>CAWCSA010000001.1:0-380223 GCA_963798015.1 uncultured Alphaproteobacteria bacterium
CGAATAGATGAACGGCTTGAAGAGTTCGAGCGCCATCTTCTTCGGCAAGCCGCATTGATGGAGCTTGAGCTCGGGGCCGACCACGATCACGGAACGGCCCGAATAATCGACGCGCTTGCCGAGCAGGTTCTGGCGGAACCGGCCCTGCTTGCCCTTGAGCATATCGGCGAGCGACTTCAGCGGACGCTTGTTGGCGCCGGTGATGACGCGCCCGCGCCGGCCGTTGTCGAACAAGGCGTCGACCGACTCCTGCAACATGCGCTTTTCATTGCGGATGATGATGTCGGGCGCGCGCAATTCCATCAGCCGCTTCAAGCGATTGTTGCGGTTGATGACGCGACGGTAGAGGTCGTTGAGGTCGGACGTGGCGAAGCGGCCGCCGTCGAGCGGCACCAGCGGCCTGAGGTCCGGCGGAATGACCGGCACCTCGGTCAGGATCATCCACTCCGGCTTGTTGCCCGAGTGCATGAAGGCCTCGATGATCTTCAACCGCTTGGCGAGGCGCTTGGGCTTGAGCTCGCTCTTCGATTGCGCAATCTCGACCTTAAGGTCCTCAGCGATCTTCTGCAGGTTCATGCCCTTCAGAATCTCGCGGATCGCCTCTGCGCCGATCATCGCGGTGAAGCTGTCCTGGCCGTACTCGTCGACCGCGCGGAGAAAATCGTCCTCGTTCAGAAGCTGGCGGTCCTTGAGAGGCGTCAGGCCGGGGTCGAGCACAATGTAGGATTCGAAATAGAGGATGCGCTCGAGGTCCTTCAGCGTCATGTCGAGCAGAAGCCCGATGCGCGACGGCAGCGACTTCAAGAACCAGATGTGCGCGACTGGCGCTGCGAGCGAGATGTGGCCCATGCGCTCGCGCCGCACGCGCGACAGAGTCACCTCGACGCCGCACTTCTCGCAGATGACGCCCTTGTACTTCATCCGCTTATATTTGCCGCACAGGCACTCGTAGTCCTTGATCGGCCCGAAGATGCGGGCGCAGAACAGGCCGTCACGCTCCGGCTTGAACGTGCGGTAGTTGATCGTCTCGGGCTTCTTGATCTCGCCGAACGACCACGACAGAATCTTTTCCGGGCTCGCGATCGCGATCTGGATCTGATCGAACGCTTGCGGAGCGGCGACTGGGGCGAACGGGTTTGTGATTTCCTGATTCATTCTGGTCTCCCGCGAGTGCGACGTTTAGAAAACGCCGGAACCCGCATTCATGGAAACAAAGGCGCGACGCCGCCCGCGAACCGAATATCGCTCGAGGGCGGCTAAGGCCAAGCGCGTTACTCGGCGGCCTCCGCGGGCGGCAGCGGCAGTTCCTCGGGCGCGCGTTTGATCGACGCGAGCTCGACGTTCAGGCCGAGCGACCGCATTTCCTTCACGAGCACGTTGAAGCTCTCCGGAATGCCCGATTCGAACGTGTCGTCGCCGCGCACGATCGCCTCGTACACTTTGGTGCGGCCAGCCACGTCGTCGGACTTGACCGTCAGCATCTCCTGCAGCGTGTAGGCGGCGCCGTAAGCTTCCAGCGCCCAGACTTCCATTTCGCCGAAGCGCTGGCCGCCGAACTGCGCCTTGCCGCCCAGCGGCTGCTGGGTGACGAGGCTGTAGGGACCGATCGAGCGCGCGTGGATCTTGTCGTCGACCAGGTGGTGGAGCTTCAGCATGTAGATGTAGCCCACCGTCACCTTGCGGTCGAAGGCGTCGCCCGTACGTCCGTCGAAAAGCGTCACCTGGCCGGATGAATCGAGGCCCGCCTTGTTGAGCATCTCGACGATATCCTTCTCGCGCGCGCCGTCGAACACCGGCGTCGCGATCGGCACGCCGCGACGGAGATTCTCGCCAAGTTCAGCGAGGCCCTTGTCGTCGAGCGCCTTGATCGTCTCGTGTCTCGCCGTAGATCTCCTTCAGCTTGCCGCGCAGCGGCTTCACGTCGTTCGAGCGCAGATAGGCGTCCACGGCCTCGCCCACTTGCCGGCCAAGACCAGCGCAGGCCCAGCCGAGATGGGTCTCGAGGATTTGCCCGACATTCATCCGGCTCGGCACGCCGAGCGGATTGAGCACGATGTCGACCGGTTGGCCATCGGCGAGGAACGGCATGTCCTCCTGCGGCACGATGCGCGACACGACGCCCTTGTTGCCATGACGTCCCGCCATCTTGTCGCCTGGCTGGATCTTGCGCTTCACCGCGATGAAGACTTTGGCCATCTTCATCACGCCAGGCGGCAGCTCGTCGCCGCGCTGCAGCTTCTCGACCTTATCGAGGAAGCGGCTTTCCAGCGACTTCTTCGACTCGTCGTATTGCTTGCGCATCGCCTCGATCTCCGACATCGTCTGGTCGGACTCGAGCGCGAAGCTCCACCATTGCGATCGCGGCTGCTCCTCGAGCAGCGTCTTCGTCAGCACCTGATCCTTCTTGAAGCCCTTAGGCCCGGACAAAGCCCGCTTGCCCTCGAGCGTCTGGGCCAGACGTGCGTAGACGTTGCGATCCAAGATCGCCTGCTCGTCATCGCGGTCCTTGGCGAGGCGTTCAATTTCCTCGCGCTCGATCGCCTGCGCGCGCTCGTCCTTGTCGACGCCGTGGCGGTTGAAGACCCTGACCTCGACGATCGTGCCCTGCACGCCCGGAGGAACGCGCAACGAGGTGTCGCGCACGTCGGACGCCTTTTCGCCGAAGATGGCGCGAAGAAGCTTCTCTTCCGGCGTCATCGGGCTTTCGCCCTTGGGCGTGATCTTGCCGACCAGGATGTCGCCCGGCCACGACCTCGGCGCCGATGTAGACGATGCCCGCTTCGTCGAGATTCTTCAGCGCCTCTTCCGAAACGTTCGGAATGTCGCGCGTGATCTCCTCAGGACCGAGCTTGGTGTCGCGGGCCATCGCCTCGAATTCCTCGATGTGGATCGAGGTGAAGACGTCGTCCTTGACGATGCGCTCGGAGAGCAGGATCGAATCCTCGAAGTTGTAGCCGTTCCACGGCATGAAGGCGACGAGGACGTTGCGGCCGAGCGCCAGATCGCCGAGATCCGTGGACGGACCATCAGCGATGATGTCGCCCTTCTCGACCCGGTCTCCCACCCTGACCAGCGGCTTCTGGTTGATGCAAGTCGACTGGTTTGAACGCTGGAACTTCATCAGCCGGTAGATGTCGACGCCGGGCTTGGCGGCGTCGGCCTCCTCGGTCGCGCGCACGACGATACGGGTGGCGTCGATCTGGTCGATGATTCCGGCGCGGCGCGCCGCGATTGCTGCGCCCGAATCGCGCGCCACGATCGCTTCCATGCCCGTGCCGACCAGGGGCGCGTCGGAGCGCACCAGCGGCACAGCCTGACGCTGCATGTTCGAGCCCATCAGCGCGCGGTTGGCGTCGTCGTTCTCGAGGAACGGAATCAGCGCCGCCGCCACCGAGACCAGCTGCTTGGGCGACACGTCCATGTAATCGACGCGGTCGCCCGGCAGGAACACGACGTCGCCGGCGTGGCGGCAAACGATGAGGTCGCCTACCAGATGGCCGTTGGCGTCGATCGGTGTATCGGCCTGCGCGACCGAGTATTTCTGCTCCTCCATCGCCGAGAGATAACTAACGTCCTCGGTCACCTTGCCATCACGGATCTTGCGGTAGGGCAATTCGATGAAGCCGTATTTGTTCACGCGCGCGAAGGTCGCGAGCGAGTTGATGAGTCCGATGTTCGGACCTTCCGGGGTCTCGATCGGGCAGATGCGGCCATAATGGGTCGGATGCACGTCGCGCACTTCGAAGCCAGCTCGCTCGCGCGTCAGACCGCCCGGCCCGAGCGCCGAAAGCCTGCGCTTGTGGGTGATCTCCGAGAGCGGATTGGTCTGATCCATGAACTGCGACAATTGCGACGAGCCGAAGAACTCGCGCACCGCGGCAGCCGCGGGCTTCGCGTTGATGAGGTCCTGCGGCATGATCGTGTCGATCTCAACCGACGACATCCGCTCCTTGATCGCCCGCTCCATGCGCAGGAGGCCAATGCGATATTGATTCTCCATCAATTCGCCGACCGAGCGCACCCGGCGGTTGCCGAGATGGTCGATGTCGTCGATCTCGCCGCGACCGTCGCGCAGGTTCACCAGCGCCTTGACCACCGCCAGGATGTCGTCCTTGCGCAGGGTGCGCTGGGTGTCTGGCGCGTCGAGGTCGAGGCGCATGTTCATCTTCACCCGGCCGACCGCCGAAAGGTCGTAGCGCTCGGAGTCGAAGAACAGCGACTGGAACATCGCCTCGGCGCTGTCGATCGTCGGCGGCTCGCCCGGGCGCATGACGCGATAGATGTCGAACAAGGCGTCCTCACGCGAGGAATTCTTGTCGACCTTGAGCGTGTTGCGGATATAGGCGCCAATGTTGATGTGGTCGATGTCGAGCACCGGCAGCTCGCTGAAGCCCGTCTCCAGCAGCAGTGCGAGCGACTTCTCAGTGATCTCTTCGCCAGCCTCGGCATAGATCTCGCCGGTCGCCGGGTTGTAGAGGTCCTCGGCGATATACTGGCCATAGAGATCGGAATCGCTTGCGCGCAGCGCCTTGAGGCCCTTCTCGGCCAATTGCCGCGCGGCGCGTACGGTCAATTTCCGGCCGGACTCGATGGCGACCTTGCCAGTGTCGGCGTCAACCAGGTCGACGGAGGCCTTGACGCCCCTCATGCGCTCGGCGTCGAAAGGCACGCGCCAGCCGCCGTCCTTGAGATGGCTGTAGACGATCTTGCTTATAGAAGGTCGACAGAATCTCCTCGCCGTCGAGACCGAGCGCATAAAGCAGCGAGGTCACCGGGATCTTGCGGCGGCGGTCGATGCGCGCGTAGACGATGTCCTTGGCGTCGAACTCGATATCGAGCCACGAGCCGCGATACGGGATGATGCGGGCGGCAAACAGAAGCTTGCCCGAGGAATGGCTCTTGCCCTTGTCGTGATCGAAGAACACGCCCGGGCTGCGATGCATCTGCGAGACGATGACGCGTTCTGTGCCGTTAACGATGAACGTGCCGTTCGTGGTCATGAGCGGCATGTCGCCCATGTACACATCCTGCTCCTTGATGTCCTTGACCGACTTGGCCTGGGTCTCAGGATCAACGTCGAACACGATGAGGCGCAGCGTCACCTTGAGCGGCGCGGAAAAGGTCATGCCGCGCTGGCGGCACTCGTCGACATCGTATTTCGGCGCTTCATACTCATATTTGACGAATTCGAGATGAGCGGTGTCGGCGAAGTCCTTGATCGGGAATACCGATTTGAACACCGCCTGCAAGCCCTCGTTTGGACGCCCGCCCTTCGGCGGGTCCATCAGCAGGAACTGATCGTACGAGGCCTTCTGGACTTCGATCAGGTTCGGCATTTCGCCGACTTCCTTGACGTGCCCGAACACCTTGCGAACGCGCTTGCGGCCCGTGAATGTCTGCGCCATGTCGCTCCTCTAAAGCTCGCTTGCCGCCATTGTCGGTCGTCGCACGCCCGTGCGCGCGCCGGATCTCCGACTGGTCTTCTCAGGGCGTCGCCGACGCCCCCTTCCCATCAACCCTTCCCCGGTGGTGGCCCAAAAATCTCTTGGCCGCCACAGACGACGTCCGCTCCCCGAGCGTTTTGAAAACGCCGGAACGGCCCCTGGCCAATGGCCGGGACCGTCCCACTTTGATGAACCGAGCCCCGCGATGCGGGGCGCGTCATTACTTGACCTCGACCTTGGCTCCGGCCTTTTCCAAAGCCGCCTTGATCTTCTCGGCCTCTTCCTTGGTCACGCCTTCCTTGATGGGCTTCGGCGCAGCTTCGACCAGGTCCTTCGCTTCCTTCAGGCCGAGCGCGGTGATGGCGCGCACTTCCTTGATCACTTCGATCTTCTTGTCGCCGATCGCAGCGAGGATAACGCTAAACTCGGTCTGCTCTTCGACCGGAGCGGCGGCTGCGCCACCGGCCGGAGCAGCGGCGACCGCCACCGCGGCGGCGGCCGAGACGCCCCACTTGCCCTCAAGCAGCTTGGCGAGCTCGGCGGCCTCCAGGACCGTGAGGCTCGAGAGTTCGTCGACGATTTTTTCGAGATTGGCCATTGATGGACCTCCTGTATGTAGTGCGGTTCGGTTGATTGTGAAGAGCTTGACTCAGGCAGCGTCTTTGGCGGCATAGGCCCCGACCACACGGGCGAGCTTGGCGGCTGGCGCGGTGGCGAGCTGAGCGAGCTTGGTCGCCGGGGCGACAAGAAGCCCCAGCAGTTTCGCCCGCAGCTCGTCGAGGGACGGCAAGGTCGCGAGCGCCTTGACTCCATCGACGTCGAGGACCGTCTTGCCCATGGCGCCGCCCAGGAGCACGAATTTCTCGTTGATCCTTGGCGAAAGCCACGGCCGCCTTGGCCGCCGCCACCGGATCGATCGAATGAGCGATCAGGGTCGGCCCCTTGAGCAGGGAACCGATCGAAGCGACGTCCGTGTCTTTGACAGCAATCTGAGCGAGGCTGTTCTTGGCGACCTGAACTTCGGCGCCCGCTTGCCGCATCTGCTTGCGCAGCCGCTGCATCTGGGCGACGGTCAGGCCGGAATAATGCGCCACGACCACAACCGACGTTTTTGAAAAAACGTCGTGCAGAGCCGCGACCGCTTCCTTCTTTTCCGTTCTATCCACGGTGCTCATCTCCGGTCGGCGGGGCTCGATTGCTCAAAACCCGCCTGTTGCACATGCCGTGCCGTTCGATTCGGTCACCCGAATCCAACGCCGCAGCCACTTGCGCCTGTCCCCGGAGGCGGGCGAAACGCCCGGCGCCGGACAGATGGTTCGAACCGCTTTCACCGTCCGGGAAGCGCCGGACGGATGCAGAAACTCGGTCTTCCCCGTCTATGCTGGCTCCCAGCCCTCGTCGGGCCTCAGGAATTAAGCGTGCGCCCCGAAGGGGTTACGCGCCGGCAGTCTCGGACAGGACAAAGCCGGAACGGACGCAAAGGTTCACCCTCTCCGTCCTCCGGCCCTTCCGCCGCTCCTGCTCCGATCAGCCGTCACCGGATTCATCTTCGCAGGGCGGTAGCCCATGTTTGATTCGGGGTCGTCGCGCTGTCGACCCCAAACGAGCCCCATAGCGCTTTCCAGCGAGCTTGCCAAGGGGGTCACGAAAAGTTTTTGCCTAAGCGCCAAAGCGCCGATCAACAGGTTTGCAATATACAAGTTGTGCCGTGAATCAAGAGCCCCCACCCGTCAGGCGCGCCTGATCATTAAGTCGCGGGCCCTCTGACCGCGACAACCGCCTCGGTTAGCTTGCGCGCGCTGCGAAGACTGGCAAACCCAAGGCCGGTGAAGCCCAGGAGCATCATCGCCCAGGTGGAGGGCTCGGGGATCGCTGAGCCGATCAGCGTGAAGGTTAGGTCGGCGCCGCCCCCGACGGACGGGATGAAGTCGAAATCGACCGTGCTGACAGTGGTTGTATTCGTCCCCGAGTCATATGTGAACGTCGGGGTCGAAAATAATGGATTCCAGGAAAGGCCGTCGTAATCCCCGGTCGAGGTTCCTTCGGTCGTCCAGTCTCCCGGCAGGAACACGTTCGCATAGTAATCGATTGGGGTGGTCTGGTCTGGCAGCGTCTCCGCCCCGCCGGCCGTAACGGTCAGCGTCTCCAGACTGCCGAGCTTGCCATAGGTCAGCACCGGACCGGAGCTTGTGGCCGCACTGTTTTCGGTCCAACCCCAATATTGGCCGATCGTCCCATCGCCATCAAAAGTGACTGGGATCGTAGCGGGATAGGGAGGCGTCGGGGTCAGCGGCGACGGCGAAGTAATCGTTATGCCGTTGCCTTCGTTGAACATCAGATCCGTAGCGTTCGAAAGCACCTGAAAAGTCCACGGCGCATCCGTGAAGGTACCGGACCACACAGTCGACCCCGCGTAGAGCGCACTCGCGCCCGAGAAGGCCGACCCGCTCCAGGTGAGGGTATAATCGCTCGTTCTGCTGACTTGTACGTCCTGCGCAAGCGCCGCCCCGGCGGCCGAGAAAAGGCCGGTCGCGGCCAATCCAATCGTATTGATGAATCTACGGCTGATCCCTATCAACTCCTGGACGAGATCCGGAACGATAATCTGGATTCGTTTGGCCAGATTCTGCATGAGTCCTGGATGCTCAAGCGCGACATGGCGGATGGGGGTTCCACCTCCGACATCGACGACTGGTACGAGACCGCCCGAAGGCATGGCGCGGTCGGGGGCAAGATTCTGGGCGCCGGCGCCGGTGGTTTCCTCGCCCTTTTCGCTCCCGAGGACCGGCACGAAGCGATACGCCATTCGCTGCCGAAACTGCGCGCCATTCCGGTCGACTTCGAGCGAGCGGGCAGCCAGATTATTTTTTACCAGCCGACCTCAAGCAATCACCCCGTCAACGGAGCGCGAACCTCTTAACACGGCGCTCGGGCCGTCAGGCTGAGCGGCGGCGTCCCCCAAAAATTTATGGGGCTCGCATCAAGACTGCGCTTGATCAAAACGACGGTCTTCGCGAAACGCTGACGGCGTGCTGCAACACACTGCCTGTCGGGATCAGCCCCATGAAAACAAAAGCCGCCGTCTGCCGCGTCTTCGGCGCGCCCCTGACAATTGAGACTGTCGAGCTCGCCGAGCCGGGGGCGGGCGAGGTGCTGATCCGGACGGCCGCCTGCGCGATCTGCCACAGCGACATTTTCTACATCGATGGCGCCTGGGGCGGCGATTTGCCCGCAATCTACGGCCACGAGGCGGCGGGGGTGGTCGAAGCGGTCGGCCCCGGCGTGACGCGCCTGAAAGTCGGCGACCATGTGGTGGCGACGCTGATCCGCAACTGCGGCTTCTGCCCCGCCTGCACCGAGGGCGCGCCCGTCTTCTGCGAGGAAGTGTTCCCGCTCGACCGCTTAACCCCGCTGCACGACGACGCAGGCAAGCCGATCGTCCACGGCCTGCGCACCGGCGCTTTCGCCGAATACATGGTCGTCGACCAGTCGCAGGCGATCGCAATCCCGAAGGAGATCCCGCTCGATAGCGCGTCGCTCATCGCCTGCGGCGTGCTGACCGGCATGGGCGCGGTCATCAACACAGCCGGCGTGAAGGCAGGCTCGAGCGTTGTCGTCATCGGCTGCGGCGGGGTCGGCCTCAATTCCATCCAGGGCGCACGGATCGCCGGCGCCTCCCCGATCATCGCCGTCGACGTCGAGCCCGCCAAGCTCGCCGCCGCGCGCGAATTCGGCGCGACCGAGACCATCAACGCCAGAAGCGAAGATGTCGCTGAGCGCGTGACGGTGCTCACTGGGGGACGCAAAGCAGACTGGGTGTTCGTCACCGTTGGCGTCAAGGGCGCGGCCGAACAGGGCGTTTCGTTGATGAAACGCAACGGCGCGACGGTGCTGGTGGGTATGCCGCCGTCGGGGGTCACGGCGACGATCGATCCCGGCTGGCTCGCCGCCGATGGCCAAAAGATTCTCGGCTCCAAGATGGGCTCGGCGCGGCCAGCGATCGACGTGCCAAAAATCGTCCGGCTCTATCGCGAAGGGCGCCTCAAGCTCGACGAGTTGATCAGCGGCCGCTATCGGCTCGAGTCCATCAACGAGGCGCTCGCCTGCTCGCGCTCCGGCGCCGCCGTGCGCAACGTGATCGTGTTTTGATTGGTGCTCTATTGGACGGAGCCATGCGGGCGCACGGGCGCGTGTCCTTCCCCCTTGTGGGGGAGGATTAAAGGAGGGGGGTCGCGCCGCCCTTTGCAAAGGAAGCGACGCGGAAGGCCAAACCTCCCCGATCCGCGCGACCCCCCACCCCGGCCCGCCCCCACAAGGAGGGCGGGTGCGCAAACCGGCTGGCGATTCTTTACGAGATTCGCTCCGCCGCCTCCGACCGCCGCACGATCATCAGGAGAATGATCGCAAGCACGGGAAAGGCGATGTCGCTGTAAAAGGGAACACCGGCGTTGCCGGATGCGAAATTGCCGGCAACCATCATCTGCTTCACATGGCCGACCGTGTCGCCGAGCAGGAAGATCGAACTCGCCGTAACCGCGGCCGCCTTGAAGTCCAGGCTGCGCCAGAAGCTTACGCAGGCGGTTAAGCCGATCGCGAGGTCCGCCATGCCGACCTCGAGCTGGAAGGGGCTCGGCTCCCAGCCGATATCCGCCGCCGCCACTCCGGGAAAGACAAGATGAAACAAAGCGGCCCATAGGCCCGACACGCCGATCGGCAGCAGTAGAATCCACGCCAGCAAACGATCGGCGATTGGCGCGCCGGATCGGCTCGCCGCGCACGCCAGCGCCGCCACGAACAAAAAGACCGGCAGGTTGCGCAGGACGAAGGCGATCGTTTCGGCCATCAGGGACTCTCGATGCGCATGAGCGGAGGCTTGGACACAAGCCGTGCAGCGCGTTAGCACATTGAGACGGAAGCGCGAATGCCAAGCGCTGGTTCCGTCCCTCTTTCCGGCCGCCTGAACGCCAATGAAGATCGCCGAGCTGAAAACCTTCATCGTCGGCAATCCGCCGCCCGCGTTCGGCGGCCGCTATTTCGTGTTCCTCAAGCTCAAGACCGCCTGCGGGATCGAGGGCGTGGGCGAAGTCTACGCGGCCAGCTTCGCGCCCAAGGCGATCGTGGCGATGATCGAGGACGTGTTCGAGCGTCACGTCGAAGGCGCCGATCCGTTTCGCATCGAGGCTCTCTGGCGCAACGTCTATGGCCGCGGCTATTCCGGCCGGCCCGACATTTCGCTGATGGGGGTCCTGTCGGCCATCGAGATGGCGCTGTGGGACATCGTCGGCAAGGCGGTCATGAAGCCCGTCTATGCCCTGCTCGGCGGCAAGGTGCACGAGCGGCTGCGCAGCTACACCTACCTCTATCCGGACGAGCCCGGCTCGCACGCTCACTCAGACAGCCCCGTCTATTCGAATCCCGCCGCAGCCACCGAACGCGCGCTCAAATATATGCGCCAAGGCTTCACCGCGGTGAAGTTCGATCCCGCCGGGCCCTACTCGACCTTCGATCCGCGCCAGCCAAGCCTCGAGCGGCTCGAGCTTTGCGAAGCGTTCTTAAAAACGCTGCGCGAGGCGGTCGGGACGAAATGCGATCTCCTGTTCGGGACGCACGGTCAGTTCACCGTCTCGGGCGCGCTTCGTCTCGCGCGGCGCATCGAGGCTTACGAGCCTCTATGGTTCGAGGAGCCGACTCCGCCCGAGGCGCCGGAAGAGATGGCCAGGGTCGCCGCGCAATGCCGCGTGCCGATCGCGACCGGCGAGCGCCTCACGACCAAGTATGAATTCGCGCGCGTGCTCGAAACCGGCGCCGCTTCAATCCTGCAGATGAATCTGGGCCGCGTCGGCGGCATTCTGGAAGCGAAGAAGATCGCGGGGATGGCGGAAGCGCATTACGCGCAGATCGCGCCGCACCTTTATTGCGGGCCGATTGTCGGCGCGGCCAACATTCAGCTTGCGACGTGCAGCCCGAATTTCCTCATCCTCGAGGGCATCGAGCGCTGGGATGGATTCCATGGGCAAATCTTAAGGGAGCCGATCCGCTGGGAGGACGGCTACGTCATTCCGCCGGAAGAGCCGGGCCTCGGCGTCGAGCTCAACGAGGAGGTGGCGCTCGCGCATCCGTGGACGGGCAAGGATCTGCATCTGATGCCGCGATCGTCGCCGTTGCTGCCGCCGGATTGAACGGCTGCTCGATCAGGAAGCCCGAGGGCGACGCCGCGCTTGGCCCTAGCTGTTTGGTCCCGGAGTCTCATGACGCTAAGCTAAGCCGCGAGGCTGAGGAGGCGTTATGGGAAGCATTCTTCACGGCAGCGCCCGGACAACGCCGCGAGTTCGAGCCGAACTCCAAGCGTCGAAAGAGAAGGCGAGCGTCCTCGCCAGGCGCTATGGGCTGAGCCGGACGACGGTCAACAAGTGGCGGTCGCGCACGACGACGGTGGACTCACGGATGGGACCGCGTGACCCTAGAAGCACGGTGCTGACACCGCTTGAGGAAGCGATGGTCGTTGCGTTTCGCCAGCGCACGCTGCTGCCGCTCGACGATGTCATGGGATGTTTGCACGACAGCATTCCCAAGCTGACGCGATCGAGCCTGCACCGCTGTCTCGAACGTCATGGCGTTTCGCGACTGCCGGTCGATGAGACCAAGACGAAACGGGGCCGCTTCGCCGAAACGACGATCGGCTACGTCCACATCGACAGCTGCGAGCTGCGCCATGCCGACGGCAAGATCCACATGTTCCTCGCCATCGATCGCGTCTCGAAATTCACCTTCGTCGCGTTCTACGAAAATGCCGGCACGATGAACGGCGCGGCGTTTCTGCGCGGCGTCGTAGAAGCGTTCCCCTACCAGATCCACACGGTGTTGACCGACAACGGCATGGCCTTCGCCGACCTGCCCAAAAACAGGAACGGTCCAACCCGAAGGTATCTCGGCCCTCATATCTTCGATCGCATCTGCGCGGAGAACCGCATCACCCACAAACTGACCAAGCCCTATCACCCCTGGACAAACGGCCAGGCCGAGCGGATGAACCGCACCATCAAGGATGCGACACTCAAACTGTTCCACTATTCGGACATCGAAAGCCTCAAGGCCCATGTGCTGGCGTTCATGAAAGCTTACAACTACGCCAAACATCTCAAGGCACTACGATGGAAAACGCCCTTCGAGGCCATCGCTCTCGCCTGGACAAAAGACCCATCAATCTTCAAAATCAATCCGCGTCACCTCATCCCGGGACCAAACACCTAGCCGCCATTTTACCGGCAGGGCATAATGTTTTCAGGCTGTTACGACCCCGTTTAGTTCCGCACTCAAAGGTCGGCTCTTTTAGCGCCATGCGCAGAACAATATATGATTTGTGTTGATTACGTTCTTCGGCGAGATTGATCTAGCGCTTCGAGGACCCACACCCTCTACGAAGCCCTCGTTCCCGCCAGCTTGAGAAAACCTTCGCCCGGCTTGGGCGGGGGTGTCTGGTGGCTGCTGAGCTGTTCTTGATCGACCGCCTGCTCAAGGCTTAGGCATAGCATCCGTTGCCGCGCATTGGCTTCGGCCGGGAACCACTCATAGGCCCGCTCGCCGGCCTCTTTTATCTTTCTGCGCAAAGCCTTGAGATCGAGCGCCGCTTCGCGGACTTCAGGACTGAGAGTGAGGATCATGGCGTTCACTGTGGTAGGTGTTCACGCTCCAAGTACAATTTGTGACACATATGTATAATTGTCACATTTCCGTTAACGAACTGTTGCAAGGCGCGTGCCAGCAGGCATGCCACAACCCGCGCTTACCTTCCGATAGCGCGATTTTGGGCCGTGCGCTGTGCTCCAGCTCACTTCCGGAAAACACGCCTCTACGCTAGGGTCGCAGTGGTGATTGACGTCGCGATTTGAGCGGGCGTCGCTCCCTTGCGAAAGGTCACCGAAGCTGCTGGAGTTCGACGAGGAGGCCGTTAAGGCAGTCTCTAGAAGCGGATTGCTTTTGGGTCGAACCGGACTTGTAGACGCGGTCACCGAGCGCGGCTACAAGCGCGGACTATTCGGCCGTATCGCGACACGCTAAGGGGATCGCGCCAAGTTTGATCGCGCGCACCGAAACGGGCTTTCCCGCCTCGCCCAACCCTGGCAGGTTTGTACGGACTTCCAGCCTCATCCAAACCTAAAGCCAGAGATCATCTTGCCGCCGATCTTGGCGTTGAACTCGCGCGTCCCTTTGCTGTCGCCCGCGGCGCCCGCAACCACCATCAACGGCATCAGGTGCTCCTCGCGCGGATGGCAGGCGCGTGCCGACGGGGCCTTGTCCCATTGCGCAAGCCGCGCCTCGCGCTCCGCTTCCGGCGCCTTCGCTGTCTCGTCGAGCCAGGCGTCGAAGGCGGCGGAGGCCGACGTGTCGCCGTCGCGGAAGTGCCTAAGGTCATGGAAGCTCATGCCGCTGCCGATGATCGCGACGCCCTGATCGCGCAAAGGCTGAAGCGCCTTGCCGAGCTTGATGTGGAAGGCGGGATCGAGGTCCTTGCGCAGCGACAACATCACGACCGGGATCTCGGCCTTCGGATCGACGATGAGGAAGGGCACGAACACGCCGTGGTCGAAGCCGCGCTCGCTGTCGGTCGCGACGGGCAAGCCCGCCGCCTCGACAAGCCGCTTGACCTCGGCTGCGAGCTCCGGATCGCCCGGCGCGGGATAGCTCAGCTTATAAGTGTGTGGGGGAAAGCCGTTATAGTCGTAGAGCATGCCCGGCTTCGGGTTGACGCTCACCGTTGGCTTGTCCGCCTCCCAATGCGCGGTGACGATCAGGAACGCCTTCGGCCGCTCGGGCAGCGACTTGACGAGACCGGCGAGGTAGTCGCGCAGGCCGTCCCAGGCATGCGGGCCGAAGGGCGCCGGCCAGTCCATCCAGAAGCATGGGCCGCCGCCGTGCGGCACGAAGATGGCGGGCTGGCGGAGAGAAGGCATGGGACCTCGGGTTCAAGTCCCATGGACTTAAGTCAGCCAGCGCACGGGCGCAACGTTGCGCCCCCTCACGCCCGATCAATCCGGGCCGCGTAGCAGCCGCGCTTGGCGTAATGCGCATGGATATAGGCGGCCTTTGGATTGGCGAACAGCCGCTCGATCGTTGGCTCGAGGTCGCCTTCAATGAGATCGGCGTCGACCATGTCGCCCGAAGCGTCGAAGGCGCGCAGCGAGATCGAGCGAATTCGCAGTACGTTAGGGATCTCGTCCATGGCTCGATATGGCGTCTCGGCCCATTCGCGGACGAAGATGGCATGGCTCGCCCGATAGGGCGTGTCGGCTGGCTGGTGGAAATAGTTGAGAAGCAACAATGCTTCGCCGGGCTCGGCATCTCTGAGTTCGACGCGATCGGGAAAACCGGGCCTCGTGTCGGCAATCAGGCGCTTCACGCCGAGGCTTTGCAGCGCCTCGTCGGAGAGCCCGTAGAAGCGGCGGAAAGGCGCGGCGTCGAGACCCGTGATTTGGAAAGACATGGGCGGTTTCCTCTTTTGGTTGTAACTTCCGAGCCGGCGCCGTGAAGAACGCTGTCATTGCGAGGAGCGAAGCGACGAAGCAATCCAGGGGATCGTAGGGCAGCGCCGGTGACTGTGGATTGCTTCGCTTCGCTCGCAATGACGGCGCCGTCTCGGTTGGTTCGGAAAGCCGGCTGGCACGATCAGAATAATGCGACTCCGAACGGGCTTCCTCCCGTTGCTTGCTCGGCAATCGAAAAAGCCGTCACGTCGCGTCGTGAAAGATCACGCCGAGGGTGAAGCGTTCGCCGCTCCGGATCCGGCTCACGCCATGGCGCAGATTGACCCGATAGGTTCCGCGCGTCCCCTGCACCGGTCGCTCGCGCACCGCGAAGATGATTCCGTCGCCTTGCGTGAGCGGCGCGACCTCTGCGCGCGACTGCATGCGCGGGCGCTGCTCGGTCAGCACGAACTCGCCGCCGGTGAAATCGCGCCCCGGCTCGGAGAGCAGGATCGCGACTTGCAGCGGAAAGAGATGCTCGCCGTACACGTCCTGATGCAGGCAATTGTAGTCGCCGGGGCCATAGCGCAGCAGGAGCGGCGTCGGTCGCGTCTGACCCGCCTCATGGCAGCGCGCGAGAAACGCTTCGTGCTCGGCCGGATAACGGACAGGCACGCCCATCGCCTCGTTCCACCGGTCGGCGATTGGCGCGAGGCGCGGATAGAAGCCACGGCGAAGCGCGACGATCGGTTCAGGCAGCGGATCAGCGAAATATTTGTACTCGCCGCGGCCAAAGCCATGGGCGGCCATCACAATGCGCGAGCGGAAGCGCGCGTCGTCGGGATAGAGCGCTGCGATCTCACGACAGGTCTCGCGCGAGATGAGCTTCGGAGCGATCGCGCAGCCGTAGGCGTCGAGCTCGCGCTCGATCTCGGGCCAGTCGAGCGCGCCAAGGCCCTCATCCGGCCCGCTATCGCGGGCCACCTTCTCCCCGGGGGAGAAGGTGTAGTCGTCGCCGCTGCTTCCCTCTCCCCCGGGGAGAGGGGTAGGGGTGAGGGCGCGCGCCTTCATCACGCGGCCTCGCGATCGATCAGCTTGCGCTTGCATTCGACGCCCCAGCGATAGCCGGAGAGATCGCCGTCCGAACGCACCACCCGGTGGCAGGGGATCGCGATCGCAAGCGGATTGGCGCCGCAGGCTTGCGCGACCGCGCGCACCGCTTTCGGTTGGCCGATCGCGCGGGCGATCTCCTTGTAAGTCGCGGTCTTGCCGGCGGGGATGGCGCGCAGAGCCGCCCATACCCGCTGCTGGAATGCGGTGCCGCGGATGTCGAGGGGAAGATCAAGTCGCTGGCCGGGCACCTCGACGAGACCGACGACCTCAGCGACCATGCGCTCGAAAGCAGGATCTCCGCCTTCGAATTCCGCATTCGGAAAGCGGTCCTGCAGGTCGTGCACGAGCGCCTGGGGATCGTCGCCGAGCAAAATCGCGCACACGCCTTTGTCCGTGGCTGCGACCAGCACAGCGCCGAGCGAGGCCTCGCCGACCGCGAAGCGAATGACCGCCCCTGCCCCGCCCCGGCGGACCGCGCCGGGAGTCATGCCGAGCCGCGCGTCGGTGCTCTCGTAGAAACGGCTCGACGAGTTGAATCCGGCGTCGTAGATCGCTTGCGTGACCGTCTCCGCCGTGCGCAGCTTGTCGGCGGCGCGGCGCGCCCGCGTCTCGGCCGCATAGGCTTTCGGGGTGACGCCGGTGATGGCCTTGAAGACGCGATGGAAGTGATAGGGGCTCAAGCCGGCGGTCGCCGCGAGCGCGGCAAGCTTCGGCGCCTCCTCGGCGGTTTCGATCCGCTTGCACGCTTGGCTGACCGCCTCCATCTGCGGATCGGGCGCGCCGAGCTTGTCCGGCCGGCAGCGCTTGCAGGCGCGATAGCCCGCTTTTTCTGCCGCTGCGCCGGTCTCAAAGAATGTGACGTTCTCGCGTTTGGCGGGCCGGGAGGCGCAGCTCGGACAGCAATAGATTCCGGTGGTGCGCACCGCGAACAGGAACTTGCCGTCGAACGCGCGATCGCGGCGCGTGACGGCCTGCCAGCGCTCTTCGTCGCGAGCCGGCGCCCGTGCGCTATTGGGCTCACGCGTTTCGGTCATGGGGCTAAACATAAGGACGGCTCCTGGGTTTGTCTGCTTCCCCGACTATTCCGATCCGTAAACGCCCGAACTCCGCTCCTTGCGGTGCAATTCTGTAGACGCGGTCGCCGACGGCGTCGCCGCGCTCAACGAGCGCGGCTACAATTGGCCGCATCAAGGGTCCCCAGCATGGAAAGCGCGGCCAAACTCGAGAATGGTGTCGGCCATCGCCTGGACCGGGGCGCTCGGCCGGCCGAGCGCGGGCACGACGACGAATTCCGTCTCGCCGAGCGGCGGCAGCCCGGCCTCAGGCCCGACGGCGACCGTCCCTTCCGACCTCAGACGGGCGGATTGCGCGCCGATTCCAAGGCCGCCAAGAACGGCGCCCACGAGGCCTGAGAGCGAGCCACAGGTGCAGGCGATGCGCCAGGAAATATTCGCCTTCTCGAGCGCCACGAGAACCGCCTCGCGGGTGATGCTGCGCGGCGGATAGAGGACGAGCGGCAGCGGGCGCTCAAGATCTCGCCGCCAGTCCGGGGCTGCGATCCAGACCATCTCTTCGCGCCATACGATGTGGCCACGCCCGTCGCCCGCCCGTCGCTTGGCGAAAATGAGATCGAGCGCGCCCTCGTCCATGCCCGCGTAGAGGTCGGCGGCGAGCCCGACCGTCATCTCGATGTCGACTTGAGGGTGCCTCGACGAGAAAGCGCGCAAGACCTGCGGCAGCAGGCTCGAAAGCGCGAAATCCTCCGAGGCGCCGAACCGAACCCGACCCCTCAGCTCAGCGTTCGAGAAATAGCGCTCCGCCCGGGAATAAGCGGCGAGAATCTCCCCGGCGAGCACGGTCAAGGCCTGACCGTCGACGGTCAGCGAGACGTTGTGGGTGTCGCGATCGAACAGACGACGGCGGGTCTCCGCTTCAAGCCGCCGCACGTGCTGGCTCACGGTCGACTGGCGCAAGCCCCGCCGCCGCGCGGCTTCCGAGAAAGAGCCTGCCTCGGCCACCGCGAGGAAGGTCACGAGCAGGTCGGGATCGTAGGTCTCTGTCATCACGGACAATGATAACTGAAACCACGGAGAACGTCATTCCGAATGAGCGCGAGGCGCGGCATATTCGCGCGATCATGCGCCCGACTCTGCTCCGCTTCGCGCCCGACACGTTCACCATGCTTCTGGTCGCGACCGTAGTGCTGGCAAGCGTCCTACCGCCGTCCCCGGCGTTCGAGACGCCGGTGAAGATCGCAACCGACGTCGCGATCGCCTTCATGTTCTTCCTCTATGGCGCGCGCTTGGCGACCGCGAACGTGGTCGCAGGACTCGCGCATTGGCGGCTGCACGCCCTGGTGCTCGCCTCCACCTTCGTCATGTTCCCGCTCGTCGGGCTCGTCCTGTTCCATTCTCTGCCGCAATGGCTCGTGCCCGGCCCGCTGGCTTTGGGCATGCTCTATCTGTGTCTCCTGCCCTCGACGATCCAATCCTCGCTCGCCTTCACCTCGATCGCCGGCGGCAACGTTCCCGCGGCGATGTGCTCCGCGACGCTTTCCAGCCTCGTCGGCACGGTGGCGACGCCGCTTCTCGTCGGGATTTTCGCTTCGACCCGCGGCGGCGCGCCGACCGGCGACGCGATCACCGAGATCGGCCTCCTCCTGGTCGCCCCTTTGCTGGCGGGCCAGGTGTTGCGGCCGTGGATCGGCGACTTCGTTATCCGCCACAAGGCGATTCTTTCCGCGACCGATCGGGGCTCGATCCTGCTCGTTGTCTATGGCGCCTTCGGCCACGCGGTCAGCGCCGGCCTCTGGCGCGCGCTGCCGGTCAGCGGCTTCGCAATCATGCTCGTCATCGAGGCCACGGTTCTGGCCTTCATGCTCTTCGCCACCCACTTCACCGCCAAGACGCTGGGCTTCAACCGCGAGGACACGATCGCGATCGTCTTCTGCGGATCGAAGAAGAGCCTCGCCGCCGGCGTGCCAATGGCCGGCGTGCTCTTCCCCGGCCCCGACCTCGGCATGATCCTCCTGCCGACCATGCTCTTCCACCAGATGCAGCTCATGGTCTGCGCGGTGCTGGCGCGGCGCTGGGCTCAGGACGGGAAGGCGGAAGCGCAAACGCCGCCTCACGTGGTCGAGCGCCCGCTCAGGGCTATGGCGCACGCGGGCTGAGGGCGCGTAGGCCTCCTGCCCCAAGCCGATCCGCGAACGGCCGAACTCGGATCTTGCCGTGCGATCGTTCAAGCGCAACGTTAAGTAGTCCTCCCTATTGCCGGCTTCGCCTCCCGCTTTCATGATTTATCTTTGCCTCGCGTCGCCGCGTCGTTGCCTCTGGCGTTGATCCTCGTCGGATTGTAATCATCGGCGGGAGCCGTCGGCGGCGCCAAGGTCACACATCGCTGCAGAGTTCCGCTCGACGCAATTGGGAAGGAAACGCCATGGGGATGAGACCTGATCCGACCTTTTACCCGTCGCCGAAGCTCGCGATGGAGGGGCCGCCGGAGGAATTCGCCTATACCGCGCTCCTAAGCGGCGATTCGTCGAAGCCCGATGCACTCGCGGTCATTGACGTGAAGCGCGGCTCACCGACTTACAGCCAGGTCGTCCACACGGTGACGATGCCGTACAAAGGCGACGAGTTTCATCATTTCGGCTGGAACGCCTGCTCTTCGGCCCTGTCGCCGCTCACCGGACACGCCTTCCTCGAGCGGCGCTATCTCATCATTCCGGGCATCCGCTCTTCGCGCGTCTACGTGGTGGACACCAAGCCCCATCCAACGCAAGCGAAGATCCACAAGATCATCGAGCCCGAGGAAATCTTCAAGAAGACCGGTTACTCGCGGCCTCATACCGTCCATTGCGGGCCGGAAGGGATTTACGTCAGCACGCTTGGCGGCGCTGGCAAAGACGGCACTGAGGGCGCCCCGGCGTCTTCATCATCGACTGCGAAACGTTCGAAGTGCTCGGCCGCTGGGAGATCGACCGCGGACCCCAGAAGCTGCACTACGATTTCTGGTGGAACCTGCCGCGCGACTACATGGTGTCGAGCGAATGGGGGCTGCCGCCCCAATTCGAGAACGGAATCGTCGCGGAAGACCTGCTCTCGAACAAATACGGCCACCATCTTCACTTCTGGGATCTGCGGGCCCGGCGAAACGTGCAGACGATCGATCTCGGCGCCAACCATCAGATGGCGCTCGAGGTCCGTCCGGCCCATGATCCGGTGCGCGAATATGGCTTTCTCGGCGTCGTGGTCGACACGACCAATCTTGAAGGCTCGATTTGGACGTGGTGGCGGGAGAACGGCAAATTTCACGTCGAGAAGACCGCGACCATCCCAGCCGAACCGGCGCCCAAGGAGCAACTGCCGCCCTTGCTGCAGGCTTTTGGCGCCGTGCCGCCGCTGATCAGCGACATCGACCTCTCGCTCGACGACAAGTTTCTCTACGTCGCCTGCTGGGGAACGGGCGAGATGCGTCAGTACGACGTCACCGAGCCCAGAAAACCCAAGCTCACCGGCTCCGTCCGAATCGGGGGCATTGCGCGGCGCACGCCGCACCCGAACGGCAAAGCCTTTGGGGGCGGCCCACAGATGGTCGAGATCAGCCGTGACGGCAAGCGCGTCTACTGGACCAACTCGCTCTATTCCACGTGGGATAATCAATTCTATCCCGATGGCGTCCCAGGCGCCGAGGTCATGGCCATCGCCAACCCTGCCGGCGGCCTCGAACTGGCGAAGGACTATTGGGTGAGCTTCCCGGACGGATACCGCGCGCATCAGATCCGGCTCGACGGTGGCGACTGCTCGACGGATTCGTTCTGCTATCCATCGGCTTGAGTGGAAGCGGAATCGGCTGGACAGTCGGCGGACTTTGGCTTGCCGTCATTGCAAGCGGCCTCTACCATGGAATGAATCCTGGCATGGGCTGGCCGCTCGCGGTTTCAGCCGGGATGATGGAAAAAAGTCCCCGCGCGCTTATGGCGGCGCTCTCAGCGCTCGCAGTCGGCCATTTGCTCGCGATGCTCGTGGTGATCCTGCCGTTTTCGCTGCTGGTCAGCCTCGTTTATTGGCAACGGCAAATCCGGATTGGCGCGAGCCTGTTGGTGATGGCGTTCGGCGCCTTCCGGCTGGTCGACCGGCGCCATCCGCGCGCGTTGGCGCGAATAAGACCGTCCCAACTCGGGCTCTGGTCATTCGCTGCGGCCATCGCGCATGGCGCAGGGTTGATGCTGGCGCCGATCTATCTCGGACTTTGCCAAGCGGAGGGTCTCGACCGAGGCGATGCGGCGGCGAGCACGCTTATCAGCGCCAATCTCGGGACAGCCGTGCTCGTCTCGATCGTTCATTCCGGCGCGATGATCGCGGCCGGCGGATTATGCGCATGGCTGGTCTATCGTTATTTCGGGCTGAAATTCGTGTCGCGGAGCTGGTTCAATCTTGACGCGACCTGGGCCGCGACGCTCGTTTTGGTTGGCGCGATTTCATTGGCGTTTTGCCTCATGGGGCCGCGGTGAGGATGCCTATCGCGTGGCCAGCCCACGCGAGCAATCGTCTATTTGCGTTTGCTCGCGCTTATTTGCGTTTCGTCACGCCGCGCGCCGCATCGCCCCGTCCGCCGCGTCGGCGATCGACTTGGCGCCGAACAGGATGAAAATGACACCGACGAGCCGCGTCACCGCGACGCCGTGGGTGAGGAAAAATCGCCGCACCGCCGGCAGGCCGGCGGCGAAGATCAAGGTCACGTCCGCGAGCAGGAACCCGGCGAAGGCGGCGACGAACATCTGGGGCGCATCGGCCATTTTCAACGCCCCGAGATAGGGGGCGACAATGGCCGAGAACATCGCCAGCGCCACCGGATAGGATTTCGGGTTGGTGAGCCCGAAGGCCATGCCGGTCGCGAGCGGCCGCTTCGCCCCGATGGTGCGCGGCGGCGCGTCTTTCTTCGTCATGACCGCCCGCGCGCCGAGATAGAGGAGATAGAGCCCGCAAACAAAGCCGAGCAGCTCGAACAGAGTCGGACCGATGCGGTTCGCGCCGATGATCGCCGCCACCGCAAGCGCGCCCCAGGTCACGTCGCCGACCAGATGCCCGCAGATGAACCAGGCGCCGGCCGCGCGTCCGCGAGACGCGGCGAGCGTGAACAAGGCAAGGAACGCCGGTCCCGGCGTGACGACATAAAGATAGGCCGCGACCAGCGAGGCGAGGAGGATTTTCGGATCGGTCATTGCGCCTTGTCCTCGATCAGCCGCTTCAACTTGTACAGGGCCTCGAGCGCATCGCGCGGGCTCATCGCGTCGGGATCGAGCGCCACGAGCGCCGCGCGCAGCTCGTCAGGCGGAGGCGCCGCGGGCGGCTCGCGCGGCTCGTAGGAGAACAGCGGCAGCGCGTCGAGCGAGCCGCTCGAGCGCGACGCCTCAAGGCTGGCGAGCACCTGTCTCGCGCGCTTGACGACGGAGGACGGCAGCCCCGCGAGCTTCGCCACCTGGATGCCATAAGAGCGGTCGGCGACGCCGTGGATGACCTCATGCAGGAACGCCAGCGTTCCCTTGAATTCGGTGACCCGCATGGTGAGGTTGACGAGCCGCGGCAGCGTCTCCGAGAGAGCCGTCAGCTCGTGGAAATGCGTGGCGAACAAAGCGCGCGAGCGGTTGACGGCGCTCAAGTGTTCGACGCAGGCATAGGCGATCGAGAGGCCGTCGAAGGTCGCCGTGCCGCGGCCGATCTCGTCCAGGATCACCAGCGAGCGCGCGGTCGCCTGGTTCAGAATAGCCGCGGTCTCGACCATTTCGACCATGAAGGTCGAACGGCCGCGCGCCAGATCGTCCGCCGCGCCGACGCGCGAGAACAGCCGGTCGACGATCCCGATATGCGCGCGCGCCGCGGGCACATAAGCGCCCATCTGCGCGATAAGCGCGATCAGCGCGTTCTGCCTGAGGTAGGTCGATTTGCCCGCCATATTGGGGCCGGTGACGATGGCGATGCGCCCGCCCTCGGCTGCATCTCCCGTGAGATCGCAATCGTTGGCGACGAACGGCTCGCCCGCTTGCTTCAGCGCCGCCTCGACCACCGGATGGCGCCCGCCCTCAATTCTGAAGTTCAACGAGGCATCGACCAGCGGACGCGTCCAGCTACGCTTGACCGCGAGTTCCGCAAGCGCGGCGGCGACGTCGATCTCGGCCAAAGCCGCGCCGAAACCACGCAGGCGTTCGCCCTCCGCGACGCAGGCCTGACGCAGCCGCTCGAACGCCTCGAGCTCGAGCGCGAGCGCCCGGTCGGCCGCTGATGCGATGCGCGAGGCGAGATCGGCGAGCGCGTTGGTCGAGAAACGCATCGCGCCGGCCATCGTCTGACGATGGATGAAGGTCGCGTTGTGGGGAGGCTTGAGCAGCGTCTCGCCGGCGGCCTGCGCGGTCTCGATGTAATAGCCGAGGAAATTGTTGTGCTTGATCTTGAGCTGTCTGACGCCGGCTTCGTCCGCGTAAGACGCCTGCAGCCCCGCGATCACGCGGCGGCTCTCGTCGCGCAGGCTCAGCGCTTCGTCGAGCGTGGCCATTGTGCCCGACCGGACAAACCCGCCATCGCGCTTGAGCAGCGGCAAATCGTCGGCGAGCGTCCCTGTGAGATCGCGCTCAAGTTCGGCGCAATCGGCGCGCAATCGGGCATAGGCGCTTAGCAGTTCGGGCGGGAGATCCTCAGCCGCCTCGAGAATGCTCGCCAGCATCACCGCTGCGGCGAGGCCATCGCGGACGGCGGCAAGATCGCGCGGACCGCCACGGTCGAGACTCAGGCGCGCAAGAGCGCGCAGAAAGTCGGGCGCGTGCGTCAGCGCCCGGCGAAGAGCGTCGCGCATCGGCGCCGCCTCGACCAGGAAATCAAGTGAATCGAGCCGCCGGTTGACAGCTTCCGGATCGGTCAGTGGGCTCGCCAGCCGCTCGGCGAGCAGGCGCGCGCCTGCAGGCGTCACGGTCATGTCGATCGTCGCCAGAAGCGACCCCTCGCGCGCGCCGCTCAAGGTTCGCGTGAGCTCGAGGTTGGCGCGGGTCGCCGGATCGATCTCGAGGCTCGTCCCGCGCGCGCGCCGGGTCGGGGGCGAGAGCGCGGGCCGGGCTTCAAACTGAGTGCGCTTGACGTAAGCCAGCGCGAGCGCGGCGGCGGCGATCTCGGCGCGGCTGAACGCGCCGAAGCCGTCGAGGGTTTCGACGCCGTAGAACTCGCAGACACGGCGTTCAGCCGCCGCGCCGTCGCCGCCGTCGCGCGCGAGCGGCGTGGCCGGAACGCGCATCTCGCGGACGATCTGGGCAAACAAAGGCTCGTCGTACACGGCTTGCGATGCGACGACTTCGCTCGGCTCCAGGCGCGCAAGTTCCGCCGCAAGGCCCGCTTCGTCCGTCTCGCTGAGCGCCACCGCCCCCGTCGACAGATCGAGCGCGGCGAGCCCGTAAACCTGCCGTCCCTCGCTCGAACGGACCTTCTGGACGGCTGCCAGCAGACGCGCCCGACCGGGCTCGAGCAGCCGTTCCTCGGTGATCGTCCCGGGCGTGACCAGCCGCACGACGTCGCGCTTGACAACCGACTTCGGTCCTCTTTTTTTCGCCGCCGCCGGATCCTCCATCTGCTCGCAGACGGCGACGCGATGGCCAAGCGCGATCAGCCGATTGAGGTAGTCGTCGGCGCGCTCGACCGGCACCCCGCACATGCGGATGTCCTCGCCTTCGTGCTTGCCGCGCTTTGTGAGCACGATGCCGAGCGCCCGGCTGGCGATTTCCGCGTCGTCGAAGAACAGCTCGTAGAAGTCGCCCATTCGGTAGAACAACAGGCAACCCGGGTTAACCGCTTTGATTTCGAGATATTGCGCCATCATCGGCGTGAGGCGCGCGGCGGTCTCGGAATTGGGGCTGTCGCTGGAGGCGTCCATCGCCTCAACCTAGCAAATCGGTCCGGTCCGCGCAGCGCCGCAGCTCGCGCTATCCACGGGTCGTTAGATCCGGCTTTGGCAGACTATTGTCGCCGGACCTCCGCCGATTGGCCCAGAGTTGGCGCCGACTGCAGAACATCACGCGCGATAAACGATTCCGCCCTTTGCCACGCCTCGTCCGTGTCGCCGCGGAAAGTCAGCAACCGGTCAAAAACGATCCGGCCCTGCTCCTCATCGGCGATCTGGATCTTTGCCCATTGGACGAGCGTGCTCATCTTGTGGACCCCGCCCAGCAGGACGAGCTTTGCGCCGGCGGCGCGCGCCGCCTTCTGGATCTCAGCGGGGCTCATCGTCGGATCGCACGGCGCCGACCCGCAGGACATCTTAACGATCCGGTACTGGCCGTTCGCCGCAAGGTCGCGCTGCAACGCGTTGACGAAATCGGCAGCGCGACGCTTATGGGCAGCAATCTGATCAATGGGCTCGCCGGACGTATCGACATAGTCCAGGTCGAGGATCGCCAATGCAGCGGGTTGTGTCGGCGCCATATCGGCTTGCGCGCAGGGGCGGTCCGGCGCGGCTGCAAAGCCCACAGCCGCAACGGCTGCGATGAAACGGAATGCGCTGCGCATCGGGCCTCCCCTTTATGACGACCTTGGAGCGACAGGTTTTACGCAGCCGACGCCGGCGCTTCGCGGCGCGCCTTCATCGCCTTGGCGGCCATCGTATAGCCTCCGCCCGCTCCGTCAACGAAGTGAACATGGCCGCGTTGGGTCGCCGAGGGAACAAAGCACGTCACCTGCGCCGCCTCCTGCCGGAAGACGCCCCAATGGACAAATGCATCCGCAGCGGCAAGCCGCGCCTCGAGCGCGTCGGCAAACTCAGGAGAGCAGTCGAGCGTCATCCGCAGGCCATCGTCGAACTTGCGAAAATCGGCGTTGGCGACAAGCTCGGTCGCATAGGTCGCGGCGTCAAACTGACCCACCTTGAGCTTGAACGCGTGGAGAAAGATCGCGATGCAATAGCCGCGAATTGCCTCAATACGCGCCTTGGCCTGCGACAGCCCCGAGGCCTTCTTGACCCGTGTCTCAAGCGCGATCGCTTTGCCCGGATTGCCAGGCCGCAGGCTCATCAAAGTGACCGGCCGCTCGCTCGACGGGGCTGCGAGCGACGATTTGACGATCTCGTCGATCAGCGCCGCAAATCGCGCGTCGTTTCCGCGCGGCGCAACGATCAGCGACAGAACCAGTCCGTGCTTCGCCTGGGCCACGCCCCAACGGCATGAGAGGCCGGAAAGATCCGGCCGCGCGCCCGGCTCGGCGGATGGCAGAGCATAAGCGCCGCGCTTGGCCGCAGCGTCGAACCAGGTCAGGCCGCCGCCAGCGAACATCGCATAGACGCAAGGCGGCGCAGCGGCAAAGCGCGCGACCCTGACGTCGTATCCCGCCGCCCGGATTTCGCCGACCGGCGCCATCGCGACGCGCAAGTCGAACTGAAACTCCTCGCGCGCGAAAGCGGCCATCGCCTGAAGCGCCCTGGCGGCCGCGGTCGCATCCAACGACGACACGGCGAAGCTCGCGCCATCGCCGCCAAAGACGAAAGGAAACGGCCGCCGGTCGAGCGCGTTGGCGACCGCCGCGATCGCGCCCGCGCCGACCATGTTGACGGCCTTGTATCGGCCGTCGGCGACGGCTTTGGTCGAGCCGACCACGTCGGCGAAACCGACGACCCAATCGTCCGGCAGCGGACTATAGTTCTCGCCCCTCACCGCGTCGGCGAAATTGTCGAGCACCGGAATGGTCTCATAGAAGTCGTCGGCCATGTCCGCCCAACCTGCGCGCGAGAAGCCCCAGACTAACGCGATTACGGATGGAATGCGTCAGAGTTTCGAACGCAACTCGGTGTGGATCAGGGGCCCTAGTCCCGCGCCCAGCGTGACATCCTGGCCGCGCTCGATTGCTTGACGTACGAACGCCTTGGCCGCCGCCACAGCCTCCGGTAACGGAGCGCCGAGAACGATGTTGGCTGCGATGGCGCTGGAGAGCGTGCAGCCTGTGCCATGCAGGTTTTTGGAAGCGAGTCTCGGCGCAGCGAAGCGAAGAATCTTGTTCGCTGTCACCAGAAGGTCCACCGCTTCCTCGCCTTTAAGGTGTCCGCCCTTCATCAAAACCGCGCGGGGGCCAAGCTTCAATAGCTCCGCGCCCTGGCGCGCCATGTCCGCTTCACTTTTGGCGATCGGCTCGGCCAACAGCGCAGCCGCTTCGGCGAGATTAGGGGTCAGGCAGTCGACGAGCGGAAGCAGCGTGCAGCGGATTGCCTCGACGAAGCCAGCGCCGCTCAGCGCGTCGCCTGAGGAGGCGATCATGACGGGATCGTAGATGAGGAAGGCCCTCATCCGGCGCCGTAGCCCGTCGCGAGACGGGCCTTCTTGCAAACGCCCTATGGAGCCACCTTCTCCCCGAGGGAGAAGAGGTTTGCCGCCCGTCGCTTGGAATGAGAGCGTGGTGAACCTCTCCGCGACGACGCCAGAAATTTCGGCACTGCCGAGCATTCCGATCTTGATCGCCGTGACGGCGAAGTCCTCGAGGACTGCGTCGATCTGCGCGCTAACAATTCCAGGCGGCGGAGTGTGGATCGCCCGCACGCCGCGCGTATTCTGAGCGGTAAGCGCGGTGACCACGCTCGCGGCGTAGACACCGAATGCCGCAAATGTCTTGAGATCGGCTTGAATACCGGCGCCGCCGCCCGAATCGGAGCCGGCGATGGTCAAAGCGATCGGCAGCCTTTGCGTCACGCCGGCCGCGTCGCCGCTATCCATTCTCGCGCGCGCTGCTCCGGATCGGCGTTGAGCGTGATGTCGGTGACGACGGACACAACGTCAGCGCCGGCGGCAAGACAAAGCTTCGCCCGTTCCACGTCAAGTCCGCCGATCGCAACCAACGGGATCGCACCGATGCGGCGCTTCCACACGCCGATCGTCTCGAGGCCCTGTGGCGCGAAGGCCATTGCCTTGAGCTTGGTCGGATAGATCGGCCCAAGCGCCACATAATCGGGAGCGAAGGTGAGGGCCCGCACCAACTCCGCGTCGTCATGGGTGCTGATCCCGAGTTTGATTCCCGCCTTGCGCACAGCGAGCATATCCGCTTCGTCAAGATCGCCTTGCCCGAGGTGAACCCAGTCAGCTCCAGAGTCGATGGCAATCTCCCAGTGATCATTGATCACCAGCTCTGCGCCCGATCGGCGGCAGATGGTCAGCGCATGGTGCGTCTCGCTCCGGAGATGGTCCTCGGTCGCGTCCTTTATTCGCAGCTGGATCAATCTCGCGCCTACGCCCACGAGCCGTCCGACCCAGGCCGCGCTGTCGACAATGGGGTAGAAAGAATCAAGCTGGCTCACGTGAGCACTGCCCGGCCGACTACGGGCGTCGAGGGCGCGGCCATGTCGCGCGACTCCATGGGGCCTGCCAGAAAAGCAGCGCGGCCCGCTTCGATCGCTTGGCCGAAAGCGCGCGCCATCGCAACGGGATCGCCCGCCTTCGCGACAGCGGTGTTGAGCAGCACGCCGTCGTAACCAAGCTCCATTGCGCCCGCCGCGTGCGAGGGCAGGCCGAGGCCGGCATCGACGATCAGCGGAACCTCTGGGAAGTGGGCCCGCAGCGCCCTCAGGCCGAAAACATTGTTGAGCCCCTTGCCGGAGCCTATCGGCGCGCCCCATGGCATCAGCACCTTGCATCCCGCCTCAACCAGTCGCTCGGCGACCACGAGATCTTCAGTCGTGTAGGGGAAGACCTGGAACCCGTCGGCGGACAGAATCCGCGCCGCCTCGACGAGACCGAATACATCGGGTTGCAGCGTGTCGGCTTCGCCAATCACTTCGAGCTTGACCCAGGGCGTGCCGAAGACTTCGCGCGCCATCTGGGCCGTCGTCACCGCCTCCTTCACGCTGTAGCAGCCGGCGGTGTTGGGCAAGATGCGGGCGCCAATGTCGCGGATCAGCCGCCAGAAATCCTGCCCCTCCTTGAGGCGGGCCGACTCGCGCCTCAGCGAAACGGTGAGGATTTCGGCTCCGGACGCGCGGGCCGCCTCCGCAAGAACCGCAGGCGAGGGATATTGCGACGTGCCAAGCATGAGCCGCGATCGGAGCTTTGCGCCGTAGAGGGTGAAATCAGGGTTGAAGGTCATGGGCCTCACCCGCCCTGCCGCGGAGCGACGATCTCGATTCGATCGCCGTCTTTCACAAGTGTTGCAGCGCGCGCTCGCGCTGGCACGAACTCGCCATTGAGCGCGGTTGCGACCTTAGCCTCGGCGAGGTCGAGCGATTGTAAGGCCTCTGCGAGCGTAGCGGCAGAAACCTCCTGCGGTTCTCCGTTAACGACGAGCCTCATACGAGCGCTCCCGCCCGCTCAAACGCCAGCGTCGCCGCGCGCTCCGCGAAAGCTGGCGCGAGCAGAAAGCCGTGCCGATAAAAGCCGTTGACGAAAATTCGGCCGCCGCGCTCCTCGATGCGCGGCTCGTTGTCGGGATAGGCGGGCCGTACGTCGGCGCTCATCTCAAGGATCTCAGCCTCTCCCAACGCCGAATGAAGGGCGTAGGCCGCGCTCAGGAGTTCGATCGCCGAACGCACGCTGACGGCGCCCCTCTCGGCGCTCTCGATCATGGTCGCTCCGATCATGAACTCGTTGTTCGCGCGCGGCACGATATAGAGCGGAATGCGGGGGTGCAGAAAACGCACCGCGCGGGTCAATGTCACCTCACGCGAGCGGATGCGCATCATTTCGCCGCGCACGCCGCGCAATTCAGCAAGCGCCTTGCGAGCCGCCCAACCGCGGCAATCAATTATAGCTTCCGACCTGCCGTGCTCTTCGCCGTCTAGGCCAAACCGGATCTCGCCGCCCTTTGCGCGCAAGCGCTCAGCCAAGGCCGACAACGCGACGCGCGGATCAAGATGACCTTCGCCTGCGAAAAACAGTCCCTTTCGGAAGCGCCCGGCAAGGTCCGGCTCAAGTTCGGCGATGCGCCCTTCGTCAACGCGCACACGCGACCTTGTGCGCGCCGCGAAGCGATCGATCTCGCTTGCGTCGCGCGGCGGCGCGACAACCAGCGTGCCCCCGCGGGTCACGCCAGGAACTCGCGCATCCCACCAGTCGATCGCGCCTTGGCCGAGCTCAACCACGCTTTGGGGAGCACTTTCACCCTCGCAAAACGGCGCCAGCATGCCGCCCGCGAGCCAGGACGCATTGCCGCCGATCTCACGCGACCGCTCAAGAAGCGTAACCTGCGCGCCGCGCTCGGCGAGCGTGAGCGCGGTCGTCAGGCCGGCGACGCCAGCGCCGACGACGGTCGCCCGCATCGCCTCATTCCGCTGCATCGACGTAGAGCGCCCCGCCCTTGTCCAGGAACTCGCGCGACTTCTCCGCCATGCCGGCCATCGCCTCGGCTTCCTTGCGAAGGTCCTGCGTGATCTGCATCGAGCAGAATTTCGGCCCGCACATCGAGCAGAAATGCGCGACCTTGTGACCGTCCTTCGGCAAGGTCTCGTCGTGGAACTTGCGCGCCGTGTCGGGATCGAGCGACAGGTTAAACTGGTCCTCCCAGCGGAAGTCGAAGCGCGCTTGGCTCACCGCGTCATCGCGGATCTGCGCAGCGGGATGACCCTTGGCGAGGTCCGCGGCATGCGCAGCGATCCGGTAGGTGATGACGCCGGTCTTGACGTCCTCGCGGTCGGGCAGGCCGAGATGCTCCTTTGGCGTCACGTAGCAGAGCATCGCCGTTCCAAACCAGCCGATCATCGCAGCGCCAATCCCCGACGTGATGTGGTCGTAGCCCGGCGCAATGTCCGTGGTCAGCGGCCCCAGCGTATAGAAGGGCGCCTCGCCGCATTCGCGCAGCTGCTTCTCCATATTGACCTTGATCTTGTGCATCGGCACATGGCCCGGCCCTTCGATCATCACCTGGCAACCCTTGTCCCACGCAACTTTCGTGAGCTCGCCAAGCGTCTCCAGCTCCGCGAATTGCGCGCGGTCGTTGGCGTCGGCGATCGAGCCCGGACGCAGGCCGTCGCCAAGAGAGAACGACACGTCATACTTGCGCATGATGTCGCAGATCTCGTCGAACTTCTCATAGAGGAAGCTCTCGCGATGGCCCGCGAGGCACCAGCGCGCCATGATCGAACCGCCGCGCGAGACGATGCCGGTGACGCGCTTCGCGGTCAGCGGCACATAGGCAAGACGAACGCCGGCGTGGATGGTGAAATAGTCCACGCCCTGCTCGGCCTGCTCGATCAGTGTGTCCTTGAACACTTCCCAGTCGAGCTTGAGCGGATCGCCGCCAACTTTCTCCAGCGCCTGATAGATCGGCACCGTTCCGATCGGAACCGGCGCGTTGCGCAGGATCCAGGAGCGAATGTTGTGGATGTTGCGGCCGGTCGAAAGGTCCATGACCGTGTCGGCGCCCCAACGGATCGCCCATACCATCTTCTCGACTTCCTCGGCGACGCCCGAGCTCACCGCGGAATTGCCGATGTTGGCGTTGACCTTGACCAGGAAATTGCGGCCAATCGCCATCGGCTCGAGTTCGAGGTGATTGATGTTGGCGGGAATGATCGCCCGTCCCAGCGCCACTTCCTCGCGCACGAATTCCGGCGTGATGAATTCGGGGACGGCGGCGCCAAAACTCTCCCCGTCGGCTAGACGCTCAGCCGCGCGCTCCACCGCCGCCTCGCGCGCCAGATTCTCGCGATGGGCGACATAGATCATCTCTTCCGTGATAATCCCGGCGCGGGCAAATTCGAACTGAGTGACGAGTTGACCAGGCCGGCCTGCGCGCAGCGTCCGTTCGGCGGGACAGAGCGGCGCAAGACGATCCGTGGAAACGTTGCCGTTGTCCTCGGGCTTGATCGCGCGCGGCTGCACTTCGGCGAAGTTCCGCGCTTCAATCCAGGCCTCGCGGACTGGCTTCAGGCCGTCGGCAAGGTCGATCGTTACGTTGCTTTCCGTGTACGGCCCGGACGGATCGTAGACCCGCACCGACGTCTCGTTCGGATCTGAAAGCGCGATCTCGCGAAACGGAACACGGATGTCGGCGCTCCCCTCGAGCGCGGCGTAGACCTTGCGCGAACCAATAATCGGCCCAGTGGTCACAGTGCGCGGCGCGGCGAATTTGGGAATTTCGTTCATGGCCGTCTCCTCAATTCGTGAGGGAACGAGCGAACCAATGGAACAGTGCGGCCGCTACGTCCCTTCGCCGGCATGACCCGGATCAGGTTCAAAGGGTTCGGCTCTTGCCGTCTCAGCCCCGTTCGGGACGCCCCTCGAGCAAAGCAAATGTGGTCCCGGCTGCTCGGCGTGTCAACTCTCTCGCAAAGCCATGACTTTTCTGCAGCCTCGAGGCGGGACGCAGCCGTGCAAGGCCAAAGGCGCGAGCGCCCCGCCCTACCCGTTCGACGGCATCGCAGGCCGACCGTTCGCGCGCTTGCGGGCGGCAAAGCGTGCTGCAAGATGGGCGAGGCCGGGAACGCGTCTTGTCACGACCGCAGCGCGCATGCGCCACTGGCGAAGCACTGCGGCCGCGGCATCTTTGTAAGGAGCCACGATCTGGTCGGCGTAGTCATGAAACGCCTTCACCTTTTCATAGGCCCGAACGAACCACGGCATGGTCATCAGCCTGTGCTTAGTCAGATCGAAGATCGCTGGAATGAGCGCGACCGCGAGAAACTTCAGCACGATCCAGGCGATCGCTCCAGAGACGACGTAGCCCATCGCGATCGCGACGGTCGCCACCACGAGGAGCGGTTCGACGATCAAGAACGGCACCAGGAAAATCAGCAGGACCAATGGCGCCGGCAGGCGGTCGACCAGCCTGGCGAATGACTGCTTGAAGCGCGCCCAGGGTACAAAGCCAGCAAGCGCCCGACCGGCCGCGGTCAGGCCGTCCCACACCCAGGCGACGACGACAAAGACCATCGCGAGCGCGAGCAGAGCTGTCCGTCTCACTCTAGGGCGCTTCATCCCAAAGGAATCCCTTGAATCCCGACGAACAACTCACTTCACGACCGCGTGATGATGCCGATCAAACGAGGCGAGCGCAAGGCATGGTGCGTCGCAATATGGCCATTAATCCGCTGTTAACGCTGCCGTGGGGTTACGACGCGTTGGTCATCGTATGTCAAGGAGTCGGTAAGCTTATCGACACCTTACGTTAACGCGTGTGGCGGCTAGTTTACCGGTAGGCGGGGTAGTCGGGAGTGGCAGAATGTTCGCGAACATGACCCGGAGACCGATCGCGCTGGCGGCGGCGCTCGCGCTCGGCCTGGCCTTGAGCGCCTGCGCGCACAACACCACCAACAACCTCGCCGCTGGCGCTGGCTATGGCGCGTCCGGGCCGGGCAGCGTGCAGGAATTCAACCAGACCGTCGGCGACCGCGTTTTCTTCACCACCGATCAGACCGACCTCTCGCCGACCGCTCAGGCGACGCTCGACAAGCAGGCGGCGTGGCTCAATCAGTACAACAAATACGGCTTCACCATCGAAGGCCATGCCGACGAACGGGGCACGCGTGAATACAATTTCGCCCTTGGCGAGCGCCGCGCCCAGGCGGTGCACGATTATCTCGTCGCCAAGGGAATCTCCGGTTCGCGGATGAGGACGATCAGCTACGGCAAGGAGCGGCCGGTCGCGGTCTGCGACGACATTTCCTGCTGGTCTCAGAACCGTCGCGCTGTCACCGTGCTCAACGGGACGGCTGGCAGTTGAGGAGCGCATATAAGCCAGGGCGCGGCGAGGCGCACCACGACTTAAAATCGACAGACGCCGAGCGTATGGGCGGGGCAAGGGAAGGCAATCAGGATCGTTTCAGTGACGTCGTCATTTCGCGCTAGCCTTGTCGTGGGGTTCGTCGCCTGCGTGACGCTCGCAGCGCCCGCTCAAGCACAGTTCGACATCTTTCACCGCCAGGCTCCGCCGCCCGCCGACATTCCGGGCGGAGCGGGAGACCCCAACGACGCGGCAGGGCTGGTGATGCGCGTCAATCGGCTCGAGGAAGACCTTCGCCAGGCCAACGGCCGGATCGAGGAATTAGAGAACGCGCAGCATCGGCTCGAGGCGCAGTTGCAGAAGTTTCGCCAGGACGTCGAATTCCGGCTCGGCGACCGCTCCGGCGGCCCGCCGCCGGACTCGGACGTCGCCGAAGCGCCGTTGGCCCCCGACCAGCCGGCTGTCGCTCCGAGGCCAAGACGGTCGGACGCATTCGACCCCAACGCCGACCCGAATGCGCCCGGCGCGCCGCGGCCGTTGGGAACGACTTCGCCGAGCGCCCCGCTCGTGCGCGAGTCTCCGGCGCCCTTGGCGCGCGAGCAGCCTGCCCCCGGCGCTCCCCTCGAACTCGGCAAAGGACCGCCACCTACTCCGCAGCCGAGCGGACCTATGGTCGTCGGCACCGGGGTGGCGATGCTGGATCAGCCGCGTGAGCAGTACAATGCCGCGCTGCAGGCCTTTCAGGCGGGGCAATACCCAGAGGCGGAGACTGGATTCAAGGCGTTTCTCGCCGCGAATCCAGCGCATCGCCTGAGTCCGGACGCGATCTACTACATCGGCGAGACTTATCTTCAACGCTCGCGTCCCCGCGAGGCCGCCGAACAATTTCTCAAGATCACGACCGATTATTCCAAGTCGTCGCGGGCGCCGGAAAGCATGGTGCGGCTGGGGCAAACGCTGGCCGAGCTCGGCAATTCCGATCAGGCCTGCGCGACGCTAGGCGAATTCGGCAAGCGCTATCCGACTGCGTCGGCCTCGGTGAAGAAGCTGGCCGAGCATGAGAGCGCCAAGGATCATTGTTGAGCGCCAGGCGCTCGCACACTTTCTCGTCGGCTGACATCGACGCGCTATTCGCCCCGTTTGGACGCGCCAAGGCGCTTCTGATCGCCGTTTCCGGCGGCCCGGACTCGACGGCGCTGCTTTTGATGGCGGCCGAATGGGCGAAACGGCGCGGCAAGACGCGGATCGAGGCGGCGACGGTCGACCACGGGCTTCGACCGGAAAGCGCCGACGAGGCCAAATCTGTCGCCGCGCTTTGCGGTCGGCTGGGCGTCGGCCATCGCATTCTTCACTGGAAAGGCCTGAAGCCGACGAGCCGCCTGCAGGAGCGGGCACGCGAGGCGCGCTACCGCCTGCTCGTCGATCACGCCAAGGCGATCGGCGCCGACGCGCTCATGACCGCGCATCACGCCGACGATCAGGCGGAGACCGTGCTCTTTCGTCTGTTGCGCGGGTCTGGCCTCACTGGACTACGCGGCATGGAGCCCGTGACCGCGCGCGACGGCATGACGATCGCCCGGCCACTCATGGGCTTGAAGAAACGGGATCTGATCGCCTTCGCCGAGGCGCGCGCGACGCCGTTCATCGACGACCCCTCCAACGCCGACCCGCGCTTCGCCCGCACGCGCCTGCGCGCCCTTCTTGCGCGTCTCGACGAGGAGGGCCTTAACGCCGATGCGCTCGATCGCCTTGCGCGGCGCGCGAGAGAGACCGAGGAGGCGCTGGCGCATCTGACAGCGGAAGTCGAGGCGGAGGTCGGCTCGGAAGGCGCGATCGACGCGCGCACGCTCTTCGCCACGCCGATCGCGATCGCGCACCGGATCCTCGCGCGTCGCATCGCCGAGGCGGGCGGGCGCGATGCGACCCGCATCGGGCTCGAGAAGATCGAAACGCTGGCTCTGGGTTTACGCGACGCTCTCAAGGAGCGGCGGGCTCATACCGCCAATGTCGGCGGCGCGCTCGTCCGGCTCACCGCGAAAGGGCGGCTCACTTTCGCCCCTGAGCCTCCGAGGGCAAGCCGAAAGCCATAGGCGGGCGCAATATGTCTCATGCCGCCCGAACGCGCCCTGCTAGTCCCAGCCGTTGACGACGTGGCAATAGTCGGTGCCGCCCGGGGCGCCGCCAGCATTCTGGCCGATGGCCTGCAGCGACGAAGAATCGCCCGCGATCGTGATCACGAGGTAACGGTTCTGATCCGGCCGGATGGCGAAGACGCGCGAAACGCCGGGGCCAACGCGCTCGGCGCGCGCGGAATAGGTGTACGGCCTGCCGTTGGGCGTTTTGATCTGCACCGTCTTATCGCCGCTGTCGTAGCCAACGAAATAGGGGCCGCCGGCCGCCGGATCGCATTCCAGCGACCAGACCCGATGCGCGACGATCCTCGGCGGCGAGGCGTACATGTCGGCCGTGTTGTCGCTATAGGCGCCGGCGTGGGCTGGTCCGGTGAGGGGCAAGGCAAAGAGGGCGGCCACCAGGAGATTGCGCATGGGTCCTTCACCTCAGGCGCCAGCAAGGCGCAGATGGGCGGACACAGACGAGAAGCGCCAAATCGGCCTCGCTGGGCGACCATGTCCAACTATTATCTACATAAAAATGTAATTTAAACGACGCCGCTTTGCAACCCCGCTTTCCGCACATGTTTCTCGAATTCCGGGGCCCACCGTAACTCCGCGTGTCGTCAAGCTGTTGATTTCCACTGAGAGCTGACCCGGGCAGCACGGGTTTTTCCACCGAGAACTGACCCATGTTCGAACCTCGCCCCCTTGACCTACGCGGGGGGCATCGGAGTGATCGACATGGAGTTATTGAGCGTCATCCGACGTTGGCATTATCGAGATCATTTCTCGATCCGAGAGATATCTCGACGCACTGGGCTGTCGAGGAACACGGTCCGCAAGTACCTGCGTTCGGACAGCGTCGAACCGAAGTTTGCCGTCCCAGATCGGCCGAGCAGGCTGGACCCACACGCCGACAAGCTGTCGCAGATGCTGCGGCAGGAGGCGGGGAAGTCGCGAAAGCAGAAGCGGACCGTCAAGCAATTGCACGCTGATCTAGCCGCCCTCGGCTACGACGGCTCGTACAATCGCGTGGCGGCTTTCGCGCGCGACTGGAAGGCAGCCCGGCAGCGAGAGCAGAAGACGACTGGCCGTGGCGTGTTCGTGCCGCTGGCATTCCTGCCTGGCGAGGCATTCCAGTTCGATTGGTCAGAGGATTGGGCGGTCATTGCCGGCGAGCGGACCAAATTGCAGGTCGCTCACTTCAAGCTCTCCTATAGCCGCGTCTTCATTCTCCGCGCCTACCCGCAGCAGACCCACGAGATGCTGTTCGACTCGCATAATCACGCCTTCCGCGTGCTGGGCGGCGTGCCGCGGCGCGGCATCTACGACAATATGCGAACCGCCGTCGACAAGATCGGGCGTGGGAAGGAACGCCAGGTCAACGCGCGGTTCTCGGCGATGGTCAGCCACTTTCTGTTCGAAGCCGACTTCTGCAACCCGGCCTCCGGGTGGGAGAAAGGGCAGATCGAGAAGAACGTCCAGGATGCTCGCCATCGGCTCTGGCAGCCGGCGCCCAGCTTCCCCTCCTTGGCGGCGCTAAACGACTGGCTGGAGACGCGCTGCCGGGAGCTTTGGGCGCAGACCCCACACGGGTCGCATCCTGGCATGATCTCTGACGCCTGGTCTGAAGAAGCCCAACATCTGATGCCGCTTCCCAGGCTATTCGACGGTTTTGTCGAATACGCCAAGCGCGTCTCGCCGACGTGCCTGATCCATCTGGACCGCAATCGCTATAGCGTGCCGGCGTCCTTCGCCAATCGCCCGGTCAGCGTGCGGGTCTATCCCGAGCGGATTGTCGTCGCCGCCGAGGGGCAGATCATCTGCGAACACCGCCGAGTCTTCGCCCGCTCTCACGAACGAACGAGTACGACGACCGTTTTCGATTGGCGGCACTATCTGGCGGTCATTCAACGCAAACCAGGCGCACTCCGCAACGGCGCGCCGTTCGCCGAACTCCCGCCCGCCTTCCGAACTCTGCAGCAGCGCATGCTCAAGACGCCCGGCGGCGACCGCGAGATGGTCGAGATTTTGGCCCTCGTCCTCCAGCACGACGAGCAGGCCGTGCTCACTGCCGTCGAACTCGCATTGGAGGCAGGCGCCCCAACCAAGACGCATATCCTGAACGTGCTGCACCGATTGATCGACGGCAAGCCGATCGACCCACCAGCCGTAAAGCCGCCCAATGCTTTGACGCTCACCACCGAGCCGCAGGCCAACGTCGAACGCTACGATGCACTGCGCAAAGTCCGGGAGGCGCGCCATGCGTCATAATCCCGCCGCTGGCGCGATCACCATCATGCTACGCAGCCTCAAAATGCATGGCATGGCTCAGGCGGTCGGCGAGTTGACCGAGCAAGGCTCCCCGGCCTTCGAAGCCGCTTTGCCGATCCTGTCGCAGCTTCTGAAAGCGGAGACGGCCGACAGAGAGGTCAGATCAACGGCCTACCAGCTCAAGGCGGCGCGCTTTCCGACGTATCGCGACCTCGCCGGGTTCGACTTCGCCAGCAGCGAGGTCAACGAGGCGCTCGTACGACAACTCCATCGTTGCGAGTTCCTGGAAGATACTCACAATGTCGTCCTGGTCGGCGGCCCCGGCACGGGTAAGACGCATCTCGCTACGGCGATCGGCGTCCAGGCCATCGAGCATCACCGCAAGCGCGTCCGGTTCTTCTCCACGGTCGAACTCGTCAACGCTCTCGAACAAGAGAAGCTTCAGGGCAAACCCGGCCAGATCGCGGCGCGGCTCACCCATTCCGATCTCGTCATCCTCGACGAACTCGGCTACCTGCCGTTCAGCGCCTCCGGCGGGGCATTGCTCTTCCATCTGCTGAGCAAGCTCTACGAGCGCACCAGCGTCATCATCACGACCAATCTCAGCTTCGGCGAGTGGGCCACCGTGTTCGGCGACCCGAAGATGACGACCGCGCTGCTCGATCGTCTTACCTACCGCTGCCACATCCTCGAAACCGGAAACGACAGCTTCCGCTTCAAAAACAGCTCGGCGAATGCCGCCAAACCCGCAAAGGAGAAATCTCGGAACTTGACGAACGCCTGAACCCGAAACCATCATCAAGCCGGGTCAGTTCTCAATGGAAACCCCGGGTCAAATCTCAGCGGAAATCGACACTTCAGCGACCTATCCCGCTTAATGCAGCGCTATGACGCGTTCGCGCGCGGCTGCGGTGGGTTCGGGTGATTTTCTTGAATTTCGCCTTCGTTTGGGCGCGGCTGGTCGGCTCCGGCTTGGAGCCGGAGTCTGGGGGATGAGGGTTTGCGGGTTGAAGGGACGTCGGTGAATGCTTGGGGCCTCATGCCCCGTCTGTCATGTGACGAGGCGCGGTATGCGTCCCAGAGCGAAGCGCAGAATATCCTGAGCGGGGCACGAGGTCGGCAAGTGCACCCGGATCATTGTCTTCATCTCGAGAACGCGGGCGGCGATCTTGATGAGGCGCAGGCGCAGCGTGTCGAACTGGGCGACGCGCCACATCGAACGTTTCGGCATCGACACGCGTAGGCCCCACATCAGCCAATACGCGCCGGAGTGCAGGAACAGCCGAAACTGATTGGCCGTCGCCTGGGAGCAGGACGTGCGATCTGCGGCCAGATGGTTCTTCCAGGATTTGATATGGTTTTCGGCCTGGCCGCGCCGGCAATAGACATCCTCGTAGAGCCCGCGAGCGTTTCGTTTGCTCAGATTGGTGACGACGAAGCGCGTGTCGGGCCCTTCTGCGCCTGCTTCGACCCGGGCGATAATCCGCTCGACGCGGCTCCAGCTTTTGGCGCCGTCGAAGAACCCCATGAAGCGACGGATCTTGCCGCTCGTCGGCGCTCCCTCGAAGCTTGCCTTCACACGGGCTTCAAGACCTTCGACATGGCGACGCAATGTCGTGGTTGGCGCGACGCCGAGGATGTAATCGAGGCCATTGGCGCGACACCAATCGAGAACCTCGGGACCGCAATAGTGGCTGTCGGCCCGCAGCAGTATCTCGGTGTTAGGCCAGCGAGCGCGGATCGCGCGCACCAGGCGCCTCAGGAAGGGCTTGATCTCCTTACCGCTCGGCCGTTTGGCCGGGCGCAGCACGGCGGTGATGAAGCGGCCTCCGCCATCGAACACGACGATCGGCTGAAAGCCGTACTCATCGTAATGCGCGTTGAACAACCGCAATTGCTGGTCACCATGGACCGCGTCGAACGTGTCGTCGACATCCAGAACAATCCGCCTGGGAACCTTGGAAAACAACTCGCAATAGAGGTCGACCATGGCGCGTCCCATGCGCAGCAGCGCGCGGACGTCGGGCAGATTCTCCAGTCGCGAGATCGTCGATTGCGAGCACAGTTCGCGCCCCGACGGCGTCAGATCGAGCGCCATCTTGAACATTGGATCGGAGCGCAGCGTGTCGGCGTCGTTGCCGTCCTCGTAGCCCGCCGCGATCATCAGCAAACGAAAGCGGATGATCTCCGCCTGCGCATGCGTGATCTGGTCCGGCGCGCGCGGATCGGAGATGCACGCCGCAATGCGATCGGCGACCCGAAGGCATTGCTCGACCTCGCGCAACGCCAGAACGCCGCCGTCCGACGAAAGCGGACCGCCATCAAATTGCGCGACAATTTTCTTGCCGCCAACCGGTGACAGGCCAGGCAGCGTCGGCGTAGAATCCATCATGACGGGTGTGGCTTTCCTGAAATCGCGGTGATTGGCGTCGATAACCAAATCATACACGAAATCAATATATTAAGCCACATCCGCCTCCTCACCCTGAATAATCCGGGCTAGGAAAGGATCGACATGCTGCAATGGTTGAGCCGGTGGCGCGAGCAAAACAATCCAGGCGTTGCCCATTTCCGCGCTGCGACTGCCGTCGGGGTAATGCTCACCATTACCGGCTGCTCTGTGGAGCCCGAACCTCGCGCCGTCTATGCCCGCTCGGCCAGCACCCTTGCCAAAGTTCGACTCGATCGTGTCGCCGCGACCGCCAAGCTCAACGCTTATCGCGCCGAGAAAGGCCTGAATCCGCTTCGGCTCGACCCGGCGCTGACCGCAATGGCCGAGCGCCAGGCGCAGGCAATGGCGCAGAGCGGGGCGATGTCGCACGATGTGGCCGGCTCATTCTCCACCCGCCTCGCGGCGAGCGGAACCAACCCTCCGGCCGGAGAAAATCTGGGCGAGGGCTACATGGGCTTCAACGACGCCTTGGCTGGCTGGAGCGCGTCGGCGGACCATAACGCCAATCTGCTTATGTCCGGCGTGACTCGATTTGGCATTGCGGTGGCGAAGAACCCGAGCGACGCTTACGGAGCCTATTGGGCGATGGAAGTGGGGGCCGAACCGCATTCAGGGCGCGCGCCAAGGGTTGTCTGGCTTTTCCCTCTTCCTGTCGTGTTAATCCAGCCCCAGTAGGACGGGTAGGCCAGAAAGCGTAGGCGATCGCTAGCATCGCGTCAGGCCCTATGGGGAAACGCTCAGTCCATCGAGAGCAATATCGACCGCTGCTTCGATGGTCGTCATGGTCATCGAGCGCTGACGTGGCGGCCACTCGACAATGTAGCGTCGGTCGAGCCGGGCGATGTGCAGAACAACGGCCTCACGGCGTCGACCGTAAATGACGCACCACGGATCGCCTGCATCTGTGTGCGTGCATTCCAATTCCCAATCCTCAAACCTGCGGCAGAGCACCTCGAGGCGACCGATCTCTGGCAACCAGTCGAGGTTCGTCCGAAGGCCGTTAAGCCCGAACCGCTCATCGACCGAAAGCCTCAGTTTAAGTTGCCGCAGCGCCAGGGCCGCGTCGAGCTTAGCCCGCTGCCATTGGCCAACAATCGCGGCCCCGTCGATTTGACGCGCCGAAAGCCATTGTGAAACTCGGCCTGGCGATACGTTGCAGCGCTTTGCGAACACGGATTTGCTGATAATCATTTTTCACGTCTTTCAGTTGATGTAGAGATAGGCGGCGATTGGGCGACCTTGAGGACGATCGCCGTCAAGAGAATGGCGAGCCTCGAGAGATCGGCCGCGAGAACCACGGCGTACCAGACGCCAAGTGCAAAGAGAGCCATCGCGATGAGCATGAAGCCAAGGAGAGCGGGGAGCATGAGTTATGTTTGCCCCCTCCTCATCCTCACCCCCGGCTGATCGCCGTTCGTGAACTCGACGCCGGCGGCCTCGAGGGCGGATCGGATGGCAGCGAGATTATTTACAGTCGGCGTCCGCCGGCCCTTCTCAAAATCGCGAATTGTACTCGCGCTGAGGTTCGACCGCGCGCCAAGTGCGGCTTGAGACCAGTCCAGCAGTCCACGTGCCGCACGAGATTGTTCAGGCGAGATCATCAGAATTCGTCTACCATAAACGATTTCCGTTGACAAACGCCCTTCATCAGCGCTAATCGTTTACCGTCAACGATTTTCGTTTATTTGGAGCCAGCCATGCCCCACGCACCGCTGCGGGCAACCGCCCTCGCTTTGCCCGAAGACGCCCTCATCGCCCGTCTCGCCGTCGTGCTGATCGATGCGGCAACCGAGGCCCAGCGCGCCCGTATCCTGGTCAGCGCGCTCGATGAGCGGTTTTCTGGCGATAACACGGCGGCGATCGCGCTGAACATTTCCGGCGCCGACGCGCAGCTCGCCCGCGCCCGGAAGCTTGTGACCGACCTTCAGGCGCGCCGGGCCGAGATCGCCCGTGAGTGCGACACGGTGCGCGCCACTCTCGAACGGAAGTGAAGTCCCTGCCGAGGTTCGCGCATGCCTCGGTCAGTCCGACAAATCATGCGCAGGAGAGGACCAGAAGCAATGCCGATACGATCCACGCCTATAGCCGCGCCCAATTCCCGACGCGCGGTCCTGCGTTCCGCCCTCGGCGCTGGCGCAGCGATCGGTCTCATAGTGACGGCCATGGACGGAGCGCGGGCAGCAACCGCGCCCGCAGCCTCGCCCGGTTCCGACGCCGAGCCGGTTGACCCGATCTTCGCCGCCATCGAGCGCCACAAGGCCGCGTGGGAACGCGCCATGCGGACCTACGATCACAAAGACACTGATCCGCAAGCCTACGATCGGGCCGACGACGCTTGGCAGGCGGCGCGGAGCGCGCTGATCGCAACCGCGCCGATCACCGCGGCCGGCGTCAAGGCGTCAATTCTGTATTTCGTCGAGTGGGATCGGGATGTTATGCCCGATGACAGCGGGGCGTTCATGGCAACGCTGGCGCTCTCGCCGCTCTTCGCCACCCAGGCGAGCGTGTAATGGAAACGATTCTTGAGGCGCTGGCGGCTAAATTGGGCAAGGACGAACGGGAGCGCCTCTTCGGTGAGGTTGTTCGGGTTACCGACCGAAAACTTACAAGCATCGAAACAAAGGGGACGGCGACCGGGGAGGAATTGAACGTTCTTGAGGCGCTGAGAACGCCTCTCGACGTTCTCAAGCCCACCTGACCCTTCGCCGCGCTGGACTCCGCAACACGCGTGTGCATTGTAAGACACCTTGCCCCGCCCCTGAACGGCGGGGTCTTTTTTTGGGCAGCGGCTTCAAACGAAGAAGTGGGGTCCTGGTCCGAAGTGGATGGCGGCGTCGTGGTGCTGCACTCCAAGTAAAGGCGTCAGGATCAGATCCGTGCCTCCATGCCCGTCACTCTGAAGCTTGAACTGAGTATTGGCCTGCTGGCCCGCCAGCAAATACGTGATAGCTAGAGAAGTCCTTCCAATATCGAATTTCACTGTGACATTTGTATGCTGCTCATTCTGATTGACGCTCGTCACCGTTGTATTCAGGAAGTCAACGACGTCACCGACATGCCAATTGCTGATAGTGCTGCGTGCTATTAAACCGAAAGGGTTGGCTAGTTCAAATATAGCCCGTGGGCCGCTAAACGTGACGCTGTCGGCGTGGCCGGACTCGTGGACATTTTCGGTGCCGCCGGTTTTGATCGTCGTGTCATCAGCCAACCCTCCAGCGAAGACATTTTCCGTTCCGCCGTTGATTATCGCGCCGATGGACGTACCGTCCTCGTGGAGATTTTCGACGCCACCGGTATTGATCGTCGTTTCAATAGCTTTCCCGCCGTTGTCAACATTTTCCGTTCCGCCCCTATTGATCGTCGTGGAGAAGTCCGTGCCGCGGTTTCCGACATCTTCGATGCCGCCGTTATTGATTGTCGTGCTGGTCGACATTCCACGGACATTTTCGATCCCACCATCGTTGATCGTCGTGCCCGTCGTGGACATGCCAAACGCATTTTCGATGCCACCGTCATTGATTGATGTGTTGGTGGACGTGCCGAAGACACTAAGACGACCCCCCTCGTTGATCGTCGTGTTATTCGCTGTGCCTTGCGGGAGGACATCTGTGAAGCCGCCATTGATCGTTGTATCGGTGGCCGTTCCACCGGATTTAACCGTCAGGAAATCACCATGGTCCAAGATTAGCCCGATTTTGTTGGGTGGGGCCGTAAACGCGGTCATGCGAGCTCCTCTGCCTTGTCCGCAGTCATACACGTCCCGGTGACTGGGGGAAAGGCAGGACGGAAGGCGCATCGCGAGGCAGCGCTGGAAGTGGACGAGAAGGGATGCGCCGTCGAGGTAATGGACGCTCTGCATCTATTGTGCGTCTCGGGAGTGGTCGTTTCAAACCGCTCGACCGAGTATCAGAAGAACCACGTTTGGAGCGGACACCATCTTCGTTGCCTCAAGGCGGCTTACAAACTTTGTCTGGCTCGAGGACGAAGGAAAACGCCGACGGTCGCCCTTTGCAAGCCTGATCGCCGGCGCAGGGGCACGCAACGGGGCGGCTTTCGGGCCGCCCTTTCTGCGAGCCGCCTGACCGCTCTCTCCGCACCTCTCGGTTTCCCGCATCAGCGCGCGTCTATGGTGAGGATGCGTGCCGCCCCGACCAGCGTGAGTCCCATTCCGACAATCCACACCAGCCAATGGACGATGTCGAACCCGACGAGCAACCCAATGGCCAGCGTGTCGGTGGAGTCCATTTCCATCTTGGGAAGGATGCGATTACCGATCAGCGTCGCAATCAGGAGCAGAAGTCCCAGTTTTATCATCCGTAAGCCCAGATCGGAGGGCTGACTCCAGTCGCGCCAAAGCTTTCGTGTTAGCATGGTCAAGCCCCTTGCCAAGCTGGCACTCCTTCGACCGAGCCACCATACGGGAACTAGGCTGGCGGGCCAAGTATTGCGCCATCGCTATACGCGCGCTCGACCCGGACGGGCGCAAGCGCAGCGGGCGAGCGCCGCAACCGCAGACCGGCCGTCGGCGGGCCAACGGGGTCGCTGCAACCGAGCCCCAATGGCTCGGCGGCAGCTTTGTTCTGGCCGAAAGACCTAATTACAGACTCGGACGCCGTAGGGATTGATCCAACAATGGGGTGCGACCGCTGCGCCGACTGCCGCCGCGCCGAGTGCCGCAGCGCCGACCGCGGCCGCGGCTCCGTATCCGGGGCGGTAGCCGCCATAGTAGCCACCCCCGTGATAGCCATAACCACCGCGATAGCCGTATCCGCCGCGATAGCCGTATCCGCCGTGCCCACCCCAGGTCCCACCGCGATGGTAGACTCCACCATGGGGCCCCACAGCGGTCACGCCGCGGTGGGCGACGAACGCTTTCGCTGGCACCGTGCTGAAACCAGAAAGCGCTATCGCCACGCAGGCGCTCTTCACCAAACTCGATCGAACCATGGCTTCCCTCCTTGTTCGCTCCCGGGCGCGGGCGCAGACGATAGATTACGGTATAAAGCCAGCGGGGTCGAGGGCCAGTAACGAGAGCGCGCTTGCCCCGTGCACTCGGGCGCTCTAGCAGGGTTGCGGATACGGGGTAGACCAGTCTCGATGAGTGATGGCAAGAGCCCTGGACGAGCGATGTTTCTTATTGCCATTCCCGTCATGCGGCCTTGCCTTGGCCGCGTCGGATTCGCGGGGCTTTTTCTTGGGCAGATTGCCCTTTCTTTTGGCTCGCCGCCGGGACGCGTTTCGTATGCATTGCAACACGCGGACGCATGACCCCCAGCGCCGCGCGCCGAGGGCCCCGCCCAGAACAGAGCGGCTGGGCGGGGCTTTGCTTTTGGCCGCTTCTGGAATGCCCCAATTATGTCAATTGCCGGGGTGACCAAATTTAGTTGTTCTGTGGAAGAGCGCGCGAATCGTTCCTGTTCCGGCGCCTAGAAGCGAGGGCGTTGTGAGATCGGATGAGGGCTCGCGAGGTTCGCTCGACATAATGGCAGCATTGACGCGGGACGAACATCTCGCTTGGTGCAAAAGACGCGCGTTAGAATACGTCGGCGCCGGCGAGCTTAGGCAGGCCGTAGCGGGCATGGCCTCCGATCTCAAGACGCATCCAGATACTGACAACCCGGCGCTCAACGGACTAGCAATAATCGGTATGATGTACGTGAGGGACGACAATAAGGCGGCCGTGCAGCGCTGGATCGAAAGTTTTCGGTGAGAGCTACAGCGACGTGATCCGCGTGGCGCGGGGGGTGAGCGGCAACGAAAAAGGCCCAGACCTTGGCACGGGCAATGAGGCCTGGGCCCTCGGGCCGCGGCGCGAAAGGACGGAGACAATGTCCCAAACGGCCCGTCCAATCGGATCACAAAGTTAGCAAGCGGTCAATCGCTGCTCGCCGCGACGGGCGCGAGGGTCATGCGGCGGGCAGGGGAGCGGCTCAGCCCCGTTACCCTATTGCATACCCGGGCCAATTCTTTAGCTAAACTTTAGGTTGGATAAATCTGCATAAGCTATTGATCTAATTTGGTAGCGGGACCCAGACTTGAACTGGGGACCTACGGATTATGATTCCGCCGCTCTAACCAGCTGAGCTATCCCGCCGAAACTCGACGCCCGAAAAGCCCGGCGCCGGCGAGCCGCCCCTATAAGGACGGCCGGCGGAGCCTGTCAAGGCGCGCGCCTTGTAGACGCGGTCCCCTAGCCCGCCGATAGACGGGCGTCCTTCCGAACGCCCTTTGCACCGCGTCTGGCGCGCTCCGCGAGCGCGCCTACAATATCGGCGTCTCCGGGAAGACGCGGGTGACGTGGCCCATCTTGCGGCCCGGTCGGATCTCGAGCTTGCCATAAAGATGCAGAGCGAGATCCGGCTGGGCGAGGATGTCGCGCCAGTCCTCAGCGTCCTCACCGATCAGATTGTGCATTTCGACCCGGCCGCGCCGCGCCGTCCCGCCCAGCGGCCAGCCGGCGATAGCGCGGATATGCTGCTCGAATTGCGAGGTCTGCGCGCCCTCGAGCGTCCAATGGCCGGAATTGTGGACGCGGGGCGCGATCTCGTTGACCACGAGCGCCTCATGGCCGTGGTGATCGCGGGTGACGAACATTTCGACCGCCAGCACGCCAACATAGTCGAGCGCTCCAATCACCGAGGCGGCGATGCGCTTGGCCTCGGCCGCCGTCTCTGCGCCGACGCGTGCGGGCGCGCGGGTGCGCGCCAGGATGTGGCGCTCGTGCTCGTTCTCGCAGAGGTCGTAAGCCGCGATCTCGCCCTCCAGGCTGCGCGCCGCGATCACCGAGACTTCGCGCTCGAAAGCGACAAAACCTTCGAGGATCGTTGGCGACGAGCCCAGCGTGCGGTGAACTGCGGCGACGTTGGAGCCTTCGCGGATCAAGGACTGGCCCTTGCCGTCGTAACCGAACCGCCGGGTCTTGAGGATCGAGGGACGCCCGAGCTCGGCGACCGCGCGCACAAGCGCGCCCGAATCCTCGACACTGACAAAGGGCGCGACCTTGTGGCCGAGGTCGCGCAGGAACGTTTTCTCCGTCAGCCGGTCCTGAGTCAGCGCCAGAGCGCGGGCGCCCGGACGGACCGGCACGCGCTCAGCGAGAAATTCGACCGTCAACGTCGGCACGTTCTCCCACTCGAAGGTGACGACGTCGACATTTTGAGCAAAGCGCGCGAGCGCCGCCTCATCCTCGAAGGGGGCGATGGTCCGCGCCGCCGCCGCGTCATACGCCGGGGCTTCGGATTCAGGAGCGAAAATGTGCGTGCGCAGCCCGACTTTGAGCGCTGCGATGGCGAGCATGCGTCCAAGCTGGCCACCGCCGAGAATGCCGATCGTCGCCCCGGGGCTCAGGATCATCGCCGAGCAGTCTCGGACTTGAGGCGATCGTCCTCCGGGCGCTCGGCAACCTCGGCCGTCCGCTTTGCCCGCCACGCCTCGAGACGCGCCGCAAGCGCCTCGTCGCTCAGCGCCAAGACGGCGCAGGCGAGCAGCGCGGCGTTAACCGCGCCCGCTTCGCCGATCGCAAGCGTTCCAACCGGGACGCCCGCCGGCATCTGGACGATCGACAAGAGGCTGTCCTGGCCCGACAGCGCCTTCGATGGGACCGGCACGCCGAACACCGGAAGAATGGTCATGGCCGCGGTCATGCCCGGCAGGTGCGCGGCGCCGCCCGCGCCCGCGATGACGACCTTGAAGCCTACGGCTTTCGCGCCCTTGGCGAAGGCGACGAGCCGGTCGGGGGTGCGATGAGCCGAGACGATGCGCGCTTCGTAGCCGACGCCAAGCGCCTCCAGCGTCTCGGCGGCGCGGCGCATCACCGCCCAATCAGACTGGCTGCCCATGATGATGGCGACAGGCTTCGACGCCTCGCTCATGAGGCCCCGCCGGTCCCTGAGTCGACGCAATTCATGGGGTCCGCGCTTAAAGGAAGGCCACAAGGGGCGCAAGCTGGCGCAATGGCCTTTGCGCAATCCGCTGCGCGCGCTAGGCGTTTCATGCGCGCTTGCCGATAGGCGCGCTCATTCGGAGGCGGGCTTTGGAAACGGGATCGGAGACCGCCGCCTCGGACGCGACCGAGCCAGCCGGCGGCGCGAAAGTTCCCGCGACGTTGCGCGACCCTGGCGGCATCCGCTTCTGGATCGCTATCGTTTTGACAGGACTCTGCGCTGGCCTCGGCGCGGCCCTGCTGACGGTCTTGTTCGACGTGGCTCAGGAGCTCGCCTGGGGCGCGGCTGATCCTTCTGCGCTGCTCCAGGTGGCGCGGCAGGCCAGTCCCGAGCGCCACGTCGGTTTGCTGCTCGCCGCCGGGCTCGCGACCAGCGTGAGCCAATGGCTGTTGACCCGCCTGACGAGCGGCAACAGCATCGACGTCACGGCGGCGATCTGGTTTCAAGCCGGCCGCATGCCGGCATGGAGAACGCTGAGCACCGCGGTGCTGTCGATCGTGATCGTCGCCATGGGCGTGCCGCTCGGCCGAGAAGGCGCCCCCAAGCAGTTCGGGGTGGTGTTCGCCAATCTGTTTTCGAGCCTGCAGAAGCTGTCGGACGAACAACGGCGTCTGATTGTCGCGATCGGCGCTGGCGCCGGCATGGCCGCAGTCTACAGCGTGCCGCTCGGCGGCGCCCTGTTTGCGCTTGAAGTGCTGCGTGGAGCGTTGTCATTGCGGCTGGTCGTTCCGGCGCTTGCGGCGGCGCTGATCGCGACGACGACGGCGAGTTTCATCGTGCCCAACGCGCCGCTTTATAAAGTTCCGCTCTATCCAATCTCGCCCGACGTGTACCTATGGGCGGTCCTCGCCTCGCCGTTCATCGGTCTGTGGTCGGTCGGGTTCGTCCGCGCGATCGCCTGGGCCTATCGCGTTCGGCCTTCAGACTGGCGCCGATTCATCGCGCCGCCCCTGGTCCTCGCCGTCATTGGCCTCATCTCGATTGTCTTTCCCGAGCTTCTCGGCAACGGCCAGGGCGTCGCCCAGCTCCTGTTCCTACATCCGCTCGAGCCGGTCGCCCTGGCGGCGCTGGTGTTCATTCGGCCGATGGCGTCGATCGCCTCGGTCGCGAGCGGCGCGCCCGGAGGCCTGTTCACGCCCTCGCTCGCCGCCGGCGCGCTCGCGGGCGCTGCGTTGGGCCAGCTGTGGCTCTACGTTCATCCAGGAGGCGATATCGGCCTCTATGCGCTTCTGGGGGCGGGCGCGATGCTTGCGGCGTCCACCCAGGGACCGATCTCGTCACTGGTTCTGATGATGGAATTGACCGGTCAGGCGCGCGCCTTCGCCCTGCCGATGATCACCGCAATCGTCATCGCCACCCTGACCGCGCGGCTGATCGAGTGGCGCTCGGTCTATGAAGCTCGGCTGAGCGACAAGGAAGTGGCCGAACGCATGCTGGCGCGCGAGCCGAGGGGCGGGTGAGCGCCGATCAGGCGTCGGCGAAGAACGGTTGCGGCGAATGGCGCGAATCGGTCCGGGACGCCTTATGCGATAATATCCGGCGTAAGCTGATCTTCGAGTCGCGCCACCTTGTCACGCAACAGGAGCTTCCGCTTCTTCAGCCGCTGCATTTGCAATTGGTCGCCCTGGCCGACGTTTCGCAGGGCCTCGATCGCCGTGTCGAGGTCGCGGTGCTCCTCACGCAGCCGCTCGATTTGGGCGACCAGCGCCGCATGGTCCTCTGGCGTCAGTCCCTTGTCGTCCATTCTCGCGCTACTCTACGGGTTTCGAGGCCTCAACGCCGTCTGTACGCAGGTCGTCGGCGACTATGGCGGCCTCGGGTCTGCCCGTGCAAGCGCCGAGGTAACGCTGACCGGCGCTGTCCTCGGTAAAGGTATGCGTGAAGCCGACCCTCATCCCCCCAAAATGTCGGGGCGCAGTCCAGCGAAAACACAATTCGCCACCATTTTGCCGCTTGCGCGCGCCGCAGGATATGTCACAATTTCGTTGCTAAAAACATGAGGGAGCTGTCCCATGTCGATTGATTCGCATCTCAGCGAACTGGTGCGTCGTCACCAGACCATTGAAGAAGCGATCCTAGCCGAAACCAACCATCCAGCGGCAGACGACGTCAAGGTTCACGAACTCAAGCGGAAGAAACTTCACCTCAAGGACGAGATCGAGCGGCTTAAGCAGCAGCAAACGGAAACTGCGCCCGCGCACTGAGGCAGCGACGGAAACGATTACCGTCAGAGCGGCGCGGCCAGAGCGTCGCGCCACTCCTCGATAATTGCCCCGTCAGTCTCCCTTCGCAAATGTTCTGCTGCGAAGGATGAGAATTCCTCCCGAGAGGTCAGTCGCGCCAGCGCCCACACGGCTGCTCCGCGGACAAGGGAGCTTTCGTCGTCCAATCGCCCCGCGACGACCGCTGCGAGCTCACGATCATTCGAGTTCCCAATTGCGATCATCACATTGCGCACGAAGCGCGCCCTGCCGATCCGCTTGATTGGGCCGCCGGCGAAAAGAGATCGGAACGACGCATCGTCGAGGCGGGCGAGTTCAGCGAGGGGCGGCGCGTTGAGATCCGCGCGCGCCGCAAGTTTCGCTTCCCGCCCTTCGCTGGCGAACTTGTTCCACGGGCAGACGGCAAGGCAATCGTCGCAGCCATAGATGCGATTGCCGATTCCCGGCCGAAGCTCGCGGGGAATTGGGCCTTGATGCTCGATCGTCAGATAGGAAATGCAGCGCCGCGCGTCGAGCTGGTACGGCGCCGGAAACGCGCCGGTCGGACACACGTCGAGGCAGGCGCGGCATTGTCCGCAATGGTCCGATTCCGGCGGGTCGGGCTTGAGTTCGAGGTTGGTGAGGATCGCGCCCAGGAACAGCCAGGAGCCAAATTCGCGCGACACCAGATTGGTGTGCTTGCCTTGCCAGCCGATCCCCGCGCGCGCGGCCAACGGCTTCTCGAGCAAGGGCGCCGTGTCGACAAAGACCTTGACGTCCGCTTTTTCCGGCCGCGCCGCGGCGACCAGGAAAGCGGCAAGCTCTTTGAGCTTGCCCTTGATGACGTCGTGATAGTCGCGGTGGCGCGCATAGACGGAAATGACGCCTGCGTCGCCCCGCTCGAGCGCCTCTCGAGGATCGGTCGAGGGTCCGTAGTTGAGGCCCAGCATGACGACGCTTTTTGCGTCGGCCATGAGTTTGCGAGGATCGGCCCGCCTCTCGAACGTCTCGGCCATCCAGGTCATATCGCCGTGGCTGCCCTCGGCGAGCCAGGCGCCTAGTCGCTCACCCGCCTCTGTCGGCAGCTCGGCGGACGTAACCCGGCAGGCGTCGAAGCCGAGAGCGCGCGCCCTCTCGCGTAAGGACGTTAGAAGTCGAGATCCGCGTAAGCGACGCTTGGAATCATCCCCGGCAGCCGTTCGGCCAGCAGCGGGCGGAACGACGGACGCGACTTCATTCGCGCGTACCAGGTCTTGGCGGTTTCGCTCTCGTCCCACGGCGCGTCGCCTAAATAGTCGATGCACGACAGGTGCGCCGCCGCTGCGAGGTCGGCATAGGACATCCGGTCGCCGGCCAACCAGTTGCGGCCCCCGATAAGGTGGCCAATGTAGCGCAGATGATAGCGCAAATTGGAGCGCGCGGCGCGCACAGCCTCCATATCCGGAGCCCCGCCCCCTTGGGCCATGTTCATAAAGCGCTTATAGACTTTCTCTCGCACAAGCCATTGACTTGATTCATTAAACAGCTTGCTGTTAAACCAGTGCATGAGCCGGCGTGTTTCGGCGCGGGCGAGCGGGTCCTGTGGCATCAGCCGGCGATCGCCGAGAGCCAAGCCCCGCGTCTCATCCAGATATTCGGCGATCACCTCCGCTCCGGATAGCCCTGGCGTTTCGTCGTCGAGCATCACGGGCGTCGCGCCTTCGGGCGCCATCAACAGGAACTCGCGGCGCCTGTCCCACGCACGTTCTTCAACAAGACGAGGCTCAATCCCCATCTCGCCGAGCACGAGCCGGATGAAGCGGGAATGGGGACAAAATGGGTGATGGTAAAGCGTGATCATCAGACCCGGGCTTAACTCTGGCAGGAATGGAGCAACGGCGCCGCCGCCGTCGAATTTCGTCATCTGATCCCTTCAGATGCGGCGGGGCCGGTTAATCAGGGGTTAACGCCCCAGGCCCTTTTGCAAGTGGGGCCGTTCGGTTAGTCGGCGCTCAAGCCCGAAAGCGGATAGAGCCCTACGTCAACCTTCGGACGGTCCCGCTTAGTCGACATGATCGGCTTACGCGCCGCCGCCTGCGAGTTTGGCTCGGCGAACGATTGAGATTGGAGCGTTTACGGGTGAAAAGCCGTAATAATTCATTCGCATTAGGGTATCTCGCGCGTGCATCGGTCAAAATGTGCGAACCAACGCCACTTGGGTCCTGTATCGAGGATTCTCGGCTATCAGACATTGCCCGCATGAAACAGACATTGCTCGCAAGAAACTTTGCTCGCCTGGCTGCCCGGCTAGCCCTACAACCCAGTCGCTTCCCAAAACCCACCCCTTTGGCTTAGTCAGCTCCAAGTGATTGGAGGAATTGAACTTTTTTCCTGCGCTATCCGGGTTGCGGCCAACAAATCCTTGGCTTACCTGCGACCTCTTGATATAATTTCCGTGATGGAAATCCGGGATGGCCAGCGGAATGAGGAGATGGCCCGAGGCGTCGCGCATCGAACCGGAGAGAGGGAATCAAGCGGGCGGAATTTTTTTATTCCAAACGGCTGTAACCCATTGAAAAGTCCCGATTCGGAAAAATAAACGCTAGTAAATTGGAGCCATTTTACTAGCGTTTACTAACGTTTATTGGCGTTTAAGCGCGCTTATTGAACGGCTTCGGCCTAAACCTGGTTGGCTGGTCCTACCCCAGGATTTCCCCAGACTGGACGCGCCAGACTTCGGCGGCGTTCATGCGCGCCCAGGCCTCGCTCAACGAATTGTTGGCGTCGATCGCCCGGCAGGCGTCCTCGATCACGAACGTCTCGAAGCCCTCGCGGCGCGCGTCGAGCGCCGAATGGGCGACGCAAAAGTCGGTCGCGAGACCGCAGGCGAAAACGCGCTTCACCCCCCGCGCTCTGAGCAGCGCGGCGAGGCCGGTCGTCGTCTTCCCGTCGGCCTCGACAAAGGCGGAATAGGAGTCGACCGCCGAATGCATGCCCTTGCGCAGGATCAGGAAGGCGCGATCGAGCGCGAGGTCGGGATGCAGCGCCCCGCCTGGCGTGTCCTGCACGCAATGCTCGGGCCACAGGGTCTGATCGCCGTAATGCAGGCGTTTGGTATCGAAGGGCTTCGCGCCTTCGTGGCTCGTCGCGAAGGAGGCGTGGGTCGGGGGATGCCAGTCCTGCGTCACAACGACGTTGTCGAACCGTTTCGCCAGTCGATTGACGAGCGGGACGATCTCGTCGCCTCCGTCGACCGCCAGCGCTCCGCCCGGCATGAAGTCGGCCTGCAGGTCGATCGCGAGAAGGACGTCCTGGTCATTGATAGAAATCGCCGAGGCCATCGGGATCAACTCCTCTCACCGCCACAGGCGTCCACTCGCCTACGCGCTCATAGTCCGAAACGGCGCGATCACGAAGCAGCGTCCGAACTTTACAGCGAGAACCGAATCATGCCTGACCTTGCGCCTGCCGCTTAGCCGACTGGCAGGAGGATTTCGCCGATTCCCGCAATCTCCACGTCATTATCGGCCCGCGAGGCGCTCTCGCAGGCGCCTCAAGCGTACCATCTGCCGCGCCGACTTGACGCCGTACCGACCCCAGCGCATCTGCATCCGTCCAATGCCAACACTCGTTCTGCCTTTTCCAGCGATCAATCCTGTTCTCGTGCAATGGGGCCCGCTGGCTATCCGCTGGTACGCGCTCGCTTATATCGGTGGCCTCGTCCTCGGTTGGCTGCTCATTCGCCGGATCGTGTCCGACGAGCTTTATTGGAATGGGGCAAAGCGCCCGAGCGCCGAGAGCATCGACGATCTCCTGGTCTATTGCGCCTTCGGAATCATCATCGGAGGCCGGCTCGGCAATGTGCTGTTCTACGATCCGGGATATTACTTCTCTCATCCGATCGAGATTTTCAAAGTCTGGGAAGGCGGGATGGCCTTTCACGGCGGCCTGATCGGCGCGCTGATCGGTATCCTTTTGTTCTGCCGCCGCTACAAGGCTCCGGCATGGACTGTGCTCGACCTCTGCTCGCTCGTCGCGCCGATTGGCATCTTCCTTGGCCGAATCGCCAACTTCATTCGCCCCGAGCTCTGGGGTCGCCCGACTGATGTGCCCTGGGCTGTTATTTTCCCGGGGACGGATGGCCAGCCACGCCACCCAAGCCAGATTTACGAAGCGCTGCTCGAAGGACTGCTCGCCTTCGTCATCCTTTATATCCTTGCGCAAATGGGTGCTCTGCGCCGTCCGGGCGTCCTCACCAGCGTGTTTGCGATCGTCTACGGCGCGGCGCGCATTTTCAGCGAGTTCTTTCGCGAGCCCGATCCGCGCCTTGAAGACCTTGGTCGGGGGCTGACGATGGGGATGGTCCTTTCGCTTCCGCTCATCATCGTCGGCATCGGAATGCTGGCGTGGAGCTTCCGGCGGGGAATCTCGCCATGACGCAGCTCCTCGATGAAATCAGGACAATGGTCGCCGAGCGTGGACCGATCACGATCGAACAGTACATGCAACTGGCGCTCGCTCACCCTGATCTCGGCTATTACATGAACCGGGATCCATTCGGCGCAACGGGAGATTTCACTACCGCGCCGGAAATATCCCAGATGTTCGGCGAGCTGATCGGGCTTTGGGCGGCTGAAGTGTGGGCCAGCATGGGTTCGCCCGATCCGGTGCGCCTTGTCGAACTCGGCCCTGGGCGAGGCACGCTGATGAGCGACGCGCTCCGCGCCGCTCGCATTGTTCCGGCCTTCCGCAACGCACTCGACGTCCGCCTCGTCGAGACGAGCCCGGCTCTGGCGGCGATGCAGCACGAACTGCTTGTCGATTCGGGCGTTGCAGTCTCTTGGGCCCAGACTCTCAAGGAGGTTCCGGACGGGCCAGCGATCGTGATCGGCAACGAATTTCTCGACGCCCTGCCCGTGCGCCAGTTCGTGCGCGTGAACGGCCAGTGGCGCGAACGCACCGTGCATGTGAACGGCGACGGCGCCCTTGTCTTCAATGTCGCCGACAAGGCCGAGCCCTATATCAGAGCCAATGCCGCGAACGGGGAAATCCTTGAAGTTAACCCTTCCGCGCATCGGGTGATGTTTGAACTCGGCGCCCGAGTTGCGAAGCAAGGCGGCGCGGCGCTGCTGATCGACTATGGCCATGTGGTCACCCGATTCGGCGACACGCTGCAGGCTCTGCGCGCTCACCGCTATATCGACCCGCTCATCGCGCCGGGCGAGTGCGACCTAACCGCGCATGTCGATTTTGCGGCCATGGCCCGCAGCGCGGGCGCCGCTGGCGCGGCCGTCTATGGGCCGATCGACCAGGGCGATTTCCTTCGCGGCATCGGCATCGATTTGAGGACAAAAGCGCTTGCCGAGCGCGCCACGATTGACCACGCAGAGGAATTCGAGCGGGCGCGGGCGCGGCTTGTGGGCAAGGGTCAGGGCGAAATGGGCGCTCTCTTCAAGACGCTGGTCGTCGCCGACCGCAGGCTGCGCCCGCCCCCCGGGTTCCAAACGGCAAGCGCCAAACCCGCATGAGCGCGGCTCAGTTCCTGACTGCGGAATCGCTCAGGATTCCTGGTGTCGCGCATGGCTTTTTCACGCGTCTCGGCGGCGTCTCGGAAGGTGTCTACGCGTCGCTGAACGGTGGCGTCGGCTCGCGAGACATGGCCGAGGCGGTGACCGAGAACCGCGCCCGGATCGGGGCTGCGGTCGGAGCGGCGCCGGAGCGTCTCGCCGTGCCGTTTCAGGTTCACTCGCCCGACGCGCTCGCCATAACCGAGCTGTGGCCGGTAAGCGCACGCCCGCGCTGCGACGCGCTAGTGACCGCCACCCCCGGCCTCGCGCTCGGCGTGACAGGCGCCGATTGCGGCATGATCCTGTTCGCCGACCAGCGCGCGCACGTCATCGGAGCGGCGCACGCGGGCTGGAAAGGCGCCCTGACGGGGGTCGTCGAAGCGACCGTGACGGCGATGGAGCGGCTTGGGGCCAGACGCAGCGACATCGTCGCCGCGCTCGGCCCTTGCATCGGCCACAGATCCTACGAGGTTGGTCCCGAGTTCGTCGCCGCCTTCGAAGGCGCAGGCGACAACACGGCGCGCTACTTCGCCCCCAGCGCGAGGGCAGGCCATTCGATGTTCGACCTCAACGCTTATATCGCCGAACGCGCCGCTCGCGCAGGGGTTGAACGCTTCGAGGATCTTCGTCTCGACACCTACGCCGACGAGCGCCGCTTCTTCAGCTATCGCCGAGCCACCCATCGACAGGAGCCGGACTATGGCCAACTCCTGTCGGTCATCGTCATGAATTGAGCCGCTGGACGCGAATTCCGCTTGCTTGACAGGCTGTCTGCGCGCGACCAATTAAGGCCCTGCCCCGTTGTTTAACGATCGGCGCCCGGTCGAAACGCGCCCTGAAGGAATTCCGCATGTTCACTCCGGCCTTGGCGAACTTGCTCGTCGAGGCGCGGGCGTGAGCGATCGGCGACTACGCCACGCCGACAGCGCCGCCTTTCGACATGCGATGGGGGCGCTCTCCTCGGGCGTCGCGATCATCGCCTGCGGAGAGGACGAAGCGCGCGCCGGCTGTACGGCCATCTCGCTCGCGTCTCTGTCGCTGGCCCCGCCGACGCTCATCGTGTGCCTGGCGCGATCGTCCTCGACGCTCGCCCGATTGCGCGAGGTGGGCGCATTCTCGACCAGCCTGCTCGCCGCGCGCCATCAGGCGCTGGCTCATCGGTTCAGCGGACACAGCGGCGTGCATGGGCCCCACCGCTTCGACGGCGCGCAATGGACCACGCTCTCGACCGGCGCCCCGGTGCTCGCCGATGCGATCGCCGCGTTCGACTGCCTCGTCGAGGAGGTCATCGAGCGCCACTCCCACGCGATCGTTCTTGGCGCTGTCGTGAGTCTTAAGGAGGGCGTCGACGAACCCGTCCTCACGCGCCGCCGCGGCGAGTACGCGACGCTCGTTTGAGACGCGCCCTCCCCTCGCTCGGCCACTCGACGCTTTCGGCCAAGCAGCCAGGTCGCGCGGCTTTCAATAAACGCTCAGCGGCTGTCGGGCGGCTAAGGAAGAGAGACCTTTGGCGGCTCGAAAGCGTCGTCGCCGACGCCAGAGCAGCCGAGATGGCTCGGCTGAGCGTCACCCCTCCGCTATGACATGGAAAAACGACCCCGTGACCCGGCCCCTTCGCGAGCCTGACGGCGCTTCCGGCGCGCCGTAGACGTCCCGAACAAAGGCGAAAGGGTCGTCGGCGCCGCTCGCAACGATGGTCGCATAGTGGAACTCATGGCCGCGCAGAACCGAGCCTGCGGACCCAAGGGCGCAATCCGACGCGAGGCGGGCCTCGCGATAGCCGAGCGTCATCCGCCGCTTTTCAAAACTGGTGTTGACCCCAAGCAGTCTCGCCATCGGATGAGCGACGCCGGAGGCGTCGATCAGGCTTTCGCCCAAAGCCATATACCCCCCGCATTCGCCATGCACCGGATGCGTCTCAGCGAAGCGTCTGAGACCTTCACGAAAACGCGCCGCCGCCGCAAGTCGCCCCGCGTGCAATTCCGGGTAACCCCCGGCAAGCCAGCAGACGTCGCAATCGGAAGGCGGAGCCTCGTCGGCAAGCGGCGAGAATGGGACGATCTCGCTCCCAGCCGCTCGCCAGCTTTGCGCAAGATGCGGATAGATGAACGAGAACGCCGCATCGCGCGCAAGGGCAATGCGCTGGCCCGGTGGTTTGATTGCGGCCGGGAGCGCCGAGGATGAAGCGAGGTTAAGATCAGCAGCCAGTGCGAGGACCCGACCGCAATCGACATGCGTCTCGATGAAATCGGCGATCGCCTCGAGGCGCGCTTCGAGCGCCTCCGTCTCGCCCGCCTGCACCAGGCCCAGGTGACGCTCAGGCAGCGCAACGCTCTCGTTGCGCGGCAGAGCCCCCACCACGGAGACGCCCATTGCCTCGATCGCCTCGACGACAAGGCGGCGATGGCGCTCGCTGGCGACGCGATTGATAATCACGCCCGCGACCTTGAGCCGCTCGTCATAGGCTGCGCAGCCCTTGACGACCGCCGCCGCCGACTGCGCCTGGCCAGTGACGTCGATGACCAGCAGGACCGGCATCCCAAGCGCCGCCGCCACATCGGCTGAGGCGCCGGTGCGCCCGGCCTCGCCCGGGACCCCGTCAAACAACCCCATCGAGGCTTCGCACAGCGCGAGCGCGCTGTCTCTCGCCGCGCCCGTGGCGAGCGCCGCCAGAAGCTCAGGAGCCATGGCCCAGGAATCGAGATTGACGCCCTCCCGGCCGGACGCTGCGGCATGGAAGGCCGGATCGATATAGTCGGGACCTGACTTGAGTCCGACGACGTTGACGCCTCGGCGCTTGAACGCGCGCAGGAGACCGAGCGTCACCGTCGTCTTGCCGCTGCCTGAGCGAGGAGCGGCGATCATGAGCCCGCGGGTCATCGCGCAACCCTAGGCAAGGTCATTGATGCGCGCTAGGCCAGCGGCCATGAGCGACCCAGAACAGGCGACGCCGCTCAAGCGCGGCTGGACGACGGGCGCCTGCGCCGCCGGCGCGGCGCGCGCCTCGTTCGAAGCGCTGTTGAGCGGCCAATTTCCCGATCCGGTTCCCGTCGCGCTGCCAAAGGGCTTGAGGCCGGAATTCGTCCTCGCCACGCATGAGCTTGGCGCGGATTTCGCCCGCGCCGGCATCGTCAAGGACGCGGGCGACGATCCAGACGTTACTCATGGCGCGCTGATCGTCGCGACGGTGCGCCTTGCGTCGCCTGGCGCGGGAGTGAGCTTCAAGGCTGGGGAGGGCGTAGGCACTGTGACCCGCCCCGGCCTGCCGCTGCCGGTCGGCGAGCCCGCGATCAATCCTGGCCCACGCGCGATGATCCGCGCCAATCTCGAAGAGGTCGCCACGAGGCTCGGCATGGGCGTCGATGCAATCGCGGAGATCTCTGTGCCCGACGGCGAGCGGATCGCCAAGCGCACCGCAAATGGGCGGCTTGGCATCCTCGGCGGCCTGTCGATCCTGGGCACGACCGGAATCGTCATCCCCTATTCGTGCTCGGCCTGGATCCATTCGATCCACCGTGGCGTGGATGTCGCGCGCGCCGGCGGATGCACCCACATCGGCGCCGCGACCGGCGAAACCTCCGAAGCCGCGATCCGGGCACTGTACGGCCTGCCCGATCACGCGCTGATCGAGATGGGCGATTTTGTCGGCGGCCTGTTGAAATATCTGCGCGAGCATCCGGTCCCGCGCCTCACCCTCGCCGGGGGCCCGGCGAAGATGACCAAGCTCGCCGAGGGCAAGCTCGACTTGCATTCGAAGCGCGGCGCCGTCGACCTCGCGGCGCTTGCCGAGCACGTTGCACTGGCGGGCGGCGCGCCAGCCTTGGTCGACGCGGTTCGGAGCGCCAACAGCGGCCTGCACGCGTTCGAACTCGCTCAAGCCGCCGGCTTCGACTTGCCGGCGCTCGTCGCCGACGGCGCCTGGGCGACCGCCGCCGCCGTGCTCGCCGGCCAGCCGGGCGAGCTCGAAACCGTCATCGTCGGCCGCGACGGGCGGATTCTTGCGAGCAGCGGGTTTCGAAAGCTTTAGCGCAGAGGTGGCTCGGCGAGTACCCTCATCCGTCGGGCTACGCCCGCCACCTTCTCCCGGGGGGAGAAGGGACACCCCCCTTCTACCTCGGGGAGAAGGTGGCGCGAAGCGCCGGATGAGGGTGCTCGCCAACAGAGTCATTCGACCTCGTCCGGCGCGCCGCGGAAGCGCCGCACATAATCCGCGTTGTAAAGGTCGCTCTCGCGAAAGTCCTCGGCCCCGAGCGCGGGGCCCACGAGGATGAGCGCCGTGCGTTCGATCGGCGTCGCGCCCAGCGCGCCTACAATTTCCCCAAGCGTCGCGCGCACGATCCGCTCGTCCGGCCATGAGGCCCGGGCGACGATCGCCACCGGACAAGTGGGCCCATAGAACGGGATAAGTTCGGCGACCACATCCTTGAGCACATGGATCGAGAGATGGATCGCAAGCGTCGCGCCGGTCGCCGCGAAATTGGCGAGCGTCTCGCGTTCGGGCATTGGCGACGCTCGGCCCGAAATGCGCGTCAGCACCAGCGATTGCGCGAGGCCCGGCAGGGTCAGTTCGCGTTCGAGCGCTGCGGCGGCGGCAGCGAAAGCGGGAACACCGGGCGTGACCGTGTATGGCGCCCCTGCCCGCTTGAGGCGCCGCAATTGCTCGCCCATGGCGCTCCAAATCGAGAGGTCGCCCGAATGGAGCCGCGCCACGTCTTGGCCGTTCGCCGTCGCCTCGAGACAGAGCGCAATGATCGTGTCGAGATCCAGCGGCGCCGTGTCGACGATGCGTGCGCCCGGCGGGCAATGATCGAGCAAGGCGCGCGGGACGAGCGATCCCGCATAGAGGCAGACGGGGCAGCGCGCGATGAGATCGCGCCCGCGCATTGTGATGAGATCGGGAGCACCCGGCCCGGCCCCGATGAAGTGCACGGTCACGGCAGTTCCCGGGATAAGGCGATCGCGCAGGTCGCGCCATCGGCGGCGAGCCGCGGTCCGAGCAGCCGCCCGCCCTCCCCCGCGCCGGCGAGCGCGGCGGCCTCGGCGATGTTGGGCGCGCCAAAGCGCGCCCGCGCAGGCGCAGAGGGCGTCAGGATGTGTTCGGCTTGGGCGTTGAGCGCTGCGATCGGCAGCGGCGTGAGTGTAACGCCGACAATGCGCGCGGCCTCAATGAGCCCAGGTTCATCAGCCTTGGCGGCAAGCGTGAACATCCGTTGCTCGCCGTCAGGCGCGCCGGCCTCCTTGAGCGCGCGACGCGTGAGCGCGGCGATCGCCGTGCCTGCAACGCCAGCCCGGCAGCCGACGCCAATGGCGACGATTCGAACTCGAGGCTTGCCAACTCACGGCTTGACGAACCGCCACTGCACGATCGGCATCGCCGCGCGCCAGCCGGAATAGCGGCCGACCGGCTCGGCATGCGTGATCGCGATCTGCGTGAGCTCTCCGCCCCAGCGCGCGCGCCAGTCGACGCACGCGGCCTGCGTCTCCAGCGTCGCGGCGTTGACGACCAGCCGTCCGCCCGACGCGAGCGCATCGCAAGCGCGTTCGATCATAGCCTGCGCGCTGGCGCCGCCGCCGATGAAGATCGCGTCAGGCGGCGCCAAGTCGGCAAAGGCGTGCGGGGCCTCGCCGGTGACGACGGACAGGCCGGGAACGCCGAAGCTGAGCGCGTTGCGCGCGATACGCTCAGCTCGGTCGTCGCGGAGCTCGATCGCGACCGCTTTATTGGTCGGGTCGGCGAGCATCCATTCGATGGCGATGGAGCCCGTGCCCGAGCCCACGTCCCACAGCAATTCCCCACGTCGTGGCGAGAGGGCGGACAGTGTGATCGCGCGGATTTCGCGTTTGGTGATCTGTCCATCATGCTCGAACCATTCGTCGGGCAGTCCTGCCGAGCGGGGCAGGATACGGGCGCCATGTTCCGGGACCACCTCGAGCGCGATCGTGTTCAAGCCGGCGACGTTGTCGAGGGCAAAGTTTTGCGCTTCTGTCATGCGAATGCGCTCGCTAGGGCCCCCCATCGCCTCGCAGATCGTGAGCTTCGATCGCCCCATGCCGCGCGCCGTCAAAAGCGCGGCCAGCTTGGCCGGCGTGGCGTCATCCCACGAGAGCGCGAGAATGCGCGCGCCCGGCTGCAAATGCGGAATGATCGCTTCGAGCGGGCGCCCGTGAAGTGTGATTAACACGCAATCTTGCTGGCTCCAGCCGAGCCGCGACGCCGCGAGCGCAAAGGCGGAGGGCGCCGGCAACGAGATCATTTCGTCGGCTGGAAAACGGCGCATCAGCATGGCGCCGACGCCGAAGAAGAATGGATCGCCGCTGGCGAGCACGCATACGGAGCCGCCACGGCGCGCTTCGATGGCGTCGAGCGCGCTCTCGATCGGGGACGGCCAGAGCATCGTCTCAGCTTTCAACGATCCAGCGAGAGCGAGATGGCGCCTGCCGCCGACAACGAACGCCGCTTGCGCGATGAGCCGTCGCGCGGCAGGAGTGAGTCCCTCGAGCCCGTCCTCGCCGATGCCGACCACGGTGAGCCAGCGTTCCTTGCTCATGGAGCCAACCACTGAAGCGCCTTCGCCTGCTCATTCTCGGCGGCACGTCGGAGGCGAGTGCGCTCGCGCGGCAGGTCGCCGATCAGCCCGATGTTGCGGCAATCCTGTCGCTGGCGGGGGCGACGGCCGATCCCGCTCCATCGCCAATCACGCGGCGTATCGGCGGCTTTGGGGGCGCCGAAGGCTTGGCGGCATTTCTCGCCCGAGAGCGCATCGACGCTGTTGTCGACGCGACCCACCCTTTCGCTTCGCGCATGTCGGCCAACGCGGCCGCTGCCTGCGACGCAACCGGCACGCCGCTTGTCGTGTTCACCCGCCCCCCTTGGACACGGGAACCCGATGACCGCTGGATCGAGGTCGCGGCCATGGACGACGCCGTCAGGGCTCTCGGGGCTCAGCGGAGGACGGTTTTCCTGACCCAAGGCCGGCTGCAGCTCGCCGCTTTCGCGCGAGCGCCGCAACATCGCTACATCGTGCGCGCGATCGACCCACCGGCAGAGCTTGGCGCGCTCCCGGACCACAAGCACAAGCTGATCCTTGCGCGCGGTCCGTTCTCTCTTGCCGACGAACTCGCGCTGATGAAACGCGAGGGTATCGAGACGGTGGTGACCAAGAACAGCGGCGGGGGCGCGACCTACGCCAAGATCGAGGCGGCGCGCACGCTGGCAATCGAGGTCGTCATCGTCCGCCGCCCGCCCGCCCCAGAAGCCGAAAAGCTTCAAGACCTCGACGCGGTCCTGGCCTGGATCGCCGCTCATCGACAGACCCCATAAGCGCGCGGCGTCAGCATCCATGGTTGCCTGTCGTCGCGCGCGACGAAGCGCGTCTCGCTTGAGCCAATGATGACCAGCGTCGACATGTCGACGAGGCTTGCATCGGCTTCGCCCAGCGTCATGAGAGTCAGCGTCTCGTCAGCGCGCCCGATCGCGCGGGCGAAAGCGACCGGCGTCGTTGTCGCCTTTACGCTTCGAAGCAAGTCGAAAGCTTGCGTGATGCGGGTCGGCCTCGCCTTCGAGGCCGGATTGTAGAGCGCAATGACGAAATCGCCCTCACATGCCGCGCGCAGGCGGCGTTCAACGATCGTCCAAGGCTTCAGGTTATCGGAGAGCGAGATGGCGCAGAAGTCATGGCCGAGCGGGGCGCCGAGCCGCGCCGCCGCCGCCTGCATCGCGCTCACGCCCGGCGCGACCTGGATGTCGAGCGTCAGCCATTGCGGATTGTCTTCCACCGCCTCGAACACCGCCGCCGCCATCGCGAACACACCCGGATCGCCACCGGAAACGACGGCGACCGTATGGCCCTCGGCAGCAAGCTTCAACGCAAGCCGGGCTCGATCCATTTCAACCCGATTGTCGCTGGCGTGAGCGTGTTGGTCCGCTCGCAATGCGAGCCGCTCCAGATAGGGGCCATAGCCGACAACATCGGTCGCCGCCTCGATCGCCGCGCTCGCCTCTGGCGTCATCCATTCCGCCGGACCTGGACCCAACCCGACAATTGTTAGGCGCCCGCTCACGGCCGGCGGCCCCGTCCCGGGGCAAGAATGAGAGAGAAATAGGGCGCGGAATCGTCCTGCTTCTGACACAGCAGCGTCACGACCTCGCCCGTCATCGTCGCGCGCTCGACGTAGATGGCGCCCTCCGCCATTCCCGTCGCGGTGAGCGCTTCCTTCGCGCGCGCGAAGTTGCGGCCCACTTTCATGATCACCGCGGCGTCGGCGAGCGCGAGCCGGCGCTTGAGCTCCTCCAGCGGCAGCGTTGCCGGCAATATGACAAGCGCGTCATCCCCCCAGGCCATTGGTGCGGCCGCGGCCCCCCAGGCCCCACAAATGCTCGACACGCCCGGTACGATGCTGACATCGAAATTGTCGCGTAATCGAATGAACAGATGCATGAACGAGCCGTAGAGCATCGGATCGCCCTCACTCAAAAGCGCGACGTCCCGGCCAGCTTCCAGATGCGTCGCAATCGCGACCGTAAATTCCTTGTAGAAACGCGCCAGCGCGTCGCGATAGGGCGGATCATCGAAATGCGTTTCGTCGGTCATCGGGTAATAGAGCGGCAACTCGACATGCGATGGCTTGAGCCAGCAGTCGACGATCGCGCGTGCGTTGCCGCGCCGTCCCGCCTTGGCGAAGAAGGCGACGACAGGCGACGCCGCAATAATTTTGGTCGCTTTGACGGTGAGCAGATCGGGATCGCCCGGACCGATCCCGACGCCGTAGAGGCGGCCGAACCCAGTCATTCGATGTCGCTCGCCAGCGCATTGACGGCGGCGGCGGTCATCGCGCTTCCGCCTTTTCGCCCGCGCATGACGATGGCGGATAGGCCGCTCCCGATCAACGCCTCTTTCAATTCCGCCGCGCCGACGAAGCCAACCGGCATGCCGATAATCGCGGCCGGACGAGGGGCGCCGGCAGCGACGATCTCAAGCAAACGAAACAACGCGGTCGGCGCATTGCCGATCGCGACAACGGAGCCGCCAAGGCGCGGCAACCAGAGCTCGATCGCGGCTGCCGTCCGCGTCGTGCCGAGCTTCGCTGCGAGTTCCGGCGTGGAGGGATCGCTGAGCGTGCAGATCACGTCATTGTTCGCAGGCAGGCGTGCGCGCGTGACCCCTTCGGCGACCATGCGCGCATCGCAAAAGATGGGTGCTCCTGCGCGAAGAGCCTCGCGCGCCGCCTCCGCGGCGCTCGGCGAGAAGACGAGGTCGGTGGCCGCCTCCACCATGCCGCAGGCATGAATCACCCGTACGGCGACCCGCTCTTCGACGGGCGAGAAGCGTGCGAGATCGGCCTCGCCGCGAATGATTGCGAATGAGCGGCGATAGATCGTCGCGGCGTTCTTCTCGTATGCGTAGCTCGGCTTCACGATTGCCCTGCGCCAGCGAACACGATCGCGCCCTCGCCCCCGATGAGTTGCGCGGCCTCGGCGTTTGACAGCCCGCGATGCATCGGCGGATCGCCAGCCCTGCCGTCAAGAATGAGATCGTAACCCCTCGCGGTCGCGGTGAAAGTCGCCGCCGTCGCCGTGGGTCTGGCGCAGCCTTTGGCGCAGCCGCTGACGTGGAGAATGACGCCGTCTCCCTTGGGCAGTTTCGCCGCCCAGCGCGTCGCGTCGTCGCGCACGCGAAGATGGCCGTGCATGCAGGCGGGAGCGCCCGGGCAAGCGGCTATGCGCAGACGTGGATCATCCGCGTCGACGATAAATCCGAACTTGGTCATTGAATCGACGAGTGACTCTGCGCCTCCCCGGTCCAGGCCAGGAATGAGAAGAGCGCGCCACGGGGTGAGCCTCACGCTACTCGCGTCAAGCGCCCGCGCTTTATCGATCAAAGTCTTGAAGCGAACCGCGTCGATCTCGCCGAAAGGCGCCGCCGCGCCGACGACGGCGGCTTCGCCGAATTCGTGCGCGCCGAGGACGTCGCGCAATAAGGCGCGCCCTTGCGAACGCGCGCGCGGCTTCGTCTCTAAGCCCGCCTCTGAAAATACGCGGGAAGCTCCCATCCGCTGGACCAGCGCGCGCATCCGGCGCGGCGCCGCTTTGCCAGCGCCGGCAAGGGCGAGAAACGCAAGGCCAAGCCGCGCCGCGACATCGCCCGTCTCGGCCGGCGCGCATTGCGAGGCCAGCACATCGTCGCCCGCAAGATGCACCGCAAACGCGCCATCGTGTGACGCTTCGAAGCGGATGTCCGCATCGACGTCGCCAAGTGGGAGGCGCCCCTGCGCGTCGAGGACGAAGCTGAACTTCGCCGGCAATTGGCGCAGGCTCTCGTCATCCTTAAGCCGCTTTTCCAGCGCGGCGACGCTCGGTCCGAGGTCAAGCAATGCTTCAGGATCGAGGTCGTCGAGCGGACTTGCAACGATATTGCGCAGGCGCTCGATCTCGGGATCGGCGTCGATAAGACCGCTTTCCCTAAGCCGCGCATGCAGGTCGGGAAGCGTGCTCTCGCTCAAGCCTCGCAGGTGCAAATTGGCGCGGGCTGAAAGGCCGATGATTCCGTTGCCGCAGCGAAGCGCGGCGTCCCCCAGCGCAGCAGCCTGATCGAGCGACAAGCGCCCTCTCGGGGCGCGCACACGCGCCAGCAGTCCGTCGCCTGTCTCCATCGGCGTAAGGGCGCCCGGACACCAACCTTTTCGATAGGGCGCCGGCGGTCGGGATAGAGCAATCGCGCTCATGCCGCCTCCTGCCGCACCGAGGTGAGAATGCGCGCGCTCGAATTGCGGCGCGAGAGCCAGAATCCGCGCCTCGCGGCCTCCTCGAACACCCCCGCCATGTGACACGCGGCCTGGCGATTGGCGTCGACCAGGAACCCGCGTACGACGTCGTCGCCGAGCGTGGCGGCGAACATCAGATCGAATTGGGCGCTGTTAACCGCATCGGTCAGCGCGGCGAAACAATAGAGATTATCCAGCGACTGGGCGATTTCCGCCGCGCCGCGATGACCGTGGCGCATCTGCCCCTCAAGCCAGCGCGGATTGGCGGCGCGTCCGCGGAGAGAGAGCGCGATCTCTTGGCCCAAGGTGCGGATCTTGGTCACACCGGGATTGGTCGAGTTGAGATGATAGAGCGCCGGATTAGCTCCCGTTTCCGCAGCAGCCGCGGCGAACCCGCCTTCATGTTCGGCAAAGGCGTCCGCGTCGAGCGCATCCTGGCCCGGCAAGTCCTGTGCATGCACAAAAGCCTCGGCGCTGGCGACCCTCGTTCGAAAATCGGCCGCCGCTTCGCGCGCTTCGCCCTCGCCATCATAAGCGTGGCTGGTCGCGGCGAGATAAGTCTCCGCCAGCTCGGACCGATCCGCCCACTCGCCCCGGGCGATCCGCGCGCCGAGCCCGACGCCATAAGCGCCGGGCGCTGCGCCGAAAATTCGCGCCGGACTCTCGCCCTCAAGACCGGCGAGCGGATTGTCCTCGGCGCTCTCCTCAAGCGCGGCGACGGTGCGGACGGCCCCCGCGAAGAGCGTGATCTGACTCGGAAACACGTCCCGGAATAGGCCCGAAATGCGTAGTGTCACATCGACCCGCGGCCGGCCCAGCATGGCCAGCGGCAAAACCTCGAATCCGCTCACGCGAGTCGACGCGGCATCCCAGGTCGGACGGCAGCCGATGAGCGCAAACGCCTGCGCGAGATCATCGCCGCCGGTGCGCATGGTCGCCGAACCCCACAGGTCAAGCACGATACGCTTCGGCCATTCGCCGTGGTCCTGCGCATAGCGCTTGACGATCTCCTCGGCGGCTCGGCGTCCGATTTCCCAGGCGTTGCGGGTCGGCGCCGATCGGGGATCAATCGCATAGAGATTGCGGCCGGTCGGCAAAACGTCGAGCCGCCCGCGCGCCGGTGCGCCAGCAGGCCCGGGCGGCACGAACTGTCCGCCGAGCGCGCGCAACAGGCTGAGCGATTCGGCAGCGCCACAGGCGGCTACTCGCTCGTTGAGCGTGCCGCTCGGGGCTGCGTCAAGATCGAGACCCGCGGCGAAGCCGTCGGCGCTCTCAGGCGACCGCCCGAACACATGCAGGCCATCGCCGATGCGCATCTCTTTCATGTCGCACAGCCAAGCGTCGAGGGCGACAAGCGCCTCCTCCGGCGGCTTGTCGTCAGCGGCGCATTCCTTAAGGAGTCCGTTCTCCTGGCCCCTCTCGAGAATGAGCGCTGCAATGGCGCGCGCCCGGCGCGGATCGAGCGCCTGCGCCTCGGCGAATTCGTCGTACAATCCCTCAAGCTCGAGCGCGTGTCCATGCGATCCGGCGGCGATCAATGGTGGCGTCAAATGGCCGATCGTGACCGCAGCGATGCGGCGCTTGGCCTGCGCCGCTTCCCCGGGATTGTTGACAATGAACGGATAGACGACCGGGGTGGGCCCGAGCAACACTTCGGGCGCGCAACTCTCGCTGAGCGCGACCGCCTTGCCCGGCAGCCATTCGAGGGTGCCATGCGCGCCGAGTTGAACGATCGCGTCGGCGTTCTCCTTGCGGGTGAGCCACAAGTAGAAGGCGACATACGCGTGGCGCGGGGGCATATTGAGATTGTGATAATCGCCCTTGCGCGACGATGCATCGCCCCTATCAGGCTGAACCGCGACAATGAGCTTGCCAAGCCGAACGAAGCGGAGTCGGAACGCGCCATCGACGACGTCGCGGTCATCGGCGGGATCACCCCAAGCGGCGCACAACAACTGCCGGAAGTCCACCGGAGTCGAAGCCAGCTCGGCCTCATATTCGGTCAGCGTCAGCCCCGCCTCAAGCGGCCCTTCGGCTAGAGCCGCGATGAGTGACGGCGCGTCCAGACCTGTCGTCACATCATAGCCCGCGGCGCGTAGGGTCTCGCAAATGGCGATAGCGCTCGCCGGCGTATCGAGCCCGACCGCGTAGCCGGTGCGTCCGCCGCGCGCCGGATAATCCGGCAGCACGCAAGCGAGGCGTTTGTCCGACGGCGCTTTGCGTCGGAGGCTCGCCCAGCGGCGAGCAAGCTGGGCGGTAAACTCGACGCGGTCGGCGAGCTGCCGATGCGAGACCGCGCCAAATTCGGTCCGCGGGTCGCGTGGGCTCGCCTCCTTGAAGGAAATGGCGCGGGTCAGGATTCGCCCGTCGATCTCCGGCAGTGCGACATGCATCGCGAGATCCGAAGGCCCAAGTCCGCGCTGAGACGCGCGCCAGGCGTCGACGCCCGCGCCCGCGAGGACGACCTGCAGCACCGGCGCATCGAGCGCGTCGAGCACCGTTCCCTCTTCTGCATCCATACGCGCGGAAAAGGCGGTGGCGTTGAGAACGACATCGAAGAACCGCCCGGCGAGGAAGGCGCGCAAGGGTCGCAGCGCCGCCTCGTCCTTAAGGCTGGTCACGAAGACGCTGGTAACCGCAAAGCCCTTGTCGCGAAGCGCCAGGGCCAGCGCTTCTATCGGGGCGAGATCGTTGGCGAGATAGATGGAGCGATAGAAGACGATGAGGGCGCGCGCCGCGCTCGGCCTAACCTCGAAACACGCAGCGTCGAAACGGCCGAAGGCGCTGACCGGGACCGGCGGACGAGCGGGAGTCGTGGCGCCGATCTCGGAGGCGAAAAAACCAAGGCACGCCGCCATATTCTCAGGGCCGCCCTCGTCAAAATAGCGCCAGATCTGCAAGACCGCATCGAGATCGAGTGTCGAGGCCTCGTCAAGGCGCGCGTCGCGGCGCCGGTCTCCCGGCAGCAGCGCCAACTTAAGGTCACTCCGGCCGGCCAGAGCCGTAAGCTCGTCGACGCCGTAGCGCCAATAATCCGCCCCGCCCAGCGCGCGCACGACCACGAGTTTTGCCCGGGCGCACACCTTCTCCAGATAGAGGTCAATCGAAAACGGGTGACGTAACGCCGCTAGCGAAGCGATCCTCAAGCTTAGCTTTGGCTCGGGAGAGGAATCATAGGCGCGCGCCAGTGCATTCAAGTCACTGTCAGAGAACGACAGGAACACGATGTCCGCCGGCGTCTGACCCAGATCGAGCGCTTCGACTGTCTCGTCGAGCGTTCTTACTTCGATCCGGGGGACGTGCATCGCCGGAGAAGTCCGTCAGGCCCCGAGCGCCGAGGCGACGGCCTCGCGGTCGACACCTCGCTCAGCGATCACGACGAGTTGGCTCAGCCGCGGCTCCCCCGCACCCCAAGGCCGGTCGAAGTCGCGACGGAAGCGTTGCCCCACGCCTTGCACCAGCATCCGCAGCGGCTTGCCAGCCACTTCGATAAAGCCTTTGACGCGCAAGACGTCGTGTGCACGCGTCGTCGCGACGAGTCGATCGATGAGGGTGTTGGGATCGTCGACTGCGGGAATTGTGACGACGAACGTATCGAAATCGTCGTGATCATGCTGGCCTTCAGCATCATGATGCGAAGGGCGGGCGTTGAGATCATCCTCGGCTGCGGCGTTCATGCCGATCAGCACCTCAGGGTCAATTGCGCCCTCTCTCGCGGGCGCAATCTTGACTGCGCGCGGCACGGCTGCCGCGATCTGCGCCTTGAGGGCTTCGAGCTGGCCTTTGTCGACCAGGTCGGCCTTGTTGAGGACAATGAGATCGGCACTCATAAGCTGATCTTCGTAGACCTCCTCGAGCGGATTGTCGTGGTCGAGCGACGGGTCGGCCAAACGCTGTTCGGCGACGCGGGCCGGATCATCGGCGAAGCGCCCCTCGGCGACGGCAGCGGCGTCGACCACGGCGACGACGCCGTCGACGGTAAGCCTCGAGCGCAGGTCCGGCCAGTCGAACGCCTTGATGAGCGGCTTCGGCAACGCGAGGCCCGAGGTTTCGACTATGATGTGATCCGGCTTCGGCTCGCGAGCGAGCAGCGCGGTGATCGCGGGAACGAAATCATCGGCCACCGTGCAGCAGATGCAGCCGTTGGCAAGCTCGATGATCGCGTCTTCCGGGCAGGCCGCGTCCGAACAACTCCTGACGAGATCGCCATCGACGCCGACATCGCCGAATTCGTTGATGATGAACGCGAGCCGCCGCCCGCGGGCATTCGCCATGAGATGGCGGATCAGCGTCGTCTTGCCGGCGCCGAGAAAGCCGGTGACGATGGTGACGGGCGTTTTGGCGAGCATGCGGAACGAATCCTTAAGCCGGCGCAATTCCAGCGAACGCGAGCGGCGGCGTGCGCGACACGACCCCCTTGCGAAATGAGAGAGGCCGCTCGCGCCAGGGAACGATGCCCTCGGGGGAGGCCGCATAACGGCGCGCCGCTACGACGATGTCCTCGAGGTGCGATTCGCGGTCAAGGTCGCCGACGACGTAGGTCCATTTGCCAGGCGCGGCGAGCGCGACCGTGCACGGGCGCTTGCAAACGGAGAGGCATTCGACGGGCTTGAGCGCAATCTCAGGCTCGGACGCAAGACGCTCGCTAAGCGCTTCGAACAGGCCGGGGCCCATAGGCCCCGCCTCGGACTTGCAGGTGACACAGACGAGCAGCGTCGCGGCGGCGGAAGGGCCGCTGTGGGCGTTCACAGCGCGACAGTCCCAGCGCGCAGCAGTGGCCTCGGGGCGAAATTGGAAGTCTGGCGGGCAGTCATGAGCGCTCCATGGCCGCCCCTCCGGCGGCCGTACGGGATTTATGGCGCACGGCAGGTCTCCTGGCTCACAGCGTATCGCCGACACCGCCTTCCCAGACTTCAAGAAGAAGTCCAGTGGCAAGAAAAGCGTCGGCACGCCGCTAACAGTCGCGGGGGCGGCCACGGATCGACAAAGAGCCTACCGTGTTCCCTTTTCACCCTCGGGTTCAAGCGAGGGACCGTGCGCTGGTCATGTTCCAGCTTCGAAAGGGGTTGTCAAATAGAGCGCTAAACGCGGAACCTCGCCGCCCACACCCCAGAGCTTGCATCGGGGGAGGCTCCAAACATCGAAGAAAGACCCGCCCGGACTTCGGCGGGCAGATCTTCCAGCGGCTTGGGTGGCGAACCTCGAGGTCCGAACGACATTCGCAGTTCCCACAACGCGGTAATCTTGGCCTCTGCGATGACAGGGCGCCTGGTCGGGACGGAGTGTTCAGCCTCCGCGGAAAGATTATCTGCGCCGAATAGCGTTTCTGCAAATCGGCGCTCCATTTCGTGCTGCAACAGGGCGAGCGCCTCCTGAGTGGCCGCACATGGCGAGGTCACGCGGGAAGCCCCGCAAAACCTGGCGCTGACCTCCATGAGGTTTGAAGCGCGCACGACCGCTGGCGAGCAGACAGCGAGCGAGGCGAGAGCTCGGAGGAATCGACGCCGCGGGACGATAAGAGGAGCCATCCTTCGCAATCTCCCGGCGTTGTTGACGAATACACGCGGCGATTGCATCCGCCAAAGTCAACCCTGACGACCGGATCTCGATTGTCTAATGCCTTTCGCGTTGCATTCTAGCAGCATCGCCGGGCTTTGTAGACTTCCCAAATCAGGGGAGCGCGCCTGACCCGCGCGCAACCTGCGGTTTCGTTGTGGGGAGGCGCGCTTGCCCCAATTTAGCTCGTTCGAGGAACCACAGGAACGGCGCAGGGCGATGACGCCTTGACGGGTGGCGCCTTCAGCGCCGAGCATCCCTTGAGGCGCGAATCTCGCTGGGGCGGCGGGCTTGAATGGAAGGGATCGCATACGCTCGGGTTATCAAGGCGATCGCCGCGGCGATTGCGCTGCCTCTTCTTTCGGGTTGCGCAGGCCTCCACCTCGACCAGGGGCCCGACCAGGTCTTCCAGCGGACCGAAGGCGAGGACAATTACGCGGAGAGACAGAAGGCCGGGCCGGTTGCCGCCCGCGTCCTGCCCTACGCCTTGCTTGCGGAGCAATCATATGATCCCACAGGCTACACGGCTCACAGGATCGCCCTGCGCGCCAGGGCGTGCGGCGTCGACGATCCTAAGGATTGCGAGACGCGCGCCGACGACCAACGCGTTGTCCGTTGGCTCAACGAATGGCGCTACGTCTGGAGCTGCGACGGACCGGACGCGTGTGGGGTGCGGACGCCCGGCCAGACCGAACCAGTTGGAGGGTTGGGGGTTCAAATCTGGGCGCGCAAGGGCGCCCGATGTTCCGAAGCGGTCATCGCCTTTCGCGGAACCCTCGGCGGCAACAAGGGAGATTGGGAATCCAACTTCCACTGGCTCTTGCGCGCTTTTCCCATCTACGATCAGTACGATCAGGTCCGTGACCATATCGGCGATTTCATCGGCCGCGTCGAACGCGACAGTTGCTATCGGGGTACGACGGAGATCATCGCCGTCGGCCACTCGTTAGGCGGCGGGCTGGCTCAGCTCGCAGCTTATTCGGATCGGCGCATCCGTCGCGTCTACGCCTTCGATCCTTCTATGGTGACAGGATTTTATTCGGTCGACCCACCAAACCGAGATCGCAACGTGCGCGGATTGGGGATAGAGCGGGTCTACGAGTTCGGCGAAGTCCTCGCCTACGGCCGCCTGATCATGCTGCACACCATCCCCTTGTCCCCTTGCAATCCGCGTGTCGTCAGCGTCCGCTTCCGGGTCTTTCAAGGAGCTCCCATCGCTCTGCACAACCTGACCGATCTGGACAACGGGCTGCTCCGGGTCGCGAGAGGCTCCGAACCAGAGAGGTCGCCGATGGTGCTCGAACGGTGTGGCGAGGCTCCGCCGCTCGTCGCATCGCGATGATGCAGTCTATGCTCTGTTCGGTGTAAACCCCGGACGGAACGGCTCTCCGCCTCCCCCATAAGCTCACACTCGCGCGAAAGCTCCCCATGAGCCGCCCTGAAGACGATCGGCACAAAGCAAAAATGGAGAAGCGCAAGGCCGCGCAAGACGCCGAGGTCGCCGCGAAGCCAATTCTCGAAAAAGGTCTTCTGATCGTCCACACCGGTCCGGGCAAGGGCAAGTCGACAGCAGCCTTCGGACTCGCGTTGCGGGCGCTCGGCCGCGGCCTTCGGGTTGGTGTGGTGCAGTTCATTAAGGGCGCGTGGTCGACGGGCGAGCGCATGGCCATCGAGCGCTTCGGCGCCCAGGTCGAGTGGCGCACAATGGGCGAGGGCTTCACCTGGGAGACGCAGGACCGCGCACGCGACGTCGCCGCGGCAAGCGCCGCGTGGGCGGAGGCCAAGCGCATGATGGCCGATCCCTCGATCCGTCTCCTGGTGCTTGACGAGCTGAGCATCGCGCTTCGCTACGACTATCTGCCGCTCGCCGAAGTCGTCGCGGCGCTCGCGGCGCGGCGACCCGGCCTGCACGTCGTCGTGACCGGCCGCAACGCCAAGCCGGAAATGATCGAGGCGGCCGATTGCGTCACCGAGTTCGCGCTGGTGAAGCACCACTTCGCCGCAGGCGTACGGGCGCAGGAGGCGATCGAGTTTTGACCGCACGAGCGCTCATGTTCCAGGGGACCGGATCGGATGTCGGCAAATCGCTGATCGTCGCCGGCCTTTGTCGCGCTTTCACCCTGCGCGGGCTTCGTGTCCGCCCGTTCAAGCCGCAGAACATGTCGAACAATGCCGCGGTGACGGATGACGGCGGCGAGATCGGCCGCGCCCAGGCGCTCCAGGCGCGCGCCTGCGGCGTTGCGCCGAGCGTGCACATGAACCCGGTTTTGCTCAAACCCCAAAGCGAAGTCGGTTCGCAGGTCGTCGTCCAGGGCAAGGTAATTGGCAATGCGCCCGCGCGCGAATACCAGGCCCTCAAACCCAAACTGATGAGCGCGGTGCTCGACAGCTACGCTCGCGTAAACGCGGAGGCTGACCTCGTGCTCGTCGAAGGCGCGGGCAGCGCAGCCGAAATCAACCTGCGCGAGGGCGACATCGCCAATATGGGCTTCGCGCGCGCCGCCGGCTGCCCGGTCGCGCTGGTCGGCGACATCGATCGCGGCGGCATATTCGCCCAGATTCTCGGCGTCAAGGCGGCGCTTGCGGCTGAGGACGCCGCGACCATCGTCGGCTTCATCGTCAACAAGTTCCGCGGCGACGCGAACCTGTTCCTCAGCGGCATGATGGCGCTCGAAGCGCATACGCACTGGCGCGCCTTCGGCCTTCTGCCGTTTTTTGCCGACGCAGCGCGGCTGCCGGCGGAAGACACATTCGGCCTCGGCGACAAGAAGCCGCGAGCCGACGGGGCGGCGACCATCGCCGTACCCATGCTGGCGCGCATCGCCAATTTCGACGAATTCGACCCGTTGCGCATGGAGCCCTCCGTGCGGCTCGTATTTGTACGCCCCGGCGAGCCGCTGCCGATCGCCGACCTTGTCATCCTGCCCGGGAGCAAGGCGACAATCGCTGATCTCCAATTCTTTCGTGTGCAGGGTTGGAACATCGACCTTCTTGCCCATGCACGGCGCGGCGGGCGGATTCTCGGAATCTGCGGTGGTTACCAGATGCTGGGCAAAAGCGTGTCAGACCCGCAGGGCATGGAGGGGCCACCGGGCGAGATCGAGGGCCTGGGGCTGCTTGACGTCGCCACCGTGCTGACCGGCGAAAAGACGCTGACCCAAATCGAAGGCGCCTGCCTCGCCAATGGCGCATCGTTCAGCGGCTATGAAATGCACGTCGGCGAGACGAGAGGCCCGGACTGCGCGCGGCCCCTTCTCCGCTTCGCCAACGGACAGCTCGACGGCGCAATATCTGCGGGCGGCCAAATCGCCGGCGCCTATGTGCATGGGCTGTTCGCCGACGATCGCCAGCGCGCGGCGTGGCTCGCGGCGCTCCGAACGACGAGCGGTTTGAGCTATGAGGCCACGATCGAGCGTACGCTCGACGCGCTCGCGGACCATTGCGAGGCGCATCTCGATTGCGATGCACTGCTCGCCGCCGCACGCTAAGGCGGCATTGGAGCAAACTCAATCGGCGTCACCGGCGATCTCTACGTTCCGTCGTCTGCCGCCGCTCCGTGATGCCTATGCCTCGCATGTTTGGTCGGCTCATCGCTCTGCGACGGCTTAACGGCTGGGCTCGACCCGTTCGCGCACTTCGTTTCTAGGACGTTAGTTTCCTTGGCGCCACGCAGGGTCACGCTATTCACCGTGTCTGTCCCGACGAGCAGAGGCCCGGTGCTCGTCCATGATCCGTCCTGATTGCGCTTCCATTCTGCGCAGCTGAGCACTAGTGACTTGCCGCGGACCTCGACGGTGTCTTGCTTGGCGTCGTCTTTAGTGTCTTGCGCCGCCGCCGCCCCAAGCATAGCGAGAGACATCCCTAACAGCACTGCAACTCGAAGCATTGGCGTTGCCCTGGCGCAAAAGATCATGTTTACATCGAAGCACCACGAGACGTTGAAGTCGAGTGGCGCCAACCAACTCTCGACGCTCAAGGCGCGTTCCGAACACCCTCGCTCCCAGCGGTCTTGATCAACGAGTCCGCATCGTCGGGTAACAAAAAGCGCTGAGCGACCAGATCATCTGCGGCCTTCTTGAACGCCGCGAGATAGACGTCCTTCGTCGGATAGCGCTCCTCGATCGAGAGCCGTGGGTCGCCCGTTGCGATGCGCTCGGCTTTCGTAGCCGCGAAGGGAATGAAGCTCCCTTGCAAATTGCACATACCGTTCTCGAAGCGGTCCTTACGGCCCAGATTCCAGCCCGTGTACGTGCCGATTGGCGTCTGCAGGAAGACGGAGCGAATTCCGGCCAGGTCGTTGCCGTCCGCGTCGACCTGCATCTCGAGAATTCCGTAGCTTCCCGAGCCGACGTGCGGGGGCTCGCGCGTGATGATTCCGCTCGAAATCTTCGGCGCGGTAGAGCGGCCCGAAATCGAGAACATGGAGATTGTCGTAGATTCTGAGAGGCGAAACCGCAGGCCGCTCCACCTCGCCATAAAAGTTCACGGGAATTTCTGGGAGACGGACCCTGTCAGGAGGGACCAGCGTGCCGTCGGCGATGCTCGGCTTGGCGCTCGCCGGCGGCTCGACCCCATCACGCACCCATCCGGTGAGAGCAGTCAGCAAAGCGCGCATCGTCCAGATTTGCGGGTTCGGGTTCGGCTGCTGCTGACAATTGCCGAATGGGGCTTGTGCGGCGAGCGGCAGCGACGCCGGCCCATGCTGGGTGCTCGCCATGATGTAGGTACGGACGTTCGGCAGATCGACGACGTCGGCTCGGCCGAGCGGATCGGTCAGGCCGAGCGATTGGCGTCCTTCCCACATCTCGAGCGCGGTCGCGACATGAAACAGTTTCGGACAAGTGTCAGTCGCGTTGCACCGGTCAAACAGGCCACCCGTTCTCTGAGTCAGAGGGTCCGTCTGGCGCCCATAGGTGAACGGGAAATCATAGGCCGGATAGAGATGGTCGGTCTGCTCGCCCCAAGCCCGGACGGGCTGGCCAAAGCGGACGTTTAGCGGTATCAGCCCGCCGCCGATATGCGGATAGGCGCCGTCGAAAACGCGGCGCCCCGTTTCGTCGCGGTTGAAGCCGAGAGCGAGAAGGCTGCGGACCATGCGTCCGCTCTGCGAATTGCCTTCGATCATCACGAGATTGTCAGGCCGATAGACCGGGTTGACGACGCCCGCATCATCCTTCTCGGAATTGCGCAAGAAGGCGCCAAGATCGCGAGCCGCTGCGAATCCCAGTCCGCCAACGGTCGGATCCTTGGCGCGATAGATGAGTTCATAGAGACGCCCGGGCTTGAATCCATCGCGATAGCAGAGATGCTTTTCGTCGGGCGTCGGAGCGCCATCCTGGTCGCAGGTTCCAAAGCTCCAAGCCGAGTTCGGAATCGGCTCCCGCGGATCCTGCTCGCGCATGCGTACGGTGAGCGTTGGTAGAAACCCGTCGGAGAATGCAGTCGAGTTGTCGAGGCTCGCGGTCGGGTAGCTGTCGTAGCTGTCGATCGGATAGTTCTGGATCTGCTGACTGAGGCTGATCGGCACGCTCGTCGCCGGAACCGGCGTTATGATCTCGGAGCGCACGGTTGCCATGATTGCGGAGCCGTCGTAATTATGCGCGACGACCGGAGGCATCCCAACGCGGCTCATGCCCGGTCGCACGTCCATTTCCCAGCCGAACCACACCATCGTGTAGCCTTGTCGCATGAGCCAACCGTCCCCGGGAGACGACAGCGCATTCCGATCAGCCACGCCGCCGGCAACGCCTGCATTGAAGGAGACTGGCGCGAGCTTGTTGCCGCGGTTGTTGACCTCGAAGAACAGGATACGATTCCCGCGCGCCATGTCGGCAGGCTTCAAGAGTTCAATATTCGTCACATATTCGACCATGCCGCGTTCATTGCGCGGCGCGAGATTGATGTCCTGAATCCCGGAATTAGCGGGATCGGCGGGATCGAGCTCCCCCGTGACCCGCCCGGTAAGATGCTCATAGGCGCCAGCGTCGCCAAAGGACTGGCCGCCGAAGGCTGGCTCGCTCTTGCTGATTTCGATATGCGTAATCCGCGCGTTCGCTGCTGCTGTCATAGACGCGAGGCCGGCCAAGCCGATCGCAAGGCGCCCGAACCAACGCTTCATCATCTTCTCCCAATAGGAGCATTTCCAGACGCAGAGAGTAACCAATGCGACTAGCAGCGTCACCGCTACTGAAATTTACATACAATTTCTATATGTGAGATAGACAATTGGGACTATCGGCTCTCGCCGAGGTCGCCCCCGCGCCAAGCGACTCGCTAAATGGGCGGCAAGTCTCTGAAATGGCTCGAAACGGCCTCGCTAATCGCCGGCCTCCCAAGTCATCCCCAAACGACGGCCGCGACGGCCAGCGTCACCGCCTGAATTGCGCACGCCCGCCAGTAAAGCCTAACGGCCCGCCGGATGTCGTCGGCGTCGGCCTCACGTCGGCCGCTCCCCATGAACGCGTCATCGACCAGCGTCGCGCCATAGACGCGCGGTCCGGCGAGCTTGAGGCCGAGCGCGCCCGCCATCGCCGCTTCGGGCCAGCCGGCGTTGGGCGAGCGGTGACGCGCCGCGTCGCGCCATATTGCGCGCGCCGCGTTCCGGGCCGAGGCGCCTGGTGTGAGCGCGGCGGCCAAAACGAGCCACAGCGCCGCAAGACGCGACGCTGGCGGATTGACGAGATCGTCAAGCCGCGCCGCGGCCCAGCCGAACGCTGCGTGGCGTTCGTCCCGATGGCCGATCATGCTGTCGGCGGTGTTGATCGCCTTGTAGAGCGCGCCGCCGACGAGACCGCCGAGCGCGGTCCACAGGATCGGGGCAACGACGCCGTCGGAAAAATTCTCCGCCAGGCTCTCGATCGCCGCGCGCGCGACGCCCGCCTCGTCCAGCACGTCCGGATTACGACCGACGATGTTCGCGACCGCGCGCCGGCCCTGGTCGAGGCCAGTGTCGAGTCCTTCAGCCACCGCGCTCACGTGGATGGCGAGGCTGCGCTGCGCCGGCAGGCTCGCTGCGAGAAGGACAAGCGCACCAAAGCCGAGCGGGCCGGCCGAGACGCAGAGGCAGGTCGCCGCCCAGGCGACGAGCGCGACCGGCGCCAGATACAGGCAAAGCGCGACCACGCCGGCCGCCCGTCGCGCGGCAAAGCTGGCGTCGCCGCGATTGAGGATCGGCTCCAGCCACGCGAGCCAGCGACCCATCCAAGTGACGGGATGGCCAACCGCGCGATAGAGAGGCGCCGGATAGTCGATCAGCGCCTCGACGATCAGGGCGGCGAGCGCAAGCGGCAGCGTAAGTGGGAACAACATGACAGCGGGATTTGACCGGACCGCGGACTTCGGAACGTTCACCTATCACGGCGGCGCGCTCGAAGTCGCCCGGCGGCTCGCGCCCGGCGCGCCCGAGCCCTGGATCGACCTCTCGACCGGCATCAATCCACACGCCTATCCCCTGCCCGATCTTGGGCCCGAAGCATGGTCCCGCTTGCCAGAGAGTGGCGCGCTTGAGAGGCTCGAGGCCGCTGCCGCGCAGCGTTACGGCGCGGACCCTGTCTGCACAGTCGCGGGACCCGGCTCACAGGCGCTCATCCAAGCGCTCTCTCACCTATTGCCGCGTGGCGCGGTCGGCGCGCTAGGGCCGACCTATAATGGTTTTGCGTCCGCCTTCGCCGCCGCGGGCGCTCGCGTGGTTGAGGCGCGGCAGCTCGAGGAGATGCAGGATGTCGACGCCGCGATCGTGGTCAATCCCAATAATCCGGACGGGCGGATCACGCCTCGCCCGGCGCTCCTCGATCTCCACGAGCGCCTCGCACGGCGAAGAGGCGTGCTGATCGTCGACGAGGCCTTCGCCGATTTCGATGGCCATAGCGAAAGCCTTACGTCGTGCCTGCCCGCGACCCGGGCGGTCGTGCTGCGCTCGTTCGGAAAAGCCTACGGACTGGCCGGACTGCGGCTCGGTTTTGCCCTCGCCTCGCCGGACATCGTCCCATTCTTGCGGGCCGCCATCGGCCCGTGGCCCATCAGCGGGCCGGGGATTGCGATCGGAATTCGCGCGCTGTCCGATTCGGATTGGCTCGAAGCCATGCGCGGGCGCCTCGGCCAAGAAGCCGTGCGGCTCGACGCTCTCCTGCACCGCGCTGGCTGGCGAATCATCGGCGGAACTCACCTCTATCGACTCGCCGCTCATGCCGATGCACGCGCCGCCTTTGAACAGCTCCTGGCCGAAGGAATCCTCACCCGCCCTTTCGCAGATGCTCCAGACCGCCTGCGATTCGGGATTCCGGGCGACGAGAACGCATGGGAACGGCTCGCCAGGGCGCTGCGAGGGTAAACTCAATCGCTGATCGAGCCGTCTGCTTGCCTTCCCCCACGCGCCGCATAAAAGGCGCGCATGGCCCATCGCGCGCCGCGAGTCTTCACGATTCCTTCTGGGGCGCCGTTTCTGCCGACCCTGAGCCGCGCGCTCCTGGACGGCGTGCTCATCGACGGCTTTCCTGGCGCGGGCGGGCCGATGGCGCTGACCGACGCCACGATCTATGTGCCGACGCAACGCGCCGCTCAGGCGCTAGCGAAGGCGCTGCTCTCGGCAAGCGGTGGGCAGAGTCTGCTATTGCCGCGAATCGCTCCCCTTGGCGCGTTCGAACCGGACGAGGCGGCGGCGATCTTCGACCCCGAGGGCGACGAGCTCCCCCGCGCAGCGGCGCCTCCCGCAGTCGGCGCGTTGACGCGCCGCCATGCGCTCGCAACCCTCACCCGAGCCTGGGGAAAAGCCCTGCGCGGCGCGATTCGCCAGGCGGACGCCGACGGGCGGCTCATCGTCGATCCCGCCGAGCCGGCGCTGGTTGCGGCGACGCCCGCGCAGGCTTACGCGCTCGCCGGCGATCTCGCTGCGCTGATCGACGACATGATCATCGAGGGCGCGCCGTGGACGAGGCTCGAAACGCTCGCGCCTGATCTTTACGATCCCTATTGGCGCATCACCCTCGATTTTCTCAAGATCGCCTTCGCCCATTGGCCGGAATGGCTGGCCGAGCGCGGCCTCATTGACCGGGCGAAGCGGATCGCGCTCCTGATCGAGGACGAGATCAAGGCGCTCGAAGGATCGCGGCGCGGCCCGACCATCATCGCCGGCTCAACGGGCGCCAATCGCGCGACCGCCCGCCTCATCGCAGCGATCGCGTCCGCGCCTCAGGGCGCGGTCGTGCTGCCCGACCTCGACCTCAATCTCGACGATCGCTCATGGACGATGATCGGCGCCAGCGAGGACGCCTCGCTCGGACTTGCGGGCCATCCACAGGCGCTGCTGCACAGGCTGATTGGCGCGATCGGCGTGAAGCGTGAGGACGTCGAGACTCTTGGCGCACCCGCGCCTGCGATTGAGGCGCGCTCCGCCTTCCTGAGCGAGGCGCTCCGTCCCGCGGCGTCGACCGATCTTTGGCGCGAGCGGGGGGGACATTGTCACCGTTGGCTCTCGGCGCCGCGTTTCAGGGCGTCACCATCATGGTCGCCGACAACGAGACCGAAGAAGGCCTGGCGCTGGCGATCGCAATGCGCGAGACGCTGGAGACGCCCGGCAAAACCGCGGCCCTTGTCACGCCCGATCCTTCGATTGCGCGTCGGGTTTCAACCGAGCTTGCCCGATGGGGGGTCGAGATCGAAGACTCGGCCGGACGAACATTGGCTCAAACCCCGGCCGGCGTGCTGGCGAGGCTCCTCGTTGAGGCGGCGATCGAATTCACGCCGCGTTCGTTTCTCGCGCTCCTTGGCCATCCGGCCGCCCGCTATGGCCGCTCGCTCGGCCAACTTGAAGCTGCAACGCGGGCGTTGGAACTCGCCATCTTTCGCGCAATCCCGCTTGCGTCGCTCGATGATCTCGAAAGGGCGTTCGACGCGGCGCGCGCGGCGGCCGATGACAGGCACGCGCATCCTGCAATTCGCCGCATCGGCGAGGCCGACCGGAGAGCTGCGGAAGCGCTCGCACGCGATGTCGCAAGCGCGCTCGCGCCCTTGCGTGCTCTCGGGCCATCCCTTTCCTTGCGCGATTGCCTTACTCAGCATCGGGCTGCGATCGCCGCCACGAGTGCGGGACCGCACGGCTCGATGGAGGATGCGCACGGGTTTGAGCAACTGACGCAGCTCATGGAGGAATGGAGCGAGGCGGCGGCCGGGACCTTCCCGACTGCGCTCAACGAATACGCCGCCTTGTTCGACGACGCGTTGGCTGCGGCGCGCGCTCCACCGGCGAGAGGTGGACACCCGCGCCTCATGATCCTGGGCCTCCTCGAAGCGCGTCTCTTGAGCTTCGATCGCGTGCTTCTGGCGGGCCTCGACGAAACGGTCTGGCCGCCCGCGGTCGAGACCGACGCCTTTCTCAATCGGCCGATGCGCGCCGCGCTCGGCCTATCCGCGCCCGAGCGGCGTATCGGCCAGACCGCGCATGATTTCGTCGCCGCGCTTGGCGCGCGCGAAGCGATCCTCAGCCGAGCGAAGAAACGCGGTGGCCAGCCGACTGTCGCCTCTCGCTTTTTGCAGCGCATGGCGGCTGCGGCAGGTCCCTTAGCGATGAAGGAACCGGAAGAGCGCGGCGAGATTTATCTCACGTTCGCGCGCACGCTTGATCGACCGGCCGATTTCCAGCCACAGCGAAGACCCGCGCCGCGCCCTGCGGTCGAACTCCGCCCGAAAGCGCTGAGCATTACGCGAATCGAGACTTTGCGCCGTGATCCTTATGCGATCTACGCCGAATATATCCTCCGATTGAAGGCGCTCGAGGCGGTCGAGCGCGAGATTGGGTCGCGCGAAACGGGAACGGCTTGGCACGCTACACTGCAGCAGTTTGTCGAGGCTTATCCATCCGGCGTTCTCCCGCCAGAGGCGCGTGATCGTCTCCTTTCCATGGCGCGAACATGCTTTGCGCTGCTCAGCGACGATCCGGCTTTTGCGCTCCATTGGCCCAATATCGAAAAAGGCCTCGACTTCTTCCTCGCCTTCGAGCGCGATACACGGGACTCGATTGCGCAAGCCTGGGTCGAGCGACAAGGCGCGCTTGCCGTGCCGCTCGCGAGCGGAACCCCGTTCAAGCTTAGTGCGCGGGCAGATCGAATCGATTTTCTGCAATCGGGCGGCGCGCGGCTTATCGACTACAAGAGCGGAGCGCCGCCGAAGGCCAAGGACGTCAAAGCAGGCTTTTCGCCGCAACTGACGCTGGAAGCAGCCATGCTGCGGCAGGGAGGCTTCGAGGGACTTGCGCCGCTGGAAACCGAGCAGGCGATTTATCTGAAGCTTGGAGGCGCCACGGGCGGCGAAGAAAAGCACGCCGGCGGGAAAGGCGAGAACATCGGAGACTTGGCCGAGCAACATTTGGCGGGGCTCAAGATGCTGCTCGACGCCTTCGCCAGCGAGAACACGCCGTACCTGTCACTCCCGTTCCCCAAATTCGCGCCCCGTTTCTCGGATTACGACCATCTCGCGCGGGTCAAGGAATGGTCGGCGACCGGAGGCGAGAGCGATGCCGGGGATGCGCCATGAGCCGCGCTCTCGCCATTCCAGAATCGTTGAGACAGCGACAGGGTCGGGCCTCGGATCCGAGAACATCGGCCTGGGTCTCCGCCAACGCCGGAAGCGGCAAGACCCATGTCCTCACCCAACGCGTGCTGCGCTTGCTGCTGGACGGAACGCCGCCAGCGCAGATCCTCTGCCTCGCTTACACCAAGGCGGCGGCGGCCAACATGGCCGACCGCGTTTTCAGCAAACTCGCGCAGTGGACGAGCCTCAGCGACGCCGCCCTCGCGAAAGCGATCATCGAGAGCGGCGCGGACGCGCCGGGGCCGCGCGAGCTGATCTTCGCGCGGCAATTGTTCGCGCGCACCATCGAGAGCCCTGGCGGCCTCAAGATTCAAACGCTGCACGCCTTCGCCGAACGTCTGCTTCGCTTGTTCCCATTCGAGGCGAATGTCCCAGCGCACTTCAACGTTCTCGACGAAAGCGATTCAAAACGGCTCTTGCTCGAGGCGCGCGACGCGGCGCTCGTAGAACTCGGCGCCTCGAGCGAGAGCTCGGGCGCGCTCGACCTGGTGGCGCGCGAATCGGGCCCGACCATATTCGACGCGCTTCTGACGGAAGCCCTCGGCCGCGCCGAGATCTTCCGCGCTCACGACGACCCGCGGAGCTACGCGATAGCGCTTCGCGCTCCTCTCGGCCTGGCGCCCGACGTGACAATAGCGAGCGTCGAGGCCGAGATGCTCGGCGGCGACGTTGGCCGCGTGCGGCGCGAGGGGTGGGCGCAGGCGCTCGGGGCGGGCACGAAAAAGGATCGCGCTTTGGCCGAGCGCCTCTGTGCCGTGAACCAAGATGGCGCGAGCCAAGTTCGCGTCCAGACGCTGCTCATGGCGTTGTTTAAGGAAGATGGCGAGGGTGATCCCCACGGAGGCGAGAACGGCGGGGTAACGACCAAGAATCTGCGCGAAAAATTTCCTGCGCTCGAGGACGATCTGCGTCGAGAGCAGGACCGCTTGCTCCCCTTGCGCGAGCGCAGGCGCGCCGCGCTGACGCTTGAACGCAGCGCCGCCTTGTTCGTCGTCGCCCGATCGATCCTGGCGACCTTCGCGCGGATGAAGGCCGAGCGCGGCGCGCTTGATTTCAACGATCAGATCACGCGCGCGCTGGCGCTGGTGACGCGGTCGAGCGCCGCGTGGGTGTTGCACAAACTCGACTACGGGCTGGATCACCTGCTGCTCGATGAGGCCCAGGATGCGTCTCTGCCGCAATGGGGGATTCTTGAGGCGCTCAGCGCAGAGTTTTTCGCTGGCGCGAGCGCACGGCAGAAGAACCGCACGGTCTTTGCGGTCGGCGACGAAAAGCAATCCATCTTCGGCTTCCAGGGTGCGGCGCCCCAGATGTTTGTGGAAATGAAGCGCGCGTTCGAAAAGCGTCATCGCGAAGCCGAGCGGCCATTCGCCGACGTCCTACTGGCCGTCTCGTTCCGATCGGCGCAGACGATTCTCGACGCCGTCGACGGGACTTTCAGGACTGAGCTGGCCTGGCGCGGCGTCGCGGCCGCCGGCGAGCCGCCGCCAAAACACGACGCGATTCGAAGCCACTTGAAAGGCGTGGTCGAGCTGTGGCCGCCGATCACCCCGATCCCGGTTCCCGAGCCGGATGACTGGGGCGTACTCGAACAGCCGGCGCAGGACGACCCTCCAGTGGTCCTCGCCAAGCGGATCGCTCAGGTGATCAAGGGCTGGCTGAAACCGACCTCGCCCGAGCGTGTTGTCGATCCCGTGTCCGGCGAAATCAGGCGCATTCGCGAAAGCGACGTCATGATCCTGGTCCGCAGCCGCAGCGCCTTTTTCGAGGCGATGATCCGGGCGCTCAAGGCCGCGGATGTGAAAACCGCCGGCGCCGATCGGCTCAAGCTTAAAGACCACATCGCGGTGATGGATCTCATCGCCGTCGGCCGCGCGTCGCTGTTGCCGGAAGATGATCTGACGCTGGCCTGCGCGCTCAAGTCGCCGCTCATCGGTTTTGACGACGACGCACTCATGAAAATTGCTACGCGACGGAGCAGTTCGCTCGCCGAGGCGCTCGCAGCCGCGAACGAAGGCGTCGCCGTCGAAGCTGCTCGCCGGCTCGAAGGGTGGCGCGCGCGGGCGAAGGCGCTTTCACCCTTTGCCTTTTATGCGCTGCTGCTCGGGCAGGATGGCGGCCGGCGAGCGCTGATCGGCCGTCTAGGGCCCGAAGCTGCCGATCCGATCGACGAATTCCTGGCCCTCGCTCTGGCGCATGAGCAGCGCGAGGCGCCGTCGCTGCATAATTTTCTTAGCCAGGCCGAAACGATCGACGTCGAGATCAAGCGCGACATGGAGGTCGAGACAGAGGGCGTGCGCGTATTAACTGTCCATGCGAGCAAGGGACTTGAGGCGCCGATCGTCTTTCTGCCCGACGCATGCGGCGGTCCCGATTCGCGGCACGAACCGAAGCTCATGCGGCTTTTGTCGCCGCGGCCGGGCGATCCGCCGGTCCTGGCCTGGGCCAGGAAGTCGATCGAGGACGCCGACGCGGTCGCCGCTGCGCGGGCCGAGGCGCGAGAAGCTCAGGCGGGCGAATATCGCCGCCTGCTCTATGTCGCCATGACGCGGGCGGCCCAGCGCCTCATCGTCGCCGGCTATGAGACATCCAAACGCCGTCCGCCGGACTGCTGGTGGGATCTCGTCCATTCGGGCCTTGCCAGCGCGCTCGTCGCAGTGCCAGCGCCGTTTCGCGGGGGCGGAACGATCTGGCAATTTGGCGAGGGCCTTCAGGTTGAGGGCTTGGGCGAAGCGGCGCCCGACCGCGCTTCCGGCTCCTTGCCCGAATGGCTTGTCGCCCGTGCGGCGCCCGAGACGGTGGCTCCTCCGCTCAACCCTTCGCGCGCCGGCGGCGTCGGCGAGGGCGACCGCGAACGGGCCCTCGAGGGACGGCTTGCGCATGCGCTGCTCGAGATGCTGCCCAATCTCACGCGGCAGCGACGCCCGGCTGCGGCGGCTGCCTACCTCGATGCGTGGGGTGGCGCACTTGCCGAATCAGCTCGCGCAGCGCTCGCCTCCAAAGTGCTGGCGGCGATCGACGCGCCGGAGCTGAGCTCTATTTTCAGCCTCGGCTCCCGGTGCGAAGTCGCGTTGGCCGGACTTCTGCCCCGGCCAGGGCGCGCCGACCTGCCCTATAGCGGGCGTCTCGATCGGCTCGTCGCAACCGACCAGGGTGTATTGATCGTCGACTTCAAACTGGGCGAAAAGCCCGAGCGCCCGGCCTCGGCTCATGTCGCCCAGCTTGCGCTCTATCGCGCGGCTTTGCAGCCGCTCTACAGTAGCGCGAAGATCGAAGCGGCCCTCGTCTACCTTGACGACCCGACGCTCACGGAGATCAGCGGCGAGGCGCTCGATGCCGCTCTCAACGCAATTGTCGAAACGACCTAAGCGCGCCAAAATGAGCTCCGCAATCCCAGCATTTGACTGCAATTCCGCTGGGGAGGGATGGGGTGATTGCCTTGATGAGGTCGCATTTGCTGGCCAAGGGTTGGGCGTGATGACGAGCGGAACGCGTCAGGGCGGGCGCCCGACATTTTGTTGTTTTGGTTTGGGGAAGCTTGGGCGGGCGCCACGGCGCAGTTCCGTCTGCGCGGCTGCCGGGTTGAGTCTCGCTGTGCTGCTGGCGGGAGGGGACTTGGCCGCCCAGGCGCAGAAAATCCCCTACGGAATGGTGCCTTACGGCCGTCCGGTCTATAAAAATGGCAAACGTATATTGTGGCATGGCGTCTGGCGGGGCAGCGCGCTCGGCCGATACGCGCGTCAGTCTGCCGGGCCAAGCGCCGCCAAACCCCTCCTTGCGATCGCGCCCGAGCCTGCCCAACCAGCGGTTGCAAAGCAGTTTACGGTCCTCGCGGACCCCGGCGACCTCAGAGCAAGCCGGATGGCCAAGGATTTCGCGACGGTCATGAGCGCGGATGGCGCGCCGGGACGCGCCATTGTTGGCACGACTTCGCCGAACGGTCTGGGCAAGGTCATCAAGGGCGGCATGGCGGACTTCGCCATCGTGTCCCTCGACAGCCTTCTCTCCAGCGCCAAGGGCGATCCGGAATGGATGAAGCGCGCGCCCTATGTCGCCCGCCTGGGGCCCGAGACCGTGGCGGTGATCGCGTCTCGCGAAGTGAAATCGATTAGCGATCTGCAGGGCAAAACTGTAAGCTTCGGCGACCTGGACAGCGCCACGTCGACCAGCGGAAGAATGTTGTTTTCTCGTCTGGGCGTGACCCCGACTCAAACCAACGAGCCGTTGCCGGAAGCGCTCGACAGGCTGTCAGCGGGCAAGGTCGACGCGGTCGTCGTACTCGGCGCAGAAGATGCGCCCGCGCTCAGCGATTTTGGCGGCGACGGTCGCTTTCACATCGTACCTATTCCTTGGTCGACGGCTTTGGAACCAGTCTACGCTCCGGCTCACGTCACCGCCGCCGACCGGCCCAATCTTGTCAACCCTACCGTTCCGGTTGAAACAATCGGCGAGCCGATGGCGCTCGTCGCGCTCGATGCGGCGCCAGGATCGCCCCGCGCGGATGGACTTGGGCGGATTGCGCGGCTCTTCTTTGACAATTATGATGGGTTCCTCGGGGATGAGCGCGATTCGCATTGGCGCGACGTCAATTTAGCGGCTGACGCTTCGTGGCCGACCGGACCTTGGCCCCGACTTGGCGCTGCGCAGAGCTGGCTGGACGCGAAGAAATCGTCCGCCGACGGATCGCTGGAGACATTCCGCGCCTCGGCCAAGTCGGCCGCGGCATCGGCCAGCTGGCCAACCGCGGCTGATTCGGACCGACTTTATGAAGGCCTGACGCGCTGGCGCGGGCTGATGCAATAGGAGGACGAGCGCTGGCTATTTCCTGGAAAGCCCTGTCGAGCGTTCTCGCCGCTGTCATCGCCGGCATGCTGGTGTTGGCGGCTTGGCCCCGGCTCGAGCCGTCAGCCATGCACGTCAAGGCTGCCGTCGAACAGCCCATTTTCGTCACTCCCCTTGCCGTCATAGCCAAACGGACGGTGGCGACGCTGACCGCTCAGCCGATCGACAAGGTTGCGATGAACAAGCTCGCGACCGCACTGCGCGAGCAACCCACTGACCAGCAAGCCGTCGGCAGCCTCGGCGACAAGCTGGCGATGCCGATCGACGATGGTCGCAAGCTGTTCGCGGAAGGCCTGGTCGCGTTCGCCAAGGGCGATATCGCGACCGCGCGCGCCTTCTTCGTCAGCGCCACGTCGGCCGGCGACGCCCGCGCGCTGGTTGCGCTCGGCGACACGTTCGATCCGGCGACTCTGAGCCGTCTCGGCGTCGTCGGGCTCAAGGGCGATGAAGCCAAGGCGCGTGACTATTATGCGCGCGCGGTCACCGCCGGCGCGCCCGGGGCCCGCGAGCGTGTCGCGTCTCTAGCGTCGAAATAGCTCAACCTTCCGTACGCTTGCCGACCCGACGCGCGAACTGGCTCGGACCTTTTTGCGCCTCGCGCAGAAGTTTACGCGGGCGAGTGATTTCAGAAGCTTAGCTGCGCGGCGCCTCAGGACGAGGGGGTTGGGAGTTACGCAACTTTTTTCGTCCTCAAACAATTCTGGCGCCACATCAGGCAAATGCGTGAGCCGCTTTCCGTCAAGCGCCACAGACGCGGTTTCGCCGACGAAAGTCCTCCAAATAAACGCTCGTAAACGCCAATAAACGTTAGTAAACGCTAGTAAATTTGCTGACGTTTAGTAGCGTTTATTTTTTCGAATCGGGACTTTTCAAAGGGAATTATATACTTGACTCCCTACTAATTTTATGCGATTTTTGGTTCTTAGACAAGGGGTTGCGCGATGTCCAAGAGCACAATTTCCACATTCCAGCTTTTCGAGATGTTCCCGGACCAAGAGACGGCGCGGGTCTATCTTGAAGGACGCCTTTGGCCGAATGGTCCGCGATGTCCCGTTTGTGGGCTTGGAGATCGTGTCTCGGTCCGTAAGGGCGGTTTCTATCGCTGCAATCAGTGCAAAGAGGACTTCACGGTTCGAACCGGAACGATTTTCGAGCGGTCGCACGTTCCGCTGCACAAGTGGATTTACGCGATGTATCTGCTTGTGACGGCGCGCAAGGGCATTTCGTCCATGCAACTCGCCAAGGAAATTGGAATCACGCAAAAGTCGGCATGGTTCGTCCTTCACCGGCTGCGCGAGGCGTGCGGCTCGAAACTTGAAAAGCTTAAAGGAATTATCGAAATCGACGAAACCTTTGTCGGCGGAAAAGAGACGAACAAGCACGAGTGGAAGAAGCTCAAGGCCGGTCGCGGCACGGTTGGCAAAACGCCGGTTCTTGGTATGCGGGAGAGGGGCGGACGTACGGTCGCAATGCCGATTGAGAATGTCGACTTGGTAACGGTCCAAGCAGCTATTCAGCGGCATGTTGAAATCGGTTCGACGATCGATACCGACGAAAGCGGCGTATATACGGGAGTGCACTTTCTCGGGTTCACTCACGGAACCGTCAATCACGGCGCTGGCGAATATTCCCGCGATGGCGTGACCACGAATAGCATTGAAAGCGTTTTTGCCGTCTTGAAGCGCGGACTGATCGGCGTCTATCATCACGCCAGCCCGAAGCACTTGGACCGCTACGTTGACGAATTTTCGTTCCGGCTGAACGAGGGCAACGTCAAGAACCATACCTTGACGCGGCTCGATAGCTTCGTAGATGGAACGGCAGGCAAGCGACTGACTTACAAGGCTCTCATTCAATGACGAAGCCAGAGAACGTTCCAAAGGCGCTTGACGCAATCGCGGATGTTGTCTTGGCCTATAAGCCGAAACCAAAGACAAAGCCGGCGAAGAAACGAAAAAAGCGCACCGTGAAACTTGCGAAAGAGAAGGATAAATTATCCCGGAAAGAACTGAGCTAGTCAGCATTTATTAATTCCGACGGCTATCATAAATAAGAATAGCAATGGCTGACAGGGCGGACATGACTAGAACTATTATAATAATCTTGTCCTTTCTTATGGATGAACGGATTATTTCCTCCTCAATGAGGGTGTGTTGACTCTCTGGCATGGACCGATCTTCACTAGAAGAATTAATAACTTGGGATAAATCCGCAATTGCGGCAGCATCTCTTGTTGTCGCGGTTGGTCTTATCGGGGAATATTGGAAAGAAATCAAAAAATTATGGCTCATATATTGGGAAATATACCCGATCGAATTTAGACGTCTATTATTCTTAGTAGCAAAAGAATCAAGAAAGACTTTTTTATTTCCAATACTGGTTGTTGCCGGCGTCTCCGCAGAGTGGTTATATGAATCGGATAGTTCTGTGCGTGAGGCTGAATACGCCAAATTGCTAGATGATGATAACTCCCGACACACGGACGCGGAAAGAGATGCAATAGACCAAGCGTCTTCCGCTGAAAAAGAAACCCAAGAATTAAAAGCCAAGAACCTCGCGTTAGAGGCAGAGATAGCCCCTCGAAAAGTCTCTGACGACGACGTCAAAGTGCTTATTGATAGCCTTAAACCGTTTGCCGGAATTCCTATCTCTGTTAAATCGTACCTTGGTGATTCCGAAGGGCGTAGATTGCTTATGATATTGTCTGTAGATCTTTCCCGCAGCGGGCTTAAGGTGACGCCGGGGTATTGGAACTTTGATGCGTCACCGAAAATGATGCTTTTGGAAGGATTGGAACTCGATTCACCTCCTGAACAGAAAGACTTAGCTGACGCGCTCCAAAAATCATTTTCCAAAATGAGATTAGGCATACGTCCGCAATGGTACGCCATGGCGGCAGGAACTCCGGTAACTCTGTATATCGGAGTTAAACCATTCCAAATTCCCGGGGTCACGCCGCCATAAGCCGCTCCGGTGAGCAGAAGAGAACTGAATAATGTACCAGCCTGTCGCTGTGATTTATGCCAAAATCGACTTAGGGAGTCAAGTATATAATTCCCTTTTCAAAGGGTTACAGGCGATTGGAATAAAAAATTCTGCCCCGTCTCTGGCGCCGGCTAAAAGATCGAGTCTCTCGCATCCTTCTTCTCCATCTTCGACCGGAACGCCTCGGGCGGCGCGTGTCAATTCGGCGAAGAGAAATGCATAGTATATATTCTGATTTTTAGCAAGACAAAGCACGACTCTCCGAGCCGTCGTGGCCGGGCTCGTCCCGGCCATCCACGTGTTTCAGCGCAGAGAACAACCGCGAGGGAGCGGCGAGGTCAAACGTTTTGTTCCTGAAGCCCCTTACGCCGTTCGCGGCGGTGGCGGGGCTCATCTGAGGCGGCGCGGCGTGGATGGCCGGGTCAAGCCCGGCCATGACGGCAGTGCTCCGAGCGAGCAGCCGACCGACAGTTACGGCCATAAACGGCACAAAGCACGACTGGAGGGGGTTCGCTGTTGGTTGAGGACCTTGAGGCATGCGGGGCAGCTTCGGGCCTGGAGGGGTCATGGCCGCCCCCGACTGCGATCCGGGGGCGGCCAAGACGGTGGAGCTTCCGAGGCGCACCCAGGGTCGTCGGTGAAGTCTATTGACGCGAGAGAGGTCGCTCCCTCACGCCAACGCGATGCGCGGCGTCGGGCCGGCGGCGCGGACGCGCTCGTCGGCGTGGGTCTCGAAGCGCTTGAAATTGTCGCGGAACATCTGCACCACGCGCCCTGCCACTTCTGCGAATTCGGCCTTGCTGCGCCAGGTCTTGATCGGTTCGAGGATGTGCGGCTCGACGCCGGGCACCTGCGCCGGGACGGCGAGGCCAAAATACGGATCGGTGCGGAAATCCGCGCGCTGGAGCGAACCGTCGAGCGCAGCCGCCACCAGGCGCCGCGTAACCCGGATCGGCATGCGCCTGCCAGCGCCGAACTTGCCCCCCGTCCAGCCTGTGTTGACGAGCCAGCAATCGACATGATGACGCGCGACCAGTTCGCGCAGGAGTTCGCCATAAACCGTGGGGTGGAGCGGGAGAAACGGCGCGCCGAAACAGGTCGAAAACGTCGCCTGCGGCTCGGTGACGCCTTTCTCGGTGCCGGCCACCTTGGCGGTGTAGCCGGACAGAAAATGATACATCGCCTGCGCCGGGTCGAGCTTCGCGATCGGCGGCAACACCCCGAACGCGTCGCAGGTCAGCATGATGATGTTCTTGGGATGGCCGGCGCGCCCGCTCGCCGACGCGTTGGCGATGAAATTGAGCGGATAGGCGATACGCGTATTCTCGGTCTTCAATTCGTCGTCGAAGTCGGGAATCCTCAACTCGGGATCGAGCGTCACATTCTCCATGACCGAGCCGAAGCGTTCGGTCGTCGCATAGATCTCAGGCTCCGCCTCGCGCGAGAGCTTGATCGCCTTGGCGTAGCAGCCGCCCTCGAAATTGAAGATGCCGCCCCGCCCCCACCCATGCTCGTCGTCGCCGATCAGCGTGCGTTGCGGATCGGCGGAGAGCGTCGTCTTGCCGGTGCCGGAGAGGCCGAAGAAGATCGCGGAATCGCCATCCTTGCCCGTATTGGCCGAGCAATGCATCGGCATGACCTGTTTCGCCGGCAGCAGGTAATTGAGGACCGTGAACACCGATTTTTTCATCTCGCCCGCATAGCTGGTGCCGCCGATGAGTACGATCTTGCGCGTGAAGTCGCAGGCGATGATCGTCTCGCTTCGCGCCCCGTGCCGCTTGGGGTCGGCTCGAAACGAGGGCAGATCGACGATCGTCAGCTCCGGGACAAAGTTCGTGAGCTCCTCCGCCGGCGGACGGATCAGGAGATTGCGGATGAAGAGTGAGTGCCAGGCGTATTCGGTGAAGACGCGCGCGCGAATGCGCAACTGAGGATCGGCGCCGCCGTAGAGATCTTGCGCGAACAGCGTCTTGCCCTCGGCGTGGGTGAGGAAGTCGGCGAGAAGCGCGTCGAAGTGCTCGACCGACATCGCATTGTTGTTGTCCCACCAGACATTGGCCTCGGTGTTCGCGTCGCGCACCACGAACTTGTCCTTCGGGCTGCGTCCGGTATGCGCGCCCGTGTCGGCGACGAGGGGCCCATGCGCGGCGACCCGCGCTTCTTTGCGTTGCAACGCATGCTCATAGAGCTGCGGCGCGCCGAGATTCCAGTTGATCGCGGCCAGATCGCGGAAGCCAAAACGGTCCGCGCCGAATGCGACATTATGCGCCCCGTTCTCGATCATTGTGACCGTCCTTCCCAAAGGCGCGCCGGAATGGATGGCGCACAAATCCAAGCAATTTCATGCCCAACGGTCAACCCGGCGGAATCGGGCTGACCCTCATCCGCGCAAAAGCCAGTGTACCTGGCCCATGTGGCGATGAATGGGCGGGCACGGCGAGAGTGGCGAATTGGCCGTCTCTCTGGTGCAATGAGTGACCAGGGCCTTCGCGTCGCGGGCAACCGCGAATGAGCCAATCGCGGAGCCGGGAGGGACCGGCGCAAGGCTCTTCTCTTGGAGTCGCGTTGCCAAGGCTAGAGAATAAATGCATACTCCAGACCTAGCGAGGAATAAATCAATTGGGGGCATAGAATGGCCGCCATTCAAGGAATGAACTCGGACTCAGCGAGGCCGCAAGCTCAAGTCGACTTTCGCGTTTACGCGTCCGACGACCAAATCCCTAACGCACTATTTTATTACATCGAAAGCACGGCGCCTGACAGCGTCGAGCAGCGCGTCGATCCGGGTGGCGAGCCTCCCGATGGTCTGAGAAGCGTCGATCCCGACGAGGCAGTGAAGGAAATCGCTGCGACTCTCACGCCTGAGAACGATCCTGGGGTCCGCGCCAATCTTGTCGTCATGGTGCACGGCTTCAATACGCCACGCGATCGGGCGCTTGATTTCTATGGCAAGGCGCTCGAGGCACTCGAGAGAGACAAGGACAAGCTTTTCGGCGACGCGGCCCGCAGGACCGTATTTGTTGGCTACCGCTGGCCCTCGGAGCGGATCGGATCGGTCTTGTCGAGCAGTGTCTCGGCGCTGCCGGCGTTTCCTCTCATCCTGCTCATCGGGGCGGCCCTCACGCTTGGGATTTGCGTGTGGCTTATCTCCGCAATCCTCAAGCTTGTCGGGGTCGTCGAGACGGATGTCACGCACAATCTGCTCGCGATGGTCGCCGTAGTTTGCGTCCTGTTGATCCTCGCCGCCGTCACGCTCGCGCTATTGCGCGGGATCGTCTATTTCCGTGACGTCTATCGCGCGACGAACTACGGCGTGCCAGATCTCGTCGAGGTGATCCGGCAGATCGATCGAGAGGTGGTGCAACGACTGAGGGACCTCGGGGATCGGGAGGCGCCGCCGCAGCGGCCCCGCATCGCACTTTCGTTCGTCGGGCACAGCATGGGCGGGTTGATCGTCACCAACTCGATTCGGGTGCTTTCAGATGTGTTCCGCAAGGACGTGATTCGCACCTACTTGTCCGGCCGCCTGCGGCCGGAGATGGCGGCAAGAGAACGAGAGGGAGAGGGCGACGAGGTCTCCGGCCGCGTCGGGCATGTCTTCAGTTTGATGCAATTCGTGCTCATCTCGCCCGATATTCCAGCCGAGGCGCTTCTTGCGGACCGCGCGAATTTCCTGGCTTCCTCGCTGAGGCGCTTCCGCGAAGCCTACCTATTCAGCAACGAAGGCGACGAAGTGCTGCGGGCCATTTCGACGGCGGTCAACTACTTCACCTTTCCGACTTTGAGGCGGGTCTACGGCTATCGGCTCGGCAACACCGAGATCCTTGCGAGCGCTTTCGGCGCGACGCCGCCCGGTCATGATCAGCTCGACCTTCTGCGTGCCGGAACCCAGACGCTCAAATCACTTTCCGGGCAAACCACTCGCGCCCAAAGACCAGCTGCAGTTGCGCGAGCGTTCAGCTATTTCGATTGTACGGACTATAAGGACGGCGCCCCGCCAAAGGGCATGGTGACCGAAGCGCTGAATTTCAAGCGCAGCGACCCCACTGCCGGTATTCCCCTATGGGCCCAACTCAAGCTGCTCATCTTGTACGTCCGAGGGAAGGTCGACGTGCACGGCGGATATTTCGACGGAGCGGTCGCGCAACGGCTGATCTATCGCCTCGGGTGCCTTGGGTTCGACAACAGTGTCACAGCCTATGGGAACGAAGACGCAATGGTGGCCGAGTGCGCCAGCCATCAGATCAGGGTCATGCTCTCTGGCCGTCTCCACGCTGGGGCCCCAAGGCCTATGGAGCCGATGGACCTCTCCGACGCGTCGCAGTCTCCAAAAGGAGGCATGAACGGCGAAATGAGATCTGCGCCTCCGTCGGCCTCGCTTAGCGAGTCCTGAATACGACGGCCCGCGCGCCCGGCCTATTTCTTCTGCCCCTTCACATAGGCGATGTAGCCCTCGACGTCCTTTGCCGGCTCGGCATAAGCGTCGCCCAGCGCCTTCGCGACTGCGCCCATGTAGGTCTTCGACCATTCGGGCAGGTGGTAGTCGATGACCTTGAGAAATTCGAGACTGCAGGCAAGACGGATGTCAGCGATGGACGGGTGGTCGCCGCCAGCGAACGTCTTGCCGTCAAGAAAGAACTTTTGGAATGCGGCCAGCGTCTCGCCGACTGCTTCGGCCGCCGCTTTCTGCGCCTTCTCCTTTTCCGCTGGGCTCGCGTCGCTGGCCCCGACTTCGCCCGCATATTGCGGAAAACTGAGGGCGCCGTAGGTCGCGCGCACGATATAGGGATAGAGCGTGCTGACGATATAGAACATCGCGCTGTCCACCATCGCGCGCTTTTCCGGCTCGGTCGGATAGAACTTGTCGAGGTGGTGCTTGTTGCAGAGATACTGCATGATCGCGCAACTCTCCCACATCACGCCCTTCGGCAGGCCGGGCGCCTCCATCATCGGCGTCAGGTGTGAGGGATTCTTCGCAGAATACTCCGGCGTTCGGGTCTTGCCGTAAACATCGTCCTCGGTGAAGTCGAGCTTCGCCGCGCGAACGAAGACGCGCGCGGTCATGTTGTTGACGCTCGGCTTGATGACGTGCAGCTTGATCGCAGACATGGCGTTACCTCCTATTTGGTTGGGCTGAGTTCAGGCGCTTGGCTGCGCTGATAAGGGTCCTTGGGCGAGCGGTCGGCCGACAGGCTCTGGGTCGCTGACTTGACGAGACTCTCGATCGCGTCGGCGAGGTGAACTTCCATGATCGCGCGGTCGCCGCGCTGAACGCGCAGCTGATGCGCCGCAAAGAGCACGTCCGCGTGCGTGTAGCCCACGGGCGGCTCGAACTTGTAGCACGCAAGCTCGATCAGGAGCCCGAGCGGATCCTCGAAGTAGATTGAGTCCATGAACATTCGGTCGCGAACGGCCGGCTTGATCCCGCGTGCCTCGAGCCGCTGAACGGCCTGCGTCCAGACGGCGCGCGAGACGTTGAACGCGATGTGATGCACGCAGCCTATGTCGGTTGGGGTGCGGCGCTGGACCGGCTTGCGGTCCTCGCGCGTGAACACGGTGATGAGCCGCCCGTCTCCGGGGTCGAAATAGACGTGGCTCTCGCCGGCATTGTCGAGATTGGGCTGCTCCAAGATGAACGGCATGCCGAGCACGCCCTCCCAGAAATCGATCGAGGTCTGGCGATCGGCGCCGACCAGCGTGATGTGATGCACACCCTGCGCCTGAAGCTTTTGCATGGGCCCTGCTCCTCCTCAGACTTTTTCGACCAGTTTGGACTTATATTCGCTGCGCGGCAGGCTGCCTGGGGCTGCGAGCGTGATCTCGGTCGTCACCAAGAGCTTATCGCGAACACGAGCGCGGATGCGATCCGCGAGGCCCTCGGCAGTCGATCCCGGCGCGAGCTCGACACTGATCGGCAACGGCGGCTCCTGCCGTACGCCCGCGAAACGGGGGCGGATCACGATGACGCCAGCGACCGCCGGGGCAAATTCGTTGACCACCTCACGCAAGGCCGAAGGAAAGACGTTGACGCCGCGCACGATCAGCATGTCGTCGGTACGACCGATGCAGCGGACGCGTGGGCTTGTGCGCCCGCAGGCGCAGGGCCCCATGCTCAAGCGCACGTGGTCGCGGGTGCGAAAACGTAAGAGAGGCGCCGAGCGGTTGACGAGATGCGTGAGCACGAGTTCGCCCTCGGCCCCATCGACAGCTGGTTTGACGGCGCCGGTTTCGGGGTCGATCAGCTCGAAATGCACGAAGCCTCGACCGCTGAAATGCATGCCCGTCTTTTGTTCGCACTCGCCCCAGAGGGAAACGGAAATGTCGCCAATGCCCATCGCCTCGGTGACGCTCGCGCCCCACGCCGCCTCGAGCCTGGCGCGCATCGCCGGCTCGCCGCCGCCCGGCTCGCCAGCGACCATGACCCGCTTCACGCTCGACTTCGCCAGGTCCTTGCCGCGCCCCTTCGCCCATTCGGCGAGATGCAGAGCGTAGGAGGGCGTCATCGCCACGACGGTCGGCTGCAGAAGCTCGACTGCGGCGACCAGCCGCTCGGTGTTTCCCGATCCGACGGGAATATGGCACAGGCCAAGTCGGTCGAAGGCGCCGAGCGCCGCGCCGGCGACAAACGGCCCTGCGTTATAGGTCGAGACGATGCGCTCGCCGCGGGTTAGCCCTGAGGCGGCGTACGAGCGCGCTGAAGTGCGCACCCAGACCTCAAGATCGGCGGCGGTCAGCGGAATATAGCTTGGCGTTCCGGTGGTGCCGCTGGTCGAATAGATGCGCACAATCTCTTCGCGTGAAGCAGTCCGATGCGCGCCGATCGGCTCGTCAGGCGAGCGCGAGCGTCTGAGCTCGTCTTTTTCGGTCAGCGGCAGGCCTTCGATTGCCTCAAGGTCGCCGACCGCGCCATGCGTGGCGAAGCCGGCGCGCTCGAGTTTCTCGCGATAGAAACGCGACCGGTCGAACAAATAGTCGACCTGCTTGAGGTAAAGCGCAGCGTCGGATCGCGCCTGCTCCTCCCACGGGGCCTGCTCGATCTCGGGCTCGACCAGCATCAGGCGACTCCGTCCGCGTCCGCTGCGTGAAGGATCGCCTCCTCGCCCTTCGACGCCATCAGGAACCCGATCGGAGTTCTCGGCTTCCTCGATGCAATGGGCGATGAGCCCGGCGGTGCGGGCCAGGATCGGCACGGCGCGAATGAGGCCGGGCGGAACATCGACGTCGCGCAGCGTCGCGGCGATGGTCATCGATACATTCATCGGCAGCGGTTTGCCCCAGGTTGCGGCCGCGGCTCGCGTGAGAGCGAGGGCCGCCTCGACTGAGGGCCCGGCGATGCCGCGCTCGCGCGCCAAGGCGATCATGCGCTCGGCGCGCGGGTCCACGGGCTTATGCAACGGATGGCCATATCCGGGGAGCGGCTTGCGCTCGTTTCGATGTTCGCTCGCAACGTCGAGGGCGGCGACATCCAGCGACCCGCAAGCCTCGACGCGAGCCAGAACGTCCTCGATCACCTTTCGGCAGAGATCGGCCGCACCCAGGATCACCGTGCCGCAGCCGAGCACGCCGGCGGCGATCGCGCCCTGAAACGCCGCCGGATCGGCGTCGTAGGTCATGCGCGCCGATTGAACCGACGGCGTCAGGCCATGCTCGGCGAGCGCAACCAGACTCAGATCAAGAAAGAAACGCTGCTCTTCGGTCGGCGCCCGGCCGGTCGCCAGCAGAAACACATATTCGGTGAAAGTCGCGCGGCCCATGAGATCCTGGGCGAGATCGCGGCCGCGCACTGTGACCCGATCGCTCGACGCGGCGGCGATCGCGGTTCGGGCGGCCCCCGGCTTGCCGATCAGCATGGCGTTCCCTTCTCGTCCGGTCCCTTCGCTTCCCGCAAGCGGCGAATGGGTGTAGGACGATTGTAGGACAATATCAGAGGCGCCGCTTGTGTCAAACGCCGCTGTCGGGAAGAAGGGAAGGATGGACCGTGCGCTCGCTGGACGGAACACGCGCGCGGCGCCCGATCCGCCGGCGCATGGCGCGACCGTCGCTTTCATTGTCGAGCGATTGCGCGCGGACATTCTGGCCGGGCGCCTTGAGCCGGGATCGCGGCTCATCGAAGGCGACCTGACCGCCCGCTTCGCCGTCAGCCGCGGACCGGTGCGGGAAGGCTTAAGGCGGCTCAGCGCCGACGGGCTGATCGAACATTGGCCGCACCGCGGCGCGACAGTTCGGCGTCTCACGGAGCGCGAGATCCGCGAACTGTTCTTGATCCGGATCGAAATGGAAGCGCTCGCCGCCCGGCTCGCCGCTGCGGCCGACGCTCCTGACCGGCGCGCGTGCTTTGCCGCCTCGATCAAGCCGGTCTATTCCAACGCGCCGCGCAACCCTTGCGACTATCTCAAGGAGAACGCCGCGTTCCATGACACGGTGATGGCGCTCGCCGACAATCTTGAGCTGCGCGAGCTTGCGGCGCGGCTGCAACTGCCGCTCATTATGGCGCAAGTCGGCGACGTGCTGACGCAGCCCGTGCTCGAGGCGTCGGTTCGAGAGCATCGCGCAATCGCTGAGGCGATCCTGGGGCGTGATCCGGCCCTGGCATCGGCGCGCATGCGCGCGCATCTCGAACGGGCAGCGGCGCTTGCGCTCGCGGGACGCGCCGCCGGAGCAATGGGGAACGGCGAGCGGCAGCCGGCAGCTCGCGCGCGGCGCGCAGCCGGCCCCCTTTGACGCTGCCTATTTTGTGGCTATGGCGCGCTCCTGCGTCAACGCCGCCAAGCCTCACGCCGCGTAGCGTTCGATGTCGACCGTGAGACGCCGCGAACCCCACGCGCCGGGCTTCGCCGCGAAGACGCCGGCCATCCTGGTCCCGCAGCTTGCGCAGGCGCCCGACGCGTCGAGCGCGTAGCTCTTGATCGTATAGCCGTCGCGAGCGATCGCGCGCGAGCCGCATGTCGGACAGAGCGTCGCCTGCCGCGTCGGATCGTGGACGTTGCCGACATAGACGTGCTGGAGCCCGTTGCGGATGGCGATGGCGCGCGCCTTTTGCAGCGTCGGGGGCGGCGTGGGTTCGCGCTCCCGCATGTGGTAGTCGGGATGGAAGGCGGTGAAATGCAAGGGAATGTTCGGTCGCAACTCGCGGGCAACCCATTGGGTCAGCGCGTCGAGTTCCTCATCGGAATCGTTCTCGCCGGGAATGAGCAGCGTCGTGATCTCGGTCCAGACATTCGTTTCGTGAATGAGATATTTGAGCGTATCGAGAACGGGCGCGAGCGAGCCGGCGCAAAGCTTGGCGTAGAAGCGCTCGGTGAAGCCCTTGAGATCGACATTCGCTGCGTCCATGCCGGCGAACAGAAGCTTGCGCGGCTGCGCGCAAATGAAACCGGCGGTGACAGCGACGTTCTTCACGTCCCGCGCGCGGCATGCGGCCGCAGCGTCGAGCGCGTATTCCATGAAGATCACGGGATCGTTGTACGTGTAGGCGACACTGGCGCAGCCCAGCTTTTCGGCCGCACGCGCAATCGTCTCTGGCGCTGCATGCGAGCTTAGGCGCGCGACTTCGCGGCTCTTCGAGATGTCCCAGTTCTGGCAAAACGAGCACGCGAGATTGCAGCCCGCCGTTCCGAAGGAAAGCACCGCCGAGCCGGGCAAAAAGTGATTGAGCGGCTTCTTCTCGATCGGATCGATGCAGAATCCCGTCGACCGGCCGTAGCTGGTGAGCTCCATGCCAGCGCCATCCTCACGCGCGCGGCGGACGAAACACAAACCTCGTTGTCCTGGACGCATTTTGCAGAAGCGCGGGCAGATTCCGCACTCGATCCGCCCATCGTCGAGCCTCGTCCAATAGTCGACATCGACTGCGAATTCGGCACTCATCGCCTGTCGCCTTTTTTCTGCGGCACTCCTCGAGACTTTTGCCTTACTCCGACGCCGCACAAGCTACAGTGCTCTGTGGGGCGTCCTAAGCACAAAATTGCGCTACCTGGGGATTGTCAGGACGAGTGTGAGACATCTCGGATGTACCCCGCGCGCCCGCTTGTCGACCGCTGGGCGAGAGCAGATTCGACTTCATTCTTTTCACCGGGGGGGAGGTGGGTAGCGTATTTTCGGACCACGTTTGCCGCCGCCTCCAAATCGTTATTCTGGAGTAGGCGGGAAACCTCGTCGACATCCTGTTTGTTCGACTGGATGGCCTTGGAAAGGTCCGACCGCGCGCGATACTTTAACAATGTTTCGCGAATGGCGGCCCCCAGACCGCCGAGCGTCAAAACGACGGGCGCGAGTTTGAGAAGGACAGGCACAATTCCTTCGATAAACATGTCCCATCACTCCGGGAAAGGTCGATTGTCGAACAAGTGCAATCCAACCCTCTCGATAAGATATGCTATCGACGTGGCAAAAATACCATATTGTGCGCTTGTAGAGGAAAAAGGCTTTGGATGCTTGTCGAGGTCAGCCATCAAATCGACGCCGTAAAGGAACGCCAACGCCAAAGCGCCAATGAGCATCAGAAGCAAAACCTCCCGCGATTTCGAAACCAAGCCGATAGCTACGACATACGGAACCCCGGCTGAAAACCAAGTCACCTCGTCGATGGACCCTTTGAGATATCCTTCTGCGGCAACCGGCGCTAAAGGCAGGGCAATTCCGCACACGAGGGCGAGCGCGAAGGTGAGGAGGCGCTTACCTGCTGCTCCGAACCACTGTCTCGCCGCTTGAATTCTTCCGGGCATCGAGCGCCCTTCCATCACTGATGGTTAGCCCCTAGCACGACTTCGCCGCAGCGGCCATGTGGGGCGGCCGGGGCAACTCGCCTCCAAAGTCGAATGTCCTCGCAACGCGTTTATTGCCAAGAGCCTCTCTGGAAGCCGGCCACGAACGCGGCTAAATAGCTTCGAAGCAGCGGTCCCGAGGCCGTCATGGGGTATATCCATTCCGAGACCATCCACCCCCCGCAGGTCGCGGGAATGTTTTACCCGGCCAAGCCGGATGCGCTGAACGCCTTGATCGCGGATGTGCGCAAACGCGCCCGGCCTGATGGCGGCGTCGCGCCAAAGGTCGTCATCGCGCCGCATGCCGGCCTCGTTTACTCGGGCGCGGTTGCGGCGACAGCGTTCGGCGCCTGGGCGCGCCGCCCCGATCCGCCGCGGCGGATCGTCATCATTGGTCCGGCCCACCGCGTCGCGTTTTCAGGCGTTGCGGTTCATCCAGCCTCGAAGTGGCGTACGCCGCTGGGCGACATTCCGGTCGCGGGCGTCACGCATGCCGAGCTTGCCCAAGCGCCCGGAATTGTCGTCGACCCGCGGCCGTTCGCGGGCGAGCACTCGCTGGAAATGCATTTGATCATGCTCCAAGCGATGCTGCCGGCGCCGTTCGAAATTGTCCCTATTCTGGTCGGCGACGCTGATCCTCATATTGTCGCCGAGGCGCTGCGCCGGGTCTGGGGCGGCCCGGAGACGGTCATCGCTGTCTCGTCCGACCTGTCGCATTTTCTCGATCAGGCGCGCGCCGTATCCACCAATTCCGACACCGCCCGACGCATTGAGACGCTCGACGCCGCCGCGCTCGATAGCCGCCGCGCTTGCGGCTTCTTGGCCGTCAGGGCAGCGCTCGAGATCGCCGCCGAGCGCGACATGCGGGTGAGTGGCCTGCATCTGGCGACATCGGCGGACGTTGGCGCTGATGCTACGCGGGTCGTCGGCTATGGCGCTTTCGCATTTGAATACGCGGCCTCGGCGCGGCTTGCCGAGACCGATCGGGAACGTCTGCTTTCCACCTGCATGACCGCCCTCCGGGTGGCGACGCAGACGGGTGGCAAGGCGCCGCCCCCGACGCTCGACGCTGTATCGCCTGCGCTTTCGGCGTGGCGGGCGACCTTCGTCACCCTGACCGAAAACGGGCAGCTTCGCGGCTGCATCGGTTCACTCATTCCCAGTCGGTCGCTGATCGAGGACGCGCTCGCCAACACCACGCGGGCGGCCTTTGCCGACCCGCGCTTTGCGCCGCTGCAGGAGTCCGAACTGAGCGGGCTTCGCCTCGACATCTCAATTCTCTCCCACCCGCGGCCAATCTTGGCGGGTAGCGAATCCGAACTGGTCGGCGCTCTCGAGCCCGACCGCGACGGGCTTATTCTCTCAGCCGGCAAGCGGCGGGCCCTATTCCTGCCGAGCGTTTGGCGGCATCTCCCCGACCCTCGCATGTTTGTGGGCCATCTGATTGCGAAGGCGGGCTTTGTGCCGAATCGCTGGCCCGAAGGGCTGGAGGCGAAGCGCTTTCGGGTCGAATCATTCGGTTCGCCACGGCGGCAAATCGATTTGAAGGATGTCGCGCTGGGGACAACCGATGCTAAAGCGGTCCAACATTAAGGCAGAACGCAACAGTCTTCAGCGGTCGGCGCCGAAGTTTACAGCGTAGAGACTTGCAAAACGGCGCCCTCAAGACTGTTGTGCAAACAAATTTGATTGATCGTGTGAAAAGCCTTGCCCTCAATAATGCCCCAATGGCAAGTTACCTTTCAGAACCTTAGAATAATAAGGACGTTCGATCTCGCGATAGCAACCGGGGGGCTCGTAAAGCGCAGGAGCCTGTCATGTGCGACTACTCGTTGGAGATGTATGGATCGCGTCCCGCCCGTGAGGGCGAGATTTATGTAACGACGCGGTTTCCGAGCGGTTCGATCGGCTTCGCCTCAGCCGGCGATCCCCGCACCGCAGTTTGCATGCAATGCGACACGAAGGTGATGCTGACGGACATCCCGCCGGCGTTACGAACGGCGCTCCGCGTCGACGCGGAAGTAGAGACGATCTTCGCCCAGCGCGAGGCCGGCCTCTATCGCGACGGTCTGCGGTTGGCGGACGGGCGTTTTGTCTCGCTGCAGGATCTGCAGCCTGGCATTCACGCCTATGTCCCGGCGCTGCTCGAGCGTGACGCGTTGAAGGGCCTGATGAAGATTCCAGAGACCGTCGACTAAAGACGACGACCGATCAAATCTGTCGACCCCGACCGCAGGCTTGCGTTCGCTCGCGAGAGCATGACGCAGGTCTGCGGAAGGCTTATTTGATTGTTTCATTTGAGGCGTTGGTTTCTGGCCGCGCCGTCGGTCTGTTCGAACAGCGCCGTCCGACCTCACCCCTGTTCCCCGGACGGGGCCGCTCCCACTCGTAAGGCTGCAACCTGAACGAACTTGAGAAGCTCGGCTCGGCGCGACGCTCGCGCAAAGACTCACGAGCTTGAAAGCGCTCTATATACGCGGAGCTGTTAGGGCTGGTAGGTCGTGTTGATTCGGACGGGCGGGGGAAGACATGAATTTGGCCGTTAGTCGCCTCGCTCTGCTGCTTCTCGGAGGTCTCGTCTGCGGGGCCGCTGTTTTGACCGCAAGCGCCGCAAGCGCCGAGCAACAAGCCATCAAGGGCGTCGTCAGCGGCGCGATGATCCAGAAGGTCGGCTTCCGAGCGATGATCCAGAAGCAGGCGATTATGTACAACCTCGCTGGCTATGCTCGCAACATCCCGGATGGGACGGTGAGTATCAGCCTGCAGGGCGACAAGCATCGAATCGATAAGGTGCTCGACGCGATACGCGCTGGCAGCAAGAAGTCGTCACAAGATAACAAGATCGCCTCGACCGACGACGCTCTCGATCCCACTCTGAAGACGTTCACGGTCTTCGCCTGGACGTCGACCACCAGGAACATCACAAATCCTTATGACTTGGTTTTTCAGCTCCGACCCGCCGACGTCGAGATATCCAAAAAAGAAGCCTCAGCGGCGTGGAACACGATCGCGGAAGGCACGCTCAAGGGTGACGACCTGGCGAAGTTCATGAAGCATCTTGACGCCGACGATTGAACACGGGGGCCACACTCCGCCTCGTCCTGACGAGCGCCAAAGGCGCGTTTCGAAGGACGCTCCCGTGGACACTAAAGGGCGCCGTGAGCTGGAGCATGCTTCGAGACGCCCGCGCTTCCGCTTGGCTCCTCAGCATGAGGTGAGGGCGCCGCTACCCGCCGATACGGGAAAAAATATCGCGCAAGGGCGCGCCGCCCCAGGCCGAAGTGACGAAGTCGTTGTGATCGACGGAGCCGGCGTCGACGAACGCGACGACGCCAGGGGTAAGCTGGCCCGGCAGACCGCTCACGGTCGGCACCCCGGCGGCCTCGAGCTCAGCGCGGATGGCGTCGTTGCCCGCACGTGATGAGGTCGAATAGGCGCTGACGAAGAAGGCGTTGCGTCCCGGCCCCTCAGCCCAGCTCACGAATTTGTCGCGCTCGCCGTACAGCGCGTCGAGCAGCACGAGCCCGCGCACCCGACCGGAATCGCCACCGACAGCGAGCGAGTAGGCGGCCGGCAGATAGCCGCCGCTATAGGCGACGATGACGATTGGCATCCGCCGGAAGGCGCCGCGCGCGTTGGGATAGAGGTCGCCAAGCTTCGACTGCGCTTCGCCAAGGAACGAGGCGAATCCGCCTGACGACCAGAACCGTCCGGCGCTCGAATCCTGCGCGTCCACCGCGAGTTGGGGCGCGACCAGGACGGCGTTGAGGCCCGAATCGGAGAGCTGGCGCACAATCTGCTGGCGGGCGATCACGTCCCGCGACAGCGTGGCGTTATTGCCGTGGAAGAAGACGATGATGACCCCGCCCTTGGCCGGATCGAACGACTGCGGCGCTGCGAGCAGCACGCTGCGGTCGCTGTAGGTCTGGTCCTCCCAATGAATTCCGCCGCGAGGACTTGAATGGCCAAGCCGGCCATTGTCATCGACGTCCATGAAGGGGCGCGACTTGCCGGTCTCCTGATAGTTCGGGATCATGCCGTGATAGGGAAAGGCCGAGTTCTCGAACGAGGCGAGCGAAACGGTGGCGCCGTCGACCGAGGTCAGCCCGGTATTTGAAGTCCGGCTTTGCTGAACGGTCGGACCCGCGCAGCCGGCCATGAGCATAGCCGCCCCCAGCGCCGAGCCCGCCCATTGCGTCCGCCTAGAGAGACCCATGGCCCGATCCTTAACAATCCCTTGGCGGCGTCAAAAGACCTTTTCAAAGCCCGCTTACAAAATCGTGAACATTCCGAATCGTTGGTGAGGCCAGCCTCCGGCGCCATACTCCGCCCGCCAGCGCTGAGTTGCGACGGTCACGGATCGGAGACCGATGCCCATACAATTCATGTCCGTCAGCATCGTACTGGCGGTCGCTCTCGCCTGGATCTCTCCGGCGCTTGCCCAGGACAAGGGAACGCTGAACCCCAAACCGCTGCCCCCGCTTGCCGATCCCGCCAATCCGAGGCTTCCGGCCAAGGAAGTGTTCGGGCGAGCGCTGACGCCCGTCGAAGCTCAGGCGCGGTCGATCGGCTTCTACTCGCGCGGCTGTCTTGCCGGAGCCAAGGCGCTCCCCGTCGACGGCGCATCCTGGCAGGTCGTGCGCCTGTCGCGCAATCGCATGTGGGGAAATCCGGCGATGATCGCCTTCCTCGAGCGCTTCTCGCGCAAGGCTAAGGCCGAGGGCGTCTGGAACGGCATTCTGGTCGGCGACATCTCTCAGCCGCGTGGCGGCCCGATGCTGACCGGCCACGCCTCGCATCAGGTCGGCCTCGACGCGGATGTCTGGCTCACCCCGATGCCGGACCGCACGCTCTCGAGGGAAGAACGCGAGACCATGTCGGCCGTCGACATGGTGAGCGAGGACGGGCTCTCGGTCGACCGGGCGCATTGGACGCCCGCGCAGGCCGCAATCATCAAGGCGGCCGCCGAGGAGCCGGAGGTCGAACGCATCTTCGTCAATGCAGCGATCAAGAAAGCCCTGTGCGAGACCGCGAGGGGCCAGCCCTGGATGAATAAGGTGCGCGCCTATTGGGGGCACAACTACCATTTCCACATCCGCATCAAATGCCCGGCAGGCGATTCCGGCTGCGAGCCGCAGGAGCCGGTCCCGCCCGGCGATGGCTGCGACAAATCGCTTGCCTGGTGGTTTACCGACGAGGCGCTACATCCGCGCGCTGGACTGCCCAAGCCGCCGCTGCCGGTGGCGGCCCTGCCGCCCGAATGCCGAAGCGTAGTTCTGGAGAAATAACGCTCAGGCGCCTTCCGAGTCGCCGTTGGACGAGCGCATGTGGGGGCCAAACCGCTCCGCCAGCGCCAGAATGATGGTCGAAACGACGAAGGTCAGGTGAATGCCGACAAGCCAATAGAGATCTCGGTCCGGTTCATGTTCTATGTTCATGAAGGCCTCGAGCAGTTTGATGCCCGAAATGGCGACGATCGAGGCCATCAACTTGAGCTTGAGTTCGCTGAAGTCGATCTCGGCGATCCAATGGGGCCGACCGTCATCCCTCCGCGAGACGACGGGGGCGACAAAATTGGTGTAGCCAGAGAGAAAAACGATCACGACCAGGGAGGCGGTTAACGTCAGGTCGACGATGCCGAGTTCCGACAGGAGGACCTGGTCATCATTCAGGGTCGGCAACTGCGTCATCAGTTCGTAGAGATGAAAGCCGCTCTTGTAGAGAATCGCGATGAGGCTGATGGCGAGCGCCAGATAGAGCGGCGCAAGAAGAAAGCGCGCCGCAAACAGGAGCCGTTCAAACGCGTCCCGGATCATGAATTCCTCGAGGCCCCGGTCAAGCGACGACGCCCGCATCGAACGCGGCCCGGCGCGCTCATTTAGGTCGGATGCCGGAAGTCGCGCAAGCCGCGCCATCTGGCTGGCGGGACGAAGCCACGAACAACCCGCGCTTCAGCCGGCGCGCAGAACGCGTCCGGCGACGGCGTCCAGCTTCTTCACGAGGTCGGGATCGCGGTGGGAGGGGTGCGTGATGAGCGCGAATTCAAGCGCGCGGTCCGATCCGATCGGACAGGCTTCATGCTGCGGGGGAAATTCGCGTAGCGTCCGCGCGACGACCGCGCTCGCTTTCTCGGCGTTTTCGCCCATGACCTTGATGACGGCGGCGACGTCGACTGCGCCTTGCTCCTCGTGCCAGCAGTCATAGTCGGTGACCATGGCGATCGTCGCGTATGAGATCTCCGCTTCACGCGCCAGTTTCGCCTCGGTCGCGCCAGTCATGCCGATGACATCGGCGCCCCCGGCCTGGAAGCGGAGCGACTCCGCCAGCGACGAGAACTGTGGCCCTTCAATGCAAACGTAGGTCCCCCCGTCGCGACAGGCGATTGTCTCCGCTTCAGCCGCGGCGACGAGGCGGCGGCGCAATAGCGGCGCGATCGGATGGGCCATCGAGACATGGGCGACGCAGCCGTCGCCAAAGAAGCTCGTCTGGCGCTTGTAGGTGCGATCCTCGAACTGATCGATCATGACGAACGTGCCGGGATAGAGCTCGCGGTGGAACGAACCGCAAGCCGAGAGCGCAATGATGTCGGTGACGCCGACCCGCTTCAGGGCGTCGATGTTGGCGCGATAATTGATCGTTGAGGGGGAGAAACGGTGGCCGCGGCCATGGCGCGCCAGGAACACCGCTTGCGTATTCCCGACCCGCCCAAAGCGCAGGGAGTCGGAGGGATCGCCCCACGGCGTCGCGACCCGCTCCTCGCGCAGGTCCGTCAGGCCGGGAAGATCATAAACGCCCGAGCCGCCGATGACCCCTACGATTGTTTTGGACATGGCTCACCCCGCTCCATCGAGAGCGGCACTGTTCCTAACGTTCGCGACGCGATCCACGCGGCGCGACGCCCTCGATGTTGGCTTGCTAGTGCGCGGATGCCCAGATGCGCTTCTTGACGAAGTAGAGCAGCACCGCAAACACGATGAGGAAGATCAGGACCCTGAAGCCAATTCTCTTTCGCTCGGGAAGATTCGGTTCCGCCGCCCAGCTCAGAAAGGCGGCGACGTCCTTGGAGTAATTTTCCAAGGTCGGCTTGGTGCCGTCCTTGTAATCGACCGCGCCATCGGTGATCGGCTGCGGCATCGCGATCTTGTGGCCGGGATAGTACAGATTCCATTGCAGGTCGTCGGGCTTCGTATACCCGTTCAGAATCCCGTGGATGACGTCCGCGCCCATCTCCTGATATTCGAGGCCTGGCAGCCCGTCCAGGATGAACCACGGAAAGCCGCGCTCGTACTTCAGCGCCTTGGCCAAAAGCGCCATGTCCGGCGGCGCCTTGCCCAGCGTCGCCGCGGCCGCCTGGTCGTTCGGATAGGCTTCGGGACGAGGAATGATATCGGCCGGCGTTCCGGGGCGCTTGAAGATTTCCCCCTTCTCGTTGGGCTCGGCGTTGGTGATTTGATAGGTGGCGGCGAGCGTCTTGATCTGATCCTCGCTGAAGCCCGGCCCATCTGGATCAGTGAGCGTGCGGAACGGAATGCTCAGAGCATGACAGGTGCTGCAAACCTCTTTGTAGACCTGAAACCCGCGCTGAAGCTGAGCCTTGTCGTAGATCCCGAACATCCCCGAGAAGCTCCAGCTCTGTCGGGGAGGGTTCGGCTGCCCAGCGTCGCTTTGCGCCAGCGCCAGTCCGCTCGAGAGGACGAGCGTCGCGGCCGCAAGAGCGATCGCGGGGAACCTGAGGCGGATCATCGTTGAATTTCCTTGCAAAGGGTCCGCATCATTCAGCCGCAGCGACCGCGGTTTTCGTCCTCGTCAGCACCGCATCGGCGATCGAGATCGGGATCGGTTTGGTCTTCTCCGTAAAGCTGAGAACAGGCATGATGATGAGAAAGAACGCGAAATAGCCGAACGTTAAGATGCGCGCGATGATCGCCAGCCCCTGGGTCGGCTCCTGCGAGCCGAGATAGCCGAGGCCAACGCAGATCGCGATAAAGATCCAGAAGAAAAAGCGATAGGACGGGCGGTACTTCGCCGACTTGACCGGCGAGCGGTCGAGCCAGGGAATGAACACCAGCACAACGATCGCCGCCAACAAGATGATCACGCCCCAGAGCTTGTTCGGGATGGCGCGCAGCATGGCGTAGAACGGCAGCAAATACCATTCCGGAACGACATGCGCGGGCGTGGCCAGCGGATTGGCGGGAACCGAATTGTCCGCGTCGAGCAGATAATTGGGAATGTAGAACACGAGCCAGCAGTAAAGAATGAGGAAGACCGAGAGGCCGAAGGCGTCCTTGATTGTAGCGTATGGGGTGAAGGCGACGGTGTCGCGCTGAACATCTTTAATTTCGACGCCGTCAGGGTTGTTCTGCCCGCCGACATGCAGCGCCCAGATGTGAAGCCCGACGAACGCCGCAATGATAAACGGCACGAGATAGTGCAGCGCGAAGAATCGGGTCAGCGTCGGACCGCCGACGGCAAATCCGCCCCACAGCCAGTGGGCGATCGAATTGCCGACGACCGGAATTGCCGACGTGAGGTTGGTGATGACGGTCGCCCCGGCAAAGCTCATCCCGCCCCAGGGCAAAACATAACCGAAAAAAGCCGTCGCCATCATCAGCACGTAGATGATGACGCCGATGATCCAAAGAAGTTCGCGCGGCGGCTTGAAGGAGCCGTAATAGAGGGCGCGGGCCATATGGATGTAGCAGGCGAAGAAGAAAAGCGAGGCGCCGTTGCTGTGCAGATAGCGGATCAGCCAGCCGTAATTGACATTGCGCATGATGTTGTCGACCGAGGCGAAAGCCTGGGTCGATGAGGGGATGAAATGCATGGCGAGAACAACGCCGGTGACGATCTGCGCCACCAGCATGAACGACAGAATCGCGCCGAACGTCCACATGTAATTGAGATTGCGCGGCACCGGATAGGCGATGAACGAGGAATGGACCAAGCCGCCCAACGGCAGACGCGATTCAAACCAGCGCCCAATCGCGCTTTTTGGAACGTAGGTCGAAGGACCGCTCATGTCGTGGATCTCTGATGGACGTGGAGACGAAGAATTGGCGAGAAAGAAGTCGAAGGGTCGCCTGTCAGCCAACCCTTACCCTGGCGTGGGCAAGGACAGCATTTGGCGGGTCGCGGCCGATGTCTCAAAGCCCGCTGCGCCATGCGCTCGATGGGTGGAACATCGCCGACTCGGTCCATTGATGGTCAACTCAACCCCCAACCTGCGCGCCGAAGCCCGCGGGCACGACCTTGAATTGGTTCGAAGCGGCTTTTCGCATCGATCGAATTGGATGTCCATAGCCCGAAGCGTCGCGATTCTCTCTCAGGCCCGGGGCATTGTCCGAACGGCTTTTTCCGACGCCAACCTTTTGCTTTTGCGCGCAATATGACGAAACCCGCCGCGCCCCTTCTGCTCGCATTATTCGAACCCGATATCGCCCAAAATACCGGCGCCATGATGCGAACCTGCGCATGCCTCGGCGTCGACGCGGCAATCATCGAACCGGCCGGGTTTCGGATCAGCGACAGCCGCTTTCGCCGCGCTGCGATGGACTATGTCGACGTCCTCTCAATCGAGAGCCACGATTCATGGGCGAGCTTCGCAGCTTGGCGCGCCGCCAGTCGACGCCGGCTGGTGCTGCTAACGACAAAGGGCGAGACGTGTTTGTGGGATTTCGCGTTCCATGAAAGGGATATCATCCTCGTGGGCCGGGAATCGTCTGGCGTTCCCGAGGCCGTGCGGGCGTCGGCTGACGTTCGAGTGCGTATCCCCATTCAACCTCCGCTCCGTTCCTTGAACGTGGGAATCGCCGCAGCCATTGCGACGACCGAAGCCTTGCGACAGCTTGGACGCTTGCCATCCTCGCAAAAAGGTGAAGGGTGAGGAACGCGGCGGAAGCGCGACGTGACAGCGACCGGTAGATCGGCGATCTTACGTTCCGTAGCGCCGTCGGCAATCGAACGGGAGGAGACGATGGGCGAAGAGAGCGCCTTTCGCGTGCTCATCGCCGATGACCATCCGCTTATGGTCGGCGGTCTGCGTCAGGCGGTGCTCGCGGCGGCGCCCGACGCTGAGATCGCGGTCGCGCATGATTTCGACAGCATGGTTGCCGCGCTGGACGCTTCGCCAGACACCGACCTCGTGCTGCTCGACCTGACCATGCCCGGCGTGCGCGGCTTCTCCGGACTCCTGTTCCTGCGCTCGGGGCGTCCATCCACCCCGGTCATCGTTGTTTCGGGCAACGAAGAGCGCGCGGTCATCCGCCATTGTATGGAATTCGGCGCCGCCGGCTTCATTCCGAAAACCAGTTCGCTCGATACGATGCGAGGGGCGATCGCCCAGGTTCTGGACGGTGGGCGATGGACGCCTTCCGACTTCGACCCGAGCTCGGCTGCCAACGGCCAATCGAGCGCAATGGCGCGGCGCCTTGCTTCGCTGACCCCGCAGCAGATTCGGGTGCTTATGATGCTGTCGCAAGGCCTGCTCAACAAGCAGATCGCCTACGAGCTCGGCGTCTCCGAAGCGACTGTGAAAGCGCATGTGTCCGGGATCTTCCAGAAGCTCGGCGTCGAGAGCCGAACCCAAGCCGTTATTCTCGCGACCAAAATCGAGAGCGCGCAAGAATTGCTGATCGCGTCGTAGACAGGTGACGGTCCTCGGTCGACGTTTTTCTTGACGCGGGGACGGGCGGACAGGCCAAAGCGGCGCTCATCCCTGAAAGATCAGGAGCACGTAGGCCCCGAATAGCACGAGGTGCACGACGCCCTGGAGCACGTTCGTCCGGCCGCTCGTGAACGTGATAATGCTGACCCCGAGCGTGAGGATAAGAAGCGCGAAATCGGTATGCTCGACGCCGAGCACGATCGGTCGGTCGATGAGATGGTTGATGATGAGCACCGACGGGATTGTGAGGCCGATGGTCGCCAGCACCGAACCAAGAGAGATGTTGACCGCCCGCTGCATCTGGTTGGCGAGAGCCGCCCTCACCGCGCCAATCGACTCGGGCGTGGCGACCAGCAGAGCGATGAAGATTCCGCCGAGCGGAGCCGGCGCCTTGAGCGTCTCCAGAAGATAATCGACCGGCGGCCCGAACTGCTCGACGAGGAAGACGATCGCGGCCATGTAGGCGACGAGCATGACGATCGGAAGCCAGACTGGCGCTTGTTCGACGTGAGCCCCGGCGTGAGGTTCGGAAACCTGCTCAAAATATGAGTGGTAGCGTCCAGCCTGGAGAAACAGAAACAGGACGTACAGGCTTAGCGCAACGCCCACCATGGCGAATTGTTGGAGGGTCGAATAGGTCGGTCCCGCCGTGGTCTGGGTGAAGTTGGGCAGGATCAGCGCGAAGGTCACGAGCGGGAGGAGCACACTGAGATAGGCATTCGCGCCCTGCAGGTTGAATTGCTGCTCCCGGTGCTTGATTCCCCCGATGAGCAGCGTCACTCCGACCATGCCGTTCATGATGATCATGATGACAGCGAGCAGCGTGTCGCGAACCAGCGTCGGGTTCGGACCGCCGTGGCGCACCACAGCCGAGATCGCGACGACCTCGATTGAGGTGATGGTGAGGGTGAGCAGCAGGGTCCCGTAAGGCTCACCGAGCCGCTCCGCCAGGTCTTCTGCATGCCGCACGACGGCAAGCGACGACCAGAGCACGACGCCGAACAGCCAGATAAGGACCCCAGCTAGGACCAGCGGATTTGAGAGTTGCGAGAATAAGGGATTTTCAAACAGCGCGAGGGCGAGAACGGATCCCGCCGCGACGACCAGAAACCACTCCGTGCGGGCGGTCCCCCAAAAGCCGTCCGGCGCGGGTCCCAAGAATGGGGAGGCAACGGGGTCGTCCTGCGTCGTCACGCTGCCTCTCTCAATCGGCTCTCGCTAGAGCCGCGCCGCGCCCGCGGCTCTGGCGCCGCCTCAGCCCTTCCCCCGATTTTGTCTGTTGCCGATAAGGTCGGTCACGACCGCAGGATCGGCCAGAGTCGAGGTGTCACCCAGCGAGCCATACTCGTTCTCCGCGATCTTGCGCAGGATTCGGCGCATGATTTTGCCGGAGCGTGTCTTTGGCAAGAAGGGCGCGAATTGAACAAGGTCCGGCGAGGCGAACGGCCCGATTTCCTTGCGCACCCAACCGACCAGTTCCTTGCGCAGATCCTCGCTCGGCTCGAGTCCGGTCATTAAGGTCACATAGGCGTAAATGCCCTGCCCTTTGATGTCGTGCGGATAACCGACGACCGCAGCTTCCGACACTTTCGGATGGGCGACGAGCGCGCTCTCGACTTCGGCCGTGCCCATCCGGTGACCCGACACGTTGATGACGTCGTCGACCCGCCCTGTGATCCAATAGTCGCCGTCCGAGTCACGACGCGCGCCATCGCCGGTGAAGTATTTGCCGGGATAGGCGGCGAAATAGGTGCTCACGAAGCGGGCGTGATCGCCAAAGATCGTGCGCGCCTGACCCGGCCACGAGTTGGCAATGACCAGGTTCCCCTCGCACGCGCCTTGCTGAACCTTGCCCTCGGCATCGACGATCTCAGGAATGACGCCAAAGAAGGGTCGTGTCGCGGATCCGGGTTTGAGCTTGATGGCCCCGGGCAGTGGGGAAATGAGAATGCCGCCGGTCTCGGTCTGCCACCAGGTGTCGACGACCGGGCAGCGGCCATCGCCTACGACGCGGTGATACCATTCCCAGGCCTCGGGATTGATCGGCTCGCCAACAGAACCGAGAAGACGAAGAGACGCGCGGTTCGTTTTCTTCACCGGCTCCTCGCCCGCGCCCATCAGCGAACGGATGGCGGTCGGCGCGGTGTAGAAAATGTTGACCTTGTGCTTGTCGATGACCTCCCAGAAGCGGCTCAGCGATGGATAGTTGGGAACGCCCTCGAACATGAGGGTCGTCGCGCCGTTGGCCAATGGCCCATAGAGGATATAGCTGTGACCGGTCACCCAGCCGACATCGGCGGTGCACCAGTAGATGTCGCCATCGTGATAGTCGAAGACGTATTGATGAGTCATTGAGGCATAGACGAGATAGCCCCCCGTGGTGTGCAGAACGCCCTTCGGCGCGCCGGTCGAGCCTGACGTGTAGAGGATGAACAGCGGGTCCTCCGCGTTCATGCGCTCGGGCGGGCAGTCCGCGGTCACGTGCTGTTCGGCCTCGTGCAGCCAAACGTCGCGCCCGTGTCGCCAGCCGACGTGATCACCGACGTGCCTGACGACGATCACGGTCTTGACGCCGCCCACTTTCTCGATCGCCGCGTCGACGTTCGCCTTGAGCGGAACCTTCCGGCCACCGCGAAGACCCTCGTCCGCGGTGATCACGACATCGGATTTGGCATCCGCGATGCGGCCGGCGATGGCCTCAGGCGAGAAGCCGGCGAACACGACCGAATGGATCGCTCCAATGCGCGCGCAAGCGAGCATCGCGTAGGCTGCCTCGGGGATCATGGGCAGGTAGATCGTGACGCGATCGCCTTTCTTGACGCCGCGGCTTTTCAGCACATTGGCGAAAAGTCCGACGCGATGCGCGAGCTCAGCATAGGTGATGTGGGCGGACTTCGACGGATCGTCGCCCTCCCAGATGATCGCCGTCTGGTTCGCGCGCTTGGGGAGATGCCGATCGATACAATTGTGAGCGACGTTGGTGACACCGTCTTCGAACCATTTGATCGAGACGTTCTTGGCGTCGAACGACGTGTTCTTGACCTTGGAGAAAGGCTTGAACCAGTCGATCCGCTTGCCGTGCTCGGCCCAGAAACCCTGCGGATCGGTGACCGACCGCTTGTACATCTCTTCGTACTTCGCCGCGTCGACCCAGGCGCGCTTCGCCCATTCGGCTGGAACGTCATAGGTCTTGTCGGACATGGGGCTCCTCCCAAACGATGCGCCGCGCGGAGTTCCGCTCTCACGCGAAAAGCTAAGTGCAACTATGCCCTAACGAGGGAAACAGCGACAAGCGGGGCCAGATCACGCTTTCGTCTAGGGTGAAAACTGTCACAAGCGATGCGCAGAAGCCGCGGAAATCGGAACGCTTGACCAGTCGGTTTTTGCGCCGGCGATGTCGAGCGTGAATATCATATTTATTATGTATTTATTGAATGAGTCTCGTCCCACAAGGCCTCCAGTTTCGTCGCGCCAAAAGTCCGGAACTAAACCGGGTCCTAACCCACTGAAAATACAGAGGCGCGGAACTAAAATTGCGGCTAGAGCCTGCAACGCCCATTCCGTCCAAACGCTGCACGCTCCAAGGGCCGGCGCCGTCGTCGCAGGAGCCCAACCCCCGCCCGCTAAAGGCCGCCGAGCTTGCAAATTACCGCCCACTCGGAATCGGTCACGGGCTGGACGGAGAGCCGGGACTGCGTGACGAGCGCCATCTTGGCCAAGCGCTTGTCGCCCTTGGCTTCTTCCAGGGTCACCGCTCGCGGCAACGGGCGCAAGGCGCGGATGTCGACCATGCCGAACTTGCCCGTGGCGTCCGTTGGATCGGGCCGATAGGCCTTGCAGACCTCGACGATCCCGACGACCTCTTTCCCCTCGTTCGAGTGGTAGAAGAAGGCGTGCTCGCCGACCTTCATCGCCTGCATGTTGAGCTTGGCGGTATGATTGCGCACGCCGCTCCAGTCCGTGCCCGCCGCGCCAAGCCCGGCCACTTTGTCGTAAGCCCAGGCCGAAGGCTCGCTCTTGAACAGCCAGTGCGCCATCGCCAACTCGCGCGTAAGTTTCCGTTTCCTGAACGTCACGGAGGCTTAAGTGAGGAGCGTCAAAAATGCAAAAGCGTTTCCCGCCTATTCTTCCCCCTTCGGAGGCCGCGCGAGCAGGGCGCTCACCGCGGCCTTGACGTCAAGCGAGCCTTCGATCAGCCCCTGGACGCAATCGGCGATCGGCGTCTCAACGCCGCGCTGACGCGCCAGTTCGGTGAGCGCGAGCGCGCTGAATCGGCCCTCGGCAAGGCCGCCGGCCGCCGCTTCCGCCGCGCTCGCGCGACGTCCCAGCGCCAGGCCAAAAGCGAAGTTGCGCGACTGCGGCGAGGAGCAGGTCAGAACGAGATCGCCGAGCCCCGAAAGGCCCATCAGCGTCGATCCTCGCGCCCCGAAAGCCTCGCCAAAACGGCGGAGTTCGGCGAAACCACGGGCCGTGAGCGCGGCGACCGCGCTCGCGCCAAGCCCGCGTCCTGCGGCGACGCCGCAGGCGATCGCCAACACGTTCTTGGCCGCGCCGCCGATCTCGACGCCGCGCACGTCGGTCGAATGATAAAGGCGCAAAGTCGGCCCGCGTAGCGCGTCGCAGAGCGCCCGCGCCAGCTCTTCGTCGGTCGAGGCGAGCGTCACGGCGGTCGGCAGGCCAGCAGCAACGTCGGGGGCGAAGGAGGGCCCGGAGAGAATGGCTCTGGGTCGGTCAGGTGCGGCTTCAGCCAAGACCTCGGTCATGAACGCGTGCGTGCCGCGCTCAATGCCCTTGGCGCAGGACACGAGCGCCGCGGATCCTGGCGCCTTCGCCAGCCTCAGGGCGACCTCGCGGCTCGACTGAGCCGGCGCCGCCACCAGAATCGCGTCGCACCGGCCAAGCTCGGCAAGATCGGATGTCGCCTCGACGAGCGGCGCCAAATCAACGCCGGGCAGCCGGTCGCTGCGCCGCGTCGTTGCGATGGCGCGCATGCCCGCGTCGTCACGGCCCCAGAGGATCACCGAGCGACCGGCCGCCGCGGCCGCATTGGCTAACGCCACGCCCCAGGCCCCGGCGCCGGCGACGCCGATGACATTTGCGGGCTTCACGTCGTTTCGCGCTGCATTCGGGCCTCAGAATCAGGGCAATGGCTGCGATCGCCGACGCTTACCAGCCTCAATCCTGGTAAGGCTGAAAACCCATGCTCCTAGCCAAAACGTTCGCCTACGCCTAGGTATGGCCTTGAAGCGGGCCGGGTGACTTTGCTTAGCCAGCGAGGAGCTTAAAGGACGATGCCGGAGATCGATCTGCCGACCGTCATATTCGCGCTTGTGGCGCTGTTTGTCGCCTGGAAACTGCGCTCAGTGCTTGGCATGCGCCAGGATTCGGACCGGCCCGGCGAGCTTATCGCCCCCGTGCGCCGCGCTCCGGGCCCCGCGAGCGCGCCTGTCGCGCAGCCGGATGCGGCGCCTTCTGCGCTGATTTCGCAGGCGCCCGCAGATCGCTGGAAGGGCGTCGCCGAGCCCGATCCTGCGGTCTGGAGTGGCCTCGACGCCATTGCTGGCGCGGATCGCAGCTTTTCGCCGCAAGACTTTTTGGCCGGCGCTCGCGGCGCCTACGACATGGTGGTCCATGCTTTCGCCGCTGGCGATTCCGACGCCCTCAAGAGCCTTATGTCGCCCGAGGCCTTCGCCAATTTCGAGAGCGCGATCCACGCCCGCGCCAACGCCGGACATACAATGTCGACCACTGTCGTCTCGATCGACAACGCCACAATTGTCGGCGCTCGGCTCCTCGGCACGAATGCACAACTTCAAGCGCGCTTCTCCGCCAAGCTCGCTTCCGTAACTCGCGACACGCACGGCGAAGTCGTCGACGGATCGGCCGATACCGTTGTCGAACATATCGATCTTTGGACGTTCGCGCGCGATGTGCGCTCTCGCGATCCCAACTGGCAGCTGACCGCGACCGAATCAGAGCGCTAAGTCGCGTCACGACGCAAACGAGACCCATGCCGCCCCGTCTCGAAGCGATCGATTTCGACAGCCTTGCCGGCTGGAGCGATGACGACCATCAGGCGGCGTTTTGCACTTTCGAGCGCTCGGCGCGGGCGATTGCGGCAAGTCAAACCCACCCTCGGCCGGCGCAGTCCGCGCCGCGCGAATTGATTGCGACCGCGCGAGCGGCGCTCTGCGCCAGCTTCGCGGACGAGCGAGACGCGCGCCGATTTTTCGAGTCTCGATTCCGTCCTTTCCGCGTCGTTCCTGAGAGCGGCAGAGGATTTCTGACCGGCTATTATGAGCCCTGCGTTCCGGCTTCGCGAGTTCGAAACAGAGGCGTTCAGCTGGCCGATCCTCGCGCGGCCGAGCGATCTCGTGGCGTTTGGCGTCGACCCCGCGCCGGTCGGGTTTCCGAAGGACATCAGCGGCGCCAGGCGCCTCGGCGACGGCTCACTCGTCCCTTACGCCGATCGCGCTCAGATCGAGGCCGAGCGCCGCGACCCGATCGTTTGGGTTCGCGACGCGGTCGAGGCCTTCCTCATGCAAGTGCAGGGTTCCGCGCAGGTCGAGTTTCCTGATCGGTCCCGCGCGCGCCTAGCCTATGACGGACGCAACGGCCTGCCTTACACATCGATTGGCAAGATATTGATCGAGGCCGGTGAGATCGCCGAAAGCGCCATGTCACTTGAGAGTCTCAAGGCGTGGCTGCGCCGCGACAGCGCCCGAGGATTGGCCGTGATGGGGCGCAATCGCTCGTTCGTGTTCTTCAGGCTCGTCGAGGATTTCGATGCCCACCTCGGCCCGATTGCGGGCGCTGGCGTTCCACTTACGCCGCTGCGCTCGATCGCGGTCGACCGGACAATGTGGGCCTACGGACTGCCGTTCTGGATCGAGGCCGAATTGCGTTGGGCGGACGACACGGCCCAGCCATTCCGCCGGCTCATGATCGCCCAGGACACCGGCTCGGCGATCGTGGGCGCGGCGCGCGCCGACCTCTTCTTCGGCAGCGGCGACGCGGCAGGCGCACGCGCCGGTTCCATTCGCGATTCCGCCGAGTTCGTCGTGCTTCTGCCGCGAGGGGACGAGCCGTGAAGGAGACGCCGCCGCCCCGCAAGCGTTTGCGGCGCCTGACCGACGAGGAAATCGCGCTCTGGACCGAAGTCGCGCGCTCTGTCGCGCGGCGGCGCGGCGCGACCTTGCCTGCGCCATTGAATCCCGTAAGGGCGGCCCGACCCCCTGCCCCACCTCCAGCCACAACCGAGCCTCCTGTCGACCGACCGGCGAAGCCTTCCACACCACCGCCGCTCGCGCCGATCGAACGGCGCCTTAAACGTGACCTGTCGCGCGGACGCGCCGCGATCGACGGGGCGCTCGATCTGCATGGGCTGACCCAGGCCGAGGCGCATCAGGCTCTGCGGGGCTTCCTCCGCCATTCGCAGGCGCGCGGCGCGAGGCTGGTCATCATCGTCACCGGCAAAGGCGGCGCGACCGATGACTTCAGCGGTTGGCCGAACGAGCGCGGCGTGCTCAAGCGGGTCACCCCGCAATGGCTGCGCGAGTCCGACCTGCGCTCGGTCGTACTCGGCTTCGAGGAAGCCGGACGCGCACACGGCGGGTCTGGCGCGCTCTACGTGCGCCTCAGACGCCTCCAGGCGCCTTCGGCCCCGCCGTAGACGCATCGGACTTTGGTGAGGCGGTCGCTGACCGCGTCCGCCACGCTCCAAAGGGCTTTCGGAAGAACGCCCGTCTCCTCACGCGCTATGGATCGCAGCGACAAGTGGTCCGGCCGCCCCTTACTTTTTCTTGGCGCCGCATTCCCGATCGAGATGATGCGCGGCCGCATCGCCCTTGACGGCGATGTTTTCCATGGTCTCCGATCCGAGCTTGAGCGATCCACCTGTCAGGACCCAAGTCCCGTCGCCATTCTTGGTCCATGCGCTGCACGGGATGAGGTCAATGTCGCCGGGCCAGCTCCCGATCGTCCAAACCTGCTCGTCGGCGCGGACGGAACTGATTGCCGCAAGGAATGCTACAGCCGCGAGAAATCCAAATCTTGACATGTTTCGCTTGGCCTCCGCTTCATCTGATCTTAATGCGCGGCAAGCGCGCGGGTCCGCAAGCTCGGGACGGCGCGCACCAAATTCTTCCGCGCCAGGCGGACGCGGTCACGCCTTCGACCCCGCTTGGGACCGGCGCTCGTTGTAGCGCCATTGCGTCCTGTTCGAAAACCACCTCGCCTGACTGCCTTGCCGGCCTGAGAGGCCGCCGCTATAAGCCGCAGCGTTTCCCGCAACAACCCGAACAGAGACCAAGACGCCATGGCCGTCCAACGAACCTTCTCGATCCTCAAGCCCGACGTCACCCGCCGCAACCTGACGGGCGCCGTCAATCAACGGATCGAGGCGGCGGGGCTTCGCATCGTGGCGCAGAAGCGCGTGCATATGACGCGCGCACAGGCGGAGACGTTCTATGGCGTGCATCGCGAGCGCCCGTTCTTCAGCGAGCTGGTCGAGATGATGACCACGGCGCCTGTCGTCGTGCAGGTGATCGAAGGCGAGGACGCGATCCAGCGCTATCGCGACGTGATGGGCGCGACCAATCCTGAGAAGGCGGCGGCCGGAACGATCCGCAAGGACTTCGCGCTGTCGATGGGCGAGAATTCCGCTCACGGTTCCGACGCGCCGGAGACGGCGGCGCAAGAGATCGCGCAGTTCTTCGCCGGCAACGAGATCGTGGGATAGCCAAAAACAAGAAGCGCCAGTCTTGCCTCTTGCACGCAAGAGTGAAGGCGATTTCCGTCCGCTTGCGCCAACTCAAGTTGACTGTACGCGTCGATCTGATCCACCTTGGAACGAAGAGCCGCTCTCGCTAATCGCGCAAGACAGATGCAGAGCAGTGCTTCGTTTTGAGGAGACGCGCCATGGCAAATGCTGAAGTTGGTTGGATCGCGGCCATTATCATCGGCGGGATTGCTGGCTGGCTGGCCGAGCAATTCATGAAGAGCGATATGGGCATGCTGATGAATATCGTGCTCGGGATCGTCGGCGCGGCGATCGCCAGCGCCATTCTCAGTATATTTGGCATCGTTCTGGGCGGATGGATCGGCTACCTGATCCTAGGGTTCATCGGCGCCTGTTTGTTGATCTGGATCGTCCGCATGGTCCGGAGCCGCGCAGCCTGAGGGCTTACGCCGAGGTAGCGATGGCGCCCTAGCGCACGCTCGAGAACGACGTCGGCTGCAGGATCGAACTCGAGAGGGTGGCGACGATAGGGCCGTCCTTCTCGCTCGCGTCCCGCGCAGCGATCCATTCAGGATCGGTCTGAAACGCGACCCATTTCTTCTCGCGCTCGGCAAGCGACTCCCACGCCAGGAGGTAAGTGAGGTCGAGATTGGATTCGCCAATCACCGTCGTCCAGAAGCCAGCCTGTCGGATGCCGTGCTTCTCCCATATCCGTAGCGTCTGAGTTTCGAAGCGCTTCAATAGCGCCGGCAGCCGATTGGGCAGGCAGCGATAAATGCGAAGCTCGTAAATCACTCAAAGACCCCTCTTTTTTCGTTGGCTGGGCAGACGCGCAGCTAGCGACGGTGTGAAGCAGTTGCGCGCGCACCATCGCATGGTGCGCGGCCCATCGACAATCCAGAGAAAGCGCCCGCACTTCACAAGCGAGTTACAAGGGCGGCTTGCGCGGATGCGCGGAAGCGGCGCGGCGCATCCTCTTCGCGGGCTTCGGCGCAGTGGACAACAGGGAACCCAGCGTCCGCCCGAGGCCGTTGTATTCAAGCCGCCAGCGGTCGTATTCCGCTTCGCGCATCCCGACCGAGCGTAGCGCTTCCGCCACGGGCAAGCCTTCCCCCGTCAGCGTCTCGATCATCTGAAGCCTCTGGACGATTTCCCTCGGGCTGAACTTCGACCGCATCATCATCATCGCCACCCCCGAACGGCGCTCCACATCGAAAGCGAGCGACCGCCCGCCGCGCTCAAGGACCGAACAATGCGCTGTGTCGGGTATCCGGAAATTGGCCGGCGGATTAATCTTAAGACATCGAATTCGAGAGCGCGATCCTGCGAAAATTACGAATTCAGGGCACCTCGCGTCGATGAACAGGATTTAATCTTCCGGCCAGCGCGACGTGAGGCTGAGCCGCATACGCTATCCCCAGGCGCGAGTATGCCTTGGGAGTTCACGTTCTGACGTAGTCGCGCTTCTACGAACAATGGAGAAGCCCTATGCGAATGTTTGTGGGCGCCGTCTTGGCGACGGCGTTGCTTGGCTCGGCGTCCCTTGCCTACGCGGCCGACGCCACGGGCAAGATCAAAAGTGTGGATATGACCAAGGATATGGTCACGCTCGACAACGGCTCGAGTTACATGGCGCCCAAGACCATGAAGCTTTCCGACTTCAAGGTCGGTCAAAAGGTGACTGTGAGTTACAGCAAGGCCGGCGACAAGATGGACATCATGTCGATGAAGCCTGCGACTTAACGTCCGCCTCGTAATTGGCGTTTTTGAGTGCGAACCGCCGGTTCACGGACCGGCGGCTCAGCGCGGGATGGCGCTTAATTTTTTTGCCGCGACCGATCTAACGAAACCCAATGAATGACTGCGCCTCAGGCCGAAACGAGTCCGGCCGTTCGCTGCAGGAGCATCGGATGAGAGCGGCGCTGGATCTCATGCGCCGAATTCCCGATCGGGCGCCCCGCCGCATTGCCGATGTCTACAAGGGACGAGGCTCGATGAGTGAGCTGCTTGCTCGTCGATTCCCCGATGCCGAGATCGAGGCGTTCGACCTTTTGCAGTTGACCGATCACGCTCCAGATCCGTGCGGCTGCCGCCTCAGCGCGGAACGCAAGTTCGACCTGATCTGTTCGAACGGCTCGTTGGAAATGGTGTCATCGCTGCCGAGGCTGTTGCCCATGCTGGTCGGCATGGTCGCGGTGGGCGGGTGCCTCGCAATTGAATTTCCCAACGATTTGTACGAGCCAAGCCGCGCGCTGATGCGAATGATCGCTGCCGACGGGCCGTGGGCGAAGACCCTTCTGCCGATCGCCAAGACTCGGCCATTCAACGAAGCGATGGAAGACCTGTACGCTCTCCTCACTCCGATCTGCGCCGCAGTCGATATCTGGGAAGCAACGTACCTCCACGAGATGGCGGGTGTCGCGGCGGTCGTCGAATGGATGGAGACGACAAGTCTTGCGCCTTTCCTAACGGCGCTGGACGAGGCCAACCGTCGCGAGTTTCTCGATCGCTATGCCGCCGAACTGCGTGAGGCCTATCCGGCTTTGCCAGACGGGGGAGTTTTGTTGCGGTCGCGACGGCTCTTCATATTGGCGCAGCCGTAATGCAGCCCGCGAGGCTGCGTCATCAACGCGGCTTCGCCTTCATTGTGCGCGTCCAGAGGGCCTCCTCCATCCGCTCGGCGACCTCGCGCAGGTAGGGGTTGCGCGCCTCGCGGCCGGCGCGACCGGAATCGAGGTCGGCCTGGAAGCCGTCGCGCTGCGGCCAATGTTCGCTGAGAAGTTCGAAGCCGGCGTCCTCGATCGCCTCCACCGCCTTCGAGAACTGCGTCTCCGAGCGGCCGACCTTCGACAAGACGATCACGAGCCGTCCCTCCGCGCCACGCCGCGCGAGTTTGCGCGCGAGCGCCAGCGTCGGCCTCAGATCGTCGCCGGATACGCCAGTCGGCAGAAAGACGACCTCGCTATCCTCGGCGATTTCGGTCGACAGATCGTCGGCAAGACCGCGGGTGTCGGCGACGATGAAATCAGCGACGCCGTCTTCACGGCGCAATTTCTTCAGGCTCTTGAACGCGCGCGTGTCTACTTCCGGCTCAAGGTTGGCGCGCATTCTGAGCGCGCCCCATTCGACGCAGGTCAATTGCTCGAGATCGAAGTCCGCGAGCAAGGTCTTGCGCCCGCGATGGATCGCGCCAACCGCCAACAGGCGAGCCAGCGTGCTTTTGCCGACGCCCCCTTTTTGGCTGACGAATGCGGCGGTGGTCGGTGTTTTTGCTTTTGTCATTTCGCGCCGTTTTGAATGCTTCCGCCTCGAAATGGAGGCACGTCGCAATGAGTCGCTAATGCTATTCGTTGGCGGTGCGATGACAAGAGACAGATGAAATTATCAACGGCCAAAGCTCGCTATTTCCTATTGTGCATAGCGAGCGTTAAGTTTCGTCGCGATATTATGCTGTTGCCTCAAGCAGTTGCGTAAAGCCTGCCACGGCACGGGCTTTCGCCCTACTTGGATTAGTCGAAGTCCTCCATTTCATAATGCGGCCGGATTTCGATGACCGACGGGCCGGGCATGGGATTGGGGCAGCGCTTCACCCAGTCGATTGCTTCGTCGAGATCGTGGACATTCCAGATCCAATAGCCGGCGACGAGATCGTGGACGTCGGGAAACGGACCCTTGGTCACCGAGCGATCCTGACCCGAAAAGGCGACGCGCGCGCCTTTGGCGCTCGGCCTCAAACCGGCCGCATCGACGAGAATCCCGGCGTCCTTCAGCTGCTGGTTGAACGCTCCCATTTGCTCGAGCAGCTCGGGCGTCGGCATCTTGCCATCCTCGCTATCGTTCGTCGCCTTGACGATCACCATCACGCGCATCGTTCCCTCCCATCAATTTGCGGACCGCTCGACGTATTCGAGCTTCGCGCCGATTCTACCTGGCCTGGTCGAAGTCCCCCATCTCGAACATCTCGCGGATCTCGATGACAGACGGGCCCGGCATCGGGTTAGGACAACGTTTGGCCCACTCGATCGCCTCGTCGAGATCCTTGACCCTCCAGATCCAGTAGCCCGCGGCGAGTTCATTGATGTTCGCGAACGGCCCTTTGGCCACCGTGCGGTCCTTGCCCGAAAAGGTTACCCGCGCGCCCTTGCGGCTTTCCTTAACCCCGCCCGCATCGACGAACAATCCGGCGTCGATCAGCGCCTGGTTGAACGCGCCCATGTCCGCCAAAAGTGAAGCCGGCGGCATGCCGCCCACCTCGGAGTCTTCGGTCGCCTTGACGATCACCATCACGCGCATCGTTCCCTCCGATAAGGTTGTCGGCCGCTAAACGTATTCGAGCTTCGGATACCAGTCCGCGCCTCGGCCTTCCGGCGTGCAGTCGAGGATCATCCACAAGGGGGCCGGGTCAGGCGCGCCGCGCGGGTCCTGCCCCGGGTCCGCCGTCGCGCGCGTCATCTCGCCGCCCCAGAAGTGACGGACCGTTCCGTCGCGGCGGGTGAACACGTTGAGAGACGGCATTTCCGAACCGTTCGGCAGGAGGCCGAAATAGTCGCGGGAATAGGCGCCGTTGAGGTCGCTGTAGAGCTTGAGGTCGCGCCAGCCGCGCTCGCGTTTCCACGCCAGCAGACGTTCGATGGGAGAGCGCGCGACGACTGCGAGCGCGATGCGCTGCCCGATGTCCGCCGCATTGCCCGCCCAGGCGCCAAGCGTGTTGGTGCACATGGGGCACGGGCGATCGCGCTCCGGACCGAACATGTAGCTATAGATGGCGAGCGTTTCTTTGTCCTCGAACAATCCCTCGAAATCCATCGCGCCTTTTTCGCCTTCGAAACGATAATCGCCAATGACCGGACCACCGGGCGGCAACGCACGTCGCTGAGCCGCGACGCGCTCGATCTGGCGGCGAAGTTCGATCTCTTCCACCAGCAACGCGGCGCGAGCCGTGCGATATTCAGGGCCTTCGTTTGGGAAGTGCACCGGGTCGAGCCGGGCGAGCTCGGCGGCAGACTTGAGGATCGGAGTTTGAGCGGTCATTGTTTGATCTCCTGACCAGAAAAGACCCGCATTGGCGTTATTCGCCTATACGAGCCGCCGAAAGCGTTTGAGCGCCCACGCCGCTCAGTGCCGGCTTGGGCGAAGGCGTTATCTCTTGGGCGCGACGAGCGCGAACATCGCGCCCTGCGGATCGATGCCGTTGATGATCCAGCTTCCGCCCGGCACTTGCACCGGTCCGTGGATGACCTGGCCGCCTGCCGACTTCACCCGATCCTGGGCCGCATCGATCGCATCGACGGTGATATAATAGACCCAGTGCGGCATGGGCTCCTGCTCCATCTTCTTCATCATGCCGCCGGCCATCTGGCCGTTGATGTTGAAGATCTGATAGGTCCCCACGGGGCCCATATCCAGCGCCTCGCCCTTCGTCCAACCGAATAGGTCCGAGTAGAAGGCAAATGACTTTTCCGGGTCGCCGCCATGCAGCTCATGCCAGCCGACGTAGCCGGGCTTTGTAGGATCCGGCTTCGGCGCCTCACCCCCTTCGTTGCCCTTGAACAGCAGGAATCCCGCGCCGCTCGGATCGCCGGCGACGGCGAAGGTCCCGACGTTGGGGATTTCGGTCGGGGGCCGATGGATGGCTCCGCCGGAGGCTTTCACCTTGTCGGCGTAGGCCTTGACGTCGTCGACCGCGATATAGCCCATCCACGCAGGCCGAACCCCCGCGGCCTCCTGAGGGATCGGCATAAGACCGCCAACCATGTTGTCGCCAACCTTGAGCAGCGTGTACTTCTGCGCGTTCATCGTGTTTGGCCCGAGGCCCCAGCCGACAACTTTGGAATAGAATTTTTCTGCGCCGGGAAGATCGTTGGACATGTGATCGTACCAGACAAATTTGCCGAGCACGTCCGATTGAATTGCATTGGTCATATTTTCCTCCTTCAAATCGGCGCGGACGCCTGTTGCAATTGGTTAATGTCGAGCTTTGTCATGCTCATGACCGCCCGCATGACCCGATCGCTGCGCTCGGCGTCGCCGCCCAGAAGCTCCGGCAGGATACGCGGCACGATCTGCCAGGAGACGCCGAATTTGTCGGTGAGCCAGCCGCACTGGATATGCTCGCCGCCCTCAGCAAGCTTCTCCCACAGCGCGTCGATTTCAGCCTGGTCGTCGCAATTGACCATAAGCGACAGAGCGGGCGTGAACTTGTGGTGCGGGCCGCCGTTGAGCGCGAGGAAACGCTGGCCATCGATCTCGAAGAAAATCGTCATCACCCCGCCCTTCTGGCCGGGCGCGAACTCGCCGTAGCGCGCCGTCGACAGAATGCGGCTGTTCGGAAAGATGGAGAGGTAATGGGCGACCGCCTCCTCGGCGTTGGAATCGAACCAGAGACAGGGCGTGATCTTCTGCTCGGTCATCGTCTCCTCCATGGGCCAACGTCTTAAGGCGCCGGGTGTTCCGCGGCAGCAATTGCGCGGGATTCCTTGTCGGCGAAAGCGTGAGAAAACGCGCTTGCGTTGATCAAGTGAAGACGCTCGCTGTTGGTTTACCCTTCCTCCATACCAATTGGTTGGTATGGTTGTCAAGCGGGAAAGGTTCCTTTGCGAAAAGGCGAGCGCGCTGCGCCGAAGACGTGAAGTCCTCGTCGGCCTCTAGGCGCTTTCGGCGCCGCAGATGGTCGTCACCGCGTCGTCGATGATGGCCTCGATTTCGGCGCGCGGAATGCGGGCGCGCGCCCGGATCGAGAGCGTGTGGATGGTCGCGGTCGCCATGCGCGCGAGTTGGCGCGGATCGGCGCTCTCCGGCAATTCGCCCGCCGCGCGGGCGTCGGCGAACAGGCGCCCGAAGGCGCGATCGGTTCCTTCGATCGCCTCGCCAACGAGGCCATGAAGATCAGGATCGGCGATGGCCTCGGAAGCGGCGCTGAGCACCGTGAAACAGCCGCGCGGACCATCTGGACCGCTGAGGTAAAGATCGAGCGCGGCGGTGAGAATGCGCCTCAGCCTCGCCCGCATCGGCTCACGGGCCGCAAACAACGGCGCGAACGACTTGTTCACGCGCTTTCGGTACTGGCCGTAAGCCTGCAGATAGAGCGCGCGCTTGTCGCCGAAGGCGCCGTACAGGCTCGGCCGGTTCAAGCCGGTCGCCGCACTGATGTCGTCGAGCGAAGTGGCTGCGAAACCCTCGCGCCAAAAGACGTCCATCGCTTGCGCGAGCGCCGTCTCGGGCTCGAAGGCGCGCGGGCGGCCTCGCACCCGCGAGGCGGCCTTGGGAACGTTGCTCGAAGATTTTTGTACCATGTTGGACAAAACTCTTGACTGAGTTCATTATATGCGAAAGAGTACAAAAATTGCAAAGGAGGATTCCCATGGAGCTTTTTTTCGCCCCGCTCGCCTGTTCGATGTCGGCTCGCATCGCGCTCGCCGAAGCCGGCGCCGCCATCGATCTCGTCGAGGTCGACACCCACGCCAAGCGTGTGCTCACCAATGGCGCGGACTATTGCACCGTCAATCCGCTCGGCTACGTGCCGGCGCTAAAACTCGACGACGGAACGGTGCTGACCGAGAATTCGGCAATCCTGCAATATATCGCGGAGCAATATCCGGAGGCTCAACTTGCGCCGCCGGCCTCCGATCGCATCGGGAGAGCCAAGCTCAGGCAGTGGCTGAGCTTCATCAGCGCCGAACTTCACAAGGGTCTCATGACGCCGCTGCTCGGCGACAAGACGCCGCCCGAGGTGAAGGCCTGGACCCTGAACAAATACGCCCCGCGCCTCGCCTATCTCGACGCCCAGTTGAAGGACCGCGAATTCCTGCTCGACCGCTTCAGCGTCGCGGACGGCTATCTGACAACGGTTTTGAACTGGACGCGGGCGACGCCTCAGATCGACCTCTCGGTCTATCCCAACATGAAAGCCTATCTCGAGCGCATGCGCGCGCGACCCAGCGTCGCCGCGGCTTTGGCGACGGAGATCCCGTTGTTCCACGCGGAGGTCGCGCGGCGCAAGGCGGCTTGAGACAGTTCGTCCGAAGCTCGCGGAAACTAGCGCCCGCAAAAAAGAAAGGGCCGCCTGACGGCTGCCCTTAAACTCGTCCGATCCGTCGGATCAGGCGGCCGACAGAGCGGTCCGGGCATTACGCGCCTTGCAGTAACTGGCGAAGCCGAGGCCTGCGAAGCCAAGAGCATCATCGCCCAGGTCGAAGGCTCCGGTGTTCCGACGCGGGTGTTCCGGCGATGGTCCCGATCTTGCCTCCGGTGTATTCATTTGGATATAACAGTCCTATCATCCCCAATCACCCATCAACTCTATATCGGTATGCCAAACGAGCCTCGTGCTCATTTGTCGCCGTCAAGCCCGTCTTGCAAATGATCGGCATTTTCTTGCGTTAACCGGAAATCGGCGCTATTATCGCCGCAATGCGGAATTCAAGCCACCACTGCCCGTCGAGCTCACCAAATACAACCTTTAAGAGAGTTCAGAAAACCCCGCAATTTTTTTTATTTGAATCGCATGTAACTCATTGAAAAGTCACGATTCGAAAAAATAAACGCTAGCAAATGAAAGCAAATTTACTAGGGGCTGTCCTCAATTAGGGGATTCGCGAATCGGGTAAAGCGTGATTCATAGGGAGCCTTCTTTTTGGGAGGCTTTCGGTGCGGCGCTACGGATTGCGCGACGACCAGTTTGCGCGGATTGAACATTTGCTGCCGGGTCGTCCGGGACATGTCGGACGCAATAGCGAATTGGGCAATCGACTTTTCGTTGAGGCGGTGATTTGGAAATTTCGGTCGGGTGCGCCGTGGCGCGATCTGCCCGAGCGGTTCGGCCACTGGAAGACCATTCACACGCGGTTCTCGCGGTGGGCGGAGAACGGCGTATGGGAGAGTCTTTTCAAGACGTTGGCTGACGATCCGGACAACGAATACGCGATGATCGACGCCACCATCGTTCGCGCGCATCAGCATAGTGCGGGCGCACTCAAAAAGGGGGTCTCGATCAAGCCATAGGCCGCTCGCGCGGCGGCCTGACCACCAAGATCCATGTGATTGTCGACGCCTTGGGCAACCCGTTGGCGCTTCGCCTCACCGGCGGCCAAGTCCACGACATCACCCAGGCTGAAGCCCTCGCGGCTGAGGTGAAGCCCGAAGCCCTCCTCGGCGACAAGGGCTACGACGCCGGCGCCTTCATCGAGAGCCTCGAAGTGCGCGCCATCAAGCCGGTCATCCCGCCAAAGTCGAACCGCAAGGTCGCTCGCGATTGCGACTTCGCCCTCTACGCCGAACGCAATCTCATCGAGCGTTTCTTTCAATTCATCAAACAGTTCCGAGGCATCGCGACCCGCTACGAAAAAACCGCACGCAATTACCTCGCCGGCCTCCATTTGGTCTGCGCCCTGGCTTGGCTCAAATGAGGACACGCTCTAACGTTTACTAACGTTTACTAGCTTTTATTGGCGTTTAGTTTGCCCTCCAATTCTCGCTACGGTTGTATTTTTCCTAAAAACGACGCGCCTTTCCCTGCTGGACCGCGGCCGCTCGGCGGTGTATTCCTCCCGATATAGCGATCCCAGCATCGCTCATTCCCAGCCACCATCGGGAGGACGCAATGAACATCGCCATCGCCAAACCGAAGCTTGGCAGAGACTCGAAGGCGTTCCTGGCCAAGAAGCATCACATGCTGATCGACGGCAAATGGGTCGAGGCCAAGAGCGGCAAGACCTTCGAGGTCGAGGATCCGGCGACGCAAGAGATCATCGCCCACGTCCCCGCCGGCGACAAAGCCGACATCGACCTTGCGGTGAAAGCTGCACGCAAGGCGTTCGAAAACGGCCCGTGGTCGCGCATCTCGCCGGCCGAGCGTTCAAGGCTCGTGTGGAACCTCGGCGACCTCCTCGAAAAGCACGCGGACGAGTTCGCCGAGATCGAGGCGCTCGACAACGGCAAGCCGGTCACCAATGCGCGCCGCGACGACGTCGGCGGCTCGATCAATATGTTCCGCTACATGGCTGGATGGTCGACGCGACTTGTGGGCGAGACCATTCCGGTGTCGAGCCCCGGCAACTGGCTCGCCTATACGCTGCGCCAGCCGGTCGGGGTGGTCGGGCAAATCATCCCGTGGAACTTCCCGCTCATGATGGCAGCCTGGAAGCTCGCGCCGGCGCTCGCCGCAGGCTGCACGATCGTGCTCAAGCCTGCCGAGCAGACGCCGCTCTCGGCTTTGCGTTTCGGTGAACTGCTCGTGGAAGCGGGCATCCCCGACGGCGTCGTCAACATCGTCACCGGTTTCGGTGAAACCGCTGGCGCGGCGCTCGCCAATCACCCCGATGTCGACAAGGTCGCCTTTACCGGCTCGACGGAAGTCGGCAAGCTTATCGTGCAGGCGGCGACGGGAAATCTGAAGCGCGTCTCGCTCGAGCTCGGCGGCAAGTCGCCGGCGATCGTGTTCCCGGACGCTGACCTCGACCACGCGATCGGCGGCGTCGCGGATGCGATCTTCTACAACCAGGGCCAATGCTGCACGGCGGGCTCGCGCCTGTTCGCGCACAAGTCCGTCTACGACAAGGTCGTCGAGGGCATGGTCAACAAGGCCGGCAAGATCAAGGTTGGGCACGGCCTCGATCCGTCTGTCCAACTCGGGACGCTGGTCTCCAAGGAGCAGCACATGAAAGTGCAGGGCTTCATCGAGTCCGGTCGCAAGGAAGGTGTGACGGTCGCGACCGGCGGTGGCGTTGTCGGCAACCAGGGCTATTTCGTTGAGCCGACCGTGCTGACGAAAACAAATCGCGACATGCGGGTGGTCAAGGAGGAGATCTTTGGCCCGGTCGTGTGCGTGCAGTCGTTCGACGACGACAACCTGGATCAAGTCGCCAAATTCGCCAACGACACGGAATACGGGCTCCAGGCGAGCATCTGGACCCAGAACCTGAAGGTCGCCCATTCGCTCGCGCGCAAGATCAAGGCGGGCACGATCTGCGTAAACATCCACAATTATTGGCGATCCGGCCTGGCCCTTCGGCGGCTTCAAGCAATCCGGCTGGGGGCGCGAGATGGGCAGGGAAGTGATGGAGCACTACACCGAGACGAAATCGGTGGCGATCAACTTGGGTTAACGCGCTGCACGCCAAGCGGCGGCTGCTCTTTTCGCGAGTCGAAGGGCGGCCGCCTACTCGAAGCGGCGAGTGGCATGGCCGACGCCTCCGCAACCTTTTGTGCGGCGTCGGACATGCTGCAAGGTTCGAAGCTTGCGCGCAGCGGTTCATAGCGAGTTCTGGGCGGCGCCTATCCATCTCCGGCTCGCAGCGCCATAATGACCGGCGTGCTCGCGCGGGCTCCGGCGTCGAAACTTTCCAGCCCGCCTGACAGCCGCGCGAGCGCGTTTGAAGATCGGCGAAGGGCAATGACCGGCTCGTCCGAGTTTACGACCTGGGTGGCGCTGGCCGGCGCCGCAATCGTCGCGGGGCTCACCGCGATCTATTCCTCTTCGCCGTGGGTCCTGATCGCGGCGGCGCTCATCGGCGCCTATGTCGGTTATAAGGGCGAGCAAATCGGCCGACGCTATATTGAGCAGCGTCTGGTCCGGAAGCGGTCTCGATAGTCCCCCGTAAGCAGCGGCTCGCGAGGCTGACGCCCGAAGCCGCCCTTCTTATGGCGGCGTACCTGGAACCTTCCAACTCAGCCCCGCGTTTGTTCCTCGGACAACAGCCAAGGAGAATTCCTCATGGACGCCGTCCGCGAAACAACGACCCTTATCGCCGCAGATAAAGTTCAAGGCACCGACGTCTTCAACAACGGAGGCGACCGCCTGGGCTCGGTTCACGATCTGATGATCGACAAGCAAACCGGTCAGGTCGCCTATGCCATCTTGTCATTCGGCGGATTCCTTGGAGTGGGCAGCTCGTATCACCCGCTGCCCTGGTCGCTCCTCAGATACAACACGAACCTCGGCGGTTATGTCGTCGAGATCGACGAGAGCAAGCTTGAGGGCGCGCCTTCCTATCCGGTCGGCACGGACCCGGCCTGGGGCGATCCCGAATATGAGGGCAAGCTCCATGACTATTACGGCGTCGGCCCCTACTGGAGCATTCCAGGCCCGCTTTGACGCTGTTTCGAGTGGTGCGCCATTAGGGGCTATGCACGCCTGATGGCCAGACAAGGCGACGGTTCATTCCGCCGCCTTGTTTTTTATGCGCCCCGGCGCCCTCGCGTTGCCGCACCCGCTTGGTCGTGTAAGCTCGTCGCAAGGCCCAACGGCCGAGCGCGTTAAGGCAAGGGGAGAAGCGCCGATGTTAAATCGCCGTCGCCTGCTTCAGGGGAGCGCCGCTTTCGCCCTGGGGGGCGTTGGGCGAGCCGCGTTCGCGCAGGATGGACCGCCGGTTCCGATCGTGTTCGTGCATGGCGACAGCGATCTCGCCGCGACTTGGGAAACTCAGATCTGGCGGTTCGAGAGCAACGGCTATCCGCGCGACCGGCTGTTCGCGATCAGCTTCACGAATCCGCAGGCTCGCGACGACGACACCGTCGCTCAAGCCAACCGTTCTTCGACTGCAGACCAGTTGCGCGAACTGACGGCGTTCATCGACAGCGTCAAGGCCAAGACCGGCGCGCCCAAGGTCGCGCTCGTCGCGCTGTCGCGCGGCGGCTACGCGACGCGTGAATATGTCGCCGCCAACCCCGGGAGCGTCGAAAAGGCAGCGCTCGGCGGCACGCCCAATCATGGCGTCTGGGCGACTGATTATCTGCCTGGCAGCGAATATAACGGGCGAGGTCCGTTTCTCACGAAGCTGGATGCTGGCGACACGGAAGTGACGCCCGGGGTTCCGTTCCTGACGCTACGTAGCGCCGGATTCGACCTCTACGCCCAGCCGGACGGCGCGACCGTCTTTCACAAACCCGGCATGGCGCTCAATGTGACCGCCGACGGACCGGCGCTCAAAGGCGCGACGAACGTCCTGCTCGGGGAGGTCGACCATCGCGAGACGGGTTTGAGCCCAGTCGCCTTCGCCGAGATCTACCGGTTCATCACCGGCCGCGCGCCCTCGCGCATCGCAATCACCCCCGAGCCTGAAGTCGTCCTGAACGGTCGGGTGACGGGCGTCGTCGCCGGCACGCCGACCAATCGGCCGGTCGAGGGCGCGAAGGTCGAGATCTATCGCGTCTCCACCGACACCGGTGAACGACAAGGAGCTGCGGCCCTGAGCAAGACGACCGGCGTCGACGGCGTGTGGGGGCCGGCGACGTTCGATCCGACGACCGCACTCGAATTCGTGATCGCGGCGCCGGGCGCGCCAGTCGCCCATATCTACCGCTCGCCCTTGCCTCGGTCGTTCGCCCAGCTCGACCTCAGGCCGGCGGCGGCGCTGGGGAAGGAGGATTCCAACGCGGGGGCGGTCGTTCGGATGGATCGACCGCGCGGCTATTTCGGGCTACCGCGTGACGTCGTGCTGCTGGACGGAGAGGAGCCGACGGACATCCCGCATGGGGTGCCTGCTGCCTGGCATACGACGTTGAGGCTGCCTTCGCTCGAAGACCGGCCGATCGCGGGCGAGTTCAACGAGGAGCGGATCGTCGCCCGTCCTTGGCCAGCCAACGAGGGTCACATGACGATCCTGGAGCTGACCGGCTGAAGCGCAGAGCGTCAAATCCATCAAACAAATACTATTTACATCAATATAATATATGAAATTACTAAAGCTATCGCTTAGCATGAGGCGCTGTCCCGGCAAATGATGCCTTTTTCGTTGCCCACAAACTTTCCCATGGTTCAGAATCTCGGCGAGCCGCGCACCGCCCCGAGTTTGCGGAAACTGATGTGAGGCTGCGCTCGCTCCTGTTCGTTCCCGGCGATTCCGAACGCAAGTTTGCGCGGGCGCGGGATTGCGGGGCCGACGCCCTCATTCTCGATCTAGAAGATTCCGTCGCGCCCTCCGAAAAGGCCAACGCCCGCGCCCGTGTCGCCGGTCTGATCGGGCCCGACTCGGAACGGGCGTGGTTGTTCGTCGTGCGCGTCAATGCGCTCGACACCGGTCTTGCGCTCGACGACCTCGCCGCGGTCGTGAAGCCGGGCCTCGACGCGCTTTTGATTCCCAAGGTCAATGGCGCGGCCGATCTCGACCGCATCGCTCATTATCTTGACGCGCTCGAGGCGAAAGTCGGCATGGCCTCGGGTTCGGTCAAGTTGGCGAGCGTGGCGACCGAAACCCCAAAGGCGATGTTCGCGCTCGGCTCGTATGTGCCAGCGCATCCCCGGCTGATCGCCTTGACCTGGGGCGCGGAGGACCTCTCGGAGGCGCTCGGCGCGACCGGCAACAAGGAGCCGGACGGATCGTGGGCCTTTCCGTATCAGCTGGCCCGCGCGCAGTGCCTGTTCGCCGCGTCCGCCGCCGAGGTCATGGCCCTTGATACGGTGTATACGGATTTTCGCGATTCCGAGGGCCTCGAGCAGGATTGCCGGCGCTCCCGCCGCGACGGTTTCGTTGGGCGCCTCGCGATTCATCCCGATCAGGTCGCGGCGATCAACCGCACTTACGCGCCGTCCGAAGCCGAGATCGCGCATGCCCGCAAGATCGTCGCCGTATTCGAGGCTAATCCAACCGCAGGCGCGCTGGGCGTGGACGGCAAGATGGTCGACCTTCCGCATCTGAAAGCCGCGCGGAAAATTCTGGCGTCAATTTGACCGCCAGTTTCGTGGCGCGCTCGGTGGGACGATCGGCGATTGTCCGCTCTCGCTCCCGAGGACGAATATATTTGTTCTTGATTCGTTCTAATATATGGCTTAGCAACAGCTGTCCGCCTAGCCGGGCTTGGGCGGCGATCTGAGCAACGCTCAAAAGGTTCTGAACCTCGCGATCAGCGTCCAGATTGCAACCGCTTTGGGAGAACTGACCCTAGATTTGGAATGAGCATCTTACTGAGGAAGAAATCGACCGGATCAAGGGATTCTGAGGTCACGGATCGCCCTGGGAAAACGCGCCGAATGTCGGCCTGTGAGGGGTCCGATCGACACTACAAAAAGGGCCCCATTGACACTACATGAAGGAAACTCGCTCATCGCGCTTTCAGGCGCAGCGTAGGGATGGAAATGGCCGACTGACCGATCGGCCAAGCGGGCCAAGACGAACGATTTGAGGAATGATTATGGCTGACGCACAAGCTTTATTTGGACTTTTGCGCCAAACCGCCGATGCAAAGGTGGTTGAGGCTCTGAAGACATCGGTTGAGAGCGACCAGGATCGGTTTCTTAACCGCATTAACCCGCTCGCCTATGCTAAATCGCATGGTCTCGACGAGGAAGAGACCATTGCCGGCTTTGTGCATGCGGCGCGGCTCGGGCTGTTCGATATGTCGTGGAACATGCTGTGCCCAGGGTGCGGCGGCGTGCTCGAGGCGGGCGCAGGGCTCAAGACCCTCAATCACACCCACTATTATTGCTCGCTCTGCGCGGCGGATTACGAACCGACGCTGGACAAGCTGGTCGAGGTCACGTTCACGGTCAACCAGAGCATTCGCCGCATTGCCGCGCATGACCCGGACTCGCTTCCTTTCGCCGAATATATGCGCCAGGTTTTCTGGAGTTCGAGCAACGACGTGCCGGAGGATGTTGAGACAGCCATTGACCGGGTGACGCTCGACGTGATGGAGCTCGGAGCCGGCGAAAAGGCCGCGATGTCGCTGACCCTGCCGAAGGGATTTGCGATCGTGTTCGACCCGGTCACGCATTCATCGCTCTTTCTTGAGGTCGATGGCGAGGAGACCAAGGAGCGTCGCAATCTGTCGCTCGTCTTCGCTGACGCGCATGCCCACAACGGCACGCTCAAGATCCAACCGGGTCCGGCGCGCATCTCGTTTGAAAACAAGGCCGCCCGGCGGACCATGCCGGGGATCTGGCTGCATAGCGAGGAGATGGACAAGCTGACGGGCCATCACCTGCCCTACCTGACCGCGACCCGCCTGCTCACAAACCAGGCCTTCCGAGATCTCTATCGCAGCGGGACGTTCGACCCCGAGCAGCGGTTCAAGATCACGAGCCTCACGATCCTGTTCACCGACCTCAGGGGCTCGACGGCGCTCTACGACCGGATCGGCGATCTCGCCGCCTTCGATCTCGTGCGCAGCCACTTCGGCGCGTTGCTCCACGCGGTGTCAGCCGAGGGCGGCGCGGTGGTCAAGACTATCGGCGATGCGGTGATGGCCACCTTTCCGAGCCCTGACCGGGCGCTGCGGGCGGCGATGCGGATGCGCGAGGCGATGCGCGAGATCAACAAAACGCGCGGCGGCGAGGACTTGGCGCTCAATATCGGGCTGCACTCCGGTCCGTGCCTCGCCGTCATGCTCGACGACCGGCAGGACTATTTCGGCCAGACCGTCAACATCGCCTCGCGCGTGAACGAGCTGGCCGACCCGACCGCGATACTCGCGACCAAGCCGATCATCGAAAGCTCCGAGGTGGCGCGCGTGCTCAGCGAATCGAGCTACCGGACGACCCCACGGTCGTCCCAGCTTCGCGGACTGAGCGACGAGTTCGAGATCTTCGAGGTCCGGGAACGCGAGACCGCCGCCGCAGCGGAGTGAGTCGACCGGCCGTTACCCCTATCGGCCGGCGGCCTTCTGCCGGCCGAAAACCTCGTGCCCTTCGCGATCGAGAATGCGCAGGGCGATCGTGTGGGGCGGCCATGCGGCGATCGCGGCGGCGATGATCGCAGCGGAGACGTCGGAAGCGCGGATTTTATCCTCGCGCAAGACCGATGGCATGGAATCGGCGCCCGCGCCCATGAACTGGATGCGGAATGGCTGCGGAATGGGAACGCCCTCCGCCTTCGGCTGGCTGTCCAGCTCCGAGTCTCGCTCGGGGCGGGGTCGCGCCCTGTGCGCCACGCCGGGCTCGCGATCCAGCACGAAGAAGGTGTTCATCGCCAGTTGGGTCGAGAGATTGAGGCCGACGCGGGTGCCGGTCTTCCGCGCAATCGCCTTGGCGACGAGCGCCCAATCCTCGGCGATCGCATCGGAACTGGCCTCGTGCTCCCGTCGGCGCGCTTCCTGATACGCCCGATCGCCGAGATCGCGGATCAGCGCGTCAGCCTCGGCCTCGATGCGTTCGCTTCGAGCGCGCTTGGAAGGCGCCCAGGTGGCCATTTTTCCGTTCCCTTCCATCCCACAACCCAATAGCTGCATATTCAGGCGGCGCGGGCAATAGCTTTCGCTGACAGCTGCTGCGCGCGCGCAATGTCCGGCTGACTGATTCGCCCATGGCGGCGTGTCGAAACCGCCCGTTTCAGGGTCGAGCGCTCGATAGGGTTTTGGATGAGACGCTTTAGGATTATGCGGCAGAGAATTGATATGACGTCTGCTTCAATCGAACCAACTCACTCAGCCATCAGCTGCTCGACCAGCTGCCCAACCCCGACCTGGACTCGCTTCGCGCGCAGCCGCTCCGCCGCGACGATCGTCTTCACGTCGCCATAGGCGTGGTTGAGGTCGTTGTTGACCACAACGTAATGGTAGTCACGCCAGCGCTCGATCTCCGTGCGGGCGTTCTGGAACCGCGCTTCGATCGATGCAGCCGTATCCTCCGCCCGCCGCTCGAGGCGTGCGCGCAATTCCCGCATAGAGGGTGGCAGGACAAAAATGCTGACGACGTCGTCGCCCAGCCGTTGGCGCACTTGGGCAGCGCCCTGCCAGTCGACGTCGAACAGCATGTCGCGGCCTTCAGCGAGCACCTTCTCCACCGGCTTGAGCGGCGTGCCATAGGCGTTGCCATGCACCTCGGCCAATTCGAGCAGTTCGTCCGCCGCCTTCATCCGCTCCAACTCGCCCCGGTCGATGAAGTGATAATGGACGCCGTCGACCTCGGATGGACGTCGCGTCCGAGTCGTCACCGACACCGAAAGCGTGAGGTCAAGCGCACTGTCCTGCATGAGCATCCGGGTCAGCGTGGTCTTGCCCGCCCCAGACGGCGAGGACAGAATCAGGATCATGCCTCGCCGGCTCGCGGCCATTGCTTCGAATCTCACTCGACGTTCTGCACCTGCTCGCGGAATTGCTCGATTTGCGCTCTCAGTTCAAGCCCCTGCGCGGTCAGGCTCACGTCATTGGCCTTGGCGCAGAGGGTGCTCGCCTCCCGCCCCAGCTCCTGGGCAAGGAAATCGAGCCGCCGGCCGATCGGCCCGCCCTCGTCGATCAGCGCCCTCGCGGCGGCGACGTGGGTCTTGAGCCGGTCAAGCTCCTCGCGGATGTCGGCCTTGGCGGCAAGCAGGATCGCCTCCTGGTGGAGGCGGTTCTCGTCGAAGCCGCGCGATGACGCCATCAGTGTCTGAACGCTCTGGGCGAGCCGCTCGCGCACCGCCTCGGGCCGGCGCGCCGGATTGGCTTCGGCAGCCTCGAGCAGCCGGGCGATGGCCCCGAGCATGTCCTTAAGCACCGAGGCGAGCGCCCCTCCCTCCCACCGCCGCGCCGCGGTGAGCGCGGCGATCGCCTCGTCAAGGCTCACGAGGGCACCCGCGCAAGCCGCGCTCACGGCCGCGTCGTCGTCCTCGATGTCAGCCGCCTCAAGCACGCCGCGCAGGGTGAGCAGTCCATCCATGGTCGGCGGCGCGAGCCCGGCCTTGAGCGCGGCGGCGCGGGCGGCGACGGCGATCGATTCGAGCGCCGCCAGATCGATGCGCGCCGTCGTGGTCGCGCCCTCACGCTGCGATGACAGGGTGGCGAAGCAGGTCCCGCGCCCCAGCGCTTTGGCAAGCCGCGTGCGCGCCTCCCCTTCCGCCCGATCGAAGGGCGGCGACATGCGCAAGCGAATGTCCAGGCCCTTGGCATTGACGGTCTTGAGTTCGAACGTCCACCGCCACGTCCCACCGCTGCCAGCGGCGCGGGCGAATCCAGTCATGCTGCTCACAGACATAAGCCACCCCTTCTCGCCCAAATCGCAAGTCCGATGCCGCTAAAGGGCTTCGACAATCGTCCCCGCGGATGAACCGCCGCCCCGTTGGTTCATATTGAGTTCAGGCGGCGATCGCTATGAGTCGCACTGACCCGCTTGGGTTCGCTAACGACAGGAAACTCCTCCCATGATCAAGACCCTCGCGGCCGCGGCCGTTCTCTCGCTCGGCCTCGCCGGCTACGCCATGGCGCAAGACACGCCGGCGGCCGCTCCCGCTCCGATGGCCGAGCCGATGCATCACCACCACCATCATCACTATCATCATCATCATCATCATCACCACATGCACCACATGCATCACATGAATACGATGGCTCCTGCGGCTCCCGCAGCTCCCGCGCAATAAGCAGACCCTAAGCGCAGATTTCGAGTTTGCGCGAAACCTCCAGCTCTCCAGACAAGATCTTGTTTGGAGAGCTTTTTTCTGTCTGCATGAGACTAGTTGCGAATTCGGCGCGGCTTAGATTTGGAGTTACACTTCGGTCTTTTCCTGCCGCGCCCGCTTGCGCGTCTGGACCTCGACCCGCGGCCCTTCGACCAGGCGAACCACCGCCCCCCACAACGTCCGCACGTCCTGTTGCGTCGGCTCCATGCGATGGAACATGTTGCGCAGGTTTCGCCGCATGCCCGGCTTCTTGGTCACCGGGCGGAAAAAGCCATTCTCCTCAAGCTTGTCCTCGAGGAAGTTGAAGAAGGCGAGCAGCATCTCGCGCTGCGCCGGAGGCGACTGGACGCGCGGGATCGTCGAGGGCGGCGGCGCGTCGCCGTGGGCGGCCTTGAACCACTCGTAGCCGCAGAGGAGAACCGCCTGGGAAAGGTTGAGCGAAGCGTAAGTGGGGCTCGACGGAAAGGTGATGATCGCGTCGGCGATGCGCGACCTCGTCATTGTCCAATCCGGTTCGCTCCGGCCCGAACAGGATGCCGCGCTTCTCGCCGGCCGCCGCGGCGGTCGCGCCCATGGCGGCGCTGGGGTCCAGACAGCCTTCATCTGCCCGCGCTCGCGCGCCGTCGTCGCGTAAACCACATGGAGGTCGCCGACCGCCGCCTCGACGCTCGGAAAGAGCCTTGCCGCGTCCAGGAGGTCGGTCGCGCCGGCCGCTGCGGAATAGGCGACTTCCCGATATTCGTCGGTTCGCGGCCAACCCTGGCGGGGATTGACCAGACGCAGATCGGCGAGCCCGAAATTGGCCATGGCGCGTGCGCACATGCCGATGTTCACGGCCAATTGGGGCCGAACCAGAATGATCGTTGGACCGCCGCCGAGCGGCGGCCGTGTCCTGTCCGTGCCCGCGCCAACCATGGAGGCGGGCTATAGCACGGTCGCGGCGCAGGCAAATGGCGTCGTGGGAGAGAAGGCTCTGCCTTTAGGTCCACAACCCCACATCGGATCGCCAAACACGACGACGCGTGTTCTAATCGCTCGAGATGTGAGGAGACGGCATGAGCCGGGACACAATCATTCCAATACGGCGCTTGAACCCGCCGGGCCTGGGGCCACCCCCCGGCTATTCCCAAATCGTCGAGGTCCAAGCGGGTCGTATCTTCTTCATCGCAGGCCAAACCGCGCTCGATAGAGGCGGCGCGTTAGTTGGCAAAAATGACTTCGCCGCCCAGGCCGACCAGGTTTTCCGCAACCTTGCCGTGGCGCTGGAAGCAATTGGCTGCACGGCGGCGAACTTAGTGAAATTGACGGTATTCCTGCGCGACATGGATAACCTCGGCGCCTACCGAGAGGCCCGCAATCGCTTCTTCGCAACCGTAAGTCCGCCAGCGGCGCCCGCAATCACCCTCATCGAGGTTTCCAAGCTCTATGGCCGGGAATTTCTCATAGAGATTGAGGCCGTGGCGGCAGCGTAGCTGGCAGCAGCAGCCGATTGGGCACGAGCAGTCAATTCCTTTGCTAAAGCCCCAGTTCCCTTGGCGCCCAGCCAGCGAAGGCCCGCGCGAGGGCGACCACACGCCAGTGGTAGGCTTGCTCGACCATCGCCTGGTCGACCGCGGTCGGATAATAGAACGCGATCGCCCGCAGGGGGATTTGCAATTCGATTCCGCCCCGCATTCCCCGAACGATGAAGCTTCCGACGACGGTGTCCTGTGACGAGCCCCCGGGTCCGGTACCGCCGTTGCTTGGACCGAGATAGATCCAGTCGATCTGGACCTCGAGGAAAGCGGCGTTTCGGTCGCCCGGCGCAAGATGCGGCCCCAACGCCCGTGGCAGTTCCTGCCTCAGCGCCTGGTCCATCCAGGCAGCGGTCGGATCGCCGGTCTGCGCGCGCAGCGGCGAGACGTTAACCACAATGTCGCGGAACCTCAGCCCGCTTTGGGCTCGCGCGCTTGAGGCAGCGCCCGTTAATGAAAAGCCGAATGCGCCAAGGGCAGCGAGTGTGCCCCGGCGAGTCATGGCGCTGGCGACCATTGTGTCCCTTTCCTTCCGGCGACATCACACGACGCCCAAGCGCTCGTCGAGCGAACCGCCTAGCATCGCTCTTAAGGGCGAAATGGTGTTAAGTCGCCGCAAGGGAGATGAGGAGCCAAATCGTCTAGAGACCCAGCTTCCTTGGCGCCCACCCGGCAAACACCTGCGCGAGGGCTGTCACCCGACCCTGCAAGGCCCGCTCGACCAGCGCCTGATCGACCGCCATCGGGAAATAGCTGGAGATCGCCCTCAGCGGCACGTTCGCGATTGCCCGGCCCCGAGGCCCTTTCAGGAGGAGCGTGCCGTTGATCGTGTCTTGCGTTTGGTTGAAGAAGCCGGGCCCGCCACCGCTCGAACCGAGATAGAGAGTGTCGATCCTCGCCACCAGCGTCGCCCCGTTGCGGTCGCCCGGCGCCATATAGGGCGCGAGCGACTGCGCGAGCGCGCCGGGAAGCGCCTGCTCCACCCAGGCCGCGGTCGGATCTCCCATGCTGGCCCGGATCGGCGAGACATCGACCTTGATCGCGCGGATACGGAGACCGCTCGTCGCCGCCGTTGGAACCGCGGTGGCGCAGCCCTGGAGCGCGAGAGCCCCGAGAGCAAGGAGCGCGGCGCGACGGGTCAAGGGGAACGCGGACATGACGCAAACTTCTCCTTGGGCCGCCCACTCGCGGGTTGCTCAGGCCGTGTGCCTATATATAGGCCACCTTGACGATTTCATAGCTCTTGCCGCCGCCAGGGGTGGTCACCTCGACGCTATCGCCGGCCTTCTTGCCGATGAGCGCGCGCGCGGTCGGCGAGGTGATCGACACCTTGCCCGACTTCACGTCCGCCTCGCTCTCGCCGACGAGCTGAAACTTGCGCTCTTTTTCGGTGTCTTCGTCGATCAAGGTGACGGTCGCGCCGAACTTGATCGTCGTTCCGTTCAATTTCGCCACGTCGATCACTTCAGCGCGCTGCAACAGATCCTCAAGTTCGACGATCCGGCCCTCGTTGTGCGACTGAGCCTCTTTGGCGGAGTGATATTCCGCGTTTTCCGACAGGTCGCCATGCGATCGCGCCTCGGAGATAGCGGCGACGATACGCGGCCGCTCAACCTTCTGGCGACGGGCAAATTCCGCCTCCAAGGCTGCGTGCCCTGCAGCGGTCATAGGTAGCTTTTCCATTGCCTATCCATAAAAAATACTGTCGCCACGGCGTCTTTCTGCACCGTCACGCCAGATAATCCTGCAACGCCCTGACTTCGAGCTCGCCACTCGCGACGGCGCGGATCCCGTCGGCCGCCGCGATGGCCCCTGAAACTGTGGTGTAGTAGGGCGTCTTTTGCAAGAGGGCGGCGCGACGCAATGGCTTGGAATCGGAGAGCGAGGTCGCCCCCTCGGTGGTGTTGAACATGAGTTGCACGGCCCCGTTGCGCACCGCATCCGCTGCATGCGGGCGGCCTTCCGATACTTTGTTGACCTTTTCCGCCTTCAGCCCGTGGGCGGTGAGATAGCGCTGGGTCCCGCCGGTCGCCAGGATCTTGAACCCGAGCGCCTGCAGCTTGCGCAGGGGCTCGACGATCTTCTCCTTGTCGGCGTCGCGCACCGAGACGAACACGGCGCCCGACGTCGGCGGCCGCGACCCGGCCCCGAGCTGGCTCTTGGCGAAGGCGATTTCGAACGAACGGTCGATGCCCATGACCTCGCCCGTCGAACGCATTTCCGGTCCCAGCACGGTGTCGACCCCGGGGAAGCGGGCGAAAGGAAACACCGCTTCCTTGACCCCGACGTGATCGAGCCTTTCCAGCTTGAGATCGAACGAAGCGAGCTTTTCGCCCGCCATGATCCGGGCGGCGATCGCGGCGATCGGCTTGCCGATCACCTTGGCGACGAACGGCACCGTGCGCGAGGCGCGCGGGTTGACCTCGAGCACGTAGATCTCGCCGCCCTTTAGCGCGTATTGCACGTTCATGAGGCCGCCGACTTCGAGCGCGCGGGCGAGCTTCTGCGTCTCGTCCTTGAGGCTCGCGATCGTCTCGGGCGTGAGCGATCGCGGCGGCAACGAGCAGGCGCTGTCACCCGAGTGGATGCCGGCCTCCTCGATGTGCTCCATGATTCCGGCGACGACCACCGTTTCGCCGTCGCTCAAGGCGTCGACGTCGATCTCGATCGCATCCGCAAGGTAGCGGTCGAACAGCAGCGGGTTCTTTCCCAAAACAGTGTTGATCTGCCCGGTCTTGTCGTTCGGGTAGCGGGCCTTGACGTCGGACGGCACCAGGCTCGGCAGCACACCGAGAAGATAGTCGTCGAGCGCGGTCTGATCGTGAATGATCGCCATCGCCCGGCCGCCCAGCACGTAGGACGGGCGCACCACGAGCGGCAGCTTGAGATCGGCGACGATGAGGCGCGCCTGCTCGACCGAATAGGCGATGCCGTTCTTCGGCTGCTTCAAGCCGAGCTTGTCGAGCAGGCGCTTGAAACGATCGCGGTCCTCCGCGAGATCGATCGAGTCGACCGAAGTGCCAAGGATCGGCGCGCCCGACTGCTCGATGACATGGGCGAGCTTGAGCGGCGTCTGCCCGCCGAACTGAACGATCACGCCCTTGAGCGTTCCACGCTCGCGCTCTTTATCGAGAATCGCCAGCACGTCCTCGGCGGTCAGCGGCTCGAAATAGAGCCGGTCCGAGGTGTCGTAGTCGGTCGAGACGGTCTCCGGATTGCAATTGACCATGATCGTCTCGTAACCCGCCGCGCGCAGTGCGAACGAGGCGTGGCAGCAGCAATAATCGAACTCGATCCCCTGCCCGATCCGGTTGGGTCCGCCGCCGAGGATGACGATCTTTTCGCGCTCCGAAGGATCGGCTTCGCATCGGACCTTGCCGACGAACGGGGCTTCGTAGGTCGAATACATGTAGGCCGTGGGCGAGGCGAACTCGGCGGCGCAGGTATCGATGCGCTTGAACACCGGCTGGACGCCAAGCCGCCTGCGCGCGGCGGTGACATCGGCTTCGACCTTGCCGGCAAGCGCCGCAAGGCGCGCGTCCGAGAAGCCGTTCGCCTTCAAGGCTCTCATATTGCCTGCGTCGGGCGGTAGGCCATGGGTGCGCACCTTGCCTTCGAGCGCGATGATCTCGGCGATCCGCTCGAGGAACCAAGGGTCGATCTTGCTGCACTCGTGGATCTCGTCGACCCCCATACCCATGCGCATCGCCTGCGCCACGTTGAGCAGGCGATCGGGCGTCGGCTTCCCGATTGCGGCCCGCAACGCGTTGTGGTCGTCGCCATGGCCAAGTCCGTCGATCTCGATCTCGTCGAGCCCGTCGAGGCCGGTCTCGAGCGAGCGCAGCGCCTTCTGCAAAGATTCCGGGAAGGTGCGGCCGATCGCCATCGCTTCGCCGACCGACTTCATCGCCGTCGTCAGCGTCGGCTCGGCGCCGGGAAACTTCTCGAAGGCGAAGCGCGGGATTTTCGTGACGATGTAATCGATCGTCGGCTCGAAGGACGCCGGCGTCGCGCCACCGGTGATGTCGTTGGCGATCTCATCGAGCGTATAGCCGACCGCGAGCTTGGCCGCGACTTTGGCGATCGGAAACCCGGTCGCCTTCGAGGCCAAAGCCGACGAGCGCGAGACGCGCGGGTTCATCTCGATCACCACCATGCGCCCGTCGGCCGGATTGACCGCGAACTGCACGTTCGAGCCACCGGTCTCGACCCCGATCTCGCGAAGAACCGCGATCGAGGCGTCGCGCATGATCTGGAACTCTTTGTCGGTCAGCGTCAGCGCTGGGGCGACAGTGATCGAATCGCCCGTATGCACGCCCATCGGATCGATGTTTTCGATCGAGCAGATGATGATGCAATTGTCTTGTTTGTCGCGCACCACCTCCATCTCGAACTCTTTCCAGCCAAGCACGCTCTCCTCGATCAGCACCTCATCGGTCGGCGAAGCGTCGATGCCGCGCTCGACGATCTCGATCAATTCGCTTCTTGTGTAGGCGATGCCCCCGCCGGTGCCGCCCATGGTGAAGCTCGGGCGGATGATCGCGGGCAACCCGATATCCTCAAGCGCCGTCAGCGCTTGGCTCAGCGTCTTCACCTGATGCGAGCGGGGCGTCTTGAGGCCAATCTTCGTCATCGCCTCGCGGAACCGCTCGCGGTCCTCCGCCTTGTCGATCGCATCGGCGGTGGCGCCGATCATCTCGACGTCGTAACGCTCGAGCACACCCATCTTGCGCAGGCTCAGCGCGCAATTGAGCGCCGTCTGGCCGCCCATGGTCGGCAGCAGCGCGAAGCCGCCCGGAATCGCGCAGCGCTCCTTGGCGATGATCTTCTCGACGATCTCGGGCGTGATCGGCTCGATATAGGTCCGGTCCGCCATGTCCGGATCGGTCATGATGGTCGCGGGATTGGAATTGATGAGGACGATTCGGTAGCCTTCCGCGCGCAACGTCTTGCAGGCCTGCGTGCCCGAATAATCGAACTCGCACGCCTGGCCGATGATGATCGGGCCGGCGCCGATGATGAGGATGGTGGAAATATCGGTCCGTTTGGGCATGGTGTTCCTGGTCGCCCGGCGATGAGCGCGGACGCAAAAAAACGCCCCCTGCTCGGCCTAATCCGGCCAGAAGGCTCGCATTCTCGCGGTTCGCGGGCAAAAACGCGGCTCGGCCGCTCCCGGCCTTGACCCCGCTCCCTAACCGAAAATGGACCGGCGCGGAAGGGCGGCTTTCAGGAGGCTCTCGTTATCGGCGCGCCGCATCGGTTCGCGACGGCGAACTTGCGAAGCGCGCGCCTCACGAACCGCCTAAGCCCGCAGGCGGGTCAAAGCCTCTGTTCGGGTCGCGAAATCGACAACCGGGCGGGGGCTGTGAGACTCGTCGATCACGCGACAAAGGTCGTTCTCGAAGGCGGCCCCGCCGGCGGCTGTGAGTCCAGCACTTGCGTCGAACACGGCCGCGCCGCCAGGCTCGCCGGCCTTGGCGCGGTAGAGCGCAGCGTCGGCCAGTCGCACCAGTTCGTCTGGCTTGGCGGCGGTCGAGGGAAAGAGCGCAAAGCCACAGGCGCAGGTCAAGCGAATGCCGAGCGGGGACATTTCGAACGGCGTCGCGAATATCGCCTGGATTTCCTTGCCCAGGGCGACCGCCTCGTCGTGCGCGCCGAGGCCATTGCAGAGGATGGCGAACTCATCGCCGCCCATCCTGAAGGCTGAGCCGCGCCCGCCCATCGCCTTGGCGAGCCGGTCGGCGACTTGTCTGAGAATCTCATCTCCAACGGGATGTCCATGAACGTCGTTGATGGGCTTGAAGCCGTCCAGATCGATCAGGCCCAGTGCGAACGGCTCGCCGGTTTTCGTTGCGGCTATGATCCGGTCGGCAAGGACGCTCTGAAAGCATCGCCGATTGGGCAGCCCTGTCAGATCGTCGGTGAGCGCGATGGTCATCGCTGCTTCTCGCGCCTCCTCGGCGACGCGCTGCATTTCGGCGATTACGAACCGTGACCGCACCATCTCGGCGAACATGCGAAAGTGCTCGTCGAGCATCCGGATGATGAAACACGCGGCGATGGCGACCAGCGGCGCGAGGCCGAGCGTCAGTCCCGAACCGCGAGCCACGAACGCAACGATGAGGAAAGCTGTCGCGGCGATAACGATCACACTCGCCTCGCGCGCGATCCTGTTGAGGCACATTGCGCAAACAGTGGCGACAACCCAGACGGCGAGGAGCGCCAGCGCGAATTCGACCACGCCATCCTGCCAGGTCGAGATCGCCGTCGTCAGCGCGAACGCAAACGTCAGCGCCGGCCCGAGCACGCTCGCCGCGCGCACCTTGCGCCGGACCCGGTCGAGCGCCTCGATCTCGACGCCAGCGCGCGCCTTGAACCACGAAGACAACCGGAAGACCGACACGGCAATGAGCGCCGTCGGCAGGAGGATGCCGGTCAGGAGCGAACTCGTTGGCGTCGCGCCGAAGAACGCCAGAGCCGCGACAATAACGATCCCGTGGACATAGGGGCCAAGCCTCGCCAGCGAACGATATTGCTCGCGCACGAGCGCGGCATTGAAGTCCGCCTCGGGCGTGCCGAAGCCGGGCGGAGCGCCGCAAGCAGCGACGGCGTTGAAGGGCACACGGCCTTGAGCCATACGCGTAAATCCCGACACTCATTGTCGCTTCCGGCCGCAACTCGGCCTAACACCCAACTTTAGCGCCGTTTCGATCCCCCAAGAGTTAATCCGATGCCTGAAATCCAAGGTTTACGTAGCGGTAGTGAACCCCACATCAACGGCATGGATAAATTTCGATGTTTGACGATGAACGCCGCGAGGCGATTCGCCTGTGCATTGCGACTACGCCGGAACCCGCGTGGGGCGGGCGCGGTCGAGCCTTGAGACGCCGCGCGCTCAACCCAAGGGCGAGTTGGGTGCAAGGAAATCCAAGGGCAACCAAGGAAAAACCCTTGCATTTCCTTGGATTTCCTTGGCCGAATCCTGACTTTTCAAAGGGTTACGGAGAATCCAAATAAAAAAAACCGGCGCGCTCTCAACTCGCCTATGAGGTTGTGAGCCGATCCCGGACAGACATCCAGTTGGCCGCCTGGCTTTGGCCCTCCTGTCGCTCCTCCGCCAGGCTCGCCGGGGTCGGCGCCGCATCGCTCTTGGCCGGGACCGACCGATCTTCTGCCGCATCGGGCTCGTCCGGCTCGTCAGGGGGGATCTGGCCGGTCTTTATCATGTGCGCGTGGGCCGCGTTCCACATGACCTCGTCAACGCCGAGATTGTCGGCCATGCGGTTGATCTTGTCGAGCAGCTTCTTGCGCGCTTCATCGTCGTAGACCTGGTTCGCGCCGGCCACCGTCTGGTACCGATCGAGCCGGTCGAGCACCTTGAGATAGGGCGTGATCGCGGTCACGTCGCCGGCGGCGACCGCTTCGGCCGCGAGCTGCATCACGGGCGCGAGGCGGTCCAATTGCAGCTTCGCATGATCGGCGCCGCTGTCGACCGAGCGTTTCTGCAAGACTTCGGAGACGATCTGCCGGATGCGCTCGCGGGTTACGCGCTCTTCGCCCGCAATCTCCTCGTAGCTTGCGCCTTCCCTAAGCCTTGCGAATATCCGCTTCCGACGCGCCATCTTGCCGAGCGTGCCCAACCGCCGCTCAGGCGCCATCTCCTGAACCATCCTCAACTCTCCGTTCGCAAGCGCTACGCCGCTTTAAGGGAAAACGTCACAGAGTAGCATGTTTTCGGAAAATCGTAAAGAAAACATTGGGTTTTGGAGTTGCGGCGCGAAACTGCCGCGCCCCGAAGCGATTGCAGGCTGTCTGGAAAGGCGTCGCTTTGCCGACGGCAACTAACGTAACGAAGATAGCGTTTTGCTAAATCAAAAAAGATCCGCTTTCGACCCTATTGCCGAGAATTAATGCGCCTCTTCTGCAGAAAAGAAAGTCCAGCAATAAGTTCCTCTTTCCGCCCGGTCATACGATCGGTTCGGCGCGCCACTCCGCGACGGTCTCAGCTTTCTGGTCCTCGAGAAGGACCTCTAATACAATCGCATTTTCGCGGGAAAATCGCCAAAACGGGTCGATGCTATTGCGAAAATTGCCGATATTGCTCGCAGCCCCGAACTGACGCTAAGTTAGGTAGGAACCAATCAAATTCGCTGGGTCGCGACCCGAAACGGTGTCTTTTGTCAAGCAGCGACAGAGTTTTTGCCATTAGATCCAATTGACGTCAGATTTTAGTAAGACGGGCCCGTGCCCGGCGCTAAAAAACGCGATACCAATTACAAACGTGGAACGCTCTGCTACAATTGTCCGGCCGGCTCGATTGGAGGGCGCGCATGGCAACGATATCCGACCAAATGCAGATCCCGGAATACGTGAAGCGCGAGCTTTCCGAAGTCTATTTGCTGATGGATCACATCGCTGGACACAAAGATAAGACGCTGGAGCAAGCGCTGGCGGCTCCAACGACTGGTGGGCTGCAAATCAGTCTGGAGCAACTCTGCGGGCTAGGGTGGCCGCCGACCGACCAAAACCGTGCGGAGATCCTGGCCCTCGTCCTCACAGCGAAGGACCGACTGACCCGCGCCGCATATCCGGCCACCGGTTATTCGGTGGCATTTACTTATCTCTCTCTTGCCAAATACGTCGACGCTGTGCGGCGAAGTCCGCATCCACGCCGGTTCGCTTGGTTCAGCCGCGCTGCTCGCCAGGCGAACCGCTTGGGCAGCGCAACGCCGACAAAGCCGGGCGATGCGGGGGGCCTAGGCGCCGCCGACGTTCGCGGGGAGAAAGTGGCGGCCGCTCTCATTCCAAGCGGTTCCGCGATGGTGCAATTTGCAAGGGACGCGTTTCCCGGTCTGGAGGTCGCGGGCGAATCTCCGTTCGACAAGTTGGATTGGCTCCTTATCGTGCTCGCGAGTTTGCTGGCGTTGACCTGCTTCGTGAGTTGGGACCTCGCCGTCGGCCAGCGCCTGCTCGCCGATTACCATTGGCTGTCGTTAAATCCACAGGCGTTGCAATTTGATGTGAGCCAAGAGCCGTGTAGCGCAAAGCTCGTCCTCGACCCGAGCAAAGTCGAGGCGGGAGGTCGGTGCGCCCGAGCCCTGGCCGCCCAACGTATACAGCCATTGGCGAACAGTTGGAACGCTCGGCAATTCGGTCTGCGATCGGTCATCATCAACCATAGCGCGGGTCCAGCGCCCGGTGAGAAAGAACCGCCATACGCAGGCTACGTTCTCGAGCAGACACGCGTTCTTGTGACGACCTTGAACTATAACTTCTTGCCACTGCTTCTTGGAGGTCTGGCGGCGACGGCCGCGGCCTTGCGCACCATCGCGACAAAAATCGCTAGACAAGAGCTGGAGCCGCGTGACCTGGTGCAGGTATGGCCGCGGGTGCTGCTGGGCGCGTTTCTGGGCTCTATGATCGGCTTGTTCACTGGGCCAGGCCCCAGCAACGGCCTGTTCACTCTCGCTGCGGGCGCCGAGACTACGAGTTCGCTGGCGCTCCCTCCTGCCGCTTTCGCCTTCCTGGCAGGTTTCGCTACAGGCCGGATTTTCCAATGGCTTGACAACCTGATTGAGAGAGTTTTCGCGTTTGCAAATCCCAAACCGTGACATCGGCCGGTGCGCGAATTGCGGGATAGAAACCGCGGTCGCAATCGGCCGCCGCTAGAGTTTCGGCAAGTGATGCTCGTGGCTCAGGTGGAAGACCCGCGGACCTTCGGCGCCTATCCGTTGTTGTATCGGGTGGCGGCTCAGAAACATCGAACTCGTCGGCGAGGGAGCGCGGCGTGGATGGCCGGACAGCCCAGCCATGACGACAAGCGCTCAGCTACACAAACCTGCCGAATCGCCAGCGCAGCTTAACGCTTGCTCCCATCAATAGGGCGCGATGGCCGTGACATCGCCCGCGGCGACCGCTTCGGCAGCGAGCTGCATCGCGCATCAATCAATTCCTGTGGGGCGCCTTGCGCGGGGGCGCCTGGTGTGCTCCCTGAGCGAGCCTCGATCGCGAGCCAGCATGCCAGCATCGGAGAGTTCCCATGAAACCCATTCACTGGCTGGCCGTCATTCCGTTCATCGGCATGCTGATCGGTCCGGCGGTCCATAACGAGGTTGATCCATTCATCCTGGGCATGCCTTTCCCCCTCGGCTGGATCACGGTCTGGGTCGTGCTGACGGCGATCATCATGGCAATTGTCTATCTGATCGATCCGGCGAACCGGGAGGACGCGCCATGACCGCGGCCCTAGCCCTGATCGCGCTCGCCGCGGTGGCCGCCCTGGCTCTGGGCCTTGTCGCCCGCGCCGGGAGAGATATGGACCTCGAGCAATGGGCAGTGGGCGGGCGCGGCTTCGGCTGGGTCCTCGTCTTCCTGCTGCTTGCCGGCGAAATCTACACCACCTTCACCTTTCTGGGCGCGTCCGGCTTTTCCTACGGGCTCGGGGCTCCGGTCTATTACATTCTCGCCTACGGCTCGCTCGCCTATGTGATCGCCTATTTCCTGCTGCCCCTGGTCTGGAGCTACGGCCGTGAGCACGGCCTGCACTCGCAGCCGGATTTCTTCGTCCGCAAATATGCGAGCCCGTCGCTGGGCGTGCTGGTCTCGATTGTTGATCTGGTGGCGCTGATCCCCTATCTCGTGCTGCAGCTCACCGGCCTCGGGATCATCGTCACAGCGGCGGGCTACGGCGCCATCCCCAAGGATGCGGCGATCTGGATCGGCGCCGCGATCGTCACGGTTTATGTCATCACGTCCGGGATCCGTGGCTCGGCCTATACGGCGGTAGTCAAGGACATCCTGATTCTTTGCGTGGTGCTTTTCCTCGGCATCTATCTGCCGCTGCATCTCTATGGCGGCATCGGTCCGATGTTCGAGCAGATCGCCGCCGCCAAGCCCGGCTTCCTTGTGTTCCCCGCAAGCGGGCAGAGCGTCGCCTGGTTCATCTCCACCGTGCTCCTGACCGCTGTCGGCTTCTTCATGTGGCCGCAATCCTTCGCCACCGCCTACTCGGCGAAGGACGCGCGCGTCTTCCGGCGCAATGCGATTGTGTTGCCGATTTACCAGCTCATACTGCTGTTCGTGTTCTTCGTCGGCTTCGCCGCGGTGCTGAAAGTGCCCGGACTGAAGGGCGCGGACACCAATCTCGCACTGTTCAAGCTGGCGACGCAGGAGTTCTCGCCAGCTGTGGTCGGCCTGATCGGCGCCGCGGGCGTCTTCACGGCGCTAGTGCCGGGCTCGCTGATCGCGATGACCGCGGCGATGCTGCTTTCCAAAAACCTGATTGGCGTCCTGCGTCCGCAGGCGACCGACGCCCAGACCGTGGCTCTCGCCAAGTGGCTCGTGCCGGTCGTGATGCTGGTCGCCGTCTATTTCACCCTGACCGGCAACGCTACGATCGTGACGATGCTTTTGGTGGGCTACAGCTTCGTCACTCAGCTCTTTCCGGCCGTCGTCGTGAGCCTGATGCCGCGCAATCCGATGACGCCGGCCGGCGCCTTCGCCGGAATTCTGGTCGGCGCGGTCGTCGCCGCGGTCCTCAGCTTCACGCACGCAACCATCGGCTCGCTGTTCCCCGTCTTGCCGCAGGCGATCCGCGACCTCAACGTCGGCATCATCGCGCTTGCCGCGAATATCGTCGCGATGGTCGTCGTCAGCGCGGTGACCAGGCCGGGCGCAGTCCCGGCCGGCGCCGTCTGAAGGTGGGCAGGGCGCGCCGCTGCGTGATGATCTGAGCTTCCTGGCCCTTGAGAAGGAGCTCCAATACAATCGCATTTCCGTGGGAAAACCGCCAAAAATGCGTCGGCGCGACGTCGATTGCGCCGGTATGTCGCCGGCGCCACACTCTGTCCGATTGTGCGGCAGCGGGCGAAAGCTGGAGCCACGCGCGCTTGCCTCGAACCGTGGTCGCCTCTATTCAGGTTCACGCGGGGCGCGGAATCGAGGTTTGAGTGGGGGCGGGGCGGCAAGCGTTCATTGCTGAACTCGTGGGAGCTGTGCTGGCGATTTCGCCGGCGGCGGCCGCCGATATGTCCTCTCTCGGCATCGACAACACGATGCCGGCGCCAGCGCCGGTGATCGCCCCGGGACCGACCACCTGGATCAACTTTGTCGATGAGGCGCGCGTCGGCGTCTACGCCCACAACTGGATCCATGACGAAGGCGCCCCGGTCGACGTCTCGGGCGAACTCCTGTCCACGCCGATCGGCTACGCCAACAACATCGGCGGCCCGTGGTTCTCGTGGTTCTTCAATCCCCGCATCAACCTCGGCGCGATGATCAACACCGGCGGCAAGACGAGCTACGGCTTCACCGGCCTTACCTGGCGCATTCCGATCTACAAGGGGTTCTTCTTCGAGGGCGAGTTTGGCGCGGCCGTGAACACCTCGACGTTGCGGGACGAACCGGACCGCGTCAACACCGGCTGCCGCTGGGACTTCCGCGAGTTCAGGCGGCTTCGGCTACCAGTTCGACGAGCACTGGGACGTTATCGCCAACGTCGAGCACATCAGCCATGCGAGCCTGTGCACCCACATCAACCCGGGCCTGACCCAGGTCGGCGCGCAAATCGGCTATAAGTTCTGAGCGGGCCGCATCCCCAGGCGACCGCGGAGGCCTACCGCACCTTCCAATCCAAGTGGCGCGAACCGTGGAGAATGCGTTCGACCACGACCGCGTGATCGGAGGCGGCGTAGAAGATCAGATAAGGACCATGCACTGCGGCCCGCACGCCCACTCCATACGCTTCGCGCAAAGGGTTGCGAGCAGGGTGCTCGGTCAATAGGTGGCAATGCTTTCGCAGTTCGTCAACGAAGCGTAACGCCGTCTTCGGACTGTCCGCAGCGATGGTGGGCGCAATCTCTGTGAGGTCGGCTTCGGCAAGTCTAGTGAACTCACATCTTCGCCCAGCCACTCAGCGCGCCAGCCGACGCAGCTTGTCCTCTATGCGGCCAAATACTTCCTCAGCCGGGGAAGTCTCGCCCACCTCCCGACCCTCATCAATCGTCCGACGAACGTCATCGGCGCTCAGCTGACGCGCCGGCGTATTCTGATCGCGACGGATGAGGTCGCGCACGTAATCGCTGACGCTTGCATATTCGCCGCTTTCGATGCGTCTCTGCACCCATTCCTGCATAGAGTCCGGGACCGATATGTTCATCGAAGCCGCGAGACGCCTCCTGATCCGTCATCATGACATTCGTTGGCAGAATGCGCCATGGTCGGCCTCACCGGCGTCCTCGAATGGCCCCATCCGAACCTCCACGCCCAGGCAATACACTCGAAGGTTTCATGGCGAAGATAAGAGAAGAAGCCTACCATCCCACCATTTCGTCCGAGCCGCCGAAACGCTCGGGCATGCCTTTATAATGCGGAAGGTCGTCGACGATCGGCCGGATGGCGAACTGGCACTGCACATGAAACGCAGGCTGGAATTCGCCCGGCGGAAGCAGAAATCCATTGACGCCGCGCAGGCGCCGCGCTTCGACATCGATGAACAGGCGCGTTCCGCATTCGCGGCAGCTGAAGCGGGGATTTCGCTTCAGTTTCCACGTCGTAGGATCGCCGCGGACGATTGTCACGGCGTCTGCCGGATAGACGGATTCCGGCGCATAGGCGCCCCCATGCACCGCCTGACAGTCGTCGCAATGGCAGTAGAACTGCACGATCGGCTCAGCTTTGATTTCGACCTCGACCGCCCCGCAGCGGCATTGGACCTTGGTCATTCGTTCGGCTCCGGTTCAAGATGCGGCGTTCGCCAAAATCTGCGCCATGCGCCTCGTTTTATGCCCTCCGCCAGAGCTGGAAGCGCGCCGCGCCTATGGACTGGATCAAACCTTGGCTCTGGGCTGCTCGAGCGGCGCGACCCTCGCGGCCGCCGTTCTCGCGCTGTTGCGCGCGATGGCGCCGCTGGCCGATTTACCGAGCCCGGAGACCCCGCCGGCGTTACAGCTTCCGGGCGACGAAGGCGACAATGTCGGTCATCACGGACGACGCCGCCTGATCCATCGCCGCCGCCACATGAGTGGGGTCGGTTGATTCGACCGGAATGCGAAGATTGAAGATCTGGTCTGCCATAATCCGTCCGCTGCCAAGCGCAATGATCCACGCGGCGACGTCGACATGGATTTCCTTCGTCTGGGCATCGAGTTCGAAGGCGCGGATGTCGAGGTCGACCTCATAATTCGCATTCGCCGCCGGACCGTCGATCCAACGCGCGAGCCCGGCGTTCTGAAAGCTCTCAGCGAGTCGCGCACGGAAGAGCGCAGGCAGCGGCTCAGGCCATTGCGCTCCAGCGAGCGTGGCGAGCGTTTGCAATTCGCGAACCAGGATGTGATCGCTGTCAAGATCGGCCGTCGCGGTCGCCTGGCCGATCCGGAATTGGGCGCGGACGGCATGGGCAGGCGGAGGGGTCGCAGCCGTGAGATCATACTGAGTCGGAGGAGGCCCGCTCGCGCATGCCGAAAGAGCGAGTACGAGGATGCTCGCCGCCGCAAATCTCAATCGACCCCGGGACCCACCCCCAATTCGCGCCATCATTGACCGCCGTGATACTCGGGCAGCGCGGGTCTCGATCCGAATAGGACCTGACTTGGATTCCGTCCGAGTGATCGCACGACTCCGTCAATGTCTTGTAGCGTCCGCCTCCCTTCGACAGCGAGCGCCTCGTATTCGCGCAGGCCCGTATTGGTGAACCGGCTAAGGCCGGTTGCGATGTCCTTTATCCGCGAGTCGACATCGTCGGCGAGTTTCTTGACCGAAAGCGCCGCCTCGCTGATGCGGTCAACCGCGCCCTTTGTGCCGGGCGAGCCGAGGAAGTTTTGCGCGGCCGTCAGGACGCCGTCAACTTTGTCGGCGGAATCGTTGAGCTTGGCGGACATTTGGGAAACGTTCTTGAGCGTCGAATCGATGTTGCCGCGATTTTGGCGCACAGTCTGCACGACTTCGCTTGCCGCGTCGACGATGCCGGCGATCTTCTGGGAGTCGACCGCTTTCAGAAGCAAATCGGCGTCGATGAGCGCGGTGTCCAAACGGTTCGCAGAATCGTTGAGATGACCAGCGAGCACGGCCCCGTCACGCACCAGAGCCTTGACGTTGTCCGAGCTGTCAGCGAGCGCTTGACTGAAGGTCTGCGCGTTGCCAAGAAGAGCGTGGATCTGGTCCGGTTCGACCGCCTTGAGCACGCGATCGGCGTTTTCCGTCAAACTCTGGATTTGCGCCACGACCGGCTGAACGGTCTTGCTGATCTCGGCCAGGTTCTTCAGCGTTGTGTCAATATTCGGCGCGTTGTCGGCCAAGGCCTTGGAGAAGACATCGGCGTTCTGAAGCGTCGAATTGATCGCCGTTGAATTGTCGGTCAGAAGCTTGTCGGCGCGATCGAGGACTGAGACGCCCTTCGCCGACATCGCCTGGACGTTGCCAACGATCGCGCGCACTTGGTCCGGATCGACCGCTTGAACGAGTCGATCGGCGTCATCCGAGAGCGTTTGCAGGCGCGCCGCCAGCGGTCCGATCTGCTTGCCGAGTTCGGCCACGCTCTTCAGCGCGGCGTCCACTCCGGCAGAATTATCGGCCAAGGCTTTCGAAAACTGATCGACGTTCGCGAGCGCCGAATGGATCGTCGGGGAATTTTCGGTGATGATCTTATCCGCTTCATCCAAAACCGACGTCGCTTTGATTGATAGGGCGTCGACGTTATCCAGAATGTCCTGCAGCTGCACCGACTGTCCGGCGTAGATGATGGGCGGCCTGCCCTTTTCGCCAACCAGTTCCGGCCCAGGGGCTGCACCACCTAAGAGAGCGACGACTGCGCCTCCGGTCAGACCTTGTGTCTCAAGACGCGCCCGGGTGTTCCTGTCGATTGGCGCCTCCGAGTTGACGTCAATGTCGGCGACGACCTGGTGCGGGTCGCTTCGCGAGAAAGTGAGATGGGTGACTTCGCCGATCTTGATGCCGTTGAACGAGACGTTGGCGCCGCTCGAGAGGCCTGCAACCGAGCCCTTGAAGACAACCTGGAAGGTCCGGTGACTGCCCGCGCTGCCGTAGCCCGCAATCCACATTATAAATAGAAACACCCCGACAACCGCCGCCAAGGTGAAGGCGCCGATCAAGACATAATTGGCGCGCGTCTCCATTCTACTCAGCGCCTCGTCTGCTGGGGCCGGTCGTCCGCAGCGAGCGCTGCGGGCGGATCGGCGGCCGCCCCGAGGCGGATCACACCCCTCTTACCGTGGAAATAGGACTTGAGCCAAGGATCGTCGGAAAGCAAGAGCTCGCTGATCGGACCGGCGGCGATAACTTTTTTATGCCCAAGCACCGCAACCCGGTCGCAGATCGCAAACAGGCTGTCGAGATCGTGCGTGACCATGAAGACGGTCAGGCCCAGGGTCTTTTGCAGCGTGCCTATGAGGTCGTCGAAATCGCCGGCCGAGATCGGATCGAGCCCTGAGGTCGGCTCGTCGAGGAACACGATCTCCGGATCGAGCGCGAGCGCCCTCGCCAACGAAACGCGCTTTGTCATGCCGCCGGACAGCTCTGAAGGCAATTTGTCGGCGGTTTCCGGAGGTAAGCCGACGAGCGCCAGCTTCTGCAGCGCGAGACCGTCGAGCGTCGACTGTGACAAGCCAAGATGCTCGCGCATCGGCGCCTGAATGTTCTGCCGGACTGTCAAACTCGAGAACAGAGCGCCTTCCTGGAACAACACACCCCATCGCTCGCCGACCACGAGACGATCGTGCGGGGTCATCTTGTCGATGTCCAAGCCGAACACTTCGATCGTGCCCGCCTGTTTATGCAACAGGCCAAGGATCGTGCGGGTCAGAACCGACTTGCCAGCGCCTGAGGCCCCGACGAAGCCCAGCACTTCGCCGCGGTAGAGATCGAGATCGAGCCCGTCCATCACCAGATGGTCGGCGAAGCCGACTTTAAGGCCGCGCACGCGAATGACGGCTTCGCGCTCGGACGGTTGGGAGGGCGAGGCGTCGTTCAATAGTCCACCGTAGCGAAGAACATCGCGAACAGGCCGTCCATAACGATGACCATGAAGATCGACTTGACCACCGATGATGTCACGCAGCGGCCCAGCGACTCGGCCGATCCGCGGACCTCCATGCCCTCAGTCGCAGCGATGAGGCCAATCACAATCGCCATGAACGGAGCCTTGATGAGGCCGACCAGAAACGTTTGAACCCAAATGGCGCTCTGAAGGCGATTGATGAAAACTGCCGGCGTTATGCCCGCATAGATCCAACTGACAAGGAGACCGCCCGCCATTTGAGCCACGTCGGCTAAGAACGTGAGAAGCGGCAGAGCGATGACCAGAGCCACCAGCCGCGGGATGATCAGCACTTCCAAGGGATCGAGCGCCATCACCTTCAAGGCGTCGATCTCTTCGCGCATCTTCATCGAGCCGATTTCGGCGGTGATCGCCGAGCCGGTGCGGCCGGCGATCATGATCGAAGTCATCAGCACGCCCAGTTCGCGCAAGCCCAAGACGCCAACCAGACTGACGGCGTAGTCCGCGGCGCCGAATTTGGCGAGCTGAAAGATGCCCTGTTGGGTGACGATCGCGCCGACCAGAAAGTTGATCAGCAAGATGATGGGCACGCTGCGCAGCCCGTACATCTCGAGGTGATACACCATCGGCGTCCAGCGCCAGCGCCACGGCTGCGGGGCGAGGCGCAAGAACATCACAACGACTTCGCCCAGATAGTCGACAATATCGAGGAAATCGACGCCGACGTCGTAGATTGTCTCGCCGACCGCCGAAAGCAAAGCAACCGTGGGCGCCGGATGAATGAGCGACGATTTCTCGGGCGGGTGGTAGCCAGCTTCCTTGAGCAGGATGTCGTGCTTGGGCTGCTCGCCGCGATAGGAAACACTGGCTCCGGCTGCCGCCAGTTCGACCTCCGCGCGATCGATGAACCACGCGCCGGCGGTGTCCATGCGTTGAAGACCGGCGAGATCGAAGATCACGCGCTTCGCGTCTTTAGCCGAGGAGAGGAGCGAAGCCCCGGCCGCCTCCAGCTGGTGTCCCGCGGCGACGATCCATTCCCCCGCCAGCGAGAGCACGACCCCGTCCTGGCTGTCTTCACGAGCTACGGAAGGCGTTGTGGTCACCAAGCGCTCCGGCCAAGCAGAAACGGCGCTCATATAGCGCCGCCCTGCGGCTGTCGAGCAAACACGACGCCATCGCGGCCATCGCGCGCCCGGACAAGATCAGGGGAAAAACAAACCAAGTACGAATCGGACACTCAGTCACACGGACTCAGATTCGCGAATAAGGCGAGTCGAATCTTTCGCTTCCGCCAAACCGTCGGCCCGTTAGGGCCGTCCGTGCCTCAAACAGGGACTGGCGGATCATCCGTCGGACAAACGGTGAAAGAATCGGCGTTGGCCAAGTCGCCGCGCGCCGCGCTTTGAAGGCAAGCCGCAATCTTCGCGTTCGCGTGACATCTGAAATCATCGTCACCAAATCGTCGGCCCGTTAGGACCCGTCCGTGCCCCAAAGAGGGACCGGCGGATCATCCCTCGGACAAACGGGGAAGGAATCGGCCTTGGCCAAATCGCCGCGCGCCGCGCTTCAAAGGCAAGCCTCAATCGCGGCAGTCGCGCCGCATCCGAAAAACATCGTCACCAAATCATCGGCCTGTCAGGCCTGCCTCCTGCCTCAAATAGGGACTGGCGGATCATCCCTCGTACAAACGGTGAAGGAATCGGCCTTGGCCAAATCGCCGCGCGCCGCGCTTCAAAGGCAAGCGGCAATCGCTGCCGTCGCGCCGGCCCATTGAGTCTTGGTTAACGGGGCGCCAAGCGTTGCAGTGCCGACAGAAACCTCAGCTATGGGAATGGCGACGGCGTCCTTCAAACCCGCCTACGCCAGGAAGCTCAAGCTCTTGAAGTAAGCGTCCGGCCCGCGCCCAGCCTGCCGTCAATCCATCATCGCCGCCTTGAGAATGCACACCATCGTGGCGTGCGCCGGCTTTTCACTCAGGTTGCGAATGCGATGAGGCATATCGCAGCGGTACCGCAGAGTCTCGCCGCTGCAGGCGGCCGCCGTCGTCTCGCCGACCTCGACCTCGAGTTCGCCGTCCAGAACCGACAGACACTCGACCGAGCCGCGCAGATGGGCGGCCGACTCGAGAATTCCGCCCGGATCGGCCTGAAAATCGTACCATTGGAGCCAGTCGACGGTTTTCAGCCAGCCAATGACGGCAAGACGGCAGAGTCCGTCGTCGGAGACGAAGATCGGCGTGGTCCCTCGCCCCAGGTGCTCGATGAACGGGCCCTCTTCGGTGCCCCGCAACATCGATTCGATCGACACGTCGAGCGCATGGGCCAGCCGCCAGATCGTGGTGAGCGTCGGATTGGTCTCATTGCGCTCGATCTGCGAGATGATCGACTTGGCGACGCCCGAATGTTGCGACAGGTCGGCCAGCGATAGCCCATAGCCCTTGCGCAACTTGAGCACCGCCTGCCCAAGCTGGTTGGACAACGAGGCTGCTCCCCCTTCGAGAACCTTGGCCCTGTCCTTACCTTCAACACCCATCGCGCGCCTCGAAATTTGCGTCTATCATAGACGAATTCGTCCGATTTATCGTAAAGTTTTGTTCGTTTTCTCGAACTCGGTCGAACCGGCGAAAATTCGACCCCCGGCGCCTGACGCCGCCTATCTTATGACAGCCTGGATCGGAGAATGACTTGAAAGCGCCAGGCAAGGCCCGCGGGGCGGGGCGGGGGCAAGGCTTTGGGACCGAGGAACCGCCCGCGGCCGCGGGGACGCGATCCGATCATGTTCAGTCGCTGGTCCGCGCTTTGGGCATCATCAACCAGCTCGCCGCGACTGACGAAGGCATGACGCTCACCCGTATCGCCGAATGCGTGGGACTGGCGCCCTCGACCGCTCATCGGCTGCTCACCACCTTGGAGCAGGAGCGCTACGTGCATTTCGATCATGAGCGGCGGCTCTGGTCGGTGGGCGTGCAGGCGTTCATGACCGGCGCCGCCTTCCTCAGGACCCGCGATCTGGTCGGCATCGCACGCCCCTATATGCGCGCTCTGATGAACGAGAGCACGGAAACCGTGAATCTCGCGATCGAGGACGAGAACGAGGCGATCTATCTCGCGCAAGTCGAGTGCCGGCAGATGATGCGCGCACTCGCCCGGCCTGGCGCGCGCGTGCCTCTTTATTGCTCGAGCGTCGGCAAGGCGCTCCTCAGCGCGACGCCGGACGGCGACCTTGCCAAGGCGCTTCAGCGCCAGGCCATGCGGCGGCTGACGGAAAAGACCATCGTCAACAGGACGGCGCTGCGCGACGAACTCGCCCTGACGCGCGAGCGCGGTTTCGCCATCGACGACGAAGAGCACGCCTTTGGGCTTCGCTGCGTCGCCGGGCTGGTGTTCGACGAGCTCGGCGAGCCAATGGCCGCGATATCAATATCCGGGCCGACCGCGCGCATCTCGAGCGAACGCATCGTCCATCTTGGCGAAGTCGTGCGAAGAAAGGCCGACGAGATCACCGCGCAGCTCGGCGGCGCATTGCCCGAGTGGCGCAAGCCCGGGTAGGCGGCTCGCGACGAGTCCCAGTTCCTCGCTCTGGTTTGGACCCATTTCCACAATGCGGAAAATGTTGTCGAAGCTCTTTGGCGCGCGCTTTGTTCGGGTATCGTGATTTTGGTCGCAACCCTTCGGCTCAAAATTAGGGGCATTTGCGCCGAGGCATGGGAGCGGAGGCCGCGTCGGTCGCGAAAGGCGACTTGCGCTACGGCGACTTCTGCTCGCGGCCTCGCGAGGCGCGCGTGATCATGGTGGGAGGAGCACCGGGGCAACCGAAAACAATGTCAATGGGCGGAATTGACGCTAGGGATTCCGGCGCCAACGACGGCCAAACAGGCGGCGCTCCGGGCAGGGAGCACGGCGTCGCAGCATAAAAAAGACTTTCATCTCTCGAGGAACCAAGGAGAATCGAATGAAACTTCACATTGCTTCCGCCGTAGCGCTGACCGCTCTTGTGGTCGGACTGGGCGGCGCGAGGGCCGAGGACGCTCTCCAGACTCTGGAGGGCATGCATATGACGGCGCCGATCGATTGGCCGACCATACCGCAAGAGGGGCCGAAGGCAGACGCCATCCGGCAGATCCTCAAAACCAAGATCAAACTGCCGCCGGGATTCCATATCGACCTTTACGCCTTGGTGCCTGACGCGCGCCACATGGCTGTGGGCCCGCAGGGCGTCGTGACCTTCGTCGGCACCCGCAAGAGCAAGATCTGGGCAGTGACGGACCGCTCGCGCACGGGCGCCGAGGGCGGCATCGAGGTCAAGGAGTTCGCCCCGACCTTGCCGAAGCGACTGCCCAACGGCCCCTGCTTCTCGAAGGACGGCTTCCTCTATGTCGTCGAGCAGAACCGGGTCCTGCAGTACGCGGCGGCGGAGTTCTTCTATGAGAGCCCGGACGTGGCGGTCGGCGTCGTCGTACCGGAGGGGCAGCTCATTCCGAAGTCCGAGGAGAGCTTCAACCATACCGCGCGCGAATGCCGGATCGGTCCCGACAACAAGCTCTATATCCAGCTTGGCCAGCCCTACAACGTGCCGCCTAAGGACAAGGTCGAGCTCGACAAGAAGGTCGGCATGGGCGGCATCATCCGCATGAACCAGGATGGCACTGATCGCGAGGTCTTCGCCACCGGTCTGCGTAACCCCGTCGGCATGGACTTCAACCCGAAGGACAAGACCCTCTGGAGCAACGACAACCAGGTCGACGGCATGGGCGACGACATCCCGCCGGGCGAGATGAATCGCATAGACAAGATCGGCGAGAACTTCGGCTTCCCCTGGTACGGTGGCGGGCACACGCGGACGAACGAGTACAAGACCGAGACGCCTCCGGCCGACGTGGTCTTCCCGGAAGTCGACCAGGTCGCTCATGCGGCCGATCTCGGCCTCTCGTTCTACACCGGCGACCAATTCCCGGCGAAATACAAGGGAGCGATCTTCTCGACCCAGCATGGCTCGTGGAACCGCACCGTGCCGGTTGGCGCGCGCGTCATGGTCACCTTCCTCAAGGAGGATGGCCATGTCGCTGGGCCTTCAATCCCGTTTGCTGAAGGCTGGAACGACAACGGCCACTATCTCGGCCGCCCTGTCGACGTGCAGCAATATTGGGACGGATCGCTGCTCGTGTCCGACGATCTTGTCGGCGCCGTCTATCGCATCTGGTACGACGGCAAGTAAGAACATTTAGCTTTAAGAGGAGGACAGCGCCCTCGCCGGGAGCTGTCCTTTTCTTTTTGGATTTCGTGAGGAGGACGAATGCGGTTTTCTATTCGGCCGTCGGCGAAAGCAGTGGTGCTCGGCGCCGGCCTGGCCATTTCCTTCGCAGCTCATGCCGAGGCGGGCGACGCAAAGGCAGGAAGGCAAAAAGCCGAATCGGTCTGCGCCGTCTGCCATGGCGCCGATGGGCTCGCGAAAATACCCGAGGCGCCAAATCTGGCAGGCCAGACCGAAAACTACCTGATCGAGCAGATCAATGCGTTCAAATCCGGAGAGCGGAAGAACGAAATGATGTCGGTCGTGGTGCAGGATCTTTCGCCGGACGATATCGAGAATCTGGCGGCGTATTATTCGGCGATCGAGATTACGGCCAAAACGCCCGGTCAGTAGTTCCGATGCTTCGCCGGCGGGTCAAAAAAATAGCGCTGCTTGGCGCAAAGGAAACCTCGGCCCGTCCCGGCGCTGCATCGAAATGGGGCGCGGGACGCAATCGGCCTGAGTTGAAGACGCCGCCCGAGTTGAGACGGGCGGCGTTCGATTCACATCTCGGCTGACAGGTAGCTCGTCACTTCCATGCCAACGCAAACTTCACAAACTACGGGGGTCGACCATGCCATGGCGTCGTTTCCTTCTTTGGGTCTTGCGGGCTCCGTTCCGCTTGGAGCCCAGAGCCAGATATAAGTTACCACGGCGCCCAAACAACCGTCAAACTGTCGGTTGCCATTCGATCGCGGTTTTTTGATGAGCGCGGCCCTACCCCTGGGCCATACCCAAGTGATGGGTCCGCTAGGTCGCCCTGGACGCGGAGCCAAATTACCGACGGAACCGCCATTATGTTTCGGTCGGATCGCGCTCCGTCTCGCCATGGCCCCCGTGCCGGCCGCGGCTTCGGCGGGGCTAGGGATGCGCCGAAGCGCATATCCCGCGGACGAGGCTCGTCGAAGTTGCGGCGAACAGGACGAACGGGCGTTGCGCCGTCCCCTGGGCCGCTCGCTCGATGGTCAGCGCGAGCACGTCGCCGTCGCTCAGGATCGCCTCGCCCATGAGAGCGCCGTCGGCGCCGGACATCCGCGTCCAGACAATTGTCGTCTCCTCGCCGCCGCTGAACTTCAGATGTCCGATAGTCGTTTCCGCATCATAAAGGGGCTGTCGGATCGCGTTCGTCTCCGGGTCGACTAACGCGATCGTGGCCCCCTCGCCGAAGGTCGCTGAGACCCCGAACTTCACCTCAGCGCCACGCGCGAACGACGGAGGCCCGCTTCCGCCAGACGGTCGACCGGCGCACTCGAAGATGACGCTTGAAGCTCGCACCTCGTCCGGAGCAGGCGAATCGTCTGCCCGGGCGAGCGGCGGCGCAAGGGAGGCGCAGAGTCCGAGCAGTATGGACGCGATGGGGATCTGCGCGCGGCGTCGGCGCGCGGCAGATTTTCGGCCCACTCAAAAGGCGCCCGCGAATGCGCCGCCGTCGATGAGGATATTCTGGCCGGTGATGAAGCCGGCATGAGCGCTGGCGAGAAAGGCGCAGAGCGCGCCGAATTCGTCCGGATCGCCGAATCGCCCGACCGGGATTCGCGCCTGCAAATCAGCGCGTGCGATATCCACGCTGACATTCCGCTGGGCGGCCGCGCGCGCAAGGCCTGCTTTCTGACGGTCGGTCGCAAACGATCCAGGCTGGATCGAGTTGATCGTCACGTTGTCGCGCGCAAACAGACGCGCCGCAGAGGCGAGAAATGCCGTCAATCCCGCGCGCGCGCCCGACGAAACGTCGAGGCCGGGGACCGGCGTCCGGACCGAACTCGAAGTGATGTTGATGATTCGTCCGAATTTGCGCTCGACCATCCCCGGGGCTAGCGCCTGGACCAAAGCGATCGGGGTCAGCATGTTGGACTCGACGCCTTTGAGGACATCCTCGCGACTGATTTCCGCGAAATTCTTGTACGGCGGCCCGCCGTTGTTATTGACGAGAATATCCGCCTTCGGGCAGGCGGCGATCAGTTCCGCACGCGTCGCTGGACTGTCGAGATCGCCAGCGATTTCATGGACTTCAACGCCTGTCGCCTGGCGCAATTGCGCCGCCGCGCGACGCAGGACCTCTTTGTCCCGCCCGTTGAGGACGACCGCACATCCAGCTTCCGCCAGCGCGCTCGCGCAGGCTAGCCCCAAGCCTTTGCTCGACGCACACACGATTGCTTTTCGGCCGGCGATTCCCAAGTCCACTGTGGCCCCCTTGCTCTCGACACCCTTCAGGCTGGGAATTATAAACGTTCGAGTGCGTCGCGTCATCGAAGCGACATGAGAATCTGTGCAGTCATTTCTCGTTGTTCGCCCCCTCGCGAGGAGGCCACCGGTGCCCAAGTTCCAAGAGACCCATCGCTACAGGACCCTGTTCCTGTCGGATTTGCACCTTGGCACGCGCGGGTGCCAAGCGCATCTCATCTTGGACATGCTGCGCCATGTCGAGGCCGACACGATCTACCTTGTCGGCGACATCATCGACGGCTGGCGGCTCCGCTCCGGCTGGTACTGGCCGCAGGCGCATAACGACGTCATTCAAAAATTGCTGCGAAAGGTAAGGCGCGGAGCGCGGATGATTTTCGTCCCCGGCAACCACGACGAATTCGCCCGTCAGTTCTTCGGCCTGACCTTCGGTGGTATCGAGATCAGGCGGCAGGCGATCCATACCGCCGCCGACGGCAAGCGTTATCTCGTCATTCATGGCGACGAATTCGACGTCGTCGTGCGTCATTCGAAGTGGCTCGCCTTCTTCGGCGACTGGGCCTACGATACTGCCCTGTTCGTCAACACGCATTTCAACGCGGCGCGCCGGGCGCTGGGCCTGCCCTATTGGTCGTTTTCGGCCTGGGCGAAACTCAAGGTCAAGAACGCGGTCAATTTCATAGGTTCGTTCGAGAAAGAGCTAGCCGCGGAAGCCAGAAAACGCGGCGTCGACGGGGTGGTTTGCGGCCACATCCATCATCCGGTCATTCGCGACATGGACGGCGTGATCTACGTCAACACCGGCGACTTCGTCGAATCCTGCTCGCTGGTGGTCGAGCACTATGACGGGCAGATGGAAGTGTTGCTGTGGAAGAATCCGCTACTGCTCCCCGCCTGGGCCGACGAGAAGCTATCGTTCGAAGAGGAAGCTGAGGCGGGTGCTGACGAGGCGCAAGCGGAATTGGCCTGATGCGTATCCTGATCGCCACCGACGCCTGGCGCCCGCAAGTCAATGGCGTGGTGTCGACTCTGGAGCGAATGACCCAGGCGGCCGGCGAATTGGGCGCGTCATTCGAATTCCTCACCTCGCAAGGGATGTGGACCGCTCCCCTGCCCTCCGACCCGGAAATTCGCCTCGCAATCCCATCCTGGCGGAAGATCGGCCAGCGCATCGAGGGAGCCAAGCCCGACCATATCCACATCGCCACGGAGGGCCCGATCGGCTGGCTGACCCGTCACTATTGTCTCACCCACAAGCGGATCTTCACCACCAGCTATCACACCCGCTTCCCCGAATATGTGTCGGCGCGGATGCGTGTTCCCGAATGGCTGACCTATGCCGGCTTGCGCTATTTTCACGCGCCTTCAGCCGCCGTGATGGCGCCGACGCCGACGATCGGCGCCGACCTCACCCGCCGCGGCTTCCCCCGGGTTCGGCTCTGGACTCGCGGCGTCAACCATGCGGTCTACCGGCCGCGCCCAAAGCGCGCGCTCGACCTGCCGGGTCCGATCTTCCTGTCGGTTGGACGGGTGGCGGTGGAAAAGAACCTCGAGGCGCTGCTGAGCCTCGATTTGCCTGGCTCCACCGTCATCGTCGGCGACGGGCCGGTTCGCCGCCAGCTCGAGCGCCGCTACCGCCATGCTTATTTTCTCGGCTCCAAACAGGGCGAAGAGTTGGCCGACATCTATGCGAGCGCGGACGTGTTCGTCTTCCCCTCGCGCACTGACACGTTCGGGATCGTCATGATCGAGGCTATGGCCAGCGGCTTGCCGGTCGCCGCTTATCCCGTGCCCGGGCCGATCGATGTCGTCGGGGCCGGCGCCGGCGTGCTTGACGAGGATCTACGCGCGGCGTGCCTCAAGGCGTTGACCCTGTCGCGCGAGCAGGCGCGCGAACATTCGATGCGTTTCACCTGGAAGGAGAGCGCGCGCCAGTTCCTTGAGAACATCGAAGGGAGCCGGTCGGACCTCAAGCTGGCGGTCGCCCCGGCGCCCAAGAGCGTCGGAATCGTGCGGCCAGCCAAGAACGGTTAGCGGCGAAAGCCAGACCGCCTAGCTCCTACGACATCGCCCCGTCAGCCGGCGCCTTGCACGATCAGGGCCGCGACCCGAAGGTCGCGACCAGCGCGCAGCAACCCGCTCAACCTCAGGCCGCTTTCGCCAGCCGCTGCTGCACGGTCGACCTCAGCTTGTTCAGATCGTGCGCGAACAGGCGGATGCCGTCGGAGAGCTTCTCCGTCGCCATCTGGTCCTCGTTCATCATCCAGCGAAAGGTCTTTTCGTCCATGGCGACCTTAGGCGGAGCTTGACCAGGCTTGGCCGGGTCGAGCTGCCGCTTGAGCTCGCCCTCCTCCTTCGACAACGCCTCGAGCAGCTGAGGCGAAATGGTGAGTCGGTCACAACCCGCCAACGCTTCGATCTCGCCGGTGTTGCGGAACGACGCGCCCATCACGACCGTCTTGATGCCATAGGTCTTGTAATAAGCGTAGATGGCGCGGACCGAATGCACGCCCGGATCGGTTTCGGCGGTGTATGGGCCGCCGCCCGCCTTCACATGCCAGTCAAAGATGCGTCCAACGAAGGGCGACAGAAGGAACGCCTTCGCGTTCCCCGCCGCGATCGCCTGGGCGATCGAGAAGGCGAGCGTCATATTGCAATCGATGCCGTCGGCCTGCAGACGCGTGGCCGCCTGCAAGCCTTCCCAGGTCGAAGCGAGCTTGATCAGGATGTGCTTCTGGTCGATGCCACGCTCCTTGTAGGCGGCGATGAGCGACTTCGCCTTGGCGACCATCGCTTCAGTGTCGAAGGAGAGATCGGCGTCGACTTCGGTCGACACGCGGCCAGGAACGATCTTCGTCAGTTCGGAGCCGAAATTCACCGCGATCCGATCCGTCACCTCGCCGACCGAAGCCTTTTGCTTGCCCCCCCACACGATCGCCTCGTCGACGAGACGTGCGTAACCGGGCATCTCCGAAGCCTTCAGGATCAGCGAGGGGTTGGTCGTGGCGTCGGTCGGCTTGTAGGCGCGGATCGCCTCCATGTCGCCGGTGTCCGAGACGACAGTGGTCATGGTGCGCAACTGGTCGAGTTTATTGGTCATGGACGAGCCTCCTACAGCGACTTCCCTTTACCCTTCCGGCGATTGTCGCGCCTCGGCGCGTCATAAGCAAGCGCGAACCCGAGGCGCCGCCGGAACCTAACGCATCGAAGCCCGTTCTTGGTCACAGTCACGTTATCGCCATGGAGAGCCCGATGCCGACACGCAAGAACAACCTGGAAGACCTGTTTTCCGAGACCCTCAAGGATATCTACTTCGCCGAGAAGCAGATTTTACGCGCCTTGCCCAAAATGGCCAAGGAAGCCTCGTCCCCCGAACTTAAGCGGGCTTTTGAGACCCACCGTCAGCAAACGGAAGGCCACGTCGAGCGCTTAAACGAGGTGTTCGAGATGCTCGGCCGGCCGGCGCGCGGCAAGACCTGCGAGGCGATCCTCGGCATCATCGACGAGGCCAAAGAGATCATGGAGGATTTCAAGGGCGCGGAGGCTTTGGACGCCGGCCTCGTTTCGTCAGCCCAGGCCGTTGAGCACTATGAAATGGCCCGTTACGGCACTCTGAAGACCTGGGCTCAGGAACTTGGGCACAACGACGCAGCGAAGCTGCTCGACCAGACTTTGCAAGAAGAGATCAAGACGGACCAGCTTCTCAGCAAACTTGCCACTTCGAGCGTAAACATGAAAGCGGCCTGAACGCCGACGTAAACAAAGGCGGCCGGCGTGGCGATTGCTCGCCGCCGCTCATTCTTTCCCGGTCGCAACCCCGAGGAGAAACCGCGCAAGCGCGATGATCGGGGGCACCAGCCCGACACAGCACGCCAAGGCCCATCCCCCTCGCGCGTACGCCCATGCACCAAGAGCCGAGCCAATCGCGCCGCCCACGAACGCCGTCGACAGATAGACGCCGTTGAGTTGTCCGCGCGCTTCCGGGGCCAGTGCAAAAATGGCCCGATAGCCGAAGACGAGATTGGCCTGCACCCCGAAGTCAACCGCAATTGCCGCAGCGACGAGAAGCGACAGAGCGACGATCGAGCCTTGACGTACAAAGATCGACCCGAGCATCGCGAGAGCAACGAGGGCGATCGCGGCGCCGGTCCCCGGCCGGCCCCACCCGCGATCGGCGACTCGGCCCGCTATTGGCGCGGCGATGGCTCCGGAAACGCCAGCGAGCGCGAACAGCGCAATGCCATTCTGCGTCATGCCATAATGCGGCCCGCCGAGCAGCAAGGGCGTCGTCGTCCAGAACAGGCTGAAGGCAAAGAAGAGACACCCCTGAGTGAAGGCGCGGCGGCGCAGGATCGGCGTCCCCCTGACCAGATGGATCATCGAGCCCATCAGTTCGCCGTATGTCATTCGGGTTCGCGGCGTGCGGGCGGGCAACGCACGCGAAAGCGCGGCGGCGAGCATCACCATCGCCGCGGCCGAGAGCCCAAACACCACCCGCCATGATGATTGCGCGGCGATAAAGCTCGAAACAGGACGCGCCAGCATGATGCCGATCATGAGCCCGCTCGACACCAGGCCAACAACGCGTCCGCGCGTCGCATCAGGCGCGAGGTGCGCGGCGAGTGGAATCAGGATCTGCACCGCCACCGAACCCAGGCCGATGACCGCGGCGCAGATCAGAAAGATGACCGCAGACGAGGCGAAAGCGGCGCAGGCAAGCGCAACCGCGCTCAACGTCGCCGATATCAAAACGAGCCTGCGGTTTTCGATGAGATCGCCGAGCGGCACGACGAACAGGAGGCCGACGCCATACCCGATCTGCGACATTGTCACGATAAGCCCCGCCGCTCCGGTGGCGAGGCCAAGCGATCGAGCAATCTCCGCGATCAGCGGTTGCGCGTAATAGATATTGGCGACGAGGAGGCCGCAGGCGCCGGCCAAGGTCAGGATCGTGCCGGACGATACCTCCGGCGGCCGAAGCGGGTCGTGTAACGCCGGCGCGGGCGTCGGTTCAGCGACGGCCTCCGCAATCTTCACCCGATCCAACGACAACCCCCGTTCTCAAATACAATGGCCCTCCCCTGCATGATTGGCGCGCCAACCGCCTTCGCCGGCGGAATTCCCGCGATCAGCGCCATTAGGACTCGGGCGACCCCTCCATGCGAAATCACAAACGCGTGTTCGCGCAAGGTTTCGAGCCACGGACGCAGGCGCTCCGCGAGCATGGCGTAGCTTTCTCCGCCCTCGGGCACAAAGCTCCACCGATCCTTGCGCCGGGCGCGCAAGGCTTTGGCGTCCTTGACTTCGATCTCCGGCCAAGTCAGCCCTTCCCAGACCCCGAAGCTGAGCTCTTTCAAGACTGGGTCAAGGCGGTACCGCTCGGGCTCAAGTCCCATTGCGGCGCGCGCAATCTCCATTGTCTCCCGCGCGCGCTCGAGCGGCGACGCGAAAAACGCCTGAGCCGCATCAAGCAGCTCGATCTCGCGCCCCATAAGACTTCGCAGCGTTCCGCCGATCGCGCGGGCCTGCTCGCGGCCTCGTGCGTTGAGAGGCGTGTCGAGCTGTCCTTGCAGACGGTTCTCGGCGTTGTACGCCGTCTCGCCGTGGCGCACGAAGATGAGGCGATGCGGAAAGGCCGGCACGCTGAGATAATCCCCTCGAACAACCTAGGCCGGTGCTTTGAGCGTGCTCAGCTATCGAGCCCTAGAGGCCGGAATCCCCATTGCTTCGCCAGTGCCCGGCACTCGCTGACCGTTCCCACGCCAGCCGTCGTCGACACCGCTCGCATGCACGCCGCAGCGCACGCATGCCCGAGTTCCAGACACTCGATCATCGGCCATTGCTCATGCAGCCCATAAAGTATGCCAGCGGCGAACGCGTCGCCCGCGCCGTTGGCGCCGACGACGGCGCCCGCAGGTAGGGCGACCGAGCCCAGCGCGAGCCGCGATCCGTCGCGTCCGACCACGATCGCGCCTTGAGGAAAGTGAGCCGCGGCCCAGCGCATCGATCCGAGCGCGAGCACATCCTCAATCGCCCGCACGACCGCGGCCGGGTCAGTCGAACCGTCGGACCGGCGCGTTTCGCGTCCCGCCAGCGCGCCGATCTCGTAATCGTTGACGATCAGGCAATCGAGATGCGGGAGGCACGGCCGGCCAAGCTCGGCGAGCCTTTCGGCGCTCGTGGTCATCAGTTCGAGATTGGCGCTGAGGCCGAATGCGCGCGCCTTGCGCAACACGCCGACCCAGCCACTCGCGTCTCCCTGCCAAGGCAGGTCCATCGCCTTGTGGGCGCCCGGCAATCCAAGATGCAGAATTCTCGCGGTCGTAGATGAGAAATCGAAGTCGTCGGGAATCATCTCGGCCGCCACGCCCTGATGATAGAAATGCGTGCGCCGGCCATTGGCCGCGACGTTGAAAGCATCGACGCTCATCGTCGCGCCGCCTGACTGGGCGCGGAGCGCGGCGCGGCTGACGCCAAGCGCATCACACTGCTGAAAGAGAAAGCGTCCGAGATCGTCATCGCCGACAAGACCCATCGCCTCGACCGGAAAGTCCGGATCGAGGCGCTTGAGGTCAAAGGCCATGTTGGAGCCGGAACCTCCGTTCTGACGATCGATCGCCAGAACCTCGTTGGAGGTGTCCTCGTCCGGCCAGCGTGCGATCGACTTATTGAAATCGACGCACCAGGTGCCGGCCGATAGGACGCCGCGCCGCCCGCTCATGCGCTCACGCCGACTTGAGTACGGATTCTGTGATCGTGCTGTCGAGGGCGATCTCGCGCGTCGGCTTCAGCCCCTGCTTCTCGAGCGACGAATGGTAGTCTTTGACCGCTTCGGGCGGGGTCATGGCGCCGTCGGCGACCGCGCGCATGAGACGCACGATGTCGAGTGGGGATTCGGCCAGGTTGATCTTGCGGCCGAACAGCGCGACGCGCGCGCCATATTTCTCCGCCTGATGAATGAGTTCGAAACAATCGCGGGTCGTGCCCGCGCCGCCGCCTAACACGCCAACCACGAGGCCGGGGTCGAACGACGCCAGCTCCTCCAGCGCTCTCGGTCCGTTATAGGCGATCTTGAGGAATTTTGGCCGCTCCGCGTCAGTAAGCCCAGCGAGGCACCGCACGATCGCATCGTTGACGAACTGAGGCATCGTCTCCGGCGTCAAGCCGCGCTCCACGTTCGGATTGAACACCTCGAGGAAATAAGAAAAGCCGTTGGCTTCGGCGTCATCACGGAAATCCGTGAACGCCTCGAGCGAGACATGGTCGGCCTCGATGTCATTGGTGAAGGTGATCGAATAGAGCCCCAGATCCGTCAGCGGCTTCACATGCTCGAGCGAAGCGGTGCGGAATGGCCGCGACGGCTGGTTATGAAAGGACGCTCCGCGATGGCGCCAGATGTCGGTGGTGTCATTGGCGCGGATAACCGGCTTGACCCCCGTTCCGGCGAAGATCTTGCGCCTGGCAAGGTTTTCCAGATTCGAGACTGACGTCAGCATGATGTCGACGACGTCCTGCTTGACGATCGCCTCGATTGAATCGAGGAACTCGGCGCGCGTCTTGAAACGCCCCTCGCCCCGACCCGGCCCAACCGCATGCAGGCCCGGCCCCATGTCGGGGTCCTTGGCGTCAGCGATGATGAAATCCGAACGCCGGTAGGCGCCGTCGCGAATGCGCGCGAGCTTGTCGTCGAGCCGAACCATGAACGCCTCTCCTGTTTGGCGGACCGTTTACAGGCCCCCCTCCACGGATGGCAACCGGCTTGAGTGGGTCGCTGGCGCTTCTCGCCGGTTGCCGGTAGCTTGCGGCCGCCGGCGGGGGCCCGCTTTTGCGGCTGGAGTGTCCATGGCCAAACGTTTAGGCGCCCGGCCCAACGGCGGGACCCTTCGGGGCTGGCTGATCGCCGCGGTTGGGTTGGCGTCTCATCTCGCGAACGTGCCCTTGCCTGCGCGCGCCGCGGATAATGACCCCTATGCACGGCCCGAAGCCTGGCTCTGCCGACCGGGCGCGTCCGATCTCTGCGCCGCCCCCGTGGGCGCAGCAATTGTGCAAGGCGACGGCTCGCGCGCAAATCGGGTTTTCAAGCCGAACCCTTCAGCGCCGGTCGACTGCTTCTATGTCTATCCGACCGTCTCCGAAGATCCGGGCGGCAACAGCGGCATGACGAGCGGACCCGGTGAGCAGCGGGCGGTCGCGCAGCAATTCGCCGCCTTCGCCTCGGTCTGCCGGCCGTACGCGCCCATCTACCGCCAGGTGACGATCGCTGGCGTCGAGGCCGTGCTCCGACGCGAGCCGCTCCCCGTGGATTTCAGGCTTCCATACGAGGATGTGCGCGCGGCGTGGCGTCACTATCTCGCGTACGACAACCGCGGCCGCGGAATCGTGCTGATCGGCCATTCGCAAGGCGCGCGAATCCTGGCGCGGCTCCTCGTCCATGATATCGAGGGCAAACCCGAGCAGCGCCTCCTCGCCGGCGCCCTCATCCTCGGGTTCGATGTTGAGGTTCCGGAAGGCAAGGACGTCGGCGGGACGTTTAAGATCATCCCCCTCTGCCGCGCGGCGGGGCAGAACGGCTGCGTCGTCGCCTACGAGACCTTCCCGGCAACCGCGCCCCCACCCGAGGATTCTCGTTTCGCCCATTCCGAAACGCCAGGCATGGAGATTGCTTGCACCGATCCCGCCGCGCTTGCCGACGGCAGGCTCGATCCCATTCTCGCGACCCGGACGAACCTCATCGGCCAGCCGCCGCTCGATCCAAGCTGGGCGGCGTTCGTCAAGCCGCTCGACACGCCCTTCGTGTCGCTGCCCGGAATCGCGTCCGGGCATTGCGTCAAGGGGCCGAATGCCTCTTATCTTTCGGTCTCGATAAACGCTGCCCCGACGCCTGGCGCGTGGCCGGCGACCCTCCCCGGCAATCTCGTCGTGGACGGGAGGCTTCTCAAGAGCTGGGGCTGGCACCTGATTGACGTCAATGTCGCCATGGGCAACCTCATCGACTTCGTCTCGACGTTGCGAAAGCCCGGCCCGTAGCCCAACTCGACGCCTGCGCCCGGCGCGCCCATTCTTTCCAACCAAAGAGCAAACTGATGCCTGAGTCGCACCGGCTTCGTATTCTCCTTGTCGGCGCAAGCGGAGTGCTGGGACGCGCCATCGTCACCGAACTTTCACCGCGCCATGACATCGTGTCGGCCGGATCGAAATCGGGGGAGATTCGCATCGACATCGCCAATCCCGCGAGCATCGTGGCGGGGCTGAAAACGGCGGGGCCGCTGGACGCCGTCGCTTGCGCCGCCGGCGCCGTGAACTGGCGCCCCCTTTCCGCGATCAAACTCGCGGGACTGGAAAAATCCGCCTACGGACTGGGATTCACCAATAAGCTTATGGGCCAGGTCAATCTGGCGCTGGCCGCCCGCGACCACATCAACGACCACGGCTCGATCACCCTGATCGCCGGCGCGCTTTCGCGGACGCCGATCGTCGCGGGCTCGTCCGCCAGCATGGTCAGCGCCGCGATCGAGGCCTTCGCGATGGCGGCCGCCATCGAAATGCCACTCGGCATCCGCATCAACGCGGTGAGCCCAACTGTGTTTGAGGAATCGATGGCGGACTTGGGGCCCTTTTTTCGCGGTCACGATCCCGTACCGGTCGCCCGCGCCGCGCGCGCCTTCAGCCGCAGCATCGAAGGCTTTGAAAACGGCCAGACCTTTCGGGTAATCTGATCTCCCAATGAAACTGATTCTGTTATACGTCGCGCTCACGGCCCTGACACTTGTGGTTTTCGGCCTTTGGCCTGGGGTCGATCTAGCGGTGTCCCATCTCTTCTTCTGGGACGGCAGCTTCGACGGCGACGGGCCTTTGGATCACTTTGCCCGCGACGTGTACCGTATAACGCCGTTTGTGGTGCTCGCCGTCTACGGCGCGCTTTGGTTCGCCAAGCGTCGCGGATTCCGGCGCCGCTGGGCGCCGAGCGGCCGAGCGATGATCTTCCTGATCGCCACGATGATCATTGGGCCGGGTCTCATCGTCAACCTTGGCTTCAAGGATCATTGGCATCGTCCCCGCCCGGTCCAGACCCAGGACTTCGACGGGCCAAGCCCTTTCATGCCATGGTATGACGGCAACGGCGCCTGCAACAGGAATTGTTCGTTCGTCTCGGGCGAAACGTCGACTGGCTTCTGGATGGTCGCGCCGGCGTCCGTGCTTCCGCCACCCTGGCGCGGGCTGGCAATCATTGCCGCGTTGGTCTTCGGCTCCAGCGCGGGCCTATTGAGGCTGGCCTTCGGCGGCCACTACCTCAGCGATGTGCTGCTTGGCGGGCTCATCACCCTCATCGTCATCGAGATCGTCCGCCGCGTCATCTGGCCGAAGGACGACCGTGACGATGATCTCAGGCGTTATGATTTCGCCCGGGTGAGAAAGAAGACGCCGCTCACATGGCCATTGGCCCCGCATGACGCCGGCCCGGTGGAATCTCCCTTGGCCTCGCCGGCCTCGTCGGCTTCGAGCGCATCGCCGAGGCGGTAGAAGCGGAAAACGAAGCCGGTCGCCTTGTCGTCATCGTCCGTGTCGACCAGTTCCAGGGTTTCACGTGCTTTCACCACGCCGCCAACATTGCATTCGCTCCCGCCGGTCGACGGATTGGCGGTATCGGCCTCAATGTCGAGCTTCCCCGAGCCCGCCGCCTTGATCGTCACGTCGCCCCCGACATTTTGCCATGACCCCACGAAGCCAGCGCCCGGTTTCTCGATGCTGCCAAGGAAGGCGGCGCGGTCGCGCATGAAGTCGTCGATCGGAAAGTTCTGCTTGGCCTTCGGAACGCCCTGGTCGAAGCCAGCGATCCGGTCACGGTAACTGATGAAATCCTGCTGATCCTGGGCGAGCGCCTTGCGGGCGGGAGGGTCGAGCCGCTGCAACGCGGAGGTGTAGTTCGCGGCGATGGCCGCGTCGGCGGCAGCCAGGCCGGGATCGGCGCAGATCATCTTTTCCGCGACGCTCTTCGCCTTTGTACAATCGAACGAGGGTTTGCCGGGTTCGGCCGCGTTGCCCACGCTGGCCATGAGAACCAAGACCAGCGCCGGCGCGATCGCGCGACATATCGAAGAAAGCTCCATCCCCCATCCCCTTCGGTCAGGTGTCTCGCGCCCGATTCCGGGGCGCCGCCCAGTTCAGCGCCCCGATGGTTAGGAACCATCATTGAAATTGTCCACCGGACGATCGGCCCAGCGCCATACGCACGTGAAACGGAGGGCTTGGGCGAAGGCGTGAGCTGCGCTGATTGACAACCGATGGGCCGAAGAATCTCCTGCTTCCCGTGGAGGAGACATCATGGCGGAGACGCCGATGGGGAAGATTGAGCCAATCCCCGAGCCAGACGCGATCGCCGCCGCCTTCGCGCCGGCGTGAGACAACCGATGAACGACGCAAAAAGCGGAACCGTTCTGATCATCATGGGTGTCTCGGGCAGCGGCAAGACGACCGTTGCGGAGCTCTTAGCCGAGAGGCTCGGCTGGCCGTTCATGGAGGGCGACCGGCTGCATCCTCCGGCCAATGTCGAGAAAATGCGGCAGGGAATTCCGCTGACAGACGCCGACCGTGGGCCATGGCTCGATCGAATCGGCGAGGAACTCAAGAGCTGGGCCGCCGCGGGCAAGTCCGGCGTATTGACCTGCTCAGCGCTCAAGCGCGCCTATCGCGATCGCATCCGTTCGGCGCGGCCCGACGTTCGCTTCGTCTACGTGAAGGGCTCGGAAGCGTTGATCGAGGCCCGGGTCGCCGCACGCCATCACGAATACATGCCGGCTTCGCTCCTGCGCAGCCAGTTCGACACGCTGGAAGAGCCGACGCCGGACGAGCCAGGAATCGTAACCGTCGATGCTCGCGGCACGGCCGATGAAGAAGTCGCCGCTGTCGTCGCCAAGCTTAATCTCTCCAGATCCTAGAAACGCGAACAGGTTGCGCGCCCTGTAGGCCGCTCTATAAGTCCGGCCGACGTTTCCGAGGGCTGATAGTCCTCAACCACCGTCATGGCCGGGCTTGACCCGGCCATCCACGTGTCTCCGTCTGCACGATCGCGAGCAAGCGCGCTCCCGTGCGATCTTCGGCGCCCTCGGGCGGACGAGTTCCGACTCGCCTTCGAAGCAGAGCGGCGTGGATGGCCGGGTCAAGCCCGGCCATGACGGGCCTAGTTCTCAACGCGAGTCCTATCGCCCATGCCGAGCCCCAAGAAGCCGCAAGTCAAGCGCGTCGTCCTCGCCTATTCGGGCGGTCTGGACACGTCCATCATTCTGAAGTGGCTGCAGACTGAATACGGCGCCGAGGTCATCACCTTCACCGCCGATCTGGGTCAGGGCGAGGAGCTGGAGCCCGCCCGGCGCAAGGCCGAAATGATGGGCATCAAGCCGGAGCATATCTTCATCGAGGACGTGCGCGAGGAATTCGTGCGCGATTACGTCTTCCCGATGTTCCGCGCCAACGCCCAGTACGAGGGCCTGTATCTGCTTGGCACCTCGATCGCGCGGCCGCTGATCGCCAAGCACCTGGTCGAGATCGCCCGCAAGGTCGGCGCCGACGCGATCGCCCATGGCGCGACCGGCAAGGGCAATGACCAGGTGCGCTTCGAGCTCTCGGCTTATGCGCTCGAGCCCGACATCAAGATCATCGCGCCCTGGCGCGAATGGGAGTTCGCCTCCCGCAATGCGCTTCTCGCCTTCGCCGAACAGCACCAGATCCCGATCGCCAAGGACAAGCGCGGCGAAGCGCCGTTTTCGACCGACGCAAACCTCCTGCACGTCTCCTCGGAGGGCAAGGTGCTCGAAGACCCGGCGGAGGAAACGCCGGCTTATGTTTACTCGCGCACCGTTCATCCCGAGGACGCGCCCGACAAGCCGACCATTGTCGAGATCGCGTTCGAGAAAGGCGATCCGGTCGCGATCGACGGCAAGCCGATGAGCCCCGCGACCCTGCTCACCGCCTTGAACAAGCTCGGCCACGATAACGGCATCGGCCGGCTCGATCTGGTCGAGAATCGTTACGTCGGCATGAAGTCGCGCGGCATGTACGAGACCCCCGGCGGCACCATCCTGCTTCTTGCGCATCGCGCCATCGAATCGATCACGCTCGACCGCGGCGCCGCGCATCTCAAAGACGAACTGATGCCGAAATATGCCGAGCTCATCTACAACGGCTTCTGGTTCTCGCCCGAGCGGGAGATGCTGCAAGTGCTCATCGACAAGAGCCAGGAGATGGTCGCCGGCCGGGTGCGACTGAAGCTCTACAAGGGCTGCGTCTACGTGATCGGTCGCGACAGTCCCTATTCGCTCTACGACCAGGATCTCGTGACCTTCGAGGAAGGCGCCGTCGCTTACGACCACCAGGACGCGGCGGGCTTCATCAAGCTGAATGCGTTGCGTCTTCGGACGCTGGCAAAGCGGAAGAAAAGGGCGGCGAAGGCGTGACGCCGCGAGGCCGCGCGCGCTTTGGTTTTGCCATCGCGGTTTTTGTATTGTCCTACGCGCCCTCGCGCGCCGACGACAGCACGGCAAGCCTCAAGACCGGCGGCCTTGTGCTCGAAAAGACGGACAAGATCGCGCTCGTCTCCGAGGACCTTTATCTGTCGCCAACAGCGGTCAAGGTCTCCTACCGCTTCCGCAACCTGACGAACGCGGATGTTGAGACGACCGTCGCCTTCCCCATGCCGGACGTGACGGGAAGCGTAGACATGACGGTCGCCATGCCGGAGCCGGGACGCGACAATTTCCTCGGCTTCGTCACTCGCGTGGACGGAAAGCCAGTCGACTCACAGGTCGAGCAGCGCGCCTTTCTGGCAGCTCCTGGCAAGCCCGACATTGAGATCACGGATCGATTGAAAAAACTGCGCGTGCCGCTCGTTCCGACAGTGGAAGCCGCCGGCGCGGCGCTTGCGGCGCTCAGCGCGCCCGAGCGCAAGGCTTTGGCGGATGCGGGGATCGTGTACCCCTGGACGTCGATGTGGGCAAAGGCGCCCATGTGGAATGGGTTCCCCTATGGACACTACGCTCGAAGTTCTGGCGTAGCCAAGTCTTCCCGGCGGTGCGCGACCTTCTCGTTGAGCAGACCTACACGCCAGGGACCGGCAGCCAGTCCACCTTAAGCTTCGGCGCGCCTGACCTAACCGCAGCGCAGGTGTCGCGTTATCACGAAACGTACTGCACGGACGGGCCCTTCACGAGCGCTGTCCAGGCCCTCTACCGCAAAGCCAACGCGCCGAACGCCACACTCGGAGCGTTCGAAGAATATCTGTCCTACGTCATCACCTCTGGCGCCAATTGGGCAGGGCCGATCGGAATATTCCGCCTTATCATCGACAAGGGCGATACGACGCTGGTCTCGTTCTGCGGCGATGGCGTGAGGAAGATTGGACCGACGACCTTCGAGATGATCGCAAAGGACTACATGCCTCGCCGCGACATCGACGTGCTCTTTATCAAGACGCATTCGAACTGATGAGACGGCCGCGCGCCGATGCAGGTCCCCTTTAGCCGAAGCGCTGCGGGTTCAAACAAAATCACATCTATATTATGTATATATAATGCTTGTCGCCCAACAGCCGATCCGGGCAGGCTTTTTCGAGCGCGGAACTAAAAGGGGTCCTAACCCATTGAAAACACTCGAGCGCGCCGGTAAAATTGCCGCTACGCTCGAAAATCTCACTCGATCTTGATACCCTTCGCCTTGGCCGCGGCGGCAACGAACTTGTAGGTCTGCGAAAACGCGTCCTTGAGCGGCTCGGCGGTCTTCGGGTCGGAAATCTCGGCGAAGCGGGCGGCGATCGTCTCGGGCGTGCGCTCGCTCTCGTCGAGATAGATTCCGGGCGTCTCCCCGATATGCGTCACTGCGAACACGCCGGCGCCCGCGCCCAGAATGACGCGTGAGGGCGCGTTCTCGCTCACGAGAAACAGCACGCCCGGCGTCACCGATTCCGGCGTCATGAGTTCCGCCGCGACAGGGGACAGCAGGCCCTCCGTCATGCCGGTGCGCGCGGTCGGCGCGAGCACGTTGACGCGGATGTCGTTCTTGGCGCCCTCGAGGTGCAGCACGTTCATGAGCCCGATCATGCCGGCCTTCGCGGCGCCGTAGTTCGCCTGGCCGAAATTCCCGTAAATGCCGGAGGCCGAGGACGTAAGGACAATGCGCCCGTAGTTGCGCTCCCGCATGCCCGCCCAGACGGCCTTCGTGCAATTGGCCGAACCGATCAGGTGCACGCGCAGGACGAACTCGAAATCCGCCATGTCCATCTTGGCGAAGGTCTTGTCGCGCAGCACACCGGCGTTGTTGACGAGGATATCGACATGCCCCCACAGCCTTTCGGCGCGTGCAACCATCTCGGAGACCTGATCAAAATCGGCGACGTCGGCGGGGTCCGCGATCGCTGTCCCGCCGCTCGCGCGAATTTCTTCCACCACCCTCATGGCGTTGTTGAAGGAAGCCCCAGCGAGATCATTGACGACGACGTTCGCGCCGCGCGCCGCAAGTCCCAGAGCATGCGAACGTCCGAGACCAGAGCCCGCGCCGGTGACGATGGCCACTCTGCCTTGAAAGTCGATTGTCATGATATTCCCCGTGCAGGCGCCTCACTCCGTCAGGCGCGGCTTCCGGGGTAGGTTAGTCCGCGCGGTGCTCAGCGTACAATATGAGCGGCTCCGCCGTGGTCAGATCGCGCTCGCCTCGGCCTTCGCGAGGACACAGCCCGAAATCAGCCAATCGCCGTTCGGCGCACGCCGAAAGCTGTAGAGCGCTGTCCAAACGACTTCATCGTTGTCGACGAGAGTCGCCTCGAGGCTCGCCTCGTCGCCCGATTCCTTAAAGGCGCCAAAGTCGGCGCTGCGGTGCCGATAGACAGGCGCATAATGGTCGCGAACCATCGCCATGAAGTGATCGGCGTCGCTGAACATGTCCTTGATCGTGGGGGCCGCGAGCGCGTACGCCGCCTGCCCATCGTCCCGCAGGAAGGCGTCGAATTGCCGCTCGACGATGGCGCGTGAACTGGCGGCGGTCAGATCCTCCGCAGACGCAGTCCCGGTCAACAGGGCGATCGTGACCGCCACCGCCCCGACCATTTTAATCATTGGCCCCATGATCGCCTCGGTTGGAACTGTCCTATCCTTATACGCGCATTGCCGCGCAATGGTTTCACTCGGGGCGACGAGATCTGGGGCGACGAGATCTGGGGCGACGAGATCTGACCTCATCCGTCACCTTAGCCCGATCCTCCCGAGGCCTGAGGATAGTCCAAATCTGTTCGCGCTTCGTTACACAGGCGTCACATTCGCGCGTCAAAGACGAATCCGGCGGGGAAATGCGTGACTCCGCCGACGATTCGCTCCTGCGAAGCGGCGCAAATGGCTCCAAAAACCGGAAGCGACCTGGAAGAAATCCGCGCCCTTCTCGCCGAGGTGAAAGCTTTACGCGAGGACGTTGAGCTCAAAGGCGCCGAGCTCAGAGGCGGTTGGGGCGTCGACGTGGACAAGTCGAAGACTCCGCCGCGCGTTCTCAATCTCTCGCACTACATTGCGCTGCGCGCACACGACCTGACCGACCTGCAATATAGGCTCGCCGCGCGGGGGCTCTCATCGCTTGGCCGCAGCGAAAGCCATGTCGCGCAGGCGCTCGATGCGCTCATTGCGACCCTCAAGCGCCTGAGCGGCGAATCGAACGCGCCCTATCCATCACCAATGTTGGCGAGGGCGGGCGCGGCGGAACTGGAGGCGGAAGGCGACCGGCTGTTCGGCAAAAGGCAAAAAAGCGGCCCGCGCGCGCGGATCATGGCGACCCTGCCACCAGAAGCGGTGGAACCGGAACTCGTCGACAATCTGGTCGCCGCCGGCATGGACTGCGCGCGCATCAATTGCGGCCACGACGATCCCGAAATCTGGGGGCGAATGATCGAGAACGTGCGCGGGGCGGCCGCGCGACATGAGCGTCCCTGCCGGGTGCTGATGGACATCGCCGGCCCGAAGTGCCGCATCCTCAGAGTGAAGGCGCCGCCGAAAACGCGCCTCTTGCGGGGCGACCGGATCGTCCTGATCGACGAATTGCGCGAGAAGACCAAGGAGCCAATCGCGTTCTCGCTCAATTTCCCCGAACTCGTGGACCAGCTTATCGTCGGCTCCGAAATATTCATCGACGACGGCAAGGCGGCGGCCCGAGTGGTCTCCAAGGCGCCGGGCCGGGTCGAGATCGAGGTTTACGCCGCGCGCGAGAAGGGGGTGCGGCTGAAGCCCGGCAAGGGCGTCAATTTTCCCTCGACCGAACTCGATCTGCCGCCGCTGACCTCCAAGGATTTCCGCGACCTCGATTTCATCGCCGAGCATGCCGACCTGATCGGCTATTCGTTCGTGCAGCGGGTCGACGATATCGAGCTCCTGCAGGATCATCTGGTGGCGCGTGCGCCCAAGCGCGAGCCGCCGGGGCTGGTGTTGAAGATCGAGACGCCGCTCGCGGTGCGCAATCTGCCGCAGCTCATCCTGCAGTCGGCGGCGCACAACCCGACCGCGGTGATGATTGCGCGCGGCGACCTCGCGGTCGAGCTCGGTTTCGCCAGGCTCACCGAAATGCAGGAGGAAATCTTGTGGCTCTGCGAGGCGGCGCATACGCCGGTGGTGTGGGCGACGCAGGTGCTCGACAATTTCGTGCGCGACCTCGTGGCGAGCCGCGCCGAGATGACCGACGCGGCGATGGCCCAAGGCGCCGAATGCGTGATGCTCAACAAGGGGCCGTATCTCGCCGAGGGCGTCAGTTTCCTGCGCGATGTGCTGACCCGCATGGATCGCCACCACGCCAAGAAATTCGCCCGCTTCCCCCCGCTCAAGCAATGGGCGTGAACGACGCTTGACAGACGGTACTGACCAGATTAGCTAATTTAGCTAATCTAGTGTTTTGAGCACGATATGCCGACCGTCACTATTCACGTCGCAAAGACGCAGCTTTCCAGGCTTATCGAGGCGGCACTGGCTGGCGAAGAGGTGGTGATCGCGAAGGGCGACAAGCCCGTGATACGCCTCGTCGCTATTCCTCAGGGACAATTCAAGCTCGGCGTTCTCGCCACGGGCGCTCTGGGAGACGGGCCTGACTTTCTCGCGCCGATGGACGAAGACGAACTCGCCGCCTGGGAGGGTCTTCGCTGACGACCCTCTTGCTCGACACGCACGTCTGGGCCTGGTCGCTGACAAATGATCGTCGAATTACTGATCGCGCGCTTGGCGAGTTGGCGAAGGTCCAGACGATTCTCGTAAGCGCGATCTCGTTTTTCGAGATCGCCCAGAAAGTGCGGCTCGGCAAATGGCCGGAAATGGCGCCGTACGTCGATCGCCTTTCCGACCTCCTTGAACGACAGCGCGGGATCGCAACCGCGCTCGAGGCCGCGGATAGTCTCCTGGCGGGAACGATGGAATGGCCGCATCGGGACCCGTTCGATCACCTCCTGGCTGCATCGGCGATTCGCCGCGGGATCGCGATCGTGTCGCCCGATGCGGTGTTCGACGCTGTACTCGCCCGAATTTGGTAAACCGCCTACCGAAGGCCGCGCGCCAATGGGGACGCGCGGCCCCGACTTGGGTCAGCCCATCAGCAACTCGCCGAACAGCTGCCAGCTTTGGCCATCGAAATTCGCCAACTGCATCTGGCGGATCGGGCTGTAATTGGTCGGCGACGTGTTGATCTTCATTCCGGGCAGCAAAAGGGGAAGCTCGAGGTCCTTGAGGTTGGCCGCTTCCTTCATCACGTTGTCGCGCGAGAGATTGTTTCCGCACTGCTTGAGCACCTGTATCATCGTCTGCGCGGCGCCGAAGCCGTAGGACGCATTGGCGTCGTTAAGTTCCTTCGGCGACATATATTTGCCGACGAAAGCCGCCCACTCCTTCATGCCCGCGTCGTCCTTCCAGCGCGGGTCGGTCGGGTCCTTGCCGTAATAGGCGGTGATCAAACCCTTCGACTTGTCGAGGCCGGCGGGCTTGAGGATGGTGGTGACCGAGACCGAGACGTTGGTGACGTACCGCACCCCTTTCCAGCCGAGATCGTAGGACTTACGGATCGCCTGCGCAGCGAACTTTGGCGTTGCGGCGATGAGCAAAATGTCGGCCCCTGAGCCCTGCAACGTCACCACCTGCGAATCGACCGTTGGTTCGGAGGTCTCATAGGAAGCCTCCTTCACGATCATGCCGGCATGATCCGCGCCGAGTGCGTCCTTGAGTCCGATCAGGTAGTCCTTGCCGAAACCGTCGTTCTGGTAGAGGACGGCGATCTTGCCGTCCGGCTTGGTCGCCAGAATGTGCTTGCCGTAGATTCGGGCTTCCGTCTGGTAGTTCGGATTGAAGCCGATCGTCCAATGGAAGTGCTCAGGGTCGGAAAACGTACTGGCGCCGGTCGACACGAACAGCTGCGGCACCTTGTTGGTGTTGCAATAAGGGCGAATCGCAAGGTTCGGCGGCGTGCCTAGCGTCTGGAACAGGAACGCCACCTTCTCGTCCTCGACCAGGCGCCGCACCTGCTCGACCGTCTTCGGTGGGCTGTAGGCGTCGTCGAGGCTGATGAAATTGATCTTGCGACCGTTGATACCGCCCTGCTCGTTGATCATCTTGAAATAGGCGGCCTCGGTGCGGCCGATCACGCCGTAAGCCGACGCTGGACCGCTGTAGGGCATCGTTTGCCCGATCTTGATCTCGGTGTCGGTGACGCCGGGCGCGTTTTCGGCGCGGGCCGAACCGGCGCTCGCGGCCAACGCCGCAGCGGCGGCGCTCGATTGTAGAAATGTCCGTCGATTGATCATGGCGCTTCTCCCTTACCTTCGTATTTTGCGGCGACATTGACGCCGCCTTTTTCATGCTTCGGCTGCCGAGACGACATGAGCGCTCGCACCGCCGCCCGCGTCGCGCCCGCTACACCCGTAGGCATCGCGGCCATTATCAGAATCAGCAACGCTCCGTAAACCGCGCCCGGCAGCGCCTTGGCGCCTTCGCCGAAACTCACGGTGAGCTGATCGGCGATGTTGGGCACGAACTCGATGAACAGGGCGCCGAACAACGCGCCGCCGAGCGAAGCGAGACCGCCTACGACAATGCCGACGAGAAAGGCGAGCGACAGCGCAAGCCCGAAGCTCTCGGGCGAAACAAAGCCGACCGCGAGCGCGCTCAATCCCCCCGCCACGCCGGCGTAGAGCGCGCTGACGCCGAAGCATGTGGTCTTGTAGAGCGCAGCGTTGATGCCCATCGTCTCGGCGGCGATCGGGTGATCCCGAATGGCGACCAGCGCCCGCCCGATGCGGCCCCGCACGAGATTGCGCGCAGCCCAATAGAGCGCCGCTGCGCAGGCGAGGCAAACGAGGTACAGCCATTGGTCGGCGTTCAACCCAATTCCGAATGGCGCGCCGGGCTTCGCGAGCGTAATACCCTGCGAGCCGCCGGTTAAAGCGTCGAAGCCCTTGTAGCTCAAGATCTGCGGGGTTGCGACGGCGAGCGCGAAGGTAGCAAGGGCAAGATAAAGGCCGCCGAACCTGAGCGCGGGAAAGCCGAACAGAAAGCCGGCAATGAAGCACACGACGCTCGCCAGCGGAATCGCCGCCCAGTACGGCAGGCCGAATTTCGTTATCAGGATCGCCGTCCCGTAGCAGCCGATGGCGAAAAAAGCGCCGTGGCCGAGCGAGATCTGGCCGTTGAAGCCGGTCAAAAGATTGAGGCCGAGCAACGCGATGGCGAGGATGAGCACCTGCGCGCCCTGATAGATATGGTAGCCTGAAGCGACGAACGGGAAGGCGAGCGCGAAGATTCCGACCGCGATCGCGACAAGAGCGCCGAGTGCGTTGTCGGCGTCGGCCATGGTCAGACCCTCGCCACGAGGCGGCGCCCGAACAGGCCGGACGGCCGCCAGACCAGTACGGCGATGATGATCGCAAGCGCAACCGAGAGTTTGACCTCGTCGCCCACGACATAAGCGCCGATGAGATTGCCGAGCACGCCGACCGCGATGCCGCCAAAGACGGCGCCGAACGGATTGTCGATGCCGCCCAGCACTGCGCCAGCGAAAGCGTAGAGCAGAACACCGCCCATCATGTTTGGATCGAGATAGACGATCGGCGCCGCCATCATGCCCGCGACGGAACCGATCGCCGCCGCCAGACCCCAGCCGATCGCCAGCATCCACCCGACCCGAATGCCGACCAGCCGGCTCGAGACCGGATTCTGCGCCGCCGCGCGCATCGCGAGGCCGAGCGGGGTCAGACGAAAAAACGCGTATACCAGGGCGAGAACGCACAAGGTCACAACAATTGCGCCGGCTTCATGCGCCGACATGTAGCCGGCGCCGAAAAAGGGGCGACCGTTGAACGGCGAGTCGAACGAGGTCACCGAATAGCCGTACAGCCATCCGGCAAGCGAATTGAAGATCAGGCTAAGCCCGATGAACACGATCACCGAGGTGAGGATCGGCGCATTGGCGAACGGCCGGACGACCAGCCGCTCGATCACCACACCGCCGATGAACGAGGCGATTACGGTGGCGAAGAAGGCGAACCAGTAGGGCTCGCCCATATCCATCAGCTTCCAGGCGAAATAGGTCGAGAACATCGCCATTTCGCCTTGGGCGAAATTGATCAGATGCGTCGCCTGGTAGATCATCACCAGCGCCAGCGCCATGATCGCGTAGACCCCGCCGAGCGCGAGACCGGACGCCAGTTGATGCAGGAACTCACCCAAACCCTCTCGTGCTCCTTGTCGCTAGTAACCGAGATACGCGCGGCGGACCGCATCGTCGGCGCGGATCATCTGCGAGGGACCGCTGAGCGCCACCCTTCCGGTTTCGATCAGCACCGCCCGGTCGGCGAGATCGAGCGCGAGCGAGGCGTTCTGCTCGACGATCAGGAGGCTCACACCCTCGTCTCGATTGATGTCGCCGAGCGCGCGAAAGATTTCCGCCACCACCAGGGGCGCAAGGCCGAACGACGGCTCGTCGAGCATCAGGAGGCTCGGCCGCATGAGAAGAGCGCGGGCGATCGCCAGCATCTGCTGCTCGCCGCCCGAGAGTGTTCCCGCCTGCTGGCGGCGCCGTTCGGCAAGGCGCGGAAAAAGGCCGAACATGCGATCGAAATCCGCGCGGACGCTTTCCCGGTCAGCGCGCACATAGGCGCCAAGGCGCAAGTTCTCCTCGACGGTGAGATCGACAAACGTGCCGCGTCCGTCAGGCACATGCGCTATTCCCAAACGCGCGACGTCCTCGGTCGCCAGCGCGGCGATCGGGCGGCCGCGAAAACGGACATCGCCGGTGCGGCGTATGAGTCCGCTCAGCGCCCGCAGGATCGTCGTCTTGCCGGCGCCATTGGCGCCGAGCAACGCGGTCACGCCGCCGTCCTCGACCTCGAAATCGATTCCGTGCAGCGCCCGAGCCGGGCCGTACCAGGCCTCGAGCCCCTTCACTTCCAGAATGGCCAAGCTCAATTCGCACTCCCGAGATAGGCCCGCACCACTTCGGGATGGCGCCGGACCTCGTCCGGGCGGCCGTTGGCGATCACCCGGCCAAAGTCGAGCGCGACCACCTGGTCGCTAACCCGCATGACCAGATTCATGTGATGCTCGACGAGAAGTACGGAGACGCCGCGGCGGTCGCGGATGGCGCGGATCTCGTCGGCGAGACCATCGACTTCCGAATGGTTGAGGCCGCCCGCCGGTTCGTCCAACAGCAATAGTTTTGGGCCTTTGGCGAGCGCGCGGGCAAGCTCCACCCGCTTGCGGATTCCGAACGACAACGCGCCCGCCGGACGATCCGCAACGGCGTTCAGGCCGAACTCCTCGATCAACGCGTCGGCGTGCTCAACGATTCTCTTTTCCTCGCGCCTCGCGAGCGTCGTGGCGAGCGCATTGGTCAGGAACCCGCCGCGCGCCATCGCGTGCGCGCCGACGCAAACGTTCTCGCGCACACTCATGGTCGAAAACAGGGCCACGTTCTGGAACGTCCGCGCAATGCCGAGGGAGGCGAGCTCATGCCTGCCGCAGCTCGAGAGCGGCCGTCCGTCGAACTCGATCGAGCCTGCGCCCGGATCATAGAGACGCGAGATGCAATTGAAGAGCGTCGTCTTGCCGGCGCCGTTCGGACCAATCAGGCCGCAGATCGCCCCGCGAGGGACCTCGAAGGAGACATCGTCGAGCGCGGTTACGCCGCCGAACCGGATCGTCAGCCCCTGGACCGCCAGGAGGGCGGGCGCCTGGAGGTCCGCATCGCGATCCGCGCCTCCGACTCGCGCCTCGGCCAACTCCATGGACTTCCCGTTCCCGTCACGACCGGCTCGTCGAGGCCCGCCTAAGGCCGCAGTCTTGACGTTTCGAGGGTCGCTTGTCACCCCCTTTGTGCTTAGGACTTTAGTCGATGGCGCAGAGCAGCGGAGCGCTCATGGCCTACGGGCAAGAAAATCGAGCGCCCCGGCCTTGAACGCCTTGTCGCCGACTGCGAGATTGTGATCGCGGCCCGGGATCGAAAGCGCTTCCGCTCGGGGCAAGAGCGCAACAAGCTTCGAAAGGTCGCCAGCAAGCGTATCCCGCTCGCCGACCGCGACCAAAGTCGGCTGATTTATGCGCGCCGCCTCTTCCAGCGTCAGGCTTCGGCTTGCGCCACGAACGCAGGCGGCAAGCGCGGCACGGTCGCTCTTCGTCTGCTCGGCGAAAACGCGGAACAGGCGCTGCGTCGGATCGACAAGACTGTCGAGCGACGGCGCCTCCAGGGCTTCGGCGATCGTCTCCGGCAACCCACCGTCGCGCACCAGCCGATCGCCGAGCCCGCCGAGTACGAGCGAGCGCACGAGGGTCGGTTCAGCGACCGCGAGGAAGCTCGCGATCCGCGCGCCCATCGAATAGCCCATCACGTCGGCGTGCTCGACGCTGAGATGCGCGAGCAGGTTGGCTGCGTCCTGAATCATCAGATCGAGGCGATAGTCGGCTGGAGCGTGGAGCTTTTGGCTTTGTCCGTGGCCGCGATTGTCGAACGCGATGACGCGACGCCCAGCCTCGGTGAGAGTCTGAACCCAGCGTGGACCCACCCAGTTCATGCGATGGTTGGAGGCGAAGCCATGAATGAGCAGGATCGGCTCGTTCAGGTCTCGCCCCTGCGGCTTGGCGTCGATGAAGGCGATGTCGACGCCATCCGACGAAAAACGCCTGAGCTCGCCGCCGCCTCGCGAGCGTGACCCCTCGGGCATGCGCAAATCCACGGTCACCGCGCGCTCGCGCTCGACCAGACGGCGCGCGACATAATCGGCGACAGCAGCGACGATCGTGTCGGCCGATTGGCTTTCGGCCATCAGCACGCGGCCGTTGCGCGTGTCCTGGAAGAATCGATAGGTGCGCTTATCGTGCGCCATGTCGACGAATGCGATCATGTCGAGGAAGAGGCGCGGATGCTCGCTCTGCGTCAGCGCCAAATCAAACAGGCCGAGCCCCTGAGGCGCCTGGTCGACGACCGGCTCCAACGCGCTCTCAAGCGCCTTGAGGCGGACAATCTCGAGTTCGCGCACCTCCGCGATCGCATCGGCGCGCTCGGCGTTCTCGACCCGAGCCTGCCGGATCGAGGCAACGAGGTCCGGCTCGACCGGGACGTTCTGAGGCTTGTCGTCCATCAATTCGTATTCTGTCCGCTCTTTCGGGGCGAAGGTAGCGTGAATCCGACGGACCGCAAGCTGGCTGCGGCGCCGCGCGGTTTCGGCGCAAATGAGCGCCATTGATCATCAGGTTGAGATTGCCGATAAACCCGGCGCGGCTGATCGCGGCCGCCCTGCGATGAAGGTTGGTAGCGATGAACGCCGCGGATCTACTGGATTTTTCCCCCGAGATCGCCGAGGCGCGCTCGGCCAAGAAACCGATCGTCGCGCTCGAATCGACGATCATCACCCATGGCATGCCCTACCCGCGCAACGTCGAGACCGCACGCGCCGTCGAGCACGCCGCGCGCGAGATGGGGGCCATTCCGGCGACGATCGCGGTCATCGACGGCCGCTTGAGGGTCGGCCTCGACGACCAAGAGATCGACCAGCTCGGCCAACTCAGCGGCGGCGTCGTGAAGGCTTCGCGGCGCGATCTGGCGCTCGTTGCGGCGCGCAAAGGCTCCGCTGGCACAACAGTCGCCGCGACAATGTTCATCGCTGGGCTTGCGGACATCGAAATCTTCGCCACCGGCGGCATCGGCGGCGTTCACCGAGGCGCGGAAGAGACGTTCGACATTTCGGCCGATCTGGTCGAGTTGTCACGCACCCGCGTCGCCGTCGTTTGCGCCGGCGCAAAGTCGATCCTCGACATCGGCAAGACGCTCGAATTCCTGGAAACCCAGGGGGTGGCCGTCGTCGGCTACCGCACCGACGAGTTCCCGGCCTTCTACGCCCCCTCGTCCGGCCTTAAGCTCGAACATCGCTGCGATGGGCTGCACGATCTCGCTCGCACGATTCGACTTCAGCGCGAGATCGGTCCCGGCGGGCTCCTGATCGCCAATCCGATTCCGCAAGATCACGCGCTGGAAGAGGCGGCGATCGAGGCGCGCATCGCGGAAGCCGTCGCGGAAGCGAAGGCGCAGGGCGTGGGAAAAAAGGAGGCGACGCCGTTCTTGCTCAAGCGCGTCTTCGAACTCTCTGGCGGACAAAGCCTCGAGGCCAATGTCGCGCTGATCAAGAATAACGCCATGCTCGCTGCGCAGGCGGCGGTGGAGCTCATGAAGTTATAAACGCACGGGCTTAATCTACCGCCGGGATGGAATGATGTTCGTGCCCGATCATCCATCGCCCGTCGACTTTTCTCAAGGCTATGGTCAGACGAAAATCGAGCGCCTCAGGCTTGCCGTCGGACCCTGGTCCCTCGCAGCGCATGCTGGCAAAAGCGAAGGCGATATCCGCGCCGGCCGTGACGTCCATCTCTTGAATGTCAAAGCGGACCGGATCGCTCGACCAGGAAAAGAAGAGGTCCCAACTCTTCCTGTAAGCGTCGAGCCCAACGCTTTTGAAAGGCGGCGGAACATCGAACATCACGAAATCGGCAGCATGGCTTCGCAGGATTCCGGCGTAATCCTTCCGCCGCACGGAATCCGCCCACGCTTCGATCAAATCCCGGACCGCAACTTCATCATCCGAGATGTTTTGCTTGTCCGCCATTGCCGGTCCCCATTAAGCTCGATTGTTGGCGTGTGGCGGGAGGGGGCGCAATGAAATACTGGCGGGCCGCCCTGACGTCGCTCTTTTCATTCTCTTGGCTTCGGAGGCGTTTGGCCCATGCAGAAAGAAGAAGGGATTGTCAAAATTCCGAGCCATCACTCCGTGGACGAGACGGTCGAAAAGCTCAAGAGCATTCTCAAATCTAAAGGCGTGACGCTGTTCGCGCTGGTCGATCACAGCGGCGAAGCCGAAAAGGTGGGGCTGACAATGCCTCCGACCAAGCTCTTGATCTTCGGCAATCCGAAGGGCGGCACGCCGCTCATGCTGGCGACGCCGAGCGCAGCCATCGATCTGCCGCTGAAAATTCTGGTCGCGGAAGATTCACAAGGGAAGGTGTGGATCTCTTACAACAGCCCGGAGTACCTGAAAGAGCGACACGGTTTCCCGGACAATCTCGTGCCGAACATCGCGGTTGTTCAGGCGTTGGCCGCCGCCGCTGGAGAGTAGCCCGGCGAATTGCATGTGCTTCGCCGTTCGCCGCGTCGCGGTCAGGTGCTATCGTCGCACGTCAGCGAATCAGGTCACTCGCGTGCGCTGCCTGAAGCTCACCAAGCGCGCATGTGGGAGGTCGATACAGGAAGGCGCGCTACGGGATGACGGCCGAAAAACTCCCACGTTTCGACATCGCGGCTCTAAAGCGGCTCGCCGGAGGCGCCTTCGCCCGCGGCGAGGCCTACCATCGCGAGGGACGGGTCGAGATCCTGGCCATCGAACCCAGGCGGGTGCTGGCGCAAGTCACGGGAACGGAGGACTACCGCGTCAATCTTCTCGGCAAGGACGAGACGATCAAGGGCGAGTGCGACTGTCCCGCCTTCGACGATTATGGCTTCTGCAAGCACATGGTGGCGACCGCGATCGCTGCGAACGAGATCGATCACGGCCTCGAGTCGGTGGCCGCCGGCGCGCTCGCGCGCATCCGCGCCCACCTTGCGAATAAGTCGAACGGAGTTCTCGTCGCGATGATCGTCGAGCTTGCCGAGCGCGATCGGGCCCTGTTCCGCAAGCTCAAGATCGCCTCGGCCGCCGACGGCGCCGACGACAAGACGCTGGCGGCGCGCCTCGGCAAGGCGATCGACCAGGCGACGGCGACGCGCGGCTATGTCGAATATGGGGAGGCGGGCGGCTGGGCCACGGGCGTCGACGAGGCGCTCGACGTCCTCGAGGCTTTGGACTCCAGGCACGACCGCCTCGTCGTCACGCTAGCGGAGCATGCGATCGACCGGATCGAGAGCGCGATCGAATCCATCGACGATTCCAATGGCGAATGCAGCGTGCTGCTCGAGCGCGCGCGGGACATCCATATCCGCGCCGCCCGAGGCGCCCGGCCGGACCCCACGGCGCTCGCCCGCGACCTCTTTGAGCGCGAGACCGGAGACGGCTACGGAACGTTCGACGACGCGGCTTGGCTTTATGCCGATGTTCTCGGCGAGGTCGGATTGGCCGAATATCGCAGGCTCGCGACCGAAGCGTGGGAGAAGTTGCCGCCGCTGACCGGACGGGGCCGAGAGAAGGCTGAAGGCGACTATTTTGGTCTCTCGGGAATTCTCGACAGCTTCGCCGAGCGCGACGGCGATGTCGAGGCGCGCATCGCCCTGCGCACCAAGGATCTGTCGTCGCCCTGGAAATACCTCGAGCTCGCTGAATTCTGCCTCGGGCATAAGGGCGCGAACGAAGCGCTGCGCTGGGCTGAGGAAGGGCTCTGGACGTTCGAGGACGCTCCATCGGACGCGCGCCTCGTGCTCTTCGCCGCCAACCTTCTCATGAAGGCGGATCGCCGAGGCGAAGCCGAAGCCGTTCTCAAGCGCGCTTTCGAGCGTGCGCCAGACTTCAATGTCTACCTGCGCTGGCGCGAGGCAGGCGGCGAGGCGGCGCGCGACCAGGCGCTCGCGCTGGTCGAACGCCGGGCGGCGGCCGAGACCGGGCCCTCCTTTGGCCATCCCGCGGATCTTGGCGTCAAAATTCTGATGCACGAGAAGCAATTCGACATGGCCTGGGCAATGACGCGGAAGCATCGCGTCACACAGACTGTGAAACAGGGCCTTGCTCGCGAGAGCGAAGCCGACCATCCGCGCGAGGCTCTGGAGGTCTATGCGCGGCGCGTCGATGAACTCGCGAACGAGGGCGGCAATCGCGCTTATGATGAGGCCGCCGGCTTCGTCGCTCGTATGGGCCGCTTGCGCGCCCCCGCCGAACAGACGGCTTATGTCGCAACCCTCAAGGAGCGCTTCGGCCGCAGGCGCAATTTCGTGAAACTGCTGGCTTGACGCAAATCCCGGCGAGTCGCAGCGCGTCCCGCGTGCCGTCATGATCGCGTCGCCCCGCATCCTCGTCATCGGCGACGTGATGACTGACGTCATCGTCCGTCCCGAAGGGCCGCTGGCGCGCGGCTCGGACCGGCGCGCCTCGATCGCGGTTCAGCCTGGCGGTTCCGCAGCCAATCAAGCGGCGTGGCTCGCCTCGTTTGGCGTCAGCGTCGACTTCGTCGCCCGCGTCGGCGCCGCAGACCTCGAAAGCGAGACGGCGCGTTTCACAACGATGGGTGTCACGCCGCATCTCGTTGGCGACCCGAATCGCGAGACTGGCCGGCTGATCGCCCTCATCGACCCGGACGGCGAACGCAGCTTCCTCACCGATCGCGGCGCCAACGAGGCGCTCGAAGCGTGCGACATCCCCGACGCGCTGATCGAGGGCGCGGCGCTCGTCCATCTCTCCGGCTATTCGTTCTTCGCCCCTTCGCCGCGCGCGGCGGTCCTCGACGTCATGCGCCGCGCGGGGGACAAGCCCATCAGCGTCGATCCGGCGTCGGCGGAATTCCTGCGCGAGATGGGCGCCGACAATTTCCTAGCATGGACGCAAGGCGCGGCAATCCTGTTCCCCAACGAAGAGGAAGCCACAATTCTAGCAGCGTCCGTCGATCCCGAAACCCAATGCGCGCGCCTTGCGGCCCGCTGCCCGCTGGTCGTCGTGAAGCGCGGCGCTGCCGGCGCCGAGGCGGCTGCGAGCGAAAAGCGCTGGCATGTCAACGCGCCGAAGATCGAGGCGATCGACACGACCGGCGCGGGCGACGCGTTCGTCGCCGCCTTTCTAGCCGCACGACTGTCCGGCACGGACATCCGGCCAGCGCTCGAGCGCGCCGCAGCAGCCGGCGCCGCCGCTTCAGCAAGCGTCGGCGGGAGGCCGAGGAGCTCAAGCGTTCATCCTGACCGATAGATACGATCACTTCTTTCGATAGACTTGCGGCGTTCGATTTCTATACCTATCTTCACCCTCAACACGGTTTCCGATTAGCGAATTAGCCGAACTTCTTCAGTCGCAACACTGGATGAGCGGCAGTATTTCGGAAGCCTATCTCAGTTCGACCAGGAGGGCTCATATGTCCATTCGTCCCGTCAAGCGCGTCAGCCAGTCCGTGCCGACCATGGAAGGAGCGGGTGTCAAGCTGCGCCGCGCCTTCGGCTTCGGCGACACGTCCGATTTCGACCCGTTCCTCATGATGGACGATTTCCGCGGCGATCGGCCCGAGGATTATCTCGCCGGCTTTCCCTGGCATCCCCATCGCGGCATCGAGACGATCACCTATGTGCTGGCGGGCGAGGTCGATCACGGCGACAGTCTTGGCAACCGCGGCAAGCTCGGCTCAGGCGACGTCCAATGGATGACCGCCGGCAGCGGCATCCTGCATCAGGAAATGCCAACGGGCGACGCCAAGGGACGCATGCATGGCTTCCAGCTGTGGGCGAACCTGCCCGCGCATCTCAAGATGACCAAGCCGCGCTACCAGGACGTTCCCGCAACCGAGATCCCCGAGGTGATCGACGACGACGGCACATCCGTGCGCGTCATCTGCGGCGAGTTCTGGGGCAAGACGGGGCCCATCGATGGCGTCGCCGCCGAGCCGCGCTATCTCGACGTCACAGTGCCCGCAGGCAAGAAGAAGCGCCTCAAGGTCGAGGATTTCCGTCAGGCCTTCGCCTATATCTTCGAGGGCTCGGCGATGTTCGCCGACTCATCCGAACCCTTCGGCGTGCTGCGCGAAGCTGAGGTCGACGGCGAAGAGGTGGTGGTGCGCGACAAGGTCGGCAACCGGTCGCTGGTCGTGTTCGGCGCGGGCGACGAGGTCGTCGTCCAGGCGGGCGAAGAAGGCGTGCGCTTCCTCCTCGTCTCCGGCCGACCCTTACGCGAGCCGATCGCCTGGCACGGACCGATCGTGATGAACACGCAAGACCAGATCCGTCAGGCGCTGAGCGATTTGCGCAGCGGCGCGTTCATCAAGAACTGAGGAGAATTGGTTCGAGCCTCGCGTCCCGTGGCTCGAACCGGAACCGCAACATCACTGCTCCTGCCCTAGTCGGAACCTCGCCTTAATCTTCGCGTTCTACGGTCGCGAGCGCGGGCTCGTGCGCCCAGCGGAGTCGAGCAGCCATGGCGAACTCAACGATCGCGACGCAATGCTGTATCGTGGGCGGCGGCCCCGCCGGCATGATGCTCGGATTCCTGCTGGCCCGCGCCGGCGTTCATGTCGTGGTGCTGGAGAAGCACGCCGATTTCTTTCGCGATTTCCGTGGCGATACGGTTCATCCCTCGACGCTCGAGTTGATGTTCGAACTCGGTCTGATCGACGAGTTCCTGAAGCTGCCGCATCAGAAGGTCGAAACGCTGTCCGCGCAGATTGGCGCCGAGCATGTCGAATTAGTGGATTTCCGCCATCTGCCAACCCACTGCAAATTCATCGCGCTGATGCCGCAATGGAGCTTCCTCGACTTCCTCGCCGAGCACGGCAAGCGTTACGCCACATTCGACCTGCGCATGCAGGCCGACGCGGCAGACCTCATCGAGGAGAATGGGCGCATCGCCGGCTTGATCGCTAACACGCCCGACGGGGTGCTTACGATCCGCGCCGATCTGGTGGTTGGTTGCGACGGACGCCATTCGACCGTGCGCGAGAAATCAGGCTTCAAGAGCGACGACTATGGCGCGCCGATGGACGTCTTATGGTTTCGTCTATCGCACAAGCCCAGCGACACCCCGGACACGTTTGGCCACATTGAAGCTGGTAAGATGATGATCATGCTGGACCGTGGCGACTATTGGCAATGCGCCTACATCATTCCTAAAGGCGGGATTGAGCGAATGAAGTCGGAGGGCCTCGAAGCCTTCCGCAAACAAGTCGTTGAGATGTCCCCGTTTCTCTCCGACCGCGTCGGCGAACTGAAAACATGGGACGACGACGTCAAACTGCTCAGCGTCACCGTCGATCGGCTGAAGAAATGGTGGCGGCCCGGCCTCATATGCATCGGCGATGCGGCGCATGCGATGTCGCCGATCGGCGGCGTCGGCATCAACATGGCGGTGCAGGACGCGGTCGCCGCGGCAAACCGGCTCGCCGGACCGCTTCGTGCCGGCAAGGTGACGGACGCGGATCTTAAGGCGATCGAAGAGCGACGCACGCTGCCGATGCGCTTCACCCAGGGGCTGCAGCTCACCATTCAGCAGAGGGTCATCAGCCGCGTCCTGGCAAGCCAACAGCAGCCGAAGCCGCCGCTGTTCCTGAAGCTGTTCGGCGTCTTTCCGATTCTGCGCCGCATTCCAGCCCGGTTGGTTGGGCTCGGCATTCGCCCCGAGCACGTGCAAACGCCGGAGGCGACACCCGTTGTGGAAGCGAGCCGCGTGGTCCCCCTTCAGCGCGCGCCTCGGCATAGAGGCTGAGCATGTCGCGCGTCATGGGAGGCGATTTTCGCCCGCGACCGGCGCCGGGCAGCCTCGCGCTTGTGGATCGCCTAAGCGTTGCACGCGGTTCGGCGGCGGCTTTGATATCCCACGAAGCCCAGCCCAGCGAAGCCGAGTAGCATCATCGCCCAGGTGGAGGGTTCCGGGACCACGGTTCCGATGACGAGCGTGAAGTTCTGGTTCGCCCCGCTCCCCCACGTCCACTCGTACGTGCCTGGCGTCACGCCGAGGCTGCCGAAGGTCTGGCTCAAATAGGTCGAGGTGTCCGAGAGGGGACTGTCGGAGACGTAATCCAATGGCACGAAAAGTACCTTGCCGTCGTTGTCGATGCCGACGCGGTCTCCGCTGCCGCTACTGGCAGCGGTGAAGCCTCCGCTCCCGAAATTCGATGGTCCAGTGATGCCGGAGTAAACGTGGACGACCCCGGTGTTCACCGGCCCGGTGTCCTCAAAATTGATGGACGGAAGTAGTCCCGCTGCCTCCTGCCGACTTTCGAAGAAAGACAGGCCGGTCAGGTCGATTGCGCCGCTTCCGGTCGCGACGACGTCGCTCCCCACTTGCGTGAGGTCCACGACATATCCGGCCTGCGCCGACGGCGCGAACAGACCGATCAGCATCGCCGCGCCGAGACTCGCTAGCCCCTTAATGAAGATCATGGCGTCCTCCCTTTCAGGCCAACGGGCGACCCGCTGCCCGGTCCCAGGCTAGGCGTTGCCGCGTTCCGGCGGCGGCGCCCGGCGCTTTGATATCCCATGAAGCCCAGTCCCGCGAAGCCGAGCAGCATCATGGCCCAGGTCGAGGGTTCGGGGACCGCAGGGGTTCCGATGACGAGCGTGAAGTTCTGGTTCGCCCCGGTCCCCCACGTCCACTTGTACGTGCCAGGCGTCGCGCCGAGGCTGCTGAATGTCTGGCTGCCGTAGGTCGAGGTGTCCGACAGGGGACTGTCGGACACGTAGCCATGTGGCACGGAAAGCTCGTCGACGAAACCTTCGACGCCGACAAGGTCTCCGCTGCCGCCAACCGGAAAGTTGTCGGATCCGCTCCCGAAATTCGCTGGTCCAGTGATCCCGCCATACTGGTCGGCGGTCGCGCTTGTTATCCCCGTGACTATAGCCCCAAGAGCCGGGTAGATAAAGGTCCCCGCGAGTGGAGTCCCGTCGAAAGTCAGGCCGGTCAGGTCGATTGGTCCGCTCCCGCTCGCGACGACGTCGCTCCCCACTGCGTGAGGTCCACGACATAGCCGGCCTGCGCAGACAGCGCAGATAGACCGATCAGAATCGCCGCGCCGAGACTCGCACTCCCCTTGATGAAGATCATGGCGTCCTCCTTTTCGGGTCAACGGGCTACCCGCCGCCCGACCGCAGGCGACGCCTGTCCACTGCGTCAATCACGCCTTCATGCGACTTAAAGAGGTCCCCTTACCCGCTGACAACTTCACGGTTGCATGAATACTACATGCCGTCAACCAGTCTGACGCTGCGGAATACAGTCAAACACCGACTGACGCGCGGCTTACCGTCAGCGCTCCAGCGCCTCGGCGTAGATGCTCAGCGTGTCGCGCGTCATGCGCTCAAGCGAATAGGCTTCGGCGATCTTCGCTCGCGACCGGCGCCGCACGGCCTCACGCGCCGAAGCGCCAAGCGAAAGCGCGGCATGGATCGCCTCCGCAAGCGCGGCCGGTTCGCGGGGCGGAACGAGCCATCCGGTGCGAGCCTCGGCGTCCGCGTACGGCGGCGCGGTGACGATTTCGCGGGCGGACCCCACATCGGAGATGATTGTGAGCGCGCCGATCGCAGCCGCCTCGATCGAAGTGCGCGTCACGCCGTCCACTTCCGTAGCCGGAAAAACCACGACCGCCGCGCCGATGAACGCCGCTGGCGGATCGGCCGCGGCGCCCACGCGGATAAACATGGACTGGACGCCGCACTTGATGGCGAGGGCGTCAAGTTCGCGCGCGAACGCGGGCTTAGCCGCTTCGCCCGCCAGCACGAACCGAACATCGTCGAGGCCTTGGCTTTTGATGAGGGCCGCCGCTTCGATGAGCGTCTGCTGGCCTCGGCCGGAAGCGAGCCGCGCCGGCATCAAGACGACCCGCTCATGCGCCGCGACGCCCCAGATCGAACGGACATCAGACACGCGGCGCCCGCTCACTCGTTCCGGCTGAAGTTTTGAGAGATCCATTCCCGCTCGCACGATCCTGAGGCGCCTGGGCGGCGCGGGGAAGAGCGTTTCCGCACGCCCGGCGACGAATTCGGACGACGCGATGACAATGTCGCCTTCGGCGACGGCGGTCTCAAAGCTAGAGTGCGGACGCGTGCGGATTCCGTCGCTCTGAAGCGAGGTGACCAGCGGGCGCTTCGCCTTGCGGCAGGCCTTGACCGCCGTCCATGCGGCCCAGCGCGAGCGCACGTGGACAAGGTCGACGCGTTCCGAAGCGATGATGCGCTGCAGACGTCGCATGTTGAGCGCCATCGCGAGCGGGTTCTTGGTTGCAGCCGGGAAATGAAGGAAGACCCCTCCAATCGCTTGCAATTCGCCGGCCAGCCCGCGCGAATCGGTCGCCACCAGCGCCCGCGCGCCGGTCTCCGCGAGCGCCGCGGTGACGGCGAGCGTCGCGCGTTCGTCGCCGCCCGCGTGGAACGGCGGGACGATCTGGAGGATCGTACGGCCGGCGAGCGGCGTATTGGCCCCGCGCCGGAAGGGGGAAAGCGCGTCCACACTCACGGGCGGCCCCGCCTCGAACACGAGAGCTTGACCGGCGAGCGGTTGACATGCAGCGAGGGCTCCGCCAAGCCCGCTTCGCTCCGCGCGCCCGCGCCAAGGCTCATCCAGGCGCGATCGGCAAGCGGCGTCACCAAAAGCGAGCCTAGTGTGTCGGACGGACAGCCGCAGGTCTTCATTGTCGGAAACGCCCCGAATCAACGGCGTATCGCCTTTCGTCGCCGTGCGCCAGTTCGCAACGGAGGTCCAGGCGTTGTTTGGCTGAGCGGTTATCGCTCCGACATGGACTCGACCAAGGCGACCGCGCTTGACGCGGAGGCCGAGCGGCGCGGTCTAGGCCTGCTCAGGTTCGACTATTCCGGCCATGGGCGATCCGACGGGCGGCTCGAGGAGGGGACCATCTCGCGCTGGCTTGAAGAAACTCTGGCCCTCGTTCGCGCGCAGAGCGAGGGGCCGCAAATTCTCGTGGGCTCCTCGATGGGTGGTTACCTTGCGCTTCTCGCCGTCGGGGCGCTCAACGAGGCCGGCGAGGCGGACCGCGTCAAAGGCCTCATCCTTATCGCGCCTGCGGTCGATTTCACCGAAGCGCTCATCTGGGCCAAAGCGCCGGAGGAGGCGCGGCGCGCGATTATCGATGAAGGCGTGTGGCGGCGACCCTCCGCCTATTCGAGCGAACCCGATTGCTTCACCCGGGATCTGATCGAGGACGGGCGCAAGCACCTTCTGCTCGGCGGCATGATCCGCACCGGCGCGCCTACCGCGGTGCTGCAGGGCATGCGGGACGAAGACGTACCCTTTTCACATGCGCTCGCGCTGATGCAGCGCTTCGGCGGCGACCCGGCGACGCTGACGCTGGTCAAAGACGGCGATCACCGTCTTTCGCGACCGCAGGACCTGGAGCTCATGTTCGCGGCGCTGGAACGGATGATGTGACCTTCGAGAGAGATCACTCCCACGTCGCGCCGAAGCGATGCAGGTTCGCGCCATGCACCTTGAGCCAGATTTCGGCGCGGTCGGTTCCGGGGTGCAGGCGGCGCGTAAGCTTCCAGAATAGCGGCGAGTGATTCATGTGCACGATGTGCGCCACCTCATGCGCGGCAAGATAATCGAGCACAAAGGGCGGCGCGAGAATCAGGCGCCAGGAAAAATTGAGCCCCCCGGTCGAAGAGCATGAGCCCCAGCGGCTCACCGTGTCGCGCAGCGCGATGCGGCGCGGCTTGACGCCAAGCTGCTTGGAATGCCGGGCGACCGCAGCCTCGAGGTCCTTGCGCGCCTCGCGCTTGAGGAAATCGGCGACACGACGCGCCACGTGCGGAAGCTCGCCGGAAACGCCGATGAGCGGTCCGCGCTCGCTTGACTCGAGCCAGACCCCGCGGCGTTCTCCAGGCCGATGCACGATGCGATGATCGACGCCGCGCAACGGCATGATTGCGCGCGGTTCGAACGCGACCGGTTGAGGCAGGCGCGCGAGCCGCGTGCCGATCCATGCGGCGTGACGTTCGGCGAAATCGCGCGCCGCTTTGAGCGAGGAGCGCGTCGGCATCGTCAGCACCACGTCGCGCTTCGCCGTGCGAACCCTTAACGTGAAACGGCGCGACGTCGCGACGCGTTTCAGCGCGATGCGATACGTCTCGCCGTCATGGGCGATGTCGAAATGCGCCGCCTGCTCAGGCGCCCGGCGTTGGAAAAGACGCAACATCCCGCCAAGTCCCCAACGGACGTTTTGAGGCGAAGGCCGACCGCGCAGCCAGCAAGCCCCATCCGCCGCTGGCGAATCCTAGTCCAGGCCAGCCCCGAGTCGCCAGTGGTTTTGTTCAAGAAAATGCTTGGCCTCAGCCCAGCTGCACGCTGGGGGTTGTAGCCGGCTTCAACTGGAGCGGGAACCCGGCGGCGACAAAGATCACCGCATCACAGACAGCGCCGATTTCGCGGTTCGCGCGGCCCTGCCAGTCGCGAAATTCACGGCCCAGTTTGTGATCCGGCACGATACCCATGCCCACTTCGTTTGATACAAGGATCGCCGGGCCGGCGAGTGCGCCAATCGCGCCGGCGAGAGCCGTGACCGCGGGGCCTGGGTCGCGGCCGGCCAGCATGAGATTGCTCAGCCAGAGGGTCAAGCAATCGACGACCACCACCCTGCTTGGCTGCGCACGCGTCAGGAGAGCTGCGGTAATTTCGAGCGGCTCCTCAAACGTCGTCCAGCCGTGGCCCCGGTCTGCCCGGTGGCGGGCGATCCGCGCCGCCATTTCCTCATCTCCCGCCGCAGCGGTCGCCAGGTAGAGCCGCTCTCGGCTGTAAGCCTCGGCTAAACTCTGCGCATAAGCGCTTTTTCCTGAGCGTGCGCCGCCGAGCACGAGCAGGCTGCGCGCAATCGTTCGAGGCTCACTCGCGCCCGCCATCGCGACTCCACGCCGCGCCCATCTGCGCTGCAAGCCCGGCCCGGACCTTTCCTTCGGCCGAGACCGTTTTTCGTTCGGGCAAGCCCTTAGGCTTCTTGCCCGTTAGGCAAACCAGAAAACGTTCGGTGGGCATCCACCAGACCTCGTCGGGGCGATATTTTTCGACCTCGTTCCAGTCGAAACCACAAATCAGGTGGCTCATCCAAACCACGCGGCTCGCGTGCTGCAAAATCATCGGGGGGAAGTCGCCGCTGGTGAAGGAATCGCCGAGGATGAGAATCGTCGGGCCAGTCTTCTTCGACGTTTCAGTGAAGTCTGCGACCGGATCGGAAGATCTCTCTTCATACGGGAGCGTCGAGGTCTCAGCATATTCTGAAACGCTGTCGCCGACACCGAGCATACGCGCCAGATCGCCGCCGTTGCGCAGGGTCATAGGCCCCAGCGCGGAGGCTGGTTCGATCCGCCAATCTTCATGAGAATCCGCCTCGACGATGGAATTATACGCGGCCAACGCGCCCCGGAATGTCCAGTGCGTATCGTGCATATAAAACGCCGGACCTTGTTTGCGCGCATTCCTGACAGGAGGGCGCAGATCGACCGCTGTCACGCCCTTTGCCGCGAGGTTGGCGAGAAGGATGTCGTACTCGGTCGGCTTGCCGGGATTTTGCGCCCAATGAGGCAGGTCGTCCTGATAGATGGTAGCGCTGTTGGGCGGCATAGCGACCAGGAAGCGAATTCCCCGCGCCTGAAGCTCGTCGTTCATGCGCGTGAGCATATCTGTTGCTTCGGCCACCCTCTGGTCGCGAACGAGAAGACCGGCGCTTTGACGCACCGTATCCTCGCCGAGAAAGAACATGCGCCCGCCGCGCCCGACAAGCACCGAATCGTTGCCGAAGGCGAGCGTCGGTTTGGTCAGTTCCCGATGCGCCGTGATCAGCGCGTCCCGCAAGCCGAAATGGTCCTTGAGATAGGCGTCGACCGCCGCCGGCAGTGCGAGCCAACTCCCCTCGGTCGTGGGCAGCCGTGGCGCCGGCGCGAGGGAGCGCCCTTCCCTCAGAACGGTCGCGGGACTGTCAGGCGCGACGAGGCCGACCACAAGCGGCGCGGCGAGCGCAAAAAAAGCGACCAGAGCGAAAATCCGACGATGGCGCAGGAGCATCAGTTCTCATTCACGGCGTCGCTCGCCCCGCCTTCCGCGAAATTTGTGGCGGAAAGGAGCCGCCAGCCTGAGGCGCTTTTGCCGTTCAGCGGGACGCCTGTTTAGCGGGGGTCTCATTTTGGAACGACCCCCCGATCTTCCGGCGCCTCCACCGGCCCACTGAGACCCACCGGCGCTTTTTCTCCCCCCACCCCCTTGTTCACTTCGGGAAATCCGGTCGGCGAGGCCTGACAAAGAAAAACACGTTCGCCCGGCATCCACCAAACTTCATCAGGACGAAATTTGTCGATGACCCGCCAGTCAAAACCACAGTATCTGTGGTGTATCCAGATCACACTTCCAGCATGTTGTAAAAGCATCGGTGGGAAATAGTCCAGGGTGAGTGAATCGCCGAAAATGAGAATCTTCGGGCCGGGTTTGTCGGACGTTTGGATGAAATCATTGTCAGGGAACAGGGTTCTCTTCCCGTGGGGAAGCGTCAATTTCTCAGTATATTCCGAAACCTTGTCGGAAAGACCGAGGATCTGCGCCATGTCGCCCCCCTTGCGCACAACCGGCGGCCCTAAGGCTGAGGTCGGGTCGAGCCGCCAATCGGTATGGGAGTCCGCCTCGACAATTGCGTTAAACGCGGCGAGCGCGCCGCGGAATGTCCAATGGGTATCGTGCATATAAAAGACCGAGCCGCTAGCGCGCGCCGCCTTGACTGCGGGGCGCAAATCGACGGCCGGGACTTTTTTCGCGGCAAGGTTCGCCAGAAGCAGATCGTATTCCGTCGGCCGGCCTGGATTTTGCGCCCGAATCGGCAGGTCGTCCTGATAAACGCTCGAGGCGCTCGGCGGGGGCGCGACCAAAAAACGGATGCCGCGGGCTCGAAGATCGTCGTTCATCCGCGCGAGCAAATCGGTCAGTTGACCCACCGCCCGGTCGCGCATGACGAGCCCCGCGCTTTCGTCAACCATCTCGTTGCCGAGAAAGAACATACGGCCGCCGCGGCCGATCAGGACTTTGTAGCTACCGAACAGCGGCTTGGAGAGTTCCCGATGTGCGCGGAGTAAAGCCTGACGAAGGCCGATATGATCTTGCAGATAGGCGTCGATCTGGTTCGGAAGCCGGAACCAGTCGGCGCTGTCGACAGGCGCTCTCGGCGCCGGCGCTGGCGTGCGCCCCTGCGTGAGGATCGACGCGGCGCCGTCCGGGTAGACCAGCCCGGCCACGAGCGGCGTCGCCAATAACAGGAAAGCAGCAACCGCGAAAAAACGACGATGTTTGCGCAGCATCCCGGATGAGGGTCGCGCGGTCTCGAGGCCGCGGCGCCAGAAACGGGCTTGAGGAAGCGATGGCCAGCTGACGGGGGCGCTTTTCGCCGCCATCCGCGAGGTCGAAAGCATTGATCTTACACCCATTCGACTCTCAGCGCCGCGAGCCCGCGAAAATGGAATGCGCCGCGATAGCCCGAGGCCCCGGCCGAGCGCAAGCCCTGCACCCGGGCAAATAGGGCCGGCAGCGTGAGGGCAAGCCCGGGCCGAGCCAGCGGCGTGCCGACGCAGTAATGAATACCGGCGCCGAGGGACGGAGCCATAGGCTGATCCTTAGCCCAGCGGATAGGCGGCCTCAACAACGTAGGGTCCGCCGCCCGACCGCTCGCGGGCGGAATAGAGGACGAAACGCTCAGCGACGAACGAGTCCGCGACCAGCGCGCCGCGCTCCGTGAGATAGCTGGCGATCGCCGCCTGCCCCGCTCCGCGCAGCCGCGCCAGTGTCACGTGCGGTATATATTTGCGCGTCTCGGCTTCGACGCCGATACGCCTCAGGCGGCGCTCTTGTTCGGCTTGCAGATCCATCAGCGCCAGTTCTGGCTTGACCTTGGCCACGATCGCGCGCGGCTTGTCGCCGCCAAACCAGCTCAGTCCCTCGAAGCGCACCGGCGCCTTTGGCCGGCGGATGTCGGCGAGGGTCTCGTCGATGTCGCGAGCGGCGCCGGCATCGATGTCGCCGATGAATCTAAGCGTGATGTGATAATCGTCTGGCTCGAGCCAGCGCGCGCCGACCACTCCGCCGCGCATCAGCGCGAGCTGACCAACGACGGCGGCCGGCAGTTCGAGGCCGGTGAACAGGCGCGGCATTGTCGCGGGCTCCGCTCGAACAGCAGGCGTCTAGCGCGCCGGTGCAACAAAAATCCGTCGCAAGGCTATGCAGCAGCTTGGCCCAATATCCAACCTTCCACGTGGGTGTCTTTAATTTGCGTCGGACCGGCCGCCCTTCGATCATCGACCACCTCAATCATCGCGAGAAGACCTATTGCTGCATCGAAAGGATCTTCTCCGCTCTTAGGCGCACCAAAGCCATCGTCGATCGCGTTGCGCATCCTCTTGCTGAAGGAGACGCCCCAGCAACGAGCCCACTCAAACACCGAACACATCGCCTGCCGCCGGTCGGTTTGGTTTCGTTTGCTGGCGCCAGCAGAAAGTTGAACCCCGACGTGCCCGTATGCTTCTGCGGGATAGGTTTCGCAAATCACAAGGCTGCCGGAGTTCTGAGAGCGCGGTAAGCTCTCCGTCAAACGGCCAGAGTAGCGCGCCCGCCTTCCTTGCAGGCTGAACGACGTCTCGCCAACCGGAAATCGCCGCCTTGCCGACCTGGTTTCCACCTAGCGTCCAAAATAGGGAACAAGCGGCTTTTCGCGTGTCGGTCCGACGTTCGCAGTTTCTTCTTACGGCGTCGATATCGCCAACACCAAGCGCGGTGAGCAAATGGTCTTGTCGCGCCCTGGAAGACGAAACCCGAGGGTAGAAGGGGCGGTGCAATGATATTTCTTTGCTCTCTTTACAAACGCAATAGAACTCTGACCAATCTCCGTCCCCCAGAGCTTCGAGAAGGTCGGTGAAACTGGAAACTTTAGCCTTTCGAGCATACGCAGCCGGAACGCCTATCGGGAAGTCAAACCCCGCCAATGTCGGTTGCGGCAATCCGAGCAGGTCATCGAGAAAATCATCCAAAACGCCGACCTGTTTAGGCGCGTCTACCCACCACCCGGACGACGTCCTCTGTGCTTCCGCGGCCCAACGCTTTTTCGGAGACGTGCTCCAATCGGAATGAACAAGTCGAGTGAATGCGCAACGTGCCATTGCTCCACAACTCTCTCTTTTTGATCGAGCCTACCCGCGCTCCTTGGAGATGAACTGGCGGAAGCGATCGGAGGTCGAGCCGGAGAAAAGCTCCTGCGGTGGTCCTTCCGCCTCGACCAGCCCTTGATGCAGGAACATCACGCGGGTCGAGACGTCGCGGGCAAAGCTCATCTCGTGGGTCACCACCAGCATCGTGCGACCTTCCTCGGCGAGCGCGCGCATCACGCGAAGCACTTCGCCCACGAGCTCCGGATCGAGCGCCGAGGTCGGCTCGTCGAACAGCATCACCTTCGGCCGCATGGCGAGCGCGCGCGCGATCGCGGCGCGCTGCTGCTGACCCCCGGAGAGGTGCGCTGGGTAATAGTTCTCCCGCTCCGACATGCCCACTTTCGCCAGCAGCGCGCGCGCTTCCTCGATGCATTCCGCGCGCGGCCGCTTCTGCACATGCACCGGCGCCTCGATGAGGTTCTCCAGCACCGTCAGATGCGACCACAAGTTGAAGCTTTGGAACACCATGCCGAGCTCGGAGCGGATGCGGTCGACCTGGCGCCTGTCCGCCGGCTCGGCTCGCCCGTCGCCGCGACGGCGCATCTTGATGGTCTCTCCGGCGACCGTCACCACGCCTTCGTCCGGCGTCTCGAGCAGATTGATGCAACGCAGAAACGTGCTCTTGCCCGAGCCGGACGAGCCGAGGATCGAGATCACGTCGCCGTCGTTGGCGGTCAGCGACACGCCCCTCAGCACCTCGAGCTGGCCGAAGCTCTTGTGCATCTTGTCGACCGTGAGCGCTGGCGTCGCGGCAGGCATACGCGCGTCCTTCAGCTTGGCCGGGGCCTGAGATGCGGCGACAGGCGCCGCTCGAGCGCGAGGAAGCCCGCGCCGATGATGTAGTTGACGACGAAATAGATCGCGCCGGCAAGGATCAGCGGCAGATAAGTGACCAGCGTATCGTTGCGGATCTTCAACGCAATGCTCATCACGTCCCACAACGTGATGAGCGAGACGAGCGCCGTCGACTTCACCATCGAAATCATCTCGGTCGAATAGGCCGGAAGCGCGTGCCTCAGCGCGATCGGAAAAATGATTCGTTTGAGCACGAGGAATCTCGACATGCCGCAGGCGCGCGCCGCCTCGACCTGACCATGGGGCACGGCAAGAAGCGCGCCACGAAAGATCTCCGCCTGATAGGCCGCGGTGCAGAGCGCGAGCGCCAGCACGGCGCAGTTGAACGCGTCGCGCAGGAATGCCCATGCGAAGCTCGCGCGCACCGCAGGCAGCGAAGCGAGGCCATAGTAGACGACGAAGAGCTGGATCAGCAGCGGCGTGCCGCGAAAGAGCAAGACATAGGCGCGAGCGAACAGTTCGAGCGGCTTCACACCGCTGACCCTCATCCAGGTCACGCCCGCGGCGATGAGGGCGCCGAGGACAACGGACAGGAACCACACGGAAAGCGTAAGAGGCAGCGCGGCGAGCAGGCGGACGAAGGTCTTCGAGATGAAATCGAAGTCCATCGCCGCCTTAGCCCGTCGCCCTGCGCATGCCTCGCGTGGCGCGCGCCTCGGCGACGTCGAAGAAGCGGGTCGTCGCAACCGTCATCACGAGATAAAGCGCGCCGCCACCGAGATAGAAGGCGAAGGGCCGATGGGTCGAGCCGGCGCCGACCTGACTCAACCGCATGAGCTCGGTCAAGCCGGTGACCGAGATCAGCGATGAATCCTTGAGCGCGACCTGCCAGAGATTACCAAGGCCAGGTAACGCAAAGCGAAGGACTTGCGGAGCGATGATGCGGCGAAACAACAGCGCCCGATTCATGCCGACGCTAACCGCAGCCTCAAGCTCGCCCCGCGAGATGGCGAGATAGGAAGCCCGGAACACCTCCGCCTGATAGGCGCCTGAGATGACGCCGACGGCGAGCGCGCCGGCAGCGAAGCTCGGCACTCCGACGAAGCCTTCGTGACCGAGAGCATTGGCCGCCCCGGTCAGAAGCGCCGAAGAGCCGAAATAGACGAAATAGACAATCAGCAGCTCCGGCAGGCCACGGAACAGGGCCGCGTAAGCCTGGCCTGCGCCACCCGCGAGCAGTTTCCCGGAAAGCCGCGCCCAGGCGACAAGGCCGCCAATCGCTGATCCGATAAGGAGGCCGCAGGCTGAGACGAGAAGCGTCATCGCCGCGCCCTGGAGGAGCGCCAGGCCCCAGCCGCCCGGGCCAAAGCCGAAGATCGCGAGATCGTCCACCCGTGCGCCCTTCAGGGAGCGCGCTCTTTCAACATGAGAGCGCGCTCGAGCCTATGATTGGGGCGTGAGGTCTACCTTGAACCACTGCTCCGAAAGCTTCTTGACCGTTCCGTCGGCGATGGCTGCGGCGAGCGCCGTGTCGAACTTCGCGGTGAGATCGGAATCCGACTTGCGGATGCCCATTCCTTCGCCGGTCCCGAACACGCCGCCGATCAACTTCGGCCCGACGATAGCCAGTTCGGAAGCATCGGGCTTGGAGGCTGTCGCCATGTTGGTCGGAAGATCATCAAGCGAGGCGTCGATGCGGCCGGCCTTGAGGTCGAGATCGCGGTCATCGGTGGTTTTATATTCTTTGACGGTCGCGATGTCCTTGAGATACTGGCTGGCGAAATTGGCGTGCGTGGTGGAAACCTGCACGCCGAGCGTCTTGCCCTTGAGCGCCGCCTGCACGCCCTTGATCGCCGCGTCGCCTTCCTTCGGGTCCTTGTCGAGATTGACGAGCTTGCCGGCGTCGGGCGCCTTGGCGAGCGGGCTGTCCTTCGGCGCAAGGAAGGAGCCCGGCGAAGCGGCGTAGGGCTTCGAGAAGTCGATCTCTTTCTTGCGCTCGTCGGTGATCGACATGCCGTCCATGATGACGTCGAACTTGCCCGCCTTGAGACCCGGGATCATCCCGTCCCAGTCCTGGGCGATGATCTTGCACTCAAGACCCGCGCGCTTGCAGAGATCCATCACCAGATCCGGCTCGAAGCCGACGATCTTTCCGCTCGAGTCGGTCAGGTTCCAGGGCTCGTAGGCCCCTTCCATGCCAATGACGACGGTCTTCCAGTCCTTGGCGAAAGCAGTCGGCGCGAAGGCCAGACCCGCCGCGAGCATTGCGCCGAAACCCAGCGCCCTTGTGAACTTCCGTGCCATCGCCCACTCCCATGCTTCGCGCGCTTCATGACCTTGGCCTGCGCGTCGGTCACAATTCATACATCGGGCGCGCCGAAATGGAAGCGCGTCGGGCGATCAAAATCGAGGCGCGTCGATGCATTAGGCGTCAGATCGGAGCGCGCAATTCCGTCAGCGAGGCGCGCTGGGACGTCCATCGGCAACGCGGAGCTGCAAGCTGGCTGGTGTGGCCTGACGATCGTGCTCCGGGCGCCGCCGGAGAACCTAACCAGGGATGCGCTTGGGCGTTTCCCACGTATGCGGATTTGCCGCTTCCAGGACCCAACAACCCACTTTCGGGAAGTGGACGTGACGATACCCCTGGGTACGACAATCCGGGATAATCGGCGCTGCGCCGAGGCAGCCTGAACTTCGACCGAGCGCCGGGGCCAGGCGCAGCGTCGCGACAACCGCCTCAAGCCACCGCTTTGATCGTGGCCGCAACCTTATCCACGATCTCGCCAATATGTTTCTCGCTGATGATCAGCGGCGGCATCACTTCGATCGTGTCGCCTGCCGGGCGGATCATGACGCCTGCCTCGAAGAATGAATAATCGAGCGCACGATAGACACGCTCGCCTGGGCTGCCGGGAATGGGCGCAAGATCGATCGCGCCGGTAAGGCCGACGCAGCGGATATCGAGCACGTTGGGCAGACCTTTCAGGCTCATGATGGCGTCATACCACTTGGGCTCGAGCGCTTTGGCGTTCTCGAACAGGCGCTCGTCGCGATAGACATCGAGCGTCGCCAGCGCCGCGGCGCAAGCAAGCGGATGGCCGGAGTAGGTATAGCCATGGAAAAGCTCGATGGCGTGCTCCGGCCCATTCATGAAGGCGTCGTAGATGTGCTTGCGCGCGATCACGCCGCCCATCGGCACGGCGCCGGAAGTGACGCCTTTGGCGAAAGCGATCATGTCGGGCTGAACGCCATAGCGCTCGGCGGCGAACGGCGCCCCGAGGCGGCCAAAGCCGGTGATGACCTCGTCGAAGATGAGCAGAATGCCGTGTTTGTCGCAGATCTCGCGCAGCCGCTTGAGGTAGCCCTTGGGCGGCGGCAGAACCCCAGTCGAGCCCGCCATCGGCTCGACGATCACCGCGGCGATGGTCGACGCGTCGTGCAGCGCCACGATGCTCTCGAGCGCGTCGGCGAAATGGGCGCCCCATTCCGGCTCGCCCTTGGTGAAGGCCTGATGCTCGCGATTGTAGGTCGCGGGCAGATGATCAACGCCCGCCAGCAGCGAGCCGAAGAACTTGCGGTTGTTGACCATGCCGCCGACCGAGATGCCGCCGAAGCCGACGCCGTGGTAGCCGCGCTCGCGGCCGATCAGACGCTGGCGCGAGCCTTGCCCGCGCACGTTATGATAAGCGAGCGCGATCTTGAGCGCCGTATCAACGGCCTCGGAGCCCGAATTGCACAAGAACACATGATCGAGATCGCCCGGCGCAAGCTCGGCCACTCGCGACGCGAGCTGGAAGACGAGCGGATGGGCGAACTGGAAGGTCGGGGTGAAATCGAGCTCAGCCGCCTGGCGCTGGATCGCAGCCACGATCGGCGCGCGATTGTGTCCGGCGTTGCAGCACCACAAACCCGCCGTAGCGTCCAGGATCTCGCGACCCTCGGGGGTGAAATAATGCATGTCCTTGGCGCGCGAGATGAGGCGCGGCTTCTTCTTGAAGGCGCGATTGGGCGTGAACGGCAGCCAGAAAGCGCTCAAGTCGTTGGGGACCTCCGCGCGCGATGCGGGCTTGACGGCGGTGGCGGTGGTCATCGGACGGTCTCCTGGGCGGCGATTTCGTTGCCGCGGACAATGGCGGGGGCGCCGCAGTTTGTCCAGTTCGCGCCGGGTTCCGCGAGCAACTAAAACCAAAAGGGGTCCGCGTCGTCGAAACCCTGCAATCCGGTCGGCAATCTGTAATTCCACAGATATGTTGTTCCGCGGACCAGTCTTCGCCGTTGACCGTGTCAACTTTCCGGCAAACAATCCGAGCGCGTCCTTATTGCGAAACCGCAGATACCTCTTGGTAAAAAGGTTTAGCGCTCGGCGTGAGATCGACGACGCCTCACACGGATCAACGTCCTCTTTTATACTGGTTCCTAAAAACCCGCGTAAGTATTTCTTATTTACAGAATATATAGACACAAGATCGGTAAAATCTAAATTCCGCACTCCGCGGAAAACTAGAGGAAACTCCAATGGCTAATAAACCTACAAACGAGGCCCCCAGGGTTGAAAAAGCGGGTGAACCGGCTCCGAAAAGTCAGGGCCCGCAATATCGCATCAAGTGTACCCATGCGGTTGACGGTTCTTGGGCAGGATGGCTCGATTATTCCGGCCCTGGCAACCACGTCTTCCTTACGGGAGATCCAAACACCCCTGGAGGAATGAAATTTGAGGACTATCAGTGGAGTGGCAGGTACCTGAACCCCGTCGGGACCTATGTGGGTGACCCTCGATACCTCGGACCCAGCGGCAAAGGAGATTGTCAGGCAGACTGGAATCTTTGGCCCTACGCCAAAGGCTGCTCAATCCTATGGAATGGCAAGACCCTGATTCAGATGAGCGCGCTCACGGAGCAACACCTCGTCGATGAGGGGAGCGGGGTGGTGAATTGGAGCAGCAGACCGGATACTGCCCTGAATTGTGAGCAGTTTTTTGGTTAATGAGTGTGAGTGTTTGCGGTGGCGGCAATGACAGCGATCCCTTCGTTCTGAACTGTCTCCTCCGAATAATGAATTGGCGCACGTGTCCGCAACCGCGGTGCGTGCGCCAACGGCGATCAGCGCTACGGCAGCCTAATCACTCCGTCTGATCGAAGGAGTTCGCTATGGGCGCACAAATTTCGAACAGCTATATGGTCACGAACCGCGCCTACCCATGGGAAGGATGGAGTACCTATATATATCCCCTACCGATTAGGGACAATTTTTATTTCTTGGCGCCGGGGGCCAACAATGCCAATTGGCAGCGGTATAAGAACGGCCCCAACTCCACGGGCTCCGTGCCGTCGAGCTATCAGATCGCGCTCGAAGCGGACATTGCGAGTGCTGTACAGAGCGGCGGCCGTCAGGTCACTGTCTTTATTCACGGCCTTAGCTATGTCCTTTCCGAGGCTTGCGAGAGGCTCGGAACGTACGGGCAAAACCTGACCTCGCAGGGCTACAAGGGCCTTCTCATCGGGTTCAGTTGGCCGAGCTATGGATCCGTCGACAGTTATTTATATTACGGCAGCCGTCCCTATAGTTTTCCACCCAAGCCGCCCGAGTACGGCACCATCCGGGACAATATTCAGGGCAGCACGAAGAGCCTCTTGAACCTGCTGAGCCAGCTCGTGCCGCTGTGCAAGAAACATGGAGCACAGCTCAATCTGATGTGTCACTCATAGGGCAACTACATGCTCATGCTCGCGATGTATGCCCTCTCCCGCAGTTCGGATCCGGCATTCGCCGAGCTTGCGGGCGCGGGTCGCTTCATCGATCAGGCGCTCATGGTGGCTGCCGACATCAATAACGGAGCGTTGGAGGCGCCGCAGGGCGCGCCCCCGCTTAAGGGTCAGGGCTCGTGGATCGCTCAGTATTCGAAAACGGTCACGGCCTACTGGTCCACCGCGGACGACAGGCTTTCATACTCCGACAAATGGAAAGAATACCACAACCCGTCGTTCCCGCTGCGCCTGGGGCTGCGTGGCCTGAACAGCTACGCGAGCGGCGAGATCGTCCCAAACGCTTACGGGCTCGATTGCTCGCTCGTGGTCAACGGAAACAGCCCTTATACGCCACCGTCCGTTACGGTGCATGAAATCCTATTTTTATATCCCGCAGGTCCTCCTCGACATGACACAGACCCTCAGCGACGTGTCCCCCGCCAAGGTGATCAATCGCATCAGCACTGGCAATCAGTCGTTTCGGATGACGCACGCGCCCTCGCCAATGATGGGGTCGTTCCAGCCACGAGGTACACGTCTTCCGAAAGAGACGCCGGCTAACATGTGACGTGAATCGGCCAGCGGCGCACCCCAAGGCGGCATGGGCTGAGGTGGTATTCCGGACGAAAGTTGTGTATTAGCGGCCGTGCCGCACACAGCGGCCCATTACGGCATCTGTTGTCGCAATGCAGGACTGTTATGAAATAGAAGCGTTTAAAGATGATCCCGGTATTTCAAGATAAACAAATATGCAGATACCATCTATATAGCGCAAAGTACGATAGATAAATTCAAAAAACTACTTTCCGAAAGATACGAGACAGGATTGCCAAGACCCTGAAGACCTACTCGGGCCAATCTGCCATGCCAGAAAAAGTCTAAAGCGATTAAAGGAATTCGGTCGCGGACTGCCCTGATTGCGGCTGCAGGCCCCGTGTTGGCTGACCTCGACCCCGCTTCTGGCCGCCTCACCCATACGCCCCAAGCTCTTTCCAACGCCAATTCATTAACGCGGACGAACGCCGTCGCACCCATTTGTCTTGTCTTCTATCTTTTCTCCATCCGGGCCCCTCTCCTTCGACAGCGCCGCTCCAGCTCTCTGATCTAGAAGGAGACGCACCCCGATTAGGGGGGCTCGGCGGTTCGCGATTCGTTTCGGTGGCCGATGTGACAAATCCTGACAAAGCCGCACTTGCCAGATGCAATGGGTGGTTGTATTAACTATGTTATACAACCTGAGCGGATACCCGATGACGGTGCTGGAACATAAAAGCTTCAGCCTCCCATCGGCCCGGGGACCCACGGGAAGCGGCGTTTTTCACTAGGCGAACTGCCACGGAAGCAACGAAGGACGGGGATATGTGGACCGATGCGGCGATCGAGACTCTTAGGCAAATGGCGCTTGAAGGAAGAAGCGCGAGCAGCATTGCCGTGGCGCTCGGCGCGCCGTCGCGGAATGCGGTGATCGGCAAGGCGAACCGGATCGGCGTCAAGCTGACCGGTCATATCCATGGCCTGGCGCCGCGAGCCGCTCGGCCGGTCACGGAGCGGCCGCGCCGTCCGGCGATCGCCCGCACCGACGCTCCTCTGTGGAAGCGGCCCACGGTTCCCGCCGTTCCGCGCGAGCGAAAGACCGCATGGGCTTTCGCCCAAGCCCAGGTCGGGGAAATGTTGAAGGTCGGGCTCGAGGAGATGAGCGAAAGCGCTTGTCGATGGCCGATTGGCGACCCGACAACCGAGGAGTTTGCCTATTGCGGCATTCAGACCGCAAAGAGCCGATCCTATTGCGCCGGCCATTGCCGGATGGCCTATAAGCCGCCGAATTCGCGAGTATGGGACGGCCAGCGTTACGTGGCCCTCGAATCGATGGCGGCTGCCTAAAGCCGCAACTCGCGGCTTCCCTTCTACGAGACGGACGGGGGGCGCGCGCCCGCGCCAAGCGGAAGCGTTTCGCGTTGGCGCGATCCTTTGTCTCAGTCGCCGTTTCCAGCAGCACAGAGCGTCTTACCTCAGGATGCTCACCGGGCGCTTTTGGGGAGTTCCTTGATGTCGAACGCAACCGTCAGTCGCCCGCCCGGAACGGCCATGGTCGGCGGAGCCATCGCCATGGCGATTCTCGACCTGCTGGTGCGGAAAAACATCCTCACCGTCGACGACGTGCAGGGCGCCCTGACAACGGCCCAAAGCTCGCTCATCAGCTCCCCCGCAGCCCATGGCTCTCTCGACGGGGCCAGAATCATCGGTGAGATCAAAGACCTGTTCGCGCGACGCGAGCGCGGCCAATGGAATGAGCGCCGCGGATAACGCCCCTGAGCCGCAATGGCTGGCTTCGTCATCGCCAGCGAGCCACAGGGCGTCGAGAGACGCCCGTCTTTCGACGGGCTGTGCCTACGCGGCGATCCAGGCCCACCGCTAGCCCCTCATCCCTCGATCGCCTCCCCCGGGCTTGACCCGGGGGTCGCGATGACGTCCGCCGCTTGACCGATCGCCGAGGGCGCTTCGCGTCGCGTAGGAAGCGAGACGAGAAGCGCAAGCCGCGCGGCGCGCGCCTATTCCTGACCCGCCTGGCGCTTGGCGAAACGAGCCTCCCTGCCCCAAACCGGCACGCCCGTCCCTGACCTTCGGTAACCTCCCGGCAACCTTAAGCACGGATAAACGAATCGGTTCGCATTGTTCGCTTTTTGTTGAGCGGCAGCGCGGGGAAGGTGAACTCAAGCACGGGCGGCTTGCTTCGCGTATGGGTCATTCGCGTATCGGATGGGCTCTTTCTGTCGCCGCGCCATGGTGCGTGGCCTTTGCGGTGCTGGTCTCGATCACCGCCGAGGCCGGACAAGAACCGACCGAGCTGACCAGTGTCTTCGCCCGCAGCCAATTGATGAGCGCCACAAGCGTCCTCGATCGGGCTGGCCTCGCCGCGCGGCGGCTGCGCATTGTGGACGAAGACGGCGCGCCGCTGCCGATCGTTCAGGCGCGCGCCACGGTCGGTGATCTGGACGCGCTCGCGGCCGACGAAGACGAGGGCGAGCCGAACGGAACGCTGAAGCCGACAAGACGCGCGTTCCCCGCCGTCGATCGCGGCGCCAGGGGCGATCCGGTTTTCAGCGCTCCAGGCGTCAACGCAAAACGCCTCAACGGCAAGCGCTCGGCCGCCGAGCCCTACGGCGCCAAGTCCGGGCCGCGCGAGCTTGAAGATCCGCGCGACGATGCTTCGTCTCGGCCGGAATTCGATCCGGGTCATACGATGAGTCCGCAGCGCCCAGCGGATGCCGACGACGGGGAGCAGGCGGCGACCGCGTTTGAGGATGGCTCGACGCCGGCCGCGCCGCTCGAATTCGCGCTCAACTCCTCTTCGCCCACCTCCAGCGACGGAATCGTCGTCGTTGTCGAGGCCGATGGCTCGGGCGTGACGACGGTTCCGCAGATCGCCGACGCGGACGGCAAACCGAACTATTCCGCGCTCGTCGACCCAAAAGACAGCGCACGCCAGATGCGTTGCCTTGCGGAGGCGATCTATTTCGAGTCCCGCAGCGAGCCCGAAGACGGGCAGGCAGCCGTCGCCCAGGTGGTGCTCAACCGCGTGCGCAGCGGCATTTATCCGACCACCGTTTGCGGCGTCGTTTATCAGGACCGCAACCGCCCGTTCGCCTGCCAGTTCACCTTCGCCTGCGAGGGCAAGTCGCTGCGCGTCGAAGAGCCCGGCCCGTGGGCGGTCGCGACCCGTATCGCCCGGGATGTGGTGAGCGGCGCGGACTACAATCCCAAGGTTGACGTCGCCGTAAACTACCACGCCAATTATGTCTCGCCGTTCTGGGTCGGCTACTTGAAACGGGTCGACCACATCGGCGCCCACATCTTCTACGCCATGCGCGACGGGGTGAACTGGGCGCCCGGCGCGCTCAACGGCCGCGGCGATCGACCGCCCCTCGCCAACTGATTCCAAACGTGCCGAGCTTTGGAGCGATGCGGAACGCTGGCGCTTGGCGCCTGATGCGAGCGCCGCTTGGCAAGCCGCGTCGTCTAACAATGCAACCAACTAGTTGTAGTAACATTTGAGATTGCTGTTGACTATAGCTTTATCTTCTAGCAAATTTTAGCCGACGCTAGGTTAGCGGCGCACAGGAAGGGTCAAATGAAAATATCTGTTCTTCTGTTTACCTTAGTCGCTTCGGCATTTACCTTGTCTCCAGCCAGGGCGACGTCGTTAACCATTAGTTTCCCCACCGCCGGGGATACGTGGGGTGAAATCGCGAGCGGAACCAGTGGAACCTTAAGCGGAGGGGGGTATACGGGACAGCTCAAGAGTGCGGGTTCCTACGTGACCAGTTCCGGCAACACTTATCCGGTTCTTGACAACTTTGTCGCGACTGGATTCACGGCAACATACAATATTTATAACACTCAATACGACACGATTGACTATAGTATTGGTGGATCCACTGTTGACATTGCCCTCCCGGATTGCTGCGGTGGCGAACTATATTCCACGGGACCACAGACCCTTCCCACACCGACGCTGTTGTCGTCCACCAGCCCCATCACGTTCACCCTAGTCGACGATGTTCCGCAAACAAATCCGGACGTTGGCAACTGGATACAGTTCGGGAACGGGACAGTCACCCTCGATGGATATTATGCCACCCCCGAGGCCTCCACCTGGACAATGATGCTGCTCGGCTTCGCGGGCGTCGCCTTCGCGGGCTATCGCGCGTCGCGAAAGAGCGCCGCTGTCGCCGCTTAAAAGCCTGGGCAGATCGGAACAAGCAGCGGCGCCTCGGCGCTCGACCTTGATCGGGTCGCCGACGCCGCGAGCCTGATCGAAGCCCGACTTCAACCGCTCCGCCGACACGTATCTCATCCGGGTCTATCGGCCGCGGCTCGCCGCGGCCGGCGTCGACGCAGCAGAGCGTAGGGCGCCCGGCGTTCCCCGGGATCGCGTCGCGTACGCTCCCAATGGCGATCGCGCTTCCACCCGCGCAATTCGCTCTCAGCGCGCGGAAGCGGAGCGGCTATCTCGACTGCGCCCCAGTCTTGATGATCGTCCCGACATGCTCGCCGCGCAGCGCGGCCGTGAGCCGGCCGGGGACCAAGCCATTCACAACCTGCACCCGCTCGAGGTGACGGGCGTTCGCCATGATATCGAGCAGTGCACGATCGAACGGCAGCGACCCCTTATGCTTGGCGAGATCGGCCGCGCTCGTCTCGCGCAGCATTTTCGCTTTCTTTCCGTCCGAACCCCTCGGATCGGAATCGTACACGCCATCGACGTCCTCGACGATGGTGAGGCCCGCCGCGCCAAGCGCGTCAGCGAGCAGAAACGCGCCGGCGTCAGCGCGGTGAGGGGGCAAGCGCGAGCCGGGAAACTCGTGATGGTGATAGGGAGGAAAAGCGCTCCCCACGACGGCGCGGGCGGCGGACAGGTGAATCGCGAGCTGGTTCGCGATCGTGCCGTGCTCGACGTAGGAGACGCCTTCCGGCGCCAACAGCGCGGCAAGGATGTGGCCATTCTGCCCGGCTTCGCTCGCGGCCAGTGGCGCGAGCGACCCGACCGGAAGACCGAGATCAAGAGCGACGCCATAAAGGTGGCGCGCGCGGATGCCGGCGCCGGTCAAAATGAGGAGACGGTGCTCCTGCATCAGCTTGCGGAGTTCGTCCACGATGGGCAAGATCGCGTCCGCGCCGCGATCCATGATCGAGCGGCCGCCGATCTTCACGACCTGCACCCAGGGCAGGAGACGGATCGGACGCCCGCCCGCGACGGGGCGGGTCAGATCGGAATCGAGGAGGGTCTGGCGCGCGAGCGGCGAGGCAACGTGCTTGGCCGAGTTGGTCGGTTCGGTCATGGGCGTCGCCTCACTTCGCGGTGATGATGGTGCCGACATGCTCGCCGGCGAGCGCGCGGGTCAGGTTGCCCGGAACGAGGCCGTTCACGACCTGCACCTCGTGAATGTGGCGCGCCGCCTTCAGGAGATCGAGCATCGGGAACTCGAGGATCGAATCGTGCAGCCCCTTCGCCTTCATCTCGTCGACGGTGATCCTGGGTATGAATTTCGCGGTCTTCGACGTTTTCGGGTTCGCCGTGTAGAGGCCGTTCTCGTCCTTGACGAAGATCATCGCCTTGCAGCCGAACTGTTCGGCGACGAGGAAGCACCCTGCGTCGGTGCGGTAAGGGGGGATCACTCCCTCGGGGGCGGGGCGCGTCCACAGGCCATAGGGCGGCATGCCGCTGAAGACGACCGCGTTCACCTCGGTGAGATAAAGCGGCACAGCCGAGAGCCCGGCGCCGCTCACGGACGAGATGCCGTGTTTCGCCATGAGCTGCCCCAACATCTCCGCGTTCTGATCGGCAACCGATCCGCCCAGTTGCGACAGCACGCCAGCCGGCAGGCTCAAGCCGGCCGCGATCGAGTAGAGATGGCGCGCGCGCGTGCCCGCGCCGGTCCCGATCAGCATCTTGTGCGTCTTGCGGGCGGCGACAATCTCGTCAACGAGCGGATAGACAGCGGCGCGGCCGCGGTCGATGACGCTCTGCCCGCCGATCTTGATCACGTTTGCGTCCGGCAAGATTCGAAAGTCCGCCGCCGCGTCCGCCTTCGCTTGCAATTCGGGATCGCTGAGCGATCGCTCCATCAGGAGCGTCTCAAGCTCCGAAGCGGTGCTGGTCATAGGATCCTCCCTCTCACTTCGGGAAGCCATGCACCGCGCGGCCGCGGCCTGCAAGTCCCATGGAGGAGCTTGGGCCCGAGAGGTCAGGCGAACGTAGGCGCGCCTTGGCGGCCCGCGTCAGTCTTGCCCATGGTGGCGGACCAAGCGAACTCGAGACGCGCATGCCGAAGCTTTTCTCCTACGGGACCTTGCAACAGGAGGACGTGCAACTCGCGACTTTCGGCCGTCGTCTGACAGGCGTGAGCGACGCGCTCGTTGGCTATCGGCAGTCCATGGTGGCGATCGACGATCCCGAAGTCGTACGCACGAGCGGCAAGACACATCATCCGATCGTCGCCTTCATGGGGCACGGCGATGATCGCGTGGCGGGCATGGTGTTCGAGATCACGGACGCCGAACTCGCACATGCCGACGCCTACGAGGTCGCCGCTTACGTGCGGCTCAAGGCGCCGCTCGCCTCGGGCCTCGAAGCCTGGGTCTATGTCGACGCGCGCGGCCAGCCTCCGACGGGATAAGTGACGACCAGATGAACTCGTCATTGCGAGGAGCGCAGCGACGATCATTGGCTCGCAGCGGCGAGAGCCTTTGGCAAGAGAACGCTGACGACAAGTCCGCCCGAACCGGGGGGCGCGTTGGCGAGCGAAATCTGCCCGCCATGCGCAAGCGCAATATCGCGGGCGATCGACAGGCCGAGGCCTGTGCCGGGTCTGCATGGTCTCGAACGCTTTATGGATCGCCGCAAACTCGCGGATCGCGGGCCGCGGCGTTTCAATAATTTCGGGCGACCGCCCAAGCGCGTCCGCCGCCGTCGCAAGCTGCGAGAGAGGCGCGATCAGGCTCCGCGCCGTCAGGACCGCAATGGCGGCGATAAGAAGCGTGCCGATGAAGATGAAAGCCAGCGACCGCATCAACCGTCTGCGCTGAGTCCTGAAGCTCGGCTCAATCATGAGCCAGCGGCCGTCGTGGAGATCTGCTGCGATCAGGAAGACGGGAGGGGCCAGCAAATCCTCTCCGGATCGAAGCGGCCCGCTCGGCAGAGACGCGGAAGCGTTAGCCGGCACGATGGGAATGGCCTCTTCCGATGGACCCATTCCGACAGCCTCCACGGTCGGAGCGGCGGGTCCACGGAGTTCGCTCCGGACGGTCGCCAGCACCCTGTTCAGTGGCCAGGGAGGGTCGCTCGTTGCGCGACGAGGCGGCGCATGGTCGAAGCGAACGGAAAGAGATTCAGCATTCGGTAGATTTGCCAAAACGCTCGCCGGCTCTGTCGCCCCCGCCATCGCATTCTTGATGATTTCGACCGCCGAGCCGCTCAGCCAACGCGCGCTATAGAAGGGGTGAAAATTGGGCGGGTGCGTGAGGAACACAAGAGTCACAAGCACCTGAATGGCGATCACCGCCGCTGCGATCGCGGCGCCAATCCGTGCGGCGAGACCAAACCGCCCAATCAGCCCCTTGATCACGCTGGTTGCCTAATCGCCTGAACTTGGCTCGTGAAGAGGTAGCCGCCGCTTCTGATCGTCTTGATGATCGTGGGCTCGCGCGGATCGGCCTCGATCTTTCGCCTGAGGCGGCTGATCTGCACGTCGATGCTCCGGTCAAAAGCGGCGCTCGAGCGCCCCTTCGCGAGATCGAGCAACTGGTCTCGGGTCAGCACGCGCTGAGGGCGCGCGACGAAGACCATGAGCAGGTCGAACTCGCCGCTCGTGATGTCAACAGCCGCGCCCGTTGGAGATCGCAACACCCGACCGGCCGGCTCCAAACGCCATCCATTGAACTCGTAGGCAAGCGGCATATCGTCGCCGTCCGGCGCGACCTTGGCCGCACGGCGCAACACGGCCTTGATTCTCGCGACCAGCTCACGCGGACTGAATGGCTTGACGACGTAATCGTCTGCGCCAATCTCGAGGCCGATGACGCGGTCCACCTCCGAGCCCATGGCGGTCAGCATGATGACCGGGGGCCCATTCTGCTCGCGCAGCTTCTGGCAGAGGACAAGCCCGCTTTCTCCCGGCATCATGAGGTCGAGCACGACGAGGTCGAACCGGCCGACCTCGATCGCTTTCATCATTTCGCGCCCATTGGCCGCCTGGGTGACCCTGAAGCCATGTTCGGCAAGATACTTGCCCACGAGTGTGCGAAGCTCACGATCGTCGTCAACAACCAGGACGTGACAGGCGGCGCCTGTGCTCAAGAACGCGCTCCAGACCGAACAAATTCCGGCCGCAATTAAGCGACGCCCAGCGAACAGGCCAGAAGGAATTTGTAACCGAACATTTCAAGCGCTCGCGCGACCCGCGTTTTGTCATCCTCTGCAACAATAAGGATATTTGCCGGAAACACCGCGCCGTTAGTCCGGTTTCGACAGCACAGTCTGAACCGGAGTTTTCCATGTCTTTCGTATCAGCCCGGACGACGCGAACCGCAATTATCGTTATCTCCCTTTCCGGCGCCGGACTTTGGGGTCTTCGCGCCATGGATGCGAGGGCTGATCCGCCACCTCAGGACGATAGTTCGCCGTGCGCGGAAGGGCGCGCTTTGTTCGCTGCGAAACTCGCTTATCTCGAGGCGAAAATCTCCCCCGAACCCAGCCAGGAGGAAGCCTGGCGGAGTTTCGCAAACGCCATGCGAACGTCTGCAGGCGCGGTCGACCGCGCCTGTGTCGAGGACCCTCCGCGCCCGCTCTCCGCCGATGCAGGCGAACGGCTGAAACGGATGGAGAGGCGTGCGGCCGCGATGCAGGCGATGTTCGGGGCAATGGCGGACGCCTATGTGGCGATCGCGCCCAATCTGACAGAAGCGCAACGCGACATCCTGTCGCGGAACATCGTTCCCTCTCGGCCGTTCGGGCCGCGTTTCCTGGGCGGATTTGTTCGCCGCGCCAGAGACATCGCCCGAAGCTGCGGCCAGGGCGAGCCGGAATCCCACGGCTCAGCGCAGCCTTAGGGAGCTTCGCCGTTCTGATCTTCTTGAAAGGCTAGCGCGTCCGTACGAAGCTCGCGCCCCGATCCTCGCGCACCAGCCTTGACCTCACCCGAAGGCCGGAAGCCGGTGCGTCGATTTCGGCGCCTATGCCTGGACGGAGCGATGCGCGGGCTTGCATCTGACGAGGACGTAGCCAACGCCCGCGAAGCCCACGAGCATCATCGCCCAGGTCGAGACCTCAGGGGCCGCTGCGGGTGTGTAGGTGAAAGTCAGCTCGCCGGTGAGGCTGTCGCCCTACAGCGTTCCTGCCCCCGGACTCTGCGCGACGGCTAGCTTTCCTGGGTCGTTCCGAAGCCGACGGCGGCGAGATCGCCGAACGAGCCCGTCCATCATTCACGTTTGGGTGAGCTGACGCAAGGCGGCAGACCGGCGCATGCGAGGGTCGCGGCTTTCACAGCAGGCCGAGCGCCTCGGGCCTCGAAGCGCAACGGCCGGATCGGGGGTCTGTGTGGAATGTGACTTTTCGGGCCCCAGAGGTTTGCAAATTCACTGCGGACGTGGAGAGTGCCACGACCCGCCAATGCGGCGGGACGGGCGCGGGTTCGGGCGGGGCGCCATTGTCCACAGTTCGAGAATTCAAGCGCAAGTTTTGCATGTCAAGAGCGTTCGGCGCGGCCTTCGCTCTGGCGTTGGTCGTGTGCTGCTTGCCGAACCTCGCGACTGCCTGTCAGATCACGATTACCGGCGTTCAGCCGGGCGTGAGCAATTCCGCGGCGGTCGATTGCATCAGCGTTCAGAACGCCAATGTCGGCGGCGACATCAAAAATACGGGATCGGTGCTTCAGAACGGCATTACGATCCGCGACAGTATTGTGAACGGCACTTTTTCAAACATCGGTTCGGAAGTGGGTGGAAATATCGAAACAATCGTCGGCGGGATCTCGGCAGACAGCAAAAGCTTTATCGGCGGGGGCGTCTTTCCCGGGATAGAGGTTATAGGCGTGCCCAACTTTGCCGGCGGGATTCACACCAATGCAACAATCGTCAATGGCGTCTACGTCAACGGAGTGCAGACGTTCGCAGGTGGAATTGCCAATGGAGGGATCACAAGCGGTTTTTCGATCAGCGGTATTTCACATTTTTCCGGCGGCGTGACGAATTCTGGGCAAATAAACTTTGGCAATTACGGCATAGCGATTTTTGAGATGTCTGATTTTGCCGGGGGCGTTTTCAATTCGGGTACGATCACATCAACCGGATTTAGTCGCGCAGGAATTACCCTTTTTTCGACGGATCCTTTGCCGGAGGCGTCACGAATACGGGAATAATTTCTGCAACAAGCCCCGGGGCCGCAGGCATTCTTTTCGGAGATTTGACCTGTCTCTGCGATCCTCAAGTCAAGTTTGCGGGAGGTATAGTCAACAGCGGCACGATTCAGGGTGATGTCGCCGGCATTGCGCTGGCTGGTCCCCTCACTTTCTCGGGCGCAATCATCAACTCTGGGACCATCTCTGGCCGCACGGGCCTCGTGCTTTTTGATGGCGCCCTCGGAGGAGGCATCAGCGTCGTGAACTCCGGAACCATCACAGGGACCGGCGGAACCGCAATAGAGTTTGGGTCACCCGGCACGCTCACTCTGACCTCAACCAGCGTCATCAACGGAACGGTCATGGGCGAGGGCAGCACGCTTCAGTTCGGAGGCAGCAGCGCAGGCTTCTTTGACGTCTCAGCGCTCGGCACTTCGGCCTTGTACCCGCTCGGTCCCCAGTACGAAGACTTTGACGTCTTGAACAAAATCGACAGTTCGACTTGGATTTTGGTGGGGACGAACGCGCTTGTCTTGCCTGTCAACGTCGAAGACGGCGCCTTGGTGATCGACGCTTCGATGCCTTCCGCATCTGTCGCCGTCGACGCCGGAGCCACATTCGGCGGAAAGGGAACGATCGGCGGCCTGATCGTCAACAGCGGCGCGACGCTCGCGCCAAGCGCGGGGACGCCGTTCTCGACGCTAAACGTCGTCGGAGCGGCCTCCCTTGCCGCCGGCTCGACCTTCGCGGTCAACATCAATCCCGCCGGCCAGAGCGACAAGCTCGTCACAGCCGGAGCGACGACACTCTCGGGCGGCACAGTCGCGGTCAACGGCGCGAGCGGAACCCACCTTCCCTCGACGCACTACACCCTCATGACCGCACAAGGCGGCGTCTCCGGAACCTTCTCTTCGCTTTCGACGAGCGGAAACCTCGCGGCCCTCGCCTTCCTCGATCCCATGCTGAGCTACGACGCCGATGACGTCTATTTGGGTTTCGCCGTCGAACCCTTCACATCAGTCGCACAGACGACGAACCAAGCGGCGACCGCCCTTGCCCTCCAGGCCCAACCGGTCGGCTCGCCGCTTTACAACGCGCTCATCGACCAGACGGCGGCGGGCGCGCTGACCGCCTTCAATGCGCTTTCGGGCGAGATTCATGCGAGCGCCGTCGGCGCGGCCCTCGACGACACGCGGCCGCCGCGAGAAGCGGTTCTCGACCGGCTCGCCGAGGCCTACGGCGAGCCTCCACCTAGCGGCGCCAAGAGCGTGAAGACTTACGACTTCTCGACACCCGGGCAGGTCTTCTCGGCGTGGGGACAGGCGTTCGACTCCTGGGGGCATGTCGGCGGCAACGGCAACGCCGCAACGCTCTCCAATGGCCTCGGCGGCTTCATTCTAGGCGCCGACGCGACGTTGTCCGGCCGATATCGCCTCGGCGTCGCTGGCGGTTACACCAATGCGAGCCTCGAGGCGGCGGCGCGTGGTTCGTCCGGTAACGTCTCGGCGACCTATATTGGCCTCTGCGGCGGCGTCAGTGCGGAAGCGTTGCAATTGCGTGGCGGCGCCTTCTACGCCTCGGACCATTATGGCCTCAATCGCTCGGTGTCTTTCCCCGGCTTCGAACAGACGGCAGGATCCGGCTACGGCGGCGACACGCTCGAGGCTTTCGGCGAAGCGGGCTGGCGGATCGCGATTGCGGCGCCGATGGTCTCGGCCGCGTGGGTCGAGCCGTTCATCGGCGTGGCGGGCGTTGATCTTCATACGGCCAGCTTCTCCGAGACGCCGGGCGCGGCAGCGCTCATTGGCGGGTCGGAGACGACGGGCTACGGACTCACGACGCTCGGGCTGCGTGGAGACACGACATTGTTCGCAACAGCCCCGTTGACCCTGAACGCCATGATCGGCTGGCAGCATGTTTATGGCGGCGCGAGCCCGAATACGACGCTTGCATTCGCGAGCCTTCCCTCAACCCCGTTCTCGATCGCCGGCGCGCCGATCGCGCGCGATGCGCTTACTCTTGAACTCGGCGTCGACCGCCGCCTGACCTCGAACGTCAACTTCGGCGTCTATTATTCCGGACTCTTGTCGTCGAACGTCAGCGATAACGGCGTCAAGGCGAAGCTCGGGGCGACCTCCTGAGCCGCCAAGACGTCCCTTCCGCCGGGCCTCGCTTGAGCGAGCGCACGCCAGCCGCATGACGTGGCGCTCGAAGGCGCTGTACGCCCTACGAGTTCCATCAAGCTCCGACATTTCGTTGCATTAATCAGAAATAGCGACTATGATCCTCGGCGATGGCGAAACTGATCGCTCATCTCGGTTGGTCCGGTGGCGCCGAGCAGGACGTGCAGAAACGGTTGCAAATGAGGTCCAATCGCGAGCATACAACCAGAGATCGAAACGGTAGAATTTTTTTTATTCCAATCGGCCGTAACCCATTGAAAAGTCCCGATTCGAAAAAATAAACGCTAGTAAACGCTAGCATTTTTACTAGCGTTTACTAGCGTTTACTAGCGTTTAAGAGCGTTTATTTGCGGTCGCCCGCGGCGTCAGGTTGTGTCGGTTGCGTCGCTTCGGGTCAGGCGGCGGCGCCCAGCAAGCTCTCCGCCGGCGTGTAGGGAATCCCATGCGCCGCAGCGACCGGCTCGCAGGTCAGCTTGCCATCGTGGACATTGAGGCCGGCGCGCAGGTGGGGATCGTCCTTGAGCGCCTTCACCCAGCCCTTGTCGGCAAGCGCGAGCGCGAACGGCAGAGTCGCGTGGTTGAGCGCGAAGGTCGAGGTGCGCGCGACCGCGCCCGGCATGTTGGCGACGCAATAATGGACAATGCCGTCAACGACATAGGTCGGATGCGAATGCGTTGTCGGCTTCGACGTCTCGCAGCAGCCGCCCTGGTCGATGGCGATGTCGACGATGACCGCGCCAGGGCGCATGGTCTTCAGCATATGGCGCGTGATGAGTTTTGGCGCGGCGGCGCCGGGCAGCAGCACCGCGCCGATCACGAGATCGGCCTCCCTCACGAGATCGGCGATCGAGGCGCGGGTCGAATAGACCGTCCGCAACGCCGAGCCGAACTCAGCCGAGAGGCGCTTCAGGGCCTCATGCGAGCGGTCGATCACGGTGACGGAGGCGCCCATGCCGACCGCAATCGTCGCCGCATGCGTGCCGGACACGCCGCCGCCGAGCACGAGCACATTGGCCGCCGCCACCCCCGGCACCCCGCCAAGCAGCACGCCCCGCCCGCCTTGCGCCTTCTCCAGCGCATGCGCCCCGACTTGTGGCGCGAGGCGGCCGGCGACCTCGGACATCGGCGTCAGCAGCGGCAGGCCGCCATAGGGGCTGGTCACCGTCTCATAGGCGATACAGGTCGCGCCGGACGCCATAAGATCGCGCGTCTGCTCGAGATCGGGCGCGAGATGCAGATAGGTGAAGAGGATCTGGCCACGCCTGAGCCGTTTGCGCTCGTCCGCGAGCGGCTCCTTGACCTTCACGACCATCTCCGCTTGCGCGAAAACATCGGCGCCGGTCGGCACGATCTTAGCCCCAGCGTGGACGTATTCCTCATCCGGAGACCCGGACCCAATGCCGGCGGACGTCTCGACGATGACCTTGTGCCCGTGATGGACGAGTTCGGCGACAGCGGCCGGGGTCATGCCGACTCGGAACTCGTTGTCCTTGATTTCCTTGGGAACGCCGACGAGCATGGGCCTTACTCCGAAAGCGCGCTAAAACCGGTTCGATACGGTTATCGCAGGAAATTCGCCATCGGGACACTCGCTTTGGCTTGAGGCTTGTCTCTCTGGTATAAGTGGCCTTCGACTCGCTGCGCCGGCTCAGGGCCATAAATCCGCGGGAGCTTCGGAGGGGCATGAGTTCCATCGGACCGGTCAAAGCGTTGTCCCTCGCGGCAGCCGCGGCGTTGGCTTTGGGGTCGGCTGACGCGGGCGCTCTCGACAAGGTGGCGCAGGACAAGTCGCTGCGCATTGCCTTTCGCGAAGATGCGCCGCCTTTCTCGTTCACCGACGAGGCGGGCCTGCCGGCCGGCTTCATGGTCGATCTTTGCCGCTCCGTCGCCAAGCATATCGGCGAGCAGCTCAACATCAGCGATCTCAAGATCGAGTACGTGCTGGTGACCGCCGCGAACCGTTTCGACGCGATCGAGAATGGCAAGGCCGATCTTCTCTGCGAGCCGGCTTCGGAAACGCTCGCCCGCCGCGAGCACGTCGACTTCTCGATTCCGACATTCGTCGATGGGGCGAGCCTACTCGTCAGCGGCGATGGGCCCGCGGACTTCGGCGCCCTCTCGGGCAAGAAGATTGGGGTTCTGGCCGGCACGACGACCGAGCAGAGCCTGCGCGACACCTTGGCGAGCGCCAATATCACCGCGGAAATCGCGCCTGCGAAGACCCACCAGGACGGGCTCGCCATGCTGGATAAGGGGGAGATCGTCGCCTATTTCGCGGATCGCGCGATCCTCTCCTATCTCGCTTCCAAAAGCAGCGACTCGAGCAAGCTCCGTCTCGCCAACAATTATTTCTCTCTCGAGCCTTATGCTCTGGCGCTGCCGCATGGCGACGAGGATTTCCGGCTCGCGGTTGATCGGGCGCTGAGCCACATCTACCTCTCGGGCGAGATCGCAAACGTGTTCGCTCACACGTTCGGCAACGAGATCCAGCCGACCAACGCATTGAAGACCCTTTATTCAGTTTCGGCTTTGCCCGATTGAACCAACGTTTCAAGGGTCATAAGGTGGCGCCGTGACCGAGGTGAGGCCCGACATCGCGACAATGCCGTTCGAGGCGGCGCTCGCGGAACTCGAACAGATCGTCGATCAGCTCGAAAAAGGCGCGGTTGCGCTGGACGAATCGATCGAGCTGTACACACGAGGCGAAGCGCTCAAGAAGCGCTGCGATGAACTCCTCAAGAACGCCGAAATGCGCATCGAGAAGATCACGCTCGCCGCCGACGGAGGGGTCAAGGGAGTCGTTCCCCTGGACAACGACTGACCAAAACGGGGCGGCGCCGCATAGCGGAATGATCCGCTCGAAACGCTAAAGCGACGCATCATTCGAAACGGCTTGTTAACGCCTTTCCGCGCAAAGTGTTGAACATTCCTTAATTCCTGGCCCCGCTTTTGCATCGCAAACAGGGACCTTGGGCCTGAGCGCGGATGCCCATGCGGACGGTAGCGTTTGTGAGTCAAAAAAGCGGGTCGGGCAAGAGCACGATTGTCTCGTCCCTGGCCGTCGCGGCGCATGAAATGAGTGAGAAAGTCTGCGTCATCGACATGGATCCGCAGGGCTCGCTCGTTAATTGGGCCAGGATCCGCGCCGCAGGCGATATCGAGGTCCTCGCTTCCGGAGCGGCCCGACTGCCAGCTTTGCTCGCTTCCCTCGAGCGCCGAGGCGTGACGCTTGCGCTCCTCGACACGCCTGGCGCGGAAGGCGCGGCGTCAACGGCTGCGATGCAAGCAGCCGAGCTGAATATCAATTCCGTCCCGCCCCAGCCTGTTCGATTTGCGGGCCAGCGCTCGAACGCGCACGGCGCTCGAGGAGATCGGGGCCAAGTTCGTGTTCCTGCTCAACCAATGCCCGCCCGGCCAGCGGACCGCGCGGGTCCAGGACGGCGCCGAGGCGCTCGAAGAAATGGGCGGACTGATCTCCCCGTTGATCCTTGCCCGGGTCGAGTACCAGGCCGCGGCGCGCCGAGGCCAGGGCGTGACCGAGCTCAATCCATCGGGCGCCGCTGCCCAGGAGATGCGCGGCCTTTGGCAGTCCATCAACCATCGTCTGGCGCAAGCCGGCGTTGCGCGCCTCGCACAGAAGGCGGCGTAAGCTCGGGCAAGCCGATTTCGGCTCCATGCGTGTGAGCGAAGACGCGCAAGTAAGCGCTCATAAACGTCAATAAACGCGCTTAAACGCTAGGGGCTGTCCTCAATTAGGGGATTCGCGAATTGGGTAAAGCGTGATTCATAGGGAGCCTTCTTTTTGGGAGGCTTTCGGTGCGGCGCTACGGATTGCGCGACGACCAGTTTGCGCGGATTGAACATTTGCTGCCGGGTCGTCCGGGACATGTCGGACGCAATAGCGAATTGGGCAATCGACTTTTCGTTGAGGCGGTGATTTGGAAATTTCGGTCGGGTGCGCCGTGGCGCGATCTGCCCGAGCGGTTCGGCCACTGGAAGACCATTCACACGCGGTTCTCGCGGTGGGCGGAGAACGGCGTATGGGAGAGTCTTTTCAAGACGTTGGCTGACGATCCGGACAACGAATACGCGATGATCGACGCCACCATCGTTCGCGCGCATCAGCATAGTGCGGGCGCACTCAAAAAGGGGGTCTCGATCAAGCCATAGGCCGCTCGCGCGGCGGCCTGACCACCAAGATCCATGTGATTGTCGACGCCTTGGGCAACCCGTTGGCGCTTCGCCTCACCGGCGGCCAAGTCCACGACATCACCCAGGCTGAAGCCCTCGCGGCTGAGGTGAAGCCCGAAGCCCTCCTCGGCGACAAGGGCTACGACGCCGGCGCCTTCATCGAGAGCCTCGAAGTGCGCGCCATCAAGCCGGTCATCCCGCCAAAGTCGAACCGCAAGGTCGCTCGCGATTGCGACTTCGCCCTCTACGCCGAACGCAATCTCATCGAGCGTTTCTTTCAATTCATCAAACAGTTCCGAGGCATCGCGACCCGCTACGAAAAAACCGCACGCAATTACCTCGCCGGCCTCCATTTGGTCTGCGCCCTGGCTTGGCTCAAATGAGGACACGCTCTAGTAAATTTGCTTGCATTTGCTAGCGTTTATTTTTCCGAATTGAGACTTTTCAATGGGTTACGGCCGATTCAAACAAAAATTTTTCTTGGACCTTTCAGCCTGTGCGCCAGAGCCTCAGGCAGCCGTCTTTCTTTCTCCTCCAAGCGCCGCGCCCACCGTGACCTCGTTCCGACCAACTGAAACATATAGCACATGTTCTATATTTCCGCAAGCCAATGCATGGCTCTTACAGCGTTAGGCATTGGCGCTCCTGAAGGCGTCATGGCCGGGCTTGTCCCGGCTATCCACGAGAACACCGCACTGTCAGGATAAGCATCTGATAAGAGACATTATACCAAAGGTCATAACGACCGACCGATGTGGGCCCAGTCTGGCATTCCGATGGATGTGACGCGTTCGGGATCGGTGATGAGATTGCGCCATGCGTTGCAGGCGGCGTCGACGATGGCGTCGTAGTTTTCGAAGACGGTGTTGGAGAGCCAGTTCTGGCGCACATACTGCCAGACGTTCTCGACCGGGTTCAGTTCCGGAGCGCGGGAAGGCAGGAAGATCGGCGTGATGTTTTCGGGCATGTCGAGCCTGCCCGTGATGTGCCATCCGGCCCGGTCCAGCAGCAGCGCGGCGTGGGCGCCCGGAGCGATGTTGCGCGCGATTTCGTCGAGGTGAAGCTGCATCATCTCGGTGTCGGCGTAGGGCAACGCCAAGGCGGCTCCGACGCCCCGCGCCGGGCAGATCGCGCCGAACAGATAGGCGTTGGCGTAGCGCTGATCGGCGGGCTGTCGCGGTCGCGTTCCGCGCCTCGCCCATTGGCGGACAAGGCCGTTCTTCTGGCCGATTCGGGCCTCATCCTGGAACCAGATTTCGACCGGCGTCGCCTCGGGCAGGCCTTCGAGATGAGCCGTCAGCGCGCGCGGAAAGTTTTTTTGAAAGCCTCGACGATCCGCTCGTCCTGCGCCGGATGACGCGGCCTTGCGCTTATGTGCGAGAAGCCGATCTTGTGCAGGAGTTTCCCGACATAGCGGGGATGAAAGTCGACGCCGAACCGCTCGGCGATGACCCGCTTGAGATCGACCCGCCGCCAGCGCACGACCCCGTCTTTTGCCCGATCCGGGCCGGCTTCCACGATCTGCGAAAACGCCGCCATCTGCTCTTCCGACAGGCGCGGCTTGGGGCCATCCGTCCAGTTGTCGATCAGGCCCTCCGGCCCCGACGCGTTGAAGCGATGGACCCAATCGCGCAGCGTCTGGCGATCCATGCCGCCGATCTTCGCCGCCGACCCGCGATCCATTCCATCCCGAACCGCAGCCAGTGACAGAAGCCGACGGCTCTGGTTGACGGTCTTCGACCGCCGGGCCAAACCCCGAATCTCCTCGACCGAGTAGTCCTCTCGCAACCTCACCGCTGACCGCATGGCCCAATCCTCCATGCCGCCTTGAATCAGACCAGACCCGATTCGGGAATCCCCCCCGTGAGTCAGCCGGCGGGGCCTTTGGTATTATTCTTTGGTAACAGAGATTATGGCGGCGGATCGTCATGGCCGGCACAAGGCCGGCCATGACGATCCAAGGTTGAATTCCGGGACCAACAGCGAACGCTATAAGAACCAAAATGCAGCGCTCCGGCGGCGTTGGCTGTGGGCCGAGGCGACTTCCGCCTTCCGCCGCGATTGCCCGAGGCGACTAGACTAATGCGATAAGGCGGTTCGGCGTTCGGAGGCCGCAATCCTCGCCTGCCGGGCGGGCCGGCAGGATCGCCGTCGGCCTCTAAGATCGGGGCGGGCTCGCGCCCCAGTTGAGAAGGGCGTGGCGATGCCTCAGGCCGCCAGGCCAAATCGAGTGAGCGCGCCAAGCAGCTGGGCGAAGGCGCGTTCATTGGCGAAATCGAACACCCTTTTGAGGCCCGGCAACGCCGCCCCGAGAATCGGGCTCGGCGTATAATTGAGCCAGTTTGTCACAATGTCTCTCGGATTGCTGAAATCATTAAGCGACGCCACGCATCGGCGCAGTGTCGGCTCTATCTTGGCCGGATCGACGACATCCGAGATATTGGACTGAGCAAAGCTCATGATGAAGATCTCCTCTCCCTCGTTCGGGTTCCCGAGGTTGGAGACGGTTGTCGCTGAATACTCGCCGACTGAGTTCGACTTCTTTCCGCCCGCGTCGGCGTAGATGATCGGAGTGGCGTGGCCGGTCTTGACGCGGACCGCGAGCCCCACGTCGCCAAGCGACACACGGCCATGGGTTTTGAGCTCCTTGCTCAGGACGGCATAGGGCACGATCAGCGGATCGACGGCCCGTCGGACATTTCCGTCGATCATCTCCATAGCCGTCCGCGGCTCATAGAAGCCCGCGAACGGGCCATTCCTCTGAATGATGGGAAAGCGGCGCAGCCCTGTGTCTGCCTGAAGGTCCCGTAGAAACAGGCGATTGTCGATATTGGCGCCGGCCGCAGCCGACTTCAGGCCCGTCCATTCGAAGTGGTTCATTCCATCGGCATGAAAATGTTCCGGAGGGAACTTCTTGTCGGTCGCGTTGAAGATCCAGTCCCTTGGCTGGAGCCCGTTCAATCCCGGGTTGTTATGGGGTCCGGAAGGCTGGTTTATGCCAACCGGCGGCGCGTAGCTGTCGCGAGCGCCATCAAAGTCTGTATTCAAGGTGGTTTTGAAGAGAAGAAACGAAACACATTCGGTGGTGAAGTTGCCATGTACGATCGGCACGCGCTTGCCGTTATCGTGCTTCGTCACGTACGTGCCATGAAGCGGTCTGAATTCGGCGGCCCGCTTGAATGGTTTGACGGTCGCCAAGGCGTCAGCCAAGTAGCCCGGCAGCGGAACCTTAGGGGCTTCCACCATTTTGCTTGTCTCCTCAAGTTTATTGATGAAAACGGCTAAAACTAACTTTTTCTGATGTGAGCCGCAAAATAGAGTACCTCGGCAATCACAACCGCGTACCGGACCGAAATGGTCCCACGGACTGCCGCTTAGCGCTTCCCATGGTCCGGTTTGGGTGCGCCAAACCCCGCGGCGCGCTCGCAAGCCGCGGTGCGGTTGCAGATACCCAGTTCGCGTTCGCACGTCGTAGAAGCGGCGCTGGCCCAAACGGATCTGAGGCGCATCTTGGAACCTAGGCTTTTCGCTTGGGCGCCAGAGACCTACCCCAGTCCCATGCGGGCGGCGGACGGCGCAGTGACGCGCGTCACAGCGCCGACGTCGCCCCGACCCATAGTTCCGGCGCTTTGCGCGGCTGGTTCGACATCGTAGCCACGGAGCAGCGGATCCTAGCGATCTGGCGCCTTCCGACCTCGGCAAGCTGACATCCCTATTGAACAAGGACGCCCAAGCCGCGCAGGAAGCCGCCGCGCGGGCAGAGCGGCGCGGTCGGAGTATTCAGATCAAGCCGATCGATCTCACCGGTCTTTCAAATCCCAAACCCATCCGGGCGGTAGTCTAATGAGGCGTCTGAGCGGCGACAGTGTGATCTGGGTCACTGTCCCCAGTCAGTAGTCAGCCTAACGGTTGCCCCCGAAAGTCCGGGCCTCATCGAAGAGTTCGGTATTGCGCTTCAGCGCCGATCACATAAAATGTGATCGAGCGAGTTTGACCCGGGGAGCAGAATTATGGCCTCGAACAGCAATTCAGGACAGAAGTTCATTTCGCGCAATCGCAAGCCGCGCGTGCATATCACCTACGAAGACCCGTATGATTCAGAAAAACTGATCGAACTCCCCTTCGTCATGGGGGTTCTCGCCGATCTCTCCGGCAACGCCTCCCAGGTTGCCAAGCCGGACATGAACGATCGGAAATTCCTCGACATCGACATGGATAACTTCGACAAGCGCATGGCGGCGATCGAGCCCGCGGCGTCGATGAAAGTGCCGAACAAGCTCGGTGGTGGCGAGGGCGGCGAAAAGCTCTCGGTCAATCTGAAATTCACGAAGATGGATGACTTCTCGCCCGCCGCGATCGCCCGTCAGGTGCCGGCGATGGCCAAGCTCCTGCAGGCGCGCGAACAACTGTCCAATCTCTTGAAATACATGGACGGCAAGGCGGCCGCCGAAGATGGTCTCAAGAAGCTGCTCGCCGATCCGCAATTGATGGCGGCGTTGAAATCGAATCTCGAGCTGAAGTCGCCGGGCGACCCATCGAGCCAAGAGGCGAAATAAGGAACCTCCGTTATGGCCACGCAACAGGAACAGAAGTCCGCCGGGACCGCGGTCGCTCCAGCGCCAGTCGAAACGGAAGAGTTCGCGCAGGTGCTGAAGGGAAAGTTCAAGCCGCGCACCGAACGTGCGGCGACCGAGGTCGAAAACGCAATCCAGACCCTGGTGACGCAAGCGCTCGCCGAACTCGAGCCTCGTCAAGGGCGAGGTCCTCGACACGATCGAGGAGATGATCGCACGCCTCGACGAGAAGCTTTCGGCGCAGATGAACGAAGTGTTGCACGCGCCCGAGTTCCAGCAGCTGGAAAGCGCATGGCGCGGCCTCAACTATCTGGTGTTCAACTCTGAGACCGACGCGACGCTCAAGATCCGCGTGCTCAACGTCGGCAAGATGGAGCTCTACCGCAACCTCAAGAACAATTATCCCGGCGCGCGCTGGGACCAGAGCCCGCTATTCAAGGCCGTCTACGAAAGCGAATTCGGGACGCTCGGCGGCGAGCCCTATGGCGCGCTCGTTGCGGACTATGCGTTCAGTCACAATGCCGTCGATGTGCAGCTGTTGCGTGATCTTTCGAAGATTGCCTCGGCCTCGCTCGCGCCACTTGTCACCGGCGCCGATCCGAATCTGCTGGGCATGGATTCCTGGCGGGATCTGACGAATCCGCGCGACATCGGAAAGCTTATGGACACGCCGGATTACGCGGCCTGGAAAGGGCTGCGTGACTCCGTCGACAGCCGTTACGTCGCTCTATGCATGCCCCGCGTGCTGTCGCGCCTGCCCTACGGCGCGAAGTCGGAGCCGGTGGAGGAGTTTGCGTTCGAGGAAGAGACGGATGGCAACAAAGGCGAGAAATATGGCTGGATGAACGCCGCCTACGTGATGGGAACGAACATCAATCGCGCCTTCAAGGAATACGGGTGGACGGTGCGAATTCGCGGTGTCGAATCCGGCGGCGAAGTGCTCAATCTGCCGTTACACACATTCCCGACCGATGACGGCGGCGTCGATATGAAATGCCCGACCGAAATCTCGATCACAGATCGGCGCGAGGCTGAATTGTCGAAGGCCGGCCTCATCTCGATCATACATCGAAAGAACACCGACAAAGCCGCCTTCATCGGCGCTCAATCGGTCTACAAGCCGAAGATCATGGACAAGCCCGAGGCGACGGCGTCCGAGAATTTATCGGCGCGCATTCCTTACATGTTCGCGGTCTCGCGTTTCGCCCATTATCTCAAGTGCATGGTTCGCGATAAGATCGGCTCGACCAAGGAACAAGAGCAGCTTGAGCGCTGGCTCAACAACTGGATCGTCCGCTACGTGGACGCCGATCCGAAAAACTCAAGCGAGCAGGTCAAGGCGATGAAGCCGCTCGCTGGCGCGAAAGTCACAGTGATCCCGAACGACGAGAATCCTGGCTATTACTCGGCCAACGTCTGGCTGCGGCCGCATTTCCAGCTCGAGGGCATGGACATCGGCATGAGTCTGGTCGCGTCGCTCGCGGAGCGCAAAGGCTGACACGCCGGCGGCGGGTTCGCCTCGCGTAAAGCTGCCTGGCGAAGCACGGTTTTGTTGAGCGTGGTTAGGCGTAGCATTTGATTTAAAATAACAAGGAGGGATTTGGTATGGCTGTTGACATGATTCTCGAACTCGACAACGTCCTCGGAGAGTCGAAGGTCGAGAATTTCAAGGATAAGATCGACATCTCTTCGTTCTCCTGGGGGGCCTCAAACAGCGGCAGCGCACATACAGGCGGCGGCGCTTCGGGTGGCGGCAAGGGGAACGTTCATGATATGTCGTTCACGAAGACCGTCGACAATGCATCGCCAACCCTGTTCAAACTCTGCTATCTTGGAAAGCATATCCCAAACGGAAAGCTGCACGTTCGCAAGTCTGCTGGTGAAAACAAACTCGAATACCAATTGTTTGAGATGACTGAGGTTTATATTACGAACGTAAGTATGGGCGACGCAGCAGGAAACGAAACGCCGAGCGAATCGTTCACGCTCACTTTCGCGAAAATAAAATATACTTACAGCCAGCAAAGTGAAACGGGCGCAGATCAGGCGCAGCCGTTCTTCGAGGTCGACATCAAGTCGGGCCAGGTGACGTAATCACGTCGCGTTCCGCTCAACCGCCGTCTGCCGCCAGGCGGGCGTGGTCTGAAAGACCCCGAAAGCCTGGCGAAGGCGATGGTTGTCAGTAGGGCGGGACGTGGCGACGCCAACTCAGAAAAACGATCGTTGGACGCCGCCGCTCATGCACGCTTTTCGCGCCGCGCACCGAGACCGCGACGCGACCGTTAAAGTCGATATCCGCCATCAGGGCGACCGCGTCATCGCCTCCCGGCGGCTAATGGCGCGAGCCCCCATACCGGAGACCGAACTCAGGAAGACGGTCAACACCGAACTCGTCGCGCTCTTCAATACCACCAATCTGGAGGCGATCGAAGACTTGTCGACGGCGCCCGAGGTGCGAAAATCCATCATCAACTTCGGGTTTCCCTCTCTAACCCGGAGAACGATCGACGAGAATGAAGTCAGCGGGGTCGCGCGGGAAATCGAAACGGCGCTTCGCGACTTCGAGCCGCGGCTCGTGCCCGGTTCGATCAAGGCCCGTCGGGACGACACGGTGTCGCCGGACGAACTCAGGGTGAGATTTCTCGTCAGCGCCGCGCTCAAGACGCAGCCGGTCGAGGTTCCGGTGCAATTCGTCGCTGAGGTGGAGCTCGACTCCGGCAAGATCAAGCTCGACCGGCTCTGAGCGATGAACCGCGAGTTCCTGAAGTTCTACAATCAAGAGCTCGCGATCCTGCGCGAGCAGGCGGCCGAATTCGCCGAGGACTATCCGGGCATCGCCGAGCGTCTCGGCGGGCTCGTTGGGGACGCCGCCGACCCGATGATTTCGGGCCTTCTCGAGGGCGCGGCTTTTCTGGCTGCGAGAGTGCAACTCAAGCTCAAGCATGAGTTCGCCGATTTCACCACGAACCTCATCGATCAGCTCGCGCCGCACTATCTCGCACCCACGCCGTCCTTCGTTCTCGTGCGCGCAAAGCCCAAATTCGGCGACCCGGCTTTGCGCGACGGCCGCACCATCCCGCAAGGCTCCGTGTTCGATGCAACGTATCGCGAGGCGCATCGCAACGTCGCGTGCCGGTTCACGCTCGCCGAGCCGATCACGCTTTGGCCCTTCGATATCGTCAAGGCGGAATATCTCACGAGCTCCGGAGCGTTCCAGGCTCTGGTCCCGAACGCCCGCGCCAGCTGTGCCGCGAGCCTCAGGCTCCAGCTGACCGTGCGAAGCACCGTCGCGGCGGAAGACGAAGTCGCAGACAAGGAAGCAGAGACTCGTCCGGAGCTCCGCTTCTCATCCTACCGGGTGAAGTCGCTTCGCTTCCATCTGCTTGGCCAGGAAACCGATGCCGTCGCTCTCTACGAGCAGCTGTTTGCGCATTGCACCGGCGTCTATCTTCGCATGCTCGACGCCTTCGGCGATCCCGTCATCATTGCGGGCCGCGCCGACATGATCCGCCAGATCGGCTTCGGCGAAGGCGAGGCGCTGATCCCGAACGACAACCAGCTCTTCCGTGGGTTCGATTTCCTGCGCGACTATTTTGCGTTTCCCCGCCGCTTCCTTGGCTTCGATCTCGCCGATCTCGATTCGGTCGTCTCGCGCCTCGACGCCAAGACGATCGACATCGTCTTCGCCTTTGACGACATCAACCCGCAACTGGCCGCGGCGGTGCGCAAGGAGATGTTCGCCCTCTATACGGCGCCGGGCGCCAATCTCTTCGAGAAGCGGCTCGACCGCATTCCCGTCAAGTCAAACCAGTTCGAATTTCCGGTCATTCCCGACCGCAGCCGCACGCTCGATTTCGAGACCAACCGCGTCGTTCGGGTGTTCGCCCACATGCCGGGCGCGCCGCAAAAGCTTACCGTCGAGCCGCTCTATTCGGCGAGAGCCGCCCGCAGCCAAACCGGCCTCACCTACACGATCCGCCGCCTGCCGCGTCGACCCACCGCCGACGAAAGGAAATACGGGCAGGTGTCTGACTACGTCGGCACCGACGTCTTTCTGTCGCTCGGCGAAAAGGCGGATCCAGACGAAACTTTGCGTGTCGCGGAGCTCAGTGTCGATGCTCTCTGCACCAACAGGCATCTCGCCGCGCACCTTCCGGTCGGCGAGAGCGGCGCCGACTTCCGCTTTCTCGACGACTCGGAGCTTGAGCTCACCTGCGTCGGCGGCCCGACCGCACCGCTTGAGCCGGCGCTCACTTCAATCGAGGGAAGAGGGCTGGACGCGTCGACGGGCGAGGTCGCCTGGCGCCTCATCAGCATGTTGAGCCTCAATCATTTGGGGCTCGCCGACCGAGGTGACGACGGCGCCATGGCGCTTCGCGAGACGCTCGTTCTGTTCGCCGATCTTTCCGACGCCGCGGCCGACGCCAAAATTCGCGGCGTGCGCAGCCTGAGGACACGTCCGACCGTGCGGCGACTGCGTCAGGCGTCGGGCGCAGCGGCGGCGCGCGGGCTTGAGATCACGCTCGTCCTGGAAGGCAGGGCGTTCGAAGGCTCGGGCGCCTTCCTGCTTGGCGCGATCCTCGACCGCTTCTTCGCCGAATACATTGCGATCAACCACTTCACCCAGACGATCATCCGCACCGTCGAGCGCGGCGAGATGATGCGCTGGCCGCCGCGCCTCGGCTTAAGGGGCCTCCTGTGACCTTCCGCACGGAGCTTGCAGCCGAGCCGTGGCGCTTTGATCTGCTCGCAGTGCTGCGCCGGCTCGAACGCGAAAACCCGGACAAACCGCGCATCGGCGAAGCGCGTCGGCTCGAGGATGAATTCGTCGAGATCGGGCAAAACCCCTACCTCGAATTCCCCGACTCAAACCTCGAAGCCGCGGCGGTCGACCCGAAGGGGCGCATGCTTCTCAAGGCTCGCTTCCTGGGCATGTTCGGCCCGCAGGGCGCCCTGCCACTGACCACGACCGAGGAGGCGTACAGCTGGCTTGTCGAACGCGACGACGCGTTTCCTCGTTTCGTCGATCTCTTCCAGCGCCGCTTCCTGGCTTTGTTCTTTCGTGCCTGGGCGGACGCGCGTCCGATCACCCAGCACGATCGGCCCGACGAGGATCGCTTCCGCGCCTATATCGGCGCGATGATCGGCATCGGAACGCCCGCGTTTCGCGACGCCGACTCGATCTCCGATTTCGCCAAGCTGCCCTATGCCGGGTTGCTCTCCGCGCGGGTCAAGAGCGTTTCGCGTCTGCGTGCGTTTCTCGCCAGTTACCTTCAGACGCGCGTCGAGATCGAGGAGTTTGTCGGCAGCTGGCTCGAGCTTGACGCAAGCGAGCGCACGCGTCTCGGGGCGGCGAACAGCAGCCTCGGCCAGGATTGCGTCGCGGGCGCGAGCATGTACACCGTGAGCGACAAGTTTCGCATCCGTGTCTTCGTGCGAGACATCAAGCATTTCCGGGAGTTTCTGCCCGGCTCGCCAGTCGCGAAGCAAATCGCCGACGCGGTGTTTCTCTATCTTGGCCTCGAATATGACTGGGACATGGAGCTCGCGATTCCTGCCGGCCAGATTACACCGGTCAGGCTCGGCCGCGACGCGCAGGTCGGGTGGACGAGCTGGATGTCGCCGAACTGGGCGAAGACCGACGAGACGTTCCGCCGGGACGCGCGGTTCCACGTCGTCAGCCGCCTCGAAAGCGCGATGTAGGGGAGTTCGTCTATGGGCGCGGACATCAGCATCGAAGCGGTCGCCGGCAAGCTGAACCGCGTCGGCTACGAGTCGTTCCTGCAAGGGTTACGGCAGGCCAAGAGCGCCGGAAACCGCAACCTCGAGCTTGCCCATTGGCTCATGCATATCCTGCAGAAGGACCGCACGGATCTCGCGCTCACTGCCGATCACTTCAAGCTCGACCGCGCCAAGCTGCTGGCCGACGCGACCGCCGTGGTCAACGGCTTCCGCAAGAATGAAACCGAGATGCCCGGCATCTCGAACCCGGTCGCCGATTCTCTCGATCGCGGGTGGCATTATGCGACGCTTCTGTTCGGCGAGACACAAATTCGCACCGGCCATCTCCTCGTGGGCATCCTGAAGTCTGTCGAACTGCGACGCGCGCTGATCGGCGTCTCGCAGGAATTCGCCAAGCTTCCCGTCGACGAGGTCGCCGCCGGCCAGGGTGCGATCTGGGCCGGGTCCGACGAAGGCAATCTCCGCCCGATGGACGGCTCGGGCGTCGCTGCGGCGGGCACGGAAGGCGCGACTGCCGCGCCCGGCGCCAAGGGCACGACGGCGCTCGACCGCTTCAGCCAGGATCTTACAGCCAAAGCCAAGGCCGGTGAGATGGACCCTGTCCTTGGACGCGAGGACGAAGTCCGTCAGGTCATCGACGTTCTGATGCGGCGGCGCCAGAACAATCCGATCCTGACCGGCGAAGCGGGCGTCGGCAAAACCGCCGTCGTCGAAGGCTTCGCCCAGCGCATCGCATCGGGCGACGTCCCTCCGCCGCTTAAAGGTGTCAAGCTCTGCGTTCTCGACGTCGGCCTCATGCAGGCGGGTGCCTCGATGAAGGGCGAATTCGAGCAGCGTCTGCGCTCGGTGATCGACGAGGTCCAGTCCTCGCCAACGCCGATTATTCTTTTCATCGATGAGGCGCACACGCTTATCGGCGCTGGAGGACAAGCGGGCACGGGCGACGCGGCAAATCTCTTGAAACCTGCGCTCGCGCGCGGAACGTTGCGCACCATCGCCGCCACGACCTGGTCGGAGTACCGACAATATATCGAGAAGGACCCGGCGCTGACCCGGCGCTTCCAGCCGATCATGGTCAATGAGCCGGACGTCGCGACCGCCGCCATCATGTTGCGCGGGCTCGTCGGGCCGATGGAGAGGCACCACAAGGTGCGCGTCACCGACGAGGCGATCGTCGCCGCCGTAAACTTATCGAACCGCTACATCCCGGCGCGGCAATTGCCCGACAAGGCGGTGAGCCTCCTCGACACGGCATGCGCGCGCGTCGCCATCAGTCAGAACGCCAAGCCTGCTGCGGTCGAGGACGCGGAAGTCGAAATCGACTCGCTCGACGCTGAGAAGGAGTCGCTGATCCGCGAGCGGGACCTCGGGTCTGCGAAAGAGGGCCGCGTCGCCGAGATCGACGCGAAGCTCGCGAGCGTCCGCGAAAAACTCGCCGCGCTGGAAGCCGATTGGACCAAGGAACGCGCGCTGGTCGAGGACGTGCTCGCGCTGCGCGAAAAGATTGCGAAGGGGTCTGCGACCCCCCCCGCACCCGTGGAGGCTGCGCCATCCGCCCCCCCAGAAGCGCCGCCGCAGCTCGCCGCCGAGCCGGCACCCGCGCCAGACCCAGGCGCAAAGCCTGAAGCAGAATCGCCGCAAGTCGGCAAGACCCTGCGCGGCAAGATGGCCGAGCTTGGCAAGATCAATCCGGAAAAGCGGATGATCTACGCGCATGTCGACGAGCAGGCGGTCGCCTCGGTCGTGTCCGACTGGACGGGAATTCCGGTCGGCAAGATGGTCGCCGACGAAGTCGAAACTGTGCTCAACCTCGCCGGTATTCTCAACAAACGGATCCTCGGACAGAGCCACGGCCTTGAGATGATCGCCAAGCGCATCGAGACCAACCGCGCGCGCCTCGACAATCCCAACAAGCCGATTGGCGTCTTCATGCTGTGTGGCCCCTCGGGCGTCGGCAAGACGGAGACCGCGCTCGCACTCGCAGAGACGCTTTACGGGGGCGAACAGAACATCATCACCATCAACATGTCCGAGTTCCAGGAAGCGCACACGGTCTCGACGCTGAAAGGCGCGCCGCCTGGCTATGTCGGCTACGGCGAGGGCGGGCGCCTGACCGAGGCGGTGCGTCGGCGCCCTTACAGCGTCGTTCTGCTCGACGAGATCGAGAAGGCCCATCCCGACGTGCACGAGGTCTTTTTCCAGGTGTTCGACAAGGGGGTGATGGAGGACGGCAACGGGCGCCGCATCGACTTCAAGAACACGCTGATCCTGCTCACCACCAATGTCGGGACCGAGATCATCATGCGCGCGGCGGCCGCCGATGCGAAGCCCGATCCCGACGCGCTCGCTGCTGAGTTGCGCCCTGCCCTCCTCGAGGTCTTCCCGCCCGCGCTGCTCGGTCGCATCGTCACGATCCCTTATTTTCCGCTTTCAGGCGAGATGCTGGCCGGCATCGTGCGCCTGCAGCTCGACCGCGTCGGCAAACGGATCGAGGAGAACCATCGGGCCAGATTCATTGCCGAGCAAAGCGCCATCGACCACATCGTATCGCTCTGCCACGACCCGGATTCCGGCGGCCGCGTGATCGACAACGTCATCACCAATACGATCCTTCCCGCGCTGTCGCGCGAGATCCTCAAGCGTTCGCTCGCCCGGGATGCGATACACGAAGCCAAAGTATCGGCGGCAAACGGCGTGTTCATCTACGAAGTGATCTGAGCGGAGCGGGCGTATGGCCAATCGGTTCGAGCAGGTGGACGAAGTCGTCGGCGACGCGGTGACCATTGTTTTCTCTCAGCGCGCCGACGGACAATGGGCGACAATCGTCTGCCCCAAGAGCGCGCACGAATCTTTGACAGCCGATCGGATAACTCAACCGATGCCGGCCAAGGACGCCATTTCCGGCGCCGTCCAGCTTGCGAATCAGCTCAAGATCGCGATCGTTGTCCAGGATCCGGACGGCGTCTGGAAACAGGAATGGGGCGAACTCTACCGCGATGAAAGCGAGTGATGGCCGCACGCATCGCCGCGCACCGGGGAGTTCGCGATCGTTTGTTAGAGCCTGCGGCACTTGGGTAGAGTCGATGGCGTTAGCGCACCCGCCCCCTCTTGTGGGGGCGGGAGGGGGTGGGGGGTCGGGCCGACCGGCGAGATTATCGACTGCGCGATCGCCGGCTAATCGCGTGGGACGGCGCGACCCCCATCCTCTATCCTCCCCCACAAGGGGGGAGGAAGCGCGGCGGGCCAATCCGAGCTTAAACTCAAGAGAGCGCGCTAAAGTTCGGTTTGCTCCCCTTTCCTTAGCCTTCGCCCTGTTCGCGATTGCCTCCTCGCCCGCCCGCGCCGACTTCCGCGTCTGCAACAAGACGCACGCGCTCATCAATATTGCGGTCGGGACGGACGCCGGCGAGGCGTTCAAGACGGAGGGCTGGTGGGTCGCGACCCCCGGCTCCTGCGCGACGCCTGTTCGCGGACCCCTCAAGAGCCGCTTCGTCTATCTCTATGCGACAGACATCGACGGCGTAGACCTCGTGACCGGCACCGCAACCATGTGCATCGACCGCGGCAAGTTCATCGCCTATGGCGCAGAGAATTGCTGGCGGCGCGGCCTGCAGGCGGTCACTTTCGCCGAGATCGACACGCTTGATTCCGGCGACTGGACGACGTTCCTCACTGAGCCTCGAAAGTGAAGATCACTTCCCCTTCTTGAGCGCCGCAATCGCCTCGTCCGACAGGAGATCCTGCAGAAGGCTCAAGAAGTCGCGCGTCGCGAGATTTCGCGCCCGATCGAGCAGATAAGGCACCGGGCTCGACGGCTCGGCTTTCTGCATATGCGCCGCGACCGCATCGATAAGCGCGATCGCCGCCGCCCGGCTCGCCGCCGGTTCCGCTGCCGTTGTTTCGATGGCTGCGCTTGGCGCGTTCGAGAGGCTCTTCACCGGCACAGTAAAGGCGCCGTCCGGACCCACAAACACGCGCGCGGCGTCCGCGTGCGGCGGCGCGAGCAGCTTCATCACCTCATAGAGGTTCTTGCCCAGCATTTCACGCGCCTGTCGTATGAGTAGCAGTGCCGGACTCGTCGGCTCGGAGGCGGCGAAATAGCCGAATGCAGAAGCAAGCGCCGCGTCAACCTCGGCGCGAGACGCGAACGCGGCCGGCGTCTCCGCCGCTGCGCTCGCCGCTTCAGCGTCGGTCGTCGCGCCGGTCGGCGCCTCGGGCGGCGGCGCGAGGGACGGGTCGCGCCTCACAAGGGCGGCGCGGAGGAACTGCGTCATGTCGCTCGCAAGCGTGGCCAGTTTCGGCACCGCGACCGCATTCTCGAAGCCGACATGTTCGGTCGTGGCCGCGTTGATCGTCCGCACTGAAGCGCCGACGCTGGTGAGCATCTCGACCGCGGCGGCCAACCTTGCAATCTCGACGTCGCTCAAGACGCGGTCGATCGACTTCGCCGGCATGAACTTTTCCGGCTCCGTCGTCTGCTTCTGGCCTCTGAGGTCATAGAGCGTAACAGAACGCGGCTGGACCGCGCCCGACGCCAAGAGCTGGTCGCGATAGGAGAGGGCGCCCTCGCGGTTGGTTTCGACGAGCGGCGCGTGTTGCAGCGGCAAGAGGATGACCGCGTTATCCTCGAGCGTAGCCAATTGCGCGATGCGCCCCGAATAGTCGTCGCCCTCGGCCCTGGGATTGGCGCCCTCCCAATGCTCCCTGACGAGCCAGGCGACATTTCCGAGCCGCTGCGCGAAGCCCGCGACATCGCGATTGAGGATAGAGAGCTTCGCCATAAGCGCGAGCAGGCGCAGGTCGAGCGTGCGCTTGAGGAGCTTCTCCGCCGCCTGCAACGCGGCCGAAAAATCGATCGTGGCGCGATTGAAGGAATAGTAGCTGGCCGGAAGCAGCCCCTCGGTGGTCGCGATGAAATTCATGAACTCGGTGTCGCCTTTGAGATCGAGATCGGGCCCGCAGGGGTCGTCGTCCGAGACCAGCGGCAGCGCGAAAATGTCGAGCGACGGCCGCGAGGCGGACGCCGGCTGGAGCGGCGCAGCGACGACGGACCCGGGTACAGGTTCCAACGGCGCCGAGGGGTGTAGAGGGGGAGGCGTCTCCGGCAACGCACCGGATTCAATCAAAGGTTTCTGCGGATCGCCTTCGGCGGACGGCTCGGCCTGCATCTCGGCCGGCGCGGACGCGGGAGGTTCGGCTGGCGGGAGCGAAACGGTCGGCGCGGAAGCAGCCGGGGCGTCCGAAGGACAAAGATCATTCATCGCCGCTTGTCCTGTAAGGGAGGCGCGTCACCGCGAATGATACGCGATCCTTGCGCTGCGACCAAAACATGGCCCTCGGAGCGCGAGCGGCGGTCACGTGGCGTCGCCCAAAGCGACGGCGGCCTTTTCCGAGAAAGACCCGGTCAGCATATCGGCGAAGCGGGTCGCAGGCGGCAGGCCGACCTCGAGTAAGGCCAGCGAAGGAAAGCCCTCGCCGCCGATCGTCCACCAGAAAGTCTGGGACGCAAAGCCGCGCCTCCGCCCGAAGCGGCGCGCGGCGAGAAAGGCGGCGGAAACCTCTGCGCCGACGTCGCGCGCGAGGACGCCGCCCTCGGCCAGTTGCTCGAAACCACCGTCTTTGGTTGCTCGCGACTCAAGCGCCGGCGCAGGCAGAGCCGCGACCTTCTCGGCGATCCGTTCCAATGTCGCTCCAGGTTCGAGCGCGTCGAGAAGGACCGCCTCGGCGGCCTCGAACCATGCGTCGTTGGGCTCGAGTTCGGGAGGGGGCAGCGACGCGTCGCCTTCGGCCACGAAAATCGCGAGCGGGAAGGATCGACCCACGCCATCGACCGACGGCATGAACGCGCCGACCATCGCCTCGCCGCAAAAGTCGGCGCCCAGCCAAAACCGCCAGATCGGCGCGCGATTGTAGGTTTCGATCCACGAATCGCCCAGCATCTGCTTCGACATCGCAACGCCCGCTTGCAGCCACGGCTCCCAGGCCTCGAGGAAAAGGCGCGACGCGTTCATGCCGATGAAATCGCGCTTAGCGGGAAGCTTTCCGAAAAGTCCGGCTGACATGTTCGTCAGAGCCCGTTCGGGCACTTAAACTGCCTGAGCGCCGGCATGCTCAGGGGATTGGCGAGCGACGACGACGTGAACTGATAGGAGACCTCGCGCCCGAAAACGACGAAGCTGACCTTGAGCGCGTTTCCGCTTTCGATGGACGAACCCGCGTCGACGAGGCGGAACAACGCCCACGCCCCCGTGCGCTCGAGTTTGGACTGGCGGTCGGGCATGTCGGGCACCATCACGATCGAGGCTTCGCCCGCGCCGGCTCCCGGCCATGGCACAGTCACGGGCGCGTTTGCAGCGCCCTGCTGCGCGACGACGCTCGCGCCGTTGATCGTCAGCGTCGCGGTCTGGGCGTCGCTGCTCAACGTCAGCGGCTTCACTTCGAAGTTGACGTTCGGCGTAGCCCCGCCGGTCGGGAAGAAGGCGTCGCGAATGTCCGCCGCCTGCTGGAATTGCCGCAAGGTTGTGTCGGACAGTTTGCGTGAGAGATTCGGATTGATGCGCCAGACCCATCGCCTGCCGCTTCTGTTCACGAGCGGGTCGAGATTGGCGGAATAGAACTTATCGATGATGCCGTTCGGCGCAAACAGTTTCGCGAAGTCAGCGAGCGGTGTGTCGCGATCACTCTTCGCGAAAGGGTAGCGGTTGGCGATGATCTGCTGGCAGATGCCCGTCACATTCTGCGCCATCGCGTCGGCGATCTGGGCGACTGAGCTCGCATTGGCGTCGCCGGCGGCGTCCTTGGCGACTTTGTCGATCATCCCAGCGAGAGGCTGCGGCAGGCGCGTCGCGTTGGCTCTGAGACTCGCCACTTGCACATCCACCTGCTCCAGCGCCTGCTTCGCCTGCGCCGGATTTTCCGACGCTAGAACGAGCTGCCGGTAAAGCTCGTTCAGGTTGGCGAGCAATTGATCGATCGGCCGCGATCCGGGCTGACCGTCGACCATGATCGCGATCGGTTTGAAATAGGCCTCGATCGAAGCGCCGGGTGTTTCCGGCGGCGGATCGCCCGCCTTGCGCTGGCTCTTCATCGCAAGGTCGAGCGCGTCCCTTCCGACGCTGCCCAGTCGACTGCCCGCTTTCTCCACGGCGTCCTCCTTCGTCTTGTCCAGCGCGGAATCTTTCTCGGCCGGGGGCTTGGGACGTTCGCGAGTCAAAGCCGTCTCGTCGCGAACGGATTCGAAGATCAAACGTATGGGCGAGGTCGGCGCGGAGGCCGCGCTCAGCTTCAGATATTTCGGCTTGTCATTGAGCAGGGGTTTAAGTTGAAGGTTGTTGATCGCGGCGGTCCAGGCGGCGATGAAGTCGCGGCTATAAAGCTCGAGAATGCCGGGGTAGAGGCTGGCGAACTGCTGCTGGACGGCGTTCTGGTCGCCGGACGCTCCGAGCACCCAATTATCCTTTTGCAGCTTGTCGCGGATCGTTTGCAAATGCGCGAGCAGCGCGGCGTAGAAGCCGTCGTAGGTGAAGAAGCCGGGGACCCGGATGGTGTCGAGGTTTGCGCCGTTGGCCGCCTCGAAGACGAGGTTCATGTCCGGCCCGCCGCGTTGGGTCGCGAGCCAATCCTCGACCTGCGCATTGTGCGCCTCGGACTTCAGAAGCGTATAGGCGCGCTCAGCGACACGCATACGCGCGAGCGTCGCCTGCGCCTGATCGACCAGCGGGCCATTGAGCGAAACCTTCCGCGCTTGCCCATCGTCCATGTCGAGCATGGCGACAAGATGCTCGCGCAGCAGCGCCCGCCCTTGCGCATTCGGCGCGCCCGGAAACGTGCGCTCCTCCCAGTCCCGCGTGAACCAGTCGAGGATCAAATCATTGTCGACTTGCGGCGCCTTGCCGCCGAGCATGAGATAGACCTTGAGCGCCTCATAAACGAAGCTCGGATCGTCGATGTTCTTCTGGATCTGCTGCTCGAGCGACAGGATGAGCCGCGGCCGCAACAGCCGTTCGAGCGCCTGCCGGTAGAGATCGTTCGACGCGTCCTGGAGGCGCGGGCGCTGGCTCAGACCAAAGGTCTGTTCGACCGGTGTGGAATCGTTGCGCCTGACATAACCGACCGGCAAATTCGGCAGAGAGCCGATCAGTTCGTAAATGGGCAACAGATTCGGATCGGTGACCGAATTCTGTTTGATGAACGGTCCTGCGATCGTGGCGTAATCGTTGACGCCCTGCTCGGTTGCGGAAATGAGCGCGGCGTTACGCGTATAGCTCATCCACCACAAGCCGAGAATGCCCGCGGTGGCGAGGCCGATCAGCGTGAAAGCCGCGGCTCTTAGCGCGAGCGATCTGCGCACGGCGGCGATGTTGGTCGAGACCCAGCCGGCCTCGCCAAAGATCACCTTCGTCAGTAGGTCGTGCAGGAAAAAGCTTTTGCCCGTCCCCGAAAATCCGACGCTGCCGAGGCTCTGCACGCCGTAGCTCTTTTGCAGCGCGCCGATGACGGCGTCGAACGGCGTTCCCTCTTGCGTCCCAGACGTGAAATAGAAGCCGCGCAAGATTGCGGTCGTCTGGTAGCGCGTGGGTTCGAAGACGCGATTGAGGAAGTCGGCGATCGGTTTTCGGATGGCGCCGAGCTGCGCCGGAAAGCCGAACAGTATCGCCCTCGACCGCAGGTCCGGCTCCTCCTGCAGCCGTTCGGGCATCCTCTCTGAAACGCGCTGAATGAGGAGATCGATCTCTTCCGGAACCTTGCCGACGTAGTTGGCCTTCTTGTCGGTGGTCTGGAACGTGGCGCCCCAGACCGCCTGTCGCTTCATCTCATCGAGGTCGACGAAATATTGGGTGAAGCCCTCCACGAGATCCATCTTGGTGAAGATTGCGTAGACGGGGAAGTCGACCTTCAGTTCCTCGTGCAATTCGTCCAGGCGCTTGCGGATCGCATCGGCATGCGCCGACACCTCTTTCGCCGAAAGATTGAGAACATCCGCGATGCTGATGGCGACAATGACCCCGTTGATCGGCTGCCGGGGACGGTTCCGGCTCAGCATGTCGAGGAAGGCGAGCCAGCTGCGGCGATCGGCCTTCGCGTCCGAATCCTGTGTCGTATAGCGGCCCGCGGTATCGATCAGCACCGCTTCGTCGGTGAACCACCAGTCGCAATATCGCGTGCCCCCGACGCCCTGTACGGCCATGGCGGCGTTGTCCCCGGCGAGCGGAAACTTGAGACCTGAATTCACCAGCGCCGTCGTCTTGCCGGCGCCGGGCGGGCCTATGATGAGATACCAGGGGAGGTCGTAAAGAGCGCGTGCGTTCGACTTGCCCGATCGTTTGAGGACCCCAAGGGCGTCCTCCATCTTCTGCTTCAAAACCGGCGCGTCGCTATCCTCGGCGACCGTCTCGGTCATCGCCTGGGCGATTTTGGCGGCGGCGCGGCGCCGCAAGATGATGCGCCAGGCGACCGCGCCGCCGACGCCGAGCAGGATCAGAGCGACGATGATCGACCGGACGAGCACGCTGTCGAACGGCTGCACGTCGCCGATGGAAACAAGCGGCCCCGCCAGCCACACGACGGCTGCGAGGACGATGGCCCCGAGAATGCTGAGCCCTATCCAGAGCCAGGCCATCAGAGTCATCGAGAGCGCCTTACTTCCCGCAATGAACCGTCTCCTCTAATCGGCTCTCGGGATGGAGACTTCGACCCGTCGGTTTTTCGACTTATTCGGCTCGGTATCGTTTGGAGCGATCGGATTGCTCGGGCCCTTGCCCATCACCGTAAGCCGTTCGGCATGTGCGAGCCCCGGCTTCAGCATGGCCGCGACTGACTTGGCGCGCGCAGCGGAGAGCTCGAAGTTCGACGGGAAGGCGACGGTGTGGATCGGATCGGCGTCGGTGTAGCCCTCGACGTGAATGGCGCCCGGCTCGCGGTCGAGGGCGGCGGCGATCTTGGCTGCGATCGGCACGAAGGCCTCGCTGACCTTTGCCCCGCCTGAAGGAAACAGGACGACATTGCCGATGCGAATGAAGATGGTCGTCGCGGATTGGTCGGCGCCCACCTTGCCCGCCAGGATTTCCTTGGCCAGCGCCGCGCGGATGCGCTCGAGTTGCGTCGATGTCCTCGGCTTGGGATCGGGCGGCGGCTTGACGACAGTTTCGCGTGCGATCGTCAATTCTCCCGGCGGATGGATCTCTGCCATCCTCAATGCGAGCGTCTCCGCTCGCGCTGAGAGGGCGTTGCGCAGATAGAGGTAGGAACCGAGCAGAATGACCGCTGCAAGCGCCGCGACCGCCCAGACGGGAACCTGGAAACGGCTGCTCGACAGCGGGACCGCCTGCCCCCGCCAGTGCGGCGACAGGTCCTCGATCGCCTTCGGCTGAGCGCGGCGAATGGTTTCGTATAGGTCTCGCCGGATGCCCTGCGCCGCGCCCGGGCCGCCGGAGGCGCGGTAGACCCCTTCGAAGCCGAGGCTGAGGCAAGCGTGCATGACTTCAAGCACGCCCAAATTGACCGCGGGATTTTGTTTCGCGCGCTCAAGCTCCTTGAAGAAACGGACGCCCCCCATCCGTTCGTTGAAGAAGCGAACAAGCATGCTGTACTGCGTCCAGACCCGGCTGTCGGCCGTCGGCAAATTCTGCACAATGTCGTCGGCAGTGGCGGCGAGCGCGTATTTCGCCGTCTCGATCTGATCGTTGGGAGCGCCGGCCGCGCGCGCGTCGATTTCAAATTGCTCGATCGCCTGCGCCACCTGATCCATGAGTTGGCTCGCCCCCGCACGCACCAACGATGCGCGGAGGCGCCCGAGCATGACGAGAAGCGACGCAGCCGCCCGCATGAGAGGGCTCGCAGCCACCGTGACGAGGTCAACGGACACATGCGGCGACAAGGGGGCCGGCGTCATCGGCGCCGACGCCTCGGGCGCGACATAAAGGTTGTTCGGCGCGCGCGGGCTCATCCAGTCGTCCCATCCCCGCTGCCCCGGGTTGGGCGGGGGCGCGTTGGGCGGCGCGGGTGACGACGCTGGCGGATACGCGACAGGCGGGGTTGGTGTTGAGGCCGGCGCGGCTCCCCCGGCAGGCGAGCCGGGGACGGGATCGCCGGGAGACGGCGTCGGCGTGCGCCGTCCAGCCGGATTGGGACGGATGATCGTCCTGTCGCTGCGCCCGAACGGATCGTCTTCGGGGGTCATCGCCGCTCTTCCCTCACGGCCCAAAGCTCCATCTCAAGCTCTGGCCAGTCGCCTGCGAAGTGCATTCCAATAGCTGTAGCCTGACTGAACTCAGGCCACAAAGGAGAGGTGCGGTCGAAGTAGAAGTAGACATGGTCGGTGATGGCGCGGATCTGGGGCGGAGGCGTCGGCAGATGCACCAACGAAATCCCGGGAAGGTGAGCGTGCACGATTTCGTTCATCTTGGTGTTCGGCCCGACCTTGAGGAAGGCGGGCAGATTGCGCTGGATTTCGGTCAGGGGGCGACGCGCCGAGACTTCGAGCACGAAGGTCGCGTTGGCGAAGAGCGTGCGGTCCCTGATGGTCGACACAAAGGCGCTCGGCGCGCGCTCGATCAGCTCCAGCCGGATGGCCCGGCGGTCGAGACGCGCGCTGAGGAAATCCTGGATGTCGCGCAATAACGGCGTGAACACGCTTTCCAGGTCGTCATGATCGTAGATTCCATATTCGCGCGCCCGCCGCTCCTGGGTGGTGAACGTCGCCAGTTCGCCCGCAATCCGCAGCAACGTTTCATAGAGGCGCTCCGGGTGAACGTATTTCGACGAGCGAAAGTGTTTCAGCGCGGGGATTTCGCGGTTCAAGCATTGGAGGATCAGATAGTCGGCGCTCTGCAGCCCGCCGCCGGCGGTCGGATCGCTCGCGTATCGCGACAGTTCGTCGAGCTTGTTGCCGATCCAGCCGATAACGCGGTCGAGCCAGCCTTCGACGGTCGGATGGGCCGCGCAAACGAGCACAGGGGGAGCAAATTTCTCATCGAACACTAGGGTGCGGTCATGCACCTCGACGATGCGCGCGATCGGCAGGCTGACATAGCCCGGCTTCGCCGTCTTGCGGATCTCATAGGCCAGGCGTGGATAGGCGACCTCGACTTCTTCCTCGATGCGGAGGTTGGCCGTCGAATCGATCACGGTTTCGGCGCCGACCACATAGCGGGCGGCGTTTTCCGTCTGCTCGGCGCTCACCTCGCGAAAATTGTCCGCGCGCGCTGGCATTGTGAGCCAGATGAGCTGGCCCGCGGCCGTCTCGGGCGTCGTTATCGGCGCGGGCGGGGGGCATTCGGCGGGAAAATCAAACAGGCCTCCGTCAGGCATGACTCCCGCCGCGCGACGAAGCGCAAACTTGCTTTGCTGAGCAAGATCCCGGTCGATCTCGAGCGCCGCGAAGCCCCAGGGATATGGGGTTACGTGACGGGTGCGGCTTTCGAGCGCGTTTTCAAGATAACGATCGCTTTGCTGAAGATGATGCGGCCGAAGAAAAAGGCCCTCCGTCCAGTGAACTTTGGCGTTCCACGACATCGGCCCCGCTTCCCCGTTCTTTCCCGATCACATCGCTCCTTCAAAGCCAGCGCGATGGCTGGAAACACGACAGCGATGATCCGCTCAGTTCTTCTTGTCCTGCAACTTGTCATACGCCTGCGCGAAGAGAGCAATGAACGCCTCGAGAAGGCGCCCGTCGGACCGCTTGGTCTTGGCCCGCCATCGCTCGACGTAGGTATCCCACAGCTTGGCCTTCCGGGAGGATATGAGCGCGCCAAGTCCGTGCTCCGCCTCCACGGAATGATCGATCCGTTCCGGCGCCAAATCCTCGAACAGCGCGTCGAGAGCATTCTGCGTCGCGCTATATGTGAGGATCTGATGGGTTTTGAGATCCTCGAAGCTGCGCTCGATCGTTGTCCGCGCGTCGAGATAGTTTCGCGTTGGAGATCCGAACATGACGCCCAGCGCCTCCTCCGGCGAACCCGCAAACTTGAGCGGGTTGTTCTCGACCGCGCGGATCATGGTGCGGCTCGATGAGCGCATCAGGGTCTTCGACTCCGCCCGCGACGCCAGCATCTGCCCGAGGTTCTCGGCCATCAACCGAAGAACGGCGCCGATTTCATCCGCGAGTTCATCCGGGCTGCGGGACGTGAAAACACCCGGAGGAACACCAGCCGCGCGAGCGATGCGATCAAGGACTTCGAGCGCCGCGGCGCTTTCAGGCTGCGGCTGCGGCTCCCTGGGTGACGGCCGTCTGGGCGCCGGGTCGACGATCGCCGGCCGCGTCGGCGCCGGTATGCGGGGCTCCAAAGCGTCCTGATCCAACGGAGGCGGCGGAACGACAGGCTTGGGCGCCGTCAGCCAATCGTCCTCGGATCGTCCAGAAGACGCGGGCGCCTCCGGCGACAGTTTCGGCGCCTCGAGGAACGATGCGAAGTCGAGAAAGTCCGGCGCCGCATTGCGCGGCTGCGCCGTCTGACGTTTGGCGCCAGCGTCCGGCTCTGCGGCCTCGCCTACGGGTCCCCACACGTTGGCCAGACCGGCGTCCAAAGAGACCCCGGCCGCCGAGGCCGAGGTCCGAAGCTTTCGGCCGTCCTCAACCGCAACGGCGATGATGTAGGGCCCGATGTTCAGCCGATCCCCGTTCCGCAACAGGTGCGGGGCGTCGAGCCGGTACTCGGCGCCGTTGACGAAGGTGCCGTTGGTCGAGACGTCGTGAAGCCAGTATCCGCCGTCGCGATAGCGAATCTCGCAGTGCTTGCCGGAGATGCTTCGGCCTGGGTCGGGCAAAGCCCAATCGAGGTGCGAATCGCGGCCGAGATCGAGGCCCCTGCCCTTGACCTCGATCCGGATCGGGCCGCCATCTGGGAGCCGATCAACGTTTTCGATCGATAGTCGAAGGGTCATCTCTGCCGAACGCGCCTGATAAGCAACATTATTTCGTCATTCGCGCATCGCCGCAAGGGTTTATGCAGCCGATCGGCCGATCGACGTAGAGGCCTTTTTGTGATGGCTAAACCGCGCCCATGCGCAGCCCAGCGGGTCAATCGGTGAACGATCATGGAGGCGAAGCGCGTCATTGCTGAGCCGTCGCGCGGACAAAGACTGTCGGCTCTCCGCCGCTCGCGAAGCGAACGCCGGCCTCCACGCAGGCTTCTATCCTGCCCATGACGGCGCGCGGATCGCCGGCGGCGACAGCCAGCATGATAGCGGAGTTGGCCGCCATCGCGCAGGCCCCGGAGGGCGGCGGAACGGCCTTTTGATCCGCGGGAAGGAGACTGCCGCCCGACCAGCCGGCCGCAAAAGCGAGCCACGTTGTCGGCCTCCGCCGATCCGAGTCGTTTGCGATCCGGAGCGCCGCCTGTCGGTTATCGTCCTCGGGCGTCCGCACCCAAATCTCGGCGGCGCCAAGAGCCTCATCCGCAGCTGCCTCGCCGAGGAGCGCGCGAACGCACTGAGCAGCCCACCAAACCACTTCGCGGCGAGGAAGCAGGTGGCTGATGAATAGAACCGCATCGCTCGGGCGCGGAGTGGCTGACAAAGCACGCGCAAGGTCGAGCGGCTCGATGTCGTCCGCCGGAGGCTTGACGACATAGCTCAGATCCGGAAACGCGTCGAAGACGCTGCGGGCGGTGGCGAATCGGATGCGGGACTGCATCGGCGTTTCAGGTCAGAGGCATGACGCCGCCCACGGTGCCGGCGCCGATATTCGCCACCCCAATTGTGGCGATGGGAATTGTCACCGAGGGCGATGCGAAAGTCACCGGTCCGAAAGCCACCGTCACGGTGGGCGTCGCTGTTGTGATGCCGCTGGGCTGCACCATCAGTTGCGACACTGGAGTGCTGCTGATGGTCACGCCGCTCGCGTCCATCCTGATTTGCGCGAATAGGCCGTCTGGCCCGACGCTCAGCGTGATGCTCTCCTGGTCCATCTTGATCTGGGTAAAAGGCAACTCCGACAGACCAACGTTCAGCGTGATCAACTCAAAGGCGTTGAGGGTGAAGTTTCCGCCTTTGCCGGTCGGCGCCCCGCTCACGGCCGCCTGTTGGTCGACCGGCCCGACGTTGATCGTCTCGTCGCCCCCGACGGTCTCGGTTACATCTGCGCCAACGCGAATGTTTTGGTCGTTGTAAACGCGAAAATACAGGTCCTTGCGGGCCCGAACGTAGAACTGTTCGCTTCCCTTCGCGTCGTCGAACCACCAGGCGTTCGCGTTATGGATCGTCGAGCCTCCATCCGTCGATGACCTTCCGAGCAAGCCGCTCACGGTCTTCATCCCCGGGAGGCCGAGCGAGATCAAGTTTCCCGGGTTCTCGGACGTTCCGTTATAGACCGAACCAACAATGATCGGCCGATCGGGATCGCCGTTCTCGTATTCCACCATCACTTCATCGCCAACTCGCGGAATAAACAGCGCTCCGCGATGGAGACCCGCCCAGACCTGGCCGACGCGAACACGCCTGGAAGGCGTCTTGTCAGACGCGTTGGAGCCGGTGCCGTCGTCCCAGTAAAACTCGACCAGGACGCGCCCATATTTGTCGACGTCGATCTCCTGGTTCTCCTTGCTGATGACCTTCGCCGGCTGCGAGCCGACAATGCTCGGCTTGGGCGTCCGGCGGGGCATCCGATACGGGATTGCGAAACGGGAAAGCTCGTAGCTCCCCGTGTAGGATCCATCGCCACCGCCCTGCCCCCGGCCTTCCGACGCGTAGGATTGGTCGCCGTACGAATGATGGCACCGCAAAATGAGGTAGTCGTCATCCTGGGGATCGCCGTCTTGCGATCTTCGCTGGATGGTATATCCCGGGGTCAGCGAGGGCGCGTATCCGCCTGCTGTGCAGCGATCCTCGAATGGGCGCTCCGCTTCCTGCATCACTTTGGTCAGGCGGTCTCCAAGGCTCTTGTCTTCATAGCCGCCAGGGTAGTCGTAAAGGCGACTACGGTCGGGCGGAGTTGGATAGGCTTCGCGAGTGGAGAGATCGGCGCTCGGCTTTCTGTAATTGTAGTCGTTGAGTTCGAAGATTCCCGCGATAACCCCCTGTTGCCGGCTCCAGTCGTTAAACAATTGGATGTCGTCCGGGCCGGCAAAGGAGGGCGGCAAATAAAGGATGGAACTCGGCGCCGGCAGAGTTTCATGGTTGACCGAGTCGGCGAGGACCAGGTGATGTTGACTGGGCGAGTCACCGTCGCCTTTGTCGAACCTGAAATAGTAATAGATCCCGTACTTCTCCATCATCCGGAAAGCGAAATCCAGCGATGTCTCTCGATACTGGATGGTGTATTCAAGCGTCGGGTAGTCCTCCTGCATGAGGTCGACGATCGGGCCAAAGCTAGTTTTGCCGAGAGCTTCTTTGACGATGTCTTTGACATTCATATTAGCGAAGATCCGGCAATAGGATCTGAGCGACAAGAGCCAGGGCCAGGGCCGAAGCACAAGCTGATAAACCTGGAAGTTAAAGCGAGTTCCCGCCCACTTCGCCTTGGTCAGAATTCCACTGAAGTCGCGCCCCGCGTGATCGGTCGTTTCCAGGTGGACGCTGCAGGTTTTTCCGAGCGCGGTCTTAAAATTGATGTTGGCGTCGGTGCTGAGAGCTTCGATGTGGTATTCAAACAGTTCGCCGATCGCCTCAGTCCCTTCGAAGCGTGTGAGGCATAGTTTGTCCTTGCCAAGCGGCGTCGCCAGTTTGCCGATCCGCCCGTTCTGGGTTGGAGCGTCAGCCATTCTGCCCTTTATTTATCCCGTCGGTCGTTGCGACTGAAGCGAACATCGCCGCAGCCTGCCGACGCGGCGGCTGACCCTGGGGCCGCGCCGCGATCGACTGACGGCTAAAATTTACCTCGCCGCCCCACCAATACATACATTTTTGCTCCGCTTCGGCTAGCCGCGTAACGCCGCCCCTTCTCGGCACTGCAGCAAAAGCCTTGTCGGCTGGCTCGCGCTTGAAAAGCAGCGGGAAAACGCGCCAATGTACCCCGTTCGCCGGACACAAAATGTGACCTGCATCACAGCGCGTCTCCAAGCGTTGAGATAACACAACGACGGGTCGCATTGACCCGATTGGCGCCCACGGAGGTGGGGAGAATGGCTAAGCTCTTCGGCGTCCTGGCGCGGTTCTCGGTCCAGGCGCGTCTGGCGGTTTCGGCGGCGATCGCCTTCGGCTTCGCCGCTTCAGTTTCATTGGCGGCCGTGCAGCCGACCGACAAGCGGGTCGCGCTCGTGATTGGAAACGGCGCCTATCAGAACGCCGTTCGCCTCGACAACGCGGTCTTCGACGCGAGAGCCGTCGCCGATTCCTTCCGCAAGCTTGGGTTTCAGGTTGTGGACGGCTACGACCTCGACATCGACCAGATGAGATCAAAAGTCTCGGAATTTTCCGCCGCTTTGCCCGACGCCAGATCCGCGGTGATTTACTATGCCGGTCACGGCATTGCCGTGGACGATGAGAACTATCTCGTTCCGACCGATATCGTCCTCAAGAGCCCGACCGACCTCGACTTGAACGCGATCAGCGTCTCCCTGCTGCTGAAACAGATGAAGCGCGACGACCGCGTCAACATCGTCATCCTCGACGCTTGCCGTGACAATCCCTTCGCTGCGGTGCTTGCAAGGCAGAAGACGCGAGCGCTCGTCGTCGAGCGTGGATTGACCCCCATCGACGGCGATCTGGCGCGCGGCACGCTGATCGCATTCGCCAGCGACCCGAAGAGCTCCGCCCTCGACGGGCCGCCCGGCCAGCACAGTCCCTTTACGGCGGCGTTTCTCGCTCATCTGGACGACCCCGGGGTGCCCATCGACACGGTCATGAGCCGGGTTCGGAACGACGTTTGGGAGAAGACCGGCCATCATCAATTACCGTGGGTCAACACGTCGCTGATCGGCGAATATGAGCTCAACCCACAGCCGGCGTCGGAATCGGTCGTGGAAAACGCGAAGCCGCCGACAAGTCTTCCAGAACCCCTGGCGGATTCGCGACAAGCGCAGGAGAACCTCTTGTGGGAATCCGCGCAGCATTCAAACCTGGGGGCCGATTATCAAGCGTATCTGAGCGCCTTTCCCGCCGGCGTGTTCGCGCAAATGGCGAAGAACAGAATCGCCAGCATGGAGAGCGCCAGGACCTCCGCGCCGACGCCCGCGTCGCAAACGCTCGCCATGACGGAGCCGACAGGTCCCAAGGCGGACGAGTTGAAAGACAATCTCGGGACCGTTGACACCGAAAGGGCGCTGAACCTCAGCACGGCGGGCGAGAAGGAAGTCCAGCAGCGTCTGACCGCGCTTGATCTCTATAAGGGGCCGGTGACCGGATCGCTGGATCCAGCGACCCGTTCTGCGATCGCGGAATGGCAGAAGAAGAGTGGCTTCGCGCCGACATCATTTCTCGATTCCGCGCAAGTCGCGGCGCTGAAGGTGGATAGCGAGACCGAGTATCAGAAGTACCTTGCCGCTCAGCCTGCGAGCGAACCGGCCGCTGCTGAGGCGCCCCGCCGCGCTTTGGCCAGACCTTCGCCGAAGGCCCCGGTGGTGCGAGAGGCCAAACCTTCGGCGCCAGCGACGCTCCATCGACGCACGGTCAGGCGAACGAAGCCGAGCCGGAGCGAAACCGCGGACCAGGCTGCGCCTCCCCCGCCCTTCGCGGATCAAGGCGGGAGTCCCGCCTGGAGGCACGCAGCGGGATTGCCGGAACTGCCGACTGACCCCGGCTTAGGCGGGCGGCCGCCGGGATTTTGGACCGGCTCGAGCGGCGGGCTGTTCCTCGGAGGTTTCCGACACCACTAAGGCCTCGGCGATTGGAACCTCAGAAGGCTGTGCTCGTCGGTTGGAAGCCTTAGCTTGCAGAGGCGTATCGGCGAGCCAGCGATGACAGTCCGACAGCGAGGACCAGCACGCCGCCCTTGAAAATCGGCTGGAAGTAAGTCAGCGCGCCGAAGATGCTAAGGCCATTGAATCCCACCGCCAGGATCAGCACGCCGATCAGAGTGCCGGCGATATGAAACTGACCTTCCCGCAACGTCGCCGAACCGAGAAACACTGCGGCGAAAGCATCGAGAAGGTAGCCGTCGGCCGCGGCGAGCGTTCCGCTGCCAAGCAGAGAGGTCAGCAGCACGCCTGTCAGCGCCGCGCAGAAGCCCGCGGTCGCAAAGGCGAACATCTTCGTCCGATCGACGCGAATTCCTGAAAGACGAGCGGCCTCGATGTTGCTGCCGACCGCCTGCATCCTTTGCCCAAGATCGGTCTTGTTGAGGATCGTCCACATGACGATCAGGAGCGCCGCCATGATGAACACTGGATTTGGCACGCCGAACAGCGCGCGCCCGAGCGAGATTTCGGTGAACGCGCGCGGGATGCCAATCGCGATCGGAAAGGCGCTGTAGGAGAAGCCCAGTCCGGTCAGCATGGTGCCCACGCCGATCGTCGCGATGACGGCGTTGATCCTGACCTTCGTGACGAGAAAGCCGTTGACGAGGCCGATGAGGGCGCCGACCAGAAGCGCGAGCGCCACGCTCACGGGGATCGGCAGGCGCTCCTTCGCCATAAGCCCTGCGACGACGAGGCCGATGAAGCTCGCGACATTGCCGATGCTGAGATCGAACTCGCCGACCACCAGCGTGAACGTGAGGCCCGCGGAGATGATGGCGGTCAGCGACGCTTGACTGAGGATGTTGAGAAAATTCGCCCGCGACAGAAACGTGCCGGGCGCGTTGATCGCGAAAAAGACGATCATCGCGAGAAGGCCGATGATTGTGCCGTAGCGCGAAATGAACGTCAGCGCCGCCCGCCGACGCCGCCCTGACTCCAGTTCCGGCGTCTTCGCTTTGGCGCCCTGCGTGGCGGTCGTCACGTCCTCTCTCCTTGAGGGCCGACCTCGTGGTAGCTCATTTCAACGATCCGCGCCTCGGTTATGGCGTCCCCGGCGAGCTCGCCAACGACTTGGCCTTCGCGCATCACCACGATCCGGTCGGCCAGGATCGCCAATTCCTCGACATCAGACGAAATGACGATGACGCCGACGCCGCTCCGCGCCAGTTTGCGAAGGGTCTCGTGAATCTCTTCGCGTGCGCCGATGTCGACACCGCGGGAGGGCTCGTCGAGTATCAAGAGCTTGGTGTCTGGACGCAGCCATCGCGCGATCATCGACTTTTGCTGATTGCCGCCTGAGAGGCTCGCGACCTTGGTCGAAGGGCTCGGGGTTTTGACGCCAAGGTCCTTGATCAGGCGACCGGCCTGATTTCGCATCTTCCGAGACGAGAGGAAAGGCAGAACATCCACGACGCGCAGCGACTGAAGCGAGGCGATGTTGATGTTGAAGGCGACCGACTGCGCGAGCATCAACCCCTGAGAGCGACGCTCCTCCGGCACGAGCGCGACGCCAAGTTCAATTGCCTGGGTTTCGCTGCCGATCGCCACGCGCTTGCCGTTCATTTCGAAATGGCCGCGCTGAAGCCGGTCGACGCCGAACGCCAGACGCGCGACTTCGGTGCGGCCGGATCCGACCAGGCCGCCAAGAGCTAGGATCTCGCCACGGTAGACGTCGAAACTGAACCCTTTGACAGCGCTGCCGCGGGCCACGTCGCGAGCGGAGAACAGCGGAACGCCGCTTCTGTCCGCCTGGACCCTGCGGCGGCCCTCCGCGCCTTTGACGTCATGACCGACAATCGCGCGGATGAGGCCCCTCTTGTCGAGGCTCCCGCGTGCGGCGCGGTCGACGACCTCACCGTCGCGGAAGACGGTAATGCGATCGCAGAGGTCGAGCACCTCATCGAGCCGGTGCGAGACATAGAGGATCGAGACACCGCCTGCCGCGAGGTCGCGTATGATCGAAAACAACTGCTCGCTCTCAGGACCTGACAAAGCCGCCGTCGGCTCGTCCATCGCGATCAGTGAGGCTTCGCGAACGAGGGCTTTGCTGATCATGACGAGCCAACGCTCGCCGACCGACAGGTCCGAGACTTTCGCCTCGAGAGGAAACTTGATTCCCACTCTTTCGGCGGCGGTCCTCGCGGGCCGGCTCGAGCGTTTCCAGTCAATCAAGCCGAGACACGTCGCCTTGGGCGCGCCCAGGAGCATGTTCTGCAGGGCGCTAAAGTGGGGAACCAGATTGAGTTCCTGATGGATGAAGGCGAGTCCAGCCTTTTCTGACGCCTGCGGAGAACCTAAGCGAAGCTCTTCGCCCGCAACCAGGATCTTGCCTTCGTCCGGGACGGTGACGCCCGCCAGACACCGAATGAGGGTCGACTTGCCGGCGCCGTTCGCTCCGACAAGCCCGTGCACCTCGCCGCGCACGATGCCCATGTCGACATCGCGCAGAGCGACTTCTCCGGCAAAGTGCTTGCCTAAGCCGCGAATATCGATCCAGGCTTCGGGGATCCCGTTTGCGCCGGGGTTCCCGCCAACAGCGCTTACGCCAGCCGCCTCAGAGACCATTCGGATGGTCGGAGAGGAACTTGTCGACGTTATCCTTGGTCACGACGATTCCAGGGATCGCAATGGTCTTGGGTTGCCAGGATTTTCCAGCCGCGATCGAGTTGAGGATCGACTGGAACATGGCCTTGCCCTCCGCATAGGCCGGCTGCCAGACGGTCGCGGTCATGTCGCCGTCCTTGACGAGCTGCAAAGCCTGAGGGCTGCCATTGATGGCGACGGTGGTCACGTCGTCCCGTCCGGCTTGCCGAAGCGCCGCAACGGCGCCCTGCATCGGCTCGTCCCAGCAGGCCCAAATGGCGAGCGGCTTTTTGCCCCCGGCCGGATGCGCGGTGAGCCATGGCTGCGCAATGGCGTTGCCGTTCTGCACCTGACCCGGCACGGTCACCTCGTTGTATGTGATCGAAAGGCCGGCCTTGCCTTTGACGGCGGCGTCGAAGGCGTCGCCGCGGTCGATGCAGAGCTTCCCGGGATGGAAAGTCATCGCCAGAATATCCGCGTTGTCGCCGACCTTGCCGAGCAGGTACTTGGCCGAGTCGTCGCCGACCGTCCGGCCGCTGGTTGTGACGACGATGCCGGGCACGATTTCGCCGCCCCAGCTCGCGACCGGGATGCCGGCCGCGTTGGCAGCGGCCATGCCGGAGCCGATCGAGGTGCTCGCGAAGGCGAGAACCATGATCGCATCGACTTTCTGCACCGCAAACGAACTCATGCCCGCGTTTGCCTGGTCGGCGCTCGCCTGCGTGTCGACCACCTTGACGTCCCAGCCGGCGGCCTTCGCTGCGTCGGTGGCGCCTGCGATCACGGCGACGTTGAGCGCGTCATTAGCGATGAGGGCGACAATGCCCAGCGTCTTCGCCTCAAGGCCTGAGACCGTGGAGATCAGCGCCGCTGAAGCCGCGAGAAATATGGATAACGCGGCAGCCAAAATGCGTGTCATGTTTGATCCTCCCTCTTTGATTTTTGTTATCACGCTCGCAAGGAGTGGCTCCGCGAGCGCTTCGACCCGCCCGGATAGGAATTGAGAGGTATCAGAGGAGCGTCGCGCGCGATGAGTGAGGGCGTGATTATAACAGTTATGGCGAATCTGCTCGGGCAGATTGTTTCCATTCTTTCGGCGCATTGCGCAAAGTAGCGAGGCCACAATGAATGGCCTCGGCCCTCAGGCGGCTAAGCGGGCCGAACAACGCCCTAGAGGAGGAATCTGGCAATGCAGGTGACCTACGACTTTTCCGGCAAGAGCGTCCTCCTGATTGGGGGAACAACCGGGATAGGGCGCGCCACCGCCAATGCTTTCGCCAAGGCGGGGGCGAACCTGTTCGTGGCCGGCCTCGGCGCCGCTCAAGGCGCGAGCCTCAGGGAAGAGATCAAGTCGCTGAAGAAGGGGGACGTCGAATTCGCGGAAGTCGACGTCCGCGACGCGAGCGCAGTGGCCCACCTCCATAAACAGGCCTTCGACCGGTTCGGACGGATCGACGTCGCCTTCAACAATGCCGGCGTGCCGGGCAAGACTGCGCCGGTCCAGGACCTTGACGAGGACGACTTCAGTCTCCTCATCGATGTGAACCTGAAGGGCATTTTCCTGGGTCTCAAACATCAGGTGCCGCATATGATCGCTCACGGCGGCGGCGCGATCGTCAACACGTCGTCGCTGTTCGGCGTCATGGGCTTCGCCACCACGGCCGTTTATTGCGCCAGCAAATGGGGCGTCATCGGCCTCACCAACTCGGTCGCCCTGGAAGTCGCGCGCAAGAACATCCGTGTGAACGCGATCGCTCCGGGCTCCGTCATGACGCCGCTCTTGACCGGCATGTTCGGCAGCGAGCAGTCGGCCAAGGACACGGTCTTGCCGATGATCCCGATGGGGCGGATCAGCGATCCGTCCGAGATCGCGCAACTTGTGCTGTTCCTTTCCTCTGACGCTGCTTCGTTCATCACCGGACAGGCCGTGGTGATCGACGGCGGCGGCTTCGTCGCCGGCGCCGGCGGTTAGGAGCGAACAAGCTTAAGGATCGGGCACGACGGCGACGGCCTGGATCTCGACCTTGGCGCGGTCCTCCATGAGCGCGGAGACCTCAACCGCGGTCATCGCTGGGAAATGACGGCCGATTGTCTCGCGATAGGCGCCGCCAATGCCCTTGAGATTGCCAAGATAGTCGCGCTTGTTGATGAAATACCAGGTCATCGAGACGATGTGCTCGGGGCGAGCGTCGTCGCAGGCAAGCACGGCGACGACGTTCTGCAAGCTCTGCCTGACCTGTCCGACGAAATCGTCGGTCTCGAACGTCGAGTCCTTGTTCCAGCCAATCTGGCCGGCGACGTGGATGATGCGCCCCCGGGCCGAGACGCCGTTGGCGTACCCCGCCGGCTTCGCCCATCCGTCCGGTTGCAGCGTTTTCAGCATGGCGCCCTCCGAATTCAAGCCGCCATCACGACGGCCGCAACTTGATCAGCTCGCGCGCGACGATGAGTTTCTGGACCTCGGTTGCGCCTTCGTAGATGCGCAAAGCGCGGATCTCGCGATAGAGGCTCTCGATAATCTCGCCGCGTCTGACTCCACGGCCGCCGAACATCTGAAGAGCCCGATCGATGACGCGTTGCGCAGTCTCGGTCGCGGTCATCTTCGCCATGGCGGCCTCGACGGTCGTCGGCAGCTTCTGCACGTCGCGGCGCCATGCGGAGCGATAGGTCAGCAGCGCGGCTGCGTCGATGTCCGCCGCCATCTCGCCAAGCGCAGCCTGAGTAAGCTGGAGGTCAGCGAGCGTTGCGCCAAACATTTTTCGGCTCTTTGCATGCGCGAGCGCCTCGTCGAACGCGCGCCGGGCGAAGCCAAGCGCCGCGGCGGCGACGGACGCGCGGAAGATGTCGAGCGTACGCATGGCGATCTTGAAGCCCTCGCCGGGGGCGCCAAGCCGCCTGTCTGCAGGAAGGCGGCAGCCTTCGAAATGCAGCATGGCGAGCGGATGCGGCGCCATGACGTCGATTCGTTCGGCGATCGAGAAGCCAGGATCGTCGGGAAAGACCAGGAAAGCCGAGATTCCGCGCGCGCCCGGCGCCTCGCCGCTGCGAGCGAACACTGTATAAACATCGGCGATCCCGCCATTCGAGATCCAGGTCTTCTCGCCGTCCAGGCAATATCCGTTTCCATCCTCGCGCGCCGCGCAAGCCATCGCCGCGACATCGGAGCCAGCGTCCTTTTCCGAGAGCGCGAAGGCGGCGAGCCACTCGCCGCTGCGAACCTTCGGCAGCACGAGCCTGCGCTGCTCGTCGGAACCCGCGATCGCGACGGCGCCTGAGCCCAGGCCTTGCATGGCGAAGGCGAAATCGGCGAGCCCGTCGTGGTAAGCGAGCGTCTCGCGGGCGAGGCAGACGCTTCGCGAATCAATTGCGGAGGCGTCGCCGTCGAGAGGCGCGACCGCCGCGTCGAGCAGGCTCGCTTCGCCAAGCGCGCACACAAGATGGCGGCATGATGCGTCGACGTCATCGTGATCAATCGCGGCAAGCGCGCCCGAGGCGACGAAGCGATCGAGCGTGCTCGCAAAACCGCGATGGGACTCGCCGAAGAACGGCCAGTCGAGCCAGTCGCGCTTCATCTGAGGCGCGCGAGACGCGACGTTCATCAATCCCCCTCGAAGACAGGTTTGCGCTTGGCCGCGAACGCCTCGAAGGCGCGCCGAAAGTCCTGCGTGGTCATGCAGAGCGTCTGTGCCTGCGCTTCGGATTCGATGAGTTCGTCGAGCCCCATCGCCCATTCCTGGTTCAGCATCGTCTTGGTCATCCCGTGCGCAAACCACGGACCGTCAGCGAGCGAGCGGGCGAGTGCCAACGCCTCTCGCTCAAGGTCGGCGCTTGGATGCAAGGCGTTGTAGAAGCCCCATGCCGATCCTTCCGCGGCGCTCATCGTTCGACCAGTGAAGAGAAGCTCCGCGGCGCGTCCTTGCCCGATGATCCGCGGCAAGATTCCACAGGCGCCCATGTCCGCGCCGGCAAGCCCGACGCGGGTGAAGAGAAATACGGTCTTTGCTTCCGGCGTCGCCAGGCGCAAGTCGGAGGCCATGGCGAGGATGGCCCCTGCCCCAGCGCAGACTCCATCGACCGCCGCGATGATCGGCTGCGGGCATTTGCGCATCGCCTTAACGACATCGCCAGTCATGCGGGTGAAAGCGAGCAGGTCCGGCGTATTCATGCGCGTCAGCGGCTCGATGATCTCGAACACGTCGCCGCCTGAGGAGAAGTTGCCCCCTGCGCCGATGAGCACGATTGCGCGAACGTCCGACCCGTGGGCCATCTCCAGAAAGAGACCGCGAAGCTCGGCATAGCTGTCGAAGGTCAACGGGTTCTTTCGCTCGGGGCGGTTGAGCGCGATCGTCGCGACCCGCCCATCCTCGCTCGCGGTGAAGCGAAAGTGCCGCGCGGCGTAATCGCGCAACGGACGGCGCAAAGCCTGCATCGCATTCGGCGTGTTCATCCGACCATGACCTCCCCGCCGGCGACCACGATCGCCTGACCGTTTATCGATGCCGCGCGGGGCGACGCCAGCCAAAGCACCGCATCGGCGACTTCGTCGGGCCGCACCAGGCGCCCTTGCGGATTGGACTTGGTCAACTCAGCCTTGGCCAGCTCTTCCGATCGGCCGGTCTTCGCAACGATGGTCTCGACGGCCCGCGCAACGAGGGGCGTCTCGGTGAACCCGGGGCAGACGGCGTTGACCGTGATTCCGGTCTTGGCGAATTCGAGCGCCAGCGCCCGCGTGAGGCCAATGAGGCCGTGCTTCGCCGCGCAATAGGCGGCGACATAAGCGTAGCCGACCAGGCCCGCGGTCGAAGCGATGTTGATCAGCCGGGCACCCACGCCGCGCGCCTTCAAATCGGAGACGACAGCGCGGGATACGAGATAGGCGCCGCTCAGATTGACGGCGAGCGTGCGCGACCAGAGGCCAGGATCCGTCTTCTCGAACGGCGCGCTCGGCGCTTCGCCCGCATTGTTGACGAGAATAGTGACGGGCCCCCACGCGGCGCGCGCTCTTTCCAGCCCACCAGCGACCGCCGCTTCCGAAGTCACATCGAACGCATCGACGACCATGGCTGAACCGTGCGGCATGCCGCGCGCGATCTCCTCGAGCGGCGCGCTGCGTCGTCCCGCAAGGCTCACGCGCGCGCCGGCCCGAGCGAGAGCGAGCGCCGTCGCCGCGCCGATGCCGCTTCCTGCGCCTGTCACCAGGGCATGATGGCCGTCAAGCGGCTTATGAACGTCTGTCATGTCGCGGCAGCTTGCGCCGCGGCGGCCCGTGCAAGATTGGCCTCGTATTGCGCCTTGGCGGAATGATATTGCTTAGGCCACGCAATGTCGGCCACGCCGATCTTGGCGGCCTCATGCAGCGTCCAGGCGGGATCGGCGAGATGGGGCCTCGCGATCGCGCAAAGATCGGCTCGACCCGCCGCGACGATCGAATTGACGTGGTCGGCCTCGGAAATGGCGCCGACCGCGATGGTGTCGACATGCGCCTCGTTGCGGATCTTGTCGGAAAATGGCGTCTGGAACATGCGCCCATAGACCGGCCGCTCGGCCTTCGAGACCTGACCAGACGAACAATCGACAAGATCGGCGCCGGCTTCCTTGAAGAGTTCGGCGAAGAACGTCGCGTCGTCCGGCGTGTTTCCTCCCGGCGTCCAGTCGTGGCACGAGAGGCGCACCGACATCGGGCGATCCGCGGGCCATGCGGCGCGCATCGCGCAGAACAATTCGAGCGGATAGCGCGCCCGGTTGAGGCGTTCTCCTCCGTACTCGTCACTACGCCAGTTCGTGAGAGGCGAAAGAAAGCTCGAGAGAAGGTAGCCGTGCGCGCAATGGAGTTCGAGCCAGTCACATCCAGCCGCCGCCGCGCGTCGGGTCGCCGCGATAAAATCGTCGCGCACCCGGTCCATATCGTCTCGATTCATGGCCTTCGGGATCAAGCCAGTCGGCAGGTAGGACACAGCCGACGCCGAGATCAGCTCCCAACCGCCCGTTTCGAGCGGCTGATCGATGCCTTCCCAGGCGACTTTGGTCGAGCCCTTGCGGCCTGAATGACCCAACTGAATGCCGGCCTTCGATCCGGCGCCGTGAATGAGATCGACCAGGCGTTTCCACTCAGCCTCTTGCTCATTGCTCCACAGACCAAGACAGCCCGGCGTGATCCGCGCGTCCGGCGAGACGCAGGTCATTTCGGCGAACACGAGCCCCGCCCCGCCGAGAGCGCGCGCGCCCAGATGCGCGAGGTGGAAATCATCGATGAGGCCATCCGTCGCCGAGTACATCGCCATCGGCGAGACGACGACCCGGTTCTTGAGCGTGAGACCCCGCACGCGATAGGGCGTCAGCATGGGCGGGGGCGCGCGTTCGTTGTCATTGAGCGGGACGCCGGTCTTGCGGGCGAACCAGCGCTCGTAGCCTTCCAACCAGACCTTGTCGCGCAGCCTTAAGTTCTCATGGCTGATGCGCTGCGAGCGCGTCAGCATCGAATAAAAGAATTGCGGCGGCTCAAGGGAATCCGCGTAGCGCCGGCCGACCACCTCGAACCATTCCATCGCGTTGCGAGCCGCATTCTGGATGCGAGCGACATCGACGCGGCGAATCTCCTCATAAGCCGTGAGCGTCTCCGGGATATGTTCGACTCTATGGCCTCGCGCATCGAACTGGCGCGCGAGCTCAATGGCGTCGTCGAAGGCGAGCTTAGTGCCCGAGCCGATGGCGAAATGAGCCGTATGGGCGGCGTCCCCCACCAGCACGACATGCGACCGGCCGTTGAAGCAGCTCCACTGGCCGCAGATCAGCCGGTTGAAATTAAGCCAGGGCGAACCTCGCAAATGGCGCGCATTGGTCATGAGCTTCGCGCCATCGAGGGTCTCGGCGAAAATCTTCTCGCAGATGGCGATCGAGCCGTCCTGGTCGAGTTCGCCTAGCCCGTGCGCCTCGAAGGCGGCCTGAGTGGTTTCGACAATGAAAGTCGATGTGCTTCGGTCGAACTTGTAGATGTGAGCCTGGAACCAGCCGTGCTCCGTCTTGCGGAAATCGAAGGTGAACGCGTCGAACGCCTTGGCGACGCCGAGCCAGATGTAGCGATTGGGGCGGACGAGAAGATCGGGCTGGAACTGCTCGGAATATCGGTGACGGATCTTCGAATTGAAGCCGTCAGCGGCCACGATGAGATCGGCGCCCGGAAACTCGAGATCGGAATCGACGTCGTGCTCGAATGCGAGTTCCACGCCAAGCGCCTCGCAACGCCGCTGCAGAATGTTCAGGAGCTGCTTGCGCCCGATGCCGATAAAACCGTGACCGCTCGTGCGCTGCCGGGAACCCTTGAAAACGAGCTCGATGTCGTCCCAATGATTGAAGGCGTCGGCGATCTCGGCCGCGCTCTCCGGGTCCGCGGCGCGCATCGCGCTCATCATCGCGTCGGAAAAGACGACGCCCCAGCCGAAGGTGTCATAGGGCTTGTTGCGTTCAACGACGGTGACCTCGTGCTCCGGCCGGAGCTTCTTCATCAGGAGGCCGAAATAGAGTCCGGCCGGGCCGCCGCCGATGCAGACGATGCGCATGCTGTCCTCGTCTCTGCGTTTTATCGCGCCAGCATTTTCGCCAGCATATAGCCCGACGCGGCGCCTGTCCCCGCGCCTGGCCAAGTGCCAGCGCCGCAGAGATAGAGCCGCCGCGTCGGCGTTGCGTAACGCGAGTAGCCTGCAACCGGACGGAAGACAAAGTTCTGATCGAGGTGATGGCTTCCGGTCAGACTGTCGCCGCCGATCAGGCAGGGGTTTTCGCGTTGGAGATCGAGCGGCGACCATACCGAGCGGCCAAGTATCTTGGCGCGCAGGCCGGGCGCATAAGTCTCGAGAATATCGAGCATGCGCTCGGCATATGCTTCCTTGGCCTCGTCCCACGCGCTTGCGTGGATGCGGCCAAGCGCATCGCCGGCGATGGTCGCGGGCAGGACCCGAACCTGCACCCACAACACATGCTTGCCCGCCGGCGCGCGTGTCGGATCAATCGCGGTCGGTTGGCCGACCACCAGCACCGGCTCGGCCGGAAGAAGGCCCGCCGCGGCCTCGGCGAAGGCGCGGCTCATCATCGCAAGATCAGGCGCGACATGAACGTAAGCGAAGCTTTGCAGCTCGGGGCCAGCGCGCCAGTCAGGCAACGATTCGAGCGCAAGATGAATCATCATCGTGCCGGGGCCAGCGCGAATGCGGGCGACTTTCTCGTCGAAGGCCTTGCGCTTCGGGTCAGCGTCCATGAGCCGGCCGAATACAATCTGCGGATGAAGGTTTGCGATCACCGCCTTTTTCGCGGTGATGCGCGTTCCGTCACCAATCTTCACGCCGGTCGCGCCGCGTGCGTCGCTCTCGATCTTCGTGACCGGCGAAGCAAGTCTGATCTCGCCGCCCTTCGACTTGATGAGGCTGGTCATCGCACGAATGATGACATCCGCGCCGCCGGTGCCGATGACCATGCCGAAGGCTTGGTTCGCCATGCATTCGAGATAGGGGAAAAGCGCGCCGCCTGCGGCCTCGGGGGGAAAATCGAGATGCATGCCCCAGGCGGCCATCATCGCCTTGACCTTCGGCGATTCGAAATTCGCGTCCAGGAAATCGCGTGGGCTCGCAAGCAGCAGACGGCCGAGATCGAGAAGCGACTGTGTTCGTTTGGCGCGCCATGCGGACCATAAAGTCCGCGCGGCGGCGAGGGACGGCATGGGCGAACCGAGCAGACCGAAGATGTGCGGCGCCTCCTCGCCAAAGCGCGCGAGCATCGCCCGCCAGGCCGCGGAATCCTTCGCCGACAGCACCGCGATCGCAGCTGCGGTTTTCTCGAGGTCCTTGCTGACGCCAAGATAGGTGTTGTCGCGAAAGACGCTGGCGAAACAATCCTCGGCGGGAGTTAAGCTAAGACCATGCGCCGTGAGTTCGTCTTTATGGGCGGCGAAGAATGGCGATCCCGCAAACAGAGAAAGGTTCATCGCGCCAAGGTCGTGGCGGAACCCGGGCAAGGTGACTTCGCGCGTCTTGACCGCGCCGCCGGGCTCGGCCGCCTGCTCGACCACCACGACCGACCAGCCGCGGTTCAAAAGGTGGATCGCAGCGGCGAGGCCATTGTGTCCCGCGCCGACGACGATTGCGTCGAATGCGTCCATCTCGCGTTTTCATCTCCGCCGATTAGCCGCCAGTTGCATATATCCGGAGAGCGGCGGCGCAAAGGCTACGTCCAATGATTGGCCCGTGCAACGCTTGGACTGCGCGAAAAGAGCTGACGACCCGTGCCCCGCGCGCTGGCGCCGATTGCTTGCATCCGCATATTCCTGGGCTATGGTGGACCCGCATTCGCACGTTCGAGGACATGCGAAAACGCGAGGGAACTTTCTAGGAGCGACGGAGATGAGCACGAACAATGTCCTTGCGGACTTCGCCGCGGCTTTATTGTCGGGATCGATCAAAATTGTCGATCTGACCGCTCCGCTCGGGCCCAACACGCCGGTGCTCTATTTGCCGCCGCAGATCGGCAAGAACACGCCGGCGGTGAAGGTGCACGAGCTCTCGCATTACGACCAGAACGGCCCGTTCTGGGCGTGGAACTGGATTGAACTCGGCGAGCACACTGGCACGCATTTCGACGCGCCCGTGCACTGGATCACCGGCAAAGACTATAAAGACGGCACGACCGACCGGATCCCGGTCAAGAACTTCGTCGCGCCCGTCTGCGTCATCGATCGCTCCAAGGAAGCCGCGAAGGACCCGGACTACGTGCTCACCCCCGACAGCGTGAAGGAATGGGAGCGCGAGCATGGCGGCATCGAGGCCGGCAGCTGGGTCGTGCTGCGCACCGACTGGTACAAGCGCAACGGGTCGGCTGAGACCTTCCTCAACGCCGACGACAAGGGCCCGCATTCGCCGGGTCCGACTGCGGAGGCGATCGAATATCTGCTGACGAAAAACATCGTCGGCTGGGGATCGGAGACGGTCGGCACCGATGCGGGGTCTGCAGGCGGCATGAGTCCGCCGTTCCCGGCCCACAATCTCGTCCACAAAGCGAATCGCTACGGACTTGCGAGCCTCTGCAATCTCGACCAGCTTCCACCCAAAGGCGCGATCCTGATCGCGGCTCCGCTCAAATTCGTCGACGGCACCGGCTCGCCGGTCCGTGCGCTCGCCATCGTTCCCTGATCCTTAGAAAACAGGCGAACGCCAAAGCGATGAAGCTCGCTCGCGAGGACGAAGCATGAGCGAATACGACTATGTGTTCGTCGGCGGCGGAATCAACGCGCTGGTCGCAGCCGCCATGCTCGGTAAAAAGCAGCGCACGACGCTCCTGCTCGACCGCAATTCCGCAATTGGCGGCTGCCTGCGCACCGAAGAAGTGACCGCGCCGGGGTTTCTCCATGACGTCATGGCGACGACACTGGTTCTCTTCCGGACTTCGCCCGCCTATCAGGCGCTGGCTAAGGACCTCGAGGCGCGCGGCTTCGCCTTCGCCGATACAGACTTGCCGACGGCGGTGCTTCGGCCGGATGGGTCGAGCGTCATTCTCTCGATGGATCGGGCGCGCAACATAAAGACGTTCGACTCGCTCGCCGAAGGCGACGGCGGGGCCTTCGCGGCTGAGATGGACGCGCTGGGGGCGGACGCGCCGTTTCTCTTCGCGCTGTTGGGCGGCTCGCTGTGGTCGCCCGGAATCGCCAAGACGCTCGCGCGCGAGCTTTGGCGTCGGGGCCCGCGCAATCTTGCGGCGTGGTTTGGCGAAGCGCTCGCGCCCGCGCGCGGCTATCTCGAGACGACCTACCGCTCGGACGCGGTCCGTGCGCTCTGGGCGCCCTGGGTGTTGCACACTGGCCTTGGACCAGAGGGCGCTTATTCCGCGGCAATGGTGCGGGTGATCGCTTTCGCGGTCGAGGCGGCAGGCTGTCCGATCGCGATCGGCGGCGCCGAAACGCTGCTCGCGGCGTTCGAGCGGCTGATCGTCGATCAAGGCGGCGCCGTGCGGCCGAGCGCGGACGTCGTGCGCATTATCCCTGGCCCCGGCTCACGCGCGGGCGGCGTCGAGCTTGCGAGCGGCGAGACAATCACGGCGATCAAGGGCGTGATCTGCTCGACCGGACCTGAGCAACTTTACAATGGGTTGCTCAAGGGCTGGCCCATGCCGGTTCCTCCTGAAGTGCGAACCGGCCTGAGGGCCTTTCGGCATGGCAAGGGCGACATGCAGATCCATTATGCGCTCAAAGGCAGCCCACGCTGGCGCGGCGATCCGGATCTCGCCAAGGTCGCGCTCATCCATCTGACCACCGGACTGGACGGCGTTTCGCGCGCCGCCAACGAGGCCGAACGCGGCCTCCTGCCGGCTGAGCCGACGATCTGCGTCGGCCAGCCGACCGTGCTCGATCCAAGCCGTGCGCCGCCGGGCGCTGCGATCCTTTGGCTGCAGATGCCGGAGGCGCCGCGCTTCGTGAAGGGCGACGCGGCTCAGGAAATCGAAGCGCCCGCGGATGGCCGCTGGACCGAGGCAATGCGCGAGTTCTACGCGGACCGGATCGAGCGGCGGCTCGCCGCGCATATCGAGAACTGGGCCGAGATCAAGCTTGCGCGCCGGGCCTATTCGCCTGCGGACCTCGAGGCGATGAACGTCAATCTCGTCGGCGGCGATCCTTATGGCGGCGCTTGCGCGCTCGACCAGTTCTTCCTCTGGCGTCCGTTCAAGTCGAGCATCAATCACCGGACTTACGTTCCGAACGTCTACCACATTGGCGCGTCGACCCATCCGGGCCCCGGCCTGGGCGGGGTTTCCGGCTTCCTGCTCGCGTCGTCGCTTCGCTGATGTCAGGCCGCATGGGATGAGCATGGAGCAGCGGTTTTCCGGCCAGATCATGCAGCGCGACGCCGGTCCGGCCGCGCGTCAGGCGACGCTTGGCGAAATCGGCATCAACCAGTTCGCGCCCTACCTCATGAACCGCATCATGGAACGCTGGAACGGCAATCTTGCCGAGGCCTTGAAGCTTCACAACATGTCGACGACCATGATGCGAGCGCTGGCCGTGCTCAGTATTTCCTCGCCGGTGACGATCAACGAGCTTTCGGCCTATGCGGTGACCGAGCAGTCGACGATGAGCCGCACGCTCGACATCCTGGAAGCGCAAGGGCTTGTGCGGCGCCAGCGGCGCGCCGAAGACATGCGCATCCGCGATGTCTCGATCACCGAAGAGGGACGAGCGGCGTTCGAGCGCGTGTGGCCGACGATGCACGCGCGGTTCCAGACCCTTTTCGACGGCGTCGAGGAGGAAGAATATCGCGCTTTCACCGCGACGCTGCTCAAGATTTTGCGCAACGTCGCGAAGCTGCCGGAGTAATCGGCGCCCGTCGGGGCGCTAAGGCCCCCATCTCCTTGAGCAGCTTCACAATCTGGCGTCGCCGGGCGCGTACTTCCTTGATGTGCTGATCGATATGGTCGAGCTTGCCTCGCAACGCTTTGACCATCGCCGCGCGTGAGGGAAAATTGGGCGCGGCTTCGCTGAGGCCGGCGCGAATTTCGCTCAGCGAAAAACCCAATCGCTGCGCATCGTCGATCAGATGCAGGATCTTCATCGCCGTATCGGGATATTTCCGATAGCCGTTCTCATCGCGGGTCGGCTTCGGAAGCACCGCGTGCTTCTCATAAAAGCGAATGCGGGAGGTCGAGATCCCTGCCCTTCGAGAGAGCTCCCCAATGCGCATGGAAAATTCCTTGACCTTAAACCTTGGTTTAAGGTGTAGCATCGATGCGCCGGTGGGAAAATCTTTGACAGGCCCGCCCAAGTGACGGGCCTCACAATGCACACGAGCCGCGCGCTCGCGCTGGCGTCCGCCGGGAAGATGGGAGAGCTTGAATGGCGCGAGTTTTGGTGACCGGGGGCACGGGATTTGTCGGGGCCCATTGTCTGATCCAGCTCTTGGCGGCGGGACACGAAACGCACGCCACGGTGCGCGACCTCAAGCGCGAAGGCGATGTGCGCGCGATGCTGCGTCACAGGGGCGCGGGCGAGGCTGGCCAGCGCCTAAAACTGTTCCGCGCCGATCTGAGCGCCGATGCCGGCTGGGCCGAAGCGGCGGCCGGTTGCGATTATGTGCTTCATGTCGCCTCGCCCTTTCCGAGCACAGTGCCGAAGGACGAGAACGAACTAATCGGGCCGGCCAGGAACGGGGCGCTCTGCGTGCTCAAGGCCGCGCGCGACGCCGGCGCCAAGCGCGTGGTGCTCACTTCGTCCTTCGCGGCAATTGGCTATGGCGCCCCCAAGGACCGCACCGCTGTGTTCACGGAGACGGACTGGACGAACCTCAACGATCCGACCGTTCAAGCCTATCCGAAATCGAAGACGATCGCCGAACGCGCGGCTTGGGATTTCATCGCGCGCGAAGGCGGCGGGCTCGAGTTGGCTGTGGTCAATCCGGTGCTCATCCTTGGGCCAGTCCTTGGTCCGGACGTGTCGAGCTCGATCGTGCTCGTGAAGCGTCTTATGGATGGCGCCATGCCAGGCTGCCCGGATATCTCGTTCGGCGGAGTCGATGTGCGGGATGTCGCCGATCTGCACCTGAGAGCGATGACCGACCCCGCCGCACGCGGCGAACGGTTTATCGCGACTTCGGGAGATTTCGCGACGATCCGCCAGTTCGCCCAAATGCTCAAGGATGGCCTGGGTCCGGCTGCCCGCAAGGTTCCGACTCGTCAACTGCCCGGCTGGCTCGTGCGGGTGGTGGGGGTGTTCGATCCCCAGGTCAGAGGGATTCTGCCGGAGTTGGGCAAACACAAGAACGCGTCCAATGAAAAGGCGCGCCGCCTGCTCGGCTGGGCGCCGAGGAGCCCAGCGGAGGCGGTTGTCGCCACCGCCCGCAGCCTGTCGGAGCTTGGGCTTTTGAAGGCGGCTTAGGGTGCTACTGATTTACCTCTTATAGAGCGATCTATCGGCGCGTCTCCTCCCCCTTGCGGGAGAGGATCAAGGAGGGGGGTCGCGCCGTCCTACGCAACAGGCGCGGCGGCGTACGCGATAAGCTCGTCGGCCGGTGCGACCCCCCACCCACCCCTGCTCGCCCCCACAAGAGGGGGCGGGTGCGCTAGCCTCCACCAATTCCACCGAAGGCGGCCTAGCCGCCCTGGGCAAGCCTGCGCTCGGTCTCCTCGATCCAAGCTTTCAGCGGCGCGAGCAGCGGCCCTTGCGTCAAGCCGCCGCAACCGCGCCCATGCGCCGCCTGCGCCCAAGCGACGATCGCAATCGCGGCCGATCCGTCCGCCGACCAAACGGGCGCGCCGGAATCGCCGTTGCAGGCGCCGGCCGCCCTTCCGGTCGGATCGGCGGCCCAGATCAGAACGGTGGACGCCGGCTCGCGGACGGCAAGCGTGACACTGCGCAACTCCCCGCCCGACGCCCAGTCGCCCTCGCGTGCCGCGCCATAGCCCGAGACGATCGCCGCGGCGCCGATCGGCGGCGGCCCGCTTGCGGCGATCACGGCGCCAGCGAAACGCGGGGGCAGCGGCCGCACCGTCCGGATAAGAGCGACATCAATCGATTCGACCCGCGCCTTGATCGCGTCGGCGCGGTAAAGCGGGTGGGCGATCGCCGCATCGACAGGAATGATCACCGGCGCTCCGGCGCCGTCGCGATAATGGACCGCCATATCCCGCAAGGGTCGCAGACAATGGGCGGCGGTCAGAAGAACCCGCGGGCTCAACACCAGAGCCGAGCAGAAGCCGGCCTTGTCGCCGCCTCGGATGAGCACCATCGCCACCCGGTCGGCGAAGCGGCCGTCAGGCTCGGCGCCGACGAGCGCCTGCGCCGGAGCGAGCGGCGCGGCCAGCGTAGCGGCAAGCGTCAGCAATCGAAGGAAGCGGGAGAGCGGGGAGGTCATTGAGCCGGCTTCATGCGCCAGAAGGCGTCACGCATCAATCGGCCCACGGGAGATCGCCGCTTTTCCGCCCGCTTTCGCGCGCGTCATCCGTCGAGGCTTCAATTGTGCGCCTTGACCATTCACATTGCATTCAGCCGCCATCGCCAACATGGGGCATCAAATATTTTCAACAGAGGCTTTGCCGTCATGGCCGCGCTCGCCATGCTTTGCCGCGCCGGAGCTTGGTGGGGCGTCATGCGCTCCGCGGCCTACGCCGCCGGGGTGGGGTGCGCCTCAATATGTCCGGCGGCTAAGGCTGCCGAAGCAGAGCTGCACCTTGTTGCGGCGAAGCCGGCCTGTCTCAACGCCGCCGAGACGCGCGAGATGGTCAAGTCGCGTCACCTGCTCGAGCCGTTCGCGGCGCTCAAGTTCGCTGGCGCCCAACGCAAGGCCGAAGCGCTGTCGGCGAAGCTCTGCCGCACCGGAGACGACTTTATTTACGAGATCACCCTCCTGCATCGGGACGGGCGTCTCGTGCATGTCGAGATGGACGCCGGGAGCGGGAAAATCGGTTCGCGCTCCGCCCATGAGCCGCACGAAACTCACGAGCCTCGCGAGCCGCATGAAACGCACGAGGCCCACGAGCCGCCCGCCAAGAATTGATTTCGGCGGGAATCAGGGATAGCAGGCGCCCCATGCGGCTTTTGGTTATCGAGGACGATCGGGATCTGAACCGTCAAGTGTCGGCTGCTCTTGAGGCCGCGGGCTATGCGGTCGACCGCGCATTCGACGGCGAGGACGGCTGGTTTCGCGGCGACACCGAGCCTTACGACGCGGTCGTTCTCGACATCGGCCTGCCGAAACGTGACGGGATCTCGATCCTCGAAGCATGGCGCAAGAGCGGACGGACGATGCCCGTCCTGATCCTGACCGCACGTGATCGATGGAGCGACAAGGTCCAGGGCATTGACGCCGGCGCCGACGACTATGTCGCCAAACCGTTCCATATGGAGGAAGTGCTGGCGCGCCTGCGGGCTTTGCTGCGACGCGCCGCCGGCCACGCCTCCAGCGATCTGGCGGTTGGCCCAGTCAGGCTCGACGCCCGCGCAGGGCGCGTCACCGTCAACAATGTGGCGATCAAGCTCACCAGCCACGAGTATCGCCTCTTGTCCTATCTCATGCACCACACCGGGCGCATCATCTCGCGCAGCGAGATCGTCGAACATCTTTACGAGCAGGATTTCGACCGCAACTCGAATACGATCGAAGTGTTCATCGGGCGGTTGCGCAAGAAGCTTGGCGTCGACGTCATCAAGACCGCGCGCGGTCTCGGCTACGCGGTGGGCGTTGAGGAAGAAAGCCCCGCGGGGCGATAGCTCAAAGCCGTTCTTTTGCAGCTCTGCCGGAGCGGGATGCCTTCGACTCGAGGCATTGCGTTGCCCGCACCACCGTCCTTCGGACGGTCCCCCTCCCCCGCTTCGCGTGGGAGGATAAGCTTGCTCCCAGCAGCTCGCGGTTTCGATCCTCCCTTGCCGCGAAGCGGCGGGGAGGGGGACCATGCGAAGCATGGTCGAGGGGGCACTCTAGCCAATCACGGCTCGGGGATCGCGTAACTAATATAAGACGCAGTCAACGACCGCGCCGTCGCGCTCAATTCTTCCGCATGGCGACGAAGCGCGCGGTCGCGCGCAAGATGTCGCCCTTGGCGTCCACTCCAGCAGCGTCGACCGCGGCGATCGCCTCGTCGACCAGGCGATCGAGCTCGCGGCGCGCGCCCTCGAGCCCCAGCGATCCGACCAGGGTGCCCTTGTTCTGCTCGACGTCCTTGCCCGTGCGCTTGCCGAGCGTCGCCGCGTCGCTTTCGACGTCGAGAATGTCGTCGGCGATCTGAAACGCGGCGCCGATTGCGCGCCCGTAAATTCCAAGCGCCGCGCGCGCTTTCGCGTCTGCCCCCGCCAGGATCGCTCCCGCCTCGACGCTGAATTTGAGCAGCGCGCCGGTCTTCATAGCTTGCAGGAGCCTGATCTCGTCAATCGTGAGCGGCGCCGTCGACTTCCCGGCGTCGATGTCGAGCATCTGCCCGCCCACCATTCCTGCGAGACCCGCGCCGCGCGCGAGGCCCAGGCAGAGCGCGACGCGCACTTCCGCGCTTGCGTCGGTCGCGGGATCGACGAGGATTTCGAACGCCAGCGCCTGCAGTCCATCTCCGGCGAGAATCGCCGTCGCCTCGTCGAACGCGCGATGAGTCGTCGGACGCCCGCGCCTCAAGTCGTCGTCGTCCATCGACGGCAGATCGTCGTGGATCAACGAATAGGCATGGATGCATTCAATCGCCGCGCCCGCGCGCACGGGACCATTGTCCGTTCGCCCCAACGCCCGCGCGGTCTCGACGGTGAGGAAAGGCCTCAGCCGTTTGCCGCCGCCGAGCGTCGCATAGCGCATCGCCTCCACGAGGCGCTTGGGCCGCGCCGGTTCGCCGGGTTTCGGCTTAAGCTCAAGCAGGATTTCGAGCTCCCGCTCGATTCCGGCTTGGGATTCGGCGAGCCTGGCCGCAAAGGCGCTGTCGTCCATTGGCGCTGGCTTTATGTCCCTACGCGCCGTAATCGGCTGGGTTGAAGGTTCGCTTGGTCGAGCAGAATTCGCAGGTGACGCCGATCAAGCCGTCGTCGCCCACCATCTCCCTGACCTCTTCCGGCGGAAAAGAGCGCAGCATCGCGTCGACCCCCTCGGCCGAACAGCGGCAGACCGCGGCAAGCGGCGTCGGCGCATAGACGCGCACGCCACGCTCGTTGAACAAGCGAAACAGGAGCCGCTCGCTCGACAGCGTCGGATCGATCAGTTCGTGGGCTTCGGTCGTCGCCGCGCGGGTCTTGGCTTCGGTCCACGCGTCATCTTCGGTAATCGTGTGCAGCTCGACGCCCTCGGGCGCGTCGCCCGGAGGGAAGTCCGCCTGCAATCGCCGCCCGCCCTCATCGGGCAGATATTGGACGACAAGGCCGCCGGCTCGCCACGCGGCGCCGCCGGGAGTGACGATCTCGCCGACCGCAAGCCGCACCAGCGTCGGGATCTGTTCCGATCGCTCGAAATAATGATGCGCCGCCGCTTCCAGTCCCTGGCCCTCGAGCGCGATCACGCCCTGATAGCGGTTCATGTCGCCGCCGGGATCGATGGTGAAGGCGAGGTGGCCTTTGCCGAGCAGGTCGCCGCCGGCGTGAGACGCGGACTCGAGCCTTTCCCCGTCGAACCGCGCCAGCGCCCGCAAGTGCGACGGGGCGTCGAAATCAACCAACAGCATGGTGACCGGCCCGTCGCTCTTGGTCTGCAATTGAAAGCGGCCGGTCGTCTTCAGCGTCGAGCCCAGCAGTGCGGCAAGTGTGACTGCCTCCCCCACCAGCCTCGACACGGGCTCGGGATAGGCGTGGCGCTTGAGCAAGAGATCGATCGCCGGCCCCAGACGCACAAGACGGCCGCGCGTGCTCAAGGATTCGACGGCGAACGGCAGCACGATGTCGTCGATGAGTTCAGCCGAGGCGGCGCGCTCAAGCACGCTCATGGCGTGGCTCCAAGACACCACGCGAGCACGCCCTTCTGCGCGTGCAGGCGATTTTCCGCTTCGTCAAACACGACCGATTGTGGCCCATCAATCACTTCATCGGTCACCTCCTCGCCGCGATGGGCGGGCAGGCAGTGCATGAAGATGGCGTCGGCCGCGGCGTGGCTCATGAGCATGGCGTTGACCTGGTAGGGCGCGAGCAGGTTGTGGCGCCGGCCCTCGTCTTCATCGCCCATCGACACCCAGCAATCCGAGATGATTGCGGCGGCGTCTTGCGCCGCGGCGACCGGATCGACGCCGATCGCGATGTTCGCTCCCGCCTTCCGCGCGGCCTCGAGCCGCTGCTTGCCTGGCTGCAGCTCCGGCGGAGACGCGATTTCGAGCCGAAAGTCGAATTGCGCGGAAGCGTCGATCCAGGACGACAGCACATTATTGTAGTCGCCGGACCAGGCGATCTTGCGGCCGCGGATTGGCCCGCGCTTCTCCTCGAAGGTCATAACGTCGGCCAACACCTGGCAAGGATGGGACTGCTTGGTGAGGGCGTTGATCACTGGGACCGTTGCGTGATCCGCCATTTCCTGCATGTCGTCGTGAGCGAGAATGCGAATGACGATCGCATCGACATAGCGCGAGAGCACGCGCGCGGTGTCGGCGATCGTCTCGCCTCGGCCCAGTTGCATCTCGGCGCCGGTCAGCATGATCAACTCGCCGCCGAGCTCGCGCATGCCAACATCGAACGAGACGCGGGTGCGGGTCGACGGCCGGTCGAAGATCATCGCCAACGTCTTGCCGAGGAGCGGACGCGACGCCGCCTCCGCGCCTTTGACCCGCGCCGCCTTGATCGCCGCGGCGCTGTCGAGGATGCCGCGGAGTTGCCCGTTGGAAAGCTCGAGCAGATCGAGGAAATGCCTGGGCTGGGTCTGAACCGTCGCGTTCATGGCTCTTTCAGTTGACCGCCACCGCGAGTCGCTCGCTGACCGCCTCGCACGCCGCGTCGAGCCGCCGGACGCCTTCGGCCAATTCCTCGTCGGTGACCACGAGGGGCGGCAAGACGCGCACGACATTGTCGCCAGCGGGAATAAGCAGAAGCTTCCGCTCCAGCGCGGCGTCGGCGAAAGCAGCCGGCGGGACTTTCAGCTTGAGACCGATCAGAAGACCCTCGCCGCGAACCTCCTCGATCACGTCGTGATGCCGATCCTTGAGCTCGGCCAGCCGCTGGCGCATGTCCAGACCAAGCCGCGCGACCCGCTCGAGAAAGCCTGGGGCCAGAATGACGTCGAGCGTGGCGTTGCCGACCGCCATCGCCAGCGGATTGCCGCCGAACGTGGTCCCGTGGACGCCGGTGGTCAGGCCGCGAGCGGCGTCCTCGGTCGCGAGACAGGCCGACATCGGGAAGCCCGCGCCAATGCCTTTCGCGGAGGTGAGAATATCGGGATGAATGCCGCAATGCTCGTAGGCGTAGAGCCGCCCGGTGCGGCCGACGCCAGTCTGGACTTCATCAAAGATCAAAAGCAGGTCGCGCCGGTCGCAGATCTCGCGCAAGCCGCGTAGGAACGCTGGCGGCACGACCCGCACCCCGCCCTCGCCCTGGATCGGCTCGATCAGGATCGAGCCCGTTTCGGGCCCGATCGCCGCCTCGACCGCCTTGAGGTCGGTCAGCGGAATCTGGTCGAAGCCATCGACCTTGGGGCCGAAGCCGTCGAGATATTTGGCTTGGCCGCCTGCAGCGATCATGGCGAGCGTCCGGCCGTGGAACGCGCCTTCGAAGGTAAGCGTGCGGTACCGCTCGGGATGGCCGTCAACCGACTGGCGCCGGCGCGCCATCTTGACCGCCGCCTCGTTGGCCTCGGCGCCCGAATTAGCGAAGAAGACAAGGTCGGCGAAGGTCGCGTCAGTCAAGCGCCGGGCAAAGCGCTCGCCCTCGGGGTTCTGATAGAGGTTCGAAACATGCCACAGCTTCGAACCCTGATTCGTCAGCGCCTCGACGAGTTGAGGGTGGGCGTGGCCGACCGAGGTCACGGCGATGCCGGCGCCGAAATCGAGATAGCGCTCCCCGTTCGTCGAAACGAGCCAGCAGCCCTCGCCTCGCTCGAAAGCGACCTTGGCCCGGGCGTAGGTCGGAACCATGGCGGAAGCCGCGTCGGCGAGGTTCACCGTCAACTCCTTGTGATATCTCGAGAAAACTGCCTCTCGAGATCGGCGTGCGGTCGGCGGAAATAAAAACGCCGCCCCGCTGGGGCGGCTGCCGAGTACGCTCTCCAACTATAGCGGAAGGGGCTCGATGTGGTCAAATCGCGGGGCGCGGGCGGAGCGGGCCTGAACCCGGCGGAGGCCCGAAGCGGCTGGCGCTTAGGCTTTTTCCCCCAGGAAGGCCGACGCGCGCCGCCACTTTGCCGCGAGACCGAGGCCCGTGAGGCCGAGCAGCATCATCGCCCAGGTCGAGAGCTCGGGAGCTGCGCCGGTCGTGATCGGAGTGGGCGGGTCGGATATGGGGGGCGGGTCGATTATGGGCGACGGCGGGTCGATTATGGGCGACGGCGGGTCGATTATGGGCGGCGGCGGCGGGGCGAGTATCATGAGGCCGTGGTGGGTAACCGTGCCGGTTGCGCCCAGGAGAACGTTCGCACCACTAAAGACCACATCACCAAAAGAAACATCGCCTTCGCCGAAGCCAACCCACGTGCCCGACGGAGGCGCCGCAAACCACAACGCGAGCTGATCGCCAGCGCTGTTGGAGGCGCTAATGGCTCCGACCGATGGGCCGACGGACAGGGATACGTTTTGGTTGAAGACGGGATGCCCGTGGACGCTGATGTTGATGGACGTCAACGTTTCCACGGCGAAGTCGTTGCTGAAATCCAAGGTGACCGCCCCGGTGAACGGGGCAAGAGGGCCCAAGATGGTGCCGAAATTGCCGGTCACACTGAACGTCTCGATGACGTCCGCTTTCGCGCCCGGGGCCGCAATCAGGGCCAGCGCCGCTAATGCGGCCGCCGACGCGAGTCTGCTTGTCAACGAAGAGAACAACGTTCGCCCACCAGCCCAGTTCATATGTCCCCCGAGTAAGCCCCCTCGGGGGACCGCTTCACGGCCTCTTTCCGCCTACACCATTAACCACCCGGCGACTACAACTAAACACCACGCGACGAAATTATTTTGTGATATAGATCACACAACGATCCCACGCATCGATCCCACGCCTCGCGCAAGTTTGGCGCCACTATCGCGCTCGAGACGCCAGTTTCTCCCTGGATGTAAAGAGGGGCCCCCAAGTATCAAGCCCGATGCGCGGCGTAGCGGGGCACTTTGTCGCCACTGTGACAGGCCCGCAACATTTTCTCACGCTCAGCCGAGTGGGCGCAGCGCCGCGGCTCGCGGAAATGAATCGCGCGCCTGCTTGACGCGATTCTCCGGCGAGAAAGGCGTCCACCGCCGCCTCCGCTTGGTGAGATGCTAATGCGTTGATCCAACTCAGGCATTCGGACGCGGGCGCGGCGGACAACGATCCGAAACGCGAAGAGTTGGGGAAAAGCTTGTTCAAAGGGCGCCAGGGACTCTTGCGCGTGATTCAACGAGTAGTGTAGTTTTCTCCTCGAGGCCCACGACATGTCGTGGGGAGGGTTCCAAATCGAGTGCTAGTCAGCGTTAGGCCCGGCGGGCTCCTCGCCGGGCGACGGGGTAGGATTCTGCGTATTGCGCCGCCTTTGGCGAGAATTGACGAACGAGGCGACAAATGGCTTGGACAGACGAAATAGTTGAGCAGCTCAAGCAACATTGGATAGACGGCAAAAGCGCGAGCCAGATCGCGGGTTTGCTCGGCAATGGGGTGACCCGCAACGCCGTGATCGGAAAGGTCCATCGGCTGGGCCTGGCGGGCCGGGCTAAAACGCCGAGCGCGAGCGTTCCCCGTCCTCGGCGCCTGGCGCCCCCGCCAGTGCATCGCATCGCCGGGCCGCGCCTCAGTTCCCCCGCCCCCCGAATGATGCGTGGGTCGACCGCGTTCGCGCTCGCGCCAGAGACGTTGTCGGAGCTTGAACAGCCCGAGTTCGAGAGCGTCGTCCTGCCAATGTCGCTCCGGGTGACGATTATCGAACTGAAAGAATCGATGTGCCGCTGGCCGCTGGGCGACCCCTCGACTTCCGAATTCCGCTATTGCGGCTCGCCCGCGGCGTCCGGCCCCTATTGCACCTACCATGGCGGCCTCGCCTACCAGCCGGCTCAGGACCGGCGCCGCGATCGCGATCGCTCTCGACGGGCCCTGCCGCGCTAAGCGAGGTCGGTTGGATTCGTGACGGCGGCCGAAATGGGCCCGTCAGCTCACAAACAATGGCTTTCGTAAGCGCCGCTAATGTTGGTGAGAATCCCCGCCGCGTCCGCTCGCCAAAACACACGAGCGGTCCTGTCGCATAGCATGCCGTTGAAAATAAACTCGCTCGCGTTCTCGCCGCGTTGAGGCCAATCCGGAATAAAGTTCGCCCCGACAAGGTAGCCGATCAGCTTGTCCTGGCTGGTTCCTAGGGGGAAGCGCTCGCGAAGCCGGGCGTCGAGTTCGCGAGAGAATTGGGATTCGTCGCCAGGCAGTGTCGCGACGATTTCCGGCATGATCCGAACGCCCAGCGTCATTCTCCCTGCGGCGAAAGACAGAGCGATGAGAATCAGCGTCGCCGCTGCCCAAGCCAGACGGTGCATCCGTTCCATTCCGACATAGCGAATTCGGGCGAATGACACGACGGTCGCCAAGCCACAAGCATCGGTCTTGGGCGAAACCGGGCGTTCCGAGGATTATGCACAAACGAAACCGTGACGCCTGGCCCTCGAGGCAAAACACGGTTCCCGCGTTCAGCAACGCCAGCGTGGCGCATCTGCAGAGGATTGGGATACAGGGGACGATGCGGTGGGACGCGCCGCGGAGAGCGGGAAAGGACGAAATGGGGGCCGATTTGCCGATTTTGACGTTCGCCGACGCTCGCACTTTCGACGCCTGGCTCGAGTCTCAAGGCCCGATCGCGCCTGGACTGTGGCTGAGGTTCGCGAAGAAGGGCGCGCCCGAGCCGACGCTCACCAAGTCAGAGGCGATCGACGCCGCTCTTTGCCACGGATGGATCGATGGCCAACTGGACGCGGTCGATGACCATTACTGGCTCACGCGCTTCACGCCCCGCAAACCGCGGAGCAAGTGGTCAAAGCTCAATTGTACGCGCGCAACCGCGCTTCTCGCCCAAGGTCGTATGCGTCCCGCGGGCTTGGCTCAGATCAGACAAGCCAAATCGGACGGGCGCTGGGACTTGGCTTACGCTCCCGCAAGCACCGCCGAGGCGCCGCCCGACCTTGCCGCTGCGCTCGACGCCAATCCCAAAGCGGCCGCCTTCTTCGCCAGCTTGAAGGGAGCCAACCGCTACGCCATCCTTTACCGAATCGGCGCGGTGAAGACGCCGGAGGCGCGCGCTCGCAAGATCACGCAATTCGTCGCCATGCTGGAGCGCCGCGAAACCATCCACGGCTGACCGCACGGACGGCGCCGAGTCGAGACGCCGAGCGGATCGTGCAGGAGCCGCGAAGTGGTCTCTTTAGGAGGTTTTGAAGGGGTCGCGCGAAGGCTTTTCCGCCGATTTGCCCCGTTAATGCAATTGTATTAGCGGCTGAGGACGCGCCGGCGCCGGCCTCGTCCGGACCCGCCCAGAGACCGGCGGCTCGAAGGACCGAGGGGGTCTACAATTGTATTAGCGCCTGAGGACGCGCCGCCGTCGGCCTCGTCCGGACCCACCCAGAGCCCGGCGGCTCGAAGGACCGAGGGGGTCGACGAGCTACCGGCCATGAAACTTTGCGCACAAAATTATTGCTGAAAAACAGGATGTGTGCTAATCATCTTTCTGTCAGCCCCGTTAGAGCGTAGCGGTCAGATGAAACTGTCGTCGCGACGATCGTAGCCACGCGGTGATCCAGGAGTGCGGGCGCCCACGTTCCCAAGATAGCTTCGCTAGGGCTAGCCTCGCGCCGCTCGGCGCGAGGCTCAACAGAGAGAAACGCGATTTGTGTTCTTTGCGCCGCGGGTTGGCGCGGAAAAGGATTTTTTATTTGGATTCGCTGTAACCCATTGAAAAGGCCCGATTCGGCCAAAGGAATCCAAGGAAATCCAAGCTTTTTTTCTTGGATTCCTTTGGTTTTCCTTGGATTTACTTGGCGGCGAGCCGAACTTCGCGGCGCGCGCGCTCAGAGCTTCGTTGCCGGATGCAAGGGCACGGTGGCGACGAACGAGGAGCCCTGGTTCACCCGGCTGGTGATCGTCAGCCTGCCGCGATGGCGAGTGAGGATATGCTTGACGATGGCGAGGCCGAGACCGGTGCCGTTCTTGGCCCGGCTCTGGGTCGGATCGACCCGGTAGAATCGCTCGGTCAGCCGCGGCAGGTGCTCGGGCGCGATGCCGTGTCCGTAGTCGCGCACAGTCAAGGCGCCCTCCTTCTCGGTCGTCGAGACGGCGACCTCCACCAGGCCGGGCGCCTCTGAATCGATGCGGATACCGTATTTGATCGCGTTCTCGATCAGATTCTCGGCCACGCGCAGGAGCTCGTCGCGGTCGCCGGCCACGAGCACTGGCTGCTCGGCATTGAGACGGATCTCGACGCCGAGATCGTTGGCCATCGGCGTCAGCGCATCGACGACGCCCCGCGTCGTCTGCGCCAGATCGACGATATGTTCGGGCCTGAGGTGCTGCTTCTGCTCGATGCGCGAAAGCGACAGCAGGTCTTCGATCAGCCGCGCCATGCGTCGACCCTGTTCGCGCATGATGATGAGGAACCGGTCGCGCGCCTTCGCGTCGTCGTGCGCCGATCCTTGCAGAGTCTCGATGAAGCCGACCAGCGAGGCGAGCGGCGTGCGCAGCTCATGGCTGGCGTTGGCGATGAAGTCGACGCGCAAACGCTCGACGCGCCGCGCTTCGGTTTGATCGCGCAAGGTGATGAGCGTCGCCACGACCTCGCCCTCGGCTGTCGCCAGCGGAGCGACAGTGACGTCGAACAGCCGTTCGACCGGCACGCGCTCGCTCCACTGCACCGTCTCGGCTTCGCCGCTCGCCATCACCCGGCGGCGCGCGTCAATGACGTCGGGCGCGCGCAAGCCGAGCACCAACGGATCGCCAACTCTAAGACCAGGCAAGAGATTGAGCGCCGGCTTGTTGGCCGCAGCCGCTCGCTCGTCGGAACTCACAATGACGGCGGGCTCCGGCATCGCGGCGATCAATTGCGCGGCAAATGGCGACTTCACGAGGCCGGCGAGTTTTTGCGTGTCGACGCTGCTCATCGCTTAAGCCGCTAGTCGTCCGACCGGGCGGACATTGCTTCGCGCAGCGAGCGCCAGCGGCGAACCGCCTCGACCCCGCCCAGCATCGCCATCGCGGCGATGAACGGGACGACGTAATAAATCCCGCGAAAGAGGAGCAGCGAAGCCAGAACCGCGTCCTGGGAGCCGCCAACGCCCTGGAGGATCGTCGCCTCGAACACCCCGATGCCGCCGGGCGCGTGGCTGGCGATGCCAAGCATGGAGGCGAACGAGTAGAGCGTGGCGAAGGTTGGGAAACCGAAGCGATTATCCTGCGGCAGCAACACGTAGAGCGCTGCCGACGCCGAGCAGATGTCAATGACGCCAAGCGCCATTTGCCCCAGGGTCAGCTTTGGGCCTGGAAGCTTGAAATTGCCGACAAGCGCCGCGCGCCGCCATCGCATGCGCGTGATCCAGGCAAAGTAGACGATCAGCGCCGCGATGGCGCCCAAGCCGATCAGACGATTGGCGAGCGGATGGAAGTGATCGATGTCGGCGATCGGATCCGACGCCGACAGGAACCCGACGCCGACCACGAGCCCCATGCCAAGCCAGAATGTGATTCCCGCCACGGCGGTCAGGCCAGCGATCTTCCCAGCGGAGAGCCCCGCCGGTCCGTAGACCCAATAGCGAACCGCGGCCCCGGTCACCAAGGGAAACCCGAGCGTGAACGAAAACGCGTAGCTCGTGAAAGACGCGACCGCCGTCAGCCGGTAGGGAACCTTGATGCGCAGGTGGCGAAGCGCGAGTGCGTCATAGCCGGTGAGCGCAAGGTAGCTCAACGCCGTGAAGGCGAAGGAGAGCATGAACTGGTTGCCACTCGTTCCGGCGATCGCGGCTTTGAACTTGTTGGGATCGATGCGGAGGATCGTGTGGACAAAGATCGTCAGCGCGCCGGCGACGATGATCAGGCTCGCCGCAACGCCGAACCGCCGAAGCGCAACGCGGTGACGCGTAATGGCGTCGATTAGGCGATCGACGAATGTCGGCGGCTGCGGGGGCGGCGCTTCGACCGGCGCCCAGTTCGAAGCCGGGCGTCGTTTCTGGGCCTGCGCCATGCTGCCTTCCGTTAACGCCGCCGCTATAGGACCATGCCGATTGAGGCGCAAGCGGCCGCACAGCGCAGTCGTCAACCAACGGCGACCCGCGCCTTGGTCTTCCAGGAGCGGTAAGCCGCGTCGGCGAGCAGGAGCGCCTTGAGACCATCTTCGCCATCCGGGTGAGGCTTTTTGCCGGCCTTCACAGCGCCGACGAATGTGTCGAGCTCGTTGCGATAGGCCGCCTCATAGCGCTCAAGAAAGAAGTTGAGCGCCTTGTCGCTGGTGAAGCCGTCCGCGCCGGCAAACTCGACCGTCGTCTCGCGCACGTTGGCGGCATGAACCATGCCGTCCGCGCCATGCGCCTCGACCCGCTGATCATAGCCGTAAACCGCGCGACGCGAATTCGAGATTTGCGCCACCTTGCCGGACGCGGTCTCCATGATGACAACGGCGGTGTCGATATCGCCAACGTCGCCAATCGCCTTGTCGACCAAAGCCGACCCCATCGCGCTCACCGCCACTGGCTCTTCGCCGAGAATGAACCGCGCCAAATCGAAGTCATGGATCATCATGTCGCGAAACAGTCCGCCAGAGCGCTCGATATAAGAGATCGGGGGCGGCCCGGGGTCGCGCGAGGTTATGGAGACGATTTCGAGAGCGCCGATCGCGCCCTCGGCGACGCGCTTGCGCAGCGCTGAGAAGTTGGGATCGAAGCGGCGATTGAAGCCGACCATGAGCGTCGCCCCAGTTTGCTTGACGACTTCAAGGCAGGCGCGAACGCGATCGACATCGAGGTGGATCGGCTTCTCGCAGAAGATCGCCTTCTTGGCGCGCGCGGCGCGCTCGATGAGATCGGCGTGGGTGTCGGTCGGCGAGCAGATCGCGACCGCGTCAACCTCCTTGGAGGCGAGGATCGCGTCGATTTCGGCGACCTTAGCCCCAGTCGCCTTGGCCAAGGCGGCGCCCGCCGTGGGGTCCGCGTCGGCGACGAAGACCACATGGCAGTCGGTGCGCGCCGCGACATTGCCGCCGTGGATCTTGCCGATCCGACCCGCCCCGATAATTCCAAATTTCATGGCGCATCTCCTCCGGGGCCCCGATCCATCGGCAGCGCCCGCAAAAAGAATATACGTTCCATATTGACTTAGGAATAGAATTTTTGTTTCATTCTGGCGATCCGGAACCGCGGCAGGCTGGTCATTTGGCTCACGCGCTGTGGCAAAAAGCCCTAGGAGAAAACGTTCATGGCCAATACCTCCGCGCCCGCGGCCGGCGCGTCTGCGCATTGGGCCCATCGAGGCCCGGCCAATTTGAGCGGCAAGGTTGCGATCGTCACCGGAGGCACACAAGGCCTGGGCGAGGCCATCGCGCGGCTCTTTGGCGAGCGCGGCGCGGCAGGGCTCGTGATCTGCGGCCGGAATGCGAAGGGCGGCGAGCGGGTTGCGAGCGAGATTTCGACCGCCGGGTGTCCGACTGTCTTCGTCCAGGCGGATCTTGCGAAGGTCGCCGATTGCCGCAAAGTTGTCGCCAAGGCGGACGAGCGCTTCGGCCGCGTCGACGCGCTGGTCAACGCCGCCGCGCTGACCGACCGCGGCAACATTTTCGACACGACGGAGGAGCGCTACAACGAGATCTTCGACGTGAACGTCCGCGCGCCGTTCTTCCTCATTCAGGAGAGCGTGCGAATCATGCGGCGCGAAAAGATTGCGGGCTCAATCGTCAACATCCAGTCGATGTCGGCCCATGGCGGCCAGCCTTTCATCACCGCCTATTGCGCCTCCAAGGGTGCGCTCGCTACGCTCACCCGCAATGTCGCCCATTCGCTGCTCAAATTCCGCATCCGTGTGAATGGCCTCAACATCGGCTGGATGTCGACGGTGGGCGAGGATACCATTCAAAAGAAATATCACGACGCGCAGGACGGCTGGCTCGAGGAGGCCGTCAAGAGCAGGCCGTTCGGACGCTTGATCGACCCGAAGGAAGTAGCGCGCGCCTGCGCCTATCTCTGCTCCGACGAGTCGGGGCTTATGACCGGGTCGAATATCGACTTTGACCAGAACGTCGTCGGAACCGGCGACCCGCCGATCGAGCCGTGAGCCTGGAATCGCCCGTGGCGTCTCGTCCCCGCCTGGACGTCATCACCATCGGTCGCTCGTCGGTCGACCTCTATGGCGCGCAGGTGGGCGGGCGTCTTGAGGACATGGCGAGCTTCTCCAAGGCCGTCGGCGGGTGCCCGACGAACATCGCCATCGGCACCGCGCGGCTGGGTTTGAGAAGCGGCCTCATCACCCGCGTCGGCGACGAGCACATGGGCCGGTTCATTCGCGAGCAATGCGCGCGCGAGGGCGTCGATGTTACCGGCGTTCGAACCGATCCGGTCCGCCTGACTGCGCTCGTGCTGCTCGGCATCCGCGACGAAAAGTCCTTCCCGCTCATTTTCTATCGCGACAATTGCGCCGACAGCGCGCTCGACGAAGGCGATATCGATCCTCACTACATCGAAAGCGCCAAAGCGGTGCTCGTGAGCGGCACGCATTTCGCACGAGCCAACACGGCCGCCGCGCAGCGAAAGGCGATGCGGATCGCTCGCGCCGCGGGAGGCAAAGTCGTGTTCGACATCGATTACCGGCCGAACCTATGGGGCCTCGCGGGCCATGGCGCCGGAGAAGAGCGTTACATCAAGTCGGGCGAGGTCACGAAGAGCCTCAGCGACATCTTAGCCCAATGCGATCTGATCGTCGGCACCGAAGAAGAGATGATGATCGCGGGCGGCGCCGACGATCCGCTCGCCGCGCTAAAAGCCGTGCGCGCTACAAGCCAGGCCACGTTAGTGCTCAAACGCGGCCCGATGGGCTGCGTCGTATTTCCTGGCGCCATCCCCAATTCACTCGAGCAAGGCGTCAAGGGACCGGGCTTTCCAGTCGAGGTCTATAACGTGCTTGGCGCTGGCGACGCCTTCATGTCCGGCTTTCTGCGTGGCTGGCTGCGTGACGAGCCGCTCGAGACCTGCTGCGCCTATGCCAACGCCAATGGCGCCTTCGCCGTCTCGCGCCTCTTGTGCTCGGCCGAATATCCAACCTGGGCCGAGCTTAGCCGCTTCCTTAAGCACGGCTCGCCCCATCGTGCCCTGCGTCGCGATGAGGCGCTCAATCACATTCACTGGGCGACGACGCGTCGGACTCAGCCGCCCGCCATCATGGCGCTGGCGATCGACCATCGCGCGCAGCTTGAAAAAATCGCCGACGCCGCGGGCTCTCCGCGCGAGCGCATCAGCGACTTCAAATTGCTGGCAGTCGAGGCGGCCGCCAAAGTCGCGGCGGGACGCCCCGGTTACGGCATGCTGCTCGATGGCAAATATGGGCGCGAGGCGCTGTTTCGCGCGGTCGATCACGGCTTCTGGATCGCGAGGCCGGTCGAGGAGCCAGGCTCTCGTCCGCTCGAGTTCGAATCCGGCGGCTCGCTTGGCGCGAGGCTCGTGGAGTGGCCGGTCGCCCATACGATCAAGTGTCTGTGCTTCTATCACCCCGACGATCCGGCAGAGATGAAGGCGCGGCAGGAGCGCGAGCTTCTGCGCCTGCACGACGCCGCGCGTCGGCTTGAGCGGGAATTGTTGGTTGAGATCATTGCCAGCAAGAACGGGCCGATCGACGACCGCACGGTCGCGCGCGTCATCGAGCGGCTTTATGAGATTGGAATTCAGCCGGACTGGTGGAAACTGGAAGGCCAAGCCAGCGATGCGGCGTGGGGTAACGTTGCTCGGGCCATTGAGACCGGCGATCCCTTATGCCGCGGCGTGTTGCTGCTTGGGCTCGAGGCGCCGGAAAAGGATCTGGCGCAAGCCTTCGCGCTGGCGCACAATTGCAGCGTGGTCAAAGGCTTCGCGGTCGGGCGCACGATCTTCGCCGAGCCGGCGGTCGAATGGTTCGCTGGCCGCATCGACGATCGCGAAGCGACCTACCGCATGGCCGCCGCGTTTGCGCGATTGGGCGATCTCTGGCGCAAAGGTGGGCCGATGACACGCGAGGCGGCGATTGAAACGCCGCCGAACGCCAAGCCTTGATCGAAGCGGGGAAGCGCCATGACAACGATTCGATTGACCGCCGCCCAGGCGATGATTCGCTTCCTGAGCGCCCAGCAAGTTGAGATCGATGGGAGGAAGCAGCGCCTGTTCGAGGGCGTATTCGCGATCTTCGGCCATGGCAATGTAGCAGGTATCGGCGAGGCGCTGTACGGTGCCCGCGACGCGCTGCCGACCTACCGCGCCCATAACGAGCAGGCGATGGCCCATGCTGCGATCGCCTTCGCCAAGTCTTCACGGCGCAAGCGGATGATGGCCTGCACCACCTCGATCGGCCCGGGCGCGACCAACATGGTCACCGCCGCTGCGGTTGCGCACGTCAATCGACTGCCTGTGCTGCTGATTCCCGGCGATGTCTTTGCCAACCGAAGGCCCGACCCCGTTCTGCAGCAGGTCGAGGATTTCGGTGACGGCACGGTGAGCGCCAATGACTGCTTCCGTCCGGTTTCGCGCTATTTCGACCGCATCACGCGTCCCGAGCAGATCGTGCCAGCGCTCAATCGAGCGATGACGGTCCTGACCGATCCGGCCGAATGCGGCCCGGTGACGCTGGCCTTCTGCCAGGATGTGCAGACCGAGGCCTATGATTATCCAGCGAGCTTCTTCGACGAACGCGTGCATCGCCTGCGCCGCGTCGCGCCCGATCCGCGCGAGATCGAGGAAGCCGCCGAGATCCTGAGACATGCCAAGAAGCCGTTCGTCGTATGCGGCGGCGGCGTCCTTTACTCCAACGCCGAGCGGGGGCTCATCGACTTCTGCGCCAGCCACGGAATTCCGGTCGGCGAGACGCAGGCCGGCAAGTCGGCGACGCCGGTCGATCATCCCTTGGCCATGGGCGCGGTCGGCGTCACCGGAACTGGCGCGGCCAACGCGCTCGCGGTGCAAGCCGACGTGATTGTCGGCGTCGGCACGCGGTTCGCAGACTTCACCACCGGCTCCTGGGCGTTGTTCAAGAATCCCGACCGGCGGTTCATCGGCGTCAACGTGCAGGCCTTCGACGCGGTCAAGCATCGCGCCTTGCCCGTCGTCGGCGACGCGCGGACCGCGCTTGCCGCGCTCGATTCCAAGCTCGATGCCTGGAAGGCGCCGCGCGCGTGGACCGACGAAGCCACGAAGGCTAAGGCCGAGTGGGAGGCGACCGCCGCCCGCTACATCGCGCCAACCAACGCGCCGGCGCCGACCGACGCCGAAGTGCTCGGCGCGCTGATGCGCTCAGGCGAGACGTCGGACGTCGTGGTTTGCGCTGCCGGCGGATTGCCGGGCGAATTGCACAAGCTTTGGCGGTCAGGCGCCCCGCTCGGCTATCACGTCGAATACGGCTATTCGACCATGGGCTACGAGATCGCCGGCGGGATCGGGGTCAAAATGGCGTTGCCCGACCGGGAAGTCTTGGTGGTTCTCGGCGACGGCTCGTATCTCATGATGAATTCAGAGATCGCCACTTCCGTGATGCTGGGGCAGAAGCTCATCATCGTCGTCAACGACAACCGCGGCTTTGGCTGCATCAATCGGCTGCAACAAGCGACCGGAGGAGCGCCGTTCAACAACCTTCTGCGCGATGCGCGGCATGAGGCGCTGCCGGACGTCGATTTCGTCGCCCATGCGCGGGCGCTCGGGGCAGAATCGGTGAAGGTCAAGTCGATCGCCGACCTTGAGACGGCGCTCAAAATGGCACGCGCAGCAAAATCGACCCAGGTGATCGTTATCGACACCGACGCGGTGGGATCGACCGACGCGGGCGGCTTCTGGTGGGACGTCGCCGTGCCTGCGATCTCTGAGCGGGAGGAGGTCGATTCCGCTCGCCGCGGCTACGAGGAGGCGAAGAAGTTGCAGCGGGTCGGAGATTAAGCATGAGCATTCGCATCGGCGCCAATCCGATCGGCTGGACCAACGACGACTTGCAGGAGATCGGCGGCGATACCCAGCTCGAGACATGCCTTGCCCAAGCAAAAGAAGCGGGTGTCGTCGGCATGGAAAAGGGCCACAAGTTGCCCAACGACGGCGCAGCGCTCAAAGACAAGCTCGCCGAGTTTGGCCTGAGCTTCGTTGGCGGCTGGTATTCCGCCGAACTGCTCAAGCGTTCGGCGCGCGAGGAATTCAAGGCGGCCAAATCACATATCGCCATGACGAAGGGCGCTGGGACCGACATCGTTATCGTGGCCGAGACGTCGAACGCCATCCATGGCGACCGATCCAAGCCTTTGTCCGAGCGCCCGCGTCTGCATAAAGCCGACTGGGCCGGGTATGGCGCCAAGATGTCCGAGTTCGCTCAGCGACTGGCCGACGAGGGGCTCAGGCTCTGCTACCATCACCACATGGGCACGATCATCCAATCGGAACGCGACATTGATGCGCTCATGGCCCACACCAAGCCGCCGGTGCATTTGCTGCTCGATACTGGACATGCGCGCTGGGGCGGCGCCGACCCTGCGGCGCTCGCGCGCGCTTATTGTTCGCGCATCGGTCATGTGCACTGCAAGGACGTGCGCGAGGCGAAAATGCGCGAATCCAACGCCGGCGATTGGAGCTTCCTCGACTCGATCTTAGGCCAAGGCAAAGAGCTCGGCGTCTATACCGCGCCGGGCGACGGCGCGATCGACTATGTCGCGGTGTTCGACGAGCTGAAAGGCTATTCCGGCTGGGTCGTGCTCGAAGCCGAGCAGGACCCGAAAAAAGCCCCTGCCCTGCCCTACGCCAAGAAGGGCGTGGCCCACATCCGCGCCGCGCTTAAGGAAGCGGGATTGGTGTAAGGAGCTTATGCCGCGTGCGGCTTGATTGCCTCAAGGTCAGCGCCGAGCTCGCGGCGGCGAGCCATCAAATCGTGATCGGCCTGCAGGCCAAGGAAAAAGCCGGGCGTGAGGCCGAAATACCGGGTCAGGCGCAGATCGGTATCCGCCGTGACCGCTCGCTTGCCGAGCACGATCTCATTGATCCGGCGCGGCGGAACGCGCACCGCGACGGCGAGCGTAGTTTGGCTAAGGCTCAGCGGGCGGAGGAAGTCTTCCAGCAGAATTTCGCCCGGCGTCGGATTGGGCAGCCACTCGACATCAGTGATAATCGACGATTTGGACATCGGCTGGACCTCCTTCCCGCCAAACAAAGCAGATTCGCCACTGGTCATTGACGCGAATCGAATATTGCCCCGCCCGCTCGCCCTTCAACCCCTCAAGGCGATTGCCGGGCGGAACAAGAAGATCGCTGAGCGTCCGAGCCTGGTTGAGTAGACGCAGCTTGCGCAGCGCCGTCGCCTGCATATCGAACGGGAGGCGGCGGCTTCGGTGGCCAGACCAGATCAGAGCTGTTTCCTCATCAGCGAAGCTCTGGATCATATCTAGGTATTACGCATAACGTTATGCGGTGCAATATGGCTTCGTGATGTCGTGCCCGCTACGCAATGTTTCTGGGTCGCGCCTCTTACGGTAGGATAGAGGCGCATCCGGCGCTATCGGTCGCAGCATGAGCGCGGAAGAGGCTGTTCTCCGCTTGATGGAGAAGAAGGTAATCGAAGGGGTTACGTCTTGGCGCAATCGAAACTGCTCGTTCATCCGCAAAATGGCGCCGCCGATGGCGTCGGCCATCGCATCACCCCGGCCAGCGCCGGATGGCGCTATGTTGGCTTCGAGACGCGGAATCTGAAGCAAGGCGCAAAGTCCAAGCTCGACACGGGCGGCGACGAGGTCTGTGTCGTCATTCTCTCAGGCAAAGCATGCGTCAGCGCGGACGGCTTCGATTCCGGGACGATTGGCGAGCGGGCGAGCGTGTTCGACGGGCTGCCATGGTCGGTCTACCTGCCCCCGCATGCCGCCGCGACCATCGAGGCGGCTTCGGATTGCCAAGTGGCTTTGTGCTCGGCGCCGGCGAGCGGGAAATTCAAAGCGCGCGTGATCAAGCCAGGCGATGTCGGCACGCTCACCCGCGGAACCGGCTCGAACGCGCGCCACGTCCGCAATGTTCTGCCTGAGGACGCCGAGGCCGAGAGCGTGCTGGTCGTCGAAGTCATCACGCCTGGCGGGAACTGGTCGAGCTATCCGCCGCATAAGCACGACCGCGACGCGCTGCCCGACGAATCCTATCTCGAGGAGACCTATTACCACCGCCTGAAGCCCACGCAGGGCTTCGCTCTCCAGCGCATCTATACCGACGACCGTTCGCTCGACGAGACGCTGGCGGTGGGCGACGGAGATGTCGTGCTGGTGCCGAAAGGCTATCATCCCGTCGGCGCGCCGCACGGCTATGATCTCTACTATCTCAACGTCATGGCGGGGCCGAAGCGCGTCTGGCGCTTTTACAACGATCCGGCGCATGAGTGGTTGATGAAGCAACCTGCTGCGTGACGCGCCGGAAAACAATTTGGAATGACTAACTCTCTACATATTTTCAATTTTGTTTTTCCGTCTTGGGAACAATTTCGTCGACCAAGGGCCAACAGTTAATGAAAGAGTCTTGCGATCATAAATCAGCACGCAAAGTCCTACGACTAGGCCGATTATAAATCCTTGAGTTAAATCTGCCTGCTCGCTCTTCTCCGAGTAAACCGGAGAAATTTTTTCATTCAATCGATCCTTTATCAGGTCAAGAGAGGCAAAATTCGCAGCAAGAAACGGGAACGTTTGGCTACCTAGCATTTTCACCGAATGTGCGTATATTGCTTGGATAATAAGAACTAATATCAATATGAAGAAAAATAACGTGTATCTGTGTTCGGAAGCAACCAGAAAGTACACCGCCAATGGGACAAGAATTCGTTCGCGTGGGAACGTAAGAAGCGTTTGTGATCTCTGTGCCTCTTGCAACTTATTGAAATCATCTGACAATGTATGTTTAATTGTATACAAAGCGAAAAGGCGATCGAAATCGTTCCTATCCATTGTGTTTGAATAAAAGCGATGCGTGAAGCCGGTAATCCCATTCAGTTCTTGGGTCAGAGCGCCCAACGGGCTGACGATCAGGGAGGATGAAGGCAGTATTGCGTTTATAGCTTGCAGAACGGTGTCATGCGCCAAAAAGAAGATCTGCAACGCCGCCCAAATTATAACTAAAGTAATAATGGCCAGGAGATTTTCATTTCCCGACGCATGCAAGCCCAAAATGGTAACGATATAGTCGCGAACGGTAGCAGTCCAACCTTGCGCATACTCTGCGAATAGCGTTATTTCGCGAGGGGCCGCCAAATACAGCAACACTATTGTGATTGCAACGCCTTGAATCCTCTTAAGCAGGGGCGGTGTTGCATCATTTATAAATTTGAGCGCCTCGGTGAGCATTCAAATCCATGTCGAGATGATCAATACATAACACAAACGTGAGGCAACAGCGGATCTCCCCTTTCGCCTTTCGCCAAAAAGCTCGAACCGGGGTCATGGAAGGATAGCAAATGCATTGGAGCTAATCCAGAGTCGGAAACGAGGCCGTTGGGCCGGAAACATGCCGACAGCTCGTCTGGATTTGCCGGGCGCGGTAGGCCGTACAATATGGCAGGCAAGGAGGGGACGCCGATGCGCAACCAAAACGAAACCGCAAAGCCCCAGCGCGTCCTCGTCGTCGGCCTTGGCACGATGGGGATGAGCCATGCGCGCGCCTATCAGGCGATCGACGGCTTCGAGCTCGTGGGCCTCTGCACCCGCAACGCATCGGCGCGAGCCAATCTCGACAAGGCGTTCCCCGGCGTCCCCCGCTTTGACCGCCTGACCAACGCGCTCGAAACACTCAAGCCCGACGCGGTCTCGATCAACACATACACTGAACATCATGCGCCGATGGCGCTCGAAGCGCTCGCCGCCGGCGCGCATGTGTTCTGCGAAAAGCCGCTTGCGGAATCGCTCGAAGCTGCAGAGGCGATCGTCGCCGCGGCGCGCAAGGCCAACAAGGCGCTGCTCGTCGGTTATATCCTGCGCGTCCATCCCTCATGGACGCGCTTCGTCGAGATCGGCCGCACGCTCGGCAAGCCGCTCGTCATGCGCATGAACCTCAACCAGCAATCGTCGGGCTCGTTCTGGCAGGTCCATAAGAATCTCATGCGCTCGACCTCGCCGATCGTCGACTGCGGCGTGCATTATGTCGACATCATGTGCCAGGTGACGCGGGCGAAGCCAGTCGCCGTGCATGCGGTGGGCGCGCGACTGACCAACGAGATCGCGCCGACGATGGTGAACTACGGCCATCTGCATCTCACCTTCGATGATGGCTCGGTCGGCTGGTACGAGGCGGCCTGGGGTCCAATGATCAGCGAAACCGCCTTCTTCGTGAAGGACATGATCGGACCCAAGGGCTGCATCTCGATCGTCTCCAAGGACCAGACGGACGCGGTGGTCAAACCCTCTGACCATGACAATCACACCCGGACCAATGCGCTTCGCATCCACCACGCGGGCCTCAAGGCCGACGGCTCCTTCGCGCAGCCCGACGAGATCGAATCGACCAAGGACGAACCCGGCCATCAGGACTTATGCGAGCGCGAGCAGCGCCTGTTCCTCAAGGCGATCCGTGGCGAGGTCGATCTCAGCGAGCACCTCGAGGATGCGATCAACTCGCTGCGCATCGTCTTTGCCGCCGACGAGAGCATGCGGACCGGGCAGGTCGTGAAGCTTTAACGCGGATTGCGATTGCTTGACGCCTTGTTCCCTTCTCCCTCCGGGAGAAGGTGGCGCGAAGCGCCGGATGAGGGAGCCACCCACACAGACCCCCGGCGCGACGCGCTCGAACCATCACCCCAACCCCTCTCCAGAACGACGTGTCTCCCAAGCAGCGCTACGTGGCATCCCTGCCGCTCCTTCCTTCTCCCTCCGGGAGAAGGTGGCGGGCAGTAGGTACGCCGGATGAGGGAAGCCGCCCATGCAGACCGCGGCGAACGGCGCGAGAACCGTCACCCCACCCCTCTCCCGTAGGAGAGGGGAACATCACCAAGCCGCCCGCACACTACGCCCCGCCCTTACGACCCTCGACCTCGGCGATGAAGGCGGCCACGGATCGGCCGATCGTCTCGGGATGATCCTCCTGGAAAAAATGAATGCCGTCTCCAAGCTTGATGAACCGGCAATCGTGCAGCTTACCGGCAAGCTCCTCAGCAAAAGCCAGCGGGACCAGCCCGCCGGGTTCGGCGGCGAACAGAAGCTTCGGATAGGTCGATGCGGCGAGCGCCGCATGCGCGCGCTCCATCGTCGCATAGACATCCGGTGGCTCCCCGGCGATCGGGATCTCGTTCGGGAAGCGCCAGGTCGGGCGTCGCGACTCGGGTGTCGGGAACGGAGCGCGATAGACGGCCATCTCTTCATCCGTCAGCTTGTGCCGCATCCCGCCTGGCAGCACCCGCTCGACGAAGGCGTTGCCTTCCAGGATCAGTTTCTCCCCTTCGCCGGGCGTGCGGAACTTGCGGAAGATCTCGCGCGCTTGCGAGCCGCGCACAAACCCTTCCCAGGTCGGGACCGGCCAGATGAACTCCATGAACGCGAGGCCACGGACGAAATCCGGGCGGCGCTCGGCGAGATGGAAGGCGAGGCCGCTTCCCCAGTCCTGGGCGACGAGAAAGGCCGAGCTGATTCCCATCTTCGCGACGAAGGCGTCGAGATAGCGGCCGTGATCCTCGAAGCGATAGGCGATGTTGGGCTTGCCAGATTGGCCGAAACCGATGAGGTCGGGAGCGATGCAATGGGCTGCTGGCGCGACGAGCGGGAGAATCTTGCGCCAAATGTAGGATGAGGTCGGGTTGCCATGGAGAAAGAGCGCAACCGGCACATCGCGCGAACCGGCCTCCCGATAAGCCATCTCGGAATCGAGGACGGAAAGCTTGGGCAGGCTGATGTCATTCATGGCGATGGCTCCTTGAATACGGTCATGAAAACGATGCGCTTGAAGCGCTCGAGCGGCTCGGCGTTGCGCTCGACTTTCATCCGCAGAATGGCGCCCTCCCAGGACGAGAGCAGGAAGTCCGCAAAGTCCTCAGCGGCGAAGGTAGCGTCGATCTCGCCTGCCCGCTGCCCTTCGGCGATGCATGCGGCGAAGGGCGCGCACCACTCGGCGAAAATTTCCGCGAGCCGCGTCCGCAGCATTTCGCTTTGCGGCGCAGCCTCGAGACTGAAATCACCGATTAAGCAGCCGCGACCGAATTCGGCGCCGGCTAACCGGCCCGTGATGATGTCTAGATAGCGCCTGATGCGCTCGCGTGGACCAAGGCTGCGGTCTTCCAGCGCCTCGGCGACCGCCCGCTTCGTGTGAGCGAAATAAAGGTCGAGCACCCCGCGCGCGAATTCCTCCTTCGAGCGGAAATGGTTGGTGAACGAGCCCTGTGGGGCTGACGCTTCGGCGACGACGTCGCGCACCGCTGCCCCGACGTAGCCTTTGCGGGACATGACTTCGAGGCCGGCTTCTAGGATGCGATCGCGGTTTGAAGGCTTGGGCATCAGCCATCAATACGTACGTACGTATTATTGACAAGCGCGAATTTGAGCCGGTTTTTTGTCGTCCGTACCCAACCGGATTGCGGCTCGTCCGTGTGCCTTCGACGCCAAGGATATGTGCAGGATGGGCACCGAAGGCTCGAGCAACTAGGCGGGACCTCTCTTCGGTGAAGAGTTCTCCACCCCAGTTAAAGCATTTTGAGTGCTGGCTAGCGGGCGAGCCCACTTTTTTGAACCTTTTCCTCGGCTTAGCGCCCACGGCGGCTCCGGTAATTCCGAATGCACCTTGACAATGTTCCTATTATGTTCTAATTTGTCGGATGCACATTGCCTCCACCCTGCGCCGCAAACGGGATGAGATCGCGGCGACGATCGCCGCTTACGAAGCACGGATCGATGCTGCGAGAATGGACCTGGCGGCGCTCGATCAGGCCGCACAGCTGTTCGATCCTGAAGGCGGAGGCGCCGAGACGGCCATCCATCGGGAATTCGGGAGGCTTGGGAAGGCGCAAGAGATTCCCGCTTCGCAATGCGAAGTCTGGAACTCGGACCGGCCGCTCGCCATGGGCCGATTGGCGGTTCCCGTCGCCAGGGCAGAAGGCTCCGACGATCAAGACGCCGGACCGTTCAAATCCATTGGCGTTCAAGAGCCCCAGCTGACGAGTGAGGCCGCATATCCTGCGACGCACAGAATGGGAGAGGAGATACCGGCAGAATTTTTTTATTTGAATTGGCCGTAACCCATTGAAAAGGCCCAATTTGAAAAAATAAACGCTAGTAAATTCAAGCTCGTTTACTAGCGTTTACTAGCGTTTATTAGCGTTTAATACCGCTTATTCCTGCCGCTGACGCACGAGCGCGCGGTATTGAGACGCTGGCTGTCGCTTGCCGCGTGCGCCGTTTGGGCGTCATATCGCCCCGGCAAATTCGAGGGAGGAACACGTGGATCTCGGCGTCACCGATAAAGTCCGTCCGCTTATCGCCGCCGTCCGGGCGATGGTACGTGACGAGGTCATGCCACTCGAGGAGGAATACCATGCCGAGGTCGGGCGCGACGGCGATCGCTTCAAGCCGACCAAGCGCTTTATCGAGATCCGAGAATCCCTGAAAGCCAAAGCGCGGGCCAAAGGCCTGTGGAATTTCTGGCTCACCGCCTCCGACAAGGGCTTCGGCCTCACCACGGTCGAATACGCCTATCTCGCCGAGGAAATGGGCTGGTCGCCGCTCGCCTCCGAGGTCTTCAATTGCTCGGCCCCCGACACCGGCAACATGGAAGTGATCGAGCGCTTCGGCTCGCCCGAGCAGAAGGCGCGCTGGCTCCCGGATCTCCTCGAAGGGCGCGCGCGTTCCGCCTATCTCATGACCGAGCCCGGAGTCGCGTCGTCGGACGCGACCAACATCGCCATGGACGCGCGGCTCGAGCGCGACGAGTGGGTGCTCAACGGCGAGAAATGGTGGTCGTCCGGCGCCGGCGATCCGCGCTGCTCGCTCTATATCACCATGACGCTGACCGATCCCGACGCCACGCCGCACGCGCGCCATTCGATGCTGTTCGTGCCGGCCGCGACGAAGGGCATCGAGGTCTTGAGAGCGATGAAAGTCTACGGCGACGACGACGCGCCGCACGGCCACATGCACATCCGCTTTCACGACGTCCGCCTGCCCAAGGACGCCATGATCCTTGGCCGGGGGCGCGGCTTTGAGATCGCACAGGGTCGGCTCGGACCGGGACGCATCCACCATTGCATGCGCGCGATCGGCCAGGCCGAGCGGGCGCTCGAAGCGATGTGTCGCCGCTCGGCGTCCCGTACCGCGTTCGGGCAAAAGTTGTCGCGCCTCGGCGCCAATCCCGACATCATCGCCGAAGCGCGAATGAGCATCGAAATGGCCCGCCTGCTGTGCCTGAAAGCCGCCTGGACTATGGACACGCAAGGCCCGCGCGCCGCTGCGCCGCTCATCTCGCAGATCAAGGTGATCGCGCCGCGGATCGCGCTCGACGTGATCGATCAGGCGGTGCAGATGCACGGCGGGGCCGGCGTCAGCCAGGATTTCCCGCTCGCCCGCATGTGGACCCATGTGCGCACACTGCGCCTCGCCGACGGGCCCGACGCCGTCCACCGCCGCGTGATCGCGAAAGCGGAGATGAAGCGCTACACCAATGAGACTGGCGCGCAGTGAGCGGCGCTTTCCCCGAGGACACGACCGCACTCGACGCGTGGGCGAAGGCCAATTTCGAGAGCTGGCGCGGCCCGAGCGTGGCCAAGAAATTTCCGACCGGTCAATCGAACCCGACCTATCTGATCGAGGCCGCGAGCGGCCGTTATGTGCTGCGGCGCAAGCCGCCGGGCAAGCTCTTGAAGATGGCGCATATGATCGAGCGCGAGTTTCGCGTTCTGAAGGCGCTCGAAGGGGTGAATTATCCAGCCCCGCGCGTGCTTGCGCTCTGCGAAGACGAGGGCGTGATCGGCACGGCCTTCTATCTCATGACCTTCGTCGACGGCCGCGTGCTGTGGGACCCGGCGCTGCCCGACCTTCCGCGCGAAGATCGGCGCCCGATCTATGATTCCATGAACGAGGGCCTGGCGCGGCTGCACTCGATCAACGTCGCTGCGGCGGGCCTGTCAGACTACGGCAAGCCGGGAAGCTATTTCGCCCGTCAATATCAGCGCTGGACTGATCAGTACCGGGCCAGCGAAACGGCGCGGGTCGAGGACATGGAGCGCCTCATCGCTTGGCTTTCGGACAAAGTTCCAGCCGACGATGGCCGCGTCGCGCTGGCGCACGGCGACTGGCGGATCGACAACATGATCTTCGACTCTGGCTCGCCGCGCCTGCTTGCGGTGCTTGACTGGGAGCTGTCGACGCTCGGCCATCCCCTCGCCGATCTTGCCTACCAGTGCATGCAATGGCGCCTTCCCAATGGCCGATATCGCGGCCTGGGCGGCGTCGACCGCGCCGCGAACGGCATACCGACCGAAGCCGAATATGTCGCCGCCTATTGCCAGCGAATGGGGCTTGGGGCCATTCCCGATTGGACCTTCCTCATCGCCTTCAGCTTCTTCCGCAGCATCGCGATTCACCAGGGCGTCTATAAGCGTTCGCTCGACGGCAACGCCTCGAATCCGGAGCTCGCCCGGCAAGTCGGCGAGTCCGTGCCATTCGTGGCGCATATCGCCTGGAAGGCGGTTGAAGAGGGCCGTTAAGCGGCTTTCACGACTTTCCATGGCGCGAGGCCGCCTTGCCGGCAGTGACCGCCCATGCTAAGCGGCGCGCCGACCTTGCGGCGGGCGTTTTAAGCCTCGCCGTCGCACCCGGAGAGGTGGCAGAGTGGTCGATCGCGCCGCACTCGAAATGCGGAGTACGCGCAAGTGTACCGGGGGTTCGAATCCCTCCCTCTCCGCCAACTTAATCCTTTAAGTGGTTGAAAGATTACCATATATTTTGATGGAGCTTCGACCGGTCCTAGTCGCGGTCCTATTTCATATTTGCGCTAACAGTCAAAAGCAGACGTTTGGTGGCCGACTGAATGGCCGGAACGCGCAACTAAGCAGAGATTCGTAGTCTGGCCAACGGAACGGCGGCGCGCTCGGCGTTTAGGGCGTCGACGGCCTGGTGGAGGGCGTCGTCGAGTGCGTCGATGTCATCGAAGGTCTGGTGGGCGAGATGATGCGCCTTGAGGTCGCGCCAGACGGTCTCGATGTCGTTCAGTTCCGGCGCGTATTTGGGCAGCCATTCGACGGTGAGCCAATGGGCGCGGGTGGCCAGCGCCGCCATCGCGAGTTTGCTGGTGTGGATGGGGCCGTTGTCCTCGACCAGCACCACCGGTGTGAGGGGCTGCCCGGGTTTTGGGCCATAGAGCCGGTCGAGTTGCTCGAGATGGGCGACGAAATCGCTGCTGCGCTTGGTCGGGCTGGTGTGGACGACGAGTTCGCGGATCGCGTGATCGAGCGAGCCCAGCAGCGCGACCTTCTTGGCCTGCCCCGGGGCCGGCACACGCAGATCCGCGCCTGTCTTCGCCCAGGCGCGGGCCAGGTAGGGATGCGTCAGCGCCTCGCTCTCGTCGCCATAGAGCAGAATGATGTCACCGGCTTCGGCCTGCTGCTTGCGCAATTGCAGGCGCAAGCCGACCCGCTCGACCTCGGCGGCGTCCTGGCGACCCTTCAGCGTGTGTCGCGGACGCCGCCAGCGGAACTTTTTTTGCGCAGCGCCTTGGACAGTTGCGAGCGGCTGATGCGCACGCCCGCCTGCGCCTCGATCTCGGCGCGCAGGCGCGGAATGGTCCAGTTCGGCCGATCGGCGACCGGCGCCTCCAGCAACGGCGTGACCACGCGCAACGCCGCCTCGCTCTTCACCGGCGCCGGGCCGGGCGCCACCGTCGCTTTGAGCGCCGCCACGCCATCGCGCATGAAGTCGCTGCGCCACAGACGCACCGTGTCCTCGCGTACGCCGAATGCCTCCGCGATGCGCGGGCTTGTCCAGCCGGACAGCGTCAGCAGCATCGCACGCGCGCGATCCGTTTCGCCCCGATCCCGCGACCGGGCCAGAGCCATCAGCACCGTGCGTTGTTCCTCGGTTGCCAAGAGTGGCGATTGACCGGCCATGCCCTGCACCTCCAATTCGGCGCCCGCACCGAATCAGCCCGCCAAACGTTGGTCAAGCTGCCGGAGTCTGCTTAGCATCAGCTTGTGTTAGGTCCAAAAGTAATCAAGCAGTTATAGAGTCGATTGGAATTGAAATGGCGAAGGAAGACCGAGAGACCCGCGAGCCAGTCGGCTACCGGGGCGACGAAGAGATCTCTGCTGATGGGCGGCCGGTGAGCGATCGGGCCGGTCTCGTCTCGGAGTTCATGGACTTCATATCCCGGAACCCCGATATTTTTGGTGGCGCGGACATCCTAAACATCGCCTACCTCCACCCGCTCGATCGGGCCGGGATGCTTGCTGCGGTACTCACCGATATTGTGACTGACGAAGGTCGGCCGGCCGTCAGCGCGATCGTCATTCTCGCGCCACCGGAGACCGAAGTGGCGGACGCCCAGGCGCGTGCATGGCGCGCGTCGCTCGCCACTTTCCATTTGCTTTCCGGTCGCGAAATGGCCCTTGAGGCTCAGGAGCGGTTCAAGGCCCGCTTCAAGGTAAGCGTCACGCCTGATCGGCGGAGCCGATCTGTGCTTCGGCTCGTCTCGGCGCAACCGCATCGCGCCGCCATCATTGTCGCGGATGCCGGGATCTACAGAGACGATGACGTCGAGCCCTACATTGCGCCCGGCGCGGTAACACCCCTCCTCCCGCAGGACGTCTGGGTGCCGCAGGTGCACGCCCTTGCTGCCGGGGCCGTTGAGATCGCGCGCGAGCGAGGCCTCTACGTCGCGCTCGATACGAGCCAACTCACCCCGACACGGGAGGCGCTCGCCAACCTGTTGTTATCGATCGATGGGTGCGGGGTCATGGGATCGACCAGAGAGGAAGATCTCGGGACCATCCTGGCGGCGCGAATCGATCGGTGGGACGCGTGGATCCGCGAAGGTCGGGTGGGCTACGCTCTCCGCGAACTCGATGAACTGCCGCCGGCGTTCGACGGGCAAAAAGCCTTCCTCCGCGTTCAGATGCTCCACAGAGCTGGACTGCTCGCGGAAGCGTTGCGGGCCATGCGCGAGGAGATAACGCCCGGGCGCAAGCTCGACGCCTCGTCGAGAGTGAAGCTCGCGCGGATAGCCCAGGACGCGAATGCGTCGAGGCTGACAGTGGAGGTGCTAAGCCCAGCGGTCGACGATCTGGACGGCCTTGAAGATCTCGAGAGCGCCCTCGCGACAGCACACGACGCCGGCGCGGCCGAACTCGGGGAAAAGGTAGCGGGGCGGCTCGCAGACCTCTTTCCAGGGAGTCCCGGCATCCGGCGACGTCAACGACGAGCCCTGATCGCAGCGCGGGACTACGCCGGCGTCGCGGCGATGTTGGCCGACGAGGCGGACGGAGAGGCCGGCGCCGAGTTCTTTGGCCGGCTTGCGCAGTTCTTGGCGAGACCCGACACCCCCGACTATCCTGCGCTGATCGCATCGGCCGGGAGCGACACCGCTCTCGCGGATGCCTTGCGCATGGCCTGCGTTCGCGACGCCCTCCAGCGGCAGTTGATCGTCCATGCCTTCGAGTTGGTCCTCCCTGTGCCGAAGACGCCGGCGCAAGCGGAGCGTGGAGAAAGACTGCTCGTCGAGGTGCTAAAGGCGATCCTCCTCGACGCCGGAAAAGGGGGCGCTCTGCCGGTTCCTATCGAGCGGATTCAAGTGGCCGTTCTCGCGCTCATCGAGCGGCTCGCGGCGGATCCGACCAAGCAGGCGCTCAGGGTCGGTCTCGCGAGTCTAGTCCAGCCGTCGGTCGCCGGGACGGCGGGGCTGGCGTTGATGGGCGCTGTGGTCCTCAAGCTCGCCGCTCGGCCGATCACTCTCGACAAGCGCGAGGCGCCGGGCCATGCGAAGATGGATTGGCTCCTGGAGCGCCGGTCCTTCCTCGACGCAGCGTTCGCGTGGCTGAAGGAGCAGCAACCCGTTGTGATCGGACGGGTTGTCCTGCCGGACACTTTGATCACCGAACCGGCAGATGAGGTGGTTTCGGCCGCAACGCATTACCTCAGCTACTCTCAGGTCGCATCCGACGAGGATGCTGCTGCCCTCCTCCTTTGGCTCGCGTTTGCGGCGTCCGTCACGCCCTACAGCACGGATCCGGATTTCGACCTTCGGCTTATGCGGCTCGTCGGTGGCAGGCTCGCGAGTTCAGGCCACCCGCAACTCGCGCGCGATTTGGCCGAGCAGGCGCTCTTGAACAGCGTCGCTTCGCAGCGTCGCCGTCGCCTCGGCTGGTTCGCCATGGCTGACGTGTATCACCGGTGCCACAACAATCTGGAGGGACTTCTGGCCCTTGCCTGCACCCTGGCAGCCGACGACGTCGCCGACGAGGAACAGGTCTGGCATGAGATCACCGCCGTCGCGCGTTTCCTCCGCGATTGCGGACTGCACGCATACGCTCGATCAGCGATTGTCAGGGCCGGCGAACTTCTCGATCGCATGGGACTATCGGCCACCTACCGGCATCGCCTTGACACGCTCGAACTCCAGATCCGCCAAGCGGCGTTGGCGATGAGTGAAGTCGGCAAGGAAGAAATTCAAGCACTCCTCCGGGACGCAGTGCGCAACGGTGAGGCCGTTCTCGCGCATCACGACATGACAGAGCCCGCAGCCGCCCTTGTGGGCCAGTCACTTCGTCTTGCGAAGAAGCTCGGCGCCAGAATCCCCTCGAACGCGGAGTCCGTATTTATGGCCCTTAGTGAGCGCGTTGGCGGACGCTTTGCTTCACTCATCAGCACGATTTCGGCGTCGGCGGCTTCCGCCGGCGATCTTCTTGATCTGATCAAGATGGGCGGCTCGACGCGCTATTCGGACGATGTCGGTTACGACGTGCGCGACGTGACGATGATCGCGGGCCGAGTGCTCACCAACGAAGATTACATCAGGGATGCGGTTCAAACCTCCTTTGCGCTCGAGCTGCTCGCCGACCGCGGCGTGGCCGTACCGGGATGGGACGAAACGGCCGAACCACCCCCACCGCAGAGCCGAGTGGAAGAAGCGGCCGAAATCGCGTGTTCGGTGTCGCGGGAGGGATTGAGCGTCGTACAGGCCGGATTTGACGAGAACGGCCGAACTCGTGCGCGTCAGCGCTGTCGCTGGACATTTGGATGCGCCCGTCCGAGAGCCTGAAGACGTCATGCATAAATCGCGGTTCAAGGCCTGGGCTGTGGATTATCCATATAGGTATGGCATCGACGAGAGCGACCCGAACCTGTTCTACACGACGACCGACGCTCTGACGCTGTCATCGCTACCCGAGGGTCCCGTGGTTCTTTCCGCGGATGCCACGCTGCAGCCTTTCCCTCCGAACCTCTTCTACATCGGGAACGACTTCGCCGGGCGGACACACCCCATGGCCGCGGTCCCTTCTCTGGCTTGGCTGAAAGCCGCGCGCAAGCGCGGTCCGATCGGCGATGGGCGGCTCTGTGCTTGGATCTCAACCGCGGCGCGAGAGTCGGAGAGCGAGACTCTCCCTATGATCGCGCAGCGCCTTAAGCAAACATTTGGCGAACACGGTTTCGTCGTCGACAACAGCCCCGCTCTCCCAGCAACGTTCGCAGGCGCAACTCTGGCCGTCATCACCGCGCATGGGGGCGTGCATCCCGAAGGGCGCTACTTCCAAGTTGTCTCGGACGAAGGTGCCTTGCGGGCCGCGGCGGGCGATCTCGCTGGCGCGCTACGAAACGTCGGCACCGTAATCTTGTTTGTCTGCAGCGGCGGCCGCGCGGACATGCACCCTGGTGCCCACACGACCCTCGGGCTCGCGAAGCAGATTTTGGATCGGGGCTGTCAGGCAGTGCTCGCCTCGCCCTGGCCCCTCAACTCTCGGGTGCCCTCGCACTGGCTGCCCGTCTTCCTGGAGCATTGGTCGAGAGGCAAGTCGCTGATTGAAGCGAACTTCGCGGCAAACAAGGTCGTTGATCGAAGCTTTGCCTACGACCCATCCCGGGGATTGGCGATGACGGTCTTCGGGAATCCAACCATTCGACGGGCGTAACCCTGCCAAGAACCCCGCTTCACAAGTCCAGGTCAAAGATCGACGTGACCCCACGCTTCTTGCGTTCGCGTGCGCGACGGACGCCATCCGTCGCGTCGTCAACAGCCGCGAAGTCCGCAACGAGCTTGGCGAGCGTCGCGGCTTCGCCTGGCGTCAGTTCGCCTTCCGCCGTCGCCGCGATTATCGCAGCGAAGGCGTCGCGGGCGTCTGCGGCCTCCTTGAGCGTCGGCAAGTCAAAGGGCGTCGGCCGATCCCGGCGCGGCGGCACCAACCGGTCGAGACAAAGGCGCAACGCAGTGGCGTCGCCTTCCAACGCGCGCTCGATAGCCTTACGGGTCAAGGCTTCCGCCTCACCCTCCAACAGCGCTTCGGCGGCGAGCGTCGCCTTGTTGCGCGAGCCTTTTGGCCGCCCGTTCGGGTTGCCGCTTACGCCCGGCGAAAAGCCGCGCTTGCCCGCCTTCGGCTGTTCTTTTCCTGTTTCTTCAGTCATGGCGATGTCTCCACCTCAATTCGCTTGGCCAACATGCGGCCCGTGATCGCGCGCCCCTCGCTCAACCGGGCGCGCTCGTTGGCGATAGCCTCGACGCGCTCGCCTGCCAGCCGCCAGACAAGTCCCGCCGTCACGTTGAACAACTCGCCGGGCGTCCATCCCATCTTTGCCGCTTCGTTTCCCCATGCGTCGAGAAACTGGCCGCTGTCATCGAGGGCGCGCCGCCATTCGGTTTCCGACACGCTGGCCGGCTTCTGACAGTTCATCCGCGCCCATGCGTCGAGATAGACGAAGGGAACGCGATCAGCGGCCAGACCGGCGCGTTCCTCGACGGCGTCCGCATCCTCCTTTTCAGAGGCGAGAAGATTCGCAGCGCAGACCTCCGCCGTCCTGTTCCCCCTCTTGTCGTTTTCGGGCGTAACGGGCGTAACGGGCGTAACTTCAGGGTTCTTTGGCGTAACCGCGGATGTGTTGGTTACGCCATACCCGTCCGAAACCGCTGTATACTCGCGGCGCGCGATGCTTCGAAGACGGGCGAGCGTTTCCGCTTTCATGCCTCGCCCCCTTCGAAAATGTTGGGCGTGACGGCATAGACCCGCTTCGTCGTTCCGGCAATTCTTCGACGCGCGTGTTGCCATCTTGACCCTTCGCCAGCGCGCCGCGCTTCGCCAGCACGCCCGCAACGAATTTCGCATCGAGGCCAGCGCAAACATCCTGTTTCCACACTTCAGACGGAATCAGCCATCGCCGATCTTCCCCGGAGCCCCTACGCCAGCCGGCGCGGTTCGGAACGGGGCGCCCGTCAGGATCGTCGAGATTGTCAAAGCGTGCTTCGCCGTGCGCCTCGATGAAATGCCGAACCGCCTCGACGGCTTGTCGGACTTCGGCAGGTTCGGTCCCTCCGCGAGTTTCAATCCAACGCGTGAGCGCCCAAGCCGCCGCCCTGCGCGCCTCGCCTTTGCGCCAGCCTGTCAGCCCGAATTCGGTTGCGAGTTCGCCGGCCACAAAGATGATCCCCAAACGTTGTGCCGCCCGGTCAATTTGACCGTCCGCGCCGTTCGGGGCTTCGGCCGCGACGAAATCATTGACCATCGAGCGCACATCTTCGCCGCGCACGTCTTCAGCAAAGAGCCGGCGCACGAATTCCGGCCCGGCCGTTCCGTAGACGGACGCAGCAGCGAGCTTGCACCGCTTGGCCAAGTCCGCGGCGTCGCCGTTTGACCCAGCATGATCGAACACGCCGCACGCGCGAGCGGCGGGAATATCCAACATGCGAATCAATTGCCCGGCTCGAGTTCTCTTGCCGCGATCCTCCGCGAGCTTGGCTTCGATTGGGACTTCGCCGCTCGATATGGTCAGCACACGCCAAGAGCGCGGCTCGCGCAAGGCCCCGTCGCGCATCGCCCGCGCCTTGCCTGCGCCGTTGGCGAGCGCGTAGAGCGCCGCCGCCAGCTCGCGCCCGTCCACCTGTCCCAATTCATCGAGCATCAAAGCGGTATCAGTCGCTCCTGCTGCCGCGCCTTCTAGTCCGTTCGCGGTCGCGCGCCACGTGCGGACATAACCGGGCGTTCCGCCCCTACCCCATACGCTCGCCGCCATCTGCAACAGCGTCGTCTTGCCCTTGGACGATTGGCCATTGAAATGAACGCCGCCGCCCTCGACGCCGGCCAAGTGCAACAGCGGCCCGGCCAGCGCGGCGGAAATGGCCAGGACTGGCAGGACATGACCGCTCGCCAGCTTCGCGGGGCCGTCGCGCCAATCTTGGATGCTTCCGTGTGCCTCATAGACGTCTTGCGCCGCCGCATCGAGGATGACGCGCTCGCCGCCGCGCGCCCCGATCGTCTCGCTCGGCAGGACGAACACGGATCGCCCGCCAATTTCATGCCAGCCCGTGCGCGACACGACCGTAACGCGCCGCCGCGCCCCGACGCCCGAAAGATAGCCGACAAACTCGCGTTGCCGCTTGCGATCGATCCTCAATCCGAGATGCGCGAGGCTCGCGCAGAGCGCCGCCGGCTCGCCGTGCAAGTCGGCGTCGGCGACATGCCGGACGTGTTCGCGCCTGTCGTCATCCCGCCATCGCAGCACCTTTCCCCAGCTGGCCCCGTGGGGGTCGCGACACGCCCCCAGCACTTCGAACGCCGCGGCAATCCGAACGGCTTCCGTCGTCCTGTTGTCGCCCCTGCCCCTCTCAATTTCGACCGTGAGGCCCCGCGCGTCCATCCTGTAGGCGCCAAAGGAATGATAGGCCGGCCCCGGATCGAATGGTTTGGCGAGGCCTACAGCTGCCTTGCGCAGCGCGATGACGTCTGGCCAATCGGCAAGGGCGTCGGCGGCGTCATATCCCGCGGCCTTTTCTATCGTTCCGGAAAACTCTGTAGCGGCCTCGCGCGCGATGACCTTTGCGAACAGTGCGGCCGGATCGATGATCGAAACTTCGCATTCGAGTTCGGCAAGGATCGCCGCGACTTCCCGCGCATACCTCCGGCCGGGATCGTCATTGTCCGGCCAGATGAGAACGCGCCGCCCGGCGAGCGGCGTCCAAACTGTCTTGCTCGCCGCATTGGCGCCGCCGCTCGACGTTGTCGCAATAGCGCCTTCGAAGATGCGCGCTGCCGCGTCCGCCGCCTTTTCGCCTTCACAAACGACAACCGGGGCGTCCAAGCTCGCGGCGATCCGATCGGCATTGTAGAGGGGGCGCGCGTCCGACCAATGCTTGAACCGCCATCCCTCGCCCGCAAACCACGATAGCGGCCGAATTTCTTTGCCGCCGTCCGGCCCGGTCCATCGGCAGACACAAAAGGCGAGCGCCCCGGCCGCATCCGGGTAGCGCCAAAGCGCGTTGGGTGCGCGGCCGAACATACGCGCCGCCGCGATGTCCGCCGATTTGCGTTGGCGGGCGCCGTCGTCGCCTCTGTGTCTTCCCTTTCACCCGTTAGCTCTGCAGCAGCCGCATCGCGTTCGAGGTCGGACAGGGGCGAGAAATCGATTCCGTCAGCCATGGAGCGGCCCCCCGGCTTCGATTCCCAACATTCCGGCGAGCAACCGCGCCGCTTCGCCTTGCGAGACGTCCGCGAGATAGGCAACAAGCGAAACAGGATCGCCGCCTTTGGCACCGGTCGCAAAGTCCGCCCAACGGCCGCTGTAGCGGTTGACTTTGAACGATCCGAACCGGCGATCGGCGCGGCGCGGATTGAGCGCGATAATCTCACGCCCGACAGCCTTGCCTCTCGGCAAAAGCCAGTTCAGCACGGCGGGGAGTGCCGCGAGCGCCGCTTGATTGATAGCGGCGAAGTCCAGGGCGTCTTTCATCCGAGCGCCCTCCCCAGGTTCGCCAGCGCCGCGATTGCTTGCGCCAGCGGAAGGGCGAGGCCAAACCGCCGGGCGATATAGACTGCGGCAAAATCGGCTTCCGGTTCGGTGCGGTCGATGGTATGGGAAGCCTTGTTGCGATTACCTTCCGCCCGGTTTTCCGCGTTGGCGCGCGGGGCCGGGCTTCGCGTTTTTGGAGCGCCGTTCATTTCGCGCCCCCACTCAACAAAGCGTCGATCGCGCCGACGGGCACGAGCCGCCGCGCCCCAATTTTGCGAGTTTCCAACTTCCCGTCTGCGATGAGCCGATAGACCGTCGCGCGGGAAAGATTGCACGCTTCCGCAGCCTCCTTGATGCTCAAGGCGCGGCGCGCTTGTTTTTCGTTGTGGGGGGTTTCCTGGATCGCTTTCCACAAAAAAAGCCCGCCGGAGGACCGGACGGGCTGGTTGGGGGAGGAAGTCGCGCTCTTGGGAATATGCCAATGAACCGGGAGCGACGCCGGATCAATCGCCGTCTGAGACGCAAAACGCCCGGCAGCCGAAGCCCCGGGCGTTCACGCTATGCTAAATTCAGTGGCACAGCCGCACCGAGAGCAGGTATCCTACAGGCTCCTTGCTTCTCGACACAACTCTCCACATCTTAGCCCGCTGATACCCTAGAATTGGCATTTTTGGAACACTCGCTGTGCATATAAAATATGGATTGGATTATGCCATTTTTCGGCGCAGTGCGTAGCCGCTTCGACTGCGTCAGCGGAGACGTTCAGTTCGTTAAAGCAAATTTGCCGTGGAGAGACGGCCCGTGACGTTCAGCATCTCCGCGCCAAAAATATCTGGCGCACAGATCAAAGAGGCCAGGAAACTATTGGGCTGGACCCAGCAAAAACTCGCTGAGATGGCGGACGTGTCACTGCTGACGGTGAAACGACTTGAAGCTGGGAAAGCCGGAAAGGGGTCCATAGAGAAAACATCGGGATCGTTGAGGTCGGCCGGAATCGAATTCGTGCGGGAGGATGGCGCAGGGAGCGTGAAGCTGTCGCGGCCAGAGCCAGCAATTGGTAACCGGACGGCCGCTGCGGAGGCGACGCGCGAGCCGATGTACATTAGCCCTAGGCGTCGGCGGCGCAAACGGGACCCGGACGAACTGGGAGGCTGGGCGCGCCGGAGAGTTCAAGACGAAGCGCGGTATTTTTTCGACAGGATTCAGTTGTGTCAAGAGAAGGGAAAAATAGACGAGCAGTCTGCCGAAAGGATGCGCGACTGCGCGCGTCGCGTCTTCACTCTATCAGCATCAATTAGTACCAAAGTGCTTTTGAAACAAGAGGCGCTACCATGCGCCCATGAACAATTGTTCCTAGCGGACCTTGTTGAACTTAGATCGTCTGAAAATCGCCTCAAACGACTTCTCAGGCATAAATAACGTCAGTCGTGCTTTAAGTTGCAGCCAAATCTACATTTCTTATCAAAATCTGGAAGGCTGTACGCCGCGACTGCAAGCAACGCTTTCGTTTCCTAGCGGGCGAAAGCGGAGGACCACCCGCTCGGCACGCTCGCCGGACCGCTTAATCAAACGCCCATCGCGGGTCGACCAGGGCGGCGTCAACCTCGCTTCCGGTAAGACGAGTTTTCACCTGAGACGGTCCCAGCGCTGCCCGGTAGTTGTGGAGCTCCTCCATCCTGAATTCATCCCAATCAGGATATGCGCCCAACCGAGCAAAGACCTTTTGGAGGCGCTCGGCCGTCAAAGAACGCTCTGTCGCAAGCCGATGAAATTTTGCGTTCATGTCTTCGGCGTCCGGCGGGAAGCAGATCAGCGTCCGACCAAGTTCATCAATGAGCCGAAGCCGGGCCGCCTCAATCTGAGCCGCTCGGGCAGCTGCTTCGGCATTCGCCGCGGTGAAGGATAACCGCTCGGCTTCCTCCTTCGCGTCGGCCGCAAGTTTCGATCGGGCGGACTGCCAGGCTCCGAAGGACGGCTCTTGGCCATCCCACTCGTCTACGAGTTCGCAGAGCTCGGAGAACGAGCGGATGTCCCGCCGACCAGCCGCCGACACCCACCCGCAAGCGACAGTCCGGAAGGCGCCGCGCTCAGAGGAGGCAAGGACCAACGGCAAGCGCTCGCCTGGTTGCTGAAGCTCGCGCACGATCGCCCATTGACGCTCGTCTAGCCCATCGACGGTGCCTGCCTCGGGATGCCTTTCCACTGCGGACGGATGGGTCGCAATCCGCAATGGCCCCTGTCCGATGCGGTGAAGCCAGTTGCTCTCCGCGGTAACTTTGATCGTGGTGCCGTCGAGAGACGAAAGCAGCGTGCTCGTGTGCTCGGGACGGAGAAGACCCTCCTCAACCTCAATCGTAACCAGCTCGTCCTCTGAGAACGCCTGCATGATGGACGGGTCAGATTGGATCGCCTCCGCGGCCTGGGCCAGACTGTTGAGGTTTACGTCTTCCTTCCCGATCAGCATCCGTATCGCCTGCGACAACACGGGCTGCATCGGGCCGACGAACTTCTCGAAAAGACCGCAGCGCAGATGCAATGCCTGATAAACGCGCGCGTCGACGCTGTCCTGCAAATAGAGATTGACGATTGGAAGGGTGTCGCACAACTGCCCAATGCGATCGATGCGGCCGATGCGCTGTTCGATCCTCGACGGATTCCAGGGCAAATCGAAATTCACCAACGCGCCAGCCGCCTGCAGGTTGAGGCCCTCGCTTGCGGCGTCCGTACAAACGAGGACCTTGATCACTCCGCTCTTGAGGCGCGACGTGACTTCGTCCTTGAGAACGGAGGCCCACTTCGAGCCGGCCCGAACGGCGCCGCCGTCGCCGGAATAGGACGCGACCAAGGAACCGAAAGCGCCGACAAGGTAGTCCCGCAAATAGGTCATCGTGTCGGCGTAGCTCGTGAACACGAGCACGCTCCGGCCGTCTGAGGTCAGAGTCTTGACGTGATTGACGAGCCGCTCGCGCTTCGTATCCAGACCACCGAGATTCTCAATTCGTTCGAGCAGCCATTCGACTTCGGACAGTTCGGACCGCGCTTCTTCTGGCGACTCCGGCAGCGCCGACGTCAATTTGATGTTGAGGAGGTCCTCGATCTCCTCAGCCTCACCCATGCCCAGCGAGGCCGGATCGAACGCGTGTTGCAGGATGACCGCTTTCAGGCCCTCGGCTCTGCGCTCCAGGCTCTTTTGCAAGGCCCAGGGAGAACTTGCCGCGCGGCGGCGGTAGACGGTCATGACGAACCCCTTGCCCGCCTTTTCATGCTCAAGCTCGTCAAAGCGTCGATTGATGTACCGGGTTACGGCGTCGTAGACATCCCGCTCTTCCTCCGTTTCGAAGTCGAAGGCGTCTTCTCGCACGACGCGACGCGGCGGCGCCCTATCGAGCAGCCCTATCTCGTAATAGCGACGAAGCGTGTTGCGGGTGTTGCGGTGCATGCGCCGGACAAGCGGAGAGCAGCGCCTCAACCAACTCACGGCACCAGCTCGATCGGCTGCCGGCAGGAAGAGCAGTCTGTCCGTCCACCGGCCACTTTCGGTTGGCGGCGGCATCGCAAGTTCTGCAGGCGATGGCGGCGCTTCCGGGGTCGCCCAAAGAGTGCGGGCGATCGACATTAGGTCACGCTTGCCGGTGGCGCCCCGGTCCAGCTTCGCCAGCGCGTCGTAGTAGCCGCGGACAACATGAAAGCCCGACAGCCACAGCCCGCCTTCTCCGAGGATCTGCAGCAAGTCCCACGGCTCCCAGGGATGGGTCTGCATCGGCGTCGCGGACAAGATCATGAAACTTCGGGCCTTGCCCTTGGCCTGCAATCGCCGAAGGAGCCCGAGCAGGAGCGTCGGGGTGTTAAACTCGCCTTCGACCTGATTGGCGCGCCTTGCCGCGTGGCCTTCGTCGAGGATCACAAGGTCCCACGCCTTGGCGTTGAGCAGGATCGACAGATTTGTGTCCGTCCGCGCCGTCTCGCGGCTGAGCAGCAGAAGGTCCTGTTTGAGGGCGTCCGCGAGCCCGTCGACGCCCTGTTTGGACCCGTCCGGCCACACCAACGTCCGCGGTCCCTCAAGGCGCGGGACGCGCAAGCCGCCCTTCTCGCGAAGCTCCCCTTGCCACTGGATGAGGAGGTTCGCGGGCGGGAGAATTAGCGCGCGTTTGACGCCTCGGCCGGCGAGAAGGCGCCGAAGAATGAGAAGCGCCTCTATGGTCTTGCCCATGCCGACTTCGTCGCAAAGGAGGCGGCCCTCGGGCCAGGCGTTTGCGGTCTCGGTGACAACTCTTCGCTGGTGCGGCCATAGCGTCACCGGCGCCATCGAGTCGCACGTTGCCGCCCCGCCGGCCGAAAAGAATGGAACGGAAAGCGCGTAGGTCCAGAGCATCGCAGCCCGCTGCCGCAGCAGATTGTCGGTCCCTTCCCTGATTGGCGGGGCCTCCGGCGCAAACTTGATCAGATGTTCTCGCACCGCTTCGGGAAGGCTCACAACCGCTACAGCGGGGTCGGTGCCCGACCAAAGCTGATCGAACTCGGCGCGCATATGTTCGTCGCGCTCGGCGTCGCCCCAACTGGTGCTGATTTCCAGCTTCTCGTAATTGGACCGGAGTCCTCTCGCGCTCTCGTTGCCGCTACCGCTAAAGACGACCGCCTCGTCATTCTCGTCTACGAACCGTCCGAATTTCGCATGAAGGATGCCGTCGGCTTGCCGCATCAGGCCGACCTGCACAACGAGCCATCCGTCGCGAACCAACCAGGCCAGCATTTCCAATCGGCGCTGCTGGAGCGCATTTGCCGGAGTGCGGAAGCGGGCGAGAAGGCTTTGAACGAGCGGCGCTTCGTCGCCCGTGGCGAGCAGCGCCGTGACGTCGGCCTCCGCCAACTCTTCGTTCACAAGCAATCTGATCGACGGCTTTGCAGTTATGCTCCCGTCGAGGATGCGCGCAATGAAGGCGCCGAAGCCCGACGCCGCGGCTGAGAGGACCGACGAGGAGAAATAGGCGCAGCATCGGTCATAACGAACGGCCCGGCGCAGGGCAGGCTCGTACAGCCGCGCGACAAGTTGACCGTCCGGCGCTCTCAGGAAGCGCGGCCAGACGACCTCGCGCAGCGAGACGCTCATTCAGCGTCCTCGTCGTCTTCGGCTTCTGCCTCGTCGTCGGCATCCTCGTCAGCTTCGCCGTCGTCTCCTTCACCGCCTGCGGGAGAACGCAAAAGCAATTCGAGTTCACGTTGATCGGGCGGCTTTTCGGTCCAGTCCGGCGGCGTGACGCCGAATAGCGGCTCCAATAGCTCGTGCCATGCGCGAAACTCCGCAAACTCTTGCGCAATCTTGTTCTTCGCATTGCGAAGCGCCGGCGGACACGCGGCGAGCAGAGCTTGGATCAGGTGCACGGTCGCGTCGCCGGTCTTGATGCCCTGGCGGGCCGCGAAACTCTTCGCGGCGCCAATGCCGGCCGCCCCGCCGCCCGCGTCCGCATAGACAAGCGCGAGGGCGTGGGCGCGATCGAGATGTGTGCGAAACGCTGGATCACGGGGATGGATTTTCAGAGTATCGACTTTCTTAACTCGCTTCCCGCTCCCTGCGGTCCAGCCGAACAAGAGCTGGCTCGCGTCATGTTCAGTGAGCGGGATTGAGCGACGACGCTCCTTTGCTGGAAGAATCTTGACCTTGTCAGCCTTGACCGTGATCAGCCCGGCCTGTTCAAGCGCCGAGACGTCCATGCCGACGGCGTGACCAAGCAGCTTTGCTTCGTTGAAGCGGAACTCGGCCGCGCCCAAGGTCGCCCAACACAAGACGGCAAACTGCGCCTCCGGCTCGACGCCGCTGAGCCCGTCTTTGGCGAGCCGACGGATGCGCCAGCTCGCGACCGCGTCGGCGGCGATGTCAATCGCCTGCCCAACGCTGACTGGCTCGCCCGTGTCGGTGCGGACGGCGTCAAAGGCGGAGAAAACTTCCATAGCCGGGCCGAAACTGCCGACGAGCTGATCGATGGGATTCTAATCCTTCGCCGGCGAGACGCTCGGCCGTTCGCTCGGCCTTCTCTTTGATCCGAGCCCGCATGGCGCCATCAAAGTATCCCGTTCCCGCTTTTTGCGGACGCACACGCGAAACGAGGATCACGGTCGATTGCGCTGCATTTTTCTTCGCCTGATGGAGACTGTGCTCGCTCTCGGTCTTGACCGGCCAGGTCGCTGTGATCGTGAAGCCGGCTTCGATGAGCGACTCGAACAGTGACTCCCAGGCCTCCTGCTTCTTGTGGGTGAACATGACCGTGAGCACGCCTTCCGGACGAAGCACGCGGTGCGCCTCGGCGAAGACCTTTGTCATCATGCCTTGGTAGAAAGACTGCGCGGCGACTTTCGCGTCCTTGGCTGTCCGTTTGCCGGTTCGGAAACGGGCGTCGTTCTTGACCGCCTCCTCTGCGCTTTCGCACAGCAGAGATGCATACCATTCGGGGCGGCGGTGGCCTTGGCTGCGCTTGAGCCAAACGTAGAAAAAGTCGGCAAGCTCGCTGTATTGAACGTTGTCGGAATACGGTGGATCGACCACGATCGCGTCGAGCGATTGGTCAGCGATGTGGATGAGTGCCGTTGCCGACCCCTGCGTCAATTCAATCGGCGATGATTTCTTCGATCTAGAGAGCTTTGCGAGGCTTTCGTAGGCATCAACGCAACTGGAGATGGCCCAACTCAGACCATTTCCTGCACCGATCGGAGCCATTTCCGTAAAAGTCGACTTAAACGAAAAGTCATGCCGGTCAAATATTCCTCTAATTACTTGGTGACTTGTGTGCCATGACGAAAGGACACAATTGTAATTCGTAAGTTTGTCAATAGAGAACGCTAATAGAAGCGCGACTGCTTCGCCGAGCGCTTGCCCTTCTTCAGCCAGAATAGATGGGTGGAGTGCTTGCAGCTCCTCCATCGACACACCAAAAGCTAGCAACTGCCTCGGACTAAACATGTCGGCCCAACGTGGCATTCCGTAAAGCCGTGGCCGAGGATCGGTTGTAATCTCCGGATATTCTTCGGTTGGAATGAGGTTCCGCGCTTCCCAATCAGCGCGCCACTGAGCGAGTTGTGACTTGCTCCGTCCAAAGCCTGCAAGTCACCGAGAGTAGGGGCTCTGAAAATAAGACCTTGCGGCGTCTTCAGCGCCACCGCATAGAGCGCGCTTTTCATTTTGCCCTGCTGCGCTTGCGTCTTGATCCATTCCGATGGGATCGGCTCGCCTGTGAACAGGCTGACACCCTTGCCGCTGCCGTAGGTAGCCGGCGGCGGTGCCGCAATTGAATCCCGGCCGGTCGCCACCTCACGAATAACCGTCGACCAAGTCCCTGACGCCTTGTCCACGATTGGAGCCGCGACTACGGCCACACCACCCCTTGGCTTCAACAAGTGCCAGTCCGGCACAAGCGGCGTCGCAAACTTGGTCGTCGGGCAAGCGACAGTGCGAGCAAAAATATAGGCATGGACGGAGGCCAATCGCTCGGCTGGAAAGAAGCGCGCCAGGCGAACTGCGACGCGCTTTTCCCACACCTTTCCCCATTTCCTCGCCAGATCCGCTAGTGGGGGCCCGAATTGGACGGGGTAGTCCACCGTCGCTTCAAGGACGCTGCATGCAACGGGATTATATTCGTTGGCAAGAGTAGGAAACCCAAGCCGAGCGCATTCAAGCGGTATTGAGCCGCCGCCCGCCATTGGATCGAGCACAGTCGGCGAGCGACCCCAAAACTGATTTGCTGCAGCGTGAGCCTCTGCGAGGTCCTTTTCACGAAGCTCTGCGTTGAAGGCTCGAGGCGCGCCGAACCCACCTGGCACGTCCACGCCTGCGTCCATCAACTGGCGTATGCCGACCAGCTCTTTCCCGGACCTTCCGAACCCCAGGAGCCGCTCGAACGCTTGCCGTGGGAAGTCGGCGGGAAGAACGCTTGCCAACACCGCGGCCCGGCTTGCTACCAGGGGACGACGTGCCCACCAAATGTGAAGCCGTTTGTCAGGAGGTTGCTGGCCGGTGCTGCGCTCACGAATACATTCCACTCCGATTGCGGCGGCCGGCAACCAATCTTCGATCAACACCCGCGGGCGCGCGGCCTGTGCTCCAACGGTCATTTACGCCACGGCCTCCGTAATGATTTCGAGCGCCCGCACCCAACGTTGCGCGCGGCCATCCTGCATCCGGCCGAACCAAGCCGCTGCCTCGGCCGCGTCCGCCGCTCGAAAATGTTCCGCGGACTTCGAAAGGCGACGAGCGTCTCTGAGGCCGCGCGCGACGATTTCGTAGCCCGCGACCCGAGCGCCCCAATCTGCGTCGATTGGCCGGAAAGGTCCGGCCTCAAATTTCAGTGGTCCGCCGGCGGCCCTGACCGCCGCGCGCAAGAGCCCGCTTCCCGCAGTGAGAGCAAGCGGCGAAAGCGCCGCGACGCGATCGAAGCGCTCCTCCATCCGGTCATTGACGCGCCGGCGATAGATGATGCCTGCCAGCCCGTCCCGCCGTTGCACGAAGCGCAACGCAAAAGGCGCGGCCCTTGTCGCCTGTACCTGTGCGCTCGCCATGAAGTCAGGCTTCCGAAACGGCGGCGAAGCGCGCCTCAAACTTTATGCCGGCGGGCAATTGCATCTCCAAGGTGCGAATGAGCGCGCCCAGATCGGCTTTGCCCTCTGCGCCGAAATCGAGGATCACGTCGACACGAACGCTGGCGTCAGGCGCGAGCGCATTGCCGAACGACTGAGCCATCGTCAGCGGTTTGATTGGAGCGGACGGCTGGCGCCGACTACATGGAAGCTGAGCTTGCCGCGTCTTTCAGATCGCCGATCAACTCGGCTTCGATTTGGACGACAGGCGCGCCGAGCGAAGCAGCGGCACCTAGCGCCTTTTGTGCGTCCGCGGCCGAAGAGCAGCCGATCCGCAAGCTCAAGAGACGCCGTTTGTCGGCGAGCTGCCCAGCAACACCGATGTCCTGGGCCGTGGTTGGGCCGGCCCCCTTTGGCGGGGGCGGAGGCAGCGGTAACTGGGCCGGTCCTTTAGGCGATTCGCTAAATCCAAGCGTCTTCAACCAGTCTTTCGCTGTTTGGCTTTCGGCCTCCGCTAATAGCGTCTTTCCGTCGATCGGTAGTGTCGCGAGTTTACGAAGTTTGTCCCGCTGTCGGACCCCATTTGCCGTGTAGACCGCACCCTGGTTATCGAAAGCGGTCTCGTCTTCGAGCTGGACGACCAGACGCCCCTGGTCGACGGCGCGAAGAATTGAAGCGCGGATGACGCTGGGATCGCGCACCAGCTTCAGCCCCTGCGCGCCGAGAAAGCGCCGCTGCAAGCTCTCCGTGGTCCGCACGTCCGGCATATCGACAAGCGGCACTGCCCCGCTGAACACGCGCTCGACGAAATAGTCCGGAGCGAGGCTGTCTGTGTCGGCGTAGACCAGCTTGCGATCTTCGACAAAAGCGCGGACGGCGTCTTGGCCGGAAGGGAGCTGTAGCGGTGAGGTATCGGGAGGCGCGATGAACCGCTCGTCCATCGTCAGGACGCCGTCGTCCGCTAGAACGAGACGATTGAAGGCTCTGGCTGTTTCCAGTCGGGCCGCTTTGATCAATTCCGGCTTCTGCTTCTTGAGCTGCTCGCGCGCGAGCTTGCCAGCTTCCGTGTTCGGCGTCTCCTCCTCGATGCTCTCAGCCGCTTTTAGCCTTTGCATGCGTTGCACAGCCTTCTCGAGTCCAGACCCATCTGAAGCGACGGCGAGTATCGCGTTCCGGTACTCGCGCAAGATTTCGCTGCCCGGAGTGTCGTCCTTGTAGGCCACGAGCGACTTGGCGACGTCTTCGCCTTCGCAGAGCGCGATCTGCAACTCCGTTCGATCGGGCGCCGCCTTGGCGTTGGAGGGCCAAGGCAAGAGCTTGGCAAAAGCGCCTTGAAAGGACTTCTGAGCGTCCGCCTTCAAACGATCGAGCGCATCAGCCCGTGGGATCTGGACCATCCGCTCTTCGATCTGCTTCAGGATGTTCGGCTCATAGCGGAACTGCCAGGCGTTGGCCGAGCCGCTCATCGGATAGATGTGCCAACAGGCGCCGGCAAGATGATCGAGCGCTTCGGCCGGCTCGGTTCCCGCTTCGTCGACACGAAGGACGGCAAGCGTGATGTCCGCCGGTCCCATGCCGCTGTGGGCTTCGAGAGGCAGGCTCTCCAGAAGCAGCGCCGATGCCGCACGCCTATGTGTGCCCCAATCGGACTGATCAAGTTCCCGAGCGTGGCCGAGCACGTCCGCGCCGACCGCAGCACGAAACTTTTCACGATCCAGGCGTTGAAGCAGATCGGTCTGAAATCGGGCGACTCGCCCAGTCGATTTCACCGGCCGTAATTATCTCTGGATCGTGCTTAGGATCGTCCCAAACACCGCGGACTATGCGGGCGAAGAGCCGCAACGTTCCGCGAGAGAGGTTGTAGTCCGGCAGCACGCGCAGACGTTCCTCCGCTGTCTTCAGGAGGCGCGGATGCAAGGGATAGCAGACCCGAATGCGCTCGGCGTACTGCGTTGATCGAGCGTCTTCAGGGACAAGGTTCGGGTGCTCGTCAGCGACGCGCTGGTAAAGCGCGTGATAGTCGGCCGATGCCTTTGCCGCTGCGTTCGGATCGACCGACTCGAACAGCCTTCGGATGATCACTTGCGCGGTTTCATCGCCGATCGGCTCGATAACCGTCGCCTGACGGCCGGTCTGTTGTTCGATCACCTGGCCAAGGCGCGCAAGTTGGGCCGCGTTGTGAGCGTCGGCAGGCTGGTCTTTCGGATCGGTGATGACAAGGACCGTCTGCTTTCGCGTGGCCACAGCCGTCATGAGCGCCCGCAAGAAGCCAACGAAGTTGCCTAGCTCCTGTTGCGTCAGCTTCGCCATGTAGAGGACGAGTTCGTCCAACAGGATCAAGGTCGGCTCGTGAGGCAGAATCAACTCGATGAACGCTGCTTCTGGTGAAGCAGCGGCAGGTTTGCCGGCCCGAGCGCGTTCAGCGCGCTCGGGCCGCCCAGTAGGAATGCCAGTTCCGCGGCCAGGCTCCTGGCCTCTTGGTCGCCGTGCCGGGCGAAAATCGGATAGCCGGCGCCCTCCGCGTCGATGCCCCGCACGCAGACCGCCTTGGGCCTGCCCGCGGGCGGTAGGAGGTCCGTCCCAACGGTCGGATCGCCGATGTTCTGAGCGAGGTGCCACAGTGTCATCAGCGCGTGCGTCTTGCCGCCTCCGAAGCCTGTCGAAAGGCGAAGGATGGCTCCGCTATCGGTCGTCGACGCAAGCCGGCCGAACACGTCCCGGCAGAGTTTCGAGAGGGACGCGGTCGGGTGCGTGTTCTCGAAGAACCGCTTATGGTCTTTATAGATTTCCGGGCCTTCGTTCCGAATGAGCTTTCCGAAGCTCGCCGCGAATATGGCGTCGTCTAGCTCGCCCTGGCGAACATCGTCGCGTGGCTTGCTCCCATTCTTGACGCCCATAGCCCAGCCCCGAACAACCGCATTTGCCGATTAGACGCTTTTCATTTCGACGGTCAACGAACCTAACTCGATTTTTGCCCACTACGCCACGGTATTTGGTGAAGGCCGCGCTTCAAGGCATGCGGCGACCAATTCAGCGCTCGCCCTTAAACAAGTTTGGCGCGATCCGCGTCCGTTGAGATAGCCCCGAAGCCCGACCCGAACGCATGGGAGCTGTCTAAGCGACGTCCGCCTCCAATTGATGGCCAAACAATAGGAGCTTTTGCAGGAACTCCTCGTAAGAGAAGGCTTCGGCAGAGGACTCTATGTGTTTGAGGATAGCGGACACGCAACGGCGAGCGAGCCTCCGGGCATCGACTTTTTCTGAGCCACCAATCCGGTCCATCTGTTTGCCGTGAATGAAATCGCTCCGCCTTTTGTAGAGGCGCTCGAAGGTCTTGCAAGCCTCACGATCGTCGAGAAGGCCTCCGACGCGCCACTTGAGCCGATCGCTCGCCCCGGGGTTATTTTTTTTTCGGCCACGCAATTGCTGACGCACCCTTGGGAAGTGATCTTCCGGTAGGCCGAGCGCGGCCTCAATCGTGATGAGATGCGCCAAGAATTCATCAATGCCGTCGTCGAGGAACGCGCGAACAAGAAAGTGCTGCAGTGGGCGTCGCGTCGACCGTGCATCCCTGACAAATGTCGATAGCGCCCAGAGCGCCTCGCTCAATTTTTTTGCGAGTTGCGGGATTGCCTCATCGTTCAACGGCAACGTCATCGGTCGTTCCTCTTCGACCTCATTTCCGTTAGTGTCTGTGAAAATGACAGGCTCCCACGAGAGCGTATCCGCCTCATCAGGCAACACGGCGTTGCTAACGAAAATGTCGTCAGTCACCGTGTAGACGCATGGTACGCGAAATGGTCGCCAATCGACTTCAACATAGGCAACGTAGTCCTCCCACGGTACCAGTCCGCGCCCGGCGGGTCGAACTTGCGGGCAAGGAGGGAGGCGGCGCCCTTGCAGTTGAAGACGCCCAGTTCGACGGCTCGGGCCGAGACCGCCTCGAGGCGGGTCGGGTCCAGGCCGGCTTCATTTCGGAATGGTGGCCGGGATCAAATCGGAACGGTGGCCGACATCAAATCGGAATCCCTGGCCGGATTGCGTTGGAATTCGCATGCTAAACACGCGGGAGTTGCTCGACGCTTCGGCTACCATATGGCTACCGGAAATGCCGGCCCTCGCCTGCACCGCAGACGATTCGTGCGGCGAAAGCGAACACCATTCGTAGGCCATCTTTGACCCCAATGTGCGTCGGAAGAAGGGTAAGGTCTAAGGCAAGGGATGTCTGAGCAGCTGCGGTCTTGAAATTCGGTCTCCGCCGTCACGGCTAGTCCCGTCGCCTCCCGCAGTCCTGATACTGGTGCAATTTCTCGTTTTTGTATCGGTCTCCGTCCCAGCTAGTCCCGTTAAGTTGGGTAGCAAACCCGGTAGCAATCTACGCTCGTTAGGGCAGAGCCCGCCTGGAGGCATTGAAATCGGTCGCCACAGAACGGAGGGCGTCGGCAGTCGCCGCAACCAGCTGATATGGACACACACGCGCCGCGCCATCGCGGCTTCAAGGATGACGAAGCCGGCACGCTGCAGGTGGTGCTCGACAAGCGTTCAACGGCGATCGTCGCCAATGCGCCTCTGCGGCCCATAGCAGACCCATAGGTCAGCTTGCTACAGCATGCTTCCCATCGCGACGGCACGCAGCCACAGCCCTTCGCATCGTGTTCCCGCCTGTTAATCGAATGGTCGCAGGTTCGAAAATCCTGCTCGGGGAGCGAAAATCACCACCGTGCAGAGGCTGGCGCCGCCAACAAGTCCCAGGCGAACGAAATCTCCGCGATGCATGACGCGCTCCTCGCTTCCGACCACGCCCGCGCTCCGACATTTGTAACTGCTTTCAGATTCAGGGTGTCAATGATCACGGAAACGGGACCCCGGATTTTCACCGAAAATGGACCCCTTGTTGAGACGGGCGCGGACGGCGGCGATCGCCCCGGCGAAGCTGGTCGGGGTTGCGCAGCCAGGGCGATCGCGGCTGGGTGAGGCGCGGATTTTTGGAGAGGTCAGGCTCGGTTTTTGAAGCGCCAGCTTTCGTTTCCGGTCTCGACGATGTCGCAGTGATGCGTGAGGCGATCGAGCAAGGCCGTTGTCATTTTGGGATCGCCGAAGACGCTCGGCCATTCTCCGAAGGCGAGATTGGTGGTGACGATAACCGAGGTTCGCTCATAGAGCCTGCTGACGAGATGGAAGAGCAACTGTCCGCCCGACTGGGCGAAGGGGAGATAGCCCAGTTCGTCGAAGACGACGAAGTCAAGCCGAGTGAGGTGATCGGCGATGCGGCCCTGTCGACCGGCTCGGGTCTCGGCCTCGAGCTGGTTGACGAGATCGACGGTGGTGAAGAACCGCCCCCGCGATCCGGCTCGGATGCAGTTTCTTGCGATGGCGATCGCAAGATGGCTTTTCCCGGTTCCCGTTCCGCCGATCAGCACGGCGTTGCGCTGCTGGGCGAGGAAAGCGCCGGAGGCGAGGTCGCGGACGAGCGCCTCGTTGATCGGCGTGTCCTTGAAGGTGAAGTCGTCCACGTCCTTGGCGAGCGGCAGCCTGGCGATGGTGAGCTGATACTTGATTGAGCGCGCCTGCTTTTCCGAGATCTCGGCCCTCAAGAGATCGCCGACGAATCGTTGAGGTTCATGGCTCCGCTTGACGGCGACGGAAAGCGTCTCGTCGTAGGCCGCCTTCATGCCGTAGAGCTTGAGCGTCCCCATCATGTCGAGGACTTCGGTTCTTTCCATCGTCAGGCGCTCCTGAGGGCGTCGTAGCGGGCGCAATCGGCGACCGGCACATGGGCGAGACGCAGGTTTGCCGGGGTCATGATGGTCGCGACCGGTCCGGGATCGCGCCGCCGGGCCAGAATGTTGAGAACGACGTCGGCGGAATGGACGCCCTCGGCGAGCGCCTGGCCGCTGGCCGCCTCGACTTCCGAAAGGCCATCGGTCAGCACGGCGGCGAGAATCTTGACCATCTGCCGATCGCCATCGTCGGAGCCCGCCAGCCTGCGCCGAATGCGCTCCAGGGCGCCGGGCAGGACCCAATCCTTGAACGGCGCGCCATTGCGGAGCGCGCCCGGCTTGCGGGTCAGGACCGGCACGTAATGCCAGGGATCGTAGATCGTTTTGCCGCGGCCGAAGGTGCGCTGATGCTCGGCGACAATCCGCCCGTCCTGACGGATGGCGACCCGGTCGGCATAAGCGTGAATCTCAACTGGGCGACCGACCGCGCTGGCGTTGACCGAGTATTTGTTGTTGTCGAACCGCACCAGGCAGGTCTTCGACACCGAGGCGGGCAGGGCGTGGAAACCATCGAACCGGCCGCGATAGGGGATCAGCCTCGGTCGCTCCTCCTCGAACACTTCCCAGATCGTCCGATCCGGCCATTCGGTATGGGGATGGGCTTTTGCCCAGACCAGACATCGGTCGAGCAGCCAGCCGTTGAGTTCGTCATAGCTTTTGAAGCGGGGCTTCGGCGTGAAGAACCGCTCACGCACGAGACCCACCTGGTTTTCGACCTGACCCTTCTCCCATCCCGAAGCCGGCGTGCAAGCGACCGGCTCGACCAGATGATGCGAGCACATCTGAACGAAGCGGCGATTGTATTGCCGCGCCTTGCCGACGAACACCGCGTCGACCGCGGTTTTCATGTTGTCATAAATCCCGCGCGCGCAGTTGCCCTTGAAAAAGGCGAAGGCGCGCTCGTGCGCGTCGAACACCATCTCCTGGCTCTCGCGAGGATAGGCGCGCACGAACATCATCCGGCTGTGACAGAGCCGGACATGCGCGACCTTCAACGTCGTCGTCACGCCGCCGATCAGGGCGATCTCGTGACTCCAATCGAACTGGTAGGCTTCGCCCGGCGCAAAACTCAGCGGGATGTAGGCGTCTGCTGTCGTGCTTGCACGCTTCTCCCGCCAGGCGATCGCATACCGCCTGACGGCCGCGTAGCTGCCTCCGTATCCAAGAGCGCGAAGCTCTTCAAAGATCCGGATCAGCGTCAGGCGTTCTCGCGGCGCCCGAGCGTCGTTCTGATCCAGAAGAGCCTCGAGCGGTTCTCGCCACGGGCCAATCCGGGGAAGCGGTTGCTGTGAGCGCTCGTAATGAAACTCGGTCGCGTTCGACCGAATGATTTTCCGAACCACTTTCCGGGAAACGCGCAGGTCCCGGCAAATCTCCTTGATCGCCCTCCCCTGCAAAAAATAAGCCCGACGTATCTTCGCGATCGTTTCCACAACAAGCATTCCAATCCAGCCCTCCAGTCATCGGAAGGCCAATGTGAACCCGGCGCCGCCAGGGTTCCGATTGGATGCAAATCAGCCCCGTAGCGGGGTCCCTATTCCATGAACAATCACATTCAGGGGACGAGTGGCCATCGGCCAGCGCTCAAGTACTTCGCTGTCTCATCACGTCGGTCGGCGACGGCGAGTTGTTCTTTACAAATTCGGCTTGGGTCGATCGCGGACTTCGTTTTGAGGAGCACTGCGAAGTAGCTTTCACGAAACATTTGAGGGAGTGCCCAGTTCATCCTGCCTGGCGAGCCAACGAGCCCCTAAACCCCTCCCCTGAAACCGGCACCGGAGGCCCTCTCTCCAACGATTTCTTTTGGGAATCATCTCGCCGGCGGCCGTATCCAGGCAATGGATTGCTGGATTGCGGCGCCCTGTCAGTCGTTGTTCTTTCGCTCACAATTTCAAGAGGTTAAGCACAAAGGGTGCGCTTTGGTGGCGATCGCAACGCTGTCGCAACATTTGTTCTACGAGCCTGCCCGTCCGCTTTGGAGCCTCCGGCGGGCATTCGCGAATGGGTGGCGCCTTATTCCGCGAGTGCGCTGGAGGGCTCGGCGATAGACTCCTGCGGCTGCGCAGCCGCCGTCTGCTGGGGCGCAGGGGCGGGCGTGGGGTTGGCGGCGCCGGTCTGCACGGGGCGCACCCCCGGCTTACTCAGGAAGGCATCCCACTGCTCCTTTGTGCCGTAGAAGGCGTCCTTATCGACGTCGCCTCCGATGCCCGGGACCCGGCCGTCGGATTGATACTGCCAGAAATGCCAGGCGCGCGAGCCGTACTTCACGGCAGGATGGTGTTTGGTCGAGCGCACCCAGATCGGATAGTCCATCAACGCGCCGTTGGAAAGATTCGCCTCGTAGAAATCGACGGTCGTATAGATGATCGGCCGTTTGCGGTAATGGCGCTCCATCTCCTGCAGCATGATCTGCATGTCGGCGATGGCCTCGTCTTGGGCGACATGGCGGCGGCAGGTCGGTGAGGTTGGCGTCGCCTCGGCGTCGAGCACCGGCGGGAGCGCGTCGTCCTCGACTGGCGCATTCTGTTCGAAGTAGTTGATTTCCTCGAGCGGCGGACGGCACCAATACACGAAGTGATAGGCGCCATGGGGGACGCCAGCGGCCTTGGCCCCCTCCCAGTTCGCTTGAAAGCGCGCGTCGGCGCGGTCGCCGCCCTCGGTCGCCTTGATCCAGGCGAATTTGACGCCGCTGTTGGCGACCGCGTTCCAATCGATATCGCCCTGGAACTTGGACACGTCGATGCCGTGGATCGGGTAGTCCTTCGGCTTGAGATGGTTGCTCGAAAAGACGTTGCCCGAGAAGACCCGGTCAGATTCCAGCGGGCCGGCACCGCCGCAACCCGAGACCAGCGCGGCCATCGCAAGCGCCGCATAGCCGAAGGGCCGAGAAACCAGCCGCTTGAGCCTGGACATCATTCGCCTTGTCCCCCACCCTCCCCGCACGCGCCGCCGGCCAAGACAAATATTACGAACGCACGGCGGACAAATTCAAGAGCGATCGCCGTAAGACTCCGTTACCAGCCCCGCCCACGAGGCTCAAGCGGCTCGAGGCCCATGGCCACTGCGAGCAATTTCCAGCTGCCCTCGTCCTTGTAACTTAGAGCGGAATCCGTTCAGGTTGTGTCGTGGAGGGGGAGTTCAGCGGGGTCATAGCCGCAGGTCTGGAAGTAATTTTCGCATTCGTCCCGCTTGAAGAGGCCGGCGGCGCTCTCCAGGACGGCGATGAGGCCGGCAATGGTGCGCTCGGCCAATTTTCGCAGCCCGGCCTTCAGCTCGGATATCGCCATCTCGATGGGGTTGAAGTCCGGGCTATAGGGCGGCAGGTATCGCACCGTGCAGTTTTTCTTGGCCAGGATTTCCGCCACTCTCGGGCTCTTGTGGGCCTTGAGATTGTCGAGCACGACGATGTCGCCCTCCTCCAAGGTTGGCAAGAGACAATGCTCAAGCCAAGCCTCGAACGTCGCGGCGTTCATGGCGTGGTCCATAGGCCTTGGGCAAGACAGCGCCTCTCAGGCGCAGGCCGAAGACGAAGGTGATCGCTTTGTAATGGCCGTGCGGAACACCGCAGCGCAGACGTCGCCCGCGTCGTCGCCGACCGTAACGGCGCGCCATGTTGGTCGCCGCCGCGGTTTCGTCGACGAACACCAGTTTCAGCGGATCGAGGTCGAGTTGACCATCGAACCACCGCCGCCGCCGTTCGAGGACGTCGGGCCGGTCCTGTTCGCCCGCATGCGCCGACTTTTTTTGAGCGTGATGTCGTGGCGGTCGAAAAACCGCCAGATCATCGACGGCGACACCTTCTCGCCCCGCGTACGATCCAAACGAGCACAGATTTCGGTCAGCGTCAGGTCAGGCTCGCGCCGGTGAAGGCGCAAAAGGTAATCCGCATGCGCCTCCACACGCTTCGAACGCGTGTCGCCGCCCATCGGCAGCGGCGCATAGCTGCCGCGCTCGCGCAGCGCCGCCACCCACCGGATCGCGCTGGCAAAGCTAATCCCAAACCGCCGCGCCGCCACCCGGGCAACTCATGCCTTCCTCGCCAACCGCCGAAACCACCCGCTTGCGCAAATCCACCGATAAAGGCCCCATCTCGCGCCGCCTCCAATTCGGCGCAGCTCAAGAATCAGATTTTCTCCGATTCGGGAATCCCGAAGCAATTCAACCCGCGCGGAAAGCGCTCTATTTTGCGCATCGTCGTGGATTGCGACCGCCGCAACGCGCGCCGACAGTGCGCCGCAGCGATGTTGATGTTGCCCAGCCGGCGAAGAGTTGGGGATTGGCGAATCATCCAATTCGATCCGGCGTGAAACGCATGGTTAGGACTCTTTCGGCAGGATCGACGACACAGTCTGCCCATGACCATGAAATCGACGCTCATCGTGCCCATAACGCTCCTCGCGACGCTTGCCGCGAGCGTCCTCGTCCACGACCGCCTCAGGACCAAGCCGTCTTTCGAGGACGCGGCTCCGACGCGAACCGGATCGATTCCGACGGCCCATCCCGATGCTCCAGCACCTGTGAGCCCGGCGCCTGTTTCGGCACCGGTGTCCGCGCTCGTCGAGGACGCGGCTCCGACGCGAACCGGATCGATTGCGACGGCCCATCCCGATGCTCCGGCGCCTGTGAGCTCGCCGCCCGATTCGGCCCCGGCGCCTGCCACGCTCGAGCCCGAGCCGCCGCGGCGCATGACCGCCTCGCAAGAGGCGAGCCTCGACGCGTGGATGATCAAGACCTATCTCGCGTGTTGGAAGCCGGCGGCTCAGCCCGCCGACGCAGATCCTTATGTCGCGCGGGTGCGCCTCAAATTCAAACCCGACGGATCGCTCCTGAAGCCGCCGAAGCTCGTCAATCCGCCGTCCGATCCGGCGCAGAAGCCGCAGGCAAAGAGCGTGTTGCGGGCTGTCAAGGCATGCGACCCTTTGCCGATGCCGGCTCAATATCGCTCCTTTTATGAGCAATGGAAGGCCAAGACCATCCACTTCGATCCGCAGGTCGCCGCTCGCTGACCCCGGCATGAGCCGTGAGGGTCCCGAGTTTAAATCGGTGGGTTCGGGGCGGGACCTCGCCTTGCAAATTGCGCCGCATCCACCGGATCGTTCTTGTTACGCCTAACATACGGCTTCACATGCGCGGGCGGCAGCAATCGAACCTCTGCCCGAGTGCGATCAGCGCCTGCCCCCAATGATGCGCCGAAGAGCACGCCTCCATCGCCACCACGCACGGCGGCAGCTCAGCGAAGAACGGGATCAGTTGGCTGCGCCTGAGTTTGCGCGCCACAACGATCTCGCCCTTCGCGTCGACCGCGTGAACCTGAAACACCCTCTTCGTCAGATCGAGGCCAACCCGCGTGACAGTCGACAAATTCAGGATAGGCTTGCCCATGGACGGCTCCCTTCAGATGGGTTGATGACAACGACCATCTTGGCGCGCTGATGCCGTTCGGGGCACCGTCTACCCCATCATTCCGCGACGGCGCGCGTCATGCGGAAATCCCCAGCTGGGACGACATGCCGGAGGCCCTCAAGCCGGTCCTGCGCCGACAAATGGAAGTGTATGCCGGCTTTATGGAGTACACCGACCACCATGTCGGACGCCTGCTTGATGGCCTCAAGAAGCTCGATATCTCCGACGACACGCTCGTTTATTATATCATCGGCGACAATGGGGCCTCGGCCGAAGGCACGATCAACGGCGCCTACAACGAAATGGCCAATTTCAACGGCCTCGCCGCGCTCGAAACGCCCGAATTCCTCACGGAGCGCTTGGACAAGCTCGGCGGTCCGGATTCCTACAATCACTACGCAGTCGGTTGGGCGCAAGCAATGAACACGCCCTACCAGTGGACGAAGCAGGTTGCTTCGCATTGGGGCGGGACGCGCAACGGCACGATCGTATCCTAGCCGAAGGGCATTCAGGCGAAGGGCGAGATCCGCTCGCAATTCCACCATCTCATCGACGTGGCGCCCACGATCCTTGAGGCAGCGGGTCTCCCCGAACCGGTCTCGGTCAACGGCATCCACCAGCGCCCCATCGAGGGCGTGAGCATGCTGTACTCATTCAACGACGCCAAGGCGGCGGAGCGCCATGAGACACAATACTTCGAGATGTTTGGCAACCGCGGCATCTACCACAAGGGCTGGACGGCGGTGACAAAGCACGGGACGCCCTGGGTTCTCGTTGGGCGAAAGACCGTGCCGCTCGACGAGGACGTCTGGGAACTCTACGACACCAGCAAAGACTGGAGTCAGGCGAACGATCTGTCCAAGCAGATGCCGGAGAAGCTGCGTGAACTCCAACGTCTGTGGCTGATCGAGGCGACGCGCTACAACGTGCTGCCGATCGACGATCGGGTGGTCGAAAAGATGAACCCGGACACGGCCGGTCGGCCGGTGCTGATCAAGGGAAACACGCAACTGCTGTTCGGCGGCATGGGGCGCCTGTCCGAGAATTGCGTCCTCAGCATCAAGAACAAGTCCCATTCCGTCACGGCGCAAATCGAAGTGCCGCAGTCGGGCGTCGAAGGCGTGATCATTGCGCAGGGCGCGAACATCGGCGGCTGGAGCCTGTACGCCAAGGGCGGCAAGCTCAAATATTGCTACAACGTCGCCGGGGTGAACCACTACTTCGTCGAGTCGGCGGACCCCATGCCCGCCGGCGACCATCAGGTTCGCATGGAATTCGCCTACGCTGGCGGGGTCTCGGCAAGGGCGACGCTCTTTGTCGATGGCAAGAAGGTGGGCGAGGGCGCCATACCCATGACTCAGGCGATGGTCTTCTCCGCCGATGACGGCTGCGACGTCGGCGAGGATACCGGCGCTCCCGTTTCCCCAGACTACGGCTCGCGCGGCAACGCGTTCAACGGCCGAGTGAAGGGCGTCCAGCTCGCAATTGCCGAGGCCGCCGAGAACTCGGACCATCTCGTCTCGCCGGAAGACGCCATCCGCATCGCGATGGCGCGCCAGTAAGGCGAGCGCTCGCCCGTCAGCTTCGCGATTGGCAATGGCCGGTTTACGTCGATTTTGTTGAAAAACTCCTTGATCGCGGTGCGGCGCGCTGATTCCCTTCTCCTAGATACAGGAGATTCGGTCGATGATGGGCGAGCGGCGGATGATGCAGGAGGCGCTGTTCTACAGCTTCAATCTTGAGCGGCATGTGCCCGACGATCATCTGCTGCGCAAGATCGACCGGTTCGTCAACTCGTCCGAGGTTCGTGTGCACCTGGGGCCCTATTATAGCGATGTAGGCCTGCCCTCGATCGATCCCGAACTGATGGTGCGCATGCTGATCGTAGGCTACCGCCTCGGCATTCGCTCGGAGCGGCGGCTGTGCGAGGAGGTCCACCTCAATCTGGCCTACCGATGGTTCTGTCGCTTGGGGCTCGACGGCGACGTCCCCGATCATTCAACGTTCTCAAAGAACCGCCACGGCAGCTTCCCGAGAGCGATCTCTTGCGCAAGCTGTTCGAGACCGTGGTGGGGCGCTGCATGAAGGAAGGAATCGTGGGCGGCGAGGCCTTCGCGGTCGATGCCAGCATCATCGTGGCCGACGCTCATCGCCGACGCGGCGTCGCCAAGATCGAGGACCTCGATCCGACGTCCAGTCGTGTAGTCACGGAATATCTTTCGGTGCTGGATGACGCGGCCTTCGGCGGCGCGACGTCGGTCGAGCCGAAGACGATTTCGCCGACCGATCCGGCGGTCGGTTACACCGCTTCAGCCAACGCCGTTGCCGCTTATGCTTACTCTGACAATTACCTTATCGATCTGAAGCACGCGGTGATCATGGACGTCGAGGCGACGACGGCCATTCGTCAAGCTGAAGTCGGAGCGGCCAAGGCGATGCTCGACCGCACGGCTGAACAGTTCGACGTCCCTCACGCTTGGTCGTCGACGGGGGCTACGGCTAAGATGGTCGGGTGGCTGGTGGACGAGCGTGGGATCGAGCCGCACGTGAACCTGATCGACAAATCCGAGCGCACCGACGGAACTTTCTCTCGCAGCGACTTCGCATTCGATACCGAACCCGAGACCTCTATGTCTGTCCCGGGGATAAGGAGTTGCGAAAATCTCGCCGCGCTTTCTCCACGCCGCGCGAGGGCGTCGCGAAGGACGGCGCGATCCGCTATCGCGCCGCTCAACACGACTGCGACGCTTGCATACTCAAACCCAAGTGCTGTCCGAATATGCTCGCACGCAAGATCGCGCGATCCGTTCACGAAGCCGCTCGTGACAAGGCCCGTGCGATCGCCAAGACCGAGGCCTACGCCGTCTCATGTCGAGAACGAAAGAAGGTCGAGATGCTCTTCGCTCATCTGAAGCGCATTCGCAGGCTCGGTCGATTGCGCCTCCGCGGTCCAAACGGGGCCAAAGATGAGTTCCTATTAGCCGCCACCGCCCAAAATCTCCGGAAACTGGCGAAGCTCATTCCTCATCCGGCGCCGATCTTCGCCACCTGAGCGAAGAGGCTAACCTGTGCCTTCTGACAGCCGTGCTCGACGCCAAACCTGGCAGCCAAAACAACGAGTTTTTCAACAAAATCGACGTGAAGCGGACATCGCGAAGCGCGCCGTCGGAGAACTCAACTGGGGCACGGCGGAAGGGGGAGGCCGAGACCTTCGATTGTCGAATTTGCGCCCATAGTGAGGTCGCGCGAATTCTCGAAACCGGACGTACGATCGAAGGATGCCTACGCGCGTCTTGCGGATCGCGGTAGCCATCCTCCGGACGGTAGCAATACCCTAAGAGCGGTCATTCTCGGACCGCCGGGCGAACGGTTCAAATCGACCTCTTGCTTTCTTCCTCATCGATCTAGGAACGGAAGCGATGCGTCAACGTCCTCTCCCTTGACCGCAGCCGGCCCGGTGGAAGCTCTAACCTCCGACTAGGCGGACGGCTTTCTGCCTCGTCGCGCAAGAATATTCGCGACAAGCAGCAAAAGGACGGACAGGGTCATCATCAAGGTTGCGGCCGCGGTGATCGCCGGGCTGAGCTGCTCGCGGAGGCCGATGAACATTTCGAGCGGAAGCGTGCGGTGGTTAGCGCCCGCCAGGAACTGTGCGACGACGACCTCGTCGAACGATGTGACGAACGCGAATGCCGCGCCGGACAGCACGCCCGGCAGGATGAGCGGCAGCATCACCCTGAAGAAAGCCTTGATCGGCCCCGCTCCAAGCACCGCCGCGGCGCGTATGAGACTGCGGTCGAAGCCGCTCAGGCTGGCCCCGACCGTCACGACCACGAATGGACTGGCGAGCGCGGTATGCGCCAGAATGACGCCGGCATAGCTGCCCGCAAGGCCGATGCGCGCATAGAAGAGATACGAACCGACGGCCGTGATCACGACCGGGACGACCAGCGGCGACAGCAGCACAGGCACGACGATGCGCCGTTCTGGGAATCTCTCGCTTGACAAGGCGATCGCCGTCATCGTGCCGAGCGCAGTCGCCACCAACGTGACGCCGAAGGCGATGATCAGGCTGTTGACGATCGCCGCCTGCCAGCGCGGCGTGCCGAGCACGACGTCGTACCAGCGCGTCGAAAATCCCTCCAACGGAAAGATGAAGAAGGCGCCGCTGTTGAACGAGAGCAACACGGGGATGAAGGTCGGGACCAGAAGGAACACAACCACGAGGCCGCTCCACAGCCAGAGCAGGCCGACCCGGACGCGCTCACCGATGGTCGGGTAAGGGGAGAGGAGCATCGCTACGCCAGCAGCCGATCGAGACCGAGGAGCCTGGCAAAAAGGACGAACAGCGCCAGCGTGAAGATCAGCAGGATAAGGCTTAACGCCGCCGCCATCTCCCAGTTGAGATCGACATTGACGTAGTTGGCGATGAAGTTGCTGATGAGCTGATCGCCCGCGCCGCCGATCAGGGCCGGGGTGATGTAATAGCCGAGGCACAGGATGAAGGTGAGCAGGCATCCCGCCATCACGCCCGGCATGACCTGCGGCAGGTAAACGCGCCGGAAGGCGGTAGCGGGCCGGGCTCCGATCGAGTAGGCGGCCCGCATCTGGGAGGGCGGGATCGTCCGCATCACGCTGTAGATGGGAAGCAGCGTGAAGGGCAGTTGGATATGGATCATGGCGATGATCAGGCCGATGCGGCTGTACATCAGGTCGAGACGTTCGCTGACGACGCCGAGCCAGACGAGGAGCTCGTTCACCAGCCCGTACCGCTGGAGGAGCACGGTCCATGCCGCGGTGCGCACCAGGACCGACGTCCAGAACGGCAATAGCACCGCGGCGATGAGGATCGCGGCGACCGTTCTCGGCGCGTTGGCAATGACATACGCCAGGGGAAACGCCAGGATCAGCGTTCCGATGGTCACGATCGCGGCGACGGAGAAGGTGCGGACGAACAACCGAATGAAGATCGCCTGATCGGCCGGCACGCGCTCGACGCCGGCTGCGCCCCATCTCAGATCGAGAGCGCTCAACAGATAGAAGGAGGTCAGCCGATTTGCGCCTTCTATCGCGGTCCACGTAGCGGGATTTGACCAGAACGGCGCGGATTTGACGATTTGCAGCGCGGACTGACCGTCCGTTCCCTGCAGTTGCCGCGCCGTGCGCAGAACCTGGCTGCGCGCCCCGGGAAGACGGACGTTGAGGCTCTTGGCGAGGTCGGCCGCGGTGCCGATTGCCTGCTTCTCCTTGAGGTCGTCGACAAGCGCGGCGAATGCGGCATCGCCCGGCAGCCCCGCGCCATCCCAGTTGCGCAGCGCCTCGCCGGTTCGCGGCAGCGCGTCCGCGATCGACGGGTCGTAGACGGCGCGCGCCAGCAGCAGCGCTATCGGGATGCCAAAGCTGAACAGGAGCAGCGCGAGCAACGGCGCCGCAAGCAGGAACGATTTCAGCCGGACGCCGAACTCGGCGCGCCTCAGCGCCCTGGCGAGCGCCGGCGTGACCTCTTCGACAGCGTCGCCGAGGAGCGTCTGCGACGACGCCGGATCGCCAGCCTGAGAGCGGAACATCGGACGCTACCGCGCCAGCCAGGCGTTGAAGCGCTTGACGAGATCCGGGCCATGGTCGCCCCAGAACGTGGGATCAGCCACCAGGTACGAGGTCATGTGATCAGGGGCGTTCGGCAGCTTGGCCAAAGCGTGAGCCGCCACGAAGGGCGCAGCGTCTTTGCGAACCGGACCGTAGGCGATGTAGCTCGCAAGCCTGGCGTTGTTCTCGGGCGTGCTGATATAGGCGAGGAACTTGTAGGCGAGATCGACGTTCTTCGCGCCCTTGGGGATCGCGATCATGTCGAACTCCAGGATCTGACCGTTCCAGACGATCTTGAACGGCCTGCCCTCATTGTCGATCGCGTTCTGGATCCGGCCGTTCCAGCCCGTCGTCATCACCACTTCGCGCGAAGCAAGGAGTTGCGGGGGCTGCGCACCGGCTTCCCAGCAGACGATGTCCTTCTTGATCGTGTCGAGTTTCCTGAAAGCGCGATCCACCCCGACGGGCGTGGCGAGCACCTTGTAGACATCGGCGGGGGCGACCCCGTCCGCCATCAGGGCCCATTCGAGATTCTGCGCCGGGAACTTGCGCATGCCCCGTTTGCCGGGGAACTTCTTGGTGTCTTGTCTACGACACCGAGCGAAGCCGCCCCGTCGCGGTCGTGTTGCGACCTGGCAAGACGCCCGGCGGCGTCGAAGTGCGCGCCCATCTGCGCCGCCTGGTCCGACATATCCGCAAATGCTGGCCCAAGACGCGCATCACCTTCCGGGGCGATGGACATTACGCTCGGCCCGAGGCGATGACATGGTGCGAGAAGAACGGCGCCGACTATGTGTTCGGCCTGCCCGGCACGCAGCCTCTGTCGAAAAAAGTCGATGACAAGGCCGACGAGGTTCGCGTCGAACGCGCTCTGGAAAACAAGGACATCGTGCGCGGTTATGCCGAGACCCGACACAGAGCCGGTTCTTGGACCTGCGAGCGGCGCGCCGTCGCGCGTATCGAAGCCACGACGCTCGGCCTCGATATCCGCTTCGTCGTCACCAATCTCGAATGCGGCTCCCCCGAATGGATCTACGACAGCCTGTATTGCGCGCGTGGTCAGGCGGAGAACCTGATCAAGCTGCACAAGACGCAGCTCTCATCGGATCGCACGTCCTGCCGTTCCGCCGTCGCCAATCAGGTTCGGCTCGTCCTGCACACCGCCGCCTATTGGCTGATGCTGACCGTCCGAGACGCCATTCCCAAACAGTGCGATCTGGCCAAGGCCGAGTTCGCGACCTTGCGCCTTCGTCTGCTCAAAATCGCCGCTCGCGTCATCGAAACCGCCAGAACCGTGCGCCTGGCCTTCGCCACCTGTCATCCCGAGGCGGCCCTCTTCGCCAGCTTGCCCGGCGCGCTCGCTCCGCTCGGCCCCTGACAGACGGGGCATCGGTCCCTTCCCCCGTCCCCTTCCTCCAACGCGTCATCAAAAAGTGCGAACCTTCAAGCGGTGAAAAACCCGAACGACGACCCGCAACCAAAATCACCGCGAACCAAAATCTCGGAAAAGCACCGCTGCCTGTGAATAGGAGCGGCTAATAACCCTCGATATGGCCGTCGAAGTGGTGGCCGCGTTTGTCTCCAAGAACCTTCTGCCGAGAGGCGAACTGACTGAATCGCCTTCAAGAGCCGTCGCAAATTCTGCCGCCCGGAAATGGTTTGGCGTCGCCGCCACGCCATTGGTTCGCCCGCCTTAGCCAACCCCGTAGCGACATCCAAACCTGTGTGAGCCGCACTGGGGCCCGCCTCACAGCCCGTCATCTCGAGTGTGATGGTCGCGGCGCATTGATGTTTTGTCGATGTTTCATCTTTCAAATGTTTCAGTCGCCGCCCCGACCGCGCGCGCGTGAACCCCCTTTCATCGCCTATGCATGAGGCTCTGCGCCGGAACCCGGCGCAACCCTCGACAAGCCTGCATACTGTGAGACGGGTCGCCCTATCTCAGGCGAACATGTGGTCTAGCAATTGGAGGGGCAGAAATGGCGCAAGGTTGATGCCGATTGGGCGGGTCTCGGAACGATCTCGCGCCGGCCACCATGACCCGCAGGCAGCTTCTCCGTCTCGCACACCCAGGTCTCGGCAACCGCGGGGGTTGCAAATTCGCTTACGCCGTGTCTGTGGACCATCTGTGGCTTCAAGCGCAGACGATAGGCCGCGTAGCCGAGGCCTGCACAGCCGACAAGGATCATCGCCCATGTCGACGTCTAGGGCACAGAAGTCGTTACTGGGGGTCATGGTCCCGGTAAAGCTCCCCGTACCCTCGAACGTCACCCCTTATGAAGGTAGTCGCGTGCGACACCCATGCGGCGGACCGATCGCATGCCACAACCGCCAACGGCTTTCTCAACGCTGGCGCCATTACCGTGGTAGCAAGCCTTCTGGTGCCGCGATGCTTATTGCCCGCTTGATCTGGCGACTCGCTGAGTTTCTGCCGGCAATCACAAGCGACCAAGGGCGTGCCGTGCTCTGGAGCGAGGTTATGAGCGGGATGCTTCGACTTCAACTCGTGTATGACCTAGTCACCTGAATCTAAAATTCGCTGCATAACGTTTGCTCGGTCTTTTGGCAGAAGCGTTTGACAGAGGCGAGGATTTGGTCGGCGGATTTGGTCCAACGATAGGGCTTTGGATTTTCGTTGTGGCGCTCGATGAAGGAATGGATGTCGGCCTCCAATTGCTTTATCGAAGTATGGACGCCGCGCCGGAGCTGCTTTCTGGTCAGCTCGGCGAACCACCGCTCGATCTGATTGATCCAGGAGGCTGAAGTTGGCGTGAAGTGCACATGGTAGTTCGGCCGCCGCGCCAGCCAGGCCTTGATCGCCGCCGTTTTATGGGTGGCGTAATTGTCCATGATGATGTGGACGTCGAGCCCCTCGGGAACGCCGACATCGATCTGCTTCAAGAAATCCAGGAACTCGGCCGCCCTATGGCGTTTGTAGCACTTGCCGATGACGAAGCCGGAGGCTGTGTCGAGAGCGGCGAACAGCGACGTCGTTCCGTGGCGGACATAGGAATGGGTGCGGCGCTCGGGGATGCCGGGCATCATCGGCAGAACCGGCTGCTCGCGGTCGAGCGCCTGAATTTGGCTCTTCTCGTCGACGCTCAGCACCAACGCACGATTGGGCGGCGAAAGGTATAGCCCGACGATGTCGCGCACCTTGTCGACGAACAACGGATCGCTGGAAAGCTTGAACGTCTCGGATCGATGGGGCTGCAAGCCGAAAGCGCGCCAAATCCGTCGTATCGTCGTGTGCGAAAACCCGGCCTGCGCCGCCATCGAACGGATCGACCAATGCGTCGCATCCTTCGGCGTCGAGCGCAGCGTGCGCTCGATCACGGCGGCCACCTGATCGTCGTCGATCGTTCTCGGTCTTCCTGGGCGAGCCTCGTCCAGCAGGCCTTCGACGCGATCCGCCAAGAATCGCCGACGCCACTTCCCGACGGTGTGCTCGTGGAGCCCGAGTTCATCGGCGACAGATTTGCTCAGCAAGCCATCGGCGCATCTCAGGATGACGTGGCATCGCTCCGAAAGTGATCGCGCAACCCGGCGCCGGCGAACCTGGCGTTCAAGATACGACCGCTCTTCCGAGCTCAGGATTATCGGAGCCGTTCGACGGCCCGTCGCGTTCGCCATGACCTCGCCTCCACCCAAGTGAAAGCGACACTCTACAATGAAACTAACTTCAGTTCCAGGTGACTAGTTATGCCACTCGCGATGAAAGGAGAAATCGACGAAAAAGAATATAAGGAAATTAGCATGCGTGCGGTCATCGCGACCACCAATCGAGATCCAAACTGGAGGGATGACGCACTCAACCGGGTAGGCGACCTGATCGGCGAGGACAATAAGGCACTCGAGACGCGAGCGGCACGGGTCATCGCGACATCCGACGCGATTCGCTACACTCAGTTAGGGAACCCCGAAAAGATCGTGATCAAGTCTAGGGCACTGCTGAGAGCTATGGGGTATGACGTCTAGGGTTTCTTCGGAGTTTGCCTGTCGGGGCAGGTGGTTGAAGAGGCGGCGGAGTGGCTGGTCGATACGATTCGCGACCATTGCGGAATGCAGGCGGACCAAGCCGAAGCGCAAACGCGGCGCATTGGCGACGGCCATTGAATTTCTAGTTTTTCCCAATCAGCATTGCGCCTCGCCTCTTGCATGTTGCGGACAAATCATGCGGTTAGGGAACACGATTGCCCCCCCATTCAACACGGCGTCTACCCGAACCAAGCCATCTGGCCGAGAGTGCTTGTCGTCGTGGGGCTTTCGGTCTGTTTCGCTCCGGCGAATGTGGCAGCATATACGACTTCCGCGTTTACCGGTCGTTGAGAATCCTGACGCAAGGTCACCGGAGATGGCCACTTGGAAGTGTCCCCCAGCGCGTGCTCTAACGTGGACGTCCACGTCGAGGGCGGTCGTGAGCTGACGCAAGCGATTTCCACAGCGGTCCTGGCGGACAGTCGAGCAGGTCGCTCTAACGCACGGAGGTGATGGCCGTCCACGAAGACTTGCCAGACCTTGATATCCAAGACTTTCGACTGTGGTGGGAGCGGGGCGCTCTCAGCGAGGCTACTCGCGGCCGTCTACGGGTCTGGAAGGTGATTGCGACAATGCTCATGTTCGTCGCTCTCATCTCGATCGTCGTTCTCGCGCTAAGGGCAAGCTACCCTAGGCCGATGAAGGGGCTTCCTGAAGTCCCGCCCGTCGGCGTGCCCTCCGCAGGAGGGTCTCGTGGCAACGAGACCACGATGGCATCAAACGACGTTACTCCCCTCAATAAAGAGAGCTTGCAGTCGACGCAGATCGTCAAGGACCAGTCGGCCGAGCCCAAGACGCAGGCGTCGCTCCGTTCGCCGACAGTGAGCGCGGTCCACCAAGCGAGTCAATCTGCCGATACTAATCAAAATCGGACCGCAACTATCCCGTCTGACGGGATGCCTATCGCGACGACGGTCTCGATTAAACCCTCACCTCCGGCCCACAGGCTAAATCAGCCTGCCGACTCCGGGCCCGCGGCAATGAAGGAAGCCCTTGGGATCGAGCAACGCGTAAAATCCGATTCGCTGACGAAATATTCTCGTGAGAGCGCTCCGTCGCAGGTCGTGGTCGCAAAGAGGGAGGCGACCGGCCCGGCCGTCGCTGTAGACTCGCGCAAGCAATTCCTGCCTGAGCCCCCCGTCAAGCCTGACGGAGCCACGACAGAGCCTAGGTCTGCGCAGGCCGCGACCAACCCTATGCCGGCGCCAGGGGCTCCCGGCGAGGCCATCCGGCAATCCTTCGACCGGATGCTTCACACCATTGGCGGTTTGCTCGGTCAGAGCAATCCGCCTGTGCTTCAGTCTGACTCGATCTCCGCGTCGGCAGGATGGGCGGTCCAATTGGCCGCGCCAAGATCCGAGACCGAGGCTAGGAGCGACGCGAAGCGACTCAGTGCCCAGTACGCCTCTAAGCTCAAGGGGTCGAAGATCGGCGTACACAAGGCCGTCGTCGATGGCGTGACGGTCCACCGTTTGCGTGTCGTCGGCTTGTCCAAGGCCGGCGCCTCATCGCTTTGCGCAAGCCTGAAGGACGACGGCGGCAGCTGCTTCGTGGCTCGTTAACGAGGGACGCGGAACAGGCTGACTTATGAGTAGCAGCGTCGGCAAGCTGCTGCGCACTACGAAGGCATCGGCGCGGCGAAACCCGTTGGCGCGAGATCAGCGGAATGGTGGAAGCAGGAAGCGTGACAGGCGTCGACATCATAGGAGACATCCACGGACATGCGGACGCCCTTGGGCGGCTTCTTGAGGCCTTGGGCCGAACCATGTCTGGTCCTATGATTTCGTCGAGGATCGGACCCATGATGGAAGGAAGTTCCGCATGCTCTGCGTGATCGACGAGTTCACCCGCGAAGCCCTCGCGATCCGGGTCAAACGCCGGCTGAACTCCACCGATGTGCTGGAGACCCTGGCTGATCTGATGATCCTGCGCGGGCCGCCAACCTATGTTCGGTCGGACAATGGGCCTGAGTTCATCGCCATCACGCTGCGAGCCTGGATCGCCGCCGTCGGCTCCCAGACCGCCTACATCGAGCCCGGCAGCCCGTGGGAGAATGGCTACTGCGAGAGCTTCAACAGCAAGCTGTGAGACGAACTGCTCAACGGCGAGATATTCTTCAGCCTGGCCGAGGCCCAGGTGATGATCGAGGCCTGGCGGCGCCACTTCAACACCGTGCGCCCGCACAGCTCGCTCAAGTATCAACCGCCAGCGCCTGAGACCATTCTTCCCGGCGGAGCCGCCGCGCCGTGGGCGACCGCGCCAGCTCACTCGGAAAGCGCGCGCTCGCCCACCCCAACCGTGGCGTCAGAAGACGCCATGCACTAACATTGAAACTGGATCACCCCTCGGGGGCAGGCCAAGAAGCTTAACGTGACCGCGTTCAATCCGCGCAGCCATGCGGAAGCCGTCAAGCTTAATTTCGTGCAGCCATTGTGGCCCGGAGGGTGCCTTATCGGCTAGCTGTGTAAGCTGTGGTGGTATCCATTGCGGGAGGGGTGACCGGGCGGTCATGCTGAACGATCAGGGGCGCGTGTGGTGAGTTATCTGGCGAAGCCTGAGCGTGTAGCCTGACTTTGGCCTGCGCCAGCGTTCGTCACTTTCGTCATTGCCCGACAAGTCGCTGGCCTTGGGTTCGACGCCAAATGCGTCAATGAAAAGCACGTAGCAAATGCCTCCTGGCTTGCGCGCGCTTAGATATTTGATTCCTTCGACCGGCGGCTTACCGCCCAGCTTGGCGTCGCGAAGATATTCGGTGATGACTTGCGTCGGCACATATTCAATGTGGATGCGGTCGTCGCGTTTAATCGGGCTGGAGAAATCAATGAGGAACTGGTTCATAAAAAGCAGCCAGTCATAGTCCGCATTCTCACTCATACCGAAAATGCTTGGGTCGCGGACGTTTGTCAGATCGAGTACCTTCAAAGGACGCAGTGTCTCGAACGTAGCGATAGCATAATGCTTCGGTAGCTCAGGCATCTCGGCGAGAGTCGTTTGCTTGTTGTCGCTGCCATAGAACATGGGAATGCCGGCTGGGCTCATTCGGTTCTGTCGAGCGAAAGCCGGCGGAGGAGGGCCGAGGTCACGTGCCTTAGCGAACTTTTCTGATTTACGGCTTCGCGGGCGACATCGGAGAATTACCGTGCCTTCTGGGACTGTCTTGATCAGACCGCTGTGTACGCATCCGCCGCCGAAGCGCGCAAGAAGCTGTCCAGGATCGAGGCTTTCGCGATCATCGAAAATGTCGTTTTCATCCTTCTTCTCCTTTCGCGTGAAGAAGAACCGTCGGCGGTGCTTGGCCGCTTCAACAAAGCTCTTCCATCCCCATTGCAAAATCTCGGCGTCAGTGGACGACCAGGGATCGTGTGTGCTCCATGTTCGATCTGGAAATGCGTTGGCTATGTCCTTGCGCAGCGTGCCATGGTCGTTAGGTAGGTCGACGTAGTCGAATAGAAGCTCATTAGTGTCCCAAGTCTGGGTCATCCACTTACCATCTTCAGTGTCGTAGCTCGCTCCGTTCGCCCACGCGTCGCCGTAGCGCCGAGAGATGCACGCGAGCATGTGCTCGATCACGGCATCAACGGGTGCTGCGATGTCTTTCCGTATGCGTTTCTTGCCGCAGTAGCTGCATATTTCGCTTGCAGCTTTCTCCTCAATGAACGCCTTCAGATAGTCATCGCCGAAGCAGCCCGCGCAGACGAATTTGTCGGGATAGATCGCCTCTATCTCGCTGTCGTCGACGTCATGCATAGTCCCTGCCGATCTCGGCTATGACATCGTCAAGGTTCTGCTTGAGGTCCCGGTAGTCCTTGGTACGCAGCATGGCCCGCAAGGCGTGCATCGGGGGCAGATTGAAGAACCTATCGCAGATAATGATTTCCGCCGCCAAGATCGTGGGGCTCAATTTTGGCGCAACGCCTTTGGACCTAAAATTGAGATATCGTTGGCCACTCGACCAGTGAGTGCCGCGGACGGCTTCAAGGGCTACTTCATAAGCCTGCCAGCAGCGGTCGTCGGTCACATTTGCTCCGTTCAAAGCCTCGTTAAACTGAGGCTTTTTTAGATCATGGAACAGCGCCAGGTCCTTAATCTCCTTCCTGATGTTCCCAACGGTCCGCCGGCGGTGAGTGAGGACCAGATATGTTGCCAACCAGCTAAGTGCGGCTCCTAGCAGAAAGGCATTAATCTCCCCGCCGTGCACTCTCATGTGAACATGACCGATGCCGTCTCTTGAGTTAACCAAATATAACTTGTCAATACGAATTGATTTGGGATATTAGATTCTCTGCATGCGGACAATCCAGCTCGAGCACTACGAAGAGAAGACCGATGTGTACGGATGCAGGGCTCTTTGGCTCGCAGTCATCTACCGGGCTTTATGAGACGCTTGCTACCAGTGTTTCGATCAGTATCAGCTGAACAAGCACGCTTCGCTCGGCACCCAATTCATTTCCAGAAGGCCTGTCGCGACAAACATTCGGCTGTGCCGGTGTGCCGTCTCTTGGGCAATAGGCCTGCCAGGCGGCCTCGAAGTCGGTTCTGTAATACCCCTTGCGGCTTTTACTGTCGGCAGTGCGTGCCGTCGGCCAAACCGAGCGTGAGCGGATATGGAAAGCTTTCAGAAGCGACGCCAGGGTCGCCTGCGCCAGCTTTCTAGGCCGCTGATCATCCAACGTGGTCTTGCCGCAATCGCTCGTGGGTGACGTCAGCGCTAAGCGAGGCGTGAACGCAAAACGATCGTAGACATGCGTGTGAACCACCCACAATGAGGAATGCCCAGCGCCGAGCGCGATCGCGTTCTTCTAAGCAAGCTGAACCATCGCGACATCGGGACCGGAGCTTCGCACCAGGCACTTCCCGGAAGCTTCACAGTGAGTCCAAACTTGATTCCCGGCACGGCGCCGACCAAGGTCTCGTGGCTGTCTTCGACGGACTTGATGAAATGGGTCTGTCGGAGGATGAAATTCGGTGCGTCCGGCGCGCCGACGTCTTCGTCAAGGCGTATTTTCGTGTGGGCGGGTTCTTCGTTCGACGCCTTGATGGGTCCGTTGCAGGTCTGAAGGGCAGGGTCGGTTGCATCCATAAGAAAGCAGACGGCATGAATAGGAAGGAGCGTCGCAAGGCGGCGAGTGAGGGGATCAGGATCCCTCCGAGTGGGCGCGCCCACGTGCAGCTCGCGGCGGCGTGGCGGTTGTTGGATCTTGTTCGTCAAGGGATTGAAGTCGGAAAGTTCGAGGAGGCCCGGCAATATGTCGGCTTCGCGATGCAGCTCTTTGAGCGATATTCAGGCGTCGTAGGGGGCGCTGAGGGCGTTGCGCACTGTAGCCTCTTCGAGGGTTATATGCAGTGGCGCTTCGGCGACCTCCTAGGTTCAAAAGAAAGACTGCGCGAGGCCGTCCAGAGGTTCGGTCAACTTGGCGATGAAGCCAACGAGGCCGCGTCAGAGCGCCAGTTGGGGGTGACCCTGGGAACCCTGAAACTTTTTGACGAGGCTTGGGAGCATATCGAAAGCGCCCGCCGCACCTTTATCCGGCTGAACCTACCGGTGGAGGCGGCGCGTGCGGATGTGGAGCTGGCGAAATTTGACGGGCACGAAGGACGGCCGGCCGACGCCGAGCGCCGCTTGTTCGCAGCGCAATCTACGCTTGAAGCGGCTGGTCTGCTCATGCCAGCCGCCGACGCGCTTCTTGCGTTGGCGATTATCTATACCAATGATCGGCGCCCCGTCGAAGCAGAGTCCGTCCTGCGCGAGTGCATTCGTCGGTACCGAGCGCTGGAGAACGGACCCTGTACCGCAATGTGCGAAGCCGATCTGGGGAAAATCCTTCAAGAACTGGCCCAGCCCAAAGAGGCTTTGGCGTCGGCCTTGTCCGCAATTAGAGGGTTCGATGGGATCCGCTACCAGCTGAGCAATCCGTTATCTCGCGATAGGTGGGCGAGTTACCTTCACAAGGCGCAAACGGTTGCGCTCGAGATCGCTGCAGTAAGCGGCGACGTGTGGCTAGCCGCGGAATTGATCGAAAGCGCTCGCCTGCAGGTGGTTCCCGCGATCGGGGACCAGGCGCGCGAGCAGATATCAACGCCAGCGAAAACCCCGGGCGACCGCCCGCCGCCAGACTACGTTAGCATCAACTCTCTGCCGCTGTCGCCATCTCACCCGATATCGATCGCCGGAGCGACAAGACTCGGCGCAAGCAACTCTGAAGCTGTCGAATTGACTGACGTCGCCACCGATATTGGCGGAACCGGAAGCTGGTGGTGGGGAACTTGGCAGGTCGGCGGGCGCTTGTGGTGGTCGCTGATTTGCCCGGACAAAACAGTCGAAGCAGGCAGCATCAGTGTCGAGGATGGCTCAAGTGCCCGGCAAGCGATCGACGAATGGTACGGCACTCTCCCGCTAGGAGATAGTGCCTCCGAGAGATCCCAGAGGGTGCGCGCCGGACCGTTACTCGATCCTCGCGCCGAGGAGACGCTGTCCGACCTTCTAGGGCGAGCGCTCTTGCCGCCGTCTCTTCGAAAGAAACTCGAGTCTCGCTCGTCGGCTGATGAGCCAGTTCAGTTGATTGTCGCAGCTTGCGGGCTCATCGGGCGTGTACCAGTGGCGGCGCTTGGGATCGGCCGGGGCCGCCGGGTGTTAGAGGCCGCTGTAGTGAGAATGGCCCCGGCGGCGGGCGTGGTCGCCGCATTGAGCCAGGAGGCTCGGACCGGGCAGCGCGGCTTCGGGGGCCCGGGCGAGCTCCACGTCGGCGTTTTTAACCCAGAAGCGGGGCCAGCGCTTCCCTGGGCCGATGAGTTGCATGCTTCCGCGGGCTCCCTGGTTTCACTGCGCGGGAAGAGCGCTACAAAAAAGCACCTCCGCGAAGCGCTGAGAAATATTAGGCCCGGCCAGCCGGGCCTATTTGTATACGCGGGCCATGCTCGCAGCCGGTTCGGATTCGCGGCAATATGTCTTCATCGTCCGCACGAGCAGCCCCTGAACTGCCCTGTCGGCAACTGCTGCGGCGGCGACCCGCTGGAGGCCGATGACTTGCTGCGATCAGGCGCGGGGCAACCCGACTCTTTTTATCCCATGCCAGGACGGGTGCTTCTGTTAGGTTGCGACACCGCGGGCGCTGCAACACTCGGCGCGGGGGGCGAATGGATGGGCCTGGCACCAGCGTTCCTCTGGGCAGGCGCACGTGTCGTAGTAGCTACGCTATGGCCGACCCTGGACCACCCTGAATTGCTGAAATTCGAAGCCGCGCTGGTCGACGTCCTAAAGCGCGAGGTCGATCCGGCTTCGTCGCTTCGAGTCCTCCAGCTCGAGGCTCTCCAGGATTGGAGGCGAATGAACTCTTGCCGCCGGCGTCGATAGCGTGCCGGCGGGCACGCCGCTGGTCTGGGCGGCTTACGCGGCGATCGGATTCGCTGCGGCGTAAACAGCCTCGCTTCATGAAGTGAGGCAATACTTGGCGTGCCTTGCGGTCGCCATAGTTTCGCTAGGAAGCGCGACCCGAGCTTCCTTCCGGGAACCGTGACCGCCATGGCTTGGGAGACAATAATGTTCTGCAAAGCAGACACTCGCGACCGCTTGGTTCGGACTTTACTCGATACGCACGGCCTCAGTATTTTGTCGATCGCGATGACGTCCGAGGAGTTGGGGCCCGGCAAAATCATTCGCACGTTCCCGAAAAGCCAAAAGCGATCACCGTGCATCGACAGCGCCGAAATCCTCTTCACGATCGGGCCATTGCCGAAAGTAGAGAGGGCCGCCTTCGTACCGATCGCACTGACCGATACAAGCGACAAAGTTTCCGTCGATGTTGTCGCCGCGTTGGCCGCATCTCTCGGCGGCGCAAACCTCAGCGCAGCTGAAGTCGCCGCAGCCTTCAAGACTTCGGGTGCGGAGAGCTTCCAGATCCGTCTTTCCGATTCATATCGGTGCGACCTCCATGAGGCCGACCTCGAGAGGGCTTTTTCCGGCACCAAACTCACCGCGTTCGGAGCGCGCTGCCGCAATGCCCGTGAACGGTTCTACGTGGTCACAAGGACCGTTCTAGCGACTAAGGCAAGGATTTCAGGTACCTCGGATATGACGGCAACTGCCCGCGCGTTGAGCAAAATGCCCTCGATCGTAAGCGGCAAAGTCGCGGCGGACATCGCGAAAAAATCGAAGGCGACTTTCGAGATGGAACGCGTTGATCACGAGATGGTCATTGGATTTCGCGCCCTTGAAATTGTCGAAGGGGACACCGGCATGGTTCTCAAGGGTCCAGACCAAGTATTGCGGTTTCGTGACACGCAAGCGGGGAAGCCGGCAATGGTCAGCGATTTCAGCTTGGACGGAACGGTCTTCGTCGACTTGGAACGGGCGTTGCAATAGAATTTCTCGCTGCCTCACTCGCCGCCCGATGGAAACCCGCCACATTGGTCCTCCCGAACGCGTTGAGTTTCCAGGCTAGCGGAGCTGAGGGGAAATGCGCGGAGACCCCATCGGACACATACTTGAGCGAACCTAGCACCGCCCCTGCAGCGCTTCTACCGCCGCCGGATCGTTCCCGCCCTCCGCGGCTATTCCGGCGGCTATAGCGTCGTGCGGCGGATTAAGTTTGGTGACGGCGATCCGCTGAATATCCGCAAGCGGGCGAGTTGGGCATCGAGGAAGTCGCGAGTTGTCAGCGCCCTAGCGTAAGCGGGAGACCCCCGGCCGGCAGCCTGCTATTCGCAGATCCGATAGTTGTCGGTCGCACCGTGGCGTAGGATGTCGAAGTGGAAATGGTCGGCGTGATCTGGGTCACCCGGCCCCAATATGGCCGTGAACCACCCGCAGCCCGCGCGCCGCATCGTTTGCATGAACAAAGCCTCTTGGGGACTTACCTCATGCCCAACCGCAATGCGCCGCCGATCCGCGAGCAGGACCGCGGAGACGTCGATCGCGATGCCCTTGCCATGTGGGTTGACCTTCGCCCCTGAAACTCGGTCGACGTCGCGGCAATAATAGCCAGGGCCGGTATCGAGCGTGACGACCGTCGCTCCCAGCATAGCCTCGCCAAGAGGGGCCACGAGGTCTCGCAGATACCCAGTGAAGGCGAGGGCGAAAGAGCAATCGAGCAATGGATGCGCCGGGAGATCGAGCTTGCCTCCGCCGTGGAGGCCGATCGAAGTGATTCGGACGGGCTCGGCGATGCTGCAAGCATCGGGCGATGCGTGCGGCGAGGAGGCGGCTTCGGCTTCGATCTGACTCGCTTTAAGTTGCTCGAGGCAAGCTCCGGCAAGAGGCCTGAGGCTGGACTGAAGGTACCGGAGGAGACGATAGCGGCGTGGGTGTCGCGGGTGCAGCTGGCGAGGCCTCGTGGGATTTTGGCTGCGAGAGCTCCGTAGGCCGAACGGGTGGTAGGGGCGGATGATCCTGAGCGGAAGCGCTCAGGATTCCGAGCGTCCAGAAAAGAAATGCGCCCAAGTCCACAGACCGCCTCACAGGTCGGGGGCATCGGCGAGCGGTCCGGCACAAGCACGCGATTGGGGTTTGACCATAAGCCTATAACATTCCGAGCGTCACGATGAACGACGGAATTCTCGCTTTCGTGACGACGAAGCCGACGAAGAGGCCGAGAATTGGCCCGACAAGAGCGGCGCCACGAGCCCCAGCACAATGACCCAACAGGCATGATCGCTGGCGCTCGGCGCGGGAATCCATCGCACCATTATCCAGCCGGCGACGGCCGCCGACAATCCGACCACCGAGCCGACTGAAACGTCGAATTCGCCCCCGATCATGACGATCGTCATTCCGGCGGCAACGATCAGCATGATCGTCATCTGCCCGAGCAGATTGCCGACATTGACCGGCGACAGGAAACGGTCGTTGGCGATCTGCATGATGACGATCAGGATCGCTAGAACGCCGAGCGCCTGGATGAGGCTGTGGGAGCGCTTGAGGCTCGCAAGGAGGCGTGAGCCCGCGACCAGACGCCCGGGATTTGGCGAGGAAACGGTCGTCACGCGGCGGCGGCCTGAATCACGCCGCATGCCGAGGCGTGGAAAATGCGCCCGGTTCACCGCTTCACCCGAGAGCTCCCCGATGATGGCGCCGCGAAACATCACCAGCACGCGGTCGCAGAGCAGGACGAGCTCGTCGAGCTCGGTCGTCACCAGGATGACGCCGACGCCCGCGCGGGCGATCTCATCGATGATCTTGCGGATCTCTTCCTTCGCGCCCACGTCGATGCCAATCGTCGGCTCGTCCATAACAAAGACCTTCGGCTTCGTCTCGAGCCATTTGGCGAACAGGACTTTCTGCTGATTGCCTCCGGAAAGCTGGCGAGCGAGAGCCAGCGGGCCGGGCGCGTGCACACGCAACCGCTGGATGTTTCGCTCCGCCGTGCGCTGCATCTCCGCGACATCGAGCGACCCGCCCGGGCGGGCGAAGCGCGACAGGATCGGCAGACAGATGTTCTCGACCAGCGTGAAATTTGGCAGGATGCCCTCGCCAAGCCGGTCGCTAGTGAGAAGCCCGATCCCGCTCTTGAGCGAGGCCGAGGGATCTCTGGGGCGAACAGGAGTTCCCTCGATTAGAATGCGACCAGAGGCGTGCGAACCCGGAGCCCCGAACAGCGCCCGCGACAGCTCCCGCAAACCGGAGCCGGCGAGCCCCGTGACGCCAAGAACTTCGCCGCCGCGGAGTGTGAAACTCACGTTCCGCAGCACGCGGTCCGAGTTCAGGTTCTCGACCGCCATCAGTGGGACCGGTTCGGCCGGGAGACCGACCTGGGTCGCTCGCCGCGCCGTCTCGAATTTGCGTCCGACCATTTGCGCCACGACTTCGCTCAGCGTCGTTTCGCTCACCCGGCTGTCGGCCACGACCTCGCCGTCGCGCATGACCGTCAGATCGTCGCACACCTCGAAAATCTCGGCGAGATGATGCGAGATGAGGACGAGGCCGACGCCTTCCGACGCAAGCTGCCGGATGAGGCGCAAGACGATGCGAACCTGTGGGTCGGTCAATGACGACGTTGGCTCGTCGAGGATCAGGATCTTCGGTTCGAGGCTGACCGCCTTACCGATCTGCACCATTTTCTTGAGGTCGTTCGGAAGTAAGCCGACCTTGTCGTCTGGGTCGACCGCGATCTCATATTTCTCGAGCAGGCGCTGCGCAGCGGCGTGCATGGCCTTGCGGCGAATGACGCCCAAGCGGTTCGTCGGCTCGTTGTTGAGCAGCAGATTCTCGCCGACGCTCATCGTCTGGACGAGATTGATGTCCTGGTGCACGGTCACGATGCGCTGCGCCAACACCTGCTCGGGCCGTCGCGCTCAAGGCCTATGACCACGCCATGAACGCCGCGACGTTCGAGGCCTGGCTTGATCACCAACCCCGTTACGCCGCCCTCCTCACACCGTCACCCAGTTTCCCGCATAGCTCCATTGGCGGAGTGGCGCGCCCTTGCGGCGTAGATCGTCGATTGCGAAAGAACTTGTCGCGCTACGCGTCCGCGGATCGCCGTTACTCTGACGACGCCCTCAACAAAGCGCTTCATCAAGAGCCCCGACTTAATGCGCCAAGATTTTGACTCAACCGACGCTATCATACAGCCTGCACCCATAGCGGCCGTTAGAAGGGTCGGCTTTCTGGCCTTGCGCCAAGCCAGATCTCTTAAAATCTTCATCGATGGTCAAAAAGGATATTTCACCGCGCCGAGGACGGTGTCTCAATCCTCGAGATGGGCCTCGAATTTCTTCACAAAGATGGTCGCGAGTTCGGGGCCACTGAGATAGAGATGCTGATTCCTGAGGAAGCCGCCCCCCAATTCCTGGATGATGCCGCCCCCCGTAACGGAATGATGCCGCCCCCCAATTCCTGGATGATCGCGCCCCCCATAACGGAATGATCCCGCCTGGGGTCATTCGTGGATTGGCGGGCGCCGCCGTTGGCCTGATCAGGTCGCCCCTTTGGCAACCCCAAAGGAGGATCGATGCCAGCGGAGCGGACTACGATGCGCGATGCGCGCGAGATTATTCGGCTGAAGTTTTCGTCGGTATCGACGCACGAGATCGCCCGCCGGCTTGGCATCGCCCGCTCGACCGTGCGGGAGACGTTGAAGCGGATGGAGACCGCCGGCCTCGCCTGGCCCCTGCCGGACGACATGAACGACGGGGCGCTGGAGGCGGCGCTCTACGCCAGCCGGCGCAGCAAACGCGGCCACCGGCGGATCGCGGAGCCGGATTGGGCCACCGTGCATCGCGAACTGAAGCGCAAGCACGTCACCCTGCTGATCCTGTGGGACGAATATATTGCCGCCAACCCGAGCGGCTACAGCTACTCGCGATTCTGCGAGCTCTGTCGATCCTTCGAGAAGACGCTGTCGGTGACGATGCGCCAGACGCACGCCGCCGGCGAGCGGCTGTTCGTCGATTACGCCGGCGACGGCGTGCCGGTCGTCATCGATCGGCTCACCGGCGAAATCCACATGGCGCAGATCTTCGTCGCCGTGCTGGGGGCCTCGAGTTTCACCTTCGCCAAGGCGACCTGGACGCAGGCGCTGCCCGACTGGATCGACGCCCACGTGCGCGACCTTCGATGCGATCGGCGGGGTTCCCGAACTGGTCGTGCCCGACAACGCCAAGACCGCCGTCGTCAAGGCCAGCTTCTACGACCCTCAGGTCAACCGAACCTATGCCGAGATGGCGGCCCATTATGGAACCGCCATCCTGCCCGCCAGGCCCATGAAGCCGCGCGACAAGGCGAAGGTCGAGCAGGCCGTCCTGATCGTCGAGCGCTGGCTGCTCGGCCGGCTCAGGCGCCGGGCCTTTTATAGCCTCGCCGACGTCGACGCTGCGCTCGGCGAACTCATGACCCAGCTCAACGACAGGCAGACCCTGCGCAGGCTCGGCGTCACCCGACGGCGATTGCTCGAGGAGGTCGATCGTCCGGCCCTCAAGGCCCTGCCGGATGGCGCTTACGAATACAGCGAGTGGCGCGTCCGCCGGGTCGGCGTCGACTATCACGTCGACATCGACGCCCACTATTATTCCGTCCCTTACCGCTTCGCCCGCGCCGAGGTCGAGGCGCGCCTGACCGCTCGCGGCGTCGAGATTTTCCACAAAGGCGAGCGCATTGCGGTCCATATAAGGGCGAGCGGGAACCGGAAGCACACGACCGTTCCCGAGCACATGCCCTCCAGCCATCGGCGCTACGCCGGCTGGACGATCGAGCGCATCCGGGAAGACGCCCGCAAGATCGGCCCCGCGACCGCGGCGCTGTGCGAGCACATTCTCGAGGCCCGGCCTCATCCCGAGCAAGGATACCGCGCCTGTCTCGGCATCGTCCGTCTTGCCGGTTCCTTTGGCGCGGCGCGTGTCGAGGCCGCCGCCGAGCGGGCCATCGAGATCGGCGCCCGTACCTACGGCTCTGTCAAATCCATCCTCGACAACAAGCTCGACCAGAGGCCCGCGCCAAAGCGCCCCGCGGACGCGGCCCCGGTCCTCCATCCCAACATCCGCGGGCCGCGCTACTACCATTAGGAGAAGACAACGTGCTCAAACATCCAACCCTCGATCAGCTTCACACCCTCGGCCTCTATGGAATGGCCAAGGCCTTCGCCGATCTCACCGCAGCTGGCCAGGCGAAGGATTTGCAGCACGCCGACTGGCTCGCCCTGCTCCTCGACCGGGAGGCCTCATGGCGGAGGGACAAACGCCTGACGGCGCGACTGCGCGCCGCCAGGCTGCGCCAGCAGGCGAGTGTGGAGGACGTCGACTATCGCGCCGTCCGCGGTTTGGACCGCGCCCTGTTCCAGAAGCTCTCGGAGGGCGAATGGATCGACGCCCATGACAATCTGGCCCTGGTCGGCCCGTCCGGCGTCGGCAAAAGCTGGCTCGCCTGCGCCATCGGCCAGAAAGCCTGCCGCGACAATCGCTCCGTCCTCTATCATCGCTGGCCGAAGCTCTGCGAGGACCTCGCGCTCGCCCGAGGCGACGGCCGCCATCCGCGCCTCATCAAATCCCTCGGCCGCGCCGACCTCCTCATCCTCGACGACTTCGGCCTCGAACCCCTCGACGCCGGCGCCCGCCATGACCTGCTCGAAATCTTCGAGGAGCGATACGGCCGGCGAGCGACGATCGTCACCTCCCAGCTTCCCCTGTCCGCCTGGCACGAGGTTGTCGGGGACCCTACTTACGCCGACGCCATCCTGGACCGCCTCGTCCACAACGCCCATCGCATCGAGCTCACCGGCGAAAGCCTCCGCCGAGCCCGAGGCAAACAATCTAAAACGGCTTGACCCGAACCCTCGTAACGGAAGAAAACTCTCTTAAGCCAACAAGCGCGGCGCCCCGGGCGGGATCATCTCGTTACAGGGGGGCGGCATCATCCAGGAATCCCTGGGCGCAATCATCCCGTTATAGACGGGCGGCTTCGTCGGAATCGGCAGATAGAGACCGATCTCATCCAGCCGATCGTCTGGAGAGCCTGATTGGGAGCCCCAGTTCATGCTGGTGACAACGACGTTGTCCTTGTCCCAGGCCAGGAATTTTGCGTGGAGCTGCGGCCCACTGACCTTGAGGAGCTCGATTATACCGTGCAACCGTTCGCGGTGTGCCCTGACGTGCCGCTTCTTTGTGGGTCCGGTTTCACGTGAGTAGTAGACTCTGACGTCCTCAAGGCGGCGTCCCGCGACTTCAGCGGGATTGAACAGTCCCGGCACCACGGGGGCACCAACTTTGTTGGAGCAGCATACGAAGCTCTGGTCGGCTTCGTGCGCCACCGTTCGCAGCAAGCGCTCATGATCGTCGGCATAGAGCACTGTCAGCTCAGTATTCGCACGCTCCGCCGCCTGGCCGGTGGGAGCCAACAAGGTTTTGCTCCGCCGAAGGTCGGACGACATGAACTGCAGCGTTTCGACTGAGCGGCTGGCACTTGAAAGCTTCGACACGATCGACCGCAAGAGGTCCAGTCCGATGGCCGCCCCCCGGTTACCGCGCAACTCCACCGATGCCTCCACCGCCAAAAACGGTGATGACAGCCAGTTGCAAGATCCCACAAGAGCGACGGCTCCGCCTTGTCCATCGTCGGCGGCGAGGATTTTTGCGTGGCTTCGAACGGAATCGCGGTGCACGAGAACCTTGCCTCGCGTCACGCGGACCGCCGAAAGACGCTGGTTGAGCTCCTGCATCGCAATCGCGTTTTCCGCACGCCTATCCAGCGATGTCCCATAGAACAGGTGGCATCGCACACCGCGGTCAACGGCTCGCTCAAGTGCTTTCCAGATTCGTGCGCGCTTTTCCTTACCTCTCTCGTCCGATTGCGAGGCGACAAAGGTTGAGAGGACGAAGACATCGGATTTCGCGGTGCCTACAATTCGCTCGAAGGTTTCGAGATGCTGTTCCGATCCGACGATGAGCTGATTAGCGTCGAATGCAATCTTGGCTGGTTCGGCGCGAGTTTGCTCCGAGCTAAAGGCTTGCGGAAGCTCTCCCGTCGCAGCAGTCGCCTGCAGCGCCCCAATAAGGCGTTCGCTCGCTCCCGGCGGCAGCACGCTGTTTCTCACGTCATCGAGATCGAGAACCAGATACCTCTGCTCGATTACCGAGCTGATCGCCTGAACACCGCGCAACCATTCACCTGGGCGAAGCGTGCCGGCCATGAAGCGATTGACGCGTTGCGCCATTGTGCTGTCCGTCTCAGGCGCCTCTCCAGGTGGGAATGGCACGGCGCGTCCGGAAGACGGAAGATGCTTGATAGGAATGGTAGTGACGTCCCGGTTTCGAAGGACCGAGTGGCCGACTTTCTCGAAAATGAGGCTGATGCCGACTTCCCTGTCCTCGGTGCGCTCCGGGAGTGCGCGGTCGGATCGCAGGAATTCGTAGCCGACGCTGCTGGTCGTCAGCACTGGCACGGGAGACAGGCGAACTTCGATCAATCCGAACTGCATCAATCGCGCGACCGTTGAGCTTGCTACTTGCTTTGGGATCGCAAGCGATGCCGCGACCTGTTCGATCGTCCCCGGCGCTCGATCGAGTGCCAGCAACACCATCTCCTCAATCGGACTCCAGCCCCATGTCCGTTGGACTATGGCGCGAGCCCGGTAGTGCCATGCGGGAAGAAAGATCTTCACGGGAGCAGCCTCCCATGTTCGTCGACGTTGACAATCGCGGCCCCTTTGCCAACGCGGTCAAAATCCACTTTGGTCAGGCGATCTATCTCGCTGAGCATCGTTCGAAGGAATTCTAGCTCTTCCTTGCGGCGATCAGGATCAACGCCGTTCACGGCCTCGTTTATGAATTGCCGGCTCGTGGCCAGCACCAGTTTCTGTCTGGCACGGCTCAAGAGAACATCCATGCGCTGTGGGTTCTTGATGAAACCGAGGGCGCGCGTCCCGACGAGCGTGTTGTTCCGGACGAGGCTGGCGATCACGACATCGGCTTCGCCGCCTTGAAAACTATCACTCGTGTAGATGAACTTCCCATTCTTTCGCGGGCTTTCGAAGCCGAAAAGCCTTCCGGTTTGGGGATCGATCTGGTTCTTGAAAAGACGCTCCAGGTGACCAACCTGGGCAAGGTAGGGTGAGAGGATCACCAGGGTTGGGAGACGTCCGTCCTTATCTCTCGTGGCGTGCAGGTTTCTCAACGTCGCGAGAAGCGCCATCGCCTCGGTGCCATTGCGATACGAATGCTTCACCTGCTGCTCGAACGACCGCTTCCTGACGGTGCTGAGCGCCGGCAGGTCGAGAATGACGATCGGCGTGGTCGGAAAGCCTCCGTTGGACCTGACGGTTACTTCGCGCTCCTTCACGCGCTCCGACGGCGTGAGCTTTGCTTTATAGAATGTGTTGGAAACGAGCTCGCTGATGGCCGGATGCATTCGGCTCTGCTCGAGCAGGAGATTGGCGATCGAGCTCCGGCGACCGGTTGTCTTCTCTCGATCCTCTTCACGCTCGGCGATAGATCGGAACGCTTCCTCAAGCCGAGCAGCGGTGGCGAGCACATCCGCCAAAAGGATCTGATCGGTTTTGATCAGCTCAAGCGTCGCGTCGACTTCCGCCGGCAGATCGGAGATCGACGATAGTTGATCCTTTGCATTCCGCAATAACTCGGCCGCGACCGCGATATCGTAGAACTTCTGCCGATCGACGACATCGAACGGCGAAAGCTGATTATGGTCGCCGATCATCACCCGTCGATTGCCGAGCAGGAGAGCACCTATCAGCTCTGCGCCATTCGCCCGCGCGGCCTCCTCGATGATGACCCAGTCGAATTGTTCGCCATCGGCGATCATCTCTTCGATGACGTGCGACGACGTCGTGGCAAGGGTGACGTCGGATGAACGCAGCAACAGATTGTCCGTGTCGCGAAAGATGCGGTCGCCAATCGCCTGTTCTGCTTCGTCCACGGGTTTGAGAGCCTGCCGGATCCGATAGCGCTGGTTCGCCATGGTGGCTGCGCTCTGGGCTTTCAATTGAGCCGATAGCAAGAGAGCGGCTGAGGCCTTTCTTAAGTCGCTGACCTTTTCATCGAGACTTGAGCGCTCGACGCGAACCACGATGGAGTTCTGCGGTGGCAACGTCTTTTTAAGCTCATCCTCCATCTGAACGAGTGTCTCGTGATTTTGCGCCGAAATCAGTACCCGAGCATCGGGGGTTAGCCCCAGGATGCTCTTCACCAAATGCGAGATCAGATAGGTCTTGCCTACGCCGGGTGGACCAACGACGACGTTGATGGACCTGCCGGCTGCGATCGATGCCCACGCGAGCTTCTTCGTGTCATCCAAATCACTTGGCGGATCGCCTGGCGCGGCTATATCACGAAGCGCGTCGTCCAACGCAACTTGCGCGGGGTCATCGAGCGCCCGCAAGAGCTCAACATTGCTCCTGGCCGCAACGATGTTCTCAAGGCGACGCCTGATGGCACGTTCAAAGCCGGTATCCCTCCTTGGCCGAAGATAGTATCCAGGTCCCGGAACCACTGCTTGGTTCGACGCGAAGACGAAGGCCTGCTGACCATCGTATTCGCCGGTCCCGAGGTAGCCAAGGTCAGGTAGCCGCTCGCGCCCGCCCGAAAGCGTGGCAAATCGAGTGATCGTCCACGCGGCTTTACCGTCATCGTAGCGGAGTTCGCGGCTCATCGCCTCTGCAGCCGGCCGGAAGCCCATCAGTTCCCGCTGTTCATCCCGGTCGGCCTCCTCACGCAAAAGGAGCCAAACAAGATTTCCTTCATTCGCGGTGGTCGGAACGACCTCGACGGGGTAGAAACGAAACTGCTCCCTCAGCCACGTGAACGCCTCGAGAATGACCAGCGCATACCAAGGTGTCACATCACGTGCGGCGTCGACCGAAGGACCTTGCCCACCGAGGTCCGCCCAGCGCATCGCGCCAGGGCCGAGCTTACGCACGCGTTCCGCGGAACCGCCGCGGTTCCGCGAGAGATGAAGCCGATGGTTTACCTCGACGGCGTTGTAGACCGGGTCGTCCGATCGCCGAATATCGGCTTTCTCGAGCATACCGATACGGTCATCGACAATCTTCACGCCGTAGACCGCCAGATCGGTCACGATCTTCACATAATCCCGGCCGGCGACAACGGCCCGAATATCCGAGCCGAGCAAATCGTCCTCCACGAATTGCAGCACGGCTTGCGTATCATCGGCAGCCACGGCGCCGGACGTCAGCTGCGGTAGGTCACTTTGCGTAACGCGATAGGAAGGATAGAGAACAAGCTCGCCCTCCGAGCTCGATCCGACCCGTTGAAGCTCAGCGGCGACTTCCGCCAACTCCCGCAGGACGACTGCGCCGTCGAACAACTGATATTGCGGCGGTTTGTCGAGGCGATCCAACATCCGTCGCTCGATCGCGAGCAGCGCCGGGCCTGCATCGCTCGTCACGCCGAGGATCGCAGAAGCGGTTCGGCCAAGGTCGATCCAGTCTTGTCGAAAGGAGATTGCTCCAGATGGCCGCAGTGGATGACCGGCGCCTCCAAGGTCGCCGTCACCGATATGCACACAGGAATCATATCCTCCGAGGCTATAGTCCGCCTTGTCTTCGCCGTGTGAGAAAATCGCGTGCTCGCTGACGGCGCCGTGAACGATCCCCGCGGCGTGGCAAATCGCCAAAGCCTCCGCGACGCGCGTGATATTGCGCCAGAATATCTTACGGCCTGCTCCACTTAGGAAGAGATCTTGCCTGGCGCGGATCGCACGCGATGATCCCGCGATTGGGCTTCCGGGATCGAGCATGACGATTGCGAGCTCTTCGCGGTCCTCCACGACCTCTCGCACCTCAACCAGTAGGTCGCGAGATAGATGGGACGACAGAACGCGACGCATACGACGCAGCCCCCGAGCGATCAGACGACTGAGATCACCGTCAAGCGCGGTTCCGGATTTCTTGAACAGGCGAAGCAGATAACGCTCGCCATCGTCGTTGCCGATCCCAAAACGAAGATGCGAATCCCATGCACAGGCCGCGCCGGGGAACGAATCCTCTGCGAACCGATACCGGGCGTCGAGCTTGGCTTTGTCGGTCTTTGGCAACCGCGCCATAGGCTTATTATTCCAACAAGCGGCGCGTGGATAATTCGGACGCCCCGTTCCAGTATAAGCTACGGAGCGACGTCCGGTATTCCTGCCGACGCGGACCCTTCAGGTTTTCAACGCTTCGTTTATGTCTTCAGCGGCCGTAGTTGAGTAACTAGCTCACGCCTCTGAACCTGGGGTTTCCTAGAGTAGCCGCGCTTTACGAACGATCTTAAGCGGAAGCAAAGTCCGCTTTCCGCACAAAACCGAAGTTCGGCAAAAGGCGCAAACCGGTCATTAGGAGCCCCGTGCCTGCCGCGTGCTTGAAAGTCCGCAACGGGTCGAGAGCAGCGGTTCCTGATTGGGTTTTCAGCGTGAGCGCCGCCCTTCGCGTGCCGCCATGCATCTGAAATACGCCGTCAACGTGGAGGGCGGCGGCGGCAATCTGGTGGCGAGCCCCGCCGACGCTTTAGCGTCGACCGTCAATTTCCTCGGCGGCCACGGTTGGACGCCGGGCGCGGGCTGGGAGGAGGGTCAGCCGAACTTCGCCGCCCTGCTCGAATGGAACTCGGCGCCGGTCTACAAGACGATGCGCAGTTCCGACAAACTGGCGGAACAATGAGGGCCGCCCGGATTGAGCAGACTTCTGGGACTGCGCCGCTGGTCAAAAATTTAACGCTTGGTTGCTCGAAGCCGGAATACCGCGGAAGGGCGAAGGGCAAGTATCATGCCCAATCCTTCCGTCCACACCGTCTCAAAATAATGGGGTGGTCACGCGGGTCACGGGCGCCCCCCGCGAACGCCTCTTTTAGTGTGGACTATGACAAATCACCTATTCTGACCGCCGGTCCGACTGCGGCTCAGCGCCGGTCGCGTATGTTCTTCCGGCTGTGGGCAAGACAGGCCTGCGCCTTCCGCCCGCTTCAAGGTTTCCCGCACGGTCGAGCGAGCCAGGCCGAGCCGCCGGGCGATCTCGTGCGTCGACACCGACGAAGACTTCAGCGGAATAATCTCGCGCGCATCGCGCATCCCAATCCGCTCCGCTGACATCGATCCTCCGTTGGGGTCGCCAAAGGGGCGACCTGATCAGGCCAACGGCGGCGCCCGCCAACCAAGAAAGACCCCGGGCGGGATCATTCCGTTGTGGGGCGGCGTCATCCAGGAATCCCTGGGCGCAATCACCGTTACGAGGGGCCCTGAATTCCGACACGAAGTGCAACCCCCGGCGTCACTGAAGGGGCTCGATATTCCTTCTCGCCGAGCCGTCTTTGTCCCTTGGAAACCGAGCAGAAGGCGGGGGTTCGGAATGGGAAACCCGGCTTTTCTCTTGAGGACCAATGCTGTCGACGGTTGCACCTCGCGTCGGAATCCACCGGGCGACATCATCCCGGAATTGGGGGGCGGCTTCCCGAGGAATTAGCACAGTAAATGCGGAGGCCCGCCGGTGGCTATAGCGCTTCACGGCGGTCTCTCGCGGCATTAGAGTGCTGATCCGTGGAGCTTCCTATGCAACCGTTTCTGCAAGCCCGTCGATACTTTGACGCAGTGCGCCACGCTTGACTGGGAGGGGTTCGCGCGGTTCGGCGATTTCTTAGCGTCGTTGCCTCGGAGATGGCAGATCGAAAGGAACCCATTTCAAGATATAAAGGAGACACACGGCCACGAGGAGAACTTGCGTCGGGAAAGCATGGCGCTAATCTTCGCCGATCCCGAACTCCGTCGGCGGCTGGAGATAGTCCAGAAAGCGATGGCGCTGATTTTCGCCTTTACGATTGACCATGCGTCGCGTTCTGAGGCCGAAGCGACAATGCAGCTCCTTGGCATTCGGCTATTCAACGCCTCGGCCTCAGGCATAAAATTAGCGCTGTCCGGCTATTACCAAACGGCATTTCATCAAGCCCGCGACATCATGGAGACCGGGTACCTGCTGGATTTTTTCCGCACGTCGCCAGAGCACCGCATCGTCTGGAAGCAGTCGGACTGGAAGAAACGCAAAGAGGTCTTTGCCCCCGTGAAAATTAGGCTCGCGCTAGACGAAAGAGACGGCGATGCGACGAAAACGCGGGAGGCCGAATACAACAAGCTTTCGGAGCTCGCATCCCATGCGACGTTTCGCGGGTTTCGATTCACAACGCGTAGCGGGTTCGGTGAACTTGGGCCGTTTGTAGAGAAGAACAACCTATTGGCCTGGCTCGAGGAGATGGTCTTGCGGCTTGGGCCGTCGGCTGTGATGTATGCAAACCAATTTCCGGACGCGGACCCGAAGTTGGTCCAGTTCCTTCAGGACTTCGGGACAGAGCTGATCCATGTTAGAAGCTGAAAAGTCCTTATAGCAGCCTAGGCACCGTTTTAAGCCGCGCTCATTTCGAGATTGATCTGTTGATGAGTTTTGTCGCCAAGATTGTCGCATTGGCGGCTGAAAGCGAACCGGTTAAGGAAATCTCGATAGATTTTTCAGCGAACGCGGCTGTGACGCCGGAAATGGCGGCCGGCGCGACGAGGCTATCGAGATGCAGAGCGTGTTCCGTCATCTCGCCGGAGAGGCGAGCCTCGATCCGTTTTTCGAGAACGGAGACTAGCTAGTCGCGCGAGTCATTCAGAATGAGGGGTAGAGTCTTTTCAACTTCACGCGGGCATCGTCTGTAGTGAATTGCCAGTCGGCCTTTGCGTGATGTTTGTTGCGATGGTCCTGCCAGGCGGCGACCTCTCTGAGGAGGGTCTGCTTGTCTGGAATGCGCCGGCTCAGACATTGGCTCGACAGAATGCCGAGTTCGGATTCGGCCATATCGAGCCAGCTTCCCTGTTTAGGGGTGTAATGCCATTCGAACCGTTTGGCGAGGCGGCGCGCTTCGGGTGCGGGGAAGGCTGCGTAGAGCGAGGCGGCCGTATGCGTGCTCAGATTGTCCTGGACCAGCCTGATTTGTTCGGCGTCGGGAAAATGCACGTCGGATAGTTCCTTGAGAACCTGGGCGTAATCAGCGGCGGCGTGGCGGTCGGTCACCTTGACCCGGCGCCAGCCCTCCAACGGCGCGAACATCATGAAGAGATTGGCCACCCCGTTGCGCTCGTATTCGTAATCGTGCCGGGCGGATTGTCCGGGCTTGCCGGGGATCGGCGCGCGCATCTCGACGATCAGTTGCTTGGAGGTCTCATCCAGACACACGAGAGGGCGATCGGGGTCGCGCGGCTTCTGATAGGTTTCCAGCACGTCTTCCATCGCGGCGACAAAGCCAGCGTTGGCGTCCGGCGGGATCACCCATTGCCGGTTGCGGTGAGGTTTGAGAGCGTTTTTTTTAGAGCGTCCTTCCAATCGTGTTGTCGCTGGCCTTCTCGACGATGTTCAATTCGACGACCTTCTCCTCGAGCAAACGCAAACTCCAGCGGGCGAACCCCTCGGGAGCCGGCGAGCAGGTCAGGGCGATCAATTTCGCCTCCGCCACGCCGTCGAAAATCCGCGGGCGGGCGGAGTTCGGATTGTATTTGCGGCTCAGCGCCGCCTCTAGGCCCTCCTCGACGAGGCGACGCCGGGTGCGGCCAATCGTGTTGATGCTGGTGTCCAGCGCCTCCGAAATCGCGCTGTCGCTCCAACCTTCGCCCGGCTCAGATACGTCCGCCTTGAGCAGAATGCGCGCTTTCGTCAGCAACTGCGCCTGGTGCTTGCCCGCACAGGTCATCGCCTCCAGCCGCTCGCGCTCCTCGGCGGTCAACTTCACCACATACTTCTTGACCGCAATCTCCTTGCTCGCCACGAATCACCTCCATCGCCGCCGTGTCGCGCGCCAGATGAGCAAGACAAGTTTGATGCCGCTCGCCGTGCTTTTGCTGCGCAGAATAGCGATCCGAAATCCAAACCGTCGGCTTATGCCCCGCCATCATTTCGTCCACGACCCGCGCGGCACGGGAATAATCGGGCTTATGCACGACCGCGTCCTTGCAATGGAAAACCCAGGGATACGAGTTTGTGCCCTCGATCCGAACGCCGGTTTCATCGCTGGCGACAACCTGGGCGGCGCGTACAATGGCCTTCGCCTTCTCGGCCTCGATCTCGAACCGGGGATGCGAGCGGATGAACATGTTCATCAACGCGCCCTCGCTCACATCGAGCCCGAAAGCATCGCGGAACAAGCCGCGTAGCCGCTCATAGGAGAGAGCCTGGAAGCCCTTGAGATAAATCGCCAGCGCATGAATGCGCGGCCCAAACGGCGTGGTCGTCGCGACGATGGGCGCCGGAGCTTTCGCCTCGACGCCGCAAAGTGCGCATCGACAGGCGAAGCGCCGGTGGCGGATGACATACGGTTTGACCGGCGGAATCTCGATTTCGTCATATTCGCCGATCAATTCCCTCGCGGCGTCCGACGCGAAAGCTCCGCCGCATTGCTCGCATACGCTCGGCGTGTGGTCGCGAAACTCATCGGGATCGTCCGCAAGCCGACGGTTGTGCGGCTCATGCCCCAGCTTCGCCCCGCCGGGCCGAGAGTTCTCGCGCTTTTCCTTTTTGTCCGTCGAGGGCGGCTTCGACGACGTGCGCGAATTCTTATCGGGTCGCTGAAGCTGGAGCACCAACTCGATCAATTGCTCTTTGCTCAGGTGCTGCAAATCACTGCGGTCCATCGACCCAAGGATTCAGAGATCGACGCTCATGGCAAGGGGGTGGGTAATTGCGCCCTGAGAGACGATACAATCTTGTCCATGACCGCGAGAGAAGCTGGATTTGATTTCTTTTCCCAAAACGCTCGGTCTCTTCGCTCCACCGGGTCGACAACCTCTACATCGACTTCCTCGATCACATCGAGGACGGTTACAGGATGGCTCTGCCCGTCCCGGCAAGTGGAGCGGCTGCCGCATCGGAGCCTTATGAGGATGCGGCACTGTTTGCCCTCCTAACTGAGGCTCGATCTGTCGAGGTGCTCCAGAAGGAGGCCAATGACGTCGAGGAGGCCGCGTGGGCCCGAATGGTTTGGCCAGATCGGCCGAGCGCGCTGACCCCGAGGCCGGAGGACAATTTCTTACTTCGGCCGCGCAGCACGGAATTTGACGGGCCAGATATCCGCGCATTGCGTGGTCTGGTCGAGGATGTAGAAAAACTCGGCCACAACACGATGATGAATCAGTCCATGGTGAAAGAAATCAAAACCCGAGGTCGAGAGATCGTCGACGCTTGGCACTCTTATCTCGCCGCCTGCGACAGAGCCAAGGAGGCAGTCGATTTGCCGGCGATTGGCCGTCGGGGGAAAGAGCTCAACGAACGGCGTATCCGGCTGTGGTCACAGATCGCCACGACGCCTGCGCGGACGCTCGAGGGAATGCACGCCAAGATCGCTTTCGCCTCGATCTTTAATCTTGATGAGCGAGAGGACCTGGTTGAAGGCATGATGGAGGACCTGCTCTTATCGGCGGCTATGGATTATGCCGACCTTAACGGCCAGGAGGCGCGCTCATGAACGCCGCCACCGACCGCCGCGCTGTCTTAGGCGCGATCGTGACGGCCAGTCGTGCGGGGCTTTTTTTGCGCGTTTAGGCGGCGCGCGCGTTGATCGCCAGGCTGCGCATGGCCGGACGCGGACTAGCCGTGGTCTGTAGCCTCCGTGTCACCATTGGAATGTCGTTCGCCTACGGCGACTTCCTCGCGATTCACGAACTTGTGTTTCGACCTTGGCCGATTCGTATTTATTGTAGCAAAATCTCAGGGGGGGAATCGATGCAAAAGTTGTTAGGCGCGTTGACCGCCGCCACCTTGTTTATTGCCGCGTACGGTGACGCAGTCGCTTTTCCTGTTGCCCTCCTCAAAGCCGCTCCGGGTAGCGACATTGTACCCGTGGCGCAAGGATGCGGCCCCAACCGATACCGGGGACCGGGCGGGGCGTGCCATTTGTATGGGCGTGGTCCCTATCCGGGTGGATATTATGGGTGGCAAGGGGGAAATGGCTGCCCACTCGGCTATTGGCGTGGCCCGTGGGGTCATTGCCGCAACACGCCGTTCCACGGGAGGCATCCAGACGGGTCGTGGTATTAGCCCGCAGCTAGCCCTTCTTGGCAACCGGCGTCGCGTTTCAGAGCCAATGAGTTCGGTCGGAGGTTTCGATTGCCGTTACTCCCGTCTGTGACCCTCGCGCATTGACAACTCCTTGAGTTGGCGGAAACCTCAGCTTGGGCAATTGGAGGGCGGTGGCGCGCTATTGAATCGGTCGGCTATCCATGCGATCGCGGTGGACGCAGCATCCCGCGCAACAAAGAGGTGGCCGATGTTCGGGATCATCATCAGTTCGACCGGGCTGCCGGCGCGGCATAGTCTATTGCGATAGCTGACCGTGATCGCAGGCAGAACGAGGTTGTCCGTCGTGCCTTGCGCGAGAAACACTGGAATGTGTGGTGGGAGCGGTCCCGGCGTGTTTCGGTCGAGGAGCGAGCGCCATGGTTCCCTATCGGCAAAATCGTTCACAGTTAGAAAACTGCGCGTAAGCGCTTGGGTGGGCGCCCGACGGATGAAAACGTCGAAAAACCGCTCGATACACTGGTTGGCCAGTTGATTGATCACGGGTATGGCCTGCGGCGCAACCACGTTCGCCATCTGCGCATCGTAAATCCGCGACCAGGACCACAAAGTCATGGCGGTGATGTTGCGCCCGCCCGCCGTATCGATGTCCTTGATCATCAGGCTCCGGAGTTCGGTCGCGGGCGCAGCGGCCGCAACACCGACGAGATTCAGCTCCGGCGCGTAGCTGGACGTGAGCAGACCTGTAAAGAGAGCCGCCTGACCGCCTTGTGAATGTCCCCACACGGCATAGGCACGACCATCGCCGACACCGGGAACGGATCGCGCCGCGCGCACGGAATCGATCACAGCATGGCCCTCGCTGTCTCCGACGAGATAGGGATGCACCTCGGGCGTCCCGAGGCCGGGATAGTCGGTTGCGGCGACGGCGTAGCCGCGATTCAGCATGTCCCGCAATCCCTGAACCGATCGGAAGAACACGCGAGCCAGCGACGGCGCACAGCGGTCAACAATGCCGGTCGTCGGATGCGCCCAGGCAACAATAGGACGGCTTCCTGCCGGCGGCGCTCCCTTCGGGACGATGACGACGCCCGACACGGCGATCGGTTCGCCCCGCAGGCCGGTCGACCGATACAGGATACGATAGGCATTGGCGTCAAACGGACCACCTTCCATTGGCTGCAAGCGAAGCAATGCCCCGGGCTGGTAAGCGGCGAGATCGATGCCAGAAGGGGAATAGAAGGCGGTCTGCGCACGAGCAGACGACATCGGCTGTAAAAACGCGATCGCGGTCATAAGAGCAAGCAATGCGCGGAACGCCAAAACTCCTCCCGTAAGAGCCTCCTTTTAAGATTGTGACAGGCCTTTGCGTTGCACTCATACCCCAGATCGAGGCTTCGCCCTCTCGGATTGTTCGCCATCGGGCGCCCAGGTGAATGAACCGCTGGTCCCGGTGCGGCCCGGGCGAGAGCTAGTGCGACGTGGTCCTCCGCGTTGCGCAGGCTGACTGAGAAGGCTCCAACCGATCCCAAAGACGCTATGTCCGCCTTCACCCCCTCCTAGTTCGAAATCTGTTGTTGAATTGCGGCCAACGGGACGTCAATCTCGCAGACCACGCCGCTCCGCTTGAATTGCATTCGCGTCGAGCCCGAGAATTGCTCCGCGAAACCTTTTTCGATGAGGAACATCCCGAAGCTTCGACGCGACGGCTCTCCAACGAGAGGGCCACCCTTTTCGCTCCATTTGAAATGAAATGTACCGCCACGCTCATCGACTTTCGTCGCGATGTTCACGCGTCCGTTGGGGACTGTCAGCGCCCCATGTTTGCTTGCATTCGTGCACAATTCATTGATCGTCATAACGAAGGGAAGCGCTGTCAGCGGGATTAATGCGTATCGGCGTAGGTTGGATTCGGAATTGCTCCCGACCGGGTGTTTCAAAAGGTTCAATCGCCGTTTTCAACAATTCAGGCAGCATTGCGCCCGCCCAGCTCGTTCGTAGAAGCAGGTCATGGACCCGACCTAACGCCCCCAACCGTGCCGAGATTGCCTCTCCAGCGTGCGGCAAATCAACGGCGGTGCGCACGCTTTGGTTGGTGATCGACTGCACGATAGCCAGGGTGTTTTTCACCCTGTGGTGCAATTCTTCCAATATGAGCCGCTGGAGTTTTTCGGCGCTATCGCGTCTTTCCGCGTCAGTCGCGGCGAGATCAAGAAGCCTGCGCAGAGTAGCGTTCTCGAGTTCAAGTTTAAAATCGCCTTCGCTCATTTCCGCAAAGCCCCGCGAGTTGGGGTATTAATACAGCCAGACCCGCGTGGGGTCGATATTTCCGCAGGCCCGCCTCAGGTCGACCACCCCAGGATCTCCAACCCTCCGGGGACCTCCCGCCGGGCATTCCTTTTTACGGATCTCGTCGGCGATAGACACAGCCCCAATGCGCTGCTGTCGCTGCACCGTGACGCGAGTCCCACCATCGTAAGCCGCATCCCCAGTCTAAGGCATAGCCCAAGGATTGACGACGTTGGCCGCTGACGCCCCTTCCGCCCCGAGGCTACTCCACCGCCCCCAAACCTGCTTTGCCAGCGCACGACCGTCTAGAGGAGGGCGTCACGGGTCCTTCTTGCCACGGGTGGCTTCCGTGCGCAGCCGGGGCAGTCCGAGAAAACGGTAGCCGGTCGATTCTGAAACTCATGCATGTATCGATTAATGCGGATGGATGGGTTGCATAGGTCGGCTTTTTACCAGTCGCTCAACCGGTGAACGCCTCCGCCGTGTTCAGTCAACGACACGGTGAACGGATTTAGTCGGCATTAGAAATCTTTGCGAACGAAAGTCTTTAAAGCGCCCGACGGCAGCTTGATCGCAAGGACAACGTCATCGTCGGCTGCAAGCCCCAGCGATGCCGCCCAAGCTATCGCGAGATCAAACGCTTGGGGGTCGCTGTCGGCCTCAACCATGTGGGTATCCACATTGTCCGAGCCTCGTGATATGTGCGCGATGTACTCCAAAATCGGCTCTCCGCGTTCTGCTTAGCATAGCACAGATTTGGACGTGCGGCTCCTGCCGGGCATCCCCTACGCGGCCGGCGTAGATGAGCTTGCCGTCATCGGGTGAAGTAGCCGAGCAGCAGCCCTAGAGGTGCGGCCGCGATCATCCGGATCCGAGCACCTACGCAACCTATGGCGGCGACATCCCTGTATTGCAAAAGGCCGCCGGCGGAGACAATCTTCCGGCTGAAGAATCTCGGCCTAGGGCGGGGCGGGGCGGGGTCAACCGGAGCGCGTCGATGCCTCTCAACAAGTTCCTGTATTTCAGCGATTTTTTCGCAATACCTATGGTGGTCACCGTATTGACCTATTTCGCCTTAGGCGCGGGAGGGTTGTGGGCGGTGCCGGACTTCGGCGTCTCTTTGCTGATTGGCCTAGCGACCTGGACGCTGGTCGAATATGCCACCCATCGCCTCGTTTACCATCACGCACCGGTGTTTTCTGCCCTGCACGATTCTCACCACCGGGCGCCTAACGAATTCATCGGCGTGCCGTCGTTCGTATCGAGCGGCTTCATCATTGTCGTCTGCTATTCCCCCGTAAGAATCTTAAACGACGTCGCCGCCAGCGGATTTACCAGCGGGATGTTGCTGGGTTACGCCGCCTACATGTTCGTGCATCACGCGACCCATCACTTCGCGATCCAGCCTGGTGACTGGCTCTACAAGGCGCGCGTGCGCCATATGGCGCATCATTATCACGATAACGCTAATTTCGGGGTCAGCACCGGCTTCTGGGACCGGGCTTTCGACACCACTGGCGCAAGGCGGGGCCGTTTCGCGCGCACTTGAGGGCCTGCCCCGGAATGTCATTTTTCATCGAAGGGGGACCCGATAAATTCCGCTCTTACTTATTTGAGTTGTCTCACCGCTGAGGCACGAGAAGATCTGCACGCTGTTGCGGCGGCGAGCGGGGCGATCGGGAAGAATACGATCGATGTGCCCCGCCAAGGGTCGGCACAATCCGCCGACTCTTGCGACCTGCAGTCCGCCTCTCTATCCCACGGGAAAGTCTGAACCACTGAATAAGAAAATCGCAGGCACCGAGAGCTTGGATCTAGCGCTTTCCCGAGTCAGTAGTTTCTAGATGGCCGCCTTAATCAATCCCTTTAACTGCGCTGGCGACTTCGCGCACGGCCGCTCCCATATAGGGAGCATGATGTCGCGTCTCGTTCGATTGCTGCGCCGCTCTCCGCAGCGGGACGATCAGCATCTCGTCAAACGCGCCGCGCTGGAGACGGCCGATCCAACCGGCGAGCTACGCCGGATCATTAATGAGACTCAAGAACGCGAGGCCGAAGACGAGCGCAGACTCTATCCGATTCGTCCTTCTGGGTATCGACGGAGGCGGCTCGGGCGCCGATGAAAAGTCTGGCGGCCAGCGCGAGCATTCGTATATCGGTAGAGTGATACGGATCGCGATCTCTCAAACGGCCTTTGACGCCATCGCCTCGACCATGCCCCTCGGAAGCGTCGGCTTCGAGAACAAGCGCGCGGCCAACGGCGATGTGTACGTGTGGCTCCCGGCCGACGTGATCGCGAGGCTGAAGGCGATGCGCGGGCCGGGCGGTAGTTACAGCGATGCGATCATGCGCGTTGTGGAGGAACTAGGCGCCGGGCGGTAAGGCGCATGCTTGCGACGGTCGCGCAGATTTGAAGCGAACGGTGTTGACATGACCGGGAAGCAACCTAACTTTTCGCCACGCGCTCGGGAAAGAAGCGCAACGGGAGCGGATCGAAATGCCGATACGACGGTATCTAAAAAAGGGCGCTATTTTTGCGCCGAAGACCCTTTCAGCGCTGGGCGAGGCGCTCGAAGCTACGGCAAAAATCTTGGGGATCGGGGAGGACGAAAAGAAACGTCAAACCGTCGCGAAGTTCCTGGCCGAGAAAGACGACAGCCTAGACGCCATCGCATTGCGTAATAAGGCGGTCGAGGCGCTGGGAGGCGTCGCGTACCGGGACATTCCCGCCAAACCCTAGTCGCTGAATAACCAAGGGGCATCACTCGTCGAAAAAGCGTTCCAGGTCAGGTCGACGCTCGATTATGGCGCGCGCCCTCTCTTGCAGCCTGCCATTTATCCTTTCAAGGAATGGCGCCCCGGCCTCCACATGCAGGCCCTGCTCCAGAGCGAGTTCGTCCGTAGCGTCCCTAAGCTCCGGGTGCCGTTCTAGGACCGAATCGATCTTCTCTCGGAGGCGCCCATTCCTGCTCCTCAACTCGTCTTTTGCCCTGCCTTCTGGAGTTTCAGGTGATTCAACTGTTGTCCCCGCAACCCGGTCGGGGGTTGCAGAGGGGTCGGGGGACGGCTGCAACTCGGAGCTCGGGTTTTGCGGGATGTCCGGGAAATCGGGCGGCAGAGGTGGCGGAGTGACCGGGGCAGATGGGGGTTCGTCTGGCTTGGGCATATAATTCCTCCTCTAGCGAAGGCCAATCACCATCGAGCCTCGTTTGTTCCGATTTGCATCCGGGTGTGATGCGCGCCCCGGCGCAACAGCGACGGGGATCATCCGCGGGGCGAGGGGTAAATGTTTTGGTTGCTCGACTTGTGGACCGTTCTGTGGACCGGCCCACGCAATTGGCATTAAGTCATTGATTTATATGAAAGGGCTGGCGGAGATGGAGTCCGCCCAGGTACCGTTCGCCTATGTTCGCCATCGTTCAGAATATCAAATGAAATCAATGTCAATTCTCTTTACACTATCCACAATCGTTCGCTAACGTTCGCCACGAGCCAAGACATTTGTTGGGGCAAATGTTGGGGCAAGGCAGTACGGCGGATAACATTATGGCGGGACAGCTACACTCCATGCGGCTCACGGCGCGGACCGTCGAAACCCTTGCCGCATCAGGCAGACATGCCGATGGCGACGGCCTCTACCTGACTGTCCGGTCGGGCGGATCGAAGCAATGGATCTTCCTTTACCGTTCCGTCGGACGCCTGCGGGAAATGGGTCTTGATTCACCCGCGTCCGGAGTGACGCTCGCTCGGGCACGACAACTGGCTGCGGAGGCGCGCGGGAAGATTGTCGAGGGCAAGGACCCTTTGGAGGTGCGCCGGAAAGCAGAGCAGCAGACGGCGGCTATGCCCAAGTTCGGCGACTATGCACTCTCCTTGGTCGACCGGATCGAAATCGGCTTCTCGAACCCAAAACATCGCCAGCAATGGCGGAACACGCTGACGACCTATTGCAAGGCGATTTGGACGCTGCCCATCGACGAGGTCGACACGAAGGGCATCCTCGAATGTCTGACGCCCATCTGGACGTCCAAGCCGGAGACGGCCAGCCGGCTTCGCGGCCGGATCGAGCGGGTTCTGAACGCGGCCAAAGCCGAGAGACTGCGCACGGGTGAGAACCCGGCAGCGTGGCGCGGCCATCTCGATGCAACCCTCCCGCGGCCAAGTAAACTTTCGCGTGGACTGAACTGGACCCCATTCGTGGGACCACGGGATGTTGGATTTAAGGTGTGATCTCGCCTGCCCTTGTCCTTCAAGAATCAAGCCGCTTCTTGCTGCTTCTGCTGTGGGTATGTGGGCAACGCGTTTGCGTTGTCCAAGCGAAGCGGCCTATCCACAGCCCCCGCCGCCGCCTCGATTTTGTCCATGCCGGCGCGCCACACTGCCATTGGCATTAGGTTGTTCATCGCCTGGTGCGGGCGCCGAAAATTGTAAAAGGTCATCCAGGAACCGATGCCGGCTCGCGCCTCGCGGCCATCGGCGTAGGCTTTCAGATGCACCTCTTCATACTTGATCGAGCGCCACAGCCGTTCGATGAAAATGTTGTCCATGAAGCGGCCGCGTCCGTCCATCGAAATCGCGACGCCGGCCGCCGCGAGTTCGCCGGCGAAAGCCTCGGCGGTGAATGTGGAGCCCTGGACTGACGCCCTTCTGTTTGTCAAGCGGCGATTCGTGTAGCGTTGATCTCCCTGCGACGCTGAGTGATGAGCGTGAAGACCTCTCGGGCGAGATAACGCTTCAGGGCTCGAATGGCGTCGAGTTTGGAATGCCCTTCGGCGATCCGACGAGCAACATAGTCCTTGGTTCTCTGATCGGTTCTTAAACGTCCAATGGCGATGATGTGCAGCGCGCTGTTGGCGGCGCGATCTCCTCCGCGGTTGAGCCTGTGTCTAACGGTCTTTCCCGACGACGCCGGAACAGGACTGACGCCGCACAACGATGCGAAGCTGGCTTCCGACCGCAATCTTTCAGGGTTGCCGCCGGCCGTTAGGAGGAGCTGGGCAGCTCCGACATGGCCGATCGAATTGCGGGCAATGAGGTTCGGCGCCAGCTCGTCGACAATGGCTGCGATCATCGCGTCCAGGTCCGCGATCTCGTCATGCAGTTCGAGGTAGCGGCGGGCCAGAGACTTGAGGCCGATGCGATAGGCGGACTCCAGGTCGCGATATGCGGTCAGATCGGGCCGCCACGAGCCCAACGTTCGGACGAGTTGCATCCGGGTGAGGCTGCGGAGCTGATCCCGAAGGCCGTCGGGGGCGCAGACGATCGTGTTGTGGATCATCTGCAGGGCGACCCGCCTGGCGCTCACCGCGGTCTTCCGGCAAGCCATGAGAACCCGCAGGGATTCGATCATCCCGTCGCGGCTTCGCGGCGTCACGGTCCGCTGGCCTGCAAAGGCGGCATGGGCCGCGTTCTGAGCATCGAGATCGTCGTTCTTGCCACGTCTGCGGCGATCCTGCTTGTCGGGCGTCGTTACCTCGAGAACCGAAATCCCGGCTTGCTGCATGAAACGGAGGAGACCTGCGCCATAGCTGCCGGTCGACTCTATTCCGATGCGTTGAAGCTCACCGAAGGATCGCATCCAGGCGAGCATCTGGCGATAGCCCTGACGGGTGGTGGCGAAGGATCGCGTTTCGAGAACTCGATCCTGCTCGTCGACGACCGCTGCGACGTGCAGATCCTTATGGGTATCGACGCCTCCAACAATGCGACGCGTTCCTTCGGTTACGACCATTGCCAGCCTCCGGCTTTGACCTGCACGAATGGCTTCGCCGGGACCGAATGCGCGGACAGGACAGTCACGAGACCATGAAGGTCAGGCCCTTCTCGGGTCACAGGCATCGGCGAGGCAAAGCCTCACCGCAAGGCGTTCCCGGGCGGTCGACAGGTCCAGGGAAAGACACGGCTGGTCGATCGGAGTGCGGGTCAGGCCGCACCGGGCGCCTCACGGCGCCAGCCTACCAGTCGGTCGATCGGTATTTGAGTCAGGCCACCCGGAAACTGGCAGTTATCCTCTGACTATCGGTATTGAAAATCCGCGGCGTTCCGAACCGAAGCAGCGCCTCCTCCAGCGCCGCTGCGCAGAAGCTGGCATCGTTGGTGTTCGACAGCCGCCATGCCAGAACCGCCCGGCTGGCCCAGTCGATGATCGCTACCAGATAGAGGAAGCCGCACGCCATCGGGATGTAGGTCACGTCGGCCGCCCACACGTGGTTCGGTTCGGTAATCTTCAGGCCCCGCAGCAGGTAGGGGTATATCTTGTGCCCGGGCGCGGCTTTGCTCGTGCCGGGGCGCGGAACCAGCGCCTCGATCCCCATCACCCGCATCAGCCGCCGCACCCGCTTGCGGTTGACCCCATGGCCTTCCTTGTTGAGTTGGAAGGTCGTTCGCCGCGAGCCGTAGAACGGAAGTTCGAGGTGCAGTTCGTCGATGCGGCGCATTACCGCCAGATCGTCCGCCCCGACGACAGGCTTGGGGCGGTAGACCCCCGAGCGCGCCACGCCCAGAAGCGCGCATTGGCGGCGAACCGACAGGTCCTTGCCAGACCGTTCGATCATCGCTCTTCGATCGGGCGCGCTCATCGACCGGGCCTCCTGGCCGAGAAATCCCGTTCGACCGTCAGTTGGCCGATCTTGGCGTAAAGCTTGGCCGTCTCGCGTTCGCGCTCTTCCTCGCCATCGCCCGAACCGCTCGCCCCTCGCGCGAACAGGCTCGCGACGTTGTCGAGAACCTGCTTCTTCCAGGCATAAATCTGGTTCGGATGCACCCCGTGCCGCTTCGCCAGTTCCGGAACCGTCGCATCCTCGCGCAGCGCCTCAAGCGCAAGCTTCGCCTTGAACGCCGCATCAAACTTCTTGCGTGACTTCGTCATTCCTCGCTCCGTCGGTTGCGACAGAGCAGGACATTTCACACCTTAGCCGATGGTCCTAAATCCAGGGTCCAGCTCAGATTGTCGCGGCAGGCTTTCTGGCCGATGGCGCAGGCGAGCCAACTCTTGCCAACGCCGGAAGGGCCGACCAGGGCCAGATTGTCATGGGCGTCGATCCATTCGCCCTCCGAGAGCTTCTGAAACAGGGCGCGGTCCAAACCGCGGACGGCGCGATAGTCGACGTCCT
>CAWCSA010000002.1:0-568809 GCA_963798015.1 uncultured Alphaproteobacteria bacterium
ATTTGCCAGCCGTACTTCCATGCCACTGACGAGCGAATCGGAGGGGTTGAGGATCACCTCGTCCGCCGTGTCCAGGCCGGTCAGCACCTCGACACGGTCGCCGTAGTCGCGGCCAATAGTGATCGGCACCAGTTCCGCGGCGCCGTTGCGCACCACGGCCACCCGCAAGCCCTCGCTTCGGAATAGCAGCGTATTGGCGGGAACCACAACCGAATGCGCCCGCCGCTGGAGCGTGAAGTGCGCGAATGCGTAGGCGCCGGGCAGCAGCTTGCCGTCGGCGTTATCCACGTCCACCTCGACCAGCAGAGTGCGGGAGGCGGGATTGATCGCGCCGTCGGTGCGCGCCAGCGTGCCCTGGAACACCTGCCCCGGATACTCGTCGAACGTTATCGTCGCCGCAGCGCCCGGCCGCAAATTCGGCGCGTCGGTCTCCGGCACCGCAACGAAGATGCGCAGCGTCCGGGTCGAGGCCATGTGGAACAGCTCTGTGGCGGGGCTCCCAGCCCCGGCGTTGATCAGCGCGCCCACGTCGGTATTGCGAGCAGTGATCACCCCATCAAAAGGCGCCGTCACACTTTCGAAACCGGTCAGTTCCTCCAACCGGTCCACCTGCGCCTGATCCACCCGGACGTTGGCGCGAGCGACGTCGACCGCGGCCGTGCTCCCCGCATAGGTCAGCCGGTCCTGATCACCCTGCTGCCGACTGCTCCAGCCCTGCCGCACGAGCTCCGAGGTGCGGCCGCTCGTCACTTTGGCGAGGTCCATATTCGCCTCCGCCTGGGTCACCGCCGCCTGCATCTGCGCCAGTTGCGCCTGCGCCTCGCGCAACTGCTGGTCGAGTTCGGGAGTCTCGATTAGCGCCAACACGTCTCCACGTCTCACATGGGCGCCGATGTCGTAATTCCAGCTTTTCAGGTAGCCGCTGGCGCGCGCGTAGATCGGGGTGTCGATGAACGCCATCGTCTGGCCAGGCAATACCAATGTCTGGTCGGGCGCGTCACCAACCGGATGCACGATTTCGACAAACGGCGCCGCCTCCTGCCCGGTCTCTGTCGCCAGCGCCGCCTCGGCCGCCGAGCGCTCGCGCATGCCATTGTAAATCAGGCCGCCGAGCAGCGCGGCCACGATCGCCAGCCAGATCAGCAACATCCCGCCGAGCCGAGGTGGCCGCTGCGTGACGGGGGCGCCCTCTAGCGGGGCGAGATCCCTTGCGTCCGGGTCCTTCAGCACAATTTAGCGAGGCTCCTTAAGCCGCGACGGTTGGGGCGCCGGAACTCACCGCCGGCCGAGGCGCGCGCCTCGCATGCAGCAGGGAGAAGACAGCCGGAACGAACACCAGCGTCGCGACCGTTGCAAGCAGCAGGCCGCCGATCACCGCCCGCCCCAGCGGGGCGTTCTGCTCGCCGCCCGCGCCGAGACCAAGCGACATCGGCACCATGCCGATGATCATCGCAAGCGCCGTCATCAGCACCGGCCGGAATCGGGTGAAGCCGGCCTCGACCGCGGCGCGGGCCGCGTCGCCATGCTCGGCCAGCCGTTCGCGGGCGAACGACACCAGGAGGATACTATTTGCGGTCGCGACTCCCATGCACATGATCGCACCCATCAGCGCAGGCACACTCAGCGTCGTCCGGGTCAGGAACAGAAACAGCACGATCCCTCCCAACGCCCCCAACAGCGCCGTGATGATGATGAACGGGTCGAGCCAGGACTGGAAGTTCACAACGATCAGCAGATAGACGAGCAGGATCGAGAAGCCCAGCCCCTCGGCCAAGTCGATATAGGCGCCGCGCATAGTCTCGAGCTGGCCGCGGATGGTCACGAAGCTGCCACGCGGCAGGTGGTCGGCGTTGGCCGTAACGATGCGCTGGATGTCCCGCCCCACCGCGCCAAGGTCGCGCCCCTGCACGTTGGCGTAGACATCGACGACGCGTCGGATGTTGTAATGATCCACCGCCGCCATCTCCTGCGACCGGGAGATCGTGGCGACATCGGCGAGGATCGCCCGGCTGCCCGACGACCCAGTGATCGGGATGTTCCGGATGTCGTGCAGAGACTGGATGTCGTATTGTGGCGTCTGCGCCGCAACCTGGTAGTTCACCCCGTTCTTCCAGTTGAGGAAGAACATCGGCGCGGTCTGGAAGCTGCCGCTCAGCGTTTCCAGTAGGCTGCCCGCGACGTCGCGCTCGGTCAGTCCGTTCTGCTGCGCCTTGGTGCGGTCTATGTCGATGTCGAAGTCCGGGTAGTCGAAGCGCTGCTGGATGCGTGCATCCACCACGCCCGGCACTTGACGCACCTCGTCAAGAATCTGGTTGGCGACGACACGGTTGTCGCGCACATTGGCGCCGTCAATCTCGATGTCGATCGGCGAGGGCATGCCAAAGTTCAGGATCTGCGTGATCATGTCGGCCGGCAGCGAATAGAACGTCACGCCGGGGAACTCTTGCGCGACCATTCGGCGGATCGCAGCGAGGTAACTGGCGGTCGGATGGTGATCGGGCTTGAGCGAGACCATGATGTCCGCGTCCGCCGCGCCAAGCACGCCGGTCGCCGTGTGGGTCAAATTCATGCCGCTATACGGCAGGCCGATATTGTCGACGATCGCGTCCAGTTCGCGCGCAGGGATTATCCGCCGCATCGCGGTTTCGACTTGGTCGGCGAGCCGCGCGGTTTCCTCTATGCGGGTGCCCGTCTTCGCGCGCATGTGAAGGATGAACTGACCGCTGTCGGTGTTAGGGAAGAAGTCCTGGCCGAGCCAGGGCCCGAGCGCGAAGAGCGCCAAGCAGCAGGCCAAGAATCCCGGAATGAACACGCGACGACGGCGCACCAGGAGCATCAGCAGCTCGCGATAGGCATACCGCGTCCGCTCGAAGCCGCTTTCGAAGCCGCGCTGGAAAACCGCCAGCGGATTGCGCGAGCGCGCCGCGCCATGCGGCTTGCGCCGCAGCAGATACATAGCCATCGTGGGGACGAGTGTGCGCGACAGGAAGTAAGATGCGAGCATCGCGAACACCACCGCCTCGGCCAGCGGCATGAACAGATAGCGTGCGACGCCTTGCAGGAGGAACATCGGCACGAACACGATGCAGATGCAAAGCGTCGAGACCAGCGCCGGCACCGCGATCTGAGAGGCGCCGTTGAGGATCGCCTCGCGCAGCGGCTGCCCGTCCTCGAGGTAGCGTTCCATGTTCTCGATCGTCACTGTCGCATCGTCGACCAGGATGCCGACGGCGAGCGCAAGGCCGCCGAGCGTCATGATGTTGATCGTCTCGCCCAATGCGCTCAGCACCATCACCGACGTCAGGATCGACAGCGGTATCGACACCGCAATGATCAACGTGCTGCGCCAGCTGCCGAGGAACAGCAGGATCATCATCGCGGTCAGGCACGCCGCGATCACAGCTTCACGCACCACATCGGCGACCGCGGCCTTGACGAAGATCGACTGGTCGGCAATCGCCCTGATGTGGAGTTGCGGCGGCATCGTCTGCTCCACCCGCGGCAACAGTGCGCGGATGTCGTCGACCACTTTGATCGTCGACGCCTTGCCGGCCTTCAGGACGGTCACCAACACGCCGCGCTGGCCGTTCAGCCGCACGATGTTGGTCTGCGGCGCGAACCCGTCGTTGACGGTGGCGACATCGCGAAGGTAGATCGTGGCGTCGCCGATCGCGCGGATCGGCAGGTCGTTGAGCTGCTCTATCGTGCGCGGCGCCGCGTTGGTGCGCACATCGTATTCGAACTGCGAGATCTTCGCCGTGCCAGACGGCAGTACGAGGTCCTGTGCGTTCACCGCGTTCAGCACGTCGGTCGGCGACAATCCCTTTGCTTGTAACCGCGCTGGATTAAAGGCGATCGTGATCTGCCGCTGCTTGCCGCCGTATGGATACGGAATCGTGGCGCCCGGCACGGTGACCAGTTGCGTGCGCAAGAAATTGAGGCCGAGGTCATTGAGTTGCTGCTCGGACAGGTTGTCGCCGGACAGCCCGAGTTGCAGGATGGGCACGTTGGAGGCGCTGTAGTTCAGGATTTCCGGCGGCTCGGTCCCCGGTGGCGTCTGCCGCAGCAGAAGCTGGGAGGCGGCTGTCACCTGCGCGTTCGCAGTATCGAGGCTGGCGCCTGGTTGGAGGAAGATCTTGACCAGGGCAATTCCGTTGTAACTGGTCGATTCGATGTGCTGGATGTTGTCAACAAGCGTCGTCAGCGATCGTTCGTACGAGGAGGTCAGCCGCCCCTCCATCTCTTCGGCATTGAGGCCGGTATAGGTCCACACCACCGCGATCACGGGGATGTTGATGTTCGGAAAGATGTCCGTTGGCGTCCGCAGAATCACCAGCGGGCTGAGAATCAGGACCAGCAGCGACAACACCACGAAAGTGTAGGGTCGATCGAGCGCGATTCGGACAATCCACATGCGTGGCCAATTTCCTACCGGTTGGACCGTGGCCTCGGGCCGACGCCGGTCCGTGATCCGGTCAGCGGCCAGGGGCGTCGCGATAGCCTCCGATCCGCGATTGCGGTGCGTTCGTCCTCGCGGTGTCGTCACGCTGGCGCCGGCTGCGGCGGATTGATTCAGCTTATGTTGCGCAACCTACGGCTGGCAAGGCTGCGACGAATCACCACTAGGGCAAAGCAAGGTAATCCCGCCTGGGTGTTCTCGAATTGGCTAACCCACGCACATTCCGCTAGCTGGCATGATGCGGAAACGGCGTCCTCCACAATCGAGCACATTCTTGGTCTCGCGACATCCCTCATTCTCCGCGACGTTCAATCGGTACCCGAGGCGTGCCCCAAGTGCCAATCGCCGAATTTGTCTCCCGAGGAAGGCCGCCGGACTGACATTCCGAAAGTCCTCTGGGAGGGCCCCGTTTGCTCCGATTGCGGATGGACGGGAACGGCAGTCCCGGTGGAGTTGGACGACGGCGAGGAACTGATCACGCGAAGCGGCCGGGACGGTGACGACGAATGTGTGATCCCGACCGTGCCATTAGTGACATTTCCCCGGCCCCAAGACGAAGCAGATTGAGCGGGTTGCCCTGAGCTACGTGAGTGGTGTGCAACGCTTCGCCATCCCGACGATATGATATGTGACATCAATCACTTAGAGAGCAGATCCCACATTCCGGCTAGGGGCGCCAGACCATCGTCGATCCTCGCCCGAAGACGACTGCTTAAATAGAAGACCGGCGGCCTTAGGGCGACCGGTTGCGCCAGTCGGTTATGCGGCGGGTTGGCGTTTGCGGCATGTCTCTTGCGCCGAGTTCCGTCCGCCGCCAAGCGGCGGGAGAAATGCCCACGACGCGTTTGAACTCGCGGCCGAAGTGATACACGTCGCAGAACCCGCAGGCCTCCGCGATGCTGGCGATGGGAGTGTTCTCGCGAATCATAAGGGATTGCGCGGCGATCAGCCGCTCGCGGATGAGCCAGCGCCGCGGACTTTCCCGCAAGGTCTTCTGAAACAGCCGCCGGGTTTGTGAGGGACTCAATCCTCCGAGACGGGCGATCTCCGTTGGCGCTCCACGAACGGCGGATATCGGCGCGGACCGCGGCGACGACGGCGGTGAGCGGATCCGACGCGTCTCGCGAGGCAGGAGCGGCGAGCGATCGAGCCATCAAGAGGAAGAACTCGCTGACCAACTGATTGAGATGAAAATCGAGGCTGCGGTCCCGCCGCCTCAACACAAGGAACAGCCGCTCGAACCACGCGACGAGTCCGGCTCTGTCGCTCGCCGCAACCCGCGGGACCCCTTCGCCGAACAGGCGCGTGCGCACGGCGGCAGGGTTCGGACCGTCGAAGCGGAACCAGAGAAGCGTCCAGGGATCGCGCGCGTCCGCGATATGCGCGTGCGGGGCTTCGTTGGCGATCCACACCACTTCGCCCGCCTGCACCTCGACCCGCCGGCTTCCGAGTTCGACGGCTCCCGAGCCGGAAAGGCAGAAGAGCACGTCCTGCCCGACCTGATTTGCCCGCCGCACCCCATAAGTGGCGCCCGCGGCGACTTTTCCCGCGCGCAGCACCGTGAAGGCGGTCAAGGGCCACGCGGCGTCGGGGACATAGTGCAGATTCTCGGCGAAAACGGTCTCCAGAGGTCATGCGCGTTTTATACAAAAGCGAGGGTCGGTCTGTCCATTGGCTTGACGAGCCGGCGCCGCCTATCGTCCCTCCATGCAAGCCCGACCGGGCTGGAAGTGAAGACGAAAGAACGGCGAAGGGAGACAACGATGATCGCCATGACCCGCGAAGAGACCGCAGCCTACGCCCGCGACGGTTATATCCTTCGCTCAGGCCTTCTCAGCCGCGAGGAGGTTGGACGTTTCCGCGACACGGCGCGGGCGCAGCTCGAACGGGAGAACCGCGAGGGCGCGGTCATGTCCAAGGGCGACAAGGATGGGAAGACGACTCTTCTCAAAATGTGGACCAGGGCCGAGGACGACCAATACGGTCTGCTCGCGACGCGACGAGCGGCTCGTCGATCTCGCGGAAGATGCGGTCGGCAAGCCGATCTACCTCTACAGCCACAAGATGACGATGAAGCAGCCCCAGGAGGGCGGCGCCTGGGAATGGCACCAGGATTTCGGCTATTGGTACAATTATGGCTGCCTCGCGCCCGAAATGATGAGCATCTACGTCGCGCTCGACAAGTCGACGAAGGAAAACGGCTGCCTTCAGCTTCTGAAGGGCTCGCACAAGCTCGGCCGCCTCAATCACATTCGTGAAAACGACCAGACCAATGTCGAGCAGGAGCACCTTGAAGCGGCGCTGAAGCGCTTCACCCATGAATATGCCGAAATGGAAGCCGGCGACGCGCTCGTTTTCGATGGCAATCTCTTGCATCGCTCGGACGCCAACCGTTCCGACACCTATCGCTGGGGCTATATCTGCTCCTACAATGCGGTCGAGAACGCGCCCTTCAAGCGCGTGCGCGAATATGGCAATTACGAGCCGCTGCAGAAGGTCCCCGCCGGCTCGTTCCTGAAGAGGAGTCTGGAGCCGGCTTGATCGAGGGCGCTCCCGACAGCCGGTCGCCGCAAGATAAAGACGTCTCGAGGCGTCTGAAATCGGGAGTGAATGCGTATGGTCGATGTGGTTCGGAGCGGCGCGCGCGCTCCAACCCGCGGGTCGTTCAGCCTGTCGCAGCTCCTGTGGGCGCGCGAGGCGGGGGTCTTTTTGGCCCTCCTCGCGCTATGCCTGTTCCTCACTTTCGCGACCGGCGGCTTTCTCACCTCGCTGAACCTGCTCAATGTCGGGCCGGCAGATTTCACTGCTCGGGATCATGGCCGTCGGCATGACCTTCGTCCTGATTGCGGGCGAGGTCGATCTTTCGGTCGGCTCGACATACGCCTTCTGCGGCCTCGCCAGCGGCATGCTGATCTGCGCCGGCTGGCCGCTGTTCGCGGCGGTCGGCCTTGGCGTGGTCGCGGGCTGCATCATCGGCCTGATCAACGGCCTGCTTTCGACCTATGGCCGCTTGCCCTCGCTGATCGCGACGCTTGGCATGCTGAGCATGGTGCGCGGCGCGGCGCTGATCCTGACGAACGGCGCGCCTGTCACAGTCAATGTCCGCAACGGCGCGTCCGAAAGCGTGCTCAACGCCTTCGAGTTCATGGGGCAGGGCTATCTCTTCGGCGTCGTTCCGATGCAACTCGTTTTCTTCGTCATCGTCGCGGCGATCGCATGGTTCATCCTGTCGATGACGAACTTTGGCTTTCGCATTTTCGCCGTCGGCGGCAGCGCCAAGGCGGCGCGCGTTTCGGGCATTCATGTCAACGCGGTGAAGATCTGGGCCTTCATCCTGATGGGCGCTCTCGCGGCGTTCGCGGGCATTCTGAGCCTCGCCTTTCTGCCGAGCGGGCAGGCGGGCCGGACCGGCCTCGGCCTCGAGCTCGACGTGATCGCCGCCACCATCGTCGGCGGCGCGTCGCTTTCGGGCGGCGAGGGAACGATCCTGGGCACGATTCTCGGCGTGCTCATCATCGGCGTGATGCGCAACGGGCTCGTGCTCATGGGCGTCTCGCCCTTCGTTCAGGAATTCATGATCGGCCTCGTCATCGTGATCGCGGTCGGCATCGACAAGTGGTCTACGCGCCGGACGGCGTGAGGCGTTGGTTTCAAACTAAGAACTGGGAGGAAAAATATGAAGATTGCAGCTCTGATGGTCGTCGCGGCGGCGCTTCTGCCGCTTTCAGCGAAAGCGGACGGGCCGGTGAAAGTCAGCGACTTTCCGCTCGCCGACCGGATCAAGGAGAAGGTCGCCTCGGGCAAGCCGCTCGACATCTATGTGTCCTATCACGACGTCTCGAACGAGTTCGCGCCCTCGATCAAGGCGGGCGTCGCGAAGGGCGCGGCCGAGGACAAGGTGAACGCGCAATTCATCGGGCCCGTCGGCTCCGACGCCAACGCGCAGATCAACGAGATCGAGACGCTCATGGGCAAGATGGACGGCCTCGCGATCTCGTCGGTTTCGAGCGACGCGCTCGGGCCGGTGATCGACCGCGTTCTCAAGGCCGGCATTCCGGTCGTCACCTACAACACCGACAATCCGAACAGCAAACGCCTGGCCTTCGCGGGGCAGGATCTCGTCCAGTCCGGACGCGAAGCCGGCAAGCTCATGGGCAAGGTGCTCGACGGCAAAGGCAAGGTGATGATCACGACGATCGACGCCGCCGCCCAGTGGTCGCTGGACCGTGAGAAGGGCGTGCGCGAGGCGTTGAAAACCTTCCCCGGCATCGAGGTGGTGAAGACGCTGAACACCGGCAGCGATCCGCAAAAGATTTATTCCGCGATCGAGAACGCCATGCTTGCCGACCCGAGCGTGACCGGCATCCTTTCGCTGGAATGCTGCTCGACGCCCGCCGCGGGCACGTGGGTCCAGCGCAACAAGAAGACGGGCGCGATCAAGGTCGTCGGTTTCGATCTCCTCGATCAGACGGTGCAGCTCGTCCAGAGCGGCGACGTCCAGGCGACGATCGATCAGGCCCCGGAGAAACAGGGTTTTGAGGCCGTGGACCTTCTCGTGCAGTTCCTGAACGGCAAGCCGATCGAGAGCGTCGATACGGGCGTCGGCATCTACACGAAGGACAATATCGACAAGGTCGCCAAGAAGTAGGGCGTCCGCCAAGACCGGCCGCAAGTGACGTCCAGTCCGCATATCGTCGAGATCGCCGGGGTGACCAAAAGGTTCCCTGGCGTTCTTGCGCTCGATCATATCCACGTGGGCTTTCGGGCTGGCGAAGTTCACGCCGTCGTTGGCGAGAACGGCGCCGGCAAGTCCACGCTCATGCATATCCTCGCGGGCGATCTTCAGCCGAACGAAGGCGAGATCCTCGTCGACGGCAAGGCGACGCATTTCGCTTCGCCGCTCGACAGTCGCGCTGCGGGCATCGTCGTCGTCTATCAAGAGCTCGCCCTCTGCCCGACGATGACGATCGCCGAGAATGTCGTCATGTCGGACATGGCGCGCCGGCGCGTCGCCTCGCTCGTGCCTCGGGCGATGATGCGCGCGGAGGCTCGCGCCGCGCTCGAACGTCTCGGCATGGACTCGCTCGATCCGGACACGCGGGTGAGCCGGCTGTCGGTCGCCGAGATGCAGCTCGTCGAAATTGCGCGCGCCGTCCGTCAGCGCGCCCGCGTGCTTGTGCTCGATGAGCCCAATTCCGCTTTGTCGCGTCGCGAGAGCGAGCGCCTGTTCGACGTCGTGCGCCAGTTGCGCGCCGAAGGCGTGACGGTCATCTATGTTTCTCACCACCTGCGCGAGGTGCTCGACCTCGCCGATCGCGTCACGATCATGCGCGACGGCCGCACGATCGAGACGCTGGACAACGAGGATCTGTCCGAGCAGCGCTTGATCCATTCGATGGTCGGGCGGGACCTGGGAGACGTGCCGCCCTGGCGCATGAATCCGGCCGCGCGTTCCGAAGGCAATCCTGTGGTCCTGTCGGTGACGGACCTCAAGGCGCCGGGGCTTGACGGCGTCAGCTTCGAGGTTCGTGCGGGCGAGATTCTTGGCGTCGGCGGCTTGCCGGACTCGGGCAAGGACGCTCTTGGCGAGGCGCTGTTCGGCCTTTGCCCGCGCGAGGGCCGGGTTGCGATCAACGGCGCGGAGACGCCCGCCGACGCGCTCGCCTCCATCCGTTGCGGTATGGCCTTCGTGCCCGCCGACCGGCGCGGAGCGGGCGGCCTTCTCGCCATGACGGTCGCCGACAATGTCGTATCGGCGTCGCTCAAGCGCTTCTCCATCGCCGGCGTGCTCCAGCGCGCCGCCATCCGCCGGGAGGCGCGCGCGCAAGTTGCGCGGCTCGACGCGCGAATCGCGCGCCTCGGGCAGAAGCTCGGCACCCTTTCAGGCGGCAATCAGCAGAAGATCATTCTCGGCCGCAGCCTCGTCACGCATCCGCGCGTGCTCATCCTGCACGAGCCGACGCGCGGCATCGATGTCGGCGCCAAGGCCGAGATCTACGGGATACTCCGCGGGATCGCGAGCGAAGGGGTTGCGATCGTCTTGATCTCCTCGGAGGTCCCGGAGCTCCTCATGAACGCCGAGCGCGTTCTTGTCTTGCGACGAGGCCGGATTTCGGGCGAGCTGCGCGGGGAAGCCATGACCGAGGCTGAGATCCTCGGGCGCGCAATGGCGTCATAGCTCTCGGGGTTGGCATGGGGCCTGAAATCACCATCGTTGGAAGCTTCGCCGTCGGCCTGACGATGCGCGCGCCGAAATTGCCGATTTTCGGCGAGACGATGCTCGGCTCCGACTTCGACATGGGGCCGGGCGGCAAGGGATCCAACCAGGCGGTCGGGACGGCGAGGCTTGGCGCGCATTCGGCGCTCGTGGCGATGATCGGCGACGGACAAGCTTGCGGGCATCGCGACCGACCTCTACGCCGCGGAGGCGGTCGACACGACCCATCTCACGGTGCGCCACGAGCGCGCGACCGGCGTCGGCTTCATCATCCTCAACGAGAAAGGCGAGAATTTCATCATTCTCGACATGGGCGCGAACGAGCTTATGGACGCCGCCGCCGTGGACGCGGCCGAGAGCCGAATCGCCGAAAGCTCGGTCGTCATGGCGGTGCTGGAAGTTCCGGTCGCAGCGGCGGCGCGAGCGATGGAGCTTGGCCGCAAGCATGGCGCGCGAACGATTCTCAATCCCGCCCCGGCTCGGGCGCTGCCGCCGGAGATCTTCGCCAACGTCGACTATTTGACGCCGAACGAGAGCGAGCTGCGCATTCTCCTCGGGCTCCCGGCCCACGATCCGAGCTCGTCGCGCGAGCTTGCGGCGGAGCTGCGCAAGCGCGGGGTTCGGACCGTCGTCGTCACGCTCGGGCGCACGGGCGCGCTGATCCTCGCCGACGACCTCGATGTGATGATCCCGGCTGTGCCCGTCGATGTCAGTCGACACGACCGGCGCGGGCGATGCGTTCAATTCCGGATTCGCCGTTGCGCTGGCGGAAGGGCGAGAGCGTCGTGGACGCCGTGAAATACGGTGTGGTCTGCGGCGCCATCGCCTGCACGAAGCTCGGCGTTGTCCCAAGCCTTCCCGACCGCGCTCGCGCCGACGCTCTCTATGCCGAAGCTCAGAACTCCATCTGGAGAAAGCCAACGTGAATCGCAACAGACTGCTCAACGCCGAACTTTCGCACGCCATCGCCTCCATGGGTCATGGCGATCTCATGATCGTCTGCGACGCGGGTTTTCCGATTCCTTCGTCGGCCTGGCGCATCGATCTCGCCATCTCGCCCGACGTGCCGGATCTCGCCACGGTTCTCACACCGATTTCCGAGGCCCTGATCGTGGAGCGCCTTTCCTACGCAGACACTTTGCCCGAGTATAACGCGCCGCTGCTCGCGACGATCAAGCGGCTCTTCGGCGACGCCGAACTTGCGCCGGTGAAGCACGAGGCGATCCTCGGCGAGATGGCGGCGAAGGCGAAGGTAATCGTGCGCACCGGCGCATTCGACCCTTGGGGGAATATCCTGCTCTATTCGGGCGTGGACGTGCCGGCCTGGTTCTCAAAGCCCGGCGTCAAAGCCCCGGATTATTACGCCAAGAAGCTCAAGAAAGGCTGATGCCGCGCATCTTCGATTTCGGCGGTCGCGACGTCGAGCGCGCCCAGACCGTCGCGGGTCTTCGCGCGCTGAAAAGCGTTGCGCAAGCAGGCGGCTCAGGTGACGGCCGAGACGGCGGACGAGGCGGCGGCGGCCGAAGCGGCCGGCGTCGAAATGGTCGTCTGTCGCGCCGCCAATGTCGGGCGCGTGCGCGAGGGTTCGCAACGCGTTTTCGTCACCGCCGCGCTCGGCTTCGCCGAGGCCGTGATCGCCGACGAGATTCTGCGCGCCGCCTTCGCGGCGATCACCGGAGGCGCCGACGCGGTGCTGACAAGCCGCGGCAGCGAAACCGTGCGGGCTCTCGCGCACGAGCAGATCCCGGTTGTCGGTCATCTCGGCTTCGTGCCGCGCAAGTCCACCTGGGTCGGCGGCGTGCGCGCTGTGGGCAAGAGCGCGACGGAGGCGCTGGAGCTCTGGGATCGGTTTCGGCGCCTCGAAGATTCTGGCGCCTTTGCGGCCGAATGCGAGCTGATCGCCGCGCCCGTCATGGCGGAGATCCATCGTCGCACTTCGCTCGTCACCATATCGCTCGGCTCTGGCCCGCACGCGGATGTGGTGTTTCTCTTCACCTCCGACATCTGCGGCGAATCGAGCCGCCGGCCGCGCCACGCGCGCAGCTGGGGCGATCTGGCCGCTAAGCATCAGGCCGTGCGTGATGAGCGCGTGCAGGCGCTCACGCGCTTCCGCGCGGAGGTGGACGCGAAGTCCTTTCCTGCTTCCGCCGAATGCGCGGACGCTCCGCCTGCTGAGGTCGAGGCGTTCCGCGCCAGACTGGCCGCCAACGATTGAACGACGCTCCAGGATCAGCGAAGGAAATCCGAGCACTTCTGGATGTCGCTCGCCGCAGCGCCCCAGGGTCCGATCGGAACGCTTGATGTGGAATTCTTCGGCGAGCCTTCGACGAGCTTGTCGCTGTAGGTCATGTAGACCAAGATATTCCGTTTTGTGTCGCACCCTCGGACGATCTGCATTTTCTTGAAGAAGAGTGATCGGCTCTCGCTGAACACCACGTCGCCTTGCGAGAACTTGTCCTTGAACTTGATCGGGCCGTACTGACGACAGGCAAGAGAAATGTCGGACGTCTGTTCGGCGAGGCCCAAAGCGCCGGAGATGCCGCCTTTTTCCGGAATGGTGTAGTGGCAGGCGATTCCTTCGATGACCGGGTCATCGATGCCGTACACGGCGAGCTTGTCGTTCGGCGTCAGCAATTTGAATGTCGTCGACTTGCGGAAAATCAGATCGGGATCCTGCGAAGCGGCATGCGCCGGCGAAAGGACCGCGAACGCGGCAAAGAGGACGGCCGTGCGCAATATCGCCATGGTGAGTTTGCTCGCTGTCGTTTCCATCAACGAGAGATAGGCGCCTTTTGTCTTCCCGCCAATGGCGCCCTTATCGGTCCGCCCTTTCGACGAGCCTGACGCGACCCTACCGCGGAAGGCATTGGAGCAAATCGGACCTTTCGCGCACCTTCGCTTCCAGGTTGCCGGCGAGCCGGCGCTGAAGCGACCTGGGGCGCGCGGGATTGCGGAGAATCGGATTCGGCAGCGCAGTCGCCAGCAGCGCCGCCTCATGCGGATTGAGCTGACTTGCGCTCTTGTGGAAATAGCGCTGCGCCGCGGCTTCGATCCCGTAGATCCCGTCGCCCCATTCGGCGATGTTGAGATAAATCTCGAGCGTGCGCGCCTTCGACCAGGCCTTGCCCATGACGAGCGCCATGCCGATCTCGATGCCTTTGCGAATCGTGGAGCGGCCAGGCCACAAAAACAGGTTCTTCGCGGTCTGCATGGTGATGGTCGACGCGCCTCGGCTCGGCCCGTGTTCGCCCGCGCCGCTCAGGACCTCGCGGAGCGAGCCCCAGTCGACGCCATCATTGTCGCAGAAGCTTGCGTCTTCCGAGGCGACCACGGAGGCGAGGGCGATCGGCGCGATGGTCTTCAGCGGCGCGTAAATGCGCTGGTAGCCCTTGCCCTCGACATTGCGCGCAAGCATGAGCGTCGAGACCGGCCGGACGAATGTATAAAGACCAACGAGCGCAATGAAGAGTGCGAAAAGCGCCAGCGTCGCCCAGACGACGCCAAGCGCCAGAAGACGAAGTGGGGATCGCCGCCGGGCCACGGCCCCGAGCCTTCCCCCAAGTCGCCTCGTCGGGCAAGCGAAGCCTGCCAGCCGAGGCCCAATTCCCCAGGAAGGCAGCGCGTCCGGCGAGAGACGGGGCTTAGTTCCTTTTTAGTTCCGCACCTCTAAGGTTTTCAGGGTCTTAGAACCCCTTTTAGTTCCATCCTTGCGAAACGGGTCTTGTGATTGAAAAACCTATTATATATGTTATACAGCCGTCCAAGCCAGCTTTCGCGGCTGGCTAGCTCGCGACCGCGGCGGCCGATGGCGCTGTCTCCGGGACGCCGGCTTTGCGCAGCCCGTCCAGAATGCGCTCGCGCTGCTTGAGGTAGGTCGGATTGTCGCTCTCCGCCATGCTCAGGAAGCGCGTGATCGTATAACCTGGCGCGAGCGCGTGACCGGCCTTGACCTCGGCTTGCGCCTCATCGAGGCGCCCGAGATTCGCGAGCGCGGCGGCCATATAAAAATGGTTAAGCGGATAGTTCCGGCTGGCGTCGACGGAGCGGCGAAAGAGCGCGACCGCCTCCTCGTCGGCTCCGAGATGGAATTTGGCGAGGCCCCGGACGTGGGTCCACATGAAGGCGACCGCGTCGTTCGGCGACAAGCGAAACGCCTCGTTGACATGAGCCTCGGCCTCTTCCGCCCGGCCCATGGTGATTTTCGCCTGCCCCATCCACGCATGCGCAGCGCCGAGGTTGCGGTTGAGCGACAACGCCTGCTCCAGTTCACCGATCGCGCGCGAGGCGCGATTGGTTTGGATCTGGACGAAGCCCAGCCACAAATGCGCCCAATAATTCCGTGGCGCGATCGATATGCCTTTGATGAGCAGCTTCTCGGCGTCAGCCAGGCGCTCGGCGCGATGCTCGGTGGTGTAGATCGCGCCCACCAGCACGTCGGCGCGCGCCGCGCCGACAAGAGCGTCGATGTTCGTCGGATCAAGCGCCACCGCGCGCTCGAAATAGCCGCGCGCGCGCTCAATGTTGGCGGGGCCAGCTTTGTTGAACCACTGAACCCCCTGGAAATAGAGGTCGACCGAATCCGGGTCGGCCACCGTCTCGGCCCGCTTGGCTTCAGCGGCGAGCAGTTCGGGCCGCAGCTGATTGGCGAGTTGGGAGACAATTTCGTCCTGCATGTCGAACAGGTCACCCATCGGCTTGTCGAATCGGTCGGCCCACAAGTGGTTGCCGGTGATGGCGTCGATGAGCTGGACGTTGATGCGCATCCGGTTGGCGCCGCGCTGGATGCTTCCCTCAAGGACGTAGCGCACGTTGAGATCGCGGCCGATCTGTTTGGCGTCGACCGATTTACCCTTGTACGTAGAGGCTGTGTTGCGTGACACCACAACCGCGTTGTTGACCCGCGAAAGGTCGGTCGTCAGGCTCTCCGTCACGCCGTCGACAAACATCTCGTGCTCGAGATCCACGCCAAGACTGGTGAATGGCAGCACGACGATCGACAAGCGCGGCGCCGCCGGCATCTCGGCGGGGGCGGGACTTGGGGCAGGGGCGAGGGCGGCTTGGGCCGCCGAACCAACCTCGAGCGAGTAGACCCGGATCGGCTCGGCGATATTTTTGAGTTCCGTTTGGCCAAGATCGTTGACCATCATATCGAGGCGGCCCTTCACCTGCCGATAGGCGTCCTCCGACAAGCAGATCGCTCCGGGCTTCGCGATTCCCTCGAGGCGCGCGGCGATATTGACGCCGTCGCCCATCAGGTCGCCATCGCTCTCTTCGACCACGTCGCCGAGATGAATGCCGACCCGGAATTCAATTCGGCGCTCGGGCGGCAGGCCGGCGTTGCGCTCCATGAGTCCATGCTGCAGCTCGATCGCGCAGCGCACGGCGTCGACTACGCTGCGAAATTCGACGATGAAGCCGTCGCCCGTTCCCTTGACCACGCGTCCTCGATGGACGGAGATCGTCGGCTCGATCAGATCGCTTCTCAGCGTGCGCAAACGCGCCAAGATCCGATCCTCGTCGGCGCCCGCCAGCCGCGAGTAGCCGACGATATCGGTCACGAGAATCGCCGCCAGCTTACGCGACTCAGTCATCAGTTGAACTCTCCCCGGTTCGCGCTCCTATATAGGGCTCACTTCACGACTATCCAGGATTTGCGCGCTGAGGCGTCCGAGCGCTAGGATGGCTGGCGTCGACGTTGGGCCGCGCGGACGTCCACCGACGCCCGATCGGCCAGGCTCACCTGCGCGACGACCAGCCAGACGATCGCAATCATACCTCTGCCCAGAAGGCGCCCTGATGACCGCTTCTCGCCTCGTTATTCCCGATCTTGCCGGCAAAAATGTTCTCATCACCGGCGGCTCGACCGGCATCGGCGCCGCTGTGGCCAGAGGCTTCGCCGAACAGGGGGCGCGCGTCGCCATTGGTTATCATTCGAGCGCGGACAAGGCTCACGCACTTGTGAGCGAGATCAAGGGCGCGGGCGGCGAGGCGCTGGCCGTGAAAGGCGATGTCGCCGATCCCAAGGCCTGCGCGCAAATCGTCGCCGAGACAACGAGCCGATTCGGCGGCCTCGACGGCCTCATCAACAACGCCGGTCTCATGCTCGGGCGGGTCAATTCGCTCGAGGCGAGCGACGAGCACGTTCAGGCGGTAATCGATCTCAACGCGCGTTCGATAATCTGGGTGACGCGCGCCGCCAGGCCCTGGCTCGAGCGCCAGGGCGGGTTCGTCATCAATACGACCTCGATTGCGGCGCGAAACGGCGGCGCCGGCGGCGCAATGATCTACGCCGCCGCGAAAGGCTTTGTCTCGACAATTACGAAAGGCCACGCCAAGGAGCTGATTGGCAAAAACATCCGCGTCAATGCCGTGTCGCCCGGCGTGATCACGACGCCGTTTCACGAGCGCTATACGGACGCCGATACGCTGGAGGTGATTCGCAAGACGATTCCGATCGCTCGGCTCGGAACAGCCGAAGAATGCGTCGGCGCTTACCTGTTCCTCGCCTCGGAGGCGCTCAGCGGCTACGTCATTGGGCAGATTATCGAGGTCAATGGCGGCCAGCTTATGCCCTAAGGCGCTGACGCCTGGCCGCGCCGCGGCTTCCCGTCCAGGAGCGCCGGCCCAGACTGCTAGTGCCGATATTGCTGGATGCGGGTCGTCCGAAGTCCAGCTAAGCCATACTGATCGATCGAGACTTGCCAGCTCAAAAGTTCATCGACCGTCAGGGTATAGCGTGAGCAAGCGTCTTCCAGCGACAGCAAACCGCCACGAACGGCGGCGACCACTTCGGCCTTGCGGCGAATGACCCAGCGGCGCGTGCTGGGTGGCGGCAGATCGGCGATTGTGAGCGGACTGCCATCCGGACCAATCACATATTTTACTCTCGGCCGCAGCGTTTCACTCATTGGACTCTCACTCAGACGCATGTCACACAACCTCCGCGACAATAGGCGAAGCGATTTAAGATTTGCCTAAGCCACCGCTACAAAAAATATACCGATACTAACCAGAATAGTGTGGTGATCTGGGTAGGGACGGGCCAACGCCCGCTCGCCCGAGCTGATAAGTATTGAAGGGTCCAATGCCGCCAACTTTCAACCCTGTTTTGCAATTAGCGGTTTCGAAATCTATGACGATGTTTCTGGAGCGGCGGCGAATGCGACTAAGGGCTTGGAAGAGCATATTGTTTTCAATCGTCGCGGCCGTGACGGTCGGCGTCGCGTCGGCGCGCGCGGCAGATTGCGGAGACAGCGTGGACGGCTTCAACGAATGGCTCACGTCATTCAAGCAAGTCGCGGTTAAGAACGGCATCTCCCAACAGGTCGTTGATTCGGCCTTGAACGGCGTCACGTTCGATCCCTCGGTTGAGGCGCATGATCGCGGTCAGAACTTTGGGACGAATTCAGCAGCCTTTGCCGCGCGCCACATCACGCCTCCTCGGGTAAAAAGGGGCAAGTCAATGATGCTTGCGTACGCCGAACCGCTGCAGAGAATTGAGCAGCGGTTCGGCGTGCCCGGCCCGGTTCTGGTTGCGATTTGGGGCCTTGAGACTGATTTCGGCGCGGGTCTGGGCGGTTATTCCACCTTCAGCGCGCTGGCGACCCTCGCCTACGATTGCCGCCGCTCACAAATCTATCGCGCCGAACTCATCGATGCGCTTATGCTCGTCCAGCGCGGTCTTTTGCGGCCATCGCAGAGAGGCGCGTGGGCGGGCGAGATCGGACAGACCCAGTTCATGCCGTCGGCCTATCTAAAATATGCGGTCAACGCGCAAGGCGGAGGCGCCGGCGACATCATTTCCAGCCCCGCCGACGCGCTGGCGTCAACTGCAAATTTCCTTCGCTCGAAGGGCTGGAGTCCGGGCGCGGGTTGGGATGAGGGTCAACCGAACTTCAATACTCTGCTTCAATGGAACTCGTCGCCCGTTTACGCCAAAACGGTTGCTTTGTTCGCGGATCAGCTTGCGGGGAAATAAGAGCCTCCGCCCGCCCTCAAGTCAGGCTTGAACACATTCTAATCTCACGCGGCGACCCGGTCTCGCTATGGCGGGGTGGGTGGATTTGGGCTATGGCCTTGCCCGATCGGGCCAGAAGCCCCAAATAAACCAATGGTCCGGCAAATTCGCCGGCAAAAGCTCGAGATGCTTGCTCCATCGCTCGCGCCGCCTGCGGACGGCGCACTGAACAGTTTAGGGCTCGATAAGCCGCCCGCCGAAACCCGCGTCGTCGTGGCGATGTCGGGCGGCGTCAACTCGTCGGTCACGGCGGCGCTGCTTGCCGCCGAAGGCTACGACGTGGTCGGCGTCACGATGCAACTCTACGACCACGGCGAGGCGACGCACCGCAAAGGCGCGTGCTGCGCGGGGCAGGATATCCACGATGCGCGCGACATCGCGGCGCGGCTCGGCGTTCCCCATTATGTGCTCGATTACGAGGAGCGCTTTCGCGAGAAGGTCATCGAGCCGTTCGCCCGATCCTATGTCGCAGGCGAAACCCCGGTTCCGTGCATTGCCTGCAATCAGCACATGAAGTTCGCTGATCTGTTCGACGCCGCCAACGATCTCGGCGCCGATCTACTGGCCACCGGCCACTATGTCGCCAGCCGCGACGACGGGCGTGGCGGACAAGCTTTGTACCGGGCCGCCGACCCTGATCGCGACCAAAGCTATTTCCTGTTCGCCACCACGCGGGCGCAACTCGCGCGGCTGCGGTTCCCGCTGGGAGGCATGCCGAAGGCGCGCGTGCGCGAATTGGCGCGCGAATTTGGTTTGACGAATGCCGCGAAGGCCGACAGCCAGGACATCTGCTTCGTGCCGTCTGGACATTACACCGAAATGATCGAGCGCTTGATTCCGGGCGCTTCCGTGCCGGGCGACATTGTCCATGCAGACGGCCGCGTTCTCGGACGGCACGGCGGCGTCATTCACTTTACCATTGGCCAGCGGCGCGGCATCGGCGTCGCGGCGGCCGAGCCGCTCTATGTGGTGGGACTCGACGCGGCTAATGCACGCGTCATCGTCGGCCCGCGCGCTTCGCTTGCGGTGGCGCGGCTTCGGTTGCGTGATGTGAATTGGATCGGTCCAGGCGCGATCACCGCCTTGCCGCCCGACGGATTGCCAATTGCGGCGCGAATTCGTTCGACCCGCCCGCCAACTCCCGCCCTGCTCATGCCCACCGGCGAAATCGAGTTCGTTGAGCCCGAAAGCAGCGTCTCGCCCGGTCAAGCTTGTGCTTTCTATGATTCTGTCGATCCGGGCGCTCGGGTGCTCGGCGGCGGGTTCATCGTCGCCGCCTGACGATGGAGAACGGGAAGCATGGCTGCGTTCGATGACGAGTCCGGATTTGGGGCGAAGCCCAAGCTGCCCCTCGCTCACGAGATAGGGCAGAACCTCGACGCTTTGTCGGCGCCCGAACTCTCGGAGCGCATCGCTCTATTGCACTCGGAGATCGACCGCCTCGAGAAGGCGATCGAGGCGCGTCAAGCGACCCGCGCCGCCGCTGCCTCGGTCTTCAAAATTTGAACCATCGCGATCCCTTTAGGCCCCGTTAAGAAGCCCTTAATCCTTATTGTTTATGAATCACACAGCCCAACAGCAGTCTGAATGGGCGCCTACTCCTTAGTGAACCCTCCCATATCCCACCTTGAAAGCCGCCGTGAGGCGGCTTTTTTTATGCCCCTGCAGAACGTGGACTTCCCGGTTAACCTTGCTCAATGGTAAATGAGCCGAAGGCGCCGCGCGGGCGCTATTGTGCCCTGCGGCTCCAATACGGCGCGGCGGCGGGGTACGCCGCCTCGTCTCAGCGAGGCGGGAGTGAGGGCGTATGGGGCATCAATATGAAGGACCGAAGCGCAGTTTCGCTGCGACCGCGCAGCTTTCGAACGCGATTCCATTCATCCATCGTCTCACCTCATCCGCCGCGTTTAAAGACCTCTTTCGAGAAGGCATGACGCTTGTCGAAGAAGCTGCTGCTTACCTCGACGGCCCAGGGCGCGCGGAATCGAGTGCTCTTTCTCGCCCGACGGCGCTCGCCTATTCGACCGAGAGCATGCGCTTGACCACCCGTCTGATGCAGGTCGCCTCCTGGCTTTTGCTCCAACGTGCGGTCAACGAAGGCGAACTGAGCTCAAGCCAAGCTCAAGCCGAACGCGTGCGCGTCAAGCTTTCCCGCGAGGATTACGGCTATAGGCCAGAGATCTTCGAACAATTGCCGCCCACCCTGCGCAGTCTCAGTCAGCGCTCGGTGCGCATCCAGGAGCGGGTGATGCATCTCGATCAAAGCCTGGTGGTCGCGCATTCGCGTGAGCCGGTCAACGCGCAATCCGCGGTCGCCTCGCAGGTCGAGCGCCTTCGCGCGGCGTTCTCACTATAGCCGGCCGAGAGCCTTCGCGCGGGTCCGGTTCTCATCCGCCGGCATTCGGGCGACGACCCGTTTCTAAAGCTTGCTTCGACCGCGATTTGGCCGCAATGGTCGGTGACATCTCCGTTCCCGCTCCGCTTTGCCGCTCATGCCATTGACCCTTCAGAACTCGCCCCGCTGCTCGCTCTATCTCGTCACTCCCCTTCTGTCGGCCGCTGACGCCAGCGCCTTCGGCAAGATTTTCGCCGAGGCGCTCGAGGCCGCGCCGGTCGCCTGCGCGCTCGTCCGTTTCGCGCGCGGTTCCGAGGCCCATGCGAAAGCGATCGTGGCCCCCCTCCTTCCTTCCGCCAGGGACGCCGACTGTGCGCTGTTGATCGAAAACGACGCCCGGTTGGCGGCCCGGCTTGGCGCAGATGGCGTCCATGTCGCCGGCGCCGGCGAGGATCTTGGCCAGGCAATCGAGAGTCTGAAACCGGAACGAATCGTCGGCGCGGGATCTTTGCGTACGCGCGACGAGGCGATGACTGCAGGCGAAATGGGGGCGGATTACGTGATGTTCGGGGAGCCGCATGGGGGCGCGCAAACGACGGGCCTGGCGTCGCTGGTGTCGCTCACCGAACGGGTCGTCTGGTGGGCGGAGATCTTCGAGACGCCATGTGTCGCCTATGCAGACACGATGGCGGCGGCTGGAGCATTGGCTGGGGCCGGCGCCGATTTCGTCGCGCTTGGCGACGCCATCTGGGACAATCCGTCGCCACAAGCGGCAGTGCGGGAGGCCCACGCGCTGATCGCCGGCGTGGGCGTCGGCGCGTCATGACGCGGATCGCGCTCGTCCTCGGGTTGGCGCTCGGCACAGCCGGCGCCGCCTTCGCCCAAACGCAGACCCCAGGCGCCCTGTCGCCGCTGGCGAGCCCATCGGCTCTCGCTGCCCCTCCAACATCGGCGCCGCCTCCGCTCCCACCGCGAGCGGACGGAGTGCCAGCCGATATGGCCTTCGGCGCCTATCAGCGCGGTAATTTCCTTTACGCCCTCTTGGAGGCTGAACGCCGCCTTGACACCGATCGCAAAGACACGGCGGCGATGACGCTGATCGGCGAGATCTATCGCGACGGCGCCGCGGTCCCCCGCAGCGATCAAGAGGCTTCGCATTGGTTCCGCCTCGCCAGCAATCTCGGCGATCCCCAGGCGGCATACGAACTCGGAGCGATGCTGGTTCAAGGTGAGAAGGGCGTGGCGAAAGATCCGGCTGCCGCCAAGGTGCAGTTCGAGCGCGCCGCGGCCAAGAATCATCCGGGCGCGCTCTACAATCTTGGAGTGATGGCGCTCCAGGGCCTGGACGGCAAGACGCCGGATTATAACCAGGCGGCGCAATATTTCCTGCGCGCTGCGAACGCAGGCGACGACGATGCGGCCTATTCGTACGGCGTGATGCTGCGCGACGGCAAAGGCGCCCCGCAAAATATCGGCGAGGCGACTCACTGGCTCAAGCGCGCGGCCGACGACGGCATCATCGCCGCCCAAGTCGAATACGCGATCATGCTGTTCAACGGCGAGGGCGTAAAGAAGGACGAGGTCGCAGCGGCTAAGATCCTCCTGGCCGCCGCCTCTCACGGTAACCCGATCGCCCAGAACCGGATCGCTCATCTCTACGTCAGCGGCGAAGCGCTGCCGAAAGATATGGCCAAGGCCGCCGCCTGGAACAGTTTCGCCAAGGCGGCCGGACTTAAAGACGACGGCCTCGATGTCGCCACGGCCAATCTGACCCCCGACGAGCGGAGCCGTTTCACCAAGATGGTCCACAACCTCGCCGGCTTTTGACGCTAAAGCGGTAAGCGACGGCGGTCGTTTCTGACGGCCTTATCGGCTCGGCCTTCTTCTTGCGTGTCTTTCCGCCAGAAACGGGTGACAGCCCGCCTGCCGGATCAAGGAGGCAAGATTCGTATGACCACCCAACTCAATGCTCGCGTCGGCGAAGTGACCCACCGCATCGTCGAGCGGAGCCGCCGGTCGCGTCAGGCCTACCTGGCGCGGATCAATTCCGCGGTCTCCAATGCGCCATCACGCAAGCGCCTCGGTTGCGCCAATTTCGCCCATGGCTTCGCCGCTTGCGGGCCCGGCGACAAGGAGGCTTTGCGCGAGGGCACAGGAGCCAATCTCGCGATCGTCACCGCCTATAACGACATGCTTTCGGCTCACCAGCCCTATGCGCGCTTCCCCGATCTCATCAAGGAGGCAGCGCGCGCGGTCGGCGGGACAGCCCAGGTCGCGGGCGGCGTTCCGGCGATGTGCGACGGCGTCACCCAGGGCGAAAAGGGCATGGAGCTTTCCCTGTTCTCGCGCGACGTCATTGCGCTGTCGACTGCAGTCGCCCTGTCCCACGACATGTTCGATGCGGCGGTCTATCTCGGCATCTGCGACAAGATTGTGCCTGGCCTCATCATCGGCGCGCTGTCGTTCGGCCATTTGCCGGCCGTGTTCCTGCCCGCGGGACCAATGCCCTCAGGCCTCGGCAACACAGAGAAGTCGAAAGTCCGTCAGCTCTACGCCGAGGGCAAGGCGAGCCGCGCCGATTTGCTGGCGGCGGAAGCCGAGGCCTATCACGCCCCCGGCACATGTACCTTTTACGGCACCGCCAACACCAACCAGATGCTGATGGAGATCATGGGCCTGCATCTGCCGGGCTCGTCCTTCGTCAATCCCAATACGCCGCTGCGCGACGCCCTCACCATGCTCGGCGTCAAGCGGGCGCTGGAGATCACGGCGCTGGGCAACCAATTCACCCCGATCGGGCGCGTGATCGACGAGCGGGCGATCGTCAATGGCGTGGTCGGGCTTCATGCGACCGGCGGCTCGACCAACCTCACCATTCACCTGGTGGCGATGGCCGCCGCCGCGGGCATCGCGCTTCGATGGGAGGATTTCGCCGACCTTGCGGAAGTGACGCCGCTTCTGACCCGGATTTATCCCAACGGGAAGGCCGACGTGAACCATTTCCATGCCGCCGGCGGCATGGGCCTCCTGATCCGGGAACTCCTCGGGGCCGGGCTTGTGCACGGCGACGCGCAGACCGTCTGGGGCGAGCTCGACGCTTATGCGGTCGAGCCACGCCTCGACGCCGATGGCGCTGTCGCCTGGTCGCCAGCCGCCGCCGCGTCAGGCGATCGCGACGTCCTGCGCGAGGCGGGCGATCCCTTTCAGCCCAACGGCGGCTTGCGCGTGCTGGAAGGACCGCTCGGCCGGGCGGTCATCAAGACTTCGGCCGTCGCCCCCGACCGTCATACGATCGAGGCGCCGGCCCGGGTGTTTCACAGCCAGGAGGAATTGCACGTGGCTTTCCGCAATGGCGAACTCAATCGCGACTTCGTCGCCGTCCTCAGATTTCAGGGGCCGAAGGCTATCGGCATGCCGGAACTGCACAAGCTGATGCCCCCGCTCGGGGTCCTGCAGGACCGCGGACATCGGGTCGCGCTCGTCACCGACGGGCGCCTGTCAGGCGCCTCCGGCAAGGTGCCCTCGGCGATCCATGTGACGCCGGAAGCAGCGGCCGGCGGCGCCATCGGCAAGATCCGGAACGGCGACGTCATTCGTCTCGACGCGCCGGCGGGCCGCCTCGACGTTCTGGTCGACGAAGATGTCTGGGCGCACAGACCGCATGCCGAAGCCGATCTCTCCCAGTCCCATGTCGGCGTCGGGCGCGAATTGTTCGGCGTCTTTCGCGGCGCCGTCAGCTCGGCCGACGAGGGAGCGGCGATTTTCTCTGCCGCCTGACGCACGGAAGCGCTCTGGATGTTGAGGCTTTCTTCATCATTGGCGAGCGAAATGGCCCCTCAGTCTCCCGACCTCGAGAGGGTTCCGATGTCGTCGCGCCTTTGGCTTGCCGTCGCCTTCGTTCTCGCCGCCGGCGCATCGCCTGCGCGCGCCGAGACGAGCATGATCGCGGTCATTCTCGACCAGGCCAAGATCGCCCGGCTGCCTGAGGCCACGGCGACGCTCATTGTCGGAAACCCGATGATCGCGGACGTGACCATGCTCAAGAACAACAATACGATGGTCATCACCGGCAAAGGCTTCGGCCAGACGAACCTGATCGCGATCGACGCGACCGGCGCGCTCATCGAGGAAGAGCAAATCCAGGTTCTGCCGTCGAAAACCGTGCTGGTCTTGCAGAACGGAACCTCCAGGATGTCCTTCGCCTGCGACCCCACTTGCATGCCGACGGTTCAGCTCGGCGACGACGACAAGACGTTCAAGAACGTCGGCGAACAGATGTCGACACGCAACGGCTACGCTGCGGGCGGCTCGGCCGCAAAGTAAGACGAGCCGCGTACGGCTTGGCGAGCGGGTCGATCTCGAGACCCGAAGCAGGCGTTTTCTGTAATCTGGCGTGATGAGCATGCTAGGCGAGGCGCGCCGGCGCGGGCGCCGTGTCTCGAATGAGCGTCAGCGCGGCCCGGATCGCCGCCTCGACACAATCGACGGTATGAGCGTTCGCTCCAAAGCGGCTGGTCAACCCCGCGAAAGCCGCGCCGCCGAGAATGAGGGTGCGGGCGCCATCGGCGACGGCGGCCCGCCCGAGCCGGTTCAGTTCATCCACGACCGCCGCTTCCCGGCGGTTGACGTCGAGGCCGGTGCCTTCGCCCGCAAACACGCCGACGAAACGTGTCCGGGGCGCGGCCAACGCCACGCGCTCGTTCAGGATGTCCACCCACGCTTTGCCCATCGTCAGAATGGCGAATGGCTCTCCCAACGCATCCGCTTCCAGAATGGAGGATTCGGCAAGCCCAAGAACGGGCGCTCGTGCGACGCCGCGCAAAGCTTCAAGCCCGGGGTCGCCGAAACAGCCGATGATGACGGCTTCGTGGGGCTTGTCGGAGCGTTCGTACATCCTGACCGTTTCGGACGCGGCGGTCGCATAGGCCTCGCGGGAGGCGATGACCGGGACGCCGACGGTCGCCGTCAGGGTCGCGATCGTCACCCCGGCGGGCAGACAGCGCGCCGCGACAGCCGCCATTTGCTCGGTCATGGCGAGCGTCGTGTTGGGGTTTATGAGTAAGAGGGTTCGCACAAAGGCGCCCCGGTTTCGGCATTGGCGAGCCAATGGCGGGCGATGGCGTCTCTTCGCGCGATCCACACTCCCCCACGCTGGATGAGATGCTTTAGGATTGTCTCCAGTCCGCCAATTCGAGCCGGGCGGCCGATCATTCGCAAATGCAGCCCGATCGACAGCATGCGGGGCTCGCTCGCTCCTTCCAACCACAGCCGATCGAAGGCAGCGATCACGTAAGACGCGAAATCATCCCCTGTCACGAACCGATGCGCTCGGAAGAAGTTCATGTCGTTCGTATCGAAGGCATAGGGCAGAACGAGGCGCGACTGACCGGCGACGTCGACGAAAAAAGGGAGATCGTCGGAGTAGGCGTCGCTGTCATACAAGAATCCGCCATGCTCCAGGAGAAGCCGCCGTGTATTGAGAGACGGCGCGGATCGCGTGTGCCAGCCGACAGGCGTCACTCCGGTCGCTTCGCGGATCGCGGCGACGGCTCTCGCGATGGCGCGCCGTTCAACCTCCTCGCTCATGCCCGCATGGCGCTCCCAGCGCCAGCCGTGACAGGAGATCTCGTGACCCTGGTCGACGGCCTCGCGAGCGAGCCAGGGAGAGCGCTCGACCGCGCGCCCGCAGGCGTTGATGGTCGCAAGCACGTGACTCCCGGCCAGCGCGGCGGCAACCCGTCGCCAGCCCGCTCGGGTTCCGTATTCGAAGTGCAAATCCTGGCAGAGGTCCGGATAGCCGACGATCTCCTCGACCGCTTCGTACGCACCCTCGTTGCGCTCGTCGCCGTCCGAAACCGAAAGTTCAGCGCCTTCCTCAAGGTTGAGGACGAAGGAGACGGCGACGCGCGCCTGATCGGGCCATCGGACACGAGGCGGATGGGAGCCGTAGCCCCTGAAATCCCGCGCGGGAATGTTTGTCATGTGGATCACCTGCCGATAAAGCGGTCTATATAGATTGTTTCAGGAGAGGTCGGTGTCTGTCGAAGAGCGGATGCGCTGGATGGAAGCCTACGAGGCGACCCGGAACGCAGGCGCGGTCTGCGCGCGGTTCCGCATTTCGCGTCCGACGCTGCGAAAATGGTGGGGCCGCTACAAGCATTCGGGACCGAAAGGGCTCGAGGACACGAGCCGAAAACCCGCTTCGTCGCCCAATAAGAAGGTGTTCGAGCGCGAGGAAGCCCTGATCCTCGATTTGCGGAAAAGCCAGCGTCTTGGCGTTCATCGGCTCAAGGAAGAGTTGCATCGCCGCAATGGAATCGATCTCTCGGCGGAGACCATTCTGAAAGTCTTGAAACGAGCCGGCGAGCCGATGAAGAGCCCGCGCGCCAAGGTGGCCGAGCCTCCACGTCAGTTTGGCGCGGGAGGGCTCTTTCATGGGCTTGGCGTGGACGACCGGGTGGCGAACGCCATCGCCTCGCTGATTGTAAGCGAGCGGTTCCAGCCAGGGCAGAAACTCAGCGAGTCCTCGCTCGCGGCGAAGCTCGGCGTCGGCCGCACCGTTGTCCGCGAGGCGTTGCGGCGTCTTGCCGCCGCGGGGATCGTCAAGGTGCAGCGAAACCGCGGCGCCTTCGTCGCGGATCCTTCGCTGACGGAGGTTCAGCAGGCCTATGCGGCGCGGCGGCTGATCGAAGGCGAGATTATCGACGACCTTTGTCGCCACTGCACCGCTCACGACATCCGGACGCTGCGGGGTCACCTCGAGCGGCAGGTCGAGGCGCAGGCGTCGGGCGATCGCGGGCGCTTCGTGCAGCTCCTCACGGAGTTCCATGCGGTTCTCGCCTCCCTCGGCGAGAATCGCCTTCTCGAGACGTTCGTTCAACAACTCGCAGCCAAGACGTCGCTTGCGGTCCTTCTCTACGATCGTGACCCGCCGGTGTGCGCCATCGAGGAGCACGCCTTGCTCATCGATCTCCTGGCGGCGGGAAGCGCGGAGGCGGCGCGCGACTTGATGAACCAACATCTGAGGGGCAATCAGGAACGGCTGCCTTTGAAGAAACAGCCGTGACCCGGCGAGGGCTTTAAGCGAACGCCGTCGTTTTTCGCCCCTCCGTTTTTCGCCCCTCAATGCGCAATGTCGATCAGCTCCTGCCCCGGTCGGATGGAGCGAGCCGCGAGCAGACAGGCCGCGGCGACGAGCGCCGCGACCCCTCCGGACGCGGCAGCGACGGTTGGGCTCGCGCCGGCTTGCTGGAGGAAGCCATAGATCAGAGGCCCGAAGATCCCTCCAATCGGGCCGGTGATGTTGATGAAGGCGGCGCCGGATCCGCGCACTCGCGTCGGGAAGGATTCCCCGACATAGGCGAAGAAGGGCGCGGCCGCGCCCTGCGCGAAGAACAGGACGAGCGCATAACCGATCACCACCGCGGTCAGGCTGCTCGCCAGGAAAAGAAGCGCGAAGGTGCACAGCGCGGCGAGCGTCTGGGCGATGATCACGGTCTCTCGCCGGCCGATCTGGTCGCCGAGCCAGCCCAGGAACAGATAGCCGAGCACGGCGACGCCGTTGCCAAAGAAAATCGTCCAGAGCGCATTGGTGAGGTCGATGCCCTTGGCCTGGCCGAGCACTGAGGTCGCGAGCACCGTCAGCTGCGAATCGGCGATGATCTTGAAGAAGAACATCGCGCCCAGCGCGATCGACTGGCGCTTGAGAGCTGGCGCGAAAAGCTCGGCGTAGGTGTTTGGTCGGTCGCCCGTCATGTCGAGCTTCCATCGCCTGGCGAGGTCGTCCGCGCCCGCGCTGTTCCCCGCGGCCTTCATCTGGCGCAGATGACGGATCTTCGCGAAATAAGGCAATTCCCGCAGGCCAAAACGGAGGACCAGCATCACGATGAGCGGGAAGGTGGCGACGAGGAAAACGCCGCGCCAGCCGAGATGCGTCAACAGCGTCGCCGCCAGCGCGGACGAAAGCATGACGCCGAGGGGCCAGCCCGACTGAACAATCCCATAGAGGAAGCCCTTGGCGCGCGGTCCAAACACCTCGTTGAGATAGGCGGCGTTCACCGCCTGCTCGGACATGCCGAAGCCAGACAGGGCTCGGAAGATGACGAGCGACACCGGCCCCATGGCGAAGGCCGCCAGACCCGAGCTGATGGCTGCGCCGCCCGTCGTGAGCATGAGCGCAAACCTGCGGCCGAGCCGGTCAATCACCGGACCGACGATCAGGGCCACGACCAGCGACGCAAGGCCAACGAGGGTGGCGACATAGGACGCCGTCGCGTTCGACCAGCCGAACTCTTTCTGGATAACCGGGAGGAGATTGCCAAAGGTGATGAGGTCGTAGACCGCAAACGTCCAGGCGAGCAGGGCCACGACGGCGGTATAGGTCACCTGCCCCTTGGTGAAAGGCGAGACGTCGGGCAGATCCATCGTGTCCGGAGGGGTCGTGTCGATAGCGGCGATGGCGGCGGCGTTGCTCGTCATGGCGAACTCCTTGTTCGCGCGGGTCCGACAGGAGCATCGGATTTCATAATTTGTATGCAATATTGAAATTCTGAGTCAATGAGCAGAGAGCCCATAGTTTCAGCATATTATCCTGAGTTTTGAGCAGGCTTTGCAATGATGTCTGTAGACTAAACGCGACAAGGAACCGGTCAGTCGTGACGACTTCAGGCCTGGTCAGCGCCGTTTTACCTCAGCGCACATTCGGGATCGAACCTGCACATTTGGCGACAATATATTGCATAAAAACAGAAATCAGGTTAAGCTGCACACATGAGAAACTGTGTTTTCCGCCAAGGCGCGCCGCGCTCGCCCAGTCCTACGCCTCTTACATCGGGGAGAAGGGCGCGAGAAAAATTTTTCGCCGAAAAATCCGTGCAACTCATTGATAAGTCTCGATTCGGACGAGAGAATCCAAGGAAATCCAAGGAAATCCAATAGGCATTATCGGGGGTTTTCGCAGCGAAATGGCTACGCGCCAAGGAAAACCAAATCGACCACGTCGCGCCGCTCTAGAGATGGCCTGAAATAGCGTTATAAATATGTAATACATCTAAGCAAGCCGGAAGCGCTGCTCGCCGCCGGCGGGCGCTTCGCCGACCACCCTTCCACGCTCGCCCAAATCCTCGAGATGCGCCAGCGTGGAAAGGCCGGCGGCATGCGTCAGGGAAGGGTTCAGGCCGACATAGATCCTGGCGACGAGGGCCGGGATCGTCTGCGGGCCGTTCGCCAGTGCATTCAGGATCGAGGCTTCCCGCTGGCGCCGGTGATGGATCAGCGCGCGCACGTACCGCTGCGGTTCGACGACGGGACCGCCGTGACCGGGCCAATAGATCGTCTCAGGGCGCGCCCGCAGCTTGTCGAGGGAAGCCATGTAGGCGCGCATCGAGCCGTCGGGCGGCGCGACGATTGAGGTCGACCAGCCCATGACGTGATCGCCGGAAAACAGGCTGTTTTCCTCGAGAAGCGCGAAGCAGAGATGGTTGGCGCAATGCCCCGGCGTGGCGATCGCCTCCATCGTATAGCCGGCGCCTTGCCATCGCTCGCCATCCGCGAGGATCACGTCAGGCGCATAGTCGCGGTCATGCGCGGAATCGAGGCCGGCCGAGCCATCGCCGCGCGGCGTGAACGGCGCGGCGCCGACCACCCGCGCGCCCGTCGCTCCGCTGAGCTTCCTTGCGCCGGGGCTGTGGTCGCGATGGGTATGGGTGATGAGAATGGTCTCGACCCGCTCGCCGTCAACCGCGGTCAGCAGCGCTGCGAGATGCAAGTCGTCGTCGGGACCCGGATCGACGATCGCGACCCTTGCTTTGCCCACGATATAGCTGCAGGTGCCGTTGAAGGTGAAGGGCGAGGCGTTCGGCGCCACCAGGCGGCGCACCATCGGCGAAAGTTGGGTCAGAGCGCGCGGCGGCGGCTCGCGCGCGGAAACGAAAAGGTCGGGCTCGCTCTCGTCGTCAGCCATTGCGCGCTCTGTGCTTTCCCCTTCGTGACAAGCCGGTCGCCTTGTCACGGTCGCCAGCTTCAGGCACTGTGGCGAGGCGCCGCGTCGCGGCAAATCTTCCAGGACATTCCCAAATCTTCTAGGACATTCCCATGACTTTCCACACGCCGCCAGTCGCCATCCGTTCGCCGGCGGAACGAATTGCGCAAGGGTTCGCGGTCGTGCTCGGCGGATCGCTCCTGCTTGCCGTTTCGGCCAAGGTTCAGGTTCCCTTCTATCCGGTGCCGATGACGCTGCAGACGCTCGTCGTGCTTCTACTCGGCGCGGCGCTTGGCGCGAGGCTCGCAGCCGCCTCGGTCGCGCTCTATCTCGTCGAGGGTCTGGCGGGCCTGCCGGTCTTCGCCGGCGCGGTCGCCGGACCTGTCTACATGGCGGGGCCGACCGGAGGATTTCTCGTAGGATTCCTCGTCGCCGCGGCGCTGATCGGTTTTGCCGCCGACCGGCGGTGGGACCGCTCGTGGATCAGGCTCCTCGCCTCGCTAAGTCTAGGCCACGCAGTCGTGTTCGCCTTTGGCTTTCTGTGGCTCGCTGAGCTCATCGGCGCGCCGAAGGCGTTCGCCGCGGGTGTCGCGCCTTTCGTGCTAGCGACGATCGTCAAAACCTTGCTCGCCGTGGCGCTGGTCGGCGCGGGCAGGAGCGCGCTCGAGCGAAGGGGCCGCGCCTAAGCCGGGCGCCAAGTCGGCATGGCGGGGGACCCCGATCGCCACGGACCGCCTCCGCGGACGGCTTTCGCCCAATTCGTGAGCCTCGCGACGCGCTGGAGCGACAACGACGCCTACGGCCATCTCAACAACGTCGTCTATTACGCGCTGTTCAATTCAGCAGTGAACGCGATCCTGATCGAGGCGGGGCTGCTTGATCCGGCCTTGAGCCCGATCATCGGCCTGGTCGTCGAAAGCAATTGCCGCTTCTATGCCAGCCTCACCTATCCCGAGCCAGCGGAAGTCGGCATTGCGGTCGAGCATCTCGGCCGCTCCTCTGTGCGTTACCATCTCGCAGTGTTCAAAGCCGGGGCCAAAGAGGCCGCCGCGGCTGGCCGTTACACCCACGTCTATGTCGAGCGCGCGACGAACCGCCCGGTTCCGGTCCCCGACGGACATCGGCGGCTGATGGAAGGCCTGAAGGCGCCCTGACGACCTGGGCCGCGTCACCGGTTCCGGACGGCGATCATGGCGTCGCGCAGAACGTTGACCTCGTCGCGCGCTTCCTGCTGCCGCCACACCATGACGTCCCGGATCGACAGCATGCCGACGAGCTTGGCGCGGTCCATGATTGGCAAATGGCGAATGCGGTGCTTATGCATGAGCTTCTCCGCCTCGACCATGGTCGTTTCCTGCGCGCAGGTGGTGACCTCGCGAGTCATCAGGTCGCGGACGTGCATATCCGTCAGCCTGGCTCCGTCCTTGGCGAAAGCGCGCACCACGTCGCGCTCGGAGATGATGCCGACCAGGGTCCCATGAGCGTCGCAGACCGGGAAGGCGCCGATGTTGAGCGCGCTCAGCCGCGTGCAAATGGATGTGATCGATTCTTCGGGAATACACGTCGCGAGAGACTGACGGTTGGATTTCAGGACGTCTGCGACCCTCATGGGAATATCCTCCACTCGAAGGTTTCGCCCGCACGCCCCTCCAGACTGTGCCGCCGGAGTTGGTCTGAAACAAGGCCGGCGTTGTCGGATGTTTGGGCGCCCTTGATCGCGACGCCCGTTTGAGGCATACGAGCGCCTCCTCATTATCCGCCGGTGGGTTCGTCCCTCGCGGGAAGACCTTCTGGTGATGTCGTGAAAGTCCGTAATTCGCTGAAATCCTTGCGCAACCGCCATCGCGACAACCGCCTCGTGCGTCGCAAGGGCCGCGTCTACATCATCAACAAGACGCAGAAGCGGTACAAGGCGCGGCAGGGATAGCCGCCTCCCCACGCGATCTTTTTGACGAGGACAGTCTCGCGCGATAGAATTGTGCGATGCGGCATGTCGCGCGTGCTCTCTTCGCCGGCCTAGCGATCGCGGCCTTCCTGGCCGGCGCGTCGGCGTGGGCGGACGAACCGTCGACTGCGCCTGACACCAAGCCGGACGGGTCGGCGCCACTGGCGAAAAAGGACGAGCCGCCGCCGAAAACGCCCGCGGAAGAGCGCGCCGACCTCTACACGCGACTCGCCGCCTCAAAGGACGCGGACGAGACTTCGGGGATCATCACGCGGCTCTTGCACAGCTATTCCGAATCCGGCTCGGACACCGCCGATCTCCTGCTTCGGCGGGCTCGCCAGGCGATCGGCGTCGAGAATTACTCCGACGCGCTCAAAATGCTCGACGCGACGATTGCCCTCCAGCCGGACTGGGCGGAGGGCTGGAACGCCCGCGCCACCACGCGTTATCTCGACGACGACTACAAGGGCTCGATGGCCGACATCGCGCAGACGCTCAAGCGCGATCCGAAGCACATCGGGGCTCTCATGGGCATGGGAATGATCCTGGAAGCGCGCGAGAAACGCGAAGACGCGCTCAAGGTTTATGAGCGGGTCCTGGAGATCGCGCCGCACTGGCGCAACGCCCAGGAGGCGGCCGACAAGCTCAAGGCCGCGCTGGCGGGCAGTGAACTTTAGCGCCGGCTGGCGTCGCAGACGTGCTCTGGACCGGCGTGCGCTTCTGCATGGGAGCCAGTCCTTTCAAGTGATTAGGCGCCTTTTTGCGCTACTCGAGAAGCGCGCCGGTGCGCTATCGCACATTGCGTCCGCGCAACTCGTCCGGCTTGCGGTCCGCGCGGCCTGCCGCTAGTGTTGTCTGAGACAACATTGGAGCTCGCCGCGATGACGCTGACCGACGAGATTCGCGCCTTCAACCGGTTTTACACGCGCGAGATCGGCCTCCTGAACCACAGCCTGCCCTCGACCAGCCTGTCGTTGCCGGAGGCGCGGGTTCTCTACGAACTGGCTCAGGCGCCCGAGGGCGGCCGAACCGCGGCGGAGATCGGTCGCGTGCTCAGGATGGACAAGGCGCACCTGAGCCGCATCGTGGCGCGCTTCACCACGCGCGGACTGGCGGCGAGCCAGGTCAGCCCCGATCATCGCAAGCATAGGCTGCTGACGCTCACCGACGCGGGCCGGGAGGTTTTCGCAGGCGCCGAGGCCGCCGCCCGGGGCCAAGTCGACGCCCTGCTCGAGCCTATCGACGCCAATGGCCGCAATCGCCTCATCGAGGCGATGCACGACATCCGCATGGCGCTGAGGGATAGCGAGGCGGCCGACGGAGAAGTGAGCCTGCGGCGGCTGCAGCCGGGAGATGTCGGCTGGATCATTCATCGCCAGACGGTCCTTTACACTCAGGAATACGGCTGGGACTGGACTTACGAGGGTCTCGCCAGCCGCATCCTTGGCGCCTTCGTCGCCGAATTCGACCCCGCCCGCGAAGACGGCTGGGTCGCCGAGCGCGGCGGCGCGACCGTAGGCTCGATTTTCCTGATGAAAAGCGACGATCCTCGGGTCGCGAAACTGAGGTTGCTCTATGTCGAGCCAAGTGTCCGTGGCACCGGCGTCGGACGCAGGCTGGTCGCCGCATGCATCGCCCGCGCGCGACAGCTCGGCTACCGTGGGCTTACGCTGTGGACCAACGACATCTTGGTCGCCGCGCGCCGCATCTATCAGGCGGCGGGGTTCCGCCTCGTCAGCGAAGCGCCGCACCATTCGTTCGGCCACGACCTCGTCGGGCAGACCTGGACGCTCGATTTGGCGTGATCGCGGACGGAACGTGGCGCGGTGGGTCGCCGCGAGCCAGAGTGGCAAGCGCCGGCGGCTTGACAGAGCGGCGAACGCCCCCACACAACGCGCCCGCATTTCCGTTCCGGTCAGGGAGGGCAGGCAGGGCATGCTGACGCCAGACGAACTTGCTGCGATTCCTATCTTTTCCACGCTTTCGGCAGTTGCCCTGGCGGATGTCGCACGCGCAGCTGCGGACATCTATCTCGGGGCCGGCGAGTACGCGGTCTATGAGGGCGAACCTCCAGCTTTGTTTGTCGTGCTCGAGGGAGCGATCGAAGTCATCAAACTCGTCGACGGCGGCGAGCGCAAGCTTGGAATGAGGCTGCCGGGCACTCTCTTCGGCGAGATTCCTCTTGTCTATGGCGCGCAGTTTCAGGCCGGGTTCCGCGCTGGCGAGGCGTCGCGAGTCGTGAAGGTTGACGCCGCCCTTTATTATGACATCGCCGCTTCGTCGCCCGAGCTTGTGAAGCGGATGGACGAGCTTGCCCGCGAACGCATCGGGGGTTTGCAGAAGCTTGCGGCGGAGCCGCACAAAGCTCATGTCGTCCTGCTGGCAACGCGTTGGGGCGGCGCCTGCCTCGACCTGCGCCGTTTTCTCGAGCGGAACCAGATTTCCTTCAGCTGGCTGACGCTGGACGATCCGAATCTGGCCGATCACTGGCCCGGGCCGCCGCCGGGAGAGAGCGATTGCCCCACCCTGCGGTTCGCCGACGGAACGAAACTGGTCCGCCCGCAGCCGCGGGAGTTCGCGGCGCGGCTCGGTCTTCAGACCGCTCCCCGCTTTAACGAATACGATACGGTCATCATCGGCGGGGGACCGGCAGGCCTCGCCGCCGCCGTGTACGCCTCAGAGGGCCTGCGCACGATCGTGGTCGAGCAAGAGGCGCCAGGAGGCCAGGCGGAGACATCGTCGCGGATCGAGAATTATCTGGGCTTTCCGAGCGGGATCTCGGGATCGGAGCTCGCGAGCCGTGCGCTTCGGCAGGCCAAACGCCTGGGCGCCGAAATTCTCGTCGCGCGCAAGATTGTCCGCCTCGATCCTCACGCCCGCCACATCGTCCTCGACAACGACGAGGTTCTGAATGCGCGCACCGTTATCGTCGCGTCCGGAGTGAGCTGGCGTCGTCTCGCCGCGGATGGCTTCGATCGCCTGCTCGGCAAGGGGATATTCTACGGCGCGGCACGCAGCGAAGCGAGCATCGCTCAAGGGCTCGACGTGCATCTCATCGGCGCTGGAAACTCCGCCGGCCAGGCAGCGATGTTTTTCGCCAACCATGCGCGAACGGTGACTCTGATCGTGCGCACCGACGCGCTCGAAAAAAGCATGTCGCACTATCTGATCGATCAGATTCGCACCAAGTCGAACATTCGGACGGCGTTGCGCTCCGAGGTTACAGCGGTCTATGGCGAGACCCACTTGACCGCGCTCGACATTTTGGATCGGGGCGCCAACGAAGTCCGCCGAGAAGAGTTGGGGGGACTGTTTGTGTTCATTGGCGCCGACGCCGAGACGAGCTGGCTGCCGCCTGAAATCGCGCGCGATCCGCGCGGCTATATTCTCACCGGCGGCGACGTGGTCAAAGCGGGTCGCTGGAACGAGAGCCGCGACCCTTACCTCGTCGAAACCAGCGTGCCCGGCGTGTTCGCCTGCGGAGATGTGCGCTACAGCCCCGTGAAGCGCGTCGCCTCCGCCGTCGGCGAGGGCAGCATCGCAATCGCGTTTGTTCATCAATATCTCGCGAGCGTCGCATCCGCGTGAGCCACGCGCCATGAGCGGGACCCGGAAAATCGCGGCGATCCTGGTCGCCGATGTCGTCGGCTACAGTCGGTTGGCGAGCACGGACGAAGAGCGCACGCTGGCGCGGCTGCGCGCCCTCCTCGGCGATTTGATCGAGCCTGCGATCGCCGCTCATTACGGCCGGATCGTCAAGCGCACGGGCGACGGGTTCATCGCTGAATTCCGCAGTGTGGTCGATGCGGCGCGTTGCGCAATCGAAGTGCAGATCGGAATGATCGAGCGCAACGCGGGCGTCGCCCCCGACAGGCGAATTGAATTTCGCATCGGCGCCCATTTGGGCGACGTGGTCGAAGAGGCCGATGGCGACCTCATGGGCGACGGCGTCAATATCGCCGCGCGGCTGGAAGGCATTTGCGTCGCCGGCGCCATCTGCCTGTCGGAGGACTTTTATCGCCAGCTCAAGGGGCGCCTTGAGCTCGCGGTCACCGATCTCGGCCAAAAACAGCTCAAGAACATCGCCGAGCCGATCCGGGTCTATTCCGTCAATGTCAGTCGAACCGCGCCAGCGAAATCTCCGCCCGCCAAAGCGCCTGAACATTCAGGGCCGCCGCGCCTCTCGATCGTCGTCCTGCCCTTCGCCAATATCGGCGGCGACCCCGAGCAGGAACATTTCGTCGACGGGGTCACGGAGAGCCTGACGACGGATCTCTCGCGTCTCCGGAGCGCCGTGGTGATCGCCCGCAACACGGCTTTCACTTACAAGGGCAAGCCGTTCGACGTGAAGACGATCGGAAGCGACTTGAATGTTCGCTATGTCCTCGAGGGCAGCGTTCAGCGCGGCGGCAATCGCATGCGCGTCAACGTGCAGCTCGTCGACGCCGAGACCGGCAGTCATCTGTGGGCGGAGCGGTTCGACAAGCCGCTCACCGATCTCTTCGACATGCAGGACGAAATCGTCGGGCGCCTCGCGAACACGCTGAGCGATCAAATCGCCGCCGTTGAGGCGCGCCACGCCGAGCAATCGCCCGATCCCGATTCGCTGGACCTGTTTTTTCAGGGCTTGTCCTGGGTCCATCGCGGCAGGACCCCGAATCACATCCTGCAGGCGCGCGCCTTTTTCGATCGTGCGCTCGCCGCCGATCCCGACAATATCGACGCGCTCGTTGGATCGGCGGCGACCGACATCGCCGACGGTGGGAATTCTTTTGTGGCCGACCCGGCCGCGGCCTTCGCGCGCGCCGAAGCGAAGCTTGCCCAAGCGCTGTCATCGTTTCCGGACCACGCCCGCGGCCACGCGTTCTTCGGCTATGTTAAGATCTTGACGAAGCGCGCCGTCGAGGGCATCGCCGAATGCGAACATGCGCTGGCGCTGGATCGCAATCTCGCTGACGCGCACGCCTATATCGGACTTGGCAAGATTTTTACCGGTCGCGCCGAGGAGGCCGAGGCTCACGTCAACGACGCGCTTCGCTTGAGCCCACGCGACATGTCGGCCTACGCCTGGTTGACGGAAGCGGGCATCGCGAAAAATCACCTGGGCGATTGCGAACAAGCCGTCCTGTGGTGTCGGCGAGCGATCGAGGCCAATCGGAACTATCCCGAGGCGCATTTCCACTTGGCCGCCGCCCTGGCGCAGCTTGGCCGCCTCGATGAGGCGCGTTCCGCCGTTAACGCCGGCCTGGCGCTCAACCCGTCCTTCACAATCTCCCGCGCCCGGGTCAACTGGACCGCGATGAGCGACGACCCGATCCATCCTCAGCAGCTTGCGCCGATTTTCGAAGGCCTGCGCATCGCGGGGTTGCCGGAACAATGACGATCCGCGGCGACAACGAAAAGAAGACCATGACACGCCGTCCGTTCGGTTCGACGAAGCGCGAAATCGCAATCATCGGCCAGGGCACCTGGTATCTCGAGCACGGGGATGCAGAGACGGCGATCGCGGCTTTGCGCCGCGGTCTCGACCTCGGCATGACTCATATCGACACCGCAGAAATGTACGGTTCGGGCGCGGCGGAGGAATTGGTCGGCACGGCGATCGATGGGCGACGCGACGAGGTTTTCCTCGTCTCCAAGGTGCTGCCGCATAACGCATCGCGAAATGGGACGATCGCGGCATGCGAGCGGTCGCTCAAGCGGCTCAAGACCGACCGACTCGATTGCTATCTGCTCCACTGGCGCGGCTCGCATCCCCTTGCGGACACCGTCGCCGCCTTCGAGCGGCTGCGAGCCGACGGCAAGATCCTGTCGTGGGGCGTCAGCAATTTCGATGTGGACGATCTCGACGAGTTAAGCCAGGCCGCGGGGGCGGGCAAACCTGCCTGCAATCAGGTGCTCTACCATCTGCGCGAGCGCGCGATCGAGCACGCCGTGATCCCGTGGTGCGAAGCGAACGGCGTCGCCGTGGTCGCCTATAGCCCGTTCGGCCACGCCGGCGGATTTCCTGAGCCCCGCAGCGCGGGAGGGCGGGTGCTGAAGGCGATCGCCGATCAGCATAAGGCCACCCCGCGCCAGGTCGCGCTGCATTTTCTCACGCGGCGAGCATCGCTGTTTGCGATCCCCAAAGCTTCAAACCCGCAGCACACCGAGGAGAACGCGGGCGCGCTTCACCTCAGCGCCGCCGAGCTGGCTCAGATCGACGCCGTGTTCCCCCTCGGCTCGCGCCCACGCTCGCTGCCAATGCTTTGAGGCTCAGAAACGAAAATACAAGAAGGGGCTATAGGCGCCGGCCGCAACTGTGATCATGGAAAAAATCAGCAAGGCGAAAGTCAGCGCGACGTCGGCAGGCGCGCGCACAAGTAAAGGCGGCGTCCATTTGGCAGGCCATTGCGGCGCAACGGCGAGCACGCAGCCAAGGACGAGCGTCATGATCATGCGGTCGTTCAGCGCGTCGTGCATGTCGAAGCTGATTCCGCTGAAGCCGTTTCGGCCTGAGAGGCTTGCGTAATAGCCGATCGCTTCCGACAAATTCGTTGAGCGGAACAGCACCCAGCCTCCCATGACGACGAGCAGCGCGTAAGCCCATCGCGCTGGGCTCCTGAGCCGAGCAAGCACGGCGCCTAAGCCTAAGCGCTCAATTACCAGGAATGCGCCGTGCCATACGCCCCACAGGACGAATGTCCAGTTCGCTCCGTGCCAGAGCCCGCAGAGCAGGAACACCATGATGAGATTGCGGTAGGTCTGCGCGTTGGTTCCACGGCTGCCGCCGAGTGGAATGTAAAGATAGTCGCGCAGCCACGACGACAGCGACATGTGCCAGCGCCGCCAGAATTCGGTGATCGAAAGCGACGTATAGGGCATGCGGAAATTGCGCGGGAATGTGAACCCGAGCACGATGCCGAGGCCAATCGCCATATTGGAATAACCGGCAAAATCGAAATAGATCTGCACTGTGTAGGCAATCAGGCCGATCCATGCCTCAGCCAGAGAGCGATGAGGGTCCGTGTTGAACGCGACCTGAACGACCGGCGCGACGACATCGGCCACCAGCACCTTCTGGGCGAGGCCGATGATGAAGATCCGCGCGCCCACGGACGCTCGGCCCAATGTGAATCTGCGGGCGTCCAATTGCCGCGCGACGGTCTTATAGCGAACGATCGGTCCGGCAACGAGTTGCGGGAACAGGGAAATATAGAGCGCGACGTCGATCGGGTTGCGATTGGCCCTGAACCGTCGACGGTAGACGTCGATGATGTAGGACAGGCAATGGAAGGTGAAAAACGAGATGCCGAGCGGGAGCGCAATCTTGGTCTCAAACGACGGCGTTCCAAGTGGGTGCAACAGGGTCGTCAGATTGGCGGTGATGAAATTGGCGTATTTGAAGATCCCGAGCAGCAGCAGGTTTCCGGCGACCGCGACGGCGAGGGCCAACCGGCGGGACGATCCCTCTCGCGCGTCGATCAACAAGCCCGCGCAGAAATTGAAGACGATCGAAAGCAGAAGAACGATGACGAACCGGGGCTCTCCCCAGGCGTAGAACACCAGAGAGAATAGCAGGGTGACGATGTTCTTGGCTTGGATGGTGGGCGTCAGGAAATAGGCGGCCAGGAAAATCGGCAGGAAGTAGAACAGAAACGTTATCGACGAAAACACCATTCCGAGCGCCCTATGCCCAGCCGATTGCGGCCGTGGCAAAATTGATTGGCCAAGGTTCGAGGCATTTTCAGAGGACTGAAGCCACGTCAAGACAAGGCCAGCGAACCCGTGTCTTTACGAGATCGGGTGCAATGAATTGCGTCTGTAGTTTGTTATACAATGCGACATATAGATTTTTGCCGTTAAATATGTTAGCGGCTCTTGCAGGTGGGCAGACGTCCGCCTACCTCCCTTCACGAGGCCGCAATGCCCGAAGTCATCACTGCCAACCGGCTTACGGACGGCGTTGTCGTGTTCCAAACCATTGACGCCAGCTGGTCCGAGGATTTCATCGGCGCTGCGGTTTTGCCTGATGCGCAAGCGACGGCCGAGGCGCTCAAGCGCGCCAAAGAGGACGAAACGACCAACATTGTCGTCGACCCGTATGCAATTGTGGTCGAGGAGCGCAATGGCCACCTTACGCCCAAGGCGTTGCGCGAAGCGATCAGGGCGACCGGGCCGACGATCAGGCGCGATCTGGGAAAGCAGGCGTTAGGCCAGGCGCCGCGCTCGGGTCCCAAGGTCGCGACGGAGACCGATCATGTATCATTATGACGATTTCGACACCGCCTTCGTCGCCGCGCGGGTCGAGCAGTTCCGTGACCAGGTCGCGCGCCGCCTCAGCGGCGAACTGACCGAGGAGCAGTTCCGCCCTCATCGGCTGATGAATGGCCTCTACCTGCAGCTTCACTCCTACATGCTGCGCGTTGCGATCCCCTATGGCGTGCTCAACTCGCGCCAGATGCGCAAACTGGCCGAGATCGCGCGAAATTATGACCGCGGCTACGGCCATTTCACCACCCGGCAGAATATCCAGTACAACTGGCCGGCGCTCAAAGACACGCCCGACATTCTGGCCGAGCTCTCGAGCGTCGAGATGCACGCGATCCAGACTTCTGGAAATTGCATCCGCAACGTCACGGCGGACCATTTCGCCGGCGTCGCGCACGACGAAATCGCCGACCCCCGCCCTTACGCCGAAATCTTGAGGCAATGGTCGTCGCTCCATCCCGAATTCTCGTTCCTGCCGCGCAAGTTCAAGGTCGCCGTCAACGGCGCGACGCATGATCGCGCTGTCGTCCAGGCGCATGACATCGGACTGCAGGTCGTGCGCAACGATAAGGGCGAGATCGGCTTTCGCGTCTATGTGGGCGGGGGGCTCGGCCGAACGCCGATGATCGGGCGCATGGTTCGCGATTTCCTGCCCGAGCGCGACCTGCTGGGCTACGTCGAGGCAATCTTAAGGGTCTATAATCTCGAGGGGCGGCGCGACAACAAATTCAAAGCGCGCATCAAGATCCTCGTGCACGAGAAAGGCCTCGAGGCTTTGCGCGAAGAAGTCGAAGCGGGATTCGCCGCCCGCGACCCCAACGCGCTTAATCTCCCGGAAAAGGAGCTGGCGCGGTTTCGCGCTTTCTTCGCGCCCCCTGGGCTTGACCTCAAGAAGCCGGTCAGCGATCGGGTGGAGCGCCGCAAGTCGAAGGACTCGCGCTTCGCAAGCTTCGTCGCTTCGAACATTGTCCCGCACAAGACGCCGGGCTATGTCGCGGTGACAGTCTCGTTGAAAGCAATCGGCGAGATCCCGGGTGACGCGAGCGCCGACCAGATGGATGCTGTCGCGGACCTCGCCGAGGACTATTCGCACGACGAGGTTCGCGTCTCGCACGAGCAGAACCTGATCCTGCCGCATATCGCGCTGGACGACTTGCCGACGGTCTACGATCGCTTGGCGTCCGTCGGCCTATCGACGCCGAATGCCGGCGCGATCAGCGACATTATCGCTTGCCCCGGCCTCGACTATTGCGCGCTGGCGACGGCGCGCTCGATTCCTGTCGCGCAGCGCATCGCCGAGCGCTTCGGCGATGGCCAGCGCGCAAAGGAGATTGGTCCGCTCAAGATCAAGATCTCCGGCTGCATCAACGCCTGCGGTCATCATCACGTCGGCCATATTGGCATTCTGGGACTCGAGCGGGCAGGGGAAGAGACCTACCAGATCACGCTCGGCGGCTCGGCGGACGAGCAGGCCGCGATCGGCCAGATCACCGGGCCCGGCTTCAGCTCCGAGAATGTCGTCGGCGCGATCGAGACCATCGTCGAGACCTATACGGGCCTCAGGCTCTCGGAGCAGGAGACCTTCATTGACGCTTACCGCCGCGTCGGTATGGCGCCGTTCAAGGAGGCGCTTTACGAACGAAGCGCCGGATCGGACATCTGATGAGCGCCCACGACGTAAAGCTGTTCGGCGACCAGATCGCCGCGTCGCAACTCGAGATGCGTTTTGCGCAGCTCAAGGCCTCTTCGCTTCTGAGGCTCGCGATCGAGGATCTCTATCCCGGCCGCATCGCTCTTGTGTCGAGCTTCGGCGCCGACGCCGCGGCGCTCTTGCACATGGTGGCCCAGGTCAACACGGCGACGCCGGTGGTCTTCGTCGACACCGGGCAGCACTTCCCCGAGACCCTCGCCTACCGCGATGACCTCGTCGCGCGTCTTAAGCTCACCAACGTCATTGTCGCTGGGCCGAATTCGGAGATAGTGGCGCAGGAGGACCCGGAGAAATTTCTGTTCATGAGCGATCCAGACCGCTGCTGCGATATCCGTAAGGTCCGTCCCCTTGCCGAGGCGATGGAAGGGTTTGACGCCTGGATCACCGGCCGTAAGGGTTTTCAGAGCACGACGCGCGCGACCCTGCCGCTGTTTGAAGCCGAGGGCGAGCGGATTAAGATCAATCCGCTCGTCGGCTGGAGCTCGAGCGACGTGTTGAAATACATTGCCGATGCCGGGTTGCCTCGGCATCCGTTGGCCGCCAAGGGCTTTCCATCCATTGGCTGTCTGCCGTGCACCAGCCCGGTCAAGCCTGGCGAAGACGAGCGGGCCGGCCGTTGGCGCGGGCGCGGCAAGGTCGAGTGCGGCATCCATGTTGGCCCACTCGACGCCGGATCCGGCATCTGATGCCTTTGTGGCGGCGCGAAGGTTTTGTCGAGGACAAATGGGCGTTTGTCGGCGACGAGGCGCCAGTGCCCGAGGAAGGCGCGATCGTCGTGTCGCTCAAGCGCTGGCTTGAGGGACGCGAGACGCTGTCGGCGCGGGCGGCGCCTGTCGGAGTGGCGGTCGAAGCCGGCGCCGACGCGCAGGCGCATCTCAGCGATCTCACGAACCGGCCGCTGGTCGCGCTCGCCTTCGACAAGTTCGCCGACGGCCGGTCGTTTTCCTACGCCCGCATCCTGCGCGACCGCCGCCAGTTTCGCGGCGAGTTGCGCGCGATCGGCGACGTGCTGATCGACGAAATTCCGCTCATGCTGCGCTGCGGCTTTGATTCGTTCGACGTGACCAACGCGCCGACCCTGCATGCGCTTCAAGCCGGCCGGCTGCCGGGCTCGCCGCTGCATTATCAGCCCAGCAGCGCGCACGACGAGGCGCACGAGGGGACGCGGCCATGGCTGCGGGTGACGCGGCCGTCGACGGATTAGGTTTGAGCAACAGACCTCGTCCCCAGGAGCGCCGAAGGCGCCTCTCGAAGGACGCGCCAGCGGGCGCTGAACCGTCGACCATCTAGCGTTGTCATTGCGAGCGAAGCGAAGCAATCCAAAGAACGAAAAGCACCCTTCGGCCTTCTGGATCGCCACGTCGCTGCGCTCCTCGCGATGACGGCGGCACTCAAATCCAGTGCGTCCGTGCTAGGCCAGCTAAAGCCGCATCGACAGCTCCACGTCCTCTGCAAAGGGCACGGACATGTAGCCGCTTGCCGGCGCGCGCATGCGCGTAAGGTAGTCGGGGCTCATGTCCGCGTTGTCGGCGACGATCAGAGCGCCGGCCTTGAGGCGCTTCTCGAGCAGGCTCAGGATCTCGGGATAAAGCGCCTTGGCGCCGTCGAGCAGGACCAGGTCGATCGTGTCAGGCAGATCGACGCTCAGCGTCTCGAGCGCGTCTCCTTCGCGGATCTCCACGAGGTCGATGACGCCGCCCGCCGTGAGATTGTCTCGGGCGCGCGCCGCCTTGGACGGCTCGAACTCGCTCGTGATCACGCGCCCGCCGCCATTGTCTCGCAAAGCCGCGGCAAGGTGCAGTGTCGAGATGCCGAACGAGGTCCCGAACTCGACGATCGTCCGCGCGCGAGTGCTTCGCGCCAGCATGTAGAGCAGCGCGCCGGTCGCGCGCGACACTGCGAGCGGAAGATTCTTCATCCGCCCATAGAGCTCGCCATAGTCAGTCTTGCTCCGCATGAGGCGCGCCCGCTCGTCGTCGGAGAGATCGGCGAATGCGGCGCCGATGTCCGCCTCGGCGGCATCGGCGCCTGCAAATAAGTGGTCGAGGAGGGGGGCGAGCGGAGCGGCGGTGAGGGTCGTCATGGGGATATCCAGTTTTGGGGTTGTGAGTGTTTTCGGGTCGCGCTAGAAATACGACGAATCCATCACATTTTCCATTCGCGTTTGCTTGATCCTCCAATGACCGACCGTCAGAACGCCCAGATTTCCTCACGAAAACGGCCGAAGCAGGCCCGCTCGACCGACCTCGTCGCAGCCATTCTCGAGGCTGCCGCTCAGGTTTTGGCGAAGGAAGGCGCGCCGCGTTTCACCACCGCGCGCGTGGCGGAGAGGGCAGGGGTCAGTGTCGGGTCGATCTACCAATATTTCCCCAACAAGGCGGCGATCCTCTTCCGGCTCCAGAGCGACGAATGGCGGCAAACGTCCGACCTGCTGCGCGACATCCTCGAGGACGTTCGGCGACCGCCGCTCGAACGGTTGCGCGACCTCGTCCGTGCCTTCATCCGCTCGGAATGCGACGAGGCCGCGATGCGCGTGGCGCTCAATGACGCCGCGCCTCTTTACCGCGATGCGCCCGAGGCGCGCGAAGCGAGGGCGTCGGGAGACCGCACCATGCAGGCCTTTATGCGCGAGGCGCTGCCTAAGACCTCGGAAACGACGCGCAACTCGGCCGCCGACCTGATCACGACGACCCTGAGCAAGGTCGGCAAGCACTTTTCGGAAAGTTCTCGAAGCCCCGCGGAGATCGAGGCTTACGCAGGCGCCATGGCCGACATGTTTCGCGCCTACCTCGAAAGCCTCGCGGGCGCTTCAGGCGCGCGCCGCCAACAGCCCTCTGTCATGAGTCTTGATCCCTTGCCCGCTAGAGAGTGTAGTTAGGCGAGCGGAAGACGATCTCGATGTCCCACGACCATAGCGGCCACTCGCACGATCATGACGATCATGGCCACACGCACGCCCATGCGCCGGCGAGTTTTGGCAAAGCATTCGCCATCGGCATAGGCCTCAATCTCGGCTTCGTCGTCATCGAAGCGCTCTACGGCTTGATGAGCAATTCCGTGTCGTTGCTGGCTGACGCGGGACACAATCTCGGCGACGTCCTTGGGCTTGGGGTCGCCTGGCTCGCGAGCGTGCTTGCCAGACGTGCGCCGACCGAGCGCTTCACTTACGGGATGCGTGGCTCGTCGATCCTCGCCGCCCTGTTCAACGCCGTCTTTTTGCTGGTGACGGTTGGGGGCCTGTCCTGGGAGGCAATTCGGCGGCTCGGATCGCCCGAACCGGTGGCGGGCAAGACGATGATGGCAGTCGCGGCTGTCGGCATCCTCGTCAACGCGGTGACGGCGTGGCTGTTCGCCTCAGGCCGCAAGGACGACATCAACCTGCGCGGCGCCTTTCTCCATATGGCTTCCGACGCGCTCGTGTCGGTTGGCGTCGTCGGGGCTGGGCTTGTCATCTTGCTTACGAACTGGCTCTGGGTCGACCCGGTCGTCAGTCTCGTCATCAACGCCGTGATCGTATGGGGCACATGGGGTCTTCTGCGCGATTCGGTTGGTATGTCGATGGCGGCGGTCCCGCCGCAAATCGATCCCGTGGCGGTGCGAGGGCTGCTATCGGCGCGAGACGGTGTGGTTGACGTGCACGACTTGCATATCTGGCCGATGAGCACGACCGAAAACGCGCTCACCTGCCACCTTGTCATGCCGGACGGGCATCCAGGGGACGAGTTTCTCAACGAGCTGTGCAACGATCTCGCCGAGCGCTTCAAGATCAATCATACCACCGTGCAAATCGAGGTCGATCCGCACATCGCCTGCGCGCTTGCGCCCGATGAGGTGGTCTAGGGTCACAAAGATCGGCGTCCGAAATCGCTGAGCTTATTTCGTGAGCGTAACGTGGCGCCCCGACCGACGTGTCGACGCTAATGCATCAGTAGCGCTCTTCGTCGCGCACGGTTCGCAGCCAGCTTTGCGCCGGCTCCGGCTGAACGGGCTGAGAGTCGGTCAAAGCGCGCAATGCATCCAGATCGATGGGCTTTACTCGTCTCTGGACGCCGGTAAGCCGCGCGACGAGCTTTCCTCGGCGCGTGATCCGAACCGGCCTCCCCGCTCGGCCCGTTCGGCGAGTTCGCTCAGATGCGCCTTCGCTTCGGCGACAGTGACCTCTTCCATGACCGAGCGCCTCATGACCATCTATTTGGTCATTTAGAGCCCGAGCGCACCCTCATAGCCAAGAGCGGCTCCCCCTCTCCTACGGGAGAGGGTTTCGCGCGCGCCCTCGTCCGACCGACTGCGTCGGCGCCCTTCTCCCCGAGGGAAGGGGCGCTACTCCGCCCAGCCCCTCAGTTCCCGTCGCGCCACGGCTTCGATCACCGCCATGCCGTCCACGCTGTCGTTGAGGCATGGGATCGCGGCGAAATGCTCTCCGCCGGCCTCGCGGAAATAGCCGGCGTTCTCGACGCCGATTTCTTCCAGCGTCTCCAGGCAGTCGGCCGCGAAGCCGGGCGTCAAGACCGCCACGCGCTTGACGCCGCTGGACGCAAGTTCGCGCAGCGTCTCGGAGGTAGCGGGCTTCAGCCATTCGCCGCGGCCGAAACGCGACTGAAACGTCATGAGGAGGCGCTCCCCGCTCATGCCCATCGCCTCGCGCAAGAGCCGCGTCGTCTTCGCGCAATGGCAGAAGTAGGGATCGCCCTTGTCGAAATAGGCTTGCGGAATGCCGTGATAGGAGGCGACTAGGATTTCGGGTTCGAAGTCGAGACCGGCGAGGCTGACGCGGACGGAGCGGGCGAGCGCCTCGATATAGACGGGATCGTCGTAATAAGGGGCTGCCACGCGAACCGCCGGCTGCCAGCGCATCGACTGCAACGCCTCGAACGCCTTGTCGCCGACGGTCGCGGTCGAAGCGGCGCAATATTGCGGGTAGAGCGGAACGACAAGAATGCGATCGCAACCCTCGGCCTGAAGCGCCTTGATGCGCTCGGCGATCGGCGGCGCGCCGTATCGCATGGCCCAGTCGACGACGACGTCCCTATCGAGATTGCGGAGCGCAAGCGCAAGCTTTTCGCTCTGCGCACGCGTGATCGTCTTCAGTGGCCCCTCGTCGCGCTCCTTGTTCCAGATCGAGTTATAGTCCCGCCCTTTGGCGTGCGGCCGCCTGAGGAGAATGGCTTGCAGAATGGGCGCCCAAATCACGCGCGGCGTTTCGATGACACGGCGGTCGGAAAGGAACTCCTGCAAATAGCGCCGAATCGACCAGTAGTCGGTGCCCTCCGGGGTGCCGAGGTTGACGATCAGCACCCCGACCCGACCGCTGGCCACCGGCGGATGGTTCGCGGGGCGAGCGGCTCGGGCTTCCTTCGGCAGGTTCGATACGTTCATTAACGCGCCTTATCGACCTAACCACCGTGTACGGCTAGGAGAGCTGGGCTTCTTTAGTTTACTGCGTTCGGCGTGAAGTTCGTCGCGACCCCATTGATGCAATAGCGCAAGCCAGTCGGCGGAGGTCCGTCCGGAAAGACGTGCCCCAGATGCGAGCCGCAACGCGCGCAATGCACTTCGGTCCGGGCCATGCCAAAGGTTCGGTCGACGGTCGTTTCGACCGATCCCTCGACCGGGACATTGAAGCTCGGCCAGCCGGTGCCGCTCTCGAACTTGGTCATGCTCTCGAACAAAGGCTGCCCGCAGCCGGCGCAGACGAATGTGCCCGGCCGCTTCTCGTGCAGGAGCGCGCAGCTGCCCGGCCGCTCGGTGCCGTGCCCGCGCATGACATCGTATTGTTCGGGGGTCAGGATTTTGCGCCATTCGGCGTCGGTGTGGGTGACGGGGAAGTGGTCTTCTTTCATGAGATCCTCCTTGAGAACCCTATATAGGCGCGACACGTGCTGGGGACACATCCTATACGTTTGAGCCCGGCCTAAAGTTACCTACCCCTCGAACACCACAGTCTTGCCGTGGTTCAGCAAAACCCGGTCCTCAAGCACGTTGGCGACGGCGCGAGCCAGCACGCGACGCTCGACGTCGCGCCCCTTGCGCACCAGGTCCTCGGGCGTGTCACGGTGGCTGATGCGCTCGACATCCTGCGCGATGATCGGTCCTTCGTCGAGATCGGAGGTGACGAAGTGCGCCGTCGCTCCGATCAGCTTCACGCCGCGCTGATGCGCCTGGTGATAGGGTTTCGCCCCTTTGAATCCGGGCAGGAACGAATGATGGATGTTGACGCACCACCCCTGGAGCTTGGCGGTAAAGCCGTCCGACAGGATCTGCATGTAACGCGCGAGAATGACGAGATCGGCTTTGGCGGACTTGATGATCTCCCAAGCCTGAGCTTCCTGCTCCATCTTGGTTTGCCTCGTGATCGGCAGATGGTGAAACGGGATGTCGCCGAAATCGATATGGGCGTAGGTCTCGCGCGGATAATTGGCGATGATCGCGACAGGATCCATTGCGAGTTCGCCGCTGCGCCAGCGATAGAGGAGATCGACCAGGCAATGGTCGAAGCGCGAGACCATGAGCACGGCACGCTTCAATCGGCCGACGGGGCGCATCGACCAGGTCATCGCGAAGCCGAGGGCGATCGCCTTGAAGGTCTCGCGGAACGCTTCGACGTCCGCGTGGGGCGCGGCCGGGTTGAATGACACCCGCATGAAGAAGTCGCCAGTCTCGATATCGTCGAACTGCTGAGCGTCAAGGATGTTGAACCCCCCGTCGAACAGCGCGGCCGAGACTTTCGCCACGATTCCGGGCCGGTTGACGCACGACAGGGTGAGAATGTGGCGCGCGCTGGACACTGGGGCTCCTTGTGACGAAGGGCAGCCGAAGGCGGCGGCTGCTAGGGCTTTACTTGTTTTAGCAGCGCCTCGACCGAGGGCAGCATTTTTTGAACGATGATCTCGACCCCTTGGGCGTTCGGGTGCAGACCGTCGGGCTGATTAAGCTTGGGGTTGCTTGCGACGCCGTCAAGGAAGAACGGGCAGAGCTGAACGCCATAGGTTTTCACCAGGGCCGCATAGACCGCCGCGAATTCGCCGCCGTAGTCGGGCCCAAGATTGGGAGCCGCCCGCATGCCCGCGAGAAGCGTCGGCAAATGGGCGGCTCGCGCTTTATCCAGAATCGCCGCCAGCGCCGCCCTCGTCGCTGCGGGCGATTGACCGCGCAGCATATCGTTGGCGCCCAGCTCGATGATGAGCGCATCGGCGTCTTTGGGCACCGACCAGTCGTAGCGCGCGAGGCCGTCGGCGGCCGTGTCGCCGGAAACGCCAGCGTTGATGACCTTGACGTCCCACCCCTTGGCGCGGAGCGCCGCTTCGAGGCGATCAGGGAACGCCTTGCCGGGCGGCAAACCATATCCGGCCGTCAGGCTGTCGCCCAGGGCCACAAGGCGCAGCGTACGCGCCGCCGCGGCGTGCGAGGCCGTCGCCAGGACCGCCGCGAACGTCAGCGCCTGGACGAGAAGCCGCAAATGCCCATATGAGGGCGACTTGGTCTTAAGGTGCTCGGACAATGGTCTTTCCTGCGGTCGCGATGCGCGGCGTCGACCTCAGTCTCGGCCGCGGCGCGGCTCGCGTGCATATCTTGCGCGACGTCGATCTGACAATCGGCAAAGGCGAGGCGGTCGGCATAATCGGGGCCTCAGGCTCGGGCAAATCGACACTTTTGATGATCATGGCCGGTCTTGAGCGGCCAGATAAAGGCGAAGTTGAGATTGACGGAGTCAAGCTCGGCGCTTTGAACGAAGACGCCCTCGCGCGCTTTCGTGGGGCACGCATCGGCATCGTGTTCCAGTCCTTTCATCTGATCCCCACCATGACCGCGCTGGAAAACGTCGCGGCCCCGCTCGAACTTGCCGGCGTGAGTGACGCAGCGAAAAGCGCAAGGGTCGAACTCGAGCAGGTGGGTCTCGCCGGACGCCTCACACATTATCCGGCGCAATTGTCGGGGGGTGAGCAGCAACGTGTGGCGCTGGCCCGCGCGCTGGCGCCGCGGCCATCGCTTCTGATCGCAGACGAGCCGACTGGCAATCTCGACGAGACCACCGGGCGCGCCATCATCGACATGATGTTCGATCTGCCCGCGCGGCGTGGAGCAACCCTCGCGCTCGTGACGCACGACTCGACGCTCGCCGCGCGTTGCGACCGGGTGATCCGCATGCGCTCGGGCAAGATCGAAGACGAGCCTATCCCCGCAGCGACACTTCCGGCATGAGCAGTCGGGCGGTTTCGGCGGACGCTTTGAGGCGACTGCGCGCCCCCCTCTCCAACGGGAGAGGGGTCGGGGGTGAGAGTTCGTGCGCGGCGCGCGCTAGCCGCTTAAACGCGGTACCCTCATCCGACCGACTGCGTCGGCCACCTTCTCCCCGAGGGAGAAGGGAGTGAACGCGCCGGCGACAGGACTCCTTGCGCGGCCGAGGCGCGCGCCGACCCTGCGCTTCGCCTTGCGCGACTTGCGTGGCGGGCTGGCTGGCTTGCGCATCTTTCTTCTCTGTATCGCGCTCGGCGTGGCGGCGATCGTTGGCGTGGAAAGTCTCGCCCTGGCTCTTAACGACGGCATGGGGCGCGAAGGGCGCGTGATCCTGGGCGGCGACGCCTCGTTCGCGCTCATCCATCGCCGTCTTTCCGCCGACGAGCAGCGCTTTCTCGAAGCCCATGGCTCGCTATCGACGGTCGCGACCTTGCGCGGCATGGCGAGAGTGCCGAGCGGCGATGCGGCGTTGATCGAAATCAAGGCGGTCGAGCCGTCGTGGCCGCGCATCGGCCAAGCGACTTTCGCGCCGCCCATGTCGCTCGAGAACGCGCTCGGCGAGCGCGATGGCGCGTTCGGCGCCGCGGTGGAAGAGGCGCTGCTGGCTCGGCTGAACCTGAAGCTCGGCGATGTCATTCGCATCGGCGAGACGAATTTCGCCATTCGGACCCTCCTCGTCAGCGAACCGGATCGGCTGGCGACGGGCGTGGGCCTGGGTCCACGCGTGCTGATGTCGCAAGCGGCGCTAGACGCAACGAAACTGATCCAGCCGGGCTCGCTGGTGCGGTGGACGACACGCGTCATCATGGCCGGCGCGCCCGACAATGCTGCCATCCAGGCTTTCATGGGCGAGGCGAAGCGGTCCTTTCCTCAAGCTGGATGGGACGCGCGCACTCGTCTCAACATCAACCCGGACTTCAGTCGCGATCTCGATCGCTTCGCCGAGTTTCTCACCTTGGCCGGCTTATTGTCCTTGGTGGTCGGCGGGGTCGGGGTCGCGAACGCGGCGCAAGGATTCGTCGAGCGCAAACGCGCGACGCTCGCCATTCTCAAGGCGATTGGCGCGACTGGATCGAGCGTCGTGGCGCTTGCACTCGTCGAGTTCATGATCGTGGCCCTGATCGGCGCGCTTCTTGGGGCTGCGCTGGGCTCCGCGATTCCCTTCGCGGTCAACGGGCTGTTCGGCTCCCTGCTGCCGATTCCGCTCGCGCCCTCGATCTCGCCCAGCCTCATGGGCCTCGGGGTGATCTACGGACTGTTGACTGCGCTCGCCTTTTCGATCGCGCCTCTCGGGCGAGCGCACGATCTGCCCGTGACCACGCTGATTCGCGACCTGGTCGAAGAGCGCCAAGGCTGGCCTCGCAAGCGCTATCTCGCTAGCGCTGCGCTCGCCGGAGCGGCGCTTGTCGCGCTCGCCGTCCTGACCAGTCCGCAGTGGTCGATTGCGGCGATGGTCGCGGGCGCGACGGTCGTCTCGTTCATCGCGCTCCGGCTTGTGGCCTATGGCCTTGCTTATCTCGCGCGCCGCGCGCCCCGGTCGCGCTTTGTCGAGTGGCGCATGGCGCTCGACGCGATCCATAGGCCAGGCGCGCTGACGCCGTCCGTCGTGCTGTCGCTAGGCTTGGGGCTGACAGCGCTCGTCGCGCTCACGCTCGTCGAGGCCAACATGCGCGCGGAGCTGCGCGAGGCGCAGCCGGGCGTGACACCGAGCTTCTTTTTTCTCGATGTGCGTGGCGCCGACGGGGGGCCGTTCGTCGATTTCGTGAAGCGCGAGGCTCCAGGTGTCAAAGTCAGCGAGACGCCGATGATGCGCGGCCGCTTCGTGACGATCGGCGACAGGCCAGTCGAAAAGGTCAAGCCAAGCGACAAGGTCGCCTGGGCGCTGGAAGGGGATCGCGGCGTCACCTTCGCCGACAAACCGCCGGAGGGTTCCGAGGTCGTCGCGGGGACATGGTGGCCAAGCGACTATTCCGGCCCGCCCCTGGTGTCGATGGAGAAGGAGGTGGCGGAGGGCCTCGGTCTCCATCTCGGCGACACGGTCGTCGTCAACGTGCTCGGTCGCGACATCTCGGCGAAACTCGCGAACTTGCGCAAAGTGAACTGGCGCAGTTTCGCCATCAATTTCGTGCTGGTCTATTCGCCCAACGCGCTGAAAGGTGCGCCATACACCGAGCTTGTCTCAGCCGCGCTGCCGACCGCCGCGCCGGACGCCGAGCTCAAGCTCATGCGCGCCGTGGCGCAGGAGTTCCCGAATGTCGCCAGCGTCCGCGTGCGCGAAGCCATGGAGAGTGTCGAATCGCTGGTCGCCAAGCTTGCGCTCGCCATCCGGGCGACGACGGGGGTGGCGCTCACGACCTCGGTCCTGGTGCTCGCGGGCGCGCTCGCGGCCAATCGGCGCGCGCGCCTTGCCGACGCGACGATCCTGAAGATTCTTGGCGCGACCCGCGGCCGGCTGGCGATGATGTTCCTGATCGAATACGCGCTTTTGGGACTGGCGACGGCCGCGTTCGGGGTCGCTGCGGGAACGCTCGCCGCTATCTGGGTCGTCTGGTGCATCATGCAGTTCGATTTCGTCTTCGACTGGCGCGCCGCGCTCGCGGCCGCTGGCGGAGGCCTTGCGATCACTGTCGGGCTCGGCATGATCGGGGCGTGGCGGACGTTGAGCCAAAAGCCAGCAGCCTACCTGCGCGAATTGTGATAATGTGATAGCAAAACTAGCCGAGCTGCCGGGTCGCGCAATGATTTATGAAACATTTTCATATCGAAATAAAGTCTCTCAACGAGGAGATTTGCCAGACGTTTACACTTATACCAGCGCACCGGAGCACTTACGTCACCAGATATGTGTTGCCTTATATGAAGGCATTGGGCGGTTTCATGTTTACAGTGGCTATGAAATGCATGAAATTGCTGAAGCCAATGAAGCTTGGAAAATCATAGACCGAGTATGCCACAAGGAGCTCTATACTTATCTTAAATTTACTTCGAAGTCCAAATTGGACGATAGATATCTGAATTATCTGATGAACGCGTCAATTGAAGATTTTCTCAATGCCGTCGAGATTGGTTGTAGAATGTTAGAATATTATCGTGGAAAGAATCCAGGAGAAAGAGGCGCGGAGGAAAAATCAGGAGATTCTATTGATGAAATCAACAAACGATTTGAGCAGCACGCGGTTGGGTATCAGTTTGAAAACGGTCAAATAATTCGAGTAAACTCCAAGACGGCTCACGCGGAAATTGTCAAGCCTGCCTTACAGCTTCTAACGGCACCTATTTTTGTCAAAGCCAACCAAGAGTTTCTTTCAGCCCACAAACACTATCGGGAAGGCTCTTTTAAAGACTCGGTCACCGCAGCTAACCGAGCTTTCGAAAGCGCACTTAAGGCGATCTGCGATACCGAACAATGGACTTACGATAAAGGAGACCGAGCGTCAGAACTCGTGACGAAGGTGACCAACCATGGCCTGTTTACTCACGCTTTTGATAAAGGCCTTTCGGCGTATGTAGCCATGCTCAAGAGCGGACTACCTTCGGTTCGGAACGACGCCGGCGCACATGGAGAAGGAATCGCCGCCGTGGCTGTTTCAGCGGAAATTGCGCGATTTGCGCTTAATCTTACGGCGTCAAATATTCTTTTTGTGGGTGAGTCTTACGGACTGTTGAAAGCCTGATCGTACGGCTGGTCGCCGCAGTAGTTTCGCGCGTCGATAAGCCAAAAGCCGGCGGCCTACCTGCGCGAATTGTGATAGAAGTCCGATTGAACACCGCCCAGAGCGCGATAAAAGCCGTCAATCGGCGAGAGGGAAGGAAAATGGCGCTGCTCACGCAATCCTACGTCCACGGCGTGTCTCCGACGCCGCTGATCGGCGAAACGATTGGCCAACTCCTGCGGCGCGTCACGGCAGAGGGGCCGGAGCGCCCCGCGCTTGTGACCCGCCACCAGAATGTGCGCTGGAGCTACGCCGACCTCCTGCGCCGGTCCGAAGACCTGGCCGTGGGCTTGCGCAAACTGGGGCTCGAAAAGGGCGATCGGGTCGGCATCTGGTCGGCCAACCTCAGCGAATGGGTTCTGGCGCAGTTCGGCACGGCGCTCGCCGGGATCATTCTCGTCAATATCAATCCCGCCTATCGCGCTCATGAGTTCGACTATGCGATCAAGAAATCCGGCTGCCGGGCGCTGATCCTGAGCCCGGGCCACAAGAACAACGACTATTTCGCTTCGCTCCGGACCTGCGCCCCCGAAATTGACGCCGCCGAGCCAGGCCAGCTTCGGTCCAAGGGCTTGCCCAAACTCGAGTTCGTCATCCGCTTAGGCACAGACAAATCGCCGGGCATGCTCAACTTCGACGACGTCGCCAAACCCGCGACGGCCAGCGAGCGCGCCGAGCTTATGGGCTTTGAAGCAACGCTTCAGTTCGACGACCCGATCAACATCCAGTTCACGTCGGGAACCACCGGCGCGCCCAAAGGGGCGACGCTCACCCATCACAATATCCTCAACAACGGCTATTTCATCGGCGAGGCGATGCGCCTCACGCCCGAGGATCGCCTATGTATTCCGGTGCCGTATTATCACTGCTTCGGCATGGTGCTGGGCAATCTCGCTTGCGTCACCCACGGTTCCTGCATGGTGAGCCCGTCCGAGGGATTCGATCCCATCGCGACGCTGGAGGCGGTGCAAGCCGAACGATGCACCGGCCTGCACGGGGTGCCCACAATGTTCATCGCCATGCTCGAACATCCCGAGTTCGCGCGCTTCGACCTTAAGAGCTTGCGCACCGGCATCATGGCCGGTTCGCCGTGTCCGGTCGAAGTGATGCGAAAAGTGGTCGATTCCATGCATATGAGCGAAGTGACCATCGCCTATGGCATGACGGAGACGAGCCCGGTCAGCTTTCAGAGCGCCTACAACGATCCGCTCGAACGGCGCGTCTCCACGGTCGGACGCATCCTGCCCCATCTCGAAGTCAAGATTGTCGACGCCGAGGGTCGAATTGTTCCCCCGGGGGTCGCCGGCGAGTTGCTGACCCGCGGCTACAGCGTCATGCGCGGCTATTGGGATGATCCGGCGGCGACCACAGCGTCGATCGACGGAGCGAGATTCATGCACACAGGCGATCTGGCGACCATCGATCAGGAAGGTTACTGCAATATTGTTGGCCGGCTGAAGGACATGGTCATTCGCGGCGGCGAGAACGTCTATCCGCGCGAAGTCGAGGAATTTCTCTTCACCCACCCGGCAATTGCCGAGGTCCAGGCTTTCGGCGTTCCCGACCGTCGCTATGGCGAGGAGCTTTGCGTCTGGGTTCGTCGGCGCGACGGCGTGAGCCTGAACGAGGCCGAAATCATCGCTTTCTGCCGGGCTTCGATCGCCCATTACAAGGTTCCTCGCTACGTGCGCTTCGTCGATTCATTTCCGATGACGGTTACCGGAAAGGCTCAGAAGTATTTGATGCGCAAGGCGATGATGGACGAATTGGCCCTGGCCGAAGAGAGGACGGCATGAAGCTTGCGGACACGCGACATCCGTGTGATTTCAACAGCCTTTAACCTGTACCAACAATTCAGAGTAGCCGAGGAGTAGCCCGGGAACGGCCGGGCCGACCCCTCCGCGCCGCTAAAAAGCGACAATTTCGGCCTTAAACCGGATGTTGAGACAATTTGAGTTCTCTTGGCAATTCGGCCGGGTGCGCTTAAATGGAAGAAACGGGGTCGGAAGGGTCCGAGAGATCTCAGACGACCGCCCCGTGACGGAAAGATTATGAACGCAAACTATCGAAATTTCGCCCTCTGGGTGATCATCTTTCTGCTCGTTCTGGCGCTCGTGACCTTGTTCCAGAGCCCCGGGCAGAAGTCACCGTCGAGCGAGATCACCTTCAGCCAGCTCCTGTCCGACGCAGACGCAGGCAACGTGCGCGACGTCACGATCGCCGGACCCGAGATTTCTGGCCACATGAAGGACGGGCGAGCGTTCCAGACCTATTCGGCGAACGACCCTGGCCTCGTGCAGACGCTCTACAAGAAGGACGTGACGATTACGGCCAAGCCGCCGTCCGACGGCAACAACTGGCTGCTCACGATCGTCTCGAGCGTCCTGCCCGTGTTGCTGTTCTTAGGGCTCTGGATCTACATGACCCGGCAGATGCAGGGCGGGGCCGGCAAGGCGATGGGGTTTGGCAAGTCGAAGGCCAAGCTTCTGACTGAGGCGCAGGGCCGTGTGACGTTCGAGGACGTCGCCGGCGTCGACGAAGCCAAGGAGGACCTGCAGGAGATTGTCGAATTCCTGCGCGACCCGCAGAAATATCAGAAACTTGGTGGGCGCATCCCGCGCGGCGTGCTGCTGGTCGGCCCGCCGGGCACCGGCAAGACTCTGACGGCGCGAGCGGTCGCGGGCGAAGCCAACGTCCCCTTCTTCACGATTTCGGGTTCCGACTTCGTCGAAATGTTTGTCGGCGTCGGCGCAAGCCGCGTGCGCGACATGTTCGAGCAGGCGAAAAAGAACGCGCCCTGCATCATCTTCATCGACGAAATCGATGCGGTTGGCCGCCATCGCGGCGCGGGCCTCGGCGGAGGCAACGACGAGCGCGAACAGACGCTCAACCAGTTGCTCGTCGAGATGGACGGGTTCGAGCAGAACGAAGGCATCATCATCATCGCCGCGACCAATCGGCCCGACGTGCTGGATCCTGCGCTTCTGAGGCCCGGCCGCTTCGACCGTCAGGTCGTGATCTCAAACCCGGACTTCATCGGCCGCGAGAAGATCCTGAAGGTCCATGTCCGCAAGGTCCCGCTTGGGCCTGACATCGACCTCAAGGTCGTGGCGCGCGGAACGCCGGGCTTCTCCGGCGCGGATCTGATGAATCTGGTCAACGAAGCGGCGCTGCTTGCGGCCCGACGGGGAAAGCGCGTCGTCACCCGTCAGGAATTCGAGGATTCGCGCGACAAGATCATGATGGGCGCAGAGCGGCGGACGCTGATCATGACCGAACAGGAAAAGCGGCTGACCGCCTTTCACGAAGCCGGCCATGCGCTCGTCTCGGTCTCGATGCCCGCCTCGACGCCCATTCACAAAGCGACTATCATTCCGCGCGGCCGCGCGCTCGGCATGGTGCAATCGCTGCCCGAGCGCGATCAGATTTCGCAGAGCTTCGAGGAGCTCATCGCCATGCTGGCGATGTCGATGGGCGGCCGCGTCGCTGAGGAATTGATGTTCGGCAAGGACAAGGTGACTTCTGGCGCTGCCGGCGACATTCAACAGGTGACCAAGATCGCCCGCGCCATGGTGACCCGGCTCGGCTTCTCTCCCAAGCTTGGCACGGTCATGTATGGCGAGAATCAGGACGAGGTGTTCCTCGGCTATTCGCTCGGCCGGCAACAGAACATCTCGGAAGCAACCGCCGAGACGATCGACCAGGAAGTGCGCCGGCTGGTGCAGGAAGCCCATGAAACGGCGACCCGCATCCTCACCGAGCGGAAGGCCGACCTCCAGACGCTCGCGGACGGACTGATGGAGTTCGAGACGCTGACCGGCGACGAGATCGTTGGCCTGTTGCAGGGGGTCAGGCCGGTGCGCGAATCGGCGACCGACCGGGAGCCTCCGGCGCCCCGCGCGCCGCCGTGCCTTCGACCGGCAAGCAGCGGCCGATCGGCCCAGAGGCCGGCGGCCTCGAGCCGCAGCCGCAGACCTAGCTCTTCGATCTCAGTGTTATCAGGATAGAGGCCGCGCCCTGAGCGCGGCCTTGTTTCGTTTCAGACCCCCGCGGCGCCCATGATCGACGGCGAGACCAAGCTCATCGCGCATATCGGCTACCCAACGGCGAGCTTCAGAGCGCCGAGCATATACAATCCCTGGTTCAGACGGCGCGGGATCAACGCACTGGTCGTTCCGCTTGGCGTGCCAAGCGAGAACTTCCGCGAAGCCTTCCCCCAGATCTGCCGTTTCAGCAATTTTCATGGCGCTCTGATCACTATGCCGCACAAGGTCGCAGTCGTTGATTGGCTCGACGAAGCGTCCGCGGCCGTACGCGTAGCCGGCGCCTGCAACGCCGTGCGCCGAAGCGGCGACACGCTCATCGGCGACATGTTCGACGGCGAAGGCTTTGTTCGCGCCGCCTCTGGCGTTGGCCGCGGCATCGCCGGCCAACGTGTTTTCATCGTCGGCTCCGGCGGAGTGGGCTCCGCGATCGCCGCGGCTTGCGCGAAAGCCGGGGCGAGGGAGATCGCGCTTGACGATACACGCGTGGGGGCTGCGCAGCGGCTTGCCGACCGGCTCCAGGTGAACTTTCCCGGCCTCGCAGTTTCGCTTGGCTCGAATGACCCATCGGGTTTCGACATCGCGGTCAATGCAACGCCGCTAGGGACCTATCCGGACGACCCGTTGCCCATGGACCCTTCCCGCTTCTCGCCGTCGGTTCTCGTCGGCGAAGTGGTGCTCAAGCCTGCGACGACGGCATTTTTGGCCGCCGCGAAAGCGCGGGGGCTAGCGCGCGTGGCTGGCCTTGATATGCTGTTCGAACAGATTCCCGCCTATCTGGAATTCTTTGGCTTTCCGCCGGCGACCGCCGCCGAGCTGAGAGAGACGGCCGAAATAAAGAACTAGCCTGCGAAGAGCAGCGCCAATTGGGAGGAGACCATGTCATCAGCCATGACGCACGAGCCCGCGGGCCCGCGTCAGACAAGGATGGCCGCGGCGAGCGGATGGATCGGCTCCGCGCTCGAATATTATGATTTCTTCATCTATGCGACCGCCGCCTCGCTCGTCTTCCCGCAGACCTTCTTTCCGTCGAGCAATCCGACCGTCGCGATTGTCGCTTCGCTGGCGACTTACGGCGTCGGCTATGTGGCGCGTCCGGTCGGCGCCTTCGTCCTCGGACACTACGGCGATGTTCATGGCCGCAGAAACGTGCTGCTCGTCTGCCTGTTTCTCATGGGCCTATCCACAATGGCCGTCGGCCTCGTGCCGACCTATGCGCAAGCTGGCGTCTGGGCGCCGGTTCTGCTCGTGGTTCTGCGCCTGATCCAGGGATTTGCGGTCGCGGGCGAAATCTCCGGCGCGAGCTCCATGATTCTCGAGCACGCGCCGTTCGGACGGCGGGGCTATTTCGCGAGCTTCACCCTGCAGGGCGTGCAGGCCGGCCAAATTCTCGCTGCTGCTGTCTTCCTGCCGCTGAGCTACGGGCTGTCGAAGGAGGCGTTCCTATCGTGGGGCTGGCGCGTGCCGTTCCTGCTCAGCGTGCTCGTTCTCATCGTCGGCGTGATCATCCGCCGCGAGGTCGAGGAGACGCCGGCGTTCCGCGAGGAACAGGCCAAGCGCACGACGCCGACCGCGCCGGTGAGAGAGGTGCTCACTCACCATTGGCGCGATCTCATCCGTGTGATGGGCATGGCGTTCATGAACGTGATCCCGGTCGTCGCAACGATTTTTGGCGCGGCTTACGCGGTCCAGCCCGGCTACGGCATTCAAATGGACAGAAGCGTCTATTTGTGGATTCCAGTCGTCGGCAACATTGTCGCCGTGATCGTGATCCCGTTCGTCGGCGCGCTCTCGGACCGGATCGGCCGCCGGCCGCCCATCATCATCGGCGCCTTGGGAGCAGGACTGCTCGCGTTCGCCTATCTGCATGCGATCAGCTTGAGGAACGTCCCGCTCGCCTTCCTCTTCTCGGTTCTGATGTGGGGCGTCGTCTACCAGGGCTATAACGCGATCTTTCCGAGTTTCTATCCGGAACTGTTCCCAACCCGCGCCCGCGTCTCCGGCATGGCGATCGCGCAGAACATCGGCACGATGCTGACCGCGTTCTTGCCGGCGCTTTTCGCCACTATGGCGCCACCCGGGTCGATGAACGTACCCCTGACCGTCGGCGCGCTCGCGTTTGGCGTGACCGTCATTTCAGCGCTCGCAGCCTGGAGCGCGCGCGAAACCTACCGCGTGCATCTCAACGATCTCGGCGATCCGTCCGCGCCAGCGGTCGACAAGGCTGAATATGATCGACTGCGGCAGCAAAGCTTTGCGGCGGCGACGTAAGGCTGGGAAAGGCAGTGGCCATCACCTCGTCGCCATACGCACGACGTGCCCGCCTGGACCGGGACGGGGAGGGACTGGCAAGTCCGGCAGATAGCGCGCAACCAGCGCCGCTCGATCAAGATCCTCGATGTCGGAGAACCCTAGCCCGCGCGCGCGAGCGTGCAATTCGGGCGTATCGAAATAGCCCCGGAAAGGCTCGCCGCTCGCCGCGACCCGCTCCGCCATTTGCTCATGATGAGCGCGGGCCGTGGCGTCTGTGACCCGATCGGGCGGGTTGGAATAGTCGAACACGACTTCCGTCCCGCCCGGCCAGCTTGCGAGCTCGCTGAGCGTTGCGAACACCGCTTCCTCAGTCAGATAGGGCGTGACGCCGAGCCACAGCACGAAGACGCCCCTGTCCGGGTCGAGCCCGGCGACCTTCAGCGCGGCGGTCATGCTGCCCCTTTCGAAATCGTGAGCGACGTACGAGACATGCGCAGGTTCGGCGATTTGCGCTTGCGCGAGCCGGCGCCGCTTCTCGGCCTGCGTCGCCGGATGATCCAGCTCGAAGACGCGCATGTCCCGGGTCCGCTCGAGCCGATAGGCGAAGGTGTCGAGGCCGGCGCCCAGCACCAGGATCTGCCGCACGCCGTTTTCGATCGCATGGGCCGCCGAGTCCTCGGCGAACCGGCTGCGCATCGCGATGAACAGGCGCAAACCTCGCCGCTCCGGCCGTTCCTTGGCGAGCGCGATGGCGCCCTCGGCGTCTGGGCCCAAGATTCGAAGGGCCAGCGGGTCGGCGAACACGAAGCCCTTCTCGAGGACCTGGTGCGCCGCCCGGTGACCCGCCGCGCCAAGCGCGGTTACGCTTGCCTGTCCGTCTTGCATGGCGTGAGGGTAGGGGCCCAAGGATCGCCTGTCGAGCGCGGCAAGCTTGACGCCGAAAACCCGCTCCCCTATAGACCCGTCATCTTTTAGCCAGGCCGAGCGGCAGGCGGGGCGCTTCTTGATTGGAGCGGCCCGCTTTCATATTTGCCGGGATCGAGCTGAAGCATTCGTTTGAAGGATCGTAGTTCGATGTCACGCCGCTGCGAGCTGACGGGCATTGCCGTTCAATCCGGCAACAAAGTCAGCCATTCCAACCGCAAGACGCGCACACGCTTCTTGCCCAATCTCGTCCAGGTCACGCTCGTCTCGGATATGCTCGAGCGCTCGGTGCGGCTGCGCGTGAGCGCTGCGGCGCTGCGCTCGGTCGAGCATCGCGGCGGCCTCGACGATTTCCTCACCAAGGCCCACGAGTTGGAGCTTTCCGAGGACGCGGTCAAGCTCAAGCGTGCAATCGCCAAGAAGCGCGCGGAGTCGAAGACCGAAGCCGCGGCCGCCTAAAGCGGCGCGCGCTTCGTTGTGGTTGCGCACACGGCTCAAGCGGCCGCTCGTTTGAGCCCCGCCGCATCGCGCGACAGAGCTTCGACGGCGAGATAGTCCCCCGCCGCAAGCGCCGCCTTCTGCAGCATCCACGATCCGCCGACGCAGGGCACGTTCGGCAGCTTCAGGTATTCCGGCGCCTTTTCGAGATCGATCCCGCCGGTTGGGCAGAAGCGGAGATCCGGCAGGGGCGCCGCGAGTGACGCGAGCAGTTTCGCGCCCCCGACCGCCTCGGCGGGGAAGAGTTTCAGCGCCCGGAAGCCAAGCTCCCGCAAGGCCATCGCCTCCGAAGCCGTCGCACACCCCGGCAGGAACGGGACCGGCGATTGCGCCGCGGCCTTGGCGAGCGCCGCCGGAGCGCCCGGACTGACCAGAAACTTGGCCCCGGCCGCGACCGCCTGGTTGATCTGGTCGGCCGAAACGATCGTGCCTGCTCCCACGATCGCGCCGGGCACATTTTTGGCGATTGCTTTGATCGCGTCGAGCGCCGCAGGCGTGCGCAACGTCACTTCGATCGCGTAGAGGCCGCCGGCCACCAGCGCCTTTGCCTGGGCGAGCCCATCGTCGACGCTCGCGACCGTGAGCACCGGAATGACCGGCGCAAGCGCCATGATCGCCGCCGTTTCACGACCATGAGGATAAAGCGGCATAACGCTCTCCGGACAGAAGACAATCCGCCCTTAGCATGCCGCAGCCTACGCGGCGACGCTACCCTTCGACTTCGAATCGAATAGGCTCCTCACGAGCGCGCTGATGCGACGAGGCTGTTGTGAACGAGCCGACCGACCTTTCGGTCTATAAGGAAACCCTGCTGTTCCTGGTGACGGCCGGCGTGGTCGCGCCGCTGTTCTTCCGGCTGCGCATCAGTCCGGTCCTGGGATATCTGCTCGCTGGCGTCGTGCTCGGGCCCTACGGTCTGGGCGCGATCGCACGGCAAGCGCCGTGGCTCAAGGCGCTGGCGATCAATGTCGAGGCGATCGACCGCATCGCCGCCTTTGGCGTTGTCGCGCTCATGTTCACCATGGGGCTTGAGCTGTCTTTCGAGCGGCTCAGGCGCATGCGCCATCTGGTGTTCGGGCTTGGAGCCGCACAGGTCGTTGTAACGACCCTCATTCTGGCCGCCGCCGCGTGGCGCCTCGGCCTTAAGCCCCCTTCGGCGCTCGCGATCGGGGCGGCTTTGTCCATGTCGTCGACCGCAATCGTCATTCCCATGCTGGTCGAGAGCAAGCGGCTTCATTCTGGCGCCGGCCGCGCAAGTCTGTCGGTGCTTCTGTTTCAGGATATCGCGGTCGCGCCTCTCCTCGTCATGACGGGCGCGTTATCGGCCGCAGGCGAGCGGGGCCTCGCGTGGCAGCTTCTCACCACGCTCGTTCCGGCGGCGCTGGTCCTTACCGCCCTGGTCGTTTTCGGCCGCCTCGCATTGCGGCCCTTCTTTCACTTCGTCGCCGAAACCAAGAGCCCCGAGTTCTTCATGGCGGCCTGCCTCTTGGTCGTGCTCGGCGATGGGCTGGCCGCCGCGGCGAGCCATTTGTCGATGGCGCTCGGCGCTTTTGTCGCCGGACTTCTGCTGGCGGAAACCGAATATCGCCGCGAGATCGAAGTCACGATCGAGCCGTTTCGAGGCCTCTTGCTCGGGCTCTACTTCGTCTCGGTCGGCGCCGCGATCAATCCGGCTTTCATCCTCGCGCGGCCCGGCCTCATTCTTGGTCTCGCCGCGGCGCTGATCGTTGCGAAGGCTTTGACGCTGTTCGGACTCGGGCGGGCGTTTCGTCTTCCGTTCCGCGCGGCCGGCGAGACGTCGCTCCTGCTGGGTCCTGGCGGCGAATTCGGCTTCGTGATGATCGGCGGCGCGCTGGCGGGAGGCCTCATCGATCGCACGCTGGCGACGACGCTCATCAGCGCGGTGGCGATATCCATGCTCGTGATCCCCGGGCTGGCGAAGCTCGGCGCGCGTATTGGCTCGAGCCCGCGAGGCGGGACGGATGCGAAGGCGCCGGAGATCCCGCCGGACAGCGAGGCGTCCCGTGTCATCATTGTGGGTTACGGCCGCGTTGGCGCGCTGATTGGAGACATGCTCGATCGGCACGGAATTCCATTCATCGCGGTTGACGCGAACGCCGGGGTGACGTCACAGGCCCGCTCCGACGGCAAGCCGGTCTATTACGGCGACGCCGCGCGGCCCGAATATCTGCGCCGCTGCGGGCTCGAAACAGCGCGCGCCGTGGTCGTCACCATGGACTCGACTGTGGCCAACGAGGCGGTGGTCGAGACGACGCGGCGCCTCAGGCCAGACATTACGCTGGTTGCGCGCGCCCGCGACGCCGACCACGCCCGCGCCCTTTACGGACTTGGGGTGACCGATGCGGTGCCTGAGACGATCGAGGCGAGCCTGCAGCTCTCCGAGGCGGTGCTGGTCGATCTCGGCGTGCCGATGGGCCTCGTCATCGCCTCGATTCACGAGAAGCGGGACGAATTCCGCAAGATGCTGGCGGCAGCCGGCGCCCCCGAGCGACCCCGGTCGACGCGAGGCCCGCGGCGGGGGTGAGCCTGTTCCGTTGACGGGCGGGGCGGGCGACGTGGGCCAGCGCGGGAGCGGTTGCTAAGCGGGCCTTCATCATACCTGGGCGCTGCCCTAGCCGCGCGCGCCGCTCTTGGTTAGAAGGACGCCTTCAATCCGAGAAAGTGACTTTGCCCGTCTTCGTTCGCCTTCTCATGATCACGTTCGCCGCCTGCGCTGGTTTCGCCAGCGCGGCGCAAGCGTCCGAGTGCGCCTTCACGCCAGCGCCAGCGACGCGGCTTCAGAGCATGGCCGCCGTCACGGACTATCAGCCCGTGCTGAAGGCATGCGTCGCAGCCGACGGACGCAAGGCGGTCGCGATCCGCGAGATGACGGTGGCGGGCCAGAAGGTCGCGCTCCTCGCCGATCCCGAGGCGCTGACCACGCGGCTCGAACGCGCTGCGTGCTGGACCTGCCATGACGAGAGCGAGGGCGAACTCAATGCGACCCGCATGGGCCGCGCGATCCGCAAATCCGCCGAAGCGCCAGGCCTCATCCATCGCGGCTTTCTTCAAAATGCGGGGCTCACGCATGGCGGGGGCCAAGGCGATTTCGTCACCGGCGACCTCTGCCCAAGCCGGAAGCCGCTCGCTCGCGCGTTTTTCACTCAGCTCGAAGCGGCGAGCCCGCATGCTCCGGTCGCGCTCTCGATTTCAGGCCTCTGGCTCATCCATCACTTCGACGATTTCCGCTGGCTCGTCGGTGAGCGCAATTCCGGCGCGCTCAACATCATGTGGACCAATCACACCTACCACCATCCCTATCATCGCAAACTGCCGGACGACACGAACTTCCTGTTGTCGAAGGGCGTCGATCCGCAGGAGGAAATCCTCGATACCGAGCGGCTTCTGATCGCCAACGGCGAGACCCCATCGCTGTTCTTCCGCTTCCCAGGGCTCGTCTCCAGCGATCCGCTGATGCAGGCGGTCAGCCAGTTCCACCTGGTCACGCTTGGCGCCGACGCATGGCTGGCGCTGGGGCAGAAGCCCGGGCGCGGCTCGATCGTGCTGGTCCACCCGAACGGCAACGAGCCTAAGGGCTTGGCGCTTTTCTCCACCGATCTCGCGCATCGAGAAATCGTCGCCCCGCTTGAGCCCTTGACCGCCGCGCCTGAGTAGACGCGAAGGGGTCGCGAGTGGGGATTTCTTACGGCTTCCGCGCGGCGAAAATCCCGCTTCCGAGGTAGCCGGTCCCGTTGAGGATGAGCGAACCACCCATCTCGCCATAGAGCGGGGTGCTATTGGTCGGACCGCCCTGGAAGAACGAGCCGGCCAGCGCTGCGGTCCGACTCCCATTGGCGTTCACCAACGGCGAGCCCGTGGGCGTCGCGAACGACGTCGTTCCCTGGACCCAGTTTGCCGTGCCGGCGTAATTCGTTCCGTCGAGGCCGCCGATCATGATCGCGCCGTTGCGGGCGCCGAAGTTGACCGCGGCCGAAAACGTGCCTGCGGCGAGATAGGTCAGACCCCCAGTCCCGTTGGCAATGTTGGCGATGGCGTGCCCGGTGTAGGTGGCCGTGCCGGTCGCCGGAAGGGACCCGGTGGTCGTCGGATTGCCCGCCACCCATAGCAGCAGCGCGCCCTGATCCTCGAACGTCAGTTGCCCGTTGTTCGTTGCGCCGTTGAAGCTGCTCCAGAAACCCCACTGAGTGGATTCGCACGCGCAGGGGTGGACGATGTTGGCGGTCGAGATTGAGGTCAGAAATGCGGACGTATTCGCGCCGACGCTCTCGGCCGTCACCAGCTGCTGGTTGGCGAAGCCGACGGTCGACAGCGGGGACTGGTTGCCGCTGCGCAACGAGACAGGAATGTTGGCCCCGTTGTCGAACACCGCCGCGTCCCGCGCCGCGAAATTCGAGGGGTTGACGTACGTGCCGCGGGCCCCGTTCAGCCCGTTCAGGTTGTTCCCATTCAGGCTTCCGAAGATATTAATGGAATTCGCCATGGCGTTCGCTGGCGCGCCGACGCTCTTGACATTGAAGACCGCAAGCATCTCGCTTGAATCGCCTGGCAGGAGGATGCTGACGTTGCCAGCCTGCCCGTTGAAATTGGTTACGACATAGGGCCTCGTGAAATTCGTTGGCGCGCCCGGCACCCCTCCGGTCGCCGTCACCATCACTCCGCCGACATAGCCATTCAGGGTCAGGGCCGGATGGTTGTTCGCCAGGGTCGTCGGCGTTCCCGCCCTTACCGGATTGAACGTGTAGTTAGGGTTGGCGGGTATGACAAAGTTAGACGAGTGACTGTTGGAAACGGTTCCTGTGAGCAGGTTTGTGTTCGTATTGTTCAGAGCGAAGCCTGCGATGGGCACCCCATTCATGGTCGGCACAGTGTTGGGCGCCGAGGTCGGCGTCGCCGACGACACGGAGCCGCCTGCCAGCCCGTACCATCCGGCCGGATTGCGCACCGTCACCCCGGTGAAGCCGCCAGCCTGGGTAAAGCCGATGTTGGGCGCGTTGCTGATCGCCGAAGTCATGACGAACAGCGTCGCGTTTTGCGCCGCGCCCTTTCCGGTCACGCTGAGGCCTGCCTGGAACTGTCTTGAGGTTGTGGCCGGCGTGCCGTCCGCATTGGAGCCCCCGCTTTGATAGCCGAGGATCGGCGAAACCGAGAATTGGCCGCTTCCGGCGAAAGCGCCGGTGAGATAGGGCACGGGGCTCGGGCCCGTGCTGGTGCTGAAAGGCCCGGGGGTGACCATCGCGTAAGTTGTGGTGGGAGTCGGCCCGACAGGGGGAATGATCGGCGGTGGAACAATTGGGGGCGGCGTGACCGGCGGCGGGGTCAGCGCCTGGATTATAGCCTGTTGAATCAACGTCTGTTTGGTGGTTGTGACGGACGCGGAATTCTGCGCCCCTTGCTGGACAGTCTGTCCCATGGCGTTCGCGGCCGTAAGCGCATTGGCGCGTCCCTGCGAGGCGGTCTGAAAGATCCGCGCGCCAGGCGAGGTTGGCGTGCCGACGTTGTTCGTTCGCGCCTGATTGTCCGTCGGCTGCTGGCTTGCCCCTCCTCTTTGGCCTTTCTGGCTCGTCAACTGAGAACTCGCCAGCGCGAGCTCCTGACTGCTTACCCGGCCGGGGGAAGAGGGAGGCCTGTTGAATCCCGTGACGCTCACGCCGTAGCCAGGACGCGACACGTCGATCGTGGTCGGATGGCAATCTGATCCGCTGCAGAGCGACGTGACCGACATGTGGCCAAAGCCGAGAATCGCATGCGTGCCATTGGCTCCGCTATGCGAGATGATGGCGATGCCGCCACGCAAGCCAATCGCCGCGACCGGAGTTCGGATCGTGGCCCCCTCGGAATGCGTCGCGACGCCCCCGACGACGCGCATCACGCCCTTGCCCAACGACAGGGCGAGCTCCCCCTTCGTGGTGGCGGGATTGTAAACGAAGCGGTCAATCACAAGCGTCGAGTTGGGGCCAACGTTGAGCGTCGTCTTGTCGATGAACAGCACCTGGACGCTGCCCGTCGCGGTCGTCGTGATCTTCTCGTTCTCGACCACTTGGGTCCCGATCTCGATCACTCGAGTGGCGCCGCCGGGCGACGTGCCCGAGGAGGTCGTGTTGACTGCGCCGGCCGTGCCGACCGTATTGGCGCGGGCGGGGGCCGATAGCGCGAGAACCGCGCTGAGGGGCAAGGCGGCCAAGAGCAGCGGGAACGATTGTGTCCGGCGCATTACCAGTGTCCTAAACGTCAAAAGTGGAAGGTCGGCCCCGCCGCGACGATGAAATCCTGGAGATTGTAGTTCGAAATGGTCGAATAGGTGCGCAGATATTGGACCTGCAGCGTGAAGCCGATGTTGTGGTAGAAGCTCGTATCCAGCGTTCCCGACACCCGCCATTGTCTGTCCGTGCGGGTGTCGAAGGGCGAGACGATCGGGTCCGGTATCGCGTAAGGGGTGTAAGAAAAGCCAGCGGAGGGCGTGAACGTCCACAGCGAGCCCGTATGCGCGAACGCGGGCGCCGCGAAAGAATAGGGCAACCCGGCATCGATCGAGAAATCGTGGAAGGCATAAGGCCCATAGTTCGCACTTGAGTCGGTGTAGGAGACGCGGCCCTGCCACGATAGGCCCCATGGGGCCGAAATCAGCCCCGAGCCGAAGAGATAGCCGATCCACTGCCCGCCGCTTTGGCCGCCGGCGGTCGGATAATTCGCGGAATTATAGAAATAGCGCTCGCGGAACTCGACCCCCGGCGTGATTGTCAGCGTCTCGTTGACCGGCCAGTTCATCGACACGCCGCCGCCGAGCGTGTTGAGATAATTCACTCCACCGAGCGTCAGCTCGTTCCCGATCGCATAGGGATGGACGGTGAGGCCGCCATAATTGCCGATCCCGATCCGCGGTCCGGTGCGCAATTCGGCCAGGCCCAGATCGAGGCGCGTGACTTTGAACTGCTGCGAGTAATAGGCGATCAGATCGGAGTCCCATCCGTCGCCGCGCTGATCGTTGAAATCATAGAAATCGTGCACTGTGACCAGGCCGAACGCGTTCCAGTCCGGCGTCTTCTGAAACTGGGGCGACAGCAGGGCGTTCTGGCCAAGCGCAAGAACGTTCGGACTGTTGGGACCGGCGTTGGCGTTGGTCTGATAAGCGAGGCCGAACTGCCCGTAGACCGAGAACTGATTGATCGCGACCGCCTTGTCGACCGCGGCGATATAGGTCTGCACTTCGGTGCGAATGTCGGAGGGCACGTCCGAATAATCAACGTCCGGCTCGGGTCGCTGTCGTTCTATTTTCATTGCTGTCTCAATCGGTTGCTTAAATATGTCAGTCAATATCGTTTATTGACATTCCGCTAAGGCTTACCTAAATCTGTACGTCGAAACGGATGTCATAGGGAGCCCGGTTTCATGAAAAGAGAGCGTAACAAGCTCACGGCGGCGCGGGTTCGGGCGATTAAGAAGCCCGGCCTCTATAGCGACGGTTTCAATTTGAATCTCCAGGTCAGGGAGTTTTTTTCGGTCGAGTATGTCGACGGCGACGGCAAGACGCGCGGGCGCTCATTCGACAGCGAGGAGCCGGCGCTGGCGCATCAGCGTGAACTCAGCTCGCAAGGCACAAAGGCCGAGCTTAAGCCCTACGTGACGAGCTCCTGGATTTTCAGATATTGGGACGGAACGGATCGCAAGCTTGGCCTCGGCTCGACCGAGACGACAAGCTTGGCCAAAGCGCGGGAGCTCGCACAGGAACAGCGAGAGCTTCTTCGTCGCGGAGTCGACCCGATCAAGAATGTCGAAGACAAGCGCACCGAGCGCAAGCTCGAGGCCGCACGGGCCGTGAGCTTCAGGCAGGCTGCCGAGGCCTATATCGAGGCGCACCGAGCTGGATGGCGGAACGCCAAGCACGCCTCGCAATGGCCGGCCTCGCTCTCGAGCTTCGTCTACCCGATTGTTGGTGACCTTCCTGTCCAAACGATCGACACTCCACTCGTCATGAAGGTGCTCGAGCCGCTTTGGACCATAAAGAATGAGACGGCGAGTCGCCTTCGCGGACGCATCGAATCGATATTGGATTGGGCCAAGGTACGTGGCTACCGGACGGGCGAAAATCCCGCGCGCTGGAAAGGGCATCTCGATCACACTCTGCCATCGCCCTCTAAAGTTCAGGGAGAGGCTCACCATGCCGCGCACCCATACGAAAAACTCCCGTCGTTCATGGCCACGCTTCGCGCCCGGGAAGGCCTACGGGCACGCGCCGTCGAATTCTGCATTTTGACCGTCGCGCGCGCAGGCGAGGCCGTCGGCGCCTGTTGGTCTGAAATCGACTTTTCCACGAAGGTTTGGACCATTCCAGGCGAGAGAATGAAGGCGAAGAAGACGCACCGAGTCGCGCTGAGCGACAGGGCGCTCGCCATCCTCGCGGAGTGTCCGCGCGATGGCGACCTTGTATTCCCAGGCGTCCGCGTCGATCAATTGCGGACGGTCGTGCGCGATCTCGGCGAGCGAGAGGCGACGGTTCACGGTTTCCGATCGAGCTTTGCCGATTGGCTCGCAGAGTCGACCGCATATCCGCGCGAGCTCGGCGAGTTAGCCCTGGCTCATGTCGTGGGAGACGCGACAGAACGCGCCTATCGGCGCGGCGACGGCCTCGACAAGCGCCGACGCCTCATGACTGACTGGTCGAACTTTTGCCTGAGCACGCCAGCCGAGTGCAGCGGCGATAACGTCGTCTTGATTGGCGGGAGGGCGTGATGTCTCAGATTTTCGACCGCCGTTGGATTCTCGACACCAATGCGCTGAGCTACATCTCCGGGCGTAATCGAGAGGCGCTCATGGCTATCGGCCTGATCGCAAATGATCACCTCTTTTGCGAGTGGCCAAGGATCACGAATCCGTCGCCTCATGAGGCCGCTCTGATCCTGCAGCGGCTAATCGTCGACAGAAAGGTCGGCGTCCGTATTGACGGCGACGGAGATTGGCGATTTTTTCGATTCGCTCTCCCCGAAGGGAACGGCGGAGCCTTCAATCTCAAACTGTTGAGGCGGATCGAGCAGTTTGAGGTCAACTCCGACGAATTGCTATCCGCGTTGCCTGCGGAACCAGCGCCAACTCAGGCTCTTGAGACGGCTCAAGAGGCCCCGGCCGCGCTACCCCATGCCGAGGCTGCGACGGCGGCGGAACACAAGGGCTCGCCTCGCAAGAGGCGTGCGCCACAGCGCGCCGACGTCGAAAGTGCGCTGCTGGAACTCAACCCTTCAGGGCCACCAGCGAATCGAAAGGTCGCCTGGGCAGCAGTCAGGGGAAAAATAGGGCGCCCGGTTTCCGACAAAACGATCGATCGAGCCCGCGACGCGGTCTGGCCCAGGTAACGTCGTCAAATCAGCCAAGTATCGCCAACAGTCGTCATGACAACGCTTGGCGAGCGACAAATCAGCAGATTTCGATTTTGCTTTGTCTCTGCAAAGCCGACGCAATTCCGCGTAGGGCCATAGGAGACGAGACCGGTGCCAAAGACTCTAATCCGCGAACCGCGAGTTCTGTCGAAACTTGGAATTTCGCACAGCACCTTGTGGAAAAAGGTCGCCGAAGGTCAATTCCCATCGCCGATTAAACTGGATCCCACGGGCCGGGCCGTCGCTTGGGTCGAATCCGAGATCGACGCCTTGATTGACGCCGCGATTGAGCGCCGCGACGCGGCTATCGCAGAGCACGCCGCGGCGTAAGTCCAATGCCCCGCAACAGAAGGTCCCGCGCACCAAGGGGGTTTGGCGCCGGGGCCCGGGGTCTTGTTCGATTTGCGGCCGAACAGCCCTCCAATAGCCAGAGCCCCAAAGATTTGCAAGAGCCGCCGCGCACGATGCGCGAGTGCGGGTTCGTGACATTTGTCGATCGCATCGCCGAGGCTGCGTGGCGCGAGGCGTGGCGTTCGATTGATGGCTGGCGTCGCCAGGGGTGGCGGCGATGAGCGCCGATTGCGGTCTGCTTCGCACCGTCCTTGAAGCCGCGCGCCGGGAGGAGAAGGTCAGCCGCGACGCGCTGACCGTCCTCGGCAACGATCCCTACAGACTCGATACTCCTGCGAACCATCGGGACGGAGCCTGGGTCGCTGAACAACTCGAGCGCGCGATCGGCCCGTATCGCCTCATCCATTGGCGCGGCTTGCACTATGCCCTGCTCGGCGTCGCCACAAAGCCGAATGGCGAGCCTTACCTCAACTCGATTGACGACTGGTTGTGGCTTTCAGACACCGCGGGGAAAGCGGCGCGTTGGCTTGGCTATGTTCCCTTCGCGCGCATCATCGACAATCGGAATTCCGATCCGGTCATTCATCGAAAGATCAAGGTCACTCCGGATCCGTGGTTGTCGATCGGGCTCGACATCACGATTCCCGAGGTCGACGAAATTGTCCCGATGGCCGGCATCTCGAATTTCGAGGGGCGACAGCCGTACTCGCTGGCGATCTTCGGCGAGAAGGCGAGCCTTGAAGAAGTGCTACTGCCGATCGCGCGGCAGTACGACGCAGATCTCTACCTTCCGTCCGGCGAGATCTCAGACACGCTTTTGTGGCGGATGGCGAAGGACGGCGCAACTGACGGGCGACCATTGGTGGTTTTTGTGGTCGCTGACTGTGATCCGGCAGGATACCAGATGGCGGTCTCGATCGGCCGCAAGCTCCAGGCGTTTCGCGATCTCTGTTTTCCCAAACTCAAGTTCGAGGTGGTCCCGACCGCGCTCACAGTTGAGCAGGTGAAGGAACTGGGGCTGCCATCCACGCCGCTGAAGGAAACGGAAAAGCGCGCAGACAAGTGGCGCGAAGCTTTCGGGGTCGAGCAGACCGAGATCGACGCACTGGCGACGCTCAGGCCTCTAGACCTGGCGAGAATCGTCCGCGCGGCGATCGAGCCGTATTTCGATGCAGGGCTGATACGGCGTGTCTGGGACGCCAAAGCCGAATGGGAAGAGGAGGCCCAGGAGGCGCTCGAAGAGCAAATGGATCACGCCGCGCTCGCCACGATCCGCGATCGCATGGCCGGGAAACTGGAAGAGCTCAAGGCAACAATCGAGACGATTAACTCGCAACTACGTATGACGGTCGACGGCCTGGTCCACCTGCCGGAAGCGATCGTCCCGGAACCGGAGATCGACCCCGAGAATCTTGGTAGGCAAGCCCCCCTAATCCGGTCGTCGGATTCCTGGGCTGATCAGACCCGAGCGCTCAAGGCGCGCAAAGCCTATGGAGGCGACGCGCCATGAGCACACGCCTCCTGCTTTCTGGCTTGCTCAAGACTGCGGTCGTCCGCCGAAAGCGGATGGCCGATGGCGCCATTTATGCCGTTGCAACTGTTTCGGACTCTGACCGCGGAGCGCGCCGCGAATGGCGCGTTTTCGCCAACGACCCAGCGGTAATCGAACAGCTCGAGGAGATGCGCACCGGCGAGCCGATCGCGTGCTCGGGGCCCTTCTACGTCGCCATCGATGGCGGTGATCTCGCCTACAGGATGACGATCGAGGCGCTCGTCGACGTCAAGCGCCGCAAAAAGCCGAAGGGTCAAATTGCCAAGGAAGCTCGGGTGGAAAGCACCGAGCTCGATCTCGCGCCGCACGGTGACGAGAGGGAACCTCTCAATGACCAAATTCCCTTCTGATCAACGAAAAGAGTGAACGCCTCCCATGAAATACTCAGCGCAGGAATACGCCGAATCCTTCATTGACGTTCCGTTTCCAGGCGAGGATGGGTGGGAGGAGCACGATAGCGCCTGTAAGGCGGCCGAGCTTGAAAAGGCCGAGAACGCCAAGGAGGCGGCCGCAGCGGCCGCGGCGAGGGCCGCCGAGGCCGAGCGCACCCGAAAGTGGAGAGCCGAGAATCCGCCGCATGTCCTGACGCAGGCGGAAGTCGACCGGATGTTTCCGCTCAGCCGGCCCGAACCATCGCCGATCGACGGCAGGCCGGCGGCGTTGGGCGAGAAGCCTAAGGGCGAGTCCCGCGTCCAGCCGATCACCTTCAAACCCAGCCCGTTCGTCTGGCGTGACCCGGCGACGATTCCGAAGCGCGGGTTCGTTTATGGCAAACACCTTATCCGGGGCTTCCCGTCCGCGACGATCGCGCCAAGCGGCGTCGGCAAGTCGTCGCTCGTCCTTGTCGAGTGCGTCGCTATGGCCACAGGCAGGCCTCTACTCGGGATCGAGCCTCCCAAGCCACTCACGGTTTGGTACGTCAATCTAGAGGACCCGCGCGAAGAGCTTGAACGCCGCATCGCAGCTATTTGCTTGCGCCATGGCGTCAAGGACAGCGAGATCAAAGGGCGCTTGTTTTTCGACGGGCGCGAGACAGAAATCGTTCTTGCCGAGCAGACAAAGAGCGGCGCAACCATCGCGGTCCCGGTCAGCGCCGCGCTAGAGGCGGCTCTCAACAGCGGCGGTTTCGACGTCTTCATGCTAGACCCGTTCATCTCGGCTCACCGCGTATCGGAAAACGACAACACTCTTGTCGACATGGTTGTAAAGGAGATCGGCCGCATCGCCGGAAGGACGAACTGCGCTGCCGAATTGGTTCATCACACGCGAAAGACAGGAGGTGCAGAAGTCAGCGCCGAGGATAGCCGCGGCGCAAGCGCCCTGGTCGCCGCCGCGCGCTCCGTCCGAGTTATCAATCCAATGTCGACGGAGGAAGCGCCGCAGGCCGGAGTCTCAGACGAGGACCGCTATTCCTATTTCCGGACGCAAATCGACAAGCGCAACCTCGCGCCGCCATCAAAGGCGACTTGGTACAAGATCGAGCCCGTCCCTCTCGGCAATGACGACAACGACGGTCCAGGCGATAGCATCGGCGTCGTGACGTGCTGGACATGGCCTGACGCCTTCGAAGGCGTAACCGTCGATCACCTCCGGAAGGCGCAAGCGGCGGTCGCGGCTGGCCGCTTCCGCGAGAACTCGCAGGCGAAGACGTGGGTCGGCATTCCCATCGCTCAAGCGCTAGGCCTCGACCCGCAGAACAAGATTCACAGAGCCAAAATAAAGGCCGTGCTCAAGGCGTGGATCGCGAACGGGATGTTCGTCGTCGTCGAAGGCCTAGATGACAAGCGCGAGAAGCGATCCTTCGTCGAAGTCGGCGAGCCGGCAAATGACTGAAATGATCTACATGCGGGCGAAGTTTTGCCGCACCTCACTTACCGTGCCTCAAACCTGCCGCGCCGCACCCCACACCCCTTATAGGGGGTGGTGCGGCAACCGTCAGCGCCCCACCTGCCGCACCTTGCCGCGCCGAACCTTTCAAGGTGCGGCAACACCGTCGGCGAATGTGGGTTAACCTTCCCGGCCCGCATGTCCTCTACCTCGTCGAGCCGACTTGGGCACAGCCTACTGTGCCTGTCTTCTCGCACTCCTTGATTCTCAGACCGCGTGCGTCTCTGCAATGCCATCGAGGCCGCAGTTTGCGTTTTTGCAATGGACCATGGCAATGCGAGCGCGCTGGTCTCGACGCGCTCTGATGCGCAAGTTGCGTGTCTTCGTCGCATCTGGGCACATCGGCGAATTGGTAGGCAAGGGTGGCAAGGGTGGCAAGGCATCGGCCTGCGCTAGGCCGGGTGAATCTGTCTATGGCGGAAACATCATCCGTCGTCATCACGCGCAGAGCCGCAGAAGTGCTCGCCTTTTGGCGTTGCGGCTAGGCCAGCGTATGTGCCTACGTACAATCTGGCGCGGCTCACGCATCATCCTGGGCGGCTTGAATGGCCCTGGCGCGCTGGCGTCGGGCCGTGGCGTCGGGCGCGGCTTGGCAGTGGTCTAGGGGGGGGTACCCGGCATGCCCTTTTACCCTCAGCCGATCTGTAAATCACGGTGGGGACCGCACCACGCCCTCCCGAAAAAACCCACACCGAAATAAAAAAAGCGAATACCAAAACCCTAACAATATCAACATAAAAATCAGGAAAAATATAAAAAGGCTGGGACGAGCGCTCGCCTGCCGGAAGGAACCAAAAAAGAACGGTAGATTCGGCGTCCGGTTAGCGTCGACGCTATCTGGAAATGATATGAGGAATGCGCAAGTAATCACGACAATGCACGACATAGCACGACGTTGGACAAAGCATTAGCCTGAAAATTATATTCAAACTGGGGGTTGCGCACGCATGTGCGGTGGTATATATTTCAGGACGTTACGACGCTCTGATCTTGAGCGCGTTTATTTGAGAGGTGACGCGGTGCCGCTAGTCTCGTAGTGAACTGGAAACCGCCTATTGGGAGCCTCGAGCCACCGGCCCTCGGGCGCAAATCGATCTCGGCTCCTATGCGCCAATTCAGCCTGGCGCGGCCACCATAGCGGCGTCCGGCAACTTCACCTCGCCAGTCTTAAGCGGCGACGGCTTCCTCTACATCGCTTGCAGTCTCAAGAGCACCCAGGGCGGCGCAATCAACCTTCAGCGTTTCCTCGATGCGGCAGGAACAGTCCCGCAGGGCGCGGCAGTCACCGCGGCTTTGGTAGCGAACACGGCGGCCGTCCTGAACGTCAACGATGGCGTGATTTTCCGCTCTTTCACGCTGCAAATCACGAATACCGGCGGAAGCGCGGCGACGGTCTCGAATTTTGCTTTCATCATGAGTGCCTAAACATGCCCTTCGGAAAAATAAAAAACTTCAACGTGGAGCGCGGTTCGGATTCATTCGGCCTGACGACGGCGGCGCGGAAATTTTTGTCCATGTCAGCAAATCGAAGTCGCGTCGCGCCGGAGTCGGGGCGCGCGTCGTTTACACTCATGCGGCTGGCCGCGACGGACGCCATGCGGCGGCCAACGTCACGATAATTGAGGCCTGACGCCATGAGCAACTTGATGCGATTTACGGGACCGGACAACAACATGCCTCGGGCCAGGCAAGCACTCCTGCGAAACCGCGACGAACTACGCGGTGTCATCGCCGGGCTCGATCGTCTTCGGGCTATGCAGGCGTTGCTCGAAGCGCATGTAGACAGCGACGCGGCCGAGCAAGCTGCGTTAAGCAGCGCGGTCGCCGAGGACGCCACGCTACTCCGAAACAAACTTAAGTAAGGGGCTTGCGGGCTGGGGTCTGATTGGCGGCGGCAAGTCGCAAGAAATCGCCGCGTCGATCGTCTCTAATAGCGTAAGGCGAATGGTCGAGCAAAGGGCGATCGAGCAGAACGGTGCGGATATCTCAGCACTCGAAGAGACTCGCGCGACACTCGAGGGCGAGCAGGACGGCTTGCTCAACGCGGTGGTCGTCGAGGCGATTGGCGCGGGCTTCAAAGCGGAGCTATCGGACGGCCTGGAGAACGCGAGGATCGCACTCACCCGGGCCGAGGCCCTCGATCATCTCGTTAGCGCGCCGCCTGTCGACTATGTTGCGCGCCGGCGTGCCGCTATCACGGTCAGCGCGTCACGGGTCGATGACGTCGAGCTTGTGGTCGAAGGCCGTGAGGTCGCCAAGTCGCTGCGGATTTTGCAAAATTTCAAAGGATGAAGCTTCGCGCCGATCCGCTTGCCGCCGCGCCGTCCTTCGATCCGCTCGACACTTCGATCGACAGAGTCAGTGATCTTCAGCGACCTTCGTCTCGGTCGAACAACGCGCGCGCGCCTCCATCCTCGCTTTGCTCCACAGCGTAAACAAAAATTCTAAGCTCTGCAGTTATGAACCCGCGCGTTTCGCGCAACCTAAAGGAACCACGAAAATGCTCTCAATCCATGCTGTCGCCGACCAAGATGTAATCGCAATCGCAGCCGCCGCTGCAAAGCTCCATCCGGCAATCAAGCGCCTCCTGTCGTCTGCGTCCGTCGTCATTGATGGAAAAGAAACTCTCGGTCGCTGACCTGGACCGCCAATTGGCGTCGACGCGGCTTTCGATCACTGAGCGACTTCATCTTAAGGTCGGGCTCGAGCGCGCCGGTTTGTTGATCTGACACCGCTCGTTCCCATTATCTTTCAAAGGACAATGACCATGCCCAAGGCAACAGCAATAGCACCGGCGCCTGATCCGGAAGCTCTACCTCTAATCCCGCCGCCTACGAAAGCTGCCCGTGAGTTCGCGCACGCGCGCGGCGTCGAGGTCGAGGGACTGTTTTTGACGTTAAAAGCAGCATTTGCGCGAGACGCATCAGGTCCTAACCCAGATCGTCTCCGTCACGCCCGCAAGCGATGATAATTTCGCGTCTCTTCAGTCCGTCGATCGCAAGATTCTCGGATCGGTCGGCTCCCTCGCGCTGCATGATCCGCTGCACGCGCGCTGACGAGATGGCCCGGCGCTCAGTCATGGCGCCGATGGCGAGCTGGAGGCACGCAGCTCAAAACGTGCAGCTGCCGGATAGGTCTCCTTTCCCTAGGGCGGCGCATGCGGCGGGTTGGATTGTGGCTAACACCTTGGTCCTTTCTGGCCCGTTCGCGAGCAGGAGGCAGCCCGGCGAGCCCAGCCCAGGAAGGCAGGCGAGCCGGGCCGGCCAAACCAGACAGGCAGGCATTATGAAAAAGCCTCGAGCAATGCGGAACGCCGGATGCAAGGTGTGTCGACTGCCGGCGAGCGACCAGGCGGTCCTGGAGCGGCTGCATTGCTCTGGAGCTAGCTTTGAATTGCTCGCCGAGCGGTACAGCACGCAAGAGCAGCCGATCAGCCGCTGGGCGATCGCGAGGCATTGCCAGCATCATCTCACGAAGGAACGCCGCGCCGAATTGATGGCGGGCCCCGCTAAGCTTCGATCGCTCGTTGAGATGGCCGCCGAGGAAATTCCATAGCGTCGTCGAAATGTATACCGTCACAAAATCATCGCTCTTCGCTCGCCTCGCAGCCGCATGCGAAGCAGGCGACAATAACGCCGCCGCCGTCGTCGGCCGCGTGCTTAACGACACACTCGAAAAGCTCTCGCGGCTCACTGGCGAGCTACGCCAGCTGACCGGCCTGACGATAAACAACAACACCCAAATCAACGTTGGAACAGCTCCCGAATTCCTGGTGCTTCAGGACGGGTTGCTAGCGATCGCGCGCACCATTCCCGAGGCCAAGGGGCCGATTGTGGAACTCATTCGTCGCATCGTCGCCGGAGCACAGAATCCGAGCGCATCGTCAGCGCTGACGATCGAAGGAGACGCGGTCGACCAGATGGAGCTCGCGCATGCTGGTTGATGCACTCGCCGCGCTTGGCGACAGGCTCGAAACAGATTGGCAATCAATCGCGAGACCCGAGCAGCTGCCGCCGGATGGCGACTGGGCGACGTGGCTGTTGCTGGCGGGCCGGGGATTCGGGAAGACGAGGTGCGGCTCCGAATGGGTCCGCTCACTCGCGGAGTCCGCGGCTGTAAGTCATATCGCGCTGGTCGCAGGAACGGCGGCCGATGGCCGCGACGTCATGATTGAAGGGCCCGCCGGGCTTCTCAGCATTTCGCCTAATAGCTTCAGGCCTTCGTTCGAGCCGAGTAAGCGGCGCGTGACATGGCCGAATGGCGTGCAGGCTACCCTCTTTGCAAGCGAGGAGCCAGAACGCCTTCGGGGTCCACAGCACGCCGCGTGGCTTGACGAAATTGCTGCGTGGAAAAAGTAAACGCGACTTGGGACATGCTTCAGTTTTGCGTACGCGTAGGGCGCCATCCGCGACAAGTGATTACCACCACGCCGAAGAAGCTTCCACTGCTCCAGGCGCTTATAAAGCGTGAAGACGTAGCGATCACAAAAGGCAAGACGTCAGACAACGCGAAGAATCTTGCTCGGTCATTTATGGAGTCAATCACCGGTCGCTACGGCGGGACTCGTCTTGGTCGCCAAGAGCTCGACGCCGAAATTTTGCTCGACGTCGAAGGCGCTTTGTGGACGCATGAGATGATCGATCGAGCACGTGAGCCGCGCATCGTTCCTCCGCTTGAGAGGGTTGTCGTCGCTGTCGACCCATCGGGAACGTCCGGCGCTGTAGATGGCGGCGACTCGATCGGCATTGTTGTGGCTGGGAAGGCGGACAACCGTTGTTACGTCCTTGCGGACTGGACCCTAAAGGCGTCACCGGATGTCTGGGGTAAGAAGGCCGTGCAAGCGTTTCACCACTTCAATGCCGATCGGCTCGTCGCCGAGCGCAACTTCGGTGGCGCGATGGTTGAGCACGTTATCCGAACCGTCGACCGCAATGTCGCATACAAAGAGGTAAGCGCCTCGCGCGGCAAAGTGCAGAGAGCCGAACCGGTTGCTGCCCTCTATGAGCAAGGAAGAGTCCACCACGTCGGCGACCACCTCACCGAGCTCGAGGACCAACTGGCGGCGATGACGTCGACGGGCTTTGCTGGTGACGGCTCTCCCGATCGCGCCGATGCGCTCGTTTGGGCCCTCACCGAACTCATGGTGGGCGCACAACGTCCGCAGTTCATTTGGTCGAGCATCGGCGACCAAGACCGCGAGCTTGAACAAGCTCGGCGCCACCTCGTCCGCGGCCCATACTGACGCAGGAATTAAAGCCATGATTTCGTCCCTAGAGGTAGGCGCGGTTTTTAAATTGGTCGACGAAGCATCGCCGATGATCGCTAAGATCGCGGAGAGCATGAAGGAATTGCAAGCGCAGATCGATGCGACGAAGGGGTCCCTCGTCGAACTGACCAAGAGCAGCTTCGCATCGCTCACGGGGCAGATCGACAAGCTTGCGGAGGGCATGACTGGCGTCAAAGACGCCACATCCGGCGCCACCGATGCGATGTCGACTGGCATGGCGAAGGTGTCTGGGACCGTCGACACGTTGGCCGCAAGCGTCAAGACGCTCGGCGCCGAGATGCAGACCCTGGCGGCGAAGTCAGCCGAGATGGCCAGGGCCGGCGCTGCGGGCGGCGGCGCCGGCGGCGCACCGCCCAGCCTCCGTGCTCGAGGTACTGGCGGCCACGGAGGCTCTAGGGCCTTCATGGACGGCCTTTGCATGTTGGCGGGCCATTCGGCTTCTCAGGCGGTGACATTGCCGCCGCAGGCGGTCTCTGGAGCGCCTACGAGGCATTAAAGGCCGCGGCCGATCTTCAGGAGATCCAAGAGAACCTCAAGATCAGCGGCGTCTCGCCGGCAGAGATCCAGAAGGCAACGCAGGAATCGTATTCGATCGGCGCCCAATATGGCCTGACTGCAACAAGCGTGCTCAGGGGGATAAACGAAATCCGGAATCCGTTGAACAAGGGCAAAACTGCGGACGAAGGAGTCGAGGATGCGTTGCGCCATGCAGACACATTGGCGCGCGCCGCCGTCGTCTTGCGCGATCAGGGAAAGGATCGAAACGGCGACGTCGGGACGCGAGCTATACGATTTCGTCAAGAGCGCCGAATTCAGGAACGCAATCGGGGACAAAGATTTTGACAAGGCAGTCGGATCGATGGTCAGCGCCGACGTTGCAACTGGTGGCATCGTGACGCCGCGCACGTTCCTTCAGATGTCGCAGATGCTCAAGGGCGCGTTGCCGGGTCTGTCCGACGACTACCTCTACAAAATCATGCCGGAACTCAGCCAGGAGTTCGGCGGCGCGCGGGCGGGTACTGCGGCGACATCGCTCTACCAACAGCTCATCGCTGGGCAGATGCGCACGACCGGTATCAAGCTTCTCGATGATCTCGGCATGGTCGACGAGTCAAAGGCCGACTTCGATAAAAATGGGCGCATCGTTCGCATGCGGCCCGGCGCCTACAAGGATTCTGACACATTCAAATCGGATCCGCTAAAGGGCATGGCCGACCTAATCGCCGCCATGAAAGCGCATGGGATCACGACCGAGGGCGCGCAGCGTGACGAACTGACAATGATGTTCGGCAATCGCAATGCCGCGCAGATGGCGATGACCTTGGGCTATCAGTTTCCGCGTCTTCAGCGGGGCGCGCAGGGCATTGAAAACACGTGGCCTCTTGGTTCGTCTTCGGATGAACTGCTCAAAAATAATCCGTATGACCAATGGTCAAAATTCACATCTTCGCTGACGAACTTAGGCGCTGAGCTCGGTACTGATCTAATGCCAGCGGCGATCGACGCAGCACATGGCCTCACCACCATTGCTCAATCGCTAGCCTCAGTGTTCAAGGCCTTTCCCTTACTCGGCGCGCTGGCGCAAAGTGGCTTCAGCCTGGGAGGCAAAGCAGCGGATGCCGCGGCAGATATAGGAAAACATACGAGCATCGGCGCGCTTTGGAATTGGATTACCGGAAGTGGTGCATTCGCGGCCGACAGTGACAAGACATGGGCCGACTTCCAGAAGCAATTCAAGCCGGGCGATCTGAATAATCTACCTGACCTCGGGCCCGTGCCAGACAAGGCGTCGCAACAATGGTTCGGCGATAAGAATTCCTGGTTTCGGAAGATGTCATATGACGGCGGTGGCCGGTCCGGCGGCGCCGCGATGGCGCAGGTCGTGAACATGGTTGCCGGAGTCGTCAATCTCGCGAACGCAGGCGGTGCGGGCGGCGCAGGCGGCGCAGGCGCTGGCGGGATCATGAAGGCGGCATATACCGAAGGTGGCGCGCTCGGCGGCGCTGGCGGCCTTCACAGTGGCGGCGGCTATACGGTGCGTGGCGGCGATGGTGGCGGCCTACGATCCGGTGGCGGCGCTCCGTCATATGCGAACGGCGGCAGCGATGCGCCGCTAACTGGCGGCTTCCAGCCTCACAAGGATTTCCGGGGCTTTGTCTCGGCGACTGATTTCTATGGTGCGTTGGTCCGCAAAGGCTTCACCCCAATGGCTGCGCGCGGTCTTCTCGGCAGCGGGATGTTCGAGAGCGGCGGCGGCGGACGAGGAGGCGTTTACCTGGACCCGCCAACTGATGCATTCCATAAGGATTGGGGAACCGGTGACGCAGCTGTCGGCGCCATGCAGTTCGAGGGCAAGCGTCGTTACGGATTTGACCCGACGCTGCAAAGTACGATCGACCACATCTGGAACGAGCTTCATGGAAGTGAGGCTGGAATATTCGGACGTCTGCAAGGAGCCGGCTCTCCGGCCGAGGCGGCGGACCTGGTTAACTACGGATACGAGCGCCCACAGTATCCGGGCAAAAGCAGGACGGATCGCCAGCGCTATGCCGCTGGCCGTCTGATGGCGTCTGCTGCCAATTCGGTAGCAGCCGTACCTGACGCGACAACGCCTGTCAGCGAGGCTTACGCGGGCAGCGATTTCGGCCACCGGTCACACGACACGATACAAGTCACCTCACACGTCAAGATCGGCGAGAAGACGATCGCGACGGCGGTGCAGCGACATATTGTCAACGCTAATCGCCAAGTCATGGGAGCCAGCAAGCACGACTTGCACGGGCACATGCAACTCGTCGATCAAGGATATCAATGGGACCGCTGATCTTTTGAATTGCGCGTCTGATCCTTTCTTCGCGCAAAACTTGGGCCGCGTCTCCTTCGGGGGCGCGGCCTCTTTTTTAGCAGCCAGGCAAGACAGGTTGCCAAGCTGAGGGCGAGAAGCGGAAGACGTACAGATCTAACCTCGGGTTCAAAAGTCCCCGAGGTTAAGTCCGGGCGCTTCGGCGCGGGGTCAAAAGAACCCACGCCGGGCGAAGACTCTGGCCGCACGCGTGAGGAATCTCACAGGCGGCATGTCGGGGTCACTTGACCCCCGACATAGAACCTGGCCGCACGCGGTAACGGTACCTTCTGGTACGCCGAATTTTGCTGCGGCTATTGCGCGTGAACGGCCTGTTTCATATTCGGGTTCTTTTGCCCCCAAATTGGAATGCCAACGTCCCTGCCTCGCCCTCGCCTCGGCTTCGATCAGGATCGCATATTGAGCGGCAAGCCTTCTGTCGAGGAGAGGCGGCTCTTGCCGGACGCCTTGGCGGTCGAACTTCACGAAGGAGTCGTTAGAGATCCCAACTTGGGAACTCTTTGGCCTCCCTTTCCCGGTCGCTCCGTGCTTCGTCTCCGGGTGGATCCTCTCGTAAATCTCTTTCCGCTTGGCGATGTGCAGCGCGCTCTCAGCCGGGCTTGGATCGGCCCTGACGTAGCGCAAATCGCTACAAAATTGTAGCTCAAATCGCTACATTAAGAATGCATATTATGTAGCTGAAATCGCTACTAAATCTTCTCTTGCAGTCGCCTTCCGTTTGTGCTCATATTGATGCGTTGACACTAGGAGGGAGTTATGAAGGTGAAAAACAAAGACGCGGGACTCGACAAGATCATCGCCGCTCACCAGGCCGCCAAAGCGAAACGCCTGCGGATGGAGGCCAAAAACGTTCCAGACGGGCGGAAATACGACGCCGCGGTCCTCGCCGAGGAAGAGGCGCTTCTAATCATCATCAACTTCTTCTGCCGCACAGATGCGGGGAACAAAAAGAAGCTGCGCTATGTGTTTGAAAATGACGTCCACGAGGCATGCGGGGAGCCGGAGGAGATTTTAGGAATAGGCGATGATTTTGCGCCGACTGTGCTCGCGGTTCGTGCCTTCCTCGAGCAGCGTGCTTGAGCCGCTGCCCAATAGGAGCAGCGTCATACGTTAAGGTCTGTATTCCGTGTTAGTCTGAGACGCGCTCAGACTAGGCGCGCCAACGGGAAGGAAAACGCCATGCCGATCTACGTCACACTTTACCAATACACAGAAAAAGGGATTCAGCACGTCAAGGACACGGTCAAACGGGAGGAGGCTTTCAAGAGCCGAGCCAAGAAGCACGGCGTGACCGTCAAGGAAGCGATTTGGACCCTAGGCGCGCACGACGGCGTACTGGTTTTCGAGGCCCCCGACGACGAGACCGCTACAGCTGTCATCTTGAGCGCGGAAGAACTGGGCAATGTTCGCACCGAGACCATGCGAGGCTTCACGGCAGAAGAGATGGAAAAATTATTGGCCAAGGTCGACTAGCGACAATGCCATGGGCCTCCGGCCCAAATGATGACGGGGCCGTCCTTTCTCAGGGCGGCCTTTTTCGCCCGCTGCTACGCGCTCGCCTCCGTCACCCGCAGGATGACGTCGCTGTAGGATTCGCCGGGGCCGCGCATCGCTTTCGTGGGCGCACGCTTTTGTTCCCGGTAGCCCCAGCGCAAGCGGGGGCTTTTGAGCACCAGTCCCGATGGCGAATTAACCGCGCGCCGTCAATCCGGCGACCCCGAGCCCCTTTTGAAGATCTTCCGGGGTCATGCAGGGCGACAGATGAACATCGCAGCCTATGTCAAAAAACGCCTCGGCGATCTCGGGGCATTGGAGAGAGTCTTCCATGTTGAAGACGAAAAAGGCAGTTCGCTTGCCGCTTTCGAGGCTGAAATATGTTGCCTCCGGCTTGAACTTCTCGATGAAAGCCCCGAACGCCTTTTGCAGCGCTCCCGATTTCAGCGCGTCGCTCCCGTGGGTCGCGTCGACGTGAGTGCGCAACATCATACGCATTATATTCCCTCCCTTTTGATTTTACACGGTCGAGCTTAGCCGACAATTTATCCGCAGGGGAAGGGCGCGCCTCGCCGTCACCGCCTGCGCGTGCTCGACGCGGACGGGCGCGAGGTTCAGGCGGCGGGGGGGGGACTTTTTGCGGCGGTCCACGTTAAAATTTAATTGACTAGGTTAGTGGCCTAAAGCCCGATACGGTTATTCGTCATCCGTTGGATGGCTGAGACCGTCATTCTTCATCGCAAAGAGAAGGCGCACTCTCGCGGCAAGCTGGGAGCGCAGCCATGCGATGCTATTTCCTCCGCGGTGGGCGGATTGCGGGTGTCGAGATACTCCCCACTGGACTGTCCGACGAAGATGCAATCGCGAGGGCTCACACGCTGTCCCTTAAGCGCAAAGGCTCGTTTGACGGCTTCGAGGTTTGGGACCAAGCTCGCTTCGTGCACTACTCTGCCGAGAGGCATAGCTCCGATCTGCAGCAAATCGCTACAAGCCGGTCTCCGCCAGCCTCAGAATGACGTCGCTATAGCTTTCGCTGGGGCCGCGCTTTTGGCCGAGCCGATCGACGAACTTGCGATCGAGCCAAATCTTGATCAGACCATCGGGGCCAGGGCGCGGCGGCTCGTTCGCTCTCCCTAGGAGCGTTGCCTCGATGGCCTCGTACGCGGCTGGAGTGATTGCAATCGCGATCATGGCACGTACAACAGGCCAATGGCCGCGCTGTTCCTTACCTCGCTCGTCGCGGACGGGCGACAGGGTCATGCGGCTCACTTATAGCCGCGGCGACGTCGCTCTCGCCGGCGAGCGATACGACGGCGAAGCTCGGTTACAGCTCGTGCAATGGGGCCGATAATCCAACCCCGCCAGGCAACCCCAAGTCTGAACTGCATACCGGGATAACCAACGCGCGGCGTCTGTGTTCCCTAGTGAGCCACAGGTGCGGGGTCTGCGTGCTACGACGCGGACGGGCGCGAGGTTCAGGCGGCGGGCACGGGCGAGGAAAACCGACAATTTTGCCCGGTTACCGTTTTTGTTTCAGAAGGGGCGCCGTCTAGGGGCTGAGGCCTCCTTTTTGCATCAAGCGGACGGCGTCGTCTCGAAGCTCTCCGGCGTCCAGGGTTGTCTGGGCCTGCGCGAGATCGATAATGATCTTCGCGGCCTTCTCCCTTTCGGCGGGGCTCCGCAGATAAAGCTCATCCACGATCTCGTTGAAAGCCTCAACGAGGACGGCAACGGCTTCCTGATCGAAGTTTCTCTCCTCCAACATGCGTCTGATAGGCATTGGGCTCGCCTCCCAAATTGCGGATGGGATTGCAGCGTCGCATTTTGTACCGCGACAACGAAGCGGCGTGAGGTTCAGGCGGCGGCGATAAAAAAGGCCCAGACGCGGCAGGGGTGCCATATGTCTGGGCCTAGGCCGCAACGCGGCGTGGGCTAATGGCCCTCCCCTCCCTGGGCGACCCGCCATTTTTGGAACATAATTTGGACAGGCGGTCGAATCACGAGAATGTGAACGGGAGTCCACATCGCCAGCTGGCCAGGGCGCGAGGTTAAGGCGGCGGGCAAGGGCGTACGATACAATCCTGCAATAGAATGGCTGCATGCTTGTATGTAGAAACTCATGCAATCAAAAAACTTATGTTAATACAATAACTTACGTCATTCCAGGTCGGAGGGCACGTCCGACGCGTTGATGACGGCGTCGAAATAATTGCGCGCCATCTCATAGGAACGCAGATGAAAATAGAGCACGCCGAGTTGGAGCTTCACTCGGGGGAGATTTGGGTTGTAGTAGAGGATGCGCTCGAGCGCGCCGATCGCGGCCTCATAGTCGCCGAGTTCGGTCTCGAGCTGGGCGTATTGGAATCCGGCGTCCAGATCGTCGGGTTTAAGTAGCAGGCGCTTGAACAAGAGGTCGGCGGCAATGCGCTTGTCCGCATCGTTCATTGGCGCGGTTGGCGGGGAAGCGACGGGCGCTGGGGCGCCGGCCGGCGCCGGTGTCGAAGCGCTGGCGACTTGCGCCAGAGCGGCGGCGGGAACTGAAAACAATGCGGCGGCGGCGGCGATCGCCGCTGTAAACATGGTCCCTAACCGCCGCCAGCATGGCCCGGCTCTCATAGGCCAATCGGGCGTTAACTTAAGCGCGCAGCCAACCGGCGCGCTTACGCGATTGGGCCGGCTCAATTCCGCTCCGACTGCATTACGCAAACCCCAGCCTGCAGTTTTTATTCACTAAATCCCCTTTCCACCGAAAGCAATCGGAATCGCGGCGCGATCACGGGCAACCGTCTTGTGGCGCGGTCTTGTGCTCCCAAGTCATCCAGCCTAACGATGTTGTTTCTCGGCAGGCACAGCTTTGATTAGCATTATCGCCGGCGCCTTGGAGCGCACTATATTCAGAGCTGGTCCAGGAGGAGATAAGCTTATGAACGACATCAGAGCCGCGGCGACGTTTCCGCTCGGCGACCGGATTGTGAAGCGCATTGGCTACGGCGCCATGCAGCTTGCCGGGCCGGGCGTGTTTGGGCCGCCGAAGGACCACGATACCTCGATCGCCGTGCTCCGGGAGGCGGTCGCGAGCGGCGTCAATCACATCGATACCAGCGACTTCTACGGGCCCCATGTGACCAACCAGATCATCCGCGAAGCGCTGCACCCCTATCCCGACGACCTCGTGATCGTCACCAAGATCGGCGCCCGGCGCGGGCCAGACGCGTCATGGAACCCGGCCATGAGTCCGGATGACCTTAAGAGCGCGGTCCAGGACAATCTGCGCAATCTCGGGCTCGACGTGCTGGAGGTCGTCAATTTGAGGATCATGGGCGCGGTCCATGGACCCGCCGAGGGGCCTATCGAGGCGCCGCTCAATGTCCTGGCCGACCTTCAGCGGCAGGGCCTGGTGCGCCATATCGGTCTCAGCAACGTCACCTCCAATCAGATCGAGGAGGGGCGCCGGATCTGCGACATCGTCTGCGTGCAGAACCTGTACAACGTGGCGCATCGCGAGGACGATTCCTTGATCGACGAGCTTGCCCGAGCCGGAATCGCCTATGTGCCGTTCTTTCCACTCGGCGGCTTTACGCCGCTGCAGTCGACGGAATTGAGCGAGGCGGCGACGCGGCTCAGCGCGACGCCGATGCAGGTCGCGCTCGCCTGGCTCTTTCAGCGGGCGCCCAACATCCTGCTCATTCCGGGCACCTCTTCGCTTGGGCACCTGCACGAAAACCTGGCCGCGGGCGGGCTTAAGTTGCCGGGCGACGCGCTGACCGCGCTGGACGAGATCGCAAAAGGGCCTGCGCCGGCATGACGCGCTCCCTCCCTTCTCTCTCGGGGAGAAGGTGGCGCGATAGGGCGTCGAGAGACGCCCGGCTTTCGACGGGCTATCGCGCCGGATGAGGGATCTTGCAAACGGCGAAGGCGCGCTCCGCGCGAACCCTCACCCCAAACCCTCTCCCGTTAGGAGAGGGTGACGCGCGAAGCGGCCCCAGAAGCGTTCCTTAAGGATTGGCCTCGCTGGCGTAACCTTTGGCGCTGGCGTCTGCGTAAGCAGGGGCGAGCGCAATAGTTACGGTGGCCGCGGCCCCGCAAGCCATGGTCACGGCGACAAGAAGAATCAGCAGATATTGCATGGTCCCCAAACCCGCCGTCCCCCTTAGACGCTGCGTCGGCCAAAAGCGCCTGACCGGCGACGATGTCAAGACCGCATTATGGCGCACCCGGTTCAAAAGCGCAGTGCGCGCCGTCACATTCATGTCCACTTACCTAACGATTGGTTAATGCGAACAGCTTTTTTGTGCTTGTGTGTGCTTGTGCGCACCTAGCTAAAATCGTTTGGTAGATCAGTATCTTACTCCTTGCATAGTTGTGCGCGCACACGTATAATTGTGTGTGCCTGCGCGCCGCGAAACCGGGTTTCAAACAGGGTGTCGCAAGCGCACAGGAGAACGGAGCAGGACCATGGCGGCGCGCACCTTGAACAGGCTGACTGCGAGCGGAGTGGCCGTCGCTAAGGGTCCAGCGACGCTCTCGGACGGCGGCCATTTGAGTCTCAAGATCGACAAGAACGGCAACAAGAGATGGATTTTCCTGTATGCGCGGAATGGGCGCGAGCGTGAGTTGTCGCTCGGCCCTTGGCCGGCGCTGTCGCTCGCGGACGCGCGCAAGAAGCGCGACGCGTGGAATGCGACGCTGGCCCGTGGCGAGCCATTGACCGGCGCGAGAGAGAAGCAAACCCAGACTTTCGGAGCCGTCGCCGCCGAAGTCATCAAGCGGCGCGCTCCAGCGTGGCGCGGCGACATGTCGGCTGGCCACTGGCGCGCCTCGATCGAAAACCATTGCGCTCCGCTTCTAACCCGGCCTATCGCCGCGATCACGCTGGAAGATGTGCTGCGTGTGCTGCGGCCGGTGCATGATCGCGCGCCCAACTTTGCGGCGCTCACGAGGGCGCGGGTCGAGGAGGTTTTCAACTATGCACAGGCGCGGGGATTGCTACCGCAAGACAAAGCCAACCCGGCCGATCGGCGACGCCTCAAAATCCTGCTCCCAGGCAAACCACCAGCCGTCCATCGCGCCGCCCTACCTTACAGCGAGGTTCCGGCGCTCATTGCGGAGTTGCGGGCGATACCACTGGCCGACGCGCGGTTCGTGGCGGCGGCCGCGCTGCGGTTCGTTGTCCTCACCGGCCTGCGAGTGCGGGAAGGTTGTGAGGCGAAGTGGTCTGAAATTGATGTTCAGAAGGGGCTTTTGACAATTCCCCACGAGCGGATGAAGGGCGGCCGGGACTCACGAAGTGCCCCTATCTCTGCCGGTAGTCGAGATCCTCCGTGCAATGGAGCCGTTCCGAGGGACAAGCGACGCCGTGTTCCCAGCGCAACGTCGCGCGGAGGCGATTGGGGGAGATCAGTTGCTTGATCTTCTGAAAAGCCTGCGCGGCGGCGTTACCGTTCATGGATTTCGAAGCAGCTTCCGTGATTGGTGCGGGGATCAAACGGCCTACCCGCGTGAAATTGCCGAAGCGGCCTTAGCGCACGTGGTGACGGGCGTTGAGGGAAGCTACAGGCGAGGCAGCGCTTTGTTGAAACGGCGCGAGATGATGGATTCGTGGGGGCGGTTTTGTGTGGGTGACGGCGCTGGAGAAGGGAAGGTTATCGCGTTTCGTTGAGATGAACCGAGGGGGATTTTGCTAAAATAAAGTATTGTGTTTCAGCTGCGTCCATGCAATACTGTGGGACGCGGATTGGTGCAGTTCACCGCGACCCAAAATGCGCACCCGGCGTCTCGCAGCCAAAGGCAAGGCAGACGCCCGCGAAGCCCGATCCGCGCGATCTCCAGGCAAACCCACCCTGCTTCTGGAGATGCTCGTGTCTGATTCCAATTCCACAAACCAGGTCGACGAAACTGAGGTCGCCATGGTCGTTCGCGAGATCGCGAATGGCCGCGTCGCCACTTCGGTTGCGCGCATCGGCTCTCCTCGACTGCGGCCTTTCCCGAATCTATCAAATGGTCAATTCCGGCGGAGCTCCCAGCTTCCTCCTCGGCGGCAGCCGGAAGATAGCGGTCGTGGATATCGCACAACTCGTCGTCAAGAAAAGGCGGGAACCGCTTCAAATGCGCATTTGCCCCTGGGACTTGAACGGACCCGGCGAACGAAAGCATTGGCCCCACCCGGTTGAGCCAGGAAAGCGGGGGCGCGGACGGCCCCGGAAATCCCTAACGGCGGCCGTCGCCAGTGAGGACGCTTAGGCCTTCGGCGATGCCAGTTTTTTGCCGGCCGCCGCACCTAAATAGAGACGGCGGGGACCGCTCAGATGCGCCCTGAGGGCGACCGGCGAAAACGGTTGCGACCACGGTTCGCGCCGCACAAACGCGACACCACACGGGAGATGATCCCTCGTCCGCCCTCGAAGTTAGAAGTAAGGGCAGGCCGTAAATACAAGTATACTGTAAATAGGACTTTACAATACGCTGCCCCTCGCGAAAATATACACGCGAAAGCCTTGCAAGCGCCAGGCCCGCATGCTAATGTTATAAATCGTAAGCAACAGTTAAATGTCTGGCCTTGGAGGCCCCCCAATGAGAGAATTCGCGACTTTCAGAGAACTGAACGACAAGTTCAAGATCGGGTATTCCTACAAGCACTTGCTTGATATGCAACGCCTGGGTCAATTCCCAAGATCAGTCCAGATGTCTCCAAGGCGGGTTGCTTGGGACGTAGCGGAAATCATCGAGTGGCAGGAGACCCGTCCACGTTCCGCGCCAGGCGCGCCGCGCGTCGGCGCGACTAGGGGGCGATAATGCCAAATCGCCAACTGGAACTCCGGCCGCGAACCCTCCTCGAAGCGTTTGTGATGGCGTTGGCATGCGATTGCACCGCGGGGCGATCATGTTTTTTCTATCGCCCGGCGCGGGGGGTTCCACTTTGCAAGTCCCCGCAGCAGCGGGCGCAGGAGCGAGAACGGGCCGAGGCCGAAATTCTCCGCGCGCGAGCCGCCTCCGCTGCGTGGGCCGCGTCCGCGCCCCCCGGCCCCGAATCGCCGCGGGAAACCCGGCTGCGAGCGAAGGCCGAAGCTGCTCAAGGCAGGGCGAGGATGGAAACCTTGCGGCGCGCCGCTTGGGAGCGCGCGCTTGCTGCGCACCAGATCCGGACGCTGGCCGAAGAAGCACAAATACGTGTCGAGGAGCCGCAGATCGCTGAGGCCGCGTGAGCAGTTCCGCCGCACCAAAACGGAGAATGAAGGAGGAGTTAAAGTTATGGGTTCGAAATGGAAAAGGCGCGCCCTGTGGGACAGGGACGCGCCTCTAAACATCGAGCGTCCTGGCTGGGGGCTCACAAGCAATATAGTTCATGACGGGCGACTTGTAAAGCCCGCGTGGCTCGCGCTCCGCAACGTGGGCGGGGGGCGTCGTGACCCCAATCGAAGCGGCCCTCGCTGCGGCGAGGCAGCTTGCCCCATCCAAACTTTCCCCTTGGCGACCAGCGCCCCGCGCGCCTGCGCGGTTTCGCCATGCCCGAAGCGGGCTGGCAAAACCCCACGGAGCCACTGGGCTAGGTTTTTGGAAGCTCAGCGCTCTGCGTGACTTGGTAAAAGGCCCCAGTAATAAGACGCCAACCGTCTGTAAATGTTGGCGATGCCCCTATCGTGAAATGAGGCTCCAATAACGGAGCAGGCTTGTGACACTGATACTTGAGGACGAGCGGACAAGAGAAGCCCAAAGGCAACGGGGCAGAAAAGCTCAACGGCGAGCGCTGGCCAACTATAGAGCTTCTGACGGCTGAGGCCGGCAGATTGTATCACTGGCCTCCCGACGCTGTGTGGCCTTACTGGAACCCGGACGGCACGTTCGCATTCGCAATGTGCCGATGGAACGCGGGGTCCAGCAAGCAACCAGATCGCAAGAAGGACTTTCGGCCACTGTCGCAGGGGCACAAATCCGGCAAGCGTTCGCCGACCGGCTGGCAACTCGCCGACCCCCCGGACCTGAAGCTCCTTCCCCTCTTCAACGCCGACGCCATCGCCGCTCGACCCGATGTGACGGTTGTCGTCTGTGAGGGGGAAAAGGCGGCGACGGCGATGCAGGATCTCTTCCCTACTAAGTACGTCGCGACGACTTCAGCTCACGGCTCAGGTTCAGCAAACAGAAGTGATTGGAGCCTGCTCGCCGGCCGCTGTGTCGTCATATGTCCGGACAACGACCTAGATGGCGCAAAGTATGCGCGCGCTGTTGGAAACATCTGCGCTGCGCTGAAATGCGGGGTGTTGATCGTAGACATTGCGGCCCTCGCAGCCATTAATCCCATAGGAGGGCAACGAGCAGCACCGGACAAGTGGGACGTGGCCGATGCTGTTAAGCAATGGTCGGATTGGGACGCGCTGCGTAAGGATATTCAAGATTGCACGAAGCAGTTCGATCCGCCACAGGACGATCGGCACAGCAAGAGCGCGAAGGGGTCCAAGGCGGCGGGCGGACACGAGGAACCTTGGAGCGAACAAGCTCAATCAAGGCTCCAATCTGCGCTGGCCCCCATACCTGCAACGAATCGGGATGTGTGGCTAAAGGTCGGCTTCGCCCTCCATAACCTCCAACAGTGTGACGCGCACTGGCCCGCTGAGCAGATTTGGGAGGATTGGTCGCGGACATGCCCAGAGAAGTTCAGCGAAGGGGACCAGAATCAGACTTGGGCTTGGTTCTCCCGCTCCCCTGCCAGCGGGGAGCCCGTCACCGTCGCAACGATCTATCATTTGGCGAAGGAAAATGGATGGGTGGACCCGCTGCGAGGCGCTGCGTCCGGCAACGACGATGACCCTGCCGCTCTTGCGTTTCTGGAGGAGGCGTGCGCGGCGATCGTTGATGCGAAGCGCGGGGAACAGGAATTGACGCTTCACAAAAAGTGTTTTGAGGTTGGCGGCTTAGTCGGCGCAAAGCAATTGCGCGAAGAGACGGCGCGCGCACGGCTAATCGACGCCGCCCATGCCATGCCCGCCCACGGCGAGCCTTGGGGCGATCTGACGGAGAAGGTGAGCGCATCCCTCAAGCGAGGAATGGAGGAGCCGTGGGTCCCCTATGCACCCCCGCTCGTCCCTCGCGCAGGTATCAACTTCGCTAGGTATAAGCGGACGGATGCGGGCAATGCGCTCGCGTTCCTCGACCTATTTGGCGAAAACCTACGGTATGTCGAAAAGTGGAAAAGCTTTCTTATGTGGACAGGCACGAGGTGGCGAGAGGCCACTGATTTGGAGATGCTGCCGCTCGCGCGGGTTGCGACGGAAGAGATGATAAAATGGGCCATGGGACAGGCGGAGGGGGACATGCAGAACGCGTGTTACAAGCATGCCCTTGCAACCCAGAACGTGAAGGGGTTGCGTGCTATGGTGAACCTCGCCAAGGGCGAGGGACGGGTTCGAATTGAGCCCGACATCCTTGACGCCAACTCCTGGCTGCTGGGTTGCCCCAACGGGACGATCGACCTCAAAACCGGGGAGTTACGGGACGCCCGACGCGAGGACTACATCACTAAGCAAATCGGCGTTCCGTACGATCCAGCAGCGACGTGCCCCAGTTGGGACAAGTTGCTCGCCTGGACATGCGATGATGACAAGGAGCGCGCGCCGTTCCTACAGGAAGTCTCCGGCTACACGTTGACGGGGGAGGTATCTGAAGAGCTACTTTTCTTAGTCCTCGGCGGCGGAGACAATCTGAAGACGACGGTCGTTATGACGCTGCAGGATCTGCTAGGCGACTATGCCAGCACGGCCCGCAGTGATCTTCTTGTCCACGATCAAGGCAAGGAAGGAGCAGCATCACCAGACGTAGCTGCTCTCCAAGGCAAGCGCCTCATCACTATCTCCGAGACCGAAGATGGTTGTCATCTGAGTGAGGCGCGGGTCAAGGACATTACGTCGAACAAAAGGATTTCGGCGCGCCGCCTTCATGGCAACCCCTTCACTTTCATGCCGACGCACAAGACCTTCCTGGACACCAATTATCGCCCGCGAGTGACTGGGACAGATAAGGGCATCTGGCGGCGGCTGGCCCTGATTGAATTCAAACGGACTATCGAGGAGAAGAAAAGGAATATCCACTTCCGGGAGCAGTTCTTAAGGCCGGAATTGTCTGGCATACTCAACTGGGCGCTAGCGGGGCTCAAGCGCTGGCGAGAATGGGGAAAGCTTATCCTGCCGAAGAGTGTGCGCAGTGCTACGGAAACCTATCGCAATGAGCAGGACCTCATCGCACAATGGGTTGAGGAGTGTATAGTCGAGGATCCCAAAACGAGAGAGAAGTTCGCGACCCTGTACGACGGCTACGTCGGGTGGTTAGGGAAATCCGGCAGGCCGCTCGGAAGGACCCGGTTCTGCCAAGAACTCGATAGGCTAGGATTCTCGGCGATCGCTGGCCCAGGCAATGTCAAGTATAGAAGCGGGCTTAGGTTCCGAAACTTGTCAGACGACGCCAAGTCAGACGCCCAGAAACCCAAGTCAGACGCCCAGAAACCACTAAGCGATGAAAAGGTGGAATGGATGTGGGCAGATCGCGATTTGGGATACCCCTGTGAGCCCTGAGGGGAGTTGCGGGGGCGCGCGCCATTTTGGCGGGCAACTCTCAGCACCTGGTCGTCGCGGGCCAAGAGTTACTTTAGTTACTTTGCTAGGGCTGTTTGGCGTTTTTTTTTAACGCTTGCTTATAGCAAAAAAAGTTGCTTTTGGCCCTAGTAAAGTAACTAAAGTAACTCTTGGCGGAGGCAAGCGAGTGCTGCTTCGCGCTGATTTCGGATTGTTGCAGAGGAGCGTCCAACGCCAAGCGACCGTTCCCCGCCGTGCTTTGGAGCACCCCAAAAGGAGGATCGTCGCGTCGCATGACGACCGCCGAGCGGCGCGGCAGCACGCACACAACGGCCTGCCCCCGCGACAAACGCGCAGCGCCGGCCGCTCAAACGCTTTCCCGCCTCGCGAGCTAGACGTACGGCCTAAAAGCAAAACGCCCGGCAGCGAGCGCCGCAACGCGTTTAAACGCATATCGCGCGGCAGCGCCTTGCGGTCTGTCGCTGACTGTCGTCAGGTGAGGGATGGAGCAACGGCGCAGCGGGAAGACACGGTTGCTGGTGATCGCAGCGCTCTTGATCGCGTTCACGGCTAGCTACCTGCTGATCGTGCACAACTTGCACGTCTCGGAACAGCCCACTGAACGGATGTTCAACGCAGCCGACTCGGTTGCGGCGGCCGAGGTTTATCTCGAGCCGCTCAGCATAGACGCCGTTAACCAGGGCATGCAGCTGCGCGCCTCTTTGTCGCCAAGCCTGTCAGACGGCAAAAACGCTCGCGCCGGAGCCGATCGCGATTTGACCTTACTCATCACACACGATCAAACGGTGGAGGAGATCAAGCTGGCAGCCGGCGACCATGTGACCACCTCGACTTTCGAGGTCAACCTGAATGACGGCAGCGTTGCCGACTATCCGTTTGACTCCTTTGTGGCGCGGCTCAACGTCCAGCTTCTGGATGGAAAGACCTCGCTCAACCTTCCCGCCAAGATCACCGTGTGGGAGGGGGTGCTGGGCTACAATCTGCATACTACGAGCCCGTCCGGAGCCGATCCGAATAGCATTCAGCTGGCGACCGCAATAAGCCGCGGCGGGGCGATCGTCCTGCTTGCGCTCTGCGGCTACGCCATCATGCTGGTGCTCGGCTTTTGCGCCGTGGTGATGGGGGTCCTGACGTTCATCAATGTGCGCCCGCCTGAAACGGGGCTGATCGCCTCCCTCGCGGCCTTCGCCTTCGCCCTGCCGGTGCTGCGTGGCATCCTCCCCGGCTCGCCGCCTCTTGGCGTCGCGGCGGACATGTGGGTGTTCTTGTGGGCCGAAATGGTGAACGTGCTCGCTCTTGCGCTCGTGGTCTTCAAATGGGCGCATGCTGGCCCCCGCATTTGAGGAGCCGCCCCCTTCTCGCGGGCAGGGAGCTCGCAGGCGAACGAGGGCCGACCCAGAGCCCGCGACTAAGCCTGCATTAACCGAGCGCCGCGCATTCCCCCCGCGTCATCAAACGCTTAGCCGCCAACGCAGCCCTCGACACCCTGTTTGACACCCAGTCGCGCCGCAATCCACCCCCACCGGCCGAGCCGCCTTGTGGCGCTCGCAGCTGGGCTTGCGGCCAGGCTTTTCTGTACCCGCGAATGTAACCAATCGCTATTTTTCTTCATAAGTTAAGTCAAACCCAGATCGCAACACGAACCACTCACCGACCGCCCGCAAACAACCCACAATACACTCTGCCGTCACGTTGCATTGCACACAGTTGTGTGCTATAAGGCCATGACTACAGCCAGATAACCCCACTATACAGTCCATGACCACTGCTCCATATGAAACCCTAAAATCCACCTATCGCAAGGACAGCGGGCGGATCGGCCCCTATTCCAAGCAGTTCGCGAAAGGCGCGACGGGTGATCTATTCAATGGTCGGACGAAAGAGGGCAAATTTATCAGAAAAGTCGAGGCCGAACTGACGGCCCAAGTTGGTGGCGCGCCGAGCTTTAGCCAGGTTCTACTGATTCGACGCATTGCGCGGCTCGCGCTCCAGGCGGAAAACTTCGATAACCGCATGCAAAACGGCAATTTCACCGAATATGACGGGAAAGTCTACGGCGGGCTCTGCAACGCGATCCGGCTAACCCTGAAAGAACTTGGCATCAAGGCGGTCCCTGCTCGGACCCCCTCCATCTCCGAATACATGATGAAAAAGACCAAAATCTGAGGAGCTAAGCAAGACACCGCGCCATGTCTTCCATGACCCTTCTCGACTGCATCAACGATCCCGAATTGTTCGCACCATTTTTTAAGGGCGACACTTGGAAAGCTTGGCTGGTTTTCCTGCGGGCGCTGTTCGCCGAACCCCCAGCGTCAGACGATGATCTCGCGACATATCGCGCATGCACGGGCAGGACGGTGTGGCCCTCCTCGGCCTTCACTGAGACGGCGCTGGTTATTGGACGGCGAGGCGGCAAGAGCCGGGTTCTTGCGCTCATCGCCACCTATCTGGCGCTCCGGGAATACGACCAACATCTCGCCCCCGGCGAGGCGGCCACGATTGCGATCCTGGCGGCCGATAGATCACAGGCGCGCGTGATCTTCCGGTTCGTGATTGGGTTGCTGAAAAAGATTCCGATGACGGCGGCAATGATTGTGAGCGCTGACGCCGAAACGATCGTGCTCGAGAACAGAGTGCACATTGAAATCACCACCGCCAGCTTCCGCGCGACCCGTGGTTATTCCTACGCGGCGGTGTTGGCCGATGAGGTCGCCTTCTGGAGAACTGACGAAGCATCGGCTAACCCGGACATCGAAATCTTGCGCGCCTTGCGCCCCGGCCTCGCGAGCATTCCCGGCAGCATGTTGCTGATCGCCAGCAGCCCCTACGCCAAGCGTGGCGCGCTCTATGATGCTTTCCGCCGCCACTTCGGCCGCGACGACGCACGGGTTCTGGTTTGGAAGTCCGACACCGCCACGATGAATCCGTCGATCGACCCCGCGATCATCGCCGAAGCATATGAGGCTGACCCGGAATCGGCGCGCGCCGAGTACGGAGGAGAGTTCCGTGACGACCTCGCCGATTTCGTTGTGCGCGAGACGGTCGATGCGGTGACGATGGTGGGCCGGAGCGAACTGCCTCCCGACCCAGGCATCTCGTATTCGGCCTTCGTCGATCCGAGCGGAGGTGTCAACGACGCGATGACGCTCGCGGTCGGGCATCTCGCCCGCGGTGACGTCTGTGTTCTTGATGCGATACTAGATATACGCCCGCCTTTCGATCCCGAAGCGGCAGTCGCGCAATGCGCGGCCCTCCTGCGTCGTTATGACGTGGCCACGGTGATCGGTGATCGGATACGCTGGCGAATGGCCACGGGCCAGATTCGCCGAACATGGAATTGAATTCAAGCAGAGCGCCCGGCCGAAGAGCGAACTGTATTCCGACCTGTTGCCCTTGCTGAATGCCCGTCGCATTGAGCTGCTCGATATTCCACGATTGAGCGCGCAGCTGGTCGGGTTGGAGCGCCGAACCTCGCGCTCCGGCAAAGACAGCATCGATCATAGTCCCGGCGGCCATGACGATCTTGCCAATGCGGTTGCGGGCTGCCTTGTCGGTCTCGATTTGGATAGGCGACCGGCGCTGGTTCGTTCCAATGATTTGCTGACCGAAGGCGCGCCTGTAGCTCTGCCAGGATCCGCACGGTACCTGTGCGCCGTGTTGGCGGCGGACAAGGTCGGCTATATCGCCACGTGATCAGTCGCCCAAGCGACCAATGGGCCGCTTATCGTTCTCGACTTCGACCGCGAGCCGATGGGCGGCGCGCTGTTGGCTTCCGTGTGCCGCCGGCTGCAAGAGCTTACGCCAGCGCGGTGCGGTGGCGTTGCGCTGTTCGTCCCCGATCAGTTAGCACGCCACGCGACCCTCGCCGCACAATCCGTCGCCTATGCGAATGCGCGCGCTGCGGTTCGTGTTGTGACCATCCCCGCCGAACTCGATCCCGCAATGCTGTTGCTATCCGTCTCGGGCCACATCGGCGCTGGCCGTCTGAAGCTTAGCGAGCACGCGGCGCTTAAGAGCCGCACGATTCCTTTCGATGGATCACTCGACATTCGCGGTGGCCAGTCTGTGGACGATCCATTGAGAGCGGCGCTCATTCTGACCGTCGCGCTATGCCTGGACGACGCCTCGTTCTCGCCCACGAAAGCCGCATGAAATGGAAAAAGGAGTAAGATAAAATGACCTTGCAAACCGACTTCGCCCTCGCGCAACAGCTGCGCGCTCAAACTTCGCGACCTGGAAAAGAGCATCACTCTACAGAGCGAGCGGCGTCCTCACGTCGAGGGCGACGATCGCCGCAATATACACGCACAGGGGCGTTACGACACTGCTTACGTAGCTGCCGGCCGGCGCGCGCCACCGCCGTTGCCGATGGAATCTCCCCACACGTATGAGCGCCGTCTCGCCAACGATATCCGGCAATACGCGCCGAAATTCGCGGATGTTGATTTCAACGTGATGCCTGACGCCGCCTTCAAAAACTTTGACGGTGAGCTGATCGCCGAGGCCACGCGGAATGCGCCGACCCACGGGCTCGCGCCCGGCGAAATGAGACAGATCGACACCGTTACGGGAGGCCGCACAACAACGGAATGGGTGGGCGGCCCCGACGCCTGGTTCGGCCGTAATTTATCGCCGCCCCCTCGCCGGGCGATTCTCCCCACACTCGACCAGGCCCGCCAAATGACCCGCGACGCCCAGCTCGCGCGCTTGACCGAGTTCGTTCCGTTTGGCGTGCAGCGCGCGGCAGGTGCGCCGTGAAAACACCCGACATCAAGCTCTCGCGGGTTTCTTCGCCGCCCCCCGATTCGAAGCTCGCGCCGACAGGCATCGCCCAGCGGCGGGCGCGCGGCGGGATAGCGCCACCAACGCGACTAACCAAGCCACAAAACCGTCAGCGTCGGCCGGGCCGCCAGCACGGCCGCCGGAGGGGAAATGAGCGACGAATCCGAAGCGGCTGAAGGCTTGCTCAGCGAGCCTATGCTGGAAAAATATTCTGCGCTGTTCGATGAAGTGATGGAAGCGCTCGAAAGCGTGCGCGGCGACGTTGCCGACTGCCGCAAGAGGTTGGACGCCGAGCTGCCCGATGGAAGGCTAAGGAAGGTCGATTCCAGCCAACCCGACTGTACGCTAAGGAAGGTCGATTCCAACGGCGACGACGGCGACGCGCGACCGTATCGGACGGAAGAGAGCGAGGCCGTTCCTCTCGCTGCGGGCGGCGGTCCCGGAGGGCGGCCCGACACGGCGTCGAACACTCTCGCCACCGGCGAGGCGACCAACTCCCTCGCCACCGGCGAGGCGACCAACTCTATCGCCACTGGCGAGGCCACCAACTCCGCCAGCGAGGCCACCACTCTCGACGATGGCGCTGGCCTCGAAGCGTTGATGGCGCTGGCCTCGAAGCAGGCCGACGAGCTCGCCTGCCTGCGCCGGCAAGCAATGGCGACGCCGATCGCTGACAGTCATCATGCTGATCGCGCGTCGATTGCCAAGGCGCAGGCACGCGCCGACTCCGTTCACATACAGCTCGGCTCGCGGGCCGGGCGGCCGTTGTTCGCCGAATCACCGGCCGCCTATCGCGTGCGCATGGCGGAAAGTTTGCAGGCGACGAGCAAGCGGTGGGAAGGTGTAAAGCTCGGCCTGCTTCAGGACCAGGCCTTCGCTATGGCGGAAGAGCAAATCTACGCTGACGCCATCGAGCACGCGCGGCGTCCCTCGTACATTCCGGGCGGCGGGATACGCGAGATCCGCCGACAGACCCCGGCCGGCCACATGGTGTCTGAGTTCGTTGGCGACACGCACTTCGTCGAGGCCTTCTCGCCGCGTTCCGCCCTTCGCAAGATCAAGTCCATTCGGAATCGAGTCTTAAAGGAGAAATTGTAATGGACGACGATATGTGTCCCGACCCTTTGGATGCGATGCGCCAGGCCGCTATCGCATATGCTCAGGCCGCCTACGACGCGCTCTGCCAAGTCTTCGGTCTCGACCCGCTCGCAGCGGATCGCAACATCACGGCGCTTGCGCCCCATGCGCAGGCGATGTCGGCGCTCATTATCGCGGCGGCGGCGGATGACATCGAGCCCCCGGCCGCCGTGGGCGTGGCCCTGTCCGACTGATGCTGCCCGACGGCGGAACATGCGAGCTGCTGCCCGACGCAGCGGAACATGCCTGAGACTGCGCCCGCGGTCAATGACTCAGACCGCCATCGCCGCGCGACTTCAGATACCAGTCGTAGCGTTGTGGTCGCTGAGCGGAAACGCGGCCTTCCCCCGTCCCACCGCGAATGACAGCGAAGGAAATTGCCTGTGGGATGCCGGGGCGATCGCGACCTTTGCGAGCTTATGGGACGCGGCTAAACTGAACGGCTGGTCGCTGCCGCCCGGAGTTTTGCCGACCGCCGACTTTGTCAGCCTGGCGAGTAACGCCGCGCCAGGGTCCGGGCAGAGAAGCGAAAGGCGGCGAGTGGCGGAAGCCCTGCGCGAACATAACTACCGCGTCAGCCTTCACCGGCACCGGCGGCAGGCCCGGCGGTGCCGGTGACCGTCGCGCGCAGAGCCGCGGGGCCTCTAAGCGGGGCGGGGCTTTTTTCTCTCCAGAAGGGCCGCGACCTTCATCATGAAGGTGGCGGCATCGTCCTGCAATTTGGCGATCTCCGCAGTGAGGAAGATCGTGTCGCCCTGCTGAAAGCGCTTATTTCTGGTGTCGAAGTCGCCATCTTTGACGCTGATTCCGAGGGACTCGAAGCCGCCTTCATGGTGCTCCCAAGCCGCGCCGTGAATGAACTCGTTTCGACGTTTGGAAAGTTCGCCAAATCTTATGGCAAGCGCGCGTCCCTCCTCTTGGAGGGGATGAAGAATAGCAATGTCTCGGAGTAGGACGCGGAAGCAAGCCACTCTGGCCTTTAGGGACAGTGGAGCATCCGGGTGTCCTTTAGTTGGCCCCACTTCTTTATTAATGATACCTATCGTCATGGCGAGGGTGGTTTCGGCCCATGCCCATGTTAGGGTCATAAGACCGACCATTGTGCAGAGATCTTGAAATGGAACGCCTGACGGTTTCACTTCTTGAAGCTACCTCTGAGGCTATCGATAGCGAATTTTCTAGCCTCATCGATGATCTCATCCTTGTTGTTATCGAACGCGATCCGGCGCGCTTCCTCAATGCTCAGGGTGTCCCCATGAGTGGGGCAGAACAATCGTTCGTTAGGTTCGATTTCGATTGGCCGGGTTTCGCTCTCGCGCTTGAGGACCAGCTTGCTTCCGCATTGCGGGCAGGTCGCCTGAAATTGCCACGGGGGAATGATGCTGTCTGTCATGCGACGTCCCTCCCGGATCATGGCTTGTTGTGTTAATCTGCACATCAAAGATGCGCTAGTAGGTATCTCAGAGCAAGAGCAGGTCGGTTACTGTTCACCGCCGCATACGGCGGCGGCGTGTTCGCCTATGGAATAGCCGGAGTCCTCGACGAAAAGCTGGATTGCCTCCTCATAAACCGCCAACCCCGGCTGCCGAAAGAGAGCGCGGCGAGGGCCGGGCGGAGGGGCATTTCACGCAGGCACGAGTTTGTCCGAACCACCCGCGCGTCGAGCGCAAACAAGGGTGTCAAACCGGGCGGACCTGCACCGCATTTCAGCTAGCTAATTGATATAAAGCCTCACTGTCGAACCTGGTACAGCTGCTCTTCGTGCATGGAGATCTTAAGTGCGAATTCGCTATAGTGAACGATTTTGTTCGAACCTGCATAGGTAAGTCGACCGCACAGAACGAAGTCGACCGGGAGCAGGCTACTTGGGTCCGCGAGCGCCATCTCAATAGCCTTCCAGACGAGAGCATTCGCCCGTCCGTCGATACGGCTTCAGCGAACTTGCTGCGGGCGACCAATTTGTCTTAGTTCCTACCGTGATGGGGCTGAGGCGCGACCGCCAGGCCCTGCGCCCGGTAGGATTTCCGAGGCGGAGTGATGCGGATCACGGGCGGTGGCTTTACGCCGCAAGCCGCCCGCGCTCGGCCTGCTTCCTCGGGACTATCGAACATCTGGCCCTGGAGTTTGGAGCAATCTGATGGCGACTGGACAGCCTGGGTCGATATCTGAGGCACATCAAACTTCGCCACAATGCAGGATACATAGGCGTTGTCGATATCATATTCCGATTGCTGCTGATCTTTGCAGGCCGGGTTATCCATTTCAATACGCGCCCAGCGACGCTTATTGGGAAAATAAGCCTCAATCCAAGTCTTAGTTTCGATGCTGGCAGCGTCGAGACAACTCCGGTACAGGTCTCTCATCCTCTGGAAGCACCAAACCTTTTTCTGGCTACCATCCTCATAGGTAAGGAATGTATCCTTGAGCGTTTCCCCGTCCCAGTCAGGGTTACGTGTGGCTGTTTCCACAGTTTGGCAGGGCCCACCAGCTGGGCAATCATTGGTAACGCTAAAGTCCGGCCGCTGTCGCGCCGATTTATAGAGTGTCTCAGCTCCTTGATTAGCGAATTTAGCAGTCGAGTCAGAGGTGCAATATCTTTTCCATCGCAGCCAACGCCCGCAGCCTTGAGCGCTATCAACGCATCCGGATTTTTACCAGAACAAGCATCTTCTAGATTGCCCTCAAGTTTTTCAAAATCTATCGTTTGTGCCGGTGCTGGGCTTGCTGCCAATCGAGGCGGCACACCTGGCTGCGCCGGCATGGGGGCAGGATCAATCACTGCGCCCGTATCCGCTGGATTGAGTTCCTGCCGCCTTAAGGGCTGCGTCCTCAGCGGCAATGCACTTCTTGAGCGCCGCTTGGAAATCCGGCGTGAGGTGAAAGCGTTCTACAAGGGTGTCTTCGTTTTTGTCGATCGCTCTCTGCCCTTCCTGATTAAAAGTTGATTTAAGCTCGCGACCTCTGTTGTCGGCGTCCATGTAAGGATCGCCCGCCTTCCTGGCGGCTTGGCATGCGTTGTAATATGCGAGGAACTCGGGGCTGAGCTTATCGAGCTTGTCGTTTGGAAGATCGTTGACTATTTCCGCCTTTCCAGCAGCAACTGGAATATTGTGGCTGATTGCCTCAACCCAAGAATGAAGCTGATCTGGCATCTCTAACGTTAGCCGTGCTATTGCGGGTGCTGCCGGCGGCACGTCAGGCACGCAGACAGCGCAGCCGCGTTCGCGCTGAGCCGGCGTTCTCTGCGCCACTTGAGCTTCACGTACGAGAGTGAGGGCTTGACCATTTGCGGCTGAACCGAAATTTGTTGCCGCACATACAATCAGGGCAAAGGCCGTTATGGCGCTGGGTATTATGTTCTTTGGAATCACGGAACCGGCTCCGGCTCGCAACCCTATAGTCAGCCCATGCCGAGAGCAACGTGCTGGAACAAAGCGAACGCGGCCTCGAGCGTCGGATTCCGCTCCCGCCGATGCTCGCCCTGCGTTTCAGCGGCCGGAAGCGTGCGCACGACGCCGACGTATTCATGGCGAAGATAGCCGCCGATCGTATCGTGCGACCTCGCCGGGTACGTGATTCATGAAGAAGCCGCGCCCTGGGAGGGGGGCGGCAATCCGGGTCGGCCGGGGATTTCGAAGATACTGAGGCGCACCGGCGGCAGGCCGGCGGTGTCGGTGACGATCGCGCGGCTCTGAATTCTACGTGTCGGACCGAAACGTCAGCCTTTTGTGGAGGGACTCCAAGTCCTCATAAAGGGTGGGGAAGAGAAGTCCTCCCCAAACGACCCGTCGCCGACGAACTCGGTTACCGTGCGGCCATCCGGAGTTTGTCTGCTCACTTCGGACACCTCACCGCGTCGGGCGAGCGCCGCCTCGCCGCTAGCGGCGCGCTGCATGACTTGTGCTTAGCGTCGACGATGTCAAGACCGCATTATGGCGCACCCGGTTCAAAAGCGCAGTGCGCGCCGTCACATTCATGTCCACTTACCTAACGATTGGTTAATCGACTGGCGCCCCGATTGCGCGCGACCAAGCTCCGCAATGGCCTGGGGCAATCCCGAGCTTCAAATGCAGATTGAGATCGGAGAATGGGCACTGGGCCGCAGCCTCAGCATTTTGCTTTCATTACCTTTTATTTATCTGCGTGGCGCTCGTTCTTAGAGCGTGTCCTCATTTGAGCCAAGCCAGGGCGCAGACCAAATGGAGGCCGGCGAGGTAATTGCGTGCGGTTTTTTCGTAGCGGGTCGCGATGCCTCGGAACTGTTTGATGAATTGAAAGAAACGCTCGATGAGATTGCGTTCGGCGTAGAGGGCGAAGTCGCAATCGCGAGCGACCTTGCGGTTCGACTTTGGCGGGATGACCGGCTTGATGGCGCGCACTTCGAGGCTCTCGATGAAGGCGCCGGCGTCGTAGCCCTTGTCGCCGAGGAGGGCTTCGGGCTTCACCTCAGCCGCGAGGGCTTCAGCCTGGGTGATGTCGTGGACTTGGCCGCCGGTGAGGCGAAGCGCCAACGGGTTGCCCAAGGCGTCGACAATCACATGGATCTTGGTGGTCAGGCCGCCGCGCGAGCGGCCTATGGCTTGATCGAGACCCCCTTTTTGAGTGCGCCCGCACTATGCTGATGCGCGCGAACGATGGTGGCGTCGATCATCGCGTATTCGTTGTCCGGATCGTCAGCCAACGTCTTGAAAAGACTCTCCCATACGCCGTTCTCCGCCCACCGCGAGAACCGCGTGTGAATGGTCTTCCAGTGGCCGAACCGCTCGGGCAGATCGCGCCACGGCGCACCCGACCGAAATTTCCAAATCACCGCCTCAACGAAAAGTCGATTGCCCAATTCGCTATTGCGTCCGACATGTCCCGGACGACCCGGCAGCAAATGTTCAATCCGCGCAAACTGGTCGTCGCGCAATCCGTAGCGCCGCACCGAAAGCCTCCCAAAAAGAAGGCTCCCTATGAATCACGCTTTACCCGATTCGCGAATCCCCTAATTGAGGACAGCCCCTAGCGTTTATTTTTTCGAAATGAGCCTTTTCAATGGGTTACAGGCGTTTGGAATAAAAAATTTCGGCCGTTCTCTCCGACTCGCCTCGCAGGTTGCGGCCAGACCGATCACGCGCTCCATTCTCTCCTGCTCTCTCGTCCCTAGCCGCCGTTCACGAGATGGATTCTGCCAGCTGAAAGATATAGCATGATATTCTGCTATACACAAGGGCTTGCTTCGACAAAAAAATTACCCACGGTCGAAACACAATCAGTCGGACCGGTTTCCGACCCTAAGCGGACGAACAGCGCAACCTCACTTGAGGTCCGCTTCGCGCAAATAGCTGTCGTTCGTCCACGACTTGGTGAACCGAAGCGGGCTTTCCAGCTCCGGGGTTGGACGGAAGACCTCCTACCAGAGCTGCCTCACGGTCAATCGCACGGTTTGCGAATAGGGCTCGCTCGCGGGCTTGGCGACGACGCGCTCGTAGTTCAGCGCCATATCGGCGCCGCGCCAGAGACGAAGCCCCATTCCCGCTCCGATCCGAAGCGTATTCGCCATGTTGTCCTGGTCGATCCCATCGATGCTCGTCTCTCCGCCAAGATTGTAATAAGCGTCCGTCGAGAGCCATAAGGCGTCGGTGACGTTGCGGCTCAAGTGCTCCTCGAGCCGCAGCAGCGGCCTCTGCGTGAGCGTCTGCGCCCCGTTCACGAGATAGTTCCCATTGTCGGTGAAGATGCGCCCCGAGACATACGTCTCGATCCAGCTCCAGCCTTGATCGGGCGTGTAGCTGAAATTAACGGTGGGTGAGATCATCCAGCGGTTCGCGCTAGGGTTGATTGGAGAGCTTGGCTGGTAAAATCCAAGCGGCGTCGTCACCAACAAATGAAAGCTCGAGAACGTTTGCGGAATGAAGGATTGGAACTGCTCGCGCGTCAGCGCCGGTCCGCCAAAAATGTTCATCTGCCAAAGGAAGCCGACATCGGAAACGCCGTTCGTGCTGGCGCGGAATGGACCCGCGCTGGTGTCGATGAGCGCATAAGGCAGAACGAGCGAGAAGCCGCCGGTGCGGCCCCAGTAGTCCATAATGCGCGTAAGGACCACCGATTGAGCGAACACGTTGGATCGAACGCCCGGAATCGTATCCGTGCCGTCCTCAGGCGTGACGGAACTCGTGTAACCCGCATTGTAATTGAGAAGCCAAGTGTCGACCGGCGCGTTAAGATAGTCGCGCGCCGAACCGGGCTGGGCAGTCTCAGCCGTCCACAGGTTCGCCGCAACGCCCATCCATGCGAGCGCCTTGCATCGCTTCGCTTGCCGTATGCTTCGCGCCCGCATCGAGCCTGCCACAAGCGCGCCCCCGCTCGGAGCGCGCGCTGGTCGAGTTAAGCGCTTACGCCGAACGCGAGAATCCGATGTCATCGTCGATCACCGCGCCCGGCCCAACCGGAACCCTTCCAGGATTCGGTTGGTGAAGAGTGTGGAAGACGATCTTGTCGCGCGACACTTTTCGGAGAAAGTCCGCGAACACGTCGATGGTCATCTGCTCGCCGGGGCAGCGCCGATAGCCGAAGCCGAACGGCGCGAAGCCTGCATAGTCGCAGACCGGTGCGGGCTTTCCGTCCGTTACCGCGAATACAGTGCCGAAGCCGCTGTTGGTGATGCCGGTCTTGCGCCCATCGCTAACGGGAAGCGTCGTAATGTCGAAGGGGCAACGCGGCAGTCCGATCTGCTTGCATTTCGCTTCATCGATTTCGGCGCTGGTCGGAACGCTTAGGTAGCGCTGGGGATCGAACCGCTCTGGCTCTAGCCACAGTCGGGTGTCGAAGCTCGTCTCGGTGTGAGGCGTATTCATATACGAGTGCCGCTCGTAGGGCACGCCGAACTGGGCGAAAGGCGAGCCGCCGTAGAAGGACGAGGCCCGCGTGTCCGTGATCGCCGAAATGCTGCCGCCGTTGGGCGAGATGGTGCGAAAGAGCTCCATTACCAGAAGCTCCAGCGGCGTATAGGGCGCTCCGTTCGCGTTGTCGAAGTCTCCGCTCATCGTCTTTTGGAAGGCCGCCCGCACCGTCGGATCGCCGCCATTTTCGTTGAGACGATTCATGATGCCGAAGATGGAATTGCCCCATTGGCTGAACGCCACGAAATTGTGGAAGCATTCGAAGACGACGTCCTTCTTGGCGAAATATTTCCCGTCGCCCGCGTTCTTGAGCCAATAATAGGCGATGGTCTTGTCGGGATCGGCGGTCCGGCCGTTCTCGATATCGTCGAGCCGCGCGTCGATCCATTTGTTCAGGAACGGCCGAAGCGCTCTCACGGTCATATAGTTTTGGTAGACGACCTCCTGCAGCGGATTGCGGTAGGCGAGCACTGTGTTGAAGGCTTCACCGATGGTGCGGACCTGAGGCGGCACCGCGCCGTCCTTCACGCCGAGATGGAGGTCCCAGTAGATATCCCAATAATAGTCGAGGTAGTGGCGCATGAAAGGCTTGTCGGCAAACTTCGGATCGAGAAGCTTGTCGAAAAAGTCGACAACCTTGGCCTGATATTTCGGAGCGTAGAGGTCGGGCGTGACCCCGGTGAAATAGATGCGCTTGCGCAGATTGTTATCGCCACGGTTCTCAAGCCCCTCGAGGAAAACGGTCACGCCGTCTGAAGGGGTCGGCTTCCAGTCTTCGTAAAGCATGCCCCAAAAATCCCAGGGGATGGCATCTTGTTTCGTAAGCGGCAGGTCGATCATCGGCAGGATGGGCCGCTCGCCGGCAAAGATGCTTCCGAGGAAAAACGGCACCACGGCGTTGTTGACGTACTCGCGGTCGAAATGGGTGGGGATGGTGGCGCGAAATCTTTGCAGGGCTGCGGAGAGGTCGGGAGCCTGACGGGCGGCGGTTCCGCCATCCCCGAGGCTTTGGTCCTTGGCGGTGGCTCCTCCCGCGACGGGCAGGAGAGCAGCGACGCCGGCACCGGTGAGAAACGTACGTCGTTCCATCCTCGATTCCTCCCTTGCACTTTGGACGCGTACGGTAGGGAGCCACGCGAGGCGCGTCAACATGCGCTCTATCGAACCGGGCGGCGGTTCCTCATGATAGGCAGAAGAATCCCGCGTTGACGCGACCGTATTGTGTCGGGCGGAAACCGGGGCCGTCGCGAGGGATCGCGATTCGCCGAACAACAAATATGATGATGTTCGCCGCGCGCGCCAGGTCTAATTCGGCCTGAATGTTCGAGTTCGGGGAGCCCATGAAGGGCTGCCCAAAAGTCTCGGTCACGGCGGCGCCCCCGGCTAGGGCCAGGGATACAACCAATGCGGGAGTAGAGCCGGAAGTGGCTCAGTAGCCGACGTGGGCGGCCGGCGGCCCTCCGAAAGCGCCGCCTACCACCTGGAACGGCGCCCCGGCCACTGCCCCGGCTGCATTGAACGGCGCGGCGAACGGAGCGCCATAGGCATAGCTCGGCGGGGAGCCGAAGAGCGCCGCCGTGCCGCCAAACACCCCGCCCAGGAAACTGCCCACAACCGCGCCCGCGCCGGTAAAGACTCCCTCCACGGCCTGGCCGGTTCCACCCACGAGGGTGCCGACCGCCGCCACAGGACCCCAGGTGTAGCCCGGGGTCGGGACTAGCACCGTTTCCTGCGGATGAACGACAATCTGGCGACCCTCGTCATAATGGGCGTAGTGGCGATAGCGGGCGTACGCGTAATGCGAGTGCGCGTAGTGTTTATGCGCATAATGCTCTTGCGCCGATGCCGGAGTGGCTAAGGCGAACGCCAGCGTCGTCGTCCCGACCGTCGCTACGGACAGAAGAAGAGTGCTGAATGGCATGAGACCAACTCCTTTAGCTTGGTGAACCGCTATCGCCCAAAACTGCGTTTTCTAGTTTTTTCTCTGCAACTTGGTACTCCGAGCGGGCGCCCAAGATCAAGCCAGGGATCAGTAGAGCCCAACATGCTGTCGCTGCCGTGGTGGCGCAAATCAAGCGGCGGTGATGTGGTTTTTGCCCTTTCCGCCTCAGAGTTGTTAGTGCCTAGCGCTCCGCGAGGCGAACTCAAGAACCACCTCAGTCGGTGAAGCCAAGGCCGTGGTCCAGAAATCCGCCCAGAACCGTCCGAACCCAAGAGGCGACCGGGTTTTGAACCCATGAGCTGGCGCTGCGCGCCGTATCCGTCGGCGCCGCCCAAGCCTCACGGCTCCGGTCGCGTGGACCGGCCGAAGGGGGGCCAAACCGGCGTCAAAGTGCGCGCGGACAGCCCAATGCGGGTGAATTTTCGCCGTCCTGCACCGCGGTTTTCGCGCGATTTTCATCTGTCCTGAGCGCTAGCGTTGCGCCTGCGTCGGCATCAGGACTATGAAGTCGACGGGTTGGTCCCGCGTCTTCACGAAGGCGCGGCGCGCGGGGACCGGAAGGAGGGAGCGATGACCGAACTGGGCATCGTCAGACGCAAGGTCAAGCGCGCGGAACCGTCCGCAGTCGAAGCGCTCGGGCGCTATGGCGTCGCGACCGTGCATGAGGCGATGGGGCGTGTCGGGCTCATGAAGCCTTATATGCGTCCGATCTATCCGGGCGCGCTCGTCTCCGGAACGGCGGTCACGCTCCTCCTGCACCCGGGCGACAATTGGATGATGCATGTCGCAGCCGAGCAGATCGAACCGGGCGACATCGTCGTCGCGGCGATCACCGCCGACTGCACCGACGGCTATTTCGGCGATCTTCTGGCCACGAGCTTCATGGCGCGCGGCGCCAGGGCGCTCATCATCGATGCGGGCGTGCGCGACGTAAGGACTCTGACCGAGATGGGCTTTCCCGTCTGGAGCAAGTGCGTAAGCGCCAAGGGCACGGTGAAGTCGACGCTGGGCTCGGTCAATGTGTCCGTGGTCTGCGCCGGCGCGGCAGTGAACCCCGGGGACGCGATCGTCGCCGACGACGATGGCGTCGTCGTCGTGCCGGCCGAATGGGCGGGAAAGACCGCCGAGGCTGCGGCGGCGCGCGAGGAGAATGAGAGCGACAAGCGCGCCAAGCTCGCCGCCGGCGTGCTGGGTCTCGACATGTACAGGATGCGCGAGCCGCTCGAAAAGGCGGGGCTCAAATATGTCGACTGAAAGCGCCGTGAAAGACGCCGGTAAGCCCGTCACCGGCCCGTTCGAGAAGACCAAGGGCTGGCTCGACTGGTTCGAGGGGCCGAGCAAGCCCGGCTTTTCGCTTCCCCCCGGAGCCATCGACGCGCATTGCCATGTGTTTGGACCCGGGGCCGAGTTCCCTTATGCGCCGGAGCGCAAATACACCCCTTGCGACGCCAGCAAGGCGCAATTGTTCGCGTTGCGCGACCGTCTCGGTTTCGATCGCAACGTGATCGTGCAGGCGACTTGTCATGGCGCCGACAACAGCGCGATGGTCGACGCCCTGCTTTCCAGCAATGGCAGAGCGCGCGGAATCGCGACCGTGCGGCGCGACGTGACCGACGCGGAATTGAAGCGGCTGCATGAGGCGGGCGTGCGGGGCGTGCGATTCAACTTCGTCAAGCGGCTCGTCGACTTCACGCCGAAGGACGAGCTCAAAGAGATCGCCGAGCGCATTATCGAGCACGACTGGCATATCGTCGTTTATTTCGAGGCGGCGGACTTGGCCGAGCTCACGGATTTTCTCTCCGGCCTGCCGACGACCATCGTCGTCGACCACATGGGCCGGCCGGACGTGACGAAAGAGGTCGACGGTCCGGAATTCGCGCGCTTTCTCAAATTCATGGACGATTACGAGAATGTCTGGTGCAAGGTGACCGGCGCCGAGCGCCTGTCGGTTTCCGGTCCGCCGGCTTTGAACGGCGAGACGAACGCCTACCGCGACGTCATTCCGTTCGCGCGCAAGGTGGTCGAGGAATTTCCGGATCGCGTCTTGTGGGGCACCGACTGGCCGCATCCGAACCTCAAGGGCCACATGCCCGACGATGGGCTGATGGTCGACATCATTCCGCATATCGCGACCGCGCCCGACCTGCAGGAGCTGCTGATGGTCGTCAATCCGATGCGGCTCTATTGGCCCGAGGAGAGGACACGCTGAATGGCCCTCGACAAAGCGTTCACAGAGATTCCCGGCACGACCGTCTTCGACGCCGAGCAGTCGCGCAAGGGCTACTGGCTGAACCAGTTCTGCATGTCGCTGATGAAGGCTGACAACCGCGCCCGCTTCAAGGCCGACGAACGGCTCTATCTCGACGAATGGAAGATGACCGAGGAGCAGAAGCAAGCGGTCCTCAAGCGCGACCTCAACCGCTGCATCGAACTTGGCGGCAACATCTATTTCCTCGCCAAGATCGGCGCGACCGACGGCAAGAGCTTTCAGCAGATGGCGGGCTCCATGACCGGCATGACCGAGCTGGAATACCGCGACATGATGATCAAGGGCGGCCGGAAGATCGAGGGAAACCGCAGGATCGGCGAGCACGGCGACGCCCAGCGCCCGCGGAAAGACGTTTGAACATGGCCCGCATCACAGCCTCCCTCTACACGTCGCACATCCCCGCCGTCGGCGCCGCCTTCGACCTCGGCAAGACCAAGGAAGAGTATTGGAAGCCGGTCTTCGCCGGATATGATTTCGACAAGCAATGGATGAAGGCGCACAAGCCCGACGTGATCGTCGCCGTCTACAACGATCACGCCACCGCCTTCAGTCTTGCGATGATCCCGACCTTCGCGATCATGACCGGGCCGGAATTCAATCCCGCGGACGAAGGCTATGGCGCGCGGCCCGTGCCGACAGTCGTCGGCGACCCGGAGCTTGCCTCGCATATCGCCTCGGAGGTGATCCAGCAGGATTTCGACCTGACCATGGTGAACGAGATCGACGTCGACCACGGCCTGACCGTGCCATTGAGTTGCGTCTTCGGCGAGGTCGAGGAATGGCCGTGCAAGATCATCCCCTTCGCGGTCAATGTCGTGCAGCACCCCGTGCCCTCAGGCGCCCGTTGCCTGGCGCTCGGTCGCGCGATCGGGAAGGCGATCATGAGCTACCCGCAAGACATCAACGTCCATATCTGGGGCACCGGCGGCATGAGTCATCAGCTTCAGGGGCCGCGCGCCGGGCTGATCAACAAGGAGTGGGACAACGCATTCCTCGACCGGCTGATCGATGATCCCGTGGGTCTGTCGAAGACACCCAACATCGAATACGTCCGCGAGGCGGGATCCGAAGGCGTCGAACTCGTGATGTGGCTGGTTGCGCGAGGGGCGATGGCGGATGTCGTCGCTCAAGGCCCAAAGCCAAAAGTCGCGCACCGGTTCTATCATGTCCCCGCGTCCAACACCGCTGTCGGGCATCTGATTCTAGAGAACGCCGGTTGATGCAGAAACCTCGTCCTGAGCTTGTCGAAGGACGCTCCAGTGCGCGCTAGCTGGACCATCCTTCGAGGCCCGCTTCGCGGGGCGCCTCAGGATGAGGTGGTGACCGGATCCAAGATCATCTCGCCGTGCCGTCGCCCGGAGACGTCATGACCAAGACCCTCAAAGTCGCACTTGCCGGCGCGGGCGCGTTCGGGCTCAGGCACCTCGATGCGATCAAGCTGATCGATGGGGTCGAGACCATCTCGCTGGTCGGGCGCGAGCTCGACAAGACCAAGGAGGCGGCGGCGAAATATGGGATCGGCCATGTTACGACCGATCTCGCTGACGCCCTCAAGCTCCCGGGGCTCGACGCCGTGATCCTGGCGACGCCGACGCAGATGCATGCCGCGCAGGCGCTTCAGTGCCTCAGGGCGGCCAAGCATGTGCAGATCGAGATTCCGCTCGCCGACAGTTTGAGGGACGCCGAGGCGGTCGTTGCGGCGCAGAAAGAGACTGGCCTTGTCGCGATGGTCGGCCACACCCGACGCTTCAACCCGAGCCATCAGTTCGTGCGTCAGCGCATTCTCAAGGACGAGTTTCATATCCAGCAGATGGATGTGCAGACGTTTTTCTTCCGCCGCACCAACATGAACGCGCTTGGGGCGCCGCGCTCATGGACCGATCATCTGCTCTGGCATCATGCCGCGCACAGTGTCGACCTCTTCGCCTACCAATGCGGCTCGCCAATCGTCAAAGCCAACGCGCTGCAAGGGCCGATCCATCCGACCCTCGGCATCGCCATGGACATGAGCATCCAGCTCAAGGCCGAGAACGGCGCGATCTGCACGCTATCGCTCTCGTTCAACAACGAGGGCCCGCTCGGCACCTTCTTCCGCTACATCGGCGACACCGCGACTTACATCGCCCGCTACGACGATCTCTTCACCGGCAAGGACGAAAAGATCGACGTGAGCGGGGTCGACGTCAGCATGAACGGCATCGAATTGCAGGACCGCGAGTTCTTCGCCGCGATCCGCGAAGGCCGCGAACCCAACGCCAGCGTCGCGCAGGTGCTGCCGTGCTACCGGGTGCTGGATGAACTCGAGAAGCGGATGGGATGAGCGAGCCTTTCGGCCAGGCAGGCGAGGATCGAAAACCGCAGACACCCGCTCACCGACCCGCATAGTCCCGAGCCAAAGCGAGCTATTGACATGTGGGCGCATGCGATCATCTTTTTCGCATGTCGAAGATGGTCCAGATCCGAAACGTCCCCGACGCGCTTCATCGCCGTCTGAAGGCTCGCGCGGCGCTCGAGGGCAAGTCGTTATCCGACTATCTGCTCGGTGAGATTACAGAGAGCGCCGAACGCCCGACGGTGGCCGAACTGCGCGCGCGGCTCGCCGGGCGGAGTCCTGTCTCTCCCGCGCTGAAGCCCGCCCTCGTCCTGCGCGAGGAACGCGACTCCCGGTGATCGTCGTCGACGCTTCCGCCATCCTCGAGGTCCTGCTCCGCACGCCGGCCATCGAAGAGCGTCTGTTTGAACGCGGCGAGACGCTGCATGCGCCGCATCTTCTCGACCTCGAGGTGCTTGGGGTCCTGCGGCGCTACGCGCTCGCGGGCGAAATTTTGGCCCAACGGGCGCGCAAGGCGCTCGACGATTTCAGCGCCTTCCGCTTGCGCGTCGGGCGCATGACGCGCTCGCCTCACGGATTTGGGACTTGCGGCAAAACCTCACGGCCTACGACGCCGCCTATATCGCTCTGGCGGAGGCCCTGGACGCGCCGCTTTTGACGCGGGACAGACGGCTCGCCTCGGCGCCGGGATTCGGACGCGCGTCGAGGTGGCGTAAGGCCCCCTCCCTCTTTCGCGGAGGCGCCGTTCGTCGGAGCCGATTGTAGACGCGATCGCTGATCGCGTCGGCCGCGGTCCAAGGGGCGTTCGGAAGGACGCCTGGCTGCCGCGGTCAACGAGCGCGGCTACAGCTACAGCGCTTACCTCAGCTCGGCTGTGAACTTCTGGATCTTCTTGCACGCCTTCTCGAGCTGCTCGAGCGACGTCGCATAGGAGACGCGGAAGTTCGGGCCCTGGCCGAAGGCGGTTCCGTGCACGACGGCGATGCCTTCGGCGTCCAGAAGCTCGGTGACGAAATCCTCGTCGGTTTCGATCACCTTGCCCGACGGCGCTTTCCTGCCGATCGCGCCGGCGCAGGACGGATAGACGTAGAACGCGCCTTCCGGCTTCGGGCACTGCAGATGCCTGGCCTGGCCGAGCATCGACACGACGAGATCGCGCCGCTCCTCGAACGCCTTGCGGCGCACCGGCATGAAGTCCTGCGGCCCGTTCAGGGCCTCGACCGACGCCCATTGCGCGATCGTGCAGGCGCCCGAGGTCTGCTGCCCCTGCACCATGTCCATGGCCTTGATCAGCTCGGTCGGGCCGGCGGCATAGCCGATGCGCCAGCCGGTCATGGCATAGGATTTCGAGACGCCGTTCATGGTGAGGGTGCGGGCCTTCAGACCCGGCTCGATCTGCGCGGGCGTCGTGAACCTGAAGTCGCCATAGACCAGATGCTCGTACATGTCGTCGGTCAGCACCCACACATGCGGGTGGCGCATCAGCACGTCGGTCAGCTCTTTCAGCTCGCTCTCGGTATAGGCCGCGCCGGACGGGTTCGAAGGCGAGTTGAGCACGAGCCACTTGGTGCGCGGCGTGATCGCCCGCTCCAGGTCCGCCGCCTTGAGCTTGAACCCGTTCTCGATCGTGGTCGGCACGACGACGGGCGTGCCGCGGTTGATCGCCACCATCTCCGGATAGCTCACCCAATAGGGCGCCGGGATGATGACCTCGTCGCCCTCGTTCATGGTGACGAGGAAGGCGTTGTAGAGGATCTGTTTTCCCCCGGTCGCGACGATCGTGTCGGTCGCCTTGTAGTCGAGGCCGTTCTCGCGCTTGAACTTGGCGGCGATCGCCTCGCGCAACGGGGGAATGCCGAGCACGGGCGGGTACTTGGTCTCGCCACGCTCGATGGCCTTGATCGCCGCCTGCTTGATGTTGTCGGGCGTGTCGAAATCCGGCTCGCCGACCGAAAGCGAGATCACTTCCCGTCCTTTGGCTTTGAGATCGCGCGCCTTCTGCGTCATCGCGATGGTCGCGGATGGCTTAACGCGAGAGAGGACGTCGGCGAGGAAGGCCACGGGACTGGCGCCTTTCGGTTGGGGAGGATATGCGGCGCAGCTATAGTGAGGCGAGCGGCCTGCGGCAACCCGGCGGGACATCGAGCCGCTCAGGCGCCGCCGGCGTCCCGCATCACGGCGAGCGAAATTACTTTTTTTGCAACGGCAGGTTGGGCAACATCCACATACCGCCGCATTGAACTCGAGTATTGTACACCACCGATCTATTCGGAAGCCCTTTGATGCTGTTCTCACATCCTATCGATGTGAACCGGTCTATAATGACATTATGGGTCACGGCCCCGGGCGAGTTATACATACCGGAGGTTCCGAGTGGTTTTAATGGTTCGGTGAGGTTCCCACCTTTCAGGGAGTCAGGCACTTGAGCGGGAAGCGCCACGCCAGGGGGAGCGGCAAGTTTCGGAGGACAATCGAAGCGAGACTCTTCTATAAAAACGTTGGCCATCGTTCCGTGATTTTCGACTATACTGTCACAATTGGTAACTTTAGAATGACCAATATAAACACCATTAGTCGATGATCCCGGCGCGCCGTAGAGACCGGTACTGGTTGGCCCACTATTGCCTCTATTTTCGCTTGGTATGTCTGGGCGCAGTTGCTGAGGAACTAAGGCGAAAGCCATTCCACCGAAAAGTAAAGCTCCCAATAATCCTATTTTTAGAGAATGTTTCAGTGTTGCGCTGATTATCAGCAATGAGGCGACCGCCACAGTCCCGGCTAAAAGCCAACGATTGGATAGGAGAGGAATACCAAACGATGCCAGAAGATTGATGTAAAATTCAATAGAACTGGGCAGCATCGTTCGTTCGTCACGGGGTGAATATACAACTTCCTATACCGTGCGAGTGCCCGTTTGTCAATATCTTGATGGTGATAACGGGCGGTACATACTAGATATGGAGACCGCATAGCAAGGGCAATCTTCAGGCCAAGGGTGACTTCCGTTTGGTTTTAACCGCTAGCTAAGCCTCGACTCCGGGCGGCTCAGTCCGCGCGAGGCTCCTGGATCACGGCGAGAAAGGCCGGCCCGTATTTTTGCAGCTTCACCGCGCCGACGCCATGAATGCTGGCCAGGTCGTCGAGGCTGCTGGGCCGCCTCGTCGCGATTTCAATGAGCGTCCGATCGGGGAAAATGACATAGGCCGGCTGCTTCTGCGCCGCCGCGATCGCGCCGCGCAGGGTTTTCAGCGCGGCGAGGAGCTCCGCGTCCGCGTCGCCCGCTGCGACGGCCTCGGCGACGCGGCGACGGCGCGCTTTCGGGTTCACCACATCCTCGCGCAGCGCGAACGGAGCCTCCCCGCGCAGCACGCGCTTGCCCTCTTCGCTGAGCGTCAGCCGGTCGCGGTCGTCGCCGTCGCGCCCGATCAGGCCGCCCGATTGCAATTGCCTGAGCACGCCGCGCCATTCGGCGGGCGCGCGGTCCTTGCCCGCGCCGAAGGTTTTTAGCGCCTCGTGGCCGTGCCGAAGAACCGTTTCGGTGGCCTTGCCGGACAGGATATTCGCCAGATGGCCGAAAAAGAACCGGCCGGAGGTGCGTAAGATAGCCGACATCGCCTTTTGCGCTTCGATCCGCCCGTCGATCAGCCGAACCCCGCCCTGGCAGACGTCGCAATGCCCGCACGGAGCCAACTCCTCGCCGAACATGGCGAGAAGCGTCTGGCGGCGGCAGCGGGCCGTTTCGCAGAGCGCGACGAGATCGTCGAGCTTCGTCGTCTCGACGCGCTTGCGCTCCTCGGGCGCCCCGCTGTCGAGAATCTGGCGCCGCCTGAGCTCGATATCGCCCGCGCTATAGAGCGTGAACGTGTCGGCGGGCAGGCCGTCGCGGCCGGCGCGGCCGATCTCCTGATAATAAGCCTCGATCGACGACGGCATGTCCGCATGAAAAACAAAGCGAACGTCGGGCTTGTCGATCCCCATGCCGAAGGCGACAGTCGCGCAGACGATGCAATCGTCCTCGCGCTGAAAGGCGTCCTGATTGCGTGCGCGCACCTCATGATCGAGCCCGGCGTGATAGGCGAGCGCGCGGCGGCCGGCGCGCGTGAATTCGGCCGCGAGTTCTTCCGTCCTGCGCCGTGACGAGCAATAGACGATGCCCGCTTCGCCCCGGTGAGCATCGAGCCGATCGAGGAGCTGGCGGGTGGCGTCCCCCTTCGGCCGCATGGCGAGAAACAGGTTCGGGCGATCAAACGAGCGCACGAAAATGCGGGGACGGCGGACGAACAGTTTTTCCGCGATCTCGTCCCTTGTCGGCTCGTCCGCGGTCGCAGTGACCGCGATCATCTGGACGCCACGAAAGGCTTCCGCAGCCTCGCGCAGGCGTAGATATTCGGGGCGGAAATCGTGGCCCCATTGCGAGACGCAATGCGCTTCGTCGATGGCGAGAAGATCGACTTTCGCCTTCCTCAAGGCGGCGATCGTGTCGTCTCGGAACAGGCGCTCAGGCGCGATGTAGAGAAGCCTCAGCGATCGCTCGTCGAGCCCGCGCGCGACCCTCCGGCGTTCGTCGGGATCGGAAGAGGAATTGAGGCTCGCCGCCTCGACGCCGGCCTCGCGCAATTGGGCGACCTGGTCGCGCATCAACGCGATCAGCGGCGACACCACCAAGGTGAGGCCGCCGCGAACGATCCCCGGAAGCTGGAAGAGAAGCGACTTGCCGCTGCCCGTCGGCATGACCGCGAGCACGTCCTCGCCCGCGAGCGTGGCGGCGAGGACATCCTCCTGTCCGGGACGAAAGTCCGAGAAGCCGAAGACGGTCGAAAGCGCCGAGCGCGCCTTCGCCATGAGCGCGGGATCGGGCGCCATCAGGGGAACCCGTCGTGGCCGCGGACAGGCGCCGGGTTGAAGGTGGCGTCCAGCATTGCGGCCGCCTCGGAGACCGCGCCTCTGAGGGCGCCGATGAGATAAAGGGAGCCAGTGACGAGGAGCCAGGCGTTGGCTCGAGCCGCCAGTTCGAGGCCGCGCTTGAGCGCGCGTTTTGCGTCTGGCTCGACCTCGCTCGTGAGCCCAAGCGAAGTCGCAAGCGCCTGCAATTCGGTTGGCGGCCGGCCTCGGCTCGAACCCGGCAAATCCGTGAAGACAATGGTCGCGGCGCGGCTGGCCAGTTCCGCCACGAAGCCCTCAGCGTCCTTGTCGGCGGCGAGCGCCACGATCGCCACGCACGGACCGGAGAGATCAGAGGCGAGGGCGAGATCGCGCAACACCGCCCCGATATTGAACGGCACATGCGCCCCGTCCATGACTACGGGCAGGCGTCTCGCCCCGATTTCGATGTCGAAGCGCTCCATGCGCCCGGGAAGGCGCGCGGCGGCGCGCGTGCCGGCGTCGAGAAGCGTCGCGCCGACCGGCTCTCCGGAGCGCCCGCTCACGCCCTTGCGGCGAAGCTCGCCGAGGACGGCGGCGGCGAGCGCGAAATTGACCTGCTCGATCGGCGCCGTGACATCGAGGCGGGTGCGCTTCACACGCGAGCCGAGCTCGTCGGCCCGCGTCTGCACAACGCGTCCGGCTTCGTCATCGGCGTCAAGCGTGGTGATGAGCACGGCCCCCGGCTTGAGGATCCCGACCTTTTCCCCGGCGATGGCCGCGCGCGTGGCGCCCAGGATTTCCGTATGCTCGAGCGCGATGTTGGTGACGATTGCGATTTCGCCATCGACGATGTTGGTGGAATCGAGCCGCCCGCCCAAGCCGACTTCGATCACCGCCCACTCGCGTTGCGTTTCGGCGAAGATGATAAAAGCGGCGGCGGTGAGAAGGTCGAACCAGGTTGCATCGACCGCGGGCGTACCGGCCTTGCGTGCGGCCTCATAGGCGTCGAGCGCCCAATTCAAGGCTCGCGCGAGCGTCGGCTCGTCGACGTCGTGTCCCTGAACGCTTACCCGCTCATTGATGCGCTCGACATGGGGAGAGGCATAGCGGCCGACACGAAGGCGGGCATGCGCCAGCGCCGCCTCGATCAACGCCGAGACCGACCCCTTGCCTTTGGTCCCCGCGACATGGATCGAGCGAAAAGACTTTTGCGGGTCGCCAAGGCGAGCGGCGAGATCTCGCATCGGCTCGAGACCGACGCGCATTGTGTTCCGCGGCCGACGCTCCCAGTCGGTCAGAGCGTCAAGGCGCGCCGTTGCGTGCGCGAGGTCGTGATTCTCGGCCATTGAGCGGTGATACCCGAATCCGAAGCTTTCCCGAAAGCGGGCTTTGGCCCGGAGCCTCGTTGCAGGCGTCGGAATGCCTTTAGCGAAGCGTGCCTCGCCGTCGGTGGGCGGTTGGCGAAGGGACGTCGCCAACCGTGAGCTAAAATCCACTAACACCAAGGAAAACGAAGCAAAGCCGTATTTTCGTTTTCAATTCGGACGCCCTTGTCTTAAGGATGCGGCGGGCAGGCGCAGAATCGTCAGACACATCGGCGACGGGCGCGGCAGGGGCAAGTATTGGACAAGTTCGCGGCGCGGATCGCCGCCTCGCCTTCAGGGCGCGGCAGGCCGGTGAAACGGTCGTTTTCCGTTTTCGCGCTCGTATTTGTCGCGTTCTCCCTCGTCGCCTGCGCCTCGCGGCCGGAGACCGGTTTTCTCAGCGCCGTGGCCTACAGCCCGCCCGGCGCCGTCGACCATACCCTGCTTGTCGCGACGACCCGCGAACGGGACGACCGGCCGGGCACGCTTTTCAACGGCGACAGGGCGCCTGCCACCGACTACGCCGAGATCACGGTCTCGATCCCGCCGAACCACAAGCAGGGCGAAATCGAATGGGCGAGCACGCCGCCCGGCGACCCGAATGTCGATTTCGTCGTGCGCGACGAAAAATATCTCGACGGAGACAAGGCGTTCGTGCAGGCGCTGAACGCCCAACTCGCGCTCCGGCCGCGGGGAAGCCGCAATGTTTTCCTGTTCATCCACGGCTTCAATACGATGTTCGCCGAGGCGGTCTATCGCGGGGCGCAGCTCGCTCACGATTCCAAGGCCCCCGGCGTCCCGGTGCTGTTCACCTGGGCGTCGAGGGGAAAAGCGACGGCTTACGTCTATGACCTGAACAGCGCGACCGCCGCCCGCGACGGCCTCGAGCACACGCTGCGTCTCCTGCTTCGCAGCAACGCGGAAAAGGTCAATGTGCTGGCCCATTCCATGGGCAATTGGGTCACCGTCGAGGCGTTCCGCCAGATCAGGATTTCGGGCGACCTGCCGCCAGCCAGCAAGATTGGCACGATCGTGCTCGCCGCGCCCGATATCGACATCGATGTGTTCAAAGCGCAGCTGCGCCGCTTCGGCAAGCCACAAAAGCCGTTCTACGTCGTCCTCTCGCAGGACGATCGAGCGCTCTTTCTCTCGAGAACCATCGCGGGCGGCGTCACCCGAGTGGGGGACGCCAGCGACACCGCGGAGCTCGCGGCGTTGGGGGCGACGGTGATCGATCTTACCGACGTGAAGGCCGACGACGCCACAAATCACGATAAATTCGTCCAGCTCGCATCCGTCGCGCCCCAGCTGCGCGGCATTCTCACCCGGGGCATAAACGCAAATCATGGAGCGACCGACGCGAGCGAAAGGGCTGCAAGCGGCGTCGGCGCGGTCGTTGCGTTGCCGCTGACGTTGCTCGGCGCGCCGATCAGGATCATCGCCGGCCAGTAGGCGGGACGCTCTTTATAGGAGCGCCGCAGGAGCGGCGCGCCTTCGTCTGCGCCCACCCTGCCCTCAGAGCGCTCAATCGACGCCAAGAACTCTCAAACCGAGCTGGGCGCCGGCTCTTTGCATGTCACGGTCGAGCGTAGCCAGCGGCAGCGCCCGCCTCTGCGCGAGTTCGACATACGCTGCGTCATAGACCGTGAGGAGGAAACGATCGGCAAATTCGAGCGTCGCATTCCAGGCGCGCGAATCCGTTTGAGCGTCGACGATAATGTCGAGGTCGCCGAGATCGGCCAGCGCCGCGCGGCGGAATTCGGAGTCGATCCTGCCGCGGCGCACAGCCCCAGTAAGACTGTTCGCGATCTCGAGACGCCAGAGCGAAGGAACAAATGCGCCCTGTTCGGCGACTGTGCTGAAGATGACGCGGATCGGGTCCGTCGTTTCGTCGTCATAGATCCAGGCAAGCGCGGCGGAGGTGTCGAGGATGAGGCTCACGGCCGGCCTTCGTCGCGATAGGCGCGCCATTCCGCCCAGTCAAAGCGGCCAAGCCTCGCCGCCTCGGCGCGCTCGCGGATGCGCTGAATCGCAGCCCGCGCCGCATCCCGCCCGGGCCGTGAGCGCGCCGGAACAATCCGGGCGACGTCTTTTCCGTGCCGTGTAATCGTAACTTCCTCGCCTTGCTCGACCAGGTCCAGCAACTGGCCGAGCTTGTTTTTTGCCTCAAAGGCGCCGACGACTTTCATCGACTTTAAGCTAGATTAAGCTAGCTCAAAGTCAAGGGTCATTGTGTGATGAGGCGCGCCTTCGCCTGCGCCCGCCCTCTCCGCTCGGCTCCTTGCGCGGGGGAAGCGCAGCCCGCTGGGCCAGATTCGGGAAGGCGTCCTCCTTGTTGGGAAACGCCATCGCGGCGACGAAATGGCGCTGGAAGTCAGGCTCGATCGCTGTCTCGATCTTGTCGATGCGCCGGACGACGCCCTCGATCTCCGCCCGAGCCGCGAGGTTGAGAAGCGCAATCCGGGCGCCGGTGCCCGCCGCGTTGCCGGCGCTCGCGACCTTTGAGAGATCGCAATCGGGAATGAGGCCGAGCGCCATCGCGTAGAGAGGATCGATGTGGCTGCCGAAAGCGCCGGCGAGCGTGACGCGCTCAGGCGCGGCGCCGGCGCGCTCCATGAGCAGCTTCGCGCCGGCATAGAGCGCGGCCTTGGCGAGCTGGATCGCGCGCACGTCGGTCTGATAGATGAGAAGCCGTGGGCCGCCGCCCTCGTGCAGCACATAGGCGAAGGTGCGGCCGACCGGTTCGATGCGGCTGGTTCGGCCAGCGAGTTCGCCGTCGATCACGCCGTCTTCCGACACGACGCCGGCCAGGAACATTTCGGCGATCACTTCGATAATCCCCGAACCGCAAACGCCTGTGACGGGAATAGTCGATGTCGCCGCAGCGAAGCCCGGCTCGTCCGACCACAGGTCGCAGCCGATCACCTTGAACTTGGGCTCGAGCGTCAGGCGGTCGATGCGTACGCGCTCGATCGCGCCCGACGCTGCGCGCTGGCCGCAGGAGATCTGCGCCCCCTCGAACGCCGGGCCGGTCGGCGATGAGCAGGCGAACAGCCGCTCGCGATTGCCGAACACGATCTCGGCGTTGGTGCCGACATCGACCAGAAGAGTCAGTTCATCCTTGAGGTGGGGCCCCTCCGCGAGCACGACCCCGGCGGTGTCGGCGCCGACATGGCCGGCGATGCAGGGCAGCGCGTAGACAAAGGCGCCGGGCGCAACGTCGAGGCCGACTTTGCACGCGCGCGTTTCGTACGCCGCGTCGAGGGCAAGCGCGAACGGCGCCCCGCCGAGCTCGGTCGGATCGAGACCAAGCACGAGATGATGCATGATCGGGTTGCCGACCACTGTCACTTCCAGGATTTCGCCGCGTGCGACTCCGGCCTCGCGCGCAGCTTCGCCAATCAGCGCGTCCATCGCCTCGCGCACCACGCGCGTCAGCTCCTTGTCGCCGCCCGGGTTCATCATCACGTAGGAGACGCGGCTCATCAGATCTTCGCCGAAGCGGATTTGCGGGTTCATCGCCCCGACTGCTGCGACGACCTCACCGCTCGCGAGATCCGTGAGGTGGGCGGCGATGGTGGTCGAGCCAACATCGATCGCGACGCCAAAGGCGCGCTCGGCGAAGCCCGGCATGATGGACACGATGTCGCGGCCTTTGCGCAAAGCGACGGTCACCTTCCATTGCCCCGCGCGCAACGCCTTCTGCAAGCCGGCGAGCGTCGCGAGATCGGCGTGCGCTTCAGCGACGCCCCATTGCTCGCGCAAAGCCTGCTCGAGGCGGCGAAGATCGCTCGCCGGCTCGTGCATGTCCGGTTCGGCGACCTCGACGTAATAGAGGCGGACGACCGGATCGATCTCGATCGGATGCGTCTCCGCGCGCTTGCGGACGACTTGCCGATGAACCTGACTTTCGGGCGGCACGTCGATGACTAGATCGCCGCAAATCCCGGCCTGGCAGCCGAGCCGCCGAGCGGGCGGAAACGGTCCGCGTTTCGAGGCATAGCGCGCCTCGACCTCTGCCGACGGCGTCACATGATCGGCGCTGGAATGAATGGCGTGCTTGGCGAAATCGCCCTGCGCGATATCGACCTGACAGCGGCCGCAAATGCCTCGGCCGCCGCAGACTGAATCGAGATCGACGCCGAGCGCGCGCGCGGCTTCGAGCAGGCTCACAGCGTCGGCGAAGTCGCCACGTTTTCCGGAAGGCGTGAAGACGACGCGATGGGTCAAGAGATCAACCGAGCAGTCTTTCAGTCGAGCGCCGGCTCGGTCCTCTGGATGCCCGCAAAAGTGGGCGCCCAGAGGAAGCCGCAACGTCTTGTCCGGAAACACCTTCGCGGCGGCCCTGGGCCCCAGCGTTCGCGGGGGTGACACATGCGCGGCCGACGCGCAACTCGTGCGTCACGCCGGGTTCTCTCGCCCATCGTGCTTCGCAAGCACGGCCAGGCGATGCGTATCGTATTCTTTTTCCAACCGCTCGGCGGCGCCGGCCGCTTCGCTTTCCAGATCATCGCCGCAAGGCACGGGCTCGCCCCGCCGCCATTCGGCAAGATAGGCGTCGGCGCTCTTGGCGTCAGCGTGCATCGCCGCCGCGTCGATCGCACGGATGAAACGTTCCGACAATTGACGCTTGGCCGAAGAACGCCCGGCTTTCACGATGACCTGACTTGGAATGTCGCGCCAGTAAAGCACGGTCAGGCTGGCCACGGCGCGTCCTTCTTTTGCGTCGCGCCCTCGAGAAACGAGCGGATCCCGTCGAGCCCGGTAAAGCGACGCTCATGGGCGAGGCCAAGCCTCTCGGCCGCCGCCCTGGCTTTCGCGTCCAGATCGGGATCGTCGAACTGCGCCAGATGGACGAGCCTGCGGTAATTGCCGAAATAATCGTCGCGCAACTCAGGAAAGCGGTCGAGGCCGAGACCCCGAATGACGAGCGCGTCGAAATGGCGGGCGAGAAAATCGGTGAGGTAGAACGTGCCCGGCTCTTCCTCGGCGAGGGCCGCGAAGGCCCCCTCCCCGGCATAGAAGGCGTAGCAATGCGCGCCTTCGATGCGACTCACCCCCTCCTCCGCGAGCACACGATCGAGCTCGCCGCCAGTTCCGCAATCGCCATAGAGGCAGAGGATCTCGTCATAGGTTTCGCGATTGGCGCGGATCTTCGCCCTCATCGCATCCGGGATTTGCTTGGGATGGTTGTGAAGTTGCGCCGGCAGGCAGGCGACATCGATGGTATCGAGCTTGAGCGCGAGCACCTCGCGCGCCAAGGCGCCGCAGGCAATGATCAGAATTTTGCGCGCGTCTTCCCTGCGGCGGGGGTAGCTTGCTTCGACGTCGATGTCATCGGTTGCGAGCATCATGTCACCGTCACGAAATAGGCCTTGAAGCCGTCGAATATTCCCCGGTAAATCGCGTCGTAGCGCGCCGCGGCGGCCGATGCTTCCTTCTCGGCGTCGAACCATGACATTATGTGGAGCCTCGATCTCCGATCGGAGAGCTCATCGACGTAGCTGGAGGCAATATATCCCCTTGTCCCGAAAGTGTCGCTCTTGCGGTAGTAGAGGCGCCTCGTCTCATCGTTCTGGTAGAAGAGCTCTTCTTCGACGACAGCGCCTGAATCGAGTATCATCCGCCTCGTGCGAGGAATCTTGTCGGCTTCGCCGATTAATTCGCATTTGACGAGCAGGCCAAGCGAGCTGCCGCGCTTGGCGCTCAGGCTCCAGCGCAACATACCGGCCCAGTCCGTCAGCAACGTCCAAACTTCATCCGCAGGCGCCGATATTTCTTCGGACTTGTGCAGCTCCACTCTTTGATCGCGCATGGCGTCCGCGTTCCCTGGCATGTGGCGCTTCCCTGCGCGAGGCCTCACGCTCCGCAAACTTAAGGCAAGGCTTTGACTTCCTCGTGCGCATGTGCGGTCCCCTGCCGCCGGGCCAGGAGCGCCCTCGCGGTTTCGACGGTAACCGCCGCGTCGCGGCAATAGGCGTCGGCGCCGATCGCTTCGGCGAAGGATTCGTTGAGCGGCGCGCCGCCGACCAGCACGATGTGATCGTTGCGGATGCCCTTCTCCTTCAGCGTATCGATGATGACTTTCATGTAAGGCATCGTCGTGGTCAGGAGCGCCGACATGCCGACGATTTCCGGCTGATGCTTCTCGATCGCGTCGAGATATTTGTCGACGCCGTTATTGACGCCGAGGTCGAACACTTCGAAGCCCGCGCCCTCCATCATCATGCAGACGAGGTTCTTGCCGATGTCGTGGATGTCGCCCTTGACAGTGCCGATCACCATCTTGCCCATTTTCGGCGCGCCGGTCGCCGCGAGAAGGGGACGCAGGATCGCCATCCCGGCCTTCATCGCGTTGGCCGACATCAGCACTTCCGGCACGAACAGAATGCCGTCGCGAAAGTCGATGCCGACGATGCGCATGCCCTCGACCAGCGCCTTGGTCAATACGTCGTAAGGCGCCCAGCCGCGGTCGAGCAGAATTCGCACACCCTCCTCGATCTCTTCTTTGAGACCGTCGTAGAGGTCGTCATGCATCTGCGAAACGAGTTCGTCGTCGGCGAGGGTTTTAAGATCAAGCTCGTCTTCGGCCATCGCGTTGTTCCCGCCAAACGTCTTTCGCACGCGGTTCAACGCGGCCCGTCGGAGTTCAAGGACAGCGCGTGCGGCGCAGTCCGTTGAAGCGTTTGCATTATCTCGCGCGATGGCTTCTCAGCCAAACACAATTATCGCGGCCTGACGTTCAATTTTGCGGCCCGATAGCCATCGGCGGAGCCGAGCGCGCCTGGAGAGATGCGATCGGGGGCGGGCGTCAGTCCTTGACGTCCGTGTCCGGGCGGTCGTCGCCCCTATCCTGTTCCTCATGCCAGCGACCGGAGCTGTCCTCGTACTCGATTGCGCTGCTTTGGCCTGGGACACGCTGCTCCTGGGCCGCCCGCTCCGCGGCGGCGTGAGCCTCTTGACGGCCGGGAAAGGTCTCCGAGAAGACGTCGCCCACCTTATAGGCCCATCCGCCGTCGTGCTCGACCACTGTGTAGACTACATGGCTCATGATCACCTCTCTCTACCTCGCCTGGCGCGGCGGCAACCTGGACAGGAGGCTCCATCTGGAGGTTTCGCCGCCGTCTTGCAATAGCGAGGTCAACGTGCGGAGCAGCGATCGTGGACCTGACGTGCTGGCCCTGTATCGGTCGAGAGGCCGTCGCTTCACTTGCGCGCGATCTTAACCTTGTGCTCCGCCACGGGGATCATCGCGCGCACCTTCTTGACCCGGGCCGGGTCGATCCTGGCCGAGACGATTCCGACCCCGTCCGAGGCCTTGGCGACCACATGGCCCCAGGGGTCGGCGACGAGGGAATGGCCGTAAGTGTGCCTCTGCTCGTTGCCGACCGTGAACGAGCCGGTCTGGGCGCTGGCGCACACATAGGTCTGGGTTTCGATCGCGCGGGCGCGCAGGAGCACCTCCCAATGATCCTTGCCGGTCTGCATCGTGAAGGCGGCGGGCATCGCGATCATCTCGGCGCCCTTTTCCATGAGCGCCTGGAAGAGCTCGGGAAACCGGAGATCGTAGCAAATCGAACAGCCGACAGTGACGCCTTCGCAATCGTAGGTGACCACCTGGTCGCCCGCCTTCACCGTCGCGCTCTCCTTGTATGCCGTTCCGTTGGGTGTCATCACGTCGAACAAATGGATCTTGCGATAGCGGGCGACCTCCTCGCCCTCGCGATTAAAGACGACTGTGGTGTTGTGATAGCGCTCCTCGCCTTCGATCGCCTCCATGATCGAGCCGGCATGAACGAAGATGCGGTGCTTGATCGCCTGCGCGCGCGCCATTTCATAAGCCGGTCCGCCCGGAAGGCGCTCGGCGGCGGCGAGCTTCTCCGCCCGCGCACCGCCCGCCCAATCGAACTGTTCGGGCAGCAGCACCCAGTCCGGCCCCTCTTCGGCGACGGCTCGCTCGATCAGCGCTTCAGCCGCGGCGATGTTGGCGACCTTGTCGTTGATCGAATTCATCTGGATGAGCGAGACTTTCATTTAGGCGCTCCAGGCCAACGAAACCCAGGTCCTCGTCCTGAGGAGCCCGCAAAGCGGGCGTCTCGAAGGACATTCCGGAGCGCGGACTCTGCGCCTTCTGGAGCATCCCTCGAGGCCTTTTGCTGAGTGCAAAAGGCGCCTCAGGATGAGGAACTGCTTGAAAGAGATCAATTTGAGCGGCGCGCCGTCGCGCGTCAACCACCGCACGAAGCGGCGAAGACTCTGAATTGAGAGGAAGCAGGTTTGGCGTTTGGCGCCGAATTGCTATGGTCCCTTGGCAAAACGGGAGCGGCGCAGGGAGCGATGATCGCAGTAAACGAGCTTTTCTCCGTCCGGGGCCGCACGGCGTTGGTGACCGGCGGGGCGACCGGCCTTGGCCGGATCTGCGCCGAGGCGCTGCTCGGCGCCGGCGCGCGCGTGCTGATCGCCTCGCGCAAGGCCGAGGCTTGCGAAGCGGTGGCGCAGGAGCTTTCCTCGCTTGGGCCCTGCGAGGGCTTCGGCGGCACGGTCGCCAACGAAGCCGGCGTCGCCGCTCTGGCGGCCGAGACGCGGAAGCGCACCGATGCGCTGCATATTCTGGTCAACAACGCCGGGGCGAACTGGGGCGGACCGTTCGAAACCTTTCCCTGGAAGGCGTGGGACCGCGTGCTCAGCGTCAACGTGACCGGACTTTTCACGCTGACGCGCGATCTCGCTCCCGTGCTGATCGCCTCGGCGACGCGCGACTGGCCTTCGACCGTCATCAACATGGGTTCCGTCATGGGGACCGTGACGCAGTCGGAAACCGCATGGGCCTATTCCGCCTCGAAGGCGGCGGTGCATCACCTGACCCGCATTCTCGCCGCGGAGCTTGCGGAAAGCCAAGTGACCGTGAACGCGTTCGCGCCCGGACCGTTTCCGACCAACATGACGAAATTCGCTATCGGCGACGAGGCGGGACAGGCGCGCAGCGCCAAATCCGTGCCGATGGGCCGCGTCGGGCGGCCCGAGGACATCGCCGGGCCCCTTCTCTTTCTCGCCGGGCGCGGCGGCGCGTACACTACGGGAGCGATTCTGCCCGTGGACGGCGGGATCGGCGTCACGGCGCCGCCGGCGATGTTCGGAGACCAAGAATGAGCGATTGGGCGGACATCAAGCGGGTTCCCGCCGCCGAACTCGCCGGCATGGTCGGACACGATTTCGTCTCGCGCTGGCTCACTGTCGATCAGGCGCGGATCGACGCCTTCGCCAAGGTCACTGAGGACGAGCAGTTCATCCACGTCGACCCGAAGCGGGCGGCCGAGACCGCGTTCGGGGGAACCGTCGCCCACGGCTTCCTCACCCTCTCCCTGCTCTCGGCCATGGCCTATAGCGTGCTGCCCAAAATCGAGGGCGCCGCCCACGGCGTGAATTACGGCTTCGATCGTGTGCGTTTCGTCCGGCCTGTCCCCTCGGGCAGCCGGCTGCGCGGGCATTTCACGCTCCGCGCGGTCACGCCGCGCTCGGCGCGCGAATGGCAGTTGACCTACGACGTCAGCGTCGAGGTCGAAGGGACGCAGAAGCCTGCGCTGGCGGCGACCTGGCTGACGATGCAGGTGATGGCGGCGGTCTGAAGCCGACTGCGCGCCGGGCCTGGATGCAAGGCGACGGCCTGTCATTAGCGAGTCCGTTTTGAGCAATTCCAAAGGCTTGCTGTGCGATTAGCGAGTCACTTCGCATGGCGCGGCTCATCGAGAATTGAACAAACTGTAAGTGTTATCTATTGAGTCGTCAGCCCGTGAACCGCACTGTCTCTCCGGTCGACGGCGCCGTGAGTTCGCCCTCCCACATCACCCGGCGACCACGGACGAACGTCCCGACCGGCCAACCGGCGACGGTCTTTCCGTCATAAGGCGTCCATTGCGAGCGCGACGCGATCCAGGAATCCTGGATTGTCGCGCTGCGCTGCATGTCGACGACGGTGAAGTCAGCGTCGTATCCAGCCGCAATGCGGCCCTTGCCGACGATCCCGAACAGCCGCTGCGGCCCGGCGCTGGTGAGGTCGACAAAGCGCTGAAGACTGAGTCGTCCGGAATTGACGTGGTCGAGCATGATCGGAACGAGCGTCTGCACGCCGGTCATGCCCGACGGGCTCTCGGGATAGGGCTTGGCCTTCTCTTCGAGCGTGTGGGGCGCATGGTCGGAGCCGAGCACGTCAACCACGCCCTGCTCGAGGCCACGCCAGATCGCGTCGCGATGATCGGGGGCGCGGACCGGCGGGTTCATCTGGATTTTCGTGCTCAAGCGCGCATAGTCCTCGGCGCTGAGCGTCAGATGATGCGGCGTCGCCTCGCAGCTCGCGACATCCTTGGCGCCGGCCAGAAACGCCATTTCCTCGCGCGTCGTGATGTGCAGCACATGCACTTGCGCGCGCGCTTCACGCGCCAGGCGAATGAGCCGCTCGGTCGAACGCAGAGCCGCGATCTCATCGCGCCAGACAGGATGCGAGGAGGGATCACCCGCGACGCGCAGGGGCTTGCGCTCATTCAGGCGCGCCTCGTCCTCGCTGTGGAACGCCGCGCGGCGGCGGGTCTGCTTCAGGATCGCCAGCACCCCCTCGTCGTCGGCGACCAGGAGGCGGCCGGTCGAGGAGCCCATGAACACCTTGATCCCCGCCGCGCCAGGCAGCCGCTCGAGTTCGGGAATGTCGGCGACATTGTCATGCGTGCCGCCGACCCAGAAGGCGAAGTCGCAGTGCATACGGCCCTTCGCCCGGGCGAGCTTGTCGGCGAGCGCGTCTGCGCTTGTGGTCAGCGGATCGGTGTTGGGCATTTCGAACACGGCAGTCACGCCGCCGAGAACCGCGGCGCGCGATCCGGTCTCCAGGTCCTCTTTGTGAACGAGCCCGGGCTCGCGAAAATGCACCTGGGAATCGACGACGCCCGGAAGAATGTGAAGTCCGCGGCAATCAACGCGCTCGCCGGCCGCGGCGCGGCTCAAATCGCCTATCTCGGCAATGCGCCCGTCGCGAACGCCAATGTCGCGCAGGCCGATCCCGTCCTGATTGACGACGGTCCCGTTGATCAGAACACAATCGAAACTCAGCGGCATGGCGGTTCTTTCTTGCAGTGGCGCAAAAGCGGCCTATTTGACAGTGTCCGCCCTTGCAAGCGCGACCGGAGCCTTCTCATGCACAAGAAAGCCGCCATGCTCGAGGATCGCGGCGTCGTTGCCGTGGGCGGCGAGGATGCGACCAGCTTTCTGCAAGGCCTCCTGACCAACGACGTCGAGCGCCTTGGCCCAAGCGAAGCGCGCTATGCGGCGCTGCTCACGCCGCAAGGCAAGGTCCTGTTCGACATGATCGTCGTGCGCGCGCCCGGCGGCGAGGAGTCATCCTATCTCATCGATTGCACTGCGGCGCAGGCGGCTGATCTCGCCAAGCGGCTCGGCTTTTACAAGCTGCGCGCGAAGGTCGCGATCGCTGACGTGAGCGCCGATCACGCCGTCGCGGCCTTCTGGGCCGCCGAGCCCGCAAGTGTCGCCGAAGGCGTTCTCTACGCCGACCCGCGCGATCCGCGCCTGGGCTGGCGTGCGATCCTGCCGCGCCCGATCGCCGCCGCGGTCGGGTTAGAGCACGTCAACGAATACGAGGGTCTCCGTATCGCCGTCGGAGCGCCTAAGGGCGGCCTGGATTTCGCCTATGCGGACGCCTTCCCGCACGACGCCAATTTCGATCTTCTCCATGGGGTCGATTTCGACAAGGGCTGCTATGTCGGCCAGGAAGTCGTTTCGCGCATGAAGCATCGCGGAACCGCCCGCAAGCGCGTCGCGCGCGTCAAACTGGCCGGCCCCGCGCCCGCGCCCGGGACGCCCGTCATGGACCGCGAGCTCGCCGTCGGCGCCCTCGGCTCCTCCTCGGGACGTGAAGCGCTCGCTATGCTGCGTATCGATCGGGTCGAGGACGCGAGCGCGGCGGGACGCCCGCTCAGCGCGGGCGGCGTCACGCTCGCGCTTGCCGAGTGAGCGTCCTCGCGTTCAGCCTCTAGGCAGCTTCGGCTTTCGCCCGCCGGCGCATCGCAAAAGCGCCGAGCGAGACGAACCCGATGGCCATCAGGCCCCATGTCGCCGGTTCGGGAACGGGAGAGAAGGTCAACGGATTGCCGCCATCCATGATCGAAAGCGCGAAGGTCGGCTCTCCGCTGAAAGTGGCGAGATACTGGAAATAGAGTCCTGGAGGGTCCGGCTGCGGATTGACAGAGGACCAGCTCGTGACGTCGTCGGCCGGGAAGGCGAGCGAGATTTGGAAAACGCTTCCGTCACAGGCTGGGACAACACTGCCGTCGCAAGTGACTCGGGCGACCCCATCCCTGCCCAGGATAACGTCGGCGGGTAGAAGCAAACTCGGCGTGCCGGGGAGCAGCAGCGAGACCGTCACTAGGTAGGTCGTGGCCTGGCTAGTCTGGTCGAATACCGGGCTGGTCGGATCACGGAGATCGGCCGTCGCCGTCGGGACGCCAGGAGGGTCTGGCTGAGGATTGAACCCCACCAACACGCCCGGATTCGTGATCCCACCAGATGTGAGGAACTCGAAGCCAGCTGAGCCGTCCGGGAACGTATAGGCAGGCAAAAGCTCCGCCGCGTCTGCGATGGTCGGGGCCACAATTGCGGCCATGGCAAAAAAACGAACAAACAATGTATTCATGAAAGCCTCCCGTCTATCTCCGGCATAAATGCCGGAATCGTTAATGCTATGGGGCCTCCGTTGCTTTCGCAAGCGCAAGCTTCGCATGCGGTTGCTACCCACTCGCTCGCTAGCTTTTGTGCGCTTGACCCCGTCGGAACCTGTCTTTAGGAACCCCTTGTCAATGACTGGCGAACAGCAAACCGCCCGCAGCGCGGTATCGCTGCCATGGTCTCATCGGGAGGAACGGAATGAAGAAACTTTTGCTATCTGCTGCAATGGTCGGCGCGATGCTTGCCATGGCTGGGTCGGCGCAAGCCGCCGACAAGAAGACGCTCGTATTCGTCGTGAACGGCGCATCGGACTTCTGGAAGGCCGCTGAGGCCGGCGTCAAGAAGGCGCAGGGCGAACTGCCGAATTACACCCTCGACTTCAAATACCCCGAGCAGTCCTCGGCCGCGATCCAGACACGGCTAATGGATGACCTGGTCGCGGCGGGCGTCTCGGGCATAATGGTCAGCGCCGTCGATCCGAAGACGATGACCGACGCGTTGGACCGGATCGGCAAGCAGGTGGCGCTGTTCACCACCGACAGCGACGCCCCCAAGAGCAACCGCGTCGCTTATATCGGCTCGAGCAATGTGGATGCTGGCAAGCAGGCCGGCGAGATCGCGCTGAAGGCCATGCCAAATGGCGGCAAGTGCATGGGCTTCGTCGGCCTGCCCGGCGCCGACAATGCCCGCGAGCGCATCGAGGGCTTCAAGGACACGATCAAGGGCTCGAAGATCGAACTCGTCGACGTGCGCGCCGACGATATCGACCAGACCCGCGCCAAGCGTAACGTCGAGGACACGCTGACCGCCCATCCCGAGATCGACTGCATGGTCGGCTACTACTCCTACAACACGCCCCGCATCTATGAGGCGCTGAAGGAAGCTGGGAAGCTCGGCAAGATCACGGTCATCGGTTTCGACGAGGATCCGATCACGCTCGGCGGCGTCAAGGAAGGGACGATCGCCTCCACCGTCGTCCAGCAGCCCTACGAGTGGGGCTATAAGGGCATGATGACGATGGCGAAGTATCTCGACGGGGACAAGTCGGTCATTCCCGCCGGCGGCCTGATGATCATCCCGACCAAGATCATCAACAAAGACAACGTCGACGCGTTCTGGGCGGAGCTGAAGGAGCGCCAGGGCAAGAAATAAAACCGGGACGAGCTGGCGCGAAAGCCGCGTCGCTTGGCTTCCGATTTGGGGCGCTGCGCTTACGCGCGGCGCCCCCTTTCTCTTAAGGACTGAATTTGGCCGATCCTCTTCTCCGGCTGATTGACATCAGCAAGAGCTATCCCGGCGTCCGCGCCCTTTCACGTGTCAGCCTCACAGTGAACCGGGGTGAGGTTCTCGCACTGATCGGCGAGAATGGCGCGGGCAAGTCGACGATGATGAAGATTCTTGGCGGGGTGGTGAAACCCGACCAGGGAACGATCGAGATCGACGCCGCCCCGCACGGTTCGCTTACCGTCTCCGAGTCGCTGAGTTCCGGAATCGCGTTCGTTCATCAGGAACTGAACCTTTTCGACAATCTCGACGTTGGCGCGAATGTGCTGATCGGGCGGGAGCCGCTGTCGGCCGGTCCGCTCAAGCTGGTCGACCGCAAGACGACGAAACGCATCGTCGCGCCGCTGCTGCGGCGACTGGACGTCGACTTCGAAGTCGACGATCTTGTTTCCGACCTCTCCCTTGCGCAGCGCCAGCTTTTAGAGATCGCCAAGGCCCTTTCGCTCAACGCCCGCGTCGTCATTATGGATGAGCCGACTTCGAGCCTGACGTCCACCGAGACCGAACGGCTGATGCGCGTCATCGGCGAGCTTAAGGCTGATGGCGTGTCGATAATCTTTATCACCCACCGGTTGAACGAGGTCGAAACCTGCGCCGACCGCGTGGTCGTCCTCCGTGACGGCTCGGTCGTTGGCGAGCTGGCTCGCGACCAAATCCATCGCGACGCCATGATCCGCCTGATGATCGGGCGGGATCTCAAGTCGCTCTACATCCAACCCAAATCGCCGCCCGGCGCGAGTGTTCTGGAGGTCGCGGGCTTACGAACCCTTTCGCATCCCGGGCACGCCGTAAGCCTTTCGCTGAGAGCGGGCGAGATCTTAGGCATGGCCGGATTGATCGGGGCCGGGCGAACCGAGCTCGCGCGCGCTGTGTTCGGCGTCGACGCGGCGCTCGGCGGCCAGATCCGGGTGAACGGAAAGGACGTCTCCATTCGTTCGCCCAAAGATGCGATCGCCCAGGGCGTCTATCTCGTGCCGGAGGATCGCAAGCGAAGTGGTCTCGTGCTTGAGGATTCGGTCGCCGGGAACGTCTCGCTGCCGAATATTTGGGCCTTCGCCAAGCGCTTCCTTGTCGATTCCACGGCGGAGCGCAAGAACGCGGAGGAGCAGCGTCAGTCCCTCAACATCAAGACGGCCGATGTCGAGACGCTGGTCGGCACGCTGTCAGGGGGCAACCAGCAGAAGGTGGTCCTCGCCAAATGGCTGTCGATGAAGCCTAAGGTGATGATCTTCGACGAACCGACGCGTGGCATTGACGTTGGGTCGAAGTCCGAAATCTATTTGCTGATGCGGGCGCTGGCGGACACCGGCGTGGCGATCTTGATGATTTCTTCCGACATGGAGGAGGTGATCGGAGTGAGCGACCGCATCGTGGTGATGCAAGAAGGTGCGATCAGCGGAACGCTGAACCGCGACCAGTTCAGCGAGGAGAACGTGATGCGGCTCGCCGTCGCTCGCGGACCGGAGCAGAGTGCGGCGTGATGTTGAAGAAAGATCTCGGGCTTTTCCTGCTCATCGTCGTCGTCGGCGCGGTGGTGGCGTTTCTCAACCCGCGCTTCATCTCGCCGGTCAATCTGGCGAATACCGCGAATCTCGTCGGGCTGTTTGGCCTGTTCTCGATCGGCGAAGGCTTCGTCATCATTACGGGCGGCATCGACCTTTCGATCGGCTCGGAGTTCGCCCTGTTCGGCGTAGTCTTCGTCGACCTGCTCGTGAACTATCACGTGCCGTGGGTCCTCGCCGTCCTCATCATCATCGGTTTCGGCGTGATCCTCGGCTGGGTGCATGGGTTCCTGGTTACGCGGATGAATTTGCAGCCCTTTGTCGTTACCCTCTGCGGCCTCCTGATCTATCGTGGTGTCGCTCGTTGGTACACCAACGACGGGACGGCAGGATTTGAATTCGGCCAGAGCTTTCCGGCGCTGGAGTGGATCACGACGGGGCGCACCTACGGCATCCCGCACACCTTCGTCATCTTCCTTGTCGTTGCGGCGATCATGGGGGTGCTGCTGCATCGCTCGGTGTTTGGGCGCTACCTGTTCGCTATCGGCAAGAATGAAGAGGCTGCGCGTTTCTCCGGCATTGCGACCAAGAAGATCATCGTCGCCGCCTATGTCATCTGCGGCGCGCTCGCGGGCGTTTCATCAATTTTCCTCACGATGTACACCCGCTCGATCTCGCCAGCCTCGCATGGCAATTTCTATGAGCTTTACGGAATTGCGGCTGCGGTTCTCGGCGGCTGCTCGCTGCGCGGCGGCGAGGGCTCGATCCTGGGCATCGTGCTTGGCGCCATTCTGCTTCAGATTCTGCAGAACCTGGTCAACCTGCTCGGCATCCCGAGTTCGCTCAATTTCGCCGTGATGGGGACGGTGATCCTGATCGGTGTGCTCGCCGACCAGCAATTGGTTCGGCTGAGGCAGACCCGCGCCGACCGGGCGAAGGACAGTCTACGCGCGGCGGCGGCGCCGGCGAGGTAGCCGGAGCCGGGTTGGGCTAAGAAGGCTCTGGGCGCTTGAAGAGAGCGCTCAAAGCATCTGCCAAGCCCCGGACAAGGCAGATGTCGTATGCGGGCGCTGAAGCGGGTAGACTCGCGGCCGCAGGCGGCTTGTCCGCAACTTGGTGTGACAAGAGGGAGCCGTGATCCTGGAGGGCGCATCCATCTTCGCGCTTGTCGTTGCCGCCTTCGTGGTCATCACCGCGCTCATGGGCGTGCGGCAGGTGCCTCAGGGCTACAATTATACCGTCGAGCGGTTCGGCCGCTATCACAAGACCTTGACGCCCGGTCTCGGCCTTATCGTTCCCTACATCAATTCCGTCGGCCGCAAGCTCAACGTCATGGAGCAGGTCATGGATGTCCCGAGCCAGGAGATCATCACCAAGGACAATGCAACCGTGACGGTGGACGGCGTCGCCTTCTATCAAGTGCTCGATGCGCGCCGCGCGGCCTATGAGATCTCCGATCTTCAGTCGGCTTTGCGCAACATCGTCATGACCAATGTGCGCACGGTCATGGGTTCGATGGACCTGGACCGGCTTCTCTCGCATCGCGATGACATCAACGCGCGCCTTCTGACGGTGATCGACGCCGCCTCGGAGCCCTGGGGCATCAAAGTCACGCGCGTCGAGATCAAGGACATCGTACCCCCGAAGGACCTCGTGAACGCGATGGGCCGGCAAATGAAGGCAGAGCGCGAGAAGCGCGCCGTGATCCTCGAGGCTGAAGGCATGCGACAGTCCGACATCACCCGCGCCGAAGGACGCAAGGCGGCGCTCGTGCTTGAGGCCGAAGGTCGCCGCGACGCGGCGTTCCGCGCCGCCGAGGCGGTCGAGCGTACGGCGCAAGCCGGGGCGATGGCGCCGCGCGTCATCAGCGAGGCGACCGCCAACGGCGACGTGGTCGCGGTGAACTTCCTCATCGCGGAGAAATATATCGCCGCGCTCCACGCCTTCGCGCAATCGCCCAATCAGAAGCTCGTCATTGTGCCCATGGAGTTGAGCTCACTTGCCGGGACGCTTGGCGGATTGAGCCAGATCGCCGCAAGCGCCATGGGCGCGGAGGCCGTCGCAGCCCCGCGGCCGCCTGGTCGGCCGCGCCCCTCCGGACCCGTACCGAACGCGGGCGCGACGAACACGCCGCCGGTTTCACCTTGGCAAGGGTCTGATAACGCGCCGCCGGGCGGCGCTTCTTCCTGAAGGAGGAGCGCTCGGAGCCTACGATGGACGCCCTCCTGCAACCGGCCCATCTGGTCGCGCTCACCTGGCTCGTCGCAGGGCTCGTTCTCAGCGCGATCGAGACGCTTGCCCCCGGCGCATTCTTCATTTGGTTCGGCGCCGCGGCGGCGATCGTCGGAGCCGTGGACACCTTCCTGCCGATGGGGTTCGCCGCGCAGCTCATCCTGTTCGCAGTTCTGGTGGCGGCGCTGGTTCTTATCGGCCGGCGGGTCTACGGATCGTTCGACAAGGGGCCCGGGCCGCTGCCACAAAGCCGCGCGCACGCGATGGTCGGGGCCGACTTCTTCTTGGATGAAGCGATCAAGCGAGGCTATGAGCGCATCCGCGTCGGCGACAGTTCGTGGCGCGTCGCCGGACCAGATTGCCCGGCGGGCGCCATGGTGAGGGTGGTCGCCGTGGAGAACGGCTCACTCTTGCGTGTGAAGCGGGTGAACTAAGCGCGCGAGATCGGACCCGCGGTCAGCGATAGACCAGCACCGGAATGGTCGAGTGCGTCAGCACCTTTGCCGTTTCGCTGCCGAGCAGCAAGGCCGAGATCCCCCGCCGCCCATGCGAGGCCATGACGATGAGATCGCAGCCAAGCGCCAGCGCCGCGTCGATAATGGCGCGATAGGGCTGGTCATGAACCTCGCGGATCGTCTCGCATGGCACACCTGCCGCCTGCGCGGCCATCTTCACCTGTTCCATTGCCCTCTCTGACAGGGCCCGCGACTGCTCCTCGTAACCTCCCTCGTCAATGGGAATGAAGACAGTGTCCATGCTCGCTGCCTGGTACGGCTCAGCGACCGTTAGTCCCGTCACCTTCGCTCCGGATTCCTTGGCGAGCTGCACGCCATAAAGAATCGCCTTGCGCGACAGGTCGGACCCGTCGGTTGGAATCAGAATGTGCTTGAACATGGATCCTCCTTGAAGCTAGCGGCCGCCGCCCCATGCGCTCGCCCCGACCGAGCGCAGAACGACCAGAAGGACGATCGCGCCGATCGCCGCTTCGATGATCATGCCGGTGAGACCGCTCCAGAGGTGGAAGTTGAAGCGCGGCAGCAGCCAGTCGCCGATCAGCGCTCCGACGATTCCGATTGCAGCGTCGCCGACAAGTCCGAAACCATTGCCGCGCAGGACCTTGCCGATCAGCCATCCGGCAAGCGCGCCGACAGCCAAGATAACGATCATGCGCTCATTCGAAAGATGCAAGGAGATTCCCTCCGCGGAACATGAGCTCAATACACGTCAGTTGACAGGTACCTCAAGCCGCGGAGCGACGGATCGTCATCCAGTTGCGGCGCTGGCGTCCGGGGGCTAAACGTGGCCCTACGGGGCCACCCATAACGCGGGTTCCGCTTACGCCCCCAACCTCCCAAGGAGCCGTCCCATGGCCTTCACACTGCCTGAGCTTCCCTATCCGCATGACGCGCTGAAACCCTATATGTCGGCGGAAACCCTCGAATTTCATCACGACAAGCATCATCTGGCCTACGTCAACAACGGCAACAATGCGCTGAAAGGGACCGAATGGGAGGGCAAGCCGCTCGAGGAGATCGTAAAGGGATCGTTCGGCAAGAACCCGGCCGTGTTCAACAACGCCGGCCAGCACTATAACCACATCCATTTCTGGAAATGGATGAAGCCGAACGCGAGCAACAAGATTCCGGGCGAACTCGAGAAGGCGCTGAAGGATTCGTTCGGCTCGATCGAGAAGGCCAAGGAGGACTTCATCCAGGGCGGCGTCACGCAGTTCGGCTCCGGCTGGTCGTGGCTTGCAGTCAAGGATGGCAAGATTCAGGTGATGAAGACGCCAAATGGCGAAAACCCGCTTGTCCACGGCGCGAAGCCAATCCTCGGCGTCGACGTGTGGGAGCACTCCTACTACATCGACTATCGCAATCGCCGCCCGGATTATCTCAAGGCGTGGGTCGATCATCTCATCGATTGGGAGCACGTTGCCGAGATGTACGGCGAGAAATAAGCTCCGCCGGCGCCCTTCGGCCAGAGCGAAGGGCGTCCGCGCTTCAGTCCGTCAGATTGAGTGTTTTTTGCGCGCAGACGTCGACGTCGGTCGCATCCATCGACTGGCCGTCGCTAAACGTTCCGTGCAGATCGACCCGACAATTGAAGGGATGAGGCAGTTGAGCCGGCGCGTGATTGCCGGACTTCAACGCGCCGAGCACTCGCTTCCAGCTTACCAGGCCGCTCTCGGTCGCCTGGAGCTGGACGAGATCGGCCTTGCGCGAGTTCGTCACGACCACGGTGACACTAGATCCGCCCTCGGCTGTCTTCGACTTGAGTTTCGTAGGCATAGCTGCCGCGAGCGCCGCGTTCTGCGCCAGCGCCGGCGCGGCGATAACGCCCCATAGCGGTGATGCGAGCGCCAAGGCCAGGGTCCATCTCGTCATGATTTTGCTCCCGAGCGGCGTTTATCCATATAAGCTTGCGCTCGCCACGATGGCGCCAGGATGGCGAAGGTAACCTCGCTCGGCGCACCCCAAACATTACATGTTGCGTGGGGAGACCAGGTCCTGTGGCCCAGGCTCGACTGAGCGACGCTCCGCGGCGGCGCGCAGCATCGGCAGCACATCCTCTATTTTTTCGGCTACCAGATAGCGCGCCTCGAAGCCCTCTCGAATAAAGCCTTCGATACGCATGTGGGCGAGCAGCGCGAGCAGCGGGCGCCAGAAGCCGCCCATATCGGCGATGAGGATCGGCTTCGTGTGACGATTGAGCTGGGCCCAGGTCAGCTGCTCGACCAGCTCTTCCAGTGTGCCGACCCCGCCAGGCAAGGCGACAAAAGCGTCAGCGCGATCGAACATCGCCTGCTTGCGTTCGTGCATGTCCTCGACGACCAGCATCTCCTGGACGGCGGTGAGCGGATGTTCCTTGCGGATGAGGAAGCTCGGGATGATCCCTGTCACATAGCCGCCGCCCGCCAACGTCGACCGGGCGAGACGCCCCATCAGCCCTTCGCCGCCGCCGCCGTAGACAAGGCCGATCCCGTCGGCCGCGAGCGTCCGCCCGAGTTCTTCCGCCGCCTCGCCGAACCGCGGGTCGGCGCCGTCGCTGGACCCGCAATAGACGCAGACATTTCGAATCGCGCTCATTCGCCGATTTGCCGCCCGCGCCTAATCGCCGTCAAGCGGCACCGTCCTCCAGCCCAATCTCGCGCAGGATCTCGTTTTGATGCTCGCCCAAGTTCGGCGAACGGCGGTTTAGCGCAAGCGGATTGTCGCTCATCAGAATCGGGCTCCGAAGGCCAGGCGTTCCCTGCGGCTCGATCCGCATGCCGCGCGCCTTGAATTGGGGATCCTCGAACAAGTCGGCGATCGTGTTGATCGGCCCTGCTGGAACGACCGCTTTTTCCAATGCGGCGAGAAGGTCGTCGCGCTTCCAGGGCCGAGTTTTTTCGACGAGCGCGCGCTCCATCTCGTCGCGGTTCGTCACCCGTCCGGGATTGGTCGCAAAGCGCGGGTCGCGCGCCATTCCCTCCAGGCCCAGGACCCTGCAGAGCCGTGCGAATTGTCCGTCATTGCCGACCGCGATGATCAGCCAGCCGTCTGCGACCGGAAGCGTCTGGTAGGGCGCAAGGTTCACATGGGCGTTGCCCATCCGCTTCGGCGACCGGCCGGACGCCAGATAGTTCATCGCCTGATTGGCGAGCATCGTGGTCATCGAGTCGAACAGCGCAAGGTCGATGTGTTGGCCCTCGCCGCTGCGCTCGCGCGTGATCAAAGCCGCCTCGATCGCGATGACGCCATAAAGCCCAGTGAACAGATCGCTGATCGCGACGCCCGCCTTCTGCGGCGACCCATCCGGCTCGCCGGTGATGCTCATGATTCCCGACATGCCCTGAATAAGGAAGTCATAGCCGGCGCGCTTCGCGTAAGGGCCCGTCTGTCCGAAGCCCGTCACGGAGCAGTAGATCAGTCGTGGATTGAGCGCTCTCAGGCTCTCGTAGTCGAACCCGAACTTCTGCAAGCCGCCGACTTTGAAATTCTCGATCAGCACATCGGCACGCGCCGCAAGCCGGCGCACGATTTCGCGTCCGCGCTCGGTCGCGAAATCGGCGACGATCGAACGTTTGCCGCGGTTGCACGAATGGAAATAGGCCGCCGCCATCTGGCCATCCGTCTCGATGAACGGCGGTCCCCAGGCGCGCGTCTCGTCGCCCTCCGGACTCTCGACCTTGATGACCTCCGCGCCGAGGTCTGCAAGCGTCTGCCCGGTCGTCGGGCCGGCGAGCACGCGCGCAAGCTCAAGTACGCGGACGCCAGCGAGCGCCGCCGTCATCGCCACATGCCCTGCATTCTGTCATATCCGCGAGAACGAATGTCCCATTCGGCGGATAAGCGCCAAGCCCCTCCACCGTCCTTCGGACGGTCCCCCTCCCCCGCTTCGCAGGGGAGGATAGACGAGCGTCGGCGGTCGTCGTTTGCGATCCTCCCTTGCCGCGAAGCGGCGGGGGAGGGGGACCATGCGAAGCATGGTGGTGGGGGCAATCTTACCGCCGAGACCATCGCCACTAGAAGAAAGCCTGCAAGCCCGTTTGCGCACGGCCCAGGATCAGCGCGTGAACGTCATGCGTGCCTTCATAGGTGTTAACCGTCTCGAGGTTGACCAGGTGGCGCATCACCTTGAACTCGATCTGGATGCCGTTGCCTCCATGCATGTCGCGCGCAACCCGGGCGATATCGAGCGCATCGCCGCAATTCGAGCGCTTGACGAGCGAGATCATCTCCGGCGCGGCCCTGCCCTCGTCCATCAGCCGCCCGACCCTGAGCGACGCCTGGAGCCCGAGCGCGATCCGGGTCTGCATGTCGGCGAGTTTTTTCTGGAAGAGCTGGGTCTGAGCGAGCGGCCGACCGAATTGCTTTCGGTCGAGCCCATATTGGCGCGCGCCATGCCAGCAATCCTCCGCCGCCCCCATCGCGCCCCAGGATATGCCGTAGCGCGCGCGGTTCAGGCAGCCGAACGGCCCCTTCAAGCCGGCGACGTTCGGCAGAAGCGCGCTCTCCGGCGCTTCGACATTGTCCATCACGATCTCGCCGGTGACCGAGGCGCGCAGACTGAGCTTGCCCTCGATCTTCGGCGCGGAGAGACCCTTCATGCCCTTTTCGAGGATGAAGCCACGAATCTTGTCGCCATGCGCCCGCGACTTCGCCCAGACCACGAAGACGTCGGCGATCGGCGCATTGCTGATCCACATTTTCGAGCCATTGAGGCGGTAGCCGCCGTCGATCTTCTCGGCCCGCGTCATCATGCCGCCGGGATCGGAGCCGGCGTTCGGCTCGGTGAGCCCGAAGCAGCCAATGAGTTCGCCCCGCGCGAGGCCGGGCAGGTATTTCTGGTGCTGGTCGGAATCGCCATAGGCGTGGATCGGATACATCACGAGCGAGCTCTGCACGCTCATCATCGAGCGGAAGCCGGAGTCGACGCGCTCGACCTCGCGCGCCACCAGGCCGTAGGAGACATAGCCCGCGCCGGCGCAACCGAATTCCTCCGGAAGCGTCACCCCCAGCAGGCCCGCTTCGCCCATCAGCCGGAACAGCTTCGGGTCTGTCTTCTCCTCGAGGTAGGCCTTCTGGACGCGGGGCGCGAGTTCCTTCGCGGCGAAGTCTCGCGCCGTGTCGCGGATCATCCGCTCGTCCTCGGTGAGCTGGCCCTCGATGAGGAGGGGATCGTCCCATTGGAAGGGACCGAGATCCGGCCCGTGAAAGGAGCTCATCGCAACACCCTCGGGGCCCTTGCGCCCGCTTATCGATCTATATGGGCCGACACGAGGCGTCGAGGGTTCGGGACGCGGGTCTGACGACGAGCGCTGTGGCGGCGTTCGCCGGCCGGGTCGGCCTTACAACCCTGAGGCGAGCCGCGGATCGACGAATGCAAATAAAGTAGGCATAAACGCTAGTATGCGCTAGTAAACGATAGCAAAATTGCTAGCGTTTACTAGCGTTTATTTTTTGTAATCGATATTTTTCAATGGGTTACGAGCGATTATAATAAAAAAAATTCCTCGGTTCTATCTCAAGTTGCATCGCGGGCGTTTCGCCTTGTGTGCACCGGTCCGTCGAGCGCGGTTTGCGCGTGTGCATCCCCCAGCCTGCTCCCAGCGCGCCATCCGTAGCCAGTCCATCATCGCCGACCATCATAACGTGATTTCCGTTTTTTTCAATAACAATTGAATGATCATGAATTTCATGATTTCTGACGCGGGCGGCGGAGCTGCAAAGCACGCGAAATTTCCGCCCATTGACGCTCCGCGCCGCCCCCGCTTGAGCCTCGACGCGATGGAAGCGCCAAGATAATCAATGTGTCGAAGCGGCGACGAGCGCCCAAGCCGCAGATGGAGGAAGCCCCTCAAACCTCTAAGAAACGGCGTTCTTTGCGTGCTTGAGGCTCGGCCGAATGATCGCCTAGGCGAAGGCTGCGGAGTGCGACGGCGCAATCACGGGGATGAGGCTCTGAAGGCCGAGGATTCGGATACGTGGCGGAGAGTACGAGCGATTCTGACTTAAAGACCGCGTTCTGCTGGCTGCATCGCTTTCCCTTCTCTTGGCATCTGTACAAGGCCCGTGGCTCAACGTTCAGAAGTCGTGAGTGAACAAAGGGTTCGGACACCTGGGCCGATCTTACGGGAGATAGCTCCAATGAAGGCAATCGTGGTGACGGATCGGACTGCGGGAACGACCGGGATGAAGCTGGTGGAGCGGCCCGAGCCGCAGGGGGCAGCGCTCACCAGCCTCTCGGGCGCGAATTACGGCGATGTCGTTGTTCAGGTTCATGCGTCGGGATTCACCGGGGATGAACTGTCGTGGCCCTCGACTTGGGTCGATCGCCTCGGCCGTGACCGGACGCCTTCGATCCCCGGCCACGAGCTGGCCGGAGTGGTCACCGCCCTCAGCTACGGAACGACGGGGCTGTCGGTGGGACAGCGGGTGTTCGGCCTCACGGACTGGACTCGCGACGGCACGCTGGCTGAGGATATAGCCGTCGAGGTGCGCAACGTCGCGCCGCTGCCGGGCGACGTCGACTTCACGGAGGGCGCGGCCCTCGTGATGCCGGGCCTGACCGCGTGGCAGGGGCTTTCGAGCACGGCCGCCTTCAGTCCGGGCAGAGCGTCCTCGTGCACGGCGCGGCCGGCGTAGTCGGTTCAATGGCGACCCAGCTCGCGCGTGAGGCTGGGGCGTATGTCATCGGCACAGGGCGCGCCGCCGGCCATCAGACGGCGCTCGACTTCGGCGCGCAGGAGTTCCTCGACCTCGATAACGACGCCCTGGAAGATGTCGGCGGGGTCGATGTGGTTTTCGATGTCCTCGGCGGCGACATCGCGAAGCGGTCTGCCGGCGTGATTCGAGCCGGAGGAACGCTGGTGACCATCACCGGCCCGACCGAGGCGCGGCCCGCTGACGGCCGGACGGTTTTCTTCGTCGTCGTACCCGATCGCGCGCAACTGACTGAAATAGTCAGGCGGGCTCGTGACGGACGAGTGCGGACAAATATCGGCAACGTGGCTGCCCTCGACGATGCCGTCGCCGCCTTCAACCCGACCGAACGGATCAAGGGAAAGACGATCATCCGCGTTCGTCCGTGAGGACTCAAGGAGAGCGAGCGGTTCTGCCTTTACTTCCGGCGCCACCGGCCCGTCGAAGGGCCTAGTGCGCGACATCGACGGCTATCTGGTCGCGCTCGAGTGGCGGATGCCGGCTTGATGCTCTTGAGCGTCCGTATGGCGACGATCTCGTTTATGTTCGCTCGACGGCCGACACCGACAGCAAGGCGAGTGCCATCGAGCACCAGCGTTCCGGTTTGCATTATCGCGGAATACGGCCGAGCGACGTTAAAGTCAGCGTCTGGGTTGCCTTGCGATCGTCACCGGAAGGGGTGATTACGAAGCGACGCAGAATGGACAGGACAGCAGCCCGCATCTGTTGTTCACCACCATCTGGGCGAAGCGGGGTCCGAATGTGCAGTTTGTTTCATGGGAATCCACGTCCATTCCCAAGCCGTAAGCGGCGCACGACACAGCTCAAGTCGGAGCAGTCGCCCGTAACAAAACCTGTGCGGTCGCCGTATGTCAGCTCCATCGATCATGGCTGGGCTTGACGACGCCGATATGCTGCCGCGTCGTCTGGTCTGCGCCATCGGCGTTTCTCGAATTGCCGCTTTCGAGACTGGCGATCATAGGCGCCGACGAGCCGGCTTCTCAGACGCAAGAGGAGGTACCGCATGTCCCAACCCGAACATTATGACGTTCTGATCCTCGGCAGTGGAACAGCCGGCAAGCTGACCGCCTGGCACATGGCGCGATCGGGGCGGCGGACCGCAGTCGTCGAGCGCAGGTGGGTCGGCGGCGCCTGCCCCAATATCGCGTGCATGCCGAGCAAGAGCGAGATCCGTAGCGCCGAGGTCGCGCATCTCGCCCGTAACGGAGCGCAATTCGGGACGACCACTGGCGCGGTCAAGGTCGACATGGCGAAGGTTGTTGCGCGCAAGCGCGACATGGTCAAAGCGCAGGTCGCCACGCATTTGCAGAACTATAAGGAAAGCGGCGCCGAATTGATCATGGGCGATGGGCGCTTCGTCGCGCCGAAAACGCTCGAAGTGAGCCTGAACGACGGGGGCATGCGCACGCTGACGGGGACCCAGGTCTTCATCAACCTGGGAACGCACGCAGCCATTCCGAATGTTCCAGGCCTCGAGGCCGCCAAGCCGATGACCCATATCGAAGCGCTCGAGCTCGACGTCTTGCCGGCGCATCTGATCGTGATCGGTGGCGGATATTCCGGCCTCGAATTGGCGCAGGCCTACCGTCGCTTCGGCAGCGAGGTGACCATCGTTGAGGCCGGGACTCAGCTCATGGGCAGAGAGGATTCCGACGCCTCGCACGAGATCCGGCGGATCTTCACCGACGAAGGCTTTCAAATCCACGTCCCGGCCGAGCTCATCAAGGTGAGCGGCCAGTCCGGAGAAGAGGTCAGCCTGGTTGTGCGCACGAGCTCCGGCGAACAAACCATCAAAGGCAGCCATATTCTTGTCGCGGCCGGGCGAGTGCCGAACACCGCCGGCATCGAACTCGACAAGGCTGGCGTCGAGCTCACCGATCGCGGTTTCGTCAAGGTCAACGAGCGGCTGGAGACGAGCGCGCCGAACGTCTGGGCCCTGGGCGAATGCGCCGGCAGCCCGATGTTCACCCACATATCCGAAGACGACTTCCGCATCGTTCGCGACAATCTCGCCGGAGGGAGCCGGAACACGGGCGATCGGTTCGTTCCCTATTGCATGTTCACCGATCCGCCGCTGGCCCATGTCGGATTGAGCGAGCGCGAAGCCGAGCGGCTCGGCGTCAAGACGCGCATCGCCAGACTGCCGACAAAAGCCGTGCTCAGGGCGCAGGCGACCGGCCAAACCGTGGGCTTCCTGAAAGCTCTTGTCGGAGAGAACGACGATCGCATTCTCGGTTTCACCATGATCGGCGCCGAGGCCGGCGAAGTGATGGCCGTTGTGCACATCGCGATGATGGCGGACTTGCCCTACACGAAACTCCGCGACGCCGACTTCGCCCATCCGACCATGTCGGAGGGGTTGAGCTTCCTGTTCTCGAAAACGCCGCCTCGGACCAACCCGTGACAGTGAACCTGACCCGAGCGGAGTGAATCCGCGTGTCAAACTTATTCCGTGCCTGATCGGAAATCGCCCACTATCATCTGAGGCGATGCAAAACGACGCGCTTTCGCACGGCCTCTGGGAAATGACCGCTCCCCCGGCCCCGCCGACCTCGCCGCTCAAAGGCGAGGTTCGGGCCGACGTAGCAATTATCGGCTGCGGCTATACCGGGCTCTCGACGGCGCTGCATTGCGCGGAGGCGGGGGCCAAAGTTATCGCTTTGGAGGCGGTCGAGATCGGTTTCGGCGGCGCCGGGCGCAACGTCGGCCTGGTCAACGCCGGCATGTGGCTTGCGCCCGACGATGTCGCGTCGAGGCTTGGCCCCGACTATGGCGAGCGGCTGCTCGAATTGCTTGGCGGAGGGCCGTCCGAGGTCGAGGCGCTCGTCACCAAGCATGGGCTCGACTGCGAATTCGTGCGCAACGGCACGCTGCATTGCGCGATCGGGCCGTCGGGCCTCGCCAAGATCGAGGAGCGCTGCGCACAATGGGCGGCGCGCGGGGCGCCGGTGAAAATTCTCAGCCGCGAAGAGACGGCGCGGCGGATCGGCGTCGACATCTACACGGGCTCGCTCATCGACTTGCGCGCCGGCACCATTCAGCCACTCGCCTATGCGCGGGGGCTTGCGCGCGCAGCGCTCGGCGCAGGCGCCGCGATCCACACTGAGAGCGCGGTGCGCTCGGCGGAGCAGACGGGCAAGGTCTGGCGCCTCAAGACGGACCGCGGAAGCGTGACAGCGGACTGGATCGTGGTCGCGACGGACGCCTATGCAGAGGGGAGCCCGTGGCCGCAGGGCAAGCGGGAGCAGATCCGTGTGCCCTATTTCAATTTCGCCACCCGCCCGCTGAGCGCCGAACTCAGGGCCGCGATCCTGCCGGGCCGCGAGGGCTGCTGGGACACGCGGATGATCATGAACTCGTTCCGTTACGACGGCGCGGGGCGGCTTCTCTTCGGCAGCATCGGCGCGCTGCGTGTCGGTGGTCTCGAGGTCCATCGCGCCTGGGCGAAGCGCGCGCTGAAGAAGACGTTTCCGCAAGTTCACGAGGTCGAGTTCGAAGCGCAATGGTATGGAATGATGGGCATGACCGGAAACGCGCTGCCGCGCTTCCATCGCCTCGCGCCGAACGTCGTGACCTTTTGCGGCTACAATGGCAGGGGCATCGGCACGGGCACGGTGTTCGGGCGTCTGCTTGCCGATCATGTTCTGGGCAAGCTCAGCGAGAAGGACCTGCCGTTGCCCATCACCAACCCGGAAGCGCCTGCGCTGCCGGCCTTGAGGGAGGCCTATTACGAAGCCGGAGCCCAAATCGCCCATGCCGTCGGCGCGAGACTGTAAGCCGTGCTTTCGCTGATAAGCGCACCGGACGCTCGTCGGCGGGCAACCTGAAGGTCGCCACAATCTGGCGCGCTCGATCCTAAGCCCCGGCGACAAGGCCGGGGCTTTTTGCTTATGGTGGCGCCTTTAAGGGAGGGCGTGATGACGGAGCGAGCAAAAGAGACGTTTCTGGGCCTCGACATCGGCACCTCCTCGGTGAAGGCGCTGCTTGTCGATTTCGACCAGCGCGTACTTGCCGAAGCGTCGATCCCGCTCAGCGCTTCACGCCCCCATCCATTGTGGAGCGAGCAGAACCCTGACCATTGGGTCGAGGGAGTCGAGGCCGCAGTCGCCGCAATCCGCCGCCAGGCCCCGACCGACTTCGCGCGGCTGGCCGGCATCGGTCTTGCGGGCCATATGCATGGCGCGACGCTCCTCGACGCCGAGGACAAACCGCTCAGACCGGCGATCTTGTGGAACGACGGGCGCTCGTTCGCCGAATGCGCCGAGCTCAAGCGGCGCGTCCCCGATCTTGAAGAGCGCACCGGCAATCTTGCCATGCCCGGCTTCACCGCGCCGAAAATGCTGTGGGTCGCCGCGCATGAGCCCGAGATCGCCAAGGCGACGAAGCGCGTGCTCTTGCCCAAGGACTATGTGCGCCTGCGGCTCTCGGGCGAGGCGGTGTCCGAAATGTCAGACGCCTCGGGCACGCTCTGGCTCGATGTCGGGAAGCGCCGCTGGGACGACACGCTGCTCGCGGCGACCGGCCTGACGGAAAAGGCCATGCCGAGCCTGGTTGAGGGTTCGGAAGTCTCCGCCACTCTCGCGCCGGAAATCGCGACGGCATGGGGACTCGAGGGGCGCAAGATTCCAATCGCGGGCGGGGGCGGGGACAATGCCGCCTCGGCGATCGGCGTTGGCGCAACGGCGCCAGGGGAAGGCTTCGTTTCGCTTGGCACGTCGGGTGTCATCTTTTCCGTCACCGACCGTTTCGTGAAACTCCCTGAGCGGACGCTGCACGCGTTTTGCCACGCGTTGCCAAATCGCTGGCACGGCATGGCGGTGATGCTCTCGGCCGCTTCGTCGCTCGCCTGGGTCGCCGGCGTCCTTGGGCGCGAGGACGATATCGGCAAATTGATCGCAGAAGCGGACACGTTCGCGCGCGCGCCGAGCGCCGTCGCTTCTGCGCCGATTTTCCTCCCCTATCTCAGCGGCGAGCGCACGCCCCACAACGATGCCGAGGCGACCGGAATGTTCGCTGGCCTGCGCGCCGGCCACGAAGCCGACGCGCTGGTATTCGCGGTCATGGAGGGCGTCGCCTTCTCGTTCGCCGACGGCGTCGACGTTCTCGACGCGGCCGGCGCGCGGCCGGTCCGGCCGCTGCTTGTGGGCGGGGGCGCGCGGTCGGAATTCTGGGCGCAGATGATCGCGGACGTTACTGGCTTGACAATCGATCTCGCTTCCGGCGCGGAAGCGGGCGCGGCGCTTGGCGCGGCGCGGCTCGGCATGCTTGCGGCAGGCGCAGGAAGCGTCGAGGCGGTTTGCCCGCGCCCGTCTATCCAGCGCGAGTTCAAGCCCGATCCGAACCGCGCCGCGGCTTACGCCCCGCGCCTCAAGCGCTATCGCGCGCTCTACCGGGCTGAAAAAACGACCCGGCTCTAAGCGACGCGCCACTTGCCGACGAGGTCGCCGATCGCGGTCACGAGAATTTGCACGCCGATGCACATGAGCAGGAACGCCATCAGCCGAACGATAACCTGCCGGGCTGTGGGCCCCATCAGTCCGGTAATGCGATCGGAGGAGCGATAGCCGATCCAGATGATCACGGCGTTGGCAATCGCCGCGACGCTCGCGCCGAGGAAGAACGCGACGAAGCCAACGCTGTGCGATGGCCGTTCTGCGCCGATCGTGGTTGCGACGGCAATGGTGCCGGGCCCGGTCGTGAACGGCAGCGTTAGCGGAAAGAAGGCGAGCTGCATCGGATCGTCGTCGCTATTCGGCGTCGCTTCGCGCTCGTGGCGCTTCTGGTCCGGATGCGAATCGTTCGTGGTCAGGAGCTGGAAACCGCTCAGCGCGATCACCGTCCCGCCGCCAATTCGCAAGGCGTCGATCGAAACGCCGAAGAAGGACAGGATGTAGGTCCCGAGCCACAAGGCTCCAAACATGATCAGAAGCGAATAAAAGCCGACTCGCGCCGCGACCTTCACCCGATCCATGGAGCTGAAGTCCTTAGTGAAGCCATAGAAGATCAGCGCCCCGCCGATCGGGTTGATGATAGAGAACAGGGAGGAGAAGGTGAGAAGAAATGCGTAATTCGCCGTCGAGGCGACCTCTCTCCAGTCAGTGTCAACCATAGGTTTCGATCGACCCTCCGCCGGTGGAGCGACAATGGACTTTGCGGGTTCTCCCTAACCTTCCGGGAGCCCCTTTGACTCTACCATCCTTGCGCCGTCGCTTCCGTAACGCGACTGCTCAATAACCGCCTGAAGGCCATTCACCCTCCGCGCGGTTCCAAGGGGCCTCTTAGCCGAAACTTAAGCGACCGCGGGACAAAATTGTAAGCCGCTCATCCAGCCCCCAAAGATCATGACCGCTCTCGGCCTCGCGAGCTCCAGCGCCTCGCAGAAGATTGTCACTGGGCGAATCCAAGTCGCGGTGTTCGCCGCGGCATTATTTCTGTCCGCCGCTCTCCTCTTTGGCATCCAGCCGATGTTCACGAAAATGGTGCTGCCGAGGTTAGGCGGATCCCCATCGGTATGGTCGGTCGCCATGGTTTTTTTCCAAACGGCGTTGCTGGCCGGTTACCTGTATGCCCATCTTTCGACGCGATATCTCCGCTTCGGCTGGGCCGTCTCACTTCATCTGTGCCTACTCGCCGCCGCTTTCGTAAGCTTGCCGATCGGCGTCGCCGGCGGTTTCGGGCGGCCGCCCGAGGATGGACAGGCGACGTGGCTGATCGGGCTTTTGGCGATGTCGGTTGGCTTGCCGTTCTTCGCCTTGGCAGGCAACGCGCCCCTCTTGCAGGCCTGGTTCGTACGGTCGGGACATCCGAACGCGCGCAATCCGTATTTCCTCTATCGCGCGTCGAACATCGGCTCATTGGCCTCGCTGCTCGCCTATCCGTTCTTGCTCGAACCGGCGCTGACGCTGCATCAGCAATCGCACCTGTGGACCTATGGCTTCGTGTGCGTAGCGGTCTCGATTGCGGGATGCGCCGTGCTCGTGTGGGGAGGGTCCGAGGTCGACGCGACGAGCGCGTATGCATCCACAACGCCCGCGCCGAATATGAGCGCGCGCGCCCGATGGACGCTGCTATCGTTCGTACCTTCGGCTTTATTGGTGGCGGTGACCGCCCATATCGGGACAGAGATCATTTCGGCGCCCTATCTGTGGGTCATCCCGCTCGTCCTCTTCCTCGCTTCTTTCGTGATCGTATTCCGCGACCGCGAGATCGTGTCGCGACAGTTTCTCTTAAGAATGCAGGTCGGTCTGACAGTTGCGTTGGTGTTCTCCTTCGTCTTGGCGCGTTGGATGCCGACGCTGATTGCGGTCCCACTTCATCTCGCGGCCTATTTCGTCGCCGCGCTGCTCTGCCACGGCGCGCTCTACGCTCGCCGGCCCGACGCCGCGCATCTCACGGGCTTCTATTTGTGGATGTCGTTTGGCGGCGCCCTTGGCGGAATCTTCGCGGCGCTCGTTGCGCCGCATCTCTTCGCGACGGTCGCCGAATATCCGATTCTGATCGTTGCGGCGCTGATCGCGCGTCCTCATCTGCTGGACACGCCCCTCTCGACGTGGAACCGCGAGGCCACGCCCGTTCTGTTTCTTGGTTTAGCTTTGCTCGCGCCTGCAGCGGTTTTCGGCGGAGGGCTTGAGGGACAGGCTCCGCTTCTTTTCCTCATGGTCCTGCTTGGCCTTGCCTCGGCTTTTGTCTGGCAAAGCAAATATTCCGTGCGGATGCTGGCGCTCGCCGCGGTCATGTTCGCACTGACGCAATTCTATGAGATCGGCTTAAGTCACGTCGTGTACGCGCGTTCGTTTTTCGGCGTGCATAAGATCGTGGATTTCGCCGGCGGCAGGGCGCGGCTGCTGTTTCACGGCGCGATCGTTCACGGCGCTGAGCGGCTAATGACCAATGACGGCAGGCCGGTCGGCGGACGGCCGGAACAACTCACCTACTATTACCAGGGCGGACCCTTCGAGGAGGCGATTGACGCCGCGCGCGCAGCTCGAGGCGGGCGGCTTCCCCGTGTCGCGCTCGTCGGCCTCGGCGTTGGAGCGCTGGCGTGCAGCCGTGCGCCCGGGGAAAGCTGGAGCATATATGAGATCGATCCCGAACTCGTGCGCATCAGCACGCAGTCCGGCCTGTTCCGGACCATGCCGACTTGCGCCCCGGACTTGAAAGTCATCCTCGGCGACGCGCGGCTGACGCTGACCGACGCCCGCGAGCCATTCGATCTCATAATCCTCGACGCTTACAGCTCCGACAACATCCCTGTTCATTTGCTGACCCAAGAGGCCATGCATCTTTACGAGTCGCGCCTCGCGCCTCATGGCAAGATCGTCATGAACATCACCAATCGGCATATGGACCTGACGGACATTGTCTCGTCGTCCGCCAATGCAATTGGCCTAACAGTCAGACATAAGCGCGACGGCTCCGCTCCGGACTTCAGCGCGACGTTTCATGCTGCTGCTCATATCGCGGTGCTGGCGCGGGACGAAGCGGACTTCGGCGTGCTCACCCCCGAAAATGGATGGCGCCCGGCCATCGCCGATCCATCCTTTCGCACCTGGACAGACGACTATTCCAATGTCCTCGGCGCAATCCTGAAGCGGCCCTCTCCTTAACTCCACCGAAACGCGACGACCTTTATGCTCGCGCCGCTCCAAGAGGAGAGACGGTCGTGCCCGGCCTTGATGCGATCTGGACGCCGCTTAAGAGCGCCGTCCTCGACACCTTCGGTCCTTACTCGCCCTATGGCGCGCCTGCGCTCGGCGGCGCGCTTTTGTTCTCGGCGCTCTATTACGTCGGCTGCCGAAGGTCCCGCGAGCGCCGCATCAGCGCGCGTGGTTTTGTCCGCACGATCTTCGCCGGGCGTGTCATCCTGCATCCGTCTTCGCTCGTCGACATGCGATTGTGGGCGCTGAACGGACTCGTCTTCGCCTCAACCTATGGCCTCATCGCCTTCGGGCTTTTCTTCTGGCGCGACCGGATCGACAGCGGCTTGATCGGCGTCTTTGGCGCGCATGCTCCGACCCATTGGCCCGCGTGGGTCGTCATGACCATGGCGACCGCGCTCCAGTTGCTGACTTACGAATTCGCCTATTGGTTCGGCCACTACCTCTTCCACAAGATCCCGGCGATGTGGGAGTTCCACAAGGTGCACCATTCCGCCGAGGTCTTGACCCCCCTCACCGAATTGCGCCAGCATCCGGTCGAGATCATCGTCATGGTCAATTTGATCGGTCTCTGCACGGGCGCCACCTTCGGCGTCATGACCTATGTCTTTGGTCCGGGCGTCCAACCCTTCACGCTGCTCAACAGCAACATTCTCATCATGACGTTCCTCCTGACCTACGGGCATCTACGGCACAGCCACATGTGGATCGCGTTCACCGGAATCGCCGGCCGGATCCTGCAGAGTCCCGCCCATCACCAGCTCCATCACTCCGCCAACCCCGCTCATTTCGATAAGAATTTTGGCTTCGCGCTCGCAATTTGGGACTGGGCGTTCGGCACGCTCGCGATTCCGGGCAAGACGCGCGAACCCATCGTTTTCGGCATTGGCGATGAGGGTGCGGCGTTCCGCTCGGCGCTTGCCGCCCTTGTCGCGCCCTGCGCGCGCTCGGCTGGCCATATCCTGAGGCTGGTCCAGAGGATCGCAGGCGAACGCGGCGGCGCCCGCCCCGCCCAGACCCCGCCGCCCCGACCTGCGGGTTCCCCTTAGCCCCGAATCTCCTTATTCTCCTCTCGACCCCTTCGATCAGGAGACACTACCGTGCCGGGCGAAACGTCCGCGCGCCGGCGCGGCGTGCTTCTGGTTCTGATCGCCACAGTCTTGTGGAGCCTGGCGGGCTTGTTCGCTCGTCTCCTTGCCCATCTTGACGTCTGGACGGTGATGGGCTGGCGGGCCCTTATGGGCGCCGCCTCGATCGCAATTGTCGGCCTGATCGAATGGCGAACGGGGCGCCTCGTGAACCCGCTCGGCTTCGGCCTGCTGTCGCCGGTCGTGGCGCTGCTCGCGATGATCGCGATCTCCGCCTATGCCGCTGCGGTGATGACGACGACCATCGCCGACGTCATGGTGATCTACGCCACGCTGCCTTTCGTCGCAGCGGCAATCGGCTTTCTCGTCAATGGCGAACGGGTCTCGGCCCGGATGCTCGCCGCCTCGGGCATGGCGCTCGTCGGGATTGTCATCATGGTGCGGAGCGGCCTCGGTTCCGGGCGCCTCCTCGGGCAGGCCTTGTCGATGCTGATGACGCTCGCCTTCGCCGCCATGATCGTTCTGCAGCGGCGCCGGCCGACCGCCTCGATGATCGTCGTCAATTGCCTCGGCGCCCTCGGCTCCGGCATACTGGGGCTCGCCAATTCGCCGCTCGAGCCCATCGGCCTGCATGATTTCGCGATCCTGTTCCTGTTCGGGCTGACCACGATCGGCCTCGCCTTCGTGCTCTTCATGGAGGGGGCCAAGTTCATTCCGTCGGCGGACGCGGGCCTGATCAGTCTTCTGGATGTTGTGCTCGGGCCCTTGTGGGTGTTTATCGCTTTCGGCGAGAACCCGGGCTTGGCGACCGTGATCGGCGGGGCAATTGTGCTTGGCGCCGCGCTGTGGCGGATGGCGCCGGAGCTGAGGCAGGAACGGGCTTCGCAAAGTTAAAGGGAGGAATCATGGACGGCGAGCGTTTTGCCCTGGTGACGGGCGCGGGTTCGGGGGTCGGAAAAGCATCGGCGCTGGCTTTGGCCCGCACCGGCTGGCACGTGGCTCTGACCGGGCGGCGGCGCGAACTTCTCGAGGAGACGGCGGGCGAGGTCAAGGCGCTTGGTCGCCGCGCGCTCGCCCATGCCGCCGATGTCGCCGACCCCGAGGCGGTCAAGGCTTTGTTCGCTCAGATCGAACGCGAGTTCGGCCGCCTCGACCTCCTGTTCAATAACGCCGGCCGGGGGGCGCCAGCGGTTCCGATCGACGAACTGCCCTACGAGACGTGGAAGGCGGTGGTGGACGTCAATCTCAATGGCATGTTCCTCTGCGCCCAAGGAGCGTTCGGTCTCATGAGGCGCCAGAAGCCACAGGGCGGGCGGATCATCAACAACGGCTCGATCTCGGCCCACACGCCGAGACCGATGGCCATTGCCTATAACGCGACCAAGCACGCCGTCACCGGGCTCACCAAGTCGATTGCGCTGGACGGGCGCGCCCACGACATCGCCTGTGGCCAGATCGACATCGGCAACGCGCTGACCGAGATGGCGCGTCGCATGACCTCGGGCGTGATCCAGGCCGATGGGCATATGGCGGTTGAGCCGACCATGGACCCGGACGAGGTCGGCGCCGCCGTCGCGAACATGGCGAACCTGCCGCTCTCAACTAACATCCTCACCATGACCATCATGGCGACCAAGATGCCCTTCGTCGGGCGAGGTTAGCGCGGCTATCGACCGCTGCAGCCTCGTCGTCGGCACGATCAGGCGTGGCTGGAGGACTGGGCCGGCGATGGGACGCGGGGCGCGCCGGTCGGCGCGAGCGGCTCCAGCAATTGGCCGATCATGGTCTCCGGCACCGCGGTCGAGGTTCCGTAATCCTTCGGCCACGCCTTCGGGAGGTAGAAGGTGCCGAACAGCCGGTCGACGAACGGCAGCATCGCTGAATAATTGTGGTCCTTGTGGTCCTCGAGCGTGTGGTGCCAGTGGTGGAAGGCGGGGCTGGCGATGATCTCCTCCAAAGGCCCCAGCCGCCAGCGCACGTTGGCGTGTATGAAGAAGCTCCACAGCGAGCCGATGAACAACACCAGCATTGGCACCAGCGATGGGTTCGGCCCGACCGGCGAAGCGAGTCCGGTGGCATAGAGCAGCGTCAGTCCGCACAGTCGGGTGAAAATGACGTCGATCGGGTGGCCGCGGGTGTTGACCAAAAAATTCACGTGCTCAGCGCTGTGATGAACGGCGTGAAATCGCCAAAGGAGGGGAATTTCATGGCTCCATCGATGGCCCCAGTAAAAGCCGATTTCGCCCACGATCATGGCCGCGACCATGCGCGCCCATAGTGGCAAGCCGGCCGCCGCTTCGGTAATGGAAACCGGCAGAACCGAGTGGATGAGCCAGGCGATCAGCAGCGCGGGTGGCCCAAGAAAGAGCACGGTGAAGAGGCCGTTAAAGAAATACCAGCCGAGATTGACCCTCCAGCCCTTCGCGAACAGGCTGCCAGGGCGAACGGCGAAGATGTGTTCGAGCGGCGCGAAAACGATCGTCACCAAAGCCAGCAGCACGCAGGCGCGCAGCACATTGGTGGCGAACCCCAGGAGGTGGTGATGCGATGTCAGAAACGCAGTCATGAACGCGTGTCATCCGGAGGCCGCGGCTGTGACAAGCTTATAACGAAAATCCGGGGCGGAATCCAATCCCGCCCCGGATTAAGAAGCCGCGATTGCGGCTCTTGCCTTTATGCGACGGCCAGAGCGGTCCGGCGGCGGCGAAATGCGGCATAGCCGAGACCGCCGAATCCCACGAGCATCATCGCCCAGGTCGACGCCTCGGGGACGGCGGTCAGCGACACGCCATCCAGAAGGGCGAACGGCGGCAGGTTGCCGGCGGGCGTTCCGACTGCCAGGAAGGACAGCACCTCGCTCGACGCATTCGCGGTGAATGTGAAATTCGCGAGCGTCCAGCCCGAGAACGAACCGGGCTCTCCGGCAGGGGCGGTGTTCAGGTAAGCCGGCGTGTCGAACGCGTCGCCGCCGAGGCTGCCGGTCACCTGGATTGATTGATAGCCGGTGCGGTTGAAGAGCTCGATGCCGGCCCAGTAGAAGCTGAGGTCGTACGTCTTGCCCACGGTGAGGCCGGTGACGGTCTGGTCTAGCGACCCGTTGGCAGCTGGATCTCCGTCCAGTCCCATGAAGTTCCCTCCGTTGGGGCTCAAGGCGTTGAAGTTGGCGTCGAGGTACTGAGGCTCACCGGCTGTGAAGCGAGTGTCCGGGTTGATGCTCTTGGCCGCGTTCACGTTGCCAAAGAACAGGACGTTGTAGGTAGTTGCACCCGTCGAAGACCAATCGGTCAGGTCGCCGTTGTAGTTCCAGTTGGAATCGATCTCCGCCCCGCTCGCGTTCGCCGGATTGAGAGGCGATGGCAAGGTATTACTCTCGAAGCCGCCGTTTTGGACCAGATTTGCCGCCTGCGCGCTTGCGCTCAGCAGTGGCCCCAGAGCAAGCGACCCGAGGGCCGCGGTCATCAGTAAAGCTTTTCTCATGGGTATCCTCTTTTTGAACCCGTCGCCGCGCTCAACATTTACGTGTTGTTAATAAAGGAGTCAATAAACATTTTGCAGTGGTTTTAGGCGGAGGCGGCCTTCGGCGGAACTCAGCCAGCGTCGGCCGGAGAGTTCGCTAGCAACGAACGGCGTGCGCTGAGCGATGGGCTCATTAGGGGCTGTCCTCAATTAGGGGATTCGCGAATCGGGTAAAGCGTGATTCATAGGGAGCCTTCTTTTTGGGAGGCTTTCGGTGCGGCGCTACGGATTGCGCGACGACCAGTTTGCGCGGATTGAACATTTGCTGCCGGGTCGTCCGGGACATGTCGGACGCAATAGCGAATTGGGCAATCGACTTTTCGTTGAGGCGGTGATTTGGAAATTTCGGTCGGGTGCGCCGTGGCGCGATCTGCCCGAGCGGTTCGGCCACTGGAAGACCATTCACACGCGGTTCTCGCGGTGGGCGGAGAACGGCGTATGGGAGAGTCTTTTCAAGACGTTGGCTGACGATCCGGACAACGAATACGCGATGATCGACGCCACCATCGTTCGCGCGCATCAGCATAGTGCGGGCGCACTCAAAAAGGGGGTCTCGATCAAGCCATAGGCCGCTCGCGCGGCGGCCTGACCACCAAGATCCATGTGATTGTCGACGCCTTGGGCAACCCGTTGGCGCTTCGCCTCACCGGCGGCCAAGTCCACGACATCACCCAGGCTGAAGCCCTCGCGGCTGAGGTGAAGCCCGAAGCCCTCCTCGGCGACAAGGGCTACGACGCCGGCGCCTTCATCGAGAGCCTCGAAGTGCGCGCCATCAAGCCGGTCATCCCGCCAAAGTCGAACCGCAAGGTCGCTCGCGATTGCGACTTCGCCCTCTACGCCGAACGCAATCTCATCGAGCGTTTCTTTCAATTCATCAAACAGTTCCGAGGCATCGCGACCCGCTACGAAAAAACCGCACGCAATTACCTCGCCGGCCTCCATTTGGTCTGCGCCCTGGCTTGGCTCAAATGAGGACACGCTCTAGTAAACGTTAGTAAATTTGCTTTCATTTACTAACGTTTACTTTTTCAGAATGAGCCTTTTCAATGAGTTACGAGCAATTGTAATAAAAAACGTAACTGCCCAGCCGAGTGGGTCAGGGTGAGATGGCGTTGGCGAGGGCTGTTGGGTTGGCGGCGAGGGCTTTGAGGATGTTCAGGCCCTGTTTTCGTGCGGTTGCGATGACGGAGCGGAGGGCTGCGAAAGCATGAGCGCCCTCGGGGGTCCGGAAGCCGCCGGAGATTTTCATTTTCACCTTCATCATCCGGAGCGCCTGTTCGGCCAGATTGTTGGTGAAGGGAACCTCGAAGTCCACGAGGAAGCGCAGTACGTCGTCTTTGAATCTATGCAGGCGAAGCAGCAGATTGTCTCCGGCCCTGCGTTTCGTGCGGCCGCTTTTGGCGCCCCCTTTTTCGAGGCGGGGAAGGCTGCGATGCCAGGCGAGGCCTTGGCGCAGGGCCTCCCAGTAGCGGGCGTGGAAGGCTTCGAGCACCGCAGGGGAGAGCGCGGTTTTGCCGTTTGCGCGGGCTTCTGCGACCGTCTTGCAGGCGTCGCGGAGACAATCGTTCATGGCTCCGGCCCAAGGCTCCTTGTCGAACTGGATGAGCGCCTTGAGTTCGCGCAAGTGATGGGCGTTGCAGAGCGCATGGACAGGGGGCTGCGCCGCCGTCCCGAGCTTGGCGTAGGATTTGAAGCCGTCGTGGACGACGACGCCCCCTTCGAGGCCTTCGGGCATCGCGCCGCGCTTGGCGCCAGCGCGGTAGAGCGTGAGGGTTTCGGTGGCGACGGTATGCAGCCACTGCGTTTTGCCGCCGATGCGCAGGCCGGTCTCGTCGAGGCAGCGCACGCGCGCGGCGCACACGAGCGCGCCGATCCGCTTCGTGACGGGCGCCAACGCCCCCGCTTCCCGCCGCGTCCATTCCGCCACGCTCGCCGCACAAAGGCTTTCCGCGCCAATCAGGTCGGCAAGCGCCTCGGCCGCGCGGGCCTCGGGAATCAAATGCTGCGCGTGGAGATAGACGGCGGCGGCGCGGACGCGCCCGCCATATTGGACGGGTCTCCTCACCCCTTCGGGAAAAGCCGCCCGGGTCGCTCCGCCGCAGCCGGCGCAGGCATAAACCAGGCCCCGATGCTCGGTGACCTCGATCAGCCGCTCCGGCAGATCGAACACCTGGCGCCGCTCGAGGCCTCGCGCCTCGCCAAGGCTGAGGGCCGAGCCGCAATGACGGCAAGCCGCCGCCGCATGCGTCACGATCCGGTCGGGTTTGGCCCTCTGGCGCAGGGTCTCGCCCTTGTGGCCTTTCTGGCCCCCGCTCGGCCGGCCCGAAGGCTCGCGAAGGCTCAAAGGCTTCTTCCGCAGACCATCGCTCGAAGGCAGCTTCGAACTCGTCGAACTGTCAAGGCCCAGCCGGCGCCGAAGCTCCGCATTCTCAGCCCGCAACACTTCCAGTTCCCGCTGGAGCGACGCGATCAGGGCTGCGACCTCGGAGGGCAAAATCATCCCCCAAGGCAATCACATTCCGCCCAACCTGACTCCTCCCCAATCCACACAATCCAAAAATCCCTGCCCACCGTCACAAATCCAACTCACCCCCCTGGGCAGTTACGCGTTTAGTTTGCGCGGAATTCGCGGTCTGGTTGTATCCAGGACCTCGGCGTGGGCGAGACCCCGCTATCGGCCTCTGGCCTTCAACGCCTTATCGAGGCGCGGATAGACCCGCCGGGCGTTGCCTTCGTAGACCTTGTGGCGGTCCTCGGGGCTGAGGTTCTGGGTCGCCTCGATGTAGCGCTTGGTGTCGTCGTAGTAATGGCCGGTCTCGGGGTCGATGCCCCGCACCGCGCCGATCATTTCGCTGGCGAACAGGATGTTGTCGACCGGGATCACCTTGGTCAGAAGGTCGACGCCCGGCTGATGATAGACGCAGGTGTCGAAGAAGACGTTCTTCAAGATCTGCTCCGTGAGGAGCGGCTTCTTCAATTCCTGCGCGAGCCCGCGATAGCGGCCCCAGTGATAGGGCGCGGCGCCGCCGCCGTGGGGGACGACGAAGCGCAGCGTGGGGAAAACCCTGAACAGGTCGCCTTGGATGAACTGCATCACCGCGGTCGTGTCGGCGTTGATGTAATGGGCGCCGGTGGTGTGGAAAGCCGGATTGCAGCTGGTCGAGACATGCACCATCGCCGGGATGTCCCACTCGACCATCTTCTCGTAAATCGGATACCACCAGCGGTCGGTCAGCGGCGGACTCGTCCAGTGGCCGCCCGACGGATCGGGGTTGAGATTGATGCCGACAAAGCCATAGTCCCGGACGCATTTTTCGAGCTCGGGAATGCAGGTCTTCGGATCGACGCCAGGGCTTTGCGGCAGCATCGCCGCGCCGATGAAATGGTCGGGAAACAATTGGGCGACGCGGAAGCAGAGCTCGTTGCAGATCGAGGCCCAGGTCGAACTGACGGCGAAATCGCCGATGTGATGGGCCATGAAGCTGGCGCGGGGGCTGAACACCGTCAGATCGCAGCCGCGCTCTCTCATCAAGCGCAGCTGGTTCGATTCGATCAACTCGCGAAGCTCGTCGTCGCTGATCTTCAGTTCCGCGACTTTGGGCGCTTGGGCCGGGTCCTTGATGCCGGCGATCTGCCGGTTGCGCCACGCCTCCAACGCCTTCGGAGCGGTGGTGTAGTGCCCATGGCAATCGATGATCATGGCGCATGGCCTCCTGCGAGCTAAGCGCACCTTCTAGCGCAGAAGAGGAGGCTGTACCCGGGCAAATTCCCCTCGGAGATCGCGCGGCCCGTCAGAACGGATTCCAGGTCGCCCGCTGGGTGAACTTGAGATAGTTGAGGTTGACTCCGAGACGCCAGCCCAATCCGGTGCGGATGGGAACCACGACGACTCCCTTGGCGCCGACCGCGGTGAAGCCCAAGCCTCCGATAAAATAGGCCGAGCCGTCCAATCCCCCGAAGCGATCAAAAATCGCGCCTGTTTCCGGCAGATTGTAGACCAGCATCATCGTCCGATCGCCGTCCGCGCCAGCGTCAAAGCCAATCGACGGTCCCTGCCAAAAGATCGGCTGGTGGCCTGCGTTGCGCGTATACATCTTGCCTTCGCCGTATCTGAGGCCGCCCACGAATGCGCCGGAGGCCTCCTGGCCGAGGATATACGCATTGGGGAGGCCCCAACGTTTGCCTGCTTCCTGAACCCCGTCGGCCAACCCACGCGAGAGCGTGCCAAAAAACCGCTGGCCGTCGGTCACGACCTCCTCGGGAGAAAACTGCTCTAGCGCCTCGGCCTTCGCCGGCGCCGTGAAAGCGACGGCGCCGGTCGCGGCGATAGCGCCGCTTGTGGCGATGGTAAGAAGCTCTCGGCGGGAGATGGTCCTCATTGCGACATCCTTGGAGGCGGCCAAGATCAAATGTGTGCCTGCGCCGGCTCAGCGACGCTTACGGACGGTCAACATCGCCCAGCGAAGTTGATAGAAAATTAATGATGGTCAGATTTTCGCCGCTAGTGTTTGCGCGCCGGGCGAGAGCCGGGCGAAAGGACGCGGCTAGTCCATCACCTGGACGATGCGGTTGTTGCTGAGGTCGATGATGGAGCGATGGCCGTTGACGATCGCCGTCCCATAGCCCGGCCGATCGGACATTGGCGCAGGGGTTACGCCGCTCGGGAGCGTATTGCCCTCAGTCGCCCCGCCCACGATCGTGATGCGCGGACCGTTGCCGATTGCCCCAGAATCCAGAGCGGACGCGGCCGGCTTGCCAGATTTTGCGGCAGGAGGTGTCCACCCGGGAGGTGCAAATACGCCGCGGAGTTGGTCCTGAGCGTAGCTTGAAGACCCCATCGCCAGCAGGATGCCACAGAAAAGAACAAGTGCGCGCATCATGCTCTCTCCACCGTGCGGATCCTCGATCGAGCGCGCACGAAACAACGGCGCCCACTCTGAGGGGCTCAAGTCCAGAACTTTAGCAGGCGCCCGCGATGAAGGCCAGGATCCACCCGGATCGCGTATCCGTCAAAGATACGACAGCCACACGTCGAGCACCGCACAGCGCTGCTCCTCAAGCACCACTCTCAGACCCTCAGCGACGGCCGCCTCCACCTCCTGTGGGCGCTTGACCACCCGCGCATAGGCGCCCCCTGCCGCAGCAGCGATTGCGGAATAGTCCGGCGGCGGATCGAAGCTCAAATCCAGATCCCTGGCGCGGCTGGCGAATCCGTTCGGATGAACGGCGAGGGCCGAAAATCTCGGCGCGTTCCAGCCCCGATTGTTATAAACGATTTGCAGGAACGGCGTGCGGTATCGGCGCGCCATCCAGTGCACGGCGGATGGCGCGGAAAACATGTAGGAGCCGTCGCCGGTGAGGGCGACGAACGTCTTGCCAGGCGCGGCCAGTTTCATGCCGATCGCCGCGCCGCCGGTCCACCCGAGCGAGCCGCCCCCGCTCGCGAACATCGTGCCTGGATGTTCGCGCGCCATATGATCGCAGATCGCCGGATAATTGGTGATGCCTTCGTTGAGCACGATCGCCTCGAGCCCCACCTGACGGCGCACGCAGGCAGTCAAATATTCCGGCGTGATCACATCGCCGCTTGGTTCCTCGAGGCGATCGAGCTCGGTCTTCCGCTCTCGATGGCGCTCGCCGTAGTGATGGCGTCGGCGCTCAGCGGCTTCCTCGTCGATCTCGATGCGATCGAGGTGAGCGTTCAGTTGCGCGAAAGCGGTCGCCGCATCGGCCCGATAAATTTGCCGCGCCTTGATGGACCAGAGCGGCGTCGATTGCTTGAGCGGATCGACATCGATGATGGCGATGGAGGCGCCATCGCTCGGCTTGCTGACCGTGGGGATCCAGGGCACGTCGCTATCGACGACCAAAATGAAATCGGCTTCGGCCAGAGCGCGGTTCTGGAACGGATGGTTCCAATGATTGCCCTGGTACATGGGATCGTTGTGCGGAAAGTTGACGGCGCTCGGCACCAATTCCAGCACGCCCGCGCCGATCCGGCTGCAGAAGCGAACGAGCTCGGTCACGGCGGTGGGATTGCGGCCGACATAAGAGGTGACGATGAGCGGTCTTGTTGCCCGCTGGAAGGCGTCGACAAGGCTCGCGACGGCGGCCTCGGCGAGCGGCGTCGGCGCGATTGGCGGCCATTCACCAACGTCAATCGCAACGCGCTGGCTTTCCGCTTCCATCACTTCGCGGGCGCCGACGAGGTAGACGGGCCCCTTGGGATCGCTGTGGGCGATCTGCAGAGATCGGTGCACGATCTGCTTCACGTTGCCCGCGTTGCGAAGCTCGTTGTCGTATTTCATATATTGGCGGACGATGCCGCGCTGATCGGGCACGTCCTGAATCCATTGGATGAATTCGTTGCGGCTGCCGGTCGCCTCGCCCTCCTGGGTGGACGGCGACAGGCCGGCGAAAACGAACACCGGAATGCGCGCCTTGGCCGCGTTGTGGACCGCTCCGCCCAATGACTGCGTCCCGCAGTCCACATGGACCACGACAGCCTGAGCGCGACCGGTCAGTTGCGCGTAGCCATGGGCGCAGGTCATCGCGACCATTTCGTGCGGACAGGTGATGATTGCCGGGATCGGCCGACCCAAGGATCGCGCCTCGGCGATCGCCTCGATGAGAGCCGGATGGTCGCTGCCGAAATTGGCGAAGATGTAAGAGACGCCCGCTTCCTGCAGCGCCTCGAGCATTGCCGCGCTCGCGGTAAACATTCAATCTCCTCCCGATCCGCGCGTCGCTCGAAGCCAGCGCTCGGCCGTCACCGCTCCGAGTTTTGCCCTTTGAATTTCGCTGCGAGTTGATCCGCACCCCTCGCCAACAGGCCGAGGTCGGAGCCGACCGCGGCGAACAGGCAGCCAAGGTCGATATAGTGCTGGGCGAGTTCAGCGTCGCCGGTCAAAATCCCCGGCGCCGCGCCGGCCTTCTTGATGCGTGGAATCATGTCGTCGATAATCTTGATGACTTCCGGATGCGTGGGCTGGCCGAGATAGCCAAGCGCGGCCGAGAGGTCGCCAGGGCCTATGAACACGCCGTCGACGCCTTCCACACCCGCGATTGCTTCGAGGTTCTCAAGTCCGCGCTTCGTCTCCACCTGCAACAGAAGACAGATCTCGGCGTTGGCCGCCGCGTGATACCCCTTGATGCGGCCGTAGCGCGACGCCCGCGCCTTGCCCGCGAAACCACGGAAACCGTCGGGCGGGTAGCGAACCGACATCACCGCCCGGCGCGCTTCCTCCTCTGTCTCAACGTAGGGAATGAGTAGCGACTGCGCGCCGATATCGAGCAGGCGCTTGATGATCACGGGATCGTTCCAGGCGGGTCTGACCACGGCATGTGCCGTTCCGCCGTTCATCGCCTGAAGCTCGGCGAGCACCATCGGCAGTTCGTTCGGCGCGTGTTCGGTATCGAGCAGAATCCAGTCGAACCCGGCGCCTGCAATAATTTCGGCCACGATAGGGCTCGCCAGGCTGTGCCACAGTCCAAGCTGCAATTTGCCGGACTTCAGCGCGTGCTTGAACGGGTTGTGGAGTTTGTCCATTGGGGAACCTGAGAATTGAGAGGCCGCTTCGCGGCGCTTATAGCCCGACGTCACCGAGTTCGTGCAACTGGCCCATGCCGCTCAGCCGGATTTATAACAACGTAGGCGATCGGAAAGCGCAGCTTAGGTGTGCCACGCGTATTGCCGGACGCAGAAGTCACGGAGCATCTCGCGCTCACTTGTGCAGAATTGGATACCCTTGGGTGTAAATCCAGTCCGTCGCCTGCGCGGGGATGTGGCAAGGCTGGCAGTCCGTCGTGTAATCGGTCGAAGTGGTCTTCAAGGGGTTGGCGGCGTCGAACCACGACCAACCCCATCCGCTGCCCCATAGCTTGTTCTGCGGATGGCTGTTCTTGCTGTCCTTGACCATGACGAACCAGCCGGCGAGAGTCTCCGCGTGGCTGACCGTGCCGGTCGTCATCGGACCGGTGGCGGCATCATAAACCTCCTTCACCAGAACGGCTCCGTCCGGGAAATGGCCATTCGCCCGAAATGCGGCGACGGCGCCGGGCGAGGCGTAGACGGAATGGAGCTGCTTTGATCCCTCGCCCTTGTCGGCCGCGACCGCCCAAGTCCCCAAATATTCGTACATCGAGCGATAGTCCGCGGGGACACGCAGGGCGCCGTCGGAATCGGCGACCGCGTCGGGACTCGGGCCGGCAGCGCCCGCCCGCCCGATGACCGCCGGCGATATCAGGGCCGCCACCGCACAGGAAATGAGTGCGATCAAGACGAGCAGCGCGGAAACCCGGAATTTCGCCATGGTCCTCAGTCCTTTCAATTCGACGCTCCCAGCGAGCGGCCTGTTTACCGCGCAAGCGATTATTTGCTCATTGATCAAGCTCATGCGCAAGAACCGCGTCGTGAATAACTCTTATCCGCGACTGGGCCATCGTCGGGCGCGGAAGTCACGGATCATCTCGCGGGCCGCATTATGGCCGGGCGCGCCGGTGACGCCGCCGCCAGGATGGGTCGAGGCGCCGCACATATAGAGGCCGGGAATGGGCGAGCGATAGTCGGCGTGTCCGAGTACGGGCCTCGCGGAATAGAGCTGATCGAGGCTGAGGCGGCCATGGAAGATGTCGCCGCCGACGAGGCCGAATTCGCGCTCGAGATCGAGGGGCGAGAGGATCTGGCGGGCGATGACCGACGCCTTGAAACCGGGCGCGTAGGCGTCGACCGTGTCCATCATGAGGTCCGCGACCGTCTCACACGCGTCATCCCAGGAGCGCCCGTCCGGCAGTTTCGGCGCGACATGCTGGCAGAACAGCGACGCGACGTGCCGCCCCGGAGGGCTAAGCGAATCGTCGAGCGTCGAGGGGATCAGCATTTCGACAATCGGCTGCCCCGACCAGCCCGACAGCCGGGCGTCCATGAACGCGCGCTCCATATAGGCGAGGCTCGGCGCGATCACGATGCCGCTGCCATGATGCTCAGCCGCGTCGCGTCCTGGGAGAGCGGAAAAGCTCGGCAGTTCGCTCAACGCGAGGTTCATGCGGAACGAGCCCGACCCGCTGCGATAAGCCGCGATGCGGGCGCGGAAGTCCGTGGGCAGGACAGCCGGGTCGAGAAGCTTCTCGAAGGTGAGCTTCGGATGGAGGTTCGAGACGATGGCGCGGGCCGCCAGCTTCTCGCCCTTGTCCGTAACGATTCCGACGGCGCGGCCCTTCTCGATCAGGATCTCGTTCACGGCGCAGTTCGTGCGAATGTCGACGTTGCGTATTGCGCAGGCGCGCGCGATGGCCTGCGTAATCGCGCCCATGCCGCCGATCGCATGGCCCCAGGCGCCCTTTTTGCCGTTCACCTCGCCCCAGCAATGATGCAGCAGAACGTAGCCCGTGCCGGCCGCATAGGGGCTGTCGTAGGTTCCAACGATCCCGTCAAAGCCGAGGATCGCTTTGATCGGATCGCTTTCGAACCATTGGTCGAGCATGTCGCCGGCGGAGCGGGTGAAAAGTTCGAGAAGGTCACGCTGCCCTTCGAGCCCCAGCGAACGCAGGCGGTTTCCGACCTTGGCGGTGTCGAGGAGGGCGGCAAGGTGGGCGCCAAGCCCTTGCCCGGTCGCCAGATTGGGCGGCGTGTCCAGCGCAAGCGCGCGCAGCACATTCGCCAGGCGCTCGAGCCGCGCCTCGTAGGCGTCAAGCCGCTCGGCGTCGCGGGCGGAGAATTTCGCGACCTCGGCCTTCGTACGCCCCGGCGACACCTTCAGATAGCGTCCGTCGGGCAGGGGCAGGAAATTCGACAACGGGCGTTCGATGATGCGGAGCCCATGACGATAAAGCTCGAGGTCGCGGATGATCGTCGGGTTCAGAAGCGAGACGGTGTAGGCGGCGACGGAATTGCGAAAGCCGGGTTGGAATTCCTCGGTCACCGCCGCGCCGCCGACTTGCGCCCGGCGCTCGAGCACTGTCACTTTGAGGCCGGTCATGGCGATGTAGGCCGCGGCAACGAGGCCGTTATGGCCGCCGCCGATCACGATCACATCAGGCATCAGGGCGCCGCGGGGTTGGCGCGGGAGCCCTCACCCCAACCCTCTCCCCGAGGGAGAGGGGGAAATCCCTTCTCCTCCCGGGAGAAGGTGGCCCGAAGGACCGGATGAGGGCCTACAGCCACGCTAGACGTCGAACCTCACTCCCTGCGCAAGCGGCAGCTTGGCCGAATAGTTCACGGTGCTGGTCTGCCGTCGCATGTAGGCCTTCCAGGCGTCGGAGCCGCTCTCGCGTCCGCCTCCCGTTTCCTTCTCGCCGCCGAAAGCCCCGCCGATCTCAGCGCCGGACGGGCCGATATTGACGTTGGCGATGCCGCAATCGGATCCGGACGCTGACAGAAACGTCTCCGCCTCACGGAGATTGAGCGTGAAGATCGACGACGACAGGCCTTGCGGCACGTCGTTCTGGATGGCAATCGCCTCGTCCAGCCCATCGTAGCCAAGCGTGTAGAGGATCGGCGCGAAGGTTTCCTCGCGCACGATTCCCGACTGGTCCGGCATTTCGACAATTGCCGGCTCGACGTAGGCGCCGCCGTTCGGAACGCCCTTTGCGACATTTCCCCCGCCGTGGACCTTGCCGCCCTCGTCTTGCGCGCGCTTGAGCGCCGCCTGCATCTTGTCGCGTGCGGCATGGTCGACCAACGGGCCGACCAGCGTCCCATCCGAGCGTGGATCGCCGATCGGCAGGCCCGAATAAGCCTTGACCAGCCGGTGGGTGAGATCGGTGCGAATCGAACGATGGGCGATGACCCGGCGCAGCGAGGTGCAGCGCTGCCCCGCCGTGCCGACAGCCGAAAACACGATCGCCCGAACCGCCATGTCGAGATCGGCGGAGGGCGCGACGATCATCGCATTGTTGCCGCCAAGCTCGAGGATCGGGCGGCCAAACCGCGAGGCGACCTTGGGGCCGACGATCGAGCCCATGCGGGTCGAGCCGGTGGCGGAGACGATCGGCACGCGCTTGGATGAAGTGAGAGCCTCCCCAATCGCCGGCCCCCCGATAACGAGCTGGGCGAGGCCTTCGGGCGCCTCCGGGCCGAAGCGCTCGATGGCGCGCTCCAGGATGTTCATCGTCGCCAGCGCCGAGAGCGGCGTCTTCTCGGACGGCTTCCAGATCACCGGATCGCCGCAGACGAGCGCCAGCGCCGCGTTCCAGGACCAGACCGCGACCGGAAAATTGAAGGCGGAAATGATCGCGCACGGCCCCATCGGATGCCAGGTCTCGGTCATGCGGTGGCCCGGACGCTCCGAGGCGATGGCGAGACCGTACAATTGGCGCGAGAGGCCGACGGCGAAGTCGCAGATGTCGATCATCTCCTGAACTTCGCCCAAACCCTCGGAGGTGATCTTGCCGACCTCGAGCGTCACCAGGGCTCCCAAGGCCTCTTTTGACGCGCGCAACTCCTCAGCCAGCAGGCGGACCAGCTCGCCCCGTCTCGGCGCCGGAACCTCGCGCCAGGCAAGGAAGGCATTGTGAGCGCGATCGATGATGCCGGGCATATCCTCGACAGGCGTCTCCCGGATGCGCGCAATCTCGGCCCCGTCGATCGGCGAGCGGACGGATAGCGAGCCGCCAGACAGCGCCGCCGCTGTCAGACCCAAGCGCTCGAGAATATCACCGCTGGTCATGGGGGTGGCCTCATCCGCTGCAATCTGCGTGTTCGCCTCAAGGCCGGAAGCCCTGGCTTGCGGCGACCTCTCTTCGACCCCAAATATGATTGCCCGGCAAGCCCCGCCTCGGCCCGGGCTGGCTTCCGATGGACAAGGCGAATTAAGCGCTAGCGTTTATTAAGATAAATTCATGAGACGCGGCTGTTTCGATTGGCTACAATCGGCCGCCTTGGTCGCGTTGCGCGGCGCGGGGTGAGCGACTATATTCACAGGTGCACGCGGGGTTCGCGGGCTTTGGAGCCGAAGATGGCGCGTTCGACCAACATTCTCCTGGCCTGCATCGCGATGCTGGCGGCAATGCTGCTCGCGGTTGTCATGACGCCGCACAATCTGATGGCGCGCACTCACGATGTCTTCGACGTCGACAAGCACCTGCCGACCAAATTCGGGGATTGGAAGCCGGTCGAAGGGCTCAACGTTATCGCCCCGCCGGCGGCAGATTCGCTTGAAGCCGCCATTTACAATCAAGAGGCCTCGCGCGGCTTTGTCAACTCCGAGGGGCATGTGGTGATGCTGATGGTGGCTTATGGCGAGAGCCAGAGCGACAGTTTGCAGCTTCATCATCCGGAGGTCTGCTACACCGCGCAGGGCTTCCGCGTATCGCGCACGAGCCCGTTGAGGCTCGAATATTCACCCTCAGAGCCGCCGCTCAAGGCGACGAGGCTGGTCGCCCAGCGCGAGGAGCGCGTTGAGCCGATCACCTACTGGATGCGGATTGGCTACGACAATTCGAGCAGCAATTGGGCCCGCCAAGCGCTCAAGCTCGGCTACGGCCTGAGGGGCTGGGTTCCGGATGGAGCGCTTTTCCGCGTGTCGACGATCGGCATTCCGCCAGAATTAAGCTTCAAGGTTCAGGACAAATTCATCCACGACCTGCTGAATGCCGTGGATCCCTCGACCCGGGAATTCTTGGTCGGCGACCCGCAGAAAGCGCTGCTAACTCGGCCGGCGGGTATCTTAGGCCTGTGATCTGACAGGCCTGCGGCGTTCGAGCCGAGGCGCGCGCTCCCAGGCTGACAGGCATAGCTCGTCGACAAACGCATGTCCCGTACGGTATTCGCGTGAAGCGCCAAATGAGGCGAGCGCGGTTGCAACGGGGGCTTCATGGAACGGATATGGCTCAAGTCCTATCCCGAGGGCGTGCCGGCCGAAATTGACTTGAGCGCGCTCGGCTCGCTCGGCGATTTCATCAAGGCCAGCTTCGAAAAATTTCGCGATCGGACTGCCTTCATCAGCATGGGCGAGGCGATGTCCTATGGTGAACTGGACCTGAAGTCGCGCGCCTTCGCGAGCTACCTGCAGAACGTTGCGCGCCTGCCTCGGGGCGCCCGTGTCGCGCTCATGATGCCGAACGTGCTGCAATATCCGATCGCCGCGTTTGGCGCGCTGCGCGCAGGCTGCGTGGTCGTCAATTGTAACCCGCTCTACTCGCCGCGCGAGCTGAAGCACCAGCTCGCCGATTCCGGCGCCGAGGCGATCGTCGTTCTCGAGAATTTCGCCAGCACGGTCGAAAAGGCGATCGACGGCTCGGCGCTCAAGACAATCATCGTCACTGGCGCTGGCGACCAATTGGGCGGCGCCAAGGGGTTCATCGTCAATTCAATCGTGCGGCACGTGCGGCGCGCGGTGCCTGCGTTTCGCTTGCCACAGGCGGTGCGGTTCAATCAGGCGCTCACTGCGGGGTCGAGAGCCACGTTCACGGACGTGACGACTAAGCCGGATGATATCGCGTTCCTTCAATACACCGGCGGGACGACGGGCGTGCCGAAAGGAGCGATGCTGACCCATCGCAACATGACCGCCAATCTGCGTCAGATTTATGCGTGGCTCGCCCCCGCAATCAAATTGGATGGCGAAATGTTCGTCGCCGCGTTGCCGCTCTATCACGTGTTTGCGTTGCAGGTGAACGGCTTCGTGCCGATGATGATTGGCGCCTCGAATCTCATGATCGCAAATCCGCGAGACATTCCCGCGCTGGTCAAGGCGTTGCGAGGAGCGCGGTTCACTGCGCTTCCTGGCGTCAATACGCTGTTCAACGCGCTCCTGAACAATGAGGACTTCACCAAGCTCGATTTCTCGCATCTGCATCTTTCGATCGGCGGGGGAATGGCGGTGCAGCGAGCGGTCGCCGAGCGCTGGCAATCGGTGACGGGCAAACCGCTGATTGAGGCCTATGGACTGACCGAGACCTCGCCGGCGGCGATCGCCAATCCGCTCAACATCGATCGCTACAACGGGGCGATCGGCCTGCCGATGCCATCGACCGACATCGCCATTCGCGGCGACGACGGGCGCGACGTCGAGTTCGGGCAAGCGGGCGAACTTTGCATCAAAGGGCCGCAGGTCATGGCCGGCTATTGGAACCGGCCGGACGAGACCGAAAAGGTGATGACCGCCGACGGCTTCGTGCGCACCGGCGACATCGCGCGGGTCGACGAGCGCGGCTTTGTCTATGTGGTCGATCGCAAGAAGGACATGATCAACGTCTCCGGCTTCAATGTCTATCCGAACGAAATCGAGGACGTGGCGATGAGCCATCCCGGTGTGCTCGAGGCCGGCGCGGTCGGCGTGCCGGACGCCAGGACAGGAGAGGCGGTCAAGCTCGTGGTCGTGCGCAAGGACATGGGTCTGACCGAGGCCGCTCTGATCGCCTACTGCCGGCAGCAGCTGACGGGCTACAAGAGTCCGCGCCAGATCGAATTCCGCGATGCGCTGCCGAAAACCAATATCGGCAAGATCCTGCGCCGCGAATTGCGCGAGCAGGAACGGCCCACGGAATCGACAAACGCGGGGTGACCTGCTCCCAGCCTTATGTTAACAGACGCAAAGATCATAAGAACAAAGTCCCCAAGCTAATCAACAGTTTTGGCGGATTGCTGCGCTGCAAAAGCCCCCCGACTATCGGAGGCGGACTTGTCCGAGGGGGATACTCAGATGCGGATGAAAATTGGAACTCTTGCGGCAGTCGTAGGCGTCACGCTTGCGTTTGGCGCGTCGGCGTCGCGTGCTGCAATCGTGGAAACGATCTTCGACACTGACATCGACATGTCGGTCGGCAGCATCACCTTCCCGACTTTCACTGGCGGCAGTGACGCAGGCGTGCTCTTTTCCTACGACGGGTTTATGCAGGCGGACATAACCTCGATTTCCTGGTCCCTCGATCCGACCACCGACGCCGTGGTCGCGCTCGATCTCCACGCATTGCAGGGCGACAACCCCTGCCCGAACGGCAGGAGTTGCTCGAACTTCACCGCGAGTGTGTCACCTACGCTTGCGAGAGAGGCTGACACGGAATGTCACGTTTTCGGGCCGGTAAGCGCGTGTTTCACACCAATCCTAAACTCGAATATCACATTTGTCCCAGTCCCGGAGCCTTCGACATGGGCCATGATGGTCGTTGGTTTCGTTGGCCTCGGCCTTGCGGGGCGCCGATCGATGAGACAGGCGGCCGGGTAAACCGACGGCGCCCATTTGGTCATTCGCGCGCAAGCGGGAATCTAAAGGCGCAGCGGCTCTGATGGATGCCCGCTTTCGCGGGCATGACAGCCAAGCTTAGTTGATCATCCGGTGCGTCTGATGGCGCGCGTGCCGTGTCGCCAGGCGGGACCAAGCCGTGTGCGAATTGCGCGATCAGGAGGAGCCCGTCAAATCGACAAACGCGGGCTGAGCGGCTCCCGCTCTAAGTTGACAGGCGCAAAGACCTTAAGAACGAAACCCCCAAGCTAATCAACACTCTTGGCGGATTGCTGCACCGCGAAAACCCTGTGACTGTGAAGAGCGGAATCGTCCGCAGGGGGTAGTCACATGCGAATGGAGATTAGAGCTCTTGGAGCGTTCGTAGGCGTTATGCTTGTGTTCGGCGCGTCGGCGTCTCGTGCGGCGATCGTTGAGGCGATCATCGACACTGACGCAGATACGACGGTTGGCAGCATCACGTTCCCGACGTTGAGCGGCGACAGCGACGCTCGCGTGCTGTTTTCCTACAGCGGGTTCACGCAGGCGGACATCACGTCGATTTCCTGGGCCCTCGATCCGACCACCGACGCCGTGGTCGCGCTCGATCTCAAAGCATTGCAGGGCGACAACCCCTGCCCGAACAGCCAACCGAGTTGTTCGAACTCGACCGTGAGTTTCTCACCCGTGCTGGAGAAATCGGGTGGCGTTAGCTGCAGCTTATCTGGCGGCGTGGAACGGTGCCTTGAGGGTCTCGGACAGAAGGACATCGCATTTGTCCCACTCGCCGTCCCGGAGCTTTCGACATGGGCCATGATGGTCGTTGGTTTCGTTGGCCTCGGCCTTGCGAGGCGACGATCGATGAGACAGGCGGCGGGCAAACCGGCGGCAGCCGTTTAGTCATCCCGCGCAAGCAGGAATCTAAAGTCGCAGCGGCGCTGATGGATGCCCGCTTTCGCGGGCATGACAGCCAAGCGTTCGTTGAGCATCCGGTGCGCCTGGTGGCGCGCGGGCCGTATCGCCAGGCGGGCACAGCTCGAGCGGGAATGTCTTGCAGAAAATCAGAAATTGCATTAAGCTTGCCCCAATGAACAATCCGTTTATCCGTCATACCAAATCGTTGGCTAGCCATTTCGACAGCGCTTTCACGACGGCAAAAGGGGTAGGAAAAAACGTTTCAGGTTTTATCCGGCTTAACCCATTGAAAAGTCTCAATTCGCACGAGAGAATCCAAGGAAATACAAGGAAATCCAACCTCTGAAATCGGGGGTTTTCGCGGCGAAACGGCGAAGCGCCAAGAAAACCCAAACCCGGGTCGACCGGACTGAAATGGCGAGCCCGCCCCGAGAAGGAGCCGAACCGGCTCATCCAAGGGAAAAAGCGCCCTAGGGCGCGCTGGCGGCGTTGAGCGCGTCCATGTCGGCTCCTGTCAGCGCAAGCTCGGTTGCGCGCGCCAGGCTCTCGGTCTGTTCGATCGAGGTGGCGCTGGCGATCGGCGCGGTGACGCCGGGCCGGGCCATGGCCCAGGCGAGCGCGACCTCCGCGGGTTTTGCTTTGTGGCTGGCCGCCACCGCTTCGAGCGCGTCGACGATCCGAAATCCACGCGGGTTGAGATAGGCCTTGACCCCGTCGCCGCGCGGACTCTTGGAGAGATCGGCCTCGCTGCGGTACTTGCCTGTGAGGAACCCCTTGGCGAGGCTGAAGTAGGTGACGACGCCGATCTGCTCGCGCTGGCAGAGGTCGGCGAGCGCGCCGTCAAATTCCTTGCGGTCGGCGAGATTGTATTCTGGCTGCAGAACCTCGTAGCGCGGCAATCCCTTCGCCTTTGACGCCGCGAGCGCGGCCTCGAGCAGCTTGACGCTGAGGTTCGAGGCGCCACACCAGCGGATCTTTCCCTGTTCGATCAGGCGCTGATAGGCGCCGAGCGTCTCCTCGACCGGCGTCGCCATGTCCGGCCAGTGGGACAGATAAAGGTCGATCGCCTCGATCTGCAGCCGCTTGAGCGACGCCTCGACCGCCTCTGCGATATAACGCGCCGATAGGCCTTCCTTTCCCTTGCCCATCGGCGAGCCGACCTTGGTGATAACGACGACCCGGCTGCGATTCCCGCGCGCCTTCATCCATTCGCCGATGATCGTCTCCGATTCACCCCCTGAATTGCCTGGGACCCAGGCCGAATAGACGTCGGCGGTGTCGATGGCGTTGAGGCCCGCTGCAGCGAACCGGTCGAGCACGTCGAACGACGTTTTTTTGTCGGCGGTCCAGCCGAACACGTTACCGCCGAACACGAGCGGGGCGACGTTGAGATCGGTGCGGCCTAGGCGACGGGTCTGCATGAATTTCTCCTTGATGCCGAAAAGGATAACGTAAGATTGGGGATGCGGGGAAGGGCGGAAGGCGCAAGTTTCCGTGTCGGCGCTGTCGGAAGAGGCTGCGCTGCAAAGTGGGTTCTGCAGCGGGTTCAACGTATTTGAAACGCCCTCTGTTCACGCGAACGCGATTTGGCGAACGGGCGGGTTGTCCGTTAAAGTGACGGGCAACCTCCCAAGAATGAGTGATGATTCCCTCCGCAACTCACCGTCCGCTTGTGCTCGCCGCCGTCATGGCGGCGAATTTCATGATTGCGATCGAAGCGACGATCGTCTCCACCGCTATGCCGCAGATCGTCGGCCAGCTTGGCGGATTGCCGCTCTATAGCTGGGTGTTCTCGGCATTCCTGTTGACACAGACGGCGACCACCGTGGTGTTCGGCAAGCTCTCCGACCTCGTCGGCCGCAAGACGGTGATGCTGGTCGGGATCGCGGCTTTCCTCTTTGGCTCGATCCTGTGCGGATTCGCCTGGTCGATGCCGTCGCTGATCGTCTTCCGGCTGGTTCAGGGCATCGGCGCGGGCGCGGTTCAGCCAACTGCCATGACCATCGTTGGCGACCTCTATTCGGCGCATGAGCGGGCGAAAATCCAAGGCTGGCTGGCCAGTGTGTGGGCGTTGTCGGCGGTCCTCGGACCGCTCGTCGGCGCGCTCATCACCCAGCACTTTTCCTGGGCCTGGATCTTCTGGATGAACTTGCCGATCGGCGCGCTCGCGGCGGCGGGGTTCTGGGCTTATTTGCACGAAAAAAGCGCTCGCGGCCGCGGCAGGATCGACCACCTGAGCGCCGGCATCTTCACCGTCGCCATCGCCGCCATCATGGCCGATCTCACCGCGCTTTCGACCTCGGGGCCGATCGAAATCGGGCTCACCACCCTGGTCGCCGCCGTTGCGGTCGTGCTGTTTGTCTTACAGGAGCGCCGATCTCCGGAGCCGATGATTTCGCTTGAGCTTTGGGGACGCCGGCCGATCGCCGCGGCCAACGGCGCCTCGCTTCTCGCCGGCATGGTGATGATGGGCCTCACCACGTTTCTGCCGGTGTTCGTGCAGGGGGTGATGCAGAAGCCGCCCTTGATCGGCGGTTTCGCCCTCTCCGCAATGGTGCTGGGATGGCCGATCGGGGCGACGACCGGCGTACGCTTCTTCCGACGCTTTGGCGTGCGCTCCGTTTTGCGGGTCGGCGGCGTGCTCATTCCGTTGGGCGCGCTCTTTTTCCTCTTCCTCAACGGGGACAGTTCGCCCATCGTGGCCGGTCTTGGCTCGCTCATCGTCGGGCTCGGTATGGGTCTCTCCAGCAGCGCCTCGATCATATTGATCCAGGAAATCGTCAGTTGGTCCGAGCGCGGAAGCGTGACCGCGTCCTATATCTTCGCTCGCAGTCTCGGCAGCACGTTCGGCGCGACCGTGTTCGGCGCAGTGCTCAATTTCGGTCTCCTTCGATCCGGCCACGCCGGCGCGACATCGGATCAGCTGCGGGATCTTCTGGAGCAGGGTTCGGAAGCGGTGGGCGAGCCCGGGCTTCGCGCTGCGCTCGAACAGTCTCTTCACCTTACTTTCGTTTCCATGTTCGCGATCGCGCTCATGGTCGCGGCGACGCTGTTTCTGGTGCCGAGGGTCTCATTCGCCGCCAGGCGCGCGCCCGCCGAGTGAGCTGAATTACGCGGCCGCTTTCGCCCGCTTTTCGCCAACCGCTACGGCGAGCGTCATCGCCAGGCAAAACGTCGCCGACAGCGAACGGAACGAGCCGAAGTCGCTCTCGACGACCTCGAACCGGACATCGGCGAGGCCAGCGAGCGGCGACAGCGCGCTGTCCGTGATGACGACAATCGGGACGCCTGCGCGTCGCGCGCGTTTGGCGAGGTCGACGGTGAAAGGCGTATAGGGCGAGAAGCTGACTGCAATCAGCGCGTCGCCAGGGCCTGCCTGCGCGAGCTCTTCCGGCCCGAGCCCGCCCACATTATCGATGAGGCAGGCCGGGACGCCGAGCTGGGACAGCGCGTAGGTCAGGTAATGGGCGACGCAGAAGGACCGTCTCTGCCCGAGGCAATGGATGGTCCGCGCGCGAGCCAGAAGGTTGACCGCCAGGTCAAGCTCGCGTCGCTGCACACCCTCGCGCAGCCGGGCGATCGAATCGGCCGCTGAATCAGCAAATCCGAAGAGAAGATTGGTCGGATCGCCGCTGTCGTGGGCGTTCTGCTGCAACGCCCGGAGGCGCTCGGAATAATCGGGCCAGCGGTTGCGCAGGCGCGAGCGAAAGAGTTCCTGCAACTCGGAAAAGCCGGCGAAGCCCAACGTCTGGGCGAACCGCACGAGCGTCGAGGCCTGCACCTCGGCGTTGCGGGCGAGCGCGGAGGCGGTGCCCAGGGCAAATTCGTCCGGATGCTCAAGCGCGTAAGCCGCGGCTTGCCTGAGGCGCTTGGGCAGACGCGGTTCGATCTCGATCAGCCGGCGCTGAAAGGCGTCGAAGCTTTCCGGCGGTTCGATTGCTGCGTCGTGGCTCATCGCTGTCTTTCGCGCCCCGCGACGCCCGCGTTCGCCTGAGTTATTCTGCCGACACCGACACGAATAGAACAGATATTCCAATCTGTGTCGCGTATGAAATATTTGTATTAGCGGCGCTGGGTAGGGGCGCCAAAATCGGGGCGAACGATGCGCACAATCGGGGTGGGACTCATCGGCACTGGCTACATGGGCAAGTGTCATGCGCTGGCGTGGACCGGCGTCCACGCGGTGTTCGACGATACACCGATCGTCAGGCGCGTCATGCTGTGCGAGGTCGAGGAAGGGCTGGCGCGTCGGAAGGCCGACGAGTTCGGCTTCGAATCCTCGACCGACGACTGGCGCGCGCTGATCGCGGATCCGGGCGTGGAGGTCGTTTCGATCACCACTCCCAACGCCCTACACGCGCCGATGGCGATCGCGGCGCTCGAAGCGGGCAAGCATGTGTGGTGCGAAAAGCCGATGGCGCCGTCGCTCGAAGATTCCGAGCGCATGGCGGCGGCGGCGCGCGCCTCCGGCTGCGTCGCCATACTCGGCTATAATTATATCCAGAGCCCGGCCGTCCGCTTCATCGACAAGCTTCTTAAGAGCGACGCGATCGGATTGCTCACCCATTTTCGCCTCGAGATGGATGAGGACTACATGGCCGATTCCGAGGCGCCCTTTTCCTGGCGCAGCCAGGCGAGGTCCGGCTACGGCGCCCTGGATGATTTCGCCGTCCACCCTTTAAGCCTGATCGCGACCCTGATCGGCGCGCCGCGTGAAGTTTTCGGCGAGATGAGCAAGCCTTATCCCAACCGCCCGGACGGGGGCGGACGGCGCGAGGTCGAGACGTTCGACATCGCGACATCGCTCGTCCGGATGGCCGACGGCGCGTCGGGAACGATCCAGGTCAGCCGCTGCGCCTGGGGCCGCAAAGGCCGCCTTCAGTTGCAGATCTTTGGCGCGCGGGGCGCGATCGTCTTCGACCAGGAGCGTTTCAACGAGGTCGGGCTTTTTGTGGCGGAGGGGCCAGAGGAGGCGCAGGGGTTCAAGCAGGTTCTGATGGGCCCGTCGCACCCCCCTTATGAGCGCTTCATCGCCGCCCCCGGTCATCAGATGGGTTTCAACGACCTCAAGACCATCGAAGCCCACGAACTCCTGAACCGCATCCTGGGCCGCCCGGCGCTGGCCATGGATTTCGAGGGCGGCCTTGCCATCGAACGAACCGTTCACGCGATCGCGCGCTCGAGCCGCGAGGGGCGATGGGTCTTGGTGGGCTAGTGGTAGAAAATCTTACGCTCGGCGCGGGCCCAACCGCCGAGCAGACAGCCGGAATCGACCCGAAGCAAACGAACAGTGCGTTTCGCTTTAAGGTCCGCTTCGCGCAAACAGCGGTCATTCCTGTGCTCGCTGGCAAAGGCTCAACTCGACCCATCCCAGCCATTCAGCGGAAGTTGGCCGTTTCTCGAAAGCGGACATGGAGAGCCCGTTACGTTTGCTGGTCGTCGACCATAGTTTGAACCGATGCTGTCGGGTCGCTGCTAGCCGCGAGCCCACCTCCGCCTCAGTTAGGCTATGCCCAAAAAGATGTCCGATCTAGGCTGCCGATTCACGTGGTGGCATACGACAGGAATTCCAGCCGAAGCTCGGATACATCAAGTCTAGTACACCGATTGCTGATCGCGGCTTCATGCCGGTCGGGTCATTCCTTGTCGGCCTCATTGCCGAACAGGTGTGGATGCGGCGGCAGCGTGTCGCCCGGCCTGATCTCGTCATCGGCTCTCCTCGGCAACCAGGACGGATTGTCGTCGCCGTAAATGAGGTCGTGCACCGCGTTCTGCGACAGCAGGAACACGGCCAGGGCCACGCCCAGCCCGACCGGTGACAGCGCCAGGTGCGGCCGAAACCTCGGCTCGCTGCCCACGCCCGTGACGACCAGAAACAACGCCATCAGGATCGGCGCGTGGCCGATCAGATCGACGCGCCCGAACGGAAAAACGGCCGCAAGCATCAGCCCGAGCAATGCAAGCGCTGACAGCCGCCGGACCAGCGGCGACCACACCAGCCCAAACCCGAGTGCGAACTCGGCCACGCCGCTTATCGCAGTGAAGGTCGCAAACGGCAGTCCCAGCGCGAGATACGGCTTCTTCTCCAGCAGCGGCACATACCATGCGGGATAGTTGAACTTCTCCAGGCTCGCCCACATCATCGCGATGGCGACCCCGCACCTCAGGACGTCGAATCGTCGGCCATGCCAACGACCGCCGTCGCGGGCCGCTAGCACCAGGTACCCGGCGAGGCCGAAATCGAGCGCCAGATAGTCGAGCATGTGAAACAGGTCGTATTTGACCAGGGCGAACCCCCACAGCACAACGATCCCGATGGCGGATACGGCATACAGGCCGGGAAACAGCAGGCACGCCGCGATGCCAAGCTGCACCCAGCCCACCCACTCGGCCGAGGTGACCAGTTCCGGCGTGAGAATTGTCGTGCCGCCAGCAAACAGGGCGACGAACAGCGCGCCGATCGTGCAAACCATGAGGCGGTCGGCTGCTGCACGCGGCACGGAAGTCAACCGGTCCAGTATCCGCACGATGCCGCGGCCCAGCGGCCCATGCTCGACCGCCCCGACGGCGAGCAACACGGCGGCCACGAGCGCTAACGCCGCCCAAAACGCCGGCAACGCCAGGGTGTCCGCGACCGGCACGGGCTTGGTCGACACATCGTAGGGCTCGAACCATTTCAGATGCGCTGCCGCCACACCGGGCCAGACAACACCGCCGCTGGCAGCGAATCCTTGCACGCATCGGCGCAGCTTCATGGGGGGGACGGTTCCGTGGGCAGTGGATCGACCGGCCCAAGCGACAGTTACTTGCTGTCAAACAAGGATACGCGTCAACATGCAATCCACGCGGACCGTCAGGCTTGGGGCGGCGATTCGGCTATTTCGTCTGACAGATGCAAGCCGAGGTCGATTTGCAATGCGAGATGCGCCCGATATGGCTCGGTGTGTCCTCGGCCTTCGCCGCCGACGGCTGGAAAAATTAGCGCCGGACCGGTCGATATTAGGCCAGGAAAAGCGACAGCCTCTTTCAGTCGCGGTCGGGGGTAATTCGATCGCGCCCTAAGAACGGCAGGCAATCAGCAGCCCGTTTTGTGCCAGCCCGGGATCGTTCGGTAGTGCGTCGGGGCCCGGATACGGCTTCCATTCCAATCGTAGATAATCAGTCCTGCGTCGCGCAGACCTCACCGGCCTCCTTGAAGCAGCCGGTTATCCCGTCGATCGGCAGATTGCATGTGATGCGCACCGCCTGCTGGCCTTTCCGGTGCGAATGTCTGCTCTAGGCAGACCGCGCCCAGGACCGGACAGACGGCTGTCCGCCCGAAGGCGACATCGACAGCTCAATGGGGCGATGTCCGCTTGACGTCGAACGCAGACCTCGCTGCCCGTTTGGACTCCCTGATGAGACAAGCGCCTGCCGGGAACCTGGCTTTTGATTTGAGTCCCTTACGCCGGGCTCATTGACCCGATGGCAGCAAGTGGGCGGCGAGACAGGTCTTTAATACATATAAACAATGTATTTTTGACTTCCTCCGACCTCCGGGGCAGACGTCAATTGCAACGGGGACGAACCAAGCAGGAAACGCGACCGGTTTCGGCGCCCAGCCCATTGAAATGTCGCGATCGGATTTGGTAGGCGCGTCGATGACAAGGGCCCGTTGCGCGAGGGCCGAACCTCGCCCCACTTTTTTAAGCGCGGAACTAAAACGGGTCTCAAGTCACTGAAAATATTGGGGCGTGCCGGTAAAATTGCGGCTAGACCAGATCGCGACCGGAACGAGGCGCGACCGGAGTCGCAGCCGATAGCGCCTCGACACGCGCGTCTACTGAAACTGCGCCCCGAGCCGCTCCATCGTCGGGCGGAAGGCCGGGAAAGAGGTCGCGATCATCGCGACGTCGTCGATCGCCATGGGCTCAAGCGTCGCGAGCCCCATAACGAGAAAGCTCATCGCGATCCGGTGATCCATGTGGGTCGCGACCAGCCCTCCGCCGCGCGGCCGCCCGCCTTCGACGATCAGATCGTCGCCCTCGATGGCGCAGTCGACGCCCGCGGCCTCGAGCCCGGCGGCGACCGCGGCCAGACGGTCGCTCTCCTTGACCGTAAGTTCGCTCAAGCCCCGCATACGCGTCGTGCCGGAAGCGAATGCCGCCGCGACCGCCAGGATTGGATATTCGTCGATCATCGAAGGGGCGCGCGCGGCAGGAACATCGACCGCATGAAGCGTGCCCGCGCGCACCCTCAAGTCTGCGACCTCCTCGCCGCCTTCGACGCGCTTGTCGAGCGTCTCGATATGAGCGCCCATCTCCTTCAGAGTCTGCAGGAGCCCGGTTCTCAGCGGGTTCATCATCATCCCCTCGATGATGATGGCCGACCCCGGAACGATCAGGGCCGCGACGAGCGGGAACGCCGCCGACGATGGGTCGCCGGGAACCACCACAGTCGTCGGACGCAATTCCGGCCGGCCGACAAGCGTGATCCGCCGCCCGTTTTCCTCAGGCGCGACAGCGACCTCGGCGCCGAAATAGGCAAGCATTTTCTCGGTGTGGTCGCGCGAGGCCTCAGCCTCGATCACGGTTGTCACGCCCGGCGCGTTGAGACCCGCAAGCAGGACTGCGGATTTGATCTGGGCCGACGCGACCGGCGTGCGATATTCGATTGGCGCTGGATCGCGTGCGCCCTTGAGCACGATCGGACAGCGGCCGCCCTCGGCCTCAGAGAGAACTTGAGCGCCCATGAGCCTCAGCGGATCGAGAATACGGCGCATCGGCCGCTTGCGTAGCGAAGCGTCGCCGTCGAAGGTTGCGGTGATTCCGTGACCGCCGACGACGCCCATCATCAGCCGGCAGCCAGTGCCGGCGTTGCCGAAATCGAGCGTTTCGCGCGGCGGCGGAAGCGCCCCGATCCCGGGGCCGCGAATTCGCCATGCGCCTGGCGCCAGACGCTCGGTGACAGCGCCCAGAGCCTCACAAGCCTTGCCGGTCCTGAGCACATCGTCGCCCTCGAGCAGCCCCTCGACTTTCGTCTCGCCGCAGGCAAGGAGGCCAAGCAGAAACGCCCGATGCGAGATCGATTTGTCGCCTGGCGGCCGCAAGCGCCCCTTGAGCGGTCGCGCGCGCTTGGCGCTGAGCGGCGAGGCCGCGGATTGATGCGACGAGTGGGCGGACACCTGGGACCTTCCTTGACCGGGGCGAACGATCGCGCCGTCCGGCGGACCGCGCTCGTATCACCGACGCTGGAAACTGTCGATGAGCGGCCCATATGGCGCATTGACAGGGCGGGGGGCGGCGACTAACCGAACCCCCGCCGAAATTTTATCCTCCACTCACCGGGAATAGATCGCCTTGTCCAAGCCCGAACTCGGAACCAAACATCAGTGCCAGAACTGCGGCGCGAAATTCTTTGATCTCAACAAGGACCCCATCGTCTGCCCGAAATGCGGGACCGTGTTCCAAGTCGCGCCCGCGACTCGGGCGCGGCCAGCCGCCAAGGCTGAAGAAGAAGAGGACACCGAGGTTGCGACGCCCGCCGGCGTGGAGGTGGTGTCGCTCGACGAGGTCGAGGCGGGCGAGGAGAAGGCCGCCGCCGAGCCGGTGGTCGACGATATCGAGGAGGACGCGGAGGAGGACGCCGCGGATGATCCGTTCCTTGAAGAGGAAGAGGAGGACGATGACGACGTCACCAACCTCATCGATGGCGACATCGCGCCAGACGAGGAAACCTGAGCGGCGCGGGGGGATTCGACCGCCCGCCACAGACAGGCGGGCGCGGACCGCGGCTTTTTTGGCCCGCGGCCCTTGTGGACGCCGCGAATATGAGGTTATACCGCCGCCCTCGGAAGTGAAGGCGGTTCCGCCCCAATCGGAGCCGGGACATTTTTTGGAAAATGGGGCCATAGCTCAGTTGGGAGAGCGCTTCAATGGCATTGAAGAGGTCGTCGGTTCGATTCCGTCTGGCTCCACCAACATCCAATGACATCCTCCAGTTCAGCAGCATCGAGCTCAAAGCCGGCAGCGAAGCTCACCGACTTCAAGGCCCTGACCTTCGATTGCTACGGCACGCTGATCGATTGGGAATCGGGCATGGTCGAGGCGCTGAAGCCTCTGACCAGCAAAGCGTCGCGGAAGCCCACGCGCGATCAACTTCTCGAAGCGCATGCGCGCCACGAATCCTCGCAGCAGGTCCAGACGCCGGCCAAAGTCTATCGCGACCTGCTTGCCACCGTTTATCGGCGCCTGGCCGAGGAGTGGGGCGTCGCCACGAGCTGGAGCGACTGCGTCGCCTATGGTCGGTCGGTCCGGAACTGGCCAGCCTTCGCTGACACCGTTGAGTCGCTTCAATACTTGAAGCGTCACTACAAGCTCGCGATTCTGTCGAACGTCGACAACGAAAGCTTTTCCTTCAGCAACGAAAAGTTGGGCGTCGATTTCGACGCGGTCTACACCGCGGAGGATTGCGGCTCCTACAAGCCCTCGCCCCGAAATTTCGACTACATGCTCTCCAAAATCAAAACACTCGGGATCGAGAAGAATGAGATCCTGCACACCGCCGAGAGCCTCTTCCATGACCACGGGCCGGCGAACGAGCAGGGGCTCACCTCATGCTGGATTCATCGCCGTCACGGTCAGGAGGGTTCCGGCGCGACCGTGGCGCTCGCCAAGACGCCCAGCTACGACTTCCGCTTTGAGAGCTTGGCCGCCTTCGTCAAAGCGCATCAGGAAGCGCTGAAGGCCTGATGGACAAGCCGCCGATCGTCTACGACGACTTCGCCAAGGTCGACATGCGCATCGGCCGCATTGTTAGCGTCAGGCCGTTCGAGCGCGCGCGCAATCCTTCATACAAGGTCGAGGTCGATTTCGGCCCGCTCGGCAAGAAATGGTCGAGCGCACAGATCACCAGCTATTCGGAGGCGGACCTCGTCGGTCGTCTGGTTGTCTGCGTCGTCAACATGCCGTCGCGCAACATCGCGGGCTTTCAGTCCGAAGTGCTGATTCTCGGAGCGAAGAATGCACGCTCCGAAATCATCCTGCTGTCGCCGCTCGCCCAGATTGCGCTCGGAGAGCAGGTGTTCTGATCTCGGCTAATGAAGCAGTGGTCTTGCCCTGACGGCCTCGGTAGCGCTTGGCGCCCTCGCGGTCCTCAGCCTTCTTGGCTTTGTTCAAATCTTTTGGCCGGCCATTTCCTCCCTCGTCCGTTCTTTACATCGTGAACATGCTTGCCTACTAAAGCCGCGGGTGGCTTGGATTAAAAGCGGTGGACGCAGGGCGTCGGCTTCGCCGTCGCGTCCCAGATCGAGCGAAGCGGTTGCAGCGCTCTGAGGTTTCGGGCCCCGCTGTGATAAGGCCAAGTACGGATTACGTGCGGAGGAGACCCTTGATGACCTTTCGTCGCCGCTTTGCGACAGCGACCCTTGTGTTGGGCGTGGGCGCGTGCGCGCTTTCTATGGGCGCCGACGAGAAGGGCGGCGTTTCACTCGCGCCTTCGGCCCACGCTCAAGGCATTATCCGCAATCTGATCGCGCGCCTGCGCGGGCAGACGCTGCCAGAGGGCATCGTCAAGTCGAACGGCCGCATCGAGGCGACCCAGGTCGACGTCTCCTCGAAATATGCCGGTCGACTGGCCCAAGTGACGGTCGAGGAAGGCTCGAGCGTCACGCAAGGGCAGGTGATCGCAAAGCTCACTTCGCCCGAATACGACGCCCAATTGCGTGCCGCAAAGGCCGACGTGCAGAAAGCCAACAATGCGCTCGCGGCGGCGGAAGCGGAAATCACCTCTCGCCAGAGCGCGCTCGATTTCGCCAAATCCGACTTTGCGCGCGGCCAGGAGCTGATGAAGACTGGCTTCATCACCAAGCAGGTCTTTGAACAGCGCAAGCGCAACTTCGATTCCGCGGTGGCGGCGGTGCAAAGCTTCACCTCGCAGCGCGATCAGGCGCTTTCCCAGATAGCGAACTCGGAAGCCGAAGTCGACCGCATCCAGTCCATCATCGACGACCTGACGCTCGTTTCGCCGCGGATCGGCCGGGTGCAATACCAGCTCGCGCGGGCCGGGGAAGTCGTCGCCGCCGGCGCGCCGATTGTCACCATCCTCGACCTGACCGACGTCTACATGACCCTGTTCCTGCCTGCGGCCGATGCAGGCAAGCTCGCGGTGGGCGACGAGGCCCGCATTGTTCTCGATCCCGTTCCCGACTACGTGATTCCGGCCAAAGTCAGCTTCGTCGCCTCCGACGCGCAATTCACTCCGAAAACCGTCGAGACCACCGACGAACGCGCCAAGCTGATGTTCCGTGTCAAGCTTAAGATCGATGCTCAGGTTCTTCAGCAGTTCTACACGCGCGTGAAGACCGGCGTCCGGGGCCTCGGCTTCGTCCGCACCAAAGCCGATCTGGAGTGGCCAGCCGACCTTCAGGTCAAGCTGCCCACGCCGCCGGCGGATAAATCCTCTGCAACACCGGCTGCCGACAGCGCCGCGCCTCAGGCCAAGAATCCCGACAACAACGCGGCCGAAACAAAGACGCCCGCCGCCAAATGACCGGCGAGCCCATCGCGCGGGTCAAGGCCGTATCGCACCGATACGGCGCGACGGTCTCGCTCACGGACGTCAGCATCGACATTCCTTCGCGCATCATGGTCGGCGTGATCGGTCCCGATGGCGTCGGCAAATCGACTCTGCTCGGGCTCATCGCGGGCGTAAAGAAGATCCAGACCGGCGAGGTCTTCGTCTTCGACAAGACCATCGCCAACCAGGAAACGCTGCGCGAGATTCGCGGCCGCATAGCCTATATGCCTCAGGGCCTCGGCCGCAACCTCTACCCGACGCTCTCCGTCTTCGACAACATCGATTTCTTCGGCCGATTGTTCGGATTGTCGGCGGCGGAGCGTCGCGCCAAGATCACCGAGCTTCTCACGGCGACGAGCCTGGAGAAGTTCGAATCGCGTCCCGCGGGCAAGCTGTCCGGCGGCATGAAGCAGAAGTTGAGCCTCTGCTGTGCTCTCGTCAATGACCCCGATCTGCTCATTCTCGATGAGCCGACGACCGGCGTCGATCCGCTGTCGCGCGGCCAGTTTTGGGATCTGATCAACTCGATCCGCGCGCGTCGGCCGCAGATGAGCGTGATCGTCGCCACCGCCTATATGGACGAAGCCGAGCGCTTCGACTGGCTGATGGCGATGGACGATGGAAAAATCATAGCGACAGGCACGCTAAGGGAGCTTCTCGCCAAGACCGGCGAGCCCAATCTTGACGAAGCCTTTATCGCGATGATGCCGGAGGCCAAACGCGCCTCGCATAAGAAAGTGGTCGTGCGTCCGCGCGTGGCTTCGCCGGACGAGACCCCGGCGATCGAGGCCGAGGGACTCACACGCCAGTTCGGCGATTTTGTCGCGGTCGATCACGTCAGCTTCAAAATTGCGCGCGGCGAAATCTTCGGCTTCCTCGGCTCCAATGGCTGCGGCAAATCGACGACCATGAAAATGTTGGTGGGCTTTCTGCCGGCGACCAGCGGTACGTGCAAGCTGTTCGGCGAGCCGATGGGCTCGAACGACATGCAGGCGCGGCGCAACGTCGGTTACATGACGCAGGCCTTCTCGCTTTACGGCGAATTGACGGTCGCGCAGAATCTCCAGCTCCATGCGGAGCTTTATCATCTGCCAAAGGAGAAGGTTGCGGGGCGCATCGAGGAGCTGCTGGAGCGCTACGATCTCAAGGCCTTCGTAAACGCGCGGCCCGACAGCCTGCCACTCGGCATCAAGCAGCGCCTCCAGCTCGCGGTCGCCGTGCTGCACGAACCCTCGATTCTCATCCTTGACGAGCCGACGTCCGGCGTTGACCCGATCGCGCGCGACGCGTTCTGGCGGACGCTGATCGATCTCTCGCGCGACGACGGCGTGACGATTTTCGTCACCACCCACTTCATGAACGAAGCGGACCGTTGCGATCGCATCTCGCTCATGCACGCAGGCAAGGTGCTCGCCGTCGGCGTGCCGCAGGAGCTGGTCAAGGAGCGCGGCAGCGCCTCTCTCGAAGACTGCTTCGTCGGCTATCTCGCGGAAGCGGCCGGCATCGACATGTCGAAAAAGGTCGAGGCGCCGGCCGCCGCCGAAGTGGAGCCAAGCGAACGGCCGAAGCGCTTCAAAATCGGCCGGCTGTGGGCCTACGCGCGGCGCGAGACAGTCGAGCTGTTGCGCGATCCGATCCGGCTAGCTTTCGCGCTCGTCGGTCCGATCATTCTCATGTTCGCCTTCGGCTTCGGCATCTCCTTCGACATCGAGAACCTGGCGACCGCGTCATTCGACCAGGACGACACGCCCGAGAGCCGCGAACTGCTTCAGGGTTTCGAGGGCTCGCGCTATTTCTCGGTCCAGCCGCCGATCACGTCGGCGGACGAGGCCGAGAGACGGCTCAGAAGCGGCAACACTCAGATCGTGGTCGAAGTGCCGCCCGGATTCGGCCGCGACCTTCTCAACAAGCGCACGCCGGAAGTCGACGCCACGGTCGACGGCGCGATGACGTTTCGCGGCGAGACGTCAAAGAACTACGTCACAGGCGTTGTCAGGAAGCGGGGCGAGGAATTGACGCGGAGCCAGCGTCGCGCCGGGAGCGCCAACGCCTGGACGGACGACGACATCCAGACCCGCTTTCGCTACAATCAGGCCTTTCTCAGCGTCAACGCGATGGTGCCCAGCATTTTCATGCTGCTGCTGTGCCTGATTCCGGCGATCATGTCGGCGATCGCGGTCGTGCGTGAGAAGGAGACCGGCTCGATCGCCAACTTCCGCTCGACGCCGATCACCCGGTTCGAGTACCTGATCGGCAAGGAACTGCCCTATATCGCGGTCTCGATGATCGCCTTCTTCGCCCTGTTGCTGATCTCGATTTTCATTTTCCACGTGCCGCCGAAAGGACCGTTCCTCGTCCTTCTCTTGGGAACGCTCGTCTATGTGATTGCGACCGTAGGTTTCGGCGTGCTGATCTCATCCTTCACCCGAACGCAGGTCGCAGCCGTGTTCGCGACGGCGATTCTCTCGATCGTGCCGGCGGTCAATTTCTCGGGAATGCTCGCGCCGGTCTCTTCGCTCTCTGGCGGGGCACGGGTGATCGGCCTCTCCTTCCCCTCATCCTGGTACCAGCAAGTTTCGGTCGGCGTGTTCGCCAAGGCGCTCGGGATCGCCAGCCTCTGGAAAGACATTGCCGCGATTGCGCTCATCGCGCTGGTCTTTCTGGCCCTGTCGCTGGCTCTGCTCCGCAAGCAGGAGGCGTGAGATGTCTGAGGCCGCCTCACCAAAAGCTCCGCATCTCGTCGAAGCCAAGCCGCTGACCTTCATCGATCATGTGGTTAACATCTTCCATCTCGTCATCAAGGAGCTGAGAAGCATCCGGGCGGACCCAGTGATGCTGTTGCTGGTCGTCTATTCATTCAGCATTTCGGTGAACACGGTCGCCACCGGCGCGGTGACGGAAGCAACCAATCTTTCCGTGGGCATCGTCGACGAGGACGGCTCGGATCTGTCGCGGCGCATCGCCGAGGGGCTGCGGCTACCGACCTTCCAGCCGCCGGTGCAGCTCACCGCTTCCGAAATCGACCCGATCATGGATCAGGGCAAGCTCCTGTTCGTCGTCGAGATCCCGCCCAATTTCGAGGCTGACGTTCGCGCCCAGCGCAAGACCGGCATCCAGATCAATGTCGACGCGACCGCGATCGCCCAGGCCGGCAACGGGGCCAGCTCTCTGCGCAACGCCATCGCCACCGAGGTGCAGCGGTTCATTTCGGGACGGGAGGATTCGAGTGGCGCGCCGATCAATCTGGTGGTGCGAGCCGCCTTCAACCCTAACCTCAAGACGGCATGGTTCTCGGCGATGACCCAGGTCATCAACCAGATCACGATGCTGACGGTCATTCTCACCGGCGCGGCGCTGATCCGCGAGCGTGAGCAGGGCACGGTCGAGCACCTGCTGGTAATGCCAGTCGTGCCGTCGGAGATCATGCTCGCCAAGATGATCGCCAATGGCCTCGTCATCCTCGTCGCGGCCATGCTCTCGCTACAGGTCGTCGTGCACTGGTGGATCGGCTCGCCGATCAATGGGTCATTGTTGCTGTTCCTGCTCGGGGCGGCGATCTATGCGCTCGTCGTGGCGGCGCTTGGCATCCTGCTTGGCACGCTCGCGACAACCATGGGCCAGTTCGGGCTGCTCGCTATGCCTGTGCTGATCGTCACGCAATTGCTCTCGGGCAGCAGCACCCCGATGGAGAGCATGCCGGTCTGGCTGCAATATGTGATGCAGACGATCAGCCCAACGCCGCACTTTGTCTCATTCGCGCAGGCGGTGCTGTTCCGCGGCGCCGATCTAACCCTCGTCTGGCGGCCTCTGGCGGCGATGCTCGTCATCGGAATTGTCTATTTCACCGCCGCCAGCATCCGCTTCCGTAAGGTGATCTTCGGCGGGTGATCGCTTGAACGCCAATGTGCCGCCTTAATAGACACTCGAATATGGAACTTTCGTAGGTAGTTCTTTCCATTTGCGCCGCTTGGCTTGACGGCCCGAGACGCAAAAGTACATGGTGCTGCACGATCAATAAACTGCGGCCATCCGTCAGGCGCTTCTTGCGTCAACCTTTGGTCGATCATCTAAACAAAAGGGAGAGAAGCTTGCCCAAGTCCATTTGGCGCGCCGGCATCGACCGCCGCAGACTGGTCAAATCGGGGGCGGTGCTCGCCGCCGCGCAATTCGCCAGTCCGTTCGTCATTCGCGCCCGCGCCGCCGACGCGGTCAAGATCGGCTTGGACAATCCGCTGACCGGCACCTACGCCGGCCCGGGCAAGAACGAGCTTGTCGGTTGCCAGATGGCGCTCGACGAGATCAACGCCAAGGGCGGCATCCTCGGCCGTCCCGCCCAACTTCTCGTAGAGGACTCATCAAGCGGCGACGCCGGCACGGCGGTGCAGAAGGCGCGCAAGCTCATCGATAGCGACAAGGTCGACTTCCTGCTCGGCAACGTGAACTCGGCGCTCGCCCTCGCCATGGCCCAGGTCTCGAACGAAAAGGGCGTCCTGCATATCGTGCCCGGCGGCCATACCGACGCGATCACCGGCTCGAGCTGCCATTGGAACGTGTTCCGCGTCTGCAACACCACGGCAATGGAGGCAAACGCCGTCGCCGCCACGCTGGTCAAGGATTATGGCAAGAAATACTACTACATTACCCCCGACTACGCCTTCGGCCATACACTCGAGGCCGGCATGGTCAAGGCGATTGCGAAGCTCGGCGGCGAGCGTGTCGGCGGAGATCTGGTTCCGCTCGGAAACGTCGATTTCTCCTCTTACCTAATCAAGGCCCAGGCGGCGAATCCCGATGTCATCGTCTTCCTGGTTCAGGGCGACGACATGCTGAACGCGCTGAAGCAGGCGGTTCAGTTCGGCCTCCAAAACAAGGTGCATCTCGCCGGCGCCCAGCAGGAGATGGAGCCGCTCGAAGGCCTGCCCCCGGAAGCGCGCGTCGGCGTCTGGGTCATGGAATGGTACTGGAACCAGCCCGGCGTGCCCCATGTCGCCGAATTCGTCGAGGCGACCAAGAAACGCACCGGCCGCGTGCCGACCGCGCGCACCTGGTTCGGCTACGTGTCGGTCTGGACCTGCGCGCTCGCCGCCGAGAAGGCGAAGTCCCTCAAGGCGGTCGATATGGCGAAGGCCCTGCAGGATTTTCATCTGCCGCCGGAAATCGCGCTCGGACCCAACCCGGCCTTCTACCGCGCCGGCCAGAACCAGCTCCTCGCTTCGTTGTTCGTAGGCGAGGCGCAGGCCAAGGGCTCCGCCCCGGACGACTTTTTCAAGGTCATCAAGGTCGTCAACGGGGCCGACGTCGCCGGCACGGTCGAGGAGAGCGGCTGCAAGATGACTTGGCCGACCTGAGCGTCCGCAAGGCCGGCGCGGGATCAAGCATCGGCTGAAGCGTGAGGACCGGCTACGCTGGCGGTTGGAGTCGGGGAGGAAAAAATGTCCAACGCCAATCCGCGGGCGATAAGCCGTCGCAGAATTGTCAAGTCCGGGTTAGCGCTCGCGGGCGCCCAGATTGCTGGGCCGTTTGTCCTCTCCGCCCGGGCCGCGCAGGCCATAAAAATCGGGCTCGACAATCCGTTGACGGGCCCCTACGCCGGACTCGGCAAGAACGAACTCACAGGCTGCCAGATGGCGCTCGACGAAATCAACGCCAAGGACGGCATCCTCGGCCGTCCCGTCGAGCTCGTCGTAGAAGATTCGACAAGCGGCGACGCCGGGGTTGCGGTGCTCAAGGCGCGCAAGCTGATCGACGGCGAGGGGGTCGACTTTCTGCTTGGCAACGTGAACTCCGCGCTTTCGCTTGCCATGGCTCAAGTGTCGAATGAAAAGGGCATTCTCCACATCGTGCCAGGCGGGCATACCGACGCGGTCACCGGCTCGAGCTGTAACTGGAACGTCTTTCGCGTCTGCAACACCACGCAGATGGAGGCCAACGCCGTCGCCGCCGCGCTCATCGAGGAATACGGGAAGAAGTTCTACTACATCACCGCAGACTACGCCTTCGGCCATACGCTGGAGGCGGGAATGGTGAGAGCTTCGGCGCCGCTCGGCGGCGAACGAGTGGGCGGCGACTTGACGCCGGTCGGCACGGTGGATTTCTCCTCCTATTTGATTAAGGCGCAAGCCGCGAACCCAGACGTCGTCCTCTTTCTGCTCGGAGGCGACGACATGCTGAACGCCCTCAAGCAGGCGGTGCAGTTCGGACTGCAAAACAAGGTCCATCTCGCCGGCGCCCAGCAGGAGATGGAGCCGCTCGAAGGCTTGGCGCCCGAGGCTCGGATCGGCGTCTGGGTGATGGAATGGTATTGGAACCAGCCCGGCGTGCCCCATGTCGCCGAATTCGTCGAGGCGACCAAGAAACGCACCAGCCGGGTGCCGACAGCGCGCACGTGGTTCGGCTATGTCTCGGTCTGGACCTGCGCGCTCGCCGCCGCGAAGGCGAATTCGCTCAAGGCGCTCGATATGGCGAAGGCCTTGCAGGACTTTCATCTGCCGCCCGAAGTCGCACTCGGGCCGAACCCGGCCTTCTACCGCGCCGGCCAGAATCAGCTGCTCGGTTCCCTGTTCGTCGGCGAGGCGCAAGCCAAGGGCTCGGCGCCGGACGACTTTTTCAAGGTCGCCAAAGTGGTCAACGGCGCGAAGGTCGCGGGGACGCTCGAGGATAGCGGGTGCAAGATGAAGTGGCCGACTTGAGCACCCCCTCAGGAGCGGAGGACGGTCCGCCGTCGTTTCGGCGAACGGCGAACACCGACGCATGAGCCAAGTCGTCCTTTTCAACGTCTTCAACGGCCTGATCGTCGGCGCGTTCTACGCCCTGATGGCGCTTGGCCTGTCGCTGATCCTCAACCTCAGCGGGGTGATCAACTTCGCTCACGGCGGATTTTTGGCGCTCGGCGCGTATCTCGCCTACACGCTGATTCCCTATATCGGTTTTTGGGGCGCGCTGATCGTCGCGCCGCCGCTGACTGCGGCGCTTGGCCTCCTCGTCGAGTGGCTGCTGATCCGCCCGCTCTATGGCAAAGACCCGCTTTACAGCCTGCTCTTGACCTTCGGCCTCGCCTACATCTTTGAGGACGTGACGCGCCTGATCTGGGGCGCACAGAGCGTGCCGTTTCAGGTCCCTGGCTGGCTGATGACTTCGCTGTCGAGCCAGTACTTCTTCCTCACTGGCTATCGCGTGTTCATGATGATCATCGTTGCGGTGGCCGTTGGCGGCCTGTTCGCCGTGCTCAAGTACACGCGGCTGGGCATGCGCATCCGCGCCGGAACGCGCGACCTCGACACCGTCTCCACGCTCGGCGTGAACGTCAGGGTGCTGCGCAGTCTCAACTTCGGCATCGGCATCTATATGGCCGGCCTCGCCGGCGTGCTGGCGGCTGGCCTGCTTGGGCTTTCGCCCACCATCGGCGCCAACCTCATCATGCCGAGCTTCGTCGCGATCATCGTCGGCGGGCTTGGGAGTTTGCTTGGAACGCTCCTTGGCGGCTTGATGATCGGCGTCGCCTCCGGGCTGGCGGCGGTCTATTTCCCCTCTGCGACCGAGGCCGTGATCTACGTGATGATGGCGCTCGTGTTGCTCGTCAGACCGCGCGGCCTGCTCGGCGAAGAGGGAAGGGTCCATTGAACCCCGTCCGCGCTCGCGCCCTCGACGTCGCGGTCTGTCTCATGCTCCTGTTCGCGCCGTTCTGGATGAACGCGATCGGCGGTTACACCGAACTCGCCACCCGCATCGTGGTCATGGGGCTGGCGGCGATGTCGCTCAACTTCCTGCTCGGCTTCACCGGGGTGCTCTCGTTCGGCCATGCCGCTTATTTCGGGCTCGGCGCCTACGGGACCGCGATGGCGATCAAATATTGGGGCGTCGGATCGATCCCGGCCATCGTGCTCGGCGTGATCGTCGCGACGATCGCGGCGATGGTCATTGGCGCGCTCATCATCAAGCTGCGCGGCGTCTATTTCGCCATGGTGACGATCGCTTTTGGCCAGGTCTTCTACTTCATCGCCTTCCGCTGGAACGCAGTGACGGGCGGCGATGACGGGCTCACCGGCTGGCGCCGCCTGCCGATCAATTTTGGCTTTACTGAGCTCGACATCGTTCAGAACGACAGGGCTTTCTACTATTTCGCTCTCGCGATCTTTGCAGTCTGCGTCGCCGCGATGGCGGTGCTTCTCAACTCGCCATTCGGGCGTTCTCTGATCGCCATTCGCGAGAACGAACGGCGGGCGCGGTTTCTCGGCGTCCCGATCGAGTTTCACGTCTGGCTGTCGTTCGTGATCTCGTGCCTCTTCGTCAGCGTGGCGGGGGGACTTTATGCGTTGCTGAACAATTTCATCGATCCGCGAGCGCTTCGCGTCGACCTCTCGGGCAATCTCGTCATCATGGCGGTCTTGGGCGGCATGCGCTCGTTCTGGGGTCCGCTGATCGGCGCGGCGATTTTCGTCGCGCTGCAGGATTACGTCTCGAGCCACACCGAAAACTGGATGTCGGTGATCGGCCTCGTGTTCGTGTTGGTGGTGCGCTTCTTTCCGCGCGGGGTCCTCGGTATGCTGCGCACGGGAGCGAAGGCGTGAGCCTGCTTCATGTCGAGGGCGCATCGAAGCGCTTTGGCAGCCTGGTCGCCATCGACAACGTGTCGTTGACCATCGAGCCGGGCGAATTGCGCGCGATAATCGGTCCGAACGGCGCCGGCAAGACGACGTTCTTCAATCTGGTCAGCGGCCTGTTCGCGCCGACCACGGGCTCGATCCGGTTCGAGGGACATGACATCGGCGCGTTCGCTCCCGATGAGCGCGTGCGGCGCGGCATGTCCCGCACCTTCCAGATCACGGAGGTCTTTCCCGAGCTCTCGGTCGCCGACAACATCCGCGTCGCGGTCGAGGTCGCGTCCGGCTATCGCCTGCGGCCGTGGCTTGGCGCGCAGGCGCGGGCGACTGTGGCGGCGCGCGTCGCCGAGCTTCTGGGCCTGGGCGGACTGGCCGACAAGTCCCACATGCGCGCCAGCGCGCTGTCGCACGGCGACCAGCGGGCGGCGGAGATCATGATGTCGCTTGCTTTGCGGCCCCGCCTGCTGATGCTCGATGAGCCGACGGCGGGCATGGGCGATCAGGAGACCTACGACATCGCGCGGCTCATCCGGCGGCTGCACCGACGGGAGGGCCTGACGATCATGCTGATCGAGCACGACATGCGCGTCGTGTTCAACCTCGCCGATCGCATCATGGTGCTGGCCGAGGGGCGGGTGCTGGCGGAAGGCGCGCCGCAGGAGATTGCCGACAGTGAAAAGGTGCAAGCCGCCTATCTTGGCAAGGCGGCGGCATGATTGCGCTTGAGGCTCAGGATCTGCACACTTTTTACGGCAAGAGTCACATCCTGCACGGCGTGACTCTCGAGGTGCGGGAGGGCGAGATTGTCGCGCTGCTTGGCCGCAATGGCGCGGGGAAGACGACAACGCTGCGCAGCCTGATCGGCCTCACCCGTCCGCGCACTGGCAAGGTCGCAGTGTTCGGCGCGGACGTGACCGGATTTCCCCCTTACCGGATCGCTGGGGCTGGCGTCGGCTATGTTCCGGAAGGGCGGCGCATCTTCGGCAACCTGACGGTGGACGAGAATCTGCTTGTTCCCGCCGAGCGGCCTGGCCCGTGGACGGTGCCCCGTGTCTACGAGGCGTTTCCGCGCCTTGCCGAGCGCCGTGGGAACAAGGGCGCGCAGCTCTCGGGCGGCGAGCAGGAGATGCTGTCGATCGCCCGCGCCTTGCTCTTGAACCCGAAGCTGCTCATGCTCGACGAGCCTTCGCAGGGCCTGGCGCCCTTGATTGTCGAGGACGTGTTCAGGATCGTCGTCGCGGCGCGGCGCGAAGGCCTCTCGGTTTTGCTTGTTGAGCAGAACGTGCGCGCCGCGGTCGAGATCGCCGATCGCGCCTATGTGCTGGACGACGGCCGGATTGTCTATGAGGGCGACGCGCGCGCCTTCGGCTCCGACGAGCAGCGGGTGCGCGAGCTTGCGGGCGCCAGCGCCGAGAAATGGGACGTGGACGGGTAGAGCAGATTGCGGTTCCGTTGAATCGGATTTGTAGACACGGTCCATAGCCCGTCGATCGACGGGCTACGGACTGCGTCTCTCGCGCTCAACGAGCGCGGCTACGATTGATCACGTCGACCCAAGCGCAATCTGCCTTAGAGGCATTCCCAGGATCGGGCGGCGGAAAAAAATTCCAAGATACGGAAAATGCTTCAAACCAACGACGAGAACTTGATTTGCCGCCGCGGCGCCCCTTAGAGAAATCGTCGAGGCCGAGTCGTGAGCGGGAAATATTGGGGGCTCGTCCGTTGACGGGCTGGGGAGGCTAAGACGTGTTCAAACAATTGCTGACGCCGGTCGCGGGCAGCCTTCCGCTTTCGTTTATCGTAGCGGCGCTTCCGGTCGCGGCTGTTCTCGTGCTGCTTGGCGTCATGCGCCGGCCGGCGTGGCAGGCCTCGCTTGCAGGCCTCGTGGTCGGCCTGATCATCGCGATTGCAGTGTGGGACTTTCCCGCTTCCCTCGCCTTTAATTCCGTCGCCGCCGGTGCTGTCTTCGCCCTCTGGCCGGTCATGTGGATCGTGATCAACGCGCTTCTTCTCTACAACATTGCGGTCGAGTCCAAGCGCTTCGAAGCCTTTCGGGCTTGGATTCTCAGCCATCTTCCCAACGATCGTCGTGTTGTGCTGGTCGTGATCGGCTTCTGCTTTGGCGCGCTGCTCGAGGGCATTGCCGGCTTCGGAACGCCCGTCGCAATCACTTCGTCGCTGCTCATCCTCGTGGGCTTCCCGGCGCTCGAAGCTTTGGTGTTCACGCTGATCTTCAACACCGCGCCGGTCGCTTTCGGCGCGCTCGGCGTTCCGGTAACGACGCTTGGCGCAGTCACGGGCCTGCCCGCCGCGACTCTTGGCGCCATGATCGGCCGCCAATTGCCATTCATCGCGCTCCTGCTGCCGTTCTACGTGATGGGACTTTACGGCGGCGCACGTTCGCTGAAGGCGCTTTGGCCAGTGCTTCTGGTCGCCGGCGGCTCATTCGCGCTCTGTCAATTCATCTCGTCGAACTACATCAATTACGCGCTGACGGACGTCCTGGCGTCGCTCGGTTCGCTGATCGTGACTCTCCTGTTCCTGCAGGTGTGGAAACCGGCGCCCGATCCGGAATTCGCTGTGCGGGCGGACGCAAACCTGCTCCGTGCGCGTTCGGATGTGGGGCCGTGGCAAGGGTGGCTACCCTGGATCATCGTGACAGTGATCGTCATCGCGTGGACGACGCTCGGGATCTTCAAGATCGGCGCGCAGGCAATTCCCTGGCCCGGCCTCAACAAGGCGATCTCGATCACGCTGTACAACGACAAGCCTTATGCCGCGGTGTGGGGCTTTCAGCCTCTCTCGACGGGAACGGCGATCCTGCTCGCAGCGATCATCACAGCGATCGTCGTCAAAATGAGCGTCGGGGATTTTTCTCAGTGCGTCGTCCGGACGATCAAACAGGCGTGGATCGCCATCCTGACTGTTTGTCTCATTATCGGCCTCGCTTATCTCATGAACTATTCCGGCATGGCCTATACGCTCGGTCTCGGCGTAGCCTCCGTCGGGCATTTGTTCGTCATCCTCTCGCCCTTCCTTGGCTGGGTGGCGGTTGCTCTGTCGGGCAGCGATACGTCGGGCAACGCCCTGTTCGGCAATCTTCAGGTGGTGGCGGCGAAGCAGCTTGATCTCAATCCGGTGCTCTTCGCGGCGACCAATTCGTCAGGCGGCGTGATGGGCAAGATGATCTCGCCGCAGAACATCGCGACGGGTGTCTCAGTCACGGATCTGCGCGGGCAGGAAGGCGTCGTGTTCGCGCGCACCTTCTGGCACAGCATCATCCTGACGCTGATCCTCAGCGTGCTGGTCGTGCTGCAACAGTACGTCTTCCCTGGCATCATCCCGGTTATCCCGCACTGAGCGCGGCGTCCGCGCTTATTTCTGGCAGAAGACAGCGATCAGGGCCTTCTTCTCGCGGGCGGCGATGTCGCCCGCGCTGAGCGGGGCGCCGCTCCCTGACGCGGGTTCGCCGGCGCCGAGAAAAGCGCGGAGCGCGTCGGGCGCGATCATCGGGTGCGGGGAGGCGAGCGCGACGCTGCCGACGCGCTTGGGCTCGCCCGCGATCGGCGCCACGAGGCCGACCAGCGCCCCGCTTCTATCGAACACCGGTCCCCCGCTCGCGCCCCTGTCCACAGCTACGGTCACGACCGGCGCCGCCTCGCCGCCGGTGAACGAGGCCGAGCTTGCGGCAAGGCGCGATCCGTCGAAGCCGAGGACGACAAGATCCTGCGCTGGCGAGCCGAGCCGGGGGGCTCCGCCGTTCGAGGCGAAATCTCCGACGAGCGTCGCGAGGCCCGTCGCGGCGTCGGCGCGCTCGATTCGCACCGGCTTGCCGGCGACAGTCGGATGCGGGCAATCGTCTGTTTTGAGCGCGGTCAGCGCCTTGCCCGGCGCCACGACAAGCGCGGTCGCGACAGGCTGTGGAACCGACGGGGCCGGCGCCGGGCTCGACGCGGATGACGCTGCGGCGTTTGCCGCCGGCGCCCCGGCGGATTCCGGGAACGGCTCGAATGAATTGGCGATGGCGATCGCAATGCGATCTAGATAGGCGGTCTGGGACGCTGGATAGGCGAAGGTGAAGCCGCGGATTGGCGGACTCGCAGTCGGGTTCCTGTCGAAGCGGGTATAGAACTTGACCGGTCCGTCTTGCCCGGAGACGACAAAGAAGGCGTCTGGCTTGATCGCCTTGTAGGCGATCTTGCGGACAGGCGTCGCCGCGGACAGGCGGCCGTAGAGCGCTCCCAAGTCAGCGTCGGCGTTCGCGGCGAAGTCGAGCCTTGCGCCTGGAAGCGCGCTGAGCAGTTTCAGCGGCGCGCCGATCTTGGCGCCGGTTTTTGGGTCGCTCACGACCTGGAATCCGGCCGCCTCGCGGGCCTTTCGAGCGGCGGCGAGCAAGGCCCTGAGCAACGGTGGTGACAGCGCCCCATCGGCGGGCGCTTTGACGCTGGCCTGGAACGCAAGGATCGCGTCGCGCGTGTGCTTGCCGAAGTCGCCGTCGTTGACGCCGACGTAAAGCCCAAGCCAGACGAGCGCCTCCTGGAGAGCCTTGCGTGTTGCTTCCGGCATGCCCATGAACGCCGCCTTCTGCGCCGCCATTGCCGGGTCGTCTGCGGAAGGCGCGGCGGGCGGCGTTTGGGTTTGCGCCGAGGCGAGCGGAGAAAGCAGGCCGAACGCCAGCGCGAGGGCGACGTAACCAAGCGTTCGCTTCATAGGCCCTCCAGATCGCGCCAGGGATCGAGGCGCGTTTCGATCATACGCTTCGTCGTTGATAGAGCGATAGAAGGCGATGGCCCCGCAGTGAAATCAAGCTGAAAGGCTGAAGACGCGTAGCGGCCCCGACGCGCATCTCTTGCTTTCAGCCGTAACGCGTTACACCGCGTTCAATCAACCAAAGGAGCCTCGATGCCCGCCCCGGCCGAACGCATGAAACAGATGCGGGAGCGAAGGCGCAAGCGAGGCTTGCGCGAACTGCGAATCGTTACCCCCGATCCTCGGCTGAGCTCGGTCCGTCGGCGCGTGGCCGTTCAGGTCGCCCGTCTCATTACAGGGAGTGAGGATGAGGCGCTGAGCTGGATCCAGGCCGTTTCCGAGTTCGACCCTTCCATCGGCAAGCGGACGAGGAGGCGAGGTGATCTCGTCATCGTGGCCGCGGCCGGCGTCTATGGAAAACGTCGAGCGGCGGTCATCGTTCAGACGGACGCGTTCCCGGAGTCCAGCGCCTTCGTCTTGATCTGCCAACTGACCTCGGAACTGGTCGAGGCGCCGGATTTTCGCATCGCAATTGATCCGAGCGAAAGCAATGGACTTCGGGCGCCCTCCCGGATCATGGCCGACAAGCCGGTGACCGTTCGAAGGGCGAGGATTGGACAGTCCATTAGCCGCCTCGATGAAGGCGATCTCGGTCGGCTTAACGCCGCATTGGTCGTTCGTGATGGGACTTGCGGACTGAGATTTTCCCCGACCAGGACCGTGCTAGTCCCGTCGGACCATCCTCAAGTCCGTTTTGGTAAAGAACGCTTCACCTGTGCTAGATTCGCGGTGAGACGCCTGCAAATTATTTGAAGGTTCATATGCTTCACGCTCTGCGTTCGCTCGTGGTCCTCCTGATCCTCTTCGGCGCCGCCGCCAGCGCTGCCGAGACCAAGCCATTCGCGCGCGAGGACATGGCGGGCGACGCCGTCCGCCTGACGGAAACCTTGCGCCTCGCGACGGCGGCCATTGGCGCCCAGGTCAAAGGCAAGACGCCGCAGCAATTGCTGAGCGAAGCCGCCAGGGCTGTCTCCGGCGGCGACTTCGCCGGCGCCGAGAAGCTTGCCGGCGCGGCGATCACCGCCGCCCCCAAGGACCCCGCCAACTGGCTTGCCTACGCCGGAATTGCGGGTGCGGCCGAAGACGCGAAGGCAAACGACCGCTACGACCTCGTCACCCGAGGGGCGACCGCGGCTTATGCCGCCTATCAGCATTCGACCACGCCCGATGCGCAGGCCGCAGCGCTCGCTATGCTCGCGAATCTGCTCGCGCGCCACGAGCAGTGGCGTCCTGCGCTCGACGCTTTGAAGGCGTCTCTCGACCGCCACGACTCGGTCGACGTGCGCAAGACCTATGAGGCGATGCGCGCCGAGCACGGCTTCCGCATTCTCGACTACAAGGTCGACAACGAATCCTCTTTGCCGCGCGTCTGCTTCAACTTCTCTGAACCTCTCGCGCGCCGTACCGATTTTTCGCCCTATGTCGCCGTATCCGGCTCATCCGACACGGCGATTTTGAACGAGGACCAACAGATCTGCGTCGAGGGCCTCAAGCATGGCGAGCGCTACGCCATCGTGCTGCGCCAGGGCTTGCCATCCGCCGTGGGTGAGTCGCTGCTCAAGTCCGCCGACTACGAGATCTATGTGCGCGACCGCTCGCCGCAGGCGCATTTTGCCGGTCGGGCGTATGTGCTGCCGCCCCAGGGCCAGAAGGGCGCGCCGCTCGTCACCGTCAACACGGCGAAGGTCTCGATCGACGTCTATCGCGTCGGCGATCGCAATCTGCTGGCGACCGTCAACCGCGACGATTTCCTGAAACCCATCGATTCGTCGCGCGCGGAGGAGATCGCTTCGGAGGACGGCGCGAAAGTCTGGAGCGGGACGATGGACGTCGCCTCCCAGCTCAACCAGGATGTCGTGACGGACTTTCCGGTGCTTGAGGCGGTCGGCAAGCTCAAGCCCGGAATTTATGTCGTCACCGCGCGGCCGTGGAAGGGCGCGATAAACCCCGCCGATGCGAGCGCCGACGAGAGCGTACAGCTCGCCGCGCAATGGATGGTTGTCTCCGACCTTGGCTTGACCGCGATCACCGGCGACGACGGCGTCCACGCGCTGGTGCAATCTTTAGGCTCCGCCGGGCCGCTCTCGGGCGTCGAACTCAGGCTCGTTGCGCGCAACAACGAAGTGCTGGCGACGAAGACGACAGGCGCCGACGGCCGGATCGATTTCGATCCCGGCCTCTCGCGCGGCAAGGGCGGGTCGGCGCCAGGCCTCCTGGTCGCCACGCTCGCCGGCGACTACGGCTTCCTCAGCCTGGCTCAGAACGCTTTCGACCTCAGCGACCGCGGCGTCACCGGCCGCGATCCGCCCGCGGGCCTCGACGCATTCCTCTATACAGAGCGTGGCGTCTATCGCTCGGGCGAAACCGTGTTCGCCACGGCGCTTCTGCGCGACGCCAAGGGCCTGGCGAAATCCGGCTTGCCCCTGACGCTCGTCGTCAAGCGGCCGGACGGCGTCGAATACAAACGCGCCACTTTGCCCGACCAGGGCCTCGGCGGGCGCGCATACGCCATACCGCTGCTACCAGGTTCGGCGGCGGGCAAATGGTCGATCGAGGCTTACGCCGATCCCAAGGGCGACAGCATCGGCCGGGTCGAATTCATGCTCCAGGACTACGTTCCTGAGCGGCTCGATTTCACTCTCCATCCGGCGAAGGCTGTCATCGCTCCCGGCGAGCCGGTCGAATTCTCGCTCGACGCGCGGTTCCTGTACGGCGCGCCGGCAAGCGGGCTCGACGTCACCGGCGCCATTCGGCTGCAGGTCGTCGAAGGCGCGGAGCTTGCCGGCTTTCCAGGCTATGTCGCCGGCCTCGCCGACGATGATTTCACCACCATCGAGACCCAGTTCTCCGACAAGGTTCAGACCGACGACAAGGGCCATGCCGATCTTTCGGTCGAATTGCCTGAAGGTGCGAGCACGCGGCCGCTGCAAGCCAAACTGATCGTCGACGTTGGCGAGCCGGGCGGACGCACGGTCGAACGCACGCTCGTGCTGCCTGTGCGGGCGAAAGGCGTGATGGTTGGCGTGAAGAGGGACTTCGACGCCTCCCTCAGCGCGGGCGACGTGGCGACGTTCGAAGCGATCGCAATAGCCCCGGACGGCGCGCGCATTGCGCGCAAAGGCGCTGCGTGGTCGCTGTATCAGTTAACCAACGACTATCAATGGTTCAACGCCGACGGCCACTGGAGCTACGAGTCCGTCAAGTCGTCGAAGCGCATCGCGAGCGGGACGATCGACATCGGCGCCGACGCGCCCGCCAAGTTTTCCGGCCGCGTCGGCTGGGGCGCGCATCGGCTGGACATCAAGACGCTCGACGGCGAGCAGACGAGCGTCGTCTTCGGGGTCGGCTGGTCGGGAACGGCCGGCGCCGACACGCCCGACAACGTCGTCGTGACCCTTGACAAGACGAACTACATGGGCGGCGAAGAGGCCAAACTGCGCATCGCGTCTGCCTTTACCGGCAAGGCGACAATCGCGTTGGTCGGCGACAGAATCGAGCGCTTCATCGACGTCGATCTCGTCTCCGGCGATAATGTTGTTCCGTTCGCGGTCGGAGCCGATTGGGGCCCCGGCGCTTACGCCGTGGCGCTCACCCATCGCCCGCTCGACGTTGGGGCGAAGCGCATGCCTGGCCGCGCTCTTGGGCTGGCCTGGTTCGCCATCGATCGCGGCTCGCATGCGCTCGACGTCAAGCTCGACGCGCCGCAGTTGACGCGGCCACGCCAATCGATGACGCTGCCCATCCATCTCGCGGGCCTCGCGGCGGGCGAGGAGGCGCGCGTGACGGTCTCGGCGGTCGATGTCGGCATTCTCAACCTGACCGGCTTCAAGACGCCGGACCCGGGCGTCTATTTCTTCGGGCAGCGCAGGCTGCCGGTCGAGATTCGCGATCTCTGGGGCATGCTGATCGACGGCATGCAGGGCGAGGCGGGCGCCATCCACACCGGCGGCGATTCCAGCGGCGGCGTGGAAGGCAATCTGCCGACACAGGAGCCGCTCGCTTTGTTCTCAGGCGTAGTCAAGCTGGACGACCGGGGGAACGCGTCCGTCTCGTTCGATCTGCCGGCGTTCAATGGCTCGGTGCGGCTGACCGCCGTCGCCTGGTCAAAGGATAAGGTTGGGTCCGCACAGGCCGATGTGACGGTGCGCGACTCGGTTGTCGTCGCCGCCACCCTGCCGCGTTTCCTCAACGTCGGCGACCGCTCCGAAATGCATGTCGACATCGACAATGTCGAGGGCGACGCTGGCGAGTACAAGCTCGATCTCGACATCCACGGGCCGCTGACCGCCGATGCGGACGCAATGATCAAGACGGTGCGGCTCGATCTGCATCAACGCAAATCTTTGGCTATGCCGATCGCGGCGGGCGGCATCGGGGTGGGTGAGCTTGACCTCAGGCTGACGGGGCCGAAGACGGACCTAACGCAGCATTTCCGCCTCGGCATAGAATCCGGCGCGCCTGACTCCTACCGGCGCACCGTGACGCCACTGCCGGGCGGCGGAAGCCAGACGATCTCGGGCGATCTGCTTTCCGATTTCATCCCCGGCACCGGCTCGATCGCGATCTCCGCTTCGCCCTTCGGCGCACTCGACGCGCCGGCTTTGCTCGCGGCGCTGCAACGCTACCCATACGGATGTTCCGAGCAGACGGTCAGTGTTGCCATGCCGCTGCTCTACGTGAACCGCCTCGCCTCTATCGAGCACCTCGGCGTCGACCCAGATCTCGATGGACGGATCAATCAGGCGATTGAGCGCGAACTCAGCCGCCAGAGTGCGAGCGGTTCTTTCGGCATGTGGAGCGCCGACAGCAACGACAATGATGCTTGGCTCGACGCCTTCGTCACCGACTTTTTGACGCGCGCGCGCGAGCGCAATTTTGCCGTGTCGCAGCAAGCGTTCGATCAGGCGCTCGATCGCCTGCGCAACGAAGTCGTCAACACGCCGGAGCCGAACAAGGATAATGCTGCGGCGATCGCCTATGCGCTCTATGTTCTCGCCCGCAATGGGCGCCCCGTCATTGGCGACCTGCGCTATCTCACCGACGCCAAGCTCGAAGCGTTCACATCGCCGCTCGCCAAGGCTCAGCTTGCGGCTGCGCTTGCGATGCTTGGCGACCAGGCGCGCGCCGCCGGCGCCTTTGGCGCCGCGCTTAAGGCGCTCGACGCCGAGCGCGACGGGGGCGCGCGGCCCGATTATGGCTCACGGCTGCGCGATGCAGCCGCTGTGCTCGCGCTCGTCGCGGAGGCCAATCTCGGCAATATTCAGGGCGATGCGATCGCGCGCGCCGGCGCCGTCCTCGAACAAGCGAGGGCCGAACGCTCATTCCTCAGCACGCAGGAAATGACTTGGATGACGCTCGCCGCCGAAGGACTCGCGGACCATGCGAGCCAGGCGCAATTTCGTGTCGACGGCGAGCCGGTCAAGGGCGCGCTTTACCGCCGCTGGAGCGGGCCAGCGCTCCCAGGGCAATCCATCGTTATCGCCAATGCCGGACAGAATTCTGCGCAGCTCGTCGTCTCGGTTTCTGGCGCGCCGATTGAGCCGGACCCGGCGGTCGCCAAGGGCTATGCGATCGAACGATCCTTCTACAAGCTCGACGGGACGAAACTCGACGCGCTGCAAAGCATGGTCCAGAACGAGCGCGTTGTGGTGTCGCTGAAAGTGACAGAGGCGCAAGCGCGCGCCGCACGGCTGCTTGTCGTCGACCGGCTGCCCGCCGGCCTTGAGATCGACAATCCGGCTTTGGTCGATGGAGGGTCGGTCGAAGCCTTCTCCTGGCTCAGCAAGGACCTTGAGCCTGCGCATACCGAATATCGCGACGACCGTTTCGTGGCGGCCTTCGATCGCGCCGAGGGCCAGTCGGCATTCATCACCATGGCCTATGTTGTCCGCGCCGTTGCGCCCGGCCGCTACATCTATCCGCCCGCGACGGCCGAGGACATGTACGACCCCGACCGGTACGGCCGCACCGCCTTTGGCGATTTGGAGGTGAGGGCGAAGTGAGGCACGGCCCTCATCCGGCCAGGCCCTCATCCGTCGCGCCTTTGGCGCGCCACCTTCTCCCCGAGGGAGAAGGGGTTCGCTCCTCCCTTCTCCCTCGGGGAGAAGGTGGTGCGAAGCGCCGGATGAGGGCCTCGCCAACAGGCGAGGGCGCCGTGTGAAGCGCCTTCCTCGCTTTGCCTTCATCTTCGCCGCTGCGTTAGCGCTCATCACAGCTGCGGGCTTTGGCGCGGACGTCGCCTGGACGCACTACACGGCAAGTCTCGGCCCGCTTGATCTCGCCGCCTCGCGCGAGGGTTCGACGATCGTCGTCGATCGAGACGGCCGGCTGCTCAGGCCCTTCACCTTGCCCGACGGGCGCTGGCGCCTGCCGGCGACCACGCATGACGTCGATCCGCGCTATGTCGCGATGCTCGTCGCCTACGAGGACGGGAGGTTTTATGAGCACGACGGTGTCGACCTGCGCGCGCTCGTTCGCGCCGGCGCGCAATGGCTGATGCGCGGCCATGTGGTGTCGGGCGGCTCCACCTTGCCGATGCAGGTCGCACGGCTGATTGAGCCACGGCCCGAGCGCTCACTCGCAGCCAAGCTCCGGCAGATTGCGCGGGCTCTGGAGATCGAGCGCGACGTCGGCAAGGCGGGCGTGCTCGATCGATATCTCACCAGCGCGCCTTTCGGCGGCAATCTCGAGGGCGTGCGCGCGGCCTCGCTCGCCTATTTCGGCAAGGAGCCGCTGAAGCTCAGCCTGGCCGAAGCGGCTTTGTTGGTGGCGCTGCCGCAATCGCCCGAAGCGCGCCGGCCGGATCGCTCGGCAGCGAAGGCGCGCGCCGCGCGCGATCGCGTGCTCGACCGTATCGTCTCCCGCGGCCTCATTAGTGCTCTTGACGCAGCTGCGGCAAAGGGAGAGCCGGTTCCGGGAACGCGCTTGGCCTTCCCTGCGCTGGCCGCGCATGCCGCCGAGGAAGCGATCGCCGCCGACAAGGAATCTAGAGTTATCAAGCTTTCAATCGACGCGCGTCTGCAGGCGAAACTCGAGACGCTGGCGAAAGAGAGTGTCGCGCGGCTTGGCTCGAAACTGTCGGGGGCGATCGTCGTCGTCGACAATGCGAGCGGCGAAGTTCGCGCCCGCGTCGGCTCGGCCGACTACAATGATCTTTCGCGCGACGGCGCGATCGACATGTCGCGCGCGCCTCGCTCGCCGGGCTCGGCGCTCAAACCTTTCATCTATGCGCTCGCGTTCGAACAAGGTCTCGCCCATCCCGAGACGCGGCTGTTCGACCGGCCGATGCGCTACGGGGCCTACGCGCCGGAGAATTTCAATCTCGGTTACGAAGGTGCGGTGACGGCGCGCAAGGCGCTGCAGATGTCGCTCAATCTCCCTGCTGTCGAGCTGCTTTCCGATGTTGGCCCGGCGACTTTCCTCGCCCGGCTGCACAGCGCCGGGGCTGAAATCGCGTTGCCGAAAGACACGCCGATCGGCCTCGCCATCGGCCTCGGCGGGCTCGGCATTTCGCTTACCGATCTCGCGCGGCTGTATGCCGGCCTTGCCCGTGGCGGCGAGGCGCCGCCGCTGATCGAGCGGCTCGACGGTCGGCCGCCGGTCATTGGCGAACGCCGCGTGACCGATCCGGTCGCGGCTTATTATGTCGAGGACATCTTGCGCGGCGCGGCGCCGCCCGCAAACGCGCTCAAAGGCCGCATCGCCTTCAAGACCGGCACGTCCTACGGCTTTCGCGACGCATTGGCGATCGGCTTCGACCGGCGGACGACCATCGCAGTCTGGGTGGGCCGGCCCGACAACGGCCCGACGCCGGGCCTCATCGGCCGTGAGGCCGCCGCGCCGATCCTGTTCGACGCGTTCGAACGGCTGGGCAGGAGCATGGAGTCGATCCCGGCGCCGAAGGGGGTCTTGAGAGCGACGATCACCGCCGATCTCCCGCCACCGTTGCGGCGCCTGCGCCAGGACGCGCCGAAGAGCTTCGCCGCCTCAGAGACAGCCTCGCTCAAGATCGCGTTCCCTCCCGATGGCGCCCGCATCGACCTCGGCCTTAAAGAGGGTGCCCCCGATCATCCGCTTGCATTGAAAGCGCTCGGCGGCGCGCCGCCGTTCACCTGGTTCGTCAACGGCGCGCCTGTGGGCGAAGCCGAGATCAGGCGACAATCGGCCTGGAAGCCGGACGGCGCCGGCTTCGCCCGTGTGTCCGTGACCGACGCCAAGGGCGCGTCAGATGCGGTGACGGTGCGGCTGGAGTGACGCGCGACGCCCGCGGGATCGCCGCCTTGGCGCGCGCCTTGGAGCGGTTGCTCTTGAGTTTACGCGAGGATCGCTTCGGCGCGTCTCTTCCCCCCTTGTGGTGGAGGATCAAGGAGGGGGGTCGTGTCGTTCTACGCGACAAAGGATCAGGGCGCACGCGATAGCCTCCTTGACTCACGCGACCCCTGCCCGCCCCCATATAGGGCGTTCGGAAGAACGCCCATCTCTCGACGGGCTTTGGGGGCGGGTGCGCCAACCTCATCGAGTCGAAACGCAGCAGGCTCTAACGCTTAGGAACCCTGATCGGGGCGATGGATTTCGCGAACGATGCGAGATCGCCTGCGGGCCCGCCGGCTGCGTTCGACGCTTCGGTCGCCGCGCCGCCGCTCGGTCCCCTCTTCGAGGCCTGCACGTGCTGGAAGACGAGGCTCGCGATGAAATGGAGAAACGGCGTCTGCCAAATCCCGCCATGTCCGTCGATGACTTCCTTCGCCGCTCCGACCACCCAGAACGGATTGGCTTGCGCGATATCGGGCGGATTGAGGACGAAGGGCTTATCGGCTGTCGGACCAGCCAACTTATGCGTGCGGAAGCTGGGCACAAAACCGAGCGCATGCCTGACGCACCACTTTTCCAGGTCTCCGATCGCGGATTCAGTGATCGCGTGTTCGGCGTTGCCGAGCGGGAACACCAATCCGACCGGCTGGTCGTTGTCGGCCTGCGCGCAGATGAAGACCGGAAGCTGTTTCGTCGTGCGCGCCGTAAAGGCGGCGCTGGAGACCAGGTCGTAAATCGGAATGTAGCGCGCGCCTTCGATGGCTGGATTCACCAAGAGCACCAGGTCGGCGAATTCCGGCGTCACTCCGCCGGCCGGTGCCGAGGCGGCCTGGATGAGCGATTGCGCGAGGGCGGAAAAGACGATCATGCCGCCGAAACTGTGACCCACGATCACGAGAAGAGGGTTTCCGCCGCGCTTTTGCTGGCGGTTGCGATAATGGCGCAGCCTCCCGAACAACTCCCGTACGGATCCGACCGCCACGCGCTGTCCGGCCGCCTGCCGCCCCCAGAACGTCGCGTCGGCGAGGACGTCCCCTAAGCCGAAATCGGAGAGGCCGCGCCAGCCGACAAAGACGCCAAGGACTGGACGCGGTGCGACGCCGGGGGACGCCTGGGCTCTCTCGTAGTCAACCGTCTTGCTCAGGAGGGCGCGGAACGCGGTTAAATTGTCGTCGTCGGAGCGGGCGTTGTGCTGCCATCCGTGCACGAAGACGACCAGGATCACGTCCTGGCCGGCCTGTGGCGGATCGTACGGCGCCAGGGCTTCGAGCCTCTCGGCGACCGCGTCCATCTGCCCTCGGTCGTAGCATCGCCCCTGGTCGTCGAACTCGACAATAGCAAGCTCGTAAGGAGCGCCCGGCATGAAGCCGTGAAACGTCTGATGCTGCTTGTTCGGCATGATCCCGCCGGACCCTCCGGGCGCGACAGGCGTGAGACCCTGCAAACCGTCATCAGTCATGGCGTTTCCCCTGGTCGTTTCGGCAATCAAATGGCCTGCATCCATTGCAGGAGAATTGTCAGTTCATATCGCGCCGACCGCGCCGCGCGAAGTGACGTCCATCACAGGAAAGAAGTTTGGCGCCGCCGGGCGGACTTTATCTCGCCTTCGCCGCCGGCCACGCCGCCAAGAGCGCGCGGAGCGCCGCCACAAAGGCCAGCGGCTGGTCGATCATCACGTGGTGCTCGGCCTCGGGGATCTCGACATAAGGCGAGCCGGGAGCGACGAGGCTCAGAAGATAGGCGGCATCCTCAGCCTGGAAGAGCTGGGACTTCGCGCCGCGGATGATCGCGAGCGGCGAGCGCGCGCCTTTGACCATCGTGACCGGGTCGAGGCGCCCGAACTTTTCCCAGAAATGTGGGTCGAAGCTCAACGACCACCCCGCATTGCCCTCGGCGTCGACCGCCTGCCGAGCCGAGCGCCGCGCGATAAAGTCGAGAATGAACAGGTTGTCGCAGGCCTGCGGCGGGGCGAGGCGGAAGCGGGCGATGATTGTTTCGAGCGAGGGCCTGACGCTATGCTCCCGCGTGTTCGACCGGGGCGGCGCCGGATTGCGCTGGTTCTGCGGCGCGAAGAAGGGGGGATCGACCATCACCACGGCGGCGAGCTCGTCGCCGAAATCATGGGCAAGCCCAGTTGCGATGCGGCCGCCGAACGAGTGTCCGACGACAACAGGCGGCCCGGCCTCGAAGGCGCCGGCCGCGCGCGCGGTTTCCCGCGCCTCGCGGACAAACTGGCGGAAATCGTAAGAAGAGCGCCATTCCGAACGCCCCATGCCGCTGAACGTCGGGGCGACGACGCGCCGCTCGCGGGCGAAGAAGGGGGCGATGAAGCTCCACCAGTCCCCGTGGGCGGCGCCGCCATGCAGGAAGATGAGTCCCGGCTTGCCGCGCTCGCCCCAGGCGAGGGTCTCGACCTCAGCGCCATCAACCGCGACGAATGTCCGCTCGGGCTCGATCGCCACGACACGTTCGAACCACGCGGGCGCCGGCGGCTTCTGCCCGCGAAAAGCCGCGAGCGGCGCCATGGGGGTCGATTCGGGCACGGCGAAACGCTCTTTAGGTTCAGGCGACTTCGAACAGTCCGGCCGCACCCATGCCGCCGCCGACGCACATCGTCACGACGACATAGCGCGCGCCCCGCCGCTTGCCTTCGATCAGCGCGTGACCGGTCATGCGCGCGCCGCTCATGCCGTAGGGGTGGCCGACCGAGATCGCCCCGCCGTCGACGTTGAGCTTGTCATTGTCGATGCCGAGCCTATCGCGGCAATAGATGACCTGGACGGCGAACGCTTCGTTGAGCTCCCAGAGGCCGATGTCGTCCACCTTGAGACCATGCGCCTTGAGCAGCTTCGGCACGGCGAAAACGGGACCGATGCCCATCTCGTCCGGGTCGCAGCCGGCGACCGCGATGCCGCGATAGATCCCGAGCGGCTGGAGGTTACGCTGGCTGGCGAGCTTGGAATCCATCAAGACGCAGGCGCTGGCGCCGTCGGACAATTGCGAAGCGTTGCCGGCGGTGATGAACGAGCCGACCTTGACCTGCTGGCCCTCGGTGAACACCGGCTTCAGCGCTGAAAGGCCAGCCAAGGTCGTGTCGGCGCGCGGCCCTTCGTCTTGGCTCAGGGTGACGGGCTTGTCGGAGACGGCGCCGGTCGCCTTGTCTGCAACTTTCATCACACTTGCCAGGGGCGCGATCTCGGCGTCGAACCGACCAGCGGCTTGCGCGGCGGCGGTTCTTTGTTGCGACTGCAGCGCGTATTCGTCCTGCCGCTGGCGGGTGACCTGATAGCGCTCGGACACAATCTCGGCCGTCTCGAGCATCGTCATGTAGACGTCGTCGCGATGCTCGACGAGCCAGGGGTCTTGAGCGCGATAGCGGTTCATCTTGTCGTTCTGGACCAGCGAAATGGATTCGAGTCCGCCGCCGATGGTGACGCTCATGCCGTCGTCGATGATTTCCTTTGCGGCGGTCGCGATCGCCATCAGCCCAGAGGCGCATTGGCGGTCGAGCGACATGCCGGCGACGCTGGTCGGAAGGCCGGCGCGCAGCAGCGCCTGTCGCGCGACATTGCCGCCTTGCGATCCCTGCTGCATAGCCGCGCCGATGACCACGTCGTCGATCTCGCCGGGATCGACGGATGCGCGCTGAAGCGCGTTCGCGATCGCATGACCGCCGAGCGTCTGGGCCTGTGTGTCGTTGAACGCGCCGCGATAGGCCTTGCCGATCGGCGTACGCGCGGTGGAGACGATGACGGCTTCACGCATGATGGATCTCCTGGGGCTTGCTTATTGATTGGCCCTCATCCGTCGCGCCTTCGGCGTCCCTCGGGGAGAGGGTGGCGCGTAGCGCCGGATGAGGGCTGGCGCATCACTTGGGTCACGACTTCGTAAACGTCCCGCCCTCCGCCGCCAGCTTGTCCAGAAGCGCCGCCGGCTTGAAGTCGTCGCCGAACTTGCCCTGAAATTCCTTGAGCTTCGCGACCACCGTCTTCAACCCGACGGTGTCGGCGTAGAACATCGGGCCACCACGATAGACCGGCCAGCCGTAGCCGTTGATCCAGACGATGTCGATGTCGGACGCGCGCTGCGCCTTACCCTCTTCGAGGATTTTCGCGCCCTCATTGATCATGGGGTAAATGCAGCGCTCGAGGATTTCGGCGTCGCCGATCTTGCGCTGCTCGATTCCCTTCGTTTTGGCGAAGTCGCGGATGATCCCCTCAACCTTCGCAGAAGGTTTGGCGTTGCGCGCTTCGTCATAGTCGTAGAAGCCCGAGCCGGTCTTCTGGCCGCGCCGGCCTTCTTCGCACAAGATGTCGCGGATCGACGCGCGCTTCGATGTCGCTGCTGACCAGCCGATGTCGAGGCCGGCAAGATCGCTCATCGCGAATGGCCCCATCGGCAGGCCGAAATCGACCAGCACGCGGTCCACGTCCGAAGGCGTCGCGCCCTCGAGAATGAGCTTCTGCGCCTCGCGCTGGCGCTGCGCCAGCATGCGGTTGCCGACGAAGCCATGGGCGACGCCGACGACGACAGGAACCTTGCCGATCTTCGGCGCGAGCTGGGTGACGGTTGCGAGCACGGATTTCGACGTTTTTTCGCCGCGCACGATCTCAAGCAGGCGCATCACGTTGGCGGGCGAAAAAAAGTGCGTGCCGAGGACGTCTTCAGGCCGCTTGGTCATCGCGGCGATGGCGTCAACGTCGAGGTAGGAGGTGTTCGAGGCGAGGATCGCGCCGGGCTTGGCGATTGTGTCGAGCCGTTCGAAGATCGACTTCTTGAGGTCCATGTCCTCAAACGCCGCTTCGATCACGAGGTCGGCATCGGCCAAAGCATTGAAGTCGAGCGTTGGCGAAAGTTTTCCCATCCGCTCCTCGACCTCGGCCATCGTCATGCGGCCTTTCTTGGCGGTGTTCTCGTAGTTGCGGCGCATGATCGAAGCGCCACGGTCGAGCGCTTCCTTCGAGGTTTCGACGATGGTGACGGGGATGCCGGCGCTCAGGAAATTCATCGAGATGCCGCCACCCATCGTGCCGGCGCCGATCACGCCGACCTTGGCGATCTTTCGCGTGGCCGTGTCGGCGGGAATGTCGGCGACTTTCGCCGCTTGCCGCTCGGCGAAAAAAACGTAACGTTGCGCCCTGGATTGCGTCGTAGCGACCAGCTCGCTGAAAATAGCGCGCTCCTTCGCCATGCCCTCGTCGAACGGCAGATTGACCGCATTTTCGACCAACTCGATCGCCTTCTTCCAGGCCTCAAAGCCACGGTATTTTCTCGCGTTGGCCTTCCGGACGGCCTCGAAGATCTCGGGATGGCCGCGCGCCGGCTCGAGCTTGTCCGATCGGTCGCGCGCCTTCTTGAGCGGCGCTTTCTCGGCAACGAGGCGCCGGGCATAGGCGATTGCGGAGTCGCGCAGCCTTCCTTCCTCGGCGAGTTCGTCAACGACGCCCCATTCCTTGGCTTCGTGGGCGCTGAAGGGCGTCCCGGACAAGATGATGTCCAGTGCCTTCTCAGGCCCAATGAGGCGAGGCAGACGTTGCGTGCCGCCGGCGCCTGGAATGATGCCGAGCTTGATCTCCGGCAGGCCGCATTTCCCCGAGGGGACGGCGATGCGGTAATGCGCCGTCAGCGCGACTTCGAACCCGCCCCCGAGGGCCGTGCCGTGGATCGCGGCGATGACCGGCTTCGACGCGTTCTCCATGGCGTCGAGCGCTTCCTGCAGGCTGGGCGGTGATGGCGGCTTGCCGAATTCGGAAATGTCGGCGCCGGCGATGAACGTCCGTCCATCGCAGATGATGACGATCGCCTTGACGGCGCCGTTGGCTTCCGCCGCCTCGACGCCGCGCTTGAGGCCCTCTCGGACGGCTTGGGACAGCGCGTTCACCGGCGGGGAATTGATCGTGACCAGCGCGACTTCGCCTTCGATCGAAAGGTCGACGACCGAATTTATGGCGGCCATGGGGTGTTTCCTCTTTGGCGGGCGAACGCCGGTGATGATGGCGCGCCGGGGTTTGTTGATTGGAGCCGATCGGAATATGATTGAGCGGCAGGCCGCCTGCGGTCAACTCCCGAGCGAGGCGCGGGGCCTAGGCCGGCCCGGCCTCATGGTTCAAAGAATTTTGAACCCGTCCTGTAACCGATCCTTTTTCCCAACGTATAGCGTTGCGAGCAGGGAAGAACCTGCAGGTCCGCCAAGATCAATGAGGTTGAGGCATGTTGACGCGTCGAACGGCTCTGAGCGGCTTGGCCGCGATTGCGAGCGCAAATTTCTTGGCGACCCGGGCTGCCCGCGCCCAGGACCCCCACCTCATCCGCACCGACGCGGACTGGCGCTCGAACTCTGACTCCCGACCAATATGCGGTCCTGCGCAAGGAGGGGACCGAGCGTCCTTTCACCAGCCCGCTTCTGCATGAGGAGCGAAAGGGTATTTTCGCTTGCGCCGGCTGTAGTTTAGACCTGTTCTCATCCTCGACCAAGTTCGATAGCGGCACCGGCTGGCCGAGCTTCTGGGCGCCGCTGGACAATGCGGTTGACAGCCACGTGGACAAGTCGTGGGGCATGAGCCGCGATGCTGTGTCCTGCCACCGATGCGAGGGGCACCTTGGCCACGTTTTCAACGACGGTCCAAAGCCGACCGGCCTGCGCTATTGCATGAACGGCGTCGCGCTGACCTTCAAGCCAGCGACTGCCTGAGGCGATAAGCGAATCCCATGCTTCTCTTCGCGCTAGCCTATCTCGGCGGGGTGCTGACGATCGCCAGCCCGTGCATTCTGCCGGTGCTGCCGTTCGTGTTCGCCCGCGCCGATCAGCCGTTCCTTCGCCGCGGCTTGCCGATGTTGCTTGGCATGGGCCTCACCTTCGCGGTCGTGGCGACGCTGGCGGCGGTCGGCGGCGGCTGGGCGGTGCAAGCGAATGAATATGGGCGCTATCTGGCGATCGCACTGCTGGCGTTTTTCGGCGCCACGCTGCTCTTTCTCGAACTGTCCGACTGGCTGACGCGGCCCCTCGTCGCGCTTGGCGGACGCCTGTCCGAATCCGCCGACCGCAAGGAGAGTGGAAGCGTCTGGCCCTCGTTGCTGCTCGGCATCGCGACCGGTCTTCTCTGGGCGCCGTGCGCCGGACCGGTGCTCGGCCTTATTCTGACCGGCGCGGCGCTGCAGGGCGCCAATGTCCAGACGACCTTTCTCCTGCTCGCCTATGCCGCGGGCGCAGCGACGTCGCTGGCTTTGGCGCTGCTTATCGGCGGCCGGGTTTTCACGGCGATGAAGCGCTCGCTCGGCGCTGGAGAATGGGTGCGGCGCGGCCTCGGCGCCGCCGTGCTGGTTGCGGTCGTCGCGATCTTCTTCGGCGCCGACACCGGATTCCTGACCCAGGTCTCACTCGCCAACACGGGCTCACTCGAGCAAGGCCTGGTCGACCGCATCCATCCGGCGTCAGGCAAAGTCGCCGCGTCGTCTTCCGTTGTGATGCCCGAGGGCGGCGGCGGCGCGATGATGAGCGCCAATCCCTCGATGGTGAGCGCCAACGCCCCCACCATGGCCATGAACGGCAATCCGGCGGCGGTGATGAAGGCGGCGGAAGCCCCGGCGTCCCAATCTTTCCCGGTCGAGGGTTTGCTGCCGTCGCTCACCGGCGCTGTGCAGTGGCTGAACTCGCCCCCGCTTACGCCCGAGCAGCTCAAAGGCAAGGTGGTGCTGGTCGATTTCTGGACCTATTCCTGCATCAACTGCCTGCGCTCGATTCCTTACGTCCGCGCCTGGGCGGAAAAGTACAAAGACCAGGGGCTGGTGGTGATCGGCGTGCACGCGCCGGAATTCGCCTTCGAGAAAAATATCTACAACGTCCAGCGAGCCGTGACCAAGCTCAAGATTGACTATCCGGTCGCGGTCGACAACGATTATGCGATCTGGCGCGCCTTCGGCAATGAGTATTGGCCGGCGGATTATTTCATCGACGCCAAGGGCCAAATCCGCCACCACTTCTTCGGCGAGGGCGACTATGCCGAATCCGAGAAGGTGATCCAGCAGCTCCTGGCCGAGGCCGGCAAGAGGAACCTGCCTGCCGAACTGGTTTCCGTCAGCGCGACGGGCGCCGAGGCCGCTTCAGCCGCGGCCGACGTCAAGTCGCCTGAGACTTACCTCGGTTTTGCCCGGTCGGAGAACTTCGCTTCGCCCGGCGGCGCCGTTGGCGACAGCCCCCATGTCTATTCGCCGGGCGATCTCAGCCGTCTCAACCACTGGGGCCTGTCCGGAGACTGGACGATTGGCCGACAGTCCGCGACCCTCAACAAGATCGACGGCGCGATCTCTTTTCGCTTCCACGCCCGCGATCTTCATCTGGTGCTTGGTCCGACCGACGACGGCAAGCCGGTGCGCTTCCGGGTGACTGTCGACGGCGCCTCGCCTGGCGAGAGCCACGGCGCCGACGTCAATTCCGATGGGCAAGGCGTGGTGACCGACCACCGACTCTACCAGCTCGTCCGTCAGGACGGACCGATCATGGACCGAACGTTCACCATCCAGTTTCTTGATCCCGACTTGCGGGCATACGCGTTTACCTTTGGTTAGGAACTTCGTCCTGTAACAGACCGCCCTCGCGAGCGTAGTCTTGAGAAGAGCGAGGCTCTCATAAGTGTGATGACACGAGTGCGTGAGGCGATGCGCGTTGTCGCGTCAACGCCATAGTGGCGGCTTATGCGAGGCCCGTTTTGATGATTCACTTTTTCCAACGATGGAGTTGAGCCCATGATCTCATCTTTCAAACGAGGCTCTTCCTTTCCGGCGCTCGTTCTCATCGGGCTCCTCTCAGGGGCCGCGTTCTTCGTCACGCGGTCGACGGCCGAAGAGGCGCGCAATGTGCCGAATCCGGCCGTGGACGAGCAGGCGGGCGCCAAGACGTCCGAAGTCGCAGTGATTGCGGGCGGGTGTTTCTGGGGCGTGCAGGGCGTCTTTCAGCACGTCGCCGGGGTGACGAATGCTGTTGCCGGCTATGCGGGCGGCGAGAAGGCGACCGCGCATTACGACATGACCTCAGAGGGCAACACGGGACACGCGGAATTGGTTCAGATCACCTACGATCCGCACAAGATCACCTACGGGCGCATCCTGCAGATCTATTTCTCGGTGGCGCATGACCCGACCGAGCTTAATCGCCAGGGCCCGGACTTAGGCACGCAATATCGCTCGACGATCTTCCCGACGAGCGAGGAACAAGCGCAGGTGGCGAAGGCCTATATCGCCGAGCTCAATGCGGGCCATGTGTTCGGCGCGCCGGTCGTGACCACGATCGAACCGGGCAAGACGTTCTATCGCGCCGAGGATTATCACCAGAACTTTCTGGCGAATAATCCGACCTATCCGTACATCGTCTATAACGACCTGCCGAAAGTCGCGAACCTCAAGCGCCTCTTCCCCGCGCTTTACAAGCCCGACCCGACGCTAACCAGCGCCGCCCGGTCGTAGGCTTCCTTCTCCCTCGGGGAGAAGAGCCTGTCCCGGGCGAAGACCCGGGGGTGGCGCGAAGCGCCGGATGACGATCGCTATGTCTTGCTTCCTAGATGTTCTGCAAAGGCTCGCGATCTAACTGCGTCCTTATGAACTGGGGCGCTCTTGGCAGATCCCCGAATGCATAGATCAAGAGGTCCTCGTCTTGGAAATCATTCATATCTCTTGGATTATTGACGTCTGCAAAGAGCGAAAGAATATTTGAAAGTTCGCCGACAAATTTCTGCATTAGCCAATAGCGCTTTAGGGTCTCCTCGCCGGCAGCTCTCCAACCGATAACGTCTATCGCTCTTCCCAATTCATCGCGTTCCTCAATCCAAAAAGTAATATGCTTTATCCAATCGTTAGGTTTCGAGATTCGTTCAGTATCAGCAAAGAAAAATCGAACTCGACTTAGAAGCTCTCTCTTGTTTTGCCTACTGTTCCTCCACATTTCCGACATCTCAAACATACAGTAAGGCGACTGAAGATACTGCTTGCTGAAGAAGATAAATATTCGATCGCCTTCGCCGAGTTCTGCCATAAACTCCGAAATCGAATCACCGCGGATCAGCGTATTTTTATCTCGGAAGATTCGGATCCCTCGATTCTCCGCAGCATCGCAGAGAGCGTCGACTTTCTCCTCCAGCTTGGGCGCACTGTCATCGGCCCACGCATAGGATACGTACCACCGCCCTTTGGTTGAGCGCATCCGCCTCACTGCGTGGCACCCTCACGACGTAAGCGTCGGCCTCGTCCACCAATCAGCGTAGCGAGGTTCTCACGCTGTTTAACCGTACTCGGATGATCCGCACCGAGACTCTTTTGGAAGATTGCCAATGCGCGGCGCATCAGCGGTTCGGCTTCGGCAACACGGTTCGTGGCCAAAAGCAGCGCGGCAAGATTGTTGAGGCGAAGCGCCACGTTGGGATGATCCGGACCCAAACTCCTTTCGAAAATCGTCAGCGCTCGGCGATAAAGTGGCTCAGCTTCGTCGAGGCGATTCGTCGCTTGAAGTATGTGAGCGAGATTGTTGAGGTCCGCCGCCACTCTGCGATGATCGGGGCCGTAAGCCTTTTCGTCGATCGCGAGGGCGCGCCGCATCAGCGGCTCAGCTTCCGCGAGCCGATTTGTGTCGCTAAGGAGGAAGGCGAGATTGTTAAGGCGAATTGCCACATCGGGATGATCAGGGCCGTAGCTTTCCGCAGTGAGGGTCAGGGCGCGGCGCATCAGCGGTTCAGCTTCGGCAAGGCGGTGCGTATCCTGAAAGAGTTGTGCGAGATTGTTGAGGCCGATCGCCACAATTGGGTGATTGGGGCCGAAGCTTGTCTCGTTTATCGCGAGCGCGCGTCGATACAGGGGTTCGGCCTCGGCGAGGCGATTTCTGTTCTGAAGTAGGTTCGCTAGATTGTTGAGGTCCCGCCCCACTTTGGGATGATCGGGGCCGTAACCCTGTTCGTCGATCGCGAGCGCGCGTCGAATCAGAGGCTCGGCCTCAGCGTAGCGCCCCTGCACCATAAGCAGTGAGCCAAGATCGTTGAATAACCGCCCCGTAGGCTCGGCGATGTCAGCCTCGTCCGCTGCACGCGCAACCGCGAGTGCGTGCGGCGTGAGCGGATCGAGGGCGGGCCAGTTCCGCAGGTCGTCGGCGTTGCTGACGAAGGCCGCGTTCACCCACTCTAGGGCTTCTCGCAAAGCCTGCGCGCGGCGCTCGTCGCTCATCGCGCGGCGTGAGAAATCCTGCACGAGGCGATGAACGACGAAGCCCGGCGCACCGCCGTTTTCTGTGGTCACGCCCGAAATGAGCGAATAGGTGTAGAGGCCGCTACGCGCTTCATAGGCGTCAGTGTCAGGCGCTTCGCCGGGGACGGCGACGTAGAGAAGCGAATCGGGAACCGGGTCGGCGGCAAGAAACGCGAGCCGGTCGAGCAGCCGCCGGCTCTGGGGCGAAAGCCGAGCGACTGACGTCGCCCAGGTCGTGGCCAGCGTTCGGTCGGATCCCGTCACCGTCGCATCCGCCCAAGCGAACGCTTTGTCCCGACTTTCGCTCCAAAGCGTCAAATAGCGGGCAAAGCCGATGTGATCGGTCGCGATATGCGCGCCCGCCTGCTCCAACCCCAGTGCAAGGCCGCCCAACTCCCTCGCTAGACGAAGAGCAAGCGCCGCGTCGTCTTTGCTCTTGCTGCGGTCCGCCTCGGTGCGGTCGAGTAGGAACTGCGCGGCGGCGCTCTCGCCGAGCGTGGAAACTTGGAACTTTCGCGTACCGGCGGGGAAATTCGACGCCCGCGCTGTGATAACGACATGGCCGCCTCGGAGACGCGGCATGAGTTGACCGACGGCTGCGACACCTTGTGTGTCATTCAGGTTGTCGAGGATCATTAGCCAAGGCGGGTTGGACTCAAGCCAACCCAGGACGGCAGTGATCTTTGTCGCGTCGTCGCGCGCCTCTTTCTCTGGCAGATCGAGAATCTCGAAGGCCGTTAGACCCGCAAAACCGGCGCTGAGCGCGGCGCCGTCGCTCGCGCTGACGAACAGAAGCGCCGAATATACTACGTCGTGCGCCCGCGCCGGATTTACTGCCACGTGTGCCCACGCATACTCGATTGCGAGCCGTGTCTTGCCAATCCCCCCGAGGCCAGTAAGGGCGACTGGGGAGCCCTCGCCGCGCAGCAGCGCTGTATGCAGATCGACAAGGTCCTCATCGCGGCCGGCGAACAGGCCGCCGAGCGACGCGAAGGGAAGATTGCAGGGCTTCGTGATCGACCCCGCCTCGGCTTTCTTGAGTACATCCAGAACCGCCGACCCGAAAACGCGCGCGACAAGATTGTCAGCGCTGGTGAACGGCTTCGCGGGATAAAAGTCGATTGTTTTGAGCCGTGCGAGATGGTCGGCCTGGGACGCGCGCGAAGCTTCGTCAGGGGCGAAGTTTGCGCCGCGCTTCACTCCAAACGCTGGCGTGACGATTACGAGATCGCGTTCGGCCCCGTCCCTGTTGAAGCCGATCGCGAGCCACGCTTCCCATTGGGTATAGGTCAGCCGCGCGAGCGCCTCGCGGTCCATGCCCTTTTGGGCTAGCCGGGCGGCCAACTCAGGTCGGCGCTGCAAAAGATCGTCGACGCTGCTCGACGCTGGCGCCGAGCCGGCCATCTCGCCGGCGAAATGCACAACGGCGTCGCAGCCTTCGATGTACTCTTGCAGCATGCGCAGGGTGTCGCCGCCCTGCGCCTTGAAATCCTCCTGGATCTTGACCTCGACATTCGCCCGTGTCAGCGCGCGGCGCAACTCGTCGCGATAGGCGCCGAACTCGTCCGACACACAGGAGAGAAAGATCTTAACGTCCGCCATTTGCCGCCGCCCGCGTTATGGCCGTGGCCCCAATGTGGCATGGCGGGACGAGTTCGGCAAAGGCGGGGCGAGGCGCCTCGTGCTTTTGGGGCATCCGCCCGCAACGCCCGGTGCAAGGCGGATTTCCTTTGTTTTGCCGCGGAAAGGCAGCTGTATTAAATCTGGCGGACGCCTCTCCGTTGCCGAACTGTGGCGCCGATGGGGCTTTTCCACGGCGGCAGGCCATTCACGGCGAGCTGCGGCCACGGTGTGATTGTGTTCGCCGGGGGGCGGTGCGGCGTCGATGGCCAATCACGAGTTATTCAGAGTGGCCAGAGCGATAGGATGAGCCGCGGCCAGCTGGTCGACGACGGGGAATGTTATAATCCAGCATTGTCTTGCGCAAATCTACATTTTATGTTATTCAGAACGAGTCGGATTAAATCCGGCTCTGCCTGAGGCCCCGCGAGAAAGGGAAATCGAGAAGGAAGTAATTTTTTTATTTGGATTCGCTGTAACCTATTGAAAAGGCCCGATTCCACCAAAGGAATCCAAGGAAACGCAAGCCTTTTTCCTTGGTTTTATTTGGATTTGCTTGGATTTATTTGGCCGCCAAGCCGAACTCGGGTCAGCGCGCCTTAAGCCTCAGCAACCTCGGCGCAGAACCGGACAATCGCCTCGAGCGTCGCCTCCGGCTGGTCGAATTGCGGCGAGTGGCGGCAGGCCTCTAGGATGAGGCTCGTCACCGGGGCGGGCGAGCGGGCCTCGATGGCGCGGATCTGCGCCAGCGTTCCATATTGATCGTCCGCGCCCTGGATGATGAGCGCCGGCGGGCGCCAGCGGCTGACGGCATCCTCGATGTTCCAGGCCCTGAAGCTGGGATCGAGCCAGGCATCGTTCCAGCCGCGGAAGGCGACGTCGACGTGGGCGTGGTATTTCGCGAGCTTCGCGCGCAGGTCGCCGGTTTCATAGGCCGTTCGCGCCGCCGCGATCGAGGCGAGGCCCATCGCTTCGGTGAACAGGTGCGGCGCCATGAGGATTAGGCCTTTGATCCGCTCATCCGGACGCTCGCCGGCATGGATCGCCGCGATCGAGGCGCCGTCGCTGTGTCCGAGTAGGAGCCCTCGCCTGAGCCCGATCACTTCTAGCACCGCAGGCAGGCTGAACCGCGCCTCGCGGCTCATGTAATCGAGCGGACGCGGCATATCGATGCGCTCCGAGCCGCCATAGCCGGCCCGGGAATAGGCGAACACCCCGTGGCCGGTCGCAGCCGCGAGTTTTTGCGGAAAATCACGCCACAGCGCGACGCAGCCGAGCCCCTCATGCAGCATGACGATAGTCGGCGCCTGATCCGGGGGCGGCCCATAGGCGACGGCCTCCAGGCGTTTGCCGGCGGCAACGACGGCGCCGGCGACGCCCTCTATCCAGGAAAAGGCTGTCATTGGGTGAGGACTACGCCGCAGGATCGAGCTTCTGCGGCGACCGATGGCGCCGGGAGCCTCTTCGTCCCCTGTGCGGAACGGCCGGGGCCTGTTCTCCGTTCCGCCTCCACATGTTTGTTGATTGTCTTGCCATTGTTATGATAGGTTAGTGACGGAACCAAGATGCAATTTGGGCGGGAGGGCGATGATGCCCACAGAGTCGACGATGCCGGACCAGCGGTCAAGACCATCAAACGCAAACCGTGAAGACGTCGACCGCGCGACCCGCCGGCTGATTGAGGCCTCAGTTAATTCAATCGATTTGTGGGCGAAAATGCGCTGGAATATTGACCAGGCGATCGCGTCGATCGGTGGCTGCGCCCACGATGAGGCCCTGGCTGAGGCTCTAGAAATTTGTTCATGATGTCTATGGCTAACCCCTATGGGAAATGTCACGATCGAATCGGCAGCAATAAGACTTACGGATACGATCCTCGGTTACAACGAGCAAGATCTCGAGGAAACGCTTAAGGCAATCGCGCTGGATATCGGCGTTAGCAACATTGCGTATATGCGTTTTGCTCCCGACAAGAGCTCTGACGCCAGCCTGCTTACCGGGACTGTAACCTATTCATTTCAGTGGCAGACTCGGTATTTTCTCAAACAATATGTCCTAATTGACCCAGTTATCGCGTACGGGGGTAAGGCCGTTCTTCCTTTCGACTGGGATGAGTTGGCTCGCGGCGATCCCGCGGTTCAAGCGTTTTTTGCAGACGCGTTGATTTACGAGGTCGGCGTCAACGGCTTGTCGATCCCCGTTCGCAATCGGAGAGGCGTCTATTCCTTAGTCTCCTACACAAGCAGTCATACAAAACCAGAATGGCAAGAATTCAAAAAAAGCAATATGGTAAAACTTCAGTTGATCTCGGTCCTGATCGACTCTGCGGCTAGTGTCAACCTCAAACTAAGTAGCCCACCAGTCAAATTGTCAAAGCGGGAAGAACAGTGCTTAATTTGGGCCGCTCGGGGGAAGACGTATCAGGATATTTCCGATATATTGAATATATCGTTTGGCAGCGTAAAGAGTTACCTTGATACGGCTCGACATAAATTAAATTGCGCGAACTTAACACATGCAGTTGGCGTTGCGATTGCTACTGGCGTTATCCCTGCGAAGGCTCTCCAGGGTTCTTCCTTTAAGTGATTCTCAAATTGTCAACTCAACTTCTATGTGGAATTGTAATGGTTAAAAATTAAGGTTAACATTCGTGGTCTCGTAGCAAGGGAGATGCCACGATGTTGAAGTTGATTGAAGGTTCGCGAGCGTCGTTGTTTCCGATGGAAATGGGCGCAATGTTTCGTAACAGGGCGATCACTTTCTCGGAACGACTCGGTTGGGACGTTACTGTGAAGGATGGATACGAACGGGATGAGTTCGATGACGCCAATCCGTTGTATCTGGTATCGGTAGATCCAAATACAAATGAATATTGGGGGTCTTTGAGATTGCTGCCGACCACGGGGCCAAACATGCTGCGTGATATTTTTCCCTGCCTCCTCGCGGAGGGGGAATGTATCGAGAGCGCGACGATTTGGGAGAGCTCCCGGATTTGTGCTGTGGCCGTGGATGGCCAGCCTCAGCGCAGCCGGCACGGAGTCAACTTCGTTCTCAGTGAGTTGATCGCAGGTATTGGAGAGGTTGCCATTGTCGCCGGCCTGACCCAGATCGTCTCGGTGTTCGACGCCCGGATCTATAGGGTTCTAAAAGCCGTCGGTTGCAATCCGCAGCTCATCGGCAAGCCGCGACGGATCGGGTCAACCATGAGCTACGCGGGGCTTTTCGACACCGGAGAAGGCCTCCTGTCCGCCCTGACAGCGTTCCGTGAGGAGCTCGGAATCGAGCCGCCAGAATCGAAGGAACTGGCCAAAGAACTCGCTTTCGCCTAATAGGCATTTGTGGCGCAGTCGGTTGCACGGCTGCGCTACAATTCGTCTCGCGTCTCGCCAATTCGATCACCGGCGAGGGCAAGCGCCTCGCGCACAGCGTGTTTGCCATTGATGGATGCGCCAGGCAGGCGGTCCTTTTTTGGGCGGAGTCGAACACCTTCCCGATTTACTTGCTGATTGTCATCGTTAAGACAAAAAAACGGTCTTCACAGCCAAGCCCGGCCCGCTTCAGAAAATGGAGGACCGTACATCTGGCTGCCGCCCTCGCCGAGTGCGGCAGCGGCTTCGAACTCGAGACCCGCAGCTTACTCCGCGACCGACCACGACAATTCAGTTTGGGCTGTGAACTTAAGGCGCCCTGGCAGATCTATCCTCTCGCCGTGATCAGGCCCATAAGGGTGCTGGGCCAGCGCAGGCCCGCCTCGGAGTCGAAATCCATTAAGGTCCCGGTTCCTTCATAATTGGAGGGTATTTCCGACCTTCTGCGAATCGTTTTGCGGTGTCGTACTTTTGAGAGTGCAGAACCCATGCCAATCCGGATGGGAAGGCGGTCATGAGGGGCGCAAAAAGGCCGACAAGCTTGCTCCGAGCTTGTGTATCGACCTGCGCGGTTTTCGCGTCCTCTTTTGGCGCGGCCCAGGCGGCCGACGTGACGAACTCGCAGACCGGGCCGCCGGCGGACGCTCCTACTCCTTTTACCGGATGGTATGTCAAGCTCGGAGCTATGGGAGTTCTCGACCGGAGCTCGTCGAACCTCTATCAGCAATCGATCGCCGGGATGATCGTTCCCGGAATTGGGACGGTGCCGGTGGGAGTCGGGCCCCAGCTCCAAGTTCCGGGCCTGGGCGCGAGCTACTCGAACTTTGCGGGCGTGGCCATCCAGGGCGGGTATTCCTTCACCCCAAACTGGTCGGTGGAAGTGGCCAGTGGATTTCCGCTTTGGGCGACAGTCACGATCAACGGATCCTCCCCGACAGGGCCACCCTCGGGAACGGTTCTGAGCAGATTGCTCCCGGCCTCCGTGCCGATAACCGGCGTCTATCATTTCACCCAGTTCGGACGGTTCCAGCCTTATGTTGGGGCGGGGATTGCCCCGACCTTCGCTTTGGCGACCCGAGACGGCTACAGCGTCGGCTCAACCTATCAACCCGCGCTCGGCGTCGTCGTCCAAGGCGGCTTCGATTACATGCTCAACAAGCACTGGGGCGTCTTTGTTGATGCGAAGCAGGGGTTCGTGGGGGCGACGGGGAGCTCGACCGGCGTCAACACTGCACCGTCTTTGGGGCCGATCGCCGGCACCATTAAAACCAACGCCCGGCCCGTCTCCTTCTCGGCCGGCTTCACCTATCACTTTTGACCCAGCAACTATGGCTCTCGCGAGCGAAGACGGTCGTCCTTTTTTCGACTTGAGTACGTCCGACAGTTCTTCGACGATGCTGATCGCGAGTTTGCTGACTTGGCCGTCTTCTGTTGCAACGGTCCCATGAGGGGTTCGGCCGTGGAGCGGGCGCCGATGAGAGTCTATAGAATGCTCTTGGGTGCGCTATTGGCAGCAGCGGGAATGACGACTTCGACAGGCGCGGTTTGGGCGAATCCTTCGACTATCACCAGCGTCGACATCGCTCGCGCCCAGCCGGTCGGAAGCTACGCCGGCCTGACCTTTCGCTATATTGAGGGCGTTATAAACGGCGAAGTGTCCGCCGAAGAGCCGATTGCTGGCTTGAAAGCGCTTGCGGCCGGACAAACGACCGTTCCCTATCGGGTCAGCTTCCACATCATTGCGCCGGAAGCCGTGTCCGAGGCGGATGCCGTCGTCGTCGAGGCGCCAAATCGCGGGAGGACCATTTTTCCCAACGCAATCGGCATTGCCGCCGTAGTGGCCGGTCCGAATGCAGATCCGGTCGCGAGCGCCATGGGTGACGGCTTCCTCCTAAAACACAGGATTTCCGTCGCCGCAATCCAATGGCAGACGGGGTTCGCCCCCGGCGTGTCCCCGAGTGCGCAAGGAATCGGAGAGGTGGTCGTCCGCGATTTTGGCCGCTGGCTTGGCGGCGCATTCCGAAGCGACGCCCCCGCTCTGCCCATCTTCCGCCATCGTATCTTGGCCGGCGTGAGCCAGGCTGCATGGTTTGTAAACAGTTTCGTCGCCGAAGGCTTCAATGCCGATCCCGAGACAGGCCGCGGTGTCTATCAGGGAGCGATTACCCGCAACGGCAATGGGGTCGTGTTGGCGATCAATGGATTCGCGACGCAACACGAGCAGTTCCCCTACGCGCGCGCTGATCTCGCGCCGCTCACGCCTGACCAACTTCTGTCCCGACCCGCAAGCGATCCGCAACTGGTTGAGGTGATCTCGCTCACCGACTTCTATCGGCTGCGCGCCAGCATGTCCGCCCGAGCGCCCGCGCCTCCTGGGATGCATCGTTATGCCACAGCCGCCCCTCACGCCTCGGGCGCTGGCGCGCTTCCCGAAGTCGTCTTTGGAAACATGAAATGCAATGGCGGGGCGGCAATTTCGCTGAGCAAGGTCAGAGATGCGTTTTATCTTCGTCCGCTCATTTTGGGCCTATTTGCTTCGATCAGGGAGACGCGAACGGCCACGCGCGCTCTCCCGCTGGACGCTCCCTTCGCGCTGGCGCCTGCCTCGGCCGAAGTTGAGGGCATGAACCAGCTCGATAGAACGCCGCTCTGGACGCCTAAGAGCGCGCCTAATGGTATGCCGCTAGGCGGCATTCCGACGCTCGAGGCCGCTCTGCCGCTCGGACTCCCTCGACCGATCGCGCTGCCGCCAGTGGAGATCGCCTCGATCAACGACACGTGCGGTAATTTCTCTGGATGGGAGGCTTTCTCAGTCGACGAGCTGACGCGCCGCTACGGCGGGCGTGCGAACTACATGGGATTAGCGCGTCAGAAAGCGGCCGATCTTGTCGCGGTCGGCTATCTGCTCGATGAAGATGAGGCGACTGCAATAGGCGAAATCGAAGCGCAGCTTCCAGAGAATTTCCGATAGGGCGCTACATGCCTAGCTCAACCGGCCTTGCGAGTCGCTCCGGTACGGATGGGCGCCGTACACGCCAAGAATGCGCACTTCGCGGGAGAAAAACTTGAGTTCCTCCAACGCCCGCGCGAGCGACGGGTCTTCGGGATGTCCGTCGACGTCGGCGAGGAACTGGGTCGCCGTGAACTCGCCCCCCTCCATGTAGCTCTCGAGCTTGGTCATATTGACGCTGTTGGTGGCGAAGCCGCCAAGCCCCTTGTAAAGCGCGGCGGGCACGTTGCGTACGCGAAAGACGAAGGTCGTCACCACCGGCCCTCCGCCCGCCGACGTCCAGCGCTCATCCCTCGACAGCACGACGAAACGGGTCGTGTTGTGGCTCTCATCCTCCACATCCGTGGCCAGCGTCTGGAGGCCGTAGATCTCGCCCGCCAGCTGGGGCGCAAGCGCCGCGCGGCTCTTGTCCGCCCATTCCGCGACTTCGCGCGCCGCGCCCGCAGTATCGCCTGCGACGACCGGCTGGAGTTTATGACGGCGGATGATGTTCCGGCACTGGCCGAGCGCATGAATATGGCTGTAGACGGCTTTCAAGTCCTCGATGCGGGCGCCCGGAACCGCCAACAACTGAAAGTGAATCGGCAGAAACGTCTCGCCGACAATATGCAGCCCGGACGCGGGCAGGAGCGCGTGGATGTCGGCGACCCGCCCGGCGATCGAGTTCTCGATCGGGATCATGGCGAGTTCAGCCGCGCCGTCTTGCACGGCCGCGAACGCGTCCTCGAAGGTCGCGCAGGGCAGCGGATCGAAGTCGGAAAAATTATCGACGCAGGCGATATGCGAGTTCGCCCCAGGTTCGCCCTGATATGCGATGGAATGCCTTGTTTTCATGAGTGTTTCCTAAGCGCGAGCATCTCTCGCGCGCGTTCCAGATCTTGCGGGCCGTCGACGCCGAGGGGCGCCGTGTCGACAAGCGCGACATCGATCCGCATGCCGGCCTCCAGCGCCCGCAATTGTTCGAGTTTCTCACGCTTCTCCAGCGGCGAAGGGGGCAAGCCGACAAACCGCCGAAGCGCATCGCGGCGATAGGCGTAAAGACCGATGTGGTGCAACAGGCGGCCCTCGCCCCAGGGAGCGCGGGCGCGGGTGAAATAGAGCGCCCTTAGCCAGGTTGGACCAAGTTCGGTCGCGACAATCTTGACGACGTTGGGGTCGTCCTTCTCCTGCTCGCGCGTGATCGGCGTCGCGAGTGTCGCGATGTCAACCGCGTCCTCGGCAAGCGGCGCAAGACAGGCGCGAATGATCGAAGGTTCGATGGTCGGCAGGTCGCCTTGAATGTTGAGCACAACATCGTGGAAGGCGTCGGCGTCGACGGCGCCCAAGGCCTCGAAAATGCGGTCGGACCCGGAGGCATGATCGGAACGGGTCATGACGGCTTTGCCGCCGGCCGAGGCGATCGCCTCGACGACGCGCAGGTCGTCCGTCGCCACCCAGACCGGTCCGATATCCGCCTCCGTCGCCCGGCGCCAGACATGGACGATCATCGGCGCGCCGTGGATGTCGGCGAGCGGCTTTCCGGGCAGGCGAGTGGCGCTCATGCGCGCCGGGATAAGGACGATGGGATTGGCCATCAGTTTCGAATAAGCCAAATTTGGGATGCGGCGGCTTATACGTGTTGCCAAGGCGAGCGCAAAGCGGCTAATCAACGGAGCAAAACAAAGCTCCCACGCTTCCCCTAAACTCACTCCAGCTGACGAAAGTCCCTCTGCCTATGGACCACGTTAATGTGAACCGGGTCGCACTTTCGGCGCTAGGGGCGGTGTTGTTCGTCATGCTGCTCACGGCCTTCAGCAATCTTATCCTCTCGCCGCGAACCCCCAAGGTTGCCGGCTTCGCGCTACCGACCTCGGGCCCTGCCGCTACGGCCGTGGCGACGCCTAAGGCGGCGCCCGAACAGCCTCTGCCGCCGTTGCTCGCCAAAGCCGACGTCAAAAAGGGCGAAGAGGACGTCAAGATCTGCCAGACCTGCCACAATTTCAAGGAAGGCGCGGGCGCTAAGATCGGACCCGATCTGTGGAATGTGGTCGGGCGTCCGGTCGGATCATTCCCGGGCTTCGTCTATTCCGACGGGCTCAAGAAGATCGGCGGTGACTGGACCTACGAAAAGCTCAATACCTGGATCACCGACCCGAAGGCGATGGTCCCGGACACCAAGATGGCCTTCGCCGGGGAGAAAAACGCGCAGAAGCGGGCCGACATCCTGGACTATCTGCACACGCTCGCCGACAAGCCGGTCCCGCTCCCGACGAAATAGGCGCGACCTCGGCTTGGGTCACGGATTCAACCAGCGCGTGAGTTGGCTGCAAGGGAATGCGAGGAAATGCAAGGAAAAGAGCTTGCATTTCCTTGGATTTCTTTGGCCGAATTGGGACTTTTCAACGGGTTACAGCGAAAAAAACAAAAAATCGGACCCCGGCTCAACTCGCGTCTTAGGTTGTCGCAATCACCGTCTTGAGACATGTCCTCTCTTTCCTTCCATCCGGCCCCCGCCGACCGGGTGATTTGCTTCTACCAAAATATATACTCTATCGTTACTGTTTTGTCAAATCGATTACGCGACTCTCGGAGCGTTAGCTTGGGACACGAGCATCTCGGGTTTGTTCGACAGTAACCGCGCCCGGCCGGTCAACCCCACCGGGCGCCCGCCGCCTGGCGGCCTTACACGCCAATGTGATCGGCCTGCTAATTTCAGTCTTGCAATGTTCAAGCTTGCGCCGAATGACATTCTCAAATTCGAATGCGCGCTTCGCGGGCAGGGCGACGACGGGAGGGGGCGGATATGAAATCGAATCATCGATCAATCTTGTCGCGGGCGTTGATGACCAGCGCGACGTCCCTGGCCTTATTGATGTCGGGCGTCGCTGGGGCGCACGCCGAGATCGTGACTGTGCAGCGCGACGACGGCGCAGCGGGCATGGATGGCGTCAATCCCGGCGATAACGGCATGCCAGGCGACGACGGTGAGCCGGTTTTCGCTAGCGCGGGCAGCGCGCAGCCGATCACCGCTCCGCTGAACAAAGCGACTGCGACCGGCGGAAATGGCGGCGCGGGTGGAAATGCGGTTGGCTTTGGCAATGGCGGCGCCGGAGGAAACGGCGGTGCTGCGAACGCCACAGCATTGACGACTATCGTCTCTGGCTCGGCAGAAGCGGACGCCAATTCTTACGGCGGCAGCGGCGGGGTGGGTGGCACAGGTGACGGTGACAGTAACGGAGGGGCGGGCGGCGGAGCGAAGGCTAGCAGCACCGCGAGCTCGACCGGCGCCGGAAGGGTGACATCGACCGCGAACGCCATTGGAGCCAACGGGGGCTTCGGTGGTGAAACCTCGGGTGCCGGCAACGGTGGCGCCGGGGGATCAGCGACGGGCAGCGCTGGAAGTGGCGACGTCACCGTTTCGGCCTCGAGCACAGGCGGCGTGGGCGGTGTCCCCGTTCAGGTGGACAACGACGAGATCGACCTCCGTGAAGGGGGCGCAGGCGGGGCCGCCAGCGCCAGCAGCACGGCTAGCTCCGATTCTGGTAACGTGTCATCGGCTGCGAATGCGAGCGGCGGCAACGGCGGCGGCGGCGCGACTAGTGGGGGTGTCGGCGGCGGCGCCGATGCCAGTAGCAAAGCTACTTCTGGTGGTTTCGGAACCGTATCGTCGTCAGCCACTGCGAGCGGCGGCGCGGGTGCTATGGCGTTCGGCAGCATTGTTGGTGGTGAGGCGGACGGCGGCGCGGGCGGTGACGCCCATGCTAGCAGCAGTGCCGATTCCCGCGGTTCTGGCAGCACAACTTCGTGGGCGATTGCGACTGGGGGTTCAGGCGGGGATCAGTTTACGCAAAGTGGGATAGGCGGAGCCGCCGGCAATGCGACCGCGACGAGCATTGCGACCACGGCGACGGGCTCGGGCGCTGCGTCATCGGGCGCGAATGCGAACGGCGGTAACGGCGGCGGTACGAACTACGGGGTCGCGGGCGGCGGCACCGATGCGAGCAGCACAGCAAAGTCTGGTGGAACAGGCGCGGCGGCGTCGAGTTCGAGCGCGTCAGGAGGAAGTGGGGCGACGGCGGCTATAACGATGCTGGCCCCGGGGGGCAGGGCGGCGCAGCCACTGCTCAAAGTGTCGCAGAAAGCGGATTGGGCGGTGCAAGATCATCCGCCAGCGCCGCCGGAGGCTCGGGTGGTTCGGTGGCAGGATATCTCTCCAACGGGGCCGCGGGCGGCAACGCCAGCGCAATTAGCACATCCACTTCCGGCGGCTCCGGAGATGCGACATCGTCAGCGAGCGCGACTGGCGGCGTCGGTGGCGACACAAGCGTGGGGGGAGCTTTGGGGTCCAGTACCGGGGGCGTGGGCGGCGCCGCCAGCGCCACCAGCAAGGCGACGTCCGGCGGGTTTGATGCTCAATCCACCGCAATCGCAGCAGGCGGCGTAGGCGGCTGGGGCATCACCGCTCCTTCTCGTAACTCCGGCAGCAACGGTGGTGGCGCCGGAGGTAGCGCGACGGGAACGGCTAATGCATCCACCGTGGGCGGGAGGGCAAGGGCAAACGCATTCGCGACAGGGGGCGCTGGCGGCGATGCGACCGGCGGCTTTTTCGTCCCCGGTGGTGTTCCCGGCGTCGGCGGTGATGGAGGCAGCGCGACGGCGGTGGCCAATGCGTCAGCGACCGCGGGCGGGACGGCGATTGCGAAGGCGGTCGCGACAGGCGGGGCTGGCGGAATGGGAAGCGAGTCCGGAGCTTTGGGCGCAGCGAATGCAACGTCGAGCGCCCAAACCGCAAAAGGCGCGCTGACTCAAGCGCAATCGACCGCCGTCGGATCGGGCGGACAGGCCCAGTCGACCGCGAAGACGAGACTTGACTTTGTAAGCGTTCAGTCCTCGGCCGTCGCGCCGACCAACTCCGATACGGCAACGACCAATGCGATTGCGCAAGGCGGGTCGGGCCAAGCCTTCGCCAATCCCGGCCAAACGGCCTATGCGTTCTCGACGGCCCTTCCCGACAAGGCTTATGCGACGACGCTGATCGGCGGCGCGACCGCTGTCGCTAGCGCCTTGCTGGGACCGCGCGACGCAGTGTTCGGGACCGCTGTCCTCGGCGCAAATTATGCGGCCGACGGCGGCGGCGAAAGCAACACTTACAGCGCAAGCTCGACGTTCGACTTCGGCTATGGGGGCGATCTACAGCTCGGCCTGATCGATGGTCAGCTGACCGGCTTTTCGTCCGGCCTAGGCTTCGAGTCGATGGAGTTCACCATCGAGGCCAACGGCGTCGAAATTCTCGATACGACGTTCCGGAGCTTGACGGTCGCCGAGAGCTTCTTCCACGACGACGTCATCGATCTCGGCTCCGATTTCGGGCCCAACATCGATTTGACCTTCGGTTACACGCTCGTCGCCGACGGGTCCGGCGGCTTTGGTTTCGACTTCGCGATCGGCGGCGCGGTTCCCGAGCCGTCGACCTGGGCGATGATGCTGCTCGGTTTCGCGGGGCTCGGCTTTGCCGGCCATCGCTCGACACGGCAGGGGGAGACGCAGAAGCGTCAGTTGCGGATGATTCCAGAAGGACGCATGGGAAAGATCGAGGATCACGCCGCGCTGGTCCTTTCCCTCGCGCTCGACCCCGCGGGCGCCATCGCGGAATAAACTCTCGACCTGAGCCGCGGCGCAATGATCTTCGTCAGTTTTTCAGCGCGTCGGCGACCGCCGCGAGGGCGCGGGCTCGAAGCACGGGATCGGTGATCGTTGGCGAGCGGCAGGGCGGCGGGATTGCCGGTTTCGGCCAGGGCCTCGGCCTCTGCGTTGGTCGCGCTGTTCCGCGCCGCATCGTCACGCGCCGCCGCGATGAACGACACGGGCTCCGCCTCTTGTCCGAACTTCATCGCGACGAAGAGCGGGCCGGCGTCCACGCCGTCATAGCCCTTGTCGAAATGGGAGACGAAGTTCATCGCCAGGTCGAACTGCCCTGCTTGCGCAGCCGATTGGATGACTTGCGCATCGGTCGTCCAGACCAGCATCATGCGGTCGGTGTCGGTGGGCCTTGGCTGCGCAACGACGGGCGCGATCGCCTCGACGGCCATCGTCAGCACACAGGCGCGGGTTGGGGATGCGAGACAGCCTGAATCGTCGGCGGCCTGGGATGCAACGACAGTCAGAGTGAGAATGGCGGCGGAAATCGAAAGCCTCAAGGCGCGCCCCCGTGCCGAAAGGCGAGCGCCGTTTGCCGGCGCGTCGTAGGTCGAACATACAGCAAATCTGGTGCGCGCAATTCAAATTTGCGCGGTCGTGCGGGTGAACTCGAAGGGGCAGGCTTGGGCAGTTCGTCGGGAGGCTGGAATGGCCGCGATTGACGCAACAGCATGGGTTTGCTCAAACCCGTCCTCGACAACCGCACGATGGTGACACATGCTCGGCCTGGACACTGTCGACAGCGTTGCACATGTCATCCAGGTCGCACTGACGCCGGTCTTCCTGCTCTCCGGAATCGCGTCTCTCCTCGGCGTCCTTGCGACTCGCCTTGCTCGCGTGGCCGATCGCGTCGATGCGCTGGCTGATCAGTTGGAAACGGCGGGACCGGTCGACAGCCGTCGACTGCGGCGGAGGCTGGCTTACCTGCGGCGAAGGTCCCACGTGCTCGACGCCGCTGTGATCATGGGTGCGCTGGGCGGCGTCGCAACCTCTTGTGCCGGGTTGCTCCTGTTCGTCGGGACCCTTCGAGATCAACCCGGTGTGGCCTTGTTCGTCGCGTTCGGTCTCGCGCTGGTTTTTACAATGGGCGCACTTCTCGCGTTCCTAATCGAAATGCTGCTCGCCAGCCGAGGGCTGCGCGATCAGGCGGACAATGCAGACGAGCGAGGGCTCACAAAGTCTCAGTGACCTTCTTGAGATGGGGCGGCTGGTCGGGGTCGCGGCCGCGCCGGCGCGCAGTCGATTCGGCCACGCGATAGAAGGCGTGAAGCGCCACGATCGGCGTCAGCAGGGGGTGGCCGCCGTTGAGCGCGAGCATGGTCGGCCAGCGTTTGTGCGGCTCGGTATCGACGAGGAGCGGCGCCGCGCCGAACGCCGCGAGACGGTCGAGCGTGTCGAAAAACCCAGGACGCGCGGCGTCTGCGGGCGCGAAGGCGAGGACCGGGAATCCTGGCTTGATGATCCCCGCCGGCCCATGCAGCACTTCGGCGGAAGAGAAGGCTTCGGCGTGGATTGCCGAGGTTTCCTTGAGCTTGAGCGCCGCCTCGGCGGCGATTGCGAGCGTGGCGCCGCGTCCGACGATGAACAGGGACGAAGCTTCGGTGAGCGTCGCAATCGCCTCCGTCGCTGACAGCGCGGCCGACGATGCGTCGAGGACCGAAGGCAGGTTCTGAAGCGCGGCAAGAAGTTCGGCATCGTCACCCCAATGGGCGACGAGCGATGCGCCGGCGATGAGCGCGGCGATCATCGACTTGGTCGCGGCCACTGAGCGCTCAGGGCCGGCGCAGAGCGGCAGTACCGCATTCGCCTCGCGCGCGAGCGGAGATTCCACGTCGTTGACGAAGGCGATCGACAAAGCGCGCTGAGCCTTCGCCGTGCGCTGCATGGCGAGGATGTCCGGGCTTTGGCCCGACTGCGAAATGGCGATCGCGACGGCGCCCTCGAGCTTGAGCGGCGCGCGATAAAGCGAGGCGATCGAGGGCCCGAGCGAGGCGCAAGCAAGCCCAAGCTTAAGCTCGACCAGGTGCTTGAGATAAAGCGCCGCATGATCGGAGCTGCCGCGCGCGACCGTGGCGACGAAGGGCGGCTTCAGCGCCCGCAGATCCGCCGCCACGTTTGCGGTCAATGCGGAATTGGCGGCCAATTGGCGGCGGACGACCGCGCCGGCCTCCGCGATCTCCGCCGCCATGAACGTCTGGGTCACCCCGCGTCGCTCCTTCTCAGGGATAAAGGAGCCGCTTCTCCCAGCTCAATTCCGGGCCAGAGCGCGTAAACCGGATGCGCTCATGCAGGCGTGAAGGGCGATCCCGCCAGAACTCGATCTCAACGGGGCCAAGCCGATAGCCGCGCCAATAGTCCGGTCGCGGTACGTCGCCGCTTCCGAACCGCCGCTCGTAAGCTTCCACCGCCGCTTCCAGATCGCCGCGCGCCGCGAGCGGCCTCGACTGCGCGCTCGCCCAGGCGCCGATCTGGCTCCCTCTTGGCCGCGAGGCGAAATAGGCGTCGCTCTCGGCCGCGGTCACTTCGGAGATAGGGCCCCGGAACCGGACCTGGCGCCGCAGCGATTTCCAGTGGAAAAGCGCCGCCGCCCGCGCCTGGCCTTTCAGTTCATGCCCCTTGGCGCTCTCGATGTTGGTGTAGAAGACGAGACCGCGCTGATCCGCGCCCTTGCACAGGACCATGCGCGCGTCGGGCAAGCCCTCTGCATCGACGGTGGCGAGCGTCATCGCCTCCGGATCATTGATTTCTGTTGCCGCCGCCTCCTCAAGCCAAAGCTTAAACAACGCGAGCGGATCCCCAGCCTTGGTAAAGTCGGCTGTGCTTAGTTCATTCAAAGCGCCGATGCTCCGCGGAAGAAGAGGAAAGCCAATGCAAACACTATCGCGCATGGGCCCTGATGGCCAACCGGCGCTTCCGCCGCCTGGACTTGCGCGTTGCGGGATGAGGGGCCAAATGTGCGGGTGAGACAATGGCCTTTGCGCTTTTCAAGAAGGCTCAGGCCGAGGGATGGGCTCATAGATGCGTGATCCATATGACGTTCTTGGCGTATCCAAGACGGCGAGCGAGGCGGAAATCAAATCCGCCTTTCGCAAGCTCGCCAAGAAATACCACCCCGACCAAAGCAAGGAGCCAAAAGCGAAGGAGCGCTTCGCAGAAGTGGGCTCGGCCTACGAGATTCTTGGCGAAGACAAGAAGCGCAAAGCGTTCGATCGCGGCGAGATCGATGCGGAAGGCAAGCCGCGCGCCCCGCAATTCGAAGGTTTCGGCTTTGGCGGCCAGACCGGGGCCGGTCCCCGCGACTTCCGCAATTTCGGCTTTGAGTTCGGCGCCGGCGGGTCTTCCAGTCAAAGCGGTTCGATCGATCCGGACATCCTCGCCGAACTGTTCGGCGCCGGCCGGACGCGCGCGCGCACTCAGCCCACCCCCGCCCACGGTGAGGATATCGGGGTCACGATCGCGGTTCCCCTGACGACGATTGCCCAGGGAGGGACGACCCGCGTCATCTTGCCGACAGGGAAGTCGCTCGACGTCGCAGTCCCTGCTGGCATCGAAGAAGGGAAGTCCATCCGTCTGCGCGGTCAGGGCCAGCCGGCTCGCCGCGGCGGCTCGCCGGGCGATGTGATCGTGACCATTCGGTATGCCGCGCATCCGCTGTTCAAAGTGGAGGGGCGCGATCTTCGGCTGGATCTGCCGATTACGCTTTACGAGGCGATTTTGGGCGCGCGCGTGCGGGCGCCGACGCTAAGCGGCGAGGTCGAAGTCTCGATTGCTCCGGGCGCCAATGGCGGCCGCGTGCTGCGGTTCCGGGGCAAAGGACTTCCAGGCGGGGCCGAGCAAACCGCCGGGGATTTGCTGGCGACGCTGCGGATCGTTCTGCCGAATGAGCCGGATGCGGAACTGACCGCGCTTATGCAGAAGATGCGCGATCAAAAACCTTACCAGCCTCGCTCGGGCGTGGGCTGAGCGGACTCCGCCGGCAGGTCGGCGAAGTCGGTCGCAATCTTTAGCAATTCCGCCGCGTCGAGGTCGCCAGCCAAGGCGAATCCCTGGCCCCGCCACGTCCATACCGCCGCCGTGCCGCCGTCCGCCGCGAGAAGTTGGGGCTCGGTCGTTGCGGGCGCGTCAAGAGATTGGACTAGCAACCCCACAAGTCTGTCCTGCCACCTGTAGACCAGAAAGCCCGCCGGGGCGCCGGGATAAGGCGCGATCCGCGCTCCGACCAGTTTGAGCGCGGCGGGAGTCGCCGGGAGAGTGACCGGACGCCCGAGCCGGATCGTCAACCACGCTTGCGCTTCGGCCGTGTCGCTGGTCGCAAATTCGACCGGCTCGACCCTGGGGCGGGCGAAGGCTTGAAAAGCCGCAAAGCCAGCTTCGCCAAGGCGTTCGCCGGGGATGACGGTCGCGGCCGGAGCCCAAACGAAGGCTAGGGCGAGGGACGAAACTGCGAGCGCCAGCCGCCATACAAGCCACGGCCGAAACGCGTCGCGCGCCAAGATCCTCACTGAAGGTCGCCCGGTCTCCGCGACGGCAACCAATGACGCCCGCGCCGGATGCTCGCCAGAAGTTTTGGCGCCGGTGGCGCCCGACCGGACAGCCCTGCCAAAGGTCTCGTTCTGGTGGCGAACGATGCTGATCGGAAAGGCTCTCGCGCCCTCGCCCTCGAAGGCCGCGTAAATCGCGCTGTTTTGTCCTCGCCAGAGCGCGGCGCGGCGCGCCAATGCCGGATCCTGGGCCATCTGCTGCTCGAACGCCTGACGCTCGTCAGGCTCAAGGCAGTCGTCCACGTAGGCGTGCAGATCCGCGAGGCGCCCGGCCTCCATCACTTCACAACGCGCAAGTGCGGAGCCGCCGCTCGCGGCGCGGCCGCGGCATGCGGGCGGGTCGAGACCGTAACCCGCTCGCGGGCCTTGGTCAGTCGCGTGATCAGGGTAGAGAGCGAGATATCAAGCGCCGAAGCGGCTTCTCGGTGGGTGAAACCGGCCAGAACGACGATCAACAGCGGCTCTCTGAGCTCCAAAGGGAGCGCGCGGACTGCCGCCGCCATGCCGACCTCGCCCGCGCGCCCCTTGCCGTGGGCGCTTTCCCCATTCTCATCCCAGCCGAACTCGCCATCGTCGAGGGCCAGGCGACGAACATGTCGGCGATGGAGTCGAACGAATTGGCCAAACGCGCGGACCCGAGCGTCTTCGCGAGCCGCTTGCTCTGCGCCGTCTCCAACGCCCTCGCCTACCGTTTCCAGCGCAGCCTGTCTGAACAGACGATCGACGAGCGCGGCCGCTGCAGCATGATCAAGCACGAGCCTGTCGTCGCGCGTCAACGCCACCCCGAACTGGCGGAGGTCATTGAGATTGCCCGGACGATCGCTTAACGGCGGCACGATGGTCACCGAGAGTTTGCGTGAGCCTCAACAAGCGTTAACGCTGGGTAGCAATTCTAGCCCGAAGACGCCCGGGTTCCAAGCGCGTGTACGAGCAAACTCACACATTTTGTGACGACTGAGGAGAGCCTTCTCCTTTCCATGCGTCAACAGCAAGGCTAAACCCGGCCCCGGCATGGGCGTACGAATCGCCGGCCAGGACGAGTGAGGCCTTGATGGAGCAAACCCTCTCAGCCGGCGTGACCACGGGCGTCATGCGCGGGATGCGTGGCGTCATCCTGGGCGTAGCGAACAATCGTTCGATCGCCTGGGGCATCGCCAAAGCCGCCCAAGCGGCGGGGGCCGAGCTGGCGTTCACGTTTCAGGGCGACGCGCTGGAAAAGCGCGTCCGACCACTCGCCCAGGAATTAGGCGCCCATGTGCTCGGCCATTGCGACGTCACCGACGGCGCCTCGATCGATAAGGTGTTCGCGGAGACTGGAAAGTTGTGGGAGACGGTGGACTTCGTCGTCCATTGCATCGCGTTTTCCGACAAGGATCAGCTCACCGGCCGTTACGTTGACACGACGGAAGACAATTTCACCAAGTCGCTCGCCATCTCCTGCTATTCGTTCACTGCGGTCGCCCAGCGGGCCGAGAAGCTGATGCCCAAGGGCGGGTCCATGCTGACGCTGACCTACTACGGCGCGGAGAAGTGGATGCCGCACTATAATGTGATGGGCGTCGCCAAGGCGGCGCTCGAGGCCAGCGTTCGCTATCTCTCGGCCGACCTGGGCGAGAAGAATATTCGCGTCAACGCCATCTCGGCCGGCCCGATCAAGACGCTCGCCGCCTCCGGCATCGGCGACTTCCGCTACATATTGCGGTGGAACGAGTACAACTCGCCGCTGCGCCGCACAGTGACCATCGAGGAGGTCGGCGAGAGCGCGGTCTACCTCTTGTCGCCGATGTCGCGCGGCGTCACCGGCGAAGTGCTCCATGTCGATGCCGGCTACCATGTCGTAGGCATGAAGAATCCGGCCGCTCCGGACATTACCGTGGCCAAGGACTGAGGGCCGGCTCCTGTAGACGCGATTGTTGATCGCGTCTACCGCGCTCATCGAGCGCGGCTACAAAGGCGCGATCCTGCCGGCGTAGGGCCAGTCCTCCGCCGCATTCACCAGTCCGGCGCGCACCGGATTCTCATGGACGTAGCGCCATTTCAATTCATAACCTTCATCCGAACGCAGAAGATGGTCAAAGAACTGCTTTTGCCACAGGGCGCCGAGAGGCCGGCGGCACGCAGAATTCCCTTAGCGGTCCATTGCTTGAGGCCGCCGATGAAGCGCGCAAATCCGCGTGATTGCGGCATTCACTATATGCGCGATCGTTGTGCTCCTGTGTCAGCCCGACCAGCGGTCGCGGCTCCAGGTCGCGGCGGCGCCGCGATCCGGTTCAAGGCTTGTCAAAAATCGGGTTTGCGTTCAAAAGGGCGCCTTTCCCGCCTGGCCGCCGGTCATTGCGCCCACGCAAAGCGATCGGGGCGGGCGTTAGGGAGTTCTGGGCGTAAAGTCATGCTGAACCAACGATGGACCCCGGATAGCTGGCGGATGAAGCCGGTCGCGCAAGCGCCGGCCTATGCCGATCGCGCGGCGTTGGCCGAGACCGAGCGCCAGCTTGCCGGCTACCCGCCGCTGGTTTTTGCGGGCGAGGCGCGCAAGCTCAAGAAGGCGCTCGGCAAGGCGGCCGCCGGCAATTCGTTCCTGTTGCAGGGCGGCGATTGCGCCGAGAGCTTCGGTGAACATTCGGCCGACAACATCCGCGATTTCTTCCGGGTGTTCCTGCAGATGGCGGTTGTCATGACCTTCGCCGCCGCGTCGCCGATCGTGAAGGTCGGACGGGTCGCCGGCCAGTTCGCGAAGCCCCGCTCGTCTGACTCCGAGACGATCGACGGCGTCACCCTGCCGGCCTATCGTGGCGATATCGTCAACGACATCGAGTTCAGTCCGCAAGCGCGCGAGCCCGATCCGCGCCGGCAATTGGAAGCCTATCGCCAGTCCGCGGCGACGCTCAACCTTTTGCGCGCCTTCGCCAGCGGCGGCTACGCCAATCTCGAGAACGTCCATCGCTGGATGCTCGGCTTCGTCAAGGACAGTCCCCAGTCCGAGCGCTACGAGGAGCTCGCCGACCGGATCACCGAGACGCTCGGCTTCATGCGCGCCGTCGGCCTCGACCCCGAGGCGCATCCCGAATTGCGCTCAACCGACTTCTACACCTCGCACGAGGCTTTGCTGCTCGGCTACGAGCAGGCGATGACGCGGCTCGATTCGACCTCCGGCGACTATTACGCGACCTCGGGCCATATGATCTGGATCGGCGACCGGACACGACAGCTTGGCGGGGCCCACGTCGAGTTCGGCCGGGGCGTGAAGAACCCGATCGGCCTCAAATGCGGCCCCTCGCTCACGCCCGACGAGCTTATGCGCCTGATCGAAATTCTCGACCCGGACGAGGAGCCTGGCCGGCTCACGCTCATCTGCCGGTTCGGCGCGGACAAGATCGACGCCGCGCTGCCGCCGCTCTTGCGTGCGGTCAAGCGCGAAGGCCGCAAGCTCCTGTGGGTCACAGACCCGATGCACGGCAATACGATCAAGACTTCGAACGGCTACAAGACGAGGCCGACCGAACGCATCGCCCAGGAAGTGCGCAACTTCTTCGGCGCCTGCAGCGCCGAGGGCGTCTATGCGGGCGGGGTTCATCTCGAGATGACCGGAAAGAACGTGACCGAATGCACCGGCGGGGCGCGCGTCATTTCGGAAGCGGATCTGCATGATCGGTATCACACCTTTTGCGATCCGCGCCTCAATGCGGAGCAATCGGTCGAAATGGCGTTCATGGTCGCCGATCTTCTGAAGGTGCAGCGGCTGGCTGCGCCCGAGCGGCCAGTTCGGGCCGCCGAGTGACGCCCACGGCTCGCAGCCCGGACCACAGCGTGGGAGCTTGATGCGCCTTTCTGAATACGCGCGCAGCCGCGACAACAATTTCACCTTGCTGCGGCTGCTCGCGGCCTTCACCGTTGTGCTTGCCCACAGCTGGTCTGCCCTCGGGATCGACGGGCGCGACTTTGCTTACGATTATGTCGGGCGAGAGATCGCCGAAATGGCGCTCGACATGCTGTTCGTGACCAGCGGCTTCCTTGTCACGGCGAGCCTGTTCAATCGGGGCGACCTCACCCATTTCCTGTGGGCGCGGGCGCTGAGGCTCTTTCCGGCGATCTGGCTCATGGTGCCGCTCACCGTGTTCGTCCTCGCCCCCGCGCTGACCACCCTGCCGGTCAAGGACTATCTGGAGTCGCCGACGACGTGGGAATACGTGCGCAAGACGGGGACAATCATTGGCGGGGTGCGTTGGTCGCTGCCGGGCGTGTTCGACACGCTGCCCCTCAAGGGCCAGTTCAACGGCTCGCTGTGGACGCTGCCAATCGAAGCCCGAATGTACATTTATCTGGCGGTCGGCTGGATTGCTTTTGCCTGGTGGCCGCAGATCCGGGTGCGCACGCTGAGTTACGTCGCGCCGATTGCCGCCGCAATCATGTTCGTCGTCATTTTGCGCGCCCGCGCGCAAGGCGTGCTCGGCAACGGGAACGTCGAGATCTTCATGTTTTTCATGGGCTCATCGCTCTATTTCTGGCGCGAGAAGCTGTTTATGAATCGGATGACGTTCGTCGCGCTGCCGCTGATCGTCATAGCCGCGTCGCTGCTGATCGGACCGATCGTCGCCTTTCCGCTTTATCTCCTGTGCGTGGCGCCGTTCATGCTGCATCTCGCCTATATTCCGCGCGGTCGGATCAGGCGCTTTAATTCCTACGGCGACTATTCCTACGGCGTCTATATCTACGCTTTCCCGGTCCAGCAGACGCTTGCGCTTCTGTTTCCCAAGATCACCATCCTGGCGATGGCCGGAAGCGCGGGGGTGATCTCGTTCGCCCTCGCCTTCTGCTCATGGAACCTGGTCGAGAAGCGGGCGATGGGACTGAAGGACGTCTGCGCCGAGGCCACGACCCGAGCGCTGAGCGCGGCCGCGGCGCCCTTTGCGCGCTGGCGTGCGGATCCGAAGTCGAGCAAGCTCTCACCCAGCAGCTAGGCTTCACTAAGGAGACCGAGACCGGCATCCCCGATTGCATCGGCCGCAGCGGCCGCGCTAAGTCACCTTCATGCCCGCTCCCGTCAGCAACCGCCTCGTCATCGCGCTCGCCCAGATCCCAGCGATCGTCGGCGACATCGCGGGCAACCGCGATCGTCTGCGCAAAGCGCGTAAGGAGGCCGCCGCCTTTGGCGCAGATATCGTGATGGCGCCGGAGCTTTATCTCTCCGGCTATCCGCCGGAGGATCTGGTGCTGAAGCCTGCGTTCCAAGAAGCCTGCCGGGCGGCCTGCGAGGAGCTGGCGCGCGACACCGCGGACGGCGGCCCGGCGACGTTGGTCGGCCTCCCCTGGGTCGAGGACGGCAAGCTCCACAACGCCATGGCGCTCCTCGACGGCGGGCGGATCGAGGCGGTGCGGTTCAAGGTCGACCTGCCCAATTATGGCGTCTTCGACGAGAAGCGCGTGTTTGCGCCGGGCCCATCGCCTGGGCCGATCGTCTTTCGCGGCGCGCGCGTCGGCGTCCCGATCTGCGAGGACATCTGGGGTCCCGACCCAGTCGAGTGCATCCTCGAAACGGGCGGCGAAATTCTCCTCGTGGGCAACGCGTCGCCCTACGAGCGCGACAAGCTCGCCATCCGCCAGAACATCGCGGTGGCGCGCGTCGTCGAGAGCGGGCTGCCGCTGATCTATCTCAACATGGTCGGCGGACAGGACGAGCTCGCATTCGACGGCGGCTCGTTCGCGCTCAACGCCGACCGCAGCCTCGGCGCGCAATTGCCGGCCTTCCGCCCGATGGTGGCCCGCACAATGTGGGAGCGGGGCGACGCGGGCTGGCGCTGCGTCGAGGGTCCGCGCGAAGTGGTGGAGGAGGGCGACGAAGCCGACTATGCGGCCTGCGTCATGGGTCTGCGCGATTATGTCGAGAACAACCGCTTTCCGGGTGTCGTGCTTGGCCTTTCCGGCGGCGTCGATTCGGCTTTGTGCGCGGCAATGGCGGTCGACGCGCTGGGGGCTGAGCGCGTGCACGCAGTGATGCTGCCCTATCGCTTCACCTCGAACGAATCTCTTTCAGACGCGGCCGCATGCGCGAAAGCGCTCGGCCTTCGTTACGACACCGTGCCGATCGCCGAACCGGTCGAGGGCGTGGAGCGTGCGCTCAAGCACATGTTCGCTGGCAAGGCGCGCGACATCACTGAAGAGAACATCCAGAGCCGCGCGCGCGGCCTGATCCTGATGGCGATCTCCAACAAGACCGGCGCGATGGTGGTGACGACCGGCAACAAGTCGGAAATGTCGGTTGGCTACGCCACGCTCTACGGCGACATGAACGGCGGCTTCAACCCGATCAAGGATCTCTACAAGATGGAGGTCTTTCGCTTGTCCGCATTGCGCAACCGCTGGAGACCTGCGGGCGCGCTCGGGCCGGATGGCCAAGTGATCCCAGAGAACATCATCGTCAAGCCGCCGAGCGCGGAACTGCGCGAGAACCAGAAGGACGAGGATTCGCTGCCGCCCTATCCGGTGCTCGACGGCATTCTGCGAAACCTCGTCGAAAAAGAGATGCGCGTCGCCGACATTGTCGCCGAGGGTTTCGATGCCGAGACGGTGCGCAGAGTCGAGCGCCTGCTCTATCTTGCCGAATACAAGCGCCGCCAGTCGGCGCCGGGGGTCAAGGTCGGGCCGAAGAATTTTGGTCGCGACCGTCGCTATCCGATCGTCAATCGTTTTCGAGATCTGGGCCTTCCGGCGCAGACGCCGGACGCGTCGATCGCGCCGGCCAAGTCGACAGGCACGAGTGAACGGTTTGAGGAATAGGCGGGCCAGCGGAGCCCGCCGTTTGCGCACTCCCCCACGCCTCAGCCGCGCTAAAACCTGATATAAGTAAAGGTCGCCGGGCGCGAAGCGCCTGTGGAGGTTCCATGCAAAAGGTTGCTTTCAAGGCCGGAGAGACGATCATCCGTGAGGGCGACGAGGGCGATACGGCGTTCTTTATTGTCAGCGGGCAGGTCGATGTCGCCGTCGGCCGCGGCGACAGATCCCAGACTGTCGGCAGGCTTGGAACCGGTGAAGTGTTTGGCGAAATGAGCCTGATCGACCCGGGACCGCGATCCGCGACCGTCACCGCGGCATGCGACACGGAATGCCTCGCCGCCTCGTATCAGGACTTCGTCTCCGCGATCGAGGAAAACCCGGAACGCGCCGTCGGGTTCATGAAGACGCTCGTGCGGCGCCTCCGCAAGATGAACGAACTGCTAGAGCGCGGCAACCCGGAGGGCCGTGGGTTTCGCGAGATGCTTCTGGATTGCCAGCCATCCGCCGGCTCTCCCGAAGCCAGCGCCCTCCCTTGGACGATGCTTTGGTGACAGCGGTGGGAAGGGTTTCGGCTCTAACGCTGCCCCCCGCCATACCCGGTTGAATCGCCAAGCGCTTCAGTGTCGTCTTTTGTTCACAAAGCGGCGATAAGCCAAAGTGAGTAGGGGGAAGCTCATGGCGGATGTTTCAGCGGATCTTCAGCAGGAGCTGGACCAATTGCAGGCGGCCTATAAGGCGGCTGTAGAGAATTGGGTCGCGGCGGTCCGCGTGGAGGAGGCGCTGGCCTCCGGCAACCACAATGTCGCGGAGCTCGACAAATGGGAGGCGGCCCATTTCCATGAGCACAAGCTGCACAAGGAAGCCGATTATCGGAAGCGCCTCTACGAGGACGCGCTGCGGCGGGAATTCTTCGGCTTCTGACTCACTGATACGCGCTGCTCCCGGCTTGTGATCGGCCGGCATCGCCCATCCGTTGACCAGATTCTTGCCGTTGACAAGGCGCCTTCGGTCCTGAGACGCTGGCGCGTCGGGACCTGAGGAGAGACGTTTGACCGCAGGGGCGGATGCCGCACCCGCTTTTGCCCGGCCAGCGCTCAAAGCCCGAGGCGTTTTCGCGGCGGTCCTCGGCAACGGGTTCGAATTCTTCGACTTTACGGTCTACGCCACGTTCCTGGGCATGATTGGCCAGGCGTTCTTTCCGTCTGACAATGTCCTGGTGAGCGATCTGGCGTCTGCCGCCACCTTCGGCGTCGGCTTCGTCGCGAGGCCGCTTGGCGGCGCCCTCATCGGCGCTTACGGCGACCGCGCCGGGCGCAAGCCGGCGATGACCCTCTCCATTGGACTGATGGCCATCGGCAGCGGCATCATCGCGTTCACGCCCGGTTATCAAACGATTGGCGTCCTGGCGCCGATCCTCTTGATTATCGCGCGCCTCTTTCAAGGATTCGCGGTCGGCGGCGAGGTGGGGCCCGCGACCATGTTTTTGCTCGAGGCCGCGCCGAGAGATCGGCGCGTGCTGTTTGCGAGTTGGCAACTCGCGAGCCAGAACCTCAGCAGCCTGTTGGGCGGCTTGATTGGCCTCATGCTGGCGTTGGCGCTGTCCCAGTCGAGCTTGAGCGCCTGGGGCTGGCGCGTACCGTTTGCGTTTGGGATCTTGATCGCCCCGGTCGGCATCGCCATTCGCAGCCGACTGGTGGAGACGCTTGAAAAGCCGACGCCAGACCGCGCGCGCGGCGCGTCCGTGATTCTTGCCGCTGTCATTCGATCCAACTGGCGAGGCGTGCTGCTCGCTCTGGCTCTCATCAGCGGTGGCACGATCACCCAATATTTCCTGATCACCATGACGCCCTACGCGATCCGTACGCTTCATTTGCCCCCATCGTCCGCGATGCTTGGCGCGATCACGCTCGGGATCACCGGCTGCCTTGGCGCGCTCGCTGGCGGGGCCCTGGCGGATCGCTGGGGCATACGCCCGGTCGTGATCGCATCTCGCATAGGGCTGATGATCGTCTTGTTTCCGGTGATGAAGGCTCTGGTCGTAAATCCGAGCGCCGCGACGCTCGTTTTGGCGATAACGATCCTGAGTTTGCTGCACGCGGCTGGCGTCGCCGTCATCGTCGCCTTGATCCCGTTGATCTTTCCGCCCGGAATTCGCTCGACTGGGCTTGCGCTCACTTACGCGCTTGGCGTTGCGATCTTTGGCGGCACGGCGACCTACGTCATTACGTGGCTGGTCGGCGTCACCGGGGATCCGCTGGCTTCGACATATTACGTGATGGCGGCGAACGTGGTGGTGCTCCTGGCCGCCTTCGCGATTCGAAATTCCGACGCGACGGCCGCCGCCTAGCCGCGGCCCTTGAATGGCAATGTCCAGGGACAAGAGGTGCGCGCTCTGCCGTTTCGTCGCCGATTTTGAACCTGCCCCGGCCAAAAATGCCGAATTCAACCGATCTTGACAGGGCCTCGCTCTTCACGCCAATTCGACTCGAAGGACCTCGGTGGGCCCTCGCCCAGGATTGCGCAAGAAGAGCGCGTCCGCCGGGCCGCCTTTATGGACTGTCCGGCTGAGGGATGAACAAGATCGCCGCCGAACCCGCTCAACCTTATCGCGGCCTGATTGCGGGCTATACCGATGCGATCCGCCAAAGCGATTTCAAGGCCAATATCGCGATCCTGTTCGTCGCCTTCATGATGGGGCCGGTGCTCGGCAACTATCCCAAATTTCCTCACTACCTGCCGATTCCCTTCGTGATGCTGCCGTTCATCATTGTGTACATAGGCCTGCTGGCGGTGCTCATTCCTCGCTACCCCAAGCGCGGCGGCAAGCATTTCATCGTCTCCCGCAACGCCACGGTCAGCGATTTCGCCAATGTCATCGAGGCCGAGGACGAGCTTGAGCAGCTGAAACTGCGCTGCTCGGTTCTCTCGGAACTCTTGTGGTGGAAGACCCTTTACATTCGCATCAGCTTTTTTGTCGCGATGGCGAGCATCGTCGCCAGCATGTTTTTGCTCGTCTACATCTGGCATGCTTAGGCGAGCGCGCTCGATGAGCCATCATCCAATGCCGCGGGACGACCTTTCAACGAGCCTCGCCGCGTCGCGCGCCTCACGGCGGATGCCGCCATGCCGGTGATATCCAAAGATCACGAAAATCAGCTGCGCAACCTGCTCGCGGGATACGGCGACTCAATTCGCCTGAGCGACATCAAAGCGAATATTGCGGTCCTTTTCGTCGCCATCATGATGGGAACGGTCTTGCAGTTCCGCGAACACTACCCCCATTATTTGAACGTTCCGGTATTGCTCGCGCCGTTCATCGTCATCTTCTTCAATCTCTTGGCCTCGGTCTATCCACGCTTTCCCCGCGCGGGACTAAGACGGTTCCCGATCTGGCGCGGTCCAAAGCCGGACGATTTCGAGTTCATCGCCGATCCTGTGCTGGACGTTGAGGAACTGCCGGTTCGATGCGCGCTCTTCTCACGCATTCTGTTCTGGAAGAACATCACCCTTCAGATTGCCTATCTCGTCGCGATGGCGACGCTCGCAGCCGCGGGGGTGTTGTTGTTCGTGAATTGGCGAGGATGATCGCTGAGCGTTCCGCTCGTGCTTGCGTCTGATATCGCGACCGCGTCGACCGTAGCTGCGCGCCGGATTTCACTACGATCGGTTCCAGCCCATGCTTTGACACACAAACCCACCCATCACGCATCCTTGAGTGGTCATGTGCTTAGGCGTGACATGAACGTTGATCGCGTAGTGCTGCTTGCGCTGCGGATCGAAGGCGCTCCCCGACCAATGCCCGGCGCCGGCCGGCTTGACCTTGAGAATAAGGCGATCACCCACCTTTTCTCCCGAGACGCCGTGTCTGACCCATGTGTTGCGCGCGCAAACCGCCGCGCCGCAGGGGGCGACGTGGATCCTGGTCTTGCCGTCCCCACGCGCCCAATCGCCGAGATACGTCGCCTGCGCGGCAAGCGACATGCTACTCGCCCCGATCGTCAACAGCATCCCGAATGCCACAGCCCTTCGCAACATGCGCTTAAACTCCCCAGTCGGCCGCCTTCACGGCGGCGTGAATAGCCGGCGTCTTCAATCCGCATTCCGGTCTTGTCGTCGTGCGCCCGGCGGCTCGGCCTCGCAACGTTCGATGCGCATTCCGTTCAATGTTTGACGCTTCGAATCAATCGCTTTATCTCCTTGTCGACAGACCCCGCGCGGCGGCGCGCGCAAATAGCAGAAATTCGAACGAAATTGCTAGGGCCACGCTTAAGCGCGCCGGCTCGCAGGTGGGAGAGAAACGATGGTCACGATCAAGGCGGCGCTTGCTGGAGTCCTTGCCTTCACCGCGGCGACGACCGCGGCGCTGGCCGAACCCAAGACGAACCTGCTCAGTCAATGGTCTGAAGGCTCCGACGCGGCGGCAATCGCCAAGCTTGGCGAGATGTTCACTGCCGCCGGCGGCAAATGGGAACAGACTTCGATCGCTGGCCATACCGCCAACACGCTGGCCAAACTGCGCGCCGACGTCGTGGCCGGTAACGCGCCGCCCGCGGTGCAGCTCAAGGGTCCCGAGATCGCCGAGTGGAACTCGACCGGCATGACCGCCAATCTCGACGACCTCGCCAACAAGGAAGGCTGGGACAAGGTTGTCGCGCCCGAGCTCTTGCCGGTGATGAAGCCGGGCGGCCACTGGGTCGCCGTGCCGATGAACATCCACCGCATCAACTGGATCTGGGGCTCGACAAAGGCGATGGAGCAGGCGGGAATCAAGGAGATGCCGAAGAGCTGGGCGGAGTTTAACGCCGACTGCGACAAGGCGGTCGCCGCGCATCTCATTTGCCTCGCCCATTTCAGCCAGGACTGGACCGACGCCACGACGTTCGAGGTGGTCGTCTACGGAATGGACGAGGGCCTTTTCAAGAAAGCCTTTGTCGAGGGCGACACCGCTGCGATGCGCTCGCCTGAGATGATCAAGGCGTTCACGCAGTTCCGGCTGATGGTTTCGAAATACATGGACCCGGGCATTGCCGGGCGGGATTACAACACCGCTACATCCATGATCGCCAAGGCGCAGGCCGTATTCATGATCATGGGCGACTGGCAGATCGGGATTTTCACCGCTGCTGGGCTCAAAGAGGGCGCGGATTACCAATGTGCGCAGGCGCCGACGGACTGGGGCAAGCCAGGGTTCATTCTCAATTCGGATTCGGTCGTCTTCTTCAAGCAGAAGGATCCGGACTACGTCGAGGGTCAGAAGCTGCTCGCCCAGCTCATCATGTCGCCGAAGTTCCAGGCCGTGTTCAATGAGGCCAAGGGCTCAATCCCCGCCCGGATGGACATCGATCTCAAGGACTTCAACCCCTGCCAGCAGCTGTCCCAGAAGGCGTTGCAGGCCTCGATCGCCGACAGCATGCTGGTGCGCTCGATGGCCCACAACATGACCATCCTGCAGAAATATCGCGGCGCGATCCTCGACACCGTCACATCCTTCGTCAACAACCCGAAAATGACCCCGGAAGAAGCCGCGAGCGCGATGGCGGACGCCGTCGACGCACAAAAATAGGGAACGGAATCCGGTCGTTCGGTGCTTGCCGGGCGGCCAGTTTCGCCGTGCGATTGAACGTCGCCCATGTCAAACGCCCTCACCGCGAAACTGACCACTCAGGCGCAAGTTCGCCGACGCGAAAAACTGTCAGCGTGGACGCCGAGGCTGGCGATCGCGCCAGGGGTTATTGCAAGCCTCGTCTACGTGTTCGGCTTCACGCTGTGGACGCTCTACATCTCAGTGTCCAACAGCACGATGCTGCCGACCTACAAATTCGTCGGCCTGAAGCCCTATTTCGATCTTTGGTCCAATCAGCGCTGGAAGATCGCCTACGGCAACCTTTTCTATTTCAGCGCTTTCTACGTCGTCCTTTCGCTCGCGGTCGGTCTCGCCCTCGCCATCGCCATCGATCAGCGCGTGAAGGGCGAGGCGGTATGGCGGACGATTTTTCTTTATCCCCTCGCGGTCTCGTTCGTGGTCACCGGTGTGGTGTGGAGCTGGCTCTATAGCCCCGACGCGGGCATCGAGTTTTTCGTGCGCAGCCTCGGCTGGCACGATTTCACCTTCCGCCTGACCACGAACCGGAACACAGCGATCTATGCAATCATCGCGACCGGGATCTGGCAGTCGTCCGGTTTCGCAATGGCTCTTTTGCTCGCCGGTTTGCGCTCGGTCGATCCCGACCTCATCAAGGCGGCGCAGATCGACGGCGCGGGCCCGGCGCGCATTTATCGCAAAGTGATTCTGCCCTCGATTGCGCCGATCTTTGTCGCTGTCATCGTCGTGCTGCTGCAATTCGCCATCAAGACCTTCGATCTTGTCGTCGCGCTGACTCAAGGCGGCCCGGGCATATCGACGACCTTTCCGGCAAACTACGTCTACGATCTCATGTTTCAGCGCGGAGAGATCGCTGTCGGCGCGGCGGCCGCAATCATGATTCTGGCGGCGCTGGCGGTCGTGCTGGTTCCTTATGCCTTGTGGACGGTCTGGCGCTTGCGCCGCGAGGCCGCCCATGGTTGACGCGACCTTCGATCTCGCCCCCGATTTGCAGGCTCGCGGAGAGAGCCTCCGTTATTCCTTAGGCCGCGTCGCGATCTACGCCTTTCTCACCCTGTTTGCGCTCATTTATCTTCTGCCGCTGTTCGTGGTCGTCGCCAATTCGTTTCGCGAATTGCCGGAGATCACGCAGAACGGATTGATCGCGCTGCCGCGCAGCTTCTCTTTGAAGGCTTGGCCACAGGCCTGGGCGCATTATTGCGTCGCCGGCACCTGCGAAGGCATCAAGCGCAATTTCTTCAACTCCCTCTATATGACCATACCCGCGACGATCCTTTCGACTCTCGTCGGCGCGATAAACGGCTACGTTCTCTCGAAATGGCGCTTCCCGGGATCGGAGACGCTGTTCATCTGCATCGTCCTCGGCGTTTTCATGCCTGGCCAGATCGCGCTCCTGCCCTGGGCCTATATCCTCGGCGCATTGCATCTCTCGAACTCCGTCTATGGCCTCATTCTCGTTCATGTGATCCAGGGGCTCTCGTTCACCACGCTGTTCTGCCGGAACTATTACGTCAACATCCCCGACGATCTCATCAAGGCGGCGCGCATCGACGGCGCCGGCTTCTGGCGAATCTTCTTCAAGATCATCCTTCCTTTGTCGCCCCCGATCCTGATCGTCACCGTGATCTGGCAGTTCACTGGCATCTGGAACGAATTCCTGTTCGGCGTCGTCTTCACCGGCGGAACCCAGCAGCCGATCACAGCGGCGCTGGTCGCGCTGGCGACCAGTCAGATGAACGCCCACCCCTACGATGTCGCCAGCGCCGCCGTGCTGATCGGCGCCGTTCCGCCGCTCCTGATCTACCTGTTCGGCGGCAAGTATTTCGTTCGCGGGCTCACGCAAGGCGCCATCAAATGACCGAGCGACAATGGCGACGCTGACCGTCTCGCGACTTACCAAGCGTTTTGGCTCGGTCGAGGTTCTCAAGGGCATCGATCTTGAGGCGCAGACGGGGGAGTTCATCGCGCTCGTTGGCCCGTCGGGCTGCGGAAAGTCGACGCTATTGGCCATTATCGCGGGACTGGAAAGCGCCAGCGAGGGCGAGATTCGCATCGACGGAAGACTCGTCAATTCGGTCGCGCCGAAGGACCGCGACATCGCCATGGTGTTCCAATCCTACGCGCTCTACCCGACGATGACGGCGCGCCAGAACATGACATTCGGCATGGAGAGCCGGGGCGTGCCCAGGCCTGAGCAGAACGCTGCGATCAAGCGCGTCGCGGCGCTGTTGCAGATCGAACCGCTCCTGAACCGGAAGCCCGGCCAATTGTCCGGCGGCCAGCGTCAACGCGTCGCAATGGGACGCGCTTTGGTGCGCGATCCGAAGCTCTTTCTGTTCGACGAGCCGTTGTCCAATCTCGATGCCAAGCTGCGCGTCGATATGCGCACCGAGATCAAGAAGCTGCACCTAAGGGTCGGCAAGACCACGATCTACGTCACCCATGATCAGATCGAGGCGATGACGCTTGCGTCTCGCATCGCGGTCATGCATCACGGCGCGATCCAGCAATTCGACGAGCCGCAGGCCGTTTACGACCGGCCCGCCAACATGTTCGTCGCCGGGTTCATGGGTTCGCCATCGATGAATTTTATTCCCGGTGAACTCATGAAGCTCGACGGCCGTCCAGCGGTCGTGATTGCGCTTGGCCGGGGCGAGACCGCGACGCTGCCGCTTCCGCAAACACCCTCGCACTGGCCCGCGAACGGCAAGGTTGTGCTTGGCGTGCGGCCCGAGCACTTGTTCCGCTACGATGCGAACCTGAAGGCGCAGAAGGCCGGGCTCGCGATGGTGACTGCGCCCGTCGAACTGGTCGAGCCGACCGGCGCTGAAACCCACGCGGTGCTTAAGATCGGCGAGCTAGAGATCGTGGGCCGCTTCGATCCAGACGGCGCGCCTCGTTTCGGCGAACTCATGGCCCTCGGAATCGACATGGGCCATGCGTGCCTGTTCGATCCCGAGACTCAAGCGCTCATTCCACAGGTCGCCGCTTGACCTTCGCCGTCTATCCCAGTCTTGCCGGGCGGGCTGTGTTTATCAGCGGCGGCGCGACCGGCATCGGCGCCGACATCGTGCGCGCCTTCGGGCGCAATCACGCGCGCATCGCTTTCGTCGACGTGCAGCGCCCCGAGGGCGAAGCGATGGCGGCAGCCGTCAACGGCGAGGGCGGGACGGCACTTTTTCTGAACTGCGACGTGACCGACGTCGCCGCGCTGCAGGCACGAATTGCGGAAGCCCGCGCGAAGCTCGGCCCGATCGCGGTGCTGGTCAACAACGCCGCCAATGACGAGCGCCATGCGGTCGCCGATGTCACCGCCGACTATTGGGACCACGCCCAGAACGTGAATCTGCGGCATCACTTTTTCGCCGCCCAAGCCGTCCATCCGCAGATGCGCGAGCTTGGGCACGGCTCGATTATCAATCTCTCGTCGATCGCCTGGCGTGGCGCAGCTGAAATGCCGGCTTATGCCGCCGCCAAGGCCGGGATCGTCGGTCTCACCAATGCGCTGGCGCGTGCATTTGGCTCGGATAACATTCGCGTGAACGCGATCGAGCCGGGCGCCGTGATGACCGATCGGCAGCGGCGGCTGTGGTACAAGACGCCGGAATCAATCGACGCGATCGTCCAGCATCAATCCCTCAAGGCGACGTTGCTCGGCGAGGACATTGCACGGATGGCTTTGTTTCTCGCCGCCGACGACAGCCGCATGGTCACCAAGCAGTCGATCATTGTCGATGCGGGGCTACGATGAACGAAAATGTGAGGGCGCTTCAGCCCGAGGCGCGTGGACAAACCTTCGCCTTCGGCCTCAACCCCTACGGCCTGACCTATCATCTTGGCTTGCAAGGCGCGGGCGGCCCGCGCGCCAACCCTAAGGGAACGGGCCTCGAAGGCTTCATCGCCATCGCGACTGAACTCGGCGCGAAGGTTTTGGAGATCTACGATCCCTGGCTTCGGGCGCTGAGCGACGATGAGCTCCGCGCACTGCGCGATCGGCTCGCGGGCCTCGGTATGATTCCCATCGTCAGCTCGGGATTGATGATGGGGCCGTTCGAGAGCGCGTTGCGCTCGGCCCGCATTCTCGACGCCAAGGTCATTCGCCATGGGCTGACCACGGTGCTGTGCGGCGATCGTCACGCGCTTGGCGACAAGTGGAAAGAACTCGTCGCGGAGGTTCGCGCCGCGCTCGCCGAACGCGGTCCCCGCGCCGCCGATGAAGGCCGAGCTCTCGCGATCGAGAATCACCAGGATTTCGGCAGCGACGAGCTCGCGGATTTCTGCGAGAGCACCCGTGGCCTCGGCATTTGTCTCGACACCGGCAACACGTTTCCGGTCGCCGAGGCGCCGCTCGACTTCGTCCGCCGCGTCGCTCCGCACGTGCGCCACGTGCATCTCAAGGACTACCGGGTGCAGTTCACCGACGAGGGCTATCGCCTCGTGCGCTGCGCCATCGGCGACGGCGCCGTTCCCATGGCCGCGATGCTGGATATTCTGGCAGGGCAGGGCCGCAAGCTGAACGCGGTGCTGGAGCCTGGCGCGCTCGAGGCGCGGCACGTGCGCTTTTTGCGGCCCGAATGGTGGAGCTTCTATGCGCGCAAGTCGGCGCCGGCGCTTGCCGCTTGTCTAGCTGCTGCAAGAATCAACCGCCTCGGCGACGACGCAGACTGTCGCACCCCATGGGAGCTTGGCCACGATGCGGGAATCGCGGATTACGAATTGACCATGATCCGCCGTAGCGCCAGCAACATGCGCGCGATCGGCCTCGGGCTTAAAAAAGGAATCTGACGAATGACCAAAGAGCTCGCCGGCAAGATCGCGTTCGTCACCGGCTCGGGCCGCGGGCTCGGGCGCGTGATGGCGGAGCGATTGGCCGAGCTTGGCGCGGATGTCGCGATCCACGACATTTCCTGGACCGCGCCGGCCAAGTATGGCGAGGCGGCCGATCTCGACGCGGTCGCAAAAGTGCTTGGCCGGCATGGCGGAAGAGTCGCGGCGGTGAGCGGCAACATCGGCGACAAGGCGGCGGTCGCAAAGATGAGGGAAGAGATCGAGGCCAAGCTCGGGCGGGTCGATATCCTGGTCAATTGCGCCGGCGGCGACATCGGCGCGGCGGGGGGCAAGCCCGACCCCAACGACGCGCTCGGCATTCCGCTCGAGGACATCAGGGCGCTGACCGAGAACAACCTCTATGGCACCATCCTCGTCTGTCAGGCTTTCGTGCCGCCGATGGTGAAGGCGGGCAGCGGATCGGTGATCAACATCGGCTCGGCGGCGGCGCAGTTCGGGGTGACGAACGGGGTCATCTATGCGGCGCTCAAGGCCGCCGTCATCCACTACACGCGCTGCCTCGCAGCGACGGTCAGGACGGAGGGCGTTCGCATCAATGCGGTGAGCCCGGGCGCGACCAAGACCGCGCGCTTCGAGGCGACGCGGGTCGTCGATCCGAAAAAGATGGATTCGTCGATCAAGTCGCTTATCCGTTATGGGGAGCCGGACGAGATGGCCGACGCGGTCGCCTTCCTCGCTGGGCCCAGAAGCAAGTATATCAGCGGCCAGGTTCTCCGGGTCGACGGCGGCGAAACGCTGTTTCCGGGCTGAGGACTAGCCAAGGTTAGCATCGGGAGGTTTGAAAGTGTCGGACGCCAAACGTTTTGCGGGGATGACGGCGGTAGTGACGGGCGGGGCGTCCGGCATCGGGCTCGGCGTCGCTAAGCGGATCGCCGCCGAGGGCGGGCGGGTCACGATCTGGGACCAGGGTCCCGCGCGCCTCAAGGCGGCCGTTGCAGACGTCGGCGGCAACTCGGCCCGGGCGGACGAGGTCGACGTTACTGACCCCGACGCCGTCGAGCGCGCGACTCTCACCGCCGCCGGAGAGATGGGCCATATCGACATCCTCGTCTGCTCGGCAGGCGTCGCGGGCAAGAACGCGCTCGTCATCGACTATCCGATCGACGAATGGAAGCGCGTCTTCGACATCAACGTGCATGGCCTTTTCTACTGCAATCGTTTTGTCTCGAAGCTCATGAAGCATCGCGGCTACGGGCGCATCGTCAACATTGCCTCGATCGCGGGCAAGGAGGGCAATCCGACCGCCTCGGCTTACAGCGCGTCGAAGGCTGCGGTCATCGGCCTCACCAAGTCGCTCGGCAAGGAACTCGCGAAGGATGGCGTTTGCGTGAATGCGATCACGCCGGCGACGATCGACACGCCGATCCTCTCGCAAGTATCGGACGCGCACATCGCCTACATGCGCTCGAAAATCCCGATGGATCGCTTCGGCACAGTTGAAGAGGCGACGGCGATCGTCTGTTGGCTCGCGAGCCGCGAATGCTCGTTCACGACCGGCGCGGTCTTCGATCTCTCGGGCGGCCGCGCCACCTACTGAGGCGTATGCGAACGGAGTGGGCGTGCGTGCATGGGTCTGCGTCCATTGGGACCGGCGATCTGATTGAGTCCCTGCGCCGCATGGGCCTCCTGAAAGCCGGAGAAGCCGTACGCCTCACGCCTCTGACCGGCGGGGTGTCTTCGGACATCTCGCTTGTCGAAGCAGGCGGGCGGCGCTTTTGCGTCAAGCGCGCGCTGCCGCAACTCAAGGTCGCCGCGCTGTGGGAGGCGCCAGTCGGGCGCAACGCGGCCGAGGCGGCGTATATGCACGCTGTGGCGCGCTGGCTGCCGCGCGCCGTTCCGCGCGTCCTTGGCGAAGATGCAGAGGCGGGCTGGTTCGCGATGGACTATTTTGCGCCTGAGGACCATCCGCTTTGGAAGGCGCAACTGCTGGCCGGAATCGTGGAAGTGGATTTCGCGGCCGCTGTCGGGCGCGATATTTCAATTATCCATGCGCGAAGCGGCGCCGACCCGAACATTGCGGCCGCGTTCGCCAACGACGACACCTTCGAGGCGATCCGCATCGAGCCTTATCTGCGCGCGACTGGCCGCGCGCACCCAAAACTTGCGGCGCGCTTCGATCAACTCGCGCATGAGACGCTGACGACGAAGCGCGCTTTGGTGCACGGCGACATCAGTCCGAAAAACATCCTTCAAGGCCCGACCGGACCGGTGTTCCTCGACGCCGAATGCGCCTGGTTCGGCGACCCCGCCTTCGATCTCGCCTTCTGCCTCAACCACCTCCTGCTCAAGGGCGCGCGCGAAGGCGCTGACCGGACGCTTTACATCGCCGCCTTTTCGGCGCTGGCAAGCGCTTATCTCGCCGGGGTGAACTGGGAGAGCGCTACGGAAATCGAAGCGCGCGCGGCCGCTTTGCTGCCGGCTTTGTTCCTTGCCAGGGTCGATGGCAAGTCGCCTGTCGAATACCTCACCCGCGAGAGCGAGCGTGCGGCCGTGCGCCGCTGCGCCGAACCGCTGATCGCCGATCCGCCACGTAGTCTGAGCGATGTCGCCCACGCTTGGGAGCGCACGCGATGAGCACTTCTCCCGACGCAAACGATCGCCTCACCCTGAGGAGCGAAGCGAAGCTCTGCCTCCACCTCATCCTGAGGAGCGATGCGATAGCCCGGCGAGAGACGGGCGTTCTTCCGAACGCCCTATGGCATCGCGTCTCGAAGGATGGTCCAGAGAGCCGTGTCGGTTGGTGCATACTGGACCGTCCTTCGAGACACCCGTTACGCGGGCTCCTCGGGACGAGGAGGAAATGGTGATGAGCGAACCCGTCATTCAATCGCTCGTCGCGCGGCGCGTCTGGGACTCGCGCGGACGCCCTACAGTTGAAGCGGAAATCACGCTCAGCGACGGCGCGGTGGGCAGGGGCATTGCGCCCGCCGGCGCATCGCGCGGTTCCTGTGAGGCGATCGACAAACGTGACGGTGGAAAACGCTTCGGCGGCTTTGACGTGCAGGACGCGCTGCAAGGGATCGCCGCCGAAATCGCGCCCGTTCTCGTCGGCCTGAACCCGTTCGATCAGACCGCGATTGACGCGCGCCTCATCGCTCTCGACGGCACGCCGAACAAGGCGCGGCTCGGGGGAAACGCGCTGACGGCCGTTTCGCTCGCAGTGCTACATGCGGCGGCCGCAAGCCGCGGCTTGCCGCTCTGGCGCTATTGCCTTGGCGACAGGCCGGCGATCATTCCGTTGCCCGAAATTCAGATTTTTGGCGGCGGCGCCCATGCCGGACGGCGAACCGACGTGCAGGATTTCATGGTGATCGCGCCGCGCGCAAAAACCTTCGCCGAGGCTCTCGAGGTCACGGCGGAAGTCTATCATTCTGCAGGCAGGATCATGGCCGAGCGCGGCCCTCTGCAGGGCGTGGCCGATGAAGGCGGCTGGTGGCCAGCGTTCTCGAGCAACGAGGAAGCGCTCGAAACCTTGATGCGCTCGATCGAGCGCGCGGGCCTTGTTCCTGGCGAGGACGTGGCGATTTCGCTCGACATCGCCGCATCGGAATTCGGTCAAGGCGGCCGCTATCGTCTTGGCCTCGAACAGCGTGAGCTCGACCGTGACGCGCTGGCCGAGATGCTGCTGGGCTGGTGCGACTGCTATCCGATCCTGTCGATCGAGGACCCGTTCGCCGAGGACGACGACAAAGGGTTCGTGCAATTCACCGCCGCGGTCGGCGACCGCGTCCAGGTCATCGGCGACGATTATCTCGTGACCAGCGCAAGCCGCGTGCGCGAGGCGGCCAACGGCCGCAGCGTCAATGCGGTGCTGATCAAGGTGAACCAGGCGGGAACGGTCAGCGAAGCCAAGGCCGCCTCAGACGAAGGACGCCGCTCCGGCTTCGGCACGATCGTCTCGGCGCGTTCGGGAGAGACGGAGGACATTTCGATCGTCCATCTCGCGATCGGCTGGAGCGCCGGACAGCTCAAAGTCGGCTCGTTCGCGCGCTCCGAACGGATGGCCAAATGGAACGAGGTTCTCCGCATCGAGGAGGCGCTCGGCTCGAAGGCGCGCTTCGCCAGCCTTGATGAAATGCCGATGCGACGCCAGGCGGCGATACCGGTCGAAACGAGTTCTGGATGGCGAGTTTGATGACGAAGAACCTCACGATCCACAGCGGCGCACTCGCGGCCCCCGAGCCGGATGCAAGCGGCGTCCGCGCTTACAAGGGCATTCCCTATGCGGCGCCACCGCTCGGCCGTTTGCGTTGGCGCCCGCCTGAGCCCGCTGTGGCCTGGACAGGCGTTCGGCCGACGCACAAGTTTGGGACCCATTCCGTGCAGGGCGTCGTCTGGGACGACATCGATCTCAGCGGAGCCGCGACCTCCGAGGATTGCCTCCATCTCAACGTCTGGACCTCGGCCGCGCCGGGGACAGAAGCGCGCCTGCCGGTGATGGTCTGGATACACGGCGGCGGCTTTGTCGTCGGCTCCGGCGCCGAACCGCGCTACGACGGCGCACGCCTTGCAGCGCGCGGCATTGTCGTCGTCACCGTCAACCATCGGCTCAATGCGCTGGGCTTCCTGGCTCATCCAGAACTCACCGCCGAATCGGAGCATCATTCGTCCGGCGCCTACGGCTTTCTCGACCTTGTCGCGGCGCTCGAGTGGGTCCAGCGCAACATCGCAGCCTTCGGCGGCGATCCTGGAAAAGTCACGATCGCAGGCGAATCCGCCGGTTCGCACGCAGCGAGCGCGCTGATGGCCTCGCCGCTCGCCAAAGGATTGTTTGCACGAGTTCATCGGCGAAAGCGGAGCGATGTTTGCATCTCCGAGCCGCGCGCTCGCGTCGCTCGAGGAGGCCGAGGCCGCCGGCCTCGGCTTCATGCGCAAGCTCGGAGCGCATTCGCTGGCCGAAATGCGCGCCCTCCGTGCTGACGCCATTCTCGCCGCGGCGCCAGGGCTCGGCTTCCGCCCGATCATCGATGGATGGTTTCTGCCGCGCCCGCCGGCTGAAATCTTCGCCGCCGGCGAACACAGCGACGTGCCCCTGATGGCCGGCTGGAACAAGGACGAAGGCTTTAATTTCACTTTGCATCAAGGCGATGACGCGAAACGCCCTTACGTCGATCTGGCGCGCGCGATCTTTGGCGAACGGACGGAAGCGCTTCTGCAGCACTACCCGGACGGATCGCCCGACATTGCTGCCGCCTCGGCGCGCGCGCTCGGCGGCGACCTCGTCATCATCCACCCGACCTGGGCCTGGATCGAGGCGCAGAAGCAAAACGGCAGCGCCGAGATTTTCCGCTTCCGTTTCGACCGCGCGCCGTTAACGCCGCAGGGCTGGTTTGGCGAACGCGACAGTCGCGACGCCGGCGCCTTCCACGCTGGCGAGCTCCTCTATGTGTTCGACAATCTCCACGCGTTTCCGTGGCTGCATGAGGACGCCGATCGCGAGCTGGCGAAACTGGCGTCGAGCTACTGGGTCAACTTTGTCACGACCGGAGATCCCAACGGGCCCGGCGTGCCGCATTGGCCGTCGCACCGCCGCGAGGGCAGCCCCGTGATGGCGCTGGACGCGCCGCACAAAGCGGGGCCGGAGGAATGGCGGGAGCGGCATGTGTTCCTGAAGGCGGCGACCGATGAAAGCGCGGGATGAGCGGTCGGCCGTATAATAACAATTATAATATGCTATTTAATATCACCCCTGCGGGCGCCAGCGCGCGCCGTTTTTGCCCGCGGAACTAAACGGGGTCGTAACACACTGAAAACATGAGGGGGCGCCGGTAAAATTGCGGTTGGGCCGTGGCCGCCCCCAATGCCGGGGCGACGGCTCCTGCGTCATTCCGTCAGGCGCGCGTAGGCTGCGGCAAGCGACAGGATGATCGCGCCGTAAAGGATCTGCTTGATCGGTTCGGAGACATCGAGCAGCGTGAGGAGACCGGTGAGAACGGTCAGGATCAGCGCGCCGATGATGGTCCCCGCATAGCCGCCGCGTCCGCCGAAGATGGACGTGCCGCCGATGACCACGCAGGCGACCGAGGGCAGCAGGTAGCTGTCGGCAAGACTGAGATCGGCCGCGTTCGTGCCCCCGACCACGACGAGCCCGGCGATCGCCGCGAGAATGGCGCACAGCAAGTAGTTGGCGAACAGCACACGCCACACCCGCACGCCGGCGAGATGGCACGCCTCGCGATTGTCGCCGACCGCATAGAGTAGCCGGCCGAATCCCGTCCGTTGCAGGCCGAACAGGATCAGCGCGGCGATGATGAGCCACAGGAACAGGTCGATCGGCACGAGCCCGAACACACGTCCCGCGCCGAGCGTCTGGATGATGTCGGGGACATGCGGCTGGCTCGCCATCATGTGCTGGCTGTAGACGATCAGCACGCCGCCGGTCATGAGCCCGGTGCCGAGCGTCATCACCAGCGGCTGCACTCGCAAGAGCGCGACCCCGATCCCGTTGATGAGGCCGACGATGACGCCGACCAAAAGCGCCAGGCCAATCGCGGGGGCGGCGCCGGAGGAGGCGTTGGTCGCGAGCAGATAAGCCGCGCCTGTCGCCACGCTCGCCACCGAGAGGTCGATGCCGCCCGTCAGCATCACCAGCGTTTGCCCCCCCGCCATGATCGCGAGCGGCGCGGCGAACAGGATGGTGTTGGAGGCCCAAAGCGGCGTCACCGTGCCCGGCCGCACGATCTCGACGCCGACGACGAAAACTGCCAGCAACAGGATCAGTGCATAGATCGTGTGCCCGCGCAGGAAGCTTAGGACCGCGCTCATTTGCGTTCCTGCAAGAAGGCAAAGAATCCCGCGATCATCACCACCAGCACGATCAACGTGCCCTGGATCACCTGGCCATAATTCGGGTCGATGCCGACGAACACCAAGACCATCGGCGCGAGCGTCAGGAGCAGCGCGGCAATGACCGGGCCGACCATTCCGCCGCGCCCGCCCGCGAGGCTGACGCCGCCGATGACGACGGCGGCGACGCTGCTCAGCGTGTAATACGCGCCCGCCAGGGGAGCGCCGATTCCGGTCGTCATGGTCAGGGCCATGCCGCCGAAAGCGCAGGCGATCCCGCTGAAGACATAGGCGATCGTGCGCGCTCGCTTGACGTCGACGCCGCTGCGAAACGCGGCGACCGGATCGCTGCCGGCGGCGTAGATCAGAAGGCCGATGCGGCTGAGCCTGATCGGCAGCCAGATCGCGGCGATGGCGACGATCATCACCACGAGCGCGTTCGGCAACCACGGCCAGAAATCAGCGCCGGCGCCGATATTGAGATAGGCGGCGGGCGCGCCTCCCCCGGGGTGTTCAAGGATGAGCAGCGCGACGCCGCCCCAGATGAATCCGGTGGTCAGCGTCGCGACAACGTCGGGAATGCGGGAGAAGGCGACGACGAGGCCGTTCAGCAATCCGGCGCCGGCGCCGGCGATCAGCACGACGACGGAGAGGGCCAGCGACTGGCGAAAATCAGCGTGGTGCATCAGGCTTGCCGAGAGGACATTCGACACCGCGATCATCGAGCCGATCGAGAGATCGATGCCGCCGCTGATGACGACGATCGCCTGGGCGGCTGCGGCAAGCGCGAGCGGCAACGCGCCGAGCGCCAAGGATTGGATCTCGAACGAACCAAAATCGGGGTGCACCGCGACGGTCGCAGCCAGCGACGCTGCGAGCAGAAGCGGCATGCCGAGAAATCGGCCGGCCCGGGCTAAAGCGCGCCAGGAAGAGCCGGTGTTTCGAGCCGCCGCATCGGTCATGCGAGCGCCGCTGCGGCCTCCGCACTGGTCAGGCCATGGGCCGCCCGCAGGAGGCGCGCTTCGTCCGCTTCCGCCGCCGGCATTTCACCGGAAATTTGGCCACCGAACAGAACGATCGCACGGTCGCAGGCGAGGCGAATCTCAGGCAGTTCCGAGGTGAACAAGAGGACCGACAACCCCTGGTCGGCGATCTCGCGCATGAGCGCATAGATCTGCTGCTTGGTGCCGATGTCGATGCCGCGCGTCGGGTCGAAGCAGAGCAGGGTCTTGAATCCGGCCGCGATCCAGCGCGCGATGACAACCTTCTGCATGTTGCCGCCGCTGAGGCGTCTAACTTCCGCGGCCGCGCGGGTGTCGATCTGCAATTTCCGCACAGCCATGTCGACCCGGCGTCGCTCCTCGCCAATCGCAATGGGCCCCCAGCTGCGCAATCGGCCGAACGCGGCCAGCGCCACGTTCTCCTGCACGGAGCGTTGCGGCAGCAGCGAGACCAGCCGATTGGCCGGAACCAGGACAAGGCCGGCGTGGATCGCGTCGGCGGGGTGCCGCAACTTGAGCACCTTGCCTTCCGCTCGCACTTCGCCCGCGTCGACTCGCCGCACGCCGGCTATGCAATCGAACAGTTCCTCCTGTCCCTGGCCCTCCAAGGCCGCGACTCCGAGCACCTCGCCGCGATCGACTCGGAAGGACACGTCGCGGAGTGCATGTCCATAGCTCAAGCCGTTCACTTCCAACGCCGGCATGTCACGCGCCTCTGCGGTACGGGCGGCGCGTGCGGCTGGCGCTGTCGTCGCCTTGGCCACGTCCGAGCCCAGCATCAGGTTGACGATCGTCTCTTCGGCGCCTTTGGTCGGCGTGACGCCGACAGTGATTCCGTCGCGCAGCACCGTCGCGCGATCGCAAAGCATGGCGATTTCGGCCATGCGGTGAGAAATGAAGATCACGCTCGCGCCGCGGCTGCGAAAATCCCGTACGACCTTGAACACGCGCTCGGAAAGGTCCGCCGGCAGTGCGGCGGTGATCTCGTCTAGCATCAGAATGCGCGGATCCGACGCGAGCGCGCGGGCGAGATCGATGAGGCGCAAGAGAGCGAAATCGACATCGCGCGCCACGGTCTTGAGATCAATCCGTTCGACGCCGAGGTCGCGCATCGCCGCCTTGACCTTGTCGGTCGAGACGCGCGCGAGGCGCATGTTCTGCGCGACCGTCAGGTCGGGAACGATCGCGGGGTCCTGGTAGACGGACACGATGCCGGCTCTGCGCGCTTCGGCGGGCGATCGAAAGGCGACCTTCTGCCCCGCGAGGGTCATCTCACCCTCATCCGCCGGGAACACGCCGGTGATGATCTTGACCAGCGTGCTCTTGCCCGCGCCGTTTGCGCCCATGAGCGCATGCGCTTCGCCAGCGCGCACTTCCAGGTCGGCTGAGCGGAGCGCCCTCACCGCTCCGAACGTCTTCGCGACGCCGCGAATGCGAAGAAGCGGCGGAGCGTCGGTCATGTTTCTCCGTCTGAAAAAATGCCGGCGGCTCACACCGCCGGCGTCACAATCGGCTATTCAGCTTAAGATCAGGGACCTTTGCAAGAGATCAGCTGTTCCGGTGTGTAATTCGTATAAGGGGGCACGGTCGCGACGCTGAAATAGGGGTCGAGCTTCGGGTTGTACGCAGCCTTGAGTTCGCTCATGCCCTTGTCGTTATCCCAGACCGTCGGCGTGACCTTGACCAGGTGCGGGTGTTCCTTCTTGGCCAGGACGTCGAGCGCGAGGCTCAGGCCCGCGGCTCCGACAGCCGGCGGGTTACTAACCGCCGCGCCTTCGAGGCCCTTGCTCTTCAAGTCGACGAGTTGGCCGATGAAGCCGTTGTTGTCGGCTCCGACCACCGGCACATAAGGCTTGTCAGCGGTCTTGTAAGCGTCCACCACCGTCGAATCGATGCCCGACGTCCAGACGCCGTCGATCGGCTTGCCGGAGGCGAGCAGGTTCTTCGTCGCCTGCGCGGTCTTATCGAGCGCCCAACCCGTGAACACCGACGTCACATTGATGCCCGGGTAGTCTTTCGCAGTTTCGGTGAAGCCCTGATGACGATCGGCGTCAGCGGGAACGCCATCGATGCCGCGCATCTCCACGACTGAGCCCTTGCCGCCCAGTTTGTCGAACAGCCACTTTGCGCCGAGCTTGGCGTATTCGACCTGATCGTTGGTCAGAACATAGGCTTCCGGCGCGGAAACCGCCTGGTCGACAGCGACCACCACGATGCCCTTGTCGGCCGCCTGCTTGATGACAGGATTCAGCGCTTCGCGATCGGAAGGGTTGATGATGATGATGTTCGCGCCCGCCGAAATGAGGTTGCGAATGTCCGCGATCTGCTCAGACGGACCGCCATTGCGGTTGGCGACGATCACTTTCGAGACCTTACCCGACGCTTCCGCCTCGGCCTTGATCGAGCAGATCATCTCTTCGCGCCAGCCGTTGCCGATCAGCGTATTGGAGACGCCGACGACATACTTGTCCGCTGCATGCGCGTTGCCTGCCATCGCCAATACGGCGAGTGAGGCGCACCCTAGAATTCCAGTCAGTTTCATTGCTTCCTCCCAATCAACATGTGCGAAACGACATAGCGCATTTGCGTGATCCGCTCAACCGAAGCGGGCGAATGTCCAAGCTCCATCGTTCTGACTGGACTGGACCGCTGCTTCGATAAACGCAACGCCCCGAGCGCCGTCCACCACGTTCGGGGTCAGGTTCGCGCTCTTGTCGGGCGCACGCCCGGCGCGCCGGGCCGAGATCAGTTCCGCTGCGCCGCGGTACAGGTTGGCGAAACCTTCGACATAACCTTCGGGATGGCCGCCCGGCATGCGCGAGCCTTCGATCGCAAGCGAAGTGTTTCCCGGACCGCCGCGCCGCAGAATGCGAGACGGCTCGCCATAGGGGGTGAAGCGGAGCGTTTCCGGATCCTCGCCCGCCCATTCGAGGCCAGCGCGCGAACCGTAGACCTTGAGGCTCAAATTGTTGAGATTGCCGACCGCGACCTGGCTCGCGGCCAATATGCCGCGCGCCCCGCCTTGAAATCGCATCAGCACGTGCGCATTGTCGTCGAGTCGGCGGCCCGGCACGAAGGTCGTGAGTTCCGCTGAAACCGCGTCGAGTTCGAGTCCGGTCACGAACAGAGCCAGACTATGCGCGTGGACGCCGATGTCGGCGAGGCATGCGGAAGCGCCTGCGCGAGTCGGATCCGTACGCCACACCGCCTGCTTGTGGCCGTCGGCGTCGATCGGCAGGGTCAGCCAATCCTGGACATAGGCCGCGTGGACGACCCGGATGTCGCCGAGTTCGCCGGCTTCGATCATTTCGCGCGCCTGGCGCACCATCGGATAGCCGGTATTGTTGAGAGTCACCGCAAAAATGAGCCCCTTCGCGCGCGTGAGTTCAACCAACTCCGATGCTTCGGCGAGCGTCGTCGACAGGGGCTTGTCGCAGATGACGTCGATTCCCGCCTCGAGGAACGCCTTCGCGACGGGGAAGTGAAGGTGGTTCGGAGTGACGATGACGACGGCCTCGATGCCGTCGGGACGCGCGGCCTCGCGAGCCGCCATTTCACTATAATCCGAATAGCTCCGATCCGGCGCAAGACCGAGATCGGCTCCCGACGCGCGCGCATTTTCGGCATCCGAGGACAACGCGCCCGCTTTCAGTTCAATCAGATCATCGAGCCGCATGGCCATGCGATGAACCGCGCCGATGAACGCGTTACGGCCGCCGCCGGCCATGCCGACGCGCAGGCGTCCGCCCATAAGCCCGTCGACGGCGGTCGCGTGAACCATCGGTTCAGCCTTTGATGCCGAGCAGCTTGAGGTTTGTCGCGCGGTCGGAGCCGGTGGCGGCGAAGTCGTCGAACACGCGGTCCGTCACTTCGATGATGTGGCTGGCGATGAACTTTGCGCCCTCGCGCGCCGCGACCTCGGGATGCTGCAGGCAGCATTCCCATTCGTAGACGGCCCAGCCGGCGAAATCATAGGCCGCGAGCTTGGAGAAGATCGCCTTGAAATTGACCTGCCCGTCGCCAAGCGATCGATCCCGTCCGGCGCGTTCGAGCCAACCTTTGTAGCCGCCTAAGACACCCTGCTTCGCCGTTGGATTGAACTCGGCGTCCTTGACGTGGAACATCTTGATGCGGTCGTGATAGGCGTCGATGAAGCCGAGATAGTCCATGCATTGCTTGATGTAGTGGCTGGCGTCGTAATTGATGTTGCAGCGCTTGTGGCCGCCGACCGCGTCGAGGAACATGTCGAAAGTGTCGCCGTCGAACACGTCCTCGCTGGGGTGGATTTCGAAGCAGAGGTCGACGCCGTTCTCGTCATAAACGTCGAGTATCGGTTTCCACCGGCGGCCCTGCTCGGCGAAACATTCCTCGACAAGTCCGGCCGGCCGTTGCGGATAGGGATAGAAATACGGCCACGCGAGCGAGCCGGAGAAGGTCACATGCTCGGTCAGGCCAAAGCGGCGTGAAACGAGCGCCGCCTTTCGCACCTGGTCAGCCGCCCAAAGGCGCCGCTTCTCAGGGTTGCCGCGCACCGCAGCCGGGCACTGTCCGTCGAACATCGCATCATAGGCCGGATGAACCGAGACCATCTGGCCCTGAAAATGGGTAGAGAACTCGCTGACCGCGATACCGACGTCGGCAAGCGTCGCCTTGATCTCGTCGCAATAGGTCTCACTGTCGTAGGCGCGATCAAGGTCGAAAAAGCGACTGTCCCAGGTCGGGATCTGAATCGCCTTGTATCCGTAATCCTTGGCCCATTTCGCGATTCCAGCGAGGGTGTTATGGGGCGGAGTGTCGGTTGCAAACTGGGCCAGAAACAAGCCCGGGCCCTTGATGGTTCGCATACGTTCTCTCCCTCCGCGGTTTACGCTGCCCCTTGAGGGGAAATTATTATGCCGTAGCGATGATTTTGGCAAAAAAATTCCATATGTCAATTCGGCATTGGTGCATGTAGCACCCTGGTGGCTATGAACTTTCCAAAATTTGACAATCAGAATTTCTAATCCAAAAATCGCGCGAAACTATAAAATCTGCGCGGGAGGCGGGCGTGAAGGGACGGGTAGTCGTAGTCACCGGGTCAACCCAGGGTGTGGGCTTGGCCATTGCACAGGCGGTCGCACGCGCGGGCGCCGAAGGCCTCGTGGTCACAGGACGAGACGCGGGCAAAGGCGCGGCCGCAACGGCCGAGGTTGAGCGAAGCGGGGCGCCCGCCCTTTTCGTAGCGGCGGACCTCGAACAATCCAATGCGCCGGACTTGATCTTCGAGGCTGCGCTCAAGCGCTTCGGTCATGTCGACGGCTTGGTCAACTCCGCTGCCCTCACGGACCGGGGATCGCTCGCTGAAGCAGACATGAAATTCTGGGATCGACTTTTTGCGGTCAACGCGCGAGCGCCATTCTTCCTCATGCAGCGGCTCGTGAATCACCTGCGCGAGCGCAAGGCCCCGGGCTCGATCGTCAATATCCTTTCCGTGCACGCTCGCGGCGGCGCGCCGGAGCTTGCGGTCTATGCCTCGTCCAAGTCGGCGTTGGCCGGGCTCACCAAAAATACGGCGCACGCGCATCGCTTCGATCGCGTTCGCGTCAATGGAATCATTCTGGGTTGGGTCGATTCGCCCGGCGAGCGTCAGATGCAGGCGGTCACGTTAGGCAAGGGCGACGGATGGTTGGCGGAGGCCGCGGCAAGCATGCCGTTCGGACGCTTGCTGAACCCGGACGACGTCGCGCGGCTCTCCCTGTTCCTTCTCTCTGATGCCTCGGAGCCAATGTCTGGCGCGCTGATCGATTACACGCAGAACGTCTTTGGCGCACTGGACTGAGGCTTGAGGCGATGCGACGCCTGTCTCGCAGCGTTTTGTCGGAACTGCCGCCGTCGGTGCGCCAGCCGCACTATGATCGCGAGAACTTGAAGATCGGTATGGCGCATATTGGGGTCGGTGCTTTTCATCGTTGTCACCAAGAAGAATTCATTGACGACATGCTTGAGGCTCGCTTCGGGCGATGGGGCGTCTTGGGTGTAAACCTCACGGCGCCAAGCCTCGCTGATCTCCTCATCCCTCAGGACTGTCTCTATTCGCGCACGCTCACGCAGGACGCTCAGTCCGAGACCCGCATCATCGGCGCTCTGCGCGAAGTGATCGACGTTACGAACAACGCGAGCGCCGAAGCCGCGGTCGCCGCGCTGGGCGGTTCTGACATTTCCGTCGCGACGATCACTGTGACCGAAAAAGGCTATTGTCTGACGCCGTCGACCGGCGCGCTCGAGCTCGACAATCCAGCGCTTGGCGCGGATCTCGATGGCGGCTTCCCGCCCCGCACACTCCTGGGTTTGCTCGCGCTCGCGCTCGATCGGCGCCGGCAAACCGGTGGGGCGCCCCTGACGCTGATCAGCTGCGACAATGTCCCTTCCAACGGCCCGCGGCTTCGCGCGGCGATGCTCAAGTTTGCGGCTTTGCGATCGGCGGAGTTGACCCGCTGGATCGAAGACCGGGTCACATTTCCATCTACGATGGTCGATCGGATCGTGCCGGCGACGTCGCCTGAAGACCTCGACAAAGCCTCCGAGGCGCTTGATGCGCGAGACCCCGGCGCAGTCGTTGGCGAGCCATTCCGGCAATGGGTCATCGAGGACAAGTTTGCCGGCGAGCAACCGCCTCTGGACCTTGCCGGGGCCGCGTTCGTTGCCAACGCGAAGCCCTACGAAGAAATCAAGATGCGCGTGCTCAACGCCGCGCAATCGACGTTGGCGCATCAAGGCGCGCTCGTCGGTCATGAGTTCACCTATCAGGCCGCGGTGGATCCGGTGCTTGCCGCGCTCACGCGCAGGATGCTCGAGCAGGAAACTTCGACCACGCTGCCGAAGCTCACGGGAATGGAGATTGCTCCGTATATCGATCAGTCGATGGCGCGCATCCGCAATGCGGCCATCCGTCATCGATGCCATCAGATCGGGACGGATGGATCGCAGAAGATTGTCCAGCGTCTCCTTGATCCGTTGCGCGAGCGCCTCGCAACAGGTCAGCCGGCGGGCTTGCTCACGCTCTCGGTCGCCAGCTGGATCGCCTATGGTTTGAGCGGGGCGCGTCGCTTCGGCGCGCGCTGGGCGCCGTCAGACCCTTACGCCGAGACCGTCATCTCAATTGGCGAAAAGAACTCCGACTGGCCCGAGCTGGCAAAGTCCGTGCTCTCCATCGCTCCGATCTTCGGCGCGGATATGGCGCGACCGCAGCTCATTGAGGCGATGGCGGGCCATCTGCGCGGTCTGCTTGGCGGTGACGCCCGAGGTTACCTCAGAGAACGGCTCAACGATGAATAGCCGCCGGACCATCGAGCGCGCCGATGCGGTTGCGGACGCCGGCGTCGGCGCGGCGCTCGGTTACTCGCGGCCCGGCAGCTATGAGGAGCTTCGGGCGGTGCTGTCGTCCGGAACCGCTCGGCTCCCAAAGAAGCTGCGGCAGGTCGCGATCCATCTCTGGCAGCATCCGACCGCCGTCGCGTTGGGCACAGTAACCAGCGTCGCCCGCGAAGCCGGCGTACAGCCCTCGACCCTGGTGCGGTTCGCGCAAGCCTTCGGCTATTCTGGATTTTCCGATCTGCAAGAGGTGTTCAAGGTCCATCTCGCGGGTGGCGGACGGAGCCACGACCGTTGGGAAAGCGCCTCGAGCAGCGAGGCGGCGCGCCTGGTCGATGGGTTTATCGGCTCGTGCGCGGCGGCGCTCGCCGGCGTCCGCGATCGGCTCGACCTGGCTCAACTCGAAATTATGAGCGAGACGCTCGCAGCCGCGGACCTGATCTACATCATCGGCGCCAAGCGCGCGTTCTCGCTGGTCAGCTACGTCTCGCTCGCGCTCGCCAATCTCGGCGTGCGCAACCTTGCGCTCGATAACGTCGGCTCGACCGCCTTCGAGCTTCTGCGCTGCGCGTCGACCTCCGACGCGGTCCTCGCGATCAGCTTCACGCCTTACAATTCAATCACCCCGGAATTGGCTGCGTCCGCCGCCCAGCGCGGCGTTCCGATCGTCTCGCTGACCGACAGCGCGTTCAGCCCATTGGTTCCGGTTTCGAAGGCCTATGTCGAGGTGATTGAGGAGAGCTTCTCCGGATTCAAGTCGCTGTCGGCGACGCTTGCGGTGGCGATGGCGCTGGTGCTGCGCGTCGAGCAGCGGCGCAGCGAAGCGGCCGCGCGCGGCCGCGATGTGTCGAGCCCCGTAGGGTCGGGCGAGGGGAGGACCTAAGATGCGCAAATGGCGGATCGTCGGCTTAAGCTTCGAACACGCGCACATGGGCGACCTCCTGCGCGAGGTCTACGAGCATCCGAACGCCGAGATTGGGGGGGTGTGCGACGGCGACAAGGCGAGGGTGGCGAGTGCGATCTCCAACTTTTCCATATCCAAGGACCGCGTTTATCAGGACATCGCGCAATGCGTGCGCGAGGCGCATCCCGATCTTGCCATCCTCTGTCCAGCGACCGCCCGGCATGCGGATGTGGTCGAGGAGGTCGCGGCGCTCCGAATCGACATCCTGCTCGAGAAGCCGTTCGCGGCCTCGCTTGCCGACGCTGACCGGATGCTTGCGGCTGTCAAGAAGTCTGGAGTTCGAACTCGCGGTCAACTGGCCTTTGCGTTGGTATCCATCGCATGTGACGACCAAAAGGCTGATCGACGAAGGCGTCATCGGCGACGTGATCGAGGTTCACTTCTATGACGGCAACCGCGGCCCGCTTTATCACCGCGCCGACAAGGTCGTCGTATCGGACGAGGATGTGCGGCGCGAGAAGCCAACATCATGGTGGTACAGCAAGGTCGCCGGCGGTGGTAGCCTGCTCGACTATCTCGGCTACGGAGCGACGCTTGGCACATGGTTCATGAACGGTGAGGCGCCGATCGAGGTGACCGCGGTCGTCGATCAGCCGGAGGGTCTCGAAGTCGACGAGCATTCTATCGTCATTTGCCGCTACGCCCGGGGCTTATCGAAACTCGAAACGCGCTGGGGGACCTTTACCGATCCCTGGACCACGCAACCGCAGCCCAAGTGCGGCTTTGTCATCGTCGGTTCGGAAGGCACGATTTCGAGTTACGACTACGACGCGCACATCGGGGTGCAGACCCGCGCTAACCCAACCATCCGCCAAGTTCCCGTTGACGAGTTGAAGGCGCCGTTCCGCAAGCCGGTCGAATATGTGCTCCATTGCAAGGAGCGCGATCTGCCGTTCGAGGGGCCGCTGGATCCTGCGCTCTGCCGAACCGCTCAGCGCATCGTCGACACCGCGGCGTTTTCCGCTCGCGAGCGCCGCACGCTGGCTCTGCTGCCATGACGGAGACGGAGGAGACCGAAGGACCTTCGGCCGACGACTATGCTTTGGTCGCCAAAGCGGCGGTCGAAGTTGAAGCGCCGGACTTGCCTTATCGTCCGCCGATGCCGCGCGATCGTAGCGTCCCGATCGCGCTGGTCGGGGCAGGCGGCATCAGCGGCGCGCATCTCGACGCCTATGCGCGCTATGGGCTGAACGTGGCCGCCATCTGCTCGCGCGATCTCGATCGCGCCCGTGCGCGCGGCGCCGCCCATTTCCCGAACGCGCGCATTACGGACGATTTCGACGCCCTGTTGCTCGACCCGAACGTGCGCGTTCTGGACCTCACCGCCCACCCGGACGTCCGCCTCGACCTCATGCGGCGCGCGCTGAACGCCGACAAGCATGTGCTGTCGCAGAAGCCATTCGTTGAGAACCTCGATGACGGCCGTGAACTCGTAGAGATCGCCACGCGGCGCGGCCTCAAGCTCGCCGTCAACCAGAACGGCCGCTGGGCGCCGCATCTCGCCTACATCCGGGAGGCGGTCCGCGCCGGGCTCATTGGCGAAGTTACCGGCGTCCATGTCGAGATCCGCTGGAACCACGGCTGGATCGCGGGGACGTCGTTTGAAGCGATGGACGATCTCATCCTCTGGGATTTTGGCATCCATTGGTTCGATTTTCTCGCCAGCGTCATCGGCTATCGTGCGCGTTCCGTCTATGCGACGACCGCCCGAGCCGCCGAACAGACCGCGCGGCCGCTGCTTTTGGCTCAGGCGCTTGTCGCCTTTGATGGCGGTCAGGGTTCGCTTGTTTTCGACGGGGCGACGAGACACGGCGCGCGGGATTCGACTTCGGTCGTCGGCTCGAATGGCGTCGCTTGTAGCCTGGGCCCCGACCTCTGTCATCAGGCGGTTGAGCTTTACACCGAAGCGGGAGTGGCCCGGCCGCTACTCACAGGTTCCTGGTTCAACGATGGCTTCGCCGGCGCCATGGGCGAGCTCTTGTGTGCGATCGAAAACAGCCGCGAGCCCTTGAATTCGGCGCGCGGCAATCTTTTGTCGCTCAAGCTCTGCCAAGCCGCGCTGCGCTCGGTCCAGACGGGCTCCTCGGTCCCGGTCTGAGCGAATCGTCAGCAGGCCGCCGCCGTTCGTCTGTGATAAACTCGAGAGCGGAGAAAACGCGATGGCGAAGGGACGCGCGCACACCTCGGACGAGCCTCTGCGGCCGCTTGAGCTCGACCCCGAGCGCGCCACGCAGGCCGACCGACGCCCGTACGCAATCGTCGACATCGGCTCGAACTCGATCCGGCTCCTGGTCTACGACCAACTCGGCCGTGCGCCGATGCCTCGCTTCAATGAAAAATCGCTCGCCCGACTCGCAGAAGGACTTTCAGAAACCGGCGCCATTTCACCCGACCATTTTCGTCGAGCGGTCGAGGCTGTGCGGCGATTTCGCGCCATTGCCGAGGCCATGGGAGTCAGCCGAATCGACGCCGTGGCGACTGAGGCTATGCGTCGTGCTTCGAACGGACCGAAGCTGGCCGAGGCGATTGAGGCGGAGGCCGGCCTGAAAGTGCGTATCCTCAGCGGGGCTGAGGAAGCGCGGTTCGCGACCTTCGGCGTTATTTCAGGATTCTTCCGCCCCGTGGGGACGGTCGGCGACATGGGGGGCGGCAGCCTCGAGGTCGCAGAAGCAATCGACGACCGCGTCGGGGATGGCTGGGTCAGCATGCCGCTTGGCGCCTTGCCGGTCGAAGCCATGCTGTCCGAGGGCGTTTCGGCGGCGAAGCGGCAAGTCGACGAAATTCTATTGCGAAGCCTTCCGCGTGAATTAGCCAGCCCGACGTTCTATCCGGTTGGCGGCGGCTGGCGGGCGCTTGCGAAAGCGCACATGGACACGGTCGGCGCGCCAGTCAAGGTCGTGCACGGCTATACGCTCAGCGCCGCGGAGGCGCGCGAATTCGCGCGTGCGGTTTCGCGGCTGTCCGTAGCAAAACTCGCGGCGACGCCGGGCGTGGCGGAGCGCAGAGCGCGGACTTTGCCGGCTGCGGCGCTGACGTTGGATCGCGTGCTCAAATATCTGAAGCCGGAACGAGTCGTCTTTTCCGCCCTAGGCCTGCGTGAGGGCTTCCTTTATTCGCAACTCAGCCGCGAGGAACAATATCTTGATCCGCTGATCGAGGGCGCGCAGCTGATCGGGCTGCCGCTCGCGCGTGTGCCCGAATTCGGACCGGAGCTGGTGGCGTGGACTGAAGGCCTTTTTCCGGACGAAACCACGGCTGAGAAGAGGCTGCGCGTCGCTGTCTGCGCGCTGTCCGATATCGCCTGGAGAGATGCAGCCGATCTCCGGGCGGAAGAAAGTTTTCGCCGCCTGCTCGAGTTTCCCTTCATTGGCGTCACCCATCCCGAGCGCGTGTTCCTGGCCGCCGCCATTCACGCTCGTTACGTTGGCCGGCCAGACGCGTCGTGGCTAAGCCCCGCCATCAATCTGCTAACCCCGGCGGAACGGCGCAGGGCGCAGATTCTCGGCCGCGCCATTCTGCTCGCCTATCGCTTTTCCGGCGGCGTACCGACCGTTCTCAGAAGCGCGCGCTTGCGTATCGACCCGAACTGCGTCCGGCTCGAGGTGACGAAAGCCGCACGCGCTCCCGACAGTGAAGTGGTGAGCGATCAACTCAAGCTGCTTGCGAGCGCCATCGGCGTCAAGCGCAGCGAGGTCGTCGAGATCGACGCGCCATCGCCGCTCAGCTAAGTCCGGGCCCTTGGAATGGGAGGAGAATTCCGATCAACTACCGCCACGCCTTTCATGCTGGTAATTTTGCCGACGTGCTCAAGCACGTCGTTCTGGCCCGCGTCCTCGTGTATCTGACCCGCAAGGAAAACCCGTTCCGTTTCATCGACACACACGCGGGGGCGGGGCGCTTCGATCTGGCGAGTAAGGAAGCGAAGCGCTCGCCTGAGTGGCGCGAGGGAATCGCCCGGATTCTTAAGGGTTGCCCACCTGCACCGATCGCCGAGCTCCTGCGGCCCTATCTTGAAGCCGTCGGCCCGCATGATCCCGAAGGCAGGCCGCTCAGCTATCCGGGTTCGCCAGCGATCGCGCAAACCCTCATGCGCGCGCAGGATCGCATCGCGCTCTGCGAAGCGAATCCGGACGAACGCGAGGCGTTGATCGCCGCACTTGGGCACGATGGACGACTCAGCGTTGTCGGCACCGACGGCTACGTTGCGCTCAACGCCTACTTGCCGCCGAAGGAGCGCCGGGGCGTCGTCTTGATCGATCCGCCCTTCGAGGCGCCCGACGAAGCTGCGGCCGTCGAGCGGGCGCTCGAACGCGGTTTAAGCAAATGGCCGGCCGGGACCTTCATCGCCTGGCGCCCGATCCGCGAAGCTCGTGTCGACGCCCGTTTCCTCAATTCAGTCGCCGCGCTGGCCAAGCCAAACATTCTGCGGCTCGAACTCGACGTCGGCTACGCGCCAGCGGGCGCACACGCCCAGCAGCCGCTCGCGCGCGCCGGGCTTCTCGTGGTCAATCCGCCTCATACTCTGATTGACGAAGCACGGACGCTGTTGCCGTGGCTCGCGCAAACACTGGCTCGGGGCGGCGTCGGACAGCAACTTTGCGCCTGGTTGACGGAGCCGAAATAAGCGCGCCGCAACGCGCTTGCCCGCGTCGTCGCCGTCGGTTTATGTGTGAACGATGAATGCGGAAACGCGAGCAGCCGTTTGCTCGCAGCCGCCGGGGGACCTGCATGGCGCTGCCGAACGTTCTGAAAGACAAGCTCAGGCTGCCGGTCGTCGGCGCGCCGCTGTTCATTATCTCGCACCCGGCTCTGGTGATCGCCCAATGCAAGGCTGGGATCGTCGGCTCTTTTCCCGCGCTTAACGCACGGCCCATTTCTCAGCTTGACGAATGGCTGCACGAAATCACCGAAGCGCTCGCCGCTCATGACCGCGCGCATCCGGAACGCTCCGCCGCGCCGTTCGCGGTCAACCAGATCGTCCACAAGTCCAACGCTCGGCTCGAGGAGGACATGGCGATGACGGTCAAGTGGAAGGCGCCGCTCGTCATCACTTCGCTCGGCGCGCGCGAGGACGTCAACGAAGCGGTGCACGGCTACGGCGGCGTGACGCTGCATGACATCATCAACAATCGCTTCGCCCATAAGGCGATCGAAAAGGGCGCCGACGGCCTGATTGCGGTCGCCGCAGGCGCCGGCGGTCATGCCGGGTCGACCTCGCCGTTCGCGTTGATCCAGGACATTCGCGCATGGTTCGACGGGCCCCTCTTGCTGTCGGGCGCGATCGCAACGGGCCGGGCCGTTCTCGCCGCGCAAGTGATGGGCGCGGACCTCGCCTATATCGGCACGGCTTTTGTCGCCACGCCCGAGGCGCGCGCGATCGAAGACTACAAGCAGGCGATCGTAGACGGCGACGCCTCCGACATCATCGGGTCGACCTACTTCACCGGCGTCTTCGGCAATTACCTGAAGCCATCGATCGTCAGATCCGGTCTCGACCCGGACAGCCTGCCTGAGCGCGACGCGAAGGCGATGAGCTTCGCCTCCGCCAGCAGTTCGACAGAGGCCAAGGCGTGGCGGGACATCTGGGGCAGCGGGCAGGGCATTGGCGCGGTCAAGAAGGTCGCGCCGGTGGCCGAACTCGTCGCGCGGCTCGAGCGTGAATATTCTGAGGCGAAGCGCGCGATTTGCGCCTGAAGTGTGTGTAGAGACCGGCGCGAGGACGCCGTCAAGACGACATCGCGATTCTCCCCGCTCTTCTTTTTTTCATCGCTCCTCGCTGTTTTCGCTCTGGCGTCCTGACTCGTTCCGGAGCAAAGGTGACTCCTTACCGCAGCAGCCCGCAGATGGGCTGCGCGCCGTATCGCTGATTAGCGTTCCCTGCGTTCGCCTCAAAACTGACAACGCCAAAAGGACGCGCCGCATTCATGGCGACCATTGAGCAATTTGCCCAACGCCAAGCCCAACCTCAGGAGCGCGCCACTCGCGCGCCGCCGCACAATCTCGAGGCCGAGCAGGCGTTGCTCGGCGCGATCCTCATCAACAATGACGCGTTCGACCGTGTTTCCGACTTCCTCAGGAGCGAGCATTTCGTCGAGGAGATTCATCGCCGCATCTTCGAGATCGCCGGCTCCCTGATCCGGGCCGGCAAACTGGCGACGCCGGTCACGCTCAAAACGTTCCTCGGCGAGCATGACATCGGCGGCGTGACGGTGCCGCAATATCTCGCCCGCCTCGCCAGCGAAGCGACGACGATCATCAACGCTTACGACTATGGGCGCAACGTCTACGACCTCTCGATGCGACGCGAGCTCATTTCGATCGGTGAGGACGTCGTCAACGTCGCCTATGACGCCCCGGTCGAACTCGAGTCCGCGCGAACAGATCGAGGAAGCGGAGCGACGCCTCTATCAGATCGCCGAGGCCGGTCGTTATGACGGCGGCTTTCAGCGATTTTCGGATGCGCTCAAAGCCGCAGTCGACATGGCGGCCCGCGCCTATGAGCGTGACGGTTCGCTGAGCGGGATCGCCACGGGTTTGACGGATCTCGACCGCTATATGGGTGGGTTGCAGGCGTCCGATCTCGTCATCCTCGCCGGCCGTCCGGGCATGGGGAAAACGGCGCTCGCCACCAACATCGCCTTCAACATCGCCAAGGCCTACGAAGGCCGCACGCGGCCGGACGGAACCCTCGAGACCGCGAATGGCGGCATCGTCGGCTTTTTTTCGCTCGAAATGTCCTCCGAGCAGCTCGCGACCCGCATCATCGCCGAGCAATCCGCCGTCGCCTCCTACAAAATCCGGCGTGGCGACATCACCGAAGCCGATTTTCACCATGTCGCCGATGCGGTCCGGGAGATGCAGCAGATCCCCTTCTATATCGACCAGACCGGCGGCGTCTCGATCGCCCAGCTCACGGCGCGGGCGAGACGGCTCAAACGCCAGCGCGGGCTTGACCTCCTGGTCGTCGACTATCTCCAGCTTCTCGCCGGCTCAAAAAACCGGTCTGAAAACCGGGTGCAGGAACTGACCGAAATCACGACTGGCCTCAAGGCGCTGGCCAAAGAACTCAATATCCCGATCCTGGCCTGCTCCCAGCTTTCCCGCCAGGTCGAGCAGCGTGACGACAAGCGGCCTCAGCTCTCGGACCTCCGCGAATCAGGCTCGATTGAGCAGGACGCTGACGTTGTCCTGTTCGTCTATCGCGAGGAATATTACCTCAAAAACAAAGAGCCTCGCCCCGGCACGGAGGAGCATATCGCCTGGATGACGCAGATGGAGAGCGCGCACGGGCGGGCGGAAGTGATCATCGGCAAGCAGCGTCATGGGCCGACCGGCACGGTCGAGCTTCAGTTCGACGCCGAAGTGACCCGGTTCAGCTCCATGGCGCGGGAAGACAAGGTTCCGGAAATCCGCTAGGATCAGCGTCCAGAAGCCACAACAAAGTTGCAATTGTCGCCCTTATGGGCGCCGATTATGAATATGGCGGTCGGCCTCGAGCCCGGGCCGCAGTCTGGAGAATCGGATGAAGCTGGTTACTGCATTTGGCCTCGCGGCCGCCTTCGTCGGGGTCGCCTGCATGTCCGCGCCGGTCAGCGCCGATGAATTTTCGGCGGCGCAGAAGCAGGAACTCGGCGCGTTCATCAAGACTTATCTCGTCAACAATCCGGAAGTGCTGCGCGAGGCGATCGAAGCGCTCGACAAGCATGACAAGGAAACGGCGGACGCGGACCGCCAGAAAGTCGTCGCCAACCAGTCCGACGCTCTGTTCAGCTCGAAATATCAGGCGACCCTCGGCAATCCGAAGGGCACCGCGACACTGGTCGAATTCTTCGACTACAATTGCCACTATTGCAAAGGCGCGCTGCCGGACGTCACCAAGCTCATGAAGGACGATCCGAACCTCAAGCTGGTTCTCAAGGATTATCCGGTTTTGGGGCCGGGCTCGGCCGAGGCGGCGAAGGTGGCCAGCGCCGCTCGCAATCAATTGCCGGGCGACAAGTTCTGGGCTTTCCACTCGAAGCTGCTTGCGACGCATGGGCCCGTCGGCCGGACTGAGGCGTTGGCGGTCGCCCGCGAGCTTGGCCTCGATATGGACAAGCTCGCCAAGGACATGGAGAGCCCCGAGGTGAAGTCGGGTCTGAGCGAAGTCATGCAGCTCGCCGACGCTCTCCAGATCAACGGCACGCCTACTTTCGTCGTCGGCCAGGACGTCGTCGTCGGCGCGGTCGGTTACGATCAGCTCAAGGACAAGGTCAATTCCGTGCACAAGTGCGGCCACGCCACCTGCTGAGGGCCGGGCGCGCGCTGCGACGCTATTTTGTGAAAACGCCCGCCGGGCGCCACTCCATTGACCGGCGGGGGCCGCGTTGACTGCACTGCAAGCGATTATCATGGCCGTGCTGCAGGGCGTGACCGAGCTTTTCCCGGTCAGCAGCCTCGGCCACGCGGTCATCCTGCCGCGGCTCCTGAACTGGGGAATCGACCTCAAGGCCCCGGACTGGCTCGCCTATCTGGTGCTCATGCATCTTGGCACCTCGATCGCCCTCTTCGCCTTCTTCTGGCGCGACTGGCTGAGCTTTCTGCGCTCTCTCATTAATGCGCCGGACAGCCGCGCGAAGACGGACAGACGGACATTTTTCTTCGTCGTTCTGGCGACTATCCCGGCGGTCATCGTCGGCTCCGTGTTTCGCAAGCTCTTGGGCGATGCGTTCGCCGCGCCCGCAATCGCTGCGGCGTTCCTGATCGTCAATGGCTTCATCCTCTATTTCGGCGACCGGGTCGGCGAGGAATCGGTCGGTTCGCTCGATCAGCTCAACTGGAAGGGGGCGCTGGCGGTCGGCTTCGCCCAATGTTTTGCCCTGATCCCCGGAATCTCGCGCTCGGGCGCGACGATCGTCGCCGGCGTCGTGGCTGGACTCAAGCACAGTGAAGCTGCGCGCTTCTCGTTCCTCATGGGGGCGCCGATCATCCTCGCCGCCAATGTCTACGAGGCGCCGAAATTGATGAAGGAGGGGGCGACGCTGGGGGGGATGGCGATTTTGTCCGGGGTCGTCGCCGGCATTTTCGCCTATCTGAGCCTGACGCTTCTCATGCGTTATTTCAACAAGCACGAATTCGAGGCGATGAGCCCATTCGCCTATTATTGCTGGGCGGCCGGCGTCATTAGCCTCGGGATTATCGCCTTCGTTTGACAGTGGGGCTCTTGGCCCGGAACCTTGACGCCCCATATCTCATTGCTGATGCGCGGAATGGACCGCGCGTGAGGGCGTCATGGCGACCATCGAGTATATGCCGGCGCGGCTGACGCCGAAGGACACCGAGGACTTAAGGGGGGCAGTTGCCTGCCTTGAGGGCGCCAGCTTCGCGCAGCGGCTGACCGACGCTGTTGGGCGTCCGGTCGGAATGCTGAGCCGCGCGATGCCGCAATCGGCCCGGCGGGTGATCGCGCACGTCAGCGAGACCGCTCTCAGGGGCGCGCTCAAGTTCGCTTTGCGCACGCTCGATCTGAACGCATCGGCAAAGCCCGCTAACCGCGCCCATAAGCTCGCCGCCGCTGCGTCTGGGGCGGTTGGAGGGGCGCTGGGGCTCGCAGCGCTGCCGTTCGAACTGCCGATCTCGACCACGATCCTGCTGCGCTCGATCGCCGAGATCGCGCGCGAGGAAGGCGAGGATCTGAGCGCGCCCGAGGCCGCCTTCGCCTGCGTCGAAGTGTTCGCGCTCGGCGGACAAGGGGGCGGAGAGAGCGCCTTCGAGAGCGGGTATTTTACGGTTCGGGCCGCGCTCGCCAAGTCCGTCAGCGACAGCGCGCGCTTCGTCGCGACCGAAGGCGTCGCCGCCCAGTCCGCGCCGGTCGTCGCGCGGCTGATTTCGCAGATCGCGGCGCGCTTCGGCATCGTGGTGAGCGAGAAGGTCGCCGCCCAGGCGGCGCCGATCCTCGGCGCGATCGGCGGCGCGGCGGTCAACGCCGCCTTCGCCGACCATTTCCAGACCTTGGCCCGCGGGCATTTCATCGTCCGGCGCCTGGAGCGTCAGCATGGCGCGAGCGTCGTTGCATTCGAATACCAGCGCTTGCACGGCGAACGGGTCCGCGAACACGCGGAAGGCCGCAGGGCTGCGTCGTAGAGTGAGAGCGCTCGCCGGCGCGCGCTGAGATTGGATCGCGCCAATGGCTGAGGATCGGCCGCCTCAGCGTAAACGACGCTTCAGGCAAGTCGCTTGGGCTTTGGCGTTGGCGGCTTCCGGCCTGCTCGCTCCGCCGTCATACGCCGATCTGAGGCCGCGCTCGCGCTCGCGGGTGATGCCGCCGATGCGTTTCGTGCACGTGACCAGCGCGGATCCGGCCTGCAAGCCAAATTGCCCGGAATGGCTGTCGGCCGAGGGGCGCATCGAACCGGGCACGGCGAAGGCTTTCGCCAATGTGGTTGCGAACCTCAAAGGCCGCCGGCTGCCGATCCTCATTCATTCTCCGGGCGGTTCGGTCGCCGACGCGGGGGCCATGGGCGAGCTCATTCGGGCCAAGAGTCTTGCGGTTGCGGTCGCCAGGACGTTGATCACCAACTGTCCGGAAGCCTCGCCGAAATGCCCTGACGGACCCGGCACGGCGATCACCGGCGGCGCGATCTGCGCGTCGGCCTGCGTGGTCGTGCTCGCCGGCGGCGTCGAACGCCTCGCCGGCCCGTCGGCGCGGATCGGGGTGCATCAGACGACTACAGTGGTGAGTGAGGCCGAAGGCCTGGCGCACCTGAAATCGACGCGGAAGATCTACGAGCAGCAGGGGGTCGACGCGGCGGTCGAGGCCTATCTCGCTGCAATGGGCGTGGGCGAACCGGTGATGACGCTCATGCGCAAGACGTCAGCGGCCAGCATTCGCTGGCTGAGCCCAGCGGAACTCAAATCCTCGCATCTCACGACCCTAGCGCTCGACGCAGCCGCGCCAATGCTGACGAGCGGTGCGAATGGCCTTAACGCCCAAGCATTCGACGGCGACCCGCCGCGCGCCGATCTCATGGAGGCGAGCCTCACGAGGCCGCTCGCCGAAAGCGGCGCGACCTTGGAGATCGCATTCCGCTATCGCCGCGGTGGCGGCGTGGTCGAGGGGGAAGCGATCGAGCGCACTCTGGACGCGTCGCAGGCAACGCATCCGCCGTCTCCTGACCTAAGCCTCATACTGAGCGCGCCCGGCGCCGACCCCGTTCCGTTGCGGATCGCCGGGTCGACCGCGGCGCCCACGCTCATCCCGCGCGAGCGCTTCTGTGCGTTCGCGCATGGCGACGCGACCATCACGTCCACGGCGCCCGACGGGCCTCAGAGTTTCGGGCCGGTCGAACTCGCCACTCTGGACGGCGCGAGGACGCTGATCGCCGAAGCCTGTCCTTAAGGGCCTTTGTGGTCATTGTAAGCTTCGAATGACTTTTGCGTGATCTGAGGCGAGAAGCGCGAGTCGCCCTCCCATTACGCGTCGACCGGCGGCGTCGAACTCGTTAGAGAGTTCGGCAATCGCGCGTCCAGGGAGAGAAGCGAGCATGGCGGCCAACATTGAAAACGTCACCCTCAAGCGGGTGGCGTATCGCTTCATTCCTTTCCTGATGCTCTGCTATTTCGTCAATTATCTCGATCGCGTGAACGTCGGCTTCGCCAAGCTCACCATGGACGCGGATCTCGGCCTTTCGGACACCGCGTTCGGATTCGGCGCTGGGATTTTCTTCCTCGCTTATTTTCTGTTCGAGGTTCCCTCGAATGTCATCATGGACCGGGTCGGCGCGCGGATCTGGATCGCGCGCATTATGATCTCATGGGGCATCATATCGGGAGCGATGGCCTTCATTCCGCAGATCTCTACATGGACGGGCTTTAGCCCGGAGCACACGTTCTTCGGACTTCGCTTCCTTCTTGGGCTCGCCGAGGCCGGCTTTTTCCCCGGCATCATCTTCTTTTTGACGCTTTGGTTTCCTGCCGCCTACCGCGCCCGGATCGTCAGCTGTTTCATGGCGGCGATTCCGCTCTCATCGGCCTTCGGCTCGCCAGTCTCGGCGTCGCTCCTCGGCCTTCATGGGACGCGTGGCCTTTCGGGCTGGCAATGGCTCTTCATCATTGAGGCCGTGCCCTCGATCCTGCTCGCTTTCGTCGCCTATTTTTATCTGACAGATCGGCCCAAAGACGCGACATGGCTTTCGGCCAGCGAACGGGATTGGCTTCAAGGGCGACTTGACGCGGAAGATGCGCGGCGCGCCCATGTTTCTCCTCACAATATTTTTGCGAGCCTCTACGACTATCGGGTGCTGGCGCTGGCCTTGGTCTATTTTGGCAATGTCGCCTGCCTCTATGGGGTCGCGTTTTGGCTGCCCTCGATCGTGAAGGGCTTCGGCGTCTCGATCGCCGCGACCGGGTGGATCAGCGCAATTCCCTATATCGTTGGCTTCTTCGGCATGCTTTGGTGGGGCCTTCGCTCCGACAGGCACGGGGAGCGCACGTATCATTTGGCAGGCGCGCTGCTCGCTGCGGCGGCCGGTATCGGTGCTTCGGCGTTTCTCGACGATCCTGTCGCAAAAATGACTGCGCTGACCATCGGCGCCCTTGGAGTTTATTCGGCGCTGCCGCTCCTGTGGACCCTGCCGACCGCCTTTCTTGCAGGCGCCGCCGTCGCGCCAGGCATCGCCGCCATCAACGCCATCGGCAATCTCGCCGGCTATTTTGGCCCCTTTATCATGGGCTGGATCAAGGATCTGACGGGCGATTTCCGCTGGGGACTTGTTACGATCGCCTTATGCGCCGTTGGCGCGCTCGTCATCACGCTGATGCTGGGCCATGATTCTGAACTCGAGCGGGCGCCTGAACCCGCGGAATAACAGCGAGGATCTCCACAGATCGTCATTGCGAACCGTAGGGCGTCCTTCGATACCCTGTGGCTCCTAGCGGTGACGGGCGTCTTGGAGGACTGCGGCTTCTAGCCAGATCGAAGCTGTGGTGACTATGACTCCCTCAATCGCGCGGCTGCCAGCGGTCAGGAACCGCTTTCGCCATCCGGACTGGCGACCACCACAACGTAGCCATCGGGGTCGCGGAGCCAAATCTCCCGGTGCTGGGGCGCAGGGTTGAAGTGCGGTTCCTCGATGATCTCCGCTTCCAACCGGCGCGCGCGCTCGACGGTCGAATCAAAATCGTCGACCTGGAACCACAACACGACGCCGTGCCCGTGAGGCGCCGCGTCGGCATTGACGAGATTGGGGTGGTCCTCCGCGTCCCAAGCGTGCAGTTGGAGAAGCAGCCGACCGGAGCGCCAGATCCGATCGTACACGTCGCGGTGGCTGTGATCCGGAAGCGTGTCTGCTGCGAGCAATTCCGCGTACCAGCGGCTGCTCGCGCGGACGTTGCGCACGGCTATGAGCGGTTGAACCTCGACCATGGATTTCTGCGCACGCGAGTTCATAGAGCGGTCCGTCGATCTTGGCGCCGTCAGCGGGCGCTTGGAGTTAGGCCTTGATCGTCGCCAACCATGGCAGTTCGATGCAAAACAGCGGTTCACGAAGCCGATTTGAGCCAAGCCTGTCTTGGTCTAGCATCGCGCGCCTTCGCTGCAACAACCAGGCTTGTCACGCATGCTGGAAAAGTTCGAACGCTATCCGCTTACCTTCGGGCCAACGCCGATCGAGAGGCTCAAGCGCCTGAGCGCGCATCTGGGCGGCGATGTCGAGCTTTACGCCAAGCGCGAGGACTGCAATTCCGGTCTTGCCTATGGCGGCAACAAGCTGCGCAAGCTCGAATACATCATCCCCGACGCGATCGCCTCGAACGCCGACACGCTGGTGTCGATCGGCGGCGTGCAGTCGAACCACACCCGCCAGGTGGCTGCGGTCGCGGCCAAGATCGGGATGAAGTGCCGGCTGGTGCAGGAAGCATGGGTGCCACACGAGGACGCCGTTTATGACCGTGTCGGCAACATCATGCTGAGCCGCATCATGGGCGCTGACGTCAGGCTGGTCGACGACGGTTTCGACATCGGCATCCGCCAAAGCTGGGAGGACGCGCTCAAGGACGTCGAAGCGCAAGGCGGGCGCCCGTACGCGATTCCCGCCGGTGCCTCGGTGCACAAATACGGCGGGCTCGGCTATGTCGGCTTCGCCGAGGAAGTGCGCGCCCAGGAGCGCGAGCTCGGGTTTGCGTTCGACTATATCGTCGTGTGCACGGTGACCGGCTCGACCCATGCGGGCATGGTGGTCGGCTTCGCCAAGGACGGACGGCAGCGCAAGGTGATCGGCATCGACGCATCCGCGACGCCGAAGCAGACAAAAGAACAGGTGCTCGATATCGCCCGCAAGACCGCGAAACTGATCGAACTCGGGCAGGACATCGCTGACGACGACGTCGTGCTGATCGGGGACTACGCCTATCCGACCTATGGCGTGCCGTCCGAGGAGACGAAGGAGGCGATCCGGTTAACCGCGCGGCTCGAAGGCATGATCACGGATCCGGTCTACGAGGGCAAATCGATGCAGGGCATGATCGATCTCACGAAGAAGGGCTTCTTCCCCAAAGGATCGAAGCTGCTCTACGCCCATCTCGGCGGCGCGCCTGCGCTCAACGGCTACGCCTATGCCTTCCGCAACGGGTGAACTTACGATAGCGCCTTCTGACTGGCGTACGTCTCATCGCGCCGGTTGGACAGCGGTAGTAAAACCGGCTGGGCACGGCAAACCGCTCCTGCGAAAACAGGAGCGGCTCGCAGTTCAGACCTTGGCCAGATTGGCCTTACAGTCCGCACAAAGCTGTGTATCGGCCGGTGAAGTCCCGGTCGAGGTAGCATCCAGAGGCCGGCTGAACTCCAGCCGCCAGTCGCCATTGCGAACGGCGCGGTCACAGCGCCGAATATGGGCCCGATCACTGGCACACCATTGTTCCAACCGAAGGAGGCCGGGGCGCGTTCATACGGCGCGTAACCTCGCGACACGGCTGGATCATTGTTGTTGAAACCGTTGAAAGTCTGGGCAAAAACTGGCGCCGCGCCGAGAGTTAACGAAACTGCCGTCGCAAGAAGTGCTACACGTAACATCATCTTCTCCTATGGGTTCTAACCCCTCGGCGAAAGAACCCCTGAGACCTTTCATCTGTTCCCGTAATCGCGAGGAGTTGAACTGGCCACTCCAAGCCGATGTTGACGGCTGCCATCTTGACGCCGCGGTCACATGGTTCTGACCTTTGCGCGCTACTTTCAATGTGGGCCAAGGATCGCCATGGGACGCTTTGCTTCGACGGTCGCCTATTACGAAACCGCCAGGCCGCCCTATGGCGCAGCGTTTTTCGAAGCCGTAGCGTTACAGCTGGGGCTGGACGGGAGTGAGCGCCTTCTCGATGTCGGCGCCGGTCCGGGCATTCTCGCGATCGGCTTTGCGCCCTATTGCCGGGAAGTCATCGGCGTCGATCCGGAGCCGGGCATGGTCGAGGCGGCGCGCGCCGCAGCCGAGCGGGCGGGCGCAACGGTGTCATTCATCGAGGGTGGGTTCGAGGATGCCGCCGCAACGCTCGGCGCTTTCGACCTTGTCAGTATCGGCCGCGCGATCCACTGGCTCGATCCCGAGCCTGCCCGCGAAGCGCTCAAGTGCGCCCTCGCGCCTCGCGGAAGAGTTCTGGTCTGCGGCGCGACAAGCGCCAAAGACGGGCGCAATCTTTGGCTCGAGACTTTCAACGCCGTGCGCGATCGATGGAAGGGCGAGGGGCCGGCGCGCGATCATCATACGTTCTTCGCCGACGGCCCGTTCACCCGAACCGGAACGATCCGGGTCGAGGGGACCTACGCTTTTCCGGTCGAGCGGCTGGTCGAACGCGTTCTGTCAATGTCGACGTCCTCGTCGGAGCGGCTTGGCGCCGAAGTTCCCACGATGAAGCGCGCCATGCGCGAAAAGCTCGCGCCCTTCGCGTCCAACGGGATGATCGAGGACATCGTCGAAGCGCGAGCCGAAGTGTTCGAGCGCGCCTGACAGCGCTACGCCCCTAGACCCCGCCGTTCCGAATTCCCTTTTGAGCCTTCGCGCGGAACGACCGCTTTCCAACACCGATGCGCTGACTGACCGCTTTATCGGGCGGGGTCGGCGGCCACGTAAATCCACGCACCGATGAGACCGTCCTCCGTTTCAACTTGAACGGCGGCGCGACGATATTCTCTACCCTCAAAATCATCCAGGCGGCTCCAATGGTTCGGAAGATCGGCCGACCTGAAAAGATGAACCTCGATTGTGTCGCCGTCAGCGTCGAGAACCAGCGCCGGATATCCGAGCGCGGCGCCCCAACCCTTGTGAACGCGCTTGCCTCTCACTGTCCCAACGCTCCACTCGCCACGCAAATCGGAAAGATGATGATGATTTGGACGTCCAGGCGCGAGAGTGCCGTAGGTTGCGAGATGGTGGTCAAGGCTCATGGATTGAGCATAGGACAGCTTCCTCCGACGCATCAACGCGTCGAGAGCGCGTCAACCGGTGGTTTGCTTCCGATAGCGCATCGTCCAGACCGCGTCGTCGCCCGGCGAATATTCATTGCCGACCCAAGGCGTCCCGCAAACGTGCAGATAAGCGTATGGCGTCCCGGCGAACATGATCCACGCGCCGGCGTCTCGCACTGTCGTCGGCAGCCCGCAATGGTCGGCGTCGAAGGGCCAGAGGATCATCCAGTGCGGGCCAATCGGTATGGCGGGGCTCGTCCTGTCATGGGGGGTCGTGTTGCTATGCTGTGTTGCGCCGCAAAGCATGTAACAGAGCCCCGGCGCATTGTTGGTCGGTTGAGGCTTGCCCTCAAGCACATCCTTGAACCATTGCAGCCCAAGGCGTCGACGCACATGGGCGGATCGCCGACGACATCTTCGTCGCCCGGCATGCAGATCCAGCCATTCGTGCCTTGTCTCAAGACCTCGGTCATGCGGCCCTGCTTATCCATCTCGGCGACGGTCGCGTGTTCCGTGATCACGGACGGCCCGGCTCGCATCGCGCGTGCGATTCTGACGGCGCGGATTTGCTCCTCGCGAGTCCTCGCAGCGACGCTGCTGTCGGGCAAAGCAATCGCGGCATTGCTGTAGCTCCCGGAGCCGGCGCCTTCGGCCTTGGCCACGTCGCCAATCGCCGCCATCGCCGCGCCGAAGAACGTGGCGCCGGCGACCAGCGAGCGACGCGACAGCGTCTCCCCGGCCGTGAAGTCTTCAGGGTTGCGCTCGGTCATTGTCATCAACTCCCGCATTGTCCCCAGGCTGCACACCTAAGTCCGAGGCTGCGTTGATCATCGTCCCTGATAAACGGGCGGACGACCCTCTGCCTCGGCCTTCCTGCCTTCCTTGAAATCCTCGGTGCCATAAAGCGCCCGGTATTGCGGTTCCAGTTTCGACAGGGCTTCAGCCTCCGACGAATCGATCGCCAGATGCGCGGAAGCGAGCGTGGCTTTGATGCCGAGCGGCCCGCACGCAGCTATTTTCGTCGCCGTTTCAACGCCGATTTCGAGAGCCTCCGCGGCTGTCGGCGCGACCTTCTGCACGACGCCCATGCGAAACGCTTCTTCAGCGCTCCAATGGTCGCCGGTCAGCATGTAGCGCATGGCGTTTGCCCATCCCGCTTCACGTACGAAGCGGATTGTGGAGCCGCCGCCCGGAAAGCGGCCGTGGGTGTTCTCGTCCTGGCCGAAGCGCGTGTCGGCGGCGGCAATTCGTATATCGGCGACAAGGTGAAGCTCATGCCCCATATTCCACGTGTCGCCGTGAACGACCACCACCAGCGGCTTCGACAGCCCTTTTGTCTTTGGCAAAGGATCAATAATTTCCGCATCGGTAAGGAAGGGTCGCCCCGATGCAGCCAGTGCCTGAAACGCGTTAACGTCGATGCCTCGGGAGAAATTGTCGCCATGTCCGAATAGCACGGCCGCTCGTAACGATGCGTCGTGCTCGTACTGGTAATAGGCCTTCGCCAGGCCGAGATATATTTCCGGATCGACCCGGTTCTGAATAGCGGGGCGATTGATCCCGATCAGGACAACCTGACCGCGGCGTTCGATGGTGACCTTGCTGGCCGCGCCGAGCGGTGTGTCAGCCATCTCCATTGTTTTCACCGTGCTTTGAGGTGGCCTGGCGCTCTCGTTTTCCGCCGCCTGAGCATGGGTGAGCACGCCCGTCCATGTCGAGACAATGGCGGCGCCCGCTTTCAGGACGTTGCGGCGTGCAACTGGCATTCCCGCGCTCCACGTCCTTGCTGCTCAGTGCAGCGTCTCGATCGCGAGCGCGATTCCCTGGCCGCCGCCGATGCACAAAGTGACCAGGCCGCGCTTCAGACCGGCCCGGCGCATCGAGTGGATGAGCTTCGTGGTCAGCACCGCGCCGGTCGCGCCGATCGGGTGGCCGTGCGCAACGGCGCCGCCGTCGACATTGACGATCTCGTCGGACAATCCGAGCTCGCGCGCGACGACGATGGTGATCGCCGCGAACGCCTCATTGATCTCCGCCAGCTCGATGGAGCCGATTTCCCATCCAGCGCGCTGCAATGCCTGCTTGACGGCCGGCACGGGCCCGAGACCAAACATGCCGGGTTCGACCGCCGCAATGCCATAGGCGACGAGCCGCGCGGCCGGCTTAAGCCCGCGCTTCTCGGCCCAGGCCTCGTCCGCAAGCACCATGGCGGCGGCCGCGTCGTTCAGTCCGGGCGCATTGCCGGCGGTGATGGCGCCGTTCGGCCGGAACGCGGGCTTCAATCGCGCCAGCGCTTCGATCGTCGTGTCGGGACGATTGGCTTCGTCCTGATCGAATGGCGTTGGCCCCTTTTTGCCGGGAACCTGGACCGCCGCGATCTCAGCCTTGAAATGTCCCGCGCTTTGCGCGCGCGCGAAACGCTGTTGCGAGCGCAGAGCCCATTGGTCCTGCGCTTCGCGCGTGACCTGATATTTCTCCACCAGGTCCTCGGTGTGCCACCCCGAATGTTCCCCCGAGAAGGCGTCGTTGAGCCCGTCGCGCAGCACGCAATCGTAAAGCTGTCCGTCTCCGAGGCGATAACCCCAGCGGCCCCGCCCGACGAGATAAGGCGCCTGATCCATGCTCTCCATGCCGCCAGCGACGGCGGCCTTGGCGTTGCCTAAGAGGATCTCCTGCGCCGCTGACACGATCGCCTGCGCCCCGGAACCGCAGACCCGGTTGACGGTCATGGCTGGAACCGTCACCGGCAAGCCGGCTTGGACCGCGGCCTGACGGGCGGGATTCATTTTGGTCCCGGCCTGAAGGACGTTGCCCATCGCCGCGGTCTCGATCTCTTCGGGCCTGAGACCGGCTCGCTCGACCGCGGCGCGGATCGCGACGGCGCCGAGATCCGCCGCCGGCATATCTTTCAACGTCCCACCGAACGCGCCGATCGCCGTGCGGACGGGTTCCGCAATCACCACAGAACGTGACGTCATGGCTCGATCCTCGAATGTCGGGTTCGCCGTTAAGCGGTCTTCCGCGCAGGTTCGGCGACCCGGTATCTGGGCGCCGGAGCGGAATTGCCGAACTTCTGGGCGAGTGCTCGGCGCGACGCTTCGAAGCGGGTCCAATCGTCGCCATCCTGAAGCGGAGGGATCGTCACCGCTTCCCCCTGGTCAAGACCCGCCAGAGCGGCGTCGACCATGTCCTCCGTCGACATCACGGTTCCAGCGGGCAGTTTCGAGTGGTGAAAGCCGCCCTTTTCCCAGATGTCCGTGGCGGTCGCCGCGGGCAGCACGGCTTGGACGCGCACGCCCTTGTCTGCAAACTCGTGTTGCAGTGAATACGTGAACGCAAGCACATAAGCCTTGCTGCCGCCATAGACGCCATTGAGTTTTTCGGGCGCGATCCCGACCACGGATCCGATGTTGATGATCGTGCCTGCGCCCCGGGCAACGAAGGCGGGGGCGGCGGCATAGCTCAGACGGGTCAGCGCCGTGACATTCAGCGTGATCATCGCTTCCATCTGATCGACGTTTGAGTCCAGGAGGGGCGCGAGGGCGGCGGCACCGGCATTGTTGACGAGCATGGTGATGCTGTTGTCGTCGCGAAGCACGGCCTCGACTTTGGCGAGCGCCGCCTTGTCGCCGAGATCGGCGGGGATCACTTTGACGGACCGGCCTGTCTCGGACGTCAGTCGCGCGGCCAAGGATTTCAGTTTCTCGCCATTGCGCGCGACGAGGATGAGGTCATAGCCGCGCTTGGCGAGCCGATCGGCGTAAACGGCGCCGATGCCGGACGAGGTGCCGGTAACAAGGGCCGTGCCGAGGGAATTGGTCATTGGAGGAACTCCTGATTTCGCCTTGACATTATGCGTATATGCGCCTAACTAAGCGTATATGCTCCTAGTGTCAAGGACGAGAGCGAAATGCCGATCGATAAGCTGCCACCGCTCGAGGAATGCACCTGCCTCGCCGTCCGCCAGGCGGCGCGCCATGTCTCTCAGTTCTATGATCGGCATCTCGCCTCGGCCGGCCTGCGAACGACCCAGTTTTCCATTCTCGCCAGGTTGCGGCGACATGGGGTGATGACGATCAATGCGCTGGCCGATGAAATGGTGATGGACCGCACCACGCTTGGCCGGAACATCCTGCCGCTCGAGCGCGACGGATTGATCAGCATCAAGCCCGGCCGCACCGATCGCCGCAGCAAGGAGTTGCGATTGACGGACACCGGCCTCGAACGGCTGCGGGCCGGATACCAGGGCTGGAAGGATGCGCAAAGAGAGTTTGCGACCGCCTTCGGCAATGAGCGAACAATTGGTCTGCGCGCTCTTCTGCATGAGGTTGCGGCGACTGACCTTCCGATGGAGGCCGCTGCGGCCGGCTGAACGACAGACGCCAGTTTCAATTCGTTGGGTCATATAGGCGTATATACGCTCTTCTCAGCCCCGCGGCAGAAGACGACCACTAAAGGAGATCGCGATGAGCGCCATCGCCGGCGAGCACACCCAAACGGCCCCAACCGGCGTACTGACGAGAGCGCGGCTCAAGTGGCTCGCCTATGCGACGCTTGGCGGGATCATCGCGTTCGTCGGGGCTCGGTACGGTTATGAGTATTGGAGCGTCGGGCGCTTCATTGAAAGCACCGACGACGCCTATGCCGGGGGCAATGTCACCCCAATCTCCCCGCACGTAGCTGGCTTCGTGGCTGAGATCCTCGTTGGCGACAACGAATATGTGCGCGCCGGACAGCCGCTGATCCGGCTTGACGACCGCGACTTCCGCGCCGCCGCTGACCGCGCGGCGGCGATTGTCGAGGCGCGCAAGGCGACCCTCGACAGCCTCGAGCGCAAACAGACGCTGCAACAAACGGCCATCCGCCAGGCGAAGGCGGATCTCGACGCCAAGACTGCGGAGGCGACGTTCGCCAAGCAGGATGACCAAAGATATCGCGACCTTGCGCAGACCGCCGCCGGCTCGCGACAAAATTCGGAGAGGGCGTCGGCACTGAATTTGGCGGCCGAGGCCAGCGTGATTTCGTCCGAGGCCGGCCTGGACGCCTCCAAGCAGCAGCTCACGGTTCTGGCCGCGGAGATCGCTGTCGCCAAGGCCGATGTCACCCAGGCCGAGGCCGACCTCCATACAGCCGAATTGAATCTCGGCTACACCGATATTCGCTCGCCGATCGACGGCTATGTGGGAAACCGGGCCGCGCAGGTCGGCGCCTATGTCGCTGGCGGCGCCTATCTCGTCACAATCATCCCGGCGCATGACCTTTGGGTCGATGCCAACTTCAAGGAAAGCCAGCTCGAGCATATGATTCCAGGACAAGCGGCGACGGTTGTCGCCGATGTCCTGCCAAACCACGTCTTTCGTGGCCATGTCCTCACAATGGCCCCTGCGACGGGCGCCATCTTCAGCGTGATCCCGCCCGAGAACGCTACCGGCAACTTCACCAAGATCGTTCAGCGCGTTCCCGTCCGCATCAAGCTCGATGACGACCCGATGCTTCGTGGTCTCAGGCCGGGCCTCTCGGCAAATGTCGGCGTGGACACGCGGTCGTCTTCAGGGGTCCCGCAATGACGGCGGCGGCGACGGCCATACCCTCAATGGCCGCGCCATCCGCCTCGGCCGCTTCCGGGCCGAGCTGGGTGTGGAGCCTCGGGCCGTTCGTGGTGATGTGCGTGGGCATGTTCATCGCGCTCCTCGACATCCAGATCGTCGCTTCGTCGCTCCAGGACATCGGCGGCGGCCTGTCGGCGGCGCAGGATCAGATCAGCTGGGTGCAGACCGCCTATCTCATCGCCGAGATCATCATGATTCCTCTGTCCGGCTGGCTGACCCGCGTCTTCTCGACCCGCTGGCTCTTCACCGCTTCGGCCGCCGGCTTCACCGTTGCGAGCATGCTGTGCGGGCTCGCCTGGAACATCGAAAGCATGATCGTGTTCCGCGCGCTGCAAGGAATGCTGGGCGCGTCGATGATCCCGATCGTCTTCACCTCGACCTTCCATTATTTCCAGGGTCCGCGGCGCGTCTATTCGGCCGCCGTGGTCGGCGGCATCGCGACGGTCGCGCCGACGCTGGGGCCGGTGATCGGCGGCTTCATCACTGACACGCTCGACTGGCGCTGGCTCTTCTATGTCAACGTCATTCCCGGCATCGCCATATCGATCCTGGTCCCAATTCTGGTGAAGATCGACGAGCCCGACGTTAAGCTGCTCAAGGGCGCGGACTATCCCGGCATCATCCTCCTGGCGATGACGCTCGGAACTTTGGAATACGTGCTCGAGGAAGGCTCGCGCTGGAACTGGTTTGACGACGCGACGATCCGGGATTGCGCGACGATCGCTGGCGTCGCGGGCTCCCTGTTCGTCTTCCGCAGCCTCACTTTTGCAAGGCCGGTCGTCGACCTCCGCGCGTTCGGAAACAGGAACTTCACGCTCGGCTGCATCCTCTCTTTCATCACCGGCATCGGCATTTTCTCGACCATCTATTTGACGCCGCTGTTTCTTGGCTATGTGCGCGGATTCAGCGCCTGGCAGACCGGCATGGCCATTTTCTCGACCGGGATAGCGTCGCTCGTCGGCGTGCCGGTCTACGTCATGCTCGCGAAAAAATTCGACACGCGGTGGCTCATGATGATCGGCCTCGCGTCGTTCGGTCTGTCGATGTGGAGCTTCAGCTTCATCACCCATGAGTGGGGCGCGGCGGAGCTCTTCCTGCCGCAGGTGTTGCGCGGCTTCCCCCAGGTGTTCGCGGTGGCGCCGAGCGTCAATCTCGGCCTGGGCAGCCTGCCGCCGGAACGGCTCAAATATGCGAGCGGCCTGTTCAACATGATGCGCAATCTCGGCGGCGCGGTCGGCATCGCGGTCTGCGGGGCGATCCTCAACGATCGAACCAATTTCCATTTCCAGGCGATCGCGTCGAACTTGACGCCGGCCAATGGCGCCATGGCCAGGCTCGTGAACGAGGTCGCGCAGCGCTACGCCGCGATCCCGGGGAGCCAGCAGGCAGGGCACCAGGCGGCGCTCAAGCAGCTGTGGGCTCTCGCTTACCGCGAGGCCTCGACGCTCGCTTACGCCGACGCCTTTCTCGCCATCATGGTGTGCTTCATCTTTGCGACGATGCTGGTCCCGTTCCTGCGCAACGTCGGTCCCGCGAAGGTTCCGGCGCAAGCCGCGCACTAAGCAATTTGCCGTTGCATCGGGCGCTGCCCATTTTGAATCATATCACAGAAATATGACGTTATATGGTGATTTTTAAGGACGGAACTAAAATGGGTCCTAACCCATTAAAATCATTGCGGGGCGCCGGTAAAATTGCGACTCGACGGTAAAACAAGGCTTAGGAACGGGTCCGCGCCGGACCGCGCTTCCCACAAGCGTTCTCCGGCTTCAAAGGTCTTAAGAGTTGAGTCGCGGCGGTTGGCTCTCACACCGTCATCCGCGCGCGCACCGCGGTCTCGTCCATCTGCTCGCGGGTGCCGGCGAGCACGACGACGCCGCGGTCAAGCACCGCGTAATCGTCGCAGATGTCGCGCGCCCATTCGAAATATTGCTCGACGACCAGGATCGCCATCTCGCCCTTGCGGCGGAGATGCACGAGCGCGCGGCCGATGTCCTTGATGATCGACGGCTGGATGCCCTCGGTCGGCTCGTCGAGCACGAGGAGTTTCGGCTTCGTCACCAGCGCGCGGGCGATAGCGAGCTGCTGCTGCTGGCCACCCGAAAGGTCGCCGCCCCGCCGTCCCAGCATGTCGTTGAGCACGGGAAACAGCGCAAAGATCTCATCGTCGATCGCCCGCTCGTTGCGCGGCCGGGTGGCATAGCCGGTCATGAGATTTTCGCGCACGGTGAGAAGCGGGAAAATCTCGCGCCCCTGCGGGACATAGCCAAAGCCGGCCTTGGCCCGAAGATATGGCGTCATCTTCGTCATGTCCTGGTCGTCCCAGCGGATCGAGCCGGACGCCGTCATGTGCTGTCCCACGACGGCCCGCAAGAGCGATGACTTGCCAACGCCGTTGCGGCCGAGAACGGTCAGAATGCGGCCGGTCTGCGCCTTGACCGACACGGACCGCAACGCCTGCGCCGCGCCGTAGAAAAGATCGATTCTGTCGACGGTCAGCATGCGTTCACCGCCCCAGATAAACTTCGACAACGCGCGGATCGGCGCTCACCTCATCGAGTGTGCCCTCGGCGAGCACCGAGCCCTCGTGAAGGCACGTCACCTTGACGCCAAGCTCGCGCACGAAATGCATGTCGTGCTCGACCACGATCACCGAATGATCGCGCGCAATCTCGCGCAGGAGATCGGCGGTCGCCGCGGTCTCGGCGTCGGTCATGCCGGCGACCGGCTCGTCGACCAGCAAGAGCTTCGGGTCCTGCGCCAGCAGCATGCCGATCTCGAGCCATTGCTTCTGCCCGTGCGACAGCGATCCGGCGATGCGCGCCCGATGGTCGGCAAGTCGGGTGGTCGCGAGGATAACGTCGATCGTCTCCAGCGTCTTCGGGTCCTCGCGTCCGAACAGGGTCGCGCGCACGCTACGCGGAGCCTTGGTCGCGAGTAGAAGATTGTCTTCAACCGTGTGGTTCTCGAACACGGTCGGCTTTTGGAACTTGCGGCCGACTCCGAGCGTCGCGATCTCGGCTTCGTCGAGCTTGGTCAGATCATGGCGCCCGTCGAACATCACGTCGCCTTCGTCGGGCCGCGTCTTGCCGGTGATGACGTCCATCATCGTCGTCTTGCCGGCCCCGTTGGGACCGATGATCGCTCGCATCTCGCCCGGTTGGAGCATGAGCGACAGGCTGCGCAAAGCCTTATAGCCGTCGAACGAGACGCTGACTCCGTCCAGATAGAGGAGCGATTGGGTGAGGGTCGGATTGTCGATCTCGGCGAGAGTCATGGGTCCGCCCCTTCTTCAACCGCAATCGGCGACGTCTCCGTCCTTGGCGCGGGCCTCGCTCGCCAATCGCGCAGCGCCAATCCAAGTATGCCCTTAGGCAGAAACAGGGTGGTCAGGACGAACAGGAGGCCGAGACCATAAAGCCAATATTCGGGGAACGCGCCGGTGAAAAAGGTTTTCGCGAAGTTGACCGCGACGGCGCCGAGCGCCGCGCCGATCAGCGTACCGCGGCCGCCGACCGCAACCCAGATTGCCGCCTCGATCGAGTTTCCGGGCGCGAATTCGCTCGGATTGATGATGCCGACCTGCGGCACGTAGAGCGCGCCGGCGATGCCAGCGATGACCGCCGAAACGACGAAGACGAACAGCTTATAGTTCGCGACCCGATAGCCGAGGAAGCGCATGCGGCTCTCCGCGTCGCGCACGGCGACCAGCGCCTTGCCATATTTCGAGCCGATGATCGCACGCGAGGCCACGTAGGCAAGGATGAGCAGCATGGCGCTCGCCGAGAACAGAGCCGCTTTGGTCGAGGCGGATTGAAGCGAGAAGCCGAGCAGGTCCTTGAAGTCGGTCAAGCCGTTGTTGCCGCCGAAGCCGAAATCGTTGCGAAAGAACTCCTTGAACAAAGCAAAGGTCATCGCCTGGGTGATGATCGAGAGATAGACGCCGGTCACGCGCGAGCGAAACGCAAACCAGCCGAAGGCGAGCGCGAGCAGGCCCGGAACCAGCACCACCATCACCATCGCGTAAGGAAACCAGTTAAAGCCCCACCAGGCGACGGGCAGCTCCTTCCAGTTCAGGAACACCATGAAATCCGGCAGGATCGGATTGGCGTAGACGCCGCGCGTCCCGATCTGCCGCATGAGATACATGCCCATCGCATAACCGCCCAACGCAAAGAACGCGCCATGGCCGAGCGACAGAATGCCGCAATAGCCCCAGACCAGATCGAGCGCGACGGCGAGGATCGCGTAACACAGATATTTGCCGAGCAGCTGCACGAGATAAGGCGGCAGGTAGAAGGGAGAATTGGCCGAGACCCCGAGCGACAGCGCCGGCACCAGGATCGCCGCGATGATGAGGATCGCGATGAAAACCAGGCCAAGCTGGTCAAGCCGGGCGCTCATGCTTCCACCGCGCGCCCGCGCAGAGCAAAGAGCCCTCGCGGCCGTCTCTGAATGAACAGGATGATGAAGACCAGCAGCACGATTTGGCCCTGGACCGCGCCGATCAGCGGCTCGAGCAGCTTGTTGGCGAGTCCGATCAGGAGCGCGCCGAAGGCGGTGCCCCATAAGTTTCCGACGCCGCCGAACACCACCACCATGAAGCTGTCGATGATGTAGCCTTGGCCGAGGTTCGGCGAGACGTTGTCGATTTGCGACAGCGCCACGCCCGCAATCCCCGCCACCCCCGATCCCAGTCCGAAGGCCAGCATGTCGACCCGTGCGGTCGAGATGCCCATCGACGCCGCCATGCGCCGGTTCTGCGTCACGGCGCGCATCTGCAAGCCGAAGGGTGTCGCACGCAGGACGAGTTGCAGCCCGATGAAGACGAGCGCCGAGAGAACGATGATCCAAAGTCGATTGGTGGTGATCGACAGCCCACCGAGCTCGAACGCGCCCGACATGAACGGCGGATTGCTGACGAGGCGATTGTTAGCGCCGAACAGGCTTCGCACCAATTGTTGCAGGATGAGCGACACACCCCAGGTCGCAAGCAGCGTCTCGAGCGGGCGGGTGTAAAGGAAGCGGATCACGAGACGCTCGATCGCGATGCCGACGACGCCAGCGACGACAAAGGCGAGGGGAATGGCGAAAGCGAGCGACCAATTCTGCAACCAGGGCGGCAGAAGCGACTGCACGACATAAGTCGAATAGGCGCCGAGCATCACCATCTCGCCATGCGCCATGTTGATGACGCCCATGACGCCGAAGGTGATCGCAAGTCCGATCGCCGCGAGCAACAGCACGGACGACGCCGAGATGCCATACCAGAGATTCTGCACGACGTTCCACAAGGCTAGACGTGCATGGATTGCGCTCAGGGCGGATGCGGCGGCGCTTTTCACCGCCGGGTCCTTGGCTTTCTGCGCGATCCCGTCGATCAGGCTTTGCGCGTCCTGATCGCCGCGCTCTTTCAGCGTCGCAATCGCGGAGAGACGGTCTTGAGGCGAAGCGCTGTCGCTGGTGGCGAAGATCGACGCCTGGGCGAGTTTCAAGGCGGCGGCGACTCCCGGATCGCTTTCCTTTGCGAGCTGCGCCTGAAGCGCCGGCAACGCATTGGCGTCGTGCGTTCTGAATACATCCCCGGCGCCGGCAAGGCGCTTCTGAGGGTCGGGATTGGCGAGGGTCAAAGACCCCCGCGCGCCTTCGATCGCGCTTCGAAGCGCGTTGTTGACGCGGACCTTCTTGAAGGCGTCGGTGCTGGAATCGGGAATCGTCGCGCCTGTCTTGGCGTTGATGAGCGCGCCCGCGGCGGTCTTGTAAGCCACGATGTGATCGGCGGGATCGATCATGAGGCGATTGTCGCCGAGCGCCTCCAGAATGGCTGCGGCTTGCGGAGGCGCCTCGGCGGCCAGTTCGACGATCGCGGCTGCGGTTTGGGGAAACTTATCGCTGAGGAACTTCGCCAGCGTGTCGTCGACAGCGTCGGCGCGGGCGGCGGCGGCGAAGACGATGAGGGCGAGGACCCCGATCGCGCGTATGGCGCGGAGATAAAAGCCGCGCGCGAAATCATGAGCGGCGAGACGACGGGCGACCAGCGACGTCATCATTTTCCTTTCAACTGCGACACTCGATCTCGGTCGCGTCATCAGGCGCGGTTCAATAAAATCCGACGCCAATCAAGAGTGCGGCAGAAGCTCAAATGAGCTTCTGCCATCGTTGAGAGAAGCGGTTCCCGCATGAAGCGTTCGAAGGAGGCCGTCCATCGACAGATCATGCGGGAGAAGTTCAATGCGACAGATCAATTCGGGCTCTCGTCAGCCGCCGCACTTGCCAGTCTTGACGTTGAAGTTGCCGCAGGACATGGGCGGGCGCCAGTCGGCGATCAGGTCCTTCGAACCCTCGAGATAGGGCGACCATTCCTGCGCTACGAGAGTTCCCGGCGTCTGCCAGACCGTGTTGAGCTGGCCGTCGGCCTGGATCTCGCCGATATAGACAGGTTTGGTGATGTGGTGGTTCGGCATCATCGTCGAAAGGCCGCCAGTGAGGTTCGGCACTGCGACGCCGATCATCGCCGGGATCACCTTGTCGGCCTCAAAGCTTTGCGCCTTTTCCACGCCCTTCACCCACATGTTGAAGCCAATGAAATGGGCCTCCATGGGATCGTTGGTGGTGCGTTTCGGCTTTTTGGTGAACTCATGCCACTTGGCGATGAAGTCCTTATTCGCCGGCGTGTCGATCGACTCGAAATAGTTCCACGCGGCGAGATGGCCGACCAGCGGCTTGGTGTCGAGACCGGCGAGCTCTTCCTCGCCGACCGAGAACGCCACGACCGGGATGTCGGTCGCCTTGATGCCCTGGTTGCCGAGCTCCTTATAGAACGGCACGTTGGCGTCGCCGTTGATCGTCGACACCACGGCCGTCTTCTTGCCAGCGGAGCCGAAGGCCTTGATCTTCGACACTTCCGTCTGCCAGTCGGAGAAGCCGAACGGCGTGTAGTTGATCATCACGTCTTCGTCGGGCACGCCCTTCAGTTTCAGATAGGCGGCCAGGATCTTGTTGGTGGTGCGCGGATAGACGTAGTCGGTGCCTTCGAGCACCCAGCGCTTCACCGAACCGCCGTCCTCGCTCATCAGATAGTCGACCGCGGGGATGGCCTGCTGATTGGGCGCGGCGCCGGTATAGAAGACGTTGCGTTCCAATTCTTCGCCTTCGTACTGCACCGGATAAAACAGCATGTTGTTGAGTTCTTTGAACACCGGCAACACCGACTTGCGCGACACCGAGGTCCAGCAACCAAAGACGACCGAAACCTTGTCTTTTTCAATGAGTTCCTTGGCCTTCTCGGCGAACAGGGGCCAGTTCGACGCTGGATCGACGACCACCGCCTCGAGCTTTCTGCCGAGCACGCCGCCCTTCGCGTTCTGCTCCTCGATCAGCATCAGCATCACGTCCTTGAGCGTGGTCTCGCTGATCGCCATGGTGCCGGACAGCGAGTGGAGAATGCCGATTTTGATCGGTTCGCCAGTCGCCGCCATTGCGGAAGTGGATCCCAGCGCAACGGCGCCTCCCAGCGCAGCCGCCCCTCCAAGCGCAGCCACGCCCTCAAGCGCAGGCACTCCACCCAGCGCAGTCGCCCCTCCCAGAGCTGCGCCGGACGCATAAAGAAAAGTCCGTCTCGTCAACGACATGTTCACCCTCGTCTCTTGCGCCCACCAACTAGGTCGGCGGGATCCGGCCCCCTCCCGGGACCAGACTCGGCTTCGCAACGAGCGTGCCAAACGAATCTCCAAGGATTCGCGGGGGTAGGCGCCGGTAAAACAAGCGGCGGCGCCGAAGAATTGATCAGCGGGCGTTGTCGCGGGACGTGGAGCGAGCCTGAGGCTCGGCGGCGCGGTAGCCGACGCCCGGCTCGGTTTTAACGATCATTGGCGTCGTCGGATCGCGCTCGATCTTGGCTCTGAGCTGGCCGATGAAGACCCTGAGGTACTGGGTGTCCTCGCGATGCGCCGGACCCCAGACCGAGGCCAGAATCTGGCGGTGGGTCACCACTCGGCCGGCATTGCGGAAGAGAACCGCGAGCAGGTCGTATTCTTTCGGCGTCAGCTTGATCGGCGCCCCGTCGCGCGTGACCAGACGCTTGTCGAAGTCCATGACGACGCCCGCAACCTCCACCCGCTGCACCGGCTGGGCCGATTGGGCCGCGTGTCGCAGCGCGGCTCTAAGGCGTGCGGTCAATTCGCCGATGCCGAATGGCTTCTCGACATAGTCGTCGGCGCCGAGATCGAGCGCCTCGATTTTCTCCGCCTCGCGATCGCGCGCGGAGAGCACGATCACCGGAATCGTCGAGAACTGGCGGATGTCGCGCAGCACGTCCTTGCCGTCCCGATCGGGTAGGCCGAGGTCGAGAACGATGAGGTCGGGCGCGCCGGTCGCCGCCGCTCGCAAAGCCTGGGCGCCGGTTTCGGCCGTTTGCACCTGAAAGCCGGCGGCGGTGAGGGCAACGGTGAGAAACCGCTGAATTTGCGGCTCATCGTCGACCACCAGAACCCGCGGACCCGTCATGCGGCCGGACTCGATGCGATCGGAGTCACCTGAGCAACGGGAAGGCGTACGACAAATCGAGCGCCCCGCCGACGCACCGCGGGGCTCTGCGCGACGATCGCGCCGCCCATCGCTTCGACCAGGCGCCGTGAGATCGAAAGGCCGAGACCGGTGCCCGCCTTGCGTCCGTCAGGGCGCCCGCCGCGATAGAACTTCTCGAAGATGCGTTCGAGCTCCGCTGGTTTGATGCCGGGCCCCTCGTCGGTGACGCTGAGCACGATCTCGGCGCCCTCCTGGCGCGCGTGAACAATCGCGCCGGCGTCGCTAGCGTATTTGTGCGCGTTGTCGAGCAGGTTGAACAAAACCTGCTCGAGGAGCTTGTCGTCGCCGCGCACGAAGGGCAGATCGGGCGCGAGGCTGACCCGCACCGGCTCCCCCGGAAACGCCTTGCGGCTGCGCTCGACCGCGCCCTGAACGACGTCCGCGATCGAGACCAGATCGCGATTGACCTTGAGGCCGCCCGCCTCGATCCGCGACATGTCGAGCAAATTGGCGACGAAGCGCGCGAGCCGCCCGGTCTCCTCTTCGATCGACGACAGGAGTTCGAGACGTTCGGCCGGGCTCATCTTGTCGCCAAGCTCGCGCAGCGACGTCGCCGCGCCAGCGATCGAAGACAACGGCGTGCGCAGATCGTGCGAGAGCGAATCGAGCAGCGCGTCCCGCACCTTCTCGTTTTCCTGCATCGTCGCCGCGTTCACCGCGTCGCGCGCGAGCAGCGCTCGGTCGAGCGCGATCGCTGTCAAGTCCAGGATGGCGATAAGCGCCCGCTCGTCTTCCGCGGCGATCGGCTCATCCGCGGAATGGGGCTCGAAGCCGCACACCGCGATCGACCCGCGCGCGGCGAGCAGCGGTCGAAACTGATATGCGATACGTGGCAGCGTCCCGGTTCCCCAGCCGGCGGGCTCCTTCTTCTGCTGCGCCCAGTTGGCGGCGCCGAGAGCGGCGGCGTCAAGGTGCGCGTCTGGCGGCCAGGCTGCGCGAATTTGCAATTCATCCCCTTCAATGACCAGGAGCACGATGCGGCCGCCGAAGGTTCCGTGCAAATGCGCTGCGGCTGCCCAAAGGACGTCGTCGGGCCTGGAAGCGCCGGAAAGCTTGCGCGAGTAATCGTAGAGGGACTGGGTCACCTCCGCGTTCCCGATCACCATCTCCCTTTGGTCGCGGATGCGCCCGGTGAGCGATCCGGTGAGCACGGCGACGGCAAGAAAAATGAGGAGCGCGAAGAGTTCCTGCGGCTGCGCGACCGTGAAGGTGTAGATCGGCTCGATGAAGAAAAAGTTGTAGGCGGCGAACGACGCCAATGACGCGAGGACCGCGGCGCGGGTTCCAAACCGCACCGCGCAGAACAGGACTGCGGTGAGGAAGATCATCGACAGATTCGGAAGCTGCAGGACGGCGGAGAGGGCATCGGCGACGGCGACGGCGACGGCGACCGAGACGAGCGCGACCGCGAGCTCAGGCCCAAGCCCCTTCCGGCTCAGAAGCGGCTTAAGGCGCAGCCACAACAACTCATGCGCCTCTTCGCCTGGAACGATATGAATCTCGATGCCGCCGGCGCCGCGCATCAGCGCCTCCGGCAGCGACCGCCCGAGAATGCGGCGCATTAGTCCTGCTTGCGACTGGCCGAGCACGATCTGAGTGACATTTTCGCGCGCCGCGAGTTTCAGAATGTCGCTTGGATAGTCACTGCCCTGAAGGCGCATCGTCTGCGCGCCCAAACGCTCGGCTAAGCCGAATACTTTGGCGAGCTGGTTGGCGCGCTTGGCGTCGCCAGCCTCGCCAATGGTCTCGACCGTCAGCGCGATCCAGTCTGCGTTGAGGCCGGTCGCGAGCTGGCTTGCCCGCCGGATCACCCGCTCCGACACTTCGTCCGCGCCAACGCAGGCGAGCAGGCGCTCGGACGCTGCCCACGGACCCTCGATCGCCTTCTCCCGCAGGTAGTCGACCATCTGATCGTCGACGCGATCGGCGGTGCGGCGCAAAGCCAATTCGCGCAACGCCGTCAGATTGCCAGGGGTGAAGAAATTCTGCGTCGCCCGCCGCGCTGTCTCCGGCACATAGATCTTGCCTTCGTTCAGGCGCTGGATGAGTTCGTCGGGCGTGAGATCGACCAGAACGACGTCGGCGGCCTCCTGCAAGACCAGGTCGGGAACAGTCTCGCGCACGGCGACGCCGGTGATGCGAGACACGACGTCGGCGAGACTCTCGAGATGCTGGATGTTGAGCGCCGTCCATACGCTGACGCCCGCGTCGAGCAGCTCCTGGACATCCTGCCAGCGCTTCGGATGCCGGCTGTCCGGAGCGTTGCTGTGAGCGAGCTCGTCGACGACGATCAGCTTGGGCTTGCGCGCAAGAGCCGTGTCGATGTCAAACTCTTCAAGGGTGCGGCCGTGGTATTCGATCCTGCGCCGCGGCAGAATTTCGAGCCCTTCGACGAGCGCGCTGGTCTCGGCGCGGCCATGGGTCTCGACGAGCCCGATGACGACATCAACGCCTTCATGTCTCAGGCGCTGCGCGTTCTGCAACATGGCGTAGGTCTTGCCGACGCCGGGCGCGGCGCCGAGGAAAACCTTCAGCCGGCCAGCGGTCTCCCGGCGGAACGCCGCCAGAAGGGCGTCCGGATCAGGGCGTCCGGCGTCAGGTCGGTTGGTTGGGGCCATCGGCGCTCGTTGGTCGTCATGACGACTTTAACCCATCCAGTGCTAAATTGAGCCGCAAAACATTGACTCTCGGCTCGCCGATCAACCCCAAGGCTCGACCGTCGATCGCGCCCTCGACCAGCGCCCGCACCTTGTCCTCGGGCAAGCGCCGCGCCTTCGCCACCGAGGCGATCTGGCCCAGGGCGGTCTCCGGCGAGACATCAGGATCGAGCCCGGAGGCTGATGTCGTGACCGCGTCGGCGGGAACCGGGCCGGGGCCGGCAAGAGCGCGCCAGGCTTCGACGCCGCTCTTCACCCGGTCGACCAGCTTCTGCGAGGTTGGCCCGAGGTTCGAGCCGCCCGAATTGGCGGCGTTGTACGGCGCGTCGATCGTCTTCGTCGAATCGTTGGGGTCGGTGTCGCTGGTGGCCGAGGGACGCGGATGGAAATAGCGGTCGCTCTTGAACCATTGCCCGATCAGGGCCGAGCCGACGATAACGCCATCCTTCCGGATCAGGCTTCCGTTGGCTTGATAGGGCAGGGCGATCTGAGCGATCCCCGTCACCGCCAACGGATAGACAAGGCCGGTGAGGACGCTGAAGAGGACGATAAGAACGAGGGCGGGGCGCAGGTGCTGGAGCATGGGTTCAAGCCTGAGACTTTAAGCGAGGTGAAGGGCGGCGACGACGACGTCGATCGCCTTGATGCCGATGAAGGGCAGGATCAGGCCGCCCAGGCCATAGATGAGGAGATTGCGCCTGAGCAGGGCGGCGGCGCCAACCGGCCGGTAAGCGACGCCCTTCAGCGCCAAGGGAATGAGCGCGATGATGATAAGCGCGTTGAAGATGACGGCGGACAGGATCGCCGAGTGCGACGACGTCAGGCGCATGAGGTTGAGCGTCCCGAGGACCGGATAGGTCGCCGCGAACATCGCCGGCAGGATGGCGAAATATTTCGCCACGTCATTGGCGATCGAGAAGGTGGTAAGCGAGCCGCGCGTCATCAATAGTTGTTTGCCGATCTCGACGATTTCGATCAGCTTGGTCGGATTGGAATCGAGATCGACCATGTTGCCGGCTTCGCGCGCCGCCTGCGTGCCGGTCTGCATCGCGACGCCAACATCGGCCTGAGCAAGCGCCGGCGCGTCGTTCGTGCCATCGCCGCACATGGCGATCAGTCGGCCGCCGGACTGCTCCTTGCGGATATAGGCAAGCTTGTCCTCCGGCGTCGCCTCGGCGAGAAAGTCGTCGACGCCCGCTTCGGACGCGATCGCCGCAGCGGTGACAGGATTGTCGCCGGTCACCATGACGGTTCGGATGCCCATGGCGCGCATCGCCGCGAAACGCTCCTTGATGCCGGGCTTCACGATGTCCTTGAGGTGGATGACGCCCAACAGACGGCCTTCCTCGACGACCGCGAGCGGCGTCCCGCCGGACATCGCAACCCGCTCGACCGCCTGACGGAATTCGAGCGGCGTCTTCTCGATCGGAACTTTCAGATAGCGAAGGATCGAGTCGATCGCGCCCTTGCGGATCCAGCGGCCAGCGACATCGACGCCCGAAATACGGGTCTGCGCCGTGAACGGAACAACGACGGTCGTCTCGGGATCGAGCTTTGGTTCCGCGAGGCCAAAATCGCCCTTGGCTAGGGCGACAATCGAGCGGCCCTCTGGCGTGTCGTCCGCCAGGCTCGAGGCAAGCGCCGCGGCGGCGAGATCCTCAGAGCGCACACCATCTACGGGCAGGAATTCCGTCGCCATGCGGTTGCCGAAGGTGATCGTCCCGGTCTTGTCGAGGAGGAGCGTGTCGACATCGCCCGCCGCCTCGACCGCGCGGCCGGAGGTCGCGATGACGTTGAAGCGCACAAGCCGATCCATGCCGGCGATGCCGATGGCCGAGAGAAGGCCGCCGATCGTCGTCGGAATGAGGCAGACGAGGAGCGCGATCAGGACAGTCGCGGAGAGCACAGTCCCCGAATATTTGGCGATCGGCCACAGGGTGACGCAAACGATCAGGAAGATGATGGTCAGCCCAGCCAGCAGGATCGACAACGCCAGTTCGTTCGGCGTCTTTTGCCGTTCGGCGCCTTCGACCAGCGCGATCATCCGGTCGATGAAAGTCGAGCCTGGCGCCGCGGTGATCCTCACCTTGATGAAGTCGGAGAGCACCGTCGTTCCGCCGGTGACGGCGGATCGATCGCCGCCGGCCTCGCGAATGACGGGAGCGGACTCGCCGGTGATCGCCAATTCATTGACCGACGCGACGCCCTCGAGGATCTCGCCGTCGCCGGGAATGACCTCGTTCGCTTCCACCAGGACGACATCGCCGAGGCGAAGATCGAGTGCGTTCACCCCCTCGACGACGCCGCCAAGGTTGGCGGGATCGACGTAGCGCTTGGCGCGGGTGTCGCTGCGAGTGCGGCGCAAAGCATCGGCTTGCGCCTTGCCGCGTCCTTCAGCGACGGCCTCGGCGAAATTGGCGAACAGCACCGTGAACCACAGCCAGGCGGCGATCTGGCCTGAGAACGAAGCCGTCCCGTTGTGGGTCACAAGGTCGCGAATGAACAATAGCGTCACCATCAGCGACACCACTTCGGTGACGAAGATGACCGGATTCTTCGCCAGCGCCCGCGGGTCGAGCTTGCGCAAGGCGTCGATCGACGCGCTGGCGACGATGCCGCTGTCGAACATGCCTTGGGGCTTGGGTTTCGAAGCCATGTCGATATCCGATCAGAAGGTCTTGCCGCCGAGCATCAGGAAGTGCTCGACGATCGGCGCCAACGACAGCGCCGGGAAATATTGCAGGAGGTAGAGGATGACGATCACGCCGACCAACAGGCCGACGAACAGTGGCCCGTCGGTCGGGAAGGTGCCGGCCGAAGCCGGGACCTTCTTCTTCGCCGCCAGCGACCCGGCCAACGCCAACACGGGAACGACAAAGGCAAAGCGGCCAAGCAGCATCGCGATGCCGAGCGTCGAGTTGAACCAGAGCGTGTTGCCGTTCAGGCCGGCGAAGGCCGAGCCATTGTTCGCGTTGGCCGACGCGTAGGCGTAGAGGATCTCGGAAAGGCCGTGTGGCCCATTGTTGTTCATGCTGTCGAGCGCGGTCCGCAGCAGTACAGAGGCGCCCGAGAACCCGAGCACCACGAGCGGATAGATCAACACCGCCAGCATCGCGAGCTTCATCTCGCGCGTTTCGATCTTCTTGCCCAGATATTCGGGCGTGCGGCCGACCATCAGCCCGGCGACGAACACCGCGATGATCGCAACGACTAGAAAGCCGTACAGCCCCGCGCCGACGCCGCCGGGCCAGATGCAGCCGGCGAGCAGGTTGAACATTGGGACCATGCCAGCCAACGGCGTCAGCGAATCGTGCATCGTGTTGACCGACCCGGTGCTGGTGCCGGACGTAGCGGTCACGTAGAGCACGGACATCGCTTGACCGTTGCGAACCTCCTTGCCTTCGAAATTGCCCGCGGACGGGTCCAGCCCCTGCGCCGTCAGAATCGGATTTCCGGCGGTCTCCGACCAATAGGCGACGCCGACGCCGACGATAAAAAAAACCGCCATGGCCGCCAGGATCGCGCGTCCCTGGCGCATGTCGCCAACCGCGCGTCCGAAAGCAAGCACCGAGGCGACGGGGATCAGCAGCAGCGCCCAGATCTCGAGGAAGTTGGTCCAGGCGTTGGGATTCTCGAACGGATGGGCCGAGTTGGCGTTGAAGAAGCCGCCGCCGTTGGTGCCAAGCTCCTTGATGATCTCCTGGCTCGCCACCGGTCCGATAGCGATTGTCTGTTTCGCGCCTTCTAATGTCGTTGAGTCAATTGATCCGACGAGCGTCTGCGGCATGCCCAAAGCGACGAAGATCAGCGCTCCAACGACCGAAATCGGCAGCAAAATGTATAGGGTGACTCGGGTCATATCGGCCCAGAAATTGCCGACAGTGGTCGCCGAGGAGCGCGCAAAGCCCCTCACTAGCGCGAAGGCCATCGCGAGACCGGTCGCCGCAGAGAGGAAATTATGCACGGTGAGGCCGAGCATCTGGGTCAGATGGCTCATCGTCGTCTCGCCGGCATAGTTTTGCCAGTTGGTGTTGGTGATGAAGCTGATCGAGGTGTTGAAGGCGAGATCCGGCGCCACCGCGTCAAAGCCGCGCGGGTTCAAAGGCAACATCCCCTGGAGCCTCTGAACGCCGTAGAGAAGCAGGAATCCGGCGACGGAGAAGGCGAGCATCGCGATCGTATAGGCAAACCAGTCCTGCTCGCGCGCCGGGTTGACTCCCGCCAACCGGTAAAAGCCGCGCTCGACCGGCCCGATGACCGGGCTGAGCAGGTTTCTCTCGCCTGCGTAAACATTCGCAATGTATTTGCTGAGCGGCATGGCGCAGCCCAGCACCAGCGCGAGCACAAGCGCGATCTGCACCCAGCCTACGAGCGTCATCGCATCACCTTTTTGGTCTAGAATTTTTCGGGGTGGACTAACGTGTAAAGGAGATAGAGGCTGAGCCCGACGGCGACGACCATTCCGATGATCGGTTCACTCATCGGAATGGCCTAGAGCTGACGGAGCGCTAGGGCGTACAGGCCCATCAACGCCAAAGCCGCCAAACCGAGCGCCACGAATGCAACGTCGAGCATATTCGCCTCCTTGCTGGAGCCGTTCTTAGCGCTGACCCGCGTAAGCTTTCGATTGCGAATTGGGGGGCCGAGCGTAAGGATCCCATAAGGTCCAGCCCGCATGATCGAGCAGGGCGCGGGCGCGCGGAGATCGGGGAGACCTGATCCCGGGCGAGGGCAAACGGAACAAGCGGGTCGCGTTGCGGAAATGCGTCGGATCGTTGCAGCCGCAGTAAATATCATCTACATTGTGTGCATAATGGCCGCTCGACACATTCGTCGGTGCTAATGGCTGAAAAGATGTGATAGCAGGTTCGGGCGAAGGCCCAGGCTTGGCGGCGCGGGGCTCAACTCCTCGTCCGCTAGGGCTTTCGTCATGATTTCGCGATAGTCCCGCGTCTAAGCGTCGTCTCGCTGTAATTCAGGAGAAGAGTTTTGCTGCACATAACGCCAATGTCTCGGCGCCGATGGCGCATCGCTGCAATCGCGTGCGCGCTGCCGGTGGCGATGCTGCTCGCTGGGTGCGGCAAGAAGGCAGCGGAGCCGGCCGTGGTCGGCCAGGTGATCGCTCACGTCGGCCCGGATGATGTGACACAGCAGGAACTGGACAACGAGCTTCGCCTCGCCAACGTGCCGGCCGACAAGCGCAGCGACGCGGTCGTCAAGGCGGCGCTGTCGCGCATCGTCGAGCGCAAGTACCTGGTGCAGCAGGCAGTCGCGGCGAAGCTCGACCGCGAACCGACCGTGCATCTCGATCTTTTGCGCTCACGCGAGCAGATCCTTGCCGGCGCCTTCGTTCAGCGCGACCTGTCGTCCAAGATGAGCGCGGTCGCCAAGAATGAAATCGACACCTACGTCCAAAGCCATCCGAAGCAGTTCGACCAGCGGGAGTTGTTCCAGGTCGACCAGATTTCTTTCGCGTCCCCCAAGGATGCAGCGGCCCTGGCGGCGGCAACGAAGGATTTCAAGTCGCTTGATCAGGTTGAAGCGAAGCTGAACGAGATGAACATCAAATTCAGCCGCGGCACAGCGACCTTGGACAGCGCGACAATGCCCGCCGAGATGCTGAAGGTGCTTGACGCCCGCAAAGCCGACGACATTTACTTCATACGTTCAAGAGGGGGCGCGAGCTTTTTCAAGGTGACGTCTGTCGATCAAAAACCGATGACCACCGACCAGGCCAATGAGTTCGCGAAACGCGAACTCCGGGTCGATATCGGCAGGAAGGCCGCTGAAGAGATCTCCAAGTCTGCATTGGCGGATGCGAAGTTCGAAGGGGACTACACCCGCATCATGACGGCTGCTCCACCCGCCTCTGCGACGCCAGCGCCCGCGACAGATGGCGGAGCGGCGCCCGGCGCGACACCAGCGCCCGGGACCGAGGGCGCGACGTTGCCCGGCGCGACGCCGGCGACAGAGACTCCAGGCGGGGAGACCCAAAAGGAACAGCCGAAGAACTGATCGGCTGACGCTTTGGGCGGCGAAACCGAGGTTCGAGGGACCTCGAACCGCCCAGGGGCAGGTTGAGCCGTGCCTCAGGCCCCCTGTATCGACGGGGGACGAGCCGTCGTTTTACGAAGCCACGGCACCTTACCCACGACATGGTTAGCCGGACCTCAGCCTGGGCCGTGCGTGCGCCGCGCGGCTTGATCCTTATCGACGTCGGCTGCCGTTTGCGAGCAGTGACGGAGCGTCGACTTCCTTGGTCTTATGGCGCTTCGGCAACCCCCCGCAAAGTCTTGTCCTTTGGGATCGAGCGATTCTCAGGTTTCCCCAACTATCGAGGGTAGACAATATTGTTAGTTGATAGCATTGATTGAGCATGATATTGATTCGGAGAGCGTATTATACACACCGTCATTGTCCAGGTAACGAGGGGCTTTATGAAGACACTTGGCTGCGTCGTGATTATGCTGCTCGCCTGCGCTGTTCCTGTACGGGCGGCACAAGTTTATAGTGGCTGTGCTGTCCCGTCGGCGACATCCAGACATGTCTGGTACCTTGACCCCGTGCACGGCAAGACGCCGGCCGCCGGCGGCGTCGGTTCCCAGGCCAGCCCATGGAACAGCCTAACCGGCGTGATCAGTGGCAACTGGGGCGCGTCCAACTTCTCGCTTACCGGCTATACGCGTCCGCTTCTGTCCAGCGTTCCTTACTACCACATAGTCAACGGCGTCCGCGGCTCCGTTGCGGACCAGATCGGCAGCCCGCCAGTTCAGCCGGGCGACGCGATTATGCTGATGAGCGGCAACTACGGCGACATCGTCATTGGTGATTTCAACCTGCCCACCACCAATTCGGACTTTGTGACGGTTGAGGCCGCGCCGGGCCAGGTCCCCGTGTTCTCGACTCTGTGGATCGAGCGCACGAACAAGTGGGTGTTCAACGCCATCAAGGTGCAGAGCCTGCTTGGCGCGAATGGCAACAGGGCGGCCCTCATCTCCGTGGCGGATCAAGGCCCATTGTTCCCGACCACCGATATCATCCTGGAGAACATGCAGATCAGTTCAGCCGATAATACGGCCGGCTGGAGCCAGGCCCAATGGCTTGCGCAGTCGCGCACAGGCGTTTCTGAGCTCGGTTCGGCAGGCAACGGCGCGAACGGCGAGCCCAACACAAGATGCATCTCGGTGGCCGGATCACACATCCAGAATGTGCACCAAGGCGCGATCCTCGCCGCCAACAATTCGCTGTTCACGAACAACGTCATCGACCATTTTGGTGATGACGGCATCGACTACGCCGCGAGCAACATCGCGATTACGCACAACACCCTCCATGACAACTTCGACATGGGAGATGGCAACCACGAAGATGCAATGCAGGGGCAGAACGGCCCCCTCGGAGCAGGCGTCGTTTACAACGCCTTCTCAAACATCCTGATTGACAGCAACCTGATCGCTCGGGAGACGGTCCCGAACAATCCGTTCCCCACCTATCTGCAGGGGATCGACGCCTTCGACGAGGACTGGACGAACGTTACGGTTACGAACAATGTCGTCATCACCAGCGCCTGTCATGGGATTACTTTCGAGAGCATTCACAATAGCCTGATCGCGAACAATACGGTGCTTAATGACGGCCTCTTCCCGATGCCCGGTTGCATCGCCGCGATTAACCTTGGCGGCGCCTCGCACGAAGGTCCGCCAAGCACCAACACCGTCGTACGGGACAATCTTTCGAGCCAGCTCAACGTCGACACTCGCGGCATCGGCGTTACCGCGGATCACAATGTCGTCCTGTGCTGCGGCCCGGGGCCGTTCATCTCGTGGTACGTCAACGGGGTCGTACAATATCTTAGCAAACCCGGAACCTATATGAATGGCAATATCGTTGTGAGCGAAGGGGCCAAGGGCGAATTCGTCAATTTCAACCCTTCGACGTTGACTTACACTGTCCTGCTCAAGTCATCTGCGCAGGCCATTGGCGCGGGAACCGCGGGCGCGCCAACCACCGACATTGTCGGCGTCACGCGCACGGCCCCTTACGCCGTGGGAGCGTATTCGTACCCGTATTGAACGGAAAATCATCTCCGCGGGCTTTTCGCCAAAAGCCCGCTCCATATCTTGAGCTGCCGCGCTTTGCTCTTAATTTGCTCTTAAGATGTGTGCTTTGCCCCGCCGGCCGGACAGATGCGCCGGCGTGATTGCAGGCGCAAAGCGCTCAGGAATTGCTTTTTTTGGTTCGGGTCTAAAAGCAGGTCACGTTGGGTCAACGGAACCGTATCCGTGAAAACGAGGGAAGATAAACGCCGCTTCAGGCCGGACGCACTCCGCACCCTGTCCTTCTTGGTCGCCCTCGGGCATGGCCTCGGGAGGCAATAAGAGGTCGACAAGGTCGACGTTCCCGTCCTCCGCGACTTCTGAGGCGCGTAGTAATGCTTGATGTCCGTCCGCGCACAATCCCACAAGCTTTATTCGCCGTTCTCTTTCGAGCCGCTGAAGGGGCTGGAAGATGGGCGGCGCGAGCAAACCGGCTGCAGCCGATCAGGCCGATACGAGTGCATCCCGACAGGTTCCCCGCTCGATATTGATTCTGGCTTGCTCAGTTCGCAATGCCGTACACGAGATCGGCTATCGCCTCTCTTGCTCCTTGGCGGCCTCGAGCCTGGTACAGTCCTTGGCGATAATTACGGAACGCCGCGTGCAATCTTTCGGTTCGGGATTGAGACAGATATGCGACCAGACGCTGGGATTGGTACCTGTCGACCTCGCGGTAATACTGCAAGTGGCCACGCAACGAACGGGCTCGCTCTTCGGAAACTTGCGGTATAATAAGCTCTATTACCGTTTCGCGGGCCTTTGCGGCCTTCGCGAGGCGCTGGATAGCGCCAATCATCCCTTGGCGCTTTTTTTGGAATTCGGCGCCCCGACTGTAAAATCGCGACAGGATTACGGATAGATTTCGGTTTATGTCTAACGAGGTAGCCGGATGCGAGAATCCAGAAGCGTTCGCATTGTGCTGTCGATAAGACACCAGCACATCGTCAATAACGAGCGTCTTATCGAATAAGGAGCTTAAGAAGGCAATCCAATTGTCGTGCCCCATCCGCGCATCGTCATAAAGATCGACGGACAATTCCCATAAATGTGAGAACTCGAGCAATGATCGATGAAATATCTGCGAGAAGCCAAAATTTATCCTCCACGGAACCTCGCGGCCCGCCTGCACGTACTTTATACTATCGGAAATGAAGTTTCCATCATCGTCGATAAGGCGATAGGCATGTTGCAAAAGAATGCAGCGATCACTATCCAAATATCGCGAAGCAACGTCCAACTTCTCTGGACGCCAGACATCGTCCTGGTCGCAGAACGCAATGTAGTCAGATGTACAAAGCGAGGCGGCCTTGAGGAAATTTGCCCGCCAATTCAGTCTTTGATCGTTGATGACGACCCGAACCGGAAACGGAGACCGTTTGGCAAATTGCACCAAGATTTCCGGAGTGCGATCCGTCGATCCATCATCGCAAATGACCACTTCATCTGGTAACCTAACTTGTTCAGTTAGGGTCCGAAGCTGCTCTTCCAGGAACCGCTCGCCATTGTACGTCGCCATCGCGATTGATATCATAGGGCGCCCCACATTAGCGCATTTTTCAATTTTCGCGCTTACTGTGACACGGCACGCAGCGCGTCATGCTTGACAAGGCGCGTGGTCACATGGTTCATCTTCGCCTTAACCGCAGGCTGCCAAAAGAAAACGGAGCCTCCGGACAATAATCTTCCAAGCTTTCCTATGTCAAGGACGTGCGCTCGTGATAAGAGTAGCGGCAGTCGTCGTAACGCGGAACCGTCCGGCGCTCCTTAAACGATGTCTTGTTGCAATTGATTCGCAGACTTACCCTGTCAACCAGCTTGTTGTCGTCGACAATGCTTCCGATCAGCCGACGCGCGAGCTGCTTGCTGTCGAGACCGCCCACCGCGGCGATGGCTTCCACTCAATACGCTTGGAAGAGAATGCGGGAGGCGCCGGCGGCTTTCATGAGGGAATGCGGACCTGTCTGCCCTTACCCTGCACGCACATGTGGCTGATGGACGATGATTGCGAACCCGAGCCGGAGGCCATGGCGGAATTGGTTGCAGCGGCGGCGATTGTCGGCGAGGACGCGGTTCTTGGCAGCAACATCTTCGACCTGAATGGGGAAAGCATCAACGTTCAACCCATCAGTCAGCGACCCGGAAATAACAATATGCCGCAATACGCCCGCTATCTCGCGGACGGCCTCATCGAAATGAAGGCGCTGACCTTCGTCTCGTTTCTCGTTTCGACCGACTTGGTGCGAAAGGTCGGGCTGCCCTTGAAAGAGTTCTTCATCTGGGGTGACGATACCGAATATTGCCTCCGTCTCGCTCGCTTCACAAAATTGTATCAGGTTGGAAAAAGCAAAACTAAGCATCTGAAGTCCGGAGACGCCTCGCAAAGAGTGTTTGTGGAAGATGATCCTCGAAAAATATCCCAGTATCACTGGCTTTATCGTAATAGACTTTTTGTCAGCTTGAAATATGACGGCCTCATCTCGAGAGATACAATTCAGTTTTTCTACAGGTCGTTTAGAGACGTGATTTTATCCATCAAGAGCGGACGATTTGCTTGGGTAAAGTGCCGAACAATTCTTTATGGCCTGTATTCTGGAATAACTTTCACGCTGTCGATGCCGAAGAAAGAGAAGCTCGGTCTCTTGGACTGATACCAAAGGCCCCGCCGGCTGACTCACGGGGGGGATTCCCGAATTGGGTCTGGTCTGATTCAAGGCGGCATGGAGGATTGGGCCATGCCGTCAGCGGTGAGGTTGCGAGAGGACTACTCGGTCGAGGAGATTCGGGGTTTGGCCCGGCGGTCGAAGACCGTCAACCAGAGCCGTCGGCTTCTGTCACTGGCTGCGGTTCGGGATGGAATGGATCGCGGGTCGGCGGCGAAGATCGGCGGCATGGATCGCCAGACGCTGCGCGATTGGGTCCATCGCTTCAACGCGTCGGGGCCGGAGGGCCTGATCGACAACTGGACGGATGGCCCCAAGCCGCGCCTGTCGGAAGAGCAGATGGCGGCGTTTTCGCAGATCGTGGAAGCCGGCCCGGATCGGGCAAAAGACGGGGTCGTGCGCTGGCGGCGGGTCGATCTCAAGCGGGTCATCGCCGAGCGGTTCGGCGTCGACTTTCATCCCCGCTATGTCGGGAAACTCCTGCACAAGATCGGCTTCTCGCACATAAGCGCAAGGCCGCGTCATCCGGCGCAGGACGAGCGGATCGTCGAGGCTTTCAAAAAAACTTTCCGCGCGCGCTGACGGCTCATCTCGAAGGCCTGCCCGAGGCGACGCCGGTCGAAATCTGGTTCCAGGATGAGGCCCGAATCGGCCAGAAGAACGGCCTTGTCCGCCAATGGGCGAGGCGCGGAACGCGACCGCGACAGCCCGCCGATCAGCGCTACGCCAACGCCTATCTGTTCGGCGCGATCTGCCCGGCGCGGGGCGTCGGAGCCGCCTTGGCGTTGCCCTACGCCGACACCGAGATGATGCAGCTTCACCTCGACGAAATCGCGCGCAACATCGCTCCGGGCGCCCACGCCGCGCTGCTGCTGGACCGGGCCGGATGGCACATCACGGGCAGGCTCGACATGCCCGAAAACATCACGCCGATCTTCCTGCCTTCCCGCGCTCCGGAACTGAACCCGGTCGAGAACGTCTGGCAGTATGTGCGCCAGAACTGGCTCTCCAACACCGTCTTCGAAAACTACGACGCCATCGTCGACGCCGCCTGCAACGCATGGCGCAATCTCATCACCGATCCCGAACGCGTCACATCCATCGGAATGCCAGACTGGGCCCACATCGGTCGGTCGTTATGACCTTTGGTATGATAGCGGTGTAGGCGCCGCCCCCCGGTCCGCCGCGGACCGTCTTAGTGCCCCGTCAGCGGCTGGGCAAAGAATGTGGGAATAGCGGCGCCTTCGGAGATATGTTTGAGCATCCCGTCGGACGCAATTAGCGCCTCGCCGATCGTCACATCCATATCCAGATAACGATAGGATCCAAGCCGGCCGACGAAGGTCACGCCGGGGGTCGCCATCGCCCGGTCGACGTATTTCTTCAGCATGGCTTCTTCGTCGGTCTGGCGGATTGGATAATAGGGAATGTCATTCGGACCGCAGGACCGGCTGAATTCGCGATACAGGATCGTGCCCTCAAATTGGTCCTTTTCCCAAGGCGCGAAGTGCTTGTGCTCCGTTATGCGGGTAAAGGGGGTCGCCTCGTCGCAATAATTGATGACGGCGGAGCCCTGATAGTCTCCCTTCGCCCGGAAGACCTCAAAATCCAGGGTGCGGTAGCCCAGCCTGCCCGAACTGTAGCCGAAATAGCGGTCAATCGGGCCGCTGTAGACCACATGGGCGAACGGCTCGGTCAAGTCTTCGAATTTTGCCCCCAGTCGCACCTCGACGCGAGGAATGTCCAGGATGGCGGCGACCAATTCGGTATAGCCGCGCTCAGGCATCGCCTGATGGGGGTGGGCGAAATAAGAATCGTCGAAATTGAAGCGAAGCGGCAGACGTTTGAGGATCGATGCAGGGAGCCGGGTTGGATCGAGGCCCCATTGCTTGCGGGTGTAGCCACGGAAGAAGGCCTCGTAGAGTTCGGGCCCGATCATGCTGAGAGCCTGCTCCTCGAAATTGGCCGGCTCCGGTATTTTCCGGGTCTTCGAGGCGACGAAGGCGGCCGCATCCTCAGGCCCCATGGCCTTGCGGAAGAACTGGTTGATGGTCAGGAGGTTGACCGGCAGCGAATAGACCAATCCCGCCGAGACCGCCTGCACGCGGTGCCGGTAAGGGCGCATGATTCCGAACTGTTGGACATAGCTCCAGACGCGCTCGTCGGCGGTGTGGAATATGTGGGGACCGTAGACATGAGTCATCACGCCGGTCTCGGAATCGCGCTGCGAGTGGCAATTGCCCGCCACATGCGAGCGCTCATCGACCACCAGGACCTCGTGCCCGGCTTGGGCAAGAGCGCGACCGATGACCGCGCCGCTGAATCCAGCGCCGACGATGCAATATCTCATGCCGCCCATTTCCGATTGTTTTGAGGAGACGCCATTCTAGCAGGCTGTGGGAGATGTGTCCCGTGCGCCGGCGGGAAGGCGCCTGCCGCTCCGAGGCGCTGAAGAGCGCGAGCCATTGAAAAACTTGATACCGTCATCCAATCTACTCGCCTCGCACGAGCAAGCCTCGACTCGATTCCCAAAATGGCTGTAGAAGCCGGGCCGGGCCTTGCGCTGACGAGCCCCTCGAACAATGTTCTCGGTTGGCTGAAAGGCCTCCCATCCGAGCAAATGGAATCTCCTGCAAATGAAACGCTTCCCATTTCGCCTGAGCCTGTCGACGCCCTTCATCGCGATCGTGCTCGCCCTTCTCTCGCTGACCTCGATCGCCTCGCCGGCTGAGGCGCAGGCCTCCAGGCGCATCGAGGCCTATTATCAGCAGCTGATGCCGACGCTCAAGGCCGCCGGGTCGCTCAGCGTCGGCGAGCGCGACCGGCGTTTCGGGCCCGCCATCAGATCCGCCTTCGACATTGGGACCATGACGAGACTGGCCTCGGGTCCCGCCTGGAGCAAGTTCTCAGGCGCCCAGCAGGCTGCGGTTCGCGATGCCTTCGCCCGGTTCCTCGTCGCCGAATACGCCCATCAGGTGAGCGACTATTCGGGTGAAAGCTTTGTCGTCGATCCGCAGACGAGCCCGGAAGCGCGCGGCGGGGGCGAAATCGTCAAAACCAAGCTCCTCCAGCCCGGCGGTCGGACGGTGCAGATCAACTATCTCGTTCGCGGCGGCCGCATCATCGACGTCTACCTCAATGGCACGATCAGCGATCTGGCGACCCGACGCGACGAATTCGCCTCGATCCTGGCTGGCGGCGGCGGCGCGGACGCCCTGGTCAAGACGTTGCGCGAGCGGACTGAGAGCTTGCTGGCGAGTTAGTCAGTCGGGTCGAACCTCGCCTTGCCGCCGTCCGCCAGCGTTCTGATCGTCTGCGGACTGAAACGCGAGGCGGCGATCCTCAAGGGGCCGGGCCGCACGACGCTTTGTGGCGACGCGGCTACTTTGCGCGTCAGACTGGCCGAAGCGGCGAGCCTCAGGCCGTCGCTGGTGGTCAGCTGGGGCCTGTGCGGCGGCCTCGATCCGCGGCTTCGTCCTGGCGACCTCATTCTCGGCGTGGAAGTCGTCTCGAATGCGGGCGCGGTCAGAACCAACGAGGCCATTGCATCGTCGCTGGCGCAGCGACTTGGCGGCGCCGGAGCCCGCGTCATCGTCGAACGCCTGGCGGCCTCCGATGCTCCAGTTCTCACAGCCGCCGCCAAGGCGGAACTACGTCGCTCCACCGGAGCGGCGGGCGTCGACATGGAAAGCCTGATCGCCGGTCAGTTTGCGCTTCAGCAAGGGATTCCGTTCGCGATTTTGCGCGCGGTCGCCGACCCTGCCGAACGCGACTTGCCGCCGCTCGCGTTGAAAGCCGTGGCTTCCGATGGCGCGATCAACGTTCAAGCCGTTATCGGAGCGCTGGTCCGCTCTCCGAGCCAGTTCGCGGGCCTACGGGGTCTCGCGGCCGACAGTCGCGCCGCGTTCCGCGCGCTAAACCGCTGTCGCAGCCTTCTTCCTGGCCTTTTCCTCGGCCTCGGAGCGGCGGATCTCTGAGAGCTTCTGGGCGACGTTCTTGTCAAACACGTACTCGGCCTCGCGCTGGCCTTCGAGCGGGATGTCCGGCGCCATCGGGCCGTCAGTCTTGACGCCCATGAGCGCGACACGGGCCGCTTTCCAGGGCTTCGTCACCGTATCACGCACCGCAGTCGCCTCGAACCCGCTATGGACCATGCAGTCGGCGCATTTCTCATAATTGCCGGTGCCGTACGCGTCCCAATTTGTGTCGTCCATCAGCTCCTTGAAGGTCTTGGTGTAACCTTCCCCGAGCAGATAGCAGGGCTTCTGCCAGCCGAAGACAGTCCGGGTCGGATTGCCCCATGGCGTGCAATGGTAGGTCTGGTTGCCGGCCAGGAAGTCGAGGAACATGGTCGACTGGTTGAAGGCCCATTTCCGACCCTGATTGCCGCGCTCGAAGATCGACCGGAACAGCTGCTTGGTGGCGGAGCGGTTGAGGAAATGCTTCTGGTCGGGGGCCCGCTCGTAAGCGTAACCCGGCGACACCGTGATGCCGTCGACGCCGAGTTCAGTCACCGTGTCGAAGAAGGCGGCGACGCGCTCCGGGTCCGCGTCATTGAAGAAGGTGCAATTGATCGTGACGCGGAAGCCCTTCGCCTTGGCCGTCTTGAGCGCCTTGACCGCACGGTCGTAGACGCCGGGCTCGCAGACCGACTTGTCGTGCATCTCCTGATCGCCGTCGAGATGGATCGACCAGGTAAAATAGGGGCTCGGCTTGTACTGATCGATCTTCTTTTCGAGCAGCAACGCATTGGTGCAGACGATCGCAAACTTTTTGCGCGCGATGACGCCCTCGACGATCTTTGCCAGGTCTCTGTGCAGCAACGGCTCACCGCCAGCCATGACGACCACGGGCGCGCCGCACTCATCGACGGAGGCCAAAGCATCCTCAACGGAGATCCGCTTGTTGAGAATCGAGTCGGGATAGTCGATCTTGCCACAACCGGCGCAAGCGAGATTGCACCGGAACAACGGCTCCAGCATCAGCACCAACGGATAACGCTTGCGGCCGGCCAGGTGTTGCCGAACGACATAGGCGCCAACTCTTGCAATCTGTCTTAATGGTATGCCCACGAGCGATTCCTAAAAAGTCACGACAAAAGGTCTAGACGGGTTCATTCCGGAGTTCCGCCGGGAGACGAAAGCTAACCGTCTCGGCCGGACCGTCAAGGACCGACACTTCGGACGGCCCAAGCGCCGACAAGGCCTGGACCACCTCCTCGACAACGATCTCGGGCGCGGAGGCCCCAGCGGTCACGCCGACGACAGCCGCGTTGCGAACCCACTGCGGGTCGATTTCGCTACTGTCGGCGACCAGATAGCTTGGAATTCCAACTTCGTCGCCAATCTCCCGCAGACGGTTGGAGTTCGAGCTGTTGCGGGCGCCGACGACGATGATGACGTCGGCGACCTGGCACAATTCGCGCACAGCAGTCTGTCAATTCTGTGTCGCGTAGCAAATGTCGCGCACATCAGGACCCACGACGTCGCTGAAGCGGCGAGCCAATGCCGCGATGACGCCCCGCGTATCGTCGACGCTCAACGTTGTCTGGGTGATGTAGGCAATCGGGGTATCGACCGCGATAGGCAGCTTCTCGACATCGTTCTCGTCTTCGACAAGGTGCACCTCGCCGTCAATCTGCCCGAGCGTGCCTTCGACTTCGGGATGCCCGGCATGACCGATGAACACCAGCACGCGACCCCGAGCGATATACCCGCGCCCCTGGTTGTGCACCTTGGTGACCAACGGGCACGTGGCATCGATGGTCGGCAGCGACCGCAGCCTCGCATCGTCTTCAACTTCCCGCGACACGCCATGGGCGCTGAAGATGGTGACGGCGCCCGCCGGCACGTCCTTCAGGGTCTCGACAAAACGGGCGCCTTTCGCCTTGAGCAATTCGACCACGTGGCGATTGTGGACGATCTCGTGGCGCACGTAGACGGGCGCGCCATGCTTGGCCAGCGCCCGCTCGACGATATCGATCGCCCGAACAACGCCGGCGCAAAACCCGCGCGGCTGAGCAAGAATGATCTTCATTCCCCTGCCTTCTCGTCGAAGCCTCGGCGGCCAGGATAACCGCCGACGCCGGGCGCAGCCAACCCCCCGCGCACTCCCCTGACGAATTTCGAAAGGACAGCCATACGCCGCAACCTAGGTCGAGACAAGAGATGGGGTTCGGATCGGAAATCTTCCAATCGGCAGTGTCTCAGTTTGGCAGCGGTTCTCAGGACTGCCCGTGCGTTCACGTTGGCTGGACGCTTCTCGCCTTTAGGACCGCCAACTTGAGCGGTTGATTCAGACTGTGACACTACGCTCCAGGGTCAAACCTCAAATCGCGCTTCGCCGGTGGCCGCTCGATGGACGGCCGCGATGCGCAAACAGAGGTCATTCCCCGATGTCGTGGCGAACGGGATAAATCGACCCGAAGCGGTCGGTTGGGATTGGTTTGAGGATTCACCCGCCACATGTGATCATAGGCAAAAGGGGAGGCTGATAGTGGGCGACGGAAGGAGTCGTTGGCCATGCGCGTAACTCGCAGAACGGCACTGCAGGCTTCATTGCTCGGCGTAGCCGGAGTGCTCAGGGCAATGCCGACAACCGCGCAGTCGCCACCGGCAGGACCAACTCCTGCGGAGCGCGAAAGGCTGGCCCACCTCGCGGCCGATCTGATGGACTGGTACGAAGCCCCAGGGCTTTCAGTCGCCATCGCGACGAAGGGAGAGCCGGTATACATCGAAGCCTTTGGTTTTGCGGACAAAGAGAGGCAAGAAACTCTCACAACGCAGCATCGTTTTCGAATTGCCAGCGTGACCAAACCAATCACGTCAGCAGGGATTCTACTACTGATGCAGGCTGGCAGAGTCCGTCTAACTGATCATGTCTTTGGCCCAAATTCGATCTTGGGAGACGAATATAAAACCCCGCCCAACCGGCAGGATATTGAGAGGATTACTATTGAGCATTTGTTAACTCATACCTCAGGTGGGTGGCCTAACGATCATGATGATCCAATGTTCAAAAATAAAGAAATGAGTCATCGGGAATTAATCAACTGGGCTTTGGAGACTGAACCTCTACGCTGGGAGCCCGGATATCGCTATGCTTATTCAAATTTTGGGTATTGCCTTCTGGGTCGGGTGATCGAAAAAATCACGAATCAGAAGTACGACCAGTATATCAAAAACGCACTTCTATCTCCATCCGGGGTGTCTGATATGCAAATCGCCGGCAATACACTCGAAGAGAGAGCGGTAAACGAGGTTAAGTACTACAGCCAGGTCGCCGGCCAAGATCCTTACGACTTAAACATAGCTAGAATGGACTCCCACGGAGGATGGATTGCTGCGCCATTTGATCTTATCCGCTTTACTGCGAGCATCGACGGGTCCAGGGGCAACCCGTTGCTGAGCCCGGACACGCTCACGATCATGACGACTCCCTCCCAAGCAAATTCGGGTTACGCGAAAGGGCTTTTTGTCAATAGCGTCCGTAACTGCTGGCATACGGGCTCGTTGCCCGGAACTGCAACCCTCGCGGTTCGGACGCATACCGGTTTTAGTTGGGCTGCCTTCGTAAATACACGAACCAAATTTGAAGATATGCTCGACAGCCTGGACGCGCTGATGTGGCATATGGTCGGCAGCGTGGAGGGGTGGCGCGCCTGAAATCAAAGAGAACCCATGCCCCCGCTTCGCCTGCGCAAGTCCGCTTTCCGCCCAATTGAGCCGTTCGCGGTCGTGACCCGCTTGTGTCCGCTGAACGTCGAAACGGGCCAATCGATTGAGTTTTTGCCCTGGGCGACGCGGGGACGACAGGTCGAAGATTAAGGCTTGCGACGGATTCGATGAGCAGGTCTGGCTGCATTTCGTGAGCGCTTCGACCGGGCGGGCAGCCGACATGAGCGGCGCTTCGGGACATACAACATATTGATAATGTTATTATGTGCCGAACGCGCCAGACGGTCGCATTTTTGAGCGCGGAACTAAACGGGGTCGTAACTCACTGAAAACATGAGGGGGCGCCGGTAAAAATGCTGCTAGAGGCCCGGCGCCGCCGATGCGCGCTCCTCGCGAACCGCCTCAGCCCCGCGCTGGCGCGGCCGCCCACTTCCGGTTGAGCGCGAGCACGGCGGCGACGGCGGCGAGAGGGACCAATGTCGCCCATGAGCCGATCACGGCGGTGGTCGTCGCCACAGCCCACAGGATCGAGACCAGGTGCTCCATCATGCCGACGAGCTTCGACTGCGAGTGACGGCGCAGCACGAGGCCACGACGCGATGGCGACTGCCGCCAGAGATTGACCAGCGCGGCTGAGGCGATCGCCCCGGCGCCGCACAGAAGCGCGCAAAACCCGGCCCAGGGCGAAGCGAAGGCCAAGGCGGCAAGGGGAAGTGCGAGGAGGAGGGCGATCGGCTGACCAATTGCCGTGATCTTGGCGCGTTCGATGACGGCGCGGGCTAAGGGAGCGGTTGCGAGAAAATCCGGCGCGTCCTCGGCCGAAAGGGCGATCCAGGACAAGGCCCCCGCGAGTTGGGCTGCGATCACCACGAGCGGCGGCGTGAAGGCGACGCCGACCGTGCCCGTAGGGCCGCCGCCGCGCCACAGAATGACGGCGAGCGGCGTCGTATAGGCGGCCTGCAAAAGAAGTTGCGACATCAGCCACGGGTCGCGCCAAACCACGCGCCGCTCCTTGATGCGCAACGCCGTGCTGGCGCTCGCGCCAAAGCGCGACGTCCCCCTTGCTGCAGCGCCTGCATGAGCTGGCGCGCCGGCGGAGGCGATCGCGGCGCGCGCGAAGCGCTCGCCGAAAGCCAGGCATGCGAGCGCAAAGACGACGGCGCCAAAAGCTGTCCAGACGAGAACCGCGTGCGGATCGCCCGCCGCGGCGCGCACCGGCGCCCACAGGAGGCCTTGCAACTCGCCATCAGCGTTTGCACGCGGCGTGAAGGTCGCCAGGGTCGTCGCTCGCATGCCCTCGGGCAGCACGGCGACAACCTGCGCCGCAAGCACAGCGGACGCGCCGATCGCTGTCGCTGCGATCTGACCGAAAAGGCGCGCGCGTCGCGGCCCTGTCGCCAGAAACAGGCCCATGGACAGAATGATCGCGAAGCCCGTCCCCGCAAGGCCGGCGGCAAGCAGGGCCGGATAGAGCGCCAGCCAATGCGGATGGCCCCGCAGCGCGGCGACGTCGGCGAGCGGCGCCAGCAACAGCCCGACCGACGCGACGGCCCCGACCGAAATCGACAAAGCGCGGGCGGCAAGCAGAGCGTGCGCATCGACAGGCGAAGCGAGAATCAACTCGAGGTCCGAGCGCCCAAACAAAGTGCGGGTAAAGTCCGCGATCGACTGGCCAACAATCCACGGAAAAACGAGCGCGGCGGCGCTGGCGAGGATCGTCGTGATTCGCACGACGCCATTAGGGCCGTCTTCAATGCCGATAAGCCAGCCGGCGGCCGGGTAGGCAGCGAAGTGCAGGCCTAAGAACAGGAGCGCGATCAAAGCCGCCAGCTGCCGCAGCGACAACGAGCCGAACATCGAGGCAACGCTACGCGCGCTCAGGCACAAATCGTGCAGGACGAAACGAGGAAAAGCGGCCAAAGATCGAATCAACCGCCGAATCATGCCGCGCGTCCGGCCTCAGAGGTCAAATCGAGGAACACCCTCTCCAGCGTCGCGCCATCGGTGTCAATACGGGCGCGCAACTCATCGAGCGTCCCCTCGGCGATCATCTTGCCGCGCGCGATGATGCCGATGCGGTCCGCGAGCCGCTCCGCGACCTCGAGAATATGTGTGGTCATGATGATGGTCGCGCCCGCGCGCACGCGCTCTGTCAGAATGTCCTTCACCTGCCGGGCCGCGGCGGCGTCGAGGCCGGTCAGCGGCTCGTCGAGCATCAGGAGCCTCGGCTCGTGGATGAGCGCCCCGGCGAGCGCCAGCTTCTGCCGCATGCCGCGCGAAAATCCTTCGCAGCGATCGCGCCGATTCGGCCAAAGACCTAAGCTTTCGAGCAGGTCTTCCGCCTGCCGCTTGGCGCGACGGGCCTCGACCGACCAGAGGCCGGCGACGAATTCGAGATATTCGAGCGGGTCGAGCTTATCGTACAGCATCGGCTCGTCGGGCAGCCAGGCGACGATGCGCTTGGCCTCGATCGGCGAGCGGCGGGCGTCGATTCCGAAGATCTCGATGTCGCCGTCGTCGGCCGGCAAAAGCCCCGCGACCAATCGTAACGTCGTCGTCTTTCCGGCCCCGTTCGGGCCGAGCAGCGCGTAGAATTCGCCTGCGGCGATCGTGAGGTCGAGCCGATCGACCGCCGGCCGGCCGAAGCTCTTGGTCAGGCGCCTGAGCACCAGGGCGGGAACGTCGGGAGCGGGCATCGGGCAATCTCGGTCGGTGAAGAATGCAACCGAGAGTAGAAGCCGACGCTTGATCGGGCCTTAAGATCGCCCTTCAAACTTCGAGCGCAGCGTGGAAGCGGCGTTGTCGTAGGCCGGTGGCCAGGTTGCAGCCGGGCAGTTCAGACCGCAGCGCTACGGGCCATGAGTGCAAAAAAAGCCGGAGGAAGGTTGCCCTTCCTCCGGTCAAGATCCTTAGAGTTCGAAGCTTTGAAAGCTCAGAACTTGTAGTTCACGCCCGCGCGGAAGATCGAGGCGTTGTAGTCGAATTTCCCGCTCACACTGACGCCTGGGAAGTTAACCGCCGAGAACGCGTTTCCGGCATTCGTGAAGTTGCTGCTGCCGAGATCGGCGTACAGATATTCGCCCTTGATCGTGATGTTGTTGGTGATCGCGTATTCGACGCCGCCGCCGATCACCCAGCCGACGCGCGTAGAGCTGGGATTGCCGCTGAAAAGAGAGCCGGTTGTATGGTCAAAGACGCTGAATTGCGAATTGCCGCCGCCGTAAGCGACACCGCCGGTGGCGTAGATCATCAGGCGATTGTCAGGCGTGGCGACGAAGCCAACGCGGCCTCGCGTGGTGCCCAACCAGGTCAGGCTGGTCTTGCCATTGACGGTCAAGAAGTCATCCACTAGGGGGCCGCCGCCGAACGGAGCGCCAACGTTATTGAACGACTTGCTGAGGGTCGACCCATCGAAGTCAGTTTCGACGCCGAGCACGAAGGCGCCGGTCTGCCAATTGTAGCCGGCCTGGCCGCCGCCGAGGAATCCGGCGCTTTGCGATCCGAGACCGCCGGGGAACCCAGCATTGAAGAAGCCGCCATCGCCAGGCGCACCCGGGTCGAAGAGCGACGCATTTCGGCCGCCGCTCGGCCAGATACCGCCGGCGTTCACACCGACGTAGAACCCGGTCCAGGTGAACGGAGGCGGCACGAATATCGGCGCCGGCGCCTCTTTTCTCGTCGGAAGGTCTGCCGCTTGGGCCGCAACCGCCCCGACGGCCGTCAACGCCGCAACTGCGACACCCTTTAGCCAGCGATTCATCATTGTCTTTGTCTCCGTTTTGTGGCGCGACGCCATACGCAACACGCGTCACCCCGCCGCCAATAACAATGACCGGACTATAGGATTCCGATCCACATGAGTTTACCTGACTCTCGCCTTCGACGGGCGTTTGTGGTCCAATGTTGCAAATGCGCCACAGCGTGGTAACGTTCTGTTTATCTTCGTTTAAATACTAAGCTCGCCAACAGCACGGCGATGACGCCAGTGAGGAAAATGCCGTCGAAAGTTCCCGCGCCGCCGATCGAAGCGACGGGTGCGCCGAGGCTACGCAGCTGGCCGAGGTTGAGGAGATCGGCGCCGATCAGCACGCCGAGGCTGCCGCCAATATAGGCGATCGGCGCCGCAAATCGCCGCGATAGGACCAGCGCCACGCCTGCCGCTAACAAAGGCGGGGCCAAAGTTGGCACCGATATGCCCACCCCCGGAATGGGCGTCGCCATCCGATGGACCACAAAGGCCATGATCGCCGTCGCTACCGCGCCCGACGCCCAAAGATCGTAGCGCATGAGGAGATAGAACGAAAGCAGGACCGGAATCACCGCTCCGCCGACGTTGATTGCCAAGATTGTGCCGGGCCAATCGACGGCGACCGGAGCCAGAAAGGGGACGCCGAAGATCTCCACCACTTCCCGCGAGACGACCTGTTGTTCTGGCAGTCGCACGAGCGGCATATTGATGTACGAGCCGAGCAGAGAGCCAAACAACACCAGCGTCGCCACGCGGGGATCGAGGCCGAGCGCGGAATAGGCGTGACCCAGCAGCCTGAGCTGGATGAAAAACAGGAGGCCAAGCAAAATCGCGAAGAAGAGGGTCGCAACGCCGGCGCCGATCGGGAAGTAGTGCATATGGGTCAAGGCGTCGCACCCCCGAGTTGGCGGACCGGCGGGCGGCCGGCGATATGCCTAAACGCGCGCCAGCGCCGCGACGATCTTGTCCGCATGCGGCTTGAGCATTTCGGCGCTTTGGAATGGCCCGCCCGGCGGACGGATCGCGACTCCCGTCCAGCACGGGAGCAAGTGAAAATGCAGATGGAAGACCTGCTGGCCGCTCGCCGGTTCGTTGAACTGCTGCAGCAAAAGCCCCTCGGCCTTCATGCCAGCCATGACCGCGCGCCCGACCTTCTGCACCGCGGGCATGAGAAGCGCCAAATCTTTGGGATCGAGGTCAAAGAGCGTGCGCGCCGGCGCCTTTGGGATAACCAGCGTATGGCCGTCGGTGCGTGGCATCACGTCCATGAAAGCGAGCGACGCGTCGTCCTCGTAGACTTTGACGCTAGGCATTTCGCCGCGAAGGATTTTTGCGAAAATGTTGTCGGCCTCATACTTCGGCGTCAAAGGCTTCTCCCATTTCCTCTGTCCCTTGCGCGCCATCGCCGCGGCGGAAGGGCGCATAGCCCTCATAATGCGCGATCGTGCGCTCGACCGCGGCCCGCTCGTGTCCGAGATAGTCTTCGATCGCGCGCGCAAGGCGCGCATCGGCGAACTCGTGCGCCGAATAGGTGAGCGTCGGGCGGTAGCCCCGCGCCAGCTTGTGCTCTCCCTGGGCGCCAGCCTCGATGCGGCGCAATCCGCGGGAGAGCGCAAAGTCGATCGCCTGATAATAGCAGACCTCGAAATGCAGGAATGGCCTGAGCTCAATCGCGCCCCAATTGCGGCCGTAGAGCGCGTCGTCGCCGATGAAATTGATCGCTCCCGCGATATACCGTCCGGCCCGACGCGCCATCACCAGGAGCACGCGGTCGGCGAGGGTTGAGCCGATCGCCTCAAAGAAGGCGCGGGTCAGATAGGGGCGGCCCCACTTTCGCGAGCCCGTATGGATGTAAAACTTGAAGAAGGCGTCCCAGTGCTCGGGTCGAATCGCCGAGCCGGTCAGCGCCTCGATCGTGACCTCGCCATCCAGAGCGTCGCGCCGTTCGCGCTTGATCGCCTTGCGCTTGCGCGAGGCTAGCGCTGCGAGGAAATCGTCGAAAGTCGCGAAGCCGTCGCAGGAGAAATGGAACTGTTCGCCATTGCGGATCAAAAAGCCGGCTTTGGACAGCCGTTCCTTGTCTTCGGCGGTCGGGAAGGTCACGTGAATCGACGACGTCTTGGTCTGTTTGCGCAATTGGCCGAGCGCTCCGATCAGCGCCTCGCGCGCGCCCTCGGGCGCATCGGCGGCGACGAGGAGCCGGCGTCCAGTCACCGGCGTGAACGGCACCGCCACCTGGAGCTTCGGATAATAGTCGCCCCCGGCCCGCTCATAGGCGTCGGCCCAGGCGTGGTCGAACACATACTCGCCCTGACTGTGGCTCTTGAGGTAGCAGGGGGCGGCGGCGACCATGCCTCCGCTTGAATCTTCAACCGCCAGATGCGCGGGCGTCCAGCCGGAGCGGCCTCCAACCGAGCCCGAGGCCTCCAGCGCATGCAGAAAAGCGTGGGTGATGAACGGGTTGAATCGTTCGCCTTCCGCCTCTTCATACGAGCGGCCAGGCGGATTGGCGCAGGCGTCCCACATCGCCGCATCAATGGTGGCGATGGACGGGACGACGCGCGCGGTGAAGGTGGAGGACATGGGCGGTTAGGCGGTCCGATCTGGCGGGATACCCCATCTTAGCACGCATGGCGCCAGTTTCGTGGCGAAGCAGCCTGAACTCCGCATAAGAGTTGGATTCAGTTTTGCGATCTCAGATGCTAATGATTGCGCGTGCAGGCTCGAGCGGCCGAGGCCAAGCCTGTGCACAGGTCCGAACATGAAACGTTTGAGGAGCCGGAGAGCGATGGCGCGCGCCGACACGATGGGACGCCTTCGAAGGGTGGGATTTCTGATTGCGGTTGGCGGGGCCGCCGCGGTCGTGAATGCGAGTTCGGGCCGCGCTGCTGAGGCTTGCGCCGCTCTCAATGACCTCAGAATCGACAACACGACGATCACGGGGGCGGAGAGCATGCCAGCGGGTCCTTCACGGCGGCCGATTCGAAGAGCTACGCCAATCTGCCGGCTTTCTGCAGAGTGACCGCGACCATATCGTCCGTGCACGATTCGGCGATCCGAGTCGAAATGTGGCTTCCGCAGGAGGGATGGAAGGGCGTCTTCGAGGGAACCGGGAACGGCGGCTACGGCGGCGGCTTCAACACTCCCATCCTGGCGGCGGGCGTGCGCCGGGGCTATGCCGTCATCAACACCGATCAGGGAACGGCGCCTGCGACGGCGCTGAACGGCGACGCGATCGTCGGCCACCCGGTGAAATGGCGCGACTGGGGTTTCCGCTCGACCCATCTCATGACGATTGCCGGCAAAGAGATCGCGTCAGCCTTTTACGGCAAGGATTCGAGCCATTCCTATTTCAGCGGCTGCTCGACCGGCGGTCAGCAGGCGCTTGTCGAGGCCCAGCTCTGCCCTAAGGATTACGACGGCATCGCCGCCGGCGCGCCGGTGGTCAACCGCACCCATCTGCACGCCGCCTTCGTCTGGAGCCGCCAGGCCGCCGACCGTTCGCCGGGCAGCGTGCTTGGGCATGAGAAACTAATGCTGCTCAAGAGGTCGGTCGTTGCGGCTTGTCCGCCGGGCGCGGGCGGCGCGGCTTCGGATATGTTCGTCGCCGATCCGCTTCACTGCGCCTTCGATCCGGAGTCGCTCGTCTGCAAGGCCGGCGACGCGCCCGACTGCCTGACGCCCGATCAGGTCGAAATGGTGAAGCGCTTCTATGCCGGCCCCACCGACCCGCGCACCGGGGAGCAGATTTACCCCGGTTGGGCGCGCGGCAGCGAGGGTCCGGCTTTCGGCTGGGCTGCGGAGGAAGGCGATCCGCCGCTCTCGCTCAAGGAGCCGGCCTTCGACAGCCTCTTCAAATGGGTGTTCGGCCCGACCTGGGACTGGCGCAGCTTCGACTTCGACCACGACATGGCGGAAGTGGACGCCGTGCTCGGACCCGATGTGAACGGCGCGACGGTCGCCAACATCGACGCGTTCAAGGCGCATGGCGGCAAGCTGCTCATCTACCACGGATGGGCGGATTCGATCGTCAATCCGTTCGCCACGATCGCCTTCTACGAGACGCTCGCCAAGGCTGCTGGAAGTCAGGACCAGTTGCAAGGCTCGGCGCGACTCTTCCTTCTGCCCGGCGTCGAGCATTGCGGCGCGGGTGGGGGCGACGGGCCGGATGCGGTCGGCAGCGAACACGGGCTGCCGGCGCCTGAGGTCGACGCGCAGCATGACGTCCTCGCGGCGCTCGCCCAGTGGGTCGAGACTGGAACTGCGCCGGAAAAGCTGATCGCCACCAAATATCAGGGCGACGATCCCACGAAGCCGATCGTCATGCAGCGTCCCGCCTGTCCCTATCCGAAGAAAGCGCACTATTCGGGCTCCGGCGACACCAACGCGGCTGCGAGCTTCGTCTGCGAATAAAGCTCAAACGATGCCCGGGAAATCGCTCCTGCAACTCAAGCGTTCGTGCCGCCGTCGACCGTCAGGCTCGCGCCGGTGATGTAGGCGGCTTCCGGACTGGCGACGAACGCGACTAGGCTCGCGATCTCGTCGACTTGGCCGTAGCGGTTCAAGGCCGTCATCGCCTTCTGCGGAACCGCCCACTCGCCGGACGCGGGATTGAGGTCGGTGTCGATCGGACCTGGCTGGATGTTGTTGACGGTGATGCCGCGGTCGCCCACTTCCCGGGCCAGCCCTTGCGCGAACATTTTGATCGCGCCCTTGGTCGCCGCGTAGGACACAAGGCCCGGCGTCATCATCCGTTCGCTGACGCACGATCCGATGAGAATGATGCGCCCGCCCTTGTTCGTAGCCTTGAGCGCGCCCTGCGTCGCGATAAACGCGCCGCGCAGGTTGAGGTCGATGACGCGGTCGAGCTCCTCGAGACTGGTGTCCTTCGAACCTGAGTTTAGAGTGCTCGGCCGACGCCAAGAGCTTGTCGGTAAGGCAGACATTGATTTCACTCACCCAGTGAACGGCGAAAAAGCGGTCCAAGCGGAGGGTTTGCTCGAGGCGGAGAGTCGGTCGAACGCGCTCTTGCGCCGGATAGAGGCCAGCAGGACCTCGCCAAGAGCGCACCCTTCTGCGACCTCGCCGAAGGCGAGGTCAACAAAACCCTGTCCGTCAGAGCTGAGGGACGCCTTCGCTGGTTATCGTGCGTCTCGCGGAACCACCGGCGCCACTGCATAAAACGGCGGCTCGAGCTCGGTGGGCTTTTTATCCGGACATTTAGCGATCTGAGCGCCGCGAGGCGTGGCGTTTTCCTCCCGTTTGGGAGGAGCGAGATGTTTTGGGATGCGCTTAACTCATGCTCGCCTGACGTCCCAGAAGCAGCCTGAGCTTTTCTGCCTAGAGTTTGATCCGGAAAGGAATGGTCTGCGTCGAGGCTGCGAGCGCTTTTGGAGTTGTCCTAATTTTTTAGTTAAATGGGGAGTTATGTCATGATCAATACCAGTCGATGGGTGTTGGCCGGATTGGCCGTCGCCAGCAGCGCATGCTTTGGAAACGCCGCAAGCGCTGACGCGATCCCCTATCCCGACGCAGGGACGGCGATCACAATTCCGTCGTACAATTTCACAGCGTCGGCAACCGGCAACATCACTGCCTACTTTTATTCTTCCGACGCCGCTGACGAAGAAGAAGTCTCTATGGACGTTGATGGGACGCCGACCGGAATATTTGGGTTAAATAACCATACGAGCGCCGTCGGCGAAGCCTTCAACCTTGGACCGGTCACCGCAGGCGATAGCATCGAGTTCTTTATCCAAGATTTCTCGACCGGGGTGAACTGGTATAGCAATGCCTCGGATAATTCTGACGGCGATAATCACGCATACGTGACTTCGTACACTGGGGGCGTGGCTTCGATTCCTGCCGGCACTTACGTAGGCTTTGAAGACCGAGCGTTCGGTGACTACGATTATAACGACGATCAATTCGTCTTCACCAATGTCTCATCTCCAGTTGTGTCATCTGCTGTCCCCGAACTCTCCACCTGGGCGATGATGGGCCTTGGCTTCGCGGGTCTGGCGTTTGCCGGCTGGCGAGGCTCGCGAAAGACTGCTGCCCCCGCCGCAGGCTAACAACAGAAAGGGCGGCCCCAGAGCCGCCCTTTCTTATTTAGTTTTCCTTGCATTTCCTTGGAGGGCGTTCGCGCGACGGGTTGTGCCTTCAGGCTTCGCAGGTCGCTCGCTCAGTCCGGCGCCTTGCCGAATGGGATGCCGTTGATCTTGATCGACCGCTGGGCGTCCAACTCCACCAGCCAGCTGAGGCTGCCGTCGCTTTCGCTCTTGCCGAGGCCCTTGGCGAGCGCGAGGCCGGGCATGGCCTTGGCCGAGACGTCGGGACCTAGGTCTTTGACCGCCGCCATCGTCCTGTCGAAGCTGCGCGCGTGGATCGTTATCGCCGCCGTGGGCTTGCTGTGGTCGAGGCGGATCACGCCGGCGAAGTCCGCGTCGACCGCCGGCGCGACCACATGCGAGGGGGCGAACTCGATCTGGACCGGACCGGCGCTGATGAAAGCGGCTTCCACCTTCTCCGCGTTGTCGTCGGAGAGGAGCGGTCCGTCGCCCTGGAGGCTCAGGTCGGAAATCCACTCGTTGGCCGCCGCACTAATGTCGATACCCTTGAGTTTCGCCGAAATATCGATCTTTGACGGCGTTAATGCGCCTGCATTGGGGGGAAGGAGGCCAACCGGCAGGCTCAAGCCGTCGGCTGAAACGCTGAGGTTGATCGCGCTCTGCGGTCCGGCATTGGTCGCGCCAAGCTGATATTTGAAATCCCCCAGAGCGATCGCGCCGAGCGACGAGGTGACGACGGCCTTCTGCGCTTCGACCCCCTCGTCGAGCTTGAGGCCGGGCGCCGCCAGCTCCTTGAGCAGCCCCTTGAGGTCGACTTCGTGCGCGGCGAGATCGGCGCGCGCAGGATGAGCCGCAAGCAGGCCCCAGAGATCGAATGCCTTGCGGCTCTTGAAGCCGTCGACGCCAAGACTGATGAGCGCCTTTTCCGCCCTGCCGCTGAGATTGATCGGGGTCTCGTTGTCGCCGGCCCCGGTTCCTGCCGCTTTGAGGCCGAGGTCGGCGATGTCTTCCTTCACCTGCGTCGACACCGAGCCGTCGCCGGCGACGTTGGTCGCGATGGTCTCCTGGACCGGGCCGAAGTCGATCGTCTGAGTGACCTTCGGATTCTGGATCTGGAAAGTCCCTTTATCCATGTTCGCTGAGCCCGAGAGAAGCCAGGCGATGGCCGGACTGATCAGCGCGGCTGAGCGAAAGTTCGTGAATTCAATGGCGCCGGTCGCGTCCTTGGAATGGAAGCCAATTTTGGGAAGCGAGTTCATGGCGACCCGCCAATTGCTGTCGTCCTGCTCGACCGCCTGGTAGACGATGACCGCCGGATCATACGTCATGCCTGTTTCAGCGAGGAGCGCATTGAGCGCGCTGAGGTCGGCCGAGACAAGATAATGCGCGCCGTCTGGCTTGACCGTTACAAGGGGGGTCGCGCCGGCCTGCGCGGCGGGCAAATATTTTGCGATGAGGGCTCTCAGCGCATCGGCGCCCTCGGGCGTGGCCGGCTTGTCGCGCGCAAGCGCAGGGACCGCCCACAGGAGGCCCACGGCCAGCGACAAATACTCAAGGCGACGGCGCGATCGGCGCGGGCGAAATCGGATGGAAGGCATGGGGCGCGGCCTGTTTGGTTCAGCGAGGACAATCCGGAGTTTACGCCCAGCCTATTTCAGATTCTTCGACGCCGCGCGACAATTTCTAAGTGAAGCGACCGGCCGGGCAGGACTCGCCAACGGCCGCCCGTCACCGCGCCGGCAGCGGCGCGGCCAAGCGATTTTTTGGCGCTTGCGCTTTAGCCACCCCGGCCTTCACCGCCTGCTGCACCTTCTCGAAAGCACGCACCTCGATTTGCCGCACGCGCTCACGCGACACGTCGAATTCAGCCGAGAGCTCCTCGAGCGTGATCGGATCGTCAGCCAGCCGGCGGGCCTCGAAGATACGCCGCTCGCGCGGATTGAGCACACTCAACGCGGAGCGCAGCGCGTCCGTGCGAACGCTTGATTCCTCGCGGTCGGCGAGCAGCGTTTCCTGATCCACGGTGTCGTCGACCAGCCAGTCCTGCCACTCGCCCTCGCCGCCCTCGCGCAACGGCGCATTGAGAGAGGCGTCGCCGCCGAGGCGGCGGTTCATGTCGATCACATCCTGTTTGCCGACGCCGAGCCGCTTCGAAATCACTTCGACCTGATCGTCGCGCAGATCGCCCTCGTCGAGCGCGGAAATCCGGCTCTTCGCCTTGCGCAGGTTGAAGAACAGCTTCTTCTGGCTCGCTGTCGTGCCCATCTTAACGAGCGACCACGAGCGCAGGATGTATTCCTGGATCGAGGCGCGAATCCACCACATGGCGTAGGTCGCCAGCTTGAAGCCCTTGTCCGGCTCGAAGCGCTTGACCGCCTGCATGAGGCCGACGTTGCCCTCGGAGATCACTTCCCCGATAGGCAGGCCGTAGCCGCGATAGCCCATGGCGATCTTGGCCACCAGCCGGAGATGAGAGGTGACGAGCTTGTGCGCCGCCTCGCGATCCCCATGTTCCCGCCAGCGCTTGGCCAGCATAAATTCCTCCTGCGGCTCCAGCATCGGGAACCGCTTGATCTCTTGCAGGTAACGGGCAAGTCCCGACTCGCCCGCAATGATGGGAAGCGACGCGGCCATGTTTTCCTCTGATTTGGGAGCCCGGGTGTCGGCCGTCTCCTTCGGCGCTAGGGCCGGTTACAGGTATTGTGGTCGAGCAAGCATGGCCGAAAGAGGGCCGTGCCCAGACACCTATTCGCTGGGGATATCGAATTGTTTCAGTAGCGCTTCGGTCGGATAAAGCGTCAGGCCGCCTGCGTAGCGCGTAATGCTTTGAGCAACCTAGCAAAATCCTTCGGGGGCGGGCTTTCGAAGCGAAGTGTCTCGCCGGTCGCCGGATGGTCGAAACCCAGGACCGACGCGTGGAGGGCCTGTCGTCCGAGAGCGGCGAGCGCGGAGACGGCCCGGTCGCCGAGCAGGGCCGCCTTGGTCTTGAATCCAGAGCCATAGACCGAATCACCTAGCAGCGGATGACCGATCGATGCCATGTGGACCCGAATCTGGTGGGTCCGCCCTGTCTCAAGCTGACATGCGATTAGGCTTGCCGGGCCGAGGCTTTCCTCGAGCCGCCAATGGGTCGTGGCGTGCCGACCGCGCTCCCCGCTCATCACCGCCATTTTCTCCCGATGGCGCGGATCGCGGCCGACCGGGGCGACGACCTTTCCTGCACGCGCATCGAAGCCGCCCCAGGCGAGCGCCAGATATTCTCGCTCGAGCGAGCCGGTGCGGCCATGATCGGCAAAGAGATCAGCCAGGCCCCGATGCGCCGCGTCCGTCTTGGCGACGACCAGAAGCCCCGACGTGTCCTTGTCGAGCCGGTGCACGATGCCGGGCCGCTTGACCCCGCCGATTCCCGACAAGCTCGCTCCGCAATGGCGGATCAGCGCGTTGACCAGCGTGCCGGCGGCGTGGCCCGGCGCCGGATGGACGACGAGCCCGGCTGGCTTGTCGATCACGATCAGATGCTCGTCCTCGTAGACGACAGCAAGTTGTATGTCCTCGCCGACGAGGGGCGATTCCTCCGCCAGCGGCGCTTCGAAGGCGATGCGCGCCCCCGCCGTGAGCCGCGTCGATGGATCGCGCGCAACGCTTTCGTCGACCCTCACTTCGCCGGCCTCGATCAGCGCCTTGAGTTGCGTACGCGACAGAGCGCTGCGCCGTGCGGCCGCTGCTTGACCCAGGAACCGGTCGAGCCGCTCGCCGGCGTTCTCTACGCCGACGTCGAAGACCTGCTGACCTTGAGGCGCGGTCAGCGGAGCGAGGGGCGTTGCTTCAACCGGAACGTCTTGCAGTTCGACCTGTTCGGCCGCGACCGCGTGAGTCCAGGCGCGCTGCTTGGCCTTTGAGTTCACGACCGTTCCCGCCGGCGCGGCCGACTGACGCCGGTCTCCGCCGCGGGCGGCGCGACGAGAGGGCCGAGCGCCGCGACAATCGCCTCCACGTCAGGACGCGCGCCCGCTTTATGCGCGTCGAGCCCGCGTCGCATCGCCGCGACATGGGCTGGCGTATTGCCGCAACAGCCGCCGACGATGCGTGCGCCGCAATCAGCCGCGAGACCCGCATAGGTTTCCATGAGCTCCGGGGTGCCAGAATAGTGGATTTCCGCCCCATGCCATTGCGGCACGCCGGCGTTGGCCTTGGCGATCAGCGTCGCGGCTGGCGCCATCCCAAGGATCGCGGCCAGGAGATCCGAGGCGCCGACGCCGCAATTCGCTCCGTATGCGACAGGCGCCGGGTCGAAAGCCTGGACAAGATCGCCGAACGCAGCGGGCGCAACGCCCATCATGGTGCGGCCGGCGGTGTCGAAGCTCGCGGTGACCGTATAGGCCATGCCGCACTTGCCCGCGGCGATTGCCGCCGCGCGCATTTCTTCTGGCGCCGACATGGTCTCGATCCAGGCGACGTCAGCGCCGCCTTCGCGTAAGCCCTCGATCTGTTCGATGAAGACGTCGACCGCCTCGTCTTCGCTCAGCGGCCCAAGCGGAGCGAGGAGGTCGCCTGTCGGTCCGACCGATCCGGCGACGACGACGCGACGCTGGGCGTTGTCAGCGACCTTGCGCGCGATCTCAGCAGCGAGGCGATTGAGCTCGCGCGTCCGGCCCTCGAGATTGTGCAGCATCAGGCGTCGGCGGTTGGCGCCGAAACTGTTTGTCAGGATGATGTCGGAACCCGCATCGACGAAAGCCCGGTGCAGGCTCTCGATCCGATCGGCATGCTCGGCGTTCCAGAGTTCCGGCGAATCGCCGGACGTCAGGCCCATGGCGAAAAGGTTGGTGCCGGTCGCCCCGTCCGCCAGCAGCGGCCGGCCTTCGGCCAGAAGCGATTGCAACATGTTCTTGTCTCTCGGGGGCCGGCGACGCGCTTCCGGTCCTATTTAGCGCCCTGGCGGGTCGGCGCAAGCGGCGCGCCGTACTCCCAATCGAGGCCGATGCCGGCGCTCGACCCTCCGCTCGAGTTGACGCCAGCCTGCAGTCTGACATGTCGGCTGACATCGAAATTCAAGTTCACTCCATTGTCCTGAGGTCTCGCTCCGGTCGTCACGCCGACGCTCACCCGGTCGTTGATCGCGCGGGTCGCGCTGACGAGCGCCCCACCGCTCGCGCTCGAACTGATGTCCAGGCTGTCGACGCCAAGCGACTTTCGCACATTCTCAAACGCGTCGGCTTGGCCAGACAGAGTCGCAACCGCGTTTGCCAATTGGAGCGCCTGGAACGCAGAGAGGCTACCCGACGATTTCTGAAACAGGATTCGAGACAGGATTTCATCTTCCGGCAGGCTCGGATTGGAGCTGATCCGAAACGCCGGTTGAATCGCGGGGCCGGTCACGGCGATTTGGGCGGTGACTCCGCCGGTGCTCGTCTCGGCGACGAGATCGAGATCGGGCATCACATCGCCATGAAACCGGACGTCTCCGCGCGTGAAAGTAAGGCGAGAACTCAGGAGCATGAGGGAGCCGCGCAAGAGCTCGAAGCCTCCCGTGATCTGCGGGTCTCGGGCGGAGCCGTTCACATGCAGGTTCCCGCCCAGTTCCGCATAGATGCCGCGGCCGCGGACGAAAATGCGGTTCATCGCGGAGATCGTAACGGCGAGCGTCGCATCAAACGGCGGAGCACGCGCGCCGGACCCCTTGGCCTTGGCGGCGAGCGCAAGCCGCGCCCGAGCTGTCGCGGTCGGATTGAGATGCTTGGTGCCGGGAATGGGAGCCGCGACGCTGGCGAAGCGATTGGGCACGGAAATATCCATGCCGACAATCGTGACGTGTCCGTCAACTTTGGGCCTTTGGCCAAGAGGACCCGAGATGTCGAGCGCCATGTCGGCGCTCGCGGAGAGAATGTCGTTGGCGACGAGCTGCGCGTGCCGGCCGATCAGGCGAATAGAGCCGGGAAAGCCCGCGGCGGGGTCGAGCCTCACGTCGCCGGTGGCGCTGATCGAGCCGGCGTTCGGCGTTGTCCCTGCGAAATGATCGATTCGAATCGTGCTGCCGTTCGCGACGAATGTCCCCGTTACTCCGGTCAGCTTGAACCCTGTCTGATCGTCGCGGAGTTCGCCGCCGCTCAGCCGCACCGTTCCTTGCGCTTGCGGTTTTGCGATCGTCCCGCGCAGCTGGAGTGCAACGCCAAGCGACCCCGCAGCGTGGCGACCGGAGATGGAAAGCATGGAATTGGCGAGGCGGGCGTCGAGGGCGCCGTCGATCTTCACATCCAGCGCGCCATCCGGCGCGAGCGGAGCGGAGCCGGTCAGGCGGACGGCATTGCCGGTCCCAGCCTTGATTGCCACGTCGAGCGATGTTCGCCCACCGGAGAGCCGGCCGGAGCCTGTGACGTCAAGCGCGGGCAACCCGGCATTGCGCATTTGCGGCGCGAGCACGCGCTGCAGGCGCACGCGCCAGTCGCCGGTCGGATTGCTCGGCGTTCCGCCGATCGCCGCCTCGCCGTCGGCGACGCCGGATAGGCCGAGACCGGGCGAGAATAAGTCGAACGCGGTGAGCGGCGCGCCCGCGGCATTCGCCTTCAGCGCGAGCGTCGATCCGCTGTGGCCCGAGAGCGACAGGCGCCCAGCGCCAACGCGAAACGCGAGATCCTTGATGTCGAGGCCGTTGGCTCCGTAAGTCACGGTCGCCGGGTTTGCGAGCGCAATGCGTTGGCCGCCGCCCTGAGCGGTGAAGCTCGCAAGTTCGAAACGCGTCGGTGGCCCGCCGAAAAGCCGCCCCCGCGCGTTGATCGCGAGGCCATGCGCGTTTCCGCTCAATTCGAGACCGCTCGCCGACGCGGCGCCAGTCGCCGTCAGCTTGACGCCGGTGATCGATTGACCGCCGACTTCGGCCCGCGCAAGTTGCGCGAATCCGGAAACAATTTTCGCGCCCCACAAGTCGGCGACCTTGAAGTCGACTTTGAGGCCTTCGAGTCTGTTGGCGTCTATGGTCATCCGGTCGCTGTTCGCCGTGACCGAGAGCAATTGCTTGCCCTCGGCGACGGAGGCGTTTGCCTTCGCCTGAAGTGCGCCGGTCAACTTCGTGAGCACGAGCGGCGACAGATCGTCGAGGTTGGTCGCGCTGAAGCTCAAGTCGCCAGTCGCCAGATTGCCCGCGCCAACGGCGAGCGCGCCGGCGAGCCGCGCCGAAGCGAGGCTGAGCGCAAGATTGTCAACGGCCCAGCCGCCGTCATCATGTCTTGCGACATGCGCCGAGCCTTGGAGAGGATTGCCGTCGACATCTCCGGACAAGGACGCAGTCGCGTCGATAAGGCCGGTCACGTGATTGGCGAGGGCCTCGAGGGCGATGCCGGACGTCTTGCGGTCGAGGAGTTTTCCTTCGCCCAAATTCGCTTTTAGCGCGGCGGTGAGATCGGAAGGCGTGCCGCTGAGCGCGCCGGCGATCTCAGCCTTGCCGCTCACGCGCGAGTCGAGGATCTGGGTCTGCGGAATTTCGACGCGCGCGCCGAGATCCACTTTGTCGCGTCCGTACTCGCCGTTGAGCCGGGCGGTCCCGTGCTGGCCGCTGGCCAGAAGATCAGTGAAGCCGAACCCGCCCCCGGGCGTGAGCCGCGCGGCGCCGGTCACGTCGAGCGTTCCGCCCGTAGCCCTGTCGAGCATCGCATAGTTCGTCGCGAGTTTCGTCGCATGCGCGTCGATGGTCGCGCTCAAGGCGCCATAACGGGGGGCGCCGTCCAGATCGGCGGCGATGCGCGCTTCGCCTTTGAGCGCTCCCCCGGCGAGCAGTGCGAAGCGGCTTAGGTCGTGCGCGACGATATTTACCTTGCCATGAATTTTGCTGCCCGACAGGAGGCCGGAATATTGGGCGTCGAAATTGGGTGCTGAGAGGTCGAGCGTCTCGAACGTCGCCTCGCCTTTCAAAACCGAGCCGCGCATGTTGAGCGTAAGCTCGCGGCCGACCGCCTGGGCGAAGGCAGGATCGGCCAGCGCAAGGCCCTTCACCGAGGCTTGGCTCTCGAACAGGATCCGCGTCTTCTCCTCCGTCAGCGGACCGTCAGGGCTTGCGCGGAAAGTCGCCTTGACTTGATCGACCGATCCTTGCTCGACACGGATCTGCCCGGCGTCGAAGGCGCCATCGATTGTCGGACTCGTAAGCGGCCCATTGATCGATGCGTTGAGGTCCAGTTTCCCGACTGTCGTGGAGTCTGGAATTGCGCCGGCGTGGACCTTAAAATCAAGCAGGCCGTTCGCGGCCCTTTCGCCTTCGAAGTCGAGCCGCGCGGCGGCCGACACGAGATGCAGCCCACCGGGCAGGGCGATGCTCGAATCGTCGTTAAACTGGACGTCGCCCTTGAGCGTCGTCTGGCCAGCGAACACCGGTTGAACGACGCCTGGCGCAAGCCCCTCGAGGCGCGAGTCGAGATCGAGCGTAAGCCTGCGCCCCGCGCCCTGCCGCGCCACGACCACCTGCCCGTTCGCCCACACGTCCGCGCCGGCGTTGAAGTCGAGCTTCGCCGTGAAATTGTCGAGCGCGCCCGCGCCATTGAAGGCGAGCTTGACCGGCGGCAGCCCGGGAAGATTGGCGAGATGGGCAAAAATACCGCCGGCGGGCTCGGATGAGTTCACGTTGAGCGTCAGCCGATCGGTCGCGGGAATGTAGGTCAGCTGGGTTTTGAAATCGCCCGGCGCGTCGAGCCGCTGCGCGGTCAGCGTGAGATCGAGGCCCTCGGACGGCGGCCCGAGCGTCGCCTTGCCCGAAATGTTGAGCCGAGCCGCGACGCCGACGACCGGCTCGCCAAGCGCGAGCTCCTGCACGCCGAATTGCTTGATGAGCACCTTGAGCGGCAGTTCCGGCAGAATCGGCTGCGGCGCCCCATTCTCCTGCGGCGGGGTTTCGGAGGGAAGCGGACGCCGCAGCAACTCCATGCGTCCGATCGTGAGCTGATCGACGTCGAGCCGGCGGCTGAACAAAGCCAGCCGGTTCCAGACGAGGCGAACCTTGTCGACCTTGAGCCAAGGGCCCTGGCGGTCGGAGAGGACGATGTCCCGGATCGTTGCGTCGGAGGACAAGACGCCATCCACCGCGCCTATGGAGACGCTCATCGATGGCGAAGACAAAGCGCGCGAGATGAGGTTGGCGATCACGCCCTTGTCCTCTTCCGCCGCTTGCGCGCTCGCGCAAAGGACGAGGAGGGCGATCAGCGCCAACGCTTTGAGGCGGGTAAAGAGCTGCGCCATCAGAAGGACTGCCCGATGCTGACATAGATCACCACCGGCCCGGTGCCGGCGCGCCGCTCCAAGGGAAAGGCGACGTCGAGGCGAATGGGACCGACGGCGGTATAGTAGCGCAAGCCGAGACCCGCCGCTGCGAACAGAGGCTCGTTGAAAGTCGGGAAGCTTGAAGTGAACGCGTTTCCGATGTCGAAAAATGGGACGACGCCGATCGTGTCGGTTACTTTCACCCGCAATTCCGCCGACGCGTCGAACACACTGCGCCCGCCGACCACAGCGCCCCACCACACCGTCGGGCCAAGCTCGTTATAGGCGTAGCCGCGCACCGAGCCGCCGCCGCCCGCATAAAAGCGCCAATTGGCTGGAATTGCGTCGAGCTGCGGACCGCCCATCGCTCCGGCCGCGACCCGCCCGGCGAGTACGTAACGCGAGTCGGCGTCGATGGAATAATAGGCTGAGGCGCCCGCCTTCACCTGAACGAGGTCGAGGCTCGAGCCCAAGAACGTACCAAAGCCCACAGCGGAGGCGTTGAGCCGCACACCGCGCGTCGGATCGAGCTTGCTGTCCGTCGTGTCAAAATTGGCGGATACGGGAACGCCGATGAGCCGGTAATTGACCGTGCCCAACGCGTCGGTGGCGTCGCCATTTTGCGCTTCCAGGCCCGCCTGAACCCAAAAATTTTGATTAAAGCGATGGCGGAGCGAGGCGGTCACGTCTGCGTCCTCGGCCTGATAGCCGGCGAACCCCGCGCCGCTGGTGCTCACCTTCTCGGCGAGGGCGTTGATCAGGAGGTCGTTGGTCGTACCCCACAAGGCCGGCTTCAGAAAGCTTGCCGATACGCGCCCACCAATATCGTTGGACGAGAAGTGTCGGAGGCTCTGCGACGTAATATACCAGGGCGGCGCATAGAAAACGTCGGCCTGGAGGCGCAGGCGCTCCGCCCCGCCGAACACATTGCGGTCTTCCCAATAGACTTGGCCCTCGGGGCCATTCGTCGTCGAATATTTCATCGACGCGCCAACCGCGTAAGGAAGCCGGTCTTCGACATCGATCTGATAGGGCAGCTGACCGTAAGCGTTGAGCGCCGTGCCTTCGGTGATGCGAACGCCGCCGACCGCGGGGATTTCGCGGATGCTGTTCCGTGCGTCGGCGATCGCCGCCGGCGAATAGGGATCGCCCGGATGGATATAGAGAAACGAGCGCACGATCGCGGGATCGAAAGTCTGCGGCCCGTGGATCGTCGCTTCGCCGAACGGCGCGATGGGGCCTGGGGCGGCGGTCACGGTCAGATCCATAATGTCTTGCGCGTGATCGACGACCGGCGCGACGGACTGGATTTTGGCGAGCGGGCGGCCCTGCTTGCGGAAATAGTCCACAATCCGGGTCTCCGCGGCGCGGATCTCGCTCGCGGCCGCGGGGTCGCCAGGCTTGAGGCCGACGATGCGCTGTGGCAACTCGGCTTCCGCGAATTCCACGCCGAGCGCGTCGAGAACACGCACCGTACGCAGCTTGAACAACGGACCGGGCTCGACCTTGATCACGACGGGGGCGGCGCTACGATTGCGATAGGCTTCAGCGGCGCGCGCGAAGGCTGCGATGTCGGTTGAGCCGATCGCCAAGCTTGCGCCGTCGATCGCAATCGTCACCGCGGCGTTGTAATAGCCCGCGCCCCATAAAGCGTCGATGACTGGCGCAAAGTCGCTTTGGGCGCGTCGCGCAAGGGCTTCGCCGTCGGGAGGGGCGTCCTTGCGCAGGCTGTAGAGCGATGAAGCGTCTTTCACGCTGTCTTTGAGCCCGGAGACGTCGCCCGTAACCTGGACGGTAAAACTGTACGGAATAGCCGTTCGGGAAACCGCCGGCGGCGTGTCGTCAGAGCCAAACAGCCCGAAGAAATCAAAAGCGTGAGCGACGGTCCAGTCGCTGAACACGATCGCGGCGGCGGCGAAGGCGACAACCAGACGCAGGCCGGGACGATCACGCTGTTTTACAAGACGCTTGCCAGTCAACTCAACGTCCTTTTCCCTGACTGACCAAGGGTTATCGGCAGTACTTTTGAAGCAGAGCGCCTCCCACGTCAAAACGATTGGGTTTACAGGGCTCCGAGCAGCGACGTTTCACGTCGAAGCGAACCGAATGGATCTCATGATGTTGACCACAATTACGGTCCTTCGAAAGTAAACCCGCTGGCCGTATGCTTGCCGAAACTGTGAACGGCAAGCGGACGCTAAGGGTCCTTTGGCGAAGCGCAAATCTGAGCGAATGGTAAACGCAACGTTACGCGCCGGGTCGGGCGCCTATTCCTGCGACTGGCCGCCCGCGAAGCGCGCGACCATCAAAGACCCGAGTATGATCGCGCCATAGATAGCCTGGATCCAGAACGACGGCACTTGCGCGAGCGTCAACAGATTGCCGACGACCCCCAGGAGCAGCACGCCGGTCAGCGCCCCGAACATGGTGCCCTTGCCGCCATCCAGAGAAATGCCGCCGATCACCGCCGCGGCGAAGACGGTGAAGATGAGCCCGTTGCCCTGATTGGCGCTGATCGCGCCGACATAGCCGGTGATGGCGAGGCCGCCTAATGCGGCGAGCATTCCGGCCAGCACGTAGACGCCCCAGGTGATGCGTTCGACACGGATGCCGGCGGCGCGAGCGGCTTCGGGATTGCCGCCAATTGCGTAAAGCGCGCGGCCCAGCCGATGGTAACGCAGCATCACGCCGGCGATCGCGAACGCGACAGCCGAGAGCCACACGGCGAGCGGCAGGCCAAGGAAGGTGATGACCATCAGGCCGTAGAAGGCGGCGGGGAGGTCGAACAAGGTCCGCCCGTGCGTCGCGCCCACCAACATGCCCCGCAGGATGATCAGCATCGCGAGGGTCACGATAAAGGCGCTGAGCCTGAGCTTCACCACCATGAAGCCGTTGATGAAACCGATCAGGCCGCCGACGACCAAGACCGTGAGAATGCCGATCGCCGTTGGCCACTCAAATCCGAAGCCGAAATTCTCGGCCGGCAGAACCACCATGGCGCCGATCGCCGGTGCAATGCCGTAGATCGAACTCGAGCGACAGGTCGAACTTGCCGGTGATGATGACGAGCAATTCCGCCAGCACGACCAGCGCCAGAGCCGCCGAGGAGGTCAGGATCGTATTGATGTTCCCCGAGGTAAGAAAAACGGGGCTGATGATGGAGCCGATGACAAGCAGGACCGCGAGCGCCGGAAGCAACGCCAGGTCGCGCAGCCGCGCCAAGGCGATGGCGCCGGTTCGCTGCGCGACGAGGCTTCGCTGGGCGACAGGCGCGGGGGCCGAACTCTCACTCAATTCAAATCCCCTCGACCGACGCGACGAGCTCGTTATCGCTCCAACCCGCCGCGTGCTCGACGACGACTTTGCCATGGCGCATCACGAGCACTCGGTCGCAGACCCGCAAATCCTCGAGCTCCCCGCTCGCCACCAAAATCGCCCGCCCGTCGCGACGGGTATTTTCGATGACGCGCAGCAGTGCTTCCTTCGATTTCACGTCGACGCCTGCTGTCGGATCGATGAGAACGAGAACCGACGGGCGGCTTGAGAGCGCCCGCCCCATCACAACCTTCTGCTGGTTGCCGCCGGAGAGATCCGACACGAGTTGGTCCGGTCCCTGCGTGACGACGCCAAGCGCCTCGATTGCATTTTTCGCCGCCGACGCGCGGCGAGCCGGGGCGATGAATCCGAGCGGTCCGAGCGCATTCGCAATCGGCATCGTGATATTGTCAGCGATCGATTGCGTGAGAACGAGCCCCTGCCGATGCCGGCTTTTTGGCACGCAGCCAATTCCGAGCCCGAGCGCGGAGGGAACGTCGCCCGAGCGGAGGGGGACGCCGTTGATCCGGATTATCCCAGCCTCGTATGGCCCCAAACCGGCGACGGCCTCGGCCACGCCGAGACGGCCGCTGCTGGTCGCGCCGCAAAGTCCGATGATCTCGCCTGCGCGAACCGAGAAGCTTACGTTCTCGAAATCTTCGCCGCTGAGGTCGTTCACTTCGAGCGTAACGCCGCCCTCAATAGGCGTCTTTCGGTTGGCGGCGTCGGCGAAACTGAAACTCACTTGCTCGCCGGTCATCGCCTCGATGAGTGCGTCCTTGGGCAAGGTCGCGGCCGGCGCGGTCAGGATGTGCCTCGCGTCGCGCAGGACGGTCACGGTCTGGCAGACCTCATAGACCTCCTGAAGATGATGGGAGATGAACAGGAACGTCACCCCTTGCGCCTGCAATCGGCGCATTTGCGCAAACAGGCGCTTGATTTCCTCTCCGTCCAATTGAGCTGTCGGCTCGTCGAGAATGATGAAGCGCGCGCCATAGGAAAGAGCGCGCGCGATCTCGACCAATTGCCGAGCCTCGACCCGAAGATCGCCAGCCCGCGAACGCTCCGAGACCGAAACATCCCAGCGATCGAGCACCTCACGGGCGTCTCGCCACAGCGTGCCCCAGTTGATGAAGCCACGCCGAAGCGGCTGCCGATTGATGAACAGGTTTTCAGCAACCGTCAGGTCCGGAATGATGGTCGAATGCTGGTAGACGCAGGCGACCCGCTGGCGCCACCCTTCTCGGTCGGCGATCGCCGGCGCCTTTTCGCCATGGAAGCGGATCTCGCCGCTGTCAGGCTCGCGAAGGCCGGTCAGGATTCCGACGAGCGTCGACTTGCCGGCGCCGTTGCGCCCGACCAGCGCATGCGACTCGCCGGGAAGTACGCGCAGGCGCGCATCGCTGAGCGCGACGGTCGCGCCATAGCGCTTCGAGACGCCGGCGGCTTCTACAATTGGAACGGCGTCAGCTCCTACAAGCCCCGCGGAGCTCTCGGGCGCTGACGTTTCGGTCATCAAGGACGCTACCAAGCTATTTGGGATTGTTCCCCCAAAACGCCTTGTCGTCGACATTGGCCTTGGTGACCAATTGCGCCGGAAGCTGATCTTCGAGAACGCCCGGAGCCACTTCGAGAATCGTGCTGTCGTGGTCCGTCGGGCCGGCCTTGAAGGTTTTTCCTTCGATCGCGTCCTTCAGATACATGATGCCGTATTTCGCATAGAGGTCCGCCGGCTGGGAGACGGTGGCGTCGATCTCGCCCTTGCGGATCGCGTCGAACTCCTGGGGAATTCCATCATTGCTCACAATGACGATGTGGCCTGCTTCGCCGGCCGGATGGAGCATCCCTTTACGCTTCAGCGTCTGCAAAGTCGGCGCGAGGAAAACGCCGCCCGCATGCATGTAGATCGCTTTGAGATCCGGCGTCGAATTGAGAATGGTGTCGAGGCCAGCCGCCGCGTCCTCGCCCGACCAGGCCTTGGTTGGAATTTCGAGCTCCTTGAGCTTGGGATAATTCTTCCTGATGCAGTCGCGGAAACCATTGCCGCGGTCGCGGCCATTGATCGACGCCTGGTCGCCCATGATCTGTACGACCGGGCCTTCCGCCACGTGCTCGCCGATGTATTTACAGGCCTTCTCGCCGTAAGCGATGTTGTTCGCACGTACGACGATGGCGACCGGACCGGTCTCGGTCGCGACGTCGACCGCGACGACCTTCACATTCGCGGCTGCCGCCGTCTTCAGAATTGTTCCCGCCGCCGAACTGTCGAATGGCGAGAAAATGAGGCCTTTGGCGCCGAGCGTGATCGCGTTCTTCACCCCGGTGATCTGCTTCGCCGTGTCGAATTCGGAGTTGAACGGCTGCAGCAGGTCGACGCCCTGAGCCTTCGCCTGCTCGACGATATATTGGTTGTAGGCGGTCCAGAACGGCGACGTCAGCGTGGTGAGATCGACCGCGATTTTTGGCCCGTCGGCAGCAGAGGCGCCGACGATGAGCGCGCTCAGCGTGGCGGCCGTCAGCGCAGTCAGAACAAAGGTGCGCTTCATTTGCATGTTTTGTTTCCTCCCGAATTTTTTACGCCGTCTTCGTTAGGGGGCGGCCCGGGGACGGTCAAGCCATCGCGGGTAAGAGCGAAAGGCGCGCGGTGCAATTGCCGAGGACGCGGGCACAATACGAGGCGAGGGCGGTCAGCGCGCGTCAGGCGCCGGGCACGAAGATGAGCCGCCGAGCGCGCCCAGTGGGGGGGGCCGGCCCTAACGCCTTTTGCTTTTGAGTTCGCGCGGAGACCGCCCGATCTCCTGCCCAAAGCCCGTCATCCGACGGGCTTGGTGTGCTAACGGCGCCGATTCCAGCGAAGCGCAGCCTGCTCCGGGTCTTCGGCCGTTTGGCCTCTCATCCGGATGCATGCCGCTACTGTAGCGCCTAACAGCTGTGGAATGGCTCATAATTCATGTGCATTGACGTCGCCGAGGACGAGATTCGTGGCTTTGGGCTCAAACGGCATCGAGTCAGCGGTGTTGGAATCGTGGCCGTCCGACTCAAGCCTTCGACACGCGAAACGTCTTCGTACGGTTTTGATGTCGATAGCGAATTAAGTTGTCCGGTTTTGGTAGCCCATCATATGTCCGCTTCTTCTGGTTCTGTTCTGCCTCGTGGGCGGGGTGGGCAAGCCGGAGGCTTGTCCATGCCGTCCACGAGGGCTTCGCCGCCGAGCGGATTTAAGCGGCGTTTTTCGCATCTCTGATCGCTCCGTTCTGGTCATATCGGCCGATGCAGCGGGGCCCGTGGAAGAGGGCGTGGGAGCCGTCGGGGTAGACGTGGACCTTGACCCGCGCCTTGACGAAATGGGGCCGCATCGGGCTTTCGGGGATCTGCAGTTTCAGCGTCCGGTAGGACACGCAATTGTCGTTCATGACCTGGCGTTCCTCCTGCACGCAGAGAATCTCGTCGAGGTCGACGCCCGGAATAAGCGTGAAGGCTGAACCCTCGCCGGCCGGATCGACGGCGAAGCGGGCGTTGTGTTCCGGCTGATAGACGTCGCGGAGGAAAGCGTTGGCTGCTTCGATGTCGGTGACGCCGGCGAGCCGGAGCTCCTTGGGCAGCCGGCCCTGAAGCGTGCCGAACATCCGTTCCGAACGGCCACGGGCCTGGGGAGAGAAAGCCCCGATATGCTCGATTCCGAGCTGCTCAAGGGCTCGCCCGACCTGGGTCGGTGAGCCGCGGTCGATCTCGCCGGCCTTGGTGGTGCGGAAATAGTGCGAGCCGCGATCCGTATAGAGGCTCATCGGCAGGCCGTGCTCGGCGAAAACCTCCTTCAGCGCCCGGAAGGTCGAGGCCGTGCCCTCCTCCTCGATGAGAAAGGCCGAATAGATCGCCCCCGTCGCATCGTCGAGCGTCACGATCAGGTCGAGCGCCGGCTGGCCCTCGAGCCATTCGTGGCGCGAGCCGTCCTGGTGCAGCATCATGCCCGGCAGTGGCCGCCGCTCGCGCTTGCGCCGGTGGGCGCCCTTGCGCGGCGCCTTCGCCACAACGCCCGCCCACTGAAGATGCAGCTTCGTCCAGGTGTAGCCCCAGCCGAAGCCGTGATCCTTGATCAGATGCTCGTGGAAGTGCTTGACCGTAAAACCCTGGTAGCGCTCGCGGTAAAGCCGCTCCACTTCCTCCGCCCGATCGGCGGGAACCCGCCTGCCCGACGCCTGGCCGAGCCGGCGGTCGACAAGCCCAGCCTCGCCTTCCTCTTCGTAACGCCGCGTCCAGCGCCGGAACGTCCGCTCGCTCACGCCGAGCAACTCAGCCGCCTCTTCCTGGTTCAGCTCCGCCAATTCCCAGCGGTTCAGAACGTTCAAAAACACCGTCATGCGCACACCCTGAAGGGCTTCTGTCCAGCGCATCCAACCCCTCCAAAAAGGGCCGGATCTACCGGACAGATCGTGCGCTACCTAAACCGGACATATCGTCTGCTACCGACACTTCGTACGGTTTTGATTGCTAGAAAACAGAAATCGTGCTATGCATTCTATTCACCGGACCAAACATCGGGCCGCCGAAGGCGCCTCGACCGGAGTTAGAACGGAGGGATGAGATCGGCTCGACCCCTCTTAAGGAAGCGACCCATCGGACAGAGTTTTACCCCCGCGGTTCCGCTTCGGAAAGACGTCGAGCTTCATGACCTCATCCTGGGGGCAATGCGGAGCCTCGCACCCTCGTTGTGGGTGCTGGAGCGTCCCCTTCGACACGCTCGGGGCAGGTTTTCGAGGGCCGTGTCGCAATGCCTTGAGGCTCGAAATATTGGGGAGCCGCTTTTTTTTGTAACTGCCCAGCCGAGTGGGTCAGGGTGAGATGGCGTTGGCGAGGGCTGTTGGGTTGGCGGCGAGGGCTTTGAGGATGTTCAGGCCCTGTTTTCGTGCGGTTGCGATGACGGAGCGGAGGGCTGCGAAAGCATGAGCGCCCTCGGGGGTCCGGAAGCCGCCGGAGATTTTCATTTTCACCTTCATCATCCGGAGCGCCTGTTCGGCCAGATTGTTGGTGAAGGGAACCTCGAAGTCCACGAGGAAGCGCAGTACGTCGTCTTTGAATCTATGCAGGCGAAGCAGCAGATTGTCTCCGGCCCTGCGTTTCGTGCGGCCGCTTTTGGCGCCCCCTTTTTCGAGGCGGGGAAGGCTGCGATGCCAGGCGAGGCCTTGGCGCAGGGCCTCCCAGTAGCGGGCGTGGAAGGCTTCGAGCACCGCAGGGGAGAGCGCGGTTTTGCCGTTTGCGCGGGCTTCTGCGACCGTCTTGCAGGCGTCGCGGAGACAATCGTTCATGGCTCCGGCCCAAGGCTCCTTGTCGAACTGGATGAGCGCCTTGAGTTCGCGCAAGTGATGGGCGTTGCAGAGCGCATGGACAGGGGGCTGCGCCGCCGTCCCGAGCTTGGCGTAGGATTTGAAGCCGTCGTGGACGACGACGCCCCCTTCGAGGCCTTCGGGCATCGCGCCGCGCTTGGCGCCAGCGCGGTAGAGCGTGAGGGTTTCGGTGGCGACGGTATGCAGCCACTGCGTTTTGCCGCCGATGCGCAGGCCGGTCTCGTCGAGGCAGCGCACGCGCGCGGCGCACACGAGCGCGCCGATCCGCTTCGTGACGGGCGCCAACGCCCCCGCTTCCCGCCGCGTCCATTCCGCCACGCTCGCCGCACAAAGGCTTTCCGCGCCAATCAGGTCGGCAAGCGCCTCGGCCGCGCGGGCCTCGGGAATCAAATGCTGCGCGTGGAGATAGACGGCGGCGGCGCGGACGCGCCCGCCATATTGGACGGGTCTCCTCACCCCTTCGGGAAAAGCCCCCGGGTCGCTCCGCCGCAGCCGGCGCAGGCATAAACCAGGCCCCGATGCTCGGTGACCTCGATCAGCCGCTCCGGCAGATCGAACACCTGGCGCCGCTCGAGGCCTCGCGCCTCGCCAAGGCTGAGGGCCGAGCCGCAATGACGGCAAGCCGCCGCCGCGTGCGTCACGATCCGGTCGGGTTTGGCCCTCTGGCGCAGGGTCTCGCCCTTGTGGCCTTTCTGGCCCCCGCTCGGCCGGCCCGAAGGCTCGCGAAGGCTCAAAGGCTTCTTCCGCAGACCATCGCTCGAAGGCGGCTTCGAACTCGTCGAACTGTCAAGGCCCAGCCGGCGCCGAAGCTCCGCATTCTCAGCCCGCAACACTTCCAGTTCCCGCTGGAGCGACGCGATCAGGGCTGCGACCTCGGAGGGCAGAATCATCCCCCAAGGCAATCACATTCCGCCCAACCTGACTCCTCCCCAATCCACACAATCCAAAAATCCCTGCCCACCGTGACAAATCCGACTCACCCCCCTGGGCAGTTACTTTTTTTGTTTGAATCGGCTGTAATCCATTGAAAAGGCTCGATTCGAAAAAGTAAACGCTAGTAAATGCAAGCAATTTTACTAGCGTTTACTATCGTTTAGGCGCGTTTAAGAGCGTTTATGCGCCCCGTTCCGGGCGCCCACGCGGACAACTCAGGCCCCCGCCGACCCGCTCGCCCCCGACCCGCACAGCCCCTCCAACACCGCCGGCGAAGCAGCCAGGCTCCAAAGCCGCTTGACCTCAAGAGGCCGGATGGAGCACATCGCGAAAAGCGCTATGCGGCTGTTGCACAAGAACTTGGATGATCGTGAGCGAGAATTGTAGAGATTTCGAGCAAAAGCGCGGCCACCTTGGACCGAATAAAGGGTTTCCCGAAGCAATATCAGCGAGCGCTTCAGCACTGCTCCTCGGTTTGGTAAGCTTTACGTATGGATCGTGACGTCGGACAAAGCGTTGCTCGCGTGCCGGCTGACGTCGCAGAAGTGGCAGCCGCGACCGACGGCGCGCGCGAATTGCCAGCGTCCTCGACCGTTCTGGTCACGGGCGCGAGCGGCTTTCTTGGTTCTGCGATCGCCGCTGCGCTGAGAGCCCGCGGCCACGCCGTCCGCGTTCTGGCGCGTGCTTCAAGCCCACGCACGAATCTCAACACGGCGGACGTTGTTTGCGAGGGCGACCTCCGGGATCGCGCCTCGTTGGCGGCGGCGCTGAAAGGCGTCCGCTACCTTTTCCACGCGGCTGCCGATTATCAACTCTGGGCGCGAGACCCCGAAGAGATCCGCCGCAGCAATGTCGAGGGCACGCGCCTCATCATGGAGGAGGCGCTCAGCGCCAGTGTCGAGCGCATCGTCTATACCAGTAGCGTGGCGACTTTGAAGCTTACTAACGGCGCCGCCTCGACAGAGGACAATCCGCTCGCCGACGGCGAGGGGATCGGCACCTATAAGCGCAGCAAAGTGGCGGCTGAGCGTTTGGTCGAAACCATGATCCAGCGCGATGGACTGCCGGCGGTCATCGCCAACCCGTCGACGCCAATCGGTCCCCGCGACGTGCGGCCGACGCCGACCGGCCGCATCATCATCGAGGCTGCATCAGGACGCATGCCTGCCTTCGTGGAGACAGGACTAAACCTCGCGCATGTCGATGACGTCGCTGCCGGACACGTCGCCGCGCTTGAACGCGGGAGAATCGGAGAGCGCTATATTCTTGGCGGCGATAACGTCTTCCTCGCCGATATGCTTGCCGACATCGCACGGCTCGTCGGCCGGCGGCCGCCCAAGCTCAAAGTGCCGCGGACAATGCTTTATCCAATCGCATACGGCGCCGAGTTGCTGGCGACGTTTCGTGGCGTCGAACCGTTTATCACAGCGGACGGCTTGCGGATGGCGCGCCATCATATGTTCTTCGACAATTCCAAGGCGCGGCGCGAGTTGGGCTATGCTTCAAGGCCCTATGTCGAGGGTCTCGCTGACGCGATCGCCTGGTTTCGCGCCCACGGCCATCTCAAATGATTCTTGCCGCCATCTCGCTCATTCCGCTCGCGATCTGGGCGTATCTTCTGGTCGGCAGGGGATGGTTCTGGCTGTGCGGCGAGCGGGACAATTCCGCCGCCGCGGCGAACAAGGTTCGGAACGAGCCGGGTGCTTGGCCTAGCGTCGTCGCGATCATCCCGGCTCGCGACGAAGCCGACATGATTGCTCAGAGCGTCGGCTCGCTCCTCAGGCAGGAATATTCTGGGCCTTTTTCGGTGGTTGTTGTCGACGATCAGAGTACGGACGGCACTGCAGCCGTTGCGTCGACTGCCGCGCGCGACGCTCACGCGGCCGACCGGCTAGATATCGTTACAGGAACCGGCCCGCCGCCCGGTTGGACTGGCAAACTGTCGGCGATGCGCCAGGGCTTGGCCAAGGTCGAAGCGAGCGCACGGCCATCTGAATTCGTCCTGTTCACCGACGCCGACATCGCTTATGCGCCCCACGTGCTCTCTCGTCTGGTCGCCATCGCTCGCGCTAAAAACAGCGTGCTGACGTCGTTGATGGTAAAGCTGCGCTGTGAGAGCACGGCTGAGCGCTGGCTCGCGCCGGCCTTCGTCTTCTTTTTTCAGATGCTCTATCCCTTCGTTTGGGTGAACGATCCCAGTCGGACGACCGCCGCAGCCGCCGGCGGCTGCATGCTCGTGCGACGCGAAGCTCTTCATGCCGCCGGCGGTCTCGAGGCTGTGCGCAACGCGCTGATCGACGATTGCGCTCTCGGCGCGCTCATGAAAGGGCAGGGGCCAATCTGGCTTGGGCTAACCGAGAGCGTCGATAGCTTGCGGGCCTATTCCACCTTCACCGAATTCCACCGGATGGTGTCGCGCTCGGCGTTCGCCGAACTGCGCTATTCGCCCCTGCGGCTTGCAGGCGCGATCGGAGGAATGGGGCTCGTCTATGTGGCGCCGCTGCTGTTTGCCATATTCGGACGCGACGCGGCGCAAGCCATCGGCGCGATCACGTGGGCGATGATGGCGATTGCGCTTGCGCCGATGCTGCGGCTCTACGGGCGTCCCGTTATTGGCGGCTTTGCCTTGCCCGCAGTCGCGGCAGCCTATGTCGCCTTCACGTTCGATTCGGCATACCAATATTGGCGGGGGCGCGGCGGCTACTGGAAGGGACGATTCCAAGCGCCAATGCGAGAGACAGGGCGCGCATGACGACGGTGAAGGAGGCGCTCTCCGGCAAGGGCCATAGGGACGAAAATTTTCCCGTCGCCTCATGGCTCTTAAGCGAGCAGCGACGGGGTCCGATCCTGGCCTTCTATCGCTTTGTGCGTGCGGCCGACGACGTCGCAGATCACCCGACGCTGTCGCCCGAGACGAAGCTCGAGCTTCTCGACGATCTCGACGACGCGCTCACGGGCCGTGGGGCGCCGGCCGAGGAAGCCGAGCCCTTGCGGCTTGAGCTTGCTAAGACCGGCTTGAGCCCGAAACATGCTCTCGATCTGCTGAAGGCCTTTCGCTTCGACGCGCGAAAGAACCGTTACGCTAGTTGGCCGGAGCTCATGGACTATTGCGCGCTGTCCGCGGCGCCAGTCGGCCGCTTCGTTCTAGACGTGCACGAAGAAGATCCGTCCATGTGGCCGGCTTCCGACGCTCTATGCTCCGCGCTGCAGATCATCAATCACTTGCAGGATTGCGCCGAGGACTATAAGCGCCTGGACCGCGTTTACCTGCCGCTCGACACGCTCGCTGCGCATGGCGCCTCGGTGGAAATGCTGGATGCGCCGAAAGCGCAGCCGCAGTTGCGCGGGGCGCTTGCCGAACTTGCCGCCCGCACGAGCGAGCTTGCGGCGCGCGGCGCGCCGCTCATCCCGCAAATCCAGGACGTGCGGCTTGGCGCGGAGATCGCCGCGATCCATGCGCTGGCGCGGCGCCTCGCGCGCGATCTCGAAACACGCGATCCGCTTAGCGAGCGCGTGCATCTCAGCAAGGCTGGTGTTGCGTTGGTCGGCGGGATTGGCGCGGCGCGTTTCCTTGGCTCCACGGTGATGCGCTCGGTCGGAGTGCGCGCGAGAGCGACGGCATGAGTTCGCAGGCGGCGCCTGTGGCGCACAGCTCGTTCTATACTGCCTTGCGCATCCTGCCAGAGCGTCAACGCGAAGCGATGTTCGCGGTTTACGGCTTCTGCCGCGCCGTCGACGATGTCGCAGATGACCGCGGGCCCGCGACGCCGGCTGAGCGTCTGGCCAAGTTGGAGCGGTGGCGCGCGGACATTGCCATAATGTTCTCCAGACAGGCGCCGCCCCACCTCGCAGCCCTCGCCGAGGCGACGCGCAAATTTCATCTCAGCCATGAAGATTACGACGCCGTGATCGACGGCATGGCGATGGACGCCGAGCACGACATCCGTGCTCCGGACTGGGCGACGCTGGATCTCTATTGCGATCGCGTGGCGTCCGCAGTGGGCCGGCTCTCGGTGCGCATCTTTGGCCTGCCTGACGAACCTGGGGTGGCGCTCGCTTATCATCTTGGCCGCGCGCTCCAGCTCACCAATATCCTGCGCGATATCGACGAGGACGCGAGCATCGGCAGGCTCTATCTGCCGCGTGAGGCGTTGAACGCTGCCGGAGTAAAGACCGACGAACCTCTGGTGGCTGCCGCGGACCCTAAGCTTGCCGGCGCTTGCGTCGAGGTGGCTGCGCGCGCTCATCAGCATTTCGACAAGGCCCAATCCTTCATGGCGGGGGCCCCGCGAGCGGCAGTGAAAGCGCCGCGATTGATGGCGGCGGCCTACGGCTCGATCCTCGACAGGATGCTGAAAGAAGGCTTCGCTCCACCGCGGCGGCGTGCCAAGGCGAGCCGCCTGCGCTTGGTTGGCGCCCTCCTGCGATACGGCATCCTATGACGGACGGCGGGGTTCATATTATCGGCGGGGGCATCGCCGGCTTGAGCGCGGCCGTGCGACTTGTCGATGCCGGACGTAGGGTGATTGTGCACGAGGCTGCGGCGTTCGCGGGCGGTCGCTGCCGGTCCTATCCCGACCCGACGCTCGGTCTCATCATCGATAATGGCAATCATCTGCTGCTGTCAGGCAATCACGAGGCGCTGGATTATCTCGACCGAATCGGCGCGCGCGGGACGCTGCACGATCCGGGTGCGGCGATCTTCGACTTCGCGGACCTCAAGAGCGGCGAGCGCTGGCGACTCGATCTCAGCGAGGGCCGTATCCCGTGGTGGTTGTTCGATCGGAAGAAGCGCGTGCCCGGCACGGGGCTGGGCGAATATTTCGCGCCGCTCGGCGTGTTCGTGAAGGGGTCGAGCGCGACCGTCGGCGAGGCGATGCGCTGTGTGGGCCCGCTCTACGAAAGGCTCTGGCGCCCGCTCCTGACCTCCGCGCTCAATACCGATCCTCCGGAGAGCTCCGCGGCGCTCACGGCAGCTTTGTTGCGCGAGACCCTCGCCGCGGGTGGAAAGGCCTGCCACCCTCTGTTTGCTGCCCACGGCCTCGCGAGCAGCTTTGTCGACCCTGCGCTTGCCTTCCTCGCCGCGCGAGGGTCTCCGGTTCGGTTTGGCGACCGGCTTCGGACGATTCGTTTCGAGGAGAAACGCGCCGTTGGGCTCGATTTCGACCGGACCCAGCAGGAGCTTGGCGCGGACGATTCCGTGATCCTCAGCGCGCCACCTTGGATCGCGAACGACCTCCTTCCGGGTCTAACGACGCCAGACGAATTTCGCGGCATTCTCAATGCCCATTTCCAAATCGCGCCGCCTCGTGAGCAGCCTGCAATTCTCGGCGTCGTCAATGCTGAGATCGAATGGCTGTTCGCTTTTCCGGATCGGCTCTCAGTCACTATCAGCAACGCCGACCGGCTCATCGACCGCCCGCGCGATGAACTTGCAATCGAGATCTGGCGCGAGGCGGCGGCGCTGACCGGCCTCCCTGCTGACCTGCCGCCGTGGCAGATCGTCAAGGAGAAGCGGGCGACCTTCGCGGCGACGCCAGAGCAGAACGCCAAACGGCCGGATTCGCGCACACGGTGGGACAACGTTGTCCTGGCTGGCGATTGGACTCAGACCTGTCTGCCGGCCACGATCGAAGGCGCGGTGCGTTCAGGCTATAAGGCGGCTTCAATCGTTATCGCCTCGGGCGCGAATGCGCCAAGCCGTCGCGTGATGAGCCTTTCCCAATGAACATCGCCCTCGATCATTCTCAAGATCCGCCATCGCTCGAGACGCTGGAGCACCATATCTCAAGCGCGGCGAGTGCGTTGCTCGCCCGACAGCACGAGGACGGCCATTGGTGTTTCGAACTTGAGGCGGATGCGACGATTCCAGCCGAATACGTGCTGCTCAGACAGTTTCGGGGCGAAAAGCCCGATCTCGAACTCGAGCGCCTGATCGGCGTCTATCTTCGGCGGGTTCAGGGCGACCATGGCGGCTGGCCGCTCGTTCATGCAGGCCCGTTCGACATGAGCGCCAGCGTCAAGGCTTATTTCGCGCTCAAGATGATCGGCGACGATCCCGAGGCGCTGCACATGCGCCGCGCGCGCGAAGCGATTCTCGCTAATGGCGGCGCTGCGAAGAGCAATGTCTTCACCCGCTTCCTGCTCGCGCTCTACGAAGCCATTCCTTGGCGCGGCGTGCCCACCATGCCGGTTGAGATCATGCTCCTGCCACGCTGGTTTCCCTTCCATCTCGACAAGGTTTCCTATTGGGCGCGCACCGTGATGGTCCCGCTTCTGGTGCTGCAGGCGCTGAAGCCGCGGCCCGCGAATCCGCGCGGCGTCACGATCTCGGAGCTGTTCGTCGCGCCGCCAGAAACTGTGCGCGAGTGGCCAAAGGGCGCGCACCAGGCATGGCTGGGCGTAAAAATCTTCGGCGCGATCGACTGGCTGCTCAAGCGCGTCGAGCCCTATTTTCCGACTTCGTTACGCCGTCGCGCGGTCGGCGCCGCCGAGGCATTCGTGACTGAGCGCCTCAATGGCGAAGAAGGTCTCGGCGCGATTTATCCCGCTATGGCGAACGCGGTTCTGATGTATGACGCCCTCGGTTATCCGCCTGACCATCCTCATCTCGTCACTGCGCGCCAGTCGATCGAGAAACTGCTCGTCGTCGGTAAGGATGAGGCCTATTGCCAGCCGTGTTTGTCGCCTGTGTGGGACACGGCGCTCACCGCTCACGCGCTGCTTGAAGTAGGGGGTGAAGCTGGCGGCGAGCCGGTGCGCGCGGCGCTTGACTGGTTGGCGCCGCTCCAAATCCTTGACGTCAAGGGCGACTGGGCCGTTCAGCGTCCGAACGTTCGCCCGGGCGGCTGGGCTTTCCAATACGCCAATCCGCACTATCCTGACACCGACGACACCGCTGTGGTCGCGATGGCGATGGACCGCGCGGATCGCGGCGGCGTGACCAAAGCGCCGAAGTTCCATTCGCCAGCGATCGCGCGGGCGCGCGAATGGATCGAGGGGCTGCAGAGCCGCAACGGCGCATGGGCGGCCTTCGACGCCGACAACACCCACTCTTATCTCAACCACATCCCGTTCGCCGACCATGGCGCGCTGCTCGATCCGCCGACCGCAGACGTCACCGCGCGTTGCATCTCAATGCTCGCTCAGCTCGGCGAGACGCGAGACACGAGCCCGGTCTTGGCGCGCGGGATCGATGCCCTTCTGGCCGATCAGGAGAAGGATGGAAGCTGGTTCGGCCGCTGGGGCATAAACTACATTTATGGCACCTGGTCTTCGCTATGCGCGCTGTCGATCGCCGGCCAGGACCCGCAATCCGAGCCCATGCGGCGCGCCGTCACGTGGCTTGAGCGGATCCAGAACCCTGACGGCGGCTGGGGGGAGAGCGGAGGCAGCTACCGGCTCGATTACAAAGGCTACGAATCCGCGCCCAGCACCGCTTCGCAGACCGCTTGGGCGGTGCTTGAACTCATGGCGGCGGGCGAGGCTGATCACCCTGCTGTCGCGCGGGGAATCAGTTATCTCGCCGCTTCGCAAGGCGATAACGGCTTGTGGAACGAGCCGTTCCACACGGCGACGGGCTTCCCCCGGGTGTTCTATTTACGCTATCACGGTTATTCCAAGTTTTTTCCGCTTTGGGCGATGGCCCGCTATCGCAATCTTAAACGCGGCAATAGCCGAGCCCCGGCTTTCGGCATGTGAAGCGCCCCGGTCGCCTGGCTTTGGCTAGGAGGGGATGACCTAAATTACCCGCGAGCGTGCATGAAAATCCGGCTTTGCCTGTCGCAAGCCGGTCATATATACTTTGCCCTTTCGTCACGCCTGCGGATAAGAGGCGGATTCCGCTGACCAAGCCAGCGGGCATTGTGGGGATCTCAGACCGAATGCCAAAGAACATCAAGGTCGCCATCGCCGGCGTCGGCAATTGCGCCAGCGCTCTGGTTCAAGGCGTGGAATATTACCGGAGCCGTCGCAATGCGGCCCTCGATGGCGTCATGCACCAGGTCATCGGCGGCTACCGGGCTAGCGACGTGGAGTTCGTCTCCGCGTTCGACGTCGACAAGCGCAAGGTCGGCCGGCCGCTCGAGGAGGCGATCTTCGCCAAGCCGAACAACACGCGTGTCTTCCAGAGTTCGCTACCCGTATCGAATGTCGTCGTCCAGATGGGTCCCGAACTCGACGGCGTGGCCCCGCACATGGCGGACTACGATGACGACGTCGCCTTTCGCCCTGCCGACCTCGAGCCGACGAATATCGCTGAAGCTCTGCGCAGGTCCGGCGCAGAAGTGCTATTGTGCTACCTCCCTGTCGGCTCCGAAAAGGCCGTGAAGCACTACGCGGAAGCCTGCCTGGCGGCTGGTGTCGCCATGGTGAATTGCGTGCCCGTCTTCCTCGCATCCGATCCGGAATGGGCGAAGAAGTTCCAAGAAGCCGGCCTGCCGATCGTCGGCGACGACATCAAGAGCCAGGTTGGCGCAACCATCGTCCATCGCTCGCTGGCGCGGCTGTTCGCCGACCGGGGCGTCGCCCTCGACCGGACCTACCAGCTCAACACGGCGGGCAACACCGATTTTCTCAACATGCTGGAGCGCAAGCAACTCAAGTCGAAGAAGCTTTCCAAGACGGAATCCGTCCAGTCGCAGCTCGACGAGCGACTCGACGACGCGGATATCCACATCGGCCCCTCCGACTATATTCCTTGGCAGCATGACAACAAGATTGCTTTCATCCGCCTGGAGGGGCGCGGCTTCGGCGACGCGCCGCTAGAGATCGAGCTCAGGCTGTCGGTGCAGGATTCCTCGAACAGCGCCGGCGTTGTCATCGACGCTCTGCGTTGCGCCAAGCTGGGATTGGACCGCGGGATAGGCGGCCCGCTCGAAGCGCCGTCGGCCTATTTCATGAAAACCCCGCCGCGCCAGTTCCGTGACAGCGTCGCGTACGACGCCTGCAACGCCTTCATCGACGGCGAACCCTTCGACCTTCCCGGCGCGGCGGTTAAAAGCGCAAAGGTCGCGGCCCGTGGCCGCTCTTAAGTGCAAGCGATCGAAACGGTTCTGTTTGACTTTGGCGGCACGCTCGATTCCGACGGGGTGGCGTGGAAGGAGCGCTTCCATGCCCTCTATCGGAGCGAGGGGCTGGAGCTTTCGGCCGATGCTTTCGCGCCGGCCTTTTACGCCGCCGATGACGCGCTTGTCGGCGCGCTTGCGCCGACGGCGGGCCTTGAGGAAACGGTCGGCACGTTGACGACCAATCTCGAGGCCGAACTCGCGCGCCGTGGCGGTGGTACGGGCCAGCGTAAAACCGATCGCGCTCGCGGCCAGCGGGTCGCCTCGCGGTTCCTGTCCGATATGTCCTTCGCCTTCGCCCGCAATCGCCCAGTCCTCGAGGCGCTCAGTGAGCGCTATCGGCTTGGCGTGGTGTCGAACTTCTACGGCAATCTTGAAGCGGTGTGCGAGAGCTCGGGACTCGGTCCCTTGTTTGGGGTCATGACGGACAGCCAGCGTGTGGGCGCCGAGAAGCCCGAACCGGCGATTTTTCAGGCCGCACTCGCGGAGCTGCAGGCGGCTCCGGAGACGACCATCATGGTCGGCGATTCGTTGCGGCGCGACTATGAGGGTGCCCGTCGCTCCGGCATGGGCTTCATCTGGATCGCGCCCGAAGACGTTCAGGCGACTGAACGCGATGGCCCTGAAAATCGGTCCGTTCTCACCTCTGTGACTCAGCTGCCGGATCTCCTCGATATTCTGACATGACGGCCACGCCAGAATCTGTTGTCCTGCGCGGCGGAATCATCGCCGCTGGCCACGGAACTCGGCTGCGGGCGGACGGTTATCGCGTCAGCAAGCCGATGACGCCGGTCGGCGGATGGCCCCTGATTGGATATGCCCTTGATCGTTTTCGCGCGGTCGGTATTCGTCAGGTGACCATCATCATCAACGAAGGCAGCGATGACTGTCGGCATTGGCTCAGCGATCACGGTCGCGACATGGATCTCGACGTGATCGTGCGCACGACTCCGTCGTCTTACGCAAGCTTTGAGATTGTCGCCGCCCGGCTGGCCGGCGCTCCCGCGCTCATCACGACGGTCGATGCGATCATGCCGGTGGCCGCCTTTCAGCATTTTGTGAGCTCGGCGGCGAGCTTGCCCGATGACGCGGTCGTGCTCGGCCTGACTGATCACGTGGATGACGACAACCCATTGTGGGCGGCGCTGAACGAGGAGGGGCGCGTTCTTCGGCTTGGCGGCGATCAAGGCAGCCATGTCACGGCCGGCCTTTACTGGCTTCCAGCGTATCGAGGCCCGGAGCCGAAAGCGCGTTTCGACCGTCTGCGCGACTATCTCAAATGGTTGGTCGATGATGGACGGCCCGTCTATGGCGTCGTTCTGCCCCTGGTGTTTGACATCGATCGGGCGCGCGATGTCGAAGCCGCCGAGCAGGCCAGGCTCCGCTGGAGCGAGGACGCCAGCGCATGAACACTGGGCCCAACTGCGTCGGCGTATTGCGCGAGCCGAGCCACTCGCCTGGGCGTGTCGATGACGATGCCGCGATTATGAGGCGCGTCGGCGAGGCTTTGGCGGAGCGCGGATTCAACGTCGAACTGATTGCCGCCGACGCCGTGATTGAAGCGCCTGCGGCGAACCTGTTCGTTATGTGCGAGCGCGGAACGGTCCTGGACCGCTTGGCGGCGATGGAAAAGGCGGGCGCTATTGTCGTGAACACGACGACGGCCATTCGCAATACCTACCGCCACCGCATGGTCGAGCTGTTCGCGCGGAATGGCGTGGCAGCCCCGATGAGCTGGATCGTTGCGGCCGGCGCGAACACGTCGCGGCCGGCCGACTGCGCCTGGATCAAGCGCTACGATTTTCACGCGACACAAACCGACGACGTCCTCTATGCGGCGTCCGAGGCCGGATGGCGCGACGCATTAAGTCGTTTTGCCGAGCGGGATATCCCGTTTGTCGTTGCGCAGGAACACGTGCCGGGCGATTTGGTCAAATTCTATGGCGTGCGAAATGGCGCGAGGGCTAAGGACGCCAATTGGTTCCAATGGTTCTATCACCGTGACAAAGGAATGCTGGGTCATTCATTCGACCCGGCTCGCTTGAGCAAGGCGGGACTCGACGCGGCCGCCGCGCTCGGGCTTGAGGTCTTCGGAGGCGACGCCGTCATCAAGGCCAACGGCGATCCGATGATCATCGATCTCAATGCGTGGCCGAGCTACGCTCTTTACCGGGATCGCGCTGCGCAGGCGATCGCAGATTGCCTGACCGAGCGCTTCCATCGGCGCCCGCGCTTGGTCGCCTCAACAAGGAATTGATCTGTTGAACGAAGTTCCGTCCCCGAACAAGGCGTTCAAACGCCGCGCCGTGCCTGGCCCCAAATCTAAGGCGATCTTCGACCAAGAGGCCAAGGCGATGGCACCAGGCTTGCAATCGATTGCGCTCTTCTCGCAGATCGTCGTCGACCACGCCGAGGGCTGCACGATCACCGACGTCGACGGCAACGAATATCTCGATTTCATCGCAGGCATCGCCGTCGGCAGCGTGGGACACAGCCATCCTCACTATATCAAGCGTCTCAAAGAGCAGCTCGAAAGGTCGACCTTCGGCAGCTTCACCACCGAAACGCGGGCGCGCTTCCTCAATCTCGTCGCCTCGCTGTTGCCCGAGAGATTGACTCATCTGCAATTGTTTTCTGGCGGCGCCGAGGCGGTCGAGGCGGCGTTCCGGCTTGCCAAGGCGGTGACCAAGAAGTTCGAGTTCATCGGATTCTGGGGCGGCTTCCACGGCAAGAGCCAGGGCGTCATCGGCATGCTGGGCGGTGGCTATCGCAACCATCAGGGGCCATTTCCGCCGGGCATGCATCATTCGCCCTATGCGGACTGCTACCGCTGCCCGTTCAATCTGCAGCACCCATCGTGCGGCCTGGCCTGCGCCGAGCACCTGCGCAACGTGATCAAGAACGATACCCAGGGCGAACTCGCGGCGATCATCATCGAGCCGATGCAAGGCACGGCCGGCAACGTGATTCCGCCGGACGACTTTATCCACGCGGTGCGCGAGATCGCGACAGAGACCGGCGCGCTTCTGATCGCCGACGAAATTCTGGTCGGCTTCGGCCGCACCGGCAAGATGTGGGCCTCCGATCACTTCGGGTTGAAGCCCGACATCATGACGATCGGCAAGGGCATCGGCGGCGGCTTTCCCTTGAGCGCCGTCGCCTCGTCGCTCGAGCGCATGTCGGCGACGCCTTTCGGCGAGCCAAGCGGCAGTTCGTCGAGCTATGGCGGCAATCCGCTGGCCGCCGCGGCAGGGCTCGGCGCGGTCGAGGCGATCCTTGAGGACAAGCTCGTCGAGAATTCGGCGCGCGTCGGAACGGTGATGCTCGAAGCCTTGAAGAAGCTGCAGGAGAAATACCGCCTCATTGGCGACGTGCGCGGACGCGGTCTGCTCATCGGCGTCGAGATGGTGGCCGACCGCAAGACCAAGGCCCCATTGGATAAGACGATCACACGCGCGCTTTTTCACGAGGCGCTCGAGCGCGGCCTCATCACCATGTCTTACTCCAACGTCATTCGCATCAATCCGCCTCTCGTCATCACTGAGGAAGAAGCGTTACGCGGGGTCGACATCCTCGATCAGTCCTTCGCTGCCATTGCGCATCGGTTCGGGCTCGACTGAGCATCGTGCTCAAAGGCGCATTCATCGGCTTTGGCAATGTCGCGGCCAACGGCCATTTGCCCGGATGGCGCGCCCGGGACGATGTTAGGATTGTCGCTGCGACCGACGCCGCCGCATCGCGTCGCGAGGCGTTTCTCGACGCCTGTCCTGATGGATTGTGGTATGAGACCGTCGATGATTTGCTCTCAACCAAGCTCGATTTTGTCGACATCTGTGCGCCGCCGGGCAGTCATGCGGCGCTTATTGAACGCGCACTCGACGCTGGTCTTCACGTGCTCTGCGAAAAACCGCTAGTCACGCAGGTCGACGACGCAAAACGTATCGCCGCGGCGGCCGCCCGCGCTGGGCGCGTCCTGCACACGGTGCACAACTGGCTCGAAGCGCCGATCTGCCGCAGGATTTCTGCTCTGGTTGACGACGGCGCGATCGGCGCCGTGCAATCCGTGCGCTGGCGGACGCTGAGAATACAGCCGGCGATTACAGTGAGTGCGGACGGAGTTACGAACTGGCGCGTCGATCCGGCAATGGCTGGCGGCGGCATCCTGTTCGATCACGGTTGGCATGCGATCTATTGCGTTACGCGCTGGGCCGGCGTTCCTATTGGCGTCGCAGCACAGCTCGAAACGCGACGCTTCCATGAGCATCCGTTAGAGGACACGGCGAGCGTTCACCTGGATAACGCCGCTGGCGTCAGCAACATCTTTTTGACCTGGGCCGCCGAGGAACGCGCGAACACGATCGAGATCGAAGGTGAAGCGGGCGAGATCCGCGTCGTCGGCGACGCCGTGATGTTGAGGTCGAATGCGCAGCAGCGCCGCTGGTGCTGCCCGCCCTCCCTGTCGGAGGGGTCGCATCATCCCGATTGGTTCGGCGGCGTGGCCGACGTTTTTGTGACTGCCGTGACTCGTGGCGGCAGAGGCAATCTGGATGAGGCGATTCTATGCGCGCGCCTGATTGACGCCGCCAAGCGATCGAGCGCCGCGAGCGGCGCCTGGGTATCCTTAGACGGATAAGTCAGGCGCTCCGCCCGTTGGTTCAGTCGTTCTGCCCCGGGCCGCCTCGGGTCGCTTCAAATAGGAACCAGGTTCGCCGCTCGGTCTCGTCGATCCAAACTTCGAGCAAACTGGCGGTCGCGACGTCGCCATATTCGTCGCACACGCCGTGGACCTCGCGCATCGCCAACGTCAGGCTCTTGTTGTCGTCGCGCAGTTCGGCAAGCATATCCTTCGGATCGACATAGTCGGCGTCGTTGTCGAGAAGGCGCTGGCGCCGGGAAATGTCGCCGATCGAGCGTAACGTCGCGCCGCCGATCTTACGCGCCCGTTCCGCCATCGGGTCGGTCATCGCGAAGATCTGGTCGCCGTGCTCATCCAAGAGCAGATGGTAGTCGCGGAAATGCGCGCCACTCATGTGCCAGTGGAAGTTCTTGGTCTTCATATAGAGCGCGAAGACGTCGGCCAGCAATCCAGCGAGCGCGGCCGAAATATCGCGCGTCGCGTCCGGTTTGAGGTCCGACGGCGTGCTGAGGCGCTCGCGTAGGTGGGCCTCCTTGGCCGTTTGCGGGTGGGTCTCTTTCGCCGCTATCGTCTTTGCCATGGTGGCCTCCTTCGTGTCGCTTCCGCCTCGAAGCGCGGGCGTCGATCCTATTGACGGGTCTACAATTGGGACCCTTAGCCGCGCCAGCACCTCAACCGGATCGTCGCACGCCTCATCGACCATTTCCAGCCAACGGGCTCCCGTCGGCAGCAGGTGTCAACGCTGTAAACCGTGTAAGGTTCCGTTTAGATTCAAAACCAAATGAATCAGAGTTGTTTGGCTTCGATTTCCCGAGGGCGCGAGCCGCGTGCCGGGCCTTTCATTGCCGCCGCTCGACCATCATCTCTTTGATATGAACAATCGCCTTTGCCGGGTTCAGGCTTTTTGGGCAGGTTTGGGCGCAGTTCATGATCGTGTGGCAGCGATAGAGACGGAACGGATCCTCAAGATTGTCGAGCCGCTCGCCCTGTGCTTCGTCGCGGGAGTCGATGAGCCAGCGATAGGCTTGCAGCAGGACCGCGGGGCCGAGATAGCGGTCGCCGTTCCACCAGTAGCTCGGGCAGGATGTCGAGCAGCACGCACACAGGATGCACTCGTAGAGGCCGTCGAGCTTCGACCGGTCCTCCGGCGACTGCAACCATTCCTTCTCGGGCGCGGGGCTCACAGTCTTCAGCCAGGGCTCGATCGAGGCGTGCTGGGCGAAGAAGACCGAGAGATCGGGCACGAGATCCTTGATCACTTCCTGATGCGGCAGCGGATAGATCGTCACTGGCGCCGAAATCTCGTCGATGCCGCGCGTGCAGGCGAGCGTGTTGCCCCCCCCGATGTTCATCGCGCACGAGCCGCACACGCCTTCTCGACAGGAGCGGCGGAACGTTAGCGTCGAGTCGATCTTGGATTTAATCCAGATGAGCGCGTCGAGAACCATCGGACCGCAATCATCACGGTCGACGAAATAGGTGTCGATGCGTGGATTGGCGTCGTCGTCCGGGTTCCACCGATAGATGCGGAACTCTGTCGTTGTCTTCGCATTGGCGGGCTTCGGCCAGGTCTTGCCCGGCTTGATCCGCGAGTTTTGGGGGAGCGTCAGCTGGACCATAGCGGCTTATCCAATTCCCGAAGATCTCCCGGCCCAGCTAGCGACGCCTTAATACACCCGCGCCTTCGGCTCGATGTAGCCGATGTCGTTGCTCATCGTATAGGTGTGAACCGGCCGGTAGTCGATTGTGACTGTCTGTTTGTCAGGATCGATCCAGGCCAGCGTATGCTTCATCCAGTTGACATCATCGCGCTTGGGGAAGTCCTCGCGCGCGTGCGCGCCACGGCTCTCGAGGCGGTTGAGGGCGCCCTCCATCGTCACCACCGCCTGAACGATCAGATTGTCGTATTCAAGCGTCTCGATGAGATCGGAGTTCCAGATCAGCGAGCGATCGGTCACGGAGACATCGGCGCCGTTGCGCCAGGCGGCGTGAATCTTTTCCTTGCCTTCCGTCAGAACCTCGCCGGTTCGGAAGACCGCGCAATTGTCCTGCATGACGCGCTGCATGTCGAGGCGAAGCGCCGCAGTCGGCGTCTTGCCCTTTGCGTTGCGGAACCGGTCGAGCCTGGAGAGCGCGAAATCGGCGCTATCCTTGGCGAGCTCGGGCTGTTTGTCGCCAGCCTTCAGCATCTCGGCGGCGCGCAATCCGGCTGCGCGGCCAAAGACGACGAGGTCGATCAGCGAGTTGGAGCCGAGCCGGTTCGCGCCGTGCACGGACACGCATGCGGCTTCGCCGAGCGCCATCAGTCCCGGCACGATCGCATCCGGATCGCCGTTGATCTTGGTCAGAACCTCGCCGTGATAGTTGGTTGGAATGCCCCCCATATTGTAGTGGACCGTTGGCAAGACGGGGATCGGCTCCTTGGTCAGATCGACGCCGGCAAAGATGCGGGCGCTCTCGGAAATGCCGGGCAGCCGTTCATGCAGCACCTTGGGGTCAAGGTGGTCGAGGTGCAGATAGATGTGGTCCTTGTCCTTGCCGACGCCGCGGCCTTCGCGAATCTCCATCGTCATCGCCCGGCTGACCACGTCGCGTGAAGCAAGGTCCTTGGCGGAGGGCGCATGGCGCTCCATGAAGCGCTCGCCCTCTGAATTGACCAGGTAGCCGCCTTCGCCGCGCGCGCCCTCCGTGATCAGGCAGCCCGCCCCATAGATGCCGGTTGGATGGAATTGCACGAACTCCATATCCTGGAGCGGCAAGCCCGCGCGCAGCGCCATCGCGTTGCCGTCCCCGGTGCAGGTGTGAGCCGAGGTTGCGGAGAAATAAGCGCGGCCATAGCCGCCGGTGGCCAATATCGTGGTCTGAGCGCGGAACCGATGGATCGTTCCGTCGTCCAACTTGAGGCAGACGACGCCGCGCACCGCGCCCTCGGCGTCCCGAATGAGATCGATGGCGAAATATTCGATGAAGAACTGGCATTTCGCACGCAGCGCCTGACCGTACAACGTGTGCAGGATGGCGTGGCCGGTGCGGTCCGCGGCGGCGCAGGTGCGCTGCGCGATGCCCTTGCCATAGTCGGTCGTCATGCCGCCGAATGGGCGCTGGTAAATCTTGCCTTCTTCGGTGCGTGAGAACGGCACGCCCCAATGGTCGAGCTCGTACACTGCGGCGGGCGCCTGGCGGCAGAGGTATTCGATCGCGTCCTGGTCGCCGAGCCAGTCGGCGCCTTTGACTGTGTCGTACATATGCCAGCGCCAATCGTCCGGCCCCATATTGCCGAGCGAAGCGGAAATCCCGCCCTGCGCCGCGACGGTGTGCGACCGCGTGGGAAACACTTTCGAGATGCACGCCGTGCGCAAGCCGGCCTGGGCGCAGCCGACGCTTGCTCGCAGGCCAGAGCCGCCCGCGCCGACCACAGCGACATCGAATGTGTGGTCGGTGATCGGATAGGCCTTGCCTCCGAGCGCCGTCGCGCTCTGCGCGGAAGAGCCATTGGTCGCCATGGATGTCCGTCTTCTTAAGGTTTGCTCAGGTGAAGGCGACTCGCAGCGTAGCGTACAAGCAGGCCAGCGCCAGAAGCGCAGCGAAACAGGTGTTGGCGGCCAGCGCCCAAGCGCGCAGCCGACCGCCGATGTAGTCGATGATGACGGAGCGCATGCCGAGCTCCATATGGACAATGCCGGCGAAAATGAAAGCCAGCAGCAGGATCGCCGGGATCGGATGCGTGAGCTCCGCTCGCACGCCGTTGTAGTCTTTGCGCAAGAGGTCGAGCATCAGCCAGACAAAGCTGATCGTTAGCGGCACAAGCGCGAGCGAAGTCAAGTGAATGAACCACGCCTCGCTCGTACCCGTACGTGCGGAGCCGAGAAACCGCACCCTGCTGAGGGGGCTGCGCAGATCGCTTGGGTGATCGGCCAACTGCGTGTTCCCCTACCGAATAGCCAGGCCGATAATCCACACGAGAACAGTCAGCGCGAACCCTCCGATTAGGGTCGCCCACGCCATCTGATCACGCAATGGCGCGTCGAGGCCATAGCCTGTATCCCAAATAATATGACGAACGCCCCCGACGAGGTGATGGAAGAGCGCCCAAGTGAGGACGAACAAGACGAGGCGCCCGATGAAGGATCCGATAAAATCGGAGAAGACCGCGAAGGTCGAGGCGTCGGCCGAGGCGGCGATGAGAAACCAGGCCAGCAGCAGGACACCAAAGTAGAGCGCGACGCCGGTGATTCGATGGACGATCGACATCGCCATCGTCATAGTCAGGCGATAGATACTCAGATGCGGCGACAATGGTCGCGGACGACGCGGACCAGGCAGAGCGTCGCTCGACGCCATAAGGTGTTTCCTACTCGTGTTCGATCGCGATTTTAGACCGGTCGGTCAGCGCCCGCAACGCTCGTTATCTTCGTTCCTTAACTTAGTGAGCGCTGAAGCGGATTTCCAATCATGTTCAAAGGGCCGCTTGGACTTCCTTGAGTGTCGGCGGGTCGGAGCCCTTGCGCGTGCAGGTGATAGCAGAGGCGGCCGCCGCAAAGCGGAGCCACTTTTCGAGTTCGTTTCGAGATGGCGTGGGCGCCTCGGCTCCGAGCGCGTGGTCGCGGTCCATTGCCGATAGAAGCGCCGACATGAAGCTGTCCCCTGCGCCCACGGTGTCGACGACCTCGACCTGCGGTGCCGGGACCTCGATGCGTTCTTTCCCGAGCATTGCCAGAGCGCCGCGCTCCCCCATCGTCGCTACACAAAATCGCGGGCCGGACTTGGCCCAGGCAGCAAGGCTCTCCTCAAGGCTGCGACCCGGGTAAAGCCATTCGAGATCCTCCTCGCTCGCCTTGACGATGCGAGCGTGCGAAACGTGGCGTTCCACCAGCGGCCGGATCGCCTCGCGGTCCGGGGTGACAAACGGCCGGATATTGGGATCGAAGCTCACGGTGGCGCGCGCGGACGCAAGCTGCATCGCTTCGGCCACCGACCGTCCGTGGCGCTCCACGGCGGCGAAGGATCCGACGTGCAGGTGTCGCGCCGCGGTTGGCCATTCGGCGGGAAACGGCCACGGCCCATCGTAAGCCGTCCCATCGAGGTAGAAGGAATAGCGCGAGCCGGCCTTGGCGGTGCCGCGCATGACGAAGGCGAGTGTCGTCGGGCGCATGTCGCGCGCAACGAAGCTCAGGTCGACCCCATTCGCGGCGAGAGCGGCGGCCAGCGCTTCACCATTTCCGTCCGCGGAAAGGCGCGAGATGAAGGCGGTTGGAGCGCCGAGCCGAGCCAACCCAATGGCTACATTGTAGGGCGAGCCGCCCAAGACCGCGTCATAGGCGTCAGGCTTGGCCGGATCGGGGATAAGATCGATCAGCGCTTCGCCGGAGATCATGATCATCGTCGTTATCGTCCCAGCGAGCCGCTGCTCGTCCGCTCACGGCTGCGTGTAAGAAGTTTTCACGGTCGTATAGAACTCGGCCGCATAGCGTCCCTGTTCGCGCGGGCCGAGGTTTGAAGCCTTACGGCCGCCGAATGGCACGTGATAGTCGACGCCTGCCGTCGGCAGATTGACCATAGCCATGCCGGCTTCAACGTTGCGCTTGAAGTGGGAGGCGTGCTTCAGGCTCGTCGTGCAGATGCCGGCGCAGAGGCCGAACTCGGTATCGTTGGCGATCGCCAAGGCGTGATCGTAATCGTGGGCGGGGATCATTGCCGACACGGGTCCGAAGATCTCCTCGCGCGAGATGCGCATCGTGTTGTCGGCGTCAAGGAAGAGGGCAGGGGCCATATAGAAGCCGGGAGTGGCTCGATTGAGCCGTTCGCCGCCGAGCGCTAGCTTCGCGCCTTCGCCCTGGCCAATCCCGATGTAGGACAGGTCCTGCTCGAATTGTGATGCGTCGACCACCGGCCCGATGTGCGTTCCGGCTTTCAGCGCGTCGTCGACGACAAGCCCGCGCATCCGCTCCGTGAGCGCATCCGCGAAGCGCCGGTAAATCGGCTCCTCGACGATGATTCGCGACGACGCGGTGCAGCGCTGCCCAGTCGAGAAATAGGCGCCGTTGACCGCGCATTCGACCGCATTCTTAAGATCCGCGTCGGCAAGCACGACGAGCGGATTTTGCCGCCCATTTCGAGCTGGAACCGGCGCATGGCTTTCGCGCAGGCAGCCGCGACTTTGGCGCCCGTGGCGACCGAGCCTGTGAACGTAACCGCATCGACTTTCTTGTGCTCGAGGATGGCCTGGCCGACCACCGAGCCACGCCCGACGACGAGGTTGAACACGCCCTTCGGAACGCCGGCCCGGACGATGATCTCAGACAGCGCATGAGCGCAGCCGGGAACGAGATCCGCCGGCTTGAACACCACCGTGTTGCCATACGCGAGCGCCGGCGCGATCTTCCAGGAGGGGATCGCGAGCGGAAAGTTCCACGGCGCGATAATGCCGACGACACCAAGCGGCTCGCGCGTGATCTCGATGTCGATATTCGGCCGCACGCTGGCTAACTTCTCTCCCGCAATTCGCAACACTTCGCCAGCGAAGAAGTCGAAGATCTGTCCGGCTCGGGTGGCCTCGCCAATGCCCTCCGCGAGAGTCTTGCCTTCTTCACGCGAAAGCAGGCGCCCGAGCTCCTCGCGCCGAGCTAGAATCTCGGTCGAGGCTCGCAGCAGAATGTCATGCCGCTCCTGAGGCGTCGTACGCGACCAAGTGGGGAATGCGGCATGCGCGGCTTCGATCGCCGCGTTCGTTTGTGCGGCGTCGGCTTGCGAATATTCGCCGACGAGGTCGTTCGTGTTCGACGGATTGATGTCGCGAGTGACACTCGAGCCGTCGACCCATTCTCCGGCGATAAAGTTTTGGTGCGCGCCCATGCTCTGTCCTTAAGTCATCAGCCAAATTTCTAGTGTGTGAGCGCCTAAATCAAGCCCCGTTTGGCAAGATTGCGCATCAGCGCTCCAACGCCGAATGTCCATCGTTCGCACTCTTCGCATGGCCGCATGCGATTGACGAGCCGGCCGAGTTTCTCCGCGCTGATCGTGACGATATCGCCTGTCTTGTGGGTGAAACCCATACCCGGAGCGCCGCGATCGGCCACGGGAGCGAACATCGTGCCGAGCAAAAGGACGAACCCATCCGGATAGGCGTGGCTCGCGCCGATCGTTTGGGCAGCGAGATCGCTCGGGTCGCGGCTGATCTTGGACATCGACGAGCCGCCCTCGAGACGAAAGCCGTCCTCGCCTTCGACCACCAGTGAGACGGTTGCCTTTCGCACGTCGTCAAGCGTGAAGGTCTCATCGAAGAAGCGCAGAAAGGGGCCGATCGCGCAACTCGCGTTCTGGTCCTTGGCCTTGCCGAGCAGGAGCGCCGAGCGTCCCTCGAAGTCACGCAGATTGACGTCGTTTGCGAGCGTCGCGCCGACAATCGCCCCGCTGGAGGCGACCGCGAGCGCGATCTCGGGTTCGGGATTGTTCCAGAAGGAGGCTTTGTGGAACCCCGCGTCGTCCCCGGTTCCAACGGCTGACATCGGCTGACTCTTGGTGAACACTTCCGCGTCGGGGCCAATGCCGACTTCCAGATATTGCGACCACGCGCCGGCCTTGACCAGCGCGTCCTTGAGCCGCATCGCCGCGGGCGAGCCCGGTTTGAGCGTGCTGAGATCGTCCCCCAGAACACTCACGATCTCCTCACGCGCCTTCGCCGCGCCTTCACGGCTGCCCCGCGCGCGTTCTTCGATCACGCGCTCGAGCAGGGATTGCGCAAAGGTGACGCCCGCCGCCTTGATCGCCTGCAAATCGATGGGCGCAAGGAGATGGGGCGCGCCGGAAGCACGGCCGTCGTTCGCGGTGTGGGCGAGAATGTCGCTGAGCGCGCCGAGGCGCGGACCTTCCGCCGCACTCAGCGCCTGGGCAGGCGAGGGCGTTTCGCAAAGATCGCGCATGGTCGGAAACGCCGCGCTGATGTCGAAGACGCCGTTCTCCCTGATCGCGACGACCGAAGGGCCGCTAACGTCCGGGCGCCAAACGCGAGCCGCCAGAGCGCCGGCGAAGCCGTCTGCGGGCAGTGAGGTTTCCTCGCGTAAGTCGAGCATCGGCATAGGCGTCCTCTTGCGCGGCGTTTGAAGGATTGACGCGGCCGCGCCGCATCTCTAGCCTCTAACATGCTAGTGGGAGGAGGCGAAGCGTCTCGCCTCGCTTTGAGCGGCGGACAGGATTTGACAAAAGGCGCCTATTCGAAGGCGGACGCCGTATACGGCGAATTGAAGGAAGCGATTCTCTCCGGCGCGCTCGAGCCGGGGAGCTTGATCGACAAGACGGGGTTGTGCGAAAAACTCCAAGTCTCCCGCTTTCCCGTTTCCGCCGCCGTCAGCCGCCTAGCCTACGATCGTCTGGTCGACGTCGCGCCGCAACACGGCTCGTTCGTCGCGCGGATTTCGCTCGATGACGCGCGCGAACGCCTGTTCATCCGCAGCGCGCTTGAGGGGGAGATCGCGGCTGAGGCCGCCCGGCGGATGAGCCGCGCCGACAAGGACGCGCTTGCAGCCAACCTCACGCAGCAAGTCGCCGCGGTCTCCGAGAAGGATCGAGCGACGTTTTACGGACTCGACCTGGCGTTCCACCAGATATTGACCGCCGGCTTAAGCATGGCGCGCTCCGCCGATGTGCTTGAGGCTCTGCGCGTCCATCTGGAAAGAACCCGCAGACTGACTATGTTAACAGCCGAACAACTTCGCGCGAGCCTGAACGAGCATACCGCGATCGTCGGTGCGATCGAGGCTGAAGATCCGACCGCGGCGTGCGACGCGATGAAGCAGCATCTCAGGATCACGGCCGCGCGGCTCGAGGATCTCGCGAAGAGACAGCCAGAACTTTTCTCCCTGTAAGACAACCCTCCTAACCAAAAGACGACAATCATGACCACGCCTCGCGCTCTGCGCCTCGATCCTTCAGACAACGTGATTATCGCGATCGATGACATTTCAGCCGGAGCTGAACCGTCGGGAGGCGTTGTCGCTCGGCAGCGCGTTCCGAAGGGCCATAAAATGGCGGTGGTCCCAGTCAGAGAAGGCGCGGCGATCCGAAAGTTCGGACAGATCATTGGCTTTGCCTCCCGGCCGATCGTCGCAGGCGAATGGGTGCACGAGCACAATTGCGGGGTCAGAGAATTCGCGCGAGACTATCATTTTGGCGAGGACACGCGCCGCGAGAACATCCTGCCCGTTGAGGAGCAGCCGACCTTTCAGGGCTTCCACCGTGCAAACGGCAAGGTCGGGACGCGCAACTATCTCGCTGTGCTGACCTCGGTGAATTGCTCCGCGACCGTCGCGCGACTGATCGCGAAGGAGGTCGAACGGTCAGACATGCTCGCCGACTACCCGAATGTCGATGGCATCATCCCGCTCGTCCACGGCACCGGTTGCGGAATCGCCGCCAAGGGCGAGGGATTCGACGCACTCATGCGCACGCAATGGGGTTACGCGGGAAACCCCAACATTGGCGCGGCCCTGATGGTGGGGCTCGGCTGTGAAGTGTTTCAGATCGGCCGGATGAAGGAGGAATATGGGATCGTCGAAAGCAATTCGTTCCACAGCTTGACGATCCAGGCGACGGGTGGAACACGCAAAACGGTTGCGGCCGGCGTCGAGCACATCCGCACTATGCTGCCGGCCCTCAACAGCGTTGAGCGAGCGCCAGCACCGGCGAGCGAACTGATGCTCGCGCTTCAATGCGGCGGCTCGGACGGCTATTCGGGCATCACCGCCAATCCCGCGCTCGGCGCCGCGGTCGACATCCTGGTGCGAAACGGCGGCACCGCGATTCTCTCGGAGACGCCGGAGATCTACGGGGCCGAGCATTTGCTGACGCGGCGCGCCGCGACGCCCGAAATCGGTCACAAGCTCGTCGAACGTATCCGTTGGTGGGAAGATTATTGCGCGCGCAACGGCGGAGAGATGAACAATAATCCCTCGCCCGGAAACAAGGCCGGAGGCTTGACGACCATCCTCGAGAAGTCGCTGGGCGCGGCCGCGAAGGGCGGCACGACGGCGCTCAACGAAGTCTATGAATACGCCCAGCCGGTCACCGCCAAGGGCTTCGTGTTCATGGATACGCCGGGCTACGATCCGGTGTCCGCAACAGGGCAAGTCGCCGGCGGCGCCAACGTCCTCTGCTTCACCACCGGGCGCGGATCGGCTTATGGCTGCAAGCCGACGCCGTCGGTCAAGCTGGCCACCAATAATGACACGTACCGCAGGATGATCGAGGACATGGACATCAATTGCGGCGACGTCCTTGACGGCGTCTCGATCGCCGACAAAGGTGAGGAGATATTCGACAAGGTTCTCGCGGTCGCATCGGGCGAGCGGACCAAGTCGGAACTTCTGGGATACGGCGATGCGGAATTCGCCCCCTGGCAAATCGGAGCGACGATGTGAGGGGAGTGATCCCCTTGCGGATCGACGGCGCGAGGATATCGGGAACGCCAATCCGGATGCGCCGGAGGCGCCTGGCGAAATGAAAACCGCTCTGCTGTTCGATCTCGACGGAACGCTTGTGGACAGCGACCCCGAGCATCTTGTCGCGTTCCAGCGCGTGTTTGCGCCGCACGGAATTGAGCTCGATCATGTCGAGTACGCCGCGAAGATCATGGGCGCTTCCAACGACCTGATTGCGAGTCGCTACCTTGCGCATTTGTCGCCCGTCGAGCAGGCCGCGACCCTGGACGCCAAGGAAGCGGATTACCGAGATAATTTGGGCGCGCTCGAGCCTATTCTTGGTGTTCTCGCGCTGCTCGACTTTGCCGACCGGCGCGGCCTTAAGCGCGCAGTCGTCACCAACGCGCCGCGCGCCAATGCCGAGAAGGTTCTCGCGGCGTTGGGGATCGGACAACGTTTGCCGATCCTGGTGATCGGCGGGGAGCTTGCTCGCTCCAAGCCCGATCCCCTGCCTTATCTGACGGCGCTCAAACGCACGGACGCGTCGGCGGCGCATTCTGTCGCCTTCGAGGACTCGCTGTCGGGGGTTCGCGCCGCTGCGGCCGCGGGCCTTGCTGTGGTGGGCATGATGACGACGCTTGATTCGCGAACCCTGATCGAGGCGGGCGCGACATTCGCGGCCAGCAATTTCACCGATCCGCGTATCTTCGAACTGATTGAAACGCGCCTGAATTCCGGCGCTGAAGAAGGGGCAAAAGCTTGAGACTGGCGCAATTCATCGACGAGAACGGGAAGCGAGCGCTTGCGGTTACCGCGCGCGGCGAAAGCCGGTTGGTCAAAGGCGCGCGCACGACTGTCGACCTCGCGCGTCAGGCGATCGCCGAGGGTGCGTCGTTCCGCAAGCTCATTGCGGATCGAGGAGTGGGCAAGCCGGTCGATCTCGCTCGGGCCTTGAAAGAGCGGCGTGTGCTCGCCCCGATCGACCACAAGGATCCAGCGCATGTTGTCGTTACCGGAACGGGCCTCACGCATCTGGGTTCGGCTGAAGGACGCGACAAAATGCACAAGGACCTCGCCGATCCGTCCAAGCTCACAGACTCGATGCGCATGTTCAAAATGGGCCTCGAAGGCGGCAAGCCAGCCAAGAGCGAGACCGGCGCCCAGCCCGAATGGTTTTACAAGGGCGACGGTTCATCGCTCGCCGCTCCCGGGGGCGATCTTCCCAGTCCTGCTTTCGCGCTCGACGGCGGCGAAGAGCCGGAGATCGTTGGCATCTACCTGATCGATGAGGTCGGTTTGCCCGTTCGTGTCGGGTTCGCGCTCGGCAACGAGTTCTCCGACCACATCACCGAGCGGCAGAACTATCTTTGGCTTGCGCATTCAAAGCTCAGGCCCGCAAGCGTTGGTCCGGAACTGTTGGTCGGCGATCTGCCTGCGGACATCAACGGCATGTCGCGCATCAGGCGGGGCAAGGAAGTCATCTGGGAAAAGCCGTTTCTGTCGGGTGAACAGAACATGGCGCATTCGATCGCCAATCTCGAGGCGCACCATTTCAAGTATGGCTTGTTCCGCCGTCCGGGCGATGTCCATGTCCATTTCTTCGGCACCGCCACGCTGTCCTTCAGCGACGGGGTGAAGACGCAGAAAGGCGACGTGTTCGAGATCGAGTCCGAGACCTTCGGCCTTCCCCTCCGCAATCGGCTTACTCTTGAGAAAGCGGCGAAAGCGCGGGTGCGGGCGCTTTAGCGCGCCTTCAGCAATTTTGCGCGCGTGAAGGCGATTTCAAAGGCTTAGGCCTGTTTTTCTGCAACTCGAATCGTCGCGCGCTTGGTTGCGGCCCTTACAGCTCTCAGGGTTGAGCCTCGTCTGCGGCGACGCGCGCCTCCTCCAGAGCGGACGGCTCATCGCCAGCAGGCGGGGCGGTGAAGGTCAGCGCCTTGGGCGGGACAGGCAGGGCGAGCGGCGGCGCGTCAGCCGGTCGGCGGGTCGACGGTCTCCCTCTCCCCAGTTCATGGTAGCGGTCGAGCGCTGCAATGATCTGCAAATAGGTCGCGACCGCCTTCAGTTCGCCGAGTTCGACCGCAGCCTCGGCAAGTCTCAGCGCCGTTATCAGCCGCGCGACCTGCACCTGGGCAAAACGCTCTGGCTCGTCGAGCCGCCGTTCGGCGAGCGCCCGGTCGATTTCGCGCCGGACCGTCGCGACGCTGGTGCGCACTATTTTTGCGATCTGATTGTAAGTGTAGCCCGACGCCAGCAAGTCGAAAGAGCGCTCCCGCCGCGCGATCCGGGTCGCACGCCGCGCGCGGCGTTGGGCTCGAAGATCACGGGCGGGCGTCGAAGGTGTGGGATCGTCAGTCATGGGGCTCTCCGGTGCCAATGCGGTGAAACGGAAATATTACACCGTATTCTGCTTTATGGAAATGATTTGTTTTTTGGTTATGCCCGTAACAGATTGATAAGTTGATGTAATTGTCATAAATTCAGGTTTGGAATTGAGCGCATTTTTCCGCGTACAGGTGAGCCCCCGCCGAGACTCCTAGTCAAGGGCTGCCAAGCGACTTCACGATCCAGAGCGACCGCAGGCGATAAAAGGGGTGGAGTGCGCTGGGCGGCATGAGAGAACATTCGCCGCGAGCCCGGCAAGGTCAGATGCCTGGAGGCTGCCCCGAGCCCCTCCGTCGTTCATGCGGCGGCCAGCCCCGGACGCAGGAGTAGCAGGAGTATGAGCATGGAAACCCTTGATACGCTTCGCTACACAAAGATCCCGCTCAACAATGGATCCGGCGCCATGCCCGCGGTCGGGTTTGGCACCCTCATCCCCGATCCTGTCGCGACCAAACAGGCGGTGAAGACCGCCTTGGAAGTCGGATTCCGACATTTCGATTGTGCTGAACGTTATCGCAATGAAGAAGCGATCGGCGAGGCGATGCAAGAAATGTTCAAGGCGGCCCCGATCCGGCGGGAGGACGTCTTCGTCACCACGAAGCTCTGGAACACCAATCATCGTCCGGAGCGGGTGAAGCCCGCCTTTGACGCCAGCCGCCGGCGGCTGCAACTCGACACGGTCGATTGTTACCTGATCCACACCCCCTTTGCCTTTCGGCCCGGCGACGATCAGGACCCTAGGGACGAGCGCGATCAGGTTATCTATGATTCCGGAGTGACGTTGGTCGAGACGTGGCGAGCACTCGAGCGCCTTGTGGACGAGGGCAAATGCAAGTCGATCGGCTTGTCAGATGTTACCTTGGATCATCTGCGCGAAATCGTCGCCGCCGCGAGGATCAAGCCCGCAGTGGCGCAAGTCGAGTGCCATCCGTATTTCCCGCAATGGGACCTGGTCGAATTTTGTCGGGAAAATGGGATTGTCGTGCAAGCGGGCGCGCCGTTGGGACATGGCATGGATCCGAAAGTTCTAGACGACCCTGTGATCACAGCCATCGCACGGCGCGCCCACAAGACGCCTGCTCAAGTTGCGCTTGCTTGGGCCGTACAACGTGGCACTGCGTTTCTAGTCACCTCTCGCACGGCTACCCGTATTCAGGAGAACTTTGACATTTCCAGCCTGCCCGAAGACGCGATGCGGGAGATTCGCCATGGCATCACGACGAACGTTCGGCGCAACCCTGTGGTGGAAACCGGCGTGCCTGGCTTCATTCCCCGGACTCGTTGAACTGAATGCGACGAACAGCGGCGCGAATGCTGCCAAAAAGCGTGCGCGGCAGGGAGATTGTGCCGCGCACGCCAATTCGTCACGGATTCGGCGACCCCCCTGGAAGCCGTTGGTCGAACGGCTTGCCGCCCGGACGAATTGACCTTTCCAGTCTCGGCCGTATCGCGCAATCGGCAAAACTACCCACACGATGACCTCGCAGAGCTCCGCTGCGCGTCGCCTCGCATGACGGGCGAAGAGCGAAGGGCGCGATATTTTCTTTGCGGACTCAGCCGCTCGCGCGTAAGCGAGACGAGACGGGACCGAACGTTGGGGAGAAAGGAGCGGCGATGGCGGAATTGGCCGATGCTCTCCACGAAGCGCCCCAGTTCGACGCCGCGTTTCAAGCAACCTTCGCCGAGCTTCTGGCCTGGCGGCGCGACGTCCGCCATTTCCGCCCGGAAGAGCCAGATGAGGCGACGCTGGCCGAACTCTTCGGCCTTGCGGCGTTCGCGCCTTCGGTCGGCAATTGCCAGCCGACCCGCTTCGTACGCGTTGACGACAAGGCGCGCCGCGCCTCCATCCGGGCGAATTTCGAGGCGGCCAACCGCGATGCGCTCGGCGGCTATGCCAAGGAGCGGGCGGCGCTTTACGCCAGGCTGAAGCTTGCGGGCCTTAACGATGCGCCTATACAGCTTGCGGTGTTTTGCGACGAGGCGACCGAGGACGGCCATGGCCTCGGCGCGCGCACCATGCCAGAGACGCGCCGCTATTCGGCCGTCTGCGCCTTACACACATTCTGGCTCGCCGCGCGCGCCCGCGGCCTTGGCGTCGGCTGGGTATCGATCCTCGATCCGGGCGCGATCGCCGAGGCGCTTGACGTTCCGCGCGCCTGGACGTTCATCGCCTATCTCTGCGTCGGTTTTCCACGTGAGGAACATCTCATCCCGGAACTCGAGCGCGCCGGCTGGCAGCGCCGCGAGGCGCATCCGGTTCTGCGCCGCTAACGCGCCTCGATACTCGCATCTCCGAATGGCGCTAATGGCTGCGCGGCGGATGCAGGTCGTCCACCCACTCGACCGTTTCGGGATTGGGTTCGATTCCAGGCAAGTCGAGATTGACCACGACCGGCTCCTGGCCGCTGCGCACCAGCACGCAGGATAAAGGCGTCTCATCGCTGGCGTTGATCTCCTGGTGGGGGACAAAGGGCGGCACGTAGATGAAGTCGCCCGGACCGGCCTCGGCCACAAATTCGAGCCGGTCGCCCCAGCGCATGCGGGCGCGCCCGCTGACCACATAGATGACGCTCTCCACAGGCCCATGATGATGCGCGCCGGTCTTGGCCTTGGGGTGGATGACGACGGTTCCAGCCCATAGCTTCTCCGCCCCCGCGCGGGCGTGGGTGATGGCCGCGGCGCGGTTCATGCCGGGCGTCTGGGCCGTGTTGATGTCGAGTTCGCTCGAACGGACCACCCGGACGCCGTCGAGGCGCCATCGGGCGTCGCTGCTATCGTCCATACTGGTTCTCCCCAACGTGTTCATGTCGCGCAGGCTCCCCGCCAATCTATCGGGAAAGAGGGCGATCGGACAGGGCCCCGCATACCGCCGCCGTGCTGGGGCGCTCGGGTGGCTGGCGGTAGCGCACGCCTCGCCCTAAACTGCGACCATGACCGACGTCTCGCCTGTGACGGCTCTGACGCGCCTGACTGCGCGCGCGCTCATCGTTGGCGAGCGCATCGACACCGCGGGGCTCGAGCGGCCCGATATGATCTCCTCGCTGCCGCTCGCCTTTCGCGTCGGCGAACTGGGCATGGCGGCTTTGTTCCGCTTCGGCGTTGCTGTGATGGTTGGCTTGAGCCCGCTCGAAGAAGAGGACCTGCTCGCGAAGCTGAAATCCCGCGTCAGCGGCGCCAGGGCGCTTGGCGATGACGAGACGGCGGTGCTCGAAATCACGCCCGACGGCGACGAGCAGAAGTCATCAAGCGGACCGATCCAGATCAAGAACCTGTCGCCGCCGCGGTTTCTGGTGATCGCCGATGCGCTCGCCAAGACCGTCGCGCTGGCGCGCGACGAGCGTGAGGTTAACGCGGTGTTCGACGTGATCGAACCGTTTGCGGCCAAGCTCGCGGCGACTGGCAGGCCGCCGTTTCGCCGCCGCGCGATGCTCAGGCTCATCGGCCAGGCGCTGCTTGCGCAACATCGTGTCTCGGGCCGTGTCGCTGTCGAAGAAAAGCCCGACGTACTGTGGGACCATCCCGAGCTTGAGCGCCTCTACGCGCGCCTTACGGACGAATATGAGTTGCACGAGCGGTCCGACGTGCTCAAGCGCAAGCTGGAAGTTATCGGCGACACCGCGCAAGCCCTAACCGACATCATCGACGCCGACCGCGCGACGCGGCTCGAAGCGGCGATCGTGATCCTGATCGTTCTCGAGCTGATCGCCGCCCTTGTGCAGATCGCGCTCGCGCTGCACGGGCGCTAGCGCAGGGATGCCGCAGAACATCTTCATCCTCACTGGCGCCGGGATCGGGCTGGGCACGTTTCGTGACAAGAGGGGCGAGGGGATTTGGGCGAAGTTCGACCCGATGAAACTGGCGACGCCCGAAGCTTTCGCTCCCGATCCCGAGACAGTGCTCGCGTTCTATGATCTGCGTCGTCGGAACCTGCGCGACGCCAAGCCCAACGCGGCGCATTTCGCGCTGGCGCGTTTGGAGGACGCGCTCGCCAAGCGCGGCGAGACCCTCACGCTTGTGACGCAAAACATCGACGATCTGCACGAGCGCGCCGGCTCAGCGTCCGTCATCCACATGCATGGCGAACTTTTAAAGGCGCGCTGCGGCCGCTGCGAAGTGGTTCGCCTGTGGCTCGATGATCTCACTGTTGCGGGGGTTTGCCCGAATTGCGGGCGTGCTGGGACAATGCGGCCGCATGTGGTCTGGTTCGGCGAGATGCCGCTCGGCATGGACCTGATCGACCGCGCGCTGCGCGAGGCCGATCTCTTCGTCGCCATCGGCACATCAGGCGCCGTGCACCCGGCGGCCGGCTTCGTCGCTGAGGCGCGCGTGTATGGCTTGCGCACCTGCGAGATCAACCTTGAGGCGGCCGACAACGCGGACCTGTTCGACGAGCAGCGGCTGGGTCCGGCGAGCGAAACGGTTCCCGCCTGGGTCGAGGAGTTCGTCGGGTCGTGACAGGCCGCGCTCAAGCGGCGCGCAGCGACCGCGCCGCGGCGGCAGCGATGCGGGTCGCCTCGATCCCGATCTGACGAAATTGTCCAAGCGCCGAAGGAATGGCGCCGCAGAAGAAAAGGCCGGGCTCTGCCGTCGCTCGGCCGCTGACGAGCGGGGCTCCCGTTGCGTTCAGCACGTCCTTGGCGTCGGGAAGCAGCGCCCGCAGATCTGGACGGAAGCCGGTCGCGAGAATGATTGCGTCGAAGCGCTCGGCAGGCGACTGCTTGAAAACGACGCTCTCCCGGCCAAAACTCATAACGTCGCCGCGAAGCTTGATCCTTCCATCGCGTATCGCGTCAAGCGTGCCGATCTCGATGAGCGGCACGCGCCCGTCCTCCTTGATGGATCGGAGCGGCCCCTTTTTAGATCGCTTCAGGCCCAATTTTTCGGTTGAGCCGATCGCGAACCGGATCAAGGGCGCGTTGATCGTGTCAGCCACACCGGGCGGAAGCCATTGCTCGACTGCGGGAAACGCAAGGATCGGCACGCCGAAGAGTTCGCGCGGAACGATATTGACCGGGCGGCGAACCGAGAGGACGAGATCAATGCCCGCTTCAGCGAGGTCGAGCGCGATTTCCGCGCCCGAATTGCCATAGCCGATGACCAGCGTGCGTTTCCCAGCGAAAGGGCCTGGATTGCGATAGCCACTCGAATGCAGGACTGCGCCGACGAACGTTTCCATGTCAGGCCATGTTGGCGTATGCGGATAGTCGGCCCAGCCGGTCGCGATTACGACGATGGGCGCGCTTCGCGAGTTCTCGCCCGCCTCGGCGCGCCACCTGCGACCTTCGCGACGCACCGCGCTCACAGGGGCGTTGAAGACCGGTTTTAGATTGAACTTGGCTGTATAGGCCTCGAGATATTCGACGACCTGAGCGCGCGAAGGATAGCGGCCGTAAGCCTTCGGCATCGCTAGACCTGGCAGGGCGGAGCGGGCGCGATCGGTGTGCAAACGCAGCCGGTCATAGTGGCGCCGCCAGACCGCGCCCACAGCGTCGGACTTTTCAAGGATCGTGGCCTTGAGGCCTCGCGACCGAAACGCCGCCGCCGCGGCAAGGCCCGCCGGACCGGCGCCGATGACGATGGCGTCGCAGGATTGGACCAAGGGACGCTCCTCCGGGGCCAAGCCTATCAGCTAGCGAACCCCGATATAGCTGTTTCGATCGCGCCTGCGCGTTGTCTCAGGCCGCCGCATCCTCGCGCGCGCCAACCATATACTGCACCAGCTCCTCGGCGTTGGTGCCGGCGGTGATTTTCTCCGCGACCTTTCGGCCGCGGTGCATGACGATGATGCGGTCGGTGACCGCAAGCGCATCTGGCATCACATGGGTGATGAGAATCACCGGCACGCCGCGGCCCTTAAGCATGCGTATGAGCTCCAGCACCTTGTGCTGCTCGGGCACGCCGAGATTGTTGGTCGGTTCGTCCATGATCATGAGCCGGGCGTCCCAATAGACCGCTCGCGCGATCGCAACCGCCTGGCGCTGGCCACCCGATAGCTTCTCGATCGGTGCAGTCATGCTGGGAAAGCGGATCTGCAGCGAATCGAGCGTCTGCCGCGATTGCTCGCGCATATGTGTGTCGTCGAGCGTCTGGATGAGCCCGCCGAGGCGGCGCCTCTTGACCTCGCGGCCGAGGAAGATGTTGGCGCCGACGTCGAGATTGTTGGCGAGCGCGAGGTCCTGATAGATCGTCTCGATCCCGGCGCGGCGCGCGTCCATCGGGCTAGTGAACTGAACCCTTTCACGGTCGAAGACGATCTCGCCGTCTTCCGCCGCGTGGACGCCGGAGACGCACTTGATGAGCGTCGACTTGCCCGCGCCGTTGTCGCCCAGTAGCCCCACCACCTCGCCGCCCGCAACATCGAAACTCACGTTGTCGACCGCGACGAGGCCGCCGAAGGTTTTTGTGAGGCCGCGGACGGAGAGCAGCGGCTCGCTCATTGCGACGCTCCTGCGCGCGCGTGGCCAGTGATGAGGTCTCGCGACTGGTCGATCAGCACCGCGACGATGACCACCGTTCCGACCACGATGAATTGCCAGAATGCCTCGACGTTGAGCATCACGAGGCCGGTGGTCAGGACAGCGATGATGAGGGCGCCGATCACGGTGCCGATCACGGTTCCGGCGCCCCCGAACAGACTCACTCCGCCAATGATGACTGCGGCGATCGAGCTTAAGAGAAGCGGATCGCCGATCACCGCCGAGCCGGCGGTGAAGCGCAGCGTCGATAGAAAGCCGGCGACCCCCGAGGTCGCGGCCGACAGGATGTAGATTGCGATCACCCGGCGATCGACTGGGATGCCGCTGCGGACCGCGGCGTCCATGCTGCCGCCGATGGCGTAGACATGCCGCCCGAACTGCGTTCGGTGAAGCAGGAAAATCGCCCAGGCGACGACGAACGCCGTCACCAGGACCGGATAGGGCAGAATGGCGTCCATACGGCGCAGGAGCTCGCTCCTCACCTCCGGCCGCTCAAGGAAATAGAGCCCGCCGCCTTGGCCTGAGATGTAGTAGAGGAGCGCGTTGTTGCCGTAGGCCCGGATGCCGGACGGCAAGCCGATCACGGTCGTGTTCTCGCTCATCAGATAGGCGATTCCGCGCACGATGAACGAGGTTCCGAGCGTTACGATGAACGCAGGAACCTTCAGTTTTGCGATAATGACGCCGTTGACGAGGCCAACCGCCGCCGCGCCGCCGACGGCGGCCATGAGGCCAATGACGACGGAGGGGAAAAGCGGGACGCCGCCGTCGAACGCCGATCGCAGCGCCAGCGCCGAGAGCACCGAGGCGAGGCTCATGACCCAGCCGACCGAGAGATCAATGCCGGCGGCTATGATGACAAAGGTCTGGCCGAGGCCGAGCAGCAGCACCGGAATGATCGCGACGAGAATGTTCTGCGAGTTGCGCACGGTGAGAAAATTGACCGCGGCCCCGGTCGTCAGCGGCACGGCGGCGACAAAGAACAGGACGAGAAGCCCGAGGAACAGCCACGCCCAGATGCTGCTCAGGAACAGAATGACCCGCTGCGCCCGTGTCCGCGCGCCCGAAGTCGCGGTCGGCGCGCGGGCGACCGTTATCCTCGAAGCGCGTTCGGTCACAGATCTCTCATCCGCCAGCCCTCATCCAGCGTCGCGCCGCCTGCTGTCGTACATTGGAGAAGGTTCCACCCCTTTTCCGCTACGGAAAAGAGGTGGATGTTGGGAACCCGCTTCATCACGGGCAAGCAGCGCTACTTGCCCGGCGCCGAATAAATGAAGCGGGCGATCGCAGGGTCTTTCACGTTGTCCTTGTCGATGATGGCGAAGCCGGTCTCGACGCGCCGCGGCAGGCTGGTGACGCCAGCGGCGTCGGCCTGCGCGAACATCACGGCGAGATACCCCATATCGAACGGCTTTTGCGCCAAAACCAGCGATACGACGCCCTGGTTCATCAGTTCGATGGCGAGCTTCGTCGCGTCATAGGCGACGACCTGGACGTGCCCGCCGAGGCCTGCGTTGACGACCGCCGTGCCCGCGCCCTGAGCGCTGAACACGTTGGTGCCGAACACGCCGGCGAGATTGGGCTCACGCGCCAGCACTGCAGCCGTCTGCTGCGCCGCCTTGTTGGGATCGTCCAGATTGTAATCGGGGCCGAGCACCTTGATGTTCGGAAAGTCCTTGGCCATTGCCTCCTTAAAACCCTTTTCGCGGTCCTCGACCGAGCTCACGTTGGGATTGGTCGAGTTGATGTAAACGGTTCCCTTGCCGCCGATCGCCTTGGCCAGCCCGCGCGCGGCGATGCGGCCACCCTCGGTATTGTTGGAGCCGATGTAGCTGATCGGGAATTTGACCGGGCCGTTCGCGTAGTCGCCGTCGCCAATGTAACTATCGACGATGATGACTTTGATGCCCGCATCATAAGCGGCCTTGAGAGGCCCGATCATCTGATCTTTGTCGGTCGCAGCGGTGATGATGTAATTGAGGTCGCCGCGCGCGACCATCGAGTCGAGGATCGGCGTTTGCACGCTGACGCCCCAGGTCGGCGGAATCTGGGTGACGACCTCGATGCCAAGATCCTTGGCCGCCTTTTCCACCCCGAGCTGCATCACCTGGTAGAAAGGATCCACAACCCCGGGCAAAAAGCCGATCTTCAGTTTCTCGGCCGCGGCGCTGTGTGTCGCCAAGGCCGCGGCCAGCCCAGTCACGACGGCTAAACCTAAGTGCTTGCGCATGTCATCTCCTCCCTGGAATAATTGTTTTGTTGCGTCGCCGGTCAGCTTTCCTGCTGGCGTTACCTTCGCTTTTTTACACTTCGTTCAGCTCCCGGCCTTCTCGGCTGTCTTCGTCTTTTTGGCCCGCTCGATGCCCTCGATCACGAGAGCGTGCGCCTCCGCTGCGTCACCCCAGCGAATGATCTTGACCCATTTGTTGGGTTCGAGATCCTTGTAGTGCGCGAAGAAATGCTCGATTTGCTCGATCGTGATCGACGGCAGGTCGGAATAATTGTTCACGTGCGCATAGCGTTTGGTGAGTTTTGCCGACGGCACCGCCAGCAGTTTCTCGTCCTCGCCTGCCTCGTCCTCCATGATCAAGACGCCGACAATCTTGCAACTCATCACCGCGCCGGGAACGATCGCGCGCGTGTTGGCGACGATCACGTCGCAGGGATCGCCGTCGCCCGAGAGCGTGTGGGGAATGAAGCCGTAATTTCCCGGATAGCGCATCGAAGTGTAGAGAAACCGATCGACCTGAAGCGCGCCGCTTTCCTTGTCCATCTCGTACTTGATTGGCTCGCCGCCGATCGGCACCTCAATCACCACGTTGACATCGTGGGGGGATTCTTGCCGATCGATACCGCGTTCAAGTTCACGCTTGTCCTCCCAATTGGTGGCGCTTTAATTCCGTCTCACAGGAGGAAGGAACATTCAGCCGAAGCCGAAAGCAATTCGATCGCGCTGCTGACCGCCGAAGGTTTCGCGCGCGCGGCGCAGGACCCGCCCGCCCAGCCGGCGGTAAAACCCGACCGCCCGGTCGTTGTCCGCGAGCGCCCAGACGACAAGATTCGATAATCCATGGCCCGCCAGATCCTTCCGCGCAGCGTCGAACATTCGCCGCCCGAAGCCGCAACCCTGGCACTCCGGCGCGAGGTAGAGTTCGAAGATCTCGCCGCCATAGCCGAGCGCGGGAACCCGATTGCGCCCATAGCTGATATAGCCGACCACGGAATCGCCGAATTCTAGCACCAGCAACGGCGTCCGGCGCGCGATCGCGAGTCGCCACCATTCCGGGCCTCTGCGCGCGATCATCCGCTCGAGTTCCCGGCCGGGGATAACGCCCCGATAAGCCTCGCGCCACGCCGCATCATGCACGGTCGCAATTTCGCCCTCGTCGCCGAGTTGCGCCGCGCGGATGGATATGACCGTCTCGACCATGGAGGGGATGTTAAGTCCGCGCGCAGGGCCGCCGCAAGGTCTTGACAGCGGGCGCGGATGACTTTTTTGGTGTCGTCGTTTGCCCGTGAGTCGGCGCATCGGCGCCGGAATTTAAGCGCAATCGCCGTTCAATGCGCTGCAAACATCGAAATTGGAGATTCGAAACGATGGCGCTGCGATCGCCTCAGGCCCGCTTGCGGCTGGCAGCCGTCGGGATGACGGCTGCGCTCGTCTGGACCGTGGGCGCGCGCGCCGACGTGCTGCACGCGACGTATCGCGTGTCCTTGGTTGGCCTTCCGATCGGCTCGGTCAACCTCTATGCCGACCTCACACCGACGAGCTACACGATCGCGGGCGACGCCAAATTGACTGGCCTCGCCAAGCTCTTCACCAATGCGCACGGCGCCTCTGCGGGCAAGGGCGCGATTGCCCAAGGACATGTGTTGCCAGCGAGTTTCGCGACGATTGCCTCAGATTCGCACATGACGCGTACCATTCGCATGGCGCTCGCCGGCAACGCAGTGACCGGAATCGATATCTCGCCGCCATTCCAGGATAAGCCCGACCGGGTTCCGCTTGGACCCGGCGACAAGCGCGGCGTGGTCGACCCGGTCGGCGCGGTCATCCTCCCGGCGCCGGCCTCGGGACCGATATTATCGCCAGCCGCGTGCAACCGCACGGTGCCGATTTTTGACGGCTACACGCGGTTCGACGTCAACCTCTCGTATGTCGGCGAGCGCACGGTGTCGGCAAAGGGTTACGACGGCCCGGTAGCAGTTTGCGCGGCCCGCTATGTTCCGATCTCCGGCCATAGCCGCGACCGGCCGGCGACCAAGTTCATGGCCGACAACAAGGACCTGGAAGTCTGGCTAGCGCCGATCGCCAGCGACCACCTGCTGATCCCCTTCCGGGTCTCGGTGCGGACGATGATCGGCACGACGGTTATCGAGGCGCAGGAATTCCGCCTCTCTGCGAAGTAGCGGGCGGATCGCCAGCGCGCGATCCCAAACAGGAAGGGGTCGAGCGGCCGGACCGGCTGCCAGCGCCTGCCAGATTAATTGAGTTCGCCTTCCAGCATCGGAAGCGGAAGCACGTCGACGCCGTCCTCCAGCAACGACTTGGCCTCCGCGAGGCTCGCGCGGCCGCGGATCGCACGCTCCGGCTCGTCGCCAAGGTGGATGGCTCGCGCCACTTGCGAGAACTTGGCGCCCACGTCGTCGGTGTTGGCCTCGATTTCGCGGCGCATGCGGAGGAAGAACTCGCGCGCCTGGCGACGTCGATCATCGACGACGATCTCCGGCCCCACGACAGGAGCCGAGCGCTCCCCGCCGACGACGGCGGGGGCCATTATGGCTTTGTCGACGCGGGTTGAACCGCATTCGGGGCAGGCGACAAAGCCACGTTTGCGTTGCTTGTCATAGGCCGCGCTGTCGGGAAACCAGCTCTCGAATGCGTGTCCTTCGGCGCAGCCGAGCGCATATTTGATCATCGTTCAGCCTGCCAGAAGCGCATCGAGTTCGCCTGTCGCCTCGAGCTCGTGCAAATCATCGCAGCCGCCCACATGGGTGTCGCCAACGAAAATCTGCGGCACCGTCCAGCGCCCGTTCGCTTTCGCCGCCATCGCCGCCTGCGCGGCGCGGTCCCCGTCAACGCCAATTTCCTCGAACGGAGCCGCTTTATCGCGCAACAGCGCCTTGGCCATGTGGCAAAAGGGACAAGTGGACTTGGTGTAGATGATGATTGGGGGCACGATCGAGAGATCCTTGATGCGTCAATCCGCGCATTCTCTACTACTATATGTGGAGTCACGCGGCTGTAACAACCCTCGCGAAGACGAGCACATCCACCCGCTTCGCGCCCGCCCTCAACAGCGCTCTGGAAGCGGCGTTGGCGGTCGCGCCCGAGGTTAAAACGTCGTCGACCAGCACGACATTGAGGTTCCGCACCACCGCGCCCTCGGCGATTCGGAACGCGCCCTGGACATTTTCGGCCCTTTGCTGTCGGCTCAAGCCCACCTGGCTACGCGTCGCCTTGACCCGACGAAGCGCGGCCAGATCGCACGGTTTTCCCGTTCGGCGGGAGATCTCCGTCGTCAGCACGGCGGCCTGGTTGAATTGCCGTCGCCACAGCCGCAGGGCGTGCAGCGGCACTGGCGCCAGGAGGTCGGCGTCAGCTAGAATGTCGACCCCTGCGCGAGCCATCCAACTCGCGATCGGTCGGGCGAGCTCCGCGCGGTCCGAATATTTGAGCCGATGCACAAGCGTGCGGGCGGGTCCATCCTCGAACCTCGCCACCGCCCGGGCCCGGTTGAACGCCGGCGGATCGGCCATCGCCTGCGGCGAGATGAGCCCTTGGCCGAGATCCTGCTCGAACGGCGTGCCGAGGCGCTCGCAAAAGGGCCGTTCGATGAAGCGGATCGTGCTCCAGCAGCGCGGGCAGAGCGCGCCGTGCCTGTCCGTGGCGGCGCGGCAGGCAAGACACGTCGGCGGATAAAGCGCATCAAGCGCCGCATGAGCCAGGTTAAAGGCGAGCGCGCTGGCGCGGCGCGCCCAGGGCGAGCCGTGGGCTTCATCCGCGTCCAGCGCCGAAGAGGCGTCCATCCGCACAAGCTAGCGCGAACAGAAGGTTTGCGCGAGGCCTGTCTGGCGCATAAGGAGCGCCCATGTCGGATCCGGCGCCGCCGCAGATATTCGATCGAGGTTTGATCAATCGGCGCCTCGATCGCGCCTGGGCTCGCGCCCACGGGCAGGCTCAGGCGGATTTCCTGCTCGTGAGGGCCGCCGAAGACCTTCGCGATCGGTTGTCGCTGGTCAAGCGCCGGTTCGCCCTCGCCGCCGATTTCGGTTCACCCGGCCCGCATGGCGCGGCCGCGCTCGCGGCTTCGGGGCAGGTTGATTGCGTCATACGGGTCGCCCCGACCGTGGCGAGCCTGGGGACCGGGGAGTTTTTGCCGGCCGTCGGCGACCGCGAGCGCTTGTCCGTCGCCGACGGGCGCCTCGATCTCGCGGTTTCGCTGCTCGCTCTGCAGACGGTGAACGATCTGCCGGGCGCCCTGATCCAGATGCGGCGCGCGTTGAAAGGCGACGGTCTCCTGATCGCGACGATGATTGGGGGCGAAACGCTGACCGAGCTCAGACAAAGCCTGACGATCGCCGAGAGCGAGATTCTCGGCGGCGCCTCGCCGCGCGTTGCGCCGTTCGTCGACGTGCGGGCTCTCGGGGGCCTCGCGCAGCGCGCGGGCCTGGCGCTGCCGGTCGTCGATCTCGATCGCGCAATCGTCCGCTATCGAGACATTTTCGCGCTTTTCACCGACCTCCGCGCTATGGGGGCCACGAACGCGCTGCACGCGCGCAGCCGCAAACCGCTGGGTCGCGAAATTCTTCTGAGGACCGTCGCCGTCTACGCCGAGCGCTTCGCCGATCCGGATGGGCGCCTGCGCGCGACCTTCGATCTCGTCTGGCTGGCAGCCTGGGCGCCGCATGAAAGCCAGCCAAAGCCGCTCGAGCCTGGATCGGCGACGATGTCGCTCGCCGATGCGCTCAAAGGCAGGCGTTAGGCCGCCTTGCTTTGGATGGAGCCGGTTTGGCTCCTTCTCGGCGCGGGACCGCGACCTGAGTCCGGTCGCTCCATTCGGGTTTCTTGGCGCGCCGCTGCTTTGCTGCGAAGGCCCCTGCTGATGGGGTTAGATTTCCTTGGATTCCCTCGTCATAATCTAGACTTTTCAATTGGTTACGCGGCTTGAAGCGTAGAATCTCAAGCCTTTCTCGTTCTATTTGATCATCTATCTCTCGAACGGCTTTTACGCCTCGTTCAGTCCAGCGCCGCGCTCGCCGAGAAACGCGATACCCTTTGCCGTGAGCTCAAAGGTTGAGCCTGGGTGATGCGTTGTCGGCTGCACGTAGCCGTCAGAAATAAGCCGCTCCAAATTGCGTTTCGCGTCGCTGGACGACTTGGCGGGATCGTGCTCTTCGATGTCGCAGAGCAGCGCGATTTGCGAGTCCGTTAGATCGTCCGACATCCAGGCGCCTCCAGTTCCGCTCCGTGCATCCTAGCCGATCGTCATCAGGCTCGCATTGCCGCCGGCCGCGGCGGTGTTGGTGGCGGTCGCGCATTCCTCGACAAGGTCGGCAAGGTAGAAATCCTCTCCGGCGGTGAGCCGCGCGCTGGATAGAGCCTGGAGCCGTACGATCGGCCCAGTGCGGCTCGCGAGCTTGCGCAAGGCCTCCGAGGTCGCCTGCTCGTCGCCTTCGAGTAGGGCGAAGGCGAGCGAAGACGCGCCCAACGGGTGCTCCACACGAGAGATCCGATGCCTGAGTTCCACTGGCAATCCCGATAGGACACGCTCCGCGAGCGCCGCGCTGACCACCGCGTCATTGCCGGTCGCCAGGATCGCGCCGATCTGGATGAGAAGGCCGCTTTCGCTCGCGGCCACAGCCGCAATGCGGCCGCGCCGCCGAAACGTATAGACGTTGCGCTCCCCGACCGGCCCCTTGAGTTCGACACGTGCGCCGAGGGGCGAGCGGGCCATCATTCCCACACACCGCTCGGCCTCCGCCGCATGGCTATGGGCGGATAGCCAGTCGATGTAGGCGCGGATGCCCCCGATTGTCGCGCCCGCTCCTTCCATGCCGTCCAGCGTGTCCGGCGCAGGCTCGGCGACGAGGCGCGAAAGATAGAGCGGGCCGCCCGCTTTCGGCCCCGTGCCGGACAGCCGAGAGCCGCCGAACGGCTGCACGCCGACCGTTGCGCCAATGACGTTGCGGTTGATGTAGATGTTGCCGGCCTCGATGCGTTCGACGACACGCGCGATCGTCTCGTCGATGCGGGTGTGGAGGCCGAAGGTCAGGCCATAGCCGGCGGCGTTGATGTCGTCGATCAGTTTGTCGAGCGCCTCGCGTTTGTAGCGCAGCACGTGCAGCACCGGCCCGAACACTTCATGTTCGACGTCCGCGATCCTGCTCACTTCGATCAGCGTGGGCGGCACGAATGTGCCTCGCGCTGTGCTCTCGCCGAGCGAGGTTTGAATCACCTTGTGGCCTCGACCGCGCATTTTTTCGATGTGGGTTGTAATTGCATCGCGCGCCTCCGCGGTGATGACCGGTCCGACGTCGACCGAGAGCTTGCGCGGATCGCCGACCTCAAGCTCGGCCATCGCGCCTTTCAGCATCGTGAGCATGCGGTCGGCGACATCGTCCTGCAGGCAGAGGATGCGCAAAGCTGAACAGCGCTGGCCAGCCGAATCGAACGCGGACGATAAGACGTCGACGACGACCTGCTCCGCGAGCGCAGAAGAATCGACGACCATTGCATTGAGGCCGCCGGTTTCGGCAATGAGAGGGAGCGGCGCGCCGCGGCGCGTGAGGCGGCCGGCAAGCTCCCTTTCGATCAGCCGCGCGACCGGGGTCGAGCCGGTGAACACGATTCCTTGGACACGGGGATCGGCGACCAGCGCCGCGCCAACTTCGCCGGCGCCGGGCACGAGTTGCAGCGCATCGCCTGGGACGCCCGCTTCGTGCAGCACCCGGACCGCTTCGGCGGCGATGAGCGGCGTCTCCTCCGCAGGCTTGGCGATGACGGGATTGCCCGCCGCGAGCGCGGCGGCGACCTGGCCCATGAAGATCGCGAGCGGAAAGTTCCAGGGACTGATGCAGGCGACGAGGCCAAGCGGGGCCGGGGAGCCGGGAAGCAATGTGCGCGCCGCCTCATGAGCGTAGTAGCGCAAGAAGTCGGCCGCCTCGCGCACCTCCGCGACCGCGTTGGCGTAGGACTTGCCGGCCTCGGTCACGATCAGGCCGACAAGCAGATCGTTTCTAGCTTCGAGGAGGTCGGCGGCGCGACGCAGGAAGATGGCGCGCTCCACCGGCGTGATCGCAGCGAAAGCGGGCGCGGCGCGGTCTCCAATTTCGATCGCGGCGGCGATTTCGTCAGCGCGGGCATGGCGGGTGAAGCCGACAATGTCGCTCAGGTCCGCAGGGTTCAACACCGGCTCGCCCGGTTCGTCCCCCGCGGCGCCCGGAGGAAAAGTGCGCCTGCGGGTGTCCGCGCTTGCGTCCAGTCCGGCGCCGAGCTTGGCCAGGCGCCCCTCGTCGGAGAAATCGAGCCCTCTCGAATTGTCTCGATCGGGCGCATAGAGGTCGCGCGGCGCCGCAATCTTGTCGTGCGGCGCTCCGATTGGCTGGATTGAGCGCGTGGCCTCAGCAGGATCGGCGACCAGGTCATCGATGGATACGCTGGCGTCGGCGATGCGGTTCACGAACGAGGTGTTAGCGCCGTTCTCCAGCAGCCGGCGAACGAGATAGGCGAGCAAGGTTTCATGCGAGCCGACCGGCGCATAGACCCGGCATGGCCGGTTGAGTTTGCTTCGGCCGACCACCTCCTCATAGAGCGGTTCGCCCATCCCGTGCAGGCACTGGAATTCGTACTGGCCGCGATAGAAATCAGGGCCAGCGAAGACGAGCACGGACGCGAGCGTCTGCGCGTTGTGGGTCGCGAATTGCGGATAGACAGCATCGGGCGCGGCGAGCAATTTGCGCGCGCAGGCGAGAAAGCTCACATCGGTGTAGAGTTTGCGGGTGAACACGGGAAAGCCGTCGAGGCCGTCGACCTGGGCGCGCTTGATCTCCGAATCCCAATAGGCGCCTTTGACCAGGCGGACCATCAGCCGGCGACCCGAGCGGCGCCCGAGATCGATCAGCCAGTCGACGACCGGGGAGCAGCGCTTGCCATAGGCCTGGATGACGAAGCCGAGTCCGTTCCAGCCTCCGAGACTTGTGTCGAGGGACAGCGCCTCCAGGATGTCGAGCGACAGGTCAAGCCGGTCCGCTTCCTCGGCGTCGATATTGAACCCGATGTCGTAAGATTTGGCGAGCGCCGCGAGCCCCTTCACGCGCGGCAGCAGCTCCTTCATCACGCGAGCGCGCTTGATGCGCTGGTAGCGCGGGTGCAGTGCCGAGAGCTTGATCGAAATGCCCGCCCCCTCATAGATGCCGCGGCCACGCGAGGCCCGGCCGATGGCGCGGACGGCGCGCTCATATTCGTCGAGATAGCGCGACGCGTCCTCCGCAGTCGTCGCAGCCTCGCCTAGCATGTCGTAGGAGAACGTGAAGCCGCGCGCCTCGCGCTCGCGGCTGTTTGCGAGCGCCTCGTCGATGGTGCGCCCGGTTACGAACTGCTCGCCCATGAGCCGCATGGCGACGTCGACGCCGGCGCGGATGATCGGTTCGCCGCTGCGCGCGATAAGGCGGGTCAGGGCCGCCGACAAACCCTGCTCGCTGGTTGTCGTCACCAACCGGCCGGTCAGCACCAGCCCCCAGGTGGCGGCGTTGACGAACAGCGAGGGGCTCTGACCGACATGCGCGCGCCAGTCGCCGGGCGAGAGCTTGTCGCGGATCAGCGCGTCGCGAGTCGCGGCGTCCGGAATTCGCAGCAGCGCCTCGGCGAGACACATGAGGGCTACGCCCTCCTGGCTCGACAGCGAATATTCGTGGATCAAACCCTCGACGCCGCTCGAGCGCGTCTTCGCCCGGAGCTTGGCGGCCAGGCCGCTGGCGAGCGTCCGGATACGGGTCTTTTCGTCGGCCTTTGCGGTCGCGCGCTCGAGGAGCGGCGGCACGCACTGGGGCTCGGGCGCCCGGTAGGCTGCGGTGATCACGCTCCTGAGCGGCGTTTGGGCCACGATCTCGCAGCGGAACGCGGCAAAGACGTCAGCGGCGTCGGTCATCTCAAGCTCCCGGCCACTGGAACCTCGTGGGCAGGCCAAATAGTGGCCAGCGATCTTATTCTCGCGAAGGGCGTTTTGCCTACGTCGTCAGATGAGGTTGGCCGCGGCAATGCGCGGCCTTGCATTTTCGAGAGTTATGTTCGCGCTTGCCGGGGGCGCTTGTTAAATGGTGATTGGGGCATGGAATACGAGGACTGGCTATGCGCGTAATCGGCTTCGCCGGATGGAGCGGCGCCGGCAAGACGACGCTGATCGTCAAGCTCATCCCCGAGCTCAATCACAGGGGCTTGAGCGTTTCGACGATCAAACACGCTCACCACAATTTCGATCTCGACCAGCCGGGCAAGGATTCTTACGAGCATCGCGCCGCCGGCGCGGAAGAAGTTCTGGTCGCCTCAGCAAATCGGGTCGCCCTGATGCGCGAATTGCGCGGCGCGCCCGAGCCCTCGCTGGCCGAGCTTCTGCGCCTGCTCAAGGACGTTGACCTGGTCCTGGTCGAGGGTTTCAAGCGCGACCGGCTGCCGAAGATTGAAATATCTCGAACCGCCAACGGTAAGCCGCCGCTTTATCCCGAAGACCGGAATATCGTCGCGCTGATCAGCGACGGCAGCGAGCCCTCGCGCCATCTTCCGCACGCGCTGATCGACGATATCGCGGCCGCGGGCGATCTCGTGCTCGCGCACGCGCAGCCGCTCGCAGCGATTCTCGCCGCGTTTGAGCGACGATCGTAGCGACCGCGCGCTGCATTTCGGTTTACTCGCGCCTCGTCCTGAGAAGTGTCGAAGGCGCGCCTCAAAGGACGAGGTGGGGCGGGAAAAGGCCGGATCCGAATTGCAACGCGCTTTGTAAGCGCCAGACTTTTGCCGCTTTGCGCGATTCAACTCGTGGTGCGACAATCCTCTCTCAGATGAGAACTCGGACTGAACAATGAATGAGGCCGCGCCAGTTCTTAGCCGGCGAAGACTGTTTGAGATCATTGGCGCGAGCGTCGGTGGCGCTGCGGCCTACCAGGCGATGACTCGCCTTGGACATGCGGAGGAATCGTCATATCGAGGCCCGATCAAACTCGATGGCGACCCGAAGGGCGCGTCGGTGATCGTTCTGGGGGCCGGGCTCGCCGGAATGACCGCGGCGATCGAGCTCGAGCGCGCCGGCTACAAGGTTAGCGTCCTCGAGTACAACTCCCGTCCGGGCGGACGAAACTGGTCGCTGAGAGGCGGCGACGTCTACACCGAGCTCGGCGGCGCAACGCAAAAGTGCGAGTTCGACCCCGGCCTTTATCTCAATCCCGGGCCATGGCGCATCCCTTATCACCATCACGCGATCCTGGATTATTGCCGCCGTTTTGGGGTCGCGCTCGAGCCTTTCATCCAGCTCAATCACAACGCTTATCTGCATTCGTTGAATGCGTTCGACGGCAAGCCGCAGCGCATTCGCGAGATCAAGGCTGACTACGATGGCGGCGTCGCCGAGCTCCTGGCCAAGGCGACGAAGAAAGGGGCCCTCGATGATGCGGTGTCGGCGGAGGACCAGGAAATCCTGCTCGAGGCGCTGCGGTCGCTGGGCGCCCTCGACAAAGACTTCCGCTACCGGATGGGCGCGGATTCAGCGGCTCATCGGGGCTATGCAAAGCATTCGGGAGGCGGCCTCGGCGCCGAGCCGATCGCGGGCGAGCCGATCGGGCTGCACGATATTCTGAACTCTCGCCTGTGGCGGGGCTTGCAGAGTTTCCTGCTCTACGACTTTCAGACCACCATGTTCCAGCCGGTCGGCGGCATGGGCCGGATCGGCGAGGCTTTCGCGCGGCAGATCCCGGAGCGAATTCGATATTGCGCGAAAGTCGTCGCCATCCGGCAGAACGAGACCGGCGTGACCGTCGCCTTCGAGGACCTCGTCTCGGGTGGAGCGGTTCAGGAGGCGAAGGGCGAATGGTGCGTGTGCACGATTCCGTTGAGCATCCTGAGCCAAATCCCGATCAACGTGTCCACTCGCACGAAGGCGGCGATCGACGCTGTTCCTTATGCGTCTGCAGTGAAGTTTGGCCTGCAGTTCTCGCGCCGATTCTGGGAAGAGGACGAGCACATTTTTGGCGGGATCAGCTACACCGACCTACCGATCCGCCAGATCTCCTATCCGAGCACGAATTTCAACGCCGGCGGCAAGGGCGTGCTGCTCGGCGGATACACGTTCGACGGGCCGAACTCTTTTGAGTTCACCGCGATGCCGCCGGCCGAAAGAGTGAAGCGCGCGGTTGAGTTCGGCGCCCAGATCCACCCGCAATATCTGACCGCGTTCGAGAACGGCGTCTCGGTTGCCTGGAGCCGGGTCCCGTTTACTCTTGGCTGCGCGGGCGACTGGTCGGATGAAGCGCGAAAAGCGCATTACAACGATCTCTGCGAGATCGACGGCCGCATCGTGCTGGCTGGCGAGCACGCCTCCTACATTCCGGCCTGGCAGGAGGGCGCCATCCTGTCGGCGCTGGACGCGATCCAGCGCCTGCACAAGCGCGTGGTCGCGTCATGAGACTTGTCGCGCTACGCGCGGTCGCGCTCGTGGTGTCGGCGGCCGTTGGCGCGCCTGCGGTTGCCGCCGACACCTCCACGAAAAGCGCCGTTATGAGCCACGGTTGGGAATTCAGCGAGCAGGGCGGAGCGGACCTATTCCGGAACGTCTGCGCCGCCTGTCATCAGCCGGATGCGAAAGGCGCCGCCGGCGCGGGCGCCTATCCGTCGCTCGTCGCCGACAAGAACCTTGATTCGAGCGACTTCATGCTGGCTGTACTGCTTGGTGGGCTGAAGGACATGCCGCCGGTCGGAGGCATGATGAGGGACGCGCAAGTCGCCGACGTCGTCAACTACGTGCGCACGCATTTCGGCAATTCTTACACGGACGCCGTTTCGGCGGCGGATGTTTCCGCGGCGAGGCGACGGACGTCGCCGCCCTGACGTCGGCCGCGACGCATTTATATAACAAATGTAAAATGTTTTTATACTGTCCGCCGGAGGGCGGAACTAAACGGGGTCATAAGTCCCTGATTCCATTAAGGCGCGCCGGTAAAAATACCGCTAGAGCAGGGCGCGGGCACGCGGTCGCGCGAACGTTCTCAAGACGGCGCGACCGCCTCATGATCGGCGGGTGACTCCCCCAGGGCCTCATTCGGCTCGAGTGCGGAGGAAACCGCGTCGTCCACGCGTTCGAGCCATGTGAATGTCAAGTCTTGGCGCACCTCCGCGGGTATGTCTTCGAAGTCGCGTCTGTTGCGCGCCGGCAGCATGACGTGCCGGATCCCGGCTCGGTGCGCGGCGACGATTTTCTCTTTGATGCCGCCGACCGGAAGCACGAGGCCTCGGAGGCTGATCTCCCCGGTCATCGCGGTGTCGCTGCGTATTGTGCGATCGGTCATCAGCGAGACGAGCGCCATGAACATCGCCACGCCTGCGCTCGGGCCGTCTTTCGGCGTCGCGCCCGCCGGCACGTGGATGTGAATGTCGGTCTTCTCGAACCGCGCCGGGTCTATTCCGTAAGAGCTGGCGCGGTTCTTGACGATGCTGAGCGCGGCTTGCGCGCTTTCCTTCATGACGTCGCCCAGTTGCCCTGTGAGGATGAGCCGTCCGGCGCCCGGAGTGACGGTCGCCTCGATGAACAGGATGTCCCCGCCGACCGGCGTCCAAGCAAGACCCGTCGCCACTCCGGGGACGCTGGTCCGCATCGCGACCTCATCCTCGAAGCGCGATGGCCCAAGAATGCCTAGAAGGTCGCCGTCCGTGAGCGTGATCGCGCCGCTCTCGCCCTCCGCCACCCGCATGGCCGCCTGGCGCAGCACCCTGCCGATCTCGCGCTCCAGGCTGCGAACGCCAGCCTCTCTTGTGTAGCGGTCAATGATGCCCCTGAGCGCGTCATCGGCGATCTCAACCTGCTCCGGCTTGAGGCCGTTCGCCTTCAATTGGCGACGAACGAGATAGCGGCGCGCGATCTGGAACTTTTCATTCGCGGTGTAGCCGGAGAGACTGATGATCTCCATGCGGTCGCGCAGCGGGCCGGGAATAGTGTCGAGCTGATTGGCCGTGGCGATGAACACGACGCGGCTGAGGTCGAACGGCACGGCGAGGTAATTGTCGCGGAAGGTGTTGTTTTGCTCGGGGTCCAGCACCTCCAGCATCGCCGAGGCCGGGTCGCCCTGGATGCCGGAGCCAAGCTTGTCGATCTCGTCGAGCATCATGACGCAGTCGCGAGTTTTGGCCTTGCGGATCGCCTGAATGATATTGCCGGGCAGCGCGCCGATGTAGGTTCGCCGATGGCCCCGGATCTCCGCTTCGTCGTGCACGCCGCCGAGGCTGACGCGGACAAATTTGCGGTTCATGGCGCGCGCGATCGACTGGCCAAGCGACGTCTTGCCGACGCCGGGAGGTCCGACAAAGCAGAGGATCGGCGCCTTGCCGTCTGGTGACAGCTTGCGAACGGCGAGATATTCGATGATCCGGCGCTTGATCTTCTCAAGCCCGAAGTGATCCTCATCGAGGATACGGCGCGCCGCCCCGATGTCGATCGGCGTCTCCTCCGGCAGCGCCCAAGGCAGATCGACGAGCCAGTCGAGGTAGGTCCGCACCATGCCGTACTCGCCGGCAGCCTCTGGCATGCGCTGCAGCCTGCGCAACTCCTTTCGCGCCTGGTCATCGACCTCCTTCGGCATATGCGCGTTCGCAATCGCCTTCTCGAGTTCGGCGATCTCGGCCGATTTTCCCTCGTCCGCTTCGCCGAGCTGGCGCTGAATGGCCGCCATCTGTTCGCGCAGCAGGACTTCACGGTTGCGGGAGTTGAGCGAGGCCTTGGTTTCCCGTCCGATCTCTTGCGAGAGACGAAGCACCTCGATCCGATGCGCGAGCAGCCGGGACACGCGTTCCATCCGGGCGCCGATGTCCACCGTCTCGAGGATCTCTTGCTTCTCGTCAGGCGTCGCATCCATGAAGGTCGCCACCAAGTCGGCGAGGCCGCCGGGCGAATCGACGCCCTGGATAGCCGTCAGCAACTCATTGGGCGCTTGCGGCAGGAGCTGGATCGCCTCGATCGCCTGGCCCTTGAGATGAAGGAAACGGGCCTCGATCTCGTTCGAGATCGGACTGGGCTCGGGAATCCTCTCCGTCTTAGCGACGAAAAACGGCCAACCGCTCAGATAGTCAACAACCCGGAACCGCTGCTCGCCCTGGCAAATGAGATGGTTGGTGCCATCCGGCGCCGTGATGTAGCGAACGATATTGGCGACTGTCCCCATTTGATGCAGGTCGACTGGCAGCGGATCGGCCATTTCAGCGTTGCGCTGCATCACAATGCCGACCGGCTTTTGTTCTCTGACCGCTGTCTGCGCCGCAAGCACCGAACGTGGACGGCCAAGCGTGATCGGCAGCACGGTCGTTGGAAACAGCACCATCCCGCGCACCGGCACGATGATCAGAGCGTCAGGCGGCAATGGCGGCGAGGCCGCAGCGCCAAGGGTCTCTTCGGAGCCCGTCGCGGCGTCAGCCATTTGCGGCCTCCGATTTTTGCAGCGTTATCAGCATGTGGCCGTTGGAGTGCGACCGATGGATGGCGCTGTAGCGTCCGGCCGGCAGACGGAGGCGGCGTTCAAATCGCCCTTGCGGCAGCTCGAGTTGGTGGATGATCGCGGTGCGCATCTCTTCCGGATAAGTCCGAGATCCCGAGATCAACAAGTCACCTTGATTGATGACCGCCTTGACCTCGTCGAAGTCGACCCCCGGCAGCGCGACCAGCACCAGCACCGCGCGCTCGGTCTCGAGGATATCGACCGGCGGCTCCCAGGTGACCGGGGAGCGTGAGCCGGACGGCTGAATGAATTGCCGGTGCATGCGCTCCGCACGCGCCAGCACCTCGAAGGCTTCCGACCACATCCAATAGCTTGGAAATTTTGCTTCCATAGCCTCACCCGAACCGGCAGCGCCGGCTTTTTGATCCAGAACCGTCGATGCTCAATAGCGCAATTCGCGCCCGCGTTCATCTTCGCGGCTTCTCGTTGTCCGGATGAAACACGGGCTTTTGCGCCGCCAAACATCTCCACATAGGCAAAGCGGCCGGTTAGGATCAAATTTGCGGGGACAATCGGGCTTGGGTTGACGCGCAGCCATTTCCAGACTCGGCCGGCGGGCGGGTGTATGAAAGAGCGCGGGCAGTGGGAGGGGTTAGCTTGGATTCGTCGATAGAGATCCTGACGACGCCGCATCGAGACGATCTCGACCTTTTGCGGATCGCCAACGGGTCTGGGATTTCGGTCAGCGTCCTACCGACCGGCGCGATCTTCGCGATCGAGCACACTGAAGCGAACCGTCGGATCGTGATCAACCAGACGCTCGCGTTGCCGATTGGCAACGGCATGGCGCGCCTCTATCTGCGTGTGGGTGGACCTCACCCGACGATTCTGCCCCTCATGGGTCCTGAGGCTCCTCTTCGCGTCGGCGCTTCGGACGATCGCTATGTCTGGGAGGGAGAACAGAGCGGCGTCGGCCATCGCGTCACCCTATGGCTGCATCCGCGATTGAACGCGTGGTTCTGGCGCGTCGAAGTCGTTAATCGCCGCGATGAAGGGCTCTCCTGCGACGCTGTCTTGATCCAGGATCTCGGGCTCGGCGATCAGGGCTTCCTGATGAACAACGAGGCCTACGCCAGTCAGTATCTTGACCATCACGTCGCGGTCCATCCACGCCTGAATCATATTCTGATGGGCAGGCAAAACCTGTCACAGGGCGGAGCGCATCCCTGGGTGGCCCACGGCTGCCTGGAAGGCGCCGCAGCCTATGCGACGGATTTTCGGCAACTGATGGGGTCGGCACATCGCGACGCCGATCAACTCGACGTTCCCTTCGGGACGAGCTTGCCGTCGGAGCGCCTTCAGTACGAGACAGCCTGCGCGGCTTTGCAGTCGAAGGCTGTAACGATCGAGCCCCTCGGGGCGACGTCATGGACGTTTTTTGGCTTCTTTCAGCCTGACCATCCCGCGGCCTCGAGCGACGCCGATCTGAGCCAGATTGGCGCCGTTGAAGGCGCCAGCAAGGGCTGGGCGGAGCGCGAAATCGCCTTTTCCTCCCCCCCTCGAAGCCTGCTTCATGACGCCCGCTCCGCCGTCGCCGAGACGCTCGATGATAAAGCGGTCCGAGCGCGATACCGCCGGCGCACACATGTTGAACGGGCCAGCGACCAGCTTCTGTCTTTCTTTGTTCCGGCACGAACGCACAGCCGCCACGTCGTCCTGCGCGACAAGGAGCACATCGTGGCCCGGCGCCACGGTTCGCTCATACGCAGTGGCCAGGAATTGTTGCCAGACGAGACAATTTTGTGTGCGACGGCATGGATGCACGGGGTATTCGGCGCGCAGCTCACCATCGGCAATACATCATTCCACAAGCTCTTTTCCGTCTCTCGCGATCCTTACAACATCACGCGCGCGAGCGGATTACGCATGTTGATAGGGACGAAGGACGGATGGCGCCTGCTGACGGTCCCTTCCGCTTTTGAAATGGGCCTCAGCGACTGCCGCTGGGTCTATCGTCTGGACAAGCGAACTGTCACGGTATCCGCAACCGTTTGCGGCGAGGAAGCCGCCATGCAGTGGCGCGTTACGGTCGACGGACCAAGATGCCGCTTTCTTATTTTCGGTCATCTTGTTCTTGGAGAGCAAGAGTTTGGGCCTGCTGGCCGCGTTGAGATCGATTCGAAACGGAAGCGCTTCACTTTCAGGCCGGACCTCAACGACCGCTGGGGCCAGCAATATCCCGAGGGTGTCTATCGCCTGGTGACGAGTACGCCGGGACGCGTTGAAGCGATCGGCGGCGACGAGCTTCTGTATGCCGACGGCAAGCGACGCAGCGGCGCATTCGTTGCGATCCGCACGAAGCCGACGAGTGAATTCGTGTTCGCGGTCGTGGGCTCGATGACCGACCCAAAGCAGGCCGATGCGCTTTCGTCAAAATATTCGAAGCCGGTCGACGAAGCGGCGATGCTCAAGCCTGCCGACCGCTTCTGGCGCAACCTCACCCGTGGGGTCCGGGTAAGGAGCGCCAAAAACTCTGCCGACGCGCTCGCCGCCGACACGGTCATGCCTTGGCTTGCGCATGATGGGATGATTCATCTGACCGCCCCGCACGGCCTCGAACAATATACCGGCGGCGCCTGGGGCACGCGTGACGTGTGCCAAGGCTCGATCGAACTCCTGCTGACGCTCGAACATGATCAGTCGGTCAAAGAGATTTTGCGCATTCTGTTCGCTCAGCAATACGAAGAGAGCGGCGATTGGCCGCAATGGTTCATGCTCGAGCCCTATTCCGTGGTGCAGGACAGGGAGTCGCATGGCGACATCATCATCTGGCCGCTCAAGGCGCTCTGCGACTACATCGAGGCCACCGGAGATTTTGCTTTCCTTGACGAGCCGATCGCGTGGCGCCGCGCGGACAATTTCGAGAAGACGCCGCACGCCGATCCGGTGACCGCTCACATCGACAAGCTGATCGAGACGGTGCGCGGGCGCTTCATTCCGGGCACGAACCTCGTTCGATACGGCCACGGCGACTGGAACGACTCACTCCGGCCGGTTGACCCTACAACCAGCGATTGGATGACGAGCGCCTGGACGGTCGTTCTCCTTTACGAGCAGCTACGCCGCTACGCCGGAGTCCTTCGTCAAGCGAAGCGCACGCCCAAGCGCGCCAAGGAGCTCGACGCGCTCGCGACCGCAGTGCGCAAGGACTTCAACGCTTATCTTATTCGCGACGAAGTTGTCGCCGGCTATGGCGTGTTCCGGCCAGAAGGCGGCGAGCCCGAGCTTTTGCTTCATCCGAGCGACAGGAAAACGGGCCTTGCCTATTCGCTCTTGCCGATGACGCAGAGCATGATTGGCGGCCTGTTCACCCAAGCCCAGGCGCGAAAGCACTTGAGCCTCATCCGCAGGCACCTCCTATTTTCCGACGGCGCGCGGCTCATGGACAGGCCGATCGTCTACCACGGGGGCCCGGAGACGTTCTTTCAGCGGGCGGAATCGGCGGCCTTCTTCGGCCGCGAAATCGAACTCATGTATACGCATTCGCATCTGCGCTACGGCGAGGCGATGAGCGACATCGGCGAGTTTGACGCGCTGTGGGAGGCGTTGTTGGTCGCGAACCCAATCGCGGTGACCGACGAGCTTCCGCATGCCTCGCTGAGGCAGCGCAACGCTTATTTCAGTAGCAGCGACGCGGCCTTCCAAGACCGCTATCAAGCAAGCGACGAATGGGCGCGGGTCGGAGCAAACACGATTGCTGTCGATGGCGGCTGGCGGGTCTATTCAAGTGGACCCGGCCTCTACGCCAACATGCTGATCCGCCATGCCTTCGGGCTTCGACGTCAATTCGGGAAGCGAATCGTCACGCCGGGCTTGAGAAAGTTGCGGAGAGACCTCAGCCTCGAATGGCCTGGGCGGCCCGGCGGCGGCTCGCGTCGGCGGTGATAAAGGCGGCGTAGCTCCAGGCCAGATGTTTGGCCGAAGTCTGTGCGCCCGTTGCACGATCGAACTGTTCCGAGAGATCTCCGCTCGCCGGCGTGTGGGCCTGAACTGTGCGCATGAACGTATCGCCGCGCTCGAGAGCCGCTTTCGCCGGGGTTTTTCCGCTGAGGCGTTGGCGAAAGCGTGCATTCTCAGTGGTCTCCGGCATCCGGGCGCCGGATCGCAGGACAATCGTCAGTTTGAAATAGAACTCGGCCACGGCGAGCGTCGCCAGATACCAAGGGTTGCCGCCGTAGTAAGCGTCCTTTGCGTAGCGTCCGATCGCGGGTCCCTGGTTGCCTTGGCGCTCTTGGTTGATCGGATATTCGGCGTCGAAAAGATCTTCGAGCGCGGCCAGCGTGGCCTGGCTCTTCGGGTCGAGCACGCTATGGGCTCCCTTCGCGCGCCCAGCGTGAAGCACGCCAAGAATCACGGAGATGTCGAGAGTTTTTTCCCGAACGCCTCCGGCGACGCAGGTTCTTGAGCGGTAATAGCCCTCAGCCGCGCTCCAATAGGCGTCGAGGGTCGAGATAAGGGCGTCCGCCGCGGAATGGCAGGTGGCTGCCTGTTTTGCGTCCCCCCTTTCCTCAAGCCACTCGGCGCCGCGAACTAACGCCTCGGCTTGCACGAGTTGCGTATAATAATGATAGCCGCACTCCTCCTCCCAGATGTCGAACGAACGCTCGGCTGCATGGGTCCGGATGAAGTCGAGATCGGCGACCACGAGATCCAGCATCGCGGCCTGGAGCGCGTCATCAAGCTCCGGCAGCGCGTTACGCCATCGCGTGAGCGCGAGGACCTGCAGCGCCGGTCCATCGTTCTGCGGGCGCGCCCATCGGGTAAAATCAAGGGTCCCATCTGGATTGATTCGGGCCTCGGCCAGCACCGCGTCGCCGAAAACCGCGGCGATCTCATGGTCGGGCCGCACATATTGCAGGAAGGAGGGCTGAACCTTCTCTCGGAAGTGGCCCCGTCGAAGAAGCTCGCGCCCGTCCAGCCTGCGGAGTGCCAGATCAAAGTCGACAAACTCGCGCAAGCCCTCGACAGGGGTTTGCTTCTCAAACCCCCCGGCTTGCGCGACGCGCAATGCGTCGATGATGATCGCCGAATCCCGGAACCAGTGAAAGAAATAGTCGGGGTCGGGATCGTAAGAAGCAGGAATTGGCGAAGCCAGCACTGATCCCGGTCGCGGGACAACGCGTTGACCAAAGCCAGGACGTTCCTTGACCAGGTTCGTTGCCGAGACGGCGCGCAGCATCGCGGCAGCGGCGAAGCGCGCTTTTTGGTCTATCCAGTCGTCAAGCGCAGTCACGCTATCGCGGAAACGAAATGTGGACTTTTGAAGCCAAGCTTCCTCATCCCCTCGCGGATCTCGGGAATGCCCATGAACAGGTTCCAGATGAGGCCGCTGCGATAGTTCTCGATCATGACCACGATCGGCCCTTGGCTGATCGCGAGGTAACTGTCTGCATACCAGTCAGATTGCTCGCTGAAACCATCGATGAAGCCGTACCGTCCCCAAATCTTGTCGCCGAGATTGTCATAGAAGTGTCGGAGCGCCGCCATCGCCTCGGTTGGTGAGTAGGGGAAGCTCGCCAGGGCCGCGCTCGGCGTGATGACGCTCTTGTCGTTCCTGGGCGAATGCGCATCGTAGCCCCTGACCGAGTCGCCGGCCGTGAGACCCCAGCAGTTCGGCCCGTAGCCCTTGAAACCAAGAGGGTTGCGGACGCAATAGGCATAATTAATGCGCGTATGAGCGGTGTTCTGCTTCCAATAGTCGGCGTAGGCATCGCTGAGCCCGCGCGGATCGATGCTGCAGAACGAATAATGGGTAAAAAACAGCGGCCCGCCCGCGTCAGGTCCGAGCGGAAGCTCGACCCCCTCGAAACTGCGACCGTTAACGAATTGGCGGCTCTGGACCCAGCCTTCGTGATAGGCTTCGGCGGGCATCGAATAGCGTGGCGCAGAGGCGGCCAGCACATAGGCGATGAGGCACTCGTTCCAGCCACGGACAGGATGGTTCAGCGCGAAGCCGTTAGTTGCGCTCCAGTGCCATGTGAGGGCGGTTCGAGTGCCCTGAGTGTACCAATCCCACTCTGCTTCGCTCCAGAGATAGGTGATGCGATCACGAATGCGTTTCTCCTCTGACGTATCGCGATCGAAATAAGCGCGCGCGCACAGGAGTCCCTGAAACAGGAACGCGCTTTCGACCAGATCGGCGCCATCGTCCTTTCGGCTGAACGGTTTCGTGGCGCCGGTGTCGCCATGCATGAAATGGGGGTAGAGGCCGTGATAGCAAGTCGCCCGCTCGAGACAGTCTAGCGCCTTCGACAGGCGAGCCAGCACGTCGGCCCGCGTCACCCATCCGCGTTCGCAGGCCACGATCATGGCCATCACGCCAAAGCCGGATCCGCCCGTCGCGACGATGTCGTCCGCAGGGTCCGTCAGCCGTCCCGTGCGATCGCGCGCAAGCCCGCTCGCCGGCTGCGCGCCATCCCAAAAGAACAGGAAGGTCTGGCGCTGGACAAGATCGAGCAGGTCGTCGTCGGAGAGTTTGTCTCGGCGCTTGACTTCCCTATGCTGCGGCTTGGTTTTCGCGGAATGTGGCATCGACATCCTGTCTAATCGGCGGAGAGAGATTCGGCGTTGGATTTCGAAGGCTCAGCCATCGGGTGTTCACGTTCCGGTTCGAACTTCTGGCCACTGGAATCCATAACCAGATGTAGCTTGCGGGGATAGAAGCCGGTTTCCGGCTGATCGTGGCCGATATTGATCATGCCGACTTCAGTCAATTCGTTCGAGAACAGTGTCCTGATGCGCTCACGTGAAGTCGGATCCAGCATGTCCAGCGCATCGTTCACCACGACCCAGCGCGGTCTTTGCAGAATGACGCGGGCAAAGGCGAGGCATTGCTTCTCGTCGTCGGTCAATTCCCGGTCCCATCGGTCCACCTTGTCGAGGTGCGGCTCGAGGTGCTCCAGTCCAACCCCGGTGAGCGCATTGACGATTGCCGGATGGTCAAAGGAATCGGTTGGATGCGGATAAGCGACGATCTCGCGGAGCGAGCCAGGCGGGATATACGCTCGCACCGGCATGAACATAATCGTGCCGCGCGCCGGGTGTGTGATCTGGCCGCTTCCCCAGGGCCACAGCCCGCCAATCGCGCGAAACAACAAGGCCTTTTCCTCTCCGTTTTCGCCAGCGATGAGAACACGTTCCTTGGCGTCGATGTCCGTATGCGCCTCGCTCAGCATGACGCACCCTACCGGTGAGGCGACCCGAAGATCGTCGATCTTTATCGACGGCTCGTCCGCCTCGGCGAAATTGATGCGGCTCGCCGCCTGGCCGAGGTCATCCATGCCCAACATCGCTTTCCGGAACCGGGCCACCCGCAACAGAGTCGCTCGCCAGTCCGCAAGGTTGGAGAAATTGTCGACGAACCATCGAAGAGCCGTTTGCACCTGGTTGAAGGCGCCGACGATTACCATGAGCTCCCCGAAGCTTATGCTACTCCGGAAATAGGCGGGGGCCGCGACAAGAATCGGCGCGATGATCGTAAACCAGCCGTAGCCGGCGGTGACCCAGGTCAGCCGCGTGACGGCAGTGACTATCCGCCGTGAGATGTCCAGCACGTCGCCGAACACGCCATTGAGGCGGCCTCTCTCGTCGGCCTCACCGCCGTAAAGAGTGATGCCGTCGATATGCTCGTTTATCCGCACAAGCGCGAAACGAAAATCGGCCTCTTTCGCATAGTGCTCGGCATTGAGGTTGATCAGCGGTCGCCCGACGCGCCAGCTGACGTAGGAAGCAACCCCAGCGTAGACCAATGCGCACCATACGAGATAGCCAGGCGGCGCGAATTCGCGGCCAGCGATCGGCAGAAACTGGCCCTGCGAGAGCCCCCAAAGAACGCCGACAAAGGTGAGCAGAAGAAGGCTCGACTGCAGAAGGCCGACGCCTAAGTCGGTGGAAAGGTCGGTCAGATGTTGAGCGTCGGCTTGGAGGCGCTGGTCGGGGTTGGCGCCGAGCGGCCCTGAATTTGAAAGGCGGAACGCGCGTTTCGGCTTGAGCCACTGGTCCAGGAGATCGTTCACCAGGCCCTCGCGCAAGACGACCTTGGAGCTCTGGTTGAGCCACATCTGCGCGACGTTAAGGACCAGCAATATGCCCGCAATCTCGCCAAAAACCCAAAGCTGGGCGAGGAAGCCAGACATGTCCTTGTTGGTCAGGGCATTGTAGAATGGCCAATTCCAGGAATTGAGCCTGATCTGCATGTAGGCTGTTGCGCCGACAACGACGATTAGCCCGGCTGCCAGTGTCAGGAGCTTGTTGCGCTGGCGCGAAACCCAGAACGCCGAAGCCATCCAGATGACGTCGGAGAACAGACTTTTGAGCGAGGCGCTATCCGTGTTGTCGGCGCCCTTTGATGGTTTCCTGGATTGTTCCGCCATCGAATTCCCTTCCCCGGCGCTTACTCTCGCATGAACCGGCCGCGTCGTCTTGGCGGATGTTCAGGGGCCAGGATTGACTGTTGCATCGGCAGAAGCCACTTGCGAAGTCTGTTTCCGATCGCGGATCTGAACCGCCGGCTCGCGGTTGGGGATAGGAAAGCGCATGGGACGCATCGACGCGTTGCTTCAAAAGATGACGCTCGAGGAAAAGATCGGGCAGCTCAACATGGTCGCTGCGTCCCGCGCGGTGACCGGTCCCGGCGAGCTTCGAGACTTGCAGGAGGGGATTCGAACCGGACGGATCGGAAATCTGCTCAACCTCTGGGGCGCGGACGAAACGCGCGCTGTCCAGCGCCTCGCGGTCGAGGAATCCCGTCTCGGCGTTCCCTTGCTTATGGGCCTCGACGTGATCCATGGCCACCACACGATTTTTCCCGTGTCGTTGGCAGAAGCCTGCCTTTTCGACCCTGACCTTTGGGAGAAGACGGCGCGTGTCGCTGCCGAAGAGGCTGCCGAGGACGGGGTCGCTCTGACTTTTGCGCCGATGCTCGACGTAGCGCGCGACCCGCGATGGGGTCGCATCATCGAGAGCCCCGGCGAAGACACGTGGATTGCTTGCCAGATGGCGGCGGCCAAGACGCGGGGCTTCCAGGGACGAGATCTCGCCGCGCCTGATAGCGTTGCGGCCACCGCCAAGCATCTGTGCGCCTATGGCGCGGTTACGGCCGGTCGCGAATATGCCTCGGCGGAAGTGTCCGAGAGGACTCTGCACGAGATCTACCTGCCGCCGTTTGCGGCCGCGGTTGCTGCGGGGACAGCGGCGATTATGCCGGCGTTCATCAATGTGGCCGGCGCGCCAATGACCGCCAATTCCAAGCTGCTGCAGGGTTGGCTCAGGGGAGTCGTCGGCTTCGAGGGCGTGTTGATCAGCGACTACAACGCTGTCGCGGAGCTGCTCAATCATGGCGTTGCGGCGGATCTTGTCGACGCCGCAGCGCTCGCACTCAATGCGGGCGTCGACGTCGATATGACCAGCGGCGCGTACCTGCAGTGCCTGCCCGCGGCGCTGGATCGCGGTCTCGTAACGACGACCACGATTGACGCCAGCGTGCGGCGGGTTCTCAAACTGAAGGAGCGTCTTGGCCTCTTCGATGATCCCTATCGCCGTGGATCGACCCCGCCGGATGCGTGCCGAGCAGCGGTGCGGCGCGCGTTGGCGCGTGACGCGGCGCGGAAGGCGATTGTGCTCTTGTCCAACCGCACGGGCGTCTTGCCCCTATCCCCTGAGATCAAACGCCTCGCGATTATCGGTCCCTTGGCTGCAGCGCCGGGCGAGATGCTGGGGTCCTGGGCTTCGGCGGGTAAGCCTGAGGAAGTCGTGTCCATTCTCGAGGGCCTCAAGGCGGCGCTACCGCGGTGCCAAATCGATCATGCCGCCGGCGTCGACATCGATGGACAAAAGACGGGCGGGATAGCGGCCGTAATCGACCTTTGCTCCAACGCCGAAGCTATCGTGCTCTGCCTTGGCGAGAGCGCGGCGATGAGCGGGGAGGCGGCCAGCCGAGTCGACATCGGCTTGCCGGGTCGCCAGCGCGCGCTCGTCGAAGCCATACTTGACCTTGGCAAGCCTGTCGTCGTGACGCTCTCCTCAGGTCGGCCGCTGACTGCGCCGTGGCTGTTCGAGCGCGCCGACGCGGTGCTGGCGACGTGGTTTCTTGGCCAAGAGGCGGGACACGCGGTCGCCGAGGTTCTGACTGGAACATTCAATCCGACCGGCCGATTGCCCGTGAGCTGGCCGCGCGATGTTGGGCAGGTCCCGATATTCTACAATGAGCTTCCTTCCGGCCGCCCCTACGCTCCCGGCGTGCACTATTCTAGCACCTATCTCGATCTGCCGCCGACGCCACAATTTCCGTTTGGACACGGCCTCTCCTACAGCCGCTTTGCGCTGGGCGATCTTCGCTGCAAGCCGACCCGCGTTAAGGCGGCCGACACGGTCGAGGCGACGATAGCCGTTCACAACGACAGCGGAGTAGACGGCGAGGCGACAGCGTTCTTGTTTGTGCGCGATTCAGTCGCGAGCATCGCTCGGCCGCTATTGGAGCTTAAGGGGGTGCAGAAAGTCGCTCTCAAGGCCGGAGAGCGCAAGGACGTGGTCTGGCGGCTTCCTGTTGAGGATCTGTCATTCGTTGGCCATAGCCTTGATCGCGTTCTGGAGTCGGGGCGTTTTGAAATCCATGTCGGGCAGAGCGCGGATCCGAGCGTTCTTGTGAGTTGCGACATCGAATTGGCCCCGTGAGCCTATCCGAGCTGCCATTTCCTTCCGGGCGCCGGCCGCGTCTCTCAAGCGCCGTCCGCCGCCCAACTGACAGGCGTTACTTGTGCGAAAAGGAGATGAAGCGACCAAGCGTCTAATACCAAAGGCCCCGCCGGCTGACTCACGGGGGGATTCCCGAATCGGGTCTGGTCTGATTCAAGGCGGCATGGAGGATTGGGCCATGCGGTCAGCGGTGAGGTTGCGAGAGGACTACTCGGTCGAGGAGATTCGGGGTTTGGCCCGGCGGTCGAAGACCGTCAACCAGAGCCGTCGGCTTCTGTCACTGGCTGCGGTTCGGGATGGAATGGATCGCGGGTCGGCGGCGAAGATCGGCGGCATGGATCGCCAGACGCTGCGCGATTGGGTCCATCGCTTCAACGCGTCGGGGCCGGAGGGCCTGATCGACAACTGGACGGATGGCCCCAAGCCGCGCCTGTCGGAAGAGCAGATGGCGGCGTTTTCGCAGATCGTGGAAGCCGGCCCGGATCGGGCAAAAGACGGGGTCGTGCGCTGGCGGCGGGTCGATCTCAAGCGGGTCATCGCCGAGCGGTTCGGCGTCGACTTTCATCCCCGCTATGTCGGGAAACTCCTGCACAAGATCGGCTTCTCGCACATAAGCGCAAGGCCGCGTCATCCGGCGCAGGACGAGCGGATCGTCGAGGCTTTCAAAAAAACTTTCCGCGCGCGCTGACGGCTCATCTCGAAGGCCTGCCCGAGGCGACGCCGGTCGAAATCTGGTTCCAGGATGAGGCCCGAATCGGCCAGAAGAACGGCCTTGTCCGCCAATGGGCGAGGCGCGGAACGCGACCGCGACAGCCCGCCGATCAGCGCTACGCCAACGCCTATCTGTTCGGCGCGATCTGCCCGGCGCGGGGCGTCGGAGCCGCCTTGGCGTTGCCCTACGCCGACACCGAGATGATGCAGCTTCACCTCGACGAAATCGCGCGCAACATCGCTCCGGGCGCCCACGCCGCGCTGCTGCTGGACCGGGCCGGATGGCACATCACGGGCAAGCTCGACATGCCCGAAAACATCACGCCGATCTTCCTGCCTTCCCGCGCTCCGGAACTGAACCCGGTCGAGAACGTCTGGCAGTATGTGCGCCAGAACTGGCTCTCCAACACCGTCTTCGAAAACTACGACGCCATCGTCGACGCCGCCTGCAACGCATGGCGCAATCTCACCACCGATCCCGAACGCGTCACATCCATCGGAATGCGAGACTGGGCCCACATCGGTCGGTCGTTATGACCTTTGGTATAAGACGGGAAAAGATCTTTTTATGTAACTGCCCAGCCGAGTGGGTCAGGGTGAGATGGCGTTGGCGAGGGCTGTTGGGTTGGCGGCGAGGGCTTTGAGGATGTTCAGGCCCTGTTTTCGTGCGGTTGCGATGACGGAGCGGAGGGCTGCGAAAGCATGAGCGCCCTCGGGGGTCCGGAAGCCGCCGGAGATTTTCATTTTCACCTTCATCATCCGGAGCGCCTGTTCGGCCAGATTGTTGGTGAAGGGAACCTCGAAGTCCACGAGGAAGCGCAGTACGTCGTCTTTAAATCTATGCAGGCGAAGCAGCAGATTGTCTCCGGCCCTGCGTTTCGTGCGGCCGCTTTTGGCGCCCCCTTTTTCGAGGCGGGGAAGGCTGCGATGCCAGGCGAGGCCTTGGCGCAGGGCCTCCCAGTAGCGGGCGTGGAAGGCTTCGAGCACCGCAGGGGAGAGCGCGGTTTTGCCGTTTGCGCGGGCTTCTGCGACCGTCTTGCAGGCGTCGCGGAGACAATCGTTCATGGCTCCGGCCCAAGGCTCCTTGTCGAACTGGATGAGCGCCTTGAGTTCGCGCAAGTGATGGGCGTTGCAGAGCGCATGGACAGGGGGCTGCGCCGCCGTCCCGAGCTTGGCGTAGGATTTGAAGCCGTCGTGGACGACGACGCCCCCTTCGAGGCCTTCGGGCATCGCGCCGCGCTTGGCGCCAGCGCGGTAGAGCGTGAGGGTTTTGGTGGCGACGGTATGCAGCCACTGCGTTTTGCCGCCGATGCGCAGGCCGGTCTCGTCGAGGCAGCGCACGCGCGCGGCGCACACGAGCGCGCCGATCCGCTTCGTGACGGGCGCCAACGCCCCCGCTTCCCGCCGCGTCCATTCCGCCACGCTCGCCGCACAAAGGCTTTCCGCGCCAATCAGGTCGGCAAGCGCCTCGGCCGCGCGGGCCTCGGGAATCAAATGCTGCGCGTGGAGATAGACGGCGGCGGCGCGGACGCGCCCGCCATATTGGACGGGTCTCCTCACCCCTTCGGGAAAAGCCCCCGGGTCGCTCCGCCGCAGCCGGCGCAGGCATAAACCAGGCCCCGATGCTCGGTGACCTCGATCAGCCGCTCCGGCAGATCGAACACCTGGCGCCGCTCGAGGCCTCGCGCCTCGCCAAGGCTGAGGGCCGAGCCGCAATGACGGCAAGCCGCCGCCGCGTGCGTCACGATCCGGTCGGGTTTGGCCCTCTGGCGCAGGGTCTCGCCCTTGTGGCCTTTCTGGCCCCCGCTCGGCCGGCCCGAAGGCTCGCGAAGGCTCAAAGGCTTCTTCCGCAGACCATCGCTCGAAGGCGGCTTCGAACTCGTCGAACTGTCAAGGCCCAGCCGGCGCCGAAGCTCCGCATTCTCAGCCCGCAACACTTCCAGTTCCCGCTGGAGCGACGCGATCAGGGCTGCGACCTCGGAGGGCAGAATCATCCCCCAAGGCAATCACATTCCGCCCAACCTGACTCCTCCCCAATCCACACAATCCAAAAATCCCTGCCCACCGTGACAAATCCAACTCACCCCCCTGGGCAGTTACCCTTTTTATTTTAATCCTACGTAACCCATTGAAAAGTCCCGATTAAGAAAAATAAAACCCCAGTAAATTTTTGAAATTTTTCTAGCGATTACTGGCGCTAACTCGCATTGACTTGCGGTTGTTTAGCCGCCGGCGCCGGGGGCTGCCAGATGGTCACGCTCGAACCGTTCCGCTTTGAACGGCGCGGGATCGACGAACGGTGCCTCGCCGATCATCAGGTCCGCGAGGAGGCGGCCGGTGATAGGGCCTAGGGTCAGACCCAGGTGGTGGTGGCCGAAATCGAGCCAGAGGCCTGGTCTGCCCGGGAACGGCCCGATAATCGGCCGCATATCGGGCAAGCAAGGGCGCCGGCCGAGCCAGGGCGCGGAATCCTTCCGGGCCCCGATGGGGAACAGTTCTCGCGCGTAGGGTTCGACCCGCTCGAGATGCGCCGGCGAGGGCGGATCGTCGCGCCGGGCGAATTCCGCGCCCGTGGTCAATCTCAGGCCCCGCGCCATCGGGGTAACGAGGTAGCCGCGCTCGAGGTCGAGCACCGGACGCGTGAGGCCCGCGTTGCCCTTGGCCTCATAATGCATGTGATAGCCGCGCTTGACGAAGAACGGCAGGCGAAGGCCAAAGCGCCGTGCGAGCTCATCCGACCAGGGTCCGAGCGCGATCACGACGTCGCGGGCGGCAAGCCGGCCCGAGTCGGTCGTGACCATCCAGCCAGAGCCCGCAGGTTCCAGGCTCAGCGCGTCGCCCCGCTCCATCCGGCCGCCGCACTTGACGAACAAGGCGGCGTAACTCTGAATGAGCGCGCCCGGATCAGAGGTCGACAGCGGCTCGGTAAAGTGGACGCCGCCGATCGCCTTTTCGCCCACATGCGGCTCGAGCGCAGTCAGCGCGGCGCGGTCGAGCGTGATCGGTTTGATGCCGAACGGCTTAAGCTCCTCGGCTTCGGCCTGCGCCAGCTCCTGCCCGCGCGCGCTGCGATAGGCCTTGATCCAGCCGCCGGCGCGCAACAGCCCAGACGCGCCCGCGTCGTGCGCCAGCTTCAGGTGCTCGTCTGCCGCCGCCAACAGAAGGGGGGCCATAACCTTGCCAGTCGCCGCCTTTCGCGGTTGCGTCGAGGCCCGGAAATAGCGCCAGATCGCAGGCGCAATCGAGGGCAGCGAACCATGGCGTATGTGAGCGCGCGGATCGCGGTTTGCGGCCGCCCGCGCAACCTCGCCGAGCGCGCGCGGGAACAGATAAGGGAGAACGCTCTCCGTCTGGATGATGCCGCTGTTGCCGAAGCTCGTCTCTCCCGCCGCCTCAGGCAGACGGTCGACGAGCGCCACAGATCGGCCCCGCGACTGGAGCGCGAGCGCCGCCGAGACGCCAACAATTCCGGCACCAAGCACAATGACATCGACAGTATTCGCGGGCATAGGATGGGTGTTTTCCTGACGGACGCGCGTCGCCTAGCTACGGCGAGTCCTTCTCAATTCTCGACTTCCGTTCCTATAGACCCCGCCTCGAAGGAACAAACAGAAAGCGTCGTCGCCAATGATCCCGCGCTATTCCCGCCCCGAGATGACCGCCGTCTGGTCGTCCGAGACACGCTTCCGAATCTGGTTCGAAATCGAGGCCTATGCGTCAGAAGCGATGGCCGAAATTGGCGTGATCCCGAAAGCAGCTGCACAGACGATCTGGGAGAAAGGGTCGAAGGCCAAGTTCGACGTGGCCCGAATCGATGAGATCGAGAGGGTGACCAAGCACGACGTCATCGCCTTCCTCACTCATCTCGCCGAGTTCATCGGCCCGGACGCGCGCTTCGTCCATCTGGGGCTAACCAGCTCGGACGTGCTCGACACGTGCCTCGCCGTGCAGCTCAGGCGCGCGAGCGACATCCTTATCACCGACGTTGACGCGCTGCTCGTGGCGCTCAAGCGTCGCGCCTTCGAGCACAAGATGACGCCGACGATCGGCCGGTCGCATGGAATCCACGCCGAGCCGACCACCTTTGGCCTCAAACTGGCGCTCGCATATGCTGAATTTGGCCGAGCGCGTGCCCGGCTTGTCGCGGCGCGCGAGGAGATTTCGACCTGCGCGATTTCCGGCGCCGTCGGCACCTTTGCCAACATCGACCCGAGGGTCGAGACTTATGTGGCGGCGAAACTTGACCTGAAACCCGAGCCGATTTCGACGCAGGTGATCCCGCGTGATCGCCACGCCGCCTTCTTTGCGACGCTCGGAGTCGTTGCCTCGTCGGTCGAGCGGCTCGCGACCGAAATCCGGCATTTGCAGCGCACAGAAGTTATGGAGGCGGAGGAGTTTTTCTCCGAGGGTCAGAAGGGCTCATCCGCCATGCCGCATAAGCGCAATCCGGTTTTGACGGAAAACCTCACGGGGCTCGCGCGCATGGTGCGATCGGCCGTGACGCCGGCGCTCGAAGATGTAGCGCTATGGCACGAGCGGGACATCTCGCATTCGTCGGTCGAACGGATGATCGGTCCCGACGCTACAATCACGCTCGATTTTGCGCTGGCCCGGCTCGCCGGGGTGATCGACAAACTTGTCGTCTATCCGCAGTCCATGCAGAAAAACCTCGACCGCCTCGGCGGCCTCATCCATTCGCAGCGCGTTCTGCTGGCGCTGACCGAGAAGGGCGTGGCGCGCGACGATGCGTATGCGATCGTCCAGCGCAACGCGATGCCCGTGTGGCGGGGCGAAGGCGAGTTTCTGAAGCTGCTCGAAGCCGACAAGGACGTTAGCAAGGTCTTGAGCGCGGCGGAACTCGAGGGGCTATTCGACCTCGGCTACCACCTGAGACAGGTGGATACGATCTTTGAGCGTGTGTTCGAGCAGTGAACGGCTAGCACGCAGCGCTTAGCGCCGGCTAACAAGTTCATCGACCGAACATTCGAGCCACCAGCGGTCGTCAATAGGTTACCGGTGCGGCCTTCAGGAAACTGCGGTCGACTCTCGTCCAGCCGGAGCTGTGCGCGGAACCGAGCGCGCTTGGCGAACAGGCTGAATTCGGGTCAGTTGCACGGCAGCCATGACGTCCGAATTGGCGGGCGCATCCGCCGCATACTCCTGAAGGCGGAGGAGCGAGAGACGTGGGCCGCCCTTGGCTTCATTCGAGCCCATATCGTCGAACATGAGGAATTTGAGATCAGCGACGCCACCTGCCTCTTTCACCCACAGCGCCGAGGCAATCTGAACGGCGTCGGTAAACGACATCATTCGCGGCGCTTCCTCCGCTCCGTGCACGCCGGCCGGCCTCTGCCATTTTGCATCGCGGAGCCGCGCTACTCGCAGCATCGTATTTGGGTCAGGCGTTACCAACGTCACCAGCGAGCGAAGGGAGCGCGCGAAATCATGAAAAGTGTTGAACCGTCCGGCAGCGAACATCGAAGGCCTAAGCTCAGCGAACAGCATGCTGCTGACCCATACGCGACGTTTCAGAACGGCAGCCTGGGTCAAAATGTTATCGATGTTCTCTTCCGCTTCGCCCGACGCGCCGCATGCATGCCGCAGAAAAACGTTCGTGTGGAGGAAATGGTGACCGCAATCGGATTGACCCGGGCGCGCATCCGTTTGGAGAAATGGGTGCATCTCAAGTTCCACTATTCACTGCCGTGGCGGGTTCGCGTCTCGGAGCGAGTCAGCAAAAGAAGCCTGCGGCAATTTTGTTAACAACGACCTGCCGGCTGCCGATTTTGGTCGCGGCGACAATCAGTTAGACATGGATTGAGTGTGCCGTAACGTGAGCTGCGTCACACAGCGAATTGGGCACGTGGCTTCGCAAGTCCAGAGAAGCCCTCATCAATACCCGGGTCTTGCGAAGGCTGGATGAAGCTCGAACGCCACAACGATCCGAGGATCAGTGTTGGCGACCCGGATCCCTAATGAGCCTCGGCCTCACGTTGGCGGTTCCGCGCCGCACGATAGCCGCCCCCGCGCGCGTCAGCCTCGCACATGTATGCGCCCTTGAGGGTGTGCCCGTAATAGCGGGTTCCCGAATAATGATAGATGCGCGTCGGCGTGTTGACCCACACGACGGTGTCCGACGGGCAACGGGCGCGCGCTGCGAGCTCCGTCGTGTATTGGCCGGCCTGCAGGGCCGAGGGCGCGCCGACATTCGGTGCGGGTGCGGAAGAGGGTGCCGACTGCTGCCACCACGGGAACAAGGAGCCTGACTGCGAGGCAGGAGCGGGCGCTGGGGCAGGGACGGCGGGAAGGAAACCGCCCGAGGACGAAGCGGCGGAGCCTTGGCGCGAACGGCACTGCGATAAAAACTGCGGCCAGCTTAGACCGCCGGTCGTTTCTGCGGCCTTGGCGTCTCTCCATTGGCTCGCGCAAAGTCTCATGACGCTTTGGGCGCCAGCTGGAGCGCCGACATTTGAGGCCGCGGTGGAAGTCGGCGCCGATGGTTGAGACCACGGGAATAGGGAGCCTGACTGGGGGGCCGGAGCGGTTGTCGACGAGGACGGTGCGGCGGCTGAACCCTGCCGCGTGCGACACTGCGCCAAGAACTGAGGCCAAGCCTGACCACCGGTCGTTCCACCCGCTTGGGCCTGCTTCCATTCGGTTGCGCACGCTCTCATGACGCTTTCCGCGTTTGCCGCATTCACACCCGCAACGGAAAATCCAAACGCGATTGCGGCTGCCGTCAGCCACGAAACGAACGAATTGCGCATGTCACTCCCCGTTCGCACCCAGGTCAGGGCGCCGAGTCAGCTTATCGCGAGCAGGACCGCTCCGCCAAGCCTATCTACCCTGTCTTTTCGTCTTTCTTTTCGCCGCCGCTAGCTTGCGTGGACTATTGGCCGTTGTCGATCACGAACCAACAGTTTGCCTGATGCGATCATGGGAAACGGGCGCAGAATCGCGTTCAGGTGTGCCACGCGGCGCGGCGCGCAAATATTGCACTGGCCACGGCGCGGTCTGCCCAAGTTCCTGCGCCGCATGCATCGGCCAGTAGGGATCGCGCAGCATCTTGCGCGCGAGCAACACCAAATCAGCCTGATCATTGCGGATGATTTGATCGGCCTGAGCCGGTGCGGTGATCATGCCGACCGCGGCGGTAGCGATATTGGCCTCGCGCCGAACCCGCTCTGCGAAAGGCGTTTGATACCCGGGTCCGATCGGGATTTCCGCTTTCTCGAGATTGCCGCCCGACGAGCAATCGATCAGATCGACGCCCAGCGAGAGCAGAAGACGGGCGAGCTCGACCGATTGCTCGATGTCCCATCCGCCTTCGACCCAATCAGTCGCCGAAATTCGTACGAATAGCGGGCAGCGCTCGGGCAACGCGCGTCTTACCGCTTCCACGCATTCCCGAAGAAATCGCGTTCGATTTTCAAACGAGCCGCCGTAACCGTCGACGCGACGATTGCTGAACGGCGACAGGAATTCGTGGATCAGATAGCCGTGCGCGGCATGAATTTCGATCACTTCGAACCCTGCGGCAGCAGCGCGTTCGGCCGCCACAGCGAACGCCCTCTGTAAGGACTTGATCTGGACGAGGGTCAACTCGTCGGGCTTGGCATAGGTGTCGCTGAACGCAACGGCGCTGGGGGCGACCGGACGCCATCCGCCGGCGCTTTCCGCAATGGCGCCTTGTCTCGCCCCGGGCCGATAGGTGCTTCCTTTTCGGCCCGCATGCGCGAGCTGGATGCCGGCGCGTGCCCCCTGAGTTTCCATGAAGCGCGCGATCCGCTCGAGCGGCTCGAAATGCTTTTCGCTCCAGACGCCAAGATCCTGCGGCGAAATGCGGCCTTCGGCTGTTACTGCGGCGGCCTCCGTGAATACCAGGGCGGCACCGCCGACTGCGCGCGCGGCGAGATGCGCGAAATGCCAATCATTCGCGTAGCCGTCGACCGACGAATATTGGCACATTGGCGAAACGACGATGCGGTTGGCGAAGTCGACATCGCGCATGCGAAGTTTGCTAAACAGATGCGGCATGGATCAATGGTCTCGATCAAGGTTGGACGGGAGGGCGGCGGTTGTTGGGTGCAGCTAGGGCCAGTCGTAACGGCCGACGCGCTAATAAACCATATCTTGCGACGGGCTGCGGTCAAGCCGAACAGGCGCGGCGACCTGATTGTACAAGGCGGTTGAGGTCCGCGAAGCATGCTCAGGCATCTCGAGGCGAAGGAGGGTGTAGAGCCTACTGGTAGCCGAGCCGATGCGGAAGCCAGAGGGTCAGACCCGGGACGAACGCGATCACCAACAGGCACAACAGCAGCAAGCCAAGATAGCCGAGCATCGGTCGCACTGTCGTCTCGATCGGCACATCGCCAATCAGACATGCGCCGTAGAGCCCAAGCCCAAGGGGCGGCGCGAACAACCCGATACCCATTGCAATCACAAGAACCACGCCAAAGTGCAGTTCGTTGATGCCAATCTGGCCAGCTACCGGTATCAGCAGCGGACCGAAGATGATGAGAGCCGCGGCGCCCTCCAAAATCGAGCCCATGACAATCAAGATAAGTATGGACAGAAGCAGGAACAGCCAGGGGCCGGCGTTCTGCGACAGCGAAACCATCGCTTCCGCCAGGGCATGGGGGACCTGTTGGAGAGTCAGCACAAAAGCCAGCGCCTGGGCTGCTGCGACAATGAACAGCACAAGGCCCGAGCGGGTCGCGGCATTGACGAAACTTCGCGCCGCACCGCGGAGTCCTAGCTCCCGGAAAGCCGCTCCGCCTACCACCAGGGCGTAGAGCGCGGCGAAGGCTGAGATCTCGGTCGCGGTGGCGACGCCGAACCTGAAACCGGCAAAGATGATGACCACAAGTCCAAGTGTGACGATTGCGCCGCGCCATAGTTGCGAGAGTGGCGCTGTGGACAGCCGAGCCTCGGCAGGCAAACGCGCACCGCCGCCGAGCAGGATCACGGCCGCTATCAGCGCGGACGCCATCAGGGCGGCCGGCAACAGCCCCGCCATGAATAGTCCGCCGATCGAGAGATTGGCGACAAAGCCGAGTATGATGAGATTGATGCACGGGGGTATAGTTTCCGCCATTACCGCGGAAGCCGCCAGCAACGCGACTGCGCCCCCGGGGTTTTGCCGCGAGCGACGCGCCGCCGGAATCAGCACTGACCCGACCGCCGCGACATCGGCCATCTTCGAGCCGGAAATGCCGGAGAAGATCACCATCGACAGCACCATCACTACGTTAAGACCGCCGCGCGCGCGTCCGACTAGGCGTTCGAGTAGCGCGATCAGACGGACGGACATGCCGTTCGCCTCCATGAGATAGCCGACCAGGATGAAGAACGGGATCGCGAGCAGCACGAAATTGTCGATGCCGCGCGCCATTTGTTGAGCGAAGATGAGGCCGGGCAGGGCGCCTTCGATCCAGATGTAAATGAGCGCGGTGAACGCCAGCGCGAACCCTATTGGCACCCCGCCGGTCAGACATCCGACGAAGCCCAAGAGCATCGGCAGGCCGGCACGCATTGCGCCCGCTCCAATGAGGCGCCAGCCGTAAGCTGCACCGGCCAACGCCAGAGCAAAGATGACGGTAACGGCGATGTCAGACAGTTTTCGGCGGCAGAACAGGGCAAGCGCGAATATCGTCATGCAGAGCGCGCCTGCGCCCATGGGATAAAACGTTAATTCCAGCGGCAGGCCGGACCCAGTCGTTTGCCCGGTTGTGAATCGTCCCAGCGCAATTGCGTACCACGCTACCGATCCTGCGGTTGCTAGGACAACCAGCGCGGCAACGGCGTCGACCCGCCTACGGGCTCGTAAACCTAGCTTCTCTACGAAGAAGGCGACACTGGCGTTTTCATTGCGCGCGAGCGCTCCCGCCGCGCCGAAGAAGGCCATCGCCACCATGAGCCCGCGCGCGACATCATCCGCCCACTCGATCGGCGCAGCCAGCACGTAGCGATAGAATACGGAGAGCGACACCACGATCAGGTCTGCCACCAACAAACTCGCGGCGATGGCGTCCACGAGCGTAAGCAGCAAGGTCAGCGAGCCGTACGCCGAGCGGCGCGAGTTGGGCGGCGCTTTCCCGGAGTCCGCCGTCTGCGTCAAGCGCCACCGGTCGAAATTTGGCAACTCGTCATTGACCAACGCGCGCCACGATCGTCAAAAGCGCCCGCATGAGGTCATGCCTTGACGTTGCGGACGATATCAATGATCGGCCGCGCCTCTGGATGCGCCTTGATGAAGCCGTCGATCTGCGGCAGCGTCAGTTTGCGGAACGGCTCGCGGTCGCAGGCGATGATTTCGACGCCCTTTCGCTTAAGCGTCTCAATTGCCTCCTTTTCCGCCTCGAGCCCTCGGGCTCTGGTGTCCACCGCCGCTTCCGCTGCCGCCGTCAGAAACTGGTCGCGCAGCGGCGCCTCCATCCGGGTGAGCGTGAGCCCGCTGCAGAATATGCCGAGAGCGGAGAAATTGTGCTGAGTCAGCGAATAGAATTTGGCCGTTTCGTAAAATTTGCTTGCCGCAATCGTGGGTGGGTCATGCTCCAGCCCGTCCAGAACGCCGGCCTGAAGCGCAGTGTAAATCTCACCAAACGCCATCGGCGTCGCGGCCGCGCCCATGAGCCTCAGACATTCGGTGATGATCTTGTTGGGTAGGGTTCGAATTCTTTTGCCGGCAAGGTCCGCTGGCGCGTTGACTGCCGATTTGCACAACACGCTGCGCGAGCCGAAATTGTAGGCCCAGCCGATAATTTGCACGTTGGCGGCGGTTTTCAGCGCCTGCTCGAGCGGTTTGGCCGCGCCGGCGTCGAGCGCTTTCGTTTGCTGGGGGAAGCTTTCGAACAGATAGCCGAGGTCGAGCACGCCGATCAAAGGCGCCACGTTCGCCCAGATGGAAGTGCCGGTGACCATCAGGTCAATCACACCAAGGCTGACGGAATTGACGACATCGATCTCTTGCCCGAGCTGATTGTCAGGGAAAAATTGTACGTCGATGCGATCCGCCAGTCCGTGCGCCCCGAAGCGTTTGATGAGATTGTCGTAATAGACACGGCCGTTGGCGAATTTCGGATTGTTTGGCAGCGAGGACGACAGGCGCATGGTCAGTGGTGCGGCGCGCGCGGCGCGCACAATGGCGGGGGCGGTCGCGATGCCGAGAAGCACGGACCGACGATTAACGCGATAGGCTTTCATGGCGAATCCTCCCGCTCGCACCTCACCGGCGTCGTTCTGTCGCCAACGTTAGTCCGATCAGCCGATGACTCGCAAGGCGACCAACGCCGCTGCTCTCCCAGATCAGCTAGTGGCGATGGCCGCGCCCGTTTGCGCGTCGAAGAAGTTGTCGCGGGCTGCCCAATAAACCGCACGTTGCCGAACCGAACGCCGGCTCCCTAGACCGCGCTTTGTCATACTGATCGGCGCTGGCGCAGAGGGATTGTTCGAAGCGCAGCTTCGGCGCGTCCATGAGCATGCCGCGCCAACGACAACCTGTAGCCGCGTGCTTGCCCTTTGTCATTGGGATTGCGGATGCAAAACCAACTTCTGGATCCGCCAATTAAGCAGCTCGGCCACATAAAGCTCGTTTTCTGACGGGCATGCGATCTCGTGAATCCATCCGAACTGCTTGAGCTTCTTGCCTGTTTCGCCAAGCACGCCGAGCACTTTCCCATCGAGTGTCAGCTTGTAGATGCGGCCGGGAAACGCGTCGGCGCTATAGAGCACCTGATTGGGCGGCGGGGTGATGCAGAGCGCCCAGGGCGCGCCGGGCGCCATGGTCAACGCGGCGCCGTAGCTTGCCAGACTGCCGTTCGGTGAGCCGGGCTTCGCTCCGATGGCCGCGCGAGCCCTCGCGTAGTCGAATGGGACGCCGATCTGCATGATTCGAATCAGTTTCCCGTCGCTGTCAAACACCTGAATTCGTCCGTTGCCGCGATCGGCGACGTAGATGTGGCCTTCGGCGTCAGCCTGAATCGAATGCAAGACCCGGAATTCTCCTGGGCCCTTCCCGAACTCTCCCCAGGACTTGATCCAGTTTCCGTCCGCGTCGTACTTAGCGATCCGCGAATTGATGTAGCCGTCACTAATGTATGTGTTTCCAGCCGAGTCCCAGGCGACATCTGTCACTTGCCTGAACATGCCATCGACGGGCGGCGCGGGAGGACTCGGATGTTTCCACGGCTCGGCGGCCTCGTCGGAAGCTTCCTTCTTGCGGCCGAACACCATCATCACCCGGCCGTCAGGATTGAACTTGATCACCATGTCCGAACCCTTGTCGACGGCCCAGATGTTGTCCTCCTTGTCGACGCGGACGGCGTGGGCAAAGGACCACGCGTAAAGATTACGCCCGATCTCGCGCACGAATTTTCCGTCGGCGTTGAACTCCAGCAGTTGCGCTGCCGCGGCGCCGTAGGCCGGTCCGCTCGTCCCGCCGCGGGAGAATACGAACACGTGGCCGTTCGAATTGACCGCTACCCCCGCCGCTTCACCGAGATAGAGGTCGGGTGGAAGCTTGAGAAAGTCCGGAACCGAGTCGAACGGAATGGTCGGCGCTGTCTGCGGGGACGGTTCCTGCGCCAAGGCAGCGCTAGTGGTCAGGATCATTGCGAACAGGATTTGACGCAATGTCTGTCCCCCCACGGTCGCTTGACCAGCGACGATTTGCCGGATCGGATCCTTTTCAACTCGTAGGATACTAGGGGCTGTCCTCAATTAGGGGATTCGCGAATCGGGTAAAGCGTGATTCATAGGGAGCCTTCTTTTTGGGAGGCTTTCGGTGCGGCGCTACGGATTGCGCGACGACCAGTTTGCGCGGATTGAACATTTGCTGCCGGGTCGTCCGGGACATGTCGGACGCAATAGCGAATTGGGCAATCGACTTTTCGTTGAGGCGGTGATTTGGAAATTTCGGTCGGGTGCGCCGTGGCGCGATCTGCCCGAGCGGTTCGGCCACTGGAAGACCATTCACACGCGGTTCTCGCGGTGGGCGGAGAACGGCGTATGGGAGAGTCTTTTCAAGACGTTGGCTGACGATCCGGACAACGAATACGCGATGATCGACGCCACCATCGTTCGCGCGCATCAGCATAGTGCGGGCGCACTCAAAAAGGGGGTCTCGATCAAGCCATAGGCCGCTCGCGCGGCGGCCTGACCACCAAGATCCATGTGATTGTCGACGCCTTGGGCAACCCGTTGGCGCTTCGCCTCACCGGCGGCCAAGTCCACGACATCACCCAGGCTGAAGCCCTCGCGGCTGAGGTGAAGCCCGAAGCCCTCCTCGGCGACAAGGGCTACGACGCCGGCGCCTTCATCGAGAGCCTCGAAGTGCGCGCCATCAAGCCGGTCATCCCGCCAAAGTCGAACCGCAAGGTCGCTCGCGATTGCGACTTCGCCCTCTACGCCGAACGCAATCTCATCGAGCGTTTCTTTCAATTCATCAAACAGTTCCGAGGCATCGCGACCCGCTACGAAAAAACCGCACGCAATTACCTCGCCGGCCTCCATTTGGTCTGCGCCCTGGCTTGGCTCAAATGAGGACACGCTCTAGCGGACCGTGAAACGATTTGCCAACCTCGGCGGCGGGACCGCGGCGCGGTTCGCTGAGTCTAGCAGTGACACCGGCGGCTCGATGAGTTTGGGAGGTGGCGGATAAACCCAACTGCAGATCAAGTCGGGCCCTTCGCGCTCGACGAGGCGGACACGACGCCAGATGGCTGGGACGATCCTGTGCGCGGCCGGCTTCGCTGGCGCACTCTGTTCTCCAAAGGGGCGACCCATCGGAGGGCATGACCTGCGGCGTGGCGGAGTTTCAGCCCGGCGGGTGGCTAGGCTTGCATCGGCACGCACCGGCGGAAATCTATTATGTACTCGTCGGTGCGGGCTCAACGAGCCTCGAGGGCCGCGAGATCCCGCTGAAGGCCGGAAGCGCCGTATTCATTCCCGGCATGGCCGAGCACGGAATCCGCCAGACGGGAAACGAGACCCTGCGGGTCTTCTATGCGTTTCCGGTCAATTCGTTTGATGGCGTAGAATACCTTTTTTTCCAGGGCGCCACACAGCTGACTGTTGTCCCAGCGAAGCCGGATCAATTGGGCTCCGAGGCCGGTTCGCTTATCGAACTTGCCAGCCCAAGCCGGTCGCGATAGCGGTCGGGGGATCAACCAGGCCAAGCGACACGCGCCAATGTCCTCCACCGCCATGCTTCTTACCTCCTATTCGGCCGCTCCGGGGCGAGGATGCGGCGCCTGCACGCTCTGCTGCAAGGTCTACGCGTTGCCTGAATTCGCTAAACCGCCCGGCGTCTGGTGCAAGCATTGCGCGCCCGGAAAGGGCTGCACCATCCACGAGGCTCCTCCCGACCAGTGCCGGCGCTTCTTCTGCCTGTGGATGACGGACGGGACGATGCCGGCCGAGTGGAAGCCCGATCGGGCGCGGTTCGTGCTCTCCATTTATCCGACGAACGGATTTGTTTACGGCCAGGTCGATCCCGGTGCGCCGGGCGCTTGGCGAAGGGCGCCCTATTTCGACGGCCTGCGCGGCATGGCGAAAAGGCTGCTCGAGCAGAAGCGCCACGTCATCATGTTCGTTGGCGATCAAGCGACCCTCGTCATGCCCGACGAGACCTTGTCTCTTGGCGCAATGACGGCCAATGACAATTTTCGCATCGAACCGGCCTTCGGCCCGAACGGTCCGACATGGCGCGCGACAAAAATATGAGGACAATTGTGCGTCTCTCTCTTGGACTTGGACTTTCCATCGCTCTTATCGCGCCGGCAAGCGCGGAACTGGCGATGACCGGCGCCCCGCTCGTGATGCGCACCGGGCCGACCGGCAAGGCCAGCGTGGTGCAGCGCATCCCCCAAAGGGCGGAAATCGTTCTTGAAAAGTGCGTTCGCAACTGGTGCCGCGCGTCGTGGCGGGGCCGCGTCGGCTATATCCCGGCGGATGCAGTCGTGTTGGGGCCTCCGCCCGCGATCTTCCCGGGCGATGAGATGCCGCCGCCCGTTGTCAACGCTTCGCCCACGTATGTGACGCCGCCGGCATGGCAATGGAACGGGCCCTACGTTGGCCTCAATGGCGGTCTTGGCTTCGGTTCCTGGTAGCGCCGATCCGTTTCGAAGCCCGAGGCCGGCCTACCCATAAACGCCGCCCGGTCTTATATGCAGCCTGATCCCTTTCTCATTGAGGAGATGAGCGCGTGACCACGAGCCGCGAGCCGGAGAAAATTCCTGTCACCGTCCTTACCGGCTATCTCGGCGCCGGCAAGACAACCCTTCTCAACCGCATTTTGAGCGAACCGCACGGCAAACGCTACGCGGTCGTGGTCAACGAGTTCGGCGAGATCGGCATCGATAACGAGCTCGTCATCGGCGCTGACGAAGAAGTGTTCGAAATGAACAACGGCTGCATCTGCTGCACCGTGCGCGGCGACCTCATCCGCATTATCGAGGGGCTGATGAAGCGCAAGGGCCGGTTCGACGCGATCATCGTCGAGACGACCGGGCTCGCCGATCCGGCGCCGGTGGCGCAGACTTTCTTCGTCGACGAGGACGTGAAAGAGGCGGCGCGGCTCGACGCCGTGGTGACGGTCGCCGACGCCAAATGGCTCGCCCAGCGCCTGCGCGATGCGCCCGAAGCAAAGAACCAGATCGCCTTCGCCGACGTCATCATCCTCAACAAGACAGATCTCGTCAGCCCGGCCGAATTGCGCGAGGTCGAGGCGCGCATCCGGGCCATCAACCCTTACGCGGCGCTGCATCGGGCTAAGAAATGCGACGTCGCGCTCGCCGATGTGCTGGAGCGGCGGGCCTTCGATCTCGACCGCATCCTCGACATTGAGCCTGACTTCCTGGTCCGCGAGGACGATGACCATGATCACGATCACCATGACCATGACGGCGGACATCATCATCATGGCCTCAAGCATTATCACGACGAGGACATGCAGTCGGTGGCGGTGAGAACTCGAGGGCGACGTCGATCCGGCCAAGTTCATGCCCTGGATCAACCGCCTTACCCAGGAGCAGGGCCCGAACATCCTGCGCTGCAAGGGCATTGTGGCAATGAAGGGCGACCCCAAGCGCTTCGTTTTCCAGGGCGTGCACATGATGCTTGACGGCAATTCGCAACGCGACTGGAGGCCCGACGAGAAACGGGAATCGAAGGCCGTGTTCATCGGCCGTGATCTCAAGGAAGAGGAAATCCGCAACGGTTTCCTGGCCTGCGCGGCTTGACGGCGCTGTCACCCTCACCCCGGCCCTCTCCCGCGGGGAGAGGCGGCGCAATTCTTCTCCGTTCGAGAGAAGGCAGGCGACCCCGGCCTGCCGGACGAGGGGAACTATGAGCGAATCTGAGACCGCGGCCTCTTCGTTGGCGCAGCACGCGCAGCTGTTCGAAGCGGGCGCGCATGTCGTGGCGGCGGTGTTCGTCGATGGCGCGCCGACGCTGGCGCTGGCTGACGGCGTCGTGCTGATCGGCGATCCCCAGGAGCAACAGCGTGTCGTCGTCTATCCCGACGCGGCCATGCTGACCGCGATCAGCGACGGCAAGACCTTGCTCACTGGCGGCGACGATGGGCGCGTGGTCGCGGTGCGGGCCGACGGGAGCGTTGAGAACATCGCCGACGAGAAGGGGCGGTGGATCGACGCCCTGGCGCTGCGCGGAAAGGCCTATGGGTGGAGCGCCGGCAAGCAGGTTCGTGCGCGCGATGAAAGCGGGGCCATCAAGAGCTGGAGCGCGCCGACCACCGCGCGTGGCCTGGCTTTCCAACCCAAGGGCTTTCGCCTCGCGGCGACCCATTACAATGGCGCGACGCTCTGGTTTCCGAAGGTCGAAGGCGCTCCGCAGACCCTTGAGTGGAAGGGGGCGCATCTCGATGTCGCCTTCTCTCCCGACGGGCGTTTCCTCGTGACCTCGATGCAGGAGAACGCGCTGCATGGCTGGCGGCTTCAGGATTCGCGCAACATGCGCATGACCGGATATCCGGCCAAGACGCGCTCCATTTCGTGGTCGCATGACGGCCAATGGCTTGCGACCTCCGGCGCCGACGCCGCGGTCGTCTGGCCGTTCAAGGACAAGGACGGCCCGATGGGCAAGGCCCCGCGCGAATGCGGCGTGCGCCAGGCGCGCGTGACCCAGGTGGCGTTTCATCCGAAGGCGCTCGTCTTGGCCATTGGTTACACCGACGGCCTCGTTCTGCTCGTCCGGCTCGCGGACGCGGCCGAAATTCTTGTGCGCCATCCCGGCGACGGCGCGGTCAGCGCGCTTGGCTGGGATGCGATGGGCTCACAACTGCTGTTCGGTCTTGACTCGGGCGCGGCCGGTCTCCTGAGGTTGCCTGCCTGACCACCCACGGGCACAAGTTTACGCGAGCCAACGATTCCAATGGCTTAGGTGCGCCTTCGCGCAACTTTTTCACGTCTTCGCTCTCATCTCAAAGACCACGTCCCGAGGCGCCGCGAAGCCGCCTCGAAGAACGCTCCAGGGATGTAAAGGCGACAGCTTTGGTCGCTTCGATCCCTCCTTCGAGACGCCGCGGTTTGCGCGACTGCCCAGCGACTGTGTTGGCGGTCAAGCGCTTTCTGGCCGCCATGACTGTTTGTCTCGCAGGATGGCGTTTCGTTTCGAGCGCCGACGAGGGCCAAAAACAGCAAGAGCGAAAGGCATCCTTCGCCAAGCGAAATGACACGTTTCGCATCGCTGGTTGTACGTCGTTGAAATCGTTAGGTGCGAAACCAAGCCATTTCGTGTAATTGTTTTTTTTCAAGGGTTTAGCCGCTTTTTTGTTTCGCGTTTTTTCCAAATGCGTTCCCACGACCCAAAAAACCGGATCCAACGGATCGCGAGCGCTCTCCTTCGAGAAGTTCAGGGGAGGCGCCTCGTTCCTCGCGACACGACGCCGTCGGTCATTCGGATCCCCACTTGCCGTGATCCACACCTATAGCTGATTTTTCTCTAAAAGGGAATATATTGCCCATTTTTTCTGACTTATGGAGGAGTCGACGGTCGATCAAACCCCCGCGGTCTTGAGGCGGCCGCGGCCTACCGCCGGGCCGCCGCTTGCCAGCGACCCAGGAAACGGAGAATTGTCCGCCCCCAAGCAACTCCAAGGATTCCATGCGCGAGGCCTATATCGGAGTTGATGTCGGCACCTTGAGCGCCAGGGCGGGCGTTTTCGATTCCACCGGGCGGCTGATTGTCAGCGCCCGGCGGCCGATCGCCGTCTGGCGCGAGCCGGGGGATATAGTCGAGCAATCGTCTGACGACATCTGGAGCGCAGTCACGTCGGCTGTGCGCGAGGCGGTTGAGGCGTCGGGTCTGCCGGCCCAAGCCGTTCGCGGCATGGGCTTCGACGCAACGTGCTCGCTGGTCGCGCTCGACCGCAATGCGCGTGCCCTCTCGGTGAGCCCGACCGATGCGCCGGAACGCGACGTGATCGTGTGGATGGATCATCGCGCCGTCGATGATGCCGAGCGGATCAACGCCGGCGGCCATGAAGCCCTGCGCTATGTGGGCGGCAAGATCTCGCCCGAAATGCATGCGCCGAAGCTGGCCTGGCTCGCCCGATGCAAGCCCGAAATGATCGGCGCCGCTGGGCATTTCTTCGACCTCACCGATTTTCTGTCGTTTCGCGCCACCGGGTCGCTGACCCGCTCGGCCTGCCCGGCGACCTGCAAATTCGGCTATCTCGCGCACGAGAAGCGCTGGCCGGACGACTTTTTCGACAGCATAGGCCTCGGTTTCCTCAAGGACGACAATTACGCCCGCATCGGCGCCGTAACGGCTTGGCCTGGCGCGCCGCTCGGGCGGGGACTGACCGCCGAGGCCGCAGCAGCGATGGCCCTTGCGCCCGGGACGCCGGTCGGCGCCGGGCTGATCGACGCGCATGCCGGCGCCGCGGGCACATTGGGGGCGCGAGCGGGCGGCGTGCAGGCCGATCCGCGCCGGCGTCTGGCCTTGATTCTGGGCACGTCGTCGAGCTGCATGGCGCTTGCGGATGGGCCCCGATTCGCAGACGGGATCTGGGGACCGCATTTCGGCGCGCTCACCCCTCATCAATGGCTTATCGACGGCGGGCAGTCGGCGTTCGGCGGAGCGATCGATCACCTGCTGCGGCTGCATCCGGCCTTTGCTGAATTTTCGGCGCGCGCCGGGCCGCAGGCGCTCCGCGCGATCGAGAAAGAGATCGTCGCCCGGGCCGGCGGCCTGTCGCAAGCGGCGTTGATCGCCGAGGGCCTGCACGTTTTGCCTGACTTCATCGGCAGCCGATCGCCGTCGGCGGATGCAGGCGCACGGGGCGGCGTGATCGGGATGGATCTGCGTGAGGACGGTTCGAGCTTGCAGGAACTCTATGTCGCTGGGCTCTGCGGCCTCGCCTACGGCCTGGCCGACATCGTCCGCAAGCTCGAAGAGTCGGATTATGAATTCGACTCGATTGTCGTGAGCGGCGGCGCGGCGCGCAGCCCATTGGTGCGCCAGATCATTGCGGACGTGAGCGGCAAGAGGGTGGAATCGCCCGAGACCCCGGAGCCGGTGCTTCTTGGCTCGGCGATGGTGGGCGCGGTTGCGGCGGGCGCGCAGACGATGGCCTCCGCCATGTCGTCGATGTCCAGGCTCGCGACAGGCGCGGCGGCGCCGGCAGGCGGAGCGATCGCTGCGTTCCACGCGCGAAAGGCCCATGCCTGCGAGATGCTGCGCCGAATTGAGCGCGAGATTCGCGAACTCAACCGCAAGTCTCGCTGGCCTGAATTGGTCATTTTCGATTGCGACGGGGTGCTGGTCGACAGCGAAGTGATCGCGCTCGGCGTCATGCGTCGCAGGCTCGGCGAAGCCGGCCTTCGCCTGACCGACCAGGAAACACGCGAACGCTTCCTGGGGCGTCGGCTCGAACTCATCTCTGCGCGGAATTGAAACCGACCTGGGGGCACCATTGCCCGAGACTTTTCGTGACGATTTTTCTCGCGAGATTCTCTCCGCCTTCGCGCGCGAACTGAAAGGCGTCGAAGGCGTGCGGCAGGCTGTCGAAGGCTTGCGCAGGCGTGTGTGCGTCGCCTCCTCGAGCGGGCATGCGAGATTGCGCCTCTCGCTTCGCGTGGCCGGCTACGAGACGATGTTCGCCCCTAACATTTTCTCCGCCGCGGACGTCGCTGAGGGGAAACCGAGCCCAGATCTTTTCCTGCATGCGGCGCGTGCGATGGGCGTCGCGCCAAAAGACTGTTTGGTCATCGAGGACAGTGTCGCGGGAGTCGTCGCCGGGCGCGCCGCGGGGATGGCGGTGTTTGGGTTTGGCGGCGGGAGTCATTTCTCGCCTCTCGATGACGGAGCGCATTTGACCGCGGCCGGCGCCGAGCTCCTCTTCGACGATATGGCGCGGCTGCCCGACCTCGTCGCCGCGCGAGCGGACGCCCAGGGCGCGGAATAAAGCTATGGCGCGCAAGTCGGATCAAGACGGTCTGCGGCTCGACGAAGCCGCTCGCGCCGGATGGCTCTATTATGTCGCCGGCAACACCCAGGACGAGATCGCGCGCAAGCTCGGCATTTCGCGCCAGGCGGCGCAGCGCCTGGTTTCTCTGGCAATCAGCGAGCGTCTCATCAAAGTCAGGCTCGATCACCCGATCGCGCGCTGCATGGAGCTCGCCGCGGCCCTCAAGCTGCGCTACGACCTCAGGTTCTGCGAAGTTGCCCCGACCGATCCGGCCTCGACATCCTCAACGCTTGGCATCGCTCAAGTCGCCGCGGCGGAGTTCGAACGCTGGCTGCGCCGCTCGGAGCCAGCGATCATCGGCATCGGCACCGGCCGCACGATGCGCGCCGTCGCCGACCAATTGCCGGCGATGGAATGCCCGCAACACAGACTGGTCGCGATGGTCGGCACCACCAAGACCGATGGGTCGGCCTCGTTCTACGACGTCATCATTCGCGTGTCCGACAGCGTGCGCGCGCCACACTACCCGATGCCGCTGCCGGTCATCGCTCGCTCGGTCGAGGAGCGCGAGCTCCTGACCAGCCTCGCCTCGGTGAAGAGTCTGTTTGACCTCGTCGAACGGACCGATGTCAGCTTCGTCGGTGTTGGCGCGGTCGGCAACTCGGCGGCCCTGGTGCAGGACGGCATCATCACCCGGCAGGAAGCAGAGGCTTTGCGCCAACTTGGCGCAGTCGGGGAGATCACCGGCTGGGCGTTCAATTCGGCGGGAAAGGTGCTGACCGAAGGGACGAACCAGCGGGTCGCCTCGGCGCCGTTGCGACGCGCCGACAACCGCCTCGTGATCGGCGTCGCGATGGGGCCGTCGCGGCGGGCGCCGGTGCGCGGTGCGCTCGCCGGGCGGCTCATTTCCGGCTTGGTCACCGACGAGGCGACCGCGGAGCATCTGCTGCAGCGATAAATCGGGCGAAAAGGCCCAAAATGCCAAATTCTTGACCGGGATCTGGATTTTTGAGCAGCGCGGCGAAAATTCGGATTGACTCGCGCCCAAAGTTATGGCGAATATTCGCCCGCTAGCTTGGCAAATGCCCAAATGGGCATGCCGCACGGAGGAAACGCTATGAAGGTTCTTATGAAGGGCCTGCTCGGGGCGGTCGCGCTCGCGGGCTTCTCGCTCCCAGCTTTTGCCGACACTACCCTTACAATCGCCACCGTCAACAACAGCGATATGGTCCGTATGCAGGGGCTGACTGAGGATTTCACCAAGGCCAATCCCGACATCAAGCTCAACTGGGTCACCCTCGAAGAGAACGTGCTGCGCCAGAAGGTGACGACTGACATCGCTACCAAAGGCGGCCAGTTCGACATTCTGACCATCGGCACCTACGAGGTTCCGATCTGGGCCAAGAAGAAGTGGCTGGTGCCGCTCGACAAGCTCGGCGCCGACTATGACGAGAACGACCTCCTGCCGCCAATTCGCGCCGGGCTGTCGTCGGGTGACAAGCTCTATGCCGCGCCGTTCTACGGCGAAAGCTCCTTCGTCATGTACCGGACCGACCTGATGGAGAAGGCCGGCCTCAAAATGCCGGAGAAGCCGACTTGGGACTTCATCAGGCAGGCCGCCGACAAGATGACCGACAAGTCCGCAGGCGTCTACGGCATCTGCCTGCGCGGCAAGCCCGGGTGGGGCGAGAACATGGCCTTCCTGACCGCCATGTCCAATTCCTTTGGCGCACGGTGGTTCGACGAGAAGTGGGAGCCGCAGTTCAACTCGCCCGAGTGGAAGAAGACAATCGACTTCTACGTCTCGCTGTTGAAGGCCGACGGACCCCCCGGCGCGTCGTCGAACGGCTTCAACGAGAACCTCGCTTTGTTCAGCGACGGCAAGTGCGGCATGTGGATCGATGCGACGGTTGCGGCCGGCTTCGTGACCGATCCCAAGCAGTCGAAGGTTTCCGACAAGGTCGGCTTCGCGCTTGCGCCCAACGACGGGCTCGGCAAGAACGCCAATTGGCTCTGGGCATGGTCGCTCGCTGTCCCGGCCGGAACAAGCAAGGCTGAGGCGGCTGAGAAGTTCATCTCCTGGGCGACCAGCAAGCACTACACCGACCTGGTCGCCGCGAAGGACGGTTGGGCTCGCGTTCCGCCGGGAACCCGCACTTCGCTCTACAAGAATGCGGACTATACGAAGGCGGCTCCGTGGGCCAATCTAACATTGGAATCGATCAACTCGGCTGATCCGTTGCATCCGACGGTGAAGCCGGTTCCGTACACTGGCGTGCAGTTTGTCGCGATCCCCGAATTCCAGGGAATGGCGACTGACACGGGCCAAGACTTCTCGGCTGCTCTCGCGGGAACGATGACCGTCGATCAGGCGCTCGCGAAGGCCCAAGCAAGCGCGACCAACGTGATGAAGAAAGCAGGCCTACTCAAGTAGGCTAGCGTTTTCCCGCCGCTTCGCTTTGCGTATTCGCGAGGCGGCGGGATGGGGTGTCCTCCGGCCCCGCCCCCTTCTCGTTTCCGAGAAGGGGGAAGGGCAGGAGCTTAGGAATCAAGTAGAACGCGTCGGCAACCCGGACGGGCGACTGGCGGGCGCAACGGGAGGAAGGGGCCACAACGATGGCGACGCAGCAAACGGCGACCGCGGGTCGCGCTCTCGTTTCACCATCGGTCATCCTGCTCTTCGTCTGGATGATCGTCCCGCTGGTGATGACGCTCTATTTTTCGACGCTGCGTTACAGCCTGCTCGACCCCGACAGCACCCACTTCGTCGGGCTTCAAAACTATGCGTCCTTCCTCACCGACCCGGATTTCCTGACCGCGCTTTTCAATACATTGATTCTCGTCATATCCGCGCTTGTCATCAGCGTTGGCGGGGGCCTCCTGGTCGCCTTGCTGATGGACCAGCCGGTGTTCGGGCTGAATGTGCTCCGGCTCATGGTGATCGCTCCGTTCTTCGTCATGCCGACGGTCAGCGCGCTCGTGTGGAAGAATCTCTTGATGAACCCGGATTCCGGGCTGTTCGCCTGGATCGCCCGGTCGCTCGGTTTTCAGCCGATCGTCTGGTTCACCAACTGGCCCATGCTGTCGGTCATCATCGTCGTCTCCTGGGAATGGCTGCCGTTCGCAAGCCTCATCCTGTTGACCGCGCTGCAGTCGCTCGATGAGGAGCAGAAGGAGGCTGCCTCGCTCGACGGCGCGGGCGCGTTCTCCTATTTCGGCTATATCGTCTTGCCGCATATCGCGCGTGCGATCACCGTCGTCATCCTGATCGAGACGATTTTCCTTCTCAGCATATTCGCCGAAATCTACGTCACGACCTCCGGCGGCCCCGGTGTCGCGACGACGAACATCCCCTTCCTCGTCTACAAGCAGGCGCTGCTCAACTTCGATGTCGGCAGCGCGTCCGCAGGCGGCATCGTCGCCGTCATTCTCGCCAACATCGTCGCGATCTTCCTGATGCGCATCATAGGCAAGAACCTGGAGGGTTGAACGATGGCCATCAAGAAATCCATGGGCCAGCGCGTCGGGGTGACGATTCTCGCCTGGGTCGTCGCCTTCCTGATCTTTTTCCCGATCCTCTGGACGTTCCTGACCAGCTTCAAGAGCGAGCTGGACGCCATCGCCATGCCGCCGAAATTCCTGTTCTTCAATTGGACGCTGGAAAACTATGCCGATGTCCAGCAGCACTCGAACTATCTCAAGTTCGCCTTCAATTCGGTCGTGCTCTCGATCGGCGCGAACCTGGTCGGTCTCCTGATCGCAGTCCCTGCTGCCTGGTCGATGGCGTTCGCGCCGGGCAAGTACACCAAAGACCTCTTGATGTGGATGCTGTCGACGAAGATGATGCCCGCGGTCGGCGTGCTGGTGCCGATCTACCTCCTGTTCAGGGACCTGCATCTCCTCGACAGTCTGATCGGCATCGGCCTCGTCTTGATGCTTCTCAATCTGCCGCTCTTGATCTGGATGCTCTACAGCTACTTCAAGGAGATCCCGAACGACATCCTCGAGGCGGCGCGCATGGACGGGGCTTCGCTCATAAACGAGATCGTGTATGTGCTGACGCCGATGGCGGTGCCGGGCATCGCCTCGACCATGCTGCTGGCGATCATCCTGTCGTGGAACGAGGCGTTCTGGACCCTCAATCTGACGACTTCGAACGCTGCGCCGCTGACAGCCTTCATCGCTTCTTACTCCGCGCCGGAAGGCTTCTTCTGGGCCAAGCTTTCGGCCGCCTCGACGCTCGCCATCGCGCCGATCCTCATCCTCGGCTGGTTCTCGCAGAAACAGCTGGTCCGAGGCTTGACCTTCGGCGCCGTCAAATGATCCCGCAATAAGGAATTGCCGCCATGGGAAGCATTCAACTGAAGGACGTGCGCAAGGCGTTTGGCGCAGTGAGCATCATCAACGGCGTCGATCTCAATATCGAGAACGGCGAGTTCGCGGTGTTCGTGGGCCCGTCCGGCTGCGGCAAGTCGACGCTTCTGCGGCTCATCGCCGGTCTCGAGGATGTCACCTCCGGACAGGTGCTGATCGACGCCAAGGACATGACGAATGTCGGTCCCGCGCAGCGCGGCCTCGCCATGGTGTTCCAGTCCTACGCGCTCTATCCGCACATGAGCGTGCGCGGCAACATCGCCTTCGCGCTCAAGATGGCGGGACAGAAAGCCGACGTCATCGAGCAGAAGGTGCGCAAGGCGGCGACGACCCTGAACCTGACCGATTATCTCGACCGCAAGCCGCGGCAGCTTTCCGGCGGCCAGCGCCAGCGCGTCGCCATCGGGCGCGCAATCGTGCGCGAGCCGAAGGCGTTCCTATTCGATGAACCGCTCTCCAATCTGGACGCTGCGCTACGCGTGCAGATGCGAATCGAGATCGGCGAGCTACACGAAGTTCTCAAGACGACGATGATCTACGTCACCCACGATCAGGTCGAGGCGATGACCATGGCCGACAAGATCTTCGTGCTCGACCGCGGCTCGGTGGCGCAGGTTGGCTCGCCGCTCGAACTTTACAACAAGCCGAACGGCCTGTTCGTCGCCGGCTTTATCGGCTCGCCGACCATGAACCTGATCAAAGGCGCGCCGGCGGCGAAGCGCGCTGCGGAGACCATCGGCATCCGACCAGAGCATGCCGACGTTTCAACGAGCGCGGGGGAGTGGCCGGCCAAGGTGCGCCTCACCGAGCACCTTGGCTCCGATACTTTTGTCTATGCGGAGGGCGAGGGCGTCGGACCCCTCACGCTGCGTCTGGAGGGCGAGGCTCCGCTGGAGCCGGGACAGAGAATTTTTGTTACGCCGCGCGAAGCGCATCTGCATCGTTTCGGTAAGGACGGCATGAGAATCAACTGACGGCGGGCGAGCGACGAACGCGTCAGTTTTCGGTTTGACTTGATGAGTGGATTCGAATCATGAGCGTCAGACTTTCGGCGGCGGCGCTTGCGCGCTTGCCCGCGGACGTTGCGGCTCCGAAATACCAACGGTCTAACCTTCGCGCTGGCATTGTTCATATTGGCGTCGGCAATTTTCACCGCGCGCATCAGGCTGTCTACCTCGACGATCTGTTCAACGCCGGGCGCGATCATGACTGGGCGATAGTCGGAGCCGGAGTGCGCGACCCTGACGTGACGATCCGCGAAAAGCTCAAGGCGCAGGACTGGCTGACGACGGTCGTTGAGCAAGAGGCGGATACGACCAATATCCGCGTCACCGGTTCGATGATCGATTTTGTCCGCCCCTATGACACCCAGGCGTTTCTCGATGCGATCTCTGAGCCCAGCATTCGCATCGTCTCGCTGACTGTCACGGAGGGCGGATACTACATCTCGCCGGCGACGCAGCATTTCGATCCCGCCCATCCCGACATCGTCTACGACGCCCGCCACGCGGAGGCGCCGAAGACGGCCTTCGGATTGATCGCAGCTGGACTCCAGCGCCGCCGCGCTGCGGGGACTGCGCCCTTCACCGTGATGTCGTGCGACAACATTCCGGGCAATGGCCACGTCACTGAGAACGCCGTCGCCGGCCTCGCGGAGCTTGGCGATCCAGAGCTCGCGCGCTGGATTCGGGCCAACGTCGCCTTTCCGAATTCCATGGTCGACCGTATCACGCCCGCGACGACCGACCGGGAGCGCGCAATTCTGCGCGACAAGTGCGGCCTTGAGGACAATTGGCCGGTCTTTTGTGAAGAGTTCCGGCAATGGGTGGTGGAGGACAAGTTCCCAGCTGGGCGGCCAGCGCTGGAGACGGTCGGGGTTACATTCACCTCCGACGTGTCGCCCTACGAATTGATGAAGATCCGTATTCTCAATGGCGGTCACGCGGCGATCGCCTATCCGGCAGGGCTGCTTGACATCCATTTTGTACACGAAGCGATGGCGGACGAACAGATCGGCGCGTTCCTCGAAAAGCTGACCAAAAACGAGATCCAGGCGGTTGTTCCGCCGCCGCCCAACACCAGTCTCGATGACTATCGCGAATTGATTGCGCGCCGCTTCGCCAATCCGAAGATCGGTGACACCATCCAGCGGCTGTGCTTCGACGGCTCGAACCGCCAGCCGAAGTTCGTTCTTCCCGCTGTCGCCGATCGTCTGAAAGCGGGCGCGCCCTTCCGTGGTCTGGCGCTCGTGTCGGCTCTCTGGTGCCGCTATTGCTACGGCGAGACCGAGAGCGGCAAGCCGATCGCGCCGAACGATCCTGGCTGGGGGCAGTTGCAAGAGGCGGCGAAGCCGGCGCGTAACGACCCGACGGCATTCCTCCAATTGCACCACATCTTCGGCGAGCTGTCGGGCAATCCAAACTACGTCCGCGCGTTCTCCGATGCGCTCTCGTCGCTGTGGGCGCGTGGGGTGCGGTCGGCTCTGTCCGACTATCTGTCGGACAAGTCTTGAGCGGAAGGGAAGCCGACCTGTACGCAGGGCGAGCGGCGACAAGGGCGATGCAGCGGTGAAACTCAAGAACTTGGTGGGCGGGGCCGTGCCGTTCAGCCGAATAGGATTGCCGGACGACCCCGTCGGGGCCGCCGTGTTCCTTGCCTTGCCGGACAGCGATTACGTCGTTGCGCAGACGCTCAACGTCGACGGCGGCAACTGGTTGAGTTGACGACACCGCGGGGGAGGCTTCACGCCCATGTATCTGGATCGCTTCAATCTCAAAGGCCGCGTCGCACTCGTCACCGGCGGCGCGCAGGGGATCGGCCTCGCCTGCGTGGAGGCGCTGTCGGAGGCGGGCGCTTACGTGTATATCGCCGACCGCAATCTGAAGGTCGTGCGGGAAGCGCAAGCGGCGATGGAAGCCAAGGGCTACGCCGGTGGCGTTATCGAGATGGAGGTGACGGACTCGAGGCAGGTCGACGCCGCCTCGGCTCGGGTGATGGCGGAAAAGGGCCGCGTAGACATCCTAGTCTGCAACGCTGGCATCGCGAGATCTCAAACACCAGCGGAAGACGTGACCGACGAGCACTGGCTGAACGTCATTGACGTCAATCTCAACGGCGTCTTCTGGTGCTGCCGCGCGTTCGGCAAAAACATGCTGGCGGCGGGACGCGGCGCGATCATCAACATTGGCTCGATGTCCGGATTGATCGTCAACAAACCGCAACAGCAGGCCTATTACAACGCTTCGAAGGCGGCTGTGCATCATCTGACGAAATCGCTCGCGGCCGAATGGGGCGCGCGCGGCGTGCGGGTCAACGCCGTGGCGCCGACGTATATCAACACGCCGCTGACCGCTCACGCGAAGACGAATGAGGCGATGATGGGCGTCTGGATCGACGGCACCCCGATGGCGCGGTTGGGCGAGCCGGATGAGATCGCTTCCGTCGTCCTCTTTCTCGCGTCCGACGCGTCGAGCCTGCTGACCGGGTCGATCGTGCTGGCTGACGGCGGTTATACGTGCTGGTAAAGCCAGGCGTAGTCAGTAGCGAGAGAGGGGCGGGATGGATCTCGGGCTCAAAGGGAAAATCGCCGTCATCACGGGTGGCAGCGTAGGCATTGGTCTTGCGATCGCCGAGGGCCTCGCAGCCGAGGGGGTCGACATTGTCATTGCGGCGCGCGGCGTGGAGCGGGTTCGCGGGGAGGCGAGCCGCATCGCCAAGTCCTTTGGCGTCCGGGCTGAAGGCGTGGCCTGCGACGTCGCCAAACGCGAGGGGACGGAGGACCTGATCGCTGACATCAAGCGGTTATTTGGCGGCGCCGACATTCTCATCAACAACGCTGGCACCGGCAGCAACGAGACGGTGATGCAGGCGCCCGACGAGAAATGGCAGGCCTACTGGGATCTGCACGTGATGGCGGCGGTGAGGCTCGCGCGGGGCCTCGCGCCGCTGATGAAAGAGCGGGGCGGCGGCGTCATTCTGCACAACGCCTCGATCTGCGCCGCCCAGCCCCTTTGGTACGAGCCGATCTACAACGTGACCAAGGCCGCGCTGATGATGTTCTCGAAGACGCTATCGACCGAACTTGTCGGCGACAATATCCGTGTCGATTGCATCAATCCAGGCCTCATCCTGACGCCGGATTGGATCAAGACCGCAAAGCAGCTCACCGCCGACAAGGGTGGCGACTGGCAGGCCTATCTCGACAGCGTCGCGCGCGAACACGCGCCGATTAAACGATTCGCGACGCCGCAGGAATTGGCGAACTTCTTCGTCTTCCTCTGCTCGGAACGTGCAAGCTATTCCGTAGGTTCAACTTATTACGTCGACGGAGGAATGTTGAAGTCGGTCTGAGCCGCCATCGTCGCGCCGTGCCCCACGACTGCGGATCAGTGATGCCTTTGCGCCAATTCTTCGGGTTGTGGCTCGGCCCGTTGAGTGTCCGTGAGGCGGATTTGGTTGGTGACGCCGACGACGCCCGGAACACTTTTCGCATCGGACTCGGCGCAGCTTCTTTGATAGGCTAGGTCAACCAGTCCGGAAACCGTCACCCAGCCGTTCTCAACGTCGATGTTGAGCCGGTCCCGAGGAACCGCCAGATCCCAATGGAGCGCGTTCAAAACGCGCATGCGCACGTCTTCGCTCTGCAACCGCATCTCGACCTCCCCGCGTCAAGGCATTTTGAAGCTTCTAGCCCCGAGACTATGACGAATCGTCCGCTCGATCCTTGGCGCTCCGCGAAGCAATAGCGAATCAGTAGAGCGGAATTTTGACGGAAACGCCGGCAGAAAACTCCAAACCTGGCTAGTCAGATCTGTGGTCGCGGTTCGGACTCGGCCTGCAGGAACACCCCGTCGTCGACATCCATGGCGTTGCCGCGCCAGACGACGTTACGGCCGGACCAGCCGCAAGCCCACAGGAGCGGCAGCAAGACGTCGCGCGCGAGCCACGCCGCGGGGCTGCGCCAAGAGAGTGGCCAGCCCGCGGCGAAGGCGAGCATGGCCTCGGCGCCGTAACAAAATGCAATCGCCAGGAACGCGCCGACGACCGGGTCGATCCCGAATACTGGCGCGGCGACAGCCGCTGAGATGAAGGTGAGAAGGCTGGTTGTCAGGATTTCGGGAGCGAAAAAGAACGGGAAGGTGGCGCGCCTGAGTCGCGCCCACCGAAGCTGCCTCGACCAGACATCGCGCAGAAGTCGTTGGCCGAGCGGCTGCTGGAACGGTCGGTCGACCAGATGGGCGTTGAACCCTTGCGCCCGGATAAGCTTCGTCGCCGCCGCGTCTTCTGCGATCTCCGCTCCCAAAGCTTCAATGCTTCCGCCCGCTTCCAGAATCTCCCGACGCCACAGCATGGTCTTGCCCTGGGCGAAGCCATAGCCGCAGGACTCGCCCGCATATTGCCAGCGCGCCTGATAGGTGTTGAGAAAAGCGCACTCGATCTCGGCGCCGAAGGATTCGGGCCGAGAGCCGATCGGGGGAGCGCAGACGATGCCGGTGTTGCAGTCCCAGCGCGCGAGCAAGCGCTGGATGTAGTCGACTGGCATCAACACATTGGAATCGGCCATAATCACCCAATCGTAGCGCGCCGCCTTCCATCCCTTGACCACATTGTTGAGTTTGGGATTGGCGCTGATTCGGTCATCGCCGATCAATAGGCGCGCCGGGCGATCAGGCTTCGCCGCGATCGCGTTTCGCACCAGGGGTGTGATCGGATCATCGCCGCTAGCGAGGCAGAAGATGATCTCATAGCTTGGGTAGTCGAGCGCGAAGATCGATCGCAGCGTTTCGCGCGAAAACGTTTCAACTCCGCACAAAGGCTGCACGATTGTGACGCTCGGAGCATCCTTCGGCGGCGGCAGCGACCCGCCCGGCCGTCGCCTGCACCGCATCGTGGCGAGCACGACGCTCAGCCCATGCATTCCCGCGCTGGTAGCGCAAATCCCCGCCGCCAGGGCGCCTATAGTCATGGGGCCAGATTACCCGAATCACAGGGCCTTGTCACACCATATTGCCGCGCCCGCGCGACGCTTCTATGAAGGCGAATGGCCCCTCTTCCGGTGGTCCGGTTCGCGCCTTCGCCGACCGGCCGCATCCATATCGGCAACGCCCGCACCGCCCTGCTGAACTGGCTGTTCGTGCGGCGCCGCGGCGGAACGATCATCCTGCGCTTCGACGACACGGATCTCGAGCGTTCGAGGACGGAATACGCCGACGCGATCGAGGCAGATCTGGAATGGCTTGGAATTCGGCCAGACCTGGTGCGCCGCCAATCCGAGCGGATGGCGGCGTATGACGAGGCCGCCGCGAGGCTCAAGGATCTGGGCCGGCTGTACCCGGCCTACGAGACCGCGGACGAGCTTGACCGGCGCCGCAAACGGCAGCAGGCGCGCGGGCTTCCCCCGATCTATGATCGCGCCGCCTTGCGCCTGTCGGCGGACGAGCGGGCTGCGCTCGAAGCCTCGGGCCGCAATCCGCATTGGCGGTTTCGCCTGGAACCGACGACGGTGCGCTGGGACGACATCGTGCGTGGCGAGAGCCACATCGATTGCGCCTCGCTCTCCGATCCCGTCCTGAGGCGCGAGGATGGAACCTACCTCTACACGCTGCCCTCGGTGGTCGATGACATCGATTTCGGCGTGACGCACGTCATTCGCGGCGAGGATCACGTCACCAACACCGCCGTGCAGATCCAGATTTTCGAGGCCCTCGCGGGCGCAACGCCGAGCTTCGGCCACCACAACCTCCTGACCGACGCCGGCGGCGGAGGACTGTCCAAGCGCTCTGGCGCGCTGTCGATCGGCGCGTTGCGCACGAAAGGTATCGAGTCGCTCGCCGTCGCGGCGCTCGCGGTGCTGGTTGGTTCGGCCGAGGCGGTGCGTCCGGTCCGCTCGCTCGACGAACTGGCGAACCTCATCGACCTTTCGCAGCTCTCGCGCGGCGCAGCCCGATTTGACGAAGCCGAACTCGAGGCGCTTTCCGCGCGCACGCTGCATCAATTGCCATATCCGGCGGTCGCCGACCGGCTGGCCGCGCTTGGCCTCGCTGGGCCCAAGGCGGAGGGCTTGTGGTTGGCGGTGCGGGGCAACCTTTCGCGTCTCGAGGATGCCGCGATCTGGGGGCAAGTGACGGAGGGCGAGGTCGCGCCGATCGTCGAGGACGCCGACTATCTGAACCTCGCCGCGTCATGCGCGCCCGAGGACCCCTGGGACCGGTCGACGTGGGGCACCTGGACAACGCGGCTCAAGGAGCTCACCGGTCGCAAGGGGCGCGCGCTGTTTCACCCGCTAAGGCTTGCCTTGACCGGCCTGGAGGCGGGGCCGGAGCTCGCTCTTCTGCTGCCGCTGATTGGCCGCTCTAAAGCGTTGGCCCGACTATCCGCACCGAGCGCTTGACGCCGTCGGACCCGGTCACTTGCACCACGCGGCCCTGCTTCACACTGAAGCTTTTGGCGCTCTGCGGGTCGTCCCCGGCGATGCCGGAGCCCTCGCGGCTGACCGTGGCGGCCGCCGCGCTGAGCTTGGTGTCGGCGCCGTTGGCGTCGAGGACCGGCGCGGTCGCCGTGTCGAGGGAAGGCGCCCCGGGTTCGCGCCTGATCCAGGAACTGGCCCAAGAGCAGGCGTGGCGCCCGGCCCAGCGAGCAGAGACGCGTTTGGAGCGATTGGCTTGCCCTTCGAATCTATGGTCAGCTTGGCCTTAGGATCGATGATTGGCCGGGCCATCTCCGCCGATTTCTCTGGCGTCACCAGAATGTCGTGCTTCTCATGGCCATACCGCGCTTCCGCGTCGGCGAGCGCATCCGCCCAGCTCTGGCCCTTGCGCCGGCAAGAGCAGCTCGAATCGTAAGCTTTCTCGAATTTACCCGCGTTGGGCAAATTCGCGTAAGGCTCGCCCGTTGGCGAAGCAGCCTCTTCGATCGTGCCGCCGAACGGGAACGAATAGAGGGCCATGTCTGCGTTGGGGCACAGGGCCCTGCACACCTCTTCGAGGCTGTCCGCCCGGCTTCCGGCGCCGGAATAGGAAACGGGGAAGAAGCTGCCGTCGCAGGTCCGCACGCAGACCGCATAGGAGCCGGAGTGCGCCTGGACGGGCCCTTTCTCGCCCGACGGGGCCGACTGCCGCGGCTGATCGCCGTGATCTTCGAAGCGAGCGTCCGTCTGCGGCTCCTGGTCCTGCGGAGCCCCGAGCCTGGCCAGGCCGCCGAACAGAGCCTCGAACACATTGCCGGGCCCTGAGGGCTGCGCGTGGCCGCATTCGGCGTTGTAGCGGGCGATGAGGTCGCCGGCCCCGCCGCCCGCGCGCGCCTGCAGGTCTGCCAGATTCGCCTGCATACGCGAGATCTGACCATTGAGTTCGCCGCATTGCGCTGGCGGTTCCGAGCCGAAAAACAGGAACTTGCGGTTCTCGCAGCCGAGCGAGCGGGCATAGGCGCTGGTGCGTGAAAGTTCGGCGCGTTGGCGCTCAACGGCGCCCTGCGAACCGCTCGACCCGCGGTGCGCGGCGATCGCTTGCTGCAAACGGGCGCACTCGGCGTTCTGCGCCAGTGCAACGTCGCCGCCGAACACTGCGCTCGCCGCCGCAAGCGCGGCCAAAGCCAGAATCTTGCCTCGTCCGAAAGCGCTTCGCATGCGTGTCTTCGCCGCCATCATCTCGTCAATTGGCTCCGCGCGCCTTTCGATCCACGTACGTCGGGCCGCCCTCAATAGGCGGGGTTAGAGACCGACATCGCGGCGTGAACAAGGCATGCGCTCCCCGTGCACAAGGCATGCGCTCCCAAAGTCGCGCCGGGCCTTCTACGTGGTTTCGACGCACGATGCCAGAGGCTCAGCGTCGTCCTTGCGCGCAATGTGGCCTCATGAGCCCGGATCAGGCATAATGAGGCGATGGCAGACGTGGACGCGCGCCCCACCAATGCGCCCGAAATCACCGTCAGCGAACTGGCGAACGCGCTCAAGCGCGCGATCGAAGACCGGTTTGGCTATGTGCGCGTCAGGGGCGAGATTTCCGGCTACCGCGGCCGCCAGGCGTCTGGCCATGCCTATTTTTGCCTGAAGGACGCCAACGCGCGGCTCGACGCCGTCGTTTGGCGCACCACGCTCCAGCGCATGCGGGTCAAGCCAGAGGAGGGGCTCGAGGTCGTTGCGACCGGGCGATTGACCACCTTTCCTGGCAAGTCGACCTATCAGATCGTGATCGAAACGCTTGAGCTCGCCGGAATCGGCGCGCTGATGGCGCTCCTCGAGGCGCGGCGCCGGAAACTCGCCGAGGAGGGGCTGTTCGACGCCGCGCGCAAGCGCAAGGCGCCGTTCCTGCCGAGAGTGGTGGGTGTGGTGACCTCGCCGACCGGCGCCGTCATTCGCGACATTCTGCATCGCCTCGCCGATCGCTTTCCTGTCCGAGTCATCCTCTGGCCGGTGCGTGTTCAGGGCGAAACCTCCGCGGCCGAGGTCGCCGCTGCGATCGAAGGCTTCAACGCCCTGCCCTTCGACGGGAGAGCGCCGCGGCCCGACGTGCTGATCGTTGCGCGCGGCGGCGGCTCGCTCGAAGACCTTATGAGTTTTAACGACGAGGCCGTGGTGCGCGCGGTCGCTCGCAGCGTCATTCCGCTGATCGCCGCCGTCGGCCACGAAACCGACTGGACGCTCATCGATCACGCCGCCGACGTGCGCGCGCCGACGCCGACCGCAGCAGCCGAATTCGCAGTGCCTGTCCGCGCCGAACTCCTCGCCACGATCGCCGAACTGGAGGCGCGCCGACGCGGCGCGATCCTGCGCTTCTCCCACCGCCTCCGCTCAGATCTGCGCGCGCTCGCTCGCGCCCTGCCAGGGGGCGAAGCGATCATCGCTGGCCCTCGCCAGCGCCTCGACCGCGCGTCGGAGACGCTCGCTCAGCGCATGCGCGGGGCGGTCGACCAGCGCATGCTGAGGATAGCGGGTCTGGCTCGCGGTCTCGCGCGCCATTCGCCGCGCGCCCATCTCGCTGGCTTGCGCGAGCGGTTGAGGGGCTTGAGCGGACGTTTGGCGAGAGCGCGGCCGCTCCTCATCGAACGGCCCCGCCGGTCGGCGGAGGCGGTGAGCCGGACTTTCGTCCGCGAGGCGGCGCTGCTCGCCAGGCGGCGCGGTGAACAGGCGGCGGCAATCGAGCGCCTCGCCGCCCGCATGACGCGCGCCTATGGCGAACGCCTGCAGGCTCGGCGCGCCCAGCTCTTTTCCGCCGGGCAATTGCTCGGCGCGATGTCTTATCGCGGCGTGTTGTCGCGCGGGTTCGCGCTGGTGCGGGACGCGATGCAAAAGCCTCTGTGGCGCGCGGAAGACGTGAGACAGGCGCAGCGGCTGGAGATCGAGTTCGCCGACGGAAAGATTGGCGCCATAGCGGGGGGCCGTGTCGGGCCGCCCATGACGCCGCCCGCGCTGCTGCCCCGCAGACGCGTCAGATCGGACAAGGGCTCGGAGGGGCAAGGGTCGCTGTTCTGAACCGGTCAGCCGTCAATATCACCTAAAGTGGCGTGTATTTCTCCAAATAAATCCAAGGAAAACCAAAGAAAACCAAGGAAAAAAGCTTGGATTTCCTTGGATTCCTTTGGCCGAATCGGGACTTTTCAATGGGTTACGGGCGAATCCAAGTAAAAAATTCCCCCCCCCGTTTTAGCCCCGGCGGCGAACTGCCTCAAGCGCCCTCCGCTCTCCGATTAGAGGCAATCCAGTTCCAGCGCGTGGGAATAGATATAGCACATATTCTGGATAACGAAAAGAAATTGGCGCAAAAATTCCGGATGGCTGAACGCTCGTCCTCGTCATTGGAGGGTGCTCCGCAGCTTCGCTTCGCCGGTTTCGCATCCGCGACACTCGTCTCATAGTTTCACGTCGCGCGAGACAGTGTCGGCGGTTCACAACGGCAACTTCGGATCGCAACAAGTGGCGATTGTTCATGTCGTTAGCGCCGGCAAACAATCGATGCGCGCACCCGGAACAAAGGCCAGAAACGCAGCGTTGGGCGGCATGATCCAACGGATCGGGAGGATCCAACCAAAGGAGTTTCCGATGAAATGCTTTTTGATTGCCGCACTGTCCGCCACAGCTATTTCTGCGCTCGCAGCCGCAACGCCTGCCGCCGCTCAAGCAACAGCCCCCGGATCGCCCAGAGGCAGCGCTCCGGTCTCGGTTGAGGGATATGGCCCTTCGTCGGCCATCGTCTGCGATCAGGCCGGCACGACCTGCTGGCATTCGGTCGAGCGCTATGACTATCCGGCAGGCGCCAACGTTGTGGTGCATCCGTACAACTGGCAGGCGGACAATGGCGCGAACTACGCCTGGAGAGAGCACGCCGGCCGTGGGTACTGGCAGGGCGAGCAGTGGCAGCAGTTCTGACAGGTGCGCATCTTGAGTAAGCGTGAACAATAATACAGTCGCATTAATCGCGATATCGACGCTAAAACTGCTCAAGAACAGCCGAAATTCGGCGCCACGCGCGAGACCGGCGCGTGGCGATTTCTTCGACAGGATCGCAGCAGCAATTCCTCAAACATCGAAATCGTACGGAGTCATAATCATGGGCCTTTTTTCGAAAGACATCGCATCGATGGACGATCTGTTCATCCACCAGTTGCAGGACATCTACTATGCCGAGAAGCGTATCGTCGGCGCATTGCCCGACATGATCGCCAAGGCGAGTTCGCCAGAACTCAAGTCCGCTCTTGAGGCTCATCTCGGGCAGACCAAGAATCATGTGAAGCGCGTCGAGCAGGTGTTCCAAATGCACGGTGCGCAGCCCAAGCAAGTCGATTGTCCCGCGATCGACGGCATCCTCGAGGAAGCTGATGAAGTCGGCGGCGAAATCGAGGACAAGAACGTGCTGGACGCGGCTCTCATCGCGTCGGCGCAAGCCGTCGAGCATTACGAGATGACCCGCTACGGCACATTGATCGCATGGGCAAAAACACTGGGGCGGGCTGATTGCGCCCAAGTCCTGCAGCAGAATCTCGCCGAAGAGAAAGCCGCGGACGAGAAGCTGACCACGCTTGCTGAGAACGAGGTCAATCGAGCCGCGGCCTGACGAAGGGCGGCTCGGATCAAGCGCTGGCGATGGCCAAGCCATCGCCGGCGCCTCGCGATTCCTCCGCCGTGCGGGGGAATAGCGGCTTAGTCTAAGCGGCTCCCGATTCTTCACGTCGAAACAGGCCGGCGCCGAGGCGGAGCATCGGGGAATCTCATCAACGGCGAGAGCGTGACGAGTTCGGCGCGCGCATAATCGCCCAAAGGCAAGAGAGCGAACTCTTTCGCTGAATAGCGAATAAGGACGGGCGCAGGATTGTTATCCGGAAAATGCTTGACCGCGAAATCCGCGTGAGTTCGCGTCCGGAAGCACTTCAATCGATATAACAAGCGCGTGCGCGCTTATTCTGCGCACCCGCGCCTATGCCCAATGATTGCGGCTCGCGCGCCGTGGAGGCCGAGTCCGTGTCAACCGAATCCGTTTCAACAAAGACAAGTAGTTCCAATGAGGAACCACAATGAGGATCGCGGTCTACAAGGCGCTGCTCAAGGACATGCCCGCGAAAAATATCGGCGTATTCGGCACCTCCGCCGGCGGCGCGTTGACGCTCCAACTTGTTCTGCGGGCGCGCGAGCAAGGCTTGCCTGCGCCAGGGGCTCTCGGCGCGGGCACACCGATGTCGGACGCGACCAAGACTGGCGACAGTTTCTACACGAACGAAAGGGTCGACAATATTCTTGTTTCTCGCGACGGCTTCTGCGACGCGGCCACCGTCATTTACGCGCACGGACACGACCTCAAGGATCCGCTGATCTCGCCGGTCTACGGCGACATGCATGGGTTCCCGCCGACCATCCTGACCACCGGCACGCGCGACCTCCTGTTGAGCAACACGGTTCGCGTGCATCGCAAGCTGCGGAGAGCCGGGGTGGAGGAAACGCTTCAGGTCTACGAAGGTATGTCGCACGCGCAATACGAGTTCGACGACACACTGCCCGAGAGCAAGGAAGCGTTTGGCGAAATCGCGTCGTTCTTCGAGACGCATCTCGGAAAGTAGCTGCGCGCAATGAAGAGGCGCGCGCAACCCGCGCGCCGACTTCCTGCAGTCTGTTAAGCTGAGACGCGCATAGCGGCGCGCTTGTCGTGGCGGGCGAGACGGGTGAGGAGATAGTCGACCTCGGCCAAGGCGGTCGCGCTCAAACTCGCGCCCGGCTTTCGCTGCGCGTCGGAGCTTAGAATACCACGCTTCATCATCACATATTTGCGCACGGCGAGCCCGACGCCCTGCTGCTGCTCATAGCGCACGAGGGGCAAGTGCGCGTCGAAAAGGTCATGCGCTTCGTCGCGCCGCCCTTCGTTCGACAACCGCACCACGTCGATCAGCATTTCCGGAAAGGCGTAGCCGGTCATCGCACCATCAACTCCGCGCTCCATCTCGAAATCGAGGAACATTCCCCCGTTGCCGGTTAGGATCGGAACCCGGCGCAGCTTGCCCTCCGTCTCGAATCGCCGCAGTGCCGAAATCTTTTCCAGGCCCGGCCAGTCCTCGTGCTTCAGCATGACGCAAGACGGATTGTCAGTGATGATTCGACGGATGACGTTTGGCGTCATGATCACGCTGAGCGTCAGCGGATAATCCTGAATGACGAATGGGATGTCCGATCCGATCGCTTCGACCGCCTGCGCGTAATAGATCACGATCTGGTCGTCGGTGCGCAGCGACGGCGGCGGGGCGATCATCACGGCCGAGCCGCCCTTGGCCATGGCGGCGTGCGACAGGGCGCGCATCGCTGCGAATCCCGGCGCAGAGACGCCGACGATGAACGGCAGTTTTGGCGCGCGCGCAACGCAGCGGGCAATGAGGCCGATCGCCTCGCCGTGATCGAGCTTCGGCGCTTCGCCCATGATGCCGAGAATGGTGCAGCCATCGGCGCCGGCCGCGACATAATGGTCGATCATGCGGTCGACGCTGCTCATGTCGATTGCGCCGTCGGCGAGAAATGGCGTCGGCGCGATGGGAAAGACGCCTTTGGCGTCAACCGAGAGCATGGGATCTGCCTTTGTTTGAGTAGGGCGCTGATTTCGCGATGATCACGGATTTGTACCGCTCTTAGCAAGCGCATGGGAATGGCGAGTTCCGCGCGCTTAAGCTACATTGAGGCGGCAATTTTGATCTCGCGATCAGCAAGGGAGGAAACTCATGACGGAAAGCCCCGCCGCACAGTCGTTCGCGAAGGCCGAATCCGCGTCGCCGCCAGAAGCCAAGTCGCCGCCGTTTGACAGCGCGCGCCTTGACGCGCTCCTCGACGAGGCCGGCATGGACGCGGCGGTGATCTCATCCAAGCACAACATCCAATATCTCTTCGGCGGCTACCGGTTCTTCTTCTTCGATCATTTCGACGCGATCGGCGTCAGCCGCTATCTGCCTCTTCTCGTCTATGTCAAAGGCCGTCCGGACCAATCGACCTATATCGGGCACGGAATGGAAGCTTACGAGAAGGCCCTTGGGAAGTTCTGGACTCCCAGCTTCCAAACCGCGGGCGCGAGCCTCAATTCCGCGCAGCTCGCGATCGATCATCTGAGAAAGCTTGGGCCGCAAGCGAAGCGTGTCGGAATCGAGCGCGCATTTTTGCCCGCTGACGCGGCGGAATTCATGGCGCGCGAATTGCCCGGGGTCACGTTCGTCGAAGCGCATCTGGCGTTTGAACGCCTGCGGGCGCGCAAGACCCGGGAAGAGCTGGATTTGCTGCGCTTGGCGTCGGAACTCGTGGTCGATTCCATGCTGGCGGTGATTGCATCGCACGGGCCCGGCGCGACGAAAGTGGAGGTCGTCGAAGCGCTTCGCCGCGAAGAGGTGAACCGGGGCCTGACGTTTGAATATTGCCTCATCACCGCAGGCACGAGCCTCAACCGCGCGCCCTCCGACCAGGTGTGGGGAGCAGGCGACATCATGTCGATTGATTCCGGCGGCAATTACAAAGGCTACATCGGCGATCTCTGTCGCATGGCGATCCAGGGCGAACCGGACGGCGAGCTACAGGAGCTCCTCGCCGAGGTGGATGAAATCCAGCTCGCGGCGCGCAAGCCGATCCGGCATGGCGCCAATGGCGGCGAGATCTACGCCAGCGCCGGCGAAGTGTTGAAGCGATCGTCCCGCGCGAATTCGATTGAGTTTGTGGCGCATGGGATGGGCCTCATCAGCCATGAGGCGCCGCGACTCACCGCCCATGGTCCCGTTCCCTATCCGGCCTATGATTCCGACCGTCCGCTTGAGTCCGGCATGGTCATCTCGATCGAGACGACGATCGCGCATCCCCGTCGCGGCTTCATCAAGCTGGAGGATACGGTCGCGGTCACCGATACCGGCTGGGAAGCTTTCGGCGATCGCGGGCGGGGCTGGAATCGCGCCGGCGCCAGCGCCTCTTAGCGCGAGGGGTCGTCAGGCCCGCGACGGAATTGCTTCAGTCGACTCCCGCCTCGGGTTCCCGCATGCGCGAGGGAATATCGCGCCGGCCATGGAGCACTCGCCAGATGTCGATGTGATCGTCCCGGTCGATGTAAAACACGAGATGGGGAAACCCCTTCATCGCCAGGCTGCGCAGTCCGGGAAGAGCGAGTTCTGAAGCGTAACGAGGCGACCCGAGGGCGGGGTGCACGGCGACCGCCTGAAAAGTGGATCGAAGCGCGTCGATAAAAGCAAGCGCGATATCGGGACCGGCCTCCCGGAAATAGTGGTCGACGGCCGCTCTGACGTCCCGCTGCGCAACCTCGCGCAGAAGGATCGGTTTTCCACTCACTTTAATTTCGCTTGCCGCACCCGGTCCCTGAGGTCGTGGAAAAAGGCGTCGTCGGCAGCCACCGTCGCAGGCGACTCGGCGCCCTCGAGCAACAGATGGCGCAAGCGTTGCCGATCCTGATCGATGCGGATCAGCTCTCGGACATATTCGCTGCTGGTCGCGTATCCTCGTCTGGCGACCTGCTCGTCGACGAAGGATTTCAGTGAATCCGGAAGCGAGACGTTCATCGTGCCCATGTCCTGAAAATAGACCGTATGGCAAAATTTGCCAACGCTGACCTGCCTCGCGACCAGCGAGGGTGCTCTGAACGCAGCCAAGCTCTGTGCAAGACGACAGGGTGGCCCATGCAGGGGACGCGAACTCGCCTCAGTTCGCCCTTCGCAGGCCGCTGGTGATCGCGCCGGCAAGGGTCAGTGCGGCCGCGCCCCAGAGTGCAATCTCCGTCGCGTGCCGGGGCGCCTGTCCAAGCGCGACCGCCACCAGCGCGGTTCCGAACGACTGGCCGATCAGCCGCCCGGAAGATTGCAGGCCGGCCGCTCCGCCGCTTCGCTCGCGCGGCGCGCTGCCGATGATGACCCGATTGTTGGGCGACTGGAAAAACCCGAAGCCCAGGCCGCAGATCGCCAGCCGCCAGGCGAGCGAGACCGGCGTGGAATCGCCGATGCCCATTGCGACCAGAACCAGTCCTCCGCCCATCACCAGAAGACCGATGCTGCCAAGAAGGCCGGGGATGAATTGATCGGCCAGCCGTCCGGCGATCGGCGCGATCAAAGCCGTCGCCAGCGGCCAGGGGGTGAGCAGCAATCCGGAGGCCGAAGCCGAGTGGCCGAGCCGGTCTTCAAAGTAAAACGGCAACGACACGATGGCCAGGGCTTGCGCCCCAAACGAGGCGATGGACGTCGCAAGCGAAAGCGCGAACACCGGCCGGCGCAGAAGATCGACCGGCAGCAGCGGCGCGGGGAGTTTCAGTTGCCGCCAGACGAGCGCCACGCCGAATGCGACGCCGGCAGCGATCTCGATGAGCGAGGGCCAGGGGGACCCGCCTTGGCCGATCCGGTTCACGCCGGCGATGACGAGGCCGAATGTGAGCACATTGAGGACCACGCTCAACAGATCGAGGCGCCCGGCTGAGCGCGGCGTCGTTGGCAGCGTCCGCGCCGCCAATGTGAGCGCAACCACGCCGATCGGCACGTTGATCAGAAACAGCCAATGCCAGGAGGCGACCGACAGGATCGCCGCCGCGACGCTCGGGCTCCCGGCCGAGCAGACGGCGACCACGACCGCCATGTTGCCGACCCCCTGGCCAAGCCGGGAGTGCGGATAGATGAACCGGATGAGCGCAATGTTGACGCTCATGATTCCGGCCGCGCCCAAACCCTGAACCACGCGCGCGAAAGTGAGCACGGCGAATGTCGGCGCGAGCGCGCAGGCGAGCGAAGCGACAGTGAAGAGCGCAAGCCCCCACCAATAGACGCGCCGGTAGCCCAAGATGTCGCCGAGCGCCGCCAGCGGCAGAAGCGAGACGGTGACCGCGAGCTGAAAGGCGTTGACGATCCAGATCGCGTTCTCCGGCGCGACGGCGAATTGCCGTGCCATCGTCGGCAGCGCCACGGTGACAATGGTGCCGTCGAGCACGGCCATGCTGATCGCCATGGCGAGGGTCGTAAACGCCAGCATGCGTTGCGGATTGGGGAGTCCGTCCGGCATTTCGACGGCCTGAGGCGCGCTTATTGGCTCTGGGCGGTTCAAGGCGATGCGAGGTCCAGGGGAAGGGTGTTCGCGGCCGTCAAGCCGCCGTCCCCCATAAATCGTAGGCGTCGGAGCGCTCAATTCTGACCGTCACGATGTCGCCGGCGCGTAAGGGCTTGCGTGTCACGATGTGCACCGCGCCGTCGATCTGCGGCGAGTCGCCTTTGGTGCGGCCCTTCGCCTCGCGCGCGCCGCCCTCGTCGACAATGGCCTCGAGGCGCTTGCCTACCTTGGCGGCGAGTTTCTTCTGGCTGATCGCCTGGGCGCGCTGCATGAAGCGCTTGAGGCGGCTTGCTTTGATCTCGTCCGGCACGGGCTCGAGGCCGAGATCGTTCGCGACCGCGCCTTTGACGGGCTCATATTGGAACGCGCCGACGCGGTCGAGCTTGGCCTCGTCCAGCCAGTCGAGCAGGAAACGAAAGTCTTCGTCGGTCTCGCCGGGGAAGCCGACGATGAAAGTCGAGCGGATAGTGATTTCAGGACAGATCGCGCGCCAGGCGCGGATGCGCTCCAGCGTCTTTTCCTGGGTCGCCGGCCGGCGCATCGCCTTCAAGACCGCGGGCGACGCATGCTGGAACGGCACATCGAGATAGGGCAGCACGTTGCCGCCGTTCATCAGCGCAATCGCTTGGTCGACATGGGGGTAGGGGTAGACATATTGCAGCCTGACCCAGGCGCCGAGCGAACCCAGTTCGCGCGTGATGTCGAAAAAGCGCGCGGCGACATGGCCGTCGCGCCACGGGCTCTCGGCGTATCGAAGGTCGAGGCCATAAGCGCTCGTGTCCTGCGCGATGACGATAAGTTCCTTGACGCCCGCTTTCACCAGCCTCTCGGCCTCGCGCAGCACGTCGCCGGCAGGGCGTGACGCGAGCCGTCCGCGCAAGCTCGGGATGATGCAGAACGTGCAGCGGTGGTCGCATCCCTCCGAGATTTTGAGATAGGCGTAATGGCGCGGCGTCAGGCGCACGCCTTCGCCGGGGATGAGATCGACGAACGGATCGCGGGGCGCGGGCGCTGCGGCGCGAACCGCCTCCATCACGCTTTCGAACGCCTGCGGGCCGGTGATCGCCGAGACATTCGGAAAAGCATCACGGATCGCGTCAGGCGTCGCCCCCATGCAGCCGGTCACGATCACCTTGCCGTTCTCATTCATCGCCTGGCCGATTACCGCGAGCGATTCCGCCTTGGCGCTGTCGAGAAAGCCGCAGGTGTTGACGATGACCGCATCCGCGCCGGCGTGGTTGCGCGCGAGTTCGTAGCCTTCGGCGCGCAGGCGCGTGAGGATGCGTTCGCTGTCGACAAGCGCCTTCGGGCAGCCGAGCGAAACGAAAGAAATGCGCGGCGCGGCGCGCTGTTCAGTCTGGGCGATGTCGGTCACGCCGGTCGATTGCCACGCCAGAGCGGCCGCGGCAAGGCGCATTTGCGACCCACTCCGCGAGAGAGAAGGAACCTGCCCGCAGCTGGGCCCGTGACGGGCAAGCGGCAATTTGATAGGCTATATCCATGAAAACGGTCGAAGACATCGAACAGGCGCTAACCGAATTGCCCCCGGATCAGCTGGCCGAATTCCGTGCGTGGTTCGAAACTTTTGACGCTGCCCGCTTCGACGAAAGCATCGAGCGGGACGCAAAAGCAGGCCGACTTGATCGGCTCGCCGAACAGGCGCTGACGGATTTCCGCGCCGGCCGCGCGCGGGAGTTGTGAAGCACTTCGCCAGCCCGACATTCTGGCAGGCGTATGAAAAGCTTCCGGAAAACGTCAGGTCGCTGGCCGACAAGAACTACGCGCTGCTGAAAGAGAATCCTCGACATCCTTCCCTGCAGCTCAAGAGGGTCGGGCGTTTCTGGTCGGTCCGCGTCGGCAGTCGCTACCGGGCTTTGGCGGCGCCAGTCGATGGAGACCTTTTATGGTTTTGGATCGGCTCGCACGCGGACTACGACGCCATCGTCTGATCTCGGCCCGCGGCTCCGTCACAATGCGATCTCCGGCCCGACCGGCACGATCCCAGTCGGATTGATGCGCCGGTGGCTCTCGTAATAGTGATGCTTGATATGGAAGAAGTCGACCGTCTCGGCGACGCCCGGCAGGTAGTAAAGCTCCTTCAGGTAGCGGCTCAGCGCCGGGTAATCCCGGATCTCGCGAAGATTGCACTTGAAGTGCCCGAAATAAACAGCATCGAAGCGGATCAGGGTGGTGAACAGGCGCCAGTCAGCTTCGGTCAGCCGCTGGCCCATGAGGAAGCGCTGACCCCCGAGCCGCGCCTCGAGCCAGTCCAGCGTCTCGAACAGCTCCCGGAACGCCTCTTCGTAGGCACCCTGCGAGGTGGCGAAACCGGCGCGATAGACGCCGTTGTTCACCGTTCGATAGATGCGATCGTTGACCTCGTCGATCTCCGGTCGGAGTCCGCTCGGATAATAGTCGCCGTCCGCCGCGCCGACACCGTCGAAGGCGCTGTTGAACATGCGGATGATTTCCGACGATTCATTGTTGACGATGGTGTTCGTTGTCTTGTCCCAAAGCACCGGCACGGTGACGCGGCCGCTGTAGTCGGGGCGCGCCTTGACGTAGAACTCGCGGAGCTCGCTCGCGCCGAAGATCGGGTCTGGAACGACTCCACGGCCGGGATCGAAAGTCCAGCCGCGTTCAGCCAGCAGCCAGTGGACGACAGAGAGCGAGATCATGCTCTCGAGACCTTTAAGCCGTCGGAAGATGAGGGTGCGATGCGCCCAGGGGCAGGCAAGCGAGATGATGAGGTGATAGCGGCCGGGCTCCGCCTTGAAGCCGCCGACGCCGCTCTGTCCCGGTTCTCCGCTCGCCGTGATCCAATTGCGGAACGGCGCGTCGGGCCGCACGAAATGGCCGGTTGTGTCGTGCGGGAAGTCGCCCTCTCGCCATGTTCCATCGACGAACGCGCCCATGTTTGTCCTCGCTTCCGAGATTCCGTCTAAGTGGCGCGCGCGATCTGGAACCCGGCGAACGACTGGCTCACGGGCATTAGCTCCAGACGGTTGATGTTGAGGTGCGGCGGCAGCTCGGCCACCCACAACATTGTCGCCGCGATGTCATCGCCGGTCATCGGCTTCGCGCCCTTGTAGAGGGCGTTCGAGGTTTCCTGCGCTTCCTCAGTGTTGCCCATTCTCACCAGCGTGAACTCGGTCTCGACCATGCCCGGCTCGATCGATGTGACGCGTACGCCCGTTCCATGCAGGTCGCTGCGCAGCCCGAGCGAAAACTCCTTCACGAACGCCTTGGTTCCCCCATACACATTGCCACCCGCATAAGGATAATTCGCGGCGACCGACGACAGATTGATGATCGCGCCGCGCCGGGCGATCAGCCCCGGCAGCAATTTGTGCGTGAGCGAAGCGAGCGCGGTCACATTCGTGTCGATCATTCTCTTCCACTGGGCGAGATCGGCGGCTTGCGAGGGATTGCGGCCGAGCGCCAGTCCCGCATTGTTGATCAGGAGGTCGATGCCGCGAAATCCGTTGGGAAGAGCGGCCAGAGCCGCATCTCGCGCCGCTTCATCGGTGACGTCGAACGCGAGGGCATGCACCTTGTCTGCGCCGACAGAGGCGGTCAGGGCCTCAAGCCGTTCGGTTCGGCGGCCGGTCGCGACGACGCGCCAACCCGCGGCCGCAAACGCACGGGCGGCGGCTTCGCCGATCCCCGAGGTTGCGCCTGTGATGAGAACCGTCTTGCTCATGCCGTCCCCCTTTGGTCGCCGTCCGAGGCGCGGCGCCACGTCTGGCCCATACCACGCCGGATGCGCATGGCCGAGAGGCTCGGTCGCTGTAGTACGTATTATTGTTGTTATTATAATTCTGCGCGCTCGTCGGTCGGGGCAAAGCCTCCAAATTTGAGGGACGGAACTAAACGGGGTCGTAACGGCTTGAAAACATTGAGGGGCGCCGGTAAAATTACTGCTGAACCCCGACGCGCCACCGCACTCCCTGCCCGAGACGGCCGTCCGAACATGGCGCGCCCGCCGCCGTCCAGCGGCAAGTCTTCAGACCTGTCCCGAGACGGGAATGAGCGCGCCGGTCACCGCCTTTGCTTCATCCGAGGCCAGGAACAGCATGACCGCGGCGAGGTCCGCTGGCGCGACCCAGCGGGAAAAATCCGCGCTCGGCATGTCGCGCCGGTTCATTGGCGTATCGATGATCGACGGCAGCACAGCGTTGACCGTTACGCCCTTGAGCTTGAGTTCGTCGGCCAGGCTTTCGGTCATCCGGTGCACGGCGGATTTGCTGGCCGCATAGGGGCCCATTCCCGAAGCCGCATGCAGGGCGGACCCAGCGCCGACATTGACGATACGGCCTGCGCCGCTTTCCAGCAAATAGGGAAGCGCGGCCTTGCAGGCGTTGAGCGCTGTCTTCACATTCATCGCGTACATCCGGTCCCAGCTCTCGACCTTTCCGTCCTCGAACGTGTCCCATTGAAATCCGCCGGCGATGTTGAGGAGCGCGTCGAGCCGGCCGAACTTCGTCTTGATCGAGGCCATCGCGGTTTCGGCGCCCGTGAGCGACGTCAGATCGACGCCGCCAATGATGAGCGTGCTGGCGCCGAGCCGTTCGGAGAAGCCCTGGGGAACCGTCGGCGCGTAGTCGAGCAATGCGACCGACGCCCCGCGCTTCGCCGCCGCTTCAGCGACAGCGCTTCCCAGCGCGCCCAATCCGCCGGTGATGACGATCGCCTTGCCCTGAAGCACGGTCTTTAAGCCGCCTTCTCGACCAGCGCCTTGCCGGCCTTGAGCTCGTTCAGGGCGCTCTCGCGCGCCTTCGCCGCTTCCTCGGCGTTCGCCTCTTTCACATGTCCGTATCCGCGAATCGTCTCATAGCCGCCGAGCACGCGAATAGCGATCGGATGGGAAGCGGGCGTCAGGCGCTGGGTGAGATCGCCGACGTCGGCTTCGAACTCCTCGACCAGGCGCCGCTCGAGCTTGCGCTCGCCGCTCGAGCGGAACGGATCGAGCAGCGTGCCGCGCAGGAATTTCAGCCGCGCCATGACGCGAAAGGCCTTCATCGCCCACGGGCCGACCTCGCCCTTTTTCATCTTGCCGCTTGCCGGGTCAACGCGCGCGAACGGCCAGGCGCCGATATGGAAATGGAGCTTGTAGGAGCCTTCGAATTCGCGCGACAGGTTCTCCTGGAACTCAGGCGCCGCAAACAGCCGCGCCACTTCCCACTCGTCCTTGGAGGCCAGCAGCTTGTGATAGGCGCGCGCGACGACTGTGGTCATCGCCTCACCCAGGCCCGCGCTTCTTTCTGCTCCGCGCACTCGCTCGACGAGCGCGCGATACCGGGCCCCATAGGCTGCGTCGCGATAGTCCGTCAGATGCGCGACGCGACGCTCAAGGAGCGCGTCGAGCGAGGGCGGCTCGTCGGCTGCTTCGTCAAGGCCGACCAGCGTCTCGACGCTCATCGGATCGTGCCCGGCGCGCCGGCCCCATTCGAACGCCTGCTTGTTGGCGTCGATGGCGACGTCGTTGAGTTCAATTGCGCGATCAATCGCCTCCCGGCGGATCGGAACCATGCCCCTTTGCCAGGCGGCGCCAAGCATGAACATGTTGGAGGCGATCGGGTCCCCCATCAGCACCGCGGCTAGGCGTTGCGCGTCGAGAATGAGCGCCTTGTCGCCGAGCGCGTTTTTCAGGCGTTCGATCAGCTCGTCGGCGTCCACGCTCCAGTTCGGATTGCGGGCAAAATCGGCGGTCGGCGTCAGATCGGCAGAGATCACCGCGCGCGTCTTGCCGCGCGTGAGTTTGGAGATCGATTCGTCGCCGGCGGCCACGATGAGGTCGCAGCCGATCAGCGTGTCCGCTTCGCCGGCGGCGATGCGGGTCGCATGTAAGGCGCCGGGTTCATGCGCGATGCGCACATGTGCGGTCACCGCGCCGTATTTCTGGCTTAAGCCGGTCAGGTCGAGATTGGTGCTGTAGAGTCCGTCGAGGTACGCGGCGACCGCGATCGTCTGGCTGATGGTGACGACGCCCGAGCCGCCAATGCCGGCGACCAGCAAACTGAAGCGCTCGTGTATCTCGGGCAGGATCGGCTCAGGGACGGGCGGCAGATACTGGCCTAAAGGCGCTGTCGCCTCGGGCTTGCGCAAGCGTCCGCCATGCACGGTTACGAAGCTCGGGCAGAAGCCCTCGACGCAGGAGAAATCCTTGTTGCAGCTCGATTGGTTGATGCGCCGCTTGCGCCCGAATTCCGTCTCCAAGGGCTCAATCGCCATACAGTTCGACACGCGTCCGCAATCGCCGCAGCCTTCGCAGACTTGCGGATTGATGAAGGTGCGGATGGCGGGATCGGCCCATTTGCCGCGCTTGCGCAGGCGCCGCCGCTCGGTCGCGCAAGGCTGGTCGTACAGGATGACCGACACGCCCTTGAATTCGCGAAATTCACGCTGCGTCTCATCCATGGTATCGCGGTGACGGAGGCTGACGCCGTGGGGCAGGGCGACGCCCGCGTAGCGATCCGGGTCGTCCGCGACGAGCGTCATTTTCTTGACGCCCTCGGCGGCAAGCTCCTCAAGGACCTGAACCGGCGTCATGCCGCCCTCGATCGGCTGCCCTCCAGTCATCGAGACGAAGCCGTTGAAGAGAATCTTGTAGGTGATCGGAACATCGGCGGCGAGCGCCTGGCGGATCGCGAGCGATCCCGAATGCGCGTAGGTGCCATCGCCGATGTTGGCGAACACGTGGTCCTGATTGGTGAACGGCTGCTGGCCGAGCCACATCACGCCTTCGCCGCCCATATGCGAAGCGGTGGTGGTCTGTTGCGGATTGACCAGCGTCGCCATCCAATGGCAGCCGATGCCAGCCAGCGCGCGGCTGCCTTCGGGAACCGGCGTTGAACGGTTGTGCGGGCATCCGGCGCAGAAGCCTGGGCTTCGCGTCGGCGCGGGGCGATTGCTAAGCATTGCCCCCGGCGCCTCGGGCGCGCTCAGCGCACAGTTCGGATCATGCCGTGAAATCGCCTTGGCCAGGACTCCAGCGATGAGTTCGGGAGTGATCTCGCCGAAATTGGGAATGGCGAGCGCGCCTGGTGAAGGGTCGAACGCCTGCCCATCGAAATATTTGCCGACGATCCGCGGCGCCCTCGAATCGCCGTAGAGAATGGAGCGGATCTGATCCTCGAGCAGTGGGCGCTTCTCCTCGATCACAATGATGAGGTCGAGACCTTGAGCGAAATCGCGGACGATTACGGGATCGAGCGGCCACACCATGCCGACTTTGAGGAGACGCAGGCCAACCGTGGCGCCGTCGTGGTCGAGGCCGAGATTGCCGAGCGTCTGCAAGAGATCCTGCCAGGCCTTTCCCGCGGCGACCACGCCGATCTTTGCGCCCTTGCTGTCGTCGATGATGCGGTTGAGGTTGTTGGCGCGCGCGTAAGCCAGCGCAGCGGGAAGCTTGTGCTGGTAGAGCCGCTCTTCCTGAGCCACTGCGGCGTCGAGCGTGCGCGCCCATACGCCATGGGGCGGCGCGCTCGGGCGTTGGGGCAAAACGATCTCAGGCAGGTCGGGACCGACATAAACGGTGCCCCCGCCTTCGGCGACGTCGGTGACCACCTTCATGCCGACCCAACAGCCGGAAAATCGCGACATGGCGATGCCATGCAGGCCAAAATCGAGCAGCTCCTGGGTGTTGGACGGATAGAGGACCGGCATGCCGACGGCGATGAACAACGTGTCGGAGAAATTGACTGCGGTCGAGGATTTTGCGCCGTGATCGTCGCCGGCGAGCGCGAGCGCACCGCCCTTGGGCGAGGAGCCAGTGAAATTGGCGTGGCGTAGCGCATCGGCCGATCGATCCACGCCCGGTCCCTTGCCGTACCAGATGCCGAATACGCCATCGACGGTCGCGCCGGGAAAGTTGTTGACTTGCTGGGCGCCCCAAATCGCCGTCGCGGCAAGATCCTCGTTGAGGCCCGGGCGGAAGACGATGTTGTGTTGCTTGAGCTGTGCCGCCGCGCGCCACAGCTCGATGTCGTAGCGCCCGAGCGGGGAGCCGCGATAACCGGAAATATACCCCCCGGTGTTGAGGCCCGCCGCTGCGTCGCGCAGGCGCTGCTGAATGGGCAGACGCACCAACGCCTGCGTCCCGGTCATATAGACCCAGCCATCCGGCGCGGTGTAGCGGGAGTCGAGGGTCGCCTCTGGTCGGGCAAGGGCGACGGTCATGACGGCATGTCTCCGTGTTTTGGCTTATGGCTATGCACGACTGCCCCGTTCGCCGCCGAGGCGGGCGAGGTAATCGGGGAACGTATCGTCGAATCCAGGAAAGTAACGCCGAACGACGTTCGTGTCGAACGCGCTCAAGATTGATTCCTTCGGCTCGCGATCGAGAAGGAACCGCATCACAGCCTCGACGCAGTGCGAAGGCTTGGCGCCGAGCTTCGCCCAGCGTTGGGCTTCGTTGGCCTCGATGGTGACCCGATGCCGACTCTCGCCGCGTGTATCGCGGACGATCACGTCGAAAATGAGCTCGCCGTTGGGATGTGGAGTGACGGAGATCGAAGGCTCGCTCATCTCTCATTATCCATCGGCGGCTTGGCCAGACCAGCGCATAACGCGCTGAAAACAAAGCCGGGCGACGCGGCTGTTGGCTGCTGAGTCGAAACCCTACAGAAGAAGCGGCGGCTCCGCCACGCCTGTTGCCCCCGTGTCACCGAAGATCAGACTGGGTGCGTTTGTCTACGCGTCAAAGTTTGAACGCCCCAACGAGGCGATTTCTTGCCCTTACTGGGAACCAACTCGACCGCTGCGCGTTTTAGGCTCCGTGGTCCGGGGAAAACGATGGCGGCCGAACGTGCCGTCACACCATGACCACGTTGTCGCCCCAAAACCTGCTTAAGTCGGGCGAAGGGGAATCAGGAGTTACGGGTGGACCAATTGAACGCGCCGAGCATAGAAGGCGCGACGGCAGAGGCTGTGTCTGTTGCGGCGTTAAGCGACGCTTCGATCGCTCTTTTTCTCGACGTCGATGGCACTTTGCTTGACTTGGCCGCGCGCCCCGACGACGTCGTGACGCCGGCTGGACTGGTTGCGACGCTTGCCGGCGCCGAACGCAAGCTTGCCGGCGCATTGGCCCTCATCAGCGGCCGTCCGATCGACGATATCGACGGCCTGTTCGCGCCGTTGCGGCTGCGCGTGAGCGGGGTTCATGGCGCGGAGATCCGTTTCGATCCCGACGGGTTGACAACGCCGACGGTGGCGGCCGACCTGCCGCAGTCGCTGCTGGCCGCGCTCAGACGCGCGGTTGAGCCGTTTCCCGGCGTGATCGTCGAGGACAAGCGCTTCAGTTTCACCGTCCACTATCGACTGGCGCCGTCCGCGGAACGTCCGCTCCGCAATATCGTCAAGCAGCTCGTGGATTCGAGTCCGATCGCCGTGGACATGATGGACGCGCATTGCGCGATTGAGATCAAAAGTCCCTGTTTCGACAAGGGCGGCGCGATCGCGGCCTTTCTCTCCACCTCAACGTTTAGCGGGCGTAAGCCGATCTTCGTCGGCGACGATACGACCGACGAAAGCGGTTTCGCCCTCGTCAGCGCGCGCGGAGGGTGCGCCTATTCAGTCGGCCGTCCGCGCCCCGGCGCGATTGGCTCATTCCCGGCGCCGCAGGCCGTGCGCGGGTGGCTCGCTGAATTCGCTCGGGGAAGCAGCGCATGACCGAGGGAACGCAGACAAAAAAACAGAATCTCGATCTGGCTCTGATCGGCAACAGCTGCGCCGCGGCCTTTGTCGATCAGAACGCGAGGATCGTGTGGTGGTGCTATCCCCACTTCGATTCCGATCCAGTCTTCTCGCGGCTGCTCGCCGGCGACGAGGAAAAGGGGTTCTGCGATGTCACGCTTGCGAACCTGGTCCAGACCGAGTCGCAATATGTGCGCAACACCGCGATCGTCGAGACGATCCTCACCGACGCGGACGGCGGCAAGATCCGCGTCTCGGATTTCGCCCCGAATTTTGAGCGCTTCGAGCGCGTATACAGACCACCGCAAATCATTCGGCGCATAGAACCGATCGCCGGCTTGCCTCGGGTCACGCTCCGGGTGCGCCCAACCCACGGTTACGGCAAACCGACAACCAATTTTGTCGTCGGCTCCAATCACATCCGCTACCTGGACGGGGGGCAAGTTTTACGTCTCACGTCCGACGCGCCGCTTTCCTACATTATCAACGAAGTTTCGTTTCCTCTCAACCGGCCGGTCAATCTCATCTTCGGCCAGGACGACCCTTTCCTCAGCGCCATCGACACGACGTCGCGCGAGTTCCTCGACCGCACGCGCGACTATTGGCACGCTTGGGTTCGCTATCTCGGGCTCGCTTACGAATGGCAAGTGGAGGTGGTGCGCGCGGCGATCACGCTCAAACTTTGCAGCTTCGCCGAGACGGGCGCGATTGTGGCGGCGCACACGACCTCAATCCCGGAGGCCCCTTCATCGTCGCGAACCTGGGATTATCGCTACTGCTGGTTGCGCGACGCTTATTTCGTCGTCGATGCGCTGAACCGGCTCGGCGCGACGCAGATTATGGAATCCTACATCAACTACATCACCACCATCGCGAGCGGCGATGAAGAGATACAGCCGTTGCACGGCATCGTGCCCTTTACGGCGCTTGAGGAACGGATCGCGCCTGACCTTAAGGGCTTCCTCGGCATGGGCCCCGTCCGGGTCGGCAACCAGGCGGCGAGCCAGCGACAGAACGACGTTTATGGCAGTGTGGTCCTCGCGGCGACGCAGATGTTCGTCGACGAGCGTCTGCCTAAGATGGGCGACGAGTCGCTGTTCCGGCTGCTCGAGGGGCTTGGCGAGCGCGCCATCGTGCACGCTTTCGAGCCCGATGCGGGCTTGTGGGAATACCGCACCCGCGCGCTACCGCACACCTATTCGGCGACGTTGTGCTGGGCGGCTTGCGACCGGCTCGCGGGCATTGCGCGCAAACTCAGAATCACCGACCGGGCCAAATACTGGGCGGCCAATGCGCGTTCTTTGCGGGTGCGGATTTTAGAAGAAGGATGGGATGAAAAGCAAGGCGCCTTGACCGGCGCATTCGGTTCGCCCGATCTCGACGCCAGCGTCCTCCTGGTCGCCGAGCTTGGACTCCTGTCCTCGAACGATCCCCGCTTCATCAAGACTTGTGACGCGATTGGGCGCGAGCTCATGCGCAATGGCCGGATCATGCGCTACACGGCGCCAGACGATTTCGGCGCGCCGGAGACCGCCTTTCTCGCCTGCAATTTCTGGTACATCGACGCGCTCTATCAGATCGGTCGGAAGGACGAAGCGCGCGAATTGTTCGAGTCGATTCTCGCGCGGCGCAATGCCTATGGTCTTCTCTCCGAGGACATCCATCCTGACGCGGGAGAGCTGTGGGGAAATATTCCTCAGACATACTCAATGGCCGGCATTATCAACAGCGCAACGCGGCTGTCGTCGAGTTGGGAGGAAGCATGGGCGCGCGACTGATCATCGTCTCCAATCGCGTGGCGGTGCCTGAAACGCCCCGGACCCCGCTCGCGGGGGGAATGGCGGTCGCGGTGAAGGCGGCGCTCAAAAATCGAAACGGAATGTGGTTCGGGTGGAGCGGCAAGGTCTCGGAGGAGCCGAACGGGGAGCCTCAGGTCGTCGACATCAACAAGATGATGTATGTCCTCATCGATCTGTCGCAAAACGACATTCAAGAATATTACAACGGCCTCGCCAACAGCGTGCTGTGGCCGATCCTTCACTACCGGGTCGACCTGCAGGAGTACTCTCGCGCCGACGCCAGCGGCTATATCCGCGTCAACCGCCTGTTCGCCGACCGCTTGAGCGCGCTGCTTAGGGAAGATGACGTTGTCTGGGTGCACGATTATCATCTGATGCTGCTGGGCCGCGAACTGCGCTCGCGCGGTCACCGCAACACAATCGGATTTTTTCTTCACACGCCTTGTGCGCCTCCCGATATTCTGCAGACCCTTCCCCACCACCGGGAAATCCTCGGCGGCCTCGCCTACTACAACCTGGTCGGTTTCCAGACGGAAAATGATCGCGACAATTTCGCTCACTACCTGACCTCTCAGGGCGCGACCCAGAATCGATCCAGTTTCGAGTTTGAAGGACAGAAAGTGCGGCTCGGCGCTTTCCCGGTGAGCATCGAGACCAAGGCCTACACGCGCCTTGCGCGGAACGCGGGACGCTCAGCGATGGTGGCGCTGGTGCGCGAGAGCCTCGGCGGAAACAAGTTGATCCTTGGCGTCGATCGGCTCGACTATTCCAAAGGCATTCCGAACCGGGTGAAGGCGTTCGAACGGCTGCTTGAGAACAATCCGGAGTGGCGCGGCAATGTGACGCTGTTGCAAGTCACGCCCAAGAGCCGCTCCGACATCAAGCAATATGGCGACATCGAAACCGAATTGACCGGCCTCATTGGCAAGGTGAACGGCCAGTACGGCGATCCGGCCTGGACGCCGATTCGTTATGTCAACCGTTCCCACTCGCGCACGGTTCTTGCGGGGCTTTACCGGGCTGCCGATGTCGCCATGGTGACGCCGCTGCGCGACGGCATGAATCTGGTCGCCAAGGAATATCTGGCGGCTCAGGATCCGGAGGATCCCGGTGTGCTTGTGCTGTCGCAATTCGCCGGCGCCGCGAAAGAGCTCACCGGCGCGCTGATCGTCAATCCGCACGAAAGCGACGCCGTGGCGGCGGCGCTGAAGCGCGCCCTGGAGATGTCATTAGACGAACGCCGCGAGCGCCACGCGCCGATGCTCGAATATCTGCTGGAGAACGACGTCAGGAAATGGGCGGAGGACTATCTCGCGACGCTCGTCGAAGGCGCGCCGACCCGTCGTCTGCTCGAGGGTATACGCGCTCTGTTTGGTGTCTCGTCGGAAAATGGCCCCCTCGCGTTCCGCTAGCGACGAACTCCGATCGCCGTTAGTACTTCTGGATTCCCACCCATTGCGGGTCGGAATAGCGCTCGCCGGCGGCATAGCCGAGCGGTAGCACGCGCTCAATCTCTGCGAGTTGGGCGGCGGTCAGATCGATCCCCGCCGCCACAGCGCATTCCTCGAGATGGTCGGCGGCACGGGTGCCGGGAATCGGCACGATGTGCGGCGCCTTGGCGAGCAACCAGGCAATTGCCAGCGTCGCTGGCTTCAATCCCACGCGTTGGCAAGAGCGACGAAAGCGTCGAGCCGGTCGCGATTGCGCCGCCAGTTGAGGCCCTGAAACCGAGGATTGGCATGACGGAAATCCTTGTCGCCGAAGCTCTCCACGTTCTGCAACAGGCCGCTCAAATAGCCGCGCGCGAGCGGCGAGAAGGCGACCAGAAGCGTGCCAAGTTCCGCACAGGCCTGCATGAGGCCAAGTTCCGGACTGCGCGTCCAGAGCGAATATTCCGACTGTACGGCGGCGATAGGGTGCACAGCATGAGCGCGTCTGAGCGTGTCAGGCGCCACCTCGGATAGCCCAATCGCGCCGATATCGCCCGCTTCGACGAGGCGCGCCAATTCCCCCACCGTGTCTTCGATGGGCATCGATTTGTCGACGCGGTGCACGTAATAAAGATCGATGTGATCGACGCCGAGCCGCTTCCGCGAGTTGTCGAGGGCCTCGCGGATATGGGCCGCGTTATTGTCGAAGAAGCGCGTGCCGTCGTCGCGTCGGCGAATGGCGAACTTGGTCGCGAGCGTCACCCGGGCGCGCCGGCTTTTGTCTTGCGTCAGGAACTTGCCGATCACCTGTTCGCAGAGCCCATCGCCATAGACGTTGGCGGTGTCCCAGAAATCGACGCCGAGATCGAGCGCCGCCGCCTGCGTCCGCAGTGAATTGGATTCGCTCGTCGGTCCGTAGAAGCCGCCGAAGCTCATGGCGCCGAAGCCGACGGCCGAAACCGTTCCATGCCGCCAAACGCGCCGTCGCATCGCTCCCCCTGAAGCCGTCAAGTTGGAATGCTTATTGGCCCAGGCGTGAGACAGCCTAAAGCTTGGCCTCGGTTGCGCCTTCGAGCGCCTCGGCGAGCGCGTGCGCCAGGCATCGGTAGCCAAGATCGCTCATGTGCAAGCCATCGCCGGACAAGAGCAAGCCCACTGCCTTCGCGCTCTTAACGCTCCAGGTCTTCATCAATGCATAGCGGCTCAGCACCGGCACATGGTCCGCGGCGCCGATATCATCGACCATCTTGACGAACCGCTCGTAGCGTACGGGGTCAGGGGTGTTCAGAGTAAACTGTGGGCCAACAAGCATCATCGGAACGCCCGCGGCATGCGCCGCGGCGATACCGGCCTGAACGGTGGCGCGAAACAATGTCTCATCGACGCCCACGATCGCGTCGTTGGTGCCGACCTGCCAGATCACCAGCCGCGCCCAGCCGGACTTCAGCGCGCCCTTCAGCCGGTTCAGCGTCTTGGCGGCGAGTTCGCCCCCGACCCCAGCGTTCTTGACATCGAAGTCCGCGCCGGTCTGCTTTTCGAGCTCCGCCTCGAGGCGGGCTGGATAGGTATTCGTCGGCGAGGTTGCTCCGATGCCTTCCGTTGAAGACGAACCAATGGCCAAAATATCGTTCGGCAAACCGACCCTTACCTTGGGGAAGGTAAGCGGAGCGCCGTTAGGTTCGAGGGCCGCGGTTTCGCTTGGGCACGATCCCTCTTCGGCGTGCGCGGCGCTCAGGGCGAAGAGGAGGCAGCCAACTCCGGCGAGACGTGCAAACGCGCTGGCTGTGCAACGGCGACTGCGGCGCTGGCGTGAGCTTTTTTGCACTCGATCCAATAGGCGACAGCGAACAGGGCGATGATGGAAGCAATTGTGTACGCGAGTCCGGCGAACCGTTCAACCCCTACAGACGTGTGGGGTGAAGCGGCCGCCAATGCGGCTTGGCCGCAGGCGCTCAAGAATGACCCGGTGGCGAAAACCGTCAGGCTGTTGCGGCCGAGACTTTGGACCGCATTGCCGAAAGCGCCCCGGACCACCGGCGCGATGAATCGCCCGAACACCGTAGCCGTCGCAATCAAATACGCCAATGCGATGAAGTGGATCAGGCGGGCCAATCCAAGGTCCTGCTTGGCGACGTCGAGGTGGGCGGTCGCCATGTCGCGCAGCCCAGGCGCGAACCCGCCCTCGTCGGTCACGATCAGTGCAGCGCCTACCACCGTGATGGCGCTCAGCACGACCAGCCACGGGGCGGGCTTCGGAAAACCGTCGCGCCACAAGATCGCTGACACGACGCCAAGCGTGAACACGAGTTGCCAGGCGAGCGGATTGAAGAACCAGCCGCCGGGCTCCGGCCAATTCGGCAGATTGAGGCCGAAAGCGCGCGCGGCCGCATAAAGGCCAATCGAAACCGCCAGCGCCAACAGCGGCCCACGCAGGGCAAGCGCGACCGCGACCGGCGCCCACAGCATCAGCACGATATACAGTGGCAGGATATTGAAGTAGCCGAGCTGATGGCTGAGCAGGGCAAGTCCCAAAAGCCCATTGCCCGGCGAGCCGAAGACGAAAGCGCGTCCATGCGCCTGGATCAGGTCCGGCACGCCGCTCGCCCAATAGGCTGCACCAAACACCACGAGCGCAGCCAATGTCAGCGCGATATGCACGCCGTAAAGCTTGAACGCCCGCTTCAGGCAGCCGCCGGCGACCGGTTCGAGGCCGTATTTAAACGCCCTGGGCAAGTAGATTAGGCCGACCGACAGACCGGATAGAAAGACGAACGCCTCCGCGCTGTCCGAGAGGCCGAAGTTCCTCGGAGTCCAGTTTTCGAGCGGGTTGCCTGGAATGTGATCGATTAGGATCGCAATCAGCACGGCTCCGCGCCAAAAGTCGATGTCGCGGACGCGGTTTGGACTCATCTCAATGCCTCGGGGCAAAAACGGCGCCACTGCAGATCGATTCCAAGTGAAGCAAGGCTCGAACGCTCTCGCCGCACTGTGTGGCTATTAGTGGGCGGGCGTCGGCACAACCGTTCACATCTATGACACCGGCGCGTCCCTCACCGGGATTTGATCGCCAGCGCCGTCTGCCCTGGGGCGCGCGTGTTTCAACCGGCCTCGATCAGCCGGGCGGCCTCGTCGCGTTCGAACAGATAGAGCAGCAACCTCAAGCCGCGGCCTTTCTCGTCCGCGAGCCGCTCGTCGCGTTTGAGCGCCGCTTCGGCCTCCGCCCGCGCTCGCGCCAGAAGGCCGCCATGAACCTCGAGCCGGGCGAAACGAAAGCCGGGCGCGCCGGCCTGCCGGGCTCCGAGCACGTCACCCTCGCCGCGCAACTTCAAATCCTCCTCGGCGATGCGGAAACCGTCCTCGGTCTCGCGCAAGATCTCGAGCCGCGCGCGCGCCGCTTCGCTAAGCGGTCCCTTGTAGAGGAACAGGCAGGCCGAGCGGCTCGTGCCGCGACCAACGCGCCCGCGCAACTGGTGCAATTGCGCGAGCCCGAAGCGTTCGGCGTGTTCGATGATCATGATTGTCGCATCCGGCACGTCGACGCCAACCTCGACCACCGTGGTCGCAACCAGGATCCTCGTTGTCCCGCGCTGGAAGCGCTCCATCGCCGCGTCTCGCTCCGGTCCGGCCATCTTCCCGTGCGCGAGGCCAACGGCGTCGCCGAAGATGGCGCGAAGCGCTTCCGCGCGCTCCTCGGCCGCAGCGACGTCAAGCGTCTCGCTCTCATCGACCAACGGACAAATCCAGTAGGCGCGTGCGCCCGAGGCCAGAGCCTGCGAGAGGCGAGCCACTACCTCTTCGAGCCTTTCGATCGGCAAGATGCGCGTATCGATCGGCTGGCGTCCCGGCGGCTTCTCGCGCAAAGCGGAGACGTCCATGTCGCCGAAATAGGCGAGCACGAGCGAACGCGGGATCGGTGTCGCCGTCATCACGAGAAGGTCGACGGCCTCGCCTTTGGAGGCAAGCGCAAGGCGTTGGCGGACCCCGAATCGATGTTGTTCGTCGACCACCGCGAGCCCGAGATCAGCGAAGGCAACGCTTTCCTGAAACAGCGCATGCGTGCCGACCACGATGTCGATCGTTCCTTCCGCCAACGCGGCGAGAGAAGCGCGGCGAGCGGCCGCCTTGTCGCGTCCCGTGATGAGCGCGAGGCGAAGGCCGACGCTGGCCGCGAGCGGGGCCATGCGTTCGTGGTGCTGGCGGGCGAGAATCTCGGTCGGCGCCATCATCGCCGTCTGCCTGCCGGCTTCGACGACCTCCGCCATTGCGAGAAGCGCAACGACGGTCTTGCCCGATCCGACGTCGCCCTGCAGCAGCCTCAACATGCGCTTTTCGGCTCTGAGATCGGCGCGGATGTCGTCGACCGCCTGGCGCTGCGCGCGCGTCAGCGAAAAGGGCAGGGCGGCCTCGAGGCGTCGCGCCAACGCGCCTTCAGCCTGGTGCGCTCGGCCCGGAATGGCGCGCATGCGCGAGCGCACGAGAAGGAGCGCGAGTTGGTTGGCGAAGAGCTCGTCATAGGCGAGCCGTGTCGCCGACGGACCGGCCGGGTCGATGTCCGCGGGCGACCCGGGGCGGTGCATCATGCCGAGCGCCTCCGCAAAGCTCGGCAACTTCAGGTCGCCTAATGTTTTCTCGCTGGTCCATTCCGGCAGCTGAGGCAGGCGCTTGAGCGCGCCCTCGGCGGCGCGGGCGACTGTGTGTTGATAAAGGCCGTCCGTCAGTCCGTAGACCGGCTCGACCGATGGAAGACGATTCAGTTCCTCCGCCGTCATCACCCGGTCGGGATGAACCATCTGGCGGCGGCCGTCCCAAAGCTCGAGCTTGCCGGAAATCCAGCGCGTGGCCCCGACCGGCAGCCGGGACCGCACCCAATCATGATTGGTGAGGAAAAAGACCAGCTCGACGTCCCCGGTGTCGTCCTCGACCAGCACCTTAAACGGTGCCCGGGAGCGCGCGTTCGGCGGCCCGTGGTGCTCAGTCACCTTGGCTTCGATGGTGACGATCGTGCCCGGAATCGCATCGCGAATCTTGGGGCGCGCGCGGCGGTCGACGGTCGCCTGCGGCAGGTGGAAGAGGACGTCGAGGACCCGCGCGCCCTGGGGCTTGTCGAGCAGCCGGTCGAACAGCTTCGCGTTCTTTGGCCCAATCCCGGGCAGGGCGCCGGCAGGCGCGAACAGTGGATCGAGAGCCGAGGGACGCATCGCGCGCCCTTAGCCGGGCCCGATCGTCCCGGCAAGACGGATAAACCTTCAGCCCGCGAGAACGACAAAACCCGCGCGCGGGAAATGGACCACGATCTCGCCGACGCGTTCGTCGACGCGGCGTATGGCGATGTGCTGCGCCGAAAGAGAAACGATCTCTCCGCCAACTTCATCCTTCCCGTAGTCATCGGGCGTGACGCGCACCTTGTCGCCGACCTTCCGTCCGTTCGGATCGTCCGGATCGTTCTCGGCGACAGTTTCCGGGCTGGCGTTTGCCGCGATGGCGAGAGCTTCGTCGGCGGACATTTCTTCGCGGAGGCCATGTCCGACCGCTCGCATGCGGTTCTCCCATGCCGTGACATGGCTGAGGGCGGCGAAGATTTTGTCGAACTCCAGCGATCGCTTGATCCTCCTCCGCCGTGAGGTTTGACCGCACGTACCAGACGTTCATGTAGGCGCTGACATCGGCAAGGCTGAACTCTCCGAAGAGCCACTTCCGTCCGTCGCTGAGTTGCGTTTCGATCCAGCCGAGCTGGGCGCGCAGCTGATCGCGCATCCGCGGAATCGCCGCCCGCATCTTGTCAAGATCGAACTTGGCTCCGCGCAACTGGCTGCGATCTTCAACAAACGCTTGCGGGACCTTCGGACCGAGAGCCCCGAACACGAGATTGACGGCGGCCTGAAAGAAGGCGCGGTCGGTCCACGAGCCGAGCGCCCAGAGCAAGCCGGCCGCGCCTGACGGAAACAAAGGTGGAGACGGAAAGCGGCGTTCGATTTCCCGGATGATTACTGCCGTGTCGCAGAACACGTCGGCCCCGATCTGCATCACCGGCGTCCGACGATAGCCCCCAGTCAGCGGCATCAGATCGGGCTTGGGCATGATCGGCGGAATGCGGACGCTTCGCCACGAAAGCCCCTTGTGCCCGAACACCACCCGGATTTTTTCGGAGAACGGGGAGTGGTCGAAATGATGCAGAATTATTGGATAGGGCATGATCCGAGGTCGCCGCCTGAAGGATGAAAACGTGCGAGTCGCCGCGCTCCGCGACCCTCAGTCTAGCCCACTTTCAATTCGTGGGGACATCATCCCTGAACTTCCTCTTGGCCAGTGCGTCAAGGCGCTGCGCGAGTTGTCTCACAGGGGCGGCGGAGCCCCGCCCGCCGATCAAGCGGGTGGGGTTTCTAGCATCCGGCTCCGGCCGTCAGTTATCGATGCAGCCACCCCTGTGCACTCCTCGGCGTTGCGGCTGAGGCCATCCGTTTCCGGCGCCTGCACGGCGGGCACAACTGGCCTGATGAGCGCGGCGGCGGCGGCGAAATCCGACATGCGATGATGCCCCGGCCTGTGTTCTGTCTCGTGTGCGGCAGCACCGAGGGCAGGCCTCGCAAAGAGAGGGGCCGCCAGAATGAATGCGAGCATCACCGGCGCTCTGAAAGAAGCGTTCATCGTAGTCTCCTGTCGTGAAACGCGATGCGCAGAAGCTCTTAACTTCCACGCGCCGCCGTCTTCGATGACTGGCGTTCAAATTGCCGCCGTCTTGCTAATGAGACTTCGAAGACGAAGCCTTTATTCCAAAGTTCCCGAAAATAATTTGCGGTTGCCAAAGTCCGGCAAGCAGAGGTCTAGCCAGTGGCAACCGGCCCCGCTGCGCAAGCGTCGCTGACTACGATCGCGTCACGGCTTGGCGGGCTCGGTCGCCGGGCCTCCGCCACGGCGGAACGCTTCGACGAATTCGCCCAATGCCTTCTCGTCCATGTCGGAAACGGCGACATAGGCGAGGTTCGCATCCGCCCAGCGGGCAACGTGGTAGCCGTCGATCGTTTCGATCCCGCCTGTCCCGCGGGCGAGCTTGGCGTCGACCGGCAGCTCGGTCAGAGCGACAACGTGCTCGTTGTGTCGATAAACGAGGGTCGGCGTCGGGACCCTGTCGACGATTGTCACGCGTCCGCCCACCAGCGGAAAACCCTCCGGCGCGAGATCGACGATGGTTCCGCTAACGGTTGTGCGGTTGGCAAGCCACGGCTTGACCGTGTGCCGGTCGGAGGAGGCGACGTCGAAGGGTTGGCCGGCAATTTCTGCGCGGGCAAAATCCGAAACGAGATGTTGCGCGACATCACCGGAGCCCGACGGGGTGCGCAGTGACGTAAGCCCTGCGCCGACCGCAAAGCCGAGGACAGCGAAGGAGGCGGCCATTGCCAGCGCGCGGCTGTCGAGCCACGCGCGACGTCGAAACGGGACGATCGTCGCGGTCGGGGCCCCGGCCGCCTGAGGCGGGGGAGCCGCCGGAGCGGACGCCGTCAGCGCCGCAATACGGTCGGCAAGCGCTTGCGGGGCCGCTTCACGCGGGGCGTGAAGACGGACCGCGTCACGCAGATTTGTGAGGCGCCGATACTCGGCGGCGAGCGCCGCATCGTCGCGCATCTCGCGCTCAAATTCCAGCGAGCCCATGGCGTCGAGTTCGCCGTCCAGCGCGGCGTTGAGTCTGAGCAGCCGTTCGTTGAGGTCGCGGTCGGTCATGCCTCGGTCCTCGTCATGGCTCGGACCTCAAGGTTTTGGCGAGCATGGCGCGCGCGCGCGCAAGCCTGGACATCACTGTGCCGACCGGCGTCTCGGTGGCTTCGGCGATCTCACGATAGGACAGGCCGTTGATGTCGCGCATCACCAGCGTTTCCAGAAAGGGCGAGGGCAGGCCCGCGATCGCGTTGCGCAAGCGCTCGCCATCCTGAAAGGCGATCAACTCCTGCTCGGGATTGGGCGCGGCTTCGTCGCCCTGGGGCAAGTCAAGCGTGTCGAGGTCGGCCATGTCGCCGACATAGGCCACGGTCTTGCGCCGGTTGCGCGCCATGAAGGTCATGGCGGCGTTGCGAACGATGGCGAGAAACCAGGGCTTCGGCCGATCGATCGAAACGCTCGAGAGGGCCTGAAGCGCGCGCAAAGCAGCGTCCTGCACGATGTCCTCGGCGTCGGTCGGGCTCTGCGATAGCCATTTGGCAAGTGAGTAAGCATCATCGAGCAGGGGTGGCACGATTTCGCGAAAGCGCTGCTCGGCAATCGGGCTGCTCAAGCGGCGCGCCCCGCGGGACCACGCCTTATTTGGCGCGCTCCTTGAGGTAAGCAATCACATCGGCACGATCCTGCGGATTGTCCAGGTGAAAGAACATTTTGGCGCCCGGCGCGACAGCCTGGGGATCGGTCAGCCACTTGTCGAGTGTCTCCTCGTTCCACACAATATTGGCTGATTTGAGCGCGTCGGAATAGTCGTAATCGGGCAGCGAGGCGGCCTTGCGCCCGAACACGCCGCGATGACGCGGCCCGACGTCGTTCTTGTCAAGTGTGTCGGCGTGCTGGCGCGTCTCATGAAAGGCCTCCTCATGGTCGGCGCCGCCGATCCATAGGGCTCTCGTAAGCGCCACCGAAACTGCGACCGATAGGGCGGCGGCGGCGACGTATGTCTCGCTCCTTCTAGGAAACGCATCATAGGAGTCTTGATACGGCCATTCGGCGCGTTTTCCGGCGGGCCTGACCCGCCGCATGGGTTTGACGACTTGCCGCCCGTCGAGCCCGACGTCGTGATCGTATGCCATTGCTCTCTCCCTAACCGGTACAGGGCGCTCGGACGACGCCGTCTTTCGGAACGGGCCGCCGAGCGCCGTCAGGAGATGACACAAGCAAACCCGGATTTATTCCCGGGGGCCTCGACTTTTTTTGTGCTTCGCCCGACTGCGTCCACCTTCCCGGACCGCATCAATAAAAATCTTGAGCGGCGGGGAATAAAGTGCCCGGCGGAGGGGTCGTATGCGCAGGGAGGACGCTCCTCCCAAAGTCGCTTCGATGGTTTTCAAGGAGACCAATATGCTGAATCTTTCACGGCGCAGCGTTTTAACCTCGGCCGCCGCGGCGGCCGCCACTCTTGGCCTCAGCAAGCCGCTGATCTTTGCCGGTCCGGCATTCGCCGCCATGCCTATCGAGCCGATAGTCGGACACTACAAATACAAGGTCGGCTCGATCGAGGTCACCGCAGTTTACGATGGGATCTGGCGCAAACCTCATGATCCCGCCTTCATCAAGGGGGTCTCGGTGGAAGAGACCAAGGCGGCGCTCGCAAAGGCGGGCCTGACTACAGATTTCTTTCCAATCCCGCTGACCGTCGTTGTCCTGAAGATCGGCGACAAGCTGATCATGGTGGACTCGGGCTCCGGCGTTGGGCAGTGGCAGGCGAACGCCACCAATCTGCCGGCCAATATGAAGGCCGCGGGCATTGATCACAACGAGATCAGCACGGTCCTCATCTCGCATTTTCATCCGGACCATGTCTGGGGCCTGATGGAAAAGGGGACCAACGCGCTGACGTTTCCCAACGCCGAGCTTGTGACGAACAGCGTCGAGTACAAGTTCTGGACTGAGCCCGGCCGCGTCGACAAGCTACCTGAAGGCCGTAAAGCCGCGGGACGGCGCATCGCCGACAATTTTCCGAAATGGAAGAACTGGAAGCTCGTCGAGAGCGGCGCTGAAGTCGCGCCAGGCGTGCGAATCCTCAACTCTTATGGCCACACGCCAGGTCATTCGGTGTTCCTTGTCACCTCCGGCAAAGACCAGCTGATGATTTCTAATGACGCGATGTACGTGCCTGGAGTCCTGGCGCCTCACCCGGATTGGCAGGGCGCATACGATCAAGACGGACCGCTGGCGGTCACGACCCGTCATCGGATCATCGACCGCGTCATCGCCGACAAGATGCAGATCTGCGGCGCTCATTTTCCGTTCCCCGGCGCAGGGACGTTCGTGCACGACGGCGCCGCCTACGCCTTCACCCCGGTCGTTCAATCCTGAGCGTCTCGATCCTGAGCGTTCATCAACGGAGACATGTCATGTTCAATCAAAATAGCTTTCGCGGACTGGCGATCGCCGCCGGCCTTGTTCTCGCGCAGCCGCTGGTCCTCCAATCGGCGCACGCCGTCGACAATATGGAGACGAGCGGCGACATCGATCTCACTTCGGTGCGCGCCAAGATCAAAGCGCAGGACTACAAGGCTGCGCTCGCCGAGCTCCGAGATCTCGCAGAAGACAACCAGAACGCTGACGTCTACAATTTGCTCGGCTTCACCCTTCGCAAGACGGGCGATTATACGACGTCGCTTTCCTACTACACGAAGGCGCTCGACTTGCAGCCGGACCACAAGGCCGCTCGCGAGTATCTTGGCGAGCTCTTCGTCGAGACCGGCCATATGGACAAGGCGAAGGAGCAGCTTGCCGTGCTGACGAAGCTTTGTCCCGCGGGCTGCGACGAACGCGCAGATCTCGAAAAGGCGATCGCGGATAAGAAAGCAGCTTCCAATTAACCCATGCCAGGGCGGGCGAGACCATGCCCGCCCTTCCTTTCTGGAGAGACGATCATGACTTCAACCGGCCCCACTTTGTCAGGACGGTCGCGCAACGCGCTGCTGCTGGCGGCGCGTCTGCTGCTCGCTTTCATCTTCGTTCACGAAGGCGTTTTTCTATTATTGAATTTCGATAGTGCAGCTTCCGCGACGTCCAAAGTGGGCGTGCCCAACGTTGCGTTTGTCGCCACAATTGTCCTGCAGCTCCTTGCAGGAATGGCGGTCGCGCTTGGGGTTTTCACCCGCTTAGGCGCAGCCGCGCTTGCGTTGTTTTGTTTCCTAACCGCGTTTATGTTTCACACGCATTTCGGCGTGCGGGACGAACTCCTACATTTCGAGAAGGATCTCGCAATCGCGGGCGGCCTTCTTGTTCTGGCGATTCACGGTGTCGGCGACTGGTCGATTGAAGCGACATTGCCACGTTCTCTGGCGGCGCGATTCGGTTATTGGCGCCGCCTCCCGACCCGATGAAGCTACGTCAGGGCGCGTCCATGCGGCTCAAAGTTGCCCGCATGGAATCACTTGGAGCACTTAATAGTCCGTCGATCGGAGAATCGAAATCGTCGATCAGGAAGATTGCGGAGGCGACGCAGATCGCGCAGGTCACAATCGACACATAAACAACTGCGTTACGCGGGGAGAGAAGGCCAAAAACTCCGAAGACGACCGCCAACCATGCGCACATCGCTGCCATCAGCGGCCACGAGATCGTATCGTGCGAAGTCTCAAGCAGCTGACGCCGCGCACGCAACACCTCGTCGATCTGATTTGATAACGAATCTACGAGCCGTTGGCGAAAATGGTCGGGCGGGTCCAGTTTGTGAATTGCGGCGTCGGCCTGAATGAGAAGAGCGCCAAGCTCGTCGCGCTCGACGCCCGCGGACTTTTCAAATCGCGGGTAATCGCCCGATGGCGCGGGCTCGTCTCGCCAGCTATCGGCGATCGCCGCAGCCACGTATTTTCTTACCGTTGCTCTGATTGGTTCAGCGTCTGGTCCGTATTCCCGCAAATGGATGTCGAGATTAGAGATGTCGCCTGCGAAAGAACGCAGCCGAGCGTCGAACGTGTCGAACGTCCCCTTCACCTCCGAGAGCATGAGGCTCAGGACCAAAGCCGTGAAGGTGACGAGGATCGAGACGACCAACCGGACATGGTCCTTCGTCTCGCTCGTTCGATGTCGCTCTCCCAGCCGGTCGTGCAGATACATCCCCAAGCCCGACGAGCAGAGGAGGACGGAAAAAATGATCAGAACAAGGAGGCCGCCGTGCGCCATTCGCGAAGATCGATGTTGGTTGGGCGCCGAGTGCGCGCGACTCCGAAACTGCGGTTTAAGCCGTTAACGCACCGTTAGACATCTCGGAGCGGGGTCGATTTCGAGGACAATCGTCCTCGAATTCGTAGAGAGAACCCGGGTGTTCACACTTGAGCCCGAGAGTCCGGGCTCAAGTCGATGAGCACAACGACGGATCACCTGTGGTGGCCGCCCCCGTGGAAGTGGGCCCCGCCGCCATGCCCGCCGCCGCCATGCCAGTGCGCGCCCCCTCCGTGGTAGCCGCCGCCGTGATAGCCGCCCCCATGCCAGCCGCCGCCGTGGTAATAGCCGCCACCGTGATAGTAGCCGCCGTGCCAGCCGCCGCCGCCGCCATAAAATCCGGGCGCTACAACCACGCCCCCGCCTCCACCGTACGGCACGCACGCGCCAAAGGCATTACGGAAGAAGGCGGGCCCGCACCCTCCTTCGGCTAGTACAATTCCCGGATCCGCGTGGTATGGCGCGGGCGCCGGCATCGCCTCGGCTGATCCGGCAAGCAGGGTTGAAACGGCGGCTATCGAAGCCCAGGAAGCAATTCGCATCAAAGTCCTCCGGTTGAAATCCTTGTTTTCAGAAAACACTGACCATCCCATATTGTTCCCGTGAACAGCCAGTCGCGAAGCCGCCAGCAAGTTTGTGGGCATTGAAGTTTATAAAGCGTCTATTGCGACGAAGTGAAATCGACGCCCTGCTGGCGAACCGGTTCAATGATAAGACTCTGCGTGCTGGCCGGTTCATCGTGCCGACCGCCGGCCACGTGGCGCAGGAAGCGCTCGATGAACGCCTCTTATTGCGCCGCGACGCCGACTTTGAGCAGCCGGTAGGTGATCGCGTCGACCAGCGCCTGGAACGAGGCGTCGATGATGTTGCCCGAGACCCCGACCGTCGACCATGTGTCTCCGTTGCCGTCGCCGAACTCGATCAGAACGCGCGTCACCGCATCGGTGCCGCCCTGGAAGACGCGCACGCGATAATCGCGCAATTCAAGGTTCTCGATATATTTCTGGTAGACGCCGAGGTCCTTGCGCAAAGCCAGGTCAAGCGCGTTGACGGGGCCGTTGCCTTCGGCTGCGGAAATGAGCCGCTCCTCGCCGATGCGGATCTTCACCACCGCTTGCGAAGCCGAATAGGTGATTCCGGGCGCGACCAATTTCCGCTCGACGCCGACATGAAAGCTGTCGACCGCGAAATATTCCGGCACGCCGCCAAGCACGCTGCGCGCCAGAAGTTCGAATGAGGCGTCAGCGGCTTCATAGGCGTAGCCCTGCGCCTCGCGCGCTTTAACCTCGTCGAGCAGGCGCCCAAGGCGGGGATCGTCGGGTTTCGCTTCAACGCCAAGCCGGTTGAGTTCGGCGAGGAGATTGGAGCGTCCGGCCTGATCCGAGACCAGCACGGCGCGCTGGTTGCCAACGCTGTTGGGCGGAATGTGCTCATAAGTGCGCGGGTCCTTGGCGAGGGCCGACGCGTGAATGCCCGCCTTGGTGGCGAAGGCCGACGCCCCGACATAGGGCGCGTGCCGATTAGGCGCGCGGTTGAGCATTTCGTCGAAGGCGCGCGAGACGTGGGTGATCTCGCGCAAGGCCTCCGCCGTCACGCCGGTCTCGAAACGCTCCGCCAGCTCCGGCTTCAAAGCCAAGGTGGGGATCAGGCTGACAAGATTGGCGTTGCCGCAGCGCTCGCCCAGGCCATTCAGCGTACCCTGCACCTGCCGCACGCCGGCGCGGACAGCGGCGAGTGAATTGGCGACCGCATTGCCGGTGTCGTTGTGGGCATGGATGCCGAGTTTGTCGCCGGGAATGACGCGCGCGACCTCGGCGACGATGTGTTCGATCTCATGCGGAAGCGTTCCGCCGTTGGTGTCGCACAGCACCGCCCAGCGCGCGCCGGCGTCGATCGTCGCGCGCGCGCAGGCAAGCGCATAGTTCGGATTGGCCTTGTAGCCGTCGAAGAAATGCTCGCAATCGACCATCGCCTCGCGGCCCGCGCCGACGGCAGCCTTTACGCTGTCGGCGATGGCCGCGAGGTTCTCGTCGAGCGTGCAACCCAGCGCGACATGGACGTGATAGTCCCACGACTTGGCGACGAAGACGATCGCGTCGGCATCGGCGGCGAGGAGACCCGCGAGGCCCGGATCATTGGCGGCCGACCGGCCGGGCCGCTTGGTCATGCCGAAGGCGCAGAAGCGGGCGCGGCTCGTTGGTTTCTTTTTGAAGAATTCCGTGTCGAGCGGGTTCGCGCCGGGATAGCCGCCCTCGACATAGTCGAGGCCGAGCCGGTCGAGCATCGCCGCGATGCGGCGCTTGTCGTCGAGCGAGAAGTCGACGCCGGTGGTCAGCGCGCCGTCGCGCATCGTCGTGTCGAACAGATAGAGGCGTTCCTTGGCCATGGGGCTCAATGTCGGGTTGGAGGCGTCGGATCGCCGGCCAGGGCCTTGGCCATGGTGGTATTGGCGAGCCATTGGTCGCCGACGCGCACGAGATTGCGCCGCTCGGCGGCAAAGCCCTGGCGCTCGAACAAAGGCCGGGCGGAATCGCTGGCGTCGACGGTGAGGCGCTTCGCCCCGCGCGCTTGCGCCAGCTTCGTCAGCGCCTCGATCAGCGCGCCGCCCGCACCCTGGCGAGCGAATTCGGGATCGACGAACAGCATGTCGACGTGGTCGGCGCCTTTGAGGCTGGCAAAGCCTGCGACCGCGCCCTCGATCATGGCGAGCAGCGTGAGGGCGCCCGTAAGCCGGGCGCCGAAAGCCGGCTCATCGTCGGCGCGTGACGCCCAGGCCTCACGCTGCTCTTCGTCGTAATCATCCGCGGCGAGCTCATTGATGCTCGAGCGAAAGATCTCGGCGCAGCGCCGCGCGTCGGCCGGCAGATAGGGGCGAAGCGAGACGGCGCTCATCGCTTGAGTTCCCAGGTCGTGACGCCATCCTTGTTGTCCTTGATGGCGACGCCAAGGTCGGAAAGCTGATCGCGCAAGCGGTCGGACTCGGCCCAGTTTTTCGCGGCTCGGGCCGCCGTGCGTTCGGCGAGCATCTTCTCGATTTGCGCTCTATCAATTTCTGGTCCAACTTTTAGACTTTCTCCGTATTCACTTTGAGTTCTATGTAAGAAACCAAGAAGATTTGCGTTAGCTTTGAATGTAGCTAACGCTTCGGCAGGCGGTTCTCTATCGAATGAGCGTATTGCTCTGAGCGTGCCAGCTAATTCGTCGATATATCTTATAGCTTCGTGAGTATTCAAATCGTCGAAAAGGGCAGCGACAACCTCGGCCGAGGGTTCAGATCGGGCAACGGTGGAGTCGCCGACAGCGTGATACCACGCATTAAGCTTGTGTCGTGCCTCTTCGAGCGCTCGCGCTGTCCAATCTATCGGCTGGCGATAGTGGGTCCTTAGCATCGCGAGTCGAATAACCTCGCCGGGCCAGATGAGATAACCGAGATAGGTTTGGTTTCTTAGTTCGTGGATGGTGACGAAATTGCCGGCGCTCTTCGCCATCTTCTCGCCTTCGACCTGCAAGAAGCCGTTGTGCATCCAGACATTGGCCATGCGCTCTGAGCCGAAGGCGCAGCAGGATTGCGCGATTTCGTTCTCGTGATGGGGAAACACGAGATCGATTCCACCGCCATGGATGTCGAACACATTGCGGCTCGGGTCGTCGCAGGAAAGACCGCCGCCAAACGGTTTGAGCAGCGTCGCCATCGACATCGCCGAGCACTCGATATGCCAGCCGGGGCGCCCTAGCACAGTGATGCCCTTCGGGCTTGGCCAGCCCGGCTCGTTGGGCTTCGATGGCTTCCACAAGACGAAGTCCATCGAATCGCGCTTGTAAGGCGCGACATCGACACGCGCGCCGGCCAGCATCTCGTCGAGCGAGCGATGCGCGAGCGTCCCATAGCGCGGCGCGCCGGGCAGCGCGTCCATCGCATTCGGCGAGAACAGCACGTGATCCTCGGCAACATAGGCGACGCCTCGCGCGATCAGCCGCTCGATCATGACGCGCATCTCGTCGATATATTGGGTGGCGCGCGGTTCGTGGGTCGGCGGGAGCGCGCCGAGCGCGGCCACGTCCTCGTGAAATTGCCGCTCGGTCGCTTCCGTCACTTTTGCGATCGCCTCGTTGAGCGGCAGGTCCGGATAGTCCCGCGCGGCACGTGCATTGATCTTGTCGTCGACGTCGGTGATGTTGCGGACGTACATGACATGCTCGGCGCCGTAGAGGTGGCGCAGGAGCCGGAACAGCACGTCGAACACGATGACCGGCCGGGCGTTGCCGATATGGGCGAAGTCGTAGACCGTGGGCCCGCAGACGTAGAGGCGTACGGCGCTTGGGTCGATCGGCGCGAAATCTTCCTTGCGGCGGGTGAGGGTGTTGTAGAGACGCAGCCGCGCTTCCGTCGCCTCCGCGGGCGTCTCGTCTTGGGGTCGGGGCGGCGACTTCATCGGCAATTCTCGTCGGCGTCATTCACGAAGGCGAGCGAACAGGCGTCGCCCGGGTTAGCCGGATGATCGCTTCTCGATGGGTTTAAGGAAAAAGGAGACGCGAACCAGCCAGCAGGGAGCTAGCGGCTGATGAGGCAAATCCGAGTAATGCGGAGCGCGGGCGTCATGGTCCGCATGCAATGGCGAGGCGGCGCCTTATTGTCAAGCTTGGCGGACTCGCAGGCCGCGGAATCGACTAAGCTCGGGTGGTTTCGCTTCGTGGAAGGGCAAGATCTTGGGTAGGGAGACGAGCGGCGAGGGCGATCTTTGGCAAGAGGGGCCTGAGGCGCACAAACGGGCCATCACCATTCTCGGCGCCTCGGTCGAGGCGGGGGCGGGCGTGCCTGGCGCGGCGATGGGACCGGCCATGCTGCGCACAGCGGGCATCGTAACGACCCTGAGGGATCTCGGCCACGACGTCGAGGACGGAGGCGATCTCGCCCCTCCGCCTCCATTGGCCCACGCGAGCCCGCCGGAAGGCAAGGCCGGTCGGTTCGCCGAGGTCGCGGCGTGGGCGCGGCTGCTTGCGCGGGAAACCTACGCGGTCGCCCGCTCTGGGCGGATTCCGATCGTGCTCGGCGGCGATCACAGCCTGGCCATGGGTTCGATCGCCGGCATCGCCCGCCACGCGGCCAAGGCGGGACGCGAGCTGTTCGTCCTGTGGCTCGACGCCCATTCGGACTTCAACACGCCGCTGACCTCGCCGTCCGGCAATATGCACGGCATGTCGCTCGCGATGCTCTGTCGGGAGCCCGGTCTCGAGGGCGTGTTCGGCGACGAGCCGCACGGGTTCGTCGATCCCGCGCGGCTGCATCTGTTCGGCATCCGGTCGATCGACACCGGCGAACGGCGGCTCTTGCAAGCTCGTGGAGTCGATGTCGTGGACATGCGCAGGCTGGACGAAGACGGTTTCGCGGTCTCGATCCGCCGCATCATCGATCGGGTTCGCTCCCGTAAAGGCCTTTTGCATGTCAGTCTGGACGTCGACTTTCTCGATCCGGCGATTGCGCCGGGGGTCGGCACCGCGGTCCCGGGCGGCGCCACCTACCGCGAGGCGCATCTCGTCATGGAGCTCCTGTACGAATCCGGCCTTTCGCCCTCGCTCGATCTCGTCGAGCTCAATCCGTTCCTCGACGAGCGAGGCAAAAGCGCGCTTCTGCTTGTCGACCTGACGGCGAGTCTCTTCGGGCGCTACGTCTATAAAGCGGAGGCGCAGTAAAACCTGACTTGCGCAGTTAAGTAACTTACGTTAGAAATCGGTATAATTGGGCGGATCCAGCATCACCGGCAACCCTATTATGGCTAGGAGACAGGCGCCGAGAGAGAAACGGGCCCGGACGTTTCGGCGCCTCTGTCATACGATTGAGCCAATCTTCCGCCATTTCGCGGGCAGAGAATGATCTTGGAAAAATACACGGATTTGATTTGCCCTGAATGGGCCGTCACGCTCTTTTCAGCGCCTCGGCCAAAAGTTTGGCTTGATCGCGTGCATCGATAGGTCGATAGCACCGGCGAAGCGACCGCCGCGAGGAAGAGCGAGCGGTCACGTAAGGCGGAAGAAAAGATCCTATGGCGCGCAAGAAGATAGCTTTGATCGGAGCCGGGCAGATTGGCGGAACGTTGGCCCTCCTGGCGGCGCTGAAAGAGCTGGGCGACATCGTCCTTTTCGACATCATCGATGGAGTGCCGCAGGGCAAGGCGTTGGATTTGGCCGAATCGACCCCGGTTGAGGGCGTCAATGCCCGACTGGTCGGCGCAAGCGACTATTCCGCCATCGCCGGCGCCGACGTCGTCATCGTCACCGCTGGCGTCCCCCGCAAGCCCGGCATGAGCCGCGACGACCTGCTCGGCATCAACCTCAAGGTCATGGACGCGGTTGCGGTGGGCATCAAGACGCATGCCCCGGAGGCCTTTGTCATCTGCATCACCAACCCGCTCGACGCCATGGTGTGGGCGCTGCAGAAGTTCTGCGGCCTCCCCCCCAACAGGGTCGTCGGCATGGCCGGTGTGCTCGATTCAGCCCGCTTTCGCTATTTTCTGGCTGAGGAATTGCAGGTTTCGGTTGAAGATGTGACCGCCTTCGTGCTCGGCGGCCACGGCGACGAGATGGTCCCCTCGCTTCGCTATTCGACGGTGGCTGGCATTCCGCTGCCTGACCTTGTCAAAATGGGCTGGACCACGCAGGCCAAGCTCGACGCCATCGTCGAGCGGACACGCAAGGGCGGGGGCGAGATCGTCAATCTGCTCAAAACCGGCTCGGCCTTTTATGCCCCCGCCGCTTCGGCGATCACGATGGCGGAATCCTACCTCAAGGATCAGCGCCGTGTGCTGCCCTGTGCAGCGCGCTTGAGCGGCCAGTACGGCGTCAATGACGCCTACATAGGGGTGCCGGTGGTGGTTGGCGCCAACGGCGTCGAGCGCATCATCGAGATCACGTTCGACGAGAGCGAAAAAGCGATGTTCGCCAAGTCGGTCGCCTCGGTCCACGGCCTGATGGAGGCCTGCAAGGCGATCAATCCCGCCCTCGCAGCCTGATCGCGCTGAGCGTCCGCTCCCGGCGGGCATTCTTTTCTTTGAGGGTTTCGCCGCCATGAACATCCACGAATATCAGGCCAAGGCGGTGCTGAGAGCATTCGGTGTCCCGATCGCCTCCGGCTTTCCCGCCTTGACGCTGGACGAGGCGGTGGACGGCGCCAGGAAACTCCCCGGGCCGCTCTGGGTGGTGAAGAGCCAGATCCATGCCGGCGGCCGCGGCAAGGGCCGCTTCAAGGAGGCGACGGCAGGGGACAAAGGCGGCGTGCAACTCGCCCGCTCGGTCGAAGAGGTCCAGACATTCGCAACCCAGATGCTGGGGGCGACGCTGGTGACGGCGCAAACGGGCCCTCACGGCAAGCAGGTCAATCGCCTGTACATCGAGGACGGCGCCACGATCGACCGGGAGCTCTATCTTTCGGCGCTGGTCGACCGGCAGACGAGCCGAGTGGCCTTCGTCCTCTCGACCGAAGGCGGGGTCAACATCGAGGATGTTGCTCACAATACGCCGGAAAAGATCCACACCTTCAGTGTCGATCCGGCGACCGGGATCATGCCTCATCACGGGCGCGCGGCAGCCCGCGCACTCGAGCTTACGGATGATCTCGCCAAGCAGGTGGAGAGCCTCATCGCCAAGCTCTACGCCGCCTTCCTGGCGAAAGACATGGCAATGCTGGAAATCAATCCGCTCGTCGTGCTGTCGAGCGGACAATTGCGCGTTCTCGACGCCAAAGTGTCGTTCGACGACAATGCGCTTTACCGCCACTCCGATATTGCCGCGCTGCGCGACGAGAGCGAGGAGGACGCCAAGGAGATCGAGGCCTCCAAGCACGATCTCAACTATGTCACGCTCGAGGGCTCGATCGGCTGCATGGTCAATGGGGCCGGGCTCGCCATGGCCACCATGGACATCATCAAGCTCTACGGGGAAAGCCCGGCGAACTTCCTCGACGTCGGCGGCGGCGCCTCCAAGGACAAGGTCGCTGCGGCGTTCAAGATCATCACCGCCGATCACAACGTGAAGGGCATTCTGATTAACATTTTTGGCGGCATCATGCGCTGCGACATCATCGCCGAGGGCGTGATTGCGGCGGTGAAGGAAGTGGGCCTTCAAGTTCCGCTGGTCGTACGCCTCGAGGGCACCAACGTCGACCTCGGCAAGAAAATTCTTCGCGACTCTGGACTCGACGTGATTCCGGCGGATGATCTTGACGATGCGGCGCATAAGATCGTGAACGCGGTGAGAGCGAGAGCCTAGATACGCACGCGCATCTCGCGACGAGGGAGACCGGCCCATGCCCCCATCCAAGATCAACGTTCTCGAGGCGGTCGACCGGAAGGTTAGGCAAGTCTTTCATCCGTTCATCGTCGGCGATGTCAACGACAGCCAGGTCAAGGTGGCGAAGTTCGGCGCCGAGTTCGATTGGCACGCGCACGAAGGTGAAGACGAGGCTTTCTTCGTGTTGCGCGGACGGATCGCGATTGATTTTCGCGATGGCGTCTCAGAAATGGGCGAAGGTGATTTTGTCGTCGTCCCGCGCGGGGTTGAACACCGGCCGCGGTCGCTTTCGCCGGAGCCTGTCGTTTTGATGTTCGAGCCGAGCACGACGCTCAACACCGGAAGCGCGGACAGCGCGTTGACGGTGCGCGAACTCGACCGACTTTAGGTCCGTCATGAGGAAAATGCCGTTGAATCCGCGAAGACAATGGAATTTGTGCGCACTTGCACATATAATTGTTGTCCACCCGAGCCTGGATGAAACTCCTCACACTCGCAGGCGTTCTTCATAGCCAAACGTTTACTCTTGCTGAGACATCTCTGAGCCTTCGCTCCAAAAATCCTTTTCGATCGAATTGAACCGCCAAAGGCCGAAAGCCTCTCATGTCCATCCTCGTCGACGCCGGCACAAAGGTCATCACCCAAGGCTTTACCGGCAAGAACGGCACGTTCCATTCCGAGCAGGCGATCGCTTACGGCACGAAGCTTGTGGGCGGCGTCTCACCCGGCAAGGGCGGCTCGATCCATCTCGGGCTGCCGGTCTTCAACACGGTCGCCGAAGCGCGGGAGCAAACTGGCGCCGACGCCAGCGTGATCTACGTGCCGCCGGCCGGCGCCGCCGACGCGATCTGCGAAGCGATCGACGCCGAGACGCCGCTTATCGTCTGCATCACCGAAGGCATTCCGGTCCTTGACATGGCGCGGGTCAAGCGGGCGCTGCAAGGCTCGAAGTCGACCCTGATCGGCCCGAATTGCCCAGGCGTCATGACGGCTGGCGAATGCAAGATCGGCATCATGCCAGGCACCATCTTTACCTGCGGCAGCGTCGGGGTGGTTTCGCGTTCGGGCACGCTGACCTACGAGGCGGTGTTCCAGACGACACGCGAAGGTCTCGGGCAGACGACGGCGGTCGGGATTGGCGGCGACCCGATCAAGGGGTTGGAATTTGTCGATGTGCTCGCCATGTTTATGGCCGATCCCAAGACCCACTCGATCGTGATGATTGGGGAAATCGGTGGTCAGGCCGAAGAGGACGCCGCCGAGTTTCTGAAGGACGAGGCCAAGCGCGGCCGCTCAAAACCGGTCGTCGGTTTCATCGCCGGACGCACCGCTCCCGCCGGGCGCCGCATGGGGCATGCAGGCGCGATCATCGCTGGAGGCAAGGGGGGCGCCGAGGACAAGATTGCGGCGATGGAAGCGGCGGGCGTCCGCGTCTCGCCCTCTCCTGCTCGGCTCGGCAAGACATTGGTCGATCTGTTGCACGGCAACTAAGGGAGTCCACTCGGTGGCTCGTCAAGACGTCAACCAAGCGTTGTTGCAAACCTCGTTTCTGTACGGGGCCAACAGCGCCTACATCGAAGCGTTGCAGGCGCAGTACGAGAAGGACCCGCAGTCGGTCGAACCCGGCTGGCGTCAGTTCTTCGCCGAGCTTGGCGATGACCCGGCGAGCGTAGCCAAAGCCGACCGCGGCGCGTCATGGCGCAAACCCAATTGGCCGGCGACCCCCAAGGGGGACCTCATCAACGCGCTGGACGGCGATTGGCCGGCGACGGAAAAGGCGGTCGCCGAGAAGCTGCGCACCAAGGCGGAGGCGGCGGGGTCAAAAGCGGCGCCGAGCGACGACGACATTCGTCGCGCAACGCGCGATTCCGTGCGCGCGCTCATGATGATCCGCGCCTATCGCATGCGCGGCCACCTCTACGCCAACCTCGATCCGCTCGGCCTTGAGCAGCAGAGGGACCACGAGGAACTCCATCCCTCGACCTACGGGTTCCAGGAGTCCGACTACGACCGCCAGATCTTCATCGATCATGTGCTCGGGCTCGAATACGCGACCGTGCGTGAAATGCTTGCGATCCTGAGGCGGACCTATTGCGGGACCATCGGCTTCGAATTCGTCCATATTTCCGATCCGGCGGAGAAGGCCTGGATTCAGGAGCGCGTCGAGGGGCCCGACAAGGAAATCCAGTTCACGCGGGAGGGCAAGCGCGCGATCCTCAGTAAACTGATCGAGGCCGAGGGCTTCGAGAATTTCTTCGACGTCAAATATACTGGCGCCAAGCGCTTCGGGCTCGACGGCGCGGAAGCGATGATTCCGGCGCTCGAGCAGATCATCAAGCGCGGCGGGCAGCTCGGCCTGAAAGAGATCGCTCTCGGCATGGCCCATCGTGGCCGGCTCAATGTGCTGAGCCAGGTGATGGGCAAGCCGCACCGCGTCATCTTTCACGAATTCAAGGGCGGTTCGGCTTCACCCGATGAACTCGAGGGCTCGGGCGACGTCAAATATCACCTTGGCGCGTCTTCGGACCGCGAATTCGACGGCAACACAGTTCATCTTTCGCTGAGCCCCAATCCGTCTCACCTCGAGATTGTCGATCCGGTCGTGCTCGGCAAGGTGCGCGCCAAGCAGGACCAACTCAACGACGGCATCGAGCGATCGAAAGCTCTGCCGCTCCTCATCCACGGCGACGCCGCTTTTGCCGGACAAGGCGTGGTGGCCGAATGCTTTGGTCTCTCGGGCCTGCGCGGCCATCGCACCGGCGGCTCGCTGCATTTCATCGTCAACAACCAGATCGGCTTCACCACCTATCCGCGCTATTCGCGCTCATCGCCCTATCCGTCGGATGTCGCCAAGCTGGTCGAGGCGCCGATCTTTCACGTCAACGGCGATGATCCTGAGGCGGTCGTGTTCTGCGCCAAGGTGGCGATCGAATACCGGCAGAAGTTTCATAAGCCAGTTGTTATCGACATGTTCTGTTATCGACGGTTCGGCCACAACGAAGGCGACGAGCCCTCGTTCACTCAGCCGATCATGTATCGTCTCATCCGCTCGCATCCGACGACGCAGCAGATCTACGCCAACAAGCTCGTTGCCGAAGGCCTCGTCACCCAGGGCGAGGTCGATAAGATGCGCTTGGACTGGCGCCAGCGGCTGGATGCTGAATTCGAGGCCGGCCAATCCTATTCCGCCAACAAGGCCGATTGGCTCGACGGCCGCTGGGCTGGCGTCAAGGCGGCGCGGGAGATCGCCGACGACGATCGCCGCGGCAAAACCGGCGTCGATCTCGACCGCCTTCGTGCGGTCGGCGAGCGCGTCACGGTCGCGCCCGAAGGCTTCAACGTTCATAAAACCATTGCTCGCTTTCTTGAGAACCGCCGCGCCGCAATCAAGGTCGGCGACGGGATCGACTGGTCCACCGCCGAGGCGCTCGCCTTCGGCACGCTTCTGGACGAGGGCTTTCCGGTTCGCCTGTCCGGCCAGGACAGCGAGCGGGGCACGTTCTCGCAACGCCATTCGGTGCTGATCGATCAAGAGACCGAAGCGCGCTACGTGCCGCTGAACCATATTCGCGAGGGGCAGGCGCGCTACGAAGTCATCAATTCGATGCTGTCGGAGGAGGCGGTGCTCGGCTTCGAGTACGGCTATTCGCTCGCCGAGCCGAACGCGCTGGTCTTGTGGGAGGCGCAGTTCGGCGACTTCGCCAACGGCGCCCAGGTCGTGTTCGACCAGTTCATCTCAGGCGGCGAAAAGAAGTGGCTGCGCATGTCGGGTCTCGTGTGCCTGCTGCCGCATGGCTACGAGGGCCAGGGGCCGGAGCATTCATCGGCTCGCCTCGAGCGCTATCTTCAGCTTTGCGCCGAGGACAATATGCAGGTCGTCGTCTGCACGACGCCGGCAAATTTCTTTCATGCCCTGAGGCGCCAGCTCAAACGCGAGTTCCGCAAGCCGCTGATCGCGATGACGCCGAAGTCTATGCTGCGCAACAAGCGCGCGGCATCCAACCTCGAAGCCTTCGGGCCGGGAACGAGCTTTCACCGCTTGTTGTGGGATCACGCGGAGACGCATAAGGGCGAAAAAATCAAGCTCGCCAAGGACGACAAGATCCGCCGCGTTGTCGTCTGCTCGGGCAAGGTCTACTACGATCTCTACGATGAGCGCGAGAAGCGCGGTATCGACGACGTCTACTTGCTCAGGGTGGAGCAGCTCTATCCTTTCCCTATCAAGGCGCTGCTGAAGGAGCTCTCTCGTTTCAAGAAAGCGGAGGTCGTCTGGTGTCAGGAGGAGCCCAAGAACATGGGCGCCTGGAGCTTCGTCGAACCCTATTTCGAATGGGTGCTCGGTCAACTCGGCGGCAAGTCGAAGCGCGCGCGCTATGCGGGACGATCTGCCTCGGCGGCGACCGCGACTGGTCTCATGTCGAAGCACCTAGCGCAACTCAAGGCCTTCATCGACGAATGCCTGGCCTGACCGAATTCAGTTCGACATGCCCCATTACCTTTGCAAGCTGAGGCCGCCCCGGCCGACGTTCATCTCGAATATGACGCCGGACGAAGCCCAACTCATGCGCGCCCACCGCGAATATTGGACGCCCCGAGTCGAGACCGGAGCGGTGATCGCAATGGGGCCGGTCGACGATCCAACCGGCGGCTATGGCGTCGCGATCATCGAAGCAACTTCCGAGACGGCGCTCGAGGCGATGTTGGAGGCTGATCCGGCCGTGGCCGCTGGACGTGGCTTTGCTTACGAAAAGTGGCGCATGCTGGGGATCGCGGTGCGCCCCAGCCAGCCGCTTGCGCCCGTCACTTCCGTATCTCCTTAAAAGTTAGAGAAGGGCGCCTCACGGCGCGATCGAAATGGCGATTGAGATCCGTGTTCCGGCGCTAGGCGAATCGATTACCGAAGCGACCGTCGGCAAATGGTTCAAAAAGGCTGGCGAGTCCGTGCAGGCCGATGAGCCCCTTGTCGAGTTGGAAACGGACAAGGTCACGCTCGAGGTCAATGCGCCGAGCCCCGGGGTCTTGACCGAGATTGTCGCCGAGACCGGTCAAACGGTCGCGATCGGCGCGCTGCTCGGCCAGGTCGCCGCCGGCGCGTCGCCAGCGCGGGCTCCAGCCCCGGCGGCGAAGGCGGCGCCTGCCGCCGCAGCGGCGTCGCCGCCCGCCGCTAGAACTGCGATGCCGCCGGCGCCGGCTGCGGCCAAAATCGCCGCAGAGGACAAGATCGATCTTGGCTCGATCGCCGGCAGCGGCAAGCGCGGTCAGGTGCTGAAAGGCGACGTGCTCGCGGCTGTCGCAATGGCCCAGGCGCCAGCGCCTATCGTCGCTCTTGCGCCGACGTCCGCGCCACTTCCGGTCGCGCCACCGGCTCCGGCGCCCGCGGCGCGGACAACGATGCCCGATGACGGCGCTCGCGAAGAGCGGGTGCGCATGACCAAGCTGCGTCAGACGATCGCTCGGCGCCTCAAGGACGCGCAAAATACCGCGGCCATGCTCACGACCTTCAACGAAGTCGACATGAGCGAAGTGATGGCGTTGCGCGCCCGCTATAAGGACGCGTTCGAGAAAAAGCATGGCGCCAAGCTTGGTTTCATGGGCTTTTTCGTCAAGGCGTGTGTTCAGGCGCTGAAGGAGATTCCAGCCGTCAACGCCGAACTCGACGGGGCGGACCTCGTCTACAAGAATTACTATCACGTCGGCATCGCCGTAGGCACCGAGAAGGGCCTCATCGTCCCAGTGGTGCGCGACGCGGACAAGCTGTCGATCGCCGAGATCGAGAAGACGATCGCCGCGCTGGGCAAACGCGCCCGCGACGGCCAGCTCACGCTCGAAGAGCTGCAGGGCGGGACGTTCACCATCACTAACGGGGGCATCTATGGCTCGCTGATGTCGACGCCGATTCTCAATGCGCCGCAGTCAGGGATTCTGGGCATGCACAAGATCCAGGACCGTCCAATTGCCACCGGCGGCAAGGTCGAGATTCGGCCGATGATGTATCTGGCCTTGAGCTACGACCATCGCATCGTGGATGGCAGGGAGGCCGTGACCTTCCTTGTCCGCGTCAAGGAGGCGCTCGAAGATCCGGCGCGGCTCGTGCTAGATCTCTGAAGCGGCAACGAGCCCTGCAGGCCTGCCGGGCGGGGGATTCATGAGCGAACTGACGTGCCTCGAATTGAGCGTCGCGCTGTGGCTCGTCCATGTCCTTGTTCAGGCAAGCTTCGGCAACGCGCAATTGTCGTCCCGCTACCTGCTGGGCTCGCGCGACAAACCCGTGGAAGCACGCGGAGTTCTGTATGGTCGGTCGTGCCGGGCCTTGGGAAATTACCTCGAGAACTTCACCCCGTTCGTCGCCGTCGCCCTCGCACTTATCGCCACTCAGCGAACCGGCGGCGCGGGCGCTATCGGGGCGACGATCTGGATCCTGGCGCGCATCGTCTACCTTCCGATTTACGTCTTCGGCATTATCTATCTACGAACATTGGCATGGGTGATTTCGATCGTCGGCCTCGTCATGATGCTGGGGCGATTGATCGGATGGTAGCTGGCGCCGCGAGTCCTTCGCAGCCGCCCAGCGAAAGAGATCTGCAATGACTTATGATCTGGTGGTGATCGGTTCGGGCCCGGGCGGCTATGTGTGCGCCATTCGCGCGGCGCAACTCGGCATGAAGGTCGCCGTGGTCGAGAAGATGAAGACGCTCGGCGGCACTTGTCTCAACATTGGCTGCATTCCGTCCAAGGCGCTCCTGTACGCGTCCGAGATGTTCGACGAGGCTGCGCATGGTCTTGGGCCCCTTGGCGTCGTCGTCTCTCCGCCGAAGCTCGATCTCCCGGCGATGATGAAGCACAAGGACGTCACCGTCGCCGCGAACGTCAATGGCGTCGCCTATCTGTTCAAGAAGAACAAGATCGACTGGGTGAGTGGCGAGGGGCGCGTCGCGGCAGCGGGCCGCGTGACCGTCAAGGGCGCTGACGGCAAGGAGAGCACTCTCGAAACCAAGGCGATTGTCATCGCAACCGGTTCGGATGTCGCTCGATTGCCGGGCGTTAAGATCGACGAAAAGACGATCGTCTCCTCGACTGGCGGGTTGAGCCTGGCGTCTCCGCCGAAGAAGCTGATTGTTGTCGGGGCGGGCGTCATCGGCCTCGAGCTCGGCTCGGTTTGGCGGCGGCTCGGTTCCGAGGTCGTGGTGGTGGAATTTCTCGACCATATCCTGACGGGCATGGACGGCGAAGTGGCCAAGTTCATGCAGCGCACGCTGGAGAAGCAGGGCTTTGCCTTTCATCTCGGCCACAAGCTGGCGAAAGTTGAGATGACCGGGGCGGGCGTCAAGGCGACGATCGAGCCTGCGGCGGGCGGCGAGGCCAAGACGCTCGACGCTGATGTCGTGCTCGTCTCCGTCGGACGACGCCCGTTCACCGAAGGCCTGGGTTTGGAGGCGTTTGGGGTCAAGACGGAGCGCGGGCAGGTCGTTGTCGACGCTCATTTCGCAAGCAGCGTTCCGGGAATCTACGCCATTGGCGATGTGATCCGTGGGCCGATGCTCGCCCATAAGGCTGAGGAGGAGGGCGTAGCCGTAGCCGAACTGCTCGCGGGGCAGGCAGGCCACGTCAATTACGGCGCCATTCCAGCCGTTGTCTATACGAGCCCCGAGGTCGCCTCGGTCGGCAAGACCGAGGAAGAGCTCAAAGCGGAGGGCGTCGCCTACACGGTCGGCAAATTCCCGTTCACCGCCAATGGACGCGCGCGGGCGATGCGTCACACTGATGGTTTCGTCAAAATCCTCGCCGACGCGGCCACCGATCGGGTGCTCGGAGGGCACATCGTGGGGTTTGGCGCGGGGGAGATGATCCATGAAATTGTGGTTCTGATGGAGTTCGGCGGCTCGGCGGAGGACCTCGCGCGCACCTGCCACGCGCATCCGACGATGTCGGAAGCGGTCAAGGAGGCGGCGATGGCGGTGGCGAAACGGGCAATTCACATTTGAGGGTGTGAGCGCACGTTCATACAGGCTTCGGCTGATCTGATCGTTCCGCCTTCTCCGGGGCGAGAGCGCTCTCTCGGGCCGAGAGGTCGCCAAGAAGAATCGACAATTTCTTGCCAAGCCAAATGGTGGCTGGTATGGTGTTTTTCAGAAATAAAAACAGATCGAATTCGGATTTATCAGCGACAACCCGCCGCGGCGTCGAGAGCGGAAAGCGACTCGCTAATGGCGCCACAAGCCATTGAAATCACTCAAAATGGACTCGTTAAGCCGCTGGCTCGCGGTGGCTGGGTAGAAGAACCGATCAACCGCGCTTCGTATCGGTAAGTAGTCGTGATGTAATTAGCCTCCGGGGCTGTCGCTTGGAAACTGGACTCTGGCGGGCGGGCGAAGTCAACCTGTGCGCGCCCCGCGCGACGAAGCGCGCGCGGCGAAGCGTGCGACAGATGGCCAGCGTGGCGCTTGGCCTCATCCTCTGTCTATCGGCGTTCAAGGCTCCGGCTCGCGCAGATCCAAATGCGCTGTGGCGGATCGTGCATGGGCAGTGCGTGCCGCATGTGGAAGCGGGCTTGGGTCCGAAGCCCTGCGAGCGCGTCGACCTCGACGGCGGCGTCGACCAGGGTGTGGCGATTCTCAAAGACCTCGTCGGCATCGCGCAGATGCTTGCCATTCCGACGCGGCGCATCACCGGCATCGAAGATCCGCAAATGCTGGCGCCCAACGCGCTGCCGGTGTTTGCAGTCGCCTGGGCCGCCAAGAGTCTCGTCGAGGCGCGCCTCGGCCGCGTGCTGCCGCGGGAAGCCGTCGGACTGGCGATCAATTCGAAATGGGCGCGCAGCCAAGAACAATTGCATGTCCATGTCGATTGCATGGCCATCCCGGTCGTGAAGGCCTTGGCCGAATATTCTTCCGCTCTCGACGGCGTCTGGCGCGCGATGACTGTCCCTCTCCACGGGCGAATCTATTTCGCGCGCCGGGTCGACTCGGCCGATCTTGTCGACGTTGCCCCGCTCAAGCTTCTCGCGGACGGGGTCGAGGGCGCCGGCGCCCATATGGGCGCCTATAGCCTTGCAGCGGTGGGCGCGACCTTCGAGGGCAAGCCCGGCTTCATCCTGCTGGCCGACCAGTTCTCATTGGAGGGCGGTGGCCACGCCGAGGACGTTCAGGATCACGATTGCGCGATTGCTGGTTCGACGCCGTGATTGAACTAGATCCTTTGTGGGCCAGGGGACACACTCAATGGTCTGGGTATTCCGCGGCTGCGTGAATTGATCTAAGCTGTCGTGGGACTTCGGGTCGTTTGCTTAAGATGGCAAACGGGTCGACTGAAGAGGGGCGGGACAAATGGGGATTTTATTCACGCGCCTTCTTGCGCTCGTATTTTTCATCGCGGCGCCGACGTACGCCTTCGCGCATGTCGAGATCAACGTCGACCTCGCGTCCCAGACGATGACCGTCCATTCGGGCGCGGGCGAAACCTACGTCTGGCCGATATCCTCAGGCAAAGCCGGTCATGCGACGCCGAACGGCGTGTTCCGACCAAGAGCCATGTACGTCATGGTCCATTCCGCCAAATACAACAACGCCCCGATGCCGCACTCCATCTTCTTCTATGGCCAATACGCGATCCACGGCACGAACGCGGTCGGCAATCTCGGCAGGCCGGCGTCGCACGGGTGCGTCCGCATCTCGCCAGCCAACGCGGCGATGCTGTTCGCCATGGTGCAAAGGCAGGGAGCGGAAATCCGCATCGTCGGATCGCCCTTCAGCGATATCGCGCGCCGCGAACGTCGGAGCGGATCGGCGCTCGGATTCGCGCCGATCCGCCATACGCGGACGCTCAAAGAATGGGCGCGCAATCCTCTCGCGCAGTGAGGGAACACGCGCGACGCTTGCGGGCCGATTAATAACATGTAATCCGCGCCGAAATCGTGCGCTCGGGTGTCGCATTTTCTTTCCGTTTAGGATATCAGGCCACCCTAGATTCGGGCTGGCGGGAGCTGGTTGAGGAGGCAGTTGGTGCAAAGACGTCAATTTATCGCCGGCGCCGCCGGGCTGATTGCAGGCTCGTTTGCGCCAAGGCTGGCGATTGCGGACGTGCCCACGCCCTTTACCTTCGACATGGCGCCGCCGATGGACAATCGCGAGAAGTTCATCGCCTGGGGCGTGGCGCAACGCGGAGAAGACCCGAAATATCTCGGCGAGCGATTTGATCGCTTCGGCGCGATGGTCCGCAATGAAGACCTCGCGAACGATCGCCATAAGCACGCCTTCCTCTTGACGCCGCGGGAAAAGTTCGTGCTGAAGCAGAACCTCTCCCGCGCCTACGACCATGCCTTTCTCGACATCGGCTACGGCGTCACGATTTCGGGGCCGCACATCGTTGGCCGCATGACGTCGAACATCGACCCCAAGGTTGGGGAGAAGGTCCTGGAGGTCGGTACCGGCTCCGGCTACCAGTCCGCATACCTCGCGCACCTGACCGACCAGGTCCACACCGTTGAGATTATCAAGCCCCTGGCGGACCGCACGCGCTCGATCTACGACCAGCTCATCAAGGACGGTTATACGGAGTTCGAGGCCATCAAAAGCAAAGCTGCCGACGGCTATTATGGTTGGGAAGAGGCGGCGCCGTTCGACAAGATCATCGTCACCTGCGGCATCGACCATGTTCCTCCCCCGCTGCTGCAACAGTTGAGGCCCGGCGGAATTATGGTCATTCCGGTCGGGCCGCCCGGCGCTCAGCGCGTTTTGAAAGTCGTTAAGAACCAGGCCGCCGACGGGCAGATGACGGTTGCCCGATCCGACATCTACGGCGGCCGGATCGTTCCATTCGTTCCGTTCACCAAGCTTGAAGGCGAGCAGATCGTCGGCACGCACAACAACTAGCGCACTTTTCGTATAAGGATCGCTTCGGCCGCGGGGGCGCCCTCAAGCTAAGGGCTTAGCCTGTCACTCCTGACCGGCCGCTCCGAGACGCAATGAACGAAGCCAGCAAAGTTCCGATCGCCGATATCCTCGACGCGCCGGCTGAACCTGACTCGGATCTCGGATCAGGCTCGCGCCTTGCGCTTTATTTCGCCGTAGGCCTTGCCGCCGGCTCCGTCATTGCCTTGCAGATCGACGTTATGCGCGTCTTCTCTGTTGGGAGCTGGGCGCATTTCGGCTCGCTGGTGGTGAGCTTGGCGATGCTGGGCTTTGGCCTGGCGAGCGCGGTGATGACAGTCGCCAAGGACTGGTTCGCTCGCAATTGGCGCGGGGCCGCGACCGTTTCGCTTGCTCTGTTCGGGCCGCTCGCGGTCGCCGCCAACCTTTATGTGCAGCATCTCGGCTTCAACGCGATCTTCCTGATCTCCGACCCGGCGCAGAAGTGGAAGCTGCTGGCGATTTTTCTCGCGGAGCTGACGCCGTTCCTGGCCGGAGCGTTTTTCCTAGGATGCATCTTTCTCAGGAGCAACCGCATTTTCGGCCGCGTCTACTTCGCCGACCTCGCCGGGGCCGGGCTTTGCGGTCTCGTGTTCCTATTGGCGATGTATGTGTTCACGCCCGCGAATTTGATCGCGGCGCCACTGGCGCTTTGGTTTGCCGCCTGCCTGGCCTGGGCATTTGGGCCCGGCGGGCGCTTGAGTCTCATTCCATTCCTTGTTTCCGGCGCGCTCGCGTTTGCCGGACATTTTGTGCTGCCGCAGACGCTCGGCCTGAAGACGCTCGCGACTAACGATTACAAAGGCGTGGCCTACGCGCGCAAATTCCCGGACGCGAAAAAGGTTTACGAGAGCGCCTCGCCGTTCGGCTTTCTGGAGGCGTACTCGAGCTCCTACCTGCATTTTGCGCCAGGCCTATCCGATAACGCCGGCTTCAGTCTGCCAACCATGCCGGCCAACGCCTATCTCGGCCTCTACATCGACGGTGACGGTCCAATCGGCATTATGCGCGATCTGACCGACAAGGAAACGGCGTATTTCCATTTCTTGCCGATGGTCTACCCCTACGTCATCAAGTCGGACCCAAAGACTTTCATTGTCCAGTTCGGCGGCGGCATCTCGACTGAGGTCGCGCTGCACTCGGGCGCCAATGACGTAACGGTCGCGGAGGGCAATCGCGCTGTTCTTCAGGCGTTTCATGCCGACGTGATCCGCAAGTTCACCGGCGACATTTTGTCCAAGGTCCGCGTCATCGATTATGAAGGCCGCCACTTCCTTGCCCATACCAATGAGCGCTTCGACGTTATTGATCTGAGTCTTGCGGATTCGGTCGGCCTCTCCAATCCTGGCGGCTTCGCCATTATGGAGAAGTTCTCCTACACCAAGGAGGCAATGGAAACCTACATGCGCGCGCTCGCACCAGGAGGCGTGCTGTCGGTCACTCTATGGAACAAGGAAGAGCCGCCGAAGTCGGTGTTGAAGCTCTACGCGACGATGGCGGCGGCGGGGCGCGAGGTCGACCCCGCGCATCTGGCCAATTCCTTTTTCGTCGCTTCGTCCTACCTGTCGACCGCGACCGTGCTTTACAAAAATGGCGGCTTCACACCGGATGAGATCGCGAAGCTGCGCGCCCACACCCGCTCCATGTCGTTTGACGAAATCTACTCGCCGGGGCTCTTTTACGATCCGTCGCAAACCGACAGCACGCTTGCTGGCTATGTCGAACAGATTTTCGCCGGCGCCGCTGGCGGTCCCTCCACCGCACAGCCAGGGGAAGCCGCTGGGACAGCCCCAGGCGCCGATGCCGATCCCGGCAAGGGCGACGACATCCCGCCTTCGGGCAAGGCCGATGACGGGGTTCTGCCGGCGACGGTCATGGGCCGGCTCGCCTGGCATGCGCTGATCTCCGGACAATGGCCCGAGATCGCGGATCGCTACGTGTTCAATACGCGGGCGCTCACCAACGACGCGCCCTATTTCGCCGCGTACGTCAAGACTGCTGATCTGCCTCGCGTGCTCGACAAACTCGAGCTTCTACAGGATGAGTGGGGTTATCTCCTCATTTGGGCGACGCTTGGGGTCGCTTGCCTAACGGCGACCGTGCTGCTCGCCATACCGTTGATCTGGGGTTGGCGCGCTGTCTTCTCACGCTCGCCTGGCAAAGCGCTGACCGTGCTCTACTTCGCTTGTCTCGGCGCTGGCTACATCATGGTCGAGGTTGGGCTCATCGCCCATTTCGTCATGGCGCTTGGAAGTCCGACCATCTCCGCCTCGGTGCTGATCACCGGCATGCTGGTGTTCTCGGGACTCGGCGCCCTGGCCTCGGAACGTGCTTTGCCCCACATGCGGACTGTCATGCCGGCTCTGTTCGTTGCGGTTGGGATCATATTGATTCTGTACGGATTATTTCTCGGTCACGCACTCGATGCGATCGGAGCAATGGCCTATCCGGTTCGCCTGATCGTTTGTTTCCTTTTGATCGCCCCGCCTGCCTTCTTGATGGGCTTTCCGATGCCGGTCGCGATGACCACGCTCGGACGTCTCGGCAAAGATCACATGTTCGTCTGGGCGTGGGGCGTCAACGGTTGCTTTTCGGTGATCGGGGCTGCGGCGGCGCCAGTCATCGCGACCAATTTCGGGCTTGCGGCGGTCATCGAGGTTGCCGGCCTGGCTTATCTATTGGCGATCCCAGCCTTTTACGGAGTCATCGCTTCGGGGCAGGGAGGTGGGCCGGGCGAAGTCCGGGCGCAGGCCTGATCAGTCTCCGCTCACGCGGTTTGCCGGCGCCCAAGCGACGCCAATCTGACGCTGAGACGACACATAACAACTTTGCAACGAAATAACGACGCTGAGGGCCGCCTTCAACCGCTCACAAATAATTCATAATTGCCAACCCCTTAATTGCCAAGCACGGTGAGCTTCGGTTCGGCGCTCAATCCAGCCCCGTCAATTGGAGCGGCGCCGCTTCGGTCAATCGCGGCAAATTAGCGCCGGCGCATTACAACCGGCCCACGATCTTTTCCCTTGAATCAAGCCCTTGCATTAAAACCTAATAAAACTGTTCAATATTTGTCCACTTTCGCTGCCCCGAGGACGCTCCTTGGTTCCGGGAGTAAGGTTGCGTCGTCGCCCGGCCCGTGCCATAATCTTAACAACAGCAAGAAACGAGAGAAAATGCGACTTCGTCTGGCGTCTATGAGCAGGTAAGCGTAAGTAGAGAGTAAGAAGAGAAGCTCAGCGCAAGAGTTGGATACAAGGGCGGTCGCATCGGGTCTGGGCGAAAAATTGGGCTGACGTTTTTGTTGGCCCGCTTTCATGAATAGATTGAACCCAATGTGAATCCGCAGTGTGGGCTGCGGAGGGAGAGGCAATGTCTTATCAGAATTTACTTGGATATGCTGGAGATATTCTCGCGGTCGACGCGTATGCACTGCTCAAGGGCGATTCAACGTCGGTCCTTATCGATGTCCGAACCCAGGCGGAGTGGACTTACGTCGGGATGCCCGACATTCAAACGCTCAGTAAGACGCCATTGTTCTTGGAATGGCAAAGCTATCCTTCGATGGCGGTCGACGCCAATTTCACCCCTCGCCTTGAAGCGTTGCTCAACTCGGAGGGCGTGGAGCACGGCGCTTCGCTCGTGTTCTTGTGCCGTTCAGGCGCGCGATCACGCCACGCGGCAACCGCGATGACCGGCGCGGGGTGGTCGCCTTGTTTCAATGTGTCGGACGGGTTCGAAGGCGCGCTGGATGACTCGCGCCGGAGGGGGGTGGTTAGCGGGTGGAAGGCGGGCAGACTGCCCTGGACGCAGACATAAAAAGCGTCACGCAAGTCCCCGTTCCGCGGCATCGCCGCAACGTCGGCTGTCCACCTACGCCCGAGACTCGACTATGGATATGTATGACGCACCCCATCCGGATCGCTTTGATCATGGCGGCTCCGGCAGTCCTCCGTTTGGCGAAGCCTGGCGGCGCTGCTGCGATCGTTTGCGAGCGGAGGTCGGCGACGCCATCTTCAACAGCTGGTTCGGGAGCCTCACTCTCGAGTCGGTCGGATCGGGGCAGGCTCGGCTTTCCGTTCCGACACGCTTTCTCAAGAGTTGGATCGTCACCCACTACGCCGGACATGTGGCGTCCGCGCTCAATGCCGAAGTCGGCCCGGTCGGACAAATCCTTATTTCCGTGCGCTCGTCGGCGGCGCTCGCGCCATTGACCAATGGTCCGCTGCCCGAGTGCGCCGCGGCCGTCAAAACGGCGCCCAAGGCTCTGGAGGCGCCGGTCGATCGCGCCGCCGCCGATCGCCGCCCGCCGAACCGGACGCCCGCCGCGTTTGGGGTCGGCGACGCGTTGACCGGGTCTCCCCTTGATCGGCGGCTCACCTTCGCTACTTTCCAGGTTGGGCGGTCGAATGAACTCGCCTTTAACGCCGTGCGGCGCGTAGCCAACCCCAACCGGAGCGGGACGCCGGCCTTTTGCCCGCTCTACCTGCATTCGGCCGTCGGCCTCGGCAAAACCCATCTTTTGCAGGCCGTCGCCCATACCGCAGCTCAACAAGGGCGTTCGGTCATCTATCTGACGGCGGAAAAATTCATGTACGGCTTCGTCGCCGCGCTCCAGTCTCAGACCGCGATCGCCTTCAAGGAGCGGCTGCGGGGGATCGACCTTCTCATCTTTGACGACGCGCAGTTCCTGCAGGGGAAAAACATCCAGGCCGAATTCGGTCATGCGCTCAATGCGTTGCTCGACGCCGGGCGCGAGGTGATCGTCGCCGCCGACCGCCCTCCGAACGATCTGGAATCGCTTGACGAGCGCATCCGCTCGCGCCTCAGCGTCGGCCTTTGCGTCGAGATCGGCGCGCTTGACGAGCCCTTGCGGCTGAAGATTTTGGAGGCCCGGGTCGCCGCGGCGCGCGCGGAGGAGGCCCATTTCGACGTTTCGCCGAACGTTCTCGCCTATGTCGCCCGCGCAATTCGCTCGAACGGCCGCGACCTGGAAGGCGCCGTCAATCGCCTGCGGGCGCATTATACGTCGACGGGTCCGGCTCTGACGGTCGAAACGGCGGAAACCGCGATCCGCGACCTCATCCGCACGCACGAGCTCAAGCGGGTGAAGATCGAGGACATCCAGAAGCTGGTCGCGAGCCACTACAGCGTCTCGCGCGCCGACATCCTTTCCTCGCGGCGCACCGCGGCCGTCGTCAAGCCGCGCCAGGTGGCGATGTTTCTCGCCAAGATCCTCACCCTGCGCTCGTTGCCGGAAATTGGCCGGCGGTTCGGCGGCCGTGACCACACCACGGTGCTGCACGCGGTGCGCAAGATCGAGGGGCTGGTGCAGACCGACACGATCTTGCGTGAAGAACTTGAGCTTTTGAAGCGGATGCTCCAAGAGTGAGCGAATCTCAGCCGCCCGCGGGCGGCTGAACGGATGGAGGGTTGTCCCTCGCGTGGCGGGTCTCGTCGATAATGACACGTGACGCGCTTTTTGCGGCGGCCCCGGTTGAGAATGATCGTCTATAAGATCGTCGCCACCGAGGAATGGGCCGAGGCCGAGGCGGCCGGCGCCTTCACAGGCGCAAGCGTCGATCGCGCCGACGGCTTCATCCATTTCTCGACCGCAGAACAGGCGCCGGAGACGGCGGCCAAATGGTTCGCCGGCCGAGGCGATTTGACCCTTGCCGCGATTGACGCCGAAGCGTTGGGCGATGATTTGCGCTGGGAGCCGTCGCGGGGCGGGGCGCTCTTTCCTCACCTTTATGGCCCCCTGCCGATGAGCGCCGTCGTCTGGTCGCGTCCGTTGCCGCTCGGCTCCGAGGGAGCCCATGTTTTCGGGAGCCTCGAGGCGTGAGCCTGGCCAAGCTCGCAGGGCCGGTTTTGAGGCGCCTGCCGGCGGAGACGGCCCATCGAGCGGCGATCAACGGGTTGAAGATCGCCCCGCCAGCCCAGGCGCCGGCTTCCGATCCCCGGCTTACGGTCGAAATCCTTGGACTGAAGTTCCCCAACCCGCTTGGCCTCGCCGCCGGCTTCGACAAGAACGCCGAGGTTCCGGGCGCGATGCTCAGGCTCGGCTTCGGCTTCGTCGAGGTCGGCACGCTGACGCCGAAGCCTCAAGGAGGCAACGCCCGCCCGCGGCTGTTCCGCTTGCTGGAAGATTCCGCCGTCATCAACCGCTACGGCTTCAACAATGAAGGCTTCGAGCGGGCCCGCGCCCGGCTTGAGCGGCGGCCTGCCGGGCTCATCGGGGTCAATCTCGGCGCCAACAAGGATTCGGCCAACCGCGTGGAGGATTATGCGCTCGGCGTCAGGACCTTCGCGGCGCTCGCCGACTATCTGACTATCAACGTGTCGTCGCCGAACACGCCGGGTTTGCGCGACTTGCAGCGGCGCGAGGCGCTCGACGATCTGATCGCGCGGGTCGTCGAGGCCCGCGACCAGACAGAGCCGCATCGGCCCCTGATGCTCAAGATCGCGCCCGATCTCGACGCCCGCGGGCTCGAGGACATCGTCGCCACGGCGCTCACCCGTCGCATCGACGGCCTCATCGTCTCGAACACCACGGTCGCGCGGCCCGCCAGCCTGACCTCAAGGAACCGCAGCGAAACCGGTGGCCTGTCGGGGCGCCCGCTGTTCGAGCCGTCGACGCGGCTCCTGGCTCGGGCCTATCTCCTGACCGGCGGGGCGATGCCGCTCATCGGCGCCGGCGGAGTCGAGGATGCAGGAACCGCGCTTGCCAAGATCGCGGCGGGCGCGAACCTGGTGCAACTCTATACCGGCCTCGCGCTTAAAGGTCATGGCCTTGTAGCGGAGATCCTCGAAGGCTTGAGCCGCGTAGTCGGAGCGCGCGGGGTCAATCGGATCGGCGAACTGGTCGGCGCCCAGGCGGGAACGTGGGCAGGGCCGGAACGGGCGATCTCCGGCGAGGACGCGTACGCGAGCTAGTCCCGGCGCTCAATAGAACATAGACGAATTGTAATGAAGGCGCCAGGGCAGTGGTTGGCGTCGGTTTGGCTGCCCTCTCGGCAGTGGGTTGCGACGGCCGGTCCGTTTGGATTTCCTTGGCGCGTGGCCGTTTCGCTGCGAAGACCCCCGCTAAGGAGGGTTGGATTTCCTTGAATTTCCTTGGATTCTCTCGTCCGAATTTAGACTTATCAATGGGTTATACGGAAAAAGCTGCGAAAGTTTTTTCCTCTCGCTTTTCCTCCTTGCACGAGCAGCGCTGGAACGGAGCCCGCCGTGTTGGCATACGGAAGCGCAGGATTAGTCATGGGCGCGAGCTTAACCTAATTTCTGATTTAGTGCAACGAATTGTCGATCCGCCGGAATTTCCGCTTACCCTTTCGGGTCTCGAGTCCGTAAGCGCGCTCAGCGAGGCGCATCGTCGGTCGACGGACAATGCGCGACAGGATCATCGCCGAGGGACCGTGACTCCTCGGAAAACCTAAAACATACTGTTGAACCGCCGCTGCAAATGACCAAGGCTTTCTTTCCAAACGCGACGCGGTCGCCTCAGTAAGCGCCAAACAGACGCAGGTCGATTAAATGACGCCGACGATGCGAGAAATGGGCTAGACATATCTGTGATGCAGAGTTGTCCACAGGCCCTCGCAAGGCGCGAATTTCGCAGGTTGTGCAGGTTGTGTCGCCGGGTCCGAGCTTTTGAGCACAGCGCCGTCTTGCTTCTGGCGCGCCGCACAAGCCGTGAGAGAGCTAGGCGGGGCTGGAACCTGCCGTCAGTTTTTAGCTGGCGACGACACCATCGAGCGAGGTCGCCATCTCGATGATGGCTTTGCTCAATGAGGCCGGTCTTTCCTGCCCGACCCGGACTGGCCCGGCGTCTGGAAGAGAAGCTCTATATAGCGCCGCAGGTGATCGAGACTTTCGGCCGCGGCGGCCGCGCTCCCCTTCGCTTTCGCCAGGATATAGCTGCCCTGAATCACCGCCTGGGTGTGCAGGGCAAGGCTCTCCGCTGTCCAACCGCCAGCGACGTTGTGGTCGCGCATCGCCGCGCGGATGTCCGCCTCGAGCGTTTTCGCGTGGCTCGTGATGCTCCCGGCGGCGGCGGCGCTCACCTCCGGATGAGTCCGGTAGGCCTCCTGGACGATCGTGCCGACAAAGCAGGTGAAATCGGGCAGGTCGCCGGTCAGGATCGCCTTGCGAAACTCGATATAGGCGATGGCGCGGCTGAGCGGGTCGGCGGGCTTGTGATAGGGCGCTGCGACGAAAAGGGCCGACGTGGTCGCATCCCAATGCGCCACCGCGGACAACGCCAAGTCCTCCTTGCTCTTGAAGTGATGGAAGAAGCTTCCCTTGGTCAGTCCGGCCTCGGCGCAGACATCCTCGATCCGGGTCGCGCTGTAGCCTTTGGCGCGCACGACCTTGAGCGTTGCGGCGAGGAGCTTGATTTTGGATTCGTGTTGAGGCTGCATCGTGGCGCCGATCTGGGCTTAGGTGTACCAACTAATTGGTATGGCGTCAACACACGTCTTGCGAAGGGGACAGGGGCATGAAGCGGCTGACGGGCAAGGTGGCGTGGGTTACCGGCGCGGGAAGCGGGATCGGCGAAGCCGGAGCGCTCGCGCTTGGCCAGGAAGGCGCGAGCGTGATGCTGACGGGGCGGCGAAAGGAACCGCTGGAGGCGGTCGCGGCCCGCATCGCAAAGGACGGCGGGACGGCGCGTGTTCATCCAGGAGACATGTCTCGCGCCGAAGACGCGTCCCGGATTATGGGAGCGATCGAAAAGGAATTCGGCCGCCTCGATATTCTGGTCAGTAATGCAGGGTCCAATATCCCCGATCGAAGCTGGAAGCGCCTGACGGCCGCCGGCGCCGACGAACTCATCCGCGCCAACCTGTCGACTGCGTTTCATGGCGCAATCGCCGTGCTGCCGATCATGCGCAAGCAGAAGGACGGCGTGATCATCAACATCGCCTCGATTGCCGGGCGGTTCGTGAGCACGCAACCCGGCGTCGGCTACATCGCCGCAAAGCACGGCGTCGTCGCTTTGAGCCATAGCATCAACATGGAGGAATGCCGCAACGGGATTCGGTCCACGGCGCTCTCTCCGGGCGAGGTGGCGACGCCGATCCTCGCCAAGCGACCCGTTCCCGTCAGCGAAGAGGACAAGGCGCGGATGCTGCAACCGGAGGACCTCGGCGATCTCATCCGCTACATCGCCTGCCTGCCGCCGCGCGTGTGCCTGAACGACGTTTTGATCACGCCGACCTGGAACCGGGGCTACATTTCCGCGCAGGACCAGGGCTTCTAAGCGCTGGCTTCGGAGTCGGCGCTGAGGCCGATTTGTGCGTTCAGTGGATTTCGCGCGATTGGCTCAGCGCCTCGCGCATGTCGCGGCTCGTGAACCCGGGCGCCCGCGCCTGGTCGAGGATCACTTTCTCGCGCCGGGTCAGGAGGTCGATCGCCTTGGGCAGGGCGCCCACGGCCTCCGCCGGGATGACGACAGCGCCATGCACGTCGGCGTGGATGACGTCGTCGTGGCGCGCAAGCATCCCGAAAATGGTCACGTCGCACTTCATATGCGTCATGTGCACATGCGCGTGGCTTGGCCCAATTCGGCCGCCGACGATCTGGAAGCCGGGCGCGAGCATATCGATGTCGCGGAACGAGCCGTTGGTCACGCAGCCCTTAACGCCGAGGGCGGAATGCACGGTCGTTTGCACCTCGCCCCAAAACGCGCCGAAGCCGGGCCGGTCGTCCACGTCCTGAATGATTGCGATCGTCGGCATGGCCCCCGCCGCCACGTAGTCGTACCAGTCTTCGCGCGGAGGGATGGGTCCGCGCGGCGGCTCCTTGGCCCTGATCATGCCCGTCCGTGCGAGACCGACAATCGGCGGCAGCTTGCGGTCGACGACGACCATCGGCTCGACGGTGAAACCTATGGCTCGCCGCTCCGGCGCAACGATCTCGAGCCCGTTGCAGATCGTTGGCGTGTCCCAGGCCTTGAGCACTTCAAGGTCCAGGGCGGTGAAAGGGTATTCGGTCATTCATGTTTCCTGGGCGACGGAACCCTTCGCCTCGGCTGCGTCGCACGCTACGACGGCGGCAAAAACACTGTCAAAGAGACTGGGGACTACAACCCCGCCTTGATCGCCTGGAGCAGCTGGAAGCGCGTCTCGTCATTGCTCGAAAGCGAGATGACGAAACGGACCCGTCCGTGGGTGGAGGTGTCGGCATAGCCGGCGAGCGCGCGGATGCCGTCCATGGTGCCGCTCTTGTTCAAGCCGCCGTCGTGGCCATGGAGCAGGTCGGCATGGGGCGCGAACAGCTCGAGCACCTTGGCGAGACCGCGCGCCGTGAACCTTGTATCGCGGCTGATGCCGGAGCCCTCTTCGAGATGGATGGAATCGGCAAGGCCGTGCGCGGCGAGCCTTGTGTTTGCGACCTCAAGCGACTTCTCGAGACTGACCGGGCCGCCGAGCTCATGGCCCCCGATCTCCAGGAAGACCTGGTTGGCGGTATAATTGTTCGAGTTCGAGGAGGAGTTGGACGAGGATCTCCGAGAGCGTGCGCGACTGTCGGTGAACATAGATCGGCTCCAGGCCCTTGGGCACGGTTCCAACCGAGATGTCGCCTTTCACATTGCCGCCGGCCCGCCGGATGAAGGCGGCGATCAGTTCGCCGGAATATCGGAGGCCGATCGTGGGGTCCTGGCCAAGACTGATGCGGCCTTCTCCGTCCGGGGGGCCCTTCGCGCGGAAGCGCGCGACCGCGAGCGGGGTGATCGGAGTCTGCTCCTCCGCGGAGACCACCTTGTTGCCGATGCGCTCCGCGTAGATCGTATTGAAATTCACCCCCAGCGCCGAATTCAGCGCGTCGTAAGCCGTGTCATCGTTCTCGATGCCCGGGATGCGGAGGTCCGGGGGGTAGTAACTCGCGTCGATGACGATGCCGGTGATCGGCGCCTTGCCGATCTTCGCGACGAGTTCAGTTGCGAGCGGCGACAATTCCTCCGAGATCAGGTAGGGATCGCCGCCGCCCTTGATATAGAGCACCCGCTTGGCGTCGAGGTAGAAGCGCGTTTCGAAGCGATAGTCGGCGCCCAGGACTTCCAGCGCCAGCCACGCCGTCACGATCTTGGTGACGGATGCCGGGACGAAGGGTGTGTCGGCGTTCTGGGCGATGAGCTCATTGCCCTTGGAATCCACCACGAGCACGATCCCCGAGGGAGCGAGCGTCGCGACTGTCTCCTTTAGGCCGGCCAGCGCGGACGCGGGCAGGAGCAGCAAAGCAAGAGCAACCAGGCACAACCGCATTGGGACTCCGGCGCTAGCGCAGGGGCTGCAACTTGCGGGCTCCTGCTCCATGGATGCTTGAGCGCCGAATCAAGCGCTCTCAGCGCCACTTTATACGTTACTCTTCCTCCCGGCTTGTTGACCGCCTCGATGCGGTCCAAACTCTTGCCCTACGCCGCGCGATGGAATCAAGATGCAGAAAGCCTGAAGCGAGGAGAGCGCCCGCTCGGCTCCTGAGCGTGGGCTCAAGCAACGCGCAATTTCATGATAGGTATGAGTGATGCACTCTGACACACAGCTCTTCATCGACGGACAATGGCGCCCCGGACACGGCGGCCAGACGCCGGTCCTCAACCCCGCGAACGAGGAGACGGTCGGCTCGCACGCTGTGGCCGACAAGGCCGACCTCGACGAGGCCGTGGCGGCGGCTTTGCGCGGATTCGCGAAATGGCGCAACACATCGGCTTTCGAGCGATCGAAGCTCATGCGCCGGGCCGCCGAGCTTCTGCGCGAGCGCAACGAAAGCGTCGCGCGCGCTATGACCATGGAGCAGGGCAAGCCGCTCGCCGAATCGCGGATGGAAGCCGCCGCAGGCGCCGACGTCATCGATTGGCTCGCAGAAGAAGGCCGACGGGCTTACGGTCGCATCGTCCCTGGACGCGCTCCAAATATCAGCCAGATGGTCGTCAAGGAGCCGGTCGGTCCGGTCGCCGCCTTCTCACCCTGGAATTTCCCGATCAATCAGGCGGTGCGCAAGATTTCCGCGGCGCTTGCGGCGGGATGCTCGATCATCATCAAGGGCCCGGAGGATACGCCCATCAGTTGCGCCGCGCTGGTCGCCGCTTTCGCGGACGCCGGCCTGCCGCCCGGTGTGCTCAACCTCGTGTTCGGCGATCCGGCGGCGATCAGCGCCTACTTGATCCCTCATCCGGCGATCAGGAAAATCTCGTTCACGGGATCGACCGCTGTCGGCAAAAAGCTCGCGTCGCTCGCCGGTCTCCACATGAAACGGATGACGATGGAGCTCGGCGGCCACGCGCCGGCGATCGTGTTCGAAGACGCTGACGTCGACCGCGCCATCAAGGTTCTTGTGCCGTCGAAATTTCGCAATGCTGGCCAGGTCTGCGTGGCCCCGACCCGATTTATCGCCCACGAAAGCATCTATCCCAAATTCGTCGAGGGCTTCGTCAAGGCCGCGAAGTCGATCAAGGTCGGCGACGGTGTGGAAGACGGTGTAACAATGGGGCCTGTCGCCCACGCGCGCCGCCTGGAGGCGATGGAGGCGCTGACGGCGGACGCGGTTTCGCGCGGCGCGAAAGTCGCGTGTGGGGGAGAGCGCATTGGCAACCGGGGCTATTTCTTTGCGCCGACCGTGCTGACGGACGTTCCCATGGGGGCGCGGGTCATGAACGAGGAGCCGTTCGGCCCAATCGCGATCATGAGCCCTTTTAGCGAATACGATTCCGCGATCAGCGAAGCCAATCGGCTGGACTATGGGCTTGCGGCCTATGCCTATACGAAGTCGGCGAAGACAATGGCGGCCGTAGGCCGGGACATCGAAAGCGGAATGGTCTCCATCAACCACCATGGGCTAGCACTGCCGGAAGTGCCATTCGGCGGGGTCAAGGATTCCGGCTACGGTTCGGAGGGAGGTTCCGAGGCGCTGGAGGCCTATCTCAACCCGAAGCTCGTCACCCAGATGACATGAGCCGCCGTTTTGCGATGACCTTGCGCTCCATCGCGGAGCGCAAGGCGATCCGCGCGTCGGGCGGAGGGCAGCCGTGAGACGAAAATTTTCGCTCGCGCATTTGACCGTGATCCGCCTTAGCCCCCCGCAGGTGATCGAGGTCGCCGCTCGCACTGGCTACGACACAGTCGGGCTGCGTCTGACGGGGGGCACGGAGATCACTCCTGCCTATCCGCTGATGGACGACAAGCCGCTGATGCGCGCGACCAAAGCGGCAATGGCGGCGACGGGCGTCGGCGTGCTTGATATCGAGTTCGTCAGGATCACGCCGGAGACGAATGTTTCGTCGCTCGAGCCCTTTGCGGCGGCCGGCGCGGAGCTTGGCGCCAGATACATGATTGCGTCCGCCTACGACCCAGACCTCAGCCGCTTCACGGACCGGCTGGCCGCGATCAGCGACCTGGCTTCGCGCTATGGATTGCGCGCGATGCTCGAGTTCTTTCCGTGGACAGTCGTTCCTGATCTCAGCGCAGCGCTGAGGATCGTCGAGGCGGCCGAGCGGCCCGAACTCGGAATTCTCGTGGACACGCTTCACTTCAACCGATCGGCGAGCAAGTTTGACGAGCTCGACGGGATTCCTCCGTCGCGTTTTCCCTTCGTCCATGTCGCTGACGCGCCGGTGCAGGCGAGCTATACGACCGAAGAGCTGCTGCACGCCGGCCGCGTAGAGCGCCTGCCGCCCGGCGAGGGCGGAATCGATATCAAGCGCATCCTGAGCCGTATGCCCCAGGACATCCCGGTCGCGCTCGAGGTTCCAATGACGGCCGTGGCTGCAGTGGAAGGCGAAGAGGCGGTTGCGCTTCGCGTGCGTCAAGCGGCGGAGCGTTTGCTCACAGGCTGAGCGCGGCGACCTGCGGAGGTTCCGGCGCGATCGACCAAACCGGATGGTGGAAGATACAGCGGTTTGTTGACAGCGCCGACCCGTGGCTCAAACGAATGCGGTTGCTGACAAAGCGTGAATGCGCCAGCGTGCGTGTACCCTTCACCCCGACCCCTCTCCCGGCGGGAGAGGGGTGAAGACAAGGAGCCCGTCCCATGAACGGCGCCGAACTCATGGTTTCCGCTCTCGAGAACGAGGGCGTGCGGCAGATTTTCGGCGTGCCGGGCGAAGAGAATCTCGACGTGGTCGAAGCTTTACGCCGCTCGACGATCGAGCTTGTGCTGACGCGTCACGAGCAGGCGGCGGCTTTCATGGCGGCGACGCACGGGCGGCTGACTGGGCAGCCCGGGGTCTGCATCACGACGCTCGGTCCCGGCGCGCTCAACCTCACCACAGGCGCGGCCTACGCGCTGCTCGGCGCCATGCCGATGGTGATGATCACCGGGCAGAAGGGCATCTTGAGTCGCAAGCAGGCGGGCTTTCAGGTCGTCGACATCGTATCAGCCATGACGCCGCTGACCAAGATGGCGGATCAGATCGTGAGCGCCGCGACCATTCCGACCATGGTGCGGGAAGCGTTCCGCGTCGCGCAGCTCGAGCGGCCGGGCCCGGTTCATCTCGAACTGCCGGAAGACATCGCGCACGCTCCGGCGCCCGACATGGCGCCGATCCCGCCCCATCCGATTGATCTGCCGATTGCGTCCAGCGCCGCGCTCGATCGGGCGGCGCAACTCATCATCGCCGCCGAGCGGCCGTTGATCATGCTCGGCGCCGCAGCGAGCCGGCCGCGTCTTTCCGATGCGCTGTCCGAGTTCGTGAGGCGGGTGCAGATCCCGTTCTTCAATACGCAGATGGGCAAGGGCGCCGTCACTGGAAGTTCTGACCTCTACCTCGGCACCGCCGCGCTCTCGGAGCGCGACTACGTCCATCGCGCGATCGACCGGGCGGATCTGATCATCACCATCGGCCACGACACGGTGGAGAAGCCGGCGTTCCTCATGGGCCCGCGTGGACCGATGGTGCTGCATGTCGGCTATTTGCCGGCCACGGTCGAAGAGGTGTTCTTTCCGCAGGCCGAGCTCATCGGCGATGTCGGACCCACACTGACGCTCCTGGCCGATCGGCTTGAACATAGGCTGCCGAAGTCGAAGGCGCTGCTTGGCTTGCGTGAGGAGATCCTGGCCCACATTGCCGACCGGGCGGAGGAAAGCCGCTTTCCCCCGACGCCGCAGCGGATCGTCCACGACGTGCGCCAGGTGATGCCGGAGGACGGGATCGTCTGCCTCGACAACGGCATGTACAAGATCTGGTTTGCGCGCAACTACCGCACCCATGTCGCCAACACGCTGCTGCTCGACAATGCGCTCGCCACGATGGGCGCCGGGCTGCCGTCAGCGATCATGGCCGCGTGTCTCAATCCGAACCGCCGCGTGCTCGCCATCTGCGGCGATGGCGGCTTCATGATGAACTCGCAGGAGCTCGAGACCGCGGTGCGCCTCAAGCTTAATCTCGTTGTCTTGGTGCTGCAGGACAACGCTTACGGCATGATCCGCTGGAAGCAGGCGGTGGACGGCTTCCCGGATTACGGCATGACCTTCGGCGATCCTGACTTCGTCGCCTATGCAAAGGCGTATGGCGCGAAGGGAAGCCGGGTCGAGAGCGCGGAAGGTTTAGCGCCCGCGCTCGAAGCCGCGTTTATGAGCGGCGGCGTGCATCTGGTGTCGACGCCGATCGACTATTCCGAGAACGAGCGGGTCCTGGTCGACGAATTGCGCAATCGACAAGCGAGCGGCGCCGATCTCGACTGATTGGCGCCGCGCGTCAGCCGCGATCGCCGGCCCGATTCAGAATTCCACTTCTAGCCTCAGCTTGGCGAGCTGGCGCGGGAATTCTTCGAAGTCGACACGGCCGACTGGCGTTTGTGTAAGGAAGGCGGCCGAGAGGTCGATCTTCTCGTTGATCTGGTAGTGGAACGTCGGCCCGAAATAGAAAGCTTGCCCCTCGAATCCGCGCGGAACCAGGCCCCCGTAGGCGCGATCGTAGTCGGCTTCGGCGCCAAACATCAACGGCGGCGTCAGGCGGTAGGAGAGCGCGGCCGATGCGGAAAGGACAGCTGTGTCCTGCCTCAGCTGACCCGGAAACCGAGAGGCGTCCGGTGCGTAGACAAGATTGACCGCCCCATAGAGGCGCCGATCGCTGGATATGATGTCTGCGACGGCCTGGAACGCTGTATTGAAATCGTTGGCCTGCTGCCCGGCTTCGGCAATGGAATTGTATTCGGGCTGCGCGGTCAGCGTCACCTGGATCGGAACATCCTTGGTCCGATGCCAGACAACGTATCGGAACTCCGCCGAGACGCCCATGAAGTTGACGCCGACGAAATCGGGCAGGTCCGGCACGCGCCGTATATCCTGGCCGAGCACATGCGCGCCGAGCTCGAGTCCAAACGAATCGGTCAGTGCATTTTCGAAGATGAATTCCTGTTCGACTGAATTGTAGAGGCCATGTGGCTCCCCGAACGATCCCGTGCTCTCGAATTCAAGTGATCGGTCGCCCTTTTCGCCCACGTCCGCGCCCTCAAGGAAGCCGAACAGGTTCTTGGTGTCGAGGGCGTAGAAGGGATTGTTCGGCTGTTCCGTCGTGGGCGCTTCATTGTCATCCGCGGCCGCGATGGAGGGAGCGACGGCGAGCGCGAGCGCGAAACCAAGAGAGCGGAGTCCATTGCGGCGGGAATGGTGAGCGCCCAGGATCCTTCCCCTTTAACCTCGGTCGCTCATTGGGTGGGCGCGAAACTCGAGCGAATGACGGCGCTAAATCGTCAGGCTCGAGCGTCGAACAAACCCTGCGTGCGCGCCTCTACGATCAGGCTGATCGGAAAACGGGAGTTTTTGGAACCACAGTCCCGATTATTTTCCTATCATCACGGGAATAATCACGTCTTCGTAAGAAAAAGTCTAGCAAATTCATATGGTCTAAGGTTGCTCATCTGCGTCGCGTCACGGGAAAAAGTCCCGGATGTCGGCTCGCGTCAAGTGGACGCTCAGTCGCGTGCGACAGCGCCTGTCGTCGGCGCGGCGGCGCAACGCCTCTTAGCCAATGTGGTGTTTGAGAAACGCTAAAGTCTTCTCGTTGAACTCGCCGACGTTCTCGTAGATCGGCGCGTGTGCGCACATCTCGAATATGACGAGCTCGCTCGTCTTGATGCCGCTTCGGAAGGGTTCGACGAAGCGGGTCGACGTGACAATATCGTGGCTGCCGAAGGTGACTTGCGTCGGCACTTTGATCCGGCCGAGCTGGCCCAGCGCGTCATGGGCGATGACGGCGTCCGACTGGCGAAGAAAGGCGTCGACCGGCTGCACGGGCCGGCTGCGCACGAACCTCGCAAGCTGGTCGAGATATTCAGGCTTGGCCGAATAAAACTCCGGGGTGAAGGAGAAGGGAAAGATCCCCTGAATGATCATCTCCGGGACGCTGCCGAGTCCCTTGGCGACGATTTGCCAATTCCCCACGACGGCCTTCATAAACGCATCGGTCTTCGGCCAGCAGGAGTGCAGCGATAGCGTCTTGACCCGGTCGGGATATTTGCTGGCGAGCCACAGGCCAATCGCGCCGCCCAGCGACAGGCCGCTCACATGCGCTTTCTCGATTCCGATCGCAGCCATGAAGGCGGCGACGTCGTCGGCGAACAATTCGGTCGAATAGGCTCCGTCCGGCTTGTCGGTCTCGCCGGCGCCGCGCGGATCAAGCGAGATGCAGGTGAAATGCTTGGCGTACTCGGCGACCTGGAAGGCGTAACAGGCGTTGTCGGCGGCAAGGTAAGGGATGAGGATAAGCGGCTCGCCCGACCCTTGGCTCTCGTAATTCATCGTGATGTCGTTGACCTTGACCTTTGGCACTGAGATCCCCCGCTGACGCCTCCTCTTCGCTAAGCCGAAGCCTCGACCAAGGTCAACGCGTCGCGCCGCCGGCCTTCGCCCAGGCCGACATGCCGCCCTCGATATGCCGAGCCGAGGCGAGTCCCTGGTCTTGCGCCGCCTGCACCGCCATCGCCGAGCGCTCGCCGAACGCGCAATAGAAGACGATCGTCTTGCCCGACCGCGCGAGCTCGTGGATGAGGCCGCCCTCGCCGATATGGTCCTGAAGCTCGCCATAGGGCGCGTGCAGCGAGCCGGGAATGGCGCCGGTCCGCTCGCGTTCCCTCTTCTCGCGCAAGTCGATCAGCGCGACCTTCGGACGCCCGATGAGCCCCTTTGCATCCTCAACCGAAAAGGCCCAGCCCTTGCGCGCCACATCCTCCTGATGCAACCCCTGATGGATATTCGCGGGCACGGCGACGTCCATCATTTTCGGATTGGGAAGATGCAGGCTTTCCATCAGCTTCGCATAGTCGTCGGCGTCGCGGACCTGAAGGCGCGGGTTGAAGCGTTTCTCTTCGCCGATCGTGCTGACCGTGTCGCCTTTGTAATCATGAGCGGGAAAGACCAGCGTCTCTTCCGGCAGCCGCATCAGGCGTTGCAGGCTTCCGTATTGGGCGCGGGAATCGCCATTCTGGAAATCGGTCCGGCCAGTGCCGCGGATGAGCAGCGTGTCGCCGGTGAACACCCGATCGCCGAAATGGAAGCTGTAGGAATCATCAGTATGGCCGGGCGTGTAGAGCACGTCGAGGCTCACGCCCTCGACGCTGAGCCTGTCGCCCTCAGCGACACGCATCGAAACGACGTCGACCTGGCTCTGCTCACCCATGATCGTGATGCAGTGGGTGCGGTCGCGCAAGGCGCCCAGGCCGGTGATGTGGTCGGCGTGCAAATGTGTGTCGACCGCCTTCACGAGCCTAAGATCGAGCTCCTCCATCAGCTTGAGGTAGCGATCGACCTTCTCCAGCACCGGATCGATGATGAGCGCTTCGCCGCCCCGCCGGCTGGCGAGGACATAGCTATAGGTGCTCGAGACGCTGTCGAACAATTGTCGAAAGATCATGGCGGCCCCTCCCTGTTGCGCAGCCCCGAGCCGGGCCGTTTTCAACGGGCCACTATAGTTATTTTGCGGCGGGTTTAACAGCGCCCTCCTGCTGCAAGGCTTCGAAGGCCCCGCCGATCACCGTCGGACCGAACCGGTCCTCGCCGTTCGGCGGTCGGCTGTTGACGGACCCAGTGATGAGAAGATCGTCCTGCGGCCAATAGGCGAAGATCGTGCGGAAGCCGAGCGTTTCGCCCTCGTAGAACCAATAGGCGCCTCCAAGCTCCTTTCGATAGAAGCGGCCGAGGCCAAGGCCGAAGCCGCCCGGCTCATCGGCGGTGACCTCGGGAAGGGCCAAGCCCGTCTTGTTCGAGACCATCGTCGTCATTTCATCGAGCTGCTTTGCCGGAAAGAGGCGCCTCTCGAACAGAGCTCGGATCCAAAGGTCAAGATCGTGCGGGTTGGAGATGATGGCGCCGGCCTCGCTCGCCCAGGAGCGGTTCTGCAGTCGCATATCCTTGCCGACGAGCGGTGCGAGCGTCGATACCTTGCAGGGCTCCGGCTGGTACATGAGGCAATCCTGCAGCATGTAGAGCGCGCGAGGCACTCGCGACATCACGGGTCCTGCAGATGCGGGTCCCGGATGGGCCCCATCGGCGTAATACGTGTCGTGCAGCCCGAGCGGCTCGAAGATCATCGTCGTCAGCGCTTGCTCGTAGTTCATGCCGGACGCCGCCTCGATGATCAGGCCGGCAAGAATGTAGTTGGTGTTGGAGTAGAACCACCCCGTGCTCGGCGGAAAATTGTGGCCGTTCGCGGGATCGACGTAGCCGATCAGATCCTTGGCGCTGAACTGATGATGAAGGTCGGCGACCTCGATGTCGCCAATCTCAACCGTCTCCGAATAATTCGGGATGCCGCTCACCATCTGGAGCAACGCGCGGATGGTCACGTCCTTCCATGCCGGATATTGCGGCAGCCATTTTCCGATCGTGTCGTCGAGCTTGAGCTTGCCGGCCGCTTCGAGCTTGAGGATCAGCGCGGAGGTGAATTCCTTGGTGTTGCTGCCGATGTCGAACAACGTGTCGGGGCCGATCGGCTTTTTGTCGCTGAGCCCATCGTCGCCGGAATAGACCGCAAGGATCGGTTTGCCGCCGCCACGATCGACCTGCAAGGCCGCGCCCGAGAGGCCTTCGATCGACGCGCGATCCTTGACGTAGGCGTCGAGGACCTGCTGCAGTTGCGCGGTGAGGCCCGTGTCATCGGCGCGCGCGGGTGGGGAAGAAAAATCAAGCGCGCCGAAAAGCGCCAGGGCGACAAACAGTCCGGACCGCATTGTTATCTGCCCCCTCGGGACCGGCTGCTGCCGGTCAACGACAAGCCACACGCTATCAGATTCGGACGCCTCGCAGAGCCGAGCTAGCGATCTAAGAGCGAAGGAACTTTACGAGTTCCAAGCCTCGCCAAAGACGCGTATCCAGGCGCCGCCGAAGACTTTTGCGGTCGCTTGGGCCGTATAGCGCGCGGCGCGGCCGCGAGCTTCCCGCCGTTCAGGCCGGTTGCTTGACGATGCGGATGTAGGGCTTGGGCGAGCGCCAGCCTTCCGGGAATAATTTCTTGGCGTCGTCGTCGCTGACTGAGCCGGAAATGATCACGTCGTCGCCGTGCTTCCAGTTCACGGGCGTGGAAATCTTGTGCTTCGCCGTGAGCTGCATGGAATCGAGCACGCGCAGAATCTCATCGAAGTTGCGTCCGGTGCTCATCGGATAGGTGAGTGTGAGCTTGATCTTTTTATCGGGGGCAATCACGAACACCGAACGCACAGCTTGGTTGGTTGCCGCCGTCCGGCCATCCGACGTGCCCGGCTCCTCGGCCGGCAGCATGTTGTAGAGCTTGGAGACCGCGAGATCTTTGTCGGCGATGATGGGGTAATTCACCTTCGCGCCTTGCGTCTCTTCGATGTCGGCGAGCCAACGCGCATGGGACTCGCTCGGGTCGATGCTTAAGCCGATGAGCTTGGTGTTGCGCTTGGTGAACTCGGGCTCGATCTTCGCCATGTAGCCAAGCTCAGTGGTGCACACCGGCGTGAAGTCCTTGGGATGCGAGAACAGGTCGCCCATTTGTCGCCGATCCACTCGTGAAAGTTGATCTTGCCCTGCGTCGTTTCAGCCGTGAAGTCAGGAGCAGTGTCGTTGAGGCGAAGGCTCATCAAAAACTCCTTTGGAAAAATGGGTCGTTTCACTATGAACGCGGCGCTTCGCCAGGATCGACGCGGCTGACCTTCGACAGGGAACTTTCGCGATCCTAGGTCGCGCAGATCAAATAGCGGCTTCAACACGCAAGCACAAGTTGATCACAAGTCTAGTATGTTTTACTCGCGACTTGGCCCACGGAGCGTCCAGGCGCCGCCTCTGCCGCATCGGGCGCCGCGCGTTGGCCTTGCGTCCCAGACCAACTATGATCGTCCCATGACTGAAGCGGAGATCGCCAAGCTTGCGACGTGGCTCGCGAAAGCAGGGCTCGAGGGGCGTAGCGAGACCGCCCTGATCGAGGGCTTTTGCAGCCGCGCAGTCGCGGGGGGACTGCCGCTCGCTCGCGTGATGATGCTCATCGACACGCTCCATCCCATTCACGAGGGCCGGGCGTTTCGCTGGGAAAGAGAAAAGCCGGAAGTGACGCTGACCGAATACGGGCGAACCGCCGAGGGGGAGGCGCTGGAACGGTGGCGCGTAAGCCCTCTTTACCGGCTTTTGAACAGCGGCGAATCGGTTTTACGCCTGCGTGTGACCGCGGAGACCGAAGTTGAATTCCCTTCCTTCGCGGAGTTTCGTGAGGCGAAGTTCACGGATTACGTTGCGATCATCAACCGCTTCGCCGAAGACGGCGCGATCGGCGAGATGGATTGTGTGTATTCCTATTGGACGACGGATCGAGCCGATGGATTCAGCGACGATGAGCTCGGCGCGCTGAAACGGCTCTCCCCCTTCCTCGGGCTTGCGATCAAAGCTGTGTCTCTTGCTCGTATCGCCGAGACGCTGGTCGAAACCTATCTCGGACGCGACGCCGGCCGCCGCGTGCTGCGAGGCCGCATCGAGCGCGGCGTCGCCGACCGGATCAACACGGTCCTGTGGTTCAGCGACTTGCGCAACTATACGCGCATCTCCGACACCTCCCCGCCGGAAGAGATCATCCCGCTGCTCAACGATTATGCCGAGGCCATCGTCTCGTCGATCCATCAGCATTCCGGCGACGTCCTGAAGCTGATCGGCGATGGCGTGCTTGCGATCTTCCCGGCCGAGGAACGCAGTCGCGCTTGCGCGGCCGCGCTCGACGCCGCAGGCGCCGCGCGAGAGGCGGTCGCCGCCTTGAACGCGCGCCGGTTCGAAAAAAGCTTGCCTTCGACCGAAATGTATCTCGGGCTCCACTTTGGCGAGGTCTTCTACGGCAACATCGGCAGCAAGGAGCGCCTCGATTTCACCGTCGTCGGACCGGCGGTCAACGAGGTGAGCCGGATCGCCGCCATGTGCCGGTCGGTGGATCAGCCGATCCTCCTCTCCGCGGCGTTCGCGGAATCCTGCGCCGGCCATCCGCATACGTTCGCTTCCGTGGGACGCTTTGCCCTGCGCGGGGTCGGCAAGCCACAGGAACTCTTCACGCTCGATCTTCTTGAGACCCCTTTGGCCGGCTAACGTCGCCCACGGAACGGGTCCGCAACAAACTTCGGGCGCGGGCGTTCTCCCGTCAATCGTGGAGATCGCAAAAATGACTTCAGAGGAACGCTTTCCCTATTCCCGCCGCGCAATCGTTGGCGCGGGCAGCATTGGCCTCGTGGCCGCCGCGGCACCCGCCTTTGCGCAGAGCTCCAAGGAGCGGCCGCTGTCGAAAGACGCCGAGGCCCCGGTCCCTGAAGCCCTGCAGGATCCGCGAACCAAATACCCGAAGCCACCGTTTCGCCGACAGCAGCAGCCTTGGCCCGGGCTCGCAAGCCGGATGGACCCGCGCCCAGATCATGGCGAGACGTCCTATCGCGGCTCGGGTCGGCTTGCCGGCCGAAGGGCTTTGATTACCGGCGGGGATTCCGGCATGGGCCGCGCCGCCGCGATCGCATTTGCGCGCGAGGGCGCGGACGTCGTCATCAATCATCTGCCGGAGGAGCAGGAGGATGCGGGCGAGGTCATCGATCTGATGAAGGCGGAAGGCCGAAAAGCGTTGTCGATTCCTGGGGATATTCGTGACGAAGCGTTCTGCAAGCGGCTCGTTGACGACGCCGTTCGAGGTCTTGGAGGTCTCGACATCCTCGTCAGTAACGCAGGACGCCAACAGAGCAAGCCTTCGATCCTCGATATTTCGACTGAGGATTTTGACGCGACGATGAAGACGAACATCTATGCCCCGTTCTGGATCATCAAGGCAGCGCTGCCTCACATGCCGCCCGGATCGGCCATCATCGGCACTGCCTCGGAGCAGGCTTACGACCCATCGCCTGACCTTTACGACTATGCCCAGACGAAGGCTGCGACCATGAATTATGTGAAGTCGCTGGCGAAGCAGCTCGCTTCGAGGGGCATCCGGGTGAACGCCGTCGCTCCGGGGCCGATCTGGACACCGTTGCAAGTGAGCGGCGGCGCCACGCAGGAAAAGTTGGAGAAGTTCGGCGGCCAGACCCCCCTTGGTCGGCCCGGCCAACCTGCGGAGCTCGGATCCATCTACGTCCAGCTGGCGATGTCCGATGCGAGCTTTGCGACAGGCCAGGTCTATGGCTCCGCAGGAGGAAGCGGGCAGCCTTGAGGCGTTGCGGAGAGCGCGACAGGCACGCTGGTTATTCGACCGCGGCTTGACGCGCCCTCCGGGCAGCCTGATACGACGGGCGCATGATTCCGCCTGTTCCCTGTGTCCTTAAGGTCGAGCGCCTGGAAAAATCGTTCGGCGACGTGCGGGCGGTGGACGGCGTCAGCTTCCACGTCGCCCCGGGCGAGATCGTGGGCTTGCTCGGCCCGAATGGCGCCGGCAAGACGACGACGATCAATATGATCCTAGGCGTTCTGGAGCCGAGCGCCGGCCGGATCGAGATCGAGGGCGTCGACCTCGCAGCCGATCGGACTAAGGCTTTATCCTGCACCAACTTCGCGGCGGTGTATGCGCCGCTGCCCGGCAATCTCACCGTCGAGCAGAATTTGCGCGTGTTCGGCATGCTCTACGCCGTACGAGATCTGTCAGCTCGAATCGAGAAGCTGCTCAAGGTCTATGATCTCGTCCGTTACCGGCGGACCAAGGCGGGTGTTCTGTCGTCCGGCGAGCAGACCCGCCTCAGCCTCGCCAAGGCTATGCTCAACCAGCCACGGCTGCTCTTGCTGGACGAGCCGACCGCTTCGATCGACCCCTCGAACGCACGCGACATTCGCGCCGGCATCGCCAAGTTTGTCGACAATGGACTCTGCGGCGTGCTGTGGACGAGCCACAACATGTACGAGGTGCAGGCTGTCTGCGATCGCGTGCTGTTCCTGTCGCACGGGCGGATTGTGCTTGAAGGTGATCCGAAGACGCTCCCCGAAGAACACGGCGCGGCGACTCTCGACGATCTGTTCGTCAATGTCGCGCAAGAAGCGCTACCGGACGGAGGCGGGCGATGAACGCCTCACGCATCGGCGCAATCGTGTTGCGGATGTTCTACCTCTATCGCGGCAGTCCGCAGCGCATCTTTCCCATCTTCATCTTTGTGGCGATCGATATTTTGGTTTGGGGCTTTTTGACCCGATACCTCAATTCGGTTTCGCACGCGGATTTCAATTTCGTGCCCGCCCTGCTCGGCGCGGTGCTCTTGTGGGATTTCCTGACGCGGGTGATGCAGCAAATTACGATGACCTTGTTCGAGGACGTCTGGACGCGAAACTTCCTCAATTTCTTCGCCTCTCCCTTGCGAACGTCCGAATATCTGGTTGGGCTCCTGATCGTCGCGATCATCACCAGCGGGTTGAGCCTTGTCGCCATGCTCGTGCTTGCGCAAATCGCGTTCGGCTTGTCCTTTCTCTCTTACGGGTTACCGATCGCCCCTTTCCTCATGGTGCTGTTCATCACCGGTATCGCGCTCGGCATCGCCGCCTCGGCCTTGGTGCTGAGGCTCGGGCCCGCATCCGAATGGCTCATCTGGCCGATCCCGATGCTGATCTCGCCCTTCGCGGGCGTGTTCTACCCGGTGACCATCTTGCCTGGATGGATGCAGGCGATCGCGCTGATCCTGCCGCCCGCTTACGTGTTTGAGGGCATGCGCTCGGTCGTCGCCGGACAAGGCGCGCCCTGGGATCGGTTGGCGATCGGGGGGGCGCTCGCCATTGTCTACCTCGTGCTCGCTTGCCTGTTCTTCTTTGCCGTCTATCGCGCGGTGATCCGCAACGGACTTATCGCCCGCTACAGCGCCGAGACGGTGAGCTAGGCCCTCTGTGGCGCTGCGGCGCGGACACCGTTCGGACACGATGTGACACTAGCGATTCTCACGGGTCGGGAACGAATCGAAGCGCCGGCGGTTCTTCGACAATGAGGGGCTAAATGTCGCAACGCCTGCACGCGGTCTTTGCTGCCATCTTGGTTCTGGCTACGGGTCTTCTTGAGCTGGCCGCGGAAGCTCAACAACCGGCGCCGAATCCCCGCATCGCTCTCGTCATCGGCAATGCGACCTATCGCGACGCAGCGTTAGCGACCTCCGCCAACGACGCAGGTCTCGTCGCGCAGACCTTGCAAGCGGCTGGCTTCGACGTGGTCGGCGCCCGCGACCTAGACGGCCAATCGCTGCGAACGGCGTTTCGCGACTTTCTGCAAAAAGCGTCGGCGGCTGGCCCGGACCTGCAGGCCTTCGTCTACCTTTCCGGCCGCGCGGTTCAATATAACGGCGACAATTACTTCGTGCCGGTCGACGCTCAGATCAATCGCGACGCCGACGTGCCGATCGAAGCGATCCGCATTGCCGATTTCAGTCACGCTCTCGCCGCGACGCCTGGAAGAGCGCGCATCATCGTTCTCGACGCGGCGCGCGCCAATCCATACGCAACTCAGGGGTCGCCCCTCGCGCCGGGGCTTGCTCTCGTCGATCCCGAGCACGGCGAACTTATCGCCTTCAACGCGGCCCCGGGCACCTTGGCCGGCGACGAGGAGGGCCCCTACGGAGTCTACGGCAAGACGCTGGCCGGCGCGATCCGGCAGGGCGGCGTGGACATCGCCCAGGCGTTCGATCAGACGAGAGTTTCCGTCAACGCGGAGACGCAAGGCGCTCTGCTGCCCTGGAGCGCGTCCAAGCTCGGCGGTCCATTCTACGTCTTCGAGCGCGCCGACGACGCTCCTCCTCCGGCTCTCTCGTTCGCGCAAACGGAGCGTCGGCCCATCTCCAGTTTTCCGGCCGCGGACGCTTACGCCGCCGCTGTCGAGCGCGACAGCATGAAGGGCTATCGCGAGTTCCTCGCGGCTTATCCGAACTCTGACCAGGCGAGACGGGTGCGCGCCATTCTCGCGGTTCGGCGAGAAGCGGCCTACTGGCGCCGCACTGTCGGCGCCGATACGCCGCGAGCGTATTGGACGTATCTGCACACCTATCCCAAGGGCCCGCACATCCCTGACGCGCGCCGCCGCCTTGCCATGCTTTCGGCCGGCTTCGAACCGCCGGCGGACTTTCGGCCAGAGGCTTTTGCGGATCTTCCGCCGCCGCCGCCGGACGAACTCGTCTACGATGACCGGCCCATCTACTCGTTTGACGATTTCGGACCGCCGCCTCCCCCGCCGCCGGTCCAATACGGCTACGCCGAAGACGACGATTGGCGCGACTTGCCTCCGCCCCCGCCACCCGCCGAAATTGGGCTGCTCCCGGTGTTGGGCGTTGCGCTTCCGATCGCGATCGGCGCGGTCGCTTTCCATGGCGGTTTTCACCACGACGGCATCGCGCCGCGCGGGCAACCGCGGTTGCGTCAAGCGGCCTTCGCGCCGCCGCCGCTGCCAGCCAACATCAAACCGGTCGCGCCCGCCGCGCCGGTCGCTGTTGTGGCCGCTCCTGCAGCCAACGCGGCTGTCGTTAAGCCGCTCAGGCCGATCGGGCGGCGTGACCAACCCGGGGGCCGGCCGGGAGGACGTGGAAAGCCGGGCGGTCCTTCGCCCTCCTCGGCGCCTGTTGCGCCGGCAAACCCGGTAGGCGCTGCGACCCCTGCCGCGCCGGCGCCTGCTGCTCCGGCCCAGGCGCTCAAGCCGCTTCCGATCCCGCCAGCGGCCGCCACTCCACCCGCCGCGGCCCTCCCGGCCGGGCCGAAGCCCCAAGGCAATGCTGTGCCGCCAGCGACGGCTACGAAGCCAGCTGCTCCAGTGGTTCCGGGCGGTAAGCCGCTGCCCGGCGCGCCTTCGCCAAACGCGGCGGGTCCAGCAGTCGCTCCCGTTGCACCGGCGGGGAAGGCGCGGCCTCCAGCAGCCGGCGCCGCGGCCGTCCCCGGCGGCAAGCCGTTGCCACGCCCGACGGCGCCGGCGGCCGCAGCCCAGCACGCTCCGGCTCCGCCGCCGGTGGTTCACGCCCCTGCGGCAGCGGCGGCAGCGCCGTCCGCGCTTCGTCCGGCTCCCGCGGCGATACGCGTCCCCCCGCCGCCCGCAGCTTCTCCCGCGCCTCATCTCGCGCCGGTGTCTCACGCACCCCGGCCACCTGCTCCGCCAGCGGTGCACGCGCCCCCGCCGCCGGCGGTGCACCCGCCCCCGCCGCACGCGCTTCCGCCTGCAGCGGCTGCGCCGCCGCCGGTGGTTCGTCAGCCTCCGCCGGTGGCTCGGGCGCCGCCGCCGGTTGCGCAACCGAAGGCGTGCGGAAGGCCCGGCCTGCCGCCGTGTCCGAAGTAGGCGCCTCGCTCGGTAGTTCGACCTACCTTGGCGCGTGGCCTCGCGTTCGCGCCGCAGGCGAGCGGTAATCGGCCGCGCAGCTTTGCAACACCAACGCGCGCCGTGCGAGAAGTCAGCGATGGGAACGAGCACCCGATTTGCCGTCGGCGTTCATCTGTTGACTGCTCTGGCCGCCAATCCGGGCAAGGTCCTGCGTTCGGAGGATATGGCGGATAGCGCCAACACCAATCCGGTCGTGGTTCGCCGCCTCTTCTCGCTGATGACAGCTGCGGGCTTGATCCGCGCCCGGCTCGGTCCGGGAGGCGGGTTCGAATTGGCGCGGCCGGCATGCGACATCACGTTGCGCGATGTCTTCACTGTGTTGGAGAGTGTCGAGCTCTTTACCGAGCACCGGTCGCCTCCGAGCGCGTCCTGTCCGGTCGGGGCCCATATCCTTCCTGTTCTACGAGTCGCGACCGCACCCGCAGTCGAGGCTCTGCAAGAAGAGCTGTCGCGCGCTACAATTGCCGATTTAGCCGCCGCCGTGTTTGCCCGAAGCAGGCAAGCGCAGGGCGCAGAAACGATATCGTCTCAAGTGGCGCGCGGAGCTGAGTAAGATTGCGTAACCGGCATGGTTACGCTACTAGCTGCGCCGCGGCCTGACCGCCTGCTTCTCGGAGCCTTCTGATGATCAAGTTCTATTATCACCCGTCGCCAAATCCGGCGAAGATCGCCCTATTCCTTGAAGAGGCTGGCCTCGAATACGAGCTTGTTCCGGTCGACACGCGCAAGGGCGAACAGCACTCGCCAGATTTTCGTAAGATCAATCCCAACGGGAAGACGCCAGCGATCGTCGACGGCGAAGCGACTGTCTTCGACTCGAGCGCGATCCTGCTTTATCTCGCCGAGAAGACTGGGCGCTTCCTGCCTGAGAATACGCCGAAAGCGCGGGGCGAACTCCTGTCATGGATGTTCTTCGTCTCGAGCGGCGTTGGCCCTTATTCCGGCCAGTCGTTCCACTTCAATGTCGCCGCGCCTGAGAAGATCGAATACGCGATCAATCGATACAATTTCGAAACGCACCGGCACTGGAAGATTCTCGACGACCGATTGGCCGGACGGAAATATACGCTCGGCGACGCCTACACGATCGTGGATATGTCGATTTGGGGTTGGAGTTCGGCTGCGCCTTACCTGTTGGGCGCCGAGACCTGGTCTAAGATGGCCAATGTGAAGCGGCTCGTCGACGAGATCAACGAGCGCCCGGCCGTCGCTCGCGTCAACAAGTTGAAGGAGAAGCACGCCTTCAAGCAAGAGTTCGACGACGAGGCCAAGCGGCATCTGTTCCCGCATCAGCTCAAGAAGGCTGGCTAACTTCGCGCCTGCTTCGGCAGGCTAAACGGCCTTGCCGATCAGCGCGCCTATTCCCGCCGTCACCGCCATGGCGAGGGCGCCCCAGAAGCCGACTCTCAACGCCGGCTTCATCACCGGGGCGCCGCCGGCCCAGGCGCCGAGCGCGCCGAGCGCGATCAGAAAAACCAACGCGGCGGCGGGGACGGCTTTAACAATGTCGCCTGGCGGCGCGAGAAACGCCGCCAGCGTCGGCAGCGCGGCGCCGATCGAGAACGCGACAGCCGATGTGAAGGCGGCCTGGATCGGTTTGGGCTCAGCGCCCTCGCTCAAGCCCAGTTCGTCGCGCGCGTGAGCGGCGAGGGCATCCTTGGCCATCAGCTGATCGGCCACCGCTCGCGCCAGCTTTGGCTGAACGCCACGGACTTCGTAAATACGGGCAAGCTCTTGCTTCTCCGCGGATGGTTGGTCGCGGAGCGCGCGACGCTCGCGCGCCAAATCAGCAATCTCGGAATCGGCCTGGGAACTGACGGACACATATTCGCCCGCCGCCATCGACATTGCGCCAGCCGCCCATCCCGCCACCGCCGCGGTCAGGATTTCGGGCCGCCCACCGGCGGCCGCCGCAACGCCCATGATGAGGCTCGCGGTCGAAATGATCCCGTCATTGGCGCCAAGGACCGCCGCCCGCAGCCAGGCGGTCCGGTGGACGTAGTGCAATTCCGCTCCCGGCATTTGCGGCGCCTCTCTCGCCCAATCGAATACCACGGTCACCGGAGTGAGGACTAGGCGACCGCTTTTGAGACTCCATCTCCCTTGCGAACAAAGCGCGAAACATGGTTGCGTCAACCCATGTCGCTCGCCCTGATTCGCTCGAGCCCGGCCGTGGATCTCAATCCCGAGCAGCAACTCGCGGTGGAGTATGGGGTCGGCGAGCCGAAAGGCTCAGGGCCACTGCTCGTCATCGCTGGCGCGGGCTCGGGCAAGACGGCGATGCTCGCGCATCGGGTGGCGGCTCTCATCCTCTCGGGCGCCGATCCGAAGCGCATCATGCTCGCCACCTTTTCGCGACGCGCTGCGGCGGAGCTAGGCCGCCGGGTCGAACGGCTGCTCGCCCGGCGTCTCGCGCCTGAGGCGGCTGCTGCCGCGACGCCGGCCTATGCGGGGACGTTTCACGCGATTGGCGCGCGGCTGTTGCGCGAATATGCGACGCGGCTTGGCCTCGATCCGCAATTCACCATCCATGATCGCGAGGATTCGGCCGATCTTATAAACTGGGCGCGCCATGAACTGGGCGTCGGCGATCTGAAGGAGCGCTTCCCGACGAAAGCGACGTGCCTCACGATCTATTCGCGCGTCGTCAACGCGCAAGGCGATCTTAAAGTCACGCTCGGCAAATGGTTTCCTTGGGTCGCGCCGCATGAGGACGCGCTGCGCGGGCTGTTCGCATCTTACGTCGAGATGAAGCAGCGCCAGAACGTGCTCGATTACGACGACCTCCTGCTCTATTTCGCCCAGATGCTGGCCGAGCCGGCGATCGCTGCGGAGATTGCCGCGCGCTTCGATCATCTGCTCGTCGACGAATACCAGGACACCAACGCGCTGCAGGGTGAGATCGTGCTGCGCTTAAGGCCGCTCGGACGCGGCCTGACTGTGGTCGGCGATGATGCCCAGGCGATCTATTCCTTCCGCGCCGCAACGGTGCGCAACATTCTCGATTTTCCCGCCGCGTTCGAGCCACCGGCGCATGTGGTGACGCTCGAGCGCAACTACCGATCGAGCGGCGCCATCCTTGCTGCGGCCAATGCGGCTATTGCGCTTGCGCCGGAGCGCTTCGCCAAGACCCTTCGCACCGAGCGTCCGCATGGAGCCCTTCCCGCGCTGGTCACGGTGGCGGACGATTCCGACCAGGCCCGCTTCGTTGCGACCCGCGTGCTTGCCAATCGCGAGGCGGGCGCGGCGCTCAAGGCTCAAGCGGTGCTGTTTCGCGCTTCCCATCACAGCGCCGCGCTGGAGCTCGAACTCACCCGGCGCAACGTGCCGTTCGTCAAATTCGGCGGCCTGAAGTTTCTCGACGCCGCGCATGTGAAGGACGCGGTTGCGCTCATGCGCTTTGCCGAAAATCCGCGCGATCGGGTCGCGGGCTTTCGCGTCGCTCAGCTCATGCCGGGCGTCGGGCCGAAGGTCGCCGAGACCATGGTCGATGCTGCGGCGGTCGACGACGGCTTCGCGACCATGGCGGCGCTATCGATTCCGGCTCGAGCGCGGGACGGCTTTCTTGGCTTCGCCGACCTCATGCGAAGGCTTGCCTCGCGCGCCGCGCCGTGGCCGGCGGAGATCGCCGACGCTGTCGCGTGGCTGAGCCCGCTGATGGAGACCCGCTACGACGACGCGCGCGTCCGGATGGGCGATCTCGAGGCGCTCGAGCGCATCGCCGCCTCGTTCCCGTCGCGCGAGCGGTTTTTGAGCGAGCTTGCGCTCGATCCGCCGGACACGACCAGCGACGAAGCGGGGCCGCCGCTGAGAGACGAGGATTATCTCATCCTTTCGACCATCCATTCGGCCAAGGGACAGGAATGGCGCTCGGTGTTCGTGCTGAACTGCGTCGATGGCTGCATTCCCTCCGACCTCGCCACCGGCTCGTCGGAGGAGATCGAAGAGGAGCGCCGTCTGCTCTATGTCGCGATGACGCGGGCGAAGGACGAGCTCGCGCTCGTCGTGCCGCAGCGCTTCTATGTCCACGGGCAGCCGCGCAATGGCGACCGAAGCGTGTACGCAAGTCGCACACGCTTCATCCCGCCGCCGCTTTTGAAGCATTTCGACCGACAGACTTGGCCCGAGGCCGGCGCCGCGCCGTTGCGAGCGGCTACGGATGGCCCACGGGTCGATCTTCAGGCGCGCATGCGGACGATGTGGCGGTGAAACGAGTTCGGGCGGCGCATCCGATCCTCTTGCGCCCTACCAGGCCGGACGGCGCGCCCGGCCACTCCGTCGCCAAGCTACTGCAGCCAGTCCGGCGAAGCCGGCGAGCGCCAACGCCCACGTCGACGGTTCCGGGACCGGAGCTGTGACGTCGGTGGTTACCGTGCCACTCATAGCGTAACCGGGGCCGGCGACCTGCGTGAAGAGAAACGTCACTTCGGACGCGGCCGGATCAAAACCTGCGGGTCCAGAGATGTCGCCTGTGGCGATCATGGTCAGCGACGTGTTCGGAACCCCGACCACCTGCGTCTCGGTGAGCGCATCGGTAAATACGCCCTCGTCTGTCGTCCAGCTCAGGGTCAAAGACTGCCCGACTCCGATGGGGGCCGGGTTGGTCAGAACTGGAAGCGTTCCGAACAGCATAATTCCGGTGTTGTCAGTTACGATGTTGCTTATGGGCAGAAGGACAAAACTGATCGAAGTCGCCGCCGCGATATCGACAGTGTCCGGCGTGACGGCGACGGAGGTAGTATTGAAATCCGTGTCGATCGTCGTTGCGGCGTTCGCCGCCTCGCTCGCGCACACCGCGAGAAAGGCGGCGGCGGCAATGGCCATCCTTGCGTAAATTTTCATGCGATCCCCCCAAAAAACGCGCCCGACCTCGGCCCGGGCTCGTGCAAGTATTAACGCTTCCAACGCTTAAGCGCCAGCGCCCGCGCCACAGCGCGCGGCGACGGATGGCCCGCGGGTCGATCTGCAGGGGCGCATGCGGGCGATGTGGCGGTGAAAAGCCCGGTACGTTTCCGCGGGCGCGGAGTGCACCCTGAGTTGACCACGCCGGCCCAATCGTGGAGTCACATCCGGATGCGACCGTACATCATCTGCCATATGGGCACGTCTATAGACGGCGGCCTTCATCCCAGCCGTTTCACTCAGGCCGCCGCCGGCGTGTCGGTCGAGGCATTGCGCCGGCACTATGAGGCTGTTCATGACCGGTTCGAGGCCGAGGGCTGGATCGTCGGCCGGAAAACCATGGGCGAAATGGCTAAGGGTCACGAACGACCCGTCGCGGCCACTTCGACGCTACCACGCGAGCCTCACTTGGGACAAAGGAACGGCAGGAACCTTGCCATCGCCATCGATCCCTCCGGCCGCGTCCACTATGGCAAGGACAATGTCGGGGGCGATCACGTCGTCGCTGTGCTTGGGGAGCATGTCTCGGACGCTTATCTGGCCGAGCTACGCGAGGATGGCGCCTCCTATATTTTCGCGGGCCCAAAAGGCGAGGACCTTCCCGGCGCGATGGCGCAGCTCGCCAGCGTATTTGGCGTCAAGAAGCTCCTTCTTGAGGGCGGCGGCAGGATCAACGGCGCCTTTCTCAAGCATCGCTTGATCGACGAGTTCAGCACTCTGATTTACCCGGCGGTCTATGGCGTGGCCGGCGCGGAAAGCATCGTCGACTATGACGGCGCAGACGGCGAGCGGCCGGGCGCCGGACAGGCGCTCAGGCTGATTGGCTGCGAGACTCTGGAAGGCGGCATGGTCTGGCTGCGCCATCGCGTCGAAGAGGCGCCGGCGCCAGCCCCGCAAGGTTGACCGCGGAAGCGGCGCTCGGCCACGCGCCTTTTTGCTTGCACGCCGCGACAAACTCAATAATAGCTTAAGGTGTCAGGACGATTAACCGACGAGCGTCGCGTGCGCGACGAAGAAAAGTCGGAGTGCGCGGAGGAACGTTGGCTTGCCGATTCTTGAATTGAGCGCGGTGTCGAAGCATTTCGGCGCGATCCATGCGCTGAACGAAGTCGATATGGCGCTCGAGGCCGGCGAAGTGCTGGGTTTGATGGGCGACAATGGCGCCGGCAAGTCGACGCTGGTCAAGGTCATCGCAGGCAATTTTCCCCCAACCCACGGCGAGATCCGCCTTGCCGGCGAGGCCGTGCATTTTCACAAGCCCGTCGAAGCGCGCGAAAAGGGGATCGAGGTCGTCTACCAGGACCTGGCGCTCTGCAACAATTTGTCGGCCGCGGCCAATGTGTTCCTGGGGCGTGAAATCAAGCGCCGCGCGGGTCCGTTCCGTTGGCTCGACCACAAGGCGATGGCCAAGCGCGCCGGCGAATTGTTCGGCGAGCTCAAGTCCGAGACGCGGCCGCGCGATCTCGTGCGCCAGATGTCGGGCGGCCAGCGTCAGGCTGTCGCCATCGCCCGCACCCGGCTCTCGAAGGCGCGGCTTGTCTTGATGGACGAGCCGACGGCCGCGATCTCGGTCAGGCAGGTGGCTGAGGTGCTTGACCTGATACGCCGGCTGAAGGATGCCGGCATGGCGATCATCCTCATCAGCCATCGTATGCCGGACGTATTCGCCGTCTGCGACCGGGTCATGGTGATGCGGCGCGGCAACAAGGTTGCCGACAAGCCGATAACGGCGACGAGCCCGGAAGAAGTGACAGGCTTGATCACCGGCGCGATCCACGCGGCCTGAGGAGGTTTCCAATGGCAAGCGAAGCGCCGCAGGCCCACGTCTCGATCGAATCGGTGCTGGACATCCAGCAGCACAATTTCTGGCAACGTTTCACGGGTTCGCAAGCGTTCTGGGTGACGGTCGCGCTCATCATCATCTGCATTGTGATGAGTTGGCTGCAGCCGGAGTCCTTCGCTACGACCGAGAATTTCTATAACACCACGCGCAATTTCTCCTTCATTGGCATCATGGCGCTCGGCATGACTGCGGTGATCGCGACCGGCGGCATCGACCTCTCGGTCGGCTCGATCATGGGTCTGACCGCCGTGTCGTGCGGCCTCATTCTTGAAGCTGGCTATCCCGCCTGGGTCGCTGTGATTGTCGGCTTGTGCGCGGGCGGCGCAGCCGGGCTCATCAACGGCATTATCATCGCCTATCTCGGCCTGTCGCCCTTCGTCACAACGCTCGGCATGCTTGCGATCGCGCGGTCTGTCGCGGTGGTGTTGTCGGGAAACCGCATGATCTACAAGTTCGGCCCTGGCGGACCGCCATTCAAGGTGCTGGGCAGCGGCGCGTGGCATATCACGTCCAACTTCGAACTGAGCTATCCGCTCCTGTTCCTCATTGTCTTCACGTTTCTTCTGGGCGTGGTCTACAAGATGACGAGTTGGGGGCGCCATATACTCGCGATCGGAGGAAACGAGCACGCGGCTCTGCTGACCGGCGTTCCCGTCAATCTCATCAAGGTGCAGGTCTACGTCTTCTCCGCATTGACGGCGGCTTTCGCCGCCATTCTCTCCGTCGGCTGGGCCGGCTCGGCAATCAACGCCCTTGGCGCCTCGTACGAACTCCTCGCCATTTCGGCCGCGGTGATCGGCGGCGCAAACTTGATGGGTGGCGAGGCCAGCGCCTATGGCGCGTTCATCGGCGCGGCGCTGATCTTCGTCATCCGCAATTCGCTTTTGATGGCCGGCGTCGATTCGAATTGGCAGGGCTCGTTCGTCGGCTTGTTCTTGATCGGAGCGGTTTACCTCGGAAAACTTCGAGGCGCGAAACGCGATTAGCCCCTTTGGGGAGCGCGTCTAAAGGGCCTGTATGGGCCATATTCAAAACTGGGAGGAAAAGAAAATGTTGAAGCTTATGTTGACCGGCGCTGTCGCCGCCGGCGCGCTGCTTGCAGTCTCGGCTTCGGCGCAAGCTGCTGACCCCTACACCTTCGCGCTCGTGCCGAAGAACACCAACAACCCCTTCTTCGATCAGGCGCTCGCCGGTTGCAAGAAAGCGGAGAAGGAGCTCGCGGGCGCCGTCAAGTGCCTCTATATCGGTCCCGGTGAGCACGGTGGCGGCGACGAGCAGGCGCAGATCGTCGCCGACCTGGTGACAAAGAAAGTGGACGGGATCGCAGTGTCCGCGGCCAACGCGCCGGCGATCGCCAACGCCCTTAAGGATGCCGCCGCCAACAAGATCCCCGTGCTCACCTGGGACTCGGACCTCCTGCCGCAGGACAAGGGATTGCGCGCCGCCTATGTCGGCACGCATAATTATGACATCGGCGAAAACATCGCCAAGCTCGTGATGGCGATCAAGCCCAAAGGCGGCACGATCTGCATCCAGTCGGGCGGCGCGGCGGCCGCCAACCACAACGAGCGCATGCAGGGCATCCGCGACACGCTCGCGGGCAAGAAGAGCGCCGAATTGCCGGGCGCTCGCCTAACCGGCCAAAACGGTTGGACCGAACCCGCCGGCTGCCCGCTCTACACCAACGACGACTTCACGGTCGCCAACCAGCAGATGGAGGACATCCTCGCCAAATACCCGGACCTCGACGCCTTCACGCCAACTGGCGGCTTCCCGCAATTCCTGCCGGACGCCTATGCGAAGACGGCCGAGAAGTACAAGGACAAGATCGCCTCCGGCGCGCTCGCGCTCGTCGTCGCCGATACGCTCCCGATCCAGATCGACCTCATGAAGAAGGGGCTGTCCTCCGGACAGGTCGGCCAGCGGCCGTTCGAGATGGGATACAAGGCGATGTACTTCCTGAAGGACATGAAGGAAGGCAAGCCGGCGCCAGCGGATCCAACCTATACCGGCCTCGACGTCTGCACGCCGAAGACCGCCGACACCTGCGTTGGCGGCGGCAGCTAAGCTTCAGAAGAATCGGGTGACGGGGGCCGGCTTCGCGCCGGCCCTTTTTTGTTAGAACGTCTCGGCAATGAGCGCGCCGATCTCCTTGTGAACCGAGTTGCGCGCGTCCATCGGAGCGGACGACTCGGTATAGTAAACCGTGGCGATGAGGGGCGCGCGGCCGGGCGGCCAAATGATCGCGATGGCATTCGTCGATCCGCGATCGCCGGTGCCGGTCTTGTCGCCGATCCGCCACGAGGACGGCAGCCCGGCGCGCAGCCTTTTGTCGCCGACCTTATCGCCGATCAGCCAGGTTTGCAGCTGGCTGCGGGACCCATCCGACAGCGCGTCGCCCACCAACACCTTCTGCATGCTGGCGGCCATGGCGCGCGGACTCGTCGTATCGCGAGGGTCTCCGGGCAGCGATTCATTGAGTGTGGGCTCGTTCCTGTCGAGCCGCGTCACCTCATCGCCGAGCGAACGCGCGAAGGCCGTAAATCCTGGGGGCCCGCCGATCGATTGCAGGACCAGGTTTGCGGCGGTGTTGTCGCTCCAGTCGATCGCCGCGGCGCAGAGATCGGCGAGCGTCATGCCGCCCTCAGTGACATGGGCCTTGGCGATCGGCGCGTAGTCGAGCAGATCACTTGGGCCATAGGCGATTTTCCGGTCGAGGCGCTCGGCGCCCTGATCCACGCGCTTGAGCGCCGCGGCCGCGGTCAGAAGCTTGAACGTGCTGCACATCGGGAACCGCTCATCGGCGCGATGCTCGATCGTCGCGCCCGTTCCCGTGTCGCGCACGAAGACGCCGAGCCGACCTCCCTCGCGCGCCTCGATCTCGGCGAGCTGCTTGGTGGCAAGCGCCACGCGCTCTTCGGTCGAGGGGGCGGCGGCCCGCGCACGAACGCACGCGGCTGTCACCGCGAGGGCGGCAAGGAATGAACGTCGGTGCATGGTCTCGCCTCCAATCCGGAGGGTCGCGATCCGCCGCATAATTGAGGCGAGGGGATGGCGCGCCCATCTTTCGCGATGAACGGCTGGGTCTGCCGGGAAGAGGCCCGAGGGCATGTGCTCTTCTGGCGCGGTAGGGTAGGCTCATGCTCTGGCGCGACGCGGGGCGCCTCGTCTACAGATGCCGATCATTATCCGGCGCCACATGGCCATGGGCGTTGGGAAGCGTCTCATCGGGGAGAAACCAATGCGCTTGACTGTCGCCGGCGCCGCCATTGCGGCGCTGCTCGCGGTTACGGGGTGCTCCAAGGGCGACAGGGGCGATCAAGGCCAGACCGGGCAACAGGGACAGCAGGGTCCCGCGGGCCCAGCCGGGCCGAAGGGCGAGCCGGGCGTGGTCGGAGTGGTGGGACCGCAGGGTCCGAAGGGCGATACGGGCGCTGACGGGCCGCCCGGACCGAAAGGCGAAACCGGCCAGGCCGGTCTGCCAGGACCGCCGGGTCCGCCAGGCCCCGATGGACCGCCAGGGCCGAAAGGAGATCTCGGAGGCGCCGGTCCACCGGGGCTTCAAGGACCAAAAGGCGAGCCGGGGCCCGAAGGGGCGGTTGGCGCGCAGGGAGCAAAGGGCGATTCCGGCGCGATTGGGCCGGCGGGGTCGGCCGGACCGCCTGGGCCAAAGGGCGATGTCGGGATTGCGGGCACGGTCGGCCCGCGTGGGCCTGTGGGACCTCTCGGACCTAAAGGCGACATGGGCGCGGCAGGACCAAAGGGCGAGGTTGGAGCAGTCGGCCCGCCGGGGCCCCTTAGACCGAAGGGCGATGTCGGTGCAGCAGGACCCAAGGGCGAAGTCGGGACGATAGGCCCCGTTGGACCAGCTGGACCTCCCGGACTGAAGGGTAACGTCGGCGACGCGGGGCCGAAAGGCGAAGCTGGAGAGGCTGGCGCGATAGGGCAGCAGGGACCAGCCGGACCGCCCGGGCCTAAGGGCACGCCGGGAGAGGCCGGGCCTAAGGGCGACGTCGGAATCGCCGGCGCGATCGGCCCTCAAGGGCAGACAGGGCGCATTGGTCCTTCCGGGCCGCCCGGCCCACTCGGCGCCCCTGGCTTGGCTGGAGCGCAAGGGCAGATGGGGCCGCCTGGTCCTCAAGGCTCCGCGGGACCGCCCGGACCGCAAGGCCCGGCCGGAGCCAGTTTCAGAGTCGTCAGCGATTCCGGTCAGGCGTCGTGCAGCGCTGGCGAGATCATGGCGAGCGCCTATTGCGCCGGCGGCGCTGCACTGCGCATCGATGGGACGACGGGCGCAAGCTGCGATGGCGGAGCGAGGGCGGTGATCGTTTGTGCAAGACAATAGCCGGCGCTGCTCTCGTCGCCGGACGTTTGCAGCCTATCACGGGGCCAACTCGTCGCGCTGCCGTAAGACGCATGCGAGGCCATGTGCGGGGAGCCGGCCTATTCAGCCGAGGTTCATACTCGCGGCTACAATTTGCGGTGCGCCGGCTTCGCGTTCGCGAGGTTCGCCGCGATGAAAGATAACAACCTTACGGGGAGGCTTGATATGCCGAGTTCAAGGTTAGGGCTTATCGCTGCGACGATGGTTCTCTCGATGGGGTTTCTTGTTTATCCTCTGGGCCCGGCCAGCGCCGCCAAGTACTGTGCGCAGCTAAGAGGGGCGACAGCCACAGGACATCCTGACTGTGCGTTTTCCACACTGGAGGCTTGTCGCGCGCGCGTCAGGCATAGAGGTGGCGGGCACTGCTATCGAATGCACTGACACCTCCTCGCCGGTGAAGCAGCTCAGCCGGCTAGCCGCTGAGAGCTCAGGCATTGAAACCATAACCGCGGAGCGAGCTCGCCCGATTTGGCATTTGTGCTCCGCGGGCTCATGGTGCCGGTCCGAGGACGCAGTGCTGCGCCTCAACGGGTAAATTCAAAAGCAGGACCTGCGGCGAAGAACAACGCCCGGTGCTCCCAGGCAAGGAGGAAACGATGATTCGATTGACGGTTCTCTATCCTGCGAAAGACGGCGCGACGTTCGACTACGATTATTATTTCAACACCCATCACAAGCTCCTTGTCTCCCGATGGAAGACGGAAGGGATGGTGAGCTGCGAATTCGATAAGGGCGTGTCCGACCCCGCTGGCGGCAAGGCGCCCTATCTTGCCATCGCCTACCTCAAGTTCAATTCGGCCGACGACCTTCAGAAAGCGCTCGCCAAGCATGGCGCGGAGATCATGGGCGACGTTCCCAACTACACGAAGATCGAGCCGATCATGCAAGTGAACGAGGTGATGGCGACCTGAGGCCGGAGGTTCGACAAGGACTGAATTTGGGGCGGCCCCAATTGGCCGCGAATGGCGCCGCCCGCGACGGCGCGGGCGCTGCTGGTCGTGTGCGTGGCGTTCGGCGTGCTATTGTCCGCCATGTGACTTCGCTCACAGCCAAGACGTTCATGACATCCTAAAGCAACCCAGGTTCCTTAATGTCGGCGCACGCTGGCGGGAGCGCTGTGATGACGATCGAACTCAAAGTCTACGACAACGGCGATCATACCTGTTTGGTTTGGCTGCCGGCGAAGGCCCAGGCGATTCCGAACTGCCGTGGCTTCGCGATTCACCGAACCCGGAAGCTAGCGGCGGGAGGGGGGCCGCAAGACACCTATATTCACGGGTTTGTCGGATTTTCCGACGACGACACGCTCGATCCGAACGCGCTGTGGAAACGCCCCGTGCAGCGCTACATGTGGTGGGACTACCTGCTCGACCCCGGCGATGTGGTGCAATATTCGATTGTCCCGGTCGTTGGACCGGACAAGGACCATTTGACGCTTTCCCAAGCTGACGGCAGCGCGCAGACGCCGCCGATGACAATCACGGGCCAGGCTTCGGCCCACATCTCCGCCTATTTCAACAAAGGCATCGTCTCGGCGCAGTGGGTGTCACGTGCGCTCGCAAGCGTCGGCAAGGGCGCCAAGCTCGACGCTCTGATCGCGCAAACCGGCAACGCGCTGCGCAATGCACTGAGCGGTCTCTTGCGCCCGCAATTGCTCAACTTGCTCGACGACGTCAAAAAGAACGGCGGAGAGATTTACGCGGCGCTCTATGAACTGAACGATCCGGAATTGATCCCGGCGCTCGTTGCGCTCGGCCAGAAATGCCATCTCATCCTCGCCAACGGCGCCTTCAATTCGAAGAAACCTGACGAGAACAGCGCGGTGCGTGCGCAGCTACGTGGCAAGGTCGACCTGCATGATCGCCTGGTCCCCGACGGTCATTTTGGCCATAACAAATTCGTCGTCGCCTGCGATTCAGCTGGCAAGCCGCAGCGTGTTCTCTCCGGCAGCACCAACTGGACGAAGACCGGGCTTTGCACCCAGGCCAACAACGGAATCATCGTGGACGACCCGGATCTGGGGGCGCATTTCATCGAGCAATGGAACCTGCTGAAGGCCGCAGGAAACGCTTATCCCGCGTCGCTCATGCAAGCGAACGCGACATCGAAGTCCTTCAACGTCGATGGCGGCGCGATCACCCAATGGTTCGCCCCGACCGACAAGGGCGAGGATCTGGACTACGCGCGCAAACTGATCAACGGCGCGCAACAAGGCATTCTGTTCCTGTTCTTCAATCCGGGCGTGTTCCAGCCGGATGACAAGCCGGAGCAGTGGACGCTTCTGCAAAACATTCTGGCCCGACACAGCCAAGGAACGCCGAACTACGATGGCGGTCTCTATATCCACGGCGTCGTCAACCAGGAGATTGCCGGCCTCACGACAGAGGGGTCCGAAAAGCCGAGCAAGCATGCGGCCGTCGATCCTGCAAACCCGAGCCCGGTTAAGCTTTACGCCAGCGGAAAGACGGCCCCGACGCCCGTCCCGGCCGAGTTGATGGTCCCCAAGGCGATCAAGGATGTCTTCCACGCCTGGACCACCGAAGTGATGAACCAGGGCGTGCACGTGCACAGCAAGGTCATCGTGATCGACCCGTTTGGCGAACACCCGGTCGTCATCACCGGTTCGCACAATCTGGGTTTCAAAGCCTCGACCAAGAACGACGACAACATGATGATCGTGGAGGGCAACGCGCCGCTCGCCGCCTCTTACGCCGCCAATATCATCGCCATTTATCAGACCTATCGCTGGAACACCTACGTCGACGCCCACGCCAAGGACCCGCAGGTCTGGCATGGCCTTGTCGACAACGCGACCTGGCAGGACAGCTATCTCAAGGCCGACGGCGATGATCTGGCTGAGATCAAGTTCTGGCTCGGCGAAGGCGCGTCCGCCGGGGCGCCCGTAGCGGCTCCGGCGTCGGGCGGCGGGCAAGTTCGGGCTGCGACCGCAAGCGGACCATCGCCGCATGCAAACAAGCTACCTACATCTGGCTCCGCCGCGAAGAAGTCGCCGTCGAAGAGAGGGAAATCCCGATCGGCGCGAGGAGCAGCTAAGCCGACAGCGTCGACGCGGAACGCCGGGGCGGCGAAACGAACGCCGGCCAAATCGAGGCGCGCTCCCGCCAAGAAGGCTCCCGCAAAGACCAGGCGCACTCCAGCGAAAAAGGCGCCCCCAAAGTCCAGAATAGCCCGGATGAAGTCGACGAGAGCCGCGGCAGTGCGGAGAGCCTCCGGGAAGATAGCTTCGAGGACGCCGCGGCGCGGAAGGTAAAAGGCTCGCGCGACGGGATGAGGATACGCCGCTCGTCCGATCCTTCAGCGCCCCGGATACCAGTAGGCGGCTTGCGGCTTCGTGCGGTCGACGACCACGAACTGGTTGGCGAATACGCGGTAGGAGGGGCTCTGATCGCCGTCAGGCCACTGCACCCGGATTTCCGCGCGCTCGGCGGTGCCAAGGCCGACATGGATGAAGCCCGAATGGCCGGAAGCGTCGCCGCCGCCGACGTCGACAAATCGAGTTTGTGTGCGCGTTCCTGTCCTGATTGAAATCCGCGCCCCGACCGCGTTGCGATTGGGGTTTGGCTCGACGAGTTGGATTTCGCTCCAATTGCCCATCGGCAGCGGCGGACCATCGCCATGCTCTCCTGGATTTTTGGCGCCCAGATTGCGCCAGAGCAGGGCGTTCGAGCCGCGATTGATCTGCAGGATGTCGAGCCGCCCATCGACGTTGAAGTCGGCGATGAGCGCGCCGCGGCCCTTGGCGTTGCAGGCGATGCCCGCTTCGTCGCCCGCCTCGGCGAATTTGCCATTCCATTGGCCGAGCAGGAGATTGCTCGGATCGTAGGCGGCAAAGTCGGGCATCTGCTCAAGGTTGCCTTTGGAAACGAAGATGTCGCTGAGCCCGTCATTGTTGAAGTCGGCGAATTCGGCGTGCCAGGCCGTCGACGGCCGCTTGTCGCCGCCGGCGTAGGGAATGTGCGCGGTCACCCCGACTTCACCGGCGATGTCGCGATAGACGGGCGCTTCGCCGCGCTCAGCCGCTTCGGGATCCAGCTTCTGCAGCTTCTCGTCGCCCATCGATGTCAGGAAATATTCCGGGTAGCCCGAGCCGTCGAGATCGCCTTCAGCGATGCCCATGCCGTAGATCGACAAATGCCGCCAGCCGTCGGCGCGGGAGTAAAGCCTTGGCGTCTTGCCCGGATCGATGCGCCACATCTGCTCTTCGCCGCCACGGTAATATTGGCGGTCGTTGGAGACGCGCAGCGATGGCGTGCCTGACTTGTTCCAGTCGGTGAACAGCATCGAGAGCGCGCAGAAGCCGGGCGCGAGGGCCGTGCGCACTGAATAGTCGGGCCTGTCGCCGGCTTGAGGACGGTAGAGCGAACTGTCCGCGCATGTGCCCCAGGGCGAGCCTGGCGCGTCACGGTCGACATAATGGCCGATCGCGAGCGTCGGAAATTTTTGTCCCTGCTCCCATTCCGCGGCGAACGAAGTGGTCCAGCCGGTATCGCCGTCGAAATTCCATTCGTGGTTGGCGAGGGTGAAGGTGCAGTTCGGGCCGCCCTTGAGCAAGAGGCTGCCGCCGACCCTGAGCACGAACAGATCCATGTGGCCGTCGCCGTCGATGTCGAGCGGATAGGCGCCGATGACATTGGTGAGCAGCTTCGGATCGGCGCCGATGTCGAGCGCCTTCTCCTCGAACTTGAGCGGCCCGCCGGCCTTGGATTTGTTGACGAAGAGTCGCGCCGGATTCTTGCCACCGGCCAGGAACACCGACGGGAAGCCCGAGCCGTCGCAATCGAGCGCCGCCCCGCCCCCGCCAACGAAGAACTCCCACGGACCGTCGTAGACGCTGCGCAGGCCGGCGGCTTCCGCCTCTTCATGCATGAGGGGCACGTCGCCTACCGGCTTTTGCCGGTCGTCGCCAGCTTGCGCCCCGGCGAGGCCGATGAGAAGCGCGAGGATGCAGACAACGATCCGCATCATTGCGCCTCGATCACGAGCGACCGCAGGAAAGCGATGACGCCATCGCGCTTATCGGGGTCGAGCGCCTGATACGCGTCGCGTGCGAACCGCGCGTCGCCGCCGTGCGCGGCGATGATTTCGTCAAGCATGCGGAACGAGCCGTTGTGGCCGTAGGGCGCGGTTGAGCCAACGCCCCAAAGCCGTGGGGTCAGGAACACGTCGCGCTCGACGAAACGTTGCGCCTGCAATTCGTTGCCCAGTGCATTGACCGTTTCATCGACGACGAGATGGCGCTTGAGATCGCTGTAAAGGGGGATCAGCCACTCGCCCTTGTCGTTCTTCTGCAGCGTCTTGGCGAAGGGCAGGGCGCCAAGATCGATATGGATCGGCTCTTTCACCTCGCCGGAGCGCAGCGTGCCCGCCATGTCATAGGGCGCGGGATCGGTGAACACGAGCGACTTCAGCGGCAAGGTCTGCATGTGGCAGGAGGCGCAGCCGATTTCGTTGAAGGTCTCGGCGCCGGCCTTGGCTGCTTGCCGCCAATCGGCGGGTAGGTCGGCTTTTATCGTCGGCGGCGGCAGCGTCGCCTGGAACGCAACCAAAGCCGAGACATCGCCGGCGGTAATGGAATTGGGCACCCCGCTTTCGGCGAAGTCGTGGCTGCCCGTCCAGCGGACGCCGAAGCGCTCGACGGCCTCCATGCCATGGTGGACATTGAGCGCGTTGATGGTGAATTGCCTCAGCGACGTGAACACGCCCTTGCGGCTGAATGGCCTGACAATGAGGTCGGCGTCGACGCCGTCAATGGCGTCGAGATCGACGATGCCGTCGGGGTGGGCGACGATCGAGCCGAACCGCACGCCTTTGGTCACGAGGTCTGCGTGCGCGTCTTTGTCCGTAGCGCCGGCCTCGGCGATAGCCGCGGCGCGGATCGCCTGCAGGTCCGCGGTCATCTCGCGCGCCAGCAGTTCGACAAGGCCTGAACCCATGAGCGCAATGGTGTGCCGCTCGCTCGAGAACGACGGGTCGGTCGAGTTGAATTGTGCGCTTTCGAAGCCTTCCGATACGAACGCATTGGCGACGTCATCGGCCGAGCCGCCGATGACCGGATCGTTGTGGCAACCGAAACAGGAATTCGAATCCGGGCCGCTGGTGCGGCTGAACGGCGGATTGACGCCGTTCTTGCGCTTGGTCGGGATGATCGCCTGCGTCGCCTTTGGCCTCCCCGCGCCGTCGACGGTGGTGAATTTAGCCTTGAACAGCTCGCGCCCACGTTCGGTGAGGGCGGGGAGAGCCGATGGGCCCGCCGCGGCGATCGCATCGAAATCGAGATGGGAGCCGGGGGAAAAACGCGCTCGTCCCAACTCGCGGCAAATGCGGCGCCGACCACGAGACTGGCCAACGCGCCCGACGCGAAAGCCGCTCCCCGGATTCGTTTCATGTCCCTCGCGCCGCGCCTGGCCGCTCGATGCGGCGGATCGTTATCCGCCGTCTTGTCACGACCCTGGCTCTGGCTGCAAGGGCGAAACTGTGTGGCGCCGTCAAGATTTGAGTTGCGTCCCTCAATATTGATTGCTAGGGCTTATGTCCAATGCGTAGAGAAATGGCGGCAGGCCATCTCACTCTGAAGGACATTGCTCGGGAGGCAGGCGTTAGCGTAGCGACCCTGGACCGTGTGCTGCATGGCCGGCCCGGAGTGCGGGAGGATACCGCCCGCCGTGTCCGGGAAGCCATTGATCGGCATGGATTTCGCCCATTCGCGGCCGGAGCTGAACTGGCCAGGGGCCGATCAAGCAAGTTCGCATTCGTGATGCCGGAAGGCTCGAACGTCTTCATGTCGATGATCCTGGACAACGTCGCGGAGATGTCGGGCTGGCTCGCGGCGAGAAGGGCGAGCGTGGAGACGAACAAGACCAACGTCTTCAACCCGGCGGCGCTCGCGCAGACCCTGGAATCTTTGGTCGGACGCTATGACGGAATTGCCGTCGTGGCCCTCGATCACCAAAGCGTTCGCGCCGCCATCGACGATCTCGTCGCGGGCGGAACCTATGTCGTCACGCTCGTGTCCGATGTGCCCAGCTCGCGTCGCCATCATTACATCGGCATCGACAACGTCGCCGCGGGGCGAACCGCTGGCTCGCTGATGGGGCGGTTCGTCCGGCCGGGCGCCGGCAAAATCGGGGTCATCGCGGGGTCGCAGTCGCTGCGCGACCACGCGGAACGGATTTTCGGCTTCAACCAGCTGATGGGCTTGGAGTTTCCCCATCTCGGCGTGTTAAGTCCCGTTGAGGGAAACGATCACGACGGTGAGAGCGAGGCCCTCATGATGAGGTTGATCGCCGATCATCCTGATTTGATTGGTGTCTACAACGTGGGCGCGGGCACCCCCGGAGTCGCCAAAGCGATCACCGACGCGGGTCGGGAATCGACAATAACCTTCATCGGGCATGATCTGAGCAACGTCACTCGCAAGTGCCTGCTCCGCGGCGTGATGGACGCCGTCGTCGCCCAGGACCCGGGCCATGAGACGAGGTCAGCGATGCGCGTGCTCTTGTCCCTGGTCCGAGGCGAGCCGATTCTCGCCGAACAGGAAAAGATCCGTATCGATATCGTAATGAGGGACAATTTACCCTGATGCGCCATCCTCTTATCCGACTCTTGGCCAATTGCGCGGGAGTTCGACGCAGGAATAGTGTCGTGGCGCCGCCGCGATCGCCCGGTCACCCCGGATCCAATAACTTTTCATCGGTCCCTCGTGGACTTCAAGTGGAGGAAAACAATGAAAGCTCTCAATAAACTGGTGTTGGGGGCGGCGCTTTTAGCGTCCGTCGGCCTGACGTCGCTCGCAGCGCTCGCGAAAGATGTGACCGTCGGCGTCTCCTGGTCGAACTTCCAGGAAGAGCGCTGGAAGACCGACGAGGCGGCGATCAAGAAGGCGCTCGACGCCCATGGGGCCAAGTACATTTCGGCCGACGCCCAAGGGTCGCCGACCAAGCAACTGACCGACGTCGAAAGCCTCATTTCGAAGGGCGCCAACGTTCTCATCATCCTTGCCATGGACTCGGAGGCGATCCTTCCGGCGGTCAAGAAGGCGAGCGACGAAGGCATTCCGGTCATCGCCTATGACCGCCTGATCGAGAGCCCGAATGTGCTCTACATCACCTTCAACAACGTCGAGGTCGGCCGGATGATGGCCAAGGCGATCGAGGCCGCGAAGCCCGCCGGCAACTATGCCTTCATCAAAGGCGACAAGGGCGACCCGAACGCGGATTTCCTGTTCTCTGGCATCAAGGAAGTGCTCGAGCCGGCGATGAAGGCTGGCAAGATCAAGAACGTCGGTGAATCCTATACCGATGGCTGGAAGCCCGACAACGCGCAGAAGAACATGGAGCAGATCCTCACCAAGAACAACAACAAGGTTGACGCGGTGGTCTGCGAGAACGACGGCATGGCTGGCGGCGTCGTCGCAGCGCTTTCCGCCCAGGGCATGGCGGGCTCGGTGCCGGTGTCAGGGCAGGACGGCGATCACGCGGCGATCAATCGCGTCGCGCTGGGCACCCAGACTGTTTCGATTTGGAAGGACGCGCGGGACCTTGGCAAGATCTCGGGCGAGGCCGCGGTGGCGCTCGCGGACGGCAAGAAGATGACCGCCATTCCCGACGTGAAGCCGTTCACCGGCGGCGCCAAGGGTCTCAAGGTCAACGGTATCCTCTTGACCCCGCTCCCGATCACCCGGGCCAACCTCAACGTGATCGTCGACAAGGGGTGGATCACCAAGGCGGAGGTCTGCGCCGGCGTGAAGCCGGGCACGGTGAAGTTCTGCGGCTGAGTTGACGCTGCCAGCACGCAATGAAACAAAAGAAGGCCGCGCCGTGTGCAAAGCGGCGCGGCTTTCTGTTGCAACGCCCACCCCCGATGGCGGCGGCGTAGGACAAGATCGGGAGGAGCTATGACCTCTGCGGCGCCGAGCGCAACCAGCGCGGCTCCGAATGAGTCAGCCATTAGACGGTTGCTCAGAGCTACCGAGGTCGACACCCGCATGCTGGGCATGATCGGCGCGCTGGCGCTGATCTGGATCGGTTTCAACATTATTACCTGGGCTCAAAACGGCGAGGGCCTGTTCCTGTCGCCGCGCAACTTATGGAATTTGAGCGTCCAGACGTCGTCGATCGCGGTCATGGCGACCGGCATGGTGCTCGTCATCGTCATGCGCCACATCGACCTCTCGGTCGGATCGATCATTGGCTTCGTCTCGACGATCATCGGCGTGGCGCAGGTCCATATCCTGCCGGCCTATCTTGGCCTCGATAATCCGGCGATCTGGATCATCGCCGTCATCCTTGCTTTGGCGATCGGCGCGGCGATCGGCGCCTTTCAAGGCTCGCTGATCGCCTACATCGGCATTCCGTCCTTCATCGTCACCCTCGGCGGGCAATTGTTCTGGCGCGGCGCCGCGTGGTGGGTGACGACGGGTCAGACGATTGCGCCGCTCGACGATCGCTTCGCGCTCATGGGCGGGGGTCCGCACGGCTCAGTCGGCGCCGCGACGAGCTGGATTATCGCGGCGATTTGCTGCGCGGGCATCGTGTTCGGCCTTTACGCCGGCCGGCAGCGGCGGGCGCGCTTTCGTTTCCCCCAGCGGCCGATGTGGGCTGAATATGTGATCGCGGTCGTCGGCTGTTTCGTCGTTCTCGGCGCAACCGCGATCGTCAACGCCTATCCTTGGCCTGAGCGAGTCGCCGCAACCTATGCGAAGGCGAACAACATTGTTGTGCCGGAAAGCGGACTGTTCATATCCACCGGATACGCGATTCCAGTGCTGATCGCGCTCCTCACCGGCCTTGTTATGACTTTCCTCGCGAGGCGGACCCGGTTTGGCCGCTATGTCTACGCCACCGGCGGCAATCCGGAAGCCGCCGAGCTTGCCGGCGTCAACACCAAGAAGATCACGATTATGGTGTTCGCCCTGATGGGCGCGCTGGCGGGAATCGCCGCCTGCATCGATTCGGCGCGGCTCGATTCGGCGACCAACGTGCTCGGGCAGTTCGACGAGCTTTACGTGATTGCGGCTGCGGTCATCGGGGGCACCTCGCTCGCTGGCGGCGTCGGCACGGTCTACGGCGCCCTGATTGGCGCGCTGGTCATCCAGTCGCTCCAATCGGGCATGGTGCTGCTCGGCTTGGACTCGGCCTTCCAGCAGATGGTGGTCGGCGTGGTGCTGGTTGGCGCGGTCGGCCTCGACACGTTCTACCGCCGCCGAACCGCCAAGGGTTGAGCTATGGACCCCAACGCGATCACACCGCTGGTCGAGATGAAGGATGTCTCGATCGCTTTCGGCGGCGTCAAGGCCGTCGACCATGCCTATATCGATTTGTATCCCGGCGAGGTGGTTGGTTTGCTCGGCCACAACGGCGCCGGCAAATCGTGCCTGATCAAGATCCTGTCCGGCGCCTACAAGCGCGACAGCGGACAAATCTTCATCAACGGGCAGGAAGTCAAGATCGACAACCCGCGCGACGCGAAACACTATGGCATCGAGACGGTCTATCAGGCGCTCGCGCTTGCCGACAATGTCGACGCGGCGTCGAACCTTTATCTGGGCCGCGAGCTGCTCACGCGCTGGGGGACGCTCGATGACGCTTCGATGGAGGCGGAGGCGCGCAAGGTGATGGGGCGTCTCAATCCGAACTTCCGCCGCTTCAAGGAGCCGGTGGTCGCGCTTTCCGGCGGCCAGCGCCAGTCGGTCGCCATCGCACGCGCAATCCATTTCGACGCCAAGGTGCTGATCATGGATGAGCCGACGGCGGCGTTGGGACCGGCCGAGACTGCGCAGGTCGGCGAACTCATCAAGCAGCTCAAGGCCGATGGCCTCGGCATCTTCCTGATCAGTCACGACATCCACGACGTGTTCGATCTCGCCGACCGAGTGACAGTGATGAAGAACGGCCAGGTCGTCGGAACCGGCAGCGTTCAGGACATGACCAAGGACGAAGTGCTCGGCATGATCATCCTGGGAAAGTGTCCGCCCGGCGCCATTCCCGGGCTAGGCGCGATGGTGAATTGAAAATGTGAGCGGGAGTCCACCGCAGCCTCCTGGGAATGGCGGCTGGCGCCGGCTTTCACTGAGGGAAGCGCACATTGGCGAATGTCACACCGGCTGATGTCGACCTGCGAACCGAACGTGACGCTGGAGCGCCAACTATAACTCTGATCGCCCCCGGAGACGTTAGCCTTGGAGGAGGCGCGCGCGGCCTTGCCGGCGCAGCCAATCTCGAGAGTCCAGAAATTCGCGCGACGGCGACCGTGACCGTGAGAGGCGCTCCCGGTGACGATGTGGGATTTTGGAGATTCGGTTTTATCCAGTTGAAATATATCACTGATGAATGGGCACACTATCGGGGGTCCACGCCCGCCGACGGCAGTGTCTTCGTCGCCATGGATCGTCCCCCGGCCCGGCCCCAGCAGCTTTGCAGGGATACGGCAGGAATCATAAATCCGCTCTCCAGATTGCCTTTCCTTGAGGCGCCTATTTTCTATTATCCGGAAACGGCGTTGGCTGGCTCTCTGGCGGAATTCACCACGCCATTTCTGCCAGTGGGAGCTAAAATTCCTACGTCTGGAAACCTATCTTTCACGGTCAAGTACTCCGACAGTCCTGGTCGACATTTCGCTATCGATGTTACAAGATTTAATCACAAGGCACAGAATTTAAACTCTCTTTACTCTCTGTATAGCGGCAACGCTTACGTGACGATGTTTGCCGTGCAAAAGGGACCGCGCAAGCCGCTCGAGGTGATGAAGTCCTTTCAATGGAACGTCCGCTGGCGCGCCCATTTTGAGACGAAACGCGGCATGGCGACTTCACAGATTCCTCAGCGCGAAGGCGATGTCGCGGAGATGAACATATCCCACATCGTGATCGGACCGCCCAACGACCCGCTCATTCGGCGAGGCATTTTGAACACGACGTTGCCGAACTGCATTGGGGTGACGCAAGGTGCGTTCACCAGCCCTGTCGTTCTCGAATTCGACAAAATGGGAAGACTGGAAGGTGCAGCATTAGGCCGCCGTCTTTATCGGGTCGCTCTCTACCGCGGTGACTCCGATATTCGGGAGCATGCGTCACGAGACTTGAGAGCAAGGCGGCTTTGATCACAGGCGGCTACGGCCGGCATGGGACGCGCGCCTCAAGCGCTTCCGCTAGGCGCCGCCGCCCCGTTCAGCGAGAACTACGCGCGTCGGGTTCGCCAAACCAGCGCGACGCGGCCTGCACGGTGTCCGCAAGATCCGGCGTTGCCTCTCCAGCCCAGGCGACGAAGCCATCGGGGCGCACGAGCACAGCGCTCAAGCCCAGCCGATCCTTCGCGTCGCTCGCGACATAGGTGATCCGACCGGTCCAACGGCTCGCAAGCGCTCCAAGCGGCGCAGACGCGTCGAAGTCCACCAACAGGCCTTTCCCGTTTCTGAGGAGTTCGGCGAGCTTCATCCCGTCGACCAACTCGAAATCGGGGGCGCTACGGCCTACCAGCGGATGGCCGGCGCCAAGATCATAGCGGAGAGAAACGCCCCACACACGCTCGGCGAAATAGGTCGCGCCGTCGCGCGTGTCGATGAGATCGCGCATGATCGCTTCGAGCGCGCGCGAGCTTCGGGCCGGCCGCATGATCGCGACCTGCGCGCGCGACCAGTCGAGGACCTGCGCGCCGACCGTATGCCGCTCACTCCAATAAGTGTCGAGCAGGCCGTCGGGCGCGTCGCCGCGAATCGTGGAAGCCAGCTTCCAGCCGAGGTTCATCGCGTCGCCAAGCCCGAGGTTGAGGCCTTGGCCGCCCAAGGGGGAATGGATATGCGCGGAATCGCCGGCGAGCAGCACCCGGCCCTTGCGATAAGCCGTCGCCTGATAAGCGCGATCCGTCCAGGTCGCGGCAAGCTTGAGGGCCGTCAGGGTGACGTCGGCGCCGGAGACGCGGCGCAACACTGCTTGGACATGCTCGAGCGTGATCGGCTGGATCCGGTGGAAGGCGCCGCCGTCGAACTCGACCATGGCGATCGTGCCGGGCCGCGCGTAAGTGTACATGCCCGTCGGCGTGTAGCGGCGGCCCAAGTGGAGCTTATCGGGATCAGCCATCTCGACTTCAACGGAATAGCCGGTGAACTCGGGATCGGTGCCGGTGAACTCAAAACCGCCAGCCTTGCGCACCGCGCTGCGCCCGCCATCGCATCCGACGAGCCAGCGGCCGCGAAACGTTTCGGCGCCAGCACGAATGGTCACATCTTCGTCCGACGGATCGAGTTCCTCGACGCCGCGACCGCGCCGAATCTCAACGCCCATTGCGGTTGCACGAGCGGCCAGGACGGATTCGATCTGCTCCATCTCCGCCGCCATGTTGGCGGCAGCCGGGCTTGGCAGTCGATAAGGCCATTTCGAGCTGTCGATATTGTCCAGGTAGAACTGGATGCCTGCGAAATGGCCGCCAGGGCGGCGCGCCTGTTGCATCCAATGCGCGGCGGGCGGAGCGCTCCCGCTGCCCGAGCCATCGTTGGCGCGTTGCGGCGCTGCGACGTCGTCCAGCAAGCCGCGACGGTGGAAGGCTTCGATGGTGGGCGCGGAAAGGCCGCGCATGCCGAACGGAAGCCGCTTCAAGGGGGAACGCGGGTCATCGGCCTGCTCCAGCACCAATATTGAGAGGGCGGCAAGGCGCAGTTCACAGGCGAGGAACAAGCCGACCGGCCCGGCGCCGGCGATCACGACATCATAGATCAAAGACAAATCCTCTGGCGCTTTGGCGCCACGTCAATATCGGAAATTCGCGCCGCTCATCACAGCACGCCCCGCACCGATAACCTCATCTTTTGTCAGAGTTTCATCCTCGTGGAGACTGCGCTTCCGACAAGCAACACTGCCACGATGGTCAGACTAGCGCGGCAGGCGGGGGCGGTCGATCTCGTGCGAAGGCTGCTTTTTGCCGAAACAGGCCCGAGACTGGCCAAGTGCATGTCCAGCGATCGCTCAGGAATCGTGCTAGGCCGGGCGTCCCATGTCGGACTTGGCGATATCCATTGTCTTAGGCGTCGCGCTCGCCGCTGCGACCGGCTTCCGTGTGTTTTTGCCGATGCTCATCGTCAGTGGCGCGGCCTACACCGGCCACCTCCATTTGGACGATGGTTTCGCCTGGCTTGGGACATCATCGGCCCTGATCATGCTCAGCGTGGCGGCGGTTGCGGAAGTTTTGGCGTATTACATTCCGGTCGTCGACAACCTGCTCGACACTGTGGCGACCCCCGCCGCGTTCGTCGCCGGGACGATCGTATCAGCCGCGGTCATGATCGATGCACCGCCAATGGTGAAATGGACGGCGGCCGTGATCGCCGGCGGCGGCATCGCAGGACTCACGCAAGGGTTGACCGGAATTCTCAGGGCGCACTCGACCGTTCTGACCGGGGGTCTGGGGAACTCCGTCATCGCCACCGCGGAACTGGTTGGCGCGGCCGTGATCTCGTTTCTCGCATTGTCTGCGCCGACAATCGCGATTGCGCTGGTTGCCGTGTTCTTGATCGTGGCGCTGCGTTTCGTCCTCCTCCGATTTCGCGGTGCGAAATCCTCGGGCGGCCAGATGTAGTGTCGAGGGAGGGGTCGCTCCGCGCGGTTCAGCCATTCCAGGTCGCGAACATGCCGATCGCCGCCGCGGCCATGACCGCGGTCGCAAGCCAGCCAAGGACCTTGAGCCATGACTTGAGGGCGAACTCGCCCATCACCTCGCGCCGCGAGGCCATGTGCATGATCATGACCATGACAGGAACCGCGGCGAGGCCGTTGACGATGGCGCTGAAGATCAGCGCCTTGATCGGATCGAGCGGCGAGAAATTGAGCAGCGCCCCTAGTAGCGTCGCGCCTGCGATCGCCAGATAGAAGGCCGGCGCGCGGCTCGCTCGCTCGCTGAGCCCGATGCGCCAGCCTAGCGTCTCGCCAAGCGCATAGGCGGCGCTCCCGGCCAGAACCGGCACCGCGAGCAGCCCGGTGCCGACGATGCCGAGCGCGAAGACGGCGAAGGCCAATTCGCCTGCGATTGGCTTGAGCGCCTTCGCGGCGTCCGCCGAGGTCTCCACATTCGTCACGCCATGCGCGTGCAGGGTCGCTGCGGTCGTGAGCATGATGAAGAGGGCAACCAGATTGGACACGCCCATGCCAACCATCGTGTCGAGCTTTATGCGCCGAAGCTGGCGCGGCGCCTGCGACGTCGCCTTCAGCAGCGGCTCGGCGGCGGGATCTCCCTCCTCGTCTTCGACCTCTTCGGAAGCCTGCCAAAAGAAAAGATAGGGGCTGATCGTCGTGCCGAAGATAGCGACGACGATGGTGAAATAGGCGGTCGTCCACTCGACATGCGGAACGACAAGATCGAAGGCGACCGTTCCCCATGGCACGCCGACGACGAATACCGTGGCGACATAAGCGAACAGCGAGAGTGTCAGCCAGCGCAGCACGGAGACATAACTCGCGTAGCGCATGAACACTTCGAGGAGCACAATGAGAATGGCGAATGCCGCCACATAGAGCCATTGCGGTCCAGGCAAAATGAGTTGCAACGCCGCGCCCATCGCCCCCAGGTCGGCGCCGATGTTGATGACATTGGCGAGCACGAGCAGGCCGACCAGCGCATAGAGCAGAGAGCGAGGATAGAAGCGGCGCATATTGGCGGCGATGCCCTTGCCCGTCACCCGCCCAACCTCGGCGCTGATCATCTGGATCGCGCACATGAGGGGATAGGTAAGGAGAAGGGTCCACGAAAGAGCGTAGCCGAAGGCGGCGCCGGCCTGAGCGTAGGTGGCGATCCCGCTCGGGTCGTCGTCGGAGGCGCCGGTTATGAGGCCTGGGCCGAGAATGTCGGCAAGCTTCGTCCGGCCAGGCCCGTCGACGTGGCCTACGCCAGATTCGTCTACGATCTTCAATTCTGGTCCCCTTCCACGCCTGGTTAACGGATAACAACCTCCTTCGTTCCTTAGCTTTTCGTCAGGTTTCGTGCGTCGATAACTGCGCGCGCCCATTCCTCCGGCCGCTCCTGCGGGAGGTTGTGGCCGGCGTCTGCGAAGACGCGATGTTCGTGCGGGCCGGTGAATTTCTTCGCTTGATCGGTCGTGCCGGGACTCACGCCGTCCGCGCCGCCATCGATGGTGATGGCCGGAACGCCGATGGATGGCTGAGCCGCGAGCCCCATTTGAATCTCATCGTACCGAGGATCGCCGGCGCCAGGCGCGAGCCCATAACGATGCCGATACGAGTGGATGACGACGTCGACGAAGTCGGGATTGTCGAAAGCGCTCGCCGTTCGGTCGAAGGTCGCGTCGTCGAACGCCCATTTTGGCGACCACATGCGCCACAAGAGGCGCGCGATCCCTCGTCGGTCCTTCTCGAGACCCCGCCGGCCACGCTCGCTGTGGAAGTAGTACTGATACCAGAACGCCGCCTCTTCGGCCGGGCTCGCCGGCTCCATCGCATGCGCGATGCTCTGGATGTTGTACGAATTGCCGGAGACGAGCGCGACGACCCGGTTCGGCAGAAGCGCTGCGACGATGCACGCAGCGCGCCCGCCCCAATCGTAGCCGCCGAGAACTGCGCGCTCGATTTTGAGCGCGTCCATGAGGTCGAGAAGGTCCACGCCGAGGGCTGCCTGCTCGCCCGAGCGCGGCGTCTCGGCTTTGAGGAACCTCGTCGGACCGTAGCCGCGCAGATAAGGCACGATCACGCGCGCCCCGGCCTGCGCAAGGATCGGCGCGGCCTGATCATAGGCGTGGGCGTCGTAAGGGAAGCCGTGACCCAAGATGCACGGCCAGCCCGACGCGGCTCCATATTCCAGATAAGCGATGGCAAGAACGCCGGTGTTAACCGTCTTGACAATTGCCGACATGGGTCGCCGTCCTCGTTTTGGGCCGCGCTTGGCTCGACGTTCATGCGCGGTCAACGACCGCTCTCGCAACGGCTTGACGCCGCCTCTGGCTTTCCCTACTATCCTTGCGTTTTCAATTCGAGGCGACGCGTGGCGAAGCTTATTGTACCTTTGGCGCTGGAGGACGGGCAGACATAAGGTCTGCATCCCGTTCGCTAGCGCTTTACCCGAAGGCCCCTTGAGGGCCTTTTTTATTGTCTCGATTTTGCGGCTGATGAGAAGAGGCGGAGAGTTTCGATTATGGCCAAGCAAATGACCGGCGCGGAGATGGTTGTCGAGGCGCTGAAGGACCAGGGCGTCGAGATGGTCTTCGGCTATCCGGGCGGCGCGGTGCTCCCGATCTACGACGCCATCTTCCACCAGAACAAGCTTCGCCACATCCTCGTGCGTCACGAACAGGGCGCGGCGCACGCCGCGGAGGGCTATGCGCGCTCGACCGGCAAGGTCGGCGTCCTCCTGGTGACCTCAGGCCCTGGCGCGACCAACGCCATCACCGGGCTCACCGATGCGCTCTGCAATTCGATCCCACTCGTCTGCATCACCGGCCAGGTGCCGACCCATCTGATCGGCTCCGACGCCTTTCAGGAATGCGATACGACGGGCATCACCCGCAGCTGCACCAAGCACAATTATCTCGTGCGCCGGGTCGAGGATCTGCCTCGCATCCTGCACGAGGCCTTTTACATTGCTTCGCATGGCCGGCCAGGTCCGGTGGTCGTTGACATTCCTAAGGACATTCAGTTCGCCAGCGGCCCCTACACGTTTCAGAAAAACGCCCAGCACAAGACTTATCAGCCACAGCTCAAGGGCGATCTCGAGCGGGTTCGGCACGCGGTCGAGATGATGGCGGCGGCGAAAAAGCCTGTCTTCTACACCGGCGGCGGCGTCATCAATTCCGGCCCCCACGCTTCGATGCTGCTGCGCGAGCTCGTGCGCGCCACTGGGTTTCCGATCACGTCGACGCTGATGGGGCTCGGCGCTTATCCCGCCTCCGACAAGCAGTGGCTTGGCATGCTCGGCATGCACGGTTCGTTCGAGGCCAACAACGCGATGCATGATTGCGATCTCATGATCTGCGTCGGCGCGCGTTACGACGATCGCATTACTGGACGCCTTGACGCCTTTTCACCGAAGTCGAGGAAGATCCACATCGACATCGATCCATCGTCGATCAACAAGAACGTCAAAGTCGATCTCGGTATCGTCGGCGACTGTGCGCATGTGCTGGAGGATATGCTCCGGTTATGGCGCGCCGGCTCCCACCAAACGGAGGCCGCTGCGCTTGCCAAATGGTGGAGCGCGATTGACGGCTGGCGGGCGCGCAACTCGTTCGGTTTCCGCAATTCTGAGAAGATCATCAAGCCTCAGCACGCGGTGAAGAGGCTTTACGAGCTGACCAAGAGCCGCGACGTCTACATCACCACCGAGGTCGGTCAGCATCAGATGTGGGCTGCGCAGCATTTTCCCTTCGAAGAGCCGAATCGGTGGATGACATCGGGCGGTCTCGGGACCATGGGCTATGGGTTGCCGGCCGCAATCGGCGCTCAGCTCGCGCATCCGAAGTCGCTGGTTGTCGACATTGCGGGCGAAGCCTCGATCCTCATGAACATGCAGGAAATGTCGACGGCGATTCAGTATCGGCTGCCGGTCAAGATCTTCATTCTGAACAATCAGTACATGGGCATGGTGCGCCAATGGCAGGAGCTTCTGCACGGCGGTCGCTATTCGGAGAGCTACACGGAATCGCTACCGGACTTCGTCAAGCTGGCCGAGGCCTATGGTGGGCACGGCATCCGCTGCGCGGACCCAGCGAAGCTCGATGCTGCGATCATGGAGATGATCGAAACGCCGGGCCCGGTCATTTTTGATTGCCTGGTCGATCAAAAGGAGAACTGCTTCCCAATGATCCCGTCGGGCAAGGCGCATAACGAAATGATCCTGGCGCAGCTCGAGGACGATGCGGGCGTCGAGCTCGAAAACATCATCGACGAGAAGGGCAAGATGTTGGTCTGAACGCTCGCCTACGGGCAGCGGGTTTGGCGAGGGCTTTCCACAATGTTCAGTTTGCAGGAGATCCGTCGGGCGCACGAAGTCGTGCTTGGGGCATTGCGCCCGACGCCGGCGCTGAACTGGCCGCTCCTCGATGAGCGGCTCGGCGCCGAGGTCGTGGTCAAGCACGAAAACCACCTGCCGACCGGCGCTTTCAAGGTGCGTGGAGGCCTGACTTACGTCGATGCGCTGATCAAGCGCGATCCGGCGGTTCGCGGGATCATTTCGGCGACGCGCGGTAATCATGGTCAGAGCCTGGCCTTCGCGGGCAAGCGCGTCGGCCTTCAGGTCACGATCCTCGTGCCCCAAGGCAATTCGACCGAGAAGAACGCCGCCATGCGTGCGCTCGGCGCTGAGCTGATCGAGTTCGGACGCGACTTTCAGGCGGCGCGGGAAGAGGCGATGCGGCTCGCGAGCTTGCGCGGCCTGCATCCCGTTCCGTCGTTCCACCGTGATCTCGCGCTCGGCGTCTCGACCTATGCGTTCGAGCTTCTGAGCGAGCGATCCGACCTCGATGTGCTTTACGTTCCGATCGGTCAGGGCTCGGGAATTTGCGGTTGCATTGCGGCGCGCGACGCTTTGGGTCTCACGATGGAGATCGTTGGCGTGCAATCGACGGAAGCGCCGGCCTACTCGCTGTCGTTTGCCGCGGGTCGCGTCGTCCCCACCAATAGCGCCGACACACTCGCCGACGGCATGGCGACCCGGGTCCCCGATCAAGAAGCGCTCGAGGTCATCCTAAAGGGGGCAGCACGGATCACACTCGTCAGCGATGACGAGGTCGCCGCGGCGGTGCGGGCCTATTGGACCGATACGCATAACCTGGCCGAAGGCGCGGGCGCGGCGGCGCTCGCAGCCGCGGTGAAGGAGCGATCGCGGCTCAGGGGGCGCAAGGTCGGGCTCGTGCTGTCGGGCGGCAACATCGACTTCGATCTCTTCCGGCGATGGGTCGTAGCAGAACCGAATGCCGTGGCCGCCTGAAGAGACGATGCGACGCCCTCGAGGGCGACGCGAGCAAGGACGAAAAGAGATGAACAAGACCTCGATCCTCCAACCACTTTCGCCTTATTCTTCGGCGACGGAGAAATGCAATATCGAGACCCACACGCTCTCGGTGCTGGTCGATAATGAGCCAGGCGTGCTTGCGCGCGTCGTCGGCATGTTCGCGGGACGCGGTTACAACATCGAAAGCTTGACCGTCGCCGAAGTGGCGCATGAGACGCATCTTTCGCGTATCACCATCGTCACCTCCGGCACGCCGGAGATCATCGAGCAGATTCGCCATCAGCTCGAGCGTTTGGTTCCCGTTCATACGGTGAACGATCTGACCTTGTCCGTGCGTGCGATCGAGCGCGAGCTGGCAATGATCAAGGTCAAAGGCAAGGGCGAGAACCGGGTCGAGGCGATGCGCCTCGCCGACGCATTCCGCGCCAAGGTGATCGACGCGACCACCGAGAGCTTCATCTTTGAACTGACCGGCGCGCCGCGCAAGATCGACGATTTCGTCGAGCTTATGCGGCCGATCGGGCTGGTTGAAGTCTCGCGCACAGGCGTCGCCGCCATCTCACGCGGCCCGGAGCCAATCTAGGCGCCGGTTCAGCCGCCTATATGTGGTACATCAGCTCCCGATCACCCGCGGACGAGCGCGCGCGCATTTCCGCGAGCGTACAATGATCGAGCACTTTCGCGATGGCATTGCGCGCTTCGACCATGATCAGGCGGACCGAGCAGGATTTGAGATCGCCGCAGTCGTCGCAAGGTCGGAATGCCGTGACCGAAGCGCACGGAATTGGGGCCAAGGGACCATCGAGAGCGCGCACGATGGCGCCGACCCGGATCTCATGGGCCGGGCGTGCGAGCGCGTATCCACCGCCTTTGCCTTTCTTGGAGTAGACGAGGCCAGCGTGTCTGAGCTCGGTCAGGATATGATCGAGGAATTTTTTCGAGATCGAGTTGGTTTTGGCGATGTCCGCGACCTGCGCCAGAGCATTCGGCTCAAGTCCAGCCAGATGGACCATGGCCTTGAGGCCGTACTTCCCCTTCTTCGTGAGCACAATCTCATCCTAACCTTCGGGCGCCGCCAGGCAGCGCGTCGTCGCCAGGGGGCCCGACGAATCCAAGACCGACAGCACATATATAGGACACGCACGGGACCACGACGACGGCGAGGCAGGATCGGTAAAGCCGTATGCCCGCTCCGATTTCGTGGCTTATAAACCCACTGCAACCCGCATTGACAGATCGAGTCGGCAAGACATACAGGGAACTCCAGCAGGCGCGGCAGCCTTGCCTATCAGGCCCGCCTGCGCGCGTTAACGATGTGCATTAACGAAGCGTTACGAGGATCGCTCTAATTCGGTCGTCCGGTGTGGATTCAGTTTTCGGATCGATTGGGACAGGGTGACAATGCCCGACGGCAAGATTTTCCTTTCCCGGCTGCTCAGCTTCGCCGCTCTCACGTTCGCGGCCGCTCTCACGGGTTGCGGCGGCGGCGCTGGTCCCATTGACGTCGCCGACCTTCCTCGAGGCATGGTTAATACAAGCTTTCCCAAGCCGCATGACTATCCTGTCCACGGGATCGACGTCTCGAAGTTCCAGGGTGACATTGATTGGAACGCAGTCGCCAGCAGCGGGGTCAAGTTCGCCTGGATCAAAGCGACCGAGGGCGGCGATCGGGTCGATGAGCGCTTCCAGGCGAATTGGACCGGCGCGAAAACCGCCGGCGTCGCGCACGGCGCCTATCATTTCGTCTATTGGTGCCGTTCGCCAATGGAAGAGATGGCTTTTTTCGAGCAGAACGCCCCCGTCGAGGACGATGCCCTGCCGCCAGTGCTTGACGTCGAGGCCACACCGACGTCGAAAACCTGCCACCGCCATCTTACGCAGGAAAGCGCCGCGGCCGATATGAGGGTGATGCTGGAGGAAATGGAGCGCCACTACGGCAAGCGGCCGATCATCTATACGACAGTGGACTTCTATGAGGCGATTCTGTCGGACGGGGCTTTCTTCGATTACCCGATCTGGGTTCGATCCACCAAATACCATCCTGCGATCAAGTACGGATCGCGCGCCTGGGCATTCTGGCAATATCAGTCCGATGGGCAGACGCCCGGGATCAACGGCAACGTCGATCGCGACGTCTTCTACGGCACGAAGGAGCAGTGGGACGCCTATCTTCGCGAGCAGCCCTCGGGTGCGCGGCAGCACACCATAATGCAGGCTGTGACCCAGCAGCTGGCGGACCCCAACGTACCGCCGTCGCCTCCTCCGGATGAGAAGCAGGCCGTCGCGCAGCCGGACCCGGGCGCGCCTGACCAGGCGCAGTAGCGGACGGGGCGGCGCCGACGCCTTGCGCACGCACTTGTTCCAAACGGCGCAATGCGGCATCAGTCCCAATCTCAAAAAACGACGGGAAGCGCTAATGCCCCTGGAAGGCGAAGCCGATCTCAAGGCGGACGCCCTGCTGTTTCACAGCGCGCCCCGTCCGGGGAAGCTGGAGATCGTCGCCACCAAGCCGCTCGCCAACCAGCGCGACCTGGCGCTCGCTTATTCGCCCGGCGTCGCCTTTCCATGCTTGGCGATTGCGGCCGATCCCCACAGCGCGGCGATCTACACCGCGCGCCAGAATCTGGTCGCGGTCCTCACCAACGGCACAGCGGTGCTCGGCCTCGGCGCCATCGGCCCCCTTGCGGCCAAGCCTGTCATGGAAGGCAAGGCGGTTCTGTTCAAGAAATTCGCCGGCATCGATGTCTTCGACATCGAGGTGGCGGAACTGAACGTCGACAAGCTGGTCGACGTCATCGTTGCGCTCGAGCCGACCTTCGGCGGAATCAATCTCGAGGACATCAAGGGCCCCGAATGTTTCGAGGTCGAGGAGAAGGCGAAGGCCCGCATGGGCATTCCCGTCTTCCACGACGATCAGCACGGGACGGCGATCATTGTTTCCGCGGCCATCGTCAACGCGCTTGAACTCACAGGCAAGCGGATCGGCGAGGTCAAGATCGTCTGCTCTGGCGCGGGCGCAGCGGCGCTCGCTTCGCTCAATCTTCTCGTCTCGCTCGGCGCCAGCCGGGACAACATCATCGTCTGCGATATCGAGGGGGTCGTCTACAAGGGCCGCAACACGCTGATGGACCGCTGGAAGGAGGTGTACGTTCGCGACACCAGCGCGCGCACTCTTGCCGACGCTATTCCTGGCGCCGACATTTTCCTTGGGCTCTCGGCCGCCGGCGTGCTGAAGCCCGAGATGCTCAAGCAGATGGCGAACGATCCGCTGGTGATGGCGCTCGCCAACCCGAACCCGGAAATCATGCCGGAGCTTGCGCTTGAAACCAGGCCGGACGCGATGATCTGCACCGGACGCTCTGACTATCCGAACCAGGTCAACAATGTCCTCTGCTTTCCCTACATCTTTCGCGGCGCTCTCGATGTTGTTGCGAGCGAAATCAACGAAGCGATGAAGAAGGCGGCGGTCGCGGCGATCGCGGCGCTGGCGCGCGAGACGCCTTCCGAGGTCGCGGCGCAAGCGTATGGCGGCCAGTCCGTCTTGTTCGGGAAGACTTCGCTGATCCCGAGCCCGTTTGATCCGCGGCTGATGCTGCGCATCGCGCCGGCGGTCGCGCGCGCGGCGATGGAGAGCGGAGTCGCGCGCAGGCCGATCGCCGATTTCGACGCCTACGGCGATCGGCTCAACCGCTTCGTCTTCCGTTCCGGCTTCATCATGAAGCCGTTGTTCGCCAAGGCGCGGGCGGCGATGAAGACCGTCATTTACTCCGAAGGCGAAGACGAACGGGTGCTGCGGGCGACCCAGGTGGTGCTGGAGGAGCAGCTCGCCAAGCCCATCCTGATCGGCCGGCCTGACGTCATGCGAGACCGCATCAAGCGGTTCGGCTTGACGATCAAGGCCGGTGACGATTTCGAGATCATCGATCCAGAGGACGATCCCCGCTATCGCGACTATGTCGCGACCTATCTCGAAGCCGCGGGCCGCAAGGGCGTAACGCCGGATGTCGCGCGCACCGTCGTTCGCACCTCGCCCAGCGTGATTGGCGCGCTCGCGGTGCGCCGCGGCGAAGCGGACGCGCTGATCTGCGGATTGGAAGGACGCTTCACGTCGCGCCTCGATCATATTCGCGACATCGTCGGGCTTGCGCCGGGGATGAAGGATTTCTCGGCTCTGTCGGTGGTCGTTGCTTCCACGGGCGTCTATTTCCTGGCCGATACTCATGTTCGCTATGACCCGAGCGCGGAAGAGATCGCCGAGACCACGGTCGCCTGCGCCGTGCATGTGCGCCGCTTCGGTCTTGAGCCTAAAATCGCGCTGATTTCGCATTCCGACTTCGGCTCGGCCGACACGCCATCCGCGCTGAAAATGCGCGAGGCTCTGCGTCTGTTACGGGAGCGTGCGCCGGACCTCGACGTCGACGGTGAAATGCAGGCCGACACTGCGCTGTCTCTGGTCGCGCGCAAGCGCGTGATCTCGAACTCGCGGCTCGAAGGCGAAGCCAATGTGCTGATCTTCCCGAACCTCGACGCCGGAAGCACGGCGCTGCAACTCACTCGTGTCATTGCCGACGCGCTGCCGATTGGGCCAATTCTCATTGGTCCGGCCAAGCCGGCGCACGTGCTGACGCCCACCGTGACCGCGCGCGGCATCGTCAACATGACGGCGATCGCGGCGGCCGAATCCGCGAGCGAGCCGGCGATGTTGTCTCGGGCGCTCAGTCTAGCAGAGCGCGAATTGTGATTTGACAGCCCCGGCCTCGGGGACGCAATGTCATTGCGTCGTCATGAACAGGCAAACGTGAAGGCGACGCAAACGCCGCTCGATCCCCTAGGGGCGGCAGAAAGACGGGGTAGCCATGACTCCGCCGGACCAGGAGAAGTGACCCTGGGCGAACAGGGTCAAACGTCCGTCGCCGCTCCAAATGCCAGAGCGGAAGGGCGTTCTAAACATCATTGACGAACGTCTGCGGCATTGGAAACGCGAAGGCCAAGCGGTTCCTCAGCCGAAATATCATCTGCAACATCCCAGAAGTTTCGCTGACCGCGAAACAGGGCCCCGTTCCGCCTGAGCGCGCCGGGGCCCACGCTTCCCCAAGCCGAGCCTTCCGGGGGCGCACAAAGTTACCGCGCCGGGGGCGCGCAAAGTTACGCTGACCAATCATTTCAACAGCTTAAGTGCGCTTTCGCGCAACTTTTAGCGCCTTCCCTAGTTGCAAAGACCTCGCTCTGAAGGCGCCGCGCACCGATCTCGAAGAGCTGTCTGAGGTCGCCAAAGCGAACCCTCCAGCGGCGCCGAGCAACAGACGCTGTCGTCGACGAAGGAGCCCGCTTTGAGAAGCGGACCCTGCGCATGACCCCTTAAAGCCCGCCGCGCGCCCTTGAAGCACGGACTCATCTGATCGATCCGCCTTCCCAGCGACGCGACGTCTGCCGATTGGCAAGTCCGTTTCTAGCAATGTCAATGACTTGCGGCGCCATTCCCGAGTCAAATCCTGTTCTTATGCCGAAGTCCAGGCGCGCGTGATTAATGATGGGCTTGCAGACCTATTGAACTTTCTGAAAAACAATACCAGGTCCCGGCCAGTTTGTCAAGAAATTGTCCTGGCTCAGGACATATGAGACGGGGGAGTTTCATTGGCTCGGCGGATAGCGAGGTACTCGGCTGGGGTTTTTCCTGCAAGGGCTGCGTGGGGTCTGTGGTGGTTGTAGAGGTTTTGGAAGGCGCCGACCATTTGGGCGATTTTGTCGATGCGCGTTGGGAGATCGGCGCAGGCGTAGAACTCGTAGCGCCAGGCTCCATTGCAACGCTCGACAGCTCCGTTGAGCTTTGGCGATCGGGGGGGCAGGACGTAGAGGGGCAGGTTCTTGTCGGCGCAGGCTTGCTCGAACTCGGCCATGAACTCGGAGCCGCCGTCGATTTGAATGGCTTTGACGGGATCGGGCATTTGTTCGAGGACCGCGTCGAGGAACTCGGCGGCGTTTTTGGCAGTGGCTCGTTTGCACGGCCTGGCGACGGTCCATTTGGCGAAGGGATCGTAGGCGTTGAAATGCTTGATGGAGACGCCGGGCAGCGGATAGATCGAGAGGGTGTCGATCTGGACGACGTCGCCGGGCTTTTCGAAGGTAACGCCCTTGGGTTTTCGGATGGCGTGGGGGCGCTTCTTTGGCGCTGCTTTGGCGGCGACTTTGCGGATCAGGGCGGGAACGGGCTGAACCGTTCCGCGCCGGATGAGCGCGCCGATGATCCGCCCGACGGTGGCGTTGGATGTGGGGTAGCCCTGTTTGCGCAGGATCGGCCCGAGCTTTTCCTTGCCCCACATGGGGTGATCCAGGCGCAGGCGCTCGACGGCTTCGGCCAGACCTTGTGGACGCTGGGGTTGGCGCACCCGGCGTGGCCGACGGCTCAGGGGATCGGCGCGCGCCTGCCAGCGGTAGAGGGTGGACCGAGGGACGCCCACAGCTTCGGCCCCCTGTTGGCTGCTCAGCCCTTGCGCCATGGCGTTTCGCCAGCGCGCCAACGCGTCACGTCTTCTGGCGGCTTCGATATTCGGGGTCTGCGCCGCCAGAAGACGCGACGCGCCCCGGGCACTCCGGATAATATGACCGGGCAGGCCAAAAACCTGCATGGGGTTCTCCTGTGATTCGAGCTTCGACAACCCGAACCTCGGAGAACCCCGCTATTCACGCAATCAATCCCATATGTGTCTGAGCGGCTCAGCAAATTCCGGTTTGTTGACCAACGCGGTTGTTTTGCAATTCGCTGCTGGCTTTGATTCGGTTGGGCGGGGCATGGGCGGCAAATCTCCTATTGCGGCGAGCGACGAACAGCGCGTGGCCTTGACGGCTCTTGCGGATCGCGTGATCGCGGGGAAGCGGACCGGTCGCGCGCCGTGCTGCTGACGCTGTCGGGCTGGACCAGTCCGCGGATCGCGGAAGCGTTCGGTGTGCGGGAAGACACGGTTCGGCTATGGCGCAGCGATTTCGGCCGCGGCGGCGTGGATGCGTTGAAGGCGAGCATCGCGCCCGGGCCGGCGCCGGTAAAGAGCGCAACGGCGTTGCGCGTGGTCACGCCGCTTGCTCGAAGAGCCGGTGGCCGACCGGCCGAACTGGACGATCGCTCGCCTTCGCGCCGAAATCGAAACGCGTGAGGGCGTCCGCATCAGCCGCTCGCAACTGTCCAAGGCGTTGCGAAAAAAAGTTCCGCTGGCGGCGGCCCCGGCACACGCTGAAAGGCCGGCAGACGGCCAGCGAGGTGGATCGGATCGGCTTGCGCCTGCAATTGCGCAAACGTCAGGCCGAAGCGGGCGACATCGTTCTGCTCTACGGCGACGAAAGCGAAGCGCTGACGCATCCCTATCTTGCCCGCGCCGGGCGAAGTCCGGCGCCGACCTGCGCGTGCCGGCGCCGGGACAGGCCAAGAAGGTGGCGATGCTGGGCTCGCTCGATCACGTCACACGCCAACTCATCGTCCATACCAGCCTCGACCAAGCGCAGCAGCGACTTCGTGGCCCATCTCGAACAACTCGACAAACTCTATGGCCCCATACCCGGCCGGCCGGCCAAGCCGGTCGTGCTGGTCGAGGACAATGGGCCGATCCACATCAGCAAGCTCTCGCTCGCCGCCCTCGCCGCTCGCGCAGCACTGGCTCACCGTCGAATGGCTGCCCAAATACGCTCCCGAACTCAACGACATCGAAGTGGTCTGGCGCGACCTCAAGGCGCATCACCTCGCCCATCAGACCTTCACCGATGTCGCCGCCCTCGATCAAGCCATCCACGTCGCCGTCCGCAACTCAACCGCGAACGCATGCCCGTTCCGTTGGCCAACCTTAAAAATCTCTGTTTCAGGATTGCGGGGCGCCAGCGAAGGCGCCCTTTTTCAACCAACCAGAGCGCCGCTGGCGTCAGGAGCATCAAGTCATGGGACTGATCAGTTTCGTCAAAGCACCGGAGAGAAGCTGTTCGGGCGCGAGTGAAGCGAAGGCGGCGACGGCCGACGACCTGCACAAGGAGCTTGTGAAACATGGGCTCGACACATAGGCGTGAAAATCACGGTCTGACGGGGACAAGGTGCATGTGACCGGCAGCGCTCCAGACACGGAACAAGCGGAAAAGATCGCCATTGCGCTCGGCAACACGGTCGGCGTGCAGAACGTGCAGAACGACATCAAGCCGGCTACAGCCGCGCCGGAATCGAAGTTCTACACGGTCAAGAGCGGCGACACGCTGTCGGCGACTACAGAGCGAGAGTACGGCAAGGGCCACGGCGGAAAGTACGACGTCATCTTCCAGGCCAACCGGCCGATGCTGACCCACCCCGACAAGATCTATCCAGGCCAGGTGCTGCGCATTCCGCCGTTGAGCTAAACCAGGCTCGCCGGATCTCGTAACGTGGCGCGGCGTCTTTGACCGCCTGGGCTGGTAGCCCGCTTCACTCGCGTCCAGGCCGTAGAGCGGTGAGGGTGCGAACCGCGAGTTCGGTATAGGCGTCGTCGATCAGCATCGAGAACTTCAATTCCGACGTCGTGATGGCGCGAATGTTATGCCCTTTTCGGCCAACGCCTTGAAGGCGCGCGCGGCGACGCCCGGAATGCGAGCGCATGCCGACGCCGATCGCCGAGATCTTCACCACGTCCTGAGCGCCGAGCAGCTTGGCGTAGCCGATCTTCGCTCGCCGCTGCTCGAGAAAGCCCATGGCGCGCTCAAATTCGGCGGCCGGGACCGTAAAGGTGATGTCGGTCGTCGTCGTCTTGTCCGAGACGACCTGGATGATCATGTCGACATTGATGTTGGCCTCGGCCAGCGGCACGAAGATGGCTGCGGCGACCCCGGGCGGTCGGCGACCTCGCGCAGAGTGAATTGCGCCTCGTCGCGCGAGAAGGCGATGCCGGTGACGACCTGCTCTTCCATGATGTCCTCCTCGTCGCAAATAAGGGTGCCCGGCTGCGGATTGCCAGGATCGTCAAACGACGAGCGCACGTAGGGATTGATCTTGGTTCAGCATCGCCAGTTCGACCGAGCGCACCTGCAGAACCTTCGCGCCCAGCGAGGCCATTTCCAGCATTTCTTCGATATAGCCACTGGGCGAGCCGGCGCGCCTTCGGCACGACGCGCGGGTCGGACGTATAGACGCCGTCGACATCGGTATAGATATCGCAGCGGTCGCCAGATCGCCGCCGCGAGCGCAACCGCTGAAGTGTCCGATCCGCCCCGCCCCAGCGTCGTCACCCGATTGGTGGCCTTATGCACGCCCTGGAAGCCCGCCACGACGGCGATCTCACCCGCCG
>CAWCSA010000003.1:0-383531 GCA_963798015.1 uncultured Alphaproteobacteria bacterium
GCCGCCGGCCAGACCGGTCCTCCCTTCGTGAGCCAAGGCTCCCGCAATGCCTGAGCTGCCCGAAGTCGAGACCGTGCGACGCGGCCTTACGCCCGTCATGCGCGGCGCCCGGATCGGCAAGGTCGAATTGCGGCGGGCCGATATTCGCTTTCCCTTCCCCAACTCGTTCGCCAAACGACTGACCGGCCGTCGCATCGTCGAGATGGGCCGCCGTGCCAAATACCTTCTGTTCGAACTGGACAGCGGCGAGACCCTGATCGTCCATCTGGGCATGTCCGGTTCGTTCCGCACGGAAAAGACCGTGGTCTCAACGCCCGGCAAGTTCCATCACGAGCGTTCGAAGGATCCAAAGCACGACCACGTCGTCTTCGACCTCGATAACGATTGGGTCGTCACTTACAATGACCCCCGGCGCTTTGGCTTCATGGACCTCGCGCCGACCAAGGCCCTCGACCAGCATCCAAGGATGCGCGGCCTGGGCGCCGAGCCGCTAGCGCCAGAATTTGGCGCCCATTCCCTGGCGAAGCTGTTCGCCGGCGCCCGCACGTCTCTTAAAGCCGGTCTGCTCGACCAGAGGCGCATCGCTGGGCTGGGCAACATCTATGTGTCCGAGGCCCTGTTTCGCGCTGGTCTCTCGCCATCGAAGCCGGCGAGCATCCTGGCGAACGCCCGGGGCGGTCCCACTCGTGCCGCGACGGCGGTCGCCAAGGCAATCCGCGACGTGCTCGAGGAAGCCGTCGAGGCCGGCGGCTCGACGTTGCGTGATCACCGGCAGGCCAATGGCGAATTGGGCTACTTCCAGCACGTCTTCAAAGTCTACGACCGCGAAGGATTGCCGTGTGCGCGAAATAGTTGCCGTGGGATCGTCGCCAGGATCACACAGTCCGGGCGCTCTACATTCTACTGCTCGAAATGCCAGCACTGAGCCCGCGTCTTGCGGAGAGGCGCCGATCATTGACAAGGCGAGGCGCGGCTCCTATCTCACCAAGAATTCCGTTTAGCTCGCGCGAAAATGGGCGATTTTTGCCTTTTTCGCGCTTTTTATTGTTGCCGCCATCGTCCGCCCTGTCTTCGCTCGTGTTTGGCCGGGCAAGAAGCGGAAGACCCCCTTCAGCGGGGCGGGTAGGAAAGGTCGAAAATGCTCGGCGCGCTTAAGTTCGACACCGTGATGAAGCGGGTCTTTGGCTCGTCCAACGACCGACGCCTCAAGGGCTACCGGCCCATGGTCGCCGCTATCAATGCGCTGGAACCCGAATTCGACGCCCTCACCGACGATCAACTGCGCGCGAAGACGGAGGAGTTGCGGGCTGAGCTCAAGGCCGGCAAGACGCTCGACGATCTCATCCCGCCTGCTTTCGCCGCCGCGCGCGAAGCCGCCAAGCGGACGCTCAAGCAGCGCCACTTCGATGTTCAGCTTATGGGCGGGCTCGTGTTGCACGAGGGCGCAATCGCCGAAATGCGCACTGGCGAGGGCAAGACGCTGGTTGCGACGACCGCGGTTTATCTCAATGCGCTCGCTGGAGAGGGCGTTCACGTCATCACGGTGAACGACTACCTCGCCAGCCGCGACTCCGAGTGGATGGGTCAGATTTACCAGTTCCTCGGCTTGACGGTCGGCGTCATCGTGCATGGCCTTGACGACGATCAGCGCCGACAGGCCTACGCCGCCGACGTGACCTACGGCACGAACAACGAGTTCGGCTTCGACTACCTGCGCGACAACATGAAGTACGATATGGCGCAGATGGTCCAGCGCGGCCACGCATTCGCGATTGTCGACGAAGTCAACTCGATCCTGGTCGACGAGGCGCGGACGCCGCTCATCATCTCAGGCCCTTCGGAGGACCGCTCCGGTCTCTACGTTTCGGTCAACGCGATCATCCCCGAACTCGCCCGCGAGGAATTCGAGCTCGACGAGAAGCAACGCACGGTCAACCTGACTGACGCGGGCAATGAGCACGCCGAAGCCCTGCTGCGCGAGGCCGGCGTGATGAAGGAAGGGTCGCTCTACGAGGCGTCAAATGCGACCCTCGTCCATCACCTCAATCAGGCGGCCCGAGCTCATAAGCTTTTCCAACGCGACAAGGATTACATCGTCCGTAACGACGAAGTTGTGATCGTCGACGAGTTCACGGGACGCATGATGCCTGGGCGGCGCTACTCCGAAGGGCTACATCAGGCGCTCGAGGCAAAGGAAGGCGTAACGGTCCAGCCTGAGAACGTCACCTTGGCCTCGATTACGTTCCAGAACTATTTCCGTCTCTACAAGAAGCTCGCCGGAATGACCGGCACCGCCGCGACGGAAGCCGACGAATTCGCGGAAATCTACAAGCTCGTCGTTGTCGAGATTCCGACCCACCGGCCAATCTCCCGTCTTGATGAGGATGATGAGGTCTACCGCACCACGGACGAGAAGATGCGCGCCGTCGTCCGCGAGATCGAGGACGCCAACGCCAAATTGCAGCCGATGCTGGTGGGCACAACATCGATTGAAAAATCTGAGCAGCTTGGCGAGGTGCTTGAACGGCAAGGATACAATAAGATTGATTTCACCAAGCCTGACGCCTTGAAGGCGTTCTATGCCGCGGCCCGTGCGGGCAAGCCTTCAAAGAATTTTGCGGTCCTGAACGCCCGTCACCACGAGCAGGAAGCCTTTATCGTTGCGGAAGCGGGGGTTCCCGGCGCGATCACGATCGCAACCAACATGGCGGGGCGTGGGACGGACATTCAGCTCGGCGGCAATGTCGAGATGCGGGTCAGACAGGAGATCGATCCCGCCGCTCCGGACGAGCAGCGCGAGGCCCATGAAGCGTCAATCCGAGCGGAGGTCGCCGCCTTCAAACAGAAGGCGATCGACGCCGGCGGGCTCTACATTGTCGGCACCGAGCGGCACGAAAGCCGGCGCATCGATAACCAGTTGCGCGGCCGATCTGGCCGCCAGGGGGATCCGGGCCGGTCGAAATTCTTCCTGTCCCTGCAAGACGATCTCATGCGGATTTTCGGAGCGGAGCGCATGGACGCGATGCTCAAGCGTCTCGGACTCAAAGAGGACGAGGCGATTGTCCACCCTTGGATCAATAAAGCGCTCGAGAAGGCGCAGCAGAAGGTCGAGGCGCGCAATTTCGACATGCGCAAGAACGTCCTCAAGTTTGACAATGTCATGAACGACCAGCGCAAGGTCATATTCGAAGACCGGCGCCGGATGATGGCGTCGGAATCGCTTGAGTCGACGATCGAGGATATGCGCACTGGCGTCATCGACGACATCGTCGCCAAACATATCCCGCACGACGCTTATCCCGAGGCCTGGGACATTGCCGGACTAAAGACTGAGGTTACGAATAAGCTGAGCCTCGATCTCCCGGTCGACGGGTGGGCCAAGGAGGAGGGCATTGCCGACGAAGAGGTCGCGGCGAGGCTCCACAAGGCGGCCGAGGAGGCCTATGCGCAGCGCATTGAGCGCAACACGCCCGACGTTATGCGATACATCGAAAAACAGGTTATCCTGCAGTCGCTTGATCATTTGTGGCGCGAGCATCTCGTGACCCTCGATCATCTACGCCAGGTCATCGGCTGGCGCGGCATGGCCCAGCGCGATCCCTTGAACGAGTACAAATCCGAAGCTTTCGAGCTGTTCCGAGAATTGATCACCCAGTGGCACGAAGGCGTGATCGCGCAAATCTCGCGGGTCGAGGTCCGGTTCCAGCAGCCCGAGCCGGAGCCGCCGCCCATGCAATATCAACATATCGATCCGGCCACCGGCGAGAATGAATATAACTTCTCTCCCATCACCGCCTCGGCGGAGGCGGGTCTTTTGACGGCGCCGTCTGCGGTCGATGTGGTCGATCGCGACCCGCAGAATCCCGCGACCTGGGGCCGGATCGGTCGAAATGAACAGTGCCCGTGTGGCTCAGGCAAGAAATTCAAACACTGCCACGGCCAGGTGGCGTGACGAACGGCCTCAATCTTCAGGCTTCTACCGCTCGCTCCGCGGCCCTCGCGAGCCTCGAGAAAACGTTCCAAATCTCCGGAATTGAAAACCCGGCGCGAGAGGCGCGCATCAGCCTTTGCGCCGCCTCAGGCATCTCGCCGGTTGCATTGATTGTCGACGCGAGCGAGCCGCTCGGGTCTGCGGCTTCAAAGGTTCAAGAAGTCGCCGCGCGGCGAGGGATCGGAGAACCCTTGTCCAGGATCGTCGGCAAACGCGAATTCTGGGGCCTCTCGTTCGCCATCACGCCGCATGTGCTGGATCCGCGACCAGAAACGGAAACGCTCGTCGAAGCCGCGCTCTCGATTTTGAGCGATCGCCGTAAGGACCCGCTGCGTATCCTCGACCTTGGCGTCGGCTCCGGCGCGCTGTTGTGCGCGCTGTTGACCGAATTCGACGCAGCGCGGGGCATTGGCGTCGATATTTCAGCCGACGCGGCGGAGGTTGCGCAGGGCAATCTTCAGGCGTGTGGTTTGTCTCTCAGGGCTGAGATTCGAGTTGGCGACTGGACCAGTGGCCTCGAAGGACGATTTGACCTGATCGTCTCGAACCCTCCCTACATTGCGACGGCTGACCTTGCAGGGCTGCCGCGCGAGGTTCGCAACTACGATCCCCGGCTCGCGCTGGACGGCGGAATTGACGGACTCGACGCCTATAGACGAATCCTACCGGAATCCAGACGCTTACTTGCTCCGGGCGGTTGGCTGCTCACGGAACTCGGCCCGGATCAGGCGACCGACGTGAGCGCAATCGCGAACCAATGTAGATTTGCCGGCATCGTGAGCTACCAGGACCTTGCCGGCGCCACCCGCGTCTTGGCCACCCGCGCCTAAAGCCAGTTGATTGGCGTCACGCGGTGTCGCCTAAAAATGGAAGACGCGGCCGAGGGGGGCGGCCGCGTCTTCTTTTCCCCGAGGGCTAATATATGGCCCTGGGACTACTCGGCGCCGTCATGGTCGTGTTCGCCCATATTGTGGTGCATCATGTCCATGGCGAATCGGGGCCGCTCCGGCATCAGCATGCGTCCAAGCATGCCAAACTTGTGCTTCTGCGTCTCGTCGAGGCTGTCGTACAGGGGCTTGGCGGCGTCGGCGATCTTCTTAATGTTCGTTGAGCCCTGCGATAAGCGGTCCGCCATGGCTTCGAGGTGGTCGATGGGCGACATCCGCTCGCCCTGCGCGCGCATCCGCATCATCTGACCCATGGCGTCCAGGCGCGACTTGTCACCATCCTTGACGGCGGTCTCGAACGGGGGCCAAAGCTTTTCTTGGTCGGATGTCAGTGCGAGGCCAGCCTTCATGCCGACGAGCTTGGCGTCCAGAATCGTCTCGCGATCGGCCGTCCACTGCTGCATGCGCTCGGCGCGCGAAGACTGCTGATCGTCCTCAGCGGCGACCGCAAAAGCCGAAGTGGCTATGAAAACTGTGGCAAGGGCTGCAACGAATGTACGTCTCATTCCCCGGTCCTCGTTACACAACGAAGCTGACTGCTTCTGAGATGAATTTCAAATGAACTCGGCGTAATGAAGGCGTTTGGGCGGCGGCGGAGATTTGTGGTTAGCGGCGGATTAACGCGCGCGGCGCGGTCTGGCCAGAGGAGAGAAAATGAACGACTCTGTGCTGAGTAAACTCTCCGGTCGTCTGGCTGGACGCGGCCAGGCTTTGTGCGCCTGGGTCACCATGAATGAGCCGGCCGTCGCCGAGGCTTTGGCGAGAGAAGCTTTCGACGCAATCGTGCTCGACATGCAGCACGGCGCTGTCGACTTCGATGGCGCCACCCGTTCAATCCTACGAGTTGCGCTTGCCGGCAAACCGACCATCGCCCGCGTGCCGATCGGCGCATTTGCCCTGGCTAGCCAGCTCATGGACTCTGGCGCCTGCGGAATTCTAGCGCCAATGATCGACAGTGGCGAGGATGCGCGACGCTTGGTCGAGTCCGTCAAATTCCCGCCGCTCGGCCAGCGCTCATGGGGCCCGCGCGCCGCGCTGCCGCTCAGCGGCCTGGACGCCCCCGCCTACCTCAAGGCTGCCAACGCGATGACCCAGGCCATCGCGATGATTGAGACCCGCGCCGCTCTGGACGCGCTCGACGACATTCTGAGCGTCGAAGGTTTGGATGGCGTGTACGTCGGACCATCGGATCTTTCCATCGCCTTGACCAACGGGGCGAGCGTCGAGCCGCGTGGCGACGCGGTCATGAGCGAGGCGCGACGGGTCGTCGAGCGCGCCAATGCGCACGGGAAATATGCGGCAATGTTCTGTTTCGACGGCGCCGACGCACGGGCGATGCAGGCGCTCGGATTTCAGCTATGCACCATTTCGAGCGACCAGACGTTGCTGCGCGCCGTGGCGCGGAGCGAACTCGCCGCCGCACGCGCCGGATGAACTCAAGTACGCCCGCGGCCACTGGAAAAATCGCTTTGAACACCAATATATTGTAAACGCGGGCGTAGCTGTGCGTGAGCACTGCGGCTGGGGACGATTGCCGGCGCCCGCGCCTGGCAAAACGTGCATTTGCAGGTCTGACAGGATAGGGTGGCGAAATCACAAATCGCGGTTTTGCTGCCGGTCCGGCCCATCACGAAAAGGCTCTGATTTTGGACGAAGAAGGCAAGGACCTGGCTAAAGACGCCAAGGCCGCCGTCGAAAGCTATGGCGCGGATTCGATCAAGGTGTTGCGTGGCCTAGACGCCGTGCGCAAGCGACCGGGCATGTACATCGGCGACACCGACGACGGCTCCGGCCTCCACCACATGATCTACGAGGTTGTCGACAACGCCATCGACGAGGCTCTAGCCGGTCACGCGAAGCTCGTGACCGTGACCCTCAACGCCGACGGCTCGTGCACCGTTACCGACGATGGGCGCGGGATTCCGACCGGCATCCACGACGAAGAGGGCGTGTCGGCCGCCGAAGTCATCATGACCCAGCTGCATGCGGGCGGAAAATTCGACCAAAACTCCTACAAGGTCTCCGGCGGCTTGCACGGAGTCGGCGTTTCGGTGGTCAATGCCCTGTCGACGCGCCTCGTGCTGCGCGTCTGGCGCGACGGGCTCGAGCATCTCATCGAATTCGCGGGGGGCGACGCGGTCGCGCCGCTCAAGGTCGTCGGGCCTGCGCCAATCGCCGACGGCAAGCCAAAGCGTGGCACCGAGGTCACGTTCACGCCGTCGACCGAAACGTTCACCATGGTCGAGTTCGACTACGCGACCATCGAGCACCGCTTGCGGGAGCTCGCGTTCCTCAACTCCGGCGTCCGGATCATACTCACCGACTTGCGCCACGCCGAGTCCAAGCGCGAGGAGCTGTTCTACGAGGGCGGCCTCGAAGCCTTCGTGCGCTATCTCGACCGCGCCAAGAGTCCGCTGATCGATAAGCCCATCCTCATCAGGGGCGAGCGTGACAGCATTGGCGTCGAAGTCGCTCTTTGGTGGAACGACACTTACCACGAGAACGTGCTGCCGTTCACGAACAACATCCCTCAGCGCGACGGCGGCACGCATCTGATCGGTTTGCGCAGCGGGCTCACACGTCAGCTCGTTGGCTATGCCGAAAGCTCGGGACTGCTCAAGAAAGAGAAGGTCGATCTTTCGGGTGAGGACACCCGCGAAGGGCTGACCTGCGTGCTGAGCATCAAATGCCCGGATCCGAAATTCTCCTCCCAGACGAAGGACAAGCTGGTCTCCTCCGAGGTCCGCCCGGTCGTTGAGGGCCTCGTCAACGAACTCTTGTCGCAATGGTTTGAGGAGCACCCGCAGGAGGCGCGGGTGGTCGTGGGCAAGGTGGTCGAGGCCGCGCAGGCGCGTGAAGCGGCGCGCAAAGCGCGCGAGCTGACGCGGCGCAAGGGCGCGCTCGACATCGCGAGCCTGCCCGGCAAACTCGCCGACTGTCAGGAGCGCGATCCGGCCAAGTCTGAGATCTTCATCGTCGAGGGCAATTCGGCCGGCGGGACCGCCAAGCAGGGCCGCAACCGCGAGTTTCAGGCGGTGCTGCCCCTGCGCGGCAAGATCCTCAATGTCGAGCGCGCGCGCTTCGACAAGATGCTGGGGAGCGAGCAGATCGGCACGCTCATCACAGCGCTTGGCGCCGGCATTGGGCGTGACGACTTCAACATCGAGAAGCTGCGATACCATAAGATCATCATCATGACCGACGCGGATGTCGATGGTTCGCACATCCGCACCCTGTTGCTGACGTTTTTCTTCCGACAGATGCGTCAGGTCATTGAGGCAGGACATCTGTTCATTGCCCAACCGCCGCTGTTCAAGGTCAAGCGCGGCCAGTCTGAGCAATATCTCAAAGACGAGCGGGGGCTCGAGGACTATCTGGTCGAGACGGGGCTCGACGGCGCGACGCTGACGCTCGCCACCGGAGAGGCGCGCGCTGGCGCCGACTTGCGCGCTCTGGTCGAGGAGGCGCGCGCTTTGCGGCGCCAGCTCGACGGCCTGCACTCGCGCTATAACCGCGCCCTCGTTGAGCAAGCTGCGCTCGCTGGCGCGCTCAGGCCCTTGAGCGGCGCCGACGATCCTGAGGGCGAGGCGCGCGCGCGGCTGCTCGCTGAACGGATGAACGCAATTGCCGAGGAGACCGAGCGCGGCTGGAGCGCTCGGCTCGATGCGAACGGCTATATGCTGACGCGCGAAGTCCGTGGCGTCCGGCAGGCGGCGGCGCTCGACGCGGGCTTGCTCGCCTCGGCCGATGCGCGCCGCCTCGACGAGCATGCGCGGCCGCTCAGCGAAGCCTTCGCCGAGCCGGGGACGTTTGCGCGTCGCGGCGACACGATCACCGTCTCCGGTCCCTCGGAGTTGCTCGAGGCGGTCAACGCCGCCGGACGCAAGGGTGTGGCTTTCCAGCGCTATAAGGGCCTCGGAGAGATGAACAAGGACCAGCTCTGGGAGACGACCCTCGACCGCGAAGCCCGCACGCTTTTGCAGGTCAAGATCCGTGAGGTCGATGAGGCTGACGACATTTTCGTCAAGCTCATGGGCGACATCGTCGAGCCGCGCCGCGAGTTCATTCAGGAGAACGCGCTAAGCGTGGCGAACCTGGACGTGTGAGACCGGTTCACGGCCGGAGGTCGAGCATGGGCGGCGTTTCCCCAGGATAGTTCAGCGTCCGATTCGGCCCGGCCAAAGCCGCCGGCGTCAAACGCGCTTGCTCAACGTGGCCGGGGCCGAGGATGTGAAACACCTCCTCGCCCGCGGCGATTAAGTAATCCGTGATGATTCGGCGATGGCATCGCCACCAGAGGCTTTCCGCGCACATGATGGTCGAACGCGCTGTGTGCCCGAGCGCGCGCAGTTTCTCAAGGCCTGAGCGGAACTCTTCGCTCAGCGCGTAGTCGGCGTAATTGTGAAAGCTGGCGTTCTCCCAGAAAGCGTTGACGTCGGAGGATATTCCAGGCTGCTTTCCGCGCAATCCGCCGAGCGCGGCGAAATGCTCGTAGGCGACGCCATGCGAAGCGAGCGATAAGGGGAGGATGTCGCGGTTGAATTGCGGATTGGTCCGCGAGCGCGGAACAGTCCGCACGTCGACGACGAGCTTGACTTCCGCACTCGTCAACAGCGCCACAAACTCGTCGATCGGGCGGGTGGAGTGTCCAGGGGTGAAGAACGGGTTGGACATGCTTTTAGGTGCGTCCTTTGTTTCCTATGGCGGTGTCGCCGCCCTGTCATCGGCGCGTGTTTGCGAGGCTAGGCGGATCACGCTTGCATGAAAGTACGAAAGACGAAAAGCTGACGCGGACTCGACCGGTCCAGGGAGCAGCCCGATGCGCCAGTTCGCCCTCGCCGCCTTCCTCGCGTTTTTCACACTCCCCTCCAACGCTGCGGAGCGGTGGCAGACCCTCCCGCCAACGCCGGCGCCGATCGCCACCGACCGTAGCGGCGAAGTCGAAGCCAACGGCATCAAGATTCACTATGCGATCTACGGCCAGGGTTCGCCCGTGATTTTCCTGCACGGCGGCCTCGCCAATACCGACTATTGGGGTAATCAGGTTCCAGCCGTCGCGGCGCATCATACCGTGATCCTGATGGACAGTCGCGGTCACGGCCGCAGCACTCGCGATGCGCGCCCCTATGGCTATGACCTCATGGCCGACGACGTCGTCGCGCTCATGGATGTGCTGAAGATCCCGAAGGCCGACATCGTCGGCTGGAGCGACGGCGGCATCCTTGGGCTCGACCTCGCGATGCGGCACAAGGATCGCGTCGGCAAGGTGTTCGCCTTCGCCGCCAACACGGTCACCTCCGGCGTGGTCGAGGGCGTCGAGAAAAATCCAACTTTCGCCGCCTATATCGATCGCGCCGGCCATGAATATGCCGAGCATTCGGCGACGCCCAAGGAATACGCCGCGTTTGTCGAGCAGATCAGCAAAATGTGGGCGGACCAGCCAAACTGGACCGACGATCAGCTGAGGGCGATCGACACGCCCATTCTCGTCGTCGACGGCGACCACGACGAGGCGATCAAACGGCCGCATACCGAATATATCGCCGCGACCATCCCGCACGCCGGGCTGCTGATCTTACCGAACGTAAGCCATTTCGCCTTCCTGCAGGACCCGGACCAGTTCAATTTCGCCATCCTGCATTTCCTCGGCGACGAATAAGCGCAAACGCCGCTCGTGGTCGACGCACGCGTCGACCGTTCGCGCGTTGACAACTCGCGGCCGGATACCAAGTAAGGTCGATAGGCTTTCCCCGGGGCCGGGCGCCGGTCCCCAAAATCCTCCAGCTACAAGCAGATCTGCATAGGCCCCTTAGCCGATTGGCCAAGGCGACCATGGCGCGTCATCGCGCGCGTTCACCTCGGAGAAACGATTCAATGCCCACTTTGTTCGACCCTCTGAAGATTGGCGATCTGGAACTTCCCAACCGCATTCTCATGGCGCCGCTGACACGCAATCGATCGACAGGACCGGGCCGCGTTCCGAACGCGATGATGCGCGACTATTACGTGCAGCGCGCGTCCGCCGGGCTTATCCTTTCCGAGGCGACCTCGGTTGCGGCCGCGGGCGTTGGCTATCCGCATACGCCGGGCGTCTGGTCCGATGAGCAGGTCGAAGGATGGCGCAACGTGGTCGAGGGGGTGCATGGCGCCGGCGGGCGCATCTTCCTTCAACTTTGGCACGTCGGGCGCATCTCCGATCCGAGCTATCACGACGGCGCCCTTCCCATTGGGCCGAGCGCGATCGCGCCCAAAGGCAATGTGAGCCTGCTGCGTCCGCAGCGCGCTTATGTCGCGCCCCGGGCGCTCAAGACCGAGGAGCTGGCGGACGTCGTCGCGGCTTATCGGCGCGGCGCGGAGAACGCCAAAAGGGCGGGCTTCGACGGCGTCGAGATCCATGGCGCGAACGGCTATCTGCTCGACCAGTTCCTGCAGGACAGCGCCAACAAGCGCGACGACGGTTACGGCGGCTCGGTCGAGAACCGCGCCCGGCTCATGCTCGAAGTGACCGACGCCGTCGTCTCCGTCTGGGGGCCGGGCCGGGTCGGCATGCATCTTGCGCCCCGTGCCGACGCGCATGACATGGGCGACAGCGACCTTCCGGCGACCTTCGGCTATGTGGCGCGCGAGCTGCGAAAACGGAACCTCGCCTTCATCTGCGCGCGCGAATCGACCAAGGCCCCGCGGCTCGGCCCCGACCTCAAGGCGGCGTTCGGGGGCGTCTATATCGCCAACGAGAGCTTCGGCCGTGGGGAGGCCGATGCGGCGATCGAAGCGGGTGAGGCCGATGCGGTTACCTTTGGCAAGCTCTTCATCGCCAATCCCGATCTGCCGCGCCGCTTTGGGCTCGGCGCGCCGCTCAACGCCTGGAACGCAGACACCTTCTATACCGACGGCCCTGGGGGCTACACCGATTATCCGGCGCTTGAGGAGAAGGCGGCGGCTGAGTAGAGCAGCGATCGCGGGCGTTCACGACTTCAGGTGCTCGATCTCCATGAAGGCGTAGTCGTACGGATTGGCGTTGACCACGTTGTGCTCGACGCCCACTCGCCGCTCATAAGGAACGTGCTTCTTGAGGGTTGCCGTGCGCGAGCCGCCGCCTGGCTCCTCGAGCAGCAGGTCGCCATCGGCGAGCGGAACGACGACATAGTCGGCCTCGTGGCGATGCCACCCTGTCTCGGCGCCGGGCGCGAACCGCCACTCGGTGACCCGCACATGCGGCTCCGAGATATGGACATGGGGCACGGCTTGCGGTCTTGACGGCATGGGACCTCCGTTCGCGGGCTCGACTGGGGCGCCAGTCAGCGCCGCCTCCGTTCGGTTTGCAAGCGCCAGCGCTCCGGAACGGGTGACCGGGATACAACCCCTGCGCGATCTTGAGCCGAGACCCGGCGCATAAACGTCAGTAAACGCCATTAAAAGATAATAAACGTTAGTAAATTTGCTGACGTTTACTAGCGTTTATTTTTCCGAATCGGGACTTTTCAATGGGTTACGACCGATTGGAGTAAAAAAAATTTCCCTCCGCCATCTCCGGTTGTGCGCGACGGTTTTGAAGTCAATTTCGGCGGCGTCTGTTTTCTCCTCGTTGGAAGCCTGTCAACGGCCGGGTTCGATCCCGCGATTGCCCACGATATAGCACATATTTCTCTTTTTAACAATATTAAGTCTGATTTTCTACTCGCCGCCATTTCCGCGAAGATGGGGATCCAGACGCGTCGCCGCAGCGCGGCCGACTCGCAGGTGAGAAGCACGCCATCCGCTCGTACATCATCTGTGTTTCCGGATCGATCTCGATCTCCGGCAGGCGCAGATCGTCCAAGATTATTACCGCGCGTCGAAGGGGCTCCCGCCCGAGCCACACTACAATGTCGGGACACGGAAAAGTCTGAGCGATTACCTGCCTATGTGGACCAACTCAAATCAGCGGGATCGTTCCAGGGTCGGCGCGGGAGAAGATGGCTAAGAGGCTCGCGATCGCATAATGCGCCATGCCTGGGGACGAAGCGCGCCGTGATCGTATCCGCGTCCGATGACGCCGAGACGGATCTTTCGAGAAGCCGGGCGCCATCCGCGAGCAGGACGACGAGATCGTCGGCTCAATGCCGGCACCACCGTCCGTAAGAAAGACAGCCGATTCAAGTTTTCATTCGTTGTTCGATCGCCTTGTCTATTAGTCGCTTAACCGTCGGATCCACCGACCGAAACGAACACCGCCTCATGAATTCGAGGGGACCTAACTCAGCAAATAATTTTGCAAACACTTCATCGGCAAAACTAGAGGATATTAGTGGAATGCCCGAAAAATCAAACAGAATTGAGTTGGCCTTGTCAACAAGGACATTGTCGATCTTTTGCCTAGCTCTCCTTCCGAAATCCCTGCTGCCGAATCCCTCGACTTCAGCCAGCAAATAAAATACTATCTTTTCATCAACTTGATCATAATGAGATTCGATGTAGTCATTCCCAGGTTCATGGACCCGGCCTCTGAAAACGAATGCTTTCTCCAACAGCGACTCAGTAGAATAATCTATAGTAGCTTCAATGAAGGATCCACGAAACGGCACTTTGTCGGTCGCCACTCGTAAGCCATTGCTGTCGTATTTCAGAATTGCGTGATTAGACATTATGGTCATACCACCGCGACTGACTTCACAACATTTGAAAGTACCGTATAGCCCGTTACCTTGATTCGTCTGGGGATTACGAGTGACCCCCTCTCTGATCGCCGAATCAAAAGCCTGTGAATCACTTGTTAGCTCTGGGCGAGCTCTGCGAAGAGTAAAAGGAATTCCTAAGCCTGCGTCGACAACATAGAATGAGACTCTATTTTTGGTTGGAATCGACTGTATTTGAACAATACCTCCAATCGGACTATCTGAGTGATTTAAAACATTGTCTGTAATTTCATTTATTGCCCACTCCAAAGCTTTAAGTTGATTCCGCTCCTGGAAATGAAGTGTTTCCATTAATATATCCATTGCTTTATTTACAACATTATTCTGAGCGTCTCCATCCAAAAATTGAAGTGCAGGCAGATTATTAGATCTTCGCCTTATGTTTAACCCAAACCGCTCTGGCTCAATTAAATGAGCCCAATTAGCGTTTGCAAATAGCCGCTTGATCACGGGATCTTCTGGTTCAACGAGAGAAAAATCAATCTGGTGTGCACGATAGTACGTTGCATAACTAGATACTGGCAACATTGCTCCGGCATCGACATAACTGACTTTAAGAAAATCCAGAACAACATCTTTATACCCGAGGTTATTAATGACTTGATATATAGAAACTAAACTTCCTCTAGTATCACGTCTTATATCGCCCTCAAAAATTATCCGATCGCCCTCAAAACGAACCACCGAAATCCAGCCTTTTTCGAACCACTCTGCGCTGTCTTAGGGGGAATCTCGAGGTCACTCAATCGCTCGAACGAATTGTGCAAAGAACTTTTTCGACTTCTTCCGCATGGGCCGATCTGTACGATGTCTTGAACAGCTGAGCGCTCGGCAAAAGCCGCTCGCCTGGATCCCCGCTTTTCCGCGGGGATGACAGGATCGGCGGGAACTGTCTCCTCGTCGGTCTCAAAACAAAAAGTACCTCTGCGCCATCGGCAGCTTGTCGGAGGGCTCGCAGACTAGAAGCTCGCCGTCCGCCCTCACGTCGTAGGTCTCCGGGTCGATCTCGATCTTTGGCGTCGCGCCATTGTGGATCATGCTTTTCTTGCCGATCTTGCCGCGCGTGTTCTCGACCGCGACCAGGCGCCTTTGCATCTTGAGCTTGCGCTCGAGGCCGCCTGAAAGCGCTGCGTCGGAAACGAAGGTGAGGGCCGAGCCGTGCAGCGCGCGGCCGTGCGAGCGGAACATCGGCCGGTAGTGGACGGGCTGGGGCGTCGGGATCGAGGCGTTGGGGTCGCCCATCAGCGCCGCGGCGATCGCGCCGCCCTTGATGATGCTGTCGGGCTTCACGCCGAAGAAGGCGGGCGTCCAGAGGACGAGATCGGCGAGCTTGCCCTTCTCGACCGAACCGATGTGCTTGGATACGCCATGCGCGATCGCGGGGTTGATGGTGTATTTGGCGATGTAGCGCTTGGCGCGCGCATTGTCGTTGCGGGCCGTATCGCCCTCGAGCGCGCCGCGCTGGCGCTTCATCTTGTCCGCCGTCTGCCAGGTGCGGATGATGACCTCCCCGACCCGCCCCATCGCCTGGGAATCGCTCGACATCATCGAGAGCGCGCCCAGATCATGCAGGATGTCCTCGGCTGCGATCGTCTCCTTGCGGATGCGGCTTTCGGCGAAGGCGAGGTCTTCGGGAATGCTCTGGTCGAGGTGATGGCAGACCATGAGCATGTCGAGATGTTCGTCGAGCGTGTTCTTCGTATAGGGCCGGGTTGGGTTGGTGGACGAAGGCAGCACGTTGGAGAGGCCCGCGATCTTCATGATGTCGGGCGCATGCCCGCCGCCCGCGCCCTCGGTGTGGAAGGCGTGGATGGTGCGCCCCTTGAACGCCTTGATCGTGTCCTCGACAAAGCCCGATTCGTTCAGGGTGTCGGTGTGGATCATGACCTGGATGTCGTGGTCGTCGGCGACCGACAGGCAGCAGTCAATCGCAGCCGGCGTCGTGCCCCAGTCCTCGTGCAATTTGAGCGCGCACGCGCCGGCCTTGATCTGCTCGACCAGCGCGGCAGGCTTGGACGCGTTGCCCTTGCCGGCGAAGCCGAGGTTCATCGGGTAAGCGTCGGCCGCCTCGATCATGCGCTGGATGTGCCAGGGCCCGGGCGTGCAGGTGGTGGCGAAGGTGCCGGTCGCGGGGCCGGTGCCGCCGCCCAGCATCGAAGTGACGCCGGACATCAGCGCTTCTTCGATCTGCTGCGGGCAGATGAAATGGATGTGGGTGTCGAAGCCGCCGGCGGTGAGGATCTTGCCTTCGCCCGCGATCACTTCGGTGCCGGGACCGACGATGATGGTGACGCCAGGCTGAATGTCGGGATTGCCGGCCTTGCCGATTGCGGCGATGAGGCCGTCCTTGAGGCCCACGTCGGCTTTGACGATCCCCCAGTGGTCGAGGATGACGGCGTTAGTGATGACCGTGTCGACGGCTCCGCGCGCGTTGGTCGTCTGCGCCTGCCCCATGCCGTCGCGGATCACCTTGCCGCCGCCGAACTTCACCTCTTCGCCGTAGGTGGTGAAATCCTTCTCGACCTCGATGATGAGTTCCGTGTCGGCGAGGCGGATCCTGTCGCCGGTCGTGGGGCCGAACATTTCGGCATAGTGCGCGCGGGGCAGGGAGGTCGGGGGGAGCGAATTACGGGATGGGGGCATCGAGAGAACTCACGGCACGGGGGAAAAGGTTGAATGATCGAGGGCCGCCCGATCGAAGGTTGCGGTGGAGGCGCAGCCGAGTTCGGCGTTGATTGCGGCCAGGAGATAGTCCGGGAAGTCGGCTTTGCCGCCGCGGTAGGCGTCAAGCGCACCCTCCGCGGCGTGGCGAAACGGGACTTCCAGGTCGTCCATTGAAAGCACTCCCTCGATCAGACGCGCCACTTCCTGCCGCCTGATCTTAAAGTTTCGGGCAAGCGTCCAAGCGAACTCGGCGAGCACAACCGGGTTGACGATGCAGGACTCGCCCGCCGCCGCTGCGCTGACAAAGCGGCGCGCTCGGTCGCTTTGCGCAGGATCGTCCTCGAGGAACAGGCGCAGCAGAACATTCGTGTCGAGGCCAATCATCCGCCGCGGCTTCTTCGCTCGCGCTCTTCCATGGCGAGCGTAATGGCTTCGTCGATTGTTTTGTCGAGATCGAGGCCCGCTTCGCCGACGCGAAACGCATTAGCGCGCGCGAAATCGACGATACGGCGTCGCTTGCGGGCCTCGAGCCGGACCGAACCATCCTTTGCCTGCACGAACCGCAGCCGGTCTCCAGGCGAAATGCCAAGCGCCTTGCGCAAGTCATTTGGCACCGTGATCTGGCCTTTGCTGGTCACAGTGGCTTCGCCGAAGTCGTGTTCAACCGTGGCTTGTTTGGCGGTCACAACATTCTCCGTCATTCCTTACCTCTTGCAAGGTAAGGTGAGCGCCAATGTAATGCAAGGGCGCTACTCACACCTTGCCCATCACCTCCTGGCGGAAGCCGTAGACTTCGCGTTTTCCCGCGATGGCGACGAGACGCACGGATCGGCTCTGGCCGGGCTCGAAGCGAACGGCGGTCCCGGCTGCAATGTCGAGCCGGTAGCCTTTCGTCTTGCTGCGATCGAATTTGAGCGCCGGATTGGTCTCGAAGAAATGATAGTGCGAGCCGACCTGGATCGGCCGATCGCCGGAGTTGGACACGTCCAGCGTGACGGTCTCGCGCCCGACGTTCATCAAGATCTCGCCGGGCTCGGCCAGCACTTCGCCGGGGATCTGCTTGTCCTCCGCGCCGCGGATCGGATGGTGGACGGTGACGAGCTTCGTGCCGTCGGGAAAGGTCGCCTCGACCTGGATGTCGTGGATCATCGAGGCGATCCCGTCCATCACCTGATTCGCTGAGACGACATGGGCGCCGGCCTCCATCAGCTCGGCGACCGAGCGGCCATCGCGCGCGCCCTCGACGACGAAATCGGTGATGAGGGCGATGGCCTCCGGATGGTTGAGCTTGACGCCGCGCTCGAGCCGTCGGCGCGCCACCATCGCCGCCATCGCGATTATGAGCTTATCCTTTTCCCGTGGGGTCAGATTCATGGAGCCCCCTCCCTCCTCTTTAGCCGTTCAGCAGATCTCGCGCCTTCAGGACCACAGGCGCGGCTTCCGCCCGCCGAGGGCGACAATGGACGCGATAAGCGCTGCGCGCAATTGGTCGGACGAGGCCGCGAGAATGCGGATGACGATGAGTCCGTCGAAGGCGCTGGCCCCGCTTTCGATATCCGAGCCTGCCCCGACGAGCGCCGCTCGCAAATCTGGCAGGCGGGCCTCAATATCGGGCGCCGAAGCGACGATCGTCGAAAGGGCGCGCGCGCCCGCCGCGACCGCCTTGCGCTCGAGGGTCGCGCCGGCATGCTCCAATCGTGTCTCGTCGGCGAACACGAGCCGACCGTCACGACGAACGCGCCATGAGTTTCGCAAGGTGGCGTCGATCCGGCTTTCGCCCATCGCCAGGCGACCGAACACCAGGGTTTCGGCCACAATGAATTGAGCCTCGCCCGAAATGTCGAGCTCGAGCCGTCTCTCGAGTCGCGCGCCCTCGAACATCAGCGTCTCCTGAGGCAGCCAGAAAAGCCCTGTCCCCGGCTTAAGAACGAGCCGGGTCGCGATGGACGCCGCAGGGCCGTCGCTGCGATAGATCCGCTCCGCGGAGGGCGTGGTCGCCTCGACCACGGCGCCTTCGCCGAGCGTGAGACTGACGGAATAGGAATCGCCGCCGGCGACCCCGCCGCCTGTATTGACGATCGCCACTTCGCAAGGGTTCGACGAGCGGGGAAAGCGCCAACGCAGGCCTCCGGTCTCGAAGAGTCTCGCGGGCTCGGTGCGCCCCCCGACGCGAGCGAACGACGCGCGCGCCTCCGCCCGAGCCCTCTGCCTTTTGCCCGCATCGCCGCGCGGCTCGACGGAGCCGAGCGAATCCATCATTGTGAAACCTTCATGACCGCTTCCGCTCACCTCAGTTCCGGCGTCCTGGCCGCCGTACTTTGCGCGGCGGCCCTTCATGCGCTGTGGAATTCGCTCGTCAAGAGCGCGAGCGACAAGTTCCTCTCTTCGGCGGTCGTCGCGCTGTGGTGTGGCGCGGCTGCCGTCGTCGCCGCTCTCGTCCTGCCGCGGCCGGCGGACGCGGCCATGCCCTTCATCGTCGCCTCGGCGCTCATCCATATCGTCTATTTTATACTGGTCGGACTGCTTTATCGCACCGCCGATCTCTCGGTCGCGTATCCGATCATGCGCGGGCTTGCCCCGCTGATCGCTGCGATCATCGCGGTTGTGACATTGGGCGAAGCGCCGGGTCCGATCGCCAGCCTCGGAGTCGCTGCCCTCGTCGCGGGCGTACTGGCCATGGGCGCGAGCGGCTTTGCGCATGGGCGGATCAACCGGCCGACGATCCTTGTCGCGTTGGCCAATTCGGTCGTCATCGCGATCTATTCGGTGATCGACGGGCAAGGCGCCAGGGTTTCGGGCGCCGGCTCGGCCTTCGCTTTCGCCTACAATTCATGGGCCGACGCGCTGACCGCGCTGGCCTATTTGCCGATCATCCTTTGTCTTCGCGGCCGTGCAGCGGTCGCCGCCTTTGCCGGGGACTGGCGGCGCGGCCTCGTCGGCGGCCTCGCCGCCTTTTTCGGCTATGCGATCGTCGTCTGGGCGATGACCCAAGCCCCGATCGCCGCCGTCGCCGCCCTTCGCGAGACGTCGGTCGTATTCGCGGCGATCATTGGCGTCGTGGCGCTCCGCGAGCCGTTCCATGCGCAACGGGCCGTGGCCGCGCTCGTCATTTTCGCTGGCATCATCCTTCTGCGGGTCGGCTGATCGAAGCCGGCGGCAACCGGCCAGATCGGGTCCGGTCGGATCGCTCACGACGGACATTGCCGTTGAAGATTGACTTCGCCGCGGAAGCAGACCGGGTCGAGGACCGGCGCGTAAGGATCAGCGACGCGGTAGAGCTCGTAAGCCTCGAGCGTTCCGCCGGCTTGGCGCCGCTGCAAGAGACCGGCCGGCTCCACGTTGCGAAAGCGCATTTTCAAGGACAGGTCGAAACGGCGGCCTGGCTCGCCGAGCGCAAGTCCGGGCGCGGCGAACAGGGTCTCAGACGGTTGAGGCTCGAATATCCACCGCATGCGCTGCTGCGGCTGCACGACGGCGATCGCGGGATCGCCGTAATAGGTCATCAGCGAAGTCAGCGCGTAGCCCTGGATCAGAACATAAGCGGCCTTGTCGGCGTGCGCCTTGGCGTCGAGATCGCGCGCCAGCTCGCGAAAGCCCTCGAGGCGGGCGAGCGGATTGGCCGGCCCAAGCGGGATGGCGCCGGTCAAGGCTTCGGAGAAGGTCAGCGCGGCGACGAACAGCCCAATCGGCGCCGCCCATGGAGCCGCTTTCGCGATTCCCGCGGCGAAGCCTGAAGCACCGCTGCGGCGAATCTCAGCGATCCAGTCGGCGGCCAGAATTGCGAAGGCCGGATAGAGCGGCGCAAGCCAGTTGCCCTGCACCCGGTCGTGGAGCGAATGCAAAAGGAAATAGAAGGCCGCGGGCGCGATCGTGCAGGCGAGAATACGCCGGGCTTCGCCGGGCGAGCGCGGCGCAACGGATGCGCGCCAGGAAATCGCGGCAACCGCGGGAACGAGCGTGGCGACCACCAGGGGATTGAGAAGTCCGATCTGCGCAACGATGAATTCAGCAAAATAATAGGGCGTGAATTCGCTTGGGCCGGCGCGGCCGAGCTGCTTGGCGAAGGTCGCCCAGCCATGCGCGGCGTTCCAGGCGACGAACGGGGCAAATATCGCCAGCGCCACAGCAAGGCCGGCAAACAGAGCCGGCGAGATCAGCCACCGGCGTAGCGACGGTGTCGCGACCAGGGCGAGGACGACGCCGGCGGCAAGGAAGGCGGCGGTGAACTTCGATTGCAGCGCCAGGCCAAGCGCTAGGCCAAGCGCGATCAGCCAGCGCCTCTGACCCGTGCGCCAGAGCTCGACCAGGGCGGCGAGCCCAAGCGTCCAAAACACGACCAGGGGCGCATCGGGAGCGACGAACACCGCCCCGATTGAGACGAGCGGCATGGCGATCCATAAGAGCGCGGCGAGCGCGGCTTTTTCCGCTGATCCGAACAGGCGCCAGGCGATGAAGGCGATAAGGGCTGGCATCGCGCCAACGACGAGGAGCGAAAGTCCCCGCACGCCGAGCTCCGACCCGCCGAACAGCGAAGTCGAGGCGCGGATGAGGAGCGCGACCATCGGCGGGTGGTCGAGATATCCAAAAGAAAGGAAGCGTGACCAAAGCGTATAATAGGCTTCGTCGAAGGTGAGCTCGAGCCGCCCGGCGGCCAGAGCCTGCATGGCCAAGAGCCCAATCGACGCTGCGCAGGCATAAAGACCGAGCCACGCGGCTCGATGGGAGTCCCTTTCAGTCCGCGCGGCGGCGGCCATGGAATTGCCGCTCACGTCGTCGCCTTCGCCCTCATCGGCGCCATCGAGCCCATCGCGGGCGTCCGTCGCACGGCGGCGCGCTCGCGGTCAATCATTGCGCAAAAAATGGGAAATTGACGTGAAAGTGTTGCCCGGCGCACACAGGCGCCTCGCCGTTGAGGTCGTATAAGCCCTCTATGGCGACGCGAAGAGATCGGCGGCGCAATCGGGTTGGGAATCATGGCGGCCGCGGCAGACAGGAAGGGCTCGAGAGAGGCGGATCGCGACGACGCCGCGGACGCCTCGCGATTCTTCTCACGTATCGGTTATCTCGTGCTGGCCGTCGGCGCGCCGGTTGGGGTCGTGCTTCACCCGCTTGGCCTCTATGTGATGTTCTCGATTGGCGTGGGCCTGATTCTGATTGCCTCCGCTCTCGACGCGGAACCCGGATTTTTCGGGCGTTTCACGCGGCCGTTTTACGTTCCGGCGTTTCTCGCTTTGCTGGCCGGATTGGTTTGGGCGGCTCTGTCGATCCTGTGGACGCCGTATCCGGTCGCGGCCGCGCAACATCTCCTCAAACTTGGCGTCCTGCTCGCCGCGACGATGTTGGCGGTGGCGGCGCCGCGCGAAAATGCCGCCGCGACCGATCTCTATCTGTTCCCAATCGGCGTGATGGCCGGCATAGCGGCTATGATCGCGCGAGCGCTCGCCGAGACGCTGAGCGGAGCGCCGGACGATGGCCGGCTCACGGCCGGCGCGGTCGCGATAGCCGTGCTGCTGTTTCCGGCGATCGGGGGACTCGCAGCGCGCGGACGCAATGGACTGGCGCGGCTTCTTTTGATCATCGCCCTGTGCTTCGCTTATATCGCCAGTTATGCGCCCCTTACGGTCGCCCTGTTCGCCGGCTATCTGGCGCTGTCGTTCTCGATCTCGGATTTGTCGCGCACGGCGCGGGAATTGAGCTGGGGCGCGGCCGCGCTCATTCTGTTGTCGCCGCTCATTCCCGCGCTGGCGCCGACCGTCGCCGCGTGGATCTTCCACACGCGGCTCTCTTCTTTGCCGGACCCCTATCCGTCATTGTCCGTGGCGGCGGACATTTTTACTCACGATAAGCTGAGGCTCATCACCGGTCATGGATTTGCGACGGTCGCCCATGGGGTTCAGGATCGGATCTTGCCGGCGCAGACCCCGCGGGCGCTGGCCTTCAGCATATGGTACGAGCTTGGAATTGTCGGGGCCGTGCTTGCCGCGGTTGGCGCATGGCTCGGGTTCCGCAGCATTACTCCTTCGCCGGCGCGACTGGCGCCCTATATGGCCGCGGCCTTCTCGGCTGTCGTGGCGCTTGCCTTTCTCAATGTCGATTTCGCTGAAATGACGACGCTGACCTTGATCGCCATCGCCGTAATTTCAACCGACGTGGCGGCGCGCAGCCAATATCGGACCAGCCGGCCGTCGGCGGCGAGGCTGGCCAATCTCTAAGGGCGCCCGCTGCTCTTGTTGCGTCCCCGCGCGTTAGCGCTTGCTGGCGAACGACATCGGTCCGTGACCGATGCGCGGCCGCTTGTACTCGACCACGACGGCGCGCGTGCGGCCCGTCACTAGGCTCGCTCGGCCACGCGTCCTTGCGGCCTGTTTGGCCGCCAGCGCCTTGACCTCATCGACCGGCACGCCCATGAGAGAAGCGGCGATTTCGGCGCGCTGACCCGGATCGTTGGCCAGAGTTTCAGCCGCGATCAGAGCCTCTTCTACGGTCGGTTTATCGTGGCGTACGCGGCGAACACCCCATTTGGTCTTCCAGGTGGCTGACATGGGCCCCTCCGAGTTCCTAACTACGTCCCTTAAAGCGCTATGCTAGCAGAAATGTTGCACCGCAGCAATCTGAATCAATTTCAAATTGTGATTTTATCCACACCCACTCCGCAGATAAGGCCGAACCGCGGATTCTCAATAGGAGACGACTTTTTTTGGCGCCGGCGTCCTCGCGCCGGCCCAGATCCTGCTTGACAAACATTGCGCGGAGCAAAACGATTGACCAAACGGTCAGGAATGAGCCGTCTCCAGGCTTTTGAGGTTTCGTCATGACGATCGCCGCCAATCCGCCGGGCGCATCGGACGTCCGCCCCGGACGCTTGGACGAAGCGACGCTGAAGGGCAATTTTGCCGATCTGCACCCGCTGCTGACGCCCCATGAGGCCAGAGTGGAGGCGGAGCGTTGCTATTTCTGCTTCGATCCGCCCTGCCAGCAGGCCTGCCCGACCGCGATCGACATTCCGCTGTTCATTCGCCAGATCGCCGCCGGCAATCGCTCGGGCGCAGCGACGACGATTTTCGATTCCAACATCATGGGCGGCATGTGCGCCCGCGTCTGCCCGACCGAAACGCTCTGCGAGGAAGCCTGCGTGCGCGAGGCGGCGGAGGCGAAGCCGATCGTAATTGGCAAATTGCAGCGCTATGCCACCGATCCCGCGATCGGACGCGGAAAATCGCCCTTTGCGCGCGGCGCGCCCACCGGCAAGCGGGTGGCGATCGTCGGCGCGGGGCCAGCAGGATTGGCCTGCGCGCACGAACTCGCCGTCGCCGGCGTCGACAGCACGATCTTCGAGCCGCGCGAGAAGGCGGCCGGCCTCAATGAATACGGCATCGCCGCCTACAAAACCGATGACGATTTCGCGGCGCGGGAGGTCGAGTTCATTCTCTCGATCGGGGGGATCGAAATTCGGCATGGCCAGGCGCTCGGCCGCGACGTCAAGCTTGAAGACTTGCGGCGCGACTACGACGCAATATTCCTCGGCATGGGCCTCGGCGCGACCAATAAGCTCGGATTGCCGCGGGAAGCTGAACTCGAAAACGTGATCGACGCCGTCGACTACATCGCTCGCCTCCGGCAGGCCAAGGATCTTTCAACGCTGCCGGTCGGCCGCCGCGTCGTGGTGATCGGCGGCGGCATGACGGCGATTGACGCCGCCGTGCAGTCGAAGAAGCTCGGCGCCGAGACTGTGACCATGGTCTACCGGCGCGGCCCGGAACAGATGAAGGCGAGCGCTTACGAAAGGGAGCTCGCGCAAACGAGTGGGGTCGTCATCCGATATTGGGCGCGGCCGGTCGAGCTCGAGGGTCGCGGCGACACGCTGAGCGGCGTGGTGTTCGAGAGCGGCAATGGCGGCGACGGCGCCTTCGCGCCCGCGGGCTCGGTCTTTCGCCTCGACGCCGACATGCTGTTTCTCGCCATCGGCCAGCGCGGCGCGCCGGAAGCGCTCGGTGGAGCTCCGATCGAGGTCAGGGACGGCCGCCTTGTGGTCGACGCAGAGCGCCGTACGACGCTTGAGGGCGTGTGGGCCGGCGGTGATTGCGTCTACGGTGGGCAGGACCTGACGGTAAGCGCCGTCGAGGACGGCAAGCAGGCGGCGCGCTCGATCGCAACTGCCTTAAGCGCATCACGCGCCTGAAAGCGAGGGTCCCATGGCTGATCTGCGCACCAATTTTATCGGCGTAAAATCGCCCAATCCGTTCTGGCTCGCCTCCGCCCCGCCGACCGATCGGAAGGTCAATGTCGAGCGCGCGTTCCGCGCCGGCTGGGGCGGCGTGGTGTGGAAGACGCTGGGCGAAGCCGGGCCGCCGGTCGTCAACGTGTCGGGCGCGCGCTACGGCGCGATCCATGGGCCCGACCGCCGTCTGATCGCGATGAACAACATCGAGCTCATCACCGACCGCGACCTCGAAATCAACCTGCGGGAAATCAAGGAGGTCAAGCGCGCTTGGGCCGACCGCGCGCTTGTCGTGTCGCTGATGGTTCCCTGCGACGAGAAGTCCTGGGAGGACATTCTTGCTCGCGTCGAGGAGACCGAATGCGACGGCGTCGAGCTCAATTTCGGCTGCCCGCATGGCATGTCGGAGCGCGGTATGGGCTCGGCCGTTGGCCAAGTGCCCGAATATGTCGAGATGGTTGCGCGCTGGTGCAAGGCGCACACCCGCATGCCGGTCATCGTCAAGCTGACCCCCAACATCACCGACGTTCGCCAGCCGGCGCGCGCGGCGAAAAAAGGCGGCGCCGACGCGGTGTCGCTCATCAACACCATCAATTCGATCATGAACATCGACCTCGATCGCATGACGCCGGACGTCGTCATCGACGGCAAGGGCACGCACGGGGGCATGTGCGGCCCCGCGGTCAAGCCGATCGCGCTCTCAATGGTGTCGGAAATCGCCCGCGATTCCGTGTGCGCGGGCATGCCCATCTCGGCCATCGGCGGAATCACCACCTGGCGCGACGCGGCGGAATTCATCGCGATTGGCGCCGGAAATGTGCAGGTCTGCACCGCTGCAATGACCTACGGCTTCAAAGTCGTCCGGGAGATGACCACCGGCCTTGCCGATTATATGGACGCGAAAGGCTACGCGACGATCGAGGATTTCCGCGGCCGCGCGATTCCTTCGATCACCGACTGGCAATATCTCAACCTCAATTACGTCGTGAAAGCCGAGATCGATCAGAACCTTTGCATTCAATGCGGCCGCTGCCATATCGTCTGCGAGGACACCTCGCATCAGGCGATCTTCGCCCGTATCAATGGCAAGCGCCAGTTCGTCGTCAATGAAGCCGAATGCGTCGGCTGCAATCTGTGCACGCTCGTCTGTCCGGTCGAGGACTGCATCACGCTGGTGCATAAAGTCGCGGGCGTCGATCCGCGCACCGGGCTCGATTATGACCGCCCGCCCGGCAACTGGACGGCGCATCCGAACAACCCGGCCGTCCACGCCAAGGCGGCGGAGTGACGGCCGCCGTTTGCTCGCCAAAGAGATGGGTCTTATACCAAAGGCCCCGCCGGCTGACTTACGGGGGGGATTCCCGAATCGGGTCTGGTCTGATTCAAGGCGGCATGGAGGATTGGGCCATGCGGTCAGCGGTGAGGTTGCGAGAGGACTACTCGGTCGAGGAGATTCGGGGTTTGGCCCGGCGGTCGAAGACCGTCAACCAGAGCCGTCGGCTTCTGTCACTGGCTGCGGTTCGGGATGGAATGGATCGCGGGTCGGCGGCGAAGATCGGCGGCATGGATCGCCAGACGCTGCGCGATTGGGTCCATCGCTTCAACGCGTCGGGGCCGGAGGGCCTGATCGACAACTGGACGGATGGCCCCAAGCCGCGCCTGTCGGAAGAGCAGATGGCGGCGTTTTCGCAGATCGTGGAAGCCGGCCCGGATCGGGCAAAAGACGGGGTCGTGCGCTGGCGGCGGGTCGATCTCAAGCGGGTCATCGCCGAGCGGTTCGGCGTCGACTTTCATCCCCGCTATGTCGGGAAACTCCTGCACAAGATCGGCTTCTCGCACATAAGCGCAAGGCCGCGTCATCCGGCGCAGGACGAGCGGATCGTCGAGGCTTTCAAAAAAACTTTCCGCGCGCGCTGACGGCTCATCTCGAAGGCCTGCCCGAGGCGACGCCGGTCGAAATCTGGTTCCAGGATGAGGCCCGAATCGGCCAGAAGAACGGCCTTGTCCGCCAATGGGCGAGGCGCGGAACGCGACCGCGACAGCCCGCCGATCAGCGCTACGCCAACGCCTATCTGTTCGGCGCGATCTGCCCGGCGCGGGGCGTCGGAGCCGCCTTGGCGTTGCCCTACGCCGACACCGAGATGATGCAGCTTCACCTCGACGAAATCGCGCGCAACATCGCTCCGGGCGCCCACGCCGCGCTGCTGCTGGACCGGGCCGGATGGCACATCACGGGCAAGCTCGACATGCCCGAAAACATCACGCCGATCTTCCTGCCTTCCCGCGCTCCGGAACTGAACCCGGTCGAGAACGTCTGGCAGTATGTGCGCCAGAACTGGCTCTCCAACACCGTCTTCGAAAACTACGACGCCATCGTCGACGCCGCCTGCAACGCATGGCGCAATCTCATCACCGATCCCGAACGCGTCACATCCATCGGAATGCCAGACTGGGCCCACATCGGTCGGTCGTTATGACCTTTGGTATTATTCCACCGCTGAAAGACCGGCCTCGACCGAACGGCCCTGCTTTGCGCTCAAGATCAAATTGCCGATCGCCGCCCTCAGCTTGCCGTTGGATACCGGCTTGTGCATGAGCAAGAGGCCGCTGGCCTTGGCTTCCGTCAGACGATCAGGCGCGGTGTCGCCGGTGATCAGGATCGCGGGTATCGACTCGTTGTATTCCGCACGAATGCGTTTGATGACGATGAGTCCGCTTTCGCCCTCACGCAGGCGATAGTCGCACAGGATCAGCGCGGGTCTCGCCGGTGAGGCCGAGAGACGCAAAATGGCTTCGTCGCCGCCGCCGCACGCGACAACGTCGTACCCCCATCCCGTCAATAGACTGAGCGTCGCGTCAAGAATCGCGGGCTCGTCGTCGATGACGACCACGAGCCCTTTCCCCAGAGCGGCGGACGCCATCGTCAGCGCCGGCTCGGCGACCGGTGATTGAGATGCGGCAAGCGGGATCGTCACCTCGAACCGCGAACCCCGTCCGGGCTCCGAGCGCAATGTCAATCCGCACTCAAGGAGAGAGGTCAATCGCCGGACGATCGCAAGGCCAAGTCCGAGTCCCTTGGTTGAATCGCGGTGAGGATTGCCGAGTTGATAATACTCTTGAAACACCCGCTTCTGCTCGTCGAGCGGAATGCCGCGCCCGGTGTCGATCACCTGCACCGCCACCGTGGCGCCCCGACGCCGGGCGCCGATCACGATCCGCCCGCGATCCGTGTAGCGCACCGCATTCGACACGAGGTTGCGCAAGACCCGCTCGATCAGCACCGGGTCGGTCCAAACAATCGCGCTGCATGGCTTCCAGACGAGGGAGACGCCCTTGGCCTTTGCTTCTTCCCGGTGGTCCTGGCAAAGGCGCTCGAGCACCAGGCCGATGGGAACGGTCCGTCTCTCGACGGCGACGACTCCCGCGTCGAGCTTTGAAATGTCGAGAAGCGCCGAAAAGAGGCCGTCCATCGCCGCGGTCGACGCTTCGATCTGCTGGATGATCCGGCGCCCCTCCGGCGCCATCGGAACGCCACGCAGAGCCCCGACAAACATGCCGATCGCATGGATGGGCTGGCGCAGATCGTGACTTGCCGCCGCGAGGAAGGATGATTTCGCTCGGTTCGCCTCTTCGGCGATCTCCCGTTCCCGTTCAGCGATGTCCTTTTGCTTTTGCAAGTCGAGAGCCATGGCCTGAGTACGAATTCTCAAGCCCACGATCTGCTTGAACGAGCGGTTTGTCGTGTACCCCAACGCGCCGAAAGCCCCGATGAAGACGAGCATGAGTGGGCTGGTCAGACGCTCGATCGGATTCGAAGAAATGGCGCTTACCAGCGCATAGGGAAGCGTCGCCGGAAAAAACAGGGCATAGAAAGCTGGCAAATACGTGCCGAATGCGACAATCGCCCCCTCGGCGACCGCAGCCGTCACGACGACGACGATAAGCTGCACTTCGAAGCGATCGCCTGTCGGCAGCCCTATTGGGGCCCAACCCCAGGCCATTCCCTCGGCAAAGCTGATGACGGCGAACCAGAGCGCCCACTTGCGCCATTGATCGCTCAACGACCGAGAGCGCCAGTAGGCCCGCCCGAGCGCAATTTGACCAACCGCGCACATGACGATGAAGACGCTCCACGCCGATCCGATTCCCGCGTCTACGGATCCGACGCGGTGCAAGATCGCCAGGAGAACGACAGAGGCGACCGCGGCCGAGCGGGGCTGCCCGGAACAAGGCGTCGATCTGGGCCACACGAATGGCCTCGCGAGCTTCGCCGGATTCCGCCGGCATGGCCGTCGTCCCTTGTCGGGTCCGGATGAGGCCACGCTCCCAAAGCCGCCGCCACATATTCAAGCTCGCCCGCCGCAGAATCTGGCAAATCCGAGTGCAAACACTCGTGCGGCGAGGGACATTCTAACCGGAGAGGCGCCGAGCGCAACGACCCGCGGCTCGTCTCAGCGAGAGAAAGACCTGCAATCCGCCTATTCGGCTTCAGGCGGCGCCGCCTTCTCCTTCAGCTTTCCAAACACCGAATTGACGTCGACGCGCTCTTCGACCGGCTTGGCCTTGGGAGTCGGAACGCCAAACACTTCGAGCTGGCTCGCCGGAGCGGCCGTCGGCCGGGCGGTGGTGATTTCCGCCGACACGAGGGTCTGGCTGCGATCCTCCTCGACCTTGGGGCGTTCCTTGGCGGCGCGATTGACCTCGAAATCGAGGTCCATCTGTGAGCACAAGCCCAGCGTCACTGGGTCCATCGGCTGAAGGTTGGCCGAGTTCCAGTGGGTGCGCTCACGGATCGCCTGAAGCGTGTGCTTGGTCGTTCCAACGAGACGCATGATCTGCGCGTCCTTCAGCTCGCCATGGTTGCGCAACAACCACAAGACGGCGTTCGGGCGGTCGTGCCGACGCGACAAGGGCGTGTAGCGGGCGCCGCGCGGTTTCTTGAATTCGGGCGTACGCGTCTTCGAAGTCGAAAGATGCAGGCGGCGGCTCGGATCCTTCTCGCCGGCGGCGATTTCCTCGCGCGTCAGCTGGCCGGTCGAGATCGGATCATAGCCCTTGATGCCCGTCGCCACTTCGCCGTCAGCGATCCCTTTCACTTCGAGCGGGTGCAGTTTGCAAAATTCCGCGATCTGATCGAAGGTCAGCGAAGTGTTTTCGACCAGCCAGACGGCGGTCGCCTTCGGCATCAATGGCGCGTCGCTCATAAACGGGGCTCCTTATGACCGTTTGCGCGCGCTCGCAGGTCCGCCCTGCAAACACAGCCTCAAAGGATCAAATCTGAGAGGAAAAGCGTTGTATAGGCGCGCGCAAGCCGAATTGCAATGATTAGCCGCGCGAGCGGGGCTGCCCAAGCGAAGTGTTTTCGTCGGATCTTGCCAAGGCTCAAGGTCGGACCCAGATCGCAGGCTGACTTCGGACGTTCACTTAGTATGCAAAGGAAGACAATCATGAAATTTGCAGCGATCGCCGTGATAATGCTCGCCTTGATCCCGGCTTCCGCCATGGCGCCCTCGCCTGCTGAGGCCAAGGGCTGCCTGAAGGGCGCGGTCGTCGGCGGCGTTGCCGGCCATTACGCCGGCCATCACGGCGTTATGGGCGCGATTGGCGGCTGCGTCGTCGGCCATCACATGGCGAACGAAAAGGCGAAGGAGCAACCGCAGGGCGCGCAGAACGCTCCGTCTGCCCCTCCTTCGCCAACCCCCAACTGAGCGAGAGGCGCGCTCAAGCCTTGTTGTTGAGTGCGCGTTCGGACTTCGGATCAAGCGGCCAGCGGGGCCGCCCCGGAGCGTCGAGGCCGTCGATCATCCCGAGCCGCAGGCGCTCCACGCCCGCCCAGGCGATCATGGCGCCGTTGTCGGTGCACAGCTTTGGCGGCGGCGCCACGAGGGGCAAGCCAGCCTCGGCGCAGAGTTGAGTTAGCCCCTCGCGCAGCGCTGTGTTGGCCGCGACCCCGCCTGCGACCACCACGGCGCGCGGAGCCACGCCAATTCGCTGGCGGAACAGCTTTAACCCTATGCGAATGCGATCCTCGACCACGTCGACCACCGCCGCTTGAAACGAGGCGCACAGATCGGCGACGTCGCGCGGGCGCAAAGGGGCGATGGATTCCGCCGCATGGCGGACCGCCGTTTTGAGCCCCGATAGCGAAAAATCAGCGTCCGGACGGCCGAGCAAAGGCCGAGGCAGTGCGAATCGCGTTGGATCGCCGCCGTTCGCCGCCGCTTCGACCGCGGGCCCGCCGGGAAACGGCAACCCCAGCAGTTTGGCGGTCTTGTCGAACGCTTCGCCAATGGCGTCGTCCATGGTCGCGCCGAGGCGATCGTAGTCGCCAACGCCCTTGACCGCGAGAATCTGCGTATGCCCGCCAGAGGCGATAAGCACGAGGAAAGGGAAGGCGACGCTGTCTGTCAGGCGCGCGGTCAGGACGTGCGCCTCGAGGTGGTTGACGGCGACGAAAGGCTTGCCGCACGCCAACGCCACGCCCTTGCCCGCCATCAGCCCGACAAGCACGCCTCCGATGAGGCCAGGACCTGCCGCAGCCGCCACGCCATCGAGGTCCTTGGCCGCAATTTTAGCTCGGGTGAGCGCGCGGGTGATCAATAAGTCGATGATCTCGACATGGGCGCGCGCGGCAATCTCCGGCACCACGCCGCCGAACGGCGCGTGCGCGGCGATCTGGCTCATCACTTCGTCGGCGAGGATCTCGCCTGAGCCATCAGGCCGCAGCCGCACCACCGCTGCAGCGGTTTCGTCGCAAGTGGTCTCAATGCCAAGAACGCGCATCCAACAGCCCATAGCGTGGACGGAGGTTTGAGAAAACCCGCTTTCCCACAGCGCGATTTCGCGAGCGGCGCAAGGTCTGTTGCCAGTTTTCAAGGCATGGTAAGCTCCTGCGACAGGAGCGAGCGATGAACAGCCCGATCGGGCCAAACGAGATTCGCGTGGTGATCCGGCCGGTCGAAGCCCGCGACTACGATCTTGGGCCGATCCCTGCCGAGCTGTTCAAAAAGACGTTCGACGCGTTTTTGACGGCGCTGCAGGTGACGGACCGCGAACTTCAGCCGAAAGCGCGATCGAGCGAGTTCCTCGTCTCTCAACTGGCGGTCAATCCTTATGAGTTCGGAATCCTGGAGAAGCGAAAAGCGCTCGGCCAAAACACGCCGTCGGCGATCGAGTTCTTCCGGCGCTGCGCCGAGGGCATTTACCGCAGCGACTACCAGGCCGTCGTTCGTCATCCCCGGGTGACGAGAGCGTTTATCCGCATCGTCAAAGCGGTCAATCCCTCGTTTCATGTGCTGGCGCAATTCAATGATTCGGAGCTGCCAGTCGACGATTTCTTTCGCCGTCAGGTCGATCGGGTGGGGGCGAAGGATGAGGGAATGGTGAAGACCGACAACTGGTTTCTCGGCAGCGCGATCATGTCGTTCGAGGGTCGGCTCGACGAGATCGACTATCGCGGCCCAGTATGGACCGGCGATCTCATGCTGCCGGCAGGCACAACGCATGTTGAATGCGTTTTTGACAAGTCACAAGGCGAAGATGCGTTGAACCCATTCGGCAACAAAAATGTTTGCGTCACAGGAAGGGCAATATACACTGGCGACAGTCAGCTTCCTGAGCGAATAGAAGTGCTCGCGATTGAAGAAAGAGCCCACGTAAACGCAGCGATCGACATCCGAGGCTCGCTGCATATGACACCCTCATTGGACGAGGACAACGACCTTGATTGCGTCGAGTAGCGATAAGCATTTCCTCCATTCGAGCGTCGTGCTTCGCCACGCGAATGGAGAGTCGGGTGAGGCGGAGCATCATATCGAGACGATCCTGACCGAGGCGGCCGTTCACAAGCGCCGCGTATGGATCAGCAGCCTGCTCTTTGCCGAGCTTAGGCCGTCGACGTTTGTTCCCGGGCGGTTCGCCACTCTGTTCGAATTGACGCGCTACGTCCGGGCGCTGGCCACCCTGGTCACGCCCGACCCGAACGCGATGTTGCGGGTGGCGAGGCTCCGCGACGCCAAATGGCATGTGCCCGGCGATGACCGCGAAGCCCAGGGAAAGCCGCGCGCGCTGGCGCTCGGCGATGCAATGGAGATTGCATCGGCCTTATGGGTCAAGGAAGCGATCGGGGTGCCTGACCTCGAGTTCCTCACCTTTGACAACTGGTGCGCTCCCGACGGCGGCGCCGGCAATCGCCTCTGCCTGCTGCATCTCCAGGACTACGCGGTCGATGTCGGGAGCAATGCGGACGTCAAGGCGGCAATACGCCTGACGCGTCTCGAACCGGTCGTCCATGCGCACTCGTTCCCCGATCCGGTGCCAGCTGGATAAGCGCCGTCGCAGGCCATCAGGCGGGAGCAGCGGGGTCGGTTCTTTCCGCGCCGCGCGAGTTCCGCGTCAATGACCGGCGCGAGCGTTGTTCTGAGGCCGAAGATCGAGCCCTCGCGGCTGTAATGGCCGCCGTCGGCGGCCAGCTGGTCTTCGGGAAGGTTCTCGCCGACCAAATGCCCGCAGCCCTCGGCGCCGCAGAGCCTCGCCGCCCGCGAAGTATAGCGAACGCCTTCTCCGCGAAGCGCGATCAAATGAGGGACTATGACCGCTAGCGGTGCGCATTCCCGGGCCGCCCTGTTCCGCGAACGCAAAGACGCAGAGGCGAGCGCGGCCCGGCTGCGCAAACTGGGTCTTTCCGTCGTCTGCCTTCCCGTAATCGAGATCCGGACCAGACCCGTCCGCCCGCAGCGATCGCACTATGACGCCGTGGTCGCGACCAGCGACAAGGCTTTCCACGCCAACGGGCCGTCCGACACATCGTCGCCGCTCTATGTTGTTGGCGCGCGCAGCGGGCGTGCGGCCACAGCGCGCGGCTGGCGGCTAGCCTCGCCGCCGGCGCGGGACGCCAACGAATTGGTCAGGACGCTGGCCGGCGCGCTGGAGGCTGGAGCGAACGTGCTCTACCTTGCCGGTCGCGATCGCAAGGAGGTCATCGAGACTGCGCTGACTGGCGCTTTTGGCGTCGAAATCGTCGAAGCCTATGCGGCGGAAGCGCGCGAGGCCTGGCGCCCGGCGGAAGCGCGATCACTCGCATCCTGCGTCGCGGCGCTGCACTATTCGCGCCGGTCGACGGAGCTCGCGGCGGCGCTGGCGAAGGCAGCCGGTGAGGAGGCCCGCTTTCTCAAACTTAATCATATCTGCATTTCGCGCGATGTCGCAGAGCCTTTGCAGGCGCTTGGCGCAAGTCGCATCGCCATTGCCGAAACGCCTGATGAAGTAGGGCTTTTTCGAAGGTTGCGGCAAGAGCTCGGCGGGTTCCCTTCGCGCGGGTCGTCCCGTATATAGGGCGCGCGAAAACCTGAGAGCGCGAGGCGATGGTTGACGAGGAAATAAAGGACGTTTCCGATGGGCCAACGGGCGCCCCGGTCAATCGTGACGGCCGGCGCGAGCCGGAGGTCATCGAGGGAGAAATCGCAGCGCGCGACCCTGACGACAGCGCATCCTCTCCGGACCCGACGGCGGCCCAAACCAAGGCCGACGCCCGCACCGCCAGAGCGCCTCCGCGCCCTGGCGCTCGGAGTCTGCTGGCCGGCGCGGTGGGTGGGCTCGTCGTCTCCGTGCTCGGCCTCGGCGTCGGCTATTCGCTTTTGACCTCCAAAGCCGACGGGCCGGATACGGCAGATCGATTGGGCGCTCTCGAAGCGCAGGCTCGACAGACGAACGAGGCGCTCGGCGCCGAGGCCAACCGCGACAGCGCGGCCGTCGCTGCGCTCGAAAAGCGCGTCAGCGCGCTCGAGGCCAGCGCCGGAGCGTCGAACCCGGCGGGCCTCGACAAGAGGATGACGGCGTTGGAAGCAGCCAGCGCGGGGAACAGCGCTGCGAGCGATGCGACCCAACGTTTGGCGGCTCAGGCCAAGGACTTGCGCACTGAGGTCGACGCCGAAAAAGGCGAGCTTCCTGAATTGTCGGCGCGGGTCGCGAAGCTCGAATCCGACACGCCAAAGGCGAGCGCCGCCGGCCCCGATCTCGCCGCCCTGGCTGCTCGAGTCGACAAGGTCGAGGGCACGCTCGCCGCGCCCAAGAATGAAACGCGAGTCACCGAGGAGAAGCTCGCGGCCGCTGACAACGCCACCACGATCGCCATCATCGCCGAGGTTGCGGAAGAACGGTTGCGCTCGGGCGCGGCTTTCGCACCCGAGCTCGCCGCCCTGCAACGCATGGGGGTCGATGCTGCGGCGCTGGCGCCGTTGCAAGCCGTGGCCAACGGCGCGCCCACCAACAACGCTCTGGCCGCCTCGTTCAACGCTGTCGCACCGCACGTCTTGGCCGCAACGGCTCAGCCAGACACGGGCAGCGTGACGGATCGTTTCCTCGCCCATCTCCACAATCTCGTGAAGGTGCGCGAACTCAACGAGACCGCCGGAGACGATCCGCAGGCTTTGGTCTCCCAGATCGAGTCGGCAAGCCGACGCGGCGATATCGGCGCCGCGGTTGCCGCTTTCGATAAGCTCCCCGAAGCGGCGCGCAAGGCCGCCGGCGACTGGCCGGCGCTGGCCCGTGCGCGGCAGGCGGCGGAGGCGGCGCTTCAGTCGATCCGTGAGGCGGCGGTCGGGCGGCTCGCGAGCGGCCCAAAACCGTGAAGTTCGAGCGGACGGGCGTCCAGCGCCTTCCGGCGCACGTTTGGCGTTTTGAAGCGGGGTCACGATGGTTCGCCTGCTGATTTTCCTGGCCGTGCTGGCGCTGGCCGCTGGAGGCCTGACGTGGCTTGCGAACAATCCGGGCGTCGTCGATGTCACCTGGCGAGGCGAGCAATACGAGGTGTCGCTGATGTTCGGCCTCGCCGCGGTCCTGGCGCTGGGAATTGCGATCGCGATCGTGTGGGGCCTGCTGCGGTTCGTGTTCCGTATCCCTTCCTTGGTCTCGGTCGGCGCGCAGTCGCGCAGGCGTGAGAAGGGCTTCCAGGCTTTGTCGCGCGGGATGCTCGCCGTCGGCGCGGGCGACGCGCGCGCCGCCGCCAAGCACGCGTATGACGCGAGCCGGCTGATCGGGCACGAGCCGATGACCAAGCTCCTGCAAGCCCAATCCGCGCAACTCGCCGGGGACCGGCCGAGAGCCGTCGCGGCCTATAATGCGATGCTCGAACATCACGAAACGCATGGCATCGGCCTGCGCGGCCTGCATGTCGAGGCGCGGCGCGCCGGCGATCACGGGGCGGCGCTGCAATATGCGATGCGCGCCCACGCTCGTGCGCCCGCGGCCTGGGCCGGTCAGGCGGTCCTCGACGACCGCACGCGCCGCGGCGATTGGGCAGGCGCGCTCGCGACCGTCGACTCGAACGCCGGCGCTCGGCTCATCGACAAGCCGACCATGAACCGCTGGCGCGCGGTGATCAAGACGGCGATGGCCGAGGAAGCGATGGAGCGCGACCCGAAAGGCGCTCTCGTTTTGGCGCAGGAGGCTTGCAAGCTGGCGCCGACGCTCGTGCCGGCGGCGGCGATCAGCGGCCGGCTCACCGCGCAAGCGGGCGACTATCGCCGCGCGAGCCGCATGCTGGAGGCGGCTTACGCGCAGACACCCCATCCCGATCTTGCCGCGGCCTATCTGCGTGTGCGCCATGGCGATTCGTCCGAGGACCGGCTGACCCGCGCCCGGGCGCTCGCCCGCTCGGCGCCTCACGATCCCGAATCGCTTCTGACTGTGGGGCGCGCAGCGCTCGATGCGCGCGACTTGTCCGCCGCGCGTGCGGCGATCGCCCCCCTGATCGCCTCGGATTCCTCAAGCGGCCGCCCGACCCGGCGCGTCTGCTTGCTGATGGCCGACATCGAGGAGGCTGAGGGCAATCACGGCGCGGTGCGCGAGTGGCTTGGGCGCGCCGCGCGTGCTCCTCGCGACAAGGCGTGGGTCGCGGATGGCGTCATCAGCGACCGTTGGGCGCCGGTCTCGCCATCGGGAACGCTTGACGGCTTCGTCTGGCGGACACCTGACGAGCGCATCGCTGTCCAAGCCGAGAGTGTAACGTCCCCACCTCCGCCGCCCCCGCCCGAGGCGATCGCTGCGCCCGCGATCACGCCACCGCCTGAGGCAATCACGCCAGCGCTGCGATCGGAGAACACGCCAGCGCCAAATGTCGTACCCGTGGCCCGAACGGGGGTCATCATCGATCCCGCATCGATGGCCCCGGATGACCCGGGCCCTCAGGAGACCGAATCGAAGCCGCGCCGCTCCTGGCTCTACGCCAATGAATGAAATCGGCCGGGTGGATGACGCCTGCGCTCTTGAAGCCAAGTCCCTGACCTCGGTCGTCATCGTCGGCGCCGGCCACGCCGGGGTTCAGGCCGCGGCGTCCTTACGCGAGCAGGGGTTTGGCGGCGAGGTCGTTCTTCTCTCCGCGGAGAAGGATCCGCCCTATCAGCGTCCGCCGCTGTCCAAGGCGTTCCTCAAGGGCGAAATGGACATCCACGGGCTGCCGCTAAGGGCCGACGCGCATTTCCGCGAGCAGCGCATCGACTTGAGACTCGGAATCGGCGCAACGCGGATCGACCGCGTGGCGCAGCGGGTGGAGCTTAGCGACGGCGGCGCGATCGATTACGGACATCTCATCCTCGCGACTGGGGCGCGGCAACGGCGGCTCGATGTGCCGGGGGTCGACCTGCCGGGGGTGTTCGCGCTCCGCGACATCGCCGACGCGACCGCGATCCGCCAGCGCCTTACGTCCAAGCCCAAGGTCGTCATCATCGGCGCCGGATTCATCGGGCTCGAAATCGCCGCCACCGCCGCGAGCCTGGGAGCCGAGGCGACAGTGGTCGAGATCGCGCGCCCGATGGGCCGGGCGGTCTCGCCCATCATGTCGGATTTTTTCCTGAAAGAGCACGCAGCCTTCGGCGCGCGCTTCCGGCTCGGCCTCGGCGTCACCGCGATCAAAGGTCGCGAACACGCGGAAACGGTCGTCCTCACCGACGGCGAGGCGCTGAGCGCGGACCTGGTCGTGGTCGGAATCGGCGTCGTCGCGGAAGACGCGCTGGCGCGCGAGTGCGGCCTCGAATGCGACAACGGCATCGTGGTCGACGAATTTCTGCTGACCTCCGATTCAACAATTTCAGCGATCGGCGACTGCACCGCCTTTCCGCATGCCGCGCTCGGCTTCCGAACCCGGCTCGAATCGGTGCAGAACGCCGTCGATCAGGGACGCTCGGTCGCCGCCCGCCTCATGGGGACGCCAAAACCGTACAATGAACTGGCCTGGTTCTGGAGCGATCAGGGCGACTTGAAGCTGATGATCGCGGGCCTCGCGCATGGCGTGAGCACATGGGTCGTGCGCGGCGATCCGGCGACGCGCGCCTTCTCGACCTTCGGCTTCCGCGACGGCAAACTCGCGGTGGTGGAGTCCGTCAACAAAGCTGGCGATCACGCCGCCGCCAAGCGCATCATCGGCACGACGAAGACGCTGACCCCGGGAGAAGCGGCTGACCCGGCGTTCGATTTGCGGGGACTGGCGAAGCGGTAGGCGCCAACGTACCTCATCCTGAGGAGCGGTGCGCAGCATCGCGTCTCGAAGGATGGTCGAGTTCGCGCTCGCCTCCTTGATCGTCCTTCGAGACGCCGCGCTCTGCGCTGCTCCTCAGGACGAGGCGGCTTGCGGAATGTCGACCGCAGCGTGCAAAAGTCGGAACGTCACGTATTCGAGATGGGTGGCAAGCCTACCGCGAATAATATGCATTCTTCGGCGCTGGTAATGCGCGACGAGTGGCCTTGGCCGGTTGTATCTTCGACGACAAGTACGCTCCCGATCGGAAATTTTCGAGCGGCGCCCTCAGTGGTGAAAACCTCGTATTCCCCTCGAACGGTGATAAAAATCATCCGGCGAGGCGCCGGGTGCGGTTCACCTCCGTTCCAACTTGGAGGCGCGCCAATCCAGAAAGTAGGTCCGTCAGGGACAAAGAATGGGGCTGTATGCAAAGGTTCCGCAGGCGGCACGGCGAATCCCGAAATCAGCTCAATGCTTAATACCAAAGGTCATAACGACCGACCGATGTGGGCCCAGTCTGGCATTCCGATGGATGTGACGCGTTCGGGATCGGTGATGAGATTGCGCCATGCGTTGCAGGCGGCGTCGACGATGGCGTCGTAGTTTTCGAAGACGGTGTTGGAGAGCCAGTTCTGGCGCACATACTGCCAGACGTTCTCGACCGGGTTCAGTTCCGGAGCGCGGGAAGGCAGGAAGATCGGCGTGATGTTTTCGGGCATGTCGAGCCTGCCCGTGATGTGCCATCCGGCCCGGTCCAGCAGCAGCGCGGCGTGGGCGCCCGGAGCGATGTTGCGCGCGATTTCGTCGAGGTGAAGCTGCATCATCTCGGTGTCGGCGTAGGGCAACGCCAAGGCGGCTCCGACGCCCCGCGCCGGGCAGATCGCGCCGAACAGATAGGCGTTGGCGTAGCGCTGATCGGCGGGCTGTCGCGGTCGCGTTCCGCGCCTCGCCCATTGGCGGACAAGGCCGTTCTTCTGGCCAATTCGGGCCTCATCCTGGAACCAGATTTCGACCGGCGTCGCCTCGGGCAGGCCTTCGAGATGAGCCGTCAGCGCGCGCGGAAAGTTTTTTTGAAAGCCTCGACGATCCGCTCGTCCTGCGCCGGATGACGCGGCCTTGCGCTTATGTGCGAGAAGCCGATCTTGTGCAGGAGTTTCCCGACATAGCGGGGATGAAAGTCGACGCCGAACCGCTCGGCGATGACCCGCTTGAGATCGACCCGCCGCCAGCGCACGACCCCGTCTTTTGCCCGATCCGGGCCGGCTTCCACGATCTGCGAAAACGCCGCCATCTGCTCTTCCGACAGGCGCGGCTTGGGGCCATCCGTCCAGTTGTCGATCAGGCCCTCCGGCCCCGACGCGTTGAAGCGATGGACCCAATCGCGCAGCGTCTGGCGATCCATGCCGCCGATCTTCGCCGCCGACCCGCGATCCATTCCATCCCGAACCGCAGCCAGTGACAGAAGCCGACGGCTCTGGTTGACGGTCTTCGACCGCCGGGCCAAACCCCGAATCTCCTCGACCGAGTAGTCCTCTCGCAACCTCACCGCTGACCGCATGGCCCAATCCTCCATGCCGCCTTGAATCAGACCAGACCCGATTCGGGAATCCCCCCCGTAAGTCAGCCGGCGGGGCCTTTGGTATAAGTCTTCGAAACATGGGTTTCCGCTAGCGTCCGCGAAAAGCCTTGCGTAATGCGCTCTCATCGATCCTCACCCTTCGATGGTCCGAGCATCGTCGGTTTGAGTGGGAGAATCCACAGAGTTTTCGGGTTCGGAAACTATACACTTCCAGCGTCGACCAACGGGTCATGCGCCACGATGCCGCGATGAGGGCGCTCGGAAACGCACAGGCCTCGTCCTGAGGCGCCGCGAAGCGGCTTCGAAGGACGAATTCAGAATCAGCCATCCCGCAAGGCGCGCTTTCCGCTCCGTTTCGCAAGCGCAACGAGCGCGGCGTAATCGCCGCGAATGTAAGCTTCCTTCTTAGCTCGCGACCATCCTTTGATTCGACGCTCAGTGTCGACCGCATCCACGATTCGTGAATAATGTTCGGCATGCACGAGCGTCACCGGGCGTCGGCGAAACGTGTAGCAACCCTCGTCGAGCCCAAGGGCGTGTTCGCTCACCCGCTCGTCGATCGATCGTCGCGTAACTCCCGTATAGTAGCTGCCGTCTGCGCAGCGCAGGATGTAAATCGACGCGCCGTCCAATTGCCAATCCCTTCACAGCGTGTGGCGCACACTATGACCGCGGCCAAAAGCCTTCAACTCGTGGCGTCTGAGGGATTCTCCGGAGAGCCGTTCTTCGAGACGCGCCTTCGGCGCGCTCCTCAGGACGAGGTGGCGTGCATTCGGCTCCGCTCACTCCGCTAAGAAAAAGCGCACCATCACCCGCGAAGCGTCCAGCCCGACGGTTTGCGTGAAGCTGCCGCGCGGATCGCCGCCGAACCAGGCGTGGCCGCCGCCCTCGACCAGCCATTGTTCCGCCACCGGTCGTCCGTCGGAATCTTTCACCGCTGTGCGGCTGACGCGGCCGCCCTCGATCGGCCAGGCGAGGTCACTTCGCGCGAGCGCATTCTCTCCGCGCTCGACTTCATCGAAAATGTGTTCGCCGTTGATCGCGTTGACCGTGCTGTCGGCGAGCCCGTGAAAGATGATCTTTCGGACATGCCGACCGCTTGCGACGAGCGGCGCGGGGTCGAAGGCCGCCGTTCCCTTCATCGCCGCGAAGGCGGAGGGCACGTCGCCGGCTGACTTGTAGGGAAGGCCGGAGTGTATCCCGACCGCTTCAAACACATCCGGGTAGGTCGCGGCGAGAACCTCCGCCATCGCGCCGCCCGCGGACAGGCCGGCGGCGAAAACGCGCTCCCTTCGGATGTCGAACTCCTTCGTCAGGGCTTGCGCGAGACCCGCCAGCTTGGCCGGCTCGCCAGAGCCGCGGTTTTGATGGCGCCGATCGAACCAGTTCCAGCAGCCGTTCGGGTTGGCGAGGCGCGGTTGGTGCGGATAGGCAACAATGAGGCCGAACTCCTCCGCAAGGGCGTTCATCCTTGTCCCAAGGGCGAAATCTTCCGGATTCTGCGTGCAGCCGTGCAGCATGATCACCAGCGCCAGTTCCCGTCGCTCGTGATCGGCCGGAAGATAGAGCCGGTAGTCGAGCGAACCCGCGGGCCCGCTATAGCTGCGTTTCAAGAAGCGTTCGCCGAGATCCAGCGCGGACGCCGGTTCGGGCGCTTCGGGCGAGATGATCGGCCGCACCCGCAGGGCGCGCAAGGTCTCGCCTAGCGGACGGCGGGGCGGAAGCGGAATGACCTTCGCCGACGGACGGGAAGAGGACGCTTTCTGATCGCCGCTCTCGCCCTCCGGCGCAGGCTCACCTGAGAGCGCCTTGCGGATAAGAGCGGTCGCCCCGCCAAGATCGGATTTTTTCACCAGCCCCAAAGCCTCGTTCATTACGTCGAGAACGCGGTATTTCATCGGTTGTTCCTTTTCGGAAGGCTCAGCGGAGGCGATCGGCGAGCGCGGCTTTCACAGCAGCCGGCGCGTGCAGCGCGCCAAGCACGGTGAGCGATTCGATGGTCGCCCGGGCGAGATCGGGCGTGACGTCGTCGGCGATGACGGCAAGGCCAAGCACCCGGATTCTGAGCTTTTCGCCCGCCGCTTGAGCAGCTTCGAGGTCCTGGCGGGCAAACGTCCGCAAGCCCATTTCGAGGGTCAGGCGCGAAGCCGCCTGTTTCGCCGTGTCGGCATGGGTCGAAAGCTGGTTGCGGATCGCGGTGCGGATGAAATCCGAGCGATTGGAATAGAAGCCATCGCGCACCAGAAGATCGATCGATCCGAGATCGACAAATCCGAGATTGAGAGTTAGTTTCTCGCTATCGGGCGGCTTTGCGTATTGCGAGTGCGCTGGCATTTTCCATCCATGTGGATGCTGGATGGATGGTATATGGACGCCAATCCCAGTCTTTCAAGGATAGGCCTTCCCGAGGCAAGAACGGCGCCGTCCCATCCCGGAAAGCAACTCGTAACTGCCCAGCCGAGTGGGTCAGGGTGAGATGGCGTTGGCGAGGGCTGTTGGGTTGGCGGCGAGGGCTTTGAGGATGTTCAGGCCCTGTTTTCGTGCGGTTGCGATGACGGAGCGGAGGGCTGCGAAAGCATGAGCGCCCTCGGGGGTCCGGAAGCCGCCGGAGATTTTCATTTTCACCTTCATCATCCGGAGCGCCTGTTCGGCCAGATTGTTGGTGAAGGGAACCTCGAAGTCCACGAGGAAGCGCAGTACGTCGTCTTTAAATCTATGCAGGCGAAGCAGCAGATTGTCTCCGGCCCTGCGTTTCGTGCGGCCGCTTTTGGCGCCCCCTTTTTCGAGGCGGGGAAGGCTGCGATGCCAGGCGAGGCCTTGGCGCAGGGCCTCCCAGTAGCGGGCGTGGAAGGCTTCGAGCACCGCAGGGGAGAGCGCGGTTTTGCCGTTTGCGCGGGCTTCTGCGACCGTCTTGCAGGCGTCGCGGAGACAATCGTTCATGGCTCCGGCCCAAGGCTCCTTGTCGAACTGGATGAGCGCCTTGAGTTCGCGCAAGTGATGGGCGTTGCAGAGCGCATGGACAGGGGGCTGCGCCGCCGTCCCGAGCTTGGCGTAGGATTTGAAGCCGTCGTGGACGACGACGCCCCCTTCGAGGCCTTCGGGCATCGCGCCGCGCTTGGCGCCAGCGCGGTAGAGCGTGAGGGTTTCGGTGGCGACGGTATGCAGCCACTGCGTTTTGCCGCCGATGCGCAGGCCGGTCTCGTCGAGGCAGCGCACGCGCGCGGCGCACACGAGCGCGCCGATCCGCTTCGTGACGGGCGCCAACGCCCCCGCTTCCCGCCGCGTCCATTCCGCCACGCTCGCCGCACAAAGGCTTTCCGCGCCAATCAGGTCGGCAAGCGCCTCGGCCGCGCGGGCCTCGGGAATCAAATGCTGCGCGTGGAGATAGACGGCGGCGGCGCGGACGCGCCCGCCATATTGGACGGGTCTCCTCACCCCTTCGGGAAAAGCCCCCGGGTCGCTCCGCCGCAGCCGGCGCAGGCATAAACCAGGCCCCGATGCTCGGTGACCTCGATCAGCCGCTCCGGCAGATCGAACACCTGGCGCCGCTCGAGGCCTCGCGCCTCGCCAAGGCTGAGGGCCGAGCCGCAATGACGGCAAGCCGCCGCCGCGTGCGTCACGATCCGGTCGGGTTTGGCCCTCTGGCGCAGGGTCTCGCCCTTGTGGCCTTTCTGGCCCCCGCTCGGCCGGCCCGAAGGCTCGCGAAGGCTCAAAGGCTTCTTCCGCAGACCATCGCTCGAAGGCGGCTTCGAACTCGTCGAACTGTCAAGGCCCAGCCGGCGCCGAAGCTCCGCATTCTCAGCCCGCAACACTTCCAGTTCCCGCTGGAGCGACGCGATCAGGGCTGCGACCTCGGAGGGCAGAATCATCCCCCAAGGCAATCACATTCCGCCCAACCTGACTCCTCCCCAATCCACACAATCCAAAAATCCCTGCCCACCGTGACAAATCCAACTCACCCCCCTGGGCAGTTACAGCAACTCGTTAAATGAGCCGCAAAGGCTTGAAAAGGTTGAATCCGGACTCGTTAAAGGCGGCCCCTAGGGAGACCTTACGGCTTCACCCATTTGCCGTTGGCCTTCGACGACTTGACCGCCGCCTCGACAAAAGCGAGGCCCTTGACCCCATCGTCGATGGTCGGGAAATGGGCGGACTTGAGCGGCTTCTTGCCCACCCGGGCGGCTTTGATGGCGAGGGCTGCCTCCGAATAGATGTTGGCGAAGCCTTCGAGATAGCCTTCGGGGTGGCCGGCCGGGACACGCGTCACCCGCGCCGCGGCCTCCCCTGAGTCCGGGCCGCCGCGGGTGACGATGCGAGTTCGATTGCCCTAGCGGTGTCCAGAACAGGTAATTCGGATTGTCCTGCCGCCAGTGGAAGCCGCCCTTCGTGCCGTATACGCGCAGCATGAGCCCGTTCTCGTTGCCGGGCGCCACCTGGCTCGCCCAGATCGCGCCGCGTGCGCCATTGGCATAGCGCAGCATGATCTGCGCATTGTCGTCGAGCTTGCGCCCGGCGCCGAACGAGGTGAGCTCGGCCGCGAGCTCGGTGAGCTCGAGCCCGGTCACATAGTCGGCGAGGTTATAGGCGTGCGTGCCGATGTCGCCGAGCGCGCCGCCCGCGCCAGAACGTTTGGGATCGACGCGCCATTCGGCCTGCTTGTTGCCGGTGGTCTCGGTCGCGGCGCTCAGCCATTCCTGCGGATATTCGGACTGGACGAGGCGGATCTCGCCGAGATCGCCCGCGCGGACCATTTCGCGCATCCGGCGCACGAGCGGATAGCCGGTGTAATTGTGGGTCAGCGCGAACACGAGGCCCGACTTCTCCACCGCATCGCACATCTTCTTTGCTTCCGTGAGACTCACCGTCAGCGGCTTGTCGCAGATGACATGGATTCCAGCCTTGAGGAACGCATAGGTCGGCCCGGCGTGGACGTTATTCGGGGTGACAATGGCGACCGCCTCGATCCCATCCGCCCGCTTGGCCTCGGCTTTCGCCATGCTCGCGTAATCGTCGTAGATCCGGTCGGTTGCCAGACCTAGCGCCTGGCCCGAGCGCCGTGCCTTATCCGGCGTAGCCGACAGAGCGCCGGCGACGAGCTCGTAATGGTCGTCGATCCGGGAAGCGATGCGGTGAACCGCGCCGATAAAGGCGCCTTCGCCACCGCCGACCATCCCGAGTTTGATTTTGCCGCCCTTGTTGGCGTCGCCGCGTCCCTCGATGGCCATGGCTCTGTCTCCTCCCTGGCGCGGCTATGAAGCTCGCGCTCGATTGCATTCAAATTGGCTTTGTCGTCGTCGCGGCGCTGCGGTTAGTCGAAACCGGCGGCCGCCAAGGCGCGCGGCGACCGTCGAGAACGGTGGGGCGCCCGAGCGGAAAGCGGTGCAGAATCCTGAAATCGCTGCCAGGTTCGTCTTGCTCGAACAGCGTCAGCGCGTCGACGTGGAGCACGCGCCGGGAGACCCGCAGCCGGAAGTCCCAATCGAGAAGGCGCGCAACGCGGTCGGCGTCCGGAATGGCGTTGGTCAGAGTAAAATGCGGCTCAAACTCGTCCAGCACATAAGGATAGCCCCAGGCATGGAGATAGTAGGCCTGACGCGGGGTCAGGCGCTTCGACCCCCGGTATTCGCGGCCGCTTTCGACAAAGGGAGCGCGCAGCCGATCGAGACCGCGGACCACGCGTGCCTCGAATGATCGCAGTTCCTTCAATACGCCCTCGGGCCTCAGGGCCACAAACGCGAGCCCATCGCCAGCTTCGACGACGCCCACCGCGAGTTCGCCAGCGTCAAACGGCGAGTGCTTGCGCGCGAACTCGGTGACGCTGTCGAACAAATCAGCGGGGTCAAGGTCCAGGCGAAGCGAAAACGGCGCCTTCAAGGTCGCGTGAAAGCCGTAGCGTCGCGGGTCGCTGGTCAGGCTGCGCCACGAGTCCGGCGGGTAGCCTTCGAGCGAGAACCCCTCGCGAGACGCGCCAACGAGCGGGTCGCGGCCGATCAGGTCGCAGCCGAAACGCCATAGGTCGCTGTCCGGCGGCGGCGTTAGATAAAGCGCATAACGAAAGTGGTTCGCGAACATGCCCATCCCCGGGCTTTATGCTCGCACAGTCCCGACGAACCGGGCAAGCGCCTTTCGGCGCGCGCTTACAGAACAGTAACCTGCAGGGGTTAAAACAAATCTGGTCCGAATGATTTGGACCTCTCCGTCGCGTCGCCGCCGCACCGAAGCGCGCCCGCGCCACGCCATGATGGCCGCCCAAAGCGCATTGATCATAGGTCGGCTGGAATGCATCACCCAAAATACGAATCTGTCCGTCGAGTTTGCTTGAGGGAGCCGGCGAGGCTCCGGCCGCGCCTTTCCCGTACGCTCTGCCCGATGAGATCGGGACGATCATGAAAATTGCGCGGCTCCTCGGATCGCAAATCCACGCGGCTTACGCTCTCGCAGCCGTCTTCCTTGGCGCCGTCGGGCTGGCCGCGCTGAAATCCTTTGTTCCGGACCAGGCGCTCAGCGCCTTGCGATCCCTGATTCCGGGCGCGACTCCGTTCTTGCAGCTGCTCTTGCTCGGCTGGATGGGGGTCGCGCTCGGGCGCCTGACGATCAAGCCCGCGCCAAGTCCAGCCGAGAGCGGCAAGCCGCCCACGACGGCGCGGCGAGCCACGGCCGCCAAGGATGACAAGAGCGACAAGGACGAAAAAGTCGATCAGGTTCTGCGCCAGGTGGCAAAGGTGCTGCAGGCGCATGTGACCGAAAGCGACGGATTTTCCCAGCGGCTCGATGGTCACAACCAGCGCCTGTCGCGGCACGAATCGGTGGGCCCGATCAAGGAGATCGTATTGGCCCTCATCGAGGACAATCGCGATATGCGCGATCGGCTCGACAACGTCAGGAACCAGCTCGAAGACTCGCGCATGCAGGTCGTGCAGTTGCAAACAAATTTCGAACGCGCGGAAGAGGCTGGGTTACGCGACGTCGTGACTGCGATCGGCAATCGTCGCTTCTTCGACGCCAGCTTCATGGAGGAGGTGGAGAAGGCGCGAAGGCTGGGTGACCACATGTGCCTCGCGCTCGCCGATATCGACAAGTTCAAGCACGTCAACGACCGTTTCGGCCATCTGGTCGGCGATCGGGTGTTGCGGCTGTTCGCCAACATCCTGGTGCAAAACGTGCGCGGACAAGACAAGGTCGCGCGCTTTGGCGGCGAGGAGTTCGCGCTGATCTTCCCCGGCGCGCGCCTCGGCGAGGCGGTGACCGCGGTCGAACGGATCCGGGTTGTTCTCGAGTCCAAGCAATGGACCATTGAGCCGAGCGGCGAACGCGTCGGCAAGGTGACTGCATCGTTCGGGGTGGTCAAACTGAGGGCTGACGAATCGCCCAATGACTTGCTGCGACGCGTCGATGAACGCCTCTACGAGGCCAAGGTCCAGGGAAGGAACCGCGTCATGGCCGATGATCCAAATGACGAAACCTCCCAATCGTCGCCTCGCGACCGGCGCGCCGCGGCGGGCTGATCCGCTCGTCGAGATCGCGCAACCATGTCGGACCGCCGCACTGATACGTTCCAGCGCGCTCTCGACGACGCGGGTCGCAAGGACCGCGCGCCGGATGACAGCGGCGCGGTCTCGACGGGAGGACCCCGCGTAAGCGGCGTCGCATTTGGCGCGGCGTCAGGTTCGGGCGGCAAGGCGCGGTTTGGCCTCGCTTTGGACTGGACAGACGAACTCACAGACCGGCCCCCGCCGCCGCAACCTCCGCTGCTCGAACCAGCCCGGTGTTCCGGCGATACGTCGGCCGAGATCGCGGCGGAGCTCGGCGTCGGCGCGGCGCTGACGCTCGATCAACTTACGTCCCGCTGGCGCGGCTTCGTCTGGCGCAATCATCCCGATCGTCAGCCCGAGGCCGCGCGCCAGCGCGCCAATGCTCGAGTGGCGATCGCCAACACCCTCTACGACCGGGCGCGGCGGGGGCTCGCCAAGGCGCTATAGCGGTCACTCCGCCAGGCCAAATGAGAAAGAAGGCCGGACCGCATAAAGCGCTTCGTCAGTCGAGGCCGGTCGTGGCGAGTTGGATCAGGATTTCCAGCGCGAGGTCAACGAGGCAGGTCATCAGAAGCGCCAGCCAGCACGAACATGACGGCGACGATGGCGCCGTGTGCCCCTCCAAGCGAGGCCGAGGCGAAAGCCGCTGATTCGCTCCATCCGTTGCATGAGAATGGAGAGGAAAGCGGCCACGGCGCCTAGCATGAACGCCGGAGCGGTCGCATGGGAGATCACGGAGCCAAGATGATCGATATCAGTCACGACCACCGTCGGTCCCCGCGCTCAAACCGTCCGATCGTAATCACGCGTCACGCTGCTAGTGAGAGAGGAATTTGAACGGCTCGGCGCCGACGAATTTGTCCGAAACCTCGCCCGAGAGAATCGGGTGACCGCTTAGGTCGAGCTTAGCAGGCGCCGACCCTTCCGCGAGTTTCAGCTTCATCACGTCGACCCAGAAGATCGATGGGCTATAAGAGGACTCGAAAAAGTAGCGCTTGGCCCCGGTGTCGGACACCGTCCGCCAGATCGTCGCGGCGATGTTCGGCTTCTCCGGGTCGGCGAGGCCGAGCGGAACCGAGATCGAGCGGATCAGCGAAAACGCGGTCGCAACCGCGAGCCTCGGGTCCTTCTCCTTTGGCGCTGCGTTGAGGCTCCAGCTCATGCGGACGAAGCGATCGGCGGAACCGATCGTTCCCGGCTGGAAATTGAGGCCGTTGACGCCTTTCCAGTAGGTGTTGATCGCGAGTTGCTGGTCAAAGCTAGGTGAGTTGGTCATTACCGTATATTTGCGGTCGTGATGAATGACGAGTTTGCCGCCGATATATTCGAAGATCGCGCTGTCGCCCGAAGCGTCAGCGAGCGCAAGGTGACCGCCGGCCTTCTTTCCGCCAGGCAAATCCGGCGCGACGATTACGAACGGCTCCTTGCTGAGGGCGTCGACGGCTTCCGCCACTGTGCTGAAATTGTCGAGCGCGTACTGGGGCCACGCGCCGACGGAGATCAGCGGCTTGCCGGAAGCCTTGGCGTCGCCGTAGTCGCTTTCGACGAGGTAGAGCGCATTGGCGACGAGACCCGCATCATTCATCCCGTCAACGGTGGCGATATTGTAGAACGAAGAGATCACCGAGCCGTGTTTCGACGTCCATTCGACCGAGCCCGGACCCGCGCCGCCGTCGCGCTTGAGACCTTTCGGGAACGACCAGAGGTCGGTGGCCGGATCCACCGCCCAATCCATGGAGCGGCCGACGATGTAACTGTTCGTCCCGGTCTCATAAATGAAACGGGTGCACGCTATCGCATCGAAGCTCATGCATGCGATCGTCGCGGAGGCGACGAGCGCGATCAGCCGGCTGTTCCTCATTTTTTCCGTCTCCCCGAACTCGTGAAAGCGCGCCGGGCGAAAGAGGCTTGAGGCCCTTTGCCGGCGCGATCGCAGATCCGCTTTTGCGCCTTAGCGGTAGACGCGGACCCCGCCACGATAGCCGTAGCCGCGCCGAACCACCGCGGCGCCGCCGTGGTAACCGTAGCCGTAGCCGCGATGCACGCCGACTGCGCCGTTCGGACCGGCGCAGCCGGCTCGATAAACGCCTCGCGCGCAGACGACGGCATTGGCTTCAACCGGCAGAGCCGCCATCAGACCAAGCGCCAACATTGCATATGTGATCATTTTCATTCGATTGTTCCCTTCAGCCCACTTTGCAACCGTCGCGGGTCCGCGGCGGTCTGCCCCTCATCGCCGATTTCTCCGGCGCAGCAGCTCTAGATGTGGAGCCTCAGCACGTTATCCTCGGTTAGCATGAGTTTGCTGATTGGCGGCTTGGCGCCGATACCGCCATGAGGGCGATGCCAGTTGTAGCGGTGCAGCCAGATGGGCAGTTCGGCGGCGCGTTCTTCGGAGGTGTTGTAGGCTTGGACGTAGGCCCACTCGCGCAGGCTTGTCTGGACGAAGCGCTCGGCCTTGCCGTTGGTTTTGGGGGTGTAAGGTTTGGTGCGCAGATGCTTGATCTTGAGCCGGCGCAGGGCCCTGGCATAGCAATGCGATCGGAAGCTTGAGCCGTTGTCGGTCATGACGCGCTCGACCCTGACGCCGAGGCCTCGAAAGAAGCGCAGGGCGTTGAACAGGAAACGCAGGCAGGAGCTGCGCTTTTCGTTCGGCAGGATCTGCGAGCAGGCGAGACGGGAATGGTCGCCGATCGCCAGATGCACATATTCCCAGCCGACCCCGCGGGTGTTGCTTTGGCTGGTCCGATCGCCGGTGACCCGATGGCCGATCCGACTGAACTTGCCTAGCTTTTTGATGTCGATATGGATGATCTCGCCCGGGGTGGCCCGTTCGTAGCGACGGACTGGCTCGGCCGGCTCGAGCGCCGACAGGCGATTGAGGCCCCGGCGTTTGAGGATGCGGCTGACAGTTGCCGCCGAAACGCCGACCTCGGCGGCGATCTGCGCGCCGGTGTAGCGCTGCCTGCGCAAAGCCTCGACCGCCGCGCAGACGGCAGGCGTCGCTTGGCTTGGCGATGAATGGGGCCTTGACGAGCGGTCGCGCAAGCCCGCCAGGCCTTCCATGCGGAAACGTTCGACCCACTTGTCGACGGTCTTGGGCGTGGTGTGGAACCGGCGCGCTGCAGCCGCCTTCGACAGGCCGCCTTCGATCACGCTGCGCGCCATCGCCTCTCGACCTTTCGGCGTCAGGGACGCATTCTCGTGCATGTCCATTCGGTTCTCCCGCGAATCACTGAGGTTTGGCGACATCAGCGTTCACGGCTCAAACCGAATGGACAACCTCCTGAAAGATCACAACTAGATCGGTTCGATATCGTTCGGCTTCCACGTCTGGTTGAACCACGACTCAAGCGGCCCGATAGAACTATCCAGATGATTTGGCGTTGCGACGCCCGACGCGATCGGGGTCGTCATCCTATAGTCTTGCGCCGTCGCCGCCGGCGCGAACGCGAGAGCCAGCGCCCCTCCCAAGAGAGCGACTTTTATCATTTCGTAGGCCCCGACCCGCCGAGGAATCAGCTTGAGCCGGGCTTCTGTAAGAAATTTCGGGGAATGTCACTAGGGAGCGGCATCACGGCGGCGTGAACCCGTCCGCAGTTGCCGCAGCATGGCTATGGGAGGCCTACTCGAAGATCCTCCTGCGGGTGAAGAGTGCGGCGCCGTTCGCGCCTTTCGCCACCCCAAGAAGCTCCGCGCCCTTGTCGTCGAGCAGGACCCAGCCGCCGTTTCGCGCGACGATCGCGCTGATTCGGCCTAAGCCCGCCACGTTGTCGCCTGGCGTCGCCATGCGGATCGCGCCATCGATTTTCAGCCAGACGCGATCGGCTTCAGCGGCGACGATCTCGACCGGCCGCGCTTCCAGCGCCGCTTGGTTGGCGGAAGCGGCCACCGAACCTGTCGCGGCCATATCGACGGCTGGCGCGCCGTCTGCCGGTGGGAGCGTCGGGCCTCGAACGGCGCCTCCCGGCCCGCGGGGCTGGGCGAAGATCGCCAGATGCTCCATGCCATTGATGCGGGTCTTCCCCGCGCCATAGGCGAGCATGTACATGGCGAAGGCTGCGGAAAGGCTGGCGAGCGCCATCCCGACCGCGCGGATCACAGTTTCGTGGGCAGGCGCCATTGCTTCCTCAAGCCTCAACGGTTTTAGATTCATTGCGCAGCGCTGCGGCGAGGTCGATGAAGGGATCGTCGCATCGCGGCGCATCCATCGTCTGGTTCATCGCCTCATAAATGCGCGGAGCTGATTTGATCGCCTTATCGAGCACCGGGTCGGCGCCCGCCGTATAGCCGCCCATCAGGCGCAGCTCGCGGGTCTCTTCGTATCGCGCGATCATCGAGCGCAGGCTCTGAACCACCTTGCGCTGTTCCGGCCTCCACAACGGATTCGTCATCCGCGACACCGACGAGAGAATGTTGACGGCCGGATATCGTCCTTCGTCAGCAATGGCGCGATCCAGCACGATGTGCCCGTCGAGGGTCCCACGAATCGCGTCAGCGACCGGATCGTTGTGATCGTCTCCGTCGACCAGGACGGAGAAGATGCCGGTAATCGAGCCTGATCCTTCAATGCCCGGCCCGGCGCGCTCGAGCAGCCGCGGTAGGTCACTGAAGACGCTTGGCGCATAGCCCCGGGCGACGGCGGGTTCTCCGGCGGCCAACGCAACGTCGCGCGCGGCGTGCGCGAAGCGGGTGACCGAATCGACTATCAGCAATACCAACTCGCCTTGATCGCGGAAGTATTCGGCAATCGCCATTGCCGTTTTCGGAGCGAGCCTGCGCATCATCGGGCTCTCGTCGCCGGTCGCAACGACTGCGACCGCGGCGCTGCAATTCTCGCCCAGTGTGCCGTGAAGAAATTCCCGCACTTCGCGGCCTCGCTCGCCGACGAGCGCGATGACGACCGTATCGATCGGTGTCGCTCTGGCCAGCATGGCGAGGAGCGATGACTTGCCCACGCCCGAGCCAGCAAAAATGCCCACGCGCTGCCCGACGCATAAGGGTGTGAACAGGTCGACGACGCGCACGCCAGTGCGCAGCGGCGCTTGAACGCGCGCGCGTTTAAGCGGCGGCGGCGGTGAAGCGTCGAGTGGTGCTGGCCTGTCTCCGCTCAGGAGTTCGCCCGCGCCGTCTATTGGCCGGCCGAGCGCGTCGACGACGCGTCCCTTCCAGGATCGATGCGGCGACAGCGACAGGGTCTCGGATCGAAAGGCGCGTGCGCCGATCGTCACGTCGCTGCGCGTGTCGAACGGCTTGAGGGTGGCCGAGAAATCGTCGATTCTGACCACCTCGCCAATCTCAACGCGATCGCCGACATCGACCCGGACGCTCTCGCCCAATTTGAGGAAGCGCGACAGGCCCGCGACGCGGTAGTGCGACATCGAGACCTCAACCACGGCGCCGCTCACCTGCGCCATTGGCAACGTCCGCAATCCTTGCGCGACCCGCCGTTCGAGCCGCTCAAGCGGCGACAGAATGTTCGGACCGGCTTCGGTCATGCCGACGCCCCGAGAGCCTTGATCGCATCTTGCAGCGACGTCTCGGATTGCGAGGTCTCGGCCGCGACCCCGTCGAAGGCCCGTGTCACCTCGATCAGCCGGGTCATCTCGCGCACCGGATCAACGTTCGAGCCTTCAACCGCGCCCTGAACGACCCCGTCGCGGGTGAAATCGAGGACCGGTGTCGCCGGCTTGTCGGGCACGACGCTTGAGTTTTCCGCCCGTCTCAAGGTAGCGGTCGGGTCGATCGCGAACAGCCCGATCGCCCCAACCTGCCGTCCGCTCTGCGTGATCATTCCATCGGCGGAAACGGTCAAGGGTCCAGCCGCGCTGTCGACGAGGATGGGGGCGCCGCCGGCGTCGAGGAGCGGGTCGCCGCTCATGGTGCGCAAGGTTCCTGAACTCGTCAATCTGGACCCGGCCGTCGCGCGTGTAAGCCGTTCCTTGAGGAGTCTGGATTCCGAACCAGCCGTCGCCCTGCACAGCGAAGTCCAACGAATTGTCAGTCTTCGTGAGGCCGCCGAGACGCCGCGATATAAAATCAGAGCCGCTCGAGGCGTAGCCCAGCCTCGCGTCGCCAGCCTTGGCCATTTCAGTCTCGAACGACACGCCGGTCCCCCGATAGCCAACGGTGTTCATGTTGGCGACGTTGTCGGCGATGGTTTCGAGCCGCCGCTCCAGCGCCACCTGAGCTGAGAGTGAGACGTAAAGTCCGTTCTGCATGACGCCATTCCGCGAGGCCTAAAAGCCACGCCGGCCTTTCGCGGGAACGATGGTGCGGCCGGCTTGTCTGTGGCTGACTTCGTGGCTGACAGCTTCGCGTAAGTCTTGCCCCGCAAACGTTTGGGTGTCCTCGCATCGGAGCGAATCTTGAATTTTGCCATTGGCCTCGTGATCACCGTTGGCTGCATCCTCGGCGGCTATGCGGCGCTTGGCGGCCATCTCGAAGTGCTGTTTCAGCCTTTCGAGTTCGTCATCATCATGGGGTCGTCGCTCGGCATTTTCATCGTCGCCAACGCCATGTCGACGATCAAGGACTGCGGCAAGGCATTCGTCGAGGCCGTCCTCGACAAGGCGCCCAAACCGCGTGACTTCCTGGATGTGTTGTCGGCCCTGCACGCACTGATGCGGGAGCTCAGAGCCAAGTCCAGAAGCGAGGTCGAAACGCATTTCGACAATCCGCAAGAATCCGAGATCTTCAAAAACTTCCCGAAGCTGCTCGCGAACAAGGACCTCGTGACGTTCATCTGCGACTATGGCCGCCTCATCATTATCGGTAATGCGCGAACGCACGAAATCGAGGCGCTGATGGATGAAGAAATCGAGACCCTGGCGCACGACCGGTATAAGCCGGTGCATGCGTTTCAGGCGGTCGCCGACGGACTGCCTGCGCTCGGCATCGTGGCCGCGGTGCTTGGCATCATCCATGCCATGGGCTCGCTCGATCAGTCCCCTGAGATCCTCGGCGGACTCATCGGCGCAGCGTTGGTCGGCACCTTCGCTGGAATTTTCCTGTCGTATGCGATCCTGGCGCCGATCGCACAGAAAATAAAAGCTGTGCGACAAAAGCAGCTCAGGCTGTTCACGCTGGTGAAGCAGAGTCTTCTCGCCTTCATGAACGGCGCTATGCCGCAGGTGGCGGTTGAGTTTGGCCGCAAGACAATTCCCTCCAGGGAGCGCCCGACGATCGACGTCGTCGAGAGCGAAACAACGTCCAGCGGCGGGAGCGGCGGCGAGCCCGCGATCCGGGAGGCCGCATGAGCATGGAAGAGGGAACGCGCGAGCTCGATCACGGCGCACGCAGGTTGCAGGGCGCGATGCTCGAGCATCCGAACCTCGCCATTGAGCGCATGCCGGGGCTCAGCTTCGCGCTCAATCGTTTCATCGTGGAGGCGCCGGCGCGCCTCGCTTCGCTCATCGCCCGCCCGTCCGGCGCCGCAATCGAAGAGATTCGCGCAACCACGCTGTTCGAGGCGATTGGCGAGTGCTCCGGCCTGACCGCTGCGATCTATGCGAGCGCGGAACCGGAAGCGCAATTCATGATCGCGCTCGATGAGCGGATCGACAACCTGATTGCCTCCTCGATTTTTGGCGAGGCCGTCGGCGCCGATAGTCCCGACAACCCTGGAAGCGATGCCCAAAAGCCACGCACGGCGATCGAGTCCGCGCTTCTCGAAGCGTTCGCGCGCGCATTGGGGAAGGCGCTCGAGGCGGCCTTGGCTTCCGTCGCGCGCGTCGCGCTGAGCTTTGAGCGGTTGACGACGATCAAGGATTCATTTGCGCTTGGGCGCCGGGATGGCGAGGCCGCCGCCGCACGGTTTACGCTCGGCATGAACGGGGCGCCTGCCAGGGCCTTATCTTATTGCCGCAAGCGTTTCTTCTGCCCTTCCGCGCCGAACTGGCGAACGATCCCGAGGCCGAGGCGCTGCCTGCCGATCGGCGCTGGTCCCGGCTCATGGAGGCCGGCGTTCAGCAGACGCGGCTGCCGGTGGCGGCGGTCCTGGAGGACGTTCCGATGAGCCTCGGCGACGTCGCCAACTTTCAGATTGGCGCCCTTTTGCCTCTGCAATGCAGTGATTTTACCGCCATTCGCCTCGAATGTTCCGGCCACGGAATGTTCACCTGCAAGCTCGGCCAGGCGGACGGTCGTTACCGTCTCGAAGTCGAGAACCCGATCGCGCAAAGACACGAAGCAACCAAGCCTTAGACTCAGGCGACTGCTTCGGTCGCCTGCGACGCCGACACCCTCGAGCAAGACATTTCATGGACGCAGCCGCCATCATTTCCGAGCCGCCGACCTCCATCGATTCTCCGAAATCGGAGCCTCTCGGGAGCCCCTCCAATCTCGGCGCGATCCTGTCGATCCCAGTGACGGTGCAAGTCGTGCTCGGCTCGACGTCGCTGCCGGTCTCCGGGCTTATGAAGCTCGCCCGCGGCGCGATCGTCTCGCTTGATCAGCGGGTCGGCGATCCGGTCGACGTCGTGGTGAACGGCACGGTGATCGCGCGCGGCGAGATTGTCGTCGTCGATGACGCCAGCCAACAATTCGGCGTGTCGCTGCTCGAGGTCGTCGCTGGCGGCGGCCTTAAACAGCCGACGAAAGCTCCGCAGGAGACCGACCATGCTTGAGGCGGCGATCAGCGGCGAGAGGACACTCACCGGGCCCGAGAAAGCCGCTGCTTTGCTCTTGATGATGGGCAAACCCCCCGCCGCCCGGCTGCTCAAGCAATTCGATCAACCGGACCTGCAGGCGGTGGCGCGGGCCGCGGCCGGGCTCGGCGCCATCCCGGCGACGACTCTGGATCGGTTGGTCGACGAATTCGCGACTGACTTCTCTGCCGGCGCCGATCTGTTTAGCGACGCAGGCCAGGTCAAGAGCTTGCTCGCAGATAGCCTGCCGCCCGAGCAGATCGCTGACATTCTGGGCGCCGAAGCCGGGGAAACCCGTGAAGTCGACATATGGCGGGCGCTGGCGCAAGCGCCGGAAGCTGCGATTCTCGCATTGCTGACGGCGGAGCGTGCGACGACAGCGACCTATATTCTCTCGAAGCTTGATTCTGTGGTCGCGACAAAGGCGATCGCCGCGCTGCCGCGAGATCGGCGCAACGCCGCGCTCTGCGGGCTGGTCGCGCCGCTCGCCGTGACGCCGCTCGCTGCGCGACTTATCGAAGAGGCCGTGGGGAGCGCGTTGAAGCAAGCGCCAAAGGCGGCCGCCGTCGAGGGACGGTCGCGTCTAGCCGGCATTATCAACGGCCTCGACCAGCCGGAAGCGGAGGACGCCATGCGCGCGCTCGAACAGGCGCGCCCGAAAGACGCGGCAATCGTGAAAACGATGCTCTTTTCATTCAAGGATCTGCCGCGATTGTCCGAGCGCGCCCGGGCTTTGTTGTTCGATCGCGCCTCGATCGACATTGTCGTCATGGCCCTCAGGGGGACAGAGGCGGACTTCCGCGACACTGTGCTCTCGTCCATGCCGTCGCGCGGACGTCGTCTGGTCGAAGGCGAGCTCAATTCCGGCGCGAATGCGCCGCCTCGCGACATCGCCAAGGCGCGCAAAGCCATCGCCGACATCGTGCTCGGCATGGCGAGCCGGAATGAGATCGAGCTTGGCGGCACGCCGGTCGAAGCCGCTTAGGTTTGGAGGCGGCTGCAAAAAGCGCTGGCTGGTGAGCGATGAGCGGCGACGTCGATCCCGAAGACAAGACCGAGGAGCCGACAGAGAAGCGGCTCCATGACGCGGTCGAACGCGGTGAAGTCGCTTTTTCGCGCGAGGCGCCGGTGTTCGCCTCGCTGTCCGCGGCCCTGGTCGTGCTAATATTCGTCATTCCCACGCGTGCCGAAGCCCTCCTCACCGCGCTCATCGGCCTCATCGATGACCCTGCCGGCTGGCGGATCGAGCGCGGCGAAGACGTCCTCGCTCTCGCTGGCCCTCTCGTAAACGCCGGCATGCATTTTCTTATGCCGACGGTGATACTTCTCACCGTCGCGGGCGTTCTTGCTTCCCTTGCCCAGAGCGCGCCTCGCATCGTGCCCGATAGAATATTGCCCGACGCCTCGCGTATCTCGTTGCGCAAGGGCCTGAGCCGCGTATTTGGCGCTCGGGGTTGGACGGAGTTCCTGAAGAGCCTCATCAAGCTCACGGCGGTGATCGCAGTGGCGATCATGATGCTGATCGGCCAGAAGGTCGTCCTGCTCACAGCGATGGACGTCGACCCGGGCACGCTGCCGCAACGCGTGCTCGACCTATTCGTCAAAACGATCGCCGCAGTGCTCGTCGCCACGCTGACGGTCGCCGCCGCCGATCTCGCCTGGTCGCGGATCTTGTGGCGGCGCGACCATCGGATGAGCAAACAGGAAGTCAAGGAAGAGCTTCGCCAGGCCGAGGGCGACCGGATGATCAAGGCGCGGCTGCGCTCGCTACGTCTCGATCGCTCGCGCAAGCGGATGCTTTCGGCGGTGCCGCGCGCCACGATGGTCGTGGTCAACCCCACCCATTACGCGGTCGCCCTACGATACGTCCGTGCCGAGGGCGGCGCGCCGATGGTCGTCGCCAAAGGCGCTGACTTTATAGCGTTGAAGATACGCTCGATCGCCGAGGACCACGCCATTCCGGTGGTCGAGGACAAGTCGCTCGCACGCTCGCTCTATGCCGCCGTCGACGTCGAGCGGCCAATTCCGGCCGAATTCTATCGGGCCGTCGCCGAGATCGTCCACCTCATCCAGCAAAGGAAGAGTCAATGGGCCCAACGAAGACCATGAATCCGGCCGGGCAAAGTCCGCGACAGCGCCGCCCGCCTGAGCGGGAGCAAATTATCGCCGATGCGCTGGTAGGCTTCGCGAGCGAGCTCAGGCTGACCGACGCGGCGGAGCTGATGTCGATGATCCAAAACGATCATGCGGCGAATCTCGCCGACCTCGTCAATTCGTCGACCGAGCTCTTCTTCAAGAGCGGGACGTTACGCTACGCTCTGTCGGCGAGCTTCAAGGCGCCCTGGGATGCGACGCCGACTGTCGAGATCGACATGGAGTTCCGTCACGCCGCCGTCTGCGCTTTCTTCCGCCTCACGATTGGCCAGCGACGCGCGGGGGTCGAAATCCAGGACATTCTTTTCGAGCAGCAGGGGCTGGACGATTTCGCCAAGGCGGAACGGCTCTCCTACGCCCTCGAGACCGCGCGGTTATAGGGGCTGTGGCTCGGTCCGCTCTCCGGCCAGCTCCGTGCAAGCCCTGACGCGCAGGGTCCATCCAATCCCTGTCCAGGAATGGCGCGCAATTGTCATCGGTCTATCTCTTCGAAGTCGGCTCCCAGAAGGCGCAATGGTTGTCTGCGCGCCAAACGGCGATCGCCGCCAACGTCGCCAACGCGAATACGCCAGGCTATCACGCCGTCGACATTCAGCCCTTTTCCGCTGTCCTCGATTCGTCTCCCATCGAATTGGCGACGACCAATCCTGCTCACCTATCACTGCCCCAATCCGAAACGGGCGCCTTGCGCGACGTCCAAGTGGACTCGGCGGAACAGACGTTGTCCGGCAACACGGTCAACCTCGAACAGCAGATGATCGATCTCGGCGACGTCACTCGGGACTACACGATGGGCTCCAACATCCGTCGAGCCTTTCATCAACTCCTTCTCTCCGCGCTTAAGTAAACGACGATGCAAGACCCGTTACAGACTTCGCTGCGCATCGCCGCATCCGGGCTTCAGGCCCAATCGACACGGCTTCGCATCGTCTCGCAGAATATCGCCAACGCCCAGTCAACCGGCTCTATGCCCGGCTCGGACCCCTACGCTCGCCAGACCGTCTCCTTCGAAAGTGAGATGGACCGGACGCTCGGCGCCAATGTGGTCGCAGTCAAATCAGTTGGCGTCGACTCGTCGCCCTTCAAGCTCGAGCACGACCCCGGCAATCCGGCTGCGGACGCAGGCGGCATGGTGAAGATGCCGAACGTCGATGTGCTGACCGAGCTGGCGGATATGCGGGAAGCGAACCGCAGCTATGAGGCCAATCTCCAAGTCGCCAAGCAGTCGGCGGACATGCTGAACACCACCATCAGCCTGATGAAGGACGCGTGAGCGTCGATATCGCGAGGGATAAACGATGATCGAGAGCGTTTCTGGAATTGGCTCCGCGAGCCTGAGCGCCGCTGTTCGATCCCCGATGGCCACCGCGGCGCCGACTCAAGGGCCCAGTTTCGACCAGGCGCTCGCGCAGGTGGTCGGCTCCGCGGTCGATACGTTGCAAGCGGGCGAAGCCGTCGCCATTCAAGGCATCCAAGGCGCGGCCCCGCCGATGAAGGTCGTGGACTCGGTGATGGCGGCGCAACGTTCCCTCCAGACCGTTCTCGCGATCCGTGACAAGGCGGTCTCCGCCTATCAAGAGGTTGCGCGCATGGCGATCTGATCGAGTTCGAATCTCGATGAGCGAACTTATGCGGAAACGAAGGATGTTAAGATGAGAGCGTTGGCGATCGCGGCGACGGGCATGAGCGCGCAAGAGCAAAATCTGGAGGTAATCGCGAACAACGTCGCCAACATCAACACGACCGGCTTCAAACGCTCGCGGGCGGAATTCACCGATCTCATCTACCAGACCGAACGCCTGATGGGCGTTTCCAATCGAGGCCGCGACGCGACCGTTCCCGAAGGCGCCCAGATCGGCCTCGGAGTTCGCACCGCCGCGATCCGCAGCGTCAACATTCAGGGCGCCCTGACCAACACCGGCAACCAGCTCGATCTGGCGGTAAATGGGAAGGGTTGGTTCCAAGTGACGACGCCGAATGGCGACACGGTCTATACTCGCGACGGGGCGTTCAACACCAACGCCAATGGCCAGCTTGTCACCATGGACGGCTATAACGTGAGCCCATCCATTCTCGTTCCTCAGACAGCGACCGCGGTCACTGTCAGCCAGACCGGGCTCGTGACCGCGACGGTCCCGGGCCAAACCACGCCGCAGACGCTCGGCCAGTTGACGATCGCGAGCTTCGTCAACGAAGCGGGCCTCATGGCGCTTGGCGGCAACTATTTCCAGCAGACGGCCGCGTCGGGCCAGCCGACGGTCGGCGTTCCGGGCGACACTTCATTTGGGATCATCCAGCAGGGCTACGTCGAGGCGTCCAACGTCGATCCCGTCACCGAGATCACCAACCTTATTGCGGCTCAGCGGGCCTATGAAATGAACTCCAAGGTGATCCAGGCCGCGGACCAGATGTCCGGCACAATCTCCAACCTGCGCGGCTAGGCTAGAACCCCGGAGACTTCGCTATGATCGTGACGCAAGCCCGAGCAACTCTTAGAGCCGCGATCATCCTCTTCGCCACGGCTTGCGTCACGGTTTCTTTGGCGCAGGAAGCCCTCGTTCCGACTCCTAAGGCGGTCATCTATCCCGGCGATATAATCTTGGACGAGATGCTCGTCGACGTTCCGAATGTTGCACGGGACGGATCAGGACCGTTCGTCGATTCACGCTCGCTCATCGTCGGCAAGGCCGCGCGGCTCACGCTGCTTCCGGGGCACGCAATTCCATTTTCGGGCGTCTCCAATCGCAAGCTTGTTTCCAACGGGGCCGAGGTCAAGCTGGTCTTTTCCGAAGGCGATCTCGTCATCATGACCACGGGCGCCGCGTTGCAAGACGGGTCGATCGGGGACATCGTCAGGGTTCGCAACGACGACAGCGGCGTCACGGTGTCCGGCGCGGTCCAGCCGGACGGCTCGGTCCGGGTGAGCGGGGGATAATGCGGCGACTGATTCTGGCGCTCGCACTTTGTCTCGCCGCCGCGCCCGCCGTCGCGGCCCGGATCAAGGATATCTCGGTCCTGCGCGCCGCGCGTGACAGTCAACTCGTCGGCTATGGCCTTGTGGTCGGTCTGCAGGGGTCCGGCGACACCCTGCGCAATGCGCCGTTCACGGAGCAGTCGGTCCAGGCGATGCTCACGCACCTGGGTCTTGACGTACACGGCGCCTCGCTTCGCAACCGCAATGTCGCATCGGTCATCGTCACCACGGACCTTTCGGCAGGCGTGGAGACGGCCACGCGGCTCGACGTCACCGTCTCGGCCCTCGGCGACGCGCCCTCTTTGATGGGCGGAACGCTCCTGCTTACCCAGCTTCAGGCGGCGGACGGAACGGTCTATGCGAGCGCACAGGGCGCAGTCTCGGTGACCGGATTCGACGCCGTCGGCCAGGGCGAGACGCTGTCACAAGGCGTGCCGACCGCGGGCCGGATCCCGAATGGCGCCATCGTCGAGCACGAGCTGCCTGGCTTCGGCGAAGAATTGCGCTCGATCCTCGAATTGAAGAACCCCGACTATACGACGGCGGTCAGGATCGTCGACGCGATCAACGCCTATTCCCGCGAGCGATTCCGTGCGAGCGCGGCTTACGAGGTCGACAGCCGGAGAGTCGAATTGTTTCGCCCCCGCAGGATTTCTTTCGCTCGGTTCATGGCCGAAATCGGGGAGCTCCAGGTCGACCCGGATATGGCCGCGCGCGTCGTTCTCGACGCGCGGACGGGCACAGTGGTTGTCGGTCAGGACGTGCAGATTTCAACCGTCGCGGTTACCTACGGAACGCTGACGGTCCGGGTCGCCGAGCGGCCGCGCGTCTCCCAGCCCGCCCCATTCTCGAACGGCAGGACGGTCGTCACGCCCAATACGAGGATCGATGTTGAACAGGGAGGCGGACCCATCGCCATTGTCGGCGGATCAAGCCTCAGAGCGCTGGTCAGCGGCCTGAACCGGATCGGCGTCAAGCCGCCGGGGATCATCGCGATCCTTCAGGCGATCAAAACCGCCGGCGCGCTGCAGGCCGATCTCGTTATTCAGTGACCGGCACGCGCCGGCGATGTGGCTTGCCCAAGTCAACCCCAGTCAGCTCAGCGCAAGCCGCGCGGTCGAGAATGGCGTCGATCCTCGAGGCCGACAAATGCCATCTGCTTGTCTTTCGCAACGCCTGACGGCTCGATCCTCGCGAGGGCGCATGGCGCTTAGCGTCGCAGCCGTTCTCCTCGCTTGTCCGGCGTTCGCCCAGGGCGGGCGGGTGCTCGATAAGGAAAAGCCAAAAGCCGCTGCGAACAAAACGCCAGAGAAAGCCGCCGTCGACAAACCGCCGGATGTCGAGGCCAGCCGCTTCTGCGCGAACGCTGCGCCGTCGATCGCCGAGGCGCGCATCGCCTGGGAAACGAGAAAGCTCGGCGAGCTCGACGCGCAGGTCAAGCAACGCCTAGCCGATCTCGAAAAAGCGGAAGCCTCGGTGAAAGAATGGATCGCCAAGAGAGACACAAGTCTCAAGGCGGCGAACGAGGACCTTGTCGCCATTTACGCCAAGATGCAGCCGGAGACCGCCGCGACTCAGATCGCCGCGATGGACGACCAAATGGCGGCGGCGATCTTGGGCAAACTCAAGCCCGGCGCGGCTGGAGCCATTCTCAATGAGATGGAAGCGGAGCGGGCGAGCAAGCTTGCGGTCGTTCTCTCGGGCACGATGAGCGGAGAGAAAAAATCTTGATGCGGCCGCTTCTGCCGCCCCTGCTGCTTGTGATCGCAACGTCGATGAGCGGCTGCTGGACGAGCGCCAACGAATTCATGCTCGAACCCTTCTTTTCGCCTGTCGGCTCAGGGCTAGTCACAGACGAGACTGCGAGCATCCAGAGCGCGAAAGTGCTTCCCCCTCCTCCGCCTTCCGGAAATGGGACACCGCCGTCCCTTTACAGCCAGCCGCGCATCGCCAATGTCGGCGACATCGTGCGCGTGCTGATTTCGATGAACGACAAGGCCACCCTTGGCAACGCGTCGGGCCGCTCGCAAACAACGACCGATAGCGGCGTGATCGACTTTGGCTACAATAATGGCTCGTCATCGGCGTCATCCAGCCAGCCCGCCAAGCTTACAGGCGACCTCACGTCCTCGGCTTCAACCCAGGGCACGGGAAACATCGACCGGTCCGAGCAGATTCAGGTGTCGGTGGCGGCGGTCGTCACCCGTGTCCTTCCTAATGGCAATCTCGTCATCTCGGGATCTCAGGAAGTGCGCGTCAATTACGAGATGCGCCAGCTGACCGTGGCGGGGATCGTAAATCCGCTCGACATCTCGCTCAACAACACCGTCGCTTATGACCGGATTGCAGAGGCTCGCATCTCCTACGGCGGCCGTGGACGTCAGAGCGACTTTCAGCAGCCGGCGTGGGGACAACAGGTCTACGACGCCGTCAGACCATTCTAGCCGGAGCGCTGATGTCTGATTCCGCTTTGCCCGCAGGCGTCGCCGTAAGGGAGTCGTGGAAGGGATCGTTGATTGAATTCACGATCGTAATCTGTCTAGCCGCCTGCGCCGGCGCGGCATTCGAGGCGTTGCGCCCCGCTGCGTCCGCCGCCGACAAGCCAACGGAATCGTCTGCTAGCATAGCTCCCGCCCAACCGTCGACGATCGTCGATTTGCCGCCGATCGTCACCAACCTCGGCGCCCCGCAAGACACGTGGGTTCGGCTTGAGGGGTCGATCATCTTTGACCCGAAGACCCTGCCGCACCCCGAAGCCGTGGCCAGTCAGATCGGGGACGACGCCCTCGCTTATCTCAGAACCGTCTCATTGCATCAGCTTGAAGGGCCGATCGGACTCGAGAACATCCGTCAGGACCTCAACGAGCGAGCGGCGACCCGCAGCGGCGGCAAGGTGCACGCGTTCGTCATCCGAACCTTGGTGGTGCAATGAGACGGGCGATTTGCGTAGGCATTGCGCTCCTGGCGGCAAGCTATCCGGCAGCGGCCCAGACCGTCGACCTGAATTCTCTTGTCCCTGCCGGCGGCGCCACGGCGAGCGGCCGCATCATCGAGCTCGTTGCGATTCTGACCGTGCTTTCCATCGCGCCGGGTCTCCTCATCATGGTCACAAGTTTCACGAGGTTCATCGTCGCGTTGTCGTTTCTGCGCTCCGGCCTCGGCTTGCAGAGCGCGCCGGCCAATCTCGTCCTCATCAGCCTGGCGCTATTCATGACCTTCTTTGTCATGGCGCCGACCTTCGACCGCGCCTGGCAAAACGGCCTGAAGCCGCTCATGGACAATCAGATCAGTCAGCAGGATGCGCTGGCCGCAGTCTCCGAGCCGTTCCGCGAATTCATGCTCAGTCAGGTTCGGGAGAAAGATATGGCGCTGTTTGAGGGCCTATCCAAAGGTCGGTTCGAGGTCACCGACCGCTCGAAAGCGGATTTTCGGCTCCTTATTCCCGCTTTCATGATTTCCGAGCTCCGTCGCGGCTTTGAGATCGGGTTCCTCATCGTGCTACCGTTTCTGGTCATCGACATGATCGTTGCGACGCTGACGATGTCGATGGGGATGATGATGCTGCCGCCTTCGGTCATCTCACTCCCTGTCAAGATCATGTTCTTCGTGCTGATCGACGGCTGGAACCTCTTGGTCGGAAGCCTCGTGCGTTCGGCAAGCTGATCAAGCGTCGAGAGTCCAATCCGGCGCCAGCCTGGCGCAAGGCCGCGCGCCTCAAATGGACGTATCCGCCGAGGACTCTCAATGAGCATTTTGAACACCAGCGTTTCGGGCATGCAGGGCAATCAAAACTGGCTGTCGTCGATTTCCCAGAATGTCGCCAACGCCAACACCAACGGCTACAAGAATGTCGAGACTGACTTCTCGAGCCTGGTCGATCAGATCGCCAACGGCGACGCCGACTTTGGCGGCGTTTCCACGAGCCAGGTCTCGCTCAACGGGCTCCAGGGCAACGTCGTCTCCACTTCGACATCGACCGACCTCGCCGTCCAGGGCGCCGGGTTTTTTGTCGTGTCGGATTCCAGCGGCACACTCTATCTGACGCGCAACGGTTCGTTCACGCCCGACGCCTCAGGAAACCTAGTCAACAGCGCCGGCTACTACTTGATGGCGGCGAACGTGCAAAACGGCGTTTCGCCGCTCGCCGCGAATTCGCTGACTGGTCTCCAGAAGGTGAATGTCGTCAACGCCGGCCAGACCGCAACGCCAACCACAAATGCCACGCTGACCGCCAACGTTCCATCCACCGCGACGCCAGTGGCTCCTGCCAATCTGCCGTCCGCTAATTCGGCAAGCGCGACCTATACCGAAGCGACGTCGCTTGTCGTGTACGACAATCTCGGCGCTTCGCACACGATCAATGTTTATTACACCAACACCGGCCCCAATACCTGGGAGGTCGACGCATTCGATGCATCGAAAGCGTCCGGCAACGGCGGTTTTCCCTATTCGTCAGGTCCGCTGACGACCCAGACTCTTACGTTCGATCCGACGACGGGCGCGCTGTCCTCCGGTTCCCCGCTTTCGCTGACGGTGCCCAATGGGCAGCCGATGAACCTCGACCTGACCGGCACGACACAGCTCGCGGCGGGTTTCAACGTGACTTCCGCAACGGCCAACGGAATGGCCCCGAGCGGCATTAGCGGCGTCTCCATCTCGACCGGTGGATCCTTGACCTTCAACTATGCGAACGGGACGTCCAACGTCGCCTACGATATTCCGCTCGCCAACGTCGTGAGTCCCGACAATCTAGCCTCGGTCAACGGCGGCGCCTATTTGCAGACGTCTGCCTCCGGCCCCGTCTATCTGGGAACCGCTGGCGGTGCGGGCTTCGGCAAGATCGAAAGCTCTTCGTTGGAAAGCTCGACGGTCGACTTGGCCACCGAGCTGACTGACATGATTCAGGCGCAGAGCGCCTACGAGGCCAACTCCAAAGTGTTTCAGACGGGCGCCGACATTCTCGACGTCCTGAACGGGCTGAAGCCGTGAGCTCGAGCTACCGCGAGAACATTCGATGAGTCTGTCGACCGCGTTCAACGTTATCAGCTCTTCCTTCGCCGCCAATGCGGCGCAGACCGCCGTCGTCTCGAACAACATCGCCAACGTCAACACGCCCGGCTACTCGCGCGAGATCGCGAACGTCGTCACGAACTCCTACGGCGGCTCTGACGTCGCTTCGATTACCCGGGAGGCCAACGCGGCGCTCCTGGAGCAAGTCGCAACCTCGACCTCACAGGCGGCGGCGCAGCAGGCGATCTCCGATGGACTCACGACGCTCGCCCAAACCGTCGACGACAGTTCATCGACCTCCTCAACCTCAGGCGCCAACCAGAACGGCGCCTCGCCTTCCGCCATGCTGGCCAACCTGCAAAGCGCGCTAACGACCTATGCGGACTCGCCGAGCTCGTCGTCCGCCGCGGACGCGGTGGTGTCGGCCGCCTCGGATCTCGCCTCGTCGCTTAATAGCGCGAGCGCAACGGTCCAGCAGGTGCGCGAAACCGCCGACCAGAACATGGCCTCGTCAGTCGGTACGATCAATTCGCTGCTCAATCAATTCACGTCCGCCAACAACGCTGTCGTCACCGGACTTCAGACCGGCGCCAATGTCTCCAGCGCCGAGGATACGCGCAACTCGATCGTGACCCAGCTCGCCCAGCAGATCGGCGTTTCAACGACCGTGGCCGCCAATGGCTCGGAGTCGATTTACACGGACAGCGGCGTCACTCTGTTCCAGGACACGCCGCGCACGGTTTCATTCACTCCAACGCCGACGCTGGTCGACGGCGCGAACGCTGGGGCCGTCACCGTCGGCGGCGTACCGGTCACCGGCGCCAATTCGCCAATGCCCATTCAATCAGGCGCGCTCGCCGGTTACGCAGCGATACGGGACACGCTCGCGCCCGAATATCAGGCCCAGCTCGATCAGGTTGCGGGCGGACTCATCAACGCCTTTAGCGAAAGCGATCAGTCCGCGAGCCCAATGCTGCCCTCGCTGCCGGGCCTGTTCACTACGCCAGGAGAGACGAGCTTGCCCTCGATGTTGGCGACCACGGGTCTCGCCGCCGCGATCGAGATCAATCCGAATGTCGACCCCTCGCAGGGCGGCAATCCGAATCTGCTGCGCGACGGGGGCATCTCCGATCCCGGAAACCCAGCCTATACCTACAACACGACCGGCGCGGCCAGCTATACGGGACGCATCGAGGAACTCGTTGGCGAGATCAGTGCGGCGCAGAGCTTCGACCCGTCCGCGGGCCTCGACTCATCGGCCAGCCTCACCGACTACTCCAACGCCTCCGTGAGCTGGGTTCAAGCCCAGAACCAGCAGGCGAGCGACGCCTCCTCCTATCAGAACGCGGTCGCGACGCAGGCAACCTCGGCCCTATCGAACGCGACCGGGGTCAATCTGGACGCTGAGATGACCAACATGCTGAACCTCGAAAACTCCTACGCTTCGACGGCGAAACTTTTGACGACCGTGACCAGCATGTTCACCGCCCTGCTGCAGGCGGCATGACGTCCGTGGGCGCAAACTTTGTGTCGACCAACTACCTGGCCAACAGCTTGGTGGCGCCGGTCATGCAGGCGCAGTCGCAGCTCACCAGCGCGATGACCGAGGAATCGACCGGTGAGTATGCGGATCTCGGTCTGCAGCTCGGCGACCAGTCCGGCTACGAGCTTTCGTTGAAGGAGCAGGTCGGCCAGCTCCAGACGTTGACCACAGGCAACAGCGTCGTTTCGACCAACCTGTCGACCGCGCAGAACGCACTATCGGCCATCCAGTCAAACGCTCAAACGGCTCTGAACGATCTTGCGGCGTGGACACCAAACGGCACCTCCGGCGTCTCGCTTCAGAACATGGGTCAATCGGGGCTGCAGTCGCTGATCAGCGGGACCAATACGACATCGGGTGACCAATATGTGTTCGGCGGAATCAATTCCGCCGTCGCGCCGATGGCGGACTATTATTCGACCCCGGCGTCTGCCGCCAAGACCGCGGTTGACCAGGCTTTTCAGACCACGTTCGGCGTCCTGCCGAGCGATCCGGCTGCGGCGAACATCTCCGCGTCGGCGATGCAGAGCTTTCTTTCCGGGCCGTTCGCGGCGCTGTTCCAGGGCGCCTCGTGGAGCGCGGACTGGTCGTCCGCCTCGAGCGACAATACGAGCGCCACGATCGCGCCGGGCCAGACCGTGACGACATCGACCAACGCCAATCAGGCGGGCTTCCAACGGTTGGCGCAGGCTTACACGATGCTGAGCGAATTCGGCGGGTCCGCGCTCAGCAGCGATGCGCAGCAGGCGGTGGCTACGGCCGCCGCCTCTCTGGTTTCGCAAGGCGCCGATTCGATGATCAACCTTCAGGCCGGGCTCGGCTCAAGCCAGAGCGCCGTCACCGGCGCCAACAATTCGATGAGCTCGCAGCTCACGATCCTGCAAGGCCAGCTTGGCAATCTCGACAATGTCGACCCCACGGCGACGGCCACTGAGATCAGCAGCCTGACCAATCAGATCCAGATGGCTTACGAACTTACGGCGCGCCTGCAACAGCTCAATCTGGCGCAATACCTCCCGGTCACCTAGAGCGTGAAGGACGCAATGTACGAGTTTGCTTACAACGACGTGATCGAAGATTCCCACCAGACATTGCGCGCTCGAGAGCAGGCGGCGATGGATCGTGTGATCGGAATGTTGCGCGCGGCCCAGGAGAAGGGTCCGCAATCGCGCGAGCTCATTGAGGCGCTGTTCTATCTCCGCCGCCTGTGGATGATTTTTATCGACGACCTCAACGATCCGAACAATGAGCTGCCGACGCAGCTCCGAGCCGGGATCGTTTCGATTGGCGTTTGGATGATGAAAGAGATCGACCGCGTGCGCGGCGGCGTGACCAACGACCTGACGCCGATGATCGAAATCAACGTGCTGATCCGCAACGGGCTGAAGTGAGGGTCGGCGCGGCATGAACATCACGCTCAGAGCCGGGGAACGGTTCTTCATCAACGGCGCGGTCATCCGCATCGATCGAAAGGCCTCGATCGAACTCTTGAACGAAGTCACCTTCCTGCTCGAGAACCATGTGATGCAGGCTGAGGAAGCGACGACGCTGGTCCGTCAGATCTATTTCGCCGTCCAGATCATGCTGATGGACCCGACGGCCGCCGCCAGCGCGGCGCCGCTTGCCAGTTCGCTGATCGAGACGGCACTTAGCGCCTACCGCCCGCCGGAGTTGACCGCAGGGCTCAAGAGCGTTGACGCCTCGCTCCACCGCGGCCGCAATTTCGAGGCGCTGAAAGCTCTGCGCGGGCTGTTCGCGCTCGAGGACAAGGAGCTTCAGCCGCTCGCCGACACGCCGAGCGCGGCCTGAGACAGGAGAACGCCATTACCGTCAACGCCACCTCACCCGTCGCATCCCCCTCCGCATCGACCAGTTCGTCAACGGCGAGCGCGGCTACTCAAGGCCTCAGCTACAACGATTTCCTGACCCTTCTCATGGCCGAGATGAAGAACCAGGATCCTACGCAGCCCATGGACCCGTCGCAGATGGTGTCCCAACTCGCCACCGTCTCCGAGGTTGGACAAGCGGTGCAGAGCAATACAACTCTGGCCTCGCTGTTGACGGCCACTTCGCTCAGCCAGGCTGAGCAGTTGATCGGCCGCACCGTCACCTCCGCCGACGGATCAACCTCGGGCGAGGTCGCCTCAGTCAGCGTAGGCAGCACGGGCGCAGTAGCCACGCTAACCAACGGCGGAACCGTTTCGCTCGCCAACGGCGCGAGCGTGCAGTGAACGAAGGCGACGCGATCGGTCTCGTCCAGTCGGCGATCTGGATGGTGGTGGTCGGCGCCGGACCTTGCGTCGGAGCGGCGATGGCGGTCGGCGTGGTGATCGCGCTCCTGCAGGCCCTGACACAAATACAGGAGATGACGCTCACCTTCGTGCCGAAGATGATCGCAGTCTTTGTCGCCGCAAGCCTGACGGCGTCATTCGTCGGGGCTAAGTTCTCGATCTTCACCCAGTCGATCTACGGGCGGATCGAGCAGGGCTACAAATAGGCGCTAGGTCGCCCACAGCGTCGGAAACTGCGAGCTCAACCATTTCGCCAACGCTGCATTGACCTCGACCGGCTTCTCTTGCGCCATCCAGTGGCCGGAAGGAATGGTGACTTCGGTAAGGTTGCTGCAGTGGGCGCGCATCGGCTCGCCGAGACGTGAAACGAGTGTCTCGCATACATAATCGTATGCGCCGTGCATGAAGAGCACGGGCGTGTCGAGTCTCCAGTTTGCTCTGGCGCGCTCAGCGTAAGCGAGATTGGCCTGCCAATTCATGTACCAGCTGTCGGGGCCGAAGAACCCGTTGCCCTCGAGCGCGGCGACATAGCGATGCTCGTCCTCCTCGCTGAGCACGGCGGCGTCGCGCGGAACGTCGGGCGCCCGATTGGCGCGAAACCAGCCGCCGTTGGCGCGGGTGAAGGCGGTCCGTGCGGGCTTGGCCTTGCCCGCGGGATCGCCGGCGCGGAAAAGCGCCCGGACGGTCGCGGACACGTCGCTCTCGAAGCCTGCCTGCGCGGCCGCGAAACTCTCGCGGTAGAACAATTGATAATCCCATTGCGCTGCGGGAAACGGGCCTGTCGGATAGACGGCGCGGTCGGCCAGCGGAACGACGGCCTCGACGGCGAAGCCCTCCGGGATATAGGGCACACACAGGTTGGCGACGCCGTGACAGCGTTCCGGATGGTGCTGGGCGATCGACCAGACGACCGGCGAGCCCCAATCGTGCCCGACCCAGACCGCCTTCGTCGCCCCGAGGAAATCTAACAGCTCGAGCATGTCGGCGACGATTGCCTCCAGCGCATAATCTTCGTGGCGCGAATAGATGCTGGAACGTCCGTAGCCGCGCATGTCGGGCGAAACCGCGCGAAAGCCCAGGCCGCCAAACACGGGAAGCTGACCGCACCAGGCGATCGACAGCTCCGGCCAGCCGTGCAGGAAGATGATCGGCGTCGCCTGCGCGTCGCCGCAAGACAGAAAGAAGGTCGTGTGCCGCGCGGTCTTGGCCACATGCTCCAAAATGGGGAAGCTCACGTTGCTCTCCGACGCTTAGGATCTCTTTCGCGCTCGCGATACGCGACAAGTTCAGGTAGCTGGCATCCTCCGTCCCGACAAGTCGGGCGCCCACTCGGCGCGCCACGGTTCGATCCTCGCGCAAGGTTCGCGGCACATTCTCCCCTGCAGGGGCGCCGTGTGCTAGCTCCTCAGGAGCGAGGGCGGCGATGTCATTGACGGCGGTGGGGACCGCGCCGGCAGCAGCAAACCGCGGCGGCAAGGACATCGCCTTCGCCGTCGGCATCGTCCTCATTCTTTGCCTCTTCTTCCTCCCCGTGCCTGCGGTGATGATCGACTTCGGCCTTGCGCTGTCGATCGCGCTTTCGGTGCTCATCTTGATGGTGGCGTTGTGGATCCAGAAACCGCTGGAATTCTCGGCCTTCCCGACCGTACTCCTCGTGGCGACAATCCTCAGGCTCGCGCTCAACATTTCCACCACTCGCCTCATCCTGTCGCACGGCGAACAGGGACCGACGTCGGCGGGCTACATCATAGGGGGCTTCGCCGCCCTGGTGATGGGCGGCGATTTCGTCATCGGCATCATCGTCTTTCTCATCCTGGTGACGATCAACTTCCTGGTCATCACCAAGGGCGCAACCCGCATCGCCGAGGTCGGGGCGCGTTTCACCCTCGACGCCATTCCCGGCAAGCAGATGGCGATCGACGCGGACCTCTCCGCCGGCCTCATTGACGAGAAAGTGGCGCAGGCGCGCCGGCGCGAACTAGAGGAGGAAAGCGCCTTCTTCGGCTCGATGGACGGCGCATCGAAATTCGTCCGCGGCGACGCGATTGCCGGACTCATCATTCTGGCGGTCAACATCTTCGGCGGCATCGTCATCGGCGTCACCCGACACAGCTTGACGCTCGGCGCTGCGGCCGACGTCTTCACCAAGCTCTCGGTCGGCGACGGTCTGGTGACCCAGATTCCAGCGCTCATCATTTCGCTTGCCGCCGGCCTGCTCGTGGCCAAGGGCGGCACGCGGGGCTCGGCCGACAAAGCCGTCATCGACCAATTGAGCGGCTATCCGAACGCGCTCTTTCTCGCCGCGCTGGCGATGGCGGTGCTCGGCGTGGTTCCCGGGCTGCCGTTCCTGCCATTCGCACTCATAGGCGGATTGATGGCCTTTGTCGGCATCGCCATCCCCCGGCGCATTGAGAAGGATCGCGCCGCCGAGGCGGCGAAAGTTGTGGCGAGCGAGGAGCGGGCCAAAGCCGAGGCGCGCTCCTCGATCAAGGAGCAGCTTAAGTCGTTCGAGATCGAGCTGGTGCTGAGCAAGGAGCTCAACGCCGCGCTGCTGCCGTGGCGCGATGAGATCGGCTCCCGGATCGCGAAGATGCGGCGCAAGTTTGCGCGCCAATATGGCTTCGTGGTTCCAGAGATCCGTCTCTCCGACGATATCAGGGCGGCGCCGAGGACTTATCAGATCAAAATTCACGGGGCCGCAGTCGCGACTCAGGAATTGCGGGTTACGGACCATCTCATCGTCATCGGCGACGGACCGCGTCCCAATTTGCCAGGCGACGAAGTGCGCGAGCCCGCCTTCGGCATTCGCGCGATCGCGATCCCCGAGGCATTCGTCAAGGACGCCAGGCGCGCGGGCTTCAGGCCGGTCGATCCGGTCTCGGTGCTGCTCACGCATTTGAGCGAGGTCATCCACAACAACCTCGCTCAACTTTTGTCGTACAAGGATATGCGCGCGCTGCTCGATCGGCTCGAGCCCGAGTACAAGCGATTGCTCGACGACATGTGTCCGTCACAAATCTCGCAGTCCGGGCTCCTGGCGACTCTGAAGCTTCTACTCGCCGAGCGCGTCTCCATTCGCAATCTCAGCCTGATTCTGGAGGCGGTGGCGGAAGTCGCGCCGCACGTGCGAAGGCCTGAGCAGATTGTCGAGCAGGTGCGCGCACGGCTCTCCCAACAGATCTGCGGCGACCTTGCCGACGAGGGCGCGCTTGCCGTCTTGAGGCTCGGCAATCGCTGGGATCTCACATTCCATCAGGCCCTCAAGCGGGACGCCAAGGGTGAGGTGATCGAGTTCGACATCGACCCGCGTCTGATGGAGCAGTTTGCAGCCGAGGCGTCGGCGGCGATCCGCAAACGGATGGACGAGCGGCGCTTGTTCGCCCTCGTCACCGCGGCCGAGACCCGACCCTATGTGCGCATGATCATCGAGCGAATGTTCCCGACTTTGGCCGTTTTGTCGCAGCTCGAAATCGCGCGCGGCTTCGAGGTGAAGTCACTTGGCACGATCGCGTGACAACGCTTATCTCCGCGGCGATGGGGGCGCCGCACGCAGCGCTCGCGCCCAGGGCGGCGCTCGGCGCCTTCGTGCTGTTCTGCCGCATCGGCGGCTGTTTGATGTTGGCGCCCGGATTCTCGAACACGCAGATTCCAACTCAGGTTCGCTTGTTCGTGGCCCTCGCGATCACCCTCACGCTGACGCCGTTGCTGCTCGAGCGCGTGCCGGGCGCCGTGCTGGGCGACGACCCGATCCTCACTCTCCGGGTGATCGTCGTCGAATCGCTGGTCGGCGGGATGATCGGCGTCCTGGCGCGGCTGTTCTATTTCGCACTTGAGACTTTGGCTGTTGGCGCGGCCACCATGCTTGGATTCACCAGTCCGTCCGGATTTCAGATCGAGGGCGACGAGCCCATGGCGCCGTTGGCGACACTCATCTCCCTCGCCGCGATCGCGCTCCTGTTCGCGGCTAACCTTCATTGGGAGCTCTTGCGCGGCCTCGTGGCCTCTTACGACGTCGTGCCGGTAGGCGCTGACTTCAATGCGCAACTGGCGCTGAAGCAGATCGCGGACGTGCTGGGCGAATCGTTCAGGCTCGCGCTCAGAATCGCTTCGCCCTACGTGATCTATGCGCTGGTCGTCAATCTGGCGCTGGCGCTGGTCAACCGGCTCACTCCGCAGGTGCAGGTCTTCTTCGTCGCCACACCCTTTGTCGCCGCGGGCGGCCTGCTGTTGCTCTACTTCACCATCAAACCGGCGATCGAAGCGTTTATTAGCGGCTTCGGCGTCTGGCTCATTTCCGGCTAACCCATGAAAAGACGTCTCGACGCACTGACTCGTATCGCCCGGCTTCAGGCGCTCATGCATGATCTCGGCCGCTGGCGCCTTCATTCGCTCGAAGGCCAGCAGGCGGGATTGAAAGACGATCTGAACGCGGTTTTCGAGATCCTGGACGCGGACGAGGTCGCCAGTGGCGTTCATGCCGGACTGGCTGCGCGCCGCATCCGGGCGCTGCAGCTGAGGCTCGACCAGCTGGCGCGCGAGCAAGAAAGCGCGAGTCGCGACGTGCTCATGCAGGGAACGCGAGCGAAGCTTGCCGAGCAGGCGATTGAAGCCGCGACCCTCGGCTATCGGCGCTTGAACGAGCGCAAGGAGCTGGCCGAAATCATTGAACGCGCGCTCGCCCGAAGCGCAAGCTCGACGTAAGGCTAAAGGCGGACGTTTGGCTTCCACCAAACCTTCGCAGCGCCCCAATGGCCTTCAGTCCTAAAACAGATGTCATCCTCGAGGTGGCCAGCGCCGCCGATCCGTCGCGCGCGACCCTCGCTGCTCAGCGGCTCAATGCGATTGCCGGCTCGAACGCCACACCGGCCGACTTTGTCTCAAGCCTGAATCAGGCGGCCGCCGCGGCAGACGCAACGCCGGCGCTGCTCCCAGGCGGCGCTGATGCGCGCTCGCGTCTCGCGGAGGCGGCAGGCGGCCCGGACAAACTCGGAAAAGCGAAGATCCAGTTCGAGGCGATGATGCTGAATTCGTTTGTCAGCGAGATGTTGCCGAAGGACACCGGCGAGGTCTTCGGGCAGGGGATGGCCGGCGACATGTGGCGGTCGATGCTCGCCGAGCAGGTTTCGACGCAGATCGCTAAATCCGGCAAGCTCGGCCTCGCCAGGCGCCTGTTCGCCACCCACGAGATCGGCCTCCATCCGGGACGCGTTGGCGAAGCAGCAAAGACCGTCAGCGAGTCTGCGGCCCAGATGAGCGCCAACATCCTGTCGGCGCCGGCGGCGGCTGATCCTGAGAATGGCGCGGTTCTGTTCACCGCGCGTAAACAGACATGAGCCAGCCGACGCGCGGAGCGCAACCTCCCGCCGCCGCCGCCGCACTCCCGATTATCGAGCGCCTCATCGCGACCCTCGACGCAGAGAATCGCGACCTCGAACAAGGCCGGAGGGTCAAATACGAGGTCTACAGTCTGAGCAAGAACCAGGGCCTGCTCGAGCTCAATCGACTCCTTCCCGCGCTCGCCGTCGCAGCCGCGGCAGGACCGCTGCGCGATGCGCTGGCGGAGCTTCACGCTAAGCTTGAGATCAATCGGCGGTCGCTGGCTGTGCAGCTCAAGGCTTGCGAAGCCGTCTCGGAGATCATCACCCGCGCCATTCAGGACGGTCAATCCGACGGAACCTACACCGCTCTCGCCTGGAGCCGGTCACGCGAATGATGAAGGCCCTGCTTTTCGGCGTCGTGGCGGTCGCCGCTGTGATTGCGGGCGAGATGGGAGCCGACAAGGTCTTCGCTATGCGCCAGACGCGCTCCACCTCGGCCGCTACAAGGACGACCGAAGCGCGCAAGACGCATGAGATCAACGTCCCTCGCATCAAGGATGGCGCGATCAAGGGCTATGCGGTCATGCTCCTAAGCTACACCGTCGACTTGAATGCGCTTAAGACGGCGGCGATGGCGCCGGATGCGATCCTGGTCGATGAGGCGTTTCGCTATGTCTACGATGACGACACGATCGACTTCGACCATCTCGACCGCTTCGATTTCGCGAAAATGAGCAAAGCGCTCGTCGGAGCGATCAACGCGCGCGTGAAAAGCGACGTGGTGGTCGATGTCGGCGTGCAGGAATTCACCTACGAACCGGTCAGCGAGATTCGCGGGCACGCGGCGCCTTAGGCCGCTCGCGCAGCTTCGGCCTTGGAGGCGGCGATCAAATCCACGAAGCGGCGGAAGAGGTAATGGCTGTCGCGCGGGCCCGGCGAGGCCTCGGGATGATATTGCACGGAGAAGGCTGGCCGATCGGCAAGCGCAATGCCACAATTTGAGCCGTCGAACAGCGACACATGCGTTTCCTCGGCGTTCGCGGGCAGGCTCGCGCGATCGACTGCGAAGCCGTGGTTCATCGACACGACCTCGACCTTGCCGGTGGTGAAGTCCTTGACCGGATGATTGGCCCCGTGATGGCCCTGCAGCATCTTGACGGTCCGCGCGCCGACCGCGAGTCCCAAGAGCTGATGGCCGAGACAGACCCCGAACAGCGGCACCTTCGTCTCCAGGAGCGCTTGGATCGTCGGCACAGCGTATTCACCGGTGGCCGCCGGGTCGCCGGGTCCGTTGGAGAGCACGACCCCGTCGGGCTTGAGCGCCATGATGTCCTCCGCGCTCGCCGTCGCCGGAACCACCGTCACTGCGCAGCCGCAGTCGTTCAGGAGTTTGAGGATATTGCGCTTGGTCCCGTAGTCGATCGCGACAACGTGAAAGCGCGTCGCATCCCGGCGACTGTAGCCGCCCCCCAGCGTCCAGCTGGTCTGATCCCAATCGTAGCGCTGGGTCGAGCCCACCGCCGGAACGAGGTCCATCCCATCGATTCCGGGCCACGCGGCGGCCCTCGCGCGCAATGCGTCGAGGTCGAAGGCCCCGTCGGGCGAATGGGCGATCACGGCGTTTGGCATGCCTCGCTCCCGGATGAGCGTCGTCAGCGCGCGCGTGTCGATGCCCGTGACGCCAACGATGCCGCGCGCTTTGAGCCAGCTGTCGAGCCGCCCGTGAGCGCGAAAATTCGAGGGGCCCGAAATGTCGGCGCGCATGATCGCGCCGATCGCGGCCGATGCAGCCGCGGGATTGACGACTTCGATGTCCTCTTCGTTGACGCCGACAATTCCGATATGCGGGAAGGTGAAGGTGATGATCTGGGCGGCATAGGAAGGGTCGGTCAGAATTTCCTCATAACCCGTCATCGCCGTGTTAAAACAGATCTCCCCGACGGTCGACCCGGTTGCGCCGACCCCGAAGCCCTCGATGACCGCGCCATCGCTAAGAACGATCACGCCCGTCGCAATGCGCGGAAGCCACCCGGAAGACGGATCGTCTGTGGCCGGCGCGAGATCAGTTTGTGTTGCGCTTGACATGCGGCCGTGCTTAAGCGCCGCCCTTGCTGCGCGTCAAGCTTGGCGCCGTTTGAACCCTCGAGGAGTTTCATGCCTGATTCAGCGCCGCTGCGCGATTCCGTCGCCACGCGAATGAAAGAGGCGATGAAGGGAGGCGACAAGGTTCGCGTCGGCGCCCTGCGCCTCATCATGGCCGCGCTGAAGGACCGGGAGATCGAGGCTCGCGGCGCGGGCAAGATCGTCAGCCAAGCCGATGAACTCGCGCTGCTCACCAAGATGATGAAATCGCGCCAGGAATCCGCCGCGATCTACGCCGAAGCCGGACGGAAGGAACTCGCCGAGCAGGAAAACGCGGAGATCGCGGTGATCGGCGAATTCCTGCCGAAGCAGATGGACGAGGGGGCGGTGGTCGCCGCCGCAAAGTCCGCCATCGCCTCGACCGGCGCGACAAGCATCAAGGACATGGGCAAGGTCGTCAACGCGCTTAAGGCGGCGCACCCTGGCGAGATGGACTTTGCCAAGGCGAGCGCGATCGTGAAGGGACTGCTCGCCGGCTAAGCCGCTCTGGGCGAACCTGTCATTGAAACGGTGTTGCTGAGCGATCGGGCGCTACTCGCTCGGCGTTGCTGGCCAGACATACCGTGTCATTTCGAAAGATCAGCAATTACTTGACATGTCAGGCGCGTCGTAGTACTGTTTTCAGGAAATGTTTCAACAAACCCACGCGGACGGGTTGGCAGGAAATCTGACCATGAGAACCCGGCTCACTATGAAACGAACGAAAGAGGAAGCGACTCGTTAATTGCGCCGCAAGTGACTGAAATCGCTCAAAATGGACTCGCTAATGGCGTCGGCAGGGCTTGAAGCCGCAGGCACAGAAAAAGGCGGCGCTAAAGCGCACTTAAGCCACTGAAATCATTGAGTCGCGTAAACTTGTGCGCGAGCGGGCGGAGTTCCGGCGGCAGGACTGGTCTCGCATCGGCATGAAAAGCGCTGGCGGGTCAGCGAGGTATCGCTGTCGCCGCAATGGGCGCGTCAGCAAGGCCCCGCTGCGAGCGCCACTGGTCCGTCGCGGAGGCCGTTCGGGCGCAGCCGATGGTGCAGTGCGCATTGCAGCTTTTCGGCGCGTCGAACTGCTCTCGCAGGTCCGCGTAGGTGTAGGCGAGGAGGTCCTTCGAGAAACTCCCCCGTGTCTGATAGCACCAGTGCACGCTCCCGAATTCGTCAATGTAGAGATAGCGGGAGCCCGAGCGGCACTTGAACGGCGCTTCGCCGGTCTCGATCATCTTCCCCCGATATCCGAAGGCCTCGTTCGCACGATCGCCGATGCGGCGCTTCGCTTCATCGTACGCACTCAGTTGCTCGTGCGAGAGCTGCGACTGCCCGTTCTCGTCATGAATGAGCAGAATGCGCGGCGTGAACCCGTGGGCCTTCGCGAAGTCCACGACCTCGAGAGCCTCTTCCGCAGGCGCGCTTCCGATGACGCCGCTCATGACCACTTTGAAGGTCGCCTTGTCCGCAAGCAGTTCCAGCTTCTTCCGCAACGGCTTTAGGGTCTTCGCGGTGACTTTGTTCGGGTTGACCCCGTCCACGCTGATCTGCATGTCGGTGAGGCCAGCGCCATTGAGGGCGTCGATGAGAGCGGGCGTCAGACGCCATCCGTTCGTGATCATCATGCGCCGCTTGAAACCCAGCCTTTTCATCTCAGCCACGAGGTCCGGCAGGCGCGGATGCATCGTCGGCTCGCCGCCAGTCAGGCAGACCGCCCACGCACGGAGCTCCGCGAGCTTCGCGAGTCGCAACGCGAGTTCGTCATACGGCACCGGATCAGACGTCCGGTCATACTCTGTGCAGTAACCGCATTTCAGGTTGCACCGCCGCGTCACGACCACCTGGGCGAGCCAAGGGCCGTAGCGCAACCACTGGAAAACGTTCAAGATTCCCCCTCACACCCTCAGCGGCATAAGCACGTAGAGTGCAGGCGCGCCCTCGCGATCCTGGATAACGGTTGGAGAGCCCGGATCGGCCAAGCGGATCAAGGCGGTGTCGGACGACAGCTGGCCGACAATGTCAAGCAGATAGCGGGCGTTGAAGCCAATATCGATCGGCGCGGAATCGTAATCGGCCTCGATCTCCTCGCTGGCGGAGCCGGAGTTTGGATTGTTGACCGACAGCGTCATCTTGCCTTCGGCGATCGCAAGCTTGATGGCACGGCCGCGCTCGGACGAGAGCGTCGATACCCGATCGACCGCCTTCTCGAACGGCTCCTTGTCGACGACGAGGCGCTTGTCGTTGCCGGTCGGAATGACGCGCGCATAGTCGGGGAAAGTGCCGTCGATCAGTTTCGTCGTCAGCACCACGTCGCCGAACTGGAAGCGCGCCTTGGCCGTTGAAATCTCGACCGTCACGTCCTGGCTCAAGTCCTCGAGCAGCTTCTGTACTTCGTTCACGGCTTTCCGGGGCACGATGACGCCCGGGACGCCAACGGATCCTTCCGGCGCCTGAGTTTCGACGCGCGCCAGGCGATGGCCATCGGTCGCGACGGCACGCAGCATTGGCGCTCCGCCGACGTCGACCGTGTGGAGGTAGATCCCGTTCAGGTAATACCGCGTCTCCTCGGTCGAAATGGCGAACTGGGTGTTTTCGATCAGGCGTTTGAGCTCCACGGCGGGCAGTGCGAACCGGTGCGAAAATTCGCCCGAGGTCAGATCGGGAAAATCGGAGGCGGGCAGGGCCTGCAGGGTGAATCGCGACCGTCCTGAGCGCAAGACGAGCTGGCCGGCGTCGCCGGTGGTCTCGAGGCTCGCCTGCGCGCCGTCCGGGAGTTTGCGCACGATGTCGTAGATCACGTGGGCCGGTACGGTCGTCGCGCCATTCTGGGCGACGTCGGCCACGACCTGCTCGGACGCCTCGAGGTCGAGATCCGTGCTTTTCAGCGCTAATTTTCCGTCCCTGGCTTCGATCAGCACATTGGCGAGGATCGGAATGGTGTTGCGCCGCTCGACGATGCGATGCACGTGTCCCAGGGCCTTGAGCAGGACCGAACGCTCGATGGTGACCTTCATCGCTTGAAATCCTGAAGTCTCTGACGTCTGATGCGCCCCGTAAGGGGGGCGGACCTTGCCAAGCCGCGTCGGCGCGCGCAAGGGCGTGGAAGCGATACGAAACCCGTGTCCTCAAGGATTTTCGACGGCTCGTCAATTCTGACGTAAGCTTTACCGGCCCTTAAACCGCGAGCTTTACGCTCCGCAACCTGGCGGGGGGCGTTTCGCCCGAAGCTCCTTCATCAAGGAGACGCCACGAGCGGGATCAGCGATGTTCGGCCGAGGCCGCAAGAAAATCCGGACACGGATCGAGCCGCGCCTCGATTCGCGCGCCGGAGGCGATCTTCGCGCCGATCCCGCCGACCGCCCGCCGAGCAGCAGCCGGAAGAAAAGGAACGTTCCCTCACGATCCGCCTCGGGCGCGAAGCGCGGCAGACGGCGCCGGTCGGTCCTCGGCCACCTGGTCTATTGGGGCGTTGTCCTCTCGGTTTGGGGCGCCGTCTTCCTCGGCGGGCTTTTCGCCTATTACGCGAGCCAGCTGCCGCCGATCGACCAGCTCGCGGTGCCCAAGCGGCCGCCCAATATCGCCATCCTCTCCGACGACGGTTCGCTCATCGCCAATCGGGGCGACACAGGCGGCCCTGCGGTCAGGCTCATCGACCTGCCGCCCTATTTACCCAAGGCGTTCGTGGCCATCGAGGACCGGCGATTTTACGATCATCACGGCGTCGATCCGATTGGCATGTCGCGGGCGCTTCTGCGTGACGTGGCCGGCGGCGGCAGCATAGAGGGCGGCTCGACGCTGACCCAGCAGCTCGCTAAGAATTTGTTTCTGACCCAGGAGCGTACGCTGTCGCGCAAGATCCAGGAGGCGATCCTGGCGTTCTGGCTCGAGCGCCGCTACTCGAAGGACCAGATCCTCGAACTCTATCTGAACCGGGTCTATTTCGGCTCGGGCGCGTATGGGGTCGAAGCGGCGGCGCAAAAATATTTCGGCAAGAGCGCGCGGTTCGTGACGCTGTCGGAAGCAGCGGTCCTTGCCGGGCTCATGAAATCGCCGACCAAGCTTGCGCCCAACCGCAATCTCAAGGGGGCGAACGAGCGCGCCGCGCAGGTCATCACGGCGATGGCCGAACAGGGCCATATCACCGAGGCGATGGCCAAGGCCGCGCTCGCCAATCCGGCCGAGGTCAAGCACGACAAGAGTGCAGGCTCGATCAACTACGCCGCCGACTATGTGATGGACGCGCTCAACAATACGCTCGGCGCGATCGACGAGGACATCGTGGTGACGACCACGATCAATCTCAAGATGCAGGCCGAAGCAGAGCATGCGCTGACCGACGAGCTCAATGCCAAAGGCGCCAAGTTCGGCGTCGAGCAGGGGGCGCTCGTCGCGCTCGATCCCAACGGCGCGGTCAAGGCGATGGTCGGAGGGCGCAACTATGCCGACAGTCAGTTCAATCGCGCGGTCGCCGCCAAGCGCCAACCCGGGTCCTCGTTCAAGCCCTTCGTCTATCTGGCGGCTTTGGAGAAGGGGCTGACCCCCGACACCGTGCGTGACGACGCGCCGATTTCGATCAAAGGATGGAGCCCGGAAAATTACTCGCACGAATATTTCGGCCCGGTGACGCTCACAAAGGCGCTGGCGCTCTCGCTCAATACGGTCGCCGTGCGCCTGGGGCAGGAAGTCGGGCCGAAGACGGTGGTCGCGACCGCGCACCGGCTTGGCATCACATCTGACCTTGATCCTGTTCCCTCGATCGCGCTCGGCTCCTCGGACGTGACGCCGCTCGAGATGGTCTCGGCCTATGCGGCTTTCGCCAACGGCGGCCTTGGCGTCCAGCCGCATGTGATCGCGCGCGTGCGCACAGCGAACGGCAAGCAGCTCTACGCACGGCGTAACGCGAATTTCGGCCGCGTCATCGAGCCGCAATATGTGGCGATGATGAACCAGATGATGCAGGAGACGTTGCTGACCGGGACCGCCCGCAAAGCCGAGCTGCCGGGCTGGCAGGCCGCCGGCAAGACCGGGACCAGCCAGGATTGGCGCGACGCCTGGTTCCTCGGCTACACGAGCTATCTGGTCGCCGGAGTCTGGCTCGGCAACGACAATTCTTCGCCGACCAAGAAAGTTTCGGGCGGCAATTTGCCGGTCGAGATCTGGAGCCGGTTCATGAAGGCGGCGCACGAGGGCGTGCCCGTCGCCGGTCTGCCACTCGGAGCTTGGCGCGGCGCCGAAGCTCCCGGCGCCGACACTTCCCCGACCCCACCGCTCAACCTCACCGGCTCCCAGATGGGGACCGGGGGACGCGGAGGGCGTGCGCCGCAGCCGGCGCCGTTAGCTCCCCAGACCTTCGCACCGCAAGCGAGAGTCGTCGGTCCCCGAGGAGCGTCCGTGGGCGCCGACGACGGTGATCTCCTTCCGCCCGCGGAGATCCCCAATGGCGGACGTGGGCCCTCGGCGCACGACAAGGGATTGCTCAGCAAGATGTTCGGAACGCCGTGACGAAGGACCATTCGTTCGGGGATTGCCCCGCCGGGTCGACGGCGCCAATCTCACAGCTTCGCTAATTCAATTCAAACGAGCGAGCGGCTCCATGTCCAAGCTCATGATCGCCTGCGCCACGCTGCTCCTAGGGTTGTGCACCGCAAGCGCGCAGGCCGACACCCTGCCGCTGCCCGACAATCTGACCGGTTTCAGCACCCATGCCGGCGAGGTCTACTTCGGCGAGAGCGATGCGCGTGAGGCGTATTTCCCGCTTGCCAGCAATTTCCTCACCCAGAAGACCCAGGCCTATTGCGGCGTCGCCAGCATGGTCATGGTCTTGAACGCGCTTGGGCTGCCCGCGCCGGCGGTTCCTGAATACGAGCCCTACCGCACCTTCACCCAGGACAACGTGCTAAGCGAGCGCACCGATGCCGTTCTGCCGCGCGAGACACTGGCGCATCAGGGCATGACGCTTGATCAGCTCGGTGGAATTCTGGCGACCCAACCCGTCAAGGCGGAAGTCCATCACGCGGCGGACAGTTCGGTCGACGACTTCCGTAAGCTGGCCAGCGCCTATCTTGGCGCGCCCGGCCATTTCGTGATCGTCAACTATTTGCGCAAGGCGATTGGCGAACAGACCGGGGGTCATATATCGCCGCTCGGCGCTTACGACGCAAAAACCGACCGCTTCCTCATCCTCGACGTCGCGCGCTACAAATATCCGCCGGTCTGGGTGAAGACGGCGGATATGTTCGCCGCCATGAACACGCCCGACGCGGTCAACGACAACAAGAGCCGCGGGTTCGTTCTGGTCACGGCTTCGACTGCCCAATAGCGCCGTTCGGCCTGCGGCGGCTCGCTCGGCGGCCCTGCCATTGCGATGTGAGAACGACGGAAAGAAGCGCGATGCGCTACAAAGTTTTCGGGAAGCACACGGGGCTGCGGGTCTCCGAACTGGTCCTTGGCGCCGGCACTTTCGGCACGCGCCAAGGCTATACAGGCGGCAAGCTCGAGCAATTCGACGCGCCGGCGGAGCCCGTCGTCTGAGGAGCTTCTGGGGCTAGCGATTAGACCTCCCGCCAACCCGGCTTCGTCGGGTCGGTCAGGTGGTAAGTGATCGGCCCGATGCCCGAGATCGCGATGATCGCCGGCTCCGTCGCGCCTTTTTTGACCCCGTCATAGTGAGGGGTCTTCGCCACCCGGCGCACGAACGAGCCTGCCGGAACGGGAACCGTGGCGTCAGGAGCGAAATCCTCCCCGCTCGCAACATACCATGTGCCTGACATGACGACGTAGAGCCGGTCGGTCTCGTACCAATGGGGCGCGCTCATGTAGCCGGGATGCCACCGGATCATCACGAAATATTGGCCGGGAGCGTGGATGTCGCTGAACATGTTGGCTGATTCCGCCATTCCGGGCGGGAAGTTGTAAAGCGGCTTCCACGGAATCGCATCCGGCAGCGTGACCATGGTCATTGCCGGATCGACGCCGGCGGCCTTGCCGAGCTTTACACCGAGCGCCATCGCCGCCATGGCGACCAGTGGCCCGGCGACCAGATCGCGTCTGCGCATTTCCATAAGCTATCCTCCCTCGATTGCCCCCTTTATCGTTCGCCGCGTCGCGGCATGAAAGAGGCGAGTCCACAAATTCTTCGCGATGAGACTCGTCGCTGAGATTCCAGATTCTTGCTGAACAGGGAAGTCCCGCCGTGGCGCGCGGGGAACCGAACCCTGGCGTCGGCGGTTTTCCATCTCGAAGTGGAAGGCGACAGCGGCGCTGTCAAACCGCGCACCGTCCAGGTTTGTCGTTTTTTCCAAGTGGACGGCAGGGGCCCGGAGTTTCCACCCCTCGATATTGCAGCGCAGATCAGGTCCGCCGAGATGCAACCGCCGCCGTCGCAGAAACGCCGAATCAATTACAAGCTTGGAAGCCTTTACGCTGTCGTCACTGCGCTCTTGCTGTCGGTGCAAGAGCCCTTTTCTTTTCTGGCGGCCAAGCGGCTCAGCGTCACGCAGTTCGTGTTCCTGACCCAAGTCGCCTTGGTGATGTCGATTCCGCTCTTAATTACGCACCAAAAAAGTCGCTGCGACCTCGTTTCGCTGCTGGGGAACGCGACTAATTATTACAAGTTCGGAGCCCTCTTTCTTATCGGCATGGCCGGTTTGTTGCTGTTCAAGCTCGGGTTGAGCAACGCGCATCCGATCATCATTTCGGCGATTATCAACCTCCAACCCTTTTTCGCGGCTCTGGTGGCGCTGCTCGTAGCGCGAGTGCCGATCCCAGTTTCGCCCCCATTCTTCTTCGGTTGCCTCGTTAGCGCGTTTCTCGGCGCGATGGCGGTCGCCTGGAGCCAGGTGGGCGAGGCCAACCGGCCGGAGTTGAGCCAATTGCTTCAAAGCGCGAGGCATGGCACCTGGCTCTATGCCATTCCGGTGCCGATCTGCTCGGCGCTGGGGGGGACGCTTGTCTGCAAATGGTTCGCGAAATACGACGAGCCGGCTGCAATCGCGGCGAATTTCGTTGTCTCAGCACTCCTCCTTATCCCCGCCGCGGGATTTTTCCTGTATTGGCGTTCCGAATTGGATTTTGGCGAGATTGTTCCGGTCGTCCTGATGATGGCAGGCACCATCGTCGCCGCCTCAGTCGGTCGCGTGCTCTACCAAATCGCGCTCAGCGCTACCGGCAACGACAATGGCTTTGTCACGATGTTCTTTCTCCTGATCCCAGCCCTCACCGCTTTGATATCGCTCCCCTTGTCGTGGTGGATTGCCGATTTGCATTTTTCTGTCAGCTGGATGTTCTATGTCGGCTTGTTTGTCGTCTCGGCGTCGCTTCTGTTTTTCTCGCTGAAATCCTGGGGCGCGTCGGCTCGACAATGATCACGATGGGACGTCGCTTTGGCTCACAATCTTCAAGTTCTGCTCGATCACCGGCCGACCGATAAGGTCTCACCCGCCAACTTCCGCATTGTCGAGACTCCAGTTCCAACGCCCGGACCGGGCGAAGTGCTCGTGCGGCATTCGTTCCTGTCGCTCGACCCTTATATGCGCGGCCGGCTCAGCGACGCGAAATCCTACGCCAAGCCGCAGGAACTCGGCGCCGTGATGGGCGGCGGCACGGTCGGAATCGTCGAGGCCTCCAACAATCCTCGCTTCAAGGCTGGCGACGCCGTCGTCGGCATGGGCGGCTGGCAGCGCTACGCGTTGAGCGACGGCGCGATGCTGAGGGTCGTCGACGCGAAAGCGGTCCCGATCCAGGCCTATCTCGGCTCGCTCGGCATGCCCGGCGTCACCGCGTGGTATGGCCTGAACAGGATCATTGCACCGAAGGCGGGGGAAACGGTGCTCGTCTCCGCCGCGACCGGCGCGGTCGGCTCGGTGGTCGGCCAACTCGCCAAGCTCGCCGGCGCGCGGACGGTTGGCGTCGCGGGCGGCCCGGAGAAATGCGCCTACGCCATGAAGGAACTCGGTTACGACGCTTGCGTCGATCACAAGTCGTCGAACTTCGCGGAAGAGATGAAAGCGGCGGCGCCGGACGGAATCGACGGGCTGTTCGAGAACGTCGGCGGCGAACCTTTCCAGTTGGCCATGCGGCGCATCAACGATTTCTCGCGGGTTGCGGTCTGCGGCCTCATCGCTTCCTATGAAGGCGAGCCGACACCCTCGCCGGATATGCGGCTCTTCCTCGTCAAGCGCTTCAAGATGGAAGGCTTCATCGTCGCCGACCATATGGATCTGTGGCCGAAGGCGATCGGTGAGTTGGTTTCTCTCGCCGCCGCCAAGAAGCTGACGTGGCGCGAGACGATTCGCGAGGGCCTCGAAAACACGCCCCAGGCGCTGATCGACCTGTTGCATGGCCAGAACTTCGGAAAGATGCTGGTTAAGGTCGATTAAGGCAGCGCGCGACCGCCGCCGCAAGCGCCAAGCCCCTCCAACTTGCTGGAAAACATGCTGGCCCCTTGAGTCCAGCATGTGCAACGAAACTCTTCGCTCCTCTTTTTGAGTTGTACTCAAGTTCCCAAGCGCCTATTTAGCAGCCATGAAGCTCGGCGATTGGCTTAAGCGCAACCAGGTGTCGCGAAGCGATTTCGCTCGCCGCATCGGTGTTTCGCCTGGCGCGGTGACGCTGATCTGCCGCGAACACGGATCGTGGCTCTCCCGCGAAACTGCCGAGCGGATCGTCGCCGAGACGCAGGGCGCCGTCACGCCGAACGATTTTCTTAGCGGCCCGCCGGCCTTTAGGGGACCCGATATGCTCAATCCCGTCGCTGACGCCATCGAGGCTTTCGCCCGTGGCGAGATCGTCGCCGTTACCGACGACGACGATCGCGAGAACGAGGGCGACCTGATCGTCGCCGCTTCGCTTTGCACCACCGAGAAGATGGCCTTCATCATCCGCAATTGCTGCGGCATCGTTTGCGTTCCGCTGACCGGCGACGATGCGCGGCGGTTGAACCTGGCTCCGATGGTGGCGACCAACGACGCGCCGCTCGGCACCGCCTTCACCGTGTCGGCCGATGTCCGTCATGGACTGACGACGGGCATTTCGGCCGAGCAGCGCACGAACACCGTGCGCGCGCTCGCCAATCGCAACATGGGGGCGAGCGATTTCGTCCGGCCGGGCCATATTTTTCCCCTTATCGCCAAGGATGGGGGCGTGCTCATGCGCTCCGGCCATACCGAGGCCGCGGTCGACCTCTGCAAGCTTGCCGGCCTGCCGCCGGTCGCCGTCATCTGCGAGCTCGCCAACGACGACGGCACCGTGATGGTCGGACCCGAGATCGCGGCCTTCGCCGACAAGCACAAGATCAAGCGCATTTCGGTCGCTGACATGATCGCCTATCGGCAGGCGCGCGAGAAACTTGTCGAGCGGGTCGCCTCTTTCCCCATTATGACGCCGATCGGCGAGCTTCAGGGCTACGCCTACCGCACGCCATTCGATCCGGTCCTGCATTTCGCGTTCGTGCATGGGAGCATCGGCGATGGCCGCAACGTGCCGGCGCGTCTGCACCGCGCCGATATCCTGAGCGATGTTTTCGGCGCCGGCCCGATCCCCAAAGTTCTGGCCCGCTTCAAGGCGGAAGGGCGCGGCGCGCTCGTTTATCTGCGCGACGGGTCGGCGGGCGTGCCGGCCAATTTGGGCGGCGCCCACCCGAACGGCTCCGACGATGCGCGCGAGACCCAGTGGCGTGAAGTCGGCCTTGGCGCGCAGATCCTACGCGACCTCGGGGTCTCGTCGATCCGGCTGCGCACCGACAATTCACGCACCTATGTCGGGCTTTCCGGCTTCGGCATCGAGATCGCAGCCGTCGAGCCGATCGAGGGCTGAGGCGCCCGTGACGGAGCCTTCGATACAACCAGCGCGTGAAATCTCGTGCGCACAAAAGCAAGTAAACGCGCATAAACGCTAGTAAACGCTAGGGGCTGTCCTCAATTAGGGGATTCGCGAATCGGGTAAAGCGTGATTCATAGGGAGCCTTCTTTTTGGGAGGCTTTCGGTGCGGCGCTACGGATTGCGCGACGACCAGTTTGCGCGGATTGAACATTTGCTGCCGGGTCGTCCGGGACATGTCGGACGCAATAGCGAATTGGGCAATCGACTTTTCGTTGAGGCGGTGATTTGGAAATTTCGGTCGGGTGCGCCGTGGCGCGATCTGCCCGAGCGGTTCGGCCACTGGAAGACCATTCACACGCGGTTCTCGCGGTGGGCGGAGAACGGCGTATGGGAGAGTCTTTTCAAGACGTTGGCTGACGATCCGGACAACGAATACGCGATGATCGACGCCACCATCGTTCGCGCGCATCAGCATAGTGCGGGCGCACTCAAAAAGGGGGTCTCGATCAAGCCATAGGCCGCTCGCGCGGCGGCCTGACCACCAAGATCCATGTGATTGTCGACGCCTTGGGCAACCCGTTGGCGCTTCGCCTCACCGGCGGCCAAGTCCACGACATCACCCAGGCTGAAGCCCTCGCGGCTGAGGTGAAGCCCGAAGCCCTCCTCGGCGACAAGGGCTACGACGCCGGCGCCTTCATCGAGAGCCTCGAAGTGCGCGCCATCAAGCCGGTCATCCCGCCAAAGTCGAACCGCAAGGTCGCTCGCGATTGCGACTTCGCCCTCTACGCCGAACGCAATCTCATCGAGCGTTTCTTTCAATTCATCAAACAGTTCCGAGGCATCGCGACCCGCTACGAAAAAACCGCACGCAATTACCTCGCCGGCCTCCATTTGGTCTGCGCCCTGGCTTGGCTCAAATGAGGACACGCTCTAGTAAAAGTGCTTTCATTTGCTAGCGTTTATTTTTTCGAATCTAGACTTTTCAACGGGTTACGAGCGATTGGAATAAAAAAAATTCGGCGTCTTTCCCAACTCGCGCCCTGAGGTTGCGTTTGAGGCGGCCCAAGGCGCGCCCCTCCCATACTTTTAGCCTTTGCCGCCGAGTTCATCATCGCCAGCGGTATAGCACATATTACGGCTTTTAGCAATGACGGGATGTCAGATTGTCGGTAGCAGACGATATGTCCGGTTTAGGTAGCGCACGATCTGTCCGGTAGATCCGGCCCTTTTTGGAGGGGTTGGATGCGCTGGACAGAAGCCCTTCAGGGTGTGCGCATGACGGTGTTTTTGAACGTTCTGAACCGCTGGGAATCGGCGGAGCTGAACCAGGAAGAGGCGGCTGAGTTGCTCGGCGTGAGCGAGCGGACGTTCCGGCGCTGGACGCGGCGTTACGAAGAGGAAGGCGAGGCTGGGCTTGTCGACCGCCGGCTCGGCCAGGCGTCGGGCAGGCGGGTTCCCGCCGATCGGGCGGAGGAAGTGGAGCGGCTTTACCGCGAGCGCTACCAGGGTTTTACGGTCAAGCACTTCCACGAGCATCTGATCAAGGATCACGGCTTCGGCTGGGGCTACACCTGGACGAAGCTGCATCTTCAGTGGGCGGGCGTTGTGGCGAAGGCGCCGCGCAAGGGCGCCCACCGGCGCAAGCGCGAGCGGCGGCCACTGCCGGGCATGATGCTGCACCAGGACGGCTCGCGCCACGAATGGCTCGAGGGCCAGCCGGCGCTCGACCTGATCGTGACGCTCGACGATGCGACGGGGGCGATCTATTCGGCCTTTCTCATCGAGGAGGAGGGCACGGCCTCGACCTTCCGGGCGCTGAAGGAGGTTTTCGCCGAGCACGGCCTGCCGATGAGCCTCTATACGGATCGCGGCTCGCACTATTTCCGCACCACCAAGGCCGGCGAGATCGACCGCGGCTCACCGACCCAGGTCGGGCGAGCCCTTGAGCAGCTCGGAATCGAGCATATCGGGGCTTTCTCTCCCCAGGCCCGTGGCCGTTCGGAACGGATGTTCGGCACGCTTCAGGGCCGGCTGCCCAAGGAGCTCCGGCTCGCCGGCATAACCGATGTGGAGGCGGCCAACGCCTTCATCCGCGACCGCTATCTGCCGGAACACAACGCCCGCTTTGCGGTCGATCCGGCCGGCGAGGGTTCAGCCTTCACGCCGATCCCTGGCGTCAATCTCGATGAGATCCTGTGCGTGCAGGAGGAGCGTCAGGTCATGAACGACAATTGCGTGTCCTACCGGACGCTGAAACTGCAGATCCCCGAAAGCCCGATGCGGCCCCATTTCGTCAAGGCGCGGGTCAAGGTCCACGTCTACCCCGACGGCTCCCACGCCCTCTTCCACGGGCCCCGCTGCATCGGCCGATATGACCAGAACGGAGCGATCAGAGATGCGAAAAACGCCGCTTAAATCCGCTCGGCGGCGAAGCCCCCGTGGACGGGGTGGACAAGCCTCCGGCTTGCCCACCCCGCCCACGAGGCAGAACAGAACCAGAAGAAGCGGACATATGATGGGCTACCAAAACCGGACAACTTAATTCGCTATCGACATGACGGGATGTCAGATTTCTGTCTCTCAGGATTCCCGATTTCGGCTCTTGCGGGCACGTCTGCGCCTTTCGCCCTGCGGCGGCTCCGAAGCCGTCATGGCCGGGCTTGCCATCCACGCCGCCGCAATGACGGATTCGACGCTCGCGCCCTTAAAAAATATCATGGCTTTCCCGCCCCAAAACCTCCGCTAGCGGTTCACTACGACAAATGCGCGGGTTGCAAGCCCGGCCATGACGTAAGAGGCTAAAGCGCCACTCCGTTCAGCCACGTTCCCGCTGCAACTTCGCCAAACCAGGCGACAGCTAACGTTACAAGCGACGCAATCCGAGGCTCCAGGCCGGGGTCTGCGCGCAATTCAGCTGAATTTTAGCGCAAGATTCACGCCTTTGAGCCCGATTGCATCATAGGTTCATCACAAGCTCTTGAGGCAGCCGGCCTTGCTCCGGGCGGCTGCGACCGCCAAGAGGGAGCCATATGTCCAGCTCCTCTCCCGACACCAGCCCCGCGGGCGTCGTCTCCGCCGAAGCGGTCCTGCAAAATCCGGCCACGCTGCGCGACCTTTTCGCGGTGCGTTCCTATGTACGCTACTGGATCGGCTCCGTTTGCAATCGCCTCAGCGTGCAGGTCCAGGCGATCGCCCTTGCGTGGCAGGTCTATGCGGTCGCGCGCCAGACCGGGTCGGTCGCCCAGGCCTCGCTGGCGGTGGGCATTCTCGGCCTCGCGCAGTTCCTGCCGATGTTCGCGCTCACCCTGTTCGCCGGCCACGCCGCCGACATTTACGACCGGCGCAAGATCATGATGGCGGGCCTTGGCCTGCAGCTTTTGACGTCGGCTCTGTTCAGCGCGATGGCGTTTGGCGGGCTGAACCTTCTCTGGCCGATTTACGCGGTCGCTGCTTTGTTCGGTTGCGCCCGCGCCTTCTATACGCCCTCGAGCGCGGCACTCGCGCCGACCCTGGTCGAGCGGCGGCTGATCCCGCGCGCGATCGTCGTCAATTCGGCCGGCAATCAGATGGCGACCATCGTCGGCCCCGCTATCGGCGGACTTCTGGTGGCGTTTTCGCCCGTCGCCGCGTTCGCCGTGTCGGGCGCGCTTTGCCTCGCCTCACTCGTTGCTCTCATGCTGGTCACATCACCGCCCCGCCAGCCGCGTCCGACCGCCTCGCGCTGGGCGCTGATCGCCGAGGGCCTGAACTATGTGTGGACGACCAAGGTCGTGCTTGGCGCGATCAGCCTCGATCTGTTCGCCGTTCTGCTCGGCGGCGTGACGGCGCTCCTGCCGGTCTATGCGCGCGACATCCTGCATGTCGGGCCGGAAGGTTTTGGAATCCTGCGCGCCGCCCCGTCGGCTGGCGCGATTCTCACCGGCTTCGTCCTGGCCGCCCGACCGCTCAAATCGCGCGTGGGGCTGAAAATGTTCGCAGCCGTCGGGATCTACGGCCTCTCCACCCTGGTGTTCGCCTTGTCGCGCTCGATGGCGCTCAGCGTTGCGGCGCTCGCCATTCTGGGGGCGGCCGACATGGTCTCGGTCTTCGTGCGCCAGTCGCTCGTGCAGATCGTGACCCCCGACCCCATGCGCGGCCGCGTCTCCGCTGTGTCGAGCCTGTTCATCGGCGCGTCCAACGAACTCGGCGAATTCGAATCCGGCGGCATGGCGCGCCTCTTGGGGCCGGTCGGCTCGGCGATTTTCGGCGGCTGCGGCGCGATTGTCGTGACGCTGCTGTGGGCCGGGATATTCCCGGCGCTGAGGAAGGCGGACAGGCTGGAGTAGAGAGCGGCGCGACGCTGATTAACTTGTTTCAACACTGAGCGTGACGACTTAAGTTGCAAAAGGTCTTTTGGGGCATGCGCAAATCAACTACGTTGTAAATTGCAGGCCGTCGACCAGTCTGCAGTAGTATGGAATTACACTTTCTCTTTGAAGATTGTAGTTTAGCAAGCCGGCTCCAAATTGTCCATTTCTGCCGTCATCATTTGTCTCTCCCAAAACGTAACTCCATAGTTCTGTCAATCTTTCGCCTAATCAACTCGGCGCTTCGGGGCTGTGCCTTTCTTTCCACTGATCCAGCCCCATACACTTAGTGAATTCTGAAAATCTTAATCGACTTTCTCTTGCTAAATTATATTCATCGGGATGCATCACCTTCAGAATGCAAAGAGTAATTGAAAACAGATATAAGTTAAACTGATTTTGTTTTACGCTTATTTGTATGATTTGAAAGTATGTCGTAATACGTTCTATGGTCCTCAAAGAAAGATGGTTAATTTTATCATATGTATATAATAACTCTGCGACCTCGTTTTGAAGTCCAAGGAATTTACAAAAAGTTATCACACGCAAGTCTTGTCGAGCAATATCGCCAGCTGGAAGTTGCATACGAAGGTGATAAAATTTCTCAAGATAACTTCTAGCATCTATGTCTCCGTATGCAAATTTAATTGCGGAATGAAGTTGAGATAGATTTGTAACCAGAACGAAGTGGATGCTATTGACAGAGAAAAGGTGTTTTATATTTTCAAGTATAGATAAAGCGAAAGATGGTTTACATCTATCGAGTTCATCGATAATAAAAACTACTTTGCCACCTTTGTCTTCTTGGGCGTTATTAAAGGTACCATCAGGCAAGTCAATAGAATTGTCTGCCAAATCACTGGTTATTATCTCTGATAAACCAGTTAACGATCTGCGAAATTCCGCGAACGCCTCTTTGTCTGAACGATGGCTCTCCAGACGTTCTTTTAGGAGATCGTCCAGAGACTTTTCAGTCTCGTCTCGAATAGCGTTCACAACTTCGGTCGCGGTGCCTTTGAGGGCTTCGGTTTCGATAATCCCCGCCGACATAATTTTTACACCAGCCTGGAGACCGGCTTTGCCTAAGACCTTCGCAACTTTGAAGGCCGTAGCGCTGAACTTTTTAAATTTCGTCGATGATGGTGCAGCACTGTCGTTGAGCTCATCAATGATATGGCTAGAAAGCGCAATGAACGCATTTTCTTGGTAGTCATTTGCGAATGCATCGAAATAGATGCTGGGAATATTTCGCTTCTTCAACTCACCCGCCCACATTTTTATGAACGTGGTTTTCCCCTCTCCCCAAGGGGCGTCGAGAACAATAACCAAAGGCGCATCCACTCGAGCAACAATAGATGTCAACTGCTGGCCAAATGCCGCTCTTCCGAATATGTCTTTCTCATTCGTGAAGCCTTCGCCTGGCGCAATCTCCAATTCTTTGGGAAATAAACGCAATCGTCGCCCCTTCCCTGTTTAATTTATAGAGGAAACGTCGCCCACCGCCCGCGGCGGAAGTCGTCACTATAAGGCTTCGTGGCTGACATAAGCACTCTCGCGACGCCTCTTCACAAATATTTGTCCCTCTTCTGCATCCTACCGAGGGCGGTGGCCGCCTTTCGCCGCTTCGCAGCCGCCATCGTCACCAGCCGCAAGCGCTCGTTGATGCGCGTTTGCCAGCCTGGACCGCCGGCCTTGAAGTAAGCGATCACATCGTGGTCCAGCCGCAGACTGACGGCTTGCTTCGGCTTTGCGAGCGGCGGCCGGCCGCGGCGGACAATCTTCAAGCCCTCGCGCAAGGGAGCGGCGGCGAACTTGGCGCGCCATTCCGGCGTCGACAGGTCCGGCGCGTCGTCCGGGTCATTTGAGCTCGTCGGCATAGGCTTTTTGCTCACGGGCGTTGGCATGTCCTCGCTGATAATGCGACGTCCGGCGCCCATTGGCGTCCACACCAGGACGACCATGCGACCGTCGAGCCATCCGATGGTGATGAAGCGCGGCTCGCCATAGTCTTTCCGACCATCCAGGACCATCTCGTGCCGGCCGCGAAACACCTTCGGCGCGTCGGCGAAATCGAGCCCGCGCTCCTCAAGCGTTTTGTCGCGCTTCACCGCGTCGAATTCGATTTTCACGAATTATTGTATCTACGATAAATAGCCTCGGTCAAGCGGCGTGAAGCAAGCTCGATCAATGCCATCCCACGCGCTGCGAATTTCCCAAAGACTCGTTCCTGAAAGCCCAGGCAACGCCCGTTCCGGAAAGGCCAGGCAACGCCCGATCACAAACATGTGTTCCTCTCCCTGCATCCCGCGGCGAATCCGGCCGTACTGCCTGCGTGTACACACAAGCGAAGGCGCCCTCCCCATGCAGAAATTTTTTGGTATTCTCGCCGTCAGCGTTTTGCTTTCGGCTCCCGCTTCCGCCGCTGTTGTTCTCGGCGGCCCGGAAACTCTTTCGGCAACACCGTTTACATTCGGCCCCTCGGCGGCGGACCAGTTTTCTCTCAGTTACCCCACGAGCGGGTACTTCGCCGACACCTTCGTTTCGACAACCGGCACCGCCGAAGTGTCGAGCTTTGGCGGGTTTCTCGACATTCCCGTGGAGCCGAGCACGAGCTTCACGGATATGCGCAACGGCAGCGACGTGCTCTACGGGCCGGACCAGTTCGGCTCCTATGCGTCTTTTTCGACCGCGACGGATATCCCCTATTCCTCGGGGGACAGTTTCCTGGGGCTTCAGTACACCGTAGGCGCAAACACCTTCTACGGATTTGCGCAATTCGCCGGCGGCGACCTTGAGCGCTACGGGTTCGAGACGACGCCCAACACCGACATCGATGCCAATTTCCCGGTTGCGCAGGTCCCGGAAGCTTCAACCTGGGCGATGATGATGCTGGGATTTGCGGGGATCGTCCTCGTCGCGGGACGCCGCAGCCGGTCGTTGCGCCTCGCCTGAAGCCGAAGCGCGCGCGGAGGGGGGCGGGCTTGGCTCACCCCTCCATCAGGGCCGTCACATGGGCGGCGACCGAGCGCGACAGACCCTCGAGGTCGTAGCCGCCTTCCAGCACCGACACGACGCGCTCATGGGCATGGGCGCGCGCGACCTGCATGAGCTTGTGCGTCGCCCAGCTGAAGTCGGCTTCGGTGAGGTTGAGATTGCCGAGCGGATCGCGCCGGTGGGCGTCGAAGCCGGCCGAGATGATCATAAGATCAGGCGAGAACGCCTCGAGGCGCGGCAGGATCGCGCTCTCCATCGCCTCCCGGAAGGCCTCGCCGCCATCGCCCGCCCGCAACGGCGCATTGACGATCTGGTCGTGCTCGCCGCGCTCACTGAGCGCTCCGGTGCCGGGATAATGGGGCATCTGATGGGTCGAGGAATACATGACGGTCCGGTCGTCCCAGAAGATGTGCTGGGTGCCGTTGCCGTGATGGACGTCGAAATCCATGATCGCAACCCGCTCGGCCCCGTGCGCTTTCTGGGCGTGCCGGGCGGCGATGGCCACGTTGTTGAAGAAGCAGAACCCCATTGGGGTCGCGACCTCGGCGTGATGTCCGGGCGGGCGGGTCGAGACGAAAGCGTTGCGGACCTTGCCGCCCATCACCTCGTCGACGGCGAAGATGGCGCCGCCCGCGGCGCGCAGCGCGGCCTCGAATGTGCCCGGCGACATGAACGTGTCCGCGTCGAGCGAGGTCCGGCCTTGGCTCGGCGCAGCCCCGCGGATCGCCTCGATGTAGTCCTGCGGATGGACGCGCGCGATCGACGCGTCGTCAGCAAGCGGCGCAACGTCGCGCGCGAGCGTCTGAAACGTCTCGCCCTCGAGCGCCCGTTCGATCGCACGCAAGCGGTCGGGACGCTCGGGATGGCCCTCGCCCATGTCGTGCGCGAGGCAGGCGGGATGCGAGATGACGAGCGTGGTTGCGTTTTTGCCGTCCTGAATGGCGATTTCCTTATCTCCTTTTAGGGTGCGCGGCACTTTTCGCGCCCGCGCCAGGGAAAGTCCATTCGCCATAACGCCCGAGACTGGCGTATGGTCCGTGCGAACGGATCTGGTTCTAACCGGACGACGGGTTTGACGGCAAAAGACGAGCAAGCTCAGCCATTCTGGCGCACCAAGACGCTCGATGAGATGAGTCTGCCCGAATGGGAGAGCCTATGCGACGGCTGCGGCCGCTGCTGCCTCGTCAAGCTCGAGGACGAAGATACGGGCGAGATTCATTTCACCGATATCGGCTGCAAGCTGCTCGATGGCAGGACCTGCCGATGCACTGACTATCCGCGCCGTCACCGGCGTGTTCCCGACTGCGTGAAGCTGACCGCGGACGTGGTGCGCAATTTAAGCTGGCTTCCGGTCACCTGCGCCTATCGATTGGTGGCCAAGGGACAGGACCTGTACAGCTGGCATCCGCTGGTGTCCGGTTCGCCCGACAGCGTGCACGAGGCCGGCGTCTCGGTGCGGGGCCGGGTGTCGGCCAGCGAGAGCGATATTCCGCCCGAACATTGGCCGGACCGGATCGTCAAATGGCCGAACCGCAGGCCGCGCGCCCGGCAGTAAGGTCGGATTTACGCCGCCGCGCGCAAGAGACCTTCGGCGAAGAAATCATCCTTCGACTGGACGCCGGGCAGCACGAAGAAATATCCGCCGCCCACCGGCTTGATGTACTCCTCGAGCAGCTCGCCGTTGAGACGCGACTGCACGGTGAGAAAGCCCGAGGCGAGGTCCGACTGAAAGCAGACGAACAGGAGCCCCATGTCGAGCTGGCCGGCGCTGGTGACGCCGCGGGAATAATTGTAGCCCCTGCGTAGGATCCGATTGGCCTCAGTCCCCGACGTGCGCGGATTGGCGAGGCGGATGTGGGCGGTGAGGGGCACCCGCGCGCCCTTCGGATCGGCCGCATAATCAGGGATGTCGTGCTCGTTCGCGTAGGTGAGCGGCGCGCCGCCCGCCTTTTCCCGGCCGATGATCTGTTCCTGTTCGATCAGCGCGTCGCGATCCCAGCGCTCCACGAACATGCGTATGACGCGGACGACCTGATACGTTCCCCCTGACGTCCAGGTGGGCTCGTCGGCGTTCGGCTGGGTCCACACGATCTCGTTCATCAACGCCTCGTCGCTGGCGTCGAGATTGGCGGTGCCGTCCTTGAATCCGAGCAGGTTGCGGACCGTCTCCTTGCCGAGCTTCTTGATCGTGTGCGGAGGCAGGAAGCCGTCGATCTTCCAGCGCAAAGCGAGAAGATCGGGCGTATGCCTGAGGATGTCGCGCAGAGCGTGGATGTTTGTTTCCGCGGTGTTCGAGCAGAATTGCAGGACGACGTCGCCGTGACAATCATGCGCGTCGAGCGCGTCGTTGGGAAATTGCTCCATGGTGATGAGCTGCGTCGGCCTGAGCTTCTGCAAGCCATAGCGGTCGTCGAACAGCGACGCGCCGAGCGCGACGGTCACGGTCAAATTGTCAGGAAAAACGTTCGGCCCAAGCAGGCCGTTGTCCGGCGCCGGATATCTCGGGTCCAGGGTCGCCGCCTCGCCCCCCTTCATGAGAAAAGCGATGCGCTCGGTCAGGGTTCGAAACAGACGCTCGAGTTCGACGCGGTCCTCCGCCAGAACGTCGAAGCTCACGATCAGCGCGGCAGCTGGTTGCGGCGTCGTCACGCCGGACTGATGGAGGCCATAGAAGGGTTGAGAATCCTGCGTGCCGTCGTCGCCGGGCGCGAGCGTTCCGGCCGGCGTCGCCCGGGCCTGAGAGCCGAGTCCCAAGCCGATGGCGCCGCCCGCCAGGCCCATAAGAAGATCGCGCCTAGCCGGCTGCAGCCCGCCTCGACCCTCGTTGGCTTCTGACGAAGCCGACGAGAACGGACAACCTCCCCGATCCGGACGCGACCTCATTTGATTCGCTCCCCTCCGATCACTCGACTCCCAGCGTGCCCTTCAGCGCGGAAAGATCCTCGGCGAGCGCCGTGACAGGCCCCTTGAACGCGGTGCGGTCGTGGTCCGAGAGCTTCTCATAGCTCTCAAACCCTCCGTCCTTCGTCCTGTATTTGGCCAGCAAGACGTCGACCTTGGCAAAATTCTCATGCAGACGGGCGCTGAGCTTAGGGTCCTGCTTCACGATCAGCGGATTGAGCAGCGTGACGATCTTCTGCGCGCCGTCCACATTCGCCTGGAAATCCCAGAGATCGGTGCGGCTGTAGCGGTCCTCTTCGCCGGTGATTTTTTTGGACGCGACCTCTTCGATCAAATCGGCCGCTCCGCCGACAACGTCCTTCGGAGCGACGGTGAGGCCGTTGATGCGCTTCTGAAGGTCGAGCGCGTCGGCCATCAGCTTGTCCGCGATCGGCGTCAAGCCGGCGGTCGATTTGTCGGTGAACAATCCCTTCTCGAGCCGATGGAAGCCGACGAATTTCGGGTCGTCCGCCTTCTTCTCAAAATCGTCCTCGCGCGAATCCATCGAGCCGTCGAGATCGTTGAACAATTCCGCGATCGGCTCGATTCGCTCATAGTGCTGATGGGCCGGCGCGTAGACTTTCTGAGCCTCGGCCAGCTTGCCGGCCTTGACGGCGTCCGTCAGCTTCCGTGTCTCGTTGACCAGGACGTCGACCTCTCCCTTGACGTAGACTTTGTATTCCGCAATCGGGCCGACCAGGTCCATCGGCGACGGCTTCGCCGGCGCTTCGTTGGTGGCCGCGACCTTTAGAATTCCCTGCGGATTGCTTCTGAGCCCGCAGGTCATCGCGTAGTCGCCGGCGTCGAGGGTCGTGGTCAGGGTCTGAGCGAAGCCCGGCAGGATGTTCTCGCGCTCGTCGACGACCATGACGTCTTTCAGGATCTCCCATTCGACGGAGTGCGTGCTTTCATTCTTGATGTTGAAAGTGTTCTTGCCGGCGGTGACGTCGACCTTTGCGGGGTCGCATCCGGCATTGGTCAAGGTGATCATGATGGGGCCCGGCGCGATCGGCGCGGCGTCCGCCTGCCCGAACGCCTGGCCGCCGATGGTCGCGGGAAACGACAACAAGGCGGCTCCGCCGAAAAGGGCGAGCCTCAATCGGGTTGTGCGCGCGTCCGGCATGTCATTCTTCCCTTATTGGTCTGCGGGTTGCGAGTTAGGTCTTTGAGAGCTGGTGAGCCGCGCTCGCCACCGGCGCTGCGCGCGGCGGCGAGAAGAAGAGAATCAAAGCGGGAATGAGGAAGGCGAAATAGACGATCACTTCCCCGACCGTCGGCGCGTCCTGATAGCCAAAGACACCGGAGAGCAGGGTGCCGATCAGGTTGTCTTGCGGAACGAACGCGCTGATGTCGAAGGCCGTGTGCTGCAAGCCGTTCCAGAGCCCGGCTTCATGAAATGCGCGCACGGCGCCAGCGAGCAGACCGGCGGCGACGAAAATGATGAAGACGCCGGTCCAGCGGAAAAAATGGCGCAGATTGAGCTTCACGCCGCCGTAATAGATCGCAAAACCAACGCCGATTGCCGAGGCAAGGCCAAGCGCCGCCCCGATCGGCACGGCCGAGCCGTCGCTCTGCTGGATGATCGCGAGAAGGAAGAACAAGGATTCGAGTCCTTCCCGGCCGACGGCGAAAAAGACCATGCCGATCAGCGCGAGGCCCTGGCGCTCGCCCGGACGCAAGGCGTTGTCGATCGAGTCGTGCAATTGCGCCTTGATCGACCGGGCTGCTTTCTTCATCCAGAAGACCATGGAGGTGAGGATCGCGGTCGCCAGCAAGGCGACGAGACCCTCGAAGAGCTCCTGCTGGCGTTGCGGAAATTCCTGGTTGGCTCTGACGAGGACCAGACCAACGGCAATGCAAACGGCGACTGCGGCGCCGACGCCGACCCACACCATAGGCAGCCATTGCGTGCGCCCGGATTGCCTAAGATAGCTCGCCACGATGCCGACGATCAGCGCGGCTTCGATACCCTCGCGCAGCATGATCAAATAGGCGGCGAACATTGGGAACGCTTATCCGTTGAGAAGGCGGGTTCAAGGCCCATCCACCACAGGCGTCTACAGCCAAGCCTATCGGGTAGCGCCGCGCCTTTAGTGAAGTCAACGAAACATGCGTCGCGTGGCTTAACATTAGAAACGTTCTAAAGACCATTGCCGAGCAAGTTTAGAATCCTTCTAAATTACGAGACGGAGCGCTCGTGAACTCAACGCTTTGGCAGCGGCTCGAGGCGCGAGCGCCGCTCTCGCCTTCGAGGGGATTCCTCGCAAGTCGTCGAGCACCTCCTGGCGCTATCGTGCGGACAGGGCGCGGTGGGTGCTTGCGACGCGGCGAAGGCCCGTCGAAAAAACATTCGCCTTGGCGCGTTTCCTTATTGAGACCTCCCCCTTCCGAAGGGTCTCCTCAAAGTAGGCGATTGTCTTGGTCAGTCCTTCTGGAAGTTGCGTTTTGGGTTCCCACTTAAGGGTCGACTTCGCCATTGAGATGTCTGGCTGCCGCTGTCGCGGGTCGTCTGAGGGTAGCGGCTCAAAGCAAATCTTGGACTTGGTGCCAGTCATTTCGATAACGAGTTCGGCAAGCTCCCTGATCGTGAACTCGTGCGGATTGCCGATGTTAATCGGACCGGTCACATCCGAAGGGGTCTCCATCATCCGAACGATTGCCTCGATGAGGTCGTCAATATAACAAAAAGACCGCGTCTGGAGGCCATCCCCATAAAGAGTGATCGCCTGACCGCGCAAGGCCTGCACAATAAAATTGGAAACTACGCGCCCATCATTGGGGTTCATGCGCGGACCATAAGTGTTGAAAATGCGCACGACCTTGATCGGCAAATTGTGCTGTCGCCGATAGTCGAAAAACAGGGTCTCCGCGCACCGCTTCCCCTCGTCGTAGCAAGATCTTCGACCGATTGGGTTGACATTTCCCCAGTAATCTTCCGTCTGTGGATGCACTGTGGGGTCGCCGTAGATCTCAGATGTCGACGTCTGAAGAATCGTTGCCTTCACCCGTTTGGCAAGTCCAAGCATATTGATCGCGCCAATAACACTCGTTTTTGTTGTCTGTACGGGATCAACTTGATAGTGAATGGGCGAGGCGGGGCAGGCTAGATTGAAGATCTGATCGACCTCAACATAGAGCGGAAAGGTCACGTCGTGGCGCATCAGCTCATTTTGGAGTCGTCAAGTAGATGAGTAATATTTCGTCGCGTACTGGAGAAGAAATTGTCCACGCATAGCACTTCGTGTCCGTTGCTTAAGAGCCGTTCGCAAAGGTGCGACCCTAAAAAGCCAGCTCCTCCGGTCACGAGAATGCGTTTCGTCATCAAATCCCCCAATCCCCGCTACAAGACAAAAGTTGACCCCCCGACTCTGGCGGGCCGAGACTAAACCGACAATCGTCTCATAGCGATCAGGCGGTCAGGGCGGCCGCAATGTCAGCGCAATTCCGCGCTTGCGGCATCAAGTAAAGATCTAACGGGCCGCCACGCTCGAGATAGCTGTAGACTTGCTGCCCACGCCGCCGCCATGAATGATGTTCGTGCACGAAGGCAGCGGCGGCGTCCACGGCGCGTTGAATGTCCGGATTCTGTTGATCTCGGTCGAGACGCTCAGCCAGATCCGAGCCGTCCAGCGCCACGTCACACAAGGCATCGGCCGGAAGAAGGGCCTCGTATTCGCCGCTCGTGGGGATAGGTCCGAGCAGCCGCGTCCCTGCCGCCAGCCCCTCGAAATACCGTTGCGGGAGCGGGTCGAACGCCGTGTTCGTCTTGGGGTCGATGACCTTGCGTGGCGCCACCAGGAAATACTGGGCGCTGGACGCCGCCCGTCCGAGTTCGTCCCCGAATAAAAACTGATCAGAATAAACATACTTGAGACCACGCGCTTCGCAATACTTAAGGAGCGCCTGATGCAGAGGTTCGTGGCGGCGGCCCATAGAGAAAGCGAAGTTCGGCTTTCCTTCCTTGCGCGGATAAAAAATATCCGTTCTGACGGCAAGCGGCAGCCAGACGAATTTGCCCAGTGGGAAACGCCTCTTGAGCTCTGTTGTGGCTTCCAGATAAGCGACGAAGCATGGATTGAGACGCTCGATCGTGGCCGCTATCCCGATCTTGGTTATCGCAGGCTTCCACGCGTCGATGACCAGGTTGGCGCGCCGCGCGCCCAACCTGTTCAGTGACGCCAAATGGACTGAAGGGGCGGGACGCGCGCTCAATTGTAACCAAAAGAGGGTGTCGCAGGCTTTGATTTGGGACCGAACCAATTTCCACGCAGTGCGGTTCGTCCAAACGACGGGCGGCGGTTCCACTATCCGCACGTTGGGCCGGTCGGTGGCGATCGCCTTGAACAAAGGGGGTACGTAGGCCTGCCAATAAGGCTGCGAATTTACGAGCATATTGGAAAGCAGGCCCAGTTCCACAATGTGAACCTCTTAGAGACCTATCGCCTACGGTATAAATCAACTGACTTATAAATACGACCTTAACTTATAAGTCAATCTCATTTTTATAAAAAAACTCAACCTGGTCTTGCTCATTAGTTTTTAGGAACCCATTCGTTGTGAGAGGCCCACCGGATGCTTCGGCGAGACTCGTGCTAAAGATCGGAGTTGGTCCCGCTTACATCGTTCCGCGTCTGTGAGAAGAGCTTCCGACTTCAATTCGGCTGGCTAGTCGTCGCGCGGGCAAAGCGGCGCGCAGTTTGTGCGTACGTGTGTTCGAGGCCGCGTGTATTGGGACGAAGACCGTCTTGAGAGGCGCGCGGAGGAACGCGACCAATTTGCGGTTTGACGGTTCGCCGTCGTTCAGGCGCGGCGCGAGCCGGCGACCCAAGCTTGCGGTCACACGCGCCGGCGGTCTTTTACCGATGGAGATTTCGTAGCATGGCCAAGCTCGTCTACGGCCTGAACCAGTCCCTGGACGGCTATGTCGACCACCTGGAATTTGCGCCTGGTCCGTCGCTCTTTCGCCACTTCATAGAGCAAGTGCGCGACCTGACGGGCAGTGTGTACGGTCGCCGCATGTACGAGGTCATGCGCTATTGGGACGAAGACTCTCCTGAATGGGGCGCGGAGGAACGCGACTTTGCGGCGGCGTGGCGGAGCCAACCGAAGTGGGTCGTGTCGCGCTCGCTGAAGTCAGTCGGCCCGAACGCCGCCCTTGTCGAGGATGACATCGAGGCGGCGATACGGAGGCTGAAGGGCGAGTTCGCTGGGGAGATCGACGTCGCCGGACCAGACCTCGCGCGAAGCCTGACCGACCTTGGTCTCATCGATGAATATCAACTCTACCTCCACCCCGTCGTGCTTGGTCGCGGCAAGCCATTCTTCGCCGGGCCCCGGCCGCCGCTCCGTCTCGTGGGCAGCGGTCTCATTGGCGAGGATGTGATCAGGTTGACCTATGTTCCGGCTTGATAGCGCGACGCCCGACGATTTCATGTCCCGGCACGACGGGCAGCTTGGGACTTGGCGGTTCGCCGTCGAGGATGTGGCGCCTCTTCAGGCGCGGCGCGAGCCGGCGACCGATCGCCTGATAAGCGCATAAAGGCTTCCGCCGCTGAGCGCGCCCAGTACGTAGACCACGAAAACGAGCACGGCGAGCGGCAGCGCGACGCTAAGCGCCAGGAAGGAGACGCCGACGCTCTGCGTGTTCTGAAACACGAAGATGATCAGCGCCGCGACGAACACAACCACGACCGCCAGATAAAACCAGCGCATGGCAAGGATCTCCTTGGTCCACGAAGCGCGGCGAGCCCCGCGTCGCCGCGCCGGCCTAAACTGGGCGCCGCCTCACCGTCGCGCCGCGCGCTCTCGTCCCTCAGGCCGCCTGCCGCAACCCTAAGCCGAGCCCGATCCAGCTCGCGCCCGCGAACACGAGATCAATGCCGAGAAAAATTCCGAGCACGTAGAGCGAGGAGACCGGCCAATGGATCAGGATGATGATTCCAAGCAGCAGCGTGATCAGGCCCGAAGTGACGACCCAGCCCCATGGCGTCTCGCCCTTCATGTTGAAGCCGAGGAAGACACGCATGATGCCGGAGGCGACCAGCGCCGCGCCAAGAATGAGCGTGAGCCAAACCGCGGTCAGCAGCGGATTGTCGAACGCCGTGAACCCGGCGATGATGTAGAGGATGCCGAGCAGGAGCCAGAAGATAAAGCGTCCCCAGGTCTTGATCTGGAACGAGTGGATGACTTCGAAGACGCCCGCGACAATCATCATGATGCCGACAACGTAGACCGTCGCCACTGTCGCCATGATGACGCTGCCAAGAGCGATCACACCGGCGACGAGGTAGACCACGCCGAGAGCGACGATCCAGCCCCATTTGCCCCTAAGCGGCGCGATGCCCGCGGTTGGCCCGAGTCCTAATACTGATGAGTTGGTCATGGCGTCCGTCCCCAATTTTTCCCGCGCGCAACGACGCGAGCTTCATTGCCCTTATGACGCGGGAATCTTACCGCAATCTATCACAGTCAAACTTGATGAGAAGCGCCCGTTTGACGCTGAAGTATGGCGAGCGCATGCCGAATTGTGGAGGCGAGAGAGAATGCGCCCTCAAGCCTTGGCGCCGTTCCAGTCTCTCAAGCGGCTCATGAGCAGGAACGAAGCAGCTTCCTTCAACTCAGCCAGATAGTCGCGCGCGGCGCGTGAGAGGCGCTCGACCAACGATTTCTTGTAGCCCTTGTCGTCGGGCTCAAGCGGGATCGTGGTGACGATCACAAGGACGCGCTGCTCGGCGCCGTCGTCAGCCTTCGCGGTCCACACTTTGGAGGCCCTGGCGAGAGGATGAGAGAATGTCATTAACAATTGCCCCATGGATGATATCAGCGTAAGGGATCAGCGCCGGAGAGGCTCGTCAAGCCCCGCCCTCAAATGCGTGCGCCGACCCCGTTCCGCCGAACGATCGCCTACCGCCTCGAATCGAGTAGCCGTAGCACGAGCCATACGGGGACGACCACCATCGCCCCGGTCAGCAGGATGCGCCCAACCTGGCTTATGTCGCCAAATCCAAGTTCGACGATCTGTCTTATGGCGCGCGTAGCCTCGGCAAACAACGTCGCCGGGTCGAAACCGAACGTCTCGAGAACGATCCCGACGACAAACGAAACGACAATCAGCCGCAGCGCGACCATCGCCGGCGATCCGCCGAGAAACCGGCCGACAGCGTTGGTCATGACCGACAATTCCGATCAGCCGATCGCCGGGAGCGGTGGCCGCCGGCTGGACGCTCTGACGTCTGAGCGCGTCTGGGCCTCATCGATCAGGCCTTTGGGAACTGAACGACCGACGAGGGCGCTGGCCGGGAAGACGCGTCGGCCTCGCTGCCGACCTCCTTGCCGTTGATCGTCAGGTGGCCCTGCGCAGCGCTGAGCTTGATCGTCGAGCCGTCGCTGAGCTCTCCGGCGAGCAGCATCTGCGCCAGCGGGTCCTGCACCCATTTCTGGATCACGCGCTTCAACGGACGTGCGCCATAAGTCGGATCGTACCCTTTTTCAGCAAGCCATTGGCGCGCCTTGGCGTCGAGGCTGAGCCCGATCTTGCGGTCCTCGAGCAGCCTGTTCAGGCGCTTGAGCTGGATGTCGACGATCTCGCTCATGTCCTCGCGCCGCAGGCGATGAAAGAGGATGATTTCATCGACGCGGTTCAGGAACTCCGGCCGGAAATGCCCGCGCACGACGCCCATCACTTCCTTCTCGACCGCCTTCGTGTCTTCCCCTTCCCGGAGGTTGACCAGATATTCGGAGCCGAGGTTCGAGGTCATGATGATGAGCACGTTGCGGAAATCGACGGTGCGTCCCTGGCCGTCAGTGAGCCGCCCGTCGTCGAGCACCTGCAACAGGACGTTGAACACGTCCGGATGCGCTTTCTCGATCTCGTCGAAGAGCACGACCTGATAGGGGCGGCGCCGCACCGCCTCGGTCAAAGCTCCGCCTTCCTCGTAGCCGACATAGCCGGGAGGCGCGCCGATGAGCCGCGCGACCGAGTGCTTCTCCATGTACTCGGACATGTCGATGCGCACGAGCGCGCTGTCGTCGTCGAACAGGAAGGAAGCAAGCGCCTTGGTGAGCTCCGTCTTGCCGACGCCGGTTGGCCCCAGAAACATGAATGAGCCGATCGGACGGTTCGGATCCTGCAGGCCGGCGCGGGCGCGCCGGACCGCGGTCGAGACCGCGACCACCGCCTCGCGCTGCCCAACCACGCGCCGCGCAACCTCTTCCTCCATCTTGAGGAGTTTCTCGCGCTCGCCTTCGAGCATCTTGTCGACGGGGACGCCGGTCCAGCGCGAGACGACCAGCGCGACGTGATTGGCGGTCACCGCCTCGTCGACCAGCACGCTATTGTCCTCGCTCTCCGCGTCCTGAAGCTTCTTCTCGAGTTCGGGAAGCGTGCCATAGGTTATGCGCCCGGCTTCGGCGTAGTCGCCCTTGCGCTGCGCCTGGGCGAGCGCATTGCGCGCGGCCTCAAGCTCCTCCTTGAGCTTGGCGGCCTGACCAAGCTTGTCCTTCTCGGCCTTCCAGCGAGCAGTCAGCGCATCGGATTTCTCCTGCAGATCCGCGAGCTCGCCGGCGAGCTTATTGAGGCGATCCTTCGAAGCCGTATCAGTCTCCTTCTTCAGCGCCTCCTGCTCGATCTTGAGCTGCATGATGCGCCGGTCGAGCTCGTCCAGCTCCTCGGGCTTGGAATCGACCTGCATCCGCTGGCGGGACGCCGCCTCGTCGATAAGGTCGATCGCCTTGTCCGGCAGGAAGCGGTCGGCGATGTAGCGATCGGATAGCGTGGCTGCGGCAATGATCGCCGGATCGGTAATGCGAACGCCGTGATGGGCCTCGTACCTCTCCTTCAAGCCCCGCAGGATCGAGATCGTATCCTCGACCGTGGGCTGGGAGACGAACACCGGCTGGAACCGTCGCGCGAGCGCCGCGTCCTTCTCGACGTGCTTGCGATATTCATCGAGCGTGGTTGCGCCGACGCAGTGCAATTCGCCGCGCGCCAATGCGGGCTTCAAGAGGTTCGAAGCGTCCATCGCGCCATCGGCCTTGCCGGCGCCGACGAGGGTGTGCATTTCGTCGATGAACAGGATGATGCCGCCCGCGGCCGCCGTGACCTCGTTCAGCACGCCCTTGAGGCGCTCCTCGAACTCGCCGCGATATTTCGCGCCGGCAATGAGCGATCCCATGTCGAGCGCGAGCAGCTTCTTGTCGCGCATCGATTCCGGAACGTCGCCATTGACGATGCGCAGCGCCAACCCCTCCACGATCGCCGTCTTGCCGACGCCGGGCTCGCCGATCAGCAAAGGATTGTTCTTGGTGCGGCGCGACAGCACCTGGACGGTGCGGCGAATCTCCTCGTCACGTCCAATGACCGGATCGAGCTTGCCGTTGCGCGCCGCCTCGGTCAGGTCACGGGTATATTTCTTCAGCGCGTCATACTGGTTCTCGGCGCTCGCCGAGTCGGCCGTGCGGCCCTTGCGGATGTCGTTGATCGCCGCATTGAGGGTCTGCGCCGAGACGCCTGCGTTGGCCAGAATCTTGGCCGCCTGCGTTCCCTTCTCCATCGCCAGTGCGAGCAGGAGGCGCTCGACGGTGACGAACGAGTCGCCCGCCTTCTGGGCGATCTTCTCTGCATTGTCGAACAGGCGCGCCGTCATCGGCGCCATATAGAGCTGCCCAGCCCCCGACCCTTCGACCTTGGGCAATTTGGCGAGCGCGGCTTCGACCTCGGTCAGCGCCTGGCGAGAGTTCCCGCCCGCCCGGTCGATCAGCCCTGCGGCCAAGCCCTCCTCGTCGTCCAGGAGCACCTTGAGCACGTGCTCGGGCGTGAATTGCTGATGCCCCTCACGAAGCGCCAGCGATTGCGCGGACTGCACGAAGCCGCGCGCCCGCTCTGTGTATTTCTCCAAGTTCATCGTTTACCCCTTCGGCGCAAGGCCCCGTCCCGAAGCAACGTGAGCCAAGCCCATACAACAGGATTGCCGCGTTTTCGCGGCTTGAACGGTATGTAGGAGCGGCCTAGCGCCGACGGAAGGGGTCGCGCGGTGGTCAGCGGGCGAGGGCAGCCTAGTCGGTGCCCGATCACAACCCGTCAAACTGCACAAACCCTTTCGTCCAAACTATCGCGCTCGCACCATCCACTTTCCAATAAACGCTGGCCCATGTGTTAAATATCCCGCCCGCATATCCGTTGAACACCGCCACGCGGATTGACGGATCGTTTCGACAAGAGGGCAACAACTTGAACCCCTGCTCGGTAAGCGACTTCACGAGGCGTTCTTCGGGAGTACCTGGCGGGAAGCTTTGGGCGAGGCGCTGATTGAGTTCCGGCGAAATAGCAAGTGGTAGCGACGCTCGCAATTGCGCCTCGGACGCGCCTTCAGGCGGACAAGCTCCTGTCCACCCACCCCCGGCGGTGACATGTCGCAACAAGGGAGGCCCCGCTTCGCTACATCCGAAAAGAGCCGACACGCTGAGGATTCCAACGGCGCCGAGAGTGCTCAGTACCTTCCAGCGCGCCTTCACTTCGAGCCTCTCCTTGCCTAACTTCTGTCGACTCCGCACCTAGAGACAAACGGGGCCATGACGTACGATCGACCATAGCTTTTGAAGAGTCAGGGCTTAGGGGATGCGCGCTTGAAAAACTCCTGAAGCCAGTCGGCGTTCATGCCGGCGATCGGGAGCCACGCCTTGAACAGGGTCTCGGGAGAAAAACGCTCGAGCTCGACCATCATACGCTTTTCGATCTCCGCCATGGCCGCCTTCTGCATCGGCTCGACATCCGGCAATCCCATGAACTGGCGCGCCTCGAGAGGCGTGCAGTCGACATCGACGGTGATCTTCATCGGGCGCGGCTCTCCCTTGTCTGACGCTTAAGCGGGATGACTTGGCGCGGTACGGCGAGTAATTGGGAGCCCTCTCGCGCTCTTTGAGGCCCCATGACTATCGCAGGTCTTTGCAGTGGGAGCCAGTCGTGAGCGGGCCAAAAGCCTTCATTCTTCATCTGGAGCGCGCGACTTCACGCGCAGCCACTGTCCAGTCGTTGCGCGCCAGCATGGCCATCGAGAGCGAGGTCCTGGCGGCGGTCGACGGCGCGCGTCTCACGCCGCAGGAGGTTGGCGACGTCTACGCGCGGCGGCGCTTCCGGCCCATCTATCCATTCTCGCTAACGAGAACTGAGGTCGGCGTCTTCCTCAGCCACCGCGCGGCTTGGCGGCGGATCCTGGATGACGCGCTCGACTTCGCCTTCATCTTCGAGGACGACGCTGAGATCGACCCGTCTGCCTTCGCGGCGCTCCTCGAGTTCGTAACTCTCGAGCGCTCCGCCTGGGATTACGTGCTGCTGCCGGCTCAGCCCATCCGAGGCGGGACGACGGTCGCAAGCCGCGGCGACCTGTCGCTCCTGCGCCCCGACGCGCCGCCCTTAAGAGCGATCGCCCAGATCGTCTCGCTCGCCGCCGCCAAGCGCCTCCTTGATCGCACCCTGCCCTTCGATCGCCCCATCGACACGCTGATGCAAATGACCTGGGTCACTGGCCAGCCGGTTTTGGTCGCCTCGCCGTCGCCGATCCGCGACGTGTCCCGCGAGACCGGCGGCAGCACCGTCCAGCGGAAATCGATGAGCGTCGTTGAGCGCCTGCGCCACGAGGCGATGCGCCCGATCTATCGCGCGCAAGTGCTCGCCCGCTACCGGCGGGATCTGAAGGAAGTTCGCGGCTAACTAGAGGCTGCTGCATCTGGGTAAAGGCGATGGCGGTAGCGCACCCGCCCCCCTCCTCGGTCCTCCCCCACAAGGGGGAGGAGGTGCGGCGGGAGCCGTAACCTCAAGAGCGGAAGGCAGCTGCGGCCGTCAGGCGACCGCCGCCCCCATAAGCTTTCGTGCTGCGGCTGCGCTCATGGGTTGGCCGAAGGCCGAGCCTTGCGCGAATTGGCAGCCAAGCTGGGCAAGCTCGACGGCGTCGGATTCCGTCTCCGCCCCCTCGGAGATGACGTCCATGCCGATCTCCTGCGCCATGGCCACGATTGAACGCAGGATGGGCGACCTCGCGCCGAAGGCGTTGGGTCTGACCAGCGAAGCGTCGATCCGCATCGCGTCGAAACGGTACTCAGGCAGATGACCGAGCGAGGTGTAGCCTGCGCCGAACCGGTCGAGCATCAGCGCCGCGCCGATTTCGCGCACCCGCTGCAGGAGGGCCGCGGCGTATTCCGGGTTCTCCATCACCAGGCTTTCCGCCGCGGCAAGCTTGAGCGAGCCGCGCTGGACGTAATGGCGGCCGAGCGCGGAGCGCACGTCGAGCAGAAGGTCGTGGCTGAGCATTTGGCGCGAGAAGGCGGCGACCGTCGCGAAGATGGGCGGATTGACTTCAAGCGCCTTCTGCCATGCCGCGAGCTCCCTCGCGGTCGACTCGAGAGCGTAGGCGCCAATGTCGACGATGGCGCCGGTCGAACTCGGCCGCCTGGAGGAACTCATCGTCGCCGAGCACGCCGAGCCTCGGATGGCGCCAGCGGATGAGCGACTGGAAGCCGGCGACGGTGCGATCCTCGAGGCGCACGATGGGCCGGTAGAGAATCGAGATCTCGCCGCGCTCGAGCGCGCGCCGCACATCGTTGCCCAGCGTCTGCCGATCGGTGCGATGCAGGCGCATGTTGGGGGCGAAAATCTCCACCCGGTCGCCGCCGGCCTTTTTGGCGTTGGCGAGCGCGAGTTGAGCGTCAGCGAGAAGATCGCCGCCCTTGTCGTGCAGCTTCGGATTGTAGTGCGCCGCCCCGATCGACACCGAAAGCGTGATTTCCCGCTCGCCAAAGCTGATCGGCGAGGCAAGCACAGCGCGCAAGGCGTCGATCCTGGCGGGCGCGTCCATCGAGCCCGGTTCGGCAAGCACGATTGCGCCGAACATGTCGCCGCCCAGGCGAGCCAGCGTATCGCCTGGATGTAAATCCCGCGCCAGGCGCCGCGCCACCGCCAAAAGCGCCGAGTCGCCGATCGACAGCCCGTAGGAATCGTTGACCGCGCGGAATTCGTCGACGTCGATCACCATCACCGTCGGCGCGCCGGCGCCAGGCTTCTGCGCGAGCAGAATGGCCGCGCCCAGGCGATCCGTGAACAGCTCGCGGTTGGGAAGTCCGGTCAGATTGTCATGAACCGCGTCATGGAGCATGCGCTCTTCGGCCGACTTGAGCTCGGTCACGTCCGATAGCGAGCCGATCACCCGCACGACCTCGCCGTCGGCGCTGATGACCGGCCGGGCTTTCAGAACGTACCAGAAATAATGTCCATCGGATCCGCGCAGCCTCAGATCGTGATTGATCCGGCCCGAGCGCTGATGCAGGAGCCCGTCCAGCGCCAGCGTGTAACGGTCGCGATCGAGAGGATGCAGCACGTCGAGCCAGCCAGCGGCCGGCCCCGCCAGCGCCCCGCGGTTCAAGCCCAGCTGGCTTTCGATCGCCTCGCTGCCGTTCACTTCGTCGGTCAAGACGTTCCAGTCGAAGATCGCCTCGCCCGATCCGGTCATGGCCAGCGAGCGCCGCTCGGCGTTGGGGCCGCTGTCCATGGCGCCGCCGGAACCGGAAAAGGCGAATTGCATCACCGTAAACCCGATCAGCATGACAATCAGCACCAGGCCGCCGACCAGGCCTGGCGCCGCCAGGTCATTGGTCAGATAGCCGAGCGCCGCCGCGCCCGCGGCCACCACCCAGACTGCGAGCAAGTACCAGGTCGGGATCAGCATCACGGCGCGGTCGGAGCCGCGCGCGGCGAGGCTCAGGATCAGCAGGAAGCCAATGCCGGCGACGGTGGCGATGGAGATCCTCGCCACGCCCGCGGCGACCGCCGGATTGTAGACCGACAACCCGACAACGGCCCCCATCAGCACGAGCCAGGCGAGCGCGAAATGGGTGTAGCGCACATGCCATCGCCGCAGATTGAGGTAGGCGAAGAGGAAAATTATGAGCGTCGCGCCGATCGTCGCCTCGACCCCGGCGCGCCAGATTCGTTCCGATGCGTCGCCGAGGCCGAACATCTTGCGCCAGAAGCCGAAGTCGATGCAGACGTAGGCGAACACCGCCCAGGCCAGCGCCGCGGCTGCGGGAAAAATCATCGCGCCGCGGACCACGAAGACGATGGTCAGAAACAGGGCCAGGAGACCGGCGATCCCGATCAGGATCCCTTCGTAGAGGGTGAGGCTCGCCGACTTGTCCTTGAACGCGTCCGGCTCCCACAAATAAAGCTGCGGCAGGTTCGGCGTGCGCAGCTCCGCGACATAGGTCACGGTCGTTCCGGGATCGAGGGTCAGGCGAAAGACATCGGAATCGGCGCTGTCCTCCCGCTCCGGCGCCGCGCCCTGGCTTGCGGTGATGGTCGTAATGCGCGACGAGCCGAGGTCGGGCCAGATGAGGCCCGAGCCGACGAAGCGAAAATGCGGCGCCACGATCAGCCGCGTCAGTTGCTCTTCGGAATCATTGGTCAGCGCGAACACGATCCAGGCCGGCTGAGCGCCCGGCTCGAGGGCGCTGACCTCAATACGGCGGACGATGCCGTCGGCGCCGGGCGCGGTCGACACCTGGATGCGATCGCCCTGCGCGCTGTGACGTTCGACCACCCGGGTCAGATCGATCGCGTCCGAATCCGGCGAAACCCTCACCGATTGCACTGCGTAGACGGGGCGAGAGAACGCCGCCAGCGCAGCGAAGAGAATCATGACGCCGATGAGGCCGCGCCACGCGTCCGAGGCGCGTTTCGCCGGCCGGCCTACGAAACGCGCTTTGCTAGGGCGAGCCAGGCGATCGTTGAAGGTCTGTTCAGTCAAGATTGGTCCACGCCAGTCGCGGACGCGTGTCGCTTTGCACCAGCCCGAACAGGACGTGGTCGCGCCAAGTCCCGTTGATCCTCAGAAAGCCGCGCGCATAGCCCTCGCGCTGGAAGCCGTTGCGCTCGAGGAGCGCGATCGACGGCGCATTTTCCGGGATGCAGGCGGCTTCGATCCGGTGCAGCCGCAACCTGGCAAGCGCGAATTCGACCGTCACCGCGACCGCACGCGTCATGCGCCCTCGGCCCGCGTGCGGGGCTCCCATCCAATAGCCAAGCGTTCCGCTCTGCGACACCCCGCGCCGCATCCCGCCGAGGGTGATTCCTCCCAAAAGTTCGTCAGCGGTGCTGTCAAAAATGAGAAACGAATAGGCCTCGTCGCGAGCCGTGTCTTCGTCCTGGCGCTTGAGGCGCCGGCGAAATGCGGCGCGCGTCAAATCGTCGTCCGGCCATGTTGGTTCCCAAGGCTCGAGAAAACCGCGGCTTGCAGCGCGCAACTTCGACCACGACGAATAGTCCGCAAGCCCCGCTGGCCGCAGATAGAGGCCGTCGCCGCGGAGCACGGGCTCCGGCGCAACAGGTCGGGTCAGGCCGAAAAGCGCCATCATACCCCTTTCAAGGCGGCAGCGATCTTCGCTTGGCCGGGGGCTTTGCCGACCGCGCCGATCATCGCCACGGCGGGGGCCGATCTAAGCATGGCGGCGCCGGTTTTGCGAACGTCTTCGACGGTGACAGCATCGACTCGGGCCAGCATCTCGTCGAAGGACAGCGGGCGTCCATAGATCTGTATCTGGCGCGAGAGCTGATGGACCCGCGCCCCGGGTTGCTCGAGCGCCGTCACCAGCGAGACCTTCATCTGCGCCTTGGCGCGGCGAATTTCCAATTCCTCCAGCCCGTGCGCAGCCTCGCTAAGGCAATCGAGCGACGCCGCGACCACCTCCGCCACATCTTTGTGCGCCGAGCCTGCATAGAAACCGAACAGGCCCGTGTCGATGAAGTCCCAGTGGAATGCATAGATCGAGTAGGCGAGGCCACGCTTTTCGCGCACCTCCTGAAAGAGCCGCGACGACATGCCTCCGCCCGCGGCGGCCGCGAAGACCTGGGCGGCGTCGTGATCCGACGCGCTCGAAGCCCGGCCCTCGAAGCCTACCACGACATGCGTCTGCTCGAGGCGCCGGTTAACCCTGATCTCGCCGCCCCGATAAGCGGCTCGCGCTTCGGCGGGAGCCGGCGTCTGGGAGAGGGTTCCGAGGCGAGACTGAACAAGATCGAGGATATGATCGTGTTCAACCGCTCCGGCGGCTGCGACGACGGTGGCCCCGGCGCTGTAGCGGCGGCCCAGATAAAGATCGATCGCCGGCCGATCGAAGGCCTCGACGCCCTCCCGTGTGCCAAGGATCGGCCGGCCGATCGGCTGATCCGGAAAGGCGGTCGACGTGAGGAGATCGAACACCAAATCGTCTGGCGTGTCGTCGACGGCTCCGATTTCCTGGACGACAACGTTCTTCTCTCGCTCGAGCTCCTCCGGGGCGAAGGCGCTCTCGGTGAGAAGGTCGCCAATGACGTCGAGCACGAGTTCCGAATCTTCCGCCAGAACGCGGGCGAAATAGCTTGTCCGTTCGACCCCGGTCTCTGCGTTGAGGTCGCCGCCTACGTTTTCTATCGTCTCGGCGATTTCGCGGGCGCTTCGACGGCGCGTGCCCTTGAACGCCATATGCTCGATGAAATGGGAGAGCCCGTGCTCGCTCGCGTGCTCGTAGCGCGATCCCGCCTCGACGAACACGCCGATCGCCGCCGTCTTAACATGGGGCGCCGTCTCGGTCACGACGGCGAGCCCCGTGGGAAGGCTCGTAACTTGAACGCTCACGCCGCGACCCGCGCAGTCTGACGCATGTAATCGGCCACAGTCCGGGCGTTGTTGGGCAGGATGGTGATCGCCTCTTTGCGCTCCATCAGATCGGAGAGAGGCTCCGGCAGCGGGGGACGTACGCCGGTCGCGGCCTCGACGGCGTCGGGAAACTTCGCCGGATGGGCCGTTGCGAGAGCGACGACCGGCGTCGCCGGCGAAGCGGCAAGCGCTTTTCGCGCGGCGTGAACGCCGACGGCGCTGTGCGGATCGATGATCAGGCCGCTCGTTCGGTAGATGCGGCCGATTTCTTCGGCGCAGGCGGGCTCGTCGACCCGGAAAGCATCGAAATCGGCGCGTATGCGTGCGAGCGCGGGCGCTGGAATCGTGAACGAGCCCTCTTTGGCGAGTGCGTTCATCTGCGCGACCACTTGGCCCGGCTCCCGGTCGGAAGCTTCGAACAGGAGGCGCTCGAAGTTCGAGGACACCTGAATGTCCATCGACGGCGACTGGGTCGCCTTGACCGCGTTTGGAACATAGCGTCCGGTGGCCAGCGTGCGCACGAGAATGTCGTTCTCGTTGGTCGCGACGATCAAACGCTCGATCGGCAGTCCCATCCGCTTGGCGTAATAGCCAGCCAGCACGTCGCCGAAATTGCCGGTCGGAACGGCGAAGGATATGGGCCGCTCGGGCGCGCCAAGCGCAGCGGCGGCGACGAAATAATAGACGATCTGGGCCAATATGCGCGCCCAATTGATGGAATTGACGCCCGTGAGACGCATTTCGTCGCGAAACGAGAGATCGCCGAACAGGTCCTTGACGATGCGCTGACAATCGTCGAACGAGCCTTCAATCGCGAGCGCATGGACGTTGGGGCGATTGGCCGTCGTCATCTGCCGGCGCTGGACGTCCGACACCCGGCCCTGCGGGTAGAGGATGAACACTTCGACCTGGGACTGCTCGGCAAAAGCCTCAATCGCTGCAGCGCCAGTGTCGCCCGAGGTCGCGCCAATGATTGTCGCCCGGGCGTTCTTGCCCCGCAACACGCGATTCATGGCTAGGCCCAGCCACTGCATGGCGAAATCCTTGAACGCCAGCGTGGGTCCGTGGAAAAGCTCAAGCGTGAATAAATTGTCATCGACCTGGGTCAGCGGCGCAATCGCAGCGTGACGGAAGCCGGCATAGGCGGCCGTGGTCAGCGCGTTCATTTCTGCGTGATCGAAATCCTTGCCGACGAAGGGCGCCATGAGCCGCGCGGCCGCTTCCGGATACGGAATGCCCCTCAACGCCCGGATGGCGTCGGGCGGCAAATGGGGAACGGTGAGCGGCAAGTAGAGGCCGCCGTCGCGTGCGAGACCGGCGAGAAGCGCATCCGCGAAGCCGAGTATCGGCGCGGCGCCGCGCGTAGAAACATAATCCACGATAAGAGAATCCTTGGCTGGTCCGTCCCCTAGCGCAAACTGGGCCAAAGTGGAATGGCCGAGCACTTGGTCGCCGAATTGGGCCAAAACAAGACGTGTCAGGTTAGGGATTTGCGCGGGCGGAATGGCCGGCCATCCAGATTTGCACTTGAAAATGCCTTGGAACTTTCCGTAACCTGACACAGTTGGGTAGGGATGACTGGTGCGGTCCGGGACGGCCGAGACAGTCCAATAGATGGATCGCGGGTGATGAGCGCGGCGTTCAGGGCTTATTTGCGGAGACTGGTTCGCAAGGGTAGCCTGGAAGTTGAGACCGCTGACGGCGTTATCGAGACATTCGGCAATGGCGAGGGGCCGCTGCTTGGAGTGAAGCTGATCGATCGCGCCGCCGAACGGTGGCTGATGATCAATCCGGCGCTGTCGCTCGGCGAACTCTACGTCGACGGACGGCTGATCGTCACCAAAGGAGGCCTTTACGACCTGCTGGACCTGGGCGCGCGCAGCATCGCTAAACTGCAGGGCGCGCCGTGGGTCAAGGCGCTGGACAAGGCGCGCATGGTGTTTCGCCGCCTGCACCAACGCAACGACCGGCGGCGCGCCCGGCGCAACATCGCAAGCCACTACGACCTTGATGAACGGCTTTACGGTCTCTTTCTTGATTCCGACCGCCAGTATTCCTGCGCTTATTTCGAATATCCCGGCGAATCGCTCGACGACGCACAAACCGCAAAGAAACGCCACCTCGCCGCCAAGCTCCTCCCGAAGGATGGAGCGACGGCCCTCGACATCGGCTGTGGGTTCGGGGGCCTCGGGCTCTATCTCGCAGGCGTCGCCGGAGCGCGCGTGACTGGGGTTACCCTGTCCGAGGAACAGTTCGCCGTCGCGAACGAGCGGGCTCGCCAGGCCGGACTCGCCGACCGGGTCGAATTTCGGCTGCAGGATTATCGCGATGTCGGCGAGACTTTCGACCGCATCGTCTCGGTCGGCATGTTCGAGCACGTCGGCGTCAACCGGTATGACGAGTTCTTCACCAAGGTCCGAGGCCTGCTCAAGGACGATGGGTTGATGCTGCTCCATTCCATCGGCCGCAATTCGGTACCCGGCGTGACCAACCCCTGGATCCGAAAATATATCTTCCCCGGCGGTTACATTCCGAGCCTGTCCGAAGTGTTGCCGGCGATTGAGCGGGCGGGACTTTACGTGACGGACATCGAGATTCTCCGCCTTCATTACGCCGACACACTGCGGGCCTGGCGCGAGCAATTCATGGCGCGGCGGGACGAGGCGGCGAAGCTTTATGACGAACGCCTGTGCCGCATGTGGGAATTCTATCTCGCGGGCTCCGAAACTTCTTTCCGCGTCGACGGGCACATGGTGTTTCAGATTCAGCTCGCCAAGCGCCAGGAAAACGTTCCGCTGACCCGCGATTACATCCCGGAGCGGGAGGCCGAGCTTCGGCGCCGCGAAGCGGCGCACTCGGCCATTCGCCACGCGGCGGAATAGTCCTAGGCCGCCTCGGCGAACCGAACGGCGAGGCCCGTCGCCGTCACCCGCTCGAGCCTGAGTCCGTCGATCTCGCAGCCTTTGCAGCCCTCGACGTCGAACCGGACGTCGACGACACCGTCGGCCCCATAATCCTCGGCTTCGCGCGTCAAGGCCTCGATGGCCGCTTGACGGTCTGCCTCTTCGCCTGCGCCGCCGGCCGCGCGCCAAGGCGCCGTCGCCCGAATTCGCCCGATCGCAATCGTACGCCGGCCGTCATCCAGGGCGGCCGCAAAACTCACTCGCATCAAATTCAGTCCATATGCTGAAGCGCAGACTCCATAGCGCGCTTGGCCTTTCCGACTCGTTAACAAGCCATTACGACGGGAAATAGGCCATTTTTGTGACGTGGAAGGGCTAATGTGCGACGTATTAGCGCCGCACATTCATGTAGGCGCCCAGATTCCATGTGGGCGCCCAGGTTGGGCTTTGCTACTCGGCTGGCTCGGCCGGCTCCGGAGCGGGGTTCTTTTCAAGATCAGCGCCCGTCTGCTGGTCGACCACACGCATCGACAGCTTGACCTTGCCGCGATCGTCATGACCCATGACCTTGACCTTGACCCGGTCGCCTTCCTTGACGACGTCGGTCGTCTTGTTGACCCGGGCCTTCGCGAGCTGCGAAATGTGGACGAGGCCGTCCTTCGAACCGAAGAAATTGACGAAGGCGCCGAATTCGACCGTCTTGACCACCGTGCCGTCGTAAATCTGGCCGACCTCCGGGTCCGAGGCGATCGACTTGATCCAGTTGACGGCCGCCTTGATCTTCGCCCCGTCGCTCGAGGCGATCTTCACCGTGCCGTCATCCTCGATGTTGATCTTGGCGCCGGTCTTTTCGACGATCTCGCGGATCACCTTGCCGCCCGTGCCGATGACCTCCCGGATCTTGTCGGTCGGGATCTTCATGGTCTCGATGCGGGGCGCGAACTCTCCGAGTTCGGCCCTGGCTCCAGTGAGCGCCTTGCTCATTTCGCCCAGGATATGCAGGCGCCCGTCACGCGCCTGAGCCAGCGCCTGGCGCATGATCTCCTCGGTGATGCCGGCGATCTTGATGTCCATTTGCAGCGAAGTGACCCCTTCGCTGGTGCCCGCGACCTTGAAGTCCATGTCGCCGAGATGGTCCTCGTCGCCGAGAATGTCGCTGAGCACGGCAAAGCGCTCACCCTCGAGGATGAGGCCCATCGCGATGCCTGCGGTCGGGCGCTTGAGCGGCACGCCCGCATCCATCAGCGCCAGCGACGATCCGCACACCGTCGCCATGGACGATGAGCCGTTCGAACTCGGTGATCTCCGAGACGATGCGAATGGTGTAAGGAAATTCGGCCGCGGTCGGCAGCATCGGGCGAATGGCGCGCCAGGCGAGCTTGCCGTGCCCGATTTCGCGCCGGCCTGGCGCCCCCATGCGGCCGGTTTCGCCGACCGAATAGGGGGGGAAGTTGTAGTGGAGCAGGAACCGCTCCTTATAGGTCCCGTCCAGCGAATCGACGTATTGCTCGTCCTCCCCCGTGCCGAGCGTGGCGACGACCATCGCCTGCGTCTCTCCACGCGTGAACAAAGCCGAGCCGTGGGTTCGAGGCAACACCCCGACCTCGGCCAGGATCGGGCGCACGGTGGTCAGATCCCGCCCGTCGATGCGGCGCTTGTGGTCGAGAATGTTCCAGCGCACGATCTTGGCCTGAGCCTTGTGGAAGGCCTCCGCGACGTCGCCAACGGGAAACTTCGGTTCCCCGCCCGCGGGGGCGAGCGCGCCAAACACCTTCGCTTTGGCGGCGTCGAGGGCGGCGTAGCGCTCCTGCTTCTGGGTGTGCGAATAGGCGGCGCGAAGATCGGCCTCACCCACTTCCAGAACCGCCTTTTCGACCGCCGAGTGATCTTTCGTTCCGAGTTCGCGCGGCTCCTTGGCGGCCTTCTCGGCCAGACGGATGATCGCCTGAAGGACCGGCTGGAAGGCGGAGTGGCCGGCCATCACCGCCTTCAACATCGTGTCTTCAGAGAGCTCCTGGGCCTGCAATTCGACCATCAAGACTGCGTCCGCCGTGCCGGCGACGACAAGATCGAGGGTAGAATCTTTCATCTCCTCGACGGTCGGGTTGACCTTGATCTCGCCCTTGATGAGACCCACCCGCGCGCCACCGATCGGGCCCATGAAAGGCACGCCGGAGAGCGTAAGCGCGGCTGAAGCGGCGACCATCGCCAGAATGTCCGAGTCGTTCTCGAGGTCATAGGAGAAGACCGTCGCGATGACTTGCGTGTCGCAGCGGAAATCCTCGGGAAACAGCGGCCGGATCGGCCGGTCGATCAGGCGGGAGGTCAGCGTTTCACGATCGGACAGGCGCCCTTCGCGCTTGAGATAGCCGCCGGGAATTCGTCCCGCCGCGAAGGCCTTTTCCTGGTAGTGGACGGTGAGGGGAAAGAAATCCTGGCCGGGCTTCGGCGCCTTGGCGGCGACGACGGTCGCCAGCACCGTGGTCTCGCCCCAGGTGGCGAGCACAGCCCCGTCCGCCTGGCGGGCCACGCGGCCGGTTTCGAGCGTGAGCTTGCGCCCGCACCAATCGAGTTCTTCACGTTGTACGTCAAACATCTTTCTTCATCCTGCGTGAGTTGAGGATGCGAAAGCCTGCGGCCATGCCGCCCGTCGATCGGGTTCGTCATCGGCAAGATTGCGAGAGGCTGGACAAACGCCAGCCGCTTGCGATCCTGCCATGACGCGAGGCTCTCGCATTGGGTAAAGGGCATCGGCCGCGCCGTCGCCCGGTCTTAAGGACGGGACGCCTGAGATCAGGCGCTCCGTTTGCGTTGGGCTCGCCCTCAGCGGCGGATGCCCAGGCGCTCGATGAGGGTCTTGTATCGGTTCTCATCCTGCTTCTTGACGTAGTCGAGAAGCGTTCTCCGCTGCGACACCATCTTGAGCAGGCCGCGGCGGGAATGGTTGTCCTTGACGTGAGTCTTGAAGTGGCCGGTCAGGTTGGTGATGCGCTCGGTGAGAATCGCCACCTGGACTTCGGGCGACCCTGTGTCGCCAACCTTCAAACCATATTGATTGATGAGCGCAGACTTGCGCTCAGCTGTGATCGACATCGGAATTTTTCCTTAAATCTGCGGCCGGCCGAAGCCAGCCTCATCGTTCCCAAAGCGGCCGAACCGGGATGTCGTCCAGGTCGGTCGCAACACGAATTCCCGCGCAATGCTACGGCGCGGATCGTGCGCTTATACAGATTTCATGGCCCGGCGCCAGCAAAATGTTGGACCGGGCCGATCCTCCGTCATAGACGATCCGCGCCCAGAAAGCCCAAACTCGCTATTTGAGGCGGCGCATATCTTGGTCTGCGCGGCCGAGCCGGTCGTCAAGCGTGACAAGCTCGGCGCCGCGCGCGTGCGCCAGCCAGAGGTAGCTTGCATCATAGAGCGACAGCTTCATTCGCTCCGCCAGCGCGATGGCGCCGTCGAGACTGACCGTCTCAAGCGAGATCGAGAGCGCATCGAGCAGCGAAAAGGCTTCGATCAGAGCCTCTCGCTCGGCGGGAGCGGCGCGAATTTTCTTCAGGCAGGCACTGGCGACTTCGAACCCCAAAAGGCTTGGGGCAAGGAGGGTCGCATCGCGCAGGCTAAGGACGATCTCCTCGCGCTTCAGCTCGTTGAACAGCAAAGCGACAATTGCGGACGCGTCGACGACCTTATCGGTCACGGTCTTCGCGGACGAGCCGCGCCGCTTCGTCCCGGCGGGTTAGGTTGAGGCTCCTCACTCTTGCGACGATTTCATCAAGACCAAGCCGGCGCGGCGTCCCCGTCGCCTCGTCGATCAGCGCCCTCAATTCGCCCTGCAGCGACCGATGGTTGGCTTTGGCGCGTTCCCGCAGCCGCCTCACCTGGTCCTCAGGCACGTTTTTAACCGACAGATCCAATTTAAGCTCCAATATGGAGCCACAACAAAGCATTTTTGGCGCAGGAAAGCAATCGATCAACGCGACCGAAGCCGTTGCCGCCGGCGCCGGAAGCGGCTACGAACCACTCTTCCCCATCCCGCGCACCTCATGCCTGCCTCACCCGAAGATCTGCTCGCCTATCTGGCCGCGCTCGGCATCGAAACCGAGACCGTCGAGCACCCGCCGCTGTTCACGGTCGAGGATTCTCGGACATTGCGAGGCGAAATCCCCGGAGGCCACACCAAGAACCTGTTCGTCAAGGACAAGAAGGGCCGCCTTTTCCTGCTCGTCCTCGGCGAGGAGACCCAAGTCGACCTCAAGCGGGTGCATGAGACAATCGGCGCGCAGGGGCGCGTTTCCTTCGGCTCGGCTGATCTGTTGGAAGAGATCTGGGGCGTTCGGCCGGGCGCGGTTACGCCATTTGGCGCGATCAACGACAAGACGGCCAGGGTTTCCGTCGTGCTGGACGAAGCGATGATCGGCCATGAACGGCTCAACTTCCATCCGCTGGTCAACACCCGCACGACCGGGCTTAAGAGCGCGGATCTCATCAAATTCCTGCGCGCGACCGGACATGAGCCCGTGGTCGTGGCGCTTGGGCAGGATCAAGCCGACGGTTGAATAAAAAGCCGAACGCCTCCATTTAGAGCGGCAAAGTGGCGCAATGGCGTGGGCCTTGCTCGTCCCCCAACCTGGAGATGATGAGACATGGCGAATGTCAGCGGCGCGCTCGCGCCTCAACCCAAGGCGGGTGCGGTCAAGGAGGTCACGGCGGCCTCGTTCCGCTCCGATGTCCTGACGGCGTCGACGCGCCAGCCGGTTCTGGTCGATTTCTGGGCGCCCTGGTGCGGCCCTTGCAAGCAGCTGGCGCCGGCGCTGGAGAAGGCCGTCGCCGACGCTGGCGGGAAGGTTGCGCTGGTCAAGATGAACATCGACGAGCATCCCCAGATTGCGGGCCAACTCGGCATCCAGTCGATTCCGGCCGTCATCGCCTTCGACAAGGGCCAGCCAGTGGACGGATTTGTCGGCGCGCTGCCCGATAGCCAGATCCGCGGCTTCATCGAGCGGCTCGTCGGGCCGATCCAGAGCGAGTCGGCGGCGCTTCTGGTTGAGGCGGAGGAGGCTGCCGCGAGCGGCGATGCGGACGGAGCGGCGGCGATCTTTTCTGAGATTTTGGCCGAAGAGCCAGGCGAAGCCAAAGCGATCGGCGGTCTGGCCAAGCTCCATGTGGCCGCGGGACGGCTCGAGGAAGCGAAGGCCTTATTGGAGACGGCGCCGGCGGCCCCGGCCGGCAAGGAGCAGGAGCCGGCGGTGGTTGCCGCCTGGGCGGCATTGCGCCTGGCCGAGCAGGCCTCGAACGTCGGCGAGCTCGGCCCGCTCGAGCAGGCTGTCGCCGCCAATCCTGATAACCACCAGGCGCGCTTCGATCTTGCGATCGCGCTGTCGGCAAAAGAGGATCGGGACGCCGCCGCCGACCAATTGCTTGAAATCATTCGCCGCGACCGCAAATGGAATGATGAGGCGGCGCGCAAACAATTGTTGCAGCTGTTCGAGGCCTGGGGTCTGATGGACCCGGCGTCGGTCGCCGCACGGCGCAAATTGTCGGCGGTCTGGTTTTGACCACGAAACGCCGCCAAAAGCAGCCGGAGCAAGAGCGCCCGGAGCAAGAGCACCTGGAGAATGAGAAGAGCGCAATGAAGCTCAACCGCACCTTCGCCGGACCGGCCGAGATGCCGGCGACGATCCCGCTGTTTCCGATGGCGGGCGCGCTTCTGTTGCCGCGCCGGCCGATCCAGCTCACCGTGTTCGAGCCCCGCTATCTCGAGATGCTGGACGATGCGCTGGGTGGCGAACGCCTGATCGGCGTCATTCAGCCCTCGTCCGAGGAAGAAGCGACCGATCCGGCGCCGGAACTTTATCCGCTCGGCTGCGCCGGCCGCATCGTCCAATATGCGGAGATCGGCGATGGCCGCTGCTTCCTGACGCTGATGGGCGTGGCGCGATTCCGCCTGACCGCGGAAACGCCGAGCGAGCGGCCCTATCGGATCGCTGTCCCTGATTACTCGCCATTCGCCGAGGATTTTCTTGAAGGCGCCGGCGAGGCGGCGGTCGATCGCGACGACCTGATCGCGGCCCTGAAACGGTTCGCCGAGGTCAACGAGATCAAGGTCGTGTGGAGCGACATCAAGAAGGCGTCCAACGAGGCCCTCGTCAATGGGCTCTCGATGATGAGCCCCTGTGGTCCGAGGGAGAAGCAGGCGCTGCTCGAGGCCAAGGATCTGAAGTCCCGCGCCGAAATGCTGGTCGCGATCACGACCATCGAGCTGGCGCGCGGTCAGGATACGGCGACGCAGATTCACTAGAGCGCGGCGCGTTTGGATGGAATCGTCATCGTGAGGAACCACGGGGCGTTGAGAGACGCCCGTCCTTCCGGACGGGCCATGGCAAGGCGGCGATCCAGGAGTCGCGGAGGCGCCCTTCGTTCCCTGGATCGCTTCGGCTCACGCTCGCGATGACGATCGCGGTTCGAGCCAAATGCAGTTTGCTCTGACGAGAGGGAGCAGGGGTCGAACGATTGCGCTCACGGCGATCGCAATGCTGGCCTTCGCCGCCAATTCCATTCTTTGCCGATTGGCTCTCGCTCAGTCCGGCATCAATCCGGCCAGCTTCACTTTGATTCGCATCGTGTCAGGCGCGGCCATGTTGTGGGCGATCTGCGCGATCGCGAGAGGGGCGCGTCCGAGCGGCGGGTCATGGCGCGCGGCGTTGGCGCTGTTCTCCTATGCCGCAGCTTTCTCCTTTGCCTATGTGTCGCTGCCTGCCGGGGTTGGAGCGCTGCTGCTTTTCGGCGCCGTACAGGTGACGATGGTGATGACCGGGATCGTGAGGGGCGAGCACCCGACGCCCGGCCAGTGGCTCGGTCTCCTATTGGCTCTGGCGGGCCTCGCCACGCTGGTTGCCCCTGGCGTCTCAGCGCCGCCGTTGACTGGCGCGGTCCTGATGCTTGGGGCGGGAATCGCCTGGGGCGCCTATTCGCTGCTGGGTCGTCGCAGCGCGGATCCGCTCGGCGCGACTGCGGGGAATTTTCTGCGTGCGGTCCCGATGGCGATTGTAGTGAGCCTGCCGCTGGCAAGGGAAGCGCCTTCGCTCGCCGGACTGATCTACGCGGTTCTGTCCGGGGCGGTCGCTTCGGGTCTCGGATACACGATCTGGTATGCGGCCCTGCCTGGACTGACCGCGGCCGAAGGCGCGTCGGTGCAACTCAGCGTGCCGGTCATCACGGCCCTCGCCGGCGCGTTCTTGCTCGCCGAGCCCATCACGCTCCGCCTCGGTCTTGCATCACTGGCGGTTCTCGGCGGCATCGCGCTGGTGATCGCGAGCCGGGCCGACCGCGCCGGGTCCCGGTTCCGGCCGACGAACGCGAACTGACCCCTTACTCCGGAAGCGCGACGGATGAGGCTCGCGCGCCCTATTCCGCCGCCTCGCGCATGGCGCTGTAGCGGGTCAGCTGGGCCCTCAGCGGCGCGGGCTTCAGCGGCTTGTGCATGACTACGACGTCCGCGCGCGCGGCCTCGCCCCGCACTTCCAGGCTTCGATCGGCGGTGGCGAGTATCGCAGGCGTGCTGCGGCCGAAGCGCTCGCGTAAACCCCGGATCGCGGCGACGCCGTCACCTAAGTCGAGGTGGTAATCGGCGATGATGACGTCAGGCGCGCCGAACGCGTCGAGCGCGACAATCGCCTCTTCAAGGCCATGGGCGGTCGCGACCAGACAGCCCCAGCGCGTCAGGAGAACGCGCAGGCCATCCAGCACGCGCGGCTCGTTGTCGATGGCCAGCACCTTGAGCCCGTCGAGCGGCTCGCCCGCCGCGACCGGCTCGGGCGCGCCTGGCGCCGCGCGGGGCTTCGGCGCCGCCCATCCAAGCGGCGCAGTGACGGAGAACACCGACCCCTTGCCCGGGCGAGACCGCAACCCGATCGGCTGCTCAAGCACCCGTCCCAGACGCTCGACGATCGATAGTCCAAGCCCAAGGCCGCGCGCCACGCGCGCGCCCTGGTCGAGCCGCTTGAACTCGGCGAACACCGCGCGCTGATGCTCGGGTGGAATGCCGAGGCCGGTGTCCCAGACCTCGATGCGGACCGCGCCGGGAACGCGGCGGCAACCGACCAGCACCCGGCCGCTCAGCGTATATTTGAGCGCGTTCGAAATCAGGTTCTGCAACAGCCGCCGCATCAGGCGCCGATCGGTCAGAACGGCGAGCCGGGTGGGCACGAAGACAAGGTCGAGCCCTTTCGCCCGGGCGACGGCGGCAAACTCGATCTCGAGCATCCCCATCAGATCGGCGACCGGAACGTCGGAAATCTCCGGTCGCGTCGCGCCGGCGTCAAGTCGTGAAATGTCGAGCAGCGCGCCGATGATCTCCTCGACCGCCTCGAGCGAGACGTCGACATTGCGCGCGAGATTTTTACGCTCCTCGGGGTCGATCTGATTTACGCCTTCGCTCAACGAGCTCGCGTAGAGCCGTGCTGCGTTGAGCGGCTGCAGAATATCGTGGCTGGCCGCGGCGAGGAACCGCGTCTTGGAGAGATTGGCGGCGTCCGCCTCGTTTTTCGCCCGCTCGAGTTCGGCGTTGAGGCGCTGCAGTTGCGCGGTGCGCTCATCGACGCGCCGCTCGAGCATCTCGTTCGAGGCCGCAAGCGCGTCTTCGGCCTGAACCCTTTGCGTGACGTCAGTATAGGTGGTGACGATCCCGCCGTCCGGAAGCCGCGCCGAGCGCACCTCGATGACGCGATTGGTCGGAAACAGACGCAGCCGGTTCGGTTGGTCGTCATAGAGCTGGCTGGCTACGCGGTCGGCGACGAAATCCTCGGAATCTCCCGGCCCATAGGCCCCGCGGCGAGCGTTGAAGCGCACGATCTCGTCGAGCCCCACGCCATGACGCAGCATGCCGGGGGGCAGATCGAAAAGGTCGACGAATTCGCGGTTCCAGGCGGTCAGCGCCAGATTGGCGTCAAAGACGGTGATGCCCTGGCGCGCATGGTCCAGCGCATGCTGCAATTGATCGCGGCTCGACTGGATCGCGGCGGAGGCTTCGTCGATGAGCCTGAGCGCCGATTGACCTGACACCGTCCTGGGCTTCAGCAACAACGACAGCACCTGGCGCGAGGTCGAGGCGCCGATCGCCGGCGACAGCAAGAATTCCGCGTGGCGTATCAGCTGCGCGCTGGCCTCGAGCGCCGGATCGTAAACGAGGCCGCGCTCGCGCATGAAGGTCGCGAAAGCGCGGCGCGCCCGCCCGGCCCCGAGATAGCGGGCGACTGCCGCCTCGAGCTCCCCCGTGGTCGTCGACGAACGCCAAAGCCGAAAGGCCTGCGGCTGGCCGCCGACGCCCACTCCGGCAAAGGCGCTCGCCTGCGCGCGCTCGAGAGCGCTTGGCTGGCGGGTCAGTGAAAAGGCGATAAACGCCGCGACATTCGCGGCCAGCGACAGGACAGCCCCGCCCACGAGGGGGCTCGGCGCAAAGGCGACGAGCGCGGCCGGGCTCAGCCACGCGATCGCCAGGGGGCCGTGCGCCAGAAGGTGCGAGAGCGCGTGTTCCGGGCGGATTGACGGCAAAAGCAGGAGATAAAGCCAGGCCAGCGCGCCTATCGTCATGCCCGCGACCGCGCCTCGCGCAGTCCCGCGGCGCCAGAAGATCCCGCCAAGAAAGGCCGGCGCGATCTGCGCCACCGCCGCGAACGACAAGAGGCCAATCGACACCAGGCCCGCTTCGCCGGCCAGGCGCTCGTAAGCGAAGCCGAGCGCCAGAACGCCGACGATGGCGATCCGGCGCACCCACAGCACCAGCGCGCCGATGTCGCCCTCAGCGGCGCGCGCGCGCGTAGAGCGCCGGAGCAAGAGCGGCATCACCAGGTCGTTGGAAATGGTGATGGCGAGGGCGACGCTCTCGACCACAACCATTCCCGTCGCCGCCGAGAGGCCGCCCACCATCGTCAAGAGCGCCACGCCATACGCGCCCGCGTTGAGCGGCAGCGCCAGAACCGTCAGGTCGCGATTGATTGACCCATCGGGAAAAGCCTTCAGTCCGGCAATTGCGAGTGGGACAACGAACAGATTGATCAGCGCCAGATAGGCTGGAAACAGCCAGGCCGCCGTACGAATGCCGCGCTCATCGTGGTTCTCGACCACGGCGACGTGAAACTGGCGCGGCAGAAGCACGATCGCGAACGCCGACAACAGCGTGGTCACCACCCACACCGCCGGATCGGGACGCGTCTGGATCGCTGACGCGATCCTGGGATCGGACCCAGCGATCTCCGTCAGATCGCCGATCCCGTTGTTGAGCCCCCAGACGACGAAGGCGCCAACGGCTAGAAACGCCGCCAGCTTGACGATCGATTCGACCGCGATGGCGAGAATGAGACCGTCCTGATGCTCCTTGGGATTAATGCGCCTGGTCCCGAACGCCATTGCGAAGATGGCGAGCAGCAACGACACCGCGAGATAAAACGAGGTCGAGGGTGTCGCCGGCGTCAATCGCGCGCGATCGAATGAATTCACCACCATCAATATGGTCGGCGCGACGGCCTTAAGTTGCAGCGCCACATAGGGCGCGGAGCCAATGAGCGCGATGAGCGCGGCGACGGCGGCGACGGCTTGAGATTTCCCATATCGTGCGGATACGAAATCGGCGACCGTGGAGACGTTCTGCGCGCGGGCGAGATTGGCGATGCGGGCGATGAACGGCGCCCCGAAGCCGATTACCAGGATGGGACCGATATAAATCGGCAGAAAATCAAGCCCGTGCTCAGAGGCGAGCCCGACCGAGCCGTAGTAGGTCCAGGAGGTGCAATAGACGGCGAGGCTGAGCGCGTAGACGAAAGCCCGTGAGCGCCCGGATAAAAAGCGTCGCCCCGCGCCGTCGCCCCACCAGGCGATGAGGAACAGAATCGAGACGTAGCCGATTGCGGTTAGAAGAACCGTGGTGCCGTTCATCGGAGCCGAGCATTCGCCCTTTGCTGAACAGGCACACTAGACGATGATGGCGCTACGCGAAATCAAACCACACTCGTCGCAATGATGAGTCAAAGCAATCCGGCTGGACGGTTTCAACCCATAGCGGACGTGACTCTGGTGCTGGAAGTCAGGCAATATGCAGGTTTTGCGGAAAGTGCTCGACGTGCGTTTCAGCCGTCCGTCCGAAATAGACGGCGCGCCTGCCGGAGAAGGACACGATGTAACCTGCGCAGCCGGCCGCCATGACCTTCTGGCAAAAGCCCGTGTAGGTGTAGCCCGACGTCAACTGCTGAGCTTCTTTGACAGCGGCCTGTAAAGCCCCTGCATCCAGAGTTGCGGCAACAGACCGTCTGACATGCCGGGTGGGGAGCACAATGCTCTCGCCGTTCGGCAAGAAGTAGGTTGCGGTCGACTGGCGATAGTCGATTGCATAGCTTTCAAAGCCTCCTCGTACCAGCGTCCCGACGATCTCAGGGAAGGTCATCGTATTGCTTTCAGCAGCGTCGAGGCAGGCCTGAGCAATTTTAACGAGGCTGGCATCCATGGCGCTTCTGTCCTTTTGAAAGGGCTAGGTCAATCAATAGGCATGCCGATAAGGGCGAGCCTATTGATCATCTCTTGAAGGATGCGGCGGAGTGCATCGCGGTCTCGGCCGGACAGGTGGGCAAAGCATTCGGCTTCATTCTGCTCAGCCAGCGCCGCAAGCTTTGGCACTAGCTTCGCGCCCTGAGCGGTCAGGCAAAGGGTCTGCGACCGTCCATCGTCAGGGCTGGCCTTGCGGACAATCAGCGACTTTGCTGTGAGGCGATCGGCCAGCTTTGTAACTGCACCGCGGGTCATGCCGATATCGTCCGCCAATTGGCTTGGCGACGTTGGCTCCCTGCCGTAGAGCACACGCATCAGCACCCATTCGGCGACGGTGACATCCTCGGTCGCCAGCTTTCGCGCAAAGGCGTGCGACACGTGGTTGGACACACTGCGTAACGAGTAGCCGAGGTGCGCGGTCAATTCAGGAATATCGCGGGGCATTGCGTTCCACCGGGTTGACTAGGAAACTATCAGTAGAAAGTTTCCTAGTCAACAAGATTGGCCGCGCCCCGCATCGATGCACAATCGAAATTGTTTTCAATCAAGGTCGCCGCCGCGCGATCATGGATCGTGCTGCGGGGACGACACGATTGAGAGGTCCGCATCCCTCCCGAAACGGTCCTCGGTCGACAGCGTCGCGCCCTACCGGGGCTCGGAACGCCCCTAATTTGCGTATGGCGTTTTCATGACGATCCGTGTCAACTTCAGGAGGAGGCTGCGCCGGGAGAGCGAAACAGCAACAAGCGAGGTCGCGATGACAGACCAGGCTTTGACCCCGAGCCCCCTCCCTCAAGGTTTGATGACGCGCAAACCTCTCGCCGACATCATTGCCGAGGGCGAGGGCCAGGCGCTGGGCAAGACCCTCGGTCCGTTCAGCCTCACGGCGCTCGGGATCGGCTGCATCATCGGCGCCGCAGCGGCGCGTTATGCGGGGCCGGGCATCATGCTGTCCTTGTGGCCTTATTCTGCAGCCAACTCTACGAGAGAGTGAAATGACTTTATCACGCGCACAACAGCGAATTCGCACTTCTCAGCACAGCACTGAAAAGCTCCTGATTGTTTCGCGTTTATCTTTTGCGATTGGCTTCATCTTGTTGCTATTTGGTGCTGCGCCCAGCCACGCAGCAGATTCCTGTTTGGAAAACCTTCCCGCCCCCACGCCTCTCTTGCACAGAGTGGTGCAATTGGTGAATTGCTCCAATCAAAGGGTATTGGGGACCGCGAACGCCGCCCACGTTGCTGGTTTGCCGCCGACCCCGGTTTTGCCGCGCGAGAAGACCTGGGTGATGGAGCCCTTCCCGGTCCCGTCCGGCGCGCCCGCAAATTCGAACATCCTCACCATCGACATCCCGAAGGCGTGGGAGGACACCTCTCCAAAAGGCTCCACGGGCCCAAATTTCTGGGTGCGCACAGGTTGCCGCTATGACGTGACCATTGGGCTGGCCCAGTGCGAAACCGGCGGGTGCTCTGGCTTCTACGATTGCAGCGAGGCGCTGCTGGGGCCGCCCGCGGGCGCGACGCTTGCCGAGTGGACTTTTTATCAGGCGACGACGAGCGGGGCGAACACGTACTATTTGGATCACCCGGACGTAAGTGCGGTGAACGGGGTGAATCTGAACTTGGACATTCAGCCGGTCGGAGGCTCAGCTGCGGACCCAATAAACGCACAGGATCCGCAATGGTTGGCCGAGAATTACCCCCTTACAGTGCATGGAGCCGATCTGCGAACACCAGGCGATGGTTTGGGTCAGTGCAGCGGGGGGTTCCAACTCAAACGCTCCGACCTCACCGGCGTTTCGACGCCTCCCACATCTCCAGGTCAAGCGTTGTTCGCTTTCGTCATCTCGGACGCTAACGGCGTGCCCCAAGACCCCACTGGAGACGGGACGGTGGGCTGTTTCTCGAATTGCGGAAGATATGAGTCTCCGACAACGCCTGCTTCCGACTGCAGCGATACGAACACCGATTCCAGGTGCTTCCTGCACAAGGCATTCTGCCTGTACCTTCCGACGGACGCGGGCGTTTACGGCGCGAAGTGCAAAACCGACGCGGATTGCGACTACAACGGGGTCAATTACGGGATCGCGTGTTGGGACAACGGAAACGGGAGCCCCGTGTGCAGTGGCCGGGGCTTCATCAAAAACAAGAGCTGCGATCCAAGCGTCTGCACCTTCCAGAACGGCTATCTTGGAAGCAACGCCTGGCAGCCTCCGTACGCTCAATGCACCGACGTCAGCACCAACAGCAGTCAGTGCATAGGCGACGATACTGTGCACGCGGTCATGCGCAAGGCGTACACGTGGCCGAACGATCCTCAGGTTTACGGAGGAGACGCGCCGCTTTACCGAATCGTTTTCGCTCCCGGTGGCACAAGCGTCCCGATCACGCCCTCGGTCGGTCAGGTCTCCGGGATTTCCAATGAAAGTGGCATCCCGCTTTGCAGCGCCCTGCCTGGTTATTACGGCTATGGTTCCCTGTATTCTGGTCCGGGTCGCACAGAGTGCAACAAGCCCTGCGACGTTCCGGTCAATTCGCTCTGTCCAGGCTTCAAGCCGCCGGCCGCCAGTTTTGCCGTGGCCTACCCGGGCGCGACCCCCGCCTCTCCATGGGCCTGTAATTTCAACCCGCAAGGCGGTGGCGGCAACAACGGCGTTATTTGCCGCTGGCAATAGGGATTGAACAGCTTCACTTTGGAGACTTGGAGCCGTACTTCCTTGGCAGCGAGGTGGGCGGCTCGCGGCCGACGGTGTAGAGGATCGTGCCTGCGACGCGGTGGTTTATCTGTGCAAGAGCGATGCGGAGATCTTCCCGACGTTCTGCCCGCCCGCCGAGCCTGGGCATCGCTTTCTCGCTGTTGCTGATGGTGTTCCTGCCTTGGCAAATGTGGCCACCGGCTTGTCAAAAAATCTAAACGTGATCAGATGCTCGGCAAGGCGGACGCCCGTTCTGGGAATGCGGACTAAATTCACTCTGATTGGGGGGAACAGCGTGACCATTTCAGCCGCCAGCGTCCGCACCGAAAATGAAGCCGCCATTCTCGCTGACGTTCGACAGAGATTTGAAAAAACTGAAAATATTCGCCTGCGGCAATTAATGCTCGGCTTGATCGATCACCTGCACGCGTTCGTCTGCGACAATCGGGTGACTTGGGCGGAGTGGGAAGTGTTCATGGCGTTTCTCGCGCGCGGCGCGGCGGTGACGAAGGATGGGCGCAATGAGTTCATCGCGCTTTCGGACTCGATCGGCATTTCGATGCAAGTGCTTGCGGCGTCCCAACCTAAACCGCCCGGAGCAACCATACCGACGCTGATCGGTCCATTCTTCCTGAACGACGCGCCGATCTTCCCGGTCGATGCTGATATCGCCAACGGCGCTTCGGGACAGCCGCTCTATGTTTACGGTCGTGTACTGGACACTTCGGGACAGGCCGTCAAAGACGCGGTCGTCAACGTTTGGCAGTCGGACGATCGCGGCCTCTATGACGTTCAAGATCATTTCGATCCCGAAAAAATGTGGGGACGCGGGCGGATTCGCTGCGACGCGGAGGGCCATTACAGCTTTTGGAGCGTGATGCCGACGGCTTATCCCGCGCCGATGGACGCCGCGCTCGGCGATCTCATTATGAACACGACGCGCAAACATTGGCGGCCCGCGCACTTGCATTTCGCCATACAGACCGAGACTGCGGATCCCTTGTGCACCCACATTTTCGTGCGCGGCAGCGAGTATCTGGATAGCGACGTCGCGTTCGGAGTCCGACCTCAATTAATCGCCGATTTTCCGGAGCGCGGACCGGGCGTGGCTCCCGACGGTTCGCGACGCGATCAGCCTTATCATACGTTGCACTATGATTTCGTGCTGACCCGGGCCGGCAAGTAAGCGCTCATACCAAAACCATGATTAAACACGGCGGTCTATGCGCCGAAGGCGAACTTCCGCGTTGGGTCCAGGCAAAAATCCTCGTTCTCATTAGGTAACTGTGCGTGTAAATGCTGTCGCCTCCTCTGACGGTGAGAGATCTATGAACCTGTCCCAAATGTTTACAGCGGCCTCCAACGGCGTCGCGCGTGGCGCGGGCTCTCCTCTGACCTTCGTCGCCAGTTGCGCGATCGTCGTCGCCTGGGGGGTAAGCGGACCCTTGTTTGGCTTCTCGGACACGTGGCAGCTGGTCATCAACACCGGGACCACAATCGTGACGTTCTTAATGGTGTTCCTCATCCAAAACACGCAGAATCGCGACGGAGCCGCCATTCAAGCCAAGCTTGACGAGTTGATTCGCGCAAGTGGCGCCCAAAACATGTTCATTGGCATCGAGCATCTCACTCAGGAGGAAGTCGAACAATTCCAGTATTTGTGCGCGAGGCGAGCCGCCGCCGCCGATGCTGGCGATAAAGCCGTCGTTCAAGCCAACCGGAAGGCCCAAAAGGCATCCGACGCGGCCATCCCGTAGGAAAGTCTGACGCGCGCCCCGGTACAGGTCTAAGTATCGAAACAATTCCGCTTCTGAGAGATGAAAAGCGGCGGTTGACCCAAACACGGCTAAACGAAAGCCCGATTGTTTATTCAGTCCGAAAAACACGGCGGGAATAGGCCGCATGTTGTTACGTTTATTCCGCGCCGGCGGGTGAACATCATGAACTTTACTGTAAAATTGCCTGACCGCAGGCTCTCTTTGCGTCGACCAGAGTTACTGACCCCGACGTCAGCCCTAAAACAAACCAACATCTTACGCTATAAAGAGGCTGCCAATTTGTTGCAGGAAATCAGAAAATAGGATAAGCTTACCCCATGACCAATGCCGCCCTTCCGCATGGCTTCGACTGCGGGCTGCCGTTCCGTCGGGCTCATGCAGGGGGAAAAGCGAGAGGAAAAATTTTTCGCAGTTCTTTCCGCGTAACCCATTGAAAAGGCTCAATTCGGACGAGAGAATCCAAGGAAATCCAAGGAAATCCAACACGCAAAAGCGGGGGTTTTTGAAGCCAAACAGCCTGAATCCAAGAAAACCCAAATGGATCGTGCGACCCGCCGAAGCGGAGCCAAACCGACTCCGCGGCATGGCGCCCTAGAAGGCGATCATCGCCAGGGATGCGCCGCGGCGGATTTCTTTTCATGCGCGTCGATCGCCGACGCCTCGACTAAAGTCAGGCCGATGTGGTCGAGGCCTTCGACCAGGCATTGCTTGCGAAAGGCGTCGAGTTCGAACTTGACGACGCCCCCGTCCGGACCACGAATTTCCTGCGCCGGCAAGTCGATCGTCAGCGTCGCGTTGGCGCCGCGCTCGGCGTCGTCCAGAAGTTTGGCGTGGTCTTCGCGCGAGACCTTGATCGGCAGGATACCGTTCTTGAAGCAATTGTTATAGAAAATGTCGGCGAAGTCGGTCGCGATGACGCAGCGGATCCCAAAGTCGAGCAGCGCCCAGGGCGCGTGTTCGCGTGAGGAGCCGCAGCCGAAATTGTGGCCGCCCACGAGAACCGACGCCTTGCGGTACGCAGGCTTGTTGAGCACGAAGTCGGGATGCTCGGAGCCGTCCTCGCGATAGCGCATCTCCGCGAATAGACCCGCGCCGAGACCGGTGCGCTTGATCGTCTTGAGATATTGCTTGGGTATGATCATGTCGGTGTCGATATTGTCGATCGGCATCGGCGCCGCGACCCCGGTCAATGTCGTAAACTTGTCCATCGCGTTCAGATTTCCTGCGTTCGCGCTAGCTCTACCAAGCGCCGCCTCGTCGGACAATGGCGTCGGAACTCATAGATACTTCTCAAGGTCCTTGGCCGCGTCCTCAGGCGACTGCTCGACGTTGAAAGCCTCGACGAAGGCGCCGTTCTTGTCCATCAAATAGACGATCGAACTGTGGTCCATCGAATAGTCGCCGTCGGGCTGCTTTTGACCCTTGTGGGCGTAGACCCGAAAGGTCTTCTCCGTTGCTTCCACCGCCTGTGGGGTACCGGAAAGGCCGATCACGGAGGGGTTGAAGCTCGAGACATAGTCCTGCATCACCTTCGGTGTGTCGCGCTCCGGGTCTACGGTGATGAACAGTGCAGGAATAGGCTTAGTCCCCATCTTGCCCAGAATGTCGGAGATGCGCGCAAGCTCGGTCGGGCAGACGTCGGGGCAGTGGGTGTAACCGAAATAGACAAGGAACGGCTTTCCTCGCAGCGTCTGATCGCTGACCGTCTTGCCGGCCCCGTTCTCGAGCGCGAAGGCTCCGCCGATCAGAGCCCCGCGTGGCCTATGCGATGGACTCGTCAGCATGAAGGCCGCAAAGCCAACCAATGCAACAGCCAAGAGAGTTGCGACAATGCGGATCGTGAGGGCTCTTGATCGCGGCGCATCGTTGGATTTGGTTTCCGGCATCGGACCTCCATCCGGGGCTCCTAAAGGCGAAATTGGGCAATCTGCGGACCAAGCCAATCCGATAGGCGCCTGCTATTGACCTTGGTTGAACAGGGCGCCACGACGAGCACCTGGATAGGGTGCCATGGTCCTTCGTCAACTCGAATATCTAGCCGCCCTCGCGCGAGAAAAGCACTTTGGCCGCGCCGCAGACGCCTGCCACGTGTCGCAGCCGACGCTTTCGGCCGCAATCCGGCTGCTCGAAGAGGACCTCGGCGCGCCGATCGTCGAACGCGGGCACCGATATGTGGGCCTGACGCCGCAAGGGCAAGTCGCCCTGGAACACGCCCACCGGATCCTGGCCGAGGTCGAGAATCTTCGCCGCGGGCTGGCGGAGATCGACAAGGGCCTGACCGGGCGGCTTCGGATCGGCGTCATCCCGACCGCGTTGCCGCTTGTTTCCCAGCTTACCGGCCCCTTTTATGCGCGCTTTCCGGGCGTGACGGTCGCTATTATTTCGATGAATAGTCAGGAGATCGATCGCGGGATCGAAGACTTCGAACTCGACGTCGGCCTCACCTACCTGGACGCCGAGCCAATCGCCCATGTTAAGACAAAACCCGTCTGCCTCGAGGAATATCTCTTTCTCACGCCGGCAAACGGCCCGCTTTCCGATCGCTTGCAGGTCACCTGGCGCGAAGCGGCGAATACGCCTTTATGCCTGTTGACCCCCGACATGCAGAACCGGCGGATCATCGACGGCGTCTTTCGCTCGGTCGGGGCGAAGCCCGTCCCGGCGGTCGAGACCAATTCGATCTTCAATCTCGTTTCGCACGTGAGCGCGGGCCAATGGTCGGCGATCGTGCCGCGCCAGCTGTTGCGCTTTTTTGGCGTGCCGGAGGGCACCCGAGCGATCGAACTTGTCGAGCCGGTCGCACAACGCACCATTGGACTCGTGATGAGCGATCGCGAGCCGCCCTCTCCGCTCGCCCGCAACCTGTTCGCAATGCAATTGCCCGACGATATTGCAGCGCTGATCCAGCCCCCGAACCGACCCGGCGAGAACCTAGGGAATGCCGATCGATAGGAGACCCCTATCGTACATTCCAAACGTTCAATTTGAACCTGAGCGCCCCCGAGCGCATTTATAGGGTGGTCCGGGAGGATATCGTGTCTGGCCGAATGGCCTTTGATTTGGGTTTGGCGCAAGCGCTCATCGACCGCAAGCGCGACACGCCGGGAGCCACGCTGCCAATCCTGCACGATCTGCAGGAGCAATTCGGCTACATCGACGACGCCACGATCCCGCTGATCGCAGAGGCGCTGAATATCTCACGCGCCGAAACGCTTGGCGTGATCAGCTTTTATCATGATTTCCACCGCTCACCGTTCGATGGCCGGGTCTTGAAGCTTTGCCGCGCCGAATCCTGTCAGTCCTTGGGCTGCGAGGATCTGGTCTCGCATCTTGAATTGCATCATGGGCTCAAGGTCGACGACGAGGACAACCTTTCAGGCCTGCATGTCGAAACAGTCTACTGCCTCGGCAATTGCGCTCTATCTCCGGCGGCACTCATCGACGGGGAGCTGATCGGCCGCCTGGACCGCGATCGGATCGACGCGATCGTCGCAGCGGCGCAAGGCAAAGTGCAATGACCGTCCGGGTCTTCGTTCCCGCGGATTCGTCGTCGCTTTCCGTTGGCGCGGACCTCGTCGCGGACGCAATTCAGGAGCAGGCGCGCCGGCGCGGCCTCGACATCGAGATGGTGCGCACGGGATCGCGCGGTCTCTTTTGGCTTGAGCCACTTGTCGAAGTGGAAACGGCTGACGGCCGCGTCGGTTACGGGCCGATTGCTCCGGGTGAGACGGCTCAACTGTTTGAGGCGGCCTTCTTGACCGGCGGCGCGCATCCCAAGGCGCTGGGCCGCGTCGACGATATTCCTTACCTCGCGAAGCAGCAGCGGCTCATCTTCGCCCGCTGCGGGCTGACAGACCCGCTGTCGCTCGACGACTATCGCCGCCATGGCGGACTTCGGGGCTTGGAGCGCGCGTTTGCGCTTGGCTCGAAGGTGACGATCGAAGAAGTCTTGGCCTCAGGCCTGCGCGGGCGAGGCGGGGCAGGCTTTCCGACCGGCATCAAATGGCGCACGACCGCCGGCGTCGAGGCCGATCAAAAGTACGTCGTCTGCAACGCCGACGAAGGCGACAGCGGCACGTTCGCCGACCGGATGTTGATGGAGGGCGATCCGTTCCTGCTCATCGAGGGCATGGCGATCGCCGGCGTCTCCGTCGGCGCGACCCGAGGTTACGTCTATATTCGCTCCGAATATCCGCACGCCTTCGCGACCTTTAAGCGGGCGATCGAACGGGCTCGGGTGGGGGGACTGCTTGGGCCAAGCGTGCTCGGCTCCGGGCTCGCCTTCGATCTTGAAGCGCGGCTCGGCGCCGGCGCCTATATCTGCGGCGAAGAGACGTCGCTGTTGGAAAGCCTGGAGGGGAAGCGCGGGCAGATCCGCGTCAAGCCGCCGCTGCCAGCGATTTCAGGCCTGTTCGGCAAGCCGACGGTCATCAACAATGTGCTGAGCTTCGCCTCCACCCCGTGGATTCTTGAGCATGGCGCAAAGGCTTATGCCGCCTACGGCGTCGGACGGTCGCTTGGATCGCAGCCGTTCCAGCTTGCTGGGAACATTCGCTATGGCGGGCTCGTGGAACTCGCCTTCGGCGCGACTTTGCGCGAGCTCGTCGAAGGTTTTGGCGGCGGCACGCGCACTGGCCGGCCGATCCGCGCGATTCAGGTGGGCGGGCCGCTCGGTGCCTATCTTCCCGAATCCCTCCTCGATACGCCACTTGACTATGAGTTCGATGGCCGCCGCTGGCGGCATGCTGGGCCACGGCGGCGTCGTCGTCTTCGACGACAGCGTCGACATGGCGCGACAGGCGCGCTTTGCCATGGAGTTCTGCGCCAAGGAAAGCTGCGGCAAGTGCACGCCCTGCCGGATCGGTTCGACGCGGGGCGTGGAGACGGTCGACAAGATCATCGCCGGCTGGGACCGCCCAAAGAACGTCCAACTTTTGCGCGATCTTTGCGAGGTAATGACAGACGGCTCGCTCTGCGCTCTCGGCGGGCTTGCCCCGATGCCCGTCCTTAGCGCGCTTAATCATTTCAGCGAGGATTTCGCCAAGGCGCCCGCGCGCGTCGCGACGGAATAGGAGATCAGCCATGTCGCTGTTGCAGGAACTCGATACCGGCACGCCAATCCGCACCGGCGAAGCGACGATCACGCTGACCATCGACGGGCGCAAGGTGAGCGTCCCTCCCGGAACGTCGGTAATGGCCGCCGCCGCTCTGATCGACAATCCGATCCCCAAACTCTGTGCGACGGACAGTGTTGAGGCATTCGGATCTTGCCGCCTCTGTCTGGTCGAAATCGAAGGTCGAAAGGGCACCCCCGCCTCCTGCACGACACCAGCGGAAGCCGGCATGATTGTGCGCACCAAGACGTCGCGCCTGGAGCGGCTACGCAAAGGCGTGATGGAGCTTTACATTTCCGACCATCCTTTGAACTGCCTGACTTGCAGCGCCAACAACGACTGCGAGTTGCAGGCGCAGGCGGGGAATGTCGGCCTGCGCGACGTTCGGTACGGATATGCCGGCGCGAACCATCTGGAGGCGCCGACCGACGCATCCAATCCCTACTTCACCTTCGAATTGTCGAAATGTATCGTCTGCTCGCGCTGCGTGCGCGCCTGCGAGGAGGTGCAAGGCACGTTCGCCTTGACCATTCTCGGCCGCGGGTTTGACTCAAAGGTGGGCACGGGCGGCGTCGATTTCCTGTCGTCCGAATGCGTCTCCTGCGGCGCCTGCGTGCAAGCGTGCCCCACGGCGACGCTCAACGAAAAACTGGTCATCGAAAAGGGAACGCCGGAGCGCACGGTGGTGACGACCTGCGCTTATTGCGGCGTCGGCTGCTCGTTCAAGGCCGAACTCAAGGGCGACGAAGTCTTGCGCATGGTCCCCTACAAAGCCGGCAAGGCCAATGAGGGGCATTCCTGCGTGAAGGGCCGGTTCGCCTACGGCTACGCGACCCACAAGGACCGCATTCTCAAGCCGATGATCCGCGAGCGGATCGAGGACCCGTGGCGCGAAGTCTCCTGGGATGACGCGATCGCTTATGCGGCGAACGAATTCAGGCGGATCCAGGCGAAGTACGGGCGGGATTCGGTTGGCGCGATCAGCTCCTCCCGCTGCACCAACGAGGAAGTGTTCCTGGTTCAGAAGATGGTTCGCGCCGGGTTCGGCAACAACAACATCGACACTTGCGCGCGCGTTTGCCACTCGCCGACCGGCTTCGGCCTCTCCAAGACCTTTGGCACCTCGGCCGGCACGCAGGATTTCAAGTCTGTCGCAAAGTCGGATGTCGTGGTCGTCATTGGCGCCAATCCGACCGACGCCCATCCGGTCTTTGCTTCTCGCCTCAAGAAACGCCTGCGCGCGGGCGCGCGTCTCATCGTCATCGATCCTCGCCGCATCGATCTGGTCAAGAGCACGCACATCGAGGCCGACCATCATCTCGCACTGAAGCCCGGAACCAATGTCGCCGTCCTCAACGCCTTAGCCCATGTCATCATCACTGAAGGCCTCGTGAATGAGGCGTTCGTCCGCGAACGCTGCGACCTTGCCAATTTCGAGTCGTGGGCGCGCTTCGTCGCTGATCCGCGTCATTCGCCCGAGGCCATTGCGGAGGCGAGCGGCATCGACCCGCAGGAGTTGCGCGCGGCCGCGCGTCTCTTTGCCACCGGCGGCAATGGCGCGATCTATTACGGGCTTGGCGTCACCGAGCACAGCCAGGGCTCGACCTCGGTGATGGCGATCGCCAACCTCGCCATGGCGACCGGAAATATCGGGCGCGAGGGCGTGGGTGTGAATCCCCTGCGCGGCCAGAACAACGTTCAGGGCTCGTGTGATATGGGCTCGTTCCCGCATGAGTTCCCAGGCTATCGCCACGTGTCCACCGACGTCGTGCGCGAGACGTTCGAGCGGATGTGGGGCGTGCCGCTCAGCAACGAGCCGGGCTTGCGCATTCCCAATATGATCGACGAGGCGATCGACGGCTCATTCAAGTGGCTGTACGTTCAGGGCGAGGATATCGCGCAGTCGGACCCGGACACCAAGCACATCACTTCAGGCCTGCGGGCGATGGAATGTGTCGTCGTCCAGGATCTCTTCCTCAACGAGACGGCGCGCTACGCGCATGTGTTCCTCCCCGGCGCGTCGTTTCTGGAGAAGGACGGCACGTTCACCAACGCCGAGCGCCGCATCAACCGCGTGCGCAAGGCGATTCCTCCGTTGGCCGGAATGGCCGATTGGGAAGCGACGATGGCGCTCGCCAACGCGATCGGCGTGCCCATGAGCTACGCCCATCCGGGCGAGATCATGGATGAGGTTGCCGCCACGACGCCGACCTTCAAGGGCGTGTCCTATGCTCGCCTGGACGAACTCGGCTCGATCCAGTGGCCGTGCAACGATGTGGCGCCAACGGGCACGCCGGTCATGCACGTCGACCATTTCGTCCGCGGCAAGGGCCAGTTCATGCTGACCGAATTTATCGCCACTGAGGAGCGCGTCGGACCGCGTTTCCCGCTTCTGCTGACGACGGGTCGTATCTTGTCGCAATATAACGTTGGCGCTCAGACGCGACGCACCGCGAGCGCCGTGTGGCATAGCGAGGACGTGCTCGAGATTCACCCTTTCGACGCCGAACAGCGCGGCGTCCGCGATGGCGATCTCGTGGCGCTGAAGAGCCGCACCGGCGAGATTTCGCTGCACGCGAAGATAACCGAACGCGTGCAGCCGGGGGTCGTCTATACGACCTTCCACCATGCCGATACCGGCGCGAACGTGGTGACAACCGACTATTCGGACTGGGCGACCAACTGCCCGGAATATAAGGTGACGGCCGTGCAGGTGCGGCGGACCAACCATTTCTCCGACTGGCAGTTGCGCGATCGCGAAGAGGGGGTCTCCTTGCGCCGGACCGAGAAAGCCTTGGCCGATGCGGCCGAGTGAGGGCCAGGGTTCGATCGACGTTCCAGTCCGAGCCTTTTCCTATGATTTGGGCGCGAGCGGGCCGGAGCTAACCCGAGCGGTCGCGGTTGAAGCGCCCGTTCAGATCGTCATAGGCGGCGCGCCTTTCGCCGTCATGATGGCAACCCCGAGGGACCTGGAAGACTTCGCCTATGGCTTCGCTCTGACGGAACAGATCGCCGAAAGCGTGAACGATATTCGGGCTGTCGAGGTCGAAGGCGTCGAGGACGGCTGGAAGCTCAAGATCGCGCTTTCCGGCGAGCGATTGCAGGCGCATCTTGCGCGGGGCCGGGCGATGAGCGGACGCACTGGCTGCGGCCTTTGCGGTATTGAAGATTTCTCGCAAATGCCCTCGCCCCGTCCGCCGCTGCATTCGCCAGCCCCGATCACGCCTGAGGCCATTCGCGCGGCTCTCAGCGAACTCGAGGCGCAGCAGCCCCTCAATCAGGCGACGCGCGCGGTTCACGCCGCGGCGTGGTGTGGGCGAGATGGAGCCATTGTCTTGGTCCGTGAGGACGTGGGACGGCACAATGCGCTCGACAAGACGATTGGGGCGCTCACGCGCGCTGACGTCGCGCCGGACAACGGGTTCTTTGTCATCACCAGCCGCTGCTCGTTCGAAATGGTGGCCAAGGCCGCGATCTTCGGTGCGGGGACACTTGTCTCGGTTTCGGCGCCAACCTCGCTGGCGCTCGAGCGGGCGCAGCGTTTCGGCGTTCGCCTGATTGCGGTCGCGCGCTCCGACCAGGCTTTATCCTTCGAGGACGGGAAGAACGACGCGAGCGGAGGATTGGCGGCTTGATGACCGGCAAGCTCGACAGACTTGTGCGCATGGCCAATCAGGTCGGCGAATTCTACGCCACCATGCCCGAGCGGGAAGCGACCGAGGGCGCCGCCTCGCATCTGCGTCTCTACTGGACGCCAAAGATGATTCGCGAGATCATCGCCTTCGCCGATGAAGGCCATCCCGGCCTGAATGCGATCGCGGCGCGCGCGATCGATTCATTGAAACAGAGCGAGTCGGCCGCCTAGAACTCATCCGGGCCCTCATGCCGCGCTGGCCGCGCCCCCAAAATCTCACGCGGCTTTTTGTCGGCCAGCACATCATCAACGGCGTGAGCGTCGGCGCCGGCGTGGTTGTGGTCGCGCTCGTCGCCGCGAAGATTTTCGGCTTCACCGCGGGCCAACCTGCGACGCTGGGCGCGATATCGGCCAGCATTTCCGATCTTCCGGCGCCCTGGCGCGAGAAAGCACGGACGCTCATCTTCGGCTTCGCGCTGGCGATGCTTTCGACGATCGCGATCCAGCTCGCGCTGCCGTGGCCGCTCGCCGCGCTCATCATGATCGGAATCATCAGCTTCGTCGGCGGTTTGGTCACCGGGCTCGGGCGATGGGCTGTTGCCGTCGGGATGCAGGCCGTCATCCCGATGGTGTTCATTCTGGGGTTCCCACGCGAGGCTTACGCCGCCGTGGTTCGCAATGAACTTGTGTTTGCAGGCGGAGGCGTCGCCTATATCGCCATTGCGCTCTTGGCGACCATTTTCACCGACCCTAGCGCTCGCCGGATGGTCGCGAGCGAAACGATCCGAGAATTCTCGATCTATTTGCGTGCGGTCGCGGGCATCTTCGATCCCGATCAGGATTTGGCGACGGCCTATGGCGCGACGATCCGCCAGCAGTCGGCTTTGTCTGAGCAATTGCAATCCGCGCGCTCGCTTTTGCTCGAGCGATCCGGCGGAGCGGGAGAGCGGATGCGGCTTGCGGCCTCGATCGGCATCCTGCTCGACGCGCTCGATGCATTGGTCGCTGCCCAGTGCGATGTCGAACTGATCCGAAAAACGCCTGGAGCGGCGACAGTGCTGGCCCGGATCGGGGACGCCTTGCGGATCGGGGCGCATGATCTCCAGCACTTGAGCATAGAACTCCTGACCACCGGCCACCCCACGCTGCCCCCGGACCATCAGCTCTCGATCGACGCGCTCAGGAACGAAGCCGCGCGGATCGAAGCGAATGCGATGGATGCAAACGAGCGCCAGGCGCTCGACGCCGCGACGTGGCGGCTCGTTCGGTCTCTCGGTCATATCCGACGCCTTGAACGGTCGCTGTCTAATAATATGACGGCGAAGGCAGCGATCGGCGATGTTGATCTTGCCGCATTCATCCCGAAGCGAAACTACGGACCGAGCGCGCTCGCTCCGCATCTCAAACCCGATTCGCCAGTGCTGCGATTTGCGACTCGCCTGTCGCTGGCGATGATGGCCGGCGCCGTCGTCGCGCAATCGCTTGGCGACGAGCGGCATGGCAATTGGGTTCTCCTCACCATCGCGGTCGTGGTCCGCGCCGGATATGGACTGACGCGTCAGCGGCGCGACGACCGGGTCATCGGGACGCTCGTCGGGTGCGTACTGGCGGCGGGCTCAGTGGCTTATTTGCCGGCTGGCTTGCTCGTCGCCGTTCAGGGGTTCGCGGTCACTGTGGTGCACAGCTTTGCGCGGCTCAACTATCGCATCTCGTCGACCGGAGCCTCGGTGATGGCTCTGGTGTCGTTGCATCTGGTCCAGCCGTCGGTCTCGGCGCCCATATTGGTGCGGTTGGCCGATACGCTGATTGGCGCCGCGATCGCGCATCTCTTCAACTATTTCTGGCCGCGCTGGGAATTCCTGGAGGCGCCGCAACTGGCGAACCGCCTTCAGGCCCAGCTTGCCGCCTTCGCTCTCGCCGCGCTGAGGAATGACGTCAACGAACATGACTACCGGCTGGCGCGAAAGAACGTGATTGAGGCCATGGCTGCGCTTTCCGATTCCGCTGGCCGGATGGCCATCGAGCCAATGACCGCCCGCAAGGGCCTCGACGAAATGGCGGAGGTTCTCATCAGGGCCTACAGCCTTGTGGCCCAGCTTTCGGCCGCTCGTCTGGCGACGCAAACCGGCGTTCCTCTGCCGGACCTCGCGGTCAGCAACTGGCTTCAGGCGCTCCTGGCGGGCGAATCCGACCGGACAGGCGTCGTGACCGAACCACCGACGGGACCCCTCGCCGCCGCCGCGTTCGCTGTCACGGCCGCCGCCCGCAAGTACGAACGCGCGGCGAAGAGCGACGCCATCTAGACTAGGGCCTGACGATCGGCGGGAGCGAAGACTCAAAGCCGCTTCTCAAACCAGTGATGGGCGTAAGGATTGTCGTTGAAACGGGCGATTTCCGTGTAACCTTCGCTTCGGTAAAGCGCGCGGGCTTCAGTCAGCGCCCGGTTGGTGTCCAGCCGCAGCGTCTTCAGCCCTTTTTCGCGGGCCACAGTTTCCAGTGCTCGCAACATCCGGCGCGCAACGCCCATGCCTCGCGCGGACGGCGCGGTCCAGACGCGCTTGATTTCTCCCGTCGCTTTGTCCACGCGCTTGAACCCGCCGCACCCGACCGCGTCACCATCGAGTCGCGCGATCACGAAAAGACCGGTCGGAGGCGTCATGCCGTCGACGCGGGCGTAGTCATCGGTATCGTCGAAGCCGCCCTCAAAACGCGCCGCGAGCTCGCTGAAATACGCGTTCAGGCAGAGGCGCGAGTCATCGCCGTCCAGCGGTTCGGCGTTGACCTTGACCGAGGCGGCTCGGATCAGTCGCTCAACTTCGCCCATCGCCGCCAGCAAGCGCCTCTGGTCGGAGGCGTCGAGGGGCCCGAGCATCGATGCCACGAGATTGTCCGAGAGCCTGTCATAGGCCACGCGCTCGGCGGTTCCTTTGCGGGTCAGGCTCACATTGCGGCGACGACCGTCGTCATCTCCCTTCGTCACAGCGATCAACCCCTGCATCTTCAGGGATTGCAGCAGGCGGCTGAGATAGCCCGAATCGAGTCCGAGTTTGCAGCGTAGCGCGCGGACATCAGCGCCATCAGCGCTGATTTCGAAAAGAAGCCGCGCCTCCGCCAAAGAGCGGCCCCGCTGCAAGTAATCGACCTCGAGCGCGCCGACGCGCTGAGTCACAAGTCGACTGAAGCGTCGAACGCTTTGCAGCTGGCTCTCATCCATTCTCTGACTTTAGTCAGATATCTCCTGATTTCAAACGCACGGGGGGACGATCGGGCCGCTTCGATCGGGCCGGGCTCATCGCAAGGCCACAAAGCGCGCCGGCACGCCAGATCGCCGCGCGCAAATTTGTGATCGGCGGCGGTGGCGGCCGACGCGAAGGAAACGATTGCGGGGCGGCGGCAAACGGCGTTAATCTGATCGCCAGCGTAAACAGCGCGCGCCGTCCTTGCCGTGCTTCGCACCTCGCATCGCGGTTCGCGTCCAAGAGAGAAAAGCGTAAATGCCGGCGCGCGGCGCGCGAACACGCTTCTCGCCATAACGTTGAGGGCTACGGGGCTCCTTGGTTAGGGAGACTATGATGCCAAACATGGAATACGCACTAGCGTCGGGGCGCTCTGCCCCCTACCTGGACGTCGCGCCGATGATCTCCACGTTTCGGTTCCAGCCGTCCGATTTCGAGTACGCTCATGGCTGGCTCACCCACGTTCCGAGCCGCCATCGCTTCCAATTCGACCGGAAAGGACGAGTGACAATCGACGCTCCTTGTGGCTGCGCGACCCTTTCAGTGAACCCCGAGCAGGCCGACGAACTCCATTCGATGTTCAAGACATGGAGGAAGGACTATTGGCAGCCCCTCGAAATTAACCGGGAGTTCGCGTCACACTTCGCCGAACCGAATGCCTGGGTGAGGTTATTCCGCGACATCCGCATGGCTTGGCGGCGCTTCCGCCGAGAAGCGGGCCCAGTCACGATCCCCGCCGACGTGCTTCCGTCGGCAACGCCCGCGGAATAGCCGCGGTTCACGCGCTTTAAGTCCGCGCGCCCACGCGGGGGGAGCGCGGACTTGATCATGCGCCTCTCGCTCCGAGCGGAACGCTCGCCCTCGGCTCGCGAAAAGCGCCTGGACTCAGCGTGTAAAGCTGACCGCGTTGCCCGCGTCGACGTTGAGAATGTTGCCGGTGCTCTTGGAGGAGAGATCCGAGGCGAAATAATAGACCGCTTCGGCGATGTCCTCGGGATAGACCGAGCGTTTCAACAGCGAGCGCTGGCGGTAGACCTCTTCCAGCTCGCTTTCGCTCACCTTGTTTGACGCCGCCCGTTGCGTCCGCCATTCGCCCTGCCAAATCTTTGACCCACGCAGCACCGCGTCGGGATTGACCGTATTGGCGCGGATGCCGAGCGGCGCGCCCTCGAGCGCGATGCAGCGCGCGAGGTGCACCTCGGCCGCCTTGGCCGTGCAATAGGCGGAGGCGCCGGGCGAGGCGGCAAGCGCGTTCTTTGAGGCGATGAAGACGATGCTGCCGCCAAGGCCCTGATCCTTCATGATCCGATAGCCCCCTCGCGCTGACAGGAAGTATCCGGTCGCGAGGATCGCGATATTGCGGTCCCAAAGTTCGAGCGAGGTGTCTTCGAAAGGAGCCGCGGAGGCGATGCCCGCGTTGGCGACGAGGATGTCCAACCCGCCAAAGGCGAGGACCGTTTCGTGAAACGCGGATTCGACCTTGCTCTCGTTCGTCACGTCGACATGGATTCCCGTGACCACATCCTTGCCAAACTGCTTGCCGAAGTCGGCGACGGCCGCCTCCAGGCTTTGGCTGTCGATGTCGGCGAGCACGACGCAGGCGCCTTCGCCCATCAGCCGAGCTGCGATCGCTTGCCCGATGCCGCCTGCGCCCCCTGTCACCAGGGCGACACGGCCCGCAAGCGATTTCGGCTTCGGCATGCGCTGGAGCTTGGCCTCTTCCAGCAACCAATATTCGATATTGAACGCTTCCTGCTCCGAAAGCCCCACGTAGCGGCCGACGCTCGACGATCCACGCATCACATTGATCGCGTTGACGTAGAATTCCGCGGCGATACGCGCGGTCGCCTTGTCCTTGGCGAAAGACAGCATGCCGACGCCGGGGACAAGATAGATGACCGCGTTGGCGTCGCGCATCGCCGGGGAGTTGGGATGTTTGCAACGCTGATAATAGGCGGCGTAATCGGCGCGGTAGTCAGCGAGAGTCTTGTCGAGCGACCCGATCAATACGTCGAGATTGCGGGACATCGGGTCGTAGGGCAGCACGAGTGGACGGATCTTCGTCCGAAGGAAGTGATCCGGGCAAGACGTCCCAAGCGCCGCGAGCGGCTTGAGATCGCGAGAATTGACGAACTCCAGCACCGCCGGCGCGTCGGTGAAGTGCCCGATCTTGCGCTCGCCCGCGGAAATATGCTTGCGAATGGCGGGCAGGAGCCTCGCCGCGGCGCTGCGCCGGTCCGCGCGCGACAGCGCCTCGACATGCGGGCCTCCGAAGGCTGCTCCCGGCGCCTTTGCGCTAAGCCATCGGGCGGCCTTGTTGATCATCTCTAACGTCAATCGATAGCATTCCTTCGACGTGGGCGCCCAGGTGAAGAGCCCGTGCCCGCCAAGGATGACGCCTTTCATCTTTGGATTGGCCTCAGCCATCGCGCCAAGCTTGAGTCCCAGGTCGAAGCCCGGCCGCTGCCACGGCAAAAAGCCGAGCTCGCCGCCGTAGACCTCTTGCGTCAGCGCTTCGGCCTTCTCACTCGCCGCGATCGCAATGACCGCGTCGGCGTGAACATGATCAACATGAATGTGCGGAACGAAGCCGTGCAGCGTCGTGTCGATCGAGGTTGCGCGGGGATTGAGGTTGAAGGTGCAATGATTGTAGAGCGCGACCATCTCGTCCTCGTGCTCGAGGCCACGATAGATCGACTTGAGGCGGAGAAGCTTGTCCATATAGAGCGTCGAGAAGCCGTCGAGCTTCATCGAGCCGATGTCGCCGCCCGAGCCTTTGACCCAGAGAACCTGGGTCGGCGCGCCGGTCAGCGGATCGGTCGCGGCGAGCTTCGCGGACGTGTTGCCGCCGCCGAAATTGGTAATGCGCAGGTCGCTGCCGAGCAGGTTCGACCGGTAGAGAAGGAGACCTGGATCGTCGAGGGAAGCCGCGTGCTCGTCGTCCCAGAGATCGGGCAATGGAGCGTCAAAACGAACTTGATCGCCGCTCATGGGCCGCTCCTCTCAATGTCGCGAATTTCGCCTCTCCAATAGGCAAATGATCGAAGAGCGTCAACGTTTCTGCGCGATTCCGCGGCTTCTGAGCGACTTTGATCGCGCTCGATTGACAGCCCTGAAGGCGCGTGGCACTGAAAGTCACAACGACCAATATCGGGGGAACGACAAGGTTATGCGCGAGCGACAGCGCGTCGAGATCCTCCGCAATCTGTTCGTCGTGCGACGTTTTCTCTCTATTGCCGACCTTATGGCAACGACGGCCTTGTCCGCCGCCACGGTGGCGGCGTGAGCATAGAGCAGGAGGCGGGCGCTCCGCCTGACCGAGCCGCGGCTCCGCTGCTCGAGGTTCGCAATATCGAGAAGACATTTCCCGGCGTGCGTGCTCTCTCGGGCGTATCGTTCGACGTGCGCCCGGGCGAGGTCCACGCGCTGCTCGGAGAGAACGGCGCCGGCAAATCGACGCTGATCAAGATCGTGTCCGGGGTCTACCAACCGGACCTTGGCTCCATTCTCGTCAACGGAACGCAGGTCGATTTCTCCTCGCCCGACGACGCGCGGCGCGCGGGCGTCGCGACGATCTATCAAGAGCTCTTGCTGTTTCCCGAGCTCAGCGTCGCCGAAAACATCTTTCTCGGGCATGCGCCGTTGGCCGGCGCGGGTCGCATCGACTGGCGGGCGATGCGGACGGAGGCGAGACGTCTGCTCGACTCGCTCGAGATCGACGATCTGTCTCCTGATCAGATCGTCGGCGTGCTCACCGTGGGCAACCGTCAGCGCGTCGAGATCTTGCGCGCTTTGTCGCACGACGCTCGCATCCTCATCATGGACGAGCCGACGGCGGCGCTGACAGAAAGCGACGTGACGCGTTTGTTCGATGTGGTCCGCCGCCTCAAGCGGCGCGGCGTCGGCATCGTCTACATCAGCCATCGTCTTGATGAGATCTTCGCGATTGCCGATCGCGTGACGGTGCTGCGCGACGGCGCCTATGTCGGTTCGCGCGATGTCGCGGACACCAACGTCGGTGAACTGGTGCAAATGATGGTCGGGCGGCGGCTCGAGAGTCTCTTCCCGAAGACGGTAGCGCCAATCGGCGCGCCGGTCCTCGAAGCGCGCGATCTCGTGCGCCGACCGCTCACCAAGGGCGTCAGCCTCACAGTGCGCGCTGGCGAGATCGTCGGCCTTGCGGGCCTCGTGGGCTCGGGCCGCAGCGAGCTCGCGCAGACGCTGTTCGGCATGACGCCGAGCAAGTCGGGCGAGATCCGGCTCAACGGCAGGAGCGTGCGAATCGATTCGCCCGAAACCGCGCGCGCAAGAGGCATCGCCTACGTGCCGGAAGACCGCGCCACGCAGGGCCTAGTCAGAGGCATGAACGTCCTGCACAATTTCTCGCTCGCGGCGCTCGGGTCTCTGTCTCGCAGCGGGTTCATCGACCGCGCCGCGGAGCGGCGAATGGCGCTTGAGGGCGTCGCGCGGTTCAGCGTCAAGACAAGTTCGGTCGACGAGATTGCAGGCCGGCTTTCTGGCGGCAATCAGCAAAAGATCGTGCTCGGCAAGTGGCTCGCCAACAATCCCAAGCTCTTGATCCTCGATGAGCCGACGCGCGGCATCGACGTCGGCGCCAAGGCCGAGATCCATCGGCTGATGAGCCAGCTCGCCGGCGAAGGCGTCGCTATTCTGATGATCTCGAGCGAATTGCCCGAGGTGTTGGGGATGAGCGACCGCGTGCTCGTGATGCGCGAGGGCCGGCTCGTGGCCGAGTTCGACCGCGCGGACGCCACTTCCGAGGCCGTGGGGTCGGCGATGATGGGCGGGACGTCGAGCGCGGAGCGAGCGGCGTGAGCGCGACAGCAATCGCGAGTTCGGCGAGCGCCCGCACCGGCATGTTTCGCCGTTTGGCCGGCCAGGAGCTTCTGCTCGCGGTCGCGATCGTCGCCCTTGCCGTCGTTGTCGGCTTTATCAATCCGCGCTTCCTCGCCACGCGTAATCTCTCTGACATTCTGCTCGGCAATTCCTATATCGCGATCGCGGCCGTCGGCATGTCGATGGTCATCATCTCCGGCAACATCGATATTTCCGTCGGCGCTCTCATTGGCGTCTTGGCGACGATCAGCGGTTCGCTGGCGGTCGCGGGCGCGCCGATCATCGTGACCTGGCTCGCGCCGCTGGTCATTGGCGTCGCTGTGATGGCGGCCCAGGGCGCGATCATCGCCTACCTCAGGATCCCGGCCATCGTCGTTACCCTTGGCATGCTGTCGATCCTGAAAGGCGGCCTCATCAGCGTTACCGGCGGGAAATGGATTACCGACCTGCCGCAGAACTTCCATCTCGCCGATCTTTCTTTTTTCGGCGTGCCGATGCCCGTCATCATCATGGTCCTCGCGACTGTGCTGGCAGCGATCTGGATGCGCAATTCGCCCACGGGCCGCGCGATCTACGCGACCGGCGGCAATCCTGAGGCCGCGCGCCTCTGCGGCGTCAATCCACAGCGCACCGTGCTGATGGTGTTCGCGCTGCACGGCTTTTTCACTGGGCTCGCTTCGCTCGTCTACGCGACGCAGCTCCGCGTGATCCAGTCGACGACTCCGCAGGGCCTTGAGCTCACCGTCATCACCGCCGCCGTCGTCGGCGGCGTCAGTATCCTGGGCGGTGTCGGTACGGTGGTCGGCTCGACGCTGGCCGCCATCCTCATCGCGGAGATCACGAGCGCGCTCGTGTTCGTCAACATCTCGCCCTACTGGACGGATGCGTTGCGCGGCGGGCTCATTCTCGCAACCGTCATCGCGGACATCTTGCGCCGCCAGCGCCGCGCCGCTCAAGGGTGGAAGCGATGAGCATGGCGATCGAAACGAAGACGTTTCGCGTGCCCCGCTGGCTTAAGCGTCACGAGACGCTGCTCGCGATCATTCTCTTGATTGCGCTCTTCGGCCTCGGTCTCATGAACGACCGCTTTCTGACCCTGGACAATCTCCTCAACCAGGGCCGGCTCATGACCGAGATCGGCCTGATCGCGCTGCCGATGACCTTCGTCATCATTACCGGAGGCATCGATCTTTCGGTCGGCGCGATCGTTGGCCTGTGCGCGATCATGCTCGGCTATTCGTGGAAGACGTTCGGCTTTCCACTGCCGCTCGCAATCATCTTCTCGCTGTTCGTGGGCGCGCTCGCGGGGCTCGTCAACGGCCTCGTCATCACGCGGATTAAAGTGCCACCGCTTATTATGACGATTGCGACGCTCGCGCTTTATCGCGGTCTTGCCGAGGGCATAAGCCAGGCGCGTTCGGTGCGCGGCTATCCGGAATGGTTCTATTTTCTCGGCCAGGGGGACGTGTATGGCGTGCCGACGCAGCTTCTCCTTCTGCTCGTTCTCATCGTCATCTTTGGGATCGTGCTCGATCGCACGACTTTTGGCCGCGCGCTCTACGCAATCGGCGCGAACGAGACGGCGGCGCGCTTTTCGGCGCTCTCGGTCGATCGGGTCAAGCTTGTGGTCTATACGCTTTCCGGCCTCGCCTCGGGCCTGGCCGCCTGGGTCCTGGTCTCGCGCGTGACGACCACGCGCATGGACATGGGGAGCGGCTACGAGCTCGACGTGATCGCCGCGGTGGTGCTGGGGGGAACCAGCATTTTCGGCGGCTCGGGCACAATCTGGGGAACGGTCATTGGGCTGGCGATGATCCAGCTCCTCAAGAACGGGCTGGCGTTGACTGGCGTCAAGGGGGACGCGACAATCGTCGTTATTGGGATCGCGCTCATTCTCTCGGTTTTGATCGCGAGTTCGCTTCAGCGTCGCCGCGACTGAGCGCCGCATTTCGTAAGGCCAACGCCGCTACTGGCGGCATCTAGGGAGGAGTCAGGTAATGAAAACGAGTTTATTGACCACCACAGCGGCGGCGATGTTCGCCCTGTCGCTCGCCGCCGGGGCTGCGAATGCCGCGAGCAAATGGGACGGCGCGGACGATCTGCCGACAAGCCCGCTTGCCTGCGACGCGGGCGGAGCGGCGGCGCCTGCCGCCGCCAAGCCTTATGACGGCGGCCAGCCGACCAATCCGCCTGACAAGGCGGGCAAGGAAATCACGATTGTCGATGTGCCGAAGCTGATCGGCATTGGCTACTTCAACGCGACCTCCAAAGGCATGCAGGACGCAGCGAAGGAGCTTGGCAACGTCAAGGTGACGACCGACGGGCCGACGGAAGCCAAAATCGATGAGCAGATCAAGTTCATCGACAATTACATCACCCGCGGCGTCGATGGCATCTTGTTCGCCGCCAACGATCCGGTCGCGATCGCGCCAGTCTTGAAGAAGGCGCTTTCCAAGGGCATCCACGTCGTCGGCTACGACGCCAACTCGACGCCCGACGCGCGCGAATGGTTCGTCAACCAGGCCGAGTTCAACGGCATCGGCAAGTCCATGATGGACTCGATGGCGAAGGAGATCGGCGAGGACGGCAGTTTCGCCATCGTCACTTCGACCTTCACCACGCCCAATCAGGCCCGCTGGATCGCCGAGATGCAGGCCTATACGGAAAAATGCCATCCGAAGATGAAGTGGCTCGAGACGGTCGAGGCGCAGGAGGACAACAACCTGTCCTTCAACCAGGCCACGACCCTCATCAACAAATACGGCGACAAGCTGAAGGGCCTCTTCGGCATGACCTCGGTGGCGACGCCGGCTTCCGCCGAAGCCGTCACCAAGGCTGGCCAGTGCGGCAAGATCGCCGTCGTCGGCCTCGCGACCCCGAACGCGATGAAGCCCTATGTCAACGCCGGCTGCGTCAAGTCGGTGGTGCTGTGGAACCCGGTGGATCTCGGCTATGCCGCGACTTACGTTATGCGCGCGGTCGTCGATGGCAAGCTGAAGCCGGGCTCGACCTCGGTCGACGCGGGCAAGCTTGGCAAGCTTAATGTCGTCAACGGCAGCGAAATCCTGCTTGGAGCGCCCTTCATTTTCAACAAGGACAATGTCACCAAGTTCGACTTCTGAGCCGACGCCCAATCGCCCTCTCCCCGTTTGCGGGGAGAGGGAATTCTTGCGATGCGCCGCTACGCATGAGGCATTCCTCTGTTCCGCCCAGGCGGCCGCGCTCGCCGAAAAAATTCAATCTGGATTGACGCATGAACAGCTGCGTCGCGGTTTTCGACGTCGGCAAGACGAACATCAAGGTCGTGGTTTTCGACCGCGGCGGCGCCGTTCTTGCCGAGCGCTCCGCCCCCAACATGCCGCTGGCCCCTGACGGCCAATGGCCCTATTCCAGGCTCGACATGGAAGGGGCCTGGTCTTTCCTCATCGGCGCACTCAAGGAGCTCGGCGCGCGTTTTTCCATTGAGGCAATCTCCACCACGACGCACGGCTGCGCGGGCGTCCTCATGCGACGTGACGGCCCGGCGCTTCCACCGGTCGACTATGAGTTCGATGGATTTGCCGCTGTCGACGCCGCCTATGATCAGGCGCGTCCGTCCTATCACAAGTCACGGTCGCCGCACTTGTCGCGGGGCCTCAATCTTGGGCGCCACATTTTCTATTACGAGCGGCATTTCCCGGCTCAATTCAGGCAGGCGACCGCGTTCTTGACCTACGCGCAATATTTCGCCTGGCGTCTCGGCGGCGCGATGGCGTCGGAAGCAACCTCGCTCGGCGCGCATACGGATCTGTGGCGCCCGAACGAGGGCGATCTGTCGAGCATGGTCGACAAGCTCGGCTGGCGGCGGCTCTTCCCGCCAATGCGCAAGGCCTGGGACACGCTTGGAACGCTCAAGCCCGAAATCGCTGCTGCAACTGGCTTGTCCCCCAACGTGCGCGTCATCTGCGGCGCGCACGATTCGAACGCCTCCCTCGTGCCGCATCTCCTGTCGCGGCGCGAGCCGTTCACCGTGATCTCGACCGGGACGTGGGTCATCATCATGGCCGTAGGCGGAACGGCGCGCCTCGATCCCCAAGCCGACATGCTGGCCAATGTCGATGTGTATGGGCGACCGGTTCCAACGGCGCGCTTCATGGGCGGTCGCGAATTCTCGGTCCTTGCCGGCGATGCGCCGGCCGATGCGGACGAAGCCGACGTCAGCGCGATCATCGCTTCCGGCGTGCTTGCCTTGCCCGCATTCTCCGATCAGGGCGGCCCGTTCGCTTCGCGTAGAGGTGTCATCGAAGGCCCCGCCCCAACGACGCCAAAGGCGCGCGCTGCGCTTGCGACTCTCTATTCCGCGTTGATGACCGCCCATATGCTTCAGCGCCTCGAAGCGCCGGGCGATCTCATCGTCGAAGGCGGCTTCGCCCGCTCGCCGGCTTTCGCCGGCGTGCTCGCCAGGCTCATGGCCGGTCGGCGGGTTGTGATCGCACCGATCAGCGCGGGCGCCGCTGCCGGCGCCGCGATGCTCGCTCATTGGGACGAGCCCCATCCGCCCCCATCGCTCGAGCCCGCGCGCGTCTGGGATCTGCCCGGGCTTGAGGCCTATCGAAACCGGTGGGAGCAGGCGCTTTAAAGGAGATTGCCTTGTCAACGCGGTCGCCGACCGCGTCGCCGCGTTTAGCGAGCGCGGCTACAATCCGCGGCGGCTTAAAGGCAAGGCTCTACGCAACCTTCCCGCCGCGATCTCGTTTCACATTGTCAACAAATGCCGGGACTGGGACGGGGCGTATGACAGCGACATCCACGCATGGATCGGAAGAAGTCTCGACGCTCATTCCGGCGCGGCTTGAGCGCCTGCCCTGGGGCCGCTTTCACGTCCTGGTCATAGCGGCCTTGGGAATCACCTGGATTCTCGATGGACTCGAGGTCACACTCGCAGGCTCGGTCGCGCCCGCGCTGAAAGAAAGCCCGGCGCTTCATTTCTCCGATTCCGAGGTTGGGCTGGCCGGCAGCGCCTACCTTCTGGGCGCGGTGGTCGGCGCGCTGTTTTTCGGTTGGCTGACCGATCGCCTCGGGCGCAAAATGCTCTTCTTCATCACCATCGTCGTCTACCTCATTGCGACCGCTCTGACCGGGCTCAGTTGGAACGGCCTCTCTTTCTTCCTGTTTCGCTTCTTCACCGGCTGCGGCATCGGCGGTGAATATTCCGCCATCAATTCGACCATCCAGGAATTGGTCCCCGCGCGCTACCGCGGCCAACTCGATCTCACCATCAACGGCAGTTTCTGGGTCGGCGCCGCACTCGGCGCCGTGGTCGCAGTCGTGCTCATCAATCCGGCGCTCATCCCTGCAGAATGGGGATGGCGGCTTGCGTTCCTGACCGGCGCAATCCTGGGGCTCGTCGTCTTTTTCATGCGCATGTGGGTGCCCGAGAGTCCGCGCTGGCTCGCGATTCACGGACGCGAGAAAGAGGGGGAGGACGTCGTCAAAGGCATCGAAAAGCGATTTGAGAACGAGGGGGTCAAGCTCGATCCGGTCCCCGCCAACAAAGCCATCCGCTTGCGCTCGCGCGACCATACGCCGCTCAGCGAAGTGTTCGACACGCTGATCAATCGCCACCGCGTACAGACCTTCGTCGGACTGACGCTGATGGCGGCGCAGGCGTTTTTTTACAACGCGATCTTCTTCACTTATGCGCTCGTGCTGACGAAATTCTATTCGGTGAGCCCCGGCGCGGTTGGCTGGTATATCCTGCCCTTCGCGCTCAGCAATTTTCTCGGGCCGGTCTTGCTCGGGCGCCTGTTCGATACGCTCGGGCGCCGGATCATGATCACGTTGACCTACGGCCTCTCCGGCGTGCTCATGCTCGCGGTCGCCCTGGCTTTTCAGCAGGATCTCCTGTCGGCGATGGGCCAGACGATCGGATGGATGATCGTGTTCTTCATCGCTTCGCCGGCGGCGAGCGCGGCTTATCTCACGGTCAGCGAGACGTTCCCGATCGAAATTCGCGCGATGACGATCGCAATCTTTTACGCCATCGGAACCGGCGTCGGCGGCGTCGCCGCGCCGCTGATTTTTGGCCGGCTGATCGAGAGCGGGTCGCGGCAGGCCATCTTCGGCGGCTATGTTTTCGCCGCGTGTCTGATGTTCGCCGCCGCAATCATCGCCTGGCTCTTCGCCATCAACGCCGAGCGCAAGTCGCTGGAAGAGGTCGCCGCGCCGCTGTCGGCGGTGGGATAGGGGCAATCGTGTTTGGGGCTTACCACTATGGTCATTGCGAGCCATAGGGCGTCGAAAGAAGCCGGTGCTTCCGGACGGGCTATGGCGAAGCAATCCAGGGAACGTAGAGCGCCCTGCGACCTCTGGATCGCCGCGTCGCTTCGCTCCTCGCGATGACGATGCTTACCGAAAGCGCGCTCTACCGCGACGCGAACCGCGCTTTCGCCGCGTCCGTAGCCGGCGTGTACATGCCGACCAGCGTTCCCTCGGGGTCTCGGAACTGCGCCGCGCGGTTTCCCCAGGGCATCATCTTCGGCTCCTGCACAACCTCCACCTTGTCTTTCAGGCGGCCGAACTCTGTGTCGACGTCATCGACCTGAAATTCGATGATTGCCGTGCGATTGGCGCCGGGTTCGGCGCTGCCCTCCTTGAACAGCGCCACCGTTTCCACGCTCCCGATGGCGAGCGTGGCGGAAGGCGTGACGATCTCGGCGAACACCGGCGCCAGCCATTCGGCGCGTTGGCCTGTCACCATTTCATAGAAGCCGACCATCGCTTTTAGGTCGGCGGCGACGAGGCGGGTGGACGCGAATTTCATGGGGCTCGATCCTTTCAGCTAGGCCGCGACCGCGCGGCGGCGTTGAAAGCTCTTGTCCCACAGGCCTGCTGACAGCATCCTGTCAGCAGGAGTCAGCAATGCGCCGCGCCGATCGATTGTTTCAGATCATCCAAATCCTGCGCCGCTCCACCCGGCCCGTCACGGCGGCCGCTTTGGGGCAGGAGCTCGAAGTGTCGAAGCGCACGGTGTACCGCGACGTCGCCGACCTGATTGGCCAGCGGGTTCCGATCGAAGGCGAAGCGGGTCTCGGCTACCTCATCGCTTCCGACTACGACATGCCGCCGCTCATGCTGACGCCCGACGAAATCGAGGCGGTGATGCTGGGAGCGCAATGGGTTGCGGGCCGCTCCGACAAGGTTCTTTCTATTGCGGCCCGCGATGTGATGACGAAGATCGCCGCAGTCGTTCCCGAGCGTCTTCGTCCGTTCATCGTCGAGCCCAGCGTCGGCGTGAAGCCGACGCTCACGGAGCCAAAGGAAAGAATCGATCCGTCGAGCCTAAGATCGGCGATCCGCAATGGCCGGAAACTGCGCTTGCGCTACCGGTCCGAGGCTGGCGAGGAAACCGAACGGACGGTGTGGCCAGTGATCCTGGGCTATGCCGAGACCACGCGCATGTTGGTCGCCTGGTGCGAGCTGCGCCAGGCCTTCCGGCATTTTCGCACGGATCGTATCATCGAGGCCGCGGCGCTCGACGATAGCATCGGCCTGCGCCACGGCGAATTGCGCCGTCGCTGGCAGCGTTGGCGCGAGACGAACGCGCGCTCAGGGCTTGGCGCGTGAGAGCGCGGCCGCGCGGCCGGCGGCGGCGTACAGGTTGAGCCTCGAATAGACGCCGAAGCCCGAGCCGTCGTCGAGGAAGCCGCCGCCGGGCCCTTCCGTCTCGGTCAGGATGCGGTTCGCTTCCTCGAGGCTGAGCTTGGGGAAGGCCACGGTCACCAGGTAGCCGGCTTCGGGCGCCAATGCGGCGACATCCTCGATCTTGCCAACCATCTCCGGATGCGCAACGCCAAGCCCGTAGGTTTGCGTCGTGGCGTAGAAGGCTTCGTTCATCGCCGGCGCGTTGAAGCGGCCGGTGTCCTGGCGCGCGCAAACCGCAATTGTATCGCCGCAGGCGGCTTCGAGCGCCTTCGTGATATCGTCGCGGGCCGTCGTAACGGCCGCCCGGAAGTCTTCGATGGTCTCGGGAACCCGAGGCGTGGACATTGCGGTCGCTCGGGCGAAGTCCTTCAGCGGTCGGCCGACATAGGCAGGATCGTTCGCGAGCAGATGCGCGAGATCGTAGGTTGCGACCGTGCGCCCGCCCAGCACGTCCATCGCGTAGTGCGCCCCCATGATGATGCGGTCGTTGCCGTATTCCGCGCCGCGGACGACCATCTCCTGAAAGCGATCGGGCACGAGGACGGCGAGCAGAAGCGAGCCCATGTAGCCGTAGGTCGTGTGTCCGCTCGGGAAAGATGGGCTGTCGATCAGGTTCATGATCGGGCCGCGGTTATAGACTTCGTTGCTGGCGGGAACATTGAAATAGTCCGGTCCTACGATTGGCAGGATCGTTGGCTCGGTCTGGAACGGGCGGGAATCGCCGTACTTGTCGGCGCCGGGCGTTCCGGCCGGCCGGCCATAGGCGATACCGAACGGATCGGGCGCGCCGTCGATCGTCTTGAAGATCGCGAGGGCCTCGTCGGACACCGGTTTTCTGCCGTTCGTCGTGCCGTTGGCGAAGAAATATTTGCCCGCGTTCGAATCCGATCCGCTTGTCGAGTTGGCGTAGGCGATCACATCCGAGACGGACTTGGAGACGCTGGTGAAGCGCTCCCGATCGAGATAATGCGCGCGCGCCTCGTAAGCCGCGCCCAAGGTCGTGCCGAGGCCGTCTGTCAGCTCCACGAGATTGCCGTCGGTGATGAAGGCGTCGCGCAAGGCCTGCTGCTGCTGTTCGGCGAACGGCAACAGCGTCGGTTGGCGAATGGCGCCGGTCTGGATTCCGCCAGTGACAGTGAAGTTGGAGCTCAGCGCCGCCATTCCGTCCACGGTCTTTGAGAGGGCGGAGACCGGAGCCAGGCCTTTGAGAGCGGCCATGTTGGGCACGCTCTGCGCGTCGGCCGTGGCGCTACCCATCACAAGAGCGAAAAGGCCTATTCCGAATGCCAGTCTGGTCATAGCGCCCCTCTCACCCGACGCGCCTGTCACGGCCGTTCCGCGTCATGAATACAGTGTACACCAGCCGGCGAAGGACGGGCAGTCGGGAAGCGTAACAGGCGCGTTGATCGCGCTTTCAGCCGCCAACCTGCGCGATCACGCTCGTCTTCCCGCCTCGCACGCCCACGATCTGCATCGGCGTGTGGGGATGATTGTGATCGTCCATCGCGTAGGTTCCGCCGAGCAGCGACGGCATCGTCGTGGTTTTGAGCGCGCGCTCGATGTCCTCGGGCTTGTCGGAGTTGGCGCGGCGGATCGCGTCGACAACGAGATTAGTCGCTTCGTAAGCGAAGAATGAGCGCTGGGTCGGCATGATGCCGTATTTCGCCCGGTAAGCCTGAATGAAGTCCTGCACGCCCGGCGTTTCGATCAAAGGGTTGAAGACCGTGATGCTGGTCGCGCCGTCCAGGCCTCCGGAGCTGAGAAAGTCCGGAGACAATGCGCCGGCGGCGGCGGCCAAGTCGATGCGTCCGGTGATCGGGACGCGCCAGCTGGACTGTTCATAGGCGCGAAAGAAGGGCGCTGTGGAACCGCTCAGCACGGTCACGACCTGGTCAGGGGCAAGCGCCCTAAGCTGCCCGAGCAGCGGAGCGAGGTCCTTCGTGTCCTTGGCGATCGTCTCGTTGGTGAGAACCTTGATATCGGCTCCGACCGCGGCCTTCTCCATGCTCGCCGCATTCACGCGATTGAACGGATTATCGTCGCTCACGATCGCGACGCTATGCACGCCCTGGCGCTTGAGCCAGCCGATAAGACCGAGCGCGATATCGCGGTCGGACGGGATCGTCTTGAAGGAATAGTCATTGCCGCCGACGCCCGACGCGTCGACAAAGTCTTGGCCAGCCGAAATGTCGATGACGAGAGGCACTTTCGCCTCCGCGACGATGGGCATGATGGCATGGGTGACCGGGGTCCAGAGCGCTCCCAAGAGCACCGGGACATGCTGCTCCTCGATCAGCCTTTTGACAGCGGCGATCCCCGTTGCAGGATCTGCGGCATTGTCGCCATAGAAGGCCTCGACCGGCCTGCCCAGCACGCCGCCGGATTCATTAATACGCTCAAGCGCGAGCTCAACGCCATATTGCTCGCTTTGCCCGCGGTCTGCGTACTGCCCGCTGAGGATGGTGGTGACGCCGATGCGGACAGGCTCGGCCTGAATAGGCTCCGCCGCAAGGGCTGGCGTTAAAGCCAGCACGCAACCGGTCAACGCAGCGATCTTGAACGCCATCGACTTGTCCTCGTCAAAGGGGCGGCCTGAGCCGGGGCACGCTGTCTCATTCCGCATCGTAAAACAATCGGCGCCCGGAACCGTCACGCGATTGTGAGCGTTATGGCCATGAGAAGCGCGGCCCTTTTGGCGCCGTTCTTTTCGAATTATTCTATCCGGCCAACCCACCCAGAGATGTCAAAGAGGAGGAAGGCCATGAGGACGTCGATCGCCACGGCTTAAGGAGCCAACGTCGCGCTCGCCGATGCGAAGCTCCATGGCGATGAGGCGATCGATACGCCAATCGGCCCGATCGAGCTTGATGACAGCTATTTCGACGACGAGGCTTCGAAGCGCCTCTACGACGAGATGGACTACCAGCGCGCTACGCAAGCCTATATCTGGAGCACGCCGCTGGTTAGCGTCACGGCCTGGCGCAACAACAAGGCGGGTTTCATCGAGATCGAGCCGCGCGTGTGGATGTTCACCGACTATTACTCGATGAGCCCGGGAAGTGGTCTCGCAAACGCCTGGCAAAGGCGCCGCTTATGAAGTCACGTTCAAGCACGCCGATGGGGAGCCGCTTTCGGGCGACGTCTCCTATAAGGTGACGCTGCCGCCGAACATTCCAGCCAAGCTGTTCTGGTCCCTGACCCTCTACGAGGCGGAAAATGCCTCGGGCCTCGCGACCGAAGCGCGACGCTTCCCCTCGCTCGGCTCACGCGACAAGCCCACCCAGAATGCCGACGGCGCAACGACCTCACCATCGGTCCGAAGCCGCCGCAGGGCGGCCATGCCAATTGGCTTCCAACGGCGCCCAGCCGCGGCTTCTTCGCCATCCTGCGGCTCTACGGCCCCGAAGAGGCGGCCATCGACTACAGCTGGAAGCCCGGCGACTTCCAGGTGGTCAAGTGAATAGCCGATAGGCCCGGTAAACACGCATGGATGCCCGCCTGGGTAGCAGTTCCACCTCATTCTGCGTTTCGACTGCCGGGCGAAAACGAGGCGTCGATGCTCGGCAGCTTACGGGAGATTCCGGCCGTCGAGAATGCCTGAATCGAACGAAATCGGCCAAAAATGCGCGCGTATTAGCGGGACTCAAGAAGGGCTCAAGCGGGTTTCCGGTTCAAACCCTTTGCCGTCTAACAGAAATATCTGTAGGAAAATTGATTAAAGTCGAAATCCGTGCTATGAATCCAACCACTCGCGGAACCGAACTCTCGGATCGTTCGGCTGCATGTGAGACGGAGGTGGAAGCCTTACAGGATTTTGCGAAGTCATTACGTACAATAGCGGAAGAGTTTTTATTTGGATTCGTCGTAACCCATTGAAAAGTCCCAAATCGACCAAAGGAATCCAAGGAAATCCAAGCTTTTTTTCTTGGATTCCTTTGGTTTTCCTTGGATTTATTTGGCGCTGAGGAGGGCGTCAGAGGTTCATCTGCGTCTGCACGACCAGCGCGACCAGCTTCTCCTCTTCGGTCGCGACCCGGGTCTGCCAGATCTGGGTTCGTCTGCCGCGATGGACGACGGTCGTATGGCCGACCAATGTCGAGCCGACGGGCGCGGGGGCGACGAAATTGGTCTTGCTCTCGATCGTCGCTGTCCCCTTGGCGCCGGCGGGTAGGTTGATGAAGGCCGCCGCGGCGCCCAGCGTGTCGGCAAAGCTCATGATCGCCCCGCCATGGGCGATGCCGCCGATCGTGCACAGGTCGGGACGGATCAGCATTCGCGCCGCAAGGGTATCCTCCTCTGCGCTGACGAATTCGATCCCGAGCAATTGCGCGAACGGCAGCGGATTGGCGTTGATGTGGTCGAGCAGCGACATGCGCCTCCCCTAAGCCCGTCCAAGCGCTAGCGGTTTGTTGCGTCTCGGCATAGCATCGCCACCGAGGCGACGCCACGCGGGGGTTCTGCGTGTGCGCCGATGACGCAGGAGAGCGGGGCGTCAGATAGCCGAAGGAGGAAAGCCATGGTTCGCAGTCGGGTTCTTCTAAGCGCAGTCGTTGCGACGCTCGCGGTCACGCTTGCCGGTTGTGATGCGACCGGCGTCTACCCTGCCGCCGGTTACGTCGACCCGTTCTATGCCGGAGGCTATTACGGCGCGCCGTATTACGGTGGCGGCTACTACGGCGGCGGTTACTACGGCGGCGGCGGTTATTATGGCGGGAATGCCTGGCGTGGCGGGATCTACCGGCGCGCCGGATACTACCGCGGCGGCTATCGGGGCGGTTATCATGGCGGCGGCTTCCATGGCGGCGGCTTCCACGGGGGCGGAGGCCATCGCGGCGGATTTGGCGGGGGCCGGCGGCGTTAGGTCGATCGGGCGGCGGCCGGATGGCGCGGGCGTCGCCCGCGCTTTAGCCCGACCGAGTTTGGTGGACGCTCGTCGTGCAGGTCCACAGAGCCGCGCCGGCGCGAGGGAGACCCGTGTTTCGCTTGGGTTTGCCTGGCCACCCGGCGGGGGACGGTCAGAGCCCTTCGAACAGCGCGGTCGACAAATAGCGTTCGGCGAACGACGGGATGATGATCACGATCGTCTTGCCCGCGTTTTCCGGGCGGCGACCGACGTCGATCGCCGCTGCGATGGCGGCTCCCGAAGAAATGCCGACGGGGATTCCTTCGATGCGCGCCACCAGTCGCGCAGTGTCGAAGGCGGTCTGGTTGCCGACAACGACGATCTCGTCGATCACGCTTCGGTCGAGAATGGCGGGAACGAATCCGGCGCCGATCCCCTGAATCTTATGCGGGCCGGGCGCTCCGCCGGACAGAACGGCCGAATCCTCCGGTTCGACCGCGACCATGCGGACGCTCGGCTTGCGCGCCTTCAAAACCTCGCCGACGCCGGTGATCGTCCCGCCGGTGCCAACGCCGGAGACGACAATGTCGACCTCGCCGTTCGTGTCGTTCCAGATCTCCTCCGCTGTGGTGCGGCGGTGGATGTCCGGATTGGCAGGGTTTTCGAACTGCTGCGGCATGACCGCGCCGGGCGTCGCCTCGATGATTTCATGCGCCTTGGCGATTGCGCCTTTCATGCCCTGCGCGGCGGGCGTGAGAACCAATTCGGCCCCGAGCAGCGCCAGCATCTTGCGGCGCTCGACCGACATGGATTCGGGCATCACGAGAATCAGTCGATAGCTGCGGGCGGCGGCGACGAAGGCGAGCGCGATTCCGGTGTTGCCTGAGGTCGGCTCGACCAGAACGCCCCGCCCAGGCGAGATCTTGCCCTGCGCCTCGAGCGCATCGATCATGGCGACGCCGATGCGATCCTTGACGCTGGAGATCGGATTGAAGAACTCGAGCTTGGCGACAAGACGGGCGATAACGCCCTTCTCCTTGCCGATCCGGTCGATCCTAACGAGGGGCGTATCACCGATCGTATCGGTGATCGACGCATAAACCTTCCCGCGGCCAGGTGTTCGCCGCACAGCGCCTGCATCCGTCATTGGCCGTCACTCCAAAATGTCCATCGGACCGCGCCGTGAGGCGCGATCCGATAGTAACATTTTATACGGCAGACAACTATACAACGCCGCAAACAACTGCGTCAGATGGCGAAATCGCCGCTGACTTTCTCGTCGTCGAGCACATGCGTCTTCTCGGCGGTGTCGCACATCTGTTCGACCGTGATCGCGTCGAGGTTGCCGAGAAAGGTTTCGCCCGCCCTGCGTACGGCCGGATCAATCACCCGCTCAAGCAGCACCGAGTTTGACCCGAGATCGTCGGGATCGGCAGTGCTTAGCGACATCGCGGTGCGCACAATCTCGCCCACAGTGATGCGCCGACGCTCCCGCGCCAGTTCATAGCCGCCTCGCGGCCCGCGCACGCCCTTGAGGATTTTGGCGTGGACCAGGCCCTGGAGCAAGGTCTCCAGGTGCCGGGGGGGCAATTTATGACGCGCAGCCAAAGCTTTGGCCGCAACCGGCGCCGAGCGCGAATGCAACGCGACATCAACAACGGCGGCGATAGCGAGAACGCTCCGTCGCGACAATAAGTTCATTTTCGTACCTCCTACTGTGAGCGCCCAGTGGAACCGAATCCATTTGAGCCACGGACGCTCGAAGTGAGACGCTCGCCCGAAATCAGAGCTGCACGTTCCACAGAGCAAACGACGAGTTGCGCTATCCGCGCCCCCCGCCGAACGGTAAAGGGCTTGTCCCCAAAATTGACGAGTATGACACCAATTTCGCCGCGATAATCAGCGTCGATTGTCCCCGGACTGTTGAGGACCGTCACCCCATCCTTCAAAGCCAACCCTGATCGGGGCCGGATCTGAGCTTCAAATCCTTTTGGCAGTTCGATAACCATCCCGGTCGCGATCAACGCCCGCGATCCAGGGGCCATGACAACCTCTTCGTCCGCCGGAAGGGCCGCCACCAGATCCATCCCGGCGGCACCCTCACTCGCATAGGCCGGCAATTGCAACCCCTCACCATGTGGTAATCTATGGTAACTAATCGTGATCATTGTCGCTTCGCCAGTTCAACGGCGAGGCGCCGAACGATGCCGTTTGCGACTTCGGCCTTGGTCATCGGGGGCCAGGATTCAACTCCGGCGGCGTCGATCACCTGGACTTGATTGGTTTCGCCACCGAATGTCGAGGTGCCTTCCGCGACACTATTGGCAATGATGAGATCACAACCCTTTCGTCGTAATTTGGCCATGGCGTTCGCCGTAACGTTCTCAGTTTCGGCAGCGAAGCCAATTACAACTGTCGGCCGCATTGTCGTCTTCTTTGCGACCTCGGCAAGTATATCGGGGTTCTCCACCAAGCGAAGAGTTGGAGACTCCTTGGCGTCTTTTTTGATCTTTTGATGGGCGACGTTTTCCGCGCGCCAATCGGCGACCGCCGCCGCTGCTATGAATGCGTCTGCGGGCAGCGCGGCTTCGACCGCTTCCCGCATATCGCACGCCGAACCGACGTGAAACACTTCGGCGCCGGGCGGATCAGACATTCCCACCGGGCCGGTAATGAGCGTCACCCTTGCACCAGCGCCAACGGCAGCTTGCGCAATTGCATGTCCTTGGCGTCCAGAAGACCGGTTTCCGAGGAAACGAACCGGGTCAATGGGCTCGTAGGTCGGCCCCGAAGTGACAATGACGTGCCGCCCGCCGAGCGGACCCGAATCACCTGCCCGACCTTGAAGCCTGGACGCTGCCTCAGCGGCCAACGCCGCCTCGATCGCCTCAACGATCGCCGGCGGCTCGGCCATGCGGCCAGGGCCAAATTCGCCGCACGCCATCGGCCCCGAATTCGGGGCCGACAAACAGAACGCCGTCGTCCCTCAGGCGTTCTAGGTTGCGGCGAGTGGCCGGGTGCAGCCACATCCGGACATTCATCGCAGGGGCGGCAAGGACGCGTTTGTCGGTCGCAAGCAAGACGGTGGTCGCCATGTCGTCAGCGAGACCGGCGGCCATGCGGGCCAGGATATTCGCGCTTGCTGGCGCAATTACGATGAGGTCGGCAGCGCGCGACAACTCGATATGGCCGATCGCCGCTTCGTCTGTGAGGCTAAACAGATCATCGCGGACGGATTGCCCGCTGAGAGTCGCAGCGGAAAGCGGGGAAATGAACTGTCGGGCCGCGGAAGTCATGACAACCCTAACACTCGCGCTCCGGTCTTTGAGCCGGCAAATCAACTCTAGCGATTTGTACGCCGCGATTCCACCACTTATAATCAGGAGAATGCGGGCGCGCGATAGCGGGATGCCACTCATTCGCGATGACCTAAGCTCGCTCGTAGCGTTCTGGGTCAGCCCCTGACGCCGAGGAAATCAAAGAAAGGATGGGTGAAACGTCCATTCGCGGCTTCATCCGCTTGCTACCCTCCGGCCCGTCGTTACGTAAACCGCTTTTCTAATGCCACCAGTGCCACCAGAGGAATGCCACGAACATTTACGAAATGGCAATTATCACAATTGTGGTATTCCCGGCGCGCGATTGTAGCGTGCGGTTCGGGGATTGCCAGTCGCGGCCAACCCCGCCGCTGACTTGAGGTCGGAGACTTCCGGTAAGGCCTCGTCGGGCGCGCTCCTCGCCAGAAGGCGCGCCGCGGACAGGCTGGCTGATCTACAGGACCCACCGATACGCCGCCATGACCAGGAGCGCTAGCAAAAAACCAGTCAAAACAAAGGTGAACCCCACTCGGAGGGTGAGTTCGGGAATGATTTTCGCAATTTCCCTCTCGCTGTCTGCCTCGAGTTCGAGCCTCGAGTTTATCGGCGATTTGCTCCAGCCGGCGCGGCGCGTCGCCGAGGAAGGAGGCAAGGGACGAAAAGATCCGACCGGCGTCTTCGAAGCGCCGAACCGGACCGAGGTGTTCCGCGATCCAAGTGCCCACGATCGGTTCGGCGGTCGACCACATGTTGAGCTGCGGATCGAGCTTTCGTGCCACGCCCTCGACGACGACCATTGTTTTCTGGAGCATCACCAGTTCGATTCGGGTGGCCATTTCGAACAAGGCAGTAATTTCGAACAGGAGCGTCAGGACTTTCGCCATCGAGATCTGATCGGCGGTGCGGGAGTGGATCGGTTCGCCGATAGCCCGGAGAGCCTGGGCGAAATCTTCGACCCGATATGTGTGAGGCACGTAGCCGGCCTCGAAATGAACCTCGGCAACCCGCAGGTAGTCGCGGCGAATGAAACCGTAGAGGATTTCAGCCAGGAATCGACGCTCCTTGCGCCCCAACCGACCCATGATCCCAAAATCCACGGCGACGATATGACCTTCCTTGTCGACGAAAAAATTGCCTTGATGCATATCGGCGTGGAAGAAGCCGTCGCGCAGCGCTGTGCGCAAAAATGTCTAAATCAGAGCGCGGGCAAGGGACTGAGGATCAAACCCAAGCGCGATCAGACGGTCAGGGTCGGCCAGGGGCACCCCGTCGATCCATTCCATCGTCATCACCTCGCGGGTGGTGCGGCTCCAGTCCACCACCGGCGCGCGAACGTCTGGATCATCCTTTGAGTTTTCTACGAATTCCGACGCCGCGGCCGCCTCGAGCCGGAAATCCATCTCCATGCGCACGGAGCGCGCGAGCGTCTCGACAACTTGGGCGAGCCGCAGGCGCCGGAACTCCGGCGCCAGGCTCTCGGCGAACCGCGCGGCGAACGCCATGTCCGAGAGGTCGCGCGCAAAGCGCCGCTCGGTGCCGGCGCGCAGCACTTTGACCGCGACTGGCCGCAAGCCTTCGTCGGTTTGCACCTCGGCGCGATGGACCTGGGCGATTGAAGCCGCCGCGACCGGCTCGCCGAAGCTCTCGAACAGCAACTCGATCTTCATGCCGAAAGAAGCCTCGACAATGGCGACCGCCATTTCGCGGCTCATCGGCGCGACGCGATCCTGCAGTCGCTCGAGCTCAATGGCGACCTTGCCGCCGACAATGTCCGGCCGCGTTGAAAGGAACTGTCCAAGCTTTACGTAAGACGGCCCCAATCGATCGATCGCCCGGGATAAGCCGGCCAGGCCATCGCCGTCGCGTTTTGCAATCAAGTTGGCCAACGCGAGCGGCGGCCTCAGCACCGGGGGCAGGGGGACCGGATCGACGCCGACAAACGCCCCTTCTCGGGCGAACACGAAAGCGGCGCGCGTCAGCCTTGAGACGTGGCCGAGCGACGACAAAATCGGCATGAATTAGAGTTTCCAGCCCGAGTGGATCGCGACGACGCCCCCGCTCAGGCGTGTGAAGTCCACGCGCGCGAACCCCGCCTCGCCGATCATCTCTGCGAAGCGCTCCGGGGGCGGAAATTTGCGAATCGAGTCAACAAGATAGCGATACGCGCCGCCATCGCCGGTTACCGCTTTGCCGATGGGCGGAATGGCAGCGAAGGAGTAGGCCTCGTACAATCGATCCATGATAGGCAAATCGACGCGCGAGAATTCGAGGCACAAGAAGCGCCCGCCACGCCTGAGCACGCGATAGGCTTCCTGAAGAGCGTTTTCAATTCGTGGCACGTTGCGGATGCCGAACGCGATTGTGTAGGCGTCGAACCGCCCATCGGGCAGCGGCAACGCCTCTGCATTGCCCTCGACGAACGTCGGTTGTGTAGAGAAAGACCGCTTCGCCGCCCGCTTTTCCCCAACGCTGAGCATATCCCCATTGACGTCGACGACCGTCACCTCGGTCAGAGGGCCACCCGCCTTCGCCACGCGGAAGGCGACGTCGCCAGTCCCGCCTGCGACATCGATATGAGCAAAAGGACGGCGCAACGATGGGCGAACCTTGGCGACGAGAGTGTCCTTCCAAGCCCGGTGCAGGCCGAACGACATCAAATCGTTCATCAGGTCATACCGATTGGCGACGCTATGGAAGACGCCGTTCACCAGGCTCTGCTTTTCGTCCAGCCGAACAGTGCGTTGGCCGAAATGCGTTTGATCGCCCGCCGCGGCCATCTGGGCTCTCCTATGAAACGGCTCAAACCTTAGCGCGCGCGGCGCTGGGCGTACACTGGCGCGGTCAGTCCAGGCGCACAGGGATTCCGGCCTCGGCCATTCGGGCCTTCGCCTGCCGGATCGTGAATTCGCCAAAATGGAAGATCGAGGCCGCGAGCACCGCGCTGGCGCGCCCTTCTCGCACGCCCGCGACGAGGTGATCGAGATCACCGACGCCCCCGGACGCGATGACCGGAATGGCGACCGCGTCGGCGACCGCTCGGGTCAGCTCGAGGTCGAAGCCCTGCCTCGATCCGTCGCGATCCATCGAGGTTAAAAGGATCTCGCCCGCGCCGAGAGCGGCGACTTCGCGCGCATAGCCGATCGCCTCGATGCCGGTCGCCCGCCGTCCGCCATGGGTGAAGATCTCCCAGCACGGCGCCTCGCCAGTCGCAGACACCTTCTTGGCGTCGATGGCGACGACGACGCACTGGGCGCCAAACTTCTCCGCGGCCTGGCGCACGATGTCCGGGTCGGCGACAGCCGCTGAATTGATCGAGGCCTTGTCGGCGCCGGCGAGCAGGAGCTTGCGGATGTCCTCGATCGTCCGCACGCCACCGCCGACCGTTAGCGGCACGAAGCAGACCTCCGCCGTACGCCTGACGACGTCGAGCAGAATGCCGCGGTCTTCATGGCTGGCCGTAATGTCCAGGAAGCACAGCTCATCAGCACCCGCTCGATCGTACGCGATCGCGCTCTCCACCGGATCGCCGGCGTCGCGCAGATTGACGAAGTTGATTCCCTTGACGACCCGGCCGTCCTTGACGTCGAGACAGGGGATGACCCGCGCCTTCAATGTCACTGAGGCGACCCCGTTGGCCGTTCCGATCGTCCGCCAGCGTGAAGGAGGGTCAGCGCCGCGCGCGGATCAAGCCGGCCGTCATAGAGCGCGCGCCCAACGATGGCGCCGGCGAGGCGATCGCAATCCGGTTCGGTCAAACGTCGGATGTCCTCGATGGAGGCGAGGCCACCCGAGGCAATGACCGGTATCTCTAGCTTGTCTGCCAGTGCGATCGTGCTTTCAAGGTTGAGGCCCTCAAGCGCGCCGTCACGCGCGATGTCGGTGTAGATGATCGCCGCAACGCCTGCGTCCTGAAACCGCCGTGCGAGATCGAGAGCGGACACGTCCGAGGTTTTCGCCCAGCCCTCGATGGCGACGACGCCCTCGCGGGCGTCGACGCCGACCGCAATGCGGCCCGGATAAAGTCGCGCCGCTTCGCGCACGAAATCGGGATCGCGCACCGCTGCAGTGCCAATGATCACGCGGGTCACACCGCTCTCCAGCCAGCCGCGCACGGTCTTCATGTCGCGGATTCCGCCACCGAGTTGCAGCTTGACTGTAAGCCCGATGAGAATGTGTCGAACAGCGTCGGCGTTCATCGGCTTGCCAGCGAACGCGCCGTCGAGATCGACGACGTGCAAATAGTCGAACCCTTGCGCGATGAACGCTCGCGCCTGGTCGGCCGGATCGGCGTTGAACATTGTTGCGCGCGTCATGTCGCCCTGGACAAGGCGAACGCACTGGCCGTCTTTGAGATCGATTGCGGGAAACAGGATCACGGGCGCCACTCGAGGAAATTGGCGATCAGCTTGAGCCCAAGCACCTGGCTCTTCTCAGGATGAAACTGTGTGCCGGCGATGTTGTCGCGCGCGACAATCGCCGTCACCGCGCCGCCATAGTCTGCGGTCGCCACAAGGTCGCCGGGGTTATCCGCATACAACTGATAGGAGTGCACGAAATAGGCGTGCAGCCCGCTCTCGCCCGTGCTCACGCCCTCCAAAAGCGGATGGTTCCGCCGCACATCAAGGGTGTTCCACCCCATATGGGGAATCTTCAACCCCGGATCGCGTGGCTTGATGGCCGCGACGTCGCCCGCAATCCAGTTCAAGCCTCTGATCACCTCATGTTCGAGCCCACGCGTCGCCATGAGCTGCGCGCCGACGCAAATGCCAAGAAAGGGTCGGCCGCGCTGGCGCACCGCCTCCTCCATCGCCTCGACCATCCCGGAAACGCCATCCAGCCCGCGTCGGCAGTCGGCAAACGCGCCGACCCCCGGAAGCACGATATGGTCGGCGGCGAGCACATCCTCAGGGCGCGCGGTGACCTTGACCTCGCGGCTCAAGCCGGCCTCGCGCGCGGCGCGCTCGAAGGCCTTCTGCGCCGAGTGCAGATTGCCGGAGCCGTAGTCGATGATGGCGACGCTCATGGCATGCCTAAAGCGTGCCTTTGGTCGATGGCACGCGCTCGGCCTGGCGTGAATCGATCGCGATCGCGCCGCGAAGCGCGCGAGCAACCGCCTTGAAGCACGATTCGGCGATGTGATGGCTGTTCGAGCCGTAAAGTGTCTCGATGTGCAGAGTGACCCCGGCGTTGCCGGCGAACGCCTGGAAGAATTCGCGCACGAGTTGAGTGTCAAACGCGCCGATCTTTTCGGTCGGAAACTCCGTGCGGAAAACAAGGAACGGCCGGCCCGACACGTCGAGCGCTACCCGAGTCAGAGTTTCGTCCATCGGCAGCAGGCAGTCGGCATAGCGGGTCAAGCCTCGCTTGTCGCCAAGCACTTTCGCCAACGCCTGGCCGAGCGCGATGCCCACATCCTCGACCGTATGATGATCGTCGATGTGGCGATCGCCCTCGGCACGAATTTTGATGTCGATAAGCGAATGGCGCGACAGCTGATCGAGCATATGATCGAAAAAACTAATGCCGGTTGTAACATCGGCAAGGCCCGACCCATCGAGGTCGAGGCCGACTTCGATGCTCGTTTCGTTCGTTTTGCGTGTGATTGCGCCCTTGCGCATGGCGATTTTGAAGCCTTATGCTGAGTTGCGCGGGGGTGATAGCAAGACGCGCGCCGCTTGGCCACCTGAGCTTCGACGACACGGGCGCCGCCTCCAGGTCGCGCGGGTTTCGTGACGCGACAAGATTCGGCTAGTAAGGGCTCAGGCCGTCCGTGCGAAAGACGCCCTCGGCCGCCATGGGAAATGACAGACTATGAATATGAGACCGACTAAATTCGGCATAGGTCAAAGCGTAAAGCGCGTCGAAGACATCCGATTCGTCAGCGGGCGTGGCGCCTACGCTTCGGACGCGGTTGATAAGGCCGAACTCAAGGCGGTGTTTCTACGCAGTCCTTACGGGCATGCGAAATTCCGCATCGACGATATTGAAGCCGCGCGCGCCGCCCCGGGCGTTCGGGCCGTCTATGTCGCGAGCGATTTCGCCAACATCGGCGACATGCCTTGTGTCGCCCCGGTCGCCAATTCCGACAAATCGAACACGCCGCTCAAGCCCTATCCTGTGATGGCGTCGGATGAAGCGCAGCACGTCGGCGACATCATCGCGATGGTGGTAGCCGACACGGCTCTCGAGGCGCGCGATGGCGCCGAATTGATCAGCGTGACATGGGACGCGCTTCCCGCCGTGACAGACATGGAAGCTGCTTTGCGGCCGGACGCCCCGCTTATCTTCTCGGACGCTCCGGGCAACGTCGCTTACGACACCCATATCGGCAATAAAGACGAGACGGATAAGGCGTTCGCCGGCGCAGCGCATATTGTTCGTATAAGAATCGTCAACTCGCGCGTCGTCGCCAATTATATGGAGCCGCGCTCCGCCTTCGGTGAATACGATCCGAAATCCGGCCGCTTCACGCTGAACCTCGGAAGTCAGGGCGTGCACGGCATTCAGGGGGCCATCGCTGGGGCGATGCTCAAAATTCCACCCGAATCCCTTCGCGTCGTCACGCAAGACGTCGGCGGCGGGTTTGGCACCAAGGCCGTCGTCTATCGCGAATATCCGCTCGTTCTCGAGGCGGCCAAGCGTCTCGGACGGAGCGTCGGCTGGCTTGCCGATCGCAGCGAGCATTTCGTCGGCGACGCACAAGGCCGCGATAATCTAACGACCGCCGAAATGGCGCTCGACGCCAACGGTCGTTTTCTGGCGCTCAGGGTCGATATCCTCGGCAATCTCGGCGCGTATCTGTCGCTATTTGCGCCCTATATTCCCTGGCTCGGCGCATCGATGGCGACCGGGTGCTACCACATCGACGCGCTGCACGCGCGTGTTCGCGGCATCTACACCCACACCGTGCCCGTCGACGCCTATCGCGGCGCCGGGCGTCCGGAGGCAGCCTACGTGCTTGAGCGGCTGGTCGACGCTTGCGCGCGCAAGCTGGGCATGACCCCTGAGGGCATTCGCGCGCGCAATTTCGTCAAGCCCGAGCAGATGCCGTACCACACCCACACCGATCGCGATTACGACGTCGGCGATTTCGAAGGCGCGCTTTCGGCCTGCCTGAAGAAGGCGGACCGTGCGGGTTTCACGAGCCGGGCGGATGACGCGCGGGGGCGCGGCAAGATCAGAGGCTTCGGCATTGCGAGCTACATCGAATGCACCGCCTGGAGCGATTCCGAGACCGGTTCTTTGACGCTTGAGAAGAACGGCGATTTCACGCTGCTGATTGGCACCCAATCGAATGGGCAGGGGCATGAGACCGCCTACGCCCAGGCGGTCTCTCAATTTCTCGATGTGCCGCTCGAGCGCATCAAAGTGGTGCAGGGCGACACCGATCGGGTCAAGACTGGCTTCGGCACGGGCGGATCGCGTTCCATTCCGATTGGCGCGGTGATGGTGACCCGCGCCTCGGAAACCCTGGCCGGTTCGCTAAAGGAATTGGCCGCCGACAAGCTCGAGGCGGCGGTCGCCGACCTTGAAATCGCCGATGGCCAGGTACGCATCGCCGGAACCGACCGCGCGATCTCTTATTCGGAGATCGCGGCGCTTCCGGGCGTCACCGCAGCGAATTTGACCGCGACCGAGTCGTTTGCGCCATCGAACGCCACCTATCCGAATGGCACGCACGCATGTGAGGTCGAGATCGATCCCGAAACGGGCGTCACCACCATCGTTCGCTACTCGGTAGTCGACGATTTTGGATTCACGTTGAACCCGTTGCTGCTTGCGGGGCAGGTCCATGGCGGCATCGCTCAGGGGGCGGGTCAAGCGCTGATGGAGCGCGCTGTGTTCGACGACGACGGGCAGCTCTTGACCGCAAGCTTCCTCGACTATTGCATGCCGCGCGCCGACAATCTGCCTGCGTTCGATTTTGAGACGCGCAACGTGCCGTCGACGACCAACCCGATGGGCCTCAAAGGCGCGGGCGAGGCTGGGTCGATCGGATCGACGCCCGCGGTGATGAACGCAGTCGCCGATGCGCTCTGGCGCGCCTACAAGATCGAACACATCGACATGCCTGCGACGCCGTTTGCGGTCTTTAGCGCAATCCGGGGTTCGCGCGCTCGCACATAGAAAGTAGGCGCAGGGCGCGGGAACGGGGCGCTCGAGGCCGATCGTCGTCGCCCACGGGCGCGGCGCTTGACTGGCTCGGTTCAACATCGCGTGATCCGAGCGCGACATCGTTCGACGTGGCCGCTCGCGCGCTGGCGCTGACTAGTCGCCCGCAGCCTTGTGCGCGGAGCGGTCTGGTGCTTTCGAGGCGGCGAGCCGCGAGGCTCAGTCTACTCGCTGTTTGGGTTTTCTTGGCCGGTGGCCGTTTCGCTCCGAAATCCCCGATTCTGAGCGTTGGATTTCCTTGGATTTCCTTGGATTCTCTCGTCCGAATCGAGACTTATCAATGGGTTACGCGGCATATAGTGCAGAAAATATTTTCTCGCCGATTTCCTGGCGTTGGGAGCGCAGGAACTGGCGCCGGCGGTCTTGGGCTGCGGAAGGGCCATGAGATGGTCATCGGGCAAGCTTAATCCGATTTCTGTTTTTCGTCAAACAATTGTCGTCCGAGTGGTCCGCTTTGGTCCACCACAATCCAAGAGCGCCTCGCTAGGCGCGGTGGCCTCCGCACCTTGCGCTGATCCAGGCCGGTGATAGACTGATTCAATCTGGGGACCAAGACGGAGGTACTCATGCGCTCCAAGCTTCTCAAAGTGGTGTTGGGATGTGGCTTCGCGGCGGCGCTTGTCGCGCCGGCGCTGGCCTGCGATTTCAATAAGACGTCTGCTCAGAATGATCAGCCGACGGCCCAGTCGCAACAGGCGACGCCTGACACGTCTCAGACGGCCGAGACGCAGCCGGCGGCGGACACCGGCTCCAACTAACGACGGTTAGGTTATCGCCGGCGTTTGATACAGCCCGCCGCGGGTCTCCTGCGGCGGTTTTTTTTGCGAGGCGATCCTCAGTCTCACGCCTTCGGCAACTTGCCGCGAAAGTTCGCCGGCCGTTTGTCCAGAAAGGCGCGCACGCCTTCCATATAGTCGTTGCTAGCTCCCGCCTCGCGCTGGAGGTCCCGCTCGAGGTCGAGTTGGGCGTCCAAAGTGTTGGTGGGCGATGCCGTCAGCGCGCGTTTCATGAGGCCCAGTGCATGTGTGGAGCCGCCGGCCAGGCGCTCGGCGATCGTATGCGCCTCGCCCATCAGATCCTGGTCGTCGACCGCGCGGTAGATCATGCCGATGGCCTCAGCCCGCTCCCCACTGATCGGCTCGGCCAGCATCATCAGCGCGCGGGCGCGCGCGTCGCCGATGAGGCGCGGAAGGACAAAAGTGCCACCCGCGTCCGGAATGAGGCCAATGCGGGCGAACGCCTGCAGGAATTGAGCCGACTTCGCCGCGAGCACGATGTCGCAGGCAAGCGCGATATTCGCGCCCGCCCCTGCCGCCGGGCCATTGACCGCGCACACGACCGGCTTAGGCAGATTGCGGATGCCACGAATGATCGGATTAAGGCCGTTTTCCAGCGCTGCGCCGAGGTCTGGCCGCGCGTCGCCGGGCGCGAACGCGCGGTTGGCAAGATCCGCCCCGGCGCAAAAGCCTCGTCCGGCGCCTGTGATCAGGACGACGCGACACTCCTGGTCCGTCCCAGCGCGCTTAAGTCCGGCCGACAGCCCTTCGATGAGCGCAGCATTCAGCGCATTCAGGCGCTCGGGCCGGTTGAGAGTCAGCGTCAGCACGCCCTTCTCGAACCGATCCAGGAGAACCGGTTGCGACGAAATCTCGGCTGCTGCCGTCACGGGGCGTTCTCCCTCAATTCGTTTTGTCGCCGCCGCGCGGCGCAAGCGTCTATATTAGACGCTGGTCAATGGAGGCGGCAATGGCGGAATGGGATCAGAGGCCGGGTTGGGGAGCGGTGCGGCCATGACCGAAGAAGCCTTCATCTGCGACTATGTGCGCACGCCGATCGGCCGCTACGGAGGAGCGCTGGTGAGCCTGCGGGCCGACGATCTGGCCGCTCTGCCCATCCGCGAGCTGATGCGCCGTCATCCGGGCTTGGCCGACAAAATCGACGAGGTCTTTCTAGGCTGCGCCAATCAGGCGGGCGAGGACAACCGCAACCTCGCGCGCATGGCGCTCTTGCTGGCTGGTCTGCCGGATTCTATTCCCGGCGCGACCGTCAATCGCCTGTGCGCCTCGGGGATGGAGGCGGTCGCCGCGGCGGCGCGGGGGATCAAGGCGGGCGAGATCGAGCTCGCTATCGCTGGCGGCGCGGAATCGATGACCCGTGCGCCGTTCGTGATGGGCAAGGCTCAGGCGGCGTTTCAGCGATCGGCGGAGGTTTTCGACACCACAATCGGCTGGCGCTTCGTCAATCCGGCGATGAAAAAACTTTATGGCGTCGATTCGATGCCGGAGACGGCCGAAAACGTCGCGGACGAACACCAGGTCTCCCGCGCCGATCAGGACGCGTTCGCGCTACGCTCGCAGAAGCGAGCCGGAACGGCCCAGACGAAAGGGACGTTCGACGAGGAGATTGTCGCGGTCGAGATCAAGGACCGTAAGGGAAACGTGACCCGCTTCGTTAGCGACGAGCATCCTCGTGCCGACACGACGCTCGAGGCGCTGGCGAAACTCGTCGGGATCGTGCGCCCGGACGGCAGCGTGACGGCGGGCAACGCGTCCGGCGTCAACGACGGCGCCGCGGCGCTCATCGTCGCCTCCGCCAGGGCGGTGGAAGCGCATGGGCTCGAGCCGATTGCGCGGATCCTTGGTTACGCGACAGCCGGCGTCGCGCCGCGCGTGATGGGCGTGGGCCCGATCCCGGCGGTCGGCAAGCTGACAGAGCGGCTGAAGCTCAAGCCATCGAGCTTCGACGTTATTGAGCTCAACGAGGCGTTCGCTTCGCAGGCGCTGGCCTGCCTGCGCGGGCTCGGGCTTGCGGACGATTCGGACCACGTCAATCCGAACGGCGGCGCGATTGCGCTTGGCCATCCGCTCGGCATGTCGGGCGCGCGCCTCGCGGGCGCGGTCGCGCTCGAGCTCAAGCGGCGCGGCGGCCGCTACGGACTCGCCACAATGTGCGTCGGCGTCGGCCAGGGCGCGGCGCTGGCGCTCGAACGCGTCTGACGCCTCGCGAGGCCGAATCGGGCCTCGCGCCTCGCAAATTCGCCGACGTGATCCGATATAAACGGTGGTGGCTCAACGGCTCGCACGACGAGCCGAGGCAAAGGGAGGATGGTGGATGGCCGCGCCAGCTCACGCCGCGTTGCGCAAGGTTACCTTGAACGCCGCGCGCTCGAAGGAATTCCCCGATGGCTCGATCCGGCACGGCTATGATTTCGTCGCGCCTTTGACGGCCGATGGCCACATCGACCTCGAGGACTGGAAGCAGCACCGTGGCGAATGTTTCGCGCATCGCTTCTGGGGCAGTGAGCCCTCGATGCGCGGCCTCCTCGTCCACCATGCCGGCGGCCGTGGCGGCTCGACCTGGGCCTTCGAGTGGAAGGGGGGAACCAAGGACGAAGCGGAGGAGGAGGGTTTCCGCTTCGGCGACCACGCCTTCAAGGTCGGCGAGTACGTTTCGGTGCGCGAGGAAGAGGGCGAGCTTCTCACGTTCCGGGTGGTGAGTGTCGGCAACCCGTGAGAATAGCGTGTGAAAGCGGGCACCCAGAGAGGCCTGATCGCCTGGATTCCCGCGTGCGCAGAATGACAAGGGGCAGCCCATGACGGCCAGATCAGCCGACCTCGCGAAGGAACGCGATCAGGGCCGCGTTGACCTCGTGCGCACGCTCCTGTTGCGTCCAATGGCCGCAGCCGGGCAGCATGATCGTTTTCGTGAGGTTGGGGACGAACAGTTTTAAGTTCGGAATGAGCTGGTCCATCTTCGGGAATTTGACGACGAGGTCGCGGTCGCCCGCGATGTACAGCGCCGGGACCGTCACCTTCGCCCCAGCGAAGGGCGCGAGGAACTCCCAATTGCGGTCGATGTTGCGATACCAGTTGAGCCCGCCACGGAAGCCCGTGCGGGCGAATTCTCCCGCGAAGAAATCGATATCGGCCTCTGTGAGCCAGGTGGGCAGAGCCTGCGGATCGGGGGAGTGGGTAAGGAAGCCGCCAGTCCTTGGCACCATGCCCGGCCCGTTCTCGCCGAGCGTATTGTCCGACTCACGTGGAATATCGCCCGATCCGGAATAGAGGAGTCGCCGGATCGTCGAGCGCGGATCGCGCCCGAGCTCCGCCTCCGCGACCCCCGGCGCCTGGAAATAAAGCTGATAGAAGAGCGACGATTCCGTCTGCGGCATCACGCTCGTCGGCCGTTTGGACCCCTGCGGAATGAACGGCACGCTCAAGCCCGCGACGGCGCGAAAGCGGTCGGGCCGAAGAAGGGCGCAATGCCAGGCGACGGGCGCGCCCCAGTCGTGGCCGACGACAATGGCCTCCGGCGCGCTGACCGCGTCGAGCACGCCGACCATGTCGCCGAGCAGGTGAAAGAGCGTGTACTGGTCGATGTCCTGGGGTTTGCCTGTCTGGCCATAGCCGCGCATGTCGGGCGCGATGGCGCGATAACCGGCCTCGGCAAGCGCCTTCAACTGATGGCGCCATGAATACCAGGATTCCGGAAAGCCGTGGCACATGAGCACGACAGGTCCGTTTCCGGCTTCAGCGAGATGGATGGGAATCCCGTTTGCCTCGACGGTGCGATGGGCGATCTCGGTCACGCGCCTTCTCCTCCGGCTTGAACATCGATCTACACGTACTCGATGACGACACGAACATGCGAGCTTAGGCGGCTCACGGCCGCGTCCCCCGGCGTCGGCGCTTACGTCAAAGCTTGTGAGCCGTTCGTGCTAGCCATAGTGCGCCGAGGCGGCTAGTCTCTCGCCTTCAACTCAGCGAAGTTCCCCGTGACCCAACTCTCCGTCCGTCAGCGCCAAGGCCGCCTATCGAGCGATGCGGTCGCCGCGCTCAATTCCGATCTTGCCGCCCGTTTCGGCAACCGCTTCACCGCCTCGGAGGCTATTTGCCAGGCGCATGGGCACACGCTCACCTGGCTCAAGAACGAGCCGCCGGACGCCGTCGTGTTCGCCGAAGACAAAGATGACGTAATCGACCTCACCAAGCTCTGCGCCCGCCACGACGCGCCGATCGTTCCGTTCGGGGTCGGCTCCTCGCTCGAGGGCCATGTCAACGCGCCCCATGGCGGCGTCTCGCTCGACCTTTCGCGCATGAATAATGTTCTCGCCGTCAACGCCGACGATCTCGATTGCGTCGTCGAGCCGGGCGTCACCAGGAAACAGCTCAACGAGCACCTGCGTGACAGCGGGCTCTTCTTTCCGATCGATCCCGGCGCCGACGCTTCTCTCGGCGGCATGGCCGCGACCCGCGCCTCCGGCACCAATGCGGTGCGCTACGGCACGATGAAGGACGTGGTGCTGTCGCTCGGCGTGGTCGCTGCCGACGGATCGTTCCTCCGCACCGGAACGCGGGCCAAGAAGTCGTCTGCAGGCTACGATCTCACCCATATGTTCATCGGCTCCGAGGGTACGCTCGGAATCATCGTCGAGGTGGCGCTCAAGCTCTCCGGCATCCCGGAGGCGATCGCGGCCGGGCATTGCTCGTTCCCCAGCATCCGCGCGGCTTGCGAGACGACGATCGAGACCATCCAGTCCGGCCTGCCGATCGCTCGCATCGAGCTCATCGATACGCTGTCCGTGCGCGCCTTCAACAATTATTCGCATCTCTCCCTGCCCGAGCAGCCCCTGCTCCTGGTCGAATTCCACGGCACCGAGCAGAGCGTCGCCGAACAGGCGAGCCGCTTCGGCGAGATCGCCGCCAGCCATGGCGGTGGCCGGTTCACCGCCGCCACCAAGCCCGAGGAGCGCACGAAGCTCTGGCAGGCGCGTCACGACACCTATTGGTCGCAACTGACGCTAAGGCCTGGCGCGCGGCCGTTCGCCACCGACGCCTGCGTGCCGATCTCGCGTCTCGCGGATTGCGTCGAGGAGACGCTCGACGACATCAAGCGCAACGGCCTCGTTGCGCCCATCGTGGGCCATGTCGGCGACGGTAATTTTCACGTGACGCCGCTCATTGATCTCGACAACAAGGCTGAGATCGAGGCTGCGGATGCGTTCGCGCACCGTCTCGCCCATCGCGCCATTGCCATGGGGGGCACCTGCACCGGCGAGCATGGGGTCGGGCAGAAAAAGCGGGAGTACATGGAAGAGGAGCATGGGCCGATCGCGATCAACCTCATGCGGCGCGTCAAAGCCTCGTTCGACCCGCAGAACCTGTTCAATCCGGGCAAGGTGTTTTACGCCTGACGAGGTGCGCTGCCCGCGGCGCGCGCTCCGGATGGAATTGTTTTTAACCAGCTTGTCATTCCCGCCCAATACAGTCGCCACAGCAACAAAGCCTTGCTGAATGCCCGTTTTCGCGGGCATGACAGCCGAGAGCGCGGCGGATGGGTTCGCAGCTTCAGAGGATCAAGGTGACGACCCGAGCGGTGTCGGCCGGAGCTTTCAAGGAGACAGATGGTGAAGAGCGTCGTTCTGGCATGGGGATCATCGGTGTGGGATCCGCGCGAGCTGAAAATCACCTCCAAATTCGCGCCCAATGGGCCGCTCCTACCGATCGAGTTTTGTCGCATCTCTGGCGACGGACGCCTGACGCTGGCGATCGACGAAGACTTCGGCGCGCTGTGCAAAACCTACTCGGCGCCGAGCGCACTCGAGAGCCTCGATGCGGCGAGGGATGATCTTTGCCTCAGAGAGGGAATGGCGGATGCGCGGGCGGTAGGCTTCGTCGAACCCGCGTCCGGCAAACAAAGCGACTTTGCGATGGAAAGTCATCCCCAGGTTGTTGCGACAATCGGCGCCTGGACCGAGTCGCTCGGCTACGATTCCGCGATCTGGACTGCGCTCAAAAGTAACTTCGATGAGTGGGGCAAGGGCGGCGAGCCATTCTCCGTCTCCGCTGCGCTGCAATATCTCGAAACCCTGGAGGGTGAGGACCCCGCCAAGTTAGCGCAGGCCCTCGCCTACATTCGCAAAGCGCCGCCCGAGGTTGAGACGCCAGTGCGCGAGGAAGTCGCCAAGCGCTGGCCAGAATGATCGCCTAGGTCCACGCGACTGCGGGACTATCCAGAGATTACGCAGCAACGGCCACGCAGATGCGCCAGAGCGCCATCTCGTTTGAAAATCCATTCAGCGCGGTTAGTTGCGCAATATGTTCGCCTGAATCGAGGCGTACGGTTTCATTTGGGAAAGTGCGGTTAGAGATATTTCGCACAGATCGGGGAACGGAGGCGAGCGGGCCGCATTGATCCTGTGGCGGGGACGGAGGCACATGCCGATGTTCGCAATGGGAGAGAAACTACAGGCGCAGCCGTCATGGCGTAAAATCGACGTATTCGCCAAATTACGGCCGCACTGCCTGACCGAGCTCGAACAGGATGAGGAGCATTGCCTCGAGGGCATGCGCCATTGGCGAGATCCAGCCGAGAGATCGAGAATCCTTCGATGTCGGCGCCACGCCCTCGTTGATGACAACCCGACATCGGGCTGACCTCAGCTGTCGAGTGCGCCTCGCTGCAGAGCACTAATCACTCAGCGCCGCGCGGCGCTACTGAGCGTCGTGCAGAAGCTCCTGGTGGGCGCGGCGCCAATGGGCGAGTTCTCGGCCGTGGGGCCGGCCCTCCGCGATCCAGATGTCGTAGGCGCGTACGCGGATTAGATCTTCATCCAGCCGGGCGGCGACCTCGAATGCAGGCGAACGATCGGCCGATAAAGCCAGAGCGCTTTTGCTCGATTTAGCTTTGCCGCTTGCTTTGCTGACTGTGTTGCTGCTTGGCGTCTTAGCCATGAGAGCCCTCGTTTAGAGTTCAGTCTCGCGGCCTCCGTTCCTTGAGGAACGGCCCGGCCGAAGTGGAGACAAAAGGTCCTTCATCATGGTTAATAATCAGTTACCGGCCGCCCCGGCAGGGAGGCCGGCGGGAGAGGCCCTATGACCCTGAAAGTGCAGGCGCTGGACCATTTGGTCGTCCAAGTCTCTGACCTTGAGGTCTCTGCCAATTGGTACGCGCGGGTGCTCGGCATGACGCGCGAGGACGTCCCGCCAGCGCCCGGCAAGCCGCCGCGGACCGCGATGAGATTCGGCCGCCAGAAGATCAACCTGCGGCCGATTGCTGCGAGCAAGGAGGATTGGTTCACCGCCGACCATGAAGCCGTCGGCAGCGACGACCTGTGCTTTCTCACCGACGCGACGCCGGATGAGGTCGTCCAGCATTTGCGGGCTGAGGGCGTCGCCATCGTGACTGGCCCCGGGCGAAGACAGGGCGCGCAAGGAACGCTGATGTCCGTCTATTGCCGCGATCCGGACGGCAGCCTGATCGAGATCGCGTCTTACGTCGACTGGTAGGGTGGTCCGCGCCATTCGCTCCTCTCCTTGACGCCACGTTCGGCGATTTCATCCGGACAAAGGGCCGCCCCGAGCTGGCGCTAAAGCGCAACATCGATTTTCCGGTGGGGGCCGTGGAAGCGTCCGGCCAGGAGGAGGAACGCTTCGGCCTGACCTCGCAACGATCGTGAAGTCGGCGGGCGCCCAGATCGAACGGAGTTATTCTACCCCTTTGTTCCGCTCATTGACGCCCGTGTAAGGAACAAAACACAACGGCCCACGTTCAGTTTTTCGGCTGGCGGACATGCATGTCCGGCCCTGGAGACCACCGAGATGCCCGGAAACCTCATCTATTATGCGCTTGTCCTGATCGTCATCGCCCTGGTGGCCGCGCTATTAGGGTTCGGCGGCGTGGCCGGCACCGCCATGAGCGGGGCTCATCTCCTGATTTGGGTGGCGGTCGTTATCGTCATCGTCGGGGTGGTGTTCGCGCTCATACGCAGAGCTTAAGCTCGGCGCCGCGCGGTCGCCCCTAACCGGCGCGTACGCCACAAGCGGCCGGCGGCAATCTTCGCGCTCCTTTGGGGCGCGAGGCGCCGCCGGCCCCGCTCTCACTGAGGCATGCCCATCGGAATGCGAGTCTGAGGGGCGCTCGGCGACAGGGCTTCTTCCTTGTCGGGGATTTCTTCGAAATGCTCGCATCCGTTCGTTCTGCAATGGAACGCCGAATAGGCTCCCAAAGAGGGACGATTATAGATGACGACCCGATCCGTGACGCTCTGTCTGACGACTCTGACGTCCATGCTTCCGATCAGGCTTCCGTGATCGTCCAGAAAATCAATGTTCGTGCGCCCGAGACGTTGCGGGATAAGGACCGCGCTCTTGTCCGTGCGCAAGACCAGGTCGACAACGTCCGGATCGGTTATGGAGATTTTTCCGAACGGGCGTTCGCTATGAATGGTCGTTGAGAACCCTTGCGTGAGCACCATCGCTTGTTTCGCGGGGCGCTCGACCAAGAGGGGCGGAATTTGATCCGCGAAGCACTGGGGGGTCGAGGACGAAAGACCTGCAAAAGCGATCGCAAGGCAGAATAAGCGGGCGATTGCTGCTTGCAAACTGCCCTTTGGCCGCTGCTCAACCATTGCCATCGCCTTGCTGCGTCCCGCCGCGCCGAGGTTGGATCATTGTGACACGATCATGGCCGACCCGCCAACCGTCGCCTCGGACCAGGCGATTGCGGCCTCGCGGTTGGGCGCCCCTTGTCAGGCCCCGGCGGCGAGCCGGTCAACTCATCCCCAGCGCGGCCAGGTACAGATCGAGCACCGTCTCTTCCTCAATTCGGCTGTCGCGGTCCTGCTTTCGGATCGATACGATCTTTCGCATGATTTTCACGTCGAAGCCATTCGCTTTGGCCTCGCCGTAGACCTCCTTGATGTCGCTCGTGAGCGCCTTCTTCTCCTCCTCGAGGCGCTCGATTCGCTCGATGAAGGCGAGCAGGTGACCGGCGTTGACCTCGCTCGAACTGATCGTATCCGTCTCCGGTGCTTTCGCCATGTTCATTCCCTGACCTCGACGCGTTTTGTGGAGGGCGACGGATCGCGCCGAATGTCTCTTCGCGTCAAGTTGCGGAAGAGGGTTTTCCCCGGCGATGATCGATCGCCCACGCGCGACTGCCGAGATCGGCGGGTTCACGCGACCGCCGATCGGCGATGATGGGCTCCAACAAGCGGCCGATGCGTTCTGCCCACGCGACCGAGTTTTTCCTTTCCGCGATCAGATCCTGCCTGATCTCAATCAGGGCATTGGCCAGTCCGCGCGAAGTGGCGATCTCGTCGATCGTATCGCCGGCCAAGGCGCCGTCGTAGGGCTCGTTGTCGCCGACTTCATCAGCGCGAAGATCCGGTTCAGCGATCAGCGCTTCGATCAGCGGTTTCGGAATTCGCCCATCACGATCCCACAGGACGCCGATCTTCCAGGGACGCGCGAGTGAGCGCATGATGGGGGTGAACGAATGAATCGAGATAAGCGCCGGGGGCTTGCCGGTCGCCATCATCGCATCCACCGTCGCCGCGACCTCCTGCCGATAAGGCGCCCAAAATCGCGCGCTCCGACGGGCGATCTCAGCGGAATCGATGTAGGCGTTGCCCGGTACGATCGCACCATCGGAATAGCGCATGACCAGCGTTGGATCCTCGAGGCCGCGGTTGGGATCGATGAGCAGACGGGAGTAGGTCGAAAGAACCGCGGGCGCGCCAAGTCGCGCCGCGAGAGCGCGGGTCGCGTCGGCGGCGCCGATGTCATAGGCGATGTGGCGCTCAAGCGTTTCAGGCGACAGGCCGAGCGTTTCGTAACCGGGAGGAATGGCGTTCGAGGCATGATCGCAGATGATGAGCGCGCCGCACTCGAGCGCGCCTGGAACGGCTTCGAAAGCCGAGTAAGCGCGCTCGGCCATGCCGGAATCAACCTGAACTGTCGGCTTCATCGCTTCTCTTATGGGTGAGGCAAATTGTCTGCTTCAGCCGGCGATCGTCGCGCCGCCATCGATGACGATGGTCTGCCCGGTCATGAACGATCCGGCCTTCGAGGCGAGGTAAACAGCGGCCCCGGCGATCTCGTCAGTCTCGCCAATTCGCCCGAGCGGCGTCCTCGCATTGACCGTCTTCAATGTCTCCGGATTCTCCCACAATGCGCGCGCGAAGTCGGTTCGGATCAAGCCCGGGGCGATGCAATTGACGCGAACATTGTGCTTTCCCCATTCGACCGCGAGATTGCGCGCCAGCTGAATGTCGGCGGCTTTGGAGACGTTGTAGGCGCCAATCACAGGCGACCCCTTAAGGCCGCCGATCGAGGAGATGATGACAATCGCGCCGTCCTTGCGCTCCAGCATGCCGGGAGCGGCCATCTGGATCAACCAATGGTTGGCGAGGACGTTGTTCTCAAGAACCTTACGGAATTGATCGTCCGAAATACCAGCCATCGGTCCGTAGTAAGGATTTGACGCCGCGTTGCACACCAGAATGTCGATTCGGCCGAAGGCGTTGTTGGTCTCGTCAACCAGGCGCTGAAGCTCCTCCTTGGACGAAATATTGGCCGCGATCGGCTCCGCCGCCTCGCGCCCGCGCACGCGATTGATGGCGGCCGCAGTCTCGGCGCAGGCGTCTGCTTTGCGCGATGAAATGACGACCGTCGCGCCATGCTCGGCCAGTCGTTCGGCGACGGCGCGGCCGATGCCTCGCGAGGAGCCGGTGACGATCGCGACCCGCCCGGTCAGGTCGAACAGCGTGGTCAAGATTCCCTCCCGATGGGCGGCGCGCGGCTCCAACGATGCATTGTTCGCCGCGCCAACGCTAGAGGCGATCAGCCGTTAATCGCGGCACGGGTCAAAGGAGGCAAAGAAGAATTGAAATTCGGCTGGGATCCTTGGCCGCCCTGCGGTCAAACCATCGCGTCAAGAGCCGCCCGCCTCTTCAGGCGCTGTTCCGAGAAATGTTAACTATCCACTGGCATTGAGAGCGCGGACGATCCCACAGTCCGCGATCGCAAGGATGAGGCTCTGCTTCATTCGCTAGCAGCCGCTCTCGGCGGTCAACCTAGTTCACCGCCGACGAGATCGACCAGATCGTCCTCGGCGACGCTGGCGATGCAGTGGAGCAAGGCCCGCTCGCTCCTGAAGCCAAAGCGGTCGCCGTGGCGAAATTTGGCGATACTTGCGGCCTGAGACTTTCGTCCGTAACCCACAGCAATAGCGGCGATTCTCCAAACCCGGAAAACACCCCAGTTTCAGCGGACTGACTGGTGGTGGAGTCAGTCCTGAGAAACCCGTCTCCGATTACTTGTGGCTCGCTCGCCGGCTGGAAAATTCCCTGGCATCAGCCAATTTATTAGGGAACTCGCCGAGTTGCCGCTCTTTGGCCAACTCCTTAGAGTCCGTTTGAGAACACCTATTCGTGAGCAATTCGCCTGAGCAGGATGCTTCCGAGAGCGACGTGGATCATGGCTTCGGAACAGTCGATGCGTTCCTCGTAGTCACGCACGAGACGGCGCCATCGCGTCATCCATCCGAACGTTCGCTCGACAACCCATCGACGCGGCAGGACCTCGAAACCCTTGGCGGTGTCGGATCGCTTGACGATCTGGATAGTGAAATCGCGGAAGGCGGCCTTATCCATGAGTTGGGTGCGGTCATAGGCCCCGTCGGCGAACAGATGCTTCAGCCACGGCCAGCGCTTGCGGACACCGTCCAGGATCATTTGAGCCCCGGCGCTGTCGGAAATGTCGGCCGGAGTCAGATTGATCATCAAGAGTTGGCCATCGGTGTCGACGGCGATGTGGCGCTTGCGACCCACGATCTTCTTGCCCCCATCGTATCCCCTTGTTTTCGCTTCCGGAGCTTTGACCGACTGGCTGTCGATGACGCCCCCGGTTGGGCTTGCTTCGCGTCCCACGCGCTCCCGGTCGAGCATCAGCGCGACATCGTGGATCGTCTGAAACAGGAACCGACGCACGAATCGTCGAAACCACCAATAGACGGTCTGCCAGGGCGGGAAATCATTCGGCAGCATCCGCCATCCCCCGCCCGAACGCGCCATGTAACGGATTGCGTTCAACACCTCCCGCAAATCGACCTCGACAGGGCGCCCCGACTTCGACGCGCGAGGAAGAAAAGGCTCAATCCTCGCCCACTCCTCATCGGTCAAGTCGCTCGGATAACGCTTGGTCTTCTTCTCGATCTTGGCCATTCGGCCGCGCGTCGCTCGGGTCCACATCCCAAGCTTGAATCACAGCCGAAAAACCCTTTCAACCAGTTTTCAAACGGACTCTGACCTGCCGCAAGTCACTGACCCATCGAGTGAATCTGAACTCAGCGGGCGATGGCCTAATGCTCCTCGACGACGATGAGGGACCTAGCTGCCAGCGAGACACCAGCGCCACAGCGGCTCGAGACGGCGGTCTCGCAATTGGGCGACATCTGGCTTCTCGGCGACCACTGCCTCGCGCAGGGCGACGCGCGCGACGCCGCGCTTTACGAGCGGCTGACGCTCCTCGGCGAAGCCGTGCAGCTCGTGCTGACCGACGAGCCGTACAACGTCGGCCACGTGACCAGCAACGCGGACCATCGCGAGTTCGCGTTTGCCCATGGCGAGATGAGTTGTGAGGAATTCGCCTGGTTCAATCGGCAGTGGATGGAGGCGGTCCTCGCCCGCCTCGTCGACGGCGGCCTGTTCGCTACATTCATTGACTGGCGCTCGATCGACCTCGTCATCGCCTCCGGCCGCGAATTGGCGCTCGACCTAATCAACGTCGTGGTCTGGGTCAAGACCAACGGTGGACAGGAGTCGCTGTGGCGCTCCCAGCACGAGCTGCTGCCGGTGTTCAAGAAGGGCAGTGAGCCGCACGTTAACAATGTCGAACTCGGTCGGCACGGCCGCTGGCGCTCAAACGTCTGGGAATACGCTGGGGCGTCGAGCCTCGGGTCGGACGCGCGCGACGCCTTGAGCTCCACCCGACCGTAAAGGCGCGCCTATTACTCTAAGACGCCCTCATCGACGTCACAAACCGCGGCGACATCGTCATCGACGGCTTCGCGGGTTCAGGCTCGACGCTGGTTGCGGCTGAGGCGACAGGCCGGCGTTGCCGGGCAATCGAATTCGACGGGCCATACTGCGACGTGATTATCTGTCGCTGGAGCGACGACTTCGGCGGCTGGTCGTCGCGATCGTGGGCGATAGCTTGAGATTGAGAGGGTGCATAGGCTTGCGATGCGCGGATTGCCTCTCCAACAAACTGTCCGCCAGATCGAGTAGGCATTCGCTGCGGATTTCCGGCTCGGCTCTCAAAGCCGGACATGCGCGCAATAATGTCGACGGCCTCTGCAAGCCAGATTGACAGCTTTATTGAATTGCCCTTAGCTCAACTGAACTAGCGCAAGCACGGAGCGAACTTCCAACAGCTCTCCGCGGCCACGGCGGCCCTTTTGCGGAGATCCGAACCGCTTCGGCCGTGTTGACGAAGCCCGACTCCAGCGCGGGCGAGCCAATCGGCCAACGCGGAACGCTTCGCGGGAGGAGCGAGTCGATGGAGGCTGGCGGGCGCGCCGTCGACGCGAGCGGCGAGGCGGACGACCAACCGCAGGCGGCGGACGCGAGTGACTTGTTGCAGGTGCGCCGCGTCTTCAAACGCTTCGGCGGCACGGAAGCACTGACGGACGTCGGCATGACCCTCAAGACCGGCGAAATTCTTGCGCTCTTGGGCGAGAATGGCGCCGGCAAGTCGACTCTGATCAAGATTTTGGCCGGCGTCTATACGCTCGACGCCGGCAGCGTCAGCTTTCGCGGCGTCGAGGTTACTCACGCCCTGCGCCGCCTGCCCATTGCCTTCATCCATCAGGACCTCGGCCTGATCGACTGGATGACGGTGGCCGAAAACATCTGCATGACGCTCGGCTTTCCGCGCCGCCTCGGCATGATCGACCAGGACGAGGCGCGTCGCCGCGCCGCGGCTGCGCTGGACGCGCTCGGCGCCGACATCGATCCCGACACGCGCATTCAGAATCTGAGCCGCACGGAAAAGTCGCTGGTGGCGATCGCTCGCGCGCTCGCGGCCGAGCCCGAGATCCTTGTTCTTGACGAACCGACCGCGAGCCTACCGGCCGATGAAGTCGCGCGGCTGTTCTCCGCGTTGCGTCGGCTGCGGGCCCGCGGCGTTGCGATGATCTACGTTTCGCACCGCCTCGACGAGGTATTCGAGATCGCCGATCGTATGGTCGTGTTGCGCGATGGGCGCGTCGCGGGGGAACGAGAGGTCGCGAAGACGACGCCGGACGAGACGATCCTTCTCATCGTCGGGCGCGAGCCGTCACTGGTCTTCCGGCGCCCGCCCGATCGCCACGGCTCGCCGCGCCTTTGTCTGCAAGCCGTCATGTCGGATGCTGTCGGACCCGTCGAATGCGAGATCCACTCCGGCGAAATCGTCGGTTTTGTCGGGCTACGCGGCGCGGGCCAGGAAAGCGTTGGGCGGGCATTGTTCGGGGTCTCGCCGATGACAGGCGGGCGCGTCCTGCTCGACGGACGCCTTGTGACCGTCTCGTCGCCGCGGGAGGCAATGGCGCAGGGCATCAATCTCGTCTGCGCCGATCGCGTCGGCGAATCGATCATGCCGAATTTGTCGGTGCGCGAGAACCTGTTCCTGAATCCGGTCGCGGCAGGTTTGAGTTTGTTTTCGTTCATCTCGCCGGGCCACGAGAACCGCGCTGCCAAAGATCGCGGCGCCCAGGTCGGATTGCGGCCGAACGACCCGACGCTGCCAATCGAGTTCTTGTCGGGTGGCAACCAGCAGAAGGTCGTCGTCGGGCGCTGGTTGCACCTGGCAGCGAAGATCTACATCTTCGAGGATCCCACGGCCGGCGTCGACGTCGGGGCAAAGGCCGAAATCTATCGTCTGTTCGACGTTGCGTTGCAGGGAGGGGCGGCGATCGTCATCGTGTCGACGGATTTCGAGGAGGTCGCCCAGGTTTGCCATCGCGCGCTGATTTTCGACCGCGGGCGTGTCGTCGCCGAACTTGCGGCGGGTGATCTGTCAGTAGAGAATTTGCTCGCCGCCGCTTCCGCCAGCATCCGGCGCTCCGAGCCGCGCTTTGAGGCTTCCTCTAGCCGCCCCGGTGGCGCGCATGCAGTCAATTAAGTCGAACGCGCTGGAACCCACCCGTTCGGAGTGGGCGACGCTGTCGCGTGGGCAGGCGAGTATCCGCCTGGCGTCGGTCTATGGCCTGCCCCTGTTGACGCTAGCGCTGATCATCTTTTTCTCGCTCTTGCTGCCCGACACGTTTCCGACATGGCTCAACGTGCGTTCGATTCTTGCTGACAAGGCGATCATCGCGCTGCTCTCGCTGGCGGCGACCTTGCCGATGATGGCTGGCCGCATCGATCTCACCGTCGGCTTCGGCATCGTGATGTGGCACATTCTAGCCATCAGCCTCCAGGTGAAGTATGGCGTTCCTTGGCCGCTGGTGATCGTGATCGTGATAGCCTGTGGCGCGTTGATCGGCCTCATCAACGGCTTGCTGGTCGAAGTCGCACAGATTGACTCGTTCATCGCCACGCTCGGCATCGGCACGATCCTGTATGCGCTCGCGCTTTGGCATACCGACGGGCGCCAGATTGTTGGAGCGCTTTCGCCCGGCTTCCTCGCGATCAACTCGGCTTCGGTCTTCGGAATCCCGATTCCGGCGATTTATGTCGTGCTCCTGGCAATCGTCCTGTGGATTGTCAGCGAACGCCTCCCGCTCGGCCGGCATATCTACGCGATCGGCGCCAACGAGAAGGCCGCTGCGCTCAATGGCATTCCCGTAAGAGCCTATGTCATCGGTGTGTTTATAGGCGCAGGCGTGATTACCGCTTTTGCCGGCTGCGTCTTGGGCGCAAAGCTCAGAATCGGCCAGGCGAATGTCGGGCTCGATTATCTGTTGCCAGCGCTCGTCGGCGCCTTCCTCGGCTCGACCACGATCAAGCCCGGCCGAGTCAACATCTGGGGCACGATCTGCGGCGTGCTGATTCTTGCGGTCGGGATCTCCGGCATTCAGCAGCTCGGCGGCGCGTTCTTCGTCGAACCCCTTTTCAATGGCGCCACACTGGTCATCTCAATCGCCCTCGCCGGCTTCGCTCAGCGCCAACGCAGTGTCGTGCGCCGACGCGGGCCGTGAACGTTGGGGCCAAAGACGATTCCGGAGAGGTCTCGCGTTGAAAGCATGGGTTCGCTTTTCGGGTAGACGGCGCATCACGCCGTCACGGAACGCCGGAGCAACCAACCTGATGGGCCTTGAGCCCGAGGTGGTCTAAGGGAGGAGCATATGTCGAAAGCATACATTATGGCCGGAAGCCTGATGGCTTCCGCGGCGCTAATAGGATTGAGCGTCACCGGCGCGCACGCCGATGACGACGCCTTCATGAAAGCGGCCAAGGATTACATCGCTCAGGCGGTCGCACCGGTGACGAAATGGGACGGGCCCACCACGGGCCCGAAGGCGCAGGGCAAGAAGCTGGTAGTCTATGTCTCCACCGATCAGCGCAATGGCGGCGCGCAAGGCGTTGGCGACGGCGCAGCCGAAGCGGCGAAGGCGATCGGCTGGGACTTCCGCATTCTCGACGGACAGGGGTCGGTCCCGGGGCGGACGTCTGCGATGACTTAGGCGATCGCGCTCAAGCCCGATGGCATCATTCTCGGCAGCCCTGACGCTGTCGAGCAGGCGCCGACGATCGAGGAAGCGGTCAAGGCGGGGATCAAGGTCGTTGGCTGGCACTCAGGTCCCGGGCCTGGCAAGATCGAAGCGAATCCCAATGTGTTCACAAATATCACTACGGATCCGAATGAAGTCGCCAAGGCTTCCGCCCTTTACGCCGTGGTCGATTCAAACGGCAAGGCTGGCGTGATCCTCTTCACAGACAGCATCTACGGGATCGCCACCGCCAAGACGAATGCGGAAAAGGCCGCGATCGAAGGTTGCTCCGGCTGTAAGGTCCTGGCGATCGAGGACACTCCGATCGGCGACCTTGCCAATCGAATGCCGCAACTGACGACCACGCTCTTGTCGAAGTACGGCAAGGCGTGGACCTATTCGATCGCCGTCAATGACCTCTACTATGACTTCTCCGCCCCCTCGCTGCAGTCGGCGGGCGTTGACCCGGCGACCGGCTATCCGCGGCAGATTTCAGCGGGCGATGGGTCGGTGCCGGCTTTCGAACGCATTCGCGGCAAGCAGTTCCAGCTTGCGACCGTGGCCGAGCCTCTTAATCTCCAGGGCTGGCAGACGATCGACGAAATGAACCGCGCTTTGGCGGGTCAGCCCCCGAGCGGCTACGTGTCGCACGTCCACCTGTTCATCAACGCCAATATCGACAAGGACGGCGGCGCGCACAACAGCTACGACCCTGGCAACGACTACAAGGAACACTACAAGGCGATCTGGGGCGTGAAGTAGCCGCTGGACCGGTATGTTCCAATAACGGGGCGCTGCCTTGCGCGGCGCCCCTCACGCGCCTGTGACTCGCGGGGCGCCTTAAGCACGCGGAACGCTGCTGAGTTCTTTCAACGAGTACGATACGGAGACTGACGATGGCCAAGACGACCCTTCCCACACCTGACTACGCGACCAAAAACATGCGCCTCGTCGGCTATAGCGATCAGGGCGGGCGGTGCGACGGCGTACAGATTATGGTCCATCGCGGCTATGCCTATATTGGCCACATTTTCTCCAAGGGCTTCTCCATCGTCGACGTGCGGGATCCGGCGGCGCCCAAATATGTCAGGCACGTCGCCGCGCCGCCCAACACCTGGACCCTTCACTTGCAGGCTCACGACGACCTTCTCTTGGTCATCCACAACAAGGACATGTTCGCCCAGGCCGAGCTCGCCGACGAGAAAGCCTATTATAAGGGTTCGGTCGATCATCACGCCAAACCCGACGCCGCGGCGCGCAACTGGTCTGCCGGCATGGCGGTCTATGACCTATCGAAGCCCGAAGATCCGAAACAGATCGGTTTCATGCCAGTCGAGGGAACAGGTCTGCATCGCATGTGGTATGTCGGCGGGCGCTGGGCCTACGCCTCGGCGCTGCTCGACGGTTTCTCCGACTACATCCTCATCATCATCGACATGGCGGACCCGAAGAAGCCGGTTCTGGCCGGAAAATACTGGCTGCCCGGCATGAACGTGGCGGCCGGCGAGAAGGCGAACTGGCCGACCAAGAACGGGCGGTTCGGGCTGCATCACGCGATTGTTCACGACGACATCGCCTATTGCAGCTGGCGCGACGGCTGCCTCGCCGTCGTCGACGTCAAGGACAAGGCCAAGCCGAAACTCATGGTCCATAAGGTCTGGGCGCCGCCGTTCGGCGGCGGCACGCATAACGCGCTGCCGCTGCCGAAGCGCGATCTGCTCGTCGTCGTCGATGAGACGGTGCTCGACAATCAGGAGGACGGGTTCAAGCCGATCTGGATCTTCGACAATCAGGTGAAGGCCAACCCGATCAGCATCTCGACCTTCCCTCCGCCGTCGAACAAGGATTATCTCAAGGTCGGCGGTCATTTCGGACCGCACAACGTCCACGAAAATCGGCCCGGCAGCTTTGTCAGCGAGGAGCTGATCTTCTCCACTTACCAGAACGCGGGCTTGCGCGTGTACGACATCAAGGACCAGTTCCGGCCAAAGGAAGTGGCCGCCTTCGTGCCGCCGCCGCCCGCCAAGTGGGTTGACCCGCGGCCGAACCGCCCGATTGTCCTGCATTCGGCCGATGTCTTCGTCGACAAGAATGCGCTCTGCTACGTGACCGACTTCAGCGCCGGCCTCTACATCGTCGAGTACAAGGGCTGAAGCGCGCCGATTGGAGGAGTGACCTTTTGATCGCGGCCGACAACCTCACACCGAGCTACGTCAGGAACATGCGCCTGATCGGACATTCCGATCAGGCCGGTCGCTCCGACGGCCAGCAGATCATGGTGCGGAACGGCTACGCCTACATCGGCCACGTTTGCTCGAAAGGGTTCTCGGTGATCGATGTGCGCGATCCCACCAAGCCCGAAGCCGTCGCCTATGTCCAGAACCCTCCCAATACATGGAGCCTGCATTTGCAGGTCCACGATGATCTGCTGCTGCTCGTCCATGGCCGTGACATGTTCTCGCAACCGGAGATGGCGGACGAGCGCAACTACTACAAGCCGCAGTCCGGCTCACACGGCGCGCATGTGTCCGAGAGCGCGCGGAACTGGTCGGCGGGGATGGCGGTCTTTGACATTTCGAGGCCCGCGGAGCCGTGCCAGATCGGGTTCATGCCGGTCGACGGCGCCGGGCTTCATCGCATCTGGTATGTCGGCGGGCGCTGGGCCTACGCCTCGGCGATGATCGACGGCTTTTCGGACTACATTCTCGTCACAATCGACATGCGGGACCCGACCAAGCCGGAGATCGTCGGCCGCTACTGGCTGCCCGGCATGAATCTCGCGGCGGGCGAGAAGGCCGACTGGCCGCTTGAACGCGGCCGCTATGGCCTCCACCACGCGGTCGTCGCCGAAGACATCGCCTATTGCGCCTGGCGCGATGGCTGCCTGGCGAGCGTCGACGTGTCCGACAAGGCGCATCCGAAGCTCATCGCGCATCGCGTTTGGTCGCCGCCCTTTGGCGGCGGAACGCACAATTGCCTGCCCTTGCCGGACCGAAATTTGCTGATCGTCCTCGACGAGGCGGTGCTCGACAACATGGAGGACGGTTTCAAGCCGATCTGGGTGTTCGACAACCAGGTCAAGTCGAACCCAATCAGCATCTCGACCTTCCCGTTGCCGAATGACCGGGACTACGTCGCAGTCGGCGGCCATTTCGGCCCGCACAACATTCACGAGAACAGGCCGGGCTCGTTTCAAAGCTCCACCTTGATCTTCGCTACCTATCAGAACGCCGGCGTCAGGGTCTATGACATCGCTGATCCCTTCGAGCCGGTCGAAGTCGGCGCCTGCGTGCCGCCCGCGCCGAAGAAACTCGTCGATCCTCGCCCCAACCGGCCAGTCGTGCTCCACTCCGCCGACGTCTTCGTCGACAAGAACGGCCTCTGCTACTGCACCGACTGGAGCGGCGCGGGGCTCTATGTCGTGGAGTATCTCGGTTGATCGTCGGCGGTGGTGTGCAAATCCCGCCAGCGTGCCAGGCCTAACGCGGAGCTTGCGCGTGGACTGGCGCCTTCCCTACCCTTCGATCCGCCAGCCGATTCTCGCCGCCAATTGTGTCGCCACCAGCCAGCCGCTCGCCGCGCAGGCGGGGCTCGCCATGCTGGCGAAGCGCGGCAACGCGGTCGACGCGGCGATCGCGACGGCCATCGCGCTGACGGTCGTCGAGCCGGTGATGAACGGCATCGGGGCCGACGCCTTCGCCATCGTCGCCTCGGGCGGCGCGCTCGTCGGACTCAACTCCTCCGGCCGTTCGCCGGCCGCCTGGACCGCGGCTCGTTTCGCCAGGATGCGATCCTTGCCCGCGACCGGCTGGGATTCCGTCACCGTGCCAGGTGCAGTTTCGGCCTGGGTGGCGTTGCACAAGCGGTTCGGCCGCCTGCCTTTCACGACATTGTTCGAACCGGCCATCGGCTACGCCCGCCGAGGATTTCTTGTCTCACCCGTCGTCGCGGAGATCTGGTCGCGTCAGGCCGCCACGCTAGGCGGTTATCGCGAGTTTGCGCGCACTTTCCTGCCGCAAGGAAGAGCGCCAGCAGCTGGGGAAACGTTCCGCTGCCTTGAGCAGGCCGACACCCTGGAGGCTATCGCTGCGAGCGAAGGGGAAGCCTTCTATCGCGGCGCCATCGCTGAGACGATGGCGGCGGCGGCCGAGCGCGACGGGGGTGCATTGACGCTCGCAGACCTCGCGGAGCACGAAGCGGAATGGGTCGCGCCGCTTGCGGTTGATTTCCAGGGCGTTCGGATTCACGAATTGCCGCCGAACGGCCAGGGGCTGGCGGCGCTGATCGCGCTTGGCGTTCTCGATCGCTGCAATCTCGATGACCTCGAGGCCGACGGGGCTGACCTCCAGCATCTCGCGATCGAGGCGACCAAGCTCGGCATGGCCGACGCGGCAGCTCATGTCGCCGATCCCGCGGCGATGCGGGTCAAAGCCGAAGCGCTGCTCACCGACGGCTATCTTCGCGAGCGCGCAGACCTCATTCGCCGCGACCGAGCCCAGGCGCCTGGCCCCGGCAAACCGCCCCAGGGCGGCACGGTCTATCTCGCCGCCGCAGACGCCGAGGGCATGATGGTCTCTTATATCCAGTCGAACTATCGCGGCTTTGGCTCGGGGATCGTCGTGCAGGGAACCGGCGTGGCGCTCAACAATCGCGGTAGCGGCTTCACTCTCGACCCCGCTCGTCCGAATTGTGTTGGACCGCGCAAGCGCCCGTTCAGCACCATCATTCCCGGCTTCGCGACCGTCGGCGGCGCGCCGCTTGCGGCCTTCGGCGTCATGGGCGGCTCGATGCAGCCGCAAGGCCACGTACAAATCGCGCTGCGGCTTTTCGGCAGGGGGCAGAATCCGCAGGCCGCGATCGACGCCCCCCGTTGGCGCGTCGAAGGCGGCGATCTGATGATCGAACCGGGCTGGAGCGCTACTTTTCGCGCTGCGTTAGCCGCTCGCGGCCACCAGCTTGTTGACGGCGGGCTCCTCGATTTCGGCGCGGGGCAGATCATCTGGCGCCTCGAAGGGGGCGGCTACGCCGCTGCTTCCGAGAGCCGCCGCGACGGTCAGGCCGTGGGATTCTGACATCGGCCCGAAGAACGAGTTGAGATGCTTGGCCCCCTACGCTTGGTCAAGCCAACCAGCGCATCGCCTGGTCGGCGATCGCCAGCGACACAGCGAGGTCGGACTTTCGATGCCAAACAGATTTGATCAGTCCGGGTAAGACCATGCGTTTCGGGGCCATCCGCGGGCCGCAGCGAATTGGATAGCGTCAGCAATTGACGCGGCGCTGTCACGCGACCCGACTTTGGTCGTGCCAAAATTTGCAATTTCCAGTTCGGGCTCAGGCCGCGGTAGCGGCTCGCCACGTCCGGAACGCCTCGTCACGGAGGACGCGGAGCGTGCGGCGGGGTCTAGACGTTGGTCGAGGACGCCGCCGACGGAGCTCTCGGGCGAATAAGGGCCCGAACTTCAAGACCCATCGCCGCACCGTTTCGTAGGAGACATCCAGACCGCGCTCCGCAAGCAAATCCTCGACGTCGCGATGACCGAGCGTGAATCGGACATAGCGCCAGACGGCGTGCCGAATGATCGCAGGTGGGAACTGGTGGCGGCAAAGGAGATGGTCATACGCCATCTTTCCCTGGTAACCTGGACGCGCTACCGTTGCCGTGACAAAGCCGCCAGGCCGTGTAGGCAAAGACCACTTCCGCCGCAACCTCGGGTTTTTCGCTTTATGTCGACGTCATCGTTCGCTGTTACGAGGCAGCCTCTGGCGAGGCCGCGATCCTTGTCGAGACCGACGCCGGTCTAACGGACTATGTCCTAACATCACACCACCTGATTCCTGAGCGCGGTTTCGCCGCGGAGGAGGCGCTCGATATTGTCGACCAGAATGTCGACCAGATTCGCTTCGTAGCGTCCGGTTTCGCCGGCGCTATGGGGAGTGATCAGGACGTTTGGCAGTGTCCAGAACGGGGATTCGGCCCGCAGCGGCTCGTCGTGGAAGCAGTCGAGCGCCGCGGCGCCGACGCGTCCGTCGCCGAGCGCCGCCAGAAGGGCAGCCTCGTCAACCACTTTTCCCCGCGCGACATTGATGAGGAGGGCTCCCGGCTTCAGCGTCTTGAGCGCGGCGACGCCGATGAGGCCCTCGGTCTCCTGCGTCAGCGGGCAGGTCAAGGCGACGACGTCAGCCTTCGCGAGCGCCCCCTTAAGGCTGGCCACTGCGACGACCTCATCGGCGGCCTCGGGGGCCGGCGTCGCCGTCCGGCGCACGCCGATCACCCGCATGTCGAAGGCGCGCGCCAGCCGCGCGAGGCGCATTCCGATACGGCCGAGGCCGACGACGACCAGCGTTCTGCCGCCGAGTTCCTGCTCGCGCAGCGCTCGGTCGCCGATCATGCCGCGCCAGCGCCGCTCCCGCTGATTGTCACGCGCCTTGTGAAGCTGCCTCGTGAGAGCGAGGGTGAGCGCCATCGCGTGCTCGGCAACTGCGCGTTCGTTAACGCCCTGGGCGTTGGCGAGCCGAATACCGCGCCTAGCGAACAGCGCCTTATCATATTGATCCGTGCCGGCGCTGAACGATTGCACGAAGCGTAGCTTAGGCAGGCTCGCGATCAGCGAGTTGCGCCATAGGCCCGAAACCACCAGCACGTCGGCCTGGCTCGCCCGCCGCTCGAGCTCTTCGAGCGTCCGCACCTCGAAATGGGCGACGCCTGTCCGCCGCGCGGCGAATTCCTCCGCGGCTCGATAGGCGACATGGGCGAATGCGACAGTCAGCGCGCCGCGGGACGGAAAAGCCGTGTCGCTCATCATGTCCCCGCGCCAAATAGCGATCAAGTCACACCAATTGCGTCAAGCCCGTCGGTGGCCCATCGATCGCGGTCCAGCCGCCATCGACGAACATCGTGCTCCCGCTCACGTAGCTCGCCGCATCGGAGAGGAGAAAAGCTACGGCGCACACGACTTCGTCGGCCACGCCCCAGCGATTGAACACGGTGTGCACCGCGTAGAGTTTGTGGATGTCAGGGCGCTGCTTGAACGGTTCGGTCAAGGCCGTCTCTGCGATGCTCGGCGCGATCGCATTGACGCGGACGCCGAAGCGGCCGACCTCCGACGCAAAGCCCTTGACCAATAACCCGATCGCCGCCTTGATGCTGCCGTAGACCGCAAGGCCCGGCTTGATGGTGACCGCGCGCACCGAGGAACAGGCGATGATGCTGCCCTCGCCCTGCTCCAACATGATACGCCCGAACGCCTGAAAGAAATAGACGGTCCCCTTGAGGTTGAGGGTGACTACGCGATCGAGGTCCTCCTCGGTGTAGTCGAGAATCGCTTTTCGGATATTCAATCCCGGCGTGGTGACGGCGATGTCGATGCGTGGACGCCGGGCTTTAACCTTCTCGGCTAAGTCCCTGACCGCCGCCGCGCTTGCGGCGTCGGCGACAATCGTCTCGGCCGTGCCGCCTCGTTCCCTAATGCCCGCCGTCGTCGCCTCGGCCCCGCCGCGGTCTCGGTCCCCGCAAACAACAGTCGCGGCCAGGCTGGCCAGTGCCTCGGCTGAAGACTTGCCGATTCCAGACGCTGCGCCCAGCACAACCGCGAGCTTGCCGGTCAGGTCGAACAGACGACCATAATCGATCATGCCGCCCCCCATATTAGTTTTAATCGACAGAGGGAAGCGCCGTGATGAGATCGAGACAAGTCCGCTGACTACGCTCTCGTCCGACAGACGTGGCTTCGATCCGAAGGCCCTGGGTGGGCGGAGTCCGCGCCCGCGGGATCGGAGCCGATATCTACGCCGACTTGCGCGCCGAACTTGTCTCGCTCGAACGCTTGCCGGGCGAGTCGATCTCTGAGGCCGAGTTGGCGAAATCTTATGGTTTCGGCCGAACGCCAGTGCGCGAGGCGCTGCGCAGACTCGCTGACGAGGGGCTCATCGAGATTTTCCCCCAGTCGGGCACCTTTGCCGCGCGCGTACCGCTTGCCGCTCTTCCTGAGACGCTTGTCATTGGCGAGGCGCTCGAAGAAACGTCAGCGCGGCTGGCCGCCGAGCGCGCACAACGCAGCCAGGTCATCGCCGCCCTCCTTGCCGGGCTGGAGCACCAGCGCGAAGCGAGCAGGGCCGGCGATCGCAATGCTTTCCATCAGGCGGACGAGGCCTTTCACGGCGCCATCGCCGAGGCTGCGGGCTATCGGGGAATTTGGACGCCGGTCGAACAGGTCAAAGTTCACGTCGATCGCTACAGGCGGCTGACCTTGCCGCAGGAGGGCCGCATGAGGCGCGCCATCCGCGAGCACGCCGCGATCGCGGCGGCGACCGAATCGCGAGACGGCGCGCGCGCCGCTGTGGCGATGGGCATTCATCTCGACGGACTTTTGGCCGACATTCCGAACATCCGCCGCCTCAATCCCAACTATTTTGCCGACGACGCGCGGGCGCGTGAACCGCGGGTCAACGGCCGCAAAGCACGGCCTCGCCTCAAGAAGGCCGCCAGGGAGGAAAGCCATGCGGAGTGTGAGGAGCTTCGCTGTTAACTCCGCGCCGTATCGTGCGGCGAACAACTCGGCGTGGTGCCCGCGGCCGTGATTGCTCTCTGTTTGATGGCACTGATCGCAATCCGCGCCCGTCGCGCCGGCGCGCCGTCTGCGCCCCGCGCCCCGGCGCGGGTGGTCGCGCGCGCGGATCTCAACGCAGTTCTGTTCCTGCTGATGCCCGGCATGCTGCTCGGCGGGATTCTCCTCGGCCTCGCTACGCCCACTGAGATCGCCGCGCTCGCCGTCGTTTACGGCGTCATTCTCGCCATGTTCGTCTACCGCGAGATGCCTGTCGTCGAATTCCTGCGCGCAGTTCAGGATACGGCCGCGCTGACCGGGGTGCTGCTGTTTATCTTTACCGCCGCCTCGGCCTTTTCGTGGGTGCTGACGATCGCCTATCTGCCCCAGCGCCTGGTCGATCTGCTCGCCTCCGGGCACGCAAACGCGGCGATCTTCATGATCGGCTCTATCGTGGTGTTGATCTTTGTCGGCGTGCTGCTCGAAGGCTTGCCGTCCTTCAATGTGCTTGCGCCGCTGCTGCTGCCGATTGCGGTCAAGCTCGACTTCAGCGGCCTGCACTTCGCCATCGTCTCTTGACTATGTTGCACATCAAAGCCGTAATTTTACATTCTGAATGCAAAATTCCATTCGATTGTTTAGGTCGGCGAGGCGCCTTGAGAGTTTCGGGAAGCCAAATCCCGTTCTCTTCCCGCGCAGCGGGACGACGTGGGGCGTTCAAACCTCGGGAGATGACAGTGTCGTGAGCGCCATCCACTCCGATCGGACAGGCTCTCGATCCTGCACATTGCGGCGGGACGCGATATGAACGCTACGCTCTTGTTGATATATCTCGTTTCCGGGGCGATACGGTCAGGGCGACTGAGCGTCCTGTTCGCCGGTCATCTGCTGGTTGAGCGGAAAAAATGACGGTCGTATCTCCCTTCGACGCGCGGCGCACCTTCGACGGTGGTAGCTTTCATTTCGTTCTAAACGGCGGTTATGAACGCGGATTCCGCACTCTCTCACAGGCCGCAGTCCCACCGCGGAATCGCTGGTATGGACCCGACTGACGTTCCGCCCTCCGCTCGGCTACAGATAGAGTGATTCAAATGCTCATAATTCCGGCATCCTGTCTCACGGCGCTCGCGGACGACACTATCGAAGGGAGTTAAGTCATGGCTAAGATGAGCGCGGTCGACGCCGCAGTGCTGGTGCTTGAGCGAGAAGGGGTGTCAGTCGCTTTCGGCGTGCCTGGCGCAGCCATCAATCCTCTCTACGCGGCGCTGCGCATGCGAGGCTCGATCCGACATATTTTGGCGCGACATGTCGAGGGCGCCTCGCACATGGCCGACGGCTACACCCGCGCTAAGCCGGGCGCGATTGGAGTTTGTATCGGCACCTCAGGTCCTGCCGGCACCGACATGATCACTGGGCTCTATGCCGCCGCCGCCGACTCGATTCCGATCCTCTGCATCACCGGCCAGGCGCCGCGAGCAAGACTCTACAAAGAAGACTTTCAGGCTATCGACATCGAGTTGATCGCCAAGCCCGTAGCGAAATGGGCCGTGACCGTGCGCGAGCCCGCACTCGTTCCCATGGTCTTTCAGCAGGCTTTCCATGTGATGCGGTCGGGCCGCCCTGGGCCGGTTTTGATCGATCTGCCTATCGATGTGCAAACTGCGGAGATCGAATTCGACATCGAGACTTACGAGCCGTTGTCCATTTACAAACCGGCGGCGACCAAGGCGCAAGCTCGACGCGCTGTCGACATGATGAACGGTTCTGAGCGGCCGCTGATCGTGGCGGGCGGCGGGATCATCAATGCCGACGCAAGCCGCCTCCTCGTCGAGTTCGCCGAATTCATCGGAGTGCCGGTTATCCCGACGTTGATGGGCTGGGGGTCGATCCCCGACGATCATGACCTGATGGCGGGAATGGTCGGTCTGCAGACCAGCCATCGCTATGGCAACGCGACGTTTCTCGAATTGGATTTTGTTTTTGGCATCGGCAACCGCTGGGCCAATCGCCACACCGGATCGATTGATCTCTACACCAAGGGACGCAAGTTCATTCATGTCGATATCGAGCCGACGCAGATCGGCCGCGTGTTCGGTCCGGATTTTGGGATTGTCTCCGATGCGCGGGCAGCGCTCGAGCTTTTCATCGACGCTGCGCGCGCACTGAAGACGGAAGGAAAACTCAAGGATCGGTCCGAGTGGGCCGCCCAGTGTTTGCATCGCAAGAACAACATGCTCCGCCGATCGCACTTCGATCAGGTCCCGCTCAAGCCACAGCGCGTCTATGAGGAGATGAACGAGTGCCTCGATCGCGACACCTGCTATGTGACGACGATCGGCCTTTCGCAGATTGCCGGGGCCCAGTTCCTGCACGTCTATGAGCCGCGCAACTGGATCAACTGCGGTCAGGGCGGCCCTTTGGGCTGGACGCTTCCCGCGGCCCTCGGCGTGCGTGCTGCGGACCCGCATCGAAAGATCGTGGCGCTTTCCGGCGATTACGATTTTCAATTCATGATCGAGGAGCTCGCCGTCGGGGCGCAGCACAAATTGCCGTACCTCCATGTTGTGGTGAACAACTCCTACCTCGGTCTTATCCGACAGTCGCAGCGCGGCTTCCAAATGGACTTCGAGGTCAGCCTCGCGTTTGAGAACATCAATTCGACGCCTGATGGCGACGCGGTGTCCGGTTATGGCGTCGACCACGTGGCGGTCGCCGAAGGCCTTGGCTGCAAGGCGATCCGGGTCAAGAGCGCGAACGAATTCAAGGCTGCTTTCGCCCGCGCCCACGACCTCATGAAGGAACATCAAGTTCCGGTGGTGCTCGAATTCATTCTCGAGCGCGTCACCAACATATCGATGGGCGCCGAAATCGACAGCGTCAACGAGTTCGAGGAAATCCTTTGTCTGGATCCCTCGCTGTCGATCCACAGGGCCCAAGACCTCGGATCTGTCGAGAGGCCGACCACGCTGGCGGACTCTTTCTCCGAGAAAAGCTAAACGCAGTTGATTGTGGAGCGCTCGGCTTGGCAGCTGTGCGCCCCATGGCGGCATGGAGGGCGATCCTGGTCCTCCCATCCTCGGGAGATGGCTTTGTCGATGCTCTCGAAAAAGCCCCGATGGAGGGTAAACGATTCAAAATCGCTCACTAATTGTGCGCCTGCGCGCAGCCGACGATCCGTTGCGCGATCAATATGTTATTCGGCGTGGGGTGCCGACGGCGATCGGCGCGGTAGAGCATTTCTCGACCTGGTAGTCTAGAATCGATTTGAGGATTCCCGAATCGGACGGTTTCTGATTCCTCGTGTCGGCGGGCGCAGGAGGCCGCTGACATGGCGGAACCCCTCTCGACCGATCTTCGCCAGCGTGTCGTCGATGCTGCGAGTGGGGGCATGTCGCGGCAGTGTGAAGCGCATATACAGCCAGATCGCCTGCCGAATGATCTCGGCCGGGAAGCGATAGCCGTCGTAGCTGATTTTCTGCATGGCTTTGGCTAATTAAACCCCGCGAGGGGCCGCAAGCCGCAATTGGCGTGACAACGCCGGAGCATTCTCAGCATGCTCTCGATGCTTCTCCCGGGTCAAAGGCCCAACCTCAGCCGGCGAGTTCGATAACCTTTCCCAGGTTGATACTTTCTTCCGCAGCCAGAACGATCCTCAGGCTGTTAACCGCAGCGTCCATAGACTCGGACAGATCCAGATCCTCCTGAATTGCTTTCAGGAAGAGGTCCTGCTCGCGATCGCAGAGCGCCTGGTGGCTGGGCTCGTCCTCCGTCGAAATGAATTTGTCGCGCTTGATGAAATTCTTGTCTGGTCCGACTTCCGCGTGATGATATTGGATGAGATCGGTTTTCGTGTGCCGGCCGATGTCGGCCGAATCCGAAATCTCCGCGAGCTGGTCCTTCCTGTCCGAGTGCGCGGGCACGAGCGACACCGCGCCCTTGGGCCCAACGATATCTTTCACGAAGAAGGCGACCTCGCTCATCATTGGGCCCCATCCGGCCTCATACCAGCCCACGGAGCCGTCATCGAAGGTCACATGAAGGTGGCCGTAGTTCGGCTGTTTCGCCTCCGCCCAAAGTTTCGCGCCAATGCCATGCACGCGCACGGGCTTCGCCCCGGTGACCTGGCACATGACGTCGACATAGTGAACGCCGCAGTCGACGATCGGGATGAGAGAGTCGATAAGGTTTTTGTGCCAGGTCCACGCCTTGCCGTTGCTCTGCTGATTGAGATTGAGCCGCATCACAAGCGGCTTTCCCAGCGTCTTGCCGAGTTCAATGAACTTCATCCAGCTGGGATGGACGCGCAGGATATATCCGAGCACCAGCTTCCGGTTTTGCTTGCGGGCGGTCTCGGCGACCTTCTTCGCGTCCTCGATCGTCATTGCGATCGGCTTCTCCATGAAGACATGCGCGCCCGCGTCCATGGCCCTAATCGCATATTCCGCATGCGTATTCGGCCAGGTGTTGATCGAGACTGCGTCCGGCCTTACGGCTGCGAGCGCCTCGTCGAATTTCGCGAAGAGCGGGTACCCTTTGAGCTCCTCGGGGATCGGCTTCGATTTGATCGTTCGGCTCATGAGGCCGACGATCTCGAAGCCGGCGTTGCGGTGATAGGCGCTGGCGTGGGACACGCCCATATTGCCGAGCCCGACCACAAGAACCTTCACCGGAGCCATTGTCCCTCCCCTTCAGGATTAGGAAGGGGGGCGTTTCGTCCCCCCCGCGCTGTCAACGATTGGCCGGAATCGCCTGATCAAAAAGGTGCGCTTGTTGATTTCCACTGAGAGCTGACCCGGGCAGCACGGGTTTTTCCACCGAGAACTGACCCATGTTCGAACCTCGCCCCCTTGACCTACGCGGGGGGCATCGGAGTGATCGACATGGAGTTATTGAGCGTCATCCGACGTTGGCATTATCGAGATCATTTCTCGATCCGAGAGATATCTCGACGCACTGGGCTGTCGAGGAACACGGTCCGCAAGTACCTGCGTTCGGACAGCGTCGAACCGAAGTTTGCCGTCCCAGATCGGCCGAGCAGGCTGGACCCACACGCCGACAAGCTGTCGCAGATGCTGCGGCAGGAGGCGGGGAAGTCGCGAAAGCAGAAGCGGACCGTCAAGCAATTGCACGCTGATCTAGCCGCCCTCGGCTACGACGGCTCGTACAATCGCGTGGCGGCTTTCGCGCGCGACTGGAAGGCAGCCCGGCAGCGAGAGCAGAAGACGACTGGCCGTGGCGTGTTCGTGCCGCTGGCATTCCTGCCTGGCGAGGCATTCCAGTTCGATTGGTCAGAGGATTGGGCGGTCATTGCCGGCGAGCGGACCAAATTGCAGGTCGCTCACTTCAAGCTCTCCTATAGCCGCGTCTTCATTCTCCGCGCCTACCCGCAGCAGACCCACGAGATGCTGTTCGACTCGCATAATCACGCCTTCCGCGTGCTGGGCGGCGTGCCGCGGCGCGGCATCTACGACAATATGCGAACCGCCGTCGACAAGATCGGGCGTGGGAAGGAACGCCAGGTCAACGCGCGGTTCTCGGCGATGGTCAGCCACTTTCTGTTCGAAGCCGACTTCTGCAACCCGGCCTCCGGGTGGGAGAAAGGGCAGATCGAGAAGAACGTCCAGGATGCTCGCCATCGGCTCTGGCAGCCGGCGCCCAGCTTCCCCTCCTTGGCGGCGCTAAACGACTGGCTGGAGACGCGCTGCCGGGAGCTTTGGGCGCAGACCCCACACGGGTCGCATCCTGGCATGATCTCTGACGCCTGGTCTGAAGAAGCCCAACATCTGATGCCGCTTCCCAGGCTATTCGACGGTTTTGTCGAATACGCCAAGCGCGTCTCGCCGACGTGCCTGATCCATCTGGACCGCAATCGCTATAGCGTGCCGGCGTCCTTCGCCAATCGCCCGGTCAGCGTGCGGGTCTATCCCGAGCGGATTGTCGTCGCCGCCGAGGGGCAGATCATCTGCGAACACCGCCGAGTCTTTGCCCGCTCTCACGAACGAACGAGTACGACGACCGTTTTCGATTGGCGGCACTATCTGGCGGTCATTCAACGCAAACCAGGCGCACTCCGCAACGGCGCGCCGTTCGCCGAACTCCCGCCCGCCTTCCGAACTCTGCAGCAGCGCATGCTCAAGACGCCCGGCGGCGACCGCGAGATGGTCGAGATTCTGGCTCTCGTCCTCCAGCACGACGAGCAGGCCGTGCTCACTGCCGTCGAACTCGCATTGGAGGCAGGCGCCCCAACCAAGACGCATATCCTGAACGTGCTGCACCGATTGATCGACGGCAAGCCGATCGACCCACCAGCCGTAAAGCCGCCCAATGCTTTGACGCTCACCACCGAGCCGCAGGCCAACGTCGAACGCTACGATGCACTGCGCAAAGTCCGGGAGGCGCGCCATGCGTCATAATCCCGCCGCTGGCGCGATCACCATCATGCTACGCAGCCTCAAAATGCATGGCATGGCTCAGGCGGTCGGCGAGTTGACCGAGCAAGGCTCCCCGGCCTTCGAAGCCGCTTTGCCGATCCTGTCGCAGCTTCTGAAAGCGGAGACGGCCGACAGAGAGGTCAGATCAACGGCCTACCAGCTCAAGGCGGCGCGCTTTCCGACGTATCGCGACCTCGCCGGGTTCGACTTCGCCAGCAGCGAGGTCAACGAGGCGCTCGTACGACAACTCCATCGTTGCGAGTTCCTGGAAGATACTCACAATGTCGTCCTGGTCGGCGGCCCCGGCACGGGTAAGACGCATCTCGCTACGGCGATCGGCGTCCAGGCCATCGAGCATCACCGCAAGCGCGTCCGGTTCTTCTCCACGGTCGAACTCGTCAACGCTCTCGAACAAGAGAAGCTTCAGGGCAAACCCGGCCAGATCGCGGCGCGGCTCACCCATTCCGATCTCGTCATCCTCGACGAACTCGGCTACCTGCCGTTCAGCGCCTCCGGCGGGGCATTGCTCTTCCATCTGCTGAGCAAGCTCTACGAGCGCACCAGCGTCATCATCACGACCAATCTCAGCTTCGGCGAGTGGGCCACCGTGTTCGGCGACCCGAAGATGACGACCGCGCTGCTCGATCGTCTTACCTACCGCTGCCACATCCTCGAAACCGGAAACGACAGCTTCCGCTTCAAAAACAGCTCGGCGAATGCCGCCAAACCCGCAAAGGAGAAATCTCGGAACTTGACGAACGCCTGAACCCGAAACCATCATCAAGCCGGGTCAGTTCTCAATGGAAACCCCGGGTCAAATCTCAGCGGAAATCGACAGGCGGATATAGTCCTCGTAGATCATTGGGCCGCGAACGGGCTCAATGAGCTCGATCTCCATGTCTCCGACATGGGTGATGGCGATCCGGAACTCGAAAGGGCCTTCGACGGCCTTGCCGTCGACTTTGAGATTCTTCACGGTCTTGTCGGTGAAGCGGAAGACGCGCCACGGTCCAATCCGAAGCGTATCGATCCAGGCCTGCATCGACTTTTCGAGGTCGCGCGTCAGCCATGCGATCTGCTGAATGTGTCGGGTCTTGTTGAGCGCGCGCAGTTCATCGTTGGTCATGACTCGTGGTCCGTGGCGGGAAGGAGGACGCGCAGCTCCTAGATCTGGGGTCGCCCGGGCAGGGCTACTTGTCATAAGTGCTCACCATTTCGAAGAAACGGAGTTCGACGGGTTTCGCCAGATATTCGCCTTGCTTCGCGAACCAGTCCTTTTGATAGTCGAGCGCGATGTGGCGATCAAAGTCGGCACGCTCCGTCCAGTTCTCATAGAAGTAGAATATGTTCGGATCGTCGAGGCTGACATGAAAGTGGTAGTCCACGCAGCCCTGCTCGGAACGCGACTTGTCCACGAAGCTCGTGAGCAGCTTGAGGAGCTCGGCCCGTTTTTCGCGGTTGGCGTGGAGCGTGGCGGTCAGATTGAACTTGGGCTGCATTTCCGTCTCCGATCGATCGAGGTTTAAAAGGCTTTTGTTTTTGCGCCTTCGGAGCTCGTCGAAGCAATGCGCTCGATGTGCGATCCTGCGGCGAGCTACGCCGTCGCTTGAGCGACGACAGGACGCCGAGCCGAGCCGCGTTACACGCGCCCGCTTGGCTCGCCGCTTGCCCTCTCGTATCCATTGGGTCGAGCCGAAGCTTGTCGCCGAGATCACCTATTTGACCCCTGGAAGCAGGTGACGGCAATAAGGCAGCAATGTGTCGCGCCGCTTCATTGTGGTGTCCATGTCTCGCACTACCATTGCGACCTGCATCGCTGCGTCTTCCTAAAACGTCCTCATCGCCTTCCTCCGTCGTTGCTCGACTGCGCCTGTGTCACGTGTCAGGCCTGATTGCGACCAATCGGCCTTCTTTTGCGTTTTCCAGGGCCGCAAGCGCCTCGCAAGCTGGTCCCGCGAGATACCGTTGACCGCCCTCGACCTTTGCGGACATTTGTCCCAAACGATTGAAAGTTACTTATCGAACCCGAAGGGTCATCCCGGTGTCGCGACCAACTCGACAACCTGTGCATCAGTAGCTGCCCCTTTCGGGGTCAAGTCTCGAACTCGTTGTTCGACCGTTCGTGGTAGGGGGTTTTGCGACGGGAAAATTGGTGGACGCTCTTGATCACGTCGCTAATTGACCGCATGCCGTCGGGCGCGAATAGGGGGGAGAAACGGGGCGATGCGATATGGCGCAAGCACATTCATTTGGGTTTCACCGTTTTCCAACAAGACTCTTGATCTTGTCGATCGCATAAAAGAGTTCGGATTCGATCTCATTGAGATTTGCATCGAGGATCCAGGTACTATTGATCCGTCGACGATCCGCGCGCGGGCAACGAGGGTAGGTCTCGGCGTGACGGTCTGCGGCGCATTCGGTCCGGATCGTGATCTGAGCTCCGAAGACGAATCGGTTCGCAAAGCCGGAACGTCTTACCTCCGTCGATGTATCGACCTCGCGCAGGACCTCGGCAGCCCGTTTGTCTCAGGGCCGATGTACGCGGCCGTTGGCAATACCCGTCTCCTCCCTGACGATGCACGGCGCGCCCAATGGAACCGATCCGTTTCAGGCCTGAAAGAGGCGGCCTCTTACGCGGCCGAGCGTTCGGTCAAGCTCGCGATCGAACCGCTCAACCAATTCGAGACCGATCTCGTCAATACAGTCGACCAGGGGATAAAAATGGTAGACGATATCGGCGCGGAGAATGTTGGTCTTCTGCTCGATACCTTTCACATGAATATCGAAGAGAAGGATATTCCTGCGGCGATCGGGCGTGCTGCTGGCCGCATCGTAGAATTTCACGGCTGCTCCAGCGATCGCGGAACACCGGGGGAAGACCATTTGCCGTGGAAGGCGATCGCCGAAGCTTTAAGGGGCGCACGCTATGAAGGACCAATCGTGATTGAAGCCTTCACGCCGGAAGTCCGCGAGATTGCGAGAGCGGTCTCTATCTGGCGGCCGCTAGCGAAGAGCCAAGATGCTTTGGCGAGGGACGGCCTGAACAACCTGCGCGCCGTGTTCGGACACTCCTAACAGGAGCGCTCCCTTTCGAACGGAGAGCCGCTTCCGCAATGCAAGCGCTACGGCCACGAGCCGGAGAGAGCGCCCTCCGGCTCGTGATCTCAAACCTTACTTGCCGCCCCAGCGTTGCGGATAACCGGGGAGGTCTTTGCAGCCGCACATGGCGTAGTGCAGCGGCGGCATCTTGTCGTCGACGTACTTGTCGAGGTCGGCCTGGGTGATGACCGGCTGCGGCAGCTTCCAGGTCGGACCAATCACCGGCTCGCCTTTGAGAACCTTCACCGCGGCAATAACCGGGGACCGCCATTGATAGGTCGGATAGGTCGGCGCCATTGCGGTCAGACCCTTCTCCTTCCACTTCTTGAGGAAGTCTTCCTGATCCTCTCCGGTGATGATCGGATAGGGCTGGCCGGAATCCTCGAAGGCTTCAAGCGCGGCGACCGCCGTTGCGCCGGCGTCCATCCACACCGCGTCGATTTTGCCGTAGCGGTTGATGTAGTCCTCGACGATTTGCTTCGTCTTGGCGTTGTCACCGCCGGTAAACTCGGCGCCGACGACCTTGACGCCATTCTCCTTGAAGATACGATTCGCAGCCGACCAGCGCGTCTCGAGCACGTCAACTCCGGGCAAAATGCGCAAAGCGAGAACCTTGCCGCCCTTCGGCAGTTTGGAGACGATGAAGTTCGCTGTCTGGATGCCCCAACCATAGCCCCCAATAGGATTGACGAAGGTCACCGGGCAGGTGGTGAGTACGCCGCGATCGAAGACGATCACTGGCAGCTTCTTGCAAGCCGCTTCGACCGCCGGCGTCAACGCCGCCGTCGTATTCGGCGAGACGATCAAGGCGTCGCAATCGCCGCTCTCGACGAAGGCGTTGATGTCGGAGATCTGCTTGTCGTCCTTGCCCTGAGCATCGGCAGCCTTGAAGGACTTGATATCGTCCTTTAGAACGTCGACCTGCGCCTGCATGTTGGTCCAGCCGACGACGCGCCACGGGTTGTCGACGCCGGCGTTCGAGAAGCAGATGCGGTATGGGCCGGGTTTCTTGTATTTGGAGGTATCGACCTCCTTACCGCCGAGATTCTGCTCCCACGGTTTTCCCTCCGAACCTGACGGGGTCATCTTGAGGAGATCCTGCGCCGCCTGGAACTCCTTGGGGTCGTCGAAATTCTGCGCCGACGCCGCACAAGGCGCCGCTCCCGCGAGCGCCACGCCCGTAACGATGGGCGTAATCAAGTTGAGTATTTTCATGGCTTCCTCTTTCCTCCCTGTCGCCGAACTCTTTCGGCTTATGCAGCGGACCTTCGGCCCGCTATCCCGTGCGGCGCCGGCGCCAGGCGCCGAATGCGACTGCGATGATCAGAATGACACCCTGCGCCGTCTCCTTCAGAGGCTGTGGCCACCCAAGCAGGGTCAGCAGTGTGAAAAGCGCCGTTAGAGTCAGAGCGCCCGCGACCGCTCCGACCAGTGTGCCTCGCCCGCCCATGAGCTGCACACCGCCGACGACGCAGGCGGCGATCGCCTGCAGCTCGAGGCCGACCCCCACGTCCACCGAGACGCCGCCGAAGCCGCCGAGCAGGATTCCGGCTGTCACCGCCGCGAGGGCCGAGATGACGAAGACCGCGATCCGCACTGAACCAACCTCGACGCCGGCCAGCTGCGCCGCGCGCGCGTTATCGCCTATGGCGAAGACGCGCCGCCCGAACACCGTCCCATGCAGGCCCCATTGTGCGAGCGCACAGACGACGACGAGCACAGCGATGGCGACGGGGAAGATCTTCACGACTGGCACGTCATGAAAGACAAAACGTCCGAACATCCGGAAATTGTCCGGGAGATATCCGCGGGGGGAGCCCCCGGACCACATCATCGACACGCCGTTGACCGACAGCAACGTCCCGAGCGTCGCGATGATCGATGGCGTGCGGAGATAAGCGACGACCGCACCATTGATGAGACCGACGAGGAGGCCGATGATGTAAAGGACGGCGATTGCCCACCACGTGTTGCCGGGATCGTTGGCGGTCAGCATTGAGCCGCCGACGACGGTCAAGGTCACCAGCGATCCGACGGAAAGGTCGAAGCCTCCACTGACCAGCACGAAGAGTTGCCCCGCCGCGAGAATCGCAAGCGGCGCTGCGCGGCGCAGGAAATTCATCGCGCCGGCCGGTTCGAAATAGTTCGGTTGCAGCAAGCCGATCACGAGGTAGAAGAGCAAAAAGACGACAAGGGCGACATTGATGCGCCGCGCCGCCTGCGCGAAAGCCTGTCCTTGGCGAATCTCCTTCAGCGCGATCGTCATGCGGCGAGATCGCGCGATCGGAACGTGTAAACCGTGACCGCGGCGATAACGATGGCGCCACGCAACACGAGCTTGGGATAGGCCGAGACGTCGAGCATGTTGAACGACGCATCGAGGACTGCGAACAGCAATACGCCTGCGAGCGTCCCCCAGACGCCGCCCCGCCCGCCGGCGAGCAGCGTTCCCCCGATCACCACGACGGCGATCGATTCCAGATCATAGACGCCGTCGCGCCCGACCCACGGCGCGCCGGAACGCAGGCAACTCGCGAGATAGAGCCCACTCATTCCCGCCGTCAGGCTGCACAGCACATGCGCGCCGATGGTCACGAGATCGGTGCGGATGCCTGCAAGACGCGCCCCTTCGGCGTTGCCGCCGACCGCGTAAAGGTGCGCGCCGAATTTTGTCGCCCTCATGAGGATCGAGGCGAGGATCGCGAGCAGGAAGAGGCCGATCACCGAATAGGGCAGGGGGCCAAGGGCGCCATAGGCGACAGCCTGAAACTCGATTGGCACAGACCCGGCAAAATTGGTGAAGCTTGCAGACAGCAGACCTTGCAGGATCAGGCCGGAGCCGAGCGTCGCGATGAAGGGATTGACCTGCAGCCGCGAGATAAGCGCGCCGTTGATGAGCCCGACAATCGCCGAAACCGCGAGCACCGCGACCACAGCCACGAGCATCATGTCGGGCCTGCCCTGCATGATGAACGAGGCGAGCACCGCGGCGACGCTGATCAGATTGGCGACCGAAAGGTCGATCGATCCCGCGAGGATGACGAAGGTTTGCCCGATCGCCACGATCCCCAGCGCGACCATCCGTTGAAGGAGACCGACCACGCCCTCGACGTCGAGCATCCGGGTCTGCCCAGTCGAAAACGCGACGCCAATATAAAGCGCGAGAGAGCCAAGAAGCAGCAGGAGAGGCGCCTTCGGCGCGCGCCTCATCCGGAAGCCAGGGGAAATAATCTCTGCGCTGCTCATGCCGCGCTCAGAGAATCGTGAGCGTCGTGCGCGACAGCGATCGCCATTATGTCCTCCTCGGACGCGCCGCCTGGCAACTCGCCCGCGATGTGGCCCTCTCGCATGACGACAATGCGATCGCTGACGCCAACGATCTCGGGAAGGTCGGAGGAAATCATCAGGATCGCCCGGCCCCTGTTGGCGAGGTCGCGCATGATTTTGTAGATCGCCGCCTTGGCGGCGACGTCGATTCCCCGCGTCGGTTCGCTGAACACGAGAACTTGCGGATCGCGCGCCAGCCACCGGGCGACGATGACCTTCTGCTGGTTGCCGCCCGAGAGCCTTCCGGCCTCCTGCTCGAAGCTCGCCGCCCGCACGTCCAGCTGTGTCAGCCGCTGGTCCGTTTCGGCGTTCGACATCGTGTCGGCGCCTGGCGCGCGGAACGCGCTTATGAACGCGCGCTGGATAAGGGTCGCGTTGTCGCGCAGCGACTGCTGCATCAGCAGTCCTTCGCGCTTGCGGTCCTCGGACAGGCGTCCGATTCCCGCCTCGATGGCGGAGCGCGGGTTGCGGGGCGTCAGCGCCTTGCCCGCGATCTCCACCGACCCCTGCTCGAAGGGCTCGTCCCCCGCGATCGCCCGCCCGAGCGCGCTTTTGCCCGCGCCTTCGAGTCCCGCCACCCCGACGATCTCGCCCGCACGCACGGTAAGGTCAATGTTGCTCAGATGATCGTTGCCGGCTCCCCTTATCACGAGCGCCGGAGCGCCCGGGGGTTTGGCGGCGCGTGGCGGATAGAAATCGGCAAGGTCGCGGCCGACCATGGCGCGCACGAGCCGGCCGGTCGGCGCTTCGCCGATCGGCGCGGTCATCACCGTCCGGCCGTCCTTGAGCACGGTGACGCGATCCGCAACTGTTTTGATCTCCGGCATTCGATGGGAGACATAAATGACCGATACGCCTTGCTCGCTCAGGCGCTTGACGAGATCGAGCAGACGCGCGGCGTCATCGCGATCGAGCGCGGCGGTCGGCTCGTCCATGACGAGGATACGCGCGTCGATGGCGAGAGCCTTTGCGATCTCGACGAACTGCTGCTGGGCGATCGACAGATCGCCCGCGCCCATCTCCGCGCGGATCGACGAACCGAGCCGGGCGAGCAGACGCTCTGAATCGGCGCGCATCTTGCGCCGATCAAGCATGCCGTAGCGCGTCGGCTCGATGCCAAGAAAGATATTCTCCGCGACGCTCCGGTGCGGCAGGAGGCTTAGCTCCTGATGGATAATGCTGACGCCGGCGCGGCGCGATGCAACGGGGTGAGAAAACTCGACCTCATGGCCATCGAGGACTATCCGGCCGCGATCAGGCTGGTAGACGCCCCCAAGGATTTTGATCAGGGTCGACTTTCCCGCCCCGTTCTCGCCGCAGAGCGCATGGACCTCGCCGGGCGCGCAGCCAAAGCTCACATCGTCCAACGCCCGGACCCCGGGAAAGAATTTGCTGATGTTCAGCATCTCGAGGGCGAACGGCGCGCGCTCCACCAGAAGTCTCCCGTTGCCGCCGCTGGCGCTATTCCGCCGCCTGACGTGCGGAGGCGAGCGCGCGGGCGCGCGGGTCGCGATGCATCTTGCCGTCCTTCATGATCATCGCGAAGCGATCAGGCCCAACAAGAATTGAAGGATCGGCGAGCGGATTGCCATCGACCAGGAGAAGATCGGCGAGCGCGCCGGCCTTCACGACACCGAGTTCGCCTTTGTGACCCATCAACTCGCCCCCGACCGCTGTTGCGCACCGCAACGCCTCCGCCGGAGTGTAACCAAAGAACTTGACGAAGTGCCCGATGTCGCGGGCATTCTGGCCCATCGGCGTAATCTTAAATCCATAGTCGCCGCCGATCACCACCTTGATCCCGCGCTTCCTCATCTGCTCGTAGGTACGGCAGGTCGCTTCGAGCTTGCGCGGCAGGTGCATGGACTCGACGACGTCGCGGGTCATGCCGACCGCGTCGCCCTCGTAGACCGCGTTATGGACGAGACCGAATGCGGGACCGACGATCACGCGGTCCTTCGCCGCCTCGAGCATGTCGAGCGCTTCTTCATCGGCGAAGTCGCAATGATAAACGCAATCGACATGATTACGAACGGCTCGCTTGACCGAGGCGGCCGCGCGCGCATGACAGGCAACGCGCTTGTTCCACTCATGGGCGACCTCGACCGCGGTCGCCACTTCGGTCTCGCTCATCGAGGTGATCTCGGCGCGTGCGTTGGAGACGAATTCATCGCCGGAAATGTTGATTTTGATGTTGTCGACTCCTTCGCGGCAGCAAAGCCGAACGGCGCGTCTGATCTCGTCCGGCCCGTCGGCGATCATGCCGAAGCTTTCGGCGTGCATATGCTGCTTACGTTCATCTCCGAGGCCGCCGGTTACCGTGATTTCCGGCCCGGCGGCGCGGTAGCGCGGGCCGGCAAGATAGCCGTCTTCGATTTCCTGGCGCACCACCACATCGAGACGCAGCTTGGCGGAAGCGGCTGAGTAGCAGGATGTGAATCCGTGATCGAGAATCAGCGTCGCATTGCGGCACGTGCGCAGAAGGTGTTCCTCCGGCGGAATCTCGCCAAGATCTTGATTGCGCGCCGGGCCGACGAAGGAGAGATGGCAATGACCTTCGACCAAGCCGGGCATCAACGTCATACCCGAGCTATCGATGGTTTCGGCAGCCGATTCGGCGCTGATCTGCCCCCGACCGCGCGCGACTTTCGTGATGCGATTGCCGACAACGAGCGCCTCCCCTGAGTAGCGCTCGTCAGCCTCGCCGTCCCAAATCTCAACGTTCCGAAACAAATACGCCGTCATCGACGCTCCTCCCATGTTCGCTCGTTCCAGGTTTGTTTAATAAGGTAGCCGTTTAGGCAGCGTAATGGTACTGCTAATCTGACGCTCGAGCGCTGCACGGCGACTCACGGAAAGCCGCACTTTGCACTGCCATTGGTATCCCAGGGCGGCCATTCCCACCGGTTGACCTCATTCAAGCGCAAGAATGCCGCCAGGATCGGTCTTTCCAGCGGACGATCCGTGGGTTCACGTCATGCGCAACAGCGTGCTACCGGCGATGTCTCTCATCCCTGAGGGTTGCGTGTTGCGCGCCGGAAAGTGATTTGATCACAGACTTATCGCCAGTTTCCCAGGTGACGGCCTGCGGCATGGAATATTCTTTGATCGGGCGGCTAAACACCACAGCAACAGGCTGGACCGCCTTCAGGGTACCTGGACGGCGCGGTTGAGTTGACGGGCGGTCATCGGGTTGACCGGGTCTGGCCGGGAAAGAGCCAGACCTGAGGCCGCGCCGCCTGCCACAAGTCGCGCAAAAATTCGAGCAGTTGCGGCGAGAGCCCCACTAAGCGATCGCGCTGCCCCTTGCCAGCGGACGCGTTGCCTTATCTTCGTAGCAGCCGCTACTGCGAAACAGACCTCCTCTTTGATTTTGCCTGGAGGACTTTCGGATCGATCACTGGCGGGCACGCGAGAGTGCAGGCCGTTTGCGACTATGTGAATGACCGCTTGCGCTTCAGCTATCCCGAAGCGCGCCCGACCCGTACGGCAGCGCAGGCAATGGACGAGCAGGTTGGAGTGTGCCGCGACTTTACGCATCTCGCGGTAACGCTTTGTCGTTGCCTGAACATTCCGGCGCGATACTGCTACGGGTACCTCGGCGATATCGGCGTTCCGCCTGACCCGACCCCCATGGACTTCAATGCCTGGATGGAAGCCTTCATCGGAGGTCGCTGGTACACGTTTGATCCTCGCGACAATGCGCGCCGAATTGGCCGCATCCTTATCGCTCGAAAGCGAGATGCTGCAGACATTCCGATGATCACCTCTTTCGGCCCACACAAGTTGACCAAGTTTGCGGTCATCACCCAAGAAATCGGGGAGGATACCGCTCTGGCGGCATAGGCGGCCCGTCAAAGTGATTGGAACGCAGGTGTCGCCGATTATTCGGTTAGTTCGCGCCGCCCCGGGCACTTCATCTACATCAAAAGCGCCTTGGTGCGCGGCAGACGCGAGCACGTAGAAGCGTATGTGAGCTAACCTGCGTTCGACAGCGCGGCCCGCATCCTGACTCATGAAAAGGCCGGTCAGTTCGAGTACCGGCCGGCCCATACAAACTATCGAGATTTCACAGATTCTTGTTAACGGCATCTGCGACCTTATTCGCGCCGTCCTTACCTTAGTCTCGAACTCGAGGACGCCCTCACGCCATCAGATCAAGTGACATTTGAACCGCTGCTCTCCGCGGGATCAACCTCCGCAGAGTCCGCATCTTTTGCTAGCGCGAAATCTGCACCGAAACCAAAGACCGATCCCTCTACCGGTATCGGCGTGACGGTTTCGAACTTTCAAGCACGATCTGGCAGCGAAGCAGCTGAATTTCCTTTTCGTGAAGCGCTGTCGCTGCCCGTTGACCCACGGCCCCATCCGTTGGCGCGGACCTAGAGCGCGGCTGCCCTCGCGCTGACGAACAAGATTCGTCTCTAGCGCTCGCTCAAGCAGGGCCTTACCGAGGACACCGGCGAGGTGAGGGCGACGTTCGCTCCAGTCGAGGCAAGGCCGGCAATACAAGCGGCGGTTTCCCGCACCACTATTCAGCGGAAAGGCCGCGGCGGAGAATAGCGCGCGCCCTGCTGCGGTGACCGTTGCACCTTCGTCCGACAACTCGACGGCGCGGCGAGCGACGAGTGCGTCGGTAATGGCGACACCCAGTTCGCTGGCGATATGATCGTAACAGGTTCGAGCCCGGCGCAGCGCCGGATCGATGCGCGGCGTCGCGCGCTTGCTTGCCGGCGCCGGTTCGGCGGCGACGACCACAATCCCTTCGAGCATGCGCGCGACCTCTGTGGCCACATGCTTTTTCCGCGCCCGGCCCTAGGTCGCCACTACGTCCTAATCGACGGGGCCTCCGTTCGGGCAGGATTACACTCTTTGTGATAGTGCGAAGCCGGTCGCGCTGGCAAACTGCTTTTCGAAGCGCGTCGTGCGGTCAGAATCATCAAGGCCAAGAGTCGCTTCAGATAGGCATCGCCCAGAACCAGGTTGATGAAGCCGGAGGCTCGGATGTCCCGTTCGGCATCTGCGAGGCCTGCGTTCTTGAGAACGTCCAGGACGCGCTTGCGAAGAACGGCCACGCCAGATTGGCTCGAAGGTGAGGGCCAGCGCCGGGAAGCGCCAGCCATCGGCGACGATCATCCGGTAGAGCGCTAGGTGGTGTGGACTTTAGGGATTCCCATTTAGGAGCAAATCAGATTCAAGGCTGCTTTTGGGAGAAGTCTTGGGTGTGATGGAGCGGTTGGTTTTGAGCGATGCGGCGTGGGAGCGGATGGCTCCGCTGATCATTGGTCGGCCTGACCGAAAGGTTCGACCGGATGCGACAATCGGATGTTCGTGGAAGGTGTGTTGTGGGTCGTGCGCACCAGCTCTCCCTGGCGCGATCTTCCGGAGGCGTTTGGCGATTGGAACAGCGTGTTCCGACGCTTCAGCCGATGGGCGCATCAAGGGGGTTTGGTGGCGGATCTTCGAGGCGATGTCGGATGATCCGGACTTCGAATATCTGACCGTCGATTCCACCATCATACGGGCGCGTCGGCACGCCGCCGGGGCGAAAAAAAGGGGTCTGATGATCAAGCGCTCGGCCGCTCGCGCGGCGGCCTGAGCACGAAGATCCATATGGTCGTTCGCGGCCTGGGATGTCCGGTGCGGTTCACGCTTACAGAAGGGCGATGCGCCGCAAGCGGCCGCGTTGATCGAGGGCTTGCCTGCCGAGGTCGTCATGGCCGATACCGCCTACCGCTGATCCCCTGCGCCAAGCGATCGCCGCCAAAGGTGCGATCGCCGTCGTGCCCAACAACCCTTCACGAGCGCTCAAACAAGCACCTCTTCGCCCAGCGTTATCTGGTGGAGTGTTGCTTCTCAAAACTCAAGCAATTCCGGCGCGTTGCAACCCGCTTCGAAAAGACCGCCCGCAGTTACCGCGCAATCGTAACGCTCGCCGCCATCATCTTATGGATGCGATAAGTGTCCACACCAGCCGCCACCTCGGCTTGCGCGCATGAGCGAATCCCTTCAGCTCGTGGACTAATGCGCGGTGATGGCCTCGAAACCGCGCGCGATTAACGAGGAGATGCCAAGAGCAATTCCCAAATGTCGACGTGATGACGGACGTGCTCTTTACGCGCTACCGGGACATGATGCTTGCGTCGGGAGTAGACAGGCAGTCGTCGATCGGACGAACCAGATGGTGCTGGTGGACCCTGTTCCACTGCTAAAGACCATTGAGGCGCCAACATTACTGATGTGGGGCGAAAACGACGGTATGATCCGGTTCGCAAACTCGGCGGATTACCTGCGGGCGTTGTCCAATGCGACGCTGCTGCCCTGCCGGGTATGGTTATTACGAAGCATTCTAGTCTTAAGCGTGAAGGATTTTCGCGCTGCCCTTGGGGCTAAGTGGACGCGGATAGACGTAACGGCGAACGGTTACGGTCTTGTGGGATCATCGCGTAAGTCGTTTCGCGCCCTCACTTCTCAACCTAGCGAGGGCAAATAGCTCGGGCCATTTCTTGTTGCAAAATCGCGAAACGCGCGCGCGGCTGGCGAGAGGGCGCGGTCGATTCGATTGACTACATACCAACGGCGCATGATCGGCAGGTCTTCCACGTCTAGGCACACAAGCCTCCCGCTCGTGAGCTCCGCGGCGATCGTGTGCGCCGAAATGAGAGCGATCCCCATCTCCGCCATTACCGCCTGTTTGATCGTCTCGTTCGACCCGAGTTCCATGCTCATCTGAACGGCGTTGATCCGAGTGTCCCCTATGAAACCGTCAAACACAGACCGCGTGCCGGAGCCGACCTCGCGAAACAGGAAAGCTTCTCCAGCGAGGTTGGCCCGAGTCAATCCTCTGACGCCGGCAAGGCGATGTTCTGGAGGTGCGATCAGGACGTAGGGGTGGGGGCCGAGAGGAAAAGTCTCGACAGAAATGTCCCGAGGAGGACGTCCGGCAAGCGCGATCTCAACTTCGCCGCTGCGCAGCGATTCCACTGTCGCGTCGCGATTGCCTATCTGAAAGCGCAGGTCGACCTTTGGTCGACTGCGGACGAAGGCGGCGATGAGCCGCGGCGCGAAATATTTCGCGGTGGACGTCGCGCCGACGGAAAGTCGGCCTCCTTCACCGGAACCGATCGCGAGCATCGTGTCGGCGAATGCACGCATTGCGCGCTCGACACCGCGCGATGCTTCGAGCGCAGCCTCTCCCGCTTTTGTGAGCCGCATCCCAGTCGACATCCGGTCGAACAGCTTCAGCCCGACCGCCTCTTCCAGGCCTTTGACGCGCGCGGTGAGCGCCGCCGGCGTCATCCTGAGCGATGCGGCCGCCTGTACAAGCGAACCGGCTACGGCGATCGCCTGTAGCGTCTCAAGCTGACGGAGGGACACGTTGCGCATAGGAAACCTACGTCCACATTCAATATTTTTGAATGGCTAACCAGAATTAATTCAGTTTTCTTTGACACGCAATCGTTTCTATAAATCGACCGGGTAGGTGGGACACCTAATGCGAGAGGGAGGGACGCGTGATCAACGCCCCGGGATTGGGAGATGGGCTCAAGGCGTTCCTTAACGCGAACGTCCCCGCCGACATCGCTTCCGTCTTATACGCCTTGGCCGAGGCCTCTCTTCGGGTCGCACATCTCATCCGCCGCGGCTCACTCGGCGGCGCCCTCGACGCTGCAGTTGGTCCGGCGCACGACGGGGTCGCTCAGAAGGCGCTCGACGTGTTTGCCGACAAGTCTTTTGTCGATGGTCTGAAAGGCTCGGGCGTTCGCGGCGTCGTTTCGGAGGAGCGCGACGATCCCGTTGCGATCGATCGTGACGGCACGCTGCTCGTGGCGATTGATCCGCTCGACGGCTCCTCGAACATCGACGCCAACGTCACTATCGGGACCGTCTTTTCGGTTCTCGACGCGCCGGCGGGCGAAATTGACGGCGCGCAATTCCTGCAGCGTGGCGTTCGTCAGCGGGCCGCAGGCCTCGTAGTCTACGGGCCCCATGTTGCCTTCGTCTTCACAACAGGGGCGGGCGTCCATATTGCGACTCTCGATTCCGATACAAACGAATACCGGGTCTCGGACGGCGTCGCCCGGATTCCCACGGAGTTCGAACGAATTTGCGATCAACGCTGCGAACTCTCGCCATTGGCCCGGACCGGTGCAGCGCTATATCGAGGATCTTCTCGAAGGCGATGAAGGGCCGCGCAGGCGCAACTTCAACACACGCTGGATCGGCTCGATGGTCGCTGACGTGTACCGCATTCTGATCCGTGGCGGCGTCTATCTATACCCTGAAGATTCGCGCCCGGGCTACGAGCGAGGACGCCTCAGGCTGCTCTATGAAGCCAACCCGGTCGCGTTCCTCATCGAGCAAGCCGGTGGCGCCGCGATCGACGGATTTCAGCGCATTCTGGAGATCGAGCCGAGGGCCGTCCACGGTCGCACGCCGCTGATCTTCGGCTCGCAAGGCAAGGTCGAACGGATCGCTCGCTACTATCGCGAAGACAGCCTCTCGGCGAACAACTCGCCTCTATTCGCCAGACGCGGCCTCCTGCGCCGGTGAGCTTCGAACTTCGGAACTTGCACGATGTCGATCAAGCATCCCATCATCGCGATCACCGGCTCCTCGGGGGCGGGCACAACGTCGGTCAAGCGGACCTTCGAGCAGATCTTCCGTCGCGAGAAGATCTACCAAGTCTACATCGAAGGGGACGCCTTCCATCGCTGGGACCGCCTGGAGATGCGGGAAAAGATGAAGGAAGCCGCTGCCAAGGGGAACAATCACTATAGTCACTTCGGCGTCGACGCCAATCTGTTTGAGGAACTCGAGAAAACATTCGCCGCCTATTCCGAAAACGGCGGCGGGCGCACCCGCACCTATGTCCACGACGCGGTGGAGGCCGAACAGCACAAGTGCCCGCCCGGGACTTTCACGCCCTGGACCCAATTCGAACCGGGCTCGGACCTGCTCTTCTACGAAGGCCTGCACGGCGCCGTCGTGACCGACAAGGTCAATATCGCCCAATATGTGGACCTGAAGATCGGCGTCGTTCCGGTCATCAATCTGGAGTGGATCCAGAAGATGCACCGCGACCGCAACTCGCGCGGCTACACCACGGAAGCGATCACCGACACGGTGCTGCGCCGCATGCCCGACTACATCAAGTTCATCTGCCCGCAGTTCACGCAGACGGACATCAATTTCCAGCGCGTGCCCATGGTCGATACGTCGAACCCTTTCATCGCGCGATGGATACCGACGCCTGATAAGTCGATGGTTGTGATCCGGTTCCGGGATCCCCACGGCATCGACTTCCCTTACTTGCTCTCGATGATCCACAACAGTTTCATGAGCCGGGCGAATTCGATCGTGATTCCCGGCGGCAAGCTCGACATTGCGATGCAACTCATCATGACGCCGATGATCCTGAAGCTGGTGGAGCGCCGTCGACGCGCCATCCACGCTTAAGGCATCAGCGAAGGTCGCTCGCAACTGAACGGATCGGTCCGCTTAGCTGCGCTCGAAGACAAGGAGAAAAGCCATGAACAAGCAAACCTCGCAAACCGTGACAGGCAAGGAGCGCTACAAGGCCGGCGTAATGGAGTACCGTAAGATGGGCTATTTCGAGCCCGACTACACGCCGAAGGACACCGATATCATCGCGTGTTTCCGGGTGACGCCGCAGGAGGGCGTCGATCCAATCGAGGCCTCGGCGGCGGTCGCCGGAGAATCCTCGACCGCGACTTGGACGGTCGTATGGACTGATCGCCTGACCGCTGCCGAGAAGTATCGCGGCAAATGCTTCCGCGTCGATCCTGTGCCGGGGTCGGAAGGGCAATATTTCGCCTACATCGCCTACGATCTCGACCTGTTCGAGCCGGGCTCCATCGCCAATATGTCGGCCTCGATCATCGGCAACGTTTTCGGCTTCAAGCCGCTCAAGGCGCTGCGCCTCGAGGACATGCGATTTCCCGTCGCTTACGTGAAGACGTTTCAAGGCCCGGCGACCGGCATCGTGGTGGAGCGCGAGCGGCTCGATAAGTTCGGCCGGCCGCTGCTTGGGGCGACCGTCAAGCCGAAACTCGGGCTTTCTGGCCGCAACTACGGGCGCGTCGTCTATGAGGCGCTAAAGGGCGGCCTCGACTTCACCAAGGATGACGAGAATATCAACTCACAGCCGTTCATGCATTGGCGAGACCGCTATCTCTATGTGATGGAGGCGGTGAACAAGGCGCAGGCGGCGACGGGCGAGATCAAGGGCTCGTATCTCAACATCACCGCCGGCACGATGGAAGAGATGTACGAACGCGCCGAGTTCGCCAAGGAGCTCGGCTCGGTCATTGTGATGATCGACCTCGTGATCGGCTATACGGCAATTCAATCGATGGCGAAGTGGGCGCGCAGGAACGACATGATCCTGCACCTGCACCGCGCCGGCCACGCGACCTACACGCGCCAGAGGATACACGGCGTTTCCTTCCGCGTGATCGCGAAATGGATGCGCCTCGCAGGCGTCGACCACATTCACGCCGGCACTGTCGTCGGAAAACTAGAGGGCGACCCAGCGACGACCAGGGGCTACTACGATATCTGCCGCGAGGAATTCAATCCGACACAGCTTGAACACGGCGTTTTCTTCGACCAACATTGGGCTTCGCTCAACAAGCTGATGCCGGTGGCGTCCGGCGGCATTCACGCCGGCCAGATGCACCAGCTTCTCAGTCTGTTGGGCGACGACGTCGTGCTGCAGTTCGGTGGCGGCACGATCGGCCACCCCTACGGGATTCAGGCTGGCGCTACTGCGAACCGCGTGGCGCTAGAGGCCATGGTGTTCGCTCGCAACGCGGGGCGCGACTACGTCAATGAAGGGCCAACGATCCTCGCGGACGCCGCCAAGACCTGCACGCCGCTTCGCCAGGCGCTCGATGTCTGGGGCGACGTGACCTTCAACTATGCGTCAACCGATCAGCCCGACTTTGTGCCGGCACTGACGGTGTCGTGACCGTGATCCGGCGGCGCAACCTTCGTCGGCGCGTCGCGCCACCCCCGAGTCAAGCCCGCGGCCGCCGTCGCAACTCATAAGGAGACTTCCCATGCGCATCACTCAAGGCTGCTTCTCGTTCCTGCCCGATCTCACCGACGATCAGATCCTCATCCAGGTCCAATATTGTCTCGAACAGGGCTGGGCGGTGAACTTGGAATTCACCGACGATCCCCATCCCCGCAACACCTATTGGGAGATGTGGGGCCTGCCAATGTTCGACCTGCAGGACGCCAAGGGCGTGCTGATGGAGTTGCACGCCTGCCGCAAGATTTATGGCGACCAATATATCCGCCTCTCGGCTTTTGATTCCAAGCACGGTTGGGAATCGGTGCGCATTTCCTTCATCGTCAACCGGCCGAAGAATGAGGATGGCTTCCGCCTCGACCGCACCGAGGGCCAGAGCCGCGTCCAGCGCTATACGACGCGCGCTTACGCGACCGACAGACCGGAAGGAAAGCGCTACACATGAGCGAGGGTGGCGCGGCGGCGCAGGCGTCGCCGCCGAAGATCAATCTTTCCGAAGAGTTCGCGGAGTCGGGCGTCGGTCCGGTGCTGCGACAACTCGACGACGAACTGGTCGGCCTCGCGCCGGTCAAGCAGCGCATTCGCGAGATCGCGGCGCTGCTGCTGGTGGATCGGGTGCGGTCGAAATTCGGCCTAGCCTCGCAGGCGCCGACCTTGCACATGAGCTTCACCGGCAATCCCGGCACCGGCAAGACAACGGTCGCGGTGCGCATGGCCGAGATCCTCCACCGGCTCGGCTATGTGCGCCGGGGCCACCTCGTCGCTGTGACGCGTGATGATCTCGTCGGTCAGTACATTGGCCACACCGCGCCGAAGACGAAAGAGGTGCTGAAAAAAGCGATGGGCGGCGTTCTGTTCATCGACGAGGCGTACTATCTCTATCGACAGGAGAACGAGCGCGACTACGGACAGGAGTTGATCGAGATTCTGCTGCAGGTTATGGAGAACAATCGCGACGATCTCGTGGTTATCATGGCGGGCTATGCCGACAAGATGGACCGTTTCTTTCATTCTAATCCAGGCTTCCGATCGCGCGTCGCCCATCACATTGATTTTCCCGACTACGCCGACGCCGATCTCCTGGCGATCGGGGAGAAGATGATCGCTTCTCTCAACTACGGACTGAGCCCCGACGCGAAGCTCGCGCTTGTCGAATATATTTCGCTCCGCCGAACGCAGCCGCTGTTCGCCAACGCGCGATCGATCCGCAACGCGTTGGACCGCGCCCGCCTGCGTCAGGCCAATCGCCTGTTCGCGGCAGGCGACAGGGAACTGACTCTCGACGCGTTGACCACCATCGAGGCCGACGACATCCGTCAGAGCAGGGTGTTTCAGCAAACGGGAAGCAGCGCGGGTTCCGTTGCGAACTTAGCCGGTGGCGGGATTCCCGGTATATGGACCCCGGTTGAATAGGGCGCGGCGGGGCAAATGGATCGGGGCGACGGCTTCAAGGGGCGGCAATTCACCGCCGAGGTGATCCTGTGGGCCGTTCGTTGGTATCTGATGTTTCCCATCAGCTACCGCGATCTCGAACTGATGCTCCTCGACCGCGGCGTCGAGGTCGACCGCACAACGATCTTCCGTTGGATCCAGGCCTATGCCGAGGAACTTGAGAAGCGGATCCGCCCGCATCTGCGGATGAGCAACGGCTCCTGGCGGGTGGACGAGACCTATGTCCGGGTGAAGGGACGTTGGATGTATCTCTATCGGGCGGTGGACAGCCGCGGGCAGACGATCGACTTCCTGTTGGCTGCACGGCGCGATACGGCGGCGGCGAAGCGGTTCTTCCGCAACGCGCTCGCGCCGCCGCACACCGTCAATCCGCGCACGCTCACGGTCGACAAGAACCCCGCCTATCCAAGGGCGGTCGCGGAGATGAAGAGAGACGGCGAACTCTGGCGCCGTTCTCGTCTCCGGCAATGCAAGTATCTGAATAATATTGTCGAGCAGGATCATCGGCGCATCAAGCGTCTGGTCCGACCTGGGCTCGGCTTCGGCGGGTTCCGAACCGCCCGAAGAACATTGGCAGGTTTCGAAGCGATGGCGATGATCCGAAAGGGGCAGATTCGAAAGATCGGGCGGACGCGATATCCGAGGACAGGCGATCTTCATCACCGCTCTTTTCGATACCGCCGCATAAAGGAGATCGGATCCAGTTTATCCCCGTCCTCCCATCTTCTGCGATCGTCTTTGCAACAGAGCCGTCCTAGGCGACTTCCTAGAATATAGGAACAAGTAGAATTCGGAACGGGTCGCTCATGCCCCGTCGGCTCGGCTTGCTGTCTAGGCGACATCCGGAACTCCGTATAAGGTTGGTTTCACGCTTCACGCGCTCGGCGTCTGCGCTGCATGCGTCCCCTCGGGCTTGATGGTTTCAAGCTTTACAATCTAGCGCGCGTTTGCAACCGTAATTGCGGAAATGCTTGGAGAGCTAATGACGCTTCTGAACTGCGACATGGGCGAGGGCTATGGGATCTGGCACTTGGGCGACGATGCCCGCATTATGCCTGCCATCCATATCGCGAATGTCGCCTGCGGGTTTCACGCGTCCGACTTCAACCACATGCGCACCACAGTGCAACTGGCCAAGGCCCATGGAGTCCAGGTCGGCGCCCACCCATCGCTGCCGGACCGACAGGGCTTCGGGCGACGCGAGATGAAGATCGGTCGAGAGGAGCTAGCCAACTGCCTCATTTACCAGATCGGGGCTTTGAAAGGGTTTCTCGAAGCCGAAGGCATGCTGCTGAATCACATCAAGCCGCATGGGTCTCTCTACGGTATGGCCGCGCGCGATCCGGAAATGGCGCACGCGATCTGCGACGCCGCAGACGTGTTCACAACGCCTCTGCTGGGCATGATCGGCACTGAGCATGAGAAAGTGTATGCGGCTAGGGGCCATCGGTTCCTGGCCGAGTATTACGTCGATTTGGACTATGCCGATGACGGCAAGCTTATAATTACCCGCGAACACGAGGCTGTGGATCCTGGTGAAGCGTCGGACCGCGCAGTTCGGGCGCTGCGCGAGGGCGCCACGAGTTCCGTTGGCGGAAGAGACATTAAAGTTCGAGCGGATACGATCTGCGTGCATTCAGACACGCCGGGCGCTCATCTTGTAGCGCAGGCGGTGCACGATCGTTTGGTAAGCGAGGGCTTTATCGCGCCCCGCCCCAAGAAGCACTGACCTTCCGGCGGGGGCAAGTCATCATGGCGACCAAGACGTTTGAAGCCCCGATACCGGGCACCTTTTTTCGCCAACAGTCGCCCGATCAGCCGCCGTTCAAGGGAGATGGCGACGACGTCGCGATTGGCGACACGCTGGGGCTCATTGAGGTCATGAAGACGTTTACGCCGGTGGTTGCAGAGGAAGCCGGACGCCTGCTCGCATTCCATGTGGAAAACGAAGATCCGGTGATGGCCGGGCAACCGCTCTACGACCTCGACGTTTGAGCGCGATGCCGATCAGGAAGCTATTCGTCGCCAATCGCGGAGAGATCGCCGTCCGCATTGTACGCGCCGCGAAGGCGCTCGGCATACGCACGGTCCAAGCCGCCAGCTCCGCCGACCGGGAGATGCTGGCGGCACGGATGGCGGACGAAGTCGTCGAGATCGGACCACCACACGCCACAAAATCCTACCTGAACAAAGAGGCCGTCGTCGCCGCCGCTGTCGCAAGCAGGGCCGACGCGGTCCATCCAGGTTACGGCTTCCTGTCGGAAAACGCAGACTTCGCCGCGATGGTCGAAAACGCGGGGCTCGTGTTCGTGGGGCCCCGGCCCGAGACGATCCGCGCCATGGGTGACAAGGCCGTCGCGCGCGCAATGGCCGCGCGCGCCGGCGTCCCCACCGTGCCAGGATCCAATGGACGCATCGAGGACGCCCGCTCCGCCAGAGAGGCCGCTGAAGCGATCGGCTATCCGCTGTTGATCAAGGCGGCAGCCGGCGGCGGCGGACGCGGGATTCGCATTGCCGAATCCCCCGCTGCGCTCGAGACCCAGATCCCGCAAGCGAGCGCTGAGGCGCTAGCCGCTTTCAGGGATGGAGGCCTTTACCTCGAGCGTTTCATCCCACGCGCCCGTCACATCGAGGTTCAGGTCCTCGGCGATGGAGAGGCCGCGATCCATCTCTACGAACGCGAATGTTCGCTGCAGCGTCGCCGTCAAAAGGTTTGGGAGGAGGCGCCCGGGATCTGCCTGCCGCCTGAGCGACGCGAAGAATTGTGCACCTCCGCCTTGCGGCTTGCGAAAAGCGTCGGCTACCGCGGCGCCGGCACGTTGGAATATCTCTACGACGAGACCACCGACGACTTCTATTTTATCGAGATGAACACTCGCATCCAGGTCGAGCACCCCGTGACCGAGATGATCACCGGCGTCGACCTCGTTCAGTCCATGCTTCTTATTGCGGGCGGAAAATCGCTCCCCTACCGCCAGTCCGACATCGCCATTCGCGGCCACGCGATCGAGGTTCGCATCAACGCCGAGGATCCCGCCAAGCAGTTTATGCCGTCACCGGGCAGGGTCGTTCGATTTTCCGCGCCCGAAGGCGAAGGCGTCCGTTTCGATACGATGGTGTACGAGGGCTATGTCGTGCCTCCCTTCTACGATAGCCTCTTGGGCAAGTTGATTGTTGTCGGCGACAGCCGGGAGGAGGCGCTCCGCCGCCTGCAAATCGCGTTGCAGACCCTCTCGATTGAAGGACTGGCGACGACGCGTGGCTTGCATCTTGCGCTTCTCGACAGCGAAGACGTTCAAAGCGGCGCCGTCCACACGCGTTGGTTAGAGGATTGGCTGCCGTCGAATTTACCGGCGATCGGCCGAGCGGCCTGAGGAAGGGTGGGGATGGAGCCGAGATATTCGTTCGGGGGCGACGATCACATTTTCGTCGAGGTCGACGAGGAAATGTCGCTCGACGCTTTCTTCAAATCCTTGTCGATGACCAACGCGGTGCGCGAGAGCCGGATCAAGGGCGTCACAGAAATCTGCCCGGCCAACGCCTCTTTTCAAATCCGCTTCGATCCAGACCTGATCAGCCCCAACGACATGCTCGCCGAGCTCAAACGCCTCGAGTCGGCGGCGACAAAGAGCGACCATACGCTGTCGACTCGGATTATCGAGGTTCCTGTCTACTACAACGATCCCTGGACGCACGAAACGCTCATGCGCTTTCGCGAGCGACATCAGGAGCCGACCGGGACCGACCTCGAATACGCCGCCCGCATCAATGGCTACGGCGCCGTGCCGGACTTCATCAAGGCGCATTCAGACGCGCCGTGGTTCGTCTCGATGGTCGGGTTCGTCGCAGGGCTGCCGTTCTTGTATCAAATGGTCGAGCGGGAGAAGCAGGTTGAGGCGCCGAAATATTTGCGGCCGAGAACCGATACGCCAAAGCTCACCGTTGGCCACGGCGGCTGCTTCGGGTGCATCTATTCCGTTCGCGGGGCTGGCGGTTATCAACTCTTTGGCGTGACGCCAATGCCGATCTATGACCCCACGCAACACGTGTCGTACCTCAGGGACTTCATGATCTTGTTCAAGCCGGGCGATATCGTGAAGTTCACGCCGGTCGATCGGGGCGGCTATGACGCGGCGATTGAACTCGTGAACGCTGGGCGTTTCGAGCCGACGATGCGGTCCGTAGCGTTTTCGCTCGACGAGTTTCGCGCAAGCTCGGCGGCGACGAATAGGAAACTGCTGGGGGCGCTTTATGGAGCTTGAGATCCTGAAGCCTGGCCTCTCCACGACCGTTCAGGATCTCGGACGGCCAGGTTATTACCACCTCGGCATTCCAGAATCCGGCGGTATGGACAAATCTTCACTCGCTGCCGCGAACCTATTGGTCGGCAATCCCGAAGGCGCGGCGGTGCTTGAAGCGGTCTTTCTGGGACCGGAGATCCGCTTCGACCACGACGCCGTGGTGGCCGTGTCCGGCGCGCATTTGCCGCCGAAGGTCGACGGCGTCGAGCATCCGAACTGGACCTCGTTCGCGGTAAAGACGGGCCAGACGTTGTCGTTCGGTTTCCTCAAATCGGGCGCGCGCGCCTATATTGCAGTCGCCGGCGGCGTCGACGTACCTCTCGTCCTCGGCTCACGGTCGACCTATCCGCTCGGCGCGCTTGGCGGCTTCGAGGGCCGAGCGCTGAAAGCTGGCGATCGCGTCAAAGTCGGCGCCCAATCTCGGGATGTTAAGCCCGGCCGAAGCGTGCCCTCTAAACTGCGCTTCGAGGCCAGCGGAACGACCGAACTGCGCGTGCTGCCCGGTCTTTACTGGCATCGGCTGACGGAAGAGGCGGGCAAGACTTTTTTCGAGGACGTTTGGAAGGTTGCGCCCGAGGCCGACCGAATCGGATATCGCTTCCGCGGCGGTCGCGCCCTCTCCTTCACGCCGAGAAAGCAGCCATTCGGGGCCGGCTCTGATCCGTCCAATATCGTCGACAGCTGTTACCCATACGGATCGATCCAGGTTCCCGGAGGCACGGAGCCCATCGTCCTTCACCGCGACGCGGTGTCGGGCGGCGGATACTTCATGCTCGGAACCGTCATCTCCGCTGACATGGACCTCATCGGGCAGTTGCAACCGCATCAGCCGGCACGCTTCGTCAAGGTCGATATGGAAACCGCCCTGAAGGCTCGGGGCGAGCGGAAAGCCAGGGCGGGTCTGCTTAAAGAAAGCCTTTCCTGACCAGGAAACCCCGAGAAGGGCGCCTTCGGAGCGATCTGCTTTTGGATCGAGGCGACTAAGAGCAAGGGCTCGGACGACAATCGCTTGCAGAAAATCAGAAATCGAATTAAGCTAACTCCATGACAACCCTGCGTTTCCCCATGTCTTCGACCGCGCGCTCCCGCTCCTGGCGCCCTCAACGACACTGGGAAGAGCGCGAGGAAATAATTTCCGTCGTTTTTCCCGTGTAACCCATTGATAAGTCTCGTTTCGGACGAGAGAATCCAAGGAAATCCAAGGAAATCCAACCCTCATGATCGGGGGTTTTTGTCGCGAAAGGGCCACGGCCCAAGAAAACCCAAACCGAAGCGACCGGAGTGAAGGTGGCGAGCCGCGATGAAGGAGCCAAATCAACTCCAGTCGATCGCGGCCGGACCGCCATCGGCCTCCTCGGTCTTGTCGCTCCCGCAGGGCTTCAGCCCCAGTGGGCGAGCGAGCGAATTCGGAACTGTTCGCGGAATTGCGCAGTCGACTTTGGCATCAACGCGCCGCTGCCCCAGTCGAGGATCACGGCATAGCGGCGCACCGCGTCGAGTGCGTTGATTGCACCCGCCCGATATTTGACCGCCACCGCCTCGGGGGCTTCCTCCAGCCAGCCACGTCGCTCGGCGCGAATGGAAGCGCGCTCGCGCTCCGTCGCGTCCCAGTCAATTTCGTATGCGCAGAGATCCTCGTCGATGACCTTGAGGACGACGCCGTAGTCCATGGCGGCGCGCTCGATCGAGACGTAATCGTCCGCGACATCCGCCTTCACCTTCTCCGGATCGCGCTCCAGCGGGTCGCCGTAGCCGCCTCCGCCCGCCGTAGGCCGACTGAACAGGTCGCCCGGTCGCAGCGGCACATCAGAGAAGACGGAGCCGAGCCACGTGTCCTCCTGGGCGCCCGCGCGGCGCAGGTGCAACCCGTGGGGCATGGAGGGCAGACCGCCGTTGGTGCCCCAGACCACTGCGCGCTCGCGATCACAGATATAGGAGAGGACGGTATTCTCACCCTCGCGTAAGATGGAGGCCTTGCGGGCGCCAACCCCGCCGCGCCACTTCCCGGGACCGCCCGAATCCGTCACCGCCTCAAATTCAGTGGTAAGGATTGGCGCGCCGCGCTCCTGACCCTCGACGGGCTGCGATAGCATGCCGGTGCCGAAGGAGGCCTGGGTTACATTGGCCCCATCGATGCCATTGCGGCCGCCCCAGCCCCCAGGCAACCAGTCATAGAACATGAAGATCGGCTTTTCGGGCGTGCGGGCGTCATTGCCGCCGGTGAGCAGGTATTCAATATTGAATGTGCAGGCGATCGCCCGGTGCGGCATGATGCCGGACCAGATCTCGTAGATCGAGTTTATGATCTTCTCGAAGGGCATCAGGAAGCCAGTTACGGCCACCGGCCATTTCGCGCTGACCACCGTGTCGGGCGGCGCCACGACCTCGATGACGCGGTAGAGGCCGGAATTTAGCGGAAGATCGGGGAAGAAGGTCTTCATGCCGGCGACACAGGCCGAGAAGGTGGCCCCAAAAGCGGAATTGTAGATCGACCCGATCGTCGGATGACTGCCGGTAAAGTCGTAGATGACCTTGTCCCCCGCGATCGTGGTCTTGACGCGGATCGGGATCATGCCCTCGCCGCCCGACACATCGCGGTCGATATAGTCCACCGTTTCCCACGAGCCGTCCGGCAGAGCCGCCAGGCGTTGGCGCACAGTGCGCTCGACATAATCCTGCACCGCGGCCATGCCGGCCACCACAGTGTCCTTGCCGTATTTATTGACCAGCCGCAGCACCTCGCGCGCCGCGACATTGGTGGCCTCGGCTTGTGCGTGCATGTCACCGATGAGGGAGGCCGGATCGCGGGTGTTGCTCGCGATCATATGGGCCACATCGCGGCAGAAACGGCCACGGTCGAAGATGCGCACGGGCGTGATGCGCAGACCCTCGCGAAACATGTCCTTGGCCATGACGTCAAAGGAACCCGGCACCGAGCCGCCCATGTCCGACCAATGGCCATTCGACTGCGCGTAGCCGATCACCTCGTCGCCCACGAAAATGGGGCGGATGAGCCGGACGTCGCTAAAATGCGTGCCGCCGGCGTAAGGGTCGTTGATCATGTAGACGTCGCCGTGATGCATGTCCCCTTTGAAGAACGCGATCACGGCCTTGCATGTGTAGTGCAATGTGCCGACGTGGACCGAGATATCGCCGTTGCCCTGAGCGACGCTGTCGCCATTAGCATCGTGGAGCGCGTTGGAAAAGTCGCGGTTGTAGATCACGAAGGAATAGCAAGTTCTGAGGATCTGCTCAGCCATCTGGTCCACGGCCGTGATGAAGGAGTTCTTCAAAACCTCGAAAGTGACGGGATCGAGTGTTGTTGTCTTGGACATGATCAGGCGTCCTGACGAATGATGATGTTGAGCCAACCGTCGATCTCCGCCGTAAAGCCAGGAGGGACCACAGCGGTGGAATCGACCTGCTCGACGATGGCCGGCCCCTTGAAACTGGCGCCGGCAGCCAAATCTGGCCGCCAATAGATCGGCGTTTCAGCGCCCCCGTTCTCGGCGAACCAGACGCGGCGATGAAACCGCGGCGCAGCCGGCGCGCCGGAAGGCGCGGTTTTGGCGAGTTCGGCCTTGGGCACGACGCCCACGGCCTTGAGGTTCAACCGGAACAGGCCCACGGGCGTGTCGTCCCGGCGGAAATTATATTCGCGCTCGTGATGCTCGTGGAAGGCTTCGACGAGCGTGGCGAGGTCGGCGATCGGGGAAAGAGCGGGCACGGCAAGCGAGCGCCATTGCCCCTGGTACATCATGTCGACGGTGCGCTGCATTACCACGTCCTTCGCCGCCACGCCCTCGTGAGCGAGGCGCTCCGCGGCCTCGTCCTCCAGCGCCTCGAAGGCGGTCTCGATGGCGGCGGGATCCGCTTCCGCAGCCGACTTTAGATAGCTCGTCGCGAGATCATGTTGGACGTCGACCAACAGGCAGCCGATCGCCGAAGTGATGCCCGGATGCGGCGGCACGATCACGACCGGAATCGACAATTCCCTGGCGATATCGGCGCCGTGCAGCGCGCCCGCGCCGCCAAAAGCGACGAGCGCGAAGTCACGGGGATCATAGCCGCGGCTGATCGAGATCAGCCTCACGGCATTCGCCATATTGGCGTTGGCCACACGGATGATGGCGTCCGCCGCCTCTTCAAGGCCGAGCTTGAAGGACTCGGCGACGCCGGTGCGCACCGCTTCACGCGCCTTGTCGGCGTCCAGGCGAATGCTGCCTCCAGCGAGTTTCGCGCCCAACCGGCCAAGCGTCACGTTTGCGTCCGTATTGGTGGGAACCGTGTTGCCGTTGCCGTAGCAGGCGGGGCCTGGATTCGCGCCGGCCGATTGTGGGCCGTTGCGCAGCCCGCCCGCCTCGTCGATCCAGGCCAGCGAGCCGCCGCCCGCTCCGATGGTCAGGACCTCAATCGAGGGAAAGCGGATGGGGTAGCCGAATTCGACAAACCAGTCCTTGGTGACGCGCGACTGGCCCTCGTAGGCGAGCGACACGTCGCAACTTGTGCCGCCCATGTCGAGACCAATCGAATTCGGAAAGCCGCATTGCGCGGCGATGTGGCGGCTCGCGATGGCGCCTGCGGCGATGCCGGAGCCAGCGAGGCGGCCGGCAAATTCCTTAACGCCGTGCGCGGTCATCACGCCGCCGCCCGTGTGCAGCAGCAGAAGGTCGCTTTTGTAGCCGGCTTCCGCCAGCCGGGCGCCAAGCCTCGCGGTGTAATCGACGACGACCGGGCTCAGGGCCGCATTGACCACCGTCGTCGAGAAGCGTTCGTGCTCGAAGATCTCAGGCAGGATCTCTGAGGAAATCGAAACCGGAACACCTGGGAGCGCACCGGCCAGAATCGCCTTCATGCGCTGCTCGTTAGCCGGGTTGGCATAAGAGTTCATGAAGCAGACCGCCACGGCCGCGACGCCGCGTTTCTTCAAGACGCGTGCGACTTCGCGTGCGCCCTCCTCGTCGAGCGGCGTGACGACCTTGCCGGCAGCATCGACGCGCTCCGCGACCGTGAGACGGTCCCGACGCGGCACGTACGGCGGCGCAACGTCTTTGTAGATGTCCCAGATGTCATCCTTGTTGGCGCGGCGAATCTCGATCACATCGCGGAAGCCCTTCGTGCAGACCATGGCGGTCCGCGGCAGGCGGCGCGTGATAAGGGCGTTGGTCGCTACCGTCGTGCCATGAGAAAACAGGACCACGTTGGAAAGATCGACGTCGGTCGTGCCGAGTCCCGTCATCACGCCGTCGATCGGGTCCGGCGTCGAGCCGGTCTTGGCGATCCGGATCACCCCCGTGTCCTGATCCAGAATGCAAATATCGGTGAAGGTGCCGCCGATATCGACGGCCACGCGCAGATTAGGCAAATGACGCTCCTCTGTGATGACCGATCCGGCTCATCGCAACGGCATCGCCACGGGCCGCATCGGCGCGCCGGTGGCGCCGCGCAGCTTGATGCAGGCACCGAAGAAGGCAAATTCGTAGACCTTGTCAGCCGCCAGCTCATCGAGTTGCGCCATTTCCAGGATCGGCACACCAGCTTCGGCGAGCAGGTAGGTATGCACCGGGAAGAAATTGAGTCCGGGGGCGGCCGGCGTCTGTTCAAGGGTGAGGTTGTCGGCCCCAATCATGACGGCGCCGTGCTTGGCGAGATATTCCGCGCCCTCGCGGTTCAGGCCGGGTGTGTCGCGCACGAAGCCAATGTCAGGCCAGAGGTTCATCTGTCCTGTGCGGATCAACACCACGTCGCCCGGGCGGAGCTCCGTGCCCTGGTGCTTCAGGCAGGATTCAATGTCCGATTTGCCGATGGGGTGGCTTGGCGGCAGCCTATCGACGCCATGCGTAGCGGCCACGTCGAGCAGAACGCCGCGAGCCAGGATCGGCGGATGTTTTTCCGCGCCGCATTTGGTCCAGGCGCGGCTGCCAAGATATTCGTCAGCGGAAAAGCCGTTGAAGATCTTTCCGTTGTAACCGAAGTGGTTGAACGTATCGATGTGTGTACCGCAATGGGTGTACATCGATATGCCGTCGCCCGAATATGCGACAAGCTGATTGGCCTCGAGGCTCACGCCCATGGAATTCGCCGCGATTTCGCCGCGCGGCGTATGGGTCATCCAAATCTGGTAGGGCTGGTCGCCAGCCCCGAACCACCCCGGCATGCCGATAAAATTGTCCACCGACAGGTCAAACATCTTCGAGGCGTCCGCACGGCTTAGGATTGCCGACCGGGACGCGCCGTCGATAAGATGCAGCATGCCGATCTCGTCATCGCTGCCGTAAGGGCTCTGCGTTACCTCACGAAAATTCGCGCTGTAGGCGATGATCTTATCCTTGGTGGCTTCATCTACGTAGCAGGCGACGCACATGGCTCATCACTCCTTGGAGTTGCCAGGATCGGGAGACAGCGTCGCACCAGTTAGCTCGGCGCGACGGCTTCGGCGAGAGATCTTGTCATGAAGCGGGCATGCCGGCTTTGACCCAAGCCAACGTGAGCTCGAGACAGACGGCAAAGCGGCCGATCATATCGTCAACTTGCGCTTCGGTAATGATTAGGGGCGGACAGAAGCAAATCGAATCCTGAATGGCGCGAACGATCAGTCCGTTCTCATGGCCCTTGTCGTAGAGATAGAGACCCACCTTGCCGGGCGGGTCGAACTTGGCCTTGCTGGCCTTGTCCGCCACGAGCTCCACCGCGCCGATCAAGCCGACGCCACGGACCTCGCCGACGAGCGGATGATCAGCGAACTCGCGCAGATGGGCCTGCATGTGAGCGCCAACCTTTTTTGCGTTTGCAACGAGGTTTAGCTCCTCCAGGATCTTTAGGTTTTCGACCCCAACCGCAGTCGCCACTGGATGACCACTTGTGGTGAACCCGTGGCCAAAGGTTTGCAGCTTCTCTGAGCCGTCAGCCACGCCCTGGTAGATTTTGTCGCTCATCAATACGGCAGCAAGCGGCATGTAGGACGAGGTGATCTGCTTCGACACCACCAGAATGTCAGGCTGAATGCCATAATATTCGCAAGCGAAGGTCGTCCCAAGGCGGCCAAAGCCATTGATCACTTCATCCGCGACCACCAGCACGTCGTACTTGCGGCAGACCGCCTGGACCTTGTCCCAATAGGTTGCCGGCGGGGGCAGAACGCCGCCCGCGCCGATCAAGGGCTCGCCGATGAAGGCGGCCACCGTGTCCGGACCCTCTTCGAGAATCTTGGCCTCAAGCTCGGCAGCGAGGCGATCGGCAAAGGCCTCCTCGCTCTCGCCCCCCTCGGCAAAGCGATAGTGATGCGGCGTCGTCACATGCCTAACGAAAGTCAGCGGCAGGTCGAAGCCTCGATGATTGGTGGGCAGGCCGGTCAGGCTGCCGCTCGCGATCGTGATCCCGTGATACCCGCCCGTGCGAGCGATGAACTTTTTCTTCTCCGGCCGCCCGATCGCATTGTTGTAGAACCACACGATCTTGATCACGCTATCGTTGGCCTCGGACCCCGAATTGGTGAAGAAGACGCGGTCCAGTCCCTTCGGCGACATCTTCACCAGCCGCTCGGCCAGTTCGATCGAAGGCTCGGACGATTTGCCCGAAAAGGAATGATAGTAGGGCAGCTTGGCCAATTGCCGAGTTGCGGCATCGACCAGGCGCTGCTCGCCGAATCCTACGCCCACGCTCCAGAGACCTGCCATGGCCTCGATGTACTGTTTTCCTTGATCGTCGTAGACGTAAATGCCTTCGCCCCGGTCGATCACAATTGGCCCCGTCTTCTCGTGCCGTCGGGCGTTTGTGTTGGGATGGAGCAGGTAAGCAACGTCCCGTGCGTGAATCGAATTCGGGATGAGGGTCATAACTGCCTTTACTTTTAGATGAGACAACGACGAATTCGGGTGGCCCAGTTAGCCCTTCAATCCGTAGACGGATTGCGCCTGCTGGGGCGTAATGAAGCGGTCAAGGAGATCTTCCTTCACCAGGTGAGGATCGCGCTCCTCTGGCGGTCCCCAGCCTCCTCCGGCTGGCGAGGTAATCTTGATCCGGTCGCCCGGCGCGATCGGCACATTGGCGAACTTGCTCGGCGAGACCTTGTTAAAGGCTTGGGTGATCGTCAGCCACTCGTCGCTGCCCTTGCGCTTCATGAACAGTTCGGCCCTCGCGCCCGGATGTCCGCCATGGATCCCCCAAGGGCTGACCTTTTGGCGGTCGCTCATATAGCTGAAGGTCATAGGTGTATCGGTGCAGCGCACGGTCTTGGATAAGGCGAGGCCGCCACGGAATTTACCCGGGCCGCCCGAACCGTCAACGAGCTTGAACTCCTCGACATGCCAGGGAAAACGAAATTCGAACACCTCGACCGGGATGTGCGGGCAGTTGCCGTTGATGCCACCTACCGCGTCGTTGCCATCCGCAAAGCTGCGGCCGCCCCAACCGACTGGCGTCAAGTCGTAGCAGCAGAAAAACTCGCCCGTTTTGGCGTCCGTGCCGCCGAATAGGAAGTTACTGTGGCTTGCGCCGTCGGTCGCGGCTGAGCGTTCCTTCAATCCCGGCGCCAGCGCCCCCATCACCACGTTGGCAATCCGGCAATGCGTCTCGGTGTTACCGCCGACCGATGGGCCCGGGAAGTTCACGTTCACCACCGAACCAGGCGGCGCCAGCACACGGATCGGCCGGAAGCAGCCGGAGTTCTTCGGGATAGTGGAATCGGTGAGCTGCAGGACAGCATTGTAGGCCGCGCCATGCGCTACCCCCAGCGTGCCGTTGATCGGCCCTCTCGCCTGTGGCGAACTGCCGTAGTAGTCGACAATGAGGTCGCTGCCCGTCACAGTCACCTCAGCCTTGATGGTATAGGGCTGGTCGGTGATTCCGTCGTCCTCCATGACATCCTCGAAGACGTAACGGCCGTCGGGGATCTGTTCGATCTCAGCCCGCATGCGCCGCTCAGAGTAATCCATCAGGCCGTGGACGTTCTCGAGGAAGTTCGCCATCCCGTATTTTTTGGCGACGTCAGCCATCCGCCGTTCGCCCAGGTCGACTGCTGCAATCAGCGCTCGGAAGTCGCCGTAATTGTAACGCGGGGTGCGGACATTCGCGAGTAGCAGGCGCCAGACGTCGTCGACGTCTTTACCGGCCCGCTTGATCTTCACGGGCGGTACGCGCAGCCCCTCGTGGAAGACTTCCGTTGCTTCCCCGGCGAAACCCGCTGGAGCCATGCCGCCGACCTCGCACAGGTGGCCGATTGCGACAGCGAAGCCGATCACGCTCCCGTCGACAAAGACTGGCTTGAAGATCGTGTGCTCGGGCGTGTGAAGGCCGCCGCGATAGGGATCGTTGTGCAGGAGAACATCGCCCTCCTCGAGGCTATTGACATCGATCTCGTTCACACAAGATCGCAGAAGGAGCGGCATACCGCCGATCATCGACGGGCAGAAGTCGCCGGTCGCGACCAGTTCGCCAGTCGGCAGGGCGAGGCCGCAGGTGAAGTCAAGCGACTCGCTGAAAATCGTCGAATAGGAGGTGCGCATGAGCGTAACGCCCATATCGCGGCAGATGGACACGAGTATGCCTCCGACGATGTTCAGAGAAACCATGTCCATGCGCGGTGCTCCAACGGTTCTCTAAATGGTGGCGATAAGGAGGTTGCCGAAACGATCGACGGATAGACTTTTATGGGGGCCGAGCACGGTGACGGAGGCGTTCTCTTCCACGAGGGCGGGCCCCGAGATCTTGTGGCCAGCGCGTAGGTTGTCGCGGTCGTAGACCGGCGTATCGATCCAGCCATTATCGAAGCAGACCGGGCGCGTCGAACCCGGCGCCGCCTCCCCGTCGGCTTTGCTGATCTCCGGGAACGTCAGTTCGCCCGTATTGGCCGTACCTGTCACTAGGAAGTTCACGATTTCCATGTGGTCGTCGAGGCGGAAGCCGAAGCGCGCCTCATGTTGCTCATGGAAGATCTCAAACAGATGGGCGATCTCGGCCTCCGTGAACGCATTAATGTCTATTGGGATTTCCAGCTCGTAATTCTGGCCCAGATAGCGCATCTCGACGGCGCGTGTGATCGCCACCTGCTTATGGCCTTGCGCCGCGAGGTCATCTTTGCATTCCGAGACCAAGGCAGTCATCGCGCTTCGCGCCCGGTCCGCATCGAAGAAGCGCGAGTTTAGCTGCACCGTCCGGTAGCGATCGACCCGTGCATTCGCCATGGTGAAACCGAAGGCCGAGAACTGGCCCGGGAAGTTCGGTACGAGGCCCTTCGAGATCGAAGCTTCGGTCATGAGTTCGGAGATGTGGAGGGGGCCCGCGCCGCCGAACGCGACGAGCACGAAGTCACGCGGGTCGAGGCCCTGTTCTGTCAGCACGGTATGGAGCGCACCGACCATGTTGTTGTTGGCGATCTTCACGACGGCGAGGGCAGCCTGCTCCACTGGTATGCCCAAGGCATCCGCGATCTTTGCGACCGCTTTGCCGGCGGCCTCGGCATCGAGGCTCATTGCCCCGCCAAGAAAGTTCTGAGCGGAGATGCGGCCAAGCACCACGTTGGCGTCGGTAACGGTCGGCAGTGCGCCGCCGTACCGATAGCATGCCGGTCCTGGATTGGCTCCCGCACTCTCGGGGCCGACCACCAACATACCGCCTGCGTCGATTCGTGCGATCGAGCCGCCGCCAGCTCCGATCGTACGGATGTCGATCATCGGGATTTGAATTGGCCGCCCCCACTCGATCTCGAAGTCGGTGGTGAACTTCTCCTTGCCATTGACCACTGTGGACACATCGGTCGACGTGCCGCCCATGTCGAGGGTCACGAGGTTGGGCAGACTCAAAACCTCGGCGGTCCGTTTGGCGGCGATCACCCCGCCCGCCGGCCCGGACACTGCGATCTGGATAGGGGTTTCCACGGCCTTGTCGAGAGTGATCTCGCCGCCATTGGAGCGCATCACGACGATCTTGGCGCGGATGCCGTGCTCGTCGAGTTCGCGGCGCATGCTGCCGAGCTGTTTGTCGACCACGGGCTTGATGAAAGCATCGCAGATCGTCGTGGAGGAACGGAAATGTTCCTTCCACTTCGGCAACACTTCATACGAGATAGATACCGGGATATCTGGGATTTCTTCCGCAAAGATTGCCTTGATGCGCTGCTCGTGGTCCGGCGCCAGATAAGAGTGGAGCAGCACCACGGCGATCGCGCTGATCTCGCCCTCCGCCTTGATGGCGCGCGAGAGCGTTCTGACCTGGGTTTCGTCTAGCGGCTGAATAGTCTTGCCCGACGGCCCGACGCGCTCGTCGACCTCGAAGGCGTGCCGCCGCTGCAGGAACGGCTTTGGCTTCACCCAGGCGAGGTCGTAGTGGTGCCTCCGGTTGCCGCGGCCGATAAAAGGCACATCCTTGAAGCCGCGAGTCGTCACATAGGCGACCGTTGCGCCCTTGCCTTCAAGCAAGGCGTTCGTGGCGACGGTTGTGCCGAGTTGGATTCCGCTGATGGCGTCGGTCGCGCCGAAGGTCTTGAGGCCGGTCATGATCCCTTCGATAGGGTTCCCGGGCGTCGACATGTTCTTCCACGCCCGGAGGGCCTTGCCATCCTCGTCGTAGGCGACGAAGTCCGTGAACGTACCCCCGATGTCGATGCCCAGACGATAACTCATGAGTATTAGATCTCCTCGAAACTGGTCGCGGCTGCGTAATCGACGGGCGTGGCATGCCACCCCGCTGCGCGCTTGGCCCAAAAGGTGTCCTTGATCTTCGTCGAGATCGGTCCGGGCCGGTCGTTGCCCATGATCCGGCCATCGATGCGGCTCGCCGGCATCACGCCGCCAGCGGTGGTGGCGAGGAAAATTTCGTCGGCTTCGCGGGCCTCCGTGGCCGAAACCTTGCCGACCTTGGCAGGGATGCCAAGATCGGCGCAGACCTCAATGACCGACTTGCGCGTGATCCCTTCCAGCACTCCGGCATCCGGCGTGACCACGGTGTCGTTGATCACTATGAAGATGTTGAAGCCCGGCCCTTCCGTGACGTTGCCGTCACTGTCGAGAAGGAGGGCGAAGTCGGCTCCCCGATCAAGCGCTTCGAACTGACCTCGGGTGAGATCGGCCCAATGGAAATTCTTGGCGGTGGGATCGACGGAGCCGGGTGGTATGCGCAGGGTCTCGGCAATGATGAGATGACCCCCGCGCTCTTGAACTTGGGGGCTCATCACCCAGACCCAGGGAATGGCGAAGGCTGCGATGTAATTGCGGGCATGGACGGGATGATAGGGCATGCAGGGCGCGGGGCGACCGCGGAGGCAATCCATCGCCACGTAGGCGTTTTTCAATCCCGACAGAGCGACGCAACGATTGAGAATCGCCTTGATGTCTTCGTCGCTTTCCCGGGGTTCGAAACGGAATTTTCGCATCGACGAGCGGAAGCGCCGGATGTGATCCTCGAGACGGAAGAAATTGCCCTCCCAGACTCCCACGACGTCATACGTCACATCCGAGCGTCGATAGCCCCAGTCCGTGATGGGAATCGTGGCCTGGCTGATAGGCATGTAACGGCCGTCGATATAAGCCGCGCCGGCCGCAAAAGGATTGTCGGACTGCAAATCATTCATGACGTGGTTTCTGACGCGACAGCATTGGAGTTGGTCTTAGGGGGTGGTGTCGGTGCGGCGCTGACGGTTTCTGGCGGACCGCGGTTCGAGGAGCCGATCAGGGTCAGTTCCCTGCCGCCAGAAACGCCGTTGGGGCGGAAGATCAGGATGAGAGCGAGCAGCACGCCCAACCCCAGCTCACTACTGCTTTCCGGCAGTTTAAGCATCGTTGAGCCGAGCATCACGCCATGCTCACAATACCGTAGCAGTTGGACGATGACGGTCACCAGGATGACGCCGCTCACCGCCCCGGTCAGGCTGCCCATTCCCCCCACCACCAGCATGGCGATCGTGATGAAGGTCAAGCTCAAATAGAAAGTGTCGACGGTTAGGATGCCAAGAAATTGAGCATATAGGCCCCCTCCGGCGCCAACGAGCGCGGCGCTCAAAACAAAGGCGATGAGCCGCATGCGGACGCTATGCACGCCGCAGGCCTTGGCCGCGACATCGTCCTCGCGCGTCGCCCGCAGCATCAGCCCATAGCGAGAGATCTGAAACAGGTAGGCGACGATGATACCCGCAGAGGCGAAACCAAAGGCCGCCCAGGGGCCGACCGCGGTCGGAATGCCGACCAGCGAGGAGACGCCGGCCGTCACCGAGTCCCAGTTCGAATAGACGCTGTTGACGATGATCAGGAAAGCGAAGGTCGCAATGGAGGCCGCGATGCCATTGAGCCGCAGGATGATCAGGCCGAACAGGAACGCGACGATCGCGGGCAGAATGATGGCGCCCGCCATGGCGACCGGAAAGGGCCATTGATTCTGCGCGAGGAAATCCGGCAGGCCCTGGAGCATCACCTGCTTGAAGCCGGGCTCGGCGGTCGCCCAACCGACCGCGTACGCCCCAATGCACATGAATCCCGTCTGGCCAAACGAGATGACCCCGGAATTGCCGATGAACACATAAAGGCCCACCACGACCAGCACGCGTATGAGCATTTCGGTCAGCGTCACCTGCAGGCTAGCAAGGCTGCCGATGTCCGACAGAGACGCGATAGCGGCGAGAATGATGATCAGGAGAACCGGCGTCTGATGGCGGATCATGAAGGCCTGCATGAGCCGTCCTTCAGACGCGTTCGATGGTAGTTCGGGCCGGCAGCAGGCCGGCGGGGCGTATCAGCAGAACAAGGATGACCACCGCGAACGCGAACGCGTCTCGAAACGCGCGCAAATCGGAAGGCAGATAGGCCTGCAGCATGGTTACAATGAGTCCGAGCGTGAAACCGCCTACGACCGCGCCCGTCAGGTTCCCCATGCCGCCGACCACGACGGCCACGAAGGCGAACAAAGCGAGCGGCACGCCCATCTGATGAGTCAGCGAGCCGGACTGCGTGACGTAGAGCATGGACACAGCGGCGGCGAGGATGCCGCTGATCGCGAAAGCGAGCCCGATTACAACATTGGCGCGCACGCCAAGATATTGCGCCATGCGGAAATCCTCGGCGGCGGCGCGCATCTGTACGCCGTAGGGCGTCCGCTTGAGGAAGAGCGTCAAGACCACCATCAGAACGAGAGTCACCACGAGCGTGATGAGTTGCAGCAAAGGGACGCGAAGCTCGCCGAAATGAATCTGGATGTTGGCGCCGCTCCAGAAATTCACCGCCTTCGGGCGTGCGCCGTAGAAGATGAGGACGCCGTTCTGGATAATGTAGCTCACTGCGAAGGAGGAGATCATCAAGGTCGGCGAGGAGGCGGTTCTCAGCGGTCGAAAGACTGCGGCGTCGGTAAGAAGCGCCGCCACGACGACGATCATCGAGATGGCGATAATGACGGCCGCAGGTGTCCAGGAGCCGATCAGCAGGCGGGCGGTGACATCGGCCGATGGCACGATGAGCGCGTAAGCGCCGATGGTGATCATGTCGCCGTGAGCGAAATTGATCAGTCGCAGGATACCGAACAGCAGGCCGATTCCGAGCGCCGTCAGCGCGTAGATGCTGCCGAGTGCAAGGGCGTCAATCAGGTTTTGCACAAACTCGATCATGCGACCGTCTCCACTGGCGGTCTCTCGACACTCCCGAAGCCGAAATAGGCGTGGCGGATGACCTCGCCGTCGTGGAGATCGGCGGCTCGGCCTTCCAGCTGGACCGTTCCGCTCCGCAGCACATAGATGCGATCGGCGAATTTCAGGATGCGGGCTGAACTTTGCTCGTTCATCAGCAGCGTCATCTTCTCGCGCTGCCGTAATTCCAATAGAATCTCGTAGATCTGGTCAATGATCTTCGGCCCGAGGCCGAGCGACGGCTCGTCGACAAGCAGAAGTCGGGGTCGCGTCATCACGGCGCGCGCCACGGCCAGCATCTGTTGCTCGCCGCCTGAAAGCCTGCCGGCGGGATAGCGGAGACGTTCCCGCAGACGAGGAAAGTGGCCGAGAAGGCGCTCCATGTCGCTACGAGCAGCAGCCCGGTCGCCAAGTATGTAGCCGCCGATCTGCAGGTTCTCCGCGACCGTGAGCGTTCCAAAGATATGTCGGCCCTCGGGCACCAGCGACAGGCGCAGCCGGGCGATCTGTTCGGGTCGCTGACCGAGAATGCTCCGGCCGTCGAGGCGAATGTCGCCCGAAACCGGCGTGACGCCGCCCGCGATCGTGGCAAGCGTGGTCGACTTGCCGGCGCCGTTCGGGCCGATGATGCAGACCACTTCCCCCTCGCTCACCGTGAGCGAAGCCCCGCGCAGAGCGATCAGGTCGCCATAGCGAACCGACAGATTTTCGACTTCGAGAAGCGCCGTCATTACGTCTCCATGCCCAAGTAGGCGGAAAGCACGGCCTGGTCGCCCTGGACCTCGGCTGGCGTGCCTTCCGCGAGCGTCTTGCCGCCGTCGAGGACGTGAATACGATGCGAGATTCCCATCACGACCCGCATGTTGTGTTCGATCAGGAGCACGCCACAATTGAAGGTCTCGGGGATCGATGAAACGAGGACCATCAACCCCTCGCATTCGGCGTCCGACATGCCGGCGGCCGGCTCATCGAGCAGGACAAAAGCGGGGGTGATGACCATCGCCCGCGCTATGCCGAGACGGCGCTGGTCGGTATAGGGCAGCGCGCCCGCAGGCAAGGCAGACTTGTCGGCAAGTCCCACCCAGTCGAGAATCGCACGGGAACGCGCAACGGCCTTGCGGCGATCGAGCCCCAACCCGACCGCCGCGACCTCGGCGTTTTCCAGCACGGACATCTCCTTGAACAGCCGCCCGGCCTGGAACGTCCGGGCGATTCCCATCTCCCGGAACTGCGTCGGCTTCCAGGCGGCGGCGCTTTGCCGCCCGACCAGGATTCTCCCTTCGGTCGGCGCCTGGAAACCGGTCAGGCAATTCACCAGAGTCGTCTTGCCGGCTCCGTTGGGACCGATCAGTCCGAAGATCTCGTGCCGTCGGACCGTCAGGCTTACGTCGGAAATGGCGGCGAGCCCCTGGAACCGGACTGTCAGATTCTCAGCCGAGAGTTCGGCCGCATCGACATTGGTCGGATCCGTCGGGGTCGTCGCCAGGGCAACAGGAAGCTCATTCATCCAAAGCGCCGTCCTCGAGCCGGGTGGAAGGCCGGGGCGCCGTCTCTAGGGAGGCGGCGCCAGAGATCGTGACGGTTACTCGCTGCCTTTGAGGCGATAGAGCACTGCGTCTGGAATCGTATCCGTGATCTTCCACTCCACGACCGGCGTCTCTTTTCCGTCGGCATAAGACATCACGAACATGGGTTCTGTGGTCTGGATGTGCAGCTTGGGCGTGAAGGTCCGCGGCCCCAAGACGGTCGGTTCGTTATCAGCTTTGTTGAGAATTGCCACAACGGGCTTGGCGTCAGCGGTCTTGGCCTCAGTGACCGCTTTGGCCCACATGTCGAGGAACGCGTAGATCGGATAGGCGTATTGCGTGGTCGGCGGCTTGCCGAACTTCTTCTCGTAGGCAGCCGAGATCTCGTTGACGGCCGGCCGCGGGTCATCTTTCGAGAGCGCCTGGGAAGGCAGGTAAAAGTCCTTGAGACCCGGCACCGAATTCAGCCAATAAGTGCCGTCCATCGCGGTGGCGCTGAAGACGGGCAGGTTGATGCCCGCGGCTCGCAACTGGCGGAGCGAACTCGCTGCGCCCGGATTGGTCGAGCACAGCATGATGTGGTCGACGCCCTCCTTGCCTATCGCCTCGTTGAGACGGGTGATCTGAGAACTAATGGTGGGGTCAAGACCCTTGAACGTGTCTTTGCCGACGACCGTCCCCTTGTCCAACTTCTCCTGCCAATCATAGCCGGCACAGACGGACTTGTTGTACTCGATCGTCTCATCAATAAGCATGTAGCCCTTCTTGAGGCCTTTCTTCTTCATGCCCCAGTCGGCCATGACGGCGCCCTCGAGCTGGCCGGCGTTGTTGGCTGTGAACGACAGCGGACCGACTCCGATCACGCCGGCCTTCGGATCCGAGGCGCCTAGAAACACTGAAATGACACCGGCTTTCTGGGCTTGGAGGGCGGCCGGCGCGCCATAATCGTAGTCCGCCGAGACAAGAAGCAGGTTAGCGCCTTGCTGGATGAGAGCCTGCCCGACCTTGGCGCCCTCGACGCGATCGGTCTTGGTGTCACCGCTGATCACCTTTATGGGCTTGCCGAGAAGACCGCCCTTGGCGTTCTGCTGGTCGACCCATAGCTGGGCCATCTTGGTGGCCTCGCCATCATAGGCCTCCATCCAGCCCGACATGGCGACCGCCATGCCGATCGTGAGTCCGTCATCGGCGCGGGCCTGCGGGGCCGCTGCAATAGACAGCATGCTGCAGGCCAGCGCCAAAATCGATTTCTTCGTTTTCATCTCGTTTGCTCCCGGTTTCGCCGGCTCGCCGGCGTCAGTGTGAACATCGTTCGTCTCATTGCGCGGCGCTCTCGGCTCGGCCGCGCGCCGCGCGGTCCCTCTCCCAGCTGACGCACCAAGACGAGCAGTAAAGCTTGTCATCTATAAGTATCGTCTGTTCCATATTCTGCTTTGAGTCTTCAAAAATAAGAATTCCGCAATTCGGACACTTCGTATAACTCTCGATGTACAACCTGTTCTTCGCAAATTTCATCGATCCTCTCCAATTCGAAAAAGACCCGCCGAGCTGAAGCGCCCGGTCCGAGGCCTGCTATCCGTGTCAGCCGCAGGCTCAAAGATCCCTGCTCGACGGTGCATCGCATGCACGTCGGCCCATGTGGTTTTCAGATGATGCTGCATCGCGGCGATAGCGCGCGAAGCATCGCGAGCTTCCAGAGCCTCCACGACCGGCATATGGGCGGCTGCCGTGAAGGCCAGGCTCTCGAGTTCAAGATCCACACAGGCGATGAGGATCTGCACCTCGGTGTCAATCGCTTCATGGGCCCGCAGAGTCTGCCGGTTGCCGGACAGCTCGCAGATTGTCCGATGCAGAGCGACATCCGCTTCGCGCATGCCGGTAACATTGCTATCCGCCGACGCCTCGAACATCCGATCCTGGATGGCCCGCAGGCCGACGAGGTCGCGCCTCGTCATGCGCGGGACTGCCTGCTCTATGGCGAAGGATTCGACGCAGATCCGGAATGAGAAGACATCGTCGATGTCCTCCACCGTGAGCACACGCATGCGGTGGCCTCGACGGGGCAATGAGACAAGGTAACCTCGTTGAGCGAGACCCGATATGGCTTCCCGGATTGGGTTGCGGCTGATGCCTAATTTCCGAGCCAGTTCCGCTTCGTTAATGCGACCGCCCGGCTTGAGACGGCCGGACGTCATCTCCTTCAGGAGGAAGTTGCGGACATGCTCAGACAGACTGAGCGTGTCAAAAAATGAAATAGCTCCCTCCCCTGCTGAAAGCTTGGGCAGACCCAAGCTAACTCTTTCGGTTATGACTGCGGACTGTGGACAGAAAATATTACGAGTCAAGCGTTCGGGGATCGAAACGCGGCAGCCGCCGCTCCAATCGCGCGTCTCGGCAAAATGAGCCGCCCCGGTCAACGGGCGGGAAGCGTAAACGCTACCGCAATGCATAAATCTTCCACTGGCAGCCACTTGAGGTTCAGAGCCGCAAAGTTCGTGCCATTGAGATTCGCTGTGGCTTAGGAGTTGTCCGCCGACGCGGCACAGCGTCATGGCACCAGTGCCGCAAAGAAGGATTGGAGCCTATGAGCCAGAAATCCAGACGACGCGATGCCAGCCAGTCGACCCTCAAACCCTACATCGGCGCTGAGAGGAATGAGGCAAAGCCTACGGTGTAGGAGGCGTGGGCGCGATTAAGGCCGTCGGAGTAAAGGGGCGGCGGCCCGTGGTTCTCGCCGACGTGCGCCTGGGAGAAGCGCATTGCCTATAAACTGCGCCCGTACACCTCTGGAGGCTTTGGGCTCTGGGCTCGTTGCTTTCACATGATTGTAGCCCGGCGGATGCGCTGTCTCCAGCGCGGCAGCAAGACGAATGACGTCAGATTCGCCGCGTGGCCTGCAGGCGATCTGGAGTCCGACCGGCATTCCGTCGGAAGCCAAACCTGCGCAAAGGGTTCCCGCTGGGAAAACCCAAAAGGTTGAGTGGGTATGTGTAATATAATAGACTCAGGAAACCAAGGTTCGATGCGTCAGGCGAGCCGGCTTGTTCAGACCGCAGTCGAGTGAGGACACAGGCAGGACGGGGGAAAGAACCGCGTCATACTCGTCAAACTTTTTGAGAGCGTCGCGATAGAAGGCATGCCGCGCAAACACGCCGTCGTAGTAGTCGCGCATGGTTCGTGAAAGAGCCGCAAAGGATATCGCTGACGGCGGGATCTAAAGATTTCACGCTTGTTCTTCAAGACTTCCCGGAGCCGTGTACCGACACCGGCGTAGAATTCAGCGGTCCAGAGAGGCGCCGGATCGTCTTCGAAAAAGCTATCGACTTTTTCAACGATACATCCCATGTCCTCCAGCATGAAGAGCCGATTTCTCACAAATGGCGACGACCTCTTCGTTGGGCTTCCCATAGCCCAGCGTCGGGCTCCATGCGAGACGCGTCCCGGCAACAGACGACTGGCAGGCCACCAGGACATTGGGAACTGGTTCGGAGACACTTGACGGATCGCGAGCGTCGTATCCGGCGATCGCTGTAAACAGCAGCGCCGCATCTTGAACATTACGTGCCATCAGACCGACATACGCTAACGTCGGGGTCGCGGATGTCGGCCAGACCGGAACACGACCAAATTGACCCTTGAGTCCGACGAGGCCTGTTAGGGAAGAGGGGATGCGGATCGAGCCGCCTCCATCGGCCCCCAATCCGAATGGCGTCACCCCCGCAGCAATGGATGCGGCCGCTCCGGCGCTGGAGCCCCCCGACGTCTTAGCGACGTTCCAAGGATTGCTCTCTCAACCGAAGGTGCGTCCTCTGGCGCAACGTTGCCTACGTTCGCACGGGAGCCTAAGGCATACGGAAGACCCCCGACCGGGATAAGGTCTTTCACCGATACCGGAAGCCCATGCAGAAGGCCCGGTGGCATTCCCTGCATTACCGCGGTTTCGGCGCGTCTCGCGGCGGCGCGAGCTCCGTCGGGGTCGATCACGAAGAAGCAGTTCAAGTCGGCCTGAGAGCAGGAGTTCAACTCACTCGACAATCAGCGGGAGGCCTCAGAGGCCTACATCCGGAGCCAGGCCCACAAGGGCTGGAAGCTGATCCGGGATCGTTATGACGATGGCGGTTTTTCTGGCGGTTCCATCGACAGGCCCGCTTTGGCAAAGCTGTTGGAGGACGTTCGCGCGCGAAGCCGGATTCGTTCGCGACCTCTTCCAGCGTTACCTTGCGCTCGGCAGCGTGGTGCGACTTAAAATGGTTCTCGATGCCGAGAACATTCGCTTGCCGGTTCGAGTTGTTGGAACAGGCAGAGCGACAGGCGGCGGCTTGATCAGTCGAGGTCATATCTACCACATCTTGTCGAACCCAATCTACGCCGGGCAGCTTAGCCACAAGGGTCAGATCCACGACGGCCTACATACCAAGATCGTCGATCTGGAGACCTGGGACCGCGTCCAAAATCAACTTGCAGCGCAAACGCAAACGAGGGCAGACCCCCGTCGCAATATTGAGTCCTTTCTCGCAGACAACTTTACGACGATCGCGGCAATCGGATGGGCTCAAGCCATGCCGCCAAGGGCGGCCGGCGTTGGCGCTACTATATCTCACGAGCGACCCTCACGGGTCGCAAGTCGGACGCTGGATCGGTGTCCCGTGTCCCGGCAGCGCAAATCGAAAAACAGGTCTTGGATGCGATCAAGAGCATCCTCGCGTGGGGATGCTCGATCGATGGACGGGGTGCGCTGTCTCAAGCGAATGGCTTCGGGAGAACAATCGGCTCGCAGCCGACGGCGGGTGAGCCCCAAGAGCTTTCCCTTCACGACAAGGTGGTCGACGCGATCGAACGAGTCACAATCAGCACGGAGAAAGTCGAGGTACGGCTCAGTGACGCCGCTGCCGCGGACGGTCGCGATCGAACATTGACCATTCCGTGGATAGCGCCCTCTCCTTACCAACGCCGCGAGATCGTCCAAGGCAAAGGTGAGCCGCGCTCTGCTATTCGCCCAATGCGCGTTCGCGCGCGCGGTCTTCGCCGAATCTTTACGCAACGCGCATCGCTGGCTCGACGAGCTGATCAAGGATCCCGATCAAACCCACGCGGGTATCGCCGCTCGCGAGCAGAAGAGCGGACGCTCAATCCGCATGACATTGTCGCTCGCCTTTGCCGCCCCGCCCATCGTCACCGCGGCAATGGAAGGCCGCCTGCCGCGGGGATTCGGATCCAAGCGCTTGATTGGTGTGGTCACACCAATGGGATGCTCTTGGGCTCAAGGCTCCGGCTTAGGCCGAATAGAGAGTTCGAGCGGTTCACGAAACCGCACCTTACCGAATCGCGTTTCTTAATGCTCCGGATGAGTTCCGCTGCCCTCAGACGATGGAATCAGTCAGTCTGGGAAACGGAACTTTGCCGGTAGAGACTGGCCCGCGCTTCCGGGCCCAAAACGGGTGCAAAACACAAAGTTTCGAGCGCAGAGCGCACTCTAGTCTACTCAAGCCGTTGAACTCACGGTCGTTTCCTCAAATCCGGAAACCACCGCTGTTTGTCAGGACTGGATGGTGGGCGATGCAGGGATCGAACCTGCGACCCCTCCCGTGTGAAGGGAGTGCTCTACCGCTGAGCTAATCGCCCGCCTCAAGATCGGGATGCTTTATGGCCCCGGCGAGAGCCAAGTCAAGAAGGGCTGCGGGCGGCGAACGGCTGCGGACCTCCTGTTGCAGTGGCCGGCGCGGCAGGAGATAAAGGCGCGATGGGCGAGAAAAACAGGGCAGGCGCGATGTTCACGCTCGATGAGCTCGCGCAGACGATCGAAGAGCGCGCCGGAGCGAGCGCCGAGACCTCCTACACCCGCAGTCTGCTTGACAAGGGCGCAGCCCATTGCGCCCGCAAATTCGGCGAAGAAGCGATTGAATTCGCGATCGCTGCCGCGGCGTTGGACGAGAGCGCCCTTCGCGCCGAGGCGGCCGATGTTCTCTGCCACCTGCTCGTCGTGCTCCGCGTGCGGGGGTTGCGCTATCGTCGGTGATGGACGAACTGGGCAAAAGGGCGAAACAAAGCGGGCACCAGGAAAAAGCGTCCCGAACGAAGTGAGAGCGCGGTCTCGTCAGCGCGTAGGCCAACTGGCTCGGGTGAGAGAGTTCCGATGAATCGCGTTGGCCTCCAGTCGCTTGAATCCGCGTTTCGACGCTTCAACCGCGACGAATGGGCGCAATTGCGCGCGGACACGCAGCTGACGCTCACCATCGATGATCTGCGCAAGCTGCAGTCGACGCACGATCCGATCGCGCTCGACGAAGTCGTCGCCATCTATTTGCCGCTGTCGCGATTGCTCGCGCTTTACGTTGCGGCGACGCAAGGGTTGTTCAAGGCGACACAGCGTTTTCTTTAAGTCCGGCCGCACAACTGAGACGGAGACCCTGTTGGCCAAGTTCCGACTTCACCGCAAGATGCCGTGGGTTCGCGGTATCTATGCTCGACTTGCCGAAGCGAGACGGGAGCGTGACGAGTGTACCGCCCAACTAGGCCAAATGTCGGCTCGCCTTGAACTAGCGGCCCGTGAACGCGACAGGCTCGCCGACGAAATGCGCAGCCTTGCATCAGGGCGCCCTGCACCCCCCGATAACGCTTGGCTTCCCGCCACGCCCACGGTTACGCTGAATGCCGAGCTTGCTGCCAAGATCGAGCAACTGGAGCGCCTCTATTTCGAGTGCACAGCGCAGCTCGACGAGCTGCGTAAACAATCGGCCATGGATCGGCCCCTGGCGTTCATGCACATCCCCAAGACGTCGGGCAAGGCGCTGGCGGCTGGGCTGCGCGAAATCCTGCCGCGCACCGCGTGCGTTGTCGGCATCGACCGTTGGGCCTTGGGGCCAATCCGTTCATCTGAGACCCTTCCTCCGAAATACATTCAAATGATCTCTGAGGGTCTCCCTTCTGCAAACGGCAGCGACTTTGTTACCGGCCACATAACGTATTCCACACTTATCCAAAGTCGGCCTGCAGCTCGCCTAATGACGGTTCTGCGGGAACCACGCTCGCGCATTCTCTCGCACTGGATGTTCTGGCGGTCGCACTCGGACGAAACCCTCGCAAATTATGGTGCGTGGGAGCGTATCGTGCGCCTGGCCCGAAGGCCCCTTATCGAATTTCTTAATTACCCCGAAGCCGCCTACGTGACCGACAATGTCGCGGCCCGCATGCTGTTGTGGCCTCATCCCCTCATCCCCGATGATGGCTTCATCGACAGCGCGTCGGACGAGCACCTCGCAAGTGAAGCGGTGGCGCGGCTGAAGGCGTTCGATTTCGCCGACATCGTCGAGAACCCGCGGCTCGAGGACAATATGCGTGCCTTTCTCGTTCGTCCCTTCGTGCACCGGCGCGTGAACGAAACCCCCACCCTGCCATCAGAGCTTCGGGTTCCCGTGGAGGAGGAACTCACCAGCGATGCACTGCTCCGGCTTGAGCATCTGTCGCGCCTCGACCGCGAGCTCTGGCGGGCCGTGGCTGCAGGGCGCATCGCCGGAGCGGACCCGAGAGCTCTGAGCGACGACACGTTCCGCCGAACAGTCATACGGCACGCGGCATTGAGTTCGACCTGGATCGACCGGTTGATGACCCACTGTGATCGACCGCATCTGGGTCGCGCTCGGCGCCTTCAACCATCGTAAGCGAGATGCACACCAGCAGGACGATGAACAAGAACGCTCCCGATCGGTTGAGCGCAAGCACTGCCGGAAGGCCGACATGCTTAACCTCGCCTTTTTGTGGGTGCACGGTGGCTACGGATCTTCCCGGCGCGAAATCGTCAGGCGCTGGGCGCGAGCTAATCGCCCGCCTCAAGATCGGCATGCTTTATGGCCCCGGCGAGAGCCAAGTCAAGAAGGGCAGCGGGCGGCGAACGGCTGCGGACCTCTTGTTGCAGCGGCCGGCGCGGCAGGAGATAAAGGCGCGATGGGCGAGAAAAACAGGGCAGGCGCGATATTCACGCTCGATGAGCTCGCGCAGACGATCGATGAGCGCGCCGGGACGAGCGCCGAGACCTCCTACACCCGCAGTCTGCTTGACAAGGGCGCAGCCCATTGCGCCCGCAAATTCGGCGAAGAAGCGATTGAATTCGCGATCGCTGCCGCGGCGTTGGACGAGAGCGCCGTTCGCGCCGAGGCGGCCGATGTTCTCTACCACCTGCTCGTCGTGCTCCGCGTGCGCGGAGTTGCGCTGTCGTCAGTGATGGACGAATTGGGCAAAAGATCGAAACAGAGCGGCCACCAGGAAAAATCGTCCCGGACAAAATGATGAATCGCGTTGGGCTCCAATCGCTCGAATCCCCATTTCGCCGCTTCAACCGCGACGAATGGGCGCAATTGCGCGCGGACACGCAGCTGACGCTCACCATCGATGATCTGCGCAAGCTGCAGTCGACGCACGATCCGATCTCGCTCGACGAAGTCGTCGCCATCTATTTGCCGCTGTCGCGATTGCTCGCGCTTTACGTTGCGGCGACGCAAGGGTTGTTCAAGGCGACACAGCGTTTTCTCGGCGCGACCGACGGCAAAGTGCCTTACATCATCGGCATTGCCGGATCGGTCGCCGCCGGAAAATCGACGACCGCACGGGTGCTGCAAGCTCTTCTGACCCGCTGGCCGAACACGCCCCAGGTGCAGCTTGTCACCACCGACGGTTTCTTACGTCCGAACGCCGAGTTGATCCGGCTCGGCATCATGGACCGCAAGGGTTTTCCCGAGAGCTACGACGGGACGGCGGTGCTTCGATTTCTCTCCGCAGTGAAGGCTGGACAACGCAATGTCGCCGCGCCGGTCTATTCGCATATCACCTACGATATCGTGAAAGACGAATTGATCGCCGTTGACCGGCCGGACATTCTCATCTTCGAGGGCATAAACGTCCTGCTGCCGAACAGGCTGCCCCGCGACGGCAAAGAGATTCCATTCGTCTCCGACTTTTTCGATTTCTCGATCTTCCTGGACGCCGAGACCGCCTTGCTGGAGCAATGGTACATCGAACGCTTCATAAGCTTGCGGACCACGGCGTTTCGCGATCCGCGCAGTTATTTCCGCCAATACGCCGACCTCAACGATGCGGAAGCCGAGGCGACGGCACGCTCGATCTGGCGGCGCATCAATCTCGTCAACCTGCACGAGAATATCCTGCCGACCCGGCCGCGGGCCGACTTGCTCCTGACCAAGGGCGCGAGCCACAGAATTGAAGAAGTCGCACTGAGAAAGCTGTGAGCGTCCTGTATCGGTTGGCGCTAAGCGCATGCGCGTTTCTTATCGGCGCTCTCACGCTTTCCCTGGCGCACGCTGAGCCGCCTAAAGCCTGTCAGGGCTCGGATCTCAGCAAGGTTGCGGGGCTCGCGGCAGCCGAGGCGGCGCGAGCGGACGATCTCGTCAACGGCGACGGGTTGCTCTGGCGCATCGAGAAGCCGGGTCTTACGCCCTCGTATCTGTTCGGCACCATTCATTCGACCGACAAGTTTGCGCTCGAAGTGGCGCATCGCGCTGCGCAATCGATCAACGGCGCCAAGATCGTGGCGACGGAACTCGGCGGGCCTATCGACCTCGTCGAGAAGGCCAACATCACGGCCGCGACGCTGGCCAAGGCGCTTGATCGCGACCATGACACATTCGAGGGGGCGATCGCGCCCGAGGACCGCGAGAAAATCGAGAAACTCATCACGAGTTTCGGCTATCCCGTCGAATTCGCGCACCATCTGAAGCCCTGGTTTCTGGCCATCCTGACCGCGCTGCCCAAATGCGAAGCGCAGCGCGAAACCCTCAATCTGCCGGAGGTCGACCAGTTTCTCGCCGAGACGGCAAGAGATTCGGGGGTGAAGGTCGTTGGACTTGAAACGGCGGAGGAACAGATCGCAGCCATCGCCAACATGCGCCCTCAAGTCGCCGCGACGCTGTTGACGCTCGCGGCCCGCAACCCGGCTCTGAACGATGATTTGTACGCAACGATGCTCAGGCTTTATCGGGAAAGCAGGCCGGCCGAGATCGTAGCGATCAGCGACGCCCTCGGGGGATTAAGCGAGGCCGAGCGCGCGGCGCAGGATGAGTTCATGCGCGCTCTGCTTCAGGGCCGAAACGCAATCATGGCCGAGCGCGCCGCGCCGCTTCTGGCCTCCGGCGGCGCGTTCATCGCTGTTGGCGCGCTGCATCTTGCGGGCAAGACCGGTCTCGTCGAAAGGTTCCGCGCGCAGGGCTATACGGTCACCAAGGTTTGGTAGGCGCGCCGCCCTAATTGCCACTTTACCGGCGCGACCTCATGTTTTCAGTGGGTTACGACCCCGTTTAGTTCCGCGCCGGTTTTTTGCGGTTGGCGTTCGAGGCAATCTAGTGTTCGACATGTAAATTATGTATTATAGGCCGCTCGAAACCCATTTCTTGGGATCGCCGCAGTCAGGACGGCGAGCGCCGGGGTTCATGTGGAAACGCCGGCCGCTCTATTCCCCGTAAGGGGTCCAGATGTTCTTGACCTGGGTCGCCCGGCGCAGGAACTCGCGGCCTTGCGCCTCGGCCCAGTCGATCGATGCGGCCGAAGTCCAGGTCGCCTTGAGATTGCCGGCGGAAAGCGATTCGACCTGCGCTGCGCCCTCGGTGTCGCCGACATACCAAACCGCATCCACGCCGTCGTGCTCGGCGAGCGTCTTGGTCAGGACGTTCGCCTCTCCGGTGACGATGTTGACGACGCCGGCGGGAACATCCGACGTATCGAGCACCGAATAGAAGTCGGTGGCGCTTAGAGGATGGTTGGCCGACGGGACCGCGACGACGCAATTGCCCATGGCGATCGCCGGCATGACGAGCGAGACAAAGGCCAGCAGCGGCGCCTCGTTCGGGCAGACAATGCCCATGACGCCCCACGGTTCGTTCATCGCCAAAGTCACAAAGCGCGAGCGCGTCGCGTGCACGGCGCCGTCGAACTTGTCGGCATAGCCGGCGTAGACAAAAGCACGGCGGATCGAGGCCTCGACTTCGGCCTTGGCCGCGCGGGCGGACGCTCCAGTCATGGCGCTGAGGCGGCGCGTGAATTCGTCTTCACGGGCGGCCAGGTTCTCAGCCACGTAATAGAGCACTTGCGCGCGATTGTGCGCCGTCGCCGCTCCCCAGGACGAAGCCTTCGCCGCGGCTTCGACCGCGTTGCGGATATCCTTGCGGTTGCCGAGCCCGGCTAGGCCGACCTCGCGGCCGGCGGGATCGAGAACGGCGTAGCTATAACCGGAATCGGGCCGCGCCTGCTTGCCGCCGATATAGAGCTTGGCGGTGCGGTCGGGCGCATCGTCAAGGTTGCGCGCCGGAGCAAGACCGGGCGAAGCGTTGAGGCGCAGCGGACGGGATGTGTTGGGCTTGGGCTTGGGCTCGTCGGCGATCCGGTACTCGGACAAGCCTTCGCGGCCGCCCTCGCGCCCGAAGCCGCTTTCGCGATAGCCGCCGAAGCCTGCGGCGGCGTCGAACATATTGGTCGAATTGATCCAGACGACGCCAGCCTTGATGCGCGCCGCGACCTCAAACGCGCGATTGACGTTCTCCGTCCAGACGGACGCGGCGAGGCCGTAGCGCGTGTTGTTGGCGAGGGCGATCGCTTCATCCGGCGTGCGGAAGGTCGTGGCGACCAGCACCGGGCCGAAGATTTCCTCGCGCGCAAGCACGGACGCCGGGTCCACGCCGATGATCAGGGTCGGTGGGTAGAAGCAGCCTCGCTCGGGCAGCGAATCGTTGGCGCGAAAGAATTCAAGCCCTTCCTCCTCGCCCTGGCGCATGAGCCGACGGATTCGCTCAAGCTGAACGGGCGCGACGATCGCCCCGACATCGGTCGACTTGTCGAGCGGATCGCCGATTCTCAAGTTCGCCATGCGGGCGCGCAGCTTGGCGTAGAGGGCGTCGGCGGCGCCTTCCGCGACCAGGAGCCGCGAACCCGCGCAGCACACCTGCCCCTGATTGAACCAGATCGCGTCGACCACGCCCTCGACGGCGCTATCCAGGTCCGCATCGTCGAACACGATGAACGGGGATTTGCCGCCGAGTTCGAGCGACAGCTTCTTGCCCGTGCCGGCCGTCGCCTTGCGAATCGCGCGGCCGACCTCGGTCGAGCCGGTGAATGCGATCTTGTCCACGCCCGCATGCGCGACCAGCGCGGCGCCAGTCGCCCCGTCGCCGGTGACGATGTTGACGACGCCAGGAGGCAACCCCGTCTCGACGCAGATGGCGGCGAAGGCGAGCGCGGTCAGGGGCGTGAATTCCGCCGGCTTCAGTACCACCGTATTGCCGGCTGCGAGCGCGGGCGCAATCTTCCAGGCGAGCATCAGCAGCGGAAAGTTCCACGGGATGATCTGCCCGCACACGCCGACCGGCTTGGTCTCCGGAAACTCGCTTTCGATCAGCGAGGCCCAACCGGCGTGATGATAGAAATGGCGGGCGACCAGGGGAATGTCGATGTCGCGCGACTCGCGGATCGGCTTGCCGTTGTCGATCGTTTCCAGAACCGAGAGAAAGCGCTCACGCTTCTGCACATGGCGCGCAAGCGCGTAGATGTGCTTCGACCGCTCGAAGCCAGAGAGGGCCGCCCATTTTGTCTGGGCCTTTCGCGCCGCGGCGACGGCTGCGTCGATGTCCTTCGCGGAGCCTTGGGTGACGCGCGCGATGCGCTCCCCGCGCGCGGGGTTGAAGACATCGAACAAGACGCCGGGCTTGGTGAAGGCGCCGTTGATGAAATGCCCGAAGCCGCTTTCATGCTCTTCGAGCCAAACGCCGACATGCTCGCTGCTCTCAGGGGAAGGACCGTAGTCCATCGTGCGCAGGATGTCCTTGATCACGCCCATGGGTTTTCCTCACGCCATTGCGTGGCGATGGGCGGCGGAATAGCGCCCGGTCGCGTAATGGTCGAGCTGACGCTCGATGTCGGTCAGAAGGCCGCTCGCGCCAATGCGGAAGAGGTCGGGCTGCATCCATTGCACGCCAAGCTCTTCCTTCATGAGGATGAGCCACGCAAGCGCATCCTTGGCCGTGCGCAGGCCGCCCGCCGGTTTGAACCCGATGTCCACGCCGGAGCGCTCGCGATAGTCGCGCAACGCCCGCAGCATCACCAGGCTTACCGGCAAAGTCGCGTTGACGTCCTCCTTGCCGGTGGAGGTCTTGATGAAGTCGGCGCCCGCCTGCATCGCCACCATGCTGGCCGCATAGACGTTGCGCAGCGTCTTCAAGTCGCCCGTGCCGAGGATCGTCTTCAGATGCGCGTGTCCGCAGGCCTCGCGCATCGCCGCAACCTCGTCGTAGAGCGCGTTCCAGTCGCGGCTGAGCACATGGGCGCGGGTGATGACGATGTCGATCTCGCGCGCCCCCTCCCCGACCGCATAACGGATCTCTTCCAGGCGCTGCTTCAAGGGGGTAAGCCCGGCCGGAAAGCCGGTCGCGACGGAGGCGACGGGAATCCCCGAGCCCTCGAGCGCCTTGACCGCCGGTCCAACCATGGTCGGATAGACGCAGACCGCGGCCACTGTCAGGCTTAGGTCGGCGAGATCGAGCGCGGCGAGAAGCTCGTCGCCAAACGGGTGGCGCGCCTTGGCGCACAGCCGGCGCACACGGCCCGGCGTGTCGTCGCCGGAGAGCGTCGTAAGGTCGATGCAGGTCATCGCCTTCACGAGCCACGCAGCCTGATATTCCTTCTTGACGGACCGGCGCGTGGTCAGGGTCGCGGCGCGGCGCTCGACGGCGCTCGCGTTGACGCCGACGCTCTCGAACCAATTCGGCGCGAGCGGAACGCCCGGATTGCGGGGCCGGTTATGTCCAGCCTGGGTTGGAGTGGCGACCGCCTGGTCCATGGCGCCTCGGCTTTCTCATGCGTTCGGCTGCGAAAGAGTGTCGGACAGCGAAGTCCAAAATCGCGCTGCCGCGGGTCGCGAGCCCGGGCTCATACAGAGTATCGTGACTGATATAGATATTGTAGCCAGGCGGCAAAAGGAAGAAGTTGCCGCCAGGGTAGAGGCGGCCTACGAACCGGTGATCCGCCTCGCGGCCAAGGCTGGGGGAGCCTGCAATGCTTCAATTCCATGTGGCGATAAGCCTGGTCGGAATTCTTTCCGGTCTTGTGATGTTGTATGGCCTTTTGCGCGGCCAGAATTTCAAGACAGCGATCGCTGTCTTCCTAATCACCACGATCTTTACGAGCCTGTCCGGTTTTCCGCTGTCGCCGTTCGGCTTCGACCCGCCGCGCGCGGTCGGTGTGCTGTCACTTGTTCTGCTCGTCGGCGCGGTCGCCGCCTATTACTGGTTCCGTCTTGCGGGCGTGTGGCGGCGGATCTTTGTCGGCTGCGCGGTCGCGTCGCTTTATCTCAACGTGTTCGTGCTTGTCGCGCAGGGGTTCTTGAAGGTCCCGGCCCTTCACGCGCTCGCGCCGACTGGGTCCGAGCCGCCGTTTGCGATCGTCCAGGGGATCGTGCTCTTGATTTTCATTGGGCTTGGGATAGCGGCTGCGATCAAGTTTCGGCCGATCGACGACCGGCGTTGGGCGCGGCGCTAAGTCCGTCCTGGAGTAGGTAAATTCAGAATTCGCTTTTCCGATCGGCTCCGGCTGTGCAAGAATTAGGCAGTTGTTTGCGAAAGGTCCGGCGCAGAGCCGATTCGCGTAAAGCGAAGGCGTCTTGACGCAGAATGTCGAGCCTCGCCGACCGTTGCAACAGCGGGAGGCAAACGTATGACAATCGCCAACGCGTCGCCGCGCCTGTACAACGAGGATCTCGCGCCAGCTCGCGAGAGAAACTGGGGCGCGTTCAGCATCTTCAACGTCTGGACGTCTGACGTCCACAGCCTCTGGGGCTACTACCTCGCCGCGAGCCTGTTTCTCATTTGCGGCAATTTCGTCAATTTCGTCTTTGCGATCGGTATCGGCTCGCTGGTCATTTTCTTCTTGATGACTCTCGTCGGCTTCGCCGGCGTCAAGACCGGAGTGCCCTACCCGGTTCTCGCCCGGGCGTCGTTCGGGACTTTTGGCGCCAACTTGCCAGCGTTGGTCCGCGCTGTGGTCGCGTGTTTCTGGTATGGCGCGCAAACCAGCGCCGCGTCTGGCGCCATCGTGGCATTGCTCCTGCGCAGCAGCGCGATCGCCGACTTCAACCGGAATTCGCATTTCCTCGGCCACACGACCTTGGAGACGATCACCTTCATCATTGTGTGGGCTCTCCAGCTTCTCATCATCCAGCACGGGATGGAGACTGTGCGGCGGTTCCAGGATTGGGCCGGACCGGCGGTGTGGGTGATGATGCTGATCCTCGCCATCTATCTCTGCGTGAAGGCCGGCGGGATCTCGTTCGGCAACGACATTCCGCGCGACGTCTTGATACAGAAGACCGCCGACGCCGGCGTCCCCTTTGAGCCCGGCTCGTTTGCTGCGCTCGCGGCCGTCGCGGCCACCTGGGTCACCTATTTCGCCGCGCTCTATCTCAATTTCTGCGACTTCACGCGCTACGCGCCGAACAGGCGGGCGGTCTGGATCGGCAATGTCTGGGGCCTGCCGATCAACCTGGTCCTGTTCTCGTTCGTCGCCGGCATCACGACCGCGGCAGCCTACACCGTCTATCACGAGGCCTTGCTGCACCCGGACGAGATTTCGGCGCGCTTCGACAATTGGTTCCTGGCTCTGGTGGCGGCGCTGACGTTTGCGGTCGCGACGCTCGGCATCAACGTGGTGGCGAATTTCGTCTCGCCGGCGTTCGACTTCTCCAACATGTTTCCCAGCAGGATCGACTTCAAGAAAGGCGGCTATATCGCTGCGCTGATCGCGCTCGTCCTCTATCCCTTTGCGCCGTGGCAAGGGAGCGCGGCGAGTTTCGTCGGCATTATCGGCTCAACGATGGGCCCGATCTTCGGCATCATCATGGTGGACTATTATCTCATCCATAACGGCGAGATCGACGTGCCGGAGCTCTACCGCGAGGAAGGGATCTATCGCTATACCAACGGGTGGAACCTCAACGCGGTGATCGCCGCCGCGATCGGCGCAATCTTCTCCAGCATCCTGCCGAATTTCACCAACATCCTGCCGTCCTGGTGGGGCGTTTATGGCTGGTTTTTCGGAGTCGCGATCGGCGGCGCAGTCTATTATGCGCTGGTCAAAGCTCGGGGCGCGCCTGTCGTGCGCACAGTCCGCCCAGCGGAATAGCGGCGGGCCGGAAGCGAACTCCGACCCGCCTTTTGGCGTCTGCTTAGGCCTTGCTTGCCAACTGCTGTCCGAGCGGCAGGGAACGGATGCGTTTGCCACTCGCTGCGAAGATCGCGTTCATGAGCGCAGGCGCGACCGGCGGCACGCCGGGTTCGCCGACGCCGCCCATATGCATGTCATAGCCACGCGGCACGATATAGACATTCGTCTCGCGTGGCGCCTCGCTGATGCGCAACACAAAGTAGTCGTCGAGGTTACTCTGCTGCACTCGGCCCTCTTTGAACGAGATCTCGTTCAAGAGGCCAACGCCGAGCCCCATGACCACCGCGCCCTCGAATTGAGAGCGGACGCGATCCGGGTTCACGATCGGACCGCAATCAACGCATATGTCGACACGCGGCACCGTGACGTTGCCCTTCTCGTCGACCGCAGCCTCGATCACCGCCGCCACATAGCTCACGAAACTGCGGTGGACGGCGAGACCAAGGCCGTGACCTTTCGGCACTTCGCGCTTGCCCCAACCCGCCTTCTCTGTGACCAGTTCGACGACGTTGCGCAGCCGGCCGGTGTCGATCGGGTAGACTTCAGGATTTTCGCCGTAATCCCAGAAATCTTTTACCTTTTGGGGCACGTCCAGAATGCGGGGAGACCCGATCAGATCGAGCAGGAACTCCTTCTGATCCTTGCCCGCCGCATGCGCGAGCTCGGCGACGAAGGATTGAATCGCGAACCCGTGCGGCACGTTCGAAACGGAACGCCACCAGCCGATCTTGGTGTGGGCTTCGGCCTCACCGTTCTCGATGCTGACGTTTTTGATGTCGAAGGGCATGTCGACGAGGCCCATGCCCTGCTCGAACGGCGCTTGGTGCTTGGGATCGGCCATGAAGATCGAGAAGATCGTCGGCGCGACGCTGTTGTGTCGCCATGCGACGACGTGGCCATCCTTGTCGAGGCCGGCCTCGAGGCGTTCGACCGACACTGTGTGGAAGAAGTCGTTGTGGATGTCGTCCTCACGGGTCCACACGACCTTGACTGGCGCGCCGCCGATCGCCTTCGAGCACAAAGCCGCTTCGACCGCAAAGTCCGGCTTCGACTTGCGGCCGAAACCGCCGCCCAAAAGGGTCACATTGACGGTGACGTTCTCCGGCGGAAGCGCGAGATACGCGGCGACCATGTCATGTGCGGCCTGCGGGCTTTGCACGCTGGTCCAGACCTCTGCCTTGCCGTCGACGATTCGGCAGGTCGCGGATGGCGGCTCCATCGTCGCATGCGCGTTGTGAGGGATGTAGTACTCGGCCTCGACTTTCTTGTCCGCGCTTGCGTAAGCCGCGGCGAAGTCGCCATCGCTGCGCAGGATCTTGCCGGGCTGTCTCGCCGTCGCCTCCATTTCCGCGCGGTAGGCTTGGGAATCATAAGTCCCGTGCGGACCGTCATCCCACTTGATCTTCAGCGCGTTGCGGCCCTGGATCGCGGCCCAGGTGTTGTCGGCGATGACTGCGATTCCCCCTGACGGCTGGAATTTCATGGGGTACGCCGGCGTGGGCATCTCGACGACCTGGACAACGCCCGGAATCTTTTTCGCGTCCGTCGCGTCATAGGACGCGACCTTGCCGCCCATCACCGCCGGGCGCGCAATGACGGCGTATTTCGTGCCGGGCAGGCGGACATCCTGGCCGTATTTGGCGCGACCCGTCGTGATGTCGAAGGCGTCGACGATATTGGTCCCTTCCTTGCCAATATAGCGGAACTGCGAAGGGTCCTTGAGAGGTAGGCTGACGGGCGTCGGAGCCCCGGTCTTGTCCAGGCTGACGTTCGAGGGAACGCCCATCGTGCTGGCGTCGGCGGCGAGTTCTCCATAGCCGAGCTTCTTCCCGGTCGACTTCTGAATGACCTCGTGGTTCTTCGCCTCCACGTCGGTGACGTCCACGCTCCAACGTTTTGCTGCAGCCGCCTCCAGCATCATGCGGGCCGCGGCGCCAACCTGGCGCATGGGCATGAAGAAATGCCGGGTCGACCGAGAACCGTCCGTGTCCTGGTTGCCGTATTTGACCTCGTCACCAGGCGCTTGAGCGACCTTCACCTTGGCCCAATCCGCCTCCATTTCGTCGGCGACGATCAGCGGCATTCCGGTCCGCACGCCCTGCCCCATATCAGAGCGATGGCAGACGATGGTGACGGTTCCGTCTGGCGCAATCGAAACGAAAGCCAGAGGATTGTTCACCGTGCCGTGCGGCATGCCTTGGGCGCCCCACTTGGGAGCGTCGTCGGCCAGCGCCGGACCAGACGGCATCACGTGCACCGCGAGCACGAGGCCCGTTGTTGAGAGGATGCCCTTGAGGACACCGCGCCGGCTGACATTCTCGATGCCCGATGTCGACACGATTTCGCGAATGTGCTGGGTCATGGGTTACGCTCCCGCAGCTTGCTTGATGGCGGCGCGAATGCGCTGATAGGTGCCGCAGCGGCAGATGTTGCCATCCATCGTGCTGTCGATGTCGGCATCGGTCGGGTGAGGCGTCTGTTTCAGAAGCGCGGCGGCCTGCATGATCTGGCCAGCCTGGCAATAGCCGCACTGGGGCACGTTGAGCGCCCGCCAAGCGGTTTGAACGGGATGATTGCCTTCGGGGTCCAGGCCTTCGATGGTGGTGACCGACTTGCCGTTCGCGTCACTCATCGCCGTGACGCAAGATCGGGTGGCGTCGCCGTCGAGATGGATTGTGCAGGCGCCGCAGGCGGCCACTCCGCAGCCGAATTTCGTTCCGGTGAGCCCGAGAACGTCGCGTAGATACCAGAGCACAGGCATCGACGGATCGCCGTCGAATGATTGCGCCTGGCCGTTGACATGCAGAGTGATCATGCTTCCCTCCCAGTCGAAAGCGGCTGCGGTAAAAGTCGTTGCGGCCGGATAAGAAACGCGTCGCGCTTTTCCCGCGATGGAATTGAAACCATTCCGGCGTTGAAACGATTCTAAATGACGATCGGGGAGGGAGCAATTGTAATTGCGACGTATTCATATGAACACATCGAGTAACCCTTAGTTTAGTTTAGCTTCGATTATCGTCGTGGAGTCGCGAAATATTCATGTCGATATGACGCTCGAACGCGATAGAACTTACCGTCAAGCAAATCGCCAGGCCGGATTTGGCGATTGCCGGCATTTTGCTTTCTCCTTCGGGATCCTTCTGCGCCACTCGACGCTGGAGGCGAGCTGCTTTTTGGGATCGGGGGCCAACAATCCCAACCACGGCCCGCTGCACGGGAAGGCAGCCAAAATGTCCATAAAAATACTAAATTAGTTAGTATTTGACATCTCGGGCTAGCGCGCATACGAACCGCGGCTTCGTCAGGTTTTGGCCTCGTCGATCAGCCGACTGTCCTTCGAGGCCAGCGGTCCCCGTCCGGCAGCGCTTTGCGCCCCCGGGCGCGATCGGCGTTGGGCTCAAACGCGGATGCGGCTCAGCGGATTGGGATGATCGGCGTTGCGCCTTATCTATCCGTTCGGCGCCTTCGCCGCCTGATCAAAGGAGCGTGACCCATGTTCGAGAGCCTGTCCGAAAAGCTCTCCGGCATTCTGGATAAACTCACCGGCCGCGGCGCCCTCTCCGAGGAAGACGTCAACGCCGCCATGCGTGAAGTGCGCCGTGCGCTGCTCGAGGCGGACGTCGCGCTCGACGTCGTGCGCTCGTTCGTCGACCGCACGCGCACCAAGGCGGTCGGCGCTTCTGTCATCAAATCGGTCAAGCCCGGCCAGATGGTGGTCAAGATCGTCCACGATTCGCTGGTCGAGACGCTGGGCACGGAATCGCAGGCGATCGATCTCAACGCGCCGGCTCCCGTGGCGATCATGCTGGTCGGCCTGCAAGGCGCGGGCAAGACGACGACCGCGGCCAAGATCGCCAAACGCCTGACCGAGCGGGACAAGCACAAGGTGCTGATGGCGTCGCTCGACGTGAAGCGGCCCGCGGCGCAGGAGCAGCTCGCGGTGCTAGGCCAACAGGTCGGCGTCGCGACCTTGCCGATCGTTTTCGGCGAGGATCCGGTCGCCATCGCCAAACGCGCCGAGAACGCCGCGCGCCTGCAGGGCTACGACGTCGTGATCCTCGACACCGCCGGGCGCACCCATATCGACGAGCCGCTGATGCAGGAGATGGCGGACATCCGCGACGCCGCGCGGCCGCACGAAATCCTGCTGGTGGCCGACGCCTTGACCGGCCAGGACGCCGTCAATCTGGCCAAAAACTTCAACGAGCAAGTGGGCATAACCGGCATCGTGCTGACCCGCATGGACGGCGACGGCCGCGGCGGCGCGGCTCTGTCGATGCGCGCAGTCACCGGCAAACCGATCAAGCTGCTTGGCGTTGGCGAGAAGATGGATGCGATCGAGGATTTCCATCCCGCACGTCTTGCCGACCGCATCCTTGGCATGGGCGACATCGTCAGCCTGGTCGAGAAGGCGGCGCAAAATATCGACGTAGCGCAGGCGGCCAAGATGGCCGAGAAGATGCGCAAAGGCATCTTCGATCTCAACGACCTCTCGGAGCAATTGTCGCAGATCGAGAAGCTTGGCGGCATGGGCGGCATCATGGGTATGCTCCCCGGCGTCGCCAAGATGAAGGACCAGCTCAATTCCGCCAATCTCGACGACAAGTTTGTCAAGCGCCAGCGCGCGATCATCTCGTCGATGACGCCGCAGGAGCGCCGCAACCCCGACCTCCTCAAGGCCTCGCGCAAGAAGCGCATCGCGGCGGGTTCGGGCGTCACGGTCGAATATGTCAACCGGCTGCTGAAGCAGCACCGCCAGATGGCCGACATGATGAAGGCGATGGGTGGCGGGGGCGCCAAGCGCGGCATGATGGGCAAGCTCGGGCAGATGATGGGCCTCGGCGGGGGCATGCCGGTGCCGTCGCCCGAACAGATCGAAGCGATGCAGAAGCAGCTGGGCGGGGCCGGTCTTCCGGGAGCGCCTTCGGGGCCGCCTGGCATTCCCGCCGCCCCGCCGCCCGGCGCCTTCAACTTACCCACTCAGTTCCCCGGTCTCGGCGGCGGCCCGAAGCTGCCAGGCCTCGGCGGCGGCTTCAACCCATTCGGCAAGAAGAAATAACCTCAACAACTCATCTGATCTGAAAGGAAAACACCAATGTCAGTGAAAATCCGCCTCTCCCGCGGCGGCACGAAGAAGCGCCCCTTCTATCGCATCGTGGTCGCCGACGCCCGCATGCCGCGCGACGGCCGATTTGTCGAAAAGATCGGCACCTTCGATCCCCTGAAGGCCAAGGACGACGCCAGCCGAGTCGTGCTTGATCAGGAGAAGGCCAAGGCCTGGCTCGCCAAGGGCGCGCAGCCGACCGACCGCGTGTTGCGTCTGCTCGACGGCCTCGGCCTCGCCAAGCGCGAAGCCCACAACAACCCGCAGAAGGCGCTGCCGAAGAAGAAGGCGCAGGAGCGCGCCGCCGCTGCTGCCGCGGCAGCAGAAAAGGCCGCGGCGGCTCCCGCAGCCTGAACGCGCTAACCCAACTTGCGCGCGCCCGATCGCCTCATTCTGATGGGCGTATTCGGCGCGCCGCAGGGGGTACGCGGGGAAATTCGCGTCAAATCGCTGACTGGCGAACCGCGCGCCATCGGCGCCTATGGGCCGGTGACCAACAAGGGCCGGACGCGATCGTTCGCGTTCGAATCCCTGCGCCCACTCAAAGACGACATGCTGGTGGCGCGGGTCGCCGGCATTTCGACTCGCGACGCGGCTGAGGCCTTGAAGGGCGTGGAAATCTTCGCCCGTCGTGACCAGTTGCCGTCGCCCAACGAGGACGAATTCTACTACGACGACCTGGTCGGGCTGGAGGCGGTCGACGCGGCAGGAGGGCGCATCGGCCGCGTCGTGTCGCTCACGAACCATGGCGCCGGCGACGTTCTCGAGATCGCCCCGGTCGGCGGGGGTGAAACTCTGCTTCTGCCGTTCACAAAGGAGGTCGCGCCGCTCGTCGATTTCGACGGCGGCCGGATCGTCATCGAACCTCCGCGCGAAGTCGAGGACGAATTGCTTTAAAGCCGCGGAGCGGTTGCTAAGGGCGCGGGGCGCGGATACACAGCTTGCGGCGCATGCTTCATCCGGCGCCGTGACTGGGATCCCAAGGCCCGTTTGTTCGTTTGGAGACGTGCTGCATGACGATGAGTTCCGAGACGGCCTCAGAAGGCCATGGGGCCCCCTCGGTTACGAAGCGGGATTTCCTGTTTCTGGCGACTGGATCGCTAGCAACGGTCGGCGTCGCGGCAACCCTCTGGCCGTTCATCGCCCAGATGAATCCGGACGCCGCCACCATCGCTGCAGCCGGTCCGGTCGATATCGACATCGGCCAGCTCCAGCCGGGCCAGCGGGTGGTCGCTTTGTGGGCGTCGCGACCGGTGTTCGTCGTCAAACGCGCCCAGCCGGCGCTTGATGAGCTGAAGAATCCGAAGCTCCTTTCTCAGTTGCGCGATCCGGACTCTGCGCAAATGCAGCAGCCGACTTATGCAGCCAACTGGAGCCGGTCCGTTAAGCCCGAGATTCTCGTGCTGGTTGGGGTCTGCACGCACCTTGGCTGCATTCCGCTATTCGATCCGGACCCGAGCAAGACGGATCCAGCGCCCGATTGGCCAGGCGGCTTCTTCTGCCCGTGTCACGGCTCGAAGTACGATCTTGCCGGCCGCGTGTTTCAGGGCGTTCCGGCACCCTATAACTTGCCGGTGCCGCCCTACCATTTCCCGGACGACAAGACCGTGCGGGTCGGCCAGAATCCGCCGGGCGCGACTTTCGATTTCAACTCGATCATGCAGGTGTGACAGAGGTCGAGGCTCGAGATAAGGACATTGACGCGTGGCGAACGCGGCACTGATCGTTTACCTCAACAAAGCTGACGGTGAGCGCCTTGAAGCGCTCGCGGAGGCCACCGGACGCAGCGAGTCCTTGTTGGCCGCGGAAGCGGTGTCGGAATACCTCGCCCTTCAAGAGTGGCAGGTCTCCGCGACAAGGGAGGCGATTGTATCGCTGGACCACGAAGGGGGAATCGCGCACGCCGCGGTGCGCAATTGGGTCGAGTCCTGGGACACAGACGATGAGCTTGATCCGCCGAAGCCCAGCCGGGCGTGAGGATTGTCTGGTCGGCGGAATCCGCAGAAGATCCGATGGCGGTTCGCGCGCTCATTGCCGCGGACAGCCCTGGCGCTGCAAAGAGGGTGGTTCGTCGCATCACCAGATGGTCGAAACGCTGCTGCCGCAAAACCCTGAAATTGGACGTCGCGGAAGAACGCCAGGAACGCGAGAATTGGTCATCGCGCACACGTCGTTTCTCGTCGCATATCGCGTTCACACTGAAGCGGTCGAAATCCTGCGCGTTCTCCACGGCGCGCAGCGCTGGCCTGATCGGCTATAGATCGCGCTCGCCAATCTCTGGTCGCCCGATGTTCGCCTGCACAGTCCTGACCCTTTTTCCCGCCATGTTCCCGGGGCCGCTTGGCTTATCGCTGGCCGGCGACGCGCTCGCGCGCGGTTTGTGGTCGCTGGATGCGCGCGAGATTCGCGAGCACGGGCTCGGCCGCCACCGGGCGGTCGACGACACGCCGGCCGGCGGCGGTCCTGGCATGGTGATGCGGGCCGATGTCCTCGCCGCGAGCCTCGATGCGGCGGCCGCGCCGGATGACCCGAGGCCGCGCGTGATCATGAGCCCGCGCGGCGAGCCCTTCCGCCAGGCGCGAGCTCGCGAATGGGCGGCGGGCCCAGGGCTAATCATTCTCTGTCCGCGCTTCGAGGGCGTCGATGAGCGCGTGATCGACGCGCGCGGCCTCATCGAAGTGTCAATCGGGGATTACGTGCTTTCGGGCGGCGAAATTGCCGCCCTCGCGATTGTCGACGCCTGCGTGCGGCTCATTCCCGGCGTGATGGGCAAGGAGGAATCGGGCGCAGAGGAGAGCTTCGAGCGCGGGCTGCTCGAATATCCGCATTATACCCGTCCGCGCGAATGGGAGGGGCGCGCAATTCCCGACGTGCTGCTCTCCGGCGACCACGGGAAGATCGCTACCTGGCGACGCGCGGAAGCCGAGCGCATCACGCGGGAAAGACGCTCGGACTTGACCGAGCGCTAGGGTCGCCCGATTCGACTGGTTATAGATCTGTTCTCGGTAATCGCTGGATTTCTTAAAGGCCGCGCGCTTTGCGGCAAAACACAATTTTTTGGAGGCCGGAATGCCGGCATGGGTTGAAGACGCGCAACAGCTGACCGAGCTCAGAGACTTAAGCAGTTCTCAGAGCTCGGTATTGCTTCGGACGACGGAAGTCGAAGAGTTCCTGTCCAACCTCAATCTGTCTTCTCACGCCCTGGTGGCGCCCAAGGGATTTGGGAAGACCCTGGTTCTCAAACTCAAGCGTATTTCATTGCAGGAGAACGACTATCGCTGCTTTCCATTCTCGCCAATTGTCGATCGCCCGAGCAACAAACCGCCGATCCTGCCGAATGAAATCATCAACGTCCTGGAGAGCAGCGACAATTGGGAGACCCTGTGGAATCTCGCCTTCTCGATATGCCTGATCAAAGGGTTCCAGGACGATCGCGACGTTCACCAGCAGCTCACCGACTTGCTGAAGTCCGAGGATTTGCCGCCGACCTTGCTGAACATCCTGACCCATCCGCATATCACGAGGCCGTTCGACATCCTGCACGATTGCCTGGCGGCACAGCGCAACGAGTTATTTGCGATCATGCGCGCGGCGCAGCAGGTCACGCGCATCTTCGCCACGATACATAAGCAAGCGGGGATATTCGTCGACAACATCGACGAATACCTCATCCACTACATCAATTTCTCTTATCTCCGCCGCAACGAGGTCCACGAACGGTTTGTCCGCATCTGGCACGCCGGTCAGATCGGCGCCTGGCTCGCCCTGAGACGCCTGCACGGGATCAATCCCCATGTGCGAATATTCGTTTCGATCAGAAAGGAAGCGTATCAGCACGCCGCCCAGAACGAGCCGCAATTCTCCAACTTGAGGTCGTTCCGCAGAGAGCTGCGCTACAGAATCGAGGACATCAAACAAATCATCGAAAACAACATCGCCATCGCTTCAAAGAGCGATCTGGTCGACAGGAGCAGTGAAGATCCCCTGTTGCGTTTTCTTGGGCCGAAGAATGAGTTCGTTTCCAACGCGGGAACTGCACGGCAGGAGCGCGCGATCGATTATTGGACTCGCCACTGCTCGCTGAGGCCGCGCGACGCGATCGTCATCGGCAAGGAAATCAGCCTGATTGGCGTCAAGAGAAGAAGTCAGCAGGAAATTCGCAACGCGATCAACTCCGCTGCCGCGGAGAGAGTTGAAACGCTCTTCAATGAGGTCGCCCCATTCTTCAGCGGATTATATCCGGAAATCTTCCCCCAGGTCATCAAATCCAACGTGCTGACGTATGACGAGGTCGTCGAAGCGTCTACCGCCTATGCAGACATCGCCGCGAGGCAATACGAGATCGAAACCGAGGCCGCGCGGCATCCTTTCTGCGCCCTCTATGCATTGGGGCTGGTCGGAATTGTGCAACAGAGCCGGGACGATCCCGCTCGGCTCGTGCAAAAGTTCGCCCCCGTCGGCGACATCGCTTTTGGCAAAATCCATGTCTTGCCGCACGCCGAGACCTACCTGATTCATCCGTCGCTCAGCGATTTCATCACTCGCCGAAACGTTGGGTTTCTTAAGGAGCTGAATAGGCACAACGTCATCGGCGATGAGCTCGAATGGAGGCCCGAAGAAAGCATCCGATTTGTCGCCGTTGGCGATATTCGCGGCTACAGGGAAAATGTCGTCCAGATTCCCGGAAAGTCGCAGACCTTCGACAAATACTGGCGCGATTTGTTCCGGCAGTTCACGCGCGATTTGGACTACGCGACTACGTCCGCCGGCGACCATCTGGTTTTGGCTGATAGAACCCCCGGCCGGCTGTTGCGCGCGGCGCGCGGGCTCAGCGCCCAACTTTTGACCTCCGGATACAATCTGCAGATCAGAATGGGCGCGCATAGCGGATTCTGGAAACTCAATCCCGCTTCGGAAGGCGCGCCGCACCCCGAAATTTCCGACATCGTCGTTGTCGCTGCACGTATCGAGCCGCTCGCCAAGCCGGGCGATATTCTGCTCACTCAGCAATTCGTCGATGACGCGCAACGGTACGGGTACCGCTTCGAAGAGGAAGGTTTCTCGCTCGTCACCGACCAATATGTCGGCGCCCAACGCTACCAGGCTGGCGCCGGCGTCTTGATATCGAAAGACAGCGAGACTGCCCAGCACATTCCGATCTATCTCTTCGGAAGCGCCAACGAGGTGAAAGCCAGCTCCAGTCTATAGAGCCCGCGTAAACTTGTGCGTGGAAACGGTCCTCAGCGCGTGGGCACCGGGTGCTCGCCGCGATAGTCGTAGAAACCACGTTGGGTTTTCCTGCCCAGCCAGCCGGCTTCGACATATTTCACCAGAAGCGGGCAGGGGCGATATTTGGAATCGGCCAGCCCCTCATGCAGCACCTGCATGACGGCGAGGCAAGTGTCGAGGCCGATGAAATCGGCGAGCTGCAGCGGCCCCATCGGATGATTGGCCCCGAGCCGCATTGCGGTGTCGATCGCATCGACCGAGCCTACGCCCTCGTAGAGCGTGTAGACCGCCTCGTTGATCATAGGCAGGAGAATTCGGTTGACGATGAAGGCGGGGAAATCCTCGGACATCGTCGCCGTCTTGCCGAGCCGGGTGACAAAGGCCTTGGCGGCGTCGAATGTCTCATCCTTGGTGGCGATGCCGCGGATCAATTCGACCAGCTGCATCCGCGGCACCGGATTCATGAAATGGATGCCGATGAAGCGCTCGGGATTGGAGGTCACCGAGGCGAGGCGCGTGATCGAGATCGAGGACGTATTGGACGCGACGATTGCGTCCGGCTTGAGAAAAGAGCGCAGCGCGATGAAAATTTTGCGCTTGACCTCTTCGTTCTCGGAGGCGGCCTCGACCACGAGATCGCAATCGCCCAGCTTGTCGAGGGTCCGCGCCACCTGAATGCGATCGAGGATCGCTTTGCGCTCCTCTTCGCCCATCTGTCCCTTGGCCACCTGGCGCGACAGATGGCCGTTGATGGTCGCCAAAGCGGCATTGATGCGCTCCTCGGCGAGGTCGGTGAGCGCGACGGTCATTCCTGCCTGAGCGGCGACCTCGGCGATGCCGGCACCCATCTGGCCAGCGCCGATGACGCCGACCGTTTCGATGTTGAATGTCATTTTTCTTTCCAGCGAATAGTCTGCGCCGCGTCCCGATCATAGACGAGCGGCCAAAAGCGTCCAGTCGGACGCTGGGCTTTTCGCATGGCCGGGGCTCAGCGCCCGATCTTCGCGAGCTCCGCGGCAAGTTCGGGCAACGCTGTATAGAGATCGGCGACCAGGCCGTAGTCGGCGACCTGGAAGATCGGCGCCTCCTCGTCCTTGTTGATGGCGACGATGACCTTCGAATCCTTCATCCCCGCCAGGTGCTGGATCGCGCCCGAGATGCCGACCGCGATATAAAGGTCCGGCGCCACCACCTTGCCGGTCTGGCCGACTTGCCAGTCGTTGGGCGCGTAGCCGGCGTCGACCGCGGCGCGGGAGGCGCCCATCGCTGCGCCAAGCTTGTCGGCGATCGGCTCGATATAAGTCTTGAAATTTTCCGCGTTCTGCATCGCCCGGCCGCCCGAGATGATGATCTTGGCTGAGGTCAGTTCCGGCCGATCGGACTTGGCGAGCGCCTCGCCGACGAAGGATGACACCGCCGGATCGGCGGCGGGCGCGACGGTCTCGATCGGCGCCGAACCGCCCTCGCCGGTCGCGGCGAAAGACGCGGTGCGCACGGTGACGACGATCTTCGGATCGGTCGATTCGACGGTCTGGATAGCGTTGCCGGCATAGATCGGCCGCTCGAAGGTCTTGGGGCCGATAACCTTGATGATGTCGGAAATCTGCATCACGTCGATGAGCGCCGCTGCGCGCGGCGCAACATTCTTGGCGCTGGCGGTCGAGGGCGCGACAATGGCGTCATAGCCAGCCGCGAGGTTGACGATCAGGGCCGCCAGAGGCTCCGCCAGCCCGTGCTCGTAAAGGGGATCGTCAGCGACCAGCACTTTCGCCACGCCTTGAAGTTTGGCGGCCGCCTTCGCAGCTCCGCCGACATTTTTACCCGCAACGAGGACATCGACGGTCTGACCCAACTCGAGCGCCGCGGTGAGAGCCCGTGCAGTCGCGTCGTTCAATTTGCCGCCCGCGACTTCCGCCAGAAGTAGAGTCGCCATTGTCAGATCACCCCGGCTTCGTCGTGCAGCTTGGCGACCAGCTCCGCCACCGATTTGACTTTGACTCCGGACTTGCGGCCAGGCGGCTCAACGGTCTTCAGCACCTTGAGTCGGGGCGAAACGTCGACCCCGTAGTCGGCCGGCGTCTTCTCCTCGATTGACTTCTTCTTCGCCTTCATGATGTTGGGAAGCGAGGCGTAGCGCGGCTCGTTCAGGCGCAAATCGGTGGTGACGATCGCCGGCAGCTTCAGCGACACGGTTTGCATGCCGCCGTCGACCTCGCGCGTGACTTCGACCGAGCCGTCGCCGATGACGACCTTGGAGGCGAATGTGCCCTGACCCCAGCCGGTTAGCGCCGCCAGCATCTGTCCGGTCTGGTTCGAGTCGTCGTCGATCGCCTGCTTGCCCATGATGACAAGGCCCGGCTGTTCGGCGCCGACGACCCCCTTGAGCAGCTTGGCGACCGTCAGCGGTTCGATGAGCCCGTCGCTCTTGATGAGAATTCCGCGATCGGCGCCCATGGCGAGCGCGGTGCGAATGGTCTCGCTCGCCTGCGCCGGGCCGATCGAGACGATGACCACTTCGGTCGCCTTGCCGGCTTCCTTCTGCCTCAGCGCTTCCTCGACGGCGATCTCATCGAACGGATTCATCGACATCTTGACGTTGGCGAGTTCAACTCCCGAGCCGTCGGACCTGAGCCGGATCTTGATGTTGTAGTCGACCACCCGTTTGACGGGCACGAGGATCTTCATCCGCCCCAGAACTCCTGCCGAAATGGGCGCTTGCCCAAGCAATTCGAGGCCGAACCCCTAATCTCGGCTCCGGCGCGAGTCAACGCAAGCGAGGAGCCCGCTTCGGCGATGCGCCAAGGCGCAAATCCGCAAGGTTCAAATTGTGTCGGCTCGCGCGGCGGCATGCAGAAATTGCCCTAAAAAGCGTGCAGTCGGTCGCTCTAGCGAGCTCTTGGCTCACGCCGCGCGGCCTCCTCGATTGGGAATCCTTCGGCCGCCCGGCGCGCAATTGACAGAACTGAAATTCTAACGCCAAGTCGAGGAAAGAACACAAAGGAGCGACTGCCGGTCGGGATTGGGGAAGAGGGCGCGAGTAGAGAGGATCCAAGCCAATGAGCGAACTGGATTATTGGAACGGGCGCCTGATCAAGGGGGCCATTTCGCGCCGCGAGTTCATGGGCCGCGCCGCCGCGCTCGGCGCTTCCAGCCTTGCGATTTCAACCCTACTGGCGAGCGCCGATGCGATTGCCGCCGATGCGCCGAAAAATGGCGGGGTGCTGAAGCTCGGCCTCGCCGGCGGCAGCACCACCGACAGCCTCGATTTCCGCACGACCACCAATTCCGTGATGATCAACTCCAACCACGGCATTTGGAACTGTCTCGCCGAATGGGGTGAGGACGGGAAACCCCATCCGGAACTGGCCGAGAGTTGGGAGGCGACCAACGGCGCCAAGGACTGGGTTCTGAACCTCCGTAAGAGCGTGACCTTTTCGAACGGCAAGGAATTCAATGCCGACGACGCGCTCTACTCGCTCAACCTTCACCGAGGCGACACAAAATCGGGCGGCGCCACTTCGGTCAAGGGCGTCACCGACATCAAGAAGCTGAACGACCACCAGATCCAGATTTCCCTCTCCGCTCCCGACGCCGATTTCCCTTATGGCCTGACGGACTATCATCTCCTGATGGTTCCGGACGGTTTTAAGGATTGGGCAAAGCCGGTCGGCACAGGGGCTTTTGTGCTTGAGAATTTCGATCCGGGCGTACGGATCCGGCTCAAGAAGGCGCGGCCTTATTGGAAGGAAGGGCGCGGACATCTGGATGGTGTGGACGTCATCGTCATCAACGACGGATCGGCGCGTCTCAACGCGCTGATCTCGGGCCAGGTCGACGCGATCAACCGGGTCGACCACAAGGCTGTCGCCCTCCTGTCTAAGACTCCAAGGATCGAAGTCGTGCGCGCGCCGGGCGGCTGGTTCTCGGTTCTCGCGATGGAGGTCGACAAGCCGCCCTTCAACAATCCCGACATCCGCATGGCGGTGATGCTCGCCGCCGATCGCGAGCAGATGCTCAAGGCCTTGTTCAGCGGCTACGGCACAGCCGGCAACGATCATCCGATTCCGCCGACCGACCCTTACTTCAATAAGGAGCTGCCGCAGCGCAAGTACGATCCAGAAAAAGCGGCCTTCCATTTCAAGAAGGCGGGCGTCGCGGATCCCAAGATCATCCTGCAGGCGTCCGACGCCGCATTCAACGGCGCGGTCGATCAGGCAACGCTCTTGCAGGCGAGCGCGTCGAAAGCCGGAATCAAGATCGATGTGAAGAAGGAGCCGGCTGACGGCTACTTCGACAACGTCTGGCTCAAAGCGCCCTTCGTCAGCAGCTACTGGGGCGGACGACCGGCGGCGACGCAGATGCTCGCCGTCGCCTTCCAGGCGAGCGCCCCGTGGAACGAGACGCACTGGAACGACCCACAATTCGAGAAGCTGCTCGCCGATGCGCGGGCTGAAACCGACGAGGCCAAGCGCAAGCCCTACATCTGGGAGATGCAGGCTATTCTCAATGAGCGCGGCGGCGCGCTCATTCCCGTGTTCCGCGACTGGCTCGACGCGCATAACCAAAAGGTCGGCGGCCATACGCCCCATGGCGGCTATGACATGAACAACGGCTGGATCATGGAGGACGCCTGGCTGAAGTCGTGATCGGTGGCGCAATGAGGAACAGCGCGGGGGACGGCGTAATTTCCCGCGCCACGCCCTTGCGGTCGTAGTCCGGACCGAGGTGGAGAAAGGGCGCCCATGTTGAAGCTCGTCCTCAACCGTTTCGGCCTCGAACTCATCACCTTGTTCGCCGCGTCGGTGCTGATCTTCATCGGGACGGAGATCCTGCCCGGCGACCTCGCCTCCGCCATCCTGCAGAACACCGCCACTCCCGAGACGCTCGCCAAGATGCGGCTCGATCTCGGGCTCGACCAGCCAGCTTATCTTCGGTTCTTCCAGTGGCTGTTTGCCGCGCTGCACGGCGATTTCGGCAAGTCGCTCGCCAATGGGCGCGACGTGTTGCAGGAGATCGCGCCGCGCTTCGCCAACACCATGTTCCTGGCGGCTTACGCCGCCATTGTTGCGGTTCCGTTGGCGATCGGCCTTGGACTGCTGGCGGCAATCTGGCAGGGCGGAATCTTCGACCGGCTTGTGAACGTCGTGACGCTGATGACGATCTCCGTGCCGGAATATTTTCTGGCTTACCTCCTCATCAAATACGTCGCGGTCGAGCTCGGCTGGTTCCCCTCTTTGGCGAGCGTCTCGTCCGACACGCCGTTCCTCGAGCGGCTTTACGACACCTTCCTGCCAATGCTGACTCTGGTTCTAGTGATCGTCGCGCACATGATGCGAATGACGCGAGCCTCGGTGCTCTCAGTCATGGCGAGCCCTTATATCGAGATGGCGATTCTCAAGGGATTGAGGAAATCGCGCATCGTCGTTCGACACGCACTGCCGAACGCGCTGGCCCCGATCATTTCGGTCGTCGCCCTGAACCTGGCTTACCTTATCGTCGGCGTCGTCGTGGTTGAGACTGTTTTCGTCTATCCTGGCCTTGGCCAATTGATGGTCGACGAAGTGTCCAAGCATGACGTGCCTGTCGTCCAAGCCTGCGGGCTTATCTTCGCCGCGACCTTCATTCTGCTCAACATGATCGCCGACATCCTCGCCATTCTTTCCAATCCCCGGCTTCGCCAGCCGCGCTGATCGCGACAAGAGAAAGGTCGTTATGCGCATCCGCGGCTATAAAGTGAGCGTCATCGCGCAGATCGGCATCGTCATTGTCGTCGTGAACCTGCTCGTCGCTTTGCTGGCGCCGCTGATTGCGCCCTTTGACCAGGCGACGCCGCTCGGCGATGCCTGGGCGGACCCCGACGCGCAGCATTGGCTCGGTCTCGACAATCTTGGACGCGATATTGTCAGCCGTCTGATCTATGGCGCACGCATGTCGATCGGACTTGCGCTGATCATCACCGCCCTTTCATTCCTCCTTGGCGTTATCACCGGGTTTGCCGCAGCGGTTGCGGGCGGATGGATCGATCAGGCGCTATCACGCCTCGTCGACCTTTTGTTGTCCATGCCGACGCTCATCTTCGCCTTCGTCATCCTCTCGGTGCTCGGCACCGCGCTGCCTGTGCTTATCATCACGATCGCCATCCTCAATTCAACCAAAGTGTTTCGACTGGCGAGGTCGGTGGCCGTGAATATCGTCAGCCTGGAGTTCGTCGAGGCGGCTCGTCTGCGCGGCGAAGGGTGGTGGTGGATCGTCACGCGCGAGGTTCTGCCCAATGCGATCCCGCCGCTGACGGCCGAGTTCGGCTTGCGGTTTTGTTTTACATTTCTCTTCATCGCGGCGCTAAGCTTTCTGGGGCTCGGCGTGCAACCGCCCGATGCCGACTGGGGCAGCATGGTGAAGGACTACCGCGACATGATCAATTTCGGGTCGGCGGCGCCGCTCTATCCTGCGGCCGCCATCGCGACTTTGACCATCGGCGTCAATTTCATCGTCGATTGGATGCTCTCAATTCATTCCAGAGGCCAGGGGGAAGGCGCATGAGCGAGCAGACTCGGGACGCCTACCTGACAAGAGATGATCCCATCGTACTTGATATTCGCGGCATGCGCGTCGCGGTGCGCACAGACGCTGGCGACGGGCCGGTGCTCGTCGATGACGTGTCGCTGCAATTGCGGCGCGGGGAGGTGATCGGTCTCATCGGCGAATCCGGCGCCGGCAAGTCGACCATCGGCCTCGCCTCGATGGGCTACACCCGCCGCGACTGCCATATCGTCGGCGGCAACATCATTTTTGGCGATACGGACATCCGCGCCATCAGCCCGAATGAGCGCCGTGAGCTGCGCGGTCCGAAGATCGCCTACATCGCCCAGAGCGCGGCGGCGTCGTTCAACCCCGCGCATACGCTGATGGAACAGGTCTGCGAAGCGGCGGTGCGGCACAGCGTATTGTCGCCGGCGCAAGCGCGCGCGGAGGCGGTCAGCCTGTTCAAGCAGCTCGATCTGCCGAGCCCGGAGACGATCGGGTCGCGCTATCCCCATCAGGTTTCCGGCGGACAGCTCCAGCGCGTTATGGCGGCGATGGCGATGGTCGCCAAGCCCGACATTCTCATCTTCGATGAGCCGACCACTGCGCTCGACGTGACGACCCAGGTCGAATGCCTCGCCGCCTTCCGGAAGCTCATTCGCGAGCATGGCACAGCGGCGCTCTACATCACCCACGACCTCGCTGTCGTCGCCCAGATCGCCGATCGCATCATGGTGCTGAGACGCGGCAAAATGGTCGAATTCGGCAACTCGAAGCAAATCCTGCTTGAGCCGAAAGAGGAATATACGCGCCGCCTGGTGAGTGAACGCGTCGCGGGCCGCCCCTTCGTCGACGGCGTCGTCGCCCCGCCAGTCCCGATCCTCGCCATCGACCACGTCAGCGCCGACTATCCGGGTAAGCCCAAGGTCATCGACGACGTCAGCCTCGAGGTGCGCAAAGGCGATACATTGGCCGTGGTCGGCGAGTCCGGCTCGGGCAAATCGACTTTGGCCCGCGTCGTCACCGGCCTCCTGCCGCGGGTCGCCGGCGACGTCCGCTTCAACGGCGCTAGTCTCTCGCCGCGCCTGAAGGACCGCACCAAGGACCAATTGCGCCGGGTGCAGATGATCTACCAGATGCCCGACGTTGCGCTCAATCCACAGCACACCTTGCTCGAGACGATCGGCAGGCCGGTGGCGTTCTATTTCAATCGATCGCGACGGGAAGTGCGCGCGCGCACGGCGGAACTGTTGAGCCAGATGGATCTGCCGGAATCTTTCATCACCCGTAAGACCAGCGAATTATCCGGGGGGCAGAAGCAGCGCGTGTCGATCGCCCGGGCGCTCGCGGCCGAACCTGATCTGATCATCTGCGACGAGGTGACTTCCGCGCTCGATCAGCTGGTGGGCGAAGAGATTCTGCGTTTGCTGAAGAAACTGCAAGACGATCTGGGCGTCGCCTATCTGTTCATTACTCATGATCTTGGAACAGTGAAACAAATCGCCAACAAAGTCGCGGTGATGCTGAAGGGCAAGATCGTGGCCAGCGGCGATACGGCCACGGTGTTCTCGCCGCCCTATCATCCCTATACCGAATTGCTTCTGTCCTCGGTGCCCGAGATGCGTCCGGACTGGCTCGACGAGGTTTTAGCGGCGCGTGCGACTGGAGCTGCGAGGACTTCGGCGCTCCTCCGAGCGCCGTGAACCGGCTCCACAAAAGAGACCGCCAGTCCGGCCTTGCCGCGCCCGCATTTCGTTTCTATACCGCGCCAAGCTAATAGAGGAAACGGGTAGGAAACGCATTCCGGGGAGCGGCTTTCCTCCGGCGTGATCATTGCATAACTCAAGCGGCCGACCCCTCGGCCGGCGACGAACAGGACGTTGTTGATGCGCGCGCCGGGCGGACCGCGTCTGTTGTTGCGGCGGCTCCGCGAAGTGATGGCGGAGCCTGTCACTGCACAAGCGCGCCTTGACCGGATCGTCGTCCTCATCGCCTCCAACATGGTGGCCGAGGTGTGCTCCCTCTACGTCGTGCGCGCTGACGCAGCGATGGAGCTGTTCGCCACCGAGGGCCTTAACCGCGAAGCGGTCCATCTGACCACCATGCGGCCGGGCGAGGGGCTTGTCGGCCTGATCGTCTCCAGCGCCGAGCCGCTAGCGCTGTCTGATGCCCAGCATCACCCCGCCTTTTCCTACAGACCCGAGACGGGTGAAGAAATCTACCAGTCGTTCCTCGGCGTGCCGGTTTTGCGCGGCGGCGCCACGATCGGAGTGCTGGTCGTGCAAAATCGCGCGCGGCGCGCCTATTCGGAGGAAGAGCTCGAGGCGCTGCAGACAACCGCCATGCTGCTGGCCGAGATGATCGCGTCGGGAGAACTGCAGGGGATAGCCGCCCAGGGCGCGCCGATCGCCGTCCGCCGGCAAATGTCGCTCAAGGGCGTCGGCATCGCGGATGGGCTCGGGCTCGGGCATGTGGTGATGCACCAGCCGCGCGTGACGGTGTCGACGATCGTCGCCGACGATGTGGAATCGGAGCTCGTTCGGCTCGAGACGGCGATCATTGCCATGCGCGCCTCGGTCGACGATCTCATCGACCGCAGCGACGACGGGGTCGGGGGCGAACACCGCGACGTGCTGGAGGCCTTCCGCATGATCGCGCATGATCGCGGCTGGCTACGCCGGCTGCGTGAGGCGGTGAGTTCCGGCCTGACCGCTGAGGCTGCGGTCGAGCGCGTCCACAATGACGCCCGCGCCAAGCTGCAGCGCCAGACTGACCCGTATCTGCGCGATCGTCTCCACGACCTGACCGACATCGCCAATCGCCTCTTGCATCAACTCGCCGGCCAGAGCCTGGTTCTGCTGCCGGACGAGCTGCCGGAAAACGCCATCCTTGTCGCGCGCTCGATGAGCCCTGCGGCGCTGCTCGACTATGACCGCGCCCGGCTGCGTGGTCTGGTGCTGGAGGAGGCCGGCGCGTCGAGCCACATCGCCATCGTCGCCCGCGCGCTCGGCGTTCCCGCCGTGAGCGATATCGCGAATATTTCCGAAATCGTCGAGCACGGCGATGCGATCATCGTCGACGGCGACGCCGGCGAGATCCATCTGCGCCCGCCCGCGGACGTCGAGGCGGCTTATGCCGAAAAGGCGCGCATGCGGGCCCGGCGCCAGGCGCAGTATCGCGCCCTGCGCGAGACGCCGACAGCCACTGTCGATGGCGTGCCGATCGGCCTGCACATGAACGCAGGGCTCCTCGTCGATATGCCGCATTTGGCGGAAACCGGGGCGCAGTCGATCGGCCTCTTCCGCACCGAATTGCAGTTCATGCTCGCCGCGCGCTTTCCGAGGCCCGGCGCTCAGCAGCAGCTCTACCGCGCCATCCTGGACGCCGCGGGGGACCGTGAAGTCACCTTCCGCACGCTCGACATCGGTGGCGACAAGCTTCTGCCCTACATGAAGGGGTTCGAGGAGGAGAATCCCGCGCTCGGCTGGCGCGCGCTTCGCATCGGGCTCGACCGTCCGGCGCTGCTGAGGATGCAGTTTCGCGCTTTCATCCGCGCCGCGGCGGGGCGCGGCCTCAAGATCATGGCGCCCATGGTTTCGACCGTTGATGAATACAGAGTCGCGCGATCGATGTTCGATCATGAACTCAACTGGAGCTTGAGCCGCGGCCATGAGCCGCCGCGGACCGCCAGTCTCGGGGTGATGGTCGAAGTGCCGTCGCTCCTATGGCAGATCGACGAGATCGCCGCCGCCGCGGACTTTTTATCGGTCGGCTCGAACGATCTCATGCAATATCTCTACGCGGCCGACCGTGACAACCGGCGGGTCGCCAATCGCTTCGATCCGTTGAGCGTCGGTTTCTTGCGCGCTTTGCGCTCGATCGCGCAGGCGGGCAAGCGATACGGGAAGCCCGTGACCTTATGCGGGGAGATGGGCGGACAGACCCTCGAAGCGATGGCGCTGATGGCGATCGGCTACCGCGAATTGTCGATGACCCCGACTTCGATCGGGCCGGTCAAGGCGATGACGTTGTCACTCAACGTCGGCGAGGCGGAGCGCGAGGTCGAGGCGATGCTGGTTAAAGGGCGCGAGGACGCCTCCTTGCGAACCTCGATCCAGCGGCTGGCGGAACGCCTCGAGGTGCGCCTCTAGCGAGCGTGCTTTAACCCCGCCGCTTCCGCTTCTCGAGCTCACACAATGCCCGCCAACGACAATCTCGATCTGATCCTCCGCCGCCACCAGGAAATCTCCGCTCGCCTCGCCGAGGGCGCGGCCGGAGCGCAATATTCCGCATTGTCGCGTGAACTCAACGAGCTTGAGCCGGTGGTCGCGGCGATTGAGGCCTTCCAGTCCAAAGAAAAGGAGCGGGCCGATCTCGCAGCGATGCTGCGGGAGCCGAATCTCGACCCCGACATGCGGGCCATGGCGAGCGATGAGCTTGCCGCGGCAGAAGCGGAAGCGGACGCGATGTCCAAAGCGATTCAGATCGCGCTCCTGCCCAAGGACGCAGCCGACGAGGGCAGCGCGATCCTCGAAGTTCGGGCCGGCACCGGCGGGGACGAGGCGTCTTTGTTCGCTGGCGACCTGTTCCGCATGTATGTCAAATATGCTGAGCGGAAGCGCTGGAAGGTCGAGGTCCTGTCGTCGAGCGAGGGAACGGCGGGAGGGTTCAAGGAGATCGTCGCCGAAGTTTCCGGCCGCGGCGTTTTCGCCAGGTTCAAGTTCGAGAGCGGGGTCCATCGGGTTCAGCGCGTGCCGGCGACCGAGACCCAGGGGCGCATCCATACCTCGGCCGCAACCGTCGCGATAATGCCGATTCCCGAGGAAGCGGACTTCGAGATCAACGAGGCCGATCTCAAGGTCGACACCATGCGATCGAGCGGCGCCGGGGGCCAGCATGTCAACAAAACGGAATCGGCGATTCGCATCACCCACCTGCCGACCGGCGTCGTGGTTGCGATGCAGGAGGAGCGTTCGCAGCATCGCAACCGCGCCAAGGCGATGGCCCTCTTGCGCTCGCGCATCCTCGACGCCAAAAACCAGAAGCTCGACGCTGATCGCGCCCAGGAGCGGCGTTCGCAGGTCGGTTCAGGCGACCGGTCGCAGCGCATCCGAACCTATAACTTCCCGCAGGGGCGGCTAACCGACCATCGCATCAATATGACCCTCTATTCGCTGGATCGAATCATGGAGGGGGAGGGTCTCGACGAGATTATCGACGGACTCACGGCCGAACGTCAGGCGGAGCTGCTCGCGGCGCAGGCGGCGTCGTGACGCTCATTCCGCGCCTCCCGCCATTCGCGCCAGGAATGCGCATTGGCCTTCTCGGCGGGTCGTTCAACCCGCCGCACGAGGGGCATGCGCTCATCACGCGGCTTGTGCTGCGCCGCCTCGCGCTCGACCGCGTCTGGTGGCTGGTCACGCCTGGCAATCCGCTGAAGTCGCTGACTGGCCTCGCGGCGCTCAACGCCCGCATCGAGGCCGCGCGCAGGCTCCATGTCGGGCCTCGCGTTGTGGTCACCGACATCGAGGCGCAGATCGGCTCGCGCTTCACCTATGACACGCTGCGCTGGCTCAAGCGCCGAGCGCCGGGCGTCGATTTCGTCTGGATCATGGGCGCCGACAACCTTCGCCAGTTCCATCTGTGGCGTCACTGGCGCTCGATCGCCGATCTGGCGCCGATCGTGGTCGTCGATCGGCCGGGCTCGACGTTGAAGGCGATCTCGAGCCCCGCGGGCGCCGCGCTCGCGCGTTGGCGGGCGCCGGAGCGCGATGCGATGCGCTTTGCGACGATGCGGCCGCCGGCGCTTCTCTTTCTGCACGGGCCGCGCTCAAGCCTCTCCTCCACAACGCTCCGGCGCGTGGGCGAACACACCGAGGCGCCGCCGGCCGAAATCTCCGGTTGAGCAAGCGCGGCCAATACGAATAAAACGTCGGTGCTGGTTCGGATCCGGAGAACGCCGATGAAAACGCCCGTACTGATCGTCGGCGCGGGTCCCGTGGGGCTCACGCTCGCATGCGAATTGACCCGCTACCGCGTTCCGGTGCGCATTGTGGACAAGGACGCGCAGCGCACGGACAAATCAAAAGCCATCGTGCTCTGGAGCCGCACGCTTGAGCTGCTCGATCGCGAAGCGAAAGGGTCTGCGCCTTTCGTTGAGGCGGGATTCAAGGTCGACGCCGTCAATATTGTTTCGCCGGGTGGCCACGTGGTCGGCCACGTCAAAATGGATTCGGCGCCGAGCCCCTACCCTTACGCACTGATGCTGCCGCAATCCGACACCGAGCGACTGCTCGAGGAAAGGCTTCAACGCCTGGGCGTGTCCGTCGAACGCAGCACGGAGGTCACGGCGCTCACGATTGGCGCCGACGGCGCGGAGGCGACGCTTCGCCGCACGGATGGCCGCGAAGAGACGGTTCAAGCAGATTGGCTAGCTGGGTGTGACGGCGCGCACAGCATCGTGCGTCATACCCTCGCGGCTTCCTTTTCTGGGGAAACCCTGGGCAGCGATTGGATCCTGGCGGACGTCCATATGAAGGGATTTCCGTTCCCCGATACCGAGGTCGCCGTCTATTGGGCGCGCGAGGGAGTCCTGCCGATCTTCCCGATCTCGCCGGGACGCTTTCGCATCATCGCCAATATTCCGTCGAGCGGCGGGGACCATCCTCGTGATCCAACACTTGAAGAGATTCAGGCGATTGTCGAGCAGCGCGGGCCAAAGGGCGTGACGTTGTTCGATCCGATCTGGTTGTCCGGATTCAGAATCAATTCGCGTAAAGTGGCAAGCTATCGCTCAGGCCGCGTTTTCCTCACCGGAGACGCCGCGCATGTTCATAGTCCAGCCGGCGGCGAGGGCATGAACACGGGGATGCAGGACGCTTTCAATCTGGCTTGGAAACTGGCTTTGGCCATCCATGGAACGTGCGGTGAGGCGCTGCTCGACACCTATAGCCCCGAGCGAAGCGGGGTGGGCGACGAGGTGCTGAAGAATACCGCGCGCTTGACCGCCATCGGCACCCTCCGGAATCCGATCGCCGAGGAACTGCGCAATATCATTGGCCGCGTCGCGTTCGGATTGGCGCCGGTCCAGCACGCTTTCGTAGACCAAATGTCACAGGTCTCGGTCGGCTACCCGCGAAGCCCGATGAACGAACGGGGACCCGGCTCGTTTCACCCGGCGCCCGGCCAACGCATGGCGCCGGTTGCGGGCGCGCCGCCCTTCGGCGCGGGCAATGAGCCGCACTTCACTCTGCTGGCTTCGACTTCGCCCGCGGTCGATGGCTTGTTGTCGTCATTCCCCAAGCTTCTCAATGCCGCGCTAGAGGCTCCCCCCGACGCGAACGGGGTCTGGCTGATCAGGCCCGACGGCTACGTCGCAGCCACGGCGCCCGCCACGGACCTGTCATTGATTTCGGACGTGCTGAGACGGATGAGCGCCTGAACGGGGCGCAGCGCGGTCGAGCTGACGACTCCTCGTTGTAACAGGCGCTGAAATGCAATTGTTGCTATAGGTCCGTCGGCAAGTTCGCCGTCGTCAATGAGATTTACGCGCGCATCTCGTCCGGCCCGAAAAGCCAGGCGAGACGAAGGAGCCTGACGACTTGGCCAAGCAACTTGGCCTGAAGCCCTGGACGACGACCGCCATCTCTTGGGACATATTCAACGCTGTGCTGACGCCCAGCAACTTAATCCTTCTCATGTCGTGGAAGGACGATGCGGCGGCCCGGACTTACGAGAACGCCCTCGCTCTGAAGCCCAATGCACGCGTCCGGCGGGTTCGGATCGTCCGCGACTATGGCAAGTATGATCGCCGGGAGGCCCCGCAATATTATGCCGACACCAAAGGCGCGGAGACGATGTACGCGTGACAGGGCGGCTGCGAAACGGCATTCTCCTTCCGATGGGGAGAAGCGCTGGCGGTCACAGAGTTGAAGGCCGATGCCAGACGAACCTGCCATTCGGCGTCGGCGCACGATCAGAGGTCTTCGAGCGTCAGATCCCTTCTCATCAGGGTGTTGCCCGAGGTTAACCCGCAGTCCACCGGCAGGGCCACCCCGGTGATCGCCGAGGCCGCGTCGGACGCCAGGAAAGCGACGGCTCTCGCGATATCAATAGGTTCGACGACGCGTCCAAGAGGATACCAGCGCCGCAGCGTTTCCAGGACCTCGGGATCCTTGGCGGCGCGCTTCTCCCACAGCGGCGTGCGCACGGTGCCTGGCAACACGATATTGGCGCGGATTCCGTGCGGCCCGTACTCCTGCGCCAATGAGCGGGTGAGCGAGATCATCGCCGCCTTGGCGGCGCTGTAGGCTGGGTCGCCAAGTGCGCCGAGCCCGTTAACCGAACCGATATTAACGATGACGCCGGAACGCCTGGCCGTCATGCCGGGGATTACGGCCCGAGCGCAATAATAGGCGCTGTTCAAATTGCTGTCGACATCGCGCCGCCATCCGGCAGGATCGGTGCGGGCAAAGGTTCTATGCGCTGAACCGCCGGCATTGTTGACGAGAATGTCGACTGGTCCCAAGGCGTCGGCCAGCGACGCGAATGCGCGCTCGACCTCAAGAGGTTCGCTGATGTCGACAACCGCATGAGCGAAACTTTTGCTGTCCGCATTGAGTTCAGCCGCGAGACCGTCGAGGCTCGCTTTTTTGTCGATGGCGGCGATCTTCGCGCCCTCGTCGAGGAACAATCGGCACAGGCTTTGGCCGATCCCGCCCGCGGCGCCGGTGATGACGACCACCTTGTCCTTGAATGTCATGCGATGTTCCCGAAAGCCCGCGCCCGCGACAGCGCTTGCAAGGCTACCCCTTCAGCGCCCCTTCCATGAGACCTTTGAAGAACAGCCTCTGCGCCAGCGTAAACGCGATGATGCCCGGCGTCACAACGATGACGTAGACGGCCGCGAGGTTCGGCCATGCCCACTGCCCCTGCCCGCCTTGCGCGGCGGCGAGAACCACCGGCATGGTGCGCTTGGCCTCGTCATCGATCAGCGTCAGGCAGAACAGATATTCACCCCAGGCGGCGACGAAATTGACGATGAAGATCACGACCAGTCCATTGCGCACCATTGGCAGGCCGATTTCCCACAGCGCCCGCCAATGGCCGGCGCCGTCGATCCTCGCCGATTCGAACATTTCGTGCGGCACCAATTGGAACATGCTGCGCATGATCAGGATGCTGATCGCCAGCTGGAGCGTGATGTAGGGCAATATAAGGCCGCTCGTGTTGTTGATCAGTCCGAGCCAATGCTGCGTCTCGTAAATGCTGATGATCGAGACGACACGCACGGGAAAATAGAGAGAAATGAGCAGCGCCGTCACAACGAGCGCCGAGCCGAACGGCTTGATATGCACCAGCGCATAACCCGCGAGCACGGCGCAGACCGTCGTAATGAGAACGGTCGCCGCCGTGACATAGATGCTGTTGAACAGATTCACCGGCAGCGTCGCGATGTGTTGAAAGACAAAGCCATAGTGAGTGAAGTCGAAATGCTTCGGCCACAAATCGCCGCTCGCCGCGTCGGGCAGGGACTTCACCGACAGCAGCAGGACCCAGGCAAGCGGCAGCAGGATAGCGAGATTGAACAGGTTGATCGCAACGTGGCGAAGCGCCCCGGTTCCGACAGACGAGGCGCGTTCATCTCTGAGTTCGCCGATATCGGCGCGATTGGCTTCGAGCGTCATTGTCAGCCTTTAGGGCGGAAAATCCATAAGAGCCCCGCCATGACGAACATCATGGCGATTGCGCCGATCATGCCGATGGAGGCGGCGTAACCTTGCCGCCATAGCCCCGTCTTGAACGCCTGGTCGTACATGAACATCGTCCAGGTGTAGGTCGGCGAAGCCCGGTTGAAACCGCCGAAGATGAGATATTCGTCGATCACCGCCATCGCGGAGCCGAAGCGCAGGACGACCAGGATCATCATGATCGGGGCGAGTTGCGGCCGCGTCACATGCCAGAACACCTGCCACTCGCTGGCGCCGTCTATGCGCGCCGCGTCCGGCAAATCCTTAGGGATCGCTGCAAGGCCGGCGATGAAGAAGATCGTGTGGTAGCCGAGGCCCCACCAGACTTCCATGATCGCAATCGCCGGCAGCGTGAGCGGCGTGCCGCCGAGCCATTGCGGCGCATTTTGCAGGGTGAAGAGCCCGAACGTATTGACCAGGAGATGATTGATCGGGCCGCTCTGATAATTGTACATCCACTTCCACAGCACGAAGATCAGGGTGCTCGGGATGACCGCCGGAATGAGCAGGATCACGCGGTAAACCGTGGCGAGGCGTAGGTTCCCGACGCGATCGACGAGGATTGCGAGAAGCAAGGGAAGGATAATCGTTCCAGGCAGGAACATGATGGTGAACAGAGCCGCCCGCCCGAGGCTCACCCACATCAGCGGGTCGTGAAGCGCCCGCGCGTAATTATCGAACCCGACCCATTGCGCCGGCTTGTCCGACAGGAGCTGGAAGTTCGTGAAGCTCAGCCACAGGACGCGGACGATCGGCCAGGCCTGATAGCCGATGAAGAATACGAGGGCGGGGACGAGAAACAGCCACTCCGACATGCCCTTCCGGATCACCTCGGCCGGACCACCCGTGACCCTCGCGCCGAGTTCAACTTCGTTGTCTACGATCGCCTGCGCCATTCACAGATCCAACACGCCTACCTCTCCGCGTAAGGTGGTGCGGAGCGGGCGGCCTAAGCCGCCGCGCCCCAGGCGGTCAGCCCTTCTTGATTTCGGCCTGCACCGCCTCCATCACTTTTGTCATCGCAACCTTCGGATCGGGCTCCTCGCCCTTGAGGTAGGTCTCCCAGATCGGTTTGCCGATGACGAATTGCTGCAGCCCAAAAAGGTTGTTGTCGATCGCCTTCGCGCGATCAAGCTGGCTTCGCACCAGGCCAACGAACGGCGGCATCCAGTCGGGCTTGCTCGATTCCCAGCCGGCGTAGATCGACTTGTAAGGCGGAAGCTGGCCGGGATGGACGCCTGGCGTGCCAACGATCGAATCCTTCCAAATCTGCTGATCGTAGGTCAGCGCTTTGATGTATTGGGCGGCTTTCTCTTTGTTCTGACCGTACTTGAATAGTGCGCAACCCGTCGTCCAGAACACGGTCGAACCCTCGCCGTTTGTGAACTTCGGCAAGGGTCCCAGATGCAGGAGCTTCGGATCGTCCCAGCTCGCGGCCATGCGCAGCGGTGCGTTGAAGTACTTGAAATAAAGGCCGACGCGCTGCGATTTGAAGGCCTCTTCATCAGTGGTCGAGTTGACGCCGGCGTCGGAGGAGCCCTCCAGCAGAATGTCGGGGTTTGAGAACGCCATGATTTGCTTCATGAGCTTGAGCGCTTCGATGGCGGGCTCGCTGGTGAAATCGAACAAACCATCGGGTGTGTAGACCTTGGTGCTCATGCTGTGGGCGATCGGCACGAGTGAGCGCCAGCCATGGGCGTCAAAAGTCGCGCCCCAGGGAGCAGCCTTGGAATCAACGATCTTCTTTGAGCTTGCGAGGAATTCGTCCCAGGTCGCGGGCGCAGCGTCGGGAAGGCCAGCCTTGGTGGTGATCCCGGAATGCCACGCCGAGCCGACGACGTCGAGCAGGAACGGCCAGCTATAGAGCTTGCCATCGACCGTGCATTCCTCGCGGATCGACGGAATGATGTCGTCGATCACGTCCTTCGGAATGTAATTGTCCCATGGCTCGATGACGCCAGCCTTGATGAACGCCGACATTTCGACGAATGGCGTCTGGCCGACATAGACGTCCCACGTGCTTTGCTTGTCCCTGGCCTCGGCGACGAAGCGCTCGATCCCGAAGCCTTCGACCGGAGCGATCTGATAATTGATGCCAGGGAACTTGGCGTTCACCGCCGGAATGCCGGGATGCAGGTCCTGAATCCATTGGTAGAAGGTTGGGGTCAAAGGACGGTCCGCGGCGAACGCTGGCGTGACGCCTGACTTCGCGACGGCTCCGACGCCGGCCAGGCCAAGACCCGTAAGCAAGCTGCGAGTCAGGAAATCGCGCCGGTCGATGCGGCCTTGGGCCAGCTCGCGACGCGCCATCTCCTGAAGGAGGTATTCCTGTTCTCTTCGTCCACTCATTACGACCTCCCAATGTGTCTCCACGTCCGAGCGCGCTTTACGCAAAAATCGCGCCCAAACGGTTGGCCGGCGGCGAGCGCTCGACCGAAGGTCGGAAACAAGCCGTCGCGGCGCGCGTAGTTGGCGCCGAAAAGGCGCATAAGTCAAAGTGCTCAGTCGCGAGGCTTCGATGCTTTGCGAGCGGGCGCCACCGGCTAAAAGAATGCGCGACAAGAGACGCAAGAGGGATCTGCAACATGACGGTGCTCGACCAATTCCGGCTGGATGGCAAATGCATACTCATCACGGGGGGAAGCCGGGGGTTCGGCCGGGCGATTGCGCTTGCGGCCGCAGAGGCGGGCGCCGATGTCATGCTAGTCGCGCGCGATCCCGACGCGCTTGCGCGAACCGCCGACGAGGTGCGCGAACGCGGTCGAAAAGCCTGGACCTTCGTGGCCGATATTGCCAAACCCACGGCCTGCGAGGATCTTTGCCGCCGGGCGCTCAGCGAAGGGCGCGCAATCGATATTCTCGTCAACAATGTCGGCGGCCGCAATCTCGACATCGCGATCGAGGATTCCGACCTCGCGACCTGGCAGCGCTTCATCGACCTCAATCTCACCCATTGCTTCATCTGTACGAAGGTGATCGGCGGCACGATGCTCGCGCGCGGTGAGGGGCGTGTCATCAATATCGCCTCGATCAGCGGCATGATAGCCAATCGCGGCATTGGCGGGCGCCATTATGAAACGGCGAAGGCCGCGGTCATCCATTTCACCCGCGCGACCGCCGCTGATTGGGCGCTGCGCGGCGTGACAGTCAACGCCATCTGCCCCGGCCTCTTCATGACCGAACCGAACCGGGCGTGGGCGAAGAAAAACCCGCAAGTGATCGAAACGTTCGTGCGCGCGGTTCCGATGGGCCGTGCGGGCGAGCCGGAGGAGATCGGCCCGCTCGCGGTCTATCTCGCTTCGCCCGCTTCGAGCTACGTCACCGGCGCCGCCTTCGTCATCGATGGCGGCTATACGCTCTGGTAGCGCCTGCGCGTTCTCCGCAGGGGCATTGGCGGATCAGCTTGATCCCTTAGCGATGACAGCGCGGATCAAGGCTTGAGAGGTGTCGAGCCGGTCATATTCCGGCGGCCTCAGTTCCCCGCCCATGAACACGTGCGCACGGCGAAACCGCATGCCGCTCGCGACTGGCTCGAGCGCGGCGAAGTGCATTTCACGTGGTCGCGCCGCGGCCACGATGCGCTCAACGTTGCGCGCTGTGATTCCTCCGCCCGGCATGATCACGATGCGGTCGCCTGCCCGCTTCATGAGCTCGACAATGAGCGGCAAGCCTTCGAGTACGCTCGGCTCCTGGCCCGACGTCAGCACGCGATCGACGCCAAGCTCGATCAGCGTCTCGAGCGCGCCGAAGGGCTCGGCCGCGACGTCGAACGCGCGGTGGAACGTCACCGAGAGGGGCCGCGCAAGCGCGACCAATTCGAGCGTTCGGCCTACGTCGATTTCGCCCGCCGCCGTCAACAGGCCAATGACAACGCCGTTCGCGTTCTCCGCCTTGGCGGTCTCGATGTCCGCGCGCATGATCGCGAACTCATCGTCATTGAACAGGAAGTCTCCGCCGCGCGGCCTGATCATCACATTGAGGTCGATGCCTGCAACTGTCCGCGCCTGACGGATCGCGCCGAGGCTTGGCGTAATGCCGCCCTCCAGGAGGTCGGCGCAGAGCTCGACGCGTTGAGCCCCTGCATGCCTAGCGGCGCGGATTCCGGCGACCGAATCCACGCATATCTCGCAGATCATAGGCGCTCTCCGATCTCGACTGCCGGACGCCTCGCCCCCGCTTACGCTTTGACCTGCAGAATGGCCTCGATCTCGACCATGATGCCGTTTGGCAGCGAGCCCATGCCGACGGCCGAACGCGCATGGCGCCCCGCCTCGCCAAGCACTTCGACCATGAGGTCGGAACAGCCGTTGATAACCTGGGGATGGTCTCCGAACTCCGGCTCCGCGTTGACCATGCCGAGAAGTTTCACCACCGCCTCGATGCGCGAAAGCTCGCCGAGCGCGGCCTTGGCGACCGCGAGCAATTGCAAGCCCGTTAGGCGCGCCGCTTCGTAGCCTTGCTCGACCGAGGCGTCCTTGCCGAGGCGCCCGACCATGAAACTGCCGTCCGCGCGCTTCGGCCCTTGCCCTGAAAGGTAGAGGAGATTGCCGGCCAGGCGATAAGGCACGTAGTTGGCCATCGGCGTGGGGACGGCGGGAAGCGTGAGGCCGAGCGCGGCAAGCCGCTCTTCCGGAGTTGTCGTCGTCATGGCGCTTTGATCCTCAAGGACGTGTAGAGAAAATAGACAGGCTCAGCCTTCCAGCAATTTGCCGTTGATGACGACAGCGCGGGCGGAGAGCCGCGTTCGACCGGTCAGGCGCTCGCCGGTGGAGTCGACATAGTCGAACTCGCCCGTTTCAAGCTCGAGCACCGAAGCATCGCCTGCCGCGCCGGGCTTGAAGGTTCCGAGATCGCTGCGGCGCAAAGCCTTCGCCGGCGCTTCCGTCGCCGCCCGCACGGTGTCCGTGAGCGGAAAGCCGAGGCAAAGGAATTTCGACATCGTCGTGAGGAGATCGAACGCCGGCCCGTCGATGCAGAGCGCATGCACATCGCTCGATATGCAGTCAGGGGCAAAGTCGTTGGCGAGCATCGTGCGCGCGGTCTTGAACGCGAACGATCCCATGCCGTGGCCGATATCGAAAATGACGCCGCGCTTGCGCGCTTCGATGACCGCCGGGCGCACGCCGCCATCCGGAGTCGTGGGATTGTTAGGGAACGGGCGGAAGCAATGGGTGAGAATGTCCCCTGGCCTCAAGCGTTCGAGCACCTCCTCGAGCGTCGGCGGAGGAACGTCGATATGCGCCATGAGGGGCAAGCCCGCTTCTTCCGCCACTTTAAGCGCGATATCGAGCGGCACGGTCCCGGAATTCTGCGACGCGTGGAAGCCGACGCGGACTTTGATGCCGCCAATCGTGTCGCGGTTCGCCAGCGCGACCTCGACAGCGTCGATCGGCGCCATGAGCCTGAGGTCGCCGCTCTCTCCCACCATGATGCGCTTGGAAAAGCCGTAAATGCCGGCGAACGAGACGTTGAGCAGGGCGATGATGCGAACCGGCGACGGCTTGATCACATGCTCGACAAAGCCCGGATAATTGCCTGGGCCGGCGCTCCCCGTATCGACGAGCGTCGTGCAGCCGCCTCGCGCGAGAATCAGCGGGTCGACGCCGAGCGACGTGCCGCCCCAATAGACATGGGTGTGAAGGTCGATCAGCCCCGGCGTGACGATACGCCCCGCGACGTCGCGCACCGCTTTGCCCTCAAGGGCTACTCCAAGCTCAGCCACGCGACCGTCGCGGAAACCGATATCCATGACGGAATCGATTCCCTGGGACGGATCGATGACGCGGCCGCCGCGCAGGACCAGATCAAAGGACATATCGCTCACTCTCACTCGCTTTGAACTTTCGCGCCCTATCGGATCGCCTGGCTTGCGTCAAAAAAGAGCGAGTTCGGGATCACGCGCTCGTGAGTGCAGCAAGTCCCTCCGCGATCCAGTCGAGGTTCGTGTCTCTCACATGACCCCAATTGTAGAACGCGATTTCGCTCACGCCGGCGGCCGCGAGCGCATGGATTGCCGCGAGGAATTCGGCTTTCGATTCCAGGTCGGGGAAGGCGGGGCGGAGGATGCCGCGCAGGCGGCCCTTTCCGCGCAAGCGGCGCTTCACGTCGAACAGGTCCGCTGTGATCCGCTGGGCTCCTGGTTCGTAGAAGCAGGCCTCGATGATTCCCGCCGCCTCCGCGAGGCCCATGAGATCGCTTCCTTCATACCAGGCGCCGCCCGTTGGCCTGGCGACCGACGGAATGACCGCGACCGTGGCGTCCTTGCGCAAAGCGTCGCGGATTTCGCGCACGAGCGAGGTCACGACTGAGCATCGCCAGTCGAGATAGGCTCTGAGGTCGCCATCGCTGCGGATGTCCGCGAGCCAGAAAGCTTCCGCCATGTCGCTGGGAAAATCGACGTCGCTGGCGAGATAGGCTTCGATGTCGGCCCCCACTTGCCGCTTGAGCGCCTCGACGCGAATCCCGGCGCTCTTCGCGCCCGCCCCGCAATGCGTGCAGAAGCAAAGGCCAAGCTGGCTGTCGAGCCAGCGATTGGGCCGATTGAGCGCGAACTCATGATGGTAGCCATGCGCATAAGGGAGAAAGCCAGGCGTCTCCAACGACACGCCGCTAACCGGATACGACTCGGTGACGTCGCGGGTGAGGCCGATCGCGAAGGCGCGCGCCTCCGGCGCCGAGGGGCAGAGATTGTAGATGTAGCGATCGCCAAAAGCGTTGGCGACGACGGAATCGGGATGCAGCAAGCCGAGCCGCGTGTTGTGCAGCAGCACGAGCCAGACATTGGTCGCCATGCGGCTTTGCTGACTAAGCTCGCGCACGATGTCGTGGCCGGACGCAAGCATCGCGTTTTCGACCGGCTTGATGGCGCCGTAGCGGCTGAGGTCCGGCTTGAAATAGATCGTCCCGTCCTCGGGAAAATAGACCTTGGCGCCTCTGCCATGGGGCCTCAGGAACTTGCCAGCATGGTAGCTGCCGGTGATCGTCACCGTGTCGAGGCCGAGGGCGAGAAACCGGTCGACGGCCGCGCTCACGCCGATCTCGGCGACATCCCAAGGATAGGCGTAAATGGCCTTGTAGCTCATCGCACGCTTTCCAGTCAGAGCCCGAGCGTGAGGTCGCCGGCTCGCCCCATTCGCCGACAATTGCGGTCCGCCACGCCAGCCGTCAACGCCGGACCGGCTCTGTGCGACGGCTAGGGTGGAAAACCCAATCCTTACGGGAGTGGCCGCTTCGGGCGGAAAACGGACCCAAGCTGAATTCGTGGCGAAGTCCGGTTCCGACGTATTGCGGACGCAGCAGACCTCGGTCTTGAACGCCTCAATTGGGCGGATAGTGCGCCTAGAGGAATCGCCCCGGCAAAGACCGGAGTGCGGGCGAAAGCCGTCATTCCGTTGCGAGCGCGAATTATGCTTCCCGCCCATAGCGATGTTCCACCGATGGCGCATCGGTTTCCAACGGCGGACGTTGCTCTGGCAACCCACTCCGGCGGCTGCGGGCGGAAAACGGCCATTAGGTTTGCTGCCTTGAACGAGTGAAATGCGCCAACAGCGAATCTCGCTCGATGGCGCCACCCTCAACGCCTCGCAAAGCCGTCGGCGGACCATTCTTCGCTGCCTACGCCGTGATGGACGAAGAAGAGGCCATCGGGATCGTACTTCGCCTTGACCTCGCGCAGGCGTGGATAGTTCGATCCCCAGAACGCGTCCCGCCATGCCGGGTTGAAATAGTTACTCTCCGAAACATAGGACCCTGTGGCCGGCGCTATCCGCCGCAACTCGGCCGCCGCCAGATCGATCGCGTGCGCGTCCCTCCGCGCCGCCGTCTCATCGAGCGCCGGCCGCGGCAGGCCGGGAAAGCGCGGACCTTCGCCACCCGCGATGACGGCGAGCGCGAATGCCTCGGTCACCGCCGGATTGGTGGCCGTATCTCTCGCCGACGCTATGGCTTCGTCGGGCGCGCCGGCCAGTCCCTTGCTGAACTGCAGGTCAACCTTCTTGTACCGGCTGGCTGCGAACATCGCGTCCGAGAGGCGAGGCCGCTCCCCCTCCCGCAGTAAGGACGCGGGCAGCCAGAGCGACTCGAAGCCATGCAGGAACGCGCCGACCTGATCCTGGTCGCCGCGCCACCACCCACGATAGTCGGGCGCGCCGGCGCGCCGATCCGGGATCAGTGAGGGGTTGCCCGCGAAAGTCCAGTAATGCCGCGCCGGAAACGCGCCCGCCCAGTGGTTGTCGCTGACGAAAAAATCCTGCGGCGATGCTTTTGCCCAGTCGAAGAAATCCTGCCAAATCGAGCCCACTCGCGCGTTGTCGAGGCCCTGGCACAACATGGACAATTCGAGCGTATTGTCGGGACCGAGGCTGATCTGCTCGCTCCAATGCGGGTTGAAGAGATTGTCGGCGTAGAAATCGAAGAAATGCGCGATAAGACGCCGGAAAGCCGCATCCGATGGCGCCCTGATCGTCCCCAAAGCGGCGCCAAACAACGTCGGCAGGTCATGGGTGCGCAGCGTGAGCTGTGTGACCACGCCCCAGCTCCCGCCGCCGCCCCCCTTGAGCGCCCAGAACAGGTCCGGATTCGTATAGGCGTTCGCGACCCGCACCACGCCGTCCGCGGTGACGATCTCGACCTCCAGCAACCCTGCGGCGGCAGTCCCGAAACCCTTCGAAAAGCTGCCGAAGCCGCCGCTTTGAACCAGCCCCGCGACGCCGACGTCCGTGCAGCCGCCGCCCTGCACAAAGCGGCCGGCCTCGCTGGTGACGGCATGGTAGAGGTCGATCCACACGGCGCCGGCCCCGGCGGTGACAGCGGGTGAGGGCGCTGCTTTCCCTTCTCCACCTCGCGGCGTGAAGGCGTCATGCAGCGTCACCTCGTTCATCGCCCGGGTCCAGATCATCAGCGAGTTGGGAGCACTCGAAGTGCCCTGATAACTGTGGCCGGCCCCCTTCACGACCAGGCGAAGACGATTGTCGCGCGCGAAATTCACCGCTGCCGCTGCATCGCTGCTCGATTGAGCCTTCACCGCGTAGGCGCTTGGCGCCGGCGTCCATGCATCGAGCCAGCCGGAGACCTGCGTGCCGCCTGGCTGGTCGCCGAGGTAGAACGGATTGCGGATGTTCGCGAGCGCGTCCGTGCATGATGCGCTCTTGGGATCGGTTGCACAGGCGGCGAACGGAGCTTCAACCGCGATCAGATTGCCGCCCACCGCCTGGTTGAGCTTGGCCCAGCTTTCGGCGTTCGGCCATCCCGGATCGCCAGGCCGCACGCGGCTGAACTCGGATGCGGTCGCGGCATTGGCCGCGAGCCGCGACAGGAGATCGGGTTGCAGGGCGATGACCGCCGCCATCCCCCTGAGCAGGCTTCGTCTGTGCATATCTCACCTTTCGATTCCGGGCGCGGCCAACTATTATTCGGCGACATGCGGCCGAGGCTGTTCACATCCGTCGAACGCGACAGTTCTTCCAGACGCATCCCCCCGGGGGAAGCGCGCGGTGACGGAGTGCGCCGGATTGGTGACTTCCGGCAGTGGCTTGGGCTGAGCGGCGAAGCATTGGGGACGAGTCGCATCGCGCGACGCACACTTCGCTACTGCTACGCAGTTACCGTCGTAGCGGTCGGTGCGGTCGCCACCATCGATGGCATCACCATGAGTCATGAGCAGCCGCAATACGGTCTCGCTGCCATGATCATCTGGGAGGGATCGAGCTGGCTCACCTTCATCCTGTTCCTGTGGATCGCGTGGGTCGCCCACCGCATCGCGCCGCTCGCGGCGCGGCCGCGATGGAAGCTCTTGGTCCATATTCCCGCGGCGCTGCTGTTCTCGCTCGCTCATGTCGCGGGCTTCGTGGGCTTGCGCAAATTTGTTTATTGGTTGGGCCACGCAAAGTACGACTTCGGCGCGTTCTTTCCAAATTTCCGCTACGAGTTCGCCAAGGACGCATTGGCTTATGTGTTGTTCATCGCCGCCTTCGCTCTGGTTGAGCATCTGCTGCGGCAACAATCGCGGATCGACGCGCCGGGACCGACGCTCACCTTCGACATTCGGGACGGCGCCAGACTCACCCGCGTGCGGCTGGATCAGATCCTCGCCGTTGCCTCGGCGGGAAATTATGTCGAGTTCATACTCGACGATGGGCGTAAGCTCCTGATGCGCTCGCCGCTCTCGGCGTTGGAAAACGACCTCGGCCCGCGCGGCTTCGTCCGCACCCATCGCTCGTGGTTGGTAAACCCTGGACGAATGACGGCGCTCAAACCGGAAGGATCGGGCGATTACAGGGTGGAATTGGGAAGCGTCACCGCGCCGCTCTCGCGCCGATTCCCGGAGACGCTAGCGAAATTGCGCAGCGGCTAACACCGCGTCTCGGACGAGTTCATGCCGCGAAGGCGCGCCCAATGCGCTCGATCGGGGTCTATGCTTGGCGCTACGGCGGCCCTGGCCCAAGCCGACAGCGCATCTTGTTCGGGGCGTGCGTCCGCTTAGGGGTCGACCGGGCGCGTCCCAGGCTGATCAGGGACGACCGCTGTTGGCACAACCCACGCCTTCAGCCAAAGACCGCTTCCTCACGCTTACCGCCCAACCAGGAAGGGCAGCAAAGGGTCCGACTTGAGCCATTCGACAGGTCGTCGGGCGATGACCGCTGTTTGCGCTAAGCGGACCTACGCCATGGACCGGGAGCGGCCGCTTCGGGCCGAAAACGGTCCAGCTGATGGGTTTTGACCTTGAACCGAAGCGACAATTGTCGCGCGGGCGATCGCGTGACAATCGATCTCATTCAACAGTCTATTCGAGGCCGAGCGAGATGGGTGGAAAGGAAAGTGGAGGCTTCTGTTGCCAGGCGCCTCCGGACCCCGCCTAGAAGTGCAAACCCCTAGGACTTGATTCCCAGTACCAGCACTGCATTACGCAGCGAGGGCCACCGGAGCATAGTTGTCATTCGCAACTATAGTTTTGACCCGATAACGGTGGTATCATGCCGAGCAAAAGATCACCCTTTGGGTCCCCCGTCGAACCTATTTCGCCCCCGCCGAAACCCGCTTGGCCACGGGCTTGGGTGGAGGCGCCGGGTACCGCCCCCGGGTCCGAAAGACTTATTTCGATGTCCATTTATCGCCGTAGCCCCTCTCGCGGGAGGCCTGATATATATAGAGGTAAAAGCGCGAGGAGGGAAGGGGCGACCGGATTGGACGTCCTAAAGGCAAACGCGACGCAAAACAGTCACGCTCGTCCGACATTCTCATTTCGCGGGCACAACAAGGGAGGCGCAGATGGCGACGAAGGCTGATTTCACCCCGGATGAATGGAAGCTCCTGCTGCAAAGCCCGCTCATCGCTGGCGTCGCGATATCCGCCGCCGATCCAAGCGGCCTCATCGGAATGATGAGGGAGAGCATGGCGAGTGCGCGGGCGCTCATTCAGGCCAAGACCGATCCGAACGCGGATGCGCTCGTCAAGGCGGTCGGAAGCGAATTCGAGACGTCGGAAGGCCGCGGCCTCGCCCAGGACGGGGTGAAAACCGCCATTACCGGCGCGAAAACCCCGGCCGAAATCGTCGCCAAGGCTCTCGACGCCTTGAAGGGCGCCTCTGCCGTGCTTGACGCCAAAGGCGGTCCGGACGCCATGCCGTTCAAGACCTGGCTGGCCGGAATCGCCAAATCTGTCGCCGAGGCCGCGCCGGAAGGCGGCTTCCTCGGCTTCGGCGGAACCCAGGTGAGCGAGGCGGAAAAAGCGACCGTGGCTCAGATCGCCGGCGCGCTCGGCGTCCAGGCTCCGACCGTCTAGCCGCCGAAGCGCTTCGCTGGTCGGCGGCGGACCTCGGAACTTGTTCATGAGGTCCGCGCTTTATAGTGAGGAGCGCCTTTCACGGAGAGGAGCGAACATGGCGGGACCAGACCCTGACAAGCCGGCCGGCGAGGACTTTTCCAAGTCCCTGAAGGAATTGGAGGAAGAGTCGAGCGAGCTCAAAGCCAAGATTGAGCAGGAAAGACGATCTCTCAATATGCCGATCAACTCCGAGCTTGGCGATCCCAAATGGGAAGAGAAGGCTAAAGACGGGCGCTTCGACCGAAAAGAGGATGAAGACGAGGAATAATGCGCGTGCATTAGACAATAATGCGCGTGCATTAGAGAACAATTTCTTCCTGGAATCTGAAATCGCGGGTAGAATGGCTCTCATATGAATGAGGCCGTCGACAGCGGCTGAGCAGCGAGGACGGCCGAGCCAATGGCGCATAGCGGCGCGCCGGCGAGGCGCGGGGGAAAAAAATTATTTGGATTCGCCGTAACCCTTTGAAAAGTCCCAAATTCGCCAAAGAAAGCCAAGCGAATACAAGGAAATAAAAGCCCTTTTATTTGGTTTTATTTGGACAAATTTGCATTGGGTTATGCGCGAGGCGCAGACGGCTCGCCGCATGACGGCGCTCAACGCGACGGCGGGTCCGCCGGCTCCGTCGAGCCGTCAGAGACCACGCGGATCGTCGGCTGAGACCACGGACCGGCAATGTCGAACGTCAAGTGGGCGGCGTCCTGGGATGCCTCGCCGGCCGCGTCCGTCTGGGTCGCCTCGACCCGCAAGGCCCAGCTTTGGTCGATGAGTTCGATGAGCCCGTCGAGTTCAGCTTTCACGCCATGGCTCGTCATGATTCCGCGGCGGACCTGAGCGCGTCCCTCGCCGACCGCCAGGGACCCCTCGACCTTGTCGAACGTCGTCGTCCCGAGGCGCATGTCTCGCTCGACGTCGATTGGCCGGCGATGACTGCGGCGCAGCGCTTCCTCGAGGTTGACGCCGAGTATGGAGCCGTTGGACGCGTCGAGCGAGGCTGTGCCCGTCAGGCTCGAAATCACGGCGGCCGGCGAAGCGCCGGAGGCTTGAAGCGTGAATTTCGCCCCGCCGGTCCCAGCGACGATCGGCTGGGCGAAATCGGCGATCGCGGCGCCCAGGTCGGCGTCGGCGAGTTCGCCACGCGCGCTGAGCTTGAGGTTTCGCCCGACGTAGGCCGCGCCGACTTCGCCCTGGAGGCTGCCGCCATAAGCCGCAGCCTCCATCAGCGTCGCGCTGAGCTTGCCATCCGTGACGATTGCCGATGCGGCGGCGTCGGCGAGCTTGAGGCCGTAGGCGTCGAGATGCGCCGCGGACAAACGCAGGTCGAGGTCGAAGCTGCGCAGAGGCGCAAACGCGAAGGGCTTTGTGCTCCACGCGCCTGATGGGTCGACGACGCGCTCGGGCGGTCCGAGCAGCGGTTCCATCGCCAGCGCTTCGGCGGCGAGCGTCCCGGAAATGGCCGGGCGCCCGCCGGCTTCGCTGATTGCGACCGCGCCCTCGAGCGTCTGCCCGGCGCTGGTCATCGTCGCGTCGCCGAAGGTCAGTGAATCCCCCGCTCCCTTGACCTTCGCTGTGATCGTAAGGTCGTTGGCGGCAAGAACGGCTGGCGGCCGAGCGCCGAGGAACGAAGCCAGGGCGGTGATCGAGGGGATGGACGCAGTCAAATCGCCTTCGACACTGGGATGGTCGCCGAGCGCGAGCGAGCCGCCGAACGCGAGCTTGGCCAAAGGCGAATTGAGCGCGAGCACCATCGGACTCGGCTCGCCCTTGGCGGCGGTCTCCGGATCGTTCAGCGCGCCAGCGATCGCAATGGGCGTCTTTCGCCACACGGCGGACAGGTCGAAGCGGAGTTGATCGCCGATGGTCAGGCCGTTGAAGCGACCGTGAACATTGTCGATCGTCGCGTCGACGCCGCGCTTGGCGCTGACCACGCGCAAGATTCCGTTCGATAGGCTCAAGCTGGCCAAGGGCGCGAGCGCCCGCCTGGCGACGCTTGCAGGCCCCGCCGATTCCCCCGCCGCTCCGGCGAAGGGAGGCCGGTCGATGTCGATGGTGACCGTCGGGCTGACAAGGACAACGCCGGTCGGGATGAACCGTCCGCGCAGGAGTTGGATTAGCGACAGGTTCAGGCGCGCCTCCGGCGCCGAAAGAAGGTTGACGCCGTAAGCATCATCGAGCCTGGCGGCGGCAATCCGTACGCTCGGCCGCGGCAATACGGAAAAGGAGGCGCTCTCAGGGGCGCTCCAATGAAGTCGCGGCGAAGCGCCGAAAGCAGCGTTGAGGCTGTCGCCAACCTTCGTGGCGGTCAACGGCCAGCGCAGGAAACCGCACGCCGTTAGCGCAACGATCAAGGCGAGGGCCAAGCCCCACGCCACGGCCCGGCGCATGCTGTCAAAATCTCCCTTGGGCCCCGAGCGGCCGAATGAGCCGATTCATACCGCGAACCGGCAAGCAAGACGACAACGCGCTGAAAGATCAATGCGGACAATTCGCGCCCGAGGCGAGGACGGATGAACTTGCGCCGGGACGACGGTCTGACGATCCCTAGGCCGCATCCGGCCAAGAGGCAATCGGCCTTCACGGGCGACCGGTCACCGTTGCTTCACGTGTCTGTGAGGGTCCGCACTTTGCGGCCAAAAGGCGGCTGCGAGCAGATGGGCGCCAAGTGAATACCCCCGTCACGCCATTAATTCGCTGTTAAAGCCTTTCACTCAGCTTCACGAAGATAAGCGCCCTCGGTTCGCGAGGCTTGCGCGTCAAACCGGAGGTTGAACAGCCCTCATGCGCGACGATCGTTTTCAGTTCATCCCAGACGCGGGCGACCAACGCAGAGCCAGCAGCGTTCTCACCCGCATCTATCGCGATATTGGCCTCGCCGCGGTCGCCGAAGAGTTGAGCCTGTCGACGGAAGGCTTTGAGCCGGAGATGATCGAATCGCTCGAGCGGGGCGAGTTCTATCTGCTCCCGCCCGCCCGCGCGCTTGTGTCAGCCGGAACCGACGCGTAAAATCCTTTCGGCGAACGAGCGCCGCCCGAGGCGATCCCAACCGGATGGTTCACTTGACGAGGCGCTGATTTTTCGCTGGCGCTGCCGTCGGCGCCGCGGCGGTGTCGCTATCCGGTTACGCGGCGGCGTACGAGACTGGCTCGGCGCTTACTCTTGCCAACTACGCGCTTGTCCCGTCGTGGCCGGCCCTTCTGGCTGATCGGCCTTGGCGACCTGCTGGCGCGCGTGCCCAATGCGCGCCATGGCCACGGCGCCGACGATCCCAGCGGGCGATGCGCACGATCTACGACGACGCGCCCGCGATCCTGCTCGTTCATGAGCCTTATTTTTTCCCGTGGGTTCCCGACCGGTTCGCTCTGACGCTTGCCGGCCACATGCACGGTGGACAGGTCAATGTTCCGATCATTGGCCCTCCTGTCAGCCTCCTCAAACGCCGCTCAGGAAAATACATCTATGGCCAATACGCGTTGGGCGAGAAGCGGATGATCGTTTCGGGCGGGTCGGGAACGTCGCTCGCGCCAATCCGCATCGTCCGCCGGAAGTGGTGATGGTCAAGCTCGGCGGGGACGGCGGGTAGGCCCTATTCGAACAGGATCGGCGCGATCGAGGCGACCAGCAAGGCCGCCATCGTCCAATTGAACGGTCGGGTCACCCGCGGGTCCTTGAGCAGGCGGCTGAGCGAGGCGCCGAACACCGTCCAGGCGCCAGCGCACGGGATCGCCATCAAGGCGCAGAGCGCGGCGATGAACAGGACGCTGTTTGTATAGCCGTCCACGACGCCCCCATAAGCCGCGAGAGCGCTCAACGCCATCACCCAGGCTTTGGGATTGACCCACTGAAAGCCAGCCGCGGCGAGAAACCCGATCGGCCGGCCGCCGGCCTCCACCTCGCCGATAGGCTTGGCCAGCGCGATTTTCAGCGCCAGCCAGATCATATAAATCGAGCCGGCGACCTTCATGATCGGCAAGATTTGCGGGAAGCGCTGGAACAGGATGTCGAGTCCGAAGCCGACCAGCGCGATCATGAGCCCAAAGCCAAGGATCACGCCAGCCAGGTGAGGCAGGGTGGGTCCCAGGCCGTATTTCACACCCGATGTCATCAACATCAGGTTGTTCGGTCCGGGCGTCGCTCCGGCGACGAAGGCGAACGTGGCCAGCGCCCAAAAGATTTCAGGATGAACGGTCAGCACGGATCTCCGCCGAAAATGCGCTCGGGCCGCTTAGAGAGCCGTCACGTCCTCGTCGCCCGGCTCGTCCTTGCGCGCTGGGCGACTCTCGCCGCGCCGCACCTTGCGGCCAGCGTCGAACGCCGCCTTCGCGAGCGCGCTAAAAGGACTCGTCAGTGCGCTGACCCGGTCTAGGCCAGCGACGGCGCGTTCACCACGCGTCAGCACCCGGTCGAGTTCCGCCATGGTCTTGGACAGAGTGGGTTCATCATCGTCGAGCCAAACCTGAAGGACGCGCGCCCAGGCGAGCGCCAGACCCTGGAGCTTGATCGCGCCGGACGCGCCTTCCGATTCGATCCCGGCCGCCTCGAGCATGAAGCGCATCGAAGACATCGCCACCTGGTTCATCGCCAACGCCGCAGCGGGCTCGCGCCGGAGCCACGCGGCGACTTCGCGCACGCCCTCGCGATAGTGCGCCATCGCTTCCAAACGGCGCATCAGGACGTCGAACAGGCGCTCGCGCGAGTTTTCTTCCGAAAGCTCCCCATCGTCCTGGGCGAGAACGATGCGGTCGATGCGGCGGGTGAAACCGGCGAGCACAGCCCCTTTGGAAGGGAAAGCGTCCCTAAAGTCGGCGAGAGAGACGCCCGCGGCTTTAGAAATGTCGCGAACCGAGATGTCCTCGAAGCGCCGCTCCGCTGCGAGTTCCATAAGCGCGTCGACGATTTTACCGCGGGCGTCGGTCGGCGGCGATTTGGCCTGACTATTTGATTGGGTCGCCATGGCGCTTCTCCCTGCTCATCTCGCACCAATGTAAGCGCTCAGCCGCCCTCCGCCAAGGAAACCCGCTAACCCGCCATCTCGGCCGCCCGGGCCCGGGCGGCGGCCGTCGCCCGGGCCATCAGGTCGTTAAGCCCCTCTGGAGCCTGAAGGACGGCGAGGGCGGCGGCGGTCGTCCCCCCCGGGGAGGTGACGTTCTGGCGCAGGGCCGCTGGCGAGGTCGCGCTTTCGCGGCGCATCAGCTCCGCCGCGCCTTCGACCGTGCCGCGCGCCAGGCTCGTCGATAATTCCGCCGGGAGACCGAGTTTCTCGGCTGCGGCCGCGAGCGCTTCGGTCAGGGCGAATATATAGGCCGGCCCTGACCCGGAAATCGCGGTCACCGCGTCGATCGCGCCCTCGTCGTCAAGCCAGAAGAAAACCCCGACGGCGCCCATCAGGCGCTCGCACCAGCGCCGTTGCCCTGGGCTGACGTCCACGCTGGCGAAGGCGGCGGTGACGCCGCGGCCGATCGCAGCCGGCGTATTGGGCATCGCGCGTACGACGGCGCGCGCTTGGGGAAGGCGAGCCGTCAGATTGGCGATGGTCTTACCCGCAATGATGGAGAGCAGGAGCGTGCGCTCCCCGGCGAGTTGGCTGATCTGGGGGGCGACCTGATCGAGGCTCTGCGGCTTGACCGCGATCACCAGCATCTCGGGGGGCGAGGTCGCGACGCGAGGGTTGAGCGCAATCCCCCGGTCCGCCGCGAGCGACGCGATCTCGGACGAAGGATTGGGCTCGAGAATCGTCAGCGAGGACGCTGGGAACCCTGCGTCGAGCCAGCCCTGCGCCATCGCTCCCCCCATCTTCCCCGCCCCAACCAGAACAAGGCGCGCCGGCCATTCGGTCATCTGTCACTTCCGTTAGGGTTAGGAGAGTCGCCGGAACATTTGCGCGACTGTCGCATTTTTGCCTCGGTCGGTAGCTTTCGGCAAACGACCTTGCAACTATCGCTTGGACTCAACCAATGGGTTTCGCTAAAGGGTTTATGGCGAAAGCTGGACGACGGACCTCCAGGCGGCGCTCGCGATTTTGTGAACAGTTCCGGGTTTTACGCTTGGTAACTTTCGGGAAACCGTTGCGTTTTATGGTAAGCAAATCATTAGCAGGGTAAGGCGATGGGGCGGCGGCGATGAAGACGAATGCGGTCATTGTGGGGCTGGTGCTGGGCGTCATGGGCTTGGTCAGCGGCTGCACGCAGGTCATTCAATCCGGGCTCCCTGATCCGCAACTCACGGCGCGAGACAAGCAGATGATGGCGCTCGCGGATCCGGACGAGGCCAGGATCCCGACCGTCCGCAGCAAGATCCAGTATTCGACCCAGGAGCCGCCGGGCACCATCATCGTCAATACGGGCACGAACTATCTTTACTACATTCTGCCCCATGGCGAGGCGATCCAATACCGGATCGCGAGCGGCGCCGAATATATGGGTTGGACGGGCCGGGCCGAAGTCGGCGCGATGAAGGAATGGCCGACTTGGATGCCGACGGCCTCGATCATGGAGCGCTGGCCGCAGTTCCAGGTCTATAAGCAGCATGGGCCGCTCGAAGGCCGATGGGATAATCCGCTCGGCGCCCGCGCCCTTTATCTCTTCGTCAACAACAAGGACACGCTGATCCGCATCCACGGCACCAACGAGCCGTCGGAAATCGGCGGCCATGTCTCCTCGGGCTGCATTCGTATGCGCGATATGGACGCGATCGATCTCTATAATCGGGTGCATGTCGGCACGCAGGTGATGGTGATCAGCTAGCGCGCGGTCGTCGACGAAACGGCAGACTCAGCTTGCAGAAAATCAGAAACCAGGGTAAGCTCGTTCTATGAGCTTACTCGTCCTCGCCCCAGGCTTTCTGCATGCCAAGACCGGGCTTTCGGCGCCGCTTACTCTCCGCCCTGCAGCCTCAGGCGACACGAAAATATTTTCGCGGTTTTTCCCGTGCAACCCATTGATATCTATCGATTCGGACGAGAGAATCCAAGGAAATCCAAGGAAATCCAACCCCCCTTAACCGGGTTTTTGCCGCCAAACGGCGACCCGCCAAGCAAATCCAAATCCACCAGCGGACGGGCGCCCGCCGGCTGCCGGGAAGCGCGCCCGAGCGGGCTGCCGTGTCCGGGCAAGCGACCCAGCCTTCACCGGAACGGCGGCTCGTCGAAGCTCCTGAGCTTGCGTGAGTGCAGGGTGTCGTCCTGGCTCTGCAACAGGCCGATGGCGGCGATGCCGATCTGCAGGTGCTCGGCGATCGCGCGCTCGTAAAAGGCATTGGCGGCGCCGGGGAGCTTGATCTCACCATGCAGCGGTTTATCGGAGACGCAGAGCAGCGTCCCATAGGGCACGCGCATCCGGAAGCCCTGGGTGGCGACCGTCGCCGATTCCATGTCGACGGCGATGGCGCGCGAGATGTTGATGATCCGCCGCTCCTTCGACCAGCGCAATTCCCAATTGCGGTCGTCGTCGGTGACGACTGTGCCGGTCCGCAAGCGGCGCTTGAGCGCTTCGCCGCGATCGCCGGTGACCTTGGCCACCGCCTCCTGAAGCGCGACCTGCACTTCGGCGAGCGCAGGGATCGGCGTCACCAGGGGCACCGCCTCGTCCAGGATATTGTCGCGCCGAAGATAGGCGTGCGCCAGAACATAGTCGCCAATCACCTGTGACTGCCGAAGCCCGGCGCAATGGCCGACCATCAGCCAGCAGTGCGGCCGTAAGACCGCGATGTGGTCGGTGATGGTCTTGGCGTTCGAGGGCCCGACGCCGATGTTGACCAGACTGATCCCGTGCCCGTCGGCGCGCACGCAATGATAGGCGGGCATCTGGAAGCGATGCCAGGCGACAGCGCCCACGCGCGCTTCAGCTTCGGCAGGCGAAATCGACGAGTCGATGACCAGGTTGCCGGGCAAAATGACTTTCTCGACGCCCGCCCCCGCATACAGCTGCTTCAGGCCCCATTGCACGAACTGGTCGACATAGCGGTGGTAGTTGGTGAGCAGCACCCAGGGTTGCATCGCCCGCCAGTCGGAGCCGGTGTAGTGCACGAGGCGGCGGAGCGAATAGTCGACGCGGGGCGCGTCGAACAGGGCGAGTGGCCGCTCGGGGCCGAAGTCGAACTCGCCGTCCGCGGTCTCGTCGCCAATCGTCGCTAGCGAAGGCACGGGAAAGAAACGCGCGAGTTCCGCGGCGTCGGCGCCGCCGCCTCGGGTCAGCTCGTCGCCGCTTTCGATCACATAAGGGTAGGGAATTTCCTGCGCGCTGACACCGACTTCGATCGTCGCGCCGTACTCCGTCACGAGCGGCTCAAGCTGCTCGAGCAGATAGGCGCGAAAATCCGCCGGCTGGGTGACCGTCGTCGTATAGATGCCAGCCTCGCTGAACTTGGCGAACGCACGCGCGCTTGATGGCGCCGCGGCGTTGGGCGCGTAGGTCAGGCGGAGTTCGGGATACCGGAACAAGGGGCGCGTCGCCGCCGACGGGGGTTCGCCGTCCTTGAGAAAGCGCTCGACTGCGGCGTGCAGCGCCTGTGTCGCCTCGTCGTAAAGGCGGACGAGCCGATCCACCGCTTCAGCGGGCGTCGCGACGCGCTCGAACGGGCCTTTGAGGTTGTCGGCCAAGGGGGCAAGCACCGAAGGTCTCCTCGAAGAGCGGCGTCAGGCCGGCGCCCAGACCGGCCGCAGCGCCGGCGGCCCTAGCTTTTGGCCGCGATGCAGGCGATCTCGACGGTATAAGGGGGCGCCGCGAGCTTCGCCTCGACCGTCGCGCGAGCCGGCGCATTGCCGGCGGGGACCCACGCGTCCCACACCGCATTCATCTCGGCGAACGTCCCGATGTCGGCCAGATAAATGGTGGTTGAGAGGATCTTGGTCTTGTCGGATCCCGCTTCGCCAAGCAGACGGTCGATCGTGGCAAGAATCTCCTTGGTCTGATCGCCAACGCTCTTGCCTTTCGCCTGATCGGCGACCTGGCCGGCGAGATAGATGGTCGAGTCATGAATAACGGCCTGCGACATGCGCGGGCCGGCGTGGAGTTGGGTGATGGTCATGATCGATGCTCCGGGAAGCGCGCCTCAAACCCGAACAAGGTTCGGGACCGCGCCCATAAAGCTGAGTTTGCCAATTTCGACGCCACTCCCGCGCAGGATGTCGTATGCCGTGGTCAAGTGAAAATAGAAGTTTGGGATGGCGAAATGTAAGAGATAGTCCGCGCCGGGAATCTTCAGTTTGTTGGTGGGGCCGGTGGGAATGACGATCTCGCGGGTCTCGGCGCCCTCCATCGCCTTGGCGTCGATCGATTTCAGCATGTCCAGCGTCGCATGGATGCGCTCGCGCAGTTCGGCGACGGTCGTCTCCTTGTCTTCCTTGCGGGGCGGGTCCTTAGCGGCCAGTCGGAATGACGAGTTCTTGGCGTGGTCGCAGAAACCCTGAACCTGGCGGACCAGGGGCCACATGTCCGGGCTTAACCTCATGGCGAGATAGTTGTTCGGATCGAACTTGCGGGCCTTCGCATGCTCCTCCGCCTTATCGAGAATGGCGAGGAACGCGTTCAGCCCGCGCTCGTAGACCGGAACGCTGCTCTCATAGAGCGAAAGAGACATCGGCTTCAACTTCCTCCCGAATTCGGCCGCGCGGCGACGCGGCGGGCCATGGATGCACCCAAACTGTGACGTTATCAACTTCCCGGAGGCGCGTCCTCTGGGCGCCCCGCCTGCGGTTCGAGATAGGCGCGACAACCGCCCGTGTTTCGGCACTCGTGACGACGGGGACGATTTCGAATGTCACGCCGCAGTCGCGCCACACGAGAATCCAGGCCTGATGAGTGTCAAGTCGTCGCAGCGCATCAACTGGAAGCAGCGGGAAAAGTTGGCCTCGACCCAGCTGTCGACATATTCGAGCCCCTCGGGCAGCGACCGGCCGCGTTCGCGCAGGCGCCGATAAGACGGGACCATGGCGTTGTCCCGGAAGTGCTCGACAACCATGCACAGCATTGGTGTTGGTCCTGGCGCCCCCTGGCCGCACGTAAAAGACGCCGGGCTCAGACCTTCAGCGGCGCCGGATGTTTTTCAATCTTAGGCAGAGCGGGGTCGAAGCACGCCCAGTTTGGCGCCGATTTGGTCCAAATGGTCGCCGTGGGCGCCGCCAGATTGGGATCGTCGAGCGTTCCAGCGCGAATGAAAGTGACCGCAGGGCGCTCTTCCGCTTCGCTGAAAACCTGCGTGCCGCATTCGCTGCAGAAGCGCCGATGCATGGTCGCCCCGCTGTCGGCTTGGCACACATAATCGCGCAACGGACCGGATACGGTGACATTCTCCTTGCGAAAGAGCGCGCTGACCGCGCCAGTTCCGCAGCCGACATATTGGCACACGCGGCACCAGCAATATCGCGCGCCGATGGGGACCTCTGCCTCGACCTCGTACCGAACCGCCCCGCACAGACACCCGCCCGTGATCGCCAAGATAAAAATCCCCTCTCACTGTCTCGACCACACATAGGAGAAACCAAGTGCGCCCGCCAGCGCACGGACGACGTGTCCGGAACTGCCGTCCGGGCCTGGCCGCCGAGGTTGAGGTTGCAGATAAGCTCGAGGCGGAATACAAAGATCGATCAAGTTTAACAATTCGCCGGCGAAGATGGTTCTGGCCGTCCGCCAGCGGCATGCGATGTGAATGGAAACGAAGAGCGCACCGAATCCTGATGTCTGCTACGGCGTACTGCTCCGAAAGCTCGCTGGCGCAGGCGTGCGGCCAACTCGGCAAAGGCTCGATCTTGCGCGCGCGATCTTCGGCGCCGGTAACCGGCACTTCACCGCCGAGATGATCTATCATGAGACGCGGTCGATCCAGTTCGCACCGACGCTGGGCACCATATACAACACGCTCAACGAATTTTCGCGCTCCGGTCTGCTCCGGGAGATCGCGATCTACGATGCCAAGCTCTGGTACGACACCAAGACCGGACCACACTACCACTTCTACCGCGAGGACACTGAAGAGCTGTCCGATATTCCCGAGGAATTTCTTCCGAAGTTCGACATCCCTCCCCCTGACGGCATGCGCGTCGCGGCGATCGACGTGATTGTCCGACTGAAGAAAGACTGACGGAACAAATCGCAGGTGTTGCTATTCGCTTTGCGAGACGCCTCCGATCTTTATTCCATCAGGGTCCGTCGAGCGATTCGCTTCGATCGTTCAACCCCAGGCCTTCCAAGTCGATGTGGCGATGCCCAGATGAGGGGTTAGCGCCGTCTGGCGTGCACGCCCCCCATCCGAGCAACTCATGACCCCCCTATCCATTCTCGAACTTGTTCGCGTCACGCAGGAGACCGATGCTCGCGGCGCGCTCAATAATGCGCGCGACCTCGCCGCTCACGCCGAGAAATTGGGCTATGGGCGCGTCTGGGTGGCGGAGCATCACAATATGGCGGGCATCGCCAGCGCCGCGACATCGCTTGTGCTTGCTCATCTCGCCGAGGGGACGAGCACCATTCGGGTCGGGGCGGGCGGAATCATGCTCCCGAACCACGCGCCCTATATCATCGCCGAGCAGTTCGGAACGTTAGCGCGGCTTTTTCCCGGCCGTATCGATCTTGGGTTAGGCCGTGCGCCAGGCACCGATCAGCTCACGCTGCGCGTCCTGCGCCGTCCGCCGGAGGCCGCAGACACTTTTCCTCAAGACGTTCTGGAATTGCAGGCGTTCCTGGCGCCGGCCGCTCCGGGCCAGCGTATCCAGGCGGTGCCGGCGGCCGGAACGGAGGTGCCGCTCTGGATCCTGGGATCGAGCCATTTCGGCGCGATGCTGGCCGGCGAATTGGGGCTGCCTTACGCGTTCGCATCGCATTTCGCGCCCGATCATTTGATCTCAGCGCTGGAGATTTACCGCAGTCGGTTCAAGCCGTCCGAGCAACTCGACCGGCCTTATGCAATGGTCGGCGTCAATGTCGTCGCCGCCGAAAGCGACGAGAAGGCGCGCAGGCTCGCCACGACGCAGCAGATGTCATTCACCAACATCTTTCGTGGCGCGCGCGGTTTGAGTCAGCCGCCGATCGACAACATCGAAAGCTATTGGACGCCGATGGAGAAGGCGCAAGCGATGCGGATGCTGGCGCGCTCCATCATCGGCTCTCCCGATACGGTCCGAAAAGGCATGCGCGCGCTGGTTGAGGAAACCGGAGCCGATGAACTCATCGTCGTCTCCGATGTCTATGATCACACAGAACGACTGCGCTCGATCGGGCTGATCGCTGAGGCCGGCGCCCTCCGCGGAGGGGCCTGGAGTCGCTCTGGCTCCTTCTCGGCAGCCGGCCCCTAGAGAGCGGGAAGCGTTATCTCTATTGGTTTGGTTCAGAGTCGGAGGGTCGAGGGGGCGATTCGATAAAGTCTGAGGATTTTTAGCTTTGGTTGTTGGCGATTTCGGGGATGAGCGAGGGCCAGCGCTCTGAGGCCTTGGCGGCGCTGGAAAAGGCCGCGGCCGATGCCGGTCGTTCAACGAAGACCCGGGGCAAGCGGACAGAGGACGCCCTTGGGACGACCGGCGTTGAGCGCGTGGAGCGCCAGAGTTGGCCCCATTGCGCGGGCCGAGAGATCGTCGGCTGGGGCCGCTCGGACGGGTTGTTGCGTTCCGCTGCGAGAGCAGCGGGCGCACGTTCGATGCGTTGACCAAAACGCCCATGGCGTACCTGCGCAAGAAGGAGCGCTAGCTCGATCATGCCCAGGCGGTGATCGAGGGCGTGAGCCTGGCGAAGACCGCGAAACTCTGCGGCGTCCATCCGACCACCGCCTTCCTCTGGCGGCATCGGTTTCTGCGCGCGCCGGCCGACGACAAGCCTCGACGCCTAAGCGGAATTGTCGAGGCGGACGAGACCCTCATCCCGAATCCTTCAGGGGCCGTTGGTCGGATCCGCCGCGCAAGGCTTAGCAAACGGGCCATACCAATAGATAACGCTATAAGAGCAAAATTGTCGTCCGCGCCATTGCTCTTGGCAGTCGCCTCAATCATAAGACCTCTCTCTAGCCGTGACGGACTAAGCGGCCGCCTTGCTCCGCTCTGCAATCGCCTCAGCGATCGCCAGCGTCCGGCGCGCCATGTCGGCGTGCAACAGCTCCACCATTCGGCCGTTGAGCTGGATCACACCCTTGCCGGCGTTTTCTGGCAGCGCAAACGCCTCGATGATGGCCGCAGCGTTTTCGACCTCCGCAGGGGTGGGGGCGAACACCTCGTTGCAGATCTCGATCTGACTGGGGTGGATCAGCGTCTTGCCGTCGAGCCCCATGTCGCGGCCCTGCAGGCATTCGAGGCGAAAACCGTCGAGATCCTTGATGTCATTGTAGACGCCGTCGAGGATGTCGACGCCGTGGGCGCGCGCCGCGACCACGCAGTTGGCGAGCCACGCGGTCATGGTCGGACGACCGGGAGTGAGCCTCGCCCGCGTTTCTTTGGCGAGGTCATTCAGACCCATCACCATCACCGAGAGGCGCGAACTCGGGTCGGCGGAGACGGAGGCGATCGAGCCCGCGTTCAAAATGGCGTTCGGCGTCTCCATCATCGCCCAGATGCGAGTCCCCTCGGGGGCCTCGGCTTCGCGCAGCACCCGGGCGGCGACCATAATTGCTCCCGGGCCATCGACCTTAGGCAGGAGAATGGCATCCGGCTTCGCCGCGGCGGCGGCGATGAGATCGTCCTCTCCCCATGGGGTGTGCGGCCCATTGACGCGGATGACGACCTCGCGCCCGCCAAATCCGCCTGCGCGGACGGCCCGAACGACCTGTTCACGGGCAGCGATTTTCTGGTCGAGAGCGACGGAATCCTCAAGATCAAGGATCAGCGCGTCAGCCGGCAGCGTCGAGGCCTTCGCCAGGGCTTTGGCGTTGGAGCCGGGCATGTAGAGGACGCTTCGACGCGGGCGGGCAAGCATGAACATCTTCCGAGATTAGCTCCTCGCCTTTAACGAGAAGTATGCTGCGGCGCCAGAGGGACTTTCGCCAGGACAGCATTGTGCTTGCAGAGCCCACGATGCTAGACCCAACGAAAAGTTGAAGCCTGCGTGTTCGCAAAAAACGAAAGGATTTCGCGGAGAGCATCGACCGCGGCGGAGCTTGTGTGCTCTTAATGGACGCGAACAAACCAACGGGACATTGGGGCCGAGGAAATGGCGATATCGGAGGCGATGACGGCGACGCCGCGGATCAAATCGATCCAGCGGGCCGCGCTCGCCATGCTGGTCGTGGCCGGGGTGATCAACTACATCGACCGCGCGACGCTGGCGGTCGCCAATCTCACGATCCGCCAGGATCTCGGCCTGTCGATCGCGGACATGGGCTTTCTGCTTTCTGCCTTCCTCTGGGCCTACGCGTTCTCGCAATTGCCGACGGGCGCCATGGTCGACAAGTTCGGGCCACGCTTTCTGTTGACCTGCGGCCTCAGTCTTTGGTCGTTCGCCCAGCTCCTCGGCGGACTTATCCAGAGCTTCGGCCAGTTCTTCGCCGCGCGGCTTCTGTTGGGCATCGGCGAGGCCCCGCAATTTCCAACCGGAGCTCGGGTGGTTCGGGATTGGTTCAATCCGCGTGACCGTGGCCTGGCAACGGGTATCTTCAATTGCGCCTCGTCTTTGGGTACGGCGATCGCCGTACCGCTCCTGACCTTCCTCATGCTGAGCTTCGGCTGGCGGGTCATGTTCATGGTCATGGGTATCGCCGGTATTGCAATGGCGGCGGTCTGGTATGTCCTTTACCGCAATCCGAGCGACATCGATCTGACGGCGGAAGAGACCGCTTATCGCACGCATGGCGATCCGCCTGGTCAAAGGACTGTCGTGACGCTCAGGGAATGGAAGCAGTTGTTCCGCTTCCGGACCACCTGGGGCATGATTCTGGGTTATTTCGGCTGTATCTATCTGACTTGGATCTACACCGCATGGCTCCCGGGGTATCTCGAGCTCGAGCGCCATATGAGCGTCAAGTTCACAGGGTTCGCCGCCGCCATTCCCTTCGTCTTCGGGGTGGTAGGCGGAGTCCTGGGCGGCTATCTCACGGACATCCTGGTGCGTCGCGGCGTCTCTCCAGTGAAGAGTCGTCGGTATCCGGCCACGATCGCTCTATGCGGCACCGCGATCTGCACCCTCGCCGCGGCCTTCGTCACCAGCAACGCGCTGGCGATTGCGTTCATTTCGGCTTCGCTCTTTTTTCTCTACGTCACCAGCACCTGCGCCTGGGCGCTGAGCTCAGTCGCGGCGCCGACAAACTGCACCGCGTCGATCGGCGCCATGCAGAACTTCGGCGGCTACCTTGGCGGGGCGCTTGCCCCAACCGTCACTGGGCTCATCGTGCAGCACACCGGCTCGTTCGTTCCGGCGTTGGTCGTTGGCGCGGTGATCGGCCTTGCTTCGGCCGCGTCGTACCTGTTTATCGTCGATCAGCCGATCACCGCCGCCGATATTGACGCCGTCGCGCGAGAAGAGGCCGCTTCCTTGCGAGCGCGCGGGGCCTGAAGCGCGCCCGCGGCGAATGTATGGAGGGTCGCGCCGTGGTCCGCCTCGGCCCGTCCGTTTGGATTATCTTGGGACGGGGCCGTTTCGCTGCGAAAATCCCTGGTTATGGGGGTTGGATTTCCTTGGATTTCCTTGGATTCTCTCGTGCGAATCGAGACTTTTCAATGGGTTATACGGACAAAATCGTCAAAAGTTTTTCATGGCCGTTTTCTCCCCGTTGTGGGCAGTCCGGATCAGAAAAACGAAGTCTTGGTCCGCGGAAAGCTGGATTTGTCATCGGCCAAGCTTACCCTGATTTTCGATTTTCCGCCAGAAATTGTCTGGTCGTCCCGAGCCGTTCGCTCTCCGCCGAATCAATCCAGAAACACGTTGTTCTAGGAAGCAAATCCGGCTCTCAGTTGTGCCGTCGCTTTGCTCGACCCGGCTCGGACATTGGACGCCATACATATGCCGAAAGTAGCCGCGCGCCCGCTACGACACGCTTTCTGCTGCTCCCCATGCTTCCCCGGTTTCCGAGACCCGGGCAGGGAAGCAAAAATCGGCCCTGAAGGACCGTTCTAAGCAATTGCTTTTCTTGAGGAAAATTGGAGCGGGCGAAGGGATTCGAACCCTCGACCCCAACCTTGGCAAGGTTGTGCTCTACCCCTGAGCTACACCCGCGTCCTAAAGGCGACGGCGCCGCCGGCCGCGCTTATGACGCAATGATAACCAGAATGCAACACCACCCAGTTAGACCCGACACAGCGTCAAGCCGGGGCGCCGCGCACGCGAGGTTGATTTGAACCGACGATTCGTCTGTGCCAAGCGTGGCGCAACCTGTGAGCGTTGGGATGAACGAAGCCCTTAGACCGGACGAAGTGACGCAGCGCGCGGCGCCGGCCCCCGTGGCCCCGGCGATCGTGGAAACGGCGCCGCGGCGACGACGGAATTGGCTGTTATGGATCGTGATCGTTGCGGCCCTGGCCGCCGCGGCTTTCTTTGCGTGGAAGAGATACGAGAGTGCCGCGCCATCCGCCAATCGAGAGGAAAGCTCCGGCCGACCGGCGCAGCCGCCTCAAACCGTGCGCGTGGCGCCGGTCATCGTCGGCGACATGCCCCTCACCATCGACGCCTTGGGAACGGTGACGCCGTTCGAGACGGTGACTATCCGCACTCAGATCGCAGGAACGTTACAGCACGTCGGCTTCACCGAAGGCCAGACGGTGAAGGCAGGCGACTTCATCGCCCAGATTGATCCGCGTCCCTATGAGGCGGCGCTGGCCCAGGCGCAGGCGCAATTAGCCAAGGACCAGGCGCTGTTAAGCCAGGCGCAGGGCGACCTCACCCGCTTTCAGCAGCTTGCCAAACAGGATTCGATCGCGATGCAGCAGGTCGCCGACCAGATTGCGCTGGTCGCCCAGGACAAGGCGGCGATCGCCGCCGATCAGGCGATGGTCAAGACGGCGGAGCTCAACGTTGCCTACACCCACATTGTGTCGCCGGTCACCGGCCGGGTGGGCTTAAGGCTCGTCGATCCGGGAAACTACCTGCAGCCCTCCGACGCAAACGGCATCGTCGTCATCACCCAGATCGATCCGATCAGCGTCGTGTTCACGACGCCTGAGACCAATTTGCAACGCATCTCCGCCCGGCTAAATGCCGACGCCAAGCTTCCGGTGACCGTGCTCGACCGGGACAATGTCCATCCGCTGGCGACGGGCACGCTAACCACGTTCGACAGCCAGATCGACCTGACCACCGGCACCATCAGGATGCGCTCGACGTTCGACAATCCGAAGGGCGTCCTGTTCCCGAACCAGTTCGTCAACGTCCGCCTTCTGGTCGACACGATGACCGGCGTGACGCTCGCGCCCAACGCGGCGATCCAGCTCGGCGCGTCGGGCGATTTCGTCTATCTGCTCGGCGACAATTTGACGGTCTCCAAGCGCGACATCGCGATCGGACCGACCGACGGCAGGCACACCGTGATCACCTCGGGCCTGGCCGCGGGCGACAAGGTGGTGATCGACGGCGTCGACCGGCTGCGCGACGGCGCGAAGGTCAAAGTGGTGGACCATGCGGCCGCTGGGGGCGGGCAGGCCGGCGCGGGTCCGGGCTCGGGCGGCGAGGGGTCCGCGGCGGGATCGACGAACGGCGGCGGACAGCATCACAAGCGGCGCCACGATCAGTCGGGCGCGGCTGAGGATGCCGCCCCGGCCGCCGCTTCGAACAATCCGGCGCCTGTGGCCGGTGCGTCCAGTCAAGGGACGGCGCCAGGCGCTTCGACCGCGGCGCCCGCCAGCCCGACTGCTCCGTCCAGCACGCCGGCGCAGGGCTCAGCGCAATGACGCTGCGGCCCCTCGGGGCGGGGCGGTGAACCCATCCCGCATCTTCATCGATCGTCCGGTCGCGACCAGTCTCCTGATGATCGCGATTATGCTCGTTGGAATCATGGCCTTTCGCTTTCTGCCGCTCTCGGCCTTGCCCGAGGTCGACTATCCGACGATCCAGGTCCAGACTTTCTACCCAGGCGCCAGCCCAGAGGTGATGACTTCGGCGGTGACGGCGCCGCTCGAGCGGCAATTCGGGCAGATGGCGAGCCTGAGCCAGATGATGTCGGCGAGCTCCGCCGGCGCCTCGATCATCACCTTGCGGTTCGGCCTCGACATCGGCCTCGACATTGCGGAGCAGGAGGTCCAGCAAGCGATCAACGCCGCCGGCAGTCTTTTGCCCGCCGATCTGCCGGCGCCGCCGATCTACGCCAAAGTCAATCCGGCCGACGCGCCGATTTTGACGCTGGGCGTCGCTTCGGACTCGATGAAGCTCACCGAGGTCGAAGACGTCATCGAGACCCGCCTCGTGCCGAAGCTGTCGCAGCTCCCCGGCGTCGGGCTGGTCTCAATCTCTGGCGGACAAAGGCCTTCCGTCCGCATTCACGTCAATCCGCTCGCCCTGTCCTCTTTAGCCATCAATCTCGACGATCTGCGCACCACGATCGCCAACCTGAACGTCAACACGCCTAAGGGAAATTTCGACGGGCCGGCGCAATCCTCGGCGATCAACGCCAACGATCAGATCCGCGACCCGAACGATTATGCCAAATCGGTTATCGCCTACCGCAATGGCGCGCCGGTTCGCCTCTCTGACGTCGCGAAGGTGGAGATCGGGCCCGAGAACGGTCGCCTGCGGGCCTGGATGAACACGACGCCAGCGCTGATCGTCAACATCCAGCGTCAGCCCGGCGCCAACGTCATCCAGGTCGTCGACAGCATCAAGAAGATCTTGCCCTCACTCGGCGAGTCGTTGCCGGCGGCGATCACCATCACGCCGCTGACCGATCGCACGACCACCATCCGCGCTTCCGTTGAGGACGTCGAGTTCGAGCTTGCGCTCGCGGTCGGCTTGGTCGTGATGGTCATTTTCCTGTTCCTGCGCAACATCCCCGCGACCTTCATTCCGAGTCTGTCCGTGCCGCTGTCGCTGATCGGCGCGTTGGCGATCATGTATCAAGCCGGTTTCAGCCTCGACAATCTGTCGCTGATGGCGCTGACCGTCGCGACCGGTTTCGTCGTCGATGACGCGATTGTGGTGATCGAGAACATCGCGCGCTTTCTCGAGCAAGGCGACAGTCCTTACGAGGCGGCGATGAAGGGTTCGGCGCAGATCGGGTTCACCATCATTTCGCTCACCGTGTCGTTGCTTGCGGTGTTGATCCCGCTCCTGTTCATGGGTGACGTGGTCGGGCGGCTGTTCCACGAATTCGCGATCACGCTCGCTTCCGCTATCATTCTGTCCGCCGTGGTCTCCCTGACCCTGGTGCCGATGCTGTGCGCCAAGCTTCTGCGCCCTCAGGGTCATGGCGGCGAGGCGAGCGGGGGACGGTTCTTCCAGGCGCTGACCCGTTTCTATGCCGCGACGCTGCGGGTCGCGCTCAATCATCAAGGCTTTATGCTTCTGGTCGCGCTCGGCACGTTCCTGCTGACCGGCTACCTCTATATGACGATCCCGAAGGGCTTCTTTCCCATCCAGGACACCGGGGTCATCCAGGGCGTGACGCAAGCCGCGCAGGCGATTTCGTTCGACCAGATGGCCGACCATCAACAGGCCCTGGCGAAGATGATCCTCACCGATCCGGACGTCGAAAGCCTGTCCTCGTTCATCGGCGTCGACGGCTCGAACGTCACGCTCAACTCGGGCCGCGTCCTCATCAACCTCAAGCCGCATGCGAAGCGCACGGCGACGGCGAGCCAGGTTATTCGGCGGATCCAAAAGGAAACTGAGAATGTTCCGGGCATAGCGCTATTCATGCAACCGGTGCAGGACCTGTCCATCGACACCGCCGTCAGCGCGACCCAATATCAGTTCACCCTCGAGAACCAGGATCTGGGGACGCTGCAGTCCTGGACGCCGAAAGTGCTGCAGCGCTTGAGCCAGATTCCATCGATCGTCGATGTGGCCAGCGATCTGCAGCCGGACGGCCGCTCGGTGACCGTCGATCTCGACCGCGCCAATGCCGCGCGCTTCGGCATCACCCCCGCAATCGTCGACAACGCGCTCTACGACGCCTACGGCCAGCGCATCATCTCGACCATCTTCACCCAGAGCAACCAGTACCGCGTCATCCTCGACGTCGAGCCGTCGATGGCGCGCTCGGTAAAGTCGCTCGATTCGATATATCTGCCGTCCGCGGCCTCGACCACCGGCCAGACGCCGCTTGGATCGGTAGCCAATTTCAACGTCAAAACCTCCCCCCTGCAGATCTCGCATCTGAAACAGTTTCCGGTCACCACCATCTCGTTCAACCTCGCGCCGGGCGCATCGCTCGGAGAGGGGGTCGATGCGATCGGCCAGGCGCTTCGAGAGATCGACCTGCCGTCGAGCTTCGCCGTCAGCTTCCAGGGCGCTGCGCAGGCGTTTCAGTCGGCGTTGTCGAACGAGGTGTTCCTGCTCGCGGCGGCGATTGCGGCCATGTATATCGTGCTTGGGGTGCTCTATGAGAGCTTCATCCACCCGATCACGATCCTGACCACGCTTCCGTCTGCCGGCATCGGCGCGCTGTTGACGCTCAATGCGGCGGGGGCCGGGCTCGACATCATCGGCGTGATCGGCATCGTGCTCTTGATCGGCATCGTCAAGAAGAACGCGATCATGATGATCGACTTCGCGCTCGACGCTCAGCGCGAACAGGGGCTGCCGGCGCGCGAGGCGATTTACCAGGCTTGTCTCTTGCGCCTGCGGCCGATCCTGATGACGACGGTCGCGGCGATCTTCGGCGCGCTGCCTTTGATGCTGGGAACCGGCGTCGGCTCGGAGCTTCGCCGTCCGCTGGGGCTGGCGATTGTCGGCGGCCTCGCCTTCAGCCAGGTGCTGACCCTCTATACGACGCCGGTCATCTATCTCTTCTTCGAGCGCCTCGGCGAGCGGCTCGGCATGGGCTCCACCCATTCCGCCGCTACTCTGGCGACGGAAACGCCGTGAACAACCGGTTTTCCGAGCTCTTCATTCGTCGGCCGGTGGCGACGGTTCTCCTCACGATTGGAATCGTATTCGGCGGATTGCTGGGCTATTCGCAATTGCCGGTTTCGCCGTTGCCGCAGGTCGACTTTCCAGTCATCTCGGTTCAGGCGAATATGCCGGGAGCGAGCCCCGACACCATGGCGGCCTCTGTCGCGGCCCCGCTCGAGCGGCACTTGGGCCAGATCGCCGACGTCAACGAGATGACGTCCCAGAGCACGCTCGGCTCAACCCGCGTCACCCTTCAGTTCGGGCTTGATCGCAACATCGATGGCGCGGCGCGAGACGTCCAGGCCGCCATCGTCGCGGCCCGGGTCGATCTGCCGACGACCCTTCGCCAGAACCCCACCTACCATAAAGTCAATCCCGCTGACGCGCCGATCATGGTCATCGCCATGTCGTCGACGACCCACACCGCTGGGCAGCTCTATGACCTCGCCTCCAACATTCTGCAGCAGCGGCTGTCGCAGCTCCCGGGCATCGGCGAGGTCGATATCTCCGGCGCGGCGCTACCGGCGGTGCGCGTCGAGATTAATCCCGGCGCGATCTTCCACTACGGCATTGGGCTTGAGGACATCCGCGCCGCGCTCGCCTCGGCCAACGCGAATAGCCCAAAGGGCGCGATCGAGGACGACGACTACCACTATCAGATCTACGCCAACGACCAGGCGTCCCATGCGGCGCAATATCGCGATCTGGTGATCGCCTACCGCAACGGCGCGGCGGTGAGGCTCGGCGACGTCGCCGAAGTCCTCGATTCCGTCGAAGACCTTCGTAACGCCGGTCTTGTGAACGGCAAGCCGGGAGTCGCGGTCGTTCTGTCGCGCCAGCCGGGCGCCAACATCATCCAGGCGGTCGACAACGTTCGAGCGGAGTTGCCCCGCCTGATCGCCTCCCTGCCGGGCGACGTCGACCTCACCGTGGCTGTCGACCGCTCGAAGACCATCCGGCAATCGTTGCACGATACCGAGAAGACACTGTTGATCGCAGTCTTTCTGGTGATTCTGGTTGTTTTCGCCTTCTTGCGCAGTGTTCGGGCGGCGGCGATTCCGAGCGTTGCCGTGCCGACTTCGATCATCGGCTCGTTCGGCGTGATGTATCTGCTTGGGTTCAGCCTCAACAACCTGTCTCTGATGGCGCTGACGATCTCCACCGGCTTCGTCGTCGACGACGCCATCGTCGTGCTCGAGAACATCTCACGTTATCTCGAGGAAGGCGTGCCGCGTATCGAGGCCGCGATCCGAGGCGCGAGCGAAGTCGGCTTCACCGTCGTTTCGATCACCCTGTCGCTGATCGCGGTGTTTGCGCCGCTGCTCTTTTTCGGCGGCATCGTCGGGCGCCTTTTCACCGAATTCGCGCTCACGCTGACAGTCGCGGTGCTGATTTCCATGGTCGTCTCGCTGACGACGACGCCAATGATGTGCGCGCTAATCCTGCCGCGTGGCCGGGTCGAACACGGGCGGCTCTATCGAGCGACAGAACGCGTCTTCGACGCCATGCTCGCCTTCTATCGAACGACATTGCGCATCGCTCTTCGTCATCCCGGAACTGTGGCGTTTTCGCTATTCGCCACGGTTGGGCTCAACTACTACATGTTTCGCTACCACACGACCTACAGCTTGTTCCCGGCTCAGGACACCGGTCTCATCGTCGGCGTGATTGAAGGCGATCAGAGCATCTCCTTTCAAGCGATGAAGACCAAGTTCACGCAATTGCAAACCATGGTGCAGGACGACCCTGCTGTCGCCAGCGTCGTCGGCTTTACCGGAGGGCGGGGAACAAATCGGGGTTTCCTCTACTCATCGCTAAAACCCTATGCCGAACGCAAGATCACCGCCGATGAGGTCGTCGCGCGACTGCGTCCCAAGCTGGCGCAGGTCGCCGGCGCGCGGCTCTTCATGTTCTCGGTCTCAGACTTGAGGACTGGCGGGCGGCAGAGCAACTCGGCCTATCAATATACGCTGCTCTCCGACGACCCGACCGAGCTCTACGCCTGGGCGCCCAAGCTGACCCAGGCGCTGATGGGGAGCGACATTGTTAAGGACGTCAACTCCGATCAGCAGCTCAGCGGTCTTCAGACCAACCTCACGATCGACCGTGACACAGCGATGCGGCTTGGGCTTACCATCAGCGCCATCGACAACACCCTGTATGACGCTTTCGGCCAGCGCCAGGTCTCAACGATCTACAATGCGCTGAACCAATATCACGTCGTCATGGAGATCGCGCCGCGCTACTGGCAGGATCCTCGTACGTTGGACCAGATCTATGTTTCGACGTCCGGCGCCAACCCGACCGGCGTGCAGCAGACGGGGATCGCCGCCGGCGACTATACATCCTCGACCGGGGCAGCAAGCACCGCAGCGACGATCGCCGCGGATTCAGCGCGCAATCTTGCGACCAATTCCTTGGCTGTCAGCGGTCATTCCGCGGCCTCGACGGGGGCTGCCGTTACGACCTCGCTTGAGACCATGGTCCCGCTTTCCGCCTTCGCCAAATTCGCGCCCGGCCACACCCCCCTCAGCGTCAATCATCAGGGACCGTTCGCCGCGACGACGATTTCGTTCAACCTCGCCCCGGGCCGGTCGCTCAGCGAAGCCAAGACGGAGATCGACAATACGATCGAGCGCATCGGCATGCCTTCGACCGTCCGAGGCTCCTTCGCCGGCACCGCGGCGACCTTCCAACAATCGCAATCGAGCATGCCGCTCCTTTTTGGCGTTGCTCTCGTGACGATCTATATCGTCCTGGGCGTTCTCTACGAGAGCCTGATCCATCCTCTCACTATCCTCTCGACCCTGTTCTCGGCCAGCGTCGGCGCGGCGTTGGCGTTGTGGCTCTTCGACACCCAGTTCACGATCATCGCCGCAATCGGCGTTTTGCTGCTGATCGGCATCGTCAAGAAGAACGCCATCATGATGGTTGACTTTGCGCTCGAGGCGGAGCGGCAGGGGCGCGACACGCGCGAAGCGATCGAAGAAGCCTGCCTCCTCCGCTTTCGCCCGATCATGATGACGACCTTCGCCGCCCTGTTCGGCGCGCTCCCGCTGGCGTTCGGAACCGGCGAAGGCTCGGAGCTGCGCCATCCGCTCGGGATCACGATCGTCGGTGGACTCATCGTCAGTCAGGCGCTGACGCTGTACACGACCCCGGTAGTTTTCATCTACCTGGACGATTTCGGAAAGTGGCTATCGGGCTTGTGGCGCCGGTATTACCTGCGCCATGGCGCCGCGCCGGTAGCGGGCGCAGCCGAGTGATCATGGTCGCCCCTTAGAGCGGGAGAGCGTACCGGAGAGCGGTTTCCGCCGCAGAGCGCGCCTCGTCGATCGATATCGGACCGCTGTTGGCGACGCACGCAGCCTTGACGGCTTCGACCAAGGCGGGCGGTCCTTTGATCTCCGTCAGTTCGCCGGAGCCATCGGCCAGCCGCTCGAGCATCGCCGCCTGCGCGTCGTCGTCGGCGAAGGCCACGGCCTGCATGAGCGCCGTCACCGGCCGTGGCGAGTTCGAGCAGCGGGCAAGGCGATAGGCGTTGAGGAAGCGCTTGGCGTCGCGCGGCGAATGCGCGGCGAGCGGCGCGAGCGCCGCAAGCAGCGTCGTTTCCCCCCTTGACAGCGGCTCCATGAGCGCCGCCGCAATTGCCGAATCCGGCGCTGGCGCTGGCTGCGCGCCCGCCGACAGAAGGCGCGCGACCACGAGCTCGCCATCGGCGTCCTTGCGGGCCGGCAGGTTGAGCGTGACTTGCAGCCATTTGCCAAGGCGCCGGCGCGCCTCGCGCGCTCCGCCAAGCGCGACCGCAAGCCGGCCGGGATCGAAGGCCAAGAGACCGATGCAGCCTGGTCCGATCACGCCCTGGGCGGCGTCGATCCAGCTGATGGCCGCGGCCGGCGGCAGCGCGTCGAGATTGTCCACGACCACGATGAGCCGATCCAGCGTTGGTCCCGCGGCGGCCGGTTGTCCGATCCGGGCGCCGAGCGCGGCAAGGAATTCGCGCGCCGCGCCCGACGGGGCATGGCTCGATTCCAGAAATTCAGGTCCGGGGGCGCGCATGGACGCTATGCCTCCGGCGCGTTGGCTCGCGGCTTCGGCGCGCTTCGCGGCCGCGTCAGATTCGGCCGTCAGCGCGGCGACCCTCTGATTGAGACGAGCGGCGCGTGAGTCCAGGTCGTTGCGGCGGTCGCGGACCTCGCTGGTGAGCAATCGCCCCCCGCGCAACAGAAGGTTCGAGAACCCAAGCGCGCGCCATAGGTTGAGCGCGATCGCCAGCGCGCCCAGGATGAACAGAATTTGCGCCGCTCGATCGAACCAATCGCCATGCGCCGCGACCCAATCGCCGGCAGGTTTCAGCGAGTCGCTCCCGTGCCCGATCGCGTCGGTCGCTGTTTGGCCGTGCAGAAACCGCAGGACGAAGGCCAGCGCGAAGGCGACGATTCCCCAGAGCAGCAGCCGCGCCTGGCTGCCGTAGGCCCATATCGACCGAATGACGACGCCGACGCGGGCGCCGGCGCCGAGGGTCGAGACGTCGCGCGCCAGATTTCGGTAGCTCGAGTCTGCATCCGCTCCAGCCAGCCCGAAGCGGCGCAACCGCGCTTCGATCGTTCCTCTGTGCGCTCGTGCGAAGACGTCGAGTCGCGAGCCGGGGCTGTCGAAGGCCAGCGCGTCTGCCAAACGTGCGCGTTTGGCCTCGACCTCGTCGCGCTGCGTGCGCTCAGCCTCAAGCTTCCTGACGAGATCGTCATGACGATCTGAAGCCGCGCTGGCCGCCCTATGCGGATCGCCCCCCGCATGGCGAATGTCATCCAACAGGCCCGAATAGTCCATTCCGCCGGGCTTGCGATCGAGCGCGGCATAGGCGGCGCTTGCGATCGCCATCGGCGCCTCGGCGCCGATCGAAGCGTCGACGCGCGCCGTGACCACACGCTGAAACGCTTGCCCGCTCGGCGTCGCCGAAGCGCTGAGCTGTTCGATCGTTTGCGCCAGACGTCTTAAGGCGAAGGTCTTGCCGGCGCCGGACGATCCCAAGATCGCCGCCAGAAACGGCGTCTGGACCTGAGGGGTGACGCAAAGATGAGCCAATGGCTGCACGATTTGGCCAGCGTTCAGGAGGTCGGCCCCGTCGGCCAAATCGCTGAGGAAGATCGGCTCAGCCCGACCGGGCGCGGTCGGCGGAGGCGGGGCGATCGAAACGGGCGGCGCGGCCGATTGTGCGGGGGCCCACGGAGCAAGTGAGAGAGGCGCCTTATCGCTCGTCCCGACGTCCCCAAGCAGGCGAACCTTCGAATTCACGCTTGGCTCGGACAATCAATCCTCCTCAACGCCGCTCGGGAAAACGCGCCGGGCGGCACCTGATTAGAGTGCGCGGCCCTAACCATCGCAAGGGCGCAGGCAAGTCAAGTCTCGCCTTCCGGCGGAAGACCCTCAGCCTATGCCGAGCGGGGAAATCAGGCTAAGCCGCCTCCGACATTATCCCCCCGATGGAGGCCTGAGCCGTTGCTCGCATTTGCTCCGCCAACCCCCGACGCGACGCCGGTATCGTTCGTCAGCGCGGAAAACTGGCCCTCAGTCAAATCCACGATCGGCGCGGCCGCCGCGGCCTTCGCCGAACGTTGCGGCTTCCAGCCGAAGGCCGGACGCATGCAGCTTCTCCCAGGCGAGGGCGGGACCCTCGCAGGCGTTCTGTTCGGAATGGACGAAGCGACCGCGCCCACACGCGATCCGTTCGGTCCCGGCAGGCTCGCAACCTCGCTGCCCGAAGGCGTATACCGTTTCGCCAACGCGCCTCAAGACCCCGATCTTGCCGCGCTCGGCTTCCTGCTCGCGCTCTATCGGTATGATCGCTTCAGGGTGTGCAAGGCGCCGACGCCCCAGCTCGCCGCGCCCGACGGGGTCGATGCGATCCGTATTCAGCGGATTGCGGAGTCGATTGCGTATGGACGCGATCTCGTCAACGCGCCCGCCAATGTCCTGGGCCCGAACGCGCTTGAACAGGAGGCCGTTAAGCTCGCCGAACATTTCGACGCCAGCGTCACCATGGTGCGCGGCGAGGAACTCATAAGCGGCAATTTTCCCCTCATCCACGCGGTCGGACGCGCGGGCGCCGAAGAGCCTCGGCTCGTCGACTTTTCCTGGGGACGCGAGGACGCGCCGAAAGTGTCGATCATCGGCAAAGGCGTGACCTTCGACACCGGCGGCCTCGACATCAAGCCCGCGTCCGGCATGGAACTCATGAAAAAGGACATGGGCGGAGCGGCGACCGCGCTGACGCTGGCGCGGATGATCATGGAGGCGGGGCTTGATCTCCACCTGAGGACGCTGATCCCAATCGTCGAGAATGCGATCTCGTCGCCGGCGATGCGGCCGGGCGACGTGATCGTCAGCCGCAAGGGGATCTCGGTCGAAGTCGGCAACACTGATGCCGAAGGGCGGATGATCCTGGCGGACGCGCTTGCGCTTGCGGATGAGGACGCGCCGGAGCTGATGTTCGACTTCGCCACCTTAACTGGTGCGGCGCGGGTCGCGCTCGGCCCGGACCTGCCGCCTTTCTATACTGACGATGATGTGCTCGCGGGCTCGATCGCCGGTCATTCCGCGCGGGTGCGCGATCCCGTATGGCGCATGCCGCTCTGGCGCCCGTACGGCGCGATGATCGAAGGATCGGTCGCCGACATCAGCAATTCGGGCTCAGGCGCCGGCATGGCGGGCTCGATCACCGCCGCGCTCTTTCTTCAGCGATTCGTTGAGAAGGCTAGATCCTGGGCGCATTTCGACGTCTACGCCTGGAATCCGAAGCCGCGCGCCCATGGACCCGCGGGCGGGGAAATCCAGGCGGCCCGGGCTTTGTTCGAGCTCTTGAGCGAGCGCTATCCGCGGCGCTGAGCGCCAGCGTTCGCCTGTCGGTTAGCCGATCAACCACGGCAGGAGCACCGGGATCACCGCTGAGGTTACGATGGCGTTGAGCCCCATTGCAAGACCAGCGAACACCCCCGCGATTGGATCGACCGCGAACGCCCGCGCCGTGCCAATGCCGTGCGACGCAAGCCCTACGGCGAAGCCGCGCGCGGCGTAGTCGGTCACGCCGAGCGCATCCATAAGCGGCGTGACGATGACCGCCGAGGATGCCAGTGGCGATGACGAGAACGGCGGTCAGCGCGGCGCGCCCCCGAGCGCCTCAGTGACCGCCATCGCGACGCCGGCCGTGATCGACTTCGGCGCGAGCGCGATCAGGACCGCGCGCGGCGCGCCTAACGCTTTCGCGACCAGTACTGCCGACGCGATCGCCATGGTCGCGCCGATGAGCAGCGCAGCCGAAAGCGGCCAGACATTGCATCTGACCAGCGCGAAATTGGTGTAGATTGGGACGCCCAACGCGACCGTCGCCGGCCCCAGTAGGAAATGCACGAATTGCGCGCCGTTGAAATAAGTCTGGTAGTCCGTGCCGGTGAGCTTCAGCAGGCCCCCAAGCAGCACAATGGAGATGAGGACGTTGTTGACGATCGGGCGCCGGGCCGCCGCCTTCGCCAGCGCGTCGGCGACAAGGAAGGCCGCAAGCGTCGCGGTCAGCCAAAAGAGCGGCGTCGTTTGCAGATAGACCCACAGGCGGAACGGAGTCATGCCTCGCCTTTCGCGCCGGCGAGGCGATTGACGAGGAGGAAGACGCCGACAGTGGCGAGCAGCGTCGCAACGGTCGAGACGACCAGCGCCACGGCAAGCGCCAATCCCTGTTCGCGCAACAGGCCCATGTACTGCACGACGCCGACGCCCGCCGGAACGAACAGAAGCGGCAATTCGGCGAGCAGCCCCCTTGCAGCCTTCCGAGGCCGCTTTCCGCAAGCGCCTCCTCATCGAGCGGTCGCCAGCGCTGGTAAAGGCTAAGCGCAACAACCAGCAGCCCAAGTCCGATCACCGGGCCAGGCGCTGGGAGCCCAAGCCCGCGCGCCGCCACCTCGCCGACGAGCTGAAATGAGAGGAGGATGAAAAAGCCGCGGATCATGCCGATTTGTCGCCGCCAGGCGCGGCGAGGTCAACGCGAGCGCGTACGCGCCCCCGAGGATCGACTTCAAGCGCCATGCGCCGAGGCCGCTCGGCGCCATGCGCAGCGTTTGGCTTCGCGGCGCCCTTGCTTTATCGGAGGATAAAAATCGAGGGGACGGCATGGCTCTGACGAAACACGCTCGGCTGACGGTCCACGACTTGCGCAAGCTCAAGGGCAAGCGGCAGTTGACGATGCTGTTCGTCGAAACGCCTGAAGAAGCGGCAGCCGCCTCGGCAGCCGGCATTGATATTTTGTCGATCGTTGAACACCTTTGGTCGCCCGTGATGCGCGAAGCGGCGGGCGACTGTTTCGTTCAGGTCGGGCTCATCTACGGCCAGCACTGCACCTATGAGGACTATCTGCGCGCCGCGCACGAGAACCTGATGATCGGCGGGGACGCGTTCTATTGCGCCGGCAGTCTCGACACGATCACCAAGCTCGCCGCCGAAGGCATTCCTGTCGTAGGCCACGTCGGCCTTATCCCGGCGCGGGCGACATGGAGCGGCGGATTCAAGGCCGTGGGCAAGACCGCCGCTGAAGCCACGCATGTCTATCACCACGTCAAGCAGCTCGAGGCGGCCGGCGCTGTCGCGGCCGAGATAGAGGTCGTGCCCGAGCGTGTGGCGAGCGAGATCTCGAAGCGCACGACGCTCGTTCTCATGTCGATGGGCGCGGGCTCAGGCTGCGACGCGCAATACCTGTTCGCCGAGGACGTCTTGGGCTATTCGCGTGGCCATCAGCCGCGCCACGCCAAAGTCTATCGTAACTTTCGCGCCGAATATGAACGCTTGCAGCGCGAGCGCATCGCCGCGTTCCAGGAGTTCCGGGCCGATGTCGAGAAAGGCGCTTTCCCCGAGGGCAAACATTTGGTGCCGATCGCCGACGCCGAGTTCGAGGCGTTCATGAAGAGGCTGGAAAAGCGATGAACCGCCGGGTCGCTGATTCTGACTTGAAGCGGACTCGCGGGTGAGCTTTTCAGATAGCGATCGAGTTCTGCAGACGGTTCTCGGCGCATTCGCCAAGCAGATTGGGTGGTGTGAAAGCCTCGGCTCGCCGTTCACTGCGCGGCTGCTGACGATCCTCAGAGACGACATCGCAGCCGGCGGCGCCAGCGCGGAATTGGTGCGCGCGTGGCCTGGCGATCCGGTGGCGGACGCTTTGACCCTCAGAATAGCCGCAGCTTTGCACGCGCTCGCATTGACCGAGTTCGACGCCCGCTCTTGTCCCCTGCTATCCCCCGGGCGCGGCGACGATGGAGCAATTGCGCGCAATTGTCCTCGGCGTCGCCCGGGAGCATCAAGGCGCCCTTCGCGCTTTTCTGTCGTCGCCCCCGCAAACGAATGAGGTCGGTCGCTCAGGCGTGCTGGTCGGGGGTTTTCTACAGATCGCCAAGGAGACGGGCCTGCCGCTTCGGCTGCTCGAAATCGGCGCCAGCGCAGGCCTGAACGCCATCTGGGATCGCTATCATTATCACCTCGGCGCTGTCGGTTGGGGCGACCCGCAGAGCACGGTGCGCATCGCGCCGAGTTGGGAGGGACAGTCGCCGCCGATCGACGCCCCGATCCGAGTGATTGAGCGTCTCGCTTGCGACCTGGCGCCAATCGATCTCGAAGATTCCGCTCAACGCCTCCGCCTCAGGGCCTATATTTGGGCCGATCAGCGCGCACGCCTATCCCGTTTGGAAAGCGCCATCGAGCTCGCGCGCGCCTATGGTCCAAGAGTTGAACAGGCCGACGCCGCGGACTGGGTCAGAGCAAAACTCCGCGAACCCGCCGCGGCAGGCGCGACTGTCCTCTATCATTCCATCATGTGGCAGTATCTGCCGTCTGAGACTCAAACGGATATCCGGGCGGGCCTCGAGGACGCCGGCGGTCGTGCGACCAGCGCCGCGCCCTTGGCGTGGTTGCGCTTCGAGCCGTTACATCCTGAATCTCGACCAGAGCTTCGCATGACTTTGTGGCCCGGTGCGCGCGAAGTTCGCCTGGCCGTCGCTCATCCTCACGGAAGCAGCGTGAGATGGTCAGGCTTGTAACCCGGGCGCGGAAATGGAGCGAGCGTCTCAGATCGTCCAATCTAGCACGATCTTGCCGCTCTCGCCCCGGCGCATGATCTCAAAACCTTCGAGGAATTTCTCGGCCGGCAGCCGGTGGGTGATGACCTTGCGCACGTCGAGCCCGCTTTCCAGCATCGCGATCATCTTGTGCCAAGTCTCGAACATCTCGCGTCCGTAGATTCCCTTGATGGTGAGCTGCTTGAAGATGATCTTGTTCCAGTCGACCAGCGCAGGCTTCGCCGGCAGCCCGAGCAGGGCGACCCTGCCGCCGGTGAGGATGGCGTCGAACAGCTGATCGAACGCGGCCGGCGCGCCGCTCATTTCGAGCGCCACATCAAAGCCCTCTTTCATCTTGAGCCGGCTCATCGTCCCTTTGAGGTCGGCTTTCGACACGTCGACCGTGACGACGTCGGCGACCTCTTCCGCAAGCTTGAGTTGCTTCGGGTTGATGTCGGTGATCACGACATGCCGGGCGCCGATGTGGCGCGCGACGGCGCCAGCCATGATTCCGATCGGCCCGGCCCCGGTGATGAGCACGTCCTCGCCCACGAGATCGAAGGCAAGCGCGGTGTGGACTGCGTTGCCGAGCGGATCGAGGATCGCGCCGAGCTCATCGTCGACGCCGTCGGGCAAGGGAACGATGTTGAACGCCGGCACCCGCACATATTCGGCGAAGGCGCCCGGGATGTTGACGCCAATGCCGCGCGTCTCCGGATCGTGATGATAGCGCCCGCCGCGCGCCGCCCGGCTCTTCATGCCGATCACATGGCCCTCGCCCGATACGCGCTGGCCGACCTTGAGGCGTCTGACATTTGCGCCGAGCTCGGCGATCTCGCCCGAATATTCGTGGCCGACCGTCATCGGCGTCGGGATCGTCTTCTGCGCCCATTCGTCCCAGTTGAAGATATGGATGTCGGTGCCGCAGATGCCGGTCTTGTGTACTTTCACGAGCACGTCGTCGGGGCCGATCTCGGGCATCGGCTGCTCTTCGAGCCACAGGCCCGGCTCCGGCTTTTTCTTGACGAGGGCTTTCATTGAGCAGGGCTCCCGCTAGGCGATTGGCAGTCAGCGGCATTCGTCGACCGCCTCAAGTCTTCTGGCCCGGTAGCAACTTAAGCTGATTGGAAGGCGCCGGCTATCATGGCCATGCGAGCCGAGGACTGCGGGCGGTTACACCGGCGGTCGGACCCACGAACCGGGTGTGGATCCCGCGCCAGTCTCCGGCGAACCCCATAGTCCCTCACGTCAATGTGAACGTTCATATTCTTCCGCACGCGGGCGTCTTTCGCCACTGACCGTGTGAGCAATTTGGTTTCGGGACTAGCCTGAGCCTAAACGCATGATGCGCTCGGTCATTTGGATGACATCGACGGCGCTCTACTCACTCCGCTGACGGATCGCGGCCTCTAGTCGGCCGGACCCATCGTTATAGCGGGAGACAAATGATGAAATTCGCCACAACTTTTGCCGCCATGATGATGCCGGTATGCTGCCGCTTGCAGCCGCATCCGAGCCAGCAAGCGCCAAGGTCTTCGACTGGTCGCTGACCGGGCCTGATCCGAGCCTCGGCGGGCTTCCCCTCCCGGGAAGCGGCACGATCACCGCATCGCCGACGGCAAGCACGGGCGTCTGGGCCATCGACACCATTACCGGAGTCATCAACAACAGCGAGATCACCGGGCCGAACGTGTTCGACGGCGCCGACAATATGCTGTTTACCAATGGTTTCGCCTTTGTCAGCACGGCGGGCATCTCCTTTGAGACCGCGGCGGGACAAAGCTTCAATATTTTCACCTTTGACCCCCAAGGCGTGCCGCCGACCGGGAATGCCTATGGCGAACTGACGGCGAATCCTTCTGCACCATTTGGCGTCGGCACGTTCACGCTGACGGCGGTTCCCGAAGCGTCGACTTGGGCGCTGATGCTGATCGGCTTCGCCGGACTCGGAATTGCCGGCTGCCTCGCCCCGCCGAAGCGCAGCGCCGACGCGATTTAGATTCTCAAAAAAAGACGACGCCAACTTGGCGTCGTCTTCGCGCAAAAGGGCGACCGTACGCCGCCCTTCACGTTTAGCTATTCGATACTCTACTTGTCGTTGGCGTGCCGAACGGCATCTTTGGCGTCGCCAAGGGCTTCCCGGGCATTGCCCTTCGCCTTGTCCATCTTCCCTTCGGCCTGCATTTCCTTGTCGCCCGTCATTTTGCCGGCGGCGTCCTTCACGGCGCCTTTTGCCTTGTCCGCGGCGCCTTTGATGTGTTCCTTGTCCATGACAGCCTCCTTTGAGAGCCGCAAAATCAACGCGGCGTGAGGCCATAGGTTCCAGCGTCGTCCGATCGGCAATTGTCGAGGCGATCGCTGAATTCCAGATCACCCTCTCGCAGGGACTGAAATAATGATAGGATGACGCGAGTCGCCATAACCACCAAACTGGGCGGCGCGAGGAACGAATGACGGCGGCGCCGGGAAAATCCTGCGGGGCATGCACGATGTGCTGCGCGGTGCTGGAGATTGATTATTTCAAGAAGCCAGCCGGGCCGCTATGTGTCAATTGCCGCCCTGGCGGCGGCTGCGGCATCTACGCCGAGCGCCCCGCAGTTTGTCGCGACTTCGAGTGCGAGTGGTTGACCCGTCGCGACCTGTCGCGTCAATTGCGCCCGGACCTCGTCGGCACAATCCTCATGGAGGATGCCGATAGCGACGAATACCGCGCCGTTTGCGCGCCGAAGAAGCCGCTTGCCTGGCGCCATCCGATGGTGTTCGCCCATCTGGTCGCCATGGCCAAGTCCGGCCGAATTGTCGTCGCCAAGGCTGGACTGACGTCGTGGCGGATCTTTGGCTCTGGGGAATGGGGACCGACAGTCTGATCGGCCGCCCAATTAAACGCCAGACTGCTCCCCGAAGAGGCGCCGCAATGGATGCCGGCGCTTTCCTGACCTCTTAACAGGCGCTCGGTGGCGTCATCCCTGATCCGATGCTATTGACCCTCCCGGCCGCGCTTGACCCTGCCGCGCCGCCAAAAAGGGCTTGGATCGGCGCGGCCGACCCCCGCGGGGATTAGGAGTTGGCCGAAATGAAGAAGATCGAGGCGATCATCAAGCCATTCAAACTCGACGAGGTGAAGGAGGCGCTGCAGGAGGCCGGAATCCAAGGAATCACCGTCCTCGAGGCGAAAGGCTTCGGCCGGCAGAAGGGACATACCGAGCTTTATCGAGGGGCTGAGTACGTCGTCGACTTTCTGCCCAAGGTGAAGATCGAAGTCGTCGTTTCGGACGAAAACCTCCGTCCGGCGATCGAAGCGATCCGAAACGCGGCGCAAACGGGCCGGATCGGCGATGGCAAGATATTTGTATCGCATATCGAGGAAGCCATTCGCATCCGCACCGGGGAGACCGGGGCCGATGCGGTCTAAAGGCGTTTCAGGCTGACGAGGGCGCCCGGCCGCCTCAGGCGGGCGAAGCAGAAGTTAATCATCAAGGAAGGGCAAATGATGAAGACCGCCAAGGAAGTCCTGAAGGCGATCAAGGACAACGACGTCAAATATGTCGATCTGCGCTTCACCGATCCGCGGGGCAAGTGGCAGCACGTCACCTTCGATCAGACGCTGATCGACGAGGACGCCTTCGCCGACGGGCTGATGTTTGACGGCTCGTCGATCGCCGGCTGGCGGGCGATCAACGAATCCGACATGACGCTGATGCCGGACCCGACCTCCGCCTGCATGGACCCCTTCTTCGCCGCCTCGACGATGGTGATAAACTGCGACATTCTCGATCCGGCGAGCGGCCAGCCCTACAATCGTGACCCGCGCGGCATCGCCAAGAAGGCCGAGGCCTATCTCAAGTCGACCGGCATCGGCGACGCGGTGTTCGTCGGGCCGGAAGCCGAGTTCTTCGTATTCGACGATGTGCGGTTCTCCTCTGCGCCGTACAATACCGGCTTCCAGATCAACTCGATCGAATTGCCGACCAATTCCGACACGCCCTACGAGGGCGGCAACCTCGGCCACCGGATCCGCACCAAGGGCGGCTATTTCCCCGTTCCGCCGCAGGATTCGGCGCAGGACATGCGCGGCGAGATGCTCGCGGCGATGGCGCAGATGGGCGCGGTGGTCGAGAAGCACCACCACGAGGTGGCCTCCGCCCAGCACGAACTCGGTCTCAAGTTCGGCCCGTTGACGATCATGGCGGACCACATGCAGGTCTATAAATACTGCATCCACATGGTCGCCCAGAGCTACGGCAAGACGGCGACCTTCATGCCGAAGCCGATCTTTGGCGACAACGGCTCGGGCATGCACGTCCACCAGTCGATCTGGAAGGGCGGCAAGCCGATCATGGCCGGCAACAAATATGCCGACCTCAGCCAGGAATGCCTGTGGTACATCGGCGGAATCATCAAGCACGCCAAGGCGCTCAACGGCTTCACCAACCCCTCGACCAACAGCTACAAGCGGCTCGTCCCAGGCTACGAGGCGCCGGTGCTGCTCGCCTATTCGGCCCGCAACCGCTCGGCCTCGTGCCGAATCCCATGGACTTCCAACCCCAAGGCCAAGCGCGTCGAGGTTCGCTTCCCAGATCCGATGGCCAATCCTTATCTCGCCTTCTCGGCGATGCTGATGGCCGGCCTCGACGGCATCGTGAGCAAGATCGATCCCGGCGCGGCGATGGACAAGGATCTTTACGACCTGCCGCCGAAGGAACTCAAGAAGATCCCGACCGTCTGCGGGTCATTGCGTGAAGCGCTCATGAACCTCGACAAGGACCGCGCCTTCCTCAAGGCGGGCGACGTGTTCAACGACGACTTCATCGACAGCTACATCGAGCTCAAGATGACCGAGGTGATGCGCTTCGAAATGGCGCCGCACCCCGTCGAATTCGACATGTATTATTCGTACTAAAGCCTCTCGCTCTTCAACGACGATCAAGGGCGGGCTTCGGGCCGCCCTTGGCGTTTCAAGCGCTACGCGCCGCCGAGATAGACGTCAGTAAACGCCATTAAACGCTAGTAAACGTTAGTAAAAATGCTGGCGTTTACTAGCGTTTATTTTTTCGAATTGGGACTTTTCAATGGGTTATACCAAAGGTCATAACGACCGACCGATGTGGGCCCAGTCTCGCATTCCGATGGATGTGACGCGTTCGGGATCGGTGATGAGATTGCGCCATGCGTTGCAGGCGGCGTCGACGATGGCGTCGTAGTTTTCGAAGACGGTGTTGGAGAGCCAGTTCTGGCGCACATACTGCCAGACGTTCTCGACCGGGTTCAGTTCCGGAGCGCGGGAAGACAGGAAGATCGGCGTGATGTTTTCGGGCATGTCGAGCTTGCCCGTGATGTGCCATCCGGCCCGGTCCAGCAGCAGCGCGGCGTGGGCGCCCGGAGCGATGTTGCGCGCGATTTCGTCGAGGTGAAGCTGCATCATCTCGGTGTCGGCGTAGGGCAACGCCAAGGCGGCTCCGACGCCCCGCGCCGGGCAGATCGCGCCGAACAGATAGGCGTTGGCGTAGCGCTGATCGGCGGGCTGTCGCGGTCGCGTTCCGCGCCTCGCCCATTGGCGGACAAGGCCGTTCTTCTGGCCAATTCGGGCCTCATCCTGGAACCAGATTTCGACCGGCGTCGCCTCGGGCAGGCCTTCGAGATGAGCCGTCAGCGCGCGCGGAAAGTTTTTTTGAAAGCCTCGACGATCCGCTCGTCCTGCGCCGGATGACGCGGCCTTGCGCTTATGTGCGAGAAGCCGATCTTGTGCAGGAGTTTCCCGACATAGCGGGGATGAAAGTCGACGCCGAACCGCTCGGCGATGACCCGCTTGAGATCGACCCGCCGCCAGCGCACGACCCCGTCTTTTGCCCGATCCGGGCCGGCTTCCACGATCTGCGAAAACGCCGCCATCTGCTCTTCCGACAGGCGCGGCTTGGGGCCATCCGTCCAGTTGTCGATCAGGCCCTCCGGCCCCGACGCGTTGAAGCGATGGACCCAATCGCGCAGCGTCTGGCGATCCATGCCGCCGATCTTCGCCGCCGACCCGCGATCCATTCCATCCCGAACCGCAGCCAGTGACAGAAGCCGACGGCTCTGGTTGACGGTCTTCGACCGCCGGGCCAAACCCCAAATCTCCTCGACCGAGTAGTCCTCTCGCAACCTCACCGCTGACGGCATGGCCCAATCCTCCATGCCGCCTTGAATCAGACCAGACCCAATTCGGGAATCCCCCCCGTAAGTCAGCCGGCGGGGCCTTTGGTATTACAGCCGTTTGGAATAAAAAAATCTCCCGATTCCCACCTACGCAAGATGGTCTACGTGCGCAGGGTGCTCAAACATCATTTCCGATCCTTTCAATCGCCGCCCGCGCCGGCCATCCAATCCGACCAACAGAAATGTATAACACGATATTCTGTTTTTAAAAAGACATTGCAGTGCTTTTATAGCGTTAGCTGTCGGTCGGCGCCCTGTTCCCCTAAGTGCTTACCGTCATAGCCGGGCTTGACCCGGCCATCCACGCAGCGCCGCTCAAGGACGCGGCCGATATCGACACGGCGGAGACTTGCGCAACAAAGCTCTCCCGCATCGCAGCTTGCTTCCATTCCTCGCGCCGAACCGCGTGGATGCGGGGTCAAGCCCGGCTATGACGCCTTGTTCCGCCGCAACTCCTCGGCAAGCGGGTGCGCCAATGCCTGGTGTTGACGGATTATGCACGTTAATGCATGATGTGACTATACCCTCATCTTGATCGTCCGCGTTCATGTCGATTATCGCCGCCGAAAGACAGCAACAAATCCTCGAACAGCTCGGCCGCGATGGACGGGTGCTGGCGGCTTCGCTCGCCGAGACCTTCGCCACTTCGGAAGACACGATCCGCCGCGATCTTCGCGATCTGGCCGGGCGTGGCCTCTGCCGCCGCGTCTATGGCGGCGCGCTGCCGGTTTCGCCGGCTTCGAGCTGGGCTCAAATCCGCGCCGGCGAGGCGACCGATCGCAAGGCGGCGCTTGGAAGGGCGTTGGCGGCCCTCGTCCAGCCGAACTCGTTCGTCTTCATTGACGCAGGGTCGACAAACCTCGCGGCCGTGAAGGCTTTTCCCGACGATCTTCGGTTCACCGTGGCGACGCATGATCCGGCGATCGCCGCGGCCTTGCTGGCCAAGCCCAAGGTCACGCTCTGGCTGATTGGAGGCCGGGTGAGCCGCGAGGTCGGCGCGGCGCTTGGCGGCCGGACTTTGGCCGACGTCGAGGCGTTGCGCCCCGCGCTTGCGCTCCTCGGCGTCTGCGCGCTCGATCCGGTAGCAGGATTGGCCGTCTTCGATCCGGAGGACGCCGAGATCAAACGGGCGCTTCTGCGCAACTCTGGCCGCGTCGCTGCCGCGGTCCTTAACGAAAAGCTTGAAACCGGCGCTCCGTTTGCTATCGGCCGGGCCGAAAGCCTTGAGAGCGTGGTCCTCGAAGCGGACACGCCTGGGTCTGTCGCACGCGCCTTCGGCGATCGCGGAATCTCCGTTCTCCGCGCGCAGCCTGTTGAAGCCGCTTAGCCGCCGCGCCCACGCCAACTGTTTTCGCCGTTCTTTCATGCATGCCGGACAAACCCAAATGACCGACGCGCGTCTCGAGCTTGCCCCTGACAGGATTGTGGCGCCGCCCTGGGCGCGGCGCCTGGCGACGCTCGGCGCCTTCGTGGCGAATGGCGTAGGAATCGGCTGCTGGGCGGCCGCTATCCCACGGGTCAAGGGGGATCTCGCCCTTTCCGATGCAACGCTTAGCGTCGCGCTTCTAGCTTTTGCCGCCGGCGCGATCATTGCGATGCCGCTCATGGGTCTTTTCGCCCATCGTCTGCGGAGTGGACCGGCGTCGGTCATCGCCGGCTTCGGCTTCGCAGCCGCTCTTGCCGCCCTTGGCTTTGCCCGGTCGCTGGAGACCTTGTCCCTCGCGACGTTCCTTGCGGGAGCGACCCAAGGGGCGATGGACATCGCGATGAACGCCAACGCGAGCGACATCGAACGCCGCTGGGGGAGGCCGATCATGTCCTCCTTTCACGCCGGATTCAGCCTGGGCGGCGTAGCGGGCGCCGTGTTGGGCGGGTGGCTCGGGGGATTCGGAACGGTCTCGGGTCTCATGGGGCCCGCTTTGCTTGCATCGCTGGTCGTCGCCGTCTCGGCTCCGATTCTGGCGGGCGAGGGCCAGGGTTTCGGCGGCGCGTCGTTTGCGGCGCCCAGCCGGCGCCTCTTGCCGCTTGCTGCGCTGGCGTTTGTATCGATGTCGACCGAAGGCGCGGTCGGCGACTGGAGCGGAACCTATCTCGCGCGCTCGGGTGTGGCGCCCGGCTTTGCCGCGGCCGCCTACGCGGCCTTTTCGCTATTGATGATCACCGGCAGGCTTGTCGGCGATCGGATCGTCGCCGCTGCAGGACCACGCGCCACGGTTGGCCTGGGCGCCCTCATCGCCGCGTCGGGGCTCGCGGTCAGCGCCGCATCGCCGGGGCTCGCGGGCGGCATCGTCGGCTTCGGACTAGTCGGCGCGGGCCTTGCCAACGTTGTGCCTGTCATCTTTAGCGTTGCTGGGCGGACGGGGTCATCGCCGGCGGCTGGAATCGCGTCGGCGGCGACCTCGGGCTATGCAGGTCTGCTGATCGGGCCGGTCGTCATCGGCGCTGTCGCTTCCGCCTCTGATCTGCGTTCGGCGATCGCCATGCTGGCGGGTGTTGCGCTTATCGTGGCCGTGCTCGCTTCGTCGAGAGCCGGAGGCCTCGCGCGCGAGCCGTAACACGCGATCAATTGTGCGCTCGCCTCGGTCAACGCCCTGCGCTTCTTTCCGGGCCTCGGCGTCAGGGTCGAGCGTTTCATGATGGCTCAACCTTCCGATCCCGCCGCTACGGCAAGGCCGAGCGCTCGGTTCAGATAAGCCTGCGCGAGTGGCCGAAGCCAATGCCTACAGCACCTCCGAGGAACGCTCCGCCGAACTAACCATCTGGCTGCAGCGCTACAACTGGCGTCGCCCTCATGGCAGTATCGGCGGAAAGCCCCTGGGGAGCTTCTGGCTTACAGGCAAGCAACGTTGAAGCAAGGATCCGGGCCTATGGAAATAACTGTCAGCCAGATTAGCCGATATGTCGTAAAAGGGCTCTCGGAAGAGACGATGCCCGAAGTTCGGCTCTCCGCCGGCACAGGACTGCCGGGGGACCGGCGCTATGCTCTGGCCCTTCCGACAACGGCGTTCGATGAAGCCGATCCCCGCCCTCTTCCAAAGACCCAATTCGCAGTGCTCATGAGATATGAGGGCCTCGCGAGCATAGCGACCAAGTTTGACCGGGATACCTCAGTTCTGGAATTACGACACCGCGACGGACGAGCGGTCAGAGGCGACCTTCGGACGAGCGAGGGGCGAAGAGCAATTGAGAAAGACATAGCGAGACATCTCTCGGGAAAAATATCGGGGGATTTGCGTATCGTCCGGGCCGAAGGCCATCGCTTCACCGACGTCAGCGTGGTCTCGCCGGAAATGATGGAGGCAGTGTCCCTCATCAACCTTGGGTCGGTGCGCGATTTCGAGAAGCGGATCGATCGTAAGGTCGACCCTCGCAGGTTCAGGGCGAACTTTCTCATCGATGGTCTGGCGCCCTGGCAGGAATTCGATCTTCTGGGAAAAGAGATCCGGATCGGAGACGCCAGGTTGCGCGTCGAAAGTCGAACCAGACGCTGCGCGGCGACCGAAGTGAATCCGGACACAGCGGAGCGGGATATCCGCTTGCCCGCGGAGCTTCTCAAGCAATACAGCCACGGTGATATGGGAGTCTACCTGACCGTCCTCTCCGACGGAATCGTCGGGCAGGGCGACTCGATTCAGTTGCTTTAAAAGTCGTCGACGAAGCGCCTCCAATCCGGCAATTGTCGATGATCGCGGCAGCGGCCAAATGATGTTTCGGGCACAATGGGAGCTGAACGCGGCGCTTGCTGTTCGCAGTTGCCCGACGAGGATCGATCAAAGTGAAAAACACCGCCCGTTAGTTCAGCACCCGCTTTCCGCCCGGAAAGTCGAGCGAGAAGGCTGGGATCGAAACCTCAAAACTCCGTCCGTCCGGACCGACCATCCTATATTCGCCAACCATGAGTCCGCTCGGCGTGGTCAACGGGCAGCCTGAGGTGTAACTGAATGACTTGCCCGGCTCGATCGTCGGTTGCTCGCCGACGACGCCGGGTCCGCGCACCTCCTGCTGTCGCCCGTTGGCGTCGGTGATCCGCCAGTGGCGCTCCATCAGCGTCACTGAATTGTCGCCGAGATTGACGATCTCGATCGCATAGCGCCAGAAATAGCGCTGTTCGTCCGGATCGGAGCGTTCCGGATCGAAGGTCGGCTCGACGGTGACTTTGACCTGATGCGTGACAGCTTCGTACATGCAATCCTCATTCTAGCGGCGCGGATCGCGCCGTCCACTGCCTCCATGGGTTCGTCTGGCGCTTTTGTCCGAGCGGCCGGATGACGGGCAAAGACCGTCTCGCCGAGGCCAAGGCGCTGCTCACGCGGCTGATCGCCTTCGAGAGCGTCAGCGACGCCTCCAACCTGCCGCTTATCGACTTTGTCGAGGGCTACCTGCGCGAGCACGGGCTTGAATCGCGGCGTGCGCCGAACGCAGCCGGCGACAAGGCCGCGATCCTTGCCACAATCGGGCCTCGCGTCGATGGCGGCGTGGTCCTGTCGGGCCATACCGACGTCGTGCCGGTCGAGGGGCAGCCATGGTCGAGCCCGCCGTTCACGTTACGCGAGGCGTTCGGGCGCCTTTACGGCCGCGGCGCCTGCGACATGAAGGGCTTCGACGCCTGCGTGCTGGCGATGGCGCCAATGTTCCGGGACGCCGGCCTCAAGCGCCCGATCCACATCGTGCTGAGCTACGACGAGGAGACCACCTGCCTCGGCTCGCGCGATATCATCGCCCGCTTCGGCAAGGACGAGCCGCTTCCGGCCGCGGTCATCATCGGCGAGCCGACCATGATGGCGGTCGCCGACGCGCATAAGAGCGTTGCGACTTTTCGCACGGTGGTGACCGGGCATGAAGCCCATTCCGCGCTGCCGGCGCTTGGCGCGAACGCCGTCGCGGCGGCGGCGGATGTGGTCAGCGAGATCGGCCGGCTCGCGCGCGTCTACGAGGAAGGCCCGCTCGACCCGCGCTTCACCCCGCCTTACTCGACCCTGCATGTCGGCATCATCCGCGGCGGGACGGTGCGCAACATCCTGGCGCGCGAATGCGTGTTCGATTGGGAGTTTCGCGGCCTGCCGGGCGCCACGACCGCCTCGGCGCTCGCGAAGGTTCAGGCGTTCGTCGACGCCGTGGCGACGCCGAGGCTGACGCGCTTCGTCAAGGGCCCCTCGATTGTGACCACGATCGAGGTCGACGTTCCCCCGCTCGCGGCTGACGCGGGTTCCGCGGCCGGAACGCTGGCGCTGAGGCTCACCCGCTCCAACAGCGCGATTGCCGTCTCTTTCGCCACCGAAGCCGGCCACTTTCAGGGCGCCGGCCTGCCGACCATCGTCTGCGGGCCGGGCTCGATCGATATGGCGCACAAGCCGGACGAATTCGTGGACGAGGCGCAGCTCGTCGCGTGCTTGGAATTCCTAGAACGCCTCGCCGAGGACTTGTCGGGCTGACATTCGCCAACTCGGTTCTGCTCTTGCCGCAGCCCCCCGACCCGGGCAGGTTCGCTCGTCGCCGCGAATCGCCAAGACAAATCGCAAAAAATCGCGGCCTTTGGGTTGGGGTTGGAGGTTGAGGCTTCTCACGCTCATCTATCGGCGCCTGGCCGTCTTCGCGCTGGGCGCCTTCAGCGTCTGGCTGATCGTCTTCGTTTTTCGCTTCACCGACCGCAGGGCGCCGACAGTTCTGGCGCTGAGCCTGGTCTACGCGCTCGCAGCTTACGTGATCCTGCCGCGCATCGTGCGCATGAGCCTCAAGATCCTGCAACGCAAGAAGGTGCCGAGTTTTACCGTCACCGGCGACGGATTTCCAGGAGACCCGGTCAACCTCGTTCTCATCGGCGAGTTCAGCAAACTTCGCGCCGCCTTTCTCGCGGCCGGCTGGACGGAAGCGGAGCGGCTCAATCTGAGCAGCTCCTGGCGGATGGTCGTGGCCTTCGTGCTCAACCGGCCCTATCCCGCCGCGCCGTTCAGCACGCTCTTTTTGTTCGGGCGCGGCCAGGACGTTGGCTTCCAGAAGGCGATCGACATGAGCCCGCGCAAGCGCCATCACGTCCGTTTCTGGGGGCTGAGCCTGGAGCGAAATGACGAGCCGTTGAACAATCCGGAATTCTGGCTGAACGCCGATCGTCCTCCGACCGGCCAATCCGCACTTTGGGTCGGGGCCGGGACGCGGGACACCGGCCTCTCCTTCACCAAGTTCACTTTCCAGTTCACGCACGCGACCGACGACGACGTTAACGTCGAGCGCGACTTCATCGTTTCCGAGCTCAAAAGGAGCGGCGCCATCGGCGACGTGATCTGGCGGCGCGCCGGGGAAACGCTTGTCGTCCGCGTCAATCGCTACGTGACGGACGGCGAGGTGGCGGCGGCGAAACTGAGCTGAGGGAAGACCTTGTGGGCGATAAGAGTCTCGTTCTGCACAGGATGACCGAAGCTGATCTCGCGCTCGCCCTCGAATGGGCGGCGGCCGAGGGCTGGAATCCCGGCCCTCATGACGCGCGTTGTTTTTACGCCGCCGATCCTGAGGGGTTCTTTCTCGGCGAACGCGATGGCGTTCCGATCGGCTGCGTCTCCGCCGTTCGCTACGGTTCGGGCTTCGGATTCCTGGGCCTCTACATCGTCAAGGCGGAGCATCGCGGGCAAGGCTTCGGCCTTGAACTGTGGCGGGCTGCTTTGGACCGTCTCGGCGACCGCGTGATCGGTCTCGACGGCGTCGTCGCCCAGCAGGAAAACTATCGCAAGTCGGGTTTCCAACTCGCGTTCCGCAACATCCGTCAGAAGGGCAGGGGCGGCGGCGCGGCGCCTCCCGGTCTGACCGACCTTGCGGCGATCCCGATCGACGAAATCCTGCGATACGACGAGACTGCTTTCCCCGCGCAACGCACGGAATTTCTCAAGTCCTGGATCGGTCAGCCGCAAGCGGTGGCGCTTGGCCTCGTCGATGGGCGAAGGCTGAAGGGGTATGGCGTTCTGAGGGCGTGCCGGGAGGGATTCAAAATCGGACCGTTATTCGCCGACGATGAGGAAACCGCCGATTGTGTCTTTTCAGGCTTGCTCGCTCGCGCCCCCGGCGCGCCCGTCTTCCTTGACACGCCTGAAGCCAATCCGACCGCCGTCGCGCTTGCGGCGCGCTATGCGATGACGCCCGTTTTCGAAACCGCGCGCATGTACAAGAACGGAACCCCGCACATGGGGCTCGATCGCTGCTTTGGGGTGACGACCTTCGAACTCGGGTAACGCAGGCGAGTCCAACAAGCGCTCACCAGCGCTCGCGCTGCCCGGAGTCGCGCACGGTCATGACTTCGACCCGACCACGCGGACCAATCCACCCGGACACAATCCAGCTTGTGAGGCTGACGACGATCGCGGCGAAAACCGCGGACCAGAACCCCGCGACCAGAAACCCGGGCAGGAACCAGGAGACGAGCATGATCATCAATGCGTTGATCACGAGCAGGAACAGCCCGAGCGTGAGCAACGTGATCGGCAGGGTGAGGATGATGATGATCGGGCGCACGAAAGCGTTGATGACGCCGAGAAGCAGCGCCGCGGCGATCAGCGTCCCGGTCGAATTGAATGCGACCAGGCCCATCTTCGAGGCGAGCCAGAGGCCGATTGCGACCACTGCCGCGCGAATAAGGAACCCTTCCACGGGGCAGCCCTCCTGTTTAATCGCTTCATTTAGCGATCGAGGGCGCGATCCGCTAGGGCGGGATGCGATGACACGCGGGCGCGGACTGGCTATCTAGGGCGCAGAGGTTAGCCCCATGCCCGAAGACGCCAAGCGCCCCGTCGCCCTTCTCGCCGCCGAGGCGCCGCCGCGCCCGTTTCGCACCAACTATCCCGAGCCGTTCGCTTCCCGCATGTCCGGACGCGACAAGCGGCCGCTTGGCGACTTGTTTGGGCTGGCGAATTTCGGCGTCAATATCACGCGCCTTACGCCCGGCGGCTCCTCGGCTCTCCGCCACGCCCACACGAAGCAGGACGAGTTCGTTTACATCCTCGAAGGGCGCCCGACCTTGGTCACCGACGCTGGCCGGACGGCACTTCGCCCCGGTATGTGCGCCGGCTTCAAGGCGGGAAGCGGTGACGCTCATTGCCTGGTCAACGAAACCGGCGCGGATGTCGTCTACCTCGAAATGGGCGATCGCACTGCGGGTGACGCGGTGGACTATCCGGACGACGATCTCGCGGTGGTGACGATCGACGGCAAGCGACGGATGGCGCACAAGGACGGCGCGCCATACTGATCGGAGCCTCGCTGCGGCCCTGAATGTCCGCGGGCGGCGAGGCGCCCCAAACGGGCGCTTGGCTCCAAGTCGACTCGCGAAAAAGAGTCCTTTCGATCCCAAGGCGCCCGGGCCCGGAGTCGGCCCCGTCGCGCCGTCCGATCAATGGGATCTTTCCAGTTGACAGGCTATACGCTCAGGCAACATAAGCCTCGCCGCAACCCGCCTCGGCTAGCCCGGGGCGTTTTCGTCCGCGAGACCTGGGTCCCGCGGCATGGGGGAGTGTCCCGAGTGGCAAAGGGGGCGGACTGTAAATCCGCTGGCTAAGCCTTCGTAGGTTCGAGTCCTACCTCCCCCACCAGCTCGCAAAGTCAGAGACTTGGACGAAATTAAGGGTCTCGAAAGAGGCCCGTTTCACGTCGCGGCATGTTACAAGTCGGTCCCATTGAATTTCAATCAGTTCCGCGGATTTTCAACAGATGGCGCCGGCTCCGCGCGATAGGAAATGCTTAATCGCGTTTCAGCCAGCTTCCGCAGCACAGTTCTCCGCGCTTGGATGAATGCTCAACTCCGCCATGGAGGGTGCGGACGCTCTCGGCGGGCTCTCTTACCCGGTTGGATAAGCCAGAGATCGGTGAAGAAGACTTGCTGCATCGCCCACCATTCGCCGGGGCTTCCGAGTGCCGAGCTACGCCGGGAAGACATCGATTAAGTGGGGCGCCTCGGCCGGCACGCGGCACGGAAACAGGAATTCGGCCGGTGGCCGCGTGCGTTGACCCGTCGGCCATCCCTGCTTGAGCCAGGTCCGGTAAGGAACCAGCAGGTCGCGGTCGCGCCGAACGGCCTTGCGACGCGCGTTGCCGCTATTGATGGGGGATACGAACGCCTCCATTCCGAATCGATCGAGCAGAGCTGCAGCATCGAAGGTCAGTGTCAATTGGGGACGGTTCCCGCAGGCTTGCCGGTGCCGCTCCATGCGCTCGCGATCGGGCCACAGAAAGACGAAGCCATTCAACAATTCATACCAGTCCGCCGGCTCGAGGCCACCATCAAGCGCACGAGCAAGCGCGGCAGGCGGCATAGGACGCTGGTCGCGAATAACAATTGTTTCCGAGAGACGAAGGTTCTCTGGTCGGTGACCGCGAAGCAGGAATCTACGCTTGGATTCATCGATTCCGGCAAGTTGGAGAAGCCGCGCCGTGCTCAACAATCCATGCTCAAGGATCGATGGGACGTTGTGTGCATCGGCCAAATGATACAGGCGCGCGGGAGGTCGGATCATTCTCTGGATGGCGGTTGACAGGCGCTCATCCTACGAAACGAAAATCGCGGCGACCAGCTCCGTTGGGCTTGGCGCACAAATCCTGCGCGATCTCGGAGGAAAGCCGCCTGAGCGCAGACAGTCACGCCCTCTCCGGCTTCGGCATTGCGGATCGCGGCGGCGGACCCGCTGGCCGTTGGGCGAGCCGGACTTAAAGGCTAAAGGCGCTCGAAACGTTCCGCGACTTCGATGGCGCCGGCGTCGAGTCATCCTCGTGGTGGTAGATCGGCCACTGAAGATAGCGAGCGATCGCTTCATGCACCGCCTTTGCGTGATGGCCACGCACCATTGCCACGTGGTGCTCGAACCCGTTCCGCGCAATGAAGCCAAGGAGCGGGCGGAGCCCTGCGACCTTGGTGACGGCGATGCCTCCGTCCATCGGAAAAGGATCGTCGGTGAACTCGCCTTCGCCGACATAGGCCCTGATCATGCCGGCCCGGTCATCTGTCGAGACGCGGAAGAACGTCATCGGGCCCGCCTTGACCTTGCCTTTCACCGCGCCGAAGCAATTTTCCTTGCCCAGAACGGTGCCGAGCACGTCGAGCTCCGAAATCTCGGGCGTTTCGCCGATAAAGCTTTTGGGAAAGTTGCCGCAATGGGTGCAGACGCATTTGTCGGTTTCGCGGCCGTAGTTGTTATTCCAGTCAAGAATGGCGGAGGGCGCCTCGGCGGCAAGCGCAAGCGCATACATTGAGATCGCGCCCATCACGTCCACTTCGCAGGCGCTTGGGCTGAGCTTCTCGCCCATCATGCTCATGGTCACGCAGCTGGCGCAGCCGAAATTGTCCTGCAAGCTGCGCCAGCACTGTATGGCGCTGGCGTCGCACTCGTTTTCCTCGATCCAGCGATCGACCGCGAGCGTCCATTTGGCCTGACGGACAATCTTCTCTCGCTTGATATGGGCCGGAATGCGCCCGTAGGCCGCAATCTCTTCGAGCTTCGCTTTCACTTCCGGCGCGTCGTCGCCAATCGCGTTGGCGCTGAAGATGATTTCCGAAAGGTCCACCGTCACGACTGTGAGGCCTGAGGCCTGCAGGAGCTTCTCGCTGAACCGCATCGTTTGGAAGGCGCCAGTTCGTGCGCCGATCGAGCCAATTCGCGCATGCCTGAGGCCGCGGACGACCCGGCATGTTCGAGCGAATCGATCGAGATCGCGGGCAAATTCCTCTCCGCCGATGTCGCTTGTGTGGCTCGTCGTATCGGTGAAGCGCACTCCGTACTGGTAGAAGTTGTTGGTGATCGAGAATTTGCCGCAAAACGCGTCACGCCGGCTGTGGACGTCCACCTTGTCCACCTCGTCATTGCTGGCCTGAAGCAGGATCGGGACGTCCAGCCGTGCTTCATTGACAAACTCAGTGATCGCGATCTCGTCGCCGAAATTCGGCAGGCAAATGACCAGCCCGTCAATCGCCTCACGCTGCTCGCGAAAATGCCTTGCATAAAGGCGCCCGTCCTCGCGCGACTGCACGGCCCCGTTCTTCGTCGCATCCAGCGGAAGGATGCTGTAGCCGATGTTGAGGCGATCGATGTGAGCGATAAGTTCCTTGCGCGTCTCGAGCGCGGGCGCTCCATTGAAGAACTCGCGGCTGCCCACGACCAGTCCGAGCTTGATGGGACGAAGATTGTGCTTGCTCACGGAAAGCCCTGCGTTCTGCGAGGCGGCGGCCGGAGCCCCGCTTATCTCGCGCGTTTCCTCGGCATCGATTTATCTCGGATGCCTCCGATTTCTCGCATTTAGAAACATTCCAACCTGGCTGTAAAGCGTTCAAAGCCGCTAAAAGCCACCCTCCAAGCGCGAAAACGTCAGCTTGGGCGCCATTCGCCGTCGATTTCACTTCCACTTGACAGCGGACCCGAAACTAAACCACATATATCGATAATAAACGGCATCACTCGAAACCAATGGGGGAAACTCTGCGAAAGCTGCGCGGCCCTTAAGACCCGACGGCGGCCGGCGTCGGAGGGGCCCAGCGCTGAGCCAAGAACCCCGCCAAGATTTTTAGCGTTTCGCGCCGGCATCCAGCGGAGCGCGTCCGACGAGCGTCGCTCCGAGGAGCCATCTTGATGCCCCAGAAGGATAGGGAGGTAACAATGAACTTCAGGCGCACGTTGGCTGGCGCGCTTTTCGCGAGCGCGGCTCTCTTCATCGGTTCTGCCCACGCGGCGGATCTGATCGCGATCATCACGCCGTCGCACGACAATCCGTTCTTCAAAGCGGAAGCGGACGGGGCGGAGGCCAAGGCTAAGGAACTTGGCTATGATGTCCTTTCGCTCGTTCACGACGACGACGCGAACAAGCAGTCTGAGCTCATCGACACCGCGATCGCGCGAGGCGCCAAGGCGATCATTCTGGATAATGCAGGCGCGGACGCGACGGTTGCCGCTGTCAAGAAGGCCAAGGACGCAGGGGTTCCCTCCTTCCTGATCGATCGTGAAATCAACGCATCCGGCGTCGCTCTCGCTCAGATTGTCTCGAACAACTATCAGGGCGCCCAGCTCGGCGCGCAGAAATTCGTCAAGCTCATGGGTGAAAAGGGCAATTTCGTCGAGCTCGTCGGCAAGGAGTCGGACACCAACGCCGGCATCCGTTCAAAGGGCTATCACGACGTGATCGACGACTATCCGGACTTGAAGATGGTGTCGCGCCAGTCGGCCAATTGGAGCCAGCCAGAAGCCTTTTCGAAGATGGAGTCGATCCTCCAGGCCAATCCCAACATCAAGGGCGTCATCTCCGGCAATGACACCATGGCCATGGGCGCCGAGGCGGCGCTGAAGGCCGCCGGCCGTAACGACGTGATCGTCGTCGGTTTCGACGGCTCCAACGATGTGCGCGATTCGATTGAGCAAGGCGGCATCAAGGCGACCGTGCTGCAACCCGCCTATCGCGGCGCGCAGCTCGCAGTCGAACAGGCTGACGCCTACATAAAGACAAAGACCGCGCCCAAGAGCGAAAAGCAGCTGATGGACTGTGTGCTCATCGACAGTTCGAACGCGGATAAGCTCGAAACTTTCCAGCTCAAGCCATAGTGGAAATCTTGCGGGCGCGCGGACCGGACTCGCGCGCTAGCCTTTCACTGGAGGCGGCGACTTTCATGCGCTGGATCAGCGTTCTGGCGGCGGTGATGGCCGGCGCGCTGCTCTGTTCTTGCCGCTTTATCCCCACCGCCGACGTCCCCGCGCTTGGCTCTGGGCCATCGCAGGCGAAGGCCTTCGATCCCGAGAAAATGGTTGCCTCGGAGTGGTCCGCCAAGGTCGTTCCCTATTTCGAAAAGAGAGCCGGGCCGTTTGCCGAGGTGCGTGATCTCGCCGCGAAATCTCCGGAGGAGGCAGGCGCACGGTTCGGCTATCGGCCGAAGTCTGGGGACGTGCCCTGGACGTATCTGGTAAAGCTCGAGGGGGTTGTCGTCGAGGCGAATACGGAATCGCGCGCCGCGACGATCGGCGTCGACACGACCGGTAAAGGCGACGCGGACGCAACCGTACAGATCGGTCCCGCACTGCGCGGCACCGCAATCCGGGACGCGCTCGACTATGTATCCTTCAACGACTTCACGAACCAGATCGACTTTGCCCGCTATGGGAAGGCGTTCAATCTCTACGTCGACCATGAGATCCTCGAGAAGCTTCCGAGAGACTCCCTCGTCGGCCGCAAGGTTACAGCCATCGGGGCTTATCCCTTGTCCTCGGCCGGTGAGACGCCTCTGATCACGCCAGTAGAAATCACACTGGGTCCCAAGCCGTGACGCAAGCGCGCCAAAAGCCGAACGACCCGGAAGTCGTCCTGCGTCTCGAGGGCGTGTCGAAAGTCTATTCCGGCACGGTCGCTGTAAAGCAGGCGGATTTCGAAGTGCGGCGCGGCGCCGTCAACGTGCTCGTTGGCGAGAACGGCGCCGGAAAGTCGACGCTGATGAAAATCGTCGCCGGAGTCGAACGCCCGACAGCCGGCCGCATTGTGCTCGATGGCGAGCCTGTCGTCTTTTCAGGAACGGCTGATGCAATGCGCCACGGTATCGGCATGGTGTTCCAGGAGCTCAACCTCTTTGGCAATCTCTCGGTGGCGGAGAATGTTTTCGCCAATCGCGAGATCACGCGCGGCGGCCATATCGACCATGGGGCGCAGGAGCGTGAGACTGCGGCCATCATGGACCGCTTGGGCGCGACGATCGACCCGCGCGCTCGGGTCGACGATCTGATGATCGGCCAGCAGCAACTCGTTGAAATCGCGAAGGCCGTGGCGCAGAATGTCCGCATCCTCATCATGGACGAGCCGACCTCCGCGCTGAGCGCGCCCGAAGTCGAGATCCTGTTTCGCGTGATCGCGGATCTGAAGTCGAAAGGCGTGGCGATCGTCTACATCTCACACCGGCTGGAAGAGCTCATACGGATCGGCGACTTCATCACCGTCCTCCGGGATGGCCGCGTGACCGGGCGCCAAGCGCTGAAAGATGTCGATGTGCACTGGATCGTTCGGCAGATGATTGGCTCGGACGCCAAGGACTTCTCAACTCTGGGCGATCATAAATTCGGAGGCGAGGTCATGCGGGCGGAGGAGATCTGCCTGCCGCGGGCGGTCGGCGGCTATTCTGTCGATCACGTCAGTCTTTCCGTCCGCGGAGGAGAAATCCTCGGCGTCTACGAACTCATGGGCGCGGGACGCACCGAATTCCTCGAATGCGTGATGGGCCGGCATCCCCTGTCGTCAGGCCGCCTCTATATCGAGGGAAAGCTTGTACGGGAGAGGGACGTCGGCGGCCGGATCGCGCGGGGCCTTGCGCTTATTCCCGAGGACCGGCAGCGTGACGGACTCGTGGCAATCCTGTCCGTCGCCGAGAATCTGACGATGGCGAGCCTGCGCAAGCTCACGCGGTACTTCCACATCCAGCCTCGCCTCGAGGCCGAGGTCGTCCGGCGCGAGGTGAAGAACCTGACGATCAAGGTCGCCGACCCCGCTTTGCCTGTCTCGTCGCTCTCCGGGGGAAACCAGCAGAAAGTCGTGATCGGCAAGGCGCTGCTGACGGAACCCAAGGTTCTGCTCATGGACGAGCCGAGCCGAGGTATCGACATCGGAGCAAAGGGGGACGTCTTCCGCCTGATGCGCAAACTCGCCGCGGAGGGGCTTGGCATCGTTTTCGTGACTTCCGATCTCGACGAAGCTTTGGCGCTTTCCGATCGCATTGCGGTGATGAGCCAGGGGAAGCTCACAGCCTTGTTCGATCGCGCTGACGCCGCCGAAGCCAAGATCATCGCCGCGTCTTCCGTCGGCCATTTCCAGGGGACGACGATGGCGCGGGAGGGAGCGCTTTCATGACCGCCGCCGCTGGACAGACGCCCGCCCAGTCCGTGGGCGGCTCGCTCACCCTGAATTTGATGCGGGTCCGTACATTCATTGCGTTGTTTGCGGTCCTGATATTTTTCTCTTTCGCCGCGCCGAATTTCCTTTCGGCGGCCAATCTCGTGCTGATGTCCAAGCATGTCGCGATCAACGCCTTTCTCGCGATTGGCATGACCTTTGTCATCATTACAGGGGGCATCGATCTTTCCGTGGGCTCGATTGTCGGTCTGTGCGGCATGGTTGCGGGCGGTCTTATCCTGCACGGGATCGACTTGCGCTTCGGCTACACGTTGTTCTTCAACATTCCGGAGATCATCCTGATCACGTTGGCGCTCGGCGTGCTCATCGGCATGGTCAATGGCTTCCTCATCACCCGGCTCAACGTCGCGCCCTTCATCGCGACCCTCGGCACGCTCTACGTGGCGCGTGGCGCGGCGCTCTTGATCTCTGATGGCTCAACTTTCCCCAATCTCGAGGGCAATCCCGCGTTTGGCACCACCGGTTTTGCGTTTCTGGGCGCAGGCAAGATTCTCTATCTGCCCGTTGCGATCTGGATTCTGATCGGTCTGGCGCTGATCGCCGCCTATGTCGCCCAATGGACGCCGCTCGGGCGGCACATTTTCATGGTCGGCGGCAATGAACGCGCCGCGGCGCTCTCCGGCATTCGCGTCAATCGGGTGAAGTTCTTCGTCTACATGTTTTCAGGTTTCTGCGCGGCGATCGTCGGCCTCATCATCTCCTCGGAGCTGATGGCCGCTCATCCAGCGACCGGCGAGACCTTTGAGCTCAACGCCATCGCGGCTGCTGTGCTCGGCGGCACCTCGATGTCGGGCGGTCGTGGGACGGTCGGGGGCACAATCATCGGCGCTTTCGTGATCGGCATTCTGTCCGACGGGCTCGTGATGATGGGGGTGAGCTCGTTCTGGCAGATGGTGATCAAGGGCGTCGTGATCATCGCTGCGGTGGTGGTCGACCAGGCGCAAAGGAAGTTGCAACAGCGCGTCGCCCTGCAACAGATGGCGCAGCTTGCGTGAGTTCTCGCCTGGCCTAGACTGCTCCATCTTTCCGAAGGCCGCGGAGCATGACATAAATTGTAAAACTCGCGACCTCTTAGTGGATCTTCTCAAAATGCCCAAGGGCGGCGATACGGCCAAAAGAATGAAGAAGTCGGCAACTAGGCCGCGGTCGATCGTTGCGCGCCCGGGCCGAGCGCCGCGGCCCTCGATCGCAAGCGAGCCGCACGGCGACCTCAACAAGCTTCTGGCCGAGCCGCGCCGCATGAAGATCCTGGCCTGGCTTCAGGAAGAGGGCAGCGCGCGCGTGCGAGACCTGAGAGTAGCCTTCGGGGTGTCGGAGGCGACGATCCGGCAAGACCTCGAAAAGCTGGAGAGCGACGGCCATGTCAACCGTCAGCACGGCGGCGCATTTCTTCGCGCCATGCCGAAGCAGGTCGAGACGCTCTCGCTGCAACATATGGAGAATATCGAGAAAAAACGAAAGATTGGCGTCAAGGCCGCGAGCCTCGTCGGCGACGGCGAGACAATCATCCTCGACGCCGGCTCGACGACGACTGAAGTCGCGCATAACCTGCTCGGCCGATCCTCCCTCACCGTCATCACCAACGCGCTTAATATCGCGCTTATGCTCGGGGCTGTGCCGGGTTATGCCGTGCACATGCCGGGAGGGCAGTTCAAGGCCCCAACGCTTTCCCTCAGCGGGGATAAGGCAGCGGACTATTTCCAGGATGTTCTCGCCGGAAAGCTCTTTCTTGCCACGGCTGGCGTGGCGCTCAATTCCGGCCTGACCTATCCGAGCTTTGCTGATCTCCAGCTCAAGCAGGCGATGATCAAGGCGGCCTCGCATGTGTACCTTGTCGCCAACTCGACCAAGATCAATCGCTCGTCCTTCACCCGCCTTGGGACACTCGACGTCATCAACTCGTTCGTTACCGACGATGGCATTCGGGACGAGGACGCTCGCGCTTTCGAGAGCCGCGGCATCAAGGTGATCATCGCGGAATAGGCCTGCCGGTCCGCAACGCTCAGACCGCCAGTAACGGAACTTGTCCCTCTCCCTTAGCGCGCACCTCAGGGAACGCTGCGCCGAACGCTCTTCACCGTAGACTAGGTACAGCCCGTTTGTTTTCGCTTTCCTGCGTTCCTTGACTCGCATGGCGCCAAACGATAGGAATCGAAAGTAAACGGCAATATACGAAAACCGCTTTGCGAGGGTCCGTGGGAGGAAAGGGTCATGGGGTATGGGAAGTCGCTGAAGGCGACGATCATTTCGGCCACGGCGATCTTGAGCGCCTGCACGGCCGCTCATGCGCAGGAAATCAAGTTCTGGACCCTCTCGTTTGATAGCCCAGACGTGGCCAAGACCTTCCAAACCATCATCGAGGATTTCGAGGCCGCAAATCCGGGCGCGACGGTCAAGCTTGAGTATCTCGGGACCGACGAACACAAGTCCGCGCTGCGCGTTGTGGGAGCGGCGGACCAGGCTCCTGACGTTCGTGTGGGGAGTCTCGGGCTCGGTGGGGAATTCGTCAAGTCCGGCCTCGCTCTGCCGATGGACAAATACTAAACCCACCACAAATGGGATGGTTCGCTCTCGTTGAAAGTGTAGTGCTTCGGGAAAACCGCCATGTGCGACCCGCAGCCGCTTGCTTCGTTCGCGGTCGAGGCGCCATCGAAACCCGGCCAAGCCAATCGCATCCGACCTCCGCGCAATAGCGCGGTCTGAACCAGACGAAAGGATTATCCGTGTCGTCCGTCCAAATCCGCGACGTGCGAAAGGCCTTCGGCCCGACGAAGGTGATTCAGGGCGTCTCAGTCAACATCGCCGACGGCGAGTTTGTGGTCCTCGTCGGCCCCTCCGGCTGCGGCAAGTCGACGCTGCTTCGGATGGTCGCGGGGCTTGAGTCGATCACCGCGGGTGAGATCGCGATCGACGGCCGCGTCGTCAATAAGCTTGAGCCTAAGGAACGCGATATCGCGATGGTGTTCCAGAACTATGCGCTTTACCCGCAGATGACCGTGGCTCAGAATCTCGGCTTCGCGCTGGAGCTTGCGCGCCTCGACAAGCAGACGATTCAGACCAAGGTCGCGGCAGCGGCCGCATCACTGGGCCTTGAACCGTTGCTCGGACGCTACCCGCGCCAGCTTTCTGGCGGCCAGCGGCAGCGGGTCGCGATGGGGCGGGCGATTGTCCGCGATCCTAAGGTCTTCCTGTTCGACGAACCTTTGTCCAACCTCGACGCCAAGCTGCGCGTCCAAGTGCGCGGCGAGATCAAGGAGCTGCAGCACCGGCTCAAAACAACGACGATCTATGTCACCCACGACCAGGTCGAGGCGATGACCATGGGCGACAAGATCGTGGTGATGAACGGGGGCCGCGTCGAGCAGGTCGGGCCGCCGCTCGAGCTTTACGATCGACCCGCCAACACGTTCGTCGCGACGTTCCTCGGTTCGCCCGCCATGAATCTCTTGCAAGGACGGGTCGAATGCGAGGATTTCTGTCGGCTCGCCTTGCCGGACGGCTTGACCGCGACAATTGGCGAGGGCGGACGCGCCTTCGCGGGGCGTGACGTCATCTTCGGGATTCGCCCCGAGCACGTGCGAGTCGATCAGGCTCGAGGGCTGCCTTGCATCGTCTCTCTCGTCGAGCCGACGGGTTCGGAGACGCATGTCGTCGGCCACGCCGGTCAGACCGAGATTATCGCCGTTCTTCGCGAGCGGGTCGAGATCCGAGAGGGCGAAACCATAAAGCTGTCGCTAGATGCACGACAGGCCCATTTTTTTGAAACGAGCTCCGGCAACAGTCTTTCGCTCGCTTAATCGCGTCTTTCGTTGGAGAGAGTTTTGGCCCTTTCGCCGATCACATACGAAGAGACAGCGGGCCTGCGGCCTGCGGTTGCGGACACGATGGATGCGGCCGAGCGCTCGCGGCGCCTCAAGGAGCAATCTGCCGACATCCGCCGGAGCGTGGTTGAGATGATCGGCCGTGCCCGGCTCGGTCACATTGGCGGCGATTTCTCGGTCGCCGACATCCTGACAACGCTGGTCTTCGCCGTGCTGAAGCTCGACCCTGCACAGCCTGAGGCGCCCTTGCGCGACCGTTTCATTCTCAGCAAAGGCCATTGCGCCGCGGCGCTCTATTCGACGCTGGCGATGCGCGGGTTCTTTCCGACCGGCTTGCTGAAAACCTTCGTCCAGCCCCTGTCAATTCTGAATGGCCATCCGAACCGAAAAGTTCCTGGGGTCGAGGCGAATACGGGGCCGCTCGGCCATGGCCTGCCGATCGGGGTTGGCGCGGCCATCGCCGCGAAGCTCGCAAAAGCGTCTTGGCGTGTCTTCGTGGTGCTCGGCGATGGCGAATTACAGGAGGGCTCGAACTGGGAGGCGGCGATGTGCGCCGGGCATCGCCGGCTCGACAATCTCACGGCGATCGTCGACCGCAACCGCCTGCAGCAGGGAGCCCGCACCGAGGACACCAACCAGCTCGAGCCGCTCGCTGACCGTTGGCGCGCCTTCGGATGGGAGGTCATTGTCTGCGACGGTCATGATCACGCTGCGCTCTATGACGTGTTCGTCTCGCCGCGCGAGGGCCGTCCGCGCTGCATCATCGCCAACACGATCAAGGGCAAGGGCGTGTCGTTCATCGAGGACCGCGTTGAATGGCATCACAAGGTGCCGTCGCCAGAGCAGGTTGAGCTCGCGCTGAAGGAGCTCGCGTGATGGACGCTCGGGTCAGCAAGCCGGCGTCGACCTTCGATTGTCGCGTTGCCTTCGCCGAAACTTTGATCGAGCTTGCGCAGGTCGATGAGCGGATCGTCGCTGTCTGCAATGACAGCGTCGGCTCGAGCAATCTCGGAGGTTTTCAAAAGCTTTTTCCCGACCGGCTCATCAATGTGGGCATCGCCGAGCAGAACATGGTTGGGGTAAGCGCGGGGTTGGCGAACGGGGGCTTCATTCCTTTTGTTTGCGGCGCGGGTCCCTTCCTGACCGGACGGGCCCTCGAACAGATCAAGGTCGACGTCGCGTATAATGCATTCCCGGTCGTGCTCTGCGGGATGAGCCCGGGCATGGCTTACGGCGAGCTCGGCCCAACGCATCACTCGATCGAGGATCTGAGCTGGCTTCGCGCGATCGACGGGCTCGCCATCGTCGTGCCGGCGGACCCAGCGCAGACGAGCGCCGCCGTGCGTTGGGCGGCGAAATCTGGAACGCCGTGCTACCTGCGCATCGGGCGCACGAAGGTACCCGAGGTGACGCCTCGCGGATCGGACGCTTTCGCGTTCGAGCGGGCCGACGTCCTGCGCGAAGGATCGGACGTATCGATTGTGGCGACCGGAATCATGGTGTCGCGGGCGCTCGCAGCAGCCGAGACGCTCGCCGAACGTGGCCTGCAGGCGCGCGTCATCAACATGTCGACCATAAAGCCTCTGGACGAGGCCACGATCATCGCTGCGGCGCGCGAGACGGGCGCTATCGTGACCGTTGAGGAGGCGACAATCGAGGGCGGCCTTGGCGCCGCCGTGGCCGAGACGGTGGTCCGCAACGCCCCCGTCCCGATGCGAATGCTTGGCGTAACCGGATTCGCGCCCACGGGAACAGCGGAGTTCCTGTTCGACCACTTCGGCCTCAACGCCGACGGCATCGTGGCGGCCGCGCTCGAACTTAAACCTGCCCGGTAAGATGGCCGGTCCGCTTCTGCTGGCAATCGATCAGGGTACGAGTTCAACCAAAGCCCTGGTTGTCGACGGCCGCGGCGAAATGGTCGCGCGCGCCCAGGCTCCGGTGTCCCTGGCAACCCCGAAACCGGGTTGGGTAGAACAGGACGCCGAAGAGATTTGGGCGAGCGTAAGACGCGCAGTCAGCGAAGCGCTCGATGCGCATATTGCCAAGCGCGTGGTGTCGGTTGGCCTGAGCACGCAGCGCGAATCCTGCGTTGTCTGGGATCGCCGCAGCGGCGAGGCGCTGACGCCGGTGTTGTCCTGGCAGGACCAGCGGACGGAAGCGATCTGCGCCTCGTTGCGCAAAGCCGGTCACGGGCCGCTTGTCCGCGGCAAGAGTGGTCTGCCGCTCGACCCCATGTTTTCCGCGGCAAAGGCGCGCTGGCTTTTGGACGAGTTGCCGCGCGGGCAGGCGCGGGCGAAAGCGGGCGAAGTCTGCATCGGCACCATTGATGCGTTTCTGCTGTCGCGCTTTGGCGGCGAAGCCATTGTCGAAGCCGGCAACGCCTCGCGTACGCAGCTCTTTGACGTCGTTCGGGCGGCCTGGGACGAGGAGTTGCTCGCGATCTTCGACGTGCCCGTTGCGGCTTTGCCGCGCGTTGTCGCTTCGGTCGGCCCGTTTCCGAAGGCGCGCGGCCTTGCCCCTTTGCCCGATGGCGCGCCCATCGGCGCTGTGCTCGCCGACTCGCATTCCGCCCTGTTCGCGCACGGCGCCTTTGCTCCGGGTCCAGTGAAGGCGACGCATGGGACAGGTTCGTCGCTGATGGGGCTTGTCGACCCGGCCGCCGTGCACGACGGCAACGCCGGCGCGCCTGGAATTTGCCTGACGCTGGCATGGCAACTCGATTCTCCGACACTGGCGTATGAGGGCAACATCCGCAGTGCCGGGTCGACGCTCGTCTGGGCTGCAGAGCTGCTCGGGATCACAACGAAGGAACTCGCCGATCTCGCGGCAGACGCCCCGGACTCGCGGGGTGTCTATCTCGTTCCCGCATTCGGCGGCTTGGCTGCGCCATGGTGGGACCCGAACGCCGCGGCGACGGCGACTGGGTTTTCCTTCGGCGTTACACGCGCGCCGTTCGCATGCGCTGCGATCGACTCGATCGCCCACCAGATCGCCGATGTCGTCGACGCTTTTCGCGCCAGCGGCGCGCCGGTCGAGCGGCTGCTTGTCGACGGCGGGCCCACGCGCAACGACCAGCTCATGCAGTTCGAGGCCGACATGGTTGGCGTACCGGTCCAGCGGACATCGGTCGCGGAGCTATCGGCAATGGGCGTCGCGCATCTCGCAGGCTTGAATGCAGGCGTATTCACGCTTGAGAGCCTTGGTCAGATTGACCGCGGCAGCGAGTCCTTCATACCCGGCGCCGCGTCAGCGGCGATGCGCGCCAAGGAGAGGCGAGGCTGGGGACAGGCCGTCGCTCGCGCACGCGGCGAAGGCGTGGGTCCGCTCGATGGATGATACGGGTCGGTCGCTGCATCGCTCGTCTTCCCGAGGGTAGCGAAGCGCCCGATCGATGGCCCGGAGGCCCAACCAGAAAAATCAGCAATTTCTTGCCAAGCCGCCTGGGATGTTGTATTGTTTTTCAGAAGAAAGATTAGCGCGCTCGGCCATTCACAACGAGACGCGCGGCGCTGGCGGGCAGCGAATGACTCGCTAATCGCGCTGCAAGCCACTGAAATCGCTCAAAACGGACTCGTTAGTCCGCCGGCGCGCGGTCGCTAAACCGAGTCGGCGCGGGCCAAACGGGGTATGATTTCGCGTCAGCGCGCAACGCTGGCTTTCTGAGGAACATGCCGTCGAATTGCGTCGCGTCCCGCCAAGGCGAGTACGAGGATAACGACGATTCCTTGCACCATATCCTGCGAGCCGGGTGGCAGTTGCATGATTTGCATCAACGTCACCAACAGGATCAGCAGCACGCTGGCGAAGAACACACCGATTGCCGAGGCCGAGCCGCCAAAAACGAGCGTGCCGCCGATCACCACCGCCGCGACCGATTGCAGGAGGTACGGTTGGCCCATCTCAAGAAACGCGCCACCTACATAAGCGCCAAGGACCAATCCCATCAGCGAGGCGAGGACGCTGGAGATCACGAAGGCGGTCGCGACGACGCGGTCCACCGGAATTCCGGCGAGGCGCGCCGCAACGCGGTTCTGCCCGACCGCGCTTAAAGTGCGTCCGTAGACCGTGCGCCGCAGGACGAATTCAGTCATCGCGATCAGCCCGATGCAGACAAGGAGCATGATCGGCGCCCCGAGAAGCCGGCCGGCGGCGACGGCTCTGAGGGTGGGGCTGACGGCGAACCCGTGGATCGAACGGTTGCAGAGCAGCGTGGCGGTCGCAAGCACATAGCCCGTGGCCAGGGTTGCAATGATGGCCGGCACCCTGAGGCGCACCACCAGCGCGGCGTTGACGCAACCGACGACGAGGCCGAGGCCGCACGCGGCCAGAATGCCCCAGAGGAGGTTTGCATCCCGTCCGCCGATCGTCAGCAAGGCGACATAGGCGCTGAGCGTGACGACAGAGGCGATCGATAGATCGATGTTGGCCCGTCCGGTGGTCACGACAAACATCTGCCCGACGCCGACGATCGACAGGTACGACGCGGAGAGGACGATCCCCGACAGGCTCGCCACGCTGAACCGGTCGGTCACAATCGAAAGCGCGCCCCAAAAGATCAGCACCGCCAGCGCGGACCAGATCCAGCGGTGCGACTGGGAGAGCTCGAGGAACTTGTGCAACGGGATCATTCCTCGTCGCTCCGGTCCGCGAGATAACGCACCGCGAGCAACCCTATCAACACGGCTCCCTGAGCGGCGGCGTTGAAATCACTGCTGACGCCGAGAGCGCCGAGAAGCGCGCCGATCAGGGCAAGCGTCACCGCGCCGAACACCGCGCCTATGGGCGCAACAATTCCGCCGGTGAGCGCGCACCCTCCCATCACCACCGCAGCAACGCTGAGCAACGTGTAAGAATTGCCGGAGTTGATGTCGCTCGACGCGTTGATCGCCGTCAGCGAAAATCCGGCCGCGGCGGAAAACAATCCGGCGACAAGATAGCGCACGATTCCGTACCGAATTGGCGGCCAGCCTGACGCGATCATTGCGGCGGGATTGGCGCCAAAGCCGCGCAGCACGACCCCGAGGGGCGCCCAGTCGAGGAGCGCGCCGACCGCGGCAACGGCGCCGATCAAGAGTATGGAGGTCGGCACATAGGAGCCGATCGACCAGTTCGTCAGCGCGCTCAGCCAGTCGGGGCTCGCACCCCCAGGGGTAGGCTGAATCGAATAGCCGATCCCAGCCCAGATGAACGACGCGCCGAGCGTCACGACGATCGCTGGGATCTTGCGGCTCTGAATGACGGCGCCGAGCATCGCATAGGCGGCGAGAACGGCGGCGATCGCCAGCATCCCCAAAGCCGGCCGATCGTAAAGCAGGGTCGCGCTCAGGACGCTGACGAGTCCGGCGAATGCTCCGACGCCGAGATCGATCTCCGCGCCGCCGACAACGAACATTTGCGCTTCGGTCACCAGAACAAGCGAAAGCGCCGGCATGAGCAGGAGGTCGAGGCCAAAAACAGAGGCCACCGCCGGGTTGGCGGCGATCATCACCGCCAGAACCAGAGCGAGACCGAGAAGAGGCGCCGCGTCGACAAGCCTGTCCATCAGCCGAAGTCTCTTTTGAGCGCTCCTCTCGTTTCGATCGGGCTCGGTCGCGGCGAGGTGCGAGAAGGAGGCTGCGACGATCGCCTCCTCGGTGAGACCCGAGCCGCTCAGCTCGCGCACGATTTGGCCGTTGGCAAAGACGAGCACCCGATCGCAGGCCAACAGCTCCGCATCTTCCGTCGTGTGCCAGATCAAGGTGCGGCCTTCGCGGGCGAGCTCGCTGCACAGGCGGTAAAAATCCTGCTTCGTGGCGATGTCGACGCCTCGGGTCGGATCGTCGAGGAGCACGATCGGGGTCATCGCCGCCACGGCGCGCGACACCAACGCCTTCTGCTGATTGCCGCCGCTGAGCTCGCCGATGCGCGAATTGAAACGAGTGAGGTCGAGCCGAATTCGCTCGGCGGCCGGCGCGGCCGCCAGGCGTTCGGCTCGATCCGAAACGAGCCCGAGCGCAGGGCGGGGACCGACGCGACCGATCGAAATGTTGGCGAGCACGCTCCACAGCGGGAAGACCCCCTCCTTCTGCCGATCGCCGGACACGAAGCTGGTAGGCGCCGCGCGGGTCACGGCGCCTGTCGACGCGCGTCCCGCGTCGTGGATGGCGCGCAGGAGAGCCTTTTGCCCATGCCCCTCGAGGCCCGCGAGGCCGACAATCTCCCCTTGGCGCAGACTGAGAGGCGCGCTGCCGCCGACAAAGTCGCCGCCGACACGCACCATTTCAGCCTCAGCGCGCGCCTCGCGCTCGATTCTGTGGTGGATCACCGAGGCGTCGCCTCCCATCAACTCGACGAGCCTCCCGACTGAAGCTCCCTGCGCCTCGCCCTGCCACGCGACACGGCCGTTGCGAAGCACGAGGACGCGCGAGGCAACGTCCGTGATCTCGTGCAGCTTGTGGCTGATGAAGATGAAAGCGAGGCCCGCGCGGGCACGTTCGCGGACGTAGTGGCGCAATTGCCCGGATCGTTCGAGATCCAGCGACGACGTGGGCTCGTCGAGCACGATCAGGCGCACGCCCGGGGTCGCGGCAGCGCGCGCGATTTCAACCATCTGTCGTTCGCCGATCGACAGCCGATCGATGCGCGCATTGACGTCGATCGTGTTTCCCGGGAAGACGGCGTCCAGTGCGGCTTGGGCCGTGTTGCGGTAGACATTACGCCAGCCGGGTTTCGCGCTTGCGCGCTGCAAGTCTTCGACAAAGAAGTTTTCCGCAACCGTCAACGTCGCGCATAGCGATAGTTCTTGGTGCACCATTCGGACGCCACGCCGCTGCGCCGCGCCAGGGTCATAATTCGTGAAGGAATCCTCGACGCCGTCAAACGAGAGCCGCCCCAGCGTCGGCGCGGTGATCCCGCACAAGATTCGCATAAGCGTCGACTTGCCAGCCCCGTTGCCGCCGACGAGGCCGACCACGTCGGAGGCAGCGATCGCAAAGTCGATCTCCGCCGCGGCCAGCGTCGGTCCAAACGCCTTGGTGATCCCCTTCAGTTCGACCAGATAGGTCCGCGTCCCGACTTCGTTCGCTCCAATAGGCGCCGGGGCGAGCGCGCTGCGATCTGACAAGGGTTCCTCCCGCGCGAAGGGCGCCGGGCGCCCACGACCGGCGCCCGGAACCTCTACGCTACAAGACCCGGGTTATTTCGACAGCAGGTTCTGCTTGACCCAATCGAGCGAGTACGTGGGGCTGATGATCTGACCGGAGGGTAGCTTGGAATATTCCGCAAGGTTGCTCGCGTCGACCGTCGCGACCGGCATGATCATCGTTTTCGGCGCCTTCGCGCCTTCGAGCAACGAGACGCCGAGCCACAGCGCCGCGCCGCCAATTCCCGGCGTCGTGTTCATCGAGACCGTCTGGTATCCGTTTTTCTTGTTCTCGTCGGCCCACCATTTGACGAAATCCGTTCCGCCGCCGCCCTCGATGATCGGCATGTGGTTCACATAGCCGCCGCCGTATTGGGTGAACGCCTGCGCGATGCCGACGTCGTCGCTGCCGCCTTGTCCCAGAACCGCGTCGACGTGGGGCAGGCTGGGGAGGACATTGGCGATCGCCGACTGCGCCACCGAGGCCGTCGCCTGTCCGTAGACCGTCGCAACCACCTTGATGTCCGGGTTTTTCTTCAGGACGGACACTTGTGCGTTGTACATGTCATTGTCGGGCGCCGATCCCTTGACGCCACGCACCTGGATGACGTTGCCCTTGCCGTGCAGCATTTTAAAGATTGCTTCGGCTTGGCTCGCTTTGTAGCCTTTGAAATCGAAGTTGAGCTGGGTGTTGCATGGCGCGTTGGCGATCGAATCGAACGAGATCACGATGATGCCCGCCTTGCACGCCTTCTCGATCACCCCATTGACCGCAGTCTCGGAAGCTGCGTCGACGAGCAACACGTCGACCTTCTTGAGGATCAGCTCGCCAATCTGGCTGTTCTGCTGCGCAACCGAGCCGTCCCCGTTCATCACGATGTAATCGGCGATCTTACCCTCGCTCTTAGCCTGCTTGCCGGCGGCCTCGAACGCTTCGACCATTTGGTGGCGCCAGGTGTTTCCGTAATAGGCGTTCGATAGCGCAATGACTGGCGCTTGAGGCGTCGCCACGGCCGGCGCGGCCGAAAGCGAAAAGATAGCGAGTACGGCTAGTGCGGATTTCATTGGCTCCTCCCATGGACGCGCTGCGCCCCATCTTGCTTGAAGCGCTGATTGTCTAGATAGTATACCAGTTGAAGCGTTGGCAAGCTTCAATTGGATCCCACGCCTCTCTTGCAGGCTTTGCCGGCGCAGGAGACAGGTACGGAGGGATCCTCAAAATTCCCGCCGATTGGTGTCGGAGATTCTCGCATTGGACGGTCGAGAGCAGACGCAGCCCACGTCGCAAATAAAGCGGAACCCGGTGGCGCGGCCAAAGCTGGCTGAACTCATCCAGAACCGGCTGCTCGCGGTCATCAAAGCAGAGAACCTGCGGCCCGGCGACCCTCTCCCTTCCGAGCGCGAACTAATGCAGAGCTATGCTGTGGGGCGCCCGTCGATCCGTGAGGCCATGCAGAATCTGAAGCGCATGGGCCTCATCGAGATCAACCACGGCGAGAGGCCGAGAGTCGCGGCCCCGTCGTTCGAGCGCATGGTCGCCGACATGAGCGAGACGATGCGCCATGTTCTGATGAACTCGCCCGCCACCCTTGACCATCTGAAGGAGGCGCGGGCCTCATTCGAAATGACTATCGCGCAAATCGCAGCGCGAAAGCGCACCATGAAGGATGTTGAAGACTTACGCCGGATTCTGGCCGAGCAGGAGCAGGCGCGCCTCGACTTCGAACGCTTTCCTCGAAGCCGACGGCCGGTTTCATCACCGCATCGCCGTCATCAGCGGCAATCCGATCTTCGCCAATCTGAGTCAGGCATTGTTCGCGTGGCTTGCCCGGTTTCATTTCGATCTTGTCCGCAAACCGGGCCTCGAGCAGGTTACGCTTGCCGAGCACCGCCAGATTCTGGAAGCGATCGAGCGCGGCGAACCGGACGAGGCGGCGAAGCTGATGGCGGACCATCTGAACCGCGCCAATACGCTCTACAATCAGGCCAATTTTCGCGCCTGACAGAGGCGCGCCCTCTTCCGAGGGTTGTTCGCGTTGGCGCGCTGGTATACTGAGTATGTGACAGGTCTTCGTGGAAAAACGGCTTAAGCGATGTTCAGCAAATCCGGGAGAAGCACCACGAAGGCCGGATCAGCGCTCGCCCCATGCCCGGATGCGATTGGGGTCGTCGATGTTCTGAAATCGCGGGAGAACGCGCCGTGAGCGTCGAGCGCATCGAAGCCGACTATTTCATCGAAACGGCTTACGACGTCCGGAAGGCTGTCGAAGCAATGGCTGGCGAACAGTCCTCCGGAACTTTCGTGCCCGTTCCAGGCGAAACCGCGGAACTCAAGGCGCGCTCAGCGGCGCGCGTCGAAAATCTGGAAGTGCTCGGCGAAGCTGACTGCCCAAGCCTTCCCGGATCGGCCGCTCCCCGTGAGGGCGGCCCGCGGCAGGCCGCGCGCGCCACGCTTTCCTGGCCGCTCGACAATATTGGCCCCTCGCTGCCCAACCTGATGGCGACCGTCGCCGGCAATTTGTTCGAGCTCAAACAATTCTCCGGTCTGCGCATTCTCGATATGCGGTTACCGAACGCGTTTGCGAGCGCCTATCCAGGCCCCAAATTCGGCGTCGACGGCACCCGTAAGTTGAGCGGCGTGTATGAAAGGCCGCTGATCGGCACCATCGTCAAACCGTCGATCGGCTTCACGCCCGAGCAGACGGCCAAGCTTGTGGATGTGTTGTGCGCGGGCGGCATCGATTTCATCAAGGACGACGAATTGCAGTCGGACGGCGCGCTCTGTCCGTTCGACGAGCGCGTGCGCGCGGTGATGCGCGTGATTGATCGCCACGCCGAGCGCAGTGGTCGCAAGGTCATGCTTGCGTTCAACCTGACGGGAGAGATCGACGAAATGCGCCGCCGCCACGACCTCGTGGAGAGCCTCGGCGGCACATGCGTGATGGCGAGCCTAAATTCTGTCGGGGTGGTCGGAATGGTCGCGCTCGGGCGCCACGCCCGCTTGCCCATTCATGCGCACCGGAACGGCTGGGGCTATCTGTCGCGCCATCCGGCGCTGGGCTGGTCCTATGTCGCGTGGCAGAAAATCTGGCGCCTGGCCGGCGTCGATCACATGCATGTCAACGGGCTTGCCAACAAGTTCAGCGAATCCGACGAGAGCGTAGCGGCATCGGCCCGGGCCTGTCTCACGCCAATGTTCGACGCGAAACCGTGCACCGTGATGCCGGTGTTTTCCTCCGGCCAATCGGCCCGTCAAGCAGCGGGAACACTTGCCGCGCTGGGCTCGACTGACCTCATTTTCGCTGCCGGCGGAGGCATCCTGGCGCATCCCGGCGGGCCTGCTGAAGGCGTGCGCGCGTTGCGCGAATCCTTCGAGGCGGCGATGGCCGGCATTCCCGTCGAGCGTTACGCGTCCACCCACCCCTCGCTGGCCGCAGCGCTCCAGATGGTCTCTGCATGACAGTGTCCGCCGGCCTTCCCGCCGGGATCTTGATCGCGTTCTATGGCGACGATTTCACCGGTTCTTCGGCCGTCATGGAGGTGATGACCTTCGCTGGGTTGCCAGCGGTGATGTTCGTCGAGACGCCGACGCCCGAGCAGCTCGAACGCTTTCGGAGCTACCGAGCGATCGGCATCGCCGGCGTCGCCCGGGCCCAGCCGCCGAGCTGGATGGACGCTCATTTGCCCGCGGTTTTCCGCGCGCTCGCCAAACTCGGAGCGCCAGTCACACATTACAAGGTCTGTTCGACGCTCAACTCCTCGCCAACGGCGGGGTCGATTGGCCGCGCGATAGACATCGGCGCGCCCATCTTCGGGGAGACGCCTGGAGCCGCGAACTGGCAGCCGCTCGTCGTCGCCGCGCCGGCGATTGGACGCTACCAGGCGTTCGGCAACCTCTTCGCGGCGTCCGGAGACTGTGTTTATCGTCTCGACCGTCATCCGGTCATGCAACGGCATCCGGTCACGCCCATGGATGAAGCCGACATGCGTCTGCACATCGGAAAACAGACCTCGCGCCCGATCGGCCTCATTGATTTCCCCGCCATGAAGCGCGGCGCAGGTCTCAAGCGGTTCGACGCCGAGGGCGAGCAGGGACGGTCCCTACTCGCGCTCGACATCGTCGATGATGAAACCCTGCAATGGGTGGGAGAGCTGATGTGGAGGCAGCGCGGCCGCTCGCTTTTCGCTATTGGGTCGCAGGGTGTCGAATATGCACTCGTCGCGCATTGGCGCGCCCGGGGATGGCTTCCGGCCACGCTAGTACAGAATCCGGCATCCGAACGTTCGCAAATCGTCGCTGTCTCGGGTTCGGTCTCACCGGTCACCGCTTCGCAGATCGATTGGGCGCTAGCGAACGGCTTCGATCTCATTGGTTTCGCCGCCGAAGCCAGCCTCGAGGAGCGGCGCAGGCAGGCCGAGATCGACGCGACGGTCGAGCGGGCGCAAGCCACGCTCTCGAGCGGACGCTCCCCGCTCGTGGTGACTGCACGCGGCCCCAACGACGAAGCCGTAGCTCGATTTCGAGCAAGGCTTGCAGCCTCAGGCTGCGATCCCGTCGAGGTCAACGCGTGGATTGGCGCCGGTCTTGGCGAAATTGTCAGGCGCCTCATTGGCGCGACGCGTGTCAAGCGCGCCGCGGTTTCCGGGGGCGACACCTCCGGCTTCGCCACGCGTGCGCTTGGCGCTTACGCGCTCGAGGCGATTGCGCCGATCGCGCCCGGAGCCCCGCTCTGCCGCGTTTTCTCGACCGATCCGAAAGTGGATGGGATCGAGATCGCGCTCAAAGGCGGGCAGATGGGGGAAGCGAATTTTTTTGGTTCAGTTCGCGCAGGACGCGCGACAGCTTGTGGAGGAACGACGTGACGAAAATCGCACTGCTGGGCGCCGGCGGAAAGATGGGCGTGCGCCTGTCGACCAACCTCAAGGACACCCGGTTCGACGTGGATCATGTCGAGGTGTCCGAAGAAGGACGCGCGCGTCTCAAGCAGACGCTGGGGATCGAATGCATGGAGCAAGGCCAGGCGATTTCGTCCGCTGACGCAATTGTCATGGCCGTGCCGGACCGGCTGATCGGCAAGATCCTCAAGACCTTCGTCAAGGACCTCCTACCAGGCGCCAAGGTCGTTATGCTTGACGCGGCGGCTCCGCACGCGGGCGAGCTTCCGGAGCGCGGAGACATCACCTATTTCGTCACGCATCCCTGCCACCCCCCCATCTTCAATGACGAAACCGACCCAAAAGCGAAAACCGACTATTTCGGCGGGGTCCACGCCAAGCAGCATATTGTCTGCGCGCTGATGCAGGGGCCGGAGTTGCATTATTCCGAATGCGAGGAGATCGCCCGACAGATTTATAAGCCGGTGATGCGCGCACACCGGTGCACGGTCGAGCAGCTCGCCATTCTGGAACCGGCGCTGTCAGAGACGGTTGGCGCGACATTCGCGCTCGCGCTCAGAGAGGCGGCGGATGAGGCCGTCCGCCGCGGAGTGCCCAAACAGGCCGCGATCGACTTCATCATCGGCCACCTCAATATTGAGCTCGCCATTGCGTTCGGAATTTTTCCCGAAGGCAAGTTCTCGGACGGCGCTCTGCAGGCGATCGACAAGGCCAAGCCGGTTATATTCCGTGACGGATGGCTTGACCGAGTTTTTGCGCCGGCGGCTGTGCTGGAGTTTGTCAAGGACATTTGCAACGCTTCGCCTACGTAAGGAGCTTTCGTCCCGCCGTCCGCGTGGCCGGAATAATGCTCCCTCTTGCGCCTCAGGGAAGACGCGGAGACGCGCCGGGTGGGCAGAACCAGTGCGCTCCTATCGTAACCGGCAGAACCAAGCGGTGACGCGGGCGGGAGGCGAGTAAAGGACCGGACAGGACCGCTGCGCAAATCACCCGCATTGCAACGCGACGTCTTAGCGTTCCGTGACAAATGCGAGTGGCCACAGTCAGATTGTGCGGGTCAGTGCGTCAAATGACGATCCAGGACTTGCTCTGCCCCTTCAACTCGCCGATCACCCCGCCTAAGAGCAGCGATCTTCTGATCAATGCCAGCCCGTGCACGCGAAGAATCCGAAGCACGGGTCTCCGGAATACGGGCCGCTGGCGCAACCGGCGAGGGCCACAATCGCCACCGCGAGCAGCGCCCTAAATAACCATCGTCCTTTAAGCCCCATCTCAGAACACCCCACGCGCATTGCCGAGATCACGCCGCAAGATCAGCTTGCAGTGTGGCAGAGTCGAGGCCGGCGCGCCCTGCGACCCAATGTCACAAATATCTGTCACGGCTGTTTGAAGAAACTGCAGAGGCCAACGTATCCGGCTCTCAAGCGCGCTCGATCCCAATCCGCGGAGAGCGCCCTCCCGCCGGCGGTCACCCGTCGCTGGTTTCACGCTCCAGAACGGACCCGCGAGTCTCGGGAAGCGCAACACCGAATGAGGCGATAACGCCCCGACTGGTGCGCACGAGATTAGCGCTGGGGCCTTTCGTCCCGACACTGCGGCGGCTTACGCGCGCGCCTTCGATCAAGAGAAACAGCGTGTCGGCAAGAAGCTCCGGCTGCGAGGCGCCGGCGGCCTGACATAGATTCGTCAGACGCTCGCGCTGACGCATCTTGAATTCTTCGATCACGCGAAGACCGGGGTGGCCCTGCTCCGTCAATTCGATGGCGGCGTTGGCGAGATCGCAGCCCCGCTCGTCCCCGGCGATAAAGATTGCAGCCTTGTCCATAAAGCCGTAGAGCTGACCACCGGGGTCTCCGGGATTTGCGGCCTCGATTTCTGCCCAGATTTCGTCCGACTTTCGCCCTTTGTAATTCAGATACTCAATAATAAGCTCGTCCTTGGAATCGAAGTGGCGGTAAAGCGCCATCTTGCTGGTGCCCGCGGCTTCGGCGATTGCTTCGACGCCTACGCCGCGGATACCCTTGCGGTGAAAGAGGTCTTGCGCGCAGTCGAAGATGCGGTCGCGGGGCTTCCCGACCCTGGAAATTTGTGCCTCAGGATCCGAACTCGATTTTTCTTTGTTCATGGTGCTTGACGAACCCGTTACCGATCGGTATCAGATAGCGATACCGACCGGTACCATCCCGCGCTTGCAGAGTCAAACCGCGACGCGGTAACAGCCCGGACGCCTTGTCGAAAGGAATACCCGCCATGGCGTATCAAAGCGCCCAGACAATCGACGACCTTCTGGCGGACTCGCTCATTCAGAAGATGATGCTTGCCGACCACGTGGAGCCTCAGGCTCTGAAAACTTTACTGGACGGAACCGCGCGCCGCATTGCCGATTCGCGGCGCGCGGCCACGGTGCAGGTGGGGCAGGATCTCGGCCGGCGCGGCTCTTTTCGGCAACCGCTCCTCCTGATGCGGCCAGCGACGCGCACGACGAGCGGTGAATGCGGAGCCTCGCTCTGCGGCTGACCTTGCGCCAGTAAAGCCGAGGCGATCCCGTGGTCGGCTTTTTCATCCAACGCCCAATTTTCGCCTCGGCGATCGCCGCGATCCTCGTGCTTGCGGGCGCGATCTGTTTTTTCTTGCTGCCGGTCTCGCAATTTCCGGACATCACGCCCCCGCAGGTTGTCGTCAGCGCCAACTACCCCGGCGCAAGCGCGCAGGTCGTCGCCGACACGGTGACGACCCCGCTCGAGCAACAGATCAACGGCGTCGAGGGCATGACCTACATGTCCTCGGCGAGTTCGAACGACGGCTCCTCGACGATCACTGTCACGTTCAAGGTCGGTTACCCGCTCAACATCGCCGCGGTCGACGTGCAGAACCGGGTGTCGCAGGCGGCGTCCTCGCTGCCGGCGATCGTCAATCAGGGCGGGGTGACGATCAAGAAGCAGAATCCGAACTTCGTCCTCATCGTCAATCTCGTCTCGCCGGACCGTTCGGTCAATTCGGTAACGCTGTCGAACTACGCCTATCTGCAAATCGTCGACCAGTTGAAACGGCTGCCGGGCGTTGGCGACGTTCAGTTGTTCGGCGAGCGGCGCTACTCGATGCGCGTCTGGCTGGATCCGGACAAGCTTGCCAATCTTGGCGTAACCGCGGTGGACGTCCAGAACGCGATAGCCGAGCAGAACGTTCAGGTCGCCGCCGGCAAGATTGGGCAGTCGCCGGCCCCGCCCGGAACCGCCTTCGAACTGCAGGTCAACGCCCAGGGGCGGCTCAACGATCCGGAAGAATTCCGCAACATCATCGTCCGCGCCGATCCCGCGAGCGGCGCCGTGGTGCGCCTTCGGGACGTCGCGCGGGTCGAACTCGGCGCGTTGCAATATTCGTCATCCGCCTTCTTCGGCAAGGATCCGACGGTCGTGATGGCGATCTTCCAGATGCCGGGCTCTAACGCGCTCGACCTGCAGAAGCAGGTCAAGACGAAGATGGAGGCGCTCTCGAAGCGCTTCCCGCCCGGAATCGCCTACGCGATGCACTATGACACGACACGCTTCGTGTCGGCGGCGATGCACGACGTGGTCATCACGTTGATCGAGGCGCTCCTCCTCGTGGTGCTGGTGGTCTTCGTCTTTTTGCAGAGCTGGCGGGCGACGATCATCCCCACGATCGCCATTCCCGTTTCGCTCATCGCGACGCTCGCGGTGATGCAGATTTTCGGCTTTTCGCTCAACATGCTGAGCCTGCTCGGCATGGTGCTCGCCATTGGCCTCGTGGTCGACGACGCCATCGTCGTGGTGGAGAATGTCGAGCGCCAGCTCGAAGCCGGTTTGCCGCCGGTTCAAGCGGCGCGAAAAGCCATGTCGGAGGTGACCGGGCCGATCATCGCCACGACCGCGGTGCTGATGGCGGTTTTCATTCCCGTCGCCTTCATTCCGGGCGTTGCGGGGCGCCTCTATAATCAGTTCGCGCTGACCGTCGCGATCTCTGTCGGGATTTCGGCCTTCAACTCGCTGACGCTAAGCCCGGCGCTCAGCGCGGCGTTTCTGCGTCACGGCCCGAAAGGGCAGTTTATTCTTTTCCGCTGGTTCAACGCCGGCTTCGACTGGCTCGCGAACTTTTATGCGCGCTGCGTGCGGCAGTTCATTCGCTTCGGCTGGGCGCTGGTCGCTATCTTTTTTCTGTTCGTAGGCGGCGCCTACATGCTGTCACGAGCTATCCCGACCACCTTTTTGCCGGTCGAGGATCAGGGCTATTTCTTCGTCATCGTGCAATTGCCGGACGGATCTTCGCTCGAGCGCACCGACGCCGTAGCGCAGAAAGTGCGCGATCTCCTGCAGGCGACGCCGGGCGTCCAGATTGCCGGCTTTATCAGCGGCCTCAATTTTCTGACCAACGCAGCGCAATCGAACTCGGCGATCGAGTTCGCGGTTCTGAAACCGTGGAGCGAGCGCGGGCCTGAGGAGAACGCGTCCGCCTTGGTCGCCTCGGTGCGCCCAAAGCTGCTCGCAATCCCGGAAGCGTTTGCGCTCAGCTTCGATCCGCCTTCAGTCAATGGGCTTGGCACAACGGGCGGCTTCGAGTTCGAGGTCGAAGACCTGGCGGGACGCGGAGGCGCGCAATTGAGCGACGCGACTCAGGCGCTGATCGCGGCCGCCCGCAAGCAGCCCGAGCTCAATCCGCAATCGTTGTTTACCTCGTTCTCCGCCTCGACGCCGCAGCTCTTCTACGACCTCGACCGGACAAAGGCGAAGCTGCTTGGCCTCAGCCTGGCGGACGTCTTCAATACGCTGCAGATCTATCTTGGCTCGCTCTACGTGAACGACTTCAACCTGTTCGGCCACACGTTCCGCGTCACGATGCAGGCCGACACAAAATCGCGCGCCTCTCCCTCCGACCTCAGTAAGCTCTACGTCCGCAACAGCACCGGGGGTATGATTCCGTTGAATGTGCTCGGCACCCTCAAGCCGATCGTTGGACCGGAGACCGTGCCGCACTACAACAACTATGCTTCGGCGCTGATCAACGGCGCTCCTGCGCCAGGCTTTAGCTCGAGCCAAGCCGTGGTCGCGATGCAACGCGCGGCGGCCGAAGCGTTGCCGCGCGATTTCGGCTACGAGTGGACGGGCGTTACTTTCCAGGAGCTGAGTGCCGGCTCGCTCGCGACGATCGTCCTCGCACTCGCCATTTTCTTCGTGTTCATGATCCTGGCCGCGCAGTACGAGAGTTGGTCGATGCCCTTCATGGTGCTGTCGTCCGCGCCTCTGGCGCTGGTCGGCGCGCTGGGTGCAATTTATATCCGCCAGATGCAGGTCGACGTTTATTCGCAGATCGGCTTTGTCATGCTGATCGGGCTTGCGGCGAAGAACGCGATCCTTATCGTCGAATTCGCCAAACGGCGCCGCGAGGAGGGCCTCTCCGTCGTTGAGGCCGCGATGGAGGCGGGGCGGCTACGTCTGCGCCCGATCCTGATGACCGCCTTCGCCTTCATCTTCGGCGTGCTGCCGCTTATGTTCGCGAGCGGCGCGGGCGCGGCGAGCCGGCAGTCGCTCGGCACGGCCGTCTTCGGCGGCATGGTCGCGGCGACTTTGCTGACGCTGATCTTCGTGCCCGTTTTCTACGCCCTGATTGAACGCGCTCGCGAGGGACGGGAGGCGGCGAAAGTCGCGACGCCGCACGCCGGCGCTCATCTTGCGCCCCGCGCCGAAGCCGCGGAATAACGCCCAGGAGTTTGTCTATGCGCCTCAAGATCTCTCTAGCGGCACTTGCGACAATCGGCGTTGTCGCTTTCGTAGGCTTCCGCATCGCGGGCGACCATGCGAACGGCGCCACGGAATCCGCGGCTGCGCCGGCAATGATGGCGATGCCGGTGCCGGTCGTTCCGGTCATCAAAAAGACGCTGCCGATCTATCTCGACTATCCGGGTCGAATCGAATCGATCCGCAGCATCGCCCTGCAGGCGCGGGCGTCGGGTTACATTGAGTCCCAGCTCGCCCCTGACGGCGCCGATGTTAAGACCGGCGACCTCCTTTACCAGATCGATCCGCGCGACCTTCACGCCGCGTTCGATCTGGCCACCGCGCAGGCCCAGCGCGACCAAGCGTCACTCGAGTATGCGCGCGCCAATTTTGGCCGCGGCGAGGAGCTGGTCAAAAGCGGCTTCGTCACCAAGGACGCCTACGATCAGAGGGCGAGCGCGATGCATCAGGCCGAAGCGGCGCTGGTGGCAGACCGAGCCGCGATTGAGACCGCTAAGCTCAACCTCAGCTACGCCGAGATCACCGCCCCATTCTCTGGCCGCCTGGGGCGCAACCAGGCGGCGAGAGGTTCGCTGGTCGGGTCGACGACCGGACCGCTCAACACGCTGGTTCAGCTTGATCCCATCTATGTCAGCTTCAATCCGAGCGAGTCCGACCTGGTCGAGATCACGACGGCGCGGGCCGCAGGCAAAGTCGATGCCGAGATCTCGCTCGCGGGCGCCGATAATATCCGTAAGGGCGAACTGACCTTTCTCGATAATACCGTGGACAAGGCGACGGGCACGATCGCCGCGCAAGTCACCATCGCCAATCCCGACTTCGCCCTGTTGCCGGGCCAGTACGTGCGGGTGCGGCTCCACATCAGGGACCAGCCCGACGCGTTCATGGCCCCGCAGACGGCGCTCGGCTCGAACCAGATGGGCAAATTCGTGTATGTCGTCGGCCCCGGCGATAAGGCCGAGCAGCGCCTTCTTACGCTTGGACCAATCGACGGTGACCTTGTGAGCGTGACCAAGGGCCTGAGCGAGGGCGAACGTGTTATCGTTGGCAACTTGCAGAAGATCGGCCCCGGTTCACCGGTCAAACCTTTGCCGCAGCAATCCAAGCCAGCTCCATAACCGGGCGCTGCGCGTCAATCGATTGCGTCGTCGAGCGACGGGCGCTCAGGTCTGCGCCGCACGGCGACCATTTCCGCGAGGATCGACAGCGCGATCTCATCCGCGGAGATCGCGGAGATGTCGAGCCCGGCCGGCGCCTTGATCGCGGCCATCGCTTCTTCGGATACGCCCTCTTTGGCGAGTTCGTTCTTCAGCGTCTCGGCTTTCCGGCGCGAGCCGACGAAGGCGCGGTATCGCGCGCTCATGGCGGCTGCGCTTTTAAGCGCAGCACGATCGCCTGCGCCCTGGGTGGAAACGACGACATAGGCGCTGTCGCCAACCTCGCTCGGCGGCGACAAGCCCAGGACGCGCGAAACGCCGGAATCGAACCGCTGATGTTCCTCGGGCGCCGCGGCGACCGTTATGGAAAAGCCCATCGACGACGCCAATTTCGCGAGCGCCACCGCGACCGGCGAGGCGCCGAAGATCAGGAGGCGCGGACTCGGCAGAACGGGCTCCACGAAGACGTCCATCGTTCCCTGGCTCGGGCAGGAATTCTTGGCATAGAAGACGCCGCTACGCTCCTCGCCAGCCGCTGCGCCAAGTTCGGCCAGCGCATCTTTCGGCGCGATCGAGACGAGTCGCGATTGGCCGTCCAACATGCACTGGCGCGCCGCCTTGACGACCGCGGCGCGCGCGCATCCCCCGCCAATCCAGCCTTCCTCGATCGAACCGTCCGGTCCGATCAAGGCCTTGGCCCCCGCTTTTGCGGCGGTGACGGAGACTGTGCGGACAACGGTGGCGATCGCGAACGTTTGCCCTTTGGCTTGACGCAGAGCGGCTTGCTCGAGCACGCCCATCATATCCTCGCGAGATAAGGTTCGAGCGCCGCCAAGCTCTCGAGACTGTGAGCGGGGGCAAACAAGTCGAGGTAAGGCAGGGCCGCCTGCATTCCGCGCGCGCTTGGCTCGAATCCGCCGCGGCCGGTCAGAGGGTTGAGCCACACGATGCGCTTGCAGCGCCGCCTCAAGTCGCGCATCGCCGACGAAAGCAATTCCGGTGGCCCGGTATCGTAGCCGTCCGACAGGATCATGACGCAAGTGCGGGAATGGATGACGCGCCGCGCATGCATGCGGTTGAAGGCCGCGAGACATTCCCCGATCTTTGTGCCGCCGCCGACGCCGGCAGCCATCAAAGCGAGCCGGTCGAGCGCACGCGCCGGATCGCGCTCTCTGAGCGCTGAGGAAACATGCGCAAGCCGCGTATGAAAGAGGAACGCCTCGGATTCGCGAAAGACCTGAGTGACGGCGTGCAGGAAGCGGGTGAAGAGCGAGACGTAGGATTCCATCGAGCCGGACGCGTCGAGCAAGGCGACGAGTCTGAGCGGCTTGATCTTGCGCCGGCGGAATTTGAGATCGAGCGGTTCGCCGCCGTGGGCGACGCTGAGCCGGATCGTCGCGCGCAAGTCGAGCCGTCGGCCGCGCCTTCGCGCGCGCTCGCGACGCGTGAGCCGCGACCGCATCACCCGCGCTAAGCGTTCGGCGAGCTCCGCGGCTTGGGCGCGCTCCCTCTCGCCTACGAATGCCGCGATGTCCTTTTTGGAGATCGCCTCTTGCGCCGATGCTCCCCCATGTCGCCCGCCGCCGTGAGCCGGAGCGCCCTCGGGAGCCGCGCCCCCGCCGATTTGGGTCGGCTCCTGTCGCTGATCGCTGGCCCCGGGGCCTTGCTGGAAACGCCGGGGGGAGCGCGCGGCGAGCGCTTCGGCGCTGATCTTCACGGCGCTCTTCACGCCGCGCCCGCGCCAAAACGCATCGAATAACTCGTCGAACCGCGCAAGCTCCGTTCGGCGTGAAGCGAACAGACTTCGTATCGCGGCGCGCAGGCGTTCGGGCCGCTCGGCCATCGGGCTCGACACCAGGCGCGCCGCATCCTGCGCTTCGGCCTGGCCGATCACGAAGCCTGCGTCGCGCAAGGTGACGACAAACCCGGCAAGGCGCTTGCGCATTGCGGGACCCGGTCCGGGCCCTTCGACGGCAAAGCCTTGCGCGCCCATCACGCGAAGCCCCTCATGCGACGTCCCTCATGCAACTTGCCCGACGAGCCGGCTCGTCGTCGCTTTGCTGATCGAGGCGCGGTCCTCACGGGTCTTCAGGAGCGCGATTAGCGTGGCGTGGACGATCTCCGGGTCGTCATGCAGATCCTTGACCTCGAGTCCGGCGAGGGTGGCGGCCCAATCAAGTGTTTCGGCGACGCCCGGAACCTTCTTCAGGTCTTCCTTGCGCAGCATTCCGACCATGCGCGCGATCTGAAAAGCAAAATTGGCGTCGAGGTCAGGCTGGCGGTTGAGCAGAATCGCCGCTTCGCGATCGACGTCGGGAAAGTCGAGATAATGATAGAGGCAGCGGCGGCGCAGCGCATCCGACAGTTCACGCGTGGCGTTAGAAGTCAGCACGACGCGTGGGATTGAAAGCGCTTTAATCGTACCGAATTCGGGGATCGTGACCTGGAAGTCCGACAACAGCTCGAGCAGGAACGCTTCGAATTCCTCGTCGGCGCGGTCAACCTCGTCGACCAGCAGGACTGGCGAGGTCTTTCGCCGGATGGCGCTGAGCAGCGGCCGTTCGAGCAGATAGTCCTCGGAAAAAATCTGCGCTTCGATCTCGGCAGCGCTGGCGCTGCCGCCCTCGCGCGCCTTGATCGCCAGCAACTGGCGCTGGTAGTTCCACTCGTAGAGCGCCGAGCTCGCGTCGAGTCCCTCGTAGCACTGCATGCGAATGAGTTCGCAACCGTGCAGCGCGGCAAGCGCCTTGGCGACTTCGGTCTTGCCAACGCCCGCCTCGCCCTCGATCAGAAGCGGGCGCTTGAGGTAGTCCATCATCCATAGCGCAGTCGCGAGGTCGCGGTCGGCGACGTAGCCGACCTTCGCGAGACGCGCCGCGATGGCTTCGCGCGGAATTCGTTCGCTAGGCATGCGTACTCTCCCCTCTCCCTCGAGGAGAGGGGTCGGGGGTGAGGGCGCTCGTCGCAGAGTGGCGCGGCACGTCAAAGGCCCTCATCCGGCGCTTCGTGCCACCTTCTCCCCAGGGGAGAAGGTAGCGTAGGCAGCGTTCTCTGTCACGCGTGCAGGCCCAGATTCTCCGCCGCCTGCCAGATGCGATAAGCGTCATGAGGCATGGAAATGTGAGTCGAGCCGGCGAATTTGAATGCGTCGTTCACCGCATTCGCGAAGCAGGGCACGCTGCCCACGTTCGGGCTTTCGCCAACACCCTTGGCGCCGATCGGATGATGCGGCGAAGGGGTGACCGTGTAGTCGGTCTCCCAATGCGGGGTTTCGACAGCGGTCGGCAGGAAATAGTCCATGAACGACGCGCCTTTGACGTTGCCGTCCGCGTCGTAGAGAATCTCCTGACCCATTGCGATCGCGTAACCCTCGGTGCAGCCGCCGTGCACCTGGCCTTCGATGATCATTGGGTTGATGCGGGTTCCGCAATCGTCGAGGGCGTAGAAGCGCCTGACTTTATGGACGCCGGTGTCGACGTCGATGTCCATCACGCAAATATAGGCGCCAAACGGATAGGTCATGTTCGGCGGGTCGTAATAGCTGACCGCCTCGAGGCCGGGCTCCATGCCGGGCGGAATCTTGTTGTAGGCCGCCCAGGCGATCTGGCTCATCGTCCTGAACGCCCCTGGATTGCCCTTGACGCTAAACCGGTCGACATCCCATTCGAGATCGCCCTCGTGCACTTCGAGCATATAGGCGGCGATCATTTGCGCTTTCGCTTTCACCTTGCGCGCGGCCATCGCGATCGCTGCCCCCGCGACAGGGGTTGAGCGCGATCCATAAGTGCCCAAGCCGTAAGGCGCAGTGTCGGTGTTGCCTTCCTCGACCGCGATATCGTCGGCGGGAATGCCGATCTCGGAGGCGATGATCTGCGCCCAGGTGGTCTCGTGGCCCTGGCCCTGGCTCTTGGTGCCCATGCGCGCAATTCCCTTGCCAGTCGGATGGATCCGGATCTCGCAGGAATCGAACATCGCAATCCCGAGGATGTCGCAATTCTTCGACGGGCCGGCGCCGACGATCTCGGTGAAGAAAGCGACGCCGATTCCCATGAGCTCGCGCGTCTCGCCGCGCTTGAACGCTTCTTGTTTCGCCTTCTGCTCCTCCCTGAGCTTGCGATAATCGGTGGCGTCGAGCGCCTTTTGCATGGCGGTGTGATAATCGCCCGAATCGTATTCCCAGCCGAGCGCGGAATTGTAGGGGAACTGCTCGCGCTTGATGAAATTTTTGATTCGGAAGTCGACCGGATCGAGCCCCAGCTTCTGCGCCATGATGTCCATCGCGCGCTCGATCGCATAGGCGACTTCGGTGACGCGGAACGAGCAGCGATAGGCGACGCCGCCGGGCGCCTTGTTGGTGTAGACGCCGTCGACCGAAAGGTGCGCGACCGGGAAGTCGTAGGAGCCGGTGACGATATTGGCGAAACCTGCCGGCCACTTCGACGGATCGGCGCAGGCGTCGAACGCACCGTGGTCGGCCAGGATGTGCACGCGCAAGCCCGTTACCCGGCCCTCACGCGTCGCCGCGATCTCGGTCGTCATGTGGTAGTCGCGCGCGAATGAGGTGGTGGAGAGGTTCTCGATCCGGTCCTCGACCCATTTGACCGGAACGCCAGTCACGATCGATGCGACCGCGGCGCAGATGTATCCCGGATAGGCGCCGACCTTGTTGCCGAAGCCGCCGCCGATGTCAGGCGAGATGACGTGAATCTTCTGCTCGGGAATGGTCGAGATCAGCGCGACGACCGTGCGGATGACATGCGGCGCCTGGAACGTGCCGTAGATCGTGAGATCGCCGGTGATCTTGTTGAAGCTGACGATGCACTGGCAGGTCTCGAGCGGGCAGGGGTGGACGCGCTGATAGCTCAACAGGTCTTTTGTGCTGACCTCGGCCTTCGTGAAGGCGACGTCGGTCAGCTCCTTGTCGCCCACCTGCCAGTTGAAGATGTGATTGGGATGGTTGCGCGGCCCGTGGGCGCCGTCTTTCTTGTCCTTGATGTCTTCGCGCAGAATCGGGGCGCCCGCATCCATCGCCTTGAATGGGTCGACGACCACCGGGAGCGCTTCATATTCGACCTCGACCAGGTCCGCGGCGTCGGCGGCGATATAGCGGTCGGACGCGACGACGAACGCGATCTCCTGGTTCTGGAACAGAACCTTGCCGTCCGCGAGCACCATCTGGACGTCGCCCGCGAGCGTCGGCATCCAGGCGAGATTGACCCCCTTGAGGTCCTCGGCAGTCAGAACGGCGACGACGCCGGGCACGGCCTTGGCCTTGGTCGTGTCAATCTTGACGATGCGCGCGTGAGCGTGGCTCGAGCGATGGAAGTCGCCGTGCAGCATGCCCGAAAGCTTGATGTCGTCGACATAATTGCCGCGCCCTTGGGTGAAGCGCACGTCCTCGACGCGCTTGCGCTTGCAGCCCATGCCCTGCAGTTTTTCGGCGCGTTCTACCGAAGTGGGAGAGGGGGCATCGTTCATTCCGCGGCTTCCTTGAATTCGAGTCCGGCCATCTTGGCGGCGGCGTATTGGATGGCTCGCACAATGTTCTGGTATCCGGTGCAGCGGCAGAGGTTGCCCGAAATGCCGATGCGGATTTCGCTCTCGGAGGGGTTCGGGTTCTCCTGCAACAGCCGATGGGCGCGGATGATCATGCCCGGCGTGCAATAGCCGCATTGGAGCCCGTGCATTTCGCGGAACCCTTCCTGCAGCGCGCTGAGCGCGCCGTCGGCGCCGGCCATGCCCTCGATGGTGAGTACGGAAGAGCCCGCGGCCTGGATCGCGAACATGGTGCAGGATTTCACTGACCGGCCGTCGACATCGACCGTGCAGGCGCCGCAATGGGAGGTGTCGCAGCCGATATGCGCTCCCGTCAGGCCGAGGTTCTCTCGCAAGTAATGGATGAGCAGCGTGCGCGGCTCGACGGCGGCGGACATCGACTTGCCGTTGATCGTCATGCTGACGTTGGTGAGAGACATGGCGGGGCCTTTCAGGATTTGGCGCGCGCAAAGGCGCGGGTCAGCGCTCTCGCGGTCATCACGCCCGCCATCTTGGCGCGGTATTCGGCGGAACCGCGTCCGTCGGCGGCAGGCTCCGCGATCGCCGTCGCGGCGGTTGCTGCCCGTGCGAGGGTTGGCTTGTCGAGCGTGGTCCCGATGACCGAGGCGGCGGCGTCGGCGGCGAGCAGCGCCGTTCCGGCGACATTGGTGAGGCCGATGGCGCAGCTCGCGATTTTTCCCCCCGAGACAGTCAGGATCACCGCGGCGGCGGCGGTCGCGTAATCGCCGACCTTGCGTTTGAGCTTCTCATACGCCCAGCCGTGACCCGCAGGAGGCAAGGGAACACGGACGGCGGCGAGCACCTCGCCGGGCTGAGCGACGGTTTCATAGGGCGAGAGGTAATAGTCGCGCGCGGCAACGCTGCGCTCGCCGCCCGCGCCTCGCAAAACGTAACTCGCGCCAAACGTCATCATCAGCGCCGGCATGTCGTTTCCGGGATCGCCATTGGCGACATTGCCGCCGATCGTGCCGAGGTAACGCACCTGCGGATCGGCGATGACTTCGGCCGTCTCACGCAGAATAGGCGCGTATTGAGCCAGCAAGTCGTTGCCGATGATCTCATGCTGGGTGGTCATCGCGCCGATGACGATCTCGCCTCCCTCCAGATGCACGCCCTTCAGCTCCGCAAGGCCCGCGAGATCGATGAGATGGGTCGGCGTGGCGAGACGCAGTTTCATCATCGGAATGAGGCTGTGGCCGCCGGCGACGATGCGGGCGTCGGAATCGAGCCGGCCCAGGAGCGCGACCGCTTCCGAGAGATTGGCCGGCCGATGATACTCGAAGGTTCCGGGGATCAAGACATCCTCCCACTCTCAAGCCTTGTCGCCGTACTCGCTGGCGCGGCCGGCGCCGTCATTGACCGCACATACAGCCTGCTGCGGCCGAGCTCGCTGTTCGAAATCCAAATTCGCACGCCCAGGCGCAACAGGATCGGCCAGCCGCGCCGCCCGATCAATGGCGGATGAACGGATGCGGGTAAAATGGCGCCGACAGCGGCTTCGGCGCACGAAATGCGTCAGGGCCTATGACTTATTTCATGCGTTAAGCGGATCAGCCGGCGAGCGCGCCGATCCTGAGCTTGACCTGACGATAGTGGGCGCGCGCGATCGGGATGGTGCAGCGCACCGGCAGCCCGAGTTCGGCTATGCCGGCTTCGCCCGCCCGCCTGACCCGCGCGATGCGATCAACCGAGACGATGTAGCTGCGGTGAACTCTCAAGAACGCGGATGGATCGAGGCGCGCTTCGAGGGCGCTGATCGAGAGCGTGCAGAAATATTCCTTCTCGCCGTCGTGAACATAAGTGTAATGGGCGTTGGCGCGGACGGCGTAGATGTCGCCGACGGCGATGTCTCGCGCGCGCCCGTCCTTCTCGACCCGGATCGAGGCGGCCCGCCCAACAGGCGGCACGATGGGCGGCGGCTGGTCGGAGGGCG
>CAWCSA010000004.1:0-28485 GCA_963798015.1 uncultured Alphaproteobacteria bacterium
GGCGGCACGATGGGCGGCGGCTCGACAAACGACTGTTTTTCGAACGGTGCCGGCTCCAGACCATATGCGCTTATTGGAGCAAGCAGCGGCGCGACCGGCTGCGCTTGCGCCGGAGCGCTCTCGGCGCTTCGGGGCGCGCTCGCATCCGGCACGAGCGAGAGAAGAAAGGCGCCGGATACGCCGAACGCAACGACCGTGGCGAGGAGCGCCAGCGTGTTGCGCGACAGCGCCAATTCGGCGCCGACAAAGCGCGAAACGTCGTAGCACAGCGGGTCCAGGCGCATCCCGGCCATCGCCGTATAGTGCATGCCGGAAATCGCCAGGCCGAGCGCGATCGCGCCGAGGAACAAGCGCGGGCGGGTCGGCCGGCTGTCGATCGTCCACAGAGCAAAAGCGCTGGCCGCGATCGACACTGCGATGGAGGCGACGACATAGGAAGGAACGTAGGACGTCGGTCCGGCCAGATGCACCGCCGACATGCCGACATAATGCATGAGGCTGACGCCGAGACCCATCGCCAGGGCGCCCGTGCCGATCCGAAACGCCGGCGGCCCTGGCATGTGCGCGGCATAAACGCCAATCCCGACCACAATGACGCAAATCAGGAAGGAGATCAGGGTCGGCAGCACGAGGTAGTCGACTGCGCTTGGAAAATTCGCGGCGAGCATGGCGACGAAGTGCATCGACCAGACGCCGGTCGCGAGCGTAATTGCCGATCCCGCGATGGCGAGCCTTCGGCGGAAACCCTCGGCGGAGTCGATTCCACGCGCAAGCGACAGGCCGACGAAGCTGCCTTGAATGGCGATAGCAACGGAAAGAGCCACGAGCCAAGGCTCGTGAGGAATCATCATCCCGCGCCTCCCTAACGCGACGGCTTAGGCAGACGAAAGTACTTAGGCTTGACCCAAGCTGCAACGATTTAGCGTTGTATATACTGGGAGATATCGCTCGCTTCTGGAAGATCTCTTACGCCGGCTAGGTCATGCGGCAGAAGATCAAGAGGCTTCGCTTCCATTTCACGGCGCCTCAGTCTCCGCCTCAAACGGCCTGGGTGTGGCATTATTTTAGCACTCGCACAACGTTAATGGCGAAAGGCTGCATTTCTTCCAATTCCACGCGCCGTCGGCTCGCATCTTCATCAAAATTCCACATCGGAGATAAGACTGAAGTAAGGCCTTCGCGCGCACCATTCTCATCGAGACGGGATTGCGGCGAGGATGGATTCAGTGGGCAAATTGTTCTCTGGCGTGAGCCGCTCGGCGGGAAACCTCGCCGGTGACGAGGCCGGCTCGCCGGCCGTCGAATTCGCTCTGGTCTTTCCCATTTTCATCGGCGTCGTGCTCGCCACTTTGCAGGCGGCGACGATCTTCCTGGCCAAGGCGTATTTTGAATCCGGGGCGGAAGCGGCGGCCAGGGTCGTTCTCACCAATCAGACCTCGACGCTGACAGCAGCGCAGTTTCAAACCGAAATCTGCAATCAGCTGACCGTGCTCTTCAACTGCGGGCAGGTGATTGTCGAACTCGAGCCTATGCCCTCGGGCACGACAAATGTCAGCACTCTGCTGCCGACATTCGACTCAAAAGGAAACGTCATCGGCACGCCGACCGTCGATGTCGGCGCCAACGCCGGGGCAGCGGGCACCGACATGCTTCTCGTGGTCATGTATCCATGGCCGGTCTACGGCGGCCCGCTTGGCCTTAATTTTTCGAACCTGGGGAGCGGAAAAATGCTGATGACCTCGACCCAGGTGTTCCGCATCGAGCCCCTGTGATGAATAGGACAATCTGCATCCCCCGGCGCCTCCGGCGCCGTTGGCGCGCGTTCCTTGCCGACGCCAAAGGCTTGGCGGCCGTTGAGCTGGCGCTGATCCTGCCAATCATGTTGATGCTGGTAAGCCTGGTCGTGTTTGGCGGCCAAGCCTATAGCGTGCAGCGCAAAGTGACGCTGGCCGCGACCACGGCCGCCAACATTTTTGCCCAGGCCAACAACGTCAACACCTCCACGATCACCGCTGCGGAGCTCAACCAGATTCTCTCCTACCCGACCCTAATCCTCTACCCTTACGACGGTAGCACCGCCTCAGTCGTGCTGTCGCAATTGCTGGTTACAACCTCGAACGGGACTGCGACCGGCACGGTCTGCGGTAGCTGGCCGAACGCGAACGGAACAGCGCGCACGGTCGGCTCGCAATTGTCGGTTGATCCATCGATCGCCTCCGCCTTTTCCACCACCGGCGCCAATAACAATGCCACTTGCGGCAGTATTCCTGCCAATACCGTCCCTACCAATTATGTCGTTCTCGGCGAGGTGAGTTATCCGTTCCAGGCGACCGGAATCTATTTCTCGGTCGGTACGATGACCCTGCACGATTCGATCATCATGATCCCGCGCGTCGCGAGCCCGATCACGGTACAGTAACGAAGGGCGAGCGCGTTGATTGAGGCCTCCGGATTGAGGCGCGCTCCGGACGTCTTCTTCAACTCGGCCTAGAACTTGTGCTTCGGATGGCATCGGCGCTTGCGAATCCTAGGCGCGCTCGCTAGGTCCGTATTTCTCGAGCCATTCCGCCGACTTGGCGCCGATCCACTCGCGCGCTTCTGCTTCCGCTTTGAAATCGCCGATGTGCTGCGGCAACATATTCGGGCGCGTCAAGCGCACATACCATCCGCTTCCGTCCTTGAGCTCAACCGCTTCGAATGTCGGATCGGTGGCGGGATCGGTCACGTGAACATTATGAGCGCGGTCAGTGAATCGCGCTACCGGAAAATCTGTACCTCACATTCAACGCGGCCCTGTCATCCCCATCCGGGTCGGTGGAGATGCTGCCGGAACAGGGTGTGGCTGGGAATCGGCGCCATTGACTCGTTGTTCGCCTCAACCTTCCTTTTATGTTTGCGGCCAACCGTTCCACGAAGCGAGCGCCGACGTCCAGGCGCCTGGGTGCACCCGAAAGCAAATTGCACTTGGATGTCATCGCAATGGGCCCAAGATCAGTCGGGACGGGCCGATCTGGGCGCTGGAGCCTGTCTGGGTCGCCAAATGGGTCCTGGCTAGCGAATGACGCCCTGACGCTTCTCTCGATAGCGATTCACCCAACGCCGCTGCAGCCCTCGTGCTCATGCAACGGTCTGATTGCGAGAAGGCGCGGCGGCCGCCAACGACACGGCCCATGACCTTCCGCACCCACGCCCCCGACACAGGTCGGCCCCGCGATCGGCGGCCCCAACCGTCACCGCAAATCCCAAGGCCCCAATTTTAGCACCCCATATTCGGAAAAACCGCACAATCCTACAATTCATCTAAATGACAAAACGAGAGCGCTCATGTCCGATGAATCGACACCGACCTCCGAACGGGCGCGCAAGCGCGCGGCCGGCAAAATCCTTCGCGAGGGATTGATCAAGCGTCGAGAAATCTATTTCGATCTGCTCGTGTCGGGCTACAGCGTCGAGCAGATCGCGAGTCACATCAAGGAAAGCCCGTGGGCGGTTCGTCGCACTGTGTCGGTCAGGCCTTGGCGAAGTGGCAGCTCGATGCGCCTGAGGATTATGCCAGTCTCCAGATCGCGCGGCTGACCAAGGCGCTGCGCTGCGCCGACGTTTCGCTGGAGGAGGGAGACCTGAGAGCGATCGCGCCGTTCGTGAAAGTTGTGAGGGAGCTGAGCCTCTATCACGGCGTCAATGTCGGCTCGGCGCGACCCGCGCTTGCACCGCTACCGGAAATCGCGCCGGCGTCGCCGCCACTCGCGCTCACGCATTCGTCCGGCGTCGTGTTTCGGAATATATTCGAGGACGAAGAGTTGTGCAAAAGAGCAGTTAAGTCTCTGAAATCATTCGCCCGCGTAAACTTGTGAGCCAGCGTCGCGCCCGATCTCGCCGGGTCATTCCGCACCAATCAAATCCAAGCCGTCCGGCTTGGATTTGAATCGATGGCCTTTGGTCCCGCGAACCCTACTGGGTCAGGTGGCCCGACTGCGTTACTGCGGCGAACAGGGCGGAAAGCGCCGCGCCGAGGTCGGAGCCGATCGCCGCGTCATAGAAGAGGCCGGGCGAGGCGCAGGCTTGCAGAGCGGGGCCGATGTCCGATTGGATCGGGGCGACATAGCTCTCATACCAGCTGTTGGCAGGCACTGCGAGGTAGTCGGTATAAAGGATCGCGATCTTGACGCCACGGTTCTTGATCGTCGTGCACCAGTTCGTGCTGTTGGAATTGCCGCCTGGGGCGGCCCCCAGGTCATTGATCGCCTGCTGTATGCGGCCGCCGTTCTGTTCGTCCTCGACACCGTCGGTGACGATGAACAGCACTTCCTGCGGCGTATCGCCGGACTGGTTGGAGCCGGCGCCGGGGTTAGGGACATAGCTCGCCTGGCTGAGCTTGCCCAACGAATCGTCGTAGTTGGTGCCGACGTCGCCCGGTCCTGATGCCGAATCACAGGCGGCATCGGCGCAGTTGTTGTTGTTCGAATACATCTCCATCACGCCGAAATTGGCGGAGGCGGTCGTCCAGCCGGAGGTGTAGTTGGAAGTCAACGGCATGATCTGGGTGAGGCCGATCGACCAGAGCGAGTCCATCGAGTAAATCGAGAATCGATACTCCGGCGGGGTCGCGAATACGGTCGACTGCGCGGTCGCCGACGCGGTCTGGAGCAGGGTTGAAATGCCGTTGTTCAGTTCATCCAGGCGTAGCGTGATGCCTTTGTTGCGAGCAAGCTGGAAGTTGTCGATCTGCGCGCCTTGCGTCCCGACGTCGCAATAGAGTCCACCGCTTTGAGACGGCGCCGAGCCGTTGGCGCAAGCATTGCCCGCCGTGTCGCCATTGTTGGTGCTCGCCTGATGGCAAGCGAAGGCGCAGCTTCCCTCGTTCTGGGTTAGGTTCTGCATCTGAGTGATGCCGTCCGGCGTGGCCGGCAGAGCCATGGAGGGCGAATTATCGAGGAGGACGTAGAAGTCGATATTCGGGGGCGCCTGCGCGGTCGCCTCCGCGAAGCCCGAAACCGGCAGCGTGCTCGTGCCCAGCACCTGAGCAAAGATCGTGTTGACCGAGGATGAATAGCTGACTGCGACGTTGCGTATGAGCGCGGTCGAGCCAACCGTTATGGTGACTGACACCTGCGTCGCGTGGGTGGTGAGGCCAGGGATGCCGTCGGTCAGACCATTGAACATAGACACCGCGGCGGCCTGGGCGACACTCGAGCTTTGCTGCAGCATTGCCGGTGTCAGCGCGGCCAGCGCAGCCGCGTCGGCCGCGGCGTTCAGTTTCGTGTGAATTTGCGCCGCCCGGCCGTAGTCGACCGCGGCTCCGCCGCCGAACACGAGGACCGGCGCGACGAGCGCATACATCATCGCGACATTGCCGCAGCGGTTACGCAACAGGCGATCAAGACCGAATGTCGACACGGAGGAGGCCCCACTTTTGTCGAGGCCTGCGGTCTAGGGGGACCGCGCCTCGGGTGAAAACTGCGGACATCAAACAACCGCCGGGTTTATGTACTACTAACGGGTCTTGGACGATTTGCGGGAATACTAAAGTTTCCGTCAGCGCCGCTGCGGCTTTTTCGGCCATTTCGGGCGCATGAAGCTCAGGCGACGCGCTCGCTGCATCATCGCCACCGCGTATGGCGGACCTGTTCTCGGCCGCTGTTTTGGCTGGCGAACGGCCTTGTATTCCGGGGATTTTCTGGCCTGAATAGCTAGAAGCAACCGCAAAGGATCTCCCCCGAAGGTTTGTCAACGCCGCGGCGTTCTAGCGCAGTTTGTTGCGAGCCCTGACGGCCGTAGCGGTGTCGCCATTCGGGAAGTAACGTTTACGAGTGGCCGGTCCGGGGACCGTAATGCGGCGGAATTTCGGGACATCCGATCGGCGGAAGCGACCTTGCGGCCTAAAGAGGCTCCGTTCGTCCGGCGAATTGCGGCGAAAACGAAATCGCCCTATGCCGTTGCCTGGACCCTGTCAGGACGAGACCTGCCCCTCATGAAAGCCCCCCGTCGGTATTTTGACCCGCTGGCGATCGGGGCTCCGCGCCCGTTGCTTGAGCTTCCCTCGCGGCTCGAGCGCATGATTCATTTCATACCACCGCACAACGAAAAGGTGCGCACGAAGGCGCGCGAGCTTGTCGGGCAGGTCGACGTCATCCTCGGCAACCTCGAGGATGCAATTCCGATCGACGCGAAGGAGGCGGCCCGGGAAGGCTTGATTGCGATGGCGAAGGCGATCGACTTCGGCTCGACCGGACTTTGGGCCCGCGTCAACGCACTGAATTCACCTTGGTTCATCGACGATATGACCCGCCTTGTGGGTGAGATTGGCGACAAGCTCGACGTGGTGATGGTTCCCAAGATCGAAGGCGACTGGGATATTCATTTCGTCGACCAGTATTTGGCGCTGCTCGAGGCGCGCAACGGTCTCAAGCGTCCCATTCTGGTGCATGCGATTTTGGAGACCGCCCAGGGCGTCAACAATGTCGAGGCGATCGCCGCCGCTTCGCCCCGCATGCAGGGCATGAGCCTCGGCCCGGCCGACCTCGCGGCGTCGCGGGCGATGAAGACGACGCGAGTCGGCGGCGGGCACCCGGACTACAGGGTGCTTGCCGACGCCGCCGAAGGCGTCGCGGAGCGCCCCAGCTTTCAGCAGGATCCGTGGCATTACACGATCGCGCGCATGGTCGACGCCTGCGCGGCGAACGGCGTCAAGCCGTTCTACGGACCATTCGGCGATTTCTCCGACCCAGCCGGCTGCGAGGCGCAATTCCGCAACGCCTTCCTTCTCGGCTGCGCGGGCGCATGGACGCTTCATCCGAGCCAGATCGCAATCGCCAAGACGGTGTTCTCGCCCGACCCGGCGGAAGTTGCCTTCGCGCGCAAGATTTTGGCGGCGATGCCCGATGGATCGGGCGCGGCTATGATCGACGGCAAGATGCAGGACGATGCGACCTGGAAGCAGGCGCGCGTGATGGTCGATCTCGCCCGGCAGGTGGCGGCGAAAGACGCGGACTATGCGGCGCTGTACCGGTTCTAATCAACTCTTGGTCTGGCGCGCCGTCAACGGCCCAGTTTTTGCTTTCGCAGAGCGACGGCTGCGCCGAGGAGATCAGTGGGCAACCCTATTCTCGGATCGACAAACGGTTCCTGTTTTGTCGCAATGCGCTATAACCGTCCCACCAGGGTCAGGGAAATCGGAGGCTATGCAAAGTCGTAACGCGAAATTCGGCATTGGACAGGTCGTCAAACACCGGTTCTACCCATTCCGTGGGGTGATCTTCGACGTCGACCCGGTTTTTGCAAACACGGAAGAATGGTGGCGTTCGATCCCTAGTGAGGTGCGTCCTGCCAAAGAGCAGCCGTTCTATCACCTCTACGCCGAGAACGAGGACAGCCAGTACGTCGCCTACGTCTCTGAGCAAAACCTGATGTCGGACGAGTTGGGAGAGCCAGTTCGGCACCCGCAGGTTAGCGAAGCCTTCGATCGGACCGAAGACGGCACATATTGCGCCCGCGCCCGCTCGCGCCTAAGCTGAAACCGTCGCTTAGGTCCAGCGAAAGCCCTCAAAAAGCCTAAGCCGCGCGGCCGTTATTCTCTGCGCCAGGCCTCCCGCCGTCGCGAGAGGCAGCACGGTCCGGGTTACTTCGCCGGCGCGGCGGGAGCTGGAACGGCAGGGGTCGCAGGAGCCGGCGCCCCGGGGCCGCGCCTTGTTGCTGCTCGAGCGCCTTGCGTTGTTCTTCGGCTTTCTTCTGCAACTGCTGCTGTAGCGCCGTGCGCTGCTGTGCCAGCACCTTGGGATCGGTCGGTTTGCCGTCAAACGCCGGACCCAGGTCTTTCAACGGAATGTTAAACGTCAGCTCTCGCCCGGATGAATCCCCGCCGGGCACGCGCATGACGACGGCCATGTTCTGACCTTTTTTCAACGTTTCGACGGTTTTGGCGCCAATGTCGATTTCCGCCGAGCAAGCGTTCTGGAAGCACATGTCGTACTTGCCTTCGATCGGCTCGTTCTTATCGATGATCACACGGAAGCCGGGCTTCAACAGCATGCCGATCGGCAGGATCAAGAACCGTAACTTGCGCCTCTCTTCGCCGGCCACGTCAAACAAGTTGATACTGATCATCGGCGGCTGATCGGCCGACGTCGAGAAGTCGCGCATGGTGGCGCAGGCCTCACGGCCGTTGGCCGGCTCTTTGGCGCAGAATTTGGCCCATTGTGGCTCGGGCGATACGAGATCGACCTTTGAGGGCGGCGCGGGCTGCCCGGGCACTGCCTGGCCCGGCGCTGCCGGGGCTCCTGGGACAGCCGGCTTGGCCGGCGCCTGCGCAGACGCCGCCCCAGCGACCGCGACGCTCACTGCGAGGGCCGCTGCGCTTGCGCGCATGAGTTGGAATCTCATCAATCGTCCTTTCGAACTGTTAAAGGGAATGCTCTTGCGCCTCGTCCTGCCCATTGGGGACCGCTATCGGCGTCGGCAAGCCTCCGGGCGATCTCATGACACAAGGCGCGGTGAATGCGATGCGGATTGGCGCCCCTCTTTCCATAGTCGACGCGATATTCCAATAGCAACTTCGTCTTTTCCAACCCTGCCCCGCGGGCAAAAGCGGCCAACAAGGCGAGTTGGGTCAAAGATGCGCCTTCCGTTGGGAATCCGCCGACCCCCAATGATAGAAGACAAGCGATGATCGGCCGAACGATTCGCTCTCTCCTCGGCGCCGCGCTCGCGCTCGCGATCGCGGGCGCGCCGACAATTGCCGGCAGCGTGGGTCCCCCCGCGGGCGCGATTGCGATGCACGGCGTGCCAGCCCTGCCGCCCGACTTCGATCACCTGCCCTACGTGAACCCGGAAGCGCCCAAGGGGGGCGCGCTCAACCTGGCCTATCTCGGCGCGTTCGACAGCCTGAACCCCTACAACGTCAAGGCTCTCTCGACGGCGCAGGGGCTGATCGGCAACGTCTATCAGTCGCTGATGACGCGCTCTGCCGACGAGCCGTTCACCCTTTACGGCCTCATCGCCAAGAGCATCGAAACCAATGCGGCGCGCGATAAGGTGGTCTTTCATCTCGATCCCGCCGCCCACTTTTCGGAGGGATCGCCGATCACCTCGGCTGACGTCGTGTTCACCTTCAACCTGCTCAAGGCCAAGGGCCGCCCACAGCAGCGCGCCGCCTTTTCGCTGGTCAAAAGCATCGACGCCCCGGACGACTTGACTGTGGTTTATGACCTTTCCGGCGCCAACGATCGCGAACTGCCGCTGACGCTTGCGATCATGCCAATCTTGTCGCGCGCCCACATCGACGCCGAGCATTTCGAGGACCAGACGCTGCAGATACCGGTCGGGTCGGGCCCCTATCGTGTCACGGAGGTGAAGCCCGGGGAGCGCCTGGTGCTGGAGCGCGACCCCAATTACTGGGCGAAGGACCTGCCGATCGCGCGCGGACTCTACAATTTCGATCGGATCCGCATCGACTATTACCGTGATGCGACGGCGATGTTCGAGGCCTTCAAGGCCGGGCTCATCGACTATCGGGTCGAGGACGACGCCAATCGGTGGCGCAACGGCTATGATTTTCCCGCCGCACGGGATGGGCGCGTCATCAAGGCCGCCATTCCGAGCGGGCTGCCGAAAGGCGTTTCCGGCTTCGCCTTCAACACCCGCCGGGCGCCGTTCGCTGACGCCCGTGTGCGCGAGGCGCTTGCGTCGATGTTCGATTTCGAGTGGATCAACGCCAATCTGTTCGCCGGCGCCTATAAGCGGTCCGAGGGGTTCTTCGACGACAGCGAGCTATCGTCGATCGGCCGGCCGGCGTCGGAGCGGGAGCGGGCTCTGCTCGCGCCCTACCCCGGCGCGGTGCGGGACGACGTCATGGAAGGCCGATGGCGCGCCCCGGTCTCGGATGGTTCGGGCCGCGACCGCGTGGTCGCCAAAAACGCGCTCGATGAGCTTGCCGCCGCCGGCTATACGCTCCGGGATGGGCGGCTCGTGGATGGGCATGGCGCGCCGCTCGCCTTCGAGATCCTGGTCAGGAATCGCGACGAGGAGCGCCTGGCGCTCGCTTATGCGCGCAATCTCGCCCGCATCGGGGTTGCGGCGAATGTCCGGCTGGTGGACGAAGTGCAGTTCCAGCGCCGGCGCACGAGCTTCGATTTCGACATGATGATCGGCTCCTGGATCGCCTCGCCCTCGCCTGGCAATGAGCAGCGGGGACGTTGGAGCTCCGCGGCCGCCGACGCCCAGGGGGCCTACAACATCAGCGGCGTTCGCTCGCCCGCCATCGACGCGATGATCGCGGCGATCCTGGCGGCTGAGAGCGATGACGACTTCGTGGCCGCGGTACGGGCGCTTGACCGGCTGCTCATCTCCGGCTTCTACATCGTGCCCCTCTATTACGCGCCGGAGCAGTGGATCGCCTATTCGTCCAAGCTCGGCCGTCCCGAAAAGACTCCGCTGTTCGGCGTCGATCTTTCGAGCTGGTGGCGGCGCGAGCCTTAAGGGCCGAGGCAACCAGCGCCTCAGGCGCCGCAAGGAGACTTGGATGCCTCCTCAAATGCAACCAGAGCGCGAAAGCCGGCGAAGCAAATGAAAATAAGAAGGACATAAACGCTAGTAAACGCTAATAAACGCTAGTAAAATAGCTAGCGTTTACTAGCGTTTATTTTTTCGAATCGAGACTTTTCAATTGGTTACGGGCAATAATAGTAAAAAATTTTCCCCCTAGCGCGGCGAGCATTTGGGGGTTCATGGCTCCATATCATCATATACGTATATTCCTGTCAACGAATATATGATGACGGCGGGCAAGGCGGGAGACGCTCAGCCAGTTCACCAGCGCAGCGCGTCCGGGAACGGCGCGCCGGGACTTCGGCCTCGAGCGACTCGTAACTGCCCAGCCGAGTGGGTCAGGGTGAGATGGCGTTGGCGAGGGCTGTTGGGTTGGCGGCGAGGGCTTTGAGGATGTTCAGGCCCTGTTTTCGTGCGGTTGCGATGACGGAGCGGAGGGCTGCGAAAGCATGAGCGCCCTCGGGGGTCCGGAAGCCGCCGGAGATTTTCATTTTCACCTTCATCATCCGGAGCGCCTGTTCGGCCAGATTGTTGGTGAAGGGAACCTCGAAGTCCACGAGGAAGCGCAGTACGTCGTCTTTGAATCTATGCAGGCGAAGCAGCAGATTGTCTCCGGCCCTGCGTTTCGTGCGGCCGCTTTTGGCGCCCCCTTTTTCGAGGCGGGGAAGGCTGCGATGCCAGGCGAGGCCTTGGCGCAGGGCCTCCCAGTAGCGGGCGTGGAAGGCTTCGAGCACCGCAGGGGAGAGCGCGGTTTTGCCGTTTGCGCGGGCTTCTGCGACCGTCTTGCAGGCGTCGCGGAGACAATCGTTCATGGCTCCGGCCCAAGGCTCCTTGTCGAACTGGATGAGCGCCTTGAGTTCGCGCAAGTGATGGGCGTTGCAGAGCGCATGGACAGGGGGCTGCGCCGCCGTCCCGAGCTTGGCGTAGGATTTGAAGCCGTCGTGGACGACGACGCCCCCTTCGAGGCCTTCGGGCATCGCGCCGCGCTTGGCGCCAGCGCGGTAGAGCGTGAGGGTTTTGGTGGCGACGGTATGCAGCCACTGCGTTTTGCCGCCGATGCGCAGGCCGGTCTCGTCGAGGCAGCGCACGCGCGCGGCGCACACGAGCGCGCCGATCCGCTTCGTGACGGGCGCCAACGCCCCCGCTTCCCGCCGCGTCCATTCCGCCACGCTCGCCGCACAAAGGCTTTCCGCGCCAATCAGGTCGGCAAGCGCCTCGGCCGCGCGGGCCTCGGGAATCAAATGCTGCGCGTGGAGATAGACGGCGGCGGCGCGGACGCGCCCGCCATATTGGACGGGTCTCCTCACCCCTTCGGGAAAAGCCCCCGGGTCGCTCCGCCGCAGCCGGCGCAGGCATAAACCAGGCCCCGATGCTCGGTGACCTCGATCAGCCGCTCCGGCAGATCGAACACCTGGCGCCGCTCGAGGCCTCGCGCCTCGCCAAGGCTGAGGGCCGAGCCGCAATGACGGCAAGCCGCCGCCGCGTGCGTCACGATCCGGTCGGGTTTGGCCCTCTGGCGCAGGGTCTCGCCCTTGTGGCCTTTCTGGCCCCCGCTCGGCCGGCCCGAAGGCTCGCGAAGGCTCAAAGGCTTCTTCCGCAGACCATCGCTCGAAGGCGGCTTCGAACTCGTCGAACTGTCAAGGCCCAGCCGGCGCCGAAGCTCCGCATTCTCAGCCCGCAACACTTCCAGTTCCCGCTGGAGCGACGCGATCAGGGCTGCGACCTCGGAGGGCAGAATCATCCCCCAAGGCAATCACATTCCGCCCAACCTGACTCCTCCCCAATCCACACAATCCAAAAATCCCTGCCCACCGTCACAAATCCGACTCACCCCCCTGGGCAGTTACAGCGACTCGCTAATCGGATCGCAACGCATTGAAAACATGGAATCCTGACTCGCTAATGGCGCGGTGGCCCAAGAGTCGGTATGGACGTGTCGTCCGTCCGGCAAGGGCTGGAAGGAGGCGTCCGCAATGGTCGAACCTGCTCCCATCTTCGACGTCGTCGTCGCCGGCGGCGGCGCGTCCGGATTGGCCCTCGCCGCCGCGATCAAGCAGGCGATGGCGCAAGGGGCATCGGTCGCCGTCGTCGATCCAGGGGCGGCGGCCGGGCCACGCGCGAGCCCGTTGCGCACGGTCGCGATCGCCGATGGGCCGCGGCGTCTGCTCGAACACATCGGCGCGTGGGCGGCGATCGAGCCGAAGGCCCAACCGATCCTGTCGATGGCGATCATGGACGGCGACGTGCGCGACGCCGTGCGCCTGCCCCATCTCAACTTCGACGCGAAAAACCGCCCGCCGCTCGCCCATATGGCCTTCAACGACGATGTCGTGGTCGCACTCTCTGCAGTCTGCGATCGGCTTGGGGTTCAGCGCATCACGGGGGCCGTTGCGAGTTGGGTCGCAGGCAAGCGCATCGCGGAGTTTGGACTATCCGATGGGCGCGTGCTGCGCGCGCGCCTCGCGGTCGCAGCCGACGGCGCGCGCTCGAAGCTTGCCCGGCTCGCAGACATACAGACCATCGGCTGGGACTACGACCAGGCCGGCATCGTCGCGACGGTCGCACACGAGCGCGATCACGACGGCCGCGCGGAGCAGCATTTTCTGCCGGCCGGCCCATTCGCGCTCCTGCCGCTTCCGGGCCACCAATCGAGCATCGTGTGGAACGAGCGCCGCGCCGACGCCCAGGCGCTGCTGGCGCTCGAGCCCGACGATCTGACGCGCCAGCTTGAATACCGCTTCACGCCGAAACTGGGCGCAATCAGCTTTGCCTCGCGTGTCGAAGCCTTTCCGTTCCGCTTTCAGATCGCGCGACGCTTCGTCGCCGGCCGGCTTGCGCTCGTTGGCGACGCCGCCCATGTCGTGCATCCCGTGGCCGGGCAGGGGCTGAACCTCGGCTTGCGTGACGTCGCGGCGCTCGCCGAGACGATCGTCGGCGAAATGCGGCTCGGCCTTGATCCCGGCGCTCCCGGGCCACTCGCAACTTACCAGCGTCAGCGTCGCTTCGACGTCGCAGCCAGCGGCCTCGGTCTCGATGCGCTCAATCGCCTCTTTTCGAACGATCTTGCCCCTCTGCGATTCGTGCGCGATCTCGGGCTTCGAATCGTTGACCGCGCCCCGGCCCTCAAGGACATGCTGATTGTGGAAGCGGGCGGCGCGGGGAGCGGCGCGCCGAAGCTGCTCAAGGGCCTCGCGCTATGAACGACCGACGACCTCTAAGCCCGCGCACCTTGGCCGCTCAGGCTTTGGGGACGATCGATGAACGCACCCGCGCGATCGTGCCGCCGGTCCATCTCGCCACCACCTTCGAGCGCGATCCCGACAACCTTTATCGCAGCGGCAATGTGTACGGCCGTCCCGACAACGAGACCGTGCGCGAGGCCGAGGCAATCATCGGGGCGCTCGAGGGCGCGTCGACGACCTTCGTCTTCGGATCAGGTATGTCGGCGGCGGTCGCGCTCTTCCTGAGCCTCGGACCAGGCGCGCACCTCATCGCGCCAAAGGGCATGTATTGGGCGCTCCGCGCCTGGCTCGCCAACGAGGCGCCGGCGTTCGGGCTCAGCGCCGACTTCATTGACGCCGAGGATTCACGGGCCCTATCGGCGGCGCTCAAGCCCGGAACGACGAAGCTCGTATGGCTCGAGACGCCAAGCAATCCTTTGTGGGGCGTGAGCGACATCGAAGGTGCGGCGCGCGCGGCTCATGAGGCGGGCGCCCTCGTCGCGGTAGACTCAACCTGCGCCACGCCCGTCTTCACGCGGCCGATCGCGCTTGGCGCTGACGTGGTCATGCACTCGGCGACCAAATACCTCAACGGGCATTCCGACGTTCTGGCGGGCGCGCTCTGCTTCGCGCGCGACGACACCCTTTGCGCGCGGGCGCGGACGATTTGCCAGTCGCACGGGATGATCCTGCATCCGTTCGAGGCGTTCCTCTTGATTCGGGGTTTGCGCACGCTCGACGTGCGCGTGCGGGCGGCGGCGGCGAACGCGATGGAGCTGGCGAACCGCCTCTCCAATCATGCTTCTGTCTCCGCGGTGCTCTATCCAGGACTCCCTCACCATCCGGGCCACGATGTCGCGCGCCGGCAGATGGTGGGCGGCTTTGGGGGCATGCTTTCGATCCGCGTCCGCGGCGGCGCCGATGCAGCGATCGCAACCGCAGCTCGCGTGGGGGTGTGGAAGCGGGCGACCTCGCTTGGCGGGGTCGAGTCACTCATCGAGCACCGCGCCTCGATCGAGGGCGCGAACTCGCCCTGTCCTCCCGATCTGCTCCGGCTTTCCGCCGGAATCGAGGACGTCGAGGACCTCTGGCGCGATATCGACGCGGCGCTGATCGGATCGCCCTGAAAGTGCCCATTTCGGCCCCGAGGCGAATCCGGCTAAAGCGGGCGCAATGTATCGCAATATCTTTCTGGTCGGCGGCTGGACGGTCGCCTCACGGCTGACAGGCTTTCTACGCGATATGGCGCTCGCCGCGCTCATGGGCGGCGGGGCGCTCAATGACGCATATGTCGCGGCGATCAAGCTGCCCAACCAGTTCCGCCAGATCTTTGGCGAGGGGTCGTTCAACGCTGCCTATCTACCGACCTATACGCGCGTGCTGAAGGCGGGAGGCCGTGGTGAAGCAGACAAATTCGCGAGCCACATCTTCACCCTGCTCATCCTATCGCAGATTGCTCTGCTTGGCCTCGTCTATCTCGACATGCCCCTGCTCGTGCGTCTGACTTCGCCGGGCTTCGTCAGCCAGCCCGACAAGTTCGCTGCAGCGGTGGCGATGTCCCGCATCATGTTCCCCTATATCGCCTTCATCGCCGTCTTCGCGTTGCATCAGGGGACGCTCAACGCCAACAACGCCTGGGGAGCGCCTGCTTTCGCGCCCGCGGCGGCCAATGTGTGCATGATCGCATTTCTCGCCTTCGCCGCCTTTTTTCCGAAGGTTTCGCCCGGAATCGCCAGCATGGCGAGCTGGGGTTTCCTTGCCTCCGGCGTGACCCAGCTCATCATCGTCATGATCGATGCGAGACGGCGCGGACTCCTGGAGCGACTGACCTGGCCGCGCTGGACGCCCGAGATTCGGCGCTTCCTGTGGATGCTCGGGCCGGCGATCGGTATTTCCGCAAGCTATCAGATCGGGGCGCTCGCCGACCAGATCGTCGGCTCGCTCTTACCCACTGGCGGTCTCTCCGCCATCAGCTACGCCGACCGGCTTTATCAATTGCCCGGCGGGGTCATCGTCATCGCCACCGGCTCGGTGCTGCTCAGGGAAATGTCAGCCCTCGTCGCCGTCGGCGACGTCCGGGGCGCGATGGCCGCTCAGAATCGCGCCGCTTCGCTGACGCTGGCGCTCGGCGCTCCCTTCATAGTCGTGTTTCTTCTCATCCCCGACCTCATCGTCGCGGTCGCCTTCGAGCACGGCGCTTTCAAGGCCAATGCGACCCAGCAAGCCGCAGGCGTGCTGGCGGCCTATGCGATCGGCATGCCGGCGTTGTTGGTCGACCGAATCGCCACGGCGAGCTTCTTGTCGCGAGGCGACACTGCGACGCCGCTCAAGGTCACGCTGGTCGGCGTCGCAGTCAATGTGGCGCTCAAGATCGTGCTGTTTAGGCCGCTGGGCGCGCCGGGCTTGGCGCTCGCGACCGCAGCCGGCCTCTGGATCAAGGTCGCCGGCGTCTTTGCGCTCGCCCGCCGGCGCGGCTGGACGTCCCCCGATCCCCGCCTGCTCGCGACCGGCGCGGCGACGCTGTTTGCCGCTGGCGCGCTGGCGCTTGCGTTGACGCTGTTCGACGGGCCCCTCATCGCGCTCATGGCGCATCTCCCGCGCTTCGCTCGCGAGGCGCGATTTGCTGCGCTGACCGTCATCGGAGCTGCGGTCTATTTTCCTGCGCTGGGTTTTGGGCTTTGGCTCACGCGCTCCATGCCGGCGACTCTAGTCAGGCGGGTGCGGCGCATCCTTCGGCTTGCCCCATGAACCTGACGAGTTCTGCCATGCCGCTTAACCATTCTGCGATGTCGACTGGATGAATCGCGCTCAAACTCGCTTGACCCAGGAGCGAGCAAGGCCTCCTGTTCTTTGCCGATGGGAGGGTTTCAGATGAGCGTTCAGGCGCGCGACCTTGCGGTCGAGTTCGCCTATCGGTTCGGTCGCGCGCCGACGGTCAGTCGCGCGCCAGGCCGCGTCAATCTGATCGGCGAGCATACCGACTACAACGATGGCTTCGTCATGCCGGCGGCGCTCGAATTCGCCACTCTGACCGCAGCCTCGCAACGGCCTGACCGGCGCCTCCGGGTCTATTCCATGATCATGGACGAGACGCGCGAGTTTGACCTCGATTCTCCGCCCAAGGGCCCGACTGGCGACTGGTCGGACTACATCCTCGGGGTCGCGCTGATGCTGGAGAGCCATGGGCGCAACCTTTCCGGCGCCGATCTCATCGTCTGGAGCGATGTTCCTATCGGGGCGGGCTTGAGCTCGTCGGCCGCGCTTGAAGTCTCGTGCGCGCACGCGCTGCTCACCGAAAGCGGCTTGCCGTTCGATCCGATCGAAGTCGCCCAGCTCTGTCAGCGGGCCGAAAATGATTTCGTCGGCATGCGTTGCGGGGTGATGGACCAGTATATTTCGTGCTGCGGCGTCGCTGGGCATGCGCTCTTGATCGATTGCCGCAGTCTCGAGTCGCGTAACGTCGCCATCGCGCCGAACTTAAGGCTGCTCATCGCCAACAGCAGGGTTCGCCATCAGCACGCTGGCGGCGAGTATAATTTGCGGCGCGAGGCTTGCGAGGAAGGGGTGAGGCTGCTCAGCCGCTATCTCGGGCCGATTCAGGCGCTACGCGACGTGACGCCGAAGCAGCTTGAGGCCAAACGTCGCAAGCTGCCCGATCTCATCTACCGCCGCTGTCGCCACATCGTCACTGAGAATGCACGTGTGCTCGAGGCGGAACGCGCGCTGGGAAGCGGCGATCTCGTCGCCTGTGGGCGCGCCATGAACGCTTCCCATCTCTCCATGCGCGACGACTTTGAAATCACCTGTCCCGAGGTCGATATGCTGGCCGGACTGGCCCAGACCGTTAAGGGGGTCTACGGTTCGCGTATGACTGGCGGCGGCTTTGGCGGTTGCACGATCAGTCTCATCGAAGCCTCCGCAGTCGACAAGGCGTCGCAAATTCTGACCGATGGCTATCGTATCGGAATGGGCCGGGATGTGGACATCTTCGTCTGCGCCCCGTCCGATGGCGCACGCCTGATCCCGGTTTGAGGAGGCCGCCTTGGCGAGCATAAAGCCGCTTCGCGCAACCTCGCACCGTCGCTTCAATCCGCTGACCGGGGAATGGGTCTTGGTGTCGCCTCATCGCGCGCAGCGCCCCTGGCAGGGCCAGCGCGAGTCGAAAACGGCGCCCGCAGCCCTCGCCCATGACCCAAACTGCTATCTCTGTCCGGGCAACCTGCGCGTGGGCGGCGCCCGCAATCCCGACTATCCGCACACCTTCGTGTTCGACAATGATTTTCAGGCGCTGCAGGCTGACGCGCCAACCACTGTGGAAAGCGATGGTCTGCTAGTCGCCGAGGGCGAATCGGGACGTTGCCGCGTTCTGTGCTTTTCCCCGCGTCACGATTTGACGCTCGCCGGTATGGCGGTCGCCGACATCGAGCGCGTGGTCGATGTCTGGGTGGAGGAGACGATCACGCTCGGCGGCTTGCCCGACATCGGCTCGGTGCAGATTTTCGAGAATCGGGGCGAGATAATGGGCGCGTCGAATCCCCATCCGCATGGCCAGATCTGGGCGACCCGTCATCTCCCGAACGAGTTGGAAAAAGAAACCCATCGCCAGGGCGAGTATCTCCTGCACCAGGGTCGGCCGCTGCTCCTCGACTATCTCGCGCAGGAACTTCAGCACGGCGAGCGCGTCGTTCTCGGCAACGACGATTTTTGCGTTGTCGTGCCGTTTTGGGCGAACTGGCCGTTCGAAACCATGATCCTGCCGCGCCGCCGCATCGGCGGATTCGAGGAGATGAGCGCAGGGGAAAGGACGTCGCTTGCCGAGGTTTTCTCGCAGCTGACCACGCGTTATGACAGTCTGTTCGATTCGCCATTCCCCTATTCGATGGGCTTCCACCAGAAGCCGACCGACGGCGCGCTGCACGCCGAATGGCAGATGCACGCGCATTTCTACCCGCCGCTGCTTCGCTCCGCGACCATCCGCAAGTTCATGGTCGGCTTCGAAATGCTGGGCTCTCCCCAGCGGGATCTCACCCCCGAAGCCGCAGCGGCGAGGCTCAGGGAAGCGGCCGGATAGTGTGCCCCTTCAGCCGCTCGATTGCCCGGATACAGCCGCGCCCAAGGTATCGCGGAGATTTCTGGCCAGCGCGACGATGCTCGCCCGTCTCGGCTCCGTTTCCGGCGATCCGGCTCCGAAAATGTCCTCATAGAAGTCCAGTTGTTCGAGGACCGAGCCAAGCTTGACGGGGGATCCGATGTGCCGGTAGGCGCGCAGATAGGCGTCCACGATCTCCGCCGCCTCCGCCAGAGGATCGTGGGCGAGCAGGATCTTCTCGCTCATCTTGAGATCGGCGAAACCGATGAGATCCCAGAATTCCGGGTCTGGCGGCAATTCGGCCTTCTTCAGGGCACCGAGTTCCTGCCGCAAGGCCTCATCTCCGTTCGTCCCTCCTCGCACAGCCTCGCAAACCCTTGCGTTGCAGGCCATGAGCCGTGGATAGGGCTTGTCCTTCCCATTCGTGCAGGCCGCGGCGCGATAGCGCTCGGCCATTTTCTTGAGAGCCTCGCCAACCGCAGCCGAGGCCTCGGCTTCGGCCGCGCTTCCAATCTGCGCCTCCGCCTGCGCCAGCGCCCGGATCTGAGCCGCGCGCTTCCAGCACCCGCCCTGCAGCGACAGGCGCTCGCTCGAGTCTCCGAGCGTGCGGTTTACCGCCTCGATAAGGCCTAGCTGAAACTCAATGTCCTTGATTGCGGCGGCGTGGTCGCGGGCGTTCGCCGCTGCTCCTTTGAGCAACGCGACTGCCTTGCGGGCCCGGAAATTCGCAAGCTGCTCGACCGCCTTCAGCTTGAAGGAGGCGTCCTCGCCTTTTACGGCATCCTCGTAATAAGCAATGGCCTTGTCGAAGTTGCCGAGTTCGCCCCAGGCCTCCGCGAGCGCGACGCGCAATTCGGCCGATCCGGATTGCAGCAATGGCGCAGCGAATTTTTCGATCTCAATCAGCCGCGCTTCGAGCTTGGGATCTCGCGAAAGCCAGATGTTGGCGTCGTCGCGGACTCGCTGCGCCGCCTCCACGGCCTCCACAACGCCAATGAAACTGGGCGGCTCGTTGCGGGTGTCGGCTTTGATCGTCGGAAGTCGGTAGTCCGGATCTCCGTAGCACTGATAGGCGCCCCAGGTATTGCTTCTCGCAATCTCGCCGGCGGGACTGGAATCGTCGACACCATAAGCAGCCTGACGAGCTCTCAAGGTCGCGTTCCCGAAACTGTCGCCTTCGAGCATCGCCTGGTAGAAAGTGTCGCTGAACAGTTTCGCTATGTCGTCCTTCACCGCCCAACCGGCCGCGATCACACAGCGTGCGCCCAGCTTCATGAGTTCGACCGCAACATTCGCCGCGAATTCCGGCCGTCCCTCAAGGTCCATGCTGCCGAGATAGCAGCAGTTGACAAATGCGACGCCGGGGCTAACCGGCAGCTTGGCGAGCGCTGAGGGCGTGAGGACCACACCGCCGCCCAAAACGACGCCTGTCCGTTTGCGTGACTTTCCGTCCGGTCCAACGACATTCTGGTTCAGGACGCCATGTGCGGAGATGTGGATGATATCCCAGGCCTCCGTGAAAAGTTGCCGGCAGATCTCTTCAGGCGCCGCGGCTTCGGCGATCAAGGACGTGACGTCGCAAACTTCTTTCAATCGCTCGGCGACGGCTTCGGCTTCCGCCTGCGCGCCCTTGAGCTCCTTGAAACCCTCCATCGGCACCGCTCTCGGATCGCCGATGACGAGCGCCTTCGGCTTGCCGCGCGGCGGAACGATGTCTTCGCGAAACTGGGTCTGCAGCAGCTGGCGAACGAGGCCGGCCCGCACCGCAGGCGGCCTTTTCTCGGCCTCCGCATCCGACAGCCACGGGCGCCGGTCGTCGAGCAGCTCCCACGGAAAGGCGGCGCTCTTCTCGTCCAGCGTGAGCCGGCGCGGCCTTTCGTCGGCGCTCTGGTCCTTCAGCGACGCGGGCCACAGCAACTCGAACAAGGCCCGGCCCGGAGAGTTGCGGGTCGTATCTTCGACGGTGGTGCGCGACGTGCGGCGAACCAACGGCGCGACAAGCTCGAGATTGGCGGCAATGGTGCGCGCCTCGGCGCGCGCCAGACCGCCGCCAATCGTGAAAGAGAGGCTTGGCTCGCCGTTTAAATCGTCCGACATAGTGATCTGGATGGGCTGCCACCATGTGGGATCGCGCCCGATCGGTCCGCTTCGGCGACTGCCGACCGGGCGCCGCAGCCTGTCGTTCAGCTTGAAACTGCTGTTGAGCATTCTGTCAGTTTTGAGCGCTGTCTCGATCGCCCGCCACGTCGCGTAGGCGCGGTCCTCATACAGCTCGACGATCTCGAGTTCGACCAGCCGCGGCTTAAGCTCAAGCTTCGTTAGGACTGCGTGCGCCTCGCTGACCGCCTGAAGCAGCGCCTGGGCGCATTTCTGACGGTCGAGTCCGCCCTCTCCGGCGCCGATCAGGATCGTGCTCAGCCTGAGCAATGAGTCATCGTCGCTGATCTCCATTTTCGATCGAGTCAGGTCGAGCTGGGCCGCGGCGAAGGCGAGAATGCCGTGGCGCAAGGTTCGGCGGAGTGGGCCGGCCGCAAGGTCCGCGGCCTCCCCCAGACCGACGACGACAGCGCCCGGCGGCCTCGCGCTTGAATCGAGCACGACGGTGCTCGTGGCGATCGGGCCAGGATAGAGGCTCATGCGACGGCGCTCGGTGAGGCGTTTCTCCAGCACCCTGTCGAGCATCGCCTCGGTGCCTGCGAACGTGTCGCCGCGATAATGACCGACCAGGACGGGATAGCGCGCAAAAGCCAGATGGCCGCAGGCGACGGTGACCGTGGTCGGCCGCTCGGTCTTTCCCGCTGCGGTCTGCTCCGTCTGCTGTATCTGCCCAGCGGACCCATCTCCCGCTAAGCTCGCCAATGCGTCGTCGGCCCTTGCGCCAGGTTGAGTCGGCTTGCCGGCAGGAGTGCCGTCCATCCCTTTTCCTCCTACGTCGCGCCAAATTGCGGTCAGTCGTCGAACACTTCCGAGAAGGCGACGCGCGTGAAACCTTCTGGCGTTTTCTCTCCGGACTTTGCGACACGGGGCCGCGCCTTCTGCGGATGGGCGGTCGCGAGCCGGGTCCAATCGTAATCGTAGACCTCGGCGAGATACTCGGCGATCTCCCTGTCGTCGAAGATGAGGCTCGCGTCGCGGTTCGTCCTCACGCCTTCGTTCGACCAATTGTGGCTGCCGAACATGACGACCGACTTGTCGACGATGACGCATTTGTTGTGGCAGGCGGGCTGAAAGCGGAACGTGTCTGGCGGGAAGCCGAGCGCGACGAGGATGTCGAGGCTCTCCTGCTTCATGAGGTCGCGGCAGATGATCCGGACCTCGCGGCCGGCGTCGATCTGGTCCTTGAGCGCCGTCACCAGCAGCTTGAATTCAGGGAAGTCCTCGTCCGTGCCCCGGAATTTGATGTACTGGTTCTGAAACCAGACGCTCTTCTGAGCCGAGCGGATCAGCGCCAATGCGTGCTCGGCGTAATTGTCGGGGGTGAGCAGAGGCTGCACGCTCACCTTGCGGTTGAGCCTGAGCGGCTGGAAAAAGCGCGGCGGAGCGGCGAAGGCCTCTGGCTCCTCTTCTTCCTCAGGGACGAACAGGTCGGGCAGAGCGAAGGACTGCGCGTCGCCCGCCTGCGCCGCCGAGAGATCGTGATCGCGCTTGATATATTGCTCGTAGATCGAGGCCAGGCGGTCGTTGACGATGATCGCGTGGTAGTCACGATTGTATTTCCGCTGGAAGCCCGCCGGAACCTTGCCGCCCGGCTCAAAGGGATGGACGTTCGGCTGGTTCGTCGACTGCCAATTGCCGCTCGACAGCCACATCGCCGACCCGTCGCGGACGGCGACCTTGATGTGATAGGCGGACGCCCACAATCCGTCGGGATGGGCTTTCGTGAGTAGGGTGGCCCAGGCCATCTCGAACCGGTCGCGCATCTTCCCTTCCAGGGGGTCGATCACTCCGGATTGCTCCGCGAGATCGTTTGCTTTCACGCCCGAATGCGCGGGAGGTTCGGGGATGGGGTGGAGCACCAGCTCGAACTTGCGCCCCTCAGGGGTCACCGCATCGTTCACAGCTTTGAAGATATGGGGCGCAGTGAACTGATACATGGCTACAGTCAGGCTCGCCTGCGTTGCGCTCAAGAACGTCTCGAGCTCGGACCAGCCCGCCTCGGGGCTGACGCAGACCGTGAGTTCAATCGTCTCCTCGACAAGCGGAAGATTGGGTGGATCGGGCGGCTCGTATGTTCCGCTCTTTGGAGGCGCGAAGACGATGATAGCTTCGCCCGATATTAGGTTCTCGAAGGCGGAGGCGGTCGGCCCCGTCGGGGTGGCGAAGGAGACCGGCGCTTCGTTGGCCAGTCGGGCCATCTGCTCTTCCACCGTCGCGTCTTCGACGACGACAGGGACGCCGTATTTCGCCGACAGCGCGCTCTCCGTCGCAGGCTGTGTCCCCGGCGTCACTCCGACGATCAGCGCGGGCTGCGGCGCACGCGCTGCCGTATATTTGTAGCCGGGCCGTACGGCGGCCACGTCCGGCTGCTGCGCGAGTTCAGCCCTCGCACGTTTGAGAACCGCGAGGATGGGCGTAAAGGCCTCGCGCACCGCAGGCGAGATGGAAACAATATCGCTCATGAGCCTTTCCTCCCGATCCACTCAGATGAGCTTGTCGACACGAAGACGCGCCGCCGGATCGCCCAGCACGACATAGTTCTGCGCGTCGTTGCGCTCGAGCCAGTAGGTCACCAGGTCGCGGTCGCTGATCTTCGGGCCGCCCGGCGCCAGGACCGTCGACAGTTCGGCCGACAGCGCGGCGAAGCGGCCGCCGAACTGGTCCTTGACGACATGGCCAATCGGATCGCCGCTCATCATGAAGCCTAAGCCGCTGCGGAAGGGAATGATCTGCGACCCGGCCATGCCCGGCGACTGGATCGAGTAGCCCCAGGCGCGGTCGATGTGGGCGATGACCGCGAGGGCGCTGCCTTTCGGATGAGCGAGGAGCCGCCTCGGCAGGGCGGCTACGAAAGGTTGCGGGGCGAGCGGCGGCTGCGTCGTTCCCATATTCGCAGCGTTCAGGAAGAACTGGTCCGCTTTCGGTGTGCCGGCCGCGAAGCAGGCGAAGAAAAACGCGACCATTCCGCCGACATGGGCGTCGTCTGCAATGTCCGAAGCGGCGAGATAATCATCGGCCGAGACCCTTCCGAAACCAGACCAGTCCTGGCAGAGCAGCGCGCCCTGCGCATCCTGCTGGGTCGGGCCGCCGGGCGAGAACTGCATCCCGTGCGAGGCGGTGAAAACGAGCGCCGGCGGTCGTTCTCCGCCGAATTGCGACAGAAGCGCGTCTTTCGTCGCCGCGTCTGCGAGAAAAAGTTCATGGTCGAAGCCGAAACCTGCATGCGCCGGCTTTCCGAGCCGTCCGGAGCGCGACGGGTCGCCGTTGGCGAGTGGGCCGATCAGCTGCGCCGCACTCAGCTGCGTCGCGCCATCGCCGACATGCCGGGTGCCCCAATAGGCGATCTTTTTCGCATTCGCGATCGCCGCCGCGCTTTCGTAGCGTGCGATCGATTCCGCGTAGCGCGCGTATTCGTCCGCCGCGGCGAAAGAGAGCCGGCCCACGGCGTAGTCGACGCCGAGCAGATACTGAAACTCGAAAGGGATGTCGTCGGGCGAGCCGACGATCAGGAGATAGTAGGGAACCGTCTCCGGGTCGCTCTGGCCTGGAGCTACGTCATGGCGGCGGTACCAGTCGCGGGTCTGCTCGCCGGTCTTGTAGTCGAGCGCCTTGTAGAGGGCGCCGGCTGCTTTCTTTCGGATCGTGAGCAATGGCTCGAGCGCAGACCGAATGTCGGGCGCGGCGTTCTCATGCAAGATGACGCCCCAGCCGGACTCGTCGAGTTTTTGGTAATCAACGCCCGGCGGAAGGCCAAACGCGCGCGTAGGCGTCTCGCCGCGAACGTCGGTCATGGGCGCGAGCCGTGGATTGCCTCGGGCGATGTTCGCCATAGCGTCGATTGTCTGCGGCGCGACGGCGTACTGACCCGTCTCGCTGTCGATGCCGTTGAAATAAATTAGGTTGTCGTCGTCTCCCGGCGAGCCCGCGGGCGGAGCAGCCGGAGAATCGGGCATTGTCATGATCTCCTCCCTTCGTCGATTGCGGCCCGTGTGGCGCGAACCCCCACTTCCTCTTCGTTTCACGCGTCGCCCAGGAATCGGGGCGGCGCGCCTAGGCCACCGTCAGGAATGCCTCCGTCACGGTAACGGGGTTGGTTGGAAAATCGGCCGTGACCTTCACACGATAAGCCCCGCCGGGCAGGGTTGTGCGCACGACATAAACGTCGCCTTCCTCCGTCATCGGCAGCGTCTCGACGAGCGTATTGGTCGAGGCGTCCTCGATCCGCGCCGTCATCGGCGACTCGACAGAAGGAGTCGCGCGCAGAGTGACGTCGTCAACGCCGTACACGTCGTCAACGTCGAGCGACAGCGTTTGCGAGGCCGAGAAGAACTGCGCGAGCTCGATTTCGAAGCCCGTAAGCACGCCAAGCAGGTTGACCAGCGCCGGGTCGAAATTCTGCAGCGAGCCGTGCTGCTCGGCGACATAAATTTCGCGATGTGCGCCGCTCATCGCGAAGGGCGTGGCGGAAACGCGCGGCACGGTGCCGTCGCCGCTATTGTCCTCGCCGGAGAAGCTCCGCAGCAGCGCGACTTTGCCGTTCGCCACGGTCGCGGATTGGAACGTCGGTTGTGCAAGACCGACGATCGGATAGGTCTCGTAGCCGCTTGCCTTGTACGCCTCATCCCCGCCGTTTCGTTGTGCGGCGACCTTGATCTCGTCATAGAAGTCGAGCGCCGCTTTTGCGCGCGCCGGATCGACGCCCACGACCCCGTCGATCTCGCCGATCCGTTCCAACTTGCCCTTGCCGCGGTCGACGCACTCGAAAGCAGGAAGCAGCTGGTAGACGCCGGTGAACGAGGCGATCATGGAGGTGAGGTCCACCTTCAACGGACCGATGCCCTCCGAAAAGCCATTCGCAAGATAACCGAGCGCGTTGAGCGATCCGCGATAGGGCGTGCCGAAACTGACGAGCGCGCGTGCGTCCTTCCATCCGCCAAGCACTTCGAGAAAATATTGCGAGACCAGGCCGCCCATCGAGTGCGCGACAAGAACGAGCTTGGCGTCCGACGCGCCGGAGCTTTGCCGCCAATTGTCGAGCCAGGTCTTCGCGGAGCGCGCCAGTTTCCGCGCCGCGACCCGATTGTCGCGCCGCCAGTCATACGGGAACTCGAAGAGGTTCTTGCCGGCTTCGAGTTCTAGCGACTCTTTCAGGCGCGCAACGATCGCGGTGTAGCCGTCGATCTTCCAAAGACCCGGGATGATGTGTAGGTCCTGGACGAGACGCACGGCCTGGACGCCGTCGCCGAGGTCATTAAGCGAGGGATCGTCGATTCCCTAAATCGCGAGGCCGCGGATGCTGTCTACGCCGCTCGTCACCGCCCGCCAGATGGCGGCCGTTGACGTCCCCCAGACTTCCTTGCCGTCCTTCGTCAGGACGCTGCCGCTGATCCCAGGGAGAACAATGACGAGATGTTTAAACATAGAGACTATCCAGAAATGGCGGCCGCGTTGCTCCGGCTCGCCCGCCCATCAATTTATAGACGGATCATGCCAATGAATTCCGGTAATACAGCCCAGACGATTGCAACCCAGCTTCTCCCGCACCGTGATCCCGCTCACATCACGAATGGACTTTGTGTAACCGCGCTAGGGTCTTGTTCAGCGCCTCGCCCATCGGGAACGGCTGGCGACGACGCCGTCCGTCCAAACAGTTGCGAACGATCTGGCGCCCGGTTTGCGGATCCGGACGCCCGATGGCAACGCGCGAGGTGGTTCAGATGGCCGGAATATGCAGTCTTTGCCCTGGCTGAATTCGGTTCGGATCCGGGCCTATGACGCCCCGATTTTCATCGTAGATCCGCCTCCAGAAAAGCTCGCTGCCGCTTCCGTAGAAGGCGAGAGCGATCCCCGACAGGGTGTCCCCAGCATTGACTATGTAGTCGCCCGGCACGGCGCGGCTGACCATTGTCGCCACCGTGACATGAGGCCAGCTCAGTCCATTGAAGTTCAAGAGGACCCGCTGAGTATATTGAAGCTGATCGAACTCGTTGCCGGCATGATCACGCACCCGCTCGATCCAGAAGATGGAGGTGACTGGAATTGCGCTGGCGTTCGGGCCGCCTGGGGGCTTGCCCACCAGAAAGGCGATGTTCGCGACTCCGCCGCCGACATCCGGGGCGGAAACAAGGACTTTGGTGTCTGTGCTGATCAAGAGGACGGTCGTGCCGAGCATCGTCTGGTTCGCGATTGCCTGCGAAAGAAACAGGTTGGGGTTCTTCAGCTGCGCTTGCGTGAGAGAAGCGACCTGATTGAGCGGGGTCCGCGACGAACTTGGGATCGATAGATCTTCTTCGGGAAAAGGAACGAGATCAGTGGCGCCATCGTCGACGCTGCCGAACTTGAACGGTGTGATGCTCGAAACCGCGAATAGCGGCGCGGGCGCCTGCAACGCTGTGCCTTGCATGTTGATGGTGGTTCCGTGCGGAATCGAGCCCATGCGTACGACAGTGCTGGGCTCGCTCGGATTGGTGGTTTGCGGCACATTCGCCCACACCCCGGGCTCGAAGTGCTGTCCGGAGCCGTCGAACGTGTCTGTGATCGCTTGCGTATAGGCGGCTGCGCCGAGAAAGATACCCTGTTGAAGGAGCCCGCGGTTTGCGACTCCGGTGGCGCCGCTGATGTCGGTGAAGGAAAGCGTTTCCTCGGTGAGGTTGAGTTCCAGGAAGAAATCTTTGGCGCCGAATTCATTGCCGAAGTTCGGCCGCCAGATCATGTTGAAGCCGGTCCCGCGCCAGGTCCGCTTCGGCTGCTTGGCTGGGTCGCTCCCGACAAGGCCGCGAAGGGGTCCGAGAAAGTCGACGGGCGTGGCAAATTCCGCAACAGCTCCTGCGGGATGGGCCTGATTAAACGTGAAATCGGTTTCGATCGGCATGGTGTTACTTCCCTATTTCCAATTATAAAATTAACAACCAATCACGTTCTATGGGTATTTTTACGTATAAGTTTTTGAGTAAGGTGCGATAAGCTGCTTAACATGAATCGAGAGGTGGTTATTCAGCAACAACAAAGAACTCTATAAAACCCGCGGCAGTTGTTTATGGTGATTTGACTCATATGTGCTGTGACGGGGATCACAGAGCGCGTCGACACCCAGACCACCTCGCCCATGTCGGGGGCTGGTATGGCCCAGATGGTTCCGAACAGATATCCGCTTCGCCGTCGATACGTCCGCTAAATCGAGGAAGCTCGGGCTTCCGCCACGGGGTTGTCCGGATCGAAGAGCGGAGCGGGACGACGTGCGGTGAACTCCAGGGAGCGCGAGCCGGGGAGTCCACCCCAGTCGCCGAACTATCGTTCCGTCGATCCGGGACAGGTCGCGAACGCATGGTTGAACGAGTTCGTCTCGCCGCTTCAGGGCGCGGAGGCCGCACACGAGGCGCACGGAAACAGGCCGCCGCAGAGCTTGCCTCGAAATCTGCGGAGAATTCCGGCCTCAGGGCCAGTAATTGCCCAGTTTTGTTCCGAGGCGGCCGAAAA
>CAWCSA010000005.1:0-899770 GCA_963798015.1 uncultured Alphaproteobacteria bacterium
GGAACGTGGCTTCATCAGGAGCTTGAGGGCAACCATCCCGTCACAGTCCTGTCCGCCCGCCGATCGTCAGGTTCGTGCAACCGGCCTGGAGATGTTCGCAGTGACCAATGCCGTACCCATGGACGTCATCATTGGCGTAGACACCCACAAGGATGTCAACGCCGGAGCAAGATTGCATCGCTTTCCGGAGCAAAGATGCATCAATGATGCCGACGAGAATGCCCTCGAGCATGGGCTTGTTTGGTGCGCGTCAGGTTGGGGTCGGATCGTCCTTGGGCTCGTCGACGTTTTGGCGACGTGAGCGGCGCTTGCTCTGGTTGAGCCTGTAGCTGTCGCCGTTCATTTCCAGGATATGGACGTGATGAGTGAGGCGATCGAGCAGCGCGCCGGTCAGACGCTCGGACCCGAACACGCTGGTCCATTCGTCGAATGGCAGGTTCGATGTGACGATGGTTGAACCGCGCTCATAGCGCTGGCTGAATATTTCGAACAGCAGCTCGGCCCCGGTCTGGGAGAGAGGGACATATCCAAGCTCGTCGATGATCAGGAGCTTGTATCCGGCGACCTGCCGCTGCAGACGAAGCAACCGCTTCTCATCGCGAGCCTCCAGCAGTTCATGAACAAGAGCCGCGGCTGTATAGAACCCGACCGATAGCCCTTTCTGGCAGGCGGCGAGACCGATCCCGAGAGCGATGTGCGTCTTGCCGGTTCCGCTGTTGCCTGTGATTGTTCATGGAATAGGGACCCCGCTACGGGGCTGATTTGCATCCAATCGGAACCCTGGCGGCGCCGGGTTCACATTGGCCTTCCGATGACTGGAGGGCTGGATTGGAATGCTTGTTGTGGAAACGATCGCGAAGATACGTCGGGCTTATTTTTTGCAGGGGAGGGCGATCAAGGAGATTTGCCGGGACCTGCGCGTTTCCCGGAAAGTGGTTCGGAAAATCATTCGGTCGAACGCGACCGAGTTTCATTACGAGCGCTCACAGCAACCGCTTCCCCGGATTGGCCCGTGGCGAGAACCGCTCGAGGCTCTTCTGGATCAGAACGACGCTCGGGCGCCGCGAGAACGCCTGACGCTGATCCGGATCTTTGAAGAGCTTCGCGCTCTTGGATACGGAGGCAGCTACGCGGCCGTCAGGCGGTATGCGATCGCCTGGCGGGAGAAGCGTGCAAGCACGACAGCAGACGCCTACATCCCGCTGAGTTTTGCGCCGGGCGAAGCCTACCAGTTCGATTGGAGTCACGAGATCGCCCTGATCGGCGGCGTGACGACGACGTTGAAGGTCGCGCATGTCCGGCTCTGTCACAGCCGGATGATGTTCGTGCGCGCCTATCCTCGCGAGAGCCAGGAGATGGTGTTCGACGCGCACGAGCGCGCCTTCGCCTTTTTCAAGGGCAACTGCGCGCGCGGGATTTATGACAACATGAAAACCGCGGTCGACGCGGTGTTCGTCGGCAAGGCGCGGCAATACAATCGCCGCTTCGTTCAGATGTGCTCGCATCATCTGGTCGAGCCGGTCGCTTGCACGCCGGCTTCGGGATGGGAGAAGGGTCAGGTCGAAAACCAGGTGGGTCTCGTGCGTGAGCGGTTCTTCACGCCGAAGCCCCGCTTCAAAAGCTATGACGAACTCAACGGCTGGCTGCTCGACCGATGTCTGGTCTGGGCAAAAGCCCATCCCCATACCGAATGGCCGGATCGGACGATCTGGGAAGTGTTCGAGGAGGAGCGACCGAGGCTGATCCCCTATCGCGGCCGGTTCGATGGTTTCCACGCCCTGCCCGCCTCGGTGTCGAAGACCTGCCTGGTGCGGTTCGACAACAACAAATACTCGGTCAACGCCAGCGCGGTCGGTCGCCCAGTTGAGATTCACGCTTATGCCGACCGGGTCGCCATCCGTCAGGACGGGCGGATTGTCGCCGAGCATCAGCGCACCTTCGGCCGCGGCAAAACGATCTACGATCCCTGGCATTACGTGCCGGTCCTGACCCGCAAGCCGGGCGCGCTCCGCAATGGCGCGCCGTTCAAGGATTGGGTCCTGCCCGGCGCCCTGGAGCGCATTCGGCGCAGGCTGGCGGGCTCCGACGATGGCGATCGGCAGATGGTCAAGATTCTCGCCGCCGTGCTGACCGATGGCCTTTCGGAAGTCGAGGCGGCCAGCGGCCAGGCGCTCGCCGAGGGCGTCCATTCCGCCGACGTCGTTCTCAACATTCTGGCCCGGCGGCGCGATCCCGGACCGGTCGCGACCATCATGACCCCGGCAAACCTGCGTCTCGCCCATGTGCCGGTCGCCGATTGCGCCCGCTACGACGCCCTCAGGAGCGCCTGACGATGGAAAGAACCGAAGTCCTCGACATGATGGGGACGCTCAAGCTCTACGGCATGAAGGCGGCCTACGACGAGACGCTTTCCGTCGCCGTCAAGCGGAGCCATGAACCTCAACAATTCGTCGGCGATCTCTTGAGGGCCGAGATCTCGGAAAAGCAGGCGCGCTCAATCAAGTATCAGCTCACCATCGCCAGGCTGCCGCTCGCCAAGGACGTGGACGACTTCACCTTCAAGGACACGCCGATCAACGAGGCGCTCGTCCGCGACCTCGCCTCCGGCGCTTTCCTCGCCCAGCAGCGCAACGCCGTGCTGATCGGCGGAACGGGAACCGGGAAAAGCCATCTTGCGATCGCCATCGCAAGAAACTGCATCCGAGCCGGATCGCGGGGGCGGTTCTTCACCACCGTCGATCTCGTCAACCAGCTCGAGGCCGAGACCCGAGCCGGTCGACAGGGCCGCATCGCCGATCACCTCACTCGGCTTGACTTCGTCGTCTTCGACGAACTGGGCTATCTCCCCTTCGCCCAGTCGGGCGGACAGTTGCTCTTCCATCTCGTCAGCAGGCTCTATGAGCGAACCTCGGTTATCGTCACCACCAATCTCGCCTTCGGAGAATGGCCGAGCGTCTTCGGCGATCCCAAAATGACAACGGCCTTGCTCGATCGCCTCACGCATCACTGCGACATCGTCGAGACCGGAAACGAAAGCTGGCGCTTCAAAAACCGAGCCTGACCTCTCCAAAAATCCGCGCCTCACCCAGCCGCGATCGCCCTGGCTGCGCAACCCCGACCAGCTTCGCCGGGGCGATCGCCGCCGTCCGCGCCCGTCTCAACAAGGGGTCCATTTTCGGTGAAAATCCGGGGTCCCGTTTCCGTGATCATTGACACCCAGAACCAATCTCCGGCGATTGCCGAGAACTTAAGGAAAACTACCGGGAGAAGTTGGACCAAACCCTTGCTCAGGCTCGAGATCACCGGCTTCCAACGCTGATCAAATCAGTCGAGGGGATTGGCAAAACGTCTGCCCTTCAAGCCATTGTCGCTGGCAACGCCCTCCAACATGCAATGGACGCTCCCCGAACCAAGGAGCAAGGATTTCTTCACGAAAGCTTTGGTGCCTTCACATTCCGATCACGGGATCAGGCCGAGAAGAAGGCCAAGGAATTTTGCAAGGCAGGCTCACCAACCGTGGTCGTCTTGCCATTCTGGGAGCATCTGAGGGTCGCCTGTCGGGAGTTAAGGCTTCCAGAGATCACCCGAGACGAGTTTGACAATTTGACCCTCTCGTCGATCTTGCAAGAAATTGACCCACAGGTTTACGCACATTTGGAGATGCAGCGTAAGAACCTTTGGAAGGACGGGAGGTTTGATGGTGGCTTAACGCTACTGGCAATGACGCATAGGAACGCCGAGCTTTGGCCCCTGAATGAAAATTGCCGGGCATGGCATCATCCAGACTTCGATCCGGCTGGCGATCCAGAGGAACATAAGAAACTTGCAGGAAAGTTTCGATTATTGGAAATCGTTTTTGACGATCCGGAGGTTGATGAATTTGTTAACATCCTTCCGGAAGTGCGTTACGACTACTTGGATAGGCGACAAAAAGAATACTCAGGCTGGAAACATATGAAACTCAAGGAACGTCGAGAGATACACTCTGGTTTACACAAAGAGGCGAAATCTTTCGGCATTCCGACTTTTGAAGACTTCGATGAATTGATGCGATTGAAGCTAAAAACGCTAACACCGTTTCAAGTTGATTTTGAAAGATTTCAATATGGTCAGGATAATCCTTGTGCCAAGAAGGCGGGTATATATCGGCCACAGCATGGAGCTTGCTACTACATTGGACTAAAGGCTTGGCTGTCTCGGATGGGTAAGACGGTCCCAACCTTTTTGACCACTGAGGAGGTGATGGCTCAAACCATAAAGAAGGCACTCGGACAGAGATTGCTCTCTCTCGAACTTGACGATTTACCCGGGATATTCCCTATAAGGGTTCCTGTCTTTATCGATAGGAGGGCCAAGAGTGACAGGGACCAGGAGCAGGAATTGAATGTTTCGGCCCTCGCTCAGGAAATCCTTGAAGCGGATAAGAATGCCGTGGTGATGACCGATGGGGTAAAGGACATTCCCGGAGTGTACACATTTCAGGGGATGAAGGGATTGAACGGGTTGGAGGACAGGAACGTCTACATAATTCTCACTTGGATGGCCCCTGAGAAGTATGCCGAATTGAATGTGTCGGGACAGTTTTTGAGGAACGAGAATATCCTCTTGGACTATTGTCAGGACCAGATAAATCAAGCGGTTGGCAGAAACCGAGGATTTAGGCAATCACAGAAAGAGACCAAGACGGTGGTGATCACGTCCCGGAACCACTGGAAGGGATTTGTCAGCAAGCTTCAGGACAGGTTTCCTCGTACTCAACTTTATACGGTTCAGGAAAGGCCATGGTGAACCCGCCGGTTAGTACAGCCATCGGCGCAATAGGTTCCTTCCCCTACCTAAAGGCTTGTTCCCTTATATAATATTAGAAGGAAGCCTTCAGGAGGGGGAAGATCGGCATCTGTATCGTATTGCGCCCATAGAGTCGAAGAACCAACCAAACCATGAACTTAACTGTTGCACAATAAATAAATAGACATAGGGAGATTGTTTCTTGTGAGACGATTGAGAGATTAAGGAGTGCTATTACAAATGAACGAATTGGCGGACACGGTAAAAAAAAGAGGTGAGGGTTGGATTTCGCTTGCCTTGGCATCTACTCACAATTGTTGATGTGCTATGCGAACTTGAAGAGATCACTCGAAGTAAATTCCTTCGTCAGGCTTTGGAGTCATACAAACCCGTCAAAGAGTGCATTGATGATCTGGCAAATGAAATCTCACCGATCTATGAGGTTATGGATGAGCCTGAAAGACATTAGGATTTACAATGGTTATGGCCAATGGGTGGCTTTGAGTGAGAATGAATTGTAGTCCAACGAGGAGGGATCGCAGACAAAATTGCAGACACTACGAGAAATTTTAAAAGCACATGTCACTAAGCGAAGGGTGACCACAGCGAGATACCGAGAGGTTGTTCTCATTGACAAACGATTTGTTCTGTATTAAGAACGAAACGGCATCAAGAGGAGCTACCGCTCCACCAACCTGCCTTTTCCGGGCAAGTGGTATCGCTGAAAGCGGATGTGGCCTTTCCAAGGCAACGAAGCGGACACGCACTTCCTTCTCTTCGTGAAGGCGCGACTTGAGGAAGAAGGATACCCGACATGCGAAAACCGACTGTCAGGTTAGCGACAACCGGCGGTGCAGGAACTCCCATGGAGGCAATGGCGGCGAAACTCAAAGAGTTGGCCCGGCGGCTCGACATGCCAAACTCGTTCGAGAAAGGGCAAATCGTAGCGTGGAAAGCGGGTCTCAAGAACCGGATGTTTCCCGACTATGGCGAACCGGCAATCGTGACTGCGGTGCTGCCGACGCCGGTTTTTGACGTCGCCGAGACATCTTCTGCCAGCCCCTACTTTCAGGAGGCTCTCACGCTCGTCATCGGCGTCCATCGAGATGATGACCTTCTCGAATATCGGGTGGACGGACGAAGGTTCATGCACGTCACGAGACGGGAATTCAATGTCCTGGCCGGGTAGTGGGCCAGTTTGATTGTGGCGCTAGGCCATTCCGGTTATGGTTTGATGAAGCCATACAGGAATCGATTTTATGGATACCCGAATCGCGCTTGGCGTCGGTATATCCGTGTTGTTTGCCTTTCTTAGATACCAATTCCCTGTAATGCCGCATTATATCTCAAATATTGGGATGTTGGCCGGTATCGCTCTGATTGCTTATGCGACAATATCTTGGCTGGTTCCAACGCAAAAATTAATTCCTGTTTCAGACGAGCCAGTGTACGGGGAATTGCGCCCCGCAAACGATCCAACTCCAGCGAACGCCTGTGACAAGGTTCCGCGTTCGATAGATACCGTACTGGTATTGTTAGGCAACGACGTCATCGGTTTCTCACGATATGGAAAATACCAAGTTTTACAAATCGGTGACTGTGAAGCAGTCTCACTAGAGAGGACAGCGAGCGGCATTTTCCTCAATGCACAGTTGCAAGACATTGACGATAATAAAGTTGTCACAATCACAGAAAATAAAATAGAGGCATTGATGGGGATCAATTACAAAACGAGCCAATCCACGGATCGGGCCAGTCTGACCGTAAGCAATAAAAATGGGATGGAATTGTTCTATGCTAGATTTCTCAATCCCCATGCAATTAAAATTCGAGGTATACTTGGATGCAATCCCGGACAAAAAATTATGTTGCAAGACGGACAACCAATAGTTGGAGTATCTCACGTTTGTTCAATTAACGTCGGCGTTGGGGGTGTTAAGATTGAGCCTCCCAAGCCTCAAGCACAGTGACCATATCCGCGACCTCCCAAAGCCGATCGGTCACGCCAGCGGCCATCGCGGGCGTCACCTTGAGCGTCTTATGGATGCGGACGAAATTGTAATAGAGGAAGTGAAGCGCCATCGCGTGCGCGTGGTTTTCCATCTTCTTTGAAAAGGCGTTCGTCAGCCGCGTCATCCGGCGCGAGTGCATCCGGATATTGAGATTGTTGCGCTCGGCATAGGACGTGCTGACGTGCTTCATGTCGGGGTCGCCGAGACTCGCGTCTTGATGATGCCGGTGCATTCGGCGGGGCTGTAGCGGCCCTTGGCGCTTCTGGCGCAGCGCCGTAAAGCTTCACAAGCATGCGCATAATCGACCTCGCCGCCGAACGCCGCATCCATCGCGTACAGATAAGCCTTGTGACCATCCGTCGTGATTTGGACGCGGTTCGCGAGGCGCGACGCGAGATCGTCAATGAACTCCATCGCCGCGTCGCCGTCGCGCGTCGCCGACATGCCAGCACGGAACGAGCTTCGTGTCGGCGTCGGTCGCGAGCCAAAGCCAAGCGTCGCCAGCCTCGCCTGCGGCCTTCTTGGCGGGTTCGACGTTCTTTTGCCTTGGCCGCCGACGAAACCCCAGATTTCATCGATTTGAAGGCGCTTGCACGTCAGGCTTTGGAATACGCGGTCCTGATACCAAGCGGCCGCTTGGCCGCGTCCACAACGAGCTTGCTGACCGTGGTCTTGCTGAAGCCGGTCACGCGGGTAACGGCGCGGATGCTCATGCCTTCGCAGAGAAGCTGGATGGCTTTGGCGCGCTCTTGCGGGCGAGCTTGTTCATGGGCAAACCGTAGTCCAGCCGCAATCATAAGTCAAGCATTTTCGGCCAGTTTGCTAATTTGCGCAGGTTGGCATATATGAACGAATCGGCGGCGGGGGGAAGATGGAACACAAAACTCCGGGACAATTGATAGCTTCACTGCTTGCAGAGAGAGGATGGACGCAGCGAGTGCTGGCGTTGATACTTCGCATGGATGAGACAGGGATTAACAAACTTGTGGGAGATAAGCGCTCTATCGATGCGAATTTGGCGCTCGCCCTTGAGGAAGTTTTTCAGGTTCCCGCGCGCCAGTTCCTTGAATTGCAAAGCAGCTTTGATCTCGCAAAGGCACGCATTGCCTATAGAGGTGACGCCGGCCGAGCAAATCGCGCGCTCCTTTATGGAGATTTGCCCATATCAGAGATGATAAAGAGAGGTTGGATTTCGGCGGAAAGCGTTAAGGATACGAATAGAGTAGAAAATGAACTTGTCCGTTTTTTTGGTGCTAACCGGACTGAGGATATCGAAATATTGCCTCATTCTGCCAAAAAGACCGCTGTAAATGACGATGCGTCGCCGGCTCAACTAGCGTGGCTTTATCGGGTCAAACAGATCGCCAAAGATATTCTGGCTAAGCATTATTCGCGTTCAACCCTAGTTTCTGCCCTACCGAGGCTCCGGGCTCTTGTCATATCAGCCGAGGGAACGGAGAACGTGCCGCGAATTTTGGCAGAGTGTGGCGTTCGGTTTGTTATTGTTGAATCTCTTTCGTCAGCAAAGATAGACGGAGCTTGCCTATGGCTAAACGATCATTCTCCTGTGATTGGAATGACACTCCGATTTGATCGTATAGATAATTTTTGGTTTGTACTAAGGCATGAGATAGAGCACGTATTGAGAGAACACGGGCGTGACGCGATCAGGCTTGATGCAAATCTCGAAGGGGACCGAGCAGGGGTCGGATTGGACTTAGCGGAGGAGGAGAGAGTGGCGAATAGCGCTGCTCAAGAATTCCTGATCCCATCGTCGCAGCTAGAGGCCTTTATCGCACGAAAAGCACCATTTTTCGTAGAGCGTGACATGCTGGGGTTCGCAAAACTTATGAGAGTCCACCCTGGAATTCTCGCAGGGCAGTTACAAAGAAAGACGGGGCGGTATGATCGGTTCCGGGACCACCTCGTCGGGGTTCGTGGCAATATCATTCCCAACGCCTTCGTGGATGGCTGGGGAAATGTCGCGCCGGTCGATTGAAGAGGACTTGTGATGAGCAAGAGACAAGAGCGTCAGAGGTTCATTCGGTTTTATAAAGATAAAACCGGCGAACCAGAAATTGACATGAACAAAGTTGCTGCGCTGGCAAAGGAAATGGGCTGGGACATGCCCAAGCCGCAGTCAGACGTAGAAATGTTGGCAAAACTATTCGCTGATGATGCGCAGGCAGAGCGGCGTTACGACCGCAAAACAGGCAAGCCCTATAGGGCATATCAAGCGATTCCGGCGCAGGCGGCCGGACAATTAAACTTATTCGTGTATGTAGACACTGATGAGGCGACTTGCCCGCAAATGCTTAAGTCGGCAGTAAATCGCCGAGAGCAGATTGTCACTGATGGATACAATCTGCAGCTTGACCTTGATCATTGGAATGGGGTCAACCAAAATGAGGAGCCGATCAATCTTCCGATGGATATCACCCTTGATATCGAAATCCGGAAGGCGGCTGACGACGATGGAGCCGGCGACGTGGGCTAGCTCTTTTTCCAGCGTGCATGGGCGGCGGCCTGAGCTATCTCCGATCGCTGCTTCGGCGTGAGAGCTTGCGATCGTGCTGGGCCGCCCTTGGTCCCTGCCTTTCGCGCACGAGCCTGCTTGGTGGTTAGTGTCTCTTCTGGAACATTCCCCGTCGCGATATCGACCATGCGCTTCGCCCATTGGTTCAAATCTCGTGGGCGCTTGGGAGGTTTATTCATTTCTGCCGTCGTGGCTGGGCGCGTCGAACCAATGGGCGGAGCTATGTTTGATCCAATCCTTAGCTTCATCTTCCGTCTTGAATCCGCCAAGTTGCAAGGGAGGCGCTCCGTGAAAGACGACTTGGACATACCAACCCGAACGGTTCTTGAATGCAGTTGGGCGAAATTCGGTTTTTGGTTTGAGTTTTTCCATGCTCCCATTATGCGACACGCGAGGCCATGGGGCTAGAAGGAAATTCCGTCGCCACCTTCAAACTGGCCCACTACCCCTGGCCGCCTCACCTTGATGAGCTTTGTGACGGCTCTTCCCTGAGTCCTCAAGTTTCATACGCAGAGCTCTCGTTGGGGGTGGGAAGAGGTTTCCTCCCAATCGTCCTAGGCAGGCTTCCCTCTTCGGTCGCAACATCAAGAACCAGCATCATCGGCAAACGCCAACCCTGCCAATGCCGTTAACCATCTCTTAAGTTTTGGCAAGACTAGGGTTGCACTATACCCCATTTTCTGGTTAATGTTGTGTTAAGAGATTGGGTAGGTCGTGGGTATAGCCATGGTCGTCTCTCGTCTTTACTTGAGTGTATTTTTGGTCATCTGCACGGTGGCGTGGCCGACGCACAGACACTCTCGGTTCAACCGAAGCAGGCCGTAAAGGTGGCGACGGTGGCGGGCTCCGCCTCAAGGAAGGGTGGCCTAAGCGGGATCAAGTTCTCCGATCCTTACGCACCCCCCGTCGGCACCAAGAAAGCGGCGATTGTGCGGTTTCCAGCAAGGCTCAGAGACGAGCCCGTCCAGCCTCAAGGCGGGGTGTCTTTCACGGCAGGTCGAGATGCCCCGGATGAGCCAATGACAGGCGGGCTGAAGCTAAGCTTTTGAACTAGACCTTCCTGTCCCGAAGGCGGTCTGAGAGGCTCTAGCGGCCATCGCTGAGGGCTTGAGAGGCACGAAAGCATCCCAGCCTCGACCGACGGCTCCAGCCAAGCCACAGCCAGTTCTGCTATGGGCCAAAATCAACCCCAAGAGCAAGCCAATGACGAAAGTTCAGCCCATCGAGGGTTCAAAGTGTCTGACTCTGGCAACTAGTGCGAGACAAACAAACTAGGAAAGAGGAGAATTGTCATGGCTAATGTCCGGGTTAAATCAGGCGGTTATACAATTCACGCTATGAAAACCGAAGAGTTTACTTTCTGGTGGGGAGCCGACTATTTTCCGGCTGGTTATTTTGACGTGTCGATAGAACCAAACGCAGAGGGCCTTGACATGATTCCATTGATCGAAGAAAAGAGGCAGGTTACGACTATCGCCCCTAGCGGAGATGTTCGTCAACCTATGCTAATATTGACGCTAAGAAACAACAACAAGTTTGATGTACCTTTTTTCGCTAATCATATCCTCGTCAATGCCTAGCCAACGGGGATTTTAGTTCCGGCAGCCGGAGGAACTGAAGCGTCGGATTTTATCCACTACGACGCAGGGTCTCGAGATGATGGCTGACAGAGCCACGCTTATTCGATTGCGTTCTACGCTGCCCGTCGAGTAGACATCCACTCGCTGATTTCGGAGAGTTTGTATCCCCGGGTTGATGGGGATAGCTCATATTTTCGAGGGAATGTTCCGTTTCTTTCCATACGATGACGGGTAGATCGGGATAACCCAGTAATGCTACGAGCTTCACCTTCCCGAACAATTTTATCATTATTAATTTGATTCATAAATTACTCCTATAATGTTCGACGTACTCCCTTTCAGTTAGTGCCGTCTATTGAAACGCCACAAGTGGCTGCGTTATGCGAAGCTCGTTTGAGGCGATCAATGCCGCTCAATCGCATGTAGGATTTGTCAGTTTAATGATATGTCTCCTGCGATCATGCGTACTTATGAACCGATTATGAAATTAAGTCAAGGATTATTTGCTTAATATAATAGATATAGTCCAATATTAGATGGCGGTCTCGGTAATGGTCTTCTGACTGCACACGAAATCAGCCCAGGCCTTCATGATTGGTCGCCGTTCTTCGAGAAGGTCTGTTCTCCTGTAGGCGGCCACTATAGCATTTCGCTCGGTATGAGCTAAACACCGCTCTAACAAATTCTCTGGATAGAGCTTTTCTTCCCCCCAGTCCCTGAAGGTCGATCTGAAACCATGGACAACAGCGCTGCGGCCTTCGGTTCCGCTTGACACTTTGTGATCTCGAAGAAATTTTGAAAGCGTGTTATCCGAAAACACCATCCCTCGGGGTGAAGGAAACACAAGTGTGGGGTTTGACGCTCTCTGTTTTTGGCTCTCTAGAATATCTGTCATCCGCCAGGATAGCGGCACTCTATGGGCAATCCCACTTTTCATGTTTTCTGCAGGAACGGTCCACACCGCTTTTTCAAAATCGACCTCGTCCCATTGCATTTTTCTAACCTCTCCGGATCGGGCGGCGGAGAGGATCAGATATTCCATGGCTTCCCTGCACGTTCCAAGCGTGCCGTCGTGGAGAACGGTCAAGACAAACGCTGGGAGGTCCTGCCACGGCATCGAAGGCTGATGTTCGGTTCGAACGTTCTTCTTCGCCATCATGGGAAGCAACTTGCTGACAACGGTTGTTGGGTTGCCGCTGATCAGATTCTGAGCGAGACACCAATCCATCACGGCATGACACCGCTGCTTCACTCTCATCGCAGTCTCGGATTTCTTGAGCCAAATGGGAGCGAGGACCTTTCGAAAATCGTCGGGTTGAAGAGAGTCAACGGGCACGCCGCCGACTATTGGAAACACATAGGTCTTTAGGGTATTGATCCATTGCTGGGCATGTTTGGGGTTTTTCCACCCCGCTCGTTTTTGGTCGAACATTTTCAAAGCAACTTGTTCGAAGGTCATTGCCGATGCGACCACGTCACCGGCAGCTTTGCGTTGATCGATGGGGTCTTGCTTCCTCCGAATCTCGTCCCGGGCAGTATTCGCTTGGCGTCGGGCCTCCACGATGCTGACATCGGGATACGCCCCAAATCCCGTTTCCCTCCGCTTCTTCGTGACGGGCGAGACGTAGCGGAATTTCCAATAGCCACGCCCCTTCTTGGCGGCGGACTTCAGCCATAGACCTTTCACGGTGCCATCCGGTAGGTCAATATCCCCCGGCTCGATTGCCCTTGCCTTCGCATTAGTCAGGACGGCCATATTGACCCCACATTCTACCCCACATCTTTTTGATACTGTAAGAAACGGTGTGACACGGGGTGAGAGAGAAAGTCAATTAACTCAGCGGTACACCAAGCAGCGTGAAACGCTGTGACACAAGCTGAAAGGCAATAGTGGGGGACACTCCTTCCGCCAATAAGTTAGTCGGCTCGTCGCATGTTGTGGCTGGGATTGGGCGCCGCGCTGCGGTGCACACAAACTCACGGCTTGTAAAGTCCAAAATATTACGCTTCACTGATGCGGCATTCCTTGCCGCTAATTTTTGTCGAGTCGGCTGGGAGACTTCGTCGCGAACCGCGACGACGTCGTCCAAGAGCGCGTCGTCGCGCGCCTGGACGCCACATTGTTAAACTGGGAGGAAAGAATGATGTTGAAGAGTGGAATCGGCGCCGTAGCGCTCACCAGCATTTTGCTGTCGAGCGCGGCGTGGGCGCAGGAGAAGATCAAGGTCGGCGTTACTGCGACGCTCGAAGGCACCTATACTATCTTGGGCGTGGACGGCATGGCCGGTTTCAATGCCGCGGTGAAGAAATACGGCCCCAAGGCGGGCGGCAAGGAGCTTGAATTTGTCGTCGCCTCGACCGACGCAACGCCGGACTCGGCGATCCGCGCGGTCAAGAAGCTCATTGACCAGGACCATGTGCAAATTCTTATTTCGCCGCTGTCCGGCGATGAAGGCATCGCGGTCAAGAACTTCTCCAAGACCCATCCGGAGCTGACGTTCATCAATGCCGCCTCGGGCGCGCAGGAGACGACTTTCCCGGATCCGTCGCCCAATTTCTTCCGCTGGAATATGGACGGCGCGCAATGGTCCGCCGGCCTCGGCGACTACGCTTATAAGACCAAGGGCTACAAGAAAATCGCAACCGTCGGCGAAGATTATTCCTTCGTCTACACACAGGTCTTCGGCCTCGTTCTGGAATATTGCGCCGCTGGCGGTCAGGTGACGAGCCGCCAATGGGTGCCGCTCGGCACGAAGGACTTCGCCTCGACGATCGCGGCGCTGCCCGATGACGTCGACGCGATCTACCTCGGCCTCGGCGGCGCTGACGCGGTCAACTTCCTCAATCAGTACCAGCAGGCTGGCGGCAAGGCCCACCTTATGGGCGGATCGATCATGGTCGATCAGACCGTCCTTTCAGCCAAGGGCGACGCCAAGAAGGCGATGCTCGGCACGATTGCGTCGAGCGGCATGGCCGACACTTGGGACAACCCGGGCTGGAAGTCGTTTGTGACGCTCTATCAGGGGGCAACCCCGGCTGATAAGCGCCTGCCGAGCCCGGGATTGTTGGCGACCAATTACTATGGCGCAACGATGGCGATGTACGAGGCGCTCGATAAGGTCAACGGCGATCTCAGCGACAATCAGTCGAAGCTCAAGACTGCGCTGGCCGGACTCACGATCGACGCGCCGAACGGCAAGATCAGCCTCGATGACGACCGCCAGGCGATTGGTACGAACTTCGTCACTGAAGTGGTCGAAGACGGGCAGGGCGGTCTCGTCAGCAAGGTCGTCAAGATCATCCCCGACGTGCACCAGACGCTGGGCTATCCGAGAGACGTGTTTGCCAAGATCGGGCCGCCGAGCCGGACAAATCCGGAGTGCAAGAAGTACTGAATCGTCAGGCGGCCGGGCGACAAGAGGTCGCCCGGCTCGCTCTTGCAAAACTCTCGGACTGTTGAACCTTCTCGTGAATTACGCGACAAATCGGGGAGGAGGTACACAGAGATGAGCCGGGCCGTCGCGGCCGTCCACGGCCAATTCGGCCGCGCGGTGATCTATAGACTGAACCGTCCCTTCAATATCCATGCGCATCGCGAAGGGCATCTCATCTTTCATTTGTCGGGCGATAACGGCGGCGTGCTCGTTTCAGGCGCTCCCTGCCGAGCGACCAACGAGTCCGTTGTTGCTGTCAGCCCATGGGAGCCGCATAACTTCGTCCCAGGGGACCTCGAGGACGGTTCGACCTTCTTCGTCCTTTACGTAAACCCCGATTGGTTCGCCCACGGAATTGGCGAGACACGACTTCAGTTCGGCTGCTCCGAATTCGCTCGAACGCCGGCGCTCGACTCGCAAATTCGGCGTGTCTCGGCTCTCGTTTACGCCGGCGAGCGCCTCACGGCCCTTGATTGTGAGCTGCGCAGCTTGATTCAGGCCTGCTGCGAGGAGACTTGGCGTCAAATGGACTTGGGCGAGGGCCGCGGTTTATCGGGCCAGGCGATCGATTTTCGCGTGCGCAAGTCGATGCGGCTGATGGAGGATTCGCTCGGCGCCAACATCGAGCTCGACGCGGTGGCGCGCGGCGCGGGCTTGTCGCGTCCGCACTTCTACAAACTGTTTCGGACGCAGACCGGCCTCACTCCAAATCTCTATGTCAACACCCTGCTCATGGAGCACGCGATCGATAGACTTGTGGCGAGCGAGATCCCTGTCGCCGATATTGGTTACGATTTAGGTTTCTCGTCGCAAAGCGGCTTCACGCGCTTCTTCGCCGCCAATGTGGGCATGGCGCCGACGCAATACCGCCGGGTCGCTCATGTCCTCTAGCGAGCCGCCGGCGAGCGATGAAATCATACTGTCGATCAAGCGCGCGCGACCGAAAGCGGATAAGCTGAGCGCAATTATGGGAGGTTTTGCTTCGCTGTGACCGGGGAGTTCATGACAACGCGGCCAGAACCGAGCGGCGCCGCGACGTGCTCGACAACCTGTCGGTCCCCCTCGAAGTGCCGTCGATGAACAATTTCGTCGCCCGCCGTCCGGTCTGGTCCCTGATCATCGCAGTTCTGGTGATTGCGGCGATCTGGCTTGTGTTCGCGCCTTGGTCCTCGGGATTCGAGGCGCTCTTCGGCAGAAAGAAGCTCTTTCTCAACGCGGTGCTTAACGGGATCACGCTAGGCGGCCTTTATTTCCTCGTCGCCAGCGGCTTCACCCTGATTTTCGGCCTCATGCGAAACGTCAATCTGGCGCACGGCTCGATCTACCTTCTCGGCGGTTACTTTGGCTATCTGGCTGTCGACGCCACCGGCTGGTGGCTGCTTGGCTTTGTCGTCGCTTTCATCGTCGCGGCTGTCCTTGGAATCGTTCTTCAAGTCGCCGTTTTCCGCCGGATGGAGGGGCAGGATCTTCGTCAGACGCTGGTGACGATCGGGATTTCGATCGTGCTCGCCGACCTCATGCTTTGGTGGTTCGGCGGAAATTCATATCAGATTCAAAGCCCGACATGGCTTCGCGGGCCGATGGACTTGCCCCTGATCACGGCAGTCAAGTCCTCGGGCGAGGCAGTCTATCTATCCTATCCGATTGTTCGCTTGGTCGTCTTCCTGGCGTCGGTTGTGATTGGCCTCGGAATGTGGCTCGTCCTGAACCGCACCCGGATTGGCATGATCGTTCGCGCCGGAGTCGACGACCGCGAGATGCTGTCCGCGATGGGCGTGCCAATCCAACTTGTCTTCGTCACCGTATTCGCGTTCGGCGCCGGGCTCGCCGGGATGGCGGGCGTGGTCGGGGGTACTTTCCAATCTCTGTCTCCGGGCGAAGATACGCGCTTCCTGCTCGCCTCGTTGATCGTGGTCATTGTCGGGGGCATGGGTTCGATTCCGGGAGCGGCGCTTGGCGCCGTCATCATCGGCCTCGCCGAACAGGTCGGGCTTGCTTATTTCCCGACCTACGCGATCGTTCTGACCTTCCTGATCATGGTGCTCGTGCTGGCCATTCGGCCGCAGGGCCTTCTGGTGGGACGCTAAGCCATGGCGCTCGCCGAGAGCCGCGGGAGCGGCGCGTCCAGGGCCGCCTCGCAGTCCACCTGGCTGCAGAATGTCAATCCCGCGGCGGTTCTCGTCGGCTTCGTTGTCCTCATCATGCCCGTGATCGCGAGCAGTTTTGTGCTTACGCAGATCTTTGGCTGGTCGTATATGCTTGGCACGATCGCGCTAAGCCTCATGTTCCTCGCCGGCTATGGCGGCATGGTCAGTCTTGCGCAGATGACGATCGCCGGTTTCGCCGGCTACGTCGTCGCGATCCTGGGCGTGAACGGCATGCCGGGTGGAATCGGTTGGCCCTGGTGGCTCGCGGTTCCGGCGGCTCTCATCCTTGCGATGATTGTCGGGGCTGTCATCGGCGCGCTCGCGGTGCGCACCGCGGGCATCTACACGATCATGATCACGCTCGCGATCGCCGCGGCGTTCTTTTATTTCGCCAACGAGAACTACGCGATCTTCAACGGCCACACCGGCATTAACAGCATTCCGACACCAGTGTTTCTGGGCGTCAACTGGCACGCTGACGTACCTTCCTACTATCTCGAGCTGGGCGTCGCATTCCTATGCTGGCTCGCGGTTTCCTACATCGCCCGAGCGCCCTTCGGGCTTGCGCTGCAGGGCATTCGCGACAACCCTCGGCGAATGGCCGCGCTCGGCTTCAACGTCAATGCCCATCGTATCGCGGCCTATGTGGTCGCCGCGCTCATCGCGGCGCTCGGCGGCATTCTCCTGGTTTGGAGCTATGGCGAAATCGCGCCTGGGACAGTCAGCGTGTCGGCGGCGATCGACATTCTCGTCATCGCTGTCGTTGGCGGGATCGGCAATCCAATTGGCGCCTTCATCGGCGCTCTGATCTATGCGGCGCTGAAGACCTTTGCGCTCGACGTCCTGGTCGCGTTCGGCCTAGACGGCAACCGGTTTCGGCTCTTGATCGGGCTCGGCTTTCTGGCAATTGTCTTTTTCTCGCCGGACGGGATCATTGGTCTATGGGCCCGCTGGCGCGATCGCGCGCAGCGCGGTTCGCCACGCGCACAATCGACGGGCGGGCGCCATGGATAGCGTCGCACAGCGTCTTTCCACGGTCGGCTCGGCCAACGCGCTCGAGCTGCGCGGCGTGACGCGGCTGTTCGGCGCTCTCGCCGCCCTGACGGACATCTCGCTCACCGTCCGGCCCGGCGAGCGGCGCGCGGTCCTCGGTTCGAACGGCGCCGGCAAGACGACGCTGTTCAACTGCATCACCGGCGATTTTCCGCCGTCCTCGGGGACGATCCGCTTCTTCGGCGAAGATGTGACCTTCTTTCCGCCCTACGAGCGGATCCGCCGCGGATTGCGTCGGACCTACCAGATCTCCGCGCTTTTCCCGGGCCTGACCGTGCTCGACAACGTGTATCTGGCCGTTCGCGGGGTGTCGCGCGGCCGTTACTCGTTCATTCGGCCGCGCCGCAATGACACGCTCGTCAATGCGGCCGAGTCCCTGATCCAGGCGGTCCACCTGACCTCGATCAAGGACCGGCTCGTGGCGGAATTGGCCTATGGGCAGCAGCGTCAGCTCGAGATCGCGCTGGCGCTCGCGGGCGCGCCGCGCTTCATCCTGTTCGACGAGCCCGCGGCCGGCCTCTCGCCGACGGAACGGGCCGAGCTCGTCGACATCCTCTCCTCGTTGCCCGCGCATATCGGCTACATCATCATCGAGCACGACATGGACGTCGCGCTGCGCGTGGTCGAGCGCGTGACGATGATGCACAATGGCAGGATCTTCAAGGAAGGCTCGCCGCAGGAAATCGAGGCCGATCCCGAGGTTCAGGAACTCTACCTTGGAGGCGGGCATGGCTGAGCCGCGTCGCTCCGAGGCCAGCGTCCTGCTCCAGGTCAGGGGCCTCAACGTCTATTATGGCCATTCGCATGCGCTGCAGGGCGTCGACCTGACGCTCGACCACGGCGTCATGTCGGTCGTCGGCCGCAACGGCATGGGCAAGACGACGCTGTGCAAGGCGATCATGGGTCTCGTCCGCGCTTCGAGCGGCACGGTCCGCATGCGTGGCCAGGAGCTCGTGGGTCTTGCTCCAGCGGGAATCGCTCGCCTTGGCGTGGGATACGTGCCGCAGGGGCGGCGGCTCTGGCGCTCGTTGACGGTCGACGAGCACCTGCGAATGACGCAGTCTCGTGAGCGTGGGTCCTGGACCGCCGAGCGCGTCTACGACACCTTCCCCCGCCTGGCCGAGCGTCGAAACAACGGCGGCGCGCAGCTCTCCGGCGGCGAGCAGCAGATGCTGGCGATCTCGCGCGCGCTCGTGACCAATCCGCATCTCCTGATCATGGACGAGCCGACCGAGGGTCTAGCGCCGGTGATCGTGGCGCAGGTTGAGGAGATGTTGCTGCGTCTGGCTGAGGAAACCGATATGGCGATCCTCGTCATCGAGCAGAATATCGGGGTCGCAACGACGATCTCTGAAAACGTCGCCATCATGGTCAACGGACGGGTCAATCGCATCATCGAGTCGCGCAGGCTTGCGGCGGACCGTGAACTCCAGCAGCGCCTTCTGGGCGTTGGCCGCCATTCCGACGCCGCCGAACCGGACCGCCCCGAGGTGCCGTCGCCGGGCGCATCTGCGCCTCAGCCGGCAAGCGCGGCGAAGGCGTCAGGCGCGCCCATTCGGATCTATGTCTCGAACCCGGCGCCGCCTACACGCTGGTCGCAACCCGCGCCCAACGCACGCATTGAGTCGGCCGCTCGCATCGCTTCGTCTGGCCCCGGACGGATCGAAGCCGGCCCTATACCCAGCGCCGTGGCGCTGCCCGCAGGGCCGCCGGTGGTCGTCGTGGCCGGCACACTCGACACCAAGGGAGCGGAGCTGCGCTTCATACGCGATCTGATCGTCGCGAGCGGATTGCGGACGCGGCTGGTCGACGTCTCGACGAGCGGCAAGCCTGCGACATGCGATGTGACGGCGCAAGAGATCGCGCTCAACCATGGCCGCGGCGGCTCGGCGGTGTTTGGCCCAGACCGCGGCGCCTCAGTCGCCGCAATGGCGGAAGCGCTCGAGACCTGGATCAAGCGCCAGGGCGAAATTGCGGGCATTATCAGCGCAGGCGGATCTGGCGGCGCCTCGATCGTCGCCCCGGCGATGCGCGCCTTGCCCATTGGCGTGCCCAAACTGCTGATCTCCTCGATCGCCTCCGGCGACGTCAGTCATTATGTCGGCCCGACCGATATCACGATGATGTATTCGGTCACCGATATTCAGGGCCTGAACTCAATCTCCCGGCAGGTGCTCGCCAATGGCGCTCAGGCTTTGATCGGGATGGTGAAGGCCCGCCTCGAGGCAAAACGAGAGGTTGGCGCCGCGAGATCGCGTCGCCTCGCCGTTCGCTCGGTCGGCCTCACCATGTTTGGGGTAACGACGCCCTGCGTTCAGCAGATCGCAGCGGCGTTGGCGGCGGATTGGGAATGCCTGGTGTTCCACGCCACCGGCACGGGCGGCCGTTCGATGGAGAAACTGATCGATTCCGGCGCCATTTCCGCGGTCATCGACGTCACCACGACCGAAGTGGCTGACATGCTCATGGGCGGCGTGCTGCCGGCGGATGCGGACCGCTTTGGCGCAATCATCCGGACCCGCACGCCATACATCGGCTCGGTCGGCGCGGTCGACATGGTCAATTTCGGCTCGCCCGACACAGTGCCGGCCCCGTACAAGGGCCGGGACCTGCACGCCCACAATCCCCAAGTGACGCTGATGCGCACGACCGAGGCCGAGAACGAGCAGATCGGCCGATGGATTGGCGAAAGGCTCAACCTTATGGATGGGCCGGTTCGCTTCTTCCTGCCCGAACTCGGCGTTTCGTCGCTCGATCAGCCCGGTCAGGCATTTCACGATCCCCGAGCGGACGCGGCCCTGTTCGCAGCGCTCGAGCGGACGGTGCGCCAGACCTCCAGTCGGCAATTGATCCGCATCAAGCGGCACATCAACGATCCGGAATTCGCAGCCGCAATTGTCGCCGCCTTCCGAGCTCTGCACGGCGAGACGCGCACGCGGCGAAGCGCGGGGGGACGCGAATGACGGCGTGGACCCGATCGGCGTTGATGGAGAAGTTCCGTGCGATGGCCGCGCGAGGCGAACCGATCGTTGGCGGCGGCGCGGGCGTCGGGCTTTCCGCCAAATGCGAGGAAGCGGGCGGCGTCGACCTGATCGTCATCTACAATTCCGGCCGTTATCGCATGGCCGGGCGCGGCTCGCTCGCGGGCCTTCTCGCTTATGGCGACGCCAATGCGATCGTCGTCGACATGGCGCGCGAAGTGCTGCCGATGGTCCGGCGCACGCCAGTCCTGGCCGGCGTCAACGGCACCGACCCGTTCCGCCGGATGGAGGTCTTTCTCGACGAGATCAAAGCGCTTGGATTTGCCGGCGTGCAGAACTTTCCCACAGTCGGCCTCATCGACGGGACTTTTCGGCTAAACCTTGAGGAAACCGGAATGTCCTACGGCCTTGAGGTCGATATGATCGCGACCGCGCACAAGAAGGATCTCTTGACGACGCCCTATGTTTTCAACGAGGGCGAGGCGGAAGCGATGGCTAAGGCCGGCGCTGACATTATCGTCTGCCACCTTGGATTGACCACGGGCGGCGCCATCGGCGCCCAGACCGCGCCAAAGCTTCACGACTGTCCCGCGCTCATCGATGGATGGGCCAGCGCGGCCATGAAGGTTCGGCCCGATGTTCTCGTCCTGGCGCACGGCGGCCCGATCGCCGAACCCGGCGACGCCGATTTCATCATGAAGTCCACCAAGATCTGTCACGGCTTCTATGGCGCTTCATCCATGGAGCGCCTGCCAGTCGAAACCGCGCTGACCGAACAGGTCCGCCGATTCAAATCGATCAGCCGACGATGATAACCAGGGCAGCGCCGGGAAGAGCGGCTCGCAGAGGAGGAATGGGAAAATGTCGGGGCTCTTGATCGGAAATCTGATCCTCTGGCTCATCATCGCGATCATCGTCATCGTGGTCGTCGTGTACGTGGTCAATTGGCTCTACCATCGCTCATCGAGCGAGGTGTCGTTCGTGCGCACCGGCTTTCTCGGCGAGCGGGTGGTGATCAACGGCGGCGCTTTCGTTCTGCCATTCATCCACGACTTTACTCCCGTCAACATGAACGTGTTGCCGATGCAGATCGTGCGCGAGAAGGGAGGCGCCCTTATCACTCGCGACCGCATGCGCATCGATATCGAGGCCGACTTCTATGTTCGCGTACAGGCGACCCGGGAGGCGGTGGCGATCGCGGCCGCAACGCTTGGACGGCGCACGCTCGAGCCTGAGCGACTCCATGCTCTGCTATCGGGCAAGTTCGTCTCGGCGCTGCGCTCCGTCGCCTCCGAGATGACCATGGAGCAGATGCACGAGCAGCGCGGCGATTATGTTGCTCGCATCAAAGCCGCGGCCCAGGAGGCGTTGGCCCAGAACGGTCTGGAGCTCGAGTCGGTCGCGATCACGGACCTCGATCAGACGGATCTCGAATTCTTCAATCCCTCGAACCGGTTTGACGCCGAGGGTCTCACGCGCCTGATGGAGGACATCGAGGACCGCCGGAAGCTGCGCAACGACATCGAACAGGATTCGATGATCAAGATCCGCACGCGCAACCTGGAGGCCGAGCGACAGGCGTTAGACATCGAGCGCGACAGCGAAGCGGCCCGCCTGGCCCAGCAGCGCGACATCGAGGTGAGACGCGCGGTGCAGCGCACCGAGGTCGCCCGCGAACGCGCGCTACAGGAAACCGAAACCGAGCAAGCGCAGATTTCGGCACGTGAGACGATCGAAAAAGCGCGGATCGCCAATGAGCAGGCGATCAGCGAAGCGCGTATCGCCTCCGAGCGGGAAGTTCGCCAGAAGGAAATCGAGCGGACGCGCGCGGTCGAGGAAATCGAGATTTCGGCGCGTGAGGGGATCGAGAAGGCGCGAATCGCCAACCAGCGCTCCGTCGACACCGCGCGCATCGTCTCCGAGCGCGAGGTGCGCCAGACCGAAATCGCGCGCGCGCGCGCCGTCGAAGAGGCCGAGATTGAGTCGCGCGAAGTCGTCGAGAAGGCGCGCATCCTTCAGGAACGCGCGGTCACGGAATTGCGGATCGTCAACGAGGAGGAGACACGCCGCCGCGAGATTGAGCGCACGAGGGCGGTCGAGGAAGCCGAGATCTCGGCGCGCGAGACGACCGAAAAGTTGCGAATTGTGCAGATGACGACCATCAATGCTGAGCGGATCGCCGCCGACCAGCGAGTGCGCGCATTGGAGATCACGCGCACCAGGACAATCGAGGAGGCCGAGATAAATGCCCAGCAGGCAATCGAGGCAGCCAAAATCGTTCGCGACCAGACCCTCGCCGCGGACCGCATCGCCGCCGATCAGAGCACCCGGTCGCTCGAAATCACCCGCAATCGGACAATCGAGGAAGCCGGAATCGCCGCGCGCGAAGCCACTGAGGGCACCCGCATCGCTCAGGAGGAACGCGTTCGGACGCTCGAGATCGCGCGCAATCAGGCGCTCGAAGAGGCCGACATTTCCGCTCGCGAGACGATTGAAGGGGCCCGGATCGCGCAGGAGAGGGCCATTGCGCTCGCCCGAATCGAGAGCCAGCAAACGACCCAAGACGGGGAGATCACCAGCAGGCGAGTGATCGAGGAGGCCGAGATTGCGGCGCTGCAGGCGACACGTGCAGCGCGCATCGCCCAGGAGAAGGCGACGACCGCCGAAACCATCTCTGCCGATCAGCAGACCCGGCGTCTCGAGATCGCCCGCAACGAAGATCTCGAGAGGGCGGAGATCGCCGCGCGCGAGCTCGTCGAGTTGGCGCGCATCGCCCAGGACCGGAAGATCCAGGCGGACCGTATCGCCAAGGATCAGGAGGTGCGGGCGCGGGAGATTGTTCGCACACAGGCTTTGGAGGAGGCCGACATCAAGGCGCGCGAAGCGATCGAAGCCGCCCGAATTGCGCAGGAAAAGGCGGTCGCCGCCGAGCGGATCGAGGCCGATCAGGCAACGAGAAGTCGCGAGATCGCGAGAACCGAAGCGATCGAAGCGGCGGAGCTCCGAAGCCGCGACGTCGTGGAGCGTCAGCGCATTGGCGTCGAGCTCGCCCTCGAAGCCGATCGCATCGCGTCTCAGAAAACCCGCGAAGTGCTCAATATCGAGCAGAAGCAAGCTATCGAAATCGCCGACGAGGAGCGCACGATTGCGCTCTCCTCCAAGCGCTCCGAGCGTATCGGCGCCGACCGTCTTGTGCGACAGGCCGAGATCGCTGCGAAGCAGCAAGTCGAGAAGACGGACGTTGAACGCGAACAAGTCATGGACGCAGCGCGGCTTGAACGCAGGCGGTCGATCGAGCAGCTCGAAATCGCGCGACTGCAGGCTTTGCAGGAGGCCGAGATCGCCTCCCGCGAGGACGTTGAGCGCGCCAGGATCGCCTCCGACCGGGGCATCGACGAAGCGCGCGTGACGCGCGAGCGCGACTTGCGCAAGCTCGAGGTCGAGCGCGAGCGAGTCGTCGAGACCGCGCTGATGGAGAAGGCGATCGCTCTCTATCAGAAGTCGCTCGAACAATCGGCTGCGCAAGCGGAAGCCGAGATTGCGAAAGCCCGCGCGACGGAAGCGGAGGAGCGGGTCGTCACGGTGCGTGACACCGAGGTCGCCCGTCGGCGCCAGACAATCGAAGTGCTGCTGGCCGAAAAGGCGGCCGAGGAGACGCGCATCGCCGCGGAAGCCGAGCGCGTGCGCGCAGCGGTCGAGGCCGAGGCGCAGAGGCTCCTGAACGAAGCCGAGAACGTGCTGACCGAACCCGCGCGTTACTCGTTGTTCCGGCGCAAGTTGCTTGACCGGATCGAAGGCATCGTCCGCGAAAGCGTCAAGCCGATGGAGAAGATCGAGGGCATCCGCATTCTCTCGGTCGACGGCCTGAACGGCGGTGGTTCCGGAGGCAATGGTGGGCGGAGCGCGACCGACGAAGTAATCGACTCGGCCCTTCGCTACCGCGTGCAGGCTCCCCTCATCAACTCGCTCCTGGCCGATATCGGCATCGAAGGCGGAAACCTGGCCAAAATGCCTGGCCTCATCCGCGAAGCGCGCGACATGCAAGGGATTCGCAAGGATACGGCGGCGCCTAAGAGGGAGCCAGACGGCGCGCCTCCCGCGAGCGGCGGGTCTTCGCCCCGCAAGAGGAGCTAGGGCCGATCATGGCGCGGGTTTTTGTTTCGAGCGTAATCAACGGCCGCAGCGATCGGGTTTGGGCCCGCGTGCGGGACTTCAACGGCATGCCGAATTGGCACCCGGCGATCGCCGAGAGCCGCATCGAAGGCGGAGAACCCTCGGACAAGATCGGCTGCGTTCGCGACTTCCGCTTGCGCAACGGCGATCGGATTCGGGAAAAGCTGCTCGGTCTCTCCGACTACGACATGTTCTGCACTTATTCGATCCTGGAATCCCCGATGGGCGTCGAGAACTATGTCGCGACGCTGCGTCTGACCCCGGTGACCGACGGAGAGCGAACCTTCGTCGAATGGACAGCGGAATTCGACTGCGCGCCCGAGCGCGAGGGGGAACTCATCGCCAACATTGGCGGCGGGGTGTTTCAGGGCGGGTTTGACGCGCTCAAGCGAGCGTTCGGCAGTTAAGGATGGCCCACGTCGTCAAGAGCACGATCATCGACGCCTCGACCGACCAGGTTTGGGCGGTCCTGCGCGACTTCAACGGTCACGACCGCTGGCACCCTGAGGTCGCGACCAGCCAGATCGAACGCAATCAAACTCCCGATCGCATCGGCTGTGTGCGCCGCTTCAGGCTCGCGGACGGCTCGGAGCTGCGCGAGCAATTGCTTGCGCTGTCGGATCTCGAGCAAAGCTTCAGCTATTGCCTGCTCGATACGCCGATCCCCATGTTCAACTATGTCGCGCATGTGCGACTGTTGCCTGTGACGGATGGCGACCGAACGTTCTGGCATTGGGAATCGCGATTCACGACCCCGCCTGGGGAAGAGAAGCGCCTCGCAGACATGGTCGGCGAGCAGATCTATCAGGCCGGGTTTCGAAGCCATACGCAAGCACATCGGTGCGTCTCCATGAAAGAGGTCGGTTCACGATGCCGGTGACAGTGAAGACCTTCGCCACGCCGACCGAAGCGGCCGCGGCCTTGTCTGATCGCTCCGCGCGCTACATCGGTGGCGGCACGCTGGTCATGCGAGCGCTCAATGAAGGCGACGTCTCGATATCCACGATCGTGCGCCTCGAGGATCGCTCGCTGACGCAAATTCGGGCCAGCGGCGCGCGCATCACGATCGGCGCCGGCGTGACGTTGTCTCAAGATCTTGCGAGAACGCGAGCTTTCCTTTCTGCATGCGCCTGCGCGCCTGATTGGCGGTCCGGCCGTGCGCACGAACGCGACTGTCGGCGGCAATCTTTTTGCTCCTGCGCCCTACGGCGATCTGGCCGTCGCGCTGCTTGCGCTCGAGGCGACGGTGTCCGTCATGAGCGGCTATGGCGCTCGGGATGTGGCGCTTGAGGAATTTCTCGCGAGCCGCGACCGATCGCCGGGCGCGCTCGTCCTCAGCGTCACCTGCGACCGGCCGTCGGGTCCCGAGGCGTTCCGCTTCCGCAAGGTGGCGCGGGTCAAGCCGAAGGGTGTTTCCGTGCTGTCGATCGCTGTATCCCTCTCGGCGGTCGGCGGACGCGTTTCAGGACCGCGCATCGCTTACGGCGCGATGGCGCCGACAGCCATTCGAGCCAAGGCCGCAGAGCGCGCGCTTGCGGGCAAAACACTCGACGAGTCCGGCGTCGCCGCGGCGGTGGCTGTCGCCGCCGAGGGAACTTCGCCGGCGAACGACGCGATCGCCAGCGCCTGGTACCGCCGCGAAGTCGTCGGCGTGCATCTGCGCCGGGTGCTGCTCGGGCAGGACGGCTGAAGAAAGACGCATGGCAAAGACGCCGCTCCAATTTCGACACAATGGCCGCGAGGTGGCGGTCTTCGTCGACGGAGGCATGAGCCTCCTTTCAGCTTTGCGCGACGAAGTCGGTGATCATTCACCCAAGTTCGGGTGCGGGCAGGGCGGCTGCGGCGCTTGCACGGTGCTGATTGACGGCGAACCCGTGCTGTCGTGCATAACGCTAGCGGAGACGGTCGCGGGCAAATCGATCGAGACCGCCGATGGTCTCAAGACCGGCCCCGAGCTTCATCCGCTTCAGGCGGAGTTCATGGACAATTTCGCCGCCCAATGCGGCTATTGCACGCCGGGAATGCTCATGGCCGCGAAGGCGCTCATCGATCGCAACCCCGATCCCAGTCGCGTCGAAGTTGTCGAGGCGATTTCCGGCAACATCTGCCGCTGCACCGGCTATGAATCGATCATCAACGCTGTTCTCGCCGCCGCCGCGCGGCGGTCCGAACGGCGCGCCTGAAAGGGTGACTTATGCTTGAGCTGCGCAAAGACATTTTTGCCGACGAACGCGATGACAATCTCAAGGAGATTGGCAAACCAACGCAGCGGCAGGACATGCTCGGCCATGTCACCGCGACCTCCACTTATTTCAACGACCACAAGCTGCAGGGCATGCTGCACCTCAAGGTCTTGCGCAGTCCCCACTCCCACGCGCGCATTCGCCGCATCGATCTTTCCGAAGCAGAGCGTCATCCCGGCGTGCGCCGGATCATTCGCGGCGCCGATGTTCCCCACAACCTCAACACGCTTTTGAGCCTCATCAATTTCGGCAAGGACGATGAGCCGACGCTCGCCGTCGACAAGGTTCGCTACAAGGGCGAGCCGATCGTCGCCGTGGTCGCCGACAGCCAGCGCGAAGCATTCGAGGCCATAGCGAAGATTCGCGTTGACTACGAGCCGCTGCCGGCGGTTTTTGACGTTGAGGAGGCGATCAAGCCTGGCGCGCCGGTCGTCAACGAGACTTACCCCAAGAACACGTTCATCTACCACGATATCTACGACCATCAGAAGCTTCGCTTCGGCGATGTCGAGCGCGGTTTCGCCGCGGCCGACCACATTCTTGAGCAACGTTATCAGATGTCGCCGATCGAGCAGGCGCACACGGAGACAAACGGCTCAATCGCCGCGCCCGACACCAACGGGCGCTACGTTGTCTACACCTCGACCCAGGCCCTGTTCTTTTCGCTCGACACTTGCGCCAAGATTCTCGACGTGCCTTCGAACAAGCTTCATTTCATCGGCGGCACAGTTGGCGGCGGGTTCGGCGGCAAAGTCGACACGGTCACCGAACCGCTCTCCATTCTGGGCGCGATGCTTACGGGACGGCCGGTCCGCTACGTGATCGAGCGCGAGGAGGAGATGATCTATTGCGCCCCGCGCGGCGCCGAGCGCATTTATATCAAAGACGGGATTGCTCGGGACGGAAGCATCCTCGCGCGTCAGTTCCGCTGCTTTTTCGACAGCGGGGCCTATACGCGCCTGTCAAGCTACGCCGTGGTCAAATGCGCCGCGCACCTTCCGGGGCCGTACACGATCCCCAATGTATCCGCCGATGTCTATTGCGTCTTCACCAATCGGGTGCCGGCGACGGCGATGCGCGGGTTCGGCGTCACGGCGGTCGATTTCGCCATCGAATGCCAGATGGACAAGCTCGCTCATCTCGTTGGCGTCGACCCGATGGAGTTCCGCCTCATCAACGCTTATCGCGACGGCGACATGAAAGCCCATCGCCGCGAGGCGAAGAACACCGCGCTCATCGAATGCGTGCAGGTCGCGGCGGAGAAGGCGAAGTGGCCCATTCGCGACGCCTTCAAGCGCATGTCGTCGGTCAAGGAAGCTGGCGGACAGCGCGCCGCAGTGCCTGCGCCCTCGCCGGCGCGGGAGCCGATTCTCGTCAGCCGACCTAGCCAGCAACGCACAGTCTACGACCGTCCCGCGCCGCCTTCGCCGGAGCCGATCCGGCCGCCGCCTCCGGCTCCGCTCCCGCCGACACAGCCGGCGGCTGCCCCCTCACACGGCGCGATCCGGTTCTCGTCAGTCTTCGGCGGAAGGAGAAGATAAAATGGCCAAGCTCCGCGGACGCGGCATGTCGTCAATGAACTATCCAATCGGAATGAACCTCGGCGGCGACCCGAGCCAGGCGCTGGTTCATTCCAATCCAAGCGGCAAGTTCACCGTGTCGTTGTCCTCGATCGATCTCGGGCAGGGCATGAAATCGGTGACGCGCCAGATCTGCGCCGAGACGCTCGGCGTGCCGGTCGAGGACGTCTATGTCGATACGGCCGATTCCGATACCGGTCCCCATTGCATGGGCAGTTTCGCGTCGCGCGGGACGCATCGGGTGGGCAACGCGGTCATGGCCGCGGCGCGCGAAGCTCGCGGCGTGATGATGGAGGCGGCGGCCGAGGAGCTCGAGGTCAACGTCGCCGATCTCGAGACCGATGGGCGCGGCAACATCCACGTGAAAGGCGCGCCGCACCGCTCGATCTCGACCAAGGATGTCGCCATCGCCGCCCAATTCCGGCAGGGGCGCACAATATCGGGACGCGGCATCTTCCTCGTCCCCCTGTCCGACGTCGATCCGGAAACCGGAGAGATGTCGCCGGCGACCTGCTACGCCCACGCTTGTCTCGTCGCCGAAGTCGAGGTTGACGACGAAACCGGCGAAGTTGCGATGGTGAGGATGGACAGCGCCTACGAACTCGGTCGGGCTCTCAATCCGCGCCTGGTCGAGCAGCAGCTCGTCGGCGGCGCCTGGATGGGCATCAGCCACGCCCTCTACGAGACCCCGGAGCCGTACTATCCGGATCCAAGCCACGGACCGCGCGATTTCGTCGAGTATTTGATGCCAGGGCCGGGCGACATTTGCCCCCATGACATCGCTGTCCTCGAACGTCCCGCCCCGGACGGTCCGTTTGGGGCCAAGGGCCCGGGCGAAATGTGCGCGAACCCCGTCATGCCCGCGATCGCCAACGCGATCTTCAACGCCGTTGGCGTCAGGATGGACGAACTGCCGATCACGCCCGAAAAGGTGCTGCGCGCGATCAAGGCGCAAGGCGGCGCGCGGCCGCAGCCGCGGCGCTAGACGCTTAACGATGGCGATCAGGGCTGACATTGTCGGGATCGATAGCCCGGAAGCGTTCGAGCGGGCGCTTCGCTCCGCCTATTACCTCGCCGACGAGGGCCTGGCGACGGTCGCCTATCTCGCGCTTGCGCTCGGCAAGCCGCTTCTGCTTGAGGGTGCCCCCGGCGTCGGCAAGACAGAGGCGGCGAAGGCGGTCGCCGCGGTGCTGGCGCGTCGCCTCATCCGGCTCCAGTGCTACGAAGGCATCGACGCCTCCTCGGCCCTCTATGAGTGGAATTATCCCCGCCAGATGCTGGCGATCCGGCAAGCCGGAGAGCAGAGCATTGACATCTATGGCGATCCCTTCCTCATCGAGCGGCCAATGCTGGCGTCTCTGCGTTCGCCCGATTCAACGGTCCTCCTGATCGATGAGATCGACCGCTCCGATCAGGAGTTCGAGGCCTTCCTGCTCGAATTCCTGTCCGATTTCCAGATCTCGATTCCGGAGCGTGGCACGGTTCGCGCCGCAGAGCGCCCGATCGTCATTTTGACCTCGAACCGTACGCGCGACCTGCATGAGGCGCTCAGGCGCCGTTGCGTCTATCACTGGATCGATTATCCCAATGCCGAGCGTGAGGCCCGCATCGTGATGCTGCGCGCCTCGAGCGTCGCTGAAGCGACGGCGCGCGCCGTTGTCGCTGCGGTCGGCAAACTCAGGCGCGAACCGTTGAGCAAGTCGCCTGGCATCTCCGAGTCGGTCGACTGGGCCGAGGCCGCGACGCTGCTCAATCGTGGCGGGGCCCGCTGGCCCGACGCGTTCAAGCGCTCGATCGGCGTTGCGCTCAAAGACGAGGAAGACCTCGCTTACGTTTCCGGGCGCCTCGACGCCATGCTCGCCGAGTCGGTCGCATGAGCGAGATCGCTCCGCCGCCGCGCGCCGTCGAGCCGCTTATCGGTTTTGTCGCGATCCTGCGCGCCAGTGGCTTTGCCGTCGCGCCAGAGCAAACGGAGTTTTTCCTCTCGGCGATCGTCCTTTTGGGGCCGCGCGATCCCGAGGATATCCGCCGGGCGGGTCTCGCGACCCTGGCCCCGCCGCCTGAGCGTCACGCGGCGTATCATGCGTTGTTCGACATGCACTTCCTCGGCGCTGAAGGGCAGGACATGGTCGCGGGCGAAGAGGAAGACGTTGTTCGCGTCCAGGAGGACCGGCGCGGGGCGGACGAACCGATCAGCGCGGAAGAATTGAACGAATCCGGCCAGGCCGCGACGCGCGCCGAAGCGCTTGTTGAACGCCGCTTTGGCCCGTCCGAGACCGGTGAAGCTTTGCGCCGTCTGGCGCGCGAAGCGCCTCGACGTCTGCCGAAGCGGGTGAGCTACCGGCGCTGGCGGGCGCGGCGAGGCGCCGTCGTCGACCTCCGCCGCACCCTGCGCGACGCGACCCGCAATGACGGCGAAATCATCAAGCTGTCGCGCCTCAAGCGCCGGATGCGGCCGCGCAAGGCGCTTCTGCTCATCGACGTCTCCGGCTCGATGAAGGCCCGCACCGAAGACAATCTGCGTCTCGCCCATGCGCTCGTCCACGCGAGCCCGCGGGTCGAGGTCTTCACGTTCGGCACCCGGCTCACGCGGGTCACACGGCCCATGCGGCTGAAGCGACGGGAGCAGGCGCTCGCCGGCGCGGCTCAGATCGTCAGTGACTTCGACGGCGGCACGCGCATTGGCGATGCGCTCGAGGCGTTTCTCGCTGTGCCGCGCTTCTCGTCCTACGCCCGCGGCGCCGTTACGCTTATCGTCTCGGACGGCCTGGAGCGCGGCGATCCGACCGCGCTCGCCGATGCGGTCGCGAGGCTCTCGCGCCGCGCGTGGCGGTTGAGTTGGCTCACCCCCCTCGCCGTCGGCCATGACTTCCGTCCGCGCACAGAGGCGCTGGTTGCGATCTTTCCCTTGGTCGACGACATGGTTGACGGCGGCTCCACGCCCGCGATCGTCAATCACGTCCTGTCGCTGGGGCGCAGGAGAGCCGAGTGATTCCGGTCGTCGATGGCCATCACCATATCTGGCGGCAGGCCGACCTCCCTTGGCTCATGGGGCCTATGCAGCCGCGCATTTTCGGGCCTTACGAGCCGATTCGGCGCGATTATCCGATCGAAGAGTTTCGCGCCGACCTCGACGGGCTCGGCGTCGTCAAGTCGGTCTACGTCCAGACCAACTGGCGCCCCGACGCTTATGAAGAAGAGGCTGCCTGGGTGCAGCGGACCGCCGATAAAACGGGTTGGCCGCACGCGATTGTCGCCTATGCTGACGTCAGCGCCGACGATGTGCGCCCTCAGCTCGACCGGCTTTCGCGCTATCGCCTGGTGCGCGGCGCGCGCATGCAATTGCACTGGCACGAAAACCCGGAGTACCGCTTCGCATCGCGGGCAAACCTGGCCGCGGATTCCAGGATCCAGCGTAACGTCGGCCGCTTCGCCGACTATGGCCTGAGCTTTGATCTGCAGGTGTTTGCGCCGCAGATGGCCGACGCAGCCGATCTTGCCGAGTCGTGCCCGAAGGTCACGTTCGTCCTTCAGCACGCGGGCATGCTTGAAGACCTTTCGCCCGCCGGGCGCGCGGAGTGGCGCGCAGGCATGGTGCGCCTTGCGGCATGTCCCAATGTGACGACGAAACTTTCGGCTCTAGGCACATTCCTGCACCGCAATGATCCGGCGTATGTCGCCGACGTGGCTCGCGAGACCGTCCGCGTGTTCGGCCCAGAGCGGTGCCTGTTCGGCTCGAACTTTCCGATCGAGAAGCTCTGGACCTCGTATGCCGAGCTCATGTCAGCTCACAGGAACGCTGTGGCGTCGCTAGCGTCCAAGGAACAACAGGCGATCCTGCACGACACGGCAATGCGCGTTTATCGAATCGCGCCTTAGAGCGCACAATCAACACGAAAGTTGGGAGCGAATTATGCCGCTGGAAATCAAGATCCTCGACTATGGCGACATCGAGCTCGAGTTCGAGCTTTCTTGTCCTCGGCAAGGATTGCGGACGCACGCGCCGGGTGCCGACGCTCGGGTTTCTTGTCCTCGGCGGTGCCTATCCCATTCTCGTCGACACCGGCTACAGATCGAACCAGATCATGGAGTCGCTCGGCATGCGGGGGCTGCAGTTCCACGAGAACATGATCGAGAATCAGCTTTCCAAGCACGGCGTGCGCATGGGCGACGTCCGCTTCGTGCTGCACACCCACTTGCACATCGATCATGCCGGCAAGGACGATCTCTTTCCCATGAATTCGACCGTGGTCGTCAATCGCAAAGAACTCGAATATTCTGTTTCCGGCCTCCAGCATCCGCAATATCCGGCACCCGACATCAAGCATCTGGTCGACCGTTTGCACGCCAAGAATGCGCTCCGCTTTCTCGACCTCGAGATCAGCGGCATGATCGAATTGATGCCGGGAATCTTTTGCGAGGCAGCAGGCGCCCATACCGAAGGATCCATGAACGTGCACGTTCACACCGCCGAAGGCGTGGCGACGATTTGCGGCGACGTTATCTACGACATCAACGATCAGATCGTGGAGCCGTTCCGCCAGAACAATGACGGCGAGCCGCAGACGACCGGCAACCATGGCCTGACCAAACGCGCCGAGAAGGGCGCGATCAAGAAGGTGCTCGCCAACGCGAGCTTCATCCTGCCGGTGCATGATCGTCCGGCCAAAGTCGAACACGGGGTGGTTGTGGCGCGGCTGCAGGATTCCGTACCCGGACCGATCACCCAGACGCTGCCGAAGCGCAACTGGTTTCCGGCCTAAGCGCCAGCGTCAAGGAATCACGAGCGATGACGCATGCGACCTTGCGACCGGAATTCGAGGAGCTGATCGACCCTTATGCGCCGGTCGGCCAGGTCGGAACCGGGTTCACCTTCACCGAAGGTCCGATCTGGCATCCGGTCGACCACTATCTTCTGTTCTCGGATATGCCGGCCGACGTGCGCCGCCGCTGGGACGCCGCACGAGGCGTCGCGGAAGTGCGCCGCCCTTCGAACAAATGCAACGGCATGACCTACGACGCCGACCTCAACTTGATCGTTTGCGAGCATGCGACATCCTCGCTCGTGCGGGAACGGCCGGACGGCGGGCGCGAAGTTCTCGCGTCCCATTTCGACGGTCAGGAGCTCAACAGCCCAAACGATGTCTGCGTCCGCTCGGATGGTTCGATCTATTTCTCCGATCCTTACTATGGGCGCATGCCAGTGTTTGGGGTCGAGAGGCCGCGCGCGCTCGGCTTCCAGGGCGTCTACCGCGTCCCGCCGGGCGGCGGGGCTCCGCAGCTGCTTGTCGATCGCCTGCTGTTCGATCAGCCGAACGGGCTCTCCTTCTCGCCAGATGAAAAACTCCTCTACATCAACGATACGGTGCAGACGCTGATCCGCGTGTTCGACGTCGCCGCTGACGGCTCATTATCGAACGGGCGTATGTTCGCCTCCGGCGTTCGCTCGTCGCTGGAGCAGGGTGTTCCCGACGGGATGAAATGTGACCAGCGCGGGAATGTCTGGGTGACCGCGCCGGGAGGCGTTTGGGTCTACGCGCCCTCGGGCGATCTCCTTGGCAAGGTGCGAGCGCCCGAGAAGGTCGCCAATCTCGCCTGGGGCGGCGCCGAGTTCCGCACCTTGTTTCTGACTGCGACTCATTCGGTCTATCGAATCGAGACAAAGGTCGGACCCCGGCGCGAGCCCTATATGGCGAGGTCTGCGGCTATTGCGCCGGCCGTTCGCCCAAGCCAAAGCGTCGCGAACCAGCCGTCGGCACCCCGGCCGTCGCTCGCCCAAAACCTGACGCTCGACCCGCGGCGTTGCGCGCTCATCATTCAGGACATGCAAAACGACGTCATCGGCGAGGGCGGCGCCTTCGCTTCGTCTGGGGCGCCGGCCCATGCCCGCGAGCAGAACGTGGTCGAGAACACCCGCCGCATGGCGGCGGCGGCGCGAGCACGCGGTGTCGCTGTGATCCACGTCTGGTTCGTCGTCGAGCCAGGCGCGCCAGGGTTGACGCTCAACGCGCCGCTGTTCGAAGGGATCGCCGACAGCAAGGCGATGGTACGCGGCAGCTGGGGCGCGGCGCCCGTCAGCGGTCTTGAACCTCAGCCCGGCGACTTCGTGGTCGAGAAGATGCGCATGAGCGCCTGGGAAGGCTCGCGTCTCGAGACCATCCTGAGGGCGCAGGGCCGCGACATGATCATCGACACCGGCGCCTGGACCAACATGTCGATCGAGCACACCGCGCGCACCGGCGCCGATAAGGGCTATTTCATTGTCGTGCCGGAGGATTGCTGTTCAACGATGAACGCGGCGTGGCACCGCGCTTCGATCGACTTCGCCATGCAAAACGTCGCTGTCGTCACGAGCGCTGACGCCGTCATCAAGGCGCTTGGATGAGTCGACGCACGGCGGCGCGACTGTCGAGAGCGGAGTAGGTGCCGAAGCTCCTCCATTTGCGGTGCTCGCCGCGTGCGAGTTCGGTCTCTTCCGCTGCGGCCGAAGCGTTCCTCGCGAGATTTCGTGAGGCCAAGCCGTCCTGGGACGTTGATCTCCAGGACCTGTGGCGCGAGACGTTGCCCGAGTTCAACGGCGCAGCGCTCGAAGCCAAATATGCGCGCCTCAGTGGCCGGTCGTTCAGCAACCCGGAGAGTGATGCTTTCGCCGTCGTCGAGCGCCTGGCGCTGCGCTTCTCGCTCGCTGAGGGGGTGCTCATTTCCTTGCCCATGTGGAACTTCGGCCTGCCCTACAAGCTCAAACAATGGTTTGATCTCATCGTGCAGCCGGGGCTGACCTTCACCTTCAGTCCGGCCGAGGGCTATCGCGGTCTGGTCAAGGACCGTCCGACGGTCGTGATTCTCGCCAGCGGAGGCGACTTCGTGACCGGAATGAACCGGGGCCGCGTCGACATGGCGACGCCCTATCTGCGCGACATCCTGCGGTTCATCGGCGTCCACAGCGTGCGTTTCGTCGCAGTCGGGCCGACCGTCGGCCCGCGCGATCAGGTCGACGCCGCGCGTGAGGCGGCCCAACGGCAACTCAGTGAGCTCGCAGCATTGTTTTGACGCGAATCTAAATCGACCTTTCGCGCCCGGCGCGATGTTACCTATTATAAATATAAATAAAATATAGGCTGAGCTTCCACACACCAGCATGGAGGCAACCGATGCAGACCGACACCTCCGCGGCCGTTGTCGCGACCCCCGCCCGCGCGAATGATATCACGCTGTTCGCCTCTCTCGAATTGAGCAAGTTGAAATGGCTTGTGACGGTAAACAGTCCGGGTAGCGACAAGTTTTCCAAGCATGCCGTCGAGGGTGGAGACAGCGTGTGTCTGCTCGACCTTCTTTCGCGGTCGAGGGCGAAGGCCGAGCAGCGCTACGGCGTGCGGGTCAAAGCGATCGTCATTCAGGAAGCGGGATTGGACGGGTTTTGAATTCACCGCTTGCTGCTCGCCATGGGATAGAGAGCCAGGTCGTCGATGCGGCTTCGATCGCGGTAGACCGGCGGCATCGGCGGGCGAAGACCGATTAGATCGACGGCGAGACGCTGTTGCGGACGCTGATGGCCTGGGCTCGCGGCGAGCGGCGGGTCTGTTCAATGGTTCGCGCGCAGAGCCCGGAAGAAGAAGACCGCCGGCGCCTGACGCGCGAGCGCGGCACGCTGCTCAAGGAACGCATTCAGCATACCAATCGGATCAGGGGCCTGCTCAGCGGCCAAGGCATCCGGGATTACAATCCGCTTCGGCGAGATCGTTTCGAACGGCTCGAGGCGCTGCGAACCGGCGACGGCCGTGAGCTGCCGCCGCTGTTGAAGGCGGAGATACGCCGAGAACTCGATCGGATCGCGGTGGCGGCGACGCAACTGGCTGCGGTAGAACGGGCCGCGACGCGCTCGTCCGCACGGACGCCGAGGAGCGGAACAACCCTGCAGCCCAACTCCTCAAGCTCAAGGGCATTGGCTCTGAGTTCGCGTCGCTCCTCTGGCTTAATCGTTGTTTCGCAGCTTCGGCAACTGGCGCAAGTAGCGGCCTATGCTGGATTGGAGCACAGCCACTGGCAGAGCGGCGGCGTAGAACGGGATCAGGGGATCTCCAAGGCGGGCAATAGTCGCCTGCGGCACACCATGATTGAGCTTGACTGGTTTTGGCTGCGCCACTAGCTGAACTCGGCGTTGAGCAGCTGGTTTCAGGCGCGGGTAGGAGAAGGCAAGGGACGGGTAAGCCGCATCGCCATAGTGGCGCTGGCTCGCAAACTACTCGTCGCCATGTGGCGCTATGTCGCTCAAGGCGTCGTTCCCGAAGGCGCGGTGTTCAAGGCGACATGACCCGATGGCTCAACCCCACTACAACGATGGCTTGATGACTTAACCACATTACAGCGAAGCTGAACGCGACGGCTTCGCCGGATCCGGGCGGGCGGTGACTGCGGATTAACCACCGGGCTGAAACACGCCGTGAAAAAGGATGGTCTCGCCAACCGAGCCAGACGCCCTCGAGCATGAGGGATATGGTCCGAGCCCACAAGCTCGACCGGATGTGAGGTGATGCGGTCGCCAGGGGCTGCATGGCAAAGACGGGCTCACGCTTCGGATCCAAACAACCAGGAGCATGCCCAATGCCGAAATGAATCCTAAGATTAAAATTGGGGGGACATGAGCGGCACCCGCCAATGCGATCAAGGCTCGACACCCGGCTCTGGCATGACCTGGGTGTAACCGGGGACCTCATGCAATCGCGATGAGGGCCTCGTCGCAACCGCCCTCGGGCAGCTTACCTCGTCGGCTTATCGGCGAGGGTCAGCGACGGGCCCAAGAATTCGACCCGCCACTTCGCGCCGAAACGGTTGAGCGCAGCCTTGTCCGGCACGCCGTTTCGCATCGTATCGGCAAGCTCGGTGAAGAAAGCGACAGCGTCAAGCGCCGGGAATATGAGAATGTACTGGCAGGCCGGTTTGTCCGTGACATTTACGAAACCGTGTTCGGCGCCGCCGGGAATGCTGACCACATCGCCGACCTCCGCGTAGAAGCGGCGTCCGTCCATCTCGTAGAGGTATCGGCCCTCGAGGACACGAAAAATCTCCGCCTCGGGATGCCTATGTCGCGGCGGGCCTTTCCCCGGCGCGTTGACGGTTTCGATGATGGAGAACGCTTCGGCGCTCGCCGCAGGCGCCATGCGAACGTGGAGATCGAGCCCGATTGCCGGGATCATGATTTGCGCATCCGCGCCTTTGGAGTGAACAAAGGATATGCTCATTGTCCCGCCTTCGGCGTCACGCTGTCGGTAAGCCCTCGTAGCAGCGGGCCAATTCGCGGACAATGTGCGCCCGTTTCATTCTCTTGCTGGCGATCTTTGCGCGGCAGGATTTAACGCCCCGGAGAAAAAAATCGTGAAAATTGCGATCATCGATGATTGGCAAGGCGTGGCGCGAAGCAGCGCCGACTGGTCGAGACTCGCCGCTCGCGCGGAGCTCGCGTTCTTCGCTGGCGCTTTCGGTTCCGAGGACGACGCAGCTCTAGCGCTCGCGGACTTCGACATGATCCTGACAATGCGTGAGCGGACGCCTTTTCCTGAAAGCCTCATCCGCCGTCTCCCCAAGCTTCGCATGATCGGCATCACGGGACCGTCAAACCCCATGGTGGACGTCGAGGCTTGCACGCGACAGGGCGTGACGATCTGCAACACCCCGCGCAGCAATGCCCTCTACGCGACCGCTGAACTCGCGCTTGGCCTGATGATCGCGGCCGCCCGAGCGATCCCCGCCGCCGACAAGGCCATACGCGCCGGCGGTTTCCAATTTGGCCTGCCTGTCGGCATGGGTCTCGCCGGCAGAACCCTCGGGATTGTGGGTCTTGGCCGCCTCGGAGCACGTCTCGCCCGCTCTGCGCTCGCGCTCGATATGAGGGTCATGGCCTGGAGTCCGAACCTGACCGCAGCCAAGGCTCAAGAGGCGGGCGCCGTCCTCGTCGGCAAATCGGATCTCATGAGCGACGCCGACGTCATCTCCGTGCACATGGTCCTGTCGCCACGCACGCGTGGCCTCATCGGCGCCGAAGACATTGCGCGCATGAAACAGGGCGCGATCCTGATCAATACGTCGCGAGGCCCGCTCATCGATGAAGCCGCTCTTCTCGCCGCCGTTCAGGCCGGCAAGATCATCGCCGCACTCGACGTCTACGACAAAGAGCCGCTGCCGGCGGACCATCCATTGCGAGCGTCGGACCACACCGTGCTCACGCCCCATCTCGGTTATGGGGTCGAGGAGACGTGGCGCCAGTTCTATCCGCAGAGCGTAGAGAACGCCGAGGCCTTTTTAGATGGCAAGCCCATTCGGGTCGTGAACGCGCAGAAGTCGTAGAGCGCGCGCCCTCGAATTGGGGGCGCTCAATTCTTCCGAACGTCGTTTCTATGCCGCGCGTGGAGCTTGCTTCGTGCGATAGCCCACGAAGCCAAGACTAGCAAAGCCGACCACCAGCATCATCCATTCCGAAGGCTCAGGCACGGCGCGGGCGCCCGCGGTGAAGGAACGTCTGTCCGCGAGTTCAAAGCCTATCTCGCCAATGTCCGGGCACTGGGAGGGATCGGAGCCTTCGCATGGCGGGCTCGTTATGAGTTCGCGGTTCGTGAAGTCCAAACCTGCGATATAGGAATTGCCAGCCGTGAACGTTCCGGCGCCCACGGCGAACGACGTCGTGGTGTCGACACCGGACGAGTTTGAATAGACGACCGTGCCCGTGGTTGTGTCGGTGATCGTCAAGAAGATCGCGAACTCAGGCGTAAGTTTGTGGAACAAAAGGGTCGAACGCGAACGTGTAGCCTTTGGCCGAATCCAGACCCGCCAGTCCATTGAATGTCGTGGCCGTATAGGTCGGCGTAACCCCCTGAGGATCATCGCTCACACAGAAACACGCGGCGCATTTAGCTCACACAGAAACACGCGGCGCATTTATTATCAACGGGGTATATGGGTGTTAACTGGCTGCTCTCGCAATCGTGATTGCGGCCGGCGACGAATAGGACGGCCAAGTCGGTGCATGGAACGGCTCGGCGCGCCTAGTCAAAGTTGCTCCAAGGGCCAGACCTCGACGACGCCATGCGCAATCGCGCATGGCGTTTGCGAAACGATTGTGATCGCCTCGGCGAGATCGGCGACTTCAATCAAAGCGAAGCCGGCGACCGGCAACGCCGACGACATGAAGGCCGAACTCTCCGTCTTTACGCCGGTCGCTGACGGGTTGCGGACTTGCACCGGCGCGCCCGCGACGCCCATCAACACCCCGCGCTTTTTCAATTCCGCGTCGTGAGCGTGGGCTGCGTCGCGGATCTCTTTGGGCGTGCGGTCATATCCTGCGCGGTCGCCATATCCAATCGTGATGAATTTCGGCATTTCGAGTCTCCTTCATCCCAGCCAGTGAAGGTTGGGTCCTGCATAAATGTTCCCAAGCTTGACTGCCGCGGCGAGGGATCGCGCCACGCGACGAGATCCGGAGGCTGCCTCTGAGGCGCCCCTGAACCGCCGCCCCGGACCAGGCGGTGCAGCCTGGAGCAAGGTTCGCGATGGACCCTCGTTAACGCCGTTTCCGTCCGTCCCTGGGGCTCTGATGCCGCGATTGCCCTCTTCCCCTGCCCTCGTGCGCGCCCTGTTCGCCGCTGCGCTCGCGGCTTTCGCCGCGTCGCTTGGCGGCTGCCACGACTTCGGCGACGTCACCGGCTCCATTCCCGGGTCGGGGAGCCAGCCGACGGACGATGCGAAGCTCAGGGCTTACGCGGACGAATTGGGTAAGCGTTACGACCGTAACCCGGGCGATAAAACCGCTTCGATCGAATATGCGCGAGCGTTGCGGGCGCTGACCCGATACAACGAGGCCGTCGCCGTCATCCAGACCGCAGCCATCAAGATGCCTAAGGATTTCGACGTGCTGGGCGAATATGGCAAGGCACTCGCCGACGCAGGCCAACTCCCACAAGCCAAGGACGTACTGTCCCACGCCTATACCCCTGACGATCCGCGATGGGACGTCATGTCGGTGCAAGGGACGGTCGCCGACCGGCTCGGCGACCATGCCGGGGCGATGCAACTCTACCACGAAGCACTCAAAATCGCGCCGGGGGAACCCAGCGTGCTCACCAACATGGGGCTCTCGCTGGCGCTGGCTGGGCAATTGCCGGAGGCCGAGGACGCGCTCAGACAGGCCGCCGCAAGCCCGAAAGCCGACGCTCGCATGCGCGGCGACCTCGCTCTGGTGCTGGCGCTCGAAGGCAAGTTCAGCGAGGCCGAGACCATTGGCCGGACCGACCTTTCGCCGGACGCCGCCCGCGCCAATGTCGAGGCGATCCGTCAGATGATCGCGCAGAACGATTCCTTGCGCGACCTGCGCAAGCCCGCGAAGGGCGTGAAGCCGAAAGCAGCCAAGACTGAGGACGCCGGCTGAACTGTTGGCCTGTTCGAACGATTTAATCTAGGCTAAAGCGCTCGCCTGGACGAAGATTGAGAAGGACAGAACCATGTCGGACATGACTCTCTGGGGCTTTGACGGCTCCACCTACGTTCGCACGGTCAAGATGGTGCTTGCCGAGAAAGGCGCGACTGGGTTCAAACAAGTGCCGCTTAACGTGCTTCAGGGCGACCCGAAGACGCCCGAGCATCGGGAGCGCCACCCCTTCGGCAAAGTCCCGGTCCTCGACCACGAGAACATGCGCATTCTCGAAACCTCGGCGATCACGCGCTACCTCAACGATGTCCTCCCCGGCAAGTCGCTGATTCCCTCGACGCCCAAGGATCGCGCGCGGATGGATATGGTCATCGGCCTCGTCGACTCCTACGGCTACGGCTCGCTGGTCGGAGGCGTCGCCGCCTATCATCTGTTTCCGGATTTCGTCGGCGGAAAGAACGAGGCGATGCGCAAGGGCGGCATTGAGAACGGCCGCAAGATGATCGAACTTGCGATGAAGACGAAGGGCTCTTCGCCGTTCATTGCAGGCGACAACTTGAGTCTCGCCGACCTCTATCTTGCGCCAATTGCGTTTTACGTCTCGCTCACGCCGGACAAGGATGCGCTTTTCGATGTCCCCGGCTTTGCGGACTGGTGGACAAAGATTCAGGCCCTGCAAAGCTTCAAGAACACCCAGCCCGGCTGACGAGACCAGCGCGCTTCGCCGCGCCGGCCCCAAGGAACCTCGCTTACATCACCTTGTCGAGAGTGATCGGGAGATCGCGTACGCGCTTGCCTGTGGCGTTGAACACAGCGTTGGCGACCGCGGCGCCGACGCCGGTAATGCCAATCTCGCCGACGCCGCGAGCGCCCACCGGGGCGTGAGGGTCCGGCTCGTCGGTCCAAATCACGTCGATCTCGGGCACATCCAGATCAGGGCTGTTCAGTTCTTTAACCTTTGAGGGTCGATTTGGGATTCCCGAGGGCGGAAATGTCTGAATTTATACGCGACAACCCGAATCGGAGGTTGTCAGATGCAGGCGTCGCTGCTGAAGATTTTGCGCTCGATCCCGGACCGCCGACGGCGGGAAGGCCTGCGGTTCGATCTGGCGACGGTCCTGCTCTATTCGATCTTGGGCATGGTCGCCGGGGCCAATTCCTACCGGCAAATGCATGAATTCATTCGTATTCACCTTCAGCGCTTGAACGAAGCCTTCGGCCTTCGGTTGCCCTATTCGCCCTCCTATACCGGTTTGCGGGCGATCCTCCAGGGCGTCGATCCGACCGCGTTGGAGGCAGCGTTTCGGCAGCATGCGTCCTCGATGGAGGCTGCGCCTTCGTCGGACGGCCTGACCGCCATCGCCGTCGACGGCAAGACGCTGCGCGGCAGTTTCGACGCATTCAGCGACCGCAAGGCCACCCACATGTTGTCGGCGTTGCGGCAGGCCGACCAGATCGTGCTCGGCCATCTGATGGTCGACGAGAAGAGCAACGAGATTCCGGCTGCGCCGGAGCTGATCGAGGCGCTGGGGCTGAAAGACTGTCTGTTCACGCTCGACGCCGAGCACGCCCAAAAAAAACATTCGAGCGCGTGATCGCGTCGGGCAATCACCTGCTGACCCAGGTCAAGGACAACCAACCGAGCCTACGCCGCAAGCTCAAGCTGGGAACGGCGGGCCGTAAACCGACCGGGTCGGCCAAGAGCGAGACCTCAGGTCGCAATCGCTGGGAAACCCGCGAACTTGCGGCGTTTCCGGCCAAGGCGTGGTTCCGCCATACGCCGTGGGACGGCCTCATCAAGACCGTGCTTCGGCTCGAGCGCACGGTCTGCAAGCGCGACTCCAAGACCGGACTTTGCAAGCAAACATGCGAGACCGTCTTCTGGATTTCCTCGGCTTCCAGCCAAACGCCCGCGCGCTGGAACGAATGGATCCGCGCTCATTGGCGCATAGAGAACGGCAGCCACTACGTGCGCGACGCCGCTTTCGCCGAAGACGCTTCGCGCATCCGAAAGAACCCCGACATCGTCGCGCGCTTGCGATCGTTCGCTTACAACCTGATCCGGGCAGAAGGGGGCTCCAACATCCGCAACGCACGTTGGCGTGCCGCCCTCGATATCAATCTAATCCTCGAAATGCCCCACTTACATTGAGAACTGAACAGCCCTGACATCCAGATGCACCGGCACGTGATACTCGGCGAGCGACGGGTTCATGATTCGTCCGCTGCGCTCATCGAACATGACCTCCTCCATGAGCGCGAGGCCGAGGCCCATGATGATGCCGCCGCGGAACTGACTCGCCGCCGTCTTGGCGTTGAGGATGCGGCCGCAATCGAACGAGCCGAGAAAACGGCTGACGCGCAATTCGCCGGTCACAACGCTTACGCGAACCTCGCAGAACAAAGCGCTGTGGCTGTGCATGGACCAGTGCCCGAGCTCAAGCGGCATCGGCGCCTCGGCCTCGACCGTGACCTCCTCGCGACGCGCGCGCCCGAGAATCGAAGCATAGCTCTCTCGTCGGGACTCATCTTCGAGAGCGCACAAGCCGCCTTCGAACCCGCCGACCTCGTCGGGACTAAGGCCGGCTAGGGCCGAGTTGTTGCCAGCGAGCTTGAGCAGTTCCTTCACCAGCGCCCGGTGAGCCGCGATGATCGAGGCGCCGATTGACGCCGTCTGCTGCGAGCCCCCCGCCATTACGGCGCCCGGAAACAGAGTATCGCCGTAAAGCACCTGCACCTGTTCCAATGGCAGCCCTATCCTTTGGGCCGCGACCTGCGCTTGCGCGGTGGCGGTGCCCATGCCCATCTCGTGCGCCGCGATGGCGACGGTCGCCCGGCCGTCGCGCGTGATGGTGAGGCGCGCCGCCCCGCCGGGCATCCGATAGTAGGGATAGGTGCCAGTGGCGCAGCCCGTGCCGATGAGCCAGCCGCCCTCGCGCTTTGCCGCAGGCGTCGCGCTGCGCTTGTCCCAGCCGAAGCGCTTGGCGCCATCCCGCCAGGCCTGCACGATCCCGCGCTGCGAGAAGGGGAGCCCGGTCAGCGGGTCTTTCTCGGGTTCGTTGCGAATGCGCAGCTCGATCGGGTCCATACCAAGTTCAACAGCAAGCTCGTCCATCGCGGATTCGAGCCCGAACGTGCCGACCGCTTCGCCGGGAGCGCGCATGAACGTGTTGGCGACCATGTTCATCTTCACCGTCTCGACGTCCAGGAAGAAGGTTTTCGACGCGTAGACGCTTTTCGCCGGCAGGACGAAAGGTTCGGGCATGTTGTTGTGCGGAGTCATGGCGACGACGCCAGTGTGGATCAGAGCGTCGAGCTGGCCGTCGGCCTGGGTGCCGAGCGCGACACGCTGTTCGGTTACGGTGCGTCCGCCGACAATACGGAACACGCCCTCACGGGAGAGCATGATCCGCACCGGCCGGCGGGCGAGCTTCGCTGCGGCGGCCGCGAGGATCTGGTGCTGCCAGAGGAGCTTGCTGCCGAAGCCGCCGCCAACGAAGGGCGAGGTCAGGCGCACTTGGTTCTCTTTCAGCCCAAACACCTGCGCAATCGTCCAGGCTTCGTGCGCCACCGCCTGAGAGGCGTCGTGGATCCGCAGCGTATCGCCCTCCCAGGCAAGGGTGCAGCCGTGCAGCTCGATCGGAGCGTGGTGGTGACGGGGCGTCGTGTACGTGACATCGACCTTGTACGGCGCTGCGGCAAGCGCGGCCTCGGCGTCGCCGACCTTCTGCTTCAGCGGCTCGCCCATGAACAGGCCGGACTCGGTTCCGTTCGCCTTGGCGGCGGCGAGCGCGATGACCGGGTTCTGCTCTTCGTAGGTGACGCGAATCAGGCTCTGGGCGTGGTCGGCCTGCTCCTGCGTCTCGGCGAGCACAAGGGCGATCGGCTGACCGTTCCAGTGGATGCGGTCATCCTGCATGATCGGCAGGTTGTCGGGACCGGCAGCCTTGGGCTTGCTCATGAACGGCGGCGCCGGATTGAGCTTCGGCGCGTTGCGGTGTGTCATCACGAGAACCACGCCCGGCACCGCCTCGGCCGCAGCGGTATCGATCGCGGCGATACGGCCGCGCGCGATCGTCGAGTATTTGAGCGCGGCATAAGCCAGCTGCTCCATCGGGAATTCGGCACAGAAGGCCGCCTTGCCCGAAACCTTTAGCGGGCCGTCGATGCGCGAAACCGCGGCGCCGATCAGGCCGTGCTTATGATAAATCAACGGGTCCGGCTTGCCGCCGGGAATCCAGCTGTCAGGCGCAAGCGCGGTGGCTTTCTTCATCACCGCCTGAACGGCGTTTTGCACAACGCTCATTGCGTGGCTCCATGGGCTTGGGCGAGCTTGCCTAGGGTGTCCGCAATCACCCGCCTGGCGAGCTCGATCTTGAAGGAATTGTCGCGCAAGGCTTGCGCCGGGGCGAGCTCAGTTTCGGCGGCTCGGCGGAAAGCGGCCTCCGTCGCCGGACCGCCTCGAAGCGCGGCTTCGGCGCGCTCGGCCCGCCACGGCTTGTGCGCGACGCCCCCCAAAGCGAGACGCACGTCCTTGATCGTGCCGCCCTCCATCTCGACGCCCGCTGCCACCGAGACAAGGGCGAAGGCGTAAGATGCGCGATCGCGCACCTTGCGGTAGTGCGAACGGGCGGCAATTCCGTTCGGCGGCACAGTCACCGCAATGATGAGTTCGCCGGGCTCCAGCACGGTGTCGAGTTGCGGCGTGTCCCCGGGCAGGCGGTGAAACGCAATCAGCGGGATGTCGCGCGATCCATTCCTCCCCTTCACCGTCACGACGGCGTCCAAAGCTGCTAGCGCCACGCACATGTCGGAGGGATGCGTGGCGACGCAGCTCTCGGACGCGCCGAGCACGGCGTGATTGCGGTTGAAGCCCTCTCTCGCATCGCACCCCTCGCCGGCCATGCGTTTGTTGCAGCGTGCGGCATCGTCGTAGAAATAAACGCAGCGGGTGCGCTGCATGAGGTTTCCGCCGACCGTCGCCATGTTCCGGATCTGGGCGGAGGCGCCGGCCAGGATCGCCTGGGCGAGCAGGGGAAAGCGCTCGCGCACACGGCCGTCAGCCGCGACGGCGGTGTTCTTCACGCCGGCGCCGATCCTAAGTCCCCCGCCGTCGGTCTCCTCGATGTCGCGGGAGAGCCCGGTCACGTCCACCAGCACATCGGGACGCTCGATGGTCTCGCGCATGAGGTCGACCAGATTGGTGCCGCCGCCAAGATAGTAGGCGCCGGCACGGGCTCCGGCCGCCAGCGCTCCGTTCACGTCGGAGGCGCGCTCGTACTGAAATGGATTCATCAGGCGGCCTCCCGCTTATGGACCGGCGCTTCGAGGTCGCCGAAAATCTCGTGGATCGCATCGACGATCCCGTTATAGGCGCCGCAGCGGCAGAGATTGCCGCTCATCCGCTCGCGCAGCTCGTCGTGACTAAGCGCTATGGCCTCGGCCTCGAGGTCCTCGGTGATATAGCTCGGCACGCCCTTGCGCAGCTCCGCCGCCATGCCGACCGCCGAGCAGATCTGACCGGGCGTGCAATAGCCGCACTGAAATCCGTCGTGCTCGACGAAGGCCTGCTGCAGAGGATGGAGCGCGCCGGGTTCGCCGAGGCCCTCGATCGTGGTGATCTCGCGGCCTTCATACTGCACGGCCAGAGCGAGGCAGGAATTGATACGCTCGCCGTCGACCAGGACGGTGCAGGCGCCACACGCGCCCTGATTGCAGCCCTTCTTCGCGCCAAAAAGGTGCAGATGCTCGCGCAAAAGATCGAGAAGAGAGGTCCGCATGTCGACCTCCCGCTCCACTTCCCGGCGGTTAACAATCCAGTGTATTGCGGACTCCGCTTGACCAAGTCGGGGTCCAACGCGCGGATCGGGAAAGTTGCTCCATTCCGGTGCTTTAATGTTGACGTGCGACCACGAGGGCAGCGTGCGAAATATTCGTTGGAATAGCGCGGCGTTCGGCGGCCCGCCCCGCATACTGACGGATTTTGGACCTCGGCCGTGTCCCGCAGACGGTGCGCTCTGGCACCGGGATGCAGTCACTTCATGTTGCCGACATGTGACTATGTTTCTGCTTCCGGTTCCGCGTCCAATCAAGGACGTGAAGACTTGGGGAATCGGGATGAGAAATCTGTTGCTTGCGGCCGGAATGGCGATGGCGCTTGTGGGGACGACCGCCGCTCACGCCGGGACGCTGTCATTTGATTTTTCGCTCTCGAACGATGGCACCTTCGTCGACGGAAGCGTGGACGGGACGGTCACCGGCGAAGTTACCGGCCTCACAGACAACGCCACGTCCTCAGCGACGCATGTCTATATTTTCAGCTATCCTGCCGGACTTGGATCCGTTCCTGCTGTGCCTTTCGACGCCCTGTCGCTGGCGGACGTCGAGTCCAACACCTTCACCGTTTCAAACGGCTCGATTACCGGTGGCGATTTCTTCGCACAGCAGTCCGGATACCCGGGGGTCGCCCTTCTTTCCGACGGCATTTACAACTTCCTGCGAACGGGCATGGACCCCCTGATCACGTACAATGGTCAAGGCCTGAGCGGTGTCACCTTCACCGCGGTCACTACGCCGGTTCCCGAGCCTTCGACCTGGGCTCTGACGCTGATCGGCTTCGCCGGTTTCGGCCTCGTGCCGAGCCGCCTGCGGCGGTCGCGTCGTCAGGCTCTGGCCTGACTCAAAGCGGGGTTTCTCCCCGGTGGCGACCATGGCGTCCGGCCGGGCTCCCCCCGACCGTGACCCTTCATGCGAGCGAGGGCGGCTATAGCCGCCGCTGCGCCCTAATTGTCGTGGTCGCGGATCGAGGACGTCGGCTGGGTGTCGACCGTGGGCTCGACTCCGGCCGGCAGGATCGGCGGCACAGGGTCGCGCTCGCCCACCGGCGCCGGCGGCAACGCGCCGTCGAGTCCGTCACTCGGTCCCGGCGAAGCCTCCGCGGCAGGCGGCGCGGCGGCGGCCGGCGCGCTCAAATGTGCGATGTCGAGCGGCTCGTCGATTTCGGGCGCGGGCGGTAGGCCGTCGCGGGGTCCTGGCGCGGGCAGGAGGTCGGGCCCCGGCGTCGGCTTGCAGATGCGTCGCGGGCCCGTGTCGGTCGAGCCGTGATTGGCGAGATCGAGGTGGATATGGTTGTAATGAAACACGTCCGCGCCGGGGCCCAGGACCGTGGTGAAATATTGGCAGGCGCCGGCGTGGACCTCATGCAGAAACGCGGCTTCCTGGCTGTCGGTCGTCTTCCAGTCGTGGACGAAGTCGACCTTTCGGCCGTCGGCCAGGGTGAAGCCGGCGACGTCGACCGCGTTGCCGAAGGCATGCTCGGAGAGCCGCGCGCCCACGATATTGTCAATGCCCCGGCAGCTGTAGGCGCCGAACACGTTGACGGTCGCGACCCTTTGCCCGAAGCGGGTCTGCGCATCGGGCTCGACGATGGCGTTCAACCAGGCTTCCAGCGCCGGGATCATCGGACAGTCGATGGTCAAAGTCTTGTCGATGGCGATCGCGCCGTTATCGACCGCCGCGACCTTCAGCGGGCGCGTCATTCCGCAGATCCCTGGACCGTCGATTTCGGGAACGGAGACGATGGTATCGGAAAGAATCACCTGCTTGCGGGCGAAGCAGGCGTTTTCAGCCTGCGCGCGCCAGACCGGCCGCTCGGGACGGCCGGGGAACCCGCAGCTCGTCAAACACAAAGCCGCGATCAGCATGAGCGATACAGGCGGAACGCAACGCGCCATGGCGCGATATTGCGCCTATTGGCTTAAGAATCGCTGAACCATGGCGCGTTAAGATTCGCTCAACCATGTTTGAGCCCGCGCGCCATTTCGTCGCCGCACTTTGCCAGCAAGGAGGCTTCGCAATGGGCGCCCGACAGCGGAATTGGCGAATCGCGGTGGTGGGACTCGCGTTTGGGCTTGCGGCCGCGGCGCCGGCCAGCGCGCATCCGCATGTCTGGGTCACGGTCAAAAGCCAAATCGCCTTCACGCCCGACGGAAAGGTTTCGGCGGTGATTCACGACTGGGTTTTCGACGAGATGTATTCGTCCTTCGCCACGCAAGGCCTCGCCCCGGCCGGCCAGCTTGTGAAGAAAGAGCAGTTCGCCCCGCTGGCCAAGGAGAACGCCGGCAGCCTGGCCGAGATCGGCTATTTCACCACGCTGAAGATCGGCGGCAAGTCCATGGATTTCGACCCAGTGACTGACTATTGGATGCAGGAGCGGCCCGACCATCTGGTCGAGTTCCATGTCACGCTGCCGCTGAAGACGCCGACGCCGATCACCAAGTTCCTAACGCTTCGGGTGTCCGATCCGGAATTTTTCATCGATTTTGAGTTCGACGACAAAGAGCCGGTGACGCTGGTTTCCGCCCCATCGGGGTGCGCGGTCACGGTCGCCAAGCCGAAGCCGCTCGAGTCGAACGACAAGCAGAAACTGTCGGAATCGTTCTTCACCAACCTCGCGCCCGGAACCAATTTCGGCTTCAAAATGGCGAGCGCCGCCATCGTCGCGTGCCCATGACGAGGCGCGCGCTCGGACGATTTTCGCTTGGATGCGCGGTTTGGGGCGGATCGGCCGTTAGCGCGCTCGCGCAACTTTCGCAGCGCCCGTTCGCTGTCGCCGGCGGCGAGGGCGGGGGTGGCGGGGAAGGCGGAATTACGGGCTGGCTCATGGCCCAGCAATCGTCGCTTACCCATCTCATTGCAGGCAAAGTGCACGCACTGCACGGGCAGCCCAGCGCTGCCTGGGGCCTGATCGGCCTCGGCGCCGCCTACGGCGTGGTGCACGCGGCCGGCCCCGGACACGGCAAGGCCGTTCTTGCTTCTTACATGCTGGCCAACGAAACCTCGCTCAAACGCGGCGCGACAATGGCGCTGATGGCGGCGTTGCTTCAGGCGCTGATCGCGATCGTGCTCGTCGGCGCGGCCGGATTTGTCTTTCAGGCGACCGCTTCGCAAATGACCCACGCGGCCGATTGGATCGAGCTGGCGAGCTATTGCAGCGTCGCCGCCATTGGCGCCTGGCTGGTCTGGCGAAAGGGCTCAGCGCTCCTTGCGGCGCTGAGCGAGCACACAGAGCGCCGCCGCGCAGTCGCCTCCACGCCGGCCTATGCTGGCGTCGCATGGGGGCGTCCGACGTTCAGCCTGTCCGCGGCGGCCTATCGCGCGGGGTCGCCCGACGCGCCGAGCGAACTGACTGACGATTGCGGGCACATGCATATGCCCGACCCAGCTCAGCTTGATGGCGCCTTTTCATGGCGCGCCGCGGTCGGAACGGTAATCGCCGCCGGCGCGCGTCCGTGTTCGGGCGCGATCCTGGTGCTGGTGTTCGCAATGGCGCAAGGGTTGTTCGCCGCGGGCGTCGCCGCCGCCTTCGCCATAGCGATCGGCACGGCGGTCACGACGGGCGCGCTCGCCTGGGTGGCCGTCTTCGCCAAGTCGACCGCGATGCGGCTCGCGGCAGGGGAAAATTCGCGCCTGGCGCTGGTGGCGAAGGGCTTCGAATTCGCTGCTGCGCTCGCGGTGCTCGCGTTTGGCATCGCGCTTCTGGTCGGCGTGCGCGGCGCCGCGTGACGGGGCCGGTCGAGGTCGAGCGCCGGATGATCAGGCACCCGCGCACAAGTTTACGCTCGCCAATTATTTCAGTGACTTACGTGCTCTTTTACGCAACTTTTTTGCCTTCTCGGTCTCGTACACCAAGCTCGATCGCAAGGCGGGCTGCCCTTCACTTGGCCTGTCCCGATTCTTGAGTCCGTTTCGAGTCATTTCAGTGGATTGCGGCACCAACTCCGAGTCATTCATTGCCCCGAATGCCGAAGGCCTTGATCGCGCGTCGCCCACGCGGGAAGCGGTTGCATTGGCGATATTTCAGAAAACAATATCAGATCCAGGCTATCCTGGCAACAATTTGCCGAATTTCCTAATCACGCCGGCGCCTGCCCAACAGGCAGGCGCTCGGCCTTCGTCACGGCGGATCAACTGACCGCGATTGCTAGGCAGCGATGGCGGCCTTGCGCGCCTTGCGGTAGCCGGCAAAACCGAGCCCGGCAAAGCCGAAGATCGTCATCGCCCAGGTTGAAGGCTCGGGAACGTTTAGGGTCAGGCCACCGCCGCTCGTGTAGTCCGGAGTCCCGGCGCTAAAGACGACGACGCCGTAGATTGGACCGCCGTCGCCGCCATTGCTGTACATATCGACAACATCGCCGTTCGCAAGGGAGAACATCACGCCGTAATTGTCAAAATACCCGCCCGCAGCCGTGGGCTCTGTGGGCGTAGGAAGACAGGTCAGAGGAGCGCCCGATCCCGGATAGAACAGATTGTCGTAAGAGACAGCAGTCGCAGGCACGCCGGGATACCAGCCAAAGCTATAAGGGATCGTGTAATCAGGATCGTAGTGCGGCTGGGGGCTGGTGGCGACTAGTCCGGTTATCATCGCGCCCGAGATTCCGAGCGCGACGTCGGAAAAGGTTCCCGCAACGTCCGTGACCGCAAGCGCGTTCGCTGGGTCGACTTGGCCCTGGAAATTTGGCGCGGTCGGAGAGACAAGGGCAAGATTGGCGGGCGTTCCGAAAATGCCCATCGTGTCGGCATAGGGATCCGGACCAATGGTGAGGGTCCCGGAGACACTCACGTTCCCATCCCCGCCCAGCGAGAAATAGAGCGTATCGGCGTGCGCCGATCCGGCGGTAGTGGCCGCGCCAAGCGCCAGCAGCGCGACGAATAGTCTGCTTGTCATGATGATGCATTCCCTCTCAAGCGCGAGAAACACCTCTCGCACATTCCCCGGCGTGGTCGTCTTTGGCAAGTCATCCCGAGGGCGGCTTTTCGAACGCTCGACCCCTCGGCAGACCGTGATTGAAAGTCTTTCACCTGTCAACTTAAGTTTATTTTGATCACATCTGCGTCATGCCGTGGCGGAATTCAAGCCGCATGTTCACTCCGCTGCGGAAGCAGCCTTTGTCGCAGCAGGCACATCCTGCGGGACCTCCGGCTCTCTCACCGGGTGGCCGAGATAGGCCGCGATGCGGGTTGCGAACGCGTTCGGCGTTTCGGCGAACAGCCGCTCGAACTCGACATGAGCGCGACGCCTGAGCTTATTCTGCTTCGCCGCGATGCGGAGGCCGAGGTCTTCCAGCGCCTGCGGCGGCAGTTCGCCGTGTTCCGTCGCGAACGTCCCGAGCACATGGAGATCGTTGAAGTCGCCGAGCGCCTCGCGAAGATCGTTCAAGGCTTCGGCCTGGGCGTTCAGGGCTTCCGGCCACGCGCAGGACAGCAGCGAGAGCTGGTAGCGCAGATCGACGACCCGGCCGCGAAAGGCGTGCAGCGCAACCGGGTCGTCGCCGTCGAAGGCGAGGCGCCCGCGCTTGCGCGCCTGCCGGTAGGTGCGCGCGACCGCGTCGACGATGTCCTCCGTCCCGACAGTGGTCAAGTCCCAACCCTCGACGCGCCTGACGATCGCATTCAGCCTCGGCCGTGGCGCGGTGGCGGCGAGGCCGCGGCGAGCGCGCTGAGCCGCCTCCCGCTCGCGCGCAATCGCGGCCATGAGCGGTTCGGAGACCTCAGGCGGAGGCTCGAGACGCTGGACGCGAATCGCCATCACGTCGAGATCGCGCGTCCGGCCGATCTGGCGGCGCGTTGCAGCCAGCGCCGTGATCGTCACCCGCGCCGGCTCCCCAACGCAATGGAGAAAGAGCCGCGTGATCGCGCGGGCTTCCTTGAGCGTCTTGCGCACGTCATGGACCCGCTTCGGCGCCTCTTCGCCAGGAGCGGGAAACTGCGCCGCCGCCGAGCTGACCGCGCGGACCAGCGCCGCGCGGCAATGTTGCGGCCAGGCGTCGGAACGCATCACGCTACGCCGGCCTCACGCCGAGGGCCTTGGCGCGTTCGCGCAGCGCGAACTTCTGCACTTTGCCGGTCGACGTCTTGGGGATATCGGCGAAGACGATGTCACGCGGGCACTTATAGCGCGCCAAGCGCGCCCGACACCATTCGATGAGCTCTTCAGACGTGGCGCTATGATCCGGCTTCATCTCGACGAAAGCACAGGGCGTCTCGCCCCATTTGTCGTCGGGCCGCGCCACCACGGCGGCGAGCTGGACGCCGGGATGATCAAATAACACGTCCTCGACTTCGATCGATGAAATGTTCTCGCCGCCGGAAATGATGATGTCCTTCGAGCGGTCCTTGAGCTGCACATAGCCGTCCCTGTGCTTGACGCCAAGGTCGCCGGAATGGAACCAGCCGCCAGCCAGCGCCTTCTCCGTCCCCGCCTTGTTCTTGAGGTAGCCCTTCATCACCACATTGCCGCGGAACATCACTTCGCCCATCGTTTCTCCATCGGCGGGGACAGGCTGCATCGTCTCGGGGTCCATCACCTCGAGCGCCTCGAGCGCGTGGTAGCGAACGCCCTGCCGCGCCTTGAGATGCGCTTGGGCTTCGGCGCCGAGGGCATTCCACTCATCCTTCCAGTCGTTGACCACCGCCGGCCCGTAGACCTCCGTCAGGCCATAGAGATGCGTCACCTCGAAGCCGGCTTCACCCATCGCCTGAAGCACAGCGGCGGGCGGGGCGCCGCAGCGGTGAAAAAGCGCACGACATGCGGCAACGCCCGCTTCTCGTCGTCGCTCGCGTTGAGCAGGATCGACATGACGATCGGCGCTCCGCACATGTGGGTCACCTTGTGCTCGGCGATGAGGTCGAAGATCGGCTTGGCGCGCACCTGCCTCAGGCACACATGCACGCCGGCCTTCACGCTGACCGACCAGGGGAAGCACCAGCCGTTGCAATGGAACATCGGCAGCGTCCAGAGATAGACCGGATGGCGGCCGACGTCGGCGGTCAGAATGTTGCCGGCGGAGAGCAGGTTGGCGCCACGGTGGTGATAAACGACGCCCTTGGGATCGCCGGTGGTGCCCGAGGTGTAGTTGAGCGCAATCGCATCCCATTCGTCGCCCGGCGCCGTGCGCTCGTAAGCCTCGTCGCCCTCGGCGATGAGCGCCTCGTAGTTGAGGTCCCCAAGCCGTTCGCCAGGGCCGTCGTATTCAGCATCGTCGTAGTCGATGAGAAGCGGCCGAACCTTCGCCAGCTTGAGCGCCGCGCCGATGACCGCAGAGAACTCGCGATCGACAATGAGCGCCTTGGCCTCGCCGTGATCGAGCATGAAGGCGATTGAAGCCGCGTCGAGGCGAATGTTGAGCGCGTTGAGCACGGCGCCGCACATCGGGATGCCATAGTGACATTCGAGCATCGCGGGCGTGTTGGCGAGCATGACCGCAACCGTGTCGCCGCGCACGAAACCCCGCTTGGTAAGCGCGGAGGCGAGCTTCTTCGTCCGCGCGTGGAACTCGCGATAATTGCGGCGCAGGGCCCCGTGGGCGATGGCCAGCCGATCCGGAAATACCGCGGCCGAGCGCTCAAGGAAGGTCAGCGGCGTCAGCGGCTGAAAATTGGCCGGATTGCGATCGAGGTCGCGGTCATAGGGCGAAACGGACATCCAGCGAGCTCCCAGCGCTTCGACACGATCATAGCGCGCTTCCGCAAGCTTTGGGCCAGACAATCGGCAATCGCTACGGTCGAAAGGCGAAGAACCGAAAGCCTAGGAAGGTCAGAACCATCGCCGCTCCGCTGCCGGCGGCGACGAACAGCGGGAGGATCGCCGGCGTAACGGCGACTCCGGCTCGGGGCGCAAAAACAACACAAGCCGAATAGACCGCGTAGTTGACCGCAAGCCCGGCCGAGGCGACCCCGCAATAACGAAGGAAAGCGCGGAAGAGCGGCGCCCGCGAGTGGCGGAAGGTGATCGACCGATTGAGGGTGAAGTTGAGCAGCGTCGCGATGATGAAGCCCGGCGGCCGGGCAAGCTCCGGCGACAGGCCGAGGTATTTGGCGCCCAAATAGGTGATCGCCGCATCGACGAAATAGCCGATGAGGCCGATCGCCGCAAAAGCGGGAATTTGCTCGGCGATGCGCCCATAGGCGCGGTCGACCAGCTTTACGGCGCTCATTGGCGAGCCGTTCGAATCGGATTTTGGCGCGGAAAAGCGCCTTGGCCCATGATTCTCTCCCTCAAGCGAGCGCCCGAACGGCGTCATAGGCCAATTTCACTCCTATGAGGAAGGTAAGCGCGAGAATAGCCGTATAGAACCGATCCGCGGGCACCCGCCGGACCAACCAAACCCCGGCAAGGGTCGATAGAACCGCCACCGGTAGCAGCCAGGCGGACACACGGAGGTTGTCGGGGCTCAGCTGACCGAGGAGAAAATAACCCGGAAGTTTTAACAGGTTGACAGCGGCGAAGAATATGGTCGCGGTGCCGGCGAATATTCGCGGCTCCAGATATTGCGGCATGACATAGACCTGGAACGGGGCGCCCCGGCATGGCTGACAAAGCTCGTAAAACCTGACAGCGAACCCCACAGGACACCGCTTGGAACGCCGGGCTTCTCGACCGGGGCGCGTCCCAGCTGGTCCCGGATCAGCATGTAGGCGACGAAAGCGATTGAGATCACGCCGATCGCAAGACGCACCGCGTCCTCGCTGACGTGCGCCGCGAGCAGCCAGCCAAGCGTTACGCCGATCACCGCGGAAGGGGTCAGGATGATGAGGTTCCGCAGCGAGTAATCGCGCCGAAACGCCCACACGCTGACCCAGTCCTGGACAATGAGAATGGGCAGCACGATCGCCGCCGCCCTGACCGGCGAGGAGACCAGTGACATCATGGGCATCGCCAGCGAACTCAAGCCTGAAAACCCGCCTTTTGACAGGCCGAGAAGGATCACCGCCGGGATGGCCACAAGGTAGAATTGCGTTTCGCCCGACATTTCGGTCTTTTCCTGCAAGCGCCAACCGATCAGGCTGTCGGGCCGGCCGCCACGGCATGGCTGACGTTGCGTTCCGACGCGCTGGGCGCGACAATTCGCGCATGACAACGACACGCCTGAGTTCGGCGGCGGAGGGAACGAAACGATGACCAGCGGCTATCGGCAGACCTATGATCGCTGGCGCGCCGATCCGCAAGGCTTCTGGGCGGAGGCGGCGCGCGAGATCACCTGGATAAAGCCGCCGGAGCGCATTTTCGATCCCGACGCGGGCGTCTACGGCCACTGGTTTCCCGACGCGCGCTGCAACGCCTGCTTCAACGCGCTCGACGGCCATGTCGAGGCCGGCCGCGGCGACCAAGTCGCGCTCTATTACGACAGCCCTGTCACCGGGACCAAGCGCGCCATCACCTACCGCGAATTGCTCGGCGAGACGGCGACGCTTGCCGCCGTGCTCGATGACCTCGGGGTCACGGCCGGGGACCGAGTCTTGATCTACATGCCCATGATTCCCGAGGCGATTGTCGCCATGCTGGCGTGCGCGCGCATCGGCGCCGTTCATTCGGTGGTTTTCGGCGGCTTTGCGGCGAAGGAGCTCGCGACCCGCATCGACGACGCCGAGCCGAAGGTCATTCTCACCGCGAGCTGCGGCGTCGAGCCGGGCCGGATCGTCGAGTACAAACCGCTCCTTGATCTTGCGATCTCTCTCGCCCGGCACAAGCCGTCGACCTCCGTCGTCTACCAGCGTTCTCAGGTCGAAGCCCGTATGATCGAGGGTCAAGACAGGGACTGGACCGCGCTCGTCGACGCCGCTCGAGCGGCGGGCAAGCGGGCTCCCTGCGCCGACCTCGCCGCGACCGATCCGCTCTACATTCTCTACACTTCCGGCACGACTGGCTCACCGAAGGGCGTGGTGCGCGACATTGGCGGCTATCTGGTGGCGCTCAAATGGTCGATGTCGGCGATCTACGATATGAAGCCTGGCGAGACCTTTTGGACCGGTTCCGACATCGGCTGGGTCGTGGGCCATTCCTACATCGTCTATGCGCCGCTGCTGCAAGGCTGCGCCAGCGTTCTTTACGAAGGCAAACCGATCGGGACGCCGGACGCCGGCGCTTATTGGCGGGTGATCGAGGATTATAAGGTCGCCGCGTTCTTCACCGCGCCGACCGGCTTGCGCGCCGTGCGCAAAGAAGACCCGCAGGCGAAGCTCATCAAAAACTACGACATCAGCTCCTTGCGGACTCTATTTCTTGCGGGGGAGCGAGCCGACCCGGACACGGTCGCCTGGGCGCAGGAGATTTTGGGCGTGCCGGTGGTCGATCACTGGTGGCAGACCGAGACCGGCTGGCCGATCGTGGCCAATCCCGTTGGCTTGGGAATGCTCCCGGTCAAGCTTGGCTCGCCGAGCGTGCCGATGCCAGGCTACGACGTTCACGTCGTCGACGAGGCGACGAAGCCCGTGCCGGCCGGGACGATGGGTTCGCTCGTCATCAAGCTGCCGCTGCCGCCGGGCTGTTTGCCGACGCTCTACCGCCAGGACGGGCGCATGCGCGAGAGTTACCTCAACGAGTTCCCCGGCTATTACAAAACCGCCGACGCGGGATTCATCGATGAAGACGGGTATCTCACCATCCTCGGGCGGACCGACGACATCATCAACGTCGCCGGTCATCGCTTGTCGACCGGTGGCATGGAGGAGGTCGTCGCTTCACACCCTGACGTTGCGGAATGCGCCGTGCTTGGCGTCAAGGACGAGGTCAAAGGCGAGGCTCCGTGCGGGTTTGTGGTCCTGAAGGCGGGCGTCAGTCGGCCTCCGCATGAGATCGAGAAGGAGGTCGTTCAGTTGGTGCGCGACAAGATCGGCCCGGTCGTGGCCTTCAAGATGGCCTTCGTCGTGCCCCGTCTGCCGAAAACCCGCTCGGGCAAGATCCTGCGCGGCACGATGAAGAAGATCGCCGATCGCGATGCCTGGTCGATTCCGGCGACGATCGAGGATCCGAAGGCGCTGGACGAGATCAAAGAGGCGCTCGACGCACGGGCCCGTTAAGGCGGCGGGAGTTGGGCCTGGCCCTCCTAGCGAGAAGCCGTGAGGCGGTTTATATGTCGCGGGACCGTCATGATCGCGCCGCATTGCGGCCGGTCACGAGGGGCTCGCCAGCTTCGATTGGACCGCGATGACGTCTTCCGCCTCTACCGCGCCGCATGTCGTGAATTTCACTTTGGCCAACGGCCTCGACGTCGTGGTCATTCCTGATCATCGCGCCCCGGTCGTCACCCACATGGTCTGGTACCGCAACGGCGCGGCCGACGATCCGCCGGGCAAATCCGGCATCGCTCACTTCCTCGAACACCTGATGTTCAAAGGCACCAAGCGCCATCCCAAGGGCGCGTTCTCGGAGTTCATTTCCGAGGTTGGCGGCATGGAAAACGCCTTCACCGGCAACGATTTCACCGCCTATTTTCAGCAGATCGCCAAGCAGCACCTCAAAGCCTGCATGGCGTTCGAAGCCGACCGCATGACGGGCCTGACCCTGACCGATGACATCGTTGCGCCGGAACGCGACGTCGTGCTCGAGGAGCGGCGGATGCATTGCGACACCGACCCCGGGGCGCAACTCGGCGAGGCGGTGCAAGCGGCCCTCTTCACCCATCACCCTTATGGGATTCCGGTGATCGGTTGGGGGCATGAGATCGAAGGTCTAAATCGCGAGGATGCGCTCGCCTATTACAAGCGCTTCTATACGCCCGAAAACGCCATTCTGATCGTTGCAGGCGACGTCGAGCCGGACGAAGCGCGCGCGCTTGCCGAGGAGACCTACGGCAAGATCAAGCCACGCGGAGCGAAACCCGAACGCGTGCGCCCGATGGAGCCCCCGACCGTCGCCAACCGGTTGGTGAAAGTCGCCGACGACAAAGTCGAGCAGCCGGGGTGGCAGCGGCATTATCTCGCGCCGTCGGCTCGCACCGCGCCCGAAGGCGAAGCGGAAGCACTCGAATTGCTCGCCCACCTGTTCGGGGGCGGGCAAACGAGCTTTCTCTATCGAACGCTGGTTATGGAGGAGCGGATCGCCGTCTCCGCATGGGCTTATTACCATGGCGCGGCGGTCGACCAGAGCCGGTTCATCGTCAACATGACCCCCGCGCCTGGAATATCGCTCGACATGCTCGATAAGGCGTTTGATCAGGCGCTGGCGAAGTTCGTGCATGACGGGATCGACACGGGCGACCTCGAGCGTGCGAAGACCCGCATGGTCGCGGACGCGATTTATGCCCGCGACAGCCAATCGGATCTCGCCCGCTGGTACGGGTCCTCGCTCGCGATCGGGCAAACCTTGCGCGACGTCGAGGAATGGCCTGCAAGGATCGAACGCCTCACCGCAGAAGACGTGATTGGATCGGCGCGCCGCTGGATTGATCACAAGCCGGCGGTGACCGGATATCTCATGCCTCTGGTCGAGGAGGCGGCTTAAGCGCCCTCGACCTTCCGCTCCCCTCGGAGCCAAAAAACAAACCCGTAGAAACGATTATGGAAACGCTCATGCAAAAGCACCTCGCCGTTTCAACCCCTCATTCCGCCGTCAATGTGGACGTCGTCACGAGCCCGCGCGGATTGAAATTCTGGCTCGTCGCCTCCCACGCGGTGCCGCTCGTTTCGCTCGAATTCGCCATGCGCGGGGGCTCGGCGCAGGACCCGGCGGAAAAGGCGGGCTTGAGCGCGCTGATGTCGGGGCTTCTCGACGAAGGGGCGGGCAATCTCAATTCCCAGGCGTTTCACCGCGCCCTGGACGAGATCGCGGTCGAAATGTCGTTCCATTGCGACCGCGATCATTGGAGCGGGCGGATGCGCACGCTGACCAAGAACCTCGATCGCGCCGCCGAGTTGCTGCGACTTGCGGTCAACGCCCCCCGGTTCGACCAGGAGCCGTTCGACCGTGTGCGCGAGCACATGAACGCGCGCCTGCGCCACGACGCCAACGATCCAGCGACGCTCGCTAGCCGCAACTGGAAGGCAAAGTCGTTCCCCGATCACCCCTACGGCCAGCCGGCCGACGGGACGCTCGAAACGCTCGCCCGCATTGAACGGGGCGATCTCGTCAAGTCAGCCAAGCGCGGGATTGCGCGCGATCAATTGTTGATCGCGGTCGTCGGCGCGATCGAAGAAAAGGACGCGGCGGCGCTCGTCGATAAGGCCTTCGCCGATCTGCCGGCGAAGGGCGATCTCAAGTCCATCCCTGGCGTTGCTTTCGCGGGCCTCGGCGCGATCGACCGGATCGATCTCGACGTGCCGCAATCGACCATCCGCTTCGGCCGGCCGGCGCTCAAGCGCGACGACCCGGACTTCATCGCGAGCGTAGTCGCCGCCCATGTGCTGGGCGGCTCGGGCTCGATGACCTCGCGCCTGTTTCGCGAGGTGCGCGAGAAGCGCGGCCTCGCCTATACCGTGTTCGGGACCTTCTATTCGCTCGAGCAAGGCGCCTATTTCTATGGCGGCACGACAACCAAGAACGAGCGGGCGCGCGAATCCTTCGACGTCGCCTCGGCCGAAATCCGGGACGTGGCGCTGAACGGGCTGCATGAAGAGGAGCTGGAGAAAGGCAAGACCTATCTCATCGGCTCCTATCCGCTGCGCTTCGACACCTCGGCCAAGATCGCTTCGCAGCTCGTCCACATCCAGCTCGAGCGCCGCGCACCCGAGTGGCTGGTCGAGCGCAACCGCGAGATCGCCGCGGTGACGATGGAAAGCGTTAAGCGCGCGGCGCATCGCGCGTTCGGCGATGGCTCGCTGCATACGACCGTGGTAGGGCGGCCGGAGGGGTTCTGAACTTCCCTTCTCCTTGCGGGAGAAGGTGGCAGCCGAAGGCTGACGGATGAGGGTCTGCGGCCCTCTCAGCGCGGCGGCTCTCGCTCGAACGCCGGCACGCCTTCCGGGATCACATGGAAGGGTTGCTTGTCGAGCGTGTGGATGGCCATCTGGGGCAAGCCGAAGAGGCTTGGGTCGTCGAGGGTGCCGACCTTCAGGATCACGAAGGCCAAGTCCGGGCGCCGGGTGGTCAGATGCGTGCCGCAAGTCTGGCAGAATTCGCGCGTCACCGGCTGATCGAGATCGCTGCGGGTGAACGTCTTGGGCGCTCCGCTCACATAACGGAACCTCTCGGGCGCCATCAGCATGAACATGTTCGGGGCGCCGCCGCTGATGTACTGGCATTCGCGGCAATGGCATTGCGCCTTGAGCCGCGGCTTGCCCTCGGCCGAGTAACGCACTTGCCGGCAATAGCATCCGCCCTCGGGCGTCATCTTCGTCCCCTCCAACCGCGGACTCATCGCGTCCGAGGCTATTGCTTTTCCCGCCTGCCCGCCAATGCGATAAGATGCGGCGAGGTTTAAGCCCCATGCCGATTCGCCGTCTCGATCCCTTGACCATCGACCGCATCGCCGCGGGCGAGGTGATCGAGCGGCCGGCGGCGGCGATCAAGGAACTGGTCGAGAACGCGCTCGACGCTCGCGCGAAATCGATCGAGGTCACGATCGAGGCTGGCGGACGGCGGCTCATCCGGGTCGTCGACGACGGGCATGGGCTGGACGAAGCCGATCTCGCCCTTGCCGTCGAGCGGCACGCGACGTCGAAACTGCCTGATGGCGATCTCATGCAGATCGCCACCTTCGGCTTCCGCGGCGAGGCGCTGCCGTCAATCGCCTCGGTGTCGCGACTGGAAATCCGCACCCGCAGCCCAGGCGCCCCGATGGGTTTGAGGCTTCTGGTCGAGGACGGCGCCAAGAGCGCAATCGAACCCTGCGCCTCGCCTTTTGGCGCGCGAGTTGAGGCGCGGGACCTGTTCGCCGCCACGCCCGCGCGGCTCAAGTTTCTCAAATCCGACCGGGCCGAGGCGCTGGCTGCGGCGGATGCGGTCAAGCGGCTCGCGATGACGGCGCCGGAAGCGCGCTTTTCGTTCACGACCGATCTGGGCGCGAGTTTCGACTGGCCGGCCGCGGGCGCGGGCGAAGCGGGTTTCGCTGAGCGGCTCCGCCAGGCGTTGGGCGACGAGTTCGCGGCCAATTCGGTCAGGCTCGACGCGCGCCGCGACGGCGCTCGGCTCTCCGGCCGGGTGGGCTTGCCGACCTATAGCCGGCCGAACGCGTCGCAACAGTTCCTGTTCGTCAACGGGCGCGCGGTGCGCGACAAGACGCTCGCCGGCGCGCTCCGGGGCGCCTATCTCGATTTCCTGCCCCCGGACCGGCATGCGGTTGCGGCTTTGTTCGTCGAATGCGCTTCCGACGAGGTCGACGTCAACGTCCACCCGGCGAAAGCCGAAGTGCGCTTTCGCGACGCGGCGGCTGTTCGCAGCCTGATCGTGGGCGCGATCAAGCAACATCTGAACGAGACGCTGCATCGGGCTTCGACCACCGGCGGGACGGCGACGATCCTCGCCATGCGCCCGCCGCATCCATACCGCGGCGCGTCCTATTCTCCCCGCTGGGACTGGCGCGGCTCGCCCGCAGCCCCCCGGTTCGCGGAGCCCGCGCAGGCAAGCTTTGGCGAAGTCGCGCCCTCCGCGCCGGCGCCGGCGGCTCCGGCGAGCGAGCGCGACCTCGCCGCTCCGCTCGGCGCCGCGCGGGCGCAGCTGCACGAGAACTACATCATCGCCCAGACCAGGGACGGCGTGGTCATTGTCGACCAGCACGCGGCGCATGAGCGCATCGTCTACGAGCGGCTCAAGCGTGAGCGCGAGCAGGGGGCGATCGAGCGGCAGATCCTATTGACGCCGCTGATCGTCGATCTCGATCCCGACGCCGCGGCGCTCATCGACGCGCACGCGGAGGAACTCGCCGGGCTCGGCCTCGTCGTCGAAGGCTTCGGCCCCGGCGCCATGATGGTGCGCGAGGCGCCGGCAGCGATCGCGCAGGGCGACCTCGCCGCGCTCGTGCGCGACCTCGCCGCCGACCTCGCGGCCGAGGACGGGGCGCAAACGCTGGCGCGTCGGCTCGACCAGCGGCTCGCCACCTTCGCCTGCCACCACTCGGTACGCTCGGGCCGGCCGCTCAAGTCCGAAGAGATGAACGCGCTCCTGCGCACGATGGAGGCGACGCCGGGCGCCGGCCAGTGCAACCACGGCCGCCCGACCTATGTGGAACTCAAGCTCGCGGACATCGAGCGCCTGTTCGGCCGGCGGTAGGGTCCGGATTTGGATTTCCTTGGCCAGGCCGTGTCAGAGGGCGTTTGACCCTCGAAAGCGGTGTTGGAAAAGCTTGGATTTCCCTGGATTCTCTCGTCCGGATTTAGCTTTTTCAATGGGTTACGGGCGAATTTCGCTGAAAAATTTTTCATGCGCCTTCTCCGTCGCAAAGGCCGAAAAAAGAGGCGCTATTCGTGAGCCGGCGGGTTTGAAGCAAGATTCAGCCATGTCCAGATCATAGCATGGAATTCGGAATATCGGAAGTCATTGCGTGTCTCACACATCGCTTTTCATTGTCATGGCCGGGCTTGACCCGGCCGTCTACGCAACGCCGCCTTAAAGTCGACGCGATGGACAGCAACGACTCACTCACCACGATCTCGCTGGATCGCCTGTGGCGCCGAAGCACGTGGATGGCCGGGTCAAGCCCGGCCATGACGACAAGCGAAAGGTTGCCGGCTCGGATTGGACGCCCCGCCGCTGAACCGCGTCACAGCTGCGCTTCGATAGCCGCCTTGTCGACCACCGACCAGACCTCCGCAATTCTTTCGTCGCGAAACTGGTAGAAGACGTTCTCCGCGAAGCTCACCCGCCTGCCGTTCACCGGGAGCCCGAGAAAGAGGCCCTTGGGCCGGCAGTCGAAGCGCAGCCGGCTTGCGACATGCGGCGGATCGCAGACCAGGAGTTCGATGTTGAACTGAAGGTCCGGGATCTCCTCGAAATCGCGCTCGAGCATGGCGCGGTAACCGGCGAGCCCGAACGGCCGGCCGTTGTGTCGTGCATCGTCGGCGACGAAGCGATGCAGGTTCGGCCAGTCCTGCCGGTTGAGGCAGGCGATATAGGCTCGGTACAGGTCGGCGAGGGATTCTTCGGTCATCGCGCCATCTTAGACTTTCGCCTCAACCCTTGCGCGGGGGCAGTCCCCAGGCTTCCACTTTCCAGTGCGTACCGATTTCGAAATATATTACATAATATATGAGCTATATATTATGTACACGCTGAAAATCATGCTCAGCGAGAGCGCGGAACTAAACGGGGGCTTAAGTCATTGAAAATGCTGGCGCGCAGAACTAAAAATGGAACTAGGGTCATTTCGACGGCGCACGCCCGCCTCCGCAAGTGGCGTGTCGCGCGACGATATCGCAAGGTCATTTAACCCCGCCTACCGACTTGAGGTCGCCGGGGCGCAAGGCTAAAGGCCAAGCGTCTCCCCCACTGAAAGACGGCAGGCCTTTGACCGATACCGAACCGAAGGTCGACGAAACGCTCGCCGTCGCGCATGGACTGAAACCTGACGAATATGCGCGGCTCGTCGCGCTGATCGGCAGGATCCCGACGTTCACCGAACTCGGCATCGTCTCGGCGATGTGGAACGAGCATTGCTCGTACAAGTCGTCGCGCCTTCACCTGCGCAAGCTGCCGACCAAGGGCCCCCATGTCATCTATGGGCCGGGCGAGAACGCGGGCGTGATCGACATTGGCGACGGCGACGTCTGCGTCTTCAAGATGGAGTCGCACAACCATCCCTCGTTCATCGAGCCCTATCAGGGCGCGGCGACCGGGGTCGGCGGCATTTTGCGCGACGTGTTCACCATGGGCGCAAGGCCCGTCGCCGCGCTTAACCTCCTGCGCTTCGGCGCGCCCGAACACCCCAAAACGCGACGTCTTGTGGCCGGGGTCGTCGCGGGAATCGGCGGCTACGGCAATTCGTTCGGTGTGCCGACGGTCGGCGGCTCGACCGGCTTTCACCGGCGCTACGACGGCAACATCCTCGTCAATGCGATGGCGGTCGGCGTCGCGAGGCGCGACGCGATCTTCACTTCGGCGGCGACCGGAATCGGCAATCCGATCGTCTATCTCGGCTCAAAGACCGGGCGCGACGGCATCCACGGCGCGAGCATGGCCTCGGCGGCCTTCGAGGCGGACGCCGAAGAGAAGCGCCCGACCGTGCAGGTCGGCGATCCGTTCGCCGAGAAGCTCTTGCTCGAAGCCTGCCTCGAGCTGATGCGCTCAGGCGCGGTGATCGCCATCCAGGACATGGGCGCCGCGGGTCTCACCTCCTCGGCGGCCGAGATGGGGGCCAAGGGCGATCTCGGCATCGACCTCGACCTCGACCATTTGCCGTGCCGCGAGACCGGCATGAGCGCTTACGAGATGATGCTCTCCGAGAGCCAGGAGCGCATGCTCATGGTGCTCAGGCCCGAGAAGGAGCCCGAGGCCGAGGCGATCTTCCGCAAATGGGGGCTCGACTTCGCAATCATAGGCAAGACCACCGATACGCGCCGGTTCGTCATCAGACGCGGCGGCGAGGTCAAGGCCGACCTGCCAATCAAGGAGCTTGGCGACGAGGCCCCACTCTATGACCGGCCATGGATCAGGAACCCGCACGCGGCCGTTATCGACGCTGCGTCAATTATGGCCCCCATTCCTACTGATGCCGCGCTGATCAAACTCCTGTCCTCGCCCGATCTTTGCTCGAAGCGCTGGATCTATGAGCAATATGACACACTGATCCGCGGCAACACGGTTCAGGGGCCGGGCGGCGACGCGGCTGTCATCAGGCTCGGCGACGGCCCGAAGGGGCTCGCGCTGACCACCGACTGCACTGAGCGCTATTGCGCCGCTGACCCGCGCGAAGGGGGCAAACAGGCGGTCGCCGAAGCGTGGCGCAATCTCATTGCGGTGGGCGCGCGCCCGCTCGCGCTCACCGACAATCTCAATTTCGGCAATCCGGAGCGGCCCGAAGCCATGGGCGAACTGGTCGGCTGCATCGAGGGCATTGGCGAAGCGGCGCGGGCGCTCGACTTTCCCGTCGTCTCCGGTAACGTCTCGCTCTACAATGAGACGATGGGCTCAGGTATTCCGCCGACGCCGGCGATCGGCGGCGTGGGTCTCGTCGAAGACGTGGCGAAAACGGCAAGCCTCGCTTTCAAGACGTCGGGCGAGGACATTTGGCTCGTCGGCGGAGCGCCAAGCTGGCTCGGTTGCTCCGCCTGGCTCGCGACGGTCGCCGGACGCGAAGAGGGCGCGCCGCCGCCGGTCGATCTCGCCGCCGAACGCCGAAACGGCGAATTTGTCGCGTCGCTCATTCGCGCCGGGAGGGTGAGCGCGGTCCACGACCTGTCCGACGGAGGCTTGGCCGTCGCGCTGGCCGAGATGGCGATGGCGGGGCGAATTGGCGCGAGCGTCGAGGCGGGCGGCCAAGAACCGCACATTCAAGAGCACGCGTTCTTCTTCGGCGAGGATCAGGGCCGCTACGTTTTGACCGCGTCGCCGACTGAGCGCGCGACCCTCGCGGAAGAGGCGAGGCGCCTCGATGTTCCGCTCTCGCGCCTCGGCGCCACCGGCGGCGATACCTTGAACCTCGGCGAAGCCGCGCCGGTCGCCCTTGCGGGCTTAAGCAAAGCCTATGAAAACTGGCTGCCGGCCTATATGAGCCGTCCTCAGGGGGCTAGTTCATGATCCCGTTCATCATCGTCAAAACCGTCAAAGGCTTCGCTTACGTTCGACCGGAGCGGGTGGTCGCCATCAATTCGTCGGATGCGGACGATTGCCTGATCCTCATGACCGACGGGGTCACGATCGCCGCGAGCGAGCCGGCCGAGGACGTCGTCGCGCGGCTCGAGACCGAGTCCCGCGAGGAAGACAAGGCGGCCGAAGTCATCAAGGAGCGTAACGCCCATGGCCATGTCGCAAACCGAGATTGAGACGATGATCCGCGAGGCGTTTCCGGACGCCCGGGTCGAAGTGAAGGATCTGGCCGGCGACGGCAACCATTATGCCGCGACCGTCGTGACGACGGCCTTCCAGGGCAAGAGCCGCGTTCGCCAGCACCAGATGGTCTATGAGGCGCTCAAGGGCCGCATGGGCGGGGAGCTTCACGCGCTGGCCTTGACGACGTCCGAGAGCTGACAACGGGGCGGCGCGCGCGGAGCGCGATCTCACAGCCCTGAATTTACGCATCAAGCCACCGCGCCGACGGGCGCAGGCCGGCGGAAATGCGACTTGCATCCTTGCAGCGCCGCCCCGATATGCGGTTCGCCACGCCGTCTCAGCCGGCATTTCCGATTTAAACAGCCTTCGAGAGGTTCGCCCTTTGACCGCCGACGCCCAGACCCCGACCAGCGAAGCCGCCAGCACGCAGAGCTTCGAGGCCGACGTTTCGCGCCTGCTGCATCTCATGGTCCATTCGGTCTATTCCGACCGGGAGATCTTCGTCCGCGAGCTCGTCTCCAACGCGGCCGACGCCTGCGAAAAGCTCCGCTATGAAGCGATCGCCAAGCCTGAACTCATCGAGGACGGCGCGCCATTCGCGATCGAGATCACGATCAATCCCGACGCCAAGACCGTGACGTTTTCGGACAACGGCATCGGCATGACCCGCGAGGACCTCACGCAAGGGCTGGGCACCATCGCCCGCTCCGGCACCAAGGCCTTCCTCGACAAGCTCGCGGCGGAAGAGGCGAGCAAGGAAGCCTCCTCGCTGATCGGCCAATTCGGCATCGGCTTCTATTCGTCGTTCATGGTCGCGGACGAGGTCGTCGTCCACAGCCACCGCGCCGGAACCAACGAGGCCTGGAGTTGGACGTCGGACGGCAAGGGCGCCTTCACCATCGCGCCGTTGCCCCTTGACAATGCGCCGAGGCGCGGAACCAGCGTCACCCTGCACCTGAACGACGCCTCGCAGGAATTCCTCCAGCCGCGCACGCTCGAGCGCATCGTGCGCGACCATTCCGGCGCAGTCGCGGTGCCGATCGACCTCATTGAGAAGCTTGGCGCCGAGAAGCGCCGCATCGCCGATGGCGCGGCGATCTGGGCCAAGTCCAAATCCGACGTGACGCCGGAAGAATATACGGAATTCTACCGCGCCCTGTCCGGCCAGTTCGACGAGCCGGCGCTGACCCTGCATTGGCGCGCCGAAGGGCGTCACGAATATACGGTGCTCGCCTTCATTCCAGGCTCGCGGCCGTTCGACCTGTTCGATCCGGCGCGAAAAGGGCGCAACAAGCTCTATGTGCGCCGCGTCCTCATCACCGAGGACGCCGACATCCTGCCGGGATGGCTGCGTTTCGTGCGCCTCGTGGTCGACAGCGCCGATCTGCCGCTCAACGTCTCGCGCGAGCTGATCCAGAAGAGCGACGTGTTCGCGGCCATCCGCAAGGGCGTAAGCAACCGCGTGGTGCAGGAACTCGGCAAGCTCGCCGAAGCCGAGCCGGAAAAATTCGCCAAGATCTGGGAGCAGTTCGGGCCGGTCCTCAAGGAAGGCCTGTACGAGGATCCGGAGCGCCGTGACGGCCTGTTCAAGATCGCCCGCTTCGTCACCACGACCAACCCGATGGGCGACCGGACGCTCGCGCAATATGTCGCCGCTCTACGCGAGAACCAGACTGCGATCTATTATCTCACCGGCGACGACGCCAAGCGCTTGGGCGCAAGCCCGCAGCTCGAGGGGTTCAAGGCGCGCGGGGTCGAAGTGCTGCTGCTCGCCGATCCCGTCGACGCCTTCTGGGTCTCGACGGCCGCAGGCTTCGACGGCAAGCCGTTCAAGTCGGTGAGCCAGGGCGCGGCCGACATCAAGTCGATCGCCCTCGTCGAGGGCGCGAACGCCCCAGCGGAAGCCTCCGGCGACGTGGCGACGTTGTTCGCCTTCTTCAAGCAGACGCTGGGCGACGAGGTCGCTGAGGTTCGCGCCTCCGACCGCCTGACCGACAGCGTCGCCTGCCTGATCGCACCCGAATTCGGCCCCGACCGGCAGCTTGAGAAGATGCTTGCCGCGCACGGGCGGCTCGGTGACCGCGCGAAGCCGATTCTCGAGCTCAACCCGACCCACCCGCTGACGCTTGCGCTCGCCGGGCGCTTCAAGGCAGGCGCCGACAAGCCGCTGGTCGAGGACGCCGCCTGGCTCGTCCTGGACGAGGCGCGGCTCATGGAAGGCGCGAGCGTCGAGGACCCGGCGGCTTTTGGCGCGCGGCTGAGGCGGGTGATGGAGAAGGCGCTGGGGTAGGGGCGGAACTCGGCGCTCGGTTCAGGCGAGCGCCGGCACTTTATTCCCTTGCGTCGGACGCGACGTTTTCGCGCAGCCACCGGCTCAGGCGCGCGAAGTTGAATGTTCCGGTTGCATAGAGACGAAGCAGGAAATCTTCAGTTTTCGCCCGCGCTCGCTGTCAGCCGGGCGCCATTTATGGCGAGGAACGTGTAGGCGATCGCGAAGGCTGTTCGCTTGTTGCCGTCCACAAACGGATGGTTTTGCGAAAGGCTCTCCCGCAAAGCAGCGGCGAACCGCCGTAACGCTCGATCTGGTCGGCGTGAATTGCGAGCGCCTCCGCGACGGTGACGTGATCCGTCATTCAGCCAGTTTTTTGTAAAGCGGCGCGAACGCCTCGTGGCTTGTCTGGTAGGCGGTTAGGACATGAGTGCGCGGACGTCCCCCTGTCCTCTTTTCAATCAGATCGGCGAGCGCCTCATCGACCAATGCCGGAAGTTCTCGCCCCTCGCTTTGCGCGATGGCTTTGACCGCGGATAGAATTTCAGGATTCACCTTAGTTTCAAATTTCTCGCGAGCCCGTGCCGGCATGACGCGCGTCCTTTCGCTTTGTTGACCACGACATGTCATGACAAAGCATAAGACTTCAATGGGCTGCGAGGCCCAAAAGCAATAGGCCGGTCGACCGCCCCGCGCTGCGCTGCGACCTTTTCTCTGCTGGTGATACGCCTCGCGAGGCGCATCACGTGCAAATCATAAAACCCCGAAATTCACGCGATCGCCATCCGTGGGGTGACGGCGCTTTTGCGGCGGCGAGAAGCGAAGCCGACGGCGATGAACCCTATCGTCACCAGCGCCCAGGTTCCCGCTTCCGGAACCGGGGTAGGGACCACGGCAAGCTCTTGGTTCAACCAGTCTCGGTAAGCAAAGACGGACGTGTCGCCGGCCTTCTCGCCAAAGGTGCTGATCGGATCGCAGTCGTCGGTGGCGCAGATGGTGAACTCGTGCACGCCGACGATCTGCCATTCGCCGTCCACCAACATCAGGGCGGCGCCGCCCGAATCGCCTGGCGCAATGTCGGCCTCGTCGGTTCCCACGGCTGGTCCATCGGTCACGTTGAAGAAATCGTCGCCAAGCTTGTCGAAATCGTACTCGTAGACCCAGGGCACGTCGTCATAGTCGAAGTCAAAACGGTTCTCGCCGAATTGCAGCGTCGTCCCAGAGGTGTGAGCCTCCGCGCCCGTATCGCCGGCGCCCATATCGCCGTAGCCCGCAAGCGTGACGACGTTTCCAACGACGGTGGACGCCGTGTCCAATTGATAGCTCGGGATGGCGAGGATGGGCGTGTCCAGCTTGACCAGCGCCAGATCTCCGCCGCCGCTGATGGTTCCCACCCAATCCGGGTTGAGGTCATATTTGGTCGCCGTCACATCCAGGCTTGAGTTGCCGAACAAAATATCGATGCTCGTCGCAATCGGCTTGCCGCTATCGTCAGTCAGACAATGCGCAGCCGTAAGGACGAAGGCGCCGCCGCGAACGAGGCTGCCGCTGCATCCCTCATGGCCTCCGGTGGACAAGGCGACGGACAGCGCGGCCTCGCCATCGAGGAAGGCGTGGCCAGCGCCGAGGCCAGCGCTCTGCGCATTGGTGTCCTGATAGACGAGCGCCGAGGCGGGCGTTGCGGCGAGGCCCCCCGCAAGCGCTACGGCGACAAGCGGCCACCGGACGGGCTTGTAGAGTTCCAGACGGGCTGGAATAGTCTTGTGCATGAAGTCCCCCTTCCGCGCCGAGCGATCGGGTCACGGAAGCGTGATCATAGGCCACGACAAGTCGTTTCGGCGAGATGGAATTCGGGCCGCCCCGGTCCGGTTGGTGAACAGTGCTAACGACCCAGATGTGCAGGGCCGCTCTGAAGCGCCTGCGCCAATGGGGTTCCGCCGACAGCCCTTGCCCCCGGAGCCGGGCTTTGCCAAAAGGAGCGCCCATCCCCGGAGACAGAAGTCCAGTGACCGCCATCAAGGCCGCCTTTGAGCGCATAGGCGAGGAAAACGCCTTCGCCGTGCTGGCGAGAGCGGCCGAGCTGCAGCGCCAGGGGCGCGACATCATCAATCTCGGCATCGGCCAGCCCGATTTCAAAACGCCCCCGCATATCGTCGAGGCGGCCGTCAAGGCTTTGCGCGACGGCGAGCACGGCTATACCGACGCGACGGGGATTGCGCCGTTGCGCGAGGCGGTCGCGGAAGACCTGCATCGCCGCCTTGGCGCCGAAGTGTCGCCCGACCTCGTCATGATCGTCCCCGGCGGCAAGGTCACGATGTTCATGGCGATCGAGATGTTCGGCGAAAAGGGGGTCGACATCGTCTATCCTGACCCGGGCTTTCCCATCTATCGCTCGATGATCGAGTTCACTGGCGCCCGCCCGATTCCGATCCCCATGCGGGAAGAAAACGGCTTCGCCTTCTCGGCGGAAGAGACGCTGACGCTGATGACGCCGGAGACGCGCCTCATTATCCTCAATTCGCCCGCCAACCCGACCGGCGGCGTCACCCCGAAAGAAGAGATCGACAAGCTCGTCGCCGGCCTCGCGCGCTTCCCGAACGCAGCGATCATGTCGGACGAGATTTACGGCCAGCTCACTTATGATGGCCTCGAGCATCAGACGTTGCTCGCCTATCCGGAAGTCCGCGACCGGCTGATCCTGCTCGATGGCTGGTCGAAGACCTATGCGATGACCGGCTGGCGGCTTGGCTATTCCGTGTGGCCCAAGGCCTGGCGCGACGTTGCGCGCAAGCTCGCCGTCAACTCCTATTCCTGCGTCAACTCGTCGGCGCAGTTCGCGGGCATCGCGGCGCTGAAGGGGCCTCAGGATTCGGTTGCGACGATGCGCGCGGAGTTCGACCGGCGGCGCAAGGCGGTGACCGCAGGTCTCAATCGTCTTCCAGGCGTGAGCGCCGTGACGCCCAAGGGGGCGTTCTACGCATTTCCGAATGTTTCCCGCACGGGCTGGAAGGCGAAGGCGCTGGCTTCGGCGCTGTTGCAGGATGCGGGCGTGGCCACGATCGGCGGTCCGGACTTCGGCGTCTACGGCGAGGGATACTTGCGGCTCTCCTACGCCAATTCGCTCGAAAATATCGAGCGTGCGCTCGAGCGCATCGGGGATTATCTCAGCAGTCCTGCGCGCGTGGCGTCGGGATCGTGACGCGCTCTTTCCTGTCCTTTTGGGTGATCAAAGTGATCCTGCGACCTCTTGTTTTTGCCGCCGCCGTGATCGCCTTTTGCTCGTTGGCTCAGGCCCAGAATGCGCATCCCTCGCAAGCCGCCTGCGATGCCGCCAAAATCGGCGCGCGCGACCTCGCCGAGTGCCTGAGAACCGGCGCCGACCAATCGGACCGGGAACTGGCGAAGGCCGTCGAGGCGGCGATCAAATCGATTGACGCTCGCCCAGGCCTCTTATCCTCGCAGAAGGCGCGTTGGCGCCGCTCGCTTAACGACGCCCAGGGGCAATGGGTTGCATGGCGCGATTCGGAATGTCAGGACGTTGCGCCATTCGAATCGGGCATGGACGCGAAGGCCGGCGATCCGCGCCTGCGCTGCATCATCGACTACGATTCCGAACGCGTGTCGAGCCTCAAGGCGCGCTATCGTTGAGCTGCAATCCTCGCCGCGCTTGAGGTTGGGCTGCACCCGCAACAATCCCGGCTTAACGCCGCTGAAGGAGATCAGCTTTGGCGAGTCTTGAAGGCCTGGGCTATGTCGTCGATTATTTTGATCGCGGATCTTATCGACGCGAGGACCCGGTCGAAGTTGCTCGCCTGCGAGCCCGCGAGGATGCGCGCGCGCTCCTGATCGCCCGCGACATGCCAATCTTGCGGAATGCCGAGAAGGGGCTCGATCCGCTCTTGCCGATGAGCGAGATCGAAGCGCTTGGCGGAGCGCAGGTCGAAGCGTTCCTGGGCCTCACGCCGGGCGGCGCGCCAATCTTCATAGCTCTCGTGGGCGACGAGGCTGTCGAACAGCGCTCGGACACGAGTGACGGGTTTCTCGATCGGCGCATTTTGGTCGTGCCGGGCCGGGAAGATCTGAAGCTTGTCGACCTGCGCTCGATCGCGATGGGCGGCCTCGTGCCGCAAGACGAGACGGCAATGTTGGCGGCCGCCAAGGCGCTGATGTACTGGCACGCGCGCCACCGCTTCTGCTCGAATTGCGGGACGCCGACGGAGGTCGCCGTGGCGGGGTGGCGCCGTGATTGCCCTGTGTGCAAAGCGATCCACTTCCCGCGCACCGACCCGGTCGTCATCATGCTTGCGGTCGATGGCGATGCCTGCCTGCTCGGTCGCCAGCCGCGGTTTCCGAAGGGGATGTATTCGGCGCTGGCCGGTTTCGTGGAACCTGGGGAAATGATCGAGGCTGCCGTCAGACGTGAACTCCGCGAGGAGGCCGCTGTCGTCTGTAACGCAGTCCAATACTTTGCCTCGCAGCCATGGCCTTTCCCAGCTTCGTTGATGATTGGCTGCTTTGCTGAAGCGGAGAGCCGAAACTTCGAGATCGATCGCGTCGAGTTGGAGGATGCTCGCTGGTTCAGCCGCGATGAAGCGATCGCGCTCCTCGAAGGCCGCCACCCGGAGGGCCTAACAGCACCCACCCCGATGGCAATCGCCCATCACCTACTCAAGCGGTGGGCGTATAAAACGGTCACATTTGGAGAGTGACGTCCCCGAAGTTTGCCCTTCGGACAAAAAAAGAGCGGATCGGCTAGGAGGGGGCCCGCCGATCCGCTAGCCTTCGTGGAGTTCATTTTGGTCCGCTTGGCGCTCGGGGGCTGGGGGGCAAGAAAACCGAGCTAACCGCGAACCAATTCCACGGCGGCACTGTTTAAATATGGCCGCCCGTTGCGGCATGCGCTTGACGACAAACTGGCAAAAACAAGGCATTTTGTAAAAAATTATTTGTCCTTTACCGACCAGTTGATGATCTGGTCCAGGAAGCACCATCACAATTAGTTGAAAACTTTAGTCGCCAGCTTTGCACTTCATGCGGGCATCTCAAATTCAGTTGGTGGATACGTCCTTCTTCTCCAATTTCTCGGTCCCGCTCTTTGCAGGTTTGTGCGCGGCTATGCTTTTCTGGGAATGCCGCGCCGGCTTGTGCTTCGGTTTCGGCGACGTCCGGACGGGCGCGCTCCCGTCTCCCTGAGCCGTCGTCGCGGCTGTCGAACTGTCAGCGGCGGTGGCTCCTGCCGCGGCGGGAGCTTCGGCTGTCCGGTGTGCGCCCAGCGCCGGCCCCCTCCACCCTGGCGCAGGACCAATGTAGACAGGCACCGGATCGAAGCGGATCCTTTCGTTGGTGAGCTCGGTATGCGCGACGACGGGCGCAAAAAGCGCCGCCAAAGGGGTGGGAAGCAGGCCGGCCGGCGATCCCTGCTGGTTCGGGTCCGAAATGTCGTCTTCGGCTGCGGCGAGCGCGGCGGCGTTACGATGCAGGCACACGTCGGCGCGCATGTTAGGCGCGGGTCCGGCGCCAGACGGCAGCGATTCCAGTGAGCTTCCGCTCCCGCTCATCGCGAAGCCGCGGTCGAAAAGGTCAGCGGCTTCCTGATTGCGCGATCTCGCCGACGGCGCCCCGAGCACGACCACGATCAACCGCCGCCCGGAATGGTTGGCGCTCGCCACCACGTTGAAACCTGCCGGACAGGTAAAGCCGGTCTTCATCCCATCGGCGCCGGGATAGCGGCCGAGCAGGCCATTGTGGTTCGGGATGTAGCGGTTGCCGAGCTCGATCGCGCCGATGCTGAAGAGATCGGCATGATCGGGAAACTCCCGCAACAGCGCCCGGGCGATCATCGCCATGTCGCGCGCCGAGGACACGTGGGCCGGATTGTGCAAGCCGTTGGGATTGACGAAATGCGATTCATGCAGGCCCAGCCGTTGCGCGTCAGCGTTCATGTCATCGGCGAAGGCTTCGATCGAACCCGAGACGCCCTCGGCGACCATCACTGCGACATCGTTGGGCGACTTGACCATGAGCATCTTGAGCGCGTTGTCGAGGGTCACCTCGGTGCCGGGCCGGAACCCCATTTTCGACGGCGGCATATGCGCCGCGCGCGCCGACATGACGAGCGGCGTATCGAGCGTCAGTTTGCCGCTTCGCACCGCGTCCAGGGCGACATAGACCGTCATGAGCTTGGTGAGCGATGCGGGGTACCATGGCGCGTTCGCCTCGTTCGCCATCAACACCTGGTCGCGGTCCGCATCGACGACGAGGTAAGGGGTCGCCTGCACTGAGGCGGCGCCGAGCGCGAGCGCGGCGGCGAAGCCAGACAGGACGCGCCGTCCGATCGAGCGCCGGCCAAATGGCATGATTTGCGTTCCCTGCGAGGTCTCTGGACTCAGCGGTTCCTAGTGGATAGCGGCTGGAATCTCAAGCCTTGGGCGATGTTTAGCGCAGGTTCTGACGGGTGTCCGGCATGAAAGTCAGGCCGGTCTTTCTGGCGCAGATCGTGCGAACCTTCAAACGATGTGGAACCTTTGCTTCGCCGAGTCCACGGGCTCTCCCGGAGGGAAATGTGCAGCAAGGATGTCGCCGCAGCTTGCGGCCAAGCCGGTTAGCGCGGCTTCCGTCTCCCCGGCGGCGAGAGGTCCGAGCGCCTCATTGACCGCGCCCTGCCATTGCTCCTGGGAGATGACCCGCGCCGCATCCTCTGCCGGAACAATGCGGATGTAATGCTCGGCCAGCGACACATAGATGAGCGCCCCGCACCGCGAGCGATCGATCCCGCGCAGGACGAACTGCGCCAGCGCGGCGCGGTGGCCGGCCGAGCGCGCGATGCGCTTCGGGATGAGCCACCGCCGCACCGGCGGCAGCGAGACCAGCACCGCCGCAAGAATGGCGACCAGCAGCTGGGCGACATAGATGCGGTGGGCGGAAAGCTCAGTGAACACGAGCAGCGGCAGCGGCGTCGCCAGGGCGATGATGCAGGCGCCGAGCAGAAACTCCCCGTCCAGCGAGGTGGAGGCGCCGGCGAGCACACAGACGAGCGGGGCCCGGGTCTCGAGTTGCGCGGTGTCGAAGGCGCTCTCGACGCGCGCCGCCGCGTCGGCATCGAGAATCATCACCAGCCTCCCGAGGCGCCGCCGCCGCCAGAGGACCCGCCGCCGCCGGAAAAGCCGCCGCCACCGCCAAACCCACCGCCGCCGAATCCTCCGCCACCGCGAAACCCGCCCCCGAATCCTCCCGTGCCCATCGGAATGAAGACGACGTTGCCGCCGCCGTTTCGTCTACCCATGCGGCTGAGCACGAACATGATGAAGAGAAAGATGAGAAACGGCGCGAGCGTGTCGAGCAGAGACGCTTCATGTTCCGCGCGCATATCGGTTGGCTTCGGCTTCCATTCGGCCGAGTTGGTGGTCAGCGCCGTGATGATGTCGTCGACGCCCCGCGTGACGCCGCCGTTGAAATCCCCGGCCTTGAATCGCGGCGCGATGGCGTTCGAAATGATGATGCTGGAGACGGCGTCGGTCAGCGTGCCCTCAAGGCCATAGCCGACCTCGATGCGCACCCGCCGCTCTTTCGGCGCGATCAGAAGGAGCGCGCCGTTGTTGTCTTTGGCCTCGCCCAGTTTCCAGGCGCGGAACAGTTCATTGGCATAAGGCTCGATCTCCTCGCCGCCAAGCGAAGGCACGGTCGCGACGACGAGCTGGATTCTGGATTTCTGTTCGAGATCGGCGAGCTTGCGCTCGAGATCGGCGATCGTGACCGGCGAGAGGATGTTCGCCTGGTCGACAACCCGGCCGGTCAGCGGGGGAAAGTCGGCCGCGAGCGCCGCGCAGGCCCAAAAGGCCGAAAAGAGGGCGACGACCAGCGCCTGCGGCCAGACGTACGACGCCCGCGGCCAAAGGCGCGGCATACAGGCTCTCCCTCTGACGGGTTAGAACTTCACCTTTGGCGCCGTCTGGGCTTCGGAATCGGCGGTGAACGGAACCAGCGGCTTGACCGAGCGGAACACCGTCTGCGCCCAGATCACGCTTGGGAAAGTCCTGAGCGTCGTGTTGAAGTCCTGCACCGAGGCGATGTAGTCCCGCCGGGCGACGGCGATGCGGTTCTCGGTCCCCTCGAGTTGGGATTGCAGGGTGAGAAAGTTCTGGTTCGACTTGAGGTCGGGATAGTTCTCGCTGACCGCGAGCAGCCGACCCAGGGCGCCGCTGAGCGCGTTTTGCGCATCCTGCACCGCTTTGACCTTTGCCGGGTCGGTCAGGTCATTGGCGTCGAGGTGAATCGAGGTCGCCTTGGCGCGCGCCTCTGTGACCTGGACAAAGACGTCCTTTTCCTGCTTGGCGTAGCCCTGAACGGTCGCGACCAGATTGGGAACGAGGTCGGCGCGGCGCTGGTATTGATTCTGGACCTGCGCCCAAGCCGCGTTGGCGGCCTCCTGCTTGGTCGGAATGACATTGTAGCCGCAGGCGGAAACCGAAACGGCGATCAACGCCAAAACCGCGAGTGATCGCAACCGATTAAGCAAGCCCATCGCCAACCCCTCCCGACAAGACCCCGCGGCTCTGGCGGGTCGGAGCCCAATCATAAGGCGCCCGACCCCATTAAGCCAACGGCTATGACATTGTCCTGACGGCCAACCCCACGGACCGAATTGTCACAGGGCGCGCTTGATCGCACCCCGCGCATTCACTAGAAACCACCGTCCGGCGTGGCGACGCTCGACGTTAATCTCTGCGCAAAGCTGCGTTTCGCGCTAGACTCAGGACAAAACATGCGTGTGTATTACGATCGAGACTCCGATCTCAATTTGATCAAAGCCAAGAAAGTGGCGGTCGTCGGCTATGGCAGCCAGGGCCATGCCCATGTCCTCAATATGCGCGACAGCGGCGTGAAGGAGATCGCGGTCGCGCTGCGCCCCGGGTCCGCGTCGGCCAAAAAAGCGGAGGCTGAAGGCATCAAGGTGATGGACGTCGCCGCTGCGGCCAAATGGGCCGATATCGTTATGATGCTGACGCCCGACGAATTGCAGGCCGAGATCTACCGCGAACAGCTCGCCCCCAACATGAAACAGGGCGCGGCGCTGATGTTCGCGCACGGGCTCAATGTTCACTTCAACCTGATCGAGCCACGCGCCGATCTCGACGTGCTGATGGTCGCCCCAAAGGGTCCCGGCCACACGGTCCGGTCCGAATATAAGCGCGGCGGCGGCGTGCCCTGCCTGATCGCGATCCACCAGAACGCGAGCGGCAACGCGCACGATGTCGGCCTGTCCTACGCGTCCGCGATTGGCGGCGGCCGCGCTGGGGTCATCGAGACGTCGTTCCGGGAGGAATGCGAGACCGACCTGTTCGGCGAGCAGACGGTGTTGTGCGGCGGCCTCGTCGAACTGATCCGCGCCGGCTACGAGACTTTGGTCGAAGCCGGCTATGCGCCGGAAATGGCCTATTTCGAGTGCCTGCACGAAGTGAAACTGATCGTCGACCTCATTTACGAGGGCGGCATCGCCAATATGAACTACTCGATCTCCAACACAGCCGAGTACGGCGAATATGTCTCGGGCCCGCGCCTCATCACGCCCGAGACCAAGGCCGAGATGAAACGCGTGCTTGGCGACATCCAGTCGGGCAAGTTCACTCGCGACTGGATGCTCGAGAACCGCGTCAACCAAACCTCGTTCAAGGCGATGCGCGCCCGCGCCAACGCCCATCCGATCGAGGAGGTCGGAGCGAAACTGCGCGAAATGATGCCCTGGATCGGCAAGAACAAGCTGGTCGACAAAACGAAGAACTGAGGCCCATGAGATCCCCAGCCCAAGGAACGGGCGACGAGCCGTTTGTCGCCTGTTTCCGCTGGACAGCCTGACGGACCTTTGCTAAACGCCGGCCCTTGCCGCGGGTCCGCCCGGCAGATGCGATGGGCGCATAGCTCAGTTGGTAGAGCAGCTGACTCTTAATCAGCGGGTCCAAGGTTCGAGCCCTTGTGCGCCCACCATCGATATCAAAGACTTAGATCGAGATTTGGAGGGCGGTCGTCTCGCTTGGGGTTGAAGGGGTATGCTTCAGGGTAACGGCGCGTCGAGAGAAACTGCCGCCGCTCGACAAGATATGCGGGGGGGCGGTGATCGACGAAGAACCGACGGGTGGGCGAGCTCGACGAAATCAACGGGCGCCTTAGTCGCGGTCCAGGCTGCGGTCGACGCCAAGCATCACCTGATCGTCGCGATGCTCGAACGTGGAAGAGGGGTTGAAGCTCCATAGCTACCGGACGACGAAACGCGCCGGCTGCCCGCTGACGCCGCGGTGCACGCCTACCAAGGAGCGGCGCGTCAAACGCTGGGAGCACGAAGCCGTCCTTGACGCGATGCAGGAGCGGTTCACGTAGGTATCAGCGCACCTACAGCTTAGGCCTACATGCACGGCCGGAATTCGGCCGATCCTTTGTCGTGCGCAGTCCCACATGACTCCGGCGGTCCACGCTCGCAAAGATCTCCGGCGACTCCGAATGGAAGCGCGCGCCGCATTCCACAGGCCCTATCGAGCAGAGACGTTCTTGACCATCGTCGGACGGTTGCAATGGCAGTGCCCAAATTTAGTTGACATGCTTAGTACGCCGTGAGTTACTAAACGTTAAAGACTGCGCTGAGCGACGAGCGTGCTTTGAAATCGCGGCTAACGCGACTGTTTAGTAACGGCCGGCAGTGTCCGGCAAAATCGGAGGAGCGAACAATGAGGATGAGCAGGACGAAGCTATCACTTGCGTGCGCCGTAGGGACCCTGGCCTTGACTCTCGGGGCGGCGTCATCCGCGCAGGCCGAAGGGAAGTCGCTTACAATGTGCTGGGCCGCTTGGGACCCGGCCAACGCTTTGGTCGAGCTCGACAAGGATTTCACCAAGGCCACCGGCATCGAGATGAAGCACGAGTTCGTCCCCTGGACAAGCTACGCGGATCACTTCATCAACCTGCTCAACTCACGCAGCGCAGAATGCGATCTGATCATCGGCGACAGCCAATGGATCGGCGGCGCGGCAGAGAACAAGTGGTACATCAAACTCAACGACTTCTTCGACAAGAACAACATTTCGATGGACACGTTCTTGCCTGCGACAGTCGTCGGATATGCGGAATGGCCCAAGAACACCCCGAACTACTGGGGTTTGCCTGCCATGGCCGACGCGGTCGGCTGGACCTATCGCAAGGACTGGTTCGCGAAGCCCGAGCTCCGCGCGGAATTCAAAGCCAAATACAATCGCGAACTCGAGCCGCCCAAGACCTGGGACGAACTGATTGAAGTCGCGAAATTCTTCACCGGCAAGGAGATCGACGGCAAGAAAGTCTACGGCTCCTACATCTTCACCGAGCGGGGCTCGGAAGGCATCACGATGGGCGCCACCAACGCGATGTACAATTACGGCTTCGACTATATGGACCCCAAGAAGCCGTACCAGATGGAGGGCATCGTCAACTCCGCCGGCGCCGCCAAAGGCCTGGACGTCTATAAGGAGCTCTTCACCTGTTGCCAGCCTCCAGGCCTGACGAACGCATATATGTCGGAGGGTCTTGACGCCTTCAAGTCCGGCCAAGTCGCGATGCAGATGAACTGGTACGCGTTCTTCCCTGGGCTGGCCAAGGACCCGAATGTCGGTGGGGACAAGATCGGCTTCTTCAAGAACCCGGCAGGCCCTGCTGGCGATTTCACTCAGCTTGGCGGTCAGGGGCTTTCGGTGGTTGCGGCTTCGAAGAATGTCGACGATGCGCTGGCTTACGTGAAGTGGTTCGCGCAGCCGGACGTTCAGCAGAAGTGGACGGATCTTGGCGGCGCGTCGGCATCCAAGGCTGTGCTTGAGTCGGACGCCTATAAGAAGAGCGCCGCCTACGCGCCGTCGTTCGTGGAGTCGATGGGCATGGTCAAGGACTTCTGGGCCGAGCCTTTGTATGTCCCGCTCCTCCTCGACATGCAGAACCGCGTCCACGATTACGTCGTCGCCAACAAGGGCACGTCGAAGCAAGCGCTCGACTCGTTGGTCAAGGACTGGATCAAGGTGTTCAAGCAGGAAGGCAAGGATCCTTCCTGAGCGCGCTGCGGTTCGTTCTCTGAAACCGCCCCGGCGGCGCAATCCGCCGGGGAGACTGGATTGGTCGACAAGCGGGCAGGTTATGTCGGTGACGAATAACGCAAGAGGCATCGCCGAAGGATTAGCCTTCCAGGCGCCGGCGACGGCAGTGCGGGTACGCGGCTTGTCGGATCGGGCCGTCGCGTGGCTTTTTATCCTGCCGACGATGCTGTTGCTTCTCGCGATCAACATCTTCCCGCTGATTTGGGCGATCCGCCTGTCGTTCACCGGGTTGATGGCCAACCTGCCCACCCCCGCCCGATTCATCGGCATCGACAATTACATCGACATTCTGACCGATGAGGACATTTGGGCGAACTTCCAGATAACCGCACATTTTGTGTTTTGGACGATCGCGCTGCAGGTCCTGGTCGGCTTAGGGCTTGCGTTGCTCATCAACCAGAAATTCCGCGGCCATAGTTTCTGGACGACGGTCATTCTCCTGCCGATGATGTTGTCTCCGGCAGTCGTCGGCAATTTCTGGACCTTGCTGTTCCAGCCGCAGATCGGGCCGTTCAACTATCTCATCGGCTTTTTCACCGGTGTGGCGCCGAGCTCGTTCACAATGATCGGAAGCGTCGCCTTGGCGCCGTGGACGATCGTGCTGGTCAACACCTGGATGTGGGCGCCCTATGTCATGCTGATTTGCCTGGCCGGACTGCGCTCGATCCCAGACTACATTTACGAGGCGGCCGAGGTCGACCGCGCCTCCCCGTTGAGGCAATTCCTGTCGATCACTTTCCCGATGGTCTTGCCCTTCCTCATGCTCGCCGTGCTTTTCCAGGCGATCCAGTCGTTTGTAATGTTCGACTTGGTCAACCTGCTCACTTCCGGCGGACCAGGGTCGACCACAGAACTGGTCTCGATCACGCTGAAGCGCGCCGCGTTCGAAAAGTGGGAAACAGGCTACGCCTCAGCGCTCGCGGTGATCCTTTTTGTCACGATATTCGGGGCGGCCAACATCTACGTGAAGGCGCTCAACAAAGTGAAACAGCAATGAGCGCCATCCAGCCCCCTCGTCCGTTCTCCGAGCCGTCGCCGCTCGCCCGTTGGGCGGCCGGCGCCGTCGTCGTATTTTACGCCATCGTCACGATCCTGCCTCTGGTGTGGATCGGGGCGACCGCCTTCAAGTCGCAGGAGGACGCAGTCGCGTATCCGCCGAAGGTGTTCTTCAAGCCGACGCTCGAAGGATTTGTCGATCTGTTCACGGTGCAGACGCGTCAGTCGCACGATTTCATCGCCAAGCTGCCGCCGCCCAAGACATGGTACGAGAAGATTGCCCGCGACCGCGACATGGTGATTGCCGGTCCGTCGCGGTTTGTGGAGCGCTTCCTCAATTCGCTGATTATCGGCTTCGGCTCCACCATTCTCGCGACTTTTCTCGGCGTGTTGGCCGCTTATGGGTTTTCGCGGTTTCGCGTGCCGCTCGCCGATGACTTGCTATTCTTCATCCTGTCGACGCGCATGATGCCGCCCATCGCGGTCGCGGTCCCGATCTACATGATGTACCGCTGGCTTGGCCTCTACGACACGCGGATCGGCATGATCCTTTTGTACACGGCGGTAAACGTGTCGCTTGCGGTCTGGCTGCTCAAGGGCTTCATCGACGAAATCCCTCGCGAATACGAGGAAGCGGCTTTAGTCGACGGTTACACGCGGCTGCAGGCGTTTCGAAAGGTCGTGCTGCCGCAGGCGGCGACCGGCATCGCGGCGACCGCGATCTTCTGCCTGATTTTCTCGTGGAACGAGTACGCGTTCAATCTCCTGCTGACGAGCTCGGACGCGCAGACGATGCCGCCCTACATTCCCTTCATCATCGGCGAGGGCGGGCAAAACTGGCCCGCGGTCGCAGCGGGAACAACTCTTTTTCTCCTCCCGATCATGATTTTCACGATCGCACTGAGAAAGCATCTTTTGCGCGGCATCACATTCGGGGCGGTGCGGCGATGACGATGAAGATCGAGCCGGTGAAAACAAACATGCCGGCGTGGCGGCGCCCATTCCGCCGGGGTCCGTGTGAAACGCTGGCCACCGTAGTCATCTGTGCTGGCGTCGTCATGTTGTGCCAACCGTTCTGGCTCGTGCTGTATAGCTACTCCTTCATCACGATCCTGACCGGCGTCGTGATGTTCGTCGTCGTCACGAAATTCCCGGATTAGGCGCGGGGTCATGGCGCAGATCAGGGTTCAATCTCTGCACAAGTCGTTCGGCGATTTCGTCGCGGTCAAGGACTCGAGCTTTACCGTCGAGGACGGCGAGTTCTTTTGCCTGCTCGGTCCGTCCGGCTGCGGCAAGACAACCACCCTGCGCATGATCGCGGGGTTGGAGCTGCCGACCTCGGGTCGCATTCTGCTGGCAGGCGAAGACGTTACGCTCAAGCGCGCCTCAGCCCGCGACATCGCTTTCGTGTTCCAGCTCTTTGCGCTCTATCCGCACATGAATGTGCGGCGAAACATCGCCTTTCCATTGGTCTCGATGGGCGTGAAGCGTGCCGAGGTCAAAGCGCGGGTCGAGGAAGCCGCTCGCATTCTGCGGATCACCGAATTGCTCGATCGCCCTGTGTCGGGCCTGTCGGGCGGCGACCGCCAGCGCGTGGCCCTCGGGCGCGCCATCGTGCGCCGGCCGCTTGCGTTCATGATGGACGAACCGCTGGGCGCGCTCGATTCGGAATTCCGTCAGGTCATGTGCGGCGAGCTGCGCGGACTGCACGACCGGCTCAAGGCCACCACCGTTTATGTCACGCACGACCAGATCGAGGCGATGTCGCTCGGCGACAAGATCGCGGTGATGAGCCACGGCGTGATCGAGCAGTTGGGCGCACCGCAGGAGATCTACGACCGTCCGGCGTCGGTCTTCGTCGCGGATTTCATCGGCTCGCCGCCAATGAACCTGCTGACCTTCCACGACTCGCTGGAGCCCGGTCGCGCACGGGTCAAGCTCAGCGACGCCGAGATCGCCGTTCCGGCGCCACGCGAGGGCCTGTCGGCGCGCGATCTGATTCTCGGCGTGCGTCCCGAACATGTGCGCCTGAACGATCAGGCCCCGTTGCGCGGCGAGGTTTTCGGCGCGGAATATCTTGGCACGACACAGATCGTCACCGTCACCACGCCTCACGGCCTGGCGAAAGCCCGATTGCCCGCCAATCTGAAGGTCGCGGTCGGCGACCGCGTGGGACTCGAGTTCCGTCCTGACCGCATCTCGCTGTTCGACGCCGCTTCCGGCCGCGCCATCCTGACCACGCTCCATGATCGTGTGCGCACGATGGAGCTCGCTCATGGCTGAGGTGACGCTCGAGGGCGTGTCGAAACGCTTTGGCGCGACAAGCGCCGTCTCCGATCTGTCGCTTACTGTCGACGACGGCGCATTCGTTGTGTTGCTCGGCCCGACTGGCGCGGGCAAGACGACGACCTTGCGACTGGTCGCCGGCCTCGAGAAACCGGATTCCGGGCGGATCCGCATCGGCGGCCAGGATGTCACGAACGCCTCGCCTGCACAGCGCGACGTCGCCTTCGTATTCCAGCAATATTCGCTCTACCCGCATCTCTCGGTATTCGACAATCTGGCCTTCCCGTTGCGCTCTCCCGCACGGCGGTCGCCCGAACCGCAGATCCGACAGAGGGTGAACGAAGTCGCGGCGCTGCTGCGCATCTCCGAGAAGCTGGAGGAGCGCGTCACCCGGCTTTCCGGCGGGCAGATGCAGCGCGTGGCGATCGGCCGCGCCCTGGTTCGCTCGCCGTCCATCTACCTGATGGACGAGCCGCTTTCGTCGCTGGACGCCAAGTTGCGCGCCGAATTGCGCATCGAGCTCAAGCGCATCCAGACAGAGCTCGGCGCCACGATCCTCTATGTCACCCACGACCAGACCGAGGCGATGACGCTTGGCACCCGCGTCGGCGTTATCGAGAACGGCCGCCTCGCGCAGGTCGGCACCCCACGGCAAGTCTACGAGGATCCGCTGAACGTCTACGTGGCCGCGCGCTTGGGTAGCCCGCCGATCAACCTCGCGCCGCGCTCCCTGTTTCCCGACATTGCGATGCCGGAGGGCGCCGCGACGGTCGGCGTTCGCACCGAACATGCCAAGATCAGCAAAGCCAACGGCAGGCGCGCCTCTGGCCGCGTCAAGTGGGTCGAGCATCTCGGCGATCAGGATCATTTGCATGTCGATCTCGGCGAGCGTGATTTCGTCACCCTTGCCGATCCCGATTCCGGGCTCGGGCCGGGCGACGAAGTGGCCATCGCGCTGACCGATCCCCTTTTCTTCGACGCTGCGGGCGAACGGGTGCGCGCATGACCCCAGCCCTTCTGCACCGCCTGATCGTCGCCGTGTCCGATGACGTGATCGCCCAGGCCGACGAACTGACCGCTCTTGATCAGGCGGTGGGCGACGGCGATCATGGGCTCAATATGAAGCGAGGCTTCGAGGCGGTGCGGGCCGACGCTCAAACCACCGCGGAGAAGCCGCTGCCGGAAGCGCTGAAAGCGATCGGCACGCAACTCGTTATGAAAGTGGGGGGCGCCTCGGGCCCGCTTTACGGTACGCTTTTCCTCGCGCTGAGCAAGGAGATCGCTCCGGACGGCTCGAATTTGCCGATGGCCTTCGGCAAGGCGGTCGAGGCGGTCAAAGCTCGCGGCAAATCGCAGCCGGGCCAGAAGACGCTGCTAGACGTTCTGACGCCCGTGCAGGTTGCGCTCGCCGAAGGCGGGGCGGACCTTCGAGCCCGGCTGCCGAGGGTCGCCGCAAGCGCCGCCGAGGCGACGATCCCGATGCTGGCGACGCGCGGCCGGGCCTCGTTCCTGGGTGAGCGCTCGATCGGGCATATGGACCCCGGCGCACGGTCGTCATCGTTGATGATCGCATCTGTGTGCCGGGTGTTGGAGGACTGAACGTTGGCGAAAGTCGGGATCGTAATCGTGTCGCACTCGCCCAAGATTGCCGAGGGGGCGGCGGACATGGTGCGCCAAATGGTCGGTGATAGTGTGAATCTAGCCTACACCGGGGGTGATCCGGGGGGCGGGCTTGGAACCGGCGTGGCGTCAATCCGCGACGCGATCGACCGCGCATGGTCGGAGGCTGGGGTGGCCATTCTCGTCGATCTCGGCGGCGCCGAGACGAACAGCGAAATGGCGGTCGAAATGCTCGACGACGAGCGGCGCGGCCGCGTGGTGGTGTGCAACGCCCCGATTGTCGAAGGCGCCGTCATGGCCGCCACGGAGGCGTCCGGCGGTTCGACGTTGGAGACAGTTAGGCGCACAGCCGAGGAGCTTTCCCCACAATGAAGGACGCGGCAATGAAAGACGAGACCGCATCCGAACAGGCGACCGAGCGCGCAGAACTCATCAACGCGGTGGGTCTGCACGCGCGCCCTTCGGTCAAGCTCACCCAGCTTGCCAAAACCTTCGACTGCCGCGTTGAGATCGCGTTATTGGCCGACGGACCGTGGGTGGACGCCAAGAGCCCGGTGAAGGTTATGCGCGTAAAGGCGCCGCGTGGCGCGGTCCTGCATGTGCGCGCGTCGGGCAAGGGCGCCCGTGCGGCGGCGGCGGCGCTCGTGCGCCTGGTGCGCGACGGTTTCGGCGAGGCGATGGATCAGCCGGCAGATCAGAGCCATGGCTGAGCTTCGCCTTTTCGGTCGAAGCGCGGCGCCGGGCATCGCGGGTGGCGTTGTGACAGTGCTTAGCGCCGTCAAGCGGCCTGAGCGCGAGGCGGGAACTCCGGCGCAGGAGGCCCTTGCGCTGAAAGACGCCCTCGCGCACGCGCTGGCCGAAATCGAAGCTCTGGCCACGCGGGTCAAAGGTGACGCCAGTGACATGCTCGCCTTTCAGGCAGCGATGCTGTCCGACGAGGAACTGGCGCGGCCAGCGTTCGAATCCGTCTCAGCTGGCGAGTCGGCGTCCGCGGCTTGGGAGGCGGCGATGGCTGACGAAATCTCCGGTTATCGCGTTGGCGAGGACGACTATTTCTCCGCTCGCGCAGCCGATCTCGAGGACATCCGCGACCGCGTGCTCGGGCATTTGGCGCCCGGAGCGGACGGCGCGCCGATTCCCGGCGGCTCCGTGGTGGTCGCAGCCGACCTGCCTCTCTCGCGCTTTCTCGGCATCGACTGGGCGCAAGGCGGCGCCATTGTGTTGACGGAGGGCAGCCCGACCAGCCACGTCGCCATGCTTGCGCGCGCCCGCCGCGTGCCGATGGTCGTTGGACTCGGGGGCGCTGCCGACTGGATGGCCGGCCGCGAGGCGCTGGTCGACGCCGCCAGCGGCGAAGTGGTGCTGGATCCGACGGACGACACCCGGACCGCCTTCGCCGCAAGGGCTGGCCGCGCAGAGGTCGCAGCCGCCGCGGCCGCAGCGTTCCGTCAGCGGCCGGCGGTCACGAAGGACGGAACAGCGATCTCCGTGAACCTCAACGCCGCAAGCGCCGAGGAGCTCAAAGAGATCGATCCCGCGATTTGCGACGGCATTGGCCTCGTGCGCACGGAACTGATGTTTTACGGACCTGGCGGGCCGCCGGACGAGGACGCACAATACGAGGCCTATCGCCGCATTCTGGCTTGGGCCCAAGGGCGTCCCGTCACCATACGGACGCTGGACGCCGGCGGCGATAAACCCATCGAAGGCGTGACGATGAGCGGCGAGAGCAATCCGTTCCTCGGCGTTCGAGGGATCCGATTGTCATTGCGCCATCCCGCTCTGTTCCAGACCCAGCTTCGCGCTCTCGCTCGCGCGGCGGCGCATGGCGACCTGCGCGTCATGCTGCCCATGGTGACCGTGCCGGCGGAACTCGAGGCGGCGCGTAAGCTGCTGGACGAGGCCATGACGAGCCTCGCGCGCGATGGCATTCCCGCCGCCCGCCCGAAGTTCGGGATCATGATCGAGGTGCCGGCCGCCGCTATCGCCGTCGACCTTTTCGACGCCGATTTTTTCTCGATAGGCTCCAACGACCTCACCCAATACGTCACCGCCGCCGGTCGCGATATTGGCGCGGTCGCCGATCTCGCCGACCCCCTGAATCCTGCGGTCATGCGACTGATCGCATCTGTCGCGCAGCACGGGCGGGAATCGGGACGTGCAGTCAGTCTTTGCGGCGATGCGGGCGGCGAACCTCGGGTGATCGGCGCATTGCTTCGCGCGGGCCTGCGCTCGTTATCAGTTGCGCCTCAATCCGTCGCCGCGGCCAAGCAGGCGATCGCCGGCGTCGACTTGAGTGAGGCGACGTCATGAACGAAGCCGTCCCCGGCGAAATGGTCGCTGACTACAAGCGCCTGCTCCAAATCGTGTGCGACAACCGTCCTTCCGGCACGCGCGGGCGCCTCGCGGTTGCGCTTGGCACCAACCGTTCCTTTGTGTCGCAATTGGTCAACCCCGCCTACGCGATGCCGATCCCGGCCCAGCATCTCGAAACCATTTTCGAGGTCTGTCACTTCTCGCCGACCGATCGCGCCGCATTTCTCGCCGTCTACGACAACGCGCATCCAGGCCGGCGTGAAACCGGCGAGGAGGCTGCGGGCACTCGGGTGGTCAGCCTTACCGTGCCCGATTTGGGGAGTGTACGACGAAACCAGGCGGTCGACGCCTTGATCGCAGAATATGGGCGCCACGTGGCGCGCCTCGCGACACTGCTCAAAGACTGAAGTCGGCGCGTTCGAACGCCAGCCAAGACGGAGGAAAATCGGAATGAAGAGGCTGATGAATGCAGTCGACGCGATGCTCGCCGAAAGCCTCGATGGCTTCGCGGCCGCGCACGCCGACATCGTCGAACTGGGAGCCGATCGGAAATTTGTCCGCCGCCGGGCGCTAAGCCAGAGCAAGGTTGCGCTGATATCCGGCGGCGGCTCCGGCCATGAACCCTTGCACGCTGGCTTCGTCGGCCGCGGCATGCTGGACGCAGCCTGTCCAGGCCAGGTGTTCACGTCCCCAACGCCGGACCAGATGGCGGCCGCCATCGAGGCGGTTGACACCGGCGCAGGCTCATTGCTGATCGTCAAGAACTACGAAGGCGACGTGATGAACTTCGAGATGGCAGGCGAGCTCGCCGCCGCCGAAGGCCGAAAGATCATGACAGTGGTGACGAATGACGACGTCGCCGTGCCCAATTCGACTTGGTCGACCGGCAGGCGCGGCGTCGCCGGCACTCTGGTGGTGGAGAAAATTGTCGGCGCCGGCGCCGAACAGTCTATGGGGCTCGCGGAGTTGCAGGAACTCGGCCGGAAGGTGAACGACCGCACGCGGTCGTTCGGCGTCGCCTTGACTCCATGCACCGTGCCAGCCGCAGGCAAGCCGACGTTCGAGCTTGCCGTCGATGAAATGGAGGTGGGAGTAGGCATCCACGGCGAACCTGGACGTCGGCGCAGCAAGCTCGCTTCAGCCGACGCCATCGCCGAGGACATGCTGGGCGCGATCCTCGGCGATCTCGCGCCCCACGCGGGGAGCGAATGTCTTCTGCTGGTCAATGGCTTTGGAGGCACTCCGCTGATGGAGCTCTACCTCATGGTCAATTCCGCCCGCCGCATCCTCGCGGACCGCGGCCTCACAGTCGTCCGGCACCTGACCGGTTCGCTGGTCACCTCCCTCGACATGGCCGGCTGCTCGCTGACGGTAAGCCTGCTCGACGAGTCACTGGTCCGGCTGTGGGACGCGCCGGTTAAGACGGCTGCGCTGTCCTGGTAATGCTGAGGAGCAACCAGCGCCGATTCGGATTCCGACGCTTCGCGTGCTTATCCGCCCTTGCGGACACTTTCATCTCGGGATCTTCTCGTTTCAATGACTGAAGCGGGCTCCAACTACTGAGACCATTCGGGACCTGGCGAATGGTCAGGTTCCTGACCATAAATCGCGACCTCGAAACCTCCGAGGCCGATTCAAGTTCCTGTGTGACGCAGCCGAGCTACGGATCCGGCGAGCGCCCGTGGCGTGCGGTGAAATCCACGCTAAATATCTTGCCGCTCAGCAGCAATGAGATTTCGTCGCCCGGAAGTGGCTTCTGGCACTCAGATTGCGGGTTGAGCCAGAAGTTCGACCCTGGCGGCAACAGCATGAATAAATCGCGAGCGCTCGCTCCGAGGCACGTTTCTGGCTCTTTCAAGTAGGTCGAAATACGCTCACGCGCGGTGAACGCTGGATGCCATTGCTTGCCCTTGAACTCGACGGTCGCCACGCTGATCTTTTCGTGGAGTTGGAGCGACCGTCGCCGTCCTGGTTCGAGCTCGGCTTCGGGGGTGAGAATGTAAAGCTCGCTTTGCAGGAGAGCGCGATAGAAATCAGGGTTTTTCGCGGGATCGGCGGCGGCCGCCTGCATCAACGTTTCCAGCGGATTGACCGGCTCAAACATGGCTCAAGCTCCTCGCTTCGGATTCCTCAGCGCTTCGCCGGTCGGTCGTCGAGAACGCGGTAAATCGTGTTGCGCGAAACGCCGAGCCGTCGCGCGGTCTCGCTGACGTTTTTACCTGTTTCGGCATAAGTCGACAGCACTTGCGCGGAATGCCGAGCCTGAAGGGTCGAGCCGCGCTTTCCCTCCATTTGATGACCTGCAATTGAAGCGACGAGCGAATAGTCAATGACGCAATCTTCCGTCTGCAGGGTGAGACGAGACAACACATTGCGCAATTCGCGAATATTGCCGGGCCACGCAGAGTTCGCGAGATGTTCGATGGCGGCAGGGCTAAGAGATCGCCGCGCATCAATGGTCGCCAGAAGGTGCGTAGCGATGGCCTCAAAATCCGACCGTTCGACCAGGGGCGGAAGTGTTACTTCGAGGGTGTTGAGGCGGAACAGCAGGTCTGACCGAAACCGGCCCTTGGCGATGGAATCGCTGAGATCGGCATTGGTGGCCGATACTAGGAGCACATCCACCTGACGCTTAACGCCGCCGACCGGGCGCAGAGTCCAGTCATCGAGAAAACGCAGCAGCACAGCTTGCAAGGTCACCGGCATGTCGCCGATCTCATCGAGGAACAATGTCCCGCAATCGGCTTCCCTGACCAGCCCGGAAGACCCGCCTTTGCGTGCGCCGGTAAACGCGCCTTCGCTGTAGCCAAAGAGTTCAGCCTCGATAAGGCTCTCCGGTAGGGCGGCGCAATTCACGGCGACGAAAGAGCCGCTGCGCCCGCTCGCAGCATGCGCGTGACGAGCAAGTTGCTCTTTGCCGGTGCCGGTTTCGCCCCGGATCAGAATCGGCATCTTCCGTTGAGCCGCGATCTCAGTTTGCCGGACGATGCGGGCGATTGCCGGATCGGCGGAGATGAACGGCGTGGGTTGAAAGGCCGGCGCCGCGGGTTCGGGCTTAGCGACCGCGCGGAGCATCGGCGAGAAGTTCGGATGTTCGATCGTGGCGATAAAGCTGCTCCCAACTTCGTCCCGCAGTCGTTGGCGTTCCCGAAGCCGCCCTTCATCCAAAAACGAATGAAATCGTGTACGGAAAATGTCGTTGAAATTGCCGCCTGGGGAAATCGGTAAGCCGTTCAACAACACTCGCGCCGCATGATTGGCTGCGAGTACGCTCCCCGCCTCGTTGACGGCGATGAGTCCGGCGGTAAGCGTATGCAGATACTCGCCGCGATTGTGGAAAGCGATCAAAATATCGCGGCGATGGCGCTCGCGAAAAAGCCCGTTTTCGATTTGCGTTGCGGCCATGCCAACCAGGGCGGCGGTGTGGGTCTGGCGTGAGACGCAGTCTGACGAAGCGTCGATGATGCCCGCCAACGAACCGTCGGGTGCGAATATTGGTGAAGCGGCGCAGGTCAAGGCGCCAAAACCCGAGAAGTAATGTTCGCTGCCGTGGACGATCACGGGACGCTTGACGAACGCGACCGTGCCCACGCCATTCGTGCCGCAACGGGCCTCAGACCATAGGGCGCCGGGGCGGATATTCTTGGCCTCGGGTGTATCGGCGAAACTCTTGTCCGCCACAATGTCGAGCAGGAGCCCATCGGGCGTTGCAAAAGCGATCAGGAAGTTTGAACCGGCGATCTGATCGTGCAAGGTTTGCATTTCGGCCAATGCGAGGCCGCGAAGCAGGACACGTTGCTCCTGCTCTGATCGCAACACACCGGGACTTGCCATGTTGATCGGCGGTGGGCGGGTCGAATCAAGGCCGAGGGCTACGCAACGCAGCCAGCTGTCGTAGATGTGGGCTGGAAGAAGATTGCTTGGGACCGCGCCGGACTTTCGCAATATGCCATGTGCTTGGCTTGCCCGTTCCACGACGGATAGTTCCATCGGACCTCCCAAATAGCGAGGCCTGCGGCTCCTTGCAGGCGAACCCCCCGTGGATTCTCTTTTGTAATCGTTCCAAATGATAGCGAAATAGAAAGTGAAAGCAACCACGCAGGAAGCGCTCAGATGAAGTCGTGATTCTCTCCCGCATTTGTCGGAGGTGAGAAGGATGCAAGCTTGAGCCCGAGCGCATGGGCAGGCGCTCGCTTCTCCAAAATTCTGGGATCTTAAACTCGCTCTGGCCTCACAGATTGTCGCGGCGATTAGCTGAAGTGAGTTTTCTTGGCTTCGAGCGGCGCGTGTTTCGTTTCGCAACACAAATGTTCAAGCGAATTGTTGACCCGCGGAACAACGTTTGCTCCTCCGAATTAGGAAATACGTTTCTTTATCAAGGCTTTGCAGTGTTGGCACATCGTTTGCGCCTTACCTCCCAACGCTATCAGCCGCTCGGTCGGCATAAAAGCATCGGGACGAAACATGAAGGCTGCGGTTCTCCATTCCTATGACGAGAAGCTAACGGCCAGAGAGTTCGTCAAATATGAGGACGTCGCGGACCCGAGAATTAGCCGCCCGTCTGAGGTGATCATCCGGATCGGCGGAGCCGGCGTCTGCCGCACCGACCTGCACATCGTCGAAGGTATTTGGCGCAGCAAGGTCGACGTCAATCTTCCCTACATCATGGGCCACGAAAACGCAGGATGGGTCGAGGAGCTCGGCAAAGGCGTCGAGGGCGTGAAGGTTGGCGATGCGGTCATTTGCCATCCGCTCGTCACCAGCGGCCATTGTCTGGCCTGCCGGCGTGGCGACGACATGCACGCTGAGGGCAGCAGCTTTCCGGGCATCAACGCGAACGGCGGCTACGCGGAATATCTGCTGACCGGCGAGCGTACGCTGATCAAACTGCCGAAGACATTGGCGCCGAAGGATGTAGCGCCGTACACGGACGCCGGCCTTACCGCATATCGCGCGGCCAAGAAGGCGTCGCGCCATCTCCTGCCGGGCGAATACGCCGTCGTCATCGGCGCTGGCGGGCTCGGACATATCGGGATTCAGGTGCTGAGCGCGCTCTGCGCCGCCGAGATCATCGTCGTCGACCGCGCCGACAAGTCGTTGGCGCTCGCGAAAGAGTGTGGCGCGCATCACATGGTCAAAGCGGGCGCTGACGAGGTTGAAGCGGTCTTGGCGCTGACAGCGGGCAAGGGCGCTGAAGCGGTGATTGATTTCGTGGGCGAGGGCGACGCGGTCGCCAAAGGCCTGGCGATGACGCGCAATGGCGGCAGCTATTACGTCGTCGGCTATGGGGGCAAGATCGATATTCCGACGATCGACATGGTCACGTCCGAGAAGACGATTGTCGGCAATCTGGTTGGCACCTACGCCGAGCTGGTCGAGTTGATGGCGCTCGCCGATCGTGGGCTCGTGAAGCTGCACACGCGTGAATACAAGTTGAGTGCAGCCAACGACGCTTTGCACGACCTGCACCATGGCCGCATCAACGGCCGCGCGGTCCTGATCCCATGACGGGCGATGGCAACGGCTCGAGCAACGCGCGACGGCCGGAGCAAGCGGCGGAGGGCTCGCCGACTGGCCGCGAGAGCATGCTGGCCAGGCACAAACTGATCGAGGCGATGATCGATAACAATTTGCGGCAGCTCAAGTTTGACAGTGCGCGGGGCGGCGCCGACATCGAGCGCGCGTGCGCTTTGCGCGACATCGAGCGAGCAGGTGGCGACGCAGAGCCGACCGAGCGTCTCGCCGAGATTGATCGCCGCATAGAGCGCCTCGAGGACGATCACCGGACTCTCGTCGCTGAGCGCGAATGGCTCAATAGGTCCCTGCTCGAATTTGACGATCAGGCGACCGCAAATCAGAGATTTCTCACATGAATGCGGCCAGCGAGTTGATCGTTCGCGATGCTGGCCAGCTGTCCGAGGAAGACCGCTCGAAGGACGAGTTTTTCGTGAAGCTGGCGCATGTCGCCGAAGCGATGGTCGCTGCGCATGGAAAGGATTTTGCGATGGGCGCGCTCGTTCTGACCGCGCGCTTCATCGCAGAAGGAAAGGCGCTCATCAAACCGGAAGCACGATGAGCGACTAATGAACGCCCAACCAACGATCCAGAACAGTGAATGACACCAAGGAGAAAGCCATGACCGCGAGTCTGACGCTCAACAAGATTACCGCGCAGAAAGGCATCAGCGTTGGCGAAGCCGCCAATCGTGTCGCCGATCTGGGCTGGACGCCGAGCTACGTTCAGGAGGCGATGACCTTCCCGACCGATTACAAGATCTCGAGGGTTCCTCGCGATCCGATGAAACAAGTGCTGCGCTCCTATTTCCCGATGCAGGAAGAAAAGGACAATCGCGTCTACGGCGCACTCGATGCGGCGTTACGCGGCGATATGTTCCGCAATGTTGAGCCGCGCTGGATCGAGTGGATGAAGCTGTTCCTGGCGATCATTCCGTTCCCGGAAATCTCAGCGGCGCGCTCTATGGCCATGGTTGGCCGTCTGTCACCTGGCGAAGAATTGCGTACGGGCTTCACGATGCAGATGGTCGACGAGATGCGCCACTCGACGATTCAGATGAATCTGAAGAAGTGGTACATGGAAAACTATATCGACCCGGCTGGGTTCGATATCACCGAGGCCGCGTTCGGCAAGTGCTACGCGTCCACGATCGGACGCCAGTTCGCGGAAGGCTTCCTCACCGGCGATGCGATCACCGCCGCCAGCATCTATCTGACAGTGGTCGCCGAAACGGCGTTCACCAACACGCTCTTCGTCGCGATGCCGTCGGAGGCCGCTCGCAACGGCGACTACGCGCTGCCGACCGTGTTTCTGTCCGTCCAGTCGGATGAGTCCCGCCATATCGGCAACGGCCATTCGATGCTGATGGCGATGCTGCATGATCCCTCGAACCATCAATTGCTGGAGCGCGATCTCAAATACGCCTTCTGGCAGAACCACGCGATCGTCGACGCCGCCATCGGAACGTTCATCGAATACGGCACCACCAACCGCGACAAGAACAAGGAATCCTACGCGGAGCTCTGGCACCGCTGGATCTACGAGGATTATTATCGCACCTACATGCTGCCGCTCGAGAAATACGGCATCAAGATCCACCACGACGACGTGTCGGCGGCCTGGGATCGGATCGTCAAGAAAAACTACGTCCATTTGACCGCGCAATTCTTTTCGGTCGGCTGGTCGGTGAATTTCTGGCGCATCGAGGCTCAGACCGAGAAGGACTTCGAGTGGTTCGAGCATAAGTACCCCGGCTGGCACGCCGAATTTGGCGACTACTGGAAATGGTATTCCAAGCTGTCCAAGCCAGGCGAGTTGCAGATCCTCTTCAACCCCGACGTGGGCTACGTCTATCCGCACCGCTGCTGGAGCTGCATGGTTCCATGCCTGATCCGTGAGGACTTCTGCTGCGACGAAGTCGACGGCAAGCTGTATACCTACTGTTCGGAAGGTTGCCGCTGGACGCATAAGGTGGCGTTCGCCGCCGAATATGAAGGGCGTCCGACGCCGGCGATGGGTCGCTTCAGCGGCCGTCGCGAATGGGAAGACTGCTACCACGGTTGGGATGTCGCCGACGCTATTAAGGATCTTGGCTTCGTCCGCGATGACGGCAAGACGCTCGTCCCGCAGCCACACTTGCGCTTCGATACGAAGGACATGTGGACGCTCGACGACGTTCGTGGCCACGCTCTGGGGAGCCCGTTGCGCGGCTTCCGCGCATTGAAAGCTGGAGCGGAGCGCGATGCGGCGATCGCGGAATACCGCAAGGGCTTCAAGATCAATCCCTGCCACTAGAGCAGACTGTCCATAAGGGGGCCGCACGTGCGGCCCCCGTTCTCGAAAACCGGCAGCCCGCCAGAAGTGGGACGAGGCCGGCGCGTGATGTCTTTGATTCGTAGGGAGCTCATGTCGGACGCGGTTGTTCACACGGTGCGCTTGGAGCCTGTCGGCCTCGAGATGGAGGTCGAGGAGGGCGAGACCGTGCTCAATGCGGCGTTTCGCCAGGGCATTGCCTTGATGCACGGGTGCAAGGAGGGCCAGTGCGGCTCGTGCAAGTCGAGACTCATCAGCGGCGATATTGAATTGCTCAAATATTCGACTTTCGCTCTACCCGACTATGAACGGGAGACTGAGCACATTCTTCTCTGCAGGACGCACGCCTATAGCGACCTTGAGGTGGAGCTGCTCAATTTCGACGAAGACCTGTTGGCTCGCGCGATTCCGGTCAAGGAATTCGAAGCGCGTTTGACCAAGGTCACGGCCCTCACCCACGATATTCGTGTCTTGGAGGTTGATCTCAACAGACCTCTGAAATTCTGGGCGGGACAGTACGTTGACTTGACGATCGCCGAAGCCGGCGTCACTCGTGCTTTTTCAATGGCCAATGCGCCGGCCGAGGGGACGCACCTTTCCTTCATTATAAAAAAGTATCCCGCCGGCGCGTTTTCGGCGCAGCTCGACGGCAATTTGCAACCGGGCGCCCTGCTCAAGGCGAAGGGGCCCTACGGAATGTGTTTTCGCCGCGAAGCGCGTGCCGGGCCGATGCTGCTGATTGGCGGCGGCTCGGGCATGTCGCCGCTTTGGTCGATCCTTTCCGATCATGTCGACAGCGGCGAGCAGCGGCCGATTCGCTTCTTCTACGGCGCGCGGACGCGGGCGGATTTATTCATGCTCGACGAAATCGCCGCCGTCGCGGCCAGTTTACCCGACTTCAAATTCATTCCGGCGTTGTCGGACGCCGCGGCGCAGGATGAGTGGATTGGCGAGGTAGGGTTCGTGCACGAGGTCGTTCAACGCCATCTGCGCGCTGACGCGTTGAGCGGAATCATCGACGCCTACGCCTGCGGACCCCCGCCAATGATCGATGCTGTGTTGCCCGTTTTGCAGATGAACAACATCGATCTCGATCACATCCATTTCGACCGGTTTACTCCAGCCGTGCGGTAAACGCGGCGGCGCCTAAAATGCAAACGATAAGTCGACGGTATAATCTAAAGGAGGAAGCGATGAACGCAGCAACACAACAGACAATTCCGCTCAAGTCGGGCGCCGCCGGCGCGGCCACGTTTCCTGGTTCGAACAGCCGAAAGTACAATTATTTCGAACCCAAGGGCCGCAAGGCCACCCACTACGAAGATATGACCGTCGACGTGCAGCCCGATCCGGAGCGTTACCTTCTCCAGGATTGGATCATTTCATTCCCTGATGGCACCCCGACTTATTCCAAGAACTGGACCAAGGCGCAGAGCTCGAACTGGCATCAGTTCCGCTCCATCGATCAGGAATGGGAGCGCACTCACTATCAGCGGCAGTCCACGATCTGCGGCATGGTCCAGAGCGTCATCGAAAACGCGCGCAAATCCGGCGAGCCCAAGCGGATGGACAAGACCTGGGTCAAGATCCTCCAAGACAATCTGGGGGCCTGGAAGCATGCGGAGTTTGGCCTGGGCACATCGATGATGCAGGCTCAGCGGTACGGCTACACCCAGATGATCAACACCGCCATTCTGACCAACTCCTCCTACAAGCTACGCTTCGCCCAGGACCTCACCCTTTACCTTGCCGAGATCGGTCTGGACCTGGAGGGCTTCGACGAGCAGGCGGGCAAGAAACATTGGCTCGAGGATCCCGTCTGGCAAGGAACGCGCAAGGCGATCGAAGCGATTATGGGCGCACCCGATTTTCTCGAGCAATATCTCGCGACCAATCTCGTTTTTGAGCCCCTGGTTGGCGAGCTCTTCCGGAGCGGCTTTATCATGCAGGCGGCAGCGTCGCAGGGCGATTTCGCCACGCCGGCGGTGGTCGCAGCCGCCGAGGCCGACTACGAGCGCAACCTCGCCAACACTGTCGAGCTCATTCACATGCTGACGCACGACAAGGACCACGGCGCCCATAACAAGGGCTTGTTCAACGGCTGGATGGCGCACCACGCGGCGCTAGCTCATGAAGCCGCCAGCAACCTGCAGCCGATCTGGTCGCAGCCGAGAGTCAAAATATCGAGTTTCGCGGAGGCCCAGACGGCGTCGAAGAATCGCATCGAGGCGATCTGCAAGGAGGTCGACCTCAAGGCGCCCTTTTAAGCGCCCGGAAGCTCAATCGAACCCAAGTCACATCATTAGTTCAGGAGACAAAAATGGCTGCACAGCACGCGAGTATCTTCAAGTCGATGAAGGACATTCGGTTTGAAGATACGATTTCCCACCAATGCGGGATAACCATGAACGACAGCGTCGAGGCGCGCGCCATAGCCGAGGTCATGGAGAGGAAACCGAACGTCAGGGTCACCTATCAACCGGCTTTGATCCGGATCGACGGCGACCCGAAGCTCGAGTTCAAGATGGACGAGATCAGCGAGGAGCTTGGTCGGCCGATGACCGCGCATCTGTTCGAAATCTCGACGTCGACTCACTATGGCCGCATGGTGATGGTTGACGACAACACGGTCACATGTTTCGGCAACATGGATGACGCCTTGGCCTATATCGAACACTAGCCGCTGAAGGCCGGCGCGAGCGCCGGCCCCCTTCCGACGGAGGCTGGCCAGACGATCCAGCCTTCGATGACGCAAAAATCGCCCGCATGACGGGCTAGGGAGAAATCGCCATGTACAGGACTGCGAATGGTGAACAGATATTCGTCATCGACGGGCACACCCATTTTTGGGACGGCAGCCCAGCCAATCAGAAGAATATTCACGGCAAGCAGTTCATCGAATGCTTCTATGCTTATCATTCCAATTTGAGTCCCCCGTCCGAGAAATGGACGCTGGATAAATTTTCGAAATACGACGCCAAGACAATGCATGACGACTTGTTCGTCCATGGCTACGACGACATGGCGATCTTGCAGCCGACCTACCTGGGGGATTTCTACAAGCACGGCTTCAACACCACTGAACGCAACGCCGCGATGAAGAAGAGCCACCCAGAGCGTTTCATTCTCAACAGCGCCTTTGATCCACGCGACGGCGCCAAGGGTCTGGAGGCGCTGCACGAGAATTGCGAGAAATATCATCCCAAGGGCGTCAAGCTTTACACCGCGGAATGGAAGGGCGACTCGAAGGGCTACAAGCTCACCGACAAGGAATCCTATAAATTTCTTGAGGCGGCGCAAAAGTACGGCATCAAGAATGTTCACGTTCACAAGGGTCCGACGATCCTTCCCCTAAACAGGGACGCGTTCGACGTTGCCGATATCGACGACGTCGCCACATCGTTCCAGGATCTGAACTTCATCGTCGAGCACTGCGGCCTGCCGCGTCTTGACGATTTCTGCTGGATCGCCACGCAGGAGACCAACGTTTACGGCGGCCTCGCTGTTGTGTTGCCCTTCATTCACACCCGTCCCGGATATTTCGGCCATATCATGTCTGAGCTGCTGTTCTGGATTGGTCCGGACAAGATCCTGTACGGCAGCGACTACGGCATCTGGACCCCGAAATGGCTGATCGACAAATTCATGGCGTTCGAGATTCCGGAGGAAGAGACCAAGGAGACCGGGTCGGTTCTGACGCTCGAGACGAAGAAGAAGATACTGGGCCTCAATGCGGCTCGGCTGTATGACATCGACATTGAGGCGCAGAAGAAGAAGATCGAGGCGGCGGGCGGATACGCGCATCTCGCCGAATCCGTCCACGCCCCCGAGTGAGCAGCATGCGGGACTCGATCAGCGCTAGCCGCAAAGCCGAGGTCTGGCGGCGGTTGGAAACAGTGACCGACCCGGAGCTGGACGAGCCGGTCACTGCGCTCGAGTTCGTCACCCGGGCGGATGTGGACGCGAACAATTGCGTCCACATCGAATTTCGTCTGCCGACTTATTGGTGTGCGGCGAACTTCACGTTCCTGATGGCCGACGACATGCGCACGGCTGTTAAGGAATTGCCGTGGGTGACTGAGGTCAGCATTGTGCTTGGCGAGCATATGTACGCGGACAAGATCAATGCCGGGCTCGCGCGTGGACTGAGCTTTCAGGAGACGTTCGGGGCCGAGGCGGATGGCGATCTTGATGAGGTGCGACGGACCTTCCTGTTGAAGGCTTTCCTGCGTCGCCAGGCGGCGCTGCTCGCTCATCTCATCGAGGCGGGCCGTGACGCCGCCGGGTTGGTCGCAATGACGCTCGACGAGTTGGTGGGCTTGGAAGTTAGCGAGGCCGGCGACCGATTGCGGACGCGTTATCTCGAACGGCGCCCGCTCGTGTCCGCTCCACTCGCGATGTCTCGCGCGTTTGTCGATACTGACGGCGATCCGCTGCAAGCCGAAACGTTATCGACTTATGTCCGCACGCTGCGCAGGGTCGACGTCAATGCCGAATTCAACAGCGCTCTTTGCCGGGGTCTGTTGCATGCGCGCTTCGACACCGAGACGCCGCTATCGACAAAAAATGGGCGACGTTCCGACGAATCCCGAGTTTCCGCGCAAGACATGTAACTTCACGAGGATGCGACGATGCCTAAGATCATGCTGCACGATGCTGAGGCCAGAGAGGCCCTCGGTCGCGGCGTCGCCAAACTCACTAAGGCCGTTAGCGGCACGCTTGGCCCCAGGGGCATGAACGCGGTCATGGACCGCCCGATCGGCACCCCGCTCGTGTCGCGTGACGGGGTCAGCATCGCCAGCGAGATCGAGCTCGAATGCCCATTTGAGAACATGGGCGCTCAGGTTCTTCGCGAAGTCTCCAAACAGACCAACGAAGTTGCTGGCGACGGAACCACCACCGCGACGGTGCTCGCAAATTTCCTCGTGCAGAACGGCCTTGCGCTGCTCGCCGAGGGCGCCAATCCCGTCGAGTTGGTCGAGGGGCTTGAATTAGCTGTCGAGGAGACCATCGAGGCGCTCAAGCGCTCGGCCAAGAGCCTCGATGGCGGAAAGGGCCTGCGCGCCATCGCCAGCATTGCGGCCAATGATTCCAAGCTTGGCGAAATCGTCGCGGAAGCCTTCGAACGCGCCGGCAACCACGGCATCGTCGCTGTCGAATTTGGGGCGACCGTCGAGACGACGCTGGAAGTGATCGAAGGCATGGCTTTCGAGCGAGGCTATCTTTCGCATCACATGGTGACAGACGTCGAACGGATGCAGGTCGTTCTCGACAATCCGTACATCCTGATGACCGATCAGAAAATACAGTCGATCGATGAGCTGACCGGCGTCTTCTCCCTCATCGAAAAGAGCCGCCGGCCTTTACTGATCATTGCCGAGGAAGTGGCTCCTCCGGTGATCATGATGCTGCTGTCGCGGCGGGAGAAAGATAACTTCAAGGTCGCCGCCATTCATCCGCCGGAATATGGCCATTGGCGCAAGGCCATGCTGGACGACATCGCCGTCACGACGGGGGGCAAGGTGATATCGAAGGACCTTGGCGGCGCGGTAGAGCGGGCGCGGCTGGAAGATCTGGGCTCAGCGCGTCAGGTGCGAATTTCGTCGACGAAGACGCTGATCACCGCAGGCAATGGGAGGCCTAAGGAAATTCAGGCCCGTCGCGACCAGGTGTCGCGTCAGTACGACGCGGCGCCGGAAAATGTAGAGCGTGACAAATTCCAGGAGCGTCTCGCGAAGTTGTCTGGCGGAACGGCGATGATCCTGGCGGGCGGCGCAACCCCGGTCGAGCAGAAGCGTAGAGCGCAATTGATCGAAGATTCGATCAATGCGACGCGCGCCGCGATCGAGGAGGGCATCGTGCCGGGCGGCGGCGTCGCTCTGATGCGCGTTGCGCCGGAACTCGACGGTCTGATCAAGAAGTTGAAAGGCGCCGCCAAGCAGGGGGCTACATTGGTGCAACGCTCGTTGAGCCACCCGTTCGCCTGCATTGTCTCCAATAGCGGCCGCGATAGCGCAGCCGCCGTCGCCAAGGTTGCAAAAGCCACCAATGGCCACGGCTTTGACGCGCGCAGCGGAGAGACCGTCGATATGGTCAAGGCCGGCATCATCGACCCGGTGAAGGTCAGCTATTGTGCGGTCCGCAACGCCGGATCGGTCGCCGCTCTGATCCTGACGACGCAAACCCTAATCGCCAAGAAGCCGGATGACTACGATATCACCGCCGGTCCGGCCCGCGGCGGAGGCGCTGAGCTGCTTGGACGCCCTTGACGCCGAGCAGGCGCCCCTTCCTTCTCCCCTCGGGAGAAGGTGGCCCGAAGGGCCGGATGAGGGCCCGCATGGCAAGGCAGTGGCGGCAGCGTAACTGCCCGCCTACCTTGGCGCTCTCGCGCTCTTCGCATTGGGTGGAAGCGGATTCCCTCTCCTACGGGAGAGGGGTTGGGGTGAGGGGTTCGCGCGCCATGCGCGCATGGCGCCTAAGGGTGGATTTTCCTCATCCGGCGGACCTACGGTCCGCCACCTTCTCCCCGCGGGAGAAGGGAAGGGCGCTCAGTCGGACTTTGGATTGCCGGCGTCCGCCGACGGTGCAAGGAAATAGGGCTCGACGGCGCCGGTCATCTTGATCACCAGCGGCTGACCGCGGCGGTCGAGCGCCTTGCCGGCGGCGGCCCGGATCCAACCTTCGCTCACAGAATATTCCTCGACGTCGCGTCGTTCGACGCCGCGAAAGCGCACGCCGATGCCGCGCGCTAGCGTTGTTTCGTCATAGAACGGACTTGAGGGGTCGACGCTGAGCCGGTCCGGCGGAACGTCGGTCATCGGGAGATGGGCGCCTCAGCTGGACGCGGCGATCAGCCCGCGAGCGCCTTGACCCGCTTGGTCAGGCGCGAAATTTTGCGGGAGGCGGCGTTCTTGTGCACGATGCCCTTTTGACCCGCGCGGGCAAGCTGGGGTTCAACTGCGCCCAGCGCGTCGGCGGCGGCCTTCGGATCCTTGGAGGCGATCGCCTCCTCGACCTTGCGGACGTAGGTGCGCATCTCGGTCCGGCGCGACTTGTTCACGGCCGTGCGGCGAATGGTCTGGCGGGCCGCCTTCTGGGCCGATTTTGTGTTGGCCATCGACTGTCGTTCCTTGCGGCGCGTATCGGCGCGCTCAAAAATAAACGGGCCGGGTTTTAAGGCCCAGCCCTGCTTGGCCGAGCTTATAGTCCGGTCGGACGCGAGGCGTCAACCGCCACCCATGCCCAAATGCGCGTTGATTTCAAATCGATCGGCCGAGAACCGCGCCCCGCCCGCGCGCCGGTTCCGACAACCGACGATGGAGGCGGTTCCATAGCATAGGACTATCATAAGTATAGCTGAAAGTAATTTCCAATCATCGACCGCTAACGTTAATAACGACTAGTCGAAAAATCTATCGCTGCAGGCTCATGGCCGCACGCGAACAAATGATCGGAATATCGAAATGATGAATATCTTGCGCCTGGGTGCCGATCGGATCGCTGCGCTGACTTTTATTGGAATGATTGGTGTCGGTCTGCCGGCCGTTGCATCGGCAGCTGTAATCAATCGTGGCCAGGAAGGTCCACCGCTTTCAGAAATTCGTCCCGCTCCCAAATCGATCTACCCGGACCAGCAGGTCATCACGGCGCAGCCGTCGCCTTCGGAAGTGGATCCAGCCTATCTCGGACCCGTACTCCTGATGAAGTCAGCCATCGTCGACCTTGAGGCGGGAACGGCGACCCTGCCTCTGCGGAAAGGGCGGCTGGAGTCGGGCGAATTGGTCTGGTCGATCATGACCGACACCACTGATCCAAACCTCGCCAATCTGCACGGCGTCGACTACTCGCCCAAGCTCGCATACGCGGTAACGGGCAAGGCCGTGCGCGAGGCGCATATCGACAAGGACGGCACGATCGTTTTCAAGTCCGGGAAGGTCGACTTCTCGCCTGAACGCAGCATCACCCCTGGCGAGGCGCCGAACTTCTTCCCGCCCAAGGCCGCTCAGCCCGGATCGGTGGGCGACGCCGACTATTCGCCGCTCGTACAATTCGCGAATGGCAAGAATGCGCTGTTCAATATGCCGATGGTGGCGTTCAACGTTTCCGAGGACGATCTCAACAAGATGTGCGACGGCAATGTCGATTATTCGAAAGTCGAGGATAAGGTCCTCAAGATTTGTCCCCGCGACGGCACTGTGACGCTTAAATTGACCCTCGGATACACTTTCGGAAAGCCGATCTTTTATCTGTCCACCGAGGCCAACGACCCGGTCGTCGCCACGCTTGAAGGCGCGACGTACACGCCCGCTCTCAAGGACGTGCCATTTGCGCTCGAGGACGCCTCGCCCGGGGAATCCGCCGAGCGGATCTACACGTTCGTGAACGGACCGATGGGCATTGACAACCCTTTCCGTCAGGGCCTCGACAGCGCCCTTTCGGACAAAGGGACACATGGACCTTTGAATGTCCTCGGCGGCATCCCGACGATCAATCTGGACTATAGCCCGCTGTGGCGTCTGTTCCCCGTCAGATGGACGGCGGCCGCGATCGAGAAGGGCTACCGGACCAAGATGACGGATGCGATCGCCATTGAAGACGCTGGCGAACGCGGCATCATCGAGAGCATCGCGGGCGGCAAGCCGAAGGCGGTCGGGTTCATTATCAACTGCCCGGTCGTCTATCGCGTCAACTGAACTTTTGCGGAACGCGAGCGCCGGGTCCTTGGCCTGGCGCTCCTTTTCTCACGCCTGGAATAAGCCATGATCAGACTTTTCATCCGCGCGCCGCTTTTCGCCTGCGCCCTGACGCTTGCTCCCTCGCTCGTCGAAGCAAGGCCGACCGCGCAACTGATGGCGGGCGACCCGTCGGGAGCAAATGTGGCGTTTGCGTTTGGCGTCAAAGGGGGGGCCGAAGGCCTTCGTATCGAGACTCATCAGGTCGGCAATCCGGGCGCCAAACTCTCCATTTGGATTGACGGCAGCCGAGAGAAGCTTTTTTCACGCATCCTCACGACCGACGACTGCAAGTTCGGGGACGACGGCGCGCGGTGCCGGCTGATTTTCCCCCGAAGCAGCCCCGACTATCGGCGTTTTGTCTTCTCCTTCAGGCGCGGCAGAACCGCCCATGTCGAGGTCCAGAACGCAGCGGTGATGCAGATGAGCCAGAATATTTCGTTGGGCGGCTTCACCCGCAAGCTTGGATCGGGATCGTAGGCATCCTGGCGCTTGGGTTCAGGTCCGCCACGCAATCATGGGCCGCCCGAGGGCCGTGACGTGTCGGCGCGGCGGGAACGAGCGTCGGCGCCGCGAGGCTGTTGCTCGAACCTGACGGCGGAAAGAGCGCGCTCGTTCCCCCATCGACTTCGCATGGCTTCGCGGACCAACGCGCCGACCGCTGGAGAATGTGGCCGCCCTCGCACCGTCACCAGGCTGACCTCGCGCCAGACCTCCGGATCAATCAACGGCTTGGCGACGACGTCCTGGTGGGCGACCGACCGCGCCGGCATGAAGGCGTAGCCGGCGCCCGCCGCGGCCATCGCCAGAATCCAGTCGTCTCGATCGCTCCGATAAACGATCCGCGGATGGCTGTCGTGTTGGTCGAGACGATCCCTGAAGACATCCGACACTTCGCAATTGATCCGCCGCAAATATTCTTCCGCGTTGAGATCGGAGGCTCGCACGGCCTCGAGGTTGGCGAATCTGTGACCGAACCCGATGACGATGACGAACGGTTCGCGAAAGAGCGGCAGATAGTGGAGATGCGGCTCGCGCGATTCCTCCGGCGCCGCAAGGATCGCCGCCTCTGTTTCGCCTGCCCGGAGCCGGCGGTCGAGCGCTTCCGCTGTGGCGTCGACGACCTCAAGATGAACGCCAGGATGCCGGGCGCGCACACCGATCAGAAGCTGGACGAGATCGTTCGGCGCGACGGTGCACATCACGCCAAGCTTCAGCCGCGCCTCTGTCAGTTCCTTGAGACCTCGCGCTCCCCGGCTGGCAGCCTCGGCCTGCTCCAGGATCTGGTCGAGATGGGGCTTTACGATCTGCCCCAATTCGGAAAGATGGGTGTGATTGCGTTCGCGGTGAAAGAGCGCTCCGCCAAACTCTTCTTCCAGCAGCCGGATCGAGCGTGTCAGCGAAGGTTGCGAAACGTTGCAGCGGTGCGCCGCGCGGGTGAAGTTCAACTCCTCGCAGAGCGCACGGAAATAGATCGCTTGCTGCATTTCCATGGTGCGGCCTCGTCTCGCTGACCCCCGGGCCCGCCCGGCGAGCCCTGAGCGCCCTGTTGGCGGCGCGAGATATAAGGCGTGAGGGCCTCGAGTCCCATAGCTGGGCGCTGAAGGCGTCCTTGGCTTCGGGGTGAGGCCACGGCAGGCGCCTCTCGGTTGGAGTTGGCCGGGTGGGCGCTCGGCGCCGCCCTCCTCCGCTACCGTGTCGGCAGGGGGCCCATGAGCTCGCCGATGCGCCGTGTCGTCTTCAGGCCAGCGCCAGTCAGCACGAGCACCGAGGTTTCATCGGGTCGAATGATTCCGCGTTCCATGAGTTTTGTGAACGCGGCCGCGGCGATTGCGGAGGTTGGCTCTACATAGAGGCCGATCCGGCTGAGTTGAAACAGGGCCTGTTCGATCTCGGCTTCGGAAACAGCGACGGTCGCGCTGCCAGAGCGCCGCACCGCCGCCAGGACTTCGCGGGTTCGCACAGGCTTCGCGATCGACGCTCCCTCCGCAATCGTCGGGCGGACCTCGACTGGCGTGAGATCATCTGAGCCGGCCACGAAGCTTGCGTGAAGCGGCGCGCAATTCTCCGGCTGCGCCGCGAACAGCCGGGGCAGCTTTTCGATCTCGCCACGGCTGAGAAGCTCGCCGAAACCGATATCGCAACCCATGACGTTGCTGCCCGCGCCTGTGGGGATGATGACATTATCGGGCGCGTTGAACTTGAGATCCTCCCAAAGTTCATAGGCCAGCGTCTTCGTACCCTGCAGGAAGAACGGCTGCCAGTTGTGACCGGCGTAGAAGATTGTCGCGGCTTGGCGCTCCGCTTCATCGCTGGCGTCCTGACGCGTTCCAGGAATGAGCTCGATCTCGGCCCCATAAGCGCGCATCTGCACAATCTTGTCCTGCGCTGTCGAAGCCGGGACGAGGATCTTCGCGGCAAGGCCGCCGGCCGCCGCATAAGCGGCAATCGCCGCTCCGCCGTTGCCGGAGCTGTCTTCCAGAACTTTCCTTACGCCCTGACTGCGCAGGATCGAGAGCATCACGGAGGCGCCGCGGTCCTTGAAGCTGCCCGTCGGTGAAAGCCACTCGAGCTTGAATAGAGCCGGCACGCCGCCCCATCTGCGGGAGACGAGAGGCGTCAAGCCTTCTCCCATCGTGATCGGATCCGTAACGTCGACCGGCAGGGCGGCTGCGTAGCGCCATAGCGATCGTTTCCCTTTATCGACCATGCTGCGCCCGATGCCCGGCAAGGCCGTGATCATCAGCGGCGCGCCGGTGTCGGAGCGCCACCGTGGCTCAGAGATCGGATATTTCCGGCCGCTTACTGGATCGACATAGGCCGGCGGACCTAGCGACTTCATGTCATCGTGCATGCTCGGATCATGGCGCCCTGGAGATGGATCCCGCAAACGTGTGACGCGCCGCCGCCGCGTCGGCGCAGGGGTCAGCTGTGCGTCAGCGGCGCGGTCGGCCCGCGAAAGGTAAATTTTGCCGTGCGCTTCCCGGCGAAGGCGGCCCGGCCCTCGGCGAAATCCGGCCCCAGCGCCGCAGTTTCGGTCAACGCGCGGTAGCCTGGCGCCTCCTTGCTCATTCCGGCGTCGATGGCGTCGATCGCGCGCTTAGTCCCTTGGATCGACATCTGGCTCATTTCCGCAAGCCCGCGGGCGTAACCCAGCACGGTTTCCTGCAACGCCGTCTCGACCCGCCGGTCGATGAGGCCAATCGCCAGCGCCTCGTCGGTCTCGATCCTCCGCGCGGTGAACAGAAGATCCTTAGCCCTTGACGGCCCGATGAGTTCGATCAGACGGCGGGTCTCAGAGTGGCCGTAGATCAGGCCAAGTCTCGCGGGGGTGATAGCAAGGTGCGCATCGGCGGCGCAGAACCTCAGATCGCAGGCGAGCGCCAGGCCAAGCCCGGCCCCAATGGCGACGCCGCGGATGACAGCGATGGTCGGGCGGTCGAGGTCCATCAGCGCCTTGAGGCCGTTCTGCATCGCGTCGCCAAAGTCGCGCGTCGCCGCAGCGTCGCGGTAGATCTCGCCGAGTTCGACAATGTCGGCGCCGGCGCTGAAATGCGCGCCCTCGCCTTCGATGAGCGTCACCAGCAGGTCGTCACGCGCCTCAATCTCGGCGCGAATCGCCGGCAGCGCGCGCCACATCGCAAGAGTAATCGCATTGCGGCGTTCCGGGCGATCGAGGACGATGCGGGCGAACGGCGGCTCGAAGCGCAGGGATATGTCGGTCATGGGACCCTCGGGACGCCGGACAAGATGCCTCAGCCATCAATAGCACTTTGCGGACTGCGAGTGACGATGATGAGGGCGGCGATGACGCCATCGACCTATGAGAGGCGATGAGGCGTGATGGCCAAGCCCAGCTCCTCGGCGACACGGCGAAGCCTTCCGTCCCTGGTCCAGAGCTCCGCCCCCGCGGTTAGGCGTACGGCCGCAAGCAAGTGGACATCGACATAGCCGATGCCGCGCCCGAATAAGGCTTCGCGATTGATGAAGGCCAGGACCTCGGCGTCGGTCGCCGGTTCGGCGCGCGGCAAGTCCGAGAGCGCGGCGAGAATAATTTCGCGCTGGCGCATCTCGCCGAGCGCGAGTTCACCAATGACAAAGGGATGCGTCAGCACGTGTCCGGCGCTGAGCAGTCTCTTGAGCACAGCGTTGTCGACGCGTAGATGATCGATCCAGACGGAGGTATCGACCAGGATCAAGCGCGCGCCGGACGTCGCCTGGGCGGGGAATCCATTTGAGGTTCGCTGCCGCCGAGGCGAGCGAGGCGCCGGGCGCTTTCCCGTTCGATCAGCGCTTTAAGCGCCTCGCGGACCAGGCTCGACTTCTCTTTCAGGCCGGTGAAGGCCTGCGCTTTGGCCACGAGTTCATCGTCGAGGGCCAGCGTGGTGCGCATCGTCCAGCCTCCATTCCAGGCGCTTATATAGCATCATATGATGCTGATTCCAATGCCGGCGATCGAGACGCTTGACCGCAGCAGCATTACCCAAACGAAGAATGGCTTGAGCGCCTTGATCGACGGCCTTAAGGGCGGCGAGCCGGTTTTGATTGTCGATAGGGGCCGTCCGGTCGCTCTGCTCGAGCCGATCATTGGCGGCGAGGAAGACGGACCAGGCGGACGATTGTCGCGGCTCATTCGAGATGGCGTGTTGCGGCCTTGCCGAACTGTCGCGCCATCGGCTGTTTTCACCTCTCCGCCCCCGTGGACCATGCTGGAGCAAACCTCCATCCTGTCGTAGCGTTGGGACGACACACATTCCGGCGAGTGCGGAGAAGCGGCAGGATGACAGACGGCCAAGCCTACCCGCGCGACATGATCGGCTACGGGCGAACGCCTCCGTTCGCGGACTGGCCGAAACAGGCGCGCATCGCGGTGCAGTTCGTCGTCAACTACGAGGAGGGCGGCGAGAACAACGTCCTGCACGGCGACGCCGCGTCCGAAGCGTTCTTGTCCGAGATTGTCGGCGCCGCGCCCTGGCCAGGCATGCGTCACATGAACATGGAGTCGATCTACGAATACGGCTCCCGGGCCGGCTTCTGGCGCCTGCACCGCCTGTTCACCGAGCGCTCGGTTCCCGTCACCGTCTATGCAGTGGCGACAGCGATGGCGCGCAATCGTCAGGCGATCGCGGCGATGAACGAGGCGGGATGGGAGATCGCGACCCACGGCTTGAAGTGGGTCGATTATCGCGACACGCCGCCCGAGATTGAAGCGCTCCATATTGCCGAGGCGGTGCGCATTCACACTGAGATCGCTGGCGCCCGTCCGCTCGGTTTCTATCAGGGCCGCTCGTCGATCAACACGGTCCGGCTCGGCATGGAAGAGGGCGGGTTCCTCTATTGCGCCGACACCTATGCCGACGATCTGCCTTACTGGCTCAAGGGACCGCGCGGCCCGCAGCTCATGACCCCCTATACGCTCGACGCCAACGACATGCGCTTCGCCACCCCGCAGGGCTTCAATACCGGCGATCACTTTTATACCTACCTCAAGGATTCGTTCGATGCGCTCTATGCCGAAGGCGACGTCGCGCCGAAGATGATGTCGATCGGTCTGCACTGCCGCCTGGTCGGCCGGCCCGGGCGCTCGCTCGCGCTCGCGCGGTTCATTGACTATATCCTGAGCCGCGACCGCATCTGGATTCCGACCCGTCTCGACATCGCCCGCCACTGGATCGCCAAACATCCCCCGCCTGGCGGTTGGAAGCCCTCTCAGCTCTCCCGCACGCTATTCGTCGAACGCTTTGGCGGCGTGTACGAACATTCGCCATGGATCGCGGCCGCGGCCCATGACGCTCATCTCACGAGCGGCGCCGACACAGGCGAAGGGTTGGCGAAGGCGCTCGCCGCCGCTGCGGCGAAGGGGACGAGGGAACAGAAGCGCGCGCTGGTCGAAGCGCACCCGGATCTTGCCGGCAAGCTCGCGGCTGCCAAGACGCTGACTGCGGACTCGACCCACGAGCAGGCGAGCGCCGGGCTTGACCGGCTGTCGCCCGACGAACTGCGCCAATTCGGCGAGCTTAACGATGCCTATCGCGCGAGGTTTGGCTTCCCCTTCATCATGGCGGTCAAGGACAAGAGCGCAGCCGACATTCTCATAGCCTTCCGCATTCGCCTGGCTAATGACGCCGACGCGGAGACGAACACCGCGCTCGGTGAGATCGACCGGATCGCGGCGCTTCGGCTCAAGGACATCCTTCCTTGAGCGCGGGCGCACGCATCATCCGCGGCCGCGTCTTGTCGTTCAGCGACGACCCGGCTGAGAGCGGCTCACGCGCCTACTCCCTCATCGACGACGGCGCCGTTCTCGTCGTGGGTGGGTTGATTGAGGCGGCGGGCGCGGCGCGCGACGTCCTCGCGCGCGCTCCCCAGGGCGCGATCATCGACGATCACCCCGGCTCCTTCATCATGGCGGGGTTTATCGACGCCCATGTCCACTATCCGCAGACCCAGGTGATCGGCTCCTACGGGGCGCAGCTCCTCGACTGGCTTCACAACTATACCTTTGTCGAAGAGCAGAAATTCGTCGATCCTGCGCATTGCGCGCGCGTTGCTGATTTCTTTCTCGATGAGCTGTTTCGCTCAGGCACCACGACGGCGATGGTCTATTGCACGGTGCATCCGAGTTCCGTCGACGCGTTCTTCTCCGCGGCTGAAGCGCGTCGCGCGCGCATGATCGCGGGCAAGGTGATGATGGACCGCGATGCGCCTGAAGCGCTGATGGATACGGCGCAGCGGGGCTACGATGAGAGCAAGGCGCTGATTGAGCGCTGGCGCGGCCGCGGCAGGCTCGATTATGCGATCACGCCGCGGTTCGCGGTGACGTCGACGCAGGCGCAATTGGACGCCGCGGGGGCGCTCGCGCGCGAATTTCCTGACTGCTACGTCCAGACCCACGCCAACGAAAACAAGGCTGAGATTGCGCGCGTCGCGGCGCTCTTTCCCGACGCGGGGAGCTACATCGACGTCTACGCGCGAGCCGGCCTCCTGGGGCCACGTTCGGTCTTCGGCCATTGCATTCATTTGCAGGAGAGCGAGGTCGCTGCGCTCGCGGAAAGCCGCTCCGTCGCCGCATTCTGCCCTACATCGAACCTTTTCCTTGGCTCCGGCCTGTTCGATCAGGCACGACTGACGCGGGCCGGAGTACGGATTGCGCTTGCCACCGACGTGGGGGGCGGGACGAGCTATTCAATGCTTCGGACGGCGGCCGAGGGATACAAAGTGTTGCAGCTCAATGGCCAGCCATGGCCGGCGGTGCAAGCCTTCTACCGCATGACGCTCGGCAACGCTCGCGCGCTGAGTCTCGATGACCGCATCGGCTCGATCGAAGTCGGAAAGGAAGCGGATCTGATCGCACTCGATCCACAAGCGACGCCAGCGCTGGCGCACCGGATGGAGACGGCCGGCGGCGATCTCGAGGTCGAGCTTTTCCCCCTCATCATGCTCGGCGACGATCGGGCTGTGCGCCAGACCTATGTCGCCGGCGAGCCGCGGAAGGTTGAAGTGGCCACCGGGGGACGCACGGGCTCGCGGTGACTGGCGCTGACAGCTTTGGGACCGGGATTTTTTCTGAGGATTAGAGTGTTACCGGGCCATTGTGCGCGCGCCAGCCGTTCATGCCCTCGGCGAAGTGCCTAACATCCTCGCGGCCAGTCGCTCGCGCCTTATTCAGCGCATTGCGAGACCGGCCGCCAGACTGACAGATGAGCACGACCGGTTTTCCTTCCGGCAGCCCCTCGGCTTCGAACGAAGACATGGGTATGTTGAGAGCGTTTGGGACGTGACCGGTCGCGAACTCGTGCGGCTCGCGCACGTCCACGACGGTCCAGGCGTTGGTTCCAATCGCCTCCTCCAAATCGCCGAAACTGACGATGTCCGGGTCAGAGCCGGCGCCAAACCGTGAAAACATGTTCCAGGCCATCTCATCTCCAAAGTCGTGGCGTCGGTATCGCGCCCGCAGAGGCGCGTGTCATATAGATCGTCAAGCCCAGGTTTCGAGGGTTCCTCGTTGTGGCTTTGCGAGAAAATCGGCGTCCTGGCGTAACGCCATGCGACCGCGATCAGTTCCTTTGTTGTTGACCCATCGGAAAAAACCCAAGCGCCAGTCCATATTGATATTCGACGTATTGGAGTGAATACTACGTGGTAGTTGGTTCCCCTCCGCGGACCCCAATCCTGTGCGCTTGCAGGGTCCACAGATCTGATGAAACCTATTTTCGAGTTGGAATTTAGCGAAAAGCCAGTAGATTTACGTCAAATACGTTGACCGGACACCCCGAAGCCGACAGCCTGAGGCGCCATGCGGATTCGCCCCTTCTCGACGCCGGGCCGTTTCTGGCGAGGGAATCTTCACGCCCACTCGAACCTCTCCGACGGCGCCTTGAACCCTGTGGACGTCGTTGAGGCCTATAAACGCGCCGGCTATGATTTCCTGCAAGTGTCCGATCATTTTCTCGACCGGTTCCACTGGCCGATCGCCGACACCCGCAAGCTACGCTGCAGCACTTTCACCACTCTGATCGGCGCAGAAGTTCACGCTATGGGGACGAGCGCTGGCGAATATTGGCATATCGTCGCAACCGGGCTGCCGTTCGACTTTCCCCATGCGGCGCCGAACGAGAGCGCCCAGCGGCTGGCGGAGCGAGCGCGGGAAGCGGGCGCTTTTGTCACTATCGCCCACCCCGCGTGGTCGCAACTGACGATCGAGGACGGCCGTTCGCTCAGCGCGGCGCACGCGATCGAGGTCTACAATCACTCCTGCGCGGTCCTGACCGATCGGGGCCTAGGTTTCTATCTCCTTGACCAGCTCTGCAACGAGGATCGGCGGCTGATGGCGGTCGCCGGCGACGACGCCCACTTTCATAACGGCGACCTCGACGCCTTCGGCGGTTATGTCATGGTCAAATCGGAGACGCTCGAACCCGAGTCGTTGCTCGGCGCCTTGAAGGCCGGAGAGTTCTATTCAAGTCAGGGCCCGCGTATTTACGACGTCGAGGTTACGAATAACGAAGTGCGGGTTGAGTGTTCCCCCGTCCACACCATTGCGCTCGTCACCAGCGCTTCGCCGGCGCTGAGCCGGGTCGGACGCGGGCTCACCCAGGCGACGATCGAATTCGCCGAAGTGGCAAAATGGGCATGGGCCACGCCCCCACAGGTGAAATGGTTCCGGATCGTCGCCATAGACGGCCCGCGGCGGCGCGCCTGGACCAACCCGATCTGGGTCGACGCCCTCAATTAACGCGTATCGGTTGAGGCGCTCCGGCCTCCCTTGCGCTATTGCGCTTGCGCCCATACATCCGGCGCTTGCCCAAAGCGACAAGGATTGAGCGCCGATGACTGACGAGACCCGCCGCTCGCCCGGGTGGCATGCGACGACCATCCTGATGGTGCGCAAGGGCGGAAAGGTCGTTATCGGCGGCGACGGCCAGGTCAGCATGGGCCAGACTGTCGTCAAGTCCAACGCGCGCAAGGTTCGCCGTCTCGCCAAGGGCGACGTCATTGCCGGCTTCGCTGGCGCAACCGCCGACGCCTTCACGCTGTTCGAACGGCTTGAGGCTAAACTCGAGCAGTACCCCGGCCAACTCGCGCGTGCTTGTGTCGAACTGGCCAAGGACTGGCGCACCGACCGGTATCTGCGCCGCCTTGAGGCGATGCTCATCGTCGCCGACAAGACCACGGCCTTCACCTTGTCCGGCTCCGGCGACGTGCTGGAGCCGGAGGGCGACGAATCCGGCTCCGCGATGGCGATCGGCTCGGGCGGCAACTATGCCCTCGCCGCGGCCCGCGCGCTCATGCCGATGCCGCTCGATGCGGACGAGATCGTGCGCCGCTCGATGGGCATCGCGGGCGAGATCTGCGTCTACACCAACTTCAATCTGATTGTCGAAAGCCTCTGAGCCTCATGTCGGATCTGTCGCCTCGCGAAATTGTCTCTGAACTCGACCGCTACATTGTCGGTCAGGGGGACGCCAAGCGCGCCGTCGCCATCGCGCTGCGCAACCGGTGGCGGCGCCTGCGGCTGGTCTCGCCGATGCGCGAGGAGGTGATGCCGAAGAACATCCTCATGATCGGGCCGACCGGTTGCGGCAAGACCGAGATTGCGCGCCGCCTCGCCAAACTGGCGGGGGCTCCGTTTCTCAAGGTCGAGGCGACGAAATTCACCGAGGTCGGTTATGTCGGGCGCGATGTCGAGCAGATCATCCGAGATCTGGTCGAGATCTCCATCGCGCTGGTCAAGAGCCGCAAGCGCAAGGACATCGAGGCCAAGGCGGAGCTCCAGGCGGAAGAGCGGGTGCTCGATGCGCTCGTCGGTTCGACGTCATCCGCCGCCACCCGCGATGCGTTTCGCCGCAAGCTGCGCGCGGGCGAACTCAACGACAAGGAAATCGAGGTCGAATTGCCGCAGAGCGGCTCCGGCATGCCGATGTTCGAATTGCCGAATATGCCGGGCGCCTCGATTGGCGCCATCAATATCGCCGATATTTTTGGCAAGAGCCAGCGCACCAAGGCGAAACGAATGACGGTCGAGGAAGCGCACGAGCCGCTGGTCGGCGCTGAGGCCGAGAAGCTGCTGGATCAGGACGCCGTTGTTCGCGACGCACTCGCCGAGGTCGAGAGCAACGGCATCGTTTTTCTCGACGAGATCGACAAGATCTGCGCTCGCGAAGGACGTGGCGGCGCAGACGTCTCGCGCGAGGGCGTGCAGCGCGATCTCTTGCCGCTGATCGAGGGAACGACGGTCGCCACCAAGCACGGCGCGGTCAAGACCGACCACATCCTTTTTGTCGCCTCCGGCGCCTTCCACATGGCCAAGCCATCCGACCTCTTGCCGGAACTTCAAGGCCGCCTGCCGATCCGGGTCGAGCTCAAATCGCTGACCGAGGACGATTTCAAGCGCATCCTCACCGACACCGAGGCGAGCCTGATCAAGCAATATATCGCCCTGATGCAGACGGAAGGCCTGGAGCTCGAATTCACCGATGATTCGGTGGCCGCGATCGCCCGCCTCGCCGCCCAGGTCAACGGATCGGTCGAGAATATTGGCGCGCGTCGGCTGCAGACGGTGATGGAGCGCGTGCTGGACGAGGTGAGCTTCACCGCCGCCGACCGAAACGGCGAAAAGGTTCGCATCGACGCGGAGTTTGTCGAGCGCCACATCGGCGACCTCGCCGCGAACGCCGATTTGAGCCGGTTTATTTTGTGAGGGCGCAACGGGACAGTTGTCCCGCGAACTATCCGCGACCCATCGTGAAGACGGTGCGCCTTCGGCTGTCGTCCTCGCGCCACGCCCGTTCGAAATCCGCGAGCGGAACCGGCGTCGCCGCGACCGAGAGCCCGGCCGCGACGGCCGCCTTGAGAACGCCGTCGAAAGCGGCGATGAGCCCGGCGGGCGCGACGCTGCCGAAGCCGCTGCCTAATAGCGCGATGGGCGCCGCCCGCAGCATGGCGCTCGGCAGCGCGATGGTCTCGCCGCTCATCGAGCCGATCTGGACGAAGCGGAGCGGGCGGGCGTCCGCCGCTTTCGCCGCCGCGACAAGCAGCAATTCCGCGCTCCTGCCCCAGAGATAGTCGACGACGACGTCGACGCCCTTCGCGAATTGTTCGGCGAATTGTTTCTCGAGCGCGGCTTCGTCCTCCGCGAGGGGAATGACGACGTCCGCCCCGAGCGCGGCGATCGATTTGAGCGTCACGGCGTCGCGCCCTGTCGCGATCACTTTCTTCGCGCCGAGATGGCGGGCGATCTGCACCGCGAGGCGGCCGGAAGTCCCCGCCGCGCCGTTGACGAGCACGGTTTCGCCAGCCTTGAGGCCGGCGCGATCCGTATAGGCGGCCCAGGACGACATACCGGGAATGGCGATCGCCGCCGCGGCGACGTCATCGAGATTGTCGGGCAGGCCCAGCCATTGCCCGCGAGGAACGACCGTCCATTCCGCCATGCTTCCGTAAGGGGGCCGGGCGAGAACGAAATAGACGCGGGCGCCATCGTCGAGCCTTCCCACCCCGTCGAGGCCGACGATGAAGGGGAATTGCTTCGAGGCGCTGTAATGCGCGCCCGACGCCCTGCCCTTGACGACGCGGCTGACGGCGGCGGCCGTGACCCGAATGAGGGCTTCGCCGTCGCCAGGCTTCGGATCGGCGAAATCCGCGTAGACGGGCGGGCGCCCGGCATCCTCGACGACAGCGGCCTTCATGACGGTTTCCTTTCTCGATATTAAGTGTATTATGCACATATATGGAGTTGCCGATGCCGTCAAGAAAAAAAGTGCAAAATACACATATAAGCCAGAAGCTGCGGGAGCTGCACGCGGCTGTTCTCGATATCGTCGCCCTCATGAACAGGCCCCAGCGCGACGAAGCGTTGATCCGGGAAGCCGGCATTTCCCTGGACAGAGCGTTGTTTCCGCTGCTGGTGAGGATCGAACGGTTCGGCCCGATCGGCGTGGTGGAGATGGCCGACCGGGTCGGACGCGACTACACCACCGTCAGTCGGCAGATGGCGAAGCTGGCAGGCCTTGGCCTCGTGCAGCAGCGGGCGAGCGCCGCCGATCGCCGTGTGCGCGAAGCGATGGTCACCCCGAAGGGCAAGGCGATGACGAACCTCGTGGACGTGGCTCGCGACAGGATAGGGCGCGCCGTGTTCCAGAGCTGGGAGCCGGGCGAGATCGACGATCTCGTGAGGCTCATGCGCCGATTCGCCGACGCCATGGCGGAAGGCCCCCCGCAGGCTCCGTGACTGGGCTTCCCGCGTGACTGTGCTCTTTCGCCGCATCACGGCTGCGCGTAGACTTTTCCTTCGATTGGCCGGCTTCCCTGGAAGCGGCGATCCTGTCCTCAGCCCGGAGTCCCGATGACATCGCTCGTTCTGACTTTCGTTGGCGACGACCGGCCGGGGCTCGTCAACGCGGTTTCTGAGAAGGTCGTCGAGTTCGGCGGGACCTGGCTTGAAAGCCGCTCGGTGCGGCTCGCGGGCAAATTCGCCGGCGTGGTGCTCGTTAGAGTTCCGGATGAAAACCTGATCCCGCTCGAATCCGCGCTGGCGAAGCTCGCGCCTTCGGGCCTACGCGTCTCGATCGAGCGCGGGGCGGCGGCGCAGTCCGAAAAACCGGGGCGCGTCGTTACGCTGGAGGTCGTCGGCAACGAGCGGCCGGGCATCGTCCGCGACGTGACGCAGGCGCTCACTCGCCTTGGCGTCAACATCGAAGAGTTCATGAGCAGTCTCGAAGGCGAGCCGTTCACTGGCGTCGAGATGTTTCGCGCCACCGTGCGTCTCAGTGTTCCCGACGGGCTCAGGCTTGACGACCTGCGCAAGGCTCTCGAGCGGCTGGCGGCCGAGATCATGGTCGATCTTAACGTGGACGAGGGCGAGCCAGGCGCCGGCGCCTGAAGGAATTGCTCTGCGTGAGTTGAGATTATCACATTTATAACATGTTTATTAGGACGCGACCCAAGCGCCCAAGCCGAAGGGCGGAACTAAACGAGGTCCCAAGTCACTGAAAACATTAGGGCGCGCCGGTAAAATTGCTGCTAGGCCGGAACGCCGCCGAGTTGTGTCCCTTGCGCGGCCCGGCCCGCGTTGCCATAAGGGCCGCCCTCCGGACCCTCCGAACTCAAGCGAAAAAATGGCGAAGTTTCCCGAACGCGTCTTTTCCGGCGTTCAGCCGACGGGCAATTTGCACCTCGGCAACTATCTTGGCGCGATCAAGCGCTTCGTCGAGATGCAGAAGACGCATCCGTGCATCTATTGCGTCGTCGACCTGCATGCGATGACGATGCCGCACGACCCGGAGCAGCTTGCCCGCACGACGCGCGAGGTGACCGCAGCCTTTCTCGCCTCCGGCATCGATCCGAAAGCCAACATCGTCTTCAACCAGAGCCGCGTTGCCGAGCATGCCGAACTGGCCTGGGTGCTCGATTGCGTCGCGCGGCTTGGCTGGCTCAACCGGATGACGCAGTTCAAGGAGAAAGCGGGCAAGGACCGGGAGAATGCGTCGGTCGGCCTTTACAACTATCCGGTGCTGATGGCCGCCGACATTCTGGTCTATCGCGCGACGCATGTTCCGGTCGGCGATGATCAGAAGCAGCATTTGGAGTTGGCGCGCGACATCGCGCAGAAGTTCAACAATGATTTTGCCACTTCAATCGCCGCCCACGGCCACGGCGACGCCTACTTTCCCCTGCCCGAACCCTTGATCCAGGGGCCAGCCACCCGGGTCATGAGCCTGCGCGACGGCGCGAAGAAAATGTCAAAGTCGGACACTTCGGAGAACGCTTATATCGCGCTCACCGACGATGCGGACACGATCGCGCAAAAGATTCGTCGGGCTAAGACCGACGCCGAGCCGCTGCCGAGCGAGATCGAAGGCCTGTCGCAGCGCCCTGAAGCCGACAATCTGATCGGCATCTTCGCCGCCTTGAACGACGAGACGAAGACCGACGTGCTCAACCGCTTCGGCGGCAGCCAGTTCTCCGCGTTCAAGACCGCGCTCGCCGATCTTACGATCGACAAGTTCGCGCCCATTCGCGCCGAGATGCTGCGGCTCGCGGCCGACCCGGCCCATACCGACGCCGTCCTCGCCGATGGGGCTGAGAAGGCGCGCGCCATCGCGCGTCCGAATATGGACGCGATCAAGGATATTCTCGGCCTCGTACGATAGCCGGCCGGAACTCAAACAAATTTAAACAAAGATGAAGGCGCGCCGAGGCGCCGGACGGCGAAAATGGGTACATCTTGTCGCTCGGAGTGCTCCTGACCACGAGCACTAGCGCTCGATCCGGCAAACTGTCCTTCGCCCCACGCTGCCCATGGTTAACGACTTTACGGCAAACATTTCGTAATCCTGTTGAGGGGCTGATTCGGACCTTCCTGGCGGAGGGAAAGGGTCGGCGGACCACCCGGCCTGCGCGAGACATCGTCGTCAGGCGCTCGAGGAGGCGATTCGTTGCGGGGGCTCAGCGGGGCGAAGCGCTCCGGAATTGGCGGACGGGCGCGGCGGCCCAACTGGGCGGCCGCAGGCTTGGCGCTTTACCTGCTCGCGGGCGCGCGGGCAGTTGCGCAAGACCTCTCTCGGTCCTTAGGCGGGCCCGCGCGGCTGGCGTTCGACATGGCGTCTGTCCAGGCCAATGTCGTCGGCCTGGTCATTCTCGCGCTGATGCTGCTGGCGACGATCACCGCCGTCCTTCACCTTATTGGCCGGCAACTCTGGACGCGCCGCGTTCTTGAGCTCGAGACCGAGCTCGCGCGAACCAACGCCAAGCTCGACCGGGCAGCGCTGATGTTGCGCAGCGAGCCGCAAATCCTCGTCTCCTGGGATCGTCTCGACGCGGAGCCGACGATCGAGGGCGATTTCGCCCTGGTGGCCGATTCGCCGCTGTCGTCGCGCGTGCTCGCCTTCGGCTCATGGCTCAATCCGGCCCAGGCGACCAAGATTGGAGAGGCGACGGAGCGATTGCTGACCCGCGGCGAGGCCTTCGCCGCTGCTGTCGTCAGCTTGCGTGGCCGCCATCTCGAGCTCGATGGGCGCCCGGTGTCCGGCAGCGCGGTGATGCGCATCCGCGACGTTTCGGGCGAGCGCCTTCAGTTGGCGCAATTGCGTGATTCATTTGCCGAAGCCGAGGGCGCGCTGGACGGCTTGCGCCGCGCGCTCGAAACCGCGGATATGCCGGCGTGGACTCGCGACGCAATGGGGCGGCTCGTCTGGTGCAATATCGCCTACGCTCAAGCCGTTGACGCCCCCGACGCTGAGGCCGCTATCGCCACCGGCGGCGAAATATTCGATCCGGCGCTGCGCCGCGAAGCGACATCCGCGCTCAAGGAGTCCGGGGCCTGGAAGCGCCGTGCGCCAGCGGTCGTCGGCGGCGCCCGACGAACCTTCGACGCCGTTGAGGCAAGCGCTCAACTCGGTTCCGCGGGCGTCGCTCGCGACGTTTCCGAAATCGTGGCGCTGAAAGCAGATATGGAGCGCAACGAGGACGACTATTCGCGCATGATCGATCGGCTGTCGACGGCGGTCGCGATCTTCGACAAGTCCAAGCGGCTGACCCTGTACAATGCGGCCTATCGGCAAATCTGGTCGCTGGAGCTGGCCTTCCTGGATCAAGGGCCGACTGATGGCGAAATCCTCGATCGGCTTCGCGGCAAGCGGCAGTTGCCCGAACAGGTGGATTTCCGCGCCTGGAAGGCACAGCAATTGAGCGCTTACCAGGCGATCGAGCCGAGCGAATCCGTGTGGCATCTGCCCGACGGAAGGGCGTTGCGCGTCGTTGTGAGCCCCAATCCGAAAGGCGGCGTCACCTATCTCTATGACGATGCGACGCAGAGCTACGCGCTCGCTTCCCAAGTGACCACGCTCACCCACGTGCAGGGCGAGACGCTCGACGCGCTCAAGGAGGGGGTGGCGGCGTTCGGGGCGGACGGGCGCATGAAGCTGTTCAACCCGGCTTTCGCGGAACTGTGGCGATTCGATCCGACGATCCTAGGCGACCGCCCGCATATCGACGAGATCGCGCGCGCCTGCAAGCCGCTGTGCGGCGACCCCGAGCTGTTCGACGAGCTTAGGGCGGTGATCGTCGATCTTCCGGACCGTCGCAAGAGCCAGACGGCGCGGATCGAGCGCATGGATGGGCTCATCCTCGATTGCGCCGCCCTGCCGTTGCCGGATGGAGCGACCCTCATGACGTCGCTCGATGTTACCGCGGGCGTCAACATCGAGCGCGCGCTGACCGACCGCAATCAGGCGCTCATCGCAGCCGAAAAGCTGCGCAACGATTTCGTCAACCACGTCTCCTACGAGCTACGCACGCCGCTCACCAACATTATCGGCTTCACCCAGCTTCTCGCGGGCGGAAGCGTTGGCCCGCTCAATCCGAAGCAGGTCGAATATGCCGGATTCATCAACAATTCGTCGCATGCGCTGCTCGCCATCATCGACGACATTCTCGATCTGGCCTCGATGGACGCGGGCGCGATGGAGCTCAAGCTCGAAGACGTCGACGTCGCTGAGGCGATGAAGGCCGCGGCCGCAGGCGTGCAGGATCGCTTGAGCGAGGCCGCGATCGAATTGCGCATCGTTATGACCGATGGGGTCGGATCGCTGCGCGCTGACGGCCGGCGGGTTCGCCAGATCTTGTTCAATCTTCTCTCCAACGCGATCAACTATTCGGAGGCGGGCCAGACCGTTACACTAGCGGCGATGCGGCGGGGGACGGAGATTGTGTTCAAGGTCAGCGATCGCGGGCGCGGCATTCCTCCCGAGATGATCGACCGCGTGTTCGAGCGGTTCGAAACCTTCCCCAACGGCTCCCGGCACCGCGGCCCTGGCCTAGGCCTCTCGATCGTGAGAGCTATGGTCGAACTGCATCAGGGCCGCGTTCTGATCGATACGGCGCCACGGGAGGGGACGACAGTCACCTGCATCTTTCCCATTGATCCAATAGGAGCGATAGCGCCGAGTTCGCAACTCGTTGCGCCGCTCAAGATGCAATCGGTTCAGTAGAGGGCATGAACGGTTTCGCCGGTGTAAGAGAACAAGCGGGTGTTTGGAGCTTCGAGGCGCTGGGCGAGGCGACGACTTTGGCCATCGCCGCGGCGCAGGCGGCCTGGCTCGAGCCCGGCGATTTCGTTGCCCTTACCGGTGATCTCGGGACCGGCAAAACCGCTTTCGCCCGCGGTCTCATCCGAGCCCTCGTTGAGGCGCCAGAGCTCGAAGCGCCGAGCCCGACCTTCACGTTGATGCAAGTCTATGACGCCCCGCGCGGGCCGGTGGTCCATGCCGATTTCTACCGGCTGCGCGGCCCAACGGAGCTCGCCAATCTGGGCTGGGAGGAAGCTGTCGACGGCGCGATTGCGATCGTCGAATGGCCGGAGAAGGTCGCACAAGCGCTGCCCGCGGACCGGCTCGAGGTCGAAATGCGGTTTGATGCCAAACGCGGCCCCGATTTTCGGCTGCTGACCTTGCGCGGGTTCGGCGCGATCCGCCCGCGCCTCACGCTCGCGCTTGGCGTCGCGAGGCTGCTCGAGCGCGCCGGCTGGAGCGATGCGGCCCGTGAATTCCTGCAGGGCGACGCGTCCATTCGCGCCTATGAGCGCCTGACCAAGCCGACCGGCGAGACCGCGATCTTGATGATCTCCCCGCCCAGGCCGGACGGGCCCATCATCCGCTTCGGCAAGCCCTACGCGGCCATCGCCAAGCTGTCGCCCGACATCCGCGCCTTCATCGCCATGGCCGAGGGCCTGCGCGGGCTCGGCTACGCGGCGCCGGCTCTCATCGATTATAGCGTCGACGAAGGCTTGGCGCTGATCGAAGACTTCGGCTCAGCCACCATCGCCCAAAGCGGCGTTCCGGATGGCGCACGCTATGCGCCGGCGATCGCCGTCCTCGCCGATCTGCACGGACGCGACTTGCCGCCGAGCTTGTCCGCCGGCGAGGAACCCTACGAACTGCCCGTCTATGACATCGAAGCGATGCTGGTCGAGGTCGAACTCGTGCTCGACTGGTATGCGTCCGCGATCGCTCGGGTGACGCCGCCATCGGGCGCGCGCATGCAGTTCTTGGGCGTCTGGCGCGAGCTTCTGGCGCCGATCCTTGCTGAGCCCACCACCTGGACGCTGCGCGACTATCATTCGCCCAATCTGCATTGGCTGGCGGAGCGGCAGGGCTTGAAGCAAATCGGCCTCATCGATTTTCAGGACGCGGTGATCGGGCCGCCGGCCTACGATGTCGTTTCGCTATTGCAGGACGCGCGCGTCGACGTACCGGAGGATCTCGAGATGCGTCTCGCCGCCCTCTACATGCGCCGCAGGGCAGCTGTCGATCCCGCCTTCGACACCCAGCGCTTCGCCGCCGCTTATGCCGCTATGGGCGCCCAGCGCGCGACCAAGATCCTCGGCCTTTTCGCCCGCCTCGACAAACGCGATCATAAACCTGAGTACTTGCGCCACCTGCCGCGGATCGAGCGTTATCTGGCCCGCAACCTCGCCCATCCGTTGCTTCAACCGCTCGCGGTCTGGTATCGGAACCACCTGCCGCGGGCGCTGGGCCCACCGCCGTTCAAGTCCGACCCCGAAGATTGATTGCCGAGGCCAGATGAGCCTTCCCGTCCCGAAGACGGCCATGGTGTTCGCCGCCGGACTGGGCACGCGGATGCGGCCGATCACCGAGACGCTGCCCAAGCCGCTGGTCGAGGTCCACGGCCGGACGCTCATCGACACTTGCCTTGATCGCCTGGCGGAGAGCGGCGTCGAGCGGGCGATCGTCAACGTGCATTGGCTAGGCGACCAGATCGAGGCGCACCTCGCCAAGCGCCGCGCGCCGAAGATTATCATTTCGGACGAGCGGTCGGAACTGCTCGACCAGGGCGGCGGGATCAAGCGCGCGCTGCCGCTGATCGGCGGGGATCCGTTCCTGATCTGCAACACCGACGCGTTCTGGATCGAGGGGCCGCGCTCGAACATTGCGCGCTTGGCCCGAAGTTTCGATCCAGAGACGATGGACATCCTGCTGTTGGTCGCGGCTGGCGCAGGCGCAGTCGGCGTCGACTGGCCCGGCGATTTCGCCATGACTCATGACGGACGGCTTCAGCCGCGCGAGCCGCGCCACGTCGCGCCGTTCGTCTATACCGGCGTCGGGATCGTCACGCCTGAGTTATTCGCAAGCGAGACGGCGGAGGTGTTCCGCCTCGCCCCGTTCTTTCACGCAGCCGCCGCGAAGGGCCGGCTTTACGGCGTTCGCCTCGATGGGCTTTGGGTGCATGTCGGGCGGCCGGAGAGCATCGCCGAGGCGGAGACGGCGATTGACCGCTCGACCTTGTGACCGTGAAGCGCGCGCCCCTGTTTCCCAAATCAAGGGAATCGCCTTATGCGGTCGAACATTGTTCGGGCCGCTTGAGCGGGAGACGGCCCCGCTGAGGGTTTGAGAGCATGAAACTGCCGAACCAGATCGGCCCCATCCACTTCGTCGGCATCGGCGGAATTGGCATGTCGGGCATTGCCGAGGTGCTTCTCAACCTTGGCCATCAGGTTCAGGGCTCGGACCTGAGCGATAACGCCAACGTCAAGCGCCTGCGCGAGCAGGGCGCGACCGTGTTTGTCGGGCATCACAAGGCCAACCTCGGCGCCGCCGCGGTGGTCGTCATTTCTTCCGCTGTGAAACGCGACAATCCCGAGGTCGTCGAGGCGCGGGCGCGGCGCATTCCCGTCGTCCGCCGGGCCGAGATGCTGGCTGAGCTGATGCAACTCAAGCAATGCGTGGCCGTGGCCGGCACGCATGGCAAGACCACGACGACGTCGCTGGTGGCGACGCTGCTCGACGCCGCCGGCCTTGATCCGACCGTGATCAACGGCGGCATCATCAACGCCTACGGCACCAATGCGCGGCTTGGCGCTGGCGACTGGATGGTGGTCGAGGCCGACGAAAGCGACGGCACTTTCCTGAAGCTGCCCGCCGACATCGCAGTCGTCACCAACATCGATCCCGAGCACCTCGACCACTTCAAGACTTTCGACGCCATCAAGGACGCCTTTCTGGCGCTGATCGGAAACCTGCCGTTCTATGGCTTCGCCGTCATGTGCCTCGATCATCCGACCGTGCAGGAGCTCGTCGGCCAGGTCGAAGACCGTCGAATTCTGACTTACGGCGAGAATCCGCAGGCCGATGTGCGCCTCATGGACGTCAACCTCGCTGGTGGCGTCACTCGGTTTTCGGCGCTGATCCGTGATCGGGCGACGGGCAAGGCGACCTTCATCGACGACCTCGCGCTGCCGATGCCCGGCCGGCACAATGCGCTCAACGCAACCGCGGCGATCGCTGTGGCGCACGAGCTTGGCGCGCCGATCGACGTCATCCGCAAAGCAATCGCCGGGTTTGGCGGCGTCCGGCGGCGCTTCACCCGCACCGGGACATGGAATGGCGTCGCCATTTACGACGACTATGGCCACCATCCGGTCGAAATCGCCGCGGTTTTGAGCGCCGCCAGGGCGGCGACCGAGGCTAAGGTGATCGCGGTCGTGCAGCCGCATCGCTACACCCGGCTCGCCTCGCTGTTCGACGCCTTCGCCACCTGCTTCAATGACGCCGACACCGTCATCGTCGCCGATGTCTATGCGGCCGGCGAAGCGCCGATCGAAGGCATCGACAAGGCGGCGCTGACGACCGCGATCGCCGCTCATGGCCACCGCCACGCGCTGATGCTGCCTTCGCCCGAGAAATTGGCGGGCATGGTGCATTCGCTGGCGAAGCCGGGCGATTACGTGATTTGCCTCGGCGCCGGCTCGATCACGCAATGGGCCTATGCGCTGCCGGGCGAACTCGCCGCGCTCGACAAGGCCTGACGCTTCGCCGATGCGCTTTCCCGGCCTGGTCGATGAAGTGAAGGCGCGGGCGCCCAAGCTGCGCGGGCGCCTCGCCGCTGACGCCCCAATCGCCGAGGCGACCTGGTTCCGGGTCGGCGGTCCGGCGGAGGCCTTGTTTTCCCCGGCCGACGAGGACGATCTCGCCTACGTTCTCTCTGCTCTGCCGCACGAGATCCCGGTTACGACCATCGGCCTCGGCTCAAACCTCATCGTGCGCGACGGCGGCGTGGCCGGGCTCGTCGTCCGGCTCGGCGGCCGAGCCTTCGGCGCGGTCGAGATCATGGACGGCTCCCGCATCGTCGTCGGGGCTGCGACGCCGGACCTTTACGTCGCCAAGGCCGCCGCAATAGCGGGCGTCGATGGCTTGGCGTTCCTGCGGGGCGTGCCCGGTTCAATCGGCGGCGCTCTTTTGATGAACGCCGGCGCGCATGGCGGCGAGATCAAGGGCGTGCTCATCGAAGCGCGCGGGATCGACCGGACGGGGGCCAGACGCGTCTTTTCGAACGCGGAAATGGGCTATTCCTATCGCCATAGCTCAGCGCCGGATGAAATCGTGTTCACTGGCGCAATGCTTCAGGGCCTTCCCGGCGAGCCCAAGGCGATCGAAGCGGAGATGGAGCGGATCACCCGGGCGCGCGAAGCCTCGCAACCGATCCGCGAGAAGACCGGCGGCTCCACGTTCAAAAATCCGCCGGGGATGAAGGCCTGGGAATTGATCGACAAGGCGGAATGCCGCGGCTTGCGACTGGGCGGCGCCGAGGTGTCGCCCATGCACTGCAACTTTCTCATCAATCTTGGGTCGTCGACCGCCGCCGATCTCGAAGAGCTTGGCGAGGAAGTCAGGCGCCGGGTCCTCGAGACGAGCGGAGTTGCGCTTGAATGGGAAATCAAGCGCATCGGCATCGCCCTGAGGGCGTAGAGCAGATTGGAGTTCCGTCGAATCGGACTTTGTGGACGAGGTCGGGCAGGTGAGCCGCGGCGCCCCTACGGCCCTAGAAGCAATTCGCGCCCTCGGCCCCCTGCTCAGCCAGAGCTAAGTCGCCCCAAGTAGGATCCGAGCCGATTTTCTGCATCTCCTGGTTTATGAAACCCCAGCTCGAACAGGGCCTTGATCCTGTCCTGTGCCGTCGGCCGAACGATCGAAGCCATGCAGATGTCCCATCCGGCCGCGATTTCGACGTCCGGCGGTAAGCTCGCCGCGTTGACAAGGCGCTTCGTGTTCGCGATTGCCCACTTATCGAATGACGCGATGCGGGTAGCGAGCGCATCGACGAACCCGTCGAGTTCGGCGTCCGGCAGTGATCGGTTCACATAGCCATAGGCCTCAGCCTGGTCGCCGCGGATGTCGTCGGACGAAAGCAGGACCTCCAGCGCCCGCGACCGGCCGATTTGCCGAGGCAGCCGCGCCATGGGTCCGCCGCCGGCCACCAAGCCCACGCCCACTTCCCACTGCGAGAGGATCGCCTTCTCCCGGCTGGCGAAGCTCATGTCGCTGGCGAGAGTGAGCTCACTCCCGTTCCCTGTGGCCCGGCCCCGGATCTTGGCGATGGTGACGACTGGCGCGTGCGTCAGGCGCACAAGGATGTCCGGCCACGCCTCTAGGCCCGTAGGCCCTTGAGGTATGTCGGTCAGATCCTTGAACTTGGCGTTGAAATCGCTGTGGTTCAGGAAATATCCTTCGACAGCGCTGTCGAAGACCACGACCCTCACCTGTTCGTCCGACTCAATGGACGTCATGATCTCCCGAAATTCCAGAACGAATTCCGGACCCAGCACATTTAGAGGCGGATTGTCGAACGTGATCCGCCAATAGGCGGGCGACGACCGGGTGAGTTTCACCTGCGCCATCTTCGCTGTCTCCTCCGCCTGAGCCTCATACTGGACCATAATCGAAACGCGGCATTGTGACGCCGGCTTAAAATCGCGCTTCGAGTGAGTTTATGGAAAACGGACGTTGCTCATTCAAACGATTTCAGCGTTTTCCGCGCCACGTCAATAAAGGCGCGAAGCTTCGGCGCCAGGGACGCACGCCGCGGGTAATAGAGAAACAATCCGCCAAATTCGACCGCAGTCTGGGGCAGCAGCCATTTGAGACTACCTTCGCTAAGGTATGGGCGCGCCAGTGGTTCCGGAACATAAGCAATGCCTACGCCTGCCAGAACCAAACTCATGGCCTCCATAGGACCGGTTACCAAAGACGTGCCCGACGTTTTCACAACGACCGGCTTCCCCCCATCGACGAGCTCCCAATCGAAAATGGCGCCAGACGAGGAGCTGTGAAATACAATACAGTTGTGTTGGTGTAAATCGGCGATCGACTTCGGTGCGCCTCTGGCGGCGAGATAGTCTCCCGAGGCGACGAGAATACTCTTGTATGGTCCAGTCAACGGCACCGTGACCATATCTTGATGGATCCACCGACGATTTCTGATGCCGGCGTCGAAGCCCTGGGCAACGATGTCCACGTGCATTTGGCCGGTTCTGACCTCGACGGTTAGCCGCGGATGCTCTTGGGCAAGCTTTGCAAGGATTCGCGGCAGCGCCATCTCGAATGCGTAGAGCGGCGAATCAATTCGCAACAACCCAGTCACCTCGCCGCGTTCCGCCGTCAATCCGTCGACTGTCTGGCCGATATCTGTCAGCGCAGGTTCGACGCCGGCGACAAATCGCGCGCCCGCCTCCGTCAAGGAAACGCTCCGCGTCGTGCGCGCAAACAATAGGATTCCGAGCCGGTCCTCTACGCTGCGCACGGCGTTACTGACCGCCGAAGGACTCATGCGGAGCTCAGTTGCAGCGGCGGTGAAGGCACGGTGCCGCGCAACCGAGACGACAATCGGCAAATGGCCCAAAAGGTCGCGGTCCATTCATTCACCATATCGCATAACCCGTGCGATTTGAACTCTCTAATCGAGTGATGCCCCTGCGCTCATTGTGTCGAACGACGCCATTTCGTTCGCCTATCGGAGGTTCAAGAGATGAGGTGCGCTCCTTTCCGTGGCAGCGACCGGCTTGCCGTCCTTCGCGACGCCCGCGATCGCCCAGGTCAGCTCCATCGAGCTTGGGCATTCTTGCCAACTTCAACTCCGCAATAAATCGCGGAAGCGGACAGCGTAAATGATTGATGCCAAGGCAGACGTGCAAGTGAAGGTGAAGCAGGAACTGGCGCTAAAACGATGAATGGTCATTTTTCATCTTCTGTAGACTTCGTATTAAGCGAGAAGGAGCCGAAGCCCGGAGGCGGCGGTCGCGTTCTCGTCATTCAGGACGACCGCGAACTCGCGGAGGAAATTCGCCTCGACCTGGAGGCTGGCGGTCACACCGTCCAGGTCGCGGAGACATTGACCGAGGGGCTTCGGGCGGCGCGTTCGGGCGACGCGAGCGTCCTCGTTGTCGACCGCCTCCTGGATGGAGAGAACGGACTTTCGATCATTGAAACGCTGCGCAGCGAAGGAAAGTGGACGCCCGCCCTCGCCATCAGCGGACTCGCGTCCGTCGATGAACGAATCGCGGGATTGAAAGCCGGCTGCGACGATTATCTGGTCAAGCCATTCGATGTTCGCGAACTGACCGCGCGGGTCGAAGCTCTCTTGCGCCGAGACGGCGACGACATGGGCGTCATCCGGCTTAGGGTGGACGATCTGGAAATGGACTTGATCGAGCGAACTGTCAGGTGCGAGGGCAGGCCGGTCGACCTCGTTCCGAGGGAATTCCAGCTGCTCGAATATTTTATGCGCCATCCCGACCAGACCGTTACTCGCGCGATGCTGCTCGAGGACGTCTGGAATTTCCAGCCTCCCGCCTACACCAACGTGGTCGACGTGCAGATTGGCAATCTGCGCCGCAAGCTCGACCCGGCCGGCGACCGGCGCCTCATCGTCTCTGTCAGGTCCGTCGGCTTCAAATTGAACGCGGATCATTGGCGGCGTTCGATTGGGCCTCGACATACGTGGCGCGCGCCCTGACCTCGCCCCCGCGCTGGCGGGTCGCGGCGCCGCAAAGCGGCCGATCTCGCGGCTCTTGGCGAGGAGGTTAAGCCGGGTCCTCGAAACGAGCGAAGTTGCGCTTGAATGGGAAATCAAGCGCATCGGCATCGCCGGAGGGTCCTAGAAACCGCCATTCGACACGAAATGGCGCAAGCCGACCCTCATCTCACAATTCCGAGAGGCCTATCGTAATTGCGAACGAGGCCGCTTAAATGATGCGCAAACGATAAGAGACTGAAGGAAAATGTCGGGCTGTGGCTTGCCTTCGTGAGCGCACGGGAGATGACCGCTGTAGCGGTCGATCTTGCTTGGCATGATTCTTGTTTAACAATGCTGCGGTACGTTGGCTTCTGCGGCGCGTCAGTCGGCGAATAGGACGAAAGTTCGTGAGGCGAGGAAAACAACCAGTGAGGGCTTCGACCTTAAGGAGGTCCTCATGTTGAGCATACGTTCACTGGCATTGGTCGGCGCTTTGGCAGTCCTGCCCCAAATCGCCACGGCGGCCGAGAGCGAGCAGTGCGTCGACGTTTCGGTGCCCAAGCACGCGATCGAAGCCCGCAATGGCAAATGGATCCAACTGACGCCGGAACAGTGGGAGTTTCTTCGCGGTATATACGCCATGAACCCATTGACGCCGCCAGGGCTGCCCTACGGCGACAAGGCGGCGCTCGCCAAGGTTGACGGTAATTCCGGCGGTCTCGTTTTCTTCATCGATGGCGACAAGGCCTGCACGCCCATGCCGGTCCCTCAGACGCTTCTCGGCATGATGGACGACGTGGCGACGGCGAAAATCAGCCACGAGGGCAGCGGGCTCTGATTCCGCCGCGCCGAGCGCCAATTTCGAGTCCAGATTGAGCGATATCAATCCCTTACGGCGCCATTGCCGAGTAAACTTCGCGCCACGTTCGGGTCAGGACGTTGGAGAGCGGCGCGGCGCGCACGCGAAAAGCGCGATCACCACCATTTCAGGGACTGGTCGGTTTGTTGCTTGCGCTGGTCTTGGGGCTTCTCGTCGGGGCCAGCTACGGCGTCTATTCGCAGCAGCAGTCCGAAGTGCATATCCTTGGCTCGCAGATCCTGCAGCTCGATCTGGTCCTGGAGCGTTACGGCCCTGCGGCCGATCGCGGCCGTGAACTTTTAAAGCAAAAGCTTGTGGCCTCGCACAAGCGCGCTTCTGGGGCCGAGGCGGCGCTGAACCGGTCCGGCAGACCTAGGGCGAGTCGCGCGCCGAGGAGGCGCATTCCAAAGGCGCTGCTCATCAGCGTCGTCTACCGGGCGACGCTGCTGTTCACCTGCATCGGCGCGTCCACGGCCTTCAACGCGCTGGCGATCGGTTGTGAGGCAATGGGCGCCGCAGCGGTGGCGAGCGCCATTTATCTCATTCTCGAATTCGGCCACCCCTACTCAGGGCTGTTCAGGATATCGCCCGAGGGCATCGACCGGGTCATCGCCGAGCTGTCGGCAAATATGCCATCCAGCGGTTGATGCGGCTGGCCGCTGAACTTGGCGGCAAACCATTTGCTCGCCAGCGCTCGCGTCGCTCGCCAAATCGGAACTGTGAGCCGCGTCACGGCGCCGCGTCGCGCCAACGGTTACTAACCTCCCGACCGATGCGTCGTCATTGGATCTGAGAAGGGCTCCAAAGGGTGCTTTGGTGGCGTGGCATGCGCCCCGGCCTTACGCCACTTCCCGGTCCAAGAGGAGTTTGCTCAAGAGGAGGTTGTATCGTGTCTCGTTTCGAAAAACCGGCCGATTTCGCCACCGCGTACCCACACGCGGCGCCCGGCGCGCCAACCGTCAAAACCTTAGCCCTGTTGGCCGCCTTGCTGGCCTACGCCGCGGGGTTCGTAATCCTCTATCCTGTTGTCGCAAGCAGCGTGGCGGAGAGCGTCTCGGAAGGCAACGACCCGGCGCTGCTGCCGTTCGTCGGCCCTTGACGGCTCGGTGCGCTGCTGCCCGCGCGGCTATTGCGAGTTGCTTTTGGGATTGAGGCGACGGCCAAAAAACAATGGCGCGGACGACAATTCATTGCAGAAAATCAGAAACTGATATAAGCTTGGCTCATGAGCAATCCTACGCTCCCGCATATTGGGAACTTGAACGCCGTCCGGCGCTCCGGACGCAACCGAAAAAGCGAGAGGAAAAAGTTTTCGCGCTTTTATCCTCGTAACCCATTGAAAAGTATCGATCCGGACGAGAGAATCCAAGGAAATCCAAGGAAATCCAATACCCAAAAACGGGCTTCTCGAAGCGAAATGGCCACCAGCCAAGAAAATCCAAACGGACCGACCGAACATTGCGTGGCCCTGCCGAGACGGAGCTAAACGGACTCCGCAAAGCGGCCTATGGTCGAGCCAGCCGACGCTATCCGTCCGCCCCCAGCCGATCGGCGTAGGCGTGGGGAGCGCCCTGCGGGTCCGTGACAATATGCTCTCCATCTTCGCCGCCATGGATCCATTGCGGCCCGATCGGCGCTTTGCCATGGCCGCCCGGGATATCGAGCATGTAGGTCGGCGTCGCCAGCCCCGAGAGACGAGAGCGCAAGACCCGCATCAGTTCCTGCCCCCTGGCGATCGGCACCCGCCAGTGCGACGTGCCGGGCGCGAGATCGCCGTGATGCAGATAGTAAGGCTTCACCCGCGCCTCGACGAAGGCTCGCATCAGGTCGATGAGCGTTTCCGGGTCGTCGTTGACGCCCTTCAAAAGCACGGTCTGGCTGACCAGCATCGCGCCTTCCGCCGCCAGGCGGCGACAGGCGGAGCGCGCGCTTTCGGTGAGTTCGCGCGCATGGTTGGCGTGCACCGCGACCACCGTCGTCTTGCCTTCGGCGACCAGAGCGCGCGCCACCGCCTTCGTCACCCGCTCAGGCGCGGCGACAGGCAGGCGCGTGTGCCAGCGCAGCACTTTGACGTGGTCGATTGCCGCGAGCGCTTGGGTCGCCTCGGCGATGCGGCGGGGGGATAGTGTCAAGGGGTCGCCGCCGGTCAATATGACCTCCCAAATCCCCTCATGGGCCCGCACGTAGTCGATTGCCCTCGCGAAGTCCTCTGCGCTCAGGGTTCCCGAGCCGGGGCCTACCCGCTCGCGGCGAAAGCAGAAGCGGCAATAGACGGCGCAAACCGCGACCAGCTTGATCAAGACCCGATCGGGATAGCGATGCACCAGCCCCTCAACGGGGCTCATGGCGTCGTCGCCGATGGGATCGTCGCGCTCGGCGGGATCGCGAATGAGCTCGCGCGCGTCGGGCACGAACTGGCGCGCGATCGGGTCGCTAGGATCCTTGGGCCTGACGAGGGCGGCGAGCGCCGGCGTAAGGCCGATCGCGTAGCGGTTGGCGACGGCCTCGAGCGTGTGAAGCTGTTCCGGCTCGGCCAGGCCCGCCTCGACGAGATCCTCGGGGCTGGTCAGGCGGCGGCGTTGGCTTCCTGAGGTCATTCGACTTCACGATAAGGGAGAGACACGGGCGGAGCGCGACGCCGTTCGCTTTACCGGGCCCAGTTATGGGAACTGCGGCGAGATCGCAAGGCGGGCGCGCACGCCTTCGCGACAAGCAGCAATGCCCCCACGCCTTTGCTATGACTTCATCCCTATCGAGGAAGCGGCTGCAGGTCCCCGCAACCGGTTATCGACCGCTATGGAACGTTCTCACTGTTCACCCCGAAGCCTTTCCACCGGGACGGCGCGGGACGCGTGCTCGCCCGGTCATCGTGCTTGGGCAACGTGAAGCGGTCCAAAATTTCACCGACGAGCAAGTGCGCCTGCGCCGCCGTCAAGCCCTCGGCGATCACCTTTGCGTCGATACGCAGACGAAACATTGTCCGCGAGTCGCCAATCGTTTCAGCCTCAACCACGATCTGGCGCAGCATCTCTCCCCTCGGCCGCAAAGCTTTGGATAGTGCGCTTACCAATAATTAAACGAAATGTCTCATCACCCGGTTCCAACTCCGGTCGATAAATTCCCGTTCTCCGGTCCCCTAGGAAGGTGAGGCCGTCGCTCCGGGCCACGCCTCTGAGGGTTATCCTAACGGGGAACGCCGGCGCCCGGATCGCCTCCCAGGACCGTGGCGGGCGATAGCCGACGCCTCCCGCGGACGAGCGCGTGGCAACAGATTGGGCATCGCCAGGCCGCGGCCCTTCCCGTTCCCAACGATCGAACATATCTTCTGAGAAGGCCGATTGTCGGGAAGCCGCCATTGGGTCTGTGGATGGGCGGCGTCGCTTAGGGGCCCTTGTGAGCATAGGGTACGCGAATAGGACGAAGGCGGGTGTGGCCAGCACGATCAAAGTCAATGGCGTCGATCGCACGGTCGATGTCGAAAGCGACACGCCGCTCCTTTGGGTGTTGCGCGATGTCCTCGGCATGACCGGTACTAAGTTCGGCTGCGGCATAGCGCAATGTGGCGTGTGCACGGTGCAGATCGATGGCGAACCGGTCCGCTCGTGTCTGCTGCCGGTCGGCTCGATCGGCGACCGAAAGGTCACCACCATCGAGGGAATCGGCGCAACTGAGGCCGGACGTAAGATCCAGAAGGCCTGGCTGGACCTCGAGGTCGTGCAATGCGGATATTGCCAGTCCGGCCAGATCATGTCCGCCAGCGCTTTGCTGGCCAAGACACCCGATCCGAAGGATTCCGACATCGACGCGGCCATGGCCGGAAACATTTGCCGGTGCGGCACCTACGTGCGCATCCGCGCAGCAATCAAGCAAGCCGCCAGGTCGGCCTGAAGGAGACTAGGGGCTGTCCTCAATTAGGGGATTCGCGAATCGGGTAAAGCGTGATTCATAGGGAGCCTTCTTTTTGGGAGGCTTTCGGTGCGGCGCTACGGATTGCGCGACGACCAGTTTGCGCGGATTGAACATTTGCTGCCGGGTCGTCCGGGACATGTCGGACGCAATAGCGAATTGGGCAATCGACTTTTCGTTGAGGCGGTGATTTGGAAATTTCGGTCGGGTGCGCCGTGGCGCGATCTGCCCGAGCGGTTCGGCCACTGGAAGACCATTCACACGCGGTTCTCGCGGTGGGCGGAGAACGGCGTATGGGAGAGTCTTTTCAAGACGTTGGCTGACGATCCGGACAACGAATACGCGATGATCGACGCCACCATCGTTCGCGCGCATCAGCATAGTGCGGGCGCACTCAAAAAGGGGGTCTCGATCAAGCCATAGGCCGCTCGCGCGGCGGCCTGACCACCAAGATCCATGTGATTGTCGACGCCTTGGGCAACCCGTTGGCGCTTCGCCTCACCGGCGGCCAAGTCCACGACATCACCCAGGCTGAAGCCCTCGCGGCTGAGGTGAAGCCCGAAGCCCTCCTCGGCGACAAGGGCTACGACGCCGGCGCCTTCATCGAGAGCCTCGAAGTGCGCGCCATCAAGCCGGTCATCCCGCCAAAGTCGAACCGCAAGGTCGCTCGCGATTGCGACTTCGCCCTCTACGCCGAACGCAATCTCATCGAGCGTTTCTTTCAATTCATCAAACAGTTCCGAGGCATCGCGACCCGCTACGAAAAAACCGCACGCAATTACCTCGCCGGCCTCCATTTGGTCTGCGCCCTGGCTTGGCTCAAATGAGGACACGCTCTAGAGCAATGACCTCGATCTCCTCTGCCCCGAAGCTCACCCGTCGCACGCTCGTGAAGGCGACAGCCGCCGCAGGCGGCGCCCTTGTCCTCAGCCTCTTCTTTCCCAGGCTCAACGCCGTGCTCGCGGCGGAGCCGGACGCGGACTTCGCGCCGAATGCTTTCGTGCGCATCGAGCCCGATGGCAAGGTCACCTTCACAATCCCGCAAGCGAGATGGGGCAGGGCATCTACACCGCCCTCTCAATGATCCTCGCAGAGGAGCTTGATGCGCCTTTCGAGCATGTGATCGCGGTGGCGGCGCCGCCGAACGACAAGCTTTACGGGAACCCGCTTCTTGGGTTCCAGGTGACTGGCGGCTCAACCTCCGTCCGCGCCTTCTGGAAGCCTATGCGAATCGCCGGCGCGGCCGCGCGCGTCATGCTGGTGCAGGCCGCGGCGGCGAAGTGGAATGTCGATCCATCATCCTGCCGGACAGAGAGCGGTGAGGTCTTGCATGATGCGAGCGGGCAGAAGGCGCCTTACGGCGAGCTTGTGCAGGCGGCGGCGGCTTTAACGCCGCCGCAGAATCCCCCGCTCAAGCCCGCGGCGAATTTCAAGCTCATCGGCAAATCCTTGAAGCGGCTCGATACGCCCGACAAGGTCAATGGCAAAGCCGTCTACGGAATGGACGCCCGCCCTGAGGGCGTGAAGATCGCAACCCTCGCGAGCTGCCCGGTCTTCGGCGGCAAGGTCGCGCATGTCGACGACGAGCGGGCGAAGACCATGCCGGGGGTCCGGCAGGTCATCGTTCTCGACGATCTCGTCGCGGTGGTCGGCGATCACATGTGGGCCGCCAAGCAGGGCCTCGACGCCCTCGACATCGCCTGGGACGAAGGCCCGAACGCCGCCGTCTCGACCGCCGACGTGCTCAACGGCCTCGTTGCGGCGAGCGAAAAAGCGGGCGCGGTCGCGAAATCGACCGGCGACATCGCCAAGGCTTTGGACGAGGGAACGAAACTCGAGGCGACCTATCACGTGCCGTTCCTCGCCCATGCGCCGATGGAGCCCATGAACTGCACCGTGCACGTTCGTCCGGACGCCTGCGAGATCTGGGTCGGCAATCAGGTCATCACCCGCGCGCAGGGGATTGCCGCGAAGCTGACGGGCCTGCCGCTCGAAAAGGTCATCGTCCACAATCACCTCATTGGCGGGGGCTTCGGCCGGCGGCTCGAGGTCGATTACATCGGCAAGGCCGTGCGCATCGCGCAGAAAGTCGAGGGGCCGGTGAAGGTCGTCTGGACCCGCGAGGAGGACATTCAGCAGGCGCTCTACCGCCCCTTCTACTTCGACCGTTTCGAGGCGAGCCTCTCGAACGGCAGGATCGCGGCGTGGAGCCACAGGATCGCGGGCTCGTCGGTGCTCGCCCGCTGGGCGCCGCCCGCCTTCAAGAACGGGATCGACGGAGACGCGGTCGACGGCGCCGTTGATTTTCCCTACGACACGCCGAACCTCCACGTCGAATATGTCCATGCGGAGCCGCCCGGCGTGCCGACCTGCTTCTGGCGGAGCGTGGGGCCGGGACACAATATTTTCGTCGTCGAGAGTTTCGTCGACGAGCTGGCTCACGCCGCGGGTCAAGATCCAGTCGCTTTTCGGCGAGCGCATCTCGCGAAGGAGCCTCGGCTTCTCTCCTGCCTCAATCTTGCGGCGGAAAAGGCAGGCTGGGGAAGCGTTCTTCCCTCGCGGGTCGGACTCGGAGTGGCCTGCCAGAGCGTGTTCGGCTCCTATGTCGCGGCGATTCTGGAGGCGGAGGTCGACAACGACGGCGAGATCGCGATCCGCCGCGTGACGGCGGCGGTCGATTGCGGCACGGTCGTCAATCCCGACAGTGTCGAGGCGCAGATCCAGGGCGGCCTTATCTTCGGGCTCACGGCCGCCCTCTATGACGAGATCACGATCGCCAAAGGCCGGGTGCAGCAGAGCAACTTCAACAATTACCGGATGATGCGGATCAACGAAACGCCGGCCATTGAAGTCCATCTGGTGCGAAACGGCGAGGCGCCGGGCGGCATCGGCGAACCGGGCACTTCGATCGCCGGCCCCGCGCTCGCCAACGCGCTGTTCGCAGCAACCGGGGTTCGGTTGCGAAGCCTTCCCGTCGATCGCAAGCAACTTGCGCCGAGGAAAGCCGCGTGAGGACCTTCTGGCGCATCCTGCTTGCGGTGGCCGTGATCGTCGCCGTCGCGGCCCTCGGATTCGTCGGCTGGAACGTCTTTGGCCCCGGGCCAACCGATTTCGCGGGCCGGGACCGGGTCGCGGTTAGCGACTATAAGCACGCCGATCCGACCGGCGTTCCTGCGAGCCTCAAGGACGTGAGCCTCCTCGACCGGGGGCGCTATCTCATCCGCGCTGCCGATTGCGAGGCCTGCCATACGGCAATTGGCGGCCAGCCTTTCGCCGGCGGCAGGGCGTTCGTCCTGCCCTTCGGCACGATGTATTCGACCAACATCACGCCCGACAAGGACACCGGCATCGGCCAGTACACCGATTCGGATTTTCTCGCAGCGGTCCATCGCGGCGTGCGGCGTGACGGCGCGCCGCTTTACCCCGCAATGCCCTTCGCCAGTTACACCTACCTGACGGACGCTGACGCGCTCGCTATCAAGGCCTATCTCTTCAGCCTCAAGCCGATCAGTGCCCCCGCGATTCCGAATACCTTTGCGTTTCCGTTCGATCAGCGCTGGGCGATGGGCGTATGGGCGATGATGTTCAACGCGAACCGGCGCTTCGAGCCGCACGCCAGTCAAAGCGCGGAGTGGAACCGCGGCGCCTATCTGGTCGAGGCGCTTGCCCATTGCGGCGAACGCCATACGCCACGCAATCTATTCCAGGCGCTGGACAACCGCCGCAAATTCGCCGGCGCCGTCACCGGCGGCTGGCGGGCCTACAACATAACGAGCGATCCGACGAGTGGCGTCGGCGACTGGACCGAACAGGCGCTGGCGCATTATCTCGCAACGGGACACGCCGAGGGGCGCGGCACGGCAGCAGGGCCGATGGGCGAAGCCGTCGACCTCAGCCTGGTCCATCTGACCAGCGAAGACATTGCCGCCATGGTCACTTATCTTCGCGCGGTACCACCGATCGCCAATCCGGATCTGCCAGCGCCCCGAGCGCCGAACGCGATCGCGGCGCACGAACCGGGAGCAAGTGGCCATCCGCTAGGCGAGCAGATCTACGCGGAAGCCTGCGCAAGCTGCCATGGATGGACGGGCAAGAGCCCTATATCCGGCCTCGCGACGATCGCGGGCGCGCGCTCGGTCAACGATCCGTCGGGCGTCAATGTCGCGCAAGTCATCCTGTTCGGAGGAGGGCGCCGGCCGGGCGAAGCGGGGATGGCGATGCCGGCCTTCGGCGACGCCTATTCGGACGCCGAGATCGCCGCCGCCGCAAACTATGTCACGGCGCGGTTCGGCGCCGTGGGTTCGCGCCTAACGGCCGAGAACGTCGCCTCGCTCCGGCTCACCCGGTAACGGATCACCTGGCCGCTCCACGATCTGCGCTTGTGGCTCGCGATCCGACCGTTTGCGCCTTCCCACCCGCTCATGCCTCTCGTTGGCGGCGCCTTGCGTCAGCCGGGGCGCGACAATGAGCGCGCGCCCGGTCACTTCCTGGAGAGGTCAACAGAATTTGATGACGCACTGCAGCAATCCGAGACTATATCTTGGACGGCGTTGACAGCCCTGCCAGGGCGATGGCGATTTGCCGTCAACCTGGAGCAACATAACGGGCGCAACGATTTAAGGACAGGTTTTGGTTGATGACGGCCGTCGTCCGGTTAGCTCTTGCGCGCCCCTACACCTTCGTCGTGATGGCGATTTTGGTGATGATTTTCGGCGTGCTGTCGGCCATTCGGACGCCTACCGACATCTTTCCCAATATCGGGATTCCCGTCATCTCGGTCGTGTGGGGCTACACCGGCTTGTCGCCCGACGACATGGCAGGCCGAATTATCTCGCCTTACGAACGCGTCCTTTCCACCACGGTCAACGATATTGAACACATCGAGTCGCAGTCATTTCCTGGCATGGGCGTTGTCAAAATCTTCTTCCAGCCGAGTGTCGACATCAATGCCGCCCAGGCGCAAGTCACATCAATTTCGCAAACTATTCTGAAACAGCTTCCCGCAGGCGCCACGCCGCCGATCATTCTGGTCTACAACGCATCCAGCGTTCCGATCATCCAGCTGGCGTTATCCAGCGACTCTCATTCCCAGGTCGAGCTTTTCGATCTCGCCCAGAACTTTATTCGGCCGCAACTTACGACGGTCGCGGGCGCCCAGCTTCCGTTTCCTTATGGCGGGGCGACGCGCCAAGTGCAGATCGACCTCGACCAGAATGCGCTGCGCGCCCACAATCTTTCAGCCACGGACATCGGCGCGGCGCTCGCCTTGCAAAACCAGATCAATCCGGTCGGCACGGAGAAAATCGGCAACTACGAATTCACCGTTGATCTCAACGATTTGCCCAAAGCGGTCGCGGACTTCAACAATTTGCCGGTTAAGGTTGTCAACGGCACGGTCGTGTTCATGCGCGATGTCGCCTACGTCCACGATGGTTCGCCGCCGCAGACCAATGTCGTGCAGCTCGACGGGCACAAGGGCATTCTGATGTCCGTTCTCAAGATCGGCTCGGCGTCCACGCTCGACATCATCTCTGGCATCAAGGCCCGCCTTCCCGGAATCGAAGCCACGCTTCCTCCTGGCGTCAACCTCAAGTTCGTTGCGGACCAGTCCGACTTCGTCAGATCTTCCGTCAGCGCCGTCGTCCGAGAGGGATTGATCGCGGCCACGCTCACAGGGTTAATGATTCTCATCTTTCTCGGCAGCTGGCGATCGACACTCATCATCACGGTTTCGATACCGCTTGCGGTTCTGAGCTCGTTGACCGTGCTTTCCCTGCTTGGCCAGACCATCAATGTCATGACGCTCGGCGGCCTAGCTCTCGCCGTTGGCATTCTGGTCGACGATGCGACCGTCACGATCGAGAACATCAACCGCCACATGGAGCACGGCGAGGATATTTTGACCGCCATTACCAGGGGCGCGAACGAGATCATGCCGCCAGCGACGGTGGCTTTGTTTTGCATCTGCATCGCCTTCGTACCCCTGCTCACGCTCGGCGGGGTGGCGGGCTATCTCTTCCGTCCGCTGGCGATGGCGGTCGTCTTCGCGATGATCGCCTCTTACATTCTCACCTACACGCTCGTGCCCACGATGGCGCATTTTTTACTGAAGAATCAGCATCCTCACGGGGCAGGCAGCGATTCGGCCGAGCCACGCCGCGTCGGGTTTTTTGGCCGCTTTCAGCAAGGGTTCGAGCATTATTTCGAAGGGTTTCGGCAAGGTTACCTGGGCCTCTTGCGACTGGCGCTTGCGCATCGATTCGTCTTCGCTGGCGGGTTCGTCTGCTTCGCCCTGCTGTCGCTTGGCCTCGCCCCATTTCTTGGGCAGGACTTTTTCCCTTCGATCAATTCCGGCGCAATCAAGATCCATTTGAGGGCGCCGACGGGAACTCGAATCGAGGAAACGACGCGGCTGACCGATCAAGTTGAACAGAAAATTCGTTCGATCATTCCGCCCGACCAGGTGACGAGCGTCGTCAACAACATCGGCCTGCCAGTGAGCGGCATCAACCTATCGTACCAGAACACAGGAACGATCGGCGTCTTCGACGCCGATATGCTTGTCAGTTTGCACGAGGGGCCGACCCCCACTGACACTTATGTGAAGACCCTGCGCGAGCAACTTCCGAAGGCTTTTCCGGGCACCACCTTCTCTTTCCTTCCCGCGGATATTGTCAGCCAGATTCTGAACTTCGGCTCGCCCGCGCCGCTGGACATCCAGATCTCCGGAAAGGACCTCGACGCGAGCCGCGCCTTCGCCAACAAACTATTGGCAAAGATTCGTCATGTTCCCGGAATTGCCGATCCGCGTATCCAGGAAGCTTTCCAGGACCCCGCTCTGAAGGTCGACTTCAACCGCGATTTCGCCGGTGTCGTCGGGCTGACCGAGAACGACGCCTCGACCAGCCTTCAGACAACTCTCTCAGGCAGCACTCAGACGGCTCCGACCTATTGGCTGAGCCCGAATGGCGTCTCCTACGGCGTTTCGGTCCAAACCCCGCAATATCGCATCGATACGCTTGGAGACCTCAAATATGTGCCGCTGAGGACTTCCGATTCGACCCAGCTGCTCGGAGGCCTGGCGAGCTTTTCGCCCGAACCGCTCAACGCGATTAACTCGCATTATAACATCCGCAACATCGTCGATATCTACGCGACGACCCAGGATCGAGATCTTGGCGGCGTCGCCGCGGACGTCCAAAAAATCGTCGAAGACGCGCGCGGCGAACTGCCCAAAGGGTCGACGGTTACGATACGTGGCCAGGTCGCGACAATGCAGAGCGCCTATTATCAATTGTTCATCGGCTTGGCTTTTTCCGCCGTGCTGATCTATCTTCTGATTGTCGTAAATTTTCAGTCCTGGCTCGACCCGTTCGTCATCATCACAGCGCTTCCGGCCGCATTGGCGGGAATTGTGTGGATGTTGTTCCTCACGCAGACGGCCCTGTCGGTTCCGGCATTGACCGGAGCGATCATGTGCATGGGGGTTGCGACGGCGAACAGCATCCTCGTCGTCAGCTTCGCGCGCGAACAGCTCGCGGAGGGGAAGAGCGCGATCGACGCTGCGCTCGAGGCCGGCGCCACGCGCTTTCGACCGGTGCTGATGACCGCGCTTGCCATGATCATTGGCATGGCGCCGATGGCCATCGAGGCCGGCGAAAACTCCCCGCTGGGACGCGCCGTCATAGGTGGTCTCACGTTTGCGACGTTCGCGACGCTGTTGTTCGTGCCGACCGTGTTCTCACTCGCGCACCGCACCAATCCGAATAAAGCCAAAGCCGACGCGGGGGCGCCCCTCGTCGGGCTGCCCTCTCACGCCTGATCCGGAGCTCTGATGTCTTCTGAATCTCCCTCCACTCCACCCAAAACGCCCAAGACGCGCCGCGTCTTGCTCGTTATCTGCGTTCTTGCGATCGGCGCCGCTGGCCTGGCCGTCTCGGGCATTATGGATCGCGCCAAGAGCAGACAGGAGGTCGCGACCTGGACCGATGCCCAGATCATCCCGACCGTACGCATCGCCAGGCCTGAGCGCGGACCCGGGGACCAAGAGCTGGTTCTGCCCGGCAACGTCGCCGCTTTCACCACTGGCTCACTCTTCGCCCGCGCCAGCGGCTACATCACCATCTGGAACAAGGATATTGGCGCTCATGTGACGAAAGACGAGATCCTGGCGACGATCTCGGCGCCCGATCTCGATCAACAGCTCGAACAGGCTAAGGGGCAGCTGGTTCAGTTACAGGCGGCGGTTCAACAGGCTCAGGCCAACGCCGATCTCGGCCGGGCGACCGATCAGCGGACCTCACAGCTTGTCGTTCAAGGGTGGCAGAGCAAGCAACAGGGCGATAACGATCGCCTGAACGCAGCCTCGCAAGCCGCAGCTCTCTCAGTGGCTAAGGCGAACGTCGTAGCGCAGCAGGCCGCAGTGAAACGACTTGAGGAACTGACGGCGTTCGAGGAGATCAAAGCGCCGTTCGACGGCGTGGTGACAGCCCGCAACGTCGATATCGGCGACCTTGTCAACGCCGGGGGCAATACGGGACGCGCCTTGTTCCAGATCGCCGACATCCACCGCATGCGTATTTATGTGAATGTGCCCCAAGGCTTCCTCGGCGAGCTTGCGCCGGGCATCAAGGCCACGTTGCATCTGCCCGGCCAGAAGGAGACCTTCGAAGCGCAGCTGGTATCGACGTCAAACGCGCTGGCGGAGGCTTCGCGCACCGCGCTGGTCGAGCTCCAGGCGGACAATCCGGACGGCAAGCTTTGGCCTGGCGCCTTCGCCGAAGTTCATTTCCACATTCCCTCCGACCCAAACACACTCACCGTTCCGCTCACCGCGCTCTTCTTCAGTCCCAAGGGCATGCAGGTCGCCACGCTCGACGGCGACGACAAGGTCGTCATGAAGTCGGTCGTCGTCGGGCGCAATCTCGGAAACCGGGTGCAGATTGAGTTTGGCCTTTTGCCGTCTGACCGGCTTGTCGACAGCCCGCTCGAATCCACCCAGACCGGCGACAAGGTGGCTGTCGCCAATCCAGAGCCGAGCATGGTGGCGCGCGACGCCAAAGCGGCGCCAAACAAGCCGCCGAGCCTCTAGGCGATTGGGCTCAGCCTCGTTGGCGCGAACCGCGACCGCCTGAGCCGCGGCGGCTCGGTCCCTTGATCATTGATCGGGCGGCGGATCGTCCTGCGGGGCGTCGCACTGGGCGTGCGCGCGCTTGACTTCCGCAAGGCTGTGGAAGGTGTGGGACGCGATGTGCGCGCAATAGTCGTTCAGTGACGCGTTCCCGTCAGGCGGACCGGCTGCGTCCGACGGCGGTCCCTGAGAATCGGGAGGATCGTTGGGTCCCGGGAGAACGGGCGAATGCTCGAACAGGCCGGGTGGATAACCGTCTTCCGCGGCGAGCACGGGGCTCACCGCTAGCGTGACGGCGAATGCGAGAAGTAAGCTCTTCATGGTCGGTCACAGATGGCATCGCATCGCCTGGACGGCAACAGGAGGGAGCGAGATATTAGGCAGCGCTTCCGGCCATTCCATGGCGAGTAGCCGGCAATCGCTTCGGCGCGCCTTTGGCGAGGCTGATCTTCGAAGATGGCTGAGCTTGACAGGACCTTTGTCGAAGGTCACGCCGCTCCGATGACCTCACCCGCCTTGTTCACGCTTGGCACGCGCGGCTCGCCATTGGCGCTCATGCAGGCGAACGAGGCCCGCCGCCGCCTGGCTGAGGCGCAACGCTGGGAGGTTGAGAGGATCACGCTCAAGGTCATCCGCACCAGCGGCGATGCGATCCAGGACCGGCCGCTCGCCGAGGCCGGCGGCAAGGGCCTCTTCACCAAGGAAATCGACGCCGCCCTCCTTGCTGGCGCGATCGACGCGGCGGCGCACTCGGCCAAGGACTTGCCCTCGATCCTGCCCGACGGCGTGGTTATTGCCGCCTATCTGCCGCGCGAAGACGTGCGCGACGCGCTGATCTCCGCCTGGGCCGGTACGGTCGAGGGCCTGCCGCGCGGGGCGACCTTCGGCGCCGCCTCGCTGCGCCGCCAGGCCCAGGCCTTGCGGGTTCGCCCTGACCTCAAGCCTGTGCTCCTGCGCGGCAATGTCGAGACGAGGCTCAACAAGGCCGAATCGGGCGCAGTCGGCGCTACGCTGCTCGCACTCGCCGGTTTGAAGCGGCTCGGCCTCGCCCATCGCGCGCGCGCCGTGCTTGATGTCGACACCTTCCTGCCCGCGCCCGGTCAGGGCGCGATCGCGATCACGGCGCGTGGTGGGGACACGCGCGTGCTCGAGGCGTTGAACGCGATCTCGGACCGCGAGACTTCTGTGGCGCTGACGGCCGAGCGCGCCTTCCTGGCCGAGCTCGAGGGCTCATGCCGCACGCCGATCGCCGGCCTCGCCCGTCTCGAGGCTGGGAGGCTCAGGCTCAGGGGCGAAGTGCTGCGCACCGACGGCTCAGAGCGCTTCGACATTGCCGTCGAAGGCACGCCTGCCGACGCCGAGCGGCTCGGGCGCGAAGCCGGACGCGAACTCGCGGCCCGCCTGCCCGAAGGCGTGCTGGTCAAGGGCGGGTGAGGCCCCGATTCCGTCCGAGCCAGCTGGCCGACGAGTGACCACCGTCGCCCTGACCCTGCGCCAAGCCGAAATCTGCAGCCGGCTGCGCGAGTTCGTGCAAATAAATGCTAATAAAAGCCAGTAAACGCTAATAAACGTTAGTAAAAGTGCTAGCGTTTACTAACGTTTATTTTTTCTAATCTGGACTTTTCAATGGGTTACGGCCGTTTGGAATAAAAAAATTCGCCCCTTCACTCTTGGGTTGCACGCCCGATGGATTCCGGGCGGGTCGGCTTAATTGTCTCACAGAATTTCTGGTCCGTCGCCGTCACGCCGAATCTCCTCCGTCTCGCCCAGCCGCTGCCCGAGGACTTCCGACCTCGACTAACCACCATAGCACAAATTCGGTCTCGATTGAAGGAAATTCCGAATAAAGGACGGCTGGACGGATTTTCGTGATTGCGGGGCCAAAGCGGCCGCCATCGCCCAGGCCGAAAAGTGCCTCACGCTCTACGGCGAAGCGCATAATCCCGACCGTCGACAGTGTAAATATGCCCGGGGCGGGCCAGGGAGGCGAGGACGCGGGCAATGGCGTGCTCAACTTTAGCGCCCTGCCTGAAGGCGCGCGCAAGGATCTTCGCGTCGAGCGGCCCCCGCGCGTCGCTGAGCGCGGCAAACACCGCGGCCGTTCGCTCCACGTCGCCCGCGGGAAAGAGCGGTTTCTGATCGTTGCCGGCGACGACCACGAGCGGCGCCTCCAATTGCTCCTCGTCCGGCCGCGCTTCCGCGGGTGCGTGTCGCACAGCCTGTCATGAAACGTGCGAACGATCTTTTCGCCGCCCTTCGCGTGGCCCTCGACGCGCTTGCCCTCCGCCGCAGATCGGACGCTGATCCATTCTTCCCTCAGGGCCTCGATCACGGTCGCGACGACCAGCCGTTCGACATAAGCGCGCGGGGTGTAATGGGCGCCGAGCTTGCGGCGTTCGGCGGGGTTCAGGGCCTGAGCAGCGTGCCGACACAGCGCGTTCAAATGTGTAGGCGTTGGCCGAAGCGTCGTGCGAAGCCTGGTCGGGACATGACACGCCGAGCACACCACAAAGTTCAGTTAAGAACAGCGCATAGTTGGCCCGCTCTTGCCCACCTTTGCCCGAAAACCAGCGTTAAACGCCTCAACGTCGATTGCAGGTTCAGGCGACGCGAAGTCCATGCGCGAACTTAAAGCCCATACTTTAGGCGCACAAGTCGCCCGACATGTGGAACTGGCGCTGCGCCGTCCCCATTCGCCGCCTCCCCGTTGCGTCGCGTGACAGTCACCCGTTGGATGATAGACTGCGGCATAGGCGACTTCGGTTGAGGCGAAGCGGCGCCGAGCGCTCGGCGCTCTTGACGCTCGCGTCCCGTCCGGCCCATTGCACGAGCCAGCGCTCCCGAGGCGCAACAACATCAAACGCGAGGATCATCGCCATGGCCAACGACAAGATGATGGCGCAGATGTCGAGCAAGCCCGGCTTCATCGCCGCGCTCGACCAAAGCGGCGGATCGACCCCCGGCGCCCTAAAACTCTACGGGATTCCGGAGAGCGACTACAAAGGCGACGACGCCAAGATGTACGAGCTTGTGCATGAGATGCGTGTGCGCATCATCACCGCGCCCCCCTTCACCGGCGACAAAGTCATTGCCGCCATCCTTTTTGAGCGCACGATGGACGGCGAGGCGAAAGGCAAGCCGGTCCCGACCTACCTATGGGAGGAACGCGGCGTCGTCCCGATCGTCAAGGTCGACAAGGGGCTTGCTGAGGAGAAGGATGGCGTCAGCCTGATGAAGCCGATGCCGGACCTCGACAAGCTTCTCGGCCGGGCAGGCAAGCTGGGCGTGTTCGGCACCAAGATGCGCTCGGTCATCAACCTGGCGTCGAAAACCGGCATCGCGGCAATCGCCAAGCAGCAGTTCGAGTTTGGCGAACAGATCGCGAGTCACGGGCTGACCCCCATCCTCGAGCCGGAAGTGTCGATCAAGAGCCCCGACAAGGCTGGCGCCGAGCGGATCCTGCTCGACGAATTGACGAAGGGGCTCGACGCCTTGCCCGCCGGCCGCAAGGTGATGCTGAAGCTGACAATTCCCGACGTCCCTGACTTTTACGCGTCATTGATCAAAGACAAGCGGGTCGTGCGCGTTGTTGCGCTGTCTGGAGGTTATACGCGGGACGATGCTTGCGAGCGTCTCGCCAAAAACCACGGCATGATCGCGAGCTTCTCACGCGCGCTCGCCGAAGGCCTCAGGCGTTCGATGTCCGACGCCGAGTTCGACGAGGAACTGACGGAAGCCGTCGATGAGATTTACGAGGCCTCGACGGTCAAGATCTGACCGGCTGTCGGTCTCGGCCGGCGCCTGGCGTCAGGTGAGGCGCAAAGGACGGCTCAACGACCCGCGCCGTCTTCGCAATGAGGCGCCGTAATGGCAGCTTCCGACCGCGAACTCAAGGCGGTTGACCGGGGTCTATTCCTGGCCCTCTTCCTGCGGCTCGCTGGCCGCAGAGCGGATTTCGCCAGGGAAGCGTCCCGTCCGGTGGCGTTTCTCCTTTAGGATCGAACGCAGGCAGAGCGTCTCCTCGTTGAGCGGACCTGGCCGCCTCATTGGAACTGAGCGCCCCGGCTTGACTTAGCGCGATGAAGGGGCGTTGCTCCCGCGCGCCGGCCGGCGGCCAATCATCGACAGCGGCGGCTTCTGGCAATCGCCAACGGGGGAACATCGCGATGAGCGCTACGGTCGACACAGTCTTTCTGTTCGACGTCGACAATACGCTGCTCGATAACGACCGCATTCAGGCGGACCTTCGCGAACGTCTTCAAGTCGCCCATGGCGACCGCGCCTCCGCGCGCTATTGGGAGATATTTCAGGAGCAATGGGGCGCTGTGGGCTATGCTGACTATTTCGGAGCCCTGGCGCGCCTCCAACTCGAAGATCGCTACGATCGTGAGCTTCCGGTCACCGCGAACTGGCTCATGGACTATCCGTTCGCGGATCGCCTCTATCCCAGGGCGCTTGATGCGGTGGAGCATGTGCGGCAGTGGGGATCGGCCGTCATTCTGTCCGACGGCGACGCCGTCCTTCAACCGCGAAAGATTGCGCGCTCGGGCTTATGGAAGGCGTTGGCCGGCGATGTTCTCGTCTACGTCCACAAGGAAAAAGAGCTGAAGGACATCGAGCGGCGCTATCCAGCTGCTCATTACGTGCTCATCGACGACAAGACCCGCATCCTCGCCGCCGTGAAGGCAGCCTGGGTCGATCGAGTGACCACCATCTTTCCGAAGCAGGGCCACTTCGCGATTCAGGAGCCGCCGCGAGATGGCGTGTCGGTCGACAAGATGATCGAGAAGATCGGCGATTTGCTCGACCTTGATTTCTCGAAGCTGAAAACATGAAGCTGAGGTCGAGAGCGAGGCCCCATATCCAAACTTGCGAATGACAAAAGTCTGATCCGCTTCATTCCAGAGTCCGCAGCGGATCAAAGCCGCTCTGCCAGCTGTCATCAAAAACGGGGGGCGCGAAAGCGGCCGGAGGTGAACCGCTCTCGCGCCCGCCCCGAACGCGCGAAGGCCAAAAGGGCTTCCTTAGCGGATGGGCGCGCTTGTTCGCGGGTGGGTCGCGAGACGCGCCCAAAGAAAGCCGATCAGGCTTCTTCGGCGTCATCGTTTTCGGGCTGGCGATCCTCTTCGAGGATACGCTCGGCGATCAGTCCCGAATTCTCTCGAATGGCGCGCTCGATCTTGTCAGCCATCTCCGGATTCGCCTTCAGGAAGGCTTTAGAGTTTTCCCGGCCCTGGCCCAGCCGGACGCTGTCGTAAGAAAACCAGGCGCCCGACTTCTCCACCACGCCGGCCTTGACGCCAAGGTCGATCAGTTCGCCCACCTTGGATACGCCTTCGCCATACATGATATCGAACTCAACCTGCTTGAACGGAGGCGCCACCTTGTTCTTGACCACCTTGACCCGGGTCTGATTGCCGACCACCTGCTCGCGCTCCTTGATCGCGCCGATGCGACGAATGTCGAGCCGGACGGAGGCGTAAAACTTGAGTGCGTTGCCGCCCGATGTCGTCTCGGGCGAGCCGTACATGACCCCAATCTTCATGCGGATCTGATTGATGAAGATCACCATGGTGTTGGAGCGCGAGATCGAGGCGGTCAGCTTGCGCAGCGCCTGGCTCATCAGCCGCGCCTGCAATCCTGGCTGCGAGTCGCCCATTTCGCCCTCGATCTCGGCCCTTGGCGTCAGCGCAGCGACCGAGTCGATGACCAGCACGTCGACCGCGCCCGAACGCACCAGGGTGTCAGTGATTTCGAGCGCCTGCTCGCCGGTGTCTGGCTGGGAAATCAGGAGGTCGTTGAGGTTGACGCCGAGTTTACGTGCATATACGGGATCGAGCGCATGTTCGGCGTCGACAAAGGCGCAAATGCCGCCCTTCTTCTGGGCTTCTGCGATCACATGCAGCGTCAGCGTCGTCTTGCCGGAGGATTCGGGCCCATAAATCTCGATCACCCGGCCGCGCGGCAGACCGCCGACGCCGAGCGCGATGTCGAGGCCGAGCGACCCCGTCGGCACCGTCTCGATCTCGACCGCCTTCTGGTTCTTGCCCAGGCGCATGATCGAGCCCTTGCCGAACGCCCGTTCGATCTGCGACAGGGCGGCGTCGAGCGCCTTGGTCTTATCCACGTTGGTCCCTTCCACGAGGCGAAGATTCGGTTGAGTCATAACCATCGTCCTTCTCTCACGGGCAACGTCTGATCCGCAATCGCGGTTTTGCGCGCCCCCCTATGACGGCAGTATGTGCATGGTTTGTTCTCGTGCGCAAGTTCTTTTTTTGTTCCTGGCGGGGATATTGCGATGGTTTAACTCAGCCGCATTTTGGGCACCGCTCTGAAAATCAACGGATTGATATCGAGTGGAGAAGATTGAAAGATGCGCACTTTCGAAGCCTTAGATGTTGATTTCCACTGAGAGCTGACCCGGGCAGCACGGGTTTTTCCACCGAGAACTGACCCATGTTCGAACCTCGCCCCCTTGACCTACGCGGGGGGCATCGGAGTGATCGACATGGAGTTATTGAGCGTCATCCGACGTTGGCATTATCGAGATCATTTCTCGATCCGAGAGATATCTCGACGCACTGGGCTGTCGAGGAACACGGTCCGCAAGTACCTGCGTTCGGACAGCGTCGAACCGAAGTTTGCCGTCCCAGATCGGCCGAGCAGGCTGGACCCACACGCCGACAAGCTGTCGCAGATGCTGCGGCAGGAGGCGGGGAAGTCGCGAAAGCAGAAGCGGACCGTCAAGCAATTGCACGCTGATCTAGCCGCCCTCGGCTACGACGGCTCGTACAATCGCGTGGCGGCTTTCGCGCGCGACTGGAAGGCAGCCCGGCAGCGAGAGCAGAAGACGACTGGCCGTGGCGTGTTCGTGCCGCTGGCATTCCTGCCTGGCGAGGCATTCCAGTTCGATTGGTCAGAGGATTGGGCGGTCATTGCCGGCGAGCGGACCAAATTGCAGGTCGCTCACTTCAAGCTCTCCTATAGCCGCGTCTTCATTCTCCGCGCCTACCCGCAGCAGACCCACGAGATGCTGTTCGACTCGCATAATCACGCCTTCCGCGTGCTGGGCGGCGTGCCGCGGCGCGGCATCTACGACAATATGCGAACCGCCGTCGACAAGATCGGGCGTGGGAAGGAACGCCAGGTCAACGCGCGGTTCTCGGCGATGGTCAGCCACTTTCTGTTCGAAGCCGACTTCTGCAACCCGGCCTCCGGGTGGGAGAAAGGGCAGATCGAGAAGAACGTCCAGGATGCTCGCCATCGGCTCTGGCAGCCGGCGCCCAGCTTCCCCTCCTTGGCGGCGCTAAACGACTGGCTGGAGACGCGCTGCCGGGAGCTTTGGGCGCAGACCCCACACGGGTCGCATCCTGGCATGATCTCTGACGCCTGGTCTGAAGAAGCCCAACATCTGATGCCGCTTCCCAGGCTATTCGACGGTTTTGTCGAATACGCCAAGCGCGTCTCGCCGACGTGCCTGATCCATCTGGACCGCAATCGCTATAGCGTGCCGGCGTCCTTCGCCAATCGCCCGGTCAGCGTGCGGGTCTATCCCGAGCGGATTGTCGTCGCCGCCGAGGGGCAGATCATCTGCGAACACCGCCGAGTCTTTGCCCGCTCTCACGAACGAACGAGTACGACGACCGTTTTCGATTGGCGGCACTATCTGGCGGTCATTCAACGCAAACCAGGCGCACTCCGCAACGGCGCGCCGTTCGCCGAACTCCCGCCCGCCTTCCGAACTCTGCAGCAGCGCATGCTCAAGACGCCCGGCGGCGACCGCGAGATGGTCGAGATTCTGGCTCTCGTCCTCCAGCACGACGAGCAGGCCGTGCTCACTGCCGTCGAACTCGCATTGGAGGCAGGCGCCCCAACCAAGACGCATATCCTGAACGTGCTGCACCGATTGATCGACGGCAAGCCGATCGACCCACCAGCCGTAAAGCCGCCCAATGCTTTGACGCTCACCACCGAGCCGCAGGCCAACGTCGAACGCTACGATGCACTGCGCAAAGTCCGGGAGGCGCGCCATGCGTCATAATCCCGCCGCTGGCGCGATCACCATCATGCTACGCAGCCTCAAAATGCATGGCATGGCTCAGGCGGTCGGCGAGTTGACCGAGCAAGGCTCCCCGGCCTTCGAAGCCGCTTTGCCGATCCTGTCGCAGCTTCTGAAAGCGGAGACGGCCGACAGAGAGGTCAGATCAACGGCCTACCAGCTCAAGGCGGCGCGCTTTCCGACGTATCGCGACCTCGCCGGGTTCGACTTCGCCAGCAGCGAGGTCAACGAGGCGCTCGTACGACAACTCCATCGTTGCGAGTTCCTGGAAGATACTCACAATGTCGTCCTGGTCGGCGGCCCCGGCACGGGTAAGACGCATCTCGCTACGGCGATCGGCGTCCAGGCCATCGAGCATCACCGCAAGCGCGTCCGGTTCTTCTCCACGGTCGAACTCGTCAACGCTCTCGAACAAGAGAAGCTTCAGGGCAAACCCGGCCAGATCGCGGCGCGGCTCACCCATTCCGATCTCGTCATCCTCGACGAACTCGGCTACCTGCCGTTCAGCGCCTCCGGCGGGGCATTGCTCTTCCATCTGCTGAGCAAGCTCTACGAGCGCACCAGCGTCATCATCACGACCAATCTCAGCTTCGGCGAGTGGGCCACCGTGTTCGGCGACCCGAAGATGACGACCGCGCTGCTCGATCGTCTTACCTACCGCTGCCACATCCTCGAAACCGGAAACGACAGCTTCCGCTTCAAAAACAGCTCGGCGAATGCCGCCAAACCCGCAAAGGAGAAATCTCGGAACTTGACGAACGCCTGAACCCGAAACCATCATCAAGCCGGGTCAGTTCTCAATGGAAACCCCGGGTCAAATCTCAGCGGAAATCGACACTCGCACATGTGGGCGAAGACAGCGACGCGTTTCGCGCGCGATGGCCTTTTGCCGCCGCTCCTGCCGGCCATCGTGGGCAACCACTGGTTCGAGCCCGCGACCGCCGCCTATCTGGGCGCGGCCATGATCGGCATTGTCCTCGCGTTCTGCCGGCTCCGGACCAGAAACACCTCGCGCAGCAAAGGAACGGGTCCGAGCTTGCAATGCTGCAGACCAGGCTCCGCTCTGCAGATGTAATGGGGCAGAGGTGCAACGCCGACGCCTGAGCGCGCCGCGATGGCTTGCGAACTGGTTGTTCGCGCGGGAAGGGGCGCCGTGCGGGGAAAATGGCAGGACGAGATCTCTCGCCATTGCTCTCGGGTCGAACGGCCAGCGTAGAGTAAAGGATTAATATGTTTCACTCAGTTGACCAGGTTTTAGCGCATGGCGTAGACGGTGATTTTGTCGATCTTGGATGCGCTATTGGTCAGTCGTCTGTGTTGATCTCGAAGATAATCAAAAGCCATAAACCTACTTAAGTTATTGGGGTGCCGCTAGTTCTAATTGCTCATAATTTATTCGGTGTTCCGATTATTACGACAGTTATTATACCGGTTACTATAGCAAACATCGTTATTATGATCAGCATGTTATTTTCCTCCGCGGAAACGCCCGCCTTTGGCAATCCGAAAGTAAACTCAGCCGACGGCTCATCATAAGTCAGCGCAGGACTTATTAATAAATCACAGACTTACAATGGAGTCAATTGATTCCTGTTGCAAGGCGATAAGAAGCTCTGCTAAATACCGATTATGAGCTATGCCGACAGCATCCGGACTCTGCGAGCGGGTCGTAATTGGACGCAGGGGGATCTTGCGAAACAGATCGGCGGCGGAATCACGAATCAATCGGTTTCAGGCTGGGAACGTGGGATTTCCAAGCCGTCCAGAGAAAACATATTTGAATTATCCAGGATTTTTGGCATTCCAGTCGAACGGTTTCAGGCTGAAGGCGATAAGGCGGACCTCTCCCCGCCGATTCGGGAAACAGCGTCCGCTGGTTCGGCTAGCCTCGTCTTTGTGGCAATCGAGGAAACGCTCCGGGCAGCGGGGATCAGTGAACCTGCTGCGGCAGAAATCGCCGAAGTCGTCGAGCTAGCGTTAGAGAACCTGAGAGTTCCCCATGGGATGACCGCGCAAGCGGCCCTGAGGCGAATTATTGGTTGGGAAGTTCCGGAGATTCTAGCGCGGAAACAATAGCGGACAGGTCGGAATAGTCCTCGGTGCTCAGCGCCGGACGTGACCAGCCCGTCGAGATCACGCCGACAATCTCACCATCTCGCCCGCGCAGGGGCCGATAGTTCCGAGTGAGCAAGATCTCTCGGCCGTTAAGGAAAAGCGGGCGGTTTGAACAGCTGATCGTCTTGCCACTGAAAATTACGTCGCGGACTTCCTCGCCGCTCAGTAAGAACGTTCTATTGATTATCGATATGCCCAGCGGCAGCGCGTCAATCCTGGCGCTGGCTTCATTTTGAAACGCAACGATGCTGTCACGACCCAATGTGACTAGCAGCTCCATCGCCCAATCCCCAATCTTCCTGTGGAAGTTATCTCCACAAAATGGTTGAGACAAAACAATTTTTTGTGAACGAGCCATTTGCGTTAAACACCATTTACTTTACGATCAATTGATTTGGGATTTTACCAGTTTACATCTTGCCAGCCGGCAGCCAACTCACTGCGGCGCGGCCTTAGCCGTGTTCATGGCGATGGTGGATGTCCGGGTAGTGCGCATGCCGGTGCCGAAGCGGCTCATGCCGATGCCCGTGAGAGTGCGGCTCGGTCACCGGCCCCTCGTGCGCATGGCGATGATGTTCGTCGTGGACGTGGCTGTGCTCGTGCTCGATGGCCTCGTGCGCGTGTTCATGGGCATGCCGTTCGGTCAGATGCAGCCAGACGCCGAACGCCATCAACAAGCCCGCAATGACCAATTGTGGAGTGATCGGCTCGCCTAGCAGGTCAATCGCGATGACCGCGCCAAGGAACGGAGCGAGCGAGAAATAAGCCCCAGTCCGAGCGCTGCCGAGATGGCGCAGCGCCAATACAAACAGCACGAGGCTTAGGCCCACGCCGCAGAATCCGACGACCAACGCCGCGCCCGTCGCGCCGATCGATGGCATGCGCGCTCCAAGAAGCAGCGCCATGATCAGATTTACGGTTCCTGCCACAACGCCCTTGGTCAGTGCAATGACCACGGGGTCCGCTACCGAAAGCCTCCGGGTCAGATTGTTGTCGACGCCCCATGCAAGGCAGGCGGCGGCGATCAACAATCCGCCTTCGTCGACACGAATTCCCTGGCCTTGCCAAGATAGCGCGAGCGCGCCCGCAAGAATCGCCGCCGCGCCAAGCAGCACTCTTCGGTCGACATTTTCCCGAAAGACAACCCAGGCGATCGCCACGGTCGCCAGTCCTTCGAGATTGAGGAGCAGAGAGCCGGACGTGGCGGACGTTCGGGCGAGCCCGAGCATTAAGAACAGCGGCCCTAGGATTCCGCCGAATGTGACGATCGCGATCATCCAGGGCGCATCAGCACGCCGTAACGGCGCCTCCGGGTTCCGAACGCCAAGGATGGAGCGCGCCGCCTGACCGATCATGAGGCCAAGGCCCGCCCCCAGATAGAGAAGGCCAGCCAAGAGTTGGGGATCGCTCGCTTCCACGAGCAGTTTTGCGAATGGGGTCGAGGCGCCGAACAGGACAGCCGACGCCAGCGCAAGAGGAACGCCTGGCCAAAGAGGGCTTCGCGCCGAGACGCTCTGGGACATGGCGCAGGTTACCACGGCGGCGCGCGAAAAAATTCGAGCGCGGAATTTTGCAGAAGCCAAGACCGCGTGTCTCACGCAATCAACGGCGAAAGAAAGATCGGAGCGTCTGTGAGAACTTTTTTTATTAGAATTCGCTGCAACCCATTGAAAAGTGCCGATTCTGGCAACTAAATCCAAGCTTTATTTGGTTTTGCTTGGATTTATTTGGCTGGCGCGGCCTCGCGTGTTATCCCCTTGCTTAAACTCGGGCGCCGCAGTTCTGTCCAACTGAGTTTGGGATCTGCGCTATGCTCGTCCCGGGTCAATCGGACGGGTCAGTCGATGTTGGCGCGTAGACTTGCTTTGGCGATCGCGGTGCTGGCCGGCCTGATCGGCTCGCAGGCGCCCGAATTCGCGCAGCAATACCGCCAGCGCCTGGGCGGCGCGCTCGAAGAGCTCAACCGAATCGTGTCCGAGTTCGACACCGAGGTTCAGCGCCAGAACCTGTCCCGCGCCGAGGCCTTGAAGCGGCTCGAGGATAATACCGACCCTTTGGCGCGCGCCCGCGGCGAGGACATGGGCAAGGCGATCGAGCGCGCCGACCGTCTCAACGAGCAGATTCAGGCGATGAACTCGGCCGGCCCGCTCATGCGCCTTTACGTCGAGGCGACGAACTTCGATCCTGAGATCGCGCACAGCGCGCTCGACAATTACGAGCCCGCCGAGCCGCTGTCGGTCGGCGCTCTGACGTCCGGCGGCCTTGCCGCCCTTTGGGGATGGGCGGCCACGCGCCTCGTCGCATGGCCGTTCAGCCGCCGCTCCCGCCTTCGCGCGGCGCGGGTGTAATCGCAGGCGGCGAACACGGGATAGGCCGGCGCCGAACTTACGTGAAAGCAAGCATGCCGGGGTTGGCGGCGACCAGCGAAGGGGTCACCCCCGTCAGCGCAAGGCTGTCGCCGTGCGTGTCGGAGATCGTCAGGCCGGATGAAGTCCTGGTGGCCTGGGACATGACGGCCGCCAAGTTCTCCGCCTGCGTCATGCCCGGGGTCAAATAGGAGAAAGCGGACTTCGCCAGTTGGATCGAATCAGGACTTGCGCCCGAGGCGTTATAGCCGTTGATCGTTTCCTTGCCGAAGCCCGCGCTGAAGATGAATTGCTCGCCGCCGCTGGTGGTCGCGTCGATGGTCTCGATGGCATGGTAGGTGAGCGGATCGCTACCCGTCCCCACCTGCAGGGATTCGCTGGCGCCCCCCCTCGTGACCGTCTGACTGGGATCGTAGAGGACCAGTTTGTTTGCGTTCGAGCTCACATTCAGATCATCCGCGGCAAGATCTTCGTAAGCGGACCCATAGAACGATTCGTACGAAGTATAGGCTGTGCTCTGAACGTTGGAATACGCATATTCAGTCGGCGCCCCGGCGGCCGTCGTCAATTTCGTATGGGACAACGCGGCGCCATTCGCCAAATCCGTCGACGACTGAGTCGGCGTGAGCGCGAAATTGGCGGCCGTGAGGGGTTTCAGTCCCTCGAGCGTGATCGTAAAATCGGCCGTGGTATCGCCGGCGAGGGCCGCTTGGACAGTCGTGGTGTCGTTCGTCGGATTGAGTTGATAGCGCACCTGAGCGCTCCCGCTGAATGGAGCGGAGCCGACGAAGGTGAAATTCTGGACGCCGGTCGTGAGGATGTCAGCGTCGATGCTGCTGAGATCGATCACATCCTTCGCCGGATCAATCCCGGTCACAAGGTCGCCACCGTCACCGAGGGCGAGATAGGTCAGAATGTTCGCGCCTTGACCGCCGTGCAGAATTTGGTATCCGAAACCACCGACAAAATTCGTTTCGCCGGAGCCCGCCGCACCCAGCTGCGCCGATTTATATCCGTTTCCTAGGAGCGTTGTCGGCGCCGTCCCGGTTTCGCCGGCCCCACCGGGGGTCCCAGAGACGACATTCGCCGTTGGGGGGACATAGGCCGCGAGCGCCTGGGCTGAGGCGGTCGGATTCGAGAAGTCGACGGTCGTTATCCCGGTCACGGTCGCCATACTGTCAGTGCCGGGGTAATATTGGCCGTACCAATCAAATCCGATGTCGTTGTTTGTGACCGACACGTTGCTGATCGTGTTGTTGGTGTTCGGAGCTGTGACTTCGAAATTAAACCCAGAGCCGATCAAATAATTGCCTGAAACAGTCACATCGTTTGTGTTGCCGTACTCGTCCGTAATGCGAATGTCGGAGTTGGAAACGCCCGGCGCGCCGGCGTTCGCCGTTTCTTCGATAAAATTGTCGGTGATACTAACCGGCCCGGTCGTATCCGGAACATAAATCGCGTCGGCGTGCGCTGCCGTCAGATATCCCTCGCCGGAAAAATAGTTGCCGGTCACGACGCCTTGCTGAATGGCGATCGAGTCGGCCGGCGAATTGAGAAAAGTGTTGTCCTCAATCGTTATGCCCAGCGAGGAACTGATCCAGACATTTCTCTCAGTCGGCGATTTGCTGCCCGTGAAGGTACAATTCTCCACCGTGGCGCCGCTGAAATTGCCCGTTTGATTGATCGCCCAAAAACTGCTCGTGTCGGCGAACGTGCAGTCTCTGACCGTGACATCATTGGCCTCAAGGAGGACAGTCGCGTCGCCGAAATTGATGCCGCTGAGCACAGCGCCGGCCTGAGTGACATATACGACATTTGCAGATGGGGAATAATAGTAGGGCGCGTGATTGTTTTGGCTGATTTTCGTAACGTCGAGGAGCGAAGACGTCGCGTACGGATTGCCGGTCATCGTGTCGATGCCCGGCAAGACGGCGCCGGGGTCGGCGGCGCGGATCGTCTGGATTTCTGCGGCGGTGAGCATGCGATTGGGCCTCGGTCGCGGCGCGGGAAAGCCCGCCGATCGAGAAATAGATGGCTGCCATTGTCGGCTGTTGAACTTGACTGTTAAAATTACAATGATAAAACGGTCTTTGTAGTCGGTTTGGTTCTTCAGGGGCGTCAGCGCTGTCAACAGCGACTCTTTTCTCGGTTTTTTTTTGCTAAAATCGAGTCACTTACGTCACAGCGACTGCAAGTAGGTGTGTTGATCGTTAATGGCGGACGAAGCGGCCCGTCGAGCAAGTGAGGCGCTCTCAGAGGCGTGAAGAACAGTCTCCGAGCGCGGCCGTGCGTTGTGGATCAAGCGGGACTATGTCTAACGATAATAAAGGTGTAGCCAATCCCAGCGACGATCAGGATGACAGCCAGGATATTCATTAGGACGTCGCTTCCAGCGTGGTTGCCGACCTGATTGGCGATCGCGAAGGCCGCAGCCGGCAGCATGAAATGGGCTAGGATTTTCATGCCCCCTTCCGTGAACATGAAATAAGTCACGACCATGCATATGAAGCATATGACAGTAACGAAATCATAAACGGTCTGCATCAGGTGCGTCCAACTGTTTCGGCCGCGTGCTTAGCAAGCCGGTCCCCTTACCCAAATTATGCTGCAAAAACGTAAAGCAGCCGCCAATCCGGCTGAGGCGCAAAAAGCCGCCTGCTTGCGCCTATGCCGCGGCCCGCCGAATTTTTCGTTACAAGCGTTCAGGCCGCGCTTCTCGCGCTTTTTGATCCGAGCGCCTTTCCAGCGAGGAATTCGGCGCCGATGAGTACCCGATCCAAAACGAAGAACAGGACCAGCGCGAAGACAAACAACGCTATGCCTGTGAGGTCGTGAAACAGGCCCTCGATCGTATCGACCCCTATGTAATAGGCTCCCAAAACCAGCGTCATCACACGGAAGACATTGGCTAGGACGGTGATTGGAACAATAGATAGGATCAAGAGCACCTTCCGGATCGGACGGTTGCCTACAAACTCATGAATGTAGAAGATACCGATCGCCGACAGGGCGAAAATCGAATTCACGCCAGAGCAAGCGTCTTTGACCATGAGCTCGTACGAGCCGATCATGATCATGACGCCGTTCTGCGCCACCGGGTAGCCGAGATCGTAAAGCACATTCGACACGATGTCGGAAATCCAGACCTTCAGCGGCACGGTGAAGGCGTCGAGCAGCCAGTTGGGGGGCGGCACCGAGAAGATAAGAAAGGCGAGCGGAAAGCTGAAAACGCGGGCCAGCGGCCAACCGCCGATGAGCAATAGGCATCCCAACAGCACCGGGATTTGGGTCGCAACCTCGATCATCGGGATGTCTTGCGACCGCGTGACCGCCATCAGCAGCAGCGATAGGAGCAAAATGATCCAGCCGGCGATGGGGGCTGGGCGAAATTCGATGGCCTTGAGCCTGTCGCGTTGCTGCCAGGCCAGCCATGCGGCGGCCAGCATGATGAGGGGACCGTGTCCCTCCTGCTCGGTTTGCCACGCGCCCCCCGCAAGCCTCAAGTAGGTCGGCAGGTAAGCGACAAAGAATGAGGCCGCAAGCGCTCCAAGGAAAACCAGATTGACGCCGCGACCTTCGACGCGGGTCAACAGGGCGGCGGCCCGAACGGGCTCAGTTTTCAGCGACTCGATTGACATGCCTATCTCTCTCGTGTCCCGTACGCCTTCACCGACCGAATGTTCCGCCGCGGCCCCCGTCTTCAATGCGCATTGTCGCCTGTAAATACGACCAGGACGGTCCTGATCATGACGGAGAAGTCGAGCCAAATACTCCAGTTGTTAATGTACCAAATATCGAGCTCGACCCGTCGCTGCATCTTATCGAGCGTATCAGTCTCGCCACGGGCGCCGTGAACCTGCGCCCAACCCGTAATGCCGGACTTCATGTGGTGGCGGAATGGATATTTCTCGATAACCGAAGTGAAATGTCGTTCGTGGGCCGACGCATGCGGCCGCGGCCCTACCAGCGACATATCACCAAGAAATACGTTAAGCAATTGGGGTAACTCATCGATGCTATACCGCCGCAGCCACCGGCCGACTCTTGTGATCCGCTTGTCGCTCTTTTGCGCCTGCTGAACGACGTCGCCATTTTCCATGACCGTCATTGTGCGAAATTTGTAGATCCGGAACGGTCGCCCATTGAAACCGTGCCGGGTCTGCCGGAACAGGGCCGGACCGGGCGAGTCCAGCCGGATCGCGAAAGCGGCGGCGAGCAAGACCGGCGACAGGACAATCAGAGCAAGCAACGACAGAATAATGTCGATCGTGCGCTTGGTCGCCTGCTCGGTCGGCGAGAGCGCCGCCCGTTGAAGCTCGATCGCAACACTATCGCCAATGTCGTAGCGCGTGCGCTGAAACAAGAGCGCGAGCGTGCCGAACGGAACCAGCGTCACAGGCAAGGGCAGCACCCTGAGCCGGCGCGCGATCCACCGCACATTCGACATGCGCTCGGGATCGACGAACAGCATGACCTCTTCAACATCGGAAGTGCGGCACAGCGAAATAATGCTCTCAATGACCTCCCCGGCATCCGCTTCGCCATCAGATATGTGGAAGTGGGCTACAGTGTGATAGCCATGACGGGTCAAATTCTCGGCGAAGTGAGACGGCACGCTCTCCTCGCACGCGGCGCTGACGATCGTGCGCCCACGCAACGCCCCGCTTTCCAGTGCGCGCGGCAGCGCAAATCTCCACGCGGCCCGGTGAGCGAGAAGCGCTACGACGCCGCTCGCCCAGAACAGGAGCACGTCGCCGCGTGAAAGGTCGTGACTCACGCCCCAGCTGAAGACGCCCGAAGCCAGGATCAAGAAAGCTCCGCACCAGGCGCCCAGCACGGCGCGAGCCTGGTCGTCCCATACCATCAGGCGGGTGGGGCTGTAGAGCTTCTGCACTCGCATCGCGGCGACGAAGAGAATGGCGACAAAGATCGCTGCTGCAAGAGTGTGAGAAAATTCGCCCGTGAACTCGTCCGGAATTCTATGATAGAGCGTCTCGGCGAATGTCGCGCTTCCAAGGATGAGCGCCAAGTCGAGACCCAGCGCAACTGAGGCGATCGATCCATAGGCGATCGGCAGGCGCCACCGGGTCCGGCCGCAAGAAGGGGGCGGGTGCTCGCTCCCGCGAGTCCACTCCCCGATTCAGGCGCGGTTTGACTCTCAGTCGTCATTGACGGGCTCACAATTCATCCAAAGAGCGCCGACCAGACATTGAGGAACGCCACACAATGTTGGTCTTCGCACATTCCCGGTCCCTTTTTTGATAAATTCAGCGGCGACGGTAAACCGCTTGCCCGTGTTGATCTGGCGGCTGGCGCAGAGTTGCGGGCTGCGCCGAACCCGACCGCCGCGGCAATTGACGCGGTGCAGTGTAAGCGAATCTGAATCCAAAACAAGCCGAATAGAATGGGGGTCTCATCTTCTCGACGACGGCGGCCCCGATTTTTCAACCGCCAGAAACGTTTGGGCCGTCGGAAATTTCGTCTGCCGACGTGCCCGTATCTGGACAAGCAAAGTTTGCCGAGCTATGGGATTGTCCTGTCGCCGCCGGCGGTTTGATTAATAACAGTATGAACACAAACTGGTGCAACCATGTTTAGTGTGCTGGTGGTTCTGTTCCGACTTGTCGCCGGGCTGGTTATACTGGCGGGAACGTGGTTCGTTTTTGACAATATCCACGACAGAAATACGGAAATTATCGTCGCAACAATTGGATTATTGTATTCGTTCATATTCGTTATATCAGGTCGCCTGCAGTATTTTGGCCTGACGGTATTCTCTTTTTTTGGCAGGGCGTCCTCTTACGTCCAGAAAATTCCTTATGACGACATGATGCGCGACGAGGTTGGACTGCGAACGCCCAGAAGGTCTACATTCCTCAATCTTATTTTCGCGGCTTTGATCGAGGTGCTCTGTCTGTTTCGCCTCTTTACGTCGCTTTTGGGCCGAGGCTGGGATATTCTGTCCGAACCTATCCACACGATCGTCAACACACTCCTTCAATCGGCCAATTTTTAGAGCTTTGCTCAACACAGGTCTTGGAGGATCCGTGTCCTCCGTCCGGTGGGCGCTGGCGAAGAGCGGTGGCGCGCTTCGGGAAAGGGATCCATGATGATCGCGGCGAGAGTTTTGGGCGTTGGTTGCGCCGCGCTGGCGATCGCGCTCACGCCGGTCCCGGTGACAGCGCAAACCGACCCTGCCGACCTCACCGCGCTTGCCGTGCATATCAACCGGACGCCGCAGCAGTCATGGCCCGGCTACGGTATTTATCTCGGCAATGGCCTCATTCTGACGGCTGCGCACGTGGCCGGCGAGTTCGCGCAAACGAAGCCCCGCGTCGTCATCGCGGGCCAAGACCTTCCGGCAACGCTCGTCAAAGAAGGCACTCTCGACACCATCGATCTGACGCTCTTGTCGATCGACGGAACGAAGCTGCCAGTCAGTCTGCAGATGCGCCGTACGCCGCTGTGCAAGCACCCGCCTTTTGCCGGAGAGAGGGTCGTCGTCGCCATTCCCGAGGGCACGGCGCCCTCGAAGATTCTGCCTCGGCAAGCGATTCCGGCCGACCTCCGAGGGCGATTCGACACCGTCATCGCCGACGTCGCCACCACCGGCAATTCCGGCTCGGGGGTGTTTGACGCCCGCGATCTCTGCCTCATGGGCATCATGAGCCGCAAGATTTCGGTGACTACACGCCCATTGATCGTTGGCGCACCCCCTCGCACGATCGATATTGCGAAGTATTTCGTCCCGGCGGCACAGATTAAAGCCTTCATTCCCCCGAACGTGTCATTCTAGATAGCGTAAGAAGCGCCCGGCATTGGTCAAGCCAAGGATCGTGAGCCGGTCAAATTTGCTTGATGACGTCCCACGACCGCCAAAAGGATGATATGGCGAACGATCCTGCGAGAACGGCGTCTGGAAACGCCTTCGTCCGGGAGTCGACGCAGGGCACGCCGCGGCAGCCCTTCCGAGAATGGCCAGGTTTGATTTAACGACAGGACCTCACGCATGAATTTTAGCCGGTTCGCTTGGATCGCTATAGTTGTGTGCGGCGCTGCCGCCGCCTATGGCGTCTATGCGCCGGAGACAGCAGAAAGGTGGCTGCCGGCATCTGGCGGGCTCGCCCACCAGCTGCATGACAGGATCTGGACACCGTCCGCTCAGACCGCGTCGGCGCCCGGGCAGGCCCCACAGTCTCAAGCAGCCGGCCCCGCGCCGATTGTTGTCACCGTGACGCCGGTCAAGCGTGCAGATTTTCCGGTCGTTCTCCAAAGCATCGGCCAGGTCCAGGCCTACAACACTGTTTTGGTCCGGGCCCGAGTTGACGGCCAGATAATGAAGATCGCCTTCAAAGAAGGCCAAATGGTCAAGCAGGGGGATCTTCTAGCCCAGATCGACCCCAGGCCATTCCAGGCCGCGCTCGACCAGGCCGTGGCCAAGAAATCGCAGGATGAGGCCAATCTCGCCAACGCGAAGCTCGACCTCACGCGTTTCGCCACGCTCGCGAAGCAGGATTTCGCCACCAAGCAGCAGCTCGATACCCAGAACGCCATGGTGCTGCAGCTGACCGCCTCGATCGCCGCCGACGCTGCGGCGATCGACGCCGCGAGGACGCAGTTCGACTATACCACCATCAAGGCCCCGATCTCGGGCCGCGCCGGGTTCCGCCTCATTGATCAGGGCAATCTCGTCAATGCCGGGCAACAGACCGGCATTGTCTCGATTGCGCAATTGCAACCGATCTCCGTGATCTTCGCCGAGCCGCAGGAGCATGTGGTCCGTATCAACGAAGAGCTCGCTTCGGGCTCGCCCAAAGTGACGGTCATGGACGCGGAAGGTCACCAGCTTGCAACCGGGCGATTGTCGATCAGCGACAATCAGGTCGATCTGGCGACTGGCACAATTCGGCTCAAGGCTGAATTCGACAACAAGGACAACGCGCTTTGGCCAGGGTTGGCGGTGACGACCGGGCTACAACTCGGCGTGGAGAAAGGTGTCTTGATCGTTCCCGCTGAAGTGGTGCAGCACGGTCAAAATGGTCTTTATGTCTTCACCATCGACGATCAGAACCGCGCTCAGGTGCGTCAGGTAAAAATCGCGCACCAGGATACGGCGACGGCCGTCATTTCGGATGGCCTGAAGGAAGGCGACCGCGTGGTGACGTCCGGTCAGTTCCTACTTCAGCCAGGGTCGATCGTGTCAATCGACACGGGAAGCGGGACCTAGCCGATGTACAAGGGCCTCTCCGCCCCCTTCATCAACCGCCCGATCGCGACCACGCTCATCATGGTCGCGGTGTTTCTGGTCGGCCTTGTCGCTTTCCCGTCGCTGCCGGTTGCGCCTCTGCCGCAGGTCGACTTTCCGACCATCACTGTCTCGGCTTCGCTGCCGGGCGCTTCCCCGGACACGATGGCGACCTCGGTCGCGCAGCCGCTCGAACGGCAGATCGCGCAAATTCCGGGCGTCTCGCAGATGACGTCGACGAGTTCGCTGGGCGCGACGGCGATCAGCGTCCAGTTCGATCTCAACCGGAACATCGACGCCGCCGCCAACGACATCCAGGCGGCGATCAACGCCGCTGCGGGTCAGTTGCCGAAGGACCTGCCGAGTCCGCCCACCTATCGCAAAGTCAACCCGTCCGACACGCCCATCCTCATCCTGTCCGTGCAATCGGACGTCGTGCCCATCATCGAGGTCGACGACGCCGCCGAGAACATCCTCGCCCAGCACCTCAGTCAGATCTCGGGCGTCTCCCTCGTGCGCGTCGGCGGCCAGCAGACGCCGGCCATACGCATTCAGGTCGACCCGGCGAAGCTGGTCGAAAAGGGGATGCAGCTTGAAGATGTTCGCACGCAGATCGGCATCGCCACCGCCGACAGCCCCAAAGGCGCGCTCATTGGCCCGAAGCAGACCTTCACCATTCAGGACAATGACCAGCTGACTCAGGCCAAGGACTGGAACGACGTCATCGTCGCCTATCGCAACGGGGCGCCGGTGCGCGTGCGCGACATCGGCCAGGCGGTCGCGGGACCGCAGGATTCGACCCAGGCCGCCTGGAGCAATGGCAAGCCAAGCGTCTTTCTCGTCGTCTACAAGATCCCCGGCGCGAACGTCATCACCACGGTCGATGCGATCAAGGGCGCGCTGGCGACCCTGCAGACTTCGATTCCGCCGACCATACACGTCAGCATCCTCTCAGACCGCACCACGACTATCCGCGCCTCCGTGCATGACGTCGAGTTCACCCTCGCGCTGACCATCGCGCTCGTGGTGATGGTGATCTTCGTCTTTCTGCGGAATCTTTGGGCGACGATCATTCCCAGCATCACGGTCCCGCTCGCCCTGCTCGGCTCGTGCGCCCTCATGTGGGTCGCCGGCTACAGCCTCGACAATCTATCGCTGATGGCCTTCACCATCTCCGTCGGCTTCGTTGTCGACGACGCGATCGTGATGCTCGAGAACATCACGCGCCACATCGAAGAGGGCGAAAAGCCGTTCGAGGCGGCGCTCAAAGGCTCTGCCGAGGTCGGGTTCACCATCATCTCGATCTCCGTCTCGCTCGTCGCGGTGCTGATTCCACTCCTAATGATGAGCGGCATCATCGGCCGCCTGTTCCGTGAATTCGCGGTCACCATCGCGATGACGATCTTCGTCTCAGCCTTCGTTTCGCTGACCCTAACCCCGATGATGGCGTCGCGTTTTCTCAAGAGCCACGATCAGGAGCGGCACGGCCGGCTCTATAACCTCAGCGAGAAGGGCTTCACGGCGCTCGCCAACGGCTACGAGCGCGGCGTCGATTTCGTGCTGCGCCACCGCTTCGCCATGCTGCTCACCTTCATCGGCACAGTGATCGCCACCGGGTATCTGTTCGTCGTCATACCCAAAGGATTCTTTCCGCAGCAGGATACCGGCATTTTGTTCGGCACGACGGAAGCGGGCCAAGACGTCTCGTTCCACGACATGTATCGTTTGCAGCAGGAGGTCGGGCGGATTGTGCTGGCCGATCCGGCTGTCGACACAATGGCGATGGGACTTGGGTCCGGCGTCGGCAATTCGGCCCAGAACAACGGCCGCATGTTCATCACGCTCAAGCTGCGCGAGGACCGCGACGTCGACGCGTTCCAGGTGATCGCCCGGTTGCGTCCTAAGCTGGCGCAGGTGGCGGGCATGCGCGTTTACCTGCAGGCGGCGCAGGACGTGACGGTTGGCGCGCACTTCACCAAAACTCAGTTCCAGTACACGCTGCAGGACGCCAATTTCGACGAGCTCAGCGCCTGGTCGGCGAAAATTCTCGACAAGCTGAAATCGCTGCCAGAATTGCGCGACGTCGCGACCGACCAACAGAGCGCCGGGACGACGCTGACCCTCAAGATCGATCGTGACATGGCTTCGCGCTACGGCATCCAGCCGCAGCTCATCGACGATACGCTCTACGACGCATTCGGCCAGCGGCAGGTGACGCAATATTTCACCCAGGTGAACACCTATTATGTGATCGAAGAGGTGTTGCCGCAGCTCCTGGGTGATCCGGCCACTCTCGACAAGATCTACATCCGCTCGCCGACGAGCAATCAGATGGTGCCCGTCAGCGCCTTCGCCAAATGGACGACGGCGCCGGTCGCGCCCCTCTCGATCAGCCACCAGGGACAGTTCCCCGCAATCACCATCAGCTTCAACCTCGCGCAAGGCGTGGCGCTTGGCCCCGCCACGGAGGCGGTCCAGCGCGCGATGCAACAACTCCAATTGCCGCAGGGTCTGACGACGACCTTCCAGGGCAACGCGCAGGCGTTCCAGGATTCGTTGACCAGCGTGCCGCTGCTCATCCTCGCCGCGCTCGTCTGCGTCTATCTGATCCTCGGCGTGCTCTATGAGAGCTTCATCCACCCGCTGACCATCCTGTCGACGCTGCCGTCGGCGGGGCTTGGCGCGCTCGCCACGCTCATGCTGTTTGGCTACGAATTCAGCCTCGTCGCCCTGATCGGCACGATCCTGCTCATCGGCATCGTGAAGAAGAACGGCATCATGATGGTCGATTTCGCCATCTCCGCCGAACGCGAGGAAGGCCTTACCCCAACCGAGGCGATCCGCAAGGCGGCGCTGATGCGCTTCCGTCCGATCATGATGACGACGATGGCTGCTTTGCTTGGCGGCGTGCCGTTGATGCTGAGTCACGGCACCGGCTCAGAGATGCGCCAGCCACTCGGCTACACGATGGTCGGCGGCCTGATCGTGAGTCAGGCGCTGACCTTGTTCACGACCCCGGTCATTTATCTTTATCTCGATCGGCTGTCGCATTGGCTCTCCGGGTCTAAAAGGGCCATGGCGCGAAGGCCGAAGCTTGAGACCGAGCCCGCGCACGGCGAGCGTCCGTGGGAGCCGGCGCAAGCGGCGGAGTAAGGTAAGCGCCGGCATTTCGCGTCGAACGGAGGCGCGCCGGCGCTTTCGTGGGCTCAACGCCAAGCAAAAACGGCAAATTCGGTCTTGCCGTCGCCCAATCTGCCCGCTGCCTGGAGTTTCGCGAGGGCGCGAGTCACAAGAACAGAACCGCCCGATCCCGGACGATTGTTTGCTCTTCGGCAATTAACCCGCTGCGCGCGCATTTATTCTCGCCCGAACTAAAAATATCCACATCCGCGGACTGCGAGACGTGACTGCGCGAGAGGAACCGCCCGACCTCAGGCGGTTCCACTAAATCGGTCAGCCAATCGCCGACAACACCCGCCGCCGCCGCGCGGCCAAGAGCGCGAGTCCGCCAAATCCGGCCAGCGTCATGACCCAGGTGGAAGGTTCCGGGACGGCGGTGAGCGACCCGAACAGCCCGCCCGTCTCCCCGTTGATGCCATCGGTGAAGAAGAGGGTGTCCGGGTTTCCGTCCATCCCGCTGCCGCCGAACACCAGCGACCACAGACCGCCCGGCGTGTTCCCGGCGCCGGGGTTGACGTCGATTGAACCCACAAGCGCGTCGGTCACCGGGTTGAATGCGTTGATCACGTCGGCGAAGCCGGGCTCGAAGCTGAAATTCCCGACCAGAATGTCGCCACCTAACTTGCCGAAGCTCGACGGAGCGATAGCGACGCCCCACGGCGAGGCGAGAGCGTCGTTAGTGATCGTATTCTCGACTGTGCCGCTCTCGCTGAACTCCACCACGGCGCCCTGGCCCGCCGTGGCCGTCGTCTGCGGGATGTGGCCGGACGGCGCGTAGGTCACGAATACATGGCCGCCAAGATCCGTCACGTTGAAGGGGACGAGTCCCTTGTCGCTGACCGCCGTCGGCGCCGCGAAGGCGCTAGCGCCCAGGGATATCTGTTGGAACGAACTGTTGAACACGTCGATGCCGCCGGCGCCCGCGGTGTTGGCGGCGAACAGTTCGGTGTCGGCCTGATTGATGGCGAGCCCGGTGAAGCTCGCGCCTGCGACGGACTTTTGGGTGAGTGCCTGGGTGGTCGGCGAGCCGTTCCAAGCGGAGATCGAGCCGTTCAGGTCGGCAAAGATGAAATCAGCGGGGGCGCCATTCCCCCCGCTCATAGTCGAAACGTCGAAGCCCGCGCTGCTCGAGCCCGCAATCGCGTTCGCGTTGGCGACCTGCCCGGTCGGGCCTGCGGCTCCCATGGGGGGGATGTTGACAGTGAACGGAGTTGCGGTGACGCCTGTGGCGCCCGTCACGCCAGGAAGAATGGACGTCTGTGTGCCCTGGTTCGAAATCCAGATGGGACTCCCGCCCGCGAACGAAACACCCCAGGGGTTCACCAGATTGGGGTCGGTTGTTGTTGCGAGCCCCGGCATGTTCGAAATAAGGTTGTTTTGAGTAAAGCCGTCGGCGGCATTGGCGGCTCCGGCACCCGTGCACAATGCAGCGAACGCCGCGGCGGTAGTCATGACAGATGTAAAGGGAAGCAATCTTGTCATTGCGTGCTGTCCTCTCGACTTTTGGTGCAAGCGGCGGCCACTGTCGGAAAAGTCCGCTGCAAACCGCCCTGGTTTGACCGACAGTGAACACCGAGCTGGCCTATTTATTCGCGCCTAAGTCTTCTACTAAGTAACAATCGTGTGATCGATCTGCTCCAATGAATACACTTCTGGTATTTTTGTAAATATATAACAATTATGCTGTAAATAGGATATAAATTTGCTTTAGAATCATCGTAAATCGGAAAGATCAACATCAATACTTGGGTAATTTTACGATTTATCTGGCCAAGACTAGTGCACGATGCGATTTTAATGACCAAAACCGTCTCATGACGAGCACTCCTCTGCGATTTCGGCGCAAGAGCCACCCAGGGCGGTCTTATACAGACTGTCAGATGTTATATGCGCACCGAAGTGGCGATCCGCCTGTATGACCGGCTGTGAACACTGAGGTGGCCTGATTTATTCGGGTCCGATATTGGAAAGTGCTGGGTAACGGATGCGTGATCGATTGAATTTTGACAAGAGAGGTCGGCGTGTTGCTTTTCGAGGGTCGATCACTTGTGAACCAATACGAGAATGCGCTCCCGTCTCGTGGCCGCGGCGCACGAATTCCATATATTAGAAATAACTTAGTATGATTGACTAATTCAGAAATCTAAGCTATGATCACCTTTAGACGCCTCCTTGGAGACCGAAACAGATCGGGCAGGCCGCCGCTTGTGGTTACGCCGGAGCGAAATTTTTCGGCCCGGCGAAGTATGCTGTGAAAGGCGCGAAGGCAAAAGGTAGACGCCCGCCGCGCTGTTCTCGAGGGCCCGGTTGTCCCAAGAAGGATGCGCGGTATCGCGTCCTCGAAGGGGATAGACCGAAGCAGGGCGAGAAAGTTGCGCAAAAGCGCAGTTAAGCCACTGAAATCGCTCGATCGCGCACGTGCCCGGAAGCCAACGCCAGTCGCCTCGCCGATAGCCCGGAGCGAGCATGATCCGCGCCGTCAGGCGGTCCCTGCTCTGCGCCGCTGGCGCGCCTTGGCCGCCGCGGCGGCTCGGAGTGTCGTCGCGACGTCGACAATGGCCGCAGTCTCGCCCTTGAGACGCGCGAGCGCCAGCGCCCGCACGTCGTTAGCCGGCCACAGCCGCCCTCGGAGATCGGTCGTGTCAACCGCCCGGCACGCGTCGGCGACGACAAACGGCCGATAGCCAAGATCGCTCGCGTGCCGCGCCGACGCTCCGAGCGCATCGGTCGCGAGCGTCCCGCAAAGGACCAGCGTCGTCACGCCGAGTTCGTCGAGCCTCGCTTCAAGGTCGGAGCCGATGAAGGCGCTTGTCGCGTTGCGGACGATGACGATCTCGCCCTCGAGCGGCGGAATCGCGAACGCGAGAGCAGAGGGGGCGATCGGTGGCCGGCCGACGTGAACAAGCGGCAGCCCCTCGGCCCGCCACGCAGCAACAAGGGCGGCGATGTTCCGGTCGGCCTCCGGGGCGTGGCCGGCGCTGGGGCGCCGATCCTCAACCGCGTCTTGCGCGTCGATCACGAGCAGCGCTGCGTCGGCCGGCAAGCGCATGGATTAGGGCCGTCGCGGCGCAAGCGCCCAGGTGTCAAGCTCGAGCACGACGTGGGGCTCGTATCCCTCGCCCTCGTGGCCCGGAAAGTCGGCGCAAGCGCGGTTCTTGGTCGCGATTGTACGCACTCTGAGCGCGCCAATGTCATCGCGGTGAGGCAGCGCCGCGGTCTCGAGGATCTCGCTCCACGCGAAAACCGTATCGCCGGCGAAGAGAGGCGCGACATGCCGACCCCCGTTTATGGCCGCGATATGGAAGGCGCTGGCGAGGCCGTTGAAACTCAGCGCTCGGGCGAGCGAGATCACATGTCCTCCATAGATGAGCCGCCGCCCGAAGCGCCCCTGCCCCTCGCTGAACTGGTTGAAATGCACCTTTGCGGCGTTCTGATAGAGCCGGGTCGCCGTCTGGTGCTCGGCCTCTTCGACGGTGACGCCGTCGACATGATCGATCCGCTCGCCGGCGCGATAGTCCTCGAACCGATGAGGAGACCCGCTGAGCTCCGGATCGAACGCGGCGCGGTCAATCCGCGGACAAGCTTCGCCCAGGCTTTCAACGGCGACCGCCTCGGGCAGCTTGGGAACGTGGGTCTCGGGCGCGGGGGAGTTCACGTCGCGCTTTCTGACCATGACCCAGCGCACATAGTCGATCACCGTCTCGCCGCGCTGATTGGACCCTTTCGAGCGCACATAGACCACGCCGCTCTGCCGGTTCGAGTTCTCCTTAAGCCCAATCACCTGCGAAACGGCGGAGAGCGTATCGCCGGGAAAAACCGGCTTCAGGAACCGGCAATCGGCATAGCCGAGATTGGCGACCGCGTTCAGCGAGACGTCCGACACCGTCTTGCCGAACACGACATGGAAGGCGAGCAGATCATCGATCGGGCTTGCCGGGTAGCCGATGGCGCGAGCGAAGGTTTCCGCGCTTTGCGGCGCGAAACGCGCGCCGGTCAGAGCCGAATAGAGCGAGGCGTCGCCGCTGTTCAGCGTGCGTGGCGTCGCGTGACGGATGGTCTGCCCAAGGCGAAAGTCCTCGAAGAACCGGCCCGCCGAGGTCTTGGGCGCAGGAGAGGCAACCATCCCGGGTGGGTCAGAAGACGTTCGGATAAATGTAATAAATGATGATCCTCTCGATCAGCATGACGGCAAGCAAAAGGATGATCGGAGAAATGTCGATGCCTCCCGTGGACGGCAGGAAGTTGCGGATCGGCCGCAGGAAGGGCTCCGTCAGGGCGAGAAACAAGTTCCAGATCGAGCGCACGAAGTCGTTGCGGATATTCACCACGCCGAAGGCAATCAGCCAGGAAAGGACGGCGCCCGCGATGATGATCCAAGTGTAAAGATTGAGGACAACCATAACGATGTCGAGGATCGCACGCATGAGTTCTTCCAACCTTTTGAGAGGCTGCCGTTGAAGCGGAGACGCCCCGACCCTCCACGCCGATGTCGTTGACAGGCGCCAGACGCGCACGTAAACAGCCGCGCGACGGGGCTGTAGCTCAGATGGGAGAGCGCTGCAATCGCACTGCAGAGGTCAGGGGTTCGATTCCCCTCAGCTCCACCAAGTAGTCCGTGCAAATCGATGTGATTTCCTAGTCCGCGGAATAGCACGGTATTACCGAGGCTTGCGGTGGCATTAGCCGGTCTGCCAAGCCCCTTCCACCGTCTCCGTGGCTCATTAGTGGCGGGTGCGGCCGAAAGTCTCTGACCGCAAAATTCCGTTTCCCAGGTTGCTGTTGCCATGTGCTCACCGCACTCGATTTTGCACGGCCCTTGAGTTTCGAACCTCGACATTTTCAGCCGGCCTCGATGGTCGGTCAGCTCGGGCCGAACACAAACGAGCAAAGGTAAATCGTTGTTACGCTTGCGCTGGCGTCTGCAGCCCGAGCGTGCGCCACTGGTCCGGCCATGCCATCGGCAGGTCGACGAGACGCTTCAGGCCAAAGCCGCGCGGCAGGCGTCCTTCAACTGCCGCCTCGACGATCTCCGGCGCGAGGAAAGCGAGCGACAGGGTCATCCGGATCGAACGCACGGTCCTGCCCTCTCGCGAAGCCAGCGACTCCAAAGTCAGGCGGGGAACAGAAGTTCGTCCAACCAGCGGTGTGCGTCGCGGAGGGCTTCGATCAGGATGGTCCGCGCGTTGGCGGGCATCGGGCGGGCGTAGGTCTTCGCGCCATCTGCTCCCTGGATGATCTCGCGCTTGCGATAGGGTGAAGGCCGCGTCCAGGGGAGCGTCAGGACCCTCGCGTTGTCACGTTCATCCGCAACCTCTGACAGGTGGATCCGTATCGATGCATGGCTGATCACGACACGATCAATCAGGTTGCGAATGTCAGCCGGCGAGGCGTCGGACGAGGAGTGTTTACCCACAGCCTCGGCGACCAGCTTTTCGACATCAGCGGCCGGAACGCGCAAGATAGATGCTGCTTTGGTCTTGTCACAATGCTGAGCCGCCTGGGACACATAGTAGCGCCAGCGCTTAGTGCTCTGGAACACTAGGCTCAGGAACTCATTGATCAGAGCCAGAAGGTGACGGCTGCGGCGATGCAGATTGCCGAGAAGTAGGTGTGGGCGCAACGGTCGTATCGGATGTGGATGCGTCTCCAATCTTTGAGCCGTCCGAACATGTTTTCAATTCTGTGGCGCTGTTTGTAAAGGACGGCGTCGTGGGGGATCGGGGTTTTGCGGTTGGATTTGGAGGGGATGCAGGCGGCGATTTTGCGGTTTGCGAGCGCCTCGCGGAACCAATCGGCGTCATAGCCCTTGTCGGCGAGAAGCTCCTTGGCTCTTGGCATGGCGGGCAGCATAAGCGCCGCGCCCTTGAAGTCGCTCATCTGGCCTTCGCTGAGCAACATCACCAGCGGTCGACCTTTGCCGTCGCAAACCGCGTGAAGTTTGGAGTTCAAGCCCCCTTTCGTGCGTCCGATACGTCGGGGAACAGGCCCTTTTTTAAAAGGCTGGCGGCGGTGCGATGCGCCTTCAGATGCGTGGCGTCGATCATGATCCGCTCGGGCTTGGCGCCCTTGCGCGCCAGTTCGGCGAAGATCTTGTTGAACACGCCCAGCCGGCTCCAGCGGATGAACCGGTTGTAGATCGTCTTGTGCGGGCCATACGCTCCCGGCGCGTCACGCCAGCGAAGCCCATTCCTGATCACGAACACGATGGCGCTCACAATCCGACGGTCATCCACCCGCGCGATGCCGTGCGACAGCGGAAAAAACCCCTCGATCCGACGCATCTGCGTTTCAGAAAGCAAAAACAAATCAGCCATGGCGAAGCCTCCTCGCCTCGCCTATGAATCAGCCGATCCAGCCCAACGCAAGAACTTTAACAGGTCCTGACGATATCGCGCCTAGTAAAAAATTCCTCAAAGAACTGACCGATCGTCTGTGGCTTGCTCCCATGTTATCGGCTTCAGCTCCCGCACGTTCTCGCGACGGCTCGTCCAAGTGGCCGGTCACCGAATCGAAATCTAGTCCGCGAGCCACCGCGCCATACGCCGCGTCGCTTCCGCGATCTGTTCGGGATCACGGGCGAAGCAAATGCGCAAATGGCCCTCGCCGCCGGAACCGAAGGCGCTTCCGGGCGCGGCGCCGACACCGGCTTCGTCGATGAGTTTTATCGCCAGCGCGCGGGAATCGGGAAAGCCGTCGATCGAGAAGAACAGATAGAATGCTGCATCCGGCTTGAAGAACCGGACGCGCCCGGTTGCGGCGAGTCCCTCGCACAAAATGTCGCGCGAGCGCCGGCAGCGCTCGATCTGCCAGGCGAGGAATGTTTCGCCGTGCTCGAGCGCCGCCGTCGCCGCGCGCTGATTGAAGACGGGCACACCCGATGTCGTGTACTGGACGAGGTTCTCAATCACGGCGCCGAGCTCCGGCGGCGCCTCCAGCCAGCCGATGCGGAAGCCTGTCATCGCCCAGTTCTTGGACAAAGTCTGGACGAACAGGATCTTGTCGTCGGCAGTCATGACATCGTGGAAGGAAGGCGCGCGGACGCCATCGTAGGTGAGGCGCCCGTAAATCTCATCAGCGATGATCCAAAGCCCATGCCGGCGCGCAATCGCGAGTGTCTCGACGATCTCTTCTCGTGTAGCGACGAAGCCGGTCGGGTTGGCGGGGGAGTTGAAAAAGATGAGGCGGGTTAAGGGCGTAACCGCCTTCTCGAGCTTCGCTGGATCAAGGCTCCAGCGCCCCTCCTGGTCGAGCGGCACGGGGACGGCGCGCGCGCCGGAAATTTCGAGCGCGCCGACGAAGTTGGGCCATGCGGGCGTCGGAATCAGCGCCTCGTCGCCAGGGCCGACGATGAGCCTGGTCGCGATTTCGATGGCATGCATGCCGCCGATCGTCACAAAGAAATTCGCCGGCGAAAAAGCGCCGCCGCCCGGCGTCGCGCCATAGACCTGCGTCATGTAAGCCGCGATCGCTTCGCGTAGCTCCGGCACCCCGTTCTGCCAGGTGTAGAAAGTCTCGCCGCGATCGAGAGAGGCCTTGGCCGCCTCGCTGATGAAAGGCGGCGTCGGCAAATCGCCCTCGCCAACCCACAAAGGAATGAGCCCCTGTTTCCCGCGGCCGTAGTTGAACACCTCGACGATGCCGCTCGTGGCGACGTCGCGCATCGCGGGGCGGATCAGATCGGGCCAATTGTTAACGCGAGGGGCCGGAGTGACGTTCATGCGGCCTCATGGACCAGCGGTCCGGCGCGGACAAGGGGTTTCCGTCGCTTCGGCGGCTCCCGGTCGGCGCCGCCGACACGCTCGCGCCAACTTTCCACGTGATAAAGTGACCCGAGCCAACGGCGGAAACGTCAAGCGCGTGGCCGATTGGGTTAAACAGGGAGGAAGGCATGGTTCGATCTGTCAAAACAGCGGCCGACGCCGTACTCAACAAGGCCGTCAATTCCACCCCCGGCGTACCGGGTGTCGTGGCGGTCGCAACGGACCGCAACGCCAATATCTACGAGGGCGCGTTCGGCGTGCGCCAGGCTGGCGCTCACGCCCCGATGACGACCGACAGCGTGTTCGCCATTTTCTCAACCACCAAGGCGATTACCGGTACGGCGTGCCTTCAGTTGGTGGAAGACGGCAAGCTGGACCTTGATGCGCCGGCAAAGACCTACGCCCCGGAGATTGGCAAGCTTGAGGTCCTCGACGGCTTCGACGACGCTGGAAAGCCGAAACTTCGCGCGCCGAAGCGCGACATAACCACGCGCATGCTCCTGCTTCACACCGCCGGCTTTGGCTACGACTTCTTCAATGAGAACTACAATCAGCTTGCGCAGAACCACGGACAGCCGAGTGTCATCACCGCATCGCATGCGTCAATTCGGACCCCGTTGCTGTTCGATCCCGGTGAAAAATGGGAATACGGCTCTAACATGGACTGGGCTGGCCAAGTGGTCGAGGGCATCGCGGGCAAGCGGCTTGGCGACGTGATGAAGGAGCGGATCGTCAAGCCGCTCGGCATGGAGGACACCGCATTCTCGATGAATGAATCGATGCGCAAGCGCATGGTGACGATGCATAGCGGGACGACATGGGAAAGCTGAGGGCGCTCCCGGATTTTACACTTCCTCCTGACCCCGAGGTCCACATGGGCGGCCACGGGCTTTACTCGACGGTCCTAGACTACGCGAAGTTCATGCGAATGTGGTTGAACGACGGTCGGGGACCGGGAGGACGCGTCCTCAAGAAGGAAACGGTCGAGATGGCGGCCAAGAATGGCCTTCCAGGGAACATGAAAATCAAGGGACTGCCGGGCGTGATCCCGAGCCTCTCCAACCCCGCCGAGTTCTTCCCCGGAATGCCGAAATCCTGGGCGTTGACGTTCATGATCAACGATCACGACGCCCCGACGGGACGGCCAGCCGGCGCGCTTGCCTGGGCGGGGCTCGCCAATCTCTACTACTGGATTGATCGCAAGAATGGGATCGGCGGCTTCTGGGCCACTCAGATCTTCCCCTTTGCGGACCCGGCTTCGGTGGGCGGCTACATCGATTTCGAGACCGCGGTGTATCGCGCCGAGACGGCAAAAGCGGCCGCCTGACATCGCGACGGCTCCCGCGGCGTTGAAGCCGAGGGAGCCAACTCTCGGCGCCTAGTCTAGCCGGGGGCGCCTGAGCCTAGCGCCAGGTCATCGAGGATGGGGCAGTCGGGTCGATCGTCGCCATGGCATGCGCCCACGAGTTCTCGGAGCGTGTTCGCCATTGCCCGCATCTCGGCGACGCGCGATTGAAGATCGCCGATGTGAGCCTCGGCAATGCGCTTGACCTCCCGGCTCGGGCGGCCGCGGTCGCGCCATAAAGCCAGCAATTCGCCGATTTCAAGAATCGAAAAGCCAAGCCGGCGGGCCCGTTTGATGAATCTGAGTTCGTGGAGATCGCGATCGCCATAGTCGCGATAATCGTTCGCGCGCCGCTCAGCCGGGCGCAATAAACCGATCGCCTCGTAATGGCGGATCATCTTGGCGGTGACTCCGCTCGAGGCCGCGGCCGCGCCGATGTTCATGTCGATAATCCGCTTGACCTTCCCATGATAGGAAGGTTTATCCCTGCCCCCTATGGAACACAAGCACCATTTGCCGACAACTCTCGCCAACGCACACAGTGCGCTCGTGAAGGACCCCGTCTGCGGCATGTCCGTCGACCCTGCGACGGCCAAGCACAAAGCCGATCACGCGGGCGCGACCTACTATTTTTGCTCCGCCGGCTGCCGCGGAAAGTTCGTCGCTGACCCGGCGAAATATCTGGCCCCTGCGACGGAGCCTGCAACGCCGAAGTCTGCCCCCTCGGGCGCGATCTACACCTGCCCTATGCATCCCCAGATCCGTCAGGACCATCCCGGCGCCTGCCCGATCTGCGGCATGGCGCTCGAGCCGGAGATCGCCACGGAGGCGACGGGTCCGAGTGCGGAACTGATCGACATGACCCGGCGCTTTTGGGTCGCCCTGGCGCTCTCCATCCCCATCTTCGCGCTCGAAATGGGCGGGCATCTCATCGATCTGCATCGGTTCGTGCCGGACTCGCTTTCCAACTGGATTCAGCTGGCCCTCGCCACCCCCGTCGCGCTCTGGGCGGGCTGGCCATTCTTCGCGCGCGGCTGGGCGTCGCTCAAGAGCCGGAACCTCAACATGTTCACGCTGATCGCCATGGGGGTCGGCGTTGCGTGGACGTATAGCGTGGTCGCCACTGTTGCGCCGCACCTGTTCCCGGCCGCGTTACGCGGCGCCCATGATTTCGTGCCGGTCTATTTCGAAGCGGCCGCGATCATCACGACCCTTGTCCTGCTTGGGCAGGTGCTTGAGCTTAAGGCGCGCGAGCAGACCGGCGGCGCGATCCGCGCCCTCATCGATCTTACGCCAAAGACTGCGCGGGTCGTTCATGCGGAAGGCGCGGACGTAGAGGTCGCCCTCGAGGAGGTGAAGATCGGCAACACGTTGCGCGTGCGTCCTGGCGAGAAGGTCCCGGTGGACGGACAAATCATCGAGGGGCGAAGCGCGGTCGATGAGTCCATGCTCACTGGGGAATCCATGCCAGTCGGCAAGAGCGCGGGCGACAAGGTGATAGGCGGCACGCTGAACCAGAGCGGCGCCTTCGTGATGCGCGCGGACAAGATCGGGCGCGACACGGTGCTGGCGCAGATCGTCCAGATGGTTGCTCAAGCGCAGCGCAGCCGCGCGCCGATCCAGCGCCTTGCCGATCAGGTTTCCGGCTGGTTTGTGCCGCTGGTCATCGCCGTCGCCGTGCTCGCCTTTGCCGCCTGGGCGATATGGGGTCCCGAGCCACGCCTGACCTATGGCTTGCTGGCGGCGATCTCGGTCATGATCATCGCCTGCCCGTGCGCGTTAGGTCTGGCCACGCCGATGTCGATCATGGTCGGCGTCGGACGGGGCGCCCAGGCAGGCATCTTGATCAGGCATGCGGAAGCGCTCGAGCGTCTCGAAAAGGTCGATACCTTAGTCGTCGACAAGACCGGCACGCTGACCGTGGGGAAGCCGACAGTCGTGGCGCTAAAATCCGCAAATGGGGTCAGCGAGGAAACGCTGCTCAAGCTCACAGCCAGTCTTGAGCGTGGCAGCGAGCATCCTCTCGCGGCGGCGATCCTACGCGCCGCAGCGGATCGGAACCTCGTGCTCGCCAAGGTCGATGGCTTCGAGAGCGTCTCAGGCAAAGGGGTGTCGGGGACCATCGACGGGCGCAAGGTCGCGCTCGGCAATCGGGCCATGATGCAGACGGTTGGAGTAGACGTCAGCGCGCTCGAAGAGATGGCGAACACATTGCGCGAGCAAGGCGCGACGGCGGTTTTTGTCGCGATCGACGGCGCCGCATGCGGCGTGATTGCTGTCGCCGATCCGATCAAGGCGACCGCGCTTGATGCAATTCGCGCCCTCAAGGAAGCGGGCGTCCGGGTCGTGATGCTCACCGGCGACAATCGGGCGACCGCAGAAGCCGTTGGGCGCAAGCTTGGCATTGCTGAAATCGAGGCTGAAGTTTTGCCGCAGGACAAAGGCAAGACAGTCGAACGTTTGCGGAAGGAAGGCCGGGTCGTCGCCATGGCCGGCGACGGCGTCAACGACGCTCCGGCGCTCGCGGCGGCCGATGTCGGCATCGCGATGGGCACGGGAACTGATGTCGCCATCGAATCCGCAAGCGTCACCCTGCTCGGCGGCGACCTCAGCGGTATCCTCGCCGCGCGCGAGCTGTCGCAAGCGACGATGCGCAACATCCGGCAGAACCTCATCTTCGCCTTCATCTACAACGCCGCGGGCGTGCCGATCGCCGCCGGGGTTCTGTATCCCGCCTTCGGCCTCACGCTGTCACCAGTCTTGGCCGCGGCGGCGATGGCGACTTCGTCGGTAAGCGTGGTCGCCAATGCGCTAAGATTGCGAAGCGTGCGCCTCGGGCAATCGAAGGCGTAGATTTGGATCAGGCGGTCGGCGGAACTGTGGAGTCGAACGCAAGTTGATTGAGCGCCCGTTGTCTGCAGCTAGGCGTCCGCCGCCGTAATCTCTGGAAGGAGCGCATCATGAACAAATCCACGGTCTTCGCGGCCCTCGTCATGGCGGCGTTCATGTCCTCGGCTCAAGGCGCCTGCGCCGAGGACATGAAGGGCGTGGCGATGAAGCCCGCGGCGACTCCGGCCGACAAAGCGTTTGCGGCCTCGATGAAGACGATGATGAGCGGCATGCACGTGAAACCGACAGGCAAGCCGGACTTAGATTTTGTTCTGATGATGATTCCGCATCATCAAGGCGCGGTCGACATGGCCAAGGTCGAACTCCAATATGGAACCGATCCCGAATTGCGTCAGTGGCGACCGACATCGTCGCCGCGCAAGAAAAGGAGATCGCGCAAATGAAGGCCTGGCTGGAAAAGACCGCCCGGTAATTATCAAGGTACGGCAAGCGCGCCCCGCGTACTCTCCTCCGCAACGCGGCAAACGCTTCGATCGTCGCCGCCTGCTCCGGGGATGGCTTGTCCGCGCCAGTATGGGCTTCACGTATAATTGATAGCTCATTAATTGGTATGTCATCTATTAGAGCGGCCATGCTCGGCCCAGCAAAAGACACTCGTGCTCGATTCGCTCCTCTCGTCGCCAATGTTGCGCGCGAATGGCGGCGTGCGGTCGACGCGCGTTTGCAGGTCTATGGATTGACGGAGGCGACGTGGCTGCCCTTGCTTCGGATCGCGCGGTCCGAAGCTCCGATGCGGCAGAATGAGCTGGCCGCGTCCTTGTCGCTCGATGGGTCGTCGGTCGTTCGCCTGCTGGACGCGCTCGAAAGTTCCGGCCTCGTCGAGCGGTGCGAGGACCAGGCCGACCGCCGCGCCAAGAGCCTCGTGCTCACGCCGCGCGGACGTCGGACGGTCGATCAGGTCGAGCGCGTATCCCAGGACATTCGCGACCTCGTCCTCGGCGAGGCGTCGGGCGAGGACTTGGCGCGTTCGCTTCGCTTGCTCGAAACCGTCAGGGACAGGCTCCTGAGCCTCGCGGAAGCGCGAACCGCCGCCCCCGAGCCCAAGCGATCGGGAGGCCGATGAACGTCGATCGCCGACGCGCCGTGCCGCTCTGGCTCCTGGGCTTGCTCACCTTCAGCGGGCCAGTCGGCATGCACATATTCGTGCCCGCGCTGCCCGAGGCGGCCAACGACCTTCATGCCACGCCGGCCGCCACGGAGCTGACGATCAGTCTCTACATTCTTGGGTTGGCCGTCGGTCAGTTGCTTTACGGACCTGCGTCGGATCGTTTCGGCCGCCGGCCGGCGCTGCTCGCCGGCCTCTCAATATTCACGATCGCGAGCGTCGTCGGGATTTTCGCCCCTGACGTGCATACGCTCGTTCTCGCGCGCTTCTTCCAGGCTCTCGGCGGATGTTCGGGGCTGGTGCTCGCGCGCGCCATCATCCGCGACACGTCGCAGCCGCACGAAGCCGCGCGGCGCTTGGCGCTCACGAATTTGATGGTGACTGCAGGCCCCGCGGTCGCGCCGCTGATCGGCGGGGGGCTCAGCGGCCTCTGGGGCTGGCGAGCGATCCTGATGGGGCTGAGCGCCCTCGGTGTCGCCAATTTCGTGCTAGCGTGGCGCATTCTGCCGGAGACGCGTCCGCAGGCGCTTTACATCAGCGCCTCGCGATACGCGCGCGACTATGTCGGGCTGCTGTGCTCTCGCCAGTTTTTGGGCTACGCCGTGGGCGGCGCTTGCGCGACGACCTCGCTCTATTCATTCATCGCCTGCGCGCCATTTATTTTTGTCGATCGGCTGCATCTCCCGAGCGCCAGCGTGGGGGTGTATCTTGCGCTCCTTGTCTCCGGCATCTGGCTGGGCAGTCTTCTCGCAAGCCAGCTGATCGCTCGTTTTTCCCTTAACCGATTTATGGTCGTCGCCAATGCCGTCAGCGTTGTGGGGGCGGCATTGTTCCTCGGTCTCGTGATCGCCGACCGGGCGTCTCTCGTCGGAATTATCGCAGCCATGTTTGTGTTCACCGTCGGAGTGGGGGCCGCGGCGCCCGCTACCCTTGTCAAGGCCATCAGCGTGAACCCGCGCGTGACTGGGACGGCTTCCGGACTTTACGGCTCGGTCCAGATGGTCGTCGCGGGGATGCTGGTGATGCTGGCCAGTTCGGGGGCAAACCCCGCGCTCGCCTCCGCGCTCGTGCTCCTCGGCGCCGGAATCGTGGCACAGATGTCTTTCTGGCTCGCGCGAAGTGGCGGGCGCGCGCTTGTCAAGCCGGAGAGCAATGCCGCGTCAGAGGCGGCGATCTAACCGCGTTACGCGCCGCGTCCTGCGAGTTGGTCGCGGATCTCGGTCAGGAGGACGATTTCCTGGGTCGGCGGGGCCGGAACGGGGGGCTCCTTCGCCGCCCGCCGAGTCATAATATTGATCGCCTTGATGGCGACGAACAGCGCGATCGCGACGATGAGAAAGTTGATCACCACCGTGAGGAAGTCGCCGTAGGCCAGCACGCCGCCCTGCTTTCGTGCATCCGTGAGATTGGTCGCGGTCACCGCGCTCGAAAGCGGAACGTAATAGTTGGTGAAGTCCGCCTTGCCTGCGATGCCGAGGATCGGCATGATGATGTCGTTGACCAGCGCGTCGACGATCTTGCCGAACGCCGCGCCGATGATGACGCCGATCGCGAGGCTCAGCGCATTGCCTTTAAGCGCGAATTCCTTGAATTCTTCCCACATGGGCTATCGTCCTCGCAAAGGCGGACCCCGGTTGGGTGGGGCCATTCCACGTTCGGGTAGGCTAGCCGAGCCGTTCCGAGAGATAAAGTCTCCCGGCCGGGGAAGCAGCGGAAAAAGCTATGCAGATCGCGATGCCGCCCCACTGCGGCGCTCGCCGTCTTCCGCCGAGGGATGGCCAAAAATCATCGCGTAGAGCTGCCCCTCGCCCAGGGCCAAGCTCAGATTCCTCAGACCGAAAAACGGGATCAGCGCGATGAACAGAATGGCGGTGATGCTGAGGAACCCCACGAGGCCGCCACCGCCGATCACAGGCACACTGTCGGCGATGGTCTTTCCCCGAAACAGTCCTTCGATCGTCTTCTCGATCACATGGGCGACGAGAAAAAGGATCGTCAGCAGGAGAGTTTCATAGAGGATCGGATAGATGAGGGGCCGGGCGCGCAGCCAGCGGCCGGGATCGAACACCTCGAACAGCATCATCACTTTGGCAAAGACGAGGGCGTTGATGAAGGCAAAGCCAAGCATGGGGAAATTGATCCCATGCTCGCGCATGACGACGCCTTGATTGAGCACGAAGACGCCGAACAGAATCCAAAGATAGAGGAAAAGCACAAAGAATTCTGCGAAACTCGTCGACCGCTTTGGCTTTAAGGGACCGCGCGCCGTGAGTGTTGGCTCCGACGGCGGAGCCGACGCTCGTCCTTGTCGAATCTTGAATCATCGAACTCCCTCGCGACTCGCCATCAGGATAGCTCCGAAGATACCCGCTACGGCTGCCTGGCGCCCTTTTTCGACTTGGCCTTCTTGCCCTTTTCGCTCGCGGCCTTGGAGGCGGTTGCAGCGCCAAGCTCATCGAGCCTTGTCCGCAGGAGCGCGATCCGCGCCTCCGTGACCCGCAAGGCGCAATAGCCGTGGGTGCTTTCCTTCGCGTAATCGCGGCAGAGCTCGTCGCGCTGCCCGGCGAATCCTTTCTGATCGCGCACGAGGTCCGCCGCCTGTGGGCTGTCCTGGGCGCGATCCTCAATATTGTGCAGGATCTTGCCCATCGCCTTTTCCACCGTGGTGCGTTCCTTAACGATCTTGGCCGCATCGCCGACCAATGACGCGCCGTCAGGGCCCCAGAGCCCACCGGGAGCGGTTTGGCAATCGGCGGCCTTGAAGACGCAGGCCGTGATTTGGGTCGGCACGAGCACCGCGCCGCTAAGAACGTCGAACGAGATCGGGCAGGCGGGAACCTTGGCCTCGTACCGCTCGAGTCCGTCCGGGCGGCCAACATGGGTCGCCTCGATCGGCGTCTCGCCGACGATGTCGACAATACAGCGCTGCGACGAGTTGGAAACGCCCTCGCCGGCGAGTTGCAGCTTGTCGACTGTGACCGACTTGTCGTCGCCGGAAATCTGCAGGAGCCCTGACTTGCCGTTGAGCATGAGCGGGCGCCCGGCAAGGCTCGCGATCCCTGCCGCCGGGTCAGGCTCAGTGTCCTTGCCGCCGGACGCCGCTTCCTTGGTAGAGGCGGCCGAACTCTTGTGCTTCGGCTTCGCAGGCGCGACTTTCGCGCCCTCTGGCTCGGCGGGAGCGCCGCCAGGAAGCATCAACTGCGCGTGGGTTTGACTTGCCGCCAGGGCCGCGGCGAAGAGCGCTGAAATCAAGCCGCGGAAGCCTCGAGTCATCGGCGAAGTGTAGAGGCGCCGGCGAGAAAGGGGAAGGCGCGAGCGGACGGGGAATAGGAGCTCAAAGCTTGAAAATCCACGGCTTCCGCGCCTTGCGCCACTAAAACGCCCCACCTATATACGCCCCGACTGGCCGGTTGGGGCGCTATGCCCGGTGGATCGGCCGAAATCTGGTTGAAATATGGGGACCGGAAGACGTCAGCCGTCGGCTACGAAGCGATCGGCGAAACGCCTCTCCTAGGCCTTGCCGCTTTGGGGCTCGGCGGTCCCGCAGAAGAACAGGGGTGAGCAATGGCGAAAGTAATTGGCATCGACCTTGGCACAACCAATTCGTGCGTCGCTGTCATGGAGGGCTCGGCCCCCAAGGTGATTGAGAATTCCGAAGGCGCGCGCACGACGCCTTCAATCGTTGCGTTCACGGACGACGGCGAACGTCTCGTGGGTCAGCCCGCCAAGCGGCAGGCGGTGACCAATCCCGAGCGCACCATCTTCGCCATCAAGCGGCTGATCGGGCGGCAGTTCGACGATCCGATCAGCAAAAAGGACATGGCTCTCGTCCCCTACAAGATCGTTCGCGGTCCCAATGGCGACGCATGGGTGAATGTCGATGGCAAGCAATATTCGCCCTCGCAGATTTCCGCCTTCATCTTGCAGAAGATGAAGGAGACGGCCGAAGCCCATCTTGGCGGTCCGGTCACCCAGGCGGTCATCACGGTTCCCGCCTATTTCAACGATGCCCAGCGGCAAGCGACCAAGGACGCCGGCAAGATCGCCGGCCTTGAGGTTTTGCGCATCATCAATGAGCCAACCGCGGCGGCGCTCGCCTACGGCCTCGACAAGAAGAAGGCGGGCACCATCGCGGTCTATGACCTCGGCGGCGGCACGTTCGACATTTCAGTCCTCGAGATCGGCGACGGCGTGTTCGAGGTGAAGTCGACGAACGGCGACACGTTCCTCGGCGGCGAAGACTTCGACATGCGGCTGGTCGAATATCTGGCGGGCGAGTTCAAAAAGGAGCAGGGCATCGACCTGACCAAGGACAAGCTTGCTCTGCAGCGCCTGAAAGAGGCGGCTGAGAAGGCGAAGATCGAGCTTTCGTCCGCGACCCAGACAGAAATCAATCTGCCTTACATCACGGCCGACGCGAGCGGGCCGAAGCACATGGCCCTCAAGCTCACTCGGGCGAAGTTCGAGGCGCTGGTCGATGACCTGATCCAGCGGACAGTCGAGCCGTGCCGCAAGGCCTTGAAGGACGCCGGCCTTTCGGCGGCCCAGATTGACGAGGTGGTTCTGGTCGGCGGCATGACGCGCATGCCCAAGGTGCAGGAAGTCGTCAAGCAATTCTTCGGCAAGGAGCCCCATAAGGGCGTCAATCCGGACGAGGTGGTAGCTATAGGCGCCGCCATTCAGGCGGGCGTGCTGCAGGGCGACGTCAAGGACGTGCTGCTGCTCGACGTCACTCCACTCTCCCTCGGCATCGAGACGTTGGGCGGCGTGTTCACCCGGCTTATCGAGCGCAACACGACCATCCCGACCAAGAAGAGCCAGGTATTCTCGACCGCCGAGGACAATCAGACCGCGGTCACCATCCGCGTGTTCCAGGGCGAGCGCGAGATGGCCGCCGACAACAAGGCGCTCGGCCAATTCGATCTGGTCGGGATTCCATCCGCCCCGCGCGGCGTGCCGCAGATCGAGGTGACCTTCGACATCGACGCCAACGGCATCGTCAACGTGACCGCCAAGGACAAGGCGACCAATAAGGAGCAGCAGATCCGCATCCAGGCCTCGGGGGGCTTAAGCGAAGCCGACATCAACAAGATGGTGAAGGACGCTGAAGCTCACGCCGCCGAGGACAAGAAGCGGCGCGAAATGGTCGATGCGAAGAACAGCGGCGAGTCGATGGCGCATGATGCCGAAAAGGCGCTGAACGAATATGGCGACAAGGTCGCCCAGTCGGATCGCAGCGCCATCGAGGCGGCGGTCGCCACCCTGCGCATGGCGCTCCAGGGAGAGGACGTCGAGGCAATCAAGGCGCGCACCAACGACCTGATGCAGGCGCAGATGAAGCTTGGCGAGGCTATGTATAAAGCCCAACAGGCGAGCGGCGCGCCGGGCGACGTCGGCGCCGAGGCTGGCGCGGAGGCCAAGGACGACGTCATCGACGCGGAATTCCGCGAAGTCGACGACGACAAGAAGAAGTCCTGAACGAATAAAGCCGGTCGCTAAAAGCGGCCGGCCTTGACTTTAGGGGACGCCGCGATGGCGGGAGGAGATCGGGCTGACTGCGAGCCGGCGTCCGGGACGCCGGCTTTCGCGTCAGGAATCGGGTCCGCCTCTTGAAACGCGACGTAGCGTTAGTAGGTCTCTAGGCATGCATAGGCTGTGGGCGCGCTGAAAATGGCCAAGCGCGATTTCTACGAAACGCTGGGCGTCGCCAAAACCGCGACGGACACTGAGCTGAAGTCCGCCTTCCGCAAGGCGGCGATGCAGTGTCATCCCGACCGGCACCCCGGCGACAAGCAGGCCGAGTCGCGGTTCAAGGAACTCAACGAAGCCTACCAACATTTGTCGGACGCCCAGAAGCGCGCGGCCTATGACCGCTATGGTCACGCCGCTTTCGACCAGGGCGGCATGAGCGACGGCTTTGCGTCGTCGATGTCCGACATCTTCGACGATCTCTTCGGCGATATGATGGGTGGAGGACGGCGAGGCCGCCAGACCTCGGGCCGAGAGCGCGGCGCTGACCTGCGCTACAATCTCGAGATCTCGCTCGAAGAGGCGTTTAACGGCAAAACCGCAGCGATTCGCATGCCGACTTCGGTCGCGTGCGAAGCCTGCTCCGGCTCCGGGGCGCGCGCCGGTTCGCGGCCGGCGACCTGCAAGACTTGCGGCGGACACGGGCGCGTGCGCGCGCAGCAGGGCTTCTTCGCCATCGAGCGCACTTGTCCCTCTTGTCATGGCCGGGGGCAGACGATCGAGAACCCTTGTGACAAGTGCGCCGGGGCCGGCCGCGTGACCAGGGAGCGGACGCTGTCGGTCAACGTTCCGGCCGGCGTCGAGGACGGCACCCGCATCCGCCTGACCAGCGAGGGGGAGGCCGGAATGCGCGGCGGTCCGCCGGGCGATCTCTATATTTTCCTCACCGTCAAACCGCATGCGTTCTTCCAGCGCGACGGCGCCGACCTCTACTGCCGAGTGCCGATCTCGATGGTGCAGGCCTCGCTCGGCGGCGAGTTCAACGTTCGGACGCTCGATGGAACCGAGTCCCGGGTCAGCGTCCCGGAAGGCGCCCAGTCGGGGCGCCAATTGAGGCTGCGGGCTAAGGGCATGCCGGTGCTGCGAGCCCGCGATTCAGGCGATCTGTTCGTGCAGCTCGTCGTCGAGACGCCGCAAAACCTTACCCGGCGCCAGCGCGAGCTTTTGACCGAGTTCGCCTCCGAATCGTCGAATACGACCCACCCGGAAAGCGCAGGCTTCTTCGCCAAGATGAAGGAGTTTTTCGAGGGCCGCACCTGACGCTGGCTTTGCGACGTGGGGAGCGACCAGTATAAGCGCCGAGCCGCGCAGGAGCGCGCCGAAGACATCTGGAGCCTCGTCGCTCGCGGAGCCGAAATGCAGGGTCGAGCGCTGGACAAGACAGGTCGGCGAGGGCTCGCCGACAGCGCGCGTTTTCTCAAGACGCTCGTATCGTCGCCGCGATTGACCGGCGCGGTCGCGCCGTCGGGGCGAGCGCTCGCGCGCGCGATGGCGGCAGCGATCGGCTCGCCGTCGCAGGGCCTCGTCGTCGAGCTCGGGCCGGGCACCGGTCCGGTGACCCAGTCGCTGATCGAGGCCCGCGTCCCTCCCGAGCGGCTCGTGCTGGTCGAATATGATCCGGGCTTCTGCGGCATGCTGGAGAGACGCTTCGGAGGCGTCCGCGTCATTCAAGGCGACGCTTACGACCTGCCCCGGACGCTCGCGTCCTTCGCGGGCCAGCCGATCGCCGCAATTGTCTCCAGTCTGCCCCTGCTCAACCAGCCGCCGCCTCGCCGCACGAAACTCATCGCCGACGCCTTCGCGCTGATGGGGCTTGGCGGTGTGTTCGTGCAGTTCACCTATGGGCTCCAGTCGCCAATTCCCCGCGAAGTTTGCGCCAATCGTTATTCCGCCATTCGCTCGAGGCCGATCCTGCGCAATCTGCCGCCGGCCTTCGTGTGGACCTACCGGCTTGATACGACGAGCCGCGACGTCGCAAGGGGTCGGTGAATTGACGCCGCTTGCGCCACGCGACCGATTGATCGTCGCCCTCGATATGTCCGACGTGGGTGACGCCAGACGACTCGTCGAGCGAATTGGCGACAGCGCGGTCTTCTATAAGATTGGGATGGAACTCGCTTATGGCGGCGGCTTGCCGCTCGTCTCCGAACTGGCTGCGGCGGGCAAACAGGTCTTTCTCGACCTCAAGCTGCATGACATTCCTAACACCGTCGAACGGGCGACAGCGCAGGCCGCCAAAACGGGAGCGACGTTTCTTACGGTCCATGCCTATCCGCAAACGATGCGCGCGGCGGTCGCTGGCGCCAAGGGATCGGGAATGCAGATCCTCGCCGTCACCGTCTTGACCTCCTACGACGACGCCGACCTTTTCGATGCGGTCTACCGCTTCGGCGTGGTCGAGACGGTTCGGCGCCGCGCCGAGCAGGCGCTTGAGCTTGGTGTCCACGGACTGGTGGCGAGCGCTGAGGAAGCGGCCATGGCGCGTGAGACCGTCGGCGCCAAGCTGCGCCTTGTCACCCCCGGCATACGCCCCGCGGGCGGCACGGTCGGTGATCAGAAGCGCGTCGTCACGCCGGCCGAGGCCATCCGCAATGGCGCCGACTACCTTGTCGTTGGCCGTCCGGTCACTCAGGCGCCTGATCCTCGTGTTGCCGCGGAGGCGATCGTCGCGGAAATCGGTGAAGCGCATTGATTGCCCGCTGAACCAAGCCCGGCGCGTGGCGGCCGGGGCGAGGCCGTGGCGAGACGGTGGACGGGAGCCGCTAGCGCACAACTTGCGGCGCGGGTGTTGCGCGAAGATATTGAAATGGTTCTGGTCGAAGGAGTTTGACGCATGCCGAAGGGCTACTGGATTGCTCACGTCGACGTACACGATCCCGAAGGCTACCAGAAATACGTCAAGGCCAATGCGGCCGCGTTCGCGAAATACGGCGCGCGCTTTCTGGTCCGCGGCGGCAAGTATGTCGTCACCCGGGGCAAGGCGCCGGAGCGCAACGTCGTGATTGAGTTTCGTGACTATGAGACCGCCGTCGCCTGCCACGATTCCGAGGAATATCGGGAAGCCGCCAAGCTTCGCGACGCAGCCAGCAACGCGGACATCGTGATCATCGAAGGCTACGATGGCCCGCAGCCGGCCTGACGGCCGATGAGGGGAAGCCGGGAATGGCAGACTTAAGGCTGATTGTGAGCGGCGCCGCCGGCCGCATGGGGCGCATGGTCGTCCGGACAATTCATGAGGCCGATGGGTTCAAGCTCACCGGCGCGCTCGAGCGTGAAGATTCGCCCTGGCTTGGCCAGGACCCGGCGCTGCTCGCGGGCTGCCCTGGCAAGGGCCTTCAGATCGTGGCCGATCCGCTGCCATTGCTGCTTGACGCCGACGCGATCATCGATTTCTCCTCGCCCGCTGCGAGCCTCGCTCTCGCCGGCCTCGCCGCGCAGGCACGCATCGCCGACGTGATCGGCACGACGGGCTTGACCGACGAGGACCTCGACAAGATCGACGCGGCGGCGCGCCACGCCCCGATTGTGCGTTCCGGCAACATGAGCATCGGCGTCAACCTTCTCGCGGCGCTGACGCGGCGGGCAGCGTCCGCGCTGGGCAAGGATTTCGACATCGAGATCGTCGAGATGCATCATCGCATGAAGGTCGATGCACCCTCAGGCACGGCGCTCCTGCTCGGCGAAGCGGCGGCTGAAGGCCGCGGCGTCTCGCTGAAAGACCATTCGGCGCGTGGCCGTGACGGCCTGACCGGCGCGCGCGCGGTCGGCGACATCGGCTTCGCAGCTTTGCGCGGCGGCACGGTGGTCGGCGATCATAGCGTCATCTTCGCCGGCGAGGGCGAGCGGGTGGTCTTGAGCCACTATGCCGAGGATCGCGCACTCTTCGCCCGTGGAGCGCTCAAGGCCGTCATGTGGGCGAAGGACCGCAAACCAGGGCTTTACTCGATGGCGGACGTGCTGGGGTTGAGCGCGGACTGATCCGGACCCGCCCTGATCCGTCTTCCTTGCCAATTTCGGGTCGCCGGCTCGGCGTTAACGAGTCCGTTTTGAGCGTTTTCAACGGCTTGCGGCGCGATTAGCGAGTCATATCCCGGTCGTCAGCGTCGAAGTCCGGGACAGGTCGCTGACGGGAAATCGCCAACCAGATTTGTCGCTCTTTCGGGAAAACAATACCAGACCCCAGCCGGCCTGGCAAGATCTTGTCATGTTTCCTATCCAGCCCCGGCCCTCGACCAGCCGCCCTTGCCGCGCCTTGAGAGGGCCGCGCCATCAGTGGCCCATCCTTAGGCTCGGGCTGACCGCATCACTTCGGAGCGACGGTTTCCGTGCAGTGGAAATCGAGTTTCGCCGACTTTTCTGTCTTTCCCGCATGAACCTGAATGGCGAGCGGCATGCAAGTCGCGGCTTCGAGGAAGAGTGCTTTGTGCTCAATCCCATCGGCGCCAAAGATAAAGTTGGTGAACGCTCTGTGGGTTGTGATTGGACCGGAGCGGCCGGCCTGAGTCAGGTCGACGACCGCGGTCGCGTATTTCGGCGAAGCGTTCTTGTCGCCCTCGAAGGTGAAGTCGATCAGGACGCCCGTCGCCGTGTCGCCGCCGAGCGCCCCCCCTTTGGGAGTGTCGACAAGGCTCTCGCCGCTACTCATGAGATCGTCGGAGAGTTTGCCTGCATGTTCCAGAAACGCATAGGCTTTGACATCGGTAATCTTGAGTTGCGCCGCTCCGGCGCCGCCAGCCATCACGAACCAGACAATTGACGCAACAGCGCCAAGGCGAAGCCCACCCATTTCCTCCCCCACCAATCAGAAATACGGTCCAAACAAAAAAATCCCCCGGCTTGCGACGAGGCGAGCCGGGGGAACAGCTAGATCGTTAGATTGACGACCCTATGTCAGTTGCTGCGCTGCGACCCCGTGAGCATCAGGATGGCCTGGAACATGTTGATGAAGTCGAGGTAGAGGCGAAGCGCGCCGTGAATCGACTTCTTGTGCACCATCTCGTAGCTGTCGCCTCCAGCATACATCTGCTTGATCGACTGCGTATCCCACGCGGTCAGGCCGGCGAAGATCACCACCGCAAGCAGCGAGATACCGAACTGCAACCCGGTGCTGTGCATGAACATGTTCAGCAAGCTCGCGGCGATGAGGCCGATAACGCCCATCATCATGAACGACCCCATCGCAGAGAGGCTACGCTGAGTCGTGTAGCCGTACAGGCTCAGGCTCGCGAATGCGGCCGCGGCGGCGAAGAACGCGCGTCCGATCGAAGCGCCGGTGTAGACCACCAGGAGCGCCGACATCGACAAGCCGATCAGCGCCGCGAAGGCGATGAAGGCGTTGCGCGCCGTCGACACGGACATCGAGTTAAGGCGAGCTGAGAGCCAGAACACGAGCGCGAGCGGCGATAGCACGATCAGCCAGCGCAGCGGCGAGGCGTAGATCGCATGGCCGAAGTCCGTCAGCGCTAGACGCCCGTTGCCCGCATTGACTGTGCCAAGCGTGAAGGCGCCGTAAGCCACCAGCCCGGTCACGCCGAGCCCTAGGGTCATGTAGTTGTAGACGCCGATCATATAGGCCCGGAGGCCCTGATCGACGGCGACGCCGGACCGTGCGTATCCCGCGCCGGGGCGCGGGCTGGCGTAACGGTCATAGTTGGACATGAGAGAAACCTCACAAGAGAGTGCGGCGCTCGCCCAGGTTTTCTGAGTGCGCGCCCGACCCTCATAATATGGCCGTGTGCCATCCCTCCGCAAGAGCGATCATTGCAGGAATCGGCCTAGGTAATATTACCGATTCGTAAGCACAACTGGGCTCACCCGTTATCTTTGCTAGTGCCCGCCTCCACCCGCTCCAGCCGCCGCCGGGGGGCGGCGCATCAACGCGGCCAAGCCGACACAGCCGAGGAAGACGACGGTCAGGACGAGAAACACATCCGAGATCGCCATCACCTCGGCCTGCCGGCGCACGATCAGGGCAAGCTGACGTGTCGCCGCGAGCTCGGCGTCCGACCCGCGCGCCGCCAAAGCCGCGGTCATGCTGGCCAGCGTATCCGTCACAACTTGCCGGCCCCAATTGACGGATTCGCGCAGCATTTCAAGGTGCAGGTCCATGCGCTTGTCGAGCAGGGTGTTAATGAGCGCAAGGCCAACGGCGCCGCCGAGGTTGCGCATCAGGTTGAACAGGCCGGACGCGTTCTTGATTTTCTGCGGCGGCATGGTGCCAAGCGCCAGATTGTTGATCGGCACCATCGACAGCATCAGTCCCACTCCGCGGAACACCTGGGGCCACAAAAGCTCCCAGAAGTCCCAGTCGACGGTGACGTAAGAGGCCTGAAAGGTCCCGATCGCGAACATGACGAAGCCGGCCGCAATCATCAGACGCGGGTCGACCCGGGTCATCAGCCGCCCGGCGAGCGGCGCGGTGAGGAACATGCATAGCCCCGTCACGAACATCGTCTTGCCGATCATCAGCGACGAATAGCCGCGCACCACCGCGAGATAGACGGGGTAGATGTAGGTGAGGCCGTAGAGCCCGATGCCGAGCACGAAGGCGAACATCGAGCCGGTCCAGAAATTGCGGTCGCGGAAGGCGGTGAGGTCGACAATCGGCTGGCGCGCGGTCGCCATCCGCCAGAAGAAGGCGACGCAACTGACCGCCGAGACGGCGATCGCGATCGTCACCGGCTGGCTCTCGAACCAGTCCTTCGACGGACCTTCCTCGAGCGCATATTCCATCGCCCCTAGGAAGCCGGCCATCGTGAGCAGGCCGACATAGTCGAAGTGGGTGAGCAGCGAATAGTCCGGCTCGTCGAAGTCGATCAGCATCCAAGCCGCGATGGTGACGACAATTCCGGGACCGAGATTGACCAGGAACAGCCAGTGCCAGGAAAACCAGTCGGTGAGATAGCCCCCGACCGTGGGCCCGATCGTCGGCGCGAGCGTCGCCACGAGGCCGATGATCGGGGCGATGAACGGCTGCTTGTCGCGCGGAAAGATCGTGAACGCTGAGGCGAAAACAGTGGGGATCATGCCGCCGCCGATGAAGCCCTGCAGCGCCCGCCAGACGATCATCTCCTCGATCGAGTTGGCGTGGGCGCACATGAAGCTCATGAGCGTGAAGCCGCCGGCCGAAATGGTGAAGATGACGCGCGTCGACACCACCCGCGACAGGAAGCCTGACAGCGGAATCATGATCACTTCGGCGACGAGGTAGGCGGTCTGCACCCAGGTGACTTCATCGGACGAAGCGGACAGTCCGGCCTGGATCTGCGAGAGCGACGCCGAGACGATCTGGATGTCTAGGATCGCCATGAACATCCCGAACACCATGAAGATGAACGCCGCGACCCGCTTGACCGAGAAATCGCGCGGCACGACCGCCGCCGGCGCGACAATAAGATCGGTGGCCGGCGACGCGCCGCCGGGTCGTATCGCGGCGGTCGGGCTGGTCACGGCTTCAGGCTTCGAGTTCGCGAAGGCTTCGAGCCCCAGCGCTCCAAGCAGCGTCGGCTCCGGCGTGGCGGGATCGCGGGTGTGGACAGTCGCAACGACCGAGAGGCCGGAGCGGAGCGGGACCTGTTTCAGCACATCTTCAGGAAAAGTAATGCGCACCGCGACGCGCTGGACGACCTTGGTGAAGTTTCCGGTCGCGTTGTCTGGCGGCAGCAGCGAGAACTCAGCGCCCGAAGCCGGGGAAACCGACGACACCACGCCCTCGACCACCTTGCCGTCGAGCGCGTCGACGGAGACATCGACCTTCTGGCGCGGCTTGACGTTCACAAGCTGGGTTTCCTTGAAGTTGGCGTCGACGTAAGCAGCGTTGAGCGGCACCAGCGCCATCAGCCGGGTCCCTGGCTGCACGAGGTTTCCGACCTGAGCCGCCTTGTTGCCGACGGTGCCGTCGAAGGGAGCGAGCACGCGGGTGAATGAAAGATTGCGCTGAGTCATCTCCAAGGCGGTCACGAGCTCGTTGCGCTGGCGCGAGGCTTCGTCTTTCTGCGCCTTGAGCACATCGAGATTTGCCTTTGCGCCGTCCAGCGCCGCGACAGCCGACGCCTGGCTCGCCTTGGCGGCAGCCAAGCCGGCGATGGTGCGGTCGCGATCAGCTCTCGCCTGCTCGAGACGCTGCTGCGAGCCGAAGTTTGTCTGCGCGAGCTTGAACGAGCGATCATATTCCAGAGCGGCCCGCTCGACCTCGGCCTCGGCGCTCTTCTCCTGAGCCGCCGCCGAGGCCACCTGGGCGTCGGCTTGAGCGATGATCGCGGCCTGGGCGTCGATCTGTCGGGCGAAGCGGGCGATCGTCGCGTCCTGAGTGCCAATGCGCCCCCGGGCCGCATCGAGGGCGTTCTGATAGTCGCCATCGTCGATCGACGCGAGCAGATCGCCCTTGTGGACGACCTGGTTGTCGACCACAGGAACTGCGGTCAGATGGCCCATCGCCTTGGCGGCGATGATCGCGGTGTCGGCGCCGACATAGGCGTCATCGGTCGAGACCAGGAACCGTCCTGTGACGAAATAATCGTAAGCCGTCTTGCCGCCGTAACCCAGTCCCGCGAGGATCAGAACGGGCATGATGAAGCGGCGCAGGCCGGACCGCTTGGCTGGAGCCGGCTTAGCCGGCACGCCGACCGCCGGTGGGTGGGCGAGAGCGCTCGAGGAATTAGCGCCTGGAACAGGAAAGTTTGCGGGCAGTGGAGCCGTCATTGCCTTGGACGCTGTTGCCGCGCCAGACTCCGCGACCTTGAGGTCATCGGCCATGTGAGAAATCTACCCCTCAACCGAAAGTTGACCGAACCGTTCGGTCATTTTTCATTGACGTAGCGTAGGCGGCAGCGTATTGCAACAAAAATCGAACCGAACGGTTCGGTCAGTAACGATTCGCGGTCGAGAGGTGTGGTCAGTATGGAATCGGAGGCGCTGGAGCAGGACGCGGGCGCGGCCAATGACGGCAGCGCCAAACGGCGCCAGATCGTGGAGGGCGCCCGCCAGGTGTTTTTGAGCGCCGGGTTCGACGGCGCCAGCATGAACGACATTGCGCGCGCCGCGGGTGTCTCAAAGGGCACGCTCTATGCCTATTTCAATTCCAAGGACGAGCTTTTCGAAGCGATTATTCGCGGCGAATTTGCCCAAGCTGCGGAGCGACTTTGCAAGTTTCGGCGCGAGGGCGACGCCCGTGACATGTTGAGGGACTTTGGCGTCCGGCTTATTAGTCGCATGTCCGAGCCGGGAACGCGCTCGCTGGCCCGCATCGTCATCGCGGCAGCGGAAAAATTCCCCCATATCGGCCGTGCGTTCTACGAAGCGGGGCCGCTTTATGGAGCGACCCGCCTTGCGGCCGAACTTGAGCACCTGCAGCAGTCGGGCGCGCTAAAGGTGCCGGATCCCGAGCGCGCAGCCTGGCAGTTCGTCGATCTCTGCCAGAGCTATATTTACAAGCGCCTCGTATTCGGGGTGGTCGACTCGATCAGCCGCGAGGACATTGAAGCCTCGGTCGAGGCCGGGGTCGACGTGTTTTTCAAGGCGTATGGTGTCGCCGCTTGCGCCCCACAGAGCTCGCACGCCGAGCCCTAGCAGGGACAGCCTCGCATGGGTCTCCCGCTCAGGACTTCGAGCCGCCGATCTTTCGCAATGCTTTGGCGCTGACGTTTGGGCTGTGATCGGCCTCACTTTTGAGTTGAGACCCTCGAGCTAAAAGTTCAGAGGATTTCAACCAAGGGGAGGACCGGTCATGTTTGGCAGCACCATTCTTGACGTGGCGGCCGGGATCATTTTCGGCTTTCTCGCGATCAGCCTGTTCACGAGCGCCGCGGTGGAGGCGATCAACTCGGTCCTCAATGTCCGGGTGAAAAACCTGCGGACCGGGATCATGGCGCTGGTCAATGATCCCAATTTCACGGGCCTGGCCAAAGAGCTTTACGCGCACGCGCTCATCAGCCCGCTTGGACCGGGAGCCGCCGATCCGCTCAAGAACGCGCCTGCCTATATCAGCAAGACGCAGTTCGCCGAGGCGCTGCTCGACATCACCGGCCTTTCGGCCGCAACGCCTGACACCGCCGCGCAGGCGCCAGCGGTTCAGGCCGCGGCCGCCCTCAAGGCGCGTATGGATACGCTGAGCGCTCCGGCGGGAAACCTCGATCCGCAGATCAAGCAATTGCTGCAGGGAATGGTTACGCGTTGCGGCGGCGACATCAATCGCCTTAAGACCGATCTTGCGAACTGGTTCGACAACGGGATGGATCGGCTAAGCGGTGATTTCAAGCGACGGACACAGTGGATGACCTTCGTCATCGCGCTCATAGCCGCGTTTGTTGTCAACCTCGACACAATCCGGGTTGGAGCAGTTTTGTGGGGCGAGCCGGCCCTCGCCGAAAAACTGAAGAACGCTCAGTTTCCGGCAACCGACCCAAAAACTGTCGACGAGGCCATCACGACTGGCGAACGGGTGTTCGCGGCGATGAGCGCCATGGCTCAAGAGGGCTTCCCGGTTGGATGGGCGCCAGGGCATTTCCTCGACATTCAGGATAATCAGGGCCACTGGGCGGCGCTCTGGCTCGCGCCTCCTTCGTTATCGTATCGCCCGCTCCTCGGGTGGTTTATCACTGCGGTCGCGGCGCTGTTCGGCGCACCCTTCTGGTTCGACATGCTCCAGTCGGTCATTCGTCTTAAAGGAGCCGGTCCTAGCCCGGACGAGAAAGCCAGCAATAGGGCGGCCTCAAGCTAGAAAGCGCGTGGGAAAGAGCGCCACTGAGCGGCGGCAACGCGGTCCGCAAGCCGTCTATCCCTGCTTGATGCCGTTTGTTCGCCCGCCGCCGAACCCCCTCGGGGCGGGAGCAGGTCGGCCCCGCGCCGTCATTTCTCGTCGATGGCGAGCGGATGGATCATGTCCGCAGGTCTGACCCATTTGTCGAATTGCTCGCTAGTGACGAACCCGAGCTCGAGCACCGCGTCCTTGAGGCTCGTGTCCTCGCGGTGAGCCATGATCGCAATCTGCGCCGCTTTTTCGTAGCCGATATGCGGGTAGCGCGGTCACCAGCATCAGCGAATTGTCGAGTTTCTCCTTGATGCGCTTCTCGTTTGGTTCAATTCCGCGCGCGCAATTGTTTCGTTGAACGAGAGACACCCGTCGGCCAGCATGCGCACTGCACTCACAATAATTTGAACGGCCATTTATTGACTCTTCGACCAAGCGGATCAACCGTTCGTTCGGGGAATTTAGCTAGGGAGGCTTGGCATGTTGCTTCACAGCAAGTTTCGCGCGTGGGTGATGTCAGGGTGTGCGGCAATTACCGCCGCGACGTTTTCCGCATCCGCGCGGGGCGAAATACTGTTTGATAGCCTGGACAGCCCGACTACTGAGGTCAACGAAAATCCCTATCTTGCCTTCATCGACGCAACTTTCATGACCGGCGCTTCGACGTTTCATGCGACCGACATAGCGCTCCTTCTTAACCAAGTCTTTTTCATTTCCCCGGACGACACGTTCACCGTCTCGCTGCGTGGCGGCGTCCCTCTCGAAGACGTTATGTTCGATCCAGGTTTGGGGCTCAATGTCTTCCCCAAGTCAGAGCCTGTCCTCGGTTCGGTCACGCTGCCAATTTCCGACCTGTCGACCAGTTTGAGTGTCCAGAATTTTGGCCAATTCGCGGACATCGCGCTTCAGCCCAACACGCTCTACTGGATCGACCTGAGCCTCTCCGGGGGAAGCAACGAGGACGGCACGAGCGTGGGTTGGGCGACGACTTCTGATATGTCAGGCATCGGCGTCGCTGAGAACTACAACAGCTCGTACAATACCGACAATCAATTCTTCCTCAATCAAGGCGTGCCTCCCTTCGCATTTGATGTCGCATTTCAGATGAAAGTCAGCGGCACGGCTGCGCCCGAGCCCTCGACCTGGGCCCTGATGCTCGTCGGGCTCGGGGGCCTTGGCGTTCTAGCCCATCGCCGCTCTGTGGTCGCCCTCCGTCGCGCCTGACTTCACGTCATTTCTCGTCGATGGCGAGCGGATGGATCATGTCCGCAGGCCTGACCCATTTGTCGAATTGCTCGCTAGTGACGAACCCGAGCTCGAGCGCCGCGTCCTTGAGGCTCGTGTCCTCACGATGGGCCTTTATCGCGATCTGAGCCGCTTTTTCGTAGCCGATATGCGGGTTGAGGGCGGTCACCAGCATCAGCGAATTGTCGAGATTCTCCTTGATGCGCTTCTCGTTTGGTTCAATGCCGCGCGCGCAATTGTCGTTGAACGATAGACACCCGTCGGCCAGCAGCTGGGCCGAATCAAGCACGTTATGCAGGATGACCGGCTTGAATACATTCAGCTGGAAGTGCCCCTGCGAGCCAGCCATGCCAACCGAAAGATCATTGCCGAACACATGCACGGCGACCATGGTCAAAGCTTCCGACTGGGTCGGGTTGATTTTGCCCGGCATGATCGAGGAGCCAGGCTCGTTTTCCGGGATCCTCAGTTCGCCGATGCCGGCCCGCGGACCGCTGGCATAAAGGCGGACGTCGTTGGCTATTTTCATGCAGGCGCCGGCCAGGGTGCGGAGGGTTGAGCTGACATTGACCATTGCGTCGTCCGCGGACAAAGCGGCGAATTTGTTGGGCGCCGAAATGAACGGCTCGCCGGTCTCCTCAGCCAGAATCCGCGCGACCGTGTCGCCGAACCGCGGGTCCGCGTTGAGGCCAGTGCCGACCGCAGTTCCGCCGATCGCCAGCGGCATCAGCCCCTGGCAAGCGCGTTCAATTCCCGCCATCGCCTGGTCGAGCTGGGCCGCCCAGCCCGAAATCACCTGGCCCAACGTCAACGGCGTTGCGTCCTGCAAATGGGTACGGCCGACCATGACGATATGGGAGAAGGCCTTCGACTTGGCGTTCAGCGTGTCGCGCAATTGAGCGACGGCGGGCAGAAGCGTCGCCCTGATCTCGCCCACCGTGGCGATATGCATGACCGTCGGGAACACGTCATTCGACGATTGGCTGTGATTGACGTCGTCATTCGGATGGATCGGCTTCTTCGAACCGATCACGCCGCCTGCAATTTGAATGGCCCGGTTGGCGATCACTTCGTTGGCGTTCATGTTGGACTGGGTGCCGGACCCGGTCTGGAACACGACCAGGGGGAACTCTTCGTCGAGCCCGCCTTCGATCACATCTTGAGCCGCACGGACGATGAGATCGACCTTGTCCTTCGGCAAATGCTTAAGCTCGAGATTCGCCAGCGCCGCGCATTTCTTCAATAGGCCGAAGGCTCGGATAACCGGGCGCCCCCAGCGATGCCGCTCGACCCCGATAATGAAATTGAGGCGGGAACGCTCGGTCTGCGCGCCCCACAAATGCTCGGTGGGCACCTTGACCTCGCCGAGTGCATCCTTCTCGATACGCCAGTTTTCGTGTTTCACTGATGCGCTCGCCATGACTTCCCTTCTCCGGGACAAGCATTTGCGAGGATGCGTTCCCAAAAGCAAGGTGCCGCACTTGCTCCGAACGCTCTCCTTCTCTATAAGCCCGCGTTTCGCGCCGGTTCCGACACCCCTGGAGGCAGGGCGCGACGCATTAAAAGGACATCATCATGGCAGCGATCAAGCAACTCGCGGCCGTGGCGCGTAGCGGGACAGGCAAGGGGGCCGCCCGCTCCGTTCGTCGCGAAGGCCGTGTTCCAGCCGTTATCTATGGCGGCGGCGTCAAGCCCGAGCCGATCTCGGTCGACTACAAGGACGTCAACAAGTTCATCTACGCCGGGCACTTCCTGACCTCGATCTTCGAGCTGGAACTCGACGGGCGCAAGGAGCGGGTTCTGCCGCGCGACTACCAGCTCGACGTCGTCAGCGACCGGCCGGTTCATGTCGATTTTCTGAGGCTTTTGCCGGGAACGCACGTGCGCATCGGCATCCCCGTGCATGTCGCCAATCGCGAAGCTTCGCCCGGACTGAAGAAGGGCGGCGCGGTCAATCTGGTGCTGCATACGGTCGAAGTCATGGCGCCCGCCGATGACATTCCGGAATCGATCACCATCGACCTTGCGGGCATGGATTTCCACGATTCGGTGCATGTATCCGCGCTCAAGCTGCCTGAAGGTTGCCGCCCGATCGCCGGCTCGGCCCAGTTGACGGTCGTAACCATCGTTCCGCCCACGGTCATGACCGAGGAGACGCCTGCGGCCGGCGCCGTGGCGGCCCCCGCCGCTGGAGCCGCGCCTGCAGCTGGAGCCGCGCCTGCAGCTGGAGCCGGCAAGGCAGCCGCCCCGGCGAAAGGCGCGGCAGCGCCGGCGAAAGGCGCAGCCGCTCCTGCGGCCGCCAAGCCGGCTGCGGCCAAGCCCGCCGCCAAGAAGTAGCGGCCAAGCGCGTCGATCGACTGCTCGCCGGCGCTGTGAGTTTCGGCGTCGCGCCGGACGAGCGGCTTAACGCTGATCGATCGGGGGCCCCATGCTGGTCATTGTGGGACTCGGCAATCCGGGCGCCCAATACGCGCGCAACCGCCACAACATCGGCTTCATGGCGGTTGACGCGATCGCCGAGGCGCGCCGGTTCGGCCCCTTTCGCGCCCGGCATCAGGGACTGATGACGGACGGGCTGATTGGCGACGAGCGGGTGATGCTGCTGAAGCCGCAGACCTACATGAACAATTCCGGGCGCAGCGTCGGCGAAGCTTTGCGCTATGCGAAGCTCGACCTTGGTGCGCTTGTCGTCATCCATGACGAACTCGACCTCGCGCCGGCCAAGCTGAGGGTCAAAGTCGGCGGCGGCGACGCGGGCCACAATGGACTGCGCTCGATCACCGCCCATGTCGGCGCCGGCTACAAGCGGGTGCGACTTGGCATCGGCCATCCTGGCGACAAGGCGCTCGTCCATAACTATGTCCTGAACGACTTCGCCAAATCGGAGGCGGCCTGGGTCGAAGCCGTCTGCCGCGCGATCGCCGAGGCGGCCCCCTTGCTGGCCAAGGGCCAGGACGCGAGCTTCCAGAACAAGACCCACCTCGCCATCGAGGCGGCGGGCTTCGGCGAGAAGCCCAGCGCCTGAGGACATGTGTGCCCGGTGCACGCGCCCAAGGTCGCGCGGGAAGGGCTGCCTTGCAGACGGTGTGGCCCCGAAGCTCGGACGTCTAACCAGTTGACGGCTCGACGGCGGCGCGGCAAGGACGGATGCTTTTAGGGGGAGCACATGGTCGAAGCGCCTGGGTGGCCTGGAATTCCGGCTCGGTGGACCTCGAGCGCCAAGGACGGGGTCGGCACAGCGCTGAGCGAGCGCAGCCGGGTCTGGTTCACCATCAGCCACGGCATCGTCAACGAAATCTACTATCCGCGTGTTGACCAGGCTTGCGTCCGCGACCTCGGGTTCATCGTCACCGACGGCGACACTTTCTTCGCCGAGGTCAAGCGCGACTGCGAGACGGTCGTCGAACGTGTCGAAGACGGAGTTCCGGCTTTCCGTCTGACAAGCACGCATCGCGGCGGCCGATTCCGGATCATCAATAGCGTGCTCACGGACCCGCGCAGCAATTCGGTCGTTCTGCACATTCGCCTCGAAGATTCCTCCAAGACAGGGCTGCGCGTGTTCGCTTTGCTGGCGCCCCATCTCGTCAACGCGGGGGCGCACAACAACGGCGAGCTTGGTGAATACAAAGGGCACAACATTCTATGCGCCTTTGGCGGCGGGACCCACCTGGCCATGCTGGGCAGTCCGCAGTTCCTCGCCCGGTCCGTCGGCTTCGTCGGCGCCTCGGACGGATGGCGGCAGCTTCGCGACCATGGGCGGCTGACCGACCAGTACGACACCGCGACTGACGGCAATGTCGCTTTATCCGCCGAACTCGCTATGGGAGCCGACGGCGTCTCGGTTCTGGTGGTCGGATTTGGCCGCACCGTGGCAGAAGCCGGCTATCACGCGCGGACGTCGAGCATGAGCCCGTTCGAGACAATCGTGAACGACTATTCGTCCCAATGGCGCGCCTGGCAATCTCCCTTGCGCACGATGGAGCGGCATGCTCATGGCCAGAACATCTACCGCGTGAGCGCCAACATCCTTCGCGTCCATGAGGCGCCGACATTCCCAGGAGGCTTCATCGCCAGCCTGTCGATTCCGTGGGGCTTCAGTAAGGGCGACGACGACATGGGGGGCTATCACCTCGTCTGGCCCCGCGATCTCTGCGAAACCGGCGGCGCGCTGCTCGCGTGCGGCGCGCATAGCGAGGTCCGCCAAATCCTTCGTTATCTGCGGGCGACCCAGGAGGGAGATGGATCGTGGCGGCAGAACTATTGGCTGGACGGCGCGCCCTATTGGAGCGGCGTGCAGCTCGACGAGTGCGCGTTCCCCATGCTGCTCCTGGAACTGGCCCGGCGCGAGGGCGCGCTTGGTCCCCCGGACCTCCCACAGTTCTGGCCGATGGTCGAGCGGGCCGCGGGCTTCGTCTTGCGCACCGGGCCGAGAACCAAGCAAGACCGCTGGGAGGAGAACGCCGGCTATACGCCTTTCACGCTCGCCGTGACCATTGCGGCGCTGCTGGCCGCGGCGGAGATCGCCGAAGCCTGCGACATCGAGAGCGTGCCGGCTCTGCTGCGCGACACGGCCGACGCCTGGAACGAGCAGATCGAGGACTGGATCTATGTCGAGGATACGCCGCTCGCGCGCGAAGCCGGCGTCCGCGGCTATTACATACGGGTTGCTCCCAAATCGCCTACGATGGGAGGCCCGGACATTCATGGACTGGTTCAGGTGCGCAACCACCAGGTGGGAAGCGGATCGATCCCTGCGGACCAACTCATCAGCACGGACGCGATCGCGCTTGTCCGGTTCGGCTTGAGAGCGCCTGAGGATCCGCGCGTGCTCGACACGATTGCGGTCATCGATCGCCTGCTCAAGGTCGAGCTGCCTCAGGGACCCGGCTGGCGCCGCTATAACCTCGACGGCTACGGCGAGAAGGCGGATGGAAGCCCCTTCGACGGAGTCGGGATCGGCCGCGCCTGGCCGCTCCTGGCGGGCGAACGGGCGCACTACGAGCTTGCGGCGGGAAAGCGCAAAGAGGCGGAGGCGCTGCTCGCGACAATCGAGGCGCAGACCAGTCCTGGCGGCCTCTTTCCCGAGCAGGTTTGGGACGCCGCGCCCATTCCCGAACGGGAGCTCGCGCCCGGCAAGCCGACGGGCTCGGCCATGCCGCTCGTCTGGGCGCATGGGGAATATGTGAAGTTGTTACGCTCGCTCGCAGACGGGCGAGTGTTCGACATGTCTCCCCATACGATGCGCCGTTACCTCGGCAAGAAGCAGACCGCCCGCTGCCGCCCGTGGCGCGAGGATTGCGCGACGGCCAGCGTTCTCTCCGGACAAATGCTGCGGCTCGATCTGCCCGAGGAGTCGATCGTCCGCTACACCCGAGACGACTGGAAGACCCAGGCCGACGTCGCGACGAGCGACACGGGCCTTGGCCTGCATACCGCAGAACTCCCGACGGCGGGGATGGCGCTGGGCGCCAAGCTCGTCTTCACCTGGCGCCGAAAAGCGGACGAGGTCTGGCGCGGGCGAGATTTTGAGGCGCGTGTCATTGCGCCATGAGCGCAGGCGTGAGCTGAGAGCCATGGACAGATGGTTGGATCAGGTCGGCCATCCGGCGACGCGCACCGAGCTGCACTATGGCGATCGGATGATCCGCTGCTTCGTCGAGCGGCCAAAGAGCGTACACGAGATGCTGGAGAACGCGGTCGCGCGCCGCGCGCATGGACTTGCGCTCATTTGCGGCGATGAGAAGCTTAGCTATGCCGAGCTCGACGCTCTGGTCGGGCAGGCCGCGGGCGGCCTTCGGACGCTCGGTGTCGAGAAGGGCGATCGCGTCGCCATGGTGCTCGGCAACAGCATCGAGTTTGTCGTCGTGCTGTACGCCGTAGCGCGGCTCGGTGCGGTGTCCGTTCCGCTCAACATCCGCCACACGCTGGCCGAGAGCAGCCACATCATCGTTGATTGCGCGGCGAAGGTGGTCGTGCACGAATTCGACCTCTCCGACCGGGTTCCCGCAGCCAGCGCCTGGCCAAGTCTGAAACACGCCGTCGCGATTCGGCATGAAGGCGGCCCGATGCTCGCCGAATTGCACAGCGTTGCGCCCGTTCTGACGGCCGAGGCGGTCGGCGAAGAAGAGACCGCGACGATCCTCTACACATCCGGCACGACCGGCCGTCCGAAAGGCGCGATGCTCACGCACCTCAGCATCGCCCATTCCGTCATCCATTATCGCTGGGCGATGGGGCTGACCGAGGACGACCGTGGTCTCATCGCTGTTCCCATGAGCCACGTGACCGGTCTTATCGCCCTTGTGCACGCGATGGTTCACTGCACAGGCACGCTGGTCGTCATGCCGGCGTTCAAGGCGAGCGACTTCATCGATCTCGCGGCGCGCCATCGGATGACCTACTCGCTCATCGTGCCGGCGATGTTCAACTTATGTCTGCTCGCGCCCAATTTCGAAACTGCGGATCTTTCTTCCTGGCGCGTCTCTGGCTATGGCGGGGCGATCATGCCGGAGGCCACGCTCGAGCGCATCGCCGAAAAGCTGCCAAAACTGAAACTGCTCAATTGCTACGGCGCGACCGAAACCACCTCGCCCGCGGCGATCATGCCTCCGGATGAGACGGTCGCGCGGAAGGAATTCGTCGGCCTCGCCGTGTCCTGCGGCGACATTCTGGTGATGGACTCTGAGGGCGTGGAGGCTCGCTACGGCGAGCCCGGCGAAATCCACATCGGCGGCGCCATGGTCGCGCCGGGCTACTTCAACAACACGCAAGCCACCGAGCGCGAGTTCACCGCTGGGTACTGGAAGTCCGGCGATCTCGGGATCATGGATGAAAAGGGCTACCTCCGGGTCATCGATCGCATCAAGGACGTGATCAACCGCGGCGGGTTCAAGATCTACGCCTCCGAGGTCGAGAACGTCCTGCTCGAACATGCCGCCGTCGTCGAGGTCGCGGTCGTGGCGAAGCCATGCCCGGTGCTCGGCGAGCGCGTTCACGCCTTCGTCGTGCTGCGCCAGACTGTCGAAGATGGCGAGCTTCAGCGCCATTGCGCCGATGTCCTCTCCGACTACAAGGTCCCGGAGACGTTCCGCTGCCTCGAAGGCGCGCTGCCGCGCAACGCCAATGGCAAGGTTCTCAAGCGGAGCTTGCGCGAGATCCTTGTGGCGTGAAGCGCCGTTCGCGCCCCAAAGCTGGTTTGCGACGATTGCGTCTCCTGTCGCCCCGCGCCCCGCCTTAAGCGGCGTGTGCACGCTGGCGGCGGCGCATCCGGCGACTGCGGCGCTCGGGCGCTTCGGGGGTCAATTCGGCGTTGAGCGCCGGCAACGTGTCCATCACCCGTTCGGGCGGGAAAATGACGATCACTTCGGTTCCGAGCCTGAGCGTCGAGTTGAGGCGGAATTCCCCGCCGTGCAACTCGACCAATCCCTTGACGATCGGCAACCCGAGGCCCGTTCCCTCTTCCGCATTTTTCTGCGCGAGCGTCCCGCGGCCGAAAGACGACAGCACGATCGGGATTTCTTCGGGCGGAATGCCGGGTCCCGTGTCGGCGATGGACAGATATTGTCCGCCCTTCCGGGTCCAGCCGACCTTGATCGTGATCGCGCCGCCTTGAGGCGTGAACTTGATCGCGTTGCTGAGCAGGTTGAGCGCAACCTGACGCACCGCGCGCTCGTCCGCCCAGATGCGCGGCAATCCGGGCTCCATCGCTTCGGTAATGACGAGATGGCGCCGCTCGATCCGCAACCAGAGGAGACGAAGGCACTCCTCGACCACACCGGCGAGCGAGACCGCCTCCTCCTTCAGTTCGTACCGCCCCGCCTCTACCCGGGACAGATCGAGAATTTCGTTGATCAGCATCAGGAGATGCTGGCCGCTCGAGTGGATGTCGGTGGAATATTCCTTGTATGCCGGCACCGCGTGCGGACCGAACAATTCGCCCTTCATCACTTCGGAGAACCCGAGGACGGCGTTGAGCGGGGTACGCAGCTCATGGCTCATCGTCGCCAGGAAGCGCGACTTGGCCAGATTGGCGCTCTCGGCGCGCCGGCGCGCCTCGTCCGAGTTGAGTTTGGCCTGCTCGAGTTCGGCGATCAGCGAGTCCTTTTCCGCCTGAAACGACATGTTCTGTGATGCCGTAGCGTGTAGGCGCCGCGCAACCACCAGGAAATAGCCAATGATTCCGATCGACAGCGCCGCCGCCGGCAGCGCCGCCGCGTGCAGACGGGGGGCATAGAGGAGAATCACGCCGATGATCATCGGCAGCATGCCGGCGACGAACGCGGCTGGTATCGCCGCCGCCAGAAGCGACATCACAGTCGAGACGAGCAGCATCACGAGGATGGCGAACGCCTGCGCGTTCGGGTCGCTCGATTTGAGCAGCATGACGATGAGATAGGCCCAGGCCGACCCGCTTAACGCAGTGGAAAACACGAACTTGCGCCGCCAGATCCCCGCCGTCTTTTCCTGGTCGCTGCCATCCAGAAAGGCGATCGGCAGCGAATACCCGATCAGAATTGCGCAGGCGATGAAGGCGATCCAGGTCGTGAGCGGGCCGGCCTCGACCCAGGCCAACGCCGTCGCGCAGACGCCAAGGGCGATGATCCCGAGCATCGGGGTGGCGCTGCGGTTGATTTCGGCGAACAGACGCACCATTGCGCTCGAATGACTCGGGATCGCGTCGGGCTCGGAGAGGGACCGCCGCGCCTCTCTAAGCTGGATGGTCATCTTGCGCCGGCGCGCGGCGGCTTCGGAATCGGTCTTGCCGCCGCTCCCGCTCCCGCCCAGGTCTGCCCCGACATCACGCATAGCCGCCCGACACGTACGCTGTTACTGGCGTCAATCATGCGGCTTAATTGATTAACGAGCTGCTGACGCAATGATTTGGAATTGGAGGATTTTTGACGATAATTGGATTAACATTGTCACGCCCCCTCTCTCTCGGGAGGGGGTTAGGGTGAGGGTGACGCCCTCGTCCGGCGCCGCAGCCTGTCGAAAGACGGGCGTCTTCGACGCCCTATGGCGCCACCTTCTCCCAGCGGGAGAAAGAGCCTGCTCTGGAGGGGGGGCATGAAGCTCTACAATTCCAATTTGGCGCCGAGCCCGCGCCGCGTTCGCATTTTCCTCGCGGAAAAGGGCGTCTCGATCCCGCGCGTCGAGGTCGATCTCGGCAAATTGGAGCATAAGACGTCGGAATTCTCTGCGCTCAATCCCTTCCAGACCATTCCGATCCTCGAGCTCGACGACGGGACCAGGATCGCCAAATCGATCGCGATCTGTCGTTATATCGAGGCGCTTTGGCCGGAGCCGAACCTGTTCGGCGTAACCCCCGTGGAACAGGCAATGATCGAGATGTGGCAGCGTCAGCTCGAAATGCGCCTTTTCATGCCTATCGCGCAGGTGTTGCGCCACACTCATCCGCGCATGGCGGAAATGGAGACGCCGCAGGTTCCCGACTGGGCTGCGGCCAATCGGCCGAGGGCGCTTCATGCGATGGCGATTGTCAATAAGACGCTGGGCGACCGGCCGTTCATCGCCGGCGACCGCTTCACCGTCGCCGACATCACCGGACTGGTGGCCCTTGATTTCGCCAAGCCGGCGCGGATCGCGATCCCGCCCGAGCTCGTTCACCTGAACCGGTGGCGCGAGGCTTTGAAGGCGAGGCCCAGCGCCGAAGCGTGAGGCGCCGGCTTGAGGATTGCCGACGCCCCGCGCTCGTTTATGTGCTCAGGCGCTCAGTTGCAGACGCGCACGCCGTGGCGCCACCAGCAGTGACGGTGGGCGTAGGGATGCCCGTTCGGTCGGCATCCGCCATTCGGTCCCCGATGAAAGCCGGCGCCGCAGCCGCCCGCCGTGAGCGTGAACGCGGACGGCGCCTTGTCGGCAGGCGCGAACGGCATCGCCTGAGACGGCGCGGCGGCCGAGAGGCCGACGAGAGCAAAGGCAGACGCAATCAAGATGTTTCGCATGAAGTGGCCTTTCGATTTGCAGCGCGGCCAGCCTTAATGGAGCGTCGTTGAACGCTCGCTGAATGGATTGAGGCCATGGGCGCCTCATTGGTTAAGGGCGAGATGTTCGTGGACAGCGGGCTCCCGCTGAATGGGGGCCGAGCGGCGGTAAAACCCTCTCGACAGGTCCGGACAAACCTGCGAGTCCGGCGCGATGGCCAAGTTTCGTTCTTCTTATGTCTGCCAGAATTGCGGCGCGATCAGTCAACGCTGGCAGGGCAAGTGCAAATCCTGCGGCGAGTGGAATACGATCATCGAGGAAAGCGCCGCGCTCGGCATCGGCGGCGCGGTCGCCCGAAAGGGAGCCGCCGGCCGGCCGTTTCCGCTCGAGGACCTGTCGGGCGCGTCCAAGTCCGAGCCGCGGCTCGTGACCGGCATTGGCGAACTCGATCGGGTCGCGGGCGGCGGGTTCGTGCCCGGTTCAGCCACGCTGATCGGCGGCGAGCCGGGCATCGGCAAGTCGACGCTTTTGATCCAGGCCTGCGCGGCGGTCGCGCGGTCGGGCGGCCGTGTCGTCTATGTCTCGGGCGAGGAATCGACCGCGCAGGTGCGCCTGCGCGCGGCCCGGCTCGGGCTTGCCGACGCGCCCGTACAGCTCGCGGCGCAAACGTTCGTCGAGGACATCGTAGCGACGCTCGGCTCGGGTGAACCGCCGAAATTCGTGGTGATCGATTCCATTCAGACCATGTGGAGCGATGCGATCGAATCGGCGCCTGGAACGGTCAGTCAGGTGCGCGGTTCGGCGCAGGCGCTGATCCGTTTCGCCAAGGCGAGCGATGCGGCCTTGCTGCTCGTCGGGCATGTGACCAAGGACGGCCAGATCGCCGGCCCGCGCGTCGTCGAGCATATGGTGGATGCGGTCTTCTCCTTCGAGGGCGACGGCGCGCATGCCTTCCGGCTCCTCCGGGCGGCCAAGAACCGGTTCGGCGCGACCGACGAGGTTGGCGTGTTCGAGATGACCGGCGGCGGCCTCGCCGAAGTGCCGAACCCTTCGGCTTTGTTCCTGGCGGATCGCGACGGGCACGCCCATCCCGGGGCTGCCGTCTTCGCCGGGGTCGAAGGGGCGCGGCCGCTTCTGGTCGAGATCCAGGCCCTGGTTGCGCCGACAACTTTTGGCACGCCGCGCCGCGCGGTGGTCGGCTGGGAGCCGAGCCGATTGGCCATGGTGCTTGCGGTGCTCGAGGCCCACGGGGGCATGAAGCTCGGCCAATATGACGTCTATCTCAATGTCGCCGGGGGCTTGAGAATCATGGAGCCTGCGGCCGATCTTGCCGCAGCCGCGGCGCTCATTTCCTCGCTCACTGGCGCAAGCTTGCCGCGCGATGCGGTCTATTTCGGCGAAATCGGGTTATCGGGCTCGGTGCGCGGGGTTGCGCATGCGGGCTTGAGGCTCAAGGAGGCGGCCAAGCTTGGGTTCGCACGCGCGTTCGCGCCGCAATCGCTTCCCGCCGGCGCCGAGCTCGTGAATATCGTGACGCAGCCGATTGATACGGTCGCCGCCCTGGTCGCGCTGATCGCCGCGAGCGCGGTCGAAACGAGAGCGGGACGGGCCAAATCTCAGGCCCGCAATGGGGTGACGAACTGAGGCGGCTTGGTTATAAGGCGCTCGCGTCGGCTGCCCCTGGGCGCACAGGATGACAGGCCGTCGCGCGACGAGGTTCTCTCGCTAATGCCATCTTATCTCGATCTAGCGGTTCTCGGCATCGTTCTTGTTTCCGCCCTTCTGTCCATGATGCGGGGGTTTACTCGCGAGGTTCTCGCGATCGCCTCATGGGCCGCCGCCGCAGCAGCCGCTTATTACTTCTACCCCCTACTGATGCCGTATCTCACGCCCTATATCCATAAGGAGGTCATTGCACAGGCAGCCGCCGCGGCCGCCGTGTTCTTCCTCACCTTGATTGTCGTGTCGCTGTTCACGGTTCGACTGTCCGACGCGATCCTCGACAGCAAGATTGGCGCCCTCGACCGGTCGCTGGGTTTCGTGTTCGGGGTCGCCAGAGGGTTTCTGCTTGCCGTCGTCGCCTTCGCCATCTTCAACTGGTTGGTCTCCGAGAAGCAGCAACCGGAATGGGTCAAGAATGCCCGGACGCGGCCGGTCCTCGCCGAAACCGCGAATCGAATCGTCGCGGTGCTGCCGACGGATGCCGCTCAGATGATCAACGGCTGGATCGAGTCGCACGCAAATGCGGCGACCAACGACTTCGCGCCTACAATTCCGAAGACTGCGAACGATCAACCGATTGCGGTTCCTTCTCCGGCGGCGCCATCTCAGTCGCAGAAGAAACCCGATTCGACCGGCTCGGCCATGGACAAGCAGAAGCTCGACGCCTTGATCAACAAGAACGCTCCGTTCGCTCCGGCTCCAAGGCAGTGATGCAGACGTCGCCTGACCTCGCCTCGGATCCGCCAAACGAAGATGACTTCGACCCCGACGGCGACCGGTTGCGCGAGCAGTGCGGCGTCTTCGGAATTTTTGACCATCCTGACGCCGCCGCCATTACCGCGCTCGGGCTGCATGCGCTGCAGCATCGCGGCCAGGAGGCCGCCGGCATTGTCGCTTTTGACGGCGTACGGTTCCACTCGGAGCGCCGCCAGGGGTTGGTCGGCGACCACTTCTCGAATGCTGCGACCATCGATCGCTTGCCGGGGCGATGGGCCATCGGCCATGTTCGCTATTCGACCACCGGCGACACCATATTGCGCAATGTCCAGCCCCTGTTCGCCGAGCTCGAGGCGGGCGGCCTCGCGGTCGCCCACAACGGCAATCTGACCAACGGGCTGACGCTGCGCCGGGAGCTCATTCGTGGCGGCGCGATCTGCCAGTCGACCAGCGACACGGAAGTCGTGCTGTTGCTCGCCGCGCGCTCGCGCCGGCCAAAGATCGTCGACCGTTTCGTCGAGGCCCTGGCCGAGATCGAGGGCGCGTATGCGCTCGTCGCGTTGACCAACAAGAAGCTGATCGGCGCGCGCGATCCGCTCGGCATCCGCCCGCTCGTTCTTGGCGAGTTCGAGGGCAGCCCGATCCTTTGCTCGGAGACCTGCGCGCTCGACATCATCGGGGCCAAATTCGTCCGCGACATCGAGAACGGCGAAGTGGTGGTCATCGACGGCGACGGGGTGAAGAGCTTCTTCCCGCTGCCGAGGCAGCCGGCTCGGCCCTGCATCTTCGAATACATCTATTTCGCCCGGCCCAACTCGATCGTTCATGGCCGATCCGTCTACGATGCCCGCAAGGCGATGGGCGCGGAACTGGCGCGCGAGGCCCCGGTCGATGCCGACGTGGTCGTGCCGGTCCCCGACTCTGGCGTTCCGGCCGCAATCGGTTACGCGCGCGAATGCGGCCTGCCGTTCGAACTCGGCATCATTCGCAACCACTATGTCGGGCGCACCTTCATTCAGCCGAGCCAGTCAATTCGCGAGCTCGGCGTCCGCATGAAGCACAACGCCAACCGCGCGGTGGTCGAGGGCAAGCGCGTCGTGCTCATCGACAACTCGATCGTGCGCGGGACCACCAGCGTCAAGATCATGCAAATGATGCGGGACGCGGGCGCGCGCGAGGTCCACTTCCGCATCTCGTCGCCACCGATCACCCATCCCGACTTCTACGGCATCGACACCCCCGAGCGCGACAAGCTGCTCGCGGCGCGCATGGACCTCGATGAGATGCGTCGGTTTGTCGGCGCCGATTCGCTCGCGTTCCTCTCCGTGGAGGGAATCTATCGCTCCATGGGCTATTCCGGGCGCAACCCGAGACAGCCGCAGTTCACCGATCATTGCTTCACTGGCGATTATCCGACCCGTCTCGTCGACCAGTTCGGGGATTCGGGGCGCCAGCAATTGTCGCTGCTGGCGGAGGCGAGCTGAGGCGGGCTGCGCGTCTCAGGCTTTTGCGGCCGTGACTTCCACTTCGACCAGAAATTCCGGCCTGACGAGTTGCAGGACAACCAGCAGCATCGAGGCGGGCCGCGCCGGACCAAGGAAGCGGGCGCGCACCTTCGCATAGGCTTGGATGTCCTCGGTCCGCGTCAGGTACTGAGTCACCTTGACGATGTCGCTGACCGTCATCCCCGCGCGATCGAGCATGCGGATTATATGCTCCCAGGCCAGTTCGGACTGGCCTGTAATATCGGCCGGGAGCTCGCCTTTCATTGAAAGGCCCGGCGTGCCGGAGGTGATCAGCCAGCGCAGGTTGGGACCGGCTTCGATCAAATCGCTGTAGGCGCCGATCTGGCTGGCGACGCCAATGTCGTAAATCGTATGGGCCATTTTACATGCTCTCCTCTGAACCGCCTCAGCTGATCTAGTGCAAATTCGCGGTCGGAAGATGCCAATGCTGCCAGACGGCGACGAGGCGCAAAACGAAGCAGGCGGCGCCGCCCATCAACGCCGAGGCGCTTGCGCCGAGCCCCATTCGGCGTGCGACGACCACAACGGCGGAGCCAATGATCGCCGCGGTCGCGAGAAAGTCGACGCGTAATACGGCAGGCACTTCGGCGAGCAGAATGTCCCGAAAGGTGTATCCGCCGGCGCCGCTTATTGCGCCCATCATCACCGCGGCAATCGGGGTTAGCTTGTATTCCAACGCCTTCTCGGTTCCGGACACGGCGAGCAAGGCGAGGCCCAAGGCGTCGACGACGGTCAGTACAGTTTCTGGCAGTTCCTCCACGGTGTTGAAGGCGAAGAATGTCAGCAATGCGCCGATGAGAGCGGTGGTGACGAGCGACCAGCCGCGTAAAGCTTCTGGAGGGGTCTCGCCGAGCAAAATATCGCGCGCTATGCCGCCGCCCATCGCGGTGACGAGAGAGACGACGATGATTCCGAGCGCGTCGAGGCCTCTGAGCGCTCCAATCGATGCGCCTTGCACCGCAAGCACGAAGGTTCCGGCAATGTCAATAATTTGCAGGAGCCGAGCCTGCCGCGCAATTTTCTGGCTGGCGCCGCTTTCTGTTCCCTGAGGCGTCATGCGCAAAGCCTTCCTGGCCGCGTTGCTTGCTTGGCGAACAGCGAGCGGCCTGTCATAGACCGGATCGGAAAACACTCGCTCGTTGGCTCTTAGAATGAACTTTGCGCGGCGGTCGTGCCAAGTCGGATAGGTCTGCTTTTCGGGATTTGCTTGGGCCTGACATGCGCCTCAGCACGGGCCTCCGCGGCGGAGACGAGGTGCGGGTGGTACCTTAATCCCACCCCTGGAAATCTTTGGCTGAAGGACAAAGACGCCACCTGGTGGATCACCTCGCAAGGGGAATTCAAGGGGCCAGATGCGGTTGGAGCGGACCGCGCGCCTCAGGAAAGCAATACCGAATATGTCGATAACGGCAACGGTCACGGCTATGGCTGCGCTTGTCTTAACGTTGAGACGGATGGCCACGACAGAATTACGAAAGTGATCTCGGGCCGAACACTCCCGCTCACGCAGTGTAAGTCCGATAAACGTCTGCCGCCACCCGCCGATTAGACGCGGCGCTCGCGACGCGGCCTAAGCTGCTGCGAATGGCGCCCGTTGGCGCGCCGCTTCCGACCACAGGTCCAAATCCACCTCCGCCCGCGCCGAGAGCGCGCGCTTGCGGGCGAGGCCGCGCTCCGGCCCGGGCAGACGTTTTCCCGCTTCGTCCAGCCGCGGCGTCGCGATCGGGGGAAATAGGCCGAAATTGACGTTCATCGGCTGGAACGAGCGCGGGCCGGCATCGATCGATTCGATGTGGCCGCCGGTGATGTGATTGAGGAGCGCGCCGATTGCGGTCGTCAGGGGCGGCGCCTCAAGCTCTTTTGCCAGCCGCTCTGCGGCGGCGAGGCGACCGGCGATGAGGCCCACCGCGGCGCTTTCGACATAGCCTTCGCAGCCGGTGATCTGGCCGGCGAACCGCAGGCGGGGGCTCGCCTTCAGGCGAAGGCGCGCGTCAAGCAGGCGAGGGGAGTTGAGGTAGGTGTTGCGGTGCATCCCGCCGAGCCGGGCGAACTCCGCCCCTTCCAACCCCGGAATCATGCGGAAGATGTGGCCCTGCTCGCCGTATTTGAGCTTGGTCTGGAAGCCGACAATGTTGAACAGCGTGCCGAGCGCATTGTCCTGCCGGAGTTGGACCACGGCGTAGGGTTTGACCTGCGGATCATGCGCGTTGGTGAGCCCGACCGGCTTCATCGGCCCGTAGCGCAGAGTCTCCCGGCCGCGCTCGGCCATGACTTCGATCGGCAGGCAGCCGTCAAAATAGGGCGTGCCCTCGAATTCGCGGAACTCAGTCTTTTCCGCGGCGAGAAGCGCGTCGATGAAGGCCTCGTACTGCTCGCGGCTCATCGGGCAATTAACATAGGCCTCGGCATCCCCGCCCGGCCCGACCTTGTCGTAGCGCGATTGCATCCACGCCACATCCATATTGATCGAATGACGGTGCACGATCGGCGCGATCGCGTCGAAAAAGGCGAGCGCGCCTTCGCCCGTCAAGCTTCCGATCGCCTCGGCCAGCGCCGGAGAGGTGAGCGGACCGGTCGCGACGATGACATTGTCCCAATCCTCCGGCGGCAGCCCGGCGATCTCACCGCGGTCGAGGGTTATAAGAGGATGGCCGAGAAGCGCAGCCTCGACTGCCTGAGAAAAGCCGTCGCGGTCGACAGCGAGCGCGCCTCCGGCCGGCACCTGATGCGCATCGGCGCTGTGAAGGATGATCGAGCCGAGAGCGCGCATCTCGCGATGCAGGATCCCGACTGCATTGGTCGAAGCGTCGTCGGATCGGAAGGAATTTGAGCACACGAGCTCAGCAAGGTGGGGAGTTTGGTGCGCAGCCGTGGTTTGGATCGGCCGCATTTCATGCAGAACCACCGGAACCCCGGAATTCGCCGCTTGCCACGCGGCTTCCGAGCCGGCCAGGCCTCCGCCAATGATGTGGATCGGACGCATGGGCGCGCTTGTCACAAAGCAGCCCGCCATCGTCAATGTATTTTGTCGGGAATGTCAGAGAAGGGTCGTGGCCTTGAGGGCCGACCCCTGGGCCGACGCGCCGGTTTCCCGGCGCGTCTCGGCTTTTCAGGATCTCGCGATCAGGCCGAAACCTGGCTCGCAACGGATCGGCGCACGATGAATTCGATATCGCCGCGGCGAATGCCGATATCGTCCAGCTCGCGATTGGAGAGCTGAGACAATTCACGCACCGCGTCGCGATATCGGCGCCAAGCTGAGAGCTTCTCCGAAATCGTCTTGAGAGGGGACATGTCTACTCCATTTCCGGCAGGCACTGGCCTACCGCGCTGCAACATAGTCGGCCCCAACGGCTAGCGGTAGACGTGGAATGAGAGACACAGACATGCAAATATAGCATTGCTTCGGCCGTTATATCGCCGATATAGGCAGGAAAGTGCCTGCTCTCGGTCTTCTCTGCTGAAACGACCACCATTTACGGCCATAAATTGGCCGGTAAGGATTATTAACGAGCGTTTACATATGTTAATAAATCATGACTTAGGCGGATGGTGCGGCGCCACAAAAGGGCGCTATCTGCTGGAGGCCAGAGGAGCCCGCGCGGGCGGTCTCTCCATTTCGCATGGAACGCTCAAGGAAGTGCTAGGGTTGGAAGGCGCTTGATTTCGGCGACGCAAGCCGCGAGACAACCGACGCCGCGGGTCTTTTTTCCGGGCGGCCAAGGAGCGTGAAATGGAGAACCTAATAGCCCGCGTCGCGACCGCCGCGGACTTGAGCCCGGACGTCGCCCGCAAGGCCGTCGCTCTGATCGGCGATTTCATCCAGCGCGAGGCGCCGGAGGAAGCCGTCAAGGAACTGTTCGAAAAGGCGCCGGCGTTTCCCTCCATTATCGCCTCCAGCACACAGACCGGGGGAGAGGGCATGGGCGCAGGTCTGAAGGGCTTGATGGGCGTCGCGAGCGGTGCGATGGGCGGGGGTGGCCTGATGGCGCTCGGCTCGGAATTGTTGAGCCTGGGCCTGGGCATGGAGCAGATCCAGACGGTCGGAAAAGAAGTCTTCGCCTACGCGCGCGAAACCGCGGGCGATCAGGTGGTGGGCGAAATCTCCGCGTCGATCCCTGGGCTTTCCCAATTCATCTAGCGAGAGGCGGCTTTGCGCGCGGTCGCGAATCTCTTTCCCACCTATACCGAAGCCGATTGGCGCAAGGCCGCTGAAGCCGCGCTCAAGGGCGTAAGTCTCGAAACGCTTGTGTCCGAGACTGCGGATGGCGTTCGGATCGAACCCGTCTATCCGCCAGCGGAAGGCCCCAGGGCGATCCGACCCGGCGGTCCTTGGCGGATCATCGCGCGACTCGATCATGCCCACGCTGACGAGGCCAACGCTCAGGCGCTCGACGACCTCGCCAATGGAGCCGACGGCCTGCAGGTCGTGTTCTCCGGCGCGCTCGGCGCCTACGGTTTTGGTCTACGGCGATTCAACTCCGCCACACTCCACAAAGCCTTCGATGGCGTGCATTTCGACGGAGGGGCAAGTTTCGAACTTGATCTTGGGCCCGACGGCGCCGATCAGGCGCTTCGTTTTGGCGCTCTGATCGAACGCTCGGGCGCGAAGCCCGCGGACTGCGCAGTCTCGTTTGGGCTCGACCCTTTCGCGGCCTTGGCGCGCGGACCGTTTCCAACCGACTGGAGCGCTCAAGCAAGGCGCTGTGTGGAGACGGCGCTCACGTTGCGAAGCAAGGGTTTCTCAGGGCCGTTCCTCGCCGCTGATGCGCGCGCCGTCCATGCGGCTGGCGGGAGCCCAGCGCAAGAGCTCGCCTTTGCGCTCACGGCTGCTGTGACCCTATTGCGGCTGCTTGAAGAAACGAAGACGCCGCTTGGTGAAGCCCGCGCCCTGATCGCGTTCCGGCTGGCGGCCGACGCCGACGAATTGGCGACATTGTCGAAATTCCGCGCGTTGCGCATCGCCTGGTCGCATGTCGAGGCGGCCTGCGGCCTCGAGCCTCGCGCGGCCCACGTGCAAGCCGAGAGCGCCTGGCGCATGATGACGGCGCGCGATCCTTACGTGAATGTGATGCGTGGCGCGGCGGCGGCGTTTTCGGCCGGCCTCGGCGGCGCCGACAGCGTCTGCGTTCTGCCGCACACTCTCGCGGCGGGCGTTCCTGACGGCCTCGCGCGGCGTCTCGCCCGCAATGCCCAGCTCATTCTCTTGCGCGAATCGAACCTCGGATTTGTCGCTGACCCGGCCGCCGGCGCAGGGGCTTTCGAGGCGCTGACCAAGGGGGTCTGCGAAAAAGCATGGGCCTTGTTTCAGGAGATCGAGGGACATGGCGGTCTGCCGTCGGCGCTTGCGGATGGCGCGTTTCAACGACAGGTCGCCGTGAACGCGGCCGCGCTCGCTCGAAACGCCGCGCGCCTCAAGGCGCCGATCACCGGCGTCAGCGCGCACGCCAACCTGGCCGAGCGGCCCGTCGAGGTGGCGGTAGGCGCGCCGGAGCGCGAGAGGTTTGCGCCGGCAGAGGGCGCGCTCATGCCGATGCGGCTCGCAGAGCCGTTCGAGCGTTTGCGCGATCGTTCCGACGTCCACCTTCACCGCACCGGCGCGCGACCCAAAGTTTATCTCGCCGCGCTGGGGCCTGAGGCCAGGCATCGCCGTCGAGTCCAGTTCATGCGCGAGTGGCTGGAGGTCGGCGGTTTCGAAGCCGTCTACGATGGCGAGACGGCAACGGCCGAAGCGGCGGTCGCACGCGCAAGAGAGAGTGGCGCGCTTCTCGTCTGCCTGTGCGGGACCGATGACGCCTATTCCGAACACGCGGAAGCCTTTGCGAAAGCGTTCAAGGCTTCGGGCGCGAAGGGTGTTGCGCTTGCGGGGCGCCCTGGCGAATCCGAGCGCGCATGGCGCGCTGCAGGCGTCGACGACTTCATCTTTGCCGGCGGAGACGCCGTCGCGACGCTGGAAAGCCTCTATCGCTGGATCGAGGTCCAATTGTAGCCGCGTTCGATGAGCGCGGCGACGCGGCCTATAGGGCGTCAGTAAGGACGTCTGAAAAGACGCTCTTCGTCGGACGAGCTAGGGACGCGTGAACAGGTCCCATTCGACGGAATTGCAATCTGCTCGAAAAGGCGCAGGAATGGCGACCTCATGAGTCCCATCCCGAACTTCTCGAGCGTTTCATTCGCCGCTTCATCGAAGCCGAGCGACTCTGGAGAAGAGCGCATCCGGGCGACGCCCGAAGGCATTGAAGTCAAGTCGTTCTACGGACTGGACGATCGCAACGGCATTGACCTCTCGAGCGATTGGCCTGGCCTCGCGCCCTTTTTGCGTGGTCCGTATCCGACGATGTACCTCACGCAGCCCTGGACGGTGCGGCAATATGCCGGCTTCTCGACCGCCGAGGAGTTCGAATGCTTTCTACCGCGCCAATCTCGCTGCCGGCCAGAAAGGCCTCTCCATCGCCTTCGACCTGGCGACGCATCGTGGCTACAACTCGGACCATCCGCGCGTAGCCGGCGACGTTGGCATGGCGGGCGTCGCGATCGACTCGATTTATGACATGCGCACGCTGTTTTCCGGCATCCCGGTCGATTCGATGAGCGTGTCGATGACGATGAATGGCGCCGTGCTGCCGGTGATGGCGTTGTTCATCGTCGCTGCCGAGGAGCAGGGCGTGCCGATGGCGGCGCTCTCGGGGACCATTCAGAACGATATTCTGAAAGAGTTCATGGTCCGCAACACCTACATTTATCCGCCAGCGGCCTCGATGCGCATCGTCGCCGACATTTTTGCTTTCACTGCCGCGAATATGCCGAAATTCAACTCGATCTCGATCTCCGGCTATCATATGCAGGAGGCGGGCGCGACGCAGGATCTGGAGCTCGCCTATACGCTTGCGGATGGCCTCGAATATTTGCGCGCCGGCGTCGCCGCCGGAATGAGCGTCGACGCGTTTGCGCCGCGGCTCTCGTTCTTCTGGGCGGTGGGGATGAATTTTTTCATGGAGGTCGCCAAGCTCCGAGCCGCGCGCAAGCTGTGGGCGGGTATCGTCAAGGGGTTCGGCGCTAAATCGGACAAGTCGCTGGCGTTGCGTGCGCATTGTCAAACATCCGGCTGGTCGTTGACCGCGCAAGATCCCTTTAACAATATCGTGCGCACGCAAATCGAAGCGATGGCGGCCACGCAGGGCCATACGCAGTCGCTTCACACCAACGCGCTCGATGAGGCGCTGGCGCTGCCAACGCCCTTCTCGGCCCGCATTGCCCGCAACACCCAGCTTTTTCTTATCGAGGAGACTGGAACAACGAAGGTTATCGACGCGTGGGGCGGCTCTTATTACGTGGAGCGCCTCACAGCGGAACTGATGGCGCGCGCTCAGAGCCATATCGACGAGGTCGAACGCCTCGGTGGAATGGCGAAGGCGATCGAGAGCGGCCTGCCCAAGCGGCGCATTGAAGAGGCGGCGGCGCGAACGCAGGCGCGTATCGATTCCGGCCGCCAGACGGTGATCGGAATTAACACCTTTGCGCCGACCATCGAGCGAGACCTTAACGTCTTGAAAGTCGACGCCGCGGCCGTGCGCGCACGTCAAGTCGAGAAGCTTAAGCGCCTGCGCGCCGAGCGCGACGAGGCGGCGACGCAGGCCGCTCTCGCGGCGCTAACCGAAGGCGCGCGAGGCCGCGCCAATCTCCTGCAACTCGCAGTCGAGGCGGCGCGGGCGAAGGCCACGGTGGGCGAGATCTCGCTCGCCCTGGAGAGTGCGTTCGGCCGTCACGTCGCGGAAGCTCGCGCCGTCTCCGGGATCTATCTATCAGAGGCTGGGCCGAACGCCGAGGGCAACGAACGCGTGATCGCAATGACCCGCGCCTTCGCCGAAAACGAGGGCCGGGCTCCGCGGATCCTCGTCGCCAAGATGGGACAGGATGGGCATGATCGCGGACAAAAGATCATCGCTTCGGCGTTCGCGGATCTCGGATTCGAGGTTGAAATCGGACCTTTGTTTGCAACACCGGAAGAAGTGGCGGCGCGCGCGGCCAAGGAGCAGGTTCACATCGTCGGCGTCTCGTCGCTGGCCGCAGGCCACCTCGCGCTCGTCCCGGCTCTGAAGAGAGAGCTTGGCAAGCTCGGTCTTGGCGCGACGATGATCGTCGTCGGCGGCGTCATTCCGGCCCAAGACTTCGTTGCCCTGCGCGAGGAGGGCGCGGACGCGATCTTCCCGCCCGGCACCGTCATCGCAGAGGCCGCGCAGGATCTGCTCGAACGGCTCAACGAACGACTTGGCTATCGCCAGCGCGCGCCTGTTTGAGGCGATCGCACGACGCTTGGCTTTAGCGGCCCCAGTCTCAAAACTGGGCGCGCTGTCAATGCGCAGGCGCTTGCTGTTCGAACAATCTTACCGGTCTGATCCAAATCGAGACGTTCGCCGCTTTACGTCAACGGCGCCGCATTTGCCGCTGCCTCATCCAGGTTGTCGCCGATGGAGAGCAGTGGGCCGCCCCGATGGACGCTTTTATTGATGAAGTCGTTCGTCGGTCGATCCGCCACGCGCGGCTCATGTTGAAGCAGGGCTCTTACAATTGGCCCGTTGCGCGCCTGGCGATGCGCAAGATTCTGGCCGATCTGGAGGCGAAGGCGCCGGATGATCCAAGCCTGCCGAAGCTTCGCGCCTTTATCGCCTCGAACGATCGGAAATGGTTGCGAGAGGATCGATAGCACTTGTTGAAGGTTCTCAAGAATGTCTCGAAAACGCCAGAAGCCCTCGATGGGCTGCAGATCGCTTGACTTGTCCCGAGGAGTGCTGAAGGTTTATGCGATCGTCAGGCAAACAGCATCATCGCACTGCCCCTGCTTCTCTCGCTAACAAGCTTTGATTGTGCGGGGGCCATATGAGCGCGGGCATGAGCCGGGGGCCATACGCCCAAAGCGACGGGATGTGTTCTCGCGCTTGCCAGGGAGGTGAGAATTGATGGCGGCGACCGCGAATGGGCGGAGCGCGCGGGTCCGAAAGTTCACGACGCGCGGAGGAGTTGAGCTGCAATTCACCGAGCTCGGTTTCGGCGGAGTGCCGCTCGGCAATCTCTATCGACCTATGATGGAAAGGGAAGCGCGCGTGATGCTGGACGCTATCTGGGCGGCCGGCTGTCGCTACTTTGACACCGCGCCGCTCTATGGGCTCGGACTTTCTGAGACCCGACTGAACGGTTTTCTGCGTCCGAAGCCGCGAGACTCCTATTTGATTTCCACCAAGGTCGGCCGGTTGCTCGATCTGTGTGAGCCGCAGCAACGCTCGTATCAGGGCTTTTTCTTTGAAACACCCTCGCGGCGGGAACGCTTCGACTATTCCTATGACGGCGTGATGCGTTCGCTCGAATTCTCTCTCGAGCGCCTCGGTCTCGACCACGTGGATATCGTTTACTGCCACGATGTCGATGTCTTCACTCATGGAAGCAGGGAAGCCGCCGACACGCGGATCAAAGAGTTTATGGAAGGAGGCTATCGCGCGTTGGAGCGATTGCGCGCCTCTGGGGCGGTCAAAGCGATTGGCGCCGGGATCAACGAATGGGAAATTGCCGAGAAGTTGGCGCGCACGGCCGACTTCGACGCTTTTCTTCTCGCGGGTCGCTACACTCTTCTCGAACAGGAGGCGTTGACGAGTTTCTTGCCGCTCTGCGAGGAAAGGAAGATCGCCGTGGTGATCGGCGGCCCATTCAATTCCGGCATTCTCGCAACGGGCGTTAAGGCCAACGCTCGCTATAATTATGCGCCGGCGTCGGATGAGGTGAAAGATCGGGTGCGCCGAATCCAGCAGATTTGCAAGGGCTTTAAAGTCGCGTTGCCAGAAGCCGCGCTGCGCTTTCCGCTCGGTCATCCCGCGGTTGTGAGCGTCATAGCCGGCGCGCAACGCGCGAGCGAGGTCAAGCGGAATGCTGCAATGATGGGCGCAAAGCTGCCGCCTGGGCTTTGGCGCGCGCTAAAAGCAGAGAACCTGATGCGCGCCGACGCGCCGACGCCGCGTTGAGCGTCTTATCCATCCTTAACTCAGGCCGTCGATCTCGCCGTTGACGACGCGAATCCTCTCGGCCGCCGGCGTGCGCGGCAATCCTGGCATCGTGCGAATGTCTCCCATCAGCACGACGACAAAGCCCGCGCCCGCGCGGAGACGAACGTCGCGGATCCTTAAGGTGTGCCCGCTGGGCGCGCCCATGAGCGAAGGATCGTCCGAGAACGAATATTGGGTCTTGGCGACGCATATCGGCAGGCGGCCCCAGCCCGCGGCCTCGAGCTCATCAAATTTCGCTCGCACCGACGCTTCCGCCGCGATGTCGGCGGCGCCGTAAATCTCTCGCGCGATCGTCAGCGTCTTGTCCCATAAACTCATCTCGTCGCCATACAGCGGCCGAAACTTCGCCTCGCCCGAATCCGCAAGAGCAGCAACGACGCGGGCGAGATCTTCAGCTCCGGCCCCGCCTCGGGCCCAGTGTTCGCAGACGACGGTCTTGACCCCGAATTCGCGCGCCACAATGTCCTCGACAAAGGCGAGTTCGGCCTTCGTGTCGCTGTCAAATCGATTGATTGCGACGACGACCGGCATTCCAAACTTTCGCAAGTTGGCGATATGCCGAGCGAGGTTCGAGAGACCGGCTTCGAGCGCGGGAAGGTTCTCGGGCCCAAGGGCATCCTTGGCCACCCCGCCATGCATCTTGAGCGCGCGGACGGTCGCGACGAGCACCGTCGCCGCCGGCTTGAATCCAGCCTTGCGGCACTTGATGTTGAAAAACTTCTCGGCGCCGAGATCCGCGCCGAAGCCAGCTTCAGTGACAACGTAATCGGCGAGTTTCAGCGCCGCTCGTGTCGCCATCACCGAGTTGCAACCATGGGCGATGTTGGCGAAGGGACCTCCGTGCACGAGCGCGGGCGAGGCTTCGAGCGTCTGCACGAGATTGGGCTTCAGCGCCTCCTTGAGCAGCGCTGTCATAGCGCTAGGCGCGTTGAGATCTAAGGCGCTGATCGGCCGCCTGTCTCTGGCCCAGCCGACCACCATGCGGCCGAGCATCCCCTCGAGCTCCTCAAGACTGGTCGCAAGGCAGAAGGCCGCCATAACTTCCGAGGCGACGGTAATGTCGAAACCGTCCTCGCGCGGAAAGCCGTTGCCCGCGCCGAGCCCGACAATTGTTTCGCGAAGCGCGCGGTCGTTCATGTCGAGCACCCGCCGCCATTCGACGCGCCGTTGATCGAGGCGGAGCGCGTTGCCCCAGTACATGTGATTGTCGATCATCGCCGCGAGCAGATTGTGCGCCGATGTGATGGCGTGAAAATCGCCGGTGAAATGGAGGTTGATCTCGTCCATGGGGACAATCTGGGCGTGGCCGCCGCCCGTCGCGCCTCCCTTCATGCCGAAGCTCGGCCCGAGCGAGGGTTCGCGCAGACAGATCATTGTCTTCTTGCCGATGCGATTGAGCGCGTCACCCAGGCCGACGGTGGTTGTCGTCTTGCCCTCGCCCGCCGGGGTCGGGCTGATCGCCGTGACGAGAATGAGCTTCCCGTCCGGGCGGTTCGAGAGGCTGCTAAGAAAGTCATACTCGAGCTTGGCGATGAAGCGGCCGAACGGACGCAAGGCGGATTCGGGCGCGCCAATCTTCGCGGCGATCTCTGCGATCGGCTTCAGGCGGGCGGCGCGCGCGATTTCGATGTCAGACGCCATGAACCAATGCCTTCCCCTCGACCCGCCGTCTGGCCGCCACAAACGTTCGGCAACGAATTGTCTGGGCGGGTTCTTTTGGCAAGCGCGAATCGTGACGATCAACGGGGCGCGCAGGTATAAGCCAGGCGCGCCATCGTCGCCGCGCGGCACGATAGCCAGCCGAGCCCGAGGTACGTGGCCCATGATCAAGTCGCGGCTTGCCGTCGTCACGGTTCTGAGCATCACCGCCTATTTGGGCCTGGCTATCTTCGGCGCAGGCGGCGTGAGCCGGTTCTTTTCCTATCCGCCGTTGATCGCCATCAGCGTGGTCACGATTGCGCTCGGGGTCGCGTCGCTGTTCAGCGAGGGGCATCTCGGCTCGGGTGTCAGGGAGGATCGGTCCAATCGTTGGGTTGTGGCGGCGCTTGGCGCCCTCGGCATCATCGACGCCTATCTGCCCGCCTATACGGATCGGGTCGATTTCCTCACGTTCGGCGGCGAAGGGGTGCGTTGGTTCGGAGTTCTCCTTTATACGGCCGGCGGCGTTCTTCGCCTCGCGCCGGTCTTCGCACTCGGACGGCGGTTCAGCGGCCTGGTTGCGATCCAGCCCGAACACCGATTGCTGACCAGCGGGCTTTACGCGATCATTCGTCACCCGAGCTATCTCGGTCTTTTTGTCCTCGTGCTCGGTTGGGGGCTGGCGTTCCGTTCTGGCGTCGGCGTTCTTATTGCCGTGCTCATGCTCGTCCCTCTGCTCGCCCGCATCGAGTCCGAGGAGCGACTGCTGAGCGAGAGCTTCGGCGCCGAATACGACGGCTATCGGGCTCGCACCTGGCGTCTCATTCCTTACGTCTACTGAGCCAGCCCGAGCGGCGCGCGCGGCGGCGGCATTTGCCTCGACGCGACGCCTTCCATAAACCTGCGCCCGCCTCCTGCCGCCCTGATGGACGAATTTCCATGATCCGCTCCGCCTTGATGACCGTGATGACCAACGCCGCGATCAAGGCCGGACGCGGCCTCAAACGCGATTTCGGTGAGGTCAGCGAACTGCAAGTGTCGACGAAGGGGCCGGGCGACTTCGTCAGTCTGGCCGACAAGCGCGCGGAGAAAATCCTCTATCAGGAGCTCGCCAAGGCGCGTCCGGGTTACGGCTTCGTTCTCGAGGAGGGCGGACGTGTCGAGGGCGCCGACCAGAGTCACACCTGGCACATCGATCCGCTGGACGCGACCACCAACTTCCTGCACGCCATCCCGCTGTTCGCGATCTCAATCGCGCTTGAGCGCGAAGGGCAGGTCGTTGCTGGGCTCATCTACAATCCAGCCAATGACGACATGTACGTGACCGAGAAGGGTCAGGGCGCGTTTGGCGGCAATCGCCGTCTGCGCGTGGCCGGGCGCAGCGACTTGTCGCAGGCGATCTTCGGCTGCGGCATTCCCCACCTTGGCAAAGCGGCGCACCATCCTCGATTCAGAGCCGAGCTGGCGGCCGTGATGGCCCGCGTCGTCAACGTGCGGCGGATGGGCTGCGCCGCGCTCGATCTGGCCTATGTCGCTGCCGGCCGTTTCGACGCCTTCTGGGAGCGGGGCCTCCATTCCTGGGACATCGCTGCCGGCTCGCTCCTTATCCGCGAAGCTGGCGGCTACGTAACCGGGGCCGACGGGGAGGACAATTTCCTCGAAACCGGCTCGATCTGCTGCGGCAACGAAACCATGCATCGCGAGCTGCTCGGACTTTTGCGTGGCGTTGCTTAGCTCCTGCGCGCAGCCGCCTCGCGGTTCGCGATGGCGCGCTTCCGCGTTACGAATTCGCCACGCATCGGTGCGCTGCTAAAGGTAGAGCCGCCGCTCGAATGAGGGCTAAGGAAACGCTAAGGAAGGCGAGACCCAGTGGCTTATCCAGGGATTGCGGGAAAGGCAGCCATCGTAACGGGGGCCGCGGGGGGAATTGGAAAAGCTCTCGTCGCCGCGTTTGTCAAGGAGGGCCTGCGCGTGGCGGCGCTCGACATTGACGAGAAGGGGGTCCGCGCGCTGCAGGAGAAGCACGGAGAGGCGAAGGTCCTGGGTCTTCGCATCGATGTCTCAGACCCAGATGACTGCCGTCACCAGGTCGCAACCATCGCCGAGCGGCTCGGAGCCGTGCATATTCTCGTCAACAACGCCGCGCTCGGCATGAACTCCGTGGCTGACGATTATGACGACGAGCATCTGCAGATCGAGGACGTGCCCGACGATTTGTGGCGACGCTTCTTTGCCGTCAACGTCGGCGGCGCCTTCTCCATGACGCGCGCGGTCGTACCGATCTTCCGCAAGCAGAAATGGGGGCGCGTCATCAACGTCTCGACCAGCATCCTGACGATGATGCGCAAGGGCTTCGTGCCCTATGGACCGACCAAAGCCGCGCTCGAGGCCTGGTCGCTGATCCTGTCGAAACAACTTGAGGGAAGCGGCATCACGGTCAATGTCGTCCTGCCCGGCGGCCCCGTGGACACGATCATGGTGCCTGGCGAAGACCGCAGCGCGCTCATCTCCCCCAACGTCATGTCTCCGCCGATGCTGGCTCTGTTCACGGAAGCGGGGGACAAGGTCACCGGGCAGCGCTTCATTGCGGTCGAATGGGACGAGATGCTGGGAACCGATCCGGCGACTCAGGCGCATGCGCCGGCCGCCTGGCCGCAGCTCGCCAAGCCATTCTCAAAGATGCAGCCTCGCCATAAATAGCACAAACGATATGTTTTATATGAGCATGTGGCAAACCGCGCCGATTTGCCGGATGGAACTAAACGGGGTCCTAACCCACTGAAAACGCTGGGGCGCGGAACTAAAATTGCCGCTACACATGCTCCTCCCCGTTACGCTTCAGCGCAAAGTGCGGAATGCTCTGGCGCAAGATGCGCCCGCGCCAGCCCATGATGAGCCGGCGCGGGCACTGCGTCCGTCGTGTGGGAGGCCGACGGGCGAAACCTGAAGCCCGTGCACGAGGGCGTGGTGAGGCGGCCCGGCCTTCTTGAGTGCGGCGCCCCGATGGTCCTCAGTTCAGAACGTTCTTGACGAAGTCGCCGTCCTTCATCACCAGCGGAATGTATCGCCCTTCTTCGTCGAGCGCCGACAGATCCTTCAGCGGATCCTTCTCGACGACGATAAGGTCGGCGTAGGCGCCGACCGCGACAGTCCCAACCTTTCCGGTCATCCTGATCAGCTCGGCCGCGTTCAAGGTGGCCGAGCGGATCACGTCGATCGCCGGCAGCGTGCGGCCTCGGATGACGAACTCATGGCCCTGGTACTTGTGCAGGAAGCCGAGCAGATCCGTGCCGTAGGCCATCTTGACGCCAGCCTTGTGCATGATCTCGAGCAATTCCGGGCTCTTCTTGATCACGTAGTCGAGCCGGGAAGAAAAACCGGGATCGAGCCGCAGCGCTTTCTCTTCGGTCTTTTGCGATTCGTAAGCGATGATCGTCGGCGTGACGATCACGTTCTTTTCCGCCATCAACTTTGCCGTCGCTGGCTCGACGAGCGTCGCGTGTTCGACCGACTGGAAGCCGATCTCGACGGCGCGGCGCACCGCCTCATCCGAATAGAGGTGGCCGCAGACATAGGTCTGCGCCTTGTCCGCCTCCTCGACGAACGTGTGCAACTCGTCCCGCGAGAAGCCAAGCCGCATGATGGGGAACTTGCCGGAGGCCGCGCCGCCGGCCGCCATAACCTTGATGTACTGGGCGCCGTTGCGCAACTCCTCGCGCACGGCGAAGCGGACGGCCTCGACGCCGTCGACGACGCGGCTGACCGATCCCAGGCGGCGATTGAGCGTTTCGACGTCGCTGCCGTCCCAGGGCTGGCGGACGTCGGTATGACCACCGGTCTGGACGAAGGCCTTGCCGCAGATGAACAGACGCGGTCCTTCGATGATCTTCTGATCGACCGCGCGCTGGAAGCCGGCGTCGGCGCCGCCGAGGTCTCGGATTGAGGTGAAGCCGCGCAAAAGCATCTGCTTCATGATCCGGGCCGCGTGCAGCGCGATCAGCGAGTCAGGCAGTCGTGCATTGTCAGCAGGGTCGGGGAATGGCGACACGATATGGGTGTGACAGTCGATCAGGCCCGGCATCAAGGTCTTGCCGCGCAGGTCAATTCGGTGGGCGGAGGAGTCCTTAATCGGCTTGTCCGAAATCTCCTTGATGAGCCCGTCGGCAACGCGGACGAAGCGATCATGCTCCCCTTCGTCGCTCGAGCCATCGAGAATGCGCGCGTTTTCGAAGATCGCCGATTGCATGGCTCCTCAGGCTCCTCGCAGGTTTCGCCGCGCGTCACTGCGCGAGAGTCGTCGTTCACTCAGGGGGGTGGACCAGCGCACTCTATCGCCGGCAAGCCAATCTCAGAAAACGTAATTCGGCATGCCTTCCTCGCCGTTGGCGACGTAGCAGCAGTTGACCGCGCCCTCAATCGTTCTCGCGCCCATACCTGTTCACGAAAGCGGAGATTTCGTCGCGGTGGGCCAAGGTGTAGTCGAGTTCGTCGAACCCGTTCATCAGGCAATATTTGGCGAACGGGTCGATGTCGAAGGAATGCCTCGAGCCGTCCGGCAACGTGACCTTCTGCGCTTCGAGATCGACCCGGATCGCTAAATCCGGGGTTTCAACGATACGCGCCAACAAATCGGCAACGACCGCCTCCGGCAGTCGGACCGGCAGGATGCCATTCTTGACGCAATTGTTATTGAAAATGTCGCCGAAGCTCGGCGCGATTACCACCTCGACGCCGTAGTCGTGCAGCGCCCAGACCGCGTTCTCGCGGGAGGAACCGCAACCGAAATTGACGTTGGCGACCATGATGCGCGCAGCACGATAGTGAGGCTGGTTCAACACGAACTCAGGGCGTTCTGCTCCGTCCATGTCGAAGCGCAGGTCGTGAAACAAATATTGGCCGAAGCCGCCGCTGCGAGGCTTCTGCAGAAAACGCGCAGGAATGATCTGGTCTGTATCGATATTCGGCTGAAGGAATGGGGCCGCCGCCGATTCGAGAACTCCTGAACGCCTTCACCTCATCCCCCGGGCAGCATTTTGCGCACGTCGGTCAGATGGCCTGTAACCGCGGCAGCGGCAGCCATCTGGGGGCTCAGCAGATGGGTGCGAGCGTTCCGTCCCTGCCGGCCAACAAAATTCCTGTTCGAGGTCGACGCGCACCGCTCAAACTCGCCGACCGTTTCGCCGTTCGTGCCGAGACACATCGAGCAGCCCGCTTCGCGCCATTCGAATCCGGCCTGTTTGAAAACGATGTCCAGGCCCTCCGCCTCAGCCTGCGCCTTGACCAGGCCGGATCCCGGAACGATCCAGCCGCGCACGTTTTCATGCACCTTGCGGCCGGCCGCGACCGCCGCTGCGCTGCGCAAGTCCTCGATCCGTCCGTTCGTGCAGGAGCCGATGAAAACGCGATCGACCGCAACCGCGTCGAGACGAACCCCGGGCTTGAGGTCCATGTATTTCAGCGCGCGCTCCATGCTGTCGCGCCGTTCCGGGCTCGGGGCCTCGGCCGGATCAGGAACGGCTCCATCGATCGGAGCGACATCCTGCGGGCTCGTGCCCCATGTCACCATCGGGGCAATCTCCGAACTGTCGAGGCTGATCTCGCTGTCGAAGCTTGCCTCGAGATCGGTCGGAAGCTTGCGCCACCGGGTGAGCGCACGGTCCCATTCTTCACCTTTAGGCGCGTAAGGGCGCCCAGCCAGATAGGAGAACGTGGTCTCGTCCGGCGCGATCATGCCTGCACGCGCGCCGGCTTCGATCGACATGTTGCAGACCGTCAGACGGCCTTCCATCGTGAGATTAGTGATCGCCGAGCCCGCATATTCGATCACATGGCCCGTCGCGCCAGCGGTGCCGATACGGCCGATAATGGCGAGAATGATATCTTTGGCGCACACGCCAGGCCCGAGCCGCCCATCAACGCTGATGCGCATCGTCTTTGGCATACGCTGCCAAAGCGCCTGGGTCGCCAGGATGTGGTTGGCTTCGGTCATGCCAAGGCCAAAAGCGAGGGCGCCGACCGCGCCATGCGTCGAGGTATGACTGTCTGCGCAGACGATGATCATTCCAGGCTGGCTGATGCCCTGTTCGGGACCAACGACGTGCACGATGCCGTGCCGCTGGTCCTTCAGGCCAAACATCTGGACGCCAAAGTCCGAAGTGTACTGGGCAAGAGATTCGACCATGTATCGCCGCTCGGCGTCAGGGATCTGCGACGCCTCGCGCGTATCCGTGGGCACGTAGTGATCAGGCGTCGCGAAAGTCTGAGATGGCGCATGCGGTTTGAGACCGCGCGCCGTCAAGAATTCGAAGGCGGGGGCGTAGCCATCGTGAATGAGATGGCGATCAATATAGAGCAGAGTTTGGCCGTCAGGCCGCTCGAGGATGCGGTGTCGAGACCAGATCTTCTCGAACATTGTTCGAGCCGCTGCGGCCGTCACGAGGAGCCTCCCTTCTCAACAACCTGGGCGTGCGACTCGTATAGGCGCCCGGTCATCGGCGGCGAAGTCGTACTTGGACAATTTATCATCGCGTTTCGCGACGCGCCTCAACACTGCTTGGCCCGCGACGCTATATCTCCCAAATGCTTAATCCTGCGGACGCGCTTTTGCAGCGGAGTCTTTGGATGTAAGATGCTAGTGGTCAAGTGGTCCACCACCGGGATGCGCGCGGCGATCGGCGGGCCGTTCGGCCGCCTCAGCCGTCATTTCAGAATGTCCGCCGATGCGTTTTGACCTGTTATCGCTGAAATTGTTTGTCGCGGTCTGCGAAAGCAAAAGCATTTCTCGCGCGGCCGCAAGAGAGCATATTGCCGCTTCAGCTGTCAGCAAGCGAATTTCGGACCTTGAAGAGCTCGTAAAGGCCCCGTTGTTTCATCGGACGACCAAAGGTCTGGAGCCGACCGCTTCGGCGCAAGCCCTGTTGAGGCATGCGCGCGTCGTCATGCGCGACCTGCAACAGATGGAATACGAACTCGCGGAGCATGCGACGGGTCTCTGCGGCAGGGTGAGAATTCACGCCAGCGTGTCGACGATCCTTCAGCATCTCCCGCGCGACCTCGCCAATTTCCTCGCCATTCACGATGCAATCCGCATTGATCTCGAAGAGGGCACGAGCCAGCAGGTCGTTCGCTCTGTTGCCGAGAACGCGGCGGACATCGGCATTTTCGGCGGCTATCTTCCGGCGACAGGACTTCAGATCCTGCCCTATCGGTCTGACAAGCTTGTCGCGATCATGCCGGTTGGCCACGCTCTCGCCGAGCGCAAGAAGGTCAGGTTCGCAGAACTTGCGGAATTCGATCTTGTCGGTCCCCAAAAAGGCAGCTTCCTCGACTCGCTGGTCATGAAAGCCGTAGGCGAGCTCAACCTGACGCTCAGGATGCGGATACGCGTCAATGGCTTCGAGACGGTCTGCAGTATGGTCGAGGCCAGCCTCGGTGTGGGTCTCGTCCCTGAGCGCTGCGCCAAGCGCTATGTCGCGACCGGGCAGGTCGCGGCTGTAGCCCTTGATGAGGAATGGGCGACGCGCAACTGGAAGATCTGCGTGCGCGACCCCGCCTCTCAGCCCCCTCCGGTCCGTATGCTCGTTGAGCACCTGAGCTCAAAAGACGTCGATCGGCCCACCCGAGTGGTCGATTTCGCCGATGCGGGATCGCGCTCGCGCCGAAGATAGGTGCGGCGTCCTGGTCAGCCGTTCGCCCGTACCGCGGCGACCACGGCTTCGCCCATCGTGTCGGTGCCAACTTTTTTGCCGCCCTCCTGCATGATGTCGGCGGTTCGATAACCTTCCGCCAGCACTTTTCGGACGGCATTCTCGATTCTCCTCGCATGCTCCTCCATGTCGAAGGAATGACGAAACATCATCGCGACCGACAAAATCGCGGCGAGCGGATTGGCAATGTTCTTGCCCGCTATGTCAGGCGCGGTGCCATGGACCGGCTCGTAGAGCCCCTTCTTGTTGTCGCCAAGGGACGCGGAGGGAAGCATGCCGATCGAACCGGTCAGCATCGCCGCGGCGTCAGAGAGAATGTCGCCGAACACGTTGCCCATCACCATGACATCGAACTGCCGTGGATCGCGCACGAGGTGCATGACGGCGGCGTCGACATAGAGGTGGGTCAGCTCGACGTCGGGATAGGACTTTCCGACACGCGTCGCGACCTCCCGCCAGAGCATCATCGTTTCGAGCACATTCGATTTGTCGACCGAGCAAACCTTGTTGCGTCTTCGGCGCGCCTCGCGAAACGCAACATGGATGATGCGTTCGATCTCGGACTCGGAATAGCGCATCGTGTTGACGCCCACGCGTTCGCCCGCGGCGTTGGTCTCGATGCCCCGCGGCTCGCCGAAATAGAGGTCGCCGTTGAGTTCCCGCAGCATGAGAATGTCGACGCCGCTGACCACGGACCGCTTCAGCGACGAAGCGTCCTCAAGCTCAGGACAGAGAAAAATCGGCCGATAATTCGCAAACAGCGTGAGCGCCTTGCGCAGGCGCAAGAGCCCGTTTCCTGCGCCCTCGCTCGGAGGCCTGTTCTCGTCTTCGACGACGCCTGCGCCTCCAAGCAGGATGGCGTCCGAAGCTCGCGCCAGTTTCAAGGTCTCCGGCGGCAAAGCATCGCCAACGGCTTCCTGGCCCGCTCCGCCGATCGGCGCCTCCTTCAATTCGTACGACACCGAGTTTCCTAGAGTCGCTTCCAGAACTCTTACGGCCTGTGCGGTGACCTCCTTGCCAATTCCATCTCCGGGCAGGACTGCGATCTTCATTGCGTCATCCACTCGTTGGTTGGGATTGAATTCATTTGCGCAGCCGGAAATCCCCAGACGCGTTCGTCGGCCGCTGCAATCGACGTTATAAGGGTCAAAGCGGCGCCGCTAAGTCGCGATTGAGAACAGGTTCATCGCAGATCGCGACGGAGGCGTTTTCGCTTTCGCTAAGCCGCTTTCGCTCCCGCGAGCTCGTCGTAAACGGTCCGTTCAAACGCGCGATAAGCGTTCAAGATTGCAGGATCCGCGAACGGGATCACCTGCGTCATCATCAGGCCGGCGATTTTCGCCGTTGGGTCGATCCAGAAATAGGTATTCGCGAGGCCGCCCCAGCTCAGGCTACCCGGGCTCCGTCCTTCGGCGGAGCGCTCGAGATTGATAAGAAAGCTTAGGCCCCAACCCTGGCGCTGTCCGGGGAAGAAATCCACATCGTGCGACAGATTCGGCATCGCGATCTTGATCACGCCCGCTTCGAGCGGCGCGATATGATTTTGTCCCATGAGGGCGACCGTCTCTGGCTTCAGCACGGCCTCGCCGCTCTTCGACTTGCCGCCGGCAAGCATCATCTGGATGAATGCGGCATAGTCAGCCGGCAAGCCGCAGAGCCCGCCGCCCCCCATGAAGAACTCAGGATCCTGCGCGACCTCATGATCGACGATCGGGACAATCGTTCCGTCCGGATGCTTCTGGTGGACCGTGGCGCGACGCGCCTTTTGCTCGGCGGTCTGGATGAAATCGGTATTGTCCATGCCGAGCGGATCGAACAGATTCTTGCGCAGGTAGTCGCGGAGCGACTGGCCGCTTATCTTTTCGATTAACTGCCCGACCCAGTCGATGCTGATGCCATATTCCCACCTGTCGCCTGGGTCGGCGAGCAGCGGCTGATCGAGCGAGCCTCGCTTGCAATGAATGAGATCGGGAAGGTCGTATTTCTCGAGATAGCGCAGGATGACACCGTTCGCCCAGTTGTATCCATAACCGGCCGTATGCGTGAGCAATTGGCGCGGCGTGATTGGCCGCTTGGCAAGCCTCAGCTTCGGCGCGCCATCGGCTTCGAAGCCATCGAGCACCTTCACGTCAGCGAGCTCCGGCAGGATGCTGCTTGCCGGTTCATCGAGCTTAAGGCGTCCTTGCTCGACGAGCCGCATGGCGCCAGCGCCGACGAGCGCCTTCGTCATCGACGCGTACCAAAATATCGTGTCGACCGTCATCAGCTCGCTGCTGCCCACACCCTTCGTCCCCGCGGCGCCGCTGTAGAGTGGGCCGTTGTCGTTAATGACCATCGCAACCACGCCAGGCGCCGCGCCCGATTTGACAAGATCGCCAAGAACGCGATCGATGCGCTCGTTCATGCCCATGGCTCTCTCCTTCAGTCCTGTTTAGCCTTGCACCGCAGGCCGCGCGGCCGCGTGGTTTTTGCCTAGATGGGCGAACTCGCCGGCGACATCTTCGATCTGCTCACCGCCGGCCATGAGCGATAGGACCTCGACGCTGCTCTTCTCCCCGCGCCGGAAGCGAGCGGCGACCTGGCCCTGGATCAGCACGACGAAAGTGTCGCCGGCGGACATCGCGTGATGCGCGTTGTGCGTGATGAAGACGACGCCGACGCCCTGGTGCTTGGCGTGATTGATAAACCGCAGAACGGTCGAGGCCTCTTTGACGCCAAGAGCCGAGGTCGGCTCATCGAGGATCAGCACTTTCGCACCGAAATACATCGCTCTGCCGATCGCGATAACCTGACGCTCGCCGCCGGACAAAGTGCCGACCAGCTGATCGCCGTCCCGCACTCGGGTGATGCCGAACTTCCGGATCTGCTCGAGTGCGATGCTGTTGCATCGCTCAGTGTCGAGCCAACGGAACGGCGGGCGTCCCTTTTTCAGCTCGGCGCCGAGAAAGAAATTGCGTCCCACGCTCATCAGCGGAATCGTCCCCACCTCCTGGTGGACGGTGGCGATGCCGCGCGAGCGCGCGTCGCGCGGGTCGGCGAAGCGGGTCTCCTGTCCGTCGAGATAGATCGATCCGCTGCTGGGCGGATGAAACCCGGACAGGATCTTGATCAGCGTCGACTTGCCGGCGCCGTTGTCCCCCAACAGGCACACGACCTCGCCCGGATGAACGGCAATCGAGACGTCGGTCAGCGCCTTCACCCCGGCGAAGTGCTTGCTCACATTGCGCAGTTCGATGAGAGGCGCGGTCATGGGGCGAGGCTCCTATCGGGCGCTCATCGCGAAGCGGCGGAAGTAACTGTTGGCCAGCACCGCGCAAAGCAGGAGAACGCCAAGGAAAAGCTGCACCCAGTCCGTGCTCCACCCGGTGTAGAAGATGCCGACGTTGATAATCCCGTAGATCATCGTGCCGAGGAAGACCCCGAACGCCGAGCCATAGCCGCCGCCGAGAAGAACGCCGCCGACCACCGCGACGATGATGGATTGGAAGACGTAGCCAAGGCCCGCAGTGGCGTTACCCGAGTGATACATCACGCCCTGGATGACCCCAACGAAGGCGGCCGCGACGCCGGTCGCGACGAACAATACGACCTTCACCAGATTGGTTGGCACGCCGGCGCCGCGCGCGGCGACCGGATCGCCGCCCGTCGCGTAGATCCAGTTTCCGAATGCAGTGCGCGACAGGACGATGCCAGCGGCGGCCGTGACAGCAATCCACCAGAGGATCGAGACGTTGGCCTGTCCCCAGGCTGACCCAAACAACAAATGCACGTCAGGCGGCGGGTTCACCGAGATGTTTGTCGTATTCGTGAGCATACGCGCCAAACCGGTCGCGCCGCCAGAGACGCAGAAGCTCGCCGCGAGCGTCACGATGAATGACGGGAGCCCGGTGCGAACCGTGATGATCCCATTGAAAAGCCCGACGCATGCGCCGCCAAGAAGCACAATGGCGATCATCAGCCAGAACGGCACGTTGAAGACTGTCGTGCCAATCGCAAGAAAGACCGCGGAGGCGCCGACAATCGATCCGACCGAGAGGTCGAACTCTCCGGCGATCATGAGAACGCCAACGGGTATGGCGATGATGCCGAGTTCAGCGGCAGTGTCGAGCCAGCCTGCGGTTCCGTCGATGGACACGAAACCCGCGCCTTGCGTGGTGATGGCGAAAAAAAGATAGACGAGCAGGGTCGCGACAACCGCGCCAAATTCGGGGCGCCGCGCCATCCCTTTCAACGACCATCGACCGCGCCCGGACGTGTCGTGAACTCCCCCTGCCGTTGAGTCCACTACCGAAGCCATAACGCTCCTTGAGACGTCGAAGCTCGTTTCTGCATCTTCAAGAGAGCTTGGACGCCGCCGCTCGAGAGGCGCTCAAGCCGATTTCCTCGTGTCAGGAAGCGCCGCGAACGCCCGGGAACTTCTTGTTGATGTCCAGGACCTTGTCGACGTTGTCCTTCGTGAGGATCTGCGCCCCGGTCCAGATCTCTCCGGCCGGCAGCATCCCGTATTTGGCGTATTGATAGGCCTCGACGACGGCGTAATAGCCATCGAGATAGGGCTGCAGATCAGCGATGAACAGGATCTTGCCGTCGCGCAGCGCCTGCAGCGCGTTAACCGACAGACCAAGGGACCCGTTGACGATCTTGTCCTTCTTGCCGAGCTGTTCGATCGCCCCAGCGGCTGCGAGTCCCTGCTCGGCGCCCATCGTGTAGACCGCGTCGATCGTCTGGTCAGATTGGAGTTGCCCCTTGATCGCCTGGGTCACGAATGTCGGATTGTAGGCGTCGGAGAACTGAATCATCTGCAGCTTTGCGCTGCCGCCCGCCTCCTTGAACGCCTCTTCGTAGCCCTTGCACTCGTTTTCGAGAGTGACGTTGCCCGGAACATGGTTCACGCAAAGCCCGTGCTTGGCGCCGGCCTTGATTGACAGACCAGCGACCTTTTTTCCGAGAGCGTAGGAGTCGAAGCCGATGTAGCCGATCGCGCCGTCCTCTTTCCACGATGCGCCGCCGTCGTGGAAAATGAAGACGGGCTCGCCCGCTGCGGTGATGTCCTTGATGATCGGGTCAAGCGCATGGGGAAAGTAATTGCCAATGATCAGCGCTGACGGGTGACGGCTCGCTGACTGTTTGACAAGTTTGGCGTAGTCCGTGTCGAAATTGGCGGTGTCGGTGCTCGTGACCCACTGAAAGTCGGAGCCAAGGTCCTTAGCCGCGTCCTCTCCGCCCTTCTTCATCGCGCCGAAGAACGGATCCCAGAGTGGGCCGCCATCCATGATGATGTTGATCTTGTCTTCCGCGTGAGCGGGCGCGAGACCCGCGCTTGCCGCGAGCGTGCTCAAAAAAGCCAAAGCCGTGGCCGACTTCAATAACTTTGCGAACTTCATTTTATCCTCCCTGTTCCGCTTCCGACCGATTGGCGCCAGCGAAAAACACTATTGTTGTGAAGCGTATATCGCGGGCGCCGGCGCCAAGAAGTCGTCACTTGGAAAGGGTTCATCGCAATTCGCGACGAGGCGGGACGCGCTCGACCGTCCTACGACAGCAGACTTCGCATCACGTAGTCTGGTAACGCCTCGTGCCGGCCGATTGTCACGGCCAGCTCTTTGTCGGAGAGGCCGGCGAGAATGCCCGTCCTCACAAGAGCGGCAAAAGCGCCAAACCGATTGGCCCCGGCAATGTCGTGTTCGACGCTATCGCCAACGCAGAGAACATCGCGCGGGTCCTGAACCTGCGATAGCTCCGCAGCCGCCCGATAGATCTCGGGGAACGGCTTGCCAACCCATGTCACGGCGCCACCCAGTTCCTCATAAATCTCGGCAATGCGTCCCGCGCCGGGCGCGTTGCCCGACGCGGTCAGCATAAGCTTGTCCGGGTTGACGCACATGCAAGGCGTTCCACGCTGAGCCGCCGGCGCGAGCATTGTGCGATAGTCATCAATCGACACCTTGTCCGCTTGGCTGCCGGCGATGATGACGAGATCGGCCACGCCGCTGTGAGCGGCCCGGACGACGCCAAAGGCGCACGCGATTTCGTCATCTCTGTCTCTTGAAATAACGAAGCAGCGAGCCCCAGGCGCAAGCAGCGCCGGAAAACGCCCACGCTTCAGCAGGCCCCGCGCCACATCGCCAGAAGTCACGAGGAAGTCGTAAAGTTCCCGCTCGAAACCTAGCGTCGCCATGCGCTCCGCGTTGGCCGCGCCCGAGCGGCCGGAGTTCGAGAGAACGACAAGTTTGACGCCACGGGACTTCAGCGCCGCCAAGGCTTCCCTCGCGCCGGCATACGGGTCTCGCCCGTCGTGCAGTACGCCGTACTGGTCGAAGAACACGGCCTTGAAAGAAGACGCGATCGCGATGAAGCGAGACAAAGCCTTCATCCGGAATTGAGCAGGCTTTGCAACGCAAGACGAGCCACACCCGCACATGCCTCTTGCAACTCCGCAGATTTGAAAGGCGCCGCCAGCTTGCGCTCCCGTATCTTCGTCCAGGCGGAGTTTGCGGCCCCGCCACCGACGGTACGCACAGAGCGCAGAGGCGGCGCTCCGAGTTCTGCGAGCTTGCGATAGGCCAGCGCTTCGATCTCAGCGACGCCTTCAAGGATCGCCTGAAAGAACGTCGTGTCGTCCTTAGGCCGAGGCTCAAGCCGCGGAGGAAGCTTGGGATCGTTGATCGGGAAGCGTTCGCCCGCCTTCAGAAGCGGGTAATAGCTGAGTCCAGTCGGGTTCTCGGGGTTCACGCCAGCAGACAGCGCCGCGAGGCGGTCGCGCGGAAAGAACTGTTCAATGACTTTGCCGCCTGTGTTCGAGGCGCCGCCGGCAAGCCACGTGGAGCCAATCCGATGACTGTAAATGCCGAACTCCGGCGCGAAGATTGGATGATCGCACAGAAGCTTGACGACGAGCGTCGATCCGAGAGCGGTCACTCCGTCGCCCGCCTCCGAGGCGCCGGTTGCGAGAAACGAGGCGCAACCGTCCGTCGTTCCGGCACGGACAATCGCTGATTCTGGTATGCCAAGAACTCACGGCCTCTGCACTGACCGGACCAATAGAAGCGCCAGGCTCTAGAACGACAGGCAATTTTGCAAGATCCGCGCCTGTCCGTTCGATCCAGTCGGGCCATCGGGCGGCAACCGGGTCGTAGCCAGCCTTCAGCGCATTGTTCCAGTCGCTGCGGTCGAATCTGCCGCTCAGTTTTCCGCTGATCCAATCGGCCTGGTGCAGCAGGTGGCGAACGTTCGGCCGATCCTGCATCATCAAAACGCGCGCCAAGGCGGACGTGGCTCCACGAGCTGCGCTGTCGGCGGGCGCTTGCTCGGCGATCGCTCGGATGACGGCTTCGTCGGTGCAGGGCTCGTCATACATGCGGGCAGAACCTATCGGCTCTCCGAACCGATCCACGGCCAGCATCGTGCCGGAAGTGCCATCGACCGCGAGCGCGCGCACTTGGGCCAAGTCGCATGTTGAAGCCAACTCAGAGATGCACGCGCGAACGCAATTCCACCATGTCGCGGGAGCGGTGGCGTCGCCGAAAGCCGTCATCGCGACGGCCGCCGAGCCGACAGTCGCGCCGTCATCCGCGAGCGCGGCCGCACGCACGCCAGACGTGCCGACATCAATTCCGATCACGCGTGCGCCCATCAAGCTCATGCTCTTATCTTCCGATGGTCTGGCGATAGGTTTCCGCTTCCCAGTTCATGAGCTCCTGTTCTTCGGCGCTGGTCAGTACGCGTACCGGCGCTTCTTCTGGAATGCGGGCCGCAACATCCGCAAGGGATCGCGCCATTGCGTGTGCATTTTTCGATGCTGAATGATGGAGAACGACGCCAACACCGGGCAGCGCCATCATGAGCGGCGGTCGGAGATCTTCCGGCGGCGCACGAAGACGGCCGCCGTCGACTGATGCCTCCATAAGGCCAGGCCCAAGGAACACCACATGGTCCGGGTAGAGCGAGCCGAGCCGTGCGATCGCGAGGCTTTTCGGGTCGAGCGCCGCGCCGTGGGCGGCGGGATCCTGCGGCAGGCGATAGTCCGAGCCTCCGACAATCGAGGCAAGCTTTTCATTATCGGCTTCCGGCGCTGCGCGCGCCGGCGCGGACAACGCCTCGCACATGCGCTCAATGCGATTGGCGACCTCTGCAACCGTCTGGCCGGCAACGACGAGCCCGTGGTTGGCGAGGACGAGAACGTTCGTATTCTCCGTCAGCCGTTCCGCAATCGCATGGGCAAGCGGCAAGCCTGGCTTGCGATACGGTATGAACGCGAGCGCAACATCCGCATGCGGCCTCAAGCGTTCGCGCACAAGAGACTCGCCTTCGTGTCGAACCGCGAGAGCAATCGTGTTCACGCAATGGATATGGACGACGACCGGCAAGGGCATGATCGCGTGCACGCTGGTCTCGATCGAAGGCCGCAGGCCGCTGAGATTGGCGCCGGATTCGACAAAATCGGTCGCCGCTGCGGCGCGGGGATCTCCATCTGCAATGGCCTGTCGCAAGAGCTCCAGGCGAACCGGCGTCATGATGTCCTGTGCGAGCGCGTCGGCGAGCCAAGTTCCCGACGCCTTGATCCACATGACGCCGTCTCGTTTGATCGACGTGTTGCCGCCAGCGCCTTGCGTCCGCAAGGGATCGGCGCCGAGTTTGGCGGACAGCTCCCGCAGCGCGTGAAACTCACCGTCATCGATCTTCATCGAGGTCATCATACGGCCTTCGGCGTCAGCATTTGAAACCAGGTTGTAAAATCTGCGCGCTCCTTGTCCGTAAGGTGCAACGCATGTTTCGTCCGCCGCTCGAGAACATCTTCGGCCTCGGTCGCCCACTCCTCCTCGGCAAGGAAGCGAGCCTCGCGCTCGTAAAGCCTTCCACCGAAGGGAAGCCCGAGATCGCTGATCGACTTCACGCCGTTCAGCAAGCTCTCGGCTCTCGTGCCGTATCGCCGGGCATAGCCGTACGCAACGTCCTGAGGAAGCCACGGATGACGCCGGCGCAGCTCTTGCAAAAAGAGAGAGAAGTTGGCGTCGGGAATGTCTCCCCCCGGCAGCGCCGCGCGCTCCGTCCAGGCGCCCGTCATCTGCGGAAGGTAGGGAGAGAGCTTCTCTAGCGCGTGCTCAGCCAGTCTGCGATAGGTGGTGATCTTGCCGCCGAAGACCGAGAGCATGGGGGCTTGGCCTGCCGGCGCCTCGACATCGAACACATAGTCGCGCGTGACCGCGCTCGGATTGGCTGATTTGTCGTCGAACAGGGGGCGCACGCCCGAAAACGAGTTGACCACGTCGCCGATCTTCGGGCCTCTTGTGAAGTAACGGTCGACGACGGAGAGAAGATATTCGACTTCGCTTTTGTCGATGCGCGTGTCCTCGGCTTGACCCTCGAACGGGATGTCCGTGGTTCCGATCAAGGCGAGGTCGCCTTCGTACGGGTTCACGAAAATGACCCGCTTGTCGCTATTCTGAAGCAGATAGGCTTGGTCGCCGCTCCAGAATTTTCGCGTGACAATATGGCTGCCCTTGACGAGCCGGACGCAACTCGCGGCATTGCGGCCCGCCCGATGCAAAACGTCCTCGACCCACGGACCCGCAGCGTTGATGAGAATCTTTCCGGTCGCCTCGAGAGTGCTTCGGTCTCTCGTGTTTCGCAAACCGACGCGCCATTTGTCGGCCACGCGCCGCGCCGATACGAGGGGCGTCCTCGTCAAAACCGTGCCGCCGCGTTTGCGGACGCCCAACGCGTTCAGGACAACCAGTCGTGCGTCGTCGACCCAGCAGTCCGAATATTCGAAGGCGCGCATGAAATCTTTGCGCAGGGGCTCGCCCTCTGGCGCGTTCAATAGGTCGAGGCTTCGCGTCGGCGGCAGGATCTTGCGCCCGCCCAAGTGATCGTAGAGAAACAGGCCCGCCCGGACCATCCAGGCCGGTCGTTGCTCTGGACTGTGAGGCAGCACGAACCGCATCGGCCAGATGATGTGCGGCGCCACACGAAGCAGGACTTCGCGCTCGATCAGCGCCTCGCGGACAAGCCGAAACTCGTAATATTCGAGATAGCGCAAGCCGCCGTGAACAAGCTTGCCCGACCGCGAGGAGGTGCCCTGCGCGAGATCGTCCTTCTCGCATAACAGCACCGAGAGACCGCGGCCCACAGCGTCGCGGGCTATTCCGGCTCCGTTGACGCCCCCGCCAACGACAATCAGGTCGAACTCGCCAAGGTCTCGGGTCATTCCGTGTGCGAGCGGCTCAACAAGGATTGAGCGGACCCTCCCCCGCTAGGTATCGACGAACTTCCTCAGCAATGGCTGCGGCTGCGGTTTTCACGGTCTTTACCGACGCCCCCGCGATGTGAGGAGTCAAAAGTGACGTTATCGAGCTGAAGCAGTTCCAAATCCGAGGGCGCCGGTTCGACCGCAAAAGTTTCCAGCGCGGCGCCGCGCAGATGCCGCGTCTTGAGCGCCTCGGTGAGCGCGTCATAGTCGACCATTGGCCCGCGTGCCGTGTTCACAAAATAAGCGCCGCGTTTCATCTGCTCGAATTGTTCCCGGCCGATGAACCCGCGAGTCTCCTCCGTCACCCGCGCGTGCAACGTCACTACGTCGCTCTCATGCAAAAGCCGATCGAGCGAGACTTGAACGACCTCGTCGCGCAAGTCGTCGGCCGAGAGCTGAACATAAGGGTCGCAGACGAGAATGCGGCAGCCGAACGCCTTGAGGATGCGCACGACCTTGGTTCCTATATGCCCATATCCGATCACGCCGACCGTCATTTCCGACAATTCCTCGCCGGTCAGATCAGCGCGATAGAGATCGCCCCGCCATTCGCCGCGACGCAGGCTCTCATGCCCCCTCGTGATGAGCCGAGTCTCGGCCAGGATTGCACCGATCGCGAATTCGGCGACCGCGGACGCATTCCGGCCGGGCGTGTTGACGACGCGAATCTTCCGTTTGCGCGCTGCCGCCATATCGATGTTGACGGGGCCTCCTCGGGAGACGGCGATCAGCTTCAACTGAGGCAGCCGCTCGATCACTCCGGCGGAAAAGGGCGCAAGATGAGTGACCGCGATCTCAGCGTCATCGATATGCGCCACCACCTCATCGGCCGTCCCCTGATATTCCTTGAGCCCCTCCATTCCCGGCTCGGCATAGCCGTGCTCCATCGGCTCGTCCGGCCACGGCATCTCATAGGATCTGATTTCAGGCGTCTCTCCGCACTTCTCTCGGATCGCCTTCTCGAACATGGACGGCAGCATGAAACGGTCGCCCATGATCGATATGATCGGTCCTCGATGCTCGAAGTCCTTGCTCAAGCCGCGTACTCCCGTCTGAGCCTGCCCAAATGACTCCAAGCCGGCGACATGGCCGCTCTGATGGTTCGGTAGATCGGGTAAAGCTTCGCGTAATAGGCGCTAAGCTGCGGATCGGGGGCCGTCAGCCTATCGAGAAACGGGGCGACCCACGCGTCGGCGCACGCGCTCATGTCCGGATAGACGCCGATGCTGACCGCAGCCATCATTGCGGCGCCGGAAGCGCCAAGCTCCTCGCGCGTGAGCGTCCGCACGTTCGCGTTGAGAACCGCGGCGAGAATGGTGCGCATCGCCTTCGACCGCGCGCCGCCTCCACCCAACCTGACTTCGCGAGGAATCGAGCCGGAAGCGAGGTAGCAGTCGCGCGTCGCGAAGGCGAGGCCTTCATAGACCGCTCGCGCGAGGCCAGCGAAACTCGTCTGCGTCGAAAGGCCGCTAAACTGCGCCCGCGCGTCAGGATTGAGAAAAGGACCGCGCTCGCCGGCTTCGAAAATATAAGGGTGGTAGACGGCCTGGCCGGGGTCGGCGCCAAGCACTCTCTCGTCCAGGCCGGAAAGAAGCGCCGCGCAACTCGTCGTGGCGCCCGCCATCTCCGCGGCTTCGCGGGCCATGTCCATCAGCCAGTCGATGTTGAGCGTGGCCGCCATATTGGACTGCATCGAAGAGCAGGCGCGGCCGATCGGCAGGCACATCGTGTAGCCGGAGCGGTCCTCGTTGAGCCGCACGTCGTCAGGCGTGGGCGCATAAAGCATGTGCATGCCCGTCGAGCCCAGAACGGAGACGCCGACCTCTGCGACGGGATCGCAAAGTCCGCCGCCAAGCGCGGTGCACACCACGTCAAGATAAGCCAGCGACACCGGCAGGCCCTTGGGCAGCAGCGTCTCGGCGGCGGCGGACGCCGTGAGCTTTCCTGTCTCGCTTACACCGTCGATCATCGGCGTCAGCAGGCGCGCGCAGTCGGCAATCCCCATGCCTACCAGAATCGACGGCTCGTATTCCCGGGTGCGGTAATTGCCGAAGGTGAAATTGCCTTCGGCCGGATCGGTTACGCGAGCGCCGGTCAGCTTGAAATAAAGCCAGTCCTTGCAGTGAAAGCAGGTGGCGGCGCGGGCGATGCGATCGGGCTGCCAACGCTTCATCCATGCCAGCTGAGCCGAAGCCATGCAGGCATTGAGACCAGAACCGGTGCGGGCGTAATGCTCGCGATAGGCGTCGGTTTTCAGGTACTCCGACGCCAGGCTGGCTGCGCGGGAATCGAGCCACAGCAGCCCTCCGCCAACCGGCTCGCCGGCTGAATCAATCAGCCATGTGCCGTCGCCCTGCGCGGTCACGGCGAGAGCGGCGACGCGGCGGGCGAGATCCGGAACGCGTTCGGTGAGTTCGCGTAAAGTTGCGGCGCAATCGGCCCAGGTCCGATGCATGTCTTGCTCGACCTGGCCCCCGCCAAGCGTCTGATAGACATTGGGTCGCGCGGCAACGGCGATCTGCTCGCCGCCAAGCGAAAACGCGACGGCCTTGATGACGGAAGTGCCAGCGTCGATGCCCACCAGGATATCGCGAGTCATGGGCGAGACTTCGCGTCTGCAGCTCGGGCGGCGGAACTCATGCGGCTTCCGGCCCGTGCGACAAGGCCGCCGATGTGCTGACGTCGAACACGTGCAGATCCGACGCGGAGACGCCAAACTGCAGCCGCTCGCCGACTTTGGCCGGGATCGGCGCATGAGAGACCGCGACCATGAGTTTTCCCGCCACTTCCATCGCCAGATGGCTCTGGTCGCCCAGCCATTGATTGGAGACAATGCGCGCGTCGTCAGCCCCGACGCCCAACCGAACGGCGTGGGGGCGAATACCGATCACGACCGTCTCGCGTCTTCCAATCGCTGCGCGAACGCTCTGGGGAATGTCGCTATCGGCAAAATCGAAGGTGGGGCCGTTATCGATCGCGAAGCGAACCCGATCGCCGTTCGTGACCTTGGATTCGAACACGTTCATCGGCGGTTCGCCCACGAACGTCGCGACGTACAGATTGGCGGGCCTTTCGCGCAAATCTTTCTGGCTGGCGAATTGTTGCAGGACTCCGCCTTCCATGACCGCCACGCGATCGGCGAGCGCATTGGCCTCGGTCTGGTCGTGCGTGACAAAGATCGCGGTCATGCGGCGATCGACCAGAAGGCTCTTCAATCGGCCTCGCAACACGGCGCGCAGCCGAGGCTCGAGCTGACCCATGGGTTCGTCCAGGAGATAGAGATCCGCCTGACGCACGAGCGCTCGAGCAAGGCTTGCGCGCTGCTGCTCGCCGCCCGAAATGGAGCTTGGATATCGATCGAGGATCGGCTCGATCTCCAAGATGCGCGCGACCTCCGACACCGATCTCTGCGCATCCTTCGGCGACATGCGCGCGCTCTTCAATGCAAACGCGATATTGTCGCGCACGGTGAGAGGCGGATAGAGCGAATAGCCTTCAAACGCCATCGCGACTTTTCGACGCGCAGGCGGCATCTGATTGACCCGTCGGCCCTCAAGAACGATGTCCCCGTGCGTAACCTCCTCGAAGCCCGCGATCATGCGCAAGGTCGAGGTCTTGCCGCACCCGGATGAGCCGAGCAGCGCGACGATCTCGCCTCTTTGCACATCCATGTCGAGGTTCTTCACCGCATGGACGGGACCCTTCCCGCGTCCCTCGTAGATCTTGTCGACGCTTTTGATCGAGAGAGCGGCCTCGGGCATGGGCTCACGCTGACTGAGGAACGATGCGGCGACCGCTCGCGGGGTCGAACAGAAGAACAGCCTCGGCGTCGAACCGGGAGAAAGCGGGCCCGTGCCTGCGCGGGGCCTCGTTCGTTCCCGCTTCAGACGCCAGAATTTCGCGGCCATCACCGGTGTGGAGAAGAAGGAGAGTTCTCTCGTTGAGCGGAGTCACCGCGACCACCTCGACCGGAAGGCTTTCTGGCGACGCCAAGTCTTCAACAATGACATTTTCCGCCCGCACCCCGAGAACGCACGGCTTCCCAGCCATGTGAGCATAACCGGGGGGCAGGGACAATTCGGCGCCGCCGATGCCAATCTTCGGCCCGGTGGATGAAGCCAGCGGCTCGACAGGCATCAGATTGATCGTCGGATCTCCGAACAGACTGGCGACATTGAGCGTCGCGGGCGTTCGATAAATCTCCGCCGGCCGCGCGATCTGCGCAAAGTCCCGGTCCGACAGCACCGCGATCCGATCGCCAAGCGCCATCGCTTCCTTATAGTCCTGCGTGACATAGAGAACCGTTGACCCGGACGCCTTGAGCAGAGAAGGCAGTTCCAAGCGCATCTCATAGCGCAATTTGGCGTCGACATTGCGCAACGGATCATCGAGCAGCAGGATTTTCGGTTCGGCCACCAACGCCCTCGCCAGAGCCGTGCGTTGTTTCTGGCCGTTGGACAGTTCGCGCGGCGCGTGGCCAAGAACGTGCTCGATCTTCAAAAGCGCGGCGACTTTCTCGACCTTTGCGCGGATCACGTCGCGCGGAACCTTGTGGGCGGTCAGCGCGCTCGCAACATTGTCAAACGCGGACATGTGGGGAAAGAGCGCGAAGTTCTGGAACGCCATTCCCACGCCGCGCGTCTCGGGCGCGTGGTCGGTGACGTCGCGACCGCCGAGCAAAATACGCCCCTCGTCGGGTTGCTCGACGCCGGCGACAAGCCGGAGAAGCACGGTCTTACCCGATCCCGACGGGCCGAAAATTGCGACAATCTCGCCATTGTCGGCCGCTAGAGAAATGCGGTCGAGCACCTTGCCCGTCTTGAATTCCTTGCTGACCGAGCGGATCTCGAGATTGGCCATGATTAGCCCTTCACCGCGCCGAGTGAGAGGCCTTCAACGAGATAGCGTTGGGCGTAAAGCGCGAGTGCAAGCGTCGGGGCTACGGAGAGCACGATCGCAGCGGCGATCTGTCCGTATTGAATGCCGGAAGCGGTCACAAAGGCGAGCGCGCCGACCGTAACCGGCTGCTTCGCGGCGGACGCCAAAATGAGCGCGAAGATGAAGTTGTTCCAGCAGAAAATGAACGCGAGAAGCCCGGCGGCGGCGATTCCAGGACCCGCCAGCGGAATGGCGATGCGCGTAAACGTGCGCCACCACGAATGACCGGCAACGCGATAGGCGTATTCAATGTCCGGGGAGAGGTCCTCGAAATAGCCGCGTACGATCCACAGGATGAGCGGCAGCGCGATCAGCTGATAGACCCAGATGAGACCGATGTAGGTGTCGGTAAGCCCCAGCTGCTGGAAATAAAGCGAGAGGGGCAACAGCACCAGCAGCGGCGGCGCAAATCGAAACGACAACAGGGTGAACGCGATGTCCTCGCCCAGACGAAACTTGAAGCGCGCGAACGCATAAGCCGCGGGCACGCCAAGAATGAGCGCGATGACCACAGACGTCGTTGAGAGAAGCACGCTGTTCCACAGGTTTCTCATGAATGCGATGTCGAGCGTTCCCGCCGTCGAAACGAGTTTGCCGGTGATCAGCGCCGAGTAATTGGAGAAGGTCGGTGTGAAGAAGAGGCTTGGCGGGATGCGCAGGATATCCTCATTGGTCTGGAAGGACATGAGGAAGATCCAGAAGATCGGAAACAGGAAGAAGAGCACGATGAGGGCGATCAGGACGCCCCGCACGCCACGCTCCAGAACAGACATATGCTCCAAAGCCGCCTCCTCCCTAAGCCAGCCCGCGGGCGCGTTCGCGCAGTTTCAACCATTGTTTGATGAACACGTTCGACAGCGCATAGGTGATAGCCCACAGGATGATCAGAAGCGCCGCGGACTTGCCCACGTTGGTATATTGGTAGAACTCGAGATAGGCGCGGACCTGGAAGACAAGCAGCGTATCGCCGGGGCCGCCTTGGGTCATCGGATAGATGATGTCGAATTGCTGGATCGAGTTGAGCATCCGGAACAGCCCGGCTGTGATGATGTAGGGCGTCAGCATCGGCAGCGTGATCCGAAAGAAGACGAATCGCCTTGGAACGCCGTCGAGCGCTGCGGCTTCGAACGGCTGAGTCGGCAAAGAGCGCAAGCCAGCCAGAAGCAAAATCATGATGAAGGGCGTGTAGACCCAGACGTCGACGAGCACGACGGTGAACAACGCGGTGCTTGGGTCGGACGCCCATTTGAAATTGTTGAACCCGAGAAGCTGCACAAAATAAGAGAGGACGCCGAAGTTCGGGTTGGTCATCAGCTTCCACATGAGGGCAGCAATCGCCGGCGCCGTCATGAGAGGCAGAAGAAGCAGGATCGAGACGATGTTGTTGATCCGGGTCCGCTTCTGCAAAAGCATGGCGATGCCCAAGCCGAACACGAGCTCGACCCCGACCGTCAGCACCGTATATTCGAGCGACACCTGCACGGTGTGCCAGAACTCGCTATCGGTGAAGAAGTTGATGTAGTTCTGGAACCAGATGAACCCCCGCATCATCGGCAGGTTCAGACGATAACGCTGCAGGGAATAATAGACGGCGGTGACGAAGGGAATCAGGATCCCGATACAGACGAGCAGCGCCGGCAGGCTGAGCAAGTATGGCAGGTAATTGATCCGCCGACGCGCTGGCGCGTCGGCGTGCTTGACTACAGTGTCAGTCACAAAATCAACCTACCCTGCGATGCCTGACCCTGATCATCTGGTACGCGCGCCAAGCTTGGCGGTCCGCGGTGCGCGCGCGCTTTGAACATGGACCCGCGCGCTCGCGTTTTGATCAAAGTTCAGCCCAGGCCTGCGTCCTTGAGCTGCTTATCGATGGACGCGGCCAACTGATCGAGCCCGTCGTCGACAGGCACTTGCTTGGCGACCATCTTCTGCAACGTCTCTGCCCATTGGGTGGTGACGTCGAAGAACAAGGGTTGTGGCGTGAAGTAGATGCGCGCGCCCGGCGCCGAGGCGTCGTATTGCGCAAGATATCCGCTATAGGACTTATCGATCCGATTGCGGAAGTCTTCGTCTTTCCAAACCGAGGCCCGGACAGGATTGACGAAGTCCATCTTGCGCGCGCCGAACAGATCGTGCTCGGTCGACGACGCCCATTGCATCCAATACCAGGCGGCATCCTTCTGTTTGCCGGCGGTGTTCATGGCCAGCGACCAGATCCACACGTTCGGAGTCGGAGCTTTGGCTTCCGGATTGGCCGCGAACGCGTGGAAACCGAGATTGCCCTTCTCCTTGTTGTCGCCGCCATCCATGAAATAGCCGAGAATGTCGGCGTCGAAGATGGTGGCGGAAGCGCCCGCGCCAAGATCGGTTCCGACTTGATACCAGGTGTAGGTCGACCAGTTTTTCGGTCCCGCATCCTGGATCATCTGCACCCACATCTTGTGGAAGGCTTTGGACTCGGGCGTGGCCATCGCGGCCTTCAGCTTGCCGTCGGTGACGGTGAAATCCCGTTGCCCATAGTTGGAATAGCCGGACAGAAAGCCAGGGTGGATCGTCGCCCACGAGCGCGAGCCACGGACCCCGATGCCGTAGGGCCCACCCAGATCCTTGGTCAGCTTGGCCGTCGTTTCGATAAGCTCCGGGAGATTGTTGGCCGGCTTCACTCCAGCCTTGTCGTACATCTTCCGGTTATATGTGGTCGAGTTGAGCTCGAAGCCCCACGGTATGCACCATTGCTTGGCATCGGCCGATCCGAGCGCCGCGCCAGGCACGCCGTTCCATGCGGTGGACGCCCGCAACCCAGGCTGCACGTCTTCCCAATCGTACTTCGGATTGGTCTTGGCGGGATCCTTGATCCACGTGTTGAGGTCTTCGATCCAGCCCGCCGGCCCATAGGTCCAGGTCATGTAGGCGCCGGTCATGAACGCGTCGTACTGACTCGACTTCGACGAGAGCGCGGCTGTCACCTTGTCGAAATACACGTCCTCCGGGAAGATGTCGTAAGTGACATCCATTCCGGTCAGACTTTTGAAGTTGTCGAGGTCGGCGATCATCGCGTCGGCGTAAGGGTGCTTGTTCAGGAGCAGGTGAAGCTTTGTGCCGTTGAATTTTTTCCAGTCGAAATCGGCCGCGAGCGCCTGCGTCGCAGCGGCGTTGAACAGGAAGTTGGCGGTCGCGGCGCTGACGCCAAGCTTGGCCGCGCCGCTCATCAGTTCGCGCCGGCTCATCTTGCCGGCCTTGAATGCCGCAAACAACTCTTTCGCCTTGTCGTCCATCGCTTCCTCCTTGGTTTCCTTCCCTCATCGCGTTTTGCGATGATGGCTAGTCCGCGAGCGCCTTTGCGGTGCTCTCGTCGGTAATCAGGCCGTGCAGCAATCCGCTCGCAAGCACGCCTCTGATCGCATTGATCTTGGTCTTTCCCCCCGCGACGGCGATTGTTGCGCGTCGTTGAATATCAGCAGCGGACATGGACAGAGCCCGCGCTGAGACGCCGCTCTCGATCAAGTCGCCGCGCGAGGAAAAGAGATGGCCCAGCAATTCGCCGACCGCGCCGAGAGCGCGCGCTTCCTCGAACTCATGTCTCTCGACCAGGCCTGTCGACAGAATCGATGCGTCATCATCGATCGCGCCGATTCCGACCAGGCGCAGGGTCGACTTCACGCCAAGCTCGAACACGTCTGCCACGCCGCGCTGCTCGAGCAGAACTTTGCGATCCTCCGGCGTGTTGGCCAGAAAGGGCAGCGGCAACACATAAGCAGCGGCGTTGGTTTTCTCAGCCAGGCGATGGATCACGTCGAAAGGTGTGGTCACATAGCTTCGGGTCATTCCACCGAGAAGCGAAACCAGTTTGAGATCAGGAATGTCCATGCGCGAAAGATGGTTGACGCAAGCCGCGAGCGTGCGGCCGTGGCCAACGCCAATCACCTGGTGCATCCCGCCTTCGATCGCCAGTTGGAGAAACCGGCCGCCAGACAGACCCAATGACCTGAGCGGCATGGGGCCTTCGTCGAGCTCAGGCGCGACCACGCATTGTTCGAGACCAAACTTTCTCTGCAGTTCGTTTTCGAGATGGACGCAAGCGGCGACCGGGGCGTCGATGGAGACGTGAATGAAGCCGAGCCGGTTGGCGCGCGCGATCAAGCGGTGTGCCTTGACGCTAGGAACCCCGAGGCGCCTTGCCACTTCACCCTGAGTGAGGCCCGCGCCGTGATAAAGCCATGCCGCCCGAGCGCAGAGCTCCTGATCTCGGTCGTCGATCGCTGGCGATGCCACGTCGTGCATTTCGCTCCCTGATATTTTTTTCTTGGCATGACATTTTTTTCATGATGCAATCGGCGAGTCAAGACGCAAAGAGGCGCGAGCGCTGATAATCAAGCCTTGATGATCAAGCCTTGATAATAACGAGCCAGTCGACGCGGCCGGGCATTTCGGCTGGGTCCGGACGCAGAGGTAGAGGGCGGATAATGACTAGGGACGAAAGGGCGTTGCGTGCGAATATCGTGGCCAAGGCCCGGTGGATGAACGCGGCCGGCCTCAATCAAGGCACGTCCGGCAACATCTCCGCCCGCTACAAGGATGTGCTGCTCATTACCCCGTCAGCGACGCCCTACGATGCGATGACCCCTGAGTCGATCGCAGCAATGCCGCTTGACGGAGAGTACGGCGCCTGGAGCGGACCGCTGAAACCGTCCACCGAGTGGCGGTTTCATTTCGATATCACGAAGGCGCGGCCGGACGTCGGCGCGATCGTACATACGCACTCGACTTACGCGACCGTCCTGGCGATAGCCCGCAAGGAAATACCAGCTTGCCATTACATGATGGCCGCCTTTGGCGGGACCACAATCCGGTGCGCGGGTTATGCGCGCTATGGAACGAAAGAGCTGTCGGACTTTGCGCTTCATGCGCTTGAGGGGCGAAACGGCTGCCTTCTCGCCAATCACGGCATGATCGCCCTCGGCGCCAACTTGGAAAAAGCGATGTGGCTCGCGGTCGAATTCGAAACAATCGCGAAGCAATATTACCTCGCACTCGCGCTCGGCAATCCAGTCATTCTGACCGATGAGCAAATCGCCGAAACGGCGAGCGCCTTTACGACTTACGGGCTGCAAGATCCGCCGCCGGCAAAAGCTGCGAAGCGGGCAAAGGCTGCGCCGAAACGCAAGGCGCGCAGATAGCGATGGCGCTGAAGATCCCGCATTGCGATTTGGCAAGCGGGTACGCCTCGGCAATTCCGATGCGTCAAGGCGAAATGTTAAATCGTTACAAAAAGTCTGTGGATAAGCCGGCGGCGACGATTTACTCCGTGTTAACCATCGCGGATCACTGTCCTCGCAGCGTCGCGAGGACTAACCTCCTGATTCTCGACGCAAAACTCGTCGCCGAAGGGTGTCCTCCATGGGATCGGCCGACCTATCCGAAGGCTTTTCCGGCCTCAAGCAATGGTCCGAGCCTGTCATCTACGACCGGTTGGTCGCTACTTACTACAAACTCATCGAAGACCGCGAGCTGGCGCGCAGCCTCACCCGTCTGCACGCCCGCGTCTGGCGCACGCTCATCACCGGCGACATGGAAGGCTTTAAGGAATTGCGCGAGACGTTGGTCGGCGCGCTCGAGCCTTGCGAGCTCACGCTCGATCATCTGGCCGAGGCCGACGGCGAGATCATGACCGAACTGCTCGATGTGGTGATGGCGCGTTACAATCGCTCGCAGCGCACGGCCCGGGCCTATCATCTCGCGCTGATGGAGCTGGCCGGACATGTGCGCCCGGCCCGGCTGGCCGCGTAACCGGCGCAAACCTCTCTACAGCTGCTCGCGCAGCTGCTTTCCTCGGATCTGGCGGTAGAACGGGCGCGGCCGGCTTTTGTCGAGGCCGCCTTCGAGCGCTTGGGCAAGGTCGTCGAGCGCCATGTGGGTGATTGAGGGCAGGTCGAGATTTCGCGCTTCGTCAAGCGGCGTCCAGACGAGTTCGACCAGTTCAGCCTCAGCGTGAACGGCGCCGTCGACGCGCATGGCGATGAACCGGGCGTCGATGATCAGAAAACGCGCGTCGAAGCGTCTGGTGCGTCCGGGCGGCGTGATCGCGCGGGCGAGGAAGTCGATCGCGTCGAGGGACGGATGGACGCCCGTCGCCGCAAAGCGGGTCCAGGCGCCCGGAGGGGGATTTTCCGGCGCACTCGAGCCGAGGACGCCGATGGCGAGACCCGTTTCTTCGAAGGTCTCGCGGATCGCAGCGAGCGCGAGAGCCCGCGCGAAACTGGGCGAGGGCCGAGGCACGCGCGCGTTCAGCTTCTCCTCGACATGCGAATCGAGCGTGCCCGTCGCGACCATGCGCCGGTCCTCGGGCTCGACGCGTCCGCCGGGAAAAACGAACTTGCCCGGCATGAACCGGTGACCGGCATGTCGCTTGCCCATCAGCACCTGCGCCGGCGCGCTCTCGCGACGATCGACAAGAATGAGCGTGGCGGCGTCACGGGGACGCAGGGCACGAGATCGGGGGGCGGGCTCGGTCAAATCTTGTTGCTGAGATGAGACCCGAATCCGTGCATGCCAAGGGCCCATTGCTGACCGACGATCGCGCCCTTTGCCCGGGGCAAGATAAGGAGACTCGCGAACATCGTCACCGCCAGCCAGAACAGAGCGTCCCACAGCATCGACGATTGCGGCCAGAGTTCATCCGACATGAGGACGCCCGCGCCGACCACATGCGCGACAATCAACAGCGTAATATAAGCCGGCGCGTCGTCGGCGCGGTGGCCGCTGAATTCCTCGCCACAGATCTCGCAGGCGTTGACCACTTTGAGATAGGAGCGAAACAGGCGGCCGCGTCCGCAGGACGGACAGCGGCCAAGAAACCCGCGCATCATCGCTTCGCGCAGCGAACGGTCTGGCGGGGGCGTCGGAATACGCCAAATGCGGGACATGTCGTTCATCGACGTTTGCCCTTGGTGACTGACTTACGCGGCACCGAAGCGCCTCCACTTCGCGCGCCCGTCTCGGACCCGGGACGCACAATCTCAAACCTTAGCGCCCCGGCGAAGGGCACGGCCTCAACCAGACGGACATTGACCGGGCCGCCAAGCCGGAATGTTTCTTTGGTTCGGGCGCCAACCAGCGACCGGCTGGCCTCCTCGAAGCGGAAATAGTCGTTGCCCAAAGTTCCCGCAGGTATGAACCCGTCAGCCCCGGTTTCGTTCAGTTTCACGAACAGGCCGACGCGAGTGACGCCGGCGATGCGGCCAGTGAAGACTGCGCCAACGCGATCGGCTAAATGCGCGGCGACAACGCGGTCGACGGTTTCCCGTTCGGCCGCCATCGCGCGGCGTTCGGCGCCCGAGATGTGCTCGGCGATCTGCGCCAATTCGCCCGAACGCATGTCGTTGAGGCCGCCCGGACCCAGGTTCAACGCTCGGATCAGGGCGCGATGGACGATGAGATCGGCGTAGCGTCGAATCGGCGAGGTGAAATGCGCGTAGCGGCGCAAGTTGAGCCCGAAATGGCCGTAGTTCTCGTGGCTGTACTCGGCCTGCGCCTGGGCCCGTAAGACCACTTCGTTGACCAGGGCCTCGACCGCCTGCCCGCGCACCTTGGTCAAGACGCCATTGAAATGCGAGGGTCTGACCCGCTCTCCCTTCGCCAGCTTGACGCCGATGGTGCGCAGGAACTCGATCAGATCGTCGAGTTTCTCGGCGCTCGGGGCATCGTGGGCGCGATAGAGCAGGGGCGAATGGGCCTCTTCAAGCAATTCAGCGGCGGCGACGTTGGCGAGGATCATGAACTCCTCGATCAGCCGATGCACGTCGAGCCGCTCCGGCCAGCGCACGTCCTTAAGGCGCCCCTCGGAATCGAGAACAAGCTTGCGCTCCGGCAGATCGAGATCCAGCGGATTGCGTTGCTCACGCTCGATTTTGACGACCGAATACGCGGCGTAGAGCGGCTTCAGCACGCTGTCGACGAGCGGTTCCGTGGTCTCGTCCGTCTGGCCGTCGATCGCCGCCTGGGCCTGCTCGTAAGAGAGCTTGGCCGCCGAGCGCATCATGATGCGGTGAAACCTGTGCGAGCGCTTGCGCCCGTCGGCGCCGAGGACCATGCGCAAGGCGAGCGCGGGCCGGTCCTCTTGCGCGCGCAGCGAGCAGAGGTCGTTGGAGATCCGCTCCGGCAGCATCGGCACGACCCGGTCGGGGAAATAGACCGAGTTGCCACGCTCGAGCGCTTCCCGATCCATCGCCATGCCAGGTTGAACGTAAGCGGCGACGTCGGCGATGGCGACGGTGAGGATGAACCCGCCTGAGTTCTCGGGATTGGGATCAAGCTCAGCGTGGACGGCGTCGTCGTGATCCTTGGCGTCCGGCGGATCGATCGTGACGAGCGGCAGCGCACGCCAGTCCTCGCGCGGAGCGTTCAACCGCACGGGCCGCGCGTCTTCCGCCTCTTTCAATGTCGCGGACGAGAAGACGTAGGGAATGTGATGCATCTCGAGCGCGATGAGGCTCACCGCGCGCTCGGACTTCACCGAACCTATGGTCTCGACGACGCGCGCCGGCGGCAATCCCAGCCCGCCTTCGCGCAACGGCTCGATGGCGACAAGGTCGCCGTCTCGCGCCTCGCCCGCCATGCCGGCGGGGATCACATATTCGCGCCCCGCCGCGCGCTTCTCGACCGGAACCGCGCGTCCCGATCCATCCGCCGCGCTGCGATAGACGGCGAAGGTGCGCGCCCTCAGCTTGTCCAGGATCTTGACCACCCGGCCGGAATAGGCCGGCGCCTTGGAACCGGCGGCGGGGTCAAAGTCGACGCGCATCAGAACGCGCGCCCCGACGCCAGGCGCAGGCCCCCGGTCGCGTTTCACGCGAGGACGTCGCACGAGGATGCGCGGCGCCGGGTCATCGCCGGTCCATTCCACCGGTTTCGCGATTAGCTCGCCGTATCGGTCTTTCTCGGCGATGTCGGCGACAACAAGGGACGGTAGCCGGCCTTCGACGCTCAGCGCCTTACGGCCATGCGCCACGGCGCCGTCGGCCTGCAGATCCTTGATGAGGAGCTTCAATTCGGCCTTGGCTTCGCCCGTCACGCCGAAGGCGCGGGCAATGTCGCGCTTGGTGACGCGCGCAGGCGCCCGCTCGCCATTGGGCGCCGGCGCGCCGCCGATGTAGGCGATCACTTCCTCGCGCGTCGGCAGCGCAGCGGCTCTCGCCTCCACGGCCCCGTGAACGGCGCTTTCCGAGCGCCGACGTATTTTTTGATTTTGCAATGGTTCCATTTCTTAAGGGGCCGCAAAAGCGCGCGCCCCGCGTGTAACGTAAGTTCGATGGTTGAGGGAAACAAGCGGCTTGCCCTGCGCTGGGCGATAGCCCGTCCGGCGCCGCCGGCCGAAGGACGGATTTCATCGCTCTACGATCGCCATGAGGATCGCGTCGCGAAACACGCTGTCGATCAGGCTCGCATCGCGGACAATCCCCTCTAGGACGAAGCCCGCCTGTTCATAGAGGGCGATGGCGCATTGATTGTCGGCGTGCACATCGAGTTCGATGCGTTTGAAGCCCGAGCGCCGCGCCCGGGCTAGAGTCGCCTCGAGCAGACGTCGCCCGACACCGCGGCCGCGCCATTCCGGCAACAGGCCCATGCCGAGCGTTCCGCGGTGCGCCCGCGAAGGAAAGGACTCGCGACGAACGTCGCGCGAGCCGACCACCTTGTCGCCGGCAAGGGCGAACGTCATCGGGTTCCCATTTTCGAGGTTGCTCTTGACAAAATGCAACGTGTCCGGTTCGGGCGGGCTTCGAGCATTGTCAAATATCTGCGCTCGCGCGCAACGACATCGAGGGCGCGTCGATAACCCTCGACGTAATCGAGCGTCATTGGCTCGATCCGTACGGACGTCTCGTTCAACTAACCCGCCTTCTCGATCCTCAGCAGCGTGAACAGCTTCATCGGCGGCAGCGCGCTGCGCTCGACAATGCGGGCGTCGTGGCGAGAAACGATCCAGCTTTCGACAGTGGAATAGGGAAAGTTCGGATGCCACCCGAGCCAAGCGGCGGCCGTTTCCATCCGGCGCTCGACGCCCGCGCGAAGCCCCCCTGAGGCGGCGAAATGGTTCATGACGATCAGCGTCCCGCCCGGCCTTAAGACCCGCCAGGCCTCGTCGAGCACGCGATCCGGACTGGGAACGACGCTCATCACATAAGGCGCGAGCGCGACGTCAAACGCCGCGTCCGGAAATTCGAGCGCAGCGGCGTCCATGACATGGAGCCCCCTAACCTGCGCCAGCCCTTTTCGATCGACCCGCGCGCGCGCCGCCCGCAACATCGGCGCCGAAATATCGATGCCGGTCACAAGCACGTTGCCCGGGAGAAGCGGCAGTTCGAGCCCGGTGCCGACGCCGACAACGAGGATCTCGCCGCCCGGTCCTGCAGCGTCGGCCGCCGCGCACGCGGCCGCCGCCCGGCCCGGATGGAACGGCAGATCGAAGATGAGGTCGTAGATCGGCGCCCAGCGGCTGTAGGCCGCTTCCGCATTATGCCCCGCGTAGGTTTGCGTCGCGTCGATCGGATTCATTGTCGGGCCCCCCCGACAGGCCCGTGCCCGTTGCCCCTCGCCCCGAGTAGCTCAACGCACTATAGCATGAACCGTTCCGCCGCGAGGAGCCATCTCGCCCAAGGGCCGGAGCCTTGTAAGGGGTCCACGCGTGATTGACCATATCGGCTTTGCTGTCTCTAATATGGAGCGATCGAAGACCTTCTATGTCGATGCCCTCAAGCCGCTCGGCATTGCCGTCGTGATGGAAGTGACGGCGGAGCAGACCGGCGCGGACGCCCATGCCGGATTTGGCAGGGACGACAAGGCGTTCTTCTGGATCGGCGGGGGCGCGAAGCCCAAGGGCGGGACGCATGTCGCCTTTACAGCCCCCACGCGCGCCGATGTTGATGCCTTTTACCGCGCAGCTTTGGCCGCTGGCGGACGGGACAATGGGGCGCCCGGGTTAAGGCCTCAATACCATCCGGATTACTACGGAGCCTTCGTCCTCGATCCTGACGGCAACAACATCGAGGCCGCGTGCCGCAAGCCTGGATGAAGATCCAGGCTTGGCTTTTATCCCCGCTTGCCGGCGGCGGATTTTGGCTTGGCTGGGGCGGCCTTTTTGGCGGCCGCTTTTTTCGCCGCGGCGGATTTGGCTCGGGCCTTCGGGCCTTCGGCCGCGCCGGCCTTAGCCGGCTGAGCCTTGCCCCTTGCCGGCGCTCCTTTCGCCGCCTTGCGCGGCCGAGCGACAGGCTTGCCCTCGCGCTCGGCGATGAGCTCCAGGGCGTCGGAGAGGGTGATGGAGTCAGGCGCGGTGCTCTTTGAAATCGTCGCGTTGACCTTTCCCCAGTTGACATAAGCGCCGTAGCGCCCGTCGCGCACGGTGACTGGGCCGCCATCGGGATGCTCGCCAACGAGGCGCCCGATCGCACCGCCCCCCGCCGCCTTGGCTTTGAGCAGTTCGATCGCCTCACCGAGGGTGAGGCTCGCCGGATCGATCCCCTTCTGGATCGTGGCGTTGATCTTGCCGTGATTGACATAGGAGCCGAACCGGCCGGCCTTCACGCTGACCTTGCCGCCCTCCGGATGCTCGCCAAGTTCGCGCCCCGCGCCGGCGCCGAAGCGGGAGGCCCCGGCCCCGCTCTCCTTGGCGACGATCAGGTCGATCGCCCGGTTGCCGCCGATCTCGAGCACATCGTCGTCGCGGCCGAGGTTGGCGTAGGTCTTGCCGTGCTGCACATAGGTCCCGTAGCGGCCGATGCCGGCGAGGATCGCCTCGCCGCTCGTCGGATGGCGCGCGACTTCGCGCGGCAAAGCGAGCAGCGCCAGCGCCTTCTCGAGCGTCACGTCGTCCGCGCTCAGGCCCTTCGGCAGCGAGGAGCGCTTAGGCTTCTCACCTTCCCCCTGCTGAATGTACTCGCCGAAGCGCCCGTTGCGCAGAGTGATCTCTTCGCCCGTCGCAGGATCCTGGCCAAGCACGCGAACGCCCGGCCGGTCGCCTTCCGAGCTCTCTGCGCCGCTCGGCGCGAGAACGCGTGAGAACTTGCATTCGGGATAGCGCGAGCAGCCGATGAAGGCGCCAAACTTGCCAAGCTTCAGCGACAATTGGCCCTCGTTGCACAGTGGACAGAGGCGCGGATCGACGCCTTCGCCGCGCGAGGGGAAAATGTGCGGGCCCAAGAGCTCGTTCAGGCTGTCGAGCACCTGGCGCGTGCCCAGGTCCTTGATGCCGGTGATGGCGCCGGAGAAATCGTTCCAGAAGTCGCGCAGCAGCGCCTTCCAGTCGATTTCGCTGTTCGACACCTTGTCGAGCTTCTCTTCGAGCTCGGCGGTAAAGTCGTAGCCGACATATTTCGTGAAGAACGATTCGAGGAAGGCGGTCACGATCCGGCCCTTGTCCTCAGGGTACAGCCGCTTCTTGTCTAGCCGCACATAGTCGCGATCCTTGAGGACCGCGATGGTCGAGGCATAGGTCGAGGGGCGGCCGATGCCGAGCTCCTCCATCCGCTTGATCAGCGTCGCCTCGGTGTAGCGGGGCGGCGGCTCGGTAAAATGCTGGCTGGCGTCGATCCGCTCCTTGGCGAGCTTTTCCGCTTGGCGCATCGGCGGCAGACGGCTCGATTCCTCGTCTTCCTCGTCGTCTCGGCCCTCCTGGTAGAGAGCGAGGAAACCGGGAAAGCGCACAACCTGGCCGGTCGCGCGAAATTCGAGCTTGCGCGCGCCGGCCTCGGCCAGAATGTCGACCGTCGTGCGCTCGAGCTCGGCGCTCTCCATCTGGCAGGCGATCGTACGCGTCCAGATGAGTTCGTAGAGCTTCGCCTGTTCGGGTTCGAGATGATGGGCGACATCGCGGGGACGCTTCGTCATATCGGTCGGACGGATTGCTTCGTGCGCTTCCTGCGCGTTCTTGGCCTTGGCGGTGTATTTGCGAGGCGCCGATGGCACATAATTGTCGCCGAAATCCCTGGCGATGACACGCCGCGCCGACGCGACCGCCTCCGGCGCGAGATCGACGCCGTCCGTACGCATATAGGTGATGAGGCCGGCCGCGCCGTCGCCGACATCGACGCCCTCGTAGAGGCGCTGCGCAATCTGCATGGTGCGCGCCGGCGCAAGACCGAGCTTCCGCGACGCCTCCTGCTGCAGGGTCGAAGTGGTGAATGGCGAATAAGGGTGGCGCTTGACCGGCTTCGATTCGACCGCGGCGACCGAGAATAGCGCCTGCTCGAGCGCAGTCTTGAACGCTTCGGCCTCCGCGCCCGAGCCAATGTCGAGCCGGTTGATCTTCTTGCCGTCGGCGCCGACCAGCCGGGCGGTGAAGGGCGAATTAGCTTGCGTTCGCAAATGGGCGATGATCGACCAATATTCGCGGGCAACAAACTTTTCGATCTCAAGCTCGCGGTCGCAGACAATACGCAGGGCGACCGACTGCACCCGGCCGGCCGAGCGCGCGCCTGGCAGTTTGCGCCACAGGACCGGCGACAGGTTGAAGCCGACCAGATAGTCGAGCGCGCGGCGCGCCCGATAGGCGTCGACAAGAGCCTCGTCGATCTCGCGCGGATTGCGCATCGCCTCCTGGACGGCGTCCTTGGTCACCGCGTTGAACACCACGCGATCGACGCGCTTGTCCTTGAGCAGCTTCTTGCTCTTTAGAATCTCGTGGATGTGCCACGAGATCGCCTCGCCTTCCCGGTCCGGGTCGGTCGCCAGGATCACGCGGTCGGCATTCCTGACGGCTCCCCCGATGTCGCTGAGCCGCTTGGCGGCCTTCGCGTCGACTTCCCAGCGCATGGCGAAATCGTCGTCGGGATCGACCGACCCGTCTTTGGCCGCAAGATCCCGCACATGGCCGAACGAGGCGTAGACCTCATAGTCCTTGCCCAGATATTTGTTGATGGTCTTCGCCTTGGCCGGCAACTCGACGATCACGACTTTCATTCAGGAAATTTCCTTCAGGCGCCGGCGACGCAGTCCCAATTGCCCTTAGCCGTCCGGCGGCGGGATATGGAGAGCCCAAGGCCGCCTGTCAAATGACGCGGCGTCGGGGAGCAGCGCTGGTCAGGCCGCGCTCTCGATGTCCGTCTTCGAGAAATCATTGCCCTTGTAAAGAAGCGAAGCCCCGCCGGCCTTGGCCTGAGCGTAGATGAAACAGTCCCCAAGGTTGAGCCGCGCCGGGTGTCCTCTTCCCTTGCCATAGCGAGCAAAGGCTTCGAGCGCGACATGGGCGGTTTCCGGCTGGATCGGCTGAACGACGACGCGCGCCAGACGCAAGAACTCCATGACATCGACTTCGGCGTCCTCGACAGAACGTCTGAGGATGCGAACAAGCCCAAGCGTGGCTTCGTAAACGGCCACAGGCGAGGTCGTGATCTCAGACCCGCATCCGAGCGCCTCCGTCAGAGCGTCGGCCTCTGGCTCTCCGGTGATGATGGCGACAATCGCGGACGCATCGAGAACAATCACAAGTCGCCGCTGAGGTCGTCGTAAAAGTCTTTGTCCGCCTCTAGGCCCGTGCGCGGAACCGCCGCGATGCGGTCTTGAAGCGGCTTCAGCCGCTCCGCGAGCGACTTCTCACCCTCGATGCGAGCAAGTTCGTTTTCGAGCGCGCTGAGGACCGCATCCGTTTTTGTGCTGTGACGGATCGCCGCCAATTTCGCGGCGAGATCGACGACCCGTCGGTTTCGAATCTGGAGCATGGAGGCTTCGGTCTTCATCTGTATTGAATATAGTCTCGCCGCATCAATACAGCAAGCTTTGCACTTTCGGGGAACGTCGTGCGAAGCTATCGCCCTCCCACTTGCAACTGCGCGAGGCCGTCATGGCGGACGCTCAATCGAAACCCGTTTGGTTCATCACCGGCTGCTCGACCGGATTCGGTCGCGAGCTGTCGGTCATTCTCCTGAACCGCGGCTACCGCGTCGTCGTGACGGCGCGCGACAAGGCGAAGGTCGAAGACATTGTCGCTGGCCATGACAAGACCGGCCTTGTGCTTGCGCTCGACGTCGACAAGCAGGATCAGATCGACGCCGCAATCAAGGGGGCGCAAGCCCGCTTCGGCCGCATCGATGTCCTCGTCAACAATGCTGGCTATGGCTATCTCGCGGCCATCGAGGAAGGCGACGATGCCGACGTGCGGGCGATGTTCGACACCAATTTCTTCGGCCTCGCCGCCATGACGCGCGCGGCACTGCCGATCATGCGCGCCCAAAAGTCGGGGGCGGTCGTCAACATCTCATCGATTGGCGGCTTCATCGGCTTTCCCGGGTCGGGCTATTACGCGGCAACCAAGTTCGCGGTCGAAGGCCTCTCCGAGGCGCTGTCGAAGGAAGGCGCGCCGCACGGAATCAAGGTCCTCATCGTTGAGCCCGGACCGTTCCGCACCGACTGGGCCGGCCGCTCGCTCAAAACGCCGAAAAAGCCCGTCGACGCCTATACGGAGACCGCCATAGCCCGGCGCCGGGCAATCCAGGGCGTCAGTGGCTCGCAAGCCGGCGATCCGGTTCGCGCGTGCGAGGCGATCATCAATGCGGTTGAGCAGGAGCATCCCCCGCTCCGGCTGCCCCTTGGCGCCTTCGCTTACGAAGCCATGGGAGCGGAGATCGAAGCCGTGCGCAAGGAGCACGCTTCGCTCGAGGCGGCGGCGCGGGGCGCGGACTATCCAAAGACGAACTAGGGTCAAAACTCGATCACGCTTGGGCAGCTTCGACCCCAAAGGCGACCTTCAGGTTCCACGCAATAAACGGTTGGAAAGGGCGATAAAGCGGTCTTCGGCTTTCCATGTCGGATGTACGCCATAGTCGATTGACCCTCGGGACCAGACGATAGGCAGGCGACCGAGATGCCACACGACGTAGAAGCACGGCTCACGAGCCTGCGCTCGCATGGGTTCATAATATTGGCGTGGCAGTAGCGACGCGAAGAAGAACAGCCCAACATAGGCGGCCGGCGCCTTGAACATCTGGTCACCGACCACGACACCGACATAATCGATAGAAGATCGGCCGAGAAAACCGCCATCAGCCCCACCGCCGCGGTCCGAGCCTGAGGTTTATGGGGAGGCTGAGTACCGTTGCGGTCCGTCAGCCGATGTCGACAGCCCCGCGGTTTCCTGCTGTTTTTTGCAGGTCCACCCTCCGGGCAGGCTCATAGCCGCCTTGAGCTGGGTGACCTGATCGGTATTTCCGCACCGGCAAAGCATATCGTCGAGCCCGTCGCGTGTCGTCTCAGACAGAACCCAGCCAAGCGGAGGGTCGACGGTGAGATCTCCCTTATCGTCGCCCCGGCACATGGCGACATGAGCAAAATAGGGTTTGTTGACGCCCGTGTTCGCGGCATGCAGGGTCTGGACAACATTGTTCTCTCCCGTTGCCGCGATCGTCGTGGCCTGAACCTCCGACGGAGCGCTGTTCTCCAACGGAGAAGCGTTTGCGGCGCTTTCGCCGAGCTTGCCATCGGGCGAGTGGGAGAACGCCGAGCAGACTTTCACCGCCAATTGCGCCGCGGACCAATTCCCCTGCGCCGAGCGCGCGTTCTCAAGGCCGTGGAGCGGCGCGACGAACTCATTGACCCAGGCGTCTTCGACTTGTTTGCTTTGAACCGCCAAGTAGTTTGGATCGCTCGGCTTCGTCGGAGTCTGGGCGTCGCGTTCCCTGACGCTCACCAGACATTGCCCCCCGCCCGCAGGCGCATCGATCCTGACCGGAGCTGTCCTCTTGCCAGGATCGTCGAGATCCGGGTCGCTGCTGATCAGGAGGAAGACGAGTTTGACCACGGGCTTCTTGCCCACGGGATTGAGGGCTTTTTCGGCCGCGCGGGCAAGCTCGAGCGCGGTGAGCGCGCCATAGTTCTCGAAATATCCGCCGTCGATCATCGAGCCCTTGTGGTCTCCGATATCCCCCGCCGGAGAGACGTAGGCGAAGCGCGCGCTGTTGTGGGCCGCCGTGCTTGCACGCACGTCGCTACCGAGCTCATGCAGTTCGTCAAAGCTGTCGAGGAAGACGTTCCGTTCGATGAGGACCGGTCCCGCTATGATCCGCCTGCCAGTCTCCTCATGCGTGGCGTTTAGCAGGAGGATCGGGCGCCAGGGGTCGTGAATCGCCCCGTCTTCGCCGTAAGGAGATAGGCTCAGAAACGACCGGGCGAGCCAGCCGCCGCTCGCCTGCTCGAAGCTTTTTTCGAGGGCCGCGCCGCGATCCGTATGAGGGAATTCGGGCAGGATGCTTGCTACCGTGTCGATGAAAATTCCGCTTGCGAGGACAGGGGCGAGAAAATCTTCAGTCAGGAACGAGGTCGCCGAGGTCGTGGGGCAGCAGCCGCGTCCGCATTGACCTTCGTCGTCCTTCGCCAGAGCGGCCTCGAACGCGGTCGCGCCGACGCTTCCCCCTGAGACGCCGCTGACCGCGAATAGATAGGGGCGAACACTGCCGCCGCTCTGCGTCCTGAGATTGTCCAGAACAGCGGCTGTCCAGTAGGCCGCGCGGATGCCGCCACCGGCGGTTGCGACGATCAGCATCGGCACCGGAACGTCGCCGTTCTCATCCCAGTCCGGATGGTCGTTTTTGAACGCGCTCTTCGCCCGCAGATACCAGGCTTGCGCGGCCCATTCGACCTTCGGCCGTTTGTCGAGCGCGACCCGATAATCCGTCACGAAGGCCACTTTGGCGCAAGATTCATCCGCGCAGCGTCGCACTTCATGAAAGGGGTGCAGCCACGCATTGACGACTGCGAGCAGGATCAAGGCCGCGGCGATCGAAGCCGAGACGAGCCTGGGCTTCCTCACACTGCCGAGATAGTTCGATTGGACCAGGCTGCGGACGCCGTAATGAAAAACGTTAGCCGTTGCGAGCAAGGCGCCCATCGCAGAATAGGCAACGACCATTGAACCGAAGGCCCACCCGACCGCGGTCGGGTTGATCCAAACGGCGATCGCGATCGCCAACACCACTGCGAAAAGGCCGAGGGTCCAGCGGACGAGCCGGGGCTTCTCTTTCGCGTCATCCTTTGCGCGTTCCTCCATGGATACGTTCGGGCCGAGCAGCCTGTCGCGCCGCAACCAGCTGACGAAGACCAGGAAGACGAACGCCGACAGGCTGATAGCAAAGGTCCCAAGGACGAAGGCGCGCAAGGGTCGATAGGATTCGTGCAAGGGTGGATAGGATTCGAGAAAAGTCAGAACCATCATCGCGACGAAGATGAGACCGCCCGCCGCAAGCGCCGCGTAGCTGCGAAGGGACCTATGCGCGCGGTCATCCCGCTTCGCGATCGCGGAGCGGTCGAATTGGTAGGCCAGCGCGGTGAACAGGACGATCATGAAAGGCGCGGTCCAGGCGACAACCGTCCAGGCCCACCAGGACCAGTGCGGCGGCGCCGGCTGGCGCCAGGCCGCGAGCGACAGATGGACCGCCGCAAACAGGTGCGCGAACACGCCCAGCAGCCGCGGCAGCCAGAGCAGCCATCGCTCTCCAGCTTCGAGGACGTGCCGTTGCGATTCTTGCGGCAGCGGATGCAGGGGCGGAACGCCCAGTTCTCCCCTTTCCAGGGCGGCATGAATGCCGAGCCTTCCACTGTGCCAATTGTTGACGCCCCAGTAGATCAGCGCAAAGAACAAAAGCACGAGGCGCCATAAGCCGATGCGGTCGCCGATCATGAGGCTGACGCCGAGCTCACGTCCCTGATCGTTGAAAAAAAGCAGATACCCGGCGCCGAGAACGACGGCGAGCGGAAGCGCCACCGCGGCGAGCGCCTGCAGAAAATGCTGCACTCTCGATGCCGATGCGATCAAAAGCAACAGGAAGCAGAAAGCGACAATTCCGAGCCACGCGACGGAGACCAACGTTAGGCCTTTCGCGCTGTGCTGGTCCGACTCGGAAAGGTTATTCTTCGTAACCCATGCGATCAAACCGGCGAGCGGCAGAACGATTGGAATAACCCAGACTGCGGTTCGGAATGCCTTCCTGTCCATCATGGCGCTGTCTCCCCGCCCCGAGGGACAGACGCACTCTGCCATCTTCGGCGCCGTCCCGCCTTTGCGCTAGCTGACAGCGTGAAAAATGAATGTGACCGGTATCACACCAATGTCACGGACGCTTTATGTAGTGTTGGAGATCAGCCTTACCTGATGGTCCAAACGACTGATCTAACGGCCCAATACTGGATGACCGAATACGCTTCCAAGGCGACGCCGCAAGCGGGAAGCGCCGCGCCACAGGAAACCCCTGTTTTCGGGGCGGAAATGTCCGCTTCAGTGAGGAATTCGGACCTACCGGGCGTGACCAAGGAAGGCATGCTCTCCGCCCCAAAGCCGACATTTGGTTGAGTTTTGACCCTCGAGCAGGCGAGTTAGAGGCGGAATCGTCATTCCGAGGGTGCAAAGGGCGTAGAAATACATATGTGTTCTGGCGTCTTATGGCGCTGAGGCGATCCAGGAGTCGCGGGCGACGACCGTTTACCAGGAGCGCTCCTCCGGACTTGATCCGGGGGCGCGATGAAAATCGCGGTTGGAACTGGATAGAATTTGCTCGAGGCGCGCCAGCGCCATTGGCCGCCGCGCCGTAGGAAAATCGTGGGCGGCTTAGGAGGCGCAGATAGCGGACCGGTTCAACCTCGAACGCTTCGTAGACGCGCAGGCGCCCGTCTACGAGCAGGTGCGCCGCGAAATGGAGGCGGGGCGGAAGCAGAGCCACTGGATGTGGTTCATCTTTCCCCAGATCGCGGGCCTCGGACAGAGTCCCATGTCGATCCGGTTCGCGATCGCTTCGCTTGACCAGGCGAAAGCTTATCTCGCCCACCCGGTTCTCGGCGGGAGGCTCAGGGAATGTGCGCGGCTCGTGCTCGATGTTGAAGGCAAAACCGCGCGCGACATCTTCGGCTCGATCGACGAGATGAAGTTCCGCTCGTCCATGACCCTGTTCGCCCGCGCTGCGCTTGACGGCGACGTCTTTCAGCGCTGCATCGACAAGTATTTTGCCGGCAGCCCCGACCCGGCGACGCTTGCCAGGGTGTAGCGGCTCGCAGCCAGGCTGAGCCTGCGAGAGCCCGCAACATTATATTGTGAAAATCCGATGGATATGCTATTGATTTCCTAATCGCCGGCCTGATCCGTTGCGTTCTCATGGCAAGCGGAGTTTCAAATCGGGTCGGCGTTTCAGGGCGCGGTATAAGAAGAGAAAATTTTTACTCCAACTGGCTATAACCCATTGAAAAGGCTCGATTCGGAAAAATAAACGCTAGTAAATTGGAGTCATTTTACTAGCGTTTACTAACGTTTACTCGCGTTTATTGGCACTTATTGACGTGCTTGGCCGGCTGGGCCGAGCGCGGGCGGATTGCTGTGGCTTGTCGAAAAGCCGCGGTTGAGCGGGATTGAAGCGCCCCGCGTTTTGGCTCACTCATTGGCGCCCGCAATCGAGCCCAACGATGATCGCCCCGTCGCCGCCCGTCTTCTCCCAGCGCCATCTCCTCGGCGTCGATCACCTGTCACGGGAGGAGATCGTGGCCTTGCTCGATCTCGCCGATGAGGCAGTGACGATCTCCCGCCAGGTCGAGAAGAAGCGCGCCACGTTGCGCGGGCGCACCCAGATCAATCTGTTCTTCGAGGCCTCGACCCGCACGCAATCGTCGTTCGAGCTTGCGGGAAAACGGCTTGGGGCGGACGTAATGAATATGGCCGTCGCCGCGTCGAGCGTCAAAAAGGGCGAGACGCTGATCGACACCGCGATGACCCTCAACGCCATGCGGCCCGACATTCTCGTGGTGCGGCACCCCCACGCGGGCGCGGTGCATTTCCTGGCTCGCAAGGTCGATTGCTCGGTCGTCAACGCCGGCGACGGCGCGCACGAGCACCCGACCCAGGCGCTGCTCGACGCGCTGACCATCCGGCGCAATCTCGGCCGTATCGAGGGCCTCACCGTCGCCATCTGCGGCGATATCCTTCACTCGCGCGTGGCGCGCTCGAACATCCTTTTGCTCAGCAAACTCGGCGCTTTCGTGCGGGTCGTCGGCCCCTCGACGCTCCTTCCGTCGGGCGTCGAGCGCATGGGCGTCGAAGTCTCGCGTGACATGCGCTCAGGCCTCAAGGACGCCGACATCGTCATGATGTTGCGCCTGCAGCGCGAGCGGATGAGCGGCGCCTTCGTGCCGTCGGCGCGGGAATATTTCCGCTATTTCGGGCTCGACGAGGAAAAGCTCGGCTACGCCAAGCCCGGTGCGCTGGTCATGCATCCGGGCCCTATGAACCGTGGGGTCGAGATCGACACCCTGGTCGCCGACAGCGCGCAATCGCTCATTCGCGAACAGGTGGAGATGGGGGTCGCCGTGCGCATGGCGGTGCTCGAAGCCCTGGCGCGCAACATCCCGAACGCTTGAGTCAGCCAGCAGCGCTGTCGCGCGGCGGCTCGCCGCCGATCACGAAACGCGAGAACGCCAAAGCTTGTCGCGCTGCCTCGTCCATCTGCGCTTCGTCCGCGTTGTCGCTGAGATCCCGCCAGACCCTGATGTCGCTGCCGACCTGGCCGCCCATCTTGACGAAAGGCTCCATGACGACCGCGCCGCTGTAACCGATCTCGCGCAACGCCGTCCCGATCTCGTGCCAGGGCAACCCCCCTTTGCCGGGAACGCGGCGATTGTTCTCGCCGGTATGGAAATGGCCGAGCAGCGGGCCGGCGGTGCGGATCGCCTTGCCGAAGCTGTCCTCCTCGATGTTCATATGGAACGTATCGAGCATGACCTTGACGTTGGGCTTGCCGACCTCGCGGACGAACGCGACTCCCTCTTCGGCGGTGTTGAGGACATGGTTCTCGAACCGGTTCAGCACTTCGAGGCAGAGGTTGACGCCGCGATCGGCCGCAAAGTCCGCGAGGCTCGAAATGCCCTCCAGGCCGCGCGCCCTGTCGCCGGCCTTGTCAACCGGCTTCGAATAGTCGATCGGCCAGTAGGAGTGGAGAGCGCCGCCGATGATGCGGATGTCGAGCTTGGCGAGGTTGGTCAGCGTCTCCTCGAAAAAGGCCCGCCCCGCTTTTCTGATCGCGGGGTCGGCGGACGACAGGTTTCTTTGCTGGGACGGACCCAAACCGGCCGTGATCGCGAGGCCATTGTCTCGAGCGGAGCGGCCGACTTCGGCGATATGCGCCGGGCTATAGTTGTTCAGATGGTGGGCGGCGATCTCGATCACGTCGAAACCCAGCTTGGCGACTTTCTCGACGTATTTCAGGCAGTCGGCGCTCCACTCCTGCTCCCAGTACGAGTAATAAATGCCGAATCTCAATTGCGTCTCCATGCGTGAAGGGGGAGCGTGATCGCCACTCGTCCTTACGAAGCTGACTCCGAGTGCGCGCCGACGATATGGGCGACGACAGCGTTCATGCTGGTGTCGCGGGTCGCGTCGTCCGCGATGACCTGACCCTGGCGCAAGACGACGATGCGGTCGGAGACCGAGAACACGTCGGTCAGCCGGTGGCTGATCAAGATGACGGAAATGCCGTCCTTCTTGAGAGCACGGATGAGGTCCAGCACATGCTCGACCTCGCGCACGGCGAGCGCGGCCGTCGGCTCGTCCATGATCACGAGCTTGGGGTTGAAGGTGAGCGCGCGGGCGATGGCGACCGACTGCTGCTGGCCGCCGGAGAGCTGGCCGGTTATCTGGGACACGGAGGGAATGCGGGCGCCAAGGCGCGCGACCATCGCCTCAGCTTCGTTGTGCATCCGGTTCGTGTCGATGAACCTCACGCCGAGGACGGAGCGCGTGAGCTCTCGGCCAAGAAAAATGTTCGAGGCCACGTCGCGCATGCGAGCGAGCGCAAGGTCCTGGTAGATCATCTCAATACCGGCCTCGCGAATGCGACCCGGATCCTTGCCGACAATGGAGATGCCGTCGAAGCGGATCTGGCCGGCGTCGGGACGATGGACGCCGGTGATCGTCTTCATCAGCGTCGATTTGCCCGCGCCATTGTCGCCAACGAGCGCCACCGCGCTGCCCGCCTCAACAGAAAACGTGACGCCGCGTAAAGCTTCGATGGCGCCGAAAGATTTGCGGACGTCCTTGAGTTCAAGAAGGCTCATCGACGCCAGCCTTCCTTGCTATTGATGCGGTCGAGCCAGACTGCGAGGATCAGCACCGCGCCAATGGCGATTTGCTGATAGAACGGCCGCACGGCCATCAGATTCAGCCCGTTCTGCAGCACTCCCATGATCAGCGCGCCGATCAGCGTGCCGAGCACGCTGCCGCGGCCACCGAACAAATTCGTGCCACCTAGAATGGTCGCGGTGATGGCGGTGAGCTCGTAACTAAGACCTGCGGTCGGCTCGCCCGAATTGATGCGGGCGGCGAACAGCAGACCGGCAAGGCCCGAGAGCAGGCCGGACAGGGTGTAGATCAGCACTTTCATCCGCTCGACGCGGACGCCCATCGCGCGCGCCGCGCCTTCGTTGTCGCCGATGACCTGAGTGTAGACGCCGAAGCGCGTATGGGCGAGCAGCACATGCGCGACGAGAGCGGCAAGCAGGAGGACGAAGACCGGGGTCGGCACGCCCAACGGGCGTCCCTGTCCGAGCCAGACGATCTCCGGGGGCAGCCCATAAATAGAAACGCCATTGCTGAGCACCAGCGCGAAGCCGCGTGCGACGCCGAGCATGCCGAGCGTGACGATGAACGGTGGGATCGCGCCCTTGGTGATGAGGAAGCCGTTGAGCGCGCCGGTAAGCGAGCCCATTGCGAGGCAACCCACCAGTCCAACCCACCAGGGGAGATCGAGGTTGGAGGTCAGCATGGCGCCGGCGACGCCGGAGAGCGCGAGGATCGATCCGACCGAGAGGTCGATGCCGGCCGACGAAATGACGAATGTCATCCCGATCGCCAAAACCCCGAACACTGAAGTCGAGAGCAGGATGTTGAGGATATTGGAGACAGAGAGGAAGGCGTTCGAAAGCATCGCCATCGTCACGCAGAGAACCACGAGCACGATGAGCGATTCCAACCGCACGGCGGCTCCGCTGGCGAAGCGCGCGCGCCAGGACGGAGGCGCGGCGCCCGTTGACGCCGAAGTCATCAGGCCATCCTCAAATCAAGTAGGCGCGCCTGATCAGGCGAGCGAACGAAGCCAGTTGGGCTCACTTGACGTATTGCAGCATCGGATCCTTGTTCGCCTCGATGACCTCCTTTGTCAGGACGAGGGTCGGGACATTGATCGTCTCCTGAACTTTGTCGCCGGCGAGGAGCTTTTTTACGTTCTCGACCGCCTGGAGGCCAACGAGATAGGGCAATTGCGCGACCGAGGCGTTGAGCCGGCCGGCCTCGATCGATTTGACGGCATTGGAGTTTCCGTCGACGCCAATAACGATGAGCTTGTCCTTGCTCGCCGCACGCGCTGCCTCGACTGCCCCGAGCGCCATGTCATCATTGGCGGCGAAGATGGCGACCAGATCCGGTGTTCGCTGCAAGGTGTCGTTGGTGATGTTGGCGGCCTTCAGGCTGTCCCAGTCGCCGGGCAGGGAAGCAACGATGTTGAGGCCGGAGGCTTGTTTCTTAAGCGCTTCGGCAAATCCGTGCGCGCGCTTCTCTCCGGTGATGTTGCCGGAAAGGCCTTCGATCACCAGCACCGGGCCCTTGGCGTCCTTGCCGAGCACGCTGACCAGATAGTCGGCGCCTTTTGCGCCTGCCGCTTCGTTGTCCGAGCCGATATGGAAGGCGATGTCGACGCCGGCCTTTTTGGTGATGGCGGGATCGAGGTTGTTGTCCAGGTCGACGACCGGAATCTTCATCTCGTTCGCCTGCTTGAGGCAAGGCAGGAGGATGGTCGAATTGATCGCCGCGGTGATCATCGCCGCCGGCTTCTTTTCCAGCATGGTGTTGCAGGCGTTGAGCTGCGGCTCGGCGGCCTGATCGGATTCAACCGCGTCCAGGAAGATGTCGACGCCGGCGTTCTTGGCGCCCACGTCGACGCCCTTCTCCATCGCGCCCCAGAAGGGGTTTGACAGCGTCTTCATGAGGACGCCGTAGAGCGGCTTGTCGGCGGCGAAGGCCGTCGACGCCGCGAGGCCGAGCGCGAGCGCCGCAATCGAGGCGGCTAAAGTCGAACGTTTGAACATGTCTCACTCCCTTGACGTTTTTCCGTGGTTCAGCGGACTTCCGCGACGGCCTTGAGCCGCGGGCGGGCGAGTCCAGTCGATTCCCGCACCTTGAGAGTGCAGGGAAGTTCGATCCTCTCGACGCCGCTCTCCGCTTCGGCCTTGAGGCGTCGCATCAGGAGGCGCCAGGCAGTGGAAGCGAAGTCGCCGACCGGCTGCGCGACGGTGGTGAGATAGGGGCTCAGCGCCGACATCCAGTCGAAATCATCGAAGCCGACAATCGACACATCGCCGGGGATTTCGAGGCCGAGGCCGCGCGCGGCCTTGATCGAGGCCAGGGCGCAAACGTTGGTAAGGGCGAAAATCGCGGTCGGCCGATCGGCGCGGTCGAGTTCGAGTTCGATCGCGCCGCGCAAGCTCTCGAGATCATGGCCGCCGTAGATGACGCGGTCACGCCCGTCGAGACTGGCCTCGCTGAGCGCCCGGCGGCAGCCGCCGATCCGCTGCTCGATATTGTCGAGACGCTTTGAATGGGTGAGAACGGCAATATCGCGGTGTCCGAGGTCGATGAGGTGGCGCGCCGCCGCATAGCCGCCAGCGAAGCAATCGGCGCGCACAGTGTCGAATCCCGGAGCATTCGCCCCCCGGTCGATCAGCACCGCTGGGGGCAGACGCGAACCGTCCCTGCCGCCCTTGAGCTCAGGCATCGTATCATCGGCCGCCGGTACGACGATCAGCCCGTCGATGCGGCGGGCGACGAGCGCCTCGATACGGCGGCGCTCGTTCCCGGCGTCCTCGCTAGTGGAGACGATGAGAAGATCATAGCCGTCGCGTTCGGCGAGGGCTTCGACCCCGTTCACGAGGCTGGCGAAGAAGACATTGGTGATGTCGGGGACGACCATGCCGATGAGGCGGGTGAACCGGCCGCGAAGGGCGCTGGCTGCGCGGTCGAGGCGATAGTCGAGCGCCTCGATCGCTTCGAGCACCTTGCGGCGGCTCGCCTCTCCAACCGGGCGGACGCCACTGACGACGTTGGAGGCGGTCGCGACCGAAACCCCCGCGCGCAGCGCGACGTCGCGAATGGTGGGCGCTCTCCCCATCGACCGTTCGCCTCCCGGCGTCGCCGACACTTAGCTGGGCGTTCCCAGCTTTTCTATAACGTTTTAGGCTACGTCTCGGGTCGGCTCAATGTCAAGCGGCCTTCCGTCGTCAACTGCGCTCGATCGGCTTCGACCGAGAGCGCGCGACCGTTTCGCGCTGGGCGCGCCGGCAGGAGAGCGGCGGCAGGCCGCGGAGGATGAGTTCGGCGTCGGCGACTGTCTGGCGCCCGATTTCGTATAGCGCGTCGGTCATCGCGCCAGCCCGATGCGGCGACAGCAACAGCCCCTCAACCTTGCGCGCCGGCTCGTCGCTCGGCGCGGGCTCTTGCGAAAAGACATCGGTTGCGGCGCGGAATCGGCTGCTCTCGACTTGACGCAGGAACTCGGGGAAATCGACCACGCCTGCCCGGCTCATCAACAGAAACACAGAGCCCGGCGCGATCATCTCGAATTCGCGTTTTCCCAGGAACCCCTGGTTGTCGCTGGTCACGGCGGCGAACACGACGATGACCTGACTCGTCTTCAACACCTCCTCGAGTGAGGCAGAGGCGACGCCGAAGCTGGCCATGAAATGGTCTGACACCCACGGATCGTAAGCCACGATCCGACAACCGAACGGCGCGAGGAGGGGCGTAAAGGCGCGCGCGAGATCGCCGAAGCCGATGAGGCCGACGCGCGCGTCGTAAAGCGAAAAGCAGCCTTCTGCCCCGTCGAGCAACCATTTCTCCTGGCCGCGCCGCATGGCGCGGTCCGCAATAGTCACGCCGCGGCAAAGGTCGATGGCCATTCCGAGCGCCATCTCGGCGACCGGCTTGGCGAAAGCGGAGCCCGGCGCCAGCACATGAATTCCGCGCTCGAAGCAGACGTCGTAGTCGATGTTCTGAAGAAAATTCGTCTCGACATTGATGATGGCGCGAAGGTTTGAGGCGCGGTCGAGGCGCAACTTCGGCATATCGCTCTGGCCGATCAAGAGCGCCATCTCGGGGAGATAGGATTCAAAGCGCTCGGCCGGCATGCGGCCGGGCCCTTCGTGGATCGCAAGCTCGCCAAGGTCCTTGAGCCGAGCCCAGACCTTCGGCTCGAAAACCTCCTCAAGCGAGCGGGGCTGCGGATCGATCACAATCAGGGATTTGGCCACCAATCTCCTCCCAGGCTTCCGCCGTCGCCGGGCGGGCAGGTCGAAGCGATACCACGCAACGACCCGGTTCGACCAAGGTCAAAGTGGCGAAATAAGCGCCAATAAACGCTAGGGGCTGTCCTCAATTAGGGGATTCGCGAATCGGGTAAAGCGTGATTCATAGGGAGCCTTCTTTTTGGGAGGCTTTCGGTGCGGCGCTACGGATTGCGCGACGACCAGTTTGCGCGGATTGAACATTTGCTGCCGGGTCGTCCGGGACATGTCGGACGCAATAGCGAATTGGGCAATCGACTTTTCGTTGAGGCGGTGATTTGGAAATTTCGGTCGGGTGCGCCGTGGCGCGATCTGCCCGAGCGGTTCGGCCACTGGAAGACCATTCACACGCGGTTCTCGCGGTGGGCGGAGAACGGCGTATGGGAGAGTCTTTTCAAGACGTTGGCTGACGATCCGGACAACGAATACGCGATGATCGACGCCACCATCGTTCGCGCGCATCAGCATAGTGCGGGCGCACTCAAAAAGGGGGTCTCGATCAAGCCATAGGCCGCTCGCGCGGCGGCCTGACCACCAAGATCCATGTGATTGTCGACGCCTTGGGCAACCCGTTGGCGCTTCGCCTCACCGGCGGCCAAGTCCACGACATCACCCAGGCTGAAGCCCTCGCGGCTGAGGTGAAGCCCGAAGCCCTCCTCGGCGACAAGGGCTACGACGCCGGCGCCTTCATCGAGAGCCTCGAAGTGCGCGCCATCAAGCCGGTCATCCCGCCAAAGTCGAACCGCAAGGTCGCTCGCGATTGCGACTTCGCCCTCTACGCCGAACGCAATCTCATCGAGCGTTTCTTTCAATTCATCAAACAGTTCCGAGGCATCGCGACCCGCTACGAAAAAACCGCACGCAATTACCTCGCCGGCCTCCATTTGGTCTGCGCCCTGGCTTGGCTCAAATGAGGACACGCTCTAGTAAACGTTAGTAAATTTGCTTTCATTTACTAACGTTTACTTTTTCAGAATGAGCCTTTTCAATGAGTTACGAGCAATTGTAATAAAAAACGTAACTGCCCAGCCGAGTGGGTCAGGGTGAGATGGCGTTGGCGAGGGCTGTTGGGTTGGCGGCGAGGGCTTTGAGGATGTTCAGGCCCTGTTTTCGTGCGGTTGCGATGACGGAGCGGAGGGCTGCGAAAGCATGAGCGCCCTCGGGGGTCCGGAAGCCGCCGGAGATTTTCATTTTCACCTTCATCATCCGGAGCGCCTGTTCGGCCAGATTGTTGGTGAAGGGAACCTCGAAGTCCACGAGGAAGCGCAGTACGTCGTCTTTGAATCTATGCAGGCGAAGCAGCAGATTGTCTCCGGCCCTGCGTTTCGTGCGGCCGCTTTTGGCGCCCCCTTTTTCGAGGCGGGGAAGGCTGCGATGCCAGGCGAGGCCTTGGCGCAGGGCCTCCCAGTAGCGGGCGTGGAAGGCTTCGAGCACCGCAGGGGAGAGCGCGGTTTTGCCGTTTGCGCGGGCTTCTGCGACCGTCTTGCAGGCGTCGCGGAGACAATCGTTCATGGCTCCGGCCCAAGGCTCCTTGTCGAACTGGATGAGCGCCTTGAGTTCGCGCAAGTGATGGGCGTTGCAGAGCGCATGGACAGGGGGCTGCGCCGCCGTCCCGAGCTTGGCGTAGGATTTGAAGCCGTCGTGGACGACGACGCCCCCTTCGAGGCCTTCGGGCATCGCGCCGCGCTTGGCGCCAGCGCGGTAGAGCGTGAGGGTTTCGGTGGCGACGGTATGCAGCCACTGCGTTTTGCCGCCGATGCGCAGGCCGGTCTCGTCGAGGCAGCGCACGCGCGCGGCGCACACGAGCGCGCCGATCCGCTTCGTGACGGGCGCCAACGCCCCCGCTTCCCGCCGCGTCCATTCCGCCACGCTCGCCGCACAAAGGCTTTCCGCGCCAATCAGGTCGGCAAGCGCCTCGGCCGCGCGGGCCTCGGGAATCAAATGCTGCGCGTGGAGATAGACGGCGGCGGCGCGGACGCGCCCGCCATATTGGACGGGTCTCCTCACCCCTTCGGGAAAAGCCGCCCGGGTCGCTCCGCCGCAGCCGGCGCAGGCATAAACCAGGCCCCGATGCTCGGTGACCTCGATCAGCCGCTCCGGCAGATCGAACACCTGGCGCCGCTCGAGGCCTCGCGCCTCGCCAAGGCTGAGGGCCGAGCCGCAATGACGGCAAGCCGCCGCCGCGTGCGTCACGATCCGGTCGGGTTTGGCCCTCTGGCGCAGGGTCTCGCCCTTGTGGCCTTTCTGGCCCCCGCTCGGCCGGCCCGAAGGCTCGCGAAGGCTCAAAGGCTTCTTCCGCAGACCATCGCTCGAAGGCGGCTTCGAACTCGTCGAACTGTCAAGGCCCAGCCGGCGCCGAAGCTCCGCATTCTCAGCCCGCAACACTTCCAGTTCCCGCTGGAGCGACGCGATCAGGGCTGCGACCTCGGAGGGCAGAATCATCCCCCAAGGCAATCACATTCCGCCCAACCTGACTCCTCCCCAATCCACACAATCCAAAAATCCCTGCCCACCGTGACAAATCCGACTCACCCCCCTGGGCAGTTACGCGGAAAGTTTTTCCTCCCGCTTTTGTCCGCAGTGTCGAGGGGCGCCGAACGGGGGCCCGCGGTCGAGGTCATGCGGAAGGGCAGGATCTTGCATGGGGCAAGCTTAGTCTAATTTCTGATTTCCTGCAAGAAATCGTCGTCCGAGCCCCCTTCGGCCCCCGTAATCCCCAAGCAACTTGCTGTAGGGACCGTCGCCGGCTTTGCGGCGCTCGGCGCGAGCTTGCCTCGATTCCGGACGATTTGTGTTAGACACCCCCCAAATCCTTGAGACGCTTCGATGGAAGGAGCCTTGATGCTCAGACGCGAATTTCTCCTTGGCGCGACAGTGGCTGGCGTTGCCGCCGCGCTTCCAGCCCATGCGGAGCCGCGGAAGGCCTTCAGCCCGGATTTGTGGCCCCCGATCGAAAACCGCTCCGATTTCGTCGCCTGGATGGCGGCCAATCGCGGCGAGGACCCGACCCAACTCGGCCGCCGCTACGACCGCTATAAGGTCCTGCTGAGTTTCAACGATCTCTGGACCAAGGCCGAGAAGCGGGCTTTCCTGATGACGCCGCGGGAAGAATTCGTCCTGCCGGAAGACAAAGACAACGCCTATGTCGGGCACTATCTCGACATCGGTTTCGGCGTCACCATCACGCCGCCAGGCACGATGGGCCGCATGACCAGCGCGCTTGATATTCGCTCAAGCGACAAGGTGCTCGAGATTGGCACCGGCTCCGGCTTTCAATCTGCGCTGCTCACGTATCTGACACCTCACGTCCATTCGATCGAGATCATTCCCGAACTCGCCGCGCGCACGCGGGGCGTTTACGATCGCTTGATCGGCGCCGGCTATCGCGAATATTCCGAGATCACGACCCGAAATAGCGACGGCTATGACGGCTGGGTGGAGGCGGCGCCGTTCGACAAGATCATCGTCACCTGCGGCATCGACCACATTCCGCCGCCCTTGCTGCAGCAATTGAAGCCGAGCGGAATCATGGTCATTCCCGTGGGCCCGCCAGGGGCGCAGCATATCCTCAAGGTGGTCAAAAAAGTCGGCGCCGACGGTGCCCCCTCGGTCGCGCGCTCGGACATTTTCGGCGGCAAGGTTATCCCCTTCGTGCCGCTGTCCGGCGGCCACCAGAGCGAGGGATGACCACGCCAGGGCGTCCGACTTTTAGAAAATTAATGCGCCGCCATTCGTCTGCCATGAGTTGAGTGTCCGAGGTCACCGCAAGCGGGTGCTTGAAACGAGAGGTCGTATCGATGGGTAAGGTGCTCAATGTAGTGGCCGCCGCGGCAATTCTCGGCGCGGCTACGACTGCATTCGCGGCGGAAACGGCCCATAGGAAGACAGGGAGAATCAAGTCTGTCGACCTGATGCAGCACGTCATCACATTGGGAGATGGCTCGACCTATAGGGTCGCTCGCGGCGTCAACCTCAAGCGCGTGAAGGCTGGCGAGAAGGTCATCGTGACCACCTCCGGATTCGGCGGGACCGTCGAAGCCTCTGCGATCACGCCAGCGGTTGATTGACCATCAAGGCTGCAAGCCCTCGTCTCGAGACATGAGCGTTTCGCCCGTCTCGACCATCTTAACGTCGCCCAGCGACTTCGATTCCCGCATCGCGAGTTCGATGAGTCGCTCCGCAGCTGCGGCTTCGTCGGAGGATGCGGGCGTTTCCACTTGAGTCGGGATCTTCTCGGACATGAGGTTCGCCGCCAGGAGCAACGTCGATCCGAGCGTCATAATCACGATGAGCTGAAGCTTGCGCCTTGCGGCGAGCGAGTCGAGCTCGCTTTTTGTGCGTTCGGCGGAGAGAAGGGAATCCTGCAGGCGCGTCATCAGAGCGTCCGCCTGCCGCATGGTCTGCGTTTCGAAATCGTCGACCGCCTGATAGGAAAGGAGCGACACATCCTTGCGTGCGGCCGCGATCAGGGTGCCATATTTATCCGAGGTTTCGCGATAGGTGAGCTGTTTCGCCCTCGCCAGTTCGCCAATCATCTGGCGCACAGAAGTTGATCGGTCGACCAGGGAGAGTTGATAGAGGTTGCTCAGCGTGTCGTGATTCGACGAGCCCGCCGCCGCAACGCCAGAAGCATTGAGGGCGTAAACGAGCACGCCCATCTGCTCGAACAGGAGATATTGCGACTGCGCCGCCCGTAGAGTCTCGATGCGAGACGTCAGCGTCTTCGCAAACTGATCGGTCTCGCTGCTGAGATCCTCGACGGAGCTTACGTAAAACTGTGGTCCTAGCGTACCGAGCGCGGTCAGCGCGAAGCCGATCAGGATCGCGAGTTGCTTCGCCGACCAGAACGAAGGTCTGAGAAACCCCGGCATTGGCATGGGTCCGCGGCGTAATTGCACCGCGGTCATGCGAGGTTCCTCGCTCTCAGTCGCATGAGCGCGAGACTGAGGAGGCGCGGCGCGCCGAAAAGCGCCGGCGCCGCAGGTTTGGGTCCCGCGCCCGCCATCGTTGCGAAGAAGACAAGTGTTGAGCCCAGCATCGTGACCGCAATCAGCTTGAATACGCGCTCGGAGGCGACGCGCTTCGCCTCGCGACGGTCAGGTTCAAGCGTGATCGCTTTCATCGCCGCGTCGCCCTGGGCCTTGACCATGCGCGTCGCGAGGTCGCCCTCGAAAGCGTTTGCCGCGCGATAGGTGTCGATGTTGAAATTGGCGCGCTCCGCTGCAACCAGCGTTTCATACCGCGATGATTCCGGCGGAAAGTCGATCGCGCCGGCGCCGGCGAGCGCGGCCAGATACGCGCGCACGCCGTCATGGCGATGGTCAAGCCCGCGCAGCATAAGGTCGCCAATCGCCGCCCGCTTATCATCGCTTACATCTCGCGGCAGCGAAAAGCTGAACAGGAGGCTGCCCATCTGTCCGGCGAGGTCGTCATAGGACGTAGCGGCCAGAAGCATCCGCGACCGCGACCTTTCGATCGCGATCTGGCGCGCCGCAGCCTCCGCGCTCGTCTGCGCGGGCGCCAGATAGAAGGCGCCCCCGAGCGCGCCGATGACGCTCAAAGCAAAGCCAAACGCAGCGACGGCGGCGCTACGCGACAGAACCCAACCCGGTTGGCCGCGAAGCATTGAGCGAGCCTCGATTCCAAAAGCAAAATATCGAACCTCGACGGTTAGCAAAATTCAATCGGCGCCGCCATCGGGACGTCGCGCGCTTCGAGCTTGACGTCCGGCGAACTCAAATGAGCCTGGAGATGAAGCGAGAAGGCTTTCCACAGGTCTCGGCCTCATTTAAGCCTGCCTGAAGCCGCAGCGACGCGAAGGAATGGGGCAAGGTTCATCATGATGCAGAGGGCTGCGGGCCTCGCCCTCAGAATCGTTGTCGCGATTTTGCTCGTCGCTCCGCTCACCGCGTGGAGCGCGCTCGCGCTATGGTTCCGGTTTCCGGCGCCTGAGGCCTTGCGTGGAGTCGCGGCGGTTGTGTTCGCCGTCCTTGGGCTCGCAACGATTGTGGCGCTGTTCATGCGCCGCAGCCGCAGCTTGATCGCGCTCGCTGTCTTCGCCATCGCTTTCGCCGGATTGCTCACCTGGTGGAGCACGATCAAGCCGCCGCTCGACGGCGATTGGGCGCCCGACGTCGCGCGACAGACGACAGGCTCGATCGACGGCGACATTCTGACGCTCTCCGACGTTCGCGATTTCGATTGGCGGACCGACACCGACTTCACCGAGACGTGGAGCAAGCGCACCTATGATCTCTCTAAGCTGAAGACGCTCGACCTCTTTCTCGCCTATTGGGCCGGGCCGGAGATGGCCCATGTCATCATGAGCTTCGGCTTCGAGGACGGCGACCATATCGCGTGGTCGGTCGAGGTTCGGCGCGAGAAGACCGGCGTGTTCTCGCCGGTCGCCGACGCCTTCAAAAACCATACGCTCGTCTATCTCGCCACCACCGAACGCGATTCGGTCAGGCTGCGCACGAACGTGCGCGGCGAGGACGTGCGGCTTTATCGCCTCAACACACCGCCTGAACAGGCGCGCGCGCTGTTGAGGGAATATGTCGTCGAATTCGACGGAACTCGCCGAACGACCAAAATGGTACAATTCCATCACTGCGAACTGCGCGACCGTTGTCTTCAAGCTGGTCAGAGCGGCGGGGAGCGGGCTGCCGTTCGACTGGCGTCTTGTCGTCAATGGCTTTCTGCCGGGCTACCTTTATGACCATCAGGCGGTCGTGACGACGATGCCGCTCAGCGAATTGATGGAGCGCGCGCGCGTCGGTCCCCAGGCCAAGGCGGCGGACCAGTCGCCCGACTTCTCCCGGCTCATTCGAGTGGGCGTGCCGTCGCCGTGGAATGCCGCGCCGAAGTAGCGTGAGTTTCTAGAGCGACACCTTCGCCCGCGCGGCGAGTTCGCCGACAATGCCGCGCCGGAACGCGAGCACGCAGGCGACGAACACGACCCCCTGGATCACGGTCACCCACTCGCCGAACTGGGCGAGATAATTTTGCATCGCAACGACAATGAGCGCGCCGACCACGGGCCCATAGAACGTGCCCATGCCGCCGACCAGCGTCATCAGCACGACCTCCCCCGAGGTCGAGAACGAGACGTCGGTCAGCGACGCGTTCTGGACGACTAGCGCCTTGGTCGCGCCGGCGAGGCCGGCGATCACCGCCGAGAGGACGAAGGCCGCGAGCTTGTATTGCAGGACGCGATAGCCGAGCGAGACCGCGCGCGGCTCGTTTTCGCGGATCGCCTTGAGAATCTCGCCAAACGGCGAATTGACCGCCCGTTGCACGACAAGAAAGCCAAACAGAAAGACCACAGCCACAAAGCAGTAGAGGATCCAGGGATTGCTAAGATCGATGAAACCGAACGCTTTCCCCTGCGGCACCGCCTGGATGCCGTCTTCACCGTGGGTGAAGGGCGCCTCGACGCAGACGAAGAACACCATCTGGGAAAAAGCGACCGTGACCATGGCGAAGTAAATGCCGGCGCTGCGAATGGCGAGCGCTCCGGTTACGAATCCGAGCGCAGCGGAGGCGGCGACGCCGACCGCGATCGCCGAGACAGGCTCCAAACCCCACACTTTGGCGGCATGGGCGCAGACGTAGCTGGCGAGCCCGAAAAACATCGCGTGCCCAAGCGACAGAAGGTTCGCGTAGCCGATCAGGAGATTGAACGCGCAGGCGAACAGCGCGAAGCACATCGCCTGCATGATGAAGAAGGGATAGGCGAAGAAAGGCGCAATCGCGATCAGGGCGACCATGACCGCGAATGCTATGGCGTTTACGCGGCGATCCTGGCTCGTCATATCCGCCGCAGCGATGGAAGCTTCCATGTCAGGCCGCCCGCCCAAACAGGCCGGTCGGCCGGATCAGAAGGACGATGGCCATGATGACGAACACCACGGTGTTCGACGCCTCCGGGTAAAACACTTTCGTCAGCCCCTCGATGACGCCAAGCACGAAGCCGGTCACGATCGAACCGAGGATCGACCCCATACCGCCAATCACCACGACTGCGAAAACGACGACGATGATGTCCGCGCCCATGCCCGGACGAACCTGATTGATCGGCGCGGCGAGCACGCCGGCGAACGCGGCAAGCGCGACGCCGAAGCCATAAGTGAGCGTGACCATGCGCGGCACATTGATGCCGAAGGCGCGCACCATGGTCGGGTTTTCGGTCGCCGCGCGCAAATAGGCGCCGAGCTTCGTCTTTTCGATGATGAGCCAGGTCGCGAAGCACACAACGACGGAGGCGACGATCACCCAGCCGCGATAAACGGGAAGGAACATGAAGCCAAGATTGTAGGCGCCGGTCAGCTGTTTTGGGATTGCGTAGGGCATGCCCGACGCGCCGTAAAAATTCTGAAACAATCCCTGAATGATGAGCGCGAGGCCAAAGGTGAGGAGCAGGCTGTAGAGCGGATCAAAGCCGGCGAGCCGCTTGAGAAACAGGCGCTCGACGATCGCCCCGATCGCGCCGACAATCAGCGGCGCGAGGATAAGGGCAAACCAATAATTGAGGCCCGTATATTGAAGCAGGAAATAAGCGGCGAAGGCCCCCATCATATAGAAGGCGCCGTGGGCGAAATTGACGATCGTCAACATGCCGAAGATGACCGCCAGCCCCAGGGACAGCAGCGCATAAAAGGAGCCGTTGATGAGGCCAATCAAGAGCTGACCGAAGAGCTCCGGCATGCTGATCATGTGGCCGAAAATGTTCACGACCGGACCCGTTGCTTGACCGGAATCATCACACCCCGAGCGCCTCGTGCAGCCGATCCATCCTGCCCTCCAATTCCGTGTTGGCGAACGCGTCGATGATACGGCCGTGCTCCATGACGAAAAACCGGTCGGCCAGGGTCGAGGCGAAGCGGAAATTTTGCTCGACAAGCAGAATCGTGAATCCCTCCCGCTTGAGCTCAGCGACTGTGCGGCCAATCTGTTGGATGATGACCGGCGCGAGGCCCTCGGTCGGTTCGTCCAGCATCAGAAATCGGGCGCCGGTTCGCAAAATGCGCGCGATGGCGAGCATCTGCTGCTCGCCGCCGGATAGCTTGCCCCCGCCGCTCGACAGCCGCTCACGTAGGTTGGGAAAGAGCGCAAAGATGCGTTCCACGCTCATCCCGCCCACTTTGGAGATCGGAGGCGGCAGAAATAAATTCTCCTTGACCGTGAGAGAGGCGAATATGGCCCGCTCCTCCGGGCAAAATGCGACGCCATGCCGGGCGATGCGGTCGATCGAAAGGCCGATGAGCTCCTTTCCGTCGAACACGACCGACCCCACGCGCTTGCGGACGATGCCCATAATCGCCTTGAGTGTGGTCGTCTTGCCGGCTCCGTTTCGCCCGAGCAGCGTCACGACCTCGCCCTCCCGCACGTCGAGATCGATCCCGTGCAAAATGTGCGATTCGTTGTACCAAGCCTGCAGGCCCTTGACGTTGAGCACCGTCGTTGCGCTCGCGGCTGATCTTTGTGCGGCAGCCGCCTCAGCCATGTCCCACTCCGAGATAGGCCTGCTTCACCTCTTCGTTCTCGGACACTTCGCGATAGTCGCCCTCGGCCAGCACCCGCCCGCGCGTCAGCACGGTAATCCGATGGGAGAGATTGGCGACCACCCGGAGATTATGCTCGACCATCAGGATGGTGCGGTTCGCCGACGCGCGGCGGATGAGATCGGCCGTGCGATCGATGTCCTCGTGGCCCATCCCGGCCATCGGCTCATCGAGCAGCATCATCTCGGGCTCGATGGCGAGCGTTGTCGCCAGTTCGAGGGCTCGCTTTTGGCCATAGGAGATTTCGCCGGCCTTCGAATTGGCGAAGGCTCCAAGCCCGACGTCCTCCAGCAACGCCAACGCGTGTTCATTAAGAGGCTTAAGCGCCGTCTTGGAGCGCCAGAAGTCGAAGGAATCGCCACGCTTTCGCTGGAGCGCGATGCGAATGTTCTCGAACGCGGTCAGATGGGGGAATACAGCCGAAATCTGGAAAGACCGGACGAGCCCTAACCGTGCGACGTCGGCAGGCTTGAGGTTGGTGATGTCGCGCCCGTTGAACGTAATCCGACCGCCGGTCGGCGCAATGAATTTCGAAAGCATGTTGAAACAGGTCGTCTTGCCCGCGCCATTCGGCCCGATCAGCGCATGGATCGTCCCACGCTTGATGCGGAGCGAAACGTCGCTGACCGCGCGGAAATCGCCGAAGCTCTTGCTAAGGCCTTCCGTGACGAGAACATCATCCATGCTCATTCTCGCCGGTCGGCCGAGCGCATGCGCTTCCTCCCAATGAACTCCAGGGTCTATCAAGCCGCTGGAGCGGCGGTTGTAAAGCCCAAAAAGGCGACGTTAGGACCAAGGTCGGATTGGCCTCGCCGGGTCACGACGCTGGAGCAAGCCCCTGCGCGGCCAACCTGGCCGTTCCGATTACCCTTCCGTCCTTCGATTGTGCAGCCGTCGCTCCCAGTCGAGAGCCTGGCGCACGATGTCGTCGAGATTGTCGCGGCTCGGTTTCCAGCCGAGCACTCTCCTCGCTCGGTCGGCCTTCGCCACGATGGCGGCCGGATCCCCCGCCCGCCGCCCGGAGACCACGACCGGAAAGTCAATCCCCGACGCCCGTTTGACGACCTCGACGACCTCCTTGACCGTCTCGCCGTGCCCGTAGCCGCAATTGCAGACGATGCTCGCCCCGCCGGCGCGCAAATAAGCGAGCGCGCTCAAATGGGCGTCGATGAGGTCCGTGACCTGGATATAGTCCCGCACGCACGTGCCGTCTCGGGTCGGATAGTCCTCGCCGAAGATCTCGATCTTCGAATGGAGCCCGAGCGCCGTCTGGACGGCGCGCTTGATGAGATGTGTGGCGTCAGGCGTCGACTGGCCGAGGCGGCCCTTGGGATCGGCGCCGGCGACGTTGAAATAGCGCAGCGCGACATAACGAAAATCGTACGCCTTGGACGCGTCGTCGAGCATCCATTCGACCATGAGCTTGGATCGCCCATACGGTGAAATCGGCGCGAGGGCGGTCTCCTCCGACACGGGCTCGGCGCCGGTTTCACCGTAAACCGCGGCAGTCGAGGAAAAGATGAACGTCTTCACGCCGCCGTTAACGGCAGCTTCGATCAGGGCGCGCGCATTCGAAACATTGTTGAGGTAATAGCCAAGCGGATCGCGGACCGAGTCCGGCACGACGATCTTGGCGGCGAAATGGGTGATCGCGTCGATCGCATGCTCCTTGATCAAGCGCTCGACCAAGTCCGTGTCGCCCGTGTCGCCGACGATGAGCTTGGCCCCTTCGGGGACGCCCCAGGCGAAACCGGTTGAGAGATTGTCGAGAACGATGACGGTCTCGCCGGCGTCGAGAAGGCCGAGAGCCATGTGGCCGCCGATATAGCCGGCGCCGCCGGTCACCAGAACGCTCATACGGAAGCCCCCCTTTTTGATCGACCCAACACGAATTCAGCGGAAAAGAGCCGCGTAGAACGGTTCGGGTGGAACTGATAGTCGGTTATCAGGATTTCGCTAGGCTCGCCTCCCCTTCACCCTCCCATCGACCGAGGAATCAGGCCTCCATGGACAAACCCATCCGTAAAGCGGTGCTGCCGGTCGCCGGTCTCGGCACGCGGTTTCTGCCGGCAACCAAAGCGATCCCGAAAGAGATGCTGACCGTTGTCGACCGGCCGATCCTTCAGCATGTGGTCGATGAGGCGCGCGAAGCGGGAGTCGAGCATTTCATTTTCGTGACCGGCCGCAACAAGGCGGTGATCGAGGATCACTTCGACGCGGCTTATGAACTCGAAGACACGCTCACCCGGCGGGGCAAAAAGGCCGAATATGCGGCGCTCATGGCCGATCTTCCCGCTGCCGGCGCGACCAGCTTCACCCGCCAGCAGGCGCCGCTCGGCCTCGGCCACGCCGTCTGGTGCGCGCGCGAAATCGTTGGCGACGAGCCCTTCGCGGTCCTGCTGCCGGATATGGTCACTCGCGCCGGATCACACGGCGGACGCTGCTTGGCGCAGTGCGTGGCTGCTTACGAGAAGCACGGCGGCAATATCATCGCGGTCGAAGAGGTTCCCCCGGCCGAAACCCACCAATATGGCATTGTCGGGGTTGGCTCCGACCATGGCGCGACCTTCGAGATCACCAAGATGGTGGAAAAGCCCAAGCAGGGGACGGCGCCCTCCAATCTCATCATTTCGGGGCGGTACATTCTTCAGCCGGAGATTTTCAAGATTCTCGAGCGTGTGGAAAAGGGCGCGGGCGGCGAAATCCAATTGACGGACGGCATGATCGAGCTCGCCCGCAAGCAGTCTTTCCATGGCGCGCGTTTTGACGGTCGAACTTACGATTGCGGCTCGAAACTGGGATTTCTCAGCGCCAACCTCGCCTTCGCGCTCGACCGCCGCGACCTTGCGCCAGGTCTCAAGGAGGAACTGCGTCGGCTCGGGTTCACCGGGGAGGACGGTTGATTTCGATAGGCTCGCGTATCGCCGCGCCCGCCGGCGACGTTTTCCAATCGCGGCCTCGGATGATAAACATGAGCAAATGATTCAAGAGCAGACCAGCGCCGTCCTCTCGGCGCTCCGCACCATCGCCAACGAGCGCAACGGCCTCGCAGCTCTCGAGGAGGCGATCCGGACCGCGCGCGAGGGTGGGCTTGGAGCCGCGTTCTTGGAAGCGGTCAAGACGATCTCGGCCGCGCCAGGCCGCGTCATCGTGACCGGCATCGGCAAGTCGGGCCACATCGCGCGCAAGGTCGCGGCGACGCTTGCCTCGACTGGCGAGCCTGCCTTCTTCGTCCATCCGGCCGAGGCGAGCCACGGCGACCTCGGCATGGTGCAGACGGGCGACGTCGTGCTAGCCATTTCCTGGTCGGGCGAGACGGCGGAACTGGCGGCGATCGTGACGTTCGCCAAACGCTACGCCATTCCGCTGATCGCCATGACGGCTGAGGCCAACAGCACGCTTGGCCGCGAGGCCGATGTTTGCCTCACGATGCCGAGCGCGCCGGAGGCCTGCCCGAACGGGCTCGAGGCCCCGACCACCTCGACGACGATGCAGCTTGTGCTGGGCGACGCGCTGGCGGTCGCGTTGCTCGAGGGCCGCGGCTTCACCGCGCTCGAGTTCCGCGCCCTTCATCCTGGCGGCAAGCTCGGAGCCAAATTGGCGCATGTGCGGGAAGTCATGCACACCGGCGACCGCGTGCCGCGCATCGACGCCCACGCCCGGATGGCCGAGGCGATCGTCGAGATGACGTCGAAGGGTTTCGGCTGCGTCGCCGTTTTCGAACAGGGCGGGCGGCTCGCCGGCATCATCACCGATGGCGATCTGCGCCGTCACCTGAAGCCGGATTTCTCCCTCGATACGCCAGTTGGCGCGATCATGACCCGACGCCCGCGCACGATCGCGCCGGACGCTCTGGTCGCGGAAGCTCTCGAACTGATCAGCCACAAGATCCAAGCGCTGCTGGTCGTCGAGCGTGGCCAAGTGGTTGGAATCGTGAACTTTCACGACCTCATGCGCATCGGGGCGTTCTGAGGGGCGGACGGCCCGGGTTGGAGAATTCCCGTTTGTGCGCCGTGATCGATTCTGCACGCGAGCAAGCGTTTTCAGGGGCTTAGGCTCGTTTTTCTGCAACTGGACTCGCTTATTATGCATTTCATATCTGTGTATAATCAGAAAGCGGGCAATGCTGGCAGACCCCCGAAGACCATGAGGGCGATGGCAAATAGCCCACTTAACCAAACCCGCACAGTAGAGCCACGGTCAGGCGCGAGCCCGAGAACAAAAAGAGAACCATCTTCCTTCCGATTAGCAGAAGGATGTGCTAGCGTCTCGGATCAGGGTTCAGGAGGTAGGCATGACGGAAGTCGATTAATTGCCATGCCGACCGCAGTTAGGTTTTCAGGCGACGAGGGGACAGGCAATGGCCGCCAAAACAAGCCGGATCGGCGAGATCGTTCAGGTCATGCTCGACACATGGGACCTGCCAGCCGACTGCAACGGGGGCGAGCTCTTCACCTACGCCGAGACGCTCTACGACCGCATCGCAGCGGGGGACAGCAAGGATAAGCTTTACGCTTATCTTTCCGAGGTGCAGGTCGACCACCTTGAGATGGCGAAATCCGATGCGTTCAGGGTGATCGTCGACCGCGCCGTCGAACTCGCAAGCCGGCCACGCTAGAGATCTCGACCGAAATCAAATCAGAGATTCTGTGATGAAGCTCACAGCCCAATTTCAATCGTAGTTTATACTCGCGTAATTGTGCGACCCAGACCGGGCCGCGAGCGATGCCGATACCTTCAGATAGGTATTTCTACCTATGGATAACCCGAATCAGCGATCCGCAGTCTCGATCCTCAAGCGATGTTGAACACTAGGCCTGAACCGCGCCGCAAGGGCGAACTGGCTTTTCCCCGATACGAGTATGGAGTGCGTCCATGTCTTTGATGTTCTCAGTCGCGGCGCCCGAGGGGCTTCGGCCCGATCCGGACGAAAGTTCCGCTCCGATCGCGACGCTCGATCCAACCGATGTCGTTAGCATCGATAAGACGTTGGACCCCTGGACCAAGGTGACGCTGACGAAAGCCGGCCTTCCCCTTGCGGGTTGGATTATCACCGCAGACCTCATTCCGGTGCAGCAGGCGACCGTCAGGCTGTTCGACGAGCCGCTGGGCGCCCTCGTGCAAACGGTGACAGGCCGCATCGACGTCCTGGCCAAAGTCGCGACCTGGGCGAAGGTCAAGGTCGCGCCGCCGGACGGATCTGCGCCCACGGTCGGCTGGACCGAGGACGTCGCCGCCGCCCCCGTTGCGACAGACCCCGTAAAGCCCGCCGGACCGCCTGCCGCCGATCCCGGAACGGCGCCGGCGCCAACGGGAGATGATCTGGTGCTTGGGGCGAACGAGCGCTACCGCGAGGCGCTGCTGCAGGCTCAATCCATCACCAATATCGACGCGGCGGCGCTTGCGGCGCTCATCGACGCCGAGGCGGCCAAGATCAGTAGCGGCGCCGATGCGGGAGTTTGGGACGCCAAGTCGAGCAACGCCGGCACCAGCGCCAGCGGACTGACGCAGTTCCTCGAGGCCACCTGGTGCGACATGGCCTGCCGCCCTGGAAAGCTTCTGAACAAGACCGCCCGACAGAGCAGGATGGTCAGTAGCGAGAACCAACTCGTGGCCAACATGAGAAAGGGACTGCTGGCCCTTCGTTTCGACCCGACGATGTCGATCGTGACCGCTGCTGAATACGGCTCCGACAATTTGAAAGCCCTGATCAAGGACAAACTTGTCGACTCCAATATTGGAGACGACGATCGCGCCTGGCACATTTATCTCGCTCATCACGAGGGGCTTGCGGGCGCGGAGCATTTCCTGCGCAACGACCAGACGATTTCATTCGACAAATTGGTCTCGCAAGTGGGGATGGCGCGCGCGAACCAATTCGTTGTCGCTGCGGGCGGCAACGTCACCATCGCCTACCGCAAATGGCTGACCGACTTCATGGAGCAGAAGATCCAGCCGTCACGTTTCCGGCTGGGAAAGGCGCCGTCGGGCACAGTGATCGCGCCGACCGCGCGAGCTTTGGGCAAGTTCCAGGGAGCGGCGATCGCCTTCGATACCCTCGCAGGCGAACGGCCGGATCTCGTTCTCGAAACGCAGCAGATCCTTTCAAACCTTGGCTATCTCGATCCCCCGCCTGACGGTTTCATGGGGCCAACGACGCGATGGGCGATCACCGAATTCTGCAAGCTGAACGGCCTCCCCACGACCGACGGCTTCACCAAGGACATGGCCACCGCTCTGTTGAGCCCGAAGCAGCTCCTGCCTGAGATCCGCCCGTGCGGGCAATGGATCGACGGCATCATCGCTTACATGCAGAAGAAGAATTACTTCATCTGCCGCCACCCCGACTGCAAGAACATCGTCTATGTCGAAGGCGTCGACGCGGATGGAACTCTTAACCCGCAAACGCCGAACGTGTTCGAGGACCTGAGAATCGTGTTCTCGATCGGACCGGACGGCAAGCCGCTCATTCAGCCTTGGGTTGCGACGACGGAGCCGGGGAAGCCATATGTGATGAATCCCATGAATCCGAAAGGCGCGGCCCGCATCGCCCTTGGCCAGTACAAATCCTGGGCGGTCGGCACCCACGTCGGCGCCTCGGGAAACGACCCGCACGAGGCGCTGATCCAATGCGCGCCGATCGACGTCTATCGCGACAGCAAGAAGGACTTCAAACGCGAGGGGCCGGTCTACACGGGTATCTTCGGCGTCAATCAGCACTGGGGTTACGACCAGCCGAAGGATGACGTGGGCAATGCGAGCGCCGGCTGCCTGGTCGGAGAGAAGAGGGACGGCCATCGGGCGTTCATGGCGGTGATCAAGTCGGATCCGCGCTACCGCGCCAACAATGGCTACAAGTTCCTGGCCGCCATCATCCCTGGCCACGAAGCGCTCGCGCCCGTCGCCTGATCTTTGGCGGCCGCGTAAGCAAGCGCCACCGTTATCGCCCCGCGCTTTAGAGCCGTCACCCCTATGGCGCGACGGCTCCCTGCGCTGTCATCGCCGGTTGCTGGCGCCAGACCCACCAGCACAGTATTGCGACCGGCGCGCCGATCAGCGAGGTCTCGATGAAGAAATGCTCGAAGCCCAGTCGCGCGACGACAAAACCCGAAACGCCCGCGAGCAGGCTCCCAGGCAACGCGCAGATCGATGTCAGGAGCGCGTATTGGCTGGCCGCCAGTTGGGTCGAAGCCAGCGACGACATGTAGGTGATGAGCACGATCGAAGCGAAAGCATAGGCGAAACTGTCGAGGCTGACGGCGAAGGCGAAGGTCCAGAACTCGTTTCCGCCATGATCGCCATGGGCGGCAAGGTAAGCCAAAGCCAGATGCGACGCGGATCCCGACAGGGTGCCAACGAGCAGGCTCGCCATCATGCCGAGACGCGGGATAATGTAGCTTGCGAGAAAAGTGCCGCCGAGCCCGACCCAGAAGCCGAACAGTTTCGTCACCGTGGCGATATCCGTGTCCGAGTAGTGCAGGCTCTTGAACAATGGCACGGCCATCGCGCTCGAAATGTAGCCGGGCATGCGAAATCCGGCGACCAGCACGAGGATCGGCACAGCCAAGGGTCCGAGCCGCGTGATCAGTTCCCAGATCGGGGCGACGATGGTCGAGCCGAAACTCAGGGGCGCCTCCGTCGCGGTCTTGTCCGACTCCGGCTCGGGGGCGAGGAATGCCGCGACCATGCCGGGCATCATCAAAAGAGCCATGCAAAGGTAAGCGGCGCGCCATCCGACGCGATCCGCGAGCAGGAGCGCCCCTGCGCCAGCGGCGAGAACGCCGACGCGGTAGCCGACCTCCGACCACGAGGCCATAAGCGCCTGCCGTTTGACCGGGGCCACGTTGATGCGCCAGCCATCGATCACCACGTCCTGAGTGGCTCCGGCGAAGCCGAGCGCGAGGGAAAACGCCACCGTCCAGGCGAGCCAATGCCCCGGATCGCCAAGCGCGACCCCGGCCAGCGCCGCCATCACGCCGAGTTGAGAAACGACGATCCAACCGCGCCGCCGCCCAAGGAGGCGGCTGAAGACGGGCGCATCGTAGCGATCGAGAAACGGCGCCCACACGAATTTGAACTTGTAAGCGAGGGTGAGCTCGCTCATCAGGCCGATTGTCGCGATCGGCACCTTCGCTTCATAGAGCCAGGCCGACTGCGTGATGTAGACGAGTTGATAGGGAATGCCCGACGCGAAACCGAGCACCAGCATCGGCGCGATTCGCCGGTCCGAAAAGAGATGGCTCAAGAACGAAGGCGGTTTGGCGCCTTCTGCGGCAGTGTTTTGCACGTGGACCCCCAATGCGACGGGAGTCTAACAGAGTTGCGAGCGGCTGTGGCTCGATCGGGCTCGGGCGGCTCGGGCTAACCCTCCCGCGCCGCATCGCCTATATAGAACCGTAGCGCGGGCCGGGATGGATCGTGTAGAACGAGCCCATCACCACGCCCGCCCAATTTTGCTCCAAAGGGAGACTGACATGCCCGCCTCTGAGATTGTCATCGCCAGCGCTAAACGCACGCCAGTGGGCTCATTCAACGGCGCCTTCGGCTCGACTGCCGCGCATGACCTGGGCGCCGTCGCCATCAAGAGCGCTCTCGAAGCGGCGAAGGTCGAGGGGGCCGAGGTCGATGAAGTGATTCTAGGCCAGATCCTTTCGGCGGCGCAGGGCCAGAATCCAGCCCGCCAGGCGGCGATGAAGGCAGGCGTTCCGCAGGAAAAGACCGCCTTCGGGGTCAATCAGCTATGCGGCAGCGGCTTGCGCGCGGTCGCGCTAGGCATGCAGCAGATCGCGAGCGGCGACGCCAATATCATCGTCGCGGGCGGCCAGGAATCGATGTCGCTCGCCCCCCATGCCGCCTATCTGCGCAGCGGGGTGAAGATGGGAGAGATGAAGCTCGTCGACACCATGCTTCAGGACGGCCTGATCGACGCCTTTCACGGCTATCATATGGGCAACACGGCGGAGAACATCGCGAAAAAGTGGCAGATCACCCGCGAGGAGCAGGATCGATTCGCTGTCGGCTCGCAGAACAAGGCCGAAGCGGCGCAAAAGGCCGGACGGTTCAAGGACGAAATCGTCCCCGTGACCCTATCGACCCGCAAAGGAGAGGTTGTCGTCGACGCGGACGAATATCCACGCGCCGGCTCCACTTACGAGGGAATGGCGAAGCTCAAGCCGGCCTTTTCCAAGGACGGATCGGTGACCGCGGGCAACGCTTCCGGCCTCAACGACGGGGCCGCCGCATTGGTCATCATGAGCGCGGAGGAAGCCAAGCGCCGGGGGCTGACGCCGATGGCGCGCATCGTCTCCTGGGCGACCGCGGGCGTCGATCCGGCAATCATGGGCACGGGGCCGATTCCGGCGACCCGCCGAGCGCTGGAAAAGGCGGGCTGGTCGGTCAAGGACCTCGAGCTCGTGGAAGCAAACGAAGCCTTCGCGGCTCAGGCGCTCGCGGTGAACAAGGACCTGGGTTGGGATCCGGCGATCGTCAACGTCAATGGCGGCGCCATTGCACTCGGCCATCCGATCGGCGCTTCGGGCGCGCGCGTCCTGACGACGCTCTTGCATGAAATGGCGCGCCGCAACGCCAAAAAAGGTCTCGCCACGCTTTGCATCGGCGGCGGCATGGGAATAGCGATGGCGGTCGAGCGCTAGTCCGCGCCGTCTGTTTAAATCCAGGCGCCGATTTAACGGCGCGCTCAAAAACTCGGGGAGGACAATGTGGCGAGAGTCGCAGTGGTTACGGGCGGCACGCGAGGGATCGGCGCGGCGGTCTCCAAGGCGTTGAAGGCGACCGGATGCGAAGTCGCCGCGACCTACCATTCTAACGACGAAGCCGCCGCCAAATTCAAGGCGGAGACGGGCGTTGACGTCTACAAGTGGAGCGTCGCGAGATACGAAGACTGTGTGGCCGGATTGGCGCAGGTCGCCAAGGATCTCGGCCCCGTCGACATTCTCGTCAACAACGCCGGCATCACCAAAGACGGGATGTTCCACAAGATGACCCCGGACCAATGGTACGACGTCATCAACACCAACCTCAATTCCCTGTTCAATATGTGCCGCCCGGTGATCGAAGGCATGCGTGAGCGCGGCTTCGGCCGCATCATCAACATCTCGTCGATCAATGGCCAGAAGGGTCAGATGGGCCAGACGAACTATTCCGCTTCGAAGGCCGGCGACATCGGTTTCACCAAGGCGCTGGCGCAGGAGAACGCCAACAAGGGCGTGACCGTCAACGCCATCTGTCCCGGCTACATCGCGACTGAAATGGTCGTGGCGGTTCCCAAGGACGTGCTCGAAAAGGCGATTTTGCCTCAGATTCCGGTTCGCCGCCTGGGCCAGCCGGAGGAGATCGCCCGTTGCGTCCTCTTTCTTGCTTCCGACGACGCGGGCTTCATCACCGGCTCGACCCTGTCCGCCAACGGGGGCCAATATCTGGCTTAAGGCGCGAGGATCGTCGATTATCCGGAAAACGGGTCAGACAGCGCGCAGGTACGATATTGGCCCGACAATCTGTGGTGCAGGTCGATGTCTTCGCGACGGACCCGTATTCGGGGCGCCGGCTGCCGTCTGCATCAACCTGACCGCGCCGGGTAAGTCATGGATGGTGCGGGTCTCGCGCGAGATGGCCTGTCCCAACACGGCATTGCGCTCTCGGCCCATACCGGCGCGACAAGCTCAATGGCCAAACTCGTTTCGTCGCCTTTCAAGCCTCGCCACGGGGCGGTTTCGTGAATGTGCGCCTGGACGGCGACCGTGTTCTCATTGGCGGCGGGGCCGTCACGGTTCTAAGAGGAGAGCTCTTGGCATGAGCGCGAGCAAGGTGTCGGCGGCCGCGCGAACCTGAGCGGCGCAAAGAGGAGCCGGTGTCTTTCAGCATGAACACCTGGCGCCAGGGCAGCATCAGCATCCGCGAGGCTCGCCCGCGAGATCTCGACGCCATTCAAAGGCTCGAGAACGAGTCGTTCGAGGCCGACCGGGTTTCGCGGCGGTCCTTACGTGAATTCCTGCGGGCGCCCCATCGGCCGGTGATCGCGGCGACCATCGACGATGAGCTGGTGGGCTACGCATTGGTCTCGCTGCGCAAGGGGGCGCGGGCTTTGCGCATTTATTCGCTCGCCGTCGGGGCTCGGTTCGCCCGCCGCGGCGTCGGCCGGGCGCTGCTGCAGGCCGCGGAGGCTTACGGGCGCGGCCACCGCCGGGAAGCTCTCACCCTCGAAGTGCGCTACGACAACGCGTCGGCGATCGCGCTCTACGAGAGTTGCGGATTTCACCAGTTTGGCGAGCACACGCATTACTATGCCGACGGGGCGACCGCGTTACGCTACGAAAAGACCTTGCTCCCCCTCCTGCACGAAACTGGGAACAATTCGCTGGCCGAGCGTGTTCGACCGTTGCGCCGCGCATCACGCTCGCGCTAGGGAGCCGTACGAAGCGCGGAACTGAGTCGCGCCGGACCTGCCGAACCTCTCGCGCCGAACTTCAGGGACCTCGTCCGCCCGTCATCATGCAAACTCTGTCGCGGCTCTCCGCACCGCCCCTGAGGCGTGGGTCATGAACGGTTGGGTGATCCTGGTCGATCAGGCGCGCGACTTTCGCAACGCCGATACGCCGCATAAAGTCATTACCACCGGCGACTATCTTGCGCGTCCGAAGCTTTTCGCCGGCCTTGGGCGCGCGAAGATCATCAATCTGTCGCGCTCGTACAACTACCAATCCAAGGGCTATTACGCCTCGCTTCTCGCTGAGGCCCGCGGCCACCGGGTGATCCCGACCGTCGAGACAATGCTCGACTTGCGCGAACTGAAACTCTACGAACGGTCGCTGCCGGATTTGCAGGAGGCGCTGACCGCGGCCGCGATCAAGGCGCACGCGTCCGAAGATACCACCTTCGACCTTCTGTTCTGCTTCGGCTTCGCCCAGGATCAGCGTTTCGAGGCCTTCGGCCGGCTCCTGTTCGACTGGTACCGCTGCCCGGCCACCGAGGTCACGATTACACCCGGCAAGCGCTGGAAGATCGATCGGCTGCGCGCCCGGCCGCTCGCCAAGCTTGGGCCGGAAGAGACGGAATTTTTTCGCACCAGCCTGCACCAGCACACTCAGCGCGACTGGCGCAATCCACGCGGCCGGCCGATCGCCCGCTATTCGCTGGCCGTCTTGCACGATCCGCAAGACGAGCTTCCGCCATCCTCTCCAGAGACGCTGAAACATTTCCAGCGGATCGCCGAAAAGCAATCGGTGGAGGTTGAGCTCATCACGCGGCGGCAGCTCGCGGAATTGGCCGAGTTTGACGCTCTCTTCATCCGCGCGACGACCTCGATCGACAATTTCACCTATCGCTTCGCCCAGCGCGCGCGAACCGAAGGCATGCCGGTCATCGACGATCCCCAGTCGATGATCCGCTGCACCAATAAGGTCTATTTGCACGAGCTTCTGGAGGCGCACGGCGTGCCCGTGCCGCCGACATTGATGCTGGCCGACGATGACGACCTCATCAAAGCCGAGCGCCTGCTTGGCTGGCCGATGGTGGTCAAGATTCCCGACGGCTCGTTCTCTCGCGGAGTGCACAAGGTCGAGACCAGCCAGGAGCTGAAAAAGCTGTCCGACAAACTGTTCGAGGATACCGACCTCTTGCTCGCGCAGAAATTCATGCCGACCAAATTCGACTGGCGGATCGGCGTGCTTGAAGGCGAGCCGCTCTTTGTCTGCCAGTACCAGATGGCGCGCGGCCATTGGCAGATCATCAAGCACGGGCCGAACGGAGCGCGGGAAGGCGGCTCGAAGACGCTGGCTATCTGCGACGCGCCGCCTGCCGTCATCGAGGCAGCGCTCAAGGCCGCGCGCGCGATCGGCCCGGGTCTCTATGGCGTCGACATCAAGGAAACGGACGGCGCCATCGTCGTCATCGAGGTCAACGACAATCCGAACCTCGAACACGGGGTCGAGGACCAGATCGGCAAGGACGAGGTCTGGACGCGAATTCTCAGCTGGTTCATCAAGCGGATCGACGCCTGAGGCCGGCGCCAGGCGCTCCCGAGAATTCCCGGTAGGTAGTTCTACCCAGAGCAGCGGATCGGCGGCTCGGCTATAAACCACCCTCCCGGGCGGATCCGTCGCCACACGAGATCGGGCTCGGAAGGCAACTCATGAATCCAAACAAAGCGCTTTGGGAAAAGGGTGACTTCACCCGCATCGCCGAGAGCATGAGGGAGAGCGGATCGGAACTCGTTCAGAAGCTGGGCGTCGCGAAGGGAATGAAAGTCCTCGATCTCGGCTGCGGAGACGGCACGACGGCGTTGCCGGAAGCCCGGCTGGGCGCCGATGTGCTGGGCGTCGATATCGCCGCCAACCTGGTCGAGGCCGGGAACAGACGCGCCAGGACCGCAGGCTTGGCGAACTGCCGCTTCAGGGAGGGCGACGCCTCCGACTTGTGCGATCTCGAGGACGGCGCCTTTGATCTCGTCGTGAGCATCTTCGGGGCGATGTTCGCGCCGAAGCCGTTCGACGTCGCCAAAGAGATGACCCGCGTCACCCGCCCCGGCGGCCGGATCGTGATGGGGAATTGGATTCCGAACGATCCGACTCTGGTGGCGCAAATCCTGAAGATCAGCTCCGCCTATTCGCCCCCGCCGCCAGAGGGATTCGTGAGCCCCATGACCTGGGGGATCGAGAGCGACGTGATCGAGCGGTTTGGCGCCGCCGGCGTGCCGAAGGACAGCATCGCGTTCGTTCGAGACACCTACACCTTTCGTTTTGCCTCTCAGCCGGCCGTGCTGGTTGACGCTTTCAGAAAATACTATGGGCCGACGATGAACGCCTTCGACGCTGCGGAAAAGAACGGACGCGGCGAAGACCTGAGACAGGAGCTGGACGATCTGTTCATGAGCCAGAACAAGAGCTGGGTCGCTGACGCAACGTTAATCCCTGCGACCTATCTTCGGGTGACCGTTGGGCGATGAGATCCGGCGGTCTTAAAAATGCCCGACGATTGCGCATCCGGGTGAGGACTGGTAACGGTCGCGATCGCGAAAGCGCCCGCCGCAGGGCGAGATTCGGGGGACCGCAATCTCGTGGGGAGCTGAGACATGCCGGATATCGCCACACGCCGACGATTTCTGCTGTTCCTTATCAAGCCGTCGCATTACGACGACGACGGCTACGTGATCCAATGGATGCGCTCGGCGCTTCCCTCCAATTCGCTCGCCTGCCTCTACGGGATCGCTAACGACGCCGCTCAGACCGGCGCGCTCGGGGATGACGTCGACATCGAGATCTTCGCTCTCGACGAGACCAACACCCGCATCAGGCCCGAGCGCATCGCCCGTCAAATCAAGGAAGCGGGCGGCGGTCTCGTCGGCTTCGTGGGCGCGCAGTCCAACCAGTTTCCCCGTGTCATGGACCTCGCGCGTCCGTTGCGCGCGGCGGGCATACAAGTGTGCATCGGCGGCTTCCATGTCTCCGGCTGCCTCGCCATGCTGCCCGAGACGCCGGACTCGCTGAAGGCAGCGCTCGACCTCGGCATCTCGTTGTTCGCTGGCGAGGCGGAAGGCCGCTTCACCGACGTGTTGCGCGACGCCGCGCATGGGCAGATGAAGCCGATCTACAACTACCTCAACGACTTGCCGGGCCTTGAGGGCGCGACGGCGCCCATGCTGCCGCGCGAGCGGGTCAACCGCACGATCGGTATGATCTCGAGCTTCGATGCCGGGCGCGGCTGTCCGTTCCTGTGCTCGTTTTGCACCATCATCAACGTGCAGGGTCGAAAGTCGCGCTATCGCTCGGCGGACGACATCGAGGCGTTGGTTCGCGCCAACCACGCCAATGGCATCCGCTATTATTTCATCACCGACGACAACCTTGCCCGCAACCGGAACTGGGAGGCGATCTTCGACCGGCTGATTGCGCTGAGGCAAGAGGGTCTCAACTCGCGTTTCGTGATCCAGGTCGACACAGCGTGCCACAAGATCCCGCGTTTCGTCGAAAAGGCGATGGCGGCGGGGGTCAAGCGCGTGTTCATCGGACTTGAGAACATCAATCCCGATAGCCTCACCGGGGCGAAGAAGAAGCAGAACCACATCTCCGACTATCGCGAAATGCTCCAGGCGTGGCGCAAGTCGCGCGCGATCACCTATTGCGGCTACATCATCGGCTTCCCGAACGACACGCCGGAATCGATTGTCCGCGACATCGAGGTCATCAAGCGCGAGCTTCCGCTCGACATTCTGCAATTCTCCTGCCTGACGCCGCTACCCGGCAGCGAGGATCACGCCAAGGCGGTAAAGGCCGGAATCGACATCGACCCCGATCTCAACAAGTTCGACCTTGAGCATGTGGTCTGCGACCATCCGAAGATGACGCGCCAGCAATGGCAGGAAGCTTACTGGTCGGCGTGGAGGACCTACTACACCGACGACCACATGAAGACTGTGATCCGACGCGCCGCCGCGGGCGGCCCGCGTGTCGACGCTGTCTGCTTCCTTATGGTTACCTTCTGGGCGAGCAGCCAGCTGTACAACATCTATCCGCTGGAGGCCGGGCTGGTGCGCCGCAAGGTGCGGACCGACCGGCGGTCGGGGATGGGAATCGAAAATCCGCTGGTCTTCTACCCGCGTTACGCCTGGGAGACGGTCTCGATCTTCGGCCGGGCGGCGGCCAAGCTCGTAAAACTGTGGCGCTTCGCTCGAAGCGTCCGGCGCGATCCGAACGCCAAGAATTACACCGATGAGGCGCTTCGGACCTCGGACGATTTCGACAATCAGGAAATGTACCAGCTGACCGAGGCGGCGCGGCAGGCGGGCGCCAAGGCGAAGCGCATCGAGGAGCACAAGCACGCTCGCGCTCCTGTCGCCGAGCCGACTGTCGAGGCGGTGAAGTAGGGTGAGCTCTTAAGCTCAGCCTTCTGGGCCCGGATTCAACCAGCGGCGGAGCCCGGTCATTGACGCGACGTCGAACCAGCCGGGCCTACCGGCACGCCGCCACCCAGCCGGGGGGTGGCCGGACAGTCTCGTCAGGCCAAGTGGTCGAGCAGGCTAATCGCCGCGCCTTATTCGAGTGCTTTGCGGTTACGCGTTCCAACCGCCGTCAACAGTGAGGTTTTCCCCGTTGATGAAGGACGCCTCGGGACTCGCCAGGTAAGCTACCGCAGCAGCGATCTCGTCCACCTTTCCGAACCTGCCGACGCTGGTGAGCCTGACCATTGTGGCATGGGCGTCAGTCCCTTCGTTCGGACTCAACTCGGTGTCGATCGGGCCTGGCTGGACGCCGTTGACGGTGACGCCCAAGGGACCGAGCTCGCGAGAGAGCCCACGAGTGAAGCCGCGCAGGGCGAACTTGGTGGCGACGTAGAGGGTCACTCCACCGAGCGGCGCCGCCTCCCCCAAGGTCGAACCGACGTTGATGATGCGCCCCGCTCCGGCTTTCGCCATGCGCTTGCCAGCGTCCTTGCAGAGCGCGATCGGCGCGCGGACGTTGACATCGAAATGCTTGTCATAGGATTCGTCGGACTGCTCGAGGAAGGGACCGTAGTCCACAGTGCCGGCGTTGTTGACGAGGATGTCGAGCCGTCCGGCGAACTTGCCGCCAAAGACGGTGTCTACCGACGCGATCAGCTTGCGCACACCATCTACACTGCTGAGATCGGCGCCGACGGCTTCCGCCTCGCCACCGGCGCTCCGGATTTCTTTGACGACGTCGTTGGCGCGCTCCGCGCTCGATGCATAGTTCACGATCACGTGCGCACCCTCCCTGGCGAGGCGGCCCGCCACGGCGGCCCCGATGCCGCGCGACGATCCTGTGACCAGGGCGAGCTTGTTTTCGAGAGGCTTGGACATGGGCATGCTTTCAGTTGAAGACGGGAACGGGCCGAGCGCCCTTTGCGCGCGGCCCCGTTCGCTCGCGTCGTCGCGGTATTTCGGTGTGAGTTACGCCGCCCGGCGCTCGCGCAGGCCGCGCAAGGCGGGCAGCAACTCGGAGGGATCCGGACGCTTCGTATAGTCGGGATTGACCTCGGCATAGGCGACCATTCCGTCCTGGCCGATGACGTAGCGGGCTGGCATCGGCAGCGTCCACGACGGGTCGCCGTTGAAGGCGGGCAGGTCGTTTTTGAACACATTCGCGTAGAGATCGACGAGATAGTCGGGGAGCTTGAACCGAAGGCCGAACGCCTCGGCGACATCATTGCGCGGGTCGGACAGGATCGGGAACGTCAGGTTGTTCTCGCGGACCGACTTCCGGCTGTTTGGGGCTGCCTGCGGGGAGATGGCGACGAGCTGTGCGCCAAGGCCGGTGAGATCCGGCAAGGCCGCCTGCAGCGCCCGCAAATCCATATTGCAGTATGGGCACCAGACGCCCCGGTAAAAGGTCACAATCAAAGGCCCTTGCGCAAGGAGCTCGGCGGACGAAACTTCATGGCCGTCGGAATCCTTGAGCGTGAAGGCGGGAGCTCTGTCTCCGACTTTCAGCGCCCGCGAGGCGGCGCCGGAGTCGATGAGCTCTTTAGTCGCACGATGCATCGGTTCGTGAATCCAGTTGGGGGCGTTGTACGGAGGTTTGCCGGCTTCGAAGTCGGCCTTGAACGCGTCGATACGATCTTGGAGGGACATCGTGGTGATCCTTGCTGACGACACCAGTAGTCGTGGAGGCAAGGTGGGCCATATCGCTGCACGGCGGTATGCACTCCCATTGAACAACACATATACTGTCCTGGTATGAGTGATCGCCTTCAGGAGCTCGGGATCTTCGTTCGCGCCGCCGAAACAGGCAGCTTCTCGCGCGCCGCGCGCGAGCTTGGCACATCCCAGCCATCCATCTCGCGAACAATCGCCGCTCTAGAAGCGCGGCTCGCCGTGAAGCTGTTCCTGCGCACGACCCGGCGTATTACCTTGACGGACGCAGGGCTGATTTTGCTGGAACGAGCCCGGCACATCCTACCGGAGATCGACGAAGCGGAGGATGCAGCCAGGGGTGCCGAGAGCTTGAGGGGACTGCTCAAAATCGCGATGCCTGTCGCGTTCGGCATTCGTGAAGTGATCCCGCGTCTTCCGGCTTTCCTCGCCGGCCATCCCGAACTGAGGGTCGACTTCGACATGGCTGACGAAGCCGAGGACCTTGTGGCCGAAGGTGTCGATGTGGCGCTTAGAACTCGGTAAGCTCGCGGACTCGGGATTCGGAGCGCGCAAGCTCGCTTCAGCGCCCCGGATGTTGCTCGCGTCACCCGCTTATATCGAGGCGCGAGGAGCGCCGGTCACGCTCGGCGATCTTGCGGGGCACGAGTGCATTCTCGGCCCAGGCGCCTCCGGCCAGAAGGGCTGGGCGGTCCGAGAAGGCGGCGCCGAGCGTGCTATCACCGGGATTCAACAATTCAAGGTCGGATCGGCGGAAGGCGTTATTGCCTTGGCCAAAGCCGGGCTTGGCCTCGCAGTGGCGTCGCTGTGGATGTGTCGGGCCGAACTGGAGAGCGGGGTCCTTGTGCAGATCCTTCCCGGGTTGCGCTTGGAACCCGCCGATGTCCACGCAGTCTTCCCGGCAGGACGACAACCCTCGCGCAAAGTGAGAGCGCTCACGGACTACCTCGCCACCGCCCTACGGGCCCCTAGCGAAACGGCGATCGGCGGCCTGTAACGATCGCGGGATGAGAAACGATCGAAAATTCACACGAGCAAGCTCCACTCACAAGTCGGCCGACTTTCGCCGAAGCCTGACCCCGGGCCATCGGTAAAGGTCGATTTCGCTCATGGCCAGCGCCGCTTTGCTCTGAGGTTTACGGCGATCGCGCTCATGCCCTATGAGGAAGCCTGCAATCGCCCTCATCTCTCGATCCGCGCTGCTTCGAAGACAGGCGCTGCTTCGGGGCGGTGGCGAAGGGCGCTCAGGAGCAAGACGACGGATCCCATGCATCCTCTTTTTAGAGCCATCTTTGTCGCGGCGGTCACGTTTGGCGCGAGCGTCGTCGGCATGCTTTTGCAATGGGTGGTGCCGGCTGATGTGCTGACCGCCTCCAAGGGCTCGGTCGGCGCGATGGTCGGGCTCGTCACGCTTCTGCTCGCGCTCGTCCTCGGCCTCCTCGTCTTCACCGCGTTCTCGGTGTTCACGACGCAGCGGGACGAGGCATATTCGCTCGGGCCGATGGTGGCGGAGGTCGATCTCGCGCTTGAACTTTACGGTCCTGAGGCGGCCGGGGGCCGCGCCGGCTTGCGCGCGGCGCTTCAGCGTTCGCGAAGCCGCTTCTTCGGCAACTCGGAACGTGGGCCGCAGCCGTTCACGTTCGAGGAAATGCGAACGGTATTTTTAAGCCAAGGCAGCTTTTTTGATCGCCTGAAGCCTGAGACGGAAGCCCAGCGCGGGCTCCTCGCGACGGCGAGGGATCAGGTGCGAAAGCTCGCCGACACGCAGATGCTGATGGCGCGCCAACTCGCCAATCCGTTCCCGCCTCACGTTCTGACCGTGGTCATCTGCTGGGCCTCGGCGCTCTTTCTCGGCAACGGCCTCGTGGCGGCGACGAACACGGTGACCGTGCTGGCGCATTTGGCTGGCGCGGTGTCCATCGGGATCGCCATCTTTCTCATCCTCGAGCTCAGCCATCCCTATACGGGCCTGATCCGGCTTTCGCCCGACGGGATCGATCGGGTGCTCGAGATTCTCGGCCAGAACGATAAGAAAGAAACGCTCGCGAGTTAGGCGAAATATGCGCGTGACCCGTTGGCTCTCGGTACGCATCCTCACCGCCATCCTGGCTCTCATCGCGTCAGCGACCCTCGCCGCCGCGAGCCTCGCGGCAGAATCCAGTCCCGGCAAGCTCATCAGCGCCGAAGCGATGGCGGGCGCGCCAGAAGCTCGAGCCTACCGAATTCTCTATTGGTCTACGGGTCTCGACGGTAAGTCAGTCGAGGTGTCGGGCGTGGTGATTGCGCCGCGCGGACCGCCGCCGCCGGGCGGGCGACCTGTCGTTGCCTGGGCGCATCCGACGACGGGCGTGGTCAGCCGCTGCGCGCCGTCGCTCGCGCGCGTGTTCTTCGCCTCGATCCAGGGTCTGCGGGCGATGCTCGACCGGGGCTATGTAGTGGCGGCGGCGGACTATCCGGGCCTCGGAACGCCGGAGGTTCACCCCTATCTGGTGGGGACGAGCGAGGCGCATGCGGTGCTCGATTCCGTTCGCGCGGCAAGGGAGATCCCGGAAGCTTCGGCAGGCGCGCGCTTCGCCGTGTGGGGTCATTCTCAGGGCGGCCAGGCGGCGCTGTTCACAGGCCTTGAAGCGGCGCGCTATGCGCCGGAATTGAAGCTCGTCGGCGTCGCCGCGGCTGCGCCTGCGACTGATCTCACCGCGCTGATGACAGAGGATCTCGGGACCGGCGGGGGCAACAACATTACCGCGATGACGCTGTGGTCGTGGGGGCGCGTCTATGGCGCGCCGATGGACAAGGTGATCACGTCCCAAGCCGAGCCGGTCATCGACCGGCTGACGAAGCTCTGCATCGAGCGATGGTTCGATGTGTTCACCCGACGTGGGCTAACGCAGGCGCTGGAGAAGAATTTTCTCAGGCTCAACAACCTCGCCGAAGAAGAGCCGTGGCGGCGCCTCCTGGAAGAGAATTCGCCGGGGCCTTTGCCGGCAGACATTCCGGTCTTCCTGGCGCAAGGATCGGCCGATGGGCTGGTGCGGCCCGCGATCACGGAGGCTTACCGCGCGCGGCTTTGCCGGAACGGCAATCGAGTGGAGTTCGTCCTCCTGCCCGGGGTCGGCCATGCCTTCATCGCGCGCGATGTCGCCTGCGCTGCGGTCGCGTGGATGACCGCGCGCTTCGCGGATGAGCCGGCGCCGACGAATTGCGGGACCTGAGAGCAGCCGGAAGCGTCATGGACGAGATCGAACGGCTCGAGATTCGCATCGAGGAATTGCGCGAGGCGATCGCGCGCAGCCGCAGGCTCCGGCTCGTCGGCCTCGCGTCAGCCGTGATCGGGCCGGCGTTGATCGTCGGGTTTGTTCTGGGCCTTGTCGACTATTCGCCGACCCGCGTGATCGTCGCTTTCGCCCTCGCCATCGGGGGCATGGTGCTTATGGGCTCGAGCCGCTCCAGCACCGAGGAACTGGAGCGCGCCTTAAAGCAGGCTGAGGCCGAGCGAATGGCGGCGATCGACGCCCTCGAACTCGTTCAGGTTGGCGACGGGAAAGGCTGAGCGACCACATCAATGGTTGCCCTGCGGCGCCTCAAGCACCGGGGTCCGGCGCATGTTGGCCGGGATAGAGCGTAGCGGCGGTCGCAATGTGAGGTGCCTGGTGCTAGGCAAGGGGGAATGATGGCGGGTAATTCTGCACTCCGCGTCGCGATCACGGGCGCGAACGGAAATATCGGGCGCAAGCTGATCGCAGCCTTTCTGGCGGCGCCCGATATCGGGGCGATTCATGGGATCGACCGGGACATGACCGGCCTCTCCTCGCATGACGCGCGCTTGTTCCCGATTCAGGCTGATCTTCGGGGGCCGGGACTCCTCGACGCCCTTACGGGCGTGGACGCGGTCATTCATCTGGCCGCGCAGAATCCCTATCCGGACGCCTCATGGGAAGATGCGAGCGCTTCCTTTGATATGACCGCGAAACTGGTCGAGGCCTGTACAAAAGCAGGCGTGTCGCGGCTCTTGTTCGCGACTTCCAATCATGTGATGGGCGGTTACAAGGATACGGCCGTCGCGCTCTCGGATGGAGGCCTTTCCACCGACTTGCCGCCGCTCGTTGGAACGCGAGTCAAAACTTCCGAGGGGCTGATCAATTCCACGGCCTACGCGGCGGCGAAACTGATGGGCGAGCGCGTCGTGGCCGTCAAAGCGGAGACCGGAGCCTTCTCTGCGGTCTTGCTCCGCATCGGCTGGTGCCAGCCTGGCGAAAACACTCCGCAAACGATAAGCGCCGCTGGCACACCGAAGTCCAGCCTGATCGAAACAGATCCGGACCGCGAGCGCGATCTGCGCTGGTTCAGAGCCATGTGGCTCTCGAACGGCGATCTCATCAGGTGCGTTCTTGCCGCCTTGCGCGCTGACGCCTCTGCGTGGCCATCTCGGGCCATCGTCGTGAACGCGATGTCCGCGAATTGGCCCTCGCCCTGGGACTTATCGGCCGGTCGCAAGCTGATCGGCTATGAGCCGCTCGACGATGTATCGAGCTACGCGGCTCCTGTCCGGCCCTGAGGCCCACGGCGACTGAAAGAGAGCCATGGAAAGAGAGATCATCCGTGTCGAGCCGTTCGACAGCAATTTCGAGAAATGGGGCGCGCCGGTGTCGGCCTGCACGCGTGCAGGCCAGATGGTGTTCGTATCAGGCATGCCGCCGTTCGATCCCGAGACCGGCGAGATCGCAGCCAACGCGCCGTTCGAGCGGCAGGCCGAGTTGATCCTCGAGCAGATGAAGACGGCGCTCGAGGCGGCCGGCTCTGACCTCGACCATGTGCTCAAGTGCAACGTGCTCTGCATCTCGGCCGAGCGCTTCAAAGCCTTCAACGAAATCTATAAGCGTTATTTCCCGAAAAACCCGCCGGCGCGGATCTTCTTCTGCGTGCCGGAGTGGACGGGGCCGTTCGACATCGAGATCGACTGCATCGCCGTCACGAAGAGCTGACCGCTCCACCGGCGCGTCCGTCGCCGCAGATCTCATCGGCACATCCCGCCGCGGCCCACTCGAAGGTCAGCGTCGCCAAGTCGAAGACCTCCGCCATCGCCGAGGTCTTCGCCCCGACCGGTCGCGGACACGGAACGGCATCATCAACCAATTATTCGCCCGCCGATGCCGACTACGCCACGCACCCCATCGTCGCAGGTCCTTGTTACGACCGTGGCGAATCGAAGCAGTCGCGCAGTTTTCGGCGAAGCACCTTGCCGTAGGCGTTCTTCGGAAGCTCGGCCAGGAACTCAATCCGCTTCGGTTTCTTGAAGCTCGCGAGATGGTCGCGGCAAAAGGCGATCAGCGTCTCGGCGTCGAGGCCGGTTTGGCCCTCGCGCGCCACCACCGCCGCCACGACATTCTCGCCCCATTCGGCATCGGGAACGCCGAAGACGATTGCCTCTTTGACCGCCGGGTGCCGGATCAGCACATCTTCCACCTCGCGGGGATAGATGTTTGATCCGCCGCTAATAATCATGTCATGGCGACGGTCGAGAACGTGAAGGCGCCCTCTGGCGTCAAAGCGGCCGATATCTCCCGTTCGCAGCCAACCGCCGGTGAAGGAAGCAGCGTTCGCCTCTTCGTTGCGCCAGTATCCCTCCATAACCACATCGCCACGCACCGCGATCTCGCCGGTTTCACCTCGCGGCGCGGGGCTCGCGGCGCCGTCGAGAATCCGGACTTCGATACCCGAGCGGACGAATCCGGCGGATTGCAATGTTTCGTCGTCCGCGTCCTTGAGGGCCCAGGCCGGAACATAAGAGATGGTCATCGGCGACTCGCCCTGGCCGTAGAGTTGCGTCAGGACGGGTCCAAACCGCCGTAGTGCCGCCCGCAGGTGTTCGAGATGGATCGGAGCGCCGCCATAGATGATCGCGCGTAGTTCGGGCGTGTGGATCGCCGGATCGGCTTCGAGCAGGCGAACGATCATCGTCGGCGCGAGGAAAGGGAGAACAGTCACGCGCTCTTGGGCAGCGAAGCCCAGAATTCGGTCGGGATCGAAAGCGCCGCCCGCATCGATGATATTTTCGGCGCCACGTGACAGCGCCGGAATGAGATACATGCCGCTTCCATGCGACAGCGGCGCCGCATGCAGGAGCCGGTCGTCGGGGCTGAACGAACAAATGTCCGCGAGGCAGTTTACTGCCATCGCGATGAGATTGCGGTGGCTGAGCATGGCGCCTTTAGGTCGTCCAGTCGTGCCTGAGGTGTAGAACAGCCACGCTGGATCGCTGGCATCGCGCTCAGCCGGAGCGACGCGGTTTGCGGTGTCGCGCCGAAGCAAAGCGTCGAGATTGCCGGGCGCGGAAGACGTCCCCGCGACGATAAAGTCCCCGGGCCGGAGAGACGGCGCCGCGGCCGCCACTCCCTCTAGCGCGTCCGAGTCGACGACGATGGCTTTAGCGCCGGCGTTCTCGACGATGTAGCCAACTTCGCGCGGATGCAGCTTGGCGTTGATGGGCACGGCGACGTAGCCGCCGCGGAACGCCCCCAGGAGGACGGCAGGATACAGGAGCCCGTTCTGCATGAAGACGGCCACACGGTCTCCCGGCGCGAGGCCGAGGGACGCGAGATGTCGCGCAAAGGCCGCAGCCGCTGCATCGAGCTCACGGTAGCTCTGCCGCCGCTCGCCGCAGCGCACGGCGATCCGGTCGCCCCATGCGGCCACCGCGTTCTCGAAAAGCGAGAAGACGTTCATTTCCTCCCTCGGCGAATGTTCAGGGCGGGACGTGTGCCTCGTTGTTTCTCGGGCTTACGCGTGGGCGACAACTCGATTGCGCAACACTCCGATCCGCTCCACCTCAAGTTCGATCACGTCGCCGGGCTTGATGAAGCGCATGTGCTCCAGGCCGCAGCCGTTCCCGACCGTCCCTGAACCAAGAAACTCGCCCGGATAAAGCGTCTCCGAGCGCGAGATATATGAAATGAGATCCTCGAACTTCCAGTACATCGTGCTTGAGCTACCCCGGCCCCATTCCTCTCCGTTGACGCGCGCGATCATGGTTAGATTGTAGGGGTCCGGGATTTCATCCGCGGTGACGAGACAAGGGCCCATGGGATTTCCGGTATCAAAGTCCTTGCCCTTGGCCGGGCCGAGGCGGCCTTCCATTTCAAGCGCCTGCGCGTCGCGGGCGGACATATCGTTGAAGATCGTGTAGCCGAACACGTGCTTCAGCGCCCCCTCCTTCGGCGCGTCCGTGACCTTGTCTTTCATAAAGACGCCGAACTCGAGCTCGAAGTCGAGGAATTTTGAATAGGCGGGCCACACGACCTCGTCGTCGGTCCCTATCACGGCGAAGCGGTTCGCCTTGTAATAGATCGGCTGCTTATAGAAAATCGCTGGCGCGGGCTGCGGCCCGCTTCGTTCGATCTCGGCGAGAGCCTTCTCCGGATCGGGCCCCTGCATTGCTGTGATTTTACGAGCCGACGCGAAGGCTTGCTTGAGATGCAGCTCGAAGCACAGGCAGTCGCGCATCTGCGGCGGCGGCTGCATTGGCGCGCGCAGGCGGACGTCCGCGCGGGCGACCGACGCGCCCGCAGGCGCCTTCTTCACTGCCTCACGCGCGCGCTCGAGCGCCGCGTCGCCGCCTTCGGCAATCGATAGGACGCTTTCGAGGCCCGGACCGCCGAAGGCCGCCTGATGCGCCTCAGCAAGATCGATAATCCTGGTGTCCCCATCAACGAGGGCGCCGGCGCGCGGCGGTCCGCCGTCCTTTTGAAACGTCACGAGTCGCATTGGTCTTTCCTCCTGTGACTTTTGTTTGTTTGTTTACCTGCGGCGGCATTCCATAGCGCATACCGGCGGTAAGGAAGGCGACCATGTGTGGAACGGACGCGGCTTCGTCATCCGGCCGGCAGAGGCCGCCAGTGAGGCGCTCCAGCCTTCCGGCGTCCCCCATGACGTAGACCATCGCGCCCAGCATGAACTCGTACGCCCACCAGATCTCGACCTCTGTTCTCGTCGGAAGCGCGGATCGCAGCGCTTCCGCGACAGCGCGGGCGATCGGATCGAACATTTCGCGAATGAAACCCCTCTGCTCCGAATTCGGATCCATCGTCTCATGCGCCAGCAGGCGGCCGAAGCTCGGGTCTCGGTCACGCGCCCTGAGGTGAAGCATGGGAAAGACAAGCGCCTTCACCACGAGTTCGAGCCTGCGGTCCAGATCCTGCTCACTCATAGCGATTGCGAGGCCCGAGAGGCGCTGTTCGACGACAGTTGGAACCCGGCGCTCGAAGACGGCGCGATAGAGCCCTTCCTTCGATCCGAAATGATAGCTGATCAGCGCGGCGGGAACATCCGCAGCATCGGCGAGCTGTCGCATGGAGGCGCCGTCAAATCCGTGGGCTCCGAAGACCCGCTCGGCTTCCGCCAGAATGCGCTCGCGCGACGAACCTCCGACCTCCGCGGCGGTTCGGGCGCTCCTCGCGGTCTTGGCCGGCATGGTCTGAAAGAGCTCCTCCCGCGCGATCCGCATATTGGCAGAGCTTAAACGATCGATCAAGATACTTGTCAACCTGATCAAGATAATATATCTCTCGCTCAACATAGCCCGTCGTGGTTGGTGCAAGCAGCAAGGGAGGAAGCCGCCGATGTCGAAATGGCGTTTCACCAAGGGTCTGAAGGACATCGGCAACGGGGTGTGGGCCTATCTCCAGCCCGACGGCTCATGGGGATGGAGCAACGCCGGGCTCATTGTCGATGGAGATCAGACGCTGCTCGTCGACACGTTGTTCGACCTGAAGCTCACCGCCGAGATGCTCTCGGAGATGCGCCGCTCAGTGCCCGCGGCGGCGCACATCAACACGCTCTTCAATACGCACCACAACGGCGATCACACGTTTGGAAACCAGCTCGTCGAAGGCGCCGAGATCGTCGCGACTGCCGCCACCTATGACGAGATGGATCCTTCCCACCCGGCCCTCTACCACTCGATGATGGTCAACGCGCATGAGCTCGGACGCGGCGCCGAATTCCTCGCCGAGCTGTTCAAGCCCTTCGATTTCAGCAACGTCAAACTGAAAAAGCCGGACCGCACTTTCAGCGGCGAGCTCGAGCTCAAAGTGGGCGGCAAGACCGTGCGGCTGATCGAGCTCGGCCCAGCGCATACGCGCGGCGACACGGTTGCGTTGCTGCCCGAGGATCGTGTCGTCTTCACAGGCGATCTCTTGTTCAACGAGGGAACACCGATCGCCTGGGCCGGTCCGGTCTCGAACTGGGTGCGCGCCTGCGACCGCATTCTCGCGATGGACGTTGACGTGATCGTGCCGGGGCATGGGCCCATCGCCGACAAGCAGGCGGTTCGCGAGATGAAGGGCTACCTGGAGTTCGTGGAGCACGAGGCGCGCAAACGCTTCGACAAGGGCATGAACGCCCGCGATGCAGCTTTCGATATTCCGCTCGGGCGCTATGCGGACTGGGGCGACGCCGAGCGGGTCGTCGTGACCGTCAACAATCTGTTCGAGGAGTTCGCCGGCGAACACAAAGAGCCGAACATTATGATGCTGTTCGAGCAGATGGCCGATTTCCGCGACAAGCTGCGCGCCGAGGGGCATGGCCACGCGCATCATCATCACGGGCACGGCCACTAGCCGAAGGCGCGCAAGGCAAAGACGCGCGAAGCGGATCCACGGATCTGGGAGGATCACATGAGACAGCCAAAGACTAGCTTCGGACGGATGGTCGGCCATTTGGCCGCGGCCTTGGCGGCGGGCGTTCTTGCGGCGTCATCAGCATTCGCGGCCGACCCGATCAAGATCGGATTCAGCATGGCGCAATCCGGCCCCCTCGCCGGCAGCGGGAAGTCCGCGCTGCTCGCGATGAAGATCTGGGCCGAGGATCAGAACGCCAAGGGCGGATTGCTCGGCCGCCCTGTGCAGCTCATCTACTATGACGACCAGAGCAGTCCCGCAAACGTGCCGCCGATCTACACCAAGCTTCTCGACGTCGATAAGGTCGATCTGGTCGTCAGCGGCTACGCCACCCCGATCATCGCCGCCGCGCTCCCGATCGCCATGCAACACGATATGGTGCTGATGGGACTGTTTGGCTTGGCCAACAACGCCAAGCTCAAATACGACAAGTATTTTGGCGTGGCGCCGATCGGGGAGGACCCGGTCAACGTTTTGGCAAAGCCCTTCTTCGATGTCGCCGACACGCTCAACCCGAAGCCTTCGACGATCGCCGTCGTCACGCCCGACATCCAGTTCGGCCATGCTGCTCTTGAGGGCGTCCGCAACGCCGCCAAGGCCAGAAATATGAAGGTTGTTTACGACCGGACGTTTCCGCCGAGCATGACGGACTTCTCGACTCTCGTGCGCGAGGTGCAAGCGACGAACCCGGATCTTGTGTTCGTCGCGACCCAGCCCGGGCAGTCCATCAACGTTGCCCGCGCGATCGCCGAGGTCGGACTGAACGCACAGATGATCGGCGGGGGCATGACCGGACTGCAGACGACCGATTCGGAAACGATACTCGGCCCCCAGATCAACGGCCTCGTCAATTTTGCCTACTGGCTGCCAGCAGCCAAGCTGCAGTCTCCCGGCGCGATGGACTTTCTCTCGAAATATCAGGCGCGAGCGAAGGCCGAGGGGGTCGATCCGATAGGCTACTATGTCGCGCCCTGGGCCTACGCCGATCTGCAGATGCTTGCAGAGGCGGTCGAAGGGACGAAGAGCCTGGAGGGCGACAAGCTCGCCGCCTATCTGCACGGAAACAAGCTGAACACGATCATCGGCGAGGTCGAATATGGACCCGGCGGCGAATGGAAGAATCCGCGCCAGTTCCTCATCCAATTCCAGAACATCAAGAGCAAGGACCCGAGCCAATTCACCGGGACGGACCATCTGGTCGTTGTCGGGCCGCCGGAACTGAAGTCCGGCGATCTGATCGCGCCGTTCGACAAGGCGCGCCAATGACGCCCTGAGCCGCAGTGGATTCGCCGTCGCTGCGGCGACCGGCCAGGACAACAAAAACCGTGCTCTCCTTCAACCTTCTGTCCAACGCGATCGTCTCCGGGGTTCTGCTGGGAGGATTCTACGCAGGCGTCGCCGCCGGCGCGACGATCTCATTCGGCCTGCTCGACATCGCGAATATCGCGCATCCGGCCTTCGTGGTGTTCGGCGCTTATTGCGCCTTCGCCCTGAACCAGCGTTTCCACCTCGATCCGCTTCTCGCCGCGGTTTTTGTCACGCCCGTTTTTTATGGCGTGGGCTGGCTCGCCTATCAGCTGTATCATCATGCCTTCGAGCGGCGTGGCGACGATTCGATGCGCGGCCTCGCTTTCTTCTTCGGCCTCATGTTCGTCGGCGAAGTCGTCCTTATCCTGACCTTCGGCGTCGACTATCGCTATTCGTCCGCCGAATATACCTCGACCACCTTCAAGCTCGGACCTGTGGCTTTTCCACTGAGACAGGTGATCCCATTCGTCGGTTCGCTCGTGATCCTCGTGGCGGCGCAGGCGTTTTTGAAACGCACCTTCACCGGGCGCGCAATACTCGGGGTGTCGCAGGACCCGATCGCGCTGAGACTCATGGGTGCGGATCCGGTCCGCCTTAAACGCATCGCCTTCGCCATCTCCATCGCGCTCGCAGGCGCGGCGGGCGCACTGTTGCTCGTCCTCGAACCGATCGAGCCTGCCATCGGCCGCGATTTCATCGGCCGCGTCTTCGCGATCGCCGTGCTCGGCGGCATGGGCAGTCTGCCCGGCACCTGGGTCGCAGCCGTGATGCTCGGCGTCATCGAGAACCTGACGTCGATCCTAGCGGGCGCGTCCTGGGCTCCGGCCGTGTCCTTCGGCTTTCTTCTGCTAACGCTCACCATCCGCCCCTCCGGCCTATTCGGGCGCTAGATGCTTGCCTCCCTTCGGTTTCTAGGAGTCGCGCTAGTCGTTGCCGCAGCGGTCTTTGCGGCGATGCACGCGGTCGGCAACGACTATGTGTTCTACGCAGGCTATACGGTTCTGCAATATGTCGTGCTGGCCGTCGCCTGGAACATCCTCGGAGGCTATGTCGGCTACGTCAATTTTGGCGTTGCGGCGTTTGTAGCGCTCGGCGCTTATACCGGCGTCGCGCTGGGCAATTTCGCTCCTTTTCCTCTGCCGGTCATGATGCTGGCGGGCGGGCTCGTCGCCGGGCTTGTCGGTCTCGGCGCGGGTTATCTAACGCTACGCTTGCGCGGCATTTTCTTCGCCATCGCCACGCTCGCGCTGGCAGTGGTGCTGCAGACGCTCATCACGAACTGGGATTTCGTCGGCGGATCCGCCGGCGTCTACGCCATCCGCCCGAAGCACATACCGGTGTTCGGAAGCTATATCGAATACATGGTCTTCCTGATGCTGATTGTCGCTGCCGGCGTCGTCGCGGTGAGTCGTGCGATCGAGCGATCGAGCTACGGTCTCGGTTTCACCGCCATCCGGGACGACGAGATTGCCGCCGAGGCGACAGGCGTGCCGACGTTAAGGCTGAAGCTGATCGCAACGACGCTCAGCGCCGCCTTTATGGGTATGGCGGGCGCGCCGCTCCCCTACTACGTCACGTTTCTCGAACCGTCGTCGGCCTTCAACCTGTCTTATGCGGTCAATTCGATCGCAATGCCCTTAATCGGCGGAACGACGGCGTGGTTCGGTCCGCTCCTCGGCGCATTGCTGCTCGGCGTCGCGCAGCAGGTCGCGACCGTCACCATCTCGTCAGAGATCAATCTCCTGATCGTCGGCCTACTCCTGATCGGCTTCGTGGTCCTCGCGCCCCAGGGGCTCATTGGACTTCTCGGCCTTACGGGAAAGCGTCGAAGAGCATGAGTGAGCCGCTCCTCTTCCGCGCCGAGCGCATTGCCAAGCGGTTCGGCGGCTTCACTGCGCTCGACGGCGTGGATTTCCACGTCGGCGCGGGCGAGCGGGTTGGGCTCATCGGACCCAATGGCTCGGGCAAGAGCACCCTCGTCGGATGCGCCTCAGGCTCGCTCCGTAGCACCGAGGGCGCTATCTGGTTCGAGGGTCGACGTATCGACCGCCTTTCGCCGCATGAGCGCGTTCGCGCGGGTCTCGTGCGCAGTTTCCAGTTGCCGCGCCCCTTTCGCGCGCTAACGGTCGCAGAGAACCTTGGGGTGCCGCTCTTCTTCGCCAGACGATCGGGGCAGGACTCGGGCGCGATCGATGAGGCGCTCGATTTCGTCGGTCTTTCAAGACGTCGCGACGCAATGCCGGCAGATCTCACCCAAGTGGACCTGCGCAAGCTCGATCTCGCTCGCGCGACGGTTGCCCAGCCGCGTCTGCTGTTCGTCGATGAGGCGATGGCGGGGCTTTCCCAATCCGAGGTCGATGAGATCCTCGCGCTGCTTATGCGGATGAACGCACGCGGCGTGGCGATCGTCATGATCGAGCATATCATGCGGGCAGTTACAAGCTTCTCGCAACGGTTGGTGGTGCTGGTCGCGGGGCGCAAGATCGCCGACGGCGATCCTACAAATGTCCTCGCCGACGCCGCCGTGCAGAGAGCTTATCTTGGGGAATAGCCTCGTAATATCTGGCCTCTCGGCGGCTTACGGGCATGTGCGCGCGCTTGACGATGTGTCGTTGGTCGTCGGCGCCGGCGAGACGGTCGCGTTGCTCGGCACGAACGGGAACGGCAAGAGCTCGCTGATGAAATGCGTGATGGGCCTGCTTCGCCCTTCGGCTGGCGCTATCGTCGCGCTGATCGATGGTGAATCCATCAATCTTGTCGGTCTCGCGACCGAGGAAATCGTCGCGAGAGGCGTGATTCTCGTGCCCGAGGGTCGGCATCTTCTGCCAAAGCTGACGGTCGAGGAGAACCTCTATCTCGGGGCCCTCCGCCAGGAGGCACGGCCACATATACGCCGGAACCTCGAGGCGAGCTACGATCTGTTTCCACGGCTAGCCGAGCGACGGCGCCAGCAGGCCGGGAGCATGAGCGGCGGCGAGCAGCAGATGGTCGCGCTTGCCCGCGCGCTGATGGCGGAACCGAAGATCCTGCTCGTCGACGAGCCCTCGGTCGGGCTCGCGCCGATCGTGGTGAGCGTCGTGATCGACGCAATCGCAGAGCTCAAGGCGCGGCTGGGGCTTACCGTGCTCATGGCCGAGCAGAATTTCCAGCAGGCCCTGCGAGTGGCTGATCGCGGCTATGTGATCGTGCATGGGTCAATCGCCTTCGAAGGCCGATCGCCGCGGGAGTTGCGGGAGAACGATCTCGTTCGCAAGCTCTATCTCGGTCAGTGACTCCGGTCGGCCCGATGGGCTCAGCAGCGGTGTTCGACAAAGTTCTTCGGGGTCGACTACCACGCGCCTTCGATCGAGCGCGCCAAGGTATTGGCGCGGGAGGCGGGCGTCGGCGACCGCATCACTTTCGCGCAGGCTAGCGCCAAAGGTTTTCCGGCGCGAGGTTATGATTTTGTCGCATTTTTCGATTGTCTGCACGTCATGGGCGATCCCGTGGAGTGCGTTCATGACCGACACCAGCGCTTAGGCGAAGGCCCACACCCGCTGCGGGGTGAGCGCGCCGCTTGCGACCTGCGCGCAGCGGCGTTCTTTGCTGGTTCTCGATCATCTTTTCTAAGCCTAGCAGGCGGCGCTCACTTTTCTGCAACGGCGACCGGTCGACGATCGGGAAGCGGGGGCAAGGTCTTGGCCTCTGCGACCTCTCTTGCGACGTGGGAAAGCAGTCCGCGCATGAGGTCGAAGGCGTGTTGCTCATCCTTTTTCTCGATCGCGAGAAGAACGTCACCGTGCGCAGCGAGATCGCCGACAGCATGACCGAAGATCGCGTTGGTGATAGGGGCGGTCAGAGAAAGCGCCGTTCGCACCAGCGCGCCGAGCGGCTGATAGAAGCGATTGTTCGTCGCCACGATGATGGATTCATGGAAACGGCAATCGGCTTCGACGGGGTCGTAGTTACCAGCTGCCGACTCTCGCATGAAACCGTAAGCCTCCTCGAATTCGGGCAAGTTGAGTTGGGTCGGCTCGCCGCGCTGCGAGGGTGGCCGCCGCCGGCTCGAAGCCCAACCGGAGTTCGAGGAGTTCAATGACAATTCTGCGGTCGGGCGGACTCTGTCGCAGCCATCTCAGCACATCTGAATCAAGAAGGTTCCAATCGGAGACTGGCCGCACCTCCGTGCCCCGCCGCGGACGGGAGCCGACCAGGCCTTTGGCCGTCAGCATTTTGATGGCTTCACGGACCGCCGTCCGACTGATCTTAAGTTCCGACGATAGGGCCCCCTCATTGGGAAGGCTGTCGCTCGTACTGAAGCGACCCGAAACGATTTCGTGCCCAAGGCGGTTCAGGAGTTCGACAGTGATGTTTCCAGAGCCAAAGCTGCCGAATGCTCGACCGGCGTTGGGAGTGTCGCCTTTGGCGTATGGCCTCATTCAACAGTGATCCTCATGCCCGCAAGTCCATCCGGCGCCCTCAGACCGCACTCGTCATCCCGCCGTCCACGTAGATGATCTGGCCTGTGACGAAGCTCGACGCGTCCGACGCCAGAAAGATTGCAGCGCCGACGAGCTCATCCGTTTCCCCCCATCTGCCGAGCGGAGTTCTCTTGACTAGCCAGTCCGAGAACTCGGGGTTCTTCGTCAAGGCTTCGTTGAGGTCCGTGCGGAAATAACCGGGCGCGAGCCCGTTGACCCTTAAGCTTGACGGGCCGAGCTCCGCCGCCATCGCCTTTGTCATCATCTTCATCGCGCCCTTCGATGCCGTGTAGGGCACGATGGACGGACGTCCAAGCTCACTTTGCACGGAGCAGATGTTGATTATGGAGCCGCACGCGCGAGCAATCATGCCTCGCGCGACGGCTTGGGCGACGAAGAAAGGCGCGTAGACATTTGAGCGCATGATCGCGTCAAATTTCTCGGCCGGAAATTCGACGAAAGGAGCGCGATACTGGATTCCCGCGTTGTTCACGAGGACGTCGATGGCGCCGAGTTGCTCTTCGATTCGGTTCACTTCGCCGATGACGGCTTCACGATCGGTCACATCTGCGACCGATATCGATGCGGCAAGCCCCTCGCCTTTCAGATCGCGCGCGGCCGCTTCCGTCCGCTCACGGTCGCGACCGTTGAGAACGACGCTTGCGCCGGCGCGGGCAATTCCGCGCGCGAGAGAATATCCGATGCCCCGGTTGGAGCCTGTGACCAGAGCGACCTTTCCATTCAGCGAAAAAAGAGCATCAAGGTAGCTCATTGGGGTTCCTTTGGGCCCATGCTCTGGCCATCAAAACTGGAGATGGACCTTGACCGAGCGGCGCTTGTCCGCTGCGAGGTCGAAGGCCGGCGTTGGTTCGGAGGCGGGCACGGTGGCTGTCAGGAGCGCTCGGATCTGCGCGCGGTTGCGCGCGATATAATCGATCGCCAGATGAAATTCTTCATCGAAGCGGAAGCTGCCGATCACGTTAATCTCCTTGGTCACGATCATCGACATGTTGATCTCCGGCCGTGCGCCCTGACCCACGCATACGATCGTGCCGCGTGGCTTGACGACATCAAGCGCCGAGATGGTCGCTTCCGCGTTGCCGGAAGCCTCAAAGACGACATCGAAGGTTCCCTTACCCTCGGCGTGGCGCGCGAAGCGATCAGCCTCTCTTGCGACGTTGATCGTTTCGTCGACCCCGAGATCGGCAATGCGGTGCAAGGGCTCGTCGATCACATCGCCAACGGCGACGAAGCCCGCGCCGGCGCTCCGCGCTATAAGGGCCAAAATCGTGCCGATCGGCCCGGCCCCCAACACCAGCACCCTCTTGCCGAGTAGCGACCCAGGCCGCCCCGCGGCATGCAGGCACACGGCGACCGGCTCGGCAAAAGCCGCCTCCCCGAGAGTCATCGTGTCCGGAATGGGAAGCACTTGGTCCGCCTTGCAGACAAGCGCCTCACGAAAGCCGCCGTCGACATGGGGCGTCCGCATCGCGCTGCCGTAGAAGCGCATGTCCGAGCAATGGTTGTGCAGGCCCCCGCGGCAAAAGGCGCAGTCACCGCACGGTAGGCTCGGATTGACAGCTACGCGCTGGCCGATCCGGAGCGAGGTCACGTCCTGGCCTGTCTCAGCGATCACGCCGGCGATCTCGTGACCCAGGACCATGGGATGACGAAGCTTTACCGTGCCGAACCCGCCATGGCGGTAATAGTGAAGGTCCGATCCGCAGATGCCCCCGACCTCGATCTTCACCCGCACATCGTCTCGACCCAGAGGCTGATCCGCCACCTGCTCGTAGCGCAGATCATTGGGAGCGTGGATGACGATGGCTTTCATGAGTCGTGACCTGAACAGGGGTTTGAAAGACTTGCGCTTGGCCGACTCGGAGGCGGAGCGCTCGCCCTGGCCGCGCCCGCGATTCCCGAGATGACCGCTGGTTGAGCTAGCGCAAATTGCAGCGCCGCGCTCGGCCCGTCACGTGTCAGCGGCCTAGGCGCGCTCCCCATCTGACGCCTCGACGACAAATCAGCTTGCAACTGTCGAAGCCTCCCCGGACGCCGCGTTGACCGCGGCGCTCCAAAAGCTCCGCATGGCAAAGCCGATCTTGACTGAAATGATTTATATGATAAATCCCAATAATGCAACGCCGCGAAGCCGGCGAATGAAGGGGAGGCTTCTATGCCGATCAAGCCGCGACCGACGGAAACGGCCTCCAAAGGGCAGAGTAATCGCATCGGTCGCATCGAAGGAGCCACGAGTTCAGGTCGTTCTGAAGGCCTTCGCGGCCGTCTCTTATCGATGGAACTGGCGGAACGCGGCAATCACCTGAGACAGACGTGGCCGCGTCGGCTGCTGGCAATATCCGGGGAGGCAAAAGACGTGTAAAAAAATCTATAGCCCGTAAAGACTCACAATAACGAGCGATTTAACATCGTCGCCAGCAGCCACAGCAAAGAGTTATAACGATCAACACGGAGGATCTGCCTTGAAACATCTTATCGCAATGACCATGGGATTAGCGCTCCTCTCGAGCGCAGCTCTCGCCGAGACGCCCTACACAATCGCCTTCAGCGTGAAGACAGTCACCAACGACGACTTCCAGAAAGCGATCGCCACCTCCATCCAAGAGGCGGTCGAGAAGTCCGGCAACAAGTTTCTGCTGGTCACCGCCGGGGAGGAGACCGGTGTCTCCATCCAGGTGAACCAGATGGAGGACCTTATCGCGAAGAAGGTCGACGGCATCATCCTCAGTCCCATGGACGGCAAGGCGGTCGTGCCCGTGCTGAAGAAGGCTCAGGCGGCCAAAATCCCGGTCATCGTGGTGGACTCCTCAGTGGAGAAGGGCAACGAGGGCCTGTACATCTCCTACGTCGGCACTGACAACTTTAACGCCGGCAAGATCGCTGGCCAACGCATGGTCAAGGAGTTAGGCGGCAAGGGCAATGTTCTGATCGTGCGCGGCGCCAATGGCAGTCTCGCGGGCGACCAGCGGGTCGACGGCTTCAAGGCCGGCATCCAGGGCAGCGGCCTCGTGGTGGTTGGCGAGCAACCCGGCAACTGGACCAATTCGGTGGCCATGCAGGTGGCCGAGAACATGCTTCAGGCCAACAAGCAGGTGGACGGTCTGTTCAGCGCCTCCGACGTGATGCTGGACGGCATTCTGCAGGCTGCCAGCGACGCTAACCGCACCGGCATCAAGATCCTCTCGGTCGACGGATCCAAGAAGGCGGTGGACCTTATAGAACAGGGCGCCATCGTCGGAACCATGGCTCAGTTTCCGGGCAAAATGGGCCCCATCGCGGTGAAAAACCTGCTGGCCGTGCTGGCAGGGAAGGGCGCCGACATCCCCAAGGTGATCGACTCGGGAACGATGGTCTACGACAAGACCAATTTGGCCGAAGCCCGCAAGTGGGCGTTCTGAGATTGTGAGCATCGCTCCGGCGGCGCGGCGAGGACTGGCTTTCCTGGTCCCCGCCGCGGCCTTTCTTGCATTAGGTTCGCAGGTCCCGCACTTCCTGGACCTGTCGAACCTGCTCAACGTCGTCAGGCAGTCGTCCATCACCGGCATCTGCGCGGTCGGGATGACGTTCGTCATCGTCATCAAGGGGATCGACCTGTCGCTGGCCGGTCTGCTGGCGATCTGCCCAATGATCAGTGGCGTCCTTATGCTCGCGGGGGTCAACCTTCCCGCTAGCATGGCCGCGGGCATGCTAGCCGGGATCACCCTCGGCCTGTTTAGCGGACTTATGGTGTCTAAGCTCGCTGTGCCGGCCTTCATCACCACGTTGGTGGTGGGCCAGATCAGCCAGGGCTTGGCATTGACCATCAACGGGGGCAGTTCGATCGGCGGCTTCCCCGACCGCTTCGTATTCATCGGCAACGGCGCGCTCGGCGCCATCCCCGTTTCCGACCTGCTGCTGCTGGCTTTCCTGGCGCTGGGCTTTTTCATTCAGCGCTTCACGCCGCTCGGCAACCACATCTACGCGCTGGGCGGCAACGAGGCCGTACTCCGCCAGGAAGGCCTCAGCGCCGCCCGACTGCAGTTCTTCGTGTTCGGTTTCTCCGGCTTCTGCGCCGCGGTGTCCGGCCTGCTGCTGTCGGCTCAGTTGGACACCGTCCACCCCACTCAGGGTGACGCCTACCAACTGGACGCCATCGCCGCCTGCATCATCGGGGGCGTGGATCTGGCGGGCGGCCGGGGCTCCGTGCCCATGGCTGTTGTTGGCGCGCTGGTCATAGGCTGCCTGCGCAACGCGCTCAACCTGCTAGGGGTTCATCCGTTCCTGCAGAACGTCTTCGTTGGCTCCATCATCATCGTCATTGTCTATCTGAGCGGAGCGATTCACCGACACGGCGAACTTGCCACCCGGGGAACTTTATGAGCGCTCGCGCCACGGGCGACCTCCGGCCCAATCCGGACCCCGGCGAACGCGAGGAACCGCCAGCCGGGGCGTCGACTGCGACCGGGAAAGGGCCGCCCCGGATCTCCTACGGCGGCTTCCTCGACCTAGTCGGTCGCAACGTCGCCCCGACGATCTTCCTGGCGCTCGTCGTCCTGGCCAGCCTGTTTGTGAAGAATTTCGCCGACATCGACAACGCGTCGGTGATCCTGAAGCAGTCCGCCATTCCCGCAATCGCCGTGATCGGCATGACCATGGTGCTGATGACCGGCGGCATCGACCTGTCCCTTGGCTACGTGGTTGGGCTGGCCTCCATCGTCTCTGGAATTCTTGGCCAATACCTACCTGTGGCCGTCGCCTGCGGTGCTGGCGGCGATCCTGGCACTGGGCTTGGGTCTAGGACTCTGCAATGGGCTGATTACACAGTTCATGCGGGTCCCGGCTTTCATCGCCACTCTGGGAACCGGCTATGTGTTCTATGGCGTGGCCCAGATCGTCAGCCAGGGCTCGAACATCGATAGGCTGCCCAAGAGCTTCCTGGCCATCGGACGCACGCCCATGTTCGGGCTGCCCTCGGCTGTGTTCCTGGCCTTGGGGGTGGCGGCCCTATTCCACGTGCTGATCAGCCGGACTATCTTTGGCCGGCAACTCAAGGCGTTTGGCCTGGGCGCCCGGGCCGCAGCACTGAGCGGCGTGCCCAACGCCCGGATCAACGTCACGGTCTATGCTCTCTGCTCGACTCTGGCGGCGCTTTCCGGGCTGCTGTTCACCATCCGGGTGAACGCCGCCCAACCCAACATGGGCGGCGGCGCGTTCACCTTCGAAGTGGTGACCGGGGCCATCGTGGGCGGGGCCAGCCTGTTCGGCGGCGTGGGGTCGGTGGTGAACAGCATCCTCGGCGTGCTGTCCATCAAGATCATCGAGAACTGCATCAACCTGATGGGGGTCAACTACAACCTTTATCTCGCTGTCCAGAGCGTGATCATCCTGGTGGCGATCGTCTTCGGCAACCTGTCTAACCGGCGGACGTGAGGGAGGAGACGATCGTGGAACCGCTGGTCGCCATGCGCGGCATCACCAAGTTCATCTACGGCAGCGACGGTCGGCCGCTCCGCAACACTGAAGTGAAGATCCTGCACGGGGTCGACTTCGACGTCTTTCCCGGCGAGGTGCACGTGCTTGTGGGCGAAAATGGCGCTGGCAAGAGCACCCTGATGAAGATCCTCGGCGGCATCATTCCGCCGGACCGGGGCGAGTTGAGAATCGCCGGCGAGACGGCCACCTTCGCCAATGCTCGGGACGCGCGAGAGAATGGCGTGGCGTTCATCCACCAGGAGCTCAACCTTTGCCCGAATCTGGACGTGGCGCACAACATTTTTTTGGGCCGCGAACCGCGTCGGCGTGGGCTCAAGGATGCTGGCGAAATGGTCCGGCGCAGCGCCGAACTGCTCAAGGCCCTGGCTGCGGATCTGGATCCGCGCTCGCCTGTGTCCAGGCTTTCCACCGCCCAACAGCAACTGGTGGAGATCGCCAAGGCGATGTCCTTCAAATCCCGGGTGGTGATCATGGACGAACCCACGGCGAGCCTCACCAAGCGAGAGATCGACACGCTGTTCGATCTGATCCGGCGCATGCGAGCTGACGGCATGGGGATTATATACATCTCGCACCGCTTCGAAGAGATTTTGGCCATCGGCGATCGCTTCACAGTGCTGCGCGACGGTCGCCGGGTGGGTTCCTTGCCAATCGAGGAATTCAAACGGGATTCGGTGATCTGGATGATGGCGGGGCGATCCGTCGAGGAGATGTACCCGCGTGACCACACGGTGCACCCGGAGCCGGTGCTGGAGGTGCAAGGCCTTCGCATTGGCCTGCACACGCCGCCCATCGACCTCGTCGTGCGACGGGGCGAGGTGGTGGGCCTCGGCGGCCTCGTGGGCAGCGGCCGCACCGAACTGGCCAAGTCCGTGTTCGGGGCGCGCCCGTTTCACGACGGCGAGGTGCGCTATCTCGGCCGGAGGACCAACGGCTGGAGTCCGGCCCGGCTGATCAAGGCGGGCATGGCCTACCTTTCCGAGGACCGAAAGACCGAGGGACTGATCCTGCCCATGTCGATCCGCGAGAACCTGAGTCTCGCCTCTCTGGGCTCCGTTTCCACCCTCGGCTTTCTGTCCCGTCCCAAAGAGGACCGCCAGGCTGCGGCCCTGATCCAGCAGCTGAACATCGTCGCGCGCTCCAGCGAGCAGCTGGTGGCCACCTTGAGCGGCGGCAACCAGCAAAAGTGTGTTCTGGGCAAGTGGCTAACCACCGCGCCACGACTGCTCATGCTGGACGAGCCCACCCGGGGCATCGATGTCGGCGCGAAGGCCCAAATCCACAAGCTGATCGATCAGATCGCGGACAGTGGCGTCGCCATCCTCATGATCAGTAGCGAGTTGCCCGAACTTATCGGCATCAGCGACCGGGTCTACGTCATGCGCGAGGGCGGGGTGGTTTCTGAGCTCGAGGCTGGACCAGACCTGACCCAGGAGCGGGTGGTGGCCTCCATGGTCTGACTGATGCTCGAAATGTGTGTTAGGGGCCGGGAACCCAGGTTGAATGTGCGAGGAAGATGACCGATCACCGCCAGTACGCGCCTGCGACGGTACGCAATCGCAATTTCATTCTCGATGTTCTCCGCGATGTCCTGCCAGCGACGGGCATAATCCTTGAAGTCGCAAGCGGTTCGGGCGAGCATGTCGTTCATTTTGCGAGAAATTTCCCAGGTCTCGTTTTTCAACCGTCCGATCCTGAACCGGAAGCCCTGCTAAGTGTCGGCGCATGGGTGAAGGCTGCACAGGTCACGAACGTGCGCGCGCCGATTGTCCTGGACGCTTCCCGACCACCTTGGCCGATCGCTTCGGCAGACGGGATCATCTGCATCAACATGATCCACATTTCACCGTGGGACGCGACTGTCGGATTGATGACAGGTGCGGCTGCGTTACTTCCTCCAGGATCACCGCTCTATCTGTATGGACCCTACAAACGCAGAGGATTCCCGGCGGCCCCGAGCAACGAAGCATTTGACCGGAACCTTCTCGATCGCAACCCGACCTGGGGCCTGCGAGACCTCGAGGCGGTCGCTGCTATTGCCCAATCCGTTGGATTCTCGGTTCCGGATGTCACCGAAATGCCAGCAAACAATCTCAGCGTGGTGTTTCGCCGGATCTAATAAGGGCGCGTTTGTCTCGGGGGACGCGTTTGACGGTTCGTGAACGGAAGCTCCACAAGAGCCTACACATCAGCGGCCCTCTGACGACTTGCGTCGCAAGCGTCGCGGCCACGCTGCGCGAGATCGAAGCCTCAATGACGATTCAAAATGAGGGTTTCAAGAGCCTGATACGCGACTCCAAAGTGGCGATGGATGATGTGCTTAGCTAAGCGCCGGGCAATTGGTATATTGAGGCGAACGAAGCGAAATCGACCAGAAGCACCAAGGACAGACCCACGCATGACTCAGCTCTCTCCGGAAGGTCTCCGCGCCGTCGAAGAGATCGCGCATCGCACGGGATTCAGTCCGGACGCCGTGACCTCGATGCTGTTCTCGATGATCGCCGGTCGCGGCGGCATGGCACAGTTCAGCAATCCTGAATTTGGAGGTTCCGGCCAATGGATGGCCGGCGGGGCGATCATGATTTCGGACACGTTCAACAACGGGCTTAAGGCGCGGGTCGACGCGTTGTGCAACGAACTGTCGGCGCTGGTCAAACGTGAACCAGGAAGTGCGGCCGCCGGATCATTCCAATCGCAAAGCCAAGGCCCGCGCGCGAATGTCGGCGGCGGATCATCAAGCCTGCTGGTCGGCTTCGTGACGGGTGAACAGAACTGGTGGCCGGTCGATCTCGGCGCGCCCTCGAGCGTCGGGGCCCAGAACGAAATTCGGTACGCCCACTTTCCCGCTGCCCACCGCCTCGCCGTCGATCTCAACGGAAAAGTGACTGTCTACGACACGCAGGACCATCAGATCAGCGGCTTCTCGCAGCAACAGCCGGGATCGGGATCACTCAGTTTCTCGAGCCAGCTGGGCGCCGTTGATGTAAGCCGCCTGCCCATCGTCTTCGGCGCGAAGGGAACCGGGACATCGCCCGAACCAACGCGTAAGACCGCTGCAGAGCAAGTCACCGCGACGAGCAAGGCCGCTTCGGGGCACGAAGACATTCTTGCCGCGATCGAACGCCTGGCCGGGTTGCACGCCCGAGGCATTCTTACCGAGGCCGAATTCTCCGCGAAGAAAGCTGAACTGCTGGAACGACTCTAGAGAGAAATGACGGCCGATGCCGCGTAGGGACCAAGGGGAAAAAGTTTCATGACCGAGACGCCCGCCCGTGAGGCAATGGAATATGACGTTGTCATCGTCGGCGCTGGTCCAGCCGGTCTCGCCGCCGCCATCCGCCTGAAGCAGCTCGATGAGAATCGCTCGGTCGTGGTGGTGGAGAAGGGCTCGACCATCGGCGCCCATATCCTGTCCGGGGTCGTGATTGACCCGGTCGGCCTTGACCGCCTGCTTCCCGAATGGCGCGAGGACCCCGACCGGCCCCTGACCCAGGAAGTCACCGACGACCGCTTCTACGTGCTGGGCTCGTCGGGGCACGTCAAGGTCCCCAACTTCCTGATGCCGCCGCTGATGACCAACCACGGCAATTTCATCGGCTCGCTCGGCGCCCTAACCAGGTGGATGGGCGCGAAGGCGGAGGCCCTGGCCGTCGAGATCTATCCGGGCTTCGCCGCCACGGAATTGCTGTACGGCGGCAAGGGCGAGGTGGTCGGCGTCGCGACGGGCGACATGGGCATTGGCAAGGGCGGCAGCGAGAAGTCGGGTTTCACGCGGGGCATCGAGCTGCGCGGTAAGTACACGCTGATCGCTGAGGGCGCCCGTGGCTCGTTAGCCAAGCAGCTTCTGCAAAAATTCAACCTCGAAGCGGATTGCGAACCGCAGAAGTTCGGCATCGGCATCAAGGAGATCTGGCAGATCGACCCGGCGAAATTCGACGCCGGACGCGTGCAGCATTCGTTCGGCTGGCCGCTCACCGGAACGGGCGCGACCGGCGGCGGGTTCCTTTACCATTATGATGAGAACTTGGTCTCGGTCGGCTTCGTCGTGCATCTCAACTATACGAACCCGACGACCTCGCCCTTCGACGAGTTCCAGCGCTACAAGACCCATCACGTCATCCGCGAGACGCTCGAGGGCGGCAAGCGCATCGCCTATGGCGCGCGCGTCATCTCCTCGGGCGGCTGGCAGTCGGCGCCGAAGCTCGTCTTCCCCGGCGGCGCGCTGATTGGCTGCTCGGCTGGCTTCGTGAATTTCGCCCGCATAAAGGGGTCGCACAACGCCATGTTGTCGGGAATGCAGGCGGCGGAAGCCGCGCATGCGGCGCTGGAGGCTGGCCGCGTCGGCGACGAACTTGCGACCTATGAACACGGCTGGCGCGAGTCCGAAATCGGCCGCGACCTTGTCAAGGTGCGCAACGTCAAGCCGCTCTGGACAAAGTTTGGCCTCTGGCTCGGCGTGCCGCTCGGCGGTTTCGACATGTGGACCAACCAGCTGTTCGGCAAGTCGCTTTTCGGCACGATGAAGCACCACAAGCCGGACTATGCGACGCTCAAGCCGCTGTCGGAAGTGAAGCCGATCATCTATCCGAAGCCAGACGGCAAGCTCACTTTCGACAAGCTTTCCTCCGTCCATTTGTCGAACACCAATCACGAGGAGGATCAGCCGCCCCACCTCAAGCTGGCTGACCCGACGATCCCGGTCCGCGTTAACCTGCCGCTCTACGGCGAGCCGGCTCGGCTCTATTGCCCGGCGGGCGTCTACGAGGTCGTCTACGCAAACGAAGAGCAAAAGTCCGACCCGCGCTTCGTCATCAACGCGCAGAACTGCGTCCACTGCAAAACCTGCGACGTGAAGGACCCTGAGCAAAACATCACCTGGGTTCCCCCCGAGGGCGGCGGCGGCCCGAACTATCCGGACATGTGAGGCGGGCTGTGCTTTCGTGAGGCTGGGTCGCCTAGGGGGTTCCGGCCATCGGGAGGCGCCGTGGCTCCTTTCCGCCGCGCCATTCGTCTTCGCTCTTAGACACCGATGGAGCGAACCAAATGAGTCTCAAAGATAAGATTGTAATCGTGACCGGCGGAAGCCGGGGCTTGGGCCTCGGCCTGGTCGAGGCCCTCGTCGATCAAGGGGCCAAAGTCAACGTGGTCGCTCGAAGCGCCGCGGACCTTGAGGCGGCCCGCGCCCGGCTGGGCGTAAAGACCATTTCGGCTGACATCACAGACGAGAGGGCTGCGAAGCAAATCCTTGCCGAGACTCGCCCGGACGTTCTCATTTTGAACGCCGGCGCGACGCCGCGAATGGGGCCGATCGATGCGCTGAGTTGGGAGGACTTCACGAAGCCCTGGGACACGGACGTGAAAGGCGGGCTCTATTGGCTGCAGGCGGCATTGAATCTCCCGCTCGCGACGGGCGCCCGTGTCTTGGTCGGCTCGAGCGGCGCGGCCCAGCAGGGCTCGCCGCTGTCGGGCGGCTACGCCGGAGCCAAGCGCATGCTGTGGTTGATGGCCAAATACGCCAATGGGATCTCGGAGCAGAAGAGCCTCGGCATCCGGTTTCAGGCCATCGTTCCGATGCAGATGATCGGCGGGACGGGGGTCGGCGGGGAGGGCTCCAGAGCTTATGCCCGTGCCGCTGGGATCGAACCTGAGGCCTTTCTTGCTCGGTTTGGCTCGGCCATGCCGCCGCGCCTGTTCGGCGACCACGTGGTTCGGATCCTCGACGACCCTGAATACGACACGGCGATCGCTTTGGGGCTCAAGGGCGATGGGGGGATCACCGTGCTCGAAGGAAAAGCGGCTTGAGCGAGGAACGGCCAACTGGCGGCGTCGATCAGTCGGAATTCCTCGCCCTGGTTGGGGACCTGCGTCCTGAGCTGCACCGCTATTGCGCCCGCCTGACCGGTTCGGTCATTGACGGTGAAGATGTCGTGCAGGACAGCCTGGCCAGCGCCTTCGTGGCGTTGAAGACCCTGGAGGCCGAGCCTTCCATGCGCGCGTGGCTGTTCCGCATCGCGCACAACCGCGCGCTCGACCTCCTGCGTAGCCGCGCCCTTCGCGCGACTGAGCCGCTCGAGGCTGTGTCGGAAACGCCAAATTCACAGGCTGCCGACCCGTTGGAAGCCCTGATGCGCCAGGAAGCGGTCAGGACGGCGGTATCGCGATTTGTCGATCTTCCCACGGCCCAGCGCAGCGTCGTCATCCTGAAGGACGTGCTCGACCATTCTCTCGAGGACATTGCGGCGCTTCTCAACACGACGGTCAACGCCGTAAAGGGCCATCTCGCGCGTGGCCGGTCCCGATTGAAGGAAATCAATGCCCAAACGCCGCCGCGCCTGGCTGACCGTTCTCCATCGCCGGAGGTCGCACGGTTTGTGGCGCTGTTCAACCAACGCGATTGGGAGGGTCTGCGCGCGCTGCTCGCGCGTGATGTGAAGCTTAAGCAATCTTCGCATCCTCTCCGGATTGGCGCGGCGGACGTCGGCATGTTCTTCACGATCTACTCCAAGATGGATCACGTCTCGCTGAGCCCAGCGTGGATGGAGGGACGGGAAGTGGTCGCGGTCTTCGAAGATCGCGCTGATCCGAAACCGAGCTACGTGATGTGGCTCGAATGGCGGGACGGTGACATCAGCTTCATCCGCGACACCCGATATGTGCGCTACGTTCTCGCCGATGCTGACTTGGCGTGGGACACGAACGCCGCGCACTGATCGGTAGCCGATGATGCTGGCTCGGGCGGGCGCGAGGCGGGCGAGGTCCTCGATCTGCTGGGGCAACGGCAGCGCGACGCCAGGGCGGCCTCGAAGCTCACCGGCAAGCTCGAAACGGCGACGGATGAAATGCTTCCCGATGGCTGCTCCGCTTGACTCCTCTACTCAGGAACTGAAGGCGTCGCAGAAGCTTTGCGCCTGCGGGACCCAGAAGCATTGTCGAGGATGCGCCGCCCGGACGGCGTCTCGTCGAGACTCTGCACTGCGTGGCTGGAGCGGCGCGCCCAACGCCGGGTGGAAAGTCATCTGCGAGCGACGGCATCAGCGTACCGGCCAGCGCATCGGATGACTATTACGCCCTCGGATCATCGCCGGCGGAACACTGCCGCGCGCTTTTCTTTGAACGCCGCCCGTCAGACAAATCAAAAAAAGAAGCCGGAACAAATAGTTATCTGGAGCGGGCGAAGGGAATCGAACCCTCGTATGAAGCTTGGGAAGCTTCCGTTCTACCATTGAACTACGCCCGCTCGGGTCGCCTAGACTATGGCAGGAGAGGCGAGACTCGAACTCGCAACCCCCGGTTTTGGAGACCGGTGCTCTACCAATTGAGCTACACTCCTACTAAGGCCGTACATGCCGCAACCCGCGCCCGGACGCAAGGGTGGTGGCTCTACGCGCTGGCTTGACTTCGAAGCCTCCCATCGCCAGTTTCCGCGCGGCCGCCATCCCCCGTGCGGTTCGCCGCAAGGATTTGATGCGCACCTATCTCAGCTTTGAAACGCCGGTTGCCGATGTCGAGGCCCGTCTCGATGAAATGCGCGCCGTAGCCGAGAAAGGCAATTCGCCGGCGCTCGCGGAGGAAATCAGCAAGCTCGAGGCGCGCTCGGAGAAGGTGCTGGCGGATCTCTACGCGAGCCTGACGCCGTGGCAGAAGACGATGGTCGCCCGTGCCCAGGGGCGTCCACGTTTCGGCGACTACATCAAGGGGCTCATCACCGAGTTCACACCCTTGGCCGGCGACCGCTATTTCGGCGAGGACGAAGCCATCGTCGGCGGCCTCGGACGGTTCGAGGGCGAGTCGGTCTGTGTCATCGGCCAGGAGAAGGGCGACGACACGGCGAGCCGTGTGCGGCACAATTTCGGCATGGCGAGGCCGGAAGGCTATCGCAAGGCGACGCGCTTGATGCAGCTTGCCGACCGTTTCGGCCTGCCGGTCATTTCCCTCATCGACACGGCGGGCGCTTTCCCGGGCATCGAGGCCGAAGAGCGCGGCCAGGCCGAAGCGATCGCGCGCTCGATCGACACCTGTCTCTCAATCGGCGTGCCGAACATCGGACTGGTGATCGGCGAGGGCGGCTCGGGCGGCGCGCTTGCGATCGCCGCCTGCAACACTGTCCTGATGCTCGAACACGCAATCTACACTGTGGCCTCGCCCGAAGCAGCCGCCTCGATCCTGTGGCGCGATTCTTCGCGTGCGCAGGAAGCAGCGACGGGCATGAAGATCACCGCCCAGGACCTGATCAAGTTCGGCCTCATCGACGGCGTGATACCCGAGCCGCTCGGCGGCGCTCATCGCGATCCGGCCGCAACAATCGCGTCCGCCGGGCGGGCGCTCGGCGACGCGCTCAAATCGCTGCACAATCTGGGTCCGGACGAACTTCGCCACGCGCGGGCGGAGAAATTTTTGGCGATGGGGCGAAAGATATGATTGTCATTCCCGGCACGCCCGAGGCCTGACCGGGAATCTAACATTGCGACGCGTTCGGGATGCGGGCACAATTCGCGATCGTTCGCTCCGCGACCGTCGGGAACGACAGGGGGAGGCATGCTGCAGACGTGGCGCTGGTTCGGCCCGGACGATCCGGTCAGCCTCGACAATGTGCGCCAGGCCGGCGCGGTCGGAATCGTCAGCGCGCTGCATCATAGGAACCAGGGTCAGGTGTGGAGCGAAGACGAAGTCGCGAAGCGCCGGGCCGAGATCGAGGCGGGCGGCCTCGTCTGGGCGGTCAGCGAGAGCATCGGCGTCGGCGAGCCGATCAAGACGCGCAGCGGCGATTTCCGTGGCCGAATCGACAATCACAAGCAATCGATCCGCAACGCGTCACGTGCCGGGGTGAAGACCTTCTGCTACAATTTCATGGCCATCACCGACTGGACGCGGACCCATCTCAACTGGCCGCTTCCGAACGGCGGAACGGCGCTGCGCTTCGACGCCGTCGACTTCGCCGCTTACGACCTTTTCATCCTCCGGCGGGAAAACGCCGAGCGCGATTATGCGCCGGACCGCGTCGCCGCGGCGCGCGAGCGCTGCGAAGCGATGAGTTCGAGCGAAAACGAGGAGCTTGAGCGGACGCTGATCGACTGGCTCCCCGCGCGCGATTTCACCTATGACCGGGACAGTTTCAGGCGCGTGCTGGCGACTTATAAAGACATGACCGTCGAAGGCCTGCGCGCCAATCTGATCGAGTTCGTGCGCGAGATCGCCTCCGTCGCCGAGGAGGAGGGCGTGCGCCTCGCCATCCATCCCGACGATCCGGCCTTCCCGCTCTTTGGCTTACCGCGGGTCATGTCGACCGCGGATGACTTTCGCAAGCTGTTTGCGGCCGTTCCGTCCGACGCCAATGGGATGACGCTTTGCGCCGGCTCGCTCGGCTCGAACGCTCAGAACGATGTGGTCGCGATGGCGAAGGAATTCGGTTCGCGGGTGCACTTCGCCCACTTGCGCAACGTCAAGCGGGAGCCCGACGGCTCGTTCTTCGAAGCCGATCATCTCGCGGGCGAAACCGACATGGTTCGCCTGGTTGCGGCGTTGATGACGGAAGAGGACCGTCGCCGCGCTGAAGGCCGCGCCGACGCCGAAATCCCGATGCGCCCCGACCACGGACACCTGCTCGGCGGCGACGGTGAGAAACGCGTCAATCCCGGCTATTCGTTCATCGGTCGCCTCAAGGAACTCGCGGAATTGCGCGGCGTGATGCAGACGGTGGAAGCGTTCCGAAGCGGACGCGCAGCTTAAGCGCCGCAAGAGCGACCGCCAGCAGGGAGAACGGCGGACCGTAAAAGGACATGTGGACGGATCGGTTAGGATGGCGGAAATCTCGTTCCGTCAACCTGGCCAGGAGATGACCCATGTCCACCCCCTTCCAGATTTCGCTTGCGCCGGATCAGCTATGGCAGGCGATCAATCCCATGACCTTCAATCAGCAGGGCGCTCAATTCGGCTTCATCAACATCGATCTCGGCGACACGGCGGAATCCGACCTTGAGCGAAAGATCCTCGACAAGGTTGGGAGCTACGGGCGACAGATTGGCCGCATCGGCGACGCGCTGGAAGTCATTCTGAAGCACGTGAAACTTGGCGATCTGAAGCCCGACGAACAGGACGCACTCGACATTCTCAAGGGGCAGGTCGCGGCGGTGAGGCAGGCGAAGGCCGGGCATCGCGCGAGCGAAGGCGCTAACGCGTCGAGCACGGCTCAATCGCGACCGCGATGACCGGGCCGTCTGCTGGCGACGCCCATCCGAATCGGGCAGTCTGCATCGAGATCTCGAATCGGGCCGAGCATCACGGAGGAGTCAGGTGACGTCAGAGACGATAAGCATTGGCGGCCTCGCGCTCAGGTTTCTTCAGACCAAGGACGAGACCGCTGGCAGCCTCGACGCGTTCGAGATGACCGTCCAACCGAACGCCCGCATGCCCGTCGCCCACTATCACGAGAGCTGGGACGAAACCATTTATGGGATATCCGGCGCTTCGACCTGGCGTGTCGACGGCGAGGACGTCGTGCTCAAGCCCGGTCAGTCCATCTTCATTAAGCGCGGGATCGTCCACGCCTTTCGTAACGATAGTCAGGAGGCGGCGCGTTGCCTCTGCATCCTGACGCCCGGCGTTCTCGGACCGGGCTATTTCCGCGAGATTGCGGGCCTGCTGGCAGGAGGCGCGCCGGACCCGGCAAAGATGAAGGAGATCATGCTGCGTTACGGGCTTCACCCGGCGCAGTAGAAGAGCGCCTCACATGCCGCCCAGGTGCTCGGCGACGGAATAGATGTCCTTGTCGCCGCGGCCCGACAGGTTCAGCACCATCAGGTGATCTTTCGGGCGCTTGGGCGCGAGCTCGATGATCTTGGCCAAGGCATGCGCGGGCTCGAGCGCCGGGATGATGCCCTCGAGCTTCGAGCAGAGCTGAAAGGCGTTCAGCGCTTCCTTGTCGGTGGCGGCGAGATAGGTCACCCGGCCGACGTCATTGAGCCAGGAGTGCTCCGGCCCGACGCCGGGATAGTCGAGCCCGGCGGAAATCGAATGGCCTTCGAGGATCTGACCGTCGTCGGTCTGCAGAAGATAAGTGCGGTTCCCGTGCAGCACGCCCGGACGTCCGCCATTGATCGAAGCCGCGTGGCCATCGGGAACGTCGAGCCCGTGTCCGGCCGCTTCGACCCCGAACATCTCGATCTGCGGCTCATCGAGGAACGGGTGGAAAAGGCCGATGGCGTTCGAGCCGCCGCCGATGCAGGCGACCAGGCTGTCCGGCAGCCGGCCCTCGAGCTCGAGCATCTGCGTCCGCGTTTCCTCACCGATCACGCATTGGAAGTCGCGCACCATGGCGGGGTAGGGATGGGGGCCAGCGACCGTGCCGATGCAATAATAGGTGTCGTGGACGTTGGTCACCCAGTCGCGCAACGCCTCGTTCATCGCGTCCTTGAGGGTCTTCGCGCCCTGCTCCACGGGCCTGACTTCCGCGCCCAGCATCTTCATGCGAAAGACATTCGGCTTCTGACGCTCGACATCGAGCGCGCCCATATAGACGATGCACTCGAGGCCGAAGCGCGCACAGGCGGTCGCGGTCGCAACGCCATGCTGGCCTGCGCCGGTTTCCGCGATGATGCGCTTCTTCCCCATGCGGCGGGCGAGCAGGATCTGCCCGATCACGTTGTTGATCTTGTGCGCGCCGGTGTGGTTCAGCTCCTCGCGCTTGAAGTAGATTTTTGCGCCGCCGAGGTGTTCGGTCAGCCGCTCGGCGAAATAGAGCGGGCTCGGGCGCCCGACATAATGCTTGAGCAGATGGTTGAGCTCGGCCTTGAAGGTAGGATCGGCCTTCGCTTCCTCATAGGCCTTCTCGAGCTTGAGGATCAGCGGCATCAGCGTCTCGGGGACGAAGCGTCCGCCGTAGATGCCGAAGCGGCCGCGCTCGTTCGGCCCCTCGCGATAGGAATTGGGCTTTTCGAGTTTGCTCATCTACTCAACTCCGACGGTGTCGCGCGCAAACGCACGCCGCGCCGCCGCGACAAACGCCCTGATCTTGGCCGGGTCCTTGACGCCGGGCGCGCTCTCGACGCCGGAGGAAACGTCGACGCCACGGGCGCCGCTCAGCGCGATCGCTCGCTCGACCGTGTCGGGGTCAAGGCCCCCGGACAAAAGCCAGGGAACGGACGGACGAAACTCGCGCGTAAGGCTCCAGTCGAACGGACGCCCGTTGCCGCCTGGCAGGACCGCGCCTTTAGGCGGCTTGGCGTCGATCAGCAGGGTATCGGCGACACCCTCGTAAAGCGTGGCTTGGGCGAGGTCCCCGGGCGCTCCAACTCCGATCGCCTTCATTGTCGGACGGGCAGAAAGCTCGCGGATCTCTTTCACTCGGGCCGGAGTTTCCTGCCCATGCAATTGCAGGAGGTCGGGCGACAAGGCGTCCATGATGTGCTTCAGCGTGTCGTCGTCCGCATCGACGCTGAGCGCGACGATCTTCGCATGTCCCTGCGCCTGTCGTCCGAGCGCGCGCGCGGTCGCCCAGTCGATATGGCGCGGGCTTTTGGAAAAAAACACGAATCCGACCATGTCCGCGCCGGCTTCGAGCGCGGCGCCGAGCGTCAAGGCCGTGGAAAGGCCGCAGATCTTGACCGTGGGCGTCATGGCGCGCTTCTTTCGGTCAAAGCGCCCGCGCTGTCAAAGGGAAGGGGAGCCGGAGCTCAAGCGGCAGGCGGCTCATTGTGTTCCGGCTTCGCCGCGCCGAGATTGCGTTCGAGCTCATCGATTTCGCCCTGCGCCACCGCCCGCATCTTGGCTTCCGCATCGCGGTAAAGCGCGACGATCCGCCGCCCTTGGTCGGTCAGCGCCGCGCCGCCGCCTTTCGTCCCGCCGTGATGCGCCGCGACCACGGGTTCGGCGAAGAGCTTGTTCAGTTCGTCGACCAGCAGCCAGGCGCGGCGGTAGGACATCTTGTGCGCGCGGCCGGCGGCCGAGATCGACCCGGTCGCCTCGATCAATTCCAGGAGCGCGACCTTGCCCGCGCCGAGGCGGCGGCCGCCGTCGAAATCAAGCCGGATCGTCAAACGAGTGGCCATCGCTCCCCATGCCCGCGTTTTTCCCGCGGCTTTCTAGCCCGCGTGGGCGAATTCCCAATAGAGTTTCCGCGCCCGGTGGAAGAATGGCCCCGGCTGCAAATCGCGCCCATCAATGCGTTTGACCGGCGTCACCTTGCCGTAGTTGCCAACGACGAAGATCTCGTCCGCGCCGTCGAAGTCGGCAAAGTTGAGCGTCGCCTCGCGCGCGTCCACGCCGTCTTGCCGCAAAAGCGTCAGCACCCGCTGCCGGGTTACGCCATTGAGGAAGGTCCCGTTCGCCATGGGCGTCACGACCTGGCCGTCCTTGGCCATGAATACGTTCGCCGTCGCCAGCTCAGCCACATTGCCCAGCATATCGCACATGAGACAATTGTCGAAACCGCGCGCGCGAGCCTCGACCAGCGCCCGCGCATTGTTGGGATAGAGGCAGCCCGCCTTGGCCTCGATCGGCATGGTGACGGCGAGCGGCTTGGCGTAAGGCGAGCGCGTGATCGACACGCCCGTAAGCTGGGGCAATGGCGCCTCGTAGAGGCAGAGGCAAAAGCGGGTCGAATCCGGATCGGGCGAGACCGCGGAGGTCGGCGAGTTGTGCTCCGCCCAATACATGGGGCGGATATAGAGCTCGGCGCCGGGCTTGAATTTCTTCACCCCCTCGCGCGCGAGCTCGAGCATCGCCTCGACATTCATCGTCGGCTTGAGGCACATGGCTTTGGCCGAGCGATTGAGCCTTGCGCAATGCTGGTCGAGATCGGGCGTCACCCCTTCGAAGGCGCGCGCCCCGTCGAATACGCTCGTACCCAGCCAGAAGGCGTGCGTGCGGGCCCCGACGATCGGGTGATTGCCTTCGAGCCATTCGCCATCGAGAAAGGTGAAGGTTTGCGACCAGGCGGGCATAGGCGTTGGGTCCATCGCGCGGAGATCTGACGGAGATTCGCCTGCGTATTTGGGTTTGAACGTGGCCGCTAAACCCACCCTGCTAGGCGCAAGCCGCTTCCGTCTCCATGGAACGCCACGGGAGGTGATCTGACATAACGCTAACCACATTTTCTTTGCGGCCACTTTGATGAGTGGCGTTCAGATATAGAATAATAATCTTCATTACAGCGCGCAGTATAATAGATCTTCGTACTACGTGTCTGGCAACAATTTTCTTCTGCTGTTCGTGAAAACTTAGAAGCATATTTCTATCGTTATATTTGATTTCATTCAAATGTTTGGTCCAATCAAACAGTGGATCTAGATTTTTATCAGTTGAATAAAAATTGGAAGCAACTATCAAAATTAACATCTGTGTTGCATTTATTTTATGAGCGTAGCGAATGAAACCATTCATCTCGCTTCTTAACTCACGGTAGGCCTGGTTGGTTAAAAGGTTATTGTCAACCGCATATAAAAACATCTCATCGCGCAGGCTGAAGAGAAGGGAGCGGAGAGAATCCACGCTCTGAGAGTGCAAAAGATGGACTGTGCCCATAAGGGCAGCCACCCCCGCGAAGAACGATAGGACGTTGGCGGCGTCGGACATAGAGATCATCTGTCATCCTCCCGGGTGCGGCCGTCTGGAAGCAGTTCGCTGGATGTCCTTTCCGGATCTAAACGCCTCTCGAGATCGGTTGTTCTGTGGGAAAGCCTTTTAATATCCCGTCTCTTAAGCCGGCGTTCATTCCAACCGAAAGCCGTGCCAGCAGCTCCTACGGCGTAAGCAATCCAGCGATCTGCGCTCAGGCCGAGGATCATTTTCACGACGAAGCTGGCGTCTGTCTGCTTTCCCGCGAGGTCGCGCAGGATATCGCGAATATAGTAACCCGCGATTGCCACCGCAGCCACCCAGGCGGCATAGCGCGCGACGCTCACGCAAGATTCGATCAACTTCAGAGTGATACGAAATCGGTGTTCTTGGTCCAAACTAGATTTCGATGCCTCCTCAGAGAATCTCAGCGGTCCTTTCGTTGAATCACTAATAGAGTTCTGATGTCTATAGAGATATCGTACCTCGTGCCTATTTTCGCACGATCTTTGTAAATAACTTACAAGCGCTGGGCGGATTCAGTCGAGCGGCACGATCTCGGCCGCTTCGGCCCCGAGCCGCACCGCTGCGTCTCCGACCCGAACGCCTGCGATCACGAGATCAGGCGCGATCTCGGCCAGCGGGACCAGGACGAAGGCGCGGTTGAACAGTTCGGGATGGGGCAGCGTCAGCCGTTCGGTCTTGAGCGTAACCTCATCGTAGGCGATGAGGTCGATGTCGATGACCCGCGGACCCCAGCGCTCGGTCGCCTCGCGGCCGAGCTCGACCTCCAGCCTTTTGACGCGTTCGAGCAGCGCCTCCGGTTTGAGGTTCGTCCGGCCGAGCGCGCAGGCGTTGACGAACCAGTCCTGATCCGTCTTGCCCCAGGGCGCGGTGCGGTAGAGGCGGGAGACCGCACTCAGTTCGATGCCCGGCTCGCTCGCGATCGCGCGCAACGCGCGGCGCAGGCTCTTGGCTTTGTCGCCGACATTGCCGCCGAGCGCGAGGACGATGCGCGCTTTTCCGCCCGGCATTGATTCCGCTACGGGCGGAGGCGCCGCGGCGGCCTGGAGCGCCAGGAAGACGGCGAGCGCGGCGCGGTTTTCGAGCACATCATGCACGCGCAGCACCGAAGCCCCGCGCATGAGCGCGATCGTGTCGGCGGCAAGGGTTCCGGGGAGACGCCGATCGACCTCGGCGTCAATGATTCCGCCGATGAACGACTTGCGGGAGAGCCCGACCAGGATCGGCGCTCCCAGTCGGCGGAAGCGGTCGAGGTTCCAGATGCAGGCGTGGTTCTGCTGCCGGGTCTTGCCGAAGCCGATTCCGGGATCGAGCAGGATCCGACTGAACGGCACGCCAGCGCCGGCCGCGAGGTTGAGGGAGCGCTCGAAGAAGCGCTCGACGTCGTCGAGAATGTCGATCGCCGGATCCTTCTCCTCCCGGTTGTGCATAATGACGACCGCCGAGCCGGTCTCGGCGACCGCGTCCGCCATGCCGGGATCGCGTTGCAGCCCCCAGACGTCGTTGATGACGCAGGCGCCAAGCCGCGCCGCCTCGCGCGCGACCTTAGCCTTGCTGGTGTCGATGGAGATAGGCGCGTCCAAGGCTGCCGCCAGCGCTTCGAGCGCGGGAACGACGCGCCTGAGCTCCTCGTCCTCGGGAACCGGAACGTGGCCCGGCCGCGTCGATTCGCCGCCGACATCGACGATCGCCGCGCCGTCGGCGACCATCGCTTTGGCACGCGCGACAGCTGCGGCGAGGTCGGAATGGCGCCCGCCGTCGGAGAACGAGTTCGGCGTCACGTTGAGAATGCCCATGAGCTGAGGCGACGTCGTGAGCGCGCTCAGGAATGTGTCGCGGCGGCGGGCGCGGCGGTCGGTGGCCATGAGCGTCGGCTATCGGGTCTTAACGGCTTCCGCAACTGCCGCCTGAATTCCGGTAGTGTCTCGGTCTGCCAAACTGACCTTGCGTTCATCGCGAGCGTCAGTCAGCGAGTTAGCGGTAAGGTTAGCAAAGGGGGAGCGAATGAGCTTGGAGCGCAGAATGCGAATGCTGGCCGCGGGATCTTTTGGGATCGCCGTTACCACTTACTATCTCTTCGGGGTTTGGCTGCTGGCGCAAGTTGGCAAGAATCACCCGATCGATTTTGTCGCGGTAATTCTGATCTTGATGTTCTGGGGCTCGATCTACTTTACACTCCGTCCACTTGTTCCGGACGATGCGCCGCGAAATTCGAACTGAGACACTACGTGAATCCCTGTTTCGAAGCGCTATATAACATAATAGACTAGGTATTAATATCACAAAACGTCAAGAGCCCCGAATTTTAGCGCGGAACTAAAAGGGGGCTCAAGCCTCTGAAAACATTAGGGCGCGCCGGTAAAATAGCGGCTAGGCGAAACGCGCGCCAATTCGCACTGTTGCTCAATCACACCCAATTCGATCGCGTGTGCGGCTACCCACGAGCGTCACGCCCCGATAGCCGCCAGGATGCGCGCCCAGGAGCGCGCGCCCTTATGAAACGACGTCCGATCGTATTTCTCGTTGGGCGAGTGGATGCGGTCGTCGTCGAGCGCGAAGCCAACCAGCAGGCTGTCCAGACTGAGTTCGCGCTTGAACGAGCCGACGATCGGGATCGATCCGCCGCTGCCGATCAGCGCCGCCGGCTTTTCCCATTCGACCTCCAGCGCCCGGCGGGCAATCCGCAGCGCCTGGTTCTTGATCGGCAACGAAATGGCGGGGCTGCCAGCGTGGCTGATGAATTCGGCCTTCACGTCCGGCGGCAGGCGCGACGTTACGAAGGCGCGGAAGGCTTCGGCGATCCGCTCCGGGTTTTGCTTGCTGACGAGCCGGCACGTGATCTTGGCGCTGGCCTTGGACGGCAGGACGGTCTTCGTGCCCTCGCCGGTGTAGCCCCCCACAATCCCGTTGACCTCACAAGTCGGCCTCGACCAGAGACTCTCCAGCGGCGAACGGTCGCGCTCGCCGGCCGGCGTCGTCAGCCCGACGTCGCGCAGGAACGCCGCAGAGTCGAAGTTGAGTTCGTGCCACTGGTCCGCAATCTCCTGCGGAACCTCTTCGACCCCGTCGTAGAAGCCGGGGATGGCGACCGCGCCGCTGTCGTCATGCAATTCGCCAAGGATCTTCGACAGCACATGGATCGGATTGATCGCCAAACCGCCGTAAAGGCCCGAGTGCAGATCCCGGTTGGCGCCGGTGAGTATGACCTCTTCGCCAACGATCCCCCGCAGCGCAACGGTGATCGCCGGCGTGGATCGGTCCCACATGCCCGTGTCGCAAACCAGCGCGACATCGGCTTTCAGCTCCTTGGCGTTCCCGGCCAGGAAAGCCGGCAACGATGGCGACCCCGTCTCCTCCTCGCCCTCGAACAGCACGGTTATGTGGCAGGGCGGGGCGCCGAATTGCCGGAAGGCGCGGCAGGCTTCGAGAAAGGTCATGAGCTGGCCTTTGTCGTCGGAAGCGCCTCGAGCCACGATCTCTTCGCCATGCGGTGCGGCCTCGAGCTTGGGCTCGAACGGCGGGTTTCGCCAAAGATTCAACGGATCGACCGGCTGCACGTCATAGTGACCGTAGAACAGGACGTTCGGCGCTTCGCGGCGCGCCGCCGCGATGCGGCCAACGACCATCGGACGGCCCGCGGTCGGACGTTTCGACGCCTCGAAGCCGAGATCGCTGAGCTCAGTGACCAGCCAATCCGCGGCCCGCTCGCAATCGGGGAAATGCGCGGGCAGAGCGGAAATCGAGGGGATCGACAGAAACGCGAACAGCCGGTCGAGCGCCGTCTTTTGGCCAGAGTCGATGGCGGAAAGAACGTCGTCAATCGTGGCCATCTCTTGCCTCTTGTCGCTCGTCGCTATGATCGGATCGTTTGTCCTACCACAGCGGCCGGGGTTCGTCGTCCCCACTTCCGTCTTGTCAATAACGGAGCAGCCGAAGACGATTGAGCAGGAGAGAACAGAGGGTGTCGGAAACGTCAACGCCGCCGAAATCGGCGGCGTTGAGCGTTGAAACCGCGAGCGCTGGAGCCGTCAGAAAATCTGGCGGAAGATCACGTACAGCGTGCCGGACATGATCATCGCCGCTGGCAAGGTCAGCACCCAGGCGAGCGCGATGCTGCGGATGGTCGACCATTGCATGCCCGAGCCGTTGGCCACCATCGTCCCGGCGACGCCCGAGGACAGAACGTGCGTCGTCGACACTGGCAGGCCGAAGCCGTCCGCCGCGCCGATCGTCGCCGCTGCGACGATTTCCGCCGCCGCGCCCTGGCCGTAGGTCAGGTGGGTCTTGCCGATCTTCTCGCCGACGGTGATGACGATGCGCTTCCAGCCAACCATCGTGCCGAGACCCAGCGCGATCGCGACGCAGATCTTGACCCATATCGGAATGAACTTGGTCGCGCCGTCGAGCTCCTTCTTGAAAGCGCCGATCTGCGCCTTGTCCGCCGCAGACAGTTCGCTCTCCTTGTCCTTCGCCAGGACGCGGAAACCCTCCGAGGCGAGATACATGTCGTTACGAAGATTCTGCACCTTGTCGAGCGGCGTCTTGGCGATGGAGCCATATTGCTCCACCGAGTCGCTGATCTCCCTGGTCAAGACCGCGAGCGATGGATAGGTGCCCTCGGAAATGGTGTGGGAATGAATGTACTCCGTCACCGCCGGCCGAGGATCGCCAGTGACGGCGTATCCAGCGCCATGGGCTTCGACGATCTTCGAAGCGGCGTGCGCCGCTGTCACGAACTGGGCGGCGTGACCTTCGCCCGGCGCGCGGTTCAGCGCATAGGCCGTCGGCGCGACGCCGATCAGGATCAGCATGATGAGGCCCATGCCCTTCTGGCCGTCGTTGGAGCCGTGGAAGAACGAAACCAGCGTGCAGGTGAGGATCAGCAATCCCCGGATCCAGGGCGATGGCGGCTTGTTGGTGGTCGGGGCGGTGTAAAGCTCCGGCACGCGGATGACCGCCTTCATCGCCAGCAGCAACAACGCCGAAAGGGCGAAGCCGAACAGCGGCGAGAATAAGAGAGCCTCGCCGACCTTGGTCACCTGATCCCAGTCCACGCCGGCCGTGCCGTTCTGGCCGCGGATGATCGCGTTGGCGACGCCGACGCCGACGATCGACCCGATCAGGGTGTGCGAGCTCGAAGCGGGAATGCCCATCCACCAGGTTCCCAGGTTCCAGATGATCGCGGAAATGAGCAACGCGAACACCATGGCGTAACCCGCCGCAGAGCCGACCTGAAGAATGAGCTCAACCGGCAGCAGCGAGACGACGCCGAAGGCCACTGCGCCGGTCGAAGCCAGCACGCCCAGGAGATTCCAGCACCCCGACCATACGACCGCGACCTGCGCCGGCAAGGCGTGCGTATAGATGACCGTGGCGACTGCGTTTGCGGTGTCGTGGAAACCGTTGACGAATTCGAAGCCGAGCGCGATCAGCAATGCCACGCCGAGCAGGATGAACGGCAGGATGGTCGTCGGGCCGCCGCCAGCATCCGCAATGTCGGACCGGATCGAGTAGGCCATGTAGAACAGGCCGAGGGCCAGGACCGCGAGGAGGCCTAGCGCAAACCGAGGGTCCATGGGCTTGTGGAGATGCGGCTTCACCGGCGCTTCGGCGTGCGGGCCGAGTCGAGCGTCGAATGCGGCGGACATGGGGGCTCCTTGGGCGTGCGAGCGCCTTCTATCGCGACCGCCCATGACAGGAATGTGAACGTCGCTCCGTCGGGGAGTTCCTCCGATTGGGAAGTCCGCGGCAAGAACGGCGTGTCCAGAGAAAACTACCGAAGGGAAATTGCGGCCATTGCCAAACTGTCGTGAATAGGCAATTCTCGCCGAAAAAGACGGGGGCGGAGCGTCAAATGTCATTCTTTTCAATTCTTGACCGAAGCCACACCATAGCCAGGCCCGGCTTCAGCCGGTGGATGGTTCCGCCGGCCGCGTTGTGCATCCACTTGTGCATTGGCCAGGTTTACGCGTTCAGCGTCTTCAATCTGCCGCTGACCAAGCTGATCGGCATCACCAAATCCGCGCCTGACGACTGGAAGCTCACCGATCTCGGCTGGATCTTCTCGATCGCGATCTTCGTCCTCGGCTTTTCCGCCGCCTTGCTCGGCCGCTGGGTCGAGGAAGGCGGCCCGCGTCGCACAATGTTTACCGCGGCGTTGTGCTTCGGCGGCGGGTTTCTCCTCAGCGCCTATGGCGTCAGCATCCACAACCTCTGGCTCGTCTACCTCGGCTACGGCGTGCTTGGCGGCGTCGGCTTGGGCTTGGGTTACATTTCGCCGGTCTCGACCTTGATCAAATGGTTCCCCGACCGGCCGGGGATGGCGACCGGCATGGCGATCATGGGCTTCGGCGGCGGCGCGATGATCGCCTCCCCTCTTTCCGTATGGCTGATGAGGCACTTCTCGAATCCGGCCCATGTGGGGGTCGCGGAGACCTTTGTCATTCTGGGGATCGTCTATGCTGTCTTCATGCTGGTCGGATCGGCGATCGTGCGCGTGCCTGCGGCTGGATGGAAGCCGGAAGGGTTTGTTGCGCCGGCCCAGCCGAAGAAGCTCGTCACCACCAATGACGTTTATGTCTACCAGGCGTTGAAGACGCCCCAGTTCTGGCTAATCTGGATCGTGCTGTGCATGAACGTGACCGCGGGCATCGGCGTGCTCGGGCAGGCTTCGGCGATGAGCCAGGAAATGTTTCCTGGCCGCGTCACCGCCGCCGCCGCCGGCGGCTTCGTCGGCCTTCTCAGCATCTTCAACATGGCCGGCCGCTTCTTCTGGGCCTCGACGTCGGACCTTATCGGCCGCAAGAACACCTATTTCGTGTTCTTCGTCCTGGGCTTTGTGCTCTATGCGCTGGCGCCGTATTTCGGCGGCGCCGGCAATCTGCCGCTATTCATCCTGTGCTTCGTCGTCATCATCAGCATGTACGGCGGCGGCTTCGCCACCGTGCCGGCCTACCTCAGGGACATGTTCGGCACGCGCTATGTCGGCGCGATACACGGGTGGCTCATAACGGCTTGGTCGGTGGCGGGCGTGCTCGGCCCGGTTCTGGTCAACTACATCCGGCAATACCAGATCGACAGCGGGGTGCCGAAGGCTCAGGCCTATAATGTTACTATGTACATCATGGCCGGGCTTTTGGTCGTCGGCTTTATCGCTAATTTCCTGATCAAGGCGGTCGACGACCGCCATCATATGAACCTCGAAACGGTCGACGACCTGGTTGGGGTGGCTTGAGGGGATGGATATGAGCTTGGACAACCGTAGCGGCAGCGCCACCACTCCGCTTCAGCTGGCGCTGGCCTGGGGCTTCGTTGGCATCCCATTGTTGTGGGGCATTTACGGGACCCTGGGCAACGCGCTGAAGCTATTTCAATAGCGCCATTTCTCGGGCGCTCGAGCGTCGATGAGACTTAGACGGGCAGGCGGCCGGGCGCCGTTTTGCGCGCCACGAGCAGGCTTTGCGAGAAATCCACTTGCATCATAGCGGCGGACACGGCAGCGTTGATCCTACGGACGGCGTCGACGCCAAGACCTAGGGCTTGAGCTTCTTCGACGCCAATCATGGGTTCAGGGAGGACAACATGGCGCCATACGAAACCGCCGCGGCGCATTTAGCCGTTCTGCGTTGCGCGCTCGGAGCCGCTTCGGCCGCTCTCACGCTCGCCATCGCGCCATCAGCTTGGGCCGACGATCCCGCTCCGATCAAGATTGGCGTGATCGCGGAGGCCCAATCTGTGGCCGGCTCCTCAATTCCACAAGCGGCGCAGATCGCGGCTGACGAGATCAACGCCAAGGGCGGCGTCGATGGGCGCAAGATCGAGATCGTCTCCTACGACAATCATTCGTCCTCGGCTGAGGCCGTTCGCGCATTTCAGCGCGCGGTCAACGAAGATCATGTCAACGCGGTGGTCGCAAGCTACATCAGCGAGGTCGTGCTGGCGCTTGAACCTTGGGCAAGTCGGCTCAAGACCGTAATGATTACCCCGGGCGCTGCATCCGATGTCATCACGCAGAACATCGCCAAGGATTACGAGCACAACAAATACACGTTCCACGGCTATCTGACCTCTGGCGGGCTGGCGGGACTCACGTGCGACGCCGCCAAGGACATGCTGGTCGACGGCCTCAAGATGAAGACCGCCGTGATCATGAGCGAGGACGCCGCCTGGACGACGCCGCTCGACGCCGGCTACGAGGTCTGCCTGCCGAAGATCGGGCTCAAAATCCTCGACCACATCCGCTTCTCGCCCGACACCACCGATTTCACCCCGATCTTCAACAAGATCGAGGGCCAGAAGCCGGACGTCATCATCACCGGCCTCTCGCATGTCGGCGTGCAGCCGACCGTGCAATGGAAGAGCCAGCAGGTGCCGATCCCGATGTTCGGCATCGCCTCCCAAGCGACCAACTCGACGTTCTGGAAGGACACAAACGGCGCGACCGAAGGCGTGATCTTTCAGGGCGTCTCGGGTCCAGGCGTCGCTGTGACGCCCAAGACGCTGCCGTTCGTCGCTGCGTTCGTGAAAAAATTTGGCAACGATCCGTCTTATGCCGGCTACACCGCTTACGATGACGTCTACATCATCGCTGACGCGATCAAGCGCGCGGGCGGCACTGACAGCGACAAGCTCGTGGACTCGATGGAGAAGACCGATTACGTCGGCACGATCGGCCGGGTTGAGTTCCTGCCAAAAGGCGATCCCCATGTGCACGGGCTGAAGACCGGCAAGGGCTTCATCACCGGCCTTATGCTGCAATGGCAAGACGGCAAGCAGGTCAACATGTGGCCGGCGTCGCTCGCCAACGGCAAGCTCGAATTCCCGTCCTTCGTCAAGATCGCCTCGGGCAAGTGACCACAGCTGCACTCACCGCCGTCCAACCTTAGCGCTGGAGGCGGCGAGACCGCTTGATGCTGTTCTGGCAGATCCTGATCGACGGCTTTGCGATTTCCTCGCTCTATGCTCTGGGCGCGACCGGCTTCACCCTGATTTTTGGCGTCACCGGGGTGCTCAACCTTTCGCATGGCGCAATCATGGTCGCGGCCGCCGTCGCCGCCTGGGCGGCCTCGGGAAATTTTGGGGCGGGCGCCTATCTCGGCGCCCTGTTCGAAATCGTCGTCGCGCTCCTGCTGGCGCTCGCCACCTATTATCTGATCGTGCGGCGGCTGCAATTGTCGCGCGCGGTGCGTGAGGAGGAGAAGGAAATCTTCATCCTCACCGCGACGCTGCTCTGGGGCATCATGATCCAGGAGGCGATCGCCTACCTCTTCACCAACAACGCCAAGACCGTGCTGCCGATTGTCGACGGCGTGGTCACGATCTTCGGGGTGCGCACGCCGTCAAATGAGATCTTCACGGCGCTCGTCTGCTGGGCGACGATCGGAGCGCTTTGGCTGTTCGTCAATCGGACACAGGCCGGAAAGGCGGTTCTCGCCGCGTCGATGAACCCGCGCGGCGTCACCCTGCTCGGCATTGAACTTTCGACCGTCTATGTCGGCGTGTGGGCGATCTACGGCACGCTCGCCGGTGTCGCCGGCGTGCTGCTCGGCATGTTCCTCGGCGTTTCATCCTATAGCGCCGGGCCGCTCACCGCGAGCGCGTTCTCGATCGTCGTCCTGGGCGGCCTTGGCAGCGTCTCCGGCTCGCTGATCGCGGCTTACGTCGTCGGCTATCTCGAGACCTTGACCGCCTATCTGATTTCGCCCGCTTATCGCGCGATCCCGGCCCTCCTGCTTCTGGTTGCGGTGATGTATGTGCGCCCGCGCGGCTTGCTGGGCCGGCGGTAGACATGCTGCGCCGCGCGCTCTTTTCCCTGCCGGTCCTGATCAGCCTGATCGTCGTCCTCCTCGCCGCGACGCTGCCGCTCTATGTCTCGGGCTATGTGCTGGGGCTGCTCACAATCGCCTATTACTTCGGCGTGTTCTCGATGGCGTGGGACCTCCTGTTCGGCTTCGCCAACGAAGTGAACTTCGGCCCCTCGTTCCTGATTGGACTTGGCGCTTATACGGCCGGCATCCTCGACAACCTCTACCAGCCTCCGGTCGCGCTCTGCGTTGCAGCGGGCGTGCTGGCGGCGATGATCGGCGGACTGGTGCTGGCCTTGCCGGCGCTCAGAGTCCGCGGTCCCTATTTCGGCCTCACGACGCTCGTCGCCGTGCTGATCCTGCAGAACTTCATCGTCGTCGCCGCGGGCCTGACCGGGGGAGAAATCGGCCTCACCATCCCCGATGTCATTTCGATCGACGACAAGGTCAATTACTGGATCGCGCTCGGCTTGATAGGCGTGAGCGGCGCGATCCTCTACGGCCTCACGCGTTCGCCGGTCGGGCTCATCCTGCAGGCGAGCGGGCAGGACCCGGTGCAGGCCGGCGCGCTCGGCTTCAACGTCACCAAGCATAAGCTCGCGGCGTTCCTGGTCAGCGCGTTTTTCTCCGGCCTCGCCGGCGCGCTGATGGCGTTCTACCTCGGCACGGCGTCGGTGGGCACGTTTGTCGACGTCACGGTGGGCGTGCAGGTGATCATCGGCGCCGTGCTCGGCGGACGACGCACCATCCTTGGCGCCGTGCTGGGGGCGGTGTTTCTGGTCGCGCTCGGCGAGAGCTTAAGGCCGCTCGGCGATCTCGCAACCTTCATCGTCTCGGCGGTCGCGCTCTTCGTCGTTCTCTTCTTTCCGGCCGGGTTGCTCGGCATGGTCAAGGGCGCTCGGGAGGCGACATGAGCGCGCCCGCGGCCAAGCTTGAGGTCAGCGGCCTCCAGAAGCGGTTCGGCGGCCTCATGGCGGTCAAGGACATCAGCTTCTCGGTTCATGCCGGCGAGATTCTCGGGCTCATCGGACCGAATGGATCGGGCAAGTCGACGGTGATGAAGTCGATCCTCGGCGTCGAGCGTCCTGATGCCGGATCTGTTCGGGTCGATGCCCGTGAGGTCGCGGGCTGGCCGCCGCATCGGATCGCTCGGCTCGGCGTCGGCATGGTGTTCCAGCATTCTCGCCCGCTGCATCGGCAGACTGTGCTCGAGAACATCCTGCTTGGGCTTTTGCCCGATCGGTTGCTGGATCTCCTTCCCCGCGCCGCCGCCGACGCGCGGGCGCGCGCAATCGCTGAGCGCGTCGGGTTGACGGCGGTGCTTCATCGGCGCCCCGCGACGCTGCCGTTCGCGGACTTGCGCAAGATCGAGATCGCCAAGGCGATCGCCCGCGATCCGCAGGTGGTGCTGATCGACGAGCCGTTCGCTGGCCTGACCGCGCGCGAGACTGCATCCTTCGCCAAGCTGATCACCGAAATGCGCGACGACGGCCGGGCGGTGCTCATCGTTGATCACAACGTGAAAAGCATGTCGGCGCTGGTCGACCGCGTCTACGCCATGCACGTTGGGGAGAAGATCGCCGAGGGCACGGTTGCGGAGGTGATGGCGAACGAGACCGTTCGCAAGGTCTACCTCGGCGGCGCGCTTACGACAGCGGCGCGCCCGGAAGCCGCGTTCGTCGACGCGCAAACGCCGTTCCTCGAGATTGAAAACCTGAGCGTCGTCTATGACAAGGCGCAGGCGCTGGAGGGCGTTTCGCTTCATGTGCATGAAGGCGAGTTCGTCGCGATCGTCGGACTGAACGGCGCCGGCAAGACCACTCTGTTCAACGCTGTCTCGGGCCTGGTGCCCTATGCGGGCGACATTCGCCGACAGGGCAAACCTTTGCGTGGTCAAACCGCGGCGATGATCTCTCGCGAAGGGATCGTGCAGTCGCCGGAGGGTCGCGAACTGTTCGGCCTGATGACGGTCGGCGAGAACCTGGGCATGGGCGGCCATGGGCTCGGCGACAACGAGCGCGGCGAGCGCCGGGAGTGGCTGTTCAACCTGTTCCCGATCCTGAAAGAGCGGCAGCGTCAGACCGCCGCCACGCTATCGGGCGGCGAGCAGCAAATGCTGACCATCGCGCGCGCGCTGATGATGAAACCCGACCTTCTGATCCTCGATGAGCCGACGCTGGGCCTCGCCCCCGTCGTCATGGAGCAGATCTCAAAGGCGCTCGAGCGGCTGCGGCAGACGACCGAGATCACCGTGCTGCTCGGCGAGCAGAATGTCACCTTCGCCCTGCCTCATGCGGACCGTGTCTACGTGCTTGAGCACGGCCGGATCGTTTGGGAGGGGGAGCCTGGCCGCTTCGCAGCCGAGGCCGGGGCAATGTATTTGTAGGTGACTAGGCTGGAACAACTCTCTCAGAGCGCGGACAAAGCAACCGCGCTTCCGCCCTCGCTAGCTCACTCTACCCGTGGCCGTCATCTACCCTGTTGCGTGGCGATCGAGGGTTCGGACTCTTGCGTTTGCGATAACGACGATTTTACGCATAACGGCGACTATGGCGACCATTTTGGGTTTGCCGTTATGGAACGTCCGACTGCTGACATCGACGCCGATGCAGAGCATCGCTTCCATGGGTTCGACCTCGCTTTCGATTGTGTGCGGGCGTTAGACCCTTCCTACCCTTCAAGCGGCGAGGAACAGCGGGCGGGACCCACGATGACGACGGTCGTCAAAGACCACATTGCGATCGGGCCCCGCCGGTCCCAAACCTATCAGATCGCCAACACACAATTGCGAGGAGCGCAGCGACGAAGCAATCCAGGGGCCGCAGGGCGCTCTATGTCCTTGGATCGCTTCGCTTACGCTCGCGACGACGGTCCGGGACTTGCAATGTCGGCTCTCACCGCGTCCGCGACCAACGCCAGATCGCCCATTGCCGGCGCAGCGGCGAGACCTCGCCCACGTCATCGAACGGGCGGTCCGCATTGCGGTCGAGCCGGTCCAGGTCGAGCCGCAAGGGAGCGAGCGGAATGAAGGCCGGCAGGATCGCCGGGCTTGAGCTCTTCAACCGGCGCTCCGCCTCGGCCAACTCGTCGCGCGCTGATCCCCGCAGTTCGGCGCAAGCGCCAACGACCCCGGGACTCACGCGCCGCGCGTCGAAATCCGCACCGCTTATGCCATGGCGGCCGGCGACGTCAGTGGGGACGAGCGTCGGCGCCGATCCGGCCTTGAACGGCAGTTCCTTAAGCAGGCGCGTCAGCGCCAACGCCATGCCGGCCGGCGCATGCGCGTCCACCGGATCGAGATCCTCTCCTCCCGCCGCGATGCGCGAAGCAAGCCTCAACCGCGCCCCCTCGCTCTCGTCGGCGAAGGCGCGAAAAGCCGTGAGGTTGAAATCGTCCTGCGGCGCGATCTCCTGCAGGGGCGCGTCCAGCATCGCCTCGAGCGATGCTTGAGGCAGGCCATAGGCGTCGATCGCCGCGTGAAGCGCGAGCGCGACCGGGTTGCCGGCCGCTTCAGACTGCCGTTCGCCGGAGATCGCTTCGCGCCACCACGCGAGCCGCATCGCCGCCAGATTGGGATCGCGGGCGCGCTTGGGCGCCTGGCGAACTTCGTAGTCGAAGCTCGCCAGGGCAAAGAGCGCGCCGCGCGCGTCAGCGCTGGCATAGAGGGCGCCCAGCCACTGATCGCGAGCGTGAGCGCGGGCGAGTGCGGCGCAATGCTCGGTGGCGTCCCCAAGCGGGTCGGCGCCCAGCGGAGGGCGCGCGGTCACGGCGCGGCGATCAGCGCTGCCGCGACGCGGCGGCCTTCCGATTGCATGACGTTGTAGACGCGCAGCGCCGCGCCGGTCGCCATCGCTTCGAAGCGCAGGCCGGCTTGAGCAAGGGCGGCGCGCGACGCTTTCGGGATCAACGCCAACCGTTCGCCCGTACCGACGATGACAAATTCGATCGAGCCGGGGCTTTCCGCGGATTCGGCGATGAGCGGCGCGAGCGCGACGGGGTCGAGATCATTAACGCTCGTCGCGTTGATTGGCCGCACGCCTTTCGGCGTCGCCAGGATCGAGCCCGCATGCGACATGCCTGCGAAGACGAAGGCGTCTCGCCCGTACGCCGTGATCGAGTGGCTGCCGGGCGCGAATGCGGGCGGCAGCTTGCCCTCGTTCACGCCTTCTCCTTCGCCTTCACGTCTTTCACGTCCGCGCCGGCGTTTTCCTTCTCTCGCATCTTATCGAAGGTGTCGGCGCGCACGCCCATGTAAATCAGCATCGGCGAGCAAATGAAGATCGATGAATAGGTGGCGACGAAAATGCCCCAGATCATCGCTGCCGAGAACGAGCGGATGACGTGGCCGCCCAGGAAGAAAAGCGCCAGAAGGGCGAGAAAGACGGTCGTCGCCGTCATGATGGTGCGCGGCAACACCGCGTTGATCGACATGTCGATGATTTCGGAGGTCGAGAGGCGCTTATATTTGCGCATCACCTCGCGGATGCGGTCGAGCACGACCACCGTCTCATTGAGAGAATAGCCGACGATGGTGAGAATCGCGGCGATCGAGGTCTGATTGAACTCGAGCTGAGTGACGCAGAAGAAGCCGACCGTCAGCAAGAGATCATGCATCGTTCCGATGATCGCGCCGACCGCGAACTGCCACTCGAAGCGGAACCACAAATAGGTCAGGACCGCGAGGATGGAGACGACCACGCCGAGCGTCCCGCGCTGAACAAGTTCGGCCGAGACGGTCGGTCCGACCGAATCGACGCTGCGGAACTCATAGTCGGCGCCAAAGGCGTCCTTGATCTTGGCGATCGCGGTCTGCTGGCCGGCGTCGCCGCCTGGTTGCACGCCGAGACGCAGCAGCACATCGGATTCGGCGCCGACCCGCTGAACTTCGACGGGGCCAACGCCAAGTCCCTCGCCCTTGGAGCGGATGTCGGCGACATTGGCGTCGCCGCTCTTGGCGCGCATGTCGACTTGAGTGCCGCCCGCGAAGTCGATGCCGAAATTCATGCCCACGAACAGGAACAGGAGGACGGAGATGATCGACAGCAGCGCTGACAGCGGATAGCTCACGCGGCGGAACCGCATGAAACCGAATTTGGTGTTCTCGGGCGCGAGCCGAAGAAGTTTCATGCCGAAAGTTCCGTTGTGCGCGTCGCCTTGCTCATATCGGCAACGTCTTCGGCCGGGCGCGGTGATACCAGAGCGCGATCATCATCCGCGTCATGGTGACGGCGGTGATGATCGAGGTGAGAATGCCTAGTCCCAGCGAGACGGCGAAACCGCGCACCGCGCCTGAGCCGAACAGATAGAGGATGAGAGCCGCCACGAACATCGTGACGTTGGAATCGATGATGGTGGCGAAGGCGCGCCGGAAGCCGGCGTCGAGCGCGGAAATGACCGAGCGGCCGAGATGCGCCTCTTCGCGGATGCGTTCGTAGATGAGGACGTTCGAATCGACCGCCATGCCGATGGTGAAGACGATGCCGGCGATGCCGGGAAGGGTCAGTGTCGCGCCGAGCAGGACCATCGAGGCGAAGATGAGGAGAATGTGCACCGCGAGCGCGAGATCGGCGAACACGCCGAAGATGCCGTAGGTCGCGATCATGTAGATGACGACCAGCGCCGCCCCGACATAGGCCGCGCGCTTGCCGGCGTCGATCAAGTCCTGGCCTAACCCTGGTCCGACCGTGCGCTCCTCGATCACCGTGAGCTTGGCCGGCAGTGCGCCGGCGCGCAACAGGATCGCCAGGCTCGAAGCCTCTTCAAGGCTGAAATTGCCGGTGATCTGGCCAGTGCCGCCGGTGATCGGCGAGCGGATGACCGGCGCCGAGATGACCTTGCCGTCGAGAACGATCGCGAACGGGCGGCCGACGTTTGCCGACGTGACCTGGCCGAACCTCTGCCCGCCGCGCAGATTGAACCGGAAGTTGACGTCCGGCTCGCCGGACTGCTGGTCGAAGCCCTGCTGCGCGTCCACCAGGTCCTCGCCGTCCACCATGACCCGCTTCTGCACCTGGATCGTCCCGCCACCCTTCTGCATCGGCAGCGTTTCGGCCTCGTTGGGTGGATCGCCAGGATCGGCGACCAGACGAAATTCGAGCTTGGCGGTCTGGCCGATCATGTTCTTGAGCGTCGTCGTGTCCTGGCTGCCCGGCGCCTCGATCAGCACGCGGTTCGGGCCTTGTTGCTGGATGACGGTCTCTTTGGTGCCCATCGCGTTGATGCGGCGATTCAACACTTCTATCGATTGCCCGACCGCGTGACGCACCTTGTCTGCGATTGCGGCGTCGGTCAGCGCCAGTCGGACGCCGTTCGGGGTCTGCGTCACATCGAGCGTGCGGCCGTTTCCTCCCGCGAGCGCGCCCCCGATCGGCTGGCTCAGCGACTGGAGAAGCGCGAGCGCCTTGGCGCGCTCGGCCGGATCGGCAATGCGGACCACGACCGCTCGCGGCTCAACCCCGATGCCGCCGGATATTCCGATCTTGCCCTCGCGCAGTTTCTGCCTGACGTCGTCGCGCAGGGCTTCGATCTGGCTCTTGGTCACCGAGGGGGTGTCGACTTCCATCAGCAGATAGGCGCCGCCCTGCAGATCGAGGCCCAGCACGATCTGGCGCAGCGGAATGAAGCTCGGGAGTCGAGCCGCAAGCGCGTCGACCGCCTGAGTGGGCATGAAGCTCGGCAGGATCACCAGAACCGCGGCCGCTACGAGGGCCAGGACCGAGACCAATCTCCAGTTTTCGAAACGAAGCATCAGACTTTCAATTCTCAGGAAGAGGCTCAACCTGCGGCCAAAGCCGGGGCGCGCCTGCCCTCAGGGGTTGGGCGCATCTTTCTTGGCCGGCGACGACTTGGCGGGAGGCGCCGCGTCCTTGACGGGTTCACCCTTGGCGCGAACTTCGGCAATGCCGGAACGCGCCAAGCGCGTCCGCACGTTGGGAGCGATTTCGAACTCGACTTCGTTGTCATCGACCGATTTGGTGACCTTGCCGATTAGACCGCCGGTGGTGACCACGACATCGCCGCGCCGCGCCGCCTGCACCATCTCGCGCTGCTCTTTCGCGCGCCGCTGCTGGGGCCGCCACAGCACAAAATAGACGATGCCGATCATGGCCACGATCGGCACGAGCTGAACCAGCGTGTCGCTCGCCCCAAAGGGCAGGGCGCCGGTGGCTTGTGCGTAAGCGGCTGTGATCAGCACGGGGATCGTGGCTCCGGCGGCGCGAAAGTCGCGCCGTTCATCGAGGGCTCATGAAAAAGGCGTCGCATATATATCGGTGGGCCCTGCGAAAGCAACGGCCCTGGCTGGGCGAAGCGGGTCGAGCAAAAAGCTGAGCGCGCGTTACTCGCCGCCAGCGTAGCTCCAGTCGCTGATCGAGCCTCAGCCTACAGAAGTTGAGCGCTGTTCCACCCGCAACCCTTTTTTATCCGCCATTTGCGGGCAAGCGGAGGAATTCGGCGTGGATAAGAGGGCCGAAATGTGGCGCGCCGCTTCCCAACGCGGCGCGGACGTACTAAGCAGCGGCTGTTTTTTTGGCAGGGCCAAGCCGGGGGCGCACAGTGAACAAACAGATAGCTGAATTTATCGGGACTTTCGCGCTGGTGTTCTTTGGTTGCGGGGCGGCGGTTGTCGGCGGCATGGGGTCGGGTGCAACCGCGGTCGACCTGTTAGGCATTGCGAGCGCGTTCGGCTTCGCCATCGTCGCCATGGCCTACGGTATCGGGCCGATCTCCGGCTGCCACGTCAATCCGGCGGTCAGTTTCGGCGTCTATGTCGCGGGCCGGATGAGCGTCGCCGACATGGTCAGCTATTGGATCGCTCAGGTTCTGGGCGCGATCGTCGCCGCGGTGGTGCTCTATCTCATTCTGTCCGGCAAAGCTCAGGGGTGGACCGGGGGGCTCGGCCAGAACGGCTGGGGCGCGGGGAATTTCGGCGAATATAATCTCGTCTCGGCCTTCGTGTTCGAAGTGGTGGGGACGTTCCTCTTTCTGGTCTGTATTCTCGGCGTAACGCACCCGATCGCGCCGACGGGCTTCGCCGGTCTCGCTATCGGGCTGACGCTGGTCGTCATCCATCTGGTCGGCATCAACATTACCGGCACCTCGGTCAATCCGGCCCGCTCGATCGGTCCGGCGCTGGTCGGCATCGGCTCCAATCCGCGCGCAGTCGCGCAGCTGTGGCTGTTCATCATCGCCCCGCTTATCGGCGCTGGCGCTGCGGGCGTGCTGTTCCGCACTGGAGCTATGTTCGACGTTCCGAACAAGCCCTGAGCGAACCGGTTTGGAGGCGGGCTTCGCGGAATCACATGGGGCGGAACCGCGCAGGAGGCCGCGCGTTTCCGCCCCATTCGTCCGCGATCTGATCTAATTGTCAGGTCGCGTCCGTCCGTCCCAGCCCCGGGCCGACGAACAAGCTTTAGTGCTTAGCGTGTCGTTTACGCCGCCTCGGACTTCGCCTCGGCCGCGGTCACCTCGCCCGAGGGCGGAGACTTCACGACCCCGGTCGTTTCGTTGACAATGACGCTTTTCCAGATGTTGTCGTTGGGCACGATCTTTGTGATCCCATCATCCGTGCGGATGTAAGTGCTGAAGATGGTCACGTGCGTGACCTTGCCCTTGATGCCGCCGCCGACTTCGACGTCGTCACCGACGTCGAACGGCTTGAACACCATGATCAGGAGGCCGCTGGCGAAATTGCTAAGCGTACCCTGCAACGCGAAAGCGACGACGAAGCCGGCGGCGCCGATCACCGCGAGCAGGGGCGCCAGGTTCACCTCGAGCGCGGACAAGGCGAGGAGAAAACCGACCGCGATGATGACGCGCCCGGAGGATGAGATGATGAAGTCGCGCAACAGGTGCGACGTCACGTGGTCCCTGCTCATGACCCGACGCAGGATCATACGCGCGATCCTGGCGACAAGGATCGCCCCGATAATGTAGGCGAGGAATGTTCCGACCTCGCGCGCCAGCCTGAGCCCGCCCTCCTCGGAGGTCAGCCAGCCTGAAACTCGCGCCAGAGTCGCGGTCCGGTCCGTGACGTCAATCTTGATGCCGCCGATCGAGGCGATGTACATGCGATAGGGCTTGCCGTCGCCGCCTTTCGCCTCAAGTTTGTCGAGGACGAGTTTCAGGCGGTCGGTCAGCCCGGTGCGCTCACCCATCAATTGCGTACTGTAGTCGACGAGCTGAACCTTGACGTTGGTCTTGGCGGCGGTCGCTTCGTCGGCCTTTTCAGCCAGCTTCTCGGCCTTTTTCGACGTGTCGGCGACTGCCGCCGCCGCTTCGGGCGAGCCTGCGGCCGTCGCTACGGCCGAGCCGGCCGCCGCTGGGGTTGATTCCGCCAGCGTTTTGATTTGGTCTGCGGCGGCGGCTTCCTTCTCAGTCGCGGCGACGACCTTCTCAACCTTTGCGGTGTCGCCAGTGCCTTCAGACTTCTTCGCGGCGGCTTCGGCCGCCTTCTGCAGGACGTCCTTGCCGCTCGCCGCCGGGATAACCTTCACGCCCGACGCAGGCGTGGCGGCGTCAACGGTGGCAGCCGGCGGAGGGGCCGCGTCGACTTGCTTGGCCATGGCGGCGGTGGTCGCCTCGGCCTTCTTCTCTTCCTTTGCGGTTTCCTTGCCTGCCGTCTTGACCGTCTGGGCCAGGTTTTTCTGCGCTGCCGCGAGATGCTGGGTGGCTGCCTCCTTGTCCTTGTCGGACGTGGCGGCTTTGACCTCCTCGGTCGCTTTCGCCACATCGCCCGCGGCCGTCTTCTGTTTCTCCAGTTGGGCGATTTCCCGATTCTTGCGGCGAACGTCGAGTTCGGCCACGGTGATTTCGCGCTCCTTCGCCCTCAACAGCGAATACCAACCCTTGGCTTCGGTCTCCGTCTCCTCTTTGGTCATCGGCGCCAGCAGGAGCTCGAGATCATCGAGCGCGATCTGAGGGTCTTTGGTGGTGACCGGCTCAGCGTCCTTGGCAGGGGCCTTTGCGTCCGCAGCCGCAGCGGCAGGCGGCGCGTCGTCCTCAGCGCGGGACGCCGACGGCGCTCCCACACTGAGAGCCAATGAAAGCCCAGCCACCGCGATAAGCTGAATTAATCTTTTTTCCCCAATGAGCACAGCGCGCCTCCCAAATCCCAGTAATCCATTCGGTTCAGTATTTTCCTTATCGCAAGCAAACTCAAGCGTCCTGACCTGATCGGGCAGGTGGGGGCCCGTTGCGATCCGACGACCTTGACCCGCTCCAATCGATCGGTTGTGGCTGTGCTCGGCGGATAACGTCAGGCAGATTGAAAGGGATTGCCGCACTAAATCAATGGGCTGCGCGGCGGCAGCGGCTTGACCTTGCCAGCGCGCGCTTGCCGCGCGAAAAGCGCCGCCATGCTGCACATCAGCGCCCTCACCTATCGCCTCGGCGAGCGTCTCCTGATCGACAACGCGACCGCTGCGCTGCCGTCGGGCGCGCATGTCGGGCTCGTCGGTCGCAACGGCGCCGGCAAGACCACGCTCTTCCGCGTTCTCCGTGGCGAGCTCGGGCCTGAGACCGGCGCGATTATGGTGCCGAAGGGCGCGCACGTCGGCAGCGTCGATCAGGAAGCCCCGGAGGGCGCCGAAAGCCTCGTTGACTTCGTGCTCTCCGCCGACGTCGAGCGCGAGGCGCTGATGGCGGAAGCGGAAACTGCGAACGATCCCGAGCGCATCGCCGACATCCACACGCGCCTCGCCGACATCGAAGCGCATAACGCCCCGGCGCGGGCGGCGCGGATCCTCAAAGGGCTCGGCTTCGACGAGGCCGCTCAAGGCCGCTCGCTCGGAGAATTTTCCGGCGGCTGGCGGATGCGCGTGGCGCTGGCAGCCGTGCTGTTCTCCGAGCCTGATATTTTGCTGCTCGATGAGCCGACCAATTATCTCGACCTCGAAGGCGTGCTGTGGCTCACCGACTATCTGAAGAACTGCCCGGCGACGATTCTCGTCATCAGCCATGACCGCGATCTGCTCGATGACGTTGCGCAACAGATCCTCCATCTCGACCGCGGCAAGCTGACCTTGTGGAGCGGCGGCTACTCGAGCTTCGAGCGCCAGCGCCACGAGCAGCAGATCCTCGCCGGCAAGGCGGCCAAGAAGCAGGAGGAGAAGCGCGCCCATCTGCAGGCTTTTGTGGACCGCTTTCGCGCCAAGGCGTCGAAGGCGGTGCAAGCTCAGTCGCGCCTCAAGATGCTGGCCAAGATGGCGCCGGTCGCGGCGATCGTCGACGAGTCTGTGCTGCCGTTCAAGTGGCCGCCGGTCGTCAAACGCCTGAGCCCGCCGATCGTGACCCTAGATAAGGTGAGCGCCGGTTACGATGGGCGCGCCGTCATCAGTCGCATCGACCTCTCGCTTGCTGACGACGACCGCATCGGCCTCCTCGGCCAGAATGGCAACGGCAAGTCGACCTTCGCCAAGCTCATCGCGGGCCGCCTCGAGCCGATGGCGGGAAAGATGGTGCGCGCGAACCGGCTTCAGGTCGGCTATTTCGCCCAGCACCAGATCGACGAGCTCGAACCCAGCGGCAGCGTCTACGACCATGTCGCTGAGCGCATGCGCGGAGAGGCCATATCCAAAATCCGAGGCCGCGCTGCGATGATCGGCTTCTCCGGGGCGCGCGCGGACACCAAGGTCGACTCCCTGTCCGGCGGTGAGAAGGCGCGCCTCATGATGGGCCTTGCCGCGTTCGACGGACCCCAGCTCCTTATCCTCGACGAGCCGACCAACCATCTCGATATCGATAGTCGCGGCGAATTGATCGAGGCGATCAACGATTATGAAGGCGCCTGCATCCTGGTTTCGCACGACAGGCGTCTGCTCGAGGCCACCGTCGACCGGCTCTGGCTGGCGGCGAACGGAACGGTCAAGCCGTTTGAAGGCGATCTCGCCGACTACAGTCGGTTCGTGCTGAGCGGCGCCGAACCGCAACAGAGACAGAAGCGCGAAACCCAGGTAGTCGCGGCGCCCAAGAACAAACGCGAGCCTCAGCCGATCAAACGGGAGATTGCCGCGCTCGAAGAGAAGTTGGATCGCTTCCACGATCTCCTACGCCGGATCGACGACGCGCTGGCGCAGGCGAGCGCGCGCAAGGGCGATGCGGCCAAGGTCACCGATCTCGCGGCGAAGCGCGCCGAGCTCGAGCGCACAATAATCGCCACCGAAAAGGCCTGGTTCGAACTGACGGCCGAGGTCGAGCAGACATGACGGCGCCGCGAGCCCTGGTGGCGGCGCTCATATTGCTGTTCGCGACAGCCATCGCTTCTGCAGCCGAGGCGGCGCCCTGGCCGGACAGCTTCGTCGGCCGGCTCGAAGCGCTTGCGCTCATCGAGAGTCTCAACGCCGATCTTCTCGCCCATGACAGCGCAACGCTCACGATCGAACGCTGGTGCGCCGATCACCGTCTGGCCGATCCCGCGCGCATCGTCGCGGAGCGGGTGAGCGGAGCCGACAAATCGGCGAGCGCTGAGGTGCGCGTCGCGCTCGATGTCAAGCCGGACGAGCCGCTCGGCTATCGTCGCGTCCGGCTCAAGTGCGGCGACCATGTGCTCTCCGAGGCTGACAATTGGTACGTCCCCGCGCGTCTCAAGCCCGAGATGAACCATGTGCTCGAGACTACCGACACGCCGTTCGGCAAGGCGGTGGCCGCGCTCCACTTCCGCCGCCATACGCTATCCGCGGAGTTGTTGTGGCGCCCGCTGCCGAAAGGCTGGGAGATGGGCGCCACACCCGGTTCAAAGGAAGCCGGCGCGCTGACGATTCCCGGCCACGTTCTCGAACATCGCGCGGTGCTGTCGACGCCCGACGGCGAGCCGTTCAGCGAGGTCGTGGAGACATACACAAGCGAAGTGCTGGCCTTCCCGCCACCGAAATAGCCGGTCCAGTTGTGTCTTAGGAGGCTTCACGCTGGAGTTCGTCGAGCGCGGCAGGGCTTACAAAGACACCCTGCCGCCGATAGTCCCGCGAGAGCCAGCGACCCGAAGCGACCGCGGGTGTCTTCCATCCCTCGGATCGCTTCAGCCTGCGATGGCCGCCTTGTTCCCGCGCGGGCGGGACTGTTCGCAGCCCTCTGCGATTTCAACGCCTAGTCGCAGAATGTCACTGTATTGCACGTGATATGAGGAAAGATGAATTCTTTGATTCTTTCGGTCTCTTTGGCTGGTATCCTCATTTTCATCAATATGATCTGGGTGTACGCAAGATACTTCTTGTCACCTTTGAACAGCATCCAATATTCGGCAATATAATCGGTGACCCGGGAAACCTGCCGTTCGAATGGAACGTTCGTGACAACGCCCTTGCCATTCGGCAGTTGCTCCGTCGTCACCCGACAATGCATGAAGGCGTCGGGCTGGATGATTGCGACCGCCTCCTGTAACGGCCGGTTCGGATATTGCGTGAGACGCGGATGGGGATTTTGGTAGTTAGCCATGGAGTTTTTTAACGTCGAATAGCGCACGTCGGCATTAAGGGTCGAAACCAACGCTGCTGGAATTGGGGTCCCCGGAGCGATAGGGATCGCCGCGCGCGGATCGGGATAAGGCGGCGTGCCATCGGGGATATATGGCCTCCCGCTAATCTTGCTGGTCCCATTCCAGGGCCCGTCCCCGTTCGGGCCGGGCACCGTGTCGAAGCTCCCAAGCGCGAGAATCGAATTGCCGTGCGGGATCGAAATCTGCTTGGCCAACGTAACATCGGCTTGCTGCTGAAGGGCGTCTGACACCTTTGTTCCGGGAGGGAGGGGAGGGCCGAGAGGATAGGGTCCCGGTTGCTGGATATAGCGTGGGAACCACAGCCATGCCCCGTTCTCCACGTGCACGACCGTATCCTTACCCGGACCTTCGGCGAACATCACCTGCTGCTCGTAGAAGACCGCCCGGGAGTCCTGATTGACCTGGCCTCCGCGGTTTGGAGCGCGGGCCGCGACGGCGAGCGTCGCGGCAACCTGATCATTGTTGAAATGAAGCTTCTCGTGATATTTGAAATTCTTCAGGATATACCCATCCGGGTCAGACGATTCCGGCAACGGCATGATATTATAAGATAAAGGATTTTCCGGTCCTCCAACAGGAACCCCGTGATCGTTATTTCCGAAGTCTTGATTTTGCCAATTGCCGATGAGTTGTTGCTGGAACTCAGATAAAATTGCAATGGGTGCAAGAGCAGGCATGTGTTCCTCCTAAAATATACGAGGCAACAGCGCGCTAATGATTAATTAAAAAAAGTCGTGAAATAAACCTCGCTTCGCCGATTGGCGCTTTGCCTCGTACGTTAATAGCAGAAAATAACGCGCGCGAACAGGCCTATTTTTCTCGGATAGGGTCTTCCATACGGCTTCAGCAGCGCACACAGTGAATCATCCGCGTGGCGCGCGCGATGAAGAGGATAACGCATGCAAGCTGGGGCCTCGACCACCTCCGACGAGCGCGTCACAATCGAGATCGCCGACGGAATCGCCGAGGTCACGCTCAATCGGCCCGATAAACTCAACGCGCTCGATCCCGCGATGTTCGAGGCGATCATCGCCGCAGGCGAAACCTTAAGCCGCACCGCAGGCTTGCGCGCAATCGTGCTCGCCGGCGCCGGCAAAGGCTTTTGCGCCGGCCTGGACAAGGAGACATTCGCTTCGATGCTGACGGGAAGCGTCGGGACGACGCTGGGCGATCTCACGAAGCGCACGCATGGGATCGCCAACGCCTTCCAGCAGGCGGCTTATGTCTGGCGCTTGGCTCCCGTTCCGGTCATCGCGGCGATCCATGGGGTCGCGCTCGGCGGCGGCTTTCAGATCGCCCTTGGGGCCGACGTCCGCTATGTCGCGCCGGACGCGCGCCTCGCGATACTGGAAATCAAATGGGGCATTGTTCCCGACATGGCGGGTATTGCGCTCATGCGCGATCTCGCCCGCTCCGACGTGATCCGCGAGCTCGCAATGACCGGGCGCGTTTTCTCGGGGACGGAGGCTCTCGCTTACGGCTTCGCCACTAGCCTCCATGACGACCCGCTGGCGGCTGCTCGCTCAACCGCCAAAGAGATCGCCGCCCGCAATCCTCCGGCGGTGCGCGCCATCAAGCGCCTCCTCAACACGGCGAAGGATGACGACGCAGCAGCGATCCTTCTCGCCGAATTGAAGGAACAGGCGGCGCTGATCGGATCACCGAACCAGATCGAGGCGGTGCGCGCAGGAATGGAGGGAAGACCGGGACGCTTCGCCGACGCAGGATAGAGGAGGCGCGCAGAGCGTTCAGGCCTCGTAGTGTTCGTCGGTGACCTTCTCCATCCAGTGGGTCGGCGCCTCGTTTATGGCGACATGGGTCATGGCGAGGGTCGGCGAAGCGCCGTGCCAGTGCTTCTCGCCTGCCGAGATCAAGACGACGTCGCCAGGACGAATCTCCTCGATCGGTCCGCCCTCCTTCTGAACGCGACCCGATCCGGCGGTGACCATAAGAATCTGGCCCTTGGGATGGGTGTGCCACGCGGTGCGTGCGCGAGGCTCGAAGGTGACGACTCTCCAATCCGTCGCCGCGGCCGGCTCCGGCGCAATCGGCCGATCGATGTGCACCGCGCCGGTGAAATTCGTCGCCGGTCCGTTCTCGCTCGAAACTTTTCGCTTGATGTCCACGCACTGTTCTCCCTGTCGACCAGCCAGCCTCGGGCAGTTTAAGCGCGCCTGAGCGTCGCGACTAGGCGCGACAATCTCGTGGACTTGGCGCCTCACGCCCGGGGCCCGAGGCGCCTGACCAGATTGAGGCTGTGCGCGCGGGAATGGATGTAGGGCCAGGACGCTTCGTGGATGGGATTTAAGTGAGAGGCGTGCGTTAGGCTGGCTGCGCTTCGCAGTGAATCGAGTCCGACTTTACTGGCGAAAGAAAGCATACTTTATGTCAGGCAACAAACCTAGTCTGATGCTTGCCGCAACATACATTTGACATGATGATGTCTGAAAACAAACGCACTACAGCTAAGCGTGGAAATGCGAGGGCCACAAAGTGATTTGCTAAAAAGTTGGGCTAAGCGAGGCACAAAATGAGAGCTTCCCTGCAAGTGCTGTCAATTGTGATTTTGTTCGAAGTCGGCGCGGCCATTGGTGCTGAAGCGCGATCAACGACGGGATATAACTCTTTCAAGATACAAAACCCCGGCGACGCCACCAAGGCGGGGTTCCCAAACGGACCGTTCGCCGGTGAGAACCCCCCAGTATCTGTGAATATCAATCTCCTATTCGACCTTGTTATAGATCACGAAGGGACACATAACATAGATATACACAATTACTGGGGCGGGCCGCCCTCTGGAGAGTATACACCGTTCTCTTGCACACCTTATTCTTACCGAGGCCAATCCTCTTCAGCCGAAGCTATGGGATCAACTGTAACTTTTACTCAACCACAAACCGATTTTACAACTAACGTAAATGTAGGACACAGCTCGATGGGTATGACGATTATCTGCTGGGGTGTACCAGCAGGCGAAGGTATATCAATCATAAACTGGGATGACTAATCGTTTACTGTTACGAATAGCCTGGCCGACGCCAACAGCTTCACGCAAGCATTGACGCGCGTGACGTCGCGAAAACGTCGTCCATCGGGGTACCGCCCATGTTCGTCGATGGCCTGTTTGGGCGCAAAAAAATCCTCGTCACCGGCGGCGGCACCGGGCTCGGCAAAGCGATGGCCGAGCGGTTCCTTAGGCTCGGCGCCGAAATCGCCATCTGCGGCCGGCGCAAGGGCGTGTGCGACGCGACCGCGGCGGAGCTCATGAAAGCGCATGGTGGGCGCGTTGTGAGCTACGGCGTCGACATCCGCGACGCGGTCGCGGTCGAAGCGATGGTCGAGGAGATTTTCCGCGAAGGCCCGCTCACCGGCCTCGTCAACAACGCGGCCGGCAATTTCATCTCGCGCACCGAGGACCTGTCGTCGCGCGGGTTCGACGCCATCGCCAATATCGTCATGCATGGCACGTTCTACGTCACCCAGGCGGTGGGAAAGCGCTGGATCGCGGGCAAGCAGAAAGGCAGTGTGGTCTCGATCGCCGTGACCTGGGTGCGCAACGGCGGTCCGTTCGTCGTGCCTTCGGCGATGAGCAAGGCGGCGATCCAGTCGATGACCATGTCACTCGCGCAGGAGTGGGGCCGTTATGGCATTCGCCTGAACGCCATCGCGCCTGGCGAAATCCCAACCGAGGGGATGAGCAAACGCCTCATGCCCGGCGCCGAACCGGGCGCGTCCGCCGCGCGCAATCCGATGGGCCGCGTCGGGCGGATGGAGGAATTGCAGAATCTCGCGACGTTCCTGATGTCGGACGGCTGCGAGTGGCTGAGCGGCGAGACGATCGTCATGGACGGCGCCGAGGCGATGGCGACCGGAGGCAATTTCTATGAATTGCGCCGATGGGGCGATGACCAATGGAAGGCGGCGCGCGATGCGATCCAGGCCTTGAACGCCCGCGATAAGGCGGCGCGCGGCTGAGGCTTGCGATCACGCTGAAGCGCCTCCATTCTTGCGGCGAACCACGTTAAGGAGAACGTTCTTGAGCAAGATACTTGTGATTGGGGCCGCCGGGCTGATCGGCAAAGACGTCGTCAAGGCGCTGGGCGAAAGCGAATGCATCCGCGCCTCGCGCAGCTCGGACGAACGCGTCGACATCTCCGATCCGAAATCGATCGCCGCGCTGTTCGGGCGTCTGGGCGAGTTGGCCGGGATTGTCTGCACCGGGGGCGCGGCGCGCTTCAAGCCATGGGACCAGCTGACCGACGAGGACTGGACGTTCTCGCTGGCCAACAAATTGTTGGGTCAGGTCAATGTCGTCCGCTATGGACTGAAGTCTGTCCGGGCAGGCGGGGCGATTACGCTCACGACCGGTCTTGCGTCGCAATATCCCGCTCCTGGCAGCGCGATCATCACCACCGTCAATTCCGCGGTCGACGCATTCGTGCGCGCGGTGGCCGCGGAGCCATCGATTTCCATTCGCGTCAACGCCGTCTCGCCAGGCTGGGTCGCGGAAACGCTTCAGGCGATGGGACGTGACCCGGCGGGCGGGATTCCCGCCGCTGAAGTAGCCAAGATCACCGTCCGGCAATTTCGCGAGGGCGCCACGGGTTCGGTGGTCCCGGCGGCGAAAGGCTAGCACATGGGCGCGATCCTCGCGATCGTCCAGCCGCAGGCTCGGTTCGCGCTGACGCTTCTGGTCGCGGGGGGACGCGATCGGCTCGCCGTGGCGGTCCTGCCGTGGACATCGACGAACCGGGCGATCATTCCGAGGATGGCCGCCTGCGCGAGACCTTCGGCCAGGACTACGCCGATCGTCGCCGAAGGGCTCGCCGCTGAACCCGATAGCCGCTCACAGCGGCGACACATTTTCGCCCTTTGACATGCCGCGAACCGGCGTCTAGCCCTTCGGGTCATGGAATGGATTTCGCTACGGGCGCCCCTGCCGTCATTGGCCGTGGCGGAGCGGATCGGGTCCGCGGCCGATTGGGTGATAGTCGTCTTCGGCGCGTTCCTGTTCTGGATCTCTAAAAGCCATCCCTCGCTCATGCCGGTCTGGGCGCCCTGGGATTTCTCGCCCCTGGTCTATCTGGCGACGGCTTTGACGCTGCTCTGGTTCGTTCGCGGCGTCGCGCTCACGCCGCCGCAGGATCGTCCCCCCGTCTGGCGGCGCGCGGTTTTCGTGATCGGGCTGCTCGCGACCTACGCTGTGCTTCAGACGCGGTTCGAATATTGGTCGCAGCACATGTTTTTTCTAAACCGCATCCAGCACGTCGTGATGCATCATCTGGGCCCTTTCCTGATCGCGCTTGCCTGGGTTGGCGGTACGGTCAAGCGCGGCATGCCGCGCTGGGCGGGGCGCCTCGTCGAGAGCCGTTTCGTGAGCGCGCCGATCCAGGTGTTGCAGCAGCCTGTGCTCGCGGCGTTCCTGTTCGTCGGACTGTTCTATTTCTGGCTGATTCCGGTGGTCCATTTTCGGGCGATGATCGATGCGCGGCTTTACGCGCTGATGAACTGGAGCATGGTTCTGGACGGAATCCTGTTCTGGTGCCTGGTTCTCGACCCACGTCGGCGGCCGCTGGCGCGGGTGTCCTTCGGCGTGCGGGCCGCCCTCTCTCTCAGCGTCATGTTCCCGCAAATCCTGCTCGGCGCGATAATCGTCTTCTCGTCGCGCGACCTCTATCCTTATTACAATCTGTGCGGCCGGATTTTCCCCTCCATCAGCGCGCTCGACGATCAGCAGCTCGGCGGCCTCGTGATCTGGATTCCCCCTGCGATGATGAGCGTGGTCGGAATGCTCGTGGTCATGAACGCGATGAGGCTCAGCGATGAATCGATTCTGGAGGCCGACAAGGACGCGGCCGCCCTCGCCGCGCTCTCGCGAGGCTGGACTGGTCGTTAGGTCGGCCCTTTGCGCGCTCGCGCTGTGCTGTCCGGCGGCGCGGGCGGCGGAGCCGGGGCTCGTGGTAAGCCAGCCGTGGCTGCGGCTCATCATGCCCTCGCGCCCGGCCGCCGGCTATTTCGTCCTGTCAAACCAGACCGACCGGGCGCGTACGCTCGTCGGCGCCGCTTCGCCTGGATGCGAGGCCCTCATGCTGCACCGCAGCCTCAACGACAATGGCCAGGAACGGATGGAGATGGTCGAAAGCGTGCCCGTGCCCGCCCGCGGCGAAGTCAAATTCGCGCCCGGCGGCTATCATCTGATGTGCATGTCGCCCACCCCCGCCGCGACGCGCGGAGGCTCCGTTTCCGTCACCTTGCGGTTCAAGGACGGCGGTTCGCTGGTTGCGAGCTTTCCGGTGCGCGGCGCGACCGGGGATTGAGCCTGGGCTCAGATGAGCCGTGACAGCCATGCCAGGAGGCCTGGCCGATGGGTCTCCCCCGCCAGACGCCGGAGATCGGCCGTGACGCCGGCGACGTCGCCGGCGGCGGAGCCGAGCGAGGGAATGAGCAGGCGCGCCGCACCCGTGGCGTCGAAGACATAGATCGCCGAGCCGTGCGTCACCTCATAGGGGCGCTCCGCGGTCGCGGGCGTGACGGAATAGGCAAGGCGATAGCGGCGCGCCAGCGCGGCGATCTGATCTGCATCGCCCTGCAATCCGTCGATCTGCGGCGCGAAATTCTTCACATATTCACCCAGCACGGGAAGCGTATCGCGATCAGGGTCCACCGTCACGAAAAGCAGGCGCACGCGCCCGGCGTCCGGACCCAGCCGCTTGAGAACATCAGCGACATTCGTGAGCGTCGTGGGACAGACGTCCGGGCAGAAGGTGTAGCCGAAATAGAGCAGGACGATGAGGCCGCGATAGTCGGCTTGCGTCACCTGCCGCCCGTCCGACGCCCGCGTCATGGCGAACTCGAGCGCGGGCGAATTGCCGGATATGTCGATCGCCCCCTGATCGTCGCCCTGGCATCCGCCGAGCAGCGCCGCCCAAAGGCCCGCGCCCGCCAGCGCGATCGCGTGGCGTCGGGTCGTCGAAGCAACCGGCGGCGAGGCCGGGACGGATTTCTCAAATAGCGCCCGCGAGCGCATGATGACCTTCCGTGCGGTTGGAGCCGTGTCGCCAGGACCAGGACGATGACGAAGATCGCCAGCGCGAGTCGCACATTCCGTTTCGCAGTTTCGACCCGACGGAGCCGCGTCGCCGCGCTCCTCGTCTCCGCCCGGTCGGCCGCCATAGTCCCCGCGGGGCATAAGCAGACCGCTACGCACCGTCAAAACGCCTCGAAGTAAAAACCCTAAACTAACTCGCCCGAATTTGGGCGCAAGCGCCGAGGCGGGACCCGCTTGCAGCGTATGAACGCTATCAGCGTCGCGCCGGGCCGGAACGCGCCCCCAGCCAGACATGTCTACCAGTCCGGCGCGCCGCGTGCGGGCTCAGCGAGCGAGGCCGTGAGAAAGGGCGCGAACGATCGCCAGACTTCGACATGGAAGCTCGTCTCGGCGCGGCGCCAGAGCACGATCTCGATCTTGTCGAACAGGGTGCGCGTCGCGAACCCGACTGGAAAGGCCTTGAGATCGAGATCGAGCGGGCAGCCGGCGTTGAGGACACGCGCCGCCGCCGGACCGCCGGCGATGAGGCCGATCTGGCGATGCGACACGTCAACGAGGCTATGCGCAGTTCCTTCGAGCACCAACTCCAGCACGCCGCCGATATTCGCCGCGTCGGCGCCGTCGGCGACCAACAGCCATTCGTCCGGCCCTAGCCATAAAGCCGCGCGTCCTTCGCTCTCGCCGGCTGGGCCAAGTCGCGGAGGCGGCTCGGCGCCGAACACCATCCCGCAGGCGACGCGCACCGCCTCGGCCCCGCGCAGGATGAATCGCGCCGCCGGCGGCGCCTCCGACACAGTAAATCGCGGCCCTGCAGGCAGGGCCAAACCGTCAAGCGGCGAGCGGCCGCCGAGCGCGGCGTCAGCCATTGAGGCGCGCTCCTGCCTTGTCATAGAAAACCGGGCCTACGACCGTCACGCTGACTGCGCCGCTTGGCATCGGGACGTGGAGCTTGGCGCCCATGTGCGACCGCCCCGCGGCGACGAGCGCAAGCGCGATCGGACGGCCTAGCGTCGCGCTGCGATAGGACGACGTGACGTGACCCAGCGCGGAGGAGCCGGTCGGCGGGTTCGCGCTTTCCGTCACCTGCGCGCCCTCTTCGAGCATAATCGTCGGGTTGTCCGTCAGGAGCCCGACGAGCTGCTGGCGATTCCCGGCCAGCATGTCGGGGCGCACAAGCGAGCGCTTGCCGACGAAATCTTTCTTCGTTTTTCCGATCATTCCGTCGAGGCCAAGGTCGGCGAGCGTCACCGTGCCGTCGGTCTCCTGGCCGACAATGACATAGCCCTTCTCGGCTCGCATCACATGCATCGCCTCGGTGCCGTAAGCGCAGCCGCCGTGCTTCCGCACCTCGGCCCACACCGCCTCCCATACGGCGCGGCCGAAATGCGAAGGCACATTGAGCTCATAGCCAAGCTCGCCGGTGAAGCTCACCCGCATGAGTCGCGTCGGAACACCGCAGACGCGCGCCTCGCGCAGGCTCATATGCGGAAAGGCGTCGCCGGCGAGATCAACGCCCTCAACCAGCGGGGCGATCGTCTCCCGCGCGCGAGGTCCTTGCACGGCGATTGTCGCCCATTGTTCGGTGGTCGACGTGAGCCAGACTCTGAGATCGGTAAACTCGGTCTGGAGATAGTCTTCCATATGGGCGAGCACGCGCGGCGCGCCGCCGGTCGTCGTCGTAACGTGGAAACGGTCCGGCTTGAGGCGCGCGATCACGCCGTCGTCCATGAGGAAGCCGGCCTCGCTCAGCATGAGGCCGTAGCGGCATCGCCCGACTTCGAGCTTCTGGAAGGCGTTGGCGTACATACGTTCCAGAAACGTCGCCGCATCGGGGCCCACGACCTCGATCTTGCCGAGCGTAGTGGCGTCGAACAGGCCGACGCTGGCGCGTGTCGTGGCGCATTCGCGAGCGACCGTGTCGTGCATCGTTTCGTTGCCGATCGGAAAATACCAGGCGCGTTTCCACAGGCCTACATCCTCGAATGCCGCGTCGTTCTCGGCCGCCCATTCGTGGATCGGCGTGCGGCGGATGGGATCGAACAAGTCGCCACGCGCGGGGCCGGCGAAAGCGCCGAAGGTCACCGGCGTATAGGGCGGGCGGAAGGTCGTTAAGCCCACCGCGGGGATCGGCTTCTTGAGCTGGGCCGAGGCGATTGCGAGCGCGTTCATGTTCGAGAGCTTGCCCTGGTCCGTCGCCATGCCGGTCGTGGTGTAGCGCTTGATGTGTTCGATCGAGCGCATGCCTTCCTGGACCGCTAGGCTCACATCCTTGGCGCAAACGTCGTTCTGGAAATCGACGAATGCCTTCACGCGACGATCTACGATCGCGGACAATGGAACGGCAGACGATGCGCCAAACGCTGGAAGATCGTCGCTGACCGCGTAAGTTCGCGCTCCCGGCGCCGTGAACCCCGCCGCTATCGCCGCGGCGCGCCCCGCCGCATCGCCCTCGGCAAGCACGCCGGCAAGGTCGAAGGTCGCGTTGCAGGCGCCGGCCGACCGCTCGCGCTGCCCCGATACTCCCGGCTTGAAGAGCTGCAGCGCCTCGTCGAACGCGAGCTTGCCGCGCGATTGCGAGAAAAGATGCACAGACGGCGTCCATCCGCCCGACATCAGGAGCGCGTCACAGGCGATTTTTCGCTCTCCGCCCTGATGCCTGATGCGAACCGCGTTGACCCGCAGGTGGCCTTCGGCGCCGAGGATCTCGGCGCCAGCGATGACCTCGATACCCGCCGCCCGCGCGGCCTGCGCCAGCGGTCCTTCGGCCCCAGGGCGCAGATCTGCGATCAACGCGATCCCAACGCCCGCTTTCTTGAGGTCGAGCGCGGCGCGGTAAGCGCTATCGTGTGCGGTCGCGACAACGACGCGGTCGCCGACCTTGGCGCCATATTGAAGGCCATAGCGCCGCGCGGAATCGGCTAGCATAATTGCCGGGCGGTCATTGTTAGCAAAGACGAGCGGACGCTCGATCGCGCCAGTCGCCAGCACCACCTCACGCACGCGCATTTGCCATAAGCGTTCGCGCGGCAAGTCAGGATCGGCGATGAGTTCGGTTTCGGCGACGCGCTCGTTAAGCCCGATGAAATTCTGCGCGTAATAGCCGAACGCCTGCGTGCGCGTCATCAACCGTACGTTGGGCGCGGACCGCAACGCGGCGACCGTGTCCTCGACCCACTTCAGCGCACTCTTGCCGTCGATCTCGGCGTCCGCCTCGGCGAGGAGCGAGCCGCCCAGCGCAGGATTTTCGTCGCAGACGACGACGCGTGCACCCCTTTCGCTCGCGGCCAGCGCCGCCGCTAGACCCGCGGGCCCGGCGCCGACGATCAGCACGTCGCAATGATCGAAGGTGCGCGTATAGCGATCCGGATCGGGCTCGCGTGGAGGGATTCCGAGGCCCGCTGCGCGGCGGATCATCGGTTCATAGACGCGAGCCCAGGCCCAGTTCTTGCCGAGCAGGTTCGGGCCCATGAAGGTCTTGTAGTAGAACCCGGCGCCAAACAGAGGCGAGACCAGGTCGTTAACGGCGCCAATGTCGAACTTGAGCGAGGGCCAGCGATTCTGGCTCGAAGCGCGGAGCCGGTCAGTAAGCTCGATCTGGGTTGCGCGCAGGTTCGGGGTCAATCGGCCGGGCCCGCGTGCGACGGTGATAAGCGCGTTCGGCTCTTCGGCGCCGGCGCTGAGGACTCCACGCGGCCGGTGATACTTGAACGAGCGCCCGACCAGATGCACGCCATTGGCGATCAGCGCGGAGGCGAGCGTATCTCCGGCATAGCCTTGGTAGTCCAGGCCGTCGAAGGTGAAGACCAGAGGACGCGAGCGCTCAATTGAGCCACCGCTGGCGAGGCGAAACGGCTGGCTCATTTGCGCTGCTCAGCGCGTTGGGATGCGACGTCCGGCCGCGGCTCGCCCGCTTTGTAGGTCGCAACGATCTTGTCGCTCAACGTGTCGCGCAGGCAATTGAAGAAGCGCCCGCAGCCGAACGCGTGGCGCCAGCGCTCGGCGAGCACGCCCTTCGGGTTCGAGCGGAAATAAAGGAAGTTCGCCCAGTCTTCGTCAGTGACGGCGCTCGGATCAGCGGGACGCGCGACATGCGCTTCGCCGCCGTAAGCGAACTCGATCTCCGGACGCGCCATGCCGCAATAGGGGCAATCAATCAGGAGCATGACGCGAACCTAGCGCAAAGCGAGTTCGATCGGCACTGCGCTGACCCCGGCCCTCTCGCCATAGCCCGTCGAGAGACGGGCGTCTTCCCGGCCGGCTGAGGGTTTGTGCGCCAGGGGTCAAGATCATCTTGCCGCTCAATGCGCGACCGCGGCGGCGGCCGCTTCGTCGATCAGCCGGCCGGAGCGAAAGCGTTGAAGCGTGAAGGGCGCGGCGAGCGGATGCGGCTCAGCCTCAGCGATTGTATGCGCGAACACATGGCCCGAACCTGGCGTCGCCTTGAAGCCGCCGGTGCCCCAGCCGCAATTGACGAACAGCCCGGGAACCGGTGTTTTCGCGATAATAGGCGAGCGGTCCGGCGTCACGTCGACGATGCCGCCCCAGTTGCGCAGCATTCGCATGCGGCGCACGGGTGGGAAGAGTTCGCAGATCGCCTCCAGCGTATGATTGGCGATGTGAAGGCCGCCGGTCTGCGAATAGGACATATAGGCGTCGGTGCCGGCGCCGATGACGAGTTCGCCCTTGTCCGATTGCGACATGTAGGCGTGGATCGTGTTCGACATCACGACGCATGGCATCATCGGCTTCACCGGCTCGGACACCAACGCTTGCAGCGGATAGCTCTCGAGCGGCATGCGGACGCCGGCCATCGCCATCACGACTGACGTATGCCCGGCGGCCACGACGCCGACCTTCTTGGCCGCAATCGGGCCCCGTGTTGTCTCGACGCCCGAGATGGCGCCGGAGGCGTCGCGGCGGATCGCCGTCACCTCGCAATTCTGGACGATGTCAATTCCGCGCGCCGACGCTGCGCGCGCATAGCCCCAGGCGACGGCGTCGTGCCGCGCTGTGCCGCCGCGCCGCTGCAGCGCCGCGCCGACGACCGGATAGCGCACGTCGCGCGCGATGTTGAGAATGGGGCAGAAGGCCTTCGCTTCTTCGGGGGAAAGCCATTCATTGTCGACCCCGGCCAGGCGATTGGCGTGCACGTGACGTTTGCCCACCTGAACGTCATGCGTATTGTGCGCCAGCATGAGCACGCCGCGCGGCGAATACATGACGTTGTAATTCAGGTCGTGGGACAGGCCCTCCCACAGCTTCAGCGCGTGGTCATAGAGCGCCGCCGATTCCTCCCAGAGATAGTTGGAGCGGATGATCGTGGTGTTGCGCCCGGTATTCCCGCCGCCGAGCCAGCCCTTCTCCAGCACCGCGACATTGGTCAGGCCGTGCTCCTTGGCGAGGTAATAGGCGGTCGCCAGCCCATGTCCGCCCCCGCCGATGATGATCACATCATAGGCGGCCTTCGGCTCAGGGTTGCGCCATTGCTCCGGCCAGCCAGAATTGTGCTTAAGCGCCTGCAACGCGACATTGATGATTGAGAATCGCACTTGGACGCGGCCTTGAGATGTTCCGACGGACGATTGCCCACTTCGACAAGCGATTGCGAGAATAATTTCGCGGCGGCGGCGAAACTTTGTTGTTCGCGCGTCTCGCGCGAAGTTCGCGGCGATTCGCTCGAACGGTCCGTTGTCTTGTATAACGGAAATGACAGATATATGTTGACTTTTTCAGAAATTGTGGTTATGACCCACACCGTTGTGAACAGCGAGACATGATTGTCCGAGCGCGCTCCAAAAGGCTTTAGCCCAAGCCTGCCGAAAGCGGGCCCGACGGCGGTTCGAGCAGGGTGTCGACGTGGCTTTTCGGTGCCGGTCGTTGCGCACTCGCCGCCTGGTAATTTAAGTCCAACTTGCCACGGGAGATCAAAGTTGCGTGACTCTGAAGCCGCGTCCGTTGACCTCACCCTGAGGCGCCGCGAAGCGGCCTCGAAGGGCGCTCCGGAGGGCGCCGAAGCGACGTTTCCATCGTCTGTCGCGTGTCTGGATGATCCTTCGAAGCGCTTTGCCAGAGGCAAAGGGGGCCTCAAGATGAGGTGGTGGACGGAGTCATCCGAACTTGAAGGCCGACTTGAGAGTTATAAAGTTGCGCAAAAGAGCAGTTAAGTTCTTGAGATGATTGGGCCGCGTAAACTTGTGCGCCGGCCTGTCGGAGCGCCCCAGACGCCTCGCCTCAAGCGCCGGCAAGCGCCTCTACCGCGAGCAGCCGACGAGCTCTTTTTCCTCGACGGCGAACACCTTGCCCGCCTCGATCTGTAGTCCCTTCACCGTGCATTGGCGCCCATCGGCGAGCTTGAGCCGCGCGTCGTAAGCGCCAGCCGCCACGCCCTTGATCTTTAGCCGCTCGTCGTGATCGACCGTGCCATCAGGATCGTTCGTGGTCTGGTTGGGGCCGAAAGTGGACGTGCCGGCGGGCGCGAGTTCGAGCGACTTCACCGTTGACGACGTCAGGTTCCAGAATTGAGTGTCTTTCGCCATCGCGGGTCCCGCGAGCCCGATCGCGAGGACGGCAAATGGAAGTGCGCGTTTCATTGTTCCTCCCTCAGACCGCCTTGGCCCACGCGCCAAGCTCAATGTGCGATGATCATGGCGCCCCGCGGCGTCCGACACAACGCTCGCTAGGCCGCGTCACTTATCAGCCCGCGCCGCTTGAACTCGAGCGCGCCGTCCTCGATTGCGCCAAACCGAAGGGCCATGACGTCAAGGACGTAGTTCTGGTTCACGCGCCAGGGCTTCTTGGTCCCTTGCTTGAACAAAAGATGCTTGGCCCTCTCGATATAGCCTGAGGTGAGGGGCAGTGTCGGTTCGTCCACAATCGCTCCGTCGCCCCGCCGCGGGGTGCAGATCGCGTATCCCCGGCGATCCATATGGGCGAGCAGCCGGCAGACGTACTCGGCGATCAGATCGGATTTCAGCGTCCAGGAGGCGTTGGTATAGCCAAAGATGGACGCCAAATTCGGGACGTCGCTGAACATCACGCCCTTGTAGGCGGTCGTGCTCGCGATATCGACCGGCGCACCGTCAACCTCGATCGCAACGCCGCCCATAAGCCGCACTTTGAGCCCGGTCGCCGTGACGATGATGTTGGCTTCGATCTCCTGGCCCGAAGCGAGGCGCAGGCCGGTCTCGGTGAAGGTCTCGATCTCGCCATTGACGATCGAAGCCTTGCCTGCGCGCATGGCGGCGAACAGGTCCCCGTCCGGCACGATACACATCCGCTGGTCCCAGGGATTGTATCGGGGGTTGAAGTACTCTCCGGCGTTGAGCTCCGGCCCAATCTCGGCTTGCGCCAGCTTGAGGATCTGCGCCCGCATTGCCGCCGGTTTGCGCCGCGAAAGTCGGTAGAGGTACATCTGCAAGAGGATGTTCTTCCACCGCACCGCCGCGTGTGTGGCCCTCGCCGGGAGCCACTGCCTGAGTCGTTCCGCGATTGCCTCCTCAGTCGGTCGAGCGACGACATAAGTTGGCGACCGTTGGAGCATGATGACATGCGCGGCTTTTGCCGCCATCGCCGGAACGATCGTCACCGCGGTCGCGCCGCTCCCGATCACGACGACCCGCTCGCCGTCGTGACGCAAGTCTTCGGGCCATATCTGCGGATGAACGACGCGGCCGGCGAAACGCTCCATGCCTGGCCAGCCCGGCGTGTAGCCTTCCGCATATTCGCAATAGCCCGTGCACAGGAAGAGAAAGCCGCAGGAGAACTCGAGCTTCTCGCCGTTTGGGCCATGAATGTCGACGCCCAGCGAGCGTTCTCGGACCGCCACGAGGCCCGCACGACCTTGAAGCCGAGACGAATATGGCGATCGACGCCATAGGCCTTCGCCGTTTCAGCGAGGTAGCGCAGAATCGAGTGACCGTCGGCGATCGCTGTCGAATCGTTCCACGGGCGGAATGCATAACCGAACGTCGACATATCCGAGTCCGAACGAATCCCCGGATAGCGAAAAAGATCCCAGGTGCCGCCGATCGCGTTTCTCGCTTCGAGGATGGCGAACGTCGTTCTCGGCCGCTTCCGAACAAGATGGCAGGCCGCTCCGATTCCCGAGAGGCCGGCGCCGATGACGAGAACGTCGAAATGCGAACCCTCGGCCTTGACCGCCGAGGGATCGACATGGAGACGCGTCCCCAGGGTACCATCGCCCACACCGCTTCTCCGTTGGGCGCGACCTTCCGCGATGACAATTCTATTTGAATTGACGCTCGCCTGCCACAGTTGAGCGCCGGTCACACTTTCATGTTAAGGGCTCGCCCATGAAGCCCTCATCCTTCCCTGCCTTCGCAATTTGTGGACTTGACGAACTCATCGGCCACCAGGGCCGGGGCGTTACCCATATCCTGTCGATTCTCGACCCTGAGTGGCCGGACCCGACAGCGTTCCAGGCGTACGACCCGCACTTTCGCGCGACCCTTCGCTTTCACGACGCGATCGAGCCGGATCCAGACGTCCTGCTGCCGCAGAGGGGAGACGTCGAGGCCATTCTGACTTTTGGCCGCGACGCGGCGGAAGCAGGGGGCCTGCTTATTCACTGCCATGCGGGAATCTCCCGCTCGACGGCGGCCACGCTGATGATCCTGGCGCAGGCTCATCCGCACGAAGGCGAGGATGATCTCGCTGAGCGATTGTTGCAGAACCGGCCGCAGGCGTGGCCGAATTCGCGGATGGTCACTTTCGCTGACGAGTTGCTCAATAAACACGGCCGGCTCTCCGCCGCGACGGCTGGCATCTACACGCGGCAACTCGCGAGGCGCCCGGAACTCGCCGAGACCATGCGTCGGCTGAAGCGCGCGCGAGAGGTCGACCTTGGCCTGAGCGGAAATCAGCCAAGCCCTTTGCAGCGAGCCGTGTAGAACCTCTCGCGGCTCGCTGCGCACGAGAAATCGAACGGCGCGTGTGAAGAGTGTTTACGCCTTGGCGGGCGCCGCCGGATTCCGCCACGGGCCGTCGGCGCCGATAAGCGCGCTCGCGGCCTCTGGGCCCCAGGTTCCGGGCTCATATTCGTGAACCGCCGGGGGATCTTTGAGGATCGGCTCCACGATGCGCCACTGGGCGTCAATCGTGTCTGCGCGTCCGAACAGCTCGTTGTTGCCGCGCATCGCGTCGCCGAGCAGGCGCTGATACGGAGGCATCTCCGATCCAGCCCGTTGCATCAGGGTGAGCTCGACATTGTCGCCGGTCATACGCTCTCCGGGGTGCTTCATCCGCAAGCCCAGCGCAACGCCAACGTCCGGGCTCAGGCGCGCTCGGAGATAATCCGCTGACGGGTCCATTTTCTCACCGAATGTCGAGCGGGGCGGCGGCTTGAACTCGATCGTGACCTCAGCCGCGGTCAACGGCAAGCTTTTCCCGGCGCGGATATAGATGGGCACGCCGGTCCATCGCCAGCTGTCCACGAACAGTTTAACCGCGACATAGGTTTCGGTCGTTGAATCCGGACGCACGCCTTTAACATCGAGATAGCCTTTATACTGCCCCCGCACCATGCTCGCGGCGTCCAGCGGACGAACGGCCTTCAACAGCGCCGCCTTCTGGTCTCGTTGCGCCTCGTGCTCCTCGCCGGTCGGGGCGTCCATCATGACGTTCGCAAGCACCTGCAGCATGTGGTTCTGGACCACGTCGCGAAGGGCGCCGACGGCGTCGTAGAAACTCCCCCGGTCCTGAACGTCGAAAGCTTCCGCCATCGTAATCTGGATGCAGCGGACATAGTGGCGGTTCCAGAGTGGCTCGAACATCGCATTGGCGAATCGGGTGTAGAGAATGTTCTGAACCGGCTCCTTTCCCAGATAATGGTCGATGCGAAAGATCGCATCTTCGGGGAAGTGCTCGAGCAGCGTGCGGTTCAGCGTCTGCGCCGACTCGCGATCGCGGCCAAAGGGTTTCTCGACGACGAGGCGCGCGTCGACGTTGAGACCGCTCTTGGCGAGCGCGGAAACGACGACGCCAAACAGGCTGGGAGGGATCGCCAGATAGTGCAGCGGCCGTTTGGCCCCGCCGAGCGCCTGCTTCAGCTTTGCGAAGGTCTGCGGATCGTTGTAGTCGCCATCGACATATCGCAAGAGCGCCAAGAGCTTATCGAGCTTTGCGGCGTCGGCGCCCCCGTGTTTTTCGATGCTGTCTTTGGCCCGTCCCTTCAGCTGTTCGACAGTCCACCCCGCCTTGGCGACGCCGACGATAGGCACATTGACGCCTTCGTCGTTGACGAGGCCCAGAAGCGCAGGGAAGATCTGCTTGAAAGCGAGATCGCCGGACGCGCCAAAGAACACCAAAGCATCGGACTGGGCGGCCTCCATCTGATCTCCTGTGGTGTTCCAACTGGGAAGTTCGGCCGATCGTCGTTGACGCCAGCTCGGCTCACGCGGCGGTCAGTCTAATCACACTCTTATGGACATGGCCACTTGAAGGCTGTTGACGAGATCGCCCTCCATGACCTGTGCGTGGTAGACCTTATAGCTGAACCCATGATTTCACCCACGCTGGAGACGTAAGACATGGCGAAGATCGGTTTTATCGGTCTAGGCATCATGGGGCGCCCGATGGCCGGCCATCTCCTGGAAGGCGGTCATGAGCTTTTCGTTCACACCCGTCGCGCTCCGCCGAACGAGCTGATCGACAAGGGCGCCATCGCCTGCGCCAACGGCAAGGAAGTCGGCGAGAAGGCAGAGGTGATCATCGTTATGGTTCCCGACACGCCCGACGTCGAGACGGTGCTCTTTGGCGCCGGAGGCGTCGCGGAGGGGCTGTCAAAGGGCAAGATCGTCGTCGATATGAGCTCGATCTCGCCGATCGCCACCAAGGAGTTCGCCAAGAAGGTGAACGAACTCGGCTGCGAATATCTCGACGCACCGGTTTCCGGCGGCGAGGTCGGCGCCAAGGCGGCGAGCCTGACGATCATGGTTGGCGGCCCCGAGAGTGCGTTCGAGAAGGTCACGCCTATCTTCGCGCTTATGGGCAAGAACATCACCCTTGTCGGCGGTAACGGCGATGGCCAGACCACCAAGGTCGCGAACCAGATCATCGTCGCCCTGACAATCGAGGCCGTCGGCGAGGCGCTGGTCTTCGCTTCCAAAGCCGGCGCCGATCCGGCCCGCGTGCGCCAGGCGCTGATGGGCGGATTCGCCGCGTCCCGCATTCTCGAGGTCCACGGCGAGCGCATGATCAAGCGCAATTTCGAGCCGGGCTTCCGTATTGCTCTGCATCAGAAGGACCTGAACCTCGCGCTGCAGGGCGCTCGCGCTCTTGGTGTGAGCCTGCCGAATACCGCCGCCTGCCAGGAGCTGTTCAACGCCGCCACAGCCGCAGGCGGCGCGGGGTGGGATCATTCAGGCATGGCTCGTATGCTCGAAGGACTCGCCCACCACGAAATCGGCCAGGGGAAGGCGTCGGCCTGAGGCGCTCCGGAAAAGCCAGCGGCGAGGAGCGCAGCCGATGGAAGAGCGGCAGTTGCTGCGGGACATGCTCGAGGCCGCGATCGAGGCGGCCTCGCCCGACAGGGCTGTGCCCGTAAATCTCCCCGAGCCCCCCTCGGGGCGGACGGTCGTCGTTGGCGCCGGCAAGGCCGCGGCCTCGATGGCCCGCGCGGTCGAGGCGCATTGGCCGGATGACAAACCTCTGTTAGGCCTCGTCGTCACGCGCTATGGCCACGGCGTCGGCCCTTTAAAGCGGATCGAGGTGGTCGAGGCCGCTCATCCCATTCCAGACGCCGCGGGACAAAACGCGGCGCGCAGGATCCTCGATCTCGTCAAGGACCTGGGGCCGGACGACCTCGCGCTCTGCCTGATATCGGGCGGGGGCTCCGCCTTGCTTTCGCTGCCGGCGCCTGGAATTACTTTGGACGACAAGCAGGCCTTGAACAAAGCGCTGCTCAGGAGCGGCGCCAACATCAATGAGATCAACTGTGTCCGCAAGCATCTCTCCGCGATCAAGGGCGGCCGGCTGGCGATCGCAGCCTCGCCCGCCAGGATCGTTTCGCTGATCATTTCCGACGTGCCGGGCGACGACCCGTCGGTGATCGCGTCCGGCCCGACGACGCCCGACACGACGACGCTCGCCGACGCCAAGGCCGTACTCCGGCGCTACGGCATCGTCGCGCCTCCCTCGGTGCAGGCTCGTCTCGATGACAGCAAGTGCGAAACGCCGAAGCCCGGCGACCCAGCCTTCGCTCGAAGCGAAACGCGCATCATCGCCGCCCCGCAGGCTTCGCTCGAGGCTGCGGCTGAGCTGGCTAGCCGGGCCGGCTATCGCCCGCTCATCCTCGGCGACGCGCTCGAGGGCGAGGCGAAGGAAGTCGGAAAAGTGATGGCCGGAATCGCGCGTCAGGTCGCCGTGCACGGCCAACCGGCGCCCCCTCCCTGCGTCCTCATTTCGGGCGGAGAAACGACAGTCACGGTCGCGGGCGCGGGCAGGGGAGGGAGAAACGTCGAGTTCCTTCTGTCGATGGCGGTCGAACTCGAAGGCCGGCCTGGAATCTTCGCCATCGCGGGCGACACCGATGGCACGGACGGGGCCGAAGAGGTCGCCGGTGCGATCGTGACCCCCGACAGCCTCGCGCGTGCGAGGCAGCTGGGTCTAAATGCTCGCACCTTGCTGGCCGACAACGACGCCCATGGTTTTTTCCGCGCGCTCGGCGATCAGGTGGTCACCGGGCCGACACTGACCAATGTCAACGACTTCCGCGCTGTGCTCATCAACCCTGAATGAGCCCCTTGCTTAGCCGCCGCGCGACAGTATCTGTTCTTCTGATGATTTTTGCCGCTGGAGGCGCGCCATGATCGCCATGCCCGAACCCGATCGCGTCGTCCTTGGCCGCCGTGCCGAGATCGTCCAAGCGCTCCGGCGCCTCGTCCCGGGCGAAGGCGTCATCGACCATGAGAAGGAATTGCGCGCCTTCGAAAGCGACGGGCTGACCGCCTATCGGCAGCCGCCGATGGTCGCCGTCCTTCCAGAGACGACGGCGCAGGTCGTCGACGTCCTGCGCTATTGCGCGGCCAACAAAATCAAGGTCGTCCCACGCGGCGCCGGAACGTCGCTCTCGGGCGGCGCCTTGCCGCTTGCCGACGGTGTGCTTCTCGGCATGGGCAAGTTCAACAAGATCCTCGACATCGATGTCGCCAACCGCTGCGTCGTCACGCAGCCGGGCGTGACCAATCTCGGAATCACGCATGCTGTGCAAGGTCAGGGGCTCTATTACGCGCCCGACCCATCGAGCCAGATCGCCTGCACGATCGGCGGGAATGTGGCCGAGAATTCTGGAGGCGTGCACTCGCTCAAATATGGGCTGACGACCAACAACGTCATCGGCATCGAAATGGTGACGATCGAGGGGGAGATCATTCGGCTCGGCGGCAAGCATTTCGATTCCGAAGGCTATGACCTGCTCGGCGTTATGGTCGGCTCCGAAGGCATGCTCGGAATCGTCACCGAAGTTACCGTTCGGATCCTGCCGAAGCCTCCCGGGGCGCGCGCGCTTCTCATCGCGTTCTCGACGGTCGAGGGCGCGGGCGACTGCGTCGCCGATGTGATCGGCGGAGGGATCATTCCCGGGGGAATGGAAATCATGGATCGACCGGCGGTCGCAGCCGCCGAGGCCTTCGTCCACGCCGGTTATCCGCTCGATTGCGAGGCGTTGCTGATCGTGGAACTCGACGGCTGCGACGCCGAAGTCGACCATCTTATCGCGGAGGTCGAGTCCATCGCTGAGCGCCATGGGGCGACGAGCTGCCGGGCGAGTCAATCCGAAGCGGAACGCCTGCTGTTCTGGGCCGGACGAAAGGCGGCTTTCCCGGCGGTTGGCCGAATCTCGCCTGACTATTATTGCATGGACGGAACGATCCCGCGCAGAGAGATCGGCCGCGTTCTTCAGCGGATGAATCAGATGCAGGAACGGTTCGGATTGCGGGTCGCGAATGTCTTTCACGCGGGCGACGGCAACCTTCATCCGCTGATCCTTTACGACGCCAACAAGCCTGGCGAGCTCGACAGGGCGGAGGAGTTCGGGGCGGAGATTCTGAGGCTGTGCGTCCAGGTCGGAGGAGTTTTGACCGGCGAGCATGGGGTTGGCGTCGAGAAGCGCGATCTCATGGACACGATGTTCAACGAGATCGATCTCAATCAGCAGCAACGGCTGAAATGCGCCTTCGATTCGGACAGCCTGCTCAATCCGGGCAAGGTGTTTCCACAACTCTGCCGTTGCGCGGAACTCGGCCGCATGCATGTGCACGCGGGCAGGGTTGCGTTTCCCGACTTGCCGCGCTTCTGAGGGTCGCGAACAGTGTCGGTGCTTGAACCGTCGGACGCGAAGCAAATAGCGGAGATGATTTCCTGGGTCGTCGCCGAGGGCGATACGCTCGAAATCGTCGCGGGCGGCACGAAGCGCGCGCTCGGCCGACCGATGAAGACCGACCACGTCCTCGACGTTTCGCGGCTCGCAGGAATCGTTGAATACGAGGCCGCTGAACTTGTCTTGACGGTGCAGGCGGGCGAGCCGCTCTCCTCGATCAACGCTGAGCTTGCGAAAAAGCGTCAGATGCTGGCCTTTGAGCCGCCGGACTGGCGCGCGCTTCTCGGCTCGGAAGGCGAGCCGACGCTCGGCGGCGTGATCGCTTGCAATCTGGCCGGATCGCGGCGCGTGCGCGCAGGATCGGCGCGGGACTACATCCTCGGGTTTTCCGCCGTGAACGGCTTCGGCGAAATCTGGAAGGCCGGCGGCAAGGTCGTCAAGAACGTCACCGGCTACGACATGTGCAAGCTGCAAGCAGGCGCCTATGGCACGTTGTCGGCGCTGACCGAGCTCACCGTCAAAGTCATGCCGAAACCCGAGACCTCATGCACCATCGTGCTCCACGGTCTCGCCGATGAGGTCGCGATCCCGACTTTGGCGGATGCCCTGAACTCGCCCCTCGAGGTTTCCGGCGCCGCGCATTTGCCGGCCTCCGCAGCGCGCCGTTCGAAGGTGAGCGCTGTGGCGGCGGGCCTCGGCGCCGCGACGGTTATGCGCTTGGAAGGCCCGCGGCCGTCAGTCGTCTACCGGACCACGGCCCTCGAATCGCTGGTCGGGCGCGGCCTGCGTCTCAACGAAGCGGAGACTGAGGCTTTCTGGTCGGAGGTCGGCGCCGTTCAGCCGTTTCTCGCCCAAGGGTCGCGCATCGTTTGGCGGCTCTGCCCCACGCCAAGCCACGCGCCATCCGTCGCTCATTCGATTCTGTCCGCGCTGCAATCCGCGGAATTTTACTTCGATTGGGGCGGCGGACTGATCTGGTTGAGCCTTGATTCCGAAGAAGCGGGGCCAGACGCCGGCGCCGGCATCGTTCGTCCGGTGGTTAAAACGGCGGGTGGACACGCCACCCTGGTCGTGGCGCCGGAAGCCATTCGCGCCTCGGTGCCGGTGTTCGAGCCCTTGAGAGCCGGCCTTGCTCAGCTGACCGCACGCGTGAAGAGCGGATTTGACCCTCGCGGCGTCCTCAATCCCGGACGCATGCAGGAAGGCCCCTGATGCAGACGAATTTCACCGCCGCGCAACTGGCCGATCCCGCAGTCAACGCATCCGAAAAGATCTTGCGCGCCTGCGTGCATTGCGGGTTCTGCACCGCGACTTGCCCGACTTACGTGCTGCTCGGCGACGAGCTCGACAGCCCGAGGGGGCGCATCTACCTGATCAAGGACATGCTCGAGAACGACCGCCCGGCCACACCGGAGGTCGTCAAGCATATCGACCGCTGCCTCTCGTGCCTCTCCTGCATGACGACCTGCCCGTCGGGCGTCAATTACATGCACCTTGTCGACCATGCCCGGCAACATATCGAGAAGACGTACAAGCGGCCGTGGTTCGACAGATTGTTGCGGCACGCCTTCGGGATCGTGCTGCCGAACCCCAAGCTGTTTCGCGCATCGATGTGGCTGGCGCGCCTGGGCGCGCCGTTCGCGGGATTACTGCCCGCGCAGCTGAAAGCAGCACTCGCGCTCGTTCCCTCGAGGCTGCCGAGTGCTTCGCCTGCCGACAAGCCGCGGGTGTTCAAGAGCGAGGGGGCGCGGACCCGTCGCGTTGCGCTTTTGAACGGGTGCGCCCAACAAGTTCTGGCGCCGCAAATCAATGAGGCGACGATCCGGCTTTTGACCCGACATGGCTGCGACGTTGTCGTCGCCGCGGGCGCAGGATGCTGCGGCGCGCTCACCCATCATCTCGGACAAGACGCGCACGAATACGCGCGCGCCAACATTCTCTCCTGGACGAAAGAGATCGCGGGCGGCGGACTCGATGCGATCGTCATCAACGCATCGGGATGCGGCACGACGGTCAAAGACTATGGGTTCATGTTCCGCAACGATCCCGAGCTCGCCGAGCCCGCCCGGATCGTTTCCTCGCTGACGCGAGACATCACGGAACTCATGAGCGAGATCGGGCTGCAGGCTCACGTCAATCCGACAGGGCAGCGCGTCGCCTACCATAGCGCCTGCTCGCTGCAGCACGGGCAGCAGATCCGCGAGCAGCCGAAGCGGCTGTTGAAGCAAGCGGGGTTCATCGTGCTTGACCCGCCCGAGGGGCACCTCTGCTGCGGCTCGGCCGGCACTTACAACCTGCTGCAGCCGGAGATCGCCCGCCGGCTGCGTGATCGAAAGCTTGCGAATATCGGCGCGACCTCACCCGATCTTATCGCCGCCGGCAACATCGGCTGCCTCACTCAGATCGCGAGCGGAACGAAGGTGCCCGTCGTCCACACAGTCGAGCTTCTCGATTGGGCGACGGGGGGGCCGAGGCCTAAGGCGAGCGTTGGGTGATCCGCATCGATATTCCCCGCGGAGATCGTCGATCGTGCGTGGCCCTTCATGCTGCCGTATGATCGAGTCTGCCGGATGTCGAGCGATTCTCAAACGTAGCAATCAAATACCGTCTCAATTGTGTATTATAATCCTCCGCGATCCGACGCCCCATACGTCGGGCTACGGCCCGTTTTTGCGAGGCGGAACTAAACGGGGTCGTAACCCACTGATTCCATTAGGGGGCGCCGGTAAAATTGCGGCTAGGCTTAAGGACGCCCCTCCGCTGGGCGCTTCATGCCTCGCAAGAACGCGAGCCTCTCAGCGGGAGGCGCCGCTCAGCGCATCGTGCAGCAGCATCTCGGTTAGCGCGTCCGGCGCGAGGATCATGGCGTCGTGGCCGGTCGCGAGCTCCAGATAGATCCAGCCAGGTTGCGCCTTTACCCATTGCCGCTCAGGCGCCATCGCCTGATATGCCGGCTTCGTGCAGGCGATGTAGGTTGCTGGGCGGCCTGCTCCGAGAGGGCGCTTCAACTCCAGCGAATCTTCATAAGTTTTGATTGGATGAGGCTTGAGCCGGCTTGCGACGCACGTGGCGTCCTCCACATCATTGATGCCGAAGGCGCTCGGCGGAGGCGGCGGCATCGCGAGGGTCTCGCCAAAAAGGCCAGACGTCTTAATCGCCCCCGCCTTGCGCGCCTCGACCATCTCGGGCGGAAGTTGGCTGAAAGGCGACTGGCCCGATTGCAACAGCAACGCGTCGAGGAAAACGAGACGGCGGATGCGGTCGGCCCGTGCCTCCGCCACGCCGCCGATCACAGCGCCGCCAAAAGAGTGGCCGACGAGAACCACGTCGCTCAGATCCTCCATGTCGAGAGTCGAGACCACGTCCTCGACATGGGTCGCAAGCCCGACATTCGGAGCGATTAGATGAGCGCGGTCGCCAAGGCCGGTCAACGTCGGTGTGAACACACGGTGGCCCGCAGCCCGCAAGCGCTCGGCGACCTTTCCCCAGCACCAGCCGCCATGCCACGCGCCATGCACCAGCACATAGGGCGGCCGCTTTTCTGCTCGTGCAGGATGCGGCGTGGAGCGCGCGGAGGCGCTATTCGTCGTGCTCATTGCATAGCCCTTGTCACCTTGCTTTGCGGGTTCCGCAGCGGCCTACCGAACGCGCGGCGCTTAGCCAAGAGGGCGGAGCTTCTCTCTTCGATCAACTTGTCGCAAGGTGCGGCTGACGTTGCGCCTGCTGCACGGCTTGCAGATTCGCCTGCCGCACACGCTCCGCCTCCTCGTCGAACAGGAAGGTCAGGAACACATAGCGGCGTCCGCGCGTCACGCGCGACACTTCATGGAGAATCGAAGCGGAGAATACGATTGCAGTTCCGGGCGCGGCCTTGAAGGTTCGAGGGCTGTATTCGGGAAAGGAAATCTCGCCGCCCTCGAAGTCTGCGTTGAGATTGATCGAGACCGCGAACCGGCGGTGCGCGATTGCGATCCCTGTGTCGTCGCGATGGGGACCGAAATGTCCTCCGGTCTCGGCATCGTAGCGCGCAACGAGGTCGCGTTCGATCCGGGTCGGACGCATCTGAAACGCCTTCCTGATCTCCGGGCAGATCCTTCGCCCGATGCGCGCCCTCAGGTTGGCGATGAGCGTGGCGTCGGTCAGATGAAAATCGCGGCGGCGTTTCCAGCTGTTGTCGAAATTCTCGACTGACCGCCCGCCTTGATCCTGCATGAAGCCGCTCTCCTTGCCGCCGCTCTGCTCGAAGCAGGCAATGAGATGGGCGCAGAGCTCGGGCTCGAATATATCGGCCAGAGTGAGAATCGGCGCTGCAGCGGAGGGCGCGAAACCCGGGTTTGGCCGCGTCGATCGACTCAAATCGCTCAGCACCCGATTGGCCTGGCCTAGAGGGGCGACGTCGACGACGCGCAGCATCGGGTCGAGGATGACGAGGGATTGGTCGGCGCCGAAAGCGCGCGCCATCTCGCCGCCGTCCCACAGGAACACGATCGAGGGAAATCGGGCTTCCAGCGCGATCCCTGCCCTCACGCCAGATTCGGCGACGACGGCGAAGAATGCGGCCTTGGCCTCGTCGACCAGGCGCCTTTTGGCCGAGAGCGCCGCGAGCGCGGCTTCCGCCGCTGGATTGGCGGCCCATCCTAGGAAGGCGAGCACGATGGAGCGCCCCGGGAAGGGATCGAAGGCCAACTGATGGCGGCCTGAATTGAGGAGAAAGGCGCTGTCGCCTGGTTGGGCGCCGGGCTTCAGCGCAAAGTCGCGTTGTTCGGGCATCGATTTCCCCGTCGAGTGCGCCATGGGCTCGCCACAAGCTGGCAGGCGGACGTTAGGGGGAAAAGCTTAATCCCTGCGGACAATCCGGCCTCGCGCCGCCGCTTTTCCGCCCCCCAATTCGCTGAGGTTAACGCATCGTTAAGCCCTTGGACTTAATCGTGCTTTAACCTTGCGTCGGCGCGCAATCTTTGGGGAATCGGCGGGCGATGAAGCCACTCGCGGTCATGGGATACAGACCGGCGGACCGAGCGCGCGGCGCGCCTTGGTGCGAATCACGGCCGTTCCGGTTCGCCATGCGGCCATTCGCCCTCAACTATCGCGGTCGAGCTTCCCAAACGTTCGCGGAAAATGACGCAAAAGAACTCAAGGAACGACTCGTACGCCATCCCGTCGAGGATTCTTAAACCGAATATTTACTATAACGCCCACAACTTCGCCCCGGGGCCACTCGCCCCGAGTTGTCGCGGCAGGAACCCCGACAGTTTTTATCCGCAGGGCCGCGGGCGATGAAGGCGAAGTCGTCGATCTCTCAGTCAACACCCGGGCGGCCCCGGCGGCATCTTCGCGCCTGCGGGAGGGGACAGCCCATGCGGGCCGTTGTGTTGAAGCAGCCGGACTCCCGGATCGTGGAGGGCGGGTCTTGCGGCGATTGACCGAAATGCTCGGATGGGGACAGGCGCGGCATTCGCTGGCCGGGGCTGCCAACGATGCGCCCCCGCCCAAAGTGCTGCTGCGCGCCGAACGGGCGACGAGGGCGTCGCTGAGATGGCGCGCGCGGCTCGACCGTCCCGCGCCCCACAGGCTCGACATCGCGCTGACGGCCTTCGTCCTCCTCGGCGCGGCGCTGCTCGGCGCCGAGCGCGGGGGCCAGCTCGACGGAGTTATGCAGCAGACGAGTCATGCCGGCGATTGGCTCGCGCGGTCCGTCGGCCTTGGCGTCGCCGTTGTCACGGTTTCCGGCGCGACGCATATGAGCGAGGCCAGGATCCTCGCGATCGCAGGCATCGATGCGAGCCGATCTTTGCCGTTGTTCGACGTGACCCAGGCGAAGGCGAAGCTCGAGGCCGATCCGCTCGTCAAGCAGGCGAGTGTGCGCAAGCTGTACCCCAACCAGGTCGTCATCGAGATCGTCGAGCGCACGCCCTTCGCCGTCTGGCAAAAGGACGGAGACGTGAGCGCGATCGCCGCCGACGGCGCGCCGATCGACGATGTCGTCGACAGCCGCTACGCCGATCTCCCATTCGTGGTCGGCGAAGGCGCGAACGGGCGCGTGCGCGAATTTGTCGGGCTCTTGGACGCGATGGACGAATTGAAGCCGCGAGTCGAAGCGGGCGTCCTCGTCGATCAGCGGCGCTGGAACCTTCGGCTGAAGTCGGGCGTCGACGTCAAGCTGCCTGAAGACAATCCGCAAGCCGCGATCGCCGAGCTTCTTACCCTTCAACGGCAATCCCGGATTCTGGAAAAGGACGCGATGGCGTTCGACTTCCGCGTTCCGGGCAAGGTGTTCGTGCGGTTGACGGACGATGCGGCCGCCGCCTGGGCGGAAGCCCACGCGGCCAAAAAGGGCGCCCAGCCATGAGCCTCAAATCGCTCGCTCCGCGCATGCGTCAGATTCCGGCGCGCAAGAGCGCCATTCTCTCGGTGCTCGACATCGGCGCTTCCAAGATCGTGTGCCTGATCGCGCGGTTGACTCCAATGGAGCCGTCCGAGGCTTTGCGCGGTCGAACCCATCGCTGCAAGGTGCTCGGCATCGGCCATCAGCGCTCGAACGGCGTCAAGGGCGGCGCGGTGGTCGATCTTCATGCGGCGGAGCATGCCGTGCGCCTCGCTGTCGATGCGGCCGAGCGCATGGCGGGCGTCGAGGTCGGCGGCGTCATCATCAACATGTCCGGCGGGCGCCTCTCTTCGCGCCGTCACGGCGCGGATGCGAAGTTGCGTGGCAAGACCGTCGCCGAACACGACATCCATCATGTGCTCGAAGCTGCCGCCGCGGTGAACGCCGAGCCAGGGCGGACGATCCTGCACGCGCTTCCGACCATTTTCCGGCTCGAACTCGACCAGGGACGTTCGGGATCCGAAAGGCCTGGTCGGTCACGAACTCGGCCTCGATCTTCATCTCGCCACCTGTGATTCGGCGGCCGCCCGCAATCTGATGCTGGTCGTCGAGCGTTGCCATTTGCGGGTCGAAGCGATGGTGGCGACGCCCTACGCGGCGGGCCTCTCGACGCTTGTCGACGACGAAGCGGAGCTCGGCGCGGCGGTCGTCGATTTCGGCGGCGGCTCGACGACGGTCGGGGTCTTCTCCGGCGGGCGGCTCATCCATGTCGACGCGGTCGCCCTTGGCGGCTTGCACGTGACGAGGGACATCGCGCGCGGTCTCAACGTTGCCGTCAGCGACGCTGAACGTCTCAAGACTTTGTACGGCGCCTGCATCGCCTCGCCCTCCGACGATCGCGAAACCATCACCGTGCAGCAACTCGGCGACGACCAGGATCATCCGAGCCACCTGCCGAAGTCAGATCTTGTGCGAATCATCCGTCCGCGGGTCGAGGAGATCCTCGAACTCGTGCGCGACCGGCTCAAGGCGTCAGGCTACGCCGCCCAGGCCGGCCGAAGACTGGTGATGACCGGAGGCGCCTGCCAGCTGACCGGGCTGCCGGAGCTGACACGCGCGACGCTCTCAAGCCAGGCTCGCGTCGGACGGCCGCTCGGGATCGAAGGCTTACCGGAATCCGGCAAGAGCCCGTCCTTCGCCGCCGCGGTCGGCCTCATGATTTATCCGCAGATGGCCGGCCTCGAATATTTCGGAAGCACGCGCTCGAACGCTCATCATCACCATCATGGCGATGCTGGCTATGCGGCGCGGGTCGGACGGTGGCTCAAGGACAGTTTTTAAGGCGCGTAATGGGCGCTCGCCGAAGGCAAGCGCGTGGGTGAAGGGAAAACACGCATTCCAATCGGCGCCGGCGGGCGTCCAACCAATGAGGCTAGCATGTCGATCAATCTGAAGGCGCCTGAACTCAGGGAATTGAAGCCCCGAATCATGGTGTGCGGCGTCGGCGGCGCCGGCGGCAACGCGGTCAACAACATGATCGTGTCGGGCCTGTCGGGCGTCGATTTCATCGTCGCCAACACGGACGCGCAGGCGCTGACCTCGTCGCGCGCCGAGCGCATTATCCAGATGGGCCTTCAGGTGACCGAGGGCCTCGGCGCCGGATCCAAGCCCGAAGTCGGCAAGGCGGCTGCGGAGGAGGCGCTCGAGGAGATCCGCGATCACCTCGCTGGCGCGCACATGGTGTTCGTCACCGCCGGCATGGGCGGGGGCACCGGCACGGGCGCCGCGCCGGTCATCGCCAGAGCCGCGCGGGAGCTCGGCATTCTCACCGTCGGCGTCGTCACCAAGCCGTTCCATTTCGAGGGTGGCCGCCGCATGAAGATCGCCGAGAATGGGATCTCTGATCTCCAGAAGGCGGTCGACACGCTGATCATCATTCCCAATCAGAACCTGTTCCGCGTCGCCAACGAAAAGACCACCTTCGCCGATGCTTTCTCCATGGCCGACCAGGTTCTCTATTCCGGCGTCGCCTGCATCACGGACCTGATGGTGAAGGAAGGACTTATTAACCTCGATTTCGCTGACGTCCGCTCGATCATGAGCGAAATGGGCAAGGCGATGATGGGCACCGGCGAGGCGGCGGGCGACAAGCGGGCGGTGCAAGCCGCCGAAGCGGCGATCGCCAATCCGCTGCTCGACGAGACGTCGATGCGGGGCGCGCGCGGCCTTTTGATCTCGATCACCGGCGGCAACGACCTCACGCTTTACGAAGTCGACGAGGCGGCGAGCCGCATTCGCCAGGAGGTCGACGAGGAGGCCAACATCATTCTCGGCGCCACTTTCAATTCGGCGCTCGATGGCGTGGTGCGCGTTTCCGTCGTGGCCACCGGCATCGATCAGGAGGCGATCGGACAGATCGAGCCGGTCAACGCCCACCCGAGGGCGGAAGCCTTCACGCGCCCGCGCTCCTTCCCGGGCCGCTCGGGCCGCCCGGCTCTAGCCCAGACTGACGCGGCTGCCGCCGCGTATGTCGGCCAGGAGGACTCCCTCGCGCCTGTCGCCGCCTTCCCCGATCCTATAGAGGCTCGCCTCGAAGTGGACGAACAGGAGCATGAGGAATTCATCCCGCCCGCGCCGGAGCAGCCGGTGCTTCGGTCGCCCCGCATGCCGCAGATCGAGGACCTGCCGCAATTGGCGCAGAACCAGCTACGTGCGTTGCGCGACGCGCAAAACGGCATCCCCGCGCCGGAAACGCGCCGCCGGTCGCTACTGGAGAAGCTGGCCGCATTCGGCATCACCCGTCACGATGGCGAGGCTGCTCCCGCGCCCGCCGCCATGGCCCCTCCGGCGCCCGTAACGCAGCTTCAGCGTCCCCAGGTTTTGGCTCCGGCCGAGCCAGTCCGCGCTCAGCCGCGTCCGCAGCCGGCGCGCTCCCCGGCCGCCTATGAACCGCAGGGTCGGGCCGTTGCGCGGCCTCCGGTCTCCGAGGACGATCATCTCGATATCCCGGCTTTTTTGCGCCGACAGCAGAACTGATTCGGCTATCTGAGGAGCCCCGGCTGGGCGGCCGGGGTTGGTCCGAGGGCGTCATCCTCACATACGGTTAACGCTCGGTAAGCTTTCTAAAGTATTGAAAAATCTCAGAGAATCTTTGCGTGAGCCTTGTAACTTTTGTTCACTAAAGGTGATTTGTCCCGGGGACGCCCGGCCCCTAGTCTGGCTTTTCGGGAGCTGACGTCAGGCTTTTTGGCGGCAGCGGCGGGCGGACGACGATCGGTAGCTTTGAGTAGCAAGGCGGTGGCAATCTCACACCGCAGCCGGCGGCGCGAATCAGGGCCGGGCGAAAGTCCGGGTGCAGTTGATGCGGTTTGGGTCTCAGACAACGCTGCGCGATCGGGTGGCCATCCAGGGCGTCGGCGTACACTCCGCGGCGCCCGCCCAACTTGTCCTTCATCCTGCCCATGCCGACACCGGGGTCACGTTCCTCCGCACGGGATTGCCCGGCGGACGCGAGCGCCTGCTCGAGGCCAAGAGCGCCAACGTGACGCAGACCTCGCTTTGCACCACGATCGGCGATGCGGCCGGCGCCAGCATCTCGACCGTCGAGCATCTTTTGGCGGCGCTTTCGGGGCTTCGGATCGACAATGTCCTGGTCGAGATCGATGGGCCGGAAACGCCGATCATGGACGGCTCGGCCGTCGACTTTGTTCGGGCGATCGATTCCGTTGGCGTCGTCCAGCAGGGTCGTTCCCGTCGCTATCTCAAGATCGTCAAGCCGGTACGCGTGGATCATGAGGGCGGTTTCGCCGAATTCCTCCCCGCCGAAAATGGCTTCCGCCTCGACGTCGAGATCGACTTCAAATCGCCGGCGATTGGCCGCCAGCGCCGGGTGTTCGATCTTGATCCGACGACCTTCCGGCGCGACATCGCCCGTGCCCGAACTTTCGGATTCGTCAGCGATGTCCAGGCTTTGTGGCGGGCCGGTTATGCGCTGGGCTCCTCGCTCGAGAATTCGGTCGCCATCGATGGCGACGCCATCCTCAACCCGGAAGGGCTGCGCTACGCCGACGAGTTCGTGCGCCACAAGGCGCTCGACGCGGTCGGCGATCTGTCGCTTTCGGGCGCGCCGATCATTGGTCTTTACCGGACCTATCGGCCTGGACATAAGCTCAACGCCATGGCGCTTGACGCGCTGTTCGCGCATCGCTCAGCCTACGAGCTCCTCGAAGCGCAATCGGCGCCAGCCGCAATCCGCGCTCGGGTTGGCGGCGCGCACGTGCCCGCTGGAGCCGCGGCGTTCGCCGCCGCCGACTAACCACTGCGGCCCGCCGGCGGCCGCGCTTTTGCCAATATTATCGCCTCAATGCGCCGCGACGGTCATTTTCGCGTGGCCGATAATCTGGCGCGCGCGCCGCGAGTGCGTTAATGAGCCGCTTCGTCCCCGAACGGCGGAACCGGCGCTCCCCCGCCCGCAACCCGAGACTGTGAAGCATGGCTGACGTCGAATCTGACGCTCCTTTGTCGAACGATTGGAGGCGCTTGGCGCGGCCTTCATTCGCTGCGGCGGCGTTCATCGCCATCGCGCTGTCCGGCTCAGGCTGTTCGATGTTCGACCAGTTCAATCCCTTCGGCTCCGGTGAAAAATATAAGATGGAGGTCACGCCGGACGTCCCCGCAAGCAAGACCTACGACCAGGGCCTCGAGAAATTGGCCAATGGTTCGCCAGCCGAGGCGTCGAAGAAATTCACCGACCTTGGCAAGCAATATCCGACCTCGGACTGGGCGCGCAAGGGTCTACTGATGACGACCTACGCCAACTATCAGGCCGCCGACTACACCACCGCCGAAACGTCGGCCGAACGTTACCTCAAGGACTATCCCAACTCGCCAGAAGCGGACTACGTTTTGTACCTGCAGGCGAATTCATATTATATGCAGATACCGGACATCTCGCGTGACCAGGAGAAGACCGCGAAAGCTCTGGAAACGTTCCAATCCGTCGTGCAGAAATACCCGAAGTCGGACTATGCGGAGGACGCGAAATACAAGATCCAGGTCACCCAGGATCAACTGGCCGGCAAGGAGATGTCGATCGGGCGGTTTTACCTCAGCCGCCGCAACTACACCGCCGCCATCAATCGATTTCGCAACGTACTGCAGTACTACCAGACGACGCGGCATGCGCCCGAAGCGCTGTATCGCCTGGTTGAGGCCTACCTAGGGCTTGGAATCACCGAGGAAGCGCAGACCGCGGCTGCCGTGCTCGGGCATAATTTTCCGGATAGCCAATGGTACCATAACGCTTATGACCTCTTGAAGGGCAAGGGACTCTCGCCCCACGATTCTGGCGGTTCGTGGATGTCGACGATCTGGCATACGGTCGTCCCGGCTGGTTGATGCTTTCGCGCCTCTCCATTCGCGATGTGGTGTTGATCGATCAGTTGGATCTTGAGTTCTCGCCTGGGCTGACCATCCTCACCGGCGAGACAGGAGCGGGGAAATCCATTCTTCTGGATGCGCTGTCGCTGGCGCTTGGCGCGCGCGGCGACGGAGGCCTGGTGCGCCACGGCCAGCCGCAAGGCCAGGTGACGGCGACGTTCGAATTGGCGCCAGGACACGCCGCTCATGCGCTCCTCGAAGGGCAGGACATCGAGATCGGCGATGAGCTGATCTTGAGACGGGTCCAGCTCGCCGACGGACGCACCCGCGCCTATGTCAATGACCGGAGCGTCAGCGCCCAGGCGTTGCGGGGGCTGGCGTCGGCGCTGGTCGAGATCCACGGCCAGCATGACGAGCGTGCGCTGACCGACCCATCGACCCATCGCGCGCTGGTCGACGCCTATGGCGGGCTCGAACCGCTGGGCGTCGCGACCGAGCGCGCCCACGGCGCCTTGCGCGACGCGGAGCGCACGCTCGAGGCCGAGCGCGCCAGGGTCAAGGCGGCGGAGGCGGAAGCGGAATTCGCCGCTCATGCACACGAGGAACTCAGCAAACTCGACGTCCAGCCAAACGAGGAAGAGACGCTTGCCGCGCGCCGCCAGGCCATGATGCAGGGCGAGAAGGTTGCAGCCGACATCGGCGACGCCCGCGATCACCTGACAGGCGACACCGCGATCCTGCCGCTTTTGCTTTCCCTTTCGAAACGACTGCAGCGTCGCTTGCCGCAGGCGCCGGCGCTCCTTGAGCGTAGCGTCAAGGCGCTGGATGAAGCGATCGACGCAATCGAGCGCGCCACGCGCGAGATCGAGGACGCGCTCGAGCGAAGCGCCTTCGACCCTCACGAGCTTGAGCGTTGCGAGGAGCGCCTGTTCGCGCTTCGCGCAATGGGCCGCAAGCACAATGTTCCGATCGAGAACCTGCCGGCGCTGGCGCAGAAATTCGCCGACGATCTTGTAGCGCTCGCTGAAGGGCGCAGCGAGGTCGGCCGCCTCGAGGCCAGCGTGAGGAGCGCCGCCGGGGCTTACCACGCGGCGGCAAGCGCGCTCAGCGCCGCGCGCGAGACAAGCGCGCGCGAACTCATGACGGCGGTCGGCGCGGAATTGGCGCCGCTCAAGCTCGAGCGGGCCGAGTTCAGCGTCGACTTGAAGCGCGACGACGCGATCGTTTCGCCGAGCGGGTACGACCGGGCGGAATTCTTCGTTCGCACCAATCCCGGGTCGCGGCCCGGCCCCCTCATGAAAGTGGCCTCAGGCGGCGAGCTCGCCAGGTTCCTGCTCGCGATCAAGGTGCGATTGGCGGAGCGCGGCACCGCGCCGACCTTGGTGTTCGACGAAATCGACACCGGCGTCGGCGGCGCCGTCGCGGATGCGATGGGCCAGCGCCTGGCGCGGCTCTCGGCGGGGGCTCAGGTGCTGGCGGTGACGCATGCGCCGCAGGTCGCCGCGCGGGCACAGAACCACTATCGGATCGTAAAAAGCGATGTTGGCGTAGGCGACCGAGTTGCGACCGGCGTTTCGCGGCTCGGGGTGGCCGAACGGCGGGAGGAAATTGCTCGCATGCTGGCCGGCGCGGAAATCACCCACGAGGCTCGCGCCGCCGCCTTGAGCCTGATCGAAAAGGCCGAGCGACGGCCGGACAATCCGGACATCGACGCTTGCTTCGCCATTGGCCTTGGCCCTATCAAGACCCGGCCCAAGCGTCGCGAATCGCGGCGTCAAACGACAAAGGACCCGGCATGAGCCCGGATGAATCCCGAGCAAAACGCGAGGACCTCCGGCGGGTCCGCCTCGCTGCATCGCTCAGGGAAAATTTGAAGCGGCGCAAGGCGCAAAGTCGGGCGCGGCAGGTCGAGGGTCAGCCGGCGGACGAGCCGACGGCGCAGTCTGGGGCGCCTCGGGACTGAGGGTCGCGGGCGGCGACCGTTCTTTGGCGGGTGAATTTGAGCGAGAGGGAGCGGGATGGATCGCATACAAATTCGCGGTGGCGCGACGCTGAACGGGGCGATCCCGATTTCCGGCGCCAAGAACGCCGCTCTGCCGCTGATGATCGCGTCGCTGCTCACCGATCAGACGCTGACCCTGGAAAACTTGCCGCGTCTCGCTGACGTCGCTCAACTCGCCTACATCCTTGGCAATCAGGGCGTCGACTATTCGATCGACGGCAAGCGCGTCGGCGAGGAGGCGGGCACCGGCCAGACCGCACATCTGCGCGCCCGCACCATTGTCGACACGACCGCCCCTTATGAAATGGTAGCGAAGATGCGCGCGAGCTTCTGGGTGATCGCGCCGCTGCTGGCGCGCATGGGCGAGGCCCGCGTTTCGCTGCCGGGCGGCTGCGCGATCGGCACCCGGCCGGTCGATTTTTTGCTGATGGCGCTCGAGAAGCTCGGCGCCCAGATCGAGATCGATGAAGGCTACGCCGTCGCTAAGGCGCCCAAGGGTCTTACGGGAGCGGAGATCGAGTTTCCCAAGGTGACGGTTGGGGGAACGCACATCGCGATCATGGCCGCGTCGACCGCGCGTGGGGCCACCTTGATCCGCAACGCCGCATGCGAACCGGAGGTCGTCGATCTCGCCTCCTGCCTCAACAAGATGGGCGCGCGCATCCGCGGCGCCGGCACGCCGACAATCGAAATTGACGGCGTCGCCCGTCTCAATGGCGCCCATCACCGCGTTCTGCCCGACCGCATCGAAGCAGGAACCTACGCGACCGCGGTCGCGATGACCGGCGGCGACGTTGTGCTCGAGGGCGTGAGCGGGGATCTGCTGGAGGAGGCTCTCGAGGCCCTCACTCAGGCCGGCGCGACGATAAGCAGCGACAATCGAGGCGTGCGCGTGAAGCGCAATGGCGCTGGGATCAGCGCGGTCGACATCTCGACGGCGCCGTTTCCCGGGTTCCCGACCGATTTGCAAGCGCAGTTCATGGCGTTGATGACGCGCGCGAAAGGCGTCTCGCGCATCAAGGAGACCATCTTCGAGAACCGTTTCATGCACGTGCAGGAGCTCGCCCGCTTCGGCGCGCACATCAAGCTCGATGGCGACACGGCCGTCGTCAGCGGCGTCAAGCGCCTGCGCGGCGCACCGGTGATGGCGACCGATCTGCGCGCCTCGGTTTCGCTCGTCATCGCCGGTCTTGCGGCGGAAGGGGAAACGATCGTCAATCGCGTCTATCACCTCGACCGCGGCTTCGAGCGGCTGGAGGAGAAGCTCGGTGCTTGTGGGGCTGACATCACGCGGCTCGCGAGCTAGTCCATGGCGAGTCTCGCGCAGGCGCTCAAGCTGATCGCGCTCGACCGGGAGGGCCTGGGCGTCATTTCCGCGCATATTCAGGACACCTGCGTCAAACGCGTCGACATGACTTGGCTGCCGCAACAGCGCCGCTTCCTGGTCGCCGGCATGCGCTACGACTGGGTCGGCGCCAAGACCGGGCCCGAGGAGCGCGTCTCCAGTGTGCTGAGGTTCGACCGCGTGTTGAAGGTTTCGCATCTCGGTCTCACAGAGACGAGCCCGGATGCGACGCTCAATCTCTTGGCGGTGACGTTCGAGAAGACGGATCCGCCGGCCGGCATTATCATTCTCGCCTTCGCCGACGGCGCGCTGGTGCGTCTCGACGTTGAATGCGTCGAGGTCGAGTTGCGCGACATGGCCCACCGCGTTCCCGCCCAGGCCTGCCCCGGCCACGCTTTGACCAATTCGTCGGCCGCCTAGCGCGTGGCGCTGTGAGGTGAGTTCGCGTATGAGGTCCCTCAAACCCTTCTCCCCCGGAGAGAAGGTGGCCCGAAGCGCCGGATGAGGGCGAGCGCTGTGACCAGGTTGGAGAGTTCCGCTTAGCCATGGCCGTGGCGCTCGATATGCAGTCTGCCGATTTCGATGAGCGCTTTGGGGCGCTCGTCGCCGCCAAGCGCGAGACGTCCGCTGACGTCGACCTGACCGTCGCCGACATCATCGACGATGTCCGCCACCGCGGCGATGTGGCGCTGGCCGAATTGTCGCTGCGCTTCGAGCGTATCGAAATCGGAAGAATTGGGCTGAAGATCGCCGCTGGCGAGATCGACGCGGCGATGGGCGCCTGCGAGAAGACTGCGCTCGAAGCGCTCAAGCTTGCGCACGCCCGGGTGATGGATTTTCACCTGCGCCAGAAGCCCGCCGACCTTTTCTTCACCGACCCGCTCGGCGTCCAGCTCGGCTGGCGGTGGCGGCCGATCGACGCGGTCGGCCTCTATGTTCCGGGCGGCGCGGCGACCTATCCGTCCTCGGTCATCATGAACGCCGTGCCGGCCAAGGTGGCGGGCTGCCGCCGCCTGGCGATGGTCATGCCGACGCCCGATGGCCGCATCAATCCGCTTGCGCTCGCCGCGGCGCGCATCGCTGGCGTGGACGAGATCTATCGGATCGGCGGCGCGCAGGCGATCGCCGCGCTGGCCTTCGGGACGAACACGATCGCCCCGGTCGACAAGATCGTCGGCCCCGGCAACGCCTATGTCGCGGCGGCCAAGCGGCGGGTGTTCGGCATCGTCGGCATCGACATGATCGCGGGCCCCAGCGAAGTGGTCGTCCTCGCCGACCGGAGCGCCGATCCGCGTTTTGTCGCCGCCGATCTTTTGGCGCAGGCCGAGCACGATGAGGCGGCGCAATCGATCCTGATCACCAACGATCGAGGCCTTGCGCGCGCGGTGAAAGCGGAAGTCGAGCGTCAGCTCGAGAGCCTGCCGCGGGCCAAGATCGCCGGCGCGAGCTGGCGCGACAACGGCGCAATCATCCTCTGCCCCTCGCTCGAGGCCGCGATTCCGCTCGTCGACCGGCTGGCGCCGGAGCATCTCGAGATCATGGCGCAGGATGCCGAGGCGCTCAGCGACAAAATCGCCAATGCCGGCGCGATCTTCCTTGGGCCCCATACGCCCGAGGCGATCGGCGACTATGTCGGCGGCTCGAACCACGTTCTGCCGACCGCGCGCTCGGCGCGCTTCTCGTCGGGCCTGGGCGTGTTGGACTTCATGAAGCGTACGTCGCTGCTCAAATGCGACGCGCGCTCGCTCGCAGTGCTCGGCCCGGCGGCGATTGCGCTTGGGCAAGCCGAGGGGCTCCAGGCGCACGCACGCTCCGTCGCGTTGCGGCTTCGGGCGAACAGCCCATGAGTCCCAAACCGGCCAAGAGCCGCAATCGCCTCGCCGAGGTCGTTCTGGACGAAGCGACGATCCCGCGCGGCTCAGCCGATGTCGATCACGAGCGGACGGTGGCGATCTTCGACCTGATCGAGGAAAATTCCTTCGGCGTTCCCGGCCGCGACGATGGCCCCTATGTGCTGAAAATCTCGCAGGAGGAATCGAAGCTGACCTTCGAGGTCCAAACCGCGAGGGCTGAGACCGCGGCCACGATCGTGGTGTCGATGACGCCGTTCCGGCCGTTGCTCAAGGATTATTTCCTTGTCTGCGAGACCTATTATTCGGCGATCCGAACCTCGAGCCCGCGCCAGATCGAGGCAATCGACCGCGAACGCACCAAGCTGCACAATGAAGGCGCCGAGCTCATGGCCCAGCGGCTGACCGGCACGATCGACATCGACAAGGGGACCGCGCGGCGCCTGTTCGCGCTGGTTTCGGCTCTGCGCTGGCGGGTGTGATCCCCTAGTCTAGGGCTCCTCGCATTCGATGCTTGGGATCCGCAAGGAATTTCATCGGTCGGTAATCACCCCCCGGGGCGTTCCCGCCTCCTCGCCAACCTTTGGACGAGTTATCTGTTCTCGATCGCGGGACTCTCTGGCTTCCACATCGGCGGCGGACTGAACTAGCGAGGGAAAAGCTACAGCGATATCACCGACGTGAACTCGATCCCGCCCTATCTCTTTGCGTCGTCGCCTTCGGCTACGACGCAAAGAGCTGGGGTCTTGACGTCAACGTCCACAACATCACCAACGAGCGCTACTTCCTCGCGGCCAATGCGGCGGGCGCGCTCGTCGGCGAGCGGCTCAGCGCCACCGTCACCCTCCACGCGAGCTTTTGATTTGGGCGCCGAAAACCGGGATCGTGCGTCGCCTTAGCCGATCGCCGTGATCTTTCGCGCGCGCCGATAGGCGAACGCGAGCCCGGCGAAGCCCAACGCCATCATCGCCCAGGTCGAGGGTTCAGGAACGGCAGCCTCGCTGATGCTTGCCTTCGACTGGCCGATGTCGATGAAGCCTTTCACGCCAAGGACGTCGAGGTCGACGGCAATGGCGTTGACAATGATCCCTTCGCCGAAGCCGCCTTCAACCTCGTGCGTCTGTTGGTTTAGGGTGACCTTCACGCCGAACTCGTCGAAAATCACGTCATTCGGGGGCGGGTCCAGGGGAATGTTGATCGACGATCCCAATACGGTGATGACCAAGTCTGCCAGCGTACTGGAGCCCATCGCCGATGGCGTTCCGTCCACCGACGCCATCGAACTCACGGCTGACGCGCTGAGCGTGAAAAACGAGTCCGCCGATATATTGAGGCTCGCCAGGCTCGAAGACGCCGCCCCCTCTGCTGTCGCAATGTCCCCACTGGCTGTGTCCGTCAAAATGCCGGTCATGAAGCGCAAGGGGCCTAGATTGGTGGAAAACGAGGCGAAGGAGTTTGTGACATCGTAGGCCGGCGGGGCCGAGCCGGAAGCGGGCAACTTCGGCCCGAAGCTTCCGACGTTCAAATGGACATCGAGGACCGTGGACGCACTAGCGATGTTTGTCACCGCCGCGGCCGCTGGAGATGCGGCAAGCGTGGCGCTCACCAAAACCGATACGGCCAAAGCCTCAAAGCCGCGGATCGCGGAGGGTGTGAATGTCATGGCGATAACCCCTTCTGATCGCCGCCTGCGTCTTCGCGGTCGCTTGACCCCGCGCAAAGACCCGCGGCTCCGACCAGCGAATAGCAGAAGCAACCGGACATTTAAATGAGCGATCGTAAAATGAACGATCGCCGCGAAGCCGAGAGATGGACGCGCGCGCTTTTTTTGTCGTTTGGCGGTGCGCCGGCTTACGATCGGCGGATGACCCCGCGCTGCCGATTGAACCCTCAATGAACGGGAAGCGCGACTTCGTCCTCGCCAATACAAGACTCATCGCGCCGCCGTTGACTCCCGAGATCAGGCTGAACTCGCCGATGAGGCCGTGCCGATCTGGAAGAAGACCGAGGACGAGCTTGGCGCACTGGGCCTGCCGCCGCCGTTCTGGGCCTTCGCCTGGGCGGGCGGGCAGGCGCTGGCCCGTTACACGCTCGACCATGCCGGTCTGGTCAACGGCAAGCGGGTCCTCGATTTCGCGTCCGGCTCGGGGCTGGTTGCGATCGCGGCGGCAAAAGCCGGCGCGGCGGAGGTCGATGCTGCCGACATCGACGCCTTCGCTATCGCCGCGATCGAGGCCAATTCCGCCGAAAACAACGTCGCCGTCCGGCCGCGCCTCGAAAATCTGATTGGCGCCGACGATGGCTGGGAGGTCGTGCTGGCCGGCGATATCGCCTACCAAAAGGACTTCGCGGACGCGGCGATGGATTGGCTCGCCTCGCTCGCGCGTCGCGGCGCGACTGTCCTTATCGGCGATCCGCGCCGCTCCTATCTGCCGCTTGACCGCCTGGACTGCGTGATCGAATATTCCGTGCCGGTGACGCGCGAGCTGGAGGATTCCGAGATCAAGCGGACTGGCGTATTTTGCTTTCGGCGGGGCGAGCTTTTCAGCCTCAATTCGACCGCAGCCCAGGGTTAATATTGCCTGACCTGACATTTCCTGGCCCCGATCGGAACCGTTGGCGAACGCCGATGTTCTTATCGTCACTCTCGCACCCCGAAGAGGAGGTTTTCGATGCGCGCTTCACACATCGCCGTCATTGCAGCGATGCTGGCGATCCCATCCGCCGCTTTCGCGCAGCAGGATGGACCGGTTGGCGGCAAGGTCGGGTCAGATTTGAGCACCACGACGACCCAGCCAACCCCCTCCGTTGGCGCTGGACTGCGGCCCTATGGCGGTTCCTCTGCATACGGGCATCCCGCCGGCTACACGGGTGCGGTTACGCCTGGCCAGGTGGTGCCGGACGAAGTACAGGTCACGCCTCGAGCGGGAGGAATGGGTTCGGCCTTCGTCAATGGTCACCGCGTGCTCGTCGATCCCTCGAACCGGATTCTGCGGGTCATCAATTAGCCGGGGACGTGCGATTGCAGGCTGCGCGCGTTCACAGCCGGTGCATATTTTGTCGGTCCGACCGATCCTATGATAATGTTCGAATCTATAAGCTGGACGTGGATCGTCCGCGCAGCATCGGATAGTTCGTTCCCATGAGCCAGGACACCCGTTCAAGCTTGGAGCCGCCCATAGGCCGCGATTCGGCGACCGATATCGTTTATCCGTCGACCATACCCTTCATCATCGTGCATCTGGTGTGCTTCGCCGCGATCTGGACCGGCGTCACTGTAGAGGCAGTCGCGATTGGCATTGGCCTTTACTGGCTGAGGATCTTCGCCATCGGGGCGGGTTACCATCGCTACTTTTCCCACCGGGCCTATGAGACCAGCCGGGTTTTTCAGTTCGTTCTCGCAGCGCTCGCGCAATCCACCTCACAGAAGAGCGTCTTGTGGTGGGCCGCCAACCATCGCAACCACCACCTCCATTCCGATACAGAACTCGACGTTCATTCGCCCCGCCAGATGGGCTTTATCTATAGCCATGTCGGCTGGATCTTCTCTCGCGGCCAGGACACGATGAATTTCAACCGGATCGCGGATTTCACCAAATATCCCGAGCTGATGTGGCTCCACCGCTACGAACAGGTCCCGGCTTTCGTGCTCGCCGTCCTCTGTTTAGCCGTCGCCGGCTGGCCCGGGCTGATCGTCGGTTTCTTCTGGAGCACCGTCGCCGTCTATCACGGGACCTTCAGCATCAATTCGCTCGCTCATCTCGTGGGCAAGCGGCGCTACATCACTGGCGACGATTCCCGCAACAATTGGCTGCTCGCCATCATCACCATGGGCGAGGGCTGGCACAACAACCATCATGCCTACCAGAGCAGCGCGCGTCAGGGATTCTACTGGTGGGAATATGACCCGACCTACTATCTCCTGACGCTGCTCGAGCGTCTCGGACTGGTATGGAACTTGAAGCGTCCGACCGCCGAGGTCATGCAAAACCAGCACAAGCTCGGAAGTCGAGTCATCACGCGCGCCGCCTCGCTGGTTGCGGAGAGCTTCTACCCGGAGCGCATCGCAAGTGCGGTCGCCACCGCGCTGGGAAACAGCGGCTTGGCGGATCTGCGCGCGCGCCTTTCCCAGGCGCAGCCGTTTTCGCCCAAGGACATGTTCAGCGAATTCAACCTGCCGCACATTCCGACGAAGGCGGAGATCGTGGGCCGCGCTCGCGCCCTATTAGCGAACTCGCCCTCGATGGAGGATATCGCCGCAAAGGCGCATGAGTTGCTTTTGGAGGCGGTCGGCACGCGGCTCGCAACCATTGCGACGCAAACGGCTTACTGACCGCCGCTGCCGTCCCCGGCTCCGCGCGGGCCGCCGCCCAGCCAGACGGTCGTGTTTTTCGGATCGAAAATAACGTCTCCAAACAGCCCGAGAAACGAGGCGCCCAGTTGGGCTGCGGGCTCTTTCATATCCGCGATGCCGCCGCATGCGTTGGCGGACTTTACGACCAAATGGAAATCCTCAGTTTCGAGGATCTCTTTCCCGCTTTCGTTTTCGATCGTCATCGGGCGGCCCTTGATCTGGTAGACTGGCCGGTGCTCGCGCCCGTCGCATGTCCAGATATCGATGTCGTTGATGCGATCGAGCTTCACGCCGCTTCCGACGAGACGATCGAACAAAGCCTGGTTGATGTCGATCGAATGAGAATAGACGAAATCCTCGTAACCGGTGTCGATTTGCGCCCAGACGCGAACGTCTCCTAGGCGCAGAAAAATGCCCGGAACGTTGGGTAGCCCGGCCTTACCCTTGGAGGGATCGGACGAAAAAAAGCCGGTTTGAGCGACCGGGGTCAAGCCACGCGCCATGAGCGCCTCGGGTTGACAGGTCTCGGCGCTCAGGAACGCAGTGCTGTCCGTCAATTGGACGGTAAACTGGGACAGGAGGTCGTCGCCAATGACCCCGAGTTGTCCTTCTCCCGGTTGAAGCAGGAGGAAATACCGGGCGAGGTGAAAATCGGCTCTTTCGATGCCTGGAAGCGAGATCGCCACCGTTCTCATCGATCCGTCCGGGCCGGAAAACGAAGCCGCCGACAAAGAACTGCGCGTTGCGCCATAGTCCAACAAGAAGGGGCCGGTCACCCCGTCGGCGGTGAGTTCGACGTAAGGGGAAGCGCCGTTGGGAACGCTGACCCTCGCATAGGAGCGCCCGCCGCAGAGCGGGCCGTGGTTGGGCTCCTCAATGTCCATGCCGAAGCCGAAAATAGGGACGGCGACGGCTGCGAGGGAGAGTGAGAGAATCCTGACGATCGTCATCGGCTTCGATAGGATCGGTTCCCAGGGCGCTGTCAACGGCGCCCATGCGCCTATCGGTGGCGGAAGCGAGAGCCGCAGGTTTTGTCCGCAGGCAGGCCAAGGGGGCCGGGGAATGTCTCAAACTACGTCCTCGATCAATTACCGGCTTGGAAGCCTCTATTCGGTGATCACGGCGTTCCTCTACGCGACGCAGGAGCCGTTTTCGTTTCCGGCGGCCAAGCATCTCAACACCTTGCAGTTCGTCGCCCTGACCCAAGTCTCCCTGCTTGTCTCCATTCCGTTCCTGCTGAGCCGGTCAAAAAGCCGACGGGATTTCGTCGCTCTGATACGAAAGCCCATCAACTACGCCTATCTGGGAATCATATTCGCCATCGGACTGACCGGCCTCCTGCTCTATAATTTCGGCCTCAGCAATGCTCACCCGATTATTATCTCAGCAATCCTCAATCTTTCGCCCTTCTGGGCCGCGTTGGTGGCGCTCGTTCTGGCCGGGGTGCCGATCCCGATCTCGCGGGCGACCTTTTTTGGCTGTTTTGCCGGCGCGTTCATTGGCGCGATGGCGGTCGCCTGGAGCCAGCTAGGCGACGGGGCCACGTCAAACATCAGCCAACTCACGGACAGTTTCCTTCACGGCAGCTGGCTCTATGCGATTCCCGTGCCATTGGCCTCGGCCTTAGGCGGCACACTCGTCGGCAAATGGTTCGGCGCTTATGACGAATCCGCCGCCATCGCCGCCAATTTTCTCACCGCGAACGTCATCTTGATTCCGGGCTGCCTCGCACTTCTTTACTGGCGAAACGAGCTGAATTTCGATCAGCTGGGGCCGATCTTGCTGATGATCTTCGGCACGATCGTCGCCGCGTCCTTTGGTCGCGTCATGTATCAGATCGCGCTGACCGTCACCGGCGGCGACAATGGCTTTGTCACCATGTTCCTCAACCTGGTCCCGGCGCTGACTGCGTTCATATCGCTCGGGCTATCGCATTGGGTGCCCGACCTTCATTTCGCGATCAATCTCACCTTTTTTCTCGGTTCAGGCTTGATCGCCGCGTCGCTCGTGCTGTTTTCACTGAAATCGTGGCGGCAGCCGGCTCAACGAGCCTGAGGAGCGTTCCGACGCGATTCCTCGCGATGCGCCCATGTCTCTGTTGTAGGATGGTTACGTCAGCACCTCGTCCAGCCAGTCGAGCGCGACACGATTGACCGCCGAGCGGTTCATCATCTCGCAATGATCGCCCGCTCCTTCTGCAGCCGTAAACCTAGCGAGTTTCCTCTTGCATTTCAGGGCGTCGAACAGCGTCTGAGCGCCCTTGGCCAGAGGGTCATGTTCAGCTGCGGTGAGCAACGTCGGGCAGCGAATGGCTTGAGAGCGGTCCTTCATCGTGAAGCGCTCGATCTCGACGAGATAGTCGCGCAAATTGGCTTTGCCATTCGCCCAGAAACCGCGCTGAACGACCTTCCAGCGCAGACCGCGGTTGGCGTCGATCACGCCCTGCAATTTCTGCAGGACAGCGTCGTCCAGATCGCTGAGATTCGCGACCGGCGGAATGCCCATCGCGCTGAGGAACGCCCGGAAGGAATCGACCACGGACCACTGGCCCGGATCCGCTACGCAGGCGGCAAGACGGTGTTCTCCCGACGCTGCGCGAGGCGCGAGATAGCCGCCGAGGCTCCAGCCGCTGATGACGAGCTTTTCCGGATGAACTTGCGGGAGAGTCAGCGCGAAATCGACCACCGCGCTGACTACCGTTTCCCAGTCTGGCCGCAGCGGAATGTTGCTCTCGTAAAGCATCGCGCCCTGACCTGGCCCATCGAACAAAAGAGCGTGATAGCCGCGTCTGCTGGCTGCGACGGCCGAGGCGAAAAACATGTCGGTGATCGTTCCGTCATAACCATTGGTGAAAATGATCGTCGGGCGAGTCGTCCCGGCAAATCCCGTTGCTGGGAGAAAGTAAGCCGGCATGGCTTTTCCCTCGAAGGGGATGCTTTGGGGTCGGACCGGTGGATCGCCAAGCGCAAGCCCATTGTCGAGCGCCTGCCGCTGCTTCTTGAAAGCCGCGACCAACCTCGGATCGACCGGCGCGCCATAGAGCGGATGGTAGGCGGCCGCATAGAGGGCGCTCGCCTTCAGGTACAAGTCTCGCGCGCTTGCCCTGTGGCCGGCTTTGCTTGCCGCTTCCGCCGATGCGAGCGTGCGGTCCCCCGCCGCCATCCAGGCCGCGTAATAGGCGTCGACGCCGCCTCCGCCCACGGCCTGAGCGACGGCGGAGAGCTCGCCGAAGTCAGGTCCGCCATAGGGAATGTAGGCGAGCGGCCAAGTTCCGAAGCCGTCCAGAAAGTCGCCTTCGAACAGAACGCCCATTGGCGCTTTCCCCCGGAGCCGTGACCCGTTGCGATGAAAATTGCAGCGTCGTCTCGGCCTAAGTCGGCGTCAACCCGGTCGGGGCCGATTGTTCTGCCGAAATCCTTTCAGGCCCAGCGAGGCGAGGCCGGCTGACACGGCCGCAATTCGCGGGTCAGTCCCGCCCGACCGGGGAGGGTGGAACTCAGTCGGTGTGAAACACCTCCTCCGCCATGGCCCACCAATCGCCTTCGTTGCGGGAGGCGAGCGGGGTCTGCATCGGGTTGTGAATCGCCCACCATTCCTGCGTCTTCGGGTCGGCCGCCATCCTGGCTGAGTCCGCCGCCCAATCCACGCCGTGGTACTCGAAATAGCCGAACAGGAGGTTCTCGGGCTCTCTGAGGAAAATCGTGTAGTTGCGCATGTTGCAGTCGGAAATCTTTCCGAGCACCTCAGGCCATACCGCGGCATGCGTTTTCTTGTATTCGGCTATCCGCTCCGGCTTGATGCCGATCACCATGCCCATGCGTTTCATCGCGGTTCCTCCCATTGTTTGTTTGCACTCGGCCAAGCCGCTGGCGCGCACTCTGGCGAGATCCTACTCGAGCCCTGGCGCTGACGGCGCGAGACGATTGAACCGAATTCGGGTCGCTACGGATCGCCGGCCTAGGGCGCTAGAGGAGCGCGTTCAGTCGCCGAGCGAAGGGTTTCATGGCCGCCTCAATGCGCTGGCCCCATCGGCCAAAAAACCCTTTCTGGGTCTCCGCCAGAAGATATTCCGCTCGCCAGCGCCACTCGTCGCGGTCCTCGCGCAGGGCGTCATGATCCTCCTTGAGGTCGACCATCAGGGCCTTGAGCTCATCGAGCTCGGTCTCGACGACGCGCACACGCGTGAAGAGCGAAGGGTGGGGCTTAGCCTCGGGCGTTGCCGTTGCGTCCGACATGAGGGGATCATCGCGCGCAAAGGTTATCGGAGCCTAAATTCGCTGATCGGGCGGCCGCCGATCGCGCTTTGGCGGGTCCTAAGTTCGCCAAGGTTCAAGGCGTGGTATTTCCACACTCATGAGTCGGGTATTTTTTGGCGTAATTTGACGACCGCTCGCGGCTTCACAACGGCAGTTGCGGAAAGCGGGAGGAGATCTTGTGATCCTTACGCGTCACCGCGCGAAGCGATTTAAGGAGAAAAGCCGTATATAATTCAATTGAAATGATGGTGCTGCAAGAGAGGATTGAACTCTCGACCTCTCCCTTACCAAGGGAGTGCTCTACCACTGAGCTACTGCAGCATCCGAAGCGCGTCCAACGAGCGCTGGGCTTCCTGCCATAGCAGAGAGAGCAAGGCAAGGTGGCCGCGCCGCGTCGGGGTCACGCGGCGTTTCAGACAAAGCGCTTTCGCAGCGGGCCGGGCGAGGCGCGAGACAGCTGCACGACAATTCGTTTCTTTAATTCAGAATGCGTGCTATATGTTTTAGTGGACCCATGCTCAATGTCTCGCGCGCCAGTAAGAACGATAATCACGCGATCATGACGTTATAAACGATGCTATGAGGAAAGAATTTTTTATTACAATTGCTCGTAACTCATTGAAAAGGCTCATTCTGAAAAAGTAAACGTTAGTAAATGAAAGCAAATTTACTAACGTTTACGATCGTTTACTAGCGTTTATTGGCGCTTATGAAACTGGCGTGCCGCCCCTGGGCGCACGTCGAGGCCGCATGTCCGTTCGTCATGGAGCCGCCAAGAGGTAGTTCTTCACCAGATAGGTCAGCCCCCGGGTCCACGATTCGTCGGTGTTGCCGCGAATGTCGACGCTGTGGACAAACGCCAATTTTCCGGCCGCGACGTTGGCCATGTAGACGTTGATGTTGAGGATGAGATCCGACACTTTCTGGACCACGATCCACGCGACGGTATCGGCGCCAAGCTCTTTGCCATAGCCAAATTCGCACCCACCGCAGGCGCCGATCTCCGGACCGGCCGCAATTTTTCCCGCTTTATCCGCAGGTATGGACACGAACGTATACCGGCCGGAGGCTTCGAGCTTTGCCTTGAACAGGGTCGCGATCAGGGCAAGGCGGGCCCGCTCCGCGCCGGTCGTCGGCTCCAGATCCTCATGGTCGTTCAGGAACTTGACGTTGAGCAACGCGACGGTCTTGGCTGGTTCAGTTGGCGCCGCCGCAGCCGCTTGGCGGGCGCCAATGGCAAGGGGTCCGAAGATGAACAACGCGGCAAGCCCCCATGCGATTAGCACAGCGCGGCGCCGCGCGGGCTGGCCATTGCGCCGACAAAGGCCCACACTGCAGCCGGCGTCGGCCGCGACTTCAAACGGTGCTCTAGCTTCCGAACAATTCATCGTTTCATCTCTTTCCGACGGCCTTTGGCCGCACATCGCCGAGGCATTTGGCCGCTGGGCTTGTCCGATCGGCTGGGCCATCGCAGACTAAACGCTCATCCGGTGCTATCGGGTACTTTGCGTATGGATCGACTAGGAGGATCGCCCATGCCTGCAAGGTTCACGCGGCTGCTTCTGGGCGTCTGGCTCGCCGTCGCGGCGCTGACTGGCCTGGCCACGGATGCGTCGGCGCAAATTCCGGGTGACACGATCAAGATCGGCGTGTTGAGCGATTTTTCCGGTCCGTTCGCCGATCAGGTCGGCAAGGGATCGTTCGTCGGCGCTCAACTCGCGGCCGAGGATTTCGCCAAGGAGGCGGGCGGCCTCAAGGTGGAGGTCATTTTCGCGGACCATCAGAACAAGCCCGACATCGGCGTGGCCATTGCACGGCGATGGGTGGATGTGGAGGGCGTCGACGCGATCGTCGACCTCGCCAACTCGGGCGTTGGGCTCGCCGTCAATACCCTGATGCATGAAAAGAATCGCGCGATGCTTGCATCCGCGACCGCGACCTCCGACCTGACCGGAAAATTCTGTCAGCCGTCCACTGTCCAATGGGCTCTCGACACCTGGGCGCTCGGAAACGCGGTCGGCCGCACGATCACGAAAACGGGCGGTTCGACCTGGTTCTTCATCAGCTTCGACTATGCTCTCGGCAAGGCTCTGCAACGTGACGCGACTGAGGCGATCGTCAAGGCGGGCGGCTCGGTGCTTGGCTCGGTTTCGCATCCGCTCGGCGCAACCGACTTCGGCTCCTATCTGCTACAAGCGCAAGCGTCGGGCGCCAAAGTGATCGCTCTCGCCGACACCGGAGCCGACGCGATCAACGCCATCCGCCAGGCGGCGGAGTTTCAGATCGTCGGGCCTGATCGCAGGCTCGCGGCGCTCTTCCTGCAGATTACCGACATCGATGCGCTTGGATTGAGCGCGGCGCAGGGCCTCATCCTGTCAGAAGCCTTCTATTGGGATCTCAATGATGCGACGCGCGCCTTCGCCGCCCGCTTCGCCGAACGGATGGGCGGCAAGATGCCGACCGAGGACCAGGCCGCGGCCTATTCGGCGACGCTGGCCTATCTGCGCGCCGCCAAGACGGCGGGAACCATCGAAGGTGATAAGGTGGTCACTGAGATGAAGAAGTCGCCGATCGACGATCCGCTCTTCGGCCACGTCGTCGTGCGCCCCGACGGCCGTGCGACGCACGCGATGTATGTGTTCAAGGTCAAGTCGCCGCAACAATCGAAGAGCCGGTACGACATCTATGATCTCATCGAAACGATCCCGCCCGAGGCCGCCTTCCGGCCGCTCGATCAAGGCGGATGCCCGCTCGTGAAGTGAGCGGGCGATTGGAGCGCGTCGCTGCCGGCTGATCGGAGGAACATTATGAGCCAGGAGTCCAAAGAGCGCGTCTATTCAGCAGACGAGATCGCGACGCGGCTTGGCCGCGAGCTTCCGCATTGGCGCTACGAAAACGGCTGGATCAGACGGACTTTCCGCACCTCCGGCTGGAAGGGCACATTGATGGTGATCAACGCGGTCGGCCACCTCGCGGAGGCCGCCTGGCATCATCCCGATATCGCCGCGTCCTACGCCTGGGTCGAGGTGAAATTACAAAACCATAGCGCCAAGGGGATCACCGACAAGGACTTCGAACTTGCGCGCAAGATCGAGGACTTCGTCTCATGGCGTCCCGGCCAAGAGGGCGGCGCCCTCGAAGGGACGCCGAGCGGCGATCAGCGATTCGCCTATATCAAGTATGATGACAAGTGATGCGCGATTGGGTCGATGAGATCGTGCTCATCGGTCTCGAGAGGCGGCGAAAGCGCCGGGTCCTGCACCCGAACGCAATTCAAGAAAGATCGGCAATTTCTTTCGACATTTTCTTGCCAAGCTGGCTTGAGTCCGGTATATTGTTTTTCAGAAATTTCTCAAAATTCCGCTTGTCGATTTCCGTGGCCGACTTGACTGGGTATAAGGCTTGAGGGCCGGAACGACTCCTAAACTGGGCCGCAATCCATTGAAATCGCTCAAAACGGACTCGTTAACGGCGCGCCCGCGCCGTTTCAATTGGGAGGCGGGGATTCAGCCTGACCCCGCAGGGCGTCGATCCGCGCTGCGATCGTCTTGCACGCTTCGTCGGTCATCGCCGCGCGTGGCGTCTCGACTTCAATCTCACCGACCACATGCGCCGGCCGCGCGGAAAGCACGAAGATTCGATCGGCGAGGGCAATCGCCTCGTCGACGTCGTGGGTGACGAGCACGGTGATCATGCGCCGGCTTTCGACGAGCCACGCCAAGTCGCGCTGCAACTGCCGAGCGAGCGGCCTATCGAGCGAAACGAACGGCTCGTCGAGCAACAGCAACGTTGGGCGGACGGCGAACGCGCGCGCGAGCGCTACACGTCGTGCTAGACCGATCGAGAGTTCGCCTGGAAAATGCGTCCGGTGCTCGGAGAGGCCGAGCGCGGCGAATAAGGCTGCGACCTCGGCTTCGCTGGCGCCGGGCGCGGCGAGACGCAAATTGTCCTCGACGCTGCGCCACGGCAAGAGCCGCGGCTCCTGAAAAACCATGCCTACCTTGGCATCGGCGGGGAGCTGGACCGATCCGTCGAAATCGCGATCGAGGCCGGCGAGAATGCGCATCAGCGTTGATTTGCCGCAGCCGGAAGGTCCGATCAGCGCGCCGGTCTGGCCCTCCTGGAGCGCGAAGGAAAGATTGGTAAGAACCGGAACGCTTTGCCCTGAGGCGGTCCGAAAGGATTTTCTCGTGACGCGCGCCTCAAGCGACGCGGGGTCGCCAACGCGAGACATGACGTTCAAAGGGTTGCACCGCGAATGTTTCGATGACGAGCATGATCGCCGTGAAGGGCAGGGCGTAGGCGAGCATTAACGGAACGTCGAACAACTGGAAGGCGGTATTGATTTCGAATCCCACCCCGTTTGGACGGCCCATCAGCTCGACCACCAGCACGATTTTCCAGACAAGCGACAGCCCCCCGCGGGTCGCCGCAGCGAAATAGGGCGCGAGCTGTGGCGCGACGACATGGGCGAGCCGCTTCGCTCGAGAAAAGCCGAACACCTGCGCCATTTCGTCGAGCCTCGAATCGAGCGCGCGCACCCCCTCGCGTATGGTGACGGCGGTGACCGGCAATTTGTTGAGGGCCACAGCGCCGATCGCCGCCGCCTCGTTAAGGCCAACCCAGATATAGGCGAGGACAATGATGACCAGGGCGGGCAGGTTCAAGAGCACGATGATCCATGGGTCGGACGCGCGATCAAACACAGCGCTGCGTCCCATGGTGTAGCCAATCGCCGATCCAATCGCCATCGCAAGCATGAACGCCGCCGCGACGCGGGCGAGCGTGACGCCGAGCGCTGCAAACAGCGCGCCGGAGGCGGCCTCAGATCTCATCGTAGCCAGCACCGCCATCGGACCTGGAAGCAGCCGCGGATTGGCGAAAGATGCGGCGACCTGCCACAGACAAATGAGCGCGAGGAGCGAGATGAGACGCGCCGTCACGCTCTATTCGCTCATCGCGGGATCATAGAAGAGACCGGCGTCAAGGTCCTTGGCCTTGCCGACCAGCGCCTCGCCGCCGACCTCCGCCAATCGCCGATACAGAACACGCGCGTCCGCGGCTTCCTCGGCAATCGTCCGTTTAGGCACGCCTTCGAGATAGCGTTGGCGATAGACAGCCAGCGCTGCGTCATCTTTCAACCGGAGCCGCGCCTTGATCGGCGCCCAGGCGCTCGGATCTTTGGCCAAGATTTTCCGCGCCTCAGCCGCCGCGGCGAAATAGCGCCGCAGAAGATCCTTGTGCGAAGTGGCGAATGCGTCGCTGAACACATAGCCGGTCATCGCTAGCGGGCCGCTCGCGCCGAGGGTCTTCTGGATATCGGCCATTTCGATCGCACGGCGGAAGCCGCGCCCCTCGAGATCGGCCGAGAAATTCCAGTATTCGAGCGCAGCCCCGGTCTCGCCCTGGACGAGCTTCTCGGCGATGAGCGGCGGCGCGCCGTATGAAGGCCGGGCTTCCTTGGTAAGGTCGAGCCCCTTGCTAAGGGCCGCCGCCCGCAGCAAAATCCAGCTCTTGTCCAGCGGTCCGCCGGCGACGCCAATGGATCGGCCCGCGAGGTCGGCGACCGCGTGGACCGGTGAATCCTTGGGCGCCATCACCGCGCCGAGCGCGCTCGAATAGGGCGTGAACAGGAGCTTGTCGCCTAGCGATCGTTCGCGCGCCGCCCAAAGCCAGTCCCCAACGACCATGTCGACGGCGCCGCCCATGAGCGCAATCTTGCCCGCTTCGGTTGAAGCCAGCTCGGTCGTCTCGATGTCCAGATTGGCGGCCTTGTCGAGCCCGCGCGCTTTGATCACCTCGATTTCCCAGGAAGCCGTTCCGGTCTTTTGGATCGCAAGACGCACTCGGTCGGCGGCCTCGGCGTCCGACATTAAAAAGGCGCTCGCGGCGAAAGCGAAGGCGGCGATGATCATGCGCTCGATCATGGGCATTCCTTGACCTAGGCCCCGCATCACCCGCCCCGGCGCATGAGCATGCCGCGCGCCGGATCGTAGGCAATCACCGCGCCGCCGAGGAACACGACCGTGCATCCCGTCACAACCGCGAGCGCCAGCCAATTGACCTGCTCGTAGAAGGCGAAGCGGATGAGTTCCACTGAATGGGTGAAAGGATTCAGCCGGCAGACGGTCGCCAGCCATGGGCTTCCCTCCTGCACGCGCCACAGCGGATAGAGGGCTGAGGACGCGAAAAACATCGGAAAAATGACGAAGTTCATCACCCCGGCGAAATTCTCGAGTTGCTTGATGAGCGACGACAACAGCATGCCGAGCGCGCCAAGCATCAACCCGGACAGCGCCAGCGCCGGCAGCACGGTCAGATAGCCCCACCAGGTCGGCGGCTCGATCTCCCAGAAATAAGCGATGACAAGAAACGCATAGACCTGCAAAATCGAAACAGCGACGCCCGCGATCAGCTTCGACGTGAGGAGAAACCAGCGCGGCGCAGGACTCACTAGAAGCATGCGCATGCTGCCCATTTCGCGGTCGTAGACCATCGACAGGGAGGATTGCATGCCGTTGAAGAGCTGGATCATCGCGATCAGCCCCGGCGCGATATAGACCTCGTAGAGAACATAGGTGTCGTACGGCGGCATGATCGACACGCCGAGCGTCTGTCGAAATCCGGCTGCGAAAATGAACAGCCAGACCAACGGGCGCACAAGCGCGGAGATGAAGCGCTCGCGCTGGTGGAGAAACCGCAGGCTCTCGCGCCATACAATGCCGTAAAGGCAGATCAGGCGCTGTGTCCAGCCGAACGGTCGCTCACTGTCTAAGACGGCGTCGCTCACCATTCGCCTCCTTCCTTGCCGTCGCTCGTCAAGGACGTGAACGCCTCGCCGATTGAGCGCGCGCCCGCCTCACCAATAACGGAACGGGAGGGACCGTTCGCGAGCACCCGCCCCTGATGCAGCACCACAACATGATCGTCATCGCGAATCTCGTCGACGAGATGGGTCGCCCAAAGGACCCCTATTCCTTCGTCAGCGACGAGGGTCCGTACGACCTCGAGGATCCCGGCCCGCGCCTTGATGTCGAGCCCCGCCGTCGGCTCGTCAAGCAGCAACATGCGCGGCCGGTGCAGAAGCGCCCGCGCGATCTCGACCCGCCGCATCTGACCGCCGGAAAGGAAGCGCACCTTGTCGCCGGCCCGGTCGGCGAGACCGACGCGGGCGAGTTGGATCGCCCCTCGCTGGCGCGTTTCACGCGCGCCGATGCCATGCAAAGCGCCATGGTAGGCAAGGTTCTGCGCGACGCTTAGGTCAGGATCAAGCGTGCGCTGCTGAAACACGACCCCAAGCAGCGCGAGAGCGGCGCCGCTATTGCGCGCGACGTCGCGGCCGAAAATGCGCACAGCTCCCGATCGACTCACATAAAGATGCGTAATCACCGAGAATAACGTGCTCTTGCCGGCGCCGTTCAAGCCCAAGAGCACGGTAAAACTGGACGGCGCGACGACGAAGGTCACCTTGTCCAGGGCTACCCGCGGCCCGTAAGCGTGCGACACGTCCTCGACCGAGAGCGCGCTGACAGTCGCCTTCGACGCTACCTCGGCAACGACAGTCATTGTTTCGAGATCGCGACGCCCCAAGGAAACGAACCGACGGGAATCGATTTGATCACCTTCAGCGCGGCCACATCGATAACCGATACGTCATTCGAGACGCCGTTGGTCGACAACAGATACTTACCGTCCGGGGTCAGCTCCAATTGCCAAACTCGCTGGCCGACAAGCAAATATTTGAGCACCTGCTTGGTCGCCGCGTCGATGACCGCGACGCGATTGGCCGGACCTGTTGCGACGAAGGCCAGCTTGCCGTCGGCGCTGAAACGGATGCCGACCGGCTGGATCTGCTCCTTCGCGAGGCCTGGCACATCGAACGTGATGGTATGCGTGACGACGTGCTTGACCGGATCGATGACGCTGACTGTTCCCCCGACCTCGGATGTCACCCACAGCTCCGAGCCATCTTTGTTGTACTCGGCGTAGCGCGGACGGGGAGGCACGAGAATGTTGGCCACCATCTTCTTGTTCCGCCAGTCGATCAGGTGGGCCATGCTGGTCGTCTCGGACGTATTGACGACGACGGAGCCATCGGGACTGACAGCCACTCCTTCAGGTTCGACGCCCACTGGGAATTCGCTGACCACCTTGCGGGTCGCGATGTCGATTGCGGTCAGAAGCGCATCGTTTTCGTTGGCGACAAAAAGGAGTTTCCCATCCGGGCTCACGCGCAATTGCTCGGGATCGGGACCCGACGGCAGTTCGCCAACTTCCTTCAGGGTCTTCGTGTCGATAATCGCGATCGTATCATCGTCGCCGAGGCAAACGAACATCAGTGCATCGTCCTTGCTGAGCGCTATGCCGCGCGGCCTTTGGCCGGTCTTGACGGTGCGGGTGACCTCGAGTTTGTCAACGTCGATCACCGAGATCGAATTGCCCTTCTCATTCGTGATATAAGCGGTAACCGCTGCGGCGGGGCTGGAAAGGACGCCCAGGCTGGCCAAAAGGATCAGGACGGTGAAGCCGTCCGCCACACGTTTTACTGAAGTTTGCATTTGGTCTCCGGCCTGTCGAAGCCGAGGGTGTCGAGTTCGGACGTCTGGTGCAGGAAGCCTTCCTGGGGCGAGACCGAGACGGTGGCTCGCCCGTCGGTGAGCAGGATTGGCTGACGCAGCTGCTGGTTCCACGGGCGCACGGTGAGCCCCTGGCCCTTGAACGCGCCGAGCGCGAAGCCGGGCGACAGCAGATCGTCGCGTATCGCCTTGGGGTCTGCGGATTTGGTGTGCGCGACGGCGTCGCCGATCAAGCGCATCGCCTCCCAGGCCTGGTTGTCGCGCGCACTCATGCTGCGCTTGAACGTGCGCTGGAAGCGGTTCTGCAGCTGAACGGCACCCCAGAATTCGTGCGACGGGTCCCAACTCACCGGCCGCAACCCCGCCGAGCCTACGACCGGCCGGGGGTCCCAGGTGCGATAGGGCAGAAAGCCGGCGAAAACCTCGCTTTCGTCGGCTGCGACCAGCACATCGTAATTAGGCGCGTTTTGCGTGAAGACCGGCATCTGCCGCTGAACCTGAACGCTGCCGGAGTCCGAGCGCCGGCCCCCGCCGGTGTCCTGGTACACACGCTCGTCGACGATTTTGGCGCCGAATTTCTTCGCCGACCGCCGATAAGCCTCAGCGAGCAATTGGTCCTCCGGATGCGATCCGACCACGAGGAGCCAGCGTCTCCACTGCTTCCAAATCAAATATTGCGCGAGCCCGTCGGTGAGCATCGATCGAGTCGGGCTGACGTGAATCACATTGGCGCGGCAGTCCTCCTCGCGCAGGCGATCGTCCGGGGCGCCCGCATTGAAGACGAGTGCGCCTGAGGCGCGCGCGGCGTCCGCGACCGAGAGAACCTCGGCAGGCGGGAGGTCGACGATGAAAAGTCGCACGCCATCGTCGATCATGCCCTTCAGCGCCGCAAGCGCATCCCCGCCGGGCCTGAGCTTAGCGTCGACGATCGAGAAGGATTGGTCGAGAAAGCGTCCGGTGGTGTTGTTATCGTCCATCGCCATGCGTACGCCGGCGACGAAGTCGTCCGCGGGAGGGATGTCCAGGATCGAGATCGTTTCGCGCGAGTGCGCCTCGTGAATGACGCCGACTTTGACAGCAAGTGGGTCTGCGATGGCCGGCTGGAACACCGCTGGGAACAGAGCGAAACCTGTGACGAAGAGCGCACAAAGCGCCTGCCAACCGCGGGGACCGGAGGAAGAGCGGGGTGAGCCGCTAAATTTTGTTTTAATCGTGAACATTCCGCGGGGCAAAACCTTTTAATCCGAGCGCTCACAGAGGTAAGCCTTGGATTCGTGGCCGCTTCGAGGCGGGCGACAGCGGGACCAGTCCTGGCCGGCGAAAGGTCTCGCGCGCCCCCTCACATGTAAGCAAGTTTCAATGAGAAGTTCGGCGGTCTGCGCTTGGCCATGCATTTGGGAACAATCGGACAAAGCACGTAAAATATAGGTAAGGCGGGAAAGCGCTCCCGTCCGTTATGGTAACAAGTGCGTTGCGCGGAGTTGCAGAAAAATGAGCCTAACTTCCTGAAATCACCTAGCTGAGCGCAGAATTGTATGCCCTATCCCTCGGCCTCCCCAATTGCTAAGTCACGGGGATTCGCATCATGGCTGCGGTCGCCGATAGGCGGCCTTGAGGGATACCCAGATCGGGAGGACAATGTGAAGCTGTTGAGTTTTTCGGTCGCAGGGGCGGCGCTCCTTGCTTCGTTGGGCGCCGCGGTAGCGCAGGACGCCGCGGCTGGCGAGAAGGTCTTCGCCAAGTGCAAGATCTGTCATCAGATTGGCGAGGGCGCGAAGAACATGGTCGGCCCGGTTCTCAACGGGATCGTCGGGCGGCACTCGGGCGTCTATCTCGGCTATCATTATACTGACGCCAATAAGAATTCAGGCATCACCTGGGATGAGGCGAATCTCAAGGAATACCTCAGAGATCCGAAAGCAAAGGTTCCAGGAACCAAAATGATTTTTCCCGGCCTGAAGTCCGACGATGACATCGCAAACGTCATCGCCTACCTCAAGCAGTTCGGTCCCGACGGCAAGAAAATCTGATCGCGGCGACGCGGCGACTTTAGATCGCCTCGAGATCAGCCCGAACAACCCGCCGCTCGTGCAGTGCGGTCGCGATCAAGGCGCCGGAGGCGCCCGCGGCCTTGAGCACTAAGAGGTCACTCGCGTCGCGCACGCCCCCTGCGGCGTAGATTTCGCGCCCGCCGGCAATCGACTGGATCGCGGCAAGCCGCCCGAGATCCGGACCTGCGTCGCTGCCGACTCTGCGCAAGGGTCATGACGATGACCCGCTGCGGCCAAAGAGCCGGTTCGGTCAGGATCTCCTGTGGGCCCTGGAAAGCATCACCGCGAAAATCGAGTGAAAGCACGATGCGCATCGAGTCCCGGTGCTGCGCAATGAGCTCGCTGTCACGTTGCGATTCGCTACCAATGACCAGTGTCCCGATGTCAGCCCCGATGAGAGCGTGGAGCGAGGAGGCATCCGCCACGCCGTTGTCGACCCACATCCGCAACGATGGAAACTCTGCGCGGATGTGGCGCAAGGTTTCGTAATTGTCGCCGTCGCCTCGGATCGCGTCGAGATCGGCGACATAAAGCGTTGGAAACGGAAAGATTCCGAGCAGGCCGCGGACGACATCCACCGGCTTGCTGGTGGGCGAAAGCAGCGATTCGAGCGGCCGGTAGGACGCACGATCGCCCATCCGCGCGCGGACGACCTGGCCGCCCATGAGGTCAATGACCGGGATGGCCTGCAAGTCAGGTTCCCGTGTCGCTAACGGCGAAGATCTGCGCCGCCTTATCCTTCAGCCAAGTCCAGGCTTCAGCCTCCGCCGGTCCGGCCGTCTTGCCGACGATGATTTCGAGGCGGGCAAAGTCTGCCTCGATCTCGGCGCGCGGCAGAAGGTGCAAGCGGCTCACCAGCACTGCGCCCTCGATCACCGCCGCTTGCGCGCGATTGAAGCCTTGGAACGGCGCACGCGAGGCGCGATGCGCAACGCGGCATACGAAACGAGGCCTGAGTTCATGTTCGCGCACCTCGATGACAACGAGCTCGAGATGCGACAGGCTCGTCGCCAAACGCGGCGCGGCGACGACCGCGGCTGGCGTTAGCGGCCAATCGCGACGTCCCGTGAGGCATCCGGCAAAGACCCGCACGTCGTCGGTAAAGTTGGCGACGGCGAATGGCGCCTGACGCAGATTGTCGAGCGTCGTCGAGGGATGAAACGGCGCCAGAATCCATTCCTCGCCCTCGGCGATCAGTCCCAGAGGCGCAATATGGGGCTCGCCGAACGCATTGACCGTGACGACGATGGACTCGCGGATCATCGGCATGAGATCACTCGCTTGCCGCCCGCGAGCGCAGCGTGTGTCCCGCTTCGCTCAGCCTGGTCCTGTCCTCGCTGCGGCTATCGACCGCGCAGCCCCAATCGAGCGGCTCGTCCTGGGCGTAGCGTTTGCGAAGCTGAAAGGCGATTTCGGCCTTCGTCAACTCGGCCCCGAGATAGAAGGCATGCGCGCCGTCAGTTTCGACACCGAGTTTATCGAACAGCGCAAACGCCTCCTGAGCGACAAAATGGCCGGCACGATTGTAGACATGAATTCCGTCCTCAGCCGCTTCTATCCGGTAGTTGTCGTCTTTCACTTGCGCCGCAATCTCAGCGATCTCTCCACTCGTGTAAGGAAAGGGCTTCTGGTCGTGGACCTGCAACAACGCGCGCCCATAGCCCCTCGGCAAACTGTGATCCGCCGCCGCCGCGTACATAACGCGACGCGCTGCGTCATGCTCTTGAATGGTGCGGCGCGTGTGCGGGCTGACGTGGACGGTGAGCACGTTGGCGATAGCGAGCTCCGAACAGATTCCCAGCAGCAACGCCGTAACGCCAACGGAGTCGGCGTCGGTCAATTCCGTCAGGTTCCCAGTGCCCATCAGCATTTCCGCGTCGGGGAGGCGCGCGCGCACTTCGCCATAGCGTGACAGCGACTCGGCGAAGCCGAAGTGGATGGGATCGATAACCGGATCGAGGATAGCGCCCAGGCCCCGCTTCTGTGCGTCTTCAGCGGCGCGATAGAGCGAGGCGAGATCCCCGTGCTGGCCTGGAATCAGGACCGGTCGTGCGCCCGTCTCTTCGGCGATGGCGAGATTGTGCTCGGTGAGGCTGAGGAGATAGTCGGCGCCAGCGATTCCACCGCGGCGCAGTTCCTCTGTGTCAGCAGAATTGACGCTGACGGCGAATCCCCTCGCTTTCAATTCTCGCACCGCGTCCTCGAGATGGGGGAATGGCGTATCAGGCAGGCACCCGAGATCGATGACGTCGGCCCCCTCGGCGCGCAAGACTTCAGCGCGGGCGAGAGTTGCTCCGAGGCTCATCTGAGACGCGTCGACGATCTCAGCGAAGATTCTGAGCGCGTGGCGCGATAAATCGAGAGCCGCTCCGGTCTTGCCGAAAAACATCGGCAGGTCTTTCAATTCGTCGGGCCCGCGCCGGAACGGCACGCCGAACTCCTGAGCCAAGCGCGTAAGGTCGGCGCGGCAGCGGCCCGGAACGACGACGCGATCGGCGTTGATTGGGCGCGGCAACCTGCGCACGAGGATGGGCTCGGTCATCAGCGCCGCAACCTTGACCCCCACACTCAGGACCGACCAGTCGAACGCAGTCGGCGCCATGCCCTGCAAGACTTTCTCGAGGCGACTCTGGGCGAGACGACCGGTCAAGAACAGAATGCGTTCCTTCATGCCGCGACTTTGCTTCGTCGCTGCGCGATGGCGTCGCTAAGCTCGGCGATCGAGTTGACCGTCGTTACGCCGACGAAGCGGCCCAGTCGCTCACGGTTCTCCAAATCGATGGGGCGCGGGTAGACCTTCACCATTCCTTTCGGCGCTTCTGTCTCGAGCTCGGGCGCCGAGTCGCAGGCGAAGACAATGGCAGGCACTCTGCACTTACCGGCTTGGGCAAAGACGTTGGTGATGAAATCGTCCGAGATCCCGTAGACGAATTTCGCGACGGCGTTCGAAGTCGCAGGAGCGACGATCAACGTATGATAGATTCCGTAATAGAATTGTCCGACGGTCACCGAACTCGCCGACGTGTCGCGGTAAACTCGCACGGAGGACGGCAATTCGAGTTCCTGTTTGTACATGCGCAGGACCTCGGATCCCGCCTTGCTGAGAAAGAGGTCGACGTGTTCGAGCTCATGGATCAAGGCCAGACTTTCCTTCAGGAAATGACCGGATCCAGTAAGCGCCCATCCCCAGCGCGGCGTTTGGCGTTTCGTCATTGTGCTGCCGGCGGTCGATTTGAAGTCGCCACTACGATTTCAGGAAATATTCCTCCCTGCAACCCTTCGCGGAGTCTTGTGCTGTCGGTCGGCCCGGCGAGCCAAGCCCGAGCGCCGCTCTCCTTAAGAAAGCGCGGGAACAACGGATCGACGGCACCGCGAGCTACGAGATCACGGACGTCGACGGTCTCGGTTTCGAAGCGGCCATGCTTGACGAGCACGAGAGAACTTGCGCCGAGCGCGCCCGCCAGCCACGCAGCGAGGCTGTCGGAAGTCAGATCCCAGGTTTCAGGAAGCGCGGCCGCGCGCGCCATCGGTTCCGGCGACCAGACGGGAACCTTGCCGTCTTTAAGGGCGCGCAAGATAGCCGAACCGGAAGCGGCCAGCCTCAAGGCTGGATTGAGGCTCTGGAGCGCGCAGCCGAACTGCGCCATCGCCATCAGCGCCATCGCATGTGCCGCCGGATCGTCAAAGCCCATCGAGGCCTGAGATGCACGCACCGCATCCGCAAAGGGGCCGCCGCCTGGCACAATCGCGATCGAGCCTGCCTCGGCCGCGATTGCCGCAAGCCAGGTCTTGAGATGCGGCCCGGTCGCGTGGCTGCCGCCCAACTTCACGATGGCGAGGCGCGCGCGTAAGGAGCGGGAGCCAACCTGCTTTATGACGTGGACCAGAATCCCTCGCATCAATCACAGTTTCGACGCTACAGTAGGAGTTGAGGCAACGTCCTGTCGAGGAGCGACTTGCTTGCCCCGACATTTGGCAGGATTGAGCGTCGTTTTAGACAGTTGGGGGCATAGTGAGCGTCGTCATCGGTTGGGACATCGGGGGCGCGCATCTGAAGGCGGCTCGCGTGAAGCACGGGCGCGTCGAAGCAGTGCTTCAGGCGGCGACGCCGCTTTGGCTGGGACTTGATAGCCTGGAAGCCGCGTTCGACGCGCTTCGCGTCCAGCTAGGCCGCGCCGACCGTCACGTGATCACCATGACGGGCGAGCTCTGCGACGCCTTTCCTTCGCGCCGAGAGGGCGTAGCAGGTCTCGCTGCGATCGCGGCCAATCATCTCGCCCCTGCAGCCCCGAGCCTCTACGCCGGCCGGGCTGGGTTCGTCGAGCTTGGCGAAGCCGCTTCCCACGCCATCGACATCGCCTCGGCCAATTGGCACGCAAGCGCCGCGCTCCTCGCGCTCAAGCTTCCGGACGCCTTGTTCATCGACATTGGTTCAACGACAACAGACATCATCCCGATCGTCGACGGTCAGGTCGCGGCGGTCGGCTACAGCGACGCGGAGCGGCTCGTTTCGGGCGAGTTGATCTATACCGGGACGACCCGCAGTTTCGTCATGTCACTAGCTTCCCGGGCGCCGTTTCGCGGCACCTGGACTCCGCTGATGAATGAATATTTCGCCAGTAGCGCCGACGTTCATCGGATTCTCGGCGACCTGCCCGAGGGCGCGGATAAAATGTCAGCCGCCGACGGTCGGGAGAAGACCGCCGAGGCTTCGCGGGCCCGTCTCGCCCGGATGGTCGGACGTGAGGCTGATGAGGGCGCCGATTCGGAATGGACTGGACTCGCCGCCTGGTTTGCGGAAGCGCAAATACGTCAGATTACCGACGCCGCTTCCCTCCGCTTGTCGCGCAACGACCTAGCGGCTGCGGCGCCGGTGGTTGCCGCAGGCGTCGGAGAAGGCCTCGCGGCGGAAGTGGCGCGCCGCCTGGGGCGGCCATGTCTCGGATTTTCTTCGCTCGTCGGGGCAAGCTCGGAAGCCTCGTATTGCGCGCCTGCGGTCGCCGTTGCATTGCTGGGCGCAAACCAGGCAGCGCTTCCGTCGGGTCGAGAGTCGTTGTAGGTCAGTGAAGGGGCGCGTGGGAGAGAGACGATCATGCGCTTGACGAGCGTGGCGTTATTGATGTTTGCGAGCGTTCATCTCGCAAGCGCTGCGGAAGTGGCCGCCGGGTCCGCGGCCGCCAATGACTATCCGACATCCGCGCGCGCCGAATATGTCTTCGCCTGCATGAAGACCAACGGCGATACGCGCGAAGCACTCGACCAATGCTCATGTTCGATCGATGTGATTGCTTCGCTGCTTCCTTACGACGCCTATGTGGCGGCCGCTACCGTCGCATCTATGAACCAAGAGCCCGGACGGCTTGGCGGCCTGTTCCGGGGCGCGACCGCCAGTCGTGACGCTCTGATCCGATTGCGCCGCGCGCAGGCCGAGGGCGAAGTGCGCTGTTTCTGACCATCGCACGAACGTTAACGAAGACATAAAGCGCAGTCGGATTGGGTAACACTCATAACGCGGCGATGATATTCGTCAAGTTTGCCTCTTGCGCTCCAGATTCGATCGGCATATCGTCGGTGTTGGTTTTGACTGCACGAGTGTCGGGGAACGGGAGCCCTGGCACGCTTATCGGAAGCAAGGCGAATGCCCGCGAGCGTCTGCTCGTTTCGTTTTGTTGTGACACGCTGCCGAAACCGTCCCAACTGAGACTAGCGCTGCAAAGCCGCTTTGACCCGTGATGGGTTTCGGTGAGCTTTGTTAGATGTCTAACCGGGAGGAAACAATGCGCAAACTGTTACTCGCAAGCTGCTTCGGCGCCGCTGCCCTGTTTACGGCAGGGTATGCCGTTGCGAACGACGAACTGGCGAAAATGGCCGCAGACCCGAATCAATGGGTCATGCCGGCCGGCAACTTCGCCGCTACCCGCTACTCAGAACTCAAACAAATCAACACCGACAACGTCCACAAGATCGCGCCAGCCTGGACATTCTCGACCGGAGTGCTGCGTGGGCATGAGGGCGCGCCGCTTGTCATCGGCGACACCATGTTTTTGCATGCGCCGTTTCCGAACACCGTCTTCGCGCTCGACCTTAACAACGACGGCAAAATCCTCTGGAAATATGAACCCAAGCAGGATCCTAACGTCATCCCGGTGATGTGCTGCGACACCGTCAACCGTGGTCTCTCTTATGCCGACGGCAAGATCTTCCTCCATCAGGCGGACACGACGCTTGTCGCGCTCGACGCGAAGACCGGCGCGGTCGTCTGGTCGGTGAAGGATGGCGATCCTTCGAAGGGAGCGACCGGCACTGACGCTCCGTTCGTGTTTAAGGACAAGGTTCTCATCGGCGTTTCCGGTGGCGAGTTCGGCGTTCGCGGATGGGTCAGCGCCTACGATATCAAGGACGGCAAGCTGGCCTGGCGCGGCTATTCCGAAGGCCCGGATTCCGACACGCTGATTGACCCTGAGAAGACGACCGCCCTTGGCAAGCCGGTCGGTAAAAACTCCAGCACCAGCACCTGGCAGGGCGATCAGTGGAAGATCGGCGGCGGCGACACGTGGGGCTGGTATGCCTTCGATCCCAAGCTCAATCTGATGTATTACGGTTCGGGAAATCCCTCGACCTGGAATCCGAGCCAACGTCCCGGCGACAACAAGTGGTCAATGTCCATCTGGGCGCGCGACGTCGATACAGGCGCGGTCAAGTGGATCTATCAGATGACGCCCCATGACGAGTGGGACTATGACGGCGTCAACGAGATGATCCTCACCGACCAGAAGATCGACGGCAAGGACCGCAAGCTGCTGACGCATTTCGACCGCAACGGCTTTGGCTATACGCTCGATCGCACCGACGGCGAGTTGTTGGTCGCCAACAAGTTTGACCCGAAGGTCAACTGGGCCACCAGCATCAATATGGACAAGGCTTCGCCGGATTATGGACGGCCGAACCGGGTCGCGGCGATGTCGACGGAGAAAGAGGACGTCAACCACAAGGGCATCTGTCCGGCGGCGTTGGGTTCCAAGGATGAGCAGCCCGCTGCCTATTCGCCGCAGACGGAACTCTTCTACGTGCCGACCAACCACGTCTGCATGGATTACGAGCCGTTCAAGGTGAGCTACACCGCGGGTCAGCCCTTCGTCGGCGCGACCTTGTCGATGTATCCGCCTCCGGGCGACAGCAACATGGGCAACTTCATTGCGTGGGACGGCAAGACGGGCAAGATCGTCTGGTCGGATCCGGAGCAGTTCTCGGTGTGGTCGGGCGCCCTGGCGACCGCGGGCGGCGTCGTCTTCTATGGGACTCTGGAAGGCTATCTGAAGGCGGTCGACGCCAAGACCGGCAAGGAGCTCTATAAGTTCAAAACTCCGTCGGGCATCATCGGCAATGTCATGACCTACGAGCACGGCGGTCGCCAGTATGTGGCGATCTTGTCGGGCGTCGGCGGCTGGGCCGGAATCGGCCTCGCGGCCGGCCTGACCAAGCCGACCGATGGTCTGGGCGCGGTCGGAGGCTATGCGGCGCTGTCGAACTACACCGCGCTCGGCGGCACGCTTACCGTGTTCGCGCTCCCGAGCGATTGAGCGGCGGACTGACACCACGGGGATAAACGGGGCTCGGCGCGTGGAACATACGCGCGCCGGGCTCTTCCTTTGATCCAGACCGCTTGGGAACCAACGTGACGATTTCCAGAATTTTGCCCATGCTCGTATTCGCGCTTGTATTGGCTGCGCCGCTCGTCGCGCGCGCCGATCCGGCGGAAAACCCGGCCGCTGTCACGCAGGACGAACAAGGTCTGTGGCATGATAAGAATGGCGATCCGACCTACAAGCTCCAGGCGGACGGCACAGTAGACTGGAACACCTTTTCAGGCTTCCGACGTTATAACGCCGCGTGTATCGTCTGCCACGGCCCCGATGGCGCGGGATCGAGCTATGCGCCGGCGCTTGCGGATTCACTCAAGACAATGAACTACGCCGAGTTTTTTGGGACAGTCGTCGGCGGACGAAAGGACATGATGAACGGCAACGACCTCGTGATGCCGGCTTTTGCAGACAACAAGAATGTGATGTGCTACTTAAATGATATTTATGTCTATCTGCGCGCGCGCTCCACGGGAGTCGTTGGCCGCGGACGGCCCGACAAACATGCTCCCAAGTCCCCAGCCTTCGCTGCTGCGGAAGACAAATGCATGGGCCCTGATTGATGATGACGAACAATTCAATGCTGTCCGCTCGATCGCGGTTTATGAAAGCTGGTCTTTTCGCGCTTGCGCTTACTGCCCTCGCGCTAGTCGAGATGGCTCTTCCCGGCGGCGCGGGCGCGCAGGACGCGGAAGGTTCGATTGAGCTGGTCGACCCGCACGTTTTCCGAGCTTGCGCAGACCCCCACGATCTTCCGTTCTCCAATGAGGCCGGCGAAGGTTTCGAAAACAAGATCGCCGAACTTTTCGCCCGCAAACTAGGCAAGAAGGTCGAGTACACGTTCTATCCTGACGCAACGGGCTTCATCCGCAACACGCTGAACGCGCATCATTGCGACGTGGTGTTGGGAATCGCTCAAGGCGACGACTTCGTTCAGCCGACCAACCCGTACTATCGAACGAGCTACGTCGCCGCATATCGCCGGGATGGTCCCTTGAAGGGGCTGGATTCGCTCGGCGATCCACGTCTCAAAACGGCGAAGATCGGGATCGTCGCGGGCACCCCGCCGGCGACCGTGCTGGCCGAGAACGGGCTCTTAGGCCACATCAAATCCTACGCTTTGGTCGTCGACACGCGTTTCGATTCTCCGACCCATGAGATGATGAACGACCTGGACCGCGGGGACATCGACGTCGCGGTGCTGTGGGGTCCGATCGCGGGCTATTACGCGACCAAAGCGAAGACGCCGACAGCGGTGGTCCCGCTGGTGAAAGATCAGGGCGACGCCCGCATGGTCTTTCGGATCGTCATGGGCGTGCGGCATTCCGATCAGAATTGGAAGCGCGACTTGAACAAGCTGATCTCCGAGAATCAGAGCGAAATTCAAGCGATTCTGCGCTCCTATGGCGTTCCCTTGCTCGACGAGAACGACAAGCCGATCTCGCCCTGACGGCTCGCGCTACAGAACCTTTTGCACCGCGCGGGCGATTTCTCCGATGCGCTGTTCGATCAGCGTCGGCGCCTCGCAGACGTAAGTGACGGTCTGACGGCGGTCGTCGAAGATGCGGATGTCCCATAGCAGCCGCTCTTGACTGTCCGCGCCCGGCGTCGACTGGCTGCTGCGGTTCTCGTCTGAAGATTTTTGCACGGTCTCGTTCTCCGCGCGGATACGATCGGCCAAAGCCTTTTGCCTGCGGCCAATTCGATCCAGGCCGTCGATGATCTGGGAGCGTTGCTGAGACAATTCCGTGAACGCCGCGGCGAACGCGCGGAGAAGCTTGGCGTTCGCGTCGGGGCCGGCCTTAGCTTTGAGTTCGGTGATCGCGGCTTCGACATCGGCGATGGGAACGCGGCGCTGGGCCATTTGCGCCTCCAGATCCGCGACGTCGCTTTCGTTCCGCCAGTCTTGCGAGTCGAGATCGAGCTGAGGCCCGGCCCAGATGGAGGCAAGCGAAAAAGTCGGCGTCTTGATCTGCTGGCAGGGCCAGTCCGGATCGATCTTTCCCTTATATTCAGCGAACGCCTGCGGCGTGAGCAGGGTCACGGTCGCAATCGCGAGAACGGCGCGGGCCGCAGGATGCATTTGCGTTTCCTCTCGAGCGCAATGATAAGATTGCCCCCGCGGCCAATCAAGCCGCTCAAGTTCACGGTTGCGTCGCTCGCGACACCGCACGGCGTCGACAACTGCCTGTGCCGACGGACTTTTGGCGACCGCAAAAAGGAGGCGACGCCATGACACGCATGCTCGCCAGTGTCGCCGACGCCGCCGAGGCCGGCGTTGTCGTGCAACTTGGCGCCGACATCATCGATCTGAAGGACGCGCGGCGGGGCGCGCTCGGCGCCGTCCCGCTCGATATTGCGCGCCAGGCGATTGCCGCTGTCGCGGGACGAAGTGAAACGAGCGCGGCGCTCGGCGATCCGCCCTACAATGAAGAGGCTTTGCTGGAAGCCGCGCGAGCGCTGGCGGCGATGGGCGTCGATTACGTCAAACTTGCGGCGGACGCGCCGACGCTCGACCGTCTTGGCGATTCTTTGAGCAAACTCGCACGCGAAGTCGCCCTGGTCGGCATGATCTTCGCCGACGAAAAGCCCGATTTCGCTCTCCTTGCCAGGCTCGAAAGCCTGGGCTTCAAGGGCGCAATGCTCGACACGCGCGACAAGACCCGCGGCCGTCTTCTCACGCATCTCGAGGTCGTGCCGCTCAGTGAATTTTGCATGCAATGCCGCGCGCTCAAGTTGATGAGCGGACTGGCGGGCTCGCTTGAGGCGCCTGATGTCCCGAGGCTATTGCTCGTGCGACCGGATGTCCTCGGATTCCGAGGCGCGCTTTGTCACGCCCGCGATCGGCGAGGCGCGATCGATCCGACGGCGGTCGCTCGCATCCGCGACCTGATCCCGCGTGAGAGACCCGATCCCGACGTTTCGCCGAAAATCGATTGGCGACTGCTGGCGCGCGGCCTTATCGGCGGACGTGATCAGGAAGGCGAACTCGACCGCGTGTTCGTGCGCGACTTCGTCGTTTCCGCCGCGATCGGCGCCTATGACTTCGAGCGTTCGATCCGCCAGCGTGTCGTCTTCGACGTCGAGGCCCTCGTGCGCCGCGCCGGCGCCCATACCGACGACATGCGCTCGATTTTTTCCTACGACCTGATTCTCGACGCCATTCGCCTGATCGTGGGGCGCGGCCACGTCGATTTTGTCGAGACGCTGGCGGAAGAAGTCGCTGCGGTCCTCTTGCAGCATGCGCGGGTGCGCAGCGTTCGAGTCAATATCCGCAAGCTCGACGTGATCGAGGGTGCGGTCGGGGTCGAAATCCGTCGCGAGCGCGCCTCGAGCTCGGCGGACGTGCGGCCGGTCGGCTTCGTCGACCGAGGCGCCTGAAGCGACTCAACCAGGAAACTGCAGGACCTTCACGCGAGCGTACGCGCGAGGTCGAACGCCTGACGGAAGTCGAGGCGCAGCGGGGTCTTGCTCTCGGTCATCTGCTTGAACAGCCCCGACTCTGTTCGATATTTGACGTTGCCGATCGCAAGCGCGCCGATCCCGAGCGCGCCGTGCTCGCCGACCGGCGTTCCGTGAGCGTGCGCATCCACGCCTTCGATGCCGGACGGCGGCACTGCGTTGACGTCGGCCGCGATGAGCAATTTCTTCGCGCCGGCAATCTCGCCGGAATCGAGCACGCGCACGCCCGCTTTCGCCGCGGCGAGCACGATCTCTGCGCCCGTGAGGATCGCGGCCCTGGCCTGAGGCGTCGATCCGTCAGCGACGGCAAGGTTGACGCCAAACCTGCGGTTGATCTCGGCGGCGTGGCGAACCGTACGATCTGATCCGTCTCGCGCAACCAAGGTGACGGAAGCGCCTTCGAGGGCGGCGATAACGGCGGATGCGGTTCCCACCACGCCGGTCGCTCCGAAGACCGAGACGGCGGCGCCGCGAAGCGCGCGATCCTTCTTCTCCTTCATCGTCTTTTCAACAACGGCGATCATTGCGGCGGCGGTGGTGAACGAGCCGGCAGGGTCGGCGAACAGCGAAATCTCGAACGGCTTGAACAAAGCCTTGCCGGCGGCGTCCAGCATGTCGAGGGCGAGAAGCGCATCCTTGCCGCCAATGAACACGCCCGTCCGCACTGCGTCGCGCGGCGACCGCGAGAACATGGCGTCCTGGATCAGGTCTGTTATCTCGCCCAGCGAAACTTTGATGTACGACGCCGTCGCATCATAGCCGGCGTCGATCGCCATATTGACGTCGAACGGGCTCATGTGGGCGAGCGGCGTGATCATGTGCAGGATGTTCTTGGCCATTGTTCCTCCCGAGTGATCACCGGACTGAAACGTCTTCGTCCTCGCGGATGTCAGCGCCGTGATCGCGCGCGCTGCAGATTCTGATCTCAACCCCCGGTTCGCGATCGACGCAAGCGCGCTGAGCAAGGAATTGCGCATGGTCGGGGTCGGATGCAAAGGCGAAACCTGTCGGTCCCCAGGAGCTCTGGCCAATCCCGCGCGCCCCGAGAGCCTTCAATCGGGCGGCGACCCGGCTCACCGGGACGCTGATGAAACGGGCGCCGCCCTGGACTGGAGCGAAATGGTCGCCCAGGATTTCCTGAATCCTGGCGACGCCGTCGCCGAAAGCCTCGAGATCCACTTCGGCGGCGCCGGGCAGAATTTGCATGAGCGTGCAGCGGCAGATTTCGCTCGCCGCGTCGGCCGGGAACGGCGGCAGCCCGGCGAACGCCCGCCTTTCCTCTTCGCCGTGGGCGCCCTCGACGCGTGGGTCCAGGATCAGAAGAATGCGCCAATCCTTGGGGAAATTCACCCAGGCCACCACCGGCGGAACCTCGGTGTTCGGCCCGCGGCCCGCGTCGACGGCCAAGCCGCCGCGCTCGAACAAGCCAATACCCACGCCCGAACGCGCGCCACGATCGAGCAGGCGCGCATCCTCGCGCGCGTCGAGCGGCAATCCTGCCAACAGGCGAAACGCCGTCGCGATCGCCAGCGCCAGCTGAGTTCCTGAACCCAGTCCGGCGTGAGCGGGAATCGCGTTCGAGATGACAAGCTGTTTTCGGGTATCGAGGCCGAGGCCTTCAGCGATGCGGCGCCCGATCTGCGCGCCTCGCTCGCGCTCCTCGCCAGAAACTTCAAAGCTTTGCGCTTCGCGAAGCTCAACGCAGGTTTGGAACGCGTCGATGGCGAGGCCAATCGATCCGAACCGGCGGCCAAGATCCCCGGCAAGATCAAGAAAACCCAGATGCAGTCGCGCCGTCGTCGTAACCTGAACGCGTTTCAACGCGCGCCTCTTTTCCCGATGCATGCGCCGCTTATGGCTTGAGCGAATTCGTCGCAACTTTGCGAAACTTTGCGCCCTTTGCCAAGCGCCACACGCGACAGACTACGCGACGAGGGCTCGCTGGCGGACGATTTTAGATCCGTCTTGACGTCGGTGCTTGCAACGCCGGTCCGGTCTCGACGTTGCGGTCGTCCGATCAAAATGCCACAGTCGCCCGACGGGGGCGCGCTGAGGTTCCACTTGAAGACGGGTGCGCGATGGTTGAGCTCATTCTTACAGTGTGCGCGCTCACTGCGCCGGGCCAGTGCGACGAACAGCGGTTGCAGTTCGTTTCGCAAGGGTCGCTTATGCAATGCATGATGCAGGCGCCGCCCTACATCGCCCAGTGGGCTGACGAACATCCGGCGGAGCACGTCACGCAGTGGCGATGCGCCTTCCCCGGCGACCAGAAGCTCTGATCAGCAAGAGCGATCCCCCGCGTGACGACGCAGGGCTTCAGGCGTATCGCAGCTAGGCGCGGCGAAGGCTGGTCATGCGGTTGACGACATGTCTGCTCGCGCTTGCGCTCGCGGTCGCGCCCGATTTGGCCGCCGATGCGCAGGACCCTATGCGCGGCCTCGATCTGACCTCACCGGACATGATGACGGCCGAGATGACGCGTGCCCAGGTGGAAGCGGCGCTCAAGGCGGCGCCAGGCGGGCATGGGGCTGATTTCACCGGCAAGCGCCTTTCCGGCCTCGATCTTTCCGGCCTCAACCTTTCCGGCGCAAATTTGCGCGCGGCGCGGCTCAACCACGCGAACCTTTCGCACGCCAAGCTGGACGGGGCGACCCTGGACCAGGCCTGGGCGCTTGACGTCGATCTTACCGGAGCCAGCCTCGTCAAAGCCAGCCTGTTCGCGACGCAGATGGCGGGCGCGCGTCTCGACGGCGCCAATCTCACCGGCGCGCGCGTGACCGCGGACCTGACCGGCGCGCATCTCGCGGGCGCCCGATTCGAAGACGCCAATTGCGGCGCCGACGAAAAGAACCAGTCGATGGGCCTCATGCGCGCGACGTTCAAATCCGCGGATCTCAGCCACGTCGATTTCTCCCGCGCCGATCTCGCCCGCGCAGACTTGCGGTTCGCCAAGCTTTCCGGCGCCAATTTCGCCGGAGCGACATTGCGCGAGGCGGACGCAAGCGGCGCGGACCTGCGCGGCGCCCTTCTTCAAGGCGCCGACACGTCGGGCCTGGATCTCGATTCCGCACGTATCGACAAGGCGAGCGTTCCGTATCTCGCCAAGGCGATCCATCTCGACCGCGCTCACCAAGACTAAACGCGACCCGGCAGTGGCGCGGCTGCGCGCCTCGGCCTAGGTGAAAGACGCTGCTATCTCGGATCCTTGGCGGGCATGCGTGGCGGCGCGAGCGGCGTAAAGTTGATCGTCTGGTTCTCGCCATGTGCAGACTGAGGGTCGACAGGACCGCCGGAAGACGGGTCGCCCCCGCCGGTCGTGGTGATCCTCGACGGTGTCACCTCGCGGGCGGTCGCCTCCGCGGTCCCGCCCTCGCCATTGCCGAAATCCGCTGTACGACCGCCTTGTGGCTTGCCGTCGGCGCTGGCCCGAACCGCAGCCTCGGTCTTTTCGGCCAGACGGCCGTTATAGGGTAGCCGATAGGCGCGTGGCACGCCGCTCGGGAAGTTGTCGTCGTCGAGCGCTTCGACCCATAGATGGATCGCGCCGGGGTCGCCTTCCAGGGAGTGGGGTTCAACGATCCGGGCGCTCAAGAGTTTGAACTTCGGCGGCAGAGGATCGGTTGACGACCAGCCGAGCAGACCGCGCGTCGCAAAAAAACTGACCGCGTAAAACGCGCTCGTCAGCACGATGAGGCCCGCCTTCACCGGCCAGGGAACCTTCGCGAAGACACAGACGACGAGCAGAAGGACGCCGAGAAGCGCGTAGGCGATCGAGAGCCAGATGATGACGTCGGTAAGGCTGGTCACAGCTGCTTCACGTAACCTGTTTTGGGGTCGCGGTCGGCACCGTTCTGACGGACATTGCGAAAGGTCTCCATCAGCGATTTTGGCCGGCTATTGACGTCGATAACCTTGCCCTCGCTGTCAAGCGTGAACCGCACGGCTGTCTTCTCGTCGCCGCTGTGATCGACGAAGACCGTATTGTCAAAAACCACCTGCGCGGTCGGATTGAGCTTTTGTACTTTCACTGTCACAGGCACCGGCGCGCTGGTCGTCGCCACGAAATGGCTGACGTTGACGGTGTACTCGCCGGCGACGATGCCGCGGATGGTGACGATCTCCTCGCGAATCGGCGAGGCGATCTTCTTGCTGTTGACCACGATGAAGTCGTTGGCCCCCCCGCGATCGTCGCGATCAAGCACTAGAAAGCCAGCCTCGCGGTGGCGATACCATGCAATGTTGCCCGCCGGATCCTGCACGAACAGGTCGACATCGTCAGGATGACTGTCCGGCCAATCCATGGTGATGATGAATTCGGCCTTCGAGTCGATCTTGCCGTCCTTGGCCTCGGGCGATATCGCCAGGAGCGCGAGAAAAAAGAGAAACGAGACAACCTGCAGCGCCTTGAACAACATGACGCTGAACGGATCGAACGGCTCCTCCCGCGGGTAGAGGCCGAACTCATCGATCATGCGCGCAGGGCCAGATCGTGGGCGCGCTCCAAGGCCGGAACGACCCGCGTCTCGGTCAGCGTAACCGCGCGCGAGAACACCTTCGCGGTCGCATTGTCGAGCATATAATACTGGATCTTCAGCAGGATGGAGCCGACGAGGCCAGCGAGCGTGGTGTACATCGCCACCGCCATCCCGTCGCTCATCAGCCCCATCGAGGATTTCATCAGCGACTTGTCGCTCGCGTCGAGCCCCGCGATCGGCGCAAGCATGATGATGAATCCGACGATCGTCCCGAGGAGGCCAAGTTTCATGACCGTGTCGCTGGCGAACGCGCCGAAGCCGTTGGAGCCGCGCAGGCGATCAGCGAGCGAGCGGAGCAACAGCGTCTGATCGAGCCGCCCGCGCCCCTGCGTGCGCGCCTTCAACGCCAGATCGTGGATGTGGTCGGCGATAAGGCCCTCGGGGAGCGTAGCCGAAGGGTCGAGTGCGGCGCCCTCGGCGCCTCCCATCTCGACGTGGGCCGCCACCTGCCGTCCAGCATCGCCTTCGCGCGAAATGACGATCGTTCGCCAGAGGCAATGGAGCGACGCCCCCACGTACATCAGGGCGATCACCGATGAGAGATACGTGCGGTCCGAGACGAACATCAAGCGAAGGAGGCCATAGCGCCACAGCAGGATCGCGGCGAAGACGGTCGCGCCGGTAAAGATCAACCAGCGCATTAAAGGCGCCCGATCGGCGGGGGACCATGCGCGGCCGGGCTCCGGCGATAGGGCTACGGCCGTCATGCGAAAATGTATCCTCCAGGAATTGGCGCCGTCCCGTCGGCCGGTCAAAAAAAGGATAGCGCTCGCGCGTCAGCGGACGCAAGGTCACCGGTCCCGCGACGGCGCGGGCAATTTTCCCGATTTTCGTCCCGCTCACGCGGGCCGCCGCCCATTCGGCTTGCCCGCGACGCGCGTGCTGATAGTCTTTGCGACGCGGAAAAGGGAGAGAAATCATGTGGCTCGTGCCGCGCCTGATTGTCAGATTGGTCGGGGTGGTGGCCCTCTGCCTGGCGCTTGCAGTGGCTTGGGCGATGGTGGATACCCACCGGAGCATTGACCGCGAAACGTCGACCTCCGCCGACCGCGTCGCCGCTCAGCTCGAAATTCTTTACTGGCGTGAGCTGCTGTGGCGCGGCGGCTTGCGCAGAGAGAGTGTGCTTCCAACCCCGGAATGGCAGACGCTGGCCACGCTGAAACTCATATCGCCTGGCGTCTGCGTCGAATTCGCGCCGGGGACCGGCGAGCCTGCGCGACTTTGCGGCCAAGTCGAGGGAATCGGCGCGCCGGCTCCGGCCTGGTTCAAGTCGATCTACGAGGGGATTCTCGGACCTCAGGCGGGCCTCACTCGCGCCCTCAGCGCGCGCCAAGCCGAGGCTGGGTCGATCTTCGCGGTCGCCGACCCTGAAGCCGCGGTGCGCCAGGCCTGGCTGCGCGTTTCCACGATCGCCGATTTTGCGGCCGCGATGGCGCTGGCCATCTTTCTGTTTGCGGCGCTGGCCATCGCTTACACGCTCGGGCCGACCGCCGCGATTGTCGGGGGGCTGCGCCAGATGGCGCTTGGCGATTATCGTCGGCGTTTGCCGCCGTTTCGCGCGCGCGAGTTTGCGCTGATCGGGTGCGCCGTCAACGATCTCGCCGACCGGCTCGGACGGGCGACGGCCGAACAAATCGCGCTGACCCGCCGTCTGATCGAAGTTCGGGACGACGAGCGTAGGCAAATGGCGCGCGAGCTGCACGACGAGTTCGGTCAATGCCTCACCGCGACGGCCGCGCTCGCCGGCGCCATCGAGGCCGGAGCGCGCGGGCGGCCGGATCTCGCCCAGGACGCCAGAGCCATCGCGGGCGTTGCGAGACGTATGATGACGAGCCTACGCGGAGCGCTCGCGCAGCTGCGCAATCCGATCGCCGAGGAACTCGGCCTCGAAGCCAGCTTGGTGCAATTGGTCGCTGGCTGGAATGCGCTCGACGCTTCTCGTACGGCGGTGCGCCTCGACGTCGAGGCCGATCTTACCGGCGTGCCCCTCGACATTGCGTCAAATGTATATCGCATTGCGCAAGAATGCGTGACCAACGCCATCCGGCACGGCGCGCCGAGCGAGGTGCGCCTTTGCGTCGGACGGATCGCCGAGCGGGCGGGAGCAATCGCGCTGACGGTCGAGGACGACGGCGGCGGGGACGCCGTGCGGGTCACCGCGGCGGCGGGTCGGGGAATAACTGGGATGCGCGAACGCGTCGAAGCGTTCGGCGGCGACTTCATGATTTGCCGCGCCGCGCGCGGCGTGCGCGTGGCGGCGACAATCCCCCTGGCGGCGGCATGATGCAGCACGCCGTCCACGGAGGGGCAGTCAAGACACTGCTCGTCGACGACCACCCGATCGTGCGCGAGGGATATCGACGCTTGCTGGAGCGTCTGGGTGGGTTTCGCATCGTTAGCGAGGCAGGCGAAGCGGCGGCGGCTTACGACGTCTTTCGACGGACGGAGCCCGATGTGGTGGTCATGGACATCTCCATGCCCGGAGCCAGTGGACTCGAAGCCATGCGACACATCCTTCAATGGGATCCGCGCGCGCGGATCCTCGTCTCCTCGATGCATTGCACGGCTGCCTTGGCCCTCAAGGCCTTCGAAGCGGGCGCCAGCGGCTATGTAGCCAAGAGCGCCGACCCCGGCGAGTTCGCGGAGGCGATCCGCGTCGTCGCGCGCGGTGGACGCGCGCTGAGCGCTGAGATCTCTCGCGCGATCGCCGAGGAAGCAATCGCCGGCAATCGGTCGATCCTCGAACGCTTGTCTCCGAGAGAAGCGGAAATCTTGCTGCAGATCGCTCTCGGATCGACGAACCAAGAGATCGCAGCGACCCTCAACGTCAGCATCAAGACCGTCCAGAATCATCATTACCGCATCAAGGACAAAATCGGTGCGCGCTCAGACGCGCATTTGGTCTGGTTGGCCGTGGGCGCCGGTCTGATCGAAGGCAGCAGCGATCGGCCGCGCTGAAGGTCTCCTTCTGTTGATTTCGTCCGCTTCTTCGCGAGCCGCGCTTTAGACTAGGCTCGCATCGCCTTGTCGCCCTATTGAGCGAAATTGAGCCTTCAATTCCGCGACAATGAACGCCTCCGAGCGATCATCGCTGCCCTCGCTAACCGGCGGCGGACCTAAGGCCGCGGAAGCAAAATCTCCCCCTTGCCGAGCGCGGCCAGATCGCCCGCCAGGCGCCGCAGCGGCTGGCGGAATTGGCTCGCCAGCTTCGCGCTGCTTTGGGCGATGTAATTGGAGAGAAGCCGCGCCGCGACCAGGTCGTGTTCGCCGCAATCGCCGAAGGTGGGCGAAAAAAGCGAAGCGCCCTGCCCAAGAAGGATGGTGCCGCGACCCATCAGATAGCCGGGCAGATCGCCGGCTTCGCCCCCGATCGCCAAGGTGCCGGCAATCATACGGCTGCCGGCGTAGGCGCCTGCACGGCCTTCGATCAGAATGAAGCCGCGCCTCAGCCGGTCGCCGGCGCGTGCGCCGACGTCGCCGCGCACATGCAGGACGCCGCCGCTCATGCCGACCGTCTCGCCGCTCAACGGGCCTCCGAGACGCTCGCCCGCGTCGCCTTCGATGTCCAGCGTCCCACCCTTCATTCCAGAGCCGGCGAACGGGCCCGCGTCGCCGCGAACGGTCAATTGTCCGCCTGACATCAAGCGCCCGGCTTCGACGCCGACTTCCCCTTCGACGCGAATGGCGCCTGAGCTCATGCCCATGCCGACGCGATCGAAACGCTCGGCGCCGCCTTCGATGAGAATCGTTTCGGGATCGCCTTCGCGGACGCGGAAAATGTCTCCTACCGTGACGCGCATGCGCGTCGTTCCCACCTCGATACGCTCGATTTCCGCGACCGTCTTGCCGGTTAGATTTTGTGCGATCAATGGCGACAGATCGAGACGCTGGTCCGGCGCTGCGCGCAGCGAGAAGGTCAAAGAACTCACGGGAGGAGGTCCTTGAGATGATAGTGGTGGCGGCCGAGTTTGCCGCCGTAATTGCCGGCGCCGACGCGCAGCGCGCCCTTCTCGGGGCCGAGTTCGGACAATTGCGGCGAGCCCCGCTCGCATCGCCTGAGCGACAGCCTCGCTGGTGAGGCCGTCGATCACGATCTCGAGCACCGAGGCGATCTCTGCAGAGAGAGCGCTGTCGACCGCGCCCTTCAAGGTCGGGCAATAAAGGTCGTTGGTCGAGGCGCTGGCGCCCTTGTATTTCGAGCCGACCTTCGACCCAGAGCGCGCTATGCCGCCTGGAAATGGCATGATGACGTCGGCGACATTGCGCATCGCTTCCACCGCCGCCTCGGTCGCCGCGAGGGTCTTTTCCGTGGTCTCGCCCATGAGAATGAGATTGCCGCCGCCGACCGCTTTCTTGGTGAGATAGGTGATCAATTCGCAGACGAACTCGCCGTCCATCACCGGCACACGCCAGTACCGGCGGGCGCCGAGCCGCTTGGCGATCTGCCAGCCGTCGCCGAAAAAACGAATGGCATCGCCGAGCTTGAGCTTGTCCTCGCCTGAGTCCAATCCCGCGTAGCAGGCCGAACCGGGGCTCGTGAGCACGCACTGCCCCACGCGGTTTTGCAATTGTCTCTGGAGCTCCGCAGTCGAGACCGCAAACATAAGCACGCGCACGCCGGGCCGGCCATCCGGCGTTTGTTGAGGCGACAGAACGCTCTCGACGCTTGCCTCGCAGCCGCACGCGATCACCGAGGTGGCGAAACCCGTCATTGTCGTGGCTGCCTGCGCCGCCCAGCGCTCGGTTGGCGCCGTGATCACCACTGCGGTCGCACGCATGTCGAAAGCTTCCGCGAACGTGTCGTCGATGGCGATACCGTTGACCATCAGCTCCGGCATGCGACCGCCTCAAAAGGTTGCGGCCGCGGGATCGCGCCTTCGGGCACACGCATGAAGTCAGACGGCAGTCCGTAACGTTCGTCGTAATATTGCGACATTCGTCGCGCCATTGAGGCTTCGGTCGCGGGCGCCACATGCAACGCGCGGCCATAGCGGGTGCGCGTCACTTCGCCGTCGCGCACTACGAGTTCGCCATCCTTGTAGACGCGCGCCGCCGCGCGAAACATCTGAGCGATATCCTTGGTCGGACGATAGAGCGCGATATCGGCGCGTCCGCCTACGCCAAGATGTCCGCGATCGGGCAGGCCCAGCAGTTTGGCGGGGGCGGCTCGCGTCATCGTCGCGATTTCGCTTAAAGTGTATTCGCGGGTCAGAGACGGCAGAATCGTCACCGCCAGCGCCTCCGCTGGCAGACGGGACGCCCATTCGGCGCGCACGTTCTTGTCCATCAGCAGAGCGAAGATCTCAGGATAGGTCGTGAATGGCGCGCCGTTCGGGTGATCGGTGGTGAAGAAGACGCGCCACGGGTCGTCGATGAGGAGGAACAGCTCCAGGCCGGCGGCGAATTGCACCGCATTGTGGAAACCGCCTGCGCGATATTCGTATGGCACGATACCTCCGCCATTCGAATCGCCATCGATGATGGCGTATTTCTTCGGGCGCGCCTGACCGCGCGCGGAGAATTGGCGCAGCACGTCGGACGAGATCGTCACCGTCTGGCCGAACATCACCTGCCCGACGTCGATGGTCACGTTCTTCGCTGCGTTGACCGCTTCAGCGAGCTGAGGCGCGGCGGAGGAAAAGCCCTGTGGACCTTCCTTGCCGTAGCCATAGAATTGGAGATGCGCCAAATGCAGCGGCAGGTCCTCGGCCGCGGCGATCGTCGTCAGCGCGGTTTCAAAACTTCCAGGCAGCCCAAGATTGTTGCAGTGAACATGGAGAGGATGAGGCACGCCGGCTTCGTGCACGGCCTTCTGCAGCGCCTTGACGATCGCGCGACTCGTCACACCGTAATAAGGAACCACATCGTCAAACGAAAAGCTGCGGATGTTGTCCTTGAACGCCGCGACCCCACCGGCGTTGATGACTTTGATCCCAAGCGCCCGCGTCGTTTGCATTGTCCAGGCGATATGATCGCGAAGCGCGCTTGCGCCTTCGCCCGAACGCAGGAGGTTCAGCACGAAATCGTCATTGCCGAGGATCGCCAGAATCGCCTTGTCGATGATCGGGGTATCGGCAAGTTCGAGATGCGCGTGCAGGGCGTGATGGGGCGAGATAGCCGGTTCGACCACGGTCGTGAAACCCATCTCCGCATAGAGCCGCCCAGTCTCGAAGGTCGTCCAACCGACTTTGGAGAGCGGCGTCTCGGCGGGGCGGCGCGTATGGGCGCGATGATATTCGGGCAGCATGAGGCGGGCGGTGTTCACGTTCGCGCCCGCAATATGCGAATGGATGTCGATGCCGCCGGCCATCGCGATAAGCCCGCTCGCATCCACGGTTTCGTCCGCTTGGGCGCCGTCTTGCGGGGGCGCGACGATCTCTTCGTTGCGGATCCAAAGATCGCCGATTTCGTCATGGCCGTTGGCGGGATCGACGATACGCGCGCCCTTGATGAGGGTCAGCATGACGAAGCGTCCGCTTCTCCGAGGCGCGCGCCGATGCGTTCGAGAGCCTCAGCGACGCTGGGGGCGCCACTGCGCGCGGAGGCGATCGCCGCGACCAGGGTCCCCATGTCGGATGAATGCATAACCGCATCATGATCGACACCGGGGCGCCCAACCGTGATGCGGACGTTCGGCTCATCGGCGAATTGGGCCGTTCGCTCGCATAACGCGATAACGTTCACCGCGCTCCGCCATGCCGGCGGGGCCGCTCCGAAAGCAGAGATCCACACCACGCAATCGGTCTCCCCTGACGCGACGAGTTGCTCAGCGTCGAACCGCCACGGGTCATGGACGGGCACGCCGGCGCCGAATCCGGTTCGCATCGGAAAGCCGGTTGTCCATCCGCAAGCCGCCAGAACGCCTGCGCCATTGTCTGGGGCAGGGAGCGGCAATGTCGAAAAACGCGTGGTGTCGTTCAAATCGCGCACAAGCCCATGCAGCATCTCGATTTCGAGCGCGTCGAGACTCCCCGCCGTCCAAACCGCCACGCCGAAACGCGCGCCCTTGATGGTCGTCGCGATCGCGTCGAGCGTGGACAAAGGCAACCCGGATCGTGCGATTCGACGGTTCGCGAGGCGAGGGTTTTTGACATGCGTGCGCAGCGCCGCAAGATTGACTGCGAGCGCTGCGCCGCGCCCCGCTCCCCAGATCTCGATGTCGCCCTCGAACCCGCGGATTCTTGCGCCTATGGCTGGCGCCAGCCAGACGACCCGCCGATTGACGTCCACGCCTTCCGGCCTGGCCGGCGGCGTCAACAGCCGCTCGTTCAAATGCGGCCAGGCTTCCGTCAAACCGTCGCCCACCAGCAGCACGACGTCGGCGCGCACGCGCGCTTCGCCCGGCGTCGTGAGCATGATTCCGGTTTCGCGCATTGAGTCGAGATCCCGCAACACTGCCGCCGAATGCATATGCTCGATGACGCCGCCGACCCGTTCGGCGAGCGCAATGGCCGCCCTCGCCCCGTCGATATCCGCGCCCAGCCCGGCAATCAGCGGCTGACGGCTTCGCGCCAAAAGCCCAGCCGCGGCGGTAGCCGCAGCGTCCAGCGAAACCGGTGCGCCGTCGATCGATGCTGCGGCCTCGGCGCCGATTGGATCTTTCAGCGACATACGCTCCGCCGATTGGTCTCATGTCCACCGAGGATCGACGCCAGCGATTGCAGGCAACCTCGGAAAATCGAGACTTGACTAAACAAATCTCACGCCGGCAAGTTCAATCACTTTGCGATTGATCGCAGCTCAGCACAAACAATAGCGCACGCCGACGAAATGCCTAGCCCTTACCGCCAGGTTCACGAATGTGTCGAACTGGGCGTCCAATGACTGATCGTCGGGCGATCATCGTTATGGGCTATTCAGCGCGTGCGCTGGCTTCCTCCGCGAACCATGCGGGATTTGCCCCGCTCTCAATTGATGTCTTCGGCGACGACGACACGCGCGAAACGAGCCTCGCCTCCGTGAAGCTCGAAGGCGGGTTGTCCGAGGGGCTCGCGTTCGACAAGGGTTGCGGGGCCGTCGAAGCGCTGATCAAGGCCTATAATCCAATCGGTCTGGTCTATGGCGCCGGCTTCGAGCATCAGCCGGAAACGATCGCGGCAATAGCCGAGACAACACGGGTGTTTGGCAATCATGCAACTATCCTGAAGCGGGCCAAGGACCCGCTTGTGCTTGCGCAGCTGTGCGAGGCGAATGGCGTTCGGCATCCCGAGATTGCCCTTGCGCCGCCGGACGAACGCGAGCTCTGGCTCATGAAGAGGCGAGGCGCCGCCGGAGGCGCACATATTACGATCGCGGAAGGCGCTAGCTGCGTTCGGCCCGATTCTTATTTCCAACGTCGCGTTGGCGGAAAGAGCATCTCGGCTTTGTTCCTCGCGAGCGAAAAAAAGGCAAAGATTATTGGCCTCAGCATGCAGTGGACCGCGCCAGCGCCAGCGTCGCCGTTTCGATATGGCGGCGCCGCCGGACCCGTCGACGTTGACCGAGCGCAAGCAGAAGAGATTGCCCGCGCCGTGGCGGCGATTGCTTCTGATCTGGAGCTCGTCGGTCTCAACAGCGCCGATTTTCTGATTTCAACGGACGCCGTCTGGCTCATAGAGATCAATCCGCGCCCAGGAGCGACGCTGGATGTGTTCGAATCGAATGAGGTCCCATTGTTTGCGCGCCACATCGCCGCGTGCGAAGGACGTCTGGCGCCAGCTTCTTCGAGTCTCGGATTCAAGGCGGCTGAGATCGTCTACGCCTCGCACGATGTTGTCATTCGCGGGCGAGGGGATTGGCCGGATTGGGCGGCTGATCGGTCGCCAGCGGGGACACAGATCACAGCCGGTGATCCCGTGTGCACGGCGCTTGGTTCTGGCGCGACCGTGGATTCGGCGCGCGCCTGCGCCAGCGAGCGGGCGCGGAACATCATCGCTCTCGTTCAGGAGGCAGACCATTGAGCGATGTCGAGACCATAAGCGTCAATCGACGCGGGGCCGAACTGACGGCTGCGCTACGACGAGACGCCGCAATGTTGAATCTCGGCGTTACCCATGGGCTGCGCGGCGAAACCCTGATTGACGCGGGCGCGAAGCATCGTGGCGGCGTCGATGCCGGGCTGCGCATCGCGGAAATCTGCATGGGCGGTCTCGGCGAGGTGCGGCTTACCCCGGGCAGCGCCACGCCACGTTGGCCGTGGACGATTGCGGTTCGTTCGCCGCAGCCGGTGATTGCGTGCCTCGGGAGCCAGTACGCGGGGTGGAGCCTGGCGCACGGGACCGGCAAGGACGCATTCTTCGCTCTCGGCTCCGGCCCGGCTCGGGCGCTGGCGCAAAAGGAGACGGTTTTGAAGGACATCGGCTATCGGGATGAAGCCGATGTCGCCACTGTTGTTATCGAAAGCGGCCGTCCACCGCCGCCGGAAATTCTGGACAAGGTGGCGAGCGATTGCGGGGTTAAGCCTTCGGCTCTGACCGTGATTTACGCCCCGACGCAAAGCTTGGCTGGAGCGACGCAGGTGGTCGCGCGGGTGCTCGAAGTGGCGTTGCATAAGGCGCATGAGCTGAAGTTTCCGCTCGACCGTATCGTCGATGGCATGGGCGCCGCGCCGCTCAGCCCCCCGCATCCCGATTTTGTCATTGCGATGGGCCGCACCAACGACGCGATCATCTACGGCGGACGCGCGCAGCTCTATGTCACAGGGCCGGCCGCGGAGGCGAAGGGTCTTGCTGAGGCGCTTCCCAGTCGGGCATCGCGCGATTTCGGCGCTCCGTTTGCCGAGATTTTCAAGCGCTTCAAGAGCGACTTCTACGCCATCGATCCGATGCTGTTCAGCCCGGCCGAAGTGATCGTCACCGCGATCGAAAGCGGAGAAAGTTTTCACGCAGGCGAAGTGCATCACAAATTGCTCGATGCCTCGTTCGCCTGACAGGGGGGCGAGCAGCGCCGACGGCCCCACCATTCTTCTCGTCAGCGATCAGCGCGATTGGCACGTGCGCCAAATGGAAGCGGCATTCACGGTGGCCGGCGCGCGCGTCGCGCGCATCGATCTTGCCGATTGTGGGTTCGATACGGGTAGCTCAAGCGGGTTGTCGTTACCTGTTCTGGGATCGCGGCTGCCCGATGCGGTCCATGTGCGCACGCTATCGGCCGGTTCGTTCGAGGCAGTCACCAAACGCCTGGGCGTGCTGCACGCGTTGGCGAAGCTTGGAATCGTCGTCTGGAACGACGCCCCTGCTATCGAACGCTGCGTCGACAAGTCGATGACGAGCTTTCTGCTCGCGCGCGCCGGCGTGCCGACGCCCCCGACCTGGACGATGGAATCGGCAGAAGCCGCGCGCGCCCTTGTCAAATGTGAAATGTCAAGCGGCCCGCTCGTGCTCAAGCCCCTGTTTGGCGCGCAGGGGAAAGGCCTGCGCTTGATACGACGGCCGGAGGACTTGCCCGCGCCGGAAGAGATCGCAGGGGTCTATTATCTGCAGCGGTTTCAATCGAACGGAGCTCAGGACTTCACGGATTATCGGCTGTTCGTCCTGCGCGGTCGGGTGATCGCTGCGATGATGCGACGCGCTTCGACATGGATCACCAACGTCAAGCAAGGCGGCCAACCCTCGGCCATCACGCCTGACCCGAAGATGGAGCGTCTTGCGATTGCCGCGGCGGAAGCGGTCGGGGCCGCAATCGCCGGCGTCGACATCCTCGTTACCGCCGACGGCGGTCCGACCGTACTCGAGGTCAACAGCATGCCTGCTTGGAGCGGCGTGCAAAAGGTCGCCAAGCGCAACATCGCAGAGGCGATCGCACTGGCGCTGATGGAGACGCTCGAGCGCCGCCCCGCGCAAATGCCCGCGCCATGAAGAGCCTCGAAGATCGAGTTGCGGCGGCCTATATCGAGGCGTGCCTCGCGGAGCTCGACTCGCCAAAACCAGGCAACGTGCATCGTTTCGCGCCAGGCCACCGGATGGAAGTCGCGGACTTCGTTCGCAGCGCCGAGGCGAGCGCGGTTGCGATTGCATCACGAGGGGCGCGAGTGGGGCCCCGCGTCCTGGCTGCCGTCGATGCGACCCTCTCGGCGGTTCGACAAAACACCAATCTCGGCATCATCCTCCTGTGCGCGCCGCTTGCGGCCGCCGCCGAGGCCGAGGATACGCCATTGCGCTCCGCGCTGGCGCGGGTGCTCGATCGTTTTGATCGGGCGGACGCTCAAGACGTCTTCGCCGCCATCGCCGCCGCTAATCCGGGCGGCCTCGGCCGCGCGCCTCGTCACGACGTGAACGCCCCTGCCACGGTTTCGCTGCGCGAGGCCATGGCGGAGGCAGCGGATCGGGATCGCATCGCGCGACAGTACGTCACCGGTTACGAGGATATTTTCTCGCTCGGCTTGCCGGCGCTGGCGACCGGCCGCCAGCGGCATAGCGAAGCGCGCTGGTCGACGCTCGCCGTCTACTTGGCTTTTCTCGCCGCAGCGCCGGACACGCACATCGCACGAAAATTTGACGCTGCGACCGCCGAGTCGGTTCGTCGCGAGGCGGTGGGCTGGCGCGATGCCTTGGCTTCCGCACGCGATCCGGAGGGGATCGCAGACAGCTTATTGGGCTGGGACGCGGCGCTCAAATCGCGCGGGATCAACCCCGGAACGAGCGCGGATCTCACCGTGGCGACGTTGTTTGCGTTCAGTCTTGCCGCCATTCGCGACGACAAATGCGCGCCCGCCATCTTGCCCTTGCGCGCTAACGATGATTGAGTTGGGTTACGGGGGGCGCGCCCCCCGTGACTATCCGGCCAACCGATCCCGCTTGCCGCGGGATGCTGATAACAAGGATAGCCAGTCCGCCGGGCCTTAAAACGACCGGAGGCAATTGTGGTTTGGCTTGATCTCAGGGAGGAATTGGCATGGCGAAGATACACAAGCTAATGGTTGGCGAGTCGCTGGTCGGCGACGGCAATGAAGTCGCGCACATTGATCTGATCATTGGACCGCGGGGCAGCGCTGCGGAAAGCGCGTTCGCCAACGCGCTGGTCAACAACAAAGACGGCTTCACATCCCTTCTCGCGGTTCTGGCGCCCAATTTGGCGGTTAAGCCCCACACGGTCTTGTTCAACAAGGTGACGATCAAGGGCGCGAAGCAGGCGGTGCAGATGTTCGGCCCCGCGCAGCACGCAGTCGCCAAGGCGGTCGCGGACAGTGTCGCCGACGGAACAATTCCCGCCGCGGAAGCGGACGACGTTTTCATCTGCGTCGGCGTCTTTATCCATTGGGACGCCGCGGACGACAAGAAGATCCACGACTACAACTATCAGGCCGTCAAGGAATCGATCGAGCGGGCGGTTAACGGCAAGCCGACGCCCGCAGAGGTCGTCAGCCAGCGCAACTCCGCCAAGCACCCATTCAGCCCAAGCTGAGCGGTCGGCGGCGATCGCGTTGAATTGATCCGCACGCAGGAGAGCAGCTCTCCTGCGTGCGTCAGTTTCTCCCGAGGCTCAGCTTCGCGCGTCTATGGCGATGCGCATCAGGTCCATGGCCGAGCGTGCGCCCAGCTTCTGCTTGAGCTGGGTGCAATTGTTGGCAATCGTCTTGTAGGAGACGCTAAGAAGATCGGCGATCTGCGCCATCGTGCGTCCGGCGGCCAGAAGGCGAAGAATTTCGAGTTCGCGGGCGCTCAAATTCGATAATGCGTCCGGGCTCGGATCAGCGCGCAGAAAAGCAATTCGCCGCGCCATTTCAGGGTGTAGATAGCGGCCGCCGTTCGCCACCGTCTTGACCGCGCCGGCAAACAGCGTCGGATCGTCATTCTTCGCAATATAACCTTTGGCGCCGGCCTCAATCGCGCGCGCGGCGACGGTTGGATCGTCGTTCATGCTGAAGATGACGAGCCGCGCCTCCGGCTCACGCTCGAGGATCCGGCGCAGAAGCTCGAGCCCCGAGTACCCCGGCAGATTGATATCAATGACCCCGACGTCCGGTTTGTGATCGAAATAGGCGGCGAAACCGCCGGCGCCATCCTGCGCCTCGATGACCTCGACTTCCGGCTCCCCCTCGAGGAGCGCCCGGCACCCCGAGACAATGATCGGATGGTCGTCGACGATAAGAACCCGCACGGACTTAACTCTCCTCGGCGATGTCGACCGTCCCACGCCGCAAAGGGCGCAAAGGGAACCGGGCCGGAAGCGCCGTCCCTCGCCAGCATTGACAGCGGCCGGCGCAAAATCAACGGTGAAGAACAAAAAAAGGCGTCAGACGGATGTGGCGTTCAATCTCCCTGAGTAATCGGCTCAATCTCATCTTTGCCTCGCTTTTCGCGTTCTGGCTCGTGGCCGATGCGATCCATGACGTCTGGCAGGCAAGCGGGAGATCTCGCGTCGAAACACAAAGCGCGATGCGGCTGACGAAGGATTTCGTGGCAACCACCCTTGCGCTTTCGCCTGAGGCGCCGGAGCCGGAAGTGGTCAAGAACCTCGTCGCCAGTCTGCAGCATTTGCGGCACGTGCGCGCGGGTATTGGCGATGCGTCGCTTGCTTCCGCAATTCTCCGCGAGGCGAACACGGAGTCCGAGGCGCCGCGCTGGTTTCGCGCCCTTGCAGGCGCGCCGGCCGAAACGGCCGTCATTCCTGTTGCGCTGAAGAACGGCGGGACGGCGTCGATCGTTCTTGTCGCAGATCCGGCCGACGAGATCGACGAGGTCTGGGACGAAGCGCGGGAGAACGCGCTCGAGGGCGGATTGCTGGCGCTCGCCGCGATCGGCGTGACCAGCCTTCTGGTCGGGCGCGCGGTCAGGCCGCTCGGGGTCGCCGGAGTGACGCTCTCGAAGCTTGAATCCGGCGACTATTCCGCGCGCGCCGAAGGCGACGGACCCCCTGAGATCCGCAACCTCAACGCCAAGATCAACAGCCTCGCCAAGACTCTCGACGGATTGAATCGCGCCAACGACGAATTGATGGAGCGCGTCTTTGACGCCCACGACGAGGAGCGTCAACTCATAGCGCACGAGTTGCATGACGAGTTCGGACCTCATCTGTTTGCTTTGCGCGCAAGCGCCGCCGTGCTGGCGAAGACCATCGGCGACCAGCCCGCAGCCCGTGCGGCCGCGAGCGCGATCGAAGCTCAGGTTGGAGAACTGCAAGGCCAGAACCGACGGATCCTGGCCGATCTTCGCCCGGCCGCGCTCGAGGAACTCGGTCTCGTCGAGGCGCTTGAGGCGCTGGTCGCGCATTGGCGCCGCGCCGATCCTAAAATGGCGGTCACGCTCGAGGTGGACCCCGGCGTCGAAGCCCTGGGCGATCGAGCGAGTCTGATGGCGTATCGCTTCGTGCAGGAGGCGATGACCAACGCGTTTCGCCATGCGGGAGCGACGCGGATCGAGGCGTCGCTGAAGTTCGAACCCCGGAGTGAGGCGCCAAGCCTGCGCGATCCGGCGCTTGCCGGGCTCGTCATGCGCGTGGCCGACGATGGCCGTGGGCTGAACGGCGAGGCGGAAGCGGGAATGGGCCTCGCCGGCATGCGTGACCGAGTCCGGCTCATGGGCGGATCGGTCAGGATTGAGTCGTCACAAGGCGGCGGAGTTGTGGTCGAAGCGTGTTTTACTGAACGCTGACCCACTCATGATTCGGGAACGCTTCCCGATATTGTCAGGAATTAAGCCCTGGAAAATCTCTAATCATTGAAATTACCCGCGGCGGTCCGCGTGGTTATCATAGCCCATTCGCGGGCGGGCTCAGGTGATGCTTCGCATCTCATACTCTCCCGGGGAGCGCTCGCGATTCCTTGATTGCCAGGGGAATAGAGTCAAAAAAGGGTCGAAAGAATGACGATCAAAGTTGCCGGACGTATTGCGACGGCCGGTGTCGCTCTCGCCCTTGCGACAGCCGGCTCTCGGGCTGAGGAGATCCAACTTCCCACTTTCGACGTGGTCGCGACCACCCCGCTCGGCGGCGGCGATATCGATGTCGCCAAGTCGCCCTTCGCCGTTTGGCAGACGAATTCGCAGGACATCCAAACCTTTAACAACTCGACGCTGCCTGACACCCTGGCGCGTCAGGCGCCGGGCGTGACCGTCGGCAACGTCTCAGGCAACGACTTCCAGCCAGACCTCATGTATCGCGGATTTGACGCGACGGCTGTCAGCGGGACGCCGATCGGCCTCGCCGTCTATCAAAACGGTGTCCGTATCAACGAGGCGTTCGGCGACACGGTCAACTGGGAGCTCATTCCAGAGAATGCGATCGACAGGACCGCGATCATAGCCGGAAACCCGATCTTCGGACTCAACGCGCTTGGCGGCGCGGTGACCGTAACCATGAAGAACGGCTTCACCTGGGATGGCTTCGAGGCGGATATGCGCGCCGGCTCGTTCAATCGCGCTCAAGAGGAAGTTCAGTACGGAAAGCAGATTGGCAATTACTCGGTCTATGTTGCGGCGACACAGATCAACGATGGTGGGTGGCGCGTCGACGGAAATAGCCAGATTACCAATTTCTACGGCGATGTTGGCTACAAGGCGAACGGGTTTGAGTCGCACCTGCAGGTCACTGCGGGCGACAGCCAGCTCGGCGCGGGGGCCTACACCCCTATCCAGCAACTGCAGAACAGCTGGAACAGCGTCTATACCGTTCCGCAGTCGACTGAAAACAAGCTGGCGATGGTGAACTGGACCGCCAGCTACAATTATTCGTCCACCCTGAGCTTCCAGGGCAACGCGTATTTCCGCGCCTTCAATCAGGCCCATGTCGATGGCAACTCGACCGACGTATTTCCTTGTCCGCCGTCGTCGTGCCTTGGCGACGACGACAATCCGACGCCCGTGCATGACACATTCGGCAATGTCATTCCCGATCTATCAAATGGCGGAACGACGGACCTGGGCGAAATCGATCGAAACTGGACTCAATCGCGTTCGCTCGGATTCACTGGACAGGCGGTCGAGACCGCACAACTTTGGGGCCACGACAATACTCTGACCGTCGGCGCGTCGCTTGACTACGGGTGGACGCGATTCACGGGCAACAGCCAGCTTGGCGTTGTTCCCGCGCTCGTCAACAACTCCCTTCCGGTGATCGGCCTTCCGTTCATTATTGACGAACCCGACAGCTTCCTGAACCCGATCTTGGCGCACACGAACAACACTTATACCGGCATTTACGCGCTCGACACTTACAGCGTGACCGACCGCCTGACGGTCACCGCCGGCGGGCGCTTCAACTACGCCGGCATCAGCATCGACGGCCAGAACAACGCTCTTCTCAACGGCTTTTCAAACTTCTTTCACGTCAATCCAACCGTGGGCTTCACTTACAAGATCACACCCGACATCAATCTTTACGCGGGATATGCGATGACCAACCGCGCGCCGACGCCGCTCGAGCTCGGCTGCGCGGACCCCAACAACCCCTGCATCATCGACAGTTTCTTGAGTTCGGATCCGAAACTGAAGCAGGTTGTCGGCCAGACTTTCGAGGTGGGCTTCCGCGGGACGAACGCCTTCAGCCAATTCGGTCTGGGTCCCCAATGGGGCAAGCTGCAGTGGTCAGCAGGGCTTTTCCGTACGACACTCAACAACGACATCCTGCCGTTGCAGAGCCCAGACAATGGCTTCGGCTTTTTCGCGAATGTTGGAACGACGCTGCGTCAGGGCGCGGAGATCAGCGCAAACTGGACCAACGATCGTTGGACGGCCTATGCCAATTACACTTATCTTGACGCAGTCTATCTTTCGACTTTCGATGAGCCGTCGCCGTTCAATCCGCTGGCGGACGCCAACGGGAACATCCCGATCACGAACGGGACGCAAATCGCAGGCATCCCTAAGAACACCGTGAAACTCGGGGTTGACTATGCGGTCACTGACAAGTGGCACGTTGGCGCGGATATGGTCGCGGCGTCAGGACAGGTCATTTTTGGCAACGAGAATAACGCCGTTCCGCAAGTCCCAGGCTACGCGGTCTTTGGTCTGCACACGTCCTACCAGGTGGGCAAGAATTTCCAGATCTATGGCTTTGCCCAGAACATCTTCGATCAGCGCTATTACACGTCTGGCGCATTGTTCGACATCACTTCATTCCCCAACGCGGCGCCGTTCCTGACCAATCCAACAAGCCTTGGGCCAGGGAAGCCCGTCGCCATCTATGGAGGGATGCGGATTACATTGTAGCATTGAAGTCATGCCAGCCGGAGGCGGCTGGCCCCGCCTCTCGCGAGGTCCCACGGAGGTCCAGCCGCAGAACATCGTGCGGATTTCCGCTCGAGTCGCTCCCGCTCAGAAGGGATTAAAGCGCTGGTCGTTTGCATTTTATATCTCGCCTGAGTAGGGGAGGCTCCAGATCACGTCTGGCCGCGGTGCAACAAGCGAAGCGTCTGAACGTTTTTTCGCGTCCGGTGATCATCTACAGGAGCATCAGATGAAGCTCACAACCGTAAAGACATTGGCGCTTGCGTCCCTGTTGGCGATCTCCCTTCCGCTGGCGATGATCGTAACAAGCGCTTCGCCCGCGTTCGCGGCGTCGGCGCTCCAAACCCTCGATCCCGACAAGGATGGGACGGTCGATCTCAACGAGGCGAAGACGGCGGCCAGCGCCATGTTCGACAAGCTCGAAAAGGACAAGGACGGCACCCTCGACCGCAAGGAGCTACACGGCCGGATTCCCGAGGCCGAATGGGCGGTGGCCGACCCCGATAACGACAAGACCATAAGCAAGGACGAGTATCTCGCCTACGTTGAAGCCGTCTTCAAAAAAGCCGACACGGACAACGACGGAACGCTTGACGCCAAGGAGTTGAAGACGCCGGCCGGCCACGCGCTGCTGCGCCTCTTGATGAAGTGAGCGGAGGCGGCGGCCCTCCGCGGCTGTTCCGAGTAGCGTCAGGCTCCGCTGCCCGCTCCCGCGCACCGAGGTGGGGTTGAAACGCGTGGCCTGCGCGCGCATAGGCCGCGCGGGCGGCGATACGAGGCGTTGATATGCAGCAAACTCTGGATCTCTCCCCGCTTGGGCTTTTTCTGAACGCGAGCCTCGTGGGCAAGGCCGTCATGGCCGTCCTGTTCCTGGCTTCGCTCTGGAGCTGGGTGCTCATCATCGAAGGCAGGATTTCCGTCATGCGCCTGCGCAGCGCGGTCCGAAAGGCACGGGCCGGCGGAGAAATTTCCAAGTCGCTCATAGGCGTCGTGATCGCCGGCGATGAGGAAACGCGACGCCGCATTCCGGGCGAGACGGTCGGCGAAGTGCGATCGCGTATTTCGGACGCAATGGCGCGCGCCGCGCGTGACCTCCTGACCCGCTCCGAGGGCGGGCTGCCCAATCTGGCCATGGTTTCTTCGGTTGCGCCGTTCGTCGGCCTGTTCGGCACGGTGTGGGGCATCATGTCGAGCTTCGCGGCCATCGGCCAGGCGCAGGACACGTCGCTGGCGACGGTTGCGCCCGGCATCGCCGAAGCACTCGCAGCGACCGCTTACGGCCTCGCGGCGGCAATTCCGGCGTCGATCGGTTATAATCGCATTGGCGCGGCCTTTGGCCGGCTCGGACAGGATATGGCCTCGTTCGTTGAAGAACGCGCGCTGGCGCTGATGGCCCGTCCAGCCGAAGTCGTGCGCGAAGACGCGCCACGCCGCCGCGCCGAGACACCCTGATGGCGCTCAGTCCACGCAAGATCGGCGAAGGCCTCTATCAGCCGCTGGCCGACATCAACGTCACGCCGCTCGTCGACGTGATGCTGGTTCTGCTCATCATCTTCATGGTGACCGCGCCGATGCTGGCGACCGGCATCAAAGTGAATCTGCCGAGCGCCAAGACCGCCCAACCGCTCGAAAACAAGGAGCCGGTCATCGTCGCAGTCGCCAAGGATGGTTCGCTATCGGTGGGAAGAGATCCAGTGCCACGGGGTGAACTGGCGGCGAGGGTCATGGCTAAGCTTGGCGACTCCAATGGCGTCGTTCAGCTTCGTGGCGATCGCGACGCGTCTTACGGCGACGTCGTGTCGGTGATGGACGAACTTGCTGCGAGCGGCGTGACGCGCATCGCCATCGTTTCCGGGCCCGCTCGCATTGCGCCGCCGAGTTCGGCCGCTCCAAGCGCCCCGACTCCGGCTGCGCCAGGCGCGCCTGTCCCGGCCGCGCCGAACGCGCAGGCGCCGTGACCCTCGCGACGCTGGACGGACGGGTCTTCGAGCGCCCGCCGCTCCGGCCGCCCTGGCTCCGTCCTCTCGTCATCGCAATCGTGATCGCGCTTCACGCCGCCGCGCTTTCGCTTGTCTATCTCGAGCCGCGGAAGGTCGAACTGCCGAGCGTGGTGGTCGTCGACATCCAGCCTGAGGCTCCGCCCGCGGAAACACCCGCGCCCCCGGCCGAACAGGCGAAGCCGCCCGATCAGCCCGCGCCTCCGCCAGCTCAGGACGCCGCCCCGGCTCCGACCGAGCCGCCGCCTCCAACTCCCGTTACTCCGCCAGTCGCGGAGCAGCCTCCACCGCCGCCCGTGGAGGCGCAACCTCCGCTGCCCACGCCCGAAACGCCGCCGCCGGTCGTCGAGCCGCTGCCGCCTCCGCCCCTCGAGCAGCCCCCGCTGCCCGCGCCGGAGCTGTCACCGCCTCCGGTCGCCGAGCAGCCTCCTGCGCCCGTGGAGGAACCACTTCCGCCGCCTCGGCCAGAGACGCCTCCGCCCCCGCCGGCGCCAGTTGAGCTTGCACCGCCTCCGCCGCCTCCTTCGAAGCCAGTCGAGGTCGCGAGGCCCAAGCCTCCGCGTGTCGAAGCGGCAAGACCCGAGGCGCGGCCGGCGCCGCGGCAGGTCCCCACGCCTAGAGCCGCCCGAGAGGAATCTCGCACCGCTCCCGCTCGGTCGTCGCGCGGCGCTTCCTCGGCAAGCCCGCCCTCGAGCGCGGCGGCGAGCGCTTCCTCGCTTTCGGCCTATATTGGGGAGGTGAGCGCCGCCATCCGCAGCCGCCTGTTTTATCCGCCCGCCGCGCGCGCCCGCGGCGCGAAGGGCATGGTGGGTGTAAGTTTCTCCATCGGCCCATCCGGCGCGGTGAGCTCGTTTGCGATCACCCGTTCCTCGGGCGACCACGACCTCGACGCGGCGGCGCGCTCCCTGGTGGAGGGAGGTCGGTTTCCCCCGCCCCCTGGCGGCTCGGCCCACATCTCGACGAGCTTCAACTATGAACCCCGCTAGCCCACGACTGACAGCGCTGGTGCTGGGTTCAGGCGCGGGCGGCGGCGTGCCGCAATGGAACTGCGGCTGCCGTGTCTGCCGCCTCGCCTGGAGCGGCGACAGCCATGTCAAGCCGCGCACGCAGGTGGGCGTCGCGCTCAGTGTCGATGGAGTAAACTGGGTCTTGCTCAACGCATCGATCGATCTGCGCCAGCAAATCCTCGCGACGCCTGCGCTGCATCCGAAGGGCGGTGGGCGCCATTCGCCGATCGGAGCCGTCGTCTTGACCAACGCCGAGGTCGATTCCTCGGCTGGCCTTTTGGCGTTGCGCGAACGCCAGCCCGTCGCGATCTTTGGCACGCAGGTGACGCTGGATGCGATCGGCGCCAATCGCATGTTCGACGTGGTCGACCGCGCCGTGGCGCCTCGCCGCGCCGTTCGTCTCGGCGAACAATTCGAGCCGCTGCCGGGCATCAAGCTCGAACTCTTCGCAATTCCCGGCAAGGTTCCGCTGTGGCTCGAAGAGGAGCACGTCACGACCGACGACCTCGGCGAGGGGACGGTTTGCGTCGCGGTGGAAGCTGCGGGCAAGCGGCTCGTCTATGCGCCCGCCTGCGCGCATGTTACGGAGGATCTTGACGCTCGCATCGCCGATGCGGATGTGTTGTTTTTCGACGGCACTTTGTTTGCTGACGATGAAATGATCGCCAATGGTCTTGGCGACAAAACCGGGAGGCGCATGGGCCACATGCCCGTGTCGGGACCAGGAGGAACGCTGGAGTCGCTTGCGCGCCACGCGCATGTGCGGCGCATCCTCATCCATATCAACAATTCGAACCCGATCCTCATCGAGGGGTCGCCGGAAGAGGCGAAGGTGAAGGCGGCGGGCTGGGAGATCGCGTTCGACGGAATGGAGATTTCCTCATGAACGTCCATGCCCCGACCGAACCCATGTCTCCCGATGCGCTCGAGGAGGCGCTGCGGGCCATTGGGCCTGTTCGCTATCACGACCTGCATCCGTTTCATGGCCTTTTGCACGACGGCAAGCTCAACAAGGGCCAGGTGCAGGCCTGGGCGCTGAACCGCTTCGTCTATCAGTCGGCGATCCCTCGCAAGGACGCTTCGCTGATCGCGCGCTGCGAGGATCGTGAATTGCGCCGCGAGTGGGTGCACCGGATCACAGACCATGACGGCTCGGGTGACGATCAGGGCGGCATCGAGCGTTGGCTGATCCTCACTGAAGGATTGGGGCTCGACCGCGATTACGTGATCTCGCAGGAAGGCGCGCTGCCGGCGACCAAATTCGCGGTTGAGGCTTATGTGCGTTTCGTACGCGACCGGCCTTTGGTTGAAGCGGTGGCCTCCAGCCTGACGGAACTCTTCGCCCCCTCGCTTCACAAGCGCCGCATCGCCGGGATGCTGGCCAATTACAGTTTTATTGACGAGAAGGTGGTCGCCTATTTCCGCCGCCGGCTCGATCAGGCGCCGAAGGACGCTCAGTTTGCGCTCGATTATGTCAAGCGCAACGCCCGCACCGTTGAAGAGCAGCGGGGCGCCCTTGCCGCCCTGACCTTCAAGACCAATGTATTGTGGGCGCAGCTCGACGCTCTGCATCACGCCTATGTCGACGGCGCAATCCCTCCCGGGGCCTTCCGGCCGGATTGAAGGCGATGGACGCAACGAAGGAGATTCACGCTCAGTCGCGGCCGCACCTCCCGCGGGGGGTGAGGCTCAAACGCGATGAAGCGCGTGGGCGGTGGACACTGCTCGCGCCGGAACGGATTTTTGAGATCGACGATACGGCGGCGACCGTACTCGAGCTTTGCGACGGCGAGCGCGATCTGGCTAAAATCGTCGCCGAACTGGCGGCGCGCTACGCCGCGCCTCCGGCGGTGATCGAGAAGGACGTTGTCGCCATGCTCGTCGACCTCAAAACCAAGAGAGTGCTCGAGACATGACCGCTCACATCCCCGCTCCCCCGGCCCCGCCGATCGGGCTTTTGGTCGAGCTTACCCATCGCTGCCCGCTCGGCTGTCTTTATTGTTCCAATCCGGTGGCGCTCGAGCGTCCTGGCAACGAACTGGATGGCGAGACCTGGAAGAAGGTGTTCAGCGAGGCGGCCGCGCTCGGCGCGCTGCACGTTCATCTTTCCGGCGGCGAGCCGACGGCGCGCCGCGACATTGTCGACCTTACACGCCACGCTTCGCAAAGCGGGCTGTACACCAACCTCATCACCTCAGGCATTGGGGTGAACGAGACACGGACCGGCGAACTGGTCGACGCAGGCCTCGATCACGCGCAGCTTTCGTTCCAGGGCGCCGACAAGGAGACCAACGATCGCCTCGGCCATTACAAAGGCTCGTGGGAGCGCAAGCGCGCCTTCGCCGGCTACGTCACCAAGGCCGGCGTGCCGCTGACCATCAACGCAGTCATCCATCGCTCGAACATTCATCAGGTCGCCGCGATCATTGATCTTGCGGTCGAGCTTGGCGCGCGCCGGCTCGAAGTGGCGCATACGCAATATTACGGCTGGGCGCTCGCCAATCGCGCCGCGCTGATGCCCTCGAAAAGCCAAGTCGACGAATCGATTGCGATCGTGCAGGCCGCCCGCGCGCGCCTTAAGGGTGAACTGGTCATCGACCTGGTGGTCCCCGATTATTATGCGCGCTACCCGAAGCCTTGCGCAGGCGGCTGGGGGCGGGTCGCGATCAATGTGTCGCCGACCGGCAAGGCGCTGCCGTGCCATGCCGCCGAATCAATTCCGGGTCTCGAATTCTGGAACGTGCGCGATCATTCGTTGAGCGACATCTGGCATTCAAATCCCGCGTTCAAAGCCTTCCGCGGCACGGATTGGATGCCGGAACCCTGCCGTTCGTGCGACCGGCGCGAGATCGATTGGGGCGGATGCCGCTGCCAGGCGCTGGCCCTGACCGGGGACGCGCGCAACACCGATCCCGCCTGCCACAAGTCGCCCCATCACGAGCGCATCGCGGCGATGGCGATGGCGGAATCCGAATCCGGCGACGGGACCTTACGCTGGCGGTCGTACAAGCAGGACAAGGTCGAGGCCTGACGTCAAGTAGCCATAGAGCTACGTCTGCCTCGATTGCTTCCCTCCGCTTGCAATGACGAGTGTGGGTTGTGCGGGCGCCGGGTTGGTTCGAATGCCGACGTTGGCACTGAATAATTTTCTCGAGGAGGGTTTGTTATTACGGCTGCGGAACGCCGCGCCTGCTCGGGTATGCGAAAGCAGTTGCGGCTGATATCGTCGCCAAAGCGTTGTTCAATTTAATACGCTTTGCTAATGTAATTTCAACGGCTTCTCGCTCGTCAAGCGCGATTTTGCGACGCGGAACTAAACGGGGCCGCAAGTCACTGAAAACATTAGGCGGCGCCGGTAAAATTGCGGCTAGACCAGGCGGCGCGCCGCCCAAGCCCGTTTCCCCGGACGCTTCAGGCACGCCTGACGCCTATTGGCAGAGCGCACGCGCGTTGGCGGTCCACTGCCCGAAACCGCTCGCGACCATGTTGCGGATCACCGAGCAGACGTAGGTCTTCTCCGCCGCGGGATTGCCGGGCCCAGCGTTGTAGCGCGCCACGGCAAGCGTCCAGGAGCCCTCCTGCGCCTTGAGCGATTTGAGGAAGTTCGCAGCATATTCGACGTTGTGGGCGGGGTCGAACATTTCGCTCAAGGAGTGAAAGTCGGCGCTGTGGAAGTGGTGATTGATCTGCATGCAGCCGATGTCGATGAACTTCGCGCCGCGCCCTTTCGCCTGCGCAAAGCGCGCCATCGCTTCAGCAATACTGGTCGAATGCACCGCCGCGCCATCGATGTTCATGTCATAGGGGCTGAGCCCGTTTCGGCTCCCTGTCTCGGTCAGGCCGACCGAATAAAGCACGTTGAGCGGCACGCCGTGCTGGGCCGAGGCGCGCGTCATCTCCCGCTCGCAAGCGAGCGGCCCATCGGCGCGCGCAGAGCCGCTAGAAACTGCGATCGCGGCCAGCGCCGCGGCGAGATAGCGCATCATTCGAACCGCCCCCTTGCGCCGATCGCTGCTCGCCCCCTGAAGAGCCGCCGTCAGCGGAAGACCCATTTCCGTTCGCATTCCCATCCGTGTTGACGCCTGCCTGTTTGACGATGAGCGAGTCGAGCGGCTGGCCGATCGCCACCATGCGATCGGTGATCGCGTCGCGCGCGCCTTCGATTGAGCCTAAGGTTTGAGAACTCGCGGCGCGGATGACGACAGAGAGCTTGTCGCCTGCGAGCCGCATCGTCATCGAGACATCCTCGAGGCCTCCCGGCGAAAGATCGACGTCGATCTCCCGGATCGGCGGAGTTGAGGCCCCGGAGCCAGCGGCGAGCGCGCTCGCGCGGGGCGTGACGTCTGCCGGTCCCGCGCTGGCCGTCGAGCCGTCGAGCTGGAACGACGCCCCTGTGAAAGGCGCCGAGAGCGGCGCACCAGATGGGTTTGTTTGCGCTGCTGACGGCGCGACGGAGGTAACCGGATCTGGAAGCCGAGCGTCGGCCGCCTTGCCGCTCGATTCCGCTGCCGCCTGGGCCGCGGCGGAGGTCGCGACCGGAGCGACCGGTGGAGGCGCCGAGACTTCCGGCTTTTGTCCGCTGCGCGTGGCCTCGTGCGCGGCCGCCCGCGTGGCGCTCACGCGATGTGTTGGGGACGCGCCAGCGCGAGCCATGATTGGCGTCGGGGACGCAGCGTTTGCAATCGGCGGAACGGCGTCGGCCGAGGCTTTCACTGGCATGGCCTCGTCCGGGGCAAAGCCGGCGGTAAGGGCGCTTTCGCCGTTGCGATTGCCTCGGCCCGTAAGGTTGGCGGCGGAAGCGCCGCCCGGCGCGAATGGCGCGTTGACCCCGAGCGTGCGGCTGGCGATCGCGCCCGCGAACGTGGCGGCGCCAAAGTGGAAGGAGCGTTCGCCGACCAGTCGCCCAACATTCGCCGCGTTGCCGCCAGCGGCGATGGATGCGCGGCTGTCCTCGGACTTCGCGCCATTCATTGCGGGCAAGGCGAGCGAAGGTGAATTGGCTGCAGCTTGCGGGCGTTCATTCGTCGTCGAAACGACCCGCAAGGCAAACGGCAAAGACGCCAAGAGCGCGCTGTCGTTGAGCAGCGAATGATGGGCCGTCTGTGCGCGCGAGGACTCTTCCTGCGGCGTTTCGTTCGATGGACCCGGCTGTTCCTCGGCAGTCGGGGCGTTGGCTTTCGCTGACGCGCCAGGAAGCGAGTCGAGCACGGCCCCGAAGGCGAATGGGTCGGCTGCCGCTTGCGGAGCTGGGCGAGGCACGACCTGCGTGATCGGCCCAGACGCAGGCGCGATGGCGGGCGCCGTCATGGCGTGCCTCCAATTTGGGTTGGCGGCGCCAGGCTGGACGTGCGTTGAAGCGCCTCCTGCGCTTGCGCAATCGTCAGCTCGGGCCCGCTGGGCTTACTCTTGTCGGCGTCGGGCAGAGCGGCGGCGTTTTCCGTATTGAAGACGCTCTGGTCGGGAACCACACGGAGCTCGACCGCCATCCTTCGAGCCGCAGCCAGCAAGCTGGCGTCAGCCCGGTCGAGTTTTGCCGCCGACAAAGCCCGCAGATCGGCCAGCGCCGCATCGTATGCGTCGGAAAAGAGTCGACTGGCCGCCAGATAGAGGCGGGCGCGCATAGCCTCCGGGCTGTCGGCCTTCGAGCTTTCAAGGGCCTCGGTCGCCGCCGAGGCGGCGGCCACGAAGCGCCCGCTCACCACAGCGGACTTGGCTAGGTTGAGCAGGAATTCCCGTCGGCCGTCGGGAGGCAACGAGGCCAGGGCGCTCGACAGCAGCTTGTAATTTGCCGGATCGTCGGCGAGCCCAAGCCGCGCCACGGCGCCCGCCAGATCGCGCAAGAAATCCCCCGCATAGAGCGAGGCGCCAAAGCGAGTTACGTATTGTCTGGTCAGAACCGCCAAGCGGCTCATGTCCTTGGCCTCAGCAAGGAGAGCGATCTCGCGCCGAAGCGCTGCTTCCTCTACCAACCCACCCGGCGAAAGCAGGCGCGCCCAATCGAGAAAATCGACCGCCGCCTTCGCGTCCCGCTTCGTCTCGATGACCGAGCGAGCGAACGCGACCTCGCCCGCAAGCCGCGCGTCGAGCGCAGTCAAATCCGTTTCCTTCAGTAGAGCGAGCGCGTCGGCCTCGTGGTTGGTGACATAGGCGAGCGCGCCGCGCGCGAGCGATCGTTCGGACTCGAGAATGGCGTCGCCTTTCAGCAGCAGTCCGACATCGCCGAGAGATCCGCCGCTCAGGATGTAGATGACGAGCGAATCGGCTTCGCGTTTGTTCTTCCAGGTTTCAGGCGTTGCGGTCGCGATCGCCGCGCCGATCGTCTTCAACTGGCTGAGCTGAGCCGCGTAGGCCGCCTTGTCGCCCTGAGCGACCTTGAACTGGATCCGTCGCAGCTCGTCGACGAGATCGGAGAACTTCGGCGTATCGGCAAACGCCGCGGCAGGCGCGAGCACAGCGAACGCGGCCAAAGCCAGTACGCGCCAAAGGAAGGTCATGGCTTGGCCCCACGCACAAGAATCTCGATGCGGCGATTTTCCGCTGCGAGGGGATGGGACGGGTCCTTGAGACTATGATTGGCGTAGCCTTCGACGCGCTCGAACCGCTTTTCCGGCAGGCCGCCGCGAATCAGCATGTAATAGGCCATTTGCGCGCGCGCCGAGGAGAGCCGCCAATTGTCGTAAGTCGCGGACCGGTAGGGCCGGCCGTCGGTGTGCCCGCGCACGACGATGGCGCCCTGCAAGTTTTGCAGGCTCGCGGCGATGGCCTCCATCATGTGCAGGACGCGGGGTTGCGGCTCGGCGGAGCCGATGGGGAACATGGAAAAATTCTGGCGGTCGGTAAGGCTGATGAGGATGCCATCCTCGGTCGCCTGGACGTCGAGTTGCGGCCCCTGCATCGACTTCAACTCTCCGGCGAGACGCCTCTTCAAGTCGGCGAGCAATTCGGACGCCGCTGTCTGGCGTGCTGCGGCAGGGTCGAGAGCCGGCGGATTGGCCATTGACGGAGCAGGCGATCCCGCGGCTGGGCTTTCGGCCCCACCTTGAGCTTGAGCGGGGCCCGGAGGCGCCAGCGCCGCTGGAGCGATCGCGGTCGAAGGGGAAGGGGATTCTTCGCTCGGAGCGGCCGCAGCCGGCGGCGCGCCCGGATCCTCCGCAACCACATTGACGGCTTTGTCGCTGCCCAGCGGGCGGAACGGATCGCGCAACCCCTCGTCGGCGCTTGGCCCCACTTCGCCGTAGCCCTTCAGCGCCGCCGAAGGATCGATGCGAGGGCCCGGCGGCGGCGCGCCAGCGATCTTGTCGAGGCTTGCGCGAGGGTCGCTGAACAATTCCTGCTCCGACATTGTCGGATAGGGTCTCGCTGGATCAGGCGGCGGCAAAGGCGACGGGGTTGGCGGGCGCGCTTGCTCGTTTTGCTTCGATGGACTCGCAGGGTTTTCGTTTCCCTTTTCCGCCGGACCTTCGCCGTGCTCCGAGGAAGGCTGTCCCGCATTGGGGGCGCCATTGCCATCTTCCGCCGCATAGACGGCGCCCTTCTCTGGCGCGCCATGAATCCCCTTCTGAGCTTTCGCCGGCTCCTCCACCTTCACCGGATTGAAGTATCGCGCGATCAGCGTCTTGGTGTTCTTGTCCGTGGCGCTGATGATCCAGAGCACGAGAAAAAACGCCATCATCGCAGTCATGAAATCAGCGAAGGCAATCTTCCACGCGCCGCCGTGATGCTCTTCCTCGTGCGCAGCATGGCGCTTGATAATGATGATTTCCGGGTGCGCCTCAGTCATTGGCTCCGCTCAGGCCTCGAACGAGGCCAGCAACTCAGCCCACGGGCGAAGCTCGGCGACAATCCGTGTTGAATTCGCCTCGACGACGGTCTCCGCCCCATCATCCTCGACATATTCGACCTCGATCGGCAGATCGACGATCCGCGGGCGCAGGAGCGCAAGCACGCGCTCGGGCCCGCGGATCTTGATCAACCTGGGCGAATTGCCGGCGCAGATCCGGGTCATCGCCTTGGCCAGCTCGTCCACGGCGCGCTTGACGACCTGCTGTGACAGAAACGGCGCGAGAATGCGGGTGACAGCGCCGCCGACATTGTCCTCGATCTGTCGGAGCCCAGCCCGGATCGCGTCTTCGAACTCTGCGTATTCGTTGAGACGAAACTCCTGCTGCTGCGTTTCCGCCAACTCCCGCGCAGCGGCAAGCTCAGCCCTGTGGCGATCGAAAGCCTCGATACGGCCTTCCGCAAGGCCTTGCTCACGGCCGCGGGCATAAGCGTCGGCGAGCTTCGCCGGCATATCCTCGGGCTTCGCCGGCCCTCCCATCGGGGCCGACTCCCGCGCCGCAGACTCGAGCGAAACCGGCTTTGGCGCCCATGGCGAGCGCCGGGGAGCGTCTTCCCCTTTCATTTCGCCGCGCTTGTTCGTGATGCGATCGAAGACTGCCTTGGCGCCGGATCCGACGGTCTGCGGGCTCGGCAGGCTTCGGGGGCGAAACGGCGGGCCCTCGGGTCGCGACGGCGCCTTCTCTTCGGCTCCGCTCCCAAGGCGCTCAAGATAGTCGGCTATTGAAAGCGGTTTCATCCGTTCGCTCCTTGACGAATCCATTGTTTGAGAACCGTAGCGGCGTGGTTCTCATCGAATTCGATCATCTTCATGAGCTTGCGCTCGGAACCGTTGTCGCGCCGGGCGAGCAGCGCCTCCAAGAACTCATCTCGATTGGAGTCGGTCTCGATGAGGATGCTTTCGCCGGGCTGACCGGCGCCGTCAGGCGCCCCCAATGCCGGCGTCTGGCCGGCTGCCGCGCTGCGCGCGTCCGTCAATGCAACTGCACTTGGGGGAGCGAACGCCATCCTGAGGCCAGGCCGCACTCCGAACCAGAGCAGCATCGCGGCGACCGCCACGATGGCGCCGGCATTGAGGATCGATCCTGTTTGGCGGGCGACAATCTCAACCAGCGAAGGACTTGGCGCAGGCTCGAGGTCGCGGCTCGAAATCGACGAAATCGACAACCGAGATCTTGACCGTGTCGCCGCGCTGCCGATTGAGCCCGGCGGCTGAGCCGACGAGTTGTTCGATCTCGTGGACTTGTGCGTCGAGCGCCTCGGCCGACGGTTTGCCGCCAAGCGATGCGGCGAGCGCAGCGCGATTGATCAGCACGGCGACCGAGAGATTCTGAACCACGAAGCCGGCGCTCGTCGTCTGAATCGACTTCGACGAGACTTCGTAGTTTGTCAGTTCCTCGCGCTTCTGCGTTTGGTCGTTCGACTGCTTCGATTCGCCGCTTGTCGGTTTTGGCTTCGGAAGATTGGCCTCGACGCCCGCAGGCTGCTCGCCGGCCGCGTTTTGCGAGCTCTGCTGTTCCTTGGTGACCCGCACCGATCGTTCGACACGGCTGTCGGGATTATAGATCGTCTCGTTCGTTTGCGTTTTGTCGGCGTTGAGTTTGGCGGCGACCGAAATCTGAAAGTTTTGAGCGCTGAGGTATGGGGTCAGCGTGCGGCTGACGCTCTCGCGGATTTGCTGCGACACCTCCTTTTCGAGCCCGAGCAGATTGTCTGGGGATTTCTCAATCGAATCGGCGCCATAGGCCAGCAGGGTCCCGTCAACATTGAGCACGGTCACATCGTCGAGCTTCATTCCGGGGACCGCTGAGGCGACGAGGTGGCGGATCGCTTGGCCCGTGGCGCGATCGTCGCCGCCGTCAGTGCGGATGACCACCGATGAAGAGGAGGGCTGGCGCTCGCGGCGGAAGGACCCCTCATCGGCGAGGACGATATGCACCCGGGCGGCCTTGACGGTCCGCATCATCTGGATCGTGCGCGCAAGCTCGCCTTCGAGCGCTCTTAGGCGCGTGACGTCCTGCATGAAGGACGTCAGACCGAGCGAGCCAAGCTTGTCGTACAGTTCGTTGCCGATTGCGCCGCCGCGCGGCAGGCCCTTTTCTGCCAGGATCATCCGCGCGGCGGCGGCCTGTCCAGCCGGCGTCAGAACGACCGTGCTCTCTGCATTGACGTCGAAAGGGACACCCGCCTCGCGCAATGCGGCCCCGATGGCGGAGATATCGTCGCGATCGAGCCCCGAATAGAGCGTCTCCATCGTTGGGCGGCTCAAATAGTAGCCGGCGAGCCCCGTCGTCGCGAACACGGCGACGCCGATCAGCGCCAACGCGGACAGGCGCCGGGCGCCCAGCCCCCGCAGGTTCGCCCAAAGCCGCTCGATTTGCGCCAACAAATTCGTCGCCACATCCGGGCCTGGGTGAGAATTCGCGACGGCCATCGTGGGGAGCGGAGCTTGCGCCGGCATTGCGCGGGCGGGTTCGAGCGTGGCCTCCGTCGGCGCATCAGGTACATTTTTTCGCCCGTTAACTGGCCATTAGCGGTCGCGCGTTAGTTTCCGCTGGCCAAGGCGAGAACGGGCGCGATGAGCGCGCGTCATCCTGGCTCTACACGACGGTTAGGCTCCTGACGCGAGCCTTAGGCATGCGGCCGGTCCGTCGTCTCGGTGCGAGTCCGAAATGTCGCCCCATCAGCGTGAACATTTTCGACAGGAGCACAGCCATGAGTTCAATCTTAAACAATCCGGACGCCCTTAGCGCGCTGCAGGCGCTGACGATGACGCAGCAGTCGCTTTCGACGGTCCAGAATCAAGTTTCGACCGGCCTCAAGGTCGCTACCGCCGCAGACAATTCGTCTTACTGGTCGATCGCCGCCCAGCTTACCGCCGACAGCGGCGTGGTATCGGCCTCCAACGATGCGCTATCGCAGGGGCAGTCACTACTGGCGACCGCGAGCTCAGCGATCAATTCGGTCATCACGACCATCAATTCGATTCAGACTGCGCTGACCCAGGCGACTGAGCCAGGCGCCAATATCACCACGATCAACACATCGCTTGCTTCGCTTGGCAAGCAGCTGACCGACGCGGTGAACGCCGCCTCGTTCAATGGCCTGAACGTTTTGAACGGCAGCGTGGCGTCACTCAATTTCGTGTCCGGCTACAACGCCAGCGCCACGGGCGGAAGCATCAACACCATCTCCTTCACCACCCAGGCGCTTTATGGCTCGGCCACCGGCAATACGTCGACGTCTTCGACGAGCCAGTCAAGCGTCTCAGACGCTGCCACAATGAGCCAGTTGCGGACCCAGTTTGCGGCCGACACGACTGATACCACCGCAGTCAGCTACAGCGCTCCCACGGCGACGTACGGCAACAACGCGGTGTTCGAGGACACGGCTAACCAGGCTCTGACGGTCCAGTCGATGGGGCTCGATGGGACTGTGACGACTTCGACCTACACCGCTCTCGACGCCAACGGTAATTCGATCGCGCAGGGCGGCAGCCCCACTTTTGCGGGGGCGTCGTCGTATGGGGTGACCACGACGGTTACGACTGCGAACTCGCAAAATCTGCTCGTGCAAAGCGGGAACGATCTGACCAACCTCAGTGTTACGGGCGCCTCGGATGCGGAAACGTCTTTGAGCGCCGCCGACCAGGCTCTGGCGCAGGTCACCAACTACGCCGCCAAGATCGGCGCGACTCAGAATCGGATGACGACAGCGGCCACGTTCAACACCGCCTTGATGACCAACTACTCCGATGGCATTTCGGGTATGGTCGATGCGAATATGAACACGGCGTCAACTCAGTTGCAGGCGCTCCAGACGCAGGAGCAGCTTGGCATCCAGTCGCTGTCGATCGCCAACCAGAACGCGCAGCTCATCCTGAAACTGTTCCAGTAACAACGGCGCGCCGGACGGCGGACCTCGTCTAGCCGCCCGGCGCTGTCACTCAGGATAAAGCCTCAGTCCAGTTTCCCCGCGCGTCGCTCGCCCACACCGGCAAGCTGCTCCTCCTTCTTGATGGCGCGCGGGGATCCCCTTCTTCAGGCACGGCGCCAGCCCGGGGCCGGACGCGGGGCCGCCGTGGGTCGACTGGTCGAGGCAGAGGCGCTCGGCCTTGTCTCGGCGCCATTCCGAGTCCGGATTGAGCAATATCAATCTTTTGCGGCGCAATTTCCGAGTCGGCTTCGCTCCGCGGTCGCGGGAGCGTTTACAGGCATGAAGCCTTCAAAGGCGGCCGTATTCCTCGAAACCGGGCTCGGCGTCCAGGGTCGCAAAGGCTAGGCAAGAGAGGGGTCCGGGCATCGTGGCCAATAGCGGGGCCTTCAGCCTTCTCGTTGCGAATGCGGCAAGCGAGCATTCCGCGGCGACATCAAGGTCGATTCCCGATGGCGTTGCGATCATAGCCGACTGAAAGACGGGCGCTCTGCCGCACGCCCACCGATGTCTCGCAAAGACGGCTCAGGCGACCGGGTCAACAGCCCTATTTCTCGATGCAATAGCCGAGGAACCGCTTGGAATCGATCGGGTCGAAACCCAGCCGATGCTTGAGTTTCTTGCGCAATTTGCTGATGTGGCTCTCGATAACGTTCTCGTCGACATCCTCGTCGAAGAGCCCGTAGACCGCATTGAAGATTTGCGTCTTGCTGACACGCCGGCCGCGACAGCGCAGCAAAAACTCAAGGATTCGTCGCTCCCGGCGCGGGAGAGGAAAAGGCTCGCCGTTCACCTGGGGTTCGCGCCCATCAAAATAGACGCGCAGTTCGCCGATCGTCACGTTCCCCTTCTCGCCGAACACGCGCCGGTTGATCGCCCCGACGCGGGCGACAATCTCACGCACATGGACGGGCTTGCGCAGAACGTCGTCGGCGCCGGCGGCGAATAGGCACAACGTGTCGTCAAGCGAATGGCGCTCATTGAGACAGAGAACCGGGGCGCTTGAGCGCTCGCAAATCAGCCTCGACAGCGCTTCGCGTTCATCGCAGTCGCCGAGCACAAACGCCTCGACCGCATTCATATCCAAATCGCTGATCTTGCCGATCCACTCGCGAAACTCGGACGCTTCGATTCCCGCAGACGAAACGCCCTCCCGATCAAAACCATTAGCGTAGCCTCCGGCCACCATGTTCCGATCGTCTACAATAATATACATACCCGCGCTCCAGCCTACTGAATTGACAAGGGGACACTTTCCGCTACGCGAACTCGGGCACTGAAGACAGACAAAGAAAATCCAGTGATTTAACTATTTGGAAGGTTGCTTAGTATTACGCAACAAAGACTTTGTTATTAACTGTGACAGATTATTACTGATTTAGGCATTTTTCATCGGCTGACTTGTGCTTGACAAAAGCCTCTGAGGTCTGAAAAATACGCCGGTAATGGTTAATGAACTATGGACAAAGTTTATAAGACCATGTCATGCGTAAATGATTAATGAGACCTTAAATCGGGCCTTCCTCGAGGTTGGGAAGCACGGCGACGTGCACCGGCTGACGCTGCTCGGGGTCGAGCGCGGGGACTGGCGGGCCCGACCCGAGGCGGCGCTTAAGCTCGGCCGCCAACTCGCGGGGCGCGGCGAGATCGCCTATTGGGTCGTTTCACCCGAGGGGCGTCCGCCGGAGAGCAAGCTCGCCAATAATCGCGCGCATTCCCGGGAGCGGACCCGGTTGCGCTCAGCCAAACTGCTCGATGGCGCTTATCGCTTCGTTTGCGAGGGTCGGATCTGCGACCGATCTCGCAATGGTCTGCGCCTTGCGCTCGCGCAGGACGTTTCGCTTCCGCCCCAATTGTCGGTGCACATCGACGAGACGTCTGAGGTGCGCGAGGCGAAGGTCATCTGGCGACGCGGGGCGACAGTCGGAATTCGACTGCATTCGGCCGCGCCGGCGAGCGCGCTGACGGCAAGCCAGAGGCATGCGCTGCGAGAACGCTATTACGCGATTCCGGACTGAGCCTCTTCACGCATAACTCTTCTCCTCGACCAAGGCCGAGCGCGCGAGCGTGTTGATGGCGCGTTTAATCGCCGCGCGCGTATCGTTTTCGCGATACACCGATCGCGCGAGCGCGACAAAGCGGGGTCCGAAGTCTCCTTCGTGTTCGCACGTGCGGAGCGCGTCCTCGATTGCCCACAGGCGCTCGTTCACGAGAGCGAGCTGATCGGTCATGAGATCGATCGGCGGCACGGAGGCGCCATCCTCCTGCGCCGAACGCTCCAGCAAGTTCAGTTCGCGACGCACGTTGGCAAGTTTTTCAGGTTCGCCAATTCGCTCGGCCTTGATGCGGAGGATCGTGATCTTGTCGATCAGTTCGCCGAGCGAGCATGGCGTTGACACCATGCGCGGCGCGCGGCGCCGCTCGACAAGCTGAGCGAGTTCGCTTGCCATCGCTTCGAACACGTCGCTCCAGACGCCGCGACGCCTCTGACGAAAGAGTCGCATGGTCGGATACCAGGGCAAATCGGCTCGTTCGGTCAGCCAGCGCCATTCTGCGTCGCGTTTTAGCGCGACCCAGACCGGCACGGCCAAAGCTCCCGCGAGATGCGCGATCGAGGTGTCGCAAGTGACGACCAGATCGACGCAGACCATTGCCGCCGCCGTATCGACGAGTGCGTCGGGGCCGGCGTCAAAGTTGGCTCCCAGCGTTTCAACCTGCAACGACGGGGGCAGGTTTGAAAGCTGCTCCTCGCCTGCGCCTTTCTGCAGCGAAATGAGTCTTACGCCCGCGATTCCGGCGAGCGGAGCGAGCGCCGTGGGCGGCAGGGAGCGGGCTCGGTCCGCCTCCGGGTCAGGGTTGCCCTGCCAGACCACACCAACCTTGAAGCCTTCGGCGCCGATGCGCTTCAGCCACATTTCGCGCAATGCCGGTTCGGCCGCGAGATACGGAACCGCAGCAGGGATTGTGTTGAGGCGCGTCCCGAATGCCCGCGGCAGGCTGCTGATCGCAATCTGCGCGTCGAATGGCTCCCACTCGGGTGGGGAATCGGCGAATCGCGCCTTGGCCTTCGACGAAAGGAGCCGTCGCAGTCGCGGCGGACAGACGAAGGTCGCTTCAACGCCGGCCGCGGCCATTAAAGGCAGATAGCGAAAGAACTGGATTGTATCGCCAAGGCCGTGATCGTTGAGCACCAGAACCCGCTCGCCTCGCCGTCCCGGCCCCTTCCATCTCTCAAAGCGCGTCCCGAGCGCCTCACCGAGTGACTTTCCCACAAGCCAGCGCGCCTCGTAGCCCTCAAGCCCCTGTTCGAAGTCCCCGAGCGTCAGCATAAGGCAGCCCTTGCCCGCGATAGCTTCCCGGCTGCCGAGCGCTGTGGCTTTTTCAAACGCCGTCATAGCCTCCGAGAAGCGGCCAAGGCTCCGCAACGCCAGACCTTGACCCAGCAGCGACTTGGCGAGGCAAGGTCCCGGCGCGCTTGCCCGAATATAGGCCCCAAGCGCCTCCTCGCTACGATCGAGCTTCAGGAGCGCGTTGCCGAGATTGATTGCGGCTTCCGGAAGATCATGGCGCAGTTTGAGCGCGCGCTCAGCAGCTTCGATCGAGTCCTCGAGGCGCCCAAGCTCGCGCAAAGCTCCGGCGAGGCTGCACCACGCGTCCGGATCGTGGGGCGCGAGCCTCGTCGCCGCTGCGAAGCAAGCGAGCGCTTCCGTGAATCGGCCGCCGCCGAACAAGAGTTTGCCGAGATTGACGTGACCGACGACCAAAGAGGCGTCGAGCACGAGCGCGCGGCGATAGAAACGCATCGCCGAATCAGGCTTGCCGCATTCGCTCAGCATGTATCCGCCCATGCACATAGCCTCGGCGAAGTCGGGCCTCAGCCGCAATGCCTCGTCCATGAGCGTGATCGCTTCATCGCGCCGCTGTTCACGCCACAGTGTGACGGCGGCCGCGTAAATCGCTTGGGGCCCGTGCTGCGCTTCGTTCGCCACGGCGCGAATTGTCTGGAGAGCGTTAGGCATTGGGGCTGCGCGAAAGCATGCCCCTTCGCTTAGAGCGCAGCCCTTGCGTGGACCTTTCTAAGGTGAATGCAGGCCTGGCGGCGGGCTCACCCGCCCAGAGTGAGCCTCGACATGCTCGACATCAGCGAAGTCGAGAAAGTCGGCTGGATTGAGCCAGTGAAGTCGTTCAGCGCGCTGCCCAGCACCGAGCCGTTTGAGCTGATGACGCTGGCGAGGACGGTTGCCGCGCCCGATTGCTCCGAGCTCGAATTGCCCGAAATCGACCGAGAGGCCGGAGGTCGCGCCGGAGCTCGGCCCGTAGGTATAGTCGTACATTGCGGTGAACCGCTCGGCCAGCTGCGTGAGCTTGGCCGGGTCCTGCAGGTCGGAGATGGGCATGAGCTCGGAGAGCGTCTGCGGCTGCAGATCGGCCGCGGCCGTCGCCGGTAGCCCCATGATTGTTCCTGCAACTTGCAGAAGATTCGGATCGGCCAAGATCCCATATTCGTTGGTGACCGTCGGCGCGACGCGCTGGAAATAGAGCGCAAGCTGGACGCCCACATCCTGGCCGCCCTGATCGCTCTCCAGCTGCTGTTCGACATAGTCGCCCGTCGTCGTCGCAACCGCGCTGGTTGATGAGGGGGGAGTCGCGCCGCTGTCGACGAAATTGAACGCCGCGGCGAACGCCTTCCATTGCGAGTTTGGCAGGGTGTTGGCAAGGCTTCTCGGGTTGGACACTCCACCTTCCAGCACCTTGGTGATGAGCCCTGTCGAGTTGATCTGGTCGCCGAGGCCATAGGCGTTGAGCGCGTAGGACAGCAGCCGATAGTTGCCGACTAGATCGCTGATCGACTTCACCGAGCCGATATTGGCCTCGTAATACGCGGACGCAGTCTTCACCGCCGGTTCGGCCGCAGTCATCGCCTGATAGCGAGATAGATTCTGCGATACGGCGAGAAAGGCGGTCGTCGTGCTTGTCATGGGCGATTCGCGAAGGCTTGGCTGGAAATGGCGAGCCGCGGCCAGCCTGACGCCGTTACTCTAGCGGCCGGTTAACGAGGATTGCGTTGCGCCGGCCAACTTGGCGTCACCTGTCGGCGCGGCGTGGAACAAGCCCGGCGGCGGCGATGAGATCTCCGCTTTGGACTCCGGTACGCTCGGCGATTGCATTCGCTAACGAAGCAACGGAAGCGTGCCGCATGAACTGCGCAAGGAGCGCCAGCTCGCGCTCCTCCTCGGCCGCGCGCACGCGAAGACGGTCGTCCTCTTCCGCGCTCGGCTGGCCCCGCACTGTTCGCATAATCGGCAATCCCTGACCCGGAGATTCGCGGAATGGCCGAATTATGCCAGCGTTGGGTTTGGAAATGCGTGACGAATTGTAACAAAATGCAACTATAACGAGAAGTTTTGATGGTCATTCTGTTTGAAGCGCTTCCACAACGTTTTCGACCCAGCGTCGGCTCGCAAGCGCGAGCGCCTGCGAACGCGCTAACAGCAACAGCGTAATCCCGGGTAATGGCGGAAGCCGCTTGTCTGAGCACAGCTCAAGTCCATTCGGCGCGAGCCCGTCGATCATCGGCGTGACGCCAATCCCGGCGGCCGCGGCGGCTGCGAGCACTGCGAAATCTGAACAGGTGCAGACGACCTCGAATCTCCTTTCTTGAGCGCGCAGCACGCTAATCGCCGCCTCGTGAAAAACCCATCCTTGCGGGGGGAGAACAAGCGGCAGCGGCTGACTGTCTTGTTCATCTTCAGGCATCCTGCCGAACCAGCGCAGTTGACCCCGCCATTGTTCAATCCTGCCAGGCTCGCTCTCGCCAGTCCCGATGATGAAAGCGACGTCAAGCATGTTCTGACGAAAGGCGGCCGAAAGCGCCTGAGAGCTCTCGACGATGACCTCGAATGCCGTGGCGATCTCGGCGTTAGCACGCAACTCATTGAGCCCCAGCGCCAGAATGGGGGCAAATTCGCTCGGCATGCCAATCCGCAGCGCGTCGTTCGGATTGTTGCGACCAAGCTCGTCCAGCATGTCGTCATGCAGCCGCAGCAGGCGCTTTCCGTAGTCGAAGCAGACGTCCCCCACGGGCGACAATTCGAAGCGTCCCCCCTTCTTGAACAACGGCGCTTCGACGAGCTCTTCGAGCCGTTTCACCTGAAGGCTGATCGTCGGCTGCGTTCGTCCCAGCTCCACCGCGGCGCGGGTGAAGCCCCGCGCCTCTACGACGGCGACAAAGGCTCGCAAAAAATCGATGGGAATGCCGCGCATAAGAAGCCGCCCCGGATAGGACTTTATTCCAAGTGTACAATGTTCTTGTTAGCGCCATAACTGGCGGACATGCAACCATTCGCGTGTAAGCGGCGTATGCGGTCGTTAGGGAGACACAAAGGGTCCGTTGCGATGGCCCAAGCTTTAGCTCTTCTTGCACTCGCGTTGATTGACGCATCGGCATGTAAGAGAGAGTACAGTTGTCAATATTGAGACAAAGGCCGCAACGCGAAATCATAATTTAGGGCGCCACGCGGCTCTCGAATGCCAGCTCGGGCGCCAAATCAAATAAAGATCTGACTGACGTATCGTAACTCATTGACAACGATACATGTCCTGATCCGAATCGATTTGACTGTGACGATTTGCAGGGCGGTAATCAGAGGCGGGGCGAGATGCAGATCCATATTCTTGAAGAGATTAGGCCGGAGCCGGCTGCAGTCGATAGCGCCGTCCGGCGCCGCGAGCTCGAGATTCGCCGAGCACAATCCGTCGAGCCGATCGAGCGGCCCTTCACGTTCGCGGGCTGGACCCTCGATGAGACGACGCGAGACCTGATGAGCCCCGTTGGGCAGCGGGTCGACCTGACGTCGTCTGAGTTCGACCTCTTGATGGCGCTTCTGCGCCATCCCGGCCAGCCCCTGTCGCGCGCTGCCCTTCTCGGCGTGTTGCGCGGGCGCCAGTGGACATATTTCGATCGCTCGATCGACACGCTGGTGGCGCGACTCCGGAAGAAACTTGACGATGGTTCCGACCGGTCCCCGCTGATTCGCTCCGTGCGGGGAATCGGCTACGTCTTCTGCGCCGCGGTGGCAAAGCTCGGTGAGCAAGAGCGATCCGTCGCTTTTCCGCGGCTCGCGCCCAAGGACGGATCCGAGCGCCATTCCTCACCCTGAGCGGCCCGCGGGGCCGCGATCGAGCCCCTGATCGTTGCTGGGCGCGTTGGACTGCTCCGCGCGGGCGCTTGGGTTGCTCGATATGCGACCCTATGGAGCGCCGCCGTCGCCAGCGTCGGCTCCGATCGATTGACGCTCCGCGAACGCGGCTCTATCCATGGCCACGCGTTCCATCTTCGCGAGGTCTGGCGTTGCGGCGACGATGATCCGGTTTCACCGCAACGATTTGCCTGCCGAAGCGTCGTTCGGCGAGGCGGTGGCCATAGACACGGAGACGTTGGGGCTCGCCGTCGGCCGCGATCGGCTCTGCGTCGTGCAATTGTCGCGCGGCGACGGGACAGCGGATATCGTGCAGATCGCCGCCGGCCAGACGAGCGCGCCCAATCTTCAGCGCCTGCTGGCCGATCCCGCGATCGTGAAACTCTTCCATTACGGCCGCTTCGACATGGCGGTGCTGCATCACGCGTTTGGCGTCATGGCCGCGCCGATCTATTGCACCAAGATCGCCTCAAAGATTGCACGAACCTACACCGACCGGCACGGTCTCAAGGACCTGACGCGCGAGTTGATGAACGTGGAGATCTCCAAGCAGCAGCAATCGTCCGATTGGGGGGCCGACACCCTGAGCGAGGCGCAACTCGCCTATGCCGCATCGGACGTGCTGCATCTGCACGCCTTGCGCGACAAGCTTGACGCCATGCTAAAACGCGAGGGGCGGGACGGACTCGCGCGCGCGGCCTTCGCTTATCTTCCGGATCGCGTCCGCCTCGACCTTGCGGGATTCGAGGCCATGGACGTTTTTTCGCACGGCTATCCGTAAGCGCAGGCGTGATCGAGCGGCCAGGGACACGCCATCTCAGGCGCCCGGCGCGGCCGCTGCGACCGCCGCCTTCTGCATAGCGACGAGCTGCCGGATGCCGCCCCGCGCCAACGCGAGCATTCGGATAAGCTCTTCCTCCGTGAATGGCGCGCCCTCCGCCGACCCCTGAACTTCGACGAGGCCTCCAAGGCCCGTCATGACGAAATTCGCGTCGGTGTGGGCGTTCGAGTCCTCGGCATAGTCGAGATCGGTCACCGCTTCGCCGCCGACAATGCCGCAGGATATTGCGGCGACATGATCCTTAAGCGGCGTCTCGCGAAGAATGGAGCGATGCGCCATCCAGCGCAGGCAGTCGTGCAACGCGACCCATGCGCCGGTGATCGAAGCGGTTCGGGTACCCCCATCCGCCTGCAGCACGTCGCAATCAATGGTGATCTGCCGCTCGCCGAGGCGCGGCAGATCCACCACCGCTCGTAGCGATCGGCCAATGAGGCGTTGAATCTCCTGGCTGCGGCCGGAAACCTTGCCGGCCGACGACTCGCGCTTGCTTCGCGTCAGCGTCGCGCGCGGCAGCATCGCATATTCGGCCGTCACCCATCCGCGTCCCTGGCCACGCAACCACGGTGGCGGCTTGTCCTCGAGCGAGGCCGCGCAGAGCACATGCGTGTCGCCGAATCGGACGAGACATGAGCCTTCCGCATAGCGCGCCACGCCGCGCTCGAAGCTCACGGCGCGCATTTCATCGACGGCGCGTTTGGACGGACGCATGGGCGAACCTCCCTTAGATTATCGATCCGATCTAGCGGCAGACGCCTCGCCTGGCAAATTCGCGTGAGCAAGCGCGCATTGCCGCCGCTGCGTTGACCATCGGCGCACGCAACTCTAGGGTCGCCGCGAAAATTCAAGGATCGACGACAAATCCATGCCGTCCGCTAAAGACGCAGCCCTTGACCCGGCGAAGTCGTTTCAAGGCCTCATCCTGACGTTGCAGAGCTTCTGGGCTGGCCACGGCTGCGTGATGCTGCAGCCATACGACATGGAGGTCGGGGCAGGCACGTTTCACCCGGCGACGACGCTTCGCTCGCTTGGTCCCAAGCCCTGGAAGGCGGCTTACGTCCAGCCGTCACGCCGGCCCAAGGACGGGCGTTATGGCGAGAACCCCAACCGGCTGCAGCACTATTACCAGTATCAGGTAATCCTGAAGCCCTCGCCCGAGAACCTGCAGGAGCTCTATCTCGATTCGCTGGCCGCGATCGGCGTGGACATGGCCTTGCACGACGTGCGCTTCGTCGAGGACGATTGGGAGAGCCCTACGCTCGGCGCATGGGGGTTAGGCTGGGAATGCTGGTGCGACGGCATGGAAGTGTCGCAATTCACCTACTTCCAGCAGGTCGCGGGTTTCGAATGCGCGCCGGTGTCCGGCGAACTGACCTATGGCCTTGAGCGGCTGGCGATGTATGTGCAGGGCGTCGAGAGCGTCTATGACCTCAACTTCAACGGCGGCGCAGGCGCCGAGCGCGTATCTTACGGCGATGTGTTTCAGCAGGCCGAGCAGGAATATTCCCGCTTCAACTTCGAGTATGCGAACACCGAAGTCTTGTTCCAGCATTTTCGGGACGCCGAAGCGGAATGCGTCACCCTATTAGAGCAGGGCGCGGCGGCCGAGGGGCGGCATCTCATGGCGCTTCCGGCTTATGACCAGTGCATCAAGGCGAGCCACGTTTTCAATTTGCTCGACGCGCGCGGCGCGATCTCGGTCACCGAGCGCCAGAGCTATATCCTGAGAGTGCGCGAACTCGCTCGCGGCTGCGGCGCGGCGTGGCTCAAGACGGCCGGCGGCGGCGCGGCATAGTCCCAGATATGCCTGACCTTCTGCTCGAACTGTTCAGTGAAGAAATCCCCGCCCGCATGCAGCGGCAGGCGGCGGAGGATCTGAAGCGGCTCGTCACCGACGCGCTGGTCGCGCGCAACTTGCTCTATGAGGGCGCGCAGAGCTTTGTCACCCCTCGTCGCCTCACGCTGCACGTCGTCGGCTTGCCAGCCGCTCAAGCTCATTCGCGCGAGGAGCGCAAAGGTCCACGCGTCGGCGCGCCGGAAGCGGCGATCCAGGGCTTTCTCAAGAGCGCAGGCCTGAGCCGCATCGAGGATGCGCGCGTCGAGACCGACCCGAAGAAGGGTCAGTTCTATGTCGCCGTCATCGAGAAGCCCGGCCGCGAAACCAAAGACGCGATCGCCGAGATCATCCCCGCGATCATCCGCTCGTTTCCGTGGCCGAAATCGATGCGCTGGGGCGCGGCCTCGGCCAAGCCCGACGCGCTCCGCTGGGTGCGCCCGTTGCGCGGCATCGTGTGCACGCTCGCGACCCAACACGAGACGGCGGAGATCGTTTCGTTCGAGGTGGATGGGATTGCAGCCGGCGACGTCACCTGGGGCCACCGTTTCATGGCCCCTCAGGCCATCCATGTCCGCCGCTTTGAGGACTACGCCGACGCGCTGCAGAAGGGGAGGGTCGTGCTCGACGCTGACCGACGAAAGGCGATCATCCTCGCCGATGCCAAAAACCTCGCCTTCGCGCAGGGGCTGACGCTGGTCGAAGACGAGGGCCTGCTCGAGGAAGTCGCGGGCCTGGTCGAATGGCCTGTCGTTCTCATGGGCGAGTTCGAGGCGGCGTTTCTTGATCTGCCGGCCGAGGTGATCCGCGCCACCATCCGCGCCAATCAGAAATGCTTCGTGTTGCGGAAGGCACCCTCTTTTTCCGTCATGGCCGTCCCCGGGCTTGACCCGGGGATCGACCCGGCCATCCACGAGGCGCCGTCAGGCGCGAAAGCGGAAGAAGCCGCGACTCGGAACGGCGTGGATGGCCGGCACAAGGCCGGCCATGACGCGGAGGAAAGCGCTGGCAAGCTCGCCAATAAGTTCATCCTTGTCTCGAACCTCGTCGCTCCCGATGACGGCAAGGCGATCGCGGCTGGCAACGGCCGTGTCGTGCGCGCGCGCTTGGCCGACGCGCGCCACTTCTGGCAGACCGATCTCGCGGCCCTGCCGGACGCTAAGAACAAAACAGCGAAGCCGCTCGACCAGCGGCTGGAAAAACTCGACCACGTCGTCTTTCACGAGAAGCTTGGGACGCAGGGCGAGCGGATCGCGCGCATCGAAGCTCTTGCGCGCGAGCTTGCGCCAAAGGTCGGCGCAGACGCTGAGCTTGCGGCGCGCGCGGCTCATCTCGCCAAGGGCGATCTTGCGACCGAGATGGTTGGCGAATTTCCCGAACTGCAGGGACTCATGGGCCGCTATTACGCGACAGCGCAAGGCGATGAGCCGAGAGTCGCCCAGGCGATCGAGGAGCACTACAAGCCGCAAGGGCCAAACGACCGAATCCCGACGTCGCCCGTCTCGATCGCGGTCGCGCTTGCCGACAAGCTCGACACGCTCGTCGGCTTCTGGGCGATCGATGAAAGGCCCACCGGCAGCAAGGACCCTTATGCACTACGGCGCGCGGCGCTTGGCGTTATTCGTATTGTGATCGAAAATGCCTTGCGTCTTCCGCTATCGGCTCCGTTCGACGCTGAGTTGAGTCGGATGCTCTCTTTCGACTACCGCGCCTTAGCCCAAGGTACTCATCATGTTCTCGAGTTGATACGAACACCCGGGGCGGAAGCCGGCAAAGAGAAGCTTACGCAATTAAAACCGTTCAGCGACCCCGAGATAGCTCACCAGCTAGACGATTATCGGCGGCACGAGCTTTCCAAGATCAAGCGCGACCTTCTCGCCTTCTTCGCCGACCGCCTAAAGGTCTACCTGCGCGAAAAGGGTGCGCGGCACGATCTGATCGACGCGGTGTTCGCGCTGCCGGGGCAGGACGATCTGCTCATGATCGTCCGCCGGGTCGAGGCGCTGGGAAAACTGCTTGAGACCGAGGACGGCAAGAACCTGCTCGCCGGCTATCGGCGCGCCGCCAACATCCTGCGCGCCGAGGAAAAGAAGGACGGCGCGGAGGCCTTCGCCGGCAAACATGTTCAAACCATTCTAGCCCCGCCGGCAGAAAGGTATCTCGCCGAGGTCGTTGCCTCAGCCGGCGCGGCCGCCCGTGAGCGCGCGGCCGCCGAGGATTTCGAGGGCGCGATGCGGGCGTTGGCTGCGTTACGCGCGCCAGTCGACGGCTTCTTCCTCGACGTGACGGTCAACGATCCTGACCCGCAGATACGCCTGAACCGGTTGAGATTGCTCAACGAATTGCGCGAGGCTATGCACGCTGTGGCCGACTTCTCCAAGGTTGCGGGGTAGACGGCTCCTTTAAGAATCGGCCGGCAGCGCATAAATGGCGGCGGGGCGCTTTTTTGGGGCGCGGATAAGGAAGATTGAGCCATGGCGCTGAGGGAAGAGAATCTCGACGGGGCTTCTGGCGGCGGCAAGCCGGCGATCAGCGACGCCCAGGCCGAGGATGCGTTTCGCACCATCCTGAAGTGGGTTGGCGAGGACGCCAATCGCGACGGCTTGATCGAGACGCCCAATCGTATGGTGCGCGCTTACCGCGAATATTTCGCCGGTTATGACGAGGACCCGCACGAGGTTCTGCACAAGACCTTCAGCGAGGTCGACGGCTATGACGAGATGATCGTGTTGCGCGGCGTCACCTTCGAGAGCCATTGCGAACACCATATTGCGCCGATCATCGGCCGCGTGTGGGTCGGCTACATTCCCGACAAGAGGGTTGTTGGAATTTCCAAGCTGGCGCGCGTTGTGGAGATTTTCTCCAAGCGGCTGCAGATTCAGGAGCGGCTCACGGCGCAGATCGCCAACGCGGTCGAGGAGGTGCTGAAGCCCTGCGGCGTCGCGGTGGTCGTCAAAGCCGCGCATCATTGCATGATCGACCGCGGCGTCCGCAAGCGCGGCGCCGATCTCGTCACAAGCCGGATGCTGGGCGTTTTCCGCGATCAGCCACAGACAAGGGCTGAGTTCCTCTCGCTCGTCAATTCAGACAGCCACGAGTAGCGCCGCCGCATGATCGGCGCCTTTCGCATCGAGGCCTATGTCATCGCCTCCGCCGATGGCATGCTTGCGGACGCGAGCGGCGTCCAGCCGGCGTCGCTGCATTTCGAGGCCGACCAGCGACATTTCGAGCAAGGCCTTGATCACGCCGATGTGGTCGTGAACGGGCACCACTCGCAGGAAGGCCATGCGACCGCAATGAGCCGGCGCAGGCTCGTCCTGAGCCGACATGTCGCGAACCTTGCGCCAGACCCTGACAATCCCAAGGCGCGACTTTGGAATCCGGCCGGGGCCTCGTTCGAGGACGCGTGCGCCGCGCTCGGCCTGACTTCAGGGACGGTCGCCGTCATTGGCGGGCCGCAGGTCTTCACTCTGTTCCTCAAGCTGGGCTACGACTGCTTTCATCTGAGCCGCGCGGTGAAGGTGCGCCTGCCGGGCGGTATGCCGGTCTTGAGCGGCGACAGGTTCGGCGGCGACCTCGATGCGACGCTGTCCGCCGCCGGCCTTAAAGCTCAGCTGCCGGTTTGGCTCGATGACGGGCTGACACTGACGGATTGGGATCGGGAATAGCCCGGCCTCGCACCTGGTCTCGTCCTGGTGCGCCATACCACCCGAGCGATTTAAGATTGTCTATCCACAGCAATGTGTGCTTTCATAATGAATAAGGATAGTAGCGCTCTGCAATATACTTCGGCGTTGGGGGAATTCGATGCAACGTCTAGCTTTGCTCGCCTGCGTATCGATCACATGCTTGATAAGCCATGCCAGTGCTGGGCCTTTGGATTCGCAAGGCATCGCGACGGATCTGTCTTTCATAGAAACTCAGGTGACGAAGACCCTGTCTTCGCTGGGCTCGTCTCCGGCGCCCGGAAATCCCCAATATCCGGTCTCAGGAGGGGACAGCGGAACGTGGACCACCACCAGTCCTCAGGACGGAGCCGTAGGATGGACAAGTGGGTTTTTCCCTGGCCAGCTTTGGCTTCTCTATCAGGCGACCGGATCTCAGCAATGGCTTACGGCGGCGCAGGCTTGGACCGGTCCGCTGGCCTCGCAGGCGAATGGCCGCCCGGTGGACCCCTCGGACATCGGCTTCATCATCGGGACGAGTTTCGGCAACGGATACCGACTGACGGGAGACCCAAGCTACAAGAGCGTGCTTCTCACCACAGGCAACACGCTCGCGTCGCTCTACAACGCAAACGTCGGGGCGGTTCGCTCCTGGACTTTCCCTCCATTCCAACCTCCATCCCACTTTGCCGTGACCATCGATAGCATGATGCAACTCGGGCCGTTGCAGTGGGGCGCCGGCAATGGCGGCAGCCCCACTTGGGCGGGAATCGCGGCGACCCACGCCCAGACGGTGACCACGAACCTGGTGCGCCCGAACGGCAGCACATTCCAGGTCGCCGATTTTAACCCGACCACCGGAGCGCTGATGAGCCGGGGGACATTCTCGGGGTTTTCCGACACCTCGACCTGGGCGCGCGGGCAGGCTTGGGCGTTGTACGGATTTGTGCAGGCCTATCAGGTGTCGGATAATCCAGCATTCCTGACCACGGCGGAAGACGTCGCGAACTATTTCGTCGGCCAGTTGCTCGCCGACGATACCTGGATCTCCCCCTGGGATTTCGACGCGCCCGGGACGCAACCTGTGGACACTTCCGCTGCGGCAATCGCGGCGGACGGGCTCGTCATGCTGAGCACAGTTGCGGGGACAAGCGCTCTTAAGATGCAATATCTTCAAGATGCTGAGAACATACTCGGCGCGCTTAGCAGCAACTACCTTGGGCCTACGTCTGGTGAGTCCGTGCTGTTCGACGGCTTTCCGGGCAACGGTGGGACGAATACCGCGCTGATCTACGGAGACTATTATTTCACCGAGGCGCTGCTGCGATTGCAGAACGTGTTCGATGGGAAGCCCGGCTGGGTCCTGTACAGCCCAACGACAGTCCCCGAACCCTCGCCTTGGGCGATGATGCTCCTCGGATTCGTTGGTCTGGGCTTCGCGGGATATCGCCGCTCCAGAATGGGGCGGGCGGCTCACTTCCGTCGTTCGTAGCTCACGAAGGCGAAGTCGGCGTCGTCGCGCGCGCCTCGTTCGCCGGTCTCGCGGCTGATCTCGCGCCAGTCGTGCGGGTTGATGGGCGGGAAGCGCGTCTCGCCTTCAGCGTCGAGCGCGACCTCGGTGATGAAAAGGCGATGTGCGAGCGCGATCGTCTGCGCATACATCTCAGCCCCTCCGCCGATGATGATGTCATCCGCGCCAATAGCGTGAGCGCGTTCGGCGGCGAGGTCGAGCACGGCGTCGAGATTGTTGGCGACGAGGACGCCCGAGGGAGCGAATGCGGGATCGCGAGTGACCACGATTGTTTCACGCCCCGGAAGCACGCGGCCGATCGATTCGAACGTCTTCCGTCCCATCACCAGCGGCTTGCCCCAGGTCAGCGCCTTGAAGCGTTTCAAGTCGCTCGAGAGCCGCCATGGTAGTCCGCCATTCGCGCCGATAATCCCGTTGCGCGCGACAGCCGCGACGAGGACCACCCTCACCCCAACCCTCTCCCGGTGGGAGAGGGAGCTCGTCCCTTCTCCCCCGGGGAGAAGGTGGCGCGAAGCGCCGGATGAGGGCGCTTCCCTCACACCGCGACCGGCGCCCTGATCGCTGGCCATGGGTCGTAGCCTTCGAACGCGATTGCGTCGGCGTTGATATCGAAGATCGAGCCGACGGCGCCAAGTTCAAGCCGCGGCAATGCGCGCGGCGCGCGGGCGAGCTGCGCGCGCGCCTGATCCTCGTGATTGCGGTAAAGGTGCGCATCGCCAAACGTATGCACGAACTCCCCGGCCTTAAGCCCGCATTCGTGGGCGATCAGATGGGTCAGGAGCGCATAGCTTGCGATGTTGAACGGCACGCCGAGAAAGATATCGGCCGAGCGCTGGTAGAGCTGGCACGACAGCCGACTGTCGTTCACGTAGAACTGGAACAGGCAATGGCAGGGCGCGAGCTTCATGCGCTCGATCTCGGCGACGTTCCAGGCTGAGACGACGAGGCGCCGCGAATCGGGGTTGCGGCGGATCTCGTTGATGACCCAGGCGATCTGATCGTATGTCCGTCCGTCCGGTCCTTCCCAAGCGCGCCATTGCTTACCATAGACCGGACCGAGATCGCCATCCGCGTCCGCCCACTCGTTCCAGATGGAAACGCCGTGCGCCTTGAGGTAGGCGATGTTGGTGTCGCCCCGCAGGAACCAGATCAGTTCGCGAACGATCGACTTGAGATGAAGCCGCTTCGTTGTGACGAGCGGAAAGCCATGGGCCAGATCGAAGCGAAGCTGCCGGCCAAACAGCGACCGCACACCGGTCCCGGTGCGGTCTTTTCTGACGGCGCCATTATCGAGCGCGTCGCGCATGAGATCGAGATAGGTTTGCATGGGCTCGCGGTCCTTACCCCTAGCCGACCGCAACCTTTATACCAATTCGTGTTTCCGCGCGCGTGGCGCGTTGCGCGCCACGGCTACAAGTTGGGTCAGTGCAGGCTCACCGTCTCGAGCTCATTTTCCCAGGCGTTGGTGATCGCCGCGTCCTTGGAATCGGTGAGCATGATCGGCGAGCCGTCGGCGCCGAGCAGCGCAAACAAGGTCAGCCCCGGACGCATCTCCGGCGCCTCCGGGAACAAGCGGGCGACGTCTTCCGACGCAATGGTCTTCACGTAAGCCAGAGACCCATCGCCAAAATGAGCGAATTCATGTGGCGTCATGTTAGGCGCCACGGTCACCACGGCTTTGCTCATTTCGGATCTCATCGCTTTACTCCTTACTCGGTGGCCGCCTAAGGCCGCCGTTCGGACGCATGCTTCAGTCGCGCGCCACTATTTTGATCGTTCGCACTAGCCGCTCGGGCTGGGGGCGAACGAGGTCGACTGACAGCAACCCTTGCGCGAGTTCAGCGCTCAACACCTGCATACCGTCGGCGAGCAGAAAACCGCGCTGAAACTGCCGGGCGGCGATGCCGCGATGCAAATATTCACGCGTCTTGTCCTCCTGCTGCCGGCCACGAATTGTGAGCTGGTTCTCCTCGACCGTGACCTCGATCTGGTCCTGCGAGAAACCGGCGACCGCGAGCGTGATTCGCAATTTTTCCGGCTCGGCCCCATTGGCCGCGACCCGCTCGATATTATAGGGCGGATAGCCGTCAGTCCCCGTCTTCGAGACCTTGTCCAGCGCCCGCTCCAGATCGTCGAAGCCGAGCAGCAAAGGCGAGGTCAGCGCCGTCATACGCACCATGTTCGAAGCCCCTTTCAGGCGCTTCCCCGGATTTCAGGCCTTCCCATAAGCGCCCGGGTCCGGTGCTTGCCGTCAACCATCCGGATCATTCAAAGTTCCGGACCGAACCGATATAAGCCTCGCAATCCAACCTTCAAGGCGTGGATTGCCCTAGCGAAAACCTCTGATTCGGCGCTAGTTCCGACAATTCTGTTAAAATGCTGCGCTCGAAATCTAAACCAATCGTTTATGTTTTCGGCCGGGGGCGAGGGGTATTGGCGTTAAGCAAGCTCGGAACCAAGCGCCAGTGCCTGGCCTGCGGCGCCAAATATTATGATCTCGGCCGCAAGCCGCCGGTTTGTTCCCGCTGCGGGGCCAGCGCCGAGCCAAAGCGGATGAGCGGACAAGCGGAAGAGCTGCCCGCCACCGAGGATTCGACAACCAGGACTCAGCCATCCCGCGCAGCCGAAGCCCCGGCTTCGCGGCCGATCGGACGCGAATGGTCGCGCGAGCAGGCGGACGCGATCGACCAGGTCGGCCGGTGGCTCAAACAGGGCGAGCCCCAGGTATTCCGCCTCTTTGGCTACGCGGGCGTCGGCAAGACGACACTGGCGCGGCACATCGCGGAGGGGGCGCGAGGCGAAACGGCGTTCGCCGCCTTCACCGGCAAAGCCGCCCTGGTGCTGCGATCGAAGGGCTGCGCGGGCGCAACGACCATCCACGCGCTCATCTACCGGGCGAGCGAGGGCGCGGAAGGTACGCCCAATTTCACCCTCAACGCCGACGGTCCGGCCTCGAAGGCCGGGCTCATCGTGATCGACGAATGTTCGATGGTCGACGCGGAACTGGCGCGCGACCTGCTCTCGTTCGGCAAGCCCATCCTGGTTTTAGGCGATCCGTTCCAGCTTCCGCCCGTCAAGGGCGCCGGCTTTTTTACCGACGGCGCTCCCGACGTGATGCTGACCCACATCCATCGCCAGGCGCAGGACAATCCGATCATCCGCCTGTCGGAAATCGTGCGCTCAGGCGGCGACCTGCGGGAGGGCGTCTACGGCGAAACGCGCGTCATTCCGCGCGCCGCCCTTGATCCGACGCAGGTCCTCGCGGCCGATCAGGTGCTGGTCGGAACCAACCGCACCCGGCGCGCCTACAATCAGCGTATGCGTGATCTCAAGGGTTTTCGGGAGCCGTTGCCGGTCGCCGGCGACCGGCTGGTCTGCTTGCGGAATGACCGCACCAAGGGCCTCATCAACGGTGGACTGTGGCGGGTCGAGGCGCTCGGCGAGGTCAAAAAGGACTTCGTCAAGATGACTCTGCGCTCGGAAGACGAGGGCTCGCGCTCCACCGTCAAGGCGGCCGTCCTAAAAGCGTTCTTCGAGGGGAAGGAGGGCGAACTCGGCTTCGCCTTGAGGCGGGAGTCGGACGAATTCGACTACGGCTATGCGCTTACCGTCCATAAGGCTCAAGGGTCGCAATGGGACGACGTCATGCTGTTCGATGAAAGCTTCGCCTTCCGCGAGCACCGGGCGCGATGGCTTTACACGGGCCTCACCCGGGCGGCCCGGAAGCTGACGGTGGTCAGATGAAGGGCGGAAGACGCATGGACATCGGCGCCGCCGCGCTGTTAGACTTCACGTTACGGCGCCGGAGACTGTCCTATGCGTATTTCTCCAGTGATGAGGGGGGCGCGCGCTTACGCCCTGGCCGCGCTCGTGTTGTCCCTTGGCCTCTCGCCTTCGATCGCCCGTATGGGCGGATCGGTTGGCGGGTCGGTGGGTCGCCCGGCTTTTGGGGGCGGGCACCTTCAGCATTTTGCGCCGGGCGGGTTCAACCGACGCTTTGAGACCGGCCGATCTGGCTTCAACCGCTTCGGTCCGAACCGGTTTGACCGCCTCGGCTCCAATCGCTTCAACCGCTTTGGCTTTAACCGCTTTGGCGCAAACCAGCTTCTCGTCGGTGGCTGGGGCTGGGGCGGCTGGGGCGGTTACTCCACTCCGGCGGCGTCCGAGCCCATCATTGTCGGCGACAGCGCTCCCGTGATCATCAATATTGGCGTCGATCCCGCTCAAGGCGAGGCCGCGGGCGCCTCGAGCGGAGGCTGCGTCATCCACAAGCTCAAATACGACAGCAACGGCAAATATGTCGGCGAGCGCCAAATCCCGCAGTGCTGAGCGATGTGGCGATTGATCGATGGCGGCGCCGCCGCTTCAGCCCGGGAGAGCGTGATGGATGTCGGTTTTATCGGTCTTGGCCAAATGGGTTCGGCGATCGCGCTCAACCTCGTCAAGGCGGGACATCGCGTTACAGTCTACAACCGCACGCGCGCCAAGGCGGAGGCGCTCGCGTCCCAGGGCGCCGAAATCGCCGAGAGCCCGGCCGACGCATGCCGTCGCCCGGTGTTGATCACCATGCTTGCCGATGATTCGGCGGTCGAAGGCGTCTTTTTCGGTGGCGGAAATGGAATCTCGGCGCTTGGCCAAGACGCCGTCCATATCTCCATGAGCACGATCAGCGTCGCATTCTCCGACCGGCTCGCGCAAGCGCATCGAAACGCGGGCCAGGCCTATGTCGCGGCGCCCGTGTTCGGCAGGCCGGAGGCCGCGGCGGCGGGGAAGCTTTTCGTGGTGGCGGCCGGTCCGGAACAAACGCTTGCCCAGTGCCAGCCCCTGTTCGACGCGATCGGCCAACGGACCTTCGCCGTCGGCGACAAGCCGTCTTCGGCAAATCTCGTCAAGCTCAGCGGCAATTTCCTGCTCGCCGCGATGATCGAATGCTTGGGCGAAGCCTTCGCGCTCGTCCGCAAAGGCGGAGTTGACGCGCACGCTTATCTTGAAATCCTGACCAACACTCTGTTCTCGGCCCCCGCCTACAAGACCTATGGGACGATCATCGCCAACCAGAAATACGAGCCGGCCGGGTTCAAGATGTCGCTTGGCCTGAAGGACATTCGCCTCGCGCTCGCGGCGGCTGACGCGCTTGCGACGCCGATGCCGGTCGCAAGCCTGGTTCACGATCACTTTCTATCCGGTGTGGCCCAAGGCGCGGGCGATTCCGACTGGTCGGCGTTGGCGCGTCTTGCGGCCGCAAACGCAGGTCTCTGAGAACGCGCGTTTTAGTCGCGCTCAGCGCCGACAGTCGCGATGCGCAGGTTGTTGGTGGCGCCCGGGGTTCCGAACGGCACGCCGGCGACCACGATAATGCGCTCGCCCTCGCCGGCGAAGCCCTCGATAAAGGCGTGGCGGCAGGCCCGATCGGCCATGTCGCGCTCGTCACGCGCGTCGTCGGTGACAATCGGATGCACGCCCCAGACAACAGCGAGGCGACGCGCCACCAATTCGATCGGCGTTAGCGCCAGAATGGCCGAGCGTGGCCGCTGGCGGGCGATGCGAAGGCCTGTCGAGCCGGAACTGGTCCAGGCGCAAATCACTTTCAAATCGAGCGTCTCGGCGACATCGCGAGTCGCTTCGGCGATCGCGTCGGCGCCCGTGGCCTCGGGCGCCGCGCGCTGCGCCTCGATGATCGAGGGATAGATCTTCTCCAATTCCACCGCTTCCGCGATCCGGTTCATGGTCGCGACCGCCTCGTGCGGATATTGACCCGAGGCGCTCTCGGCCGACAGCATCACGGCGTCGGCGCCCTCGAAGACCGCTGTTGCGACGTCCGACACTTCGGCGCGCGTCGGCACTGGCGTCGTGATCATCAATTCCAGCATCTGCGTCGCCACGACCACCGGCTTGCCGAGGCGCCGCGCGAGGCGGGTCAGGGTCTTCTGGATGCCCGGAACCTGTTCGAGCGGCATTTCCACGCCAAGGTCACCGCGCGCCACCATGAGCGCATCAGCAACCGCCATGATCTCCTCGATGCGCTGGACCGCCTGCGGTTTTTCGATCTTGGCCATCACCAGCGCCCGGCCTTTGATGATCTCCTTGACCTCGACGATGTCCTCCGGGCGCTGAACGAACGAGAGCGCAATCCAGTCGATATCCTCATCAAGCGCGGCGGCGAGATCCGCGTGATCCTTGTCGGTCATGGCGGAGGTTGGAATGGTCGTGTCGGGCAAGCTCACTCCCTTCTTGTTGGAGACGCGCCCCGGGACTTCGACGACGGTCAGCGCCCGGCCTCCCTCGGCCGCGGCGACGCGGAGCATCACTTTGCCGTCGTCGATGAGGATCCGGTGCCCCTTCGCGAGCGAGCTCAAGATTTCTGGATGGGGCAGATAGACGCGCGCCTGGCCCCCGGGGGCGGCGTCGCCGTCAAGGATGAAGGCCTCGCCGCGTTGCAGGTCGGCGGCGCCGCTGGCGAACGTGCCGAGCCTGAGCTTCGGGCCCTGCAGGTCGACAAGGATGCCGATCGGGCGGCCGGTCTCTTCCTCCACATCGCGGATCATCGCGACCCGCTCCCGCATCCCGTCATGCGAAGCATGGCTCATGTTGATGCGGAAGACGTCCGCGCCGGCGGCAAACAGCGCGGCGATGGTCTTGCGGTCGGCCGAAGCGGGCCCGAGAGTGGCGATGATTTTGACGCGGCGGCGGCGGGACTGCACTGGCGTTCTCCCATAATCGGCGGCGCTCGCCGCTACGGTAATTTTTCGCCGCGCCGGAACGGCGAACCGATTTTGCGGCTTAAGGGTTCGCCTGGTCGGTCAGTTGCACCGTCCAGCTCTTTGAGTCTTTGCCGGTGTCGACTTCAAAAAACCCGGTTCGGTTGTAACCGCGCACAAAGCAATCCTGCCGGCCGTCGATCTTGAACTCGCGATCTGACGTGCACATGAACACTTTGCCCTTCCACTCGCCGCCGCGCTCGTCCATCGCGTAAAGGTAGTAATACTCAGCCGCCAGGGCGCCGCGCAAAAGCGTCACGCAGTCGAGCGATTTGAGATTCCACCAGCCTTCGCTGACCCAGTTCTGTCCGTCGGTGTAGCCGATGGCGACGCTGACGCGGTTATTGGTGTTGTTGCACATGCGCAGGTCCGCGCGAGCGGGGGCGGCCGCGCACAGCGCCGCACCCAGCGCGGAAAGCGCCAGCAGTCGTCCTGCGATTCTGTTCATGTCCATAGGGTGAAAGTTTGGCGCGTCATATTCGGCGCGCCCGCCGCCCTGTCAACCTCGGCGGCCGGCGCGAGGCTATGAACCATTGGAATGCCCGAACTCACGCCCTCCGGTCGAACCGCGCATGATTCCGCCTCCTTTCGTGGCGAAAGAGTCTGGCGCCCGTCGCGGCGGCCCGATATCCGATCGCTGGACCGGATCTCGCCTCGGCGTCAGCGCGGGAACGGTTGCGCGCCAGAGCGGCGGGGCGCCGGCTCCTAGTCTGAAGGCCTCCTTTGTCAAACGGTCTCGAAACGTTCGCCTTTGTCTATATTTGGCTCTCGATCGCCGCAGCGCTGATCGTGCTCGCCGACATTTTTCTCCTCGGGCGGCGCCAGTCTATGGGAGTGATGGACGCGGTTTGGCCGCTGACGATGTTGTATTGGGGGCCGCTCGGCCTGCCGTTCTATTTCACCTTCGGTCGGGCGGCGCGTTCTCAGACCCAGATGCAGGGACATGAGCATGGGCACGGCGCAGAGCCGCCGATGTGGCAGGCCGTCTTCAAGGGCGCAGCCCATTGCGGCGCGGGCTGCGCGCTTGGCGATTTTGCAGCCGAATGGATCGCGCTCGGTCTTGGCCTCGTGCTGCTCGGCTCGGCGCTCGTGGCCAGGCTCACCTTGAGCTTTGTTCTCGCCTACGCGGCGGGGATCGCCTTTCAGTATTTCGCCATCGCGCCGATGCGCGGGTTGAGTCTCAGGGCGGGGATCGTGGCCGCGGTCAAGGCGGACACGCTTTCGCTGATCGCCTACGAGTTTGGCATGTTCGGCTGGATGATCTATCGCGTCTAGGCTTGGCCCGCCCTGCAGCCTAGCGACTGGTCCTATTGGCTGATGATGCAGATCGCCATGGTGCTCGGCTTCGCGACCACCTATCCCGTTAACTGGCTGCTCATTCGCTGGGGAATAAAGGAGAAGATGTAGCGCCGTGTCCTTGGGTCAATCGAGGTCCTTGGGGTCAATCGAGGCGCCCGGCGCACGCAATGTGGATGAGAACCCTCGAATCGCGGATGATCGGAGCATGAAGCGTTTTGTCCTTGGCTTCGTCGCGGCCTCAGCAGTCTTCACGGCGTCTTCGGCGCGCGCCGATTTCGCCTCCTGCGTTGGTTCGCTGCGAACCCAGGCCGTGCACAGCGGCATTTCCGCCAGGACGCTCGACATTGCCTTCAACGGACTCCAGCCGGACGCGAAGGTGCTCGATCTCCAGAAGCAGCAGCCCGAATTCAAGACGCCGGTCTGGGACTATGTCGACGGGTTGGTGGACGACGATCGGGTCGCCGACGGCAAGGCGGCGATGGCGAGGGAGAGCCGCGCGCTTGCTCTGGCTGAGGAGCAATATGGGGTCAGTCGATACATGCTGGCCGCGATCTGGGGCGTGGAGTCGAATTTCGGGCAGGAGATGGGCAAGCGCTCGCTCGTGCAATCGCTGGCGACGCTTGCCTGCATGGGGGACCGCGCCAGCTATTTCCGTTCCGAACTGATGGCGACGCTCAAGATCGTCGACCGCGGCGACGTGCCGGCCGAGAAGCTGAATGGCTCATGGGCGGGGGCGTTTGGCCAGACCCAATTCATGCCCTCGACCTTCCTGCGGCTCGCCGTCGACGGCGACGGCGACGGCCGCCGCGACATTGTCGATTCCGCGCCGGACGCGCTTTCCTCGACGGCGAATTATTTTCGCAAATCGGGCTGGCGTTCGGGGCTCACCTGGGGTTTCGAGGTCAAGCTGCCGGAAAACTATTCGGGCCCCTCCGGGCGCAAGACCAAACAATCCATGTCGTTTTGGGCCGCGCGCGGCCTGACCCGCATCGACGGGCGCCCGCTGGGCGAGGGCGAGGCCGGGCTGCTCATACCGGCCGGACGCGAGGGGCCGGCCTTTCTGGTGACGCGCAATTTCGACGTCGTCTATACTTATAACGCGGCCGAATCCTACACCCTCGCAGCCTGCGTGCTCTCCGATCGGCTCAGCGGCGGCCGCGGCATTGTCACCCCCTGGCCCACAGACGATCTGCTCCTCTCGCGCGAAGGGCGGAAGGAACTGCAGGCGTTGCTCCAGAGGCGCGGCTACGACATCGGCGGCGACCCGGACGGGCACGTCGGAACGAAGAGCAAGGCCGCGATCGCCGATTTCCAGCAGAGGGCCGGGCTCGAGGTCAACGGCCGCGCCTCCGTCAAGGTGCTGGCGGCGCTGAAGAGGTAAGTCTCACCGACGCTGCTGCGCGCTCTCTCGTGAGAAATCGACAATTTCTTGCCAGGGCCGCTGAAGTGTGTTAGTTTTTTCAGAAATGGAGAAGGCTTTTATAGCGTTAGCTGGGGGTCACGGGTTGACGTCGGTAAAGCCGTCATGGCCGGCCTTGCGCCGGCCATCCACGCGGTGCCGCCACAAATCTCTCGCCTGCCCGGACCTCCGTCAGTTCAGAGGCTTACGAGAAGGTTGGAGTGTTCTGGTGGATGGCCGGGTCGAGCCGGGCCATGACGGAAACAGAATCCTCGCGCTACCCCTCGGCTAACGCTGTAATACCAAAGGTCATAACGACCGACCGATGTGGGCCCAGTCTCGCATTCCGATGGATGTGACGCGTTCGGGATCGGTGGTGAGATTGCGCCATGCGTTGCAGGCGGCGTCGACGATGGCGTCGTAGTTTTCGAAGACGGTGTTGGAGAGCCAGTTCTGGCGCACATACTGCCAGACGTTCTCGACCGGGTTCAGTTCCGGAGCGCGGGAAGGCAGGAAGATCGGCGTGATGTTTTCGGGCATGTCGAGCTTGCCCGTGATGTGCCATCCGGCCCGGTCCAGCAGCAGCGCGGCGTGGGCGCCCGGAGCGATGTTGCGCGCGATTTCGTCGAGGTGAAGCTGCATCATCTCGGTGTCGGCGTAGGGCAACGCCAAGGCGGCTCCGACGCCCCGCGCCGGGCAGATCGCGCCGAACAGATAGGCGTTGGCGTAGCGCTGATCGGCGGGCTGTCGCGGTCGCGTTCCGCGCCTCGCCCATTGGCGGACAAGGCCGTTCTTCTGGCCGATTCGGGCCTCATCCTGGAACCAGATTTCGACCGGCGTCGCCTCGGGCAGGCCTTCGAGATGAGCCGTCAGCGCGCGCGGAAAGTTTTTTTGAAAGCCTCGACGATCCGCTCGTCCTGCGCCGGATGACGCGGCCTTGCGCTTATGTGCGAGAAGCCGATCTTGTGCAGGAGTTTCCCGACATAGCGGGGATGAAAGTCGACGCCGAACCGCTCGGCGATGACCCGCTTGAGATCGACCCGCCGCCAGCGCACGACCCCGTCTTTTGCCCGATCCGGGCCGGCTTCCACGATCTGCGAAAACGCCGCCATCTGCTCTTCCGACAGGCGCGGCTTGGGGCCATCCGTCCAGTTGTCGATCAGGCCCTCCGGCCCCGACGCGTTGAAGCGATGGACCCAATCGCGCAGCGTCTGGCGATCCATGCCGCCGATCTTCGCCGCCGACCCGCGATCCATTCCATCCCGAACCGCAGCCAGTGACAGAAGCCGACGGCTCTGGTTGACGGTCTTCGACCGCCGGGCCAAACCCCGAATCTCCTCGACCGAGTAGTCCTCTCGCAACCTCACCGCTGACGGCATGGCCCAATCCTCCATGCCGCCTTGAATCAGACCAGACCCGATTCGGGAATCCCCCCCGTGAGTCAGCCGGCGGAGCCTTTGGTATAAGAGCCAAAGAGAAGTGCGGTGGCCTTTCTCGATGGGCGATGGGCGACGCGTGATCGGAGCCTCGGCGCCAAGGACATGGAAGTGACTCGCTAATCGTGCCGCAAACCGTTGAAATCTCTCAAAACGGACTCGCTAATTCGCCAGCGCGGTTGAGGGGCTCGGGCATGGCTCTAGATCTCCTCCAAAGCCAGATTGGTCGTGCGCGGCCCGAGCAGGCCGATCGTCAGCATCACCACGCCCATAGCCGCCGCAATGAAGACAAAGACGCCGATGGCGCCCGTGCGCTCGAGCACGAAGGCGATGACGAAGGATGAGAAAATGACCGAGAGCCGGCTCCACGAATAGACGAAGCCGGCGGCGCGGGCGCGAATGCCGGTCGGGAACAGCTCCTGCTGGTAGGCGTGGAAGCTGAACGACATGATGTTGGCGGCGAGCGTCAGCCCGACCCCCATCGTGACAATCAGCGCCGAACCGAGCGCCTGGCCAAAAATGAGGCCGCAGACGAGAATGGCGCCCGCCGATGCGACAATGATCCATTTGCGCTCGACCCGGTCGCCGAGAAAGAATCCGAGCAAAGGCCCGACGGGCGCCGCAAGCGCGATCAATGTCGTATAGCCGAGGCTGGTCGAGATAGTGATCCCCTGCTTGACGAGCAGCGAGGGCACCCAATTGTTGAAGCCGTAATAGCCGACCGTCTGAAAGATATTAAAGACGCTCATCAGGATGACTCGGCCGCGAACGCCGGGAAGCCATAAGTCCCGAAAGCTGCGCGCTGGCGACACGGGCTCCTCGGGGGCGGGCGGGGGCAGCGGCCGGCCGTACTCCGCCTCGACCTTCGCTTCGATTGCGCGCAACGCTTGGTCCGCCTCGGCGAGCCTTCCATGCTTGGCGAGCCAGCGTGGGCTTTTCGGCAAGGCCCGCCGCAAAAAGACGACGACCGGCGCCGCGACCACTCCGATCAGCACCACCCAGCGCCAGCCCTCGAGCCCCAGGGGCGCGGTCGGCACGAGCATATAGGCAAGGAACGAAACGACCGGCACGGCGACGAAGCCAATCGCCTGGTTGATTGCGAAGGCGCGCCCGCGCAGCCCCTTGGGCGCAAGCTCGCTCAAATAGGCGCCGATCGTCACCATCTCGACGCCAAGACCAATGCCGCAAATGAGGCGCCAGAAGTTGATTCCGGCGGCGTCGTGCTGGAGCGCCACCATGAAATTGGCGGCCGAATACCAGAGCAGCGACCAGGTGAAAATCGCCCGGCGCCCGAACCGGTCGGCGAGAAAGCCGCAGAGGAGCGTGCCAATGAAGAGGCCGGTGAAAAGGGCGGCGATGAAGCTCGCCACTCCCGCCGTCCCGAACAGGCCGGTGGTGGTTGCGGTGAGCAGGCCCGACTTGACGAGGCTCGGCGCGACATAGGCCGAAAACAGGAGGTCGTAGAACTCGAAGAACATCCCGAAGCCGAGCAGCGCGACGATTGTCCAGATCGTGCGCGTCGCCGGCAGCCGGTCGATGCGGGCCGAAATCGCGCCCGCGCTTAAGCCAGCGGCTCCGCTGTCGTTCATGTTCCCTCGCCGGCCGCGGCCCGCGCGTATGCCTCGCGCTCTCGGGCCACCTCTAAGACGCGCGCTTACCGCTCGGTGTCAAATACGCTTGCCGCTTCCAGCCTTTCTGAAAGCGGCGCGAGGCGCTGGCTAAGTCTGGTTCAGCATCGCGCGGTCGACGCTCAACGGACCACCGCCCGCAAAGGCGAAATAGAGGAATATGAAGCAGTACATGACCGCCAGCTCGCCGCCATTGACGAGCGGATAAAAAGCGCGAGGCGCATGGGCCATGAAATAGGCGAAGGCCATTTCCCCCGAAAGAATGAACGCGACGATCCTCGTAAAGGCGCCGACAAGAAACAGGGCCGCGCCGATTGTCTCGAGGATCGCCGCGAGAATCAGGAGTCCGCTTAACGAGGGGACAGGAGAGGGAGCGGGAAAGTTGAACACTTTCGACAGCCCGTGCTCGAGAAACAAGAGCCCAATGACAATGCGAAGGATGCTGAGGATATAGGGCCTAAATCGCTCCATCCTGGCGTAAATCGAATTCATGATCGCCTCCCGTCCATCGCGGCTGCCCGCCTGTCCTCTCCGAGGACGATTTCGCACCTTCGGCGCAGTTAACACTTCAGCCCGCACTTCGACACGGGACATTCGCGTAGCTGCGTTAGTCATCCCGAATCACATTCGCTTGATCGAAGATGACAGCCTCTTACCTCGCGCGCTTTTTGGCCGCCCCGACTTTCGTTCGGACCCTTGCGGCTGCGCTCGCTTTCATCGTCTTTGCCGGTTTCGCGGCGGCTCAGGACGCGCCGCTGAAGGTCGCGGTCTACGACGTCCCTCCTTACGGCCATGTCGAGCCCGACCATTCGATCGACGGCCTCAGCGTCGATTTGTGGCGCCGCGCAGCGGAGACTCTCGGACGCGAGTACCGTCTCGTCCCTGTCACGCAGATGGAGGAAATCCTCAAGGGTCTCGAGCGGAAGGATTATGACGCGGCAATCGGCGCGATAACAATCACGCCAGCCAGACTCGCGCGGGTGGACTTCAGCTACCCGACGCATCGTTCGGGGGTCGCGGTTGCGGTGCGCCGGGACACCGGGCCTATGGCGGCATTGACCAGCTACGGATCCGTTCTCGCGGAGCTGGCGCCGCTTATCGCGCTCACCTTCGGGCTTCTCATCGTCATGGGTGTAGCGATGTGGCTGGCCGAGCGGCCAATGCGGCCTCACGGCCACGAGTCGGTCGTCGATACTCTGCGCGACGGCATCTATTGGGCGGTCGTGACGATGACGACGGTCGGCTATGGCGACAAGACGCCTAAGACCACGGCGGGCCGGATCATTGCGGTCGTTTGGATGCTGGCCAGCGTCGCGTTGATTTCAATCCTGTCGACCTCGATCGTCTCGAGAATGACCGCCGACCGCGTGGTTGGCGGTCTCCGGCTGACGGAAGCCGATCTCGCCGGCAAGCGGCTCGCCGCGGTCGCTCATTCGTCTGGAGCGGAATATCTCGATGAGCGCCGTCTTTGCTATGCGCCCTTCGACGACCTCTCCGCCGCTCTCACCGCGCTCGATCGCGGTGACGCCGACGCGGTCGTCAACAGCATCGGTGCGCTCCAGTATCTGATCCCCGCGCGCTTCAAGAGCACGATCAAGACGCCGCAGGGCGTTCTCCAGCCGGCTTATATGGCGATCGCGCTGCCGCTCGGCAGCCCGCTCAAGAAACCGCTTGACGAGGCCCTGATCGGGATCACCGCAAGCCAGGAGTGGCGCCAGGTCGAGGATGGTTACTTCGGGCCCCAGCCATAGTCAGATAAACGTCAACGGCCTTCGCCATTTCGTAGCGCCCCGGCCCGAGACCCTGCGTTCCGTCGGCGGCAGGGATGACGGCCAGCAATGCTTCCGTTTGAATCTGCGTTGTTCCCGACCACACATAACGTCCTGAAACTTTGCGCCCCAGCGCGTCGGCACGCGCCTTTCTTTCATGTGGATGCAGGCCTATATCCGTGTGTGATGAATATTCACGCGCCTCTGGCCGTTCAGCCGCTTATCGACCCGTTTGGTCGCGCGATCGCCTATGTGCGGGTCTCCGTCACCGACCGGTGCGACTATCGGTGCGTGTATTGCATGTCGGAGGACATGAATTTTCTGCCCAAGCGGGACATCCTGTCGCTCGAAGAGCTCGATCGATTGTGCTCGACTTTCGTTACCTTAGGCGCGCGCAAACTTCGCATAACCGGAGGCGAACCTCTGGTCAGGCGCAATGTGATGACGTTGTTCCATGGCCTGTCTCGACACCTCAGCGCCGGAACGTTCGATGAAGTGACGGTAACGACCAACGGCTCGCAGCTCGCCCGCTTTGCTTCTGAACTCGCCGATTGCGGCGTCCGGCGCATCAACGTTTCGCTCGATACACTCGACCCGGACAAGTTTCGCCAAGTCACGCGCTGGGGCGATTTGAGTGTCGTTCTGGCCGGCCTTGACGCCGCGGCCGCCGCGGGGCTGAAGATTAAGATCAATACGGTCGCCTTGAAGGGCTTCAACGAAGACGAAGCCCTGGATCTGGTCAAATGGGCGCACGGGCGCGGTTTCGACCTGACCTTCATCGAGGTGATGCCGCTCGGAGACATGGAGCGCGACCGGACGGATCAATTCCTGCCCTTGCCGGAATTGCGCGCCCGCCTCCAGGAATACCTCACGCTCACGCCGTCAACTTACGCCACCGCCGGCCCGGCGCGCTATTACGACATTCAGGAAACGGGGGGACGCCTCGGGTTCATCACCCCGCTTACGCACAATTTCTGCGAAAGCTGCAATCGGGTGCGCGTCACCTGCACAGGCACGCTTTATATGTGTCTCGGCCAGGAGGATGCAGTCGATTTGCGTGAGCCGCTCCGCCGCTCCGTTTCCAACGAGCCGCTCATTGAGGCGATCCGCGCGGGCATAAGGCGGAAGCCCAAAGGTCACGATTTCGTCATCGCCCGATCGGCGGCGCCCGCCGTTCACCGCCATATGAACGCCACCGGCGGCTGACGGCTAACTTTTTGTGAGCGGTCCGCTGGCAGGGACCGCTTCCCCGCGCTATATCAATCGAGTGAAGGCGGAGACCTTGACTCTCCGCTCCTATGAGGACCCAGCGCAATGGCGAATGCTCGCGAACGGATCGAGAAGCTTATCTCGGAAAATCCGGTTGTTCTGTTCATGAAGGGAACCCCCGAATTTCCGCAATGCGGGTTTTCTGGCCAGGTGATCCAGATCCTGGAATATGTCGGCGCGCCGGTCGTCGGCGTGAACGTGCTCGAGGACGCGGATATTCGTCAGGGCGTGAAGGAATACGCCAATTGGCCGACGATCCCGCAGCTCTACGTCAACGGCGAGTTCCTCGGCGGGTGCGATATTGTGCGTGAGATGTTCCAGTCGGGCGAACTGGCTTCGGTTTTGACAGATGCCGGCGTTCCGTTGAAAGCCAGCGCCGGAGCCTGAGAAGGTTCGAACCCACTTCTCTCCCCCTTAAGCTCGGTCCGGAGGCTGGCGTCGCCGGACAGACGGTCCATGCGCGATCGCCGGAATGAGCCGCGGGGTCGGCTCGCGGAGGTTGGCGCTGCCCGACTTAACGAACTGCACAGCGTTCGGTCCAACCGCGACTCCGACTATTTCATACTATCCAACTGGAGGCGTCGTGTCACACGAGCCTGTGGCCGCCCATCGGGCGGTATTGATTTTTGCGGCCATCCTTGCTCTCGCGCTCGGAGTTTATGCGCCAGCCGCCGCTGCTGATCTGACGCTCGACTCCGCCGTCGGCAATCCGGCGCGGAGCGCGAAATTCGTTGCACGGGACAAGGCGCGCCATCCGCTTGAGGAGTTGACCTTCTTTGGGGTCACGCCGGAATCGACCGTGGTCGAGATCTGGCCCGGCGGCGGCTACTGGACGGAGATCCTTGCGCCCTTCCTGCACGACCACGGCGGCTATTATGTCGGTTTGCAGGGCAAGGGAGGAAGCGAAGCGGCCGACGCTGAAGCCGACAAGCTCAACGCTCTCTTCCGCAGCAAGATCGAGGCGGATAAGGCGACATACGGCAAGCTGACGCCGACTGTCTTTGGCGTTGGCCAGGGCGCAATTGCCCCGCCTGGCTCGGCCGATTTGGTCCTCTCCTTTCGCAACCTTCATAATTGGTTGAAGGATGGCTTCGCTCAAGAAGCGTTCGCGGACTTCTATCGCGCGCTGAAGCCGGGTGGGGTGCTGGGTCTCGAGGACCATCGCGGCCAGCGGGACACGCCACAGGATCCGAAGGCCGAGGACGGCTATGTCCGGCAAGACTACGCCGTCGCGCTCGCCGAGAAGGCAGGTTTCGTGTTCGCGGGCTCGTCGGAGATCAACGCCAACCTCAAGGACACGGCGAACTGGCCGAAGGGCGTGTGGACTCTTGCTCCAACTTTCAGGCTCGGCGACCAGGACAGAGCCAGGTATGAGGCGATTGGGGAAGCCGATAATTTCGTGCTGAAATTTCGCAAGCCAACGCAGTGATCGTCGCCAGCCGGATCGCCCGGCGGAAAACCAGAACGCGATTCGCTCGGCTTAGCGGGTCTTCCCAAGGGCGCGATCTCGTCGCGAGTTGGCGGAACGCTGACCAAGTGCGCGCGAGCCTCTCCCAGAACCTGTCGCTGGCCGCCGTGCTTGCGGATTAGTCCTTAAGGCTTAATTGCTAAGTTGCACTGCAAAATCTAAAGCTGACATGTCAGCCCACTCGCTCGCGCCAGATTGGTCAATCTCTATGTCTCCAAGCTACCCCTACCAATTTTATGAGATGGCGCACGCTGCTCTTGCGCCCGCCCGCGCAATGTTCGACGCGGCGCATTTGATCTTCAGCAATCCCTGGAACCCTCTCTCCACCACGCTCCTTGGCAAGAACATCTCGGCGAGCACCGAACTGTTCGAACGCTTGACTCGCCGCTATGGCAAGCCTGCCTTTCGGCTCGACGACTTTCACGTCGACGGCGTTCTCTATCCGATCCTCGAGGAAGTGGTCTGGACCCGGCCGTTCTGCAATCTTCTCCATTTCGCCCGGCCTGATTTCGCTGGGGGCGCGGGTCAGCCAAAGCTCCTGATCGTCGCGCCGATGTCGGGCCATTACGCGACCTTGCTTCGCGGCACGGTGGAAGCGTTCCTGCCTCACTGCGACGTCTACATCACCGACTGGGCGGACGCGCGAATGGTGCCGCTGGCGTCGGGGCCTTTCGATCTCGACGACTACATCGTCTACTTGCGTGAGATGCTGGTTCATCTTGGCCCAGGCGTTCACACGATCGGGGTTTGCCAGCCGTCCGTGCCGCTGCTCGCGGCGACGGCATTGATGGAGGCCGACGGCGACCCTGCCGCCCCAGCGAGCATGACCCTCATGGGCGGTCCAGTGGACACGCGCCGCAGTCCGACCGAGGTCAATAAGCTCGCCGAAAAGCGCGGGGTCGAGTGGTTCCGCAGCAACTGTCTGCATACGGCGCCCGTGCCCTATCCCGGCTTCGGCCGTGAGGTCTATCCGGGCTTCCTTCAGCTCAGCGGCTTCATGGCGATGAACATGGACCGCCACGTCACCGCTCACCTCGATATGTTCAAGCATCTGGTCGCGGGCGACGAAGATCCGGCCGAGAAACACCGCGAGTTCTATGACGAGTATCTGGCGGTGATGGACCTCGCCGCCGAATATTACATGCAGACGATCGAGACCGTGTTCGTGCGCCACGCTTTGCCGAAGGGCGAGATGACCCACCGCGGACGAAAGGTCGACCTTGCGGCGATCCACACCACGGGGCTTTTGAGCGTAGAAGGGGAGAAGGACGACATTTCGGGCGTCGGCCAGACCTGCGCCGCCAACGACTTGTGCGTCAATATCCCTGAGTTCACGGAAACATTATCATCTGGCCAAGGGGGTCGGCCATTACGGTGTCTTCAACGGCTCCCGCTTCCGTAACGAGATCGCCCCGCGCATCCGTGAATTCATGGCTGGGATTGACGCCGACTCGCAGGCCGCCAAGTCGCCCAAGCTAAACGGGTCGCGACGCGCAAAGGGCGCCTAACGCGAAAGAGCGTTCGGCGCCCGTCGGCTAAAGAGATCAGGCCGCAGACGCCTGCGGCCGGGCGATGAACTTGTCGCAAGGAATCTCGACATCGATCTCCAGCGTCGAGACCGAGTCCGAGCGCTCCATCTTCACGGACAACTTCTCCGGATCGAATTCGATGTGGCGAGCAATTGTGGCGAGCAATTCGTCGCGCAGGATGGCGACGAGATCGCGCGGCCCAAGCGCGACACGCTCATGTGCAAGCAGGATCTGAAGGCGCTCGCGCGCGACCGGCGCGCTGCCGCGTGCTTTAAGGAATCCGAAGAGATTCATGCTGCCCTCCGGCCGAACAGGCGCGTGAAGAAGGTCTTCTTTTCATCCGGGATCGCCACCGGGGCTGTCGTTTCGCCGCTAAGACGTCGGGCCGCTTCGAGGTAGGCTTGTGCAGCCGTGCCCCCAGCGGCGTTGACCGTCACGGGAGCGCCAATGTTCGAGGCGCGCAGGATCTCCCGGCTTTCCGGGATTACGCCCAGGAGCGGAATGGACAGAATCTCAAGCACATCCTCGATGCTCAGCATCTCGCCTGAGTTCGAACGAGCGGGATCGAATCGCGTGAGGAGCAGGTACTTCTCCATCGGCTCGCCGCGCTCGGCCCGCAATGTCTTCGAGTTGAGAAGGCCGATGATCCGGTCGGAGTCGCGCACCGAGGACACCTCCGGGTTCGCGACCACGATCGCCTGGTCCGCGTGCCGCATCGCCAGAAGGGCGCCGCGCTCGATACCCGCTGGACTGTCGCAAAGCACGTAGTCGAACGTATCGCGCAACTCGCCGATGACTCGCTCGACGCCTTCGGTGGTCAGCGCGTCCTTGTCGCGAGTTTGAGAGGCCGCGAGCAGGTGCAGAGTGTCGATGCGCTTATCCCGGATCAGCGCCTGCGAGAGCTTAGCGTCCCCCTGCGCGACGTTGATGAAATCAAAGACGACCCGCCGCTCGGCGCCAAGGACGAGGTCGAGATTGCGGAGGCCAACGTCGAAATCGACGACGCAAACGCGCCGCCCTCCCTGCGCGAGCGCCACCCCCAGCGACGCCGTCGAGGTGGTTTTGCCAACACCGCCCTTTCCTGATGTAACGACAATCACCTTACTCATGCGCGTTGTCCCCTTAAGAGCCCTTTAGCTTAGGATTCGGAGTTTGAGCTCGTCGCCGTCCAGCCGCGCCTCGAGAGCCCGGCCTTCCATTTCAGAGTTGTTTTCCGCCGTGACGTAGGCGCCACCGATGCAGAGCAGTTCGGCCCTTGCTTCGGTGCAGAAGATGCGGGCGGATCGCGAGCCCGAGATCCCGGCGATCACCCGGCCCTGCAGCGCTCCATAGATGTGCACGGACCCGCCCGCGACGATCTCCGCGCCTGAGGCGACGCGGCCAATGATCGTCACGTCTCCCTGAGGATGCATGATCGTCTGGCCGGAGCGCACATTGCCGTCCACGATCAGCGATTCAGCTCTTTCCGGCGCGGTCTGTGCGACAGCCAGCTGGTCTTCCTCTCGGGATGTTGGCCCGTCCTCTCTGAGCGTCGGCGGATCGATTGGCCGGCCGCCAGAGACAACTGGAGGCAGGTGCGGACCAACCAGCCCGCGGTCGACGTTCTCGGCGCCCATGACCCTGATGTGGCGCCGCGCGAGGGCGCTCAAGAGGTCGCGGTATTCCTTGAGAGGGATGTCGAGCGCCGCGAGGTCGAGAATGACGGGCCTGGCGATGAAGAAGGTTGGCGAGCGGGCGAGCCAACCATCGAGCGCGATCAACCATTCGTCGAGCGGCTGAACCGGCTCGAGGACGTAGGCCAGAAGGGATTGAGCTCGAAACTTGAGGGTCTGAGCAGGGCCTACATGCGCGTTCATCGCACCAGTCCGTTGGCGTTTCGTTAACCATGTTTGCGTCGGAATGGTTTATGAATTGTTAAGAACGCGGACTGCCTCTGCTGTTTGTCGGAGGAAATAGATCGACCGCTCGTAGCAATAGAAGAGCTCAGCTGTGGAAGAGAGAACTGGTCCGCAAAGGAACGGGTGGTGAGGGGAAGCCTCCGCTGGCGGACGTTGACTGGACGCGCAAAGCGGTCGCATGGGCTCGTCATTGCGAGGAGCGCAGCGACGAAACAATCCAGAGCGGAGATTCCTCACGTTCCCTGGATTGCTTCGGCTCACGCTCGCAATGACGAACGCGGTCAGGCTAAATGCAAAAAGCCTAATTCATCGCCTTGAGAATCTGGGGCTTGACCTCGCTCTCCAGCGTCGCCGCGGTGATCGGCCCGACGAGCTTGAAGACCAGGTTTCCGTCGCCCTTGACAATGAACGTCTCGGGCACGCCGTAGACGCCCCAGTCGATGCCGGCGCGGTTATCCTTGTCGAGACCCACCCTGGTGTAAGGGTCGCCTTTGGCGCCAAGGAAGCGGCGAATGTTCTCGGCAGAATCCTTTTGCGCGACGCCGTAGATGGCGACGCCCTTGGCCTTGAGCTCGGGATCGGCCGCGAGAGCCATCAGATATTGGTGCTCGAAATGACAAGGCTCGCACCAGGAGCCGAACACATTGACCACACTGACATGGCCGCCGCGTAGGTCTGCATCGGTCAAGCCAGGCGCGCCGTCGAGGCCGGGCAAAGTGAGCGGGGGAGCCGACTGGCCGATCAGGACCGAGGGAATGCTAGCTGGATCGCCTGCGCCCAGCCGCTGAAACAGGAGCCACGCAAGCGCCATGAAAACGATCAGCGGCAAGTAGGCGAGCCAGCGCCGCCGGGGACGCGCAGCGGCGGCTTCAGCCTCGACGCTCATCGGCGCTCGGCGCCTTTCGCGCCGCCACGCGCGCCGTCGAGCGCCCGCGTCGCCCGTGCCAGCGCAGCGCTCAAATTGCGGAAGTCCAGGACCACCCAGCCGATCATCGCGCAGATCGTCGCCGCTGCGACCACATAGGCCGCAATGATGAAGCCGATATGCGGATCGCCCATTATGCGCCTCGCGCCGCGAACTCGGGCGCGAGCCGGTCGCCCTCGACGGCCGCCAGCATCGTGACCCGAGCGATCCGCCGGCGCAGGACTTCGTTGCGGATCGCCATCAGGTGCAGCGTCAGGAAAAGGCAGGTGAAGGCGAGCGACATCACAAGCAGCGGCATCAGCAATTCGGGCGCGATCGTCGGACCGCCGAGCCGGAACACCGACGCCGGCTGGTGCAAAGTGTTCCACCAGTCGACCGAGAATTTGATAATCGGCAGATCCACAGCCCCAACAAGGGTCAGGATTGCTGCAGCTTTGGCCGCGCGGCCCGGATCGTCGATCGCGCGCCAGAGCGCAATGAGCCCGAGGTAGAGAATGAACAGCACGAGCACCGAAGTCAGGCGCGCGTCCCACACCCAATAGGTGCCCCACATCGGCTTGCCCCATAGCGAGCCGGTGACGAGGCAGATGAACGTAAACCCAGCGCCGAGCGGCGCCGCCGCTTTCTGCGCCGCGTCGGCAAGGGGATGGCGCCAGACCAGCGTCCCGAGGGCCGCGGCCGTCATGACGGCGTAGACGAAGGTCGCCATCCAGGCCGCCGGCACGTGGAGATACATGATCTTGACCGTCTCGCCCTGCTGATAGTCGGGCGGCGCGGCGAAGGAGAGCCATAGGCCTGCGACAAACAGGACGGCCGTCGCCGCCGCGAGCCAGGGCAGAACCCGGCGCGTTAGCTCGACGAAGGTCGTCGGGTTGGCGAGATTGACCATGGGCGGCCTCTCTTATGCCAGCGCGAAGGGGGCGGCAATGCGGCGAGTACATGGGGGCGGGGCGACCGGAAGCGCAACCATCCCCGCGAAGCGCGAGGACCCGTATACGTGCATAATCATTAAAAGACGGCGCCGGTCTTCCTATCGGAGCCTCGCCAAACACCCTCAGGTGACGGGGGGCGCGCTTTGCGGCCGGTGCGCTTCAACCGACTGAATGAGATCGGCAAGCGGCCTGTGTTGTCGCCTGACCGAGCTTGCCCCAGGCGGCGCGCAATGCTCAACAAGACCATCGAATCTCGCGCCAAGCGGAGGTTCGGGAAGTTCGAGCCGGAGGAAACCATGGCTTATCAAGCTTATGACGTGGAACAATTACTCAAGGACGCCCATAACGATTTCGACACCGCGCTCAACGCAGCGAGAACGGCCCTAAGCGACGCCCCATCGCCGTTCATGGCCAATCTAGTCCGGGCGCTCGCCAATTATAACCGCGCGACGACGGACGTGCTGCTCGCGGTCCTGCAGCGGATTGACGATGTCAATCGCAACGTGAACGGGATCGGGATGCGCCTCGACGGCAAGCCCGGCCCATATAACCTCAAGATGCGCTGAGCACTCTCGGCCGCGACGCGACGGCCGCCTTACGTGATCACGGTCGGTTCCTTGCGCCCGGTCCGCTTCTCGATCTCAGCGAGGCTCCGCGAGAGCGCGATGAGATCGGCGAGCGCGGCTTGCGTGTCCTGATCGAGCTTGCCCGAGGGCGGCTCGTAATGCTCGATATAAACGCGCAGCGTCGCGCCCACGGTCCCCGTTCCGGACAGCCGATAGACGATGCGCGAACCGCCTTCGAACATCACTCTGATGCCCTGATCGGCCGCATCCGAGCCGTCGACCGGATCGTGATAGGCGAAATCATCCGCCGCCTCGACCTTGTGGGCGCCAAAACTCTTGCCGGGAAGGGTCTTTGTCGCGTCGCCGAGCGCCGCCATCAGGCCTTTGGCGGCGGTGAGATCAATCGCCTCATAGTCGTGGCGCGTATAATAGTTGCGCCCGTAGGTTCGCCAATGCTCGCGCACGAGGTCGAGCACGGACATGCGGCGCTGGGCAAGGATATTGAGCCAGAACAGCACCGCCCATATGCCGTCTTTCTCGCGGATGTGGTTCGAGCCGGTCCCGAAGCTTTCCTCGCCGCACAGCGTCGCCAGGCCTGCGTCGAGCAGGTTGCCGAAGAACTTCCAGCCCGTCGGAGTCTCGTACGACTTGATGCCAAGCTTGGCGGCGACGCGGTCGGCGGCGGCGCTGGTCGGCATCGAGCGCGCGACACCGGCGAGACCTTTGGCGTAGCCAGGGGCGTAATGGGCGTTGGCGCTGAGGATCGCGAGCGAATCCGAGGGCGTGACATAGGCGTTGCGGCCTAAGATCATGTTGCGGTCGCCGTCGCCGTCCGACGCGGCCCCGAAATCGGGCGCGTTCGCCGACATCATGAAGTCGAACAGGTCCTTGGCGTAGGTCGGATTGGGATCGGGGTGATGGCCGCCAAAATCGGGCAAAGGCGTGCCGCTCACCACCGTGCCGGCGCCAGATTTCAGTTCGCCCTCGAAGATCACATGCGCGTAAGGGCCGGTCACCGCATGAAGAGCGTCGAAGCGCATGCGGAAGCCGGACGCGAACAAGGCGCGGATCGCGTCGAAGTCGAACAGCGTCTTCATCAGCGAAAGATATTGGGTGACCGGGTCGATGATCTCGATCTCGGTTCCCTCGACTTTGACGGTCCCAAGGCGATCGATGTCCACATCAGCGGCATCGGCGATTTCATAGGAAGTGATCGTCCTCGTATGGGCAAAGATTGCCTCGGTGACGTTCTCCGGGGCCGGTCCGCCGGCGCTGATGTTGTATTTTACGCCGAAATCGCCGTCCGGGCCGCCGGGGTTGTGGCTCGCCGACAGGATGATCCCGCCATAGGCGGAGAGTGCGCGAATCAACGCCGAAACGGCGGGCGTCGAGAGAATGCCGCCCTTGCCGACGAGGACGCGGCCGAAGCCGTTCGCCGCGGCGATCTTGATCACGACCTGAATCGCCTCGCGGTTGAAAAAGCGCCCGTCGCCGCCGAGGACGAGCGTTTTGCCTTGAAAACCCTCGAGCGAATTGAAAGTCGATTGAATGAAGTTTTCGAGGTAGTGCGGCTCCTGAAAGACCGTGACTTTCTTGCGTAAACCCGAGGTGCCTGGCCTTTGGTCGGCGAACGGCTTGGTGGCGACGGTCCGGATCATCGGCGTTCTCCCAATGGGCGGCTGCGGGAATTTTCGGGCGAGCTCGGGCACTCTAGGCGCCGGGCGCGGGATGGGCAACGCCGCCTTGCAGGGTTAACGTCTAGCAACGAATTGTGAAACTTTTGCCTGCACATATGCTATATGACGGCCGCGCAGCGTTCGAATAGCGGCAACTCGCCCGGGGAGCCTTCGTAGATGGCGCGCAGGTATTTTGGCACTGACGGCATTCGGGGTCGAGCCAACAGCCAGATCACGGCGGATATGGCGCTGAAGGTCGGCCAGGCGGCCGGCCTTGCGTTTCACCGGGGCGACCACCGCCATCGGGTGGTGATCGGCAAAGACACGCGGCTCTCGAGCTACATGATCGAATATGCGCTGGTCGCTGGCTTCACCTCAGTTGGCGCTGACGTTCTGCTGCTGGGGCCGGTTCCGACGCCGGCGGTGGCGATGCTGACGCGCTCGATGCGCTGCGACTTGGGCGTGATGATCTCCGCTTCTCACAACCCTTATGAGGACAACGGCATCAAGCTGTTCGGGCCGGACGGCTATAAATTGTCCGACGAGGTCGAGGCGCGTATCGAAGCTTTGATGGACGGCGACGTGGCGCCGAAGCTCGCCAACTCGCCTGACCTCGGCCGCGCCAAGCGCATCGACGACGTCGAGGCCCGCTATATCGAATACGCCAAGCGGACGCTCTCCCGCGAAGTGTCGCTCGAGGGACTCCGCATCGTGGTCGATTGCGCCAATGGCGCGGCTTACAAGGTCGCGCCCGAAGCGTTGTGGGAGCTCGGCGCCGAAGTGATCAAGATCGGCGTCGAGCCTAACGGGCTCAACATCAATTTCGAGGTCGGTTCGACCGCGCCCGAGGCTTTGGCGCGCAAGGTCCGCGAGATGCGGGCGGATGTCGGCATCGCGCTCGACGGCGACGCCGACCGGATGATCCTGATCGACGAGAAGGGCCACCTGATCGACGGCGATCAGGTGATGGCGGTCATCGCCGAGAGCTGGCGCGACGAGGGCCGATTGTCCAAGCCGGGCGTGGTCGCGACCGTGATGTCGAACCTAGGCCTTGAGCGCCATCTCGCGAGCCTGGGGCTCACGCTCGAGCGCACGGCGGTTGGCGACAGGTACGTGATCGAGCGCATGCGGCAAAAAGGCTTCAACGTGGGCGGCGAGCAATCCGGCCATATCATCCTGTCCGACTATTCGACCACCGGCGACGGTCTCGTGGCGGCGATGCAGGTGCTGGCGGTGGTGCAGAAGCTTGGCAAGCCGGCGAGCGAAGTCTGCCGACGGTTCGAGCCGGTGCCCCAAGTGTTGCGCAACGTTCGTTTCAAGGGCGGCCGCCCGCTCGAGAATCCGGCGGTGGCGAAGGCGATCGCCGACGCGACGGCTCGGCTCGGCGAGCGCGGCCGGATCCTGGTCCGCCCGTCCGGCACCGAGCCGGTCATCCGGGTGATGGGCGAAGCCGACGACCAGGCGCTGGTCGATGCGCTGGTCAGCGATGTCTGCGAAGCCGTCGCCGGCGCGGCTTAGAGGGTTCCGCGATTTGGTGGAATCGGCCCTTCGCGCTGAAGCGCAATGGAGAGAAGCGTAGGTAGCGGCAATTTTAGTTCCGTGCCCCAGCGTTTTCAGTGGGTTAGGACCCGGTTTAGTTCCGGCCAGTAAAATTGTGCGGTTTGCGGAAGTTCTCTTATTAACATGATATTTACGATATTTATGGGAAGCCCCTCTACCCAAAACAAACCGCTCTAGAGCCTGGCGGTTTTCGCCAAACCCTAAAGAATTCTTAACCGCGCGAAAAAAATTCCTGCTTTCAAATTTCTCAAATCACCGTAACATGCCAGTTGTCGTCAACCAGCCGAAAGGAGGTGATCCAGTGTCTCATTGTCTTACGCCCCGCGTGATCGACGAGGCCTGGGTTATTGCCCCCGCGAAGGAATTTCGCGCATAGCGCTCGCTAGGCAAGAACTCTAGGGCGCCGACGAGCTTTGCGTGGCGCGACAATGGAAGGGTCGTTCCGAAAGGAGCGGCCCTTCTCTTTTGTGGCGGAATGACCGAATAATCGGCGCGGGCGGCTGCGCCCTGTCGCCGCCAATTTTGACGAAAGTCTAATTGACGATTGGGACCCCAGCCAAGACTACCTTATGCTGACGAACAAGGCGACGGCTCGCCTTGTTGGAGGAAAGCCGAGCGCACCTCGCTCGGGCTTTTGGAGTTAGAACCGGCTCAATTCAAAAGTCGTCAACGGGAGGACTGATCATGTCGCGGATAACAAACACGATCCTGGGGGCCAACGTGTCCCGCCGTGCGGCGCTGCATAGCGCAGCCGGGATTCTCGGCGGGGCGCTCTTGCCCGGCGGGTTGATATTGCCAGTCCGCGCCGCGGACAACCCTGCGCTCGGAACCTATCCCGAGGGTTCGTCCGGCCCCTCCGTCTTCGTCGGCATATCAGTGCCGCGCACCGGCACTTACGCGGCAGCCGGAGAGGACCTCATCAAGGGGTATGAGCTGGCCATCGAGCATCTGAACGAAGGCAATGCGCTGATGCAGAAGATCTCGCCGAACATCAAGAAGGGGGTTCTTGGCAAAGAGGTCAAATACGGCATCGCCGACAGCGAAGCCAAGCCGAACACAGCAGTACAGAATTTCGGCAAGTTCATCAGCGACAACAAGGCGGTTTTGGTCACCGGCAGCGTCTCGAGCGCCGAAGCGGTCGCCGAGAACAAATTCGCCGATCGCGAGAAGGTCATTTACCTGCCGGGCATTTCGGGTTCAAACGACACCACCGGAAAGGATTGCGTCCGCTATTCCTTCCGCGAATGCTTCTACGGCCAGACCGCAGCAAAAGCGATCGCTCCCCAACTCATCAAGACCCTCGGCAAGAACAAGAAGGTCGCCTATCTGACGCCCGATTACACCTATGGCCACACCGTCCAAAAGTCGATGGAGGAGTACCTGAAGGAGGGCGGGTGGACCACCATCACCGACCAGGTGTCGCCTTTGGGAACGACAGAGTTCAGCTCGTATCTGTTGAACGTCGCCAACAGTGGCGCTGACGTCGTCGTCAATATCAATTTCGGGCGCGACGCGGTCCTGTCGATCAAACAGGCCAAGCAATTCGGCATTCTCGACAAGATGACGCTCGCGGTGCCCTACAACACCCCGTTCCTGGCCAAGGAGGTTGGCGCGGACACGATGCAGGGCGTGCTTGCCGCAACAGACTACTGGTGGACATTGGAGGACAAGTTCCCGCTCGCAAAGATGTTCAACGACGCGTTCCGCGCCAAATACGGCAGCCTCCCCGAGTGGAGCGCCAACGCCGCCTACCTGCAGCTGGCGATGTGGGCGGATGCGGTCGAGAGGGCCAAGTCCTTCTATCCGCCGGATGTCATCAAGGCCTATGAAGCCGGCGCGAAGGTTCAATCGACGGTCGGCGAGGTTTATTTCCGAGGCGCTGACCATCAGTTGGTGCGGCCCGTCATCATCGAGCGCGGGAAAAAGCCGGCGGATATGAAGAATCCCGACGACTTTTACGAGATCGTCGAGGTCGTGCCCGGCGAAGGTCTGATGCAGGCGCCGGACGCGTTTGGGTGCAAGATGGGCGGCTACACCTGAGCCGAGCCAGAACCTCGCTCAAGCGCGGAGTCGCATTTGCTCTCTTGGGCGAATTTGCTGTCGCAGACCTTCAACGGGCTGGTGGTCGGCGCCTTGCTGGCGCTGATCAGCTCGGGTCTGACGATTATCTATGGCACTTTGGGCGTTCTCAACCTCGCCCATGGCGCGATGTTCATGGTGGGCGGCTACGCGGGCGTGGTCGCCTACCAGTATACCGGTTCCTTTCTCGTCGCGATTGTGGCCGGAGCGGGTTTCGTACTGGTTCTCGGCGTCCTGATGGAGCGGTTGGTCATCAGGCATTTCTACGAGCGGCCCGCCGAGGATCAGATCCTGGTGACGTTCGGCCTGGGGATCGTCTTCGTCGAAACCATCCGCTTCTTCTTCGGCAGCCTATCGCAATCCATGCCTCCGCCGAGTTGGACGGCGGGCGTGACTTCGCTCGGCTTCATGATCTATCCGACATACCGCCTTGCGGTCGTGGGCATCATCGCGGTCGCGCTGCTGGCTCTCTACCTCGTCCTCTATCGCTCGCGTCTCGGCATGATCGTGCGCGCGGGGATCGAGGATTCGGTCATGGTCGATTCGCTCGGCATCAATGTCATGCGGGTGTTCATGATCGTCTTCGGCATCGGCTCGATGGCGGCTGGCTTCGCGGGGATCGTCAACGTCCCGATCGCGCCAATAACGCCCGACATCGGTGAGGGGATTCTCGTCGAGGCCTTTGTCGTCGTCGTGATCGGGGGTGTGGGCTCCTTTCCTGGAGCGGTTCTCGGCGGTCTGATCGCGGGCGAGATCTTGAGCCTGACCTCCATGATCAATCCGAGCTATTCGCAGGTCATGCTGTTTGTCGTGATGACCCTCGTTCTCGTGCTCCGTCCGCGCGGGTTGCTCGGAGCCGAGGGGCGCAACTGACGATGAACCCACGTCCGCGCGGACCGCGAGCCCTCCTGCCCGAAGCGTCGATCGTACTCGTCCTGCTGGTCGCGCCATTTGTGCTGCCTAAAATCGGGCTCGTGCCCGATACGATGAACCGCATTCTGGTTTTCGGCCTGTTCGGCGTCGGGTTTGATTTGTTGTTCGGCTATGCCGGGATGTTGTCCTTCGGGCAGGCCGCTTTCTTCGGCACCGGGGGCTTCATCGCCGCCTATCTGCTGACCGAGACAGGCATGAGCAGCGTGATGCTGGGCTTGGCGATCGGGACGGTCGGCGCGGCCATCGCCGGCTACTTCGTTGGTTTGATCGCGCTCAGACGGACTGGCATCTATTTTGCGATGATCACCGTCGCCATCGGCGAAGTCTTTTTCTTCATGGAAAACGGACCCTTATCGTCATTTACCGGTGGCGAGAATGGCCTGCCGGGGGTGCCGGGGCCGACTTTCAATCTGGGCTTCGCGACGATCCACGCGACCAGCGGCTGGTCGATGTATGGATTTCTCGCGGTCTGTTATGTTGTCGGCATCGTGATCGGGCGGCGCATCGTGGCCTCGCCTGTCGGTCTCATCTGGATCGCAATTCGCGAAAACCCGCTGCGCGCGGCGGCGGTCGGCCACAACGTGCATGCTTACAAGCTGCTCGCGTTCGTCATCGCGGCGGCGTATTCCGGGGCCGCCGGCGGGTTGCTGGGCATCATGCAGGGCTACATGCCCCCCGATGCTTTCACGTTCGACACGTCGGGGCAGGTGATCATGATGACGGTGATCGGCGGTCTGGAGACCCTGTTCGGTCCCCTGGTCGGCGCGGCGGTGTGGCTCTACCTGCGCGACTTTCTGCAGGGCGGCCTGGGTCTTGGCGCTTCCTGGAAGCTCGTGCTCGGCCTCGTCTTCGTGCTGCTCGTGTCATTCCTTAGACGCGGAATCCTCGGTGGCGTCGCAGACCTCTACGCCCGTCTCACCCGCGGCGACTCGACCGCGGGCAAACAACCTGCGGCGCCGGATTTCTCTCTCGAAGACCTCAGCCTGTCGACCAACTCAGCGGCCTCGCGCAAGGCGCCCCTCCCCAGCCGTCCGATCCCGGCCTATACGGGACCGATCCTCGTAACCAAGGGCCTGACGAAGCGATACGCCGGGTTGCTCGCCAACAGCGACATTGATTTCTCGGTTGAGCAGGGGGAGCTTCGCGGCATCATCGGCCCGAACGGCGCGGGCAAGAGCACTTTCTTCAAAATGCTCACCTGCGAGGTTCATCCGACTTCGGGAACGATCACCTTCGAAGGCCAGGACATCACGGGGCGCGAAGTCACCGAAGTCTGCCAGACGGGCCTGACCAAGAGTTACCAGGTCAATCAATTGTTCAACCGGCTGACGGCGCGCCAGAACATTGTGATCTCGGCGCTCGCGGAAAAGCGCGGGCCCTTCCGCCTGGACTTGCTGCGCGACCCCGCGCACATCCCGGAGCTCGCCGATCTGGTGGATCATACGCTGGACTTGGTCGAGTTGACGAGCCGCGCCGACGTTTCGGTTTCGAATCTCGCCTACGGCGAGAAGCGGCGGTTAGAAATTGGTCTCGCGCTGGCGACTTCCCCCAGCCTCCTTCTGCTCGACGAACCGTTGGCCGGCATGAGCCCCCGAGAACGGGCCGAAACGGTGAAGCTTTTGAAGTCGATCAGTCGCGGCCGCACGACCATAATCATCGATCACGACATGGACGCGCTATTCGAGCTGGTGGAGCGCGTGACGGTTCTTCAGGAGGGGCGAATCCTCGTCGAGGGCACCCCCGACGAAATCAAGGCCAACGCGATTGTGCGGGAAGCCTATCTCGGGGGCGTCCTGGCATAATGAGCCTTCTGCAGGTTAGCGGCCTCAACAGTTATTATGGGGATTCCCATATCCTCTTCGACATTTCTCTCCGGGTGGAGACGAACGAAGTGGTCGCCCTCTTGGGTCGCAATGGCGCAGGAAAGAGCACGACGCTGAAGAGTTTGATGGGGGTCGTGCGGCCCAGTTCGGGCTCGGTGATGTTGGATGGCGTCGAATATTCCGGCCAGCCTAGTCACACGCTCGCCAAGAGCGGGATGCAGCTGGTGCATGAGGATCGCCGCATTTTTGGCAGCCTGAACGTCGAGGATAACATCGTTCTGGCGAGCCTCACAGCCAAGCAGCCCTGGCCGCTGGACCGCATCTACGCGATGTTTCCGCGCCTGAGGGAACGCCGCGGCAGCCGTGGCACCGATCTGTCGGGTGGCGAACAGCAGATGCTTGCGATCGCCCGCGCGCTGGTGCGCGATCCCAAGATCGTCCTGCTTGACGAGCCGTTCGAGGGATTGGCGCCGGTCATCGTGCGCGACCTGGTTCATGCCTGTCGCGCTCTGGCAGCCGCCGGGCAGACGATTGTGCTGGTGGAACAGAACATTGCAGCGGCATTGGCGCTCTCTCATCGCGTTTATATCCTCAACAACGGCCATGTCGTGCACGAGGGTCCCGCCAGCGAATTGAGAGAGGACCCGCAGGTCCTGCATCGCTATCTCGGCGTGTAAACTAGGCCCAGCGGGGGATCTGATAGTCGCGCGCGAGAACAATGATTCGTGGGCCGGCCGCTCTTGGGGCGCGATTTTCGGTTGATTTAACAAGACGGTGATGCGTTTATGCTTACGAACGTTCGTCTTCCCGTCTTTACCGTACGCGGAAAGTTTGTGCCGCGGCCGGCAATCAGGTAGTCTGGCGAAACGGGGCAGGCCCCGGGTCCGGGATGAGTCCAATGCTTGGGTTCCGCGGTCCGAATCCCCATATCCCAAGCCTGTCATCGCGGCTTCTCCGGGATAGCCGTCAGAAAAGGCCACGCGAATGGATTTCCTCAAGCCACGGTCGCACCGCATGAATCGCCGCAGACGCATTTATGAAGGTAAAGCCAAGGTCCTTTATGAGGGCCCGGAGCCCGGCACCCTCATCCAGTATTTCAAGGATGATGCGACGGCGTTTAACGCCAAGAAGCATGAGGTCATCGAAGGCAAGGGCGTTCTCAACAATCGAATCTCGGAATACGTCTTCCAGCGGCTGAACGACATCGGTGTGCCAACGCATTTCATCCGCCGAATCAATATGCGCGAGCAATTGATTCGCGAGGTCGAGATCATTCCGCTCGAGGTCGTGGTGCGTAATGTGGCGGCCGGATCGCTGTCCACCCGCCTTGGCCTCGAGGAAGGCACCCAACTGCCGCGTTCGATCATCGAGTTTTACTACAAGAACGATCAGCTGAACGATCCGATGGTCTCGGAAGAGCACATCACCGCGTTCGGCTGGGCGGCGCCTCAGGAAATCGACGACATCATGGCGCTGGCGATTCGCGTCAACGATTTTCTGTCCGGGCTCTTCCTCGGCGTCGGCATCCGTTTGGTCGATTTCAAGATCGAGACCGGCCGCTTGTGGGAAGGCGAGAATATGCGGATCGTTCTCGCCGACGAAATTAGCCCCAACTCATGTCGTCTGTGGGACGTCAAGACCAACGACAAGATGGACAAGGACCGCTTCCGCAAGGACCTGGGCGGGATGATCGAGGCCTATACCGAGGTCGCCCGAAGGCTTGGCGTCGTGCAAGAGGGCGAGTATTCGCGCGCGGCGGCCGGCCCCCGGCTTGTGAAACAGACGGTTCCCGGCGGGGATCTCAACACGAACGCTTGACCGTCCGCTAAAGGGGCGAGCTCGCGAATGTGTGCAACTGTGTACGCGATGCGCGGTCGCCTGTTGCGCGAGCCCGGACAGAGCGGATGCGGCGCCCAGATGAGCGCGGCGTTCGTTTAGCCCGCCTCCTGGCCAATTGGCCAATAAGGAGTAAATCTGGCGTGCGATTGCTAAATTACGCAATCACCAGCGTTGATTAGCGCCATGCCCGAGACGAGCCAACAATCTCCCCGAAGGATCGTCCTATTCAGCGGCCATATGATCGACGCGCCCGGCCGCGAAAAGCCGCGCTTTCCACCTGCTAATGAGCCCATCGCCGCGCAGGCGATCGCCGGCGCCGTGGCGGACCTCCACGTCGGGCCGGATGACCTTTGCATTTGCGGCGGCGCCTGCGGCGGCGACCTCCTGTTCGCTGAAGACGCGCTCGCGCGATCTGCTCTCCTCGAGATCTACATCCCCTTCGAGGAGCCGACCTTCCTCGAGAACTCGGTCGATTTCGCCAACAAGGATTGGCGAGCACGGTTCTTCGCCGTCAAGGCGCGATCCGCGCTGCATATCGCGCCGCGCGAGCTGGGTCCGGCGCCAGAGGGCGAGGACCCCTATGAGCGCAACAACCGCCGGATGCTCGACGCGGCCGCGCGCTTCGGCGCGGGCAAAGTCGACTTTGTCTGTTTGTGGAATGGCGAGGGCGGCGATGGGCCAGGCGGCGTCCAGCACATGATGGATGAGGTTCGCCTCAAGGGGGGCCGCACGGTCTGGCTCGACACGACGAAGCTTTGGGGATGAATCCGAGCGCAGGGCGGCCGAAAGGCAACGGCCCCTGGGACAATCGATTGCAGAAAAGCAGAAATCAGGGTAAGCTTGCCCCATGAATAATTTCTGCGCCTTCGCATGCTGGACCGTGGGCCCCCGTTTCGTCGCTTTCGCCGCGGCAAAGGGCGCGAGAAATTTTCTTCTGAGAGAATCCAGCGTAACCCATTGAAAAAGCTCGATTCGGACGAGAGAATCCAAGGAAATCCAAGCTTTTCCAACCCTCAAAACGGGTGCTTTCGCGGTCCAAAAGCGACGCGCCAAGAAAATCCAAACTTATCAGCTTGAACCACGTCGCAGCGCGCCGCCGAAAGACAATATTATTCCGTGGAAATACAAAAAACCCTACGCCGCGAGCTGTCTCAACACGTAGGACAGGATCCCGCCGTTCCGGAAATACTCCAGTTCGTCGAGCGTATCGATACGGCAAATGAGCGGCACGCTTCTCTTCACACCGTCGGCGCTGAGGATTTCGGCATGCAGCGTTTGACGCGGCTTTAAGGTCTCGCCGAGCCCGTGGATGGTCACGGTCTCGTCGCCCTTGAGACCCAGCGTCTGCCAGCTTGTTCCCTCTTCGAACACCAGCGGAAGCACGCCCATGCCGACAAGGTTCGAACGATGGATGCGCTCGAAGCTCTGCGCGATCACCGCGCGCACGCCCAAGAGCTTGGTGCCCTTGGCAGCCCAGTCGCGCGATGAGCCGGTGCCATACTCACGGCCCGCGAACACGACTAAGGGAACCTTCTCCGTCTCATAGCGCATCGCCGCGTCATAGATCGCGAGACGCTCGCCCGACGGCTGCATGAGTGTGAAGCCGCCCTCAACCACATTGCCCGTCTCGTCTTTCACCATCTGGTTCTTGATGCGGATGTTGGCGAACGTGCCGCGCATCATCACCTCGTGGTTGCCGCGCCGGGTGCCATACTGGTTGAAGTCGACCGGGCGCACCTGATGCTCGACCAGATATTGCCCAGCCGGACTCGCAGCCTTGATCGAACCCGCGGGCGAGATGTGATCGGTCGTGATCGAATCGAGGAATAAAGCTAGAATGCGCGCGTTCTCGATGTCGGCGACCGGGATCGGCGTCTTGGTCAGCCCTTCGAAATAGGGCGGCTCCTGCACATAGGTCGAGCCGATATCCCAGGCGTAAGTTTGGCCAACAGGAGCCTTCACCTTGCGCCAGTTGGTGTCGCCGTCGAACACGCTCGCATATTTGGCCTTGAACATCTTGGCGGAAACGGTCGCCTCGACGTAACTCTGCACCTCCTCGGTCTTCGGCCAAATATCGGCGAGATAGACCGGCTTGCCCTGCTTGTCGGCGCCGAGCGGGTCGCGCGTGAGGTCGATCTGCATCGAGCCCGCCAAGGCGTAAGCGACGACCAGCGGCGGAGACGCAAGGTAGTTCGCGCGCACGTCCGGATTGACCCGGCCCTCGAAGTTGCGGTTGCCGGACAGAACCGCCGCGGCGACGAGGTTATGCTTGGCGATGGTCGCCGAAACCTCCGACGCAAGCGGGCCGGAATTGCCGATGCAGGTGGTGCAGCCGAAGCCGACGATGTTGAAGCCGAGCTTGTCGAGCGGCCTCTGCAGGTCGGCTTCCTTGAGGTAATCCTGGACCACCTGGCTGCCTGGCGCGAGCGAGGTCTTGACCCACGGCTTGACGGTGAGTCCCTTGGCGACCGCATTGCGGGCCAAAAGCCCCGCCGCCATCATGACATTCGGATTGGAGGTGTTGGTGCAGGACGTGATGGCGGCGATGACAACGTCGCCGTGCCCGAGATCGTAGTTCGTCCCTTCGACCTTGTGACGCTCCGCAATCGTCTCGCCCTGCCGGAACTCGTTGGTCATGGCGGCGGCGAAGCCGGCCTTGGCTTCGGTCAGGACGACGCGATCCTGTGGCCGCTTCGGTCCGGCGAGCGAAGCCGTGACCTCGCCGAGGTTGAGCTCAAGCGTATCGGAGAAGACGGGATCAGGCGTCAGGCGGGTGCGGTAGGCGCCCTGCGCTTTGGCATAAGCTTCGACCAGAGCGAGCCGCGCAGGTTTGCGGCTGGTGGTCTTCAAATAGGTGAGTGTCTGGGTGTCGATCGGGAACAGGCCGCAGGTGGCGCCGTATTCAGGCGCCATATTGGCGATCGTGGCCCGGTCGGCGACGGTCATCGCATTGAGGCCCGAGCCGTAGAACTCCACGAATTTTCCGACGACGCCTTTCTTGCGCAGCATCTGGGTGACGGTCAGAACGAGATCTGTGGCGGTCACGCCCTCACGCAATTCGCCCTCGAGCTTGAAGCCGATCACCTCCGGCAGCAGCATCGACAGAGGCTGGCCGAGCATGGCGGCCTCCGCCTCGATGCCCCCGACCCCCCAGCCGAGCACGGCAAGCCCATTGACCATGGTGGTGTGGCTGTCGGTGCCGACCAGCGTGTCGGGGAAGGCGACTTCGACCGTCTTGCCGTTGCGCTTCTCTTTCGCTGTCCAGACGGTCTGCGCGAGATATTCGAGGTTGACCTGGTGGCAGATGCCAGTGCCGGGCGGCACCACGCGGAAGTTGGAAAACCCCTGCTGCCCCCACTTCAAGAAACGATAGCGCTCCTGGTTCTGTTCGTACTCGCGCGCCACATTCTGACCGAGCGACTTGCCCGTGCCGAAATAATCGACGACGACCGAATGGTCGATGACCAGGTCGACCGGAACCAGCGGATTGATTTTATCGGGATCGCCGTTGAGGGCGACCATCGCGTCGCGCATTGCGGCGAGATCGACCACCGCCGGGACGCCGGTGAAGTCCTGCATCAGCACCCGCGCCGGGCGGAAGGCGATTTCGTGCTCTGCCTTGCCGCGATTTTCGACCCAGGCCGCGACGGCCTCGATGTCTTCCCTTTTGACGGTGCGCCCATCTTCGTTGCGCAGCAGGTTTTCGAGCACGATCTTAAGCGAGAAAGGTAGCCGTGAGACGCCGGCGAGCCCGTTCTTCTCCGCAGCCTTCAGCGAATAAATCTCGTAGGTTTTTGCCCCGACGGTCAGCGTTTTGCGGCACTTGAAGCTGTCGAGGCTAGCCATTGCGGGCGCTCCGGACGAGGCGTGAGGGACGGGGTGGGCTTATAGATATAATCAGTTGCGCGGGCTACACAAACTGCCGTCCTACGCAAGTTTTAAGCCGGCAACTCATCGTAAGCGGAGGTAAAATTTGGTTGATCTTCAAGGACGCGTCGCGCTCGTAACAGGCGCCTCGCGCGGCATCGGCCGGGCGATCGCTTTGGCGCTGGCCGAGCAGGGCGCCGCGATTGCGGTCAATTTCCAAACGCGCTCCAAAGAGGCTGACGCGGTCGTTGCGCAAATTCATTCCGCTGGCGGAAAGGGGATTGCAATTCGTGCGGATGCCTCCGTCAGCGCGCAAGTCGCCGATATGGCGGCACGCGTCGCAGACGAACTCGGCCCCGTCGACGTTCTGGTGAACAACGCCGGGATCGCAATCACGGGGGTTCGCGAGGAGGATTTCGACCTTGGGATCGCCATCAATCTGAAATCAGCGTTCCTGTGCACCGAGGCGGTCCTGCCGGCCATGTGCGCGCGTCGCTGGGGGCGGATCGTCAACATTTCCTCCGGCGCGGCGCGAGGCGCGGGCCTGCTCGGCGTCGTCTACAATGCGTCAAAGGCTGGGCTCGAGGGCCTGACACGCGGCTATGCCTCGCGGACAGCGAAAGACGGGATCACCGTGAATGCGATCGCGCCTGGCCCGACCGACACCGAGATGGGCGCGCCCCTGAAAGCCGGAGGCGTCGAGGCCCGCATTCCCGTCGGACGGATGGGGCAATCGGACGATGTGGCGCAGGCGACGGTCATGGTGATTGGCAACGGCTTCATTACCGGCCAGACCATCGCGGTGAATGGCGGGCTGGCGTTTCTTTAAGCTGTTTCGGGCAAGGGAGAAGCGTTCCGGGATGGGGCGGCCAGACAGGAGCCGCCTCCGCGCCGAATGCGCCCAGACGGAGAAGCAATGCGGCTGAGGGCCTGGGACCTGACCATCGAGCGCGGGGGGCGGCGAGTTATCGCCGCGCTCTCGTTCGAAGCGTCAGCGGGCTTTGGCCTGATCGTGACCGGGCCCAACGGGGCGGGAAAGACGAGCCTGCTCAGGGCGCTCGCCGGCTTCCTGCCGATTGAAGCCGGTGGTTTTGCGCTAGATGGCGGCGATGGCGAGCGCACAGTCGGCGAACAGGCGCATTATCTGGGCCACGCGGACGGGGTTAAGGCCGCGCTGACCGCAGGCGAGAACCTCGCCTTCGCCGCCGCCATGCTCGGCGGCGATTCCTCTCGGAAAGCGCAGCTCGCCGCGCTTGCGGCGCTGGGCTTGGCCCATGTGATCGATTTCCCGGCGCGCCTGCTGTCGGCCGGACAAAGGCGGCGCGTGGCGCTTGCTCGCTTGCTTGTCGCCGAGCGCCCACTGTGGCTGCTCGACGAGCCGACGACCGCGCTCGACGCCGCCGCTCAAGTCGCGCTCACCGCTATTATGCGGGCGCATCTCAAAAGCGGCGGGATCCTCGTCGCCGCCGTTCACACGCCGCTCGGATTGGATGGCGCTCAAGAGCTGAGGCTCGGCGCGATCGAGCGAGCAGAGGCATGACGGCCGCACCTTTACCCCCGGCCCCTCTTCCCGAGGGAGACGGGAGCGCCTCGCCTTCCTCAGGGAGAAGGTGGCCGCCGCGCGCAGTGCGGCCGGATGAGGGCGTCTCGATGACCCCTGCGCTCGCCCTGTTCGTCCGCGAATGGCGCATCGCGCGGCGGATCGGCGGCGGTGCGTCGGTCGGGGTCGTGTTTTTCCTGATCCTGGTCGCGGTCATGCCGTTCGCGCTCGGACCCGACCTCAATCTGCTCGCGCGGCTCGGGCCGGCCATTTTGTGGATCGCAGCTTTGCTCGCCACTTTGCTGGGCCTCGACCGGTTGTTCCAGGCCGATCACGACGACGGCTCGCTCGACCTTCTCATCAATGGGTCGCTGCCGCTCGAGGTCGCGGTGCTCATCAAATGCGCGGCGCATTGGATCACGAGCGCCCTGCCGCTCGTGATCTTAAGTCCGCTATTCGGGCTCATGCTGGCGATGGCGCCTTTGCCGCTGGCGCTTGTCGCCGCGACGCTCGCGGCCGGCACGCCGGCGCTGACGATGATCGGCGCGATCGGGGCGGCACTGACTGTCTCGCTCAGGAGAGGCGGCCTGCTGATGGCGATTCTGGTGCTGCCGCTGACGATTCCCGTACTGATTTTCGGCGTCGCCGCGGCCTCCGCCGCGAGCGGCGGCGCGGCGCCGTTCCTGAGCCCGTTTCTTGCGCTCTGCGCGCTGTCGCTCGCCGCTATCGCCCTTGCGCCCTTCGCCGCTGCGGCGGCCCTGAGGCAGGTGCGGGAGTGACAACGAGTGCCGGCGGGCGAGCGAGATCATGAGTGGAAGCAGGTCGAAATATGTCTTCTGCTCTCCGTGGGATCCCAAACCGTTCGAGTTAGGTGGGACAAACCTGATGGTTACTTCTTCAATTACTGGGGTCAATTGCGTTAAATCGGGCGAAGAAGGCGCATCGGGTTGAGCGGCCGCTCTCGAGAGCTTGACCCGGCGTCCGACGAGGACTTCAATGAGAGACGCTCCAATCCGAGCTGAAACGGATTGGGACAAGAATGGAATGCGGCGATGAAGACGGGTTTGACGCTGACGGAAGTGGACGTGCGAATTGCCGCGATTCGGGAGAATCTCGAGGAGTTGGTGGAACAGTCCGCCGCCAACTCGAGCGCCGGTCACGACGATTTGAATGCGGCTCGGATCGCCGAACAGGAGAAGGAGCTGGCTGAGTTGACGAAGCTCCGAGAGGCCCTGCTGCGCAAATAACCGCCTTGTTGGCCGAGCGGGAGGCGACGGGCCTGCGCCTTGGTCCAGCTAGCTGACTTTGCAGAGAGTTAAGCTGGACCCTCAAGCGTCAAAAGCCGCTCGGCCTCAGCGAGATCCTCAACGGTATTGACGTTAAAGAACGGATCGATCGGGTCAGCCGGCCAGTCGACCGTCGCAACTTTATAGCGCTCCGTCCAATCCTGAACCTTACGGAGCCCCTCGACGACAAGCGCGTTGCGTAACGTGTCACGGATCGCGACGTTCCACAGCCCGATCACAGGATGAGACCGTCCTCGAGAGGCGGCGACGGCGAGTTCAGCGCCTCGAGCGGACACGGCTTGGCGCAATCGCGTGACCAGGTCTCGCGGTAGAAAGGGACAGTCTCCCGGAGCGCTGAGAATCCATTGTGCGTTGGGCCGGCAAGCCGCGGCCCAGTCGAGCCCGGCCAGGATTCCGGCGAGCGGTCCGGGATATTGCTTCAACCCGTCGGCGAGGACAGTCAGGCCGAACGGCGCAAAACGCAGGGGATCGCCGTTGGCGCTGAGTAGTAGGCATTCGCACTGCGGCTCAAGCCGTGCAATGACGCGGGCCAAAATCGTGCGGCCGCCAAGTTCGCGCAACGGCTTGTCGCCGCCGCCCATTCGCTGCGCCAAACCGCCCGCGAGCACGACCCCGGGCACGCCGAAAGCTTCAGTCATCGCAGCCGCCTTTTGGATTGCCGCGAGCCGGCCCGCAAGGCTCGGACCCAATACGCGTTGGCTGGCTAGAAATAAGCTGGTTCAGCGACCAACGAGCGAAGGCGCCGTTGACGGCCAGACAACGATCCGCACATGTCGAGCCATGACCACCATCAAATTGGATCTGTCGGGACTGAAATGTCCCCTCCCGGCGTTCAAGACGCGCAAAGCTTTAAAAGCTTTGGCGCCGGGCGATCGGCTGGAAGTGCGTTGCACCGACCCGCTTGCGATGATCGACATTCCCCATTTGGTCGAAGTGATCGGCGACCGGTGGGAGATCATCGAGCGCGGCGAGCGCGACACCGTGTTCCGCATCGAAAAGTCTGCTCCGAGCATTGCATCAAAGCCGCCGCCTAGTTGATCAGGCCGGGCGCGCCACCGGCGACAAGCTCAGTTTGCCGGACACCGTATCGCATCCCGGACATCAATCTGGCGTGTTCGCCAAACTGAACGCACAACTGGACAAAGACGACGAACGAAACGTTAACGAGACATGGCGTAACGTCGGCGTGGCGGCGATTGTTCGAGCCTACGGAACGCGCCCGCTACTTCAAGAACTATGAATACGCTTCAATCTAACGCAACCACACTCTTGGTCTTAATCTCTTGGCGCCGCAGAAATGGGCTCATTAGGCCCGCGCCTCGCGCGATAAGTTCTATAGCATCGGCTCTTCCGCTTTCACGGCCCTAACTTCGCCACGTAATTTGGGTTCTTCGCGGAGTTTGGCTGTCTAATAAGGAATCAATGCCAGCGTTTCAAAATGAAGCAATCCCGACGGGCGTCTCCGGAGGCGAGCGAATGTCGCCTTTTGCGCGTTCGTCTACGGCGCGCCTTGTCGGCATCGCACCGCCTCGCGAACGTGAGCGTGCCTTTGCGAAAGCAAAGCGCCGTTCTGGGCGCGTCAGATTGTTGCGCCTCGCGATTCTGATCGGCGGCCTCGGCACGGTCGCGGCGATGTTGGTGGTCGCCTTTTTCAACCCCTTCGCGACAAAACTGGGTGCGCTGAACTTCAATGCCCTCTCGGTGGAGGGAACCAAGATCGTCATGGACCACCCGAAGCTTGCTGGATTTAGGAGCGATGGGCAAGCCTACCTTCTTACAGCCGAGCGGGCGCTGCAGGACGTCAAACAGCCAACTATGGTGCAACTGCGAAAAGTTGAGGGTGAAATCGGTACGACCGGCGGAGAGGCGACATATTTGAGCTCGGATGCCGGCGTTTACGATAACTTGGCCGAGCACATGGAGCTGTCAGGAAACGTGCGGATCAAGAACGGCCGCTTCACCGTGCTATTGCGAACCGCCAGGTTCGATTTTAAGTCCGGGGTTTATGGAAGCGACGAGCGAGTCGAAGTCCGAGGGGGTGACGGCACGACGATATTCGCCGATCGGGCCTCGGCGCTCAACCACGGTCAGGAGCTCACTTTCGAAGGTCACGTCCGAACAAACATTGTTCCGCAGTCAAACCAAGAGCCTGCGAGTGAAGTAACAAGGACCAATCCATGACGTTGCCATCTCGCTTTCCTGGATGGCTGACGGCGATAGGTGTGGCTTTGCTGTGCTGGAGCGGCGCCCGCGCGGCCGCCGAAAAGCCACCGGCCCCGAACAACTCGGCCGCGATCTTCCCTGGGACAAGTTCAAAGGAGCCGATCTCGATCGACGCGAATAAGCTCGTTTATTACGACAAGGAACACAAGGCGGTCTATTCCGGGAATGTCGTCGTCATCCAGGGCGATACCAAAATGACGTGTTCGGCCATGACTGTCTTTCTGGATCACGCGCCAACGTCGGGCGCTGCTGCCTCCCCATCGAAGGAAGCCGCGCCCCAATCAACGAACGGCCAAGCGGGGTCCCCGGCGGACGCGGGCGTCAAGCACCTGGATGCTGCCGGACCTGTCACCGTCGTGTCGAAAACTCAGGTCGCGACCGGGGACAGCGGAAGCTACGACAAGGCTGAGGGCAAAGTGCGGCTCATTGGTCATGTCACACTGAGTGACGGGCAGAACGTCACCAAAGGGGACAAGCTGACCTACGACCTCAAGAGCGGCCAGGCGACCGTCGACACCAGCGCCAAGTCGGGGCGAGTGCACGGACAATTTGTCCCGAAATCGGGTGCCGACGCCACAAAGCAGGACGCTGCGAAACCCAAATAGGAGCCCGCCAGTGGCGATCTTTCGCGCGTTGGTTGAAGTGATCGATCGTAAGTGAGCGACGACGCCCTGCGCGAGCGCATAAAAGCGCCCTCTCGCTGGCGCAAATGGTTGCGCAGCGAGAGCAATAAATCGGCTCCAGAATCACGGATTCTACCCGGCGGCCAGGGCGTTCTCGCCGTGCATCACCTCGGCAAGGGCTATCGTGGCCGCATGGTTGTGCAGGACGTTAGTCTTTCGGTTCGACAGGGCGAGGCGGTCGGCTTGTTGGGGCCGAACGGGGCCGGCAAGACCACCGTCTTCTACATGATCACCGGCCTGGTCAAACCGGACAAGGGAGAAATAGAGCTGGACGGCCATGACGTTACCGGCCTGCCGATGTTTCAAAGGGCGCGGCTCGGCGTCGGCTATTTGCCGCAGGAGGCTTCGATCTTCCGTGGGCTTAACGTCGAGGACAATATTCGCGCAGTGCTTGAGGTCAACGAACCGAACCGGCAGGCGCGCGAGGCGATGCTGGAATCTCTGCTTGAGGAGTTTGACATCGCGCGCGTGCGGTCGGCGCCCTCCATTTCTCTGTCGGGCGGCGAGCGGCGGCGATGTGAGATCGCCCGCGCGCTCGCCGGCAAACCGTCTTTCATGCTTCTCGACGAGCCTTTCGCGGGCATCGACCCGATCGCGGTCGGCGACATCCAGGATCTCGTGCGCCACCTCAAAGGGCGAGGTATCGGCGTTTTGATTACGGATCACAATGTGCGGGAAACCCTCGGGCTAATCGATCGCGCCTACATCATTCACAGCGGCCACGTTTTAACTGAAGGTCCGCCGGACGAGATCATTGCGCACCCGGATGTGCGACGGTTCTACTTGGGCGAGGACTTTCGGATGTAGGGCCGTGCGAACCGGCAACACGAGCGCTAACGTCACTCGTCTTCGCCGAACCGGCTGGAGATCAGGGCCGCAAGTGCATCCAACGCCTCTCGAGCTTCCGCCCCTGAGGCCGTTACAGTGATCGTTGACCCCGGGCCCGCGCCGAGCGTCAAGATGCCCATGATGGAATCGCCGCCGACCGTCTCGCCGCAGCGGGTAACCTTGACGTCGGCGTCAAACCGGTCGACGCACTGCACAAACTTCGCTGTAGCGCGCGCGTGCAAACCTTTTCGGTTCACAATATCCAATTCGCGCGACAACACTTCCGGGGGCGGAGGCGGCGATCCTCCTCCTTCGGAACCGGCCTCGGTCATTTCCCCTCAAGCACCTTGCTTGCGATGGTGATGTATTTGCGGCCAGCATCGCGGGCCTCCACCACGGCGTGGTCGAGATCGGCGGTTTCGCGCATGGTCGCGAGTTTGATCAACATTGGCAGGTTAACACCGCAGATAACCTCGACGCGTCCTCCGTCCATTACCGAAATCGCCAGATTCGATGGCGTTCCGCCGAACATATCGGTCAGAATGACGACTCCACCCCCGTCCTGGACGCTCGCCGCCGCGCTCAGGATATCCGAGCGACGCTGCTCCATGTCGTCTTCCGGGCCGATTGTTATCGTCTCGAGCTGGGATTGGGGCCCGACGACATGTTCTAACGCTGCCCGAAAACCAGTTGCGAGCTGGCCGTGGGTCACAAGGACCATTCCGATCATCAATTATCCATCAGTCGATCGGCTCGTATTCCTGCGCCATCAGGCTGGCGGCGGGCGCTTTGGTCGCCCACTTTTGTGCACTGCGGCGCAATGTTCAAGCGAAATTCCCAGTCGCCTCCCACTCTCCGCCGTCAAGGCGCCCAATCGCTCTTCGACCGCGAGCGCCTGGTCGCAGCCGCTTAGCTCGGAATCAAGCGCCAGACGCGGCAGGGTGACCTCGCCCACGGTAAGCCCGTCGTCATCATCGGGCATTCTCGGCCATCGACGCCCGCGCTCGCAGAGTTCGACGGCGAGCCGTACGACCGCTGCCGGCTCGTGTTGGACAGGGATCAGACCCGCCGATCGGCGCTCGATGAGGCCGGCCATATTGGCGGCCCCCCGAGCGATCAGACGACCGTGAGTTTTGCTGACAAAAATTCGGTCGTCCCCGATGAGCGCGCCGAACACGCCCGCGGTGTGCGCTCGCGCCATTAGTGCCAGCGCTAGCGCGCTTTTGCCCGAACCTGACGGTCCTAGAATCAAAATGCCGCTCTCGCCATGGATCACGGCCGTTGCGTGGAGGCTTGTCCCTCCCGCTAACGAAAAGGCAGCGCCAGTCATGCCGAGAACGCGGGCAGTTCGACAACAAAGCGCGCGCCCGCGCCGTGCCGCGTCGGCTCATCTGAATCCTCGCTCTCTGGCGACGGGACGTGAGCGCTGACCAATTCGGACGGCCGATTGCACGCCCAAATTCGACCCCCATGAGCCTCGACAATCTGACGCGAAATCGACAGGCCCAAACCCGAATTCTGGCCGAAGCCTTGGCTTGGGCGGTCCGTATAAAATCGCTCGAAAATGCGCTCGAGCGCATGCGGTGGGATGCCAGGCCCGTCATCATCGACAGTGATGAGAACGTGATTGGAGAAATGCTTGTCTTCCGGCTCTCTCCGAGCAGACGTGCGTTCCAGCGCAATGCGCACGACGCCACCGGGTTCGGAAAAGGAGCAGGCGTTATCTATGAGATTGGTGACGACCTGCGCCAGACGAGAATCATGCCCAAGGACAAAATAATCGGCGCTCGCGTTCTTGCCGCGCCTGACCGGGATGAACAATTCGACTTGGGCGCCGCCGCGCGAAGAATCCTTCGCCATCGACGCGACCGCACGCAAAAGAGCAGCGACGTCAACGGGGCCCGCATCGCCTCGCGTCAGCTCCGCATCGAGCCGGGAAGCGTCGGAGATGTCGCTGATCAACCGGTCGAGCCGCCGCACGTCATGTTGCATCACGGCGATAAGCCGATCGCGCGAATGACCGGCGTTCACTCTTGGCAGCGTTTCGAGCGCACTGCGCAGCGACGTCAACGGATTCTTGAGTTCGTGCGCGACATCGGCGGCGAAGCTTTCAATCGCGTCCAGACGATTGTAGAGCGCCCGCGTCATGTCGCGCAGCGCGCGAGACAAGTGACCGATCTCGTCCGATCGCGCAGTGAAATCAGGAATTTGCTGGCGCGACCGAATGCCCCGCCTCACGCGCTCGGCGGCGTCGGCAAGCCGCCGGACGGGTTCGGCGATTGTATTGGCGAGGGAGAGGGACAGAACCAACATCACGATAGCGAGAACCAAAAAGAAACGCAGTTGAGACAAGCGCGCCGAAGTGATCACACGGTCAATGTCACCACCCTGGGTGGAAAGCAGCAGTGCGCCCCGATTTGCCATCATGTGCTGGATCGGCACTCCGACCGAGACGATCGTTTCCCCCAGGTGGTTGACGCGCACCAGGGATTGCGTTTTGCCCTCCAGCGCGCCGGCCACTTCCGGCATAGTCTGGCCATTGGTCGCCCACGGATCTTCGGCCCGCGGCGCGGTCGATGTCAGAAACAAACCCCGTAAACGAGCGATGATCCGCTCGGCAAGTCCGCGCCGCTCCGAAGCATCCGGCAAATCTGAGCGCTCGACCGCGCCACGCGCCGAAAACGATCGCGAATCGAGAAGAAGCCGACCGTCGCTATCATAAATGCGTGCACGCGTGCGGGTCGGCGTGACGAGCCGATGCAGGAAAGGCCCAACAAGCGCGGGGTTGATGGAGAACTGCGTTGCGTCTTCATCGCTCGGCGTCGGCGCTACACTTTCGCCCGGCGCCAATTGCAACAGCTTATCGGGATCGATCGTGATCGAATCGGTGTCTCCCGTCGCCGAAGCCGAGATCGCCGCGGCGATGATGTCTGCCTGAATGGTCAGGCTTTGCACCCGCGCCTCGATCAGATCGGCGCGAAACTGGTCGAGCAGCAGAAACCCGACCACGAGCACGACAAGGCCGCCCAGGTTGAGGACGACGATGCGCCGCGTGAGCGATGACGAAAACCGCGCCGTAAGAAATCGCCATGCGACGCGCACGCGCACGCGCAGCCAACGAGGTCTTCCGCGCGCCGCCTGAGCGGATAAGGGATGTTGAACCTGCGTTTCGGCGCTCATTGTCTCCAGCCGAGCCGCTTACCCTTCCTTAAATCGGTAGCCTACGCCGTAGAGCGTCTCAATCATTTCGAAATCTGGCTCGACCACCTTGAACTTCTTGCGCAAACGCTTGATGTGGCTGTCGATGGTGCGATCATCGACGTAAACCTGATCGTCATAAGCCGCGTCCATCAGCGCATTGCGGCTCTTGACCACCCCTGGCCTGGTCGCCAGCGCTTGGAGAATAAGAAACTCGGTGACTGTCAGGGTCACTGCAGTGTTGTCCCAAGTGCACGTATGACGCTCGGGATCCATCTTCAATCGGCCACGTTCGAGAATCTTGGCTTCGGTCTCTTTTTGCGTAGCCGCATCCTTGGGATTGGAGCGGCGAAGGATCGCCTTCACCCGCTCGACCAGAAGGCGTTGGGAGAAAGGCTTGCGGATGAAATCGTCAGCGCCCATCTTGAGACCGAACAACTCATCAATCTCCTCGTCCTTCGACGTCAGGAAAATGACAGGCAGATCCGACTTCTGCCGAAGGCGCCGCAGGAGTTCCATTCCGTCCATGCGCGGCATCTTGATGTCGAAAATGGCGAGATCGGGCGGACTGGCCTTTACGCCTTCGAGCGCGCTGGCGCCGTCGGTGTAAGTTTGCACCCGATATCCTTCCGCCTCGAGCGAGAGCGAGACGGAGGTCAATATGTTGCGGTCGTCGTCGACCAGCGCGATTGTGGGCATGAAGCTCCCGTTTTGATCGTATGTCGCCTCTTGGGCGGGCTGGCGTAAAGCGGAAACCATTGATCGACTGAATGTGTTCCGAGAAGGGCGATCTTCTAGGGCGTTCATTCCAAGTGGGATGTTCGCGCGAATTATGCAAGATTACCATGATCTTGCAGGTCTTGCCAGCAATAGCAGCGGGGCGTGACCAAGGCGCCGCGCTCTTGACCGTTCGAACCCGCCCGATGTCTCACTCCAATCCGTCCGAAGCGTCAAGGCCGCCATGGCGAACGCCGATCCCGAAGGAGCTCACGCCGCGGCGATCGCCGACGTCAAGCGCGTGATGCGGCTCGCCCGCACTGGCGCGCTGGCCACTCTCGAGGTCATGGGAGGGGCGCCCCTCACCACGCTTCTCGGGGTCGCCTCCGATTTCGACGGAGCGCCCTTGTTCCTCATGTCGACGCTGTCGCGCCATACAAGGAACGTAGCGAACGATCCCCGCGCGTCCCTCCTGCTGACCGGGCGTCCTGAACGTGGCGACCCACTCAACCATCCGCGCGTCACCTTGAGCGGGCGGGTCGAGCGACACGCTGAGCCGCGCGCTAAGGTCCGGTATTTGCAGCGCAATCCCAAGGCTGGCCTCTATGCCGGCTTCGCCGATTTCGGCCTTTACCAGCTCCGGATCGACGACGTGCATTTCAACGGCGGCTTTGGCCGCGCCGCCCCGCTCACGGTCGCGGAGGTCCTCGCGTCGCGTGGGGGCGAAACGGCGCTGGTCGAGGCCGAAGAGGGGCTCCTCGCGGACGTGAACGCGCTTGGCCAGGCAGCGCTCGCGCGCCTCGCGGGGCACAATACCTTGCGTCCGGCCTGGCGGGCGATCGGCCTCGACGCCGAGGGCCTCGACCTCGCCGCAGGAGGCCGCGCCGCGCGCGCCCAGTTCGCGAGCCCGGCGCATGACCCAAAGGCATGGCGGGCGCGTCTCTCACAGCTGCTCGCGGCCGGCTAGCGGGCACGCCTATCCATTCGGCGCCAGCGGCCGAAATAAACGCTACTAAATCCAAGGAAATGCAAGGAAAAAAGCTTGCATTTCCTTGGATTCCTTTGGCGGAATCGGGACTTTTCAATGGGTTACAGCGAATCCAAATAAAAAAATCTTCTTGCCTCTGGCTGACACAAATATCTGCAGTAATATCCGCGCTTTTCCTTCGCCGCCCGGAGTCCTTCCGGCGCGCGGATCAACCAGCAAGCAAGAAAACTATAGCACACATTCTGACTTTCGAAAAGCCAATGTCGGCTCCTTGTCGGTAGCAGACGATATGTCCGGTTTAGGTAGCGCACGATCTGTCCGGTAGATCCGGCCCTTTTTGGAGGGGTTGGATGCGCTGGACAGAAGCCCTTCAGGGTGTGCGCATGACGGTGTTTTTGAACGTTCTGAACCGCTGGGAATCGGCGGAGCTGAACCAGGAAGAGGCGGCTGAGTTGCTCGGCGTGAGCGAGCGGACGTTCCGGCGCTGGACGCGGCGTTACGAAGAGGAAGGCGAGGCTGGGCTTGTCGACCGCCGGCTCGGCCAGGCGTCGGGCAGGCGGGTTCCCGCCGATCGGGCGGAGGAAGTGGAGCGGCTTTACCGCGAGCGCTACCAGGGTTTTACGGTCAAGCACTTCCACGAGCATCTGATCAAGGATCACGGCTTCGGCTGGGGCTACACCTGGACGAAGCTGCATCTTCAGTGGGCGGGCGTTGTGGCGAAGGCGCCGCGCAAGGGCGCCCACCGGCGCAAGCGCGAGCGGCGGCCACTGCCGGGCATGATGCTGCACCAGGACGGCTCGCGCCACGAATGGCTCGAGGGCCAGCCGGCGCTCGACCTGATCGTGACGCTCGACGATGCGACGGGGGCGATCTATTCGGCCTTTCTCATCGAGGAGGAGGGCACGGCCTCGACCTTCCGGGCGCTGAAGGAGGTTTTCGCCGAGCACGGCCTGCCGATGAGCCTCTATACGGATCGCGGCTCGCACTATTTCCGCACCACCAAGGCCGGCGAGATCGACCGCGGCTCACCGACCCAGGTCGGGCGAGCCCTTGAGCAGCTCGGAATCGAGCATATCGGGGCTTTCTCTCCCCAGGCCCGTGGCCGTTCGGAACGGATGTTCGGCACGCTTCAGGGCCGGCTGCCCAAGGAGCTCCGGCTCGCCGGCATAACCGATGTGGAGGCGGCCAACGCCTTCATCCGCGACCGCTATCTGCCGGAACACAACGCCCGCTTTGCGGTCGATCCGGCCGGCGAGGGTTCAGCCTTCACGCCGATCCCTGGCGTCAATCTCGATGAGATCCTGTGCGTGCAGGAGGAGCGTCAGGTCATGAACGACAATTGCGTGTCCTACCGGACGCTGAAACTGCAGATCCCCGAAAGCCCGATGCGGCCCCATTTCGTCAAGGCGCGGGTCAAGGTCCACGTCTACCCCGACGGCTCCCACGCCCTCTTCCACGGGCCCCGCTGCATCGGCCGATATGACCAGAACGGAGCGATCAGAGATGCGAAAAACGCCGCTTAAATCCGCTCGGCGGCGAAGCCCTCGTGGACGGCATGGACAAGCCTCCGGCTTGCCCACCCCGCCCACGAGGCAGAACAGAACCAGAAGAAGCGGACATATGATGGGCTACCAAAACCGGACAACTTAATTCGCTATCGACAGCCAATGTCGGCTCCTTTGGCGTTAGCTATTGTTCATCAGCGAATCGGGATATGGCAAACCAGCAGGCGGTCCTGAAGGCGTCATGGCCGGGCTTGTTCCGGCCACCCACGTGGTTCGGCGCATCAAGCGCATGCGGGCGAGCACTATGGGCGGAAGGCCTTACGGTCGGCCACGCCGATGCCTGCCGCGTCTTTGGGGTGGGGCGTCGCGTAGATGGCCGGGACAAGCCCGGCCATGACGAAGGGGTCAGAGGCGCGTGGTCCGGGGAGCGGCAAAAGCTTCGGCCGTTCTCGAGAAAGCGTCCAAATTCGTCCTGGATGAGGGCCAGCATCGTCTCGTTCCGAGACTTTGCGGTCAGGCCAAGGCGCCAATACGCGTGAATTAAATTGTCAATACAGTCGTATTCCCATCAGTATATGGAAAAGAATCAACGCAAAGCTCTGCTCGGCGCTGCTGCGCCTCAAGGCTAGATCAAGCCGAACGAGCGCCGGCATGTGACGGGGATCACGGCCGCCGGGGGAGCGTTCACGATTATTTGATGAGCGGAGGTTTTCGGGCTAATCCTCCTCAGGCCAGGATGGCATCGCATGCGGGGCGGCGTCTTCATCTGTTTCGACGCGACGACTCAGCGGGCTTCGCGGGGCGCATTTACGATCGCCTGAAGATGAGCCTCGGGCGCGACAACGTCTTCATCGACGTCGACAACATTCCGGCTGGCCGCGATTTCGTCGAAGTGCTGACAGAGCGCGTTGGCCGATGCGACGCGCTGGTCGCGCTGATCGGCAGGAACTGGCTCGCAAGCGCAGACAAGGACAATCGCCGTCGCCTCGATGATCCCGACGATTTCGTGCGCATCGAGATCGAGGCCGCGCTCGAGCGCAATGTGCCGGTCATTCCCGTGCTGGTCGACGGCGCGGCGATGCCGCAGGCCAACGACCTGCCTGAAGGGCTCAAGAAGCTCGCGCGCCGGCAGGGAATCGAGATCTCTCACAACCGCTTCGATTCGGACGCCGAGCGCCTGACCGATGCCTTGGCGCAAATCGACGGTGAGAAGCCCGGACACACGCCCGGCGCCGCTGCCGCGCCCGCGTTGGCGCCTGCACCCAAACCCGCGGCAGGCGGCGCCCGTTGGGTCTTTATCGCCGCGACTGCTCTGATCGTCATCGCAGCCGTGGCAGGCTTTGTCTATGAGCAACGTGGAGCCCACGAGGAGCCGTTGCGACAAGAGGAGAGAGCGAAGCCAACCTCCGATGGTCTTAAAACGCTGCCGCCTCCGCAGACGACCTCGACTCAGAACAATGCCGCGCCGTCGCCCGCTGTGGTCGCCGCTGTCCCACCGCCTGCCAATATCGCGCCCAACGCCACCGCGCCGAACGAGGCGCCAAACGGAAAGGCGCCGACCGACAGCGCCCCGGGCGCGATCGCCGAAACCGCAACTCCCGCCACGCCGACGGAATGGATGAACCGCGAGGATTTCAGCCTCGAGTATGACCGACGGAAGGATCTGAGCTATCCCGACAAGGTCTGGGAACGCTGTCAGAACAACGCGCCGCAACGCAGCGCTCACTGGTCACCTCGCCCAATCGGCGAACACTTTCAATTGCTCGCCACTGAAGAGAAAGATTTAAAGGGAACACATTCCGTCGCCGAAAGAGATTTCAAAACTAGTGTCAGAGAGATGACGGCGAATGGGTTCAAGATGCAGTACGACAGCGTTTTCGAAGGCTGCGGCGGAACCACACAGCATCTAACGCTCTGGATGAAGGATTCCGTACAGCCGCACCAGATTTTTGGCGCGAGCACTTCCAACGAGTTGGAGAGCGAGATCAAGAATCCTGGAGACGCTCCGACTCCGTTTGCGTCGTCAGTGCCGAATCCGGATACCGCTCCCGCAGCCCAAGGCGGTTTGGGAGTCCCGAGAAACCAAACTTTCTCGCCAGCGTCGAATGGCACGCTTGCCACGATCTTCTTAGAAGATAAACGAGAGACGACCGGAACCAAAGCGATGGTCATGCACCAGGCCGATGTCAAGGCGTCGGACGATATCGAGGCGAAGCTCCTTGGCACTCTGGCCCCCGGAGCCATGGTGACAACAATGCCGTCTGACAAACCCGGATGGCGAAAAGTTCAACTCGCAGACGGAAGCGTTGGATTAGTGATAGAGGGCGCGTTTCATTAGGAGTTCGGCTTTGAGCGGACGCGCGCTGAAGACCAACAGGCTCTCCCGTCTTACTCCGGCGGTTGCGCTTGCTAGTCTGTTAGGGATCGAGGTGGTTCTGAATGGCTTTGCGCCGGCTTGTGCGCAGCCCTCGAATGACGCGGTCTTAGAAGAAAAGATTTCGCGCCTTCGCGCGTTCCGCGAACATCTTAGAAGTGCGGACGATATCGAGCGCACGGAAGCGTACCAGACGGGGCTAACGGATGATGATCCAATCGTCCGAGAGGTGACGTCGCGCGAAGCCTTTCGCAGCAAATATTCCGATCTGCGCAATTTAGCCCTGCGAGGGTGGCTATCGTCCCACACCAGAATCATCGTTCAACTTGTCCTTCCCAAAGGGTCAAACGAGGCCACAGCCAAGGCCTACGATACCCACTTTGGGCGCGGCCTCCTCCTTTCGGAATTAAAGCTTGATCAAAAAAACGAGATCAGCGTGTTCGATTTACAATTACAAATGGGATTCGCTGGGCAGTTCACCCAAGGTGGAGTGATCCTAATCGGCGCGGGTGGTGGCCTTGGCAGCTGTTCGCTAGACCTGCGTGTCAACGATGAAACCTCCATGTCAGGCTCATTGCGATGCAAGGGCCTCGACCCGCTGGTAGCAACGGTCAACCTCACCTGACGAGGCGTGGTCTTCTTCAATCTGCAGAGCTAAGTGCCGGAACCTTCGGGGTTCACTCGAATTAAGCGAGGAGTTTCGTTCGGAGGACAGCATGGCCAAACAGCTAAAAACAGGCGACCGGGTCGCCTGGCGATCGAGCGGCGGCGGGAGCGTCGGTCGGGTCGAGCGGAAGCTGACCTCGTCGGCCCAGATCAAGGGCCATGAGATCGCGGCTTCGCAAGACAATCCGGAATTTCTGGTCCGGTCGGACAAGTCGAGCAAGATCGCTGCTCACAAGCCCTCGGCCTTGAGGAGGGTTAAATGAACCCTGGCCTCATCCCGCCAGCCGATGTCGCGGCCGCCGCGAAAAAAGGCCTTGAGCTGCGCGAGAAATTCCACCGGGGCGGAACTTCGGTTGGAGCCCATCGCGCGAAGGAGCTCGCGGAGCGCCAATCGCTGTCGCTGCGCGACGTCATCGCCATGAGCGCTTACTTTGCTCGCCACGAGGTCGACAAAGCGTCGAAGAGCCACGAATGGGGTGACGAAACCGACCCCTCCGCGGGCTATATCGCTTGGCTGCTTTGGGGCGGCGAGCCTGGCCGCCGCTGGGCGGACAGTTTGACGGCCCGTCTGAACAAGACAGCGGCGGAATAGGCGCCGCCGAGCGCTGAATATGCAAACGCCGTCGCTGCTGTCCGTGCGACGGCGTCGCTTTCTGCGCTCTTGACCTCAGTACCGGTAGTGATCCGGCTTGAACGGCCCCGTCTGCGCGACGCCCAAATATTTCGACTGCTCCGGCGTCATCTTGGTCAACTTGACGCCGATTTTCGCCAGATGCAGCGAGGCGACCTTCTCGTCGAGGTGCTTGGGCAGGGTGTAGACCTCTTTCTTATAGGCGCTGGGCTTGGTGAAAAGCTCGATCTGAGCCAGGGTCTGATTGGTGAACGAGGCCGACATCACGAAGGACGGATGGCCAGTCGCATTGCCGAGATTGACCAGGCGCCCTTCGGACAGAAGGATGATCTTCTTGCCGTCGGGGAACTCGATCTCGTCAACCTGTGGCTTTACGTTGCTCCACTTGTAATTGCGGAGCGAGCCGACCTGAATCTCCGAATCGAAGTGACCGATGTTGCAGACGATCGCGCGGTCGTGCATCGCACGCATGTGGTCCAGGGTGATGACGTCGACGTTGCCGGTGGCGGTGACGAAAATGTCGGCGCGCGGGGCGGCGTCCTCCATCGTCGTGACTTCGTAGCCCTCCATCGCCGCCTGCAGCGCGCAGATCGGATCGACTTCGGAAACCATCACGCGGCAGCCGGCGTTGCGCAGGCTCGCGGCTGAGCCCTTGCCGACGTCGCCGAAGCCCGCGACCATCGCCACTTTGCCGGCCATCATGACGTCAGTGCCGCGGCGGACGCCGTCGACCAGCGACTCGCGGCAGCCGTAGAGATTGTCGAATTTCGACTTGGTCACGCTGTCGTTGACGTTGATCGCCGGCCACAGGAGCTTGCCTTCCTTGGCCATGATATAAAGGCGATGGACGCCCGTCGTCGTCTCTTCGGTGACGCCGCGGATCGAGGTGGCGTTCTTGCCGTACCAGCCGGGATGGCTCTTCAACCGCGCCTTGATGGCGGCGTAGAGCACTTCCTCTTCCTCGTTCGAGGCCGTGTCGAGGAATTTCGTGTCGCCCTTTTCGGCGCGCTGGCCAAGATGGATCAACATGGTGGCGTCGCCGCCGTCGTCGAGGATCATGTTCGGCGTGCCGCCGTCCGCCCATTCGAAGATGCGGTGGGTATAGTCCCAATAGTCCTTGAGGCCCTCGCCCTTGATCGCGAAGACGGGCGTTCCGGTCGCGGCAATCGCAGCGGCGGCATGGTCCTGGGTCGAATAGATGTTGCACGACGCCCAGCGGACATCGGCGCCAAGCGACTTCAGAGTCTCAATGAGGACGGCGGTCTGAATTGTCATATGCAGGGAGCCGGCGATCCGCGCGCCCTTGAGGGGCTGGCTCTTGGCATATTCGGCCCGCGTGGCCATCAGGCCCGGCATTTCGGTTTCGGCGATCGCGATTTCCTTACGGCCGTAGTCCGCAAGCTTGATGTTGGCGATGGCATAATCGTGAGCCTTGCTCACGAGCGTCGTGGCGCTTTTGGTCATGGGCGGGGAACGTCCTTTTTGATAACAGGCGTCTCTTATCAGCGCGGCTCAAAACGTGCAATAAACATATAAGCAAGTCTTTATATCATTTTTGACCGCCATCTTTCCGAGGCGCGGTAATTACCCGATTAATGCACCTGTGGTATTTGGTATTGGCGGCGGCGCTTCAGATTACGAGCGACGGCGTCGACCTGGGCAAACGGCGCGATTCTTGCATTAGACAGCCGTTGAGAACGTGCTATGAGACGCCCGCTATAGCGAAAGACGGTCCGGTGCGCGAATGCGGCCGGGACGGGATGCGGTGAAGGGCTGGCGATAAGTATGGCGCTCTCGGCCAAGTTGGTCATGCGGCAAAGTCAGGCCATGGTCCTGACGCCGCAGCTTCTGCAGGCGATCAAGCTCTTGCAGATGCCGAATCTTGAACTCACCCAGTTCATCGAGAACGAATTGGCGAGCAATCCGCTGCTCGAGCGAGCGGAAGATCGCGAGGAGCCGAGCCTCGAGCAGGTCGAGCGCGAAGGCGAGGGCTTTGCCGAAGCACCGCCGGAGCCGGGCGATTGGGCGCGTGAAGCGTTGGAAACTGACGCTGGCCACCGTGCCGCAAATCTTGGCACTGAGGTCGAGAACACCTTCGATGCAGACCGCACCGCGCCGGCGGCTCAATCCGCGCCGGTCGAGGGCTTGAGCGCGAACGCCTGGACGGGCGTCGGCGCCGGACACGAGGCTGGCGACGCCCCGGACTTCGAGGCTTATGTCGCGGAAACCGTGTCGCTTCGCGATTACCTTGAGCGTCAAGCCGCGATCCTGCTTCCCGATCCGTCCGAACGCATCATCGGCGCGGCGCTGATCGACGCGCTGGACGAGGCCGGATATTTGGTCGGCTCGATTGCCGAAATCGCCGAGCGCCTCGGGGCCGCGGTCGACCATGTCGAGCGCGTGCTCGTGCGCATGCACACCCTGGAGCCGACGGGGGTGTTTGCGCGCTCACTCGCCGAGTGCCTGACCCTTCAGCTCAAGGAGCGTGACCGCTTCGATCCAGCGATGCAGGCCTTGATCGAGAATCTGCCGGCGCTCGCCAGGCGGGACTTTCCGCTGCTGCGCCGCGCCTGCGGCGTCGACGACGAGGATCTGCGCGACATGTTGGCCGAGATCCGCCGCCTCGAGCCCAAGCCCGGGCGCGCGTTCGGCGACGCCCCGGCGGCGCCGGCGATCCCCGACGTCCATGTCACCGCGGCGCGGGATTTCGGTTGGCGGGTCGAGCTCAACACGCGGGCGTTGCCGCGCGTGCTCGTCAACGAGGTCTATGCGGCCGAGATCCGGCGCGGCGCGAAGCGCGACGAGGATCGCCAATACGTCTCCACCCACCTGCAGTCCGCCAACTGGCTGACAAAGAGCCTCGAACAGCGCGCGCGCACCATCCTCAATGTGGCGAGCGAGATCGTGCGGCGGCAGGACACTTTCCTTCTCGAGGGGGTCTCGGGCTTAAGGCCGCTCAACCTGAAAATGATCGGCGAAGCGATCGGCGTGCACGAATCGACGGTCTCGCGCGCCACCGCGCATAAGTTCATTCAGACGCCGCGCGGCCTGTTCGAGATGAAATACTTCTTCACCGCGGCGATCGCGTCGAGCGAACCGGGACAGGCTCATTCGGCCGAATCGGTGCGCCAGCGCATCCGGCAGATGATCGGGGACGAAAACTCGGACGAGGTGTTGTCCGACGACGTGATCGTCGAACGCTTGCGCAAGGCGGGTGTCCTTGTGGCGCGGCGCACGGTCGCTAAATATCGCGACAGCCTGAGAATCCCTTCGTCCGTCGAAAGACGTAAAATAAAGATGGCGACGGCGCCCACGCGCGTTCGAGGCGACAATTCCCTTTCGGTCGAAGCATAATAGCGATTTGTGTATTGATATGAACCCTTTATCACGACGATTGACATGCGTCGGGCAGGCTCCTAACCCTGAGCGCGGCTCGGCCGGAGGGGGATCGAGCCAAAGCGGAAGGGGCGGACAGGAACGCGCGGGGGGTGGCGGAGAAGCGGGACGCCTTAGGCCCCTGCGCCCGAATGGTAAGGCTAGCGTTCGATGACCTTGAGGGTATCGGGTAAGAACCTCGACATCGGGGAGGCTTTGCGTCAGCATGTCCTGGAAAAAGTCGAGGCGACGGTCGCTCGCTACTTCAGCGGCTCGGTCGGCGGCCACGTGGTGATGACGCGCGAAGGCTCCGGCTATCGATCGGACTGCACCTTGCGTTTAAGCTCAGGGATCAGCTTGCACGCCGAGGGCCGAGCGCAGGGACCCTACCGTTGCTTCGACCAGGCCGCCGACAAGATTGAAAGCCGCTTGCGCCGCTATAAGACCAGGCTGAAGGGGCATGCCAGCGCCTCGGCGGCGCATGCGCGGGGCAAGGTCGCCAATTATCTTATCGAGCAGCCATCCGAGGAACTGGAAGAACCCTCCGGGGGTTTCGATCCCGTCGTCGTGGCGGAAGGAACAGAAGATCTCAAATCCCTTTCGGTCGCTTCGGCGGTCGCCGAACTCGATCTCGCCGGCGCTCCGGTCATTGTCTTCCAGCATGCCGGCAGCGGCCGGGTGAATGTTGTCTACCGTCGCCGCGACGGCGCGATCGGCTGGCTCGATCCCCAGGCCCCTCGCGAACCGCCGCGCGTTTGATAATCGGGACGAATATGTCGTTATCGCAACTCCTTAGGCCGGACGCTGTGCTGGCCGCTCTGAGAGTGAACGGCAAGAAGCAGGCGCTGCAGGAGATGAGCGAGCGCGCGGCGCTGGTCTCAGGCCTGCCGGCGCGCGAAATCTTCGACGCGATCTTGCAACGCGAGCGGCTCGGCTCGACGGGGGTCGGCGACGGCGTCGCCATTCCGCATGGCAAGCTCGCCAAATGTCAGCAGATTTTCGGCATCTTCTCGCGGCTCGACCGCGCGATCGATTTCGAAGCCCCGGACGCTCTCCCCGTCGATCTCATTTTTATGTTGATCGCCCCGGAAGCGGCGGGAGCAGACCACCTCAAGGCGCTGGCGATGAGCGCCCGCCTCTTGCGTAACGGCCGGGTCGCGCCCCAATTGCGCGCGACGAAGGATCCAGCGGCGATTTACGCGCTACTCACCATGGCGCCGACCTCGAATGCGGCCTGATCGGCCGGGAGATTTGCGCATGAAAGACTCGGCCCCATGAAAGATTTGGCCCCATGAAAGCGCGTGTGATCGTGACACTGAAGTCCAGCGTCTTGGATCCGCAGGGCAAGGCGATCGAGGGCGCGCTCAAGGGCCTGGCCGTCGACGGTCTCACAAGCGTGCGTCAAGGCAAGGTTTTCGATATCGAGCTCGACGGCGGCGACCACGCAAATGCGCGCAAAAAACTCAGCGAAGCTTGCGAGCGCCTGCTCGCGAACACCATCGTCGAGAATTACGCCATCGAGATCGCGTGAAGACCCATGCGCGCGGCGATCATCCTGTTTCCCGGAATTAATCGTGAAGGCGACATCGCGCGAGCGCTTCGGCAGGCCACCGGCGCCGAGCCGAAAATCGTCTGGCACGCCGAACACGAACTGCCGCTAGGCCTGGATCTGGTCGTTTTGCCGGGTGGATTCTCGTACGGGGACTATCTGCGCTGCGGCGCGATCGCGGCGAGAGCGCCGATCATGCGGGCCGTCGGCGAGCATGCGGCGCGGGGCGGACTCGTCCTGGGCGTCTGCAATGGCTTCCAGATCCTGTGCGAGGCTGGCCTTTTGCCAGGCGTTTTGATGCGCAACTCGCAATTGCGCTTCGTCTGCAAGATGCAGCATGTCCGGGTTGAGAACGCGCAAACGTCCTTCACGCGTCGTTACACGCCGGGGCAGGTGGTCAAATTCGCCATTGCCCATGGCGAGGGAAATTTTATCGCCGATGATGACACGATTCGCAGAATCGAGGCGGAAGGCCGGGTCGCGTTCCGCTATTGTGACGCTGAGGGCAGGGTCGGGGACGACTCAAGCCCCAACGGCGCCATCAATTCAATAGCCGGGGTGTTCAACGACCGGTTCAATGTACTGGGCTTGATGCCCCATCCAGAAAACCTGATCGATCCGCTGGTTGGCGGCACAGACGGACGCGCGCTTTTCGCCTCGCTCGCGGCCTGAAGGGGCTTATCTGGGGCTAGGGTCAGCGCGATGAGCGACGAAGACCAACTTCGCGAAATCAGAGCCGAGGAACACGAGCGGCACGCTCGCGCCATAGAACGACAAATCGATGAAATACGTCCAGCGTACGCGCAAGCGCTGACCAGCCTGTGGCTTGGAAATGCCGGCGCTTCGCTGGCGGTCCTAAGTTTCATTGGCGCGAGTTGGAGAGACGGCAGATTCCCTCGTTTCCTTTTGATACCGCTGGGATGTTTTGTCCTCGGACTGGTATTGATGGGAATCGGCACTGCACTGTGGCTTTGGGGCGCACGCGAGGACATACGCGACACTGAGGATGCCGAATCGATTTTGGACCGTCGTGCCTTCCGAGCGATGCGCCCGACGGAGAGAGCCGGTCTCACGTGGAAAGACTGGCGCACCCGGACGGCGCCACTGGCAGCCGCTTTATTCGCCTTGGGATGCATGGCGGGGTTCATTGAGCTTGCGCTTGCCGGCTAGGGTCGGGGTCCGACGGCCCGCCAGAATCGGCCCCTCCACAACTAATCCCCAGGCTTTCGCAAAAAAATTTACGTTTTCCACCGTTTTGTCATACGGCGTGAACTCTTATTCGGCATTATCTGGTGTGAATAAGGATAATCCGAACGCATGACTGATTCGCTCGATAGGCTGTTCGCCGACGTCCAGGAAGCCCGGGACCGAAATCCCTCGGTGTCCCGCACCTCCAAGCTCTTCCGTGACGGGGTCCAGAAAATGGCCAAGAAACTGGTCGAGGAGGCGATCGAGGTCGGGCTCGACGCGGTGCAGATGAACCGCGAATCGGTGATCCTGGAGAGCGCCGACGTCTTCTATCACCTTGCCGTCATCTGGGCCGAATGTGGCGTTTCGCCCGCCGACGTGATGGGGGAAATCGACCGTCGGGAGCGCCTCTACGGCATCGCCGAGAAACTGCCCAAGCACGCGAGCGTGGCTCAGATCCGGCGCATGGCGCCATGGGCCGCGCGTCGCAGGGCCTCCTGATCGGCCGGGTGCTGTTGAGTCCGGAGGTCCGCACGCTTGGCTAGAGCACGACCGGATTCTGGCCGCCTTCCACGGATAGCGTTACGCCAGTGATGTAGCCGGCCTTGGCCGAGGCGAGGAAGAGAACCGCGTTCGCGATTTCTTCCGGCAAGGCCATACGGCCGAGTGGGATTCGCGCCACGCTGCGGCGGCGCGCTTCATCGACCGAGATATTGGCAAGCCGGGCGTCGGCCGCGAGCCCCTCCACCACCCGGTCCGTCTCCGTCAGACTCGGACTGACGCCGACGACGCGAACGCCCTTGCCTGCGTAGGTCGCGCCGAGCCCGGCTGTGGCTAACATCAGGGCGGCGTTGGCCGATCCGCCGGGGAGATGGATTGACGAGGCGACTTTGCCGCCGACGCCGATGATGTTGACTATGACCCCGCTCCCGCGCTTCGCCATGCGCTTCACGACGGGATCCATGACATTGATGTAAGAGAAGAACTTGGCGTCAAAGGCTTCGCGCCATGCCATGGGATTCAAGTCATCCGGCGGCGTTCGCTTCGCGGCGCCGGCCGAATTAACCAGGATGTCGATCGGCCCCAGGCGGTCTTCGACCGTGTCGATCACTCTCACCGCCGCGACCGCGTCCACGAGATCGGCGACGACGCCAAACGCCCCATTGAGCTCGGCGCTGGCCTTGCCGATATTGTCGCGGGACCGGGAGCAAATGGCGATCCGCGCCCCTTCGGCCGCGAAGCCTGAGGCGCAGGCAAGCCCAATGCCCTTCGAGCCACCGGTGACAAGCACAACTTTACCTTTGAGGCCAAGCTCCATCGCCCTTTGTCTCCGCGTGTGCCGATCTGCAATGGGTCAAAGACGGACGGTATGGACCGGCCCCTCAGGCGATCGTTGGCGCGCTCGTCGCTTCAACCCGGCTTCGACCCGTTGGTCATCAACAGGACCGAATAGAGCGAGGTCGTGCCGCAGATGTACAAGCGGTTGCGCTTCGGACCGCCGAAAGTCAGGTTGGCGACGATTTCGGGGATGAGGATCTTGCCGATCAGCTTCCCGTCCGGCTCGTAGCAATAAACGCCCTTGCCGGTGCTCGTCCAAATTCGGCCCGACCGATCGACCCGAAAGCCATCGTAGAGCCCGTCCTCTGGGGCCAGTTCGCAGAAAATGTCGCCCGGTCCCTTCGCGCTCTTGCCATCTGCGTTGATCGCGTAGCGGCGAATGGCGCGCGGCGTATTCTCCTTGTGGGTGGCGCCGGTGTCGGCGACATAGAGCAGCTTCTCGTCGGGCGAGAAGGCGATCCCATTCGGCCGCACCATATTGTCGATGAGCTTTGTGACCGCGCCGCTCGGATCGATGCGATAGGCGTAGCAGCCCTCAATCTCGGGTGTTGCGGGCTCGCCCTCGTTGTCGCCGTCGATGCCGTAGGCCGGGTCGGTGAACCAGATCGAATCGTCCGATTTCACGACGGCGTCGTTCGGCGAGTTGAAACGCTTCCCCTCCCACTTGTCCGCCAGCACCTTGATCGAGCCGTCGAACTCGGTGCGGGTCACGCGGCGCGTCAGATGTTCACAGGTAACCAACCGGCCCTGGTTGTCGACCGTGTTGCCGTTCGAATTGTTGGAGCCCTGCCGGAAAACCGACACCTGGCCCGATTCCTCGACGAAGCGCATCATGCGGTTGTTGGGGATGTCCGACCAGATGAGGTAGCGGCCGGCCGCGAACCAGGCTGGCCCCTCAGCCCAAACCGAGCCGGTCCAATGGCGCGTCACCCGCATGTAGCCGGCGAACAGCTTCCCGAAGCGCTTGTCCAGCACCACAAGGTCCGTGCCTTCGACTTGCCCGTGGAACATATTGGTTTCCCCCCGTTTCCTGTGGCGACTGTTCGGCTGAGGTTGGCGCCTCCGGCGCGCAAGGGCAAGAGCGGCGCCGCCTGCCGCCTGTCAAGGAAAAGTGAGGACTGGCGTAAGGAAATCCTCGCAGTTAAGCGGGCGCCGAGGCTTGCGGGGCGCGCCGACATCCTCCACATTGATGCTTATGAATCGCTCGCCAGCGCGGGGCGACGCCTCGCGTGTCATCGCCGTTCTGGGCCCGACGAATACGGGCAAGACGCATTTGGCGGTCGAGCGCATGCTGGGACATGCCTCCGGCATGATCGGCCTGCCGCTGAGGCTGCTGGCGCGCGAAATTTACGATCGCGTGGTGAAAACGCGGGGCGCGGCCGAGGTCGCGCTAATCACCGGCGAAGAAAAGATCGTGCCCGCTTGGCCGCGTTACTTCGTCTGCACCGTCGAGGCGATGCCGCTCGATCGTAAGGTCGAATTTCTCGCCGTCGATGAGATCCAGCTTTGCGCCGATCCTGAGCGTGGCCACGTATTCACCCATCGGCTCCTGCATGCGCGCGGGTCGTCCGAGACGATGCTCCTGGGCGCCGCGACCGTCGCCTCGCTGATCCGGCACCTCTCTCCTGAGGCCGAGATCCAATTCCGCGAGCGGCTGTCCGCGCTCACCTACGCCGGCCCCAAGAAGCTGACCCGCCTGCCTCCACGCAGTGCCGTCGTCGCTTTCTCCACCGACGCGGTTTACGCCATCGCGGAGCTCATCCGCCGCCAGCGCGGGGGCGCCGCCGTGGTCATGGGCTCGCTCAGTCCGCGCACCCGCAATGCTCAGGTCAATCTGTTCCAGTCCGGCGAAGTCGATTTCCTGGTCGCGACCGACGCGATCGGGATGGGGTTGAACATGGACGTCGACCACGTCGCCTTCGCGGGTTTACGCAAATTCGACGGGCGGCGCCTGCGCAGCCTCTATTCGCAGGAGATCGCCCAGATCGCCGGGCGGGCCGGCCGGTTTCGCAAGGATGGCGCGTTCGGCGTAACCGGCGATGCGCCTGATCTCGACCCGGACATCGTCGCGGCGGTCGAAGGCCATGTCTTCCCCTCAGTCATGGCCGCCGAATGGCGCAACCATCGGCTCGATTTCCAGTCGATTCAGGGGCTGATTCGCTCGCTGGCCGCATCGCCGCCTGCGTCGGGACTCCGCCTCTCGGCGGAGAGCCAGGATGAAACGACGCTACGCCAATTGGCGACCGACGAAATGATTATGCGGCGCACGCGCGACCGATCCAATTTGATGCGGTTGTGGGAGGTCTGCCAAGTCCCTGACTTTCGCAAGACAACGCAGGATGAGCACACGCGTCTGATCGGGACGATGTTCGAGCACCTCACCCAAGGCGACCGGCGGATGCCGGAAGACTGGATGCAGGGACAGTTCGCAAGCCTCGACCGGACCGACGGCGACATCGACGCGCTGTCGTCGCGGCTCGCTCGAGTGCGGACCTTGGCCTATGTCGCCAATCGCGCGGACTGGCTCGCCGATCCGCAAACATGGCAGGGCAGGGCGCGGAGTCTTGAGGACCGGCTGTCCGACACGCTGCACCAATCCCTGATGCAGCGCTTCGTCGACCGGCGCACGAGCGCGCTTCTGCGCAGCTTGAATCAACGCGCGGGCCCAATTCTTGGCGGCATCGACGGCGACGGGGCGGTGACGGTGGAGGGCCATTTGGTCGGCCGGCTCGCCGGCTTCCACTTCGAGCCTGAACGCGGCGCGACCGCGCTAGAGAATCGCGCTTTGCGCGGCGCCGTCGAGCTGGTCGTCGCGCCTGAGGTCGTCCGCCGGCTTGGCTTGCTGGCCAGCGAGGGCGACGAGGCCTTTGGGCTCTCGCCGGGAGGGGTCGTCAACTGGCGGGGCGAAGCGGCGGGCGAAATCATCGCCGGCGAGCCGTTCGCGCCGCGCGTGCGACTCATCGGCGAGTTTGGCGCCGAACCGCAGCGCGAGCGCGCGGCGCGCCGCCTGGAAGCTTTCGTCGCCGCCGAGGCGAGCCGGCGGCTTTATGCGCTGAAGCACCTCAAGGAGGCGATCGAGGACGGACGGCTCAGAGGGCTGGCGCGCGGCCTCGCCTACCAGCTCGTCGAGCAGTTCGGAGTCCTGGATCGTCGCGCGGCCGACGCGCGCATCAAGCTACTTAGCCGCAACGAGCGCCGGACCCTCAAGGCGCTCGGTGTGCGCTTCGGCGCCTTCAGCCTTTACCTGCCGTCGCTTCTCGAGCCGGAAGCGCAGGTGCTCGCGTTCGCCTACGCCGAACTTGCGAGCTCCGGGTGGCGGCCCGACGCAGGCGCCCTCAATCCGCTGCCGCGTCCAGCGCCGCGGCCGCAGGCGCTTGCCCTGCGCGGCTTGCGTGCGGTGGGGCAGCTTGCCGCGCCGATCGCAGACCTCGAGCGGCTTGACGCATTGGCGCGCGCCGCTTGGCCGGAGGGGGTGGGCGCGATCGACGTCACCGACGCGCTGCTAGCGGATCTGGACTGGCAGCGCGACGACGCCCATCACATCCTGCGTGCGCTTGGGTTCGCGCGTGTGCGTGAGGGCGAAGGCGTCGAGCGCGCTTTGTTTCGGCGCCGGGCGACGTCCGAGCCGTCGAGGCTCAAATCCGGCCCCGTCGCAACTCCGTTCGCGGCGCTTGCGGCGCTAACGAAGCCGGCGGAGCGTCGGACGCGCCGCCGCAAGCGCAGGCGCGCCCAGACCGCCGGACGCGCAGCCTCGTGACGGAGGACGCCTGCCGCATCGATGTCTGGCTCTGGCGCGCCCGCTTTTTCAAGACCAGAAGCTTGGCCGCGCGCATTGTCGAGCAAGGCGGGGTGCGCCTCCTGCGCGGCCAATCGCGCGCTCCCGTAGACAAGCCGAGCCGCCCCGTCCGCCGCGGCGACGTGCTGAGCTTCGCGCAAGGACCGAGGTGGGTCGCGGTCAAGGTTGAAGCGCTCGGCGAGCGGCGCGGCCCGGCGCCAGAGGCACGCGCCCTCTATAGTGCGCTGACCGACGCTGGCGCGACAGGCGCAGACGTCGCGCCGAAGATGACTGGACATGCAGTTCAGGGCGGTGACTTTAAGCAGATGCGCGGCTAAACTAAGCCACGCTCTGCCGACGAGGAGTTGTCATGAAAAGCACTCTCCTGGGGATGCTCGCTGCGGTCGCCATCTCCGCTTCCGCCGCCGCGCAGACCGACCAGCAGCCCGCTGCGCAGAGCGATCAGAAGCCGACGCACGCCGAGCAAGTTCAGCATTGGGCGGAAGCCGCTCTCGATACCCAGCTCAAGGGCATGAAGGCCGGTCTTGGGCTGAAGGCTGACCAAGAACAGGACTGGGCCTCGTTTGAGGCTGCAGTCAGGGACGCCGCCAAAGCGCGTGTGCTTGCCCTGCAGAAGGAGCAAAGCGGCGGCTTGTCGCCAATGGATCGCAATTTGGCGAAGGCGAACCGCATCGGGCAGGGCCAGGCCAATCTCGAGAAGATCGTCGATGCCGCCAAGCCTTTGTACTTAAGCCTCGATAGTGCGCACAAACAAAAATTCGTCACGCTCGGACGAACGCTCGTGCCCGAACGCGGCCAGTTTGTGAAGGCGATGAGGCATGTTCATTGAGATAGGCGTTGGCCATCCGCCACAATCGGGGAGAAGGACAATCCCGTGCGCACGATCAAAGGACCAGCGCTGCTCATCGCACAGCTCGCGAGCGACCGGGCGCCATTCAACAGCTTGCCCGGGATAGCAAAGTGGGCCGGAAGCTTAGGCTATGTGGGGCTGCAGCTTCCGAGCTCGGACACAAGGTTTCTTGATCTCCATCGTTGTGCTGAAAGCCAAACCTACGCCGACGAGATTACCGGGATCTTGAAGGAGCATGGGCTCGCGGTCACAGAGCTCGTGACCGCTCTTCAGGGCCAGCTGGTCGCGGTCCATCCTGCCTATGATGCGTTCTACGACGCATTCGCGCCGGCGAGCGTGCAAGGGAACCCTAAAGCGCGTCAGGCCTGGGCGGTCGACGAGATGAAGATCGCCGCCAAGGCGTCGCAGCGCCTCGGTCTCAAGCTCGTGCAGACGTTCAGCGGTTCGCTCGCCTGGCCCTATGTTTATCCATGGCCGCAGCGACCGGGTCATCTCATCGATTCGGCGTTCGGCGAACTCGCCAAGCGTTGGACGCCGATCCTCGACGCCTTTGACGGAGCCGGCGTCGACATTGGGTTTGAGCTCCATCCCTGCCAGGAGGTTTTCGATGGAGAGACGTTCGAACAATTCCTGGCCGGGGTCGGCAATCATCCGCGCTGCACGATCAATTATGACGCCAGCCACTTCATCAAGCAGGGGCTGGATTACGTCGAGTTCATCGACTTCTACCATGAACGAATCAAGGGCTTTCACGTGAAGGACGCCGAGTTTCGCCCGACCGGCAAACAAGGCTTCTATTCCGGCTATCAGCCATGGCTGAAGCGCGCCGCGCGAGATCGCTCGCTCGGCGACGGCCAGGTCGACTTCAAGCAGATCTTCTCGAAGTTTGCCGAGTATGATTTTAGCGGCTGGGCGGTCTATGAGTGGGAGGATTGCCTCAAACACCCCGAAGTTGCGGCCGCCGAGGGCGCGCCGTTCATTGCCGCTCACATCATCCGCGTGACTGACAGGGCATTTGACGATTTTGCAGCAACGGGCGCGGAACGCGATGTCGTGAGCCGGATATTGGGACTTGAATGATTTGAAGCGCCAGGACGGCGATAGAGGCGTTCCGCGATTTGGTGGAGTGGGCCCCTTGCGCTCAGGCGCAATGGGGAGGAGCGTGCGTAGCCGCCATTTTACCGGCGCCCCCTAACAGAATCAGTGGGTTAGGACCCCGTTTAGTTTCGCCCCGAAAAATGGGCGCGGTTTGCCGGATGTTCATATTATTAACATGTTAGTTATGCTATTTATGAGAAGGCGCCTCTACCCAAACCAACCTGCTGTCGGGCTCAGGCTGTCAGGCGCGAATAGGCCGCCGCCAGGACAAAGATGATGGCGCCGTAAAGGATCTGTTTGATCGGCTCGGGCGAATCGAGAAGGGTCAGGAGTCCGTCGAGCACGGTCAGGATCAGAGCGCCGATGATCGTGCCGGAATAACCGCCGCTGCCGCCAAAAATCGATGTGCCGCCGATGATGACCGCCGCGATGGATGGTAGGAGATAGGTGGAGGCCAGACTGAGATCGGCGGAATTGGTATGGCCGACGAGGACAAATCCGGCGAGGGACGCGAGAAGCGCGCAAATAACGTAGTCGATAAAGAGGAGCGGCCACACGCGCACGCCGGCCAGCCGACAGCCCTCACGATTGTCTCCGATCGCGTACAGCAGACGGCCGAACCCGGTTCGCTGCAGAGTGATCAGCACCAGCGCCGCGATCGGCAGCCACAGAAACAGGTCGAAGGGAATGATTCCGCCCAAACGGTCGGAGCCAATGGCATGGATGAAGTCCGGCACGATCGAGCGCGACGCCAATATCTTCTGGCTGTAGACGATGATGATTCCTTGCGTCATCAGCCCGGTGCCCAGCGTCATAACCAGGGGCTGAACGCCGAGCAAGGCAATCCCCACGCCATTGATTGCGCCCACCGCCAGGCCGAGCCCGAGCCCAATCGCGACCGCCGTTAGATTGCCGAACTTGAGCGCTGTGGTCGTCATCAGGAACGCCGAACCCATCGCGACGCTGACGACAGACAAATCGATGCCGCCGGTCAGCATCACCATGGTCTGACCCGCGGCGAGAATACCGAGCGGGGCGGCGAACAGGAGCGTGTTCGACAGCCAGACGGGATTGACCGTCCCCGGTTTCAGGACCTCGACCGCCGCGATGAAAATGACGAGCAGCAGGATCAGAGCGACAATCGTATTCCGCTGAAACCAGAAAAGAACGCTGCGAGCCTCCCAGCGCCTCGACGGCGTCGGCGCATCCGACGAAAAGCTCATTTGCGGTTTCTCACGATGGTTGCGAGCCCGCCCGCCATCACGACGAGAACGATCAATGTTCCCTGGATGACTTGGCCGAAGTTCGGGTCAATGTTCAGAAAGATCAGGTCGGCGGGAATGAGCGTGAGCACAAAGGCGGCAATGACCGGCCCCACGATCCCGCCGCGCCCGCCCGTCAGGCTCACTCCGCCAATGACGACGGCCGCCAATCCGCTCAACGTGTAGAGAACGCCCGCGTGCGGAGAGCCGATGCCTGTCGTCATCGTCAAACCGATGCCGCCGATGGCGCTGAACAAGCCGCCGAGGATATAGGCCAGGAGCCGGGCGCCCTCGACATTCACGCCGCTCCGAAACGCGGCGATCTTGTCACTGCCAGTGGCGTAGATGCGCAGGCCGGCCTTCGACATGCGAACCGGAATCCATATGAGCGCTACGGCCACGACAAGCAGAACCAGCGAGTTGGACAGCCACTCGGTGATCAGCGTTCCAGTGCCAAGATTCGCGAACTCGGGAGGGGCGCCGCCGCCCGGCTTCTCGAGGATCAGCAGCGCGACGCCGCCCCAGATAAAGCCGGTTGTCAGGGTAACGATGACATCCGGGACACGGGAGACGATGACGAGGAGACCGTTGACTGCGCCTATGGCTGCGCCAGCGGCCAGGATCGCCAGGGCGAGCCAAAGCGCTTGGCCGAAAGTCGCTTCATTCATCGTGCGCGCCGCGAGAACGTTCGCCACGGCGATAACGGACCCGATCGACAGGTCGATTCCGCCCGAGATCACGACCACGGCCTGAGCAGCCGCGGCGCACGCCAAGGGCAACGCCGCCATGGCGAGGGATTGCGCATCGAACGAATCGAATCGGGGATGGATCGCGACGGTGGCCATCAGGAAGACGAGAAAGAGCGCCGGCATGCCGAATAAAGCGGGATACCGCGCAATTGCGCCCCAGATCTTGTCGATAAGCCCGGAGCTTTGGTTTGGAGCTTGGACGCTCAAGGATGAATTGTCGGCCAACTTGGCTATCGCGCCTGTTCCGCTTGACCGGACGCTGGCGCGCGGGGCCGCACCCATGGCGGGAGCGACCTCCAGGCCGTGTGCGGCGCGAAGCAAAGCTTCCTCGCCGGCTTCGCTAGCCGGCATCTCGGCGACGATTTCGCCCCCGAACAAAACGATCGTCCGGTCGCACACCAGGGCAATTTCCGGAAGTTCGGACGTGAACAACAGCACCGACGACCCTGCGTCTGCCATCTCGCGTAACAACCGATAAATCTGATGCTTGGTGCCGATGTCGATGCCGCGCGTCGGATCGAAGCAAAGCAGGGTCTGGAATCCGGTCGCAATCCATCGGGCGATCACCACCTTCTGCTGGTTGCCGCCGCTCAGCCGGCGCAATTGGGACTCCGCTCTGGTGTCGATTTGCAATCGCTTGACAGCATTGGAGACGCGCTGACGCTCCGCCCGGGCGTTGATGAAGCCCCAATTCGACGGGTTGCGGACAAGCGGCAAAGCCACATTCTCCCGGATCGAGCGCTGCGGCAGAAGCGCCTGCAATCGGTTCGCCGGGACCAGCACGAGACCGGCAGCGATTGCGTCGCCAGGATGATTAAGCTTCAGCTTTTGGCCGCGGGCTGCGATCTCTCCGCCGTCGTTGCGGGTCACTCCAGCAATACAGTCGAACAGTTCCTGCTGCCCCTGACCTTCGAGCGCTGCAACGCCAAGAATCTCTCCGGCCCGGAGCCTGAAAGACACGTTCTTGAGCATGTGGCTGTAGCAAAGATCGCGAACCTCGAGAGCGGCGAGACCGTCGTCGCCGCTGCGAATTTGCCGTTGCGAAGAATCTGACGGAGTCACTTTCGTTGGGTCCAGCCCAAGCATAAGCGAGACAATTCGCTCTTCGCTGCCTCGGGCCGTGTCGGTGACGCCGACGGAGACGCCATCGCGCAAAACAGTCGTGCGATCGCAGAGCGCGCCCACCTCCGCCATACGATGAGAGATGAAAATCACTGAATTGCCGCGTTCGCGCCAGCTGCGCATGACGGCGAAGACACGCTCCGACAGGTTTGCCGGGAGAGCGGCGGTGATCTCGTCGAGGATAAGCAGGGTCGGATTGGAGGCCAGGGCGCGAGCAAAATCGATGAGGCGCAGAATTGGATACGGAATGTCTCGGGCCAGCGCGTTCGGATCGAGGTCCTCTATTCCAAGCTTGCTAAAGTAGCTCCGCACTTCTGCGAGCGGAACGTCGGCCAATCGCATATTCTGGCCGATTGTAAGGTCGGGGACGAGCGCGGGATCTTGATAAACCGAGACGATGCCTGCTCGACGCGCTTCGGCGGGCGAGCGAAACACGCGCGTCGCGCCGTTGATCGTTATGGTTCCAGCATCCGCCGGGTGAACGCCGGTGAGAATCTTCACCAGCGTGCTCTTGCCCGCGCCGTTGGCTCCCATCAACGCGTGGATCTCGCCACGGACAAGATTGAGCGTCGCCGACTTGAGCGCTATGACTGCGCCGAACCGCTTGGCGACATCGTGGACCTCAAGCAGAGGCGTGGAGTCGTTCATCGGGACGGCTCCACATCCGCTCGCAGCCCGTTCGTGACGGCCCGAACCATTTCTACCAACAAGTGCGATTAGATGTCTGCAATACGATGAGAGAGCCGTGTCGGCGTTCGCATGACCACGAACGCCGACGCTGACGGCAACTATTCGCCCGGACCCTTGCAGGCCTTTTCCTGTGCGGCGGTGAAGTGACCATAGCCCTTTTCGGGACCATAGATCGGATCAGTCGGCGCAACGTTCGGATCGTAGAGCGTCTTCAGGATCTCCACATTTGCGTCGGTCGTGTTGTCATAAGAGGCGGTTGGAACGGTGGTCACTTTGTCGCGAGGCTTCTTTTGCAGGACATCGAGGGCGACGACCAGCCCCGCAGCGCCGATCGCGGGTGAGTTCGCCACGGCGACGCCGACCAGCCCGTCCTTCTTGTAGTCGATCAATTGCTTGATGAAGCCATTGTTGTCGGCGCCGACGAAGGGCACAAACGGCTTATTCGCAGCCTTGATCGCCTCGATCACCGTATAATCGATTCCAGATGTCCACACGCCGTCGAAATGCTTGCCCGAGGCGAGCATCGCCGACATCTGCTGTGCGGCTTTTTCGTTGGACCAGTCCATGAAGGTTGTCGCAACGACCTTGATTCCAGGATAATCCTTCAGCACGGTGTCGAAGCCGGTCTGCCTGACGCTGTCGCCGGGAGCCCCATCGATCCCGCGCATTTCATAGACGTCGCCCTTGCCCTTCATCTGGTCGAACAGCCATTTGGCGCCGACCTTGGCGTAGGTCACCTGGTCGCCGGTCACGATATAGGCTTCCGGAGCGCTGACGGGTTGGTCCGCCGCGACGACGACGATCCCCTTCTCGGCTGCCGCCTTGATGACGCCGTTGAGCGCCTTTTCGTCCGACGGGTTTATGATGATCGCGTTGACGCCGGCCGAGATCAGCGTGCGCAGGTCGGCGATCTGCTCGGAAGGGCCCGCTTCGCGATTGGCGAGAATGACCTTCGAAACCAAGCCTGAAGCGAGCGCCTCGGCTTTGATCGAGCAAACGAACTCCTCGCGCCAGCTGTTTCCGATATGGGTGTTGGATACCCCGATTACGAACTGCTCTGCGGCGCTGGCGTTGCTGGCGGGCGCCGTCGCCCCTAGTGCCGCGAGCAGAGAAAGCGCGGCGGTTCCGCTAAGGCGTCTCATTCTATCCTCCCACATTGGTCGCTGTTGCAACAAAGATGCTGCAGTTTTTTATAGCTCAAGCTACGGCACGTTCATTTTCGCCGAGTTTTCTGGCCGAGAGCCTGTCTTTTTGACGAGTCGTGCGACCGGCCGTTGTGCATTGTGGTGCGAAACAGCAAGCATTGCAATCGCAAGGGTTCGGATAGCGTCGAGACACTCGACTGCTTTTCATGATGACGCACTTTGACGCTGCCTTTGGTCAAACCTTGAGCGCGTTGGAACGAAGATTGAGGACGATCGGCTCCGACATCTCGTGGCCGCCATAAGCGGGCTCCGCGAGCGGACAACCGTCTACGTTCAATTTCAGGGCGCCTTCCAAACAACCGAGCGGAATTAGCTCGCGAGATGGGCGGTGAGCTCGCGAGGTCGCCTAGAAGTCAATGGCGAGCTTGAGCAGGCGCAAGCTTCGCCAGCGTTACCCCAATGCATAGCCTGGGATTGCCGCCGGTTTACATTCATCGGAAGGCTTATCTAAGTCGGCGAAAAATTGGCGCGCCCGGACGGGTTCGAACCGCCAACCCTCGGTTTCGAAGACCGATACTCTATCCAGTTGAGCTACGGGCGCGTGCAATCCGGCCGCCATAGCACGAAGCGCCGGCGCGTTGGAAGCGCGTCAGCTCGGCGCTTTTTTGCCAGGGCCCCGGAAATGGACTCTCTTCTTGCCAGCTTGGTCCATTTCCTCAGGCGTCAACAGCACGATCGCCTTGCTCGCGATCAGACCGCTCTCGTTGACGGCGAGTGAAAGGGCCGCCGCGCTCACATTGTCGGGCAGGTCGACGATGACGAAACAATCGATGTCGCCGAACGCGAAATACATCGATTCCAGCTTGCCGCCGACATCCTCGAGATGCTTCTTGACGGCGTCCCGGCGGCTCGTGCCGCCTTCCTTCGCGAGGCCAATCGCGCCTTCCGAAGTGTAGCGTGCTTCGAACAGATATTTGGGCATGGGCTTCCTCCCTTCACGGGGCTTCACGCTATCTTCCCCAGGTGTAGGGCGCAAATTGAAGGTTCAGCGCACGGCGACGATGAACAGCCTGGGAAACGGCAGCAGAACAGTTCCGTCCGCCTCGGCGGGATAGGCTCTGGCGATCGCTTCCTCATAGCGGGCGAGGAACGCTTCCCGCGCGCCCTCCTCGAGTGGATCAAGGAACGGACGAAGTCCGGTTCCCTTCAGCCATTCGACGATGGCTCGCGCGCCGGCGAGCGGATGAAAGTAAGTCGTGCGCCAGACATCAATGTGCGTCGCATGAGGGCGCAGCAGGCGGAAATACCAGTCCGCGAGATGGCGCTCGGCGCGCGCGCCTGTGGCCCCCTTAAGCCTCGCCGCCCACGGGCCGGCGCTTGCGACCTCGCCCATCAGCCGATGCGAGGGCTCATCGAGATTGTCAGGCATCTGCACGGCGAGCGCGCCGCCCGGACCAAGTTTGTCCATCAGCGCCGGAAACAGGGTCTCGTGATCCGGAATCCATTGCAGGACGGCATTGGCGAGGATCACGTCGAGCGGCGCCTTCGGACGCCATTCGCGAATGTCGGCGACCTCGAAGGCGAGGTCGGGAAGACGCCTGCGCGCAGCCTCGATCATGTCGGGCGAAGAATCGAGGCCAACGATGCGCGCCTCACGGTGGCGCTCGCGCAAGACCTCGGTCGAATTGCCTGGACCGCAGCCGATGTCGGCGGCGCTGAGAATTTCAGCGTTCGGAATCCGCGCCACCAGATCATGGACCGGACGCGTGCGCTCCTGTTCGAATTTGACATACTGGGCGGCGGACCAGGTCATTGCGGGCGATTCCAAAGGGCGGGCCGCCTTCATGCGACCCGATCCCTGATGGCGCAAGGGCGTGCCGGCCTTGCCTTCGTCGTGATTGGGCGCCTAACCTTCGTGGCTAGCGAACGATTCCCGTCTCAAGGCGGACTACCCATGACGATTTTGGTCCTCGGCCTCGTCATCTTTCTCGGCCTTCACTCGATTCGCATCGTCTCGGAGGGCGGTCGCGAAAGAGCGATCGCGCGGCTCGGCGAAGGCCCGTGGAAGGGGATTTATTCGCTGATCTCGACGATCGGTTTCGTTCTCATCGTCTGGGGTTTTGCGCGAGCGCGCTATGACGCGCCCCAGCTTTGGACGCCCCTGACAGGGGCCCGACACATCACCATGCTTCTGATGCTGATCGCGCTGATCCTGCTCGCGGGCTTTCTCTTCAAGCGAAGCCATATCGCGGTCATCACCCATCATCCGATGCTGTGGGCGGTGCTGTTGTGGAGTGTGGGCCACCTCTTCGCCAACGGGTCGGCGGCGGATGTGCTCCTGTTCGGCGCCTTCCTGGTCTGGTCGGCCGCGGATCTTGCGACCTCCTACGCGCGCGACCGGCGAAACGGAATCGTCTATCCGGCGCCTGAGCTCGGCGCCACGGCCGGCGCAATTGTCGTCGGCTTGGTCGTCTACGGCCTGCTGATCGGTGGCCTGCACCTCTGGCTGTTTGGCGTATCGCCGCTCGCCATGTGAGGGCGCTTGGTGAGGGCGCTTGCGCCTATTTCGGGTCGATTGGGGTGGGCAAGCGGAACCTCGCTTCGATCGCCTCCGCAGCGTCCAGGCATTCCATGTCATGCATGCGCCGCCCGGTGAGCAGAACGCCGATCGGTAGCCCTGTCGCCACGTCCAGGCCGGCGGGGACGCAGGCAGAGGGCAACCCGATCAAATTCGCAGGCAGGACCGGGCGGACCATCGCCGTCGTCGCCGCAACGTTTTCTTCAGATGCGGCGTCAAACCCTTCTTCAAACGGCAATTGAGTCCATGTCGGAGACAGGATGAGCCCGTAGCCGGCCATGAATTGGGACCAGGCGCGCGCTATGCCGTCTCGGGCAAAGAACAGACGCGAGAAGCCTGCAGCATCGAGACGCGGCACGGACGACCCGGCTGTTTGAAAGAAGAACACGCCATCCTTGCCCATGATCGGCAGCAATTGATCGGTCACCGCGCGGAAGTCAGAGACGATAAAAGCGGTCCAGGTCGAGACGGCGTCCTCGTAGCGCGGCGGCATCACTTCCTCGACGACATATCCGGCCTCTCGCAACGCCAGGCCCGCTTGTCGGACGGTCTCAGCCACACGCGCGTCCGTGGACCCGCCTGGAGGTTCGGCGACCATTGCGACCCGGCGGGCGGCCGCGTCGTGCGGACGTTTCGCGGGAGGATCGAGCGACCAGGGATCGCGAGGGTGCGCGCCCGAGATCACCTCGAGCGCGAGCCGCACGTCGGCGACGGTCCTCGCCATCGGCCCGCTCACCTGCATCATCTGCACGGCCAATGGGCGATCTGCTCCCGGAATGACGCCCGCGTCGGGCACACGGCCTTGGGAAGGCCGGATCGACGCAATGCCGCAGGCGTTGGCGGGGTTGCGCAGCGAGCCGCCGATGTCGTTGCCAAGGCCGAGAGGCGACATACCTGCGGCCAGAGCCGCCGCCTCGCCGCCGCTCGAACCGCCTGCGGTCCGCCCCGCATTCCAGGGATTGCGCGTGACGCCGTGCAGCGAACTATGGGTGTGAACGCGCAGCCCCATGTCGGGCATGTTGGTCCGCCCGATCGGAACCGCGCCGGCTCGGCGCATCCTCTCGACGATTGGCGCGTCGAGGGAAACCACGGCGCGAGCGAACGCTGGCAATCCCCACGTGGTCGCCGCGCCGGCCAGATCGATGTTTTCCTTGATGGTGAAGGGCACGCCGTGCAGCGGTCCAAGCGCTTCTTTGGCGGCGACCTTCCGATCCGCTTCGTCAGCGCCCACGCGCGCTTCCTCCGCCAGAACCTTGACGACAGCGTTGAGCTTCGGATTGACGGCCGCAATCCGCGTGAGATGCGCCTCTACGACCTCGCAACTCGACGTCTCTTTCCGGGCGATGAGAGCCGCCAGATCGCTCGCCGAACGGCGCCACAGATCAGACATGGGCTACTCTCCCTAGACCATCGCGTCTGAGCTAGGACGCATCGCGTCCGCCGTTTCGCACCCCTTAAGCAAACGCCAAGCAGAGGGGAACGCGCAAGCGAAACATTGAATTCGCTCCGCGATTGGGTTCATAATGGCGTGACAGCGCCGGCGCGACGAACCTGAACATGCGCCAGGGAGGCAAACGAGATCGATGGCCGATAAATCCAAGACCAAATCGAACGGCGGCTCCAAGGGCGACCCCAAGCGCGCGTTGCGATCCCGGCAATGGTTCGACAATCCTGACAACCCGGGCATGACGGCGCTTTATCTCGAGCGCTACCTCAATTTCGGCCTGACGCCTGGTGAATTGCGCTCCGGCAAGCCGATCATCGGCATTGCGCAGACCGGCTCTGATCTGTCGCCCTGCAACCGCCATCACATTGAGCTCGCGAAGCGTACGCGCGACGGAATCACCGCGGCTGGGGGACTTGCGTTCGAATTTCCGGTGCACCCGATCCAGGAGACGGGAAAACGCCCGACCGCCGCGCTCGACCGCAATCTCGCCTATCTCGGCCTCGTCGAAATCCTGATGGGCTATTTCATCGACGGCGTGGTGCTGACGACCGGCTGCGACAAGACGACGCCAGCCTGCGTCATGGCCGCCGCGACGGTCAACATTCCCGCCATCGTCCTCTCCGGCGGACCGATGCTCAACGGCTGGCATCACGGCCAGCGCACCGGCTCGGGCACGGTGGTCTGGACGGCGCGCGCCGACCTTGCCGAAGGCAAGATCGACTATGAACAGTTCATGGAGCTCGTGACCTCCTCTGCGCCTTCGGTCGGCCATTGCAACACGATGGGCACGGCCTCGACCATGAACTCACTCGCCGAAGCGCTTGGCATGAGCCTGCCCGGCTGCGCCGCGATCCCTGCGCCTCACCGCGAGCGGGGCCAGATCGCCTATGAGACCGGCAAACGAATCGTCGAGATGGTGTGGGAGGACCTCAAGCCTTCGGACATTCTGACGCGCGAGGCGTTCGAGAACACGATCGTCGTCAACAGTGCCATTGGCGGCTCGACCAACGCGCCGATTCACATCAACGCCATCGCTCGCCACATTGGCGTGCCGCTGTCGATTCAAGACTGGGAGACGATCGGGCACAAGGTGCCGCTGCTCGTCAACATGCAGCCCGCCGGCAAATACCTCGGCGAAGAATATCACCGCGCCGGCGGCGTTCCGGCCGTCGTCAACGAACTCATGAAGCGCAAGCTCATTCATGAGAAGGCGCTGACCGTCAACGGCAAGACGATGGGAGAAAACTGCGCCAAGATCCATTCGGACGATCCTGACGTCATCATGCCGATCGACAAGCCGTTGAAAGAGGACGCCGGTTTCGTCGTCCTGAGCGGCAATCTGTTCAACGACGCGATCATGAAGACGAGCGTCATTGACGCGGAGTTCCGCGCCCGTTTTCTCTCCAACCCGAAAGACCTGGACGCGTTCGAGGGCCGGGCGATCGTATTCGAGGGGCCCGAGGACTATCACCACCGCATCGACGACCCGAAGCTCAAGATCGACGAGCACAGCATTCTGTTCATTCGCGGCACCGGGCCGATCGGCTATCCGGGCGGGGCGGAAGTGGTCAACATGCAGCCGCCCGCGGCGCTCCTCAAGAAAGGTGTGCACGCGCTGCCCTGCGTCGGCGACGGCCGGCAGTCGGGCACCTCGGGCTCGCCCTCGATCCTGAACGCTTCGCCTGAGGCGGCGGCGGGCGGGGGACTGTCGCTGATCAAGACCGGCGACCGGGTGCGCATCGATCTGAAGAAGGGCACCGCCAACATCTTGATCTCGGACGAGGAGCTGAACGAGCGTCGCGCGACGCTGGCCCAGAACGGCGGGTTCCCCTATCCCAAGAGCCAGACGCCATGGCAGCAGATCCAGCGCGAGATGGTGGCGCAGTTTGACGAAGGCATGGTGCTGAAGCCTGCTGTCCAATACCAGCGTCTTGCCCAGACCATGGGCGTGCCGCGGGACAATCATTGACAAACAGCACCGAGCCAGACGGCGAACGCAAGCGGCCTCTGCGCGAAAGGTTGGAGACCTTGCGCGTAAGGTCGCTGCGGCCGCCGGTCCGAATGGCCGTGATGTTACAAAAGAAGAAATTGACTCACTTTGGGGTCATGACGCTATGACGCCCCCGTCCGCGACCTTGCCCATCGGCCCCCTCGTTGACTCGCATCCGGCCAAGCGGCCGGAGTGGGTCACGCTCGAAGGGCGGTGGATCACGCTCGCCCCCCTTGACCCGCACGCGCACGCCGAGGCGCTCTATGAAGGGTCGAACGGCGACGCGACGCGTGAAGCCGTGTGGGCCTATCTGTTCGATGGGCCATACAAAAGCCTCGACGAATTTCGCGCCAATCTTGAAGCCAAGGCTCGCTCGACCGATCCGCTGTTCTTCGCCGTGATCGACAATGCCTCGGCGCGCGTGGTCGGCTATCAGACCTTCCTGCGCATCGATCCGCCCAATCGCGTCATCGAGGTCGGCAACATCATGTACACGCCGGCGATGCAACGGACGGCCGGCGCGACCGAGGCGCAATATCTGTTCGCGAAATACGTCTTCGAGGAGCTCGGCTATCGCCGTTACGAGTGGAAGTGCAACGCGCACAACGCGCCGTCACGGCGCGCGGCGGAACGCTTCGGCTTCACCTTCGAGGGCATTTTTCGCCAGCACATGATCGTCAAGGGCCGCAACCGCGACACGGCGTGGTTTGCGATGCTCGACAGCGAGTGGCCGGCTCGCAAGGCGGCCTACGAGCGCTGGCTTGCGCCCGATAATTTCGATACCAACGGACAGCAAAAAGTCGCGCTCTCGGCCTTGATGCCGAAGGGCGGGTGATGGCGCCAGGCGTTTCGATCGAGCGCTAATCTGCTCCTACCCCAGCATTGCGGGCAGCGGGGAAACGCCGGATCATGGGTCTTGGAGGAGCGGGCCGATGGGCCAGCGCGGCGGCGCCGTTCGCCCTGGGGCGAAGATGTCATCTACCATCTGCACCGACAGATTTCGCTGCTCGCGGTCGCGCTCGTTGTGGCGCATCCGCTGATCCTGTTTGCGGTGCGGCCGGAACTGCTGGCGCTCTTGAATTCGTTCACCGCGCCCGGTTCGCCGCGCTTTCGACCTATTCTCTGATCGCTCTGGTGGCGATGGCGCTGTGGCGCGCGCAATGGAAGATCCGTTACGAAACCTGGCACGCGCTGCATATCGTCTTGGCCTTGACCGCGGTCGCGGCGGGTCTCGCGCATATGGTCGGGTGGAGCGTCTATCTCGAATCGCCGTGGAAGCGGACGCTCTGGATCGGCCTCACAGTTTTCTGGATCGGGCTTCTGTTCTACGTGCGCATCGTCAAGCCGCTGTTCCAGCTCAGGCGACCTTACCGTGTGAGCGAACTGCGCCAGGAGCGCGGCGACTCATTAACGCTGGCCATAATGCCAGATGGTATGAGGGCTTTCGCCTCCGGCCGGGTCAGTTCGGCTGGCTCACGCTCTGGGGCAGTCCGTTTCAGATCACCGGCCATCCCTTCTCGTTTTCCTCCAGCGTCGCGGCCACGGACGGACAGGTGGAAATAACGATCCGCTGCCTGGGGGATTTCACCAGCAGGATCGCAAGCGCCGCGCCTGGCCAGCGCGTCTTCCTCGACGGGCCGTATGGCGCCTTCACCGCCGACAGCGCGTCCGCCGACATGCTGGTGCTGATCGCAGGCGGGATGGCGTCATGCCGATGACGAGCATTATTCGCACCTTCGCCGACAAGGGCGACAAGCGGCCGCTGCTGCTGTTGTACGGCAGCCGGACTTACGACGAGATCACCTTTCGCGAAGAGCTGGAGGAATTGGCCGGACGGCTGCAGTTGAAGGTCGCGCACGTGTTGCGGAGCCCGCACGAGGGCTGGAGCGGCGAGTGCGGTTATGTCGATGTTGAGATCTTCCGCCGCCATGTGCCGCCGCCCTATGCGGCGCACGAATATTTCATTTGTGGGCCAGACGTGATGATGGACGGGATCGAGCGGGCGCTTGGCGAGCTCGAGGTGCCGATGTCACGCTACCATTCCGAGCGCTACAGCTTCGTCTAGGAGGAAAACGCGATGCGCCGCGTGTTTGCCGATCGACTGGTGCTTGCGATCGCTATAATCGTGATCGGAACGGCGCTCATATTCCCGTGGTATCGCGTCGCCGCCTGAGCGCCGCCTGAAGAAGGATAAGCACGATGCCGACGATCGCAGAAAAGCGCGCCCGCTTTGCCGAGTTGCATGCGGCTCCGGGCTGTTTTGTCATTCCCAATCCGTTCGACATCGGCTCGGCCAAATATCTCGCGTCGCTCGGCTTCCAGGCGCTCGCCAGCACGAGCGCCGGCATGGCCTTCGCTGCAGGAAAGGGCGACGGCGCCATTGACCGGGCCTACACGCTGAGCCACCTCCGCGACCTCGCCGAAGCGACGGATCTTCCGCTCAACGCCGATTTCGAGGCCGGCTTCGCTCGCGACGCTGACGGCGTGCACGAGAGCGTCCGGCTTTGCGTCGGCGCCGGCGTCTCGGGCTTGTCGATTGAAGACTACACCGGCAATTCTGGCGCTCCCCTCTACAGCGTCACTGAAGCGGTCGATCGACTGCGGGCGGCGCGCGCGGCGATCAGCGCCAGCGGCGAAAAGGTCCTGCTCACCGCGCGCAGCGAGGCGATCCTGCGCCAGGCTGGCGGGCTTGCCGAGGCGCTACGGCGCCTTCCCCTTTACGCGGAAGCGGGCGCCGACGTGCTTTACGTGCCCTTGGTCAGGACCCCGGAGGAAGTGGCCGAGGTCGTGCGGGTTGCGGGCAAGCTGCCGGTCAATGTGCTCGCAGGCTGGCCGGGCTTCACTAAGCGCAAGCTCGAGGATCTCGGCGTCAAACGGATCAGCGTCGGCGGAGCGCTCGCCCGCGCCGCCTGGGGCGGGTTCATGCGCGCGGCGAAAGACATCGCGGACAACGGCCGTTTTGACTCCTTTGCCGAGCTGCCGACAATGAACGACATCACCGGTGCGTTCGCCGACAAGAGCTAGGGATCCGGCAACGTGCAAGGTCGAGAACCCGCGAAAGCGTCGATCGTTGCCGGCTACAACTTGGCGCAGCGACTGGCCATTCATGATGGCGATCGATCGAGTTTCTGAATTGGAGCTATATTGGCCATGGGTAGCCAGTCTCTAACGGTACGCTCCGTCAAGGCGCGGCCTGTCATCGCGCCACTCGATCGCCCGATCCGGACCGCGGTCGGCACGATTCCCTCTGCGCCGCTCGTGTTGATCGATGTGCTGACCGAGGAGGGCGTGACCGGAAGCTCGTATCTCTTCGCTTACACTCCGTTGGCCGTGGCGCCGCTCGCCCGTCTGGTCGAGGAGATCGGCGGCGAAATCAGCGGCAAATCGATCGTTCCGTTTGAGCGGATGCGCGAATTCAACCGCCGTTTTCGCCTTCTTGGCTGGCAGGGTCTCGTCGGCATGGCGGTCGCCGGGCTTGATATGGCTTTTTGGGACGCGCTGGGAAAAGCGGCGGGATGGCCCGTCGTGCGGCTTCTTGGCGGAGAGCCAGGACCACTCATGGCCTACGACAGCTTCGGCGTGCTCGACCCGAAGACCGACGCATCGGTGCTCACGCGATCCCTCGAAGCTGGCTTTCGCGGCATCAAGATCAAGCTTGGCGACGGCCCTGTCGAGAAGGATGTGGCGACCGTTGCTGGGGTACGAAAACTGATCGGCGCCGGGGTGGCGTTGATGGTCGACTACAATCAGTCGCTCACGTCCATCGAAGCGTGCAGCCGAATTGAGAAATTGGCCGAGTACGACATCCATTGGGTCGAGGAGCCCGTTCCCGCGGAGGACTTGGAAGGCCATGCCCGTGTGCGCATGGAATCGCCGGTACGAATCCAGACAGGCGAGAACTGGTGGTTTCCTCGCGATATGGCCAAGTCGATCGCGGCTGGCGCGAGTGACTTCGCGATGCTGGACATTATGAAAATCGGCGGCGTGACGGGATGGCTGAGCGCGATGGGGCAGGCGGAGGCGGCGTCTTTGCCGGTCTCGAGCCATCTGTTCGTCGAGGCGAGCGCACACGTCCTGCCCGTCACGCCAACCGCCCATTGGCTCGAGTATCTCGACATTGCCGGATCGATCCTCGCCGAGCCGCCTCGGATCTCCGACGGGGCGCTCACCGCTGTCGGGCCTGGGCTCGGAATTCGCTGGGACGAAGACGCCGTCAAGCGCCACGCAATCTAGCGGCCGCGTGGCGCCATTCCGGGGCAGTCCATGCGAGCCGCGAAGACATTGCCGACAACGGCCGTTTCGACGCCTTCGCCGACCTGCCGACGATGGCCAGCATCACCTGCGCGTTCGCGGATAAGGGCTGAAGCAATTTGTCGTTTTAGCATCTTAATATGTTAATAATGGCCTTACTGTAAGACCCTGCCGAGCCTCACTTTTGAAGCGCGGAACTAAACGGGGTCCTAACACCCTGAAAACATTAGGGGGCGCCGGTAAAATTGCGGTTGAGTGAGCGCGGCCAAGCCCGTCCCTCAGACACGTCGCCGGCAAACCGCCCTAAATCCCCGCCGGCCTTCTGAGGTCCAGCGTCAGCGGAAACTCGGGATGCGGCGTCTCGGGCGCTGGTTCGTAGGCCCCCGGCGTATGGCCACGCGGCTCGAAGCGCGCGAGGCGGCGCGCTTCAGCCTCATTGCTGTTGACCGGAAAGGTGTCGTAGCTGAGCCCGCCCGGATGGGCCACGTGATAGACGCAGCCGCCAAGAGCCCGCCCGCTCCAGCTATCGAAAATGTCGAAGACCAAAGGCGCGTGCACGGGAATCGTCGGGTGCATAGCGGTCGACGGCTTCCAGGCTTTGTAGCGCACCGCGCCGACCGCGACGCCATTCGTTGTAGTCTTCGCCAAGGGAACGCGACGGCGGTTGCAGGCGATGACATAGCGCTCGGGATCGGCGGTCGTGAGCTTCACCTGCAGCCGCTCGGTCGAACTGTCAGTGTAGCGCGCCGTCCCGCCGATCGCGCCCGTTTCCCCCAGCACATGCCACGGCTCCAGCGCCTGGCGGAGTTCGAGTTTGACACCCTCGTACTCGACCTCGCCGCAGAACGGAAACCGGAACTCGGCCTGCGCTTCGTACCAGTCGGAGCGGAACGGAAACCCATGCGACTTGAGATCAGCGAGGACACCACGGAAATCCTCCCACACGAAATGCGGCAGCATGAACCGGTCGTGCAGCGACGCGCCCCATCGCGGCAGCGGCCCATCCAGCGGATCGCGCCACAGCCGCGAGAGAATCGCGCGGATCAAGAGCTGCTGGGCGAGGCTCATGCGGGAATCCGGCGGCATTTCGAAGCCGCGGAACTCGACCAGGCCAAGCCGGCCCGTCGCCCCGTCAGGCGAGTAGAGCTTGTCGATGCAGATTTCCGCCCGATGCGTATTGCCGGTCACGTCGGTGAGCAGGTTGCGCATGAGCCGATCGAGCAGCCACGGCCGCGGCGCGGCGCCATCTCCCAGCTTCGGGATCTGGGCGAGCGCGATTTCCAGCTCGTAAAGACTGTCGTGACGCGCTTCGTCGATACGCGGCGCCTGGCTGGTCGGGCCGATGAACAGGCCAGAGAAGAAGTAGCTGAGGCTCGGGCGGCGCAGCCAATGGATGATGAGGCTCTTGAGCAGGTCGGGACGCCTGAGAAACGGACTGTCGAGCGGCGCCTGGCCACCGACGACGACATGATTGCCCCCGCCAGTCCCCGCATGCTTGCCGTCGATCATGAACTTGTCGGCGCCAAGCCGGGAAAGCCGCGCCTCCTCGTAGACAATTTCGGTGGTCGCCACGCATTCGCGCCAGCTCGACGCGGGATGAATGTTGACTTCGATCACGCCGGGGTCCGGCGCTACGCGAATGACATTCATGCGTGGATCGACCGGAGGCGGATAGCCTTCGATCTGCACGGGAAGCCCGACCTGTTCCGCCGCGGCTTCGGCGGCGGCGACCAGTTCGAGATAGTCCTCGAGCCGCTCGACCGGGGGCAGGAACACGCACAGGCGCCCGTCGCGCGGCTCGACCGTCACAGCGGTGCGAATGGCGCCGTCGATATCGCCGAGGCGCTGCTCGACGCGGTGCTGAGCCGACCCTTCCGCCGCGGCGAACGAGGCGACCCGCTGGGCGCGCTCCGGCGCATTGTGGAAATCCGGCAAGGGCCCGCGCGGCTCGGTCGGATCGGCTTCGACGACATAGGGGAACGCGGAGGGCGGCACGTAGGGCAGCGCGCCCAGGGGCAGGCGGTAGCCGACTGGACTGTCGCCCGGGACCAGATGGAGCGCGCCGCGACGGGTTTTCCATTTCTCGCTGCGCCAGCGGATCCCACCGGCCTTCGCCTGCCAGCGCTGGACCGGCAGGACATAGCCCGAAGGCTCGGTTAGTCCGCGCGAGAAGACGCGAGCGATCCGATGACGTTCCTCCGGGTCCTTGAGCTGAGAATTTTCCGGCGAGACGTTCGCCGGCAGATTGGCCTCCTTCACGAGCCACTCGGCAGGATCCTCGTAAGCCGGCGCGACATGGTCGGATGCAATGCCGAGTTCGGACGCGATTGCGCCGAGCAGCGCCTCCGCCGATTCCTTGCTGGCGCCGGTCTGCTCTCCCTCCGCGGCGATGCGCTCCGGGTTTTGCCAGATCGGCTTCAAGTCGCGACGCCAGTAGAGCGAAAACGTCCAGCGCGGCAGCAACTCGCCCGGATACCATTTGCCCTGTCCGTAGTGGAGGAACCCACCGGGGGCGAACCGGTCGCGCAGTCGGCGGATCAGCCGGTCGGCGAGCGCCCGCTTGGTCGGGCCGACTGCGTCCGCGTTCCACTCCCCCGCTTCGAAGTCGTCGATCGAAACGAAGGTCGGCTCGCCGCCCATGGTCAGCCGGACGTCGTCGGCGGCGAGCTTCTTGTCGACCTCCTCGCCAAGCGCGTCGAGCGCCTTCCAGGCGTCTTCAGAAAACGGCTTGGTGATGCGCGGATGTTCGGCGACCCTGTCGACCCGCATGTCGAAAGCGAAATCGACATTGGCGAAGCTCGCCAGGCCCGAAATCGGCGCGGCGTTGCGATAGTGCGGCGTCGCGGCAAGCGGAACGTGGCTTTCCGCAGCCAGCAGGCCCGAGGTCGGATCGAGCCCGACCCAGCCGGCGCCGGGCAGGTAGACCTCGGCCCAGGCGTGGAGATCGGTGAAATCGTGGTCCGTGCCGGGGGGGCCGTCGAGCGAGACGAGATCCGGCTTCAGCTGAATGAGATAGCCGGACACGAAGCGGGCGGCCAAGCCCAGGTGGCGGAAAATCTGCACCAGAAGCCAGCTCGAATTGCGGCAGGAGCCCGAGCCGCGCTCGAACGTCTCCTCCGGGGTCTGCACCCCCGATTCCATGCGGATGAGATATTCAATTTCGCCCGCAAGGCGCCGGTTGAGATTGACCACAAAATCGACGGTGCGAACGGGCGTGCGATCAATCCCGCTCAAGAAGGCCTGAAGCCGGGGTCCAGCGGGCTCGGGCGTGCGGTAAATGACGAGATCGGGTTTGAGGTCCTCCGGATATTCGAACGGCCAGGTCTCAGCGTTCTCCTCGACGAAGAAATCGAACGGATTGTAGACCGTCATGTCGGCGACGACGTCGACCTCGATCTTCAGTTCGTTGACCAGTTCCGGGAAGACGTAGCGCGCGAGCCAGTTGCCGTATGGATCCTGCTGATGGTTCACGAAATGGTTGGCAGGAGAAACCTTCAGCGAGTGCGAAATGACCCTGGTGCGGCTGTGGGGCGCGGGCCTGAGCCGGATGATCTGCGGGCCGAGGGACACCGGACGGTCGTATTTGTAGTGCGTCAGGTGATGGATTGCGGCTCGGATCGACATGGCTTCCGGGGGCTGGTGACGGTTCGAAGACCCTTTCACAATCTGCTGCGCCGCACAATCGCATGCGACCTCGCCTACAAGGGCGCCGGTGGATCGCCCTCAAAGCCGCAGGCCGCCAGCGCCTCCAACATGTGGGGCGGCGCGGGGGCTTCGACCTCGATCGGCGGGTTCGATTTCGAAAGCGGCACGATCACCTTGCGCGCCAGCAATTGCAGCGGCAGGTCGGCCCGCGCGCCATAGATCGGGTCGCCGAAAATCGGCCAGCCCTGGGAAGCGCAATGAACGCGCAATTGATGCGTGCGCCCGGTCTTCGGTTCAAGCTCGAGCCAGGCGATCGGCGCGCCGCGCCATGTTCCCCGCCCCTTGACGCGCCAAAGCGACAGCGACTTTTGGCCATTGGGATCGACCTTCATCCACCAGCCGATCTTGTCATCGAGCCGGCCGAGCGACAGGTCGATGGTCCCCTCTTCGCCCTCAGGCGAGCCCGCGACGATCGCCCAATATGTCTTGGCGATCTTGCCCTGCTTGAACAGAAGCCCCAATTTTTCCAAGGCCTTGTGATGCCGCCCGAGCACCAGGCAGCCCGCGGTGTCGCGGTCGAGCCGGTGCGCAAGCGCGGGCCTGCGCGGCAGGCCGAAGCGCAGGGCGTCGAAATCATCCTCGAGGCTCGCGCCGCCTTTCGGCCCGGCGTGAACGGCGATTCCGGCGGGCTTATCGAGAACGAGCATGAGCCCGTCGCGATAGAGGAGCCGCTCTCTTGTTTCTTCCGGCGTCATGGGAAGAAGTGGTATGGCAGCATCGGCCGCGCCCGCATAGGGTGGGCTTGAGGAGGGTTTGTGGCGGCGCCTGAAAACGAAAAAACGGGAAAATCAGGCCTGCTGGGCCGCTGGTTCCGCGGCGGCGAGGCGCCCGCGCCCGTCGAGGCGCCGATGCCGGCCGCGGGTGAAGCCGAGCTTTTTGTCGAGCCGCCGTTCGCCGAAATCCCAGCACCTCTGACCGTCGTCCCGGCGCCCGCGCCGAAGCAAAGCTGGCTTCAGCGTCTTCGCGCAGGCCTCTCGCGCTCGTCAACGACGATCGCGCGCGGCGTGACCGACATCTTCACTAAGCGCAAGCTCGACGCCGCCTCGCTCGACGACCTCGAGGACGTTCTCATTCAGGCCGACCTTGGCCTTGCCGCGGCCTCTCGCATTCGCGATGCGGTCGGCCATGGGCGCTACGAGCGCGGCGTCAGTCCGGAGGAAGTGAAACGGATCCTCGCGGACGAGGTCGAGCGCGCGCTTGACCCTGTCGCCCGTCCGCTGGTGATCGATCCCATGAAGCGCCCGTTCGTGATCCTCGTCATCGGCGTCAACGGCTCGGGCAAGACGACGACCATCGGCAAGCTCGCCGCCAAATTCAGGGCCGAAGGCAAGGCGGTCCTGCTGGCGGCGGGCGACACTTTTCGCGCTGCCGCGATCGAGCAATTGCGCATCTGGGCGCGGCGCACCTTGTCCGCGCTCGTCGAGCGCGACCAGGGCGCCGATGCGGCGGGCTTAGCCTTCGACGCGCTGACACGCGCCCGCGAACTCAACGTCGACGTCGTTCTGATGGACACCGCCGGGCGCTTGCAGAACCGCACGGAACTCATGAACGAACTTGAGAAAATCATTCGCGTGATGCGGAAGGTCGACGCTGGCGCGCCCCACGCCGTGCTCCTCGTGCTCGACGCCACCGTCGGGCAGAACGCGCTGAGCCAGGTCGAGATTTTCGGCCGCGTTGCGGGGGTCACCGGCCTTGTGATGACGAAGCTTGACGGCACCGCGCGCGGCGGCATTCTGGTCGCGATCGCCGACAAATTCGCGCTGCCCGTTCATTTCATTGGCGTTGGCGAGGGCGTCGACGATCTTGAACCCTTCACCGCGCGCGACTTCGCCGATGCGATCGCTGGGATCGACAGAGAGGCCGCATGAGTGCGCCAACAAATGAAAAGCCTGTGACTCAAACCGTCGCTCCGACACCACGCAAAGCGCTCAATCCAATGCTCAAGTTCGCGCTCGAACTCGGGCCCCTCGCGCTGTTCTTCATCGTCTATTCGCGGGTCGGCATCTTCGCCGCGACCGGCATCCTGATGGCGAGCGTCCTGGTCACGCTCGGCGTCTCCTACGCGATGCTCAGGCGCTTTCCGATCATGCCGCTCATAACTGCGGTGATCGTCCTCATCTTCGGTTCGCTGACCCTCGTCCTGCATGACGAGACGCTGATCAAGATCAAGCCGACCGCGCTTTACATCCTGTTCGGCGCGGCTTTGTTCGTGGGCCTCTGGATCAAGAAGCCGCTGCTGAAAATCCTGTTCGACGGCGCCCTGCACGTGACCGACGAGGGGTGGCGCAAGCTCACCTGGCGCTGGGCGTTCTTCTTCCTGGTCCTTGCCGTCCTCAACGAGATCGTCTGGCGCACGCAGACGACCGACATGTGGGTCAAGTTCAAGACCTTCGGCTTCCTGCCGCTCACCCTCCTGTTCGCGCTCTCCCAGGCGCCGCTGATCATGAAATACGAGACTAAAGACGAGGGCGCGGGCGACGAGCTTTGAGGCGCGGCCGGACCGCCGTCGCGATGCACAACCCGTTACAACCAGCCTGCGAAACCTCGGGCAATAAGAGCTATTAAACGTCAATAAACGCGCGTAAACGATAGTTAATTAGCTTGCATTTACTAGCGTTTATTTTTTCGAATCGGGACTTTTCAATGGGTTACAGCCAATTCAAACAAAAAATTTCCCACCCTCGGTTCCCAGGTTGCATTCGGATTGTTTCGAGCCCCCTTTCCTGCCTCTCGCCTGGTCCATCTGGCCGCCGCGCTCGTTGAAGTCGCCGAGCAATCCATATAGCACGAATTCGATTTGTCAGCAATCAATTGCACATTTTTCTGATAGAGCTCCGTTCTTCCGCCAAAAATCCTGAAGCCCCTTGGAACCGCCTCATCCCGTAAGAGAGGACGGCTGCACCGACGAAGGATCTACGCTCAACGGCCTTCTGGGGCGTAATACGTCTGAATTAAAGCCCATTCGCAGCCAGATTTGACAACGAGATGACCTATTTCAACCGTTGCGGAGCCAATCCCGCCGCAGCTCGCGCCTATCGACGATCTTGGCGGACCGCCCGCCCATAATCACGATGCGGCGGGATGGGCGGTCGCCGGCGACAGCCTTTCACCTGGACCAAGCAGGTCGCCTCGAACTACGTGAAAGAGGAGAGCGAGGGCGATCTGAAACGGCGCATTTCGGACTAAACTGCCGCAAGCGAGACCCGCAAATCTTGACCGCGACGGTAGACGGCGCCGCCCGATAAGCCGGGCGCCCCCGAGGCAGCCGCGCGCGCCTTCAGGCCAAAGTTACGCGCCGGCTCGATCCGGGATTGGCTGAAACGTCAGGTTGCGGATAAACCTCAACGCCGCGGGCGAGGAAACAAATCCGCCAAGCCGCAACGGCGCGCGGGCTGGCGATTTCGAACCCGCTCGCTTTCACCCTCTGGCAGTCGAAACCGGCGCAGCGAATGATTTCGGAATTGAAAGCCGCGGGCGAAGGCGAAGGGGAGGGCGGGAGCCTCGCGCTCCTGACCGCTCTCGCGCTCGTCGTCGGCGCGATCTCCGGCGCTGGCGTCGCCTGCTTCATGCTCCTGCTCGAACAGGCGGATCACTTGCGCGGCGCGCTTCTCGTCTTCGCGCATGCGCAGGGGCCCGAGGGCGTCTGGCTGTTGGTCGGGGCTTGCGCGGCCGCGGCGGGCATTGCGGCTTCGCTTGTTCGCCGGATCTCGCCCGATGCGGTCGGAAGCGGCATCCCGCATGTCGAAGCCGTCCTCAACGAGCAGTTGCAGCAGGCGCCGTTTCGCATCATCCCGGTGAAGTTCGTGGGCGGCGTGCTCGCGATCGGCGCCGGGCTTGCGCTCGGACGCGAGGGGCCGAGCGTGCACATGGCCGGGACGTTGGGCCATCTTGTCGGCAAGATTTTTCGGCGCAATTGGCCCGATTGCCGCGTGTTGCTCGCCGCCGGGGCGGGAGCGGGCCTCGCCACGGCGTTCAACGCGCCAATCGCCGGAGCCATCTTCGTCCTCGAGGAACTGGTGCGGCGGTTCGAATTGCGGATCGCGATCGCCGCGCTCGGCGCGTCGGCGAGCGCCATCTCCGTCTCCCGTTCGATTCTGGGCGACGGCCAAGACTTCCTTTTAGGGGCCTTGGTTATGCCGGATCTGGCGATCCGGCCGCTCTTCTTCGTTCTCGGGGCGCTCGCTGGAATCATGGCGGTCGTCTACAATCGCGTTCTTTTGCAGACCATGTCGGCGCTCGACCGCCTCGACCATTGGCCGGTCGAGATCCGCGCGGCGCTCATCGGCGCCGGGGTTGGCGCGCTCGCCTGGGTTCTTCCCGATCTCGTTGGCGGAGGCGATGCGATCACCCAGCGCACGCTGCTCGGCGCTGGAACGCTGGCCATGCTTCCACTGGTCTTTCTCGTGAGGCTCGGGCTCGGCTCGCTGTCCTATTCGGCGGGAACGCCGGGGGGATTGTTTGCTCCCCTGCTGGTGCTTGGCGCGCAATTCGGATTGTTCTTCGGCTTGGCTTGCCAGCTCGCCTTTCCGGGCCTGCACGTTCAGCCGGAAGGCTTTGCTGTGGTGGGAATGGCCGCTCTCTTCACCGGCATCGTGCGCGCACCGCTGACCGGCATCGTGCTCGCCACCGAAATGACGGCGAATGTCGGCATGCTGTTGCCGATGCTCGGCGCCTGCGCGATGGCGATGCTGACGCCGACTCTGCTCAAGGATCCGCCGATCTACGATTCGTTGCGTGAGCGGACGGTCGTCCGCGAAGAAGCGCGGCTCGATCGGGCGGCGGCCGCGGCGCGCGAGCAGGGGAGTTAAGGAGCAGCGATGTTCGACACGAAAATTTCCATCGTCGTGCGCGAGGATCTCGCGACATGGCAGAAGCTCAACGTAGTGGCTTTTCTGACGAGCGGCGTCGTCGGCGCGACCTCCAACCTGATCGGCGAGCCTTACGAGGACGCCGCAGGCAACAGATACAATCCGCTGATGATCCAGCCGGCGATCGTTCTCAGCGCCGACCGTGAAACGCTGAAGACGATCTATATGCGGGCAATGGAGCGCCGTATCCCCTTCTCGCTGTACATCGAGGACATGTTCACGACCGGCCACGACGCGGCCAATCGCGCCACCGTCAAGCAATATGCGCCAGACGCGATGAACGTCGTCGGCCTTGCGCTGCGGGAGGAAAAGAAGCTCGTCGACAAGATCACCAAAGGTGCACGGATGCATGCGTGAGGCCGACGCCCTTGTCATGCCCGCGAACGCGGGCATCCAAAGCCTCGGCAAAACCTGTACTGGATACCCGCGTTCGCGGGCATGCAGGAAACGAGGCCCGTTAGCACTCTCTTGCAATGAGTGCCAACAATCGCTATGTACCAGCCGTCGCCAAACTGCCGCCAGATGCCTAGGGCATCATCCCAGGCCAGCGAAGCAGTTCGACTGAAAGGGAACGCTCCATGAAATTTCGACCGCTACACGACCGCGTCGTCGTCCGCCGCATCGAGGCTGAGGCCAAGACGAAGGGAGGGATCATCATTCCCGATACCGTCAAGGAGAAGCCGCAAGAGGGTGAAGTCGTGGCTGTTGGACCCGGCGCCCGCGACGAGAACGGCAAACTCGTGCCGACCGAGCTCAAGCCCGGTGAACGCATCCTGTTCGGCAAGTGGTCGGGCACGGAAGTGAAGATTGACGGCGAGGAGCTCCTGATCATGAAGGAGACCGACGTCATGGGCGTGATCGAAGGCGCCCCGGCGGTCAAGACAACCTCCAAGAAGGCCGCCTAAAACCAAATCCATTTTTCGTCAATTAAAGGAACCAGACCAATGGCAGCCAAAGATGTACGTTTCTCCTCCGACGCGCGCGATCGCATGCTGCGCGGCGTCGAGACCCTCGCCAACGCCGTCAAGGTGACGCTGGGCCCGAAGGGCCGCAACGTGATCCTCGACAAGTCCTACGGCGCGCCGCGCATCACCAAGGACGGGGTGACCGTCGCCAAGGAGATCGAGCTCTCCGACAAGTTCGAGAACATGGGCGCCCAGATGGTGCGCGAAGTCGCCTCCAAGACCAATGATCTTGCCGGCGACGGCACCACCACCGCCACCGTGCTCGCCGCTTCGATCATGAAGGAAGGCCTCAAGCTGGTCGCGGCCGGCATGAACCCGATGGATCTCAAGCGCGGCATCGACATCGCGGTGACCGCGGTCGTCAAGGACATCGAAAAGCGCGCCAAGAAGGTGCAGTCCTCGGAAGAGATCGGGCAGATCGGCACCATCGCGTCGAATGGCGACAAGACGATCGGCAAGATGATCGCCGACGCGATGAAGAAGGTCGGTAACGAGGGCGTCATCACGGTCGAAGAGGCGAAGACCGCCGAGACCGAGCTCGATGTCGTCGAAGGCATGCAGTTCGACCGCGGCTATCTCTCGCCCTATTTCGTCACCAACGCTGAGAAGATGCTGGTTGAGCTCGAGGACCCCTACATCCTCATCCACGAGAAGAAGCTCTCCTCGCTGCAGCCGATGCTGCCCGTCCTCGAGGCGGTCGTGCAAGCTGGCAAGCCGCTCCTCATCATCGCCGAGGACATTGAAGGCGAGGCGCTCGCGACTTTGGTCGTCAACAAGCTGCGCGGCGGCTTGAAGGTGGCCGCCGTCAAGGCGCCAGGGTTTGGCGATCGCCGCAAGGCGATGCTCGAGGACATCGCAATCCTCACCGCCGGCACGCTGATCGCCGAGGATCTCGGCATCAAGCTCGAGAACGTGACCCTTCAGATGCTCGGCAAAGCCAAGCGGGTGCGGATCGAGAAGGAAAACACCACCATCATCGACGGCGGCGGCAAGAAGTCCGACATCGAGGGCCGGATCTCCCAGATCAAGGCGCAGATCGAAGAGACGACTTCCGACTACGACAAGGAGAAGCTGCAGGAGCGGCTCGCCAAGCTCGCAGGCGGGGTGGCGATCATCCGCGTCGGCGGCTCGACCGAGGTCGAGGTGAAGGAAAAGAAGGATCGCGTTGACGACGCCATGCATGCGACCAAGGCTGCGGTCGAAGAGGGCATCGTTTCCGGCGGCGGCGTCGCGCTGTTGCGCGCCAAGGCGGCGATCGGCAAGCTCACCAACGAGAATGAAGACGTCCAGTCCGGCATCAACATTGTGCTCCGGGCGCTCGAAGCCCCGATCCGGCAGATCGCCGAGAATTCGGGCGTCGAGGGTTCGATCGTGGTTGGCAAGATTCTCGAGAACAAGTCGCAAACCTTCGGTTTCGACGCGCAGACCGAGCAATACGTCGACATGCTGAACGCCGGCATCGTCGATCCGGCGAAGGTGGTGCGGGTCGCGCTTCAGGATGCGGCTTCGATTGCTGGCCTCATGATCACGACCGAAGCCATGATCGCAGACCGGCCGAAGGCCGACGCTCCGGCGATGCCGGGTGGCGGCGGCGGCATGGGCGGCATGGGCGGGATGGACTACTGATCGCGCCGATCTGCCAAGCAACTTAACAGTGGTCGGCGCGACGCTCGCGCCGACCATTCACGATTTACAAGTCACTTGTTTCGAGGCTGACGCCGGGGGGCCGTTCGTTCATCGGATCTTGAGACCCGCCTCAGGGGGCCGGCGATCCATGCTGATCCGTTACGGTTATGAAATCACGGTCAATTGCGCGCAGCCAACCGCGATGGTTTGTTTGCTGGCCGTGAGCGAAGATCGAAAGGCCGACATACGCGTCGCCGAAAAGGTCTTCACGACGCCCATCATCCCGCCCACCACCTATCTCGACACGTTCGGCAATCGATGCCTCAGACTGGTTGCGCCGGTTGGCGACTTCGCGCTTTGGGGCGACGCCACGATCGAGGACGATGGCAAGATCGACCCGGCGAACTTTGCCGCACGTGAAGTCCCCGTCGCGGAGCTGCCCGACGCGTGTCTGCTTTATCTGATGGGGAGCCGTTATTGCGAGACCGACAAGCTGAGCCAGGCGGCTTGGGACCTGTTCGGCAATGTCCCGCCAGGCTGGGGACGCGTGCAGGCCGTGTGCGATTTCGTCCATCAGCACATCAAGTTTGACTACAGCCAGGCGCGATCGACGAGAAGCGCGTTCGACGCCTACGAAGAGCGGATCGGTGTCTGCCGCGATTTCGCCCATCTCGCAGTTGCGTTCTGCCGATGCCTCAACATTCCCGCGCGCTACGTCAACGGTCATCTCGGCGACATTGGCGTGCCGGTCGTCGATCCGATGGATTTCAGCGCCTGGATCGAAGTGTTCCTCGAAGGGTCGTGGTGGACGTTCGATCCCCGCAACAATATGCCGCGGATCGGCAGGATCGTGGTCGCGCGAGGACGGGACGCGGCGGATATCCCGCTCATCAATTCGTTCGGACCCCATATCCTGAAGTCGTTCCGGGTCTGGACCTATGAGGTCACCGAGCAGCAGGCGACGGCGCCTAACGCCTGATCGTGGCGCGGCGGCTCACGCCGTTTCGGCGCTGGCGAATTGGGCGAAAAGGAACTTGGAAAAGGCGCGCCGACGGCTTGGCTGCACGGCCTGCGGCGAATACGGCGCTGAGCTCGATCGTTCCCATGTCCAATTCGGGCAGCAGCCTGACAAGCGAGCCGTCCCCGAGTTCCTTGCGGCATGCGCCGAGAGTCATCGACGCGACGCCAAGCCCGGCGACCGCGGCCGCCGTTGCGACTTCGTTCAACGTCACCGTCACCCGCCCGCGCACGCGCACCGACGTCTCCCGGCCGTCCTTGCGGAATGACCACGCGCCGCCTTGCGCGGCGGGCCCGATGATCATCGCATGACGCGCGAGCTCGGCGTCAGGAGGATGGCGACAAGCTCGCTGCCGGACTGTCCAAAGGCGCCGAGGCTTTCTTCGTTCGCGCTGACGTCAGAAGCGACGACGATGTCGGCAATCTGGTCGAGCGTGCGATGGAGCGCTTCGGCCGCATCGACATCGCCGTCAACAACGCGGGCAAGGAAGGGCTTGGCGCGATCGCCGACGTCACCGCCGAGGCCTTTGCCGCGATCTTCGAGACCAACGTGCTCGGAACCCTGCTCAGCCTCAAGTACGAGTTCCGGATCATGCAGAAGCAGGGCAAGGGCAGTATCGTCAACGTAAGCTCCGTCTATGGCCACGTCGGATTCGTCCACGGCGGATCGGTCTAGGTGTTTCGTCCCAGGCTTTGCTGGAGCATTCTTATCGAGTGATTCGAAGGATGCGCTATGGGACAGATTCTACACGGGAGCGCCACAACGACAGAGGCGGTCCGTCGAGCGATACAGCATAGTCAAGAGAGCCTGAGGGGGCTTGCGAAGCGCTACGGCGTCAACCCGAAGACGATCGCCAAGTGGAAAGCGCGGACCTCCGTTTCCGACCTGCCGACAGGACCCAAGCAGCCCAGATCGACGGTCCTGTCAGCAGAGGAAGAGGCCGTCGTCGTTGCCTTCCGAAGGCATACTTTGCTGCCGCTCGACGACTGCTTGTACGCCCTGCAGCCCACGATCCCGCATCTGACGCGCTCGTCCCTTCACCGGTGTCTGCAACGCCACGAGATCTCCCGGTTGCCGCAGGTCGAAGGCGAAGTCTCCGCCAAACGCAAATTCAAGGCCTATCCGATCGGCTATTTTCATATCGACATCGCCGAGGTTCGAACCGCGCAAGGCAAACTCTACCTCATCGTCGCCATCGACCGAACGTCGAAGTTCGCCTTCGTCGAGATGCACGAGAAGGTGGCGCGCCGCACCGCGGGGGACTTCCTGCGCCGCTTGATCGTCGCCGTTCCTTACAAGGTCCACACGGTCCTCACCGACAACGGGACCCACTTCACCACGCCAGGCAATACAAGCTCAGCCGCGCCGGACATCAAGGCGGCTCTTGACGCCGGAGAGCCCGTTTGGGCGCACGCCTTCGAATACGCCTGCGCCCAGAACCACATCGACCATCGGCTGACCAAGCCCAAGCACCCTTGGACCAATGGGCAGGTCGAGAGAATGAACCGCACCATCAAGGACGCGACTGTCAAACGCTACTTCTACGAGACCCACGACCAGCTGCGAACGCACCTGCGCGACTTCGTCGACGCCTACAATTTCGCCCGAAGACTCAAAACCCTCAAAGGCCTCACCCCATACGAATTCCTCTGCAAAGCCTGGACTTCAGAACCACACAGATTCAAAACTAGCCCGCTCCAGCAAACCCCGGGACTAAACAGCTAGGTCGCGAGCAAGCACGCGATCGAAGGCCTCACGAGGGCGCCTCTTTGGGCATCCGTGTCAATGCGGTCGCCCCAGGCCCGATCGGGACTCCGATGCTAGATAGGGTCACTGGAGGGGACAAAGACGCCAAGGCCGCTTTCTCGGATCGATCCCGCAGCGCCGCGCAGGCGCGGCTGCCGAAGTTGCGGCCACGATTGCCTTTCTCGCGGGCGACAAAGCGGCCTACATCACAGCCGAGATCGTGACGATCGACGGCGGCTTTGCGGCCGGTTGAGCCGCGCGTGACCCGTCAGCGTGTGCAAATCCTAACTGCGCCGGGCGCGCCCCACATCGCGCAAGGCGAGAAACTGAAGCGATAGGTTCCAGTCGCGGGCGCGACGAAGGTCAAATCCCCTGGCGCATCCGGAATCCCATAAAAATAGCCGCCCGGCCCCTCGACATTCGGATCGCGTGGCCGCGAAACGGTCGCGGCGCCCCGCTGCGCGGATCGTAGTCGGTCGCCTCGCCCATCATTTGAGCCGAGACGGTCTGCCCGCTCGAGAACTTGCCGACAAATAGGGTTGCCGGGCCGCGGTAGGTCCAGCACGCGCGACCTGCGGGAAATCGGACTTTTGCCACGACCTCACGGCTGCATGACGTCGCCAGGGCCGACGTGGATAGCACAGGAGCGAGAGCCAAGGCCGCGGCTAGAGCAAAGGGCTTCCGGATATGCTCACTCCCTCATGTCTCAAGGCGCGCCTCGCGTTAAGCGGGGCCTCGAAAGCCTATGTTCCAGTTGGCGCCATCGGTCCGCGCTGCGGCGGCGTCCTTCGGGACGCGCCTTCGGCGCTCCTTGAGGCATGAGGCTGAGGGTGGAGTTCGGCGTACCTCGAGACGTCAGCCACGGCTTGCATCGCCGCTGGTCAGCGCCGCGAGTCGCGCTTCCTCGTCTTCGCTCAGGCGTGGCGTTGCGCTCGGCGCGCGGCGGCGGGCGTAAAGCGCCGCCGCGACGCCAAGGCCGAGCGTGAGCACGGGGCTTAGCCACAAGAGCAGCGTCTCCGGCTTGAACGGGGGTTTCAGCAGAATGAAATCGCCGTAGCGCGAGACGAGATAGGCGCGCACGGCATCGTTGCTTTCGCCTTTGCCGATGCGCTCGCGAATGAGGATACGGATGTCGCGCGCCAGCGGCGCCTCGGAATCGTCGATCGACTCGTTCTGACAGACCAGGCAGCGCAATTCGCCCGAGAGCGCGCGCGCGCGCATTTCGAGCGCCGGGTCCTTCATCACTTCGTCCGGCTGCACCGCGAGCGCGGGGCCGGCGAGCGAGGCGAGCAGGGCCAGAAGGAGGAGGAGCTTTCCCCGGGATGCTGGAGCAACACGCGTTTGGGCGGCGGGCGCGCGATTCCCCTCTCCTGTAGCCCGTCGAGAGACGGGCGTTCTTCCGAGCGCCCTATGGGGAGAGGGGAAGGGGTGAGGGTTCGCGCGCGAAGCGCGCCCGTGGCTTTGCCACGGTTCCCTCACCCGGCCGACTGCGTCGGCCACCTTCTCCCCGAGGGAGAAGGGGTGGCGGAGCCAAGTCATCGTCACTCTGCCGGTTGCGCCAGCGCGCGCGCGCTGGCCCTGGCCCGGACGGCCGCGCCAAAGCGCAGGCGCCGGTCAGTCAGCGACAGCACGCCGCCGAGCGCCATGGCGGCGGCGCCGAGCCAGATCAGCGTCACCAGCGGCTTCCAATAGAGACGGGCGGGCACGGCGCCGTCGGGCGCCGGGTCGGCGATCGCGACATAGACCTGGCCGAAATCAACCGTCGCTAGGCCCGCCTGGGTCGTGGTCATCTGGCGGGAGGCGAATTGGCGCCGGGCCGGCTCAAGCTGAGCGACGACGGCGCCGCCGGAGCGCACGGTCACCGATGCGACCGATTCCTTGTAATTCGGCCCGACCTGTTCGCCGACCGAATCGAGGGTGATCGAATAGGGACCGACGAGTGCGGGGACGCCCTTGTGCAGGGTGGCGATCGTCTCGGCGCCAAAGCCGAGGCCCGAGAGTCCGAGCAGCGTCACGCCCAGGCCGAAATGCGCGAGCGCCCCGCCGAAGAACGACAAAGGCAGGCCGAAAATGCGCTTCAGCGCCACGCCGGCTCCAAGTCCCGGGCGCCATGCGCGCGTGAAAACTTCGATCAGCGTGCCGATGATGACGAAGATCGCAAGCCCCATGGCAAGCGGGGCAAACAACGGGGCGCCGCTGAGCCAGGCCGCGCCAACGATTGCCGTCACGGCGCCGATGATGATGGCGAAGGCAAGCCTCTGCACGACGCCCAACAGATCGCCACGCTTCCACGCGAGCGAGAAGCCGAACGGCGCGACAAAACAGGCGGTGAGCAGGAGAGCGCCACAGGTCAGGTTGAAAAAGGGCGCGCCAACGCTGATCTTTTCGCCCGTCAGCTGTTCGAGCGCGAGCGGGTAGAGCGTGCCGAACAGCACGGTCACGCATGCCGTCGTCAAGAGCAGATTGTTGACGACGAGCGCCCCCTCGCGCGACACGGGCGCGAACAATCCGCCCTGCTTGAGCATCGGCGCACGCCACGCGAAGAGCGCGAACGAACCGCAAATGAACATCACCAGAATTGCGAGAATGAAAACGCCGCGGCGCGGATCGTTGGCGAAGGCGTGCACGGAGGTGAGCACGCCTGAACGCACGAGAAAGGTGCCGAGCAGCGAAAAGGAAAAGGCGAGGATGGCGAGAAAGATCGTCCAGACTTTCAGCGCGTCGCGCTTCTCCATCACCGCGACCGAATGGACGAAGGCCGTGCCGGCAAGCCACGGCATGAGCGAGGCGTTCTCGACCGGATCCCAGAACCAGAAGCCGCCCCAGCCGAGCGTGTAATAGGCCCAGAAGGAGCCGGCAGCGATGCCGAGCGTGAGGAAGCTCCAGGCGACCAGCGTGAATGGCCGCACGAAGCGCGCCCAGGCTGCGTCGATGCGCCCCTCGATCAGCGCCGCGGCGGCGAACGAATAGACGATCGAGAAGCCGACATAGCCAAGATAGAGCAGCGGCGGATGGATCGCGAGGCCAGGGTCCTGCAGAATCGGATTGAGGTCGCGTCCCTCGAATGGCGCGGGCGCGAGGCGCTCGAACGGGTTCGAGGTCAGGAGAATGAAGGCAAGGAAGGCCAGGCTGATCAGACCTTGAACGGCGAGCGCGTCAGCGCGAAGCCTTACCGGCAGCTCGCGCCCAAACAGGGCGACGAGCGCGCCGAAGACCGCCAGAATGAGAACCCACAAGAGCATCGAGCCTTCGTGGTTCCCCCAGACGCCCGAGATCTTGTAGATCGCGGGCATCGCCACGTTCGAGTTCTCGGCGACGTTGAGAACGGAAAAATCCGAGGTCAGGTGCGCGTTGACGAGCGCTGCGAAAGCGAGCGCGATCAGCGCGAGCTGGATTAGCGCCGCGTTGCGCCCGACATTCATGAGCCCGATGTCGCCGACCCGCGCACCCCAGAACGGGATCAATGTCTGGGCGAGCGCGGCGGCGAACGCGAGCACAAGGGCGAAATGACCGATCTCGACGATCATTGTGAGGCCGTTGTTCCTTCCTGCCAGCGTCCCTGTTTTTTCAAGGCGTCGACCACCTCGCGCGGCATATAGCGCTCATCGTGTTTGGCGAGAATCGTTTCAGCCCGCATCTGACCGGGCGCCGCAAGCACGCCTTCGGCGACCACGCCCTGGCCTTCACGGAACAGGTCCGGCAACAGCCCTTGATAGGCCACTTTGAGATCATGCGCGCCGTCGGTGAGGACGAAGGCGACGTTCTGGTCCGCGGACTTGACGAGCGAGCCGGTCTTCACGAGGCCCCCGATCCGCAGCCGCGCGCCGGGCGCAACGGCTTTCTTTGCGACTTCGGACGGGCTGTAGAAGAACACGATGCTGTCGCTCAGCGCGTAAAGCGAAAGACTAGCCGCTGCGCCGACGACGGCGAGCGCTGCGCCGATGAGAGCAAGGCGGCGGCCGCGGCGAGTCAATTGGCGTCTCCGAGGCCAAGGTTGCGCGCCAGCGCGTCGAGGCTGGCGGCCGCGTTGGCGTCCGACGCCAGCGCTTTATGCGCGTCGACCAGCGCCGCCTTGGCCTTATCGGCCTCATGCAACACCGTGTAGGCGCGAATAAGGCGCGACCATTCGTCGACGCCGCCGCCATTGCTGGCGAGCCGCGTGGCGAGTTTCGACACCATGCCCTCGATCATCGGCCGCTGCGCCTCGGGAATGGCGGCCGTCTCCGTCGCAGGCGCGGGCTCCCCCTTGAGCGCCGCGAGGCGCGCGTTCACGAGGCTCCGCCAAGGCGCGTCAGGGGCTGAGTCGGCGAGCAACGATTGGTAGTCCTTGATCGCGTCGGCCTTCTTGCCGTCCTGCTCGGTGGCGAGCGCGAGATAATAGCGCGCCTGCGGCTGGCCGGGCTGATCGGTAACCGCCCGATCGAACGCTTGCCGCGCCTCGTCGGTGACCACGCCTCCGGCCGCGGCGACCAGAGCCTCGCCGTAAGCGGCCCGGCGTAACGGGTCTTCGCCCAGAATGCGCAGCGCTTCCGCATAGGCGTGGGCTGCGTCGGAATAGCGTTCGAGGCGCATGTAAACCGGCGCGATCACCGCCCAGCCCTTGCCGTCGTCAGGCTTGGCGATGAGCCGCGCCTCGACCGCCGCGACGGCCGCCTCGATCTCGCCATTCGATTGCGGCGCAACTTTGCGGCTCGCCAACGGCTCGTCGGGCAGCATGGGTTGGCCGAGGCGCGCATAAAGCGGGAAGGCGACCGCCGGCAATCCCACGGCGATGAGCACGGCCGCCGCGAGACGCGTGCGCCGCGCTGGCGGGGGCGCCTCGGCGGGTTCGGACGCTGCGGCGATCAGGCGGCGCGCAGCCTCGGCGCGGGCGCTCTCCGCCTCCCCTTGCGGAAGGAGACCTCGGTCGACGTCGCGCTTAATCTCGTCGAGTTGCGCCTTATAGAACGCCGCTTCGTTCGCCGCAGGGTCCGATGTCGCGATTGGCGACGGGCGAAGCAGCGGCCATAGCGCGGCCAGGACCGCGCAAGCCGCCATTCCCGCCAGGACGAACCACACCATCAACGACCTCGATGCGGCCGATTGAGCGGCCGCGGAAAATGTCGGGGCTCTGTTATCGCAAAGCGAAGTTTAGGTCTCGTCAAAATGGAAGAAGCGCGCCAACCGAGAGCAAGGCCCAGTCAGCCCATGCCTTCATTTGTCATACCCGCGAACGCGGGCATCCAGTAAGCCACTGACAAATTGATAGATTCCCGCGTGCGCGCGAATGACAATCGCTGCATCAGGCCAGCGGCCTGCCGCCGTCCACTGGCAGAATGGCCCCGGTCATGAACGTCAGGCTCGTTGCCACCGCGAGCACGGCCTGGGCAACCTCCGCAGGGTCAGCCAGCCTGCGCAGCGGCGTCCGGCCGGCCTGCTCGTCGCGCCAGCTTTGGTCCAGCCCGCGCACGAACTCGGTGTCGACAAGGCCCGGCGAGACCGAAACGACCCGGATGTCGGGGGCAAGTGCGCGTGCGAGGGACTTGGTGAGATTGTCCACCGCCGCCTTGGAGGCGCAATAGGCGATGTTGCTCCCCATGGCCGTGACGCCGGCGATCGAGGAGATGTTGACGATCGCCCCAGCGTCTCCTCGCCGCATGAGCGGCAGAGCCGCCCTGACGCCCGCGATCACGCCACGCACGTTGACGTCGAGGATGCGGCTGATGAGCGCGTCATCGAGCGCATCGAGATCGCCATGCGGCACGAAGCGCGTGATCCCGGCCGAGTTGACGAGAAGGTCGAGCCGGGAATGGCGCTTGTCGACCGCCGTGATCGCGTCCTTAAGCGCCGCGCTGTCCGTCACCGGCATGCGCAACGCCATGTGCCCGTCGCCGGGCAACTCGCCAAGGATCGCTTGCGCCTTCTCACCGGAGGCGTTGTATCCGACGACCACCGCTGCGCCGGCTTCGGCGAGCGCCTTGCAGATCGCCGTGCCAATCCCTCCGGCTCCGCCGGTAACGACGGCGACACGGTTTGCGAGAGGTCCGGGCGACAAGTGACGCTATTCCGAAGGCTGCGAGCGGCGATGCGCAACGAGGGCCATGAGCCGCCTGTCGCGCCACGCCGACCGTTCCGGAAGCTTGTCCTGCGCCAGCGCCGCGCGGCGTTCCGATCTCGCCCGCTCGATCAGTTCCGGCGACCACGGGCGCGGATTGGAACGCGATTGCGCGATGGAGTGGTAAAGCGGCCCAAGCCTGCGTGCGTAGTCGTCGACGCCGCCCGGCGCGTTCAGGTCGATCGTCTCGAACGGCCCCATGAACGACCAGCGCAACCCCAGGCCCTGCGACACGGTGAGGTCGATGTCGGCGGCGCTCGCGTAACCCTCCTCGAACAAAGCCCAGGCTTCCTTGAGAAGCACGCCCTGCAGGCGATTGAGGATGAACCCCTCAATCTCCCGATTGACGACAATCGGCGCCTGGCCGAGCGCCTGCATCACGCCGCGCGCCCAAGGCAGGATCGCCGGATCGGTCCACGGCGCCGGAACGAGTTCAACCAGCGGCACGAGATGGGGCGGGTTCACAGGATGGGCTATGAGAAATCGCTCACGGCGCGGCGCGTGCTCGGTGAAGGCGGAAGCCGGAATGCCCGAGCTCGAACTGCCAACGACCGCGTCATCTCGAATCAGGGCGCCAATGGCCTCCGAGACGGCGCGCTTCTCTTCGACGCGCTCGAACACCAATTCCTGAACATAGTCGACGTCGGCGACTGCGGCGCTGAGGTCGTCGACGACGGTCACGCGCGAGCAAATGGCGTCGACGCCGTCAACGAGGCCGGCCTTCGCCATATCCTCGAGGCTCGCGCGAATCCGCGCGGCCGTCGTCCGGCGGATATCCTCGCTGGCGTCGAAGGCGCGGACATTGACGCCCGCGCGCGCGAAGACGATCGCCCATCCTGAGCCGACGAGGCCCGCGCCGACGACGCCGGCCGACCGTATCGAAGAGCCCGCCATCAACGCACCCGGGACTTTTCGCCATCAGCCAGGCAGATCTCGCTGATCCGCAAGCCGTCCGCCGTGATCCGCGAGGGGAACCGATCCTTGAGGCGTTCTTCGTGCACGGGAATGACCCGGCGCGCCTCATAGCCCACGGACTTCATCATCGCTTCGGTCGCCATTACGAGATTCTCCTGACTTCCGACGGCGAGGCCGACGGGCACATACATCTGGTCGATGTCCACGACCGCTCCGGGTCCCTCGATATTCTCGAACACGTAGACGAGATCGCCGGCAAGCGCCCAAGCGTCGCTCGACTGCGACTTGCCATCGTTGCGCACATGCACCCACATCGAGCCGAACGTGTGGCTGTCATAGGCGACGTGCAGGTCGATGTTAGGAAGAACATTTTCGAGCGAACCGTCGATGCAGACGAGGCGCTTCTGGCGGGCGAGATCGACGCCGCGGATGATGTCGCCGGGATCGACGGCGACCATCATCCAGCGCAGCCGGTCGGGCAGTGACATGGCCCAGACCCATTTCGTGATCTCGCGCTCCTGGATGTAGAAAGTCGCCTTCGGGAAGTCTTCGACATTGCCGAAATGATCGAAATGGGCGTGGCTAATGAACACGGCGTCCACGTCCGTCGGAGACAACCCGACGCCGGCCAGGACTTCCTTCGGGGAATGCCAGTTCTCGACCCCGAACTTGTCGCCCAGCGCCTTGCCGTATTCCTTATTGTTGTAGCCGACGTCGACCATCGCGACGTGGTTTTTGCCCTTGATCAGCGCGTAGCAATAGGGGAGCTTGACGTATCCCTGATTGTGCGCGCCGTAGAGAACGCCGCTCTTGTGGTATTTGGTGACGTACGAATATTCCAGAACCCAAATCGAGTAGTCGGCCATGCGTTCCCTCCTTCATTGTTTTTAACCGCGGACCATGAGCGGCGCGCAATTGCAGCAGGACTGGCGGAAGTCGACCATCGTCATGCCGAGCTTGTCGCTGGATGAGTTCTGAACCAGCCGATAGGCGGCCGCGACACGCTCGAGAGCGAGAGAAACATCGACGGTCTCATGATTGGCTGAGGCTTCCAGTGCGTCGAGGCAGGCGCCGACCAGCCGCGCGGCGCGGATGAGGCTTTCAACCTGCCGCTCGCAGCCGCGTGGGGCGCTCAGGTCCGCAAGCGCGGCGGTCACTTCGCGCCACTGCTCGCGGGCAACGGCAACGGCGGGAAGATCCAGGATCTCGCGCCGCTGGCTTGCCTGCGCCAGAACAAGCAGCCCCGCCGCCTGCCCGATGAGCCGGCGCAACGCGTCATAGGGTCGTCTCAGCACGGCCGCCGCGACGGCGTCGAACTCCGTGACGTCAGGCTCCGCAAGCGCTGGCTCGGCGACGGCTGGACAATCCCAGCGATGGACCAAGGCCGCGCGATCGAGCATGTCCCTGCCGCTACTTGGCATGGCTGATCTCCCGCGTGGAGGCGCGTTCGATGAGTTCGCCCGGAAGGCATTCGATTCGCGGTTCCGGTTGCGCGGAGCCGAACAGCAGTCCGATCAACTCCATCGTCACGTCGATCATCTTGCCCACCGGCTGGCGCACGGTGGTCAGCGCGTGCGACGGCCAGGAAGCCATGGCGATGTCGTCGAAGCCGACGACCGACAGATCGATTGGAATGTCGAGCCCGAACTCCCGGCGCGCCGCATCCATGAAGCCAATGGCGAGAATATCGTTGGCGCAGAATACCCCGTCCGGGCGGGTTGTCCCGCCAAGCAGGCGGGAGGCGGCCTCGTAGCCGCGCTCATAGGCAAAGGCGCCAGCCTCGACGCAGATCGGCTCTTCAAGCCCATGGTCGAGGCATCCGCGCCGATAGCCTTCCCACCGGTCGACCGTGGTGGAGGCGTCCGGGCGGCCCGCCACGAAGGCGAGCCGCCGATGACCGAGCTTGATCAAATGATCGGCGACAAGCCGCCCGCCGCCGATATTGTCGCAGGTGACGCCGAATGCGTCGACGTTCAGGGGCCGCCGGTTGAAGAAGAGGACCGGCGTGCCAGCATGCCCGCACGCTTCTGCGGCCTCGGACGACAGGGTCGCTGCGAGAACGATGACCACGTCGGGCTGATAGGACAAGAGAAGCTTCACCGCGTCATCGAGCGAATCGCTCGAGCCGGCGGCCGTCAGCATCACGTTGAGGTCGATCTCGCGCAGCCTTTCCGTGAGTCGCGTCAGGACCTCGGGATAGAAAGGGTTGTTGATGTCGGACGTCACCACGCCCGCGATCCGGGTGCGCTTGGTGATCAGGCTGCGCGCCAGCGGATTGGGAGCGTATCCAATTTCGGCCGCCCGCGTGAGCACGGCTGACCGGGTGCTCGGCGCGATCACCGCGTCGTCATAGAACGCGCGCGAGATCGTCGAGGTCGACAGACTCAGGTCGCGCGCGAGGTCCTTCACCGTCACGCGGGCCCTGCGGAAGCGAAGCCTGTCGTCCCCACTCATTGGCGCCAGCTCCTTAACGCGCCCGCTCAGGCATTGCGCCCACCGTACCGGCGCACGCGGATGTTGGCCTGCTCGGCGTGAGCGTAGAAGCCTTCGAGCATGCAGAGGCGCGAACAAACTTCGCCGACCATCGCGCTCGCTTCGTCGGTGAGCACTTTCTGATAAGTGCAGGTCTTCAGGAACTTGCCGACCCACAAGCCGCCCGTGTAGCGCGCGGCCTTCTTGGTGGGCAGCGTATGGTTGGTGCCGATGACCTTGTCCCCATAGGCGACGTTGGTGCGAGGCCCGAGAAACAGCGCGCCATAGTTGGTCATGGCCTTCAGGAACACGTCAGGATCGCGCGTCATCACCTGGACGTGCTCGGAAGCGATCCGGTCAGCCTCGCGGATCATCTCAGCTTCGTCATCGCAGACGATGACTTCGCCGTAAGATTCCCATGCCTGGCCCGCGGTCTCGCCGGTTGGCAGGATCGCCAGCTGCCGTTTCACTTGGGTCATGGTGTCCCGCGCCAGCTTCTCCGAAGTGGTCAGGAGAATCGCAGGAGAGGTCGGGCCGTGCTCCGCCTGACCGAGAAGATCGGTGGCGCAGATCTCGCCGTCGACCGTGTCGTCGGCAATGATGAGCGTTTCCGTCGGGCCGGCGAAAAGGTCGATGCCGACGCGGCCGTAGAGCTGACGCTTCGCTTCGGCCACGAAGGCGTTGCCGGGCCCGACCAGCATGTCGACTGGCGCGATCGTTTCGGTTCCGAGCGCCATGGCGGCGACGGCCTGCACGCCGCCGAGGACATAGATCTCGTCGGCGCCGCCCATATGCATGGCCGCCACGATGGCTGGATGCGGTCCGCCATGGAAAGGCGGCGCACAGGCCATCACGCGCTCGACGCCGGCGACTTTCGCGGTCACGACGCTCATGTGCGCGGACGCGACCATCGGGTATTTGCCGCCAGGGACGTAACAGCCGACTGCGTTCACAGGGATGTTCTTGTGACCGAGAATAACGCCGGGCATGGTCTCGAGTTCGAGGTCCTTGATGCACTCGCGCTGCTTCTGCGCGAAATTTCTGACCTGCGTTTGCGCGAAGCGGATGTCCTTGACGTCCTGGGTTGAGACTTTCGCCATCGCCGCCTCAATCTCGCTCGGCGACAACCGAAAAGATTCGGGCGACCATTTGTCGAATTTTTCCGACAGTTCGCGAAGAGCCGCGTCGCCGCGCGCCTCGACATCGCTCAAAATGCCTTCGACCGTGGCGCGCACTTTGGCGTCGCTGGCGGCCACTTCTTTGGCGTCGCGGCCGCGCTTCAGGTGTCTGGCCATTTTCTTGTTCCTTAGTTCGAGAAGGCGTCCCGAGCGCGCGAGCGCGCCCGGGACGATCGGCATTACGGCTTCACGGTCGGCTCGACTTTGGTCAGTTTGTACAAGTCGGCCGGCGGCTCGCACTTCTGACAGTTGATGCCCGGCTCGTTGGGAGCTTTCACGACCTCGGCCGGCAACGGCTGGATCGTCTTGCCGGGCGTCGGCGCGCCATCGAGCGCGGACTTCAAGCTGAGCTCCGGCAGGAATTCAGGGCTGAAGACTTCGGTCACGAAGGAGCTCGGCACTTTGCCGTCAGGGAAGGTGTTGCACTCGTCTTCAAAGGTGTCGCCCTTGCAGAGCTTGACCTTGTCGGCCGGAACCCAAGGCAGCGGATACTGGATGTTCATCGCCTTCAGATCCCGCTTCTTTGTCAGGATCTCCATCATCAGCTTGAACGCATAGCCGGCCGTGGCCGGGGGAGAGCCGGCGGAGACGCCCTTGAGCCCGTCCTTCTGGGCCGCGGGATCGGCGAGAGCCAGGCGGAAGCCGTTGGAGTTTTCGCCAGTCATCGGCACCAGTCGGGTTCCCTTGTCGCGGAGCGCCTGGATGGCGCCGAATTCGCCCGCTTGCGCCCAGATGCCGTCGACATCGGGATGCGCGGCAAGCGCCTTCGCCGTCTCCTGCTGCGTTGTCCGGTCGTCCCAGAAGGAATAATATTCCGCGACCACCTGAATCCCTGGATATTTCTTGAAGATGTGCATGGCGCCGTCGGTGTGGCGCTTATCGACGGAATTTCCGGGGACGCCGCGGCTAAGGAAGATCTTCCCCTTGCCGTCGAGCGCGTTCACCAGCGCCTGCGCCGTGTTCTCTCCGAAGCCGGCGGTGATGTAGCTGACGTTATAGGCGCAGGGTTCGGTCACGGTCGCGTCGTACATGAAGAACAGCACGCCCTTCTCGCAGCCCTTCTTGATTGTCCGATTGAGGGCGCTCGACGAGATCGGGAAGCTGATGACGCCGTCGGCCTTCGCGTCGATCATGCTCTCGTAGGCGGCGATCTGAGCCTGCGGGTCGGTGCCGGAGATCACCTCCTTGAGGTCGACCAACTGATCGTAGGGAGGCGTCTGCGCGAGCGCCTTCACGATATTGGCGGCCTCGGATTGCCAGGCATTGCCGCTGTAGCTCAGGCTCAGGAATATCTTGAGCTTCTTTGCGTCATCAGCCGACGCGGAACTCGTCATAGCCATGAAGGCGGATGCGAGCGCGCCGGCGGCTACGCAAGTTGTCATGAGTAGTTTTCTCAACATCATTTTAGCAACCTCCCTAGTCACACCACTGTTTTGCCCGTGAGAACGTTCCCACATCCATTTGTGGGGACGCCTTCAACCGACCCGCTCGTGGCTTAACGAGTCGACCTGTTTCTTAGTCTCGCGATAAGATCCTCTCGAAGAAGAAGCAGCGCGCCGACGATGATCGCGCCCTCGATCACCGTCCGCCATCCCTGATCCATGCCGAGCGCGGAAATGACCGTGCCAAGCGTGGTGAGAAGGATGGCGCCGCCGACGGTTCCTGCGAAGCTGCCGCGGCCGCCAAGAATCGACGATCCGCCGATGACGACGGACGCGATGCTCGGCAAAAGGTAGGAATCGCCCATGCGCAAAGTCGCCCCGTTCGCATAACCGACCAGCATCATTCCCGCGAACCCCGCGCAAAGAGCGCTGATCGCGTAGGCGGCCATGATCGGGCGCCACGTCGCAACGCCCGCGATGCGCGCAGCCTCGCGGTTGGCGCCGACCGCATAGAGCCGCCGCCCGAAGGCGGTCGCGCTCTGGAGCGCCCAGGCGAGAAGAACGAAGATGACAACGAAGATCAGAACCGCCGAGGCGGGGCCGGCTGACCCTTTCATGAGCGCAAGGAAGGCGTCGGGCGAGGCGCCGCGCGGCGTTCCGCTCGTATAGCCGAGCGCCGCGGACGCGACGATGATGCCGCTCGCCATCGTCATGATGAAGGGCGGAATATTCAGCCAGATCACCCCGACCGCATTGAGCGCGCCGATGCAGGCGCAGAGGACGAGAACCGCGGGTATCACGATCCACTCCGATCCGAGGGAGCCGTTCCAGGTGGTCGCCAGGACGCCGCCCAGCGTGATCATCGAGGCGATCGAGAGGTCGAGGCCGCCAACCAGGATGACGAGGCCCTGACCGAAGGCTACGACGATCAGGAATGAGGCCAGCGTGATGATCGTATCGACCTGATCCCACGACCCGAGCGCCGGACTCACGAACCGGGATGCGAGGATGAGGATGATTGTGAGGGCGAAGATCGCCGCGGTGCTGATGGTCTCGGAGCGAATGCGTCCCATCCGCCGCGTATCCGCGGATGGCTGCATGGCCGTGGTGGGTCGTGCGCTGCTCACGCCCGGGCTCCCGTCGCGGCGAGGCGCGAGATCAAGGTCCCGAACACGATGGCGAGCACCATGACGGCGCCCTGGAAAATACCGGTGTAGAACGACGACACGCCGCCCGAGAACAACACCTTCTGCAACAGCATGAGCGTCGCCGCGCCGATCACCGCGCCGACGAGGCTGCCTCGTCCCCCTGTCAGCGAAACGCCTCCGAGCGCCACGGCGGCGAACGTCAGCATGAGGAACGGGGTTCCTGCGCTGGGATTGCCGGTCGCGGTCTGCACGCTCAGCATGAACCCGGCGAGTCCATAGAGGAGGCCCGCGCCGACGAAAGCCGTGAAGCGCGCGCGCACGACCGAAATCCCCGACAGCGACGCCGCGGTTTCATCCGCGCCGACGGCAAAAATGCCCATGCAGGTGTCGGTGCGGCGGAAGACGAGCCAGAGGGCCACGACAGCCAGCACGATCAGCCCCGAAATCGGGATGATTCCGATCAGCACGTCGGTCAGCGTGTAGCTGACCCAATCGGCGATCGTGCCACCCGGCGCATCCATGATGACGAGCGCAAGGCCCTGGCCCATGATCATGGTGCCGAGCGTCGCGGCGATCGATTGCAGGCGCAGGACCGCAACCAGGATGCCGTTGAGCACGCCGATCGCCCCGCCAACGCCAAGGCAGATCAGAAGGCTGACGAGCGCTCCGCCCGGCCCGTCGACCGGGTAGGTCGCCATGAGCACGTTCGACAACGACACAATTCCGGAAACCGAGAGGTCGAAGCCTTTCGAAATCACGACGAGGCTTTCGCCGGCGGCGGCGATGGCGAGCGGCGCCGCATTGTTGGAGAGATTGGTCACGCCCGAAACCGTGAGGGCGTTGGGATCCCACAGGGCGTAGAGCGCGAACAGGATGACGTAGAGAATGGCGACGACGCCTGCGCCATCAGTCAGGCCGCGCCGGATTGCGAGGCCGAAGTTCGAGGCTGGCGCGCTCGCGGCCGCTGCCTCGGCATGCGCGCTCACGCGGCGGTTTCTTGGATCGAGTGGCCGGTGAGCGCGGCGACAAGCGTGCGCTCATTGATGTCGGCGCCGGACAGTTGCGCAAAAATCCGTCCGCCATAGACGACCAGGCAGCGATCCGCGAGATGAGCGAGTTCAGGCAATTCCGAGGAATAGAGCAAGACCGCGCCGCCGGATTCGGCGAAACGTCGGATTGCCACATAGATCGACTGCTTCGTTCCGACATCGACGCCGCGGGTCGGATCGTAGAGCAGGAGGATCCTGGCGCCTGTCTGCATCGCCCGCGCCAGCATCGCCTTCTGCTGGTTGCCGCCGGAAAGCTCGCCAATCCGGAAGTCGAGATAGCGCGGGCTGAGGTCGACCTCGGCCGAAGACCCGGCCACGGCTTCGCGCTCGAGACGCTCCGAGACGAAACCCGCGCGCCCGATCCCCCCGACGACGGGGAGCACGATGTTGGTCGCCGTCGCAAGCGCCGGGAAGATGCCCTCGGTCTTGCGCTCCTCCGGCAGAAAAGCGATTCCCCGGCCCGTCTTCAGGGCGACGTCGGGGCCCGACAACCGAACCGATGCGCCGTCCACCTTGACCGAACCGGAGCCAAGCGGAGTAAGCCCCACGAGAGCGCGGAAAAGCGCGCGCTGTCCCTGTCCCTCGAGCCCCGCGACGCCGAGAATTTCGCCCTCGCGCAGCTTCAGGGAAATGTCCTTGAGGCTCCCTCCCGCCAGTCCTTCGGCTTCGAGAACAGCGGGACGCGTCGACGCTCCGGACACCGCGCGGCGCTGCATTTCCTCCGCCTGGCCACGGCCTACCATCATCTCGAAAATATTGTGATCGGTGGCGTCATCGAGCCCGACGGTTCCGATGCTGCGGCCATTGCGGAGAACCGTCGCGCGCTGGCAAAGCTCGCGGACCTCGGCAAGCCGATGGGAGATGTAGAGGACAGAAGCGCCGGCGGCGGTCGCCTGACGAACGAGACCGAAAAGCCAGTCGGTCTCGGCCAGAGCGGCGGTCGGCTCGTCGAGAATGAGCACCTTCGGGTTGCAGGCGAAGGCGCGTGTGATTTCGAGCCGCTGGCGCTCGGCGAGCGTCAGGCTGGAAACCATGGCATTGGGCGAAAGACGCAGTCCGAAGCGGTTGAGAATGGCCGCGCCCTGCTTTTGCGTCGCCGCGCCGGATACAAGGCCAAAACTTCCCTTCGCCTGTCGCGGCAAGGATAAATTCTGGGCGACCGTAAGGTTAGGGACGAGGCTGAGCTCCTGAAAAGCGGTCGCCACGCCGCGTCGGCGAGCCTCGACAATCGCACGGGGTTCATACGGCTCGCCGCCGATCCGCATGGTTCCGATGTTCGGTTTGACGACCCCGCTCAGGATCTTGACGAGCGTCGACTTACCCGCGCCATTCTCTCCCAGGAGGGCGTGCACTTCGCCAGCCCGAAGCTCGATCGAAACGTCCTGAAGCGCGACAGTCGCGCCATAGGACTTCGATACGGAACGCACATCGAGCGCGCAGACCGCTCCTGACACGTCTCACTCCAAATCCGGCGTCTTTGGGCCGATGGGAACGTTTGCAGAGAACGATTGCATCGCCCCACTTTTCAGTCAATCGTCAATTTAAGGAAAGCAGCTATCCCTCATCTTTGCGCGCGGGAGGGCCGATTCTTGAGGGAGACGAGTAGGGCCCTGAGCGATGAGCCCACCCCTCGTTCGGCGCAAACGCCGCCGGGAATGGCACGAGGATCGCCCGATACTCTCGGTGAGCCTTCAGCTCGTCATTTTCCAGTTTCCGTCAGGCTGTCGGCAGCCCACGCCTCGACCGTGGTTTGGCCGGCCGGCGACATAGATGGTTTGCGAATAGGCGCGGCAGCCGTCGCCCGCCGCGGCCCCCGGCTCGACAAAGCCGAATACGCCTTTGGCCCCGCGCCAAGAGCGCTTTTGACCCGAATCAAGCGCCCCCACCTGCGCCTGCCAAGCCGCTTGGCGGTCGTCGTCCGTCAGCGAAGAGCCGACCGAGCCGCCAAGGACGCCGCCGAGCGCAGCGCCGGTCGGAATCGCCGGGGCGGGGATCCCGGCGGGCGCGGGCGCAACCGTTGACGTTGCGGCGCCGGCTGGCGTCGTCGAGCCGGTGACCGGCGGCGCGTCGTTGGATTCCATGCTTTGACAGCCAGCAAGGGCAATCGATCCAATCGCAATCATGAGGGGGGTCAGCCGCATCGATTTCATTCTCCCGGGCTCGGTCATTTGAGGTCCGCCAAAGGCGGCATCGAAGGCAGGCGGCTCACACGCATGGCAGCCGCAAAATCGCGCGCAAGCCCCCGAGCGGGCTTTCGTCGAGCTTGAGCGAGCCGCCGTAGATCGAGGCGAGTTCGACGACGATCGACAGGCCAAGGCCCGAGCCGGGCCGCGACTCGTCAAGCCGCTTTCCCCGCTCTACCGCCGCGGCGCGCGCGTTCTTGTCGAGGCCCGGCCCATCGTCGTCAATTTCCGCGACCAGAAACGGATCAGAATCTCGTTCGGTGGCGCGGGTGGCGCGAATGGAGACCCGTTCGCCCGCCCACTTTCCCGCATTGTCGAGCAGGTTGCCAATGAGGTCGGTCAGATCCTGCGCCTCGCCGCGGAATTTCAGACCCGGCTGCAGCGCGACATCGAAGGTCAGGACCTGGTCGCCATGCAGCTTCTCGTAAGTGCGGACGAGCCCCTCGACAACCGGTTTCACTTCCGTCGCAACGCCAAAGGTCCTGGCGCGAGCGGCGGCGCGCGCGCGGTCGAGATAGAATGTCACCTGCCGGCGCATGATCTCGGTCTGCTCGCGCACCTTTTCCGGCAAGGCGGGGCTCATCGAATCCGCTTCGTTCATCAAAACGCTAAGCGGGGTCTTGAGCGCATGGGCAAGATTGCCGACCTGGGTGCGGGCGCGCTCGACAATCTCGCGGTTGGCATCGATCAATTGATTGACTTCCGTCGCCAGTGGCGCGACGTCCTGCGGAAACTCGCCCGCGATATGCTCGGCCTCGCCGCGGCGAATTGCGGCCACACCTTCCCGCAGGACTCTCAGCGGGCGCAGGCCAAAACGAACCGCCAGTGCGGTCGAGCCGATCAGCGCCAGCGCCAGCGTCAGGAATGTCGCCGCGAGCCCCCATTCGAAGCTGCGCTCCTGGCCCTGGATCGCGTCGGCGGGAGCGGCGACCTGCACCAGAAAGCGCCCGTCATCGCCGGCGTCGATCTGGCGCTGGATCATTCGCACCTGATGCCCGCCTGGGCCGTCCGCATAGCCGCTAAGGACGGCGCCGTGATCGTTCCCGACCGCGACCAGTTGTGGCAATTGCGTCGCGAACAGCGACTTCGAGGCGCGGATTTCCGGCGGGTTCACATCGGTGCGGGTGATCTGCCAGTACCAGCCCGAGAACGCGAGCTCGAATTGCGGCGCGATCGCCGCTGGCGCCGCGGTCTTCGCCTCGTCATTCGGGAGCGCATTGGCGACCAGCGCTTTGAGATAGACGCCGAGCTGGTCGTCGAAATTGGCCTCGCTCCACTGCTTGTTGAGCGCGCTCAAGCCCAGCCCCGCGACCGCGAGGATCAGAATGCTCCAGAACGCCGCGGAGAGAAAAAGGCGCGAAGCGATCGAACGTGCGCTTAGCGCCTTGAACATGAAGACGCTTTACGGCACTTCCCGAACCGCGCCGCGCGCCGCGCTGGTCGCGAAGGCGGCGTAGGCGCGCAAGGCCGTCGACACCGCCCGCTTGCGCATTTTGGCCGGCTTCCAGGCGCTCGCGCCTTTCGCATCCATCTCCGCCCGACGCTTGGCGAATTCCGCGTCGTCGACGAGGACGTTCATGGAGCGGCCGGGAATGTCGATCGCGATCATGTCGCCTTCTTCAATCAGGCCGATCGCGCCGCCCTCTGCAGCCTCCGGCGACACGTGGCCGATCGAGAGTCCCGAGGTGCCCCCGGAGAAGCGCCCGTCGGTGACCAAAGCGCACGCCTTGCCCAGCCCCCGCGATTTCAGATAGCTCGTCGGATAGAGCATTTCCTGCATGCCCGGGCCCCCGCGCGGCCCCTCGTAGCGGATGACGACGACGTCGCCTGCCGCCACTTTGCCGCCCAAGATGCCTTGCACCGCATCGTCCTGGCTTTCGAAGATGCGCGCCGGACCGTGGAACTTGAGATTGCCGGCATCGACCCCTGCGGTCTTCACGATCGAGCCATCGACCGCGATGTTGCCGTAAAGCACCGCAAGCCCGCCGTCCTTGGAGAACGCGTGCTCGGAATCGCGGATGACGCCCTTGGCGCGATCATCGTCGAGCGAGGGATAACGCGCCGACTGGCTGAACGCGACCTGGGTCGGCACGCCGCCGGGCCCGGCCATAAAGAACTCGCGCGTCGCATTTCCGGCCGCGCGCATGATGTCGTTGCGCGACAGCGCATGCTCGAGCAACTCGGCATGCACCATGCGGACGTCGCGATTGAGGAGATTCGCGCGGTCGAGCTCGCCCAGAATGCCCATCACCCCCCCGGCGCGATGGACGTCCTCGACATGCACATCCGCCACGGATGGAGCGACCTTGCACAGACACGGCACGCGGCGCGACAGCCTGTCGATATCGGCCATGGTGAAGTCGATCTCGCCCTCGTGCGCGGCGGCAAGCAGGTGCAGGACGGTGTTGGTCGAACCGCCCATGGCGATGTCGAGCGACATGGCGTTTTCGAACGCCTTGAACGTCGCGATCCCCCGCGGCAGCGCGCCTTCGTCGCCCTCCTCGTACCAGCGCCGGGCGAGATCGACGACGAGGTGGCCGGCCTCGACGAACAGGCGGCGCCGGTCGGCGTGCGTGGCCACCACCGTGCCGTTGCCGGGCAGGGACAGGCCCAGCGCCTCGGTGAGGCAATTCATCGAATTGGCGGTGAACATGCCCGAACACGAGCCGCAAGTCGGACAGGCGGAGCGCTCGATCACTGCGACATCGGCGTCGGAGACTTTGGAATCGGCCGCGGCGACCATCGCGTCGATGAGGTCGATGCTGCGTGTCCCAGTCGAGAGCTTCACCTTCCCGGCTTCCATCGGTCCGCCGGAGACGAACACCGCCGGGATGTTGAGACGCATCGCCGCCATCAGCATGCCGGGCGTGATCTTGTCGCAGTTCGAGATGCACACCAGCGCATCGGCGCAATGGGCGTTGGCCATATATTCGACGCTGTCGGCGATGAGTTCGCGCGAAGGCAGCGAATAGAGCATGCCATCGTGGCCCATCGCGATGCCGTCGTCCACGGCGATGGTGTCGAATTCCTTGGCGACCCCGCCCGCGGCCTCGACCTCCCGCGCCACCAATTGGCCAAGGTCCTTGAGATGCACGTGGCCGGGCACGAACTGGGTGAAGGAATTGGCGATGGCGATGATCGGCTTGCCGAAATCGCCGTCCTTCATGCCGGTTGCGCGCCAAAGGCCGCGGGCGCCGGCCATATTGCGGCCGTGGGTCGAAGTGCGGGAGCGATAGGGAGGCATGGGTCGCCTATAGGGTAAAAAGACGCCGGTAGGGTGGCGAAGGGCTGGCGCGCCTGCGCCGTTTGACTGTCATAATCGCATTTTCTTCCCTCTAAGAGCAAGGGCGCTCCACCTCTCGCCGAAGAGCAGGGTTGAGCAAGTGCCCAGCATACGGCTTCCGGACCCGGAACGCATCTACGAGCCAGGGCTGGGGTGACAAATAAATTTAAGTCTTGCGAAAGCCTTGCTACCGGCGCAGCCTCAACCGCAATAAGACTGTCATCTGGCGAATGTATATTAAATCAACATAAAGGCGTGACGGTCGCTTTACTGTCGACCCATGAAAGTGAAGAAAAATCTAATGAATAGAGATCCGGATGCCGGCCCAGGTGACGTTGATCCAAATACCATTCAAGTGGATGGCGACGCGTCGGCGCAAGAGTCGCCATCGGTAACCGCCACGGCTAAAATCCTCGGCGGGTCAAAGTACCGACGCGTGAAATGCTTCAACAAGGGCACCGGGACGTTCGTCGGCTATTTGAGCAGTCGAGACAGCCAGTCGACTGCTCTCGGGATAGGAAAGGATTACCCTCCGTCAGAGTGCTACTGGATGGAGAAGGGCGGACGGCAGTACCTCGCACGAAAGACCGAACCGTACGACCGCTGCCTGGGAGTGAGCGACTCCTGGTATGCTTGTTGGTCGCTGCAGCAGGCAGGGAGGAGCTCCGGGTACTACACCAACGTCGTCTACAACAAGGATGGCACGATCTCGCCCGGCGACTATTCCGACCGCTACCTGGCCGGTCCATACAAGAAGGGCGGCATCGACTGGGCGTGGTGGGCGAAGAAGGACGATGCTGGCATTCTCAGGTGTGAGCTGGAGGCTCCAACGTGGGAGAACTGGAGCGGCAACCTCAAGCATGTGCCGGCGCTTGATAATGGCACGTACTACTACACCCCCACAAACCGCGCCGAGCTAAAGGGGATGTTGGCGGAAGCGCGAGCGAAGGGCGCCGCCACCATCCGCGTGTCTGGGCAGCGTCATTCCCAGCCACCGCTTGTTGCCGACGACAATCGGAGCGATCCGCCGAAGACAACGACCGCTTACATCGTGGACATGTCTTGCTATGTTGACATCGGCGACCAGGGAATGGTCATGGGCCCCGGCCCGAATCAGGTGACAGTGAACCCCGGCGTTCGAGAGGACGCCCTCGACGCCTTCCTTTCCAAGAACAACCGGATGCTGAAGACGGTCACCGCCGGTGGCTTCTTCAGCATCGGTGGGATGACCGCCGTCGACGTGCACGGTGGTACTGTCGATGGACCGATCTTCGCCGACACCGCCTCGTCGTTCACCATCATGAATGGCGAGGGGGAAGAGAAGACCATCGATGCGAGCTCTCCGCTGGTGAGCGGATGGTCGCCCTTGCAGTTCGCGCGGGTTTCGCTGGGCGGTCTCGGGATCGTGACCAAGATTGTCCTCGATGTGCTGCCTCGTCCGTACGCGACAACACTCAAAGGCGAGGTCAAAAATTACCTGTGCAAAGACAAGGCCGCATTCATCAGCACGTTCCAAGAGCTGCTTACGGGCCCGTCGAAGCACGAGCGCATGGAGGTGTTCTATACACCCTACGCGGCGGCTCCCAACCTGCCCTTTCCTGTCTCGCTCGATAACTTCCTCGTCCTGTCCTGGGATGTCGTTGGCAATCCGGATAAGAAGATTCCCAACGGAAGCGTCACGCCGCGGACCGCTTGCTCTCTGGCGAGTTCGGATGAATACGGCGCGCCGTACGTCAGCGGAATTAAGGACCACGCGCTCCCGTTGGTCCGGGCATCGCAATACTATGCCAGCGCTTACCTTCCCCTTCCCATTCCGCCCTCGGCGTTCGCCAAGATCGCGATGGACGTGATTGAGTCGAGCGCCAACACGGCGAACCAGGCCTACTCCGACCTGTGGCTCGCAGAGTCTGCGCAGGTGATCTTCATGTCCTACTTTATCGAGCTCCCAGACCTCGACGAAAAGGGGCTTACCAAGGTGTGGGATGGGTTAGCAGTGGTGGGCGACCGAACCATCAAAGATGACGCCTTCCACATCGCAGCGCCGCTGGAGTTCCGTTTCGTCAAATCTGGCAGCACGGCCATGTCAGGCAGCTACTCCACGAAGCAGACCTACTTCATCAATCTCGATCTGATCGGCTGGATCGAGCCGATCCCGGCGGCTGAATACCCCGTCAAGCTGCTGCAGTTCTTCGCTGACGTTGAGCGCGACTGGGTTGCGATGGGCGGACTGCCGCACAATGGAAAGATGTACGGATTCTACGATCCGAGTCAGCCCGCCGGCACGCATTCTGCTCCGTTCAACCAGAACTTCCTCTCGATGCTGCGCAAGCGTCGAGGCGAGCGGCTGACGGCTTTCAATGCCTTCCGCAAAGCGTCGGATCCGAGCAATTTGTTCTACAACGACTTTTTGCGACAGTTGTTAGAAGGATGACAACGGCGTCGCCCAACGACGTCTTAACAAGGAGCGTTGCCCGCGCCGCCGGCGCAACGTTGACCGGTGGTTCGGCGTGACCCGTCCACGAAGACGATCCTCGCAGGAATTGACTTCGCCGTCCCAGATTGCGAGAAACGGCGCGCTTCGGCTGCGCCCGTGTTCGCTAACCCGTGCAGCGGCTCCCGGCGCGGGTGTAGCTCAATGGTAGAGCAGCAGCCTTCCAAGCTGAATACGAGGGTTCGATTCCCTCTACCCGCTCCAAGCCGATCACTGACTTCGCGGTGGGCCCCTCTTGGGCGATCAGGGCGCGTATCGCCAGGGCGCGACAAAAGCTCGGCGTCACGACGGTTAGAGGCCGAGCTGGTCGGCTAGATCCTCCATATCGCTCGCGACCGCATCCCAATCCTCTTCCGGCCTAAGATCAATAGTTTGCCCCCCTCCGTGCTCCGTCGGGCGAGGGATGAACGCCGTCCGCAGCCCGCACCCGCGCGCAGCCGCCAAGTCGCTATTGTGCGCAGCGACCAGGCAGACTTGCTCGGGCGGAAGCATGAGAGTCTCGGCGGTGCGCAAATAGGCTTCCCGGCTCGGCTTGTAAGCCTGAGCGAGCTCAGCGCCGAGAATAGCGTCCCACGGCAAACCGGCGCGCTTCGCCATGTCCAGTATCAGTCGGATATTGCCGTTCGACAGCGGCGCGATGATGAAGTGGCGTTTCAGCCGCGTAAGGCCGGGAACCGAATCTGGCCAGGGGTCAAGCCGGCGCCAGGCAAGATTCAGCGCATCGAGTTCGGAAGGCGGAACGGACGCGGGATCGATCCTAAATTCCGGCAGCAGGGCTTCAAGGTTTTCCCGATGCAGAACATCGAGCCGGACGAAGGGACGGCGCCCGGAACGGACCTCCTCCATCGCCGGCGAATAAAGCCGCCGCCAGGCATCGGCAAAGGCGGCCGGATCGGCGCCCGGGGAATAGCGAGCAAGGAAATCAGCCGATTCCCGCGCCACGCCGCTGCGCCAGTCGACGACAGTGCCAAAGACATCGAAAACGAGCGCCTGAACTTCGGCGAGGGCCTGCATGGTACTCCGCGCGGCCCTACTGCAGGCGATCCTTGATCTTGTCGAGCCCCGCGCGGGCGCAGGCGTCGTCCAGCTTGCCGCCAGGAGCGCCGGCGGCGCCGATGGCGCCGATGAGCTCGTCGCCGAGCTTGATCGGCACCCCGCCGCCGAAGAACATGACATGCGGCAGCTTGGCGAGGGGCAGAATCGAATCCTCGCCCTTGGCCCGTTCGGCAAGCGCGAGCGTATCGCTCTTGAACGATGCGGCGGTATAGGCCTTGGCGAAGGCGCTATCGAGCGAGTGCGCGCCGACGCCGTCGCCACGGAGGGTGGCGATGACCACGCCATCGGCGTCCACCACCTGCGCCGTCTCGTGATAGCCCTGCTTCGCGCAGGCCGCGACCGTCTCGCTCGCCGCCTCGACCGCGAGCGCCGCCGGTATGCGATGCGTCGGCAAGGTCTGCGCCTGCGCAACCGAGCCCATCAACGCAACGGCGGCGAGCGCGGCAAAAATGCTGTGATTGATCATGACGTTCCTCCCGATCTAGCGCCCCTGGCGCCAGCGATAAGCGCCTGAGGCGAAACTCGCATGACGATTTGGCGCTTACGAATCCATCTTCAAGGCGGCGATAAACGCTTCCTGCGGGATGTCGACCTTGCCGAACTGGCGCATCTTCTTCTTGCCGGCCTTCTGCTTCTCGAGCAGCTTGCGCTTGCGGGTGGCGTCGCCGCCGTAGCATTTGGCGGTGACATCCTTGCGCAAAGCCCGGATCGTCTCGCGAGCGATGATCTTGCCGCCGATCGCCGCCTGGATGGGAATCTGGAACATGTGCGGCGGGATGAGGTCCTTGAGCTTCTCGACCATCGCCCGCCCGCGCGGATCGGCTCGATCGCGGTGGACGAGCATGGATAGCGCGTCGACCGGCTCGGCATTGACGAGAATCGACATCTTGACCAGATCGCCGGCGCGATAGTCGGTGATCTGATAGTCGAACGACGCGTAGCCCTTGGAGATCGACTTCAAGCGATCATAGAAGTCGAACACCACCTCGTTGAGCGGCAGTTCGTAAACCACCATCGCCCGCTTGCCGACATAGTTGAGGTCGATCTGAACGCCGCGCCGGTCCTGGCAGAGTTTCAGAATCGCGCCGAGGTAATCGTCGGGGGTGAGGATCGTCGCCTTGATCCACGGCTCCTTGATCTCGGCGATCTTGACCACGTCGGGCATGTCGGCCGGATTGTGCAGCTCGATCTCCGACTTGTCGGTCAGCGCGATCTTGTAGATGACCGATGGCGCCGTCGCGATGAGATCGAGATTGAACTCGCGCTCCAGCCTCTCCTGGATGATTTCGAGATGCAGGAGGCCGAGGAAACCGCATCGAAAGCCGAAGCCGAGCGCCGCGGACGTCTCCATCTCATAGGAGAAGCTTGCGTCGTTGAGCCTGAGCCGGCCCATCGCCGCGCGCAGATCCTCGAAGTCGGCCGCATCCATTGGGAAGAGGCCGCAGAAGACGACCGGCTGCGCTGGCTTGAATCCGGGCAGCGCGTCATGCGTGGGGCGCCGCTCGTCGGTGATCGTGTCGCCGATACGCGTGTCCGCGACCTGCTTGATCTGGGCCGTGATGTAGCCGATCTCGCCCGGACCAAGCGCGGCGATCTCCAACATCTTCGGCCGGAAAACGCCGATGCGATCGACTTCGTAAAGAGCGTCCGCGGCCATCATGCGGATGCGCGAGCCCTTCTTGAGTGTCCCGTCGATCACGCGAATGAGGACGACGACGCCGAGATAAGCGTCGTACCAGGAGTCGACGAGCAGGGCCTTGAGCGGAGCGGTCTCGTCCCCCTTGGGCGGGGGCAGGCGCTTGACGATCGCCTCGAGCACAAGATCGATGTTGAGGCCCGTCTTGGCCGAGATCGGCACAGCGTCCGAAGCGTCGAGGCCGATCACGTCCTCGATCTGCTCCTTGATCCGATCCGGCTCGGCTGCGGGCAGGTCGATCTTGTTGAGGACGGGCACGATCTCGTGGCCCGCGTCGAGGGCGTGATAGACGTTCGCCAGCGTCTGCGCCTCGACCCCCTGGCTCGCGTCGACCACCAGGAGCGAGCCCTCGCATGCGGCCAGCGACCTCGACACCTCGTAGGCGAAATCAACGTGGCCGGGCGTGTCCATGAGGTTGAGGATGTAAGGTTTCCCGTCCTGAGCCTTGTATTCGAGCCGCACCGTCTGCGCCTTGATGGTGATGCCGCGCTCGCGCTCGATGTCCATGGAATCGAGCACCTGCTCGACCATGTCACGCTCGGCCATCGTGCCGGTCTGCTGGATCAGCCGGTCGGCGAGCGTCGACTTGCCATGGTCGATATGGGCGATGATGGCGAAGTTTCGGATGTTCGCGATTGCGTGGGCGGTCATGGGGCGCGGGATAGCAGGACGCGGCGGGCAAGGGAACTGGTGGGGAAGCGGACCCAGCCGCCCGCCTGGCGTAGCAGCAATTTTACCGGCGCCCCCTAATGTTTTCAGTGGCTTGGGACCCCGTTTAGTTCCGCCTGCAAAATTGCCGCTTTGGCTCGGGCCTGACTAGGCGGAATGAATGTATAACTGATATTTTATGTGATAATTCCCGACGGGCGATCCGGCTTCTCGCGAAAGGGCCGCGCGGGAGTTCCCGCGCGGCCCTGATTTCTCCTGGGCCTGCCGGAGAGGAGCCGGCGACGACCCGCTACTCCGCCGCGATCTTGAGCGCGGGCTCGGTCCGGTCGACGAGGTCGAAGCGGTCGAGGTTCATGACCTTCGCCCAGGCCTTGGCGAAGTCCTTCACGAACTTCTCTTTCCCGTCCGAGGATCCATAGACCTCCGCAAGCGCGCGCAGGATCGAATTCGAGCCGAAGATGAGATCGACGCGCGTGCCGGTCCACTTGACTTCACCCGTCTTCCGGTCGCGGCCCTCATACACGCCTTCCGCGCCCGGGGCGGGCTCCCATTCCGTGCTCATGTCGAGGAGGTTCACGAAGAAGTCGTTGGTCAGCGTGCCCGGCTTCTTGGTGAGGACGCCATTCTTGGACCCCTGAGCGGTGGCCCCAAGCGCCCGCAACCCACCCACGAGAACGGTCATCTCAGGCGCGGTCAATCTCAGCAACTGCGCCTTGTCGACCAACGCCTCTTCGGGCGCCATGAACTCCTTGGCGCTCCGATAGTTGCGGAAGCCGTCAGACCGCGGCTCGAGGACGCCGACCGACTCGACGTCGGTTTCATTCTGGGAGGCGTCCATGCGTCCGGGCGCGAAGGGAACCTTCACGTCGTGGCCGCCGTCCTTCGCGGCTTTCTCAATCGCCGCTCCGCCGCAAAGCACGATCAGGTCAGCCAGCGAGACCTTCTTGCCGCCCTTGGCCGAGGCGTTGAAGTCCTTCTGGATCGCCTCGAGCTTCTGAAGCGTAGCTTTAAGCTCGGCCGGGTTGTTGGCCTCCCAGTCCTTCTGCGGATTGAGGCGAATGCGCGCGCCGTTTCCTCCGCCGCGCTTGTCGGAGCCGCGGAACGTCGAGGCCGACGCCCAGGCCGCCGAAACGAGTTGAGGAACCGACAGGCCCGCGCCGAGGATCTTCGTCTTGAGCGCCGCGACGTCCGCATCGTCGATCACAGGATGATCCGCCGCGGGGATCGGGTCCTGCCAGATCAGCGTCTCTTTCGGAACGAGGGGGCCAAGATAACGGATCCTCGGACCCATGTCGCGATGCGTGAGCTTGAACCAGGCACGCGCAAACGCGTCCGCGAACTGATCCGGATGCTCGTAGAAGCGCCGCGAGATCGTTTCGTAAGCCGGATCCATCCGGAGCGCCAGATCAGTCGTCAGCATGGTGGGCAGCCGCTTCTTCGACGGATCGAAGGGATCAGGAACCGTCGCTTCCGCGCCCTTGGCCACCCATTGATAGGCCCCAGCCGGGCTCTTCGTCAGTTCCCATTCAAACTTGAAGAGATTGTCGAAGAAATGGTTGCTCCACTTGAGCGGCGTCTGCGACCAGATGACCTCCGGACCGCCGGTAATCGCGTGGGCGCCGTGGCCCGTCTCGTGCTGGCTCTTCCAGCCGAGCCCCTGATCTTCGATCGCGCTGCCTTCCGGCGCAGTGCCGACGAAGGAGGGATCACCCGCGCCATGTGTCTTTCCAAAGGTATGGCCGCCAGCGATCAGCGCAACGGTTTCCTCGTCGTTCATCGCCATCCGCATGAAGGTTTCGCGAATGTCCTTCGCGGAGGCGACCGGGTCCGGCTTGCCGTTCGGTCCTTCGGGATTGACGTAAATGAGGCCCATCTGCACGGCCGCGAGCGGATGCTCAAGCTCGCGCTCGCCGCTGTAGCGCTCGTCGCCGAGCCAGGTTCCCTCTGGGCCCCAGTAAAGCTCTTCGGGCTCCCACACGTCCTCGCGTCCGCCAGCAAAGCCGAAGGTCTTGAAGCCCATCGACTCAAGGGCAACGTTGCCCGCGAGAATCATGAGGTCCGCCCAGGAAATCTTCTGTCCGTATTTCTGCTTGATCGGCCAGAGTAGGCGACGAGCCTTGTCGAGGTTCGCGTTGTCCGGCCAGCTGTTGAGCGGCGCGAAGCGCTGCTGTCCGCCACCGGCGCCGCCGCGCCCGTCAGCAATGCGGTAGGTTCCAGCGCTGTGCCACGCCATCCGGATGAACAAGCCGCCATAATGGCCGAAATCTGCCGGCCACCACGCCTGCGAGTCGGTCATCACAGCATGAAGGTCCTTGACCACCGCATGGAGGTTGAGGCTGGTGAATTCCTTCGCGTAGTCGAAATCCTCGGCCATGGGGCTGGACAGGGACGAGTTGCCATGGAGGACCTGGATGTTCAGTTGGTCCGGCCACCAGTGACGGTTCCCGTGCGCGCGAGAACCACCCGATTTTTCCTTTTCGCCGCCGGCGACCGGGCACTTGCCTTCATCTGTCATGCTTTCCTCCAATGTTGTTCAGCGTCTTGCTGTCGAAAACCCGGATTGTGGAGAACGACGATAGCCGCCGCGTGTGGCGCTTCCGCGTCACTGCCATTTCGTTGGGTCTCGATAAGCTAGTGAGAACGATAGGTCCAATCGATTGTCTCTTGACAAGCGATTGGCGCGGCCAATCTTTGAAACTATGAACCTGCGGGACCTCGAATATGTGGTCGCGGTCGCCGACCACGGCCATTTCGGCCGCGCGGCAACGGCGTGCAACGTAAGTCAGCCGACGTTGAGCGGGCAAATCCTCAAGCTCGAGGCCGAGCTCGGCCTTCGCCTGTTCGACCGGGAAGGCCGCGGCGCGCGCGTCAGCGATCGGGCGGCGATCGTCGTGGCGCAGGCGCGCGCGACGCTGGCCGCCGCGGCGGGCGTCAGCGCCGCCGCTGACGCGGCGCGCGATCCCTTCGCCGGCGAACTGCGCCTCGGCGTGATCACAACCGTCGCGCCCTATCTGCTGCCGATCGCGCTCCCGGGGCTTGCCGAGGCGCTGCCGGCGACGCCTCTCTATCTGGTGGAGGATCTGACAGACCGGCTTCTTGCGCGCTTGCGTGACGGGGGCCTCGACGCCGTGATCATCGCGACCGACCCGCGAGACGCCAAGCTCATGTCAATCGAGCTTTACGAAGAGCCTTTCTTCCTCGTCTTTTCCGGTCATACGAAAAAGCGCGGGCGCGCCTCAATCGGCGTCGAAGAGATCGATCCGAGCACCCTTCTGCTGCTGGCTGAGGGTCATTGTCTGCGCGATCAGGCGTTGGCGCTCTGTAAGGCGGCGGAGAGGACGGCGCTCGGCCCGGACGTCCGGGGGACGAGCCTCGAGACATTGCGTCATCTAGCCTCCGCCGGGCAGGGGGCGATGCTCGCGCCCCTTCTTGCCTATGCCGATTGGCGGCGCTCGGACGCCGGGATCGCCGGCTTGAAGATCGTTGGCGAGGGCGCGTCGCGACTGGTCAGGCTGGTCTTCAGACGCCACTCGGCGCGGGAAGCGGCGCTCGAGGCGCTTGCCGCGTCGCTGCGCTCGACAGCCGGCGCCGTATTGGCGAAGTGCTTGCGTGAAACAGAAGGGATTTGAAGCGCGTTCCGCGGGCCGATGCTCGCGGCGAAACAGGCTGCCCCGCGACGTCTTTTGACCACGCGTTTGAGACGATACGGCACGCGCTCTCCGGCGGGTTGCGCCTGCAAAACGCCTATGTTAGGCAACCCAGCCTTTCGGGCAGGCTTTGGCCGAGCGCTTGGTTTCGAGCGCGGAATCGTCAAGAATTTCCGGGGTTCGCGTAAGCCTTCGGGGAGGCGACGCGGCGGAGCTTAATCGTCATCTGAGGTGGCGGCGTGGCAGAGGAAGACACGGTTGTTTCCGGCGTGGCCGGACGTTACGCGTCCGCCCTGTTTTCGCTCGCCCAGGACCAACGCGAGGGCGAGGCCGTCGCAGACGCGTTGACGAGATTCGACGCCCTCATCGCCGAAAGCCCTGACCTGGAAAGGCTGGTGCGGAGCCCGGTGTTTTCGGCCGCCGATCAGCTCAAGGCCCTCGACGCCATCCTCGCGCAGGCTGGAATTGCCGGCGTGGCCGCGAATTTCCTGAGACTCGTGGCGGCGAAGCGCCGGCTGTATTTCGTTCGCGAAATGATCGCGGACTATCGCAAGCTGTACGACAAGTCCCGAGGTGTGACGCGGGCAGAGGTTACGAGCGCCGCCCCTTTGACCGATGCCAACGTCGCCTCGCTTAAAGACTCGCTGCGGGCTTCCTCCGGCGGCCGGGAGGTCGATCTCGACATGAAGGTTGATCCCTCGATCATCGGCGGCTTGATCGTTAAACTCGGCTCGCGCATGGTCGACGGCTCGCTCAAAACCAAACTCAACGCAATTCGCCTTGCCATGAAAGAGGTCGGCTGATGGATATCCGCGCCGCTGAAATTTCCTCGATCCTCAAAACTCAGATCGCCAATTTCGGCGCTGAGGCCCACGTGACCGAAGTCGGGCAGGTACTGAGCGTCGGCGACGGCATCGCGCGCGCTTACGGTCTGGACAAGGTTCAGGCCGGCGAGATGGTCGAATTCGAAAACGGCACGCGCGGCATGGCGCTCAACCTCGAGAGCGACAACGTCGGCATTGTCATTTTCGGCGGCGACCGCGAGATCAAGGAAGGCCAGACGGTCAAGCGCACCGGCGCCATCGTCGACGTGCCGATTGGCAAGGAGCTGCTTGGCCGCGTCGTCGACGCGTTGGGCAATCCAATCGACGGCAAAGGCCCGATCAACTCGTCAAAACGCGCCCGCGTCGACGTCAAGGCGCCCGGCATCATTCCGCGCAAGTCGGTGAGCGAGCCGATGGCGACGGGCCTGAAGGCGATCGACGCGATGATCCCGATCGGCCGCGGCCAACGCGAGCTGATCATTGGCGACCGCCAGACGGGCAAGACCGCAATCGCCCTCGACACCATTCTCAATCAGAAGCCGCTGAACCAGGGCGACGACGAGTCGAAGAAGCTCTACTGCGTTTACGTGGCGATCGGACAGAAGCGTTCGACGGTCGCGCAGTTCGCCAAGGTTCTGGAAGAGCACGGCGCGCTCGAATACACGATTATCGTCGCCGCCACCGCTTCGGATCCGGCCCCGATGCAATTTCTTGCGCCGTTTTCCGGCTGCGCGATGGGCGAGTTCTTCCGTGATAACGGCATGCATGCGGTCATTGTTTACGATGACCTCTCCAAGCAGGCGGTCGCCTATCGCCAGATGTCGCTTCTGCTGCGTCGCCCGCCAGGCCGCGAAGCCTATCCGGGCGACGTGTTCTATCTTCACTCCCGTCTCCTCGAGCGCGCCGCCAAACTCAACAAGGACAATGGATTGGGCTCGCTCACCGCGCTGCCCATCATCGAGACGCAGGCCAATGACGTGTCGGCCTACATTCCGACCAACGTCATCTCGATCACGGATGGTCAGATCTTCCTCGAAACGGACCTGTTCTACCAGGGCGTCCGGCCCGCGGTGAACGTGGGGCTTTCGGTTTCGCGCGTCGGTTCCGCGGCGCAGACCAAGGCGACCAAGAAAGTCGCCGGCAAGATCAAAGGCGAACTCGCGCAATATCGCGAAATGGCGGCCTTTGCCCAGTTCGGCTCCGATCTCGACGCGGTCACGCAGCGCCTGCTCAATCGCGGCGCGCGGCTGACAGAACTTCTCAAGCAGCCGCAGTTCTCGCCGCTCAAGATGGAAGAGCAGGTCTGCGTGATCTATGCCGGCGTCAACGGCTTCCTCGACAAATTGCCGCTCGACAAGGTTCGGCCGTTTGAAGACGGACTTCTCAGTTTTCTGCGCGGGAAGAATCCGGATATCCTGGATTCGATCCGCTCCTCCAATGATCTGACGAATGACGTTGAAGCGAAGCTGAAGAGCGCGGTCGAATCTTACGCCGGGACCTTTGCCTAAAATGGGCCGACCTTTACCCAGCCGCTCGCCGGTGTTGAAGCGCGCGCGGAGGCGCTGAGCGATGCCATCGCTAAAGGAACTCAGGAACCGGATCGCGTCGGTCAAGTCGACGCAGAAAATCACCAAGGCCATGCAGATGGTTGCGGTGTCGAAGCTGCGTCGCGCGCAAGCCGCGGTCGAAGCGGCGCGTCCCTACGCTGAGCAGGTCGAAACGGTGCTGACGAATCTGGCCGGGGCGGCGACCGATGGTCAGGGCCCGCGCCTGCTGGTCGGCAGCGGTTCGGACCAGACGCACCTGCTGCTCGTCTGCACCGGCGAGCGGGGGCTGTGCGGCGCGTTCAACACCGCCATCGTGCGCCTCGCGCGCGAGCGGGCCAACGCGCTCGCCGGGCAAGGCAAGACGGTCAAGATTCTCTGCGTCGGCAAGAAAGGCTACGATCAGCTTCGCCGCACCCATGAGAGGCAGATCCTGGAGCTGATCGACCTGCGTGCGGTGCGTACGATCAACTACGCGACAGCCAAGCCCATCGCCGACAAGGTGATCGCCCTGTTCGAGAATGGCGAGTTCGACGTCTGCACGTTATTTTTCTCGCGCTTCAAATCGGTGATCGCTCAGATTCCCACCGCCCAGCAGCTTATCCCGCCGGAGCTTGGCTCGAAAGACGAGACTGCGCCGGTTTACGACTACGAGCCTGACGAGGGAGAAATCCTCGCCGAGTTGCTTCCGCGCGCGGTCACCGTGCGCGTTTATCGCGGATTGCTTGAAAATGCGGCGTCGTTCTTTGGCGCGCAGATGAGCGCCATGGACAACGCGACCCGTAACGCCGGCGAGATGGTGCAGAAATACACGCTTCGCTACAACCGCACCCGCCAGGCGATGATCACCAAGGAATTGATCGAGATCATCTCCGGCGCCGAGGCGGTCTGACCAGGCCGCCTCCCGTAGAACTAGGAACGAGGACGTTCATATGGCCAATGTCTCCAACGCCACCGGTCGTGTCACCCAGGTGATCGGCGCCGTCGTCGACGTCAAGTTCGACAGTTACCTGCCGCCCATCCTCAATGCTCTTGAGACCACCAACAACGGCAATCGCCTCGTGCTCGAAGTTGCGCAACATCTTGGCGAGAACACCGTGCGCTGCATCGCCATGGACATCTCCGAGGGTCTGGTGCGCGGCCAGGAAGTCACTGACACCAACGGGCCGATCTCGGTGCCGGTCGGCGAGGGCACGCTCGGGCGCATCATGAACGTGATCGGCGAACCCGTGGATGAAGCCGGGCCGATCAAGATGGACGAGCGCCGCGCGATCCATCAACCAACTCCGTCCTATGTCGATCAGTCGACCGAGGCCCAGATTCTCATCACCGGCATCAAGGTTGTCGACCTGCTCGCGCCTTACGCCAAGGGCGGCAAGATCGGACTATTCGGCGGCGCTGGCGTGGGCAAGACGGTGCTGATCCAGGAGTTGATCAACAACGTCGCCAAGACGCACGGCGGCAACTCGGTATTCGCGGGCGTCGGGGAACGCACCCGCGAGGGCAACGATCTCTATCACGAGTTCATCGAATCGAAGGTCAACGCCGATCCACATGATCCGGATTCGAAGGTTAAATCGAAATGCGCGCTGGTGTTTGGCCAGATGAACGAGCCGCCCGGCGCACGCATGCGCGTCGGACTGGCTGGCGTCACCGTCGCCGAACATTTCCGCGACCAGGGCCAGGACGTGTTGTTGTTCATAGACAATATTTTCCGCTTCACCCAGGCCGGTTCAGAAGTCTCGGCGCTGCTCGGCCGCATTCCTTCTGCGGTCGGCTACCAACCGACGCTCGCCACCGACATGGGCGCGCTGCAGGAGCGCATTACCACCACCACAAAGGGCTCGATCACGTCAGTGCAGGCGATCTATGTTCCCGCCGACGATCTGACCGATCCGGCTCCGGCGACATCGTTCGCCCATCTCGACGCAACGACGGTGCTGTCGCGCGCGATTTCGGAAAAAGGCATCTATCCGGCGGTCGACCCGCTCGAACTCGACTTCGCGCATGCTGACCGCCGCGATTGTCGGCGAGGAGCATTACAATGTCGCCCGTCAGGTGCAGCAGGTCCTGCAGCGCTACAAGGCGCTGCAGGACATCATCGCGATCCTTGGCATGGATGAATTGTCGGAAGAGGATAAGCAGATCGTCGCGCGGGCGCGCAAGATCGAACGATTCCTGTCGCAGCCGTTCGATGTGGCCGCGGTGTTCACCGGCACGCCCGGCGTGCAGGTCAAGATCGAGGACACCGTCAAGGGCTTCAAGGGCATCGTGGAAGGCAAGTACGACAGTCTGCCCGAGTCGGCTTTCTACATGGTCGGCACGATCGAGCAGGCCGTCGAGAAGGCCAAGAAACTCGCGGCCGAGGCCTAATCAGAACCGCGTCCGAGGAAAGCTCATGCCGACGACTTTCCATTTCGAACTTGTGTCGCCCGATAAGGTGCTGTTCAACGGCTCCGCTCAAGCGGTGCTCGTGCCGGGCGCCGAAGGCGACTTCCAGGTTCTGAGCGACCACGCGCCGGTGATGACATCGATGCGCGCCGGCGTCGTCGGAATCGACGACGCGGAGGGCAAGCATAGTCGCGTGTTCGTGCGCGGCGGCTTCGCCGACGCGAGTAAAGCGGGTCTCATCTTGCTCGCGGAAACCGCGATCCCGTTCGAGGATCTCAGCCCTGACAAGCTCGGGGAGGAAATCAAGAACGCGGAGGAAGACCTCGCGGACGCGAAGGACGACCGGAAAGAACTCGCGCAAGAGAAACTCGACCGTCTGCGCGAGCTGAAGGACGTGATCAAGATTTAGTCGCCGAGGTTCGTGGCGTTTCGGAAACGGGTCTTGTCGCCCCTCTGTCGAGCGAGGGATCGAAGGCCCTAATCGCGAGATAGCGCCATGCAGCAACGGCTCACAAGCATCCTTCCCTGCAACGATCTCGATAGGGCGGAGGCGTTCTTCGCGCGGCTCGGATTCCAGCGTGACCAGGGCAGCCTCGACGACTATCGCATGCTGTTGGATGGGTTCGGCGGCTTCATCCATCTCAACCGTGCGGTCGAAGGGTGGCTGCAGGCCGGACGCAACCCATTCGGCCTTTACCTCTACCGTGAGGACGTTGATGGCGCGGCTCGCGCCTTCGCCGGCGAGACGATAGGACAGCCGAGCGATACCCCCTGGGGGATGTATGAGTTCGCTCTCAACGGCCCCGACGAAACGTTGGTGCGCGTCGGCTGGCCGAGCCGTCTGCGTGGAAAGACTTGAACCCGCGCGACAGCTCCATCGCGAAGCGGGAATGTCGGCGTCACCCGGCCTGACAAGAGGGCGCCGATGACGCGCAAAGACTATGATGCGTTCTGCGGAAGCCTGCCTCACGCTACGCATGTCGTCCAATGGGGCGATGCGAGCGTCTGGAAGATCGGCGGCAAGGTGTTCGCGATCGGCGGCTGGTTCGATGGGCCCGAATTTGCTGTGACGTTCAAATGCTCGAAGACGAGCTTCGCGATCTTGAGCGAATTGCCTGGCCTGCGGCCGGCGCCGTATCTGGCCTCTCGCGGACTTCTGTGGATGCAGCGCGTCGACATGCGCTCTTTCAGTGACCATGATCTGACGCAATATATCCGACAGAGCTACGCGATGATTCTTGCGGCGCTGCCCAAGAAGACTCAAGCGGCGTTGAGGGTTCGCATTTGAGGATTGCCGTCACTTCTTCCGACATCCGCGCGGCGCATGCACGTATCCACAGCCACATCCGTCGCACGCCGCTGCTCGAGACGGCCTCGCCGACTGCCGGCGCGCCGCCGCTGTCGCTCAAGCTTGAATGCCTGCAAGCGACAGGTTCGTTCAAGGCGCGCGGCGCCTTCCACAACCTTCTCACTCGACCGACATCCGCGGCCGGCTGCGCCACGGCCTCAGGCGGCAATCACGGTGCCGCCGTCGCTTTCGCCGCCCAGAAGCTCGGGGTCCGAGCGCGCGTCTTCGTGCCGGAAATTGCCTCGCCCGCCAAGATCGCGAAGATCAAGGCTTACGGCGCGGAAGCAATGATCGGCGGCGCGGCTTATGCTGAGGCCCAGGAGCGGTGTGACGCGTATGTCGCGGAGAGCGGCGCGCTCTTGATCCATCCTTATGACGCGGTGGAGACGATCGCCGGCCAGGGTACGGTTGCGCTCGAGTGGGAGGAGGACCTCGAACGACTGGGGCTTAACAAGCTCGACACGATCCTCGTCGCAGTGGGCGGCGGCGGGCTCATCGCTGGCGTGGCCGCCTGGTTTCAAGGCCGGGTCAAGGTCGTTGGCGTCGAGCCGGAAGGTTCGCGCGCGCTTTACGCCGCGCTCGAGGCGGATAAGCCGGTTGACGTAACCGTCAACTCGCTCGCCGCGGATTCGCTCGGCGCAAAGCGGGTCGGCGAACTCGATTTCGATATCGCCAAGAGCTTCGTGAGCGGCGTCGTCCTGGTCAAGGACGTGAGCATCGCCGAGGCCCAGCGCCGACTTTGGGCCGAGTTTTCGGTTATCGCCGAGCCGGGGGGCGCGGCCGCTTTCGCCGCTGTCGCAAGCGGCGCCTATCGGCCCGAGCCCCACGAGCGGGTCGGCGTTCTGGTCTGCGGCGCAAACGCCGACCTCAATACGTTCGTGCCCCGCGAACGCGGTCGAGACGCCGTCTCTTGAGCGCAAAATCGCGGGTCCGGCCATTGCGGCGCAGGACACCCCGAACTATTGTCCGCCCGCTTTCCGCCAAGGCCCTTGAGCCTTGCGACGCATTGGGGCGTAGCCAAGTGGTAAGGCAGCGGATTTTGATTCCGCCATCCGGAGGTTCGAATCCTCCCGCCCCAGCCAGTCCTCGCAATCCCAGCAAATAGTAGGGAGAGCGGGGATTAGGAGCGCCCTCGGTGCCCCAGAGAGTGCCCCAAGTGGGGCCCCATAGGAGATGAAAAAAGACCCCCGCAAGCCCAGCGATGGGGCAAGCGAGGGTGAGTTCAAGCGTTAGCGCGCATTGCGGCGTAGTTGATGCCGCCCACGAAGACCCCTTCCTTCTTTTCGAGCGTGAAGCCCCCCGTCAGGGGTAGACGCGCTCTGTGACTTGGTTCTGGAATAGCTGACAGAACGATATCGAGTGCCCGCATATCAAATGCAACCCTGACACGTGACTCGAACGCCTCGTGGATGTTCCGAGCAACGGTTCTCTGAACCCGCTGCTCGCAAACAAGGAAAATCTCGGAGTAGGGAGGAATGTTAGTGGTATTTGTCCTGTCGGTGAGGAGCACAGGGACAGGTAAGGTTGCCTCTTGCAGACCTGCCCCGCCACTACAGCGAATGCTGCCGGTGATGCCGCTCACCGAAATTGCGAGATCGTTGGCGTTGTAACAGTGAAACGCTATTTCAAGGCACAGGTCTTCCTCAAGCTTGTCAGCACTGACCTGAGTCTGCCCCACATACAGGCGGAGGGGGCCTAACGCGACTTTCGATCCCGCCTGCGCGTACCTTGCATACGCGATGTAGACTGACGAGAGCGCGAGCAGAAGCAAGAACGAGCACACAGCTGCGGCGAGTAGCACCGCTGCCAAGCCTTGTGCGGCCAGCCAAGGCACACGTGAGGCGATCCACGCGAAGATCACGGTAGCTGCCGTGCCGACAGCGGACCCTACTAGATAGAGGTTCGCGACGCTTGCAACGAAGCTGTTTAGGCCGGTCCAAGAGAGGAGCTTCATTGCGTTATCCAACTGCGCTGGAGCTAATGATCGCGTAGCCTAGTGCTGACCTCAAGCCAAGGAGATGTTCCGCGCGGCCTAAGGGTGTTTGGGTATCTCGTTTGATGGGTGAGCCGCCGTGGCACAGCGTAACGAGCAACGCGCTCAGGCGTGCCAGAGTTGCGGGTGAGCCTTCTGTGCTGCGCGCTGACGGTCGAGGAGAGCCTCGCGCGGGCCAATAAGGCGTCCTTCGATGATCCCCGGTATCTCCTTGATCATCCTCTCGTACACTGTCGGACTGAGCTTCCCCGACGTGTCCAGCACCCCACAGAGAAGGGCGTCGGCTGGGGTCATGGGGGATAGGGGCCAGATGGTCACAGTGGTGCAGACGGTCGTGTAGGTGGCTCCGTAGGGGCGCTGGAGCGGCGTGGTCGTATCCACCGCCTTGCACTCCACTTGGGAGCCGTGAGGGAACCCCTCGGTGCCCCTGGAGGCGAGTGTCTCAGCGAGGTCGAAGGCGTCCTCTGCGGTGGGTGAGGTAGGAGCGGCCTGAGCCGCCCCAATCTCCACCAGGATGTCCACCTTCGCCTCAAGTTGCCGGAGCCTCTCTTGCATGAGGAGAGCTTCCTCGCGGCGGCGGACGGTGGGGTTGGCGGATAGGATCACCGCTTCGGCCCCGTGCGCGCGGCGAAGTCAGCGATATGTTCCCCCCACGCGCCCACAAGGTCACGCTGCATGACATGCTGGGTCAGAGCCTTGAGACTTTCCTCACGGCGTGACGAGCGCATCCATTCCGCGAACTTAACATCATCCACGCCACGGGCATTCGTGAACGCCTTGAGTTGCGCCTGAACGCCGATTGACATGCCGTTCAACTTGTCCACCGCTTGGTCAACGGAAAGCCCCATGGCCTGCGCCACGCGGTGCAGCGTTGACGTGCTGGGTGCGCCATCACGGTGCATCTGGACCAGGAGGGCGATTTGATCGTTGTCAGGGACTTCATGCGTGAACAGCATGTGTGCGCCTTCCACGTCCGAGTCAGGATGGGTGTTGAGGTCCAGTCGGTCGGCCTCTTCCTTCGCATCGGCGGCAGCTTCCGTAGCAGCCTGCGCGGCCTTCTCAGCCTCGGGAACGAACAACTGCGGTGCGCTCTCCTTCAAGGTCTCCAGGACCTCAGGAGTGACGGACGTTCCGGCGATTTCAACCCTCCCCGTGCGAGGCTGCAACTGGACCGAAGTGGCGTTCTGGCGGTGGGTGGCTGGGCCGTCGTGTTGCTGGTAGCGAGTGATGCCACCTGTGCGGACTTGGATGCCCACGTTCGAGCGCTGGCTATCGGGGAGGACGTTATTGGGGTTGATCGCGTTATTGAGCAAGCGCCCGTCCGTTGAGTCGATCATCGGGAGGTTATCTGATCCGAATTGAATTGATGCCACGGTAGTGGTCTTTCATGTTGCCGCATGTGTTCCGCTTGATCGGCGGGCGGCGGGGTGGGGTTGATTTAAATGGTGGTGGGGTTGGCGCGGTTGCGCCCGACCGCGAGTTTCGAGCCCGCGCTTGGCCGCGCAGCGGCTTTGTGTGTTTCTAGGAGCCATCGGGGATAGCGGTCTTCCTCACTCCACGCGGTGGCTTCGAGCGTGCGGACGGCGAAGTCAGGCGGGGCGGAAGCCTCAGCCAGTCTGGCGCGCTTGGCTGCCGTGCGTTCGGAGGTGGTTCGGCGGCTCATGGCGCAACGATCACGCGGATTGGGGCCCATGGGCTGATCCCGCGCAGCTTGGCAAGCTCGGCAATCTCCCAAGCATTGATCCCGGTGCGGCTGTGGGCGAGGGCCATAAGCTCGGCTATGCGGGCGCTGGGCGAGTCACTGACTGACCTATCCACGGTGGGAGGTATGTTCGGAGGGGTGGACGGAAGCGGCTGCCCTGGAGCCTTCCCAGCGCGTGGATAGGTTATGCCCTCCACTCGCCCTGCGCGTGTTGATGCGCGGCGCGCGTTGGCGGCCTTGGTCTGGCATGGGCGAGAGCAGTAGGTTTGGACTTTGCCTCTACGCTGGGCAGGGGCGGGAAACTCGGTGTTGCAGTTGGCGCACGCTGGCATAGCGTGGGTCCTTGAGTTAGAGAGAAGGCCCCCAGCATGGTGACTGGAGGCCCCTGAAGTTGTGTTGAGGGTCGTGGTGGAGGGCGCTTACGGGTGGTGCTTGATCGCGCCGTTGAACGCGGGGTTGTTGCTCACGCCGTAGATGACGACCTGCGTCTCATGGTCGTGTCCGCGCAGCGTCAACTCACGGATGGCGTCCTTCACGAAGTCCGCAGAGGTGGACTCACGGACGATGACTTCGTCACCGCGAACGACCTTGACCACGCCATCACGGACATGTCGGGCGTGAAGATGGATCGGCTCGGGGGTAGTGGACATTGAAGAGTACATTGGATTTCCTTGCAAGGAGTGCGCACCGTTGCGCCCGGTTGTCGGGTCCATATCGAGAATGGGAGGTGCGGTGGGAGGCGGGGGCGGCCCTAGTTGGCCGCGCCATCCCTGGGTAGTTTCACTGTGACCTGGATCACAGTCAGAAAGGTCGGGTCCTGCTACCAGCCCGGTTGTATCGCAACACAGGCTAGAGGAGGGCCCTTCATGACACCGTTGCGGACGGCTGCCCTAGTCGTCCTGTTTACACTCGCCGCGCTTTCGTCGGTCGCGACCTTCGTGGAGTCATACAATCTCGGCGAGGGGGTGTGGGCGTTGAGGGCTGGGCGTCAGTTCGCCTTTGCGGAGGTCAGTGCGCCAGCACGTCCGAGTAGCGAGCGGCCAACTCGCGCACCTCAGGGGGACACTCGGGGTCAGCCAGAGCGTCCGCGAAGTAGTCCTTGAGCGACTTCTCGAGGCGGTTGAGGCTGTCCTCCAGTGGAGCCTCGGGTGTGGGCAGGGGAATCGTGAGCGTGGACATCAGTGGGCCTTCTGGCTGGCGTGGGTGGGGAGCACGGCGTCGTCGCCGATCTTGAACGGAAGCTCGTCGTCGTAGGCGCGCATCAGCCGCTGGTGGGCTGGGGAGTCCGACACTGGCTTTACGCCACTGTCCGAGAGGAAGGATCGGATGACGCTCAGTTGCGCCGCTGGTGTGTCCGCGCCGTGGGCGTTGAGGATGTCAGCGAGCGTGTTGGTAAACGCGGCGTGGAGTTGATTTAGCTTGGACTGCTTTGCAGCGGCCATGGTGGTGGTCCTTTCGGCCCGGTACGGGCGTGGATGTTTTGGCGCAGCGCGCCTTGGGGATGGGGGATGGTTACGCGGCCTGCTCAATGGCGTGGACAGCAGCCCAATAGTCGGATTGCACGGCCTTGGCTTCGTCAGCCCGCTTGGACTCACGTTTGGCCAGCGCTTGAGCGGCACTGCCGAGTGCAACCGTGAGCATCTTCGCGCACGCCAGCCGGGACTCCTTGCCCATCTCTCTGCGGTAGCTGCGCGCGATGGTGCCGTTGGTGTTGTTCATGGCGACCACTCGGCAACTCACCCGTGACGTGCGGCGCAGTAGCTCGACGGTGGAGCATGCGAGCGCCTCGTCAGACTTGAACGTGTGGCGCTCAATCTGCATCAGGTGGATTGCCCCGAGGAGATCGAGGACGCGGGTGAAGGGGATGGCTTCCGAGACATCGCGGATGAGTTGGGCGGCCTCACGGGTCCAGCCGTTGTAGCTGAGGATATGGCTGTCCTTGTAGCTCGGGGTGGCCATAGCGCGGCAGTCGTCGACCAGCGTGGTCCAGCGGGCCTCCAGCGCAGCGAGGTCCAGGTGCTTCAAGCGGCCACGGGCCTCCTCCATCCGTCGAATGAACTTGTCCAGTCCAGCGGTGGTGGGCAGGGTCTGGAGCGGATGACCAAAGCGGCGAAGGTGGCCTGAGCATGTGTGGCAGCGGCCTGACATGTTGCGGGCGGTGCCCGAGCATCCTGGAGTGCTGCACGTGCGGGTGGGCTGGGTGTGGCCATAGCGGCCTGTGAAGCGTGAGGTCATGGTGATCCTTCGAGGCGCGAGCCTCCTGATTTGCGCACGCCCATGGCAGACGTGATCCAGTATCCTGTTGGCTTTGAGCCAGACGCCATCAGCCGCGCCCACCTCAGTGGGGCATCGGCGTCCGGGACCAAAGGAGACATCAATGCGATGTCCGCTCTGTTTCGTTGTCAGGGTGGATCACGTCCGCGATGGGCGCGCTGGTGGTGGTGGACCCCGCGCTGTGACACGCGAGGCCCGGTGTTTTGGAAAGGGGGAATAATAGGTCGACTTTCGGTTTACGCTGCGATAGCCAGCGGGCGATTACCGCCGTGGATGAGCGGGAAGGTGATGTCACCACCCGCGATCTCCTTGACTAAGGCTGGGGTGCTGTCGGCTGCGAGCCATCGTGTGAACAAGTCCCTCATCCTCTCGGAAGGGATGAAGAGCTTGATCGGCTGAGAGCGCCTTATCCTGCTACGCCAGACCCATTGCAGGAGCGCCGACAGGGCGTAGAGGTCCGCTGAGACATTCCCTCCGAGATGCTCGAAGTACGCCTTCACGGTTGGGTGGTAGTAGACGTTCAGGAGATACGCCATCGCCTCCACCTCGCAGTAGTCATTGGTGGCCTGGGCGTTCCACGGCAGGAACCCATAGGCTTCCCCTGCGACCATGTTCGGGTTCTTCTCAGGGTCTCTGGCGTGGGATCTGGTGTAGCCATTCCCTTTGAGGGCGAGGCGGTGATCCTTGAAGGTGGTCCACGCTAGGCGGTTGGACTTGATACCGTGCTTCTTGAAGAACCATGAGACGCTGGATTTGATCTTGGTGATGGTGGTGGCGGGTTGGCGACCAAGCCACCCAGACGAGAACGGGTGCTCATGTCCCCGCTCCTTCCCAAGGTCGTTGGCGGTGCCGCCTTCGATCTCGATCAGTTCCCTCAGACGCGCCTTCAGGGCAGCCTCGGTGAACTTGGCGTGGTGCCAAGGGATGAGCGAAGGGGCGGTGAGGTTGCCATTGACGGTCTGACGGTTGAACGTGAAGCCTTCATTCTTGAGGTAGGCAGAGAATGGGGACGCATCGAACATGTAGGTGGCGAGGGTCACCTTGGAAAAGCATCGCAGGAACTCGGACGGGAACTCCCATATGAAGGTCTTGTCACGGAAGACCACCAGGGAGCCTGTCTCACAGAGTTGACGGATGCGGAGGAACTCCCCGGCGTAGTTGGGCCACTTGGTTTGGTTCCAATCGAGCCGACGTGTCCGATCGATCGATGGTGACCATCTCCTCGTTCAGCATGACCTGGAGGTCGTCGGGGTCGAGACCCTTGTAGATGGTGACTGTCTCCAGCACCTCATCGATGATCAGTTCGTAGCCAGCCTTCTGGAGCTTGGCGTACAGTTCCCTGTCCATCTTGTAGAAGAGTGAGTGGGTGGCGATGATATTTTCTCCAGCTTCGACCAACCGGATCAGGTCATAGAACTTCTTCCCATGACCAATCTTGCGGAGCCGCTTGGGGTCACGCTCGGACGGTTCCTTGAAGGCGAAGGTGGGCAGGGCGAGTTGGTAGCGTTCGATCTCCGATAGCAGAGGAACGAGGACAATCACCTTCCTCCTATCGTTCGCTGGGGTGAATGGATTAACGGATTGTCGTAGTTGATCGAGGATGTAGGTTGTCTTTCCAAGACCCATGAGGCTGTCGATTACGGTTATTTCAGAAGTGCCGAGCACTTGGTTTCTCCATTTTAGTAGGGCATAGGCGCGCAACTCCGTTTTCAGACTTTCAAATCCGGAGTTGGGGGTGGTAAGTCATTGATGTTTTAGTGGCTTTTGGGCGGTTCGCTTATAGGTGATAGGTAGGGAAGGAAGGGTGGTGAGAGACGGAAGTCGGTCAGGCGGGTTGTCTCTATCGACACCAAAGAACCAGCCCCATTGAAGGGACTGGCTCGGTTGCTATCGACATTTCTCAGGCTGCTTTGTCTCTCTCTCTACGCGCTTTCGCGCTGAGCCTTGGCCGCCTTAGCCTTGGCTTCCGTCCCCGGCCAACGCTCCTCGATTATCTCGTTGATGATCTGGAGTTGCCCCGCGTCCATCACCTTCGCCATCATCGCCAGCCGGGAGTATTGCTCGCCAGTCTCCTTGTCCTGGCGTGGCTTGCTGGCCTTCCCTCCGTTGGCTTCGCGGATGGTCGAGGACTTGGCTCTGCGGTTGGCCTGAGCCTTGGCGTTCTGAGCCTTGCGGGCCTCGGGATCACGTTTGGGCTTGGGCGTTTCGTTGGCTGACGGTTCAGGTTTGTCGTCAGCCACAGGGTCAGCTTGTGATTGTTCATGGAATAGGGACCCCGCTACGGGGCTGATTTGCATCCAATCGGAACCCTGGCGGCGCCGGGTTCACATTGGCCTTCCGATGACTGGAGGGCTGGATTGGAATGCTTGTTGTGGAAACGATCGCGAAGATACGTCGGGCTTATTTTTTGCAGGGGAGGGCGATCAAGGAGATTTGCCGGGACCTGCGCGTTTCCCGGAAAGTGGTTCGGAAAATCATTCGGTCGAACGCGACCGAGTTTCATTACGAGCGCTCACAGCAACCGCTTCCCCGGATTGGCCCGTGGCGAGAACCGCTCGAGGCTCTTCTGGATCAGAACGACGCTCGGGCGCCGCGAGAACGCCTGACGCTGATCCGGATCTTTGAAGAGCTTCGCGCTCTTGGATACGGAGGCAGCTACGCGGCCGTCAGGCGGTATGCGATCGCCTGGCGGGAGAAGCGTGCAAGCACGACAGCAGACGCCTACATCCCGCTGAGTTTTGCGCCGGGCGAAGCCTACCAGTTCGATTGGAGTCACGAGATCGCCCTGATCGGCGGCGTGACGACGACGTTGAAGGTCGCGCATGTCCGGCTCTGTCACAGCCGGATGATGTTCGTGCGCGCCTATCCTCGCGAGAGCCAGGAGATGGTGTTCGACGCGCACGAGCGCGCCTTCGCCTTTTTCAGGGGCAACTGCGCGCGCGGGATTTATGACAACATGAAAACCGCGGTCGACGCGGTGTTCGTCGGCAAGGCGCGGCAATACAATCGCCGCTTCGTTCAGATGTGCTCGCATCATCTGGTCGAGCCGGTCGCTTGCACGCCGGCTTCGGGATGGGAGAAGGGTCAGGTCGAAAACCAGGTGGGTCTCGTGCGTGAGCGGTTCTTCACGCCGAAGCCCCGCTTCAAAAGCTATGACGAACTCAACGGCTGGCTGCTCGACCGATGTCTGGTCTGGGCAAAAGCCCATCCCCATACCGAATGGCCGGATCGGACGATCTGGGAAGTGTTCGAGGAGGAGCGACCGAGGCTGATCCCCTATCGCGGCCGGTTCGATGGTTTCCACGCCCTGCCCGCCTCGGTGTCGAAGACCTGCCTGGTGCGGTTCGACAACAACAAATACTCGGTCAACGCCAGCGCGGTCGGTCGCCCAGTTGAGATTCACGCTTATGCCGACCGGGTCGCCATCCGTCAGGACGGGCGGATTGTCGCCGAGCATCAGCGCACCTTCGGCCGCGGCAAAACGATCTACGATCCCTGGCATTACGTGCCGGTCCTGACCCGCAAGCCGGGCGCGCTCCGCAATGGCGCGCCGTTCAAGGATTGGGTCCTGCCCGGCGCCCTGGAGCGCATTCGGCGCAGGCTGGCGGGCTCCGACGATGGCGATCGGCAGATGGTCAAGATTCTCGCCGCCGTGCTGACCGATGGCCTTTCGGAAGTCGAGGCGGCCAGCGGCCAGGCGCTCGCCGAGGGCGTCCATTCCGCCGACGTCGTTCTCAACATTCTGGCCCGGCGGCGCGATCCCGGACCGGTCGCGACCATCATGACCCCGGCAAACCTGCGTCTCGCCCATGTGCCGGTCGCCGATTGCGCCCGCTACGACGCCCTCAGGAGCGCCTGACGATGGAAAGAACCGAAGTCCTCGACATGATGGGGACGCTCAAGCTCTACGGCATGAAGGCGGCCTACGACGAGACGCTTTCCGTCGCCGTCAAGCGGAGCCATGAACCTCAACAATTCGTCGGCGATCTCTTGAGGGCCGAGATCTCGGAAAAGCAGGCGCGCTCAATCAAGTATCAGCTCACCATCGCCAGGCTGCCGCTCGCCAAGGACGTGGACGACTTCACCTTCAAGGACACGCCGATCAACGAGGCGCTCGTCCGCGACCTCGCCTCCGGCGCTTTCCTCGCCCAGCAGCGCAACGCCGTGCTGATCGGCGGAACGGGAACCGGGAAAAGCCATCTTGCGATCGCCATCGCAAGAAACTGCATCCGAGCCGGATCGCGGGGGCGGTTCTTCACCACCGTCGATCTCGTCAACCAGCTCGAGGCCGAGACCCGAGCCGGTCGACAGGGCCGCATCGCCGATCACCTCACTCGGCTTGACTTCGTCGTCTTCGACGAACTGGGCTATCTCCCCTTCGCCCAGTCGGGCGGACAGTTGCTCTTCCATCTCGTCAGCAGGCTCTATGAGCGAACCTCGGTTATCGTCACCACCAATCTCGCCTTCGGAGAATGGCCGAGCGTCTTCGGCGATCCCAAAATGACAACGGCCTTGCTCGATCGCCTCACGCATCACTGCGACATCGTCGAGACCGGAAACGAAAGCTGGCGCTTCAAAAACCGAGCCTGACCTCTCCAAAAATCCGCGCCTCACCCAGCCGCGATCGCCCTGGCTGCGCAACCCCGACCAGCTTCGCCGGGGCGATCGCCGCCGTCCGCGCCCGTCTCAACAAGGGGTCCATTTTCGGTGAAAATCCGGGGTCCCGTTTCCGTGATCATTGACAGACGGTAGGGAGGGGTAGAGACGCGGGCCGCCTTAAGGTGCACCTCAAGTGTCCGCTGGTGGTCGCTGGGGGGACGTTCGCGGTTCCAGCGTGATGAGGCCGGGGACTGGCGCTTGGCCAGCGCGTCGAAGGCGCTTCTCAACGAAGGCCAGCCGTTCACCAGTGTTGCCGTACACGTTCTCAACTGCCATCTGCACCAGGAGGTTGTTAACGTTCCTGACTGTGTCCTTCTTCGACTGCCGTGCGAGTGTCTCCAGCTTTCGCATATCATTTGCCGCAACGAATAGCCGCGTTGGCGACAGCGGCATGCCTGCCAAACATTCGGAGGAGATCAGTCCGTCCGAAGCATGGTAGGGTCGATCTGAGGTCAGCAAGGAATGAGGAGCATCGGACAAGTCGAGAACAGCCCAGATCATGTTGACCATAAGGTGCCCTATTTCCTGCTGGTCTATCATCTGCGTGAGTAGGAACTTGTGTGCGTCCGCCCACCAGTTCGGTACATATCGTTGGGCGTATTCATAAAGCAACTCCGGGTCGCAGGGCTGCCTGTTGGCGCGATAGGTCTCACCGTACTTCTGCTCAAACTGATCCCGCAAGGTGCCTTGGAGGACACTATCGATTTCAGCGAGCGAGTGCGGGCCGCGCAGGTAGAGCGAGTACATGAACCTCGTCCAGTCGCTCCTTTGATCGTTTCCGATATGGCCATTGTCCAAAATGACCAACCCCGGGCCCAGTTGGCGCAGGGCTTCGAGGATTGGAGCGGCGTAATTGTCTATCTTCGAGAAGAACTCCTTCTCAATGATTTGTGGATCATCGCCGACGTCAACGGCATAGAGGTAGTCCTCGAAACCCGTGTGTTCCGGCGAGAGTTTAGAGACAACGGTCACCGAGTGCGGGCGATGGTAACGAAATAGTCGCCCGTCAGCCCCAGCCCACTGTCGTAGGTAAAACTGGGGGCTATAATGGTGCTTAATGGGATCGTTCATGTTCTTTCTGTGAGGGTATGGCGAAGCGCCAGTCGTGATGGGGCGCGTCAACGGTAGCCCTTACCGGGCTCGAAGGTCCGCGTCGTTTGCTCACCACACCCGCCGCAGACCATCTGATGGACCTTCACGCCAGCGAAAGCGAAATCAGGGTCAGCGGTTTCCTTCACGACCCTCATGGTGGCTCCACAGATTGGACATTCCTTCCCCGTTGGCACGCTCGCCTTTGCGCCCGCTGCGGTCTCCAGAGCCGTCACCTTGCGCTCCAGTTCGGCGATGCGCTTTGGCAGGCCAACCATGGCCTTCCAAATGGGGACTTCGTCCAGCACCTTGATAACGTCTGACACTGAAATCGGGATCATCGGATCACCTGCTACGATCCGGCTAGCGAAAATGCAGGCCGGTTTCGTTTGATGCGCTGATTGGGGCGAACGGGGCAAGACATTGTTTTGACAGGGCTGTGGAGAAGCGTAGGAATTTCACAAACGTCAATTCTCGGGACCCTCTCCATCGTACCTCCAGGCTGCCACCTCGGGGCCTCTTAAAGCGCACCATCAGCCCCCGGCTAGTAGGTCGAGCAGTACTGCGAGCCCATGCCATCACCGGCCGAGACGCACATTTCGTTGACCATGGCCGGGGCCCGGTATGGCGCAGCCGCGAGCATCGCAGCCCCGTTCAGCCGCATGGCCCTTTCCTCAAGCGCCAATTGCTGTTCCTGCGGGCTCATGGCCGCCCATGGCTTGATTTCCTGACCATCGAAGGACTGGCAGCCTGACACCGTTACTGCCAGGAGAAGCGCCACAATCACCATCATCCTCATGCTGTTTCCTCCCGTTTCACTCCAGTGGGCAGCCGTATCGCCCCTATAGCCGCTGCCTTGGCGCTCAGGGGCTCCTCGCCCGCGTACATCGAAGTCATGGACAGTCCCAAGTCGCCTACGTCATGCCCGACTACCTGAGCCACGGTTCTCATGCTGAAACCAGTCGCACCAGCATTGAGGGCGTCCCGCATCGAGGCGATGGCGAACCGTCTCAGTCCGTGTAGGTCCACATTGGCTTGCCGTGCTCCAGGCTCCCTCTCATCAATCCCTAGACGCTTCCTGAGCCGCCCGAAAGCCTTCGTCAGGGGCTGTCCGCGCTCCATGGCGCTGCCCTCTGGTGGTGTTGGAAGTTCGTGGAGGAGGTAGTCGCTTGGAGCCTTCCCCTTCGCCCTCCTCAAGACAATCGGCAGGGCGTCCTTGTGGATCGGCACAAGCCGTGCTGCCGCCGCCGTCTTGGTCCCGCGAAGCTGAATGTGGGGGAGTGGGGACGATAGGTCCTTGAGGTCAGAGACCTTGAGCCGCGCAAGCTCCTCGGTCCTCATGCCGCTCAGGGCGAGGATGGTCACAGCGTCCTTGAGCATGTTGGCTTTGGGCGAGGCGTGTTTGGTGCCGTGAAGCGGCTTGGACGCGAGCAAGGCGGCCACCTCTCCCATGGTCAATGGCCGTTTCCTGGCGCTACGTTGCCCTGTGGCGGCTGTCTTGGGAACGCCACCCAGCCCGCGCCATGGGTTACTGGAGGCCAGCCCACGACTCTCCAAGTGCTTCCACAAAGAGGCCAGCGCGGAGATGTCCTTAGCGGCGGTCCTCGGGTGCGTCCCAAGCCGGGTTAGGGCGGCCCGGTAGTCACCAGCGGCCCGCTTGTCCACGCCCTCCACGGTCGCGCTGGGCAGGTGGGCGAGGAGCTTCCGCACGGCTCGGCGATAGTCTAGGACCTGCCTGGGCTTCATCTGCCGCTCAGCTATCCACTCCTCGATCATGGCGGGGGTGATCGGCGTTGCGCGCCCTGTGGCGATGTCCACATAGGCGTCAGCGGTGGCCATCCCCTGGGACTTCACCAGTTCCTCGTAGCGGGCTTCGAGAACCTCGCTGGGGGAGCCGCGCCACGCCATGGCCTCCTCGGTCAGGGGATCGGCGGCGGGTTGGCGCGCGGCGTCCGCTATCCGCTTCTTGAGCACATGGACATGCTGATGCTTCTCGCGGTTGGCGACGGCTAGCGAGTCCGTGTGGAGGGGGACTATCAACTTACCAGCCCCCACGATGCCCCGCAGTCGGGCGGGGACCTTGACGCGGACGATCCATTGCCTCCCGTGCCAGTAGAGATAAGCGGTGTCCTTAGGCATTGGCTGGGGCCTCCCGTTGTGCCCCAATGGTGCCTCAACATGGTGCCTCAATCAATCCATGCTTTCCCAGCTATGCCCAGCATTTGGGGCCGTTTAGATGGCTTGGCTGTACCTCCTCCCGCCCCAGCCACGCATTCCGCGACGCGACCTGGGGGGCGATAGCGGTTTTGCGCGCCCGGTCTCCAATGCCGATTTTCCAATCTCCGAAATTTGCCAGGATGGCGGCCGACGCCGGTTTGCGTTCGAGCTGCGAGGGTATTGTCACGCGAACCGTGGCGCGGGTTTGTTTGACGGGATCGGGTGGCGGATGACGATCTCGTTTGCCCGCCACCAATTTGTCCGAACTTCAAGCTGGCGACGCCGAGGACCTCGTGATCTTTGAAATCACCAGCCTGACGTCGGTCTGCATCTGATCGATTGCTTGCGGATCGCCGGATATGTGCTTGAGAAGGCACTGCTGAAACAGCCCGTCGATCATCGCGTAGATTGCCGATGGCGGCATGGACTGCGGTTCGCCGGTCAATTCAGCGAACCGGCACATGATGCGCCAGATCATGTCCTCGAGGCTCTTGTCGAGTTCAGCGACGTCTGCGCGGAACGCCGTCTCGAACAGGGTCTGCGAGCGAATATCGTACCAGAGCCGATGCATATGCGCCTCGTCGCGCATGGTCTGCGCGAGGGCCGCAAGAAAGCCCGTCATCAGGTCTTCGTGCGTCTTCGCGTCGGCCGTGACACGATCGTAACGGGTCACGCATCGCGCCTTATATTGGCGCACGCTGCAGAGAATCAGATCGACCTTGTCGCGAAAATAATAGTGCAGAACCCCATGCGTGAACTCGGAATTCTGAGCGATCTCGCGCAGGCTAGTGCGGGCGTAGCCCAATTCCGAAAGTGTCTGCAGGGCCGCCTCAGCGAGCTCCGCGCGGCGCTCGGCAAACTTGTCCACCCGCTGGCGCGGTATCCTGTCGAGTCTTGTCACCTTCTGCAAATTTGCTCTCGCCTTGCCATGGACCGCCTAAGATCCCTTCGGATAGCACGCGAACACGGGCGATCAAACGCGATCGGGGTCGCCGCGCTTCAGCTCATTGTCATGAACGCAGCAACATCTTCCTCGCCCTACGGGCCTCGCGCATTCCGAGTGGGGGTTTGGCGAACGTCCAAATTTATTTTAACACCTGTATAAGAAAAACTTGACACTTGTCAAAATTTTTCATCCTCTAGCTCAGTCCCGCAAGAGGGCCGATTGTACGGGAGGAAACCATGGGGACTGCGCCAAATCGATGCGCTGCCTCGGCGATGTCGGCGACCCACAGGCCCCGTCCCTCCCTCCGACTTGATGATGACGACGGACTGTTCGCGAGGAGCGACCGGCCGCAGCTAAGCACTTTGATCTTGGGAGGAATCGTTCAATGAGCAAATTCGACCTGACCGGCCGCAAGGCGCTGGTGACCGGCGGCGCGCGAGGCCTCGGCGCGGGCATGGCTGCCGCCCTCTCCCAGGCAGGCGCGGCTGTGATGATTGGCGACGTGTTGGCTGACGTTGGCCGGGAAACCGCGAAGGCGATCGGGGCCGGCAACGCCAAGGCCGCCTTCGTGACCCTCGATGTCACCGACGATGCGAGCTGGCAGGCCGCCATTTCAGCCACGATCGCGGAATTGGGCGGCTTCGACATCCTCGTGAACAACGCAGGGGTCGAGATCACGTCGCTCGTCATCAATGTCGAAGCGAAGGATCTGCGTCGCATGTGGGACGTCAATGTCGTCGGCACGGCGCTGGGCATGAAGCATGCGTTCCGCGCCATGAAACCGGACGGCCCCGCCGGCAAGGGCGGCGCGGTCGTCAACATCGCCTCGGTGGCTGCAACCATCGCGTTTCCGGGGATCGCTGGCTATTCCGCGACCAAGTCGGGCGTCGACCGATTGACCCGGGTCGGCGCGATGGAATCGGGCAAGCTTGGCTATGGCGTCCGCGTCAATTGTATCTATCCGGGCCTCGTTGCGACTGACATGGGCGTGCAACTGGCCGGCGACGTGGTGGCCGCCGGGCTCGCCCCAAGCGTGGAAGCCGCGATCGGCGGCGTCATCGAGCAGACCCCGCTCGGCCGACTCGGCGAGGTCCCGGACATGGCGGACGCCGTGGTGTTCCTCGCTTCAGATGCGGCGCGGTTCATCACCGGCGCCGGACTTCCGGTGGACGGCGGCATGGGAATGTAGGCGCGAGCCTCGTGGGCCAAGCGAACAAAGAACAAGCGGAGGAAACGAAATCATGACCGACAAGAAGCCCGTCATCGTTTATGGCGCGTCCGGCTACACGGGCCGGCTCGTCTGCGAATATTTGCGTGAGTTGCACGTGCCTTTCATCGCCGCCGGCCGCGATCGCGCGCGGACGCAAGCCGTCATGGACAAAATCCCGGGTATTGAAACCGCCGAGTACGAAGTCGCCGAGGTAGAACACAGCGTCAAAGCCCTCGCCAAACTGTTCGACGGCGCCAAAGTCGTCAGCAACATGGTGGGTCCGTTCAGTAAATATGGTCCGGAGGTCGCCGAGGCCTGCCTTGCCGCCGGATGCCACTACACCGACACCACGGGCGAACAGGATTGGGTGCTCGACGCGAAAACCCGCTGGGGCCCGAAATTCGCAGCCAAAGGGCTGCTGCTCTCGCCCGGTATCGCGCAGATGTACACGACCGGCGAAATCGCCGCGAATATCTGCCTGGAGACGCCTGGCGTCGACACGCTCGATATCCTCGTGCTGTGGAAGGGCTTTCCCACTTACGCCTCCACACAGACGATCTTCGCGATCCTGCAGGCCAAATGGTACTATCTGGAGCAGAATAAGTTCGTCGAATGGGCGCAGAACACCCACTTTGACGTCAACGTCCCTGGCCAGCACGCCCACGCGCTGGTGACCCCCTGGGCCGGCACCTCCCATCCCGTGTGGTTCAAGGACGATCCGAGAGTTGCCAATTGCAAAGCTCTCGGCGGTGTCTTCGCGCGCGAAGTCATGGAAGGGTTCGTCGCGACGCAAAAGATGTTCGAGGAGCAGATCAAGCCGCTGGCTCCCGACGCGCAGCAGGCGGCGCTCGCCAATATCGCGGCTTCGATCCAAGCCGGGATGCCGCCGCGCGAGAATCCGCGCGTAAACATCTCGCTCGACTCGGTCTACGGGTCAGGTCCGTTGGCGCGCGTGCATTGCGTGATCCATGGCGTCAGCAACTATAAGCAGACCGGCCTTCTGCAGGCTCATGCCGCTTATTCCCTGCTGCAGTCGCCGCCGAAGAAAGCGGGCTTCGCTTCGGCTTGCCAGGCCTTTGGACATCGCGAGCTGCTCGGCGTCCTCAAGAGCTTTGGGCTGGTCATGGATCCGATGGTTACCGCGTATCACTGAGCGAACCTGACGCCGGGACGGCGCATTGGCCGTCCCCGGAGCGCTACGTGTGGAGAGCGCGATGCGATTGATCGACTATCTCGACAAAGGCGCTGCGCTCGGACCCGGGGCTTCGTGCCTCACCATGGGCGAAAGGGATATGTCCTACGCCGACGTGCAACGCGTCACCTGGCGCGTCGCCCGCGCGCTTCAGCGAGCCGGCGTCAAGCCGGGCGACAAGGTGGCAATCCTCTCGAGCAATGACCCCGTCGCCTTTGCCTGCGTCTTCAGCATCTCACGCGCGGGCGCCGTCTGGTGTCCGATCAATCCGCGCAACGAGGCGGCCGAGAACCGCTTCATACTCGACACTTTCGACTGCACGAGCCTGATCTTCCATAGCGCCTACGCGCCGCTCGTGGAGCAGATGCGGGCCGACTTGCCCAAGCTTTCTCTTCTTGTCTGCCTCGACAAGCCGATGCCCTTCGCGCCGGCGCTGGATGATTGGCTCGATGGCGTCGGCGATGAGCCATTCGAGGTCGCGGCGGCGGACGACATCGCGATGATCGCGGGCACCGGCGGCACCACCGGCCAGCCCAAAGGCGTGATGCTTTCGGGGCGCAATCTGGAGACGATGTCCGCGCTCACACTGATGAGCTATCCGTTCGAAGGCCGCCCTATCTATCTTGCCTTGGCGCCGCTCACTCATGCCGCCGGGGTGCTGTGTTTCCCGATCCTGGCGCTCGGGGGGCGGATCGTCATTATGGCGAAAGCGGATCTCAGCGAGTTTCTTGACTTGATTGAGCGCCGTCGCGTCACCCACACGTTCCTGCCGCCAACCCTGATATACATGCTCCTGGAGAATCCGAGGCTCTCCGCAACGGACCGAAGCTCGCTGCAATGCTTCTGGTATGGCGCGGCGCCAATATCCGTGGCGCGCCTGGAAGAGGCGATCGATAAGATCGGGCCCGTGATGGCGCAATTGTTCGGCCAGACCGAGGCGCCGATGATGATCTCGACCATGGCTCCGAAGGATCACTTCAATCCGGACGGAACGATCGCGCGTCAGCGTCTGGCTTCGGCGGGACGGCCGACGCCATTAACACAGCTCGCGGTGATGGACGACAAAGGCCGGCTTCTGCCGCCGGGAGAGCGCGGCGAGATCGTCGTGCGCGGATCGCTCGTGATGGAGGGCTATTACAAGAACCCCGAGGCGACTGCCGAGGTCACCCGGTTTGGATGGCATCACACCGGCGACATCGGATATCTGGACGAAGAGAACTTTCTCTTCATCGTCGATCGGGCCAAGGACATGATCATCACCGGCGGCTTCAACGTCTATTCCATCGAGGTCGAACAGGCGCTGTTGCAGCACCCGGACGTGATGGACAGCGCCGTCTTTGGCCTGCCGGACGCAAAATGGGGCGAGAGGGTCGCCGCCGTCGTCCAGGTCCACGCTGGCCGCTCTCTGACCGCCAACGAGCTCATTACTTTCGTCAAGGGGCGTATCGGCAGCGTCAAGGCGCCGAAGCAAGTGGACATATGGGCCGACCTGCCGCGTTCGAAGGTTGGAAAAGTCCTGAAGAAGGAAATTCGCGCCAAGATTCTTTCGTGCGAGAAAGATGCTGATCTCGGCGGCGATGCCGAACGCGAGCCAGACTTCAAGCGGCGGTGACATCTTCAGGGCTTTCGCCCCGTGAAAGTCGATCTGGCTGTATCTCCTATTCGCTCTGAGTTTCCGAGACGTCGAAGATTTGTTAGCGGGACGCAGGAACTCGTACGAAGCGGTCCGACGCCGGGTCAATCATTTCGGCTCCTGGATCGCAGCGAACTTGCGCAAGCGCCGCCCCAGACCTCAGACAATCTGGCATTTAGACGAAGCCCATCACGCTTTCTTCGTCGCTGTCAGATGCGCGTCGAGCGTGGCTGGATCTGCGAGGAGGTCGGCGCTCGGCGCGGCGTGGGCGATGGCGCCACGATCGAGCACGATCGCCTGGTCGGTGAAGGGCAAGATCTTCTTCGGTTTCTGTTCAACGATTATCATCGACAAGCCCGCGCGGGCGAGTTCGCGCAAAGCCGCCAGCAATTCATCGACGATGATCGGCGCCAGTCCCTCGGTCGGCTCGTCGAGCAGCAGAAGGCGCGGGTTGAGGACTAGCGCCCGGCCGACGGCCAGCATTTGCTGCTGGCCGCCCGACAATTGCCGGCCCATGGCTTGGCGCCGCTCCTCGAGGCTGGGAAAGAGCTGGTAGACGCGCTTGACCGTCCAGGGTCCCGCAATCGCGACCGCGGTCAGGTTCTCTTCGACAGTCAGCGAGCGGAAGATATTGCGCTCCTGTGGCGTCCAGCCGACGCCGCGCCGCGCGCGCAGGTATGGCGGAAGGGGCGCGATGTCCTCTCCACCGAGCGCAATCCGGCCGCCAAAACGCGTAGTAACGCCAACCAGCGAATCGACAAGGGTCGTCTTGCCGACGCCGTTGCGCCCGAGCAGCGCCAGCGACCGGCCGTCCTCGAGCGCGAAACTGACGCCATGGACAACCCGCGCCTCGCCATAACCCGCGCTCAAATTCTCGACTCGCAGGAGTTCAGCCATGCGCGGCTTCGCCGAGATAGACGGCGCGGACGCGCTCGTCCTTGGCGATCGCCTCCGGCTCACCCTCGGTCAGCAGCTTCCCGGCCACCAGCACCGAAATTCGATGGGCGAAGTTGAACACAAGGTCCATGTCGTGTTCGATCAAGAGGATTGCGACATCCGACGGAAGAGCTGCGAGGGCGGCGAGGATGTCCCGCCGTTCCTCCTCCGGCACGCCAGCGGCGGGTTCGTCGAGCAGCAGCACGCGCGGACGCGTGGCCAGCGCCAGCGCGATCTCCAGGAGCCGCTGTTTGCCATAAGCGAGCTTCCGCGTCGGCTGGTCCATCTCGGCCTCAAGGCCGAAGCGCGTGAGCAAACTTTCGATTTCAGCGACGATTTCCGGCCGGCCGCCTGCAACCCCCCAGAAATTGGCGCCCGACCCGCGGCGCTCCGAGATCGCGAGCGCAAGCGACTCGGCAGGCGTCAGATCGGGAAAAAGCTGATTGATCTGGAACGTGCGCACTAGCCCCATCCTGACCCGCGTGCTTGACGCGAGATGCGTGACGTTGCGCGCCTGCAGCAAGACCTCGCCGGCAGTCGGCTTGAGGACCCCCGTGAGGAGATTGATCAGCGTCGTCTTGCCAGCGCCGTTCGGCCCGATCAGCGCTTGCCTGGCGCCAGGTTGAACCGCGAACGACACATCGTCGGTCGCGATCAGGGCGCCGAACCGGCGCACGAGGCCGCGCGCCTCCAGCGCCGGAACGCTCACGCCGCGCCGCCACGCGCCACGCGCCACGCGATGACCGTGATGAGTCGCCGGGGCGAAGCTGCAATTCGATCGCGGCCGACCAGCACCAGAATGACCAAAGCGAGCCCAATCCAGAATTCCCAGTATTCGGGCGTTGCCGCGGAAATCACGTCCCTCAGTACGATGAACGCCGCGGCGCCGATGAGTCCGCCATAGAGGTATCCGGCGCCGCCGATGATGAGCATCAACATAACGTCGGCCGATCGATGGAAATCGAACAGGTCGAGCGATACGATCTGCGTCGTCTGCGCCAGGAGCGCGCCGGCCGCGCCTGCATAAGCCGCCGCAACCGTATAGATGGCAACGATGCGTCGGCTGGTGTCGACGCCAAGCGCGCCTGCACGCAGGCGATTTCCGCGGGTCGCGGCCAGCGCCAGTCCGAACGGCGACTGTGCAAGTCGGCGGGCGATCGCGAAGAGAATGAACAGAACCACGAAGCTGTATAGCGCCGCATTGCGCTGCCCGGTGAAGCCGATCGGGAACAGTCCGAGAACCGACGCGATCGAAAAATTGAGCCCGTCCGCGCCGCCGGTGAGCCAACCGTTTCGGTTGGCGAGTTCCCCGAGCATGAGCGAGACGCCTAGCGTCACCATGAGCCGCGTCAAGTCGCCGCCTCGAAGCAAGAGCGGCGCGGTGACGAGGCCCACGAGGGCGGCGATGCCCGCGCCGAAGGCGAGCCCGAGCAGGGGGTCGGCGAGCCCCTGGCTTGCGAGAACAGCCGCGGCATACGCGCCAAGGCCAAGGAATGCCGCGTGTCCAAGCGAGACGATTCCGGTCAATCCCAGAATAAGGTCGAGCGACAAAGCAAACAGGCCGGCGATGATCGCTTCGTTGATGATCGCAGCACGCGACGGCAAAGCGAAGATCACGGCCAGCACCGCAAGCCAGAAGGCGATTTCCGGCCACCGCCACCGCGCGCGCCGATGCAAATGCGCGGCAACGCGGCCCACAGCTACTGAAGAACCGGCTGCGCTCACCGACCAGAACTCCTAGCTCGTCTCATCGTCCTGAGGCAGTGGTTTGCCCAGCGATAATCGACCAGCTTGGAGCCATCATCGTGCGTCCGCGCGCGCGAAGAGTCCTTGCGGACGCACGATAAGGGTGACGACCATCACGACATAGATGATGAACGCGCCGATCGAGGGCGCGTAATATTTGCCCGCGACATCGAGCACGCCGAGCAGAAGCGAGCCGAAGAGGGCCCCCATGATCCCGTTCGAGCCGCCGACGGTGACGACGATGAGGAAGGTCACCAGGAACTTCACCGGAAAGGAGGGATCTATGCCGCCGACGACATCGGCGGCGAGCGCTCCCCCTAAGCCCGCGAGACCGCTTCCGACGGCGAAGGCGACGGCGAAGATGCGGTCGACATTGATACCCAAACCCTGAGCGACGCGCGCGTCGTCGACCGCAGCCCTCAACTGCGCGCCGAAGCGGGTCTCGATCAGGAACACTTGCAGCGCCGCGGCGATGGCGCCGCATACGACAATGATGAACAGCCGGTAAACCCCAATGCCGACGCCATGGATCTCGATTCGCCCGCTGAGCCAGGCCGGCAAATGAACCTGTTGCGGCTCGTCACCGATGAGGTAGGCGGCGATCGGCATTGCCATCAGCATGAGGCCAATAGTGAACAACACCTGATCCAGCGGGCTTGCGTCGTAGAGGCGCCGATAAAGCGTGCGTTCGAGTACGACGCCCAGAATCGCCGGGATAAGGAACGCCGCGGGCAGCGTGGCGAGGAACGGAACCCCGGCGCGATTCATGAGAAGCGCCGTGACGTAGCCGCCGACCATTGCGAACGCGCCATGCGCCAGGTTGATGAAGTTCATCAACCCCAGCGTCACCGAGAGGCCGCTCGCCAGCACGAACAGCAGCATCCCATAGGCCACGCCGTCGAGCAGGATGGTCAGCATCTGGCGTTATCGTCTCCCGGCCGCCCCGGCGGTCAATGCTTGGCGGCCTTGTACGGGTCCTTCACATTGGGGATGGTCGCGAACTCGACATTGTAAAGCGCGCCGTCCTTCTTCTCGACCTTGCGGACGTAGATGTTCTGCACGATGTCGCGCGTTTCCGGATCGATCGACACCGGCCCGCGCGGGCTCATCCAGCTCATACCTTTCATCGCCGCCAACAGCGCGTCGCCGCTGGCGTCGCCCTTGGTCTTCTCCAACGCCTGATAGACGAGCGCCATGCCGTCATAGGCGCCAACCGCCATGAAATTCGGCCGCATGCCGTTGTTGGCCTTTTCGAATGCGGCCACGAAGGCTTTGTTCTCGGGCGAGTTATGGGCCGCGGAATAGTGATGCGTGGTCACCGCGCCGAGCGCCGAATCGCCGATGTCGGCGAGGAGGTCATCGTCGGTCACGTCGCCGGTGCCGATCAGTTTGATCCCGGCCTTGTCAAGGCCACGCTCGACAAATTCCTTCATGAAGATCGCGCCCTGACCGGACGGCACAAAAACAAACACCGCGTCGGGCGCGTCATCCTTCACCCGTTGCAGGAAGGGCGCGAAGTCCGGGCTCTTGAGCGGCACGCGAATCTTTTGCGTGACCGTTCCGCCGTCCTTCTCGAACGTGTCGGAGAACCATTTCTCAGCATCGATGCCAGGGCCGTAGTCGGCGACGATGGTGACGACCTTCTTGATCCCATTCTTGACCGCCCACTCGGCCATCGGCGCCGATGCCTGGGGAAGCGTGAACGAGGTGCGGACGATATAAGGCGACTTCTCGGTGATCATCGCCGTCGCGGCGGCGGTGACGATCTCGGGAACCTTCGCCTCGGTCGCAACCGATGCGACGGCCAACGCCAGCGGCGTCAACCCAAACCCCATCAGAACCTTGGCGTGGTCGTTGCCGATCAATTCCTCGGCGAGGCGCTTAGTCACGTCCGGCGCGCCGGTGTCGTCCTTGACCTCGAGCACGATCTTTTTGCCGGCGGCGGTATCGCCGTGCTGCTGGATGTAAAGCTCGGCGGCGGCGCGTTCCTGCTTGCCAGTCGAGGCGAACGGGCCGGTCATCGGCAGGATCATGCCGATGGTGACGGTACTTTCGCCCGCGCGCGCTGCGCCTGCGCCAAGCAGCCCTGCGAGAGCGGCCCCCAACATCCAGAATCTCACCATCAACTCTTCTCCTCCCTCTCGGCCTTGTGCTGGGCGACTGCGATTGCCGGAATCTCGACGCTAGCCTCCCAGCTGCCGAAACGAAAGAGAGATCTTAGGCTTAAGCCAGTCAGCGGTCGCGGGCGGCGGGATCCAGCGCAGCGAGAATTCGGTCGGCCAAAACCCGACAATCGGCGGCATTCGCGCCCTTATTGAAGCTGCCGGTGACTCCGAGGACGGGCGCTTGACGAGAAGTCCCGCCTGGCCTCGCGCCGTTGGAGCTTATCAAGAACGAACGACGGAGCTCATTCGCTCCATGTAGCAGGACACGATTTTCTGGGAGTCACGCTATGCAGCGAGGCCTTCACAAGGCTCTGTCACGAGAACTGAATTTGGCCGCGCGCGATTGGATGTCCCAGTTCGGGCTCAGGCCGCGGCGGCGGCTCGCCACGTCTGAAACGCTTCTTCTCGGAGGACGCCGAGCGTACTGCGGGAGGTGAGATCCAAACTGAAACGCGCTACTGTTGGCGATAAAGGCCGCCGCCCGTCTGCTCTTGCGCAGCATCAAGTCGCGAGAGGGGACGCCGGGAAGCGAGTTGCGGGGGGCAAGGTCTGCACTGAGTTCGTCGCCTCGCCGAGGCTCGAACCAAATTGGGAGGAAGAAGCAATGGCTATGCAAGCAAGCTCGTCGGCTCTGATCGCCTGCACGATGATCGCGTTCGGCGCGTTGCCGGTCGCGGCCGCCGCCGCGGACGCGGTCGCGGACGCCAAGGCGGCGGTCGCGAAATACGCCGGACCTCAGACGACGTGGGAAGGCCCGACCAAGGGGCCGAAGCCCGAGGCGGGAAAAAAGATCGTCTTCCTTTCGGGCGACGAGCAGAACGATATCTCCCATCTCTACGGGGTCTACATCAAGGAAGCGGGGCAGAAGCTCGGATGGAACGTCACCGTCATCGACGGGAAAGGAAGCCCGACCTCCTGGCTCTCCGGCATGAACCAGGCGATCGCGCTCAAGCCGGACGGCATCGCTCTCTTCGCCGACGCCGCGAGTCTGCAGGACCCGCTCAAGGCTGGCGTCGCGCAGGGAATCAAGTTCGTCGGCCTGCATGCCGCCGGACTGCCCGGCCCACAACCGGACCTGCATCTCGTCGTCAATATCCAGGAGGACCCGCGTGAGATCGGCAAGGCCGAGGCGGATTGGGCGATCGCCAATTCCGACGGCAAGGCGCATGTCGTCATTCTGACCCACAACGAATACGCCATCGCCAAGGTCAAATCGATGGCGACCAAGGACGAGATCGAGAAGTGCCCAGACTGCAAGGTGCTCGACTATGTCAACTCGCCGGCCTCGGAAGCGGCTCAGCGGCAGCCGCAACTGACGACGAGCTGGGTGCAGCGCTTTGGTCTGCCGATCTACGCGACTTCGGTCGGCGACAACGACTGGGACTTCGCGGTTCCGACCTTGCGCTCTGGCGGCGTCGATCCCGCTCAGGCCAAACTGATCGGGGCCGACGGCAACCGCTCTGCCTATGACCGCATCCGCAAGGGCGATCAATACCAGACGGTAACCGTTTCCGAGCCGATTGAACTGCAGGCGTGGCAGGCGGTCGACGAACTGAACCGCGCCTTCCGCAACGAGCCTCCGAGTGGCTTCGTACAGCCGCCATTCCTCGTCACCAAGGAGAACATCAACGCCGAAGGCGGCGACAAGAACACCTTCATTCCTAGCAACAACTACAAGCAACATTATCTCGACGTCTGGGGCGTCAAGTAGCATCTTCGTCGCAGCCCCGGCGGGCGCCTCTCGCCGGGCCGACAAAACGTCTGGAACGACCGGCCATGGAACGCGTCGAAGCCCGTGGGGAGAGGTTGGCGCCGCTTCTCGCCATGACCGGTCTCGTCAAGCAATTCACCGCGACGCTTGCGCTCGATCATGTCGACTTCGACGTGAAGGGCGGAGAGGTCCACGCCTTGCTCGGCCAGAATGGAGCGGGCAAGTCGACCCTCATCAAGATCATGGCCGGTGTGTACGAGGCCGACGAGGGCGGGATTTTGTTTGGGGGAAGTCCGCTGCGTCCTGCGGCCGGTTCGCTGCCGATCGCCTTCATCCATCAAGATCTTGGTCTCGTTGAGTGGATGACGGTCGCAGAGAATGTCGCCCTTCAAACCGGCTATCCACGATCGTCCCTGGGCCTGGTGTCGTGGCGGCGCGTGCGCCAGGCCGCCGCGGACGCGCTTGCGATCATGGGCATCGACCTCAATCCCGATGCGCCAATCTCGTCGTTGCCTGCCGCCGAGCGCTCGCTCGTCGCCATAGGGAGGGCGCTGGCCATCAAGGCCGACATCCTCGTTCTCGATGAGCCGACTGCGGCGCTGCCTGAGGCTGACGTCGAGCGTCTGCTCGCCACGCTCAGGCGCCTGCGCGAGAGCGGGATTGGAATCGTGTACGTCACCCATCGTTTGGATGAGGTGTTCCAAATCGCCGACCGGGTTACGGTTCTTCGCGACGGCAGGCGCCTCGCAACCGTCGCGACGCGGGAGACGAACGCGGAGGATCTGGTGCAGATGATCGTGGGGCGCTCGATGAGCGATGCTTTCGTGCGGCCGGCTCCGGCGTCCAAACGCATCGCGCTGACTGTCCAGGGGCTTGCCGCTCAGGGCGTCGGTCCCGTCTCGTTTTCCGTGGCCGCGGGCGAGACGCTGGGGCTGGTCGGGCTGCGTGGCGCCGGCCATCACACAATCGGCCGGGCGATTTTCGGCGAGGCGCCGAGCACCGTCGGGCGGATCAAGCTCGACGGAGAGGCGGTCGCGCCGAGAAGCCCTGCCGAGGCGATGGCGTACGGCATTGGCTTCGTTTCAAGCCGCCGCGCCGAAGAAGGGATCGCGGCCAATCTCGCGGTCCGCGAGAACATCTATCTCAATCCCGCCGCGAGCGGAAAGGGCGTGCTCGAACTCGTTCCTCGCGCCGAGGAGCTGAAGCGAGCGGGCGACGCCGTGCGCCGGTTTTCGATCAAGGCGGCGAGCGTCGAGGAGCCTGCGGCGACCCTATCCGGCGGGAACCAGCAGAAAGTGGTGGTCGCCCGCTGGATGGAGACCGAGGCCAAGCTCCTCATCCTCGAGGAGCCGACCATCGGCGTCGACGTCGGCGCGAAAGCCGACATCTACCACCTGCTTCAGCTCTCGCTGCGCCGCGGCCTTGCGGTTCTTCTCATCTCGTCCGATTTCGAGGAAGTTGAGCGCATCTGCCATCGTGCGCTCGTTTTCAGCCGCGGTCGGGTCGTGGCGGAGATTCCGCGCGACCGTCTGACGGTCGCCGTTCTCACGCAGACGGCGTCCGGCGGAGCGTCGGCGCATCGCCATGGACCGCTCTCATGAGCCGCCCCGGCGAGCGGTCCGTCGGCGCCATCCTGACGCGCGCGATCTCGGTCTGGGGCCTGCTTCTGCTGTTCGTTCTGCTCCTGATCGTATTCTCGCTTCTGAAGCCCGACACGTTCCTCACCTACTTCAATATCCGCTCGATTCTTAGCAACAAGTCGGTTCAGCTCCTCGTAGCGCTGTCGGTATTCATCCCGATGGTGGCGAACCAGTTCGATCTCTCGGCTGGCTTCAATGTCGGCATCTCGCAAGTGCTGGCGATCGGCCTTCAGGGGCAGGGATGGCCGTGGCAGGCCGCGGTCTGCGCGGTGCTCCTAATGGGCGCCGCCGTTGGTTTCGCCAACGGACTGCTGGTCACGCGGGTCAAGATCAACTCGTTCATCGCGACGCTCGGAACAGGCACGATTCTCTATGGACTCAACGCTTGGTATACGGGCGGCCAGCAGGTGCTCGCCCCCTTGCCGCCGGCGTTCCTGGCCATTTCCGGCAGCGTCTGGATCGTGCCTGCGCCGGCGATCTACGCGCTGATCGTCAGCCTCACGTTGTGGGTCGTGTTCGAGTATCTGCCGCTCGGCCGCTATCTCTATGTGCTCGGCGCAAGCCCGCGCGCCGCCGAGCTCAACGGCATCTCGGCCAAGCGATACATTACGCTGGCGTTCGTCGCGGCGGGAACGCTTGCCTCTTTCGCCGGTATCGTGCTGCAGTCGCAGCTCCAGGTCGGCCAGAGCTCAGTCGGTCAGGAATATCTGCTTCCGGCTTTCACAGCTGCGCTCCTCGGCGCGACCTCGATCCGCCCGGGCCGGGTGAACGTGTGGGGGACCGTGCTCGCGGTCGCAGTGCTCGCGGTGACGGTCGCCGGCCTCAATCAACTCGGCGCGCCGTTCTTCGTCGAGCCTCTCTTCAACGGGTCGATGCTGATCCTCGCGGTCGGGCTTGCGGTGCAGACGGCGCAGCGGCGCCAGCGCCGCGGCACGCAAGCCGATCGGGCGGCCGCGGCCTCGGCCGCGCCGGTCGTGGAATAGGAGCGAAGGGCTTTTTCACGCCTGGGCGATCTTGCCGATTATCCAACGGCCTGATGGCGTCATCGATGACCGAAATGGGCTCTATGCGACCAACTCCGCGTAGCGCAGCGGATCCGTGGCGCCCTCAGTATTGATGAGGAAGACACGCGATTGCGGGCCAAGCCCCAGCGCCTCGCTCGCTTCAGGGTCCGCCAAGGCCCGAGTGAGTCCGGCCAGACCGACGCCTCCGCTTTCGCCCGCGATAATGGCGGGATCGGCCCCGAAAGGGCGCGCAAGTCGCTTCATCGCGTTCACGGCGTCCTCTTCTTCAACGGTCATGAAGCCGTCCGCGACGCGCGACAGCACCCGCCAGGCGATGAGCGAGGGCTCGTAGCATTCGAGCATCGCCATCACTGTGGGTTCGCCTTGTTCGATCCTGACCGGGCGCCCGACACGCGCGCTCTCGTAGACGCACGCGGCTCTCGCCGGCTCGACCACGACGAACCTCGGCCGTTGATCCGCCAACGCCACGGCAAGATGGCCGGCAACCGTGGCTGCGACGCCGCCGACCCCGGCCTGCACAAAGACATGCGTAAGCGGCTCGGGGAGCTGACGCAGCGCCTCGCGCACCATTGCCGTATAGCCCTGCATCACCAGCGCGGGGATGCGCTCATATCCCGGCCAGGAAGTGTCGGAGACAATTGTCCAGCCATTCTTGTCAGCGACCCGCGCCGCCTCCTCAACGGAATCGTCGTACGAGCCTTCCACACGAACCATTTCGGCGCCGAAGCTCGCGATTGCGGCGACGCGCTCCTGGCTGACGCCGGAGTGGACGAAGATTACGGCTCGCGCCCCGACAAGCTCGGCGCCCTGCGCCACGGAGCGTCCATGATTGCCATCGGTCGCGCAGGCAAAGGTCATTCCCGCGGCAATATCGCGCACGTCGGGCGTGTGGAGCGCGGCGACATCGACGGCGCTGCCCAACCGCTCCGAAGCGGCGTCGAGCACGAGCCTGATGACAGCGTAGGAGCCGCCAAGCGCCTTGAAGCTGCCGAGACCCAGCCTCAGGCCCTCGTCCTTGATGTCAATTGCTCCCACTCCAAGCTCCCGCGCGAGAGCCGGAAGCGCATGTAGGGGCGTAACGACATGGTTTTCGCGATGGCGCAGGAATCGCTCGACTTCCGCGGCCGCCTCTACGCTCAGGGTCTCGGCGTCCCTGGGGTCGAGCAGCGAGCGATAATCGCTGTGCCGGTTGGCGAGAAACATGGTCGCCTCTCCTTCAATTGCGCGAGCGTCGTCCTACTCGAGAGTACGCTGGATCGGCGCAGGCGCATATTGTATGGTCATCCTAATATCAGTATGATAGTTTTATTGCCAGATAGCGTCCGAAGGGCATCGCAGATGACGCCGCTTTATCGGCTCCGAGGAGGAACGGGTGTCTGCGCCAGTTGTTAGAGATTATCAGTCGCTCAGGCAGGGCCTCTCCCGGCGCGATCGCAGCCTGCGCGAGAAAGTCATGTCGTTGCACGACGCGGCGACCCTTGTGCAAGACGGAATGTCTGTCGGCGTCGGCGGCTCGACTATGTCGCGCACCCCAATGGCGATGATCTGGGAGCTGATGCGCCAGCGGCGCAAGCATCTCTCCTGCTCGCGCAGCATCGTCTCGTCCGACGGCGATCTCTTGTTCGGCTCCGACATGGCCGACGAAGTCGTCACCAGCTGGTTCGCGCAAGGGATTCTCTGGGGTCTCTCCAAGGTCATGCGCCACCACGTCGAAAAAGGCGACAAGCGCTTCCAGGAATGGAGCCACATGGCGATGGGCATGCGCTTTCGCGCCGGCGGCATGGGCGTGCCATTCCTGCCGATTCGCTCGATGCTGGGCTCCGATGTTCTTAAGCAACGCCCGGAAGCGAAGGAGTTCGACTGCCCTTTCACCGGCGAGAAATTGTTGCTGGTCCCCGCGCTCAACCCAGACGTTGCGCTCATTCACGTTCAGCGCTGCGACCCCTATGGCAACGCCCAGATCGACGGTCTGCAATTCATGGACATCGATCTCGCGATGGCGGCCGATCGGGTGATCCTGACGACCGAGCGCATCATTTCCAACGATCAGATCCGGCGTGCCCCGGATCAAACCAAGATTCCCTTCTTCTGTGTCGACGCGGTGGTCGAGGTTCCCTTCGGGGCGGCTCCGCACGAATGCTTTGGCGTCTACGAACCGATGATGCGCCACATGGAGTCTTATGTGGCCAAGGTCAACACCGAGCCGGTCGAAGGTATGCGCGACTATCTTGAGCGACACGTCTACGGGCCGAAGACGTGGACAGACTTCCTGTCGCTGATCGGCCTCGACAACCTGCTCGAGGCCGCTAACAAAGGGCGCAGCATCTACAATGACTGAAAGCCAGCGCCATACGTCCGCGGAAATGCTGGCGATCCTGAGCGCGCGGCAGCTCAAGGACGGACAGGTCGTGTTCGCCGGCGTCGGCGTCCCGCTGCTCGCAGCGACGCTCGCTCAGAGACTGCATTGCCCTGGCCTCACCATCCTCTTTGAGGGCGGCGTCATCGGCGCCTTCGTGGAGCCCGGGAAGCTTCCGCCCTCGACCAACGACCAGCGATGCACCAAGCGCGCCAACATGGTGCTCGGCAGCGCCGATGTTTTGCTGCTGCTGCAACGCGGTTACGTCGATGTGGGATTCATGGGAGGGGCGCAGATCGACCAGTACGGGAACCTGAACTCCTCTTTTATCGGAACCCCCGCCGCGCCAAAGACGCGCTTGCCGGGAACGGGAGGGGGAAATGACATCGCGAGCCTCACCAACATGATCGTCGCGATGAAACATGAGAAGAGGCGTTTTGTCGAGAAAGTCGACTTCATCACGAGCCCCGGCTTCATCCGCGGCGGGAAGACGCGCGCTGAAAGCGGGCTACCCGCCGGCGGCATGTTTCGTGTCATTACCGAGCTTGCCGTATTCGGTTTCGACGACGAAACGCGTCGAATGAAGGTCCTCGCCCTCAATCCCGGCGTCGACCGGGAGCACGTTCAGGATAACACCGGTTTCGAGCTCCTCTTCGACGAGGCTCTTTCGATGACCGAACCTCCAACCGGTCCCGAGCTTGAAACGCTGAGGGAGCTTGATCGCGACCGTTTGTTCACCGCCTGACGAGTCCGCTGCGGAGGAATGTTGATGAAGAATCTCGCCAAGACGTTTGGCGTCGCCGCGCGCAATTTCACCGCCTATCCGGAAATGCCCAACGCGAAAGAGCTGGTCGAATACGGCGTGCGCGTCGAGGAGCTCGGCTACAACTCGGTCTGGGTATGGGACCACATACTGCTTGGCGTCGAGCCAAATTTCCCGATTATCAACTCGCTCACCGCGCTGACCGGGATCGCTGCGCGCACGAGCCGGTTGAAGGTCGGCGCCGGCGTGCTCGTCCTGCCTCTGCGTAATCCAGTGACGCTCGCCAAACAGCTCTCCAGCATCGACCAACTCTCCGAAGGGCGTCTCATAATGGGCATGGCCTCGGGCTGGTACAAGCGCGAGTTCGACGCGGCCGGCATTCCGTTCCACAAGCGCGGCAAGCTCATGGACGAGAATCTCGAGATCATGAAGCGGCTGTGGACGGAGCCAAGGGTCGACGGACACTATATGAACCACGCCATCTCGGCGGCGGTGATGTATCCTAAGCCCTACCAAGAGCCGCGGATGCCAATCTTGATCGGAGGGTACGTGGACAAGGTGCTGCAGCGTGCAGCCACGGCTGGCGACGGTTGGCTGACGTATTTCTATCGCCCGGCCGACTTCAAGAAATCGTGGGACAAGATTCGTGGGTTCGCCAAAGAGGCTGGAAAGGACCCCAAATCGCTCATGAACGCCGCGCAACTCCCGATCATGGTCGGCTCGTCGAAGGAGGCCGCGCGCGAAGAGATGATGGACTGGCTAAACAAGGAGTGGGACTTTCCCGCGCATAGCGACTGCTCGCGCGAGAGCGCCATCATGGGCACAGTCGACGATTGCGTGGCGCAACTGCGCGAGCATGTCGCCGTCGGCGTGCAGAAGATTATCTTCGTTCCCTACAAATATCGCGCGGATCAGATCGAGACGATTGCACGCGAGATCATCCCGCGCTTGAAATCGCTCTAGTCGACACGGGCGAGCAGCAAGGAAAGGCGGCGCAATGACCGATCCCAACCATCAGAAAATCCTCGGCAAGGTCGACGCCAGCCGAGAGCAGGCGATCGATTTTTTGCAGAAGATGATCGCCATCCCGAGTGTCACGGGGGACGAGGCGAAGATTCAAAAGTTCGTCTCGAACCATATGGAGGAGATTGGCCTTAAGGTCGATAGTTGGGAGACCGACTGGGGAGCACTCAAGAAGCACCCCGGCTATCGCCCTGTCCAGCGCGGCTACGAAGGACGGCCTAACATCGTCGGCGTGTTGAAGGGCACAGGCGGCGGCCGGTCGCTTCTGCTCAATGGCCACACGGATGTTATCCCGGTCGGCGGCGGGGAAGGCTGGAGCGACGATCCGTGGTCGGCGCGCATCAGGAACGGACGCATTTATGGGCGCGGGTCCTGCGACATGAAGAGCGGGGTCGCTAGTCATATCCTCGCGGTGCAATATCTCAAGGAGCTCGGACTTACCCCTAAGGGCGACGTCATGGTCAACGTCGTCATTGACGAGGAGGTGAGCGGCCACGGCACCCTCGACACGGTCATCCGGGGCTACAAGGCCGACGCCGGCATTTCGGGAGAGACCAGCGACCTTGCGGTCCAGCCCGCCTGCATTGGCCGCATCTGGTTCGAGATCGAGATTCAGGGCAAGCCCGCGGGCATCCAGAAACGCTACGAGGGCATCAGCGGTATCGATCTTGGCAACAAGATCACCCAGGCGGTCGCTGATCTCGAGGCCAAACGTGTTGCGACAGTAACCCACCCGCTCTATCCAAGCGCGATCAATTCGCTACCCTGTATCGTCGGCAGTTTTCAGGCGGGCGGCTATCCGAGCGCTTTCCCGGCGAACTGCCTGCTGAAAGGGAGCATCGGCACGGTTCCAGGTGAGGACCACGAAGGCGTCAAGCAAAGCCTCGTCGATCAGGTGGCGCGTGCCGCCGCAGCCGATCCTTGGATGATGGATCATCCGCCCAAGGTTCGATTTGTCGGCTATGATGCTCAAGCTTCGGAGATTCCGCGCGACCATCCGATCGTCGATACGGTGTCGCGCGCCTATACCGAGATTACCGGCAAAGCTCCCGTCATCAGCGGCCGTCAGGGAGCGGCGGATACGCGCTTCCTCAACTTGTACGGCGCTACGCCTACGGTCATTTTCGGGCCCGGCTCGACGGCTGTCATGCACGCGGACGACGAATATGTTGGGATTGACGACTACCTTACATCAATCAAGGTGATGGCGCTGGCGATTTACGACTGGTGCAACGCGGAGCCAATTCGTCGAAATGCATGAAGGCGATCGCTCTTGCTGTTGAGCGATGCCTGTCGCCCGAATTCGAAGCCGCCGAACGGCGTAGTCGGGAGTCGCAGCTGCGAAAGGCCGGGAGATGAGCGATCAGGGCGTAGGCGCCTCGGTCAGGCGCAAAGAGGACGACCGCTTCTTGCGCGGGCGCGGCCAGTTTGTCGGCGATATCCGCCTGGCGGGCATGAAAGACGTCGCTTTCGTCCGGTCGCCGCTTGCGCACGCAAGGCTGCGCGCCGTTCACATCCCCGACGAGCATCGCGGCAAGGCGTTCGCTGCCGTGGACCTCGTCGGCGTGAACCCGATCGTCGCCGTTTCCGGCCTGCCGGGATTCAAGGCGTCCGAGCAATCGGTGCTTGCGACCCAGAAGGTGCGCCAGGTCGGCGAGCTCATCGCAATGTGCGTCGGCCGGACACGGGCCGAGGCTGAGGATATCGCCGCGAGCGTTGAAGTCGATCTCGAGGAGCTGCCCGCCGTGCACGATATGCTGGCGGCGCGCTTGCCAAGCGCACCGCTCCTGCACGAGCACTGGGGCGACAACACGTTCCTGGAGACATTCGTCGACATCAACATCGAAGCCGCGTTCGACGCGCCGATCAAGATTACGCGCGAGATTTCCACCGCCCGCCAATGCATGGCTCCGATGGAGGGGCGCGGCACGGTCGCCTATTGGGACAGCCGCATGGACCAGCTCGTTTTGTATACGGGCAGCCAGATGCCCCATATCGTGCGCACGGGCCTCGCCGAATGCCTGGGGCTGATGCAAACCCAGGTGCGCATCATCTCGCCGGATGTCGGCGGCGGATTCGGTTACAAAGGCATCCTGTTGCCGGAGGACATCTGCCTCGGCTGGCTGGCGATGCGCTGCGACCATCCGGTGCGTTGGCTCGAGGACCGGCGCGAACATCTGACCGCCAGCGCCAATTGCCGGGAGCATCATTATCGCATCACCGCCTACGCGGACCGAGACGGGACACTGCGCGGAATCGACTGCGAGGCGACGGTCAATTCGGGCGCCTATTCCTCCTATCCCTTCTCGGCCTGCCTTGAAGCGGCGCAGGTCGCGAGCATCCTGCCCGGCCCTTACGATTTCCCGTCCTATCGCTGCCGCACGTGGTCGGTCGCGACCAACAAATGTCCGATCCTTCCCTATCGTGGCGTCGCGAGGACGGGAGTCTGCTACGCGCTTGAGCTCATGCTCGACCTCGTTGCGCGGGAGGCAAATCTTGAGCCCTTCGAGGTGCGGATGAAGAACCTCGTACGGCCCGAGCAGATGCCGTTCGACAACATCACGAAAAAGCATTTCGACAGCGGCGACTATCCCGAAGCTTTGCGCCGCGCTCTGGATGTGGCCGACCTCAAGAGCGTTCGAGAGCGCCAGAAGCGCGGCGAGGCGGATGGGCGGCTCATCGGCATCGGCCTTGCGGTCTATTGCGAACAAGGCGCGCATGGCACATCGGTCTACGCCGGCTGGGGCATTCCGATGGTGCCGGGGCATGAGCAGGCGACGGCGCGCATGACGCCCGATGGAGGGCTCGAGCTGAGGGTCGGCGTCCACTCGCACGGCCAGAGCATGGAGACGACCCTTGCGCAGGTGGCGCATGAGATTCTTGGGATCGAGATCGCCAAGATCAAACTTGTCCACGGCGATACGGAATATACGCCTTATTCGACCGGCAGCTGGGGCTCGCGCAGCGCGGTGATGGCGGGCGGAGCGGTCGCGACCGCGTCGCGGGAAGTGGCGCGTTTCGCGAAAGCAATCGGCGCCCATCTCTTGCAGACGGACGCCGAAGCCGTCGCGCTGCGCGATGGCGCAGTCCATGGACCCTCTGGCAGCGTCACCCTCGCGGAGATTGCTCACACCTGGTATCGGCGCCCGCAGGATCTCCCGGCTTCGGTCGACCCCCGCGGTCTCGAGGCGACGATCGGCTACAAGCCGGGACGCGATATGGGCACCTTCAGCTATGCCGCTCATGTCGCGACTGTCGCGGTCGACCCCGAGACCGGAGAGATCGAGATTCTCGACTACGTCATCGTCGAGGATGGCGGCAAGCTCATCAATCCGATGGTGGTGGACGGTCAGATCTATGGCGGGTTCGCTCAGGGCGTCGGGACGGCTCTCTACGAAGAGATGAACTTCGACGCCTCGGGTCAGCCGCTCGCCTCGACTTTCGCCGACTATCTCCTGCCAGGCCCGACGGAAGTTCCCGCGCCGCGCGTGCAGCATATGGAGACATTTTCGCCCTTCACGGAATTTGGCGTGAAGGGGCTTGGCGAAGGCGGCGCCATCGCCCCGCCGGCGGCGATCGGCAACGCTGTCAACGACGCCTTGCGGCCTCTCGGAGCCGAAGTCTTCCACTCCCCAACGACGTCGCGCCGCGTGCTCGAAGCGATTGCGGCTGCGAAGCGTGAGAAAGCGCCGGCCGAATTCGAGGACATGGAGGGGTGAAGCCGGTCAATTTCGATTACGCCCGCCCGAAGGATGTAGACGCGTCTCTCTCGCTGCTCGCAGAGGATGGGCGTTTAGTTAAAGTCGTAGCCGGTAGCCAGTCTCTCGGGCCTATGCTCAACATGCGCCTGGTCCAGCCCGATCTTCTCGTCGACATCACGGGCATCGAGGAGCTTCGGCAGGTCACCGAGGAAGCCGACGGCGTCGTGATCGGCGCGTGCATTACCCATTCCGATATTGAGGATGGCCGCGTGCCGGATGTAACCGGCGGCGCGCTGCCGAAAGTCGCGCACGGCATCGCCTATCGCGCGGTACGTAACCGGGGCACCATCGGCGGCAGCCTGACCCATGCGGACCCGTCGGCCGACTGGGTATCGGTTCTCGCCGCGCTCGGGGCGTCGGTGACGCTGCGCGGCCCGGACGGCGCACGCACGATCCCCGTCGAGGACTACATGCTCGGCGCGCTTGAGGCCGATCTCCGACATGGTGAACTGCTCGTTTCAGTGAAGGCTCCGCGGCTGGGCCGCTCGGCCCGCTGGGGCTATCACAAGATCTGCCGCAAGACCGGCGAATTCGCCCATGCGATCGGAGCCTTCGTCGTCGATCCCGAGCGCGGCGTTTGCCGCGCGGTCATCGGAGCCACCGAGTCGCGCCCGATCGTAATCGCCGACGCCCGCCGCGTCATTGGCAACGGCGACCCCGCAAACTTCGATACCCAGGCGGCCAACGAGTTGGCGAACGCAGCCGGCATGAACGATCCACTGGAGCGCCAGACACACGTCGTGGCTCTACGACGCGCCGTGGAACGGGCTGCAGTCCGATGAGCAAGGTCAGCCTGACCGTCAACGGCAACGCACTGAGCGCAGAGATCGAGCCGCGCACGCATCTCGCTGACCTGTTGCGCGAGACGCACAACCTGACCGGCACCCATATCGGCTGCGAACACGGCGTCTGTGGCGCCTGCACGCTGCTCGTCGACGGCGTGCCGATCCGCTCTTGCATCACCTTCGCGGTTGCTTGCGAAAACGCCAAAGTCACCACCATCGAAGGTCTCGACGAGGACGAGATCGCGTGTGAGCTGAGGGCGGCATTCACAACTCATCATGCTCTGCAATGCGGCTATTGCACGCCCGGCATGATTATTTCGGCGCGCGACGTCGTGTTGCGTTTGGAAACGCCGAGCGAACATGACATCCGCGTCGCGATGAGCGGCAATCTGTGCCGGTGTACGGGTTATGTCGGCGTCGTTCGCGCGATCCAGACTGTGCTTTCCGACCGTCGTGCGCGCGGCGACGCCGCCGTCCCCGGAGGCGGCCGCGAGCGGCTGGGGCCGGCCGGATCGGAGTGCGCCGGCGAAATGCGCGCGGGCGGTGCCTCCGTGGTCGCCTCCGCGCCCGTTCGCGCCGCCCCACGAGCCGTTGCAGCGCTCGCGACCGCGCGCATCGAGGCCGATTGGAAGCCGCAGGTCGAGTTCCGGCAAAGCTTCGTCATCGCCCACCCGGTCGACGAGGTATGGGCCATCTTCGGGCGGGTCGAAGATGTCGCGGAATGTCTGCCCGGCGCGTCGCTCGATGGCGGCGAGAAGGACGGTGTCGTCAACGGCAAGTTGAGGGTCAGGGTTGGTCCGATCTCCGCCGAGTTCAGCGGGGTTGCGCAGATCACTCGCGATGAGGCGGCCTATCATGGCTCGATCGTGGGTTCGGGTCGCGACGCGCGCAGCAGCTCCGCAACGCGCGGAATGGTCGCGTATTCCGTTAAGCCGGATGAGGGCGGCGCTGGTTCTCGCGTCGACGTCGATGTTGGCTACACGCTTACGGGAATGCTGGCGCAATTCGGCCGTTCAGGCCTGGTCCAGGATATTGCAAGCCGCCTGACGGCGGCCTTCGCGCAAAACCTTGAGGCGCGCCTTTCCGCCCGGAACGACGCCGCGGCTGCGCCTCCTTTGGTGCGACAGCTCAACGCAGGTTCGCTGATCACCACGGTGGTGCTCGGCAGGGTGAAAGACCTCATCAGAAGAATCTTCGGCCGCGCCTAAAGCGCCCGCGCGGGCGCGTGAAAGGCGTCAGCAAACTGGAATGCTCGCCCTGCCTGTCGTATGGAGAAGAACCGATGGGAAAATTTACCGCGATATACGACCGCAGCCGCGTGCCGCTTTATCTTCAGGTGGCGTCGGTGATGCGCCAGCGGATCAATTCCGGCTACTGGGCCGAAGGCGAGCAGATATCGACTCTCGAAGCGCTGGAGGAGGAATTCAGCTTGGCGCGGGTGACGATCCGCCAAGCGATTGAACTCCTGCGCGCTGAGGGTCTCTTACAGGCGCAGCAAGGCAGGGGCACTTTCGTTTCTGGCAGACCGGTGAACAATCGCTGGCTCAACCTCGCGACGGATTTCGATTCCTTGGTCGAGTCGATCCGCAGTAACGTGCTGAAGCGCGTCTTCATTCAACGCGACGCCGAGCCGCCGGTGCTCATCCCCGGCGAGGGGAATCCAGCGAACGCCTACACCTTCCTTAGAAGCGTCCAGTTCAACAGCGGCAAGCCCTTTTCAGTCGTCAACCTGCACCTCGATCAGAGGCTGTTCTTGCGCGACAGCAAACGCTTCACGCGTTCGGCCGCGCTGCCGAAGATCGTCGAGATGGAGGACGTGGTCATCACCCACGCCTATCAAAGGTTCACGATCGGCGTCGCTGATCCCGAAACGGCCGACCTGCTTGAGATCGGGCTCGGCGAACCGACCGCCGACTGCCAACTCACCGTCCTCGACGACAACAACGTCGCGATTTATGTCGCTGACATCCACTACCTCAAGAACTGCTTCGTCTTGCGCAGCGATCTGCTTAAGCACAGTCCGCCGCCCCAACTAGCCGGGGCCACGACGCGGAAGGCGCGCGCCGCCGCGGGCGCGGTGGCCGAACCCGAGCTTCCGGTCGAGCCAGACCATGCACGGAAGTAGACGCGGGTTCGCCCGCCCTGCCTATGATGCGCCTCAGCGAGGCGGCGAGAGAAAAAGGACCTCAAAATCGATCGGATCGTGCGGCGCGAGCGGCCGGTGCGCTGGCGCCATTTGCTATTGCTCGGCCGAGAAATCTGGATGATAGTGGTACTAAGGATAGCAAGATAGTGTGACTTGCCGGGAACCGTGGAGATTCCAGGCGTTCCCCTGTCCGTTGCGCAGAGTCGAGCGCAACAGAGCGGACCAGCAAGAATTTGACAGCGGGTACCGAGCCGTGAGGCGAGAATAAGAAGCAAGGGAGAGGATCGATGCATCGGAGTTTCCTTAAGGCGCTGCTCTACGCGGCCGGCGCTGTCGTGTTGGCGGGCGCCGCTTCAGCTGAGGACGGTGTTAAGATTGGCGTCACCCAGCCTCTCACGGGCGCGTTCGCCGCCGACGGCAACTATGTGGCGCAGGGCGCCAAGCTCGCCGCGGAGGCGATCAACAAGGCAGGCGGGCTGGACGGCAAGCAGATCGAGCTCGTCATTGAGGACAACAAGTCGAACCCGACCGAGGCGGCGGCTACCGCCGAACGTTTGATCGTCCAGGACAAAGTCCCGGTCATGCTGGGCGCGTGGGGTTCGTCGCTCACGCTCGCAGTGATGCCAAAGCTTCAGGAATATAAAGTGCCGATGGTGGTGGAGACGTCCTCGTCGGGCAAGATCACTACTTCGGGCAACCCTTTCATCTTCCGGATCAGCCCCACATCGGAGATGGAGGCCAAGGCCTTCGCCCCGTTGATCAAGTCAATGGGCATCAAGAAGGCCGATTTCCTCGCGACCAATGATGATTTCGGCAAGGGCTCCATGACGGAGTTCACCAAGATGCTGAAAGCCAACGGTGTAGAGATTGGCGCTTCCGAGACCATGGGCGAGGACGCGACCGATCTATCGGCGCAACTGGCCAAGATCAAAGCTTCCGGCGGCGATACGATCTTCGTCACCACAGACGTCAAGCAGCTCACGCTGATCCTTAAGCAGGCCAAGGATCAGCAAGTGACCGCCCGCATCATTACGACGGGCGGATCGGTCTCGCCTGACCAACTGATCGAGCAGGCCGGCGACGCCGCCAATGGCTCCTACCATCTGGTCTTCTTCACGCCCTGGTTCCCGGACGCCGTGAAGAATCCCGAGGCCGCCAAAGCATTCATGGATGCCTGGAAAGCCGCTAAATACGATGTCGGAGGCTTGACGGAAGGCTTCCGTGGCTGGGACGGAATCAACACAATTGCGGCGGCGATCAAGGACGCAGGCGGCAAGGCGGACGCGGATTCAATTACCAAGGCGCTGTGGGGCGTCAAGGTGAAGGGCGTCAACGGCGACATCGCCTTTATCAAGCAGGGGCCCGCGGGCAAGGAGAGCGGGCAGAGCGTGCCCAGCGTCTACCTGGTGAAGATCGACGGCGGCAAGGTCGTCAAACAATAGCGGTCGCCGCCGTAAAAGCTCCGCCGCCGCCGAGGCCGTACGAAGCCTCGCGGCGAGCGGTGGCGCCGCGCGAAACTTCGCGGAGCGCTCCCGGCCGGGCCGAGAACGGCTGACGATCAGTTGCAGTTTCGAGTGACGCCGGCGTGGATGAATTCCTCCAACATTGCCTGAACGCGCTCATGCTTGGCGGCATCTACGCGCTGCTCGGCATTGGCTTGACCCTGATCTTCGGCATCATGCGGGTGGTGAACTTCACGCATGGCGAGCTCTATAGCTTCGGCGCGTACATGATGTTCATGTTCGTGATGCTGTTGCATGTCAATTTTTTTGTGTCTCTGGCGCTAGCAATGGCGCTTGGCGTTGCGCTCGGCGCGGTGATCGAGTTTGTGCTGCTGCGCAAGCTACGCGGCGCGGACATCGACACGACGATGCTCGTGATGATCGGCGCCTGGATCGCCATGCAGAACCTTGAACAGCTTGCTTGGTCTGGCGTCGCCAAGTCGATTAAGACCCCGTTCCCGTCGACCCCGCTCGTGCTCGGAGGGCTTTCGGTCGCTTGGAGCCGGCTGTTCGTGTTTGTCGTCGCGATCGCGCTCATTGTCGGCGCCTACGCGCTCGTTGACCGCACACGGCTCGGCCGGGCAATGCGCGCGACCTTTCAAGACGGCGACGCCGCCAAGCTGATGGGTGTCGACATCGACAGGGTTTACCTGTCGACTTTCGCGCTCGGTTCCGGGCTTGCGGCAGCGGCCGGGGCGCTGCTTGGTCCCATCTTCGTGGTGACGCCGGGCATGGGCGATCTCGCGGCGCTTAAGGCTTTCGCCGTGGTCATTCTCGGAGGATTGGGCAGCATCGCCGGCGCCACCATCGGAGGCTTCCTTCTTGCGTTTATCGAGGAGATGGGCGCCGGTTATGTGTCATCGGGTTATCGCGACGCCATGGGATTTCTGCTCATCATTCTCGTTCTGATCGTCCGCCCGACCGGATTGTTCAGCCGCAAGGAACGGATCGGATGAAGCGCCTCGCGACTGGGGCATTCCTGGCCTTCCTGTTCTCAATCCCGCTTTGGGTCGGCAACCTCTACATTTTGCACGTCCTGATCATCACCGGCATCTTCACGATCGCCGCGATGAGCCTCAACCTTCTGCTTGGCTATACCGGCCAGCTCAGCCTTGGCCACGTCGCCTTTTTCGGTATCGGCGCGTACGTGTCTTCGCTGGTGTCGCTCGGCTTCGCGGTTCACCTTACGCCGGACTGGCTGGTGACGCTCGATCCGCAACCTGTCTGGCTTGCAATGATCTGGGCGATCGCGATCTCAGGCTTCTGCGGCTGGGCGATCGGCCGCATCTCCTTCAAGGTGCGCGGCGCCTATTTCGTAATCGTCACCATCAGCTTCGCGGAAGTCGTGCAACTCGTGGCGCTGAACTGGGACGAGCTGACCCAGGGCCCAATGGCGCTCAACAATATCCCGCCTCTCACCTTGTCAATTCCGGGCTTGTTTGAGTTCTCCTTCATCGGCAAGGTCGCCAACTATTATCTCGTCCTCGTGGCGGCGATCATCGCCTATATCGTCATTGCACGACTTGTGTATTCGCGAGCCGGCCGAGCGATGATTGCGCTGCGGGAGAACGAACCGCTTGCAACCTCGGTCGGGATCGAAGTGACGCGTTATCTTGTGCTCTCGGCCGTGGTGTCCGCGGCGATTGCCGGAATGGCGGGCGCGCTTTATGCGCAGTACATCCAGATTATCGATCCGAACATATTCCTGTTCATCTATACCGTGACGATGGTGATCATGGTCGTCGTCGGCGGCAAGGGCACCCTTGCCGGACCGATTGTCGGCGGCGTGATTTTCGGTCTCCTGCCCGAAGCCCTGCGTTCCTTGAATATCGGACCCGAGCTGCAATGGGTCGCTTACGGCGTCTTGATGATCGTGATCGTTTCTATCCTGCCGAACGGAATCGTGCCCGCAATTACCCGCTGGTGGAACGACCGCAGCCGCGCGGAAGCGAAGGCGGTGGACGCCGGCGCAGGACAGGCCGCGCAATGAGCGCAACTCCGACGGCGGCGCTTTCGGTCGATCAATTGTCAATCCGTTTTGGCGGCGTGACCGCCGTCGAGAGCACGACCTTCGACGTCCACGAAGGCGAAGTGCTCTCGTTGATTGGTCCGAACGGCGCGGGCAAGACTTCGGCCTTCAACGCCATCACCGGCTATCTGCCAATCTCCGCGGGAAATATCGTCTACCGCGGCGCGCGCCTTAATGGCCTCAAACCGAGCAGTATTGCCGCGCTCGGCGTTGTGCGCACCTTTCAGAAGACCAGCGTGTTCGCCGGACGCTCCGTGCTCGACAACATTCTCATCGGCCTCCATTTGCAATCGCGGGAGCATCCGCTCGCGATCATCCTCGGCCTGCCCTCGATCGCGCGCGAGGAAAGGCGCCTCATCGAGAAGGCGCGAGAGATATTGGATTTCGTTGGAATTGGATTGCGCAAGGATGAGCGGGCCTCCTCCCTCGCCTATGGGGAGCTACGGCTTCTCGAAGTCGCGGTCGCCCTAGCCGCGAGGCCGACGCTGCTCCTGCTGGACGAACCTGTCGCCGGCATGAACTCGACCGAGACCGCCAGCTTCATGCAGACGCTTGCGCGCATCCGCGCCAACGGCGTCACGGTCCTCCTTGTCGAGCACGACATGAAAATGGTGATGCGCATTTCGGATCGCGTGCTGTGCCTCAATCAGGGCCACATCATCGCCAATGGCCCTCCGGAGGAGATACAGCGCCATCCGGAGGTCATCAGGGCCTATCTTGGCGAAAGGCGCGCTCGTGCTACGGGTTGAGGGCCTCACCTGTCGTTATGGCAAGATCACGGCGGTCAGCGAGCTGTCGCTTGAAGTGCGTCAAGGCGAACTCGTCACGCTGATCGGTGCCAACGGCGCCGGCAAAACGACGACGCTGAAGGCGATTTCCGGGCTTGTCGCGCCCGCTGCCGGCCGGCTTATCTTCGAGGGCGAGGATATTACTGGTGCTTCCGCGCGCCGCATTCTGCAGCTGGGCGTCGCCCATTGTCCGGAAGGACGACGCGTCTTTCCGTACATGACGGTGATCGAGAATTTGCAGATGGGCTGCCACCTGCGCCGCGATTCGCGCGAGGTCGAGGTCGACATGGCCAAGTTCTTCGACCGGTTCCCGATCCTCTACGATCGCCGCGTGCAGATGGCCGGCACCCTCTCCGGCGGCGAGCAACAGATGCTGGCGATTGCGCGAGCGCTCATGTCGCGCCCGAAGCTCGTCATGTTTGACGAGCCTTCGCTGGGTCTGGCGCCGAACATCGTCGATCGCGTCTTCGAAGTGATCAAAGACATTCAGGCGGCAGGCGCCACCATTGTCATGGTTGAGCAGAACGCCTTCGCCGCTCTGGAGCTGTCGGACAGATCCTACGTGATGGAGCAAGGGCGCCTAACGTTGACTGGGACCGGCAGAGAACTGCTCGAAAATCCGCAGGTCATGGCGGCCTATCTCGGCGGCTGATTCCGCTCCTCCTCCTGAGGGCGGAAAAGGGTCGAGGGGCGGTCGTATGTTAGCAATTGCACAAAAATGAGCACGTTCAGAGCACGCATCGGAGCCAGCCCGAGAGCAAGATACCAGAGGTCACACATCGCCGTGCTCCGCACCGTTGCGCTATGGAGTTGGCAAAAAATACCTCTCCAGCATCTGGCTACACGGGCTTTGTGGCGCATCCCGCCTGTAGCGCCTACGGTTGCTTTTGGCGTTCTCCGCCCGTGCGGTTGGGCCGGGCAGGAACGGGTCGAGGGCGGTCATCGCGAGGCGTTGCGCGGAATGTCTCAGAAGGGCGGGAAGGGCACCGACGAGGGTCGCTTCGGGGAACGACCGCAGTCTAGGGCAAAGCTGCCATTTCATTGCGCAGCGTGAGACTGCGCGCTAGGACGAACTCGTCGTAGAGGTCGACCGTTCGATGGAGCAATAGGAAGAGAACGCGCCAAACGGGCTTGCGGGATGAGCGAATTTCCGCAAGTTTCAGTTTAAAGGCGTGGCCAACGAATTGGCCGCCGGAGCCAAGCGCAACGTCAACGGGAGGAGCGTATGAGGTTTAACCGACGGACCCTAAATGCAGGGCTCGCAGCGAGCCTTGCGGCGCCCATGATCTCCCGCGTTGCTCGCGCCGCCGATACCCTCAAGATCGGGATGGTCCTTCCGGTCACCGGTCCAGCAGCCGCCGTTGGCGGGTACGCGCTCGCGGGCGCCAAGATCGCGCTGGATCGCGTCAACAAATCCGGCGGCGTTTTGGGCAAACAGCTCGAACTTGTCACTGAGGACGACCAGACGACCAATCCCGGAGCTGTGCTCGCCTTTTCCAAGCTCGCGTCACAGCCAGACATCATCGCCTTCCTTGGCCCTGTTCGTTCGACGCAAAATCATGCGATCGCCAGTGACATCCTCAAGACAGCCAAGCCGTTTTGCTTCGGCGGCACCGATCCGGCGCTCACAAAAATGGGCAATCGCTGGATGATTCGCTTCAGGCCGAATGACAGCTATTCGGGCCGGGTGATCGCCTCCTATGGCGTCGAGACCCTCGGCAAGAAGAATTGGGCGCTCGTCCATTCCACTGACGCCTTTGGCACGAGCGGCAACAACCTGCTCGCCGGGGCGCTCGAGAAGCTCGGGGCGAAGGTCGCCACCGATCAAGGCTATCCGAACCAAAGCCAGGACTTCACGCCGGTCGTGCTCGCCATCAAGTCCTCGGGAGCCGACATCATTGGCTCCTATTTCACTTACGAGAACGATCAGGCGATTTTTGCAAGGCAGGCGAAACAACTTGGCCTCACGATTCCATGGATCGGATCAGCGTCGACCGTCGCCGCCGCGACATTGAAGCTGGCAGGTCCGGCGCTTTGGGGCACCTACGCCGTTACCGACTTCGCCGCTGACTCGTCTCCAGAGGCGAAAGAATTCGCCAAACTGTATGCCGCGGTCTCGAGCGCCCAGCCCGACCTCCAGAGCGCGTGGCCCTATGACGCGATTGGCGTCTTGGCCATCGCCATCAACAAGGCGGGTTCGACCGACCCGGAGAAAATTCGCGACGCGATGTTATCCACCAAGGGCTACAAAGGCGCGGAGGGTGAGTACAACTTCGACAAGTTCGGCGATGGCCTGCACGGATACAATATCGTGCGCAACGAAAAGGGGACCATCGTCTTCGACAAGCACATCGAGTTCACGGACTGATCAGCGCCTCCGCTGCGCGCCGACCGGCGTCTGCGGACCAATTCCTCTCGAGGCGCGCTGATCCGCATGGATGTCTTTCTGCAATTGCTTTTTACCGGCGTTGGGATCGGCGCCGTTTATGCTCTCGTCGCTCTGGGCTTCGTCCTGATCTTTCGGGCGACGAGCGTCGTCAATTTCGCCCAAGGCGAGTTCTCGATGGTCGCCGCCTATCTGATGGTCGTGTTCGCGGTCGACCTTGGCTGGCCGTATTGGCTTGCGTTTCTGATTTCACTTGCAGGGATGGCGGTGCTCGGCGCGGTCTTCAATCTGATCGTCTATTATCCGCTGCGCCATCGCACCTTTCTGCCGGTGCTGATCTCGACAATTGGAGCTTCGATTTTTCTCTCCAACAGCGTGCTTGCGCTCTACGGTCCGCAGCCACAGGTGTTGCCTGGCTGGCTCGACACACCGGGCTTTCAAGTCGGGCCTGTCTATCTCGACAGCCAGTATCTCATCATAATCGGCGTCACCCTCGCGCTCGTCGCCTTCCAATATTGGCTGTTCGAGCGGACCTTGATCGGTAAAAAGCTGCAGGCGACGAGCCAGGACAAGGAGATGGCCACGCTGCTAGGCATTCCTGTCGCAGGCATGATAATGATCACTTTCATCTACAGCGCCGTGCTTGGCGGAATCGCAGGCATTCTGGTGGCGCCGGTTCTGTTCGTCTCCATACAGATGGGGTCGGCGATCGCGCTCAAGGCTTTCGCGGCGACGATCATCGGCGGCTTCGGCGATGTCGCTGGAGCGATCCTTGGCGGCTTCGCAATCGGGATCATCGAGACCTTCGGGGCCGCCTACATCTCCGTGCCGTTCAAGGACGCTTTCGGTTTCCTGGTGGTGATCCTCTTCCTCATCGTTCGACCGCAAGGCATCTTCGGCGAACGGGTGGCGGAAAAGGCTTGAGATGCGCCGTTCAACGCTCGGACAACTTTTCTACGCGCTCCTCGCGGCCGTTGCGGTGGCGCTGGCCGCAACCATCAAGACGGACGGTTACGTCGCAAACATTCTGATGCAGGCGGCGACTTATGCGATCGCGGTCTTCGGCCTGTCGATCGTGCTCGGACTGTGCGGCCAGATCAACCTCGCCCAGGCGGCGTTCTTTGCGCTCGGCGCCTATACCGTTGCTCTTGGCACGGTCGACTATCATTTGCCGTTTTGGCTCTGCCTTATCGGCGGCATGGCGCTCGCTCTCGCGGCTGGCGCAGGGCTTGGCCTGACGACGCTGCGCCTGGGCGGCCACTATCTTGCGATGGTGACCATCTCCTTTCAGCAGATCTTGACCGTCGTCCTCATCAACGCGATCCGTTTCACGCATGGTCCGGACGGGGTGAGCTCGATCCCGCGACCAGCTGGTTTTACTTCAGGCCAATCTTTTCTCGCCCTCGTTGTCGCCATTATGGCGATTTCCGGCTATCTCGTCTGGAGCCTTGCCGACACTCGTCTCGGAAGAGCGATGCGCGCGGTCCGCGACAACGAGCTTGCCGCCAGCGCAAGCGGAATCGACGTCTACCGCACGAAGCTGATCGCCTTCGCGCTCGCTGCTTTGCTCGCCGGGCTCGGCGGCGGGCTGTTCGCCAGCGGATTTGCCTATATCAGCCCCGATCAGTTCGCCTTTGCCGATTCGATCGTCCTCTTGACGATGGCGTTGCTTGGCGGTGCCGCCTCGCCGATCGGCTCAGCCATCGGCACGGGTCTGCTTATCCTGATTCCGGAATGGCTGCGCGTCCTGAAGAGCGTGCCGGGCCTTTACCTCGCTATCTACGGCGCCGCCGTCATCCTGATCGTCCTCTTCATGCCTGACGGCATCTGGGGCGCGATCAGCAAGCTGTTTCAAGCGCGCCAACCCGCGTCGTCAAAGCCCGCCGAACCGCTCGCGCTGCGTCCGCTCAATTCCGGCGCGCCGATGGCGCTGGAGGTCAGAGGCCTGTGCAAGCATTTCGGCGGGCTCAAAGCCGTCGACGGGGTCGATATTCAGGTGCGGCGCGGAGGGGCGCATGCCCTGATCGGCCCAAACGGCAGCGGCAAGACAACGATGGTCAATGTCGTGACCGGGCTCTATCGAGCGACAGCCGGCGAAATTTTCGTCGACGGCGTCGACGTGACATCGCTGCCCCCGCACAAGCGCACCGTGGCCGGCCTCGCGCGCACGTTCCAGAACATTCGCTTGTTCCGGTCGATGACCGCGCTAGAAAATGTCGTCGTCGGCGCCGAGCGAGATGGCAATGCGCTTATCGAGCGCGGACGCGCCGCGCTTTGGCTGCGCGCTCGCGCCGCGCTCGATTTTGTCGGACTAGGGAACCGCGCCAACGAAGCTATCCCCAGCTTCAGTTATGGCCATCAACGCCTGATCGAGATTGCTCGCGCGCTGGCCGCCAATCCCACGGTGCTGTTGCTCGACGAACCGGCGGCGGGCCTCAACCTGAGCGAGAAGAAAGCGCTCCACGACTTGCTCGGCCGTATCGCCGCCCAGGGCCTCACGATACTCATTATCGATCATGACATGACCCTGATTGCCGGAGCCGCAAGGCATGTGACCGTACTCAATTTCGGCCGCAGGATCGCCGACGGCGAGACTGTCGATGTGCTGCGCCAGCCGGACGTCGTCGCAGCCTACCTTGGGGTCTCCGAATGACGCTCCTCGAAGTCAAAGACCTCAGCGTCGCTTATGGCGAGATCGAAGCCTTGCGCGGCGTCTCGTTGACGATCGACGAGGGCGCCGTCGTAGCGCTGCTCGGCTCCAACGGCGCGGGCAAGTCGACCACGCTGCGCGCGATCTCCGGTCTCGTTGCGCCGCGCGCCGGCACGATCCTGTTCGACGGCAAGCCGATCGCGGGACTAAGCCCTCGCGCGATCGTCAAGCTCGGGATCGCGCATGTGCCCGAGGGGCGACGTGTCTTTCCGGGTCTCACCGTGCGCGAGAACATCATGCTCGGCGCCTCGAATGGCAACGCCTCCACCGCCGTGATTGGGCGCGAGGCTGATGCGATGTTTGATTTGTTTCCCAGCATCAAGCCCTTCGCCAACGCGCTTGGCTGGACGCTCTCGGGTGGTCAGCAGCAAATGGTGGCGGTCGCTCGGGGCTTGATGGCGAAGCCCCGCCTGTTGCTGCTCGACGAGCCCTCGCTCGGGCTCGCGCCCGTCGTAACGCAGGCGGTGTTCCGCATCATCACCGAAATCCATAAGCGCGGAACGATGGTCCTGCTTGTCGAGCAGAACGCGCACATGGCTCTTAAGGTCGCGAACTGGGGATACGTGCTGGAGACCGGGCGCCTCGCGCTCGGCGGCGATCCCGCGATGCTGTGGAGCGACGAGCGGATCCGCGACGCCTATCTCGGCGGCGAGCAGGTCAAGGCTGCAGTCTAACGCGCCAGATTGTATGTCCGAAGCGCGCTCGAGTGTTCGACCGCGCCGCAGCGAGCCGTCGAGGCGCGACAGCAGCGTGCTCGCGAACCTGTGATTTACGGCGGAATGAATTGAGGATATCGGTCGCGACAGATCGCTATCTGACGCCGGCGGGGGCCGTACTGCCGCTCGAGAGCGGCGCGGCCGTGCGGCGGCGATGCACGTTTCCCAGCGCTGTCATCGCTGCTATCTTGGCGACGTTTGCGTGGCGTTCAGTCGCCTCGACAAGGAGGGCCTCATGACGTCGGCATGGAGTTCCCGCGAGTCGCCCGTCAGCTATTCGGCGTCGGCGAAGGCGATGCACTGGTTTGTCGCGGCTGCGGTCATCGTGCTCCTCGCCTTAGGTCCAGTGATGAAGCGGCTCGTCCCCGAGGGCGCGCTCAGGGACAATCTCTATACCTTCCACGAGGCGCTGGGCGCGCTTGTCCTTATCGTCATGGTCGTGAGGCTCGCCAGGCGCGCAGCGTTCGGCGTGCCGGCGCCGGACGCGTCCATGCCGCTCGTCGAGCAGCGCGCATCGCTCTGGGCGCAATACGCGCTCTACGCCCTTCTCTTCGTGACGACCGTCCTGGGCTGGGCAGGGACGAACGCTTATGGCGATCCGGTCAGCGTCTTTGGTCTCTTCGACTTTCCGACCGTCATCGGCAAGGATCAGCCGCTGTCGGACCGCATTATCGTCTGGCATCTCATCTGTGGAATTCTGATCGGTCTGATCGCCGCGCTCCATATTGCCGGCGCGCTCTACCATTGGCGCGTCAAAGGCGATCGTGTCTTACAGCGTATGCTGCCCGGAAATTGAGCGTTGTAAGATACGTACGCATCCTCTCGTCGGCGCCGACTTGTCAATTCACGTTTCCCGCTTACGATCATGCGCCGATATGCTTCAGCTTGAACGAGACGTTCGCTCGATTGCGCAGCGTCGCTAGTGAAAAGGTCGCGCGTTTCGCCAAGCACCCGCGCGCCTGTCTTAGACGCCGAAGCGTCTCGGTGGACCGTCACGCCATACGTCGAGGGCCGTTTTGGCGCCCGCGGCGCTCTGTGGATTCAATAGGACGTGGCTCACGGGCAGATGTATCCCCCGCCGTCCGGCGCCTTGAAGCAGCCGACCAATTCAGGGAAAAGCGTCTTTGGCAACCAGAGCACCGCCTGCGGGAAAAAGATCGCGAAGGCGATCGTCACGAAGAAGATCATATAGATTGGCGCCGACGCCCGCAGGGCTGAGGAGAAGCGGACGCCTACGAACTTGGACGCCATCAGAAGCGACAGGCCATATGGAGGCGTGATCAAGCCAAAGGCCAGCGTGATGATGAGCACAATTCCCATATGAACGCTATTGATCGACGCCTGCTCGGTGAGTTGATTCACAACAGGCATGAAAATGATGATCGCCGGGATCGGTTCGATGAAGTCGCCAACGACGGTGAACACCGCCACCAAAAGGAACATGATCGCGTGCGGATCTTTGCCCGCCACGTCGCCGATCCACGCCGAGACAACAATCGGGCCGCGCAGATAGGCCAGAAGCCAGCCGAAGGCTGACGCAGCGGCGATGGTAATCAGCGGCAGGGAGTAGATCAGGCCGGCCTGGACGAAGTCGCGCCATACCAATTTCAAGTGCCCAGGATTGAGCGCCGGAATGACGACAATAAGGATGTAGGCGACCGCGACCACGCCGGCTTCGGTCGGCGTGAACCAACCAGTCATGATACCACCGAGCAGGATCACTGGGATCAGTCCTGGCAGCGCGGCCGCTCGTGCAGCCGAGACGAGGTTGTTGAAACTTGAGCGCGGCCGGCGAAAACCGACCGGTCCGAAGAAATAGCAAAATAACATAAGGCCGGCGCCGACCATTAGGCCTGGCAGAATGCCCGCGAGAAACAGTCCGGCTATCGAGACGTTCCCAACCGCGCCATAGACGACCGCCATGATGCTTGGGGGCACCAGATTGGCTATGGTCGAGGCGGCGGCGATCAGGGCCGCAACAAAAGCCGGCGAGTAGCCTTCCTGCGCCATCGGGCGAGCCATCGTCCGGCTCAACACTGCAACGTCGGCGGACGACGAGCCAGACATGCCGGAAAAGAACATGCTGAAGACCGTCGTCACTTGGGCGAGGCCGCCGCGAATGTGGCCGACCAGCGCTTGCGACAATTCTGCGATGCGCACGACGACATTCGCCGACGTCATCAGTTCGCCGACCAGCAGGAAGAACGGGATCGCCATCAAGGCTTCCGAATCAACCCCGTTGAACGCCTGCCCGACGACCGACTGAAATGAGATCGGCGTCATCATCGTGCCAACGATAACTCCCGCCATCAGCGAAAACGCCACCGGCACGCCGAGATAACCGAGCGTGAGAAACAGAGCGGTCATGATCAGGAGGATGGCGCTATTCGGCATCGCGCTTAAGCGGCGCGCGCCAAGGGTGGCCTCTCGAAGCCGTGGCGCAAGCCGTTAACGATCTGCTCGATGCTGAACAGCGCAACCAGCGCTCCGCATACCGGAATGGGCGCATAGAGATACGCAATGGGCAGCATCGACGGCATGCGGAAACTGCCAAAGCCGGTTAGAAAATTTTGCCAGCCATAAATCGCGAGGAAAAGGCCGACGCCCATCACGACGGCGCGATTTATGACCTCGGACACTCGCCGCATCACTCCACTCATCAACTCGGTCAAAGCCACCAGTTGCAGATGATCGTTGCGCCGGGTCGCGACAGACGCGCCAATGAAGACGCCATAGATGAAGAATGCCGAAGTCACTTCCTGCGGCCAAAGCAGAGGATGGCCGGCTATTCTCGCCACGACGTCAAGCAGCGTCGTCGAGGTGAAGCCGACAAGACACACGCCGCATAGCTGCATCAGCACGCGCTCGAGCGGGTCCAACGCCGGCCATTTCAGATGTCGGTCGGTATCGAGTACGAGGTCGGCGCGACCATCCATGGCCTATTCGATCGAGCGACAGACTTGCAAGATCTTCTCGGCGTGGGGGCCGAGGCCTTTGGCGAGCTTATCCTGCAGCGGTTCGGCGATCTTGATGAAGCTCGCCTTGTCGACGTTGGCGACGACCTTGACGCCGAGTTTTTGGAGCTTGGCGAGCGACTTGTGCTCGAGCGCGACCGCCTGCGCCGGCTGCTTCGAACCGACTTCCGCCGCCGCTGCCTGCACCCACCCCTTCTGCTCGTCGCTCAACGACTTCCACAGCTTGTCGCTAATCCAGATCACGCTATTGTTGGCCTCGTGCTCGGTCATCGACAGGACCGGGGCCACTTCATAGTGCTTGTTGCTGTCGTAGACGTTGACGCCATTCTCGGCGAAGTCGACGACGCCGGTCTGCAGCGAAGTGTAGACGCTGCCGAACGGCATGTGGACAGTCTGGGCGCCGTAGGCCGGGAACAGCGTGTCCTCAGTCGGGGTCGCCTGGACACGCACCTTGAAGCCGTTGAGGTCGCCGACCGAAGTGACCGGGCGCTTGCCGTAGAGATCGCGAAGGCCGAGCGTGGCGAGCGCCAGCACATGCCCGTCCTTGACGGACGCGTCGAACATCTCCTTGACCGCCGCGACGAGCCGAGGGTCCGCAATCGCCCTGATGAGTTGGTCCTCCGAGCGGAAAAGATAGTGGATCGACAGCACGCCTGATTCCGGCGCCACTGTCGCGGCGTTGGCAGTCGAGCTGATCATGAAGTCAATGTCGCCGGTGCGGATTTTCTGCAGCATTTGGGGCTCCTGCCCCAATTGCGCGCCAGGAAACTGGTCGATCGTCATCGACCCGTGGCTGACTTCCTTCAGCTTGCTGTCGAAGAGGTCCGCGGCGATTCCGTAGCCGGTTGAATGCGGCTGGTCGTAGGCGAAACTGAAATGGCGCGCCGAATCCGCCCGCGCCGCCACTCCCGGAAGAACGCCCATCGCCATCGCGATGACCGCCGCGCACAAGCGCCCTCGGCCCATCCCGCTTTCCTCCCTGCACGCCGATTATGGACACGGCCCCGCTTTTTTTGAGAGCGTATCGATATGCGCAATCCATGTCCACGTCGGCGCTAACAGGTCTGATCGCGAGTTTTGCCTTCCGGGGGCTTGGCGTCAGTCTCCGGGGCGGCGATAGCGCAATGCCGACGGCCAAAAACTGTCGGCCACGTCTCCATCCCAGGCTTTCGAACAAGACGCTCAGCCCCGTCACGCCCATGATCAGCGCGACCAAGATCGCAACCGTCAGGAAAGGATTGAAGCTGAGAAGATTGGAGGCGGAAGAGATCACCTGAAGCACGATCAGGGCCATTAGGAGCCCGCCAACCTTGCCGAAGCCGCCAAACGGATCGACGCCGCCAAGCACCGCTGCGAGGATCGTTACCAATAAATAATCAGGAGTTGCTCAACGTCTCGATTGAGATGCAATTGATCGCGAAGGGGATCGTCGTCATGCTCGCCTCGGCGAACGTCCATCAGCGCCAACTCGCCCTCCTGGCGGCGCAAACTGGAGGCGACAAAGCAACCATCGGCGCGAAGGCCACGGCCGTCGCAATCTATTGAACGGATAACGGCCAGTTGCGTCGGCGGCGCTGGCCTGATTTTCTCAAATTCGCCGCCCAGCGCCTGGATTTTGCCGCTATGAAAAGCCACGCGGTGTTCAAAAAGACGTTCAACAATATGCTCGACGAGCTCGCGGGGCATCAAACTCGCTCGACGCTTGCCTCTGAAGCTCAGCTTGCCAATTCGCTCAATGTCAGCCGCACGACCGTTCGAAAGGCGCTCTCCGAACTCGATCGTCGAAAACTCGTCAGCGTGGACGAGAAGGAGAGAAATTTGGTGGCGATCCACGAGCACCTCGACTACATCGCGGCGCTGTTCACCCGCAATCCAGACCGGATCGAGACCGCCTGTCGCCGCCACCTCAAGTCTGCGCGAAAGACGCTGCTTGCCTCAGTTGCATGAGGAGACGCAATCTCGTTGGCTTAGGTCGGTCTAAACTACTTGTCGGAGGGCCGCAGGAGGAGCCCCGCGCGAACGCCGCGGAGGTTGAAACGAAAGCGCGGAGCCCGCTATCCCTGGGGCTCGAAGACTTCGTAGCTGCATTCGCCGACGTTCGAGACCGCGATTTCGACATCCAGACAACATCGTCGGCGATCTGCGGCCAGTCTTCGTCGGCGGCGAACGCCCTATCGGCGCTCGACATGCGCCTGAAGGAACCAACTCGCGCCGAACTCCATGATCCGCCGTGGCATTCAGCCGACCTCGATGAGGGCCTTGACCAAGCCGCTCTTTTCCTTCGACCACCGCGGAATATCGCCGACAGCGCCCGCCAGCGTCGTGCGATGCGTGATGAGCCGGTTTAACGGAACTCGCCTGTCGCGGATCGCGGTCATGACGTTTTCGAAGTCGGACCGCAGCGCATTGCGACTCCCCAACAGAGCCATTTCGCGCTTGTGAAATTCCGGGTCCGAGAAGGCTATGTTCTCTCGGACCACGCTGACGAGCACAAGCGCGCCGCCATGAGCGACGAAACCGAACGCGAGTTGCATGGACGCTGGGCTTCCGGTGGCGTCGATCACGACGTCGAAACCGTCGCCCCCGGTCGCGTCGGCGACGGCTTCGAGAGCGTCATCGCCGGCGACGATCGTCCTTGCGGAGTCTACGACTGTCGTAGCGAATGACACCCTTTCGATATCTCTGTCCATCACTGTTAGGACAGCTCCCGCGAGACCAGCGAAAATCGCGGCGCCCAATCCAATCGGACCGGCGCCGACGACGAGCGTTCGCGTCCCCTTGCCAAGGCCTGAGCGGCCGACGCTGTGCGCGCCGATCGCGAGAAACTCAACGCTCGCCGCCTGATCGATCGAGAGATCGTCTGCCGGATAGAGATTGCCTTCCGGGACGCTTATGCGCTCGCACATCCCACCATCGCAGTGTACGCCGAGCACCGAGATGCGAAGGCAGCAATTCGGTTTGCCATTGCGGCACGCAATGCAGGCGCCACAGGCAATATATGGGTTGACCACAACCCTCTGGCCCCGCTTGAGCGGGCTGGACGGAGGCGTCTCCAAGACCTCGGCGCTGAGTTCATGGCCCATGACCCTCGGGTATTCGAGGTAGGGATGTGCGCCCTCGTAGATGTGATAGTCGGTCCCGCAGACCCCGATGCGACGAATCTGAACCAGCACCTCGTGCCCGCCCCGTGCGGGCTCCCGCCGCTCCTCGATGACCAAGGACCCTGGCTGGGTACAGACGATGGCGCGCATGATCAACTCACTGCAATGGGTTGACGCACGCTCGGACTGCGACGCCGGCGCGAATACCCGAGGATTAAAATCCGGCCTGGCGCCGCTTCTGCAGGTTATCGAGATAGACGACAAGCGCGATCAAAAGCCCTTCTAGAACCATTTCCCAGAGCGGATCGATGTCGAGCAACACCGCGCCGTTGAAGCCCCTGCCCGGCGGGCTATGGGGCGCGAGGCCAATGCCGTGCGCCTCTCCCATTCTGCGCGCCTCTGCGGGCGCGGAGTTGGGAGACCGATGGAACCGGGCGGGTCATGGCAATTTTGCGCGCCCGGTCTTCACTGCCTATTTTCCAATCTCCGGAATTGGTCACTCGCCCGGTATGGGGTCTTCGTCGTGCGAGACCGGGGGCAGCATTTCCGGGCCTGATTGGGCGCCAGTTTAGATGTGGTTTCCTGTATAGCCTTAGTGGTTTGACGCGCCGTGCGCGATTAGCATCCGCAACTGCTGCTCGTTCAGAACCCTGCCGTCCGGCAATGTGGCGGACACGAACCCCTTCCAGATGTTGCGGAATAGCTCCTCGGCGGCGCTGATGAAGGCGCTCTCGGCCGTGTAACGGTTCGTTCCGTCTCTATCCGTCTTGCGGTCGTAACTCTCGATGATCCATTCCATCTGCGACCCTTTCGCTTCCCCGAGCTAAGCTCCATAAGCGAGTCGGGCGGCGGCGGGACATGTCAGGTCCGACAGGGCGCAGTTGTCCACGGATTTTCCCCACCTCCCTCTGCCAGGTTGCTTTCCGCGCGGCCGGTCCCAATTGTATCGAGGACGCCGTGCGGCCGCCGGGTGACGTTGGGCGAATGTGTTGTGCGCTTGGGCGAGCGCAATCCCAGACTTGGCGTGCCTGAACTGCTTTTCGTCTTGGCCGAGATATTTCGAAGTGCGCGCTGATCGACGCTCGATCTCGCGTTGATGAGCCGTCCCGGTTTGCTAGAAGTCGGTTTCCCTGGAAACTCGAAGGCCCGTTTCCGGCCGCTGCCTGTACGGCGCGCCCATCACAAGCGAAGAGAAGCGACCGCATGACAAACGACGTCCCCGGCGAATCGAACCGCGTCCGCCGCCTGTTTCGCGAGCGGTTTACGTTCCAGATTTCGGTCGATACTCCCCATGTGCCGCAGGGGCTCGCGGTGGCCGAAGCGGCGCTCGAGGCCGGTGTGACCATTCTGGAGCTTGGGACGCCGCTCTTGAAATACGAGGGCGTCCGCAACGTTGTGCCGATCTTCCGGCAACATTTCCCCAAGGCTTTGCTGCTCGCGGACATGAAGACCATGGACGGCGGCGAGGGGGAGGCGAACGCGGTCTATAGCGGCGGCGGCAACATCATCGACTTCCTCGCTTTGGCGGGCGAGGCGACGGCCAGGGCGGTGTGCGCCGTGCGAGACGCGTTCCGCGAGGCGGATCCGGCGACCCCGAGGCTTGCCTTCGCTGACGTCCTGGTGCCCATGCAGGGACCGGCCGGGCTGGCGGTTGAGACGGCGGAGCGCATGCTCGCCACCGGCGTGGATGGCGTCGGCATTCACCTGCAATACGACGCTAGGCGAGCCGATCCCGCCCTGTTTCAAGGCAGCTATTTGCACGAGGTGGCGTGCGCGGTTTTCGAGAGCGTGGGCGACAGGGCGTCCGTGCAGGTGGTGGGCGGCCTCAGCGCCGAGCAGGCCGTCGCCTTGGCCCGCAAAGGGCTGCGCGCCTTCGTCATCAGTGGCAATCTCGGGCTTCCTGACGCCAAGTCGCGCTACGGCCTGGCGGGCGACGAAATCGAACGGCACATCCGCGACTTCATTGACCAGGTTTCCGCCGTCGCTTGAACACGCCGCTCACGCTCGCGGCGGCTCACCAGGTCGAAAACTTCCGCTCGACCGCCTTGAGAAAACGGATGCGTCGCTCCGCCGTCGTGTGATCCATGTCATAACAAGCGACATAGTCGCAGCGCGCGCCGGGGGCGCAATTGAGCCGCATCGAGCGTTGGAGAAATCGGCGCGGCGGGTCGCCCATCAAGAAGGTCGTCCAGCGGGCGCCGCCATACGTGCAAACCGCGCCGAGCCTTTTGATGTTGTGCAGGGACGGCACATACGCACCGTCATCCTTCAAATTGAAGCTGACGCCCGGTAGGAACACTTTGTCGACGAAGCCCTTGAGGATTGCCGGGAAGCCCATGTTCCAGACCGGAAAGGAAAAGATGAGCGCATCGGCTTTGAGCAGGCGATCGACATAAGGACTGACGCGGCCTCGATTTCCGGGGACCTCGTAATAGTCGAGGCGGTCCTGGCGGGTCATCACCGGATCGAACCCCTCGGCATTGAGGTCGCAATCGTCGACCTCATGGCCGCGCGCCTGCAAGGTCTCGACCACTTTCGCGTGCAGGCCGGCGCCGAAACTCGTCTCGACCGGATGGGCGAATAGGACCAGCACACGCACTATGGCCCCTCCGTTCTACAATGGGCCCGGCGTACCGGTTTCGTCACGCCGGATCCTGAGCGGAATACGCTACGGACTCGACGCGGCCGCTGTAATCTGTGAAATGCTTTAAACATCGTTTTTATTCCGGCAATCACAGTAACTTTACTACCGCTTTATTGAGCAACCGAGGTTGCACCAAGTTACGACAAACAAATGCCTAGAACGATTGTAACGGTGTGAGAACAAAAGTCCAATTCTCGCTGCAGCGCACCCGATAATTTGTGACAAATCGTTGACATGGCGCCGTCTAAACGTTGACCTTCGCGACCTTAAAAGATTTTTTTCGAGCAATGACACGTTGAGAACAAATTCGATTGGCATAAGTTGCATCACGGCCAAGCGAGAAGGAACGCTGCCCATGATCGTCCGAGAGATCGTCCGGACCTGCTCCAATCCACACGTCGCCCATGCGGCTGTCGCCTCCATTGGCGGTGATTTCGCGCAACGCATCACGCATGACGCTGCAAAGCGGAACCTCACCAGCGGCCTATTCGCCGCCAGCCTCGTTCGCCGCTTCACACGTCACGCCGGCGAACGCGATTGGCAGGGGGTCGGAGAAGCGACTCGCGGCGCCGACCAGCCGATTCTTTCTGGCCTGAGGTACATTCTCGAACACGGTGTCGAATGGGACGAGAGCGACGTCGATATCGAGATGGGGTGGCTTGCCTCGGCGCCATCGGTTTCCTGGTGCCAGGCTTGGCGGCATTGACAGGGAAGGCATAAGCGCCACGATTGCTTTGCCCCTGAGGGTCCGCTCCCGCTTGTGAGCGCTGGCGCTGCGGAGCACAATGCAAGCCCATGTATCTCGGGCTTGACTGCGGAACTTCTGGCCTCAAGGCGCTTCTGACGGACGAAGGCGGCAAGCCTCTCGCGACCGCCACTCGGAGCTATTCGCCCGACCGTCCGCGTGCGGGCTGGTCGGAACAGCACCCCGACGATTGGGCGAATGCGATGGCCGGCGCCATCGCCGACCTTAAGGACAGCGTGGGCAAGGCGCTCGGCGCCGTCCGCGCTATCGGCTTCTCGGGCCAGATGCACGGAGCCGTGCTCCTTGATGGCGCTGACAAGCCGATCCGGCCGGCGATCCTGCACAACGATGGGCGCGCTTTTCTCGAGGCGGAGGAACTGACGCGCGCCTATCCGGACCTGGCGCAGATCGTCGGCGTGAAGCCAATGCCTGGCTTTACCGGGCCGAAGCTCAAATGGATCGCGAGGAACGAACCCGGCAATCGCCGGCTCGTCAATTCGCTTCTGTTGCCGAAGGATTATTTGCGCCTCAAGCTCAGCGGCGAACGGGCGTCGGACATGAGCGACGCAGCGGGGACGTGGCTTCTTGACGAAGCCCGGCGAGACTGGTCGCCAGAAGCGTTCGCCGCGTGCGACGCGGATCCCGTATGGGCGCCGCCGTTGCTCGAGGGATCGGCGCCGGCCGGCCGTATCCGGCCGGAGGTCGCCGACGCGCTAGGCCTGCCGCGCGGCGTGCTGCTGGCCGCTGGCGGCGGCGATGCAGCTGTCGGCGCATTGGGCCTGGGCGCCATCGCGCCGGGCGAAGCCTTCATCTCGCTCGGAACCGCGACGCAGCTCATCGTCGCGGCAGATAAATATGTTAGCGCGCCGGAGAAGCTCGTGCACGCCTTCGCCCATGCGCTGCCAAATCGCTGGTACGCCATGGCGGCGATGCTCAACGGCGCGGGCGCGCTTGCTTTCGCCGGGCGGCTTCTGGGCGCATCCCCGGACGCGCTCGAGCGTGAGGCCGCGGCGGACTATCCCGGCCCCGGCGGGCTTCTCTTTCTGCCCTACCTCAGCGGCGAGCGGACGCCGCTCGACGATCCTTATGCGCGCGGCGTTCTGTTCGGCATGAGCGAGACGACCTCGCGCGCCGACGTCGCCCGAGCGGTCATGGAGGGGGTCGCGCTCACCCTCGCCGACGCGCGCGATTGTCTCGCGGCTGCTGGCGTTGAAAATGAGCGCGTCGGCCTCATCGGCGGCGGCGCGAAGAGCGCCTTATGGACGCGCATGATCGCCGCTGCGACCGGCTTTACAATCGTGCGCATGAAGGGCGGCGAGACAGGCCCGGCCTACGGCGCCGCGCGCTTGGCGCGGATGGCCGCAACGGGCGATCCGGCGGAGACCGTCTGCACAAAGCCGGAGATCGCTGACGTGACCGAGCCGGATCCGAAGCTCGCCGACCTCTTGGCGCGACAGCGCGAGCGCTTCACGGCGCTCTATGCCGTCGTGAAGCCGGAGTTCCGGAAGTAGCGGCGCGAGGCGATAGGCGGCCTGCGGCTCTCTCTTACGCCCTCGAGGCCTCGATCATCAGCATGTCGAGAGAGAACGAGCCGTCGGGCTCGATAGCGAAATGCGCCTTGGTCTCCGTCGAGGCGGCGATCTGGAGCGCGCGGATCGCCTTCACATTCTCTTGCGGAGTTTGCATGCGCGCAATCCAGACGGGGAAATCCATCCGAAGCCGCCACGTCCGGCAAGCATCGATGGCGAAGCCTGAGCGGCCAAGCGTGTCCAGCCATTGTGCGCTGGTGTAATCGCGAACATGCGAATGGTCGCGCAGCAATTCGACCGCCTGCAGATGCGTGTCGAAGAGCGCCTGGCCTGGAGCATAGACATCGACAAACGCCGCCCGCCCGCCGCGTTTCAATGTGCGGCGCGCTTCACGCAGCCCGGCGTCGAAGTCGCGCCAGTGATGCGCGGAGAATCGGCTGGCGACGAAGTCGAACGTCTCGTCCTCAAACGGGAGATGCTCGGCCGGGGCTTGAGCGGTCTCGATGTTGCTCAACCCCTTCTCGCGCGCCGTCCTCGCCACCGCGGCCAACATCTCGGACGACAAATCGCTAGCGATCACCCGTCGGGCGTGGCGCGCGAGCGCATAGGCGACATGGCCCCCGCCAGCGCCGAGATCGAGCGCCAGTTCGGAATTGTGCGCGAGCATTCCGATCGCCTCGAGATCGGCCCCCTGACTGTGAACCGCGCTCTCGACATAGGCTTTTGCTCGGGGACCGAACTGCGCCTCGACAACTCGCTCATGGGCCTTGCTCATCACTCGCTCCTCTCCGTTCAAGGGCTTTTGCGTTTTGACTTACACTGTTACAAGATTGAATCTTATCCTATTACAAAGACTGCCATGCTTGAAGCGGATCAGAGGCGTCTCCTCGGCGAGTTCGTTCGCGCGCACCGCGAGCGTGCGCGGCCAATTGCGGCGGCTGGCCGCCGCCGGACCTCCGGTCTCCGGCGCGAGGAACTCGCTGCGCTGGCCGGCATCAGCGTGACCTGGTGCACGTGGATCGAGCAAGGGCGCACGGTGCAGGCCTCTCCCGAAGCCCTCGGCCGCATCTCGCAGGCGCTCTCCTTGTCGCGCGCCGAACACGACTATCTGTTCAAGCTTGCAGGGCGCCTCGATCCCGAAGGATCGCGCGGGCCTCCTGCGGACGCGCCGCCCTCCCTGATCGCCGCCGTCAAGGCGATCGACTGCCCGGCCTACGGCCTCGACCGCCTCTGGAACGCCTGCTGCTGGAACGAGGCGGCGGCGCGGCTCTTTCGCGGCTGGCTGGACGGCGATTATCAACGCAACCTCCTGCGCTACGTGTTCCTCGAACCCTCCGCTCGGGAACTCATTCCCAACTGGAAGGATAGGGCGAGACGGCTGCTTGCCGAATTTCGCGCTGACTTCGCCCGCACCTTTCGCGATGCTCAGGTCAGGATATTCGTCGAAACGCTCCGAGGCGAGAGCGCCTTCTTCGCTGAAGCCTGGGATGAGCAGGCCGTTCAGACCCGTGAAGGCGGTCTTCGCGTGTTCAATCACCCTCACGACGGTCTTGTGAGCTTCACTCAACACACATTCGCCCCGGCGGAGCGGCCCGACTACAAACTCGTCATCAACACGCCCGCTGGGCGCTAGACAGGCTCGTCATTGCGAGGAGCGAAGCGACGAAGCAATCCAGGAGTCGCGGGCGCCCTACGTTCCCTAGATTGCTTCGTCGCTACGCTTCTCGCAATGACGGTTGCGCCTCGTTCGCGCCGTACCTTGAGAAATCGTAATGCGCTGGCCAATTTCCGGATAGGCGCCTCGGCGCATGGTCGCTCCACCGATCGCCAAGGCGGTCAACCAGCGAATTTGGAGCGAACTCATGTCATTCTCCGGTCTTGCGAGCCCACAGGGGCGGCGCAACACGATCCTTGCCTCGGTCGCGGTCGCCGCTCTTGGCGTCGCAGGCGTCCTCGGCGAGAGCGCGCTCAGCCCGACTCACCCCGCCTATGCGGCGGCCGTCTCCACGGCCGGTCTGCCCCAGGACGCCCCGTCGTTCGCACCGCTGATCGATCGCGTCAAAGCCTCGGTTGTGTCGGTCAAGGTCAAGATCCCCGCTGAAGACGCCGAAGCCGATGGCGCTTCTTCCAGCCAAGGCCAGATGGACAATCTCCCCCCGGAAATCCAGAAGTTCTTCAAGCAGTTCGGTGGCGCCCCCAATGGCGCCGGCGCGCCTCAGGCTCGGCATCCGATGATGATGGGCGAAGGCTCGGGCTTCTTTGTTTCGGCCGACGGCTACATCGTCACCAACAACCATGTGGTCGACCACGCCAAGACCGTCACCGTCACCACGCAGGACGGCAAGACGCTCGACGCCAAGGTTGTGGGCACCGACCCGAAGACCGATCTCGCGCTCATCAAGGTGAACGAGTCTGGCGATTATCCCTTTGTCGCGTTCTCGAAGGAGCAGCCCCGCATCGGCGACTGGGTCGTGGCGATCGGCAATCCTTATGGCCTCGGCGGCACGGTGACCGCGGGCATCATCTCGGCTGAAGGCCGCGACATTGGCGATGGCCCCTATGACCGCTTCCTGCAGATCGACGCCCCGATCAATCGCGGCAACTCGGGCGGCCCGACCTTCAACATGAAGGGCGAAGTCGTCGGCGTGAACACCGCCATCTATTCGCCGTCGGGCGGCAGCGTCGGAATCGGCTTTGCCATCCCGGCGACCACGGTCGATAGCGTCATTGGCGCGCTCGAGCACGGCGGCATGGTTCCGCGCGGCTACCTCGGCGTCAACATCCAGCCGGTTACGAGCGAGATGGCCGAAAGCATCGGTCTGAAGAGCGCCGGCGGGGCGATCGTTGACGAGGCTATGCCAGGGACGCCGGCCGCCGAGGCGGGCCTCAAGCCGGGCGACGTCATCACCAAGCTCGACGGCAAGGCGGTCAAGGACGCGTCGGATCTCACCGTGCGGATTGGCTCGTTCAAACCCAACGACAAGGTCGAACTGACTTATCTGCGCAACGGCGAGGAAAAGACGGCTCAGATCACGCTCGCCGACCAGAAGAGCGAGAAGCTCGCCAAGGCTGATAGCTCGATGTCCCAGAAGGACCAGGGCGCGCAGCTCGGCATCCAGATCGCTCCGGCCAAGGAGGTCGACGGCGCGGGCGACAAGGGTGTCGCCATCGTCGGCGTCGATCCGAACGGAACGGCCGCCGAGCAGGGATTGGCGACTGGCAACGTCATCCTCGACGTCAGCGGCAAGCCGGTGTCGACCCCCGAGGACGTGAAGGCCGGAATCGCGAGCGCGAAGAGCCAGGGCAGGAAGGCGGTCATGATGCGCATTCAGACCGCCGACGGCGCCCACTTCGTAGCCGTCCCGTTCCCCAAGGCGTAACCGAATCCGCCTGAGGGATGGGCGGCGGCGCGCTAGCTGGGAGGGTGGCGCGCCGCCGTTTGGACGCGGTGCGAAAGGGCGGCTTGCCCGTCCCCAAAAACGACTTCCGACGCCGGGGCGTAAGCTCCGGCGTCGCTGTTTCAGGCCGACTTTGCCGTAAGTCTCAGTTTAGATTTTCCGGTGGGGTCGCGAACGGACGCGGGCCCGCCTTTGCTAGTGCGGCCGCCCATCGGCAGGCAGTCCAGCCTCGAAGGTCGAGTGGGTCACCGATACGGTTGTGCCATCTGATCCCGACGAAACATTCACCCGAGCGTCCAATTGCTGCGCGAGCGCATTGACTATGCTGGTCCCGAGACTGGACTTCGATCGACCCACGCGAACATTCTCGTCGGGCGCGCCGACCCCGTTGTCAGAGATAGTCAGCTTCCAATTGGTCCCGTCACGTTCGTAGATGATGCGCACCTGACTGCCCGCCGAGTTGTGCGGGAACGCATGCTTGAGCGCGTTGATGACCAGTTCGGTGACGATTAGCCCAAGGCTCACAGCAACGGCTGAGCTAACAGTGCCCTCTGCGGCATTGACGCTCAGTTCGATTGGACGCGTGTCGGCAATCATCGACTGCGCAAGCAATTCGCCGAGCGCCGTGAGATAGGGAACGGTGCGGACGGACTCGGCGCGCCCCGCTGCATGAAGATGATGTTGCACAGCGGCAACCGAGAGCACGCGCTTGTGGGCGTCCTCCAAATGCGTGCGTGTCTCTTGCGACTGTACGGTCCTCGCCTTCAATAGAAGAATGCTTGCAATGATGCTGAGGCTGTTCGCCACGCGATGCTGCATTTCTTGCAGCAGGACTTCCTTTTCTTGCAGCAGGACTTCCTTTTGCCGCAACAATTCCTTCACTTCGTGATTAGCCAAGCGCGTCGTGACATCATTCAGGGCGAGCAGGATGTGGCTGCTGTTGTTTCCCTGATAGAATACTTCGCGCGCGGTCAAGCTAAACGCCCGTCGTCCGATGTTGGGGAAGCCGCGTTCAACCTCGTACGCGTTCAATTCGCCATGCTCCGGCAGAATTGTCTCTAGCGCCGCCCTAAGTTCTGGAATGTCCCACTGACGGTCGCCGATTTCGTAAATCAATCGCCCTTCGGTGTGTTGTCGATCGACTTGGAACGTCTGATAGAAAGACCGGCTCGCGGTGATGATGCGAAGGTCGCCGCCCAGCACGACAAGCGACTCAATCACCGTGTCGAACACGGCTTGCGCCAGTTCCCGAGCTTTATTGGGTTCGAGTTCAGGCAATGCGTTTACGCTCGGGCCAATGCTCCAGGCCACTATGCCCGGCGCGTCCCGACCTTGCACCCATTCATGGCGCGCTGTCGGTAATGTAGATTACCCAATGAGCAAGAATGTTACCCTAGGTGTACGTTTTTGGAAGGTGAAAAGAGACCCGTTCTCGGACTAACCCATAGCACTCACACGACGCTTTCATGAGACCCTGCCGATCCAGCAGGGTGATTTGTTGTCGACCGCGCTCGATCAAACCCGCGCGTTCTAACTCTTTAGCGGCATTGGTGATGGTTGGCCTCTGGACACCCAGCATTTCTGCCAGAAGGTCTTGTGTGACCTGCAGCGTGTCATCGTCAGTGCGATCACGCATCATAAGTAGCCAACGCGCTAGCCGCTCCGTAAGGCTGTGGGCGCCGTTGCACGCGACCGACACCATGACCTGCTCGAGAAAGGCTTGGACATAAGCGAGCATGAGACCACGGAACGACGGCATCGTCTTCATGGCTCTCGCGAACGCTGCGCGCGACATTATTGCTGCGCTCCCCGGAATTTGGACGAAAAGTCTGACGGAAGACTTCTTCGCGCCGAAGACGGCTTGAAACCCCGTGCAGCCCTCCCTGCCGATGGTCGCCATTTCAATGACTCTGCCGTCCGCATAAACCGCCACGATCGAAACAACACCGCTGTCAGGGAAGTAGATATCGTCGAGCGAACTGTCAGCGTCGACGAGAATCTGTCCGCTTCGGCAGCGAATTTGTTCAAGCTTCGGCGCAAGTCGCTGGAGATCGCCGGAAGGCAGGGCGAGTAAAAGCCGGTTGCGGGGCCAATTTGATAATCCGTTCACCGCCTTACAATCGCCCCCGGTTCCCGTTGGTTCCACGCGCCCCCGTTCCTGCGCAGCTTGGCCAGAGCGCGGGCCGGTCGATGGGGCTCATTCACTTAGGGAGATTTGCACCGAGGGATTTGCTCGACACGGTTGACGATACACATTCGCAACTTCGGATCAATAATTGTGGGATTCGGCGCCGGCGGGCTGCGTGTTGACGCGCACTCGTTTCTGATCGCGCTGCACTGAGCCTTCGAGCACATCGCAAACGCTGAGCTCCTTGCCGATCTCATAGAGAACCGGGCGCGGGAACGAGCGCTTGCTACTGGCCGAATGTCCCCCTCAGGATCGCCTATGTCCCCCTCAGGATCGAAAGCCGAAATTCAAATTGAGACGCCGCCCCTCTCCGCGTCGCCGCTGAGCCAGGGACGCGTGGCGACCGAGACTTCTGCGCGCGCCAGCCGATAAAAGATGACGACGTGCAGGAACATGAGACAGGGCACGAGAAAGCCCGGAATGAGAAGCCATGGCAGCGTGGTCATGATGGCGCTCGTCGGCGGCCCAACGAAGACCTGAAGCGGACCTGGCGCCGACAGGGGCCCAAGCGTGACAGCGGCGACAAGGTCGGCGACCCCGACCGCGTTCCATAAGAGGACGAGCGGCCGCACGCGGGCGCCGAATCGCGTAACCGCCCAGGCGAGCGGCAGCGCGGTCGCGCCAATGAAGACATCACCCCACCCCGCGCTTGGCGCAAACGGCGCGGGAAGGCGGCCCCCGGCGTAGAGAACAAGAAACAGAATTCCGAGCAGGCGGATTGCATGGACGCCGATAAGCGCCGGCAAGGGCGTTACGGTCATTGCATTCCGCACAGAGGGTAGAGCGAAATATGCCCAAACGAGCGCTGCGATTGGCAAGACGATTGTGAGGCCGAGCGCTGGCGCGCCCCCGCCGGCGGGGCTGAGCGAGCCGGTCGCGCCAATTGTCAAAACCAGCACAAACCATGCGCCGAGGGCGATCAGAACCGCGACCCGGGCGCGTAGGGTTTGAGCCATCGCCAACGACAGAAAGACAATTGCGATTGAGGCGCTGGCCGTTAGACCGGCGGTGGACAGGATGTCGAACATCATTACCTCCATAAAAGTGTAACTACACGTATTGCGGAAATTTTTTAGCCTTGGACTCCTTTAGCACTCGCCGCCGCCAAAGCGGCATCCTGCGCTTTCTTCCAGAAAGGAAAGGCGCGTCGCGCCGCTTCTTTGCCGGCCGGCGTGATCGTCACTCTACGAACGCGGCGGTCCTCGCCTTCCTCAATCTGAACAAACCCATCGCGAACGAGACGGCCGAGGTTGCGCGTCAGCGTGGTCCGCTCGAGACCCTGGAATTCGGCGAGGCGCGTGGTCGCAATTGCGCCGGTTTGAACCAGCGTCGCCAGCAGGGTGAACTGGGTGCCCCGAACGCCCGACCCTCGCATCGCCTTCTCGAAGGTGCGGGTCAGATCTCGGCTATTGCGCCGCGCGGCGGTGCAGACGCATTGGCGGGCGGCGGCGAAGTCGACTTCTTCCGGTTGCATGTTACGTGTGTATACACCTTTATTCGAGCCGTCAAGCAGGACGTTGGGGATGCGGCGATTCCAGAGCTGCTTCTCGGCCATGACCGGCAAGCGCTCGGGAGCACAGTCGCAGGGCGGCCGACCCAAGCTAACGCTATTAGAATAAACAACTCATTGCAGAAAATCAGAAATCACGCTAGGCTCGCCCTATGAACAATCCTGCGCTTTTGCACGCCAAAATCGTACTCTTGAGTCTCGCGCCGCGAAATCCCCCAAGGGACAAACCGCGTGAGAAAATTTTTGAGCGAGAATCCCGTGTAACCCATTGATAAGTCTAGTTTCGGACGAGAGAATCCAAGGAAACCCAAGGAAATCCAATAGCCGAAATAGAGGAAATTCGCGGCGAAACAGCCACGAGCCAAGAAAATCCAAACTTACCGCGCCTGCTCCCAGCCACCCTCGTCGCTCTCGCGCCAGTAGCTGATCGTGCGGCCGAGGTCCTTGAGGCGGCGCCATTCGCCCCGCGCATGGGTAAGCGCCGCCTCATCGCGCCCGTCGAACATCAGAACGACGAAATCGAACGCGTCATCGCCCTCGTTGGCTTCAGCGCCGGAAAGCCTGACCAGCATGGTCGCGGCGTTCGGGTTCTCCAGTTCGTTCGTCAGAAAGATCGGCTGTTCCATGGGATCGCCGTCGCCGGCCGCGCCGTGCGGCAGAAAGCTCGCGTCGTCGTAGGTCCATAGCCGTTCGTTGAGAGCGGCGGCCATTTCCCCCGACGAGGCGCGCACCAGGACGCGTCGGCCCTCCTCCAGCGCACGCTCGAGCAAAGTCGGCAGCGCCTGGTCGACCCGTCGCTGTTCGAGATGGTAAAAGCGGATCTCCGTCACTGGCCCGCTGGACCGACAATGACGAAGGTGCGGTCGGAGCCGCTCGCGATCAGCCCGAGACTCACGCCGCCGGGCATGTGCTCTTCAGTCTTGCCTGCGACATAGACATCGCCCCGCTGGCGCGAGGCGGCGAGGTATTCCCCCGCGTCCGTGCTCATGCCGTGCAGGACGCTGCGGCTCTTGGTTGCGTCCCAGCCGAGCGCCGCCTTCAGCGCCGCCGCCTGGAAACGCTCGAAATTCGTGGTCGTGCGGGCGTTGGCCGGTTCGGCGATACGCGCCTCGAAGCGCAGGAACTGATCGCCGCGACAAGCGAGGGTCCCGTCGACATCCACTTTGGTCGTGACGTCGAACATGTCCGAAGCAGTGCGCGTCCGGGACACGACGACCGCCCGTCCCAACTCGACCTGCATGTCGCTGGCCTCGGCCCGCAGGGCGTTTGAAAAAGCGTCGCATCCCACGATCGCCCGGGCCGGCCCAACGGAGGCGGTCCAGGCGGCAGCAAGCACGAAGATCGTGGAAAGAATCCGCATTCTGACCCCTCCCGCCCGATTCTCGAATCAATTCGTCAACGAGATGCTAATCTTCGTAGGAATCGGCAATGAGACGATTGAGGAGACGCACGCCCCAACCCGAGCCCCAGGACTGATTGATGTCGGAAGGCGCCGAACCCATCGCCGTGCCTGCGACGTCGATATGCGCCCACGGCGTCTCCCTGACGAATCGCTGTATGAACTGCGCCGCCGTGATCGAGCCGCCGTGGCGGCCCCCGGTATTCTTCATGTCGGCGAATTTGGAATCAATCATCTTATCGTAAGCCGCGCCGAGCGGCATGCGCCAGACCTTTTCGCCCGAAGCCTCGCTCGCGGCGGCTAGTCGTTGGGCGAGCTCGTCATTATTGGAAAAAAGCCCAGCCACCTCGGCGCCGAGCGCGACAATAATAGCGCCGGTCAGCGTCGCAAGGTCAATGATCGCTCGCGGGGAATAGGTCTCCTGCGTGTACCAGAGCGCGTCGGCCAGAACGAGCCGCCCTTCGGCGTCCGTGTTGACGATCTCGATCGTCTGCCCCGACATGGAGGTGATGATGTCACCCGGCCGGATTGCGTCGCCGTCGGGCATGTTCTCGACCAGTCCGACGATGCCGACCACGTTGACCTTCGCTTTGCGCGCGGCGAGCGCGTGCATGAGCCCGACGACACAGGCCGCGCCGCCCATGTCGCCCTTCATATCCTCCATACCGGCCGAGGGCTTGATCGAGATCCCGCCGGAATCGAAACAGACCCCCTTGCCGACGACAGCAAGGGGTTTTGCCCGCTTTGACCGCGCCCCGTTCCAGCGCATCGCGACAAGGCGGCTCTCGCGCGCAGATCCTCGTCCGACCGCGAGCAGCGCGTTCATTCCCAGTTTGCCCATCGCTTTCTCGTCAAGCGTTTCCACGGCGACGCCAAGCTTCTCCAGCGCTTTGATGCGATTGACGAATTCGATGGGAAAGAGGACATTGGGCGGCTCGTTGACCAGATCGCGCGCCAGTTCCACACCGTCGGCGACGGCGAAGCGGTCGTGTCCAGCGGCGCGCGCGGCGGCAGCATGGCTCGAGCCGATGATAAACTCAGGCGTTTCGGCGCCATTGTCTTCCGGGTCTTTCTTGCGCGTCTTGTACTTATCGAATCGGTAGCCGCGCAGCCGAAGGCCAAGGGCAAAATCGGCGGCCGCCGGACCGTCCCACATTCCCGACGGCGCCTCGAAGGCGACTTCGACCCGCTTCGCGCCAGTCACTTTTCCGAAGACGAAGCCGCCGAGCGTCATGAAGTCGACAGGAGCGTTGTCTTTGCCCGGAGCGACGCTGACAACCACCAGCCGCAATGCGTCGAGGCCGGCGGGCGCTAGGATGTCGAGCGCGGCGCGCTGGGCGGCGCGGAAGTTGGATGCTTTCGCCGCGGCGCGAATGAGGGGTTCGATATCGCCGAACTGCGCCGTCACCGCGGGCGCCGGTTTCATGTCGGCGCCGACGAAGACCACGAGTGCGCTGCCTTTGGGGGCGGACAGGGACCCGAAGGCGATCTTAACCGATGCGCTCATAACCGAGGCGTGTCCTTGTCCGGATTTGACAACCTGACGCCAGCCGGCAGGGCGTAGCCGGCGGCGGGCGCCGACATATCGAGGGGTTTCCCGTGCCCGTCAATAAGCCGCCGTGATTGGGCGACACATTTCAGCCGGTTCGGGCCAAACATCGCCAACGGGAGCAGGTCGTCTTGCAACGAAAGGGCACATGGGGCAAGCGCTGCGGCCGGACAGCGCGCGCTGACGCGCGCTCGTCGCACCCCGGACGACGCGGCCGCGATGATTAAGATCGAACGCTATTTGCTGAGGACGGCCACGACAGCCTGTGTCTCAGGCCTGGTCGTCCTGACGGGAGTCGTGTGGGTGACCCAGGCCCTGAGGCAGATCGATCTGATCACCAGCAAAGGCCAGACCATTTTGTTGTTTCTCTTGATCACGGCGCTTGCTCTTCCCTCGCTGTTAGCCTTCATTGCGCCGGTGGCGCTGTTTGCCGGCGTCCTTTACACCCTCAACAAGCTCAATGGCGACAGCGAGCTCGTTGTCATGGCCGCTTCGGGCATGTCGCCCGCTCGGCTATTGCGCCCCATGGCGCTGCTCTCGGCAGCCGTATTTGCGGTCGTGGCCGTTCTCTATATCCAGGTTCTGCCCTGGAGTTTCGGCGCCATCGAGAATCTGACCACCTTCGTTCACGCAGATTTCATCGCCAACTTTGCCCGTCCAGGCGCTTTCTCCCAACTCGAACAAGGGTTCATATTTCACTTTCGTGAGCGCTCCCTCGACGGGGCTCTTCACGGAGTGTTTATGCAGGATCTGCGGGATATGACCAAGGTCACAACATACATCGCCGAGGACGGAAAAACCGTTGATCGAGACGGGGCGAGCTATCTTCAGCTGTCCAAGGGCGTCTTGTTGCGGCCACAGTCAGCCGGTAACTCGGCGATGGTGACTTTCGACGACTACACCATCGATCTGTCGCAGTTCATGCACGCAGTCAGCGAGGTCAAAAGGCCGCGCGAGCGCACGACCGCGCAATTGATGGCACCCGACGCCAAGGATAAAGCGGATCCAGCCCTGTTTGGCCATATTCGCAGCGAATTGCTCGACCGCCTGGCCAGCCCGCTCTATGCTATTGCGGGCGGTCTCATCGCTTTTGCGGCGCTTGGAGAGGCGCGGACAACTCGTCAGGGGCGAGGCGTTGCGATCGCAGGAGCAGTAATCGCGTTTGCCGGCGTGCGGATGCTTGGGATTGCAGCCACGACCCTCGCCGTCGGCGCACCATCTGCGTCCGTCTTCGTGTGGGCGATTCCGGTCGCCGCTTGCCTCGGGGCCCTGGCGCTGATCTTCCGGCGAGCGATTTTAGCGCTTATCCGGCCGTTCGCAAAGATCCCGGCGTGATCGGCCGGACGCTGTCATTCTATCTCGCCGGCCGCTTTGCACGCTCGGTGATCGCCGCTTTCATGGTGGTTTTCGTTCTCATCTACTCCGTCGATCTCATAGAACTCTTGCGTCGTTCCGGCGATTCTCAGCGTGCAACCGGAATTCTTATGGCCGGCCTGTCGTTCCTGCGAACGCCGACGGTCGCCGAACAAGCGTTGCCGTTCGCAGTTCTGTTCGGATCCATGATCGCGTTCCTGAATTTGTCGCGTAAAATGGAGTTGGTCATCGCGCGCGCAGCAGGGCTGTCTGTCTGGCAATTCCTGACCCCGCCGCTGGCCGTGGTCGTCCTCATCGGCGTGTTGTCGGTTATCGCCTACAACCCAGCATCAACATGGATGAAAGAGAGATCGGATGAGATAGAGGCCAAAGTGTTCGGCGGCCCCGCGATGGGATCAATGGGGTTGTGGATTCGGCAGAAGAGCGTCGACGGTCAGGCGGTCATTCGCGCCGGCGGAAGAAGCTCAAGCGGCGTTGACTTTACTGCGATCGAGATTTTTAACTTTGACGACCAGGGTAATTTCGTCGAACGGCTGGAGGCGGCCTCAGGCGAGTTACGTCAGGGTTATTGGGTGCTGCACGATGTCGTATCGATCACTCCGGGTTTCGAAGCCCTCCGGGTTTCTACTTACCTGTTGGCAACGAATCTCGATCGAAGGGAGGTCGCCCAGGCGTTCGTCGCAGCTGAAACTGTGTCGTTCTGGCGGCTGCCCGGGCTAGCCGAACAGACCGCGCGAGCGGGATTGGACCCAACCGCTTACCAACTGAAATATCAGGAGCTTCTGGCGCGCCCGCTGATGCTGGCGGCGATGGTTTTGGTGGCTGCTTGCTTTTCGTTAAGATTTTTTCGAATGGGCGGGATCGAATATATGGTTTCCGGTGGCGTCGTGGCGGGGTTCGTGCTTTATGTCGCGACCAAAGTGGTCAGCGATCTCGGCGGCGCCGGATTCCTCAGCGCCCCGGTAGCGGGATGGGCGCCCGGGATCGTTGGCTGCATGTTTGGCGTGTATGTGTTGCTTCAGCAAGAGGATGGTTGATGGGGTTTGCCGTCAGCTTTCCCTTTAAGTTGAGCCGCCGCCCTGAACGGGCCGCGAGGGTCGCACTGTCGCTTGCAATCGCGGCGGTTGCGGCCTGGACGCAGTTTGTCGGACCGACGGCTGCGCAAACGCCTCCCCCCACCCAGTCCACGCAAGTTCAGTCCACGCAAGCCAAGCCGCAGGACAAGCTGGTCATCGACGCGGATGAGCTCGTCTACGACAAGGACAAGAACACGGTCTCGGCCGTGGGTTCAGTTCAGTTGTTCTATCAAGGCCGAGTGCTCCAGGCCGACCGCGTAACCTACGACCGCGCCAGCAAGCGCGTTTACGCGGAAGGCCACGCCAAGATGACGGACGAGCATGGCAACATTGTCTACGGAAGTCGGTTCGCGCTTAGTGATGACTTTCGCGACGGTTTCATCGACAGTGTGCAGGTTCTGACGACTGACAAGACGCGCTTCACCTCCCCGCGCATCGAGCGCTCGAACGGCGATGTCACGGTGCTGGAGAAGGGGGCCTATACCGCCTGCGAACCGTGCAAGGATCATCCGGAACGGCCGCCGTTCTGGCAGGTGCGGGCAACCAAGATCATCGAGAACCAAACGACCCATACGATCTACTACGAGGACGCTCAGCTCCAGTTCTGGGGCTTTCCCGTGTTTTACATGCCTTATTTTTCCTCGCCTGACGCGACGGTCAACAAGCAGACCGGCTTTTTGGCGCCGTCGCTCGTTTCCGGGGGCAACCTCGGCTATGGCATGAGCGTACCATATTTCATCAATCTGGCCCCCAACTACGATCTCACGCTCACCCCAACTTTTCTCTCGAAGCAGGGTTTGCTGGGGCAGGTCGACTGGCGTCAGCGGCTCTCAAACGGCACGTACAGCATTCGTGCGACCGGAATCGATCAAGAGCAGCCTGGGGCATTTCCGGCTTTTCCGTATGGCGCGGGAGACACGCGGCTGCGAGGCGCGATTGAAAGCAACGGCAACTTCTTTCTCAATAACATGTGGCAACTGGGCTGGAATGGCACATGGTTGAGCGACAAATTCTTTCTGAACGATTATCGGCTGCAGGGCATCAATTTCGACACCTTCTATTTCCAGGACATCATCTCGTCGGTCTATCTGCGCGGCCAAAGCGCTCAAAGCTTCTTCGATCTCAGCGCTTACCATTTTGAAGGCACGACCGCGTACGACGACAATCGCACATTGCCGACCGCGGTCGCGCCAGTCCTCGATTATAACCGGGTGATCAACGTTCCGGCCGATCGCACCAATGGCCTCGGAGGTGAACTGACTGTCGACGCCAACGTGGCCAACATCAACCAGACGAACGCCGCGTTCCAATCAACCGGCCTGCAGACCTTCGACAACGCCTTTCACCTTTATAACGTTTGCGAGACCCAGGTCGGAACTACGGCTGTCAATACGTATTTCCCGGGCAAATGCCTCTTGCGCGGCATCGCCGGCGATTACACGCGCGCATCGGGACAGGTGTCGTGGCAGCGCGGCTTCATCGATCCTATCGGCGAGGTCTGGAAACCGTTCCTGTTCGCGCGTCTCGATGGCGAGGCGACCGAGCTCAATGAAACCGGATCGATCACCTATGCCAGCGTACTCGGCACGAGCACAGTCTCCAATTCGAACCAGGCTGCCTTCTTTTCCGGCTCGAGCCAGGGCGCTTTTGCCCGCGGCATGGCGGGCGCCGGCCTCGAGTACCGTTATCCGTTCACGTCCACATCGTCCTGGGGGACGCAGACGATCACGCCGATCGCCCAGTTCATCGCGCGCCCGAACGAGATCATCCCAAGAATCCAGCCCAACGAAGATTCGCAGAGCCTCGTTTTCGATGACACGAACCTGTTCGCCTGGAATAAGTTCTCCGGCTACGATCGGGTCGAAGGTGGAACACGGCTCAATTACGGATTCCAGTACGCCGCCGACTTTGCCAACGGCGGTCACGCCAATTTTGTGGCAGGCGAGTTGATTCAGGTCGCTGGGCAGAATTCCTATACCCTCTACGATCCCACCAACGTCGGGCTCGAATCCGGCCTGGACAAAAAGTACTCAAACTTCGTGTTCGGAGAGACGCTGCAACCGTTCTCAAACCCGATTACGCTCATGAGCAAGCAGCAGTTCGATAGCTCGACACTGCAGCTCTCGCGCTTCGATGCAATCGTCAAGGCGAGCTTCGCCGGTATTAACGGCGCCGTGGATTACGCCCTGTATGCCGCCCAGCCTGACCTCGGATTCGAGTTCCCGCGCGAGGGCTTGACCGGAAACATCGGGTACAGCTTCCAGAATCGCTGGTCGGTCGACGGATCGCTCGTGGTCGACATGTCGCGTCACTACTATGACACGCTGGGACAGACGACGCCGGTCTTCTATCCGGTCGGCTATTCATTCGGTGTCGGCTACAAAGACGAGTGCACCACGCTTTCCTTCAGGTATTCGTCCAATGTCAGCCAGCCCGCCCTTTTCAGTACGTTCCCGGGCGGCCCTGTCGTCTTGAACCCCTCGACGCGCAACCAGACGCTGATGATTCAGCTCACCCTGCGCACGCTTGGCGATGTGAGGACGAACGTCGGCCTCTGATCTTCGTCTGCCTACGCGAACCGCCCTTGGAGCCTCGATCATGACCGGCGACATGGCCCCGCTGGCGATGACGATGGGCGACCCCGCGGGGGTCGGCCCGGAGTTGGCGCTGGCCGCCTGGCGCGATCGAACGCCGGGCGTCCCGTTCGTCATTTTCGCGGCGCCCGGCGTCCTGGCCGCCGCCGCCAAGCGGGCGGGCCTCACAGCGCCGATCGTCGAGACCGATCCGGCGGGGGCTCAAGCGGCGTTCTCGAAAGGCCTGCCGGTCGTCCCGCTAAAAAACGGGGTTGAAGCCTCGCCGGGCCGTCCGAGCGCGGCCAACGCCGCAGCGACGATTGAATCGATCGAGCGGGCGGTCGAAGCGGTTCGTCAAGGCCACGTGCGCGCGGTCGTGACCAACCCGATCGCCAAAGCCACGCTTTATCAGGCTGGATTCAAATACCCCGGCCACACCGAATATCTCGGCGCGCTCGCCGAGGCCTGGGGCGCGCCGGCCCTTCCGGTGATGATGATCTGGTCGGAGACGCTGGCGGTTGTCCCCGCGACCATCCATATTCCGCTCGCCCACGTGGCCATGGCGCTGACCGCGGACCTTATCATCAAAACAGGGCGCATCGTCGATCGCGACCTGCGCGCCCGTTTTCGTGTGACCCGGCCGCGCCTGGCGGTCGCCGGGCTCAATCCGCACGCGGGGGAGGGCGGAGCGATGGGGCGGGAGGAGATCGCGATCATCGGCCCCGCGATCGAGACGCTGCGGGCCGAGGGAATCGACGTCGTCGGGCCGCTTCCCGCCGATACGATGTTCCATCCAAGAGCGCGGGCCCGCTACGACGTCGCGCTCACGATGTATCACGACCAGGGCCTGATCCCGGTGAAGACCCTCGCCTTCGACGAAGGCGTCAATGTCACGCTCGGCCTGCCGTTCGTGCGCACGTCTCCTGATCACGGCACGGCGTTCGACATCGCCGGAAAGGGGATCGCCAACCCGGCGAGCCTCATCGCAGCGCTCAAGCTCGCCGACCGACTGACGCGATGAGCCTCGCCGCGGACGGGCTGCCGCCGCTCCGCGACGTGGTCGCGGCGCATGGGCTCGTGGCCCGCAAGGCGCTTGGCCAGAACTTCCTGTTCGATCTCAACCTGACCCGAAGGATCGCCCGCGCCGCGGGACCGCTCGCCGGCGTCGCCGTGGTCGAGGTCGGGCCCGGTCCTGGCGGCCTGACGCGGGCGCTTTTGTCGGAGGGAGCCGAGAAGGTCATCGCCATCGAGCGCGACGCCCGCGCGCTCGGCGCGCTTGGCCAGATCGCCGCGCATTGGCCGGGACGGCTCGAAATCATCGAAGGCGACGCGCTGCACGTCGCGCCTGAGACGCTGATCGCCAAGGCCGGGGCGATGCCGATCCGCATCGTCGCCAACCTTCCCTACAACATCGCGACCCCGCTCCTGGCCCAGTGGCTCGAGGCCGAGCCGTGGCCGCCGTTCTATGATCGCCTGACGCTCATGTTCCAGCGTGAGGTGGCTGAGCGCATTGTCGCCACCCCAGCCGAGCGCGCCGATTATGGACGCCTCGCGGTGCTGGCAGGGTGGCGGACCGAGGCGCGCATCCTGTTCGACATTCCGCCCGCCGCCTTCGTTCCTGCGCCGAAGGTTACGTCGAGCGTGGTCGAGCTCATTCCGCGGGCGAGCCCGGAGGCGTGCGACGCCACGACGCTGTCGGCGCTTGCCCAGGCGGCGTTCGGCCAGCGGCGAAAGATGCTGCGCCAGTCCTTGAAAGGCTTCGCCGCCGCGCGCGGGCTGGATCTTCCAGCGCTCCTCGCCGCTGCCGGCCTCCAGCCGACAATGCGGGCGGAGGAGGCGCCGGTCGCCGCGTTTGTCGCGATGGCGCGAGTGGCCGCTGAGCCGTCTGGCCACAACAACATGGAGAAATAGTGTGTTATCGGCGTGAAGGAGATCAGGTCGGGGCGATAGCCGCTCTTAAACGCCAGTAAACGCTAGTAAACGCTAGTAAAATAGCTAGCGTTTACTAGCGTTTATTTTTTCGGAATGAGACTTTCCAATGGGTTACGGGCGATTGGAATAAAAAACGTAACTGCCCAGGGGGGTGAGTCGGATTTGTCACGGTGGGCAGGGATTTTTGGATTGTGTGGATTGGGGAGGAGTCAGGTTGGGCGGAATGTGATTGCCTTGGGGGATGATTCTGCCCTCCGAGGTCGCAGCCCTGATCGCGTCGCTCCAGCGGGAACTGGAAGTGTTGCGGGCTGAGAATGCGGAGCTTCGGCGCCGGCTGGGCCTTGACAGTTCGACGAGTTCGAAGCCGCCTTCGAGCGATGGTCTGCGGAAGAAGCCTTTGAGCCTTCGCGAGCCTTCGGGCCGGCCGAGCGGGGGCCAGAAAGGCCACAAGGGCGAGACCCTGCGCCAGAGGGCCAAACCCGACCGGATCGTGACGCATGCGGCGGCGGCTTGCCGTCATTGCGGCTCGGCCCTCAGCCTTGGCGAGGCGCGAGGCCTCGAGCGGCGCCAGGTGTTCGATCTGCCGGAGCGGCTGATCGAGGTCACCGAGCATCGGGGCCTGGTTTATGCCTGCGCCGGCTGCGGCGGAGCGACCCGGGCGGCTTTTCCCGAAGGGGTGAGGAGACCCGTCCAATATGGCGGGCGCGTCCGCGCCGCCGCCGTCTATCTCCACGCGCAGCATTTGATTCCCGAGGCCCGCGCGGCCGAGGCGCTTGCCGACCTGATTGGCGCGGAAAGCCTTTGTGCGGCGAGCGTGGCGGAATGGACGCGGCGGGAAGCGGGGGCGTTGGCGCCCGTCACGAAGCGGATCGGCGCGCTCGTGTGCGCCGCGCGCGTGCGCTGCCTCGACGAGACCGGCCTGCGCATCGGCGGCAAAACGCAGTGGCTGCATACCGTCGCCACCGAAACCCTCACGCTCTACCGCGCTGGCGCCAAGCGCGGCGCGATGCCCGAAGGCCTCGAAGGGGGCGTCGTCGTCCACGACGGCTTCAAATCCTACGCCAAGCTCGGGACGGCGGCGCAGCCCCCTGTCCATGCGCTCTGCAACGCCCATCACTTGCGCGAACTCAAGGCGCTCATCCAGTTCGACAAGGAGCCTTGGGCCGGAGCCATGAACGATTGTCTCCGCGACGCCTGCAAGACGGTCGCAGAAGCCCGCGCAAACGGCAAAACCGCGCTCTCCCCTGCGGTGCTCGAAGCCTTCCACGCCCGCTACTGGGAGGCCCTGCGCCAAGGCCTCGCCTGGCATCGCAGCCTTCCCCGCCTCGAAAAAGGGGGCGCCAAAAGCGGCCGCACGAAACGCAGGGCCGGAGACAATCTGCTGCTTCGCCTGCATAAATTCAAAGACGACGTGCTGCGCTTCCTCGTGGACTTCGAGGTTCCCTTCACCAACAATCTGGCCGAACATCCGCTCCGGATGATGAAGGTGAAAATGAAAATCTCCGGCGGCTTCCGGACCCCCGAGGGCGCTCATGCTTTCGCAGCCCTCCGCTCCGTCATCGCAACCGCACGAAAACAGGGCCTGAACATCCTCAAGCCCTCGCCGCCAACCCAACAGCCCTCGCCAACGCCATCTCACCCTGACCCACTCGGCTGGGCAGTTACTAAAAAACTCCTCCAGCTAAGGATTTGGGGCGACGGCTCCCCAAGCCTCGACCCGGATGGCTCCAAACACATTTCGTCGTTCCTGAAGCGCCATCATGAACCATGGTTTGATCGGGCAGGAGATATAGTTATAGCACGGGTTCTGTTTTTCGTAAATCTATTGTTTTGCCACGCGCCGAAACTTGGAGGGTCGAGGCAAGCCCGGCCATGAGGCATTCAAAATCTGCCGGGCGCCGCTCGGCGTATTCGGAACCCTGAACGAAAAGGCCGCCCGAGGGCGGCCGTCCGGCGCTCCAAATTTTGGTCGGCTCACGCCGCCGCGCGAGCCAGCGCGCTGCGGCGGTAGCCCAAAAAGCCCAAGCCTACGAACCCGACGAGCAGCATCGCCAGGTCGAGGGCTCGGGCACGGCCGCCTCAAAGCCATCCGCCCACAGAGCCTGCACCCGCGCGGTTGGATGAATGTCATCCCAATAGAGAAAACTGTCGATGTTCTCGGCGTCCGGGCCGCATTGCGGAGAGGTCGCCGCGCTCCCCGGCGTGTCGGTGTAGCAGCGGTCCGTCGTGTTCGTGAAGCCCAAAGCCGCAGCATTAGCCAGAATGTTTGCGTTGAAGTCGTAAAGGTCGAAATCCGTGAGCGTCGAGCCGGCGCCGAGGTCAAGTCCGGCCAGCCCGGCGGCGAGCTCGCTGTTGTACAATTGGGTGAACGCGGTCGCGCTCCCGGCCAGGGTGGGATTGTCCTGCGCGAATTCGGGGATGACCCCGACATTGGGGACGTTGACCACCAGAAAGTGCTCGGCTCCCTGGACCGAAAGCGTTGAAACCGCGGCTAATTCCGCGGCGACTCCGGTCGTCACCGCCGCCTGGCCGGTCCCGTCCAGGGCCGCGTCGCGGACGTCGTTGCCGCCGATCATGATGACATAAAGCGCATCCGGGTCCGCATGGAACGATGTAAAGGCGCTATAGGCGCCGATCTGGCTGACAAGGTTGATGCCGACCGGCGACGGGTTGGCCGACAGAGCCCCGGCGACGGCGTAATTCGTGCCCGGCACGAAGGAAGCGCCGCCGAACAGGTTGAGGGGATCCTGAAAGCCGGTCACCCAGAGGGAAGGCGTGAGGCTGAGCCCCAGATGCTGCGCGAGGCCCGCAACTGCGACCGGCCCGTTGGTGAAACTGTCATGGAAGCTCGGCGGATTGGGAAAGTTTCCGGAGACGCCCTCGGCGCCGAGGAGTTCGGCCAGATTGCCGTTGTCCGACAGGGTGTCGCCGAACACATACTCCGCTGAGAAGCCGGCGGCTTGTGCGGCTGAGGCGGCAAACAGGGCGGTTGAACAAAAGCCGGCGAGCGCGAAAGCCGTGCGCGAAAAGATCTGTGAACCGTTTGGACGTCTCCCCCGGCCGGGTCTTTGTTTACGGCCCAACCAATTTCGGCCGCCATCTTGCCGCGGGGAAGACATGAGTCAACCGCCGGCCGGGGCGATGGCGGACGTTCACGAGGTATCGATTGGACGGCGATCCAACGCCGCCCTGCGCGCCGCCAGGCGGCAGAGCTTTTCCGGGCGGTTTTCCTCACGCCACGGCATCGACGCGGTCAAAGGGAGGTGGCTCGCCGACCCGAGGAAGATGAGTGATAAATATTTCGGGACGCTCGACGCGGTTCATTTCGGCCGCCGACCGGTGACGCCTCGGCCTTGGGATGGGTTGAGACCTCTGGTAGTCGCCATCATTCAACCAGCCGGTTGACATTCCAAAACAGCCAGACGATATTCAACCACATGGTTGAACTACTGGCGCCTCAACTCGGTCCCGTCTTTCATGCGCTAAGCGATTCCACGCGCAGGCGGATGCTGCTGGAACTCGCCTCCGGCGAGCGGACCGTCGGCCAGCTCGCGCAACCCTTCGCTATCTCGCTCGCGGCGGCTTCGAAGCACATCAAGGTCCTCGAAGGCGCCGGATTGATCCAGCGCGAGGTCCGCGGACGCGCCCATCTCTGCCGGCTCGATCCAGGACCGCTCGAGAGCGCGCACGAGTGGCTGAGCTTCTACGAGCGCTTCTGGACCGCGCGCCTCGACATCCTCGACCGCCTCCTCCGCGAGGAGGACGAACAAAAATCCAAAACCCCCAAACCGACCCCCAAAGAAGGAGACGAGACATGAACGAACGCGCGAAAGTCGATTCCTATGGCGCGCTCAGCGAGCCGGCCACGCTGACGATCCAGCGCATGTTGCCCGGTCCGATCGAGCGGGTCTGGGCCTATCTCACCGAGAGCGATCTGCGCCGCAAGTGGTTGGCGTCCGGAGACATGGAGATGAAGATCGGCGCGCAGTTCGAACTTGTCTGGCGCAATAGCGAGCTCACCGACCCGCCGGGTCAGCGGCCCGAGGACTTCGGTGAGGAGCATCGGATGGAGAGCCGGATCCTCGAGCTCGATCCGCCGCGCAAACTCGTCTTCACCTGGGGAAAGGACGACAGCGATGTTTCGATTACGCTCGAGCCGAGGGGCGAAAAGGTGCTGCTCACTGTGGTCCACCGCCGCTTGCCCACGCGGGGCATGATGGTCGGCGTCAGCACCGGCTGGCACGCGCATCTCGACATGCTGGCCGCGCGCCTCAACGGCGAGACGACGGAGCCCTTCTGGGACCGGTTCAGTCGCCTGAGGGCCGACTACGACCAGCGCATCCCGAACTGACCGGCGCGCTCAGCGGCGCCCCGCTCAAAGAATCCATTCAGCAAGCAGGAGTTCAACATGCACATTCCCTCAATCGTTACGCAGGAGAACTGGGACGCTGCCCGTGAGCGGCTGCTCGTGAAAGAGAAGTCGGTGATGCGCGCCCATGACGCGCTCGCCGCCGAGCGCCGGCGGATGCCGTGGATGGCAGTCGAGAAGGCCTATGAGTTCATCGGGCCCAACGGCAAGGCGAGCCTCGTCGACCTGTTCGAGGGCCGCCCTCAGTTGATCGTCTACCGCGCGTTCTTCGAGCCCGGCGTGTTCGGCTGGCCTGATCATGCCTGCCGCGGCTGCTCTTTAGGCGCCGATCAGGTCTCGCATCTCGCCCACCTGAACGCGCGCGATACGACGCTGGTCTACGCCTCGCGCGCGCCGCAGGCGGACATCGCGCGGCTCAAAGAGCGGATGGGCTGGCGAATGCCGTGGTACACCATCACCGACACCTTCGATGCCGACTTCGGCGTGGACCAGTGGCACGGCCATAACGTCTTCTTCCGCGACGGCGACACAATCTACCGCACCTATTTCATCAACAATCGCGGCGATGAAGCCATGGGCACCGTCTGGAACTATCTCGACGTGACGCCGCTCGGGCGCCAGGAAGTTTGGGAGGATTCGCCGGAAGGCTATCCCCAGACGCCGACCTACAAATGGTGGAACTGGCACGACAATTACGAAGCCGAAAAGGCGGTCGATCCGCGGTGGGTCAAGGTATCGGATGCGGGAGAGGCTGCGTTCCGAAACAAGGAGGCGGGCGCGCAGCAATGAGCGCGATCTCGATCGGCGGCGGAAACGACGGCGCGGCGATCGCCCGCGTCGCGGCGGACTGGCTCGGCCTCGCGGCCGCGCCAGCCTTCGCAACGATGGCGCTCATGACCGTTTGCCTTGGCGGCGGGGCGGAGCCGCTCTGTTCAGCATTGGGACGTGGCTCGCTCATGAGCGGAATGGTCCCGATGTACCTGCTCATGGGCGCGGTTCATGTCGGCCCGTGGCTGAGGCTGATTGCTGGCTTGAGAGGCTGACGGAAATCGTGTCAGCTTCCGTGTCATTCCCCGCGCAAGCGGGAATCCAGCCGCCTCCACCAAAGGCCGGCTTTTGCGCTGGATTCCCGATCGGCTGCTGCGCAGCCGTCGGGAATGACAAGATCCAGGGCCAGACCCCGTCGAGCCAGGCGAGCAGCGTCTCCAGCCACGGCGACTCGACATGGACGCGGAAGCCGGAGGACGTACGCGCCAACAGGCGGCTCAAGGCGCAAGGTCGAGCCAATCGTCCCCGGTCATGTGCATGCCGATGGACTGGCCCGGCTCGGCTTCGACCCCCCTCAGAAGGTCGATGGTGGAGGCTTGGAGGAGCGCCATATTGGGATTGGCGTTGACGGCGTGAAATCCGCCGGCGGCGTGCCAGGACGAGCCAGCGGTGAGGACCGAGCGTTCGACCAGCGCTACATCGCTCAGCCAAATTTTGCCAAATGGTAAAGGACCGAAGCCCCGACGACCCCTCCGCCGATCACAACGACGCGGTAGTGCGCTTTCATCTGCGATCTCTAGTCTAGACCGGCCCTACTCATGCTACCGGACTGTTTGGCTGGCTACGCACCTTTGTCCAGATAGCCGGAGTTCGACTTATTTTGTCCGCAAGTGTGGCTTTTGTCGCCTTGTCCGGGGAGGCCGAATATGCGTATGCATGACTGGTTTGCGTCGGCCGTAACACGTGGCTTTGCGCCGCGTGAAAGTTGCCGACTCCGCGGTTAACGAGGACGTCATGGCTATGGTTCATACCCGTTTCTCCAGGGGGCCGCCGGCAACGCCGCCAGTCTGAGGCCGAGGGGGAGCGGAATTGCTCGTGTACTCAAGGGGTACAAAGAGTTAGCGAGTGTGACGGACGACATCGGCGGGGACTAGGCGTTGTTCGCGCGCGCATGTGTTTTGAGGCAAAGGGGTGGTATGAGGCGGAGCGGGGCCTTCACGCTCGCGGCGGTCCTGACACTTGGCGCGGTAACCGGCGGCCGGGGGCAGGAGCTATCGAGCTCCGTGACCCCGTCAAATGGGTCTCCGTTCGACGGGCTTGTTCTGCCTTCAGTCCCGGAGAATTGGAGTGATCTACCATTCAAGCTAACCGCTTCCCAGGTCGTGTCGTATAACTCGAACGTCAGCTCTTTTCCGATTGGCGTCGCTCCGCGGGGCACGGTCCTCGGCGATTTCACATCGACGACAAATTTTGGCTTCCAGACCAGGGGAAACGTATCCGGTCAACACGTGTTTCTCGACGCTACGTTCGGCGTGATCCGGTATCTTCATGACACCGAGTTTAATTCGACTGTCTACTCACTGAACGCAGGCGTTGACTGGACCGTGACATCGCGATGTTCGGGAACTCTCGCCGCGAGCCTATCCAAGTCGCCGGCCCAGCTCACGGAACAGGTCGGAACCGGAGTCAACTACACGACGACGAACGCGGTCAATGAAACCGGAATGGCCTGCCCCCGAGGGGTGATCCAGTTTCAATGTTAGTGCATGGCGTCTTCTGACGCCACGGTTGGGGTGGGCGAGCGCGCGCTTTCCGAGTGAGCTGGCGCGGTCGCCCACGGCGCGGCGGCTCCGCCGGGAAGAATGGTCGTCTCCGGCGCAGGCGGCAGATAACCCAGCGAGCTGTGTGGGCGCACGGTGTTGAAGTGGCGCCGCCAGGCCTCGATCATCACCTGGGCCTCGGCCAGGCTGAAGAATATCTCGCCGTTGAGCAGTTCGTCTCGCAGCTTGCTGTTGAAGCTCTCGCAGTAGCCATTCTCCCACGGGCTGCCGGGCTCGATGTAGGCGGTCTGGGAGCCAACGGCGGCGATCCAGGCTCGCAGCGTGATGGCGATGAACTCAGGCCCATTGTCCGACCGAACATAGGTTGGCGGCCCGCGCAGGATCATCAGATCCGCCAGGGTCTCCAGCACGTCGGTGGAGTTCAGCCGGCGTTTGACCCGGATCGCCAGGGCTTCGCGGGTGAACTCGTCGATCACGCAGAGCATGCGAAACTTCCTTCCATCATGGGTTCGATCCTCGACGAAGTCATAGGACCAGACGTGGTTCGGCCCCTCGGCGCGCAGGCGCACGCAGGAGCCGTCATTCAGCCACAGCCGGCTGCGTTTTGGTTGTTTCTGCGGGACTTTCAGCCCCTCCCGTCGCCAGATCCGCTGCACCCTCTTGGCGTTCACCGCCCAACCCGCGTGGCGCAGCAGGGCCGTGATCCGCCGGTAGCCGTAGCGGCCGTAAGCCTTGGCCAGCTCGACGATGTCGGCGGTCAACGCCAACTCGTCATCGCGGCCGCGGGCGGGCTTGCGCTGGGTGGACCGGGGTTGCCGGAGCACCGCGCACGCGCGACGCTCCGACACCCTCAGCTCGGCCTTGACCTTGTCCACGCAGCCCCGGCGACGGGCGGGGCTTAGAAGTTTCCCCGGGCCGCCTCCGTCAGGATCAGCTTGTCCAAGGTGAGGTCCGACACCGCTCGCCGGAGCCGCGTATTCTCCAGTTCCAAATCCTTCAGACGCCTCACCTGGTCGCTCTTCAGACCGCCATACTCCGCCCGCCAGCGGAAGTAAGTCGTCTCCGTCACCGAGATCGTCTTCACCGCCTCGGCGATCGACTTGCCCTGACCCGTCAGGACATCAACCTGACGCAACTTGGCGACGATCTCCTCCGGCTTGTGGCGCTTGATGCCCATCGCTCCATCTCCAAAAAATGGTCCTCGGACCAACATACGGGATGGATCACTTCAAGGGGGGCAGACCAGAGGAGTGGATGGCCGATGGCCTTCAAAAAAGTGTGGATCCGAAGTTCCTTTTGGGAACAAATGTCCTCACGATTAAATATAAATCGGGCGACCCGAACCAGGCGTCGCTGATCGCCAATGCGTTTCTCGCGGCGACAATCGACGGCTCAGTGGCCATGAAGGCTGCCGAGGCCGACCAGACCGCTCGCTGGTTTTCCCCGCAACTCGACGAATTGCGGAAGGAACTGGAGGACGCTCGCGCGGCGCTTTCGGCCTTCCAAAGCAAGGCCAATATGGTCGCGACCACGACCGGGGGCGACAGGGAGACCACCCAATACATGGCGATCGCCTCGGAGTTGTCGAATGCCAGGGCCGGGCTAACCGCCCTGCAGAGCCGCCTGACCAGCAACTCGATCGACCTGTCGAACGACCCTTCCGATCCCGATCTTCAGATTCTCTCGAGCTTGAAAGAGAAGCTGTCGTCTGCTGAAGCCGAATTGGCGGCCGCCAAAGGCGCCCTCGGCGCCAACAACCCGAAGATGGTGGCCCAACAGGCGAACATCGCCACGCTCCGCAAGCAGATGAGCGAGTCAATCGAGAAAATGCGCCAGCATCTGAAAGAGCGCATCGGCACGGTGCAAACCCAGATCGCGTCGCTCGAGGCCGAGCAACAGCAATCGCAGAAGACGTTGATCGACATTCAAGCGCAACGCGACCGGCTGGCGCAATTGCAGCACGACGTCGAGTTCCGTGCTGACCAATTGAACGCTCGGGAAAGGGCGGCGGAACAGGCCAAGTTAAAGAGCAAGCTGACATTTTCGGACATGACCGTCCTCGACAAGGCGTTTCCCCCCGTGCAGCCGGCGTTTCCAAAGCCGTTTATCGTGATGCCAGTCGGGATCGTCGCCGGCCTCGCTCTCGGGCTGATCCTGGCGCTTCTCGCCGAAGCGGCGGATCGGCGGGTTCGCTTTCCAGTCGATCTGGAGTATGCGGCGCCCGCCCCTTTCTTGGGCTCTATTGACAACGCGGGCCGCACGAGGGCGAGAATCGGCGCATCGCGTCGCGCCCTTCGACCCGCCTGAGTTCATAGGGCCCGGGCGTATTAACGGTCGGTTTTGCGTCGTCCGGCGTTAGTTCCAAAAACCGGAACGGTTCGGAAAATAATTGGGGGCTAACGTTTTTTGAGGGCCCTCGTTGCGCGCGGCGGGTAGGCGGCGGAATAGTTGAGAGCTTAAATCCATGGCGATTAAACCAAATTATCAGAAAGACGCTGACAACGTCGTCTCCGTCCAGACGTCGAAGGATCCGATTGAGCAGCAGATCCTCGCGGCGGGCAATCTGAGCGAAGCTCAGGTCGAGGCCATTCGCGGATTTCAGCGGCGCAAAGGGCTGACATTTGGAGAGGCGGCGATCGCGCTGGGCCTCGTGCGGCGCGACAGTTTGTTTCTGGCGCTGTCAAAACGCTACAACTATCCGGTCCTGAATTTCGGCGTCGACGAAGGCCGCTTTTCCCGCGAGTTAGTCGTCGGCTACCAGCCCTTCAGCACGGCCGCGGAGGCCTTCCGCTCCGTACGGTCTGCGCTTGCGACCGGGCCGTTGTCGCAGGGCAAGAACGCATTCGCCGTCATTGGGCCCCATCGCAAGGTCGGAGTCACCTATTTCGCCGCCAATCTTGCGTTGTCTTTCGCCCAAATGGCTGTTCCCACTCTGCTTGTCGATGCGAACTTGAGGAAGCCGAGGCTGGCCGCGCTGTTCGGCGTGGATCCGAAGGCGGAGGGCCTGGTCGAGGCTTTGACCCATGGCGACGCCGAATTGCCGCCGGTCACGATCGACATCGTGCCTGGCCTGTCGCTGCTCGTCGCAGGGGCAACTGCGCCCCACCCGCAGGAATTGTTGAGCTCAAAGGAATTTTTGACGCTGTCGCAGAACGCGCAGCGAAACTATGGCGTGGTGATCTACGACACCCCGGCGGCGTTGGAGAGCGCGGACGCGTACGTTGTCGCATCTCGCGTCGGCGCCGCGATCCTTGCGGCTCGGCGGCATCGAACGAGGGCCAAGGATATCAGCAAAATCTCGCGAGCGCTGGAGGGCTTCCAGTGCGACATCGCGGGTTCGATTCTCTCGCGCTTCTGACAGCTGTCGCTTAGCTACGACAGCGCCGGGCTAACTAGCCAGCAAGCTTACGCAGATAGTCCCAGCTATAAAGGCCGGTGTCGTGTCCGTCGTCGAACACGATCTTGATTGCGTAATTGCCAACGGGCTCGATCGCGACGATGGCGACGTTCTCCTTGCCTGTGACAATCTTCTTTTGGCTCGGCGAGTGGCCTTGCACTTCAGCGCTCGGGCTCTCCACGCGTAGCCGCTCCGCGCTGAGGCGGATTACTTGGTCATCATCGAAGGCGACTTCGAGAACACGCCCTTTGTCCATCGCAGTAATATCAGTCGGCCAGGCCATCGCGGTTCACTTCACTCAAGGATGCGGATGCGCGGCGCAGGCTTTGCGCCCGGCGCGCCGGCGGCGAGCGTGTCCGCCACCCGTCGCGCGATCCCGAGCAAGGCGTCGGCTTGCGGGCTTCCCGGCATGCTCGCGATGACCGGGCGCCCCTCATCGGAATTTGCTCGGATGGCGATGTCGAGCGGCACTTCGCCGAGGAACGGAACGCCAAGCTTTTCCGCTTCCTTACGCGCTCCTCCGTGCGAAAAGACATCCGTCCGGCCGCCGCAATGTGGACAGACAAAATAGCTCATATTCTCGACCACGCCGAGCAGCGGAATTTTGACCTGATTGAACATTGCAATGCCCCGCCGGGCGTCGATCAGCGCCAGATCCTGCGGCGTCGAGACGATCACCGCTCCCGCAAGCGGCACGTTCTGGGCCATCGTCAGTTGCGTGTCGCCGGTGCCCGGCGGCATGTCGACGACCAGCACGTCAAGTTCGCCCCAAACGACCTCACGCAAGAGCTGGTTCAGGGCCGAGACCACCATCGGTCCCCGCCAGACCACGGGCGCGCCCTCATCGATCAGGAACCCGATCGACATCACCTTGACGCCGGAGCTTTCGAGCGGAATGAGCCGCTTGCCGTCCGGCGCCAAGCCGGGCTTGGAGTGGATTCCGAACAGCTTGGGCATGGACGGCCCGAACAGGTCGGCGTCCAGAACCCCGACAGCAAGTCCGACCTTTGCGAGCCCAACGGCGAGATTGCAGGCGATAGTCGACTTGCCAACGCCTCCCTTGCCGGAGGCAACCGCGATGATGTGCTTAACTCCGGGCAGCGGCTCGCTTGGCCTGCCATGACGGACGGGCGGCGACGGCGCCTTGCTCTCATGGGTGTGACTGGGCGAAGCGCCGGCGACAGCACGCGCGGATTCGGCGGTGAGCGTCACCACGGCGCCAGCGACGCCGGGAATCGCTCTGATGGCTGCCTCAGCTTCGGCTCGCATCAGCTCCATGGCTTTTGCGCGCGCGGGGTCGATAGCGATCGCAACAAAGACCTTACCATCGCGAATGGTGACGCCGGAGACCGCCCCGGATTCGCGCAGGGACGTGCGCCCATCCGGGCCTGGGATCGCCGCCAGCGCCGCTAAGACCTCGTCGCGAGAAACCATTTCAACCCTTCCCGCTCGCCTCGGCCGAGCGCCCGTTCTCAGCCGATGAGAGCGGCTCGGCCGCAGGGCGCCAATCGAGCGTGTCTCGCAGCGTCACGACCGTCCCAACAATGATGATCGAGGGCCCGGTCAGTTCGGCTGAGCGCGCCCTCGCGGCCAGCGTTCCGAGCGTGCCGACAACCACCCGTTGGTTGGGGCGCGTCGCGTTGTCAATGATCGCCGCCGGCAAATCCGCGTCCGCGCCGCGCGCAATGAACTCCCGCGTCAGGGTCTCGACGTTGCGCAGCCCCATATAGATCGCAACCGTCTGGCGCGGTTGCAAGAGCGCCGTCCAGTCGAGATCGATTTTACCGTCCTTGCCGTGGCCGGTCACGAACACGCAAGCTTGCGCGTGGTCGCGATGGGTGAGGGGAATGCCGGAATAGGCCGACGCGCCGATCGCCGCGGTTATCCCCGGACAGACCTGAAACGGGATTCCCTCTGCGGCGAGCGCCTCGATCTCCTCGCCGCCGCGGCCGAATACGAACGGGTCGCCGCCCTTGAGCCGCAGCACCCGCTTGCCCTGCTTGGCGAGCTTCACCAAGAGCGCGCTGATCTCGCCTTGCGGCAGTTCATGGTCGTCTGGCTGCTTGCCGACATAGATGCGCTCGGCCTCACGCCGCACCAGGTTCATCACGTGCTGGTCAGTGAGCCGATCATAGAGCACGACGTCGGCCTTCTGCATGAGCCGAAGGGCGCGGAAAGTCAGAAGATCGGGATCGCCAGGCCCCGCGCCGACGAGATAGACCTCGCCGCGCGGCGCCTCGGCGTTCTCGGTCGCCGCGCGTTCGATAACGCGAGTGAGTTCGGCAGCCGCGGCGCTCTCGTCGCCTGAGAGCGCCCGTTCCGCGATCGGTCCCTCGAGCACGGTCTCCCAGAATCGTCGACGCATGACCGGAGAGGCGATCGCTCTGCCCACCGCGTCGCGGAATCCGCCCATGAGGGCTGCAAGGCGGCCGTAAGCGGCGGGGATGACGGTTTCCAGGCGGGCCTTCAGCATGCGGCCCAGAATTGGCGAAGCTCCGCCGGTCGAAATCGCGATGACAAGCGGGTCGCGGTCGATAATTGCGGGCATGATGAAGTCGCAGAACTGAGGCCGGTCGGCGACGTTCACCCATGCGCCGGCCCCCTTTGCCGCCGCCCAGGCCTCGGTTGACAAGCGCTCGTCCTCAAGCGCCACGAAGCAGACCGCGGAGCTCTCGAAATCCTGGGGCTGGGGATCGCGCGCCACGTGGCGAAAGTTTGGCGCATCGAGAAGCTCGCGAAAGTCGTCGCTGAGCGCAGGCGAGAATGTCGTCACGCGCGCGCCGGCCTTGATCAGGTGTTCCGCCCGTCGGGCGGCCACCGCGCCTCCGCCGACGACGATTGCAGCCTTACCGCCGAGCTCAAGAAAAATCGGCAGATGGCGCATGGCTATTCGGCGCCGGACCGCATCGCGCGCGACGCGTGGTCCTGAAGCAGGCGATTAAGAGGGGATGTCGACCTTTTCACAAGGCGGCCCTTCTAGGCCTTTCGGCTTTCAGAGCAAAGCGAAAGCAAAACCCGCAGCTTCTCACCGTCTACAGACTAGAGGCGTCCAAACGCCGTGGCGCATCGCGTCTTGCTCGCTTGAAAGCGGCGAATCCGTAAATTGGTGTGCCGAGTTTAAGAATCGCGCTCGAAAAGGAGGGCTTGGACACGACGACGGTCCGGAAGCGCAGAAACTCGGACCACGGACCTAGTGACCTTCTCTGGGGAGGGAGGGATTCGCAGATCGTGGCAACAACGTATCGTCTGCTCCGTAACAATCAATGGGCTAAGCCACAGCTCGGCTATAAGTATCGCTTCGACGCTGGCCCCCGACGGGTTGGCCGAAACCTCACAGCCCCGTGGAAACGGGCACGGCGTCGGTCGTCAACGATTGATTCCGTCGCTTACCTCCGACGCCGGGACTCGGACTGAGTACTTTTCACGCGCCGTACCGACCAAGGCGACGCCGAACATGCCGAGGCATAGCCCGAGGAAAAGTTCGCCGGTCAGGAAAACGGGACTATGGTTCAATAAAAGGGCCAACATCGGGGTATCTCACTTCGGCTTCATTTGAGATCGTGAGGTTAAAACACGTTAATAAAGACTGAGTTCCATCCTCGTCCAAAAAACGGGGCTTATCGCAACTTTTTGTTAAGCTCAGTCACCGCGGAGCGATACCAAGCGATAGAAGGCGGCCTCGAAAGCATCACCAAATGCGAGCCCGTGAGCCACGTTTGGCAGCGTCTCAAGCGACGTCCCGCGGCAGCGCCTGATCCCTGTTATTTATTACAACGATGGCGTGTTTCAAGGTTCCATTTTGAGAATTGACGCTATCCATGCAAACTGTTTCAGCAGGACGACATGAGTTCACAGAGCCAGGTTTCCGAACGCCCCGAAACGCCTGAGACGAATTCGCTCGCCGCCATGGTCTTCGTGGCCGGCGGCGACTTTCGCATGGGCTCGGACGGACACTATCCCGAGGAAGCCCCAGCCCACCGGGTTGGCGTCGGCGCTTTTTGGATCGACAGCGCGCCGGTGACGAACCGCCAGTTCCGCAAGTTCGTCAACGCCACGAAACATATGACGTTCGCCGAAATCACGCCGAAGGCCGAGGATTATCCGGGCGCGCTGCCGCATATGCTGAAGGCGGGGTCGCTCGTCTTTTCACCCCCGAAAGAGCTGGTCGACCTCAAGGACTGGTCGCAATGGTGGCGATTTAAGTTCGGCGCCGATTGGCGAAGGCCGTACGGACCGCGCTCTTCGATCAGCGGAATGGACGATCATCCCGTCGTGCATGTCGCTTACCGCGATGCCGAGGCTTACGCGCACTGGGCCGGCAAGGAATTGCCAACCGAGGCCGAATGGGAGTTTGCGGCCCGCGGCGGGCTTGATGGCGCGGAATATTCCTGGGGCGACGAGTTCACGCCCAGCGGCAAGCAGATGGCCAACACCTGGCAGGGCGCGTTTCCGCAGCAGAACCTGAAGCAGGACGGCTTTGAGCGCACCTCGCCGGTCCGGTCGTTTCCGCCCAACGGCTATGGCGTCTACGACATGATCGGCAATGTGTGGGAATGGACGACCGACTTCTGGTCGACGCGTCACCCGGCCGACGCGCCCAAGGCGTGCTGCGTGCCGCAGAACCCGCGCGGCGGCCCGGAGGCGCAGAGCTACGATCCGTGCCAGCCTGAGATCCGCATTCCCCGCAAGGTGCTGAAGGGCGGCTCACACCTCTGCGCGCCGAACTATTGCAAACGTTACCGGCCGGCCGCCCGGCACGCTGAGCCGATCGACACATCGACGAGCCATGTCGGCTTTCGCTGTGTGGTGCGCCCGACGAAGGCCTGAAGACGAAACGGCGCAATCGGTGACTTGGATGGGTTTCCTCAAAGCAAAAGGCCGCCCTTTGGAGGCGGCCTTTGTTGTTCGGTTAAGCGCGCGCGTTACGCGACGGCCGCGCGCTTCTTCGCGCCACGGTAGCCGGCGAAGCCAAGCCCTGCGAAGCCCAGAAGCATCATCGCCCAGGTCGAGGGTTCCGGAGTTGGCGCGGCAAGGCCTAAGACTTCCGCGTAGATTTCGTCGCCGACGATATGGTGAGAAGCGTCGGAGGGATGAGAGTTGAAGTAATAGAAATATGTGTCGGGCGTCGCGCAGACCGGCGGACCCATGCATGGGGTGGTGGTGTTGGTAATTCCATACTTCGACGGATTCGTGAGGATGTCGTCGTAGTCCGGGCCCCAGTTGCTGAGCTCGATGGTGGCATCGGGAAACTCAGCTTGCAGTTCGGGAACCAGCGCCTCGTAGCCCGGATTGAGATTGAGAGCGCTGTCGGTGAACGCCGGGACGTCCTGCGGGAGCAACGCGATTTCGAAGATGCGAGCTCCAAGAGAGTAGAGCGTCGTGATTTGCGCAGTCGTCGCTGCGTCGATTTGGGTGGGGTCGCTTGTGTGGTCGTTCAATCCGCCCGCGAGGAAGAACAAGGTTGAGTCAGGGTTAAAGGTCACTTCGTCATTGTCGACATAGTTCTGAAACTCGGCAACCTGCTGGGTCAGACTTCGTGGCTGTCTCGTCGGCGGCGGGACAGGATCAACGCGCGCGCCGCTTTCCGCGAAATTGACTCCATCCGTCCCCGGATCAGCATTTTTCGAAGTTGTAAGGGTGATGTTGAAGTTCTGAGCCAAATACCCCGCCCAAGTGGTTCCGCCAGGGTTGACGAGAGGAACAAAGGCGCCAGTGTCTGAATAGCTGTCGCCGAATACAAAGAGGTCATTTATCACAACCGCGGACGCTGGTGTTGACGCGGTTATTCCTCCTAGCAAACAAACAATCGCTGTAGTGGTCCAAAGTTTTCTTTGAGACATAGCTTTCTCCCCCGCTCCAAGTGAGCGAATTTCAACATGGTCTGTGGAATTCGAGATCGCTGATAGCTATTGAGCTAAGCAGCCTGTTCTATCTTCCCATTACAATAAGAATATACTGCTACGGCATTTAACCTCCCCAAATTTGACTAGCACACTGTAGATCATCTTCCTGCGTCTCATTCGGGTCAATGCCTCCTTTAGTCGAATATTGACGGCCTACAAGTGTATTTGAAAGATTATCCTCCCAGTACGTTTCAATAGCCAATCTTCTTATGGCAAAATGCACAGTACTGGCCGCCTGGATCATTGCGAGCCGGTGGCGTCGAACACGATGAGGTCGTGCTCCCAGAGTCGCCTGAAAAACTGGCGCCCCTGCTCGCCGCCGATGGTTTCGCCCGCGCTATCCAGGATCTCGGCAACAGAGCGCTCGCCATCGATCGCCATAAGGAGCCGCTCCTGTGCAGCGTCGATGAAAAGCGCGAGATCGGGATAGGTGTGGTTCGGATTGATGAGCACGGCGGCGACGCCGCGAGGCGCGCGATCCTTGACCTTTAGCGTCCAGGGGAGCCGAACGGGCACGAAACTGCGCCAGGCGTCGCCGTCGAATGTGATTGGCTGGGCTTCGCGTTCGCGATCGTCGCGGTAGGCGACGAAGCTGTGCCTGTCCATCGTTCCGCGCAAGAGCTCGATCGCCGCATGTTGGGCGGACGAGGGAAGCGCTGCGAGGCGAGCGCCATGCGGCGCGCCCTCGATCGCCCCACACTGCGGAAGGTAGGCCGCCTGCTCGTACCAGCGCCCGAACTTGAGGCCGCAAAGCTCAAGCCAATCGTAAACCTGCGGCACGGAATAGGCGCGATCCTGCGGGTTCAGCAACGCGTCGGCGAGCGCATCGGGCCGTGCAAAGTCCTTCGCCCGCTTCACGACCCCAGCGATCGGATGGTCGATGGGCAGCGCTTGAACCGTCTGCCCAAGATCGCGCAGGTCTTCGTCCCGAACGCCGATCCCGAGCAGCCGGCAATAGTCCCGCATCATGGTAATGCCGACGCGCCCGTAAGGCGCGTAGACCATGATGTGCATTGCGCCATCGCGCACGAGGACATCGCGCAGTGAGCGAAGGCCCGCGTCCGGATCGCTCAGATGATGAAGCACCCCTGTGCAGACAATCTGGTCGAACGTCTCCCCGAGCTCCCCGATCCGCTCGATCGCGAGACGGTGGAGCTGCAGATTTCGTATGTCATGTCTGCTTTGAAGATCGCGGGTGTGGCGCAGGCTTGTTTCGCTGACATCGATCGCGGTTACGCGCGCGTCGGGTTCCATGAGCGCGTGACGCGCGGCCTGCGACGTTCCGCAACCAGCGACAAGGATCTTCCTGTCTGGGCGCGGCTTCTCCAGAGGCCACAGCAGCAGATTTTGCGCTCTGCGCCGGTCCAGATCGCGATAGCGATCAAGGTGCCGGTCGAGGCTGTTGATCGGCGCCGGATATGGGTGCGACTCGTAGAACGCGCGAATCGCGTCGACGCGATCGGCGGGCGTTTCCGCGTCTCCACCCATTGTTGACATTCGCTGTGCTCCTTGATCCTCCAAGGCTATTGGCGAGGCGGAACCGCCGCGCAAGGGCGACTTTGACACACGGTCGGACAGCGACTATCCAAAACAGCAGCGATCGTCCGTTAACATTGGCGCAATTTCGGCCGCAAAGATGCTGAAAGCTTCGCTGAGGACGGATCGAATCCCATGCGGAGCGTTCGTGCTGTGACTGACGCGCCGTCCAAGAGCGCAATCATGCAGGCGCGCATCGCCGTCCTGCTCCTGGTCGGGCTCCTCGTCCTCGGTGTGGCCTGGTACGGGGTTTCTGCCGAAAATCTCGGCCGTCTCTGGAGCGACATTCTGGACCGGCCCACCGGCCCGATGATGTTTCGATTTATTTTGCAACCGACGATGGCGATTATCGCCGCGTTACGCGACGGGATTCATGACGCTCGCGTTGGACGCAGGCCGTATGTCTGGGCCTTGATCCATGGCGTCCGCGACTCCGGGGGGCGCGGCGGACGTCTCTGGGAAGGAATCGTCTCGACCGCACGAATTCTGATTCTTGGCGTCGTCATGGATATCATCTACCAATGGAAGGTGCTGGGCACGTTCTATCCGGTCCAGGCCGTAGTAATCGCGATTTTGCTCGCCTTTGTGCCCTATTTGCTATTGCGGGGACCTATTGAGCGCATTGCGCGTCATTGGGTCGCCCAGCCCGCATCGAGTTGAGCGACCCGGTGGCAGAGAGAACGATGGCGAGCCCGGATCTCAAATTGGACACCAACACCGAGCTCTCGTCGCGCCGCACGGGCATGTCCTTTCAGCGCACGCGCATGAGCGCCGACCGGACGCTCATGTCGGTCATTCGCACCTCGCTGTCGCTGATTGGTTTCGGCTTCACTATTGCGCAGGTGTTTCAGAAGCTGCGCGATCAGGATATCATCACCAAGGCCGCCGCGCCGAGAAACTTCGGTCTCTCGCTGGTGGGGCTAGGGATCGTGATGCTCGTCATCGGCATCGCTTACCACGTGCAGTTCATGCTGGGGCTGCGCCACTTGCGAGAAGAGATGCGGAAGGAAGGGCTCATCCACGGCGAGACCATCTTTCCGTTGTCGTTCACTTTGGTTACGGCGCTCGTTCTTCTCTTGATCGGCCTCGCAGCGGTCATGAGCATGGTGTTTCACGTCGGACCATTCGAATAGGGCGCCTTGATTTGAACGATGGCCGTTCCGGCCATCGGCACGCCGGAATTCGAATGCCCATTGCAGCCTCAAGTTCAAAATAGGAGAGGAAAAAAATGCCCAAGACGCCGAACAAATCAGACAAGCCGAACAAGCCAACCCAGCCGAATATCCTCGTCATCTGGGGTGACGACATCGGCATCGCGAATCTAAGCTGCTATTCGCACGGTCTCATGGGCTATCAGACGCCCAACATCGACCGTCTCGCCAAAGAAGGCATGTTGTTCACCGACTCGTACGGCGAACAATCCTGCACGGCGGGGCGCTCGTCCTTCATCACCGGACAGAGCGTCTATCGCACCGGCCTCTCCAAGGTCGGCATCCCGGGCGCGCCAATCGGCATGAACGATAAGATCATTACAATCGCGGCAGCCCTCAAGAATCAGGGCTATGCGACCGGCCAGTTCGGCAAGAACCATCTCGGCGATCTGAACTCTATGCTGCCGACCAATCACGGCTTCGACGAGTTTTACGGCAACCTCTACCACCTCAACGCGGAAGAAGAACCCGAACTGCCCGACTACCCCAACGAGAAGGATTTCCCGAACTTCAAGAAGATGTTCGGACCGCGCGGCGTCATGCACTCCTTCGCGACGGATAAGGACGATCCGACCGTCGAGCCGCGCTGGGGCAAGGTCGGCAAGCAGAAAGTCGAGGATACAGGCCCGCTGACGAAGAAGCGGATGGAGACATGTGACGACGATTTTGTTGCGCGCGCGAAGCAATTCATGAAGAGCCAAAACGACGCGGGCAAGCCCTTCTTCGTCTGGCTCAACACGACCCACATGCATCTCAAGACGCACACCAAGCCTGAGAGCATTGGACAAGCTGGGCGCTGGCAGTCGCCCTATCACGACTCGATGGTCGATCATGACAAGAATGTCGGCCAGGCGCTCGATTACCTCGACGAGCTCGGGATCGCCGACAACACCTTCGTCATGTATTCGACCGACAATGGTCCGCACATGAACTCGTGGCCGGACGGAGGGATGACGCCGTTCCGTAGCGAGAAGAACACCAATTGGGAAGGCGCGTTCCGCATCCCGTTGCTCGTGCGCTGGCCGGGCAAGATCAAGCCGGGCCAGATCTCGAATGAGATCATCCAGCATCACGACTGGTTCCCAACCTTCCTCGCGATGGCCGGCGAACCCGACATCATCGAGAAGCTGAAGAAGGGCTATCAGGCGATCGGGCGCACCTACAAAAACCATCTCGACGCGTACAACCTCGTGCCCTATCTGACCGGTCAAGAGAAGAAGAGTCCGCGCAATTTCTTCATGTATCTGAGCGACGACGGCGACGTGATCGGCATGCGTTATGACAATTGGAAGATCACATACATGGAGCAGCGCTGCCGCGGCACGCTGCAGGTCTGGGCGGAGCCGTTTACGAAGCTCCGGATTCCGAAGATTTTCAATCTGCGCACCGACCCGTTCGAACGCGCTGACCAGACCTCGAATTCGTACTGGGAATGGTACGTCGACCATATTCCGATGATCTATGGCGCCCAATTCGCGGCGACCCAGTGGGCGGCGACTTTCAAGGATTTCCCGCCCATCCAGAAACCCAACACCTTCACGCTCGACGACGCATTGAAGGCAATGCACGACACGGCCGCCGGCATGAACTGAGGAGTCGAAGCGAATGGCGAGCGGCGGGTTCAGACCCGCCGCCTGCTTCCATGATTGAGAAAAGGACGAAACGGCCGACGCGCTCGCTCGTGAGGGCGACGCGATGAGAGAGTGGCTGGTTCTCGCGACCAACGTCGCCGTCGACGCGATCGACTGGCTGGCGCTGATCCTCATTGTCGTGGGCGCCGTGGAAGCCTTCTTCCTAGGCTTGTGGACGATGTTTTCCTCGCGCGACGGCCATTACGAGCGCGAGGTTTGGCTGCGTCTGGGGCGCTGGCTCGTGGCCGGCCTCACCTTCCAACTCGCCGCCGACGTTTTAGAAACTGCGATCACCACAAGCTGGGACGAGGTGGCGCGACTCGGGGCGATCGCCGCAATCCGCACCTTCCTCAATTATTTCCTCGAGCGCGATCTGGGCGACATTAGAACCAGGCAGGCAGCTGCCCAAAGCGACAGCGACTAGTCTTGGCGCCACGGGGTCGTTCTCAGCGAGCTGCTCAGGGAGCCTCCCGGCCGTCGTCTTGACCCCAGCGACGACGGAACCCTAGAACGGCCGGCGGCCCTCGAGCGCGCGACGTCGCAACAAGCCGCGACAGAGCAAATCGACCGGGCGGAGATTTTTCGAGAACGCGATCCATGCGCAAGTTCGACGACCTGTCCGAGCGCGAGATTCTGGCCCTCGCCATCAGCAATGAGGAGGAGGACGCGCGCATTTTTGCCGATTTCGCCGACGGCCTGCATGACGATTACCCGGCAAGCGCCAAAGTGTTCGACGAGATGGCGGCGGAGGAGAATGGTCACCGGCGCAGGCTCATCGATCTGTTCGTCGCGAAATTCGGTGAGCACATTCCGCTGGTTCGGCGCCAGGACATCGGCGGCTACATCCCCGCGAAGCCGGTCTGGCACGTCCGTCCGCTCGGCCTGGACACGGCGCGCTCGCACACGCGCGACATGGAGCGTACGGCAGCGCGCTTCTATCGACAGGCGCTGACGCGCGCCTCCGACGCTTCGACCCGCAGGCTGCTCGGCGACCTCGCGGAGGAAGAGGAGAAGCACGACCAGATCGCCGCCGGGCTCGAGGAGACAATCCTCACCACCTCCGCCCGAGGCGCCGAAGCGGAGAACGAGCGCCGGCGGTTCGTCCTGCAGATCATCCAGCCCGGCCTCGTTGGCCTGATGGACGGCTCGGTGTCCACGCTCGCGCCGGTGTTCGCCGCGGCCTTCGCGACCCACAATTCGTGGAACGCGTTTCTTGTCGGGCTCGCGGCGTCGATCGGGGCCGGCATTTCAATGGGCTTCGCCGAGGCGCTCTCGGACGACGGCAAGCTTTCGGGACGCGGCGCGCCGCTGCTGCGCGGGCTCGTCTGCGGGCTCATGACGACGGCGGGCGGCATCGGCCACACGCTGCCTTTTCTGATCCCGTATTTCTACACGGCGACAATCATCGCGCTCGTCGTCGTCATCATCGAGTTGAGCGCCATCGCGTGGATCCAATGGCGGTACATGGAGGCGCCGCCGCTGACCGCGGCCGCGAAAGTGATGATCGGCGGCGCATTGGTGCTGGCGGCGGGAATCCTGATCGGCTCAAGCTGAACCTGCGACCGCCACCTGGCCACCCAGGCGAGATTGGCCTCGCGCAGTCGAAAAACGCGGAGTGGAACGGAATTTGGTAGTCCTCGTCCGCAGACAAGACGGAGGGGACATGCAACCGAATTCATTCGACGTGATCCGCATTCCGACCAACGGGCCCGGGGACGTGTCCGGCCTCATGGCGCTCATCGAAAGCGCCGCGCTCGACCCCTCGTCCATTGTCGCGGTGCTGGGCAAGACCGAAGGCAATGGCGGGGTCAACGACTTCACTCGCGAATATGCGGTCGCCGCATTGTGCAACGCCCTCTCTTCGCATCTCAAGCTCGCCCCGCGAGAGGTCGAGGCCCGCATCGCATTCGTCATGTCGGGGAGCACGGAGGGAGTGCTGTCGCCGCACATAACGGTGTTCGCGCGAAGCCGCGCCCCGGAGAGCGTCGGCGAGAACATGAGCGAGAAGCGACTGAGCGTCGGCATCGCGCATACTCGCAACTTTTTGCCGGAGGAAATTGGCCGCGACGCGCAGATCGATGAAACGGCCAGAGCTGTCGAAGCGGCGATGCGCGACGCATCCATCGAGGCCGTCAGCGAGGTGCATTTTGTCCAGATCAAATGCCCGCTGCTGACCAGCGAGCGCGTCCAGCACGCCGCTGCGCGCGGCAGGACGACGGTCACCGCGAGCGGCTATACGTCAATGGGTTATTCGCGCGGCGCTTCGGCAATCGGCGTGGCCAAGGCGCTGGGCGAGATCGGCGCTGGGGTCGGCGAAAGCCAGGTGTTGAAAGACTGGGCGCTCTATTCCTCCGTCGCGTCGTGTTCGGCCGGCATCGAGCTCATGCACAATGTCGTCATTTTGATCGGGTCCTCGCGCTTCTCGTCGAGCCCATTCACAATTGGCCATTCGGTGATGCGGGACGCGATCGACCTCGCCGCGCTGATGCAGGCGCTTGCAAGCGTGGGATTGAGCGCGATCGACGCGCAATCGCAAAACCGGCTCGTCAACGTTCTCGCCAAGGCCGAAGCTTCCCCCGATGGGGCGATCCGTGGCCTTCGTCACACCATGCTCGAGGATTCGGACATCAACGCCACGCGGCATGCGCGCGCGGCGGTCGGCGGATTGATCGCGGGCGTATCAGGGACCGGCGCGGTCTACGTGTCGGGCGGCGCCGAGCATCAGGGTCCCGCCGGCGGCGGCCCGGTCGCGGTCATCGCGCGCGTCTAAATTATTTCAGCGCCTGGGCCGGAATGACGCCGGTGGCGAAAGCGACTGCGGCCGCGTGGGTCAGGTTCATGCAGCGCAACTTGTGGCGCGCTGCGTCCAGATGTGTTTTCACGCTGCCAAAGGCCAGCCCTAGGATCTCTGCAATCTCCTGGTAAGTCTTCCCGCGCGCGGCCCACAGCAAACACTGCTCCTCGCGATTCGACAAATGGACCTGAAACGCGGGCAATTTGAAATTGATGTGAGATGCAGAATCAATAAGAACGGACAATAGCTTAAGCTTCGGCATGTTTGCCGTTTTGTAGGCCTCCCACTCATCCTTCGACAGGTCGCTGGTGAACGAAACCAGAGCACACACGCCGCGTCGATTGCGCAAAGGAATCGTCAGGCCGTTTCGGCCCACACTATGGTTCAAGGCGTCGGCGAAGAAAGCCTTCGTCGCTGGATCGTCGACGGGTAGGCTGGCCCAATCGAAGGGTTGATCAGATTCACGACCGTAAGAAATCACCGGGTCGTTGGACATATATTTCTTTACGAAATATCGGTGCTGCCAAAGTCGTGAATAGGTGACGATCGCAACCAATAGGCACATATCGGGGCTCTTGTCTGGGGACAAGCGCACATATGAGATGTGAGAGAGATCAATATCGAAGGCAATCGTCCTCAAGGTTTCGGCCAGATCATGTTCATTGTTGCCGATAATCGTCTCCGTCAGTCGCGCCGTCGCGGATTCGATGCTGATGGCCGTGTCTAGAGTTTTGCTAAGGCTTAACATCGAAGATCCCCAGCATGACTTCATCGCGCGCATGAGCCACCATCCACCCGGCCTGAGGGTCTACTCGACCAGAAACGTGGCTGCATAGTTCTAGCAGCTCAACGCAAATGCCATATAACCTGCGAGCTTCAGAAGCGGATAGACTCAATTCACCAACCGGCCGTCTTGTGTCTATAAGCGCGGCTGCGCTCTTTTTTGACTTCTTGGCCAAACCGCCCCCCATACTTGTCTCCGCCTTCGAAGCCAGTTTGATGACGTAAGGAACGAATGACAAGCGACAAAATTGTAGAAAACAAAACAGGAACATTGCCAACATCCGCTGCCGATACACTTGCAGACGGGAAGTTTTGCCGTTTTTACTACTTATGGGTTGCGAAGCGGCGTCTCAAGTCTGCGGGGCGAAACGTGCCGCGAAGCGTCAAGCGAACGCAATCTCTTTGGCGCCTGGAGCAAGAACAGAGTTTTCGATCCCGGCCGCGGCGCGAAACGCCTTGAGGGGGCCTTCGCCGGTGTCGAACAGGCCAGCATAACACATGACGTCGCCGATCTGTTGCGGTGACCCGATAATCTCGGGGTTGCACCCGGCGGTCCTCAGGACACGGAGGATGCGGGCGTCGAAGACGGCCGCGATTTGGGTCAGTCCGGCGGCGACCGCAACTTCGCCGATGCCCAAAATGAGCTCGCTCAGGACGTAGTTGACGCCGCCGCCGTTTCGTTCCGGCTGGCCGCGCGCTGCGGTGGCGCAGATGCGTGAACACTCCCAGATCGTGGCGCTTTCAACGTAGTCGCCGTCGAGCAATTGCGGAAAGACGTCGCGCAGCATGTTTGGACCCGTGGTCGGCAGCAGCCTCAACGAACCCCAGTATTCTTCGGTATCGGGGTCGATGGACACGAGATAGAGAGGATTCGCGTCATCGAACCTGTCCCGCTCGTAGCCATCTTTCACCATCACCTCCCAGCCAAGCCGCTCCGAAAACGTCTCCGCTCTGTTCCGAAACATGGCGTCGATTTGCTTTGGGAAAAAGGACGCATATGAACCTTCGATAAGCTTCAACATCACCCGCTCCTTTTTGCAGTTGCAAGCCGAAGGTGGATCGACCCTCCGCGTGAGCTGCATTGTTTCGGAACAACCCTGCCTGAACCTCGCCGCAGAATGTTCTCTATTTGTTCACAATGTAAAAAAAAGAAACGCAGGTCAACGCTCGGAGCGGTGGGTCCCGCGAGCTTTCGAAAGATTTGGTTAACCAGGAATTGCAAATGCGGCCCGCGCGGGCGAACCGGACCCGACTTTGGGGTGGATGTCTCAAGTTTCACGCCATCGGATGATCATAGCCGCAATTTCCGCAAAAGTGAACATTTTTCTGATTTTCAGGCTTAAGCGAATCGTCGCGATTCCACCCCTAAGAGCCTGAAGCACGGTGGGATCGAGAGGGCAGTTATTCAGCCAAACCCGCACCCGTTAGGCGGCGTCGGTCCGTGGCGGATAGGGGTTTTCCTCGCTGCGCTGGCTAGCGGCGACTTAGCCTCGGGCGCTTTACCCCAGTGCGCCCGCCGTAACGGCAGGCGGTCCTCGCTCGGCGCGCGCGGCCGGCGCTGGCCCCGCACGCAGCCCCACCAAATGGCAGATCGCGAACACCAGATCGGCGCGGTTCATGGTGTAGAAGTGCAGCTCCTTGACGCCATGGTCGATGAGATCGATCACCTGCTCGGCGCACACGGCCGCCGCGACGAGCCGGCGTGTCGCCGGATCGTTCTCGAGGCCATCAAACCGGTCAGCGAGCCATCGCGGGACGCTTGCCCCCGTTCTCCGGGCGAAATTGGCCGTCTGCTTGAAGTTCTGCACTGGAAAGATGCCCGGCACGATCGGAACGTCGAGCCCGGCCGCTGCAGCGACGTCGAGAAAGCGGAAATAGGCCGAATTATCGAAAAAGAACTGGGTGATGGCCCGCGTCGCCCCGGCATCGACCTTCTGCCTGAGGATTTCGATGTCATGCAGCAACGTCGGGCTTTGGGGATGGCGCTCGGGATAGGTCCCGACCGACACCTCAAAGCCCATCTTTGCGGCGTCGGCGACAAGCTCGGCGGTCGATCGATAGCCGCCGGGAACAATTTCGTAGGGCGCGTCGAAACCTGTCGGAGGGTCGCCGCGCAACGCCACGATGTGGCGTACGCCAGCTGAGTGATAGTCGCGAAGCGTCTCGCGAATCTCCCCGCACGAAGAGCCGACACAGGTCAGATGCGCCGCTGGCTCCATCGTCGTTTCGCGCACCATGCGCTCGACCAAAGCGTGGGTGCGCTCGCGCGTCGAGCCGCCGGCGCCGTAAGTGACCGAAACGAAGGCGGGATTCAGCGGCTCGAGCCGCGTGGCCGCCTCCCATAAGTTCGCCTCCATGTCCGCGGTCTTGGGCGGGAAAAACTCGAAAGAGACGTGAACCTGCGCTCCGGCGCGGCTCAGCGGAAGGGGTTTCGCAGCCATCACGCGAACTCCGTGTCGCTCTTCAGGAAATCATCCGTGATGACGCGCGGATCCTCGGCCATCCACAGCGCGACGGTCAGCTTGCCGGCTTCGCCCTTGGCCGGTGGAACACGCTTCACGCGGATGGCGGCGAGACCCGCCTCGGCGAGATAGCCCTCGACCTCGTCGACCGCGAAGCCGAGCCGACGGTGAGCGAACTCATCGCGCAGGAATTCTTGGTCGTGGGCGTCAAAGTCAACAACCACTAGCCGGCCGCCCGGCGCCAGAGCCCGCGTGGCTTCAGCCAGCGCCCGGGCCGGATCGTCGAGGAAGTGGAGCACCTGGTGGACGACCACGAGATCGTAGGCGTTGCGCTCGACAGGAGGGGCGTAGATGTCACCCTGCCGCAAGGACACATGCCGGAGACCCGCCTGATCGATGCGAGCGCGGGCAAGCGCCAGCATCGCCGCGCTCTGGTCGACGCCGACGACGCGGGCCGCCCGCGGGGCGAGAAGCTCAAGCATGCGCCCGGTGCCCGTGCCGAGATCGAGGAGATTGCGGAACGGCTTCGCGCCGATCATTTCGACGAGCGCCGCTTCGACCCGCTCTTCCGGCGCATGTAGCGCGCGGATCTGGTCCCAATCGGCGGCGCGCGTGGCGAAATAGGCCGCCGCCTGCTTGCGACGCGTCTCGCGCGCAATGTCGAGGCGGACGCGATCCGCGTTCACGATCGGATCGGCCGGATCGAGACTTCGCAGCCATTCGTGCGCCAGCGCGCCGCCCGGTTCGGCGAGCCGAAAGAAGGCCCAGGCGCCCTCCCGCTGTCGCGTGACGAGCCCCGCCTCGACCAGCAGTCGGAGATGGCGCGAGACGCGCGGCTGCGACTGTCCAAGAATGGCGACCAGTTCGCTCACCGTGAGCTCGGCGACTTCCAACAGGCAGAGGATGCGCAACCGCGTCTCCTCGCCGGCCGCTTCGAGGCCCGTGAGTAGTGCCCGAAAGGCGAGCGGGGGCGCTCTTCGTTCATCAGACATAAGCATATCTTTATGTCTATTTCTGAAGTTAGTCAAGTCGGATGGCGGCCGTCTGTCAGCAACGGGCCACTATATTGGTTCGGTCGGTCGGTTTGGGTTTTCTTGGCTCCTAGCCGTCTCGCTGCGAAAACCCCTGATTATGAGGGTTGGATTGTCCTGGATTCCCTTGGATTTTCTTGTCCGAATCGAGCCTTTTCAATGAGTTACACGGGATAAACCGCAGAAATTTTTTCTGGCGCGTTTCCCTGGCGTTGAGAGGCGCCGGAGTGGGAGCTTGCGATCGTCGCATACGGAAGCGCGCAGATTGCTCATCGGCCAAGTTTAACTCAATTTCTGATTCTGCAACACATTGCGATCCGAGCCGTTTCCGTTCCAAAGCCGCTTCGCTCAGCAAATTGCCTTTGGCTCGACCGCGATCGTCATTGAGCCACGCGAATGACGGTTCCATCCGACCGCGGTGCGCTCTACGCCCTGCGTCCGACGGCGCTGAGAGGGAGACGCTCGAGGCCAACGAGCAGCGCCAAGGTCGCGGCGACGAGAATCATCGTTAGCGCCGCTCCAGAGAAAATGTCGCCGCGATCCGTGAGCCCGAAGATGGCGACCGGCAGCGTCACCCAGCCGGGCGGATAGACCATGACCGTCGCCCCGAGTTCGCCCATCGAAAGGGCGAAGCTCAAGCCGAAGGCGGCGATCAGATAAGGCGCGATCATCGGCAGCGTCACCTTGAAGAGCCGGTAAGTCGGGCGTGCGCCGAGGCTCGAGGCGACCTCCTCGTAGTCCGGCGACAGCCGTGCGAGGCCGGCCGAGACATTGCCGAACGAGAAAGCTGAGATCAGCACGAAATGAGCAAGGATCACAATCGCCGTCGTGCCGTTGAGGAGCAGCGGCCGCTGGCTGAACGCGACCAGGAGGCCTAGCCCCACCGACACCGATGGCACGGCGCTCGGAAGAACAGGAGGCCTAAGCTTCGGCTCCATGCCTCCCCGTGCGCGCGCAAAGCCAGCGCCGCCCAAGATCCACAAAGAAGTGCAAGAAGGCTCGCGACGAGCCCGGTGATGAGGCTCGCGAACACGGAATCGCCCAAGGCGCCACTGCCGGCGGCTGCGTAATGTTCGAGCGTAAAGCCCGTCGGCAGGACGCCGTTCCATTGCCGGGCCACGCTCGCGGCGAGAATGACCGCAAGCGGCGCGATGAAGAGGATTCCGATCAGCAAAGCTGCGAGGAGCCACACGATGAGACGACCGGAGCGCGACCAGACAAGCATTGGTCAGCCTCCAAGCCGCCGGGCGGCGAACCGATAAAGCGAGAAGAGGCCGAGCGAGAGCGCGATATTCACGATCGCGATGGCGCAGGCCGCCTGATAGTCCGACTCCTGGATTGCCTTGTCATAGATCAAGAGCGGCAGCGTGATGACGCCCTTGGCGCCAATGAAGAGCACGATCCCGAACTCGTTGACAGTGAGCAGCAGGCAGAGGCTGCCGCCGGCGATCGCGGCGGGAAGCGCGGCGGGCAGAATGACGCTGCGCACGATCCGCCAGGGCTTGGCCCCAAGCAGACCGGCGACTTCGATCTGGCTTTGATCGATAAGCGAGAAGGCCGCGAGCAGCGGCCGCAGCACGAACGGCGTGTAGACCGTGACTTCCGCGAGGATCACGCCCCAGGCCGAGTAGAGAAAGTGAACCGGCGGCTCGCTCAAGCCGAACGATTGGGTGAGCGCGCCGTTCAGCATGCCAGCCGATCCGTAGAGAAATGTGAAGGCAAGTGTCACCAGGAAGGTTGGCAGTGCGATGAACGTGTCGATGAGCCGCGCCACAAATGTCGAGCCGGGAAAAGGAACGAACGCCAGGATCAGCGCGAGCGTCACCCCCAAGGCCAGACAGCCGGCGGTGGCGGCGAGCGCAATGCTTCCGGTATTGATGAGCGCGTTGAGAAACGCGCGCGAGTGAAGCACGGAGAGAAACCCGCCTAAATCGATCGCGCCCGCGTCGCCAACAAGCGCCGCGCGCGCGATCAGGACGAGCGGATAGAGGAATGTGAGCCCAAGGACGATGAGCGGAGGCGCGACCCAGAGCCCGTTGAAAGTGGGTCGCCCCGGCGCCGCCCGGACGGCGAGGTCAGACACCGGCTTCTTCTGGAATGAGGCTCGCGTCGGTGGGTGCAAAAAAGAGATCGAGTGGCGCGCCCCGCTCGGGCAGGGACGGCAGTCGGGTGGCGACAATTCGCATGACCGTATCACCAACCTCGGCCACGAGATGCGTGAGTTCGCCCTGCCACAGCACGTCGCGCAGACGGCCGCCGATCCGGTTCGAATAACCGTGTTCCGCGGCAAGCGTCAAATGCTGCGGACGAACGCAAAGCAACCGTCGGGCGCCCGAAGGCGCCCCGTCGCAAGCCACGACGAGCCGATCGTCCCCGGCGCGCACGGCCACCAACCCTTTCTTTCGGACGTCTCCCTCCACCACCACCGGCAGCAGATTGGCGCGGCCCAGAAACTCCGCCGCGAACCGGTTGGGCGGACGCCGATAAAGGTCGCTCGTGCGTCCGATGGCGCTTAAGCTCCCGTCTTTGAGGATCGCGATGCGATCGGCGAGCGTCAGGGCTTCGCTCTGGTCGTGGGTGACATAGAGGATGGTGAGGCCGGGCAGATCGGCATGCAGGCGGGCGATCTCCTCGACCATGGATCGCCGGATCTGCGCGTCGAGCGCCGACAGGGGCTCGTCGAGCAACAGCACGCGCGGGCGCACGGCGAGCGCACGCGCGATGGCCACCCGCTGTTGCTGTCCGCCGGACAATTCGCGCGGGTAGCGCTTGAGGAATTTTTGCATGCCCACAATGCGAAGCGCGTCATCGACCCGCTCTTCGACCAGCGGTCTGGCGGCGCCGCGGGCCCTGAGGCCGAAGGCGACGTTGTCGGCGACCCGCATGTGGGGAAATAGCGCATAGTTTTGCACGACCATTGCCAAGCCGCGCTCGTAAGGCGGCAGCTCGGTCACGTCGGCGCCGCCGATGTGAATGCGCCCCGAAGCTGGCCGCACGAAGCCGGCGACGGCTCTCAGCGCCGTCGTCTTGCCGGAGCCCGAAGGGCCGATCATCGCCAGGATTTCGCCCGCCGCGACGTCGACGGTCAGCGGCTTGAGAACAATCGCGCCTCGATAGGCGACGGTGACGGCATCGAACTTGACGGTCGAATCCGAAGTAAGCCGTTGCGCCTCGGCTCGCTCGCGCGCCGTCTCCGCGCCGAGTACGGCGCTCGTCATCTCAGCTCCCTGTCGCCTGCCTCCAGCGCCCCACGTCAGCGGGCAGATCCTTAAGCACCTGCGACCAGTCCGGCGTCCAGATGGTCACGCCCTGCATGGCGTCGTGCAGCTTGGTGAAATTGGCGTCGGTCGGGGTCACGTCCTTGCGCACCGGCATGCCGAGCGCCACCGACGAGACAGCGCCCTGCGCCTCTTTCGAGAGAAGGAACTCGATCAGTTTCTTTCCATTGTCGGCGTCAGGCGCGCCGGCGACCAGGCCAACGTAATAGGGCAGCGGCATGGCCGAGCGCTCGCCGTTCGGACCCGCCGGCCAGAAGACCTTGATGTTCGGGTTGTCAGTCATCTGCGACATGTTCATCTGCAGGTCGCCGTTAGCGACGTAAAGCTCGCCCTTGTTGACAAGCGCCGTGAGCTTGCCGGTCGAGGCCGATGGGCCGACATTGTTGTCCTGAAGCTTCTTCAAATAGTCGAACGCGGCGTCCTTGGAGCCGAAGGCATGGAGAACCTGCAGCATGACTGCGGTGCCGTCGCCGGCCTGGCCAGGCGTCGAATACTGGATCTTCCCCTTGAACTTGGAACCGAGCAGATCGTCGAAGGTCTTCGGCGGGTCCTTGAGCTCTGCGGAATTGTAGATGAAGTTCTGAAAATTGTTGACCAGCGGTTGATAGGAATCGTCGCCCACGTCGATGGCGCTTGCCGCAGTCGGCTTGAAAGCTTGCAGGAGCCCTGTGGCTTCGGCGCGCTGGATGAACGGCGGCAGAGTGACGAGCACGTCGGCTTGAGGGTTCGACTTCTCTTTCGCGACGCGCTCGACGACGCCGCCTGAGCCGCCCTCGACATATTGCACCTTGATCCCGGTGGCTTTCGTGAAAGCGCCGAACTGCGTCTCGAACCAGCTGCCCTTGCCGTCGTGCAAGCCGTCGGCGGCGTAAATGGTGACGACGTCGGAGGCCGCGAAGGCAGGCGCCGCAAACGAGACCGCGACGAGCAATGCGGTCAGGAGAGACTTCATGGGACCCCCTCGGTGTTGCTCTTATACAATCACCGCTAAGCTGTGCGCGCAAAGGTTTTGTGACAGGTCGAGCCCTAGTTTTTGAGGCCGGAGATGGCGTCCTCGAAGATCGAGAACGCCTCCTCGAATTGGTCAAACGGGATGGTCAGCGGCGGGCATAACGTGACTACATTTCCCCCGCCGATCTTGAAGCTGAGCCCGCGCTCGAGGCAGCGATACATGAGCCGCTCGGCGGATGCGGCTGGATCGCCGCCGCCGATTTCCACGCCGAAATAACAACCGAGGCCGCGCACATCACGGATGACCGGATAGCGAGCCTGGATTGCGCCAAGCCTTTCGAGGCCGCGACGTCCGAGTTCCTTCGCCCGATCGATCAGCTTCTCTTCTTCGATCACCTCGAGCGTCGCGAGCCCTGCTGCGCAAGCGACGGGACTTTTCTCGTGCGTATAATGTCCGAGCGCCGCGTCCGGCGCGCAATCGAGCCGGCTGGGGGCCAGGATCGCCGCGAGCGGCATGATTCCCCCGCCGAGGCCCTTGCCGATGACGAGGATGTCGGGCGTGGTCCTGAAAAGCTCGCAGGCGTACAGCGCGCCTGTCCGCGCGAGGCAGCTCGGAATCTCGTCGAAGATCAGCAGCGCGCCGTGGCGCCGACAGGAGTCTTTGACCCGCGGCCAGAATTCCGGCGGCGGCGCCTCGACGGTCGTCCAGCGCAAAGGCTCGGTGATCAGGGCCGAGACGTCCCCCTGAACCGCGAGCGCGTAGTCGATGTAGTCAGCGAAGCGTTCGAATGGCTTATCGTCACCGAAAAAGCGGCGCGCGAGATTAAGCGGCGGCAGGTGTTCGGCACCAGGAATCATCGGCCCCAGCCCGCGGCGGAACAAGGCCTCGCCGCCGACGCCGATCGCGTCGAGATTGGCGCCGTGGAACGAATCCCAGAGCGACAGTGTCTTGTGCCGGCCGGTGGCGTAACGGGCGAGTTTCAGCGCCATGGAAATCGCAGCGGCGCCGCTCGGGGCGAATAGTACCTTGTCGAGGTCGCCCGGCGCGGTTTCAACGAGGCGCCGCGCGAGCGCTGTCGCAGTCGCGTTGGCGAAGCGGCGCGGGCAGAAGGGCAGGGTTTCCATTTCGAGCCGGATCTCGGCGACGACCTTCGGGTGGCCGTGGCCGAGTTGATGGACGCTGTTGCCGTGAAAATCGAAGATGCGCCGGCCGTCGACGTCGGTCAGGACCGCGCCTTCGGCGCGCACGATCGGCGCGAGACAAGGCGTCGACAGCGACTGACGGAGGAAATAAAGCTCGTCTTCGTCGAGCGCGGCCCGCGCGGAATCGCTGAGCGAGGCGCGCCATTCCGCCCGCGCGGGCGAGACATTGATGTCGCCTTCGACCGGCGGCGGGCGGGGTTCGTTCACGGCCGCTCGCCTCGCGCCAGCCGCTCCTCGATTTTCTGCACGATTGGCATGAGGTCGGCCGCGCTGTCGATGACATAGTGCGCGCCGGCGCGCGCGAGCTTGTTCACCGCCGCCTTGCGCCGCTCTGCGAAGTCGTCAGAGTGCAGCGCCGCCGCCTCTTCGCGCGACAGTCCGAAACAATTGCCGCTGACCGATACGCCGACCGTCCACGCGCCGCCGTTGATTCCCTCTGCGATGCCGACTTCCGTGTCATCGACCTTGATCACGCTCCAGGCGGGCCAAACTTTGAGATCCAGCAGCGTCTTGTAAAGCATGAAGGGCGTCGGGCGTCCGTCTGGCGTGTCGCCGGTGCAAACCAGGCTGTCGGGCTTGAATCCTTGCGCCGCCGCGACCGGCAGGATCTCGGCCATGATCTCGCGGGTGTAGCCGGTCGACGACCCGATCTTGATCCCCTTGCTTCTGAGCTCAGCGACGACTTTTGCGGCGCCGGGAATGAGCGTCGCGTGACGCGCCGCCACCGCGATGTTCTTCGGCACGAACGCGGCGTAGATCGCGTCGATATCGGCCTCTGTCGGCGCATGCCCGTGATGCTTCGTCCAGGCTCCAGCGACGCGTCGGAGGGCCACAAGGGCCGCGATATGTGGACGCTTGGCCATGCCCATCGGGCCGCGCGCTTCGTCGATGGAAATTTGCACGCCGAACTCAGCGAAGGTCTCCACGAACGTGCCCATCGGGGCGAGCGAGCCGTAATCGATGACGGTGCCGGCCCAGTCGAAAATGACGGCCTTGACGCGCTCCATTTCTGCCTCCCTCAGCCGTATAGCTCCGCGATCACTTCCTCGGCGATCGCAAGAGCCGTGCTCGCGCCGGTGCCGCTGGTAATCAGCACGATGCGCAATCCATTGCACGGCGCGTCGACGAGCATCAATCGGTCGGAAGCGGAAGCATAAGTTCCGGTCCAGCGCTCGACCATCTGCGGCCGCGCTCCCTCGAACACATGCGCATATTCATCGAGGATGAGATCGTCGACCGCCGCGGGCGCGAAGGGGTTCGGAGTGGCCGCATAGTGATGCGAGTCCCCGACCACCAGAGTTCCGTCCGTGCTGCGGACGGCGATCAAGTGAACGCCGGCGTCGATGTGCTCGCGCTGCTCGGACTTAAGCCTTACGCGCAGCGCCTGCGCAGCCGGCAATTCCGCATAGCCCAGATAGCGGATCATGCCGAGGTCGGACATGATGGGGGGCAAACCCTCGTCGAAGCGTTGCGGGCGCACCCGCATCATATGAAGCTTGCAGCGGGTCAGGCCGTATTGCCCCAGGCGCTCGGGGTGCAGGCTTGAGAAATCGTCGCCTGGACAGACGATGATCGCCTCGGCCTCGATTGTCCCGCGGCTGGTCTCGAGCTTCGGCGGAGAAGCGGCGCGGACTGCGGTCTCGCGCAGAAAGGTCACTGGAAAGCGCTCGCCGAGCCAAGCGGCGAGTTGGGGAATCGCCTCGCGCGATTCGACGCGCGCCTCGTGCGGGCTATAGAGCGCGCCGGCGAATTCGTCCGCCCGCAGACTTGAGCCAAAGTCCTTCAGTTCGCGCGGCTCGACCAGACGGCATTCGGCGCCCATGCCCGTTTGCAGGAAGGCCTCGATGACTGCGCGCGCCTCGGGACGGCGCGCAATCATGAGCAGGCCGCGCTGGACGATCGGGATCTTCGCGGAATTGGCGATCTCGAGCCAGACCTCGACCGATCGCTTCGCCCGGCGCCAGCATTTCCCCGCCTGCTGGCCGGTGACCGTAATGAAGCCGAAGTTGCGGATCGACGCGCCGTTGGCTTGCGCGTCCCGGTCGATCACGACGACGCGCTTACCACGCCGGGCGGCGGCGAGCGCATGGGCTAGCCCGCAAATGCCTGCGCCGACGATCGCGAGATCGTATGATTTCGACGTGGGCGTTACTCCTCGACGGCGATGTTGAGCTCGATTCGCGCGGGGGTGTTCGCCCTATGCTCGCGCCCTGAATATTCACTAGAACGCGCTTCCATGACAGCGCGTCAACAATCTTTCCCTTCCGGACTGGGCGACCCCGCGCGGACTTGCGGCGTGGATCGCCGTTTGCGATGGAAGCTTGAGCGCGTCGTGGCGGCGAACCGCCGCCGCCTTAATCATGCCCAGGGACCGTTTCAGTCGATGACCCGTAAACGCGACCGCCGCTCAAGTCCGCCTTCGTTCGGACCGCGCAATCCGCCGCCCGCCGCCGCGGGGCCGAAGAAAGGGCAGGGCGCCCAAGCAGCGCAGCCGCTCAAACATACAGGCGCCCGCGACCGTCCGGGCGAGCGGAAGGAAGCGAGGGTTTCGCTCATCTACGGCTTTCACAGCGTCGGAGCGGCGCTCAAAGCCCCGCGGCGCGAGCTTATTCGTCTATACGCCACGGCTGCGGCGGCCGAGAGGCTCAGCGCCGAAATCGCTGCCCGCGGGCTCGAGATCAGGATCATGGCGCCTGAGGAAATCTCCGCCCGCGCGCCGCGCGATGCGGTGCATCAGGGGCTATTGCTCGAGGCGCGGCCGCTCGCGCCGATCGACGTCGCGGATTTGCCTGCGAACGGTCTCGTGCTGGTTCTCGACCAGATCACGGACCCACACAATGTCGGCGCGATTTTGCGGACGGGCGCCGCTTTCGCGGTCGACGCGCTTGTCACGACCGAGCGCCACTCGCCTGACTTCGCCGGCGCGCTGGCGAAATCGGCTTCCGGCGGGCTCGAGCATGTGCCGATTTGCAGCGTCACCAATCTGGCGCGGGCGCTCGCCGAGATGGGGGACATGGGTTACTGGCGGATCGGCCTCGACTTGGAGGCGCCGGACCGGCTCACAAACGAAACGATTTGGCGCCCGCTGGCATTGGTTCTCGGCGCCGAGGACAAGGGCCTGCGACGGTTGACGCGTGAGCGATGCGATCGTCTGGCCCGTCTCGATCTCCCCGGCGCGATCAAAAGCCTCAATGTCTCGAACGCCTGCGCCATTGCGCTCGCGCTCGTGCATGAGCGCATGTCCGTCCAGGCCTAACTTAAGGGCCCGCGGCTGCCGGGCGCCCTCACTTGATCATTGTATCAGCTGGCACGACCTTGGCGTAGCTGAGATCGTAGGTCTTGTTGCGCAGCGGGTCGAGCGGAGTGCCTTCGGAGGCGTCGTAGATGCGGGGACGGCCGGAAGCAGTCCCGTACGAAGCCGGGGCGGGCGCGGGAGCGGGTGCGTCGTCGAGCGTGGTGGAGGCCAACGTCACGGTTCCATATTTCGCTTCGCGCGCCTTCTGATCCGCGAGCATGGCCGGTGAGAGCGGAGCAGACGCGATAGGCCCGCCTCCGCCCGTTGCCGGCGGGTCGTCGTTCCCAAACGCGAAGCCTTCGGCCGGCGCATCGTTGACGCCGGCGACGACAACGCCCAATTCCTCGATCGTCTTCACGCCCGGAGCGGCAATTGACGCGAGCGCTGCATCCTTGGCGTTCCGGTCCGTGCCGATTTTGCTCAGACGGGCGAGAACCGAGGCCGATGCGAGTCCCTGCGCCGGCGCGGCGAGCGCGCCAAACTGCGGAGAGGAGGCAACAGAGGCGTCGGGTCCTGGATCTCCTTCCCCGCCAGCAAGATTTTCTGATGGCCAAGCTTTGGCGCCAACCGCGACGGCGTTCGTTGCGTTGATCGATTTGACCGATGGCGTGGCGGGCGCCGCCGCGTCCTTCGTGTTCCGGTCCGCGCCGATTTTGCCGAGCCGAGCGAGAACCGAAGGAGGAGCTTGTCCCTGTCCTGGGCCGACAAGGGCGCCAAACTGCGCCGGATCGACCTCGTCGATCGAACCTCGAATCGCGGGCCCGGTCACGTCCGGCGCGAGCTTGTCTTTGACTTCCTTTTCGATCTGGCGCCAGTGGGCGACGTTTTTATTATGCTGATCCAGCGTTTCGGAGAACGCGTGCCCTCCGGTTCCGTCCGCCACGAAATAGAGGTCCTTGCTCCGCGAAGGTCTGGCGACTGCCTCCATCGCCGCCTTGCCGGGGTTGCAAATCGGCCCCGGCGGCAGTCCATCAATGATGTAGGTGTTATAGGGCGTCGACTGATTGAGGTCGGCTTTCGTGATGCTGCGGCCAAGCGTGCCCTTGCCCATGGCCAGGCCGTAGACGATGGTCGGGTCGGAACCCAGCCGCATATGCTTGTCAAGGCGATTGATGAACACTCCGGCGACCCGCGGGCGCTCGTCGGGCTTGGCCGTCTCTTTCTCGACGATCGAGGCGAGCGTCACCATTTCCCATGGCGACTTGATCGGCAAATCCTGCGAGCGCGTCTTCCATATCTCCTCGACCGCCTTCGTCTGAGCCTTCGCCATGCGCGACAGAATCGACAGCCGCGTGTCGCCTCGCTCGAAATAATAGGTATCGGGCATCAGCGACCCTTCACGCGGGGGCTCTCTGACCTCGCCGGTCAGAACCGTGTCCCCCTGGAGCCGATCGACGACCTGTTCGCTGGTCAGACCCTCTGGGATGGTGAGCTTGTACCGAACCACGCGGTGCGCGATGAGCTCATTCTCGATGTCGTTCATGCTCATGCCCGCCTTGAACGCGTACTCGCCACGTTTCAAGGCGCCGCGATTGCCGTCCAGCACGGTGAGAATGTTGAACCACGTCCCACTGTCGATAACGCCGGAGCGCTCGAGCTGGTCAGCGATGCTGCCGCCGTCATCCTCGCGCGCGATGATCACCACCTTGTCCTCGGTGAGTGGCCCAGGGCTTCGCGCCTCCTTCATGAGCCAAACGAGCCCGCCGACCGTCGCGAGTGCTCCGAGGAGGACGAAAGTGAGCAATCCGCTCAGGCTCGACAAACCCATCCGGCGCGGCTTGCGTGGCGGTCGGGCCGGCGGCGGAGCCGGATCGTTCAATACGGGCTTCGTTGCGCGGCCGAACAGGCTTACGCGCGGCCGAGGGGCGTCTCCTTCCCCGGAATCGGGATCTCCGCTCATGTCGCTTGCCGCTTTTTCGCCTTCCGTCGCTGATGCTGCAGTTCAAATCCTGCGCGAGGCTGCGCCACCGGACGCGCGCTTAAGCTTAGCCGACCGGTCGCCTCAGGGAAACACCAAATCGCCCCGGTCCACGCCCCGTCAGTTCAGCGCATGGAAGACGAGCGAAGCGTTCGTGCCGCCGAAGCCGAAGGAGTTGGACAGCGCCGCCTGAATCGGCCGCTTGCGCGCCACATGAGGCGCAAGATCGATCGCAGTCTCGACGGAGGGATTGTCAAGATTAAGCGTCGGCGGCGCGACTTGGTCGCGAATGCTGAGGACCGAGAAGATCGCCTCCACTGCGCCCGCCGCCCCGAGGAGATGGCCGATCGCCGACTTTGTCGAGGACATCGTCGTCTTGGCGGCCGAATTGCCGAGCAGGCGCTCGACCGCGCGCAATTCGATCTCGTCGGCCATCGTCGACGTGCCGTGCGCATTCACGTAGTCGATCTCGGAAGCGGAAATCTCGGCGCGCTTGAGCGCCATGCTCATGGCGCGAAAAGCGCCGTCGCCATCGGGCGCGGGCGCGGTAATGTGATAGGCGTCGCCGGACAGACCATAACCGGTCAGTTCGGCGTAGATACGCGCCCCGCGGGCCTTGGCGTGCTCGAGTTCCTCAAGCACCACACAGCCTGCGCCTTCGCCCATCACGAACCCGTCGCGATCGCGGTCGTAAGGCCGCGAGGCCTGCTTCGGCTTGTCGTTGAAGCCGGTCGACAAGGCGCGGCAGGCGCAGAAGCCTGCGAGCGCCAACCGGTTGACCGCCGATTCAGCGCCCCCGGCAACCATCACATTGGCGTCGCCAAGGGCGATCAGCCGCCCGGCGTCGCCAATCGCGTGCGCGCCGGTCGAGCAGGCGGTGACGACCGCGTGGTTGGGGCCCTTGAGATTGTGGGCGATCGAAACCTGTCCGCTTAACAGGTTGATAAGCCGTCCGGGAATGAAGAACGGCGAGATCCGGCGCGGTCCTTTTTCGTGCAAGGTGACCGAGGCGTCGTAAATCCCGCCGAGGCCCCCGATTCCCGAGCCAAACAGGACTCCGGTCTCGACCTCCTCTTCGTAGGATTTTGGACTCCAGCTTGCGTCGCGAAGCGCCTGCGTCGCGGCGCTCGCGCCATAGATGATGAAGTCGTCAACGCGGCGCTGTTCCTTAGGGTCCATCCAATCGTCAGGATGGAAGGCGTCCGGGTCGCTGCCGCGCGGCACTTGCGCGGCGATTTTGCAAGGGAGATCGGAAACGTCGAAGTTCTCGACCCGGGCCAATCCCGACTCGCTGGCGAGAAGCCGGCGCCAGGTGGCCTCGACCCCGCACGCTATCGGGGAAACCATCCCAAGACCTGTAACGACGACACGCCTCAATTGTCCCATGCCCGCACTCTAGCTGTTCCCGCCCGCGAATCTTGCCGCCAATCGGCGAATCTTGGCGTCAATTGAAATGACGGCACCCGACACGACAAGGGCCGGACGAGACGCCCGGCCCGCACTCAGGTAAAAACGTGTCTCGACGAAGGCTGGCAGCGCCAGCTCACAGCGTCGGGCACTTATTTCTTGGTCGACGCCTTTTCAAGATACTTGACCGCGTCGCCGACGGTTACAATGGTTTCGGCTTGGTCGTCCGGAATCTCGACCCCGAATTCTTCTTCAAACGCCATCACCAACTCAACCGTGTCGAGCGAGTCGGCGCCCAGATCGTCGATGAAATTGGCGGTGTCGACGACTTTGTCGGCCTCCACGCCGAGATGTTCTACGACAATCTTTTTTACGCGCTCTGCGACATCGGTCATCTCATCTTTTCCCTTATGCATCGGGCTTCACCACCCGACTTGTGATCAATTCCTCGATCGACCCTGCCGCGGGTAAGGCCCGTCATTAGGGCGCCCACCTTCCGCCTCGATGCGGTCACAGGTTCGCTCGGGTTCGCCGACGCCGACGCTCGGATGATGCGCCCCTCCCGCGCCCTGCGACAAGCCGGGTCGATAGCATATCTTTTTGGGCAACGCGAGAGGGCGTAAGACCCGTCGCGCCGCGGTCTTGCGGGCGAGTCCGAGCCATCAGATCATCGCCATCCCGCCGTTCACATGCAGCGTCTGCCCGGTCATGTAAGCCGATTCGGAACTGGCTAAATACACGGCCGCGGCGCCAATTTCCTTGTCGGAGCCGAAACGTCCGGTCGGGATCGTGGCGAGGATTGTGTCGCGCTGTTTCCGGTCCAGCACCCGGGTCATTGGACTGTCGATGAAACCGGGCGCAATGCAATTGACGGTGATGCCCCGCGTGGCGACCTCGGCGGCGAGCGCCTTGGACATGCCGATCATGCCGGCTTTCGCAGCGGCATAATTCCCTTGGCCCCGATTGCCCTGGACGCCGACGACCGACGTTATGTTTATGATTCGGCCAAAGCGCCGCTTCAGCATGCCTTTCAGCGAGGCGCGCGACAGGCGGAAGGCCGCGGTCAGATTGATCGCAAGCACAATATCCCAGTCCTCGTCCTTCATGCGAATGAACAGACCGTCGCGAGTGACCCCGGCGTTGTTGACGAGAATATCGATCGGTCCGAGCGCGCTTTCGATGGCTGGGATCAGCGCTTCAACCGCCGCGGTGTCGGAGAGGTCGCAAGGCGCCGCATGCGCCCGGGTTTCGAGTGCTGCGGCGAGTGTTTCGAGCGCCTCCCGCCGGGTGCCGGTGAGCGCAACCGAGGCTCCCTGCGCGTGCAGGGCGCGCGCGATCGCTTGCCCAAGTCCGCCCGACGCGCCGGTGACGAGCGCAGTTCTTCCTGTCAGATCGAACACCAGCGTCCCTCCCGTCGGATTCTCAGGGTTGCGCCGGGGCGCGGAAGGCGGCGAGGTCGGCGGGCGCGCCGATGCTGATTGTCGTCGCCCCCGTCACGATTCGCTTGATAAGGCCGGTCAAAACTTTGCCCGAGCCGAGTTCGATGAACCGGGTCACGCCGTGCGCGCTCATATAAGTCACGCTGTCGCGCCAGCGAACGGTCGCGGTCATTTGGGCGACGAGGCCCGATCGGATCGCGTCCGGGTCGGTCACCGCCTCCGCTTCGACATTCGAGACAAGCGGCGGCGTGGGGGAAGAATCTCGATATCCTTCAGCGCTTCCTGCATCGCCTCGGCCGCCGGCTGCATAAGAGAGCTATGAAACGGGGCCGAAACGGGCAGAAGGATTGCCCGTTTCGCGCCAGCGAGCTTGGCGAGCTCGATTGCGCGCTCGACCGCGGTGACCGTGCCTGAGACCACGACCTGACCGCCGCCGTTGTCACTGGCGGCCTGGCAGATCGCGCCGGTGAGGTAGAGGTCGCTCGCCGCTTGTGTCGCGATCTTCACCACCGCCCCGAATTCGAGGCCGAGGATGGCCGCCATTGCGCCTTGGCCCACCGGGACAGCCTTCTGCATCGCCTTGCCGCGCAGGCGCAAAAGACGAGCCGCGTCTTCGAGGGTGAGCGAATTTGCCGCGCAAAGCGCCGAATATTCGCCGAGCGAATGCCCGGCGACATAAGCCGCCTCGGAGTATGGGTTGAAGCCCGTCTCGGTCTCCAAAACCCTGAGCGTCGCGATGCTTGCGGCCATGAGCGCGGGCTGAGCGTTCGCAGTCAGAGTGAGTTGATCCTCAGGCCCCTCGAACATCAAACGGGAAAGCTTCTGGTCCAGAGCGCCGTCGACGCGGTTGAAGATCTCCCGCGCGACGCGAAATTCGTCCGCCAGCGCTTTTCCCATGCCGACCGCCTGGGAGCCTTGACCCGGAAACACCAAGGCCGTCTTCATGGTCCGGTTTCCCCGAATGAACGCGATAGGGCGACTTGACTTGCGATAGGGCGACTTGGCTTTGCCTCCCGCCCGGGCGCGGCGGCGGTGACACGGCGCAGGCTTTGCTGTCAAGCGCAAGATCACCAGGACAGAGAAGTGATTAAGCCGCCTCCTGACTGCGGATTCCGTACCGAAACGGGTCCAGGGCGCCCTGCACCAGCTTGCTTTCGGCACAGATGAACGCGCGCCCGCTGATGCGCGGGAGCACGCCGCCGGTCGGACCAGGTTCGAAGCTGGCGCGAAAGCGGCTGCCAATGATGCTCTCCTGCACCCAGACTTCGCCGGGCCGCAACTTTCCCTCGGCGTGCAGGCAAGCGAGCTTGGCGCTGGTTCCCGTTCCGCACGGCGACCGGTCGTAAGCCCCACCGGGGCAGAGAACGAAATTGCGGCTGTTCGCGGCGCTCGACCGCGCCGACGCGAAGAACTCGATATGGTCGATCAACGCGCCGTCTCGGCCGCGCACGCCTTGAGCTGCGAGCGCGTCCTGGATGGAGGTCGCGGCTTGCGTCAATCGATTCACGTTCGCAAACTCAAGATCGCAGGGCGTGTTCGAAGTCAGGAAGAACCAGTTGCCGCCCCAGGCGACGTCGCCGCACACGGGGCCGAAACCGGGAACCTCGACCTCGACCAATTCGGCGAAACGGTAGCTCTCGACGTTCTCGACCGCGGCCGTGCTGTCGTCGACCAGCTCCACCCCGACCACGCCGACCGGCGTCTCGAAACGATGCCGCCCGGGCTTGAGCCGTCCCATATGCGCAAGCGTCACGGCAAGGCCGATCGTCCCGTGCCCGCACATGCCGATATATCCGACATTGTTGAAGAAGATGACGCCGGCGGCGCAAGAGGGGTCGTGAGGCTCGCAGAGAAGGGCGCCGACGATCGCATCGTGCCCGCGCGGCTCGTTGACGGCGAAGCGGCGGACATGATCGAACTCGCGGGCGAAGCGGGCGCGGCGTTCGGCAAGCGGGCCGTCGCCAAGCGGTGGTCCGCCATCGACGATCACGCGGGTGGGCTCACCTTCTGTATGGGAATCGATGACCCGCACGGCGATTAATCCCTGGCGCCTGGCCAGGCGGCGTACCAGGCTCGGAAGGCCATGAACCGCCGCTTCGCCATGCTCTCCTGCGATCGGCTGAGCGCGTCGAAATCGTTCAATTGCAGCGCATATTCGTCGTGGCCCACGAGCGTCATCAGGCGCTTGAAATAAAGCACGAGATCGACACCCTCGTCGAAGACCGAGAGGGGGTTCAGCGCGCTATCAAGCTCGAGCGCCAAGCGCCGCGCCTTAACGTCGCCCTTGGCGGCGCGTTCACAAAGCTCAACCAGGCGCAGCACCTCGTGCGGGAACACATTGCCGATGCCGGTGATGGCGCCGCAGGCGCCGCAATTGACGAAGCCGTGGAACACTTCGGTGTCGACGCCGACCATGAGCGCGATGTCGTCCGAACGGCCCGCAATGTGCTCTGCGGCGTAGCTCAGCGATTCCGCGCCGCCGAATTCCTTGAATCCGACCAGATGGGGAAATTCATCTCGCAGCTCGAAAAAGAGCTCCGCTCGCGTCTGGAAGCCGTAATAGGGGCTGTTGTAGATGACCGAAGGCAAGTCGACCGCCGCCTCGAGCACGCGGGCGAAATGGCCGCGCTGGGCGGCCGTGGAGGAGCCGCGCGAAAGCACGCGCGGAATGATCATGAGCCCGCGCGCGCCCTTCTCCTTCGCGTGGCGGGCGAGCGCGGCGGCCTCAACGGTGTTCTGCGCGCCCGTGCCGACGATGACCGGCAGGCCGGCTTTGGTCAAACGCTCGACGCCCTCCATTCGCTGTTCGATCGTCAGCAGGGGCCAGTCGCCCATCGAGCCGCAATAGACAAGCCCCGACATGCCGGCGTCGACAAGGTGTTTCCCCATCCGCACCAGGGCGTCGAAGTCCGGCACCCGATCGGGGCCGCAGGGCGTCATGAGGGCCGGCATGGTTCCGGAAAAGACTTGCGACGGCATCTTGAGGCTCCCTAGAGTTCGGACATTCGCTGGAGCGGACATTCGCATGTCTCGGCTCGCGGTTCTTGATGAAAAGGCGGGTTAGGAATTGAAAATCCGCAAAATTGCGCACTCAACGATCGAACCCGACCCGGCGGCGTTGCTCGCCGCGATCCTTGGACGCCCTTTTCCGGGCATCGAGTTGTTCGACCGCGTCGCCGATACCGTGTTCTTCATCAAGGACCAGGAGGCGCGCTATGTTGCGGTCAACGATACGCTCGCCCATCGCTGCGGCTTTGCCAAAAGCGCGCTGATCGGCCGCAAGGCGAGCGAGGTCTTTTCCGCGCCGCTGGGCGAGCGGTTCGAGGCGCAGGATCTCAGGGTCATCGCCGAAGGGCTCTCAATCCGGGCTAAGATGGAGCGCCATCTCTATCCGGACGGCAGCGAAGGCTGGTGCCTGACCTGGAAGGAGCCGCTGATCGACGGCTCCGGAATCATTCGCGGCCTCGCCGGCATTTCTCGCGACGCGCCGGCTTTGTCGGGGTCGACCCCGGTTTCGGCCGCGCTGTCAGCGACGCTGGCCTATATCGAGGATCATCTCGATGAGCCCTTGCGTATTCCTGACCTCGCGGCGCGAGCCGGTCTTTCGCCGTTCCAGTTCGATCAAAGAATCAGGACGATATTCGGCTTTTCCGCCGGCCAGTATTTGTCCCGGATTCGCATCGACCGGGCCTGCGATCGGCTCCGGCACTCTGAGGCTTCCCTGAGCAACTTGGCGCTCGAATGCGGTTATGCGGACCAGGCCGCCTTTACGCGCCAATTCCATAAAACGGTCGGCCTCACGCCCGGCGCCTATCGGGTGGCGACGGCGCGCGGCCGGAAGCGGCTGCTCGCCGGGGGGCGACTTTAACAGGGTCAACGCCAACCTTAGCGCCCGAATCGGGACCCGCGTTGCGCCCGATCGCCGCGTTTTCACATTGCGTCGCGTACAAGAATCCGGTTCAATATTACGCAATAAAGCAAGAGGCCCAAGGGGCGCGACAGTTCCAGCTCCCGCGCGGGCCAAACGCACCGGGAGGGAAGCATGAAAGGCAAGTCGAGGAAAACCCGATCGGCGTTCGCCGCCCTCGCCGCATACGGCTTGCTGGCGCTCGCGCCGGCGTTGGCGCAGGGCGTCAAGATCGGCATCCTGAACGATCAGTCCGGAACCTACGCCGACTATGGCGGCAAGGGGTCGATCGAAGCGGCGAAAATGGCGATTGAGGATTTTGGCGGCAGCGTGCTCGGCCAGAAGATCGACATGGTGACCGCCGATCACCAGAACAAGCCTGATCTCGCCGGCAACATCGCGCGTCGATGGTACGACGCCGAGGGCGTCGACATGATCACCGACCTCACGACCTCCTCGGTCGCGCTTGCGGTTCAGGGGATCGCGGCCGAGAAGAAGAAGATCGACATCGTGGTCGGCGCCGCGACGTCGGCGATCACGGGCTCGGCCTGCACGCCTTACGGCTTCCACTGGGCCTTTGACACCCATGCGCTCGCGGTCTCGACCGGCGGCGCGCTGGTGAAGACTGGCGGCGACACCTGGTACTTCATCACCGTGGACTACGCTTTCGGGCATGCGCTCGAGAAAGACACGAGCAGCGTCATCGAGGCTAATGGGGGCAAGGTGCTGGGGCATGTGCTCTATCCCCTCAACGCCCCCGACTTTTCGTCCTTCCTCCTGCAGGCGCAAAGCTCGAAAGCGAAGATCGTCGGGCTCGCCAACGGGGGCACAGACACGGTGAATGCAATCAAGCAGGCGGCGGAATTCGGCATTGTCGCCGGCGGCCAGCGGATCGCGGCGCTCTTGCTGACCGTAGCGGATCTTCACGGCCTTGGATTGCAGGCGGCGCAGGGGCTGGTGCTGACCGAGAGCTACTATTGGGACCTCAACGACCGGACGCGCGAATTTGGTGAACGCTACGTCAAGCGCACCGGGCGGATGCCGAACATGATCCAGGCCGGGGTATATTCCGCTACGCTACAATATCTCAAGGCGGTCAAGGCCGCCGGCACGAAGGACGCGGATGCGGTAGCGAAGAAACTGAAGGAGCTGCCGGTCGACGACGCCTTCACGGCGAACGGGCATGTGCAGGCCAATGGTCGCATGGTCTCGGATCTTTATCTGTTTGAGGTCAAGAAGCCGTCGGAGAGCAAGCGCGACTGGGACTTTTACAATCTGATCGCGACAGTGCCCGGCGACACCGCCTATCCGACCGCCGCCAACAGCGGATGCCCGCTGACGAAGTAACGGAGGAACAGTGGGTATCGTCGCACACTGATGAGCCTTGGAGGTGACTTGGCGTGGAAAGTAGTTACGCGGACCAGATGTCCTTTACTCCCCAAATCGGTCAGGCGACGCACCCCTTATTCTACATGACAGCATCAATATTTTCTGCTTAAGTCGCCTTATATTTGGTCACAGGCCGTGCGTCTCGGACGTCGGCTGGTCTGGTTATAAATGTCGTTGGGGCCGCAAGTGCGTCCCCGCGGCTGGCGGCGCAAGCAATTTAACTTATGGGGGGCGGCTCTTGAAAAAGACTTCAGAAATCTTGTTCGCAATCGTTGGCCTCGCGCTCGTACAAGCGGCGCCCGCCGCAAGCGCGACGCTCTTCGGAGAGACGCTGAACGCAAACATCACGATCACCGGAGAGGATGACAACGGCTTTTACACGCTGCCGGTGCTCGTCGGCCCTGTGGTCGTTGGGGTGTCGGGCTTTTCGGACAGCATTCCCGTTTTCAAACAGCTTACGGAGGATGGATTCGCGACCGCGTCAAACCAGATTGTCGGGAACGTCATTGTCACCATTGGCGCCGACACGATTTCCGTTGAAATGCAGGGACAGGTGCAGCCGTTCGAACTGGAGTCGACATTTTCCGGCATCGGGGAGTCCAGCTTCCAGATCGCCAATGACGTCGACAGCGCAACAGGGGTCATGTCGGGCGTCAATCTGGACCTGTCGGACACCGACACGGCGCATTCCGTCGATTTCTCCACCTTTTATCTCGGCTTTCAGCCGGGGACCGATCTGACCCAGACAGAGACGCTGAGTTTTGCAACCGTTGTTGGCGGCGGCGCCGTTCCCGAACCTTCGACCTGGATGCTGCTTCTCGCCGGCTTCGCGGGCCTGGGGTTCGCCGCGCTCTCTCGCGCGCGCAGACGGGTCGAGGTCGCGCCGCGTCTTCTTCCCTTATCCTGAGGACCGTCGAAGGCGCGTCTCGAAGGATAGTCCAGAGATCGCGGCGGGAAGCTTTATGGGGCGCTTGGGACGCGGGCGCCCGGTGCGGCTTGGTCTTCGGAGGGTATGAGGCACCAGTTTGAAAAGGACATGCAACTGCCGGTAGGTTGCGATGACATTACAATTGTGTAATGTTCGGGTCGAGGCTCTAAGGGAGAGCTTCGTCATTGGTATTATCTGTTTTATTTTCTCTCATGGGGAACACGATGAAAACTCAAGTAAGAGGTAGTATTGTTGCGCTCGCAGTTGCGACGGCGGCAACATTCGGATGGGTGAACCTTGCGGCAGCGGCCGGAAATAATAATGCGCCGCCGGCGGGCGCGATCTTGGATTTGGCCGGCCAGGCAATTCCGCACGCGTCGCCGGTAACGTATGCAGTGGACTTTACCGCGACTCTGGCGGACACGTCGATCTCGCTGGCCTTCCGTGAAGATCCGGCTTTCTTCGCGGTTACTGACGTGACCCTTACTGACCTGACCCACCCAAGTGGGAACTTGCTGTTGAACGGTGATTTCTCCCTGGGTCCCGACGGTTCGGATAGCCCAGTTAACTGGACATTCCAGAATACGTTTGGCGCGACCTTTGCGGGCGAGGTCGAGATTCCTTGTAGCTTCGGCGGCAGCGGCAGTTGCTGGTTCGATGGGTCGGTCCAAGCTTACGACGAACTTAGCCAGACGGTCGGCACGACTGTCGGCGACGTGTATGAGGTCTCATTTTCCAATGTAGACAATGGTTCGTTAAGCACCTATTCGGCGCTGAGCACCAATGGAGATACGACGAGCACCGGCGGGAACGGCGCCGATATTCTGGTCTATGCCCAAGCCGCGCCGCCTCCGCTCAACACGCCAGAGCCATCGACCTGGGCCATGATGGTGCTTGGCTTCGCTGGCATGGGTTTTGTCGCCTATCGCAAAACCAAGCGCGCTGCTATTGCTGCTTGATCACTAGCAGCAGCACAAAACCTGGAAAGACCGCCTCGCGCGGTCTTTTTTATAGGGGCGCGGGAACCGGGTGGATGCGCGTCAGTGAACCGTAGCTCGGGGCTCCTCCGACCTTAAACGATCCCCAATTCCTTGCCTGCGTCCGCAAAAGCCGCAATAGCAAAGTCGATGTCGGCCTCAGTCAGCGCCGCTGACATCTGCGTGCGGATGCGCGCCTGGCCCTTCGGCACGACGGGGAAGAAGAACCCGGCCACGAACAATCCGCGCTCGTCCAGCGCCCGAGCGAGATCCTGCGCTCGGTTCGCTTCGCCCAGCATCACCGGGATGATCGGCGTCTCTCCGGGCGTAACGGTGAATCCGGCCTTCTCGACGCCTTCGCGGAACCGACGAGCATGGTTTTTGAGCAAAGCGCGCCGGCCGTCGGCGCCGATCGCAATCTCGAGCGCCTTGAGAGCCCCGGCGGCGAGCGGGGGAGCGAGCGAGTTGGAAAAGAGATAGGGCCGCGCCCGTTGCCGCAAGAGATCGACAATCGGTTGATCGGCGGCGACGAAGCCGCCCATGCCCCCGCCAAGCGTCTTGCCGAACGTGCCCGTGACGATGTTCACGCGGTCGCCCGCGCCGGTCAGCGCCGGCGTTCCACGACCCTTCTCGCCCAGATGCCCGGTCGCGTGGCAGTCGTCGACCAAAACAAGCGCCCCATAGCGGTCGGCAAGCTCACAGATTTCTTTTAGCTTGGCGACATAGCCGTCCATCGAGAAAACGCCGTCGCTGGCGATGAGCTTGAACCGTGCGCCTGCGGCATCGGCCTCCTTCAGGCGGTCTTCGAGCTCGTTCATGTCCGAATTGGCGAAGCGGTAGCGTTTCGCCTTGCTGAGGCGCACGCCGTCGATGATCGAAGCATGGTTGAGGCTGTCGGAAATGATCGCATCTTCGTCGCTGAGCAACGGCTCGAACACGCCGCCATTGGCGTCGAAACAGGCCGCGAACACGATCGCGTCGGCCTTGCCCAGGTGCTTGGCGATCGCCTGTTCGAGCTCACGATGCAGCGTCTGAGCGCCGCAGATGAATCGCACGGAAGCCATGCCGAAGCCGAATGTGTCCATCGCGCGGCGCGCCGCCGCGATGACGTCAGGGTGATCCGCGAGGCCGAGGTAATTGTTGGAGCAGAGGTTGACCGCATCGCGCGCGCCTTGGGGGGACGCGACATGGATGCGCCCACCCTGCGGTCCGGTCAGGAGCCGCTCGCGTTTTGTGAGGCCCGCCGCCTCGATGTCGTCGAGCGTGGCGCGGATGTGGCTGAGAAAGGCGTCGGTCATGAGCCGCCTCGTTTCGATGGCTGAGAGAGGGCGAGCTTAGCAGCGCGGATCGGGCGCCGCTATTGCAGGAGCTAGATAGAAAGCGCGTAGCGGCCGGAGCTGAACATGACTCTGCGCAGCGTCGAGGTGCCTGACACAGAACGTCGGAGCGAGGTAGTGGGTTAGTTTGATTATGGCGACCGCAAAAGACGCGCGCGAACTAGCGCCGCAAGAGCCTCGATCTCGGCGGCAAATTGATTTGCATTGGTTACGTCAACATCGATTTGGCCGCCTCCGAATTTGATTCGAAAACCGTTAGACGGCGCGCGTGTTTGATGCTCTATCCAACGGTAGTCTGCTTTGACCATTGGTAAGTCGCAAATGGATTCTGGGTTCATGGAGCGGCCTCCCACGCCTCAAGAACATTGACCATATCGCCAACTTCCCACAGGCGATGAGTCGCGCCAGCCGCCATTGCTGGCGTCACCTTCAGCGTCTTATGAATACGCACGAAATTGTAATAAGGAAGTGCAGCGCCACCGCGTGCGCGTGGTTTTCCATCTTCTTTGAGAAAGCGTTCGTTAGGCGCGAAAAACTGGCCCAGTACCCGGAGTGACAATCGATTGCGTAAAATCAGAAACCAAGCTAGACTGGACCAATGAACAAGTCCGCTTTTTGCCTAACCTTTCAGCGCCCGTCGACCGGCGGATCGAATGCCAGGAGACCAAGGGGCGCGAGAAAATAATTTCAGCGAAAATCCTGCGTAACCCGTTGATAACGCTCAATCCTGACGAGAGAATCCAAGGAAATCCAAGGAAATCCAATAGCGGAGAACGAAGGTTTTCGCCGCGAAATGGCGACCGCCCAAGAAAACCCAAATCCGCGCGATGACTCTGACCTGTGTTCTTGAATAACCACATCGTTTCTGTTTAAACTAGTGGAGCGCTCGGGCAGGATCATCGTGGCCAAGAGCCGAAGGCCGACCGGCCGTCCTGAGTCGCTTGCGCGCGCAAGCGCCGCCACGCCGCGCTTAAGCTCCAAGAGAACATGGACCCTCAGGCGCCCCAGTCGATGAGGCGTTCGCCGCGATGGAGCGCGTCCGCCTCCGCCGTCAGCCGGCCGTCGGCCCCGTGCAGGACAAGCCCCGGCGCGAGGCGCAGCGGCGCTTTTGACCCCTTCACGCCCAAGACCAGCAGCCGATGCGCGTTTGCACCAATCGCCGGATGAACCGGCAGAAGCGTAAGGCCGCCAAGCCGGCCTCCGATCCCTGCGAGGATGGCGCCAAGCGCGTCGGGTCGGTGGATCATCACCAAACGCCCGCCCGGCGCCAGCATCGCGAGGCAAGCCTGAATCCAGTCGGCAAGCGTCGCACTCGCCTCTGCGCCGGCCAGGACATGCGCGCGCGCTTTGCCCGCGTCGGGAGAAGCGCGCACGGCATGAGCGTCGAAGAAGGGTGGGTTGGTGACGACGCAAGCGGCCGATTCCGCCAGCCCCGCCTCGCGGCGCTCCCTCGGGTTGAGGGCGTCGAGCCGCAGGACGCGCGTGCGCGACTGAAGCCCATTGCGCTCCGCGTTGCCCTTGGCGAGCGACGCCAACTCGGGATCGATCTCGACAAGATCGGCCGAGGCCAGCGGGTTGCGCTCAGCCAGCGCCAGCCCGACCGTGCCGACCCCCGCGCCGACGTCGACGATCCGGCCTTGCCGAGCGTCGCCCGTCCCCGCAACGAGCAGGGCGGCGTCGGTGCCGACCCGATGGCCGCGCTTCGGCTGCGTGAGCATGAGCCGCCCGCCAAGCCATCGGTCCTCGGTCAGCCGGTCCGCGGCCGCGGCGCTCTCAAGACCGGGAGACGGTTCAGGCATCGCGCAGTTCTTTTCCCAGACCCGCTTCGACCAGGAGACGGCGGACACGCCCCTCTTCTTCTCCGTCGATGAGAATCCGCCTTGGCAGGAAGCCGAGCGATCCCTCGACGGCCGCCATGTGCTGGTCGGCGACGAAATACGCGACGCGCTCGGCCTTCAGGATCGATTCGATGACGGTGATGAGAACGAGATCGTTGGTGCGCAGGATTTCGACCAATAGGGGCCTCGATTTCGGGCTCACTTGCCGCATGGGTAGGCCGTCTTTATGGTCCGGGCGCGGTATCTGGCAAGGGAATGGTTTGCGTGGGAATTGTCGTTCCACTGGAAGACAAATCGGCCGATCGTCTGATCGAGCCGCTGACAACGCTCGTCGCCGGCGACATGGCCAAGGTCAATCAAGTCATTTTGTCGCGCACCGGATCGGAGGTGACGATGATCCCCGAGGTCGCCAATCACCTCATCGCTTCGGGCGGCAAGCGGATGCGTCCGATCCTGACTTTGGCGACCGCCGGCCTTTGCGGCTATTCGGGGGAGGGCCATATCAAGCTCGCCGCCGCGGTCGAATTCATGCACACCGCGACCCTTCTCCACGATGACGTGGTCGACGAGAGCGACCTGCGCCGCGGGAAGGCGGCTGCACGGGTGCTCTGGGGCAACGAGGCCAGTGTCCTGGTCGGCGATTTTCTTTTAGGCCAGGCCTTCAAGATGATGGTGGAGGTCGGTTCGCTGTCCTGCCTCGAGGTGTTGTCCGGCGCCGCCGTGGTGATTGCCGAGGGCGAAGTGATGCAACTCTCAGCCGCCAAGGACACGGAGACGACCGAGGACGCCTATCTCGCCGTCATCCGCGCCAAAACCGCGGCGTTGTTTGCCGCGGCCTGCGAAGTCGGGCCCATTCTCGCCGGCCGATCCAAGGCGGAGATCGCCGCCTGCCAGGGTTACGGCGCCAATCTCGGCATCGCCTTTCAGCTCATCGACGACGCGCTCGATTATGGCGGCTCGTCGGCCAAGCTCGGCAAGAATGTCGGCGATGATTTCCGCGAGGGCAAGATCACCCTGCCGGTGGTGCTGTCCTTCCGGCGCGGGGGGACGCAAGAGCGTGAATTCTGGCGCCGGACGTTAGAAGAGGGCGAGGTCGCCGACGGCGATCTCGAGTTCGCGCTGGCGACGATGAAGAAGCATCGCGCCCTCGAGGACACGATCGAGCGCGCCCGTCACTATGGCGCGATGGCCCGCGACGCCCTCGAACTGTTCGCCGCTTCCCCCTGGAAACATGCTTTGCGCGATGCGGTCGAGTTCACAGTGGGCCGGGCGCATTGAGCGCGGCCGCCCTCACGGCGCGCCTGTAAGCCGGCGCATACGCCGACACTTCCCGCGCGTTCCCCGGTCTCCCGCCGGCCCCGGCGCCGATTGATGCTGTCGCTGCCGCTGACGAAGCTCCGCTAAACGGCCGTATGGCGCCGCCCGGACTCCCATTTCAGCAGGGGTGTCCGAGCGCCTCCATGTATTGGCGGCACAGCGAACTTCATCTCGCGGTTTTCAGGGTGCGGTGCGGCCCATGATCTCAAGAATCTCGTGCAATTCGGCGCGCACAACATTTATTTCCTAAGTTATCCAAAAAACATCGTACATAAAGTATAAATTATAAGTTCTCATTCATGTTCTTCAAATCTACGCGATTAGCCTAAATTTGTTCCATATATTGATTAACAATACTGAATGTTGCCTCAGTTCCAGCGCGTTGATGGAGCAGAAGTGGCCGGAATGTGGTCCCTTCATCAACTGGAAGGGTAGGACATGAGATACGTACGATTAGGCTTGCTCGCGATAGCGAGTATCGGATTGATGTCGATCGGGATGCCCGCCTCGGCTCAGGTCGTTACGACGCCGGACGGTCACTATTACAGGCTGGTTCCCGCGAAGAGGCCTGCGTCAACAACGGCGACAGAGATGGTGAACGTTATCCCTGAGCAAGCGACAGCGAGCGTTTCGCCAGCCTCCAACTGCCGGCTGACGACTGCCTACAATGGGGAATATGAGCCCGCGTATACAAGCGTCTGTGGCCCTGAATAACCAACCGACTCTATGAAAATTAAGCGCCGCCGGACGAAGTTCTCGGCGGCGTTTCTTTGCTTGGCTGCTGCGTTTGCTCTCGCGCTGAAGAGCGGCGAACGAAAGCAATATCGTTCATGGACAGAAGCCCTCGAGCTGTTCGCCGCTTCCCCGTGGAAACATGATTTGCGCGATGCGGTCGAGTTCACCATCGGCCGAGCGCATTAGCGCAATGAAGTCGAAGGCTTCGGGCGGCGAGAGATTGTCTAACGGGCAATGATAAACGAGCCCGGTATCCGCCTCGCCATTTTGCGGCCTTTTTAATGCCGATTGTGAGGCGCGTCACAGCCAGCGAGCTCGAAAGACTGGACAAGTTTTCGCGCGCCCTTTAGCGAAGAGGAAAGCGGTGCTGGGCTAAAAGGGTCAGGCCGAGAAGGACAGGCGATGGACTATCAGCGGAGCTTCGAGGACGCGATCGCACGCCTGAAGGCGGAAGGGCGCTACCGCACCTTCGCCAATCTCGAGCGTGACGCGCGTCGGTTCCCGATCGCCCGATGGCGCCCGGAAGGTGAGGAAGACCGGCCGCGCGAAGTGACGGTCTGGTGCTCGAACGACTATCTCAGTATGGGCGGCCATCCCGACGTCATCGAAGCCTCGGTCAAGGCCGTCTGCGCCCACGGGGCAGGGGCGGGCGGAACTCGCAACATTTCCGGCACCCACAATCCGATCGTCGAACTTGAGGCCGAGCTGGCTGACCTGCATGGCAAGCCGGCGGCGCTTGTCTTCACTTCCGGGTGGATATCCAACCTGGCGTCGATTTCGACCATCGCCGGCCTCCTCCCCAACTGCCTCATCCTGTCCGACGCGCTCAATCACAATTCGATGATCGAGGGCGTCAGGCGCTCCGGCTGCGAGAAGCAGGTCTGGCGGCACAATGACGTCGCTCATCTTGAGGAGCTGCTCGCCGCGGAGCCGCGCGACCGCGCGAAGCTCATCGTGTTCGAGAGCCTCTATTCGATGGACGGCGACATCGCGCCGATCGCCGCAATCGTGGCGCTGGCCGAGAAGTATGGCGCGCTCACCTATCTCGACGAGGTCCACGCCGTTGGCCTCTACGGACCTCGCGGCGGAGGCTTGAGCGAACGCGAAGGGCTCGCAGCGCGCATCGACATCATTGAAGGCACGCTCGCCAAGGGCTTTGGCTCGCTCGGCGGCTATATCGCGGCGAGTGCGGCGATCGTCGACGCGGTGAGAAGCTTCGCGCCCCAGTTCATCTTCACCTCGACCCTGCCGCCGAGCGTCGCCGCGAGCGCAGCCGCCGCTGTCAGGCATCTGAAGCGATCGACCGCAGAGCGTGAGCGCCATCAGCTTATGGCAAAGCTCGTCAAGCATGCTTTGCGCGCCGCCGGTCTGCCGGTCATGGACAATCCCTCGCACATCGTACCGGTGCTTGTCGGCGACGCCAGGCAATGCCGCGCGGCCAGCGAACTCCTGCTCGAGCGGCATGCGATCTACATCCAGCCGATCAACTATCCGACCGTCGCCAGGGGGACCGAGCGCCTGCGCGTGACCCCGACGCCGGCTCATAGCGAAGCCCAGGTCGCCGATCTGGTTGAGGCTTTGGTCGACGTCTGGAAGACGCTCGGCCTCGCATTCGAGGAATCGCGCGTCATCCCGCTCTTCCGCGCCAATGCCAGCGACGACGCCCATTGCGTCTATCCGGAGATGAAGCGCGCGGCGGAATAGCGGGTAATCTGGCGTCGAAAATAAGCTTGGCCAAGCCCTTCCTCGCCGCGCTCGCCGGCGAGCGGCAAAAAACGCCGCCGATCTGGCTCATGCGCCAGGCGGGCCGCTATCTGCCCGAGTACCGCGAGCTTCGCAGCAAGGCGCCGACGTTTCTGGATTTTTGCTATGACCCCCGCCTTGCGGTTGAGGCGACGTTGCAGCCGATCCGTCGCTTCGGCTTCGACGCGGCGATCCTGTTCTCCGACATCCTCGTTATCCCCGACGCGCTGGGTCAGGCCGTGTCGTTCGAGAGCGGCGAGGGGCCCCGTCTCGATCCGATCGGCGACGCGGAGGGCCTGGCGAAGCTGAGAGATGAGCCGGACTGGAGTCGGCTTCAGTCGGTGTTCGAAACTCTGGATCGCCTCCAAGCTGACTTGCCGAAAGAGACAGCGCTGATCGGCTTTTGTGGCGCGCCATGGACGGTGGCGAGCTACATGATCGCTGGCCGCGGCACGCCGGACCAGGCGCCGGCACGGCTTTTCGCCTACCGTCATCCGGACCTGTTCGCGCGCCTGATCGACCGGCTCGTCGACGCTTCGGCCGAGTACCTTCGCCGCCAGTTCGCGGCCGGCGCAGACGCAGCGCAGATCTTCGATTCGTGGGCGGGCGTCCTGCCGCCAGCCGAATTCGACCGCTGGTGCCTGGCGCCGATCAAAGCGATCGCGGCCAGGGTCCGCGCCGAGACGCCGAACGCGCGGCTGATCGCCTTTCCGCGCGGCGCGGGTACGCAGCTTGCCAAATTCTCGGGCCTCGCCGACATCGACGCAATCGGCCTCGACACCGCCACCGAGCCCAAGGCCGCAATCGCCGCTCTGCCGGAGCGGCTCACGCTTCAGGGCAATCTCGATCCCCTCGCGCTGGTCGCAGGCGGACGACGCCTGGACGAGGCAATCGATCGCGTGCTGAGCGGCTTCGCAAGCCGCGCCCATATTTTCAATCTCGGCCACGGAATCGTGCCCGAAACGCCTGTCGAGCATGTCGAGCGGATGGTCGCCCGGGTGCGCGGCGAACGCGCACCATGAACAATTCAACGCCATCAACCGAGGACCCGCGTTTCGTTCCCGTGCGCGATTGGTTCCAGACCCTGCAGGAGCGGATCATCGCTGCGATCGAGGCGCTCGAGCGCGAGTTCGCGGGCGTTGGCGCCGATCGCCCGCCCGGGCGTTTTGTGCTCGAACCCTGGGAGCGAACCGACGCGAGCGGCGCGCCAGGCGGGGGCGGGCGTATGGCCATGCTGCACGGGCGTTTGTTCGAGAAGATGGGCGTGCATTGCTCGCTCGTTCACGGCGCCTTTCCAGCGGAATTCGCGTCGCAAATTCCCGGCGCCGACACGGACCCGCGCTTCTGGGCGGCCGGCGTCTCGGTGATCGCCCATCCGTGGAGCCCCCATGTGCCGACCGTGCATATGAATACGCGGCTCGTGCGCACGACCAAGACCTGGTTTGGCGGCGGCGGGGATCTGACGCCTGTGCTCGACGAGCGCCGCAAGCCGGATGATCCGGACGCGATCGCCTTTCACGCCGCGATGCGGGCGGCCTGCGAGCGCCATCCAGGCGTCGCGGACGCCGAGCGGTACAAAACCTGGTGCGACGAGTACTTTTATCTCAAGCATCGCAAGGAGCCGCGCGGCATCGGCGGCATCTTCTTCGATTATCTCAACAGCGCGGCCGACCCCGGCAATTCCGCGTTTGACGCCGATTTCGCCTTTGTGCGCGACGTCGGCGAGAGCTTCCTTGGAACTTACAGCGACATTGTCCGGCGCAATGCCGAGAAACCCTGGAGCGAGGCCGAGCGCGAGCAACAATTGGCGCGCCGCGGACGTTACGTGGAGTTCAATCTGCTCTATGATCGCGGCACCATCTTCGGCCTGAAGACCGGTGGCAACGTGGCTTCGATCTTATCCTCGATGCCCCCGTTGGCCAGCTGGCCTTGAGTCGCGCTTAAGCCAAAACTCTCGGAGAGAATTCATGACCAACGCCGCTGAATCCGGCCGCTTTACTATCGGCGGCGCCTTCGACGTCAACCGCCTCGGCTACGGCGCGATGCGCATCGTGGGCAAGGGGATCTGGGGGCCGACGCCAAATCGCGATGAAGCTTCGAAGACGCTGCGCCGGCTGCCCGACCTCGGCGTCGATTTCATCGACACCGCCGATTCCTACGGCCCCAATTTTTCCGAGGAGCTGATCAGAGAAGCGCTCGCCCCTTACGGCAAGATCCATATCGCGACCAAGGGCGGCCTCGCGCGCACCGGCGAGAACATCTGGATTCCTCTCGGCCGGCCGGAATATCTGATCCAGCAGGCGCATACGAGCCGCTGGCGGCTCGGCGTCGAGATCATCGACTTGTGGCAATTGCATCGTATCGATTCGAAAGTGCCGGCCAAGGAGCAGTTCGACGCCATCGCCAGCCTGATCAAGGACAAGGTCATCCGCTGCGCGGGTCTATCGGAAGTCAGTGTCGCTGACATCGAGGCGGCCCAGAAGGTGTTCCCAGTCGCGACCGTCCAGAACCGCTATAATTTCATCGACCGCAACAGCGAGGCGGCGCTCGACTATTGCGAGAAGCACAGCATCGGCTTCATCCCCTGGGCGCCGCTTGACGCTGGCGCTTCCGCAAAGCCGGGCTCCGCGTTGGACGCGATTGCGCACAAGCACAAGGCGAGCCCCGGCCAGATCGCACTCGCCTGGCTCTTGAAGCGCAGCCCGGTCATGCTGCCGATCCCCGGTACCGGCAAGGTCGCGCATCTGGAGGAGAACGTCGCCGCGGCGGCGATCAAGCTCACAGACGAAGAGTTCGCGGAACTCGACCGCGTTGGACGCGCGAAGGCGTAATTTCGTCTAGGCTTGCGCTTTCGCGCTCTCGATCAGGTGGTCCTGGTAGCGGGCGCGCAGCGCGAGTTTGTTGAGTTTGCCGGTCGCGGTATGGGGCAGCTCATCGAGCATCAGCACGTCGTCGGGGAGCCACCACTTCACGACCTTGCCGGCGATCATTGCCAGCAACTCGCCTTTGTCGATTTGCATTCCGGCGCGCGGCACGACGAGCAGCAACGGCCGCTCCTGCCATTTTGGATGGCGGGCGGCGATGATTGCGGCCTCGGCGACGGCTGGATGCGAAACCGCGATGTTTTCGAGCGCGATCGAACTGATCCATTCGCCCCCGGATTTGATGACGTCCTTGGAGCGATCGACGATCTCGGCGCAGCCGTCGGAATCGATAGTGCAGACATCGCCGGTCCGTAGCCAGCCCTCGGAATCCGCCGCGCCATCCGCGCCGCGGTTGAGATATTCACGGCACACCCAATGACCGCGCACGAGAAAGTCGCCGAACGCCTTGCCGTCCCATGGCAATTCGCTGCCCTCGGCATCGACGATCTTCATGTCCGTGCCGCAAGAGGCGCGGCCCTGCTTCAGCCGCTGGCGAATCGCATCTTCCCCGACCAGGGCGGCGCTTGCCGGCGTCGGTGAATTGTAGGTGACGATCGGGCTGGTTTCGGTCATGCCCCAGCCTTGTTCGACATTGACGCCCATCGGCGTGAATTCTTCGACCAAGAGCCGAGGCAGGGCCGAACCCGCAACCAGCATGCGCTTGAGGTGCGTCAGCCGTTCGTTCGAGCCGCGCAGATGCGCGAGCAGTCCGAGCCAGATGGTCGGCACGCCCGCAGTCATCGTCACGCGCTCGCTTTCGAGCACCCGGTAGAGAGAAGCGCCGTCGAGATGCCGGCCCGGCAGAATGAGCGCCGCGCCCACCATGGTCGCGCAATAAGGCAAGCCCCACGCGCAGGCGTGATACATCGATGCGGCGGGCAAGATGCGATCGACCGAGCGAATGCCGAACGTCTCGGCGGAATTGCCAGCGTAGGTGTGCAGCATCGTCGCGCGGTGGCTGTAGAGCACGCCCTTCGGCTGCCCGGTGGTGCCCGAGGTGTAGCAAAGCGCGCTCGCCGTATTTTCATCGAATTCCGGCCAGGCGTAATCTTCGTCGGCTTCGGCCAACAGCGTCTCATAACAATAGAGGCGCATGCCGGGGGCCATTGCGACATCTTTCATGCCCAACTCGTCGGTCAGGAGCACAACAGCGCGAACGCAGGAACTTATCGCGGGCGCGATCTCGGTGAGCAGCGCCGCAAAGGAAGGATCCGCGGAGAGAATGGAATCCTTCGCGTCGGTCATGATGAACGCGATGTCCTCTTTCGACAGGCGCGGATTCACCGTGTGACAGACCGCGCCCATGCCGGACACCCCGTAATAGAGTTCGAGGTGACGGAAATCGTTCCAGGCGAGCGTCGCCACGCGATCCCCGAGGCCGACGCCGAGTTTGCCCAGCGCGCGGGCAAGCCTCCGGCTACGCCGCTCGACCTCTGCATAAGTGGTTCGATGGAGCGTCGGGCCGCCGAGATTCGAGACCACTTCCGAGCCGCCGCGATGACGCGCGGCGTGGACGATAAGCGAGGAGATCAACAACGGGTAGCGCTGCATCAATCCGAGCATTGATCCTCCCTATGGCGCCCGCCCGATTGGGTCTTTGGGGGTCGCCGCGCTCGGGGAGTGCACGCTTTCGCCGTGTTGAACAACGCCGCTTTTTCGGCCGCGGGCGGACGCGGGAGTTTTGGGTTCGGCCATGACGGGCGCTTAACTCCTCAGTACGGCGCAGGCGCCGCCGACGGCTTGGATCCGAGCGCAAAGCTTTCTCGCTTCGCCGCCGGTCTGAGCTGGCAGGCGGACGCGGTAGAACGGGCGCCAGCCGCGACTGCGCAGGACGGAGCCGAGCACGAACGGGTTCATGTCTCCGATCACGCTTGAATATTCATGTCGGGCTCGCGCGAAGGCGCGCAAAGCCGAGCCTTTCGAGAAGCTCGCGGCGATCTGCACGCCCCAGGGCGCAAACCAGCCCGAGACGACGGAGGAGGGCGCAGTCACCCTGAGGGTCGCGACCAGGCTCAAGCAAGAGGGGCCTTTGTCTGGCGCCGGTTCGGCAGGCGGCTTGTCGCTCCGCCACTCATCGGCGGTATGACCCGTGACGGCGAGCACATAGTCCTCCGTTTCGAACGGAAGCGATCCTTTCTTGGCTAGCCAATGGGCAATTGCCGTGGGTCCTCCATTATAGGCGGCCGCCGCCAGCCCCAGATTGCCGAAACGGAGTTTCAGCTCGTTCAGGAACCTCGCGGAGGTCGGGATCGCCGCGGCGGGATCGAACGGATCGATGAGCCCGCGCTCGTTCGCCGTCCCCGGCATGAATTGGGCGACCCCTTGTGCCCCCGCGGGGCTGACCGCGTTCGGCCGGAACGAGCTCTCTCGCCAGATGAGCTTGGTGAAGAAGTCAGGCGGGAGCCCCTCCGCCTTGGCGGACGCTTCGACGATCCCGCACAGGGTCGCGACCGCGTTGTCGCTCTCGTCGGCGCGAGCCAACTCTCCGCGCAGGCAAAATACGAGCACGACGAGCGTAATCGCCTTGGGCAAAGCGCCGGTCAAAGCCCGTATGCGGCATGCGTCATGCATGTCTTTGCCCGCCAAGGCGCCGATGCTATAGGGGCTCGTCGCCCGCGCGCGTCTCCCGCCAACGAGAGTTCCTCTTAAGATGCCCAAGATCAAGGTCACGAATCCGGTCATCGAACTCGATGGCGACGAGATGACGCGCATCATCTGGCAGCTGATTCGCGACAAGCTTATCCATCCCTATCTGGACGTCGATCTCAAGTACTACGATCTTTCGGTCGAAAACCGGGACGCGACTAACGACCAGGTCACGATCGACGCGGCGCATGCGATCAAGGCGGTCGGCGTCGGCGTCAAATGCGCGACCATCACGCCCGACGAAGCGCGGGTCAAAGAGTTCCATCTGAAGGAAATGTGGAGGAGTCCGAACGGCACCATCCGCAACATCTTAGGAGGAGTCATCTTCCGCGAGCCGATCATCTGCAAGAACGTGCCGCGTCTGGTCCCGAGCTGGACCCAGCCGATCATCATCGGCCGCCACGCCTACGGCGACCAATACCGCGCGACGGATTTCAAAGTGCCCGGGAAAGGCCGCCTCACCATCAAGTTCGAGGGCGACGACGGGACGGTGATAGAGAAGGAAGTGTTCAAGTTCCCGGGCGCCGGCATTTCGCTGTCGATGTACAATCTCGACGATTCGATCCGAGACTTCGCCCGCGCCTCGCTGAATTATGGGCTGCTGCGCAAGTACCCCGTCTATCTCTCGACCAAGAATACGATTCTGAAAGTCTATGACGGCCGCTTCAAGGACATCTTCCAGGAGGTGTACGATGCGGAGTTCAAGAGCCGGTTCCAGTCGCTGGGCATCACCTATGAGCATCGCCTGATCGACGACATGGTCGCGGCCGCGCTCAAGTGGTCTGGCGGCTACGTGTGGGCCTGCAAGAACTACGACGGCGACGTGCAATCCGACACCGTCGCGCAGGGCTTCGGTTCGCTTGGCCTCATGACCAGCGTGCTCATGACGCCGGACGGCCAGACCGTCGAAGCCGAGGCCGCGCATGGCACCGTCACCCGCCACTACCGCGAACATCAGAAGGGGCGCGAGACCTCGACCAACTCGATCGCCTCGATCTTCGCCTGGACGCGCGGTTTGGCGCATCGGGCGAAGCTCGACGGCAACGAGGCGCTCGCCAAGTTCACCGATACGCTCGAGAAGGTGTGCATCGACACCGTCGAAGCGGGCGCCATGACCAAGGATCTCGCCCTTCTGGTCGGCCCCGACCAGAAATGGCTCTCGACCGAGGGCTTCCTCGACAAGGTCGACCAGAACCTAAAAAAGGCGATGGCGTAGCGCAATCACGGCCTCGTTCTGAGGGCCGCGCGAAGCGCGGCGTCTCGAAGGACGCTCCAGAAGGAGCGGGACCGGCAGCGCCAACTGGAGCATTCTTCGAGGGCCCGCTTACGCGGGGCGCCTCAGAATGAGGGTGGCGCCAGCGTCTTACGCCCCCGCCGCCCGGCGCACGCCCTCTTCGACCGCCAGCAGCGCTTCGTGTGTTTTCGCGCCGTCAGGGCCGCCGGCTTGCGCCATGTCCGGGCGCCCGCCGCCGCCCTTGCCGCCGAGCGCGGCTGAGCCCAGGCGCACCAAGTCGACCGCATTGAAGCGGCTTGTAAGGTCGGGCGTGACCGCGACGACGATGCTCGCCTTGCCGTCCTCGCTCGCCGCTGCAATCGCCACCACGCCCGAGCCGACGCTCTGCTTCGCCTCGTCGGCAAGCGACTTCAAATCCTTCATGTCGACGTTGCTCACCGCGCGCGCGTAAAGTTTCACGCCCGCGACGTCGCGCGCCGCGCTGGTTTCGCTCGCGCCTCCGCCGCCCATCGCCAGCTTGCGCCTGGCGTCGGCGAGCTCCCGCTCGAGCTTTCGCTTATCCTCGATCAGCGCTTCGAGCCGTTCGGTCGCCTCGCCAGCCGGCGCGCGCAATAAGGCCGCGAGATCCCCATAAGCGCGCGAATCGGCCTCGAGCCGCTTGCGCGCCTCGTCGCGCGTCCTGGCTTCGATGCGCCTCACGCCCGCCGCGACTGCGCTTTCGCCGACGATGCTGATGAGACCGATGTCGCCGGTGCGGTGAACGTGGGTGCCGCCGCAAAGCTCGATCGAATAGGTCCGCTCGTGGTGTTCGGCGTCCTCGATTTCGCCCATAGTGACGACGCGCACTTCGTCGCCGTATTTCTCACCGAACAGAGCGCGGGCGCCGGACGCGCGTGCATCGTCGAGGCCCATGAGCCGCGTCGTCACTTCGGCGTTTTCCAGCACCACATGGTTGGCGATGTCCTCGACCTTTTCGAGTTCGGCACGCGTGATCGGCTTCGGATGGGCAATGTCGAAACGCAGCCGCTCGGGCGAAACCAGCGAGCCCTTCTGCGCCACATGATCGCCAAGCACGATGCGTAAAGCTTCGTGCAAAATGTGGGTCGCCGAGTGGTTGGCGCGCGTCGCCGTGCGCGCGTCGTGATTGACCTGCAGCTCGACCGCTTGCCCTAAGCTCGCCGCGCCCTCGACGATCGTGACGTCATGGACGACCAGGTCGCCGAGTTTCTTCCGCGTGTCGGTGACTTCGGCGCGGAACCCGGACGCGGTGATTTCGCCGACGTCGCCGACCTGGCCGCCGGACTCGCCGTAGAACGGCGTCTGGTTGAGGATCAGCGACCCGCGTTCGCCCGCATTGAGCGTCTCGACCTCGACCCCATCCTTGACGATCGCGGTTATGACGCCCTCGGCGGCCTCGGTCTCGTAACCGAGAAACTCGGTCGCGCCGACGCGCTCCTTGAGGCCGTACCAGATCGTTTCGGTCGCAGCTTCGCCCGAGCCCGACCAGGCGCGGCGCGCGTCGGCGCGTTGGCGCTCCATCGCTTTGTTGAACGCGCCGACGTCGACCGAGAGACCGCGCGCGCGCAAAGCGTCCTGCGTCAGGTCGAGCGGAAACCCATAAGTGTCGTAGAGCCGGAACGCCGTCTCGCCGTTGAGGATGCCGCCATCCGTAAGCGTGCGCGTCTCGTCTTCGAGAATGGCGAGGCCCCGCGCCAGCGCCGAGCGAAAGCGCGTCTCCTCGAGCTTGAGCGTCTCGGAAATCAGCGACTCGGCGCGGATCAGCTCGGGATAGGCCTGGCCCATCTCGCGGGTCAGCGCCGGAACGAGCCGCCACATCAAGGGATCGCGCGCGCCAAGGATCTGCGCGTGACGCATGGCGCGGCGCATGATGCGGCGGAGCACATAGCCGCGGCCCTCGTTCGAGGGCAGGACGCCGTCGGCGACCAGGAAGGCGGAAGCGCGCAAATGGTCGGCGATCACGCGGTGCGAAGCGCGGTGGGACCCGTCGGGATCGACGCCGGTGAGCTCGACGCTCGCGCGGATCAGCGCGCGGAAAAGGTCGATGTCGTAATTGTCGTGCACGCCCTGCAGCACGGCGGCGATGCGCTCGAGCCCCATGCCGGTGTCGACCGACGGGCGCGGCAGGTTGATCCGCTCGCCGCCCGGCAGCGCCTCGAACTGCATGAACACGAGATTCCAGATCTCGATGAAGCGGTCGCCGTCCGCGTCCGGCGAGCCGGGCGGGCCGCCCGGAATGTGGTCCCCGTGATCGTAGAAAATCTCAGAACACGGCCCGCAGGGGCCGGTGTCGCCCATCGCCCAGAAATTGTCGCTTGTTGCGATGCGGATGATCCGCTCCTCGGGGAGCCCGGAGATCTTCCGCCACAGGTTGAACGCTTCGTCGTCGTTGTAATAGACGGTGATGGTGAGCTTGTCCGCCGGCAGCCCCAGGTCGCGCGTCAGCAGACTCCAGGCATATTCGATCGCGTAATCCTTGAAATAGCCGCCGAACGAAAAGTTGCCCAGCATCTCGAAGAACGTGTGGTGGCGCGCCGTATAGCCGACATTGTCGAGGTCGTTGTGCTTGCCGCCCGCGCGCACGCATTTCTGCGAGGTCGTCGCCCGATTGTAGGGGCGCTTCTCGACGCCGGTGAACACATTCTTGAACTGCACCATGCCGGCGTTGGTGAACATGAGCGTCGGGTCGTTGCGCGGCACGAGCGAGCTCGACGGCACGACGTTATGCCCGTTCTTGGCGAAGAAGTTCAGGAAGTTCGATCGGATCTCGTTGACGCTGCTCATGGGAAAATTCGCTTGGAGAAGGCCGCTCTGCGGCGGTTCTAGAACACGGGCGCCAAAAGCGCCAATGGGAGGAAGGCCCGCCGGTTCAGTCGCCGGGACCAGCTTATATGGTGACGGACCTTGACCTCGTCGAGGCGCTACGCCCCGGCGGCGGCGGCGAGACGCAGCCAAAACGAGCAGGCGCCTAACTCGACACCCCGCGCCCCTTACGCAGGCGTGAGTGCGATTGGCAGGCTCGCGAATTGTCGAAGACTGTTGTTAAGCTTGCGCATCGGCTCGCCAATGATCTCAATTTTCGCGACGCGCGGAATCAGCGCCGCGAGCACCATCTCGGATTCGAGCCGGGCGAGCATCTGTCCGACGCACATGTGGATGCCCGCGCCGAAGGCGACGTGGCCGCTGGCTTTGCGAGCGACGTCGAAGCGCGTCGGGTCCTCCCACCGGCGGGGATCGCGGTTGGCGGCGGCGAGGAACAGCAGGATTTTCGAGTCCGCTGGGAGAGTGACGCCCCCGAGCTCGACCTCGACCGTCGTTGTGCGAAAGAAGGTCTGTACCGGCAACTCCCAGCGCAGCATTTCGTCGAAGGCAGAGCGGATGAGCGCCGGATTGCCACGGAGCGCCTTCCACTGGTCGGGATTCGCGGCGAGCCCATAGAGGCCGTTGCCAATCGCGATGATTGTCGTGTCGAGCCCGGCGGACAGCAACGAGCGCACCAGCAAGGGCGCTTCTTGCGCATTGATCTCGCCCGTGTCGACGGCGGCCCAGATCGTCGCGCCCAAGCCATTGGGAGAGAGGTTCTCACGCGCGCATTGGGCGTTGATCCAACCGATCACTTCGGCGGCCCGCGCCATCGAAGCCTCGAAATGTTTGTTGCGCGGCCCGAAGGCGTTGAAGACCATCGTCCCGTAAGGCAGCAGGTTTTCGAGGCCCTCCGGCCCGAGGCCGATTGCGGCGGGAAATACGCTCAACGGATAGGCCTCCGCGATGTCCTTGATCGCGTCGACGCGTCGGCGCTTGACGAGGTCGTCCGCGAGCCGCTCGGCGGCGTCTCGGAAGCTGGCCCGCAGCCCCGCCATCGCTTTGGCCGAGAGCGCGCGATTGAGAACGGTCCGGCTGCGCGTGTGCAACGGCGGATCGGCTTCGAGAATAAGACTCGGCGGGCGAAACGGCTTTGTGCGGCGGAAGTCGTCGATGCCAACGCCGGCGGCGGAGGAGAAGGTTTCCCAGTTGCTCAAGCCGGCGTGAACTTCCGCGTGCCGAGCGGAAGCGAAAATGCCGTAACGTTCGAGCCAAACGACCGCGCCGGCTTCGCGAAGCTCATCGTGGAAAGGATAAGGGTCGGTGAGGAAATCGTCGCTGAACGTGTCGATGCCCGAGACCGGCGCGCCGCTTGTCGCTGTCATACAAGCATCCTCCCGTGTCGTTTCGGCCAGGACGGCCCAATGCCAGAATGCGGCGGGCGTTTAGGCCCTATTCAACATCAGTCGACTCGCGCGTGTCCAGACACCGAGCGCATCTCAGCCGATCGGCCAGACCTTTCACGTCCGCTGCCTTCGAGCAGCGCCGCGCGCGCCAGAACGTCGCCAAGTTCCGTTTCCTTCGCGTAGAGTGTAACGGATGAGGCCACGGTCGACGCGTCTTGGTCCCTCGGTCGGTGCATGCGCGGCGAATTGTCCCTCGATCCATAACCTGAGCCATTCCGGCCACTCGGCTTCAACGCAAGAACGTGATAGGGAAAAGCACCGCCCATCGGTGATTCCAAATCTGATGTCCACTGTATCTGCTGTGCGAATAACTGGCTTTACGCTTAGTAATTTTAAGGCGTTTGAGCAATTCTCGCTAAATCTTGGTCACGTCAATATATTGGTAGGTCCAAACAACTGCGGGAAATCTACAATAATAAGTGTTCTACGGGCCCTGGACAGTGCTCTACGAATAGCATGGTCGCGTCCACCTCAGCGCGTTTTCTTTGATGGTGAGAGCGAGATTGGATACCGTATACCGAACACAGGGCTGTTCAGTTCTTTAACCTTTGAGGGTCGATTTGGGATTCCCGAGGGCGGAAATGTCTGAATTTATACGCGACAACCCGAATCGGAGGTTGTCAGATGCAGGCGTCGCTGCTGAAGATTTTGCGCTCGATCCCGGACCGCCGACGGCGGGAAGGCCTGCGGTTCGATCTGGCGACGGTCCTGCTCTATTCGATCTTGGGCATGGTCGCCGGGGCCAATTCCTACCGGCAAATGCATGAATTCATTCGTATTCACCTTCAGCGCTTGAACGAAGCCTTCGGCCTTCGGTTGCCCTATTCGCCCTCCTATACCGGTTTGCGGGCGATCCTCCAGGGCGTCGATCCGACCGCGTTGGAGGCAGCGTTTCGGCAGCATGCGTCCTCGATGGAGGCTGCGCCTTCGTCGGACGGCCTGACCGCCATCGCCGTCGACGGCAAGACGCTGCGCGGCAGTTTCGACGCATTCAGCGACCGCAAGGCCACCCACATGTTGTCGGCGTTGCGGCAGGCCGACCAGATCGTGCTCGGCCATCTGATGGTCGACGAGAAGAGCAACGAGATTCCGGCTGCGCCGGAGCTGATCGAGGCGCTGGGGCTGAAAGACTGTCTGTTCACGCTCGACGCCGAGCACGCCCAAAAAAAACATTCGAGCGCGTGATCGCGTCGGGCAATCACCTGCTGACCCAGGTCAAGGACAACCAACCGAGCCTACGCCGCAAGCTCAAGCTGGGAACGGCGGGCCGTAAACCGACCGGGTCGGCCAAGAGCGAGACCTCAGGTCGCAATCGCTGGGAAACCCGCGAACTTGCGGCGTTTCCGGCCAAGGCGTGGTTCCGCCATACGCCGTGGGACGGCCTCATCAAGACCGTGCTTCGGCTCGAGCGCACGGTCTGCAAGCGCGACTCCAAGACCGGACTTTGCAAGCAAACATGCGAGACCGTCTTCTGGATTTCCTCGGCTTCCAGCCAAACGCCCGCGCGCTGGAACGAATGGATCCGCGCTCATTGGCGCATAGAGAACGGCAGCCACTACGTGCGCGACGCCGCTTTCGCCGAAGACGCTTCGCGCATCCGAAAGAACCCCGACATCGTCGCGCGCTTGCGATCGTTCGCTTACAACCTGATCCGGGCAGAAGGGGGCTCCAACATCCGCAACGCACGTTGGCGTGCCGCCCTCGATATCAATCTAATCCTCGAAATGCCCCACTTACATTGAGAACTGAACAGCCCTGAATACCGAACAACAGTCTTCCGTTATCCTTAGAAAACGTGCATACGAACTACAATTCAGATCCGAGTGCGATTACATTTAATGTGAGTAATAAGAACAAACTACACTTGATTTTCCCGAGTGAGGGAGGGTGTGTCCTCGTCCCCGAGCTCACCGGCTATGAAATAGAGGCTGCAGCACATTTCAAGCGGGAGTTTCCGATTTCACTCGCGGTAGTGCCTGTTTTGGGCCCGATCGAACATAACGAATCTCGTAGAGAGCGAAGTACAGTTGTTGAGGGACTGTGGACGCATCGCGCTTCACGGCATTTTAGAAGTTATTGGTACTATTTTCCAGATAAATTTGCGCAATTTGCGGAATTGGTCAAAAAGACTTGGCCAGGGATGGAAATTGAACCGCCAGAACTTTCGTCGGACATTCTGACGATGTTTTGCAAAGAGGATAGGAGGACTCGCGAAGTATACTGGATTGGATTTGGATTTCAAATATGGTTGCAGTTGCTTACTCACTTGTCACGCTCGGAAGGCGCGACCTTAGTTGTTGTAGATGAGCCAGAAACCTATCTTCATCCGGATGTTCAAAGGCAACTTCTTGGTATAATTAGAGATATTGGAATTGATGTCGTTCTTGCAACTCATTCAAGTGAAATAATGGCTGAAGCAGACCCTTCTGAGATCGTACTCATCGATAAACGGCGACGAACGGGAGAGCGTCTAAAAGATGTCGTCGGAGTTCAAAAGGCACTTGATGCTATCGGTTCTGCACAGAACATAACCTTGGCAGCGTTAGCTAGAAATCGAAGAGTTTTATTCGTCGAGGGCGACGATGATTTTAGGATCTTAAGACGATTTGCGCGTCGGTTGGGTTTCCAGGACCTAAGCAGCGGCGTAATTTCTCTTCAATCAAAAGGTTTTGGTTCTTGGAAGAGAATCACAATACTTGCTACAGGCATCGAGGAAGCACTCGGAGCTAAATTGGCAATTGCGGCTGTGTATGATCGAGATTATTTTTGCGACGAGCAAATTAGTGAAATGACCGTGGAACTATCCAAGTATTTGACTTTTGCGCACGTTCATACTCGCAAAGAGATAGAGAATTATTTGTTGGTTCCTGAAGCAATTTGGCGATTTATAGAAATTGTATCAAAAGATCGATTGCAGAAAGGCGGCTCTCTCAGAAACGACATTGTGGGAATGCTTGAGGAAATAACCGCAAAACACAGAGACGACGTGTTATCACAGATAATGGCGAAGCGCTGGGAGTATTTAAGAACAACTGGGCGTGATTTAGCCGACGTTAATCGTCAGGCTATGAACTGGTTCAATGAGCAATGGAATGATTTGAATCGAAGACTGGCAATAGTGCCGGGAAAAGAGGTTCTACGCGAACTGAGGACCGCCATTCAGGAATCATATGGGGTATCTTTGACTGATGCGCGTATTATTGAGCATATGCGCAGGGATGAAATACCGTATGATTTACTTAGTTTGATCCGGATCATCGACGGTTTTAGGCGTGCTCCAGTGGAGTAGGAGCGGTATATTGTCGTAGTTTGGCTGACTCCTGATAGACTAAACGAGATGGAGCCAGAAGTGCCCGAAGATTAAAGGCACCTTTCTACCGCTAGAGCAAAACGCTCCTAGCGGCCTCGCTTGGTGCCCTCCGGAGGCGCCTCACGCTTGCTCCGCTTCGGTCCGCGCCGCGCGCGTGAGAACGTCGCCAAGTTCCGGCGTCGCCGGCGAGGGCAGCGGGCCGGCGGGGTCGATCCATTCGACAGCGTCGACTTCTTCGCTCAGGCGCGGCTCGCCGGACGTCCATCGCGCGACGAACGAAGCAATGACAAAATGCGTCCGTATTCGCTCCCCCTCGTGGACAATCGCCTCCACATGCCGGTTAAAGGCAATGATTTCGGCCTCGATTCCGACCTCTTCCATGAGTTCTCGAGCGAGCGCGGCGGCGAGCGTCTCGCCAACCTCGACCCCGCCGCCCGGCAGGCTGAAATGGCCAAGCAGCGGCGCCCGCGCCCGGCGGATGATGAGCGCCCGGCCTTCTCGAAACACCGCGGCCGACACCGCGAGGATAGGGCGGGCGGGAAAGAGCCGGTCGTTCATGAACTATCCTGTGTGTCACCCAGCGCGGGCGAATCGCTCTCTTGGCGCTCTTAGAGCCTGACTCAAAAGCCTACATGCGGGCGAGGCGTCTGATCGTGAATTGGATTGCGGCGAGGGTTACGAAGGCGGCGAGGGTATCGGCGAGGTTCTCATAGTCCTTGGCGAGGCGGCGGTTGCGCCCGAACCATGAGAAGGTTCGCTCGACCACCCATCGACGGGGCGACACGACGAAGCCTTTGATGTCGTCCGTGCGTTTGACGATTTCGAGCCGGAGCCCCGGCGATCTTGCGACGGCGTCTTCGACTTGACGGGCGTTGTAGCCGGCGTCGGCCCAGACAAGCTCCAGCCATGGAAAGCGCTTGCGGATCTTGTCGAGAACGAGAGTTGCGCCATCGCGGTCTTGTATGCCCGCGGAGTGGACGATCACGTGCAGCGGCAGGCCTTCGACGTCGACGAGGGCGTGGATTTTGCGCCCCTTCACCTTCTTGCCGGCGTCGTAGCCCACTGCGTCTTTCTCACTCCGGCTCGCGGCTCCCCTTTTTCCGCCGCTTTCAGCGACTGGCTGTCGATGATCGCGGCGCTCGGGCTGGCCTCGCGGCCGAGCGTTTCGCGCAGCGCCATATGAAGCTCTTCCCAGATACCCTCCCATGCGCCGTCGCGCTGGAACTGGCGGAAGATGTTGTAGACCGTCGAGCGCGCAGGAAAGGCGCCGCGCGGCAGATACCGCCACGGGCAGCCCGTGCGCAGAAGATAGAAGATCGCATTCATCGCCGCGCGCATATCGGTCTTGCGCGGCCGCCCGCCCGACTTCGCCGCCGGAATCAGCGGCTCCAAACACTGCCACTGTGCGTCAGTCAAATCGCTGGGAAGGGCCGTCCCCGACTGTCTGTAGGTCGCCCTATGCGCTTGCGTCCACATCCCGAATCAAAGCCTCCGAGCCATCTCGGAGACGGTAAATCACGGTCCGTTCGCCCGCACCAGAAGCTTTTGGGTCAGGCTCTTAGGCTCGTCGATCGGGAGCACTGTGAAAAGACCGTTCAGCCGGTCGCCTTCTGCGCGAACCCGACCGCGGCCTGCGGTTGGTTCTTGTGGCTCTAGGCTGTTGGTCGGGCGAGACAGACCTGCCGCGGCTCTAAAGTGTCATGGCCGGGCTTGGCCATCCACGTGTTTAGCGCGAGGACCATCTGCGGAAGGGAGTCGCAACGAAAGAGCTTTCCCTGCAAGCATTTGCCGCCGGCGGCGCTATTTCAGGCTCGTCATCGCGACGGCGAGGCGTGGATGGTCAAGCCCGGCCATGATGGAGGGCTCGGAAGCGCTGCCTAGCTCCGAACCTGAAAAGCAGATGCTACGACAATTGATTTACGAAATATAGAATTATGTGCTATAACTTTGCCCGTGGCTGAGATTGAACCTTCCCTCCCGCGCCGCGCTGCGGTGGACAGGAGCGCGTTTCTGGCATTTTAGGCACGGTTCTAGAGGGAGAATTTTTTTAGTTGAATCGGCTGTAACCCCTTGAAAAGGCTCGTTTCGAAAAAATAAACGCTAGTAAATGCAAGCAAATTTACTAGCGTTTACTAGCGTTTAAGCGCGTTTATTGACTTTTATTTCGGACCGTTTGGCCCCCAAAAGCCGCGTTGGCGCCCTCGCGCCTGCCACCGAAGGACGCCCGCTAGCGGACGTAGTCGCGCTGATAGCGCGGGCCGAGGCTGGTCAATAGGGCATAGCCGATCGTGCCGCTGCGGGTCGCGAAGTCGTCGAGGTCGATGCTCGGACCGAAGAACTCGACCGGGTCGCCCGGGCGAACGGCGCCCTCGGGCAGGTCGGTGACGTCGACGATCGTGAGGTCCATCGATACGCGCCCGACCAGCCGGCAGCGACGCCCAGCGACCGCGACTTCGGCCCCCGGCTTCGCATCCGTCGCGCCGGCGCCGCGCGGCAGGCCGTCGGCATAGCCGATGAGCAGGGTCGCAAGCCGGGTCGGACGCCTGGCGGTCCATTGGGCGTTGTAGCCGCAGCTCATGCCCGCTTCGATTGTGCGTATCTGCTGGATGGCCGCGGTCAGGGTCACGACGGGTCGCATCGGGTTCGCGCGCCCCGGCGTCGGATTGCCGCCGTAGAGCGCATAGCCCGGACGGCCCAGGTCGTAGATGGGGGCCGGATCGAGGAATAGGCCCGAAGAGTTGGCGAGCGAAGCGGGAAGGCTGGGAAACGCCGCGCGGGCGGCCTCGAAACGCTCGATCTGCGCCTGATTGAGGGGATCGCCCGGGATCTCGGACGAGACGAGATGGCTCATCAGCAAGTCGGCCCCGCTTAGGTCGCCATGCGTCGCCATCGCCGCCTGCAACCCGGCGAGAGACGCGAAGCCGAGCCGGTTCATGCCGGTGTCGAGATGGATCGCGCAGGGGCTGATCCGATCGTGGCGCGCGGCGAAGCCGGACCAACGCTCAAGCTCCGCTTCGCCGCCGATCGCAGGCGCGAGCCGGTGCTCGACATAGTCCCCCGCGTCGGCGCCGCTCTCGAGGCCGTTGAGCACATAGACCCGCGCCTCAGGCGGCAGCGCCCGCCGCGCCGCGATCCCCTCGCTGAAATGGGCGACAAAGAAGACGCGCGCGCCCGCGGCCCATAGCGCCGGCGCGGCTTCCGAGACGCCGATCCCGTAAGCGTTGGCCTTGATGACGGCGGCGCAGCGCCCCGGCGCGGCCCGGCGCGCAAGCGCCTTCCAGTTACCGGCCAGCGCGGCGAGGTCGATCCTCAGGCGCCCCGACGCACTGACAGGAGCCATGACGTCCATCACGCGAGGACCTTCTCCATCACCGCCGTCGTCGGCGTCTCGGACCCCGGATGCGCCTCGACCTCGCGCCGGGCAAAGCCGCAGCGCTCGAACAGCCGCTCGTTTTCGGGCAGTTGCAGCCGCGTCTTGAGCGTCATTCTCCTGGCGCCGCGGCGCCTCGCCTCCGTTTCGCAGGCCGTGATCAGCGAGCGGACCATCCCGCGGCCGCGCGCCCGAGGCGCAACCGATACTCGCGCGACATGGAGCGCATCGTCGTTCAGGCTCCACAGCACAGCTGCGATAAGCGTGCCGCCCTCGAAGACGCCGAATCCGCCGCCGCCCATGATTTTGGCCGCGATCGACGGTCCGCTTTCGAGAAGGGCCGACGATGGAGGGTTGGTTCGCCGGTTCTGTGCGGCGAAGGCCGTCCGGATGACTTCGGCGGCCTCGCCTGCGTCGGCGTTCGTCAACGCGCGAAGGGCAAGTTGAGGCTCCGCTTCGGCGTCCATGGCGATTGGATCGCGAATCTCCATGCGCGCATGTATAAGACCGCCACGAGGGCGAAAGGCAAGGGCGGCAGGTTTCTCCAACGGCCGCGAGCTTCATGGACGAAGTTTAACCCGGCTTTCAGGCCTGCGCCTCGTTTTTGCCGCGCTCGCTGGCGAAGACCGCTCAGGCGCGGTACACCGCGCGGAACGAGCCATGAGGCGGACGATTCGATGACCATGAGCTTGACCCGCCGGGCGGCGCTGAAGGCCGGCGCGGGCGGCGCGCTGGCGACGCTCGTCTGCCGCCCGTTCGCCGCATTCGCCGACAATTCGTTTGAGACGCACGGCCTGTCGTCATTCGGCGACCTCGCCTTGCCCCCGGACTTCCCGCATTTCACCTACGTCAACCCGGACGCGCCGACCGGCGGCCTGCTGTCGCTGCAGATCACCGGAACGAGCGGCAACCAGAACTTCGACACCTTCGACACGTTCAACATCTACAGCTGGAAGGGCAACGGCGCGGCTGGCATGTCGGCTACCTTCGACACGCTGATGACCGCCAACGGCGACGAGCCGGATTCCGTCTACGGCCTCCTCGCTAAATCCGTGCGGGTCTCGGTCGACAAGCTGGATTATCGCTTCCAGCTTCGTCCCGAGGCGCGCTTCCTGGACGGCTTGAAGGTGACGGCGGCCGATGTCGCCTTTTCGCTCAACGTGCTGAAGGAGAAGGGCCATCCGATCTACGCCCAGCTCCTGAAGGAGGTGGAGAAGGCCGAAGCGGAAAGCGATGACATCGTGCATGTGCGCTTCGTTCAGGGCCGAAGCCGCGACGCGCACCTCATCGTTGTCGGCATGCCGGTGTTTTCGGCGGAATGGTGGAAGGGTCGCGATTTCACCGCGGCGACCCTCGATCCGCCGCTCGGTTCAGGCGCCTATAAGGTCAAGACCTTCGAGCAGGGCCGGTTCATCGAATATGCGCGCGATTCAAATTATTGGGGCGCCAAATTGCCGGTGAATCTCGGGCAGAACAACTTCGATCGCCTGCGCTTCGAATATTATCGCGAGCGGCAAGTGGCCTTCGAGGCGTTCAAGGCGGGAGCGATCAATTATCACGAGGAGTACACCTCGCGCTTCTGGGCGACGTCCTACGACTTCCCCGCCGCCAAGGACGGCCGGGTGAAAAAGGAGACGCTGCACGATGGCGCGCCGTCCCGCATTCAGGGCTGGTACCTCAACACCCGGCGTGACCAGTTCAAGGATCCGCGTATACGTGAAGCGATCGGCCTCTGCTTCGATTTCAACTGGACCAACAAGAACATCATGTATTCCGCATACAAGCGGATTGTCTCCTACTTCCCCAACACCGACATGGAGGCGAAGGGAGTAGCCGGCGCCGAGGAAATGACGCTGCTCGGAGCGTACCGCAACGAGCTGTCGCCGCAGGTCTACGGCGAGCCATACGTGCCGCCAGAGAGCGATGGCTCAGGGTCCGACCGAAAGCTGCTCAAGCAGGCCTACGACCTGCTGCTATCGGCTGGATGCAAACGCGCGGGAGAGATATTGACGTTGCCAAACGGCAAACCGCTGACGATCGAGTTCCTCGACAGCAACAGCGCGCTTCAGCCGCACACGCTGCCGTTCATCCAGAACGTCGGCAAGCTGGGCATTCAGGCGAGCTACCGGATCGTAGATCCCGCGCAATACAAGAGCCGCACCGACGCCTTCGATTTCGACGTCGTGACCACGGCGTCCGGTGGGACGCTCACGCCCGGGGTCGACCTCCGCAACGTCTACACATCCGAGTCGGCGAAGCAGAACGCCTCGCGCAATATGGCCGGCGTCTCTGATCCGGTGGTGGATGCGCTGGTTGAAGCGATCGCATTGGCCAAGACGCGGGCGGACCTCAATTCCGCCTGCCGCGCCCTCGACCGCGTTCTGCGCGCCGGCCATTATTGGGTTCCGATGTGGTATCGCGATACGTCCTGGGTCGCGCATTGGGACGCGTTTTCACGCCCCGAGCATCAGCCGAGACTCAGCACCGGCGCGCCAGGCACCTGGTGGTGGGACGAAGCAAAGGCCAAAACCATTGGACTCTGATAGGCGCTCGCGGCTTCGCCCGCTGGCCGGCTGAGGCATGCTCGCCTACATCCTCCGCCGACTTTTGCTGATGATCCCGACGATCCTCGGAATCATGGCGGTTTCGTTCGCGATCGTGCAATTCGTGCCGGGCGGCCCGGTCGAGCGCGCGATCTCGCAATTGCAGGGCGCGGACCAGAGTTCGACCGCGCAATTCGGCGGAGGCGGCGGCCAAATCGGCTCAGGGGGAGCCCAGGCCGGGGGCGACATCGCTTCCCGCTATCGCGGCTCGCAGGGCCTCGATCCCAAATTCATCAAGGAGCTGGAAAAGCAATACGGCTTCGACAAGCCGCCGCTCGAACGGTTCTGGATTCTGGTGCGCGACTATTCGACCTTCAATTTTGGCAAGAGCTATTATCGCGACGTGCCGGTATTGCAGTTGATCAAGGAAAAACTGCCGGTCTCGATCTCGCTTGGGCTGTGGATGACCGTCATCTCCTATGCGATTTCGATCCCGCTCGGCGTGCGGAAGGCGGTCAAGGACGGCTCCCGCTTCGACACGGTCACGTCCGCGCTTGTGATCTTCGGCTACGCGATCCCGAGCTTTCTGTTCGCGGTTTTGCTCGTTGTACTGTTTTGCGGCGGCTCGTTCTGGCAGATCTTCCCGCTGCGCGGCCTGACCTCCGACAATTTCGCCGACCTCAGTTGGCCGCACAAGATTCTCGACTACCTCTGGCACATTACCCTGCCGGTGACGGCGCTCGTCCTGGGCTCGTTCGCGACCTCGACGTTGCTCACGAAGAATTCCTTCCTCGACGAAATCAAGAAAGCCTACGTGCAGACCGCGCGCATGAAGGGCCTGACCGAGCGTCGCGTGCTCTATGGCCATGTGTTCCGCAATGCGATGCTGATCGTCATAGCAGGCTTCCCAGGCGCTTTTATCGGCGCCTTCTTCACCGGCTCGCTCTTGATCGAGCAGGTGTTCTCGCTCGACGGCCTCGGCTATCTCTCCTACGATTCGCTGATTCAGCGCGACTATCCGGTCGTGCTTGCCAACCTCTATATTTTCGCGCTCATCGGCCTCGTGGTGAACCTGATCTCCGACCTCACCTACACCTGGATCGATCCTCGCATCGATTTCGAAACGCGAGAGGTGTGAGTTTGGTCGATACGGACCGCTTGGCTCTTCCTTCCGACGCGGCGCCGCAAGCGGTAGAAGCGGCGCCCGACATTCGTCCGCTTAACGAAGACACGGATTCCTGGCGACAGGCGAAAGCCCGCGCGAGCCTGGAGCGCCGTCCCTGGCTCTCGCCAATGAACCGGCGCCGCCTCGACAATTTCCGCCGCCACAGGCGTGGCGCTTGGTCGTTCTGGATCTTTCTGGTCCTGTTTGTCGCTTCATTGTTCGCGGAATTCATCGCCAACGATCGTCCTCTGATCGCGTCCTACAAAGGCGAGATCCTCTATCCCGTGCTCGTCGACTATCCAGAAGATAAATTCGGAGGGTTTCAGGCGCGCGCAGATTTTCGCGACCCCTTTATCGCCGACGAGATCAAGGCGCATGGGTGGATGATCTGGCCGCCGATCCATTTCGCCAATTCGACCACGATACTCAACCCGCCGACGCCACTCCCGACGCCGCCGACCTGGATGCTGACCAACGCCCAATGTCGCGCTGCGCTAGAGAAGCAGAAGGTTACTGACGCCGCGACTGTCTCGCGTCCCTGCAGCAGGCTTGAACCGCTCTGGCTTGGCTCCGACCAGGATGGGCACGACATTGTCGCCCGGCTCATCTACGGCTTTCGCATATCGATTTTGTTTGGGCTGACGCTGGCTGGCGTCTCGTCGGTGATCGGCGTCTTCGCTGGCGCGGTGCAGGGGTATTTCGGCGGTTGGCTCGATCTCACCATGCAGCGGGTGATCGAGATCTGGTCGTCGCTGCCGCACCTTTACATTCTCATCATCCTGTCGGCGATTCTTGCGCCCAGCTTCTCTGTCCTATTGATTATCCTGTTGCTGTTCTCCTGGGTGAGCCTCGTTCACCTGGTCAGGGCCGAGTTCTTGCGCGCGCGCAACTTCGAATATGTCAACGCGGCCCGTGCGCTCGGCCTCTCGAGCGCCAAGATCATTGTCAAGCACGTGCTGCCGAACGCGATGGTGGCGACGCTCACCTTCCTCCCCTTCATCGTCAATTCCTCCATCAGCACGCTGACCTCGCTCGACTTCTTAGGGTTGGGCATGCCTCCGGGTTCGCCCTCGCTTGGCGAACTCCTGCTCCAGGGCAAGTCGAATCTGTCGGCGCCCTGGATCGGACTCTCTGCTTTCGCTGTGACGGCGCTAATGCTGTCGCTCCTCATTTTCATCGGTGAAGCCGTGCGCGACGCTTTCGATCCGAGAAAGACCTTCTTGTGAGCGACGCCCAGCCGCTCCTCGACGTGCGCGAGCTTTCGATCGCCTTCGCGCAAAGCGGCGAGCGCCGCACGGTTGTCGATCGCGTTTCCTTTCGACTTGAGAAGGGCCGCACGCTCGCGCTCGTCGGCGAGTCGGGTTCGGGCAAGACCGTCACCGCCCAGGCCATTGTGCGTCTGTTGCCACAACCCTCGGCCAGCTATCCGACCGGCGAGATCTTCTTTCGTGGCCGCGACGTGCTCAAAATGTCCGTCGACGAATTGCGCGCGATGCGTGGCCACGCCGTCACTATGGTGTTTCAGGAGCCGATGACGTCGCTCAATCCGCTCCATACGATCGAGCGGCAAATCGGCGAGATCATCGCGCTTCACCACGGGCGTTCAGCCGTCTCGTCAAAACGCGTCGTCGAACTTCTGACCGAAGTCGGCATCGCCGATCCGGCGCAGCGGCTTGGTGCCTATCCGCATCAGCTTTCGGGCGGACAGCGCCAGCGGGTGATGATCGCAATGGCGCTCGCCAATCGTCCCGACCTTCTGATCGCTGATGAGCCAACGACCGCGCTCGACGTCACCGTGCAGGCGCAGATCCTAAAACTCCTGAAAGACCTGCAGACGAAGCTCGGCATGGCGATGCTGTTCATCACCCATGATCTCAACGTCGTCCGGCGCATCGCCGACGACGTGATTGTCATGCGTCAGGGCAAGATCGTCGAGGCTGGGGAAACCGCGAGCGTATTCGCCGATCCTCGCCATCCCTATACGCGCGCGCTTCTCGCCGCCGAGCCCAAGGGCGATCCGCCGGCCGCCGATCACGCGGCGCCAGTGGTCGCGAGCACCGACAATTTGCGCGTCTGGTTCCCGATCAAGAAAGGATTCTTGCGCCGCACCGTCGCTCACGTGAAGGCGGTCGATGGGGTGTCGCTCGCCATCCGCGAGGGGCAGACCGTCGGGGTCGTCGGCGAATCTGGCTCAGGGAAAACCACGCTTGGCCTCGCGATCTTGAGGCTCATTCGTTCGGAGGGGCCGATCGTCTATTGCGGACGCGCCATCGATGGCCTCACGTCAAAGGCCATGCGGCCGCTGCGTCGCGAGATGCAGATTGTTTTCCAGGATCCCTACGGGTCCCTTAGCCCACGCATGTCAGTGGCCGAGATCGTCGAAGAAGGGCTGATTGCGCAGGGCACGAAGTTGAGCGCCGCCGAGCGGCGCCGCGTCGTTGAGCGCGCCCTTGCCGACACTGGACTCGATCCTTCGACGCTTGATCGCTACCCGCATGAGTTCTCCGGCGGCCAGCGCCAGCGCATCGCCATTGCGCGCGCGATGGCGCTCGATCCGCGCTTCGTGGTCCTCGACGAGCCAACGTCGGCCTTGGACATGTCGATCCAGGCGCAGATTGTCGATCTGTTGCGCGAGCTGCAGCGGCGTAGAAACCTCGCCTATCTGTTCATTTCGCACGACCTGAGAGTCGTGCGGGCGCTCGCAAGCGAGATCGTTGTGATGCGGCGCGGCAAGGTGGTGGAAAGCGGGGAAGCGCGGACGGTCTTCAGCGCGCCGCAAAATGACTACACGCGCGCTCTGTTCGCCGCCGCCTTCGCCAATGAGGCGACGCTCGACGCCGTCGTCAGCCAGTGAGCCGCTCCCGTGAACGCCCGCGTCCACCTCTTCTCCCTCCGGGAGAAGGTGGCCCGAAGGGCCGGATGAGGGCGAACCCTCACCCCCGATCCCTCTCCCGTAGGAGAGGGGGGCGATGACCCGCGCCATTCTCATCGTTCTCGATTCGGTCGGCTGCGGCGGCGCGGCCGACGCGAGAGCCTATGGCGACGAGGGTGCGGATACGCTCGGCCACATCGCCGAAGCCTGTGCTGACGGTCGCGGCGACCGCGAGGGATTAAGGCGCGGACCGCTGAAACTGCCGCGCCTCGAGGCGCTGGGTCTAGGCCACGCCATGAAGGCTTCGAGCGGCCGTGCGCCGCCTGGCTTTGTACTTCCCGAGTCGCGCGGCCAATGGGGTTATGGAATCGAGACTTCGCGCGGCAAGGACACGCCATCGGGCCATTGGGAACTCGCCGGCACGCCGGTCGACTTCGATTGGGGCTATTTCGCCGAGAGGGTTCCCGCCTTTCCGGCAGCGCTGACCGAGGCGATGATCGCCGAAGGAAAGCTCGCCGGAATCCTCGCCAATTGCCACGCTTCGGGCACGGCCGTGATCGAGGACTATGGCGACGAGCACCTGCGAACGTTGAAACCCATCTGTTACACGTCCGCCGACTCGGTGCTGCAGATCGCCGTGCATGAGCAAGCTTTCGGACTCGAACGCCTTTATGATCTTTGCCGGATCGCGCGCCGGTTGTGCGATCCTATGAACATCGGGCGCGTGATCGCGCGTCCTTTCCTCGGCGCGAGCGCCAAGGACTTTGCGCGCACCGGCAATCGCAAGGATTTCGCCATGCCTCCGCCGGAAGGCAATATTCTGCAGCGGGCCGCGCGCGCTGGCCGCGCAATCGTCTCGATTGGCAAGGTTGGCGACATATTCGCCCATCGCGACACCGGGGACGAGCGCAAGGGCAAAAGCAACGACGGCAATGTCGACCTTCTCATCGATGGGCTCGGGACGGCGCCTGAGGGCAGCCTGATCTTTGTCAATCTGGTCGATTTCGATACCGAATGGGGCCACCGCCGCGACGTCCCTGGCTATGCGGCCTGTCTCGAAGCGTTCGATCGGCGACTCGGGGTCATCGAAACGGCGATGCGCCCCAGCGACTTTTGCGTTGTCACGGCCGACCATGGCAACGATCCGACCTTCCGCGGCTTCGATCACACGCGCGAGCACGTTCCGATCCTTGCCTTTGGCGCCGGCGTTGCCCCCGGTCCGATCGGAGCGCGTGCGAGCCTGGCCGATGTCGGCGAAACAATCGCCGCCAAGCTTGGTCTGCCGCGCGGGGTCTATGGGCGCGCGTGGACGCCGTGACGTTCCCTCTTGATGACCGGCTCGCGAGTGATACGTTCGTCATCGGCGACTTGAGTCTCAGCCGCGTGCTGTTGATGAACGACGCCCGCTGGCCATGGCTCATTCTCGTGCCCCGGCGGGAAGGCTTGGTCGAACTGATCGATCTTGAGCTGGCGGACCAGACGCGATTGATGGACGAGGCGGGGCGGGCCGCGCGATTCCTGAAAACTCATGCAAGGGTGGACAAGATCAATGTCGCCGCCCTTGGCAACGTCGTTCGTCAGCTTCACCTGCATATTGTGGCGCGGGTTGTCGGGGATCCGGCTTGGCCGGGGCCGATCTGGGGCCATGGAGCAGCGACGCCCTATGAGGACACGGCCGCGCATGCGCTGATCGCGGCCGCGCGAGACGGGCTGCCAGTTCGAGCGCCATGAAAAGTGTCGCGTACACCTGCGCATTGCGCGGCGGGGCGGAAGTCGTCATAACCCGGCCCCGACATTCGGGTTAGGAGATGCGGGATCACGTCGTCGGTCCTTAAGTCGGCTGACGAGCGATGTCGCCAAAGGGACGGAGGGGTCCATGTCCGACGCGTTTCAAGATCGCGAAAACACGTTCGAAAAGCAGTTCGCCCACGACGAGGACCTGCGCTTCAAGGCCGTCGCGCGCCGTAACAAGATGGTGGCGCTCTGGGTCGCCGAGACCAAGGGGCTGTCTGGCGCTGACGCCGAGACATACGCCAGCGACTTCGTCGGCGCGCAGATCGGCAAAAGCGACGCGGACGTCGAAGCCGCGCTCAAGGCAGACCTCGCGAGCGGTGACGTCGATCTTTCGGATCACCGTCTGCGCAAGAAGATGGACGAGGCTATGGCTGCGGCGGTCGCCTCGGTTAGAGCAGGCAAGTAAGGATAGAACCCTGGTTCACGATCCTTCGGGACGCGCAAGCGGCGCGAAAGCGGCGGCGACTGCCTCGTAGACTTCGCGCTTGAATGGCACCACGAGCTCTGGCAGACGCTCCAAACGCTCCCAGCGCCAATCGTCAAACTCAGCATCGTGGGCGCCGCCGGCCGGGTGGTGGACGTCGATCTCCTTATCCGAGCCGACAAACCGGAACAGAAACCACTTCTGGGTCTGCCCGCGATACCGGCCGCTCCATCGTCCGCGCGCGTCTTCCGGCAAATCGTACTTGAGCCACTCCGGCAGTTCCGCGATCACTTCGGTCGAACTGACGTTAGTCTCCTCCCAAAGCTCGCGCTTTGCGGCTTCAAGCGGCTGCTCCCCCGCGTCGATTCCCCCCTGCGGCATCTGCCACGAGTGCGGGTCCAGGACTTCGGAGCCGCGTTTGCGCTTGCGATGGCCGATGAGCGCGTCGCCAGTGCGGTTGACCAGCGCCACTCCGACACATGGGCGATAGAGGCGCCCGCTCATGGACTGAGAGACCCGTCCGATTGAGCGGAGGGTGAAAACCCATATTTCGACTTTTCGTGAAGGCGGGTGTCGGGGGTGGGTGCGAGCTTGACGCCCAACGCCTGCGCCACATCGATGAAAAGCGGTTTCGGCGGGCCCCCGGCCCCACGTGTGATTTTGACCGCACTCGTCATTTCCACTTGCGCCGCCGAGGCCGGTGGCGTCGGAGGGGTTTGGCTCACGGTTGCCGTTGTGTCCGGGGCGTCGAGTTTTCGCGGCGCGGGCAAGAGTTCGACTTTCGCCACGGCGAACGGCTCGCCTCTCACGGGGAGATCTCGTTGCGGAAGCATAACGAGGCCAATTGCGATCGCGAGGATCGCGGCGACTACCGCCGGCCCTCGCGTAGGGCGCTTACGCGCCACGGCCAGCGCCGGTGCGGCGCCCGAAACAAAACCGAGCGGTTCGTCCAGTTCGTCCCACACTTCAGTCGACGCCCCTCGCTCTGAACGCCCCAGAGTCGCGAATCAACCTTGTCCGAGCCTATTCTTGATCCCAGCCCAAGGTCAGCCTCTATTCATACCCGACGCAGGGGGCGCGTGTCTTCCGTCCGATTTTCAGCCCTGATACGAGTCGACCCCAGATCTCACCATCGTCCATAAGCGCGACCCAACCGGTGAAGCATTGTCGATGGCCCGCAATCTGATCACCGACGTTGAAGGCGTGCTCGTCGGATCGTCCGACGACACGTGGCTCGCTTCAGGCGTCACCGTGGTCCTGTTCGAGGAACCCGCGGTCGCATCGATCGCGATGAACGGCGGCGCGCCCGCATTGCGCGACACGGCTTTGCTCGAGCCGGAAATGACCATCGAGCGCGTCGACGGCTTCGCTCTGTCGGGGGGATCGGCTTTCGGCCTCGATGCGGCAGGCGGCGTGATGACCTACCTGGCCGAGATCGGCCGCGGCTTCGAGCACCGCGGCGCGCGCGTCCCGATTGTGCCGGGCGCGAGCCTGTTCGACCTTCTCAACGGCGGCGATAAATCTTGGGGCCGTAAGCCTCCTTACTGGGACATGGGCTTCAAGGCTGCGTCGACCGCCGCCGCCGACTTCGCGCTTGGCACCGCAGGCGCTGGATTTGGCGCGACGACCTACAACCTGAAAGGTGGCCTGGGCTCCGCCAGCGCGGTGACCTCGAGCGGCTTTCGCGTCGGCGCTCTTGTGGTCGTTAATTCCGTGGGTCGAGCCACGCGGGGCGAAAGCCCACATTTTTGGGCTGCGCCTTATGAACGAGACACCGAGTTCGGCGGTCTTGGCTTTGGCCCGATGGATATCGACGACCACTTAACCCTGCGCCTCAAGTCCGACACCCCGTCCAGCACCGACCTTATGGTTGTCGCCACCGACGCCGCGCTAACGACAACGCAGCTCAAGCGCGTCGCCATCATGGCTCAAGACGGCTGCGCGCTTGCGCTACGTCCCGCCCACGCGCCGATGGACAACGATGTTGTCTTTGCGGCGGCGACGGCGCGGGCGAGCGCCGTTCCCGACCTTCGAGATCTGACTGAGATCGGCATGTTGTGCGCTGAGTGCGTCGCTCGATCGATTGCTCGCGGCATATATGAGGCGACCCCGCTTTCAGTCCCGGGGGCCCAGCCCGCGTGGCGGCAGCGGCGGGCGATGAATCCGGGGACTGGGTGAATCGTGTCGAGCGAGCGCCGATCTTGTGCTGCGCCTCCCCCTGGTAGCTCGAGCGCAGCGCCCTCACCAAATGCGCCACGGGCGCGCCCGTGGCGATTGCCTCGAGCGCCGACGGCCTGCGGTTACCTGTCGCTCGGCAGGGCGGCATGAGCAGCCTTAAGCGCCTGAGCTTGCGCGCGCAATTTGTCCGCCTCCATCCGGCTTTGGCGTGAGGCTCTCCGGTGGCGCCCTTGCGATAACCAGGTCGCCGACGCGCCGGCGACGACCCCAAGCATGGCTGCGACAATCACGACGACAAAGAGCGGCGCGGGAATCGAAAACGCCGCATTGTCGCTGGAAGCAAATGGATCGAACGAAACAGTGACAAAATCGCGATTGGCGAAGGCAAAACCGAGGAGGACGATGGCGCACAGAGCGAGGATGGCGACTTTAAAGAAGCGAACCATACAAGCCTCATCTCCTCGACCTGTCGTGCTCTCGCGAGAGCAAGGGCTGCAAAAATTCTAAACCGAGTCGGCCGAGCGATTGAGACGCTCGCGCATTTCTTTACCGGTCTTGAAGAACGGCGCCAGTTTCTCGGTCACCGGAACCTTGTCGCCGGTGCGCGGATTGCGGCCCGTGCGGGCCTGGCGTTGTTTGGTCGAGAACGCGCCGAAGCCGCGCAACTCGACCCGCTCGCCGCGCGCGAGCGCATTTGTGATCTCGCCGAGAATCGCGTCGATGATGTTCTCGATGTCGCGTTGATAAAGATGCGGATTACGGGCCGCCATGCGCTGGACGAGTTCAGACTTGATCACCGAATGTCCCCAACTCGAAATGCCCGACGTTCGCCCGGCCTTAATGCCCCGAAACGGGGGCCCGCATCAATAGCAAACCGCGTTTTCGTTACAACGCCGTGTCGCTCGGGCTCGCGTCGGCCACAACGAAGTGAGCCCAAGACGGTCAGTCCGAACGGAGAGCCTCGTACTGGCCGGTCCGCCGAAACCGCGTGAGATAGGACGGGATGATCGCGTCGGCGGCTTGCGGCACGATCCCAAGGGAACTCAGCACGCGTCTCTCGGCTTCCGCCTCCCCCGATACGACGTTGTCGGACGCAAGCAAATCGACTTGATCGCGGGTCGTGGTCAACAATTTGGGGAAAAGCCCGAATGTCGCTTTCGACCCGAACTGTGTCACGGACGCGAGCCAGCGCGACGGAGCGAGGGGAAGGCCGATCAGCAGACGGCGGCGATCAATTGTGCTCAAGGTGAGTTCGGCCGCTTCGCGGAGCGTCATCGTTTGTGGACCGCCGAGTTCGTATATTGTGCCAGGCTTCGCCAAACCGGAGAGCGCCGCAGCGACCGCCCGCGCGACGTCGCCGACATAAACTGGCTGCAAACGGCTCTCGCCTCCACCCAGCAAGGGCAATGCCGGGAAATAGCAAGCAAGGGCGCCAAAGCGGTTGAAGAAACCATCCTCGGGTCCAAACACGACTGACGGACGCAGGATGATTGCGTTTGGGAACGCCTCGCGCGTCGCCTTCTCTCCGAGCCCCTTGCTCGCGATATAAGGCGAAGTGGAGTCGGGGTCAGCGCCGATACCCGAGATATGCACATAGGTTGAAACGCGCGCGGCTACCGCCGCTTGGCCCATCGCAAGGGCGCCTTCCACGTGTACGGCGTTGAAGGTTTGCGCTCCGCTCTCAGCTGTCACGCCCGTCGCGTTGACGACTGCAGTTGCGCCCTCGGTCGCCGCGGCGACCGACTCCGGGAAGCGAAGATTGGCCTGCACCGGCTGGATTTGTCCCACGCCACCGATCGGCTGCAGGAAAGCGGCAAGATCGGGTCGCCTGACGGCCACACGGACGCGCCATCCTTCGTGGACCAGCGCCCTGACGATATAGCGTCCGAGGAATCCCGACCCGCCGAACACCGTCGCCAAACGGTTCGCTTCCCTGGTGGCTTCGGTCATCGGGTCCTTTCCAAAGGAGCGCCGCCCGTTTAGGCGAAGAGGGCCCCATCTGTATACCGGGAAACGCGCCTGGGGCTCGACAAAAGATTATGCGCTCGCCTTCTGACGCGCAGCGACGACCAGATCGGCCCCGCGCCCGGAAAGCTCAGCCAAATGATCGAATTTGGTCTCGAACGCGCCGACGCCCGACGTCGCCGAGCGCAACTCGACAATGAGATCGCCGATCTCGGCCTCCGGGATCAGCGCCCGCAGCGCCTCCCAGCCCGCCCAGCCCTCCCTCGCTTCGAAGCCAAGAATCTGGCCGCGCCGGGCGCTGACCAGCGCGCTTGCCCGCGCGAGCGCGTCGGTCGGCACATAGACGGTCACCGAGAGAATCGGCTCGAGCAGCATTGAGCGCGCTTTGACCAGGGCCTCGTCTAAAGCCAGCCTGGCGGCTGCTCGAAACGCCATGTCGGAGGAATCGACTGTATGATAGGAGCCGTCGACCAAGGTCACCGAGACATCGACTACCGGAAATCCGAGCGGACCGCGCGCCATTGCGTCGCGAGCGCCAGCTTCAACGGAAGAAAAATACTGCCTCGGCACCGATCCGCCATGCACCCGCTCGGCGAAGCCGAAGCCCTCGCCGCGGCCGCGTGGACCGACCTCGACAACGACGTCGCCGAATTGTCCATGCCCGCCCGATTGCTTTTTGTGCCGTCCACGCACGGTGACCGGGTCGCGAATTGATTCCCGATAGGCGACTGAGGGTTTGTGCGATTGGATGGTTACGCCGAAACGGTCGGCGAGCCGCTCGGCGGTTACGCGCAAGTGCATTTCGCCCTGACCGAGCAGCTTCAATTCAGACATCTCGGCGTCATGCACGTAAGACAGCGCGCGATCCTCTTCGCAAAGTTTGGCCAGCGCGCTCGCAAGCCTGACCTCGTCCTTTCTGTCCTTGACGCGGATGGCGACTCCCTGAGTTGCGGGCGGAGCGCCAGCCGTCGCGCCGGGCGATGGGGCGGTTCGTCCCTCAGAGATGCGGTCGCCGGTGGCGAGGTCCTCCAGCCGCGCAAAACCTAGGGTGTCGCCTTCTTCGGCCCGGGTCAGTTTCGAGGACATGGCGCCCATGAGCCGCGCCAATCCGCCGATGCGCTCCTCGACGCCACGCGAGTTGACGACGGTGGCCCCGTCGGCGAAGCCGCCGCGCAGCACCCGCGCCAGCGACAGTTTGCCCCCGTGCGCGGTGTGGATCGTGCGCATTACCTGCGCCAGAGCCGGCCCTTTATCCTCGATGCCAAGCCGCTTGCGCGTATGGGCGACGCCCGGCGACTCGTGCCTCAGCGCCTTGAGGAGTCTCGTGACGCCGTGGCCGCCGATCGCCGAACCCAGGAGAACCGGCACGACCTGTCCATCGCGCAGTTCGCGGGCCAGATCGTCAAAGATGAGGTCCTTCGGCGGGTCGATGTCGCTGATCAATTGCTCCATCAGCGAATCGTCGTAATCGGCAAGCTTCTCGAGCATGAGATAGCGCGCCTGCTTCTCCTCAGGGAGGACGCCCTCTGGCATCTCGATGACGCTGGACGGCGCAGCCTCGCGATAGACGAAGGCCCGTTCGAGCGCGAGATCGACAAATCCAGTGGCGACGCCGTCCTCCCATACCGGAATCTGGCGCAAGAGAAGTGGGGTGCGCGAGGCCGGTTGGAGCATTTCAAGCGTTTCGCGCAATCCCCCGTTCGCCTGGTCGATTTTGTTGAGGAAGAGGATGCGCGGCAATCGCAGGTCTTCCAGTTCGCGTAAGATAACCTGAAGCGCTGGGATCTTGCGTGGGTCGGCCTCGCATACGACGACGGCGGCGTCGCAAACGGGCAAGGCGTAGCGCATGTCATGGATGAATTCGATCGAACCGGGGGCATCGAAGAAAGTGAGCCGATCCCCGAAATAGTCAATGCTGGCGACGTTGGGCTCGACGCTCATCGCGTGGCTGCGCGCCTCCGAGCTTGAATCTCCGACCGTGGTGCCTTCGCGGACAGACCCTTGCCGCGCCACGGCGCCGCCGCGCGCCAATATCCCTTCAAGAAGGCTGGTCTTTCCGCTCTGAAACGGCCCAACGATCGCGACAAGACGGGGACCGGCGACGCGGTTCTCGTGATTGGGTGCGTTCATGTCGGCCTCCCTAAAGCATTGCGTTACGTGGCGAAGCGTTGCGCGCTCACCATCGCGATGCGATCTCCCTGACCCGAGCGTCCCTCGGACGCGGTTTTCTCAGTTCCTACCGCACCTTGGCCTTGGCGCCGGGGTTGTCGACCGCTACGGACCTGCTGTCGTGCGGCGGTATGGTTGCAAGAACAGGGCCGCCGCGCAAGACGTTCGGCGCTCGGAATGCAAAGCGCCGTCGCTCTCGCATTCGCCGCCAGCGTCCTGTATGAGGCCCAGCCGCGTGCTGGCGAGGTTTGAGAGTTTATGAATCAAGGCCAATCTATCGACGCCGCGACGGCGCCTACCGGGCGCTCGGTTGTGCTTGTCGGCATGATGGGAGCCGGAAAAACCTCGGTCGGAAAACGGCTCGCGGCAAAGCTCGGACTGCCATTCGTCGACGCCGATGCGGAGATCGAAGCGGGCGCTCAACTGACGATTTCCGAGATCTTCGAGCGTTTCGGCGAGGCTTATTTCCGCGAAGGCGAGCGCAAGGTGATCGCTCGCTTGCTCACCAGCGGACCAATGGTGCTGGCGACAGGCGGTGGCGCGTTCATGAACGCGACCACGCGCGAAAATATCGCACGGCATGGCGTCTCGATCTGGTTGAAGCCCAGCTTTGACATTCTGCTTGCGCGGGTGCGGAAGAAATCCACTCGGCCGCTGTTGAAGACGGCGAATCCCGAAGAGACCCTGCGTCAACTGCTCGAAGAGCGGTCGCCGATCTATGCGCTGGCCGATTTCACCATCGAGTCGCTTGACGCCGCCCATGATTCCGTTGTCGAGGCCATCCTCCAGCGGCTCCATGCGGAGCCCGGCAATGACGCTGGAGCGTCGTCTCAAGCGAGGCGCCGCGTGGAGGTCCCGCTTGGCGCGCGCGCCTATTCGATTCTGATCGGACCGGGCATCCTCGACGATGCGGGCGCCGAAATCGCCAGAATCGCCCCGGGCGTCAATTGCGCCGTGATCACCGACGCGCGGGTTGCGCCGCTCTATCTCGATCGGCTCACCGCAAGCCTGGATCAAGCGGGTTTGCGCTCCACCTCGATCGTCTGCCCGCCGGGGGAGGGCTCGAAGTCCTATTCAGAGTTCGCCCGCGTCGCCGATGCGCTGATCGAGGCGCGCATCGAGCGAAGAGACATTGTCATTGCGCTTGGCGGGGGGGTGGTTGGCGATCTTGCCGGATTCTGCGCCGCCACACTGCGCCGGGGCGTGCGGCTGGTGCAGATCCCAACGACGCTGCTGGCTCAGGTCAACTCGAGTGTGGGCGGCAAGACGGGGATCAATTCGCGGCATGGAAAGAACCTTGTCGGCGCGTTTCATCAGCCATCGCTCGTGCTGGCCGACACCACGTGCCTCAATTCGCTTAGCGAGCGCGATTTCCGGGCCGGCTTCGCCGAGGTCGCGAAATATGGACTGATTGGCGACCGCGGCTTTTTCGAGTTTTTGGAATCGAAATGGCGCGACCTCTTCGCCGGCGGACCAGCCCGCGCCGAAGCGATCGCGGTCAGCTGCGCGGCCAAGGCGCGCGTCGTCGTTGCCGACGAAACGGAACAAGGCGAGCGCGCGCTGCTCAACCTTGGGCACACGTTTGGCCACGCCTTGGAGAAGCTGACTGGTTATGATCCAGCTCGGCTCGTGCATGGCGAAGGCGTCGCCATCGGCATGGCGTTGGCGTTTCGTTTCTCCCGTGACCTGGGTTTGTGCTCCGGGCAGGACGCCGCCCGCGTCGAGGCGCACTTGAAGGCCGTCGGCCTTCCGACCCGCATGGGCGACATTCCTGATTTTAAGGCGGATTCGGGAAGTCTGCTGGCTGCAATGCGCCAGGACAAGAAGGTCGAGCGGGGCAAACTGACTTTCATCCTCGTCAGAGGCATCGGCGAGAGTTTCGTCGCCCGCGATGTTGGGGAAGAGAGCGTCTCAGCCTTCCTGGCGCGCGAACTGGCTCCTTCGAACTGAACCCTTCTTCGAAGCGCATTACGCTCGAATGCGCCGCCCGTGTTAGAACCACTTGATGTCGTACACCCTCGACATTGTCGTCATCATCCTGAGCGTCGCCGCCGCCGCGTTCTTCGCCTGTGCCGAGACCGCCCTGACGGCGGCCTCGCGCGCCCGCATGCATGCGCTCGAGACCGCAGGCGACCCACGAGCGAAGTTGGTCACGCGTCTTATCGGGGCGCGCGGTCGGCTCATCAGCGCGATGCTGCTTGGCGGCCAACTCGTCACCATCGGGTCGTCAGCGATCGCGACGAGCGTCCTGCTTGGGGTCTTTGGCGAGCGAGGGGTATGGGCCGCGACTGCAATCATGACTGCGCTGATCGTTGTTTTCGGTGAGGTGATGCCGAAGACGATCGCGATCGCCTATCCCGATCGTGTGTCGCTGCTCATCGCTCCGCTGGTGTCGTTCTTCGTCACCGTCTTCGGTCCGATCGTGAGCGCGGTCGAGATATTGGTGCGGGGCGTCCTGCGCCTGTGCGGCGTCTCGCTCGGCGAGGGCGACCCCGGCGTTTCTGGCCATGAAGAACTCATGGGCGCGGTCGACATCCTGCATCGCGATGGCGAAGTCGAGCGTGACGAGCGCGACATGTTCGGCGGCCTTCTGGAATTGTCCGAGATCCCAGTCTCGGACGTGATGGTTCACCGCACCAAAATGCGCCTCATCGACGCAGATCTGCCACCAGAGGAGCTGGTGCGCGAAGTGATCGCTTCTCCCTATACCCGCATGCCTCTTTGGCGCGGGGAGCCGGACAATATTATCGGCGTCCTGCACGCCAAGGACCTGCTCCGGGCGTATGTCGCGGCTGGCGGAGACGCCGGTAAGCTTAGTATTGCTGATCTCACATTGGAGCCGTGGTTCATCCCCGAGTCGACCACGCTGCGTGACCAGCTCCAGGAGTTCTTGCGCCGAAAGACCCATTCCGCGCTCGTCGTCGACGAATACGGCGTCGTGCAGGGGCTGATCACGCTTGAAGACATAATCGAGGAGATCGTCGGCGATATTCGCGATGAGCACGACGTTGCGGTGCAGGGCGTGCGCAAACAGCGTGACGGCTCGATCGTCGTCGATGGATCCACCACGATCCGTGAGCTCAATCGCGCGGTGGGCTGGAATTTGCCTGACGACGAAGCCGCGACAGTGGCTGGCCTCGTGATTCACGAGGCGCGCTCAATTCCCGAGCCGCGTCAGACCTTCAGCTTTCATGGCTTCCGTTTTGAAGTGCTGCGCAAGCAACGCAATCGGATCGCCGCACTTAGGATCACCCCGCTTGCCCCTCGCACGGGGGAGGGCCGGGCAGTCGACCAGGACGGAGAAGCGGCGGCTCACGACTGAGGCGCGAGCCTGTCGAGGCCGCGTGGCCGTACGAATCGTTGCTGGTTTAACGCAGGTACCTATATAAGCGCCGTTGTATCGGCCGGCGGCCGACAAGAGGTTTAGATGTCTTGGAACAATCAAGGCGGGGGCCCGTGGCGCTCGCAGGGCCGCGGGCCGTGGGGCCAAGGGCCGCGGGGCTCCCAGCCGCCGGGCGACCTTGAGGACATAATCCGCCGCGCCCAGGAGGCGCTCGGCAAGCTGATGCCCGGAGGATCAGGCGCAGGGGGCAAAGGGTGGGGCGCCCCAGGAGTGCTGTTGCTTCTGCTCGCCGCGCTTCTGCTCTGGTTGGCCTGGGGAACGTTCTATACGGTCCAACCGAGCGAAGTCGGCATCAATCTGGTGTTTGGCCGCTATACCGGTAAAACGCAGGCCGGGCTGAATACCAATTGGCCCTGGCCGATTGGTTCGGTTATCAAGGTTCCGGTCTGGGATCAGCAGATCACCGAAGTTGGCTATCGAAGCCTCGGCGGCGGCGAAGACATTCCCGAAGAAAGCCAGATGCTCACCGGGGACAAGAACATCGTCGATGTCCACTTCAGAGTGAACTGGCAGATCGACCCGGCCAAGCCCGAAGATTACGTGTTCAACGTTCTCAACCCACGCGAGACGGTCAAGGCGGTTGCCGAGAGCATCATGCGCGAGGTCGTCGGTTTGAAGACCATCGACGGCATTCTCACGACCGACAGGGCGTCCGTAGAAGCCGACGTGCAAAAGAGAATGCAGAATTTGCTTAACGAATATCGGGCTGGCGTGCTCGTGAAGCAGGTTCAGCTGCAGTCCGTCGACGCCCCAAGCCAGGTTCTTTCCGCCTATCGCGACGTAACCGCCGCGCAACAAGACCAGCAACGCGCCGTCAACGAGGCTGACACCTACGCCAACAAGGTCGTTCCGGAGGCGGAGGGCGGAGCCGCCCGCATCGTGGCCGAGGCCAAGGCCTATCGCGAGCAGACGATTCTAGACGCCAAAGGCCAGACCGCCCGCTACAACCAGATTTACGCGCAGTACAAGAAGGCGCCGGCCGTGACTCGCGAGCGGATGTATCTAGAGACGATGGAGCGCGTGCTCGGGCCTATGGACAAGACGATCGTCAACTCGAACTCCGCCAGCCCGCCCGTTCCCTATATCGCGCTTGAGCCGCTGCAGCCCAAGACGGGCGCGGGCGCCAAATGAACCGGTCCCTTAATGGCGTAGCCCTCGCCGCGATCGCGGTCGTCGCCATCATTCTCGTCTCGATGGCGACGTTTATCGTCAATCCGACCGAACAGGCGCTGATCTTGCGGTTCGGCCAGCCGGTGCGCGACCTCATCGACGCGCCGGGCCTCTATTTCAAGTGGCCGTTTGTCGATAACGTGGTCTATATCGACAAGCGCATTCTCGCCCTCGACAACGAGCGCCAGGAAGTGCTGGTGGCCGACAATCAGCGCCTGGAGGTCGACGCCTTCGTGCGCTACCGCATCGCTGACCCGTTGCTGTTTTATCAATCGGTTTCCGACACCCGCGGCGCCGACGCGCAACTCGGCGGCATGCTGAATTCCGCGCTTCGCCGAAGCTTATCGGGGGCCTCGATCACCGATATCGTGCGCGACAAGCGCGACGCTCTGATGGCCGACATCAAGAAGCAGATGGTCGTGGGCGCCAAACGGTTCGGCCTTGATGTCGTCGACGTGCGCATCAAGCGCGCGGATCTGCCGGCGGAGAACTCGGAGGCGGTGTTCCGTCGCATGCAGACCGAACGCCAACAGCGCGCCGCCTCCTATCGCGCGCAAGGGTCGCAGCAGAGCCAGCAGATCAAGGCTGAAGCTGACCGTAAGGTCACGGTCATCATCGCAACGGCTCAGCAGCAGTCCGAACAGATCCGCGGCGAAGGCGACGGCGAACGCAACCGGATCTTCGCTGACGCCTATGGCGCCGACCCGGATTTCTTCGCCTTCTACCGCTCGATGCAAGCCTATGAGAATAGCTTCGCCAACGGGCGGACGCGCGCGCTCATGAGCCCGAAGTCGGAGTTCTTCCGCTACTTCTCGACGCCGAACCCCGCCCCCGAGACGACACCCCCGGCGCCGTCTGCAAATTCCACGCCTTCCGCGAAGGTGGACTGAAATGGCGATCAGCCTGGTCGTGGTGATCGAAGACCAGGTCGGCCCCAAGCAGCTGCCTTTAGCTGGACCAATCGACGAATCTGAGGAGAAACCCCATGCTGCATGACGGGTTGCAAATTTCGACGGGGCCTCGCCGCACGGCAAAATCGGCATGCGCGCTCGCGGTCCTTTCGGTATTCCTCGCCGCTCCGCTGACCTTGGCGCCGGCTGGGCCGGCGGCCGCTCAGGCGCGGCCGACCAATCTCGCCGACCTCGTCGACCAGGTCGCCGACGCGGTGGTCAACATTTCGGCCACTCAGACGATCGAAGACAAGGATGTCTCTCCCGATTTGCCGAAGGGCACGCCCTTCGACGAGATGTTCGAGGACTTCTTCAAGAACCACGGCATCAACCCGCAGCCCCGCGCCCGCCGAGCGCAATCCTTAGGTTCGGGCTTCGTGATCGATCCGAGCGGCGTCATCATCACCAACAACCACGTGGTCGGCGACGCCAACGATATCGTCATCATCTTCACCGATGGCCGCAAACTCAAGGCCAAAGTCATCGGCAAGGATCCGAAGGTGGACGTTGCGGTGTTGAAGGTGGACAGCGACAAGCCGCTCAAGACGGTCAAGTTCGGCGACAGCGACAAGATGCGCGTTGGTGACGGCGTGATGGCGGTCGGCAATCCATTCGGCCTTGGCGAAACCGTGACGGCCGGCATTATTTCCGCCCGCAACCGCAACATCGACAGCGGCCCGTATGACGACTTCCTTCAAACCGACGCCTCGATCAACAAGGGCAATTCGGGCGGCCCGCTGTTCAATTTGCAAGGCGAGGTGATTGGCATCAACACCGCGATCCTCTCGCCCTCGGGAGGCTCGATCGGTATCGGCTTCGCCACGCCCTCCGCAACAGTCGTGCCGGTGATTGCGCAACTTTCGGAGTTCCATGAGACCCGGCGCGGTTGGCTTGGCGTGCGCATCCAGCCCGTCGATGACACCATCGCCGATAGCTTGAATTTGGGAACGGCGCGCGGGGCTCTGATCGCTGGCGTGGACGAGAAGGGTCCAGCAAAACCTGCGGGGCTGATGGCGGGCGACGTGATCGTCAAGTTCGACGGCAAGGAGGTCAAGGAATCGCGCGATCTTCCACGCCTCGTTGCTTCGATGGCGGTCGGCAAGCAGGTCGAGGTCGTGGTCATTCGCGGCGGCAAGGAAGTGACCAAGACGGTGACGCTGGGGCGCCTCGAGGACGGAGAAAAAACGGTCGCGCTCGCCACTGAAAAGGATGATGCGCCGAAGATGGACGCTGTCGCCAAGGCGCTGGGCATGGAGTTTTCCGCGCTGAGCGACGAGGCCCGCAAGACCTTCAAGATCAAAGACAGCGTCAAGGGCGTGATCGTGACTTCCGTCGAGCCCGGCTCGGCCGCCGCCGAAAGGGGATTGCGGCCGGGCGATGTGATCGAGGAGGTCAATCATCAGGCGGTCGAACATCCGGGCGACATCGCCAAGGCAGTCGAGGGCGCGAAGGCGGACGCGAAAAAGCCGGCGTTGTTGCTCGTCTCCAACGGCGAAGGCGAGGTTCGCTTTGTCGCCGTGCCGGTGAATTGAATCGAGGGAGCGGCGCAATGGCAGACGGACCGGGGACGGCGGACAATGCGCTTGCCGTGGCGCGAGAGGTCCTCAAGCGCGCGCCGCTAATCGACGGGCACAATGATCTCCCCTGGGTCATCCGAGTTGACCGGGCGGCGCGGGGCGACGTCGTCGCCTACGATCTGACCCGGGTTCACGAGCGCGCGGACACGGACATTCCCCGCCTCCGCGAAGGCATGGTCGGGGCGCAGTTCTGGGCGGCGTTCCAGCCCACCAACGCGCCTCATCCAGCGCGCACCGCCCTGGAACAGATCGACCTTATTCGCCGCATCGAGGAGGCTCATCCCGATGTGTTCCTGCCGGCGCGGCGGGCCGCCGATTACGCGCGAGCGAAGTCGACGGGCAAGATCGCCTCCTTCGTTGCGGTCGAGGGCGGCGTGGGGCTCGAGAATTCGCTGAGTCCCTTGCGTATCTGGCACGCGGCCGGCGTGCGGCTGATGACCCTTTGCCACAACGAAACGCTCGATTGGGTCGATTCCGCAACCGACGCGCCGCGCAACAACGGCCTCAACGCCTTTGGCCGCGCGATTATTGGCGAACTCAACCGCCTCGGAATCGTGATCGATCTCGCCCACACCTCGCACGACGCGATGCGTCGTGTGCTCGACGTGACCGAAGCGCCAGTGGCGCTGTCGCATTCCAACGCCTTTTCGTTGTGCGATCATCCGCGCAATACACCCGACGACGTTCTAAAGCGTCTCAAGGCCAATGGCGGCCTGGTCATGGCGACATTCGTGCCCGGCTTCGTGTCTCAGGCGTTGCGCGACTGGCTGCGCCGTTCGCGCGACGCCTATGGCAAGGCGCCGGTCGTCGCCGATCCAAAGGCCCAGTTGTCAGAACTCGAGACCAAGCACGGCTCGGCGCCGAAGGCGAGCCTCGAGCAGGTCGCCGATCACATCGTGCGTCTGGTCGAGACTGCGGGCCTCGACCATGTTGGCGTAGGCTCCGACTATTTCGGCGGGGCGTCGCCGGTCGGGCTCGAAGACGTGAGTCGCTTTCCGCACCTGTTTGCGGAGCTGGTGCGCCGCGGCTTCTCCGAGAGCGACCTCGAGAAAATGTCGTCGAAGAACATGCTGCGCGTGCTGCGACGGGTCGAAGCGGTCGGCGCCTCCCTGCGCAAGACCCGGCCACCGGCGATCGGCAAACTCGAAGACTACCGCGAGGCTTAAGCGGCGGAGGCAATCCGCCAGTTGGGGCATTTTTTCGGGAGGATTCCATGCGGCACGGCTCCGCGCTTCCGGTGCTTGAAACGACCGTGGTCAGCGACTGGGTCGATTACAACGGCCACATGAACGATGCGGCCTATGCGATCGTGTTCAGCCGTTCGGTTGACGCGCTGATGGACCGGGTTGGCCTTGACGCAGCCGCGCGCAAGCGGACCGGGCAAACTTTGTTCACCCTGCAGATGATGCTGCACTATTTCCAAGAAGCTAAGGAGGGCGACGCGCTCGCCATCTCCTGTCAGTTGCTCGAGCACGACGACAAGCGGATGCGAGTCTGGCTCGACATGACCGCACCGGATGGCGCGCGGCTAGCCGCCTCCGAGCAGCTCCTGATGTCGGTTGCTCAGCGTGACGGGAACTCGCACGCAGCCGCGTGGAGCTTCGAGACGAAGGCTGCGCTCGAAGCGCTCGCCAAGGCACAAAAGGACCTTCCTCATCCACCCGCAGCCGGGTCAGGCGTGGCGTTGAAGCGTAGTTGACGCTTCAGCATCAGACGGGCGCCGGCTGGCGGCGACCCGAGGCTTGCTCCGCCGTATCAGGCAGCTCGCGGCAGACGCGGCAAATAGGCGAGCTGCGCATGGCGGTCACAATAGGGGCCAGTGTGCGCCGCCCCGCCGCAATAGCGGAACGTGTTGAGATCGCGCGGGTTGCCAGTTGGCCAGCGGCAAGTTCCGTCCGTTAGGTCGACCACGGTCAGCTTTCCGTCGATCGGCTCCTGGTCGGCGAAATAGGTGGTATACGGTGCGCCCTCGGAGATGGCGACGTTCACTAGATTAGCGCGTGAGTTATACATATTCAGCTCGGAATGGTGGGAAAGCGGCTCGCGCCCCAAGGCGCGCCAGCCACACAAGGCGATTACGTAGTCACGAAAAGTAACATTTCCAGAGACAACCGCACGCAAATTGCGGCTGAAGGCACATTTTTTAGCGTTCCGCTTACCGGCAGCGCCGACGGTCGATGAGCCGAAGCAGGCCCCAAAGTTCACGGGCCGGGTTTCGGCCGAGAGCGTCAAGGTCCGCCGTGTGCTACGTCACATCGCATCCCAGAGGGTTCTGTCACAGTTAATCAACCCGGCAATGGAGCGGACCGCATACATGAGGTGCAAACTCGCCGAGACGCCGAATAAAACGTTGCTCGGACGGACATTCCTGACAGTTTCGACCGACGGCGAGATGTTGCCGGCGGCGGTCTACATGCCGCCAAACCACAACAAAAACTCACGGACTTTGAACGTAGTGCTCTACCTCCATGGTTGGTATGTAGGTTCGAAAGAAGCGCTGATTAATACAGACAAATCTCGTATCTGCGATCAGGTCATGAATTCAGGCAAGGATGTTGTGCTGGTCGCTCCTTGGCTGGGCAACGTTTCAGGGCCAGACAATGCAAACGCCCTGCAAACAGGCCGCTTTGGGCAAGCGGGATACGGACATCGGTTCCTGAGGGCGATACTTGACGCACTGGCCCCCGCCTCATTGGCCGCATTTGTTGCCGGGAGGGCGACCCCCGTTGTCGCCGCGACGAACACAATCCGTGGCGCCGACGCCATATCCGGAGCCGGGCCCATCGTTCCGGCGCCGTTCGGAATAAAAAATCTCATTATCGCCTGTCATTCGGGCGGTGGCGTAGCGATGCGCAACGTGGTTCAGACTTTAGGACCGTTCGAATCAAACCTGCGGGAATGCATAGGTCTTGATTGCCTCTATGATGGCGGAAACCTGGAGAAGAAACGCGAGGAAGACGCGAAGTTCTGGTTCGATCGCGCTAAAAAGCCGGGCGCGCCTCCTGCATATTTCGTCTTCGGACCCAGCACGAGGAGACAATCAATCAAACTCTACCTCATGGCGAAAGGCCGGATCGACGCTCTCGGCAATCCGCGCAATCCCGCGGGACCGGCCCTCGCCAACCTCACCGTCTGGCCCGGTCACATTTCGCACGTCATGTATGGCGGGGTGGTGACCAACGTCACGAGCTCGATCGATGGCGTCATGGATGACTCGATTACCAAAACCCCGACCGCGCCTCCCACGGGCAAGGCAGCGCCCGGCAAGAGCGCGGTCACGAAGAACTTTGTGGAGCAAGCCATCGATAATTTCGACGGCAATTACATCTTTCCGTCGTTCCTGCTCGGCGGCGAGATGGGAATACACTACTTTATCGCGCGCGATTTCCTGCGTGAGCGGCTAAAAAGCGTTGCTTTGGCATAGGCTCTGTCGCGAGCCGCAAAACGATAGGGCGGCCTCGCATTACGAAGGGCTGTCAGCGCTTCACCCCTCGACCCTTCTTCGCAGCCAGAAGGCATAGAGCGCGCTGGCGCCAAGCGCCGCGACGCTCATGATCGCGCCAAGCGCGGTCGGCGAAGCGTCGCGGTAAAGCGCGGCCGCAGTGACGCCGCCAAGCGCTCCGAACAACATTTGGGTCGTGGTGACGAATGCGGAGGCGAGGCCGGCAATCTCCGGCAGAGGATGGATCGCCTCGTGGACGGCATTGGGAAATACGAGACCGAACGCCGAAATGAAGATCATCACCAGCACCGCGACAATGACGGCTGAACCCGCGCCCGCAAGGCCGACCGCCAGCAAGGCAAGCGCCGTCACGGAATTCAGCGCCAGTCCGGCGTCGAGCAGCGTTTTCGCCCTGACATGGCGACTGAGCAACCCGGCGTTGATCGATGAGCCGACGATCACGCCGGACGCCGTAATGGCGAACAGAGCCGCGAATGCGGTCTTCGATACGCCGTAACCCTGCATGAACAGGAGCGGCGAAACGTTGACGTAAGCAAAGAGGCCCGCGAATACGAGGCCTCCCAAGAGAGAAAAGCCGGTGCATGCCGGATTGGTCAAAACCCGTTTGTAGCCAGCGAAAACGGTCGACGGCCTCAAGTTTCGGCGGTTTTCCGGCGCATGGGATTCATCAAACAGCGTAAAGGCGGTGATCGTGACGAGGATCGACACGCCGGTCAGCAGGACAAAAATCACACGCCAGGAGCCGAACAACAGGATTTCGGCCCCGAGCGCAGGCGCGATCAGCGGCGCGACGCCGAACACGACCGAAACCGCGGAGAGCTGCAGGCGAGCCTCGCGGCCCTCGAACAGATCGCGGATAATCGCCCGCGGCAGGATGCCGATCGCCCCGGCGCCCGCTCCCTGCACCAGGCGAAACGCGAGCAGCGCGTGGATCGATGGGGCGAGCGCAGAGCCGGCGGCGCATAGCGTGAAGAGAGCAAGGCCGATCATCATGACCGCCTTGCGCCCGAACCGATCGGCAAGCGGACCGACCACGATCGGCGCGCTCGAAAAGCCGGCGATGAAGATCGCGATCGCCGACGCCGCTTCCGTCTGCGGCGCATGAAACTCCGCCTGGATCAGCGACAGGCCTGGCAAAACCATGTCGATCGACAGCGCCGGCAGCGCCGTGAGGACGGCGAGGAACAGCGTGAAGCCGAGCCCGTGAATGTTGAAGCGGGTCATCAGGCTCGCGCGCCGTCCGTTGGTGTCAGTTCAAATTCCGCTGCTGCAAGCAAGCGCGCTCGCGACAGGCTAACAATGACCGCTTTGCTCACACCGGCGGCCGCGTCTTTTCGTGCGACGTCGTCAAGGCGCGCCGCCGGATTCGCGCGTCTCGAGGCGGTTGAGAAGCTCGTCCGATAGCCCCATGCCGGCGAGCGCGCCGGCAGTCGCCAGCAATCCGGCCCAGAACGCGCTGCCGATCAGTGCGCTGATCACGGGAACCATCGGCAGGAAGAAGCCGATCGCGATGCAGCCGAGGCAGGTCAGGATGAGGAAGGCTGCTCTTGCGACGACGTTGACGCCACCGCGGGTCACGCCGGCGGCGCGCAGGCTCGCGTACCAGAGAAGCGCGAAGGCGACGAGTGCCGCGGCGATCAGAATGAACGATCTCCTATTTTACAGCCAGCCGAGTGTTGCATTGCGAACGAATGCATCAGCGGCCCGGCGCGCACGAGGCGCGGCTTTGGTGCTTGGGCCTCCGCGGCCCCTATAGAGCGGCCAACCGCGATGCGGTGATTATGGCGCCCGGTCAGGAGGTGGGTGGATGCGGCGCGATCTTGTCCTGGGTCTTGAGGTCAAAATCGCTGGCGTCGTGGCGCTCATGCAACTGACTTGCAAGATCGCCGTTGGTCTTGTTCACGATGCGCCCCCGCTTCACCGCTGGACGCGCGGCGATTGCATCGGCCCAGCGCAAGACGTTCTTGTAATCGTCCACGCCGAGAAACTCGGCCGCGCCGTAACTGTTAGCTCTCGCCAAGCCGCCGTACCAGGGCCAGATGGCCATGTCCGCAATCGTGTAGTTGGGGCCGGCGACATATTCGCTTTGCCCGAGGCGCCGATCGAGCACATCGAGCAGGCGTTTGGTCTCCATTGCGAAGCGATCGATGGCGTATTCGATCTTGATCGGCGCGTAGGCGTAGAAATGGCCAAATCCGCCGCCGAGATAAGGCGCCGAGCCCATTTGCCAGAAGAGCCAGGAGAAGCACTCCGCGCGCTCGGCGGTCTCGGTTGGCAGGAAGGCTCCAAACTTCTCCGCGAGATGAACCAGGATCGCGCCGGACTCGAAGAGCCGGATCGGCTTCGGACCGCTGCGGTCCATCAAAGCGGGGATCTTCGAGTTCGGATTGATGGCGACGAAGTCGCTGCCAAACTGCTGGCCCTCGTTGATCCGGATCAGCCAGGCGTCATACTCGGCGCCCTTATGGCCCAGCGCCAGCAGCTCCTCGAACATGATCGTGACCTTCTGACCATTCGGAGTCGCCAGCGAATAGAGTTGGAACGGATGGCGGCCGACCGGCAGTTCCTTGTCGTGGGTGGAGCCAGAGATCGGCCGATTGATGTTCGCGAACTGCCCGCCGCTCGGCTTGTCCCAGGACCAAACCTTCGGCGGAGTATATTCGGACGTCGAACTGCTCATTGATGAGGCTCCGGATCTCAAGGCTGCGGGCAGGTGCTATCGCGTAGCGCGCGGACAATCTTCAATTGGTGCTTTAGTCGAACGCTTTCCAGTGCGGCCGAGCGCGACTGTCGCCCACGAGTTAGGAGTGCGTTTTAATTGAAATAGTCGCCGCGATCGACGGGGTCGAGCGTGAAGTCGTCGCCGGGCGGGGAATCGTAACGGGCCTGGCGAAAGGCGCGCTCAAATCTGCGTGATCAGTGAGCCGAGCGGCGTTCATTTCAACTGAAGTTTACAGCTGTTTGCCATTTGCACGCCTGCCATTTAGGGTCAGTGGTTACCAGCCGGCGCTCAATCGAAGAAAACGTAGCGCAGTCTCGAAAGAGGGGGAGTCCATGGATCCCATTCTCATTGTCGGCGCCGGTCCGACGGGTCTTGTGCTTGCAATTGAACTCGCTCGCCGCGGCGTGCCGCACGTTCTGATCGACCAGCGGCCCATGCCGCAGTTGTGGGATCGCGCGGCGGTCATCAAGACGCGGACCCTCGAGATTCTCGCTGCACTCGGGCTTTCGGCGGAGTTTCTTGCCAGGGGCACGGCCATTCGCGGAACTGACTTCTATTGCGCCGGATCACGGAAGGCGTCGTTTCGGTTTCAGGTTCTTGATACGCCATTCCCGCTCATGCTGGGATTGTCGGAAGGCGTGACCGAGGAGATCCTGACCAGAGAGCTCGAGCATTTGGGCGGGGGCGTCAAACGCGGGGTCGAATTCGTCGATCTCACGGCCGACGATAAGGCAATCCAGGTTCGAGTTCGCGAGAATGGCGTCGAGCGCACGATGGAGCCGAGCTGGCTGGTCGGCGCCGACGGACTTCACAGCAAAGTCCGCGACGCCGTTGGAATCGAGTTTCCCGGACACGATTACGATCGGCAATGGGGCGTGGCCGACATTCGTTTCGCTAACTGGCCGCACGAGCCGGACCTCGCCGTCGCCATGTTCGATCCGCTGCTGATCCCGGTTCCGATCGGCGGGGATATCTGGCGGGCGTACTTCCGCGCCGATCAGGCCGCCAATGCGCATCAAACTCACATCGCGCGCTGTCTGGAAATGCTTGCGCCGGGCACCACGGTTGCGAGTTCCGACGAGGCGCAGCTGTTCCACACCCATTCCCGGGTCGCGACGCGGTTCCGCTCTGGGCACGTGTTGCTCGCCGGCGACGCGGCGCACGCCTGCAGCCCGATCGAAGGCCATGGGATGAACGGCGGGATTCAAGACGCCTTCAATCTGGGATGGAAGCTCGCTTTGGTCGCGACCGGCAAGGCGCCGGACGCCCTGCTTGATTCCTACGACGTCGAACGCCGTGCGATTGCAAAAATTGTCTGCGCCTCGGGCGATGACGCGGAGGCCAACGCCGCGCAGGGCGATCCGGCGGCGATCGACGCGGTCGCGCAGGGTTTGGCGACGGCCGAGGGCCAATACAAAGCAGCTTTTGGCGAATCGGAGCTCGGTCTCGGCTACGATGCGAGCCCGATCCTGGGATCCATCGGGGCTGAACCTATCTCTCAGTCCATGACGGCGATCGGATACCGGCTTGGAGACGCCGGCCCGCTGACCGGCCCGGGCGGCGCGATCCGCCTGCATGAACTCGTTTCCCATACTGCACACACGTTGTTGGTGACGATCGGCGAAGGGGACAGCGCCAAATCGGACGAGGTCGTAAAAATGGCGCGCCATGTCGCCGACCGTTTCGGCCCCCATGTGAAAGCCTTTGTCGTTGCGCGGAACGCAAATGCGGGCGGATCTCATGACGATTTGCTGATCGACGCGACGGGAACAGCCCATTCGCGGCTCGGCGGCGGCGAGGCGCCATCGCTTTGCCTCATACGGCCCGACGGCCACCTTGGCCTTCGGCTGACGCCGCCGACGCTTCCGGCGGTCGAGGCCTATTTCGCGCGGATCCTCGCCTAGAGCCGCGGCGTACTCCGAACACAACGCGGCGGCCGAAGGATTGCCGCGGGGCGCACTCAGCCTACGACCAAACTAAAGCGCTTGCTTTCCTATTGCCGCCATGATACTTAAGTATATGCTTAACTATGAGGCTTCGCTCGATCAGGCCTTCCAGGCTCTCGCCGATCCGACCCGCCGGGCGATCGTCGGACGGCTTGCGCAGGGTCCAGTCTCAGTCAGCGAGCTCAAGCGCCCGCTCGCTATGTCACTGCCGGCGGTGATGCAGCATCTCGCGGTGCTGGAGACCTCGGGGCTCGTCGTCTCGCAAAAGTCGGGACGCGTGCGAACCTGCAGCATCAACCCGGCCGCGCTCGCGGAAGCCGAGCGATGGATCACAGAGCGGCGCCTCGAGTGGGAGGGCCGCCTCGATCGCCTCGGCGAATATCTCAAAACTCTGGAAAGCGAGGACAAGAGCGATGAACAAGATCGATGATACGAGCCGCAAGGTTCAACCCGCCCCTTTGCGCGTTTCTCGAATCTTCTCGGCGCCGCGCGAAACCGTGTTCAAGGCCTGGAGCTCGGCGGACCACGTCAAAAGATGGTTCTGCCCGAACGGCTATTCGGTTCCCGAGGCGACGGTCGAGATGCGCGTCGGCGGGCGGTTTGAGGTCTGCATGCGCTCGCCCGAAGGCATGGAGCATTGGACCAAGGGAACGTTCACCGAGGTCGTGGCTCCGGAGCGCCTGGCGATCGACCACCACTTGATCGACCCATGCGGCGGCGGACCCCTGTTCAGCGCCGTCACGCGGGTCAAGTTCAGCGCCGCCCCTGGCGGCACGCGGATGGAAGTCGAGCAGACCTATACGGTCTTCGACGCGGCGCAAGTGGAGCCAATGCTCAAGGGCGCTCCCGAAGGCTGGCGCCAGACGCTCGACAAGCTCGAGGCGGAAATCGCCCGCATTGCGAGCGGCGGTGGCCGATCAGTAGTTCACGACGTCTTCCATCTCGAGCGCATTTACGATGCGACGACTGAGCAAGTGTACAAGGCGCTGTCAGACGAGGTCGCAAAGAGCCGCTGGTTTTACGGACCCGAAGGGTGGCGGCTGATCGAGCGCACGATGGACTTCCGAGTTGGCGGCCGCGAGCGGGTGAAGGGCGGCGTCGATGGCGGCGTGACGACGACGTTCGACGCAATCTACCACGATGTCGTTCCACGAGAGAGGATTGTCTATACCTACGAGATGCGTATCGACGACCGAAAGATTTCTGTTTCGCTCGCGACGCTCGAGATCGAGTCGGCAGGTGCAGGACGCACGAAGCTCAAGGTTTGCGAGCAGGGCGCGTTTCTCGACGGCTACGACGATGCGGGCAAGCGAAAACACGGCACTGGCGACCTGCTCGACAAGCTCGGCGCGTCTCTCAGCCATTGACTTGACCGTGGTCGCGGAAAGTCAGCAAGGGAACGAGCAGCATTAGCTGCGTCCTTGGCGCCGCGAAGGGCGCCAAGGACTCCCTCTTGAAGGGAGACGTTCGCCAAGAAAAAACGACAATTTCTTGTCAGACAGACCAGCGTCTGGTACTATATTTCGGAAATTCCGTCGACGCGCGGCTGGCGCGTCTGGGGGGCAACGCCGGTTCGGGTTGGGAGGGAAGTGACTCGCTAATCGTGCCTTAAGTCATTGAAATCACGCAAAACGGACTCGTTAGCGCCGTCTTGCGGTTCCTGAGCTGACGAACCGAAATTCCTCTTCACTCGTCGTTCGACGCGTTGAGGTCGTTCCAGCCGATATATTCTCCCTCGAGGGACTCGTGCAGCCGGACCCCGATGCCTGCGCCGCCATCCTTGGGGATGAAGACTACGCCGGCGGTCTCGAGCGCAATGCGGAGTTTGTCGACCGCTTGGTTCGCCAGAGGATCGGGCGCGCCAGTCTCGAACGCATCGATCGTCGACACGGGCACGCCAGCCGTCTCGGCTAGCTTCGCCTGCGACCAGCCAATAAGGGCGCGCGCAGCTCTGACCTGTGCCGCTTCGACCATGGCCTTGAGATCATTCCGCCGCTGTCGCGGATATCGCGACGGCGGGGGTGGGCGCTGAATCGCGAATGGTGTCGCCGAGCGCCTTGCGCGCGAGCGCCGCCTCGCCGCCGGTGGTGGCGTGATAGAGCGACAGCTGTTCGAATTCGTCCGACTTGGGCGCCTCGATGGCGAGGTCGCTATAGGTCCAACGGTTTGGCGCCTCGAGCGTGGCCTTCAGGACTTTCCGCGTTTTCAGGAAGAAGCTCCCGTATTTCCAAGCCTTGCTGACGATCTCGAATCCGTAGCGCGGATAGAAGACAAAGCGCGATTCAATCGGCAGGCTGCTGCGCCGGTCGCGACGGTACTTCAGCCGGAAGGCGCCGCCTTCGAGCGGATGGACGCCCTCGTGGTCGATCATCAGTTTGAACCAGAGCATGGTGCTCAGGATCTGCTTCGGGCGCCCGTTCTTGATCGTGGCCGCGCGCTTGAGAATCGTGCCGATATGGTCGAGCGTATAAAACGCGTTCCATGCAGCCCGATAAGAGTCTTCCCACTCCTGATCGCTCATCTTCGAATGATGCGAGACGCGGTGGTTGAGGTCATACTTGTTGATGTCGGGGTCCATCCAGACCCCCTTGGCGAGCATCTTCTTGTGGTCTTCCGAGCCTGGCAATGGCGTGAGGAAGAAGAACTCGAGAATGTCGAGCGGCAGTTCGCGCTTGATGATCTCGATGTCGCGCAGGATCGACTCTTTCGTGTCGGCTGGGAAGCCGAGGATGTAGCCGGCAAATGTGATGGCGCCGTGCGAGCGCCATTTTTGCAGCATCACCCGATATTCGGTGATCTTGTTCTGCCGCTTCTTCGCGGTGATGAGATTCTCGGGGTTGATGTTCTCGAGCCCGATAAACACGCGCTTGACGCCGGCTTGCGTCGCCTTCTCGATGAAGTTCTTGATCTTGTGGCAGAGCGTGTCGACCTGAATGGTGAAGCCGACGTGGATGCCTTCCTTCTTCAGCTCGATCACGCGGTCGAGCAGAATTTCCCAGTCGCTGTTGCGGGCGAAATTGTCGTCGGTGATGAAAAACCGGTCGATGCCCTGCGCGTAATTGGCGCGGATGATCTGTTCGAGATCGTCCGGCGAGCGAAAGCGGCTCTTGCGCCCTTGCACGTTGATGATGGTGCAGAACGAGCACTGATAGGGGCAGCCGCGACCGAGATCGATGCTGGAATACGTGCCCGACGTGCGCTCGACATGCTTGCGCGGCAGGATCGGCGCCGGCTCGCCAACGAGCGAGGGCAGCTGATCCATGAAATTGTAAAGCGGCTTTAGCGAGCTGTTCCACGCATCGAGAAGCACTTCATCCAGTCGATGCTCCTCGGATTCGCCGGCGAACATCGAAATGCCGAGCGCCTGCGCCTCGACGATCTCCGCGGGAAGCTCAGGCAGCATGGCGAGGCAACCCGAAACGTGGAAGCCGCCGAGGCAGACCTGGTAGCCAGCCGCGCGAAACTGACGCGCGATATCCACAGCGCGGGGAAATTGGTTCGACTGCACCCCGACGATGCCGATCAGCGCCCGCCCGCCCCGGCGCTTGAGATCGCGGATGATCCGGCTCGGGAACACCCGGCGATTGGTCTCGTCGTAGGTGTCGACCTCGATCCTGACGCCGGGGCCCAGAACCTCGCGCTTGCTGGCGTCCTCGGCCAGGCTGTTCATGCAGGCAAGCGTGTTGGATGGCAGCGCCGAGCGGAACCACTGGATCGGATAGCCGTCGTCGTCGTAATGGGTCGGCTTGACGAGAACGAAGGTAAACAACGAATCCGTCGCGCGTGAATCGGGCTTAGCCTCGATGGAACTCGACGACGCCGTCATGTGTTGATTTGCCCCGCGGAAGAATCCCGACCGCTAGCACGGGCAGCTTATCCGAGCAAATCCCGGTCGTTTGCCGCGCTCGGTTGAGCCCGGTCACATAGGCGCTTCACATGGGCGGGATGAGGCCGTCCTTGCCGACCAGGACGAAGGCGGCGTCGATCGAGCCGTCCTCCTTCTTCGGCCCGCGCGCGATGATTGCCGCCCCAGGCTTGAGGTCCGTCTGCGCGCCAGGCTCGAAGCCGACGATCGGCGTCTTCGGGTCGACAACGATGGTCTGCTCGCCGCCTTTGTAGGTCACGGTGAGCTTGGGGCCGGTCGTCGCGTCGACGCGGGCGGATATGTTGCCGTTGGTCATGGAGCTTTTCGGCCCGAGATCGAAGGGTCGGAAGCCCTCGCCGGTCCCCCGCATCGCTTCGGGAAAGATGTGCACTTCCATGGCCTTAAGCTCATTTCCATCGCCCGGCAGAGCGGCGACGCCGATGAACGACCCGGGCTTCACATCAGTAAGCGCGGCGGGAACGACGAGGATGAAACGGGTTTTCGGGCTGAGGTGAATCGTCTGATCCTCGCCCGCGCGGGTGTGGACTTTCAACGCCGAGCCGTCGGCGCTGATCGTCTGGATGGTTGCGCGCGCGGATGCGACCGGCGCGTTCTGGGCCAGGGCGGGCGTAACGCCCAGGACGACCGCTGCGGCAAGAGCAATTCTGAACGGCGTCATCGCAAATCTCCCAAAGCGCCGGGTCAGGCGCGGCCAGCCACAGGCGCTAGAGAAACAGGCACTAGAGAATCGGAATGATGTTTCCAAGACGGAATCGGCGTCTGCGGGCCGGTCGAAGTCAAAGATGCGTGAGGCGTCGTGTTTCCCCTTCAGCTTTAGACTTTGACCTCGTTCCCGTCCTGACTCCAGCGGGTGTGAAAACTGCCTTCCTTGTCGAGGCGGCGATAAGTATGCGCGCCGAAATAGTCGCGCAGACCCTGGAGCAGATTCGTTGGGCCTCGCGCGCGTCTCAGCCCGTCGTAATAGGCGAGCGACGAAGAGAAAGCAGGCGTCGGCACGCCATTGGCGATCGCTAGGCCAAGCACGCGTCGCCAGGCGCCCTCGGTCCTAACAACGCCCTCCCGGAAATAGTCGTCGAGCAGGAGGTTGGAGAGCTTCGGGTTCCGATCATAGGCTTCCTTGATGCGATCGAGGAAACGCGCCCTGATGATGCATCCGCCGCGCCAGATGGTCGCCATGTCGCCGAGCTTCAGATCAAACTTGAACTGTTCGGAGGCCACGGACATCTGCTCGAACCCTTGTGCGTAGGCGATGATCTTTGACGCGTAGAGCGCGTCTCTGATGGCGTCGATCTCCGCTTTTTCGGGCTTGCGAGTCTCTGACTTTGGGTGGGGCGTCTTCTTGTCCAACTCCAAGCGCATTGAGCGGTTGGCGGAGAGGACGCGGGCGAAAACGGCCTCGGTGATCCCCGTCAGCGGCACGCCAAGCTCAAGCGCGTTCTGCGCCGTCCAGCGGCCCGTGCCCTTCTGCTCGGCTTCATCGACGATGACGTCGACTAGCGGCTTGCCGGTGCTTGCGTCTTTCTTGCGCAGGACAGCCGCGGTGATCTCGATCAGGTAGCTGTCGAGGTCGCCCTCTTTCCAGGTCTGGAAGATGTCCGCCATGGCCGGCGCGTCGAGGCCGTATACGCTCTTCATGAGATCGTAGGCTTCGGCGATGAGCTGCATGTCGGCATATTCGATGCCGTTGTGCACCATCTTGACGTAATGGCCTGCACCTTGCGGACCGATATAGGTGCAGCATGGCACGCCATCGACCTGGGCCGCCATCTTGGTCAGCATCGGCGCGACGCGATCCCAGGCTTCGCGATCGCCGCCGGGCATCATGCTCGGACCTTCGAGCGCGCCTTCCTCACCCCCGGAGACGCCCATGCCGACGAAGCGGATTTTTTTCTCTTCGCAGGTTTTGTAGCGTCGCGCCGTATCGGTGAACAGCGAATTGCCGCCGTCGATGATGATGTCGCCTTCCTCGAGATGAGGCAGGAGCTCGTCGATCACCTCGTCAACCGGCTTGCCAGCCTTGACCATGATCAGGATCGGGCGAGGCTTCTTGATGCTGGCGATAAACTCGGGCAGCGCCTTGGCCGGGAAAAATCGGCCCTCCTTGCCGTGCTCGGCGATCAGCGCATCGGTCCGCTCGTGATTGCGGTTGAAGACGGCGACGCCGAACCCCTTGTGCGCTGCGTTTCGCGCGAGGTTCGCACCCATGACGGCCAATCCAAGAACGCCAATGTCAGCTTGATCAGCCATGGTTTCTCCATGCATTTGGGGACAGGCCGCCCGTCTTAGTCCTGCGGCGAGGGCCGGGCAAATCCCAGAGCGACATTCTCGCAAGACCCTGCCGAATAACGCGCCACGCGCCAGGTTGGCGCCATGACAGTTGACGGAATAGCGCAAAGAAAGCCTTTTGTTGTCGTCAATCTCGGGAGCTATCCCCTTGCCGCATGCGCCTGCGGACGCGCTCTGGGTTCGCGTCTACTATGAAGACACCGACTTTTCCGGCCGTGTCTATCACGCATCTTATTTGCGCTTCATGGAACGTGGCCGCACCGAGTGGCTTCGTCGCCGCGGTTTCACGCATCACGGTCTTGCCGAAAGTTCAGGCCTCGTGTTCGCCGTACGCTCGCTGAAGATCGACTATCTGGCGCCGGCGACGATGGACGATCTCCTGGAAGTCGAGACCAGCGCCGCCGCGATTCGGGGTGCGTCGATCACGTTTCAGCAACGTGTTATGCGCGGCGACAAGGCGCTCGTAACGGCCACCGTGTTGGCCGCGTCAATTCGCAACGATCGCGCGGCGCGAATTCCGGCTGATCTGCGTCGTCGTCTTCAGCCCCCCACTTGAAGAAAAGCGATCTTCGCGCGGCCCAAGCAATCAGAACGCGACCCGGTCTCCACCCTTGAGTTCGAGGATTTCGCGGGCTTCGTCCGGGGTCGCAATCGAGAGGCCTAGGCCCTCGATGATCTGACGGGCGGCGCGAACCTGCTCGGCGCTGCTGGTCGCGAGTTTGCCAGGGCCTGACCAAAGCGAATCCTCAAGCCCGACGCGAACGTTGCCGCCCATCGCGGCGGCCATTGCGGCGATGGCGAGCTGATTGCGTCCCGCCCCGAGCACCGACCATTTGTACTGGGCGCCGAACAGACGGTCAGCGGTGCGCTTCATATGCATGACGTCCTCTGGGTGCGGGCCGATTCCGCCCAGGATGCCGAACACCGTCTGGACGAAGAGCGGCGGCTTGACGAGGCCACGCTCAAGAAAGTGGCTCAGGTTGTAGAGATGGGACGTGTCGTAGCACTCAAACTCGAATCGCGTCCCGGAACCGGCAAGCGTGCTCAGGACGAATTCGATGTCCTTGAACGTGTTTCGGAACACGAGATCGCGTGAGTTCTCGAGCGCCTGCGCCTCCCAGTCGTGCTTGAAGGTCTTGAAGCGGTTGAGCATCGGGAAGAGCCCGAAGTTCATCGATCCCATGTTGAGCGACGCTACCTCCGGCTTGAAAGTCTCCGCCGGCTTCACGCGCTCCTGCACCGTCATGAAAGGCGCGCCGCCGGTGGTCAGATTGATCACGGCGTTTGTCGACTGCTTGATGCGCGAGAGGAAACGCCCGAAGGCTTCCGGAGTTTGATCAGGCCGCCCTGTCTGCTCGTCCCGCGCGTGCAGGTGAACGATTGCGGCGCCGGCTTCCGCCGCTCCGATCGCGGCCTCGGCGATCTGGTCTGCCGTGACCGGAAGGTGAGGCGACATTGACGGCGTATGAATCGCCCCCGTCACGGCGCAGGTGATGATGACCTTGTTCGAATGAGCCATATGACCGATGTCCCTATTCTCTTCGCCGTTCGTCAATCGCCAATGGTCCTGTCCGCCCAGCGCTTATGCGCCGCAAGCGCGATCAGGCGGCGATCGCGCCACGCCTGACGGTCTCCAAGTTTGTCCGCGGCCAAGCGTTCGCGCCGCTCGGACTCGACTTTGTCCATGACAGGCCCGCTCCAATCGACGCGCCATTGCGTCGACGGGAAGATGCCCGAGTAGATGCCCTGATAGCGGTCGGCATAGTCGCGCACTCCGCCGGGCGCGTTAAGCTCGATCGTCTCGAACGGCCCCATGAAGGACCAACGCAACGCCAGGCCTTCGCGAATCCCGACATCAACGTCCTCAACCCCCGCATAGCCCTGTTCGACAAGCCGGAAGGCCTCCTCAAGCAGCGCGCCTTGCAGCCGGTTCATGACAAAGCCGTCGAGCTCGCGCTTCATGACGATCGGCGCGTGGCCGGCGGAACGCAGAAACTTCGCCGTGCGCTCGACAATTGATGGGTCCGTCCAAGGCGCCGGGACCACTTCGGCGGCGGGGATCAGATAGGGCGGATTGATTGGATGGACGACAAGGCAACGAGCGCGGCCCTTGAGGGTCTCGGTAAAGGCCGAGGGCAGGATGGCGGAGGTCGAGCTCGCCAGCACGGTGTTTGCTGGCGCGGCCGCGTCGAGCCGCGCGAACACAGCGCGCTTCACCTCGACATCCTCCGGCGTGTTCTCCTGGACATGGACCGTCCCTTCAAGCGCCGACTCGAGCGTCGCCGCCACGCGGATTCGTGTCGCAACTTCGCTGGCCGCCGCCCCGTTCAGAAGATCGTTGGCGTCAAGCTCCGGCAGGAGCCGCTCGATATACGCCAGAGCCTTGCCCGGCGCGTCCCTGTCCTGATCCCACAGGGCGACTTCGCAGCGAGCGCGAGCGAAACTGATCGCCCAGGCGCGTCCAACGAAGCCGGACCCGATCACTGCCACTTTTGCCATATCGCCCTCCGACGCGAGTCGCCCTCCCGTCACAACGTCTCGACATTGGCGTCCACGCCGATCGATTGGCCGGATACGTTACGCCCCGCAGGGGACAACAGATACGCGATGGTCGCCGCGACGTCGCTCGCGGTCACCATTCTGCGCATCGAGACCCGCTCGAGATAGGTCTTTTCCATCGCCTCGCAGCTGACACCCGTCTGCTTGGCGCGCGCGGCGATCACTGCGCTCATCCGTGGTCCCTCGACAATTCCGGGCAGAATTGCATTGACCCGAATGTTCGCGGGCCCCAGCTCCTTGGCGAGGCTCTGGGTCAATCCGATAACGCCAAATTTGGCTGCCGAGTAGGGGGTCCGGAACGCATAGCCGAACCGCCCCGCAGCCGACGACAGATTGACGATCGAGCCTCCGCCGGCAGCTTTCAGCATCGGCACGGCGAAATGCGCGCAGAGGAACTGCCCTGTCAGGCAGACGTCGATGGTGCGCCGCCAGTCTTCGGGTTTGATTTCCTCAACGCCGCCTGTTGGGCCGGCTATACCGGCGTTGTTGATGAGCGCATCAAGTCCCCCAAGGGAGGCTTTGACGTCATCGAACAGACCGGCCACGTCGGCGTCCGAAGCGACGTCAGCGTTTGTTACTCCCGCACCGGGATAAGCGGTCCGGTAGTCGGCGAGGAATTCGTCAGAGACGTCGCAAATATGGACCTGCGCGCCACGAGCGATGAGCAGGTCGGCGGCAACTCGCCCGATGCCCGATGCGCCTGCGGTGACAAGAACGCGCAGCTTCTCGGGGAAAGCGAAGACATCAGGGGCATCGTTCATTCAGTCGCTCCAATGATGAGGTTCGGCAGTCGCGTAGCGCCATAAATTACGACGAGGGCGACGAGGTCAAACACAATGGTTCGCGCTTTAGTGACAGGTCCACTTCAATCACTCTCCGGCGCCACGTCCCGATCGAGCCAGCCGGGATCGATTTCGGGCAGCGGGATGGCGTCGATGAGGAGCCGGGTGTAGCAACTCTTGGGCGAAGCGAAGACGTCTCCGCAGCGGCCCTCCTCGACCATCTGCCCGGCCTTCATGACGTAGACGCGGTCGCAAACGGCTCGGATCACCGAGAGGTCGTGGCTGATGAACGCCATGGCGAGCCCGAGGTCGCGCGTCAGCGTCTTGAGAAGATTAAGCGCCTGGGCTTGCGTCGACACGTCGAGGCCCGAGACGATCTCGTCGGCCAGCACGAACTCCGGCTCGAGCAGCGCGGCGCGGGCGATGCCAACGCGCTGGCGCTGGCCGCCGGACAGTTCGTGCGGCGTTCGGTCGAGACAGGCGAGCGGCAGCGCGACGCGATCGAAGAACGCCCGCACCCGACGATCGGCGTCGGCACGATCGCGCGCGACGCGATGAAAGAGGAGCGGCTCGACCAGGATTCGCCGGACCGTATGGCGTGGGTTGAGCGACGTCATCGGGTCCTGGAAAATCATCTGCATGCGGCGCCTCAGCGGCCGCATTCGCGGCTCCGGCAATCGCGAGATGTCCTGCCCGTCGAAGACGATGCTGCCAGCATCTATGTCGACGAGCCGCATGAGCGCGCGCCCGAGCGTTGTTTTCCCTGACCCCGATTCGCCGACGATGCCGACGGTCTCGCCCCGGCCGATCCTGAGATCGACGCCGTACAGGACTTTGACGCCACCGACGCGTTCGCCGTTCAGGCGCCGCTTTCCCCCATAGGCGACCTCGACGCCGGTTGCGACGAAAAGATCCTGAAGCATGCGACGGCCTAGCGGCCCGCGCCCGCGACTTCGAGCCGCAGTTCAGCGACCAAAGCCTCAGGCACGGGAGCGAGGCCCGCGTCGGGCCGATCGTATCGTGGCCCGGCCGCGATCAAGGCGCGCGTGTAAGCGTGCCGAGGCGCCGAGAGAATGTCTGCGGTCGGGCCGGATTCGATGATTGCGCCGGCAAACATGAGCGTCACCCGGTCGCAGATCTGCGCCACGACGCCAAGATCGTGGGTGACGAAAATGACCGCGGTTTTGTGCGCCTCCTGCATCTGGCGAATAAGCCGAAGAATCTGTTTCTGCACGGTGACGTCCAGAGCCGTTGTCGGCTCGTCTGCGACGATGATCTTGGGTTCGAGCGCGAACGCCGCTGCAATCAGGACGCGCTGGCGCATGCCGCCCGACAATTGGTGCGGGTAGGAACGCAGCACGCGCTCCGGGTCTTGGATGTGGACCTCGGCGAGCAGTTCGAGCGCGCGTTTGTGCGCCTCGCGCGTATTCATGCCGCGGCGAAGCCGCAGGCCGTCGGTTAGTTGCGCCTCGATGCGCCGGCCCGGGTTCAGCGCAGTCATCGGGTCCTGAGGCACGAGCGCGATGGCGTCGCCGAAGATCGCTCGCGTCTCGCGCCTGGACGCGCTCCTGAGGTCGCGCCCTTCGAACAGGATTTGCCCTTGAGTAATCCTGACCGTGCGCGGCAGCACGCCGAGCAGCGCCTTGGCGATGGTTGATTTGCCAGCGCCGCTTTCGCCAACGATCCCGAGCGTTTCGCTGGGCGCGAGGTCGAGACTCACGTTACGCAGGATTGGCTCAGCGTTCCCAAGTTCGGAGACCGCGCTCAAGCTTCGGATGGAGAGGATCGGCGCCGTCATCGCTTCAGCACCGGATCGAGCGCGCGGCGCAATCCGTCGCCAAGCTGGTTGAAAGCCAGCACGGTCGCGAACAGCGCGACGAGCGGCGCCGCGAACACCCACCAGGTCTGATGGATGAATTGGCGGCCCTCGGCGATCATGCCGCCCCATGTCGGCGTGTCCGACGACACAGACAGGCCGACGAACGACAAAATCGCCTCGACGATGACCGCAATGCCCATTTCGAGACTTACCAGCGCCAGCAAGGCAGGGACTACGTTTGGCAGGATCTCGCGCATAAGGATACGGAACGGGGGAAATCCGATGGCGTGCGCCGCGGTGACATAGTCGGCTTCTGCCTGCGCCATCGTCTCGGCGCGCACGACGCGACAGAATCGCGTCCAGTCGATGATGGCGATCGCCGCGATGACCGATCCAACGCCAGCGCCGAGGACGGCGACGAGAAGGATCGAGAGCAAGACTGGCGGGAACGCCATCCAGACGTCGACGAGCCGGGAGATCAGGCCGTCGACCCAGCCGCGATACCACCCGGCGAGCAGCCCGAGCGCGGTGCCCGCAAGTGCTGCAAGGCTCGCGGCGACAAAGGCTACGATCAGCGCGATCCGCGCGCCATAGATGAGGCGCGACAGCACGTCCCGGCCGAGGTCGTCGGTGCCGATATAATAACCCGGCTCTGCGCTCGCGAGGCCCGCCGGCGGCAGCGAGGCGAGCATCAGGTCCTGGTCGAGCGGGTTCTTCGGCGCGATCCACGGCGCGAACAGCGCGATCAGGATCAGCGCCAGAATAAAGCCGCCTCCGATCATGACCTTTGGCTCGGCGATGAGCGCGCGCAGGCGCCGCATGGCGAGGCTCTGGCCAGGGGCGGCAAGAAGAGAGGAAGCGGAGGCGTCGGTCATGGACGCAAACTGTGTTCGGCCTTGCGCTCAAGCATGACGCAGCCTCGGATTGAACAGCGCGACGAGGAGATCGACTGCGATGTTGATCAGGATGAAGATCACCGCGAACGCCAGCACGAGGCCCTGTATCAGCGGCAGATCGCGATTGATCACCGCCTCGATCGCCATGTTGCCGATGCCTGGATAAGCGAAGATGCGCTCGATGATCACCGTGCCGCCGATGAGGAACGTGAACTGAACGCCGGTCAGCGCGAGCGTCGGGCCGATCGCGTTGCGCAACGCCTCCTGAAGGACGAGCCGGAGCTCGGACATGCCCTTGAGGCGCGCGAGCAGCACATAGTCCTGCGCCATCGCTTCATTGAGCGCGCCTTTGAGCACCCGCGCAATGACCGCCGCGAGGGGCAGGCCGAGCGCCAGCGTCGGCAGGGCAAGGTGTCTGAGAAGATCGAAGAACACGTCGAACCTGAGCCTTAAGAGGCTCTCGATGAAATAGAAGGGCGTCGTCATGCCGGCGCTGACACTCGGATCGACCCGGCCGGTCAGCGGCAGAAGCGGCCACACGACGCCGAAGACGAGCACGAGCGCGAGCGCCCAGACGAAATCGGGAATAGCGAGCAGGAGCCCGTTCACTGCGTCGATGACGGGTTCGAGCCACGTCCTGCGCGCCATTGCGCCAACAATCGCGACGGCGCCGCCGACAATCACCGCGAATTCGAGCGCCGCGGTCGCAAGCTCCAGCGTCGCGGGAAGCCGTTCGCCGAGGAGAGCGAGAACGTCGCGATGCAGCGAGATCGAAGTTCCGAAATCGCCGCGCAGCGCATAACGAACCCAGACGGCAAATTGGGAAAGCAGGCTGCCGTCGAGCCCGTAATGCGCTCTGAGCACCGCGATATCCGTCTGGCTTGCGCCAGGCGAGATCATCATCGCTATGGGATCGCCGGGCACGACTCTCAAGAGAACAAATACGACAATCGCAACGCCAGCGAGCGTGAAGAGCGCTGCCAGGAGACGCCGGAGGATCGCCAGCGCGATCATCGCTTCGTCACGTCCCCACCAGATCCCGAAGGCGACCGCGCTTGAATCGATCGTCGTCCGGCCGCTCAGGTCGCCGGCGACACCAGCATCGGCTGCAAGGCGCCGGACTTGTTCGGAATGACCTTGAGGTCGGACTTGTAAACAATCGGCTGGACGTATTGCAGGAGGGGAATGACATAGCCCTGTTCGGCGATATAGGCGTCGACGGCTTTCCAGCCTTCGATCCGCTTCTTTTCGTCCTTCTCGCCCCAAAGTGGACCAATCTTCGCGTCGAGATCGGCGCTCTTCCAAGCCGAATGCGGCGAGGGGCCGAACATCGCAAAGCCGGTCGAGGTCGTCGGATCGCCGATCGCGTCGCCCCAATTGTAGAAGGCGGCGGGCGCGAGCTTGTGCGTGGTTCTGAGCTCGAAGTGCTTGGCGATCTCATAGACCTCGATATCCGCTTCGATGCCGACCTTGCGCCACATGCCGACGATCGCCTGGATCATCTCGTAATCTTTCGGCTTGAAGCCGCGCGTCGTCTGGATCGTGAACTTGACCGGCTTCTCCGGCGAGTAGCCTGAGGCTGCCAGCAGCTCGGCCGCTTTCTTGGGATCGTAGGGCGTCTTGATCGAGGGGTCGAACGCCGAATATTCGGGCGCTTCGAGCGTGTCGATCGGCACGCCGTAGCCGCGCAGAAGCCGGTCAACGATCGCCTTCTTGTCGATCGCCATGATCGCGGCGAGCCGCACGTTCTTGTCCAGCATCGGCTCCTTGTTGGTGATGAAGATCATGCCGATGTCCGTGATCGGCGTCGCCACCCCAGAAAGACCCTTGACTGTCTTCAGGCGATCGAACTCCTCGTACGGCACTTCGAGCGTGATGTCGGAAGAACCGGACTCGATCTCGGCCACGCGCGTCGTGGCGTCGGGCACAAACTTGAAGATCACGGTCTCGAACGGCGGCTTTTCGCCCCAATAATGCGGATTGGCCTTCAGCCTGAGGAAGGCGTTGCCCTGGTATTCGTCGACCATATAGGGGCCAGAGCCAATCGGCTTTTTCTCGAAGCCTTCCGCCCCGACCTTCTCGTAATAGGCCTTGGGCAAGACATAGCCGGTCAGGAAGGCCATCCACATGAAGAAGGTCGGTTCGAAACGGATGGCGTCCGCATTGATCCGGTTCCCGTCGATCTTATAATTTCCGGCGGTTGACCAGATGAACGAAATGGGATTGGCGCTGTCTTTCGCGCCGGCGCGTTCAAGCGACCAGACGACATCCTCGGGGGTGAGCGGCGACCCGTCCTGCCATTTGACGTCCGGGCGAACGTCCATCCAAAGCTTCGTCTTGTCGTCGTTCCAGCCCCACGCGGTCAGAATTCCGGGCTTGAACGTGAGATCCGGCGCCTGACCGATGTACTGGTCGAAAATGGAGCGGTAGATCGCCTGGATGCTTGGATTGACAGCCGAGGCCCCATCCGTCGGATCGAACGAGGGCAGGTTGACGTTAAAGGCGATGGTGAGCGTATCCTCGCCGGCCGCGCGAACCGCGCCTGCGGTCAGCAAGTCGGTGAGAAGCGCGCCCGCGCCGAGCGCCAAGGTTTGGCGCCGAGTAACCTCCACCATGCATGGCCTCCCAATTCATCCGAGCCGTCGGTCTCATGTTCCGCGGCTTCGCATTTTGCGTGCCACTTTCAGCCGACCATTAATCGCAACGCTAGCAAAGTGGAATTGGCGAAGCAAGGCGGTGGCGCGGAATTGTATGAGGCGGAATTTATATGCGCGTGCGCAATTCGTCGGCTTGCGCTCGCCTTTTCCGTGAGCACGGCCTTGTCGTTGACACCGCATGAGCCGCTAAATATGCTCATGCAAATAAATACCTGAAGGGAGCGAGCCGATGGCGGAAAGGTCCTTCGAGCGCGAAGTTCAGGACTTGCGATTGCAAGCCGGCGAGATCTTTCGCGGCGAAGGCATTCTCGCGATCACCAAAGCCTTGCTTCAATCCGGCGTTTCTTATGTCGCTGGCTACCAGGGCGCGCCGATCTCGCATCTGATGGACGTGCTCGCCGACGCCAAGGACGTCATGGAGGACCTCGGCGTCCATTTCGAAACCTCAGCCTCGGAAGCCACCGCCGCTGCGACGCTCTCGGCTTCCGTCATGTATCCTGTTCGCGGCGCGGTGACCTTCAAATCGACCGCGGGCGCCAATGTCGCGGCCGACGCGCTGTCGAACCTGGCTTCGAGCGGCGTCACCGGCGGCGCGCTGATCGTCATTGGCGAGGATTATGGCGAGGGCTCCTCGATCATGCAGGAGCGCAGCCACGCCTATGCGATGAAGTCGCAGATCTGGCTTCTCGATCCGCGCCCCGATCTGCCGACGCTCGTCCGCATGGTCGAGGAGGGCTTCGAACTGTCGGAGGCCTCGAACTCGCCGGTCATGCTCGAGGTGCGCATTCGCACCTGTCACGTGCACGGGCAATTCGTCGCCAAGGACAACAAAAAGCCCGACTTCACACTCCGCGAAGCCTTGGAAAATCCGGTCCGCGACGTCAACCGCATCGTGCTCCCGCCAGCGTCGTTCATGCAGGAGAAGGAAAAGCTCGAGAAGCGCTGGCCAGCCGCGGTCGATTTCATCAAGAGCCGCAAGCTCAACGAATTTTTTGGCCCCGAGGACGGCGCGGTCGGAATCATTGTTCTTGGCGGCCTGTTCAACGGCGTCTTGCGCGCGTTGCAGCAATTAGGCCTCGCCGATGTCTATGGCGAGACCTCGGTCCCGATCTATGTCCTCAATGTCGCCTATCCGATCATCGACGACGAGATGGTCGAATTCTGCCTCGGCAAGTCGGCGGTGCTGATGGTCGAAGAGGGAGCGCCCGACTATCTCGAGCAGGCGCTGAACACGCTCATGCGCCGCCGCGACATCCAGACCAGGATTGCGGGCAAGGACGTCCTGCCGATGGGCGGTGAATATACCGCGCCGGTCGTGGTCACAGGCGTACGCGCCTTTCTCCTCGCGCATGCGCCAGAACTTTTGCGCAACCAGCCCCCGATCCCCGATCCCGCGCCCATTCTCGCGCACGAGAAGGTCAAGGCGCTCGCCAAAGCGGTGCCGCCGCGTCCGCCTGGCTTTTGCATCGGCTGCCCGGAGCGTCCGATCTTTGCTGCGATGAAGATGGTCGAGGAAGAACTTGGCCCCCATCACATCTCGGCCGACATCGGCTGCCATCTGTTCTCGATCCTGCCGCCCTTCAATCTCGGCACGACGACGATGGGCTATGGCCTCGGGCCCGCCTCTGCTTCCGCCTTCAATGTGAAGTCCGACAAGCGGGTCATTTCCGTCATGGGCGACGGCGGCTTCTGGCACAATGGCCTCGCCTCCTCGATCGGCAATGCGGTCTTCAACAAGCAGGACGGTGTCACCCTCATCGTCGACAATTTTTATTCCGCCGCGACGGGCGGGCAGGATATTCCGTCATCAAGGGCGCTAAACCCGCGTCGAAAAACGAACAATTCCATCGTCGATGCGGTCAAGGGCGTGGGCGCGACCTGGGTCAGGCAGATCGATCGCACCTATGACGTCGCCAAAGTGCGCGAGACTTTGCGCGAGGCGCTGACGACCAAGGCCGAAGGCCCGAAGATCATCGTCGCCTCCTCCGAATGCATGCTCAACAAGCAGCGGCGGGTGCGGCCTCTTTTTTCGAAGAGCGTCGCGGCCGGCGAGCGCATGGTGAAGGAGCGCTTTGGCGTCGACGAGGCCATCTGCTCCGGCGACCACGCTTGCATCCGCCTCTCAGGCTGCCCGTCGCTGTCGCTGAAGCCCACCGACGATCCGCTCAAGGACGATCCGGTCGCCGCCGTGGACAATGGATGCGTCGGCTGCGGCAATTGCGGCGAAGTCGCGGAGGCCGCTGTGCTCTGCCCTTCCTTCTACCGGACCGAGATCATCTTCAATCCCAGCCGCTGGGACCGGCGGCTTGCCGTTTTGCGCGAGCGCGTCATCGGCTGGCTGCAGCGGCGCCGCGAAGCCCGCCGGATCGCCTTTGCCTAAGACAAATCGTCTTGCGGCGGCGGCCCTTTCCCTTCTCCCACAGGGAGAAGGTGACGGCCCGACGGATGAGGGAGTCGCGTCGAGGAACCCTCACCCCCAACCCCTCTCCCGATGGAGAGGGGAGGCGCGCATCCGCCCAAGCGTGCTCTTCGGCGAAAGGTGGCGGCGCTGATGAACGACGCCGCCCCGATCCGTCCGCCAGTCTCGCTCGACAAGCCGCTGGCCATCGCCATTCTCGCTATGGGCGGGCAGGGCGGCGGGGTGCTCGCGGACTGGATTGTCGAGGTCGCCGAACATGTGGGATGGGCGGCGCAATCGACCTCCGTGCCGGGGGTCGCGCAGCGCACCGGGGCCACGATCTATTACATCGAGACGCTGCCGCCGCGTAACGGCGTGGCGCCGGTCTTCTCGCTCATGCCGACGCCGGGCGACGTGGACGTGGTGATGGCGGCGGAGCTCATGGAGGCCGGCCGATCGGTTCTGCGTGGCCTGGTGACGCCGGACAAGACGACGCTCATCGCCTCGACCCATCGCGCCTATGCGGTGGCCGAGAAGGAGAAGCCGGGCGACGGCGCCGGCGACCCGTTCGTGGTCGTCGATGCGCTCGATTTCGCCGCTCGCCGAACCATCGCCTTCGACATGGAGAAGCTCGCGGTCGAACGCGGCACAATGATCTCGGCTGCGATGCTCGGCGCACTCGCCGGTTCGGGCGCGCTGCCGTTCGAGCGATCGGCTTACGAAGACATCGTGCGCAAAGGCGCGCGCGGCGCCAATGCGAGCCTTGCTGCTTTCGCCGACGCCTTTGATCTCGCGCGCGAGGGGAAAAACGAGGCGCCGAACACCGGCCCTGCGAAACGCTTCGACGACCTGCCGGAGGAGGCGGGCCATCCGGAGCTCAACCGGCTCGTCGGGCGCTTGCGCTCGGACCTGCCGGAAAGCGCGCGGCCGCTCGCCTTTGCGGGGCTGAAGCGCATCGTCGATTTCCAGGACGTGGCTTACGGCGACGACTATATCGACCGGCTTCAAAGGCTGACAGCGCTCGACGCGGCGAACGGCGGCCAAGCGAAAAATTTCGCCTTCACGGCGGAAGCGGCGAAGCGGCTCGCGGTCGCCATGGCCTATGACGACGTCATCCGCGTCGCCGACATCAAACTGCGCCCGTCTCGATTTGCCCGCCTGCGTGAAGAAGCGGGCGCGGCGCCCGATCAGCTTGTCTACGCGACCGAGTATCTCCATCCGCGTGGCGAAGAGATCTGCGGCATGATGCCGGCGCCGCTTGGCGCGTTCATCGAAGCGCGTCCGCGCCTGTTCCGAATGCTCGACCGTCTTGTCAACCGCGGGCGCCGCGTGCCGGTCGGCCGGATCGGCGGCTTCCTGCAGCTTTATTGCGTCGCGGCCTTAAAGCCTGCGCGGCGCTCGAGCCTGCGGCACAAACGGGAGACTGCGCATTTCGAGGCGTGGCTCGCGCAAGCAGCCGGCATTTTGCCGAAGAACTACGATCTCGCGGTCGAGATCCTGCGCTGCCGTCGTCTGGTCAAGGGCTATTCCGACACGCACGCGCGGGGCTTGAGCAAGTTCGACCGTGTGATGGCGAAGGCGCTGAAGCTCGCGCAGCGCGAGGACGGCGCGCAATGGATGGCGCGGCTCATTGCGGCGGCGCTGATGGACGAGCCGGGCGAGGCGCTCGACGGCGTCGCAAAGACAGTCGACACGCTGTAGAGCCCGTTCAACCGGGCCGGCTTCCAATCGTCATCCCCGCTAGCACCGCACTTTCCGGAACGCATAGACGCGGCACCACCACGATTGGTTCTCGGCCGCGCGGGCGACGAGCAAAGTCGAGGCTCGCGCGAATGCGTGAACGACGCTGGCGCGAACCGGCGGCGAGACGACGTCGGTCAACAACGCGTCGATCTCCTTGGCGGCGTCATTGATGGCGGCCTTGTTCTGCTCGACCCGCGCTTGCCCCTCACTTGATTTGAGAGCCGCATTGAACGCTTCCTCGGCCTTGGAGTCGCTCAGCTGCGAGGTGTAAGGCTGAATCTCTCGGCGCGCCTGGACGATGACGGCCTGATCTTTGATGACCGCGACCGCCAAACAGAAGATCAAAGTGTCGAGCGCGGTCAGAAGGTACCAAAGCTCTTCCGTTCCCTTGACGGGTCCGAGGTCCAACTCCGCGTCGGCCTTCTGCTCTTGGGCAGTTGCGGCGGTAGCTAGGACCGAAGCCAAGGCCGTCATGAGAAACTGTCTTCGGAACACAAGTCCCTCCCTGTCGGCCGTTTGGCCAATTTGCAATCACTGGATCGACTGCTTTTGCGCCTCGATCTTAGGGATCTTCGGCTCGGGAGCCATGAGGAAATAATCCTGCTCACTTTGGGAGCGAGGGCCCTCAATCTAGAGGCTAAATGAAGTTCCAACGCGCTCGAGGGCGAGGCAAACTGGTTTCGTCGCGGTCGGGGCGTGAGATGTTGCGCATCTCATGACCTCCCGGTGGCCCCGCCCGCGATTCCTTCGTCTCAGAGTTTCGTCAGGGCTGCGGTCCCATCGCTTCCGTCCCCGTCATGCGCTTCACTCGCGCGGAGCCCGATCTCACGCGGCGACACAGCCTAACGTCGCAAGCGCCTGGACCCTCTTCGGGCCCGGCGCTAGCGTGGGATTATCGACCAGGAATCATCGGGAATCATTCCTGGAATCAATGGGATAAATTCCCGTTACTCTTGTGTCTTCATCCCATTCGAATTATCTCGGCCCCAAGATCACTGCGAGGCCTCCGCGACAACGCGAGCGGCTGAGCGCTGCAATATTGCGTCCCCGATCTTTTCCAGGAGCATCATGATGAAGCTAACGAAAACCTTGACCATCGCCTCCTTGCTGGCGGTCTCTCTCTCCGCAATGGCGGTAATGAACGCTTCGCCGTCCTTCGCAGCTTCCGCCCTCGCGAGCCTCGATCCCGATCACGACGGAACCGTCGATCTTGCCGAGGCGAAAGCCGCCGCGAGCACGATGTTCGACAAGCTCGAGAAGGACAACGACGGCACGCTCGATCACAAGGAGCTGCACGGCCGGATTTCAGCCAAGGATTGGTCGATCGCCGACCCGGACAACGACAAGACGGTCAGCAAGGATGAGTACCTGGCTTACGTCGAAGTCCTCTTCAAGAAGGCCGACCCGGACAATGACGGGACGATCGACGCCAAGGAGTTGAACAGCCCGGCCGGCCACGCGCTGCTCCGCCTCTTGAAGTGATCTGAGGAGCCCGGGGCTGCTTAGCAGCTTCGGGCTCTGTCATGCCTATGGCCTCGAGCGAAGGCTCGAGCTTCTCCAAATGATGTCATTCACTTCGGGAACAGGAACGTCAGAACGAAACGGGCGCCCCAGGCTGGCGCGCCGTCCGGACGCACTGCCCAATATTTCGCCATCGCCGCAAGGCTGATCGGCTGGCTTCCGATCTTGAGCACCTGGCTTACGCCGCCCTCGACCGGCACGGTCCATTGATGCGCCGTCCAGTTGTAGGTGGATTCGGTCTGGAGCGTGAACGTGGTTTGGCTCGGCGTCGTGTAGGAAAAGAACGGCTGCAGATAGCTCGCGTTGACGCGGGCCGACTGGCCGGGCGGCACTAAGATTGTGGAGCCGTCGTCGCCGAGAATGGATCCTCCGCCAAGGCCATTCCTGCCCGGATTGCCGACGCCCCAGAGGTGATTGGCGAGAATGCCGATGGTGAAGCCGTTCTGCTGCTTGAGCGCGACCAGGGTCGGACCGGCGGCGAACTGGTTGGCGCTGATCTCGTCTCGCGTCGCCGTCGGATAGAGGAACACCGGTCCCGCGCCGATGACGATTCCGTTTACGGGCTGAGCCGGCGAGAGGAAGAAGCTTTGCAGGATGTCGCCCATGCCGACCGGATTTGTGTCGGGCACGATATGGACGGCGTCAGTCAAGGGCACGATCGTTCGGGTGATCAGGTTCCAGTCGTTGGTCAGCTTGATCGGGATGACGGGCTGGATGTTGAGCGTGTACTGCGAACCCGAGCGCTGCGCTCCGCCGCCATAGTCCAGATTGCTCTGCAGCGGCACGCTGATGAGATTGGCGACTGGATTGGCGAGTTGCTTGGCAAGGTCTCCTAAATCATCCGACGCAGGCGTCGCATTCATGGACGCCGCGGTCGGGCTCGCCGACAGGGCAGGGAGGGCGACCACACCCGGCTGCTGCGCCGCCGCGCCCGCGAGACTACCCAGGAGGATGGACGCCAGGGCGAACGCCCGGACTCCGAGGTTCGCGCCGATTCGCCTTCGCCGGCGCCCTCTAAACGGCAAGCGCCGTGGCCGCCACGGCGGGTATTCGTTTGTGCATGGTTTTGCCCCCCGACAGGCGTCTGAAAGACACCGATCCCCTTTGCACGACCTTTGTTTGATTTTTGCCACGCAAGCAAATCGGCTGCTTGATCGCCCTTCTCGACCAGCCCAGCAGGGCTTTTCATCAGAGACGGTGAGCGAGTTCGCCCGCGCTCTTCGGCGGCCTTTAACTGAGCGCTGCATTTGCTTGCGAAAAACTGAACTCTGTGCTATATTTCCTGTTCCTCGGGCCCACCCGCCCGGAGGCGCTGCGGAGCCAGGCGAACGCGAAAATGCGGTCTAAGCTAGGAAATACAACTTGAGAGCGGCGCCAGAGATTTTTTTTAGTAGAATCGGCCGTAACCCATTGAAAAGTCCAGATTCGAAAAAATAAACGCTAGTAAATGAAAGCACTTTTACTAGCGCTTAAGCGCGTTTATTGGCGTTTATTGAAACCCTATTTGCAGACAGCTCGCCTAGAGGTTGTATCCGCCGCATGGGCCCCCTTCACCCTGAAGCCACGGCCCCGGTTCCGCCGCGGCGATTGGCGCCTTAAGGCTACTCTTAGCCCTCTAGCTTGAACGATAAGGCCGCGCTCCATGACCCTCGCCCGCTACCCCTCGCTCATCGACAAGGTCGTTTTCATCACCGGCGGCGGGTCGGGCATCGGCGCGGCGATGGTCGAGGCCTTCGCCGAGCAAAAGGCCAATGTCGCGTTCGTCGATATCGCCGTCGAGGCGTCCAAGGATCTCGTCGCCACGATCGGCGCCTCCCACCTTCCGCCGCTCTTTCTTCAGTGCGACCTCACCGACATTGCCGCGCTCGAAACGGCGATGGAGGAGGTTCGCCAGCGCATGGGGCCGATCGCCGTCCTCGTCAACAACGCCGCCAACGACCACCGCCAGGAGGCGGACGAAGTGAGCGAAGAGGATTGGGACCGCACGATGGCGCTTAATCTCAAGCACCAGTTCTTCGCCGCCCAGATCGCGCGCCGTTCCATGCGCGATCTTGGCGGCGGAGCGATCGTCAATTTCTCATCGACCGCCTGGATGCACGGGGTGCCCCGATTGTCGGTCTACTCCGCCGCCAAGGCCGCGGTCGTGGGCATGACGAACAGTCTCGCGCGCGAATTCGGCCCCGACAATATCCGTGTGAACGCCATTGCGCCTGGCGCAGTGATCACCGAGCGCCAGCGCCGCCTTTGGATGAGCGAGGAACACATCGCCGACTTCCGCGCGCGTCAATGCCTCAACCGGACCTTGCTCGCCGAAGATGTCGCGCGCCTGGCGTTGTTTCTAGCTTCTGACGACAGCGCGATGATTACTAAGCAATGCTACCAGGTGGACGGTGGACTGCGTTAGCGCACCTCGACAAAAATGAACTTGATCACGCCATGTTGAAGGCGCATCTTCCAGATTCTATGGCGGCCCGACAAAAGACCGCCTGAAGAAGGGGAGAGACGGGATGACAACAGTTGCCCGCATTCTTGGTGAAAAAGGGCGCGACGTTTTCACCACTCAGCCGCATCACACCCTGAAGGAAGTCGTGGAACTCCTGGCCGAAAGAGGCGTGGGAGCGGTGGTCGTTTCCGACGCTTCGCTCAGCGTTCTAGGCATAGTTTCGGAACGCGACGTTGTCCGCGTCCTGGCCAAACACGGGGCTGCCGCGCTCGACGATCCGGTGTCGCGTTATATGACGTCGAAGGTCATCACCGTGACGCGCGACGACACCATCGACCACGTCAGGCAGACGATGACGACGGGTCGGTTTCGCCATGTTCCAGTCGTGGAGGAGGGCCGCCTGATCGGCATCGTCTCGATCGGCGACGTCGTCAAGCGGCACGTCGACGCGCTCGACAGCGAGCGTCAGGCTCTGCGCGAATATATCGCGACGGCCTAGGCCGGAGGGCCCGCCTGGGCGACAGCTCCGGCGGCTTCCGTCGGGTTGAATTCGACATGCTCCCGGATTTCGGCGGCCGCCTTGCGGATCGCCTCGCGGCCGAGCACGATCAGTTCGTCGGCGCGGTGGAACTCGAACATGCCGACGTTGCCGACTCTGACCTGAACCAGGGCGTCTGGCGGGTCGCCGGCGAGCCTTGAGCGCATGATGCGGTCCTGAAGAATATCGAATGCGCTGACCATCGAGGTCATCAGGCCCGGCGCCGCGGCCTCTCCGTTGCCCCTTGCCCCGTTTGAGCCGCGCCACCATCGGGAGATCATACCGCTCGTGTCGTGCGGCGGCGCCTCGCCCGCCGACGCAGCCTCCGTTCGGCCGAACGGGTCCTGAATGGCCGTGCCGCGGCCGACGCGATCGCTTGTAATGTTGAGCGCGATGACCCGCTCGGCGCCAAGCGCGCGTGCGACGCTGACCGGCACGGGATTGACGATCGCGCCGTCGAACAGCCAGCGCCCGTCGATCTTCACGGGTTCGAACACGCCAGGCAACGCATAAGAAGCGCGGATCGCGTCGACGAGGAGGCCGCGCCGGAGCCAGATCTCGTGTCCGCCGCCGATCTCGGTGGCGACAGCGGCGAATTGGATCGGCAAGTCCTCGATCCGAAGCTCGCCAAGCCCCGCCTCGAGCCTCGTCCGAAGCCGCTGGCCGGCGATGAGCCCGCTGCCAGTGAAGGAGAAGTCCAGAAGGCCAAGCACCCGGCGGCGGGTCAAGGACCGGGCGAAGGTCTCGAGCATATCGAGCCGGCCGGCCGCGTAGCATCCTCCGACCAAGGTGCCGATCGACGAGCCGACAATGACGTCGAGTTTCAGGCCCAGCGCATCGAGTTCCCGCAGAGCGCCGATGTGGGACCAGCCGCGCGCGGCGCCCGCTCCGAGCACGAGGCCGACTTTCGCTCGGCGGGGACGTCCGCCGCCCGGCGCAGGGTCGGCTTCAAGTCTGCGATAGGCCGCTCTAAACATCGCTGAATTTGCCCGGAAATGCCCTCACCGTTCCCCTTTCGCGATGAACTTAAGCTTGCGCGCCAGATGTCGCCAGACGATTAACGTGGATGTGTTCCGCTGAGCCCTCAGCCGTTGGCGGCGGCCGGTTCGATAAAGGCCAGCCGAGCCGTCTCGCCGTCTCGCTCGACGCGGCGGTAGAAGCAGGATCGCCGGCCGGTGTGACACGCCCCGCCGTCGCCGCCGACGTCAACGAAAGCGAGAAAGGCGTCTTGGTCGCAATCGACCCGCATTTCGACCAGCGTCTGGGTTTGGCCGGATGTGTCCCCCTTGCGCCACAATGCATTGCGTGAGCGCGACCAATAATGGACAACCCCCGTCGCCAGTGTTTCCCGCAAAGCCGTCTCGTTCATGTGCGCGACCATCAGCACGCCGCCGCGCGCCGCATCGATGGTGACGCAAGTGGCGAGGCCGTCCTCGCCGAATTTGGGCTCGAACGCCTGACCTTCTTGCCGGTCGCTTGTCCCGCCGGGCCTGGCTTTGGATTTGACGCTCTCGTTCATTCCCGGCTCTCGTCGTGCGCTGCTTTTTGCTCGGCCTTTCTTAAGGCCTCGATTTCGGCTTTCTCGCGACCTATATAGAGAGCGTTGCGGATCGGTTCAGGATGATCAACGAGATCTACAATCAACGCATTCTCGAGCTCGCGGGCAATATTCCGCGCCTCGGGCGGCTCGCAAACCCCGACGCCAGCGCGAAAGCCCATTCGCGGCTGTGCGGTTCAACCGTGACAATCGACCTTTGTGTCAACGATCGACGCGTGGTTGATTTTGCTCATGACGTGAAGGCGTGCGCGCTCGGTCAGGCGTCGTCGTCGCTGATGGCTCGCCATATCATTGGCGTGACCGCCGAGGAACTCAACGCGCTGCGCGACCGGGTGACCCGCATGCTGAAGGCGAACGGTCCGCCGCCCGAGGGCAAATGGGCCGAATTCGCCGTCCTCGAGCCGGTTCGCGATTACAAGGCTCGCCACGCTTCAACGTTGTTGACGTTCGACGCAGTTGCCGATGCGTTGGCTCAAATCGCCGCGCGCGAGGCGGTTTCCGAGACCGCGCCGGCGTCGTGAGCGCGCCGGCTCTCGCGCCACGCCGCGCCGCCCATGCGCTGATCCGCTTCTACCAGCTGACGCTCTCGGGCCTTACCGGCCGGCAATGCCGGTATTTGCCGACTTGCTCGAATTATGCGGACGAGGCGATTGAGCGCCATGGGCTCTGGGCCGGCTCCTGGATGGGCCTGGCGCGCGTGTGCCGCTGTCATCCATGGGGCGACTCCGGCTACGATGCGCCACCCGACCGGCCTCCGTTGAGCGCCTCGTGGGCGCAGCCCTGGCGCTACGGGCACTGGCGCTCGGCCAAGTGAGCCTTGCCTCTGCCGCCCGCGGCCTTTATGGACTGGCGCCGTCCCTGATACAGCCCAAGAGATCTGACCGATGGCCGAGCCGCGTCGGGCCGCCGCAACTGTGCCTCGCTTCGAAGGCGGCCGCTTCCTCATCGTCGAGGCGCGCTATTACGACGCGATCGGCGTCGACCTGCTTGCCGGCGCGACCCGCGCGATCGAAGCGGCGGGCGCGGCCTATGACCTCGTCAGTGTGGCCGGCGCCCTCGAGATTCCAGCCGGCATGGCGATCGCTCTCGATGCCGCGAAAGCGGCGGGCCGGGCTTATGACGGAGCGGTCGCGCTTGGCTGTGTCGTGCGGGGCGAAACCTTTCATTTCGAGATCGTCGCCGGCAAGTCCGCGCGCGCGCTGATGGGTATGTCGGTCGAGCGCCGGCTTGCGCTTGGCAACGGCATCCTTACGACGGAGACGATCGGGCAGGCCGAGGAGCGGGCCGACCCTGAACGTGGCGACAAAGGGGGCGACGCGGCGCGGGCGGCGATCGGGCTTGCCCATCTCGCCCGTCGGCTTGTCAACCGATGAAAAAGTCCGATCGGCGTTCGGCGGCGCGGCTCGCGGCCTCGCAGGCGCTCTACCAGATGGAAATCGTAGGCAAGGGCGTCGACGAGATCCTCGCCGAATTCGAGGCCCACTGGATGGGGCAAGTGATCGAGGGCGACGCCTATAAGCCCGCCGATGCTGCGTTCTTTCGCGATGTGGTTTCGGGCGTGCTGCGCGATCAATTGCCGATTGATCGCAGCCTTGACGAGACGCTTGCCGAGGGCTGGCCGCTCAGGCGGGTCGAAGCGCTCATGCGCGCCATTCTGCGGGCGGCGCTTTATGAATTGCGCAACCGCCCCGACGTGCCGGCGCGGGTCGTGGTGACCGAATATGTCGATGTCGCCGCCGCCTTCTTTGGCCCCGAGGAGAGCGGCATGATCAACGCGGTGCTCGACGCGCTCGCGCGCCAAATGCGACCGGCCGAGTTCCCCTCGGAGGCGTAGGGCGGGGCCTATCCCGGCCCCGATCGCTTGATCCATTCGTCCTCGTCGACGGTCTCGACCCCCAATTCCCTGGCCTTGGCGAGTTTCGAGCCAGCGCCGGGCCCGGCCACGACGAGGTTGGTCTTGGCGGAGATCGAGCCCGAGACTTTGGCCCCGAGCCGTTCGGCGACAGCCTTCGCTTCGTCGCGCGTCATCTTTTCCAGTGAGCCCGTGAATACGATCGTCTGGCCGGCGAGCGGATGGCCGGCGGCGACCGCCTCCATCGGCTCGATCGTGATTTCTTTGACGAGCGCGTCGAGCGCCGCTTCGTTGCGCGGCTCGGCGAAGAAATCCGCAATCGCCTCGGCGACGACCGGCCCGATTCCGCCGATCCCCGACAGTTCCTCGGCGGCGTTCTCGGCCCGAGCGCCTGCGCGCAAGGATTCCCAGTCGCCGAAATGGCGCGCGAGGCGCCGCGCATTGGTCTCGCCAACATGGCGGATGCCAAGCGCAAAGAGGAAGCGGTTGAGCGGAATCGTCCGGCGCGTGTCGATGGCATTGAACAGGTTGCGCGCCGAAGTCTCGCCGAACCCTTCCCACTCGCGCAACGGCGGGTGGCCTTGCCCATCGCGCGCCTTCAGGGTGAAAATGTCAGCCGGCGTGCGGATCAAGCCTTGGTTGAAAAAGAGCTCGATCAGCTTCTCGCCCAGTCCCTCGATGTCGAAGGCGTTGCGCGAGGCGAAATGCTTGAGGCCCTCGACAGCCTGCGCTGGACAGATGAGCGTGCCGGTGCAGCGGCGCACGACGTCCTTGACCCCGGTCTTCTCGTCGATCTCGCGCAAAGCCGCCGAGCCGCAGATCGGGCAGATGAAGTCTCCGTTGGCGTCTTGAGGAAATACGTAGCGTTTCAGTTCCGGATGAGGCCTTTTGTCGAGAACGACCGCGAGGACCTGCGGGATGACGTCGCCGGCGCGCTGCACCAGCACCGTGTCGCCGACGCGCACGTCCTTGCGCTCAATCTCGTCCTCGTTGTGCAGGGTGGCGTTGGAGACGACGACGCCGCCAACGGTCACCGGCTTCAATTTGGCGATTGGCGTGAGCGCCCCGGTTCGACCGACGTTGATCTCGATTGCCTCGACGATCGTCGTCGCCTGCTCGGCCGGGAACTTGTGCGCGACCGCCCAGCGCGGGGAGCGCGAGACGAAGCCGAGCCGCTGCTGCAGCGTGAGATCGTTGAGCTTGTAGACGACGCCGTCGATGTCGTAGCCGAGCGTCGCCCGTTTCTCTTCGATCGAGCGGTATTGCGTCAGCATTTCCGTGGCTGAGTGGCAGAGCTTGGTCATGGGATTGGTCGGCAGGCCGAAGCGATGCATGGCCTCGATCGCGCCAAACTGGGTCGAAGCGAACGGCTCGCTGACTTCGCCCCAGGCGTAGGCGAAAAACTGCAGCGGCCGCTCGGCGGTCATGCGCGGATCGAGCTGGCGCAGCGAGCCGGCGGCAAAGTTGCGCGGATTGGCGTAGACCGGCTTGCCGGCCGCCGCCTGGCGCGCGTTGAGCGCAGCAAAATCGGCGTGGCGCATATAGACCTCGCCGCGCGCCTCGAAGATCTTCGGCGCACCTTTGAGGCGCTTCGGGATTGCTTCGACAGCGCGCACGTTAGCGGTCACATCCTCGCCTTCATAGCCGTCGCCGCGCGTGGCCGCCTGGACAAGTTCGCCATTCTCGTAGCGCAGGCTGCAGGAGAGCCCGTCGATCTTGGCTTCCGCAACGACGTCGAGCGGCGCGCTTTCGCTCAGGCCCAGAAAACGGCGCACCCGGGCGCAGAACTCCTCGACCTCGTCCTCGGCGAAAATGTTGCCGAGCGACAGCATCGGCACGCGGTGGCGGACCTTGGCGAATTTCTCCGACGGCGCCGCGCCGACCTTACGGTTGGCCGAGTCCGTGTCCGCGAGTTTGGGGAACTGCTCCTCGAGCGCGGTGTAACGTCGGCGCAGCGCATCGTACTCGGCGTCCGAAATGGTCGGCGCGTCCTCGCCATGGTAGCGGCGGTCGTGCTCGGCGATCTCGTTCTGAAGGCGCGCATGCTCATCCCGCGCCTTGGCGAGGGTGAGCTTTGGCGCTTTTGGCTCTTTCGTCATGGGTCCCAAATTAGCGCAGCGCGGAGGGTGGTGGAAGGCGGCGGGCTTAACCGGCGGCTAACCGGTTTGCCCGATGATTGATGTCGGCGAGACGGCGGTCCGGGGCGACCGTACGTCATGAGATCTCGATCCGCCTGCCCAAACACCGAGATCTTCGATGCGCGCCCTGATCGCCATATTCCTTGCTGGCTTGCTTACCGGATGCTGTGTCGGGGGCTATCCCCCGATGTGGAGCGCCGATCAGCCTCCGTTCAACGCCTTCCAGGCGGGCATGAAACTCGCGGTCGGCATGCCGACAGACGTCGCCATCCTCATAATCGGTTCCAGGCCTGTCTCCTCCAAGGCGACGAGCTGCGGCGTATTCGCAGGGGAGGAGTGGCCATGCGACGTCCTCAGATTCGGCTGCTGCGAGGGCAACCAGCTTGTTGTCTTCATTGCGCCGACGCCCGACGGCCGCGGCGCGGTCAACAGCTGGGCTTTGGGCAAGGGATGACCGGGCGGCGAGTCCGCGCCGCGAAGGCGTTAAATCCCGCGCCTCAAAAGCGCCGGGCGTTCGCCCAGCTATCGCCTTTGTCGTCGCTCCCAATGCCGTCGACGGCTCTCGCGTCGCCCAATTCCAATACAGTTTTGACCTTCGAGGAGCAGCCATGATCGGCGCAAGCGAAGCAGTACGTTATCCACAGGACGAACCGTTGCGCCCAGCGTCGTTGGCCCCCAGCATCGCGTCGCAATTCAGCAAGGTTCCTGAAGTTGCTCTCGGATTCTGGATCATCAAGATTCTCGCAACGACGCTTGGCGAGACCGGCGGCGACGCCGTAACGATGTCCATGAATCTCGGCTACGCCGTCGGGACGCTGATCTTTCTGGCGATCTTCCTCGCGGCTGTCACGGTCCAGATTCGTGCGAAGAGCTTCAACGCCTATCTGTATTGGCTAACCATTGTCGCGACAACGACCGTCGGCACGACGATCGCCGACTTTGTCGACCGATCATTGGGGATCGGATATTTCGGCGGCTCGACGCTGCTGCTCGTGTGCCTGATGGCGTCGCTTGCGGTTTGGAGATGGTCGGAAGGCTCGGTCTCGGTGAATACAATTGTCACCCCGAAGGTCGAATCGTTCTATTGGGTGACGATCCTGTTTTCACAGACGCTCGGCACCGCGCTCGGCGATTGGGTCGCCAGCACCAACGGTCTCGGTTATGGAGGCGGCGTGATCCTGTTCGCTGGAGCCCTGGCCGTCGTTCTCGCGCTTTACGCTTTCACGCAGACGTCGCGCGTGACGCTTTTCTGGGTCGCCTTCATCCTCACTCGGCCGCTCGGCGCGACCCTGGGCGATCTGCTCGACAAACCCGTAACCAGTGGTGGCTTCGAGATCAGCCGTTATCTTGCCTCGGCGATTCTCGCCGGTCTTATCGTTGCGTTGATTGCGGTGTTGCCGAAACGGGCTGGCGTCCACCCCGGCGCGCAACGCGGAGAAGCGTGACCGGTCTCGCGGGCGCGTGGAGCTGTGACGGCTCAAGGCCGAGGAAGAGCGGCCGCGACGCTAGAGAACGTGCGCTCCACCTCCGAGACAAAATCGCCTATGTGCTTGAGGTAAGCCGGCACGAGCGCCGAGGGGAAGTCGTGGCCCATGCCGGGAATGATGATCAATTCGGCGCCCGGAATGCTATCGGCGGTGTCCTTGGCGGCGGCCGCGGGTATCACCGGATCATCGGCGCCGTGGATGACGAGCGCGGGACAACGCAGCTCCTTCAAGAGCGCGTTGCGAGGCGGGGCGACGATCAAGGCTGCCGACTGACGCGCGATTCCGGCCATGTCGAAAGGCGCGTAATCCGTGCGGCGCGCGGCCCTCGCGCGCATTTCGGTTTCGCTTAATGGAAAGCCCGAACCGGACAAAGCCTTTTGCACGAGAATACTCGCGTCAATAAGGTCGTCGCGGCTGGTGCTGTTCGGCGGGCGGAATAGCACCGACAGCGTTTCGGGGTTCCCCGCCGGCAGATCTCGACGCCCGGTGGTGGACATGATCGATACGAGGCTCTTCGTCCGGTCCGGATGATTGATCGCAACCAATTGCGCGATCATCCCGCCCATCGACGCGCCGACGATATGGGCGCGGTCGACGTCGAGCGCCCCCATGAGGGCCACAGCGTCGTTGGCCATGTCATCGAGAGAATAGGGAACATATGGATGTCTCCCGGTCATCACCTCCGCGAACAGCGCCCGAGGGTCCGGAGCCGTTTCGCCGGCGAGGTGGGTCGACTTGCCGACGTCGCGGTTGTCGAACCTGACGACCCGAAATCCCTTCGCCGCCAGTCCTTGGCAAAGCGCCTCCGGCCAGAAGATCAGCTGGGCGCCGAAGCCCATGATGAACAGGATGAGCGGATCGCCGTCGCGTCCGAAGCTTTCATATTCGATGTCGATTCCATTGGCACGAATTTGCGGCATAGGCCCTCCAGCATCTCTTGTTCCGCCGAATCTGGACCTGAGTCTGATCGGCCAAAGCTCCTGCGTGTCATGCCCGCGAAAGTAGGCGCCCTGCAAGGCCTGCCGAGATTCAAAATTCCCGCTTGCGCCCGAATGACAGAACCGCCGGCCCTACGTCGTCTTGACGCCTAAGAGTCCGTTTGAGAACACCTATTCGTGAGCAATTCGCCTGAGCAGGATGCTTCCGAGAGCGACGTGGATCATGGCTTCGGAACAGTCGATGCGTTCCTCGTAGTCACGCACGAGACGGCGCCATCGCGTCATCCATCCGAACGTTCGCTCGACGACCCATCGACGCGGCAGGACCTCGAAACCCTTGGCGGTGTCGGATCGCTTGACGATCTGGATAGTGAAATCGCGGAAGGCGGCCTTATCCATGAGTTGGGTGCGGTCATAGGCCCCGTCGGCGAACAGATGCTTCAGCCACGGCCAGCGCTTGCGGACACCGTCCAGGATCATTTGAGCCCCGGCGCTGTCGGAAATGTCGGCCGGAGTCAGATTGATCATCAAGAGTCGGCCATCGGTGTCGACGGCGATGTGGCGCTTGCGACCCACGATCTTCTTGCCCCCATCGTATCCCCTTGTTTTCGCTTCCGGAGCTTTGACCGACTGGCTGTCGATGACGCCCCCGGTTGGGCTTGCTTCGCGTCCCACGCGCTCTCGGTCGAGCATCAGCGCGACATCGTGGATCGTCTGAAACAGGAACCGACGCACAAATCGTCGAAACCACCAATAGACGGTCTGCCAGGGCGGGAAATCATTCGGCAGCATCCGCCATCCCCCGCCCGAACGCGCCATGTAACGGATTGCGTTCAACACCTCCCGCAAATCGACCTCGACAGGGCGCCCCGACTTCGACGCGCGAGGAAGAAAAGGCTCAATCCTCGCCCACTCCTCATCGGTCAAGTCGCTCGGATAACGCTTGGTCTTCTTCTCGATCTTGGCCATTCGGCCGCGCGTCGCTCGGGTCCACATCCCAAGCTTGAATCACAGCCGAAAAACCCTTTCAACCAGTTTTCAAACGGACTCTAACCCCCCAGCTTCGGATTGCAAATAAGCACGGAGATGCTTAGCGTTCGTGGCTGCGTGTAGTCGACCGGAAGGCAGAAATGCGAAACTTTCGCTTATGTGCGCCGGGCTCGGCACAACAGCGGCGCCGGTTCTGGCCGTGAGCGCGCCAGCGGATGTAAAAAGCTGCACCGAGCGGCTCAAGACCTGCCAGGGCTTTTGCGCCAAGACCGAGAGCGGCTCGCCGGGGCGCCTGGCCAAATGCGGCGAGTACCGGCAAGCCTGCCTCGCGAGCGGCTGCTGGGAGAGTAAATACGTCTCGAAGGAATGCGGCTTCGCCAAGCATTAGGCGCGCCCGTCAGTTGAACGCCTTCGCGCCCTCATCCACCGCCTCTTCCGGCGCTACCCATCTGAAGCCCGTGAACTGGTGGCGCGCCCAGGTGAACTGGCGCTTGGCGTAATGGCGGGTGTCGAGCTTCGAGCGTAACACGGCCTCGTCGAGCGAGAGCCGGCCCTCGAGATGCTCAATGAGATGCGGAACGCCGTGGGCGCGCATGACCGGCAGCGCCGGATCGAGCTGCCGCTGCATCAAGGCCGCCACCTCATCGAGCGCGCCGTGCGCGAGCATGGCGCCGAACCGCGCGTCGATGCGGTGGCCGAGTTCAGCACGGTCTGGCGCGAGATAAAGGCCCGCCCATTCTCCCGGCGCCAACACCGGCGCTGCTCGGGCGCCCAGGAACGAGGTGAGCGGACGCCCCGTAGCATCGAGCACCTCGAGCGCGCGCAAGATGCGCTGCCGGTCATTGGGATTGAGGCGCTGCGCAGTCTCGGGATCGCGCGCCGCCAGGTCCTCGTGAAGCCCGGGCGTGGCGCGGCTCTCGGCCTTGCTTCGAACCTCAGCCCGCACGGCTTCGGGCACGGGCGGGATGTCCGACAGGCCCTCGATCAGCGCGCGGAAATAAAGCCCGGTGCCGCCGACGAAAATAACCGGCTGTTCGCCCATGTCTGCGAGAATTTCGCCCGCGGCAAGCGCCCACCGACCGGCGGAAAAATTGACCGCGCCGTCGATTGCGCCGAACAGGCGATGCGGGGCACCCGCCTCCTCGTCCGGCGTCGGCCGCGCGGTCAGGATTCGGAGATCCCGGTAGACTTGCATCGAATCGGCGTTGACGATCGTCGCGCCGAAGCGCTTCGCGAGCGCAAGCGCCGCCGCCGACTTGCCGCTCGCGGTCGGGCCTGCGATGAGGAGCGCCCGCCTCAAGTCTTTGCCTGCCCGTCTGGAAGCATCATGTCGTCCGTCCTCGTCGCCACGCTCATCGCCGATCCATCGAAGGCGCCGCTCACCGAAGCAACAGTCGACCGCGCCGCGCAAGCCCTCCGTGGCGTCGAGCGCCGGCGCTGGCTCGACGAGCGCATCGCCGCCGATGTTGTTTTTACCGGAGACCTGAACGTCAAGCGCGCGGCGCTCGACAGCACGCTCGCGGACGAGCCCATCGACATTATCGTACAGCCGCTTGCCCATCGCCGGAAGCGGCTCCTGGTCGCGGATATGGATTCGACGCTGATCGGCCAGGAATGCATCGACGAACTTGCGGATGTCGCCGGGGTCGGCGCGCGCGTCGCCGCGATCACCGAGCGGGCGATGCGGGGCGAGGTTGCGTTCGCGCCGGCGTTGCGCGAGCGCGTCGCTCTGCTTCACGGCCTGCCCGAGACCGTGATCGGCGATGTGCTGAGGGATCGCATCACGCTCAATCGCGGCGCACGCACGCTTGTGCAGACGATGCGCGCGAACGGCGCTCATGTCGCCATCGTCTCTGGCGGCTTTCGCCAGTTCACACGGGCCATTCGGGAGCGCCTCGGCGCCGACGAGGATCGCGCCAATGTGCTCCTGATCGATGGCGGCAAGCTGACCGGCAAGGTCATGGAGCCGATCCTCGGCCAGGACGCCAAGCTCGCCGCGCTCAACGAGATCGCCGCCGCAATGGGGCTCGCGCCTGACGACACGCTGGCGGTCGGCGACGGCGCCAACGATCTTCCGATGCTGCAATCCGCCGGGCTCGGAATCGCCTACCGCGCCAAGCCCAAAGTCGCGGCTGGAGCAGACGCGCGCGTCGAGCACGCTGATCTTACGGCGCTCCTTTATGCGCAGGGCTTCGCCCGCAAGGATTTCGTCGAGGGGTGAAGGAGGGGCTTAAGGGAAGGTCACCATGACGACTTCTAGCGGTGTCGCCTCACTCGCAAGTCGGCCTCGCTCAAGGCCTCCGATGGAACGTCGGCCCCATCCGTGTTAAGGGGCCGGACATTAGCTGCGCCAGGCGCGGCCCAATAAATCGGAGAAGGGAGATCGGCAATGACTATCGAATCGGTCATGAAGACGCCCGAAGCCGTCGACCACGCGGCGCTCGCCGAGACCATGCCGCTCGATGAGATCGATGTGAGCAATCCTGCTCTGTATCAGGAGGACGTTTGGCAGCCCTATTTTCGCCGGCTGCGGCGGGAGGCGCCGGTCCACTATTGCAAGGAAAGCCCGCTCGGGCCGTATTGGTCGGTGAGCAAACACAAGGACATCATCGCGCTCGAAGTCGACCATAGGACGTTCTCGTCCAGTTCGACGCTGGGCGGCATTACGTTGCGCGAGCGTTCCGCCGACCTGGAACTGCCCATGTTCATCGCTATGGACCCGCCCAAGCATGACGTTCAGCGCAAGGTGGTGCAGCCGATCGTCTCGCCTGAGAACGTCGCCAATTTCGAGGGCCTGATCCGTACCCGCGTACGCGACACTCTCGACGGCCTCCCGCGCGGCGAAACCTTCAACTGGGTGGATAAAGTCTCGATTGAGCTCACATGCCAGATGCTGGCGACCCTATTCGACTTTCCGTTCGAGGACCGCCGGAAGCTCGGCTACTGGTCGGACGTCTCGACTGCCATCCCTTATGTGGGCGGGCTGGTCGAAAGCGAGGAGCAGAAAGAGGCCGTATTCGCCGAGTGCCTTGGCTATTTCATGAATTTGTGGAACGAGCGCGTCAATTCCGAGCCGCGCCGGGATCTCATTTCAATGCTGGCGCATGGCGAAGCGACGCGGAATATGAGCGCGCGCGAATATCTCGGCAACGTCATTCTGCTCATTGTCGGTGGCAACGACACCACCCGCAATTCGATGAGCGGCGGCCTCCTGTTCCTGAGCCAGAACCCGGAGGAATTCGCCAAGCTGCGCGCCAAGCCCGAACTGGTCGATTCGATGTCGCCGGAGATCATTCGCTACCAGACGCCGATCGCCTACATGCGCCGCACGGCGCTCACCGACGTCGAGTTCGGCGGGCAAAACATCCGCAAGGGCGATAAGGTCGCCATGTGGTATATCTCGGGCAATCGCGACGAGGAGGCGATTGAGGAGCCCGACCGCTTCATCATCGACCGCGCGCGCCCGCGCCAGCATCTCTCGTTCGGCTTCGGCATTCACCGCTGCGTCGGCAAGAGCCTGGCCGAAATGCAATTGAAGATCCTTTGGGAGGAAATCCTCGATCGCCTGCCAGGCATCGAGGTCGTCGGCGAGCCGAAACGGGTGTTTTCGGCTTTCGTTCACGGGATCAGCGAATTGCCGGTGCGCATTCCGGCTTGAGGCGCGCTGCTGGACGGCGAGGACCAGATCTCGCTGATCGTCGAGCAGGCATTGACCAACCAGGTCTTCGACGTGAGCCTGCTGACGCAAGCTCCGAGATGGATAAGGAGGCATCAATTTACGCAGGCAGCGCCTTTGGCCTGTCCCGGATCAGGGCCGTCGCCGTGCCGATGGCGGCGAAGATGGCGAGTAGGACCAATATGGCGTCGACGGCCGCAAGCAGCGTCAGCGGTTGCGCTTGGCTAGTCCGAACCAGAGTGCCGACGTGAGGCTCGAGCCGCCAGGCCAGAACGGTCGCGGAGGCGGCAACTCCCGCGCCCCCGCCAAAAATACGCAGAAGATTGAGAAGGCCCCCTGCCGTGGCCGATTTTTCGATCGGGGCTGCCGCCATCGTCTCATTGTTGTTCGAAGCGATGTACAGCCCGAGCCCAACGCCAAAGACCGCAAGGCCGATCATGACGATTGGCAAGCTGTCTGGCGCCCCCGATAGCGTTTGCGTCAACGCCAGCGCAGACAGGCCACAAAGGACCGGGCCGGCGACAAGCACCAGCCGGGCATAACGGTCCGCAACTGATCCCGCAAAGGGCGCGACGACCCCAAGCGCGACCGGAATGATGGTAAGGCGCAGCCCCGCGACAATCGGCTGCTCGCGATAGCCGCGCACAAAGGCGTAGGACATCGCAAAGAACATCCCGAAAAGCATAGCGTAGGAGAGCAGGACTCCGATTGTCCCCGCCGAAAAGGAACGGGAGCGAAAGAGACGCAGATCCAGGAGCGGCGCGGTCGTCCGGGTTTCACGCCAGATGAAGGCCGCGAGAAAGATCGGCGCGGCGACAAGGCAAGCGACGAGCGCCGGCGAAGGCCCCCATGCATGAAATTGGGCGATCACGACGAGCAGCGTCGCGAGTGCGGGAACGAGAAACGCCGCCCCAAGCCAATCGAAGCGGCTATCGCCAGCGAACGTTATTGTCTTTGGCACAATTAGCCAGGAGAGCATGAAGGCGACGACAGAAAGCGGGACGTTGACCCAGAAAACCCAGCGCCACCCGAGGGTTCCGAGCAACAGGCCGCCGACAGTCGGCCCCATGGCGAAACCCACCGCCTGGGCGGTTGCCATAATTCCGAGCGCCTTGCCGCGTCGCTCCGGGCCGGCGGCAATGACCAGGATGACGACACTATTCGCTCCGGTCATCGCCGCGCCGATCCCTAGAAGGACGCGCAGGCCTACCAACGATCCAAGGCTCGGCGCGAGCCCACACAGCGTCGATAAGATCGCGAAACTGGCAAAGCCGCTCAGAAAGAAGACTTTGCGTCCGGCGATCTCCGCCAGACGCGCAAAGATCGGCAACGCGCAGGCGACAGCCAGCATGTAGCCGACCGCCACCCAGCTGACCGTATTGATCGGAGCATCGAACGCGGTTTCTAGCGAAGGCATCGCAAGCTGGACGATGCTTGCGTCCAATTGCCCCATAAACCCGCCGAAGCACGCGCAGGCGACGATGAGCCATGGATAGGCCCCACTCCGAACGAAGAAAGAAGCCGGCGCGGGTTCTGGCAACCGGGCGCTAAAGCTCACTCAGAGCTCCCCATTACGACTGCTCCGTGCGGTTGACCGCGAGCGTCGAGCAAAGCCGCGGAGTCGCGGCCAACCAAGAGACTCACAAGCCCGGGCCGCAAATAGTCAGACTGAGTAGATCGGGGCGCCCATCAGCCCGAATACAAAGCCTGTACCAGACTCGTGCGCAGGCGTCCCGCAGACCGAAATGCGATTGAAGTTCCTGTGGGAGGAGATCCTCGATCGCCTGCCCAGGCATCGAGGTCGTCGGCGAGCCGAGGCGTGTCCTGCCGATCTTTTTCATCCTGAACACAATCATAGCCTGTTGCGCCTGCCCGTGGATCAATGACCCGCCGGACCGCCCGCGTTCGCGCGGACTGCAAGGCCCCTCTTCGATTGGGCGTCTGCAATTTGGCTCTCACGGTGACAACTGTGTTCGGCGGGAGAACGACTGTGGGCCGCTATGGAGCGTCAAGGCCAGCGTGTCCCGGCCATGACGATAAAGGCTCCGCGCCGCCGCCGAAAGCAAGGTCGTTCAACAGCCATCGCTATAAGAGCCAGCAATTTGTTGCGTTAAATCAGAAATCGAACTAAGCTCGCCCCATGGAAAATTCTGCGCTTCCTCATAACGACGGCTGCGTTCTCTCACTGCGGGCTTCGAACATCACGAGAGAGCGTCGCGAAAAATTTTCTGCGGTGTTTTCCGTGTAACCCATTGATAAGTCTCGATCCGGACGAGAGAATCCAAGGAAATCCAAGACAATCCAATAGCAATTCTCCTTGGGTTTCGTCGCAAAAGCGCCACGCGCCAAGACAATCCAAATGGATCGACCGGCCCAACTTCGCAGCGCTGCCGAGAAGAAGCAATAAACCTATATCAAACGTAAAATAGCCTAACCCCTTGTCAGAACCTCGCGCACGCGCTCGACCAATTCGGCCTCGGGCGCGGTGAACTGCGCGCGCTGACGGAGCTCCAGATAGTCGGCGCGGTCCTTGGTCGTCTTGCCGAGTTCGGCGCCGAGCTTGAGATCTCGGATCGTGACCTGCGGGCCGCCCTCGGCGTTGCGCTCGTTCGAGCCCTGGATCACGGCGACGCGGCTCCTGCGTCGATCCGCATATTTGAGCTGCGCGTTCATGCCGGCCTGCCCAAGATAAAGCTCGGCGGCGATCCCCACTTTGCGCAAGCGTGCGACGAGCCGCTGATAGTTCGCCATCGAATCCGCGTCGCGGTCGAGCGCCAGCACAACGACGGGGCCGGCCGTCTCGGCCGCGGCGACGATCGGGCTCTTGATCGCGCGCAACGCCGCGAGCAGCCGCGAGACGCCGATCGAGAAGCCGGTCGCCGGGACCGGCTCGGCGCGGAAGCGCGCGACGAGCCCGTCATAGCGCCCGCCGCCGCCGACCGAGCCGAAGCGCACGGGACGGCCGTCGTCGTCCCTGACCTCGAAGGTCAGCTCGGCCTCGAAAACCGGGCCGGTGTAATATTCGAGCCCGCGCACGACTGAAGGGTCGAACACAATCCGATCTTGATGGAACCCAGCCGTTTCGCACATCAGGAGCAAGCTGATGAGCTCTTCAATACCTTTTGCTAGGAAACCTGAGCTTTCACGCGTGTATCGGCTGACGTATCTGGCGACCTCTTGGAGCTTCTCCTTTCCATCTTCCCCGCTCGCGGTCAGGCAGGAAATCACTAAGTTCGCATTCGGTTCGTCCAGCCCGGCACCCTTGGTGAAATCGCCGCTCTCGTCTTTGCGTCCGGCCCGCAGCAACAAGCGCACGCCTTCGACGCCAAGCCGGTCGAGCTTGTCGATCGCGCGCATGACCGTCAGCCGCCGCCCGGCATTGGCCTCGCCGCCAAGCCCGATCGCCTCCATCACGCCGTCGAGCACCTTCCGGTTGTTGACCTTGATCACGTAGTCGCCGCGCTTGATCCCTAGCGCCTCGAGGCAATCGGCGGCCATCATGCAGATCTCCGCGTCCGCGGCCGTCGAGGCCGAGCCGACCGTGTCGGCGTCGAACTGCATGAACTGGCGGAAGCGCCCGGGTCCCGGCTTTTCATTCCGAAACACCCAGCCCGCGCGGTAGGAGCGATAGGGCTTCGGCAGACGGTCGTAATTCTCGGCGACATAGCGCGCGAGTGGCGCCGTCAGGTCATAGCGCAGCGACAGCCATTGCTCGTCGTCGTCCTTGAACGAGAACACGCCCTCGTTCGGCCGATCCTGGTCTGGCAGGAACTTGCCGAGTGCGTCGGTGTATTCGACGAACGGCGTCTCGACCGCCTCGAACCCGTAGAGCGCGTAGACCTCGCCGATCTTGGCGATCATCGCTTCGGCGGCGGCGAGATCGCTGGCGTCGCGGTCTGCGAATCCGCGGGGCAGCATCGCGCGGGCGCGAGGGGAAACGTCGGGGGTGTCGGTCATCGCCGCTCTATATCCGGCAAAAGCGCCGGCTAGAAGAGGTTCGCGGCGACGTTGATGGTGAGGGCAAGGATGATCGCGTTGAAGAAGAAGCTGACCACCCCCTGAATGATGACGATCCGTCGCATCCGCATCGAGGTGACATTGGTGTCGGAAGAGGCGAACGTGCAGCCGACGGTGAAGGCTTGATAGAAAAATTCCGTCCATCCCGGTTGGGAGCAGCCGGGAAATTCGAGGCCGCAATGAACCCCGCCTTTATGGCGAATGAAATAGACGCCCGCATAGTGAAGCGCAAACATCGTCTGGAGGAATGTCCAGGCGCTGAGTACCGTTGCGCCGACTAGCGCCAGGTGACCGGCCTTCTCCCAGCCGGCCAAGGTCTTGACCGGACCAAGCTCCCACACGATCGCGGCCATTGCGGCGAAAGAGGCCAGAACACCGAGGACCACCAACACCCATTGATCTTCGTCCTCCGGCCTCGCCTGCACGCTCGCCTCGCGCCTCGGGTCCATCACCATGTGCAGAACCATGACGAGGAACGCCCAGGCTCCGAAATTCCAGGCGATCAGAAGGCGTGTCGCCTCGCGGATCTCGACCCCAAGCTGCAATGGGACGTACGCCGCGACCATCAGGATCGCTCCCGCCAGGAGACGCGGCCGATGCGCAAAGGTCGCCCAAAAGCCGGCGGGAGCTTTGACTGGTAGCTTTTCGGTTCTTGGCGGAGGCGGCGCCTTGGGCGCTCCGGGCCCCTTGGCGGCTCTCGGCGGGGGCGGGGACTTGGGCATGCGAGGGCCATTCGGGTCCAGAGAAGGGCTGCCTTGCCCGAGGCGGAGGCGGGGGTCAAGCGGCGCTAACGGCGCTTCTCTTTTCGATGCTAGACACGACCATGCGTGCGCGAGCGCTCTGACACAAGGCGGCTCGTCGTAGAGTTTCGCATAAGGGAGGGCTTGGCCCCATGAGTTCGGACCCCGGAGATCCCGACGACGAGTCCGCCGCGCTGCGTGCGCGCCTCAATCGGCTGTCGGGCGAACTGAAAGGTCGGGCCGCTCCGCCCCGCGCATCCGTACAGAAACCTGGGCCCGAATCGAGCCCGGCTGGCTCTGCGATGTCGCTTGGCCTGCGCGCCGGCAGCGAGTTTGTCTCGGCGGTCATTATCGGCTTGGGGATCGGCTGGGCTCTCGACAGGGTGCTTCACACCAGTCCTGCGTTTCTGATTGTGTTTTTCCTGATCGGCGTTGTCGCGGGGATCTGGAACGTCGTCCGGCTGACTTCGCCAAAACGGTCTCCTTGAAGCGCAATTCGCCCTTGTCTCGCGCAAACTCGCCGGATAAAGACGTGCGGCGCCCGGCTTCGCAAGCCGAGCGGGACGCCTCGTTGGGGGGCGGGAGCCGCTGCGCGGGGCGCTGTAAGCCTCGCAACGAAGCGGACGACGACGAGGACCAGAGGACGTGGCGACAGAGTCAGAACCGGCGATCAACCCGATCGAACAATTTGCCCTGCACCCTGTCGTTTCGATTCAGGTCGCGGGCCACGATGTCTCCCTGACCAATTCTGGACTCTATATGCTGCTGGCGGTCGCGCTGACCTGCCTTTTGGTCGCGATTGGCGCGAAAGGTGGGTCCGGAGTGCCGGGACGCCTCCAGGCCATGGCGGAAATAGCCTATGAGTTCATCGCGGGTATGGTGCGCTCCTCGGCTGGCGAAGCGGGGATGCGATTTTTTCCGTTGGTCTTCTGCATCTTCTTTTTCGTTCTGCTCGGAAACTTGATCGGCTTCATTCCCTACTCGTTCACGGTGACGAGTCAGATCATCATAACCGCTGCATTGGCGCTGATGGTCTTTTTCACGGTCGTGATCGTGGGATTCAAGGATCACGGGCTGCATTTTCTCAAATTGTTCGTGCCGCCGGACGTGCCAATCTACATCCTGCCGTTGGTGGTGGCGATCGAAGTCTTTTCCTTCTTCGTGCGGCCGGTCAGCCATTCGGTGCGCTTGTTCGCTAATATGCTTGCTGGCCACATCACGCTTAACGTTTTCGGCGCGTTCGTCGTTATGCTGCTTGGAGCCGGCGCAGTCTTGAAGGTGTTCGCGGTGCTGCCCTTCTTGATGACGATCGGGCTCTTCGCCCTCGAGCTCCTCGTCGCATTCCTGCAAGCTTACGTATTCGCGATGTTGACTTGCATGTATCTCAATGACGCGGTCCACCCCGGCGGCCATTAATCTTCTGATCAACCGCAAAGCTTTAAGAAATGCAAAAGGAGTAACGAATGGAACCGCATGAACTCGCCATCGCCGCAAAATATATCGGCGCCGGCCTCGCCGCGATTGGGACCGGAGCCGCCGGTATCGGCGTTGGCACGCTGTTCGGCCAGTTCCTGAATGGCGCGCTGCGCAACCCGTCGGCGGTTGAAGGCCAGTTCGGCCGCCTGATTTTCGGCTTCGCGGTGACCGAGGCGCTCGGCATTTTCGCGCTGCTGATCGCGTTCCTGTTGCTGTTCGCGGTGTGACGAGCCAGAGTTCGGCTCGCTTTACGAGAGGGCGCTTGGCGTGACGACCAAGGATTTGAGCACGGGATCCGCGACGGGCCCTGACGCGACACAAACGCAGGTCGGTCAGGAAGGCGGCGCGCATTCGAACTTTCCGCCCTTCAACTCCGGCACTTTTCCGTCGCAACTCGTGTGGTTCGCGATCGCTTTCGGCTTTCTCTATTGGTACCTGTCCAAGCGCGGCCTGCCTCAGCTCGGAGCCGTGATCGAGGGCCGCAAAGCCAGAATCGCTGGCGACCTCGACGAAGCAACGGCTATGCAGCAGAAAGCCGATGCGGCGGCAGCCGCGCACGAAAAGACATTGGCCGAGGCGCGCGCGAAGGCGCAAAGTCTCGCCCAGGCCGCTCGAGACGCCGCCGCGGCCGATGCGCAGTCCAAGCGGCAGGCGCTCGAGGATGAGCTTGCGGCCAAGCTCACCGACGCCGAGCGGGAGATCGCCAAGACCCGCGCCGACGCGATGGCGAGTGTCGCGGAGGTCGCGCGGGACGCTGCCGGGGCGATCGTTGAGCGTCTCGGAGGGCACCCGGCTGATCCATCGTCGATCGCGGCCGCTGTTAGTTCCGTCAAGTCGCTAAGCGGAGCCGCATGATGGAGTATGATGCGGAGTTCTTCGTCCTTCTCGGCTTCATCGTCTTCGTTGGCGTTCTCATTTATTTTGGCGCTCATCGGATGGTGCTCAAGGCGCTCGACGCGCGCGGCGAAGCGATCGCAGCCGAACTCGCTCAGGCCGCCAAGCTCCGTCAGGAGGCGACGGCGTTATTGGCGAGTTTCGAGAGAAAGTCTGCCGAAGCCGAAGCGAGCGCTGCCGCCATTGTCGCCGAGGCGCGCGCTCAAGCCGAGCAGTTGAATATTGAGGCGGGCGAGCGGTTGAAGGAATTCATCGCCAGGCGCACCAAGCAAGCCGAAGCGAAGATCGCGCTTGCCGAGGCCCAGGCGGCGGCCGAGGTTCGCGCCGCTGCGGCGGAGCATGCCGCCAGGGCGGCGGAAATCGTGCTTACCGACCAGATGAAGGGCGCCGCGGGCACGGATCTGGTGGCGCACGAAATAGGCGAGATCAGGCATCGCCTTTCTTGAGGCGTATGGGACGGGACGTCGGGCCTTCAACGCGTTCTGCCGCGGCCTTGGACTAGACCAGGTCGCTCGGGCGCGGACCTTCGTTCTGGCTTGATTTGCCGTGCGCTGAGCGCCATTGTGGTGGCGCCGAGCGTCCCGTCGGGGTGTTTTGCAAAGGGGAGCAACGGCGTTGCAGAGAACGATCTTCGGTCTCATGGCCTTTTTTCTTCTCGTTCCGCTTGCGTGGGCTGGAGGTGGTCCGGCGCAGCTCAACCTCTACGACACGCCGGCCGAGGCACGCTGGGCGCCGTTTTTCGACGACATGCCTGCCTGCGAGGACAGTGGGGTGCTGTCCACGATCAGCGGCCAATTCGCCGGGACCCAGCGCGAATTTTGGAACTCAAATCTCGCAATCGGCGGCTTCGATCGCGTGCGCGAAATCGGGTTTCGATCGAACGGCCTTTCTTACATTCCGCGCCGCTATTGCGTCGCTCGGGCCGCGATGTCCGATCAGAAGGAGCGAACCGTCGTCTATTCCGTAGGCACGCAACTTGGCATCATCGGAAATACTTGGGGCGTCGAATGGTGCGTCGTCGGCATTGACCCGACCTTCGCCTATGCGCCCGCTTGCGAGGTTATCCGGCCCATCCTCGAGCGCGAAATCGGCAAGGCGAAGTGGCTCGCCGGATACGGCATCAAAGCGCAGTACTGAGCGAATAAGGCCGAAGGTGGAGGCGTCGGAATGCCGCGTTTGGCGCTCACGCTGGCGTTAAGCCTGGCGTTCGCGGTTGCCGGGACGCCATCTGTCGGTCTCGCGCAGACCGCGCCGCCCACGCCCCCGGTCGCGACCGCCCAGTTCGACTATTATGTGATGACCCTGTCGTGGGCGCCTGGCTTCTGCGATCTCGGCGGTAAAGACACGCCGTCGCCAGAATGTGCGGAAGGCTCTGGCGACGCCTTCGTCATCCACGGCCTATGGCCGAATAACGAATATCGTCCGAGCCCCGAGTCTTGCTTGGGCCAGGACGCTACGCCAGCCGATCTCGACGATGAGCATGGCGTCTACCCAAACGATCGTCTTGCGGCCTATGAATACCGCAAGCACGGGGTTTGCACGGGCCTCAGCGCGCATGACTATTTCGCCACCGTGCGCAGCGTGCGAGCGCGACTAAAAATCCCCGAGATGTTTCAGGCGCCAGACGAGCAATTGCATATGGCGCCCGAAGAGATCGAACAGGCGTTCATGTCGGCCAATCCTAATCTGCACCCCGACAACATGGCGATCAGCTGCAGCAACGGCGAACTGGTCGATGTGCGGTTCTGCCTGGCGAAGGATCTCTCGTCTTACGCCGTCTGCCGCAAGGTCGCGCGGCACAGCTGTCAACGCGGATCGCTCGTGATCGCTCCGGTTCGTTGAATATCTCTCCCGACCGCGCTGTGTCGGCGCGACTCCCTTCGAGCAGCCGCGCTCGCCATCATCATTTCGCTAAGACCCGAAAGACAATCTCGCCGCCAGTGAGGTAAGACCGGTCGCGTCAGGGCCCAGGGTGGCGTGGACCGCTCGCCGCCGACCTTGGTTAAAGAATCCTTGCCAAGGCTGTCCGGAACAACCTCCGGCGTGTTATAAGGGTGATTGTATGCGTTGAGTAGGAGTTCCCATGGCCCCGCCACGTCCCTACTGGAAGGGTTATCTCAAGCTTTCCCTCGTCTCGTGCCCGATCGCGCTCTACACGGCCACATCATCAGGCGAGCGCGTCGCCTTCCGGCAGATCAACAAAAAGACCGGCAATCGCCTGCGTCAGCAATTGGTCGACGAGGGGACCGGCGAGCCGATCGATCCCGACGATAAGGGGCGGGGCTACGAAGTCGACAAAGGCGTCTACCTGCTGGTCGAGGACGAAGAGCTCGACGCCATCGCAATCGAGAGCAGTCATACGATCGACATCGATAGCTTCGTGCCGAAGGCGGAAGTCGACGAACGCTATATCGACAGCCCCTATTATCTGGTTCCGGAGAACAAGGTTGCGCTGGAGGCGTTTGCGGTCATACGCGACGCTATGCTTGGCAAGGGCATGGTCGCGTTGGGGCGGGTGGTTCTATCCAAGCGCGAGCGCGTGATTATGCTCCAGCCGCGAGGCAAGGGCTTGTTCGGCGCCACGCTGAGGTATCCTTACGAGGTCCGAGACGAAACGATTTATTTCGGCGACATCGGTGACATCCAAATTCCGAAGGACATGCTCGCCCTCGCTGAACATATTCTCGAAAGCAAGGCGTCGACGTTCGATCCTACTTTATTTCACGACCGTTATGAGCAGGCGGTCGTCGCCATGCTGAACGAGAAAAGGGCCGGGATGCCGATCCCGAAACAGCGCCCGATCCCACGGATTGTTGCTGGCACCGATTTGATGGCGGCGCTGAAGCAGAGCATCGAGAAGGCCAAGGACGAAGCGCCAAGGACGGCCGCCAGACAAGCGGCCCCCGCGCCGGCCGCAGCGAAGCCTGCCGCGCCGGCCAAAGGCAAGCGGAGAGCGAAAGGCAGCTCGGACCAGCGGGAGATGCTGTTGCCGATTGCAGGCGGCGCGCCCGCGAAGGAAACAGCCGCGGCCGCAAAGGAAACGCCAGAGAAACAGACGGCGCAGAAGCCCGGCGCGCGGAAAAAAGCGGGATAGCCGCTCGTTTCAGCGCGCCATAAATCCGATCGCCGCGGCATTCGCAATGTCGATGAAAAAGGCCGAAACCAGCGGCAGGATGATGAAGGCCTGCGCGCAGGAGCCGTGCAGCTTGGTCACGGCCGTCATATTGGCGATGGCGGTCGGCGTCGCGCCGAGGCTCACTCCGGTAAAGCCGGCGGAGATCACGGCCGCCTGGTAGTTTCGGCCCATCGCCGGAAAGACGACAAGGACGATGTAGGCGACCGCCGCGATCGTCTGGACCGCCAGCACCACGACCAACCCCAGTCCGAGCCCGCCCAGCGTCCAGAGCTGCATGCTCATGAGCGACATCGCCAGAAAGATGTTGAGCGACAGGTCGGAGATGAGCGCCAGCGCGCGCGTTCGCGTTGGCCATTCGAGCTTCGGAAAGAGGCGCGGAACACTATTGGTGGCGACGATGCCGACCAGAAGGCAGACGACGAACAACGGCAGTTTGACGCCTGTTTCCTCGATCGTCTCCTCCAACGCATAGCCGATCAGGATCACCACGTTGAGCACCAGCAGCGTGCGCAGAAGGCCAATATGGCTCAGGTCGTCGACGGGTTTTTCGTCGGGGCCGTCCGGCAAGCCGACGACCGGGTCGGGCGCCGACGGTCCGCTGAGATGATAACGCGCGATGAGAAAGCCGGCTATCGGACCGCCGACCAAACTCGCGACGACCAATCCGAGCGTCGCCGTTGCGATGCCGACTTCGAGCGCATTGGCGATGCCGAAGCGCTGGCTAATGATCGGGGCCCACGCAATCGTGGTGCCATGCCCGCCGATGAGCGAGGCGGAGCCCACGAACGGAGTAATCCCCTTGGGCAGACCGAGCGCCGCAACGCTGCCGGCCGCAATCAGATTCTGGAGCACCAGATAGACCAGCGTCAGGCCTAGCAGGATGAGGAGCGGACGGCCGCCGGAAATGAGGTCGTCGAGCCTGGCGTTGAGGCCAATGCCAGTGAAGAAATAGAGCAGCAGCATGTCGCGCGCGTCGAGCGTGAAGCTGATCTCGACGCCCAGCACAACATACGCCAGCAAGGTCGCCGCGGCCGCGAGCAGTCCGCCCGTCACCGGCTCCGGAATGTTCCAGCGCCGCAGCGGCTCGATCAGGCGATTGAGACCGGCGCCGGCGAAGAAGACGAGAATGGCGATCGTGAATGTCATCAGTCCGGGGACGTAAATCGCCGTCATCGCAAGCTCGTTCTAGCGCATATTCTCATGGCTCCGCCTGGGAGGCGAACAGGCTGAGGCCGAGACGCTCGGAAAGGTAACGCGCAGCGAGCTGTCCCTTGACGCTATTGCCCGCGTCATCGAGCCGCGGAGCGAAGGCGCCGAACCCTCCCTTACCTGGAGAGACGGTCACAATTCCCCCGCTAATCCCGCTTTTGCCCGGCAGTCCGACGTCATACAGCCAATCTCCCGACGTTTCGTAAAGGCCCGCTGTCGCCATGACCGCCAATGCGAACTTGCAGCTTTCCGCATCGACCACGTGCTTTTGGGTGAGTGGGTTGACCCCGCCATCGGCGAGGGTCGCGCCCATGATGGCAAGATCCTTCGCCGTCACGTTAAGCGAACATTGCCGTGTGTAGAGCTCGACCGCGTCGGCCGGCTCGATGGTGATCTGCCCACAATTGCGGAGCAATTGGCTAATCGCCTGATTGCGCGAATTGCTTTGGCTCGCCGAAGCGAACACGGCGTCGTTCATGGCAAGCGCGCGGCCGGCAAATCGCGACAGCCCATCAAGAATGAACCGCCATTGGTCTTCGAGCGCCGATCCTGGAGCAAGACTGGTTGCGGCGATGGCGCCCGAGTTGACCATCGGGTTCGTTCGGCCGTCCTCGCTGCGCTCGACCGCCGCCAGCGAGTTGAACGGCAGCCCAGTCGCATTGACGCCCAAGCGCCGGCGCGTAGCGTCGGCGCCCAGGACCTGCAAGATCAACGCGAACACGAATGGCTTCGACACGCTCATGATCGAGAACGGAATGTCCCAATCGCCACTCGCATACATCGCGCCGCTGACGCCGACTGCGCAAAGACCGAAGAGATCCTCCGGAACACTCGCAAGCGCGGGGTAAACATCCGAGACCTTGCCGTCTCTGTTCGATGCAAAGCGCTCATGAGCGTCGGACACCAGCGCTCTGACAACATCCGGAGACGGCAGGCGCCCGGTCGAGACATAGGGCGCTTCGACGATTGCGTCAGCGGGCCGGTCGGAACTCACGCCTCGCCCTCCAGCACCGACCATCGCGCCAAGTCAGATCGGTTCTGCGCGCACTGCGACGTCCACGCTCAGCCCGAGTGAGTCACCCGGCGCGCCCACATATCCCCCCGAGATCGGCAGCGCTTGGCTAGCGGAGCGGGCGACGCCGACGCGAATGAGGTTCGCGCCCGCGACTAGGCCGTTCGTCGGATCGTATTCCATCCATCCCGCTCCGGGCAAATAGACGTTGCACCAGGCATGCGTGCTGCCGCCGCCTCGAGTTCGTGCCGGACATGTCATCATAGAGATAACCAGTGACGAAGCGCGTGGCGACGCCGAAAGAGCGCAGGGCTTCCATCATCAGCACGGCAAAATCGCGACAGGTGCCGGATCTGGACGCAACCGTCTCGGCCGCTGTTTGCGTGCCTTCCGCGTGCCTGGCCTCGTAGCGGAATTCAGCCTTGATTGCGTGGGTCATGGCCTCCATGACGGCGAGCGTGCGGGCCTTGCCGGGAACGCCGACGAAGCGCCGCACCCACGCATCGACTGTTCCATCTGGATCAGGCTCCTGCCGTTTGGCGAGGCTGGCGAGATCGGGAGTTTCTTCTGCCGCATAGGTAAACGGGAAGGTATCCGCCGCGGGGTCGAGGCTGTAGACCGGTAGCGGAGGCCCGTCCGGGTGGTGCGTCATATCGAGAGTCGAAACGATGCTGAGGCGATCCGTTCTCAAGCTCTCCGGCCATTCTAGAAAGCAAATTGAATTGTCGAAAGCGTCATGGGTCCAGTGAACGAGCGAGGGCTTGGGGTCGACGTCGAGCGCGGCATGATGAAGCCGCAAATCATGACTGTCGTCAGGCCGCAGCATTAAGCGGTGACGCGTAAGGCCGACCGCGTTGCGGTAGGCATACTCGGTCGAGTGAACGATACTGATCCTGGCCACGCCATTCCTTAGCTGAGATTAGCTTTACCGGCAGAACCACGGTCAACGGGCGGCGCCAGACCCCGCTTCGCGCGCCGCGGAGCGATGCCTTCAGCAGCGCCGCGCTCTCACTCCGGCGGAACGACGCCTTTCTTGAAGATGAAGCAGCCGTAGAAGCGACGTTCGCCGGTGGGAACAATGGCGAAGGCGTTCTTCGCGCGCTCGTAGAAGGCGAAGCGCTCGATGCCAACGAGGGGCACGTGCTTGCTCGCCGCGCGATCGACGGCCTGCTGCACTTCGCGCTGTACTGGCGGCATGGTGTCCGGATCGCCGACGATCTCCATGCGGCACGCAGGATCGGGGACGAATGTATCGAGCGGCATCACCGACAGGATCGCCTCGACGGCGCGCGCCGCGTTGACGCCGGCCAGCGGAATCGCTTCGCCCATCGCGGTGGTCATCGCCGTCGAGTCTGCCGGGAAATTGGCGTCGGTCACGACGATCTCGTCGCCGTGCCCCATACGTCGCAAGGCGTAAAGCAGGTCCGCAGTGAGCAGCGGATCGATCCCCCAGAGCATCATGTCCTCCCTCGGCTCATACGCCTTCACGTGGGACGATAGCGAGATTCAACGAGCTTGGCGAATGGGGTGATGCCGCGAGGGGTGAGCGCCAAAGGTCGGGATATTCGGAACCGAACGGCTATGCTTGACAATACAATTGATCCCTCACTAGCCTTCGCTTTCGCCGATTGTCGAACGCGTTGATCGACGGCGATCACGAACACGCAGTCGATCAGGGGGAACGTTCATGCGCAGGCCCTGTCGCAGTACAGCCGGTTTCTCCGCTTTCGGCGATCTGACCGCGCCACGAGGTTACGCTCGTTGATCAACCGCCGCGGTTCGCCCCGCACATGAAAGAGCACGACCGTGTCCGCGCAGGCTGAACTCGCCGCGTCGCCCGCGCGTCGCTTTGGGATCGCGCGGCTCGGTCAGCCCGCGGCCATCACGCTTGCGGTTCTCGTCATTTGCGTCGTGATGGCGCTCATCTCGGAACCATTTCGCAGCTACGACAATCTCTACAACGACAGCCGCAACTTCGGGTTCGTCGCCATCATGGGCATGGGCCAGATGTTGGTGATCATCACCGGCGGCATCGATCTGTCGGTAGGCTCGGTTATGGGCCTTGTTGGCATTGTGACCGGACTCACGCTTCAGGCCGGTTATCCGCTCTGGGTTGGGGTCGGCGCTGGAATGGGGGTCGCACTGCTCTGCGGTCTCATCAACGGCTACGCGATCGCCAGGTTCAAGCTGTCGCCGTTCGTTGTGACGCTGATCATGCTGTCGGTCGCGCGCAGCCAGGCGCTGATCGTGTCCAACAACAGAATGATCTATCAGTTCGGACCGGACGAGAAGCTGTTCGGCTCGCTCGGTGGCGGCAGTCTGTTCGGCATCCCCTCCGTCGTCATCGCGATGGCGCTGATCGCGGTCGTTCTCACGATCGTTCTGGCTAACACAAGTTGGGGGCGATACGTGTACGCGATCGGCGGCAACGAGCAGGCCGCGCTGCTGACCGGCATCCCTGTCGTGCCGGTCAAAGTCTCCGTCTATGTCCTCAGCAGCCTCTCGGCCGGAATCGCCGCCATTCTCATGGTCGCCTGGCTCGGATCCGTCACCAATGGGCTCGGCGTCGGCTACGAGCTTCAGGTCATCGCCGCGACGGTCATCGGGGGCACCGATCTCATGGGCGGTTACGGCATCCCTTATTCCGCGGTGATCGGCGCGGCCCTCATCGAAATTGTGCGCAACGCGCTCCTGCTGGGCGGAGTTGATCCCTATTGGCAGGGCACGTTCGTTGGCCTCATCATAGCGGGCGCAATGCTGCTCGAGCGGGCGCGACGGTCGCCCGCAGAATAATCTCTGTCTGCGAGAAACGCAGGCGGCGCAAACGGAGGAAACGTCAATGAAGGTAACAAGTCTTGTCGCTTTCGCGGCCCTGATCGGGGCCATTCAACCCATGACGGCCGAAGCCAAAGACAAGGTCTTCGCGCTGGTGCCGAAGGCGATGAACAATCCGTTCTTCGATCAGGCGCGCGACGGCTGCATGAAGGCGGCGAAGGAGATCGGGGGCATCCAATGTCTGTTCATCGGCCCGGCCGACGCGACCGAGCAGGAACAGGTGCAGGTCGTCCAGGACCTCATCACCAAGCATGTCGACGGCATTGGCGTCTCGGCCGCCAACGCCCCCGCGATCGCCAAGGTGCTGGAGCGAGCCAAAGAGGCCAAGATTCCGGTCGTGACGTGGGACAGTGACCTGCTGCCGGCCGACAAGGGCCTGCGCGCAAGCTATATCGGAACGGTCAACGAGCAGGTGGGCATTGCGGTCGCCAGGCAGGCGATGGCGCTCAAGCCGAGCGGCGGCACCTATTGCATCCAGACCGGCGGACCGGCTGCCGCCAACATGAACGACCGCATCAAGGGCATGACCGAGACCCTGCCTGCCGACAAATGGAAGCAGGTTGCGGGTTGCCCGCTCTACAACAACGATGATTTCCCGCTGTCGATCACCCAGCTCACTGATCTCCTGGCCAAATATCCGAAGATCGACGCGGTCCTCGACGCGGGCGGCGCTCCCCAGATGGAGGTGAAGGCCTACAAGGAGCTCATGGACAAATACAAGGATCGGCTCGACAAGAAAGACTTGGTCATGCTGTTCGTCGAGACTTTGCCGATGCAGATGGACGATCTGAAAGCGGGACTGAGCGACGGGCAGGTTGGACAGCGGCCATTCGAGATGGGCTACAAGGCCATCTATCTCTTGAACGATCTGACCGAGGGCAAGACCGTTCCCGATCCGGTGACGATCGGCCTCGACGTCTGCACGCCCGAGACCATCGACACCTGTAAGAAGAAGTAGCGCGTTCAGGGGGCGTCAGCGCGCCTGCCGCCTCGGCTCAATAGCCGCGGCGGCGATCCACGACGTGGTCGAGCGGCTCGCCGCGTTCGTATGCCTCGATCTGCCGGGCGACGAGGGCTGCGATCGCCTTGGGCGAGGAGATCGCTGCATTGTGCGGGCTGACATAGACAGCAGGATGAGCCCAGAGGCGCGAGTCCTTTGGCAGCGGCTCGCGCTCGAACACGTCGAGCGACGCGCCTTTCAGCGCGCCCGAGTCGAGCGCGGCGAGGATGCCGGCTTCGACCTGCAGTGGGCCGCGTCCGGCGTTGATGAGGATCGGGCCGCCGAGTGGGCCGCCCTGGTTGAGCTGCGACAGAAGCGGCGCGTTGATGATCCCGCGCGTGGCTTTGGTCAGCGGCAGCAGCACGACGAGCATGTCGGTTTGCGCCAGCAGGGACTTCAGCCCATCCGCGCCCGAAAAGCAGGCGACCTCGGGCAGAGATTTCGGGCTTGCGCTCCAGCCGGCGACCTTGAAGCCTAGCGCCTTGAGCTTGGCCATAGCGTCCTTGCCCATGACGCCCAACCCAAGCACACCGATCTGGACGTCGCTGGCTCTGGGCTGCCTGTCGTCGTCCTCCCAGACCCGTTCGCCCTGCTGGCGTTCGTAGCGCCGCAATTGGCGCAGGTGGACGAGCGCATGCATGACCACCCACTCGCTCATGCGGTTGGTGAGATCGGGATCGACCACGCGCACGATCGGCTTATCCGGGAGAGCGGGATCGGCGAAGAGATGATCCACGCCTGCCCCGAGCGAGAGAATCACTCGAAGATTGGGAAGGTCCTTGAGCGCGCCAGGCGGATGGCGCCAGCTCAGCGCATAGCGAATGGACTCCCGGTCGAACACCTCGCCCAGCATCACGATCTTATGGGACGGCAGCAGCGCTTCCATGCGCGTTCGCCAGGGCTTCGGGTCCCAGCCGGAAATTGCGATAAGCACGCTCACTGCGGCATCCCGACGACACGCTCAATCACTGGGTCGCCGGCCGAAAGCGGCGCTTCGTCGAGGCGATAGGCGGCGCGGAGGCGCCGAGCGGCCGCCTCGGCCTCGTCCGCGCTCCGCGCATGCACGCGGGCGAGTGGCGCGTCGGGGCCGACTTCAGCCCCGATCGGGGCGAGTTCGGTCAGGCCGACAGCCGGGTCGATTTCATCGGCGGCGCGGGACCGGCCGCCGCCCAGCCCGACCACCGCGAGGCCGACTGCTCGAACGTCGATGCTGGCGACGAAGCCTCGCGTCTCGGAAGTCGCGTCGATGAGCACCGGCGCTTGAGGGAGCGCCGCGGCGGCGCGCGAAATGAAATCCTTCGGGCCGCCGAGCGCGGCGACCATGCGCTCGAACCGCTCCGCCGCCGCGCCTGTCTCAAGCGTGCGTCTCAATGCTGTGACGCCTGCATCCACGTCGTGCGCGAGGCCGGAGAGCGCGAGCAGTTCGGCGCCGAGCGCGATCGTCACCCGGTCGAGCCGCTCGTCGCGCCGCGCGCCGGTCAGATAGTCGACCGCGTTGTGTATTTCGACCGCGTTGCCGGCGGCGCTGGCGAGCGGCTCGTTCATGTCGGTAATGAGCGAAACGGTCGGCAGGCCGGCGTCGTTGGCGACCGTCGCGATGCTGGTTGCGAGCTCCCGCGCGCCCTCCAAGGTAGCCATGAACGCGCCGGAGCCGGTCTTGACGTCCATGACCAGCACTTGCAGCCCGGCTGCAAGCTTCTTCGACAGGATCGATGCAGTGATGAGCGCTACCGATTCGACTGTTGCTGTCACGTCGCGGATCGCGTAGAGGCGCCGGTCGGCGGGCGCGAGTTCGGCCGTCTGGCCGATGATCGCGCAGCCCGCTTGCCTGACGACGCGCTTGAACAGAGCCAGGTCCGGTTGCGACTTATAGCCGGGGATCGAATCAAGTTTGTCCAGCGTGCCGCCGGTGTGACCGAGGCCGCGCCCGGAGATCATCGGCACATAGGCGCCGCAGGCCGCGAGCATCGGCGCAAGCATCAACGAAACATTATCGCCGACGCCGCCGGTGGAGTGCTTGTCGAGAATTGGGCCTGACAGGTTTGCGTCGCGCCAATCGAGGCTTGCGCCGGAGCGGGTCATCGCCCGGGTCAGCGCCACACGCTCGTCGAGCGACATGCCGCGAAAGTATATCGCCATGGCGAAGGCGGCCGCCTGTCCTTCGCTGACCGCGCCGCTCGTGAGCGCAGCGATGAAGTCGCCGATCTCGCCCGCGCTCAAGGTCTCGCCGTCCCGCTTAGCGCGAATGATCTCCTGCGGCAGCATCATGCGGGTGGCGGCCGATACGATCGGATGAAGCCGCGTAGCAGGCGCTTGAAACGGTCGGCGGCCTCATGCGCGACCGCCTGCGTCTCCTCGTGGCTCGGATCACCGCCAGAAAGACCCGCGGCATAGTTGGTTACGACCGAGACTGCCGCGCATCGCAAGCCTGCGCGGCACGCCAGGATCACTTCCGGCGCCGTCGACATGCCAACCAGATCCGCGCCAAGGATGCGCGCGGCGCGAATCTCGGCTGGCGTCTCGAAGCTCGGTCCGGAGAACCACATATAGACTCCTTCGTTGAGTTCGACGTCCGCACCTCTTGCCGCTTCATGCAGTGTGGCGATTAGCGCCGCATCATAGGCTTCGGTCAGCGGCACGAAGCGATCCGAGCCGGAATAACCGACCAGCGGGTTTGTGCCGGAAAAGTTGATGTGATCGGTGACCGCGACCAAAGCCGGGGGCCGCCATTCCTTCTTGAGCCCGCCCGCGGCGTTGGTGAGCAGCAATGCCTCGCCACCGAGTTGACGAAATGTGTCGATCGCGATCCGCATAGCGTTCGCATCGCCGCGCTCATAATAATGGCCGCGGCCCTGAAACAGGGCCACGCGCTGGCCCTCGACCGTCCCGACCACCAGACGACCCGCATGGCCTTCGACACTCGGGACCGGAAACCCTGGAATGTCGAGATAGGAGATCGCCGTCGCGTCGCGCGCTTCGTTGGCGAAAGCGCCAAGGCCCGAGCCGAGCACGATGGCGAGCGGCGGCAGGGAAGCGAGCCCACGGCTCCTGAGCGTGTCGATCGCGGCGTCAGGAGAAGCGCGCATGGTGCCTCGCGAAAGTGTGAGAGCCAGGCGTTCGACCCGCTTCCCATGTTGCGCCATAGTAGCGGCCTCGCCGGAACACGGGAAGACGGCAAGAAGGGAGGCGGTATATGGAGCATCAGGCGAGCCGGCGGGATCTGCTACTCACCTCGTTCATGGCGGCGCTGCCGTTCGGCGTCACGGGCGCGGCGGCCAGTCCGCTCGATCCGGAGCAGACGATCATCAAGCCCCCGGACACGCTGCCATGGAAAAGCCAGGCGCCGTTTCCGCCGCAGAGCGTCGATATGTGCCCGTTGGCCGGCGACACCAACGCGCCAGGCCTCTACTACACCCTGATTCGCTGGCATCCGGGATACATGAGCGCGCCCCACTTCTATTCGACCGACCGCTATTGCATGGTGCTGTCGGGCACATGGTGGTGCAACAGCGGCGCCGATTTCGACGCGGCCGCCTGTGTGCCGGTTCAAGCCGGCAGCTACGTGCGCCGGGTCGCTTTGACCCCTCACTACGACGGGGTGATCCGGGGCCATAACGAGCCGGCGGTGATCGCTATATGCGGCATCGGTCCTGTGAACTTCAAGCTCAGCGATCCATCACAGCCGCCGTGGCGGGAGGTCTGATCGCAACGAGCAGCGTCGGAGTGGTTCAGGACGGCGTCACGACGACGCATTCGAGAGCCTCGGCCGTCGCGGCTGCTTCCATGGCGGCGGGGAGGCTCTCCAGAGGAAACGAGCGTGCGCGGATAGCGCGGAGATCCAACAGGCCCGCGCGCGCCAGATCGACAAGGCGCATGAACGTATCCCGAGGGTACATGAACTGCCCGATGATCTCGAGGCTGTTCAGCATCACATCGAGATAGGAAATCGGAAGCGGGACCGTCATGCTTCCCATCAGCGCCAGGCGTCCACCGCGGCGCAGACTCTTCAGCGCCGCCAGCGTTGCGTTTGGATCTTGCGCGCCGCCCACCATGTCGAAGGCCATATGCGCGCCTCCGCCTGCGGCGTCGCGAAGAACTCTGGCGTCAGCTTCGACGTCCCCCGAAATTACGACCGTGCCGACGCGCGAGCCGCCGAGTCGCGCGAGCGCTTCGAGCGCCGGCTGGTTCCGTCCGGCGGCGACGACGCGGCCAGCGCCAAGGGCGAGCGAGAGGAGCACGGCCGCGCTTCCGTAGGCGCCTGTCGCGCCCGTGACGACGATCGTTTCGCCGGCGGCGAGACGCCCGCGCAGAAGGCCTCCATAAGGCACGGCAAATCGCGGCAGCACCGACAAGTCAACCGCGCTGAACTCGCCCAAGCCATCGATCGGGGTCACGCATGCGGTCGGAACAAGCGCATATTCAGCCAGCGTTCCATCCCGCCAGTTCGCCTGAAGCGCCTTGCCCGCGGGACCGGCGGTGATCCCTAGCAGGAACTGCGCCGGCTCCGGCGCATTCTCATTCGCGACAATATGCGAGGAGATCACGACCCGCTGTCCAACTTTCACGTGGTAGACCTCGGGGCCGAGCGCATGCACGATGCCGATCGCGTTGCCGCCGGGCGTAAACGGTCCGTCCGGGGGACTGTATGTCGGCAACCTGCCTTCCACATAGGCTTTCAAATAGGACATGAGGGCGGAGGCTCCGATCCTCACCACCACGCCACCCGCGCGAGGTTCCGGGATCGGCGCGTCTTCCAGTCGAAGCGTTCCGCCAAGCCTGTCGAGCCGCCATGCTTTCATGCCCATACGTTGCGCAAAGCGCCCTCTCTCCGGCGAATACGATTTGGCTTTCCCGCGAGCGACTAAGCGTTAGGGCTTTTCACCTGACGCGGAACTGCGAGCGTCCGCAGTCCCGTCGAGATCGATGCCCGCGATCTTCGCATAAAGGCGGGCGACAGAAGCATCGTCGTCCCGTCCCATCCCGGCCGCCGCGGTCATCAGAAACATCTGCAGAGCGGAAGCCGCCACCGGCGTTGGAAAGGACGCTGCCCGCGCCATGTCCGACACGATGCCGAGATCCTTGGTGAAGATCGCGACGGCGCTCTTCGGCGTGTAATCATTGTCGAGGATATGGGGCACGCGATTCTCGAACATCCAGGAATTGCCTGCCGAAGCGGTGATGACCTCGTAAACCTTCGAAAGGTCGAGCCCGAGTTTCTTGGCGAAAGCCATTGCCTCACAAGCGGCCGCGATGTGGACGCCGGCGAGAAGCTGATTGATCATTTTGAAAGCCGAGCCCGCGCCCGGTTCGTCGCCCAGCCGATAAACCTTGGCTGCGATCGCCTTGAAGATGGGCTCCGCCCGCTTCATTGCGGCTTCTCGCCCGGACGTGAGGAGGGTCATCGCGCCATCCGCGGCCCGCGCCGCGCCGCCGCTGGTCGGCGCATCGACAAATGCGCGCCCGCTCGCCTCAACTCGTTCGCCCATGCTGCGAGCTTGAGCGGGATCCATCGTCACGCAGGATATGACCAGCGCGCCCGGAGCGGTTGACCCCAGAACGCTCGCGTCGCCGAACAGAAGCGCCTCGCATTGCGCGGCGTTGACGACGACGAGAATGACGACCTCGGCGCCGGACGCAGCCTCACGCGGAGAGCTGACCGGAACTCCGAACTCCGTGGCGAAGCGCTGCGCGGCTGCAGGATTGGGGTCCACGCCGGTGACGGACCAGCCTTTTCGCGTCAAATTGGCGGCGACGCCATACCCGATGGCGCCAAGTCCGAACACGGCGATCTTGTTTGCTTTCATGTCGCTCGATACTAGGGGCTGTCCTCAATTAGGGGATTCGCGAATCGGGTAAAGCGTGATTCATAGGGAGCCTTCTTTTTGGGAGGCTTTCGGTGCGGCGCTACGGATTGCGCGACGACCAGTTTGCGCGGATTGAACATTTGCTGCCGGGTGTCCGGGACATGTCGGACGCAATAGCGAATTGGGCAATCGACTTTTCGTTGAGGCGGTGATTTGGAAATTTCGGTCGGGTGCGCCGTGGCGCGATCTGCCCGAGCGGTTCGGCCACTGGAAGACCATTCACACGCGGTTCTCGCGGTGGGCGGAGAACGGCGTATGGGAGAGTCTTTTCAAGACGTTGGCTGACGATCCGGACAACGAATACGCGATGATCGACGCCACCATCGTTCGCGCGCATCAGCATAGTGCGGGCGCACTCAAAAAGGGGGTCTCGATCAAGCCATAGGCCGCTCGCGCGGCGGCCTGACCACCAAGATCCATGTGATTGTCGACGCCTTGGGCAACCCGTTGGCGCTTCGCCTCACCGGCGGCCAAGTCCACGACATCACCCAGGCTGAAGCCCTCGCGGCTGAGGTGAAGCCCGAAGCCCTCCTCGGCGACAAGGGCTACGACGCCGGCGCCTTCATCGAGAGCCTCGAAGTGCGCGCCATCAAGCCGGTCATCCCGCCAAAGCCGAACCGCAAGGTCGCTCGCGATTGCGACTTCGCCCTCTACGCCGAACGCAATCTCATCGAGCGTTTCTTTCAATTCATCAAACAGTTCCGAGGCATCGCGACCCGCTACGAAAAAACCGCACGCAATTACCTCGCCGGCCTCCATTTGGTCTGCGCCCTGGCTTGGCTCAAATGAGGACACGCTCTAACACCCGGCGCGGCAGGATGGAACTTTGAGAGGCCGAACCCGATCAACAGCGCCCTCACCGCATTTGCATCAAACCGCCAGATGATCCGGTCCGAAGGACTCCGGTAAGAGTTCACTGAGCGTAAACCTCGCCCGCACGCCTTCCGGGCCGGCGATGTGGATCAAGGTCGTAGGGTCGGCGAATTCGCGGATGCGCTGGCGGCAGCCGCCGCACGGCGTGCACAGGGCTTCGCCGTCGCCAATGACGAGAATTTCGGCGATGCGTCGTTCACCGGCGAGCGCCATCGCGGAGATCGCGCCGGCTTCGGCGCAGGAGCCTTGAGGATACGCGGCGTTTTCGACGTTGCAGCCCGAATAGACGGCGCCGGACCGGGTGCGCAGCGCCGCGCCGACCTTGAAGCGAGAGTACGGCGCATAGGCGTTTGCCTGCGCCATCTTCGCGGCGTCGAACAATTCGGCCAGCGCCGATTCAGCGCTCTTTGACATAAGGAATTCCCGATGCCCTGGGCGGAATCGCCTTGCCGATAAAGCCTGCCAGCAACACGACGGTCAGAACATAAGGCAGGGCTTCGATCGCCTGCACCGGCACGGGTCCGATGACCGGCAGTTCGACCCCTTGCAAGCGGATCGCCAGCGCATCGAGGAAGCCGAACAGAAGGCAGGTTCCCAGCGCCGGCCACGGCCGCCATTTGGCGAAGACGAGCGCGGCGAGCGCGATGAAGCCTCGCCCCGCGCTCATGTGCGGCTGGAAATAGCCCTCCTGCGACAGCACCAGATAGATGCCGGCGAGGCCCACCAGGACGCCGCAAATCACCACTGCTCCGTAGCGCAAGCCTCTGACCGAGATGCCGGCGGTATCGACCGCGGCCGGGTTCTCGCCGACCGCGCGCAGACGTAAGCCAAAGCGCGTGCTGTAAAGCGCCCAATAGGTGAGTGGCACCATGAGGAACGCGATATAGGTCACGATGTCGTGGCCCGAAATGAGGTGCTGATAGATCGGGCCGATGATCGGCACAGCGCCGATCTCGTTGACGAACGGCCAATTGATCGCGCGGAATTGCGCTGCCGCCGGAAGTTCCGGCGTCCGCCCGCCTTGCGACCACATCGCGTTGCCGATGAGCGCGGTCAGTCCGTCGGCCACCATGTTGATCGCGGTGCCGGACACGATCTGGTTCGCGCGCTGGTCGATCGATGCGTAGCCGTGAATAAGTGAGAAAACGACGGCCGCCGCGACGCCGCCCAGAAGCCCGAGCCATACGCTGCCGGTAAAGGTCGCTACCGCGGCGGAAGCGAACGCGCCGACCAAAATCTTGCCCTCAAGCCCGATGTCGACGATGCCCGAGCGTTCCGACCAAAGGCCCGCAAGGCAGGCGAGAATGAGCGGGACGGCTAGACGCATGCCCGAGGCGAAAACGACAATGAAGGCGTCGAACCATTCCATGCCCACCGCCCGTCAGATGGGCGGCTGTGTCGTGCGTCGCGCGAGCAGGGTCGCGACAGGGCGGCGGAACATGTGCTCGAGCGCGCCGGCGAACAGCACCACGAGGCCCTGGATCACGACGATCATATCGCGGCTGATCTTGGGCATATCCATCGAGAGCGCCTGGCCGCCCTGATAGAGGATGCCGAACAGGATCGCAGCGAGGATGACGCCGACCGGATGCGCACGCCCCATGAGCGCGACCGCGATGCCGACGAAGCCGAAACCGCCAACAAATTCGAGGATCAGCCGATGCTGGTCGCCCAGAATGATATTGGCCGCGACGCCGCCCGCGAGCGCGCCTGATAACAGCGTGGTGATGACGGTGACGCGGGCAGGGGAGATGCCGCCATACACCGCTGCGGTCGGATTGGCGCCGACGGTGCGAATCTCATAGCCAAGCCGGGTGCGCCAGATGAGGAGCCAGAATGCGAGACAGCAGAGCAGAGCAAGCAGGAAGGAGAGGTTAAAGGGGGTGTCCGGCCATGTGACCCCGAAATGGGCGAGCACTTCGTGGAATTGCGGCACGAGCGCCGTGTCACGGAAAGGCGTCAACTCCGCGTTCATCTGGCCCGGCTTGCGCAGCACGTTGACGAGAACGTAGCCCATGATGGCGGAGGCGATGTAGTTGAACATGATCGTCGTGATGACGATGTGGCTGTCGCGATAGGCCTGCAGATAGCCAGGAATGGCCGCGAAAGCCGCGCCGAACACGGCCGCGCCGATGATGGCCGCGATGGCGAGCGTGTAGCCCGGCAGGAAGCCGAAATGAAGCGCGACCAGCGCCGCGCCCAGTCCGCCGATATAGGCCTGGCCCTCGGTGCCGATGTTGAACAGCCCGGCATGGAAGCAGATCGCAACTGAAAGCCCGGTGAAGATGAAGCTCGTCGCGTAGAACAGCGTGTAGCCGATTCCTTCAAGGTCGCCGAGCGCGCCAAGGACGAGGCTCTGGACGGCTGCAAGCGGATTCTCGCCGATCGCCAGCACGACGAAACCGGAGATGACAAAAGCCGCGGCGACATTGACGAGGGGGATGAGCGCGACATCCGCCCAGGCGGGCAGGGGTTTCAGCGGCGCGCTCACGCGGCGCGCTCGCTCACGCCCGCCATCAAGAGGCCGAGGTCCTGGGCGTTGGTCTCCTCGGGCCGGCGCTCGCCGGTAATGCGGCCGCCGCAGAGCACGATGATGCGGTCCGAGAGGGCGAAGATCTCGTCGAGTTCGACCGAGACCAGCAGCACCGCCTTGCCGGCGTCGCGTTGGGCCACGATCCGCTTGTGGATGAACTCGATCGCGCCGATGTCCACGCCGCGCGTCGGCTGACCGACAAGCAGGATTTTCGGATTGCGTTCGATCTCGCGCGCCAGCACGATCTTCTGCTGATTGCCGCCGGAGAAATTTGCGGTCTTGAGCAACGGCGCGCGCGGCCGGACGTCGAAGGACTTCATCTTATCGTCGGCGTCGGCGATGATCGCCTTGCGGTCGTAGAAGAAACCTTTGCCGTAGACCTTCTCGCGATGAAATCCGAGCATCGCGCTCTCGCAGGCTTCGAACGGCATGACAAGCCCGACGCGATGGCGATCTTCAGGCACGTGCCCAACACCGAGCAGCCGCTCCGCGTGTGGATTGCGCTTCTGCGCCGGAATTGGCTCACCTTCGATCAGGATCTCGCCTGAACTTAAGCCGCGGATGCCCGCGAGCGCTTCGAGGAGCTCGGACTGGCCATTGCCGGCGACGCCGGCCACGCCGAGAATCTCGCCCTCGCGCAATAGGAACGAAACGCCGTCGATGCGCGCGACGCCGCGGTCGTCGCGCACCACGAGATTGCGGGCTTCCAGCGCAATTGCGCCAGGGTGCGAGGGCCCTTTTTCGACCTTCATGATTACCTTGCGGCCGACCATCGCGTCGGCGAGCTCGGGCGGCGATGTCCTCGCGGTGTCAAATGTCGCGACCATCTCGCCACGCCGCATGACAGAGACGCGGTCTGTCAACGACATGATCTCGCGCAATTTGTGGGTGATGAAGATGATGGTCTTGTTCTCGCGCTTGAGCACGCGCAGCATCTCGAACAATTGGTCCGCCTCGGCCGGCGTCAGCACTGCCGTCGGCTCGTCGAGCACGAGGATCTCAGCGCCGCGCACCAGCGCCTTCAGGATCTCAACTCGCTGCTGCAGGCCGACCGACAATTCCCCGACAATGGCGTCGGGATCCACCACGAGGCCGTATTCACGCCCGAGTTCGGCCAGTCGCTTGCGGATTGCGCTCGCGCCTTCGGCGAGCAGCGGGCCCCCCTCCGCGCCGAGCATCACGTTTTCGAGCACAGAGAGCGGCGGCACCAGCATGAAGTGCTGATGCACCATGCCGATGCCGTGGCTGATCGCCTCGCGCGAGGAGCGGATTCTGACCGGCTCGCCGTTGACGCGGATCTCGCCGCTGTCGGCTTCATAGAAGCCGTACAGAATGGACATCAATGTCGATTTGCCGGCGCCGTTTTCGCCGACGATCCCGTGGATCACGCCGCGTTCGACGACAAGATTGACATTGTTGTTGGCGTGAACCGCGCCGAAGCTCTTGTCGATGCCGATGAGTTCGATGGCGGGAGCTGTTGGGGCCGTCATCAGTTCGCCCCGACGACGAGGCGGCGTCCCAACATCGTTCGTCGGCGACCGAATGGCGACGAACGAGCATAAGGGAGGACGTCGATGGCCGGATTAGCCCCGGCCATCAAAGTCACGAGCAACGGCCTTCCTCGAAGGGCGCTCTACTCGGCTGGGCACTTGTTGTCGGACATGTAGTCGTGGACCTGAATCTTGCCCGAGATGATGTCTTTCTCGGCCTGGTCCGCAGCAGCCTTCGCCTCGGGGGTGAGAATCTTTTCGTTGTTCTTATCGACGGCGTAACCAACCCCGTCGTCCTTGAGGCCGAACACCTCGACGCCGGCTTTCCACTTTCCATTCTTCGCGTCCATGAAGGAATCATAGGTGGCGACGTCGACGTGCTTGAGCATCGAGGTCAAGACACGGCCGGGGAAAAGGCCGTTCTGGTTGGAATCGACGCCGATGCCGAACTTGCCGCCGTCCGCCGCCGCCTTCAGCACACCCTGACCAGTCGCGCCCGCCGCGGCGTAGATGACGTCGGCGCCCCGATCCATTTGCGACTTGGCGAGCTCGCCGCCTTTGACGGGATCGTTCCAGGCGGCCGGCGTGGTGCCCGTCATGTTGGCGAACACTTCATCCTTGCCGTCGGAAGCGTATTTGACGCCCTGCTCGTATCCGCATTCGAACTTCGAGATCAGCGGGATATCCATGCCGCCGACGAAGCCGACCTTGCCGGTCTTCGATGTCTTCGCCGCGATAACGCCGACGACAAACGAGCCCTCCTGTTCCTTGAACACGATCGACTGGACATTCGGCAGGTCGACCACGTCGTCGATGATGCCGAATTTCGTCTTGGGATATTCGGGGGCGATTTTCTTCAGTGCGGTTTCCCAGGCGAAGCCCACGGTCATGATCGGCGAATAGCCGTCCTTTGCGAACTTACGAAGGACCTGCTCGCGCTGCAACTCGTTCTGGATCTCGAGATCGCGGAAATCGATGCCGGTCTCCTTCTTGAACTTTGTCGCGCCGTTGAACACACCCTCGTTGAACGATTTGTCGAACTTGCCGCCGAGATCATAAAGAACGGCGGGCTTGATCGTGTCGGCCGCATAGGCCGAGACGGAGGCCAGAAGACTTCCGGCAAAAGCCGCCAACGTCACGAGCGTGGTGCGACCGAACATATCCAGACCTCCGTTTGGCGCGAGCGGCTCCCGAGCCCGCGCCCCAAGAAACTAACCGGCTGGTCGAGGTGGTCCGCCCGCAACTTGAGTGTCAAGCCGGGCCGAGCCGTTCCAGCGGAGAACGGAATCGAGACTATGCGGGCAAATTACCGAGAGCAAGCGCAAGCCATGAGCCGGAGGCGGAGTGCTCGGCAGGGGCCATCCGTCGGTCAGGCCGAAACTAGTTGAACAGCGACGAGACGCTTTCTTCTTTGGCGATGCGGCCGATCGCCTCGCCAATCAGGGGGGCGATCGAGATCACGCGGATATTGCGGGCGACCCGCACCGCCTCGGTCGGCTGAATCGTGTCGGTGAGCACGAGTTCGCTGAGCTTGGACGCGGCAACGCGCGCGACCGCCCCGCCCGATAGAACGCCGTGGGTGATGTAGGCCGATACGCTCGTGGCGCCTCCCTCGAGCAGGGCGTCAGCGGCGTTGCAAAGCGTGCCGCCCGAATCGACAATGTCGTCGAGCAATACGCAATGGCGGCCCGCGATGTCGCCGATCACGTTCATCACTTCTGATTCGCCCGCCCGCTCGCGTCGCTTGTCGACGATCGCGAGTGGCGCGTCGAGGCGCTTGGCGAGCGCCCGGGCGCGCACCACGCCGCCGACGTCGGGAGACACCACCATCACATTCTTGCTGCCATTGTGATGGGCCTGGATGTCGCGCACCATGGTCGGGGCGCCGAACAGATTGTCGGTCGGAATGTCGAAGAAGCCCTGGATCTGGCCCGCGTGCAGATCGACCGTGAGGACCCGGTCCGCGCCGGCGCGCGTGATCAGATTGGCCACGAGCTTGGCCGAGATGGGCGAGCGCGGCCCGGGCTTTCGGTCCTGGCGCGCATAGCCGAAATAGGGGATGACCGCCGTGATGCGCTGCGCCGAGGCACGCCGCAACGCGTCGATCATGATGAGCAGCTCCATCAGATTGTCGTTCGCCGGATAGGACGTCGACTGGATGATGAACGCATCCCGTCCGCGCACGTTTTCGAGGATTTCGACGAAGATCTCGAGGTCGGCGAAGCGGCGGACATGGCAGCCAGTCAGCGGCTCGCCCAGATAAGCGGCGATCGCCTCCGCCAGCGGCCGATTGGAATTGCCGGCCAAAATCTTCATCGTGCCGGGCACGGCCTATTCTCCAAACGCGCGCTCGAGCGCGATTTAGCGCGGGCGAGGCGGGTCATAGCAGCCGCTTGGCGCTCGAACAACATGACACTGGTATTGCGGCGGGCGGTCGCCGGCCGGCTGTCCACAAGAAAAAGCTTATTGTGCGTAGCTGAGAGCTGCACTCGCGGGCGCGGCCTCGGGAGTGTTGGAGAGGTAAGCGGCGAGGTCGTCGGCGCATTTGGCGGCGACGCTGTTCAGCGCCGCATCGTCGATCATCGCCCAGGCGTCATCGCCGGAGCCTTTGACCGCGATCGCATCGCTAAGTCGTTGGGCGCGCTGTTTGTCCGGCGTGAACACGTCCCAGACGATATCGACCTCCGCTCCACCCTCAATCAGCGAAGCGGTGACATAGCCTCGCGCCAGATAGCGCGCCTTGGCAGGCGCCGCGACGGCGATCCGGCGCGCCGCCGCAGCTTCATCGAGGCTCTGCCGGAAGCGCTCGGAAACGTCGGCCGGCGCACCGTCGACCGACGCGATCGCGACCGTGGCGCCAGCCATGTTGGCGTCAGTGCGCAGGGCGAACTGCGCCTGAGCATCCGTGTTCGGCGGATTACCGGCGACGTCGTTGCAACCGCTGAGCAGCCCGCCAGCAAACAACAGACTGAGACCCGCGGCACACGCCCTCGCTGAGTTCTTGATGTTTAAACTCACGCTGAACGAACTCCCGCCCGCGGCGTGTCCGTCGCCGCGAAGCAAGGTTAATAATCCGTTAAGCCGCCCGCGCCAACAGCTAGTCGCAAAGTCCCTTAACGTCCATGCGTATCGCCACCCTCCCGCTATTCCCACCGCAGCCGCCTGCGCCTAGATAAGGCCCCCATGAGCGGCCCACCGAACACCTTCCCTCCAGGCGAAGCCCCCGCGGCCGAGGCGCGGGAAGAAGCCGCGCTCGCGCGTGAGCTCGCGCCGGATACCGCGCCGCTCGAAATCGCTTTTGATGAACCGGCCGCCGAACCGGGACGTCTCGTGCGCGGCGCCGAGACGATCCGCGCATTCTGGCGTCATGCCCCCTCGGGGCCGGGCGTCTATCGTATGATCGGGTCCGAGGGCGAGGTGCTCTATGTCGGCAAGGCGCGTTCGATCAAGAAGCGCATCGCTGCCTATATGGCGCCCGAGCGCCAGCAGAGCCGTATCGCGCGCATGGTGGCGCAGACCCATTCGATGGTGTTCGTCACCACCGCGTCGGACGCCGAGGCGCTGCTGCTTGAGGCCAATCTCATCAAGCAGCTCAAGCCCCGCTACAATGTCACCCTGCGCGACGACAAGAGCTTTCCTTATATCCTGATCTGCACCGGACATGCCGCCCCGAGGCTCATCAAGCATCGTGGCGCCCGCAGCGTGGCCGGCGATTATTTCGGCCCGTTCGCGAGCGCCGGCGCGGTGTTTCGCACCCTAAATGCCCTGCAGCGGGCATTTCTCCTGCGCACCTGCTCGGACAGTTTTTACGCCAATCGAACCCGGCCGTGCCTGCTCCACCAGATCAAGCGCTGCTCGGCGCCGTGCACCGGGGAAATCGCGCTCGACGACTATGCCAATCTGGTCACGGAAGCGCGCGATTTTCTTTCCGGCCGCAGCCGGGCGATCAAGAGCCGCCTTGGCCACGCGATGAACGAGGCCGCCGCCGCGCTCGATTTTGAAAGCGCGGCGCGCCTGCGCGACCGCATCAGCGCGCTCTCCGCAATTCAGGGCGAGCAGAGCGTCAATCCTCGCTCGATCGCCGAAGCCGACGTGTTCGCGGTCACCGACGAGGCGGGGCAGTTCTGTGTCGAGGTGTTCTTCTTCCGCACCTATCAGAACTGGGGCAACCGCGCCTATTTTCCTCGCGCCGACCGGGCTCTGTCCCGCGAGGAGGTGCTCGACGCCTTCTTGTCGCAATTCTATCTCGACCGTCCCGCGCCGCGTCTCGTGCTCTTGAGCCACGATGTTCCGAGCGCGGGGACTTTGGCCGAAGTCTTGAGCGCGCGTGTCGGACATCGCATCGCCATTGGCGCGCCGCGCCGCGGTGAAAAGAAGGATCTGGTCGACGCGGCCTTGCGCAACGCGCAACAAGCTTTATCGCGCAAGCTCGCGGAATCGGCGACCCAGGAAAGGCTGATCGCCGCGCTCAGCGAGGCATTCGGCGTCGATAAGCCGATCCGGCGGGTCGAGATCTACGACAATTCCCACATCATGGGGACCAACGCGATCGGCGCCATGGTGGTCGCCGGACCGGAAGGCTTCGTCAAGAGCCAGTACCGCGCGTTCAACATCAAGAGCGTGGATCTGACGCCTGGCGACGACTACGGCATGATGCGCGAAGTGCTGACGCGCCGCTTCGCTCGCCTCAAGCGGCAGGGCGAGACGGCGGAGCCAAGCGCTTTTCCCGATACGCCGGACCTCGTCATCATCGACGGCGGGCGGGGCCAATTCGAGGCCGCGCGCGAGGTCCTGGCGGCGCTCGGAATCGAGGGGATAAGGCTGGTGGCGATCGCCAAGGGCCCCGACCGCAATGCGGGCCGCGAGACCTTCTTCGTCGAGGGACGTGAGCCATTCAAGCTGACCCCGCGCGATCCGGCTTTGTTCTTCATTCAGCGGCTGCGCGACGAGGCGCATCGTTTCGCCATCGGTACGCACCGCGCGCGGCGCAAGAAGGAGTTCGTGAAGAGCCCGCTCGACGAAATCCCCGGCATCGGCCCGGCGCGCAAGCGTGCCCTTCTGTTCGCTTTCGGCTCCGCCAAGGACGTCGCCAAAGCCGGCCTATCGGACCTCGAGAAGACGCCCGGCCTTAACGCCGCCACGGCTAAGCTCGTGTACGACTTCTTCCACGAGAACCGGGCGAGGTGACGAGGCGCCGCGGGCTTATCCCGCCCAGTCTTCGACCCTGAGCCCCGGCACGCGCTCGAACTCCCGCACATTCAATGTCGCGAGCGTTGCTCGGCGTCGGCGCGCCTGGGCGGCGATCAACGTGTCATAAGGTCCGATCGGCTGACCGCTCGCTTCGAGTACGGCGCGGATTTCGCCCGCTTCGCGCGCATCCTCGACATCGAATGGGGGCTGATCGAACCCAGCCGATAGGAAGATTTCAAGCGTCCGGCGCGACTGCTCTCGGCGCTTGCTCTTGGCGCAGCCATATTCGAGCTCGAACACGACGATGGCCGGGACCAGCATGGGCGTTCCGGCTGCAAGCTCGCGATGAAGCCGCTCGGCGATTTTTGGCCGCCGCTCGTTGATCGCGAAGATCACGACGTTCGTGTCAAGGCAGAACACGGGATCAGTCGAACGAAATTTCGTCGTCCGCCCCAGACGGAGTGTCTTCGGGCAACCCGTCGGGCAGGAACTTCCCGGCGCCGGCGGCGACCAGCTCCGCATGCCACGCGGCAACGTCGAAAGGCGCCTTCTCCAATGGCTCGAGGATGACTTTGTCGCCAACTCTGCTGACCCGCACCTCCTTGCCCGGCAGGCGGAATTCTTTCGGCAGGCGTACGGCCTGGCTGCGCCCGTGCATGAAGATCTTCGCTGTTGCGGTCATAGACGGCCCAAGAGACGGGGAATATGATATCTATCGTTGGTAGATATCATATCCCGAACGCACAGGTCAAATATCCGCGAATCCGCAAGAATGGCTGGGGCCAGCGTCAATCTGTCCGCGCCAGGACCTGCTCCAGCTTGGCAAAGAAGTTCCCCCAACCCACTTTGGCCCCTTGATAGAACTGCTCCTGATCCGGCCGGAAGCCCGCCTGCTCCATGCGCAAATTCGTGCCTTTGCTCGTTGGAGTGAGCGTCCAGGTGACGACGCTTTCAAGTCCATGGGCCGCCCAGCTGTAGGACAGCGTCCTCAGCGGTTGGACTTTGAGGACTTGGCAGTCGACTGCGCCCCAGCCGCCGGTAAGATTGAACTTGTGGTCCACGACCGGCTCGAAATCGGTTTTCATTAGCCACTCCTCGATCAGATGCGGCTCGGTCAACGCGCGCCAGATCTTTTCCGGCGCATAAGGGATCTCGCGTTCGACGACGACGGTGCGGGTTTCGGTGGCGGCGCCAGTCATGGGTTCATCTTCCTTACTTCCTGGAGCGGGCGGGGCGAGCGGCTGGCTTTGAGGCGTTCAGCGCCACGGCGGCGCGAATGAGCGCCTTCAGCGCAGCCTCATCGATCGCGTCGCCCTCATGAATGTCGATGGCTCGTCGAGTGTTTCCATCGAGGCTCGAGTTGAACAGGCCTGAAGAATCTTCGAGCGCGGCGCCCTTGGCGAATGTGAGCTTCACCACGCCCTTGTAGGTTTCGCCGGTGCAGATAATTCCTCCGTGCGACCACACCGGAACGCCTCGCCACTTCCACTCTTCGACCGCTTCCGGATCCGCCTCTTTGATGAGGCTTCGCACCTGGGCCAGCGTCACTCCCCGCCAGTCGTTGAGCGCCTTGATTCGCGCGTCGATCAGCGCCGAGGGGGAGGTCTCCACTGTATCTTTCGAGCCCGTCGTCGATTGTTTGCTCATTGGTCCATCCTCCTGAGCAGATCCTCGAGGCCGTCGAACCGGCTCTCCCAGAACCCTTTCATCTCGCTGGTCCAATCGATCAGCGGGATTAAGGCGCTGACCTCGGCGCGATAATGCGTCTGCCGGCCTTGATGGCGGTCGCGCGCCAGCCCGGCCTGTTTCAGCACCCGCAGGTGCTTCGAGACGGCCGGTTGCGAGATACCGGCCTGAGCAGTCAGCGCGCCGACCGTCTGCTCGCCGTCACGGCAAAGACGCTCGAAGATCGCGCGCCTCGTCGGATCGGCAAGCGTTCGGAAGAGCGTGTCATGAGCATCTGGCATTCGGATTGATAACTCATCGGCTATGTATCCAATTCATAACCATCAGGCTATGGGTGAGTCAAGCAGGAATCGTGGGTGGCGGGACTTGGCGACCCTCAGAGGAAGGTCAATCAACCGGTATCGCCACAAGAGCCGACAATTGGTTGCAGATAATCAGAAATCAGATTTAAGCTCGCCCCATGAAGATTCCTGCCCTTCACCTGCCAAGGCCATCGGCGCTCATTCCGGCGCTGTTAGGCCCCGGAAAGCGTGCGAAAAAAATTTCCACGGTTTATTCCTCGTAACCCATTGATAAGTCTCGATTCGTACGAGAGAATCCAAGGAAATCCAAGGAAATCCAACGCCCATTATCGGGGGTTTCCGTACCCAAACGACGACGGTCCAAGAAAATCCAAACGGAGCGACTGGGTTTCACAAAGCCGAAGAGCAGAAAACGAACGCGCGACAAGGAGCGGGATCAGGCGGCGGGAATATGCAGCGTGAATCGTGTTTCGTCTTTCGAAGAGGCGACCTCGATCTTGCCGCCGTGCGCGCGGGCGATTTCGGAAGCGATGTAGAGACCGAGGCCGAGGCCCTGGTTCGACGACCGCCCGTTGCCGCGAAAGAACGGCTGAAACAGCTGTTGTGCGACAACCGCGTCAATCGGGTCGCCCTCGTTCGCGACTGTAAGCTCGAATCCCTTTTCATCAGTCGACGCCCACACACGGATAGGCCGACTGGGAGCGCCGTGCTTGATCGCGTTGGCGACAAGGTTCGAAGTTATTTGAGCGACGCGCTTCGGGTCGCAGTTGACCGGATGCGTCAAATTGATTCGAGCCTCAATGGGACTTTCGGATAGGTCGCGCAATTCGCCGATCACCTGCTCGAGTTGATCAGAAAGCGGCGCATTGGGATTCCGCTCAAGCATAAACCCGCCGCCGAGCCTTCCCCTTGCAAAATCGAGGATGTCGTCGATCAAAGCCGCCATGCGCCGAGCGCTTTTGTGCATCTGTTCGGCGATCGATCGGGTTTTTTCCTCAGGATTTCGCCGAAGGATGATGCTGACACCCGCCTCAATCGAGGCCAGCGGGTTCCGAAGATCGTGAGCAAGAATAGCAACAAATTGCTCACGCAGCTTGGCCGCTTCTTGTGCGTCGGATAGAGCTGCGTCCTGTTTCGCCGCGCGCTCCTGCGCATCCAGATGGAAGGCGATCAGCTGGGCGAAGTTCTTGAACATGCCAATGACTTCGGGCCTGTTCAACCTTGCCGGCCGAGGATCGATTGCGCACAACGTGCCGAAGAAGGCGCCGTTCTGAAGAATGATCGGCATCGAGATGTAGCTCTGAAGCCCGTATAGTCTTGGCGTATGATGATCGCGGAAATGCTCGTCCTCGGCGACGTGATCGATAACGACGGCTCGGCCGCTATCACGAATCTCATCACAGATCGTCGTCTTAACGTCGAGCTCGCCGCCCGGCAGAAGTCCGAAGGCGATTTCGTCGCGAACGGCGCAAGCGACCCAACGATCCCGCGTGACTCTCGCCACCGCCGCAAAACCCATTCCGGTGGTGCGGCAGACGATTTCCAGAATGGACGCAACCGCGTCGATTCGGGAAATTGCGTTTATGTCGGCGGTCAAGGCCGCATCGAAGTTTGAGACAGGCGAAAGGTTTGTCGGGGTCATGCCGGGTCTGCGTTCTCCAAACTTTCCTCAAGGTAGGTCGCCATTGTCGATTTTGAACGGCTGCGGGGGAGGCGGGCGGCATGTTTCGATCGAGCCGCCCAAAGAACTATCGCGGTAACCGACTTCGCACGTGCCGAGGTAGGAGACCAAAGCAAAAGCTCATGCAGCTAACCTATGCAGCGCACTCACGACCTGTGCAGGCGTGTAGGGCTTTGGAAAGAAGATCCCGCGCTCTGGCAGCAGCTGTTGCACGTCGGCCAGATTCAGCCCCGAGGTGACGATGATCTCGATCGGGGGCCAGCGGTTGCGCACGGCATGAGCAAGTTTGATTCCGTCCATCGAGCCCGGCATGCTGACATCAGTGAACACCACTCTGATATCGCTTCTGCTTTCCAAAATATGGATCGCCTCATCAGCATTTTTTGCCCCAATAGCGTCAAACCCAGCTTCCGTAACCAGGTTCAGGGCGTCCATAAGCATGAGAGGTTCATCTTCGACGACCAGGACGAGGCGTTTTTGCTTTTCCATGTCGGCGCTCGGCATAGTAAGTCCTATGGCCCCAGTCGGGAACTTGGCTTCAACGCGCTGAGGAAGCATCGGTTCCTGCGAGCAGGCCGGCCGACGAAGGAGCGCCCGAGGCGCGATGTCCACCGCCTTGCAGCGGCGAAATTCTCGTATCACGCTCACAATTTGTTAGGCCGTGGGAAGCTGAAGCGCAAGTTCCCGCCGCCGCTTTTCGCGGCATTTACGGCCGGCCGCGAGATGATAACTTCACAACCTTCCGCGCTGAGCTTCGCTCCAGCGCTCTCTCGCAAACCTCCAGGAAACCCATGTCCAAAATCGCATTCATCGGCCTCGGCAACATGGGCGCGCCGATGGCCGCGAATCTCATCAAGGCGGGCCATTCGGTCGCGGGCTTCGATCTTGTGGATGCCGCGAAAACGTCTGCCGCCGCATCCGGCGTCGCCATTACGGCGAGCGCCCGCGAGGCTGTCGCCAGCGCCGACACGGTCGTAACCATGCTGCCGGCCGGCAAGCACGTCCTCGCGGCTCATGCCGAGCTTCTTCCCGCGACGCCCAAGGGCGCGCTCGTCATCGATTGCTCGACCATCGATGTCGACAGCGCAAGAAAAGCGCACGAGGCGGGCGGTGCCGCGGGGGTGCTGACCCTCGACGCGCCGGTCTCGGGCGGGGTCGTCGGAGCGAGCGGGGGAACGCTCACCTTCATGTGCGGCGGCTCGGACGAGGCGTTCGCGAGGGCGAAGCCGATCCTCGAAGACATGGGCAAGCGCATCGTCCATTGCGGCGGAGCGGGGGCGGGGCAGGCGGCCAAGATCTGCAACAACATGATCCTCGGCGCGACCATGATCGTGACCTGCGAAGCCTTCGCGCTTGCCGAGAAGCTGGGCCTATCCGCCCAGGCTCTGTTCGACGTCTCCTCGACTGCATCCGGCCAGTCGTGGTCGCTCACCACCTATTGTCCGGTTCCCGGGCCGGTGCCGGCTTCCCCGGCCAATCGCGACTATAAACCCGGCTTTGCCGCGGCTCTCATGCTCAAGGATCTGCGCCTCGCGCAGGAGGCCGCGTCGAGCGTGGGGGCCTTAACTCCGCTCGGGGCCGAGGCCGCGCAACTCTATGCTCTCTATGTTGCGACTGATCACGGCGGGGACGATTTCTCCGGAATCATCAATTTTTTGCGCGGAGCGGCAAAGAAACCCTAGAACTTTTTCCAGCCTGGCATAGTTTTAGGCTCAGAACGCGGCCAACTGGCCGACAGCGGGAGGATTCCCCATGCGTGTTTCGATCAGGAAGACCGTAGTTGCGGCCATAGCCGCGCTCGGGATGGCGACGGCGGTCGCGACGATCTCAACCCCCGCCGAGGCCCAATTTCATGGCGGCGGCGGCGGCTTTCATGGCGGTGGCGGTTTCCATGGCGGCGGCTTTCACGGCGGAGGCTGGGGAGGCGGCGGCTGGCATGGCGGCGGCTGGCGCGGCGGCGGCTGGGGCCGACCCGGATGGGGCGGCGGCGGTTGGGGCTGGCGGCGCGCGGGCTGGGGCGGCGGCGGTTGGGGCGGCGGCGGCTGTTGGAATTGCGGCTGGGGCGGCGGTTGGGGGTGGGGTTACGATCCAGGCTGGGCCATCGCCGCGGCGGCCGTGCCCCTTGGGGTCGCGATCGCTTCGCAACCGGCCTATGGCGGCGATCCCGGTTGCTGGGTCAGGCGACGCGTCTGGACGGCGAACGGCCACTATCTGGGCCGGCGGCTTGTCAACGTTTGCTACTGACCGTCTGCGGCTGTGTCGTCCGATGACAATAGTCCAGATAAGGGTTTTGGAAACTATAAAGCGTGACTTGCCGTCCTGAATGTTTGTTCAGCATATACTATGAACATTCGTTCAGGATTGGTGCAGTTTAAAGAACAAATCTCGTTTCGGCGCCCAAGTGACGCTGAAGCGTCAAAAGGCTGCCGAAATCCGTCATCAAGGTTTATCCAGCGAGCCGACATCGAGCGATTGTCCCGGTGGACGGCGGAGATGGTCGGGCGGCTCAGCCGCCGGCCTACATGGAGGCTGTGATGACTAGGGTTTCAAAGGCGATTGTCGCCGGGCTTGCGTCGCTGGCGATGGTGGCGGCTGTCGTCCTGCCGACGGCTCCAGCATCGGCCGGCGGCTTTAGGGGCGGTGGCTTTCACGGCGGAGGCTTTCATGGCGGCGGCTGGGGCGGCCGTGGCGTCTGGCATGGGGGCTATTGGCGCGGCGGCAGCCGGTACGGCGGCTGGTGGGGCCCCGCGATCGCCGCGGGCGTGCTCGGCGGCGCGGCTATCGCCAGCTATCCTTATTGGGGTGGCGGGTATGGATATGGCGGGTATGACAATAGCGGCGGCGATTGCTGGCAGGTTCGCCCCACTTATGACGCTTACGGCAATTTCCTCGGCCAGCAGCCCGTGAACGTCTGCTAACGTTCGCGCCTGGGCGCTTTAAGCAGGGCCTCGCGCAAGTGGGGCCCTTTTCATGTGGACCCTGGCGAGAAGACGCCGCCGGTCATCGGCTTCGGGGCGCCGGTCGTGGTCGGAAAGGAGATCGGCAGGCTGCGCCGCGAGCGTAAAGCGCAATACGCGAAACATTGCGCCTCGATGCTGTCGCCGTCGAAGCCGATCGCCTCGACCGGCTCGACCTTTACTTCCAGCCGCTGGCTAAGCCGGCGCATGAGGTTCGGGTTTCGCCGCCCGCCGCCGCCGACCAGCCAGCGCGCGGGCGCCTGCGGCACATGTTTCAGCGCGACCGCGGTCGATTCGACCGTGAAGGCGCCGAGCGTCGCCGCGCCATCAGCATCGCTCAGACTTTTGACGGAGGCCGCAGCAGCGTTGAAGTGATTGCGGTCGAGCGATTTGGGCGCCGGGCGGTCGAAATACGGATCACGCATCAAGGCCGCCAGAGCCTCGGAGTCGACGCGGCCCGTTGCGCCCAGTGCGCCGTTTTCATCGAACGCCAGCCCTCGCCTCAGAATAAGAAAGTCGTCGATCAGCGCATTGGCGGGACCGGTGTCGAACGCGATGATTTCTCCCTGAGGCCCAAGATAGGTGACATTGCCGACCCCGCCCCAGTTGAGGATCATGAGCGGCCGCTCGAGGCCCGCCGCCATCGCCGCATGATAGATGGGCGCAAACGGCGCGCCCTCACCCCCAGCGGCGACGTCGGCCGAACGAAAGTCCGAGACAACGTCAATCTTAAGCGCTGCCGCGGCGCGCGCGCCATCGCAGAGCTGCCGCGTCAGCCCTTGGCGCGGACGATGCAGAATGGTTTGCCCGTGCAGGCCGACGAGCGCCACACGGTCGCGGGATATGGAAAATCGCTCAAGAAACGCCTCGACCGCGGCGACATGGGCGTCCGTCACCAGGCGCTCGAGTTCGAGTTGCGGCGCCTGGGCTTCGCTCAAGTCGGCGACCACCGTGCGCAGGCGCTGCGCGACCTCCGGAGGGTAGGGGAAAGTCGCCGAGGGCCCCGTCTTCAGCCGCGCCTCGCCGTCGCTTTCGATCAGCGCGACGTCGATTCCGTCCATCGACGTGCCGCTGATGACGCCGATCGCAGTCTCGAGTTCCCCTTTGTCAATCATCGTCTTCGGTCCGATTCGCGCTTTCGCTCTGATTGGCGCCCGGCGCCCACAGCACGTCCGACCTGCCGAAGTCATTGGCCGCGCGCGCGGCGACGAACAGATAATCGGACAGCCGATTGACATAGGCGAGCGCAGCCTCGCCGACCTCCTCGCCTTCGATCGCCGCCAACGCGACCATGGTTCGCTCCGCCCGCCGGCAGATTGCGCGCGCCTGATGCAAGGCGGCGGCGGCCGCCGTGCCGCCCGGCAGCACGAACGAGCGCAGCGGATGGAGCTTTGCGTTGAGCACGTCGATAGCGTGCTCCAGCGCCTGAACTTGAGATGGCGCGACGCGCAGGACCGCGCCGGGCTTTTCGTCCGCCCGGCGCGGCAGACAGATATCGGCGCCGAGATCGAACAGATCGTTCTGGATTCGCGTCAGGACCGGCTCGATCGCAAGGTCGGCTGCGTCGCTCGCATTGCGCACTGCAAGCAGCGCGAGACCGATGGCGCAATTCGTTTCATCAACGTCACCCATGGCCGCGACGCGCGAGTCGTTCTTCGACCGTCGCGAGCCGTCGCCAAGCCCCGTTTCGCCCTTGTCTCCGGTGCGCGTGTAGATGACGTTGAGCTTGACCATGCTTGTCCTACGGCGCGGCGTGGCGGACGAGCCACTCATCGCTCCCGACGCCCGCGTAGCGCGGCGTCGTGTCCGCGTCCACTCCGTCTCAATTGACCCTGCGGTCGCGCCCTTTCCAATAAGGCTCGCGCAATTCGCGCCTGAGGACTTTCCCTGTGATATTGCGCGGGATGGCATCGACGAAATCGACCGACTTTGGCGCTTCGAAATGCGCGATGCGCGCCCGCGCCCAGGCAATGATGTCGGCCGCGTCGGGCGCCGCCCCGGGTTTCAAGACGACGATCGCTTTCACCGCCTCGCCCCATGTGTCGTCGGGGACGCCGATCACGGCCGCATCGGCTATTGACGGGTGGCCGAACAGCGCGTTCTCAACCGCGGCCGGATAGACGCTCTCGCCACCCGTCCGAATCATGTCCTTCACCCGGTCGTAGATGAAGACATACCCGTCCCCGTCCATGTACGCAGCGTCACCGGTGCGCATCCAGCCGTCGCCAATCGCAGCCGCGGTCGCCTCGGGCTTGTTCCAGTACCCCTTCATGACGACGGGGGATCGGATCACCACTTCCCCGACCTCGTCGCGCGCGACTTCCGTCGCGTCCTCCCCCACGATCTTGAGCTCGACGCCCGGCCACGCCATTCCGCAGGAACGCAGCTTGCCCTTAGACGGATCATGATCCGCATAGGAAAGAAACGTGCCTGCGCCGCACGTCTCGGTCATGCCGTAGAGCTGGACGAACTCGCAGCCAAAGCGCGCGCTCGCGCGCTTGAGCAAATCCTCGGAGATGGGTGAGGCGCCGTAGGTCAGTGTTCGCATGCTGGAGAGATCGGCGGTCTCGATCCCGGGGGCCTGCATCAGCATATGAATGAGGGCGGGCGCCAGGAATGCGTGATCGGTGCGCGCCCGGCTGATCGTATCGAGAATGAGCTGTGGCGCGGCGTCCCTGAGGATCGCCGACCGGGCGCCGCTCGCCATCGCGATCAGCGCGACGTTGACTCCCGCAACATGGAAGAACGGCATTGCCGCCAGTACTGTATCGCGGGCTTTGTAGTTCAGGCCGCCGGAAGCCGTGATGAGCTTGAAAGCCGTGAGATAATTTCGGTTGGTCAGCCGGACCCCTTTGGGGCCTCCGGTGGTGCCCGAGGTGTAGACCTGGATCACGTCGTCCTGCGGGTCGGCCTCGAGACGGGGGTCGTCAGGCGACGCGGATTCGATCCACGCGTCATGCCGCTCATAGCCTTCGCGGTCGAAGCCGAGTGCGATCATTCGAGGCTTCGAGGCGAGCGAGGCGATGGCCTGATCCGCAAGGTCGGCGACATCCGGGCCGACGAACATGATCCTCGCCTCGCTATCCTCAAGGAGGCGGGCGATCTCCGGCGCGGCGAGGCGAAAGTTGAACGGCGCAAGCGTAATACGCGCCTTGCAGGCGCCAAGCAGGCAGGGCAGGAAATGATCATCGTTCTTGCTGAGATACGCGATCCGCTCCTGCGTCCGGACGCCGGACGCGATGAGGGCGTTGGCGATCCGCGAGGCCATCGCGTCCACCTCCGCGAAGGTCATCGCCCGGCCCTCGAACACGAGCGCGGTCTCGCCGCCACGGCGGAGCGCCTGCACGCGCGCCACATCCGCCACGGAGGCTACGCCTTCGAGCTCGACCATTGCGTTTCCCGCCCAAGGCCGCACGGCGATGCGGCCTATTATTTTTGGTCATTATGCGCCTCTTGCGGCCCTGCGCAATCCGTGCAGCCGGACCGTTTATGCGCTGTGCGGTGCGGCGTTGCGCTGTCAGTTGCAGAGGAATGGCCCAAGCAACTGAAGCGCGCGGGTCGCACGGAAAGGCGCACGCGTGAGAGCTAAGCGTTTGGCTTGGCGCCCTCAGTCTCGTTTCATCAGCCGCTCGAGGTAATCGCGCTCGTCCATTGGACGGTTGGGGTCGGCAAGGCGGCGGCGCAGTTCCTCTATGACCCGGCGCGCCCGCTCGGCGGCGCCGGCGGATTGCTTCAGCGGCCCGTCCTCACGTCCCTTCTCGCCTTCCTCTCCGCGGCCGAGCGGATCGTCGCCGGGCATTTCTCCCTGCCGGCCCCTGCGCCCGACATAGGTGCCCTTGCCTCCTTTGCCCTTGCCCTGGCCGTCCATCTGCTTCTGCAGCCCCTGGGCGCCGTCGCGCAGCGCTTCGAGCGCACGACCCTGCGCGTCGACCGCAGCGCCTTTGCCACTCCGCCCACCCTGTCCGCTCTTGTCCCCTTTGCCTTGGCCGCCCTTGAGATCGCCTTCGGCCTCTTTCATGTCGCCTTGGGCGTCGTCGAAGCCCTTCTCGCCCTTCATGCCGAGGCTTTTGAGCTTGCGCTGCAACTCGGCGAGACGGTCGCGCAGTTCTTGCTGGCGATCGCCGAGCTTGGGTTGCCCCTTATCCGCCTGATCCTGGTCCTGTTTGTCGTCCTGGTCGGAATCGTTATCGCTCTGGTCGGGGGCGTTCGAACCATCCTGATCCGGCTGCCCCTGCGAGTCCTGCTGGTCCGGCGACAATTGGTTGCGCCGCGCTCGCTTGCGCGCGCGCTCCTTCTGGTCGCTGCGGAATGTGTCGTTGCGCAAAGCCTGTTGGTCTTTGAGGAGCTTTTCGAGTTCGCCGATCTGCTTTTGCATCTCGCGGTCGGCCGGGCTGTCCTGGTCCTCCTGCGCGCTGCGCATGTTCTCGAACATTTCCTGCATCTGGTCGAGCATGGCTTGAGCGTCTTCACGCGAGCCGTTGCGCGCGGATTCCTCCATCTGGTCCATCATCTTGTCCATGTCTTTCGACTGAACGTTCTGGTCCTCTGGATTGCTGTCGGGCGCGTTGCGGGCCATCTCGCTCATGAAGCGGTTGGCGGCCTCGCGCAATTGCTGCATGAGCTTCTTGATTTCCTTGTCGCTCGCGCCGCGCTGCAGGGCTTCGCGCAGCGCCTGCTCGGCGGCGCGCAGGTCGCGCTCGGCTTTCGAGGCGTCGCCGTTCTCGAGCTGCTGCGCCATCGCCCAGAGCAGGGCTGCGACGTCAAGCAGATCAGCGTCGCTGTGGGCGTGCTTGAGCGAAGTCTTCGCCTGCCTAAGGCCGAGGTAGATGTTGGCGGGCGTGTCGAACAATTCCGGGGCGATCGAGAGCCCGGTTAGAGCCGTGTCGACTTGTTTTGGCGCGTGGTCTGGATCGAGGATGAGGTCGCGGCGTTGCTCGACGAGCGCGCGGGCGAGCGGATTGTGGAAGGGGCGCTGCGGCAGCGTCACTTCGATCGGGCCGCTGTCGCCGGTCTTGCCCGAAATGCTGACCGCGGTCAGCCGCATCGTTACTTTGGCGCCGGCCCAAGGGTGCTCCGAGAGATCGACGGTCGTGTGCCCGTCGCCGACGCCATTGGCGGTCGGCGGCAATTGAAGCGCCGCCTGCGGCGGCGGAGCCAGGGTGCGCGGGGCGGGACCGGCGCCCTCGTGCGGACGGGCGAAATCGGCCCGGGCGCTGGCGAGCCCAAATCGATCTTGCGTCTTATAGGCGAGCGTCAGCGTGCCGCTGAGGTTGGCGCGAGGATCTTCGGTCGAGACGATCGTCGGATTGCCAGCCAGGGTGACGGCGAGGACGGCGACCGCCACAGGTCGGCCGCCGCGCAGAATCGTCGCCTTGCCGGACCCATGGATCGTCCAGCGCTTTTCGGTCGGAACTTCGGCGGTCGCAGCACTCGCGGGCGGGGCGCTCGCGGGGGTGGCGGATTTCTCGCCTGATGCGGAGGCTCCCGCGGTTTCGTTTTTCTGTTCTGAGGTCGTGATTCCTCCATCGACGCGCGTCCCGACAACGCCTGGAGCGCCGCGCACCACCAGAACCGAATCTTCCGGGACGGTCAGCGCCTGCGGGTCAGCCGTCTTGAAATCGATGACCAGCGGCGGTTGGCCGGCGTAGGGCGGCGGGTCGATCCACGCATCGATGCGGCTCTCCGCCATTGCGGCGATGGCCCCGTCGCTGCGCCAGTCGAAAGCGTCGACGAAGCGACCGTACATCTCGGGTCCGGCGACGACCGCCGCCGCGAAGGCGAGCATCGCCACGCCGAAGCGGAGCGCGTAAGGGTCCAGCCCAGCCATGCCGGGGGAGGGGGGTGAGACGCGAATGGCCTCGACTTCGCGCTCGAGCCGCGCCCGATGGGCCGCCCAGAGGGCCTGTGTAACCGGATCGTTATCGTCGTTCGCAAGAGAATCGGCGAGCGAAGAGGCGGGACGGTGGCTCACCTTCGCGTCGCGATCGAGCCTGGCCAAGACGTCACGCGCCGCAGGGCGCCGCAATCGCATCAGCGGCGAAAGCGCTGCTCCAAGGCCGAGCGCGAATAGGATGACGCCGCCGATGCGAATGGCCCGTGGCGCGAACTGCCAGGCGCCTATCCATGAGGCGGCGAGAAACAGGATGGCGACCGCGGTGGCGAAGACGACCGGCGGCCAGACGCGCTCGACCAGAAGCGCGCGTCGCGCCCAAAGCGCGAGCTCCGCCAATCGTCCCTGGTCGATCGATGGGGTGTCCTGGTCCTTCAGCGCCGAGTCCTTCACCGCGATGCCATGATCCGTCGTTGGCGATTCAGATTGTGCGCGATTTTCTAAGGCGCAAGTTCCAGGCCAATTGTTTGGCCAGGCTGCGCGACAATTCCCGCTGTCGTAAGCCTCACTTCAACCAAGGCGGAAGTGTGTCGAGGCCGATCAATTCCTCATAAGTCCGCCTCGGCCGCACGATCGCATATTCCGCGCCTTTCACCAGCACCTCGGGAACAAGGAGGCGAGTATTGTAGGTTCCCGCCTGCACGGCGCCATAAGCACCGGCGCTCATCACCGCAACGAGGTCGCCCGCGGCCAGTTCCGGCAAGCCGCGGTCGAGGGCGAGATAATCGCCACTTTCGCAGACAGGCCCGACCACGTCGCTACGCGTCAGATACGCGTCAGGCTCCGGCTCCTTTACCGGCAGGATTTCGTGATGCGCGTCGTAGAGCGTCGGCCGGACAAGGTCGTTCATCGCCGCATCGACGATCACGAAATGCTTGTTCTCGCCCTTTTTGAGATAGATGACCGAAGCGACCAGCGCTCCGGCATTGCCGACAATCAAACGACCCGGCTCCAGGATCACCTGGCATCCGAGGGCCGCCGTGCGCTTCGCGACGACATTCGCGTATTGCTCCGGCGAAGGCGGGGGATTGTTGTCGTTGCGATAAGGAATGCCGAGCCCGCCGCCGAGATCGACATGGTCAATTCGATGCCCGTCGGCTCTGAGCGTCTGCACGAACTCGGCAAGCAGCGCGAACGCGTCATCGAAGGGCTGAAGATCGGTGATCTGCGAGCCGATATGCATGTCGACCCCGTGGACGCTCAGGCCCGGCAGGGTGCGAGCGTAGGCGTAGACCTCGCGGGCGTGGGAGATCGGCACGCCAAACTTGTTCTCCGACTTGCCGGTCGCGATCTTGGCGTGAGTGCGCGCATCAACGTCGGGATTGACGCGGATGGCAATCGGCGCAACGGCGCCGCGAGCCGAGGCCACGCGCGAGAGCGCCTCCAATTCCGGCTCCGACTCGATGTTGAAACAGAAGATGTTCTCGTCCAGCCCAAGGTTCATCTCGGCCAGCGTCTTGCCCACCCCCGAAAAGATGATGCGCTCTCCGGGCACGCCGGCGGCCCGCGCCCGTCTCAGTTCCCCCTCGCTGACGACATCCATGCCCGCGCCAAGTTCCGCCAACGTCGTCAGCACGGCCTGATTCGAATTGGCCTTCATCGCGTAGGAAATGAGTGCGTTCTGGCCGGCGAACGCGCTTCGAAACGCCTCGAAACTCCTCGCAATCGCGGCGCTCGAATAGCAATAGAAGGGTGTCCCGACGGCTTCCGCGATCGCTGCCAAGGGCATGTCTTCGGCGTGAAGAGCCCCGTTGCAATAAGTGAAGGAAGGCATTTGAGGGGAGTTAAACTTATTTCAGCAGGAAATCGAGGAAGAACGGGGTCTTCGGCGGCACGATTGGCGGGATCGACGGCTTGGACAGGCCGCCGCTCATGTTGGCGGGACCCGAATTGGCCGGCTTGGGCGGCGCATTGGGATCGGGCGGGGGTTCCAGGGGCCCATAGCGGCCACAAGCCGCAAGACCAAGCGCGAGCAGCGCCGCGAGCGTCTTCAAGCGCGCCGGCCTAACGAAGCGGTACGGGAATTGAACGGCCACAAGCGACTCCGGATGGTCGCCGGCACTATACAGAAACGACGGCAGGAGGCGAGGATCGACGCTTGGCGGCCATTAAAAACATGACCTTAGCGGAGGGACAGCGAGGTCCCGAGCCTTACCGCCTTCCGCCTCGCTTGCGCCTCGAATTGCGGATATGCGTTGCGGCATGGATCAAAAAATGACCGCTTTGGAACGAGCGTTTCAGCTGGCGAGGTCCGGTCGCGTGGCCGGGCTGTCGGAGATTGTCACATCCCTAAATCGCGAGGGATATTCGGCCAGCCAGATTGAAGGCCGGCTCCTAAAGCGACAACTGGCCGATTTAATAAAGGCTGCTCGCAATGGCGGTGCAAGTCCCGCCCCGACCTAAGCCCCGATGGCCAGCGCGGGCCAATCTCTGCCCCTGCAAGTCGTTGCTCAAGGCCTAGATCGGCAATCTAGCTGGCCCCATACGCTTCCTCGCCGCTGGCGACGATTGTCAGCGCATCTCTTTGATTTGCAGGCGCTTTTATTCTTCTCAGCCCGGCCAAATCGAGTTGAGTTTTCGGACAAACTTATCTGCGTCGCTCTGGGCTTCGCGCTTTGTAGCAAAGGAATAGAGCGATTTATCTCGCACCCTCTGGTTTTCGTAAATATTCCATCGGAAGCGATTGGGATTCCCGATATCTTTTACGACATCGGTGGTAAACACGGCGCTCTCTGTCATCACCGCATTATGCTCCAATCGGGCCTGTTCCGCTAGGCGATATTTTCCTGCGCCCGATTAGGCTGGCCGCTTCAGCTCATTAAAAACAACGAATGTACTCGCTGCGAACGCTATTGAGACCGCCAGCGATCGACAGGATATTCCCCAAACGCCTCTGCCGCTTTCGTGTGTGATCCGCTGAGCGCATGTCTCACGAACCGCGCGCCGGCAGCGGCGCTCCCTCCGGTTTGCGTTTCGCGTCAAGGAGGGGATGCCGTCGCCGCTGAACTTCAGGCGACTCTCTTCCAGCCGGCGCGGTCGACACAGGGCGCCTATGGCGGGCTATCAGGCTACCGGGCAGCAAGAGCCTTCCGGCGACTGGACCCAGCAATTGCGGCGCGGGGTTGCGTTCCTACCTGCGGTCGCGGACCGGAAGGAGACTCAACGCCACCACCGCGAGGGCAACAAGAACGAGAATCGCGGCAAGGCCTAACCAAACCAGGTGCACGTCGCTCAATTCAAACCTCCAACCGTTTTCGGTTCATTTTAAAACCCTCGTTGTCCTTTGTATACGCGAATTGTTACCTGCTCTGCCACCGGACCTTTTGTCCGGGCGGAATGGGCGAAGCGAGGCGGGGAGGCAAAAGCGCCTTTGCCTGGCAGGCGGAACGGGGGCTCTCTTTCCGGAAGGCGGTCCTCGCCGATCGTGTTGGATGGACGGCTCTGCGTACACGTGCATCCGGCCCGGTTACAACCGGGCCCGATGCTGAAGACTTGGGCTAAGAGCCGGGTGGCTCGTCGAACGTCAGTCGCGAGGTTGAGCGGGCGGCCCAGCTTGCGTATTCGGTTCTACAGGGCGCCCGCGCCGCTCGGTCATGAACTGGTCGAACTCAGAGCGGTCTCTGGCGAAGCGCAGCCGCGCGAGGAAATCCTTGAATTCCCGCTGCTCCTCCTCGAGGCGCTTCAGCGTCTCTTCGCGATAGTCGTCGAAAGCCCGGTTGCCGCTCGTCGAGGGACCAAACCAGTCGCCGGCGCTCCTGACACGGTCCATCCGGTCGCGCACCATTTCCATTTTTTCCTGCAAGCGGGTCATCTTGCGATCCCAGCGATCCCGACCGCGATCTCCACCGAACATTGGCGCGTCTCCTGCGTAAGATAGATGACGCCGGCAACCGAACTTCCCTCGCCCGATGAAGAGGCCAAGAAGCACGAGGCCGATCGGCCACCACCACAGAAACCCCAAGACCGTTAGAATGATTGGCATGGCGTCCTCACGTGTGAATGTAATGAACATTTACTTCACAAGCGCGTCGCTGTCAAGCGCTAGGGGTCGTCGATCTCGATCGCGGGGAGCGGCAACGACTGGATTGCGGGCCGCGAAGGCCGACATCTTCACGGTCGCGCCGCATTGACCCCGAGCCCTCGCAAATAGACCAGCACGTGAGCCTCAAGGAGCTCCGCTGGAGACATCGGCAGCGCACGGCGTGCGCCATCGGCGCGTCCGAACAGCGATGCGACGCCATGCGCCATGGCCCAGATATGCAACGCAACCATGAGCGCCGGCGGGCGGCCTGCTGCGGGCATCGCGGCGCAGATCGTGTCGGCGGCGCCACGCAATACGGCAAAGGCGCGTTCGCCAGCGTCTCGCAGCGGAGGGTTTGCGCTGGCCGGAACGCCGGCTTCAAACATTGCCGAGTAGAAGGCCGGTTCGGTGCGAGCGAATTCGAGATAGGCCTTGCCGAGCCGATCCAGCGCGGTGAAAGCGTCGGGGCGCCCGCCATCCCATCCGCGCGCCAACGCCGCCTCGAATTGCTCGAAGCCTCGCAAAGCCACGCTTGCCATCAGCTCGTCGCGGTCGCGGAAATGCCGGTAGGGCGCCGCCGGGCTGACGCCAGCAAAGCGGGCGGCTTCAGCGAAAGTGAATCCGGCCGTCCCCTTCGTCGCGATAAGTTCGAGCGCGGCGCGGATCAGCGCCTCACGCAAATTGCCGTGGTGGTAACCGCGCGGCGGGTCGGGCTCGCCGGCCTTGTCTTTCCGCCAACTCATGTAAAGAGCGCTTACATCATGGCGGTCAAAGTGTCGACCTCAACCCGTTGCGAGGCGGCGGCGAGCGACAGCCGCGATCTCGCGTGTGAGCGCGGCGAGTTTGTCGGCGGCGAAGCGGTTGATCTGCCAATCGATCGCAACGTCCAGCGGCGTGTCGGGGACAAGCTCGACGAGACGGCCTGCCTGCAGATGGTCCCGCACCAGTTCGATCGGGTTCATGCCCCAGCCCATGCCGAGAAGGCTCGCCTCGACAAAACTCTGGGTCGAAGGAAGCCAGTGGGTCGGATGAGGCAGATCGACTCCGAACGTTTGGCTCAGCCACCGGCTTTGTAACCTGTCCTTCTGGTTGAAAGTGAGAGCCGGCGCATCGCCGATCGCGTCGGGGGTGACCCCTTTTACAAAGTATCGCGACATGAACCCGGGGCTCGCTGTCGCATGATAAGTGAGCGCGCCGAGCGCGATCCGCTTGCAACCCGGCACGGGCTTTTCGAGGCTGGTGACAGCCGCGACGACCCGTCCCCGCCGCAGCCATTCGGCGGTGTGATCCTGATCGTCGACCACGATATTCAGGAGATACTGGGAGTCATTCGCGAAGTTCGACGCGGCCGCTACAAACCAGGTTCCAAGACTGTCGGCGTTGGTTGCGATGTTTAGCGTCGTCCTTTGTTTCGGTTCGGCCGGATCGACGAGCCCCGGCATATGCCCGAACAGTTCGCCTTCGAGCATGCCCACATTGTCCATGTGCCGGCAGAGCCACTCGCCCTGCTCCGTCGCAATGCAGGGGCTGCCTCTCTCGATCAGGACAGTCCCGAGGCGCTCCTCGAGTTGCTTCACCCTTTGCGAGACTGCGGACGGCGTCACATTCAGGACGCGCGCGGCTTTCTCAAAGCCGCCGGTCTGGACGACCGCCGCAACGGCCCGGAGAGCGGGATAGTCGAGCATGGATTAGTTTCACTTAATCAGGCGTAAAAGAGTTAATTATACTAAATTCATCCGCCGCGATACCGCTTTCCCGGTTTAAGGGGGACTTCGCGGCGCATGAGCCTCACAATTTATCTGACGGGTCTCATGACGGGACTCAGTCTGATTATCGCGATCGGCGCGCAGAACGCCTTTGTCCTGCGCCAGGGCCTCATGGGCGCGCACGTCTTTGCGGTCAGTCTCGCGTGCAGCCTGTCGGACGCGGCCCTGATCGCGCTCGGCGTTACGAGCTTCCGGCAGATGGCCGTCGCGGTTCCATGGTTTGTGCCGGCCATGCGCTACGGGGGCGCGGCGTTCCTGATCTGGTATGGCGCCCGCAATCTCCATTCCGCCTTGCGATCGTCCAAGGCCCTTGCCGCCAGAGAGGTCCGCGCCTCGAACCTCACGCAGACTTTGGCGACGTGCCTCGCCCTGACCTGGCTCAATCCTCACGTCTATCTCGACACGGTCATGCTGCTTGGCGCGATCTCGACCCGATTTCCAGGTCAGGAGGTATCGTTTGCTTATGGCGCGATGACCGGTTCGTTCCTCTTTTTCTTCGCGCTTGGCTACGGCGCGATAGGCTTGCGGCCGATTTTCGCGAGCCCAGCGTCCTGGCGCGTGCTCGAGGCGCTGGTCGCGCTGACAATGTGGACGATCGCGTTCAAACTGATAATGGGCCTGTGAGGCTCGGAATTGACGGTCTGACGAAGCAAGCAAGTGACATTCGCACAATGCACCTGGCTGAACGAGCCTGCCGTCTGGCGCCGCGATGGCGACGTCCTCAGCGTGACGACCGATCGGTCAACCGATTTCTGGCGTGAGACGCACTATGGGTTCACGCGCGACACCGGCCATTTCTTCGGGCGTGAGACTGCAGGCGACTTTACGGCGGAGATGCGCATCCAGGCGCAATATCGAGAGCTTTACGACCAAGCCGGACTGATGGTGCGCCTCTCCGATGACGAATGGATCAAGGCCGGGATCGAACGCTCCGACGGCAAGCCGATGGCGAGCAGCGTGCTCACGCATGGCAAATCAGACTGGGCCACGGCTGCATATCATGGCGACGCAACCGACTTCAGGATGCGGGTGACCGTCAAAGCAGGCGTCCTGCGGCTTCAGCTTTCCGGCGACGGGAAACTCTGGCCGCTCATGCGGCTCTGCCCCTTTCCGATCGCTAAGAGCTATCGCGTGGGTCCCATGTGTTGCACGCCGGAGAGCGCAGGATTGATGGTCGTCTTTTCAGAGTTCCGTGTGACCGAGCCGACGCAAAAGAATCTGCACGATCCTTCTTGAGCCTCGCTGGCGCCGTTCGGCCGCGAAAGTTGACGCGTCCCGCCTGATCGGCGTCGCGCTGATCCGGCGCTGAACGTGCTGCGCGAAGCGCTCGGTCAGGCCGCTTGGTCGAACGGCCAAAGCATATGCTAGAGATCAAAGAGCGTCTTCGCTCGATGTTCCCAGCCGGGGATGCAGACGTGCCGCAAAGGATCGCTCGCGCGATGAAGAAACATGAGCGCCAGCAATCGCCGCCCGAGGCCGTGGGGAATATTGGCCGGCGAATATCCGAAGCCCGCGAGCAGGCTCCAAACTCGATTTGGGGCTCCACCCGTCATAAAGGCGCTCGGGCCGAGAAGATCGTACTCGCCCCAGCCCGTGATGACGTCGCCAAAGTCGATCAGGCCAGCCAATTTCCAGCCGTCGCCATGCGGCGCGAGCAAGAAATTCTCGGGTATGTACTCGCCTGTGAGGATTACGGGGGGCCGATCCATCGGGATGAGCGTCGGGGCCTCGGACAGGAGTTCGTCGAGACTGTCGAAAAACTTGGCAGGGAGACCGAGGCGGGCGTGCCGAGCGCGGCATCGATCGATCTGTCCCTTGATGAAAGTCGGCCATCGCGGTTCGAGGTCCGTGAGCTCTCCGAGGGGAGCCCGTTGCACCTGTGCGATCGTGGCGCCAATCTGACCAAGCACGATTGTTTGCTGGTCGTCAGTTAGTCGCGGCCACACCTCACTTCCCAATCGTCCTTTGATGCGCGTCATCACGAGATAGTGCCACTCGTCGCGTTCGCCGACAGCCACAATCTCGGGGGTTGGAACGTCCACGCAATGCGTGAGAAGCGGAAGGGTAAGGCGCTCCGCTGTAAACTGGCGTCGCAGGAACGGCGGGTAAATTTTCAACACGAACCTAGAGCCAAAACCTATGACGAGATTCGTCCCAGCTTCGAACACTTCGATTTCGTCGTATGGCAATCCATGGCCCTTCGCGATATCCAACGCGACAGGAAGCCAATTCGATGGATCGGTGCGCCAGGCGTGAAATGTTTCGCCCTCTCTTATCGCCGGAAATTCAAGCATCGGCGCGAGCATAGCGCGGTTAGGCTGAATCAGGCGAGACTGAACTCCGGGTGCAAAACTCAATCAGCGTCGCAGCGAAGGCCATTTCCGCTTTGCGCCGTTAGTAACCAAGCTCGGCGGTGAGAAATCAGCTGCGAAGCAACGCCGTCGTCAGTTTGCCGTAGCCGGTGATCGTCGGGTGCTTTGCGTCGAGCGGGTGCTTATGCGTCGTGGTGACGACGATCAGCGCCGCGCCTGCGGCTTCGGCTGCCTGAATGCCGGCGGGAGCGTCTTCGAACACAAGACAATCCTCAATCTTCTGGCCTAGGCGTTTTGCCCCGAGCAAGAAGCAATCGGGCGCGGGCTTGCCGTGCTCGACATCCTCGCCGGCCACGAGCACGGCAGGCGGGGGCAGGCCGGCAGCTTCGAGACGACGTAGCGCAAGCTTGCGCGGTGACGACGTGACGATGGCCCATCGGTCAGGCGGAAGCGAAGCGAGAAAAGCCGCAGCGCCTTCGATCGCCTCGATCCCTTCCACATCCTCAATCTCGGCAAGCACGAGCCCGTGAACTTCAGCTTTGGGATCGACGCCCGGCAATTGAAGTGCGGTGATCGTTTCGATCGCGCGCACGCCGTGAATGGTCGGCAGGAAGGATGCGACATCGAGGCCATGCCGCTCCGCCCAGGCGGCCCACACGCGCTCGGCCGCCGCAATGGAATTGATGATCGTGCCGTCCATGTCGAACAGCAGCGCGCCAAAGGCGCGGTCAAAAACGGGAGCGCCGGTCATGGCGGGTCGGTACCGCGAAGGGCGCATTGAAGCAACTGAGCGGGAATGAACGCTCAGGGATCGCTGCTCACCTTCGTCATCACCAGCCTGGCAAGATGAGCGTCGCGGCCATTATGCGGCCCGCGGTCGCCTGCTCGCCGAGGATCGTAACGCCGATCAGGAAGGCGCCGACCACACCGATGCCGGTCCAGATCGGATAGGCCGTGCCGAGTGGAATCGCCCGCATCGCGACGGCGAGCAAGGTGGCGCTTCCAACCATGGCGCTGATCGTGATGACGGTCGGCCGCGGCCTCGCGCAGCCGTCGGATTGCTTCATCGTATAGGCCCAGACAACTTCCAGAAGGCCGGCAATAACGAGAGTGATCCAAGCCACCGCGAACCCCATAAGAAGGGCCGGGCCGTCCCGGACTTGGACCCCGACAAGAGGAAGGACGTTGCCTCGCGGGATGGAGATAGGGCGTCTCGCGCGGAAATCCAGTCGGCGATCCGCCAATCCGTGCGCCGACTCGGCCTCTTGTGCGCACCGAGCGCGTAATGATAGCCGTCAATCGTGCCGGGAGGGTGACCTGTGAAAAAGAAACGATGTCTGGCGGCTTTCGCGATCTCTCTCGGGATCGTATGCACACCCGCCTCCGCCGCCTATACGAGCATTTTTGCGTTCGGCGACAGCCTTTCGGACGCCGGGAACCTTTTCTCGGAATCTGGAGGCATTGCGCCTGTCCCGCCATACGTCGACGGCCACTTCAGCAACGGCCCGACCTGGGTCGAAGATCTGTCGCAAATGCTGGGCCTTGGCCCGATGAAGCCATTTCTCACATCCAATGACGGAACCAATTACGCCTTCGGGGGCGCGCAGACCGGGACCACGGATATCAACCCGCCAAACCCTTCGAGCCCGATCCACATCGATCTGCCCGACCAGCTCAACGCCTACGATCTTCTGAACCCCGTTCCAGTCAAAGGCGCGCTCTATACACTCGACATTGGCGCCAATGACATCGTGAACGCGCTGGCGGAATTTGTCGGCGGGGAGGTTTCGCTGCCCGAAGTTAGGACGGTTGTCTCCCAGGCCGTAGCCAACACGATCAACTCGGTCGGGACCTTATTTGAACTCGGAGCGCGCTCGTTGCTGTTCTACGAAGTCCCGAACTTGGGGCTGACTCCGCGCTTCGACGGCACCGCGCTTGAGAGCCTCGCGAGCGGCTTGGCGGCATCGTTCAACGCCGCGGTGCTTAAGGGTCTTGCGCCGATTGAAAGCGATGGACTGAAGGTCTTTACGCTGGACACGTACGATTTGCTCGGAGAGATCAAGGCCGATCCGTCGGAGTTTGGCTTCACGAACGTGAGCGATCCGTGCTGGACCGGCAATTTCACCGATCCTTTCTCAGGCACGCTGTGCTCGACTATACCGTCCGACCAGAACCAGTTTCTTTTTTGGGATGAGATTCACCCGACCGCTGCGGGCCATCTCCTGACCGCGGAATTCGCCCTCGACGCGCTGAACGCAGTCCCTGAGGTTTCGACCTGGGCGATGATGCTGGTTGGCTTCGCAAGCCTTGGCTTTGCGGGCTAGCGCCGTTCGGCGCAATCGCGGCTTAGGCCCAGGCCTTTTCGTGGTTGGCGAGCGACAGATTGCGCTGCCTGCCTTTGGCGAGTTGTCGGCGGCTCGCAGGCTAAGGCAAAAGCGAGCGGCCGCTGATCGCCATGGCTCGGACACGTCCGACCCGACGCAAAGGCGCAGTGCGCGCGGCGCCTTCCTAGGTTGTCATTGGCGTCCAGCGCCCCGGACGCTCTAGCGGTCAGTTTCACGCCCGGCCTGACCCCAATGACAGCAGCGTTGGCGGCTGAGGCAAAAGCGCCCACCGCGACAGCCGCCTCTACGCGGCCCGCAAGCTATTCCCGCGTTATTTCGCTGGGGCGTCGTCTTTCATCGGGTCTTTCTTCATCATATGGTCTTTGTGCATCATCGTGTCTTTCTTCATATGATGCATCGGCTTCATATGCATCGCGTCCTTCGTCGCCGCCGCATCTTCCGCGTGAGCGACAGGCGCGAACAGAAGGCCGAGCGTCAAGAGCGGGGCGGACAACAAAGCAATCTTGTTCATAAACGAACCCTCCAAGAGAAGCGCCACAGGGCGATTCCTGCCGTGGCGAATACCGCCACCTCGCTGCTTCGTTGCGCCCGAGCCATCCGTTACGGCTTGGCCAAACTTTCTCGAGAATTGGCTTTGCGGGCTATCGCGCGTCGCACGATGGCAGGTAGATTGTGCTGCCTGCCTTTGGCAAATCCGCAGCTCGCTGGTTACTTCAGGCGACGGCGAACGGGCGCTGATCGCGACGCGCTAAGCGCGGTAACGTAGCGCATCGACGAGGAGGGTAAAGGCCGGCGACTGATGGCGTCGGCTGGGGTAATAGAGATGATAGCCGGGGAACGGCGGGCACCAGGACTCGAGCACGCGCGTCACGCGTCCGGCTTCGATATCCGCCCGCACGTAATCCTCAGGCAGGTAGGCGATACCCGAGCCCTCGAGAGCAGCCTGCAGCGCAAGCGCGATCTCGTTGACGATGAGTTGCCCTTCGACCCGCACGTTAAGCGCCCGCCCGGCCTTTTCGAATTCCCAAGCGTAGAGTCCGCCGCGAGTGGGGAAGCGCAGGTTGATGCAATTGTGCGCGGCCAGGTCTTGCGGCGTTCGAGGGGGCTTATGGGCGGAAAAATAGGCGGGCGAACCGACAGCGGCCATGCGCATGTCCGGGCCGATCCGCACCGCCACCATGTCCTGGGCAATGGTCTCGCCGAGTCGCACGCCCGCATCGAACCGCTCCGCGACGATGTCGATGAACCCTGAGTGCGCGCTGAGCTCGACCTCAATGTCAGGATAGACGGGCAACAGCTTGGCGAGCGCCGGCCAGACGATGGCCTGAGCTGCATGGATGCCTGTCGTTATGCGGATCGAGCCTGCCGGCTTGTCGCGCAGCTCGCTGAGCGCTGCGAGCTCCGCTTCGATTCCGTCGAAATGCGGACCGATGGCGCCGAGCAACCGTTCTCCCGCGTCCGACGGAACAACGCTTCGGGTCGTGCGCGTCAACAGTCGAAGTCCGAGCCGTTCTTCCAGTGCACGGATCGCGTGACTGAGCGCCGACGGCGAGACACCGATCTGCGCGGCGGCGCGGGTGAAACTTCGCTCTTGAGCCACGGCCCGGAAGGCGAGCAGAGAGTTGATGTTCTGGCGAGGCATTGTTGAGGAGAATTCAAAGGTTCATGCTGATTAGAGACCCTAATCACAAAGGCCTCCAACCGCTAGATGGTGTGTTCTCCATGAAAGGAGTGATCCCACGACGAACATGAAGACCCCGATGCGCGCTCCCTGGGGCGGACATCGCGCCCCGTCTCACGGAAATCAGCGACATCGTCCTGTTCGACGACGTGTGGCGCCGGCCGGGCTTGAGCCCGCGCGACCGCAGCGTCATTACCGTCGCCAGCCTGATCGCTCTCTATCGGAGCAACGAGCTCAAGTTCCACCTTGGAAAAGCGCTCGAGAATGGGGTGACCCGCGACGAGATCATCGAGATGATAACGCACCTGGCCTTCTACTCGGGCTGGCCGACCGCCAGCACCGCTCTCGGGATCGCCCGGGAGGTGTTGGCCGCCACCCCACAAGAACCCGCACACTCGAAAGGAGCACGGAATGCAAACGCGTGAACTTGGCCGCAACGGCCTTCAAGTTTCGGCCATTGGTCTGGGCTGCATGGGGATCAGCTTCAGCTACGCCACGAAACTATCCAAGGACGAGGGAGTCGCTTTGATCCGTGCCGCGGTGGACCGCGGCGTAACCTTTTTCGACACCGCCGAGGTCTATGGCCCCTTCACCAACGAAGAGGTCGTCGGCGAAGCGTTGCGGCCATTCCGGGACAAGGTTGTCATCGCCACCAAGTTCGGCTTCGACATTGACTTCGAGACCCGAGAAAATAGAGGCGTCAGCAGCCGGCCCGATCGCATCCGGCAGGCGGTCGAAGGATCGCTCAAGCGACTTGGCGTCGAAACCATCGACCTTCTCTACCAGCATCGCGTCGATCCGAACGTGCCGATCGAGGACGTCGCGGGGACCGTCAAGGAGCTGATCGCGCAAGGCAAGGTGAAACACTTCGGCATGTCGGAACCGGGTGTCCGGACGCTTCGCCGTGCGCACACGGTGCTTCCTGTGACGGCGCTGCAGAACGAATATTCGCTGTGGTGGCGTGCGCCCGAGACCAATGGAATCCTCGAGGCCTGCGATGAACTTGGCATCGGCTTTGTGCCCTACAGCCCGCTGGGCAAAGGCTTTCTGACCGGGGCAATGAGCAAGGATGCCAAGCTGGGCGAAGGCGATTTCCGCAAAACCGTTCCCCGGTTCCAGCCGGAAGCGATGGAGAAAAACCAAGCGCTGGTCGACCTGTTGAAGCGGGTCGCGGACCAGAAGGGCGCGACCCCGGCTCAGATCGCGCTCGCGTGGTTGCTTGCGCAGCGGCCCAATGTCGTTCCCATTCCGGGCACAACGAAGCTCCATCGGCTCGAGGAGAATATCGCCGCCGCGGAAATTGAGCTGACGCGCGACGACCTGCGGGCCATCGCGGATGCAGCCTCGCGGATCGAGGTCGAGGGCGAACGCTATGCGCCGCAGCAGCTGGCGATGGTCGGTCGCGACGCTCCGCCGGTCGGCGCTGGCGGCTAAGTGCGGCGGTCCCATAGGCCATAGGCGACACGCCACGCGCGCAGCAGTCATGCACAAGGCTGGCGTCGTCTGGGCCTAGTCCGGCATCCGGTCGAAAACCTCGAGGCCCGGCGGGATGATCGCCCAGGGCGGACGGCCGGCGGCGAAGATGGCGATCGTCGGCTGGAAGGCTGAGGGGTCGTCCAGCGAGCCGGCGTAGAGCGTGTACGAGTCGGACTTGCCAATCTCGCCGCCGAACACCAGGCTCATGCAGTTCGCGCAGCGATTGCGGACCGCGTCGCCGCCATGCGCCGCCTTTGATCGGAACTCGCGGGCTTCGCCGGTGAAGCGGACGTCTTTCGCCTTGAAGCCCATGAACGGGATGAAGCCCGAGCCCGAGGCCCGGCGGCAATCGACGCAATAGCAATGGCCGGAGCCGGTCGGCTGGCCGAAAGCCTCGTAGCGCAAGGCCCCGCACAGGCACCCGCCGGAAAAATGCTTCGCCTCTATATTCATGGCGCCGCTCGCTGTTTTTAAGCCTGACGCGCCTCATACGACATCCCGGCTGATTGGTCCTGTCATTCCCGGCCGAGCGGAGGTCCGACCGGGAATCCAGCCATTCCAACAAGCGGCCCGGCGGCGCGCTGGATTCCCGACCGGCTGCTCAGCAATCGTCGGCAACCGGGAATAGCGGCTATTCGCTTTTATCTGCGAGGGATCACGCGGCGGCCGAGCGGCGTTCCCGCTCACGCATGAAGGCTGCGAGGTCGGCGTTGAGCTCTCCCATGTGGGTGAACATGAGGCCGTGCGGGGCGCCCGGGTAGACGAGGAGCCTCGAGCCGGGGATGAGCTCGGCCGAAGGCTTGCCGGTCAGCTCGACGGGCATCGATCGGTCGCGGTCGCCCTGCACTATCAGGGTCGGAACGTCGATGCGCCGCATCTCGGCGCGGAAGTCGGCTTCGACCATGGCGCGGGAGCAGGCGAGGGTGACGGCAAGCGAGGTCTGCAGCAGGCCGGCGACCCAGCGCATCATCGCGGGCGACGTCTCCGGAATGAAGAAGGGCGCGAGATTGTCGGCGACCCATTTTGGATAGTCGTGTCTCCACCCAGCCCACAAGGCCTCGAAGGCTTCCATCGGCAAGCCGTTCGGGTTGTCATGCGCTTTGAGCAGCATCGGCGTCGTCGGCGCGAGGAGGACGAGGCGCGCGACGCGCTGGCTCCCGTGCCGGCTGAGATACCGCACCGCCTCGCCGCCCGCCATCGAATGGGCGATGAGGGTGAGGTCGGTGAGATCGAGGTTTTCGACGAGCGTCGCGACATCGTCGGCGAACGTGTCGAAGTCATAGCCGAGGGGCGGCTGATCGGAGCGGCCGTGGCCGCGCCGGTCGAAGCCGATGCAGCGAAAGCCTTCGTCCGCGAAGGCGGCCACCTGGTAGTCCCACATTCGGCTGGCGCAACCGAGGCCATTGAGGAACAGGATCGGCGCGCCTGCTCCCCACTCATGCCAATAGAGCTCTGCGCCGTCTTTCGCTGTGATGAAGGGCATCGGACTTGTCCTTTGTGAAAGGGTGGGTGGAACGGGGCGCGGCGCTTACGCGAGAGCGAACGGATGGTCGGCCAGGATGCGCCCGTCGTCGTCGACGATCAGGAACTCGAGCCCGCCAGCGAGCACAGTCTCGCTGTCGGCAAGCAGCATCTCCCAGCGGAAGGTCACAACGTCGCCGCGGAGGCGGGCGGTCGGGGCGGCGCGAAAGCGGAGGCCCTCGCGTCCGGCTTTCTTTTCGGGCCCGGCGAGGGTGAGCTTCGCGAACGCGGCATATCCGCCAGCTCGGCTATGGCCGAGCGCATCCGGCGCCCAGAGCGCAGCAATGGCGGACGAGCGCGTGGCCGCGTCCGGTTCGTTCCACGCGGCGACATAAAGATCGGCGAGCGCCTGAGCATTGAGCATCATGTCTCTCCACTTTGAAGATCGAGGGCCCTGAAGCCCTCTCGTTGGCGCTAAGATCGCGCCGCTCGGATCCGCAATCCATGACTTGGCAGGTCAAAAAGCGACCGCGCAGGGGCTTCTCGCTTGACCTTGGAGGTCATGGCCTCGGGCGCCGCCGGGCGCTAAGCTTGAGCGCATGACGGCTCATCAGCTTCCCTTCGGCGTGCTGCTGCGGCGATGGCGCGAGCGGCGGCGCATGACGCAGGCCGACCTTGCCTATGCCGCGGAGAGCTCGACCCGGCACCTTTCCTGTCTCGAGACCGGCAAGGCGCAGCCGAGCCGCGAGATGATCGCCCGCCTCGCCGAATATCTCGAAATCCCGCTGCGCGACCAGAATTCGCTTTTCCTCGCGGCGGGCTTCGCGCCGGCTTTCCAGGAGCGCTCAATCGCGGCCCTGGCGGCGGCGAAAACTGCGATCGACGCCATTCTTCAGGCGCACAGGCCCTATCCCGCCTTCGCGATCGACCGTCATTGGAATGTCGTCATGTCGAATTCCGCCTTGCCCCAACTCTACGAAGGCTGCTCGGCGGATCTCATGCGCCCGCCGGTCAACGCGGTGCGTCTCACCCTGCATCCGGCGGGCATGGCGCCGAGGATCGTGAATTACGCGGCGTGGCGCGCCCATATGTTGAGCGTGCTTCGCCAGCAGATCGACGCGCGGGGCGATGCGGTTCTACAGGGCCTGTTCGCCGAGGTCTCGGCCTATCCAGCGCCGCCCGATTGCGAGCCGGCGGAGAACTTCGGCGCCGCCGAACGCCTGGCGACGCCGCTTCGCATCGCGACGCGCCATGGAATTATGGCCTTCATCGGCACGGTCACCGTGTTTGGCACCCCCAATGATGTGACCCTCTCCGAGCTGGCGCTGGAAATGCTGTTTCCCGCCGACGATCGAACGGCGGAGATCGCCAAGGTTATGGCCGAGGAGCAGGAAAGGGCGGCATGAGTGGCGCGGAGCCCGGAGCCGTAATAACATATATAATACGTTTAAAATGATGATTTATCCACCCATCCGAGGACGGAACCAAACCGGCTCGTAAGCCATTGAAAAGACATGGGCACGGAACTAAAAAGGAACTGGAGGCCGATCGTCCGGCCTCTTGCGCCTCGCCGTCTCATGGTCCACATAGGCGGCGGGAGGTTGGCGAAGGACGTACCGCTCGCCAACCGGGTCAGGTCCGGAAGGAAGCAGCCCTAACGAGCCAGGGCGGGTCTTTGTTCAACCTCCCACTGACGCGCTTGGGCCGTTAGCGACCAGGTGAGCCTAAAGTTGAGTTCGCCCGCGCCTCCGAACGGCGGTCAGATGCTCCGCCATCGACCTTTTCCCGCCTAGAAAGGGCGTCGTTGAGCGATTCGCTCTTCCCTGTCACTGAAGCTCAAGCCGCGCCGGCGGCCTCCCCCTATCGGGTGCTCGCGCGAAAATATCGGCCGCTCCGCTTCGAGGACCTCGTCGGCCAGGAGCCGATGGTGCGCACGCTCGCCAATTCCTTCGCCGCGAGCCGCATTCACCAAGCCTATATCCTGACGGGCGTGCGCGGCGTCGGCAAGACGACGACGGCGCGAATTCTCGCTCGCGCCTTCAATTATTCGCTGCCCGGCAGAATCGATCGCCCGAGCGTCGACATGCCCGAGCTTGGCCTCCACTGTCAGGCGATCATGGAATCGCGCCACGTCGACGTGATCGAGATGGACGCGGCCTCCCACACCGGCATCGACGACGTGCGCGAGATCATCGAGAACGCACGCTATCGCCCGGTTTCCGCGCGCACCAAGGTATACATTATCGACGAAGTGCACATGCTCTCGAAGCAGGCCTTCAACGGTCTTTTGAAGACGCTCGAAGAGCCGCCGGAGCACGTCAAGTTTCTATTTGCGACCACGGAAATCGACAAAGTGCCGATCACCGTGCGTTCGCGGTGCATTCGCTTCGATTTGCGTCGCATCGATACCGTCCCAATGGTCGGCCATTTGAGCAAGATTTGCGTCGCCGAGGAGGTCACGGCCGAGCCGGAGGCGCTGGCGCTGATTGCCCGCGTCGCTGAAGGTTCGGTGCGCGATGCGCTCTCGCTGCTCGATCAGGGGATCGCGCATGGCGGTGACGAGGGCGTCACAGCGCTCGCCGTTCGCAACATGCTGGGCCTTTCGGACCGGGGCGAGGTCGTGGCGCTGTTTGAGCGCGTCATGAGGGGGCAGATCGCCGAGGCCCTGGAGATCGTGCGCGCGCTTCACCAGGCAGGCGCGGACGCTGCCGACATTCTCATCGATCTGGCTGAGTTTTGCCATTTCGTCACGCGCGCCAAAATTGCCCCAGCCGCGACCGACGATCCCGCGGTCAGCCAGGTCGAGCGCGAACGTGGGCGCGAATTCGCCGACAAGCTGACAATGGGCGTTTTGGCGCGAGCTTGGCAAATCCTGCTTAAGGGCGTGGAGGATGTGAAGGATTCGCCTCGCCCGTTGGCCTCGGCCGAAATGGTGCTGATCCGTCTCGCTTATGCTTCTGATCTGCCGACGCCCGAGGAAACGATACGCAAGCTGAGCCAGGCGAGCGACGGTCCGCGTCATGCGCCCGCGCTTCCGTCCGGGGGCGGAGGGCCGCGCGCTTCGATGCGTCTCGCGGCCACAGAGCCCGCTCCGGTCGTGTCCGCGCCGCCCACGCCTTCGGCCGCATTGGCTCCTCGGCTCGCCCGTTTCGAGGACGTCATCGCCCTCGCACGTTCCAAGCGCGACATTCAGCTTGTCCAGTCGCTCGAGCGGGATGTGCGGCTCGCCCGCTTCGAACAGGGCAGCATAGCCTTCACCCTGGTCGAAGGCGCTAGGTCCGAACTGGCGCAGACGCTAAGCCGACGCCTGCAGGAATGGACGGGCGAGCGCTGGATGGTGGCGCTTGTTCCGGGCTCGACCGGGCCGACGTTGCGGGAGACAGCGCAGGCGCGTGAGGCCGAGCGGACGAGCAGCGCCGCGTCGCACCCGCTGGTGCAGAAGGTGCTTGATCGCTTCAAAGGGGCCCGCATCGTCGATGTGCGGCGTCCGGAGGCGCCGTCCCATGCGGCGGTCGAGGTCGACGATGAGGTCGGTTACGCGGATTCCGGCGCCGACCCCGCCGACGAAGTTTGAGTAAGGAGATCGCGCCGTGGATATCATGGGCATGATGAAAAAAGCGCAGGAGGTTCAGGCCAAGCTTCAGGAAGCGCAGGAGGAACTCGGGCGCCTTGAAGTTGAAGGTCAGGCGGGCGGCGGCATGGTCAGTCTCACGCTCAGCGCCAAAGGCGAATTGAAAGGCGTGCGCATCGACGCCTCGCTCTTGACGCCGGCCGACAAGGAGATGCTTGAGGATCTGATCATCGCCGCTTTCAGCGACGGCAAGGCCAAGGCCGACCGCATGGCGGCCGAGAAGATGCAGGCGCTGACGGCGGGGCTGCCCCTTCCGCCTGGCATGAAGCTGCCGTTCTAGAGGCCGGATGCCGACCAGCGTCGCCGGACCGGAAATCGAGCGCCTCGTCCAGCTTCTCGCGCGACTGCCGGGATTGGGGCCACGCTCGGCGCGCCGCGTCGCGCTCCATCTTATCCGCAAGCGGGAGACGTTGCTCGCGCCGCTCGCCGATGCGTTGCGAGTCGCGCAGGAGCGCATCTTGACCTGTTCGGTCTGCGGCAACATCGACACGCGCGATCCCTGCACGATCTGTTCGGATGAGGGGCGCGATGCGACGATGCTGGTTGTCGTCGAATCGGTCGGCGATCTCTGGGCTTTGGAGCGCGCAGGCGCCACGCGGGCGCGCTACCATGTGCTTGGCGGCGCCCTTTCAGCGCTCGACGGCGTCGGCCCGTCCGATCTCACTCTGACGGGCTTGGTCGGGCGCATCGCCAAGGGCGGCGTGAGCGAAATGATCCTTGCCGTTAACGCCACGGTCGAGGGCCAAACGACCGCGCACTACATCATCGATCTCTTGACCGACTATCCCGTCAAGGTGACGCGGCTCGCGCACGGCGTGCCGGTGGGCGGTGAACTCGACTATCTCGATGACGGCACGCTGGCGACAGCAATGCGGCAGCGCACGGCGTTCTGATCCAGGGCTGCGGCGCGAGGCGGATTTTTGCTCTTGCCTCTGTTGGGCGGCTCCCCGGCAGCCTAAGTGTGAGCCGGAAACGTCTTTCGAAGGCGAACGGCATGCCGCTTGCAAATGTAGCCTCTAGGCCCTTCATACCACCCTATCCACGTCGGCCAGCGAGGCCGCGGGGGTCGCTCTCGATCCTCCTCGCCCTGCAGCGCAATCCGATCGAAGTCTGGTGGGAGGGAGATTTCGAACGGCCGGTCTCCATTGGCCGCACCATTTTCGGGCTGCGCGCCGCCGCCCATGACCCGGCGGCCGTTCGACGCGTGTTTCTCGACAATGCCGCCAACTACCGCAAAGACGACCTCCAGCTTCGCATTCTGAGGCCCGGGCTTGGCAACGGGTTGCTGACCGCCGAGGGCGAGGACTGGCGCGTCCAGCGCCGCGCGCTGGCGCCGCTGTTCTCTCCGCGTCAAACCGCGGAATTTGCTCCGGCCGTGCATCGGGTTGGACGCGCCGCAGTCGAGCGCATGAGCCGGCGGCGCGACGGAGCGGTGGCGGATGTTGGCGCGCTCATGTCGCGGCTGGCGTCTGGAAGTGCTTGAGCAGACGCTGTTCTCCCAAGGGCTTGGGCGCGAACCCAGCGCCTTCCAGCGCGCCGTCTCGAGCTATTTCGAGACCATCGGCCGGATCGATCCGCTCGATTTGCTGGGCGCGCCCGCTTTCGTGCCGAGGCTCAGGCGCCGGCGCGGCCGCGGCGCGCTCGAGTTTTTCGAGTTCGGCGGTCAATGCAATCATCGAAAAACGCCAAGAGCTTCTGAGCGAAGGCGGCGAGGCGCCGCGCGATCTCTTGACCCTTCTCCTGTCCGCCAAGGACCCTGAAAACGGCCGCGCCATCGCTGAAGCGGACGTGCGGGCCAACATCGTCACCTTCATCAACGCTGGCCACGAGACGACCGCCAACGCGCTGACCTGGTCCCTCTTCCTGCTGTCTCAATCCCCCGAATGGCGCGAACGGGCCGAGGCTGACGCCGATCAGGCGTTCGACGGCGATGGAACCGTCGCCTCGGAGAAGGTGCGAAATCCTTCGCGCCGTCTTCGAGGAGGCTCTGCGCCTTTATCCCCCGGCGGCGATGCTCGCCCGCCAGGCGATCGCCGATGACGAGCTTGCGGGCGTAAAGCATCCCTGCGGGCACGGTGGTTACGGTCTCGCCCTATGTCTTGCACCGGCGAAGGGGTCTCTGGGATCAACCCCGACGCCTTCGATCCCTCGCGATTCCTTGGCGAAAAGCGCGATCGGATCGACCGTTTCGCCTACATCCCGTTCGGCGCCGGGCCGCGCGTCTGCATCGGCATGGCCTTCGCGATGCAGGAGGGGATCATTTTGCTCGCGCATCTTTTGCGCGCTTTTCGCTTTGAGTTGGTCGAGGGTCATCCAAGTCATGCCCATGCAACGGGTCACTTTGCGCCCGCGTAACGGCATGAAAATGCACGTAAAAAAGCGTGTGCAGTGTGAAAAGTTCCACGACGGAAGAATTTTCTTTGTGAAAGTGCGTTGACAGAAATCTCACAGGGGCCTATATGCGCCTCTCCCAACGACGACGGGCGCTTTTGAGGCGGCCAAGTCAGCGGGTTGCGGGAACTTTCCGAACGCACTCCTCCCTGCTGTGAGGCGGGGGCGGAGAATTTTCGGTCGTTTCCTGACTGCGTGAAAGCGCAGTAACACGGAATTCGGGCCTGAACTGGGCTTTGGCGGCGGGTCGCCTCAGGGTTTGGTTTTTGTCCGTGGGGCTTCGGCTCCGTGCTGTTTGACAATTGCATCGGAAGAAAGAGAGACGTGGGCGGCGGGGTCCTTGCGGGACTTTGGTTGTCGGGTTGAATTCAAGCGCAAGCTTGGAGCCGATCCGGGGATTGAAGTCCGAAGAGACAACTGACGGTCACGTTTCAAAAATTCATCGCGCTTCGAAGGAGCGTGGTCAGACCGTCGTGAGGCGGGCAGGCCGCAAGCCTCGTTTGAAGCGGATGTGTTTGGAACTCGTCAAGAATACAGCGCCCCTGACCTTCGGGGCGCTGAAGTGACCAGTCAGGACAAAGATCTCATTCAACTTGAGAGTTTGATCCTGGCTCAGAACGAACGCTGGCGGCAGGCTTAACACATGCAAGTCGAACGCTCGTAGCAATACGGGAGTGGCAGACGGGTGAGTAACGCGTGGGAACATACCCTCCGGTTCGGAATAGCTCAGGGAAACTTGGATTAATACCGGATACGGCTGAGAGGCGAAAGATTTATCGCCGGAGGATTGGCCCGCGTTCGATTAGCTTGTTGGTGAGGTAACGGCTCACCAAGGCGATGATCGATAGCTGGTCTGAGAGGATGATCAGCCACATTGGGACTGAGACACGGCCCAAACTCCTACGGGAGGCAGCAGTGGGGAATATTGGACAATGGGCGCAAGCCTGATCCAGCCATGCCGCGTGAGTGATGACGGCCTTAGGGTTGTAAAGCTCTTTCGCTCGGGACGATAATGACGGTACCGAGATAAGAAGCCCCGGCTAACTTCGTGCCAGCAGCCGCGGTAATACGAAGGGGGCTAGCGTTGTTCGGAATTACTGGGCGTAAAGCGCGTGTAGGCGGGTCTTTAAGTCAGGGGTGAAATGCCAAGGCTCAACCTTGGAACTGCCTTTGATACTGGAGATCTTGAGTCCGGGAGAGGTGAGTGGAATTGCGAGTGTAGAGGTGAAATTCGTAGATATTCGCAAGAACACCAGTGGCGAAGGCGGCTCACTGGCCCGGAACTGACGCTGAGACGCGAAAGCGTGGGGAGCAAACAGGATTAGATACCCTGGTAGTCCACGCTGTAAACGATGGATGCTAGCCGTTGGGGAGCTTGCTCTTCAGTGGCGCAGCTAACGCTTTAAGCATCCCGCCTGGGGAGTACGGTCGCAAGATTAAAACTCAAAGGAATTGACGGGGGCCCGCACAAGCGGTGGAGCATGTGGTTTAATTCGAAGCAACGCGCAGAACCTTACCAGCTTTTGACATGTCCTGGACGGATTGCAGAGATGCGATCTTCTCTTCGGAGCCGGGAACACAGGTGCTGCATGGCTGTCGTCAGCTCGTGTCGTGAGATGTTGGGTTAAGTCCCGCAACGAGCGCAACCCTCGCCCTTAGTTGCCATCATTCAGTTGGGCACTCCAGGGGGACTGCCGGTGATAAGCCGGAGGAAGGTGGGGATGACGTCAAGTCCTCATGGCCCTTACAGGCTGGGCTACACACGTGCTACAATGGCGGTGACAACGGGAGGCAAAGGGGCGACCCCTAGCAAATCTCGAAAAGCCGTCTCAGTTCGGATTGCACTCTGCAACTCGAGTGCATGAAGTTGGAATCGCTAGTAATCGCGGATCAGCACGCCGCGGTGAATACGTTCCCGGGCCTTGTACACACCGCCCGTCACACCATGGGAGTTGGTTTTACCCGAAGACGGCGCGCTAACCGCAAGGAGGCAGCCGGCCACGGTAGGGTCAGCGACTGGGGTGAAGTCGTAACAAGGTAGCCGTAGGGGAACCTGCGGCTGGATCACCTCCTTTCTGGATTCGGAGACATTAACCAATGACTTGGGCTTGCCCTTGTCGGACGGTTTGTCATCCGGCTCAGAATCAAGCGGCCAGTCAGGCCGCATTTGCGGGATCGCGCCGCCTTCGTCTCTCTTTCTGATCTAAGGATATGGAAGCTTGCGTCCTCGTCGGTTCTTACCGGCATGCGGGCGTGGACTTCTTCTTCGACCGGGCTTGTAGCTCAGTTGGTTAGAGCGCGCGCTTGATAAGCGTGAGGTCGGAGGTTCAAGTCCTCCCAGGCCCACCACAGCCTTCGGGCGCCGGCGGGTCTTGAAACGGGGCCATAGCTCAGTTGGGAGAGCGCGTGCTTTGCAAGCATGAGGTCGTCGGTTCGATCCCGTCTGGCTCCACCAAGTCTAGGCCTCTCGGTCTTGACGAAGTGTCGAGCAGATTGAAGTTCCTATCCTTTCCGATGCAATTTATCAGTTTCGTTGAGCGCGCAAGCGCTTGGCGTGACGAAGGCCGAATGGCCGGCGACAAGGATTCATGTCCTCCGCCGTTCCTTCCGGCCCTCGATCTCTGACATTGTGAAGAGGAAGCGCATTCGGTCGAAGACCGGATGGGGCGAGGCGTAAGCCGGACGGTCCGTGAGGACCTGAAGGCGGAAAAGCGTCGCGTCATCATCTTGTCTCTCGAGCAACCAGTCGTGGGTTTGGAGCCTGACCGCTCAGATCCCCGGATGCGTTTGAAGCAAAACTGGTCTTTTCAAGCCAAAGAGCGTGTTTCGATCGATTGCCGATCGATCGAGTATACACCCGCACGCGCTTTGGCGATGAGAGCAATCAAGTGTCTTAAGGGTATCTGGTGGATGCCTTGGCGCTGAGAGGCGATGAAGGACGTGGTACGCTGCGATAAGTCATGGGGAGCCGCGAACAGGCTTTGATCCGTGAATTTCCGAATGGGGAAACCCACCTTCGATCTCTGTTGCTCCGAAGAGGCGCGTCGATGACGCGAAGCGATCCCGCACAGGGGCTTGCTTCGGGTTGAGGCGGGTCGGCTGAATTCTGTCTTCGGACGGAGATTCAGCGATCTTTGGACCAACAGAGATCAAAAGAAGGTACTTATTCTCTGAATACATAGGAGAATAAGAGCGAACCCGGGGAACTGAAACATCTCAGTACCCGGAGGAAAGGACATCAACGAGACTCCGTTAGTAGTGGCGAGCGAACGCGGACCAGGCCAATGCTTTTGTTTGGATCTATCAGAACCGGTTGGAAAACCGGGCCGTAGCGGGTGACAGCCCCGTATGAATAGGGTTCGAGCAGGAGATTCGAGTAGGGCGGGACACGTGCAATCCTGTCTGAACACGGGGGGACCACCCTCCAAGCCTAAGTACTCCTCAGCGACCGATAGCGAACAAGTACCGTGAGGGAAAGGTGAAAAGCACCCCGACGAGGGGAGTGAAACAGTTCCTGAAACCGGATACCTACAAACAGTCGGAGCCCGCAAGGGTGACGGCGTACCTTTTGTATTATGGGTCAGCGACTTAAAGTATCGAGCAAGCTTAAGCCGATAGGCGGAGGCGTAGCGAAAGCGAGTCTGAATAGGGCGTTCAGTTCGATGCTTTAGACCCGAAACCGAGTGATCTAGTTATGAGCAGGCTGAAGGCAGGGTAACACCTGCTGGAGGGCCGAACCGGTGTCTGTTGAAAAAGACTCGGATGACTTGTGATTAGGGGTGAAAGGCCAACCAAACTCGGAAATAGCTGGTTCTCCGCGAAATATATTTAGGTATAGCCTCGAGTTGAGGCTCCAGGGGGTAGAGCACTGGATGGGCTAGGGGGGCTAAAACCCTACCAAACCTAACCAAACTCCGAATACCTGGAAGTCATACTCGGGAGCCACACAGTGGGTGCTAACGTCCATTGTGGAGAGGGAAACAACCCAGACCAACAGCTAAGGCCCCCAATTCATGGCTAAGTGGGAAAGGATGTGGAAATCCCAAAACAACCAGGAGGTTGGCTTAGAAGCAGCCATCCTTTAAAGAAAGCGTAACAGCTCACTGGTCTAAATAAGGGTTTCTGCGCCGAAGATGTAACGGGGCTCAAGCCATGAGCCGAAGCTTTGGGCGTCGCAAGACGCGGTAGCGGAGCGTTCCGTTCGCTGATGAAGGAAGACCCGTGAGGGCTTCTGGAGGCACCGGAAGTGCGAATGCTGACATGAGTAACGACAAACACTGTGAAAGACAGTGTCGCCGAAAGTCCAAGGGTTCCTGCGTAAAGTTAATCTCCGCAGGGTTAGCCGGTCCCTAAGGCGAGGCCGAAAGGCGTAGTCGATGGGAATCACGTTAATATTCGTGAGCCTGCAGGTGGTGACGGATCTCTTATGTCGTTCGATCTTACTGGATTGATCGGGCGTCGACGAGGTTCCAGGAAATAGCCCCTGCGCAAGACCGTACCCGAAACCGACACAGGTGGACAGGTAGAGTATACCAAGGCGCTTGAGAGAATGATGTTGAAGGAACTCGGCAATTTACCTCCGTAACTTCGGAATAAGGAGGCCCTCGGTGAGCGCAAGCTTGTCGGGGGGGCACAGTCCAGGGGGTGGCAACTGTTTAACAAAAACACAGGGCTCTGCGAAATCGCAAGATGACGTATAGGGTCTGACGCCTGCCCGGTGCCGGAAGGTTAAAAGGAGAGGTGCAAGCCTTGAATTGAAGCCCCGGTAAACGGCGGCCGTAACTATAACGGTCCTAAGGTAGCGAAATTCCTTGTCGGGTAAGTTCCGACCTGCACGAATGGCGTAATGACTTCCCCGCTGTCTCCAACATCAGCTCAGTGAAATTGAAGTCCCCGTGAAGATGCGGGGTTCCTGCGGTCAGACGGAAAGACCCCGTGCACCTTTACTATAACTTTGCGTTGGCATTCGTTAAGTCATGTGTAGGATAGGTGGTAGGCTTGGAAGCTTGGGCGCTAGCTCGAGTGGAGCCACCCTTGAAATACCACCCTTGACTTGATGGATGTCTAACCGCGCTCCGTTATCCGGAGCCGGGACAACGCATGGTGGGTAGTTTGACTGGGGCGGTCGCCTCCCAAAGAGTAACGGAGGCGCGCAATGGTTGGCTCAGACCGGTCGGAAATCGGTCGTTAGAGTGCAATGGCATAAGCCAGCCTGACTGCGAGACCAACAAGTCGAGCAGAGACGAAAGTCGGTCATAGTGATCCGGTGGTCCCGCGTGGGTGGGCCATCGCTCAACGGATAAAAGGTACGCCGGGGATAACAGGCTGATACTCCCCAAGAGTCCATATCGACGGGAGTGTTTGGCACCTCGATGTCGGCTCATCACATCCTGGGGCTGGAGAAGGTCCCAAGGGTTCGGCTGTTCGCCGATTAAAGTGGTACGTGAGCTGGGTTCAAAACGTCGTGAGACAGTTTGGTCCCTATCTGCCGTGGGTGTTGGAGAATTGAGAGGATTTGCCCCTAGTACGAGAGGACCGGGGTGAACGTATCTCTGGTGGACCTGTTGTGGCGCCAGCCGCAGTGCAGGGTAGCTATATACGG
>CAWCSA010000006.1:0-74122 GCA_963798015.1 uncultured Alphaproteobacteria bacterium
TAACGTGTTGAGGTTGCTCGATCTCGCGGTCGAGCTTCTCCGACGACCGCCCGAAGCGCGCCCGCCGCAAGATCGACAGCTGCATTCGTAGCTTCTCGATCAGCAACGTTTTGGCGTGAACTTCCGCGGCGAGCGCCGCCGCAAACCGTCGCAGTTCGGCGGGATTTTCAGGCAAATCAGCGGCGGAGCGCGACATGATTACGGCTATCACAATATGTGCGCCGGCGCATTCGAGAAAGCGCGGAATTTAAAGGAAAGTCGGGCGTTCCGTCGCTTCAGGGGCAACGGTCCTGCGCCAACCAATTCCTTCGATCAGCAGCGCCAGTTGAGCCGACGTCAGGTGCAGCGCCCTCAACGATCGGCGGCCAAACGAACCGCCCTTTCTCCAGACGCCTGGCGAAAAGACACAGGCCGGAGCCGTCCCAGTCAAAATCTTCACGTAGTCGCCGCGCTTGCTGCGAAACACGAACGCCGCCCCCGAATACGGGTCGGCGCGCAACGTCTGCGCGACATCCGCGGCCAGCCGTCGAAGCCGCGTCGCATGTCCACCGGCTTGCAAGCCAGATAGACCTTCACGCCCGCTGCGAACTGGAGCATCAAGCCACGCCCAGCGCCGACAGAACGCGACGGAGCGCCTTGGCGTCGACCTCAGCGTCGAGCGACACCTTGGCGCCGTTCGGCAGGCTGATCTCCATCGCGCCCCGCCGCGCGCCTCGGCGCGTCTGACGAGCCGGCTTCGCGACGACATCGGAAGGCGGCGGCGCTGAGACCGCGTCCAACTCAAGAAGCTTCACCGGGACAAAGACCGATCCGCCCTTCTCCGGCGGAGCGGCCACGACAGTCTTCTCCTTCGCAGGCTCGCGCCGCCGATCGCGCCATTCCTCGCGCGAGCGTCATATCCACTTGAAAATGAGATTCGCGTTCAGCCCATGCCGACGCGCGACCGCCGCAACAGAGACGCCCGGCGCAAGAGCCTCCTCGACGGTCCTCTTGCGCTCGTCGAGGCTTCTTGTTCGACGCCGATCCCCCGCTCCGTCCTTCGCCGCCATCTGGTGTCCACCTCGATTCAGGTGGACACCTAATCCAATCCAAATGCAGCCTAACAGGCGGCCGTCAGATCACGCTTACAAAACAGCCACAGGTTCAGAGACAGAACGACGCGGCGAGAATTCCTGTCGTAATCGGCGCGTAAGTGGATATTCTCACTAAACGAAAATGTCAGCGAAAGCCGGCCAAGCTCAAGCCGCGTCCCCAAGACCCGCAATGTCGCAACGTGATCACCCTTGGCGTCACTATTGCCTCGGTAGGCTGATGTGTCCTTCTCGCGAAGATTATTGAGGACGGAGATTGAGGCCGACGCCTTTGTTGACGAATTGCAGCGTGTAAGCGCTCTTGTAGTCAGTGCGCTTGTCGATCATTCCGATCGCCACCATTTTTTCGAAGAAATCCTTCCAGCGCGCGTCGGTCATCGCGCCAATCCCGAGCGTAAGCGTATCGCCGGAATCAATGACGCCGTATTTTTTCAATTGCTCAATCGAGTAGGCGATCTGATCATCGTTGATGTCAGGATTCTGCGCCTTGATGATCGCATTCGCCTTGGAATTGTCTCCATACAGATAGTGGTACCAACCGATTGCGGAGGCGTCGACGAAGCGCTGCACGAGGTCAGGCTTCTTGACCACCATGTCGCGACGAGCCTCGATCAGAGTTGAATAAGTCGAGTAGCCGTAGTCGGAGAGCAGGAAGATGTTCGGCTTGAAGCCGCCCTGTTTTTCGATTTCGTATGGCTCAGAGGTGACATAGCCCTGCTGGATAGAAGTCTTGTTGTGGATGAAAGGAGCCGAATTGAAATTATACGGCCTTACCGCTCCGTCCTTGAACCCGTAAACGAGTCTGAGCCAAGCGTAGAAGGTATTGATCGAGCCGGCCCCGAGGTAGATGGAATTGGCTTTCGGCAGATCCTCCCATTTGTCCAGGCCGACACCTGGATGCGACATCAGGATCTGCGGCGACTTCTGAAAGTCGGCGGCGACCGCTACCAGCGGGAGTTTGCTTTCGGCGCTCATGAAATCGCCGATCAGGTCGCCACCCATAAAGAAGTCTATCCTGCCGAACAGCAGCATCAGCGCGCCATTGGTCTGCGGGCCGCCGGGAATGACGGTGACGTCAAGGCCGTATTTGGCGTAGGTGCCGTCAGCCACTGCTTGGAAGAAGCCGCCTGCTTCCGGATCGGCGAGCCAGTTTGTAGCGAACTTCACCTTGTCGAGGGCCAGAGCCGCCTGAATGAGGCCTAACCATCCCGCCAAGGCAGCAAGCAGGGCCAATCGCATTCCGACATGCCTCGTTCTTATGGCTTCACGCGATACAGAAGCGGCGTGGTCAAAGGCCTCTTGAGCCAGATTCACTTTCCTTCTGCGGTTCGCCCGCTATCCTGCGAGCCGCATCGCCGGCTCGGGAGATATAACGGGCGGTTAGATCGCACACAAATGCGGTGTCCTCTCCCGGGCAGATAAGACGCCTCGATATGATAAGAAAGAGCTTTGAATCGCTCCAGTTTTTCCGGAGGCTGTTTCGTTTGAGTCACGCGGCCATGGCGGTGTCTTTCAGCATGGCGTAGTAACGCTCCTCGGGTTCGGCCGGCGGGATGTTGCCGATGGGCTCCAGTAGCGGTCGATTGTTGAACCAATCCACCCATTCCAGCGTCGCGAACTCGACGGCCTCGAACGAGCGCCATGGTCCACGTCGGTGGATCACCTCGGCCTAGTAGAGACCGTTGATCGTTTCGGCGAGAGCCTTGTCATAGCTGTCGCCGACGCTACCGACCGAAGGCTCAACGCCGGCCTGCGCTAGTCTAGGCGCTCGGTGTATCGAATGCTGACGTATTGGGCGGATTCAATCGCTGTGGTGCACGAGCCCACCGCGATGGATCGGGCGCCGATCGTGGAGAGCTTGTTCAAGAGCGTCCAGGACGAAGCTCGCATGCGCCGTCCGGCTCACTCGCCAGCCGACGATCCTTCGAGCATAGGTGTCGATGACGAAGGCGACATAGACGAAGCCCGTCCAGGTCGCGACGTAGGGGAAGTCAGAGACCCATAGCATGTTCGGCGCCGGCGCATGGAACTGGCGATTGACGTGATCGAAAGGACAAAGCGCGGCCTTATCGCTCATCGTCGTGTGGAGCGGCTTGCCGCGAATGATGCCCTCAAGACCCATCGCCCTCATCAGACGGGCAACCGTGCAGCGGGCGACATCGAAGCCTTCGCGCTGCAATTGCCACCAGACCTTGCGAACGCCGTAGACACGGAAGTTTGCCTCGAACACACGCTGGACCTCGTCCTTCAAGGCTGCATCCCGTCTTGCCCGAGCCGACAGCCGGGAGGGATCGACGCGCTTGGCGATATGATCGTGGTAGGTCGACGGGGCGATCGGCAACACCTTGCAGATCGGCTCGACCCCATGCGCCTCACGGTGATCGTCGATGAACGCGATCATGGCCGGAACCGGCGGTCGAGCTCCGCCTGGGCAAAATACCCGCTCGCCTTGCGCAGGATCTCGTTGGCCTGACGAAGTTCGTTGATCTGCTCCCCGAAAATTGGGCCGTTTGGAGCTAGAGTTTTCCGCGGTATTTTCCCTAGGCTGGGAGGAGCGGAAGACGATGAAGGCCTCGAAGTTCTCGGACGCGCAGAAAGCGTTCATTCTGAAGCAGGGCAACGACGGCGTACCGGTTGCAGAGATCTGCCGGAAGGCCGGGATCAGCCAAGCGACTTATTTCAATTGGAAGAAGAAGTACGACGGCATGCAACCGCCTGAGATGCGGCGGCTGAAGCAGCTTGAGGACGAGAATTCCAAGCTGAAGAAGATCGTCGCGGACCTGTCGCTGGATCGCGAGATGCTCCAGGACGTTATCCGCCGAAAACTGTAAGGCCTGTTCGCAAGCGCGAGCTGGCGACGGCGGTTTGCAATGACTGGAGCGTGTCGATCCGGCGGGCGTGCAGCGTCCTGGAATTCGATCGTTCGACCTATCATTACAAATCCCGTCGTCGCGTGCAGGCCGGCGTTGAAGCCCGCATCAAGGAGATTTGCCAGACGCGCGTCCGCTACGGGTACCGGCGCGTCCATGTCCTCCTGCGTCGCGAAGGCTGGGAGATCAACTTGAAGAGAACGCATCGGATTTACAACGAGTGGGGCCTGCAACTTCGCAACAAGACGCCGAAGCGAAGGGTCAAGGCGAAGCTGCGCGACGATCGTCGCGCAGCTTCCGCATCGAACGATGTTTGGGCCATGGACTTCGTCCATGACCAATTGGCCACCGGTCAGAAGATCCGCGTCCTGACCGTTGTGGATACGTTCAGCCGGTTCTCGCCCGCGCTCGATCCGAGGTTCAACTACCGCGCCGAAGACGTCGTTGCGACCCTAGAACGCGCCTGCGCGACAACGGGCTATCCGAAGACGATCCGAGTCGATCAGGGGACCGAGTTCGTCAGCCGGGATCTTGATCTCTGGGCCTACGTGAAGGGCGTAACCCTGGACTTCTCACGCCCCGGAAAACCGACCGACAACGCCTTCATTGAGGCCTTCAACGGGCGCTTCCGAGCCGAGTGCCTCAACGCGCATTGGTTCCTGACGCTTGCCGACGCCCGCGAAAAGTTGGAGGATTGGCGCAAGTACTACAACCGCGCATCAGAACACCCATCTGGCTATGTCATTGAACAGAAGAGGTTTTGCTGTTCGGGATGCGATCCCGCAGGGTATCTTGGGTTCTGCCGAGCCCGTGCCGTGATGGAATGGGCGGCATTTGTAGCCAGCGCAGCGCGCGCGAAGATCCAAGGCCCGTCCGGCAGGAGATGGGTGGCTTCGATCTCGCCAGCTTCGGCGGCAAGCCTCAGCGTCTTGGTCGAGATCTTGAGGAGCCTGGCGGCGTGGGTGAGGTTGAGCCAGGGCTCGACGCCATCGGCCGCGGGTCTGAACACCGGGATGCGATAGTTCGACCGCATGGAGGTGACGCGTTCGCGCGTCCAGCGGTTGCCGTTGCCGGTCTTCAGGCCGTTGCGGTTGAGAAGACCGGCGATCAGGTCGTCGCTAGCGATCAGCACCAGCTCGCGCACGGCCGCGACGATGTCGGTCGATGTGCTATTGCGCTGCCCGCGCCGTCGCTTCGGTAGGCGCATCTGGCTGTGGATGCCGCCGGCCCAGTGCACAATCAGAACGATCTCCGACGTGGCCTCGTCGATATCGGCGACCACTTCGTCGATCAGGGTGCGGACGAACCGCTTCTTCAGTCGGGCGTCGGTGGTCGGCGCCGACCACACGGTTTGCAGGTTCGAGGCGAGCAAGCCGAGCGCGGCGGGGTCGATGCTTGCCGCGGGTCTGGCCGCGTCATGTGCGGCGATCTTGCTCTCGATCTCCCCCACCTTGGCGAGCGCCCTGTTCCAGCGCGCTTCGAGTTCGCCGGCCACCAGCCGGTTGCCCGGATCTGCGGCATCGTACTGCCGGAAGGCGCGGTCGGCAGTGTAACGCGCCGCTTCCAGATCACGGCCAAGGACGTCGCGAACCTGATCCCGCTGCCGTGCCGCCTGTGACGAGGCCTCTTGCGCGGCGGCGACAGCGCCAGGGCCGACCACGCCGAGCAGCGCCTCCTCGATCGCGTCGTCGACACGCAAGCCGCCGAAGGCGATGCAGGATGGACCGCCATGGTCCATCCAGGCGCGGCTGCAGTTGTAGCGCGGGATGCCGTGCTTGGCCCCGGTGTAGCGAAGCGTCAGCTTGCGGCCGCAGCGCCGGCAGCGGATCAAGCCGGAGAGCAGCGCATCGCCGTGCTTGGGCGCGCCATGATGTCTGCCGGTCGGAACATTGCCTGCCACCATCGCGCGGATCGCTTCGAACCTCTCCCAGCTCACATAGCCGTCATGGGCGCCGGGCTTCAGGGCGAGCCACTCGTCCCGCGCCTTGCGGCGGGTCTTCACCCTGATGCCGTCGGCGGCATAGGCCGCAACAGCGCTCGTCTTACCATAGGCGTAAGCCCCGCCGTATACCGGGTTCTCGATGATCCGGTGGATGGAGGCGTAGTTCGGTCGGCGCCAGGCCGTGTCGCCGTTCGCCTGCTTCACCGGCAGATCGAGACGATGCTCGTGCAGCCAGCACAGCGCTTGGCGCGCGCTGCCCAGCTCCGCGACCTTGTCGAAGACGAGCGTGATCGCCTCCTGAACGCGCCGGTCCGGGTCCTTCTCGTAGCGGTCATCCGCCTTCACGAAGCCGATCGGCGCGGAGACGATCAACTCGCCCCGGCGCGCCTTGGCGTAGCGGGCCGCGAGAGAACGCTGACGCAAAAGATCGAGCTCGTACTCGTTGAGGCTGCCCTTGAGCCCTAGCAGCAGGCGATCGTCGCCGTGGCGCGGCGCATAAACGGTCTCCTGATCGACGAGCACCGTGTCGACCACACGGCACATCTCGATCAGCTGCTGCCAGTCGCGGCTGTTGCGGGCGAAGCGCGAAACCTCTCGCGCGCAAACCGCGCCGACCTTGCCGAGACAGACCTCCGCCACCATCCGCTCGAAGCCTGCGCGATGCACGGAACCTGCAGCGGAACGGCCGAGATCGTCGTCGATCACGTCGATCTGCGACCATCCCAGCGCCATCAGACGGTCCCGCATGGCATACTGCAGCGCGCCGCTCTCGCGGTTGTGCAGCACCTGGTGGGCGGAAGATTGGCGCACGTAGAGGATCGCCTTGCGCTCCAGGTGATAAGGCCGAATCTTCTCAGAGATCATCGCCGGCTTCCTTTGCTGGAAGCGAAACGGTCTTGGCGGCGTGGGCGAGGATTAACTGCGCCATCTGCTCCGTCAGCGCCGACCGTGCTCGCTCCGGTAGCTCCGGCCAGAGCGGTGCGCCGCCAGCCGCCGGCCTGGCGCTGTCGAACAGGTCCATCTGCTGACGCCCACGCGGCCGCTTGTGCTTGCCGCTGTTCGTCGCCGTCGTCACTCGCATCGGCCTCTCCCCGAATCTGGTCGTGAGAGGATCGGGATGCGCCCGAAAGCGGGGCATTCGATGATGCCTTGGACGTCTTCAGCGCCTGATCGAGCAGCGCCGACAGTTCCCCAAGCGCACCCAGGCTGACGAATGGGGCTGCGGTGAGCTGAAGATCGCCAGGACATGACGCCCGCTCGAACATCCAGGCCGGAACCTCGAGCCAGCGGTCCGCATGGCAGCCATCCACCGCGCAGCGGAAATACACGCCGTCGCACTTCGCCACGACGCCATAAACCCCGATCACACGGCCAAACCACGGATGATGCCGATAGAGAACTTCCAGGAACTCGGTCCCGTGGGCGTTCTCAAGCCTTGTTGTACAACGAGGATCGGCCGCACGGGGCCATCGGCAACAAGACCCCGGTTTGCCTCATGACTCCCGCCGGCGCGTCCAGCCCGCCGGCGCGGCAGAAGTCGGAAAACTCTAGTTTCCGGCGGTCCAATGATGGGTAGCAGAGCAGTCAACCCAGGACTCTCGTTATCGCTGGATGACAAACGGGGGGCACGTCAGCGGCTATGCGAATCAACACATCATCCGGGCCGGCCTTGGCGTAGTCCGCCGTGATTTGCCAATACCGATTGTCGTCAAACACGCCGGTGTCGAGAAGCTCGAATTCCGGCTGCTCGCATGTGCGGTTGGCGTTCTCCTGCCGCAGGCGTGCATACGGAAATTCGGCTTGCGGATAGTGATAACGCCAACGCAGCCAGGAGTAGGTCGGCGTCGCGTCGAGAGACCACCAATATTCTTTGGCGTCCTTCCCGTGATTGCCCTCGGGCCCGCTAAGGCCGAAGATCCGCTCCTTCAGGATGGGGTCACGTCCGTTCCAGAACGAGAGCGCGAAACAGAGGCGCTGCTCGCGATCGCAAAGCCCGCCAGGCCGTCCTCGCTCTAGCGGTACGCGCGTGAGCGCGCGTCGTCGAAAGGAAAGTACCGCCAGGCGTCGCCGCCGGCGCTGTAGTCCTCGCGCACGGTTCCCCATGCGCGGTCGGCAACGTATGGGCCAATGAGCTTCCAATCGCTCCTAGCAGCGGCAGCTGATTCCTCGGCGAGCCGCGCGTGCTCAGCGGAGCGTTTTGTTGATTTTCGCTGCTCGTGGCCGGCGCAACCTAGCATCGGTATTCATTCTCGATGCGAGGGGCGCCACATATTGCGCCGCGTCGCTCGCGACCACGGGCGACGCGGGACGGTTGCAAGCTCAATCCGCTAGGCGGTCTATTTGTCGGCCGCCTTTTCCAGATGGCCGCCGAACTGGAAGCGCATCGCGGAAAGTAGCTTGTTTTGGTAGTCGGCTTCCCCGCGGGAAAAGAACCGTTCGTAGAGCGCCGTCGTTAGCACTGGAACCGGCACCCCCTCGTCGATCGCCGCCTTGATCGTCCACCGGCCTTCTCCGGAATCGGAGACGCGTCCGGAGAACTTGGCCAGCGCCGAATCTTCGGACAGCGCCGTCGCCGTCAGGTCGAGCAGCCAGGAGGCGATCACGCTGCCGCGTCGCCAGACCTCAGCGACGTCCGGCAGATTGATGTTATATTTGTAGTGGTCGGGATTGCGGAGCGGCGTCGTCTCGGCGTCGATGGCGTGCGTCTTCTCGCCGACATTCGCCGCCCGCAAAATATCCAGCCCTTCCGCATAGGCGGCCATGATGCCGTACTCGATGCCATTATGAACCATCTTGACGAAATGTCCGGCCCCGTTCGGCCCGCAATGGAGATAGCCGAGCTCGGCCTGCGTCGGCTCGCCTTTGCGGCCCGGAGTTCGCGAAATCGATCCCGCGCCGGGCGCGAGCGTCTTGAAGATCGGATCGAGACGCTGAACCTCGTGGTCGGGGCCACCGATCATCATGCAATAGCCGCGCTCAAGCCCCCAGACGCCGCCGCTGGTGCCGACGTCGACATAGTTGACGCCTTTTAACATGAGTTCATGGGCGCGGCGAATATCGTCGACATAATAGGAATTGCCGCCGTCAATGATCGTGTCCCCAGCCTCGAGCGCCGGCAATAGCTCGGCGATGGTCTGGTCGACGACCGCGGCGGGAACCATGAGCCACACTGCGCGTGGCTTCTCCAGCTTCTTGATCAGGTCGGCAAGCGAGGAACTCCCGAGCGCCTTTTCGTCCACTAGTTCCTCGACAGCCTTGGCAGACATATCGAAGACCACACATTCGTGCCCGTTTGTGAGAAGCCTTCGGACCATGTTGGCGCCCATTCGGCCTAGTCCTACCATTCCCAACTGCATATACGGCTTCCCTTAGATATGTGAGTGGTCCAATCGCGCTAGGATTGTTTTGACCTTACCTTCGTGCGCAACCTCGTAGCAACCGGAGGACCGAGTTGGACGGCTGGCGATTCGGACTTCGGGGCGTCCTCCCACATCAGAAAACCGCCTCGGAACGCATTCGCGTTGTCCCCCAGCCTGCACCCTGGCGGCAACTCGTTGAGTAGCTTCGCGTTGCCGCCGCCAAGCACGATATCGTCAGGTTCGAGAGCGGCGACCAGTCTGTCGACGACATCAAAAACGTGCTTCCGCCACCTCTTCTTACCCAGTCGGCCCAGTCCCCGAGCGCCAACATAGTCCTCATAGGTGGCTTTCTTGTAGGGCAGATGACCAAGCTCCATCGGCTCGACTACTCCGTCGACGATCAGCGTCGAGCCGAGCCCTGTTCCGAGCCCGAGGAACAACATCTTGCCTTTCTTATAGCTGCCGAGCGCCTGCATCGCCGCATCATTGAGGACTTTGGTCGGTCGTCCGAATCCGGTCTTAAAGTCGAACCCCATCCACCCCGGGGCCAGATTCTTCGGATCGGCCACCGGCCGATCGTGCAGAACCGGGCCGGGATAGCCGATCGCCACCACATCGTAACTCCATCCGTCAGCGAGCTGTCGGACTCCAGAAACCATCTGCTCGGCCGTCATTTTTGGCCCAGAAGCGAACTCCCGCTTATCGCTATGCCCGGTTACTAGGATTTTGACATGGGTGCCACCCACGTCGACGACTAATACGTCCATGAAATGCCCCGTCGTCGCGGCGGCCGTCGTTGCGAGCGCCGTGCTCCCGGAGGAACATGCCTCAGGTCAGGGCGTTGCGCTAGCCCCTCGCGGCATAGAACCACTGCGCCGAACGGCCGATGCGAGCGCTTAATTGTTGATTGGATTGCCGGAGATGGAATGAGCGTGATCCGCGAATCGCAATTATCTTGGCAAAGGATTTTTGCGGTAACTCATCAAGTTGTTGGTCGGAGTGAGAGGATTCGAACCTCCGACCCCATCGTCCCGAACGATGTGCGCTACCAGGCTGCGCTACACTCCGACACCGCGGCCGATTTAGGGCAGCGACGGGCCTTATAAGGTCGTCGGGCATGCGGCGCAAGCGTTGCTTTGCGGGCGGCCTTCCGGATCCGAAGACCGCCAGCGCTGCCCCCCTCGAGCGCTGGAACGATAAGTTCGAATCTCGAGACCAATCGGATTGAGGGTGTAAGGCCGTCTGAGCCGCCGGGCCCGCAGCTTCTACTTGTGCTTGTCATCATCGCGCTGGCCCCGCTCCGTCTCCGGCGTGAACGCACTCAACGGCACACGCAAGGCCCGCGTGACGATCCTATTCGTCGCGTCTTATGATCTGTTGCTTGTTACACGGGCATCGTGTCGTTCACGCATGTGATGTTCTTCAGCGTCGATGCCAACCGCGTTGGTCTCCCGCTGTCGCGGTAGGCATGAGCTGGAGCGCGCTCGTGATAGTCATCACCGCCGCGGCGCTGGCGCTGGTCCGGCGACGCGCGACTTCTCGCTCCAGATGCAGTCGCCTTTGGTTCGTCATGGTGATCTGGGGTGATCTCGCAGCTTTTGGGGCGACAAGGGGGTAATCGCGGCCACTCATTCGAGGTTCCGAACGCGCTGCAGTCCGGCCTAACGCTACTTCAGGACAAGGCGTTCGATGTAGGGATCACTGGCGAAATTGTCTTCCTATCTTTTCTCCACTGCCGTCGCGGCCGCCTTCCTGCTGTTGTTGAGGGTGGTGAACTCGCCCTTCGCCCGCCTCCGCAAGAACCCGTTTCGCGCCGAAGGGCTTGGCTGCCGCGCCGTCCTCCATCGCACCCTCACCACCTGGCACGAGGCGCGCCGGAGCTTTGCTCGCGCTCTTGCTTGCGCTACGTCGGCCCCGACACACGGAGGATATCGGGGCGATCGAGCCGGCGCGGCCGATCGAGGCGGTTTGCACGCTTTGGTGTGCCAGGGCATTGGAAAGACGACCGGTCGGGGCCCGCGTCCAAGCTGCTGCACTGATTGCGCGAGCGGGCACGGGGAAGCACGAACGAGTCGATGAATCTCTCGAGTTTGGAGCGCCTTCCGCCTTGTGCGACAGGTCGATTGTGATAGATTCCGCCGGCCTGCGACCGGAGTTGGAATGGCGAAGATTCTAATTGTCGACGACGAACCGTTGATTACTGCGATGCTGGAGGATTGGCTGTCAGAACTGGGGCACGACGTGGTCGGCCCGGCGCACAATCTGGCCAAGGCTCTGGAATTGGCCAAGAGCGAAATGGATGCGGCGATTGTCGACGTGTCGCTTGGCAAGGACAATGCATATCCACTCGTCGATGCCCTGATGGCCCGCGGCCTGCCGTTGGCGCTGGCGACGGGCCATGGGCAAGACGGCATAGATCCGAGATACCGCACACAGTCGACGCTGAGAAAACCATTCGATTTTGCCGCGTTTCAGCGCACCATCGATGACATCATGGCCCGAACCAGCGCGAGTACGTGAAGGTCAACTGGCCTATCTCCGCTACACGTTGACCGCCGCGAGAGCTTTCGATCTCGGGCGGAGTGACGCTCTGACAGCGCGTTGAGCGGGCCGGTCCGCGGCGTCGGGAATCTCCGGCGACTCATCGGCGTCGTCATCGACATAGGTGAGGCAGGTTCCCATCTCGCTTGCAATGCGGGCGAGATCGAGCGTCGCGAGCGCACTGAACGGTCGCGGCAATCGTAATTGACATCGGGCTTATACCAAAGGTCATAACGACCGACCGATGTGGGCCCAGTCTGGCATTCCGATGGATGTGACGCGTTCGGGATCGGTGATGAGATTGCGCCATGCGTTGCAGGCGGCGTCGACGATGGCGTCGTAGTTTTCGAAGACGGTGTTGGAGAGCCAGTTCTGGCGCACATACTGCCAGACGTTCTCGACCGGGTTCAGTTCCGGAGCGCGGGAAGGCAGGAAGATCGGCGTGATGTTTTCGGGCATGTCGAGCTTGCCCGTGATGTGCCATCCGGCCCGGTCCAGCAGCAGCGCGGCGTGGGCGCCCGGAGCGATGTTGCGCGCGATTTCGTCGAGGTGAAGCTGCATCATCTCGGTGTCGGCGTAGGGCAACGCCAAGGCGGCTCCGACGCCCCGCGCCGGGCAGATCGCGCCGAACAGATAGGCGTTGGCGTAGCGCTGATCGGCGGGCTGTCGCGGTCGCGTTCCGCGCCTCGCCCATTGGCGGACAAGGCCGTTCTTCTGGCCGATTCGGGCCTCATCCTGGAACCAGATTTCGACCGGCGTCGCCTCGGGCAGGCCTTCGAGATGAGCCGTCAGCGCGCGCGGAAAGTTTTTTTGAAAGCCTCGACGATCCGCTCGTCCTGCGCCGGATGACGCGGCCTTGCGCTTATGTGCGAGAAGCCGATCTTGTGCAGGAGTTTCCCGACATAGCGGGGATGAAAGTCGACGCCGAACCGCTCGGCGATGACCCGCTTGAGATCGACCCGCCGCCAGCGCACGACCCCGTCTTTTGCCCGATCCGGGCCGGCTTCCACGATCTGCGAAAACGCCGCCATCTGCTCTTCCGACAGGCGCGGCTTGGGGCCATCCGTCCAGTTGTCGATCAGGCCCTCCGGCCCCGACGCGTTGAAGCGATGGACCCAATCGCGCAGCGTCTGGCGATCCATGCCGCCGATCTTCGCCGCCGACCCGCGATCCATTCCATCCCGAACCGCAGCCAGTGACAGAAGCCGACGGCTCTGGTTGACGGTCTTCGACCGCCGGGCCAAACCCCGAATCTCCTCGACCGAGTAGTCCTCTCGCAACCTCACCGCTGACGGCATGGCCCAATCCTCCATGCCGCCTTGAATCAGACCAGACCCGATTCGGGAATCCCCCCCGTGAGTCAGCCGGCGGGGCCTTTGGTATTACGCAAAACAACCGTCAATCCGTCGTGCATCGTGACCGCTTTGCTTTCTTCCTGCGCAATCCCCCTCAATCGGCTCCCGTCCCGAGATGACGTCGAGCGCGTCGGCGGCATGTTGTGCTCGCGCACGTAATCGAAGCGGGTGGTCGAGCCAGCGCGTGGGTGGAAAGTAACGCAGGCGAAATGACGCCGACGACCGCGCCCTTGTACTCGAACGCCGATTCGAGGGGTGCGTTGCGCCTCGTCGCTGGAGTGGGAAATCATTCGCTATTTTCGCGTCAATCGAGCCGCGTAGAGCGCTCAGATTGCCTGCCTGATGCGCGGCCAGATGTCTGAGAGCCTGTAGCCCAACGGCCACGGATCGGCTAGGTCCAGCATATACTGGCTGAACCAGGTAATCCAGGCCCGGCCAGAAATAATCGTGACGATGGCCGGCCGGGGCGCGATCATCGTAACGCGCGCAATGCGGCAGATAAACTCCGACCCGATAACCAAGCGGGCGCGATAGACGTCATCCTCCCCGATGAGCCCGCGCACGCTGAAAGTGGCCATGCAAGCGCTCAGCCGGTCCCGGTCGGCGAGCGGTCGATCTTACCGGGGCGAACCACCACGGCGTTGGAACCCTGAAGTTCATTTCTCTCGCGCGTGAGCGGCCCGGCGAACTGACAGAAGGAGATGTGGTCCCAGGCGGTAGCCTGCGGATGCGTGAAACCAAGCTGCTCATTGGCGCAGCGATAATGCGGACGCCCGTCTCCGCGAGATCACGCGCTTCATCCGGACGAATCGCGAAGCCGACCGCGGACGCGTCGACGATGATGAAACTATCGCCGCCATAAGCAATGTCGACCTTCAGCGCGCCTAGGCCAGCGACCTCAAGCGGCGCATCGAGTCGATGCGCAAACGAAGGTAAGTTCTCGACGCTGATGCGCTCGGCTTTGCCATTGCGGCACTCCGCCGTAACCGCGATGAGGCCGCCCGGCGCTTCGAGCGTCAGATGGGTCTCCGGCTCCTGCATCGGCAGTATGCCAGTGTCGAGCAGCACGGTCGCGACGCAGATCGATTTCGAGCCCGACATGGGTGGCGTGTCTTCGAGCTCCACGATGATGAAGCCCATCTGCTCTTGGGTCCTTGGCCGGCACAAGGAGATTGACGTGCCCGAAAACACCGCCACGCGGCTCGTTCAGAAACGAAATTGCGCAAGGCGCCGTCGCTCGCGATGAAGCGAGTGCTCCCACAAGGTTTCGCCAGGCGGGGCGTGACGCCGCCGACGATCACATCGCCGACGTTGCCTTCAGCGTGGCACGTGACGACGTGGATAATTTTAGAGCTTCGCATGGTATCTACGGCAAGCCGGATTGAGGAAATTACTAGCGCGCAGTCCATCAGCTCTGGCGCTGCAGCAGCGTCTTGCCGGCGATCATTTGGTTCACCCAATAGGTGGCGTCTCCCAGCCGCAAGTAACTAGGCTAGCGCAGGTGGATGCAAGATGAGCTTCTGGAACCGTGGATATGCAAGGAATCCAATCGCACAAGGCTCGAACCGATAACAGCCTCACCAGCAGCAGAATCCGTACCAGAATCAGAACGGGTAATACTGAAACATCCAGGTTTCGGTTAGAGTCTCGCCAGCGGACTTGAGAAACGCACGCAGCTCGACTGGATCGGTCCCGTCGACGACAAGATCGAACTGCGCTCGCCAGTGGCCGGCGACTCCATCGGGTACGGCCTCGATAAGTTGGTAAGGTCCGAAGCTTCCGCGCGAAGCTGAAACGACGAGTTCGGGTTTAACGCCAAAAGGGAGATCGCGCAGCGGGCCTCCCAGGAACTCGACCATGAACTTCCTTACCCCCTTCGGCCGCGGGAGACCGGGCTGGCCGCCGCGTCCAAGACGAGTAGCCCAAACCGGCGCAAGCTTGCTTGGATAAGGCTCATTGGCGAGCCAGTGCAGGCGATAGTTGAGATTGAGCTCAGCGCCCGCCGGGACCGGCTCGGCTGGCACCCACATAGCAACCACGTTGTCGTGGATCTCATCGTCCGTTGGAATTTCGCATAGCTGGATCGACCCCTTGCCCCAACCCTCGCCACTCGGGCCCGGCAGTGGCTCTACCCAGAGGCTCGGGCGTCGATCGTAAAAGACACCGTCGAGATAATGATCGAATACCCGGTCGCGCTGGAGGAGCCCAAAACCACGTGGGTTGTTGTCGGCAAACGCCGATACCGTGATGCGTGGCGGATTATTGAGCGGTCGCCACAGTCTCTCACCGCTGCCGGACCACATCGCCAGACCGTCAAAATCGTGGACCTCCGGGCGCCAGTCGATCGCGGTTTCCTTCTTGGTCTCGGAGTACCAGTACATTGAGGTCAGTGGCGCGATGCCAAAGCGTGAGACTTGGGCGCGCGTGAACAGCGTCGTCTGGATGTCCATCACCACGCCCTTTGCTCGGGTCATCAGGAATTTAAACGCTCCAACGATCGAGGGACCCTCCATCAACGCATAGAGCGTGATCGTGTCTCCGACCCCGGGCTCGATGTAAAAGTCGGTGAAGTCGGGAAACTCCTCCGGCCGATCAGCGACCGCAACGTCAAGCGCGACGCCGCGCGAGGACAGGCCGTATTGTCGGAGTTCGCCGATCGAGCGAAAATAAGCGGCGCCGAGGAAAGCGACCCAGTCGTTCTTGTGCCAGTCGAGCACGCCGTCGCGCGCCTCCTGAATGCGCAAGCCCGCGAAGCCCGCGCCTTTCGGCAGGTCACGCGCCGGCGAATTGGCCGGCATGTCGAAATAGGACTGATCGTACACGATCTGGCGCGATGCGTCGCCGTCCACGAAGTGCATCCTGACCGCCTTCTGGAAGAACAGGCCGAGATGGAAGAACGTCACCGGAAACCGGCCGGGTCCCTTGGCGAACAGCGCATAATCGTCGCGGTAGCGAATTTTTCCCCATTCTTCGTAATTGATCTTCCGCAGCACCTCGGGGGCCGGACGCGTGGAAGGAACATATGGCGCATGAGCTCGATCGCGCGCCTGTGTCTTGAAAAGGTCGTAGGTGAACGCGACCGGCGGATCGAATTGCAGTCCGTCGGACTGGGCGCCCAAAGCTTCCCCGAGCGGAGTCATCGCAGCTGCCGACGCAGCTGCGCCCTTTAGCACCGTGCGGCGATCAAGGCGTTCAGGCATAATGACCTCTTCGATCGGGGACTTTGCTTACTTGATTCTCCTCGATTAGAGAATCCGGCCTCGTCTCATTGGCGCACGAAAGTGAGGTATACGGACCTGCGGTTTTCAAAACGTGCCTTGGCTTCATAGCGTGTAGGGCGCCATCCGAGCCAGGGGCGACGCCAATCGTCGGCTTCGGCCGCAGCCCAGCGAAAGTGTGGGGAAGCGAGAAAGCGCGCGAGCGTCCAACCGGCGTAATCGTCGATGTCGGTTGCGAAGCGCAGCTCGGCGCCCTCCCGCATGACCCGGGCCAGCGCCTCGATCACGCCTCCCGCTATCAGGCGCCGCTTGTGGTGCCGCCGTTTCGGCCAGGGGTCCGGATAGAGTACGAACACCCGCGAAAAGAATGCGTCTGGGACAGCCTCGATAACCGCTTGTGCGTCGCCATGCCGCAAGCGCACATTGGAAATGTCCTCGCGCTTGAGCCCCGCAAGCGCCGCAACAATCCCATTGAGGAACGGCTCGCAACCGACAAATGCGACATCCGGATTGGCTTTTGCCTGCTCGACAAGATGTTCGCCGGCGCCGAACCCAATTTCCAGCCAGACCTCCCGAGGCGTTCGGATGAACACCTGCCCGTCGGCAAGGTCCTCCGGCGCAATCGAGAATAGCGGCAGCGCCTCGGCGAGCAGATGTTTCTGGCCCGCGCGAAGCGCCTTGCCGCGGCTGCGTCCGTAAACGGCGCTAGCGGGAGTTGGCCCTTCGCGCCCGTCGACGGCCGGCATTGGAGACGAGTGAGCGGCCAACTACGCGAGGGCGCGCAGCGAATCCGCGAGATCTGTCTTTTCCCACGAGAACCCACCGTCAGCCTCGGGCACGCGCCCGAAATGGCCAAACGAGGAAGTTCGGGCGAAGATCGGGCGGTTCAACTTCAGGTGCTCGCGAATTCCGCGCGGGGTCAAGTTCATGACATCCATTAGCGCCGTCTCGAGTTTTGCCTCATCGATTCGTCCGGTCTCATGCAGATTGGCGTAAATCGATAGCGGTCGCGCCACCCCAATGGCGTAAGAAAGCTGGAGGGTGCAACGATCGGCCAACCCCGCCGCGACCACGTTCTTGGCAAGGTACCGCGCCGCATAAGCCGCTGAGCGGTCGACCTTCGTGGGATCCTTACCGGAAAACGCGCCACCGCCGTGCGGCGCCGCGCCACCATAAGTGTCGACGATGATCTTTCGACCCGTTAGGCCGCAATCGCCATCCGGGCCACCGATGAAGAATTTCCCGGTCGGATTGACATGCCAAACCGTTTTTGGCGTGATCCAACCCTCAGGGAGCGCCGCCTTGACGTACGGTCGCACGAGGTCGGCGACGTCCTCGGATGTGAGCGACTCGACCAAATGCTGATGCGAGACGACAATCTGCGTCGCTTCGACCGGCTCGCCGTTTTGATAACGAACGGTCACTTGGCTTTTGGCATCCGGGCCCAAAGTCTTTTCGGCGCCCGAGTGGCGCGCTAGGGAGATCGCCCGCAGAATCGCGTGAGCGTAATAGAGCGGGGCCGGCATGAATTCCGGCGTTTCACGGCAGGCGTAGCCGAACATGATGCCCTGGTCGCCCGCGCCTTCATCCTTGTTCCCGCCGGCGTCCACACCCTGCGCAATGTCCGCTGACTGCGCGTGCAACAGCACCTCGACCTTGGCGTTCCGCCAGTGAAAGCCGTCCTGCTCGTAGCCGATTTCCTTGATCGCGTTGCGAACCGTCGCCTCCATCTCCTCGTTAGAGATGTGCGGTCCGCGAACCTCGCCAGCAATTATGACCCGGTTGGTCGTGGCTAAAGTCTCACAGGCGACCCGAATTTGATAAGGATCGAGGGCTGCTTTTGCACCTTCACGAAAGAACAGATCAACAATTTCATCCGAAATGCGGTCGCAAACCTTGTCTGGATGCCCCTCAGACACGGATTCACTGGTGAATTCGTAATTTTGACGAGCCATTTAGACGAACTCCTGTTGGCGTCTGTCGCCACAGACTTTGCGGCCTGCAGGTGCCCCGAGCCGCGCGACGGTGCTTTTGACAGCGGCCGTTCGGTCCGTCAAGCCATTTGGACCGGTTTGTTCGATTTATCGAACGGCGGAGCTGTCGACGCTCTCGTCCTGCGGCGACGCCAGCGCAATGACAAGGTCGACAATGCGTCGTCGGACTTTCGGGTCGCGAACCCGCAAAAACGCTCGATTAAGCTGAAGGCCTTCGGTCGAGGCGAGGAAGTCCACAACGTAGGATTGCGACGACTCTTCAGCAAAACCTGGTTCTGCCGAATCCGCTGGGGCGCCTTCGAAGAAATAGCCTGGCGAGACTTCGAGCACGCGTGCGGTATGCTGAAGACGGCTGGCGCTGATGCGGTTCGACCCTTTTTCGTATTTCTGGATCTGCTGGAACGTGACGCCGAGAAGCTCGCCCAGCCTGCTCTGGCTCATGCCGAGCATCGTCCGCCGCATTCGTAGTCGCGCGCCGACGTAAACATCGACGATATTGGACATTTTGGACATCATTTCAAGCTCGTTCCCCTCAGCCGTCACAGCGCTTGCGCAATGAATCACTGACCTTAGGGAAAGAGATAGCCGACACTCGGATAGCGCGCAAGGGTACAATTTTACAATCGCCGGTCTTCGTTTACACCCGGCGCTTTCCGGCCAGCGCCGCCGCCAGAAAGGCCAATCCGACCAGCATCGCCCCGACCGATCCCAGGCGGGATTGCAACGTAGGCGCGAGCGCCTCGGGGAGTCCGGCGTCCAGCACGCCCTCCACGCCGAGGGGCGCGACCGCGATTTCGCGGCCGAGGCCATCCAGCACCGCCGAAATTCCTGAATTGGCGTCGCGCACCAGCGGCAGACCCAGTTCGATCGCGCGCAGCCGGGCTTCGGCGTAGTGCTGATACGGGCCCGGCGTAAGCCCGAACCAGACGTCATCAGTGACGTTTAAGAGCCAGCCCGGCCGTTTGGCGGCAGATATGAGATCCCCTAACTCGGTCGGGAAAATCGCCTCGTAGCAGATGAGCGGCATGGCGTCTGGCAAGCCCGGAACATGCAGAATGCGACGCCCCGAGCCAGGTTCGAACCCGCCGGGAATGTCGACTAACTGAGTGATATGTGCCCACTCCAACAGGCCCGCGAACGGCATATATTCTCCGAACGGCACCAGATGCTGCTTGTCGTAGCGCTGCGCCGACAACCCATCCCGGCCCACAATCTCGATCGAATTGAAATAGCGCGGCGGATTTCCGTCCTCCCGCCGCGCCGCGCCGGTGATCAGCGTCGCGCCCGACCCAAGAAAGTCGACGATCTCGGAGAGCGCCTGCGGGTCGCGCGACAGAATGAACGGAAAGGCTGACTCGGGCCAGATCAGGTGCGTGACGTCTTGAATTCCGGATCGATCCGGTGAGGTTGCGCGCTCCGACAAGTCGAAATAGCGGCGCAGGATGGCCTGCTTGCTATCCGGGCTAAACGAGGCGTCGTCCTGGCCGACGTTGGGCTGGATCAGGCGCAGCTTCACGCCTGGAAGCGTAGCGCTGGCGGGCGCCATCAACCGGAACTCGCCGAACGCTGCGATCAGCGCGAGCGCAAGCACCGCGAGGATGGTCGGTGCCAGGGTGAGGCGGCCTTCGCTGACTCGCCACAGCGTCGCCGGCGCGGCGAAGATCGCGATCGTTAGGAAGGTGAGCCCGTGCAGGCCGACGAGCGAAGCGGTCTGGGCAAGGGCGAGATTGACGCCGAGCGCCATCCCGAGGTCGTTCCAAGGAAAACCGGTGAACAGGAGACCCCGCGCCCATTCGGCCGCCCCAAGGCCGAACGCAAGGGCGAAAATGCGCAGAGGTCCCGGCGACCACAAGAGGCGCGCGAGCGCAAACCCAGCCGCCGGAAAGGCGGCGAGCGCCGCCGGCAGCGCCACGACGGCAAGAGGGAGCGCCCAGGCGAATTTGTCGGCCTCAACCAGAAGCGCCGAGCCGACCCACCAGAGCCCCGCGAGAAAATATCCGAAGCCCATCCACCAGCCGGCCCCGGATGCGGCTCTGACTGAAGCAGCGATCGAACGTCCCGACCCACGAACCGGGGCGCCGTCAATCAACCAGACGGCGATCATCAAAGGAACGGCGATAAGCGGGAACAGCGAAAGAGGCGGGAGCGCCAACGCCCCGATCACGCCCGAGACGAAGGCGATGGCGCGTCTGCGCCAGCCCGAGGACAGAATGACTCCCTCGATGAGCGAGTGCAGACCGTTGGCGGGGGGCGCGATGGCTGAATCGGCAATACTCAAGCTATCGCCTCTCCTCATCACTCGAATCGCCATCTCCGACCTTAGCCCGAAACCTTGGCTGCGTTCGACTCGGTCGCCCGAGTCGACAAAAATAAGATCGGCTCGCGCGCGACTCTGCGTCGTGAGTCTTGAGCGGGGCGCCGAACACGCGTTAACCGAGCCTCCGGGAGGTGCCTCGATCCGGTCTCTCAGCCTGCGGATGGGACCTCGAGGCCATTCCCTTCCGCCGCTCCTGGCCCGTCTCGTCCGCGCCCCCCATGGCCTCGCCCGGCTCCTCGTCGGGAACCTCGCCAATCTTTATCAGGTGCTCCCGCGCCGCCGCTATCACCTCGTCGACCCCGAGATTGGTAGCGATGCGGTTGATCTTGTCGAGGAGCTTCTTGCGCGCCTCATCGTCATGGACCTGGTTGGCGCCAGCGACCGTCTGGTAACGGTCGAGCCGATCGAGCACCTTGAGATAGGGCGTGATCGCGGTCACGTCGCCCGCCGCGACCGTTTCGGCTGCACGTTGCATCACGGGCGCGAGGTTATCCAATTGCAGCTTGGCGTGATCGGAGCCGCTGTCGACCGACCGCTTCTCCAACTCCTCGGACACGATCTGCCGGACGCGCGAAAGGCTCAAGCCTTCCTAGTTGGCGATTTCCTTATAAGTGAGACCCTCGCGCAGCCGCGCGAACACGCGCCGTCGCCGGAAGATCGACCCGTGCGCGCCCAACCGCTGTCGCCGAACGGGCGCGCGCTCCTCGACCATCCAAAATCTCCTACAACGTCCCACTTAAGGGAAAACGCGTCAGAATAGCGTATATTCTGACATTTAATAAAGGAAGTGTTCGCAGAGCTTTGCAGAAGTCGGGCGTGTTGATTCTCATGGGGTTAGGGAGAGTGGAGGATTCGATCGATGGGCAAGAACGGTGTCTGTCGCGGTCTTCGCTCGAAGACGCAAGGTGAGTGGGTACGGGAAAAGGCTGGGGTTCCGGATCGGGATTAAGAAGACGTTCGACTTGTCGGCGTTCGAGGCGCGGCTTTCGCCGATCCACGGCTCGGCGATGGGGGCGCCTGCTATCCGCCTCGACCCCAAGCATAGCGCGGCTAGCGTCTTACGCGCGTTCGTCCGGTTTCACCTCGGGGGTCGGCAACGACAGACGCGGCTTCGCGGCCTCTGCGGCCAGGGGCCTGATCTTCACCCGTTTGATCCGGCGGGGGTCGGCGTCGAGCACCTCATATTCGAATTCCCCCGGTCCGAGGAGAATCTCGCCGCGGTCGGGAACGCGGCCCGCCGCCGCGGTAACCAGCCCCCCGATTGTGTCCACATCTTCCGCCTCGGGAAGCGAAGAGAGATCGAAGCCAGTTGCCTCGGAGACAACATCGAGGGAGGCTCGCGCCTCCGCTATCCATCCCCCATCTCCCGACGCGTGAAGCTCCGGCGTCTCGTCCTCGTCATGCTCGTCTTCGATGTCGCCGACGATCGCCTCCATCACATCCTCGATTGACACCAGTCCGTCGGTCCCGCCGTATTCGTCGATAACCAGCGCCATATGGGTACGGGAGGCCTGCATCTTGAGCAGGAGATCGAGCGCCGGCATTGAAGGGGGCGCGTACAGAACGGGCCTCAGAATTTGCGCTGCCGATAGCGGCATGTCGAGCCCCGGCTGTCCGTCGCCGTTGGAAGGCGCCTCATGCCGCGCTTTCATGAGCCCGAAACGGGGATCGGAGGCGAGGAAGACAACGAAGTCGCGGATGTGGATCATGCCGCGCGGATCGTCGAGGGTTTCGTCATAGACCGGCAGGCGGGAATGGCCAGCGGTGCGAAAGCAATCAAGGACCTCACTCAGCGGCGTATCGAGCGACAGCGCGACGACGTCCGCGCGAGGCACCATCACATCCTCTACCCGCACGTCATGAAGCGCGAGCACGTTCTTGAGTATGGCGCGTTCTTGCGGGGTAAACTCCTCGCTCGCACTCTCCTCGAGCGCGTCCTCGATATCGTCGCGTGCCGAAGCGGGCGTCATTCCGAACAACGCCCGCACCCGCTCAAACAGGCCCGAGTTCTGTTCAGGAGATGCGTTTGCAGACGGCGTTTCCGCCGGTCCGACCTCATTCGTCACGGTCATCCGCCAATAACTTCGCGCCCGTAAGGGTCGGCCGCCCCAAGCCGCGTCAGAATCCTTGTTTCGAGCGCCTCCATGCGCTCGGCCTCTGCGTCCGTCTCATGATCGTAGCCGATGAGATGCAAAAATCCATGGGCGAGGAGGTGGCGATAGTGGTCGGCGAGCGAAACCCCGAGGTCCTGGGCCTCGCGGGCAAGCGTTTCGTAGGCGAGCGCGACATCGCCAAGCGCCGTTGGGTCCCCACCATGACCAAGTGGCGCCGCAGGGAACGAGAGCACGTTCGTCGGCTTGTCGAGGCCCCGCCAACGCAGGTTGAGCGCGCGCAAGGAGGCGTCATCGGCGAGGCAGAGGCTCACGTCGCCGCCCTCGCTCGGCCCCACGCATTCCGCGACGGCGGCGATCGTCTCGCGCGCGATCGCGCGCGCCCGAGGCAATCGGCGCCAAAGAGGCGAGGAAACACTGATATCGAGCGAAACCTTCATTTGGCCGCGGTTGGCTGTCCCTCTGCGCCCGCGCGTCCATATGCCTCGACGATCTGTCGCACAAGATCGTGGCGGACGACGTCGACATGGGTGAAGCGAACGTGACCGATGCTCGGGAGCAACTTTAGAAGCCCGATCGCGTCACCAAGCCCTGACTTCTGCCCAGGCGCCAGATCCGTCTGGCTCGGATCCCCGTTGACCATCATTCGCGAACCCTCGCCAAGGCGGGTCAAGAACATCTTCATCTGCATGGCGGTCGCGTTCTGCGCTTCGTCCAAGAGGATGGCGGCCTTGGACAAAGTCCTCCCGCGCATGAAGGCAAGCGGCGCGATCTCGATCATGCCGGTCTGGATGCCCCGTTCGACCATGCGCCCATCCATGAAGTCATAGAGCGCGTCATAGACGGGGCGCAAATAGGGATCCACTTTGTCGCGCATGTCGCCCGGCAGGAAGCCGAGGCGCTCGCCAGCCTCGACCGCCGGACGCGACAGCACCAGCCGCTCGACCAGACCCTGTTCGAGCAGAGACACCGCGTGTCCGACCGCAAGCCACGTCTTGCCGGTGCCGGCAGGACCTTCGGCAAACACCAGCTCAAACTTGCGCAAGGCCGCCAAATATTGGTCCTGCGCCGCGCTTCGGGCGCGGACAACGCCGCGCTTGCGCGTCTTGACGACGCCGAAACTCTCCTTGGACCCCTCCTCGCCCGGGAACAGAAGGCCCTGATACGCGCTCTCGGCGATGATGCCCTCGACATCGCCTTCGCTTGCCGGCTGGCCTTGCTTCACGCGTTGGTAAAGCATCTCAAAAACTCGGCGGGCCTGCTCGCTGGCCTCGCGCGGGCCTTTGATAACGATCTGGTTTCCGTTGGCGTAGGCTGACACGCCCAAGCTGCGCTCGATGCGCGCAATGTTTTGATCGTAATGGCCGAAAACCACCGAAGCGGCGGCATTGTCGGGGAAAGCGATAGCGATTTCAGCAGGTTTGGATTCGCGGAGCGTAGGATGGATGACCGGGGGGGCGGCGGCGATGCGCGATGGCGAACTATCCTGCGGCTTCAAATTGGCTGTCTCCGTTGTGTCCTGTCCAGGTTCAGAATCATTCCTCACGCCAGTAAAACCCCGATTTACGACGCTGGCGAGACAATGCGCCCACGCAGCGAACGCGGTTCCACAGCGACCATCTCGACTTGGATCAGTTCGCCGATCAGAGACTGCGGCCCCTCGGCAAACACGGATTGCATATGGGGCGACCGTCCGATGACCTGGCCCTCGCGCCGGCCGGCCTTCTCGAACAAGACCTCGAGGCGCTGACCCACACTTCCCCAGTTGAAGGTCTGCCGCTGGTCCTCGATGAGGTCCTGAAGCGCAGCTAGGCGGCGAGCCTTGATCGATTCGTCAACCTGACCAGACATCTCGGCGGCGGGTGTTCCGGGCCGAGGCGAATATTTAAAGGCGTAGGACGAGGCGAACCCAACCGTTCGAACGAGCGCGAGCGTTTGCTCGAAGTCGGCGTCGGTTTCGCCGGGATAGCCAACGATAAAGTCCGAGGAGAAGGCGATGTCCGGGCGGGCGGAGCGCACGCGCGCCACAACATCGAGATAGTCGGCGACGCGATGTCGGCGGTTCATCGACTTCAGCATAGTGTCAGAGCCGGACTGGACCGGCAGATGGAGATAGGGCGCGAGCGCAGGAACGTCGCGATGGGCTTGGATGAGATCCTCGCTCATGTCGTTGGGGTGCGAGGTCATATAACGCACCCGACGAACCCCGGGCACAGCCGCGACGGCGCCGATCAGAGCGGCGAGCCCGATCGGTCGGCCGCGAGCCCCGAGCCCATGATAGGCGTTGACGTTCTGGCCAAGCAGGGTGACCTCGCGCACGCCTGCGTCGGCAAGGCGGGCAATCTCGTCGAGAACATCTGCGAGAGGGCGCGAGGCCTCGGCGCCGCGCGTGTAAGGCACGACGCAGAACGAGCAGAACTTGTCGCAGCCCTCCTGCACCGTCACGAAGGCGGTGACGCCACGCCGACGAATCGCGTCCGCCTGCGGGGCCGGCAGTCGCGAAAATTTGCCGTCCGCCGGAAATTCGGTGTCCACGACGCCGGGACGGACTCGCGCCGCGCGCAAGAGCTGCGGCAAGCGATGGTAGCTCTGCGGGCCAACGACAACATCGACGGCCGGTTGGCGGCGCAGGATTTCTCCTCCCTCGGCCTGGGCGACACAGCCGGCGACGACCAACATCGTCCGTCGGCCTTTCCGCGCGCGTTCTTCTTTCAGCTCGCGCAGCTTGCCCAGCTCGGAAAAAATTTTCTCCGAGGCACGTTCGCGGATGTGGCAGGTGTTGAGAACGATGAGATCGGCATCCTCGACCCGGATGGCCTCACGGTAACCAGCCTCGGCGGCGAGATCGCCCATTCGCACGGCGTCATAGACGTTCATCTGGCATCCGAATGACTTGATGAACGCCCGCGGGTGGGGTTCCCGTGAGGGGCTTGCAATCCCACTCGCGTCTTCAAGCACAATCGATTCGGACAACTAGGGGCTCCGGAAACGTCCAACGCTAATGTAGGCGCTTTCCGGTCGCGGGGAAATAGCCGGTTGACGAGATCGTCCGGGCCGGCGGCAAACGATACACTCATTCATAAACTGTGATTACCGCCTGCCGCCGTCTTGACGCCGCGAAGGCGACGCTTCCCCAAGCGACTTGCGCATCACGACGGCGGTAGCGCGCGTCCCGTCGGCGCGGCGATAGTAGCCGGCGCGCTCTCCGACTTTGACGAACCCGAAGCGCTCATACAAAGCCAAAGCCGGCGCGTTGTCCTTGGCGACCTCGAGGAACATCGCCTTTGCCCCCGCGTTCGCGACCTGACGCAAGTTCTCACTGAGAAGAGCCCGCCCCACCCCCCTGCCCTGGTGCGCAGCGTCGACGGCAATTGTCAGAATCTCCGCTTCGTCCGCCGCCAGCCGTGCCAAGACGAAGCCGCGCAAGCGGCCACTTACCGGATCGAGCGCCGCTGCGCCGACTGTCGACGAACTGGTGATAAGCGCACCCATTTCATCCGACGACCAGGGATGGGCGAAACCCTCGGCGTGCAGGCGCGCACAGGCCTGCGACCGGTCCGGCCGAAGGAGACGGATGACGGGTGGGGGAGATCGGCGCAGGCCGAAGATCATGGGCTTGATCGGGTGCTCAGGCCGGCACCCTGGCGATGGGCTCGACCGCATTTGGCCGCGCATCGGGCGGCTTCACGTAAACGGGGCGCGCGGGACTCTTCGAGGGGTCGACGGCGAGACCTATCCGAGCGAGAGCGACAATGTCCGGCGCGACTCGCGCAACGTCGAGGTCGTAAGGCAGTCCGGCATGCTGGGCTTCGCTGGCGACGAGCGCGGCGGCGTCGCCGGCGAACCAAGCTGGCCCGGCGCCAATCGCGCGCACACACTCCCGGAGCGTGTCGCAACGAGGGGGCCCCAGCGGGCGGCCGGTCGTCTCGAACAACTGAAAATAGACCGAGCCGTGGCGAGCGTCGATCGTTGAGGCGATGATTCCAGTCCGGGGCTCGCTCAAGAGCGGCGCGGCGAAGGCGGCTAGAGTCGAAACGCCGACCACCGGAATCGCAAGCCCCACCGCCATTGCCCGCGCCATCGCGAGGCCGACGCGGATGCCGGTGAAGGAGCCAGGACCTATTGCGACCGCGATGCGCGCGAGCGAGGGAAAGCCGCCCTCAATGCCCCGCATGGCCTCCTCGACCATCGGAGCCAAAGCTTCGGCGTGGCCCCGCGCCATCGGCCGGCTGATGATGGCGAGCGGCTCGGCCCGGCCGCCTTCGACGACCGCGACCGACGCTGCTCCACAGGACGTGTCGATCGCCAGAATACGCATGTCTACCGCCTTGAAGGCCGGTTATCTCGTGATGAGCGTTCCCGCGCCATAGTCTGTCAGAAGCTCGATCAGCACCGCGTGAGGGACCTTGCCGTCGAGGATCACGACGCCCTCGACCCCCCTCTCCAGCGCATAGATGCAGGTCTCGACCTTGGGGATCATTCCGCCGGTGATCGTGCCGTCTGCAATCAGGCCGCGAATGTCGTCGATCCGCAATTCCTTGATGAGGCCTTTGTTCTTGTCGAGAACACCAGGGACGTCGGTCAGGAACAGGAGGCGCTTCGCTCCAAGCGCGCCGGCGACGGCGCCAGCGAAGGTATCGGCGTTGACGTTATAAGTCTGGCCATCGGCTCCTTGCGCGACCGGCGCCAGGACCGGGATCAGTTCGCGGCCAAGGATCTGCTCGAGCACGGTCGAATCCACTTTGTCGGGCTCGCCGACAAAGCCAAGGTCGACGACATCTTCTCCAGGACCATACGGGCGGTGGACCTTCCGCGCGGTGACCATGTTGCCATCCTTACCGCAGAGGCCAACCGCGCGCCCGCCCTCGGCGTTGATCGAGCCGACGATCTGTTTATTGATCGATCCGGCGAGCACCATTTCGACGATTTCCATCGTCGGCTTGTCGGTGACCCGGAGGCCGCCGGAAAAGTGGGACTCGATGCCCAGCTTCTTCAGCATCATGCCGATCTGCGGACCGCCGCCGTGCACGACGACCGGGTTGATGCCGGACTGCTCGAGGAGCACCATGTCTTTGGCGAAGTCGCGCGCTTTGCCCTCGTCGCCCATCGCGTGGCCGCCGTATTTCACGACGACGATCGCATCGTCATAGCGCAGCATGTGCGGAAGCGCTTGCATCAGGATTTCGGACTGCTGCTGAGGCGTCGGGTTGAGGGGTTCGGCCATCGAGGTTCCCAGGGGCGGGTGGCCCGCTTCTAGCGGCTCACGGTCGGAAGCTCAAACGGTTTGGAACTCGGGCCGGCTTGTTGAAATTATTGGATTTGACCGCGCTTCGCCTCCCGCCGATACTCCTTCAAGCTCAGTTCCGTGCGGAGGTCGACCGCACGATTAAGGGAGAGAGAACGATGAAGCTTTTGGCGGTTCTGACACTATCAGGCGCGATCGCGCTGGCTAGCTCGGGCGTGGCTTTCGCCGGCGATCCGGACAGTTGCAAGACTGTAAGGTTCTCGGACGTCGGTTGGACAGACATCACGGCAACGACCGCGATCGCTAACGAGATATTCAAAGGTCTCGGCTACACGCCCAAGATCACGGTCCTCTCCGTCCCGGTGACCTACGCTTCGATGAAGAATAAGGACATCGACGTATTTCTGGGCAATTGGCAGCCGTCGATGGAAAACGATCGCAAGCCCTATGTCGAAGATAAATCGGTTATCGTGACCGGAGCCAACCTCCCGGTCGGAGCGAAATATACGCTTGCGGTTCCGCAATACACCTATGATAAGGGCCTCAAGGATTTCGGCGACATCGAGAAATTCAAGGATTCGCTCAAAGGCAAAATCTTTGGCATCGAGCCCGGCAACGACGGCAACCGCCTCGTCCTCAATCTCATCAAAGGCGACAAATTCGGCCTGAAAAACTTCCAGCTGGTCGAATCGAGCGAGCAGGGGATGCTCTCAGAGGTGCAGCGGGCGACCGGTCACAAGGAAGACGTCGTCTTCCTTGGCTGGGCGCCTCATCCGATGAACGTCAATTTCAAGATCCAGTACCTGACCGGCGGCGACGACAGTTTTGGCCCGAATTTCGGCGGCGCGATTGTCTACACCAACGAGCGCGCCGGCTGGGCCGAGCAGTGCCCGAATGCGGCCAAGCTCATCAAGAATCTTATCTTCACGGTCGATATCGAGAACACCGTGATGAACAAAATTCTCACCGACGGCGACGAGGGGCCGAAGGCAGCCCAGGAGTGGCTGAAGACCAACCCCCCGCAACTCACCGCCTGGCTCGATGGCGTAACGACGTTCGACGGCCAGCCGGGTCTGCCCGCGGTCAAGAAGAGCCTCGGCCTCTAAGTATAACGATCGACTCCTCAGTCCCTTCCCGTCCGCCCGCCGCGCGGGCGGGCGTCCTCAAAGGGCTTGTCCGATATTTTTGTTGGAGGGACGGCGTTGGAGAGTTGGTTCACCGAACCCAAAATTCCGCTCGGACGCTGGGTTAAGATTGGCATCACCTGGCTGCAGGACAACGCAGCCGGCTTCTTTGATGCGGTGACCGCGCTGATCGACTTTCTGGTCGACGGCTTCACCGCGATCCTCCTGCACATCCCTTTTCTCGTCGTCGTCTTCGCCCTCGCGGCGCTCGCCTATTGGATGCACCGGTCGTGGCGCCTGGCGGCGTTCGTGGTCGTCGCGTTCATCGCCATCGCCAACCTCGGATATTGGCAAGCGACGGTCGAGACGATTTCACTCGTCGGCTTCGCGACCATTGTGAGCGTCCTGATCGGCGTGCCGCTCGGCATCGCCTCCGCCCATCGCCCGTGGCTCTACGCCTTGCTACGGCCGCTGCTCGACTTGATGCAGACGCTTCCGACCTTCGTTTACCTCATCCCGACCCTGGTGCTGTTTCACCTCGGCTCGGCGCCGGGCCTGATCTCGACAGTCATTTTCTCCATCGCCGCCCCGGTCCGCCTGACCTATCTCGGCATCGTATCGGCGCCAGTGCCACTGAAAGAAGCGGGCGAGGCCTTTGGGGCAACGAAGCGGCAGTTGCTATGGAAGGTGGAATTGCCTTACGCGCTGCCGACGATCATGGCCGGCATCACTCAGTGCATCATGTTGAGCTTGTCGATGGTCGTCATTGCCGCGCTGGTCGGCGCAGCGGGACTCGGCGTGCCGGTGGTGCGCGCGCTAGGGACGGTCAACATTCCAATGGGCATCGAGGCTGGCGTCTCGATTGTGCTCTTGGCGATCGTGCTCGATCGCGTCTTCCGCAACCCCGAGCGAAAAGGAAGCGCGTGAGATGTCCGCAGTCGTTTTCGAGAACGTCGACATTGTGTTCGGCGACAAGCAGGCCGAAGCGCTCTCGATGGTCGATCGCGGCGCGACGCGCGACGAGATCCTCAAATCGACTGGAGTCGTTCTTGGCGCAGCCGACGTCACGCTTTCCATCGAGCCGAGCGAAATTTGCGTGCTGATGGGTCTGTCAGGATCGGGCAAGTCGACAATCCTGCGCGCTGTCAACGGCCTCAATAAGGTAGCGCGGGGTAAGGTGCTTGTCCGTCATGGCGACGGAGCCATCGACGTCGCTCATTGCAGCGCCGACGAACTCCGCATGCTGCGCACCAGCCGCATCGCCATGGTGTTCCAGCAATTCGCTTTGTTGCCGTGGCGCACGGTCAAGGAGAACGTCGGCTTCGGGCTCGAACTTCGGCGAATGCCGAAGGAGCAGATGGATAAGATTGTCGCCGACAAGCTCGCCATGGTCGGCTTGACCCAATGGGCCGGCAAATTCGGCCACGAATTGTCCGGCGGCATGCAGCAGCGCGTGGGCCTCGCGCGGGCCTTCGCGACCGACGCCGACATTCTGCTGATGGACGAGCCGTTTTCGGCGCTCGATCCATTGATCCGCGACAAGTTGCAGGACGAATTGCTGCTGCTGCAGAAGGACCTGAAGAAGACGATCATTTTCGTCAGTCATGATCTCGACGAAGCGCTGAAGATCGGGAACCGGATCGCGATTCTTGAGGGCGGGCGGATCGTTCAATGCGGGACGGCGGAGGACATCCTCTTGCGGCCCGCGGACGCCTATGTCGCGGAATTCGTCAAGCATATGAACCCGCTTAACGTGCTGCGCGGGGGGGCTTTGATGACGCCTGCGGCCTCGCTGCGTCGGAGCGAGAACGAAGTGATGCTCGACCGAGGCGGCCGAGTCCGCGTTCAGCTCGACGCCGACGACAGGCCGATTGGCGTGACCCTCGACGGAAATGCTGGCGCGATCGCGATCGCCGACCGCGCTACAGGCGAGGTGTCGGCGCGGTCTGAGGACGTGGATATCGTGGTCGCGCCGCTCGACCTGAAGATGCGCTCGGCGATTGCGCTACGCAGTCTATCGGGCAATCCGATCGTGCTGGTCGACGACCTCGGCCGCATGGCTGGGCTGTGCGGCGACGACGAGATCTATCGTGCCCTGCTCCAGCAACGCCGAGCGGCGGGAGAAGCCTAACGGACGGTTCGTTTCCATCGGCTAGAGCCTTCTGCTTTTTGGTTTACGCATAGCCGGCGTTCCTGATGTATGCGGCGCATTCTTCGGGTGGGTATTGAGTGAGGATCTGAGCGCAGGCTCGGGATACGGCTTCGTAGCTTCGCACTCCGGCCTTTCGCAGCAGGGTTTTGAACTTGGCGAAGACCTGCTCGATCGGATTGAGGTCCGGCGAGTATTTCGGCAGAAACACGAGGCGCGCCCCGACGTTGCGGATCGCACGTCGCACCGCCTTTCCCTTGTGGGAGCCCAGGTTGTCGAGGATCACGACGTCGCCCGGCTTGAGGGTAGGCGCGAGGACTGTTCGACATAGGCGTGGAAGCGTTCTGGAGCCTCAACACGTTATCCTCGGTTAGCATGAGTTTGCTGATTGGCGGCTTGGCGCCGATACCGGCATGATGGCGATGCCAGTTGTAGCGGTGCAGCCAGATGGGCAGTTCGGCGGCGCGTTCTTCGGAGGTGTTGTAGGCTTGGGCGTAGGCCCACTCGCGCAGGCTTGTCTGGACGAAGCGCTCGGCCTTGCCGTTGGTTTTGGGGGTGTAAGGTTTGGTGCGCAGATGCTTGATCTTGAGCCGGCGCAGGGCCCCGGCATAGCGATCCGATCGGAAGCTTGAGCCGTTGTCGGTCATGACGCGCTCGACCCTGACGCCGAGGCCTCGAAAGAAGCGCAGGGCGTTGAACAGGAAACGCAGGCAGGAGCTGCGCTTTTCGTTCGGCAGGATCTGCGAGCAGGCGAGACGGGAATGGTCGTCGATCGCCAGATGCACATATTCCCAGCCGACCCCGCGGGTGTTGCTTTGGCTGGTCCGATCGCCGGTGACCCGATGGCCGATCCGACTGAACTTGCCCAGCTTTTTGATGTCGATATGGATGATCTCGCCCGGGGTGGCCCGTTCGTAGCGACGGACTGGCTCGGCCGGCTCGAGCGCCGACAGGCGATTGAGGCCCCGGCGTTTGAGGATGCGGCTGACAGTTGCCGCCGAAACGCCGACCTCGGCGGCGATCTGCGCGCCGGTGTAGCGCTGCCTGCGCAAAGCCTCGACCGCCGCGCAGACGGCAGGCGTCGCTTGGCTTGGCGATGAATGGGGCCTTGATGAGCGGTCGCGCAAGCCCGCCAGGCCTTCCATGCGGAAACGTTCGACCCACTTGTCGACGGTCTTGGGCGTGGTGTGGAACCGGCGCGCTGCAGCCGCCTTCGACAGGCCGCCTTCGATCACGCTGCGCGCCATCGCCTCTCGACCTTTCGGCGTCAGGGACGCATTCTCGTGCATGTCCATTCGGTTCTCCCGCGAATCACTGAGGTTTGGCGACATCAGCGTTCACGGCTCAAACCGAATGGACAACCTCCTGAAAGATCACAGCTAGCCCCTAAGCGCCACGTTTTTCGGATCATAAGGGCTGTCGGAGATGACAGTTGCGCGGCGCATCTCGCCGAGGATGCGCACCTCGACTTCGTCGCCAGGATGCGAAAACTCAGGCTTCACCATGGCCAGCGCCAGCGACTTGCCGACCCTCCAGCCGTAGCCACCGGAGGTCGTGCGGCCGATCATCGCGCCATTTTTAGTCAACGGCTCAGAGCCGCGCGCGTCGGCGTCGGTCACGCCTTGAACTTCGAGCATCACCAGCTTGTTCGCAAAGCCCTTGTTCCTCCAGGCGACGAGCGCGTCGCGCCCGCGAAACGGACCTTTGTCGAAATCGACGAACCTTTGGAGGTCCGACTCGAGCGCGGCATATTCGATCGACAGTTCGCGCCCAATGAGCTTGTAGGACTTTTCCAGCCTGAGCGAATCCATGGCGCGAATGCCGAAAGGCTTGATCCCAAACGGCGCGCCCGCGTCCATCAGCGCGTCGAAGACAGCGTTCTGCATCTCGATCGGATGGTGCAATTCGTAGCCAAGCTCGCCGACGAAATTGACGCGCATGGCGATGACGCCCGCGGCCCTGATCGACAGGCGCCGCGCGGTAAGCCACGGGAACGCCCTATTGGAGACGTCGATGTCGGCGACCTTAGCCAGCACCTCACGCGAGCGCGGACCGGCAAGCACGAGCACGCCGCGCTGCGTCGTCACCTTGTCGATGCGCACGCTGTTGTCGGCAGGAAGAAGCTTCTCCAGCGTGTCGAAATCATGGGTTTCGAGCGCGCCGGCGGAGATTAGATAAAATCGCTCTGGCCCGATGCGCGTCAGCGTAAACTCCGCCCGCACCCCGCCGCGCTCAGTGAGCAGATAACTCAGAGTGACGCGGCCGATCGCCTTCGGCGCGCGATTGGTGAGGATTGAATTGAGCCAACCCTCCGCGCCAGGACCTGAAACCTCGCATTTGGCGAAGGCCGACATATCCATGAGGCCAACGTTCTGGTGCACGTTTCGGCACTCTTCGCCGACGAATTGGAAATAGTTCGAACGACGAAAGCTCCATTTCTCTCGCGGCTTCTCGCTTGAGCCAAAGGGGGGATGATTCTCGTTGAGAAGCACATCCGGTTTGGCGAGATCGGCCTCGCTTAAGCCGTAGCCATGCGGGGCAAACCAGTTCGGCCGCTCCCAGCCGTAAACGGAACCGAACACAGCCCCAAGGTCTTTCATCCGCGCATAGCAAGGCGTCTGGCGCAGCGGGCGGGCGGCTGCGCGCTCCTCGTCGGGATAATGCACGGTGAAAACCTTGGCGTAGGCCTCCTCGTTCTTTTCGATCAAATACCCTGTGTCCGCGTAAGGGCCGAAGCGGCGCGGGTCGACGCCGAGCATGTCGATGGTCGGCTCGCCTTCGACGATCCATTCGGCAAGCTGCCAGCCGGCGCCGCCGGCCGCGGTGACGCCGAACGAATGGCCTTCGTTGAGCCAGAAGTTCCTCACTCCGGGCGCGGGGCCCACGATCGGCGAGCCGTCAGGCGTGTAGGCGATGGCGCCATTGTAGACCTTCTTGACGCCGACCTCGCCGAACGCGGGAACGCGCGTGATCGCGGTTTCGATGTGGGGGCCAAGGCGATCAAGATCCTCGGGAAAGAGCTCGTATTCGCTGTCCGACGACGGCCCGTCGACATAGCAGGCCGGCGCGCCCTTTTCGTACGGACCCAGCAGCAAGCCGCCGGCCTCTTCGCGCATGTACCAGGCCGAATCGGATTCGCGCAGCACGCCCATTTCCGGCAAGCCCTGCGCCTTGCGCTTGACGATCTCGGGATGCGCTTCGGTCACGATATATTGGTGCTCGACGGGGATCACCGGCACGTTGATCCCCACCATGCGGCCCGTCGCCCGTGCGAAATTTCCGGTCGCGGAAACGACATGCTCGCAAGTTATCTCGCCCTTGTCGGTTGAGACCTTCCATTCGCCGTTCGGCAGTCGCGCGATGGCGGTGACCGTCGTATGGCGATTGATCTCAGCGCCGCGATCGCGGGCGCCTCGCGCCAGCGTCTGCGTCAGGTCGGCGGGCTGGATGTAGCCGTCCTCGGGGTGCTGGATTGCCCCGATGATTCCCTCGACATCGCAGAGCGGCCAGATTTCCTTGACTTCGCTTGGCGTCAAGAACTTGACCTTGACACCGATCGTCTCCGCGACGCCTGCGTAGTAATTGTATTCGTCCATCCGGTCGCGAGTGCGCGCGAGTCGAATGTTCGACACCTGACGAAGACCGGGGTCGAGTCCAGTCTCCTTCTCGAGCGTCTGGTAGAGCGCGACCGAGTATTTGTGAATTTGCCCGACCGAGTAGCTCAAGTTGAACAGTGGGAGGAGACCCGCCGCATGCCAGGTGGAGCCCGAGGTCAGTTCTTTGCGCTCGATGAGAACGCTATCGGTCCATCCCTTTTTGGCGAGATGATAAAGCGTCGAGACGCCCACGACGCCCCCGCCAATGACCACTGCCCGCGCGTGCGTTCTCATTCATTTCCTCGTGAACTGCAAAGTTCCGGCCCGATCGATCATTGACTGCTCGACTCCCCCCTTTACGATAGCACCACAATCAAGGGGGAACGCCAATGAGGACCACGCTCGGACTCGCAGCCTTGTCTTGTCTCGTGATTGCGGGCGCAGCGCACGCGGACTGCCTGAAAGGAAACGCCGGCATTCCACCTGGCGCGAACATCACCGATCCGTCGGGGCCGTTCTACATCGATACGTCCGGGCTCGATTTGAAAACTTTGCCGCCGACCCGCGACCCCAAGAATCCCAACTATCCGTCGGCGACAGAACTCCCCGACGGAACGCTTCCTCCGATCAAGGCCGAAGGCAATTTCATCATTGGGCCTACGCATTCTCCGGCGCCGGAGGTGACCGCGCATGATGGAACGCCGACGGGCAAAGTCTATTCCTTCACCATGTCGTCGAACGACAGCACGGTCTTCAATCCCGGCTTGATCCGGGATGATCCCGACGGTTGCCTTAATGCGTCTGTCTACACCGGGCAGACATCGCCCGGCGACAAGTCGAACCTTCTTGTTCCAAGCGCCCATGCGGGAATCTGGACCCGTTCCGTCGATGTCTACGTTCCGCCGGGCTATGTCGCAGGAAGCGAAGCGCCGTTCATTGTCGTTGGCGACGGCGGCTACCCTGTTGGAAAACAGTTCTTCACCATCCTCGACAATGTGATCCACGAGCGTCGCATCCCGCCGATCGTCGCAATCTTGATCGGCGCAGGCGGGCAGGACGCGCAGGGGAGAGAACGAGGGTTCGAGTACCACGCGGTCAATGGAGCCTATGCGGAGTTTGTCGAGAACGAAGTGCTGCCGCTGGCCGAGAGCCACGCCAACGTCAAGCTCACTAAGAATCCCGAAGGCCGGGCGACAATGGGCATCAGTTCGAGCGGATCGGCGGCGTTTACGATGGCCTGGTTCCACCCTGAGCTTTACCACCGCGTGCTGACCTATTCGCCGACGGTGGTGAACCAGCAATGGCCACACAATCCGGCGCTGCCAGGCGGCGCCTGGGAGTATCACAGCGCGTGGGCGGGACCGCCGGTCGCCAATCTCAGCGTGGAGGGCGGCAAAGTTGCGAAGAGCGATGCGCATTTCGGCTCGCCTCTGATCCCCAACAGCCCGACGAAGCCAATCCGCATCTGGTTCGAGACTGGGGACCACGATCTCTTTTATCCGGTCGCTCCGGTGGCGGACGGCATGCACGACTGGGTTCTCGCGGACGAGCGTTTCGCCAAAGTGCTCGCGGACAAGGGCTACCATTACCAATTCCTGTTCGCCCGCAATGCCGAACATGTCGATAAGGCGACGGTCGCTCAAACGTTGCCGGCGGCGCTCGAATGGCTCTGGCAAGGCTATCCGGCGCAATAGCAGCGCGTTCATCGGCGCCGGTCCGACCTAATAATTCGCGTCCGGCATTGAGGCTTTCCGCTTGTCGATGAATTCGCGGATCGCCTCGTCCTTCCCTTGGTCGAGGGGAGGAGCTTCGTACTCGGTCAGCATCGACTTCCAAAGCCCGTTGGCGCGGGTGGCCGCGTCCTTGGAGCCCTCCTCCCGCCACTGCTCGACCGAATTGTTGTCGGCGACATTGGAGCGATAGAAGGCGGTCTCAAAATTCGCCTGGGTATGGGCGCAGCCCAGGAAATGCCCGCCCGGCTCGACCTGATGGAAAGCCTCCATCGCCTGGCCGTTATCACTAAAGTCGACCCCTTTGGCGAGCACGTGCATCGCCCCAAGCTGATCGAAGTCGAGCACGAATTTCTCATAAGACGCCGTGAGGCCGCCTTCGAGCCAGCCCGCGGCATGCAGCACGAAGTTGGCGCCCGCCAGCACCGTCGGCAGAAGCGTCTGCGCGCTCTCATAAGCCGCCTGCGCGTCCGGAACCTTCGAGGCGCAGAGCGAGCCGCCAGTGCGGAACGGCATTTTCATCCGCCGCGCGAGCTGACCGGCGCCGAAGATCGCCAGCGCCGCCTCGGGGGTGCCGAAGGTCGGCGCGCCGGACTGCATCGACAGCGTCGAAACGAAGGTTCCGAACACCACCGGCGCGCCCGGACGGGTGAGCTGGCAGAACGCTGTCCCTGCCAGAACCTCGGCCAGCACCTGAGTCAGCGTCCCGGCGACCGACACCGGACTCATCGCGCCGGACAGAATGAATGGGGTGATGATGCAGGCCTGGTTCGAGCGCGCATAGACTTCCGCCGCGCCGAGCATGCTCGAATCCCAGACCAGCGGAGAATTGGCGTTGATGAGGCTCGTCATCACCGTATTCTCGCGCACGAACTGCTCGCCAAACAGAAGTTCGCAGATGCGCACGCTGTCCTCTGCGCGATCGGGCTTTGTCACTGAGCCCATGAATGGCTTGTCCGAATATCTGACATGTGCGTACACCATCTCGAAGTGCCGCTTGTTGACCGGCAGATCGACCGGCTCGCACACTGTGCCGCCCGAATGGTGGATATACGGGCTCACGTAGGCGAGCTTGACGAAATTCTGGAAGTCTTCCAGCGTGCCGTAGCGGCGGCCTTTGTCGAGGTCATGGACGAACGGCGAGCCATAATTCGGCGCGAATACCATAGCGTCCCCGCCGATCGTGACGTTGCGCTCGGGATTGCGTGCATGCTGCACGTATTGCGACGGCGCGGTGGCGCACAGACTCCTCGCCAGGCCGCGGGGGAACCGCACCCTCTCGCCCTTGATGTCGCAACCGGCCTTGCGAAACAACTCAAGCGCGCGGGGAAACTCGCGAAACTCGACGCCAATTTCCTCGAGCAGCGTCTCAGCGTTGCGCTCGATCGTCTCCAGTCCCTCCTCACTGACAAGTTCTGTGAGCGGAATCTTCCGGGTGATGTAGGGAATGGAGGCAAGCGAGCGCTGGGCTCGCGCGCTTCGGCGCGCCTCGCGCCCGCGGCGCGGCTCTCTGGCGGTGGCCGGCGCGGCGTCAGTCATCGCTTACTCACTTTCCCGAAGCTAGCTTTAATCCGTCCGGCCGGGAGCTTGCGCCAAGGAGGCGCGGAATTGAACCCGAAAATTGAGGCCCACGCATACGTTACCGCTGGTTCGTCTCCCAGTCCGGCGCCACATAATAGGGCGCGTTCGAAGCCGGCAGAGGCTCAAGCCCGCGGATCATGTCCGCCGCTTTTTCAGCCAGCATGATCGTCGGCGCGTTCAGATTGCCGTTGGTGATCGAAGGCATGATCGACGAATCGACGACACGCAGCGCGTCGACCCCGATCACCCGGGTTTCCGGATCCACCACCGCGGAAGGGTCCGTTGGTGATCCCATCTTGCAGGTGCAGGAGGGGTGGTACGCAGTATCGATGTGGTCGCGCACGAAGGCGTCGATCGCTTCGTCGCTGACGCACTCGGCGCCGGGCTCGATCTCCCGGCCCCTGTAAGGGTCAAAGGCGTGTTGAGCGAAGATCTCCCGGGTCAGTCGCACGCAAGCGCGCGTCTCGATCCAATCCTCGGGATGGCTCATATAGTTGAACTGGATCCGTGGCGGGTCTGCCGGATCGGCGGACTTCAAGCGAACCCAGCCACGGCTTTTCGACCGCATCGGTCCCGCATGCGCCTGGAAGCCGTGCTCTTTCGCCAGCGTCGAGCCGTCGTAGGCCACGGCCATCGGCAGGAAATGGAACTGAATGTCGGGATAGCGAACGCCGGCGCGTGAGCGGATGAAGCCGCCTGCCTCAAAATGGTTGGAGGCGCCAAGACCGCGGCCACGGAGAAGCCATTCAGCCCCAACAAGCGCACGGCCGAACAAGCCCGTATGTGCGAAAAGCGTGATCGGTTGCCTGGAGGCGACCTGAAAAGTGAATTCGAGATGGTCTTGCAAGTTCTCGCCAACACCAACTCGATCGACGACGACATCGATACCGAGCGAGCGCAATTCCGCCTCCGGTCCCACGCCTGACAGCTTCAGCAATTGCGGCGAATTGATCGGGCCGCCGCTAAGAATGATCTCGCGCCGCGCCTTTGCCATTTGCTCGCGTCCGCGCCCCCGGTAGCGAACGCCGACCGCACGGCGTCCATCGAAAGCGATCCGGGTCGCGAGCGCATGGGTGACGACCTCGAGGTTGGGCCGCTTCATGGCCGGCTTTAGGTAGGCGTTGGCGGTCGACCACCGGACGCCGTCCTTCACCGTCATGCCCAGCGCGCCAAATCCTTCCTGCCGCTCGCCGTTGAGGTCCGCGCTGACTTCATAACCCGCCTGCCGGCCGGCCTCGACGAAGGTGTCGTAAAGGGGGTTGGTTTTTTGCCCATGCGCTGTCGTCAGCGGCCCGGCGTCGCCTCGATAGACGTCGACCGATCCGCGAAAGCTCTCCGCCCGACGAAAATAGGGCAGCACGTTTCTATATCCCCAGCCCCTTGCGCCCTCCTCCTCCCAGCGCTCGAAATCAAGCGGATGCCCGCGCACATAGACCATGCCATTGATCGAGGACGAGCCGCCGAGAACCTTGCCGCGCGGACAGGCGATGCGCCGCCCGCCAAGATGCGGCTCAGGCTCGCTCCAATAGCCCCAATTGTATGTCTTGGAGTTCATCGGGATTGACAGCGCTGCCGGCATCTGGATGAACAAGGAGCGGTCGGATCCGCCGCATTCAAGCACGAGCACGCTCGAGCGGCCGTCCTCCGTCAGCCGGTCGGCGAGCACGCAGCCCGCCGATCCGGCGCCGACGATAATGTAATCGAAAGCCTTACCATCCATTCGAGAGGACGCTCGCTCAACCCATGGCCTCGCTCCCGACTATGCTGCGGCGCAGGGCGATGCGACATAATTTTTCAGATGGAGCCCCAACCCAAAGATTGCGCCCGGGTGGCGGTTTGCAGATCTGGGGCGAGAGGAACGCGAAGCTACTGCGCCGTCGGCTCGGCGCTTTTGAGATTTTTTGCGACGAACGCCATTCGCATGAGATGGGAAATGTTGCGCGCTTGCATCTTCTGGATAACGGCGGCCCTGTGATGTTCGGCCGTCCTCGAGCTGATGCGCAACCGGTGCGCGATGAGCTTGGTCGGCAGCCCCTCCAACAGAAGGGCGAGAACCTCCCGCTCGCGCTGTGTCAGCAGCGCCTGCCGGGCCTTAAATCCTTTCATTTCGAGTGGGAGATCGCCAGCTTCGTCACTGCGCGATAAGGCCTCTTCGACAGTGATCAGCAGCGCCTCGGCGTCGAAGGGCTTTTGGACAAAATGAAAGGCCCCCGCCTTCATCGCCAAAACAGCCGTCGGCACGTCGCCATAGGCCGTTATCATGATGATCGTGGAATCCGTGGTCGCGGCGACGATGCGCCGCAGAAGTTCGATCCCGCTCATACCGGGAAGCTGGTTGTCGAGGAGAATGCAAGCCGGGTCCTTCAGCGGATTTGAGGTCATGTATTCTTCGGCCGAGCCATAGGATCGCGACTCGATCTGAGCGGTCGACAGCAGCAAGGTCAGCGCATCCCGCACCTCGGCCTCATCATCGACGATGTGCACACAACGTTCATGCGGCATTGTGTTCGCATCCATTGATCGGCAACTCGACCACAAATCGCGCGCCCCCTGTGGGGATCGGCTCCCACCAGAGGCGGCCCGCGTGTCTCTGAACGATCCGCCGGCTTAAGTGCAAGCCGAGCCCCATCCCTCGCGGCTTGGTCGTCTGATAGGCGTCAAAAATGTTATCCACGAGCTCCGCAGCCACCCCATAGCCGTTGTCCTCGACCCGGAGCGTGATTGCGCTGTCGTTGGCGGCGATCCGCATGGTCACGCGCGCGCGCGTGTCCGACCGCGCTGCCGCCGCGTCAATCGCATTTGCGACGAGATTGATCAGAACCTGCTCAATCTGGACCCCATCCGCCTCTACCAGAGGGATGAGACCCACGCTTTCAACCTCAACCAGAACGCCGCGCGCGGCCGCTTCCTCCCGACAAAGCTCGCCGATCTTCTCCGCGAGGACGGACACGTCGAGCGCCGTCAAATTCAAGTTGCCATTTGAGACGAAATCGCGAATGCGCTCGAGAACCTCGCGGGCCCGCTGAGCCTCAGCCTCCGCCTTGATCAGCGCATCCATGACTGGCTCGCTCGCGACGCTCGCCTGGAGCAATCGCCGCGCGGCATGCAGGTAGGTCGTCACGGTCGACAACGGCTGGCTGACTTCGTGAGCGAGCGCCATCCCCATCGCGCCAGCCCGGGCGTTGGACACCATCCGAGCGAGCTCACTCTTTTGTTCGCGTAAGCGCAGGGCGGCGTCCTGGCGCTCCGTGGTGACCGCGCCAAGCAGCAAGCCGGTGATCGAAAGCACCAGCATCAGCAATTGGAGTATGGCGAAATCCGTCGTGTTGTAGCCGACGAACGCGGTGAGTACGGCGAGGGTCAGCTGAATCGTCACCAACGCAAGCGCGACGCCTGCGTACCCTTCGCGCATCGCCACCCAGATGACCGGCAAGAAGAGAAGATTAAATAGATAGTACAATTTGTCACCGACGCCAACGAGCGCGGCGAATCCAAGACCTATTCCCAATACGAAGATGAAAATCGTAAACAACGTATAGCTGGACCAGCGCCATGGCGGCGATGCGTATGTGAACGCGGCGGTCGTCGCGGGTATGATCGTGACGATCCCGAGCGCCTCGCCGATCCAGCAATGGATCATCGCGACAAAGACCTTATCCGATGACAAGTCTCCGCCCAGATACAGCACCCCACAATATATAAACGCCGAGAACGCCGCGCCCGCTGGGACAAGAAGCAGGAACGACACCACGTCTGGCAATCTGAACCGCCTGATGTCGAACTTCAGCGTATTTTTGAGGACGAAAGCAAGACCGACATAGGTCAGCGCCAAGCTGAGTTCCGCCGCCATGGTCACGCCGAGGCTGCGATGAAGCCCAGCGATCGACAAGTCGACCAGAACGGCGGCCAGGAAGACGAACGGGGCGAAGGCGACGTTCTCGATCAGCAGCGCCAGGCTCAAACCATCGTCCGGGCTCCACAACGTGATCCCAAGGCGATCGAATTCGTGCCATTCTGTCAGAAGGTTGAGCGCGAAATAGACGGCTATGAACGCGACGCCGGTCGCCCAAAACCTGGAACGACCCGCAGCCAAGCCGGTCCAAGACCAGTGAGACTGGAGCGGCATATCATGCGAATTCATGAGGCCATTTCCGTCCCCGAGCTGCAGAAGGATGATATGGCGCTTTGTTTCGAATTCAAACCCGCTGGTCGTGGGTAGTTTTACTTATCGCCGTTCTCTTCAATTTAAGGACGCCGTAATCCGCCGGGCAGGTCCACGCCGAGCGTGCGCTCCGCGGTCGATCACGCCGCCGCCGGCTCGGCGCCTTACCAGTCGCTCGGCGCTCACGGGCTCATCGGCGCCGGTTGACCAATCCCATCCCATTCGGCGAAGTCTCGGCGAATGGGTTGATTCGGAGAGCGCGACATGGCCGAAAGACTGCGCGTCGCCTTGCTGTTCGGCGGCCGTTCGGCCGAGCACGACGTATCCGTCATGTCCGCGGGAAACGTATTTCGCGCGCTCAACCCGACCCGCTACGACACGATTACGATCGGCATAACCCGGTCCGGCGTTTGGCGGCTCAGTTCGCTTAATGACGGCGTGTTTCCGGCCGCGGTTCCCGAGAGCGGACCGGAGGTCGCTCTTGTTCCAGGCGGCGGGGGACGGCTCGCGATCCTTTCGGAGACGGATACCGCGGCGCCCGACTTGTCACGTTCGGTCGACGTCTTGTTCCCGGTTCTGCACGGCCCCTTCGGCGAGGATGGAACGGTGCAGGGCGCAGCGGAGATTGCGGGCGTGCCCTATGTCGGTTCCGGCGTCCTCGGCTCGGCCGCCGCAATGGACAAGGATGTCGCCAAACGTCTCATGCGCGACGGCGGCCTGCCGATCGCGCGCTTCTTAAGTTTTTCGCGGGGAGACAAGCCGGCCTTCGAGGCGGTCGTCGACGAGCTCGGCCGTCCGGTATTCGTCAAGCCAGCTCGCCTTGGCTCGTCGGTCGGCGTCAGCAAGGCAGGGACGGCGCAGGAGTTCGCGGAGGCGATCGCCGAGGCGTTTCGGCATGACCGCAAGATCCTGGTTGAGGAATATGTCCGCGGGCGCGAGATCGAGTGCGGCGTTCTCGAGGACGAGGACGGTTCCCTCACCGCCTCGCCGCCTGGCGAGATCGTGCCCAGCAACCGCCACGGCTTCTACACCTACGAAGCCAAATATCTCGACGACGAGGGCGCCGCGATCAAGGTCCCGGCTGACCTCGCCCGCGAGGTGAGCGACAAGGTTCGCAAGCTGTCGATCGAGGCCTTCCGAGCGCTTGGCTGCGAGAGCATGGCCCGCATCGACTTTTTTCTGCGCGAGAACGGCAGCCTCATCGTCAATGAAGTGAACACCCTGCCTGGCTTCACCAATATCAGCATGTACCCGAAGGTCATGGAGGCGCTCGGGATCAGTTACACCGAACTGGTCGACCGCCTCATTCGCCACGCCCTGGCCAGGGCGGGCATGGCCACGGAAAAAGCGGAAGCGCGAATCCGGGCTTGAGTGCGTTCTCGCTCGAGTTCCGATCTTTAAGCGGCGACTTCGGGTAGCCTCTCCCGTCCCGATCTCGAGCAGCGAGGAGAAGGAAACCGATGACCGAGAGCCTGGCCCAATTGTCGAAGGGCGCGTTGAGCGATCTTGCCCGCGTGTTCGCCGCCATGCCGGAGGACGCGCTCGACGGGTTGGTCGACGCCATCGTCGTCGCGAAGCGCATCGTCGTATTCGGGCTTGGGCGCGAAGGGTTGCAGATGCGCGGCTTCGCCATGCGGCTCTTTCACATGGGCCGCGACGTTGCGGTCTGGGGCGACATGACCACGCCGGCGCTGGGCGCGGGCGATCTGTTCATCGCCTCCGCAGGACCAGGCGATCTCCCGACCGCACAAACGCTGGTTGAGGTCGCGCGCAAAGGCGGCGCCCGCACGGCGCTCGTTACCGCCCAACCGGCAGGCGGACTCGCGAAGCAAGTCGACATCGTCACGGTCATTCCCGCCCAGACGATGGCGAACGATCAGGGCGGCAAGCTCTCCGTTCTGCCAATGGGCTCGCTGTTCGAGACCGCGCAGATGATCGCCTTCGAGCTGGTCGTCCTCAAACTGCGGCCGCGGTTCAGCGAAACATCGGAGACGATGCGCGCGCGGCACACCAATCTCGAGTGATCTTCTCGCCAGTTGGGAGGCGGACGCCGCAACTCGATTGCGACCACAATCTCTCGTAAGTGCAGGCACTCAGGGTCGACCTCTATCGGATAGGCGTCCATGGCAATTCGCCCTCTCGACTTCATGACAAAGCTTTCGTCGAGATTCGCCTACGAGATCCTGCCGGTGACCACGGCGAGCGTGATTGGCGCAATGCTGGTCAATCATTACAGCCATCAACCGCCCACGCCTCCGATCGTCATTCAGGCGCCGTCGGCCTCCGAAGACGCGATGGGGAATCGTTGCGCGAGGAGCACGAACTCATCGCCAGCTTTATGAAGCGCAATCGGCAGAGAGAGACCGACGTGGAGCGTTCGGGGAGCGACGCGACGCAGGTCGCATCGATCGCCCCGACCTCCTTTTCTCTCGCGAATCCGCCGGCGCCCGAGCCACGACCGGCGGCGTAAAAAGCGGTCGCGCGCCTCGCGCCAAAAGCCGCGGTCAGGAAGAAGTCCGCGCCGGCTGAGTCGCCGGCGGCTCAGCCGGATCCTCCCGCGATTGCATCAGAGATCCCGCCGCTGCTGGCCTCCTCGCCACCCTCGGCTCAAATTGAGTTGGAGCCAAGAGCGCGGCCGATCATCCGCGTCGCCGGCGAAGTGCGCGGGTGGGTCGCGGACATCGCTCAGGCGTCGGGGCGTGCGGCGTTCCTGCCCGGGTTACTGGATTGGTCCTCTATGCCGCCGCTCGTCCGGACGCTCAACCTCTTTCGGCGGAACTGATCCTCGAGGCCCGTTAACCGGCTGCGTTCCACGCCTTCACGAACATCTGCGCGGCCCTCGCAACGTCCTCGACGCTCGCGCCGGGCCTATAGAGCGCCGAGCCAATGCCGAAGCCGCTCGCGCCCGCCCGCTTGTAGGGATCGATACGCTCGGGCGTGACGCCGCCGACCGAATAGAGTTGCGTTTCTTTCGGCAAGACAGCGCGCCACGCCTTCACAATATCAGGCCCCAGCGCTTCGCCGGGAAACAGCTTGAGCCCCGACGCACCTGCCTTGAGCGCGGCAAACGCCTCGGTCATTGTGGCGACGCCTGGCACGGCGACGAGCCCGAGCTTCGCCGCCCGCTCGATCACAGCGGGATCGGCGTTGGGCGCGACGACAAGCTTCGCGCCCGCTTCTGCGACTTCGTCGACCTGACCCGGTTCGAGCACCGTGCCAGCGCCGACCAGAACCTTGTCGCCGAACAGCCGCGCGATGAGTTCGATACTCGTCAAGGGATCAGGCGAATTGAGCGGCACCTCGATGGCGCCGAAACCCGCTTCCACAATAACGGCGGCGATCGAATCCGCTTCGTCGGGCGTGACGCCGCGCAGGATGGCGACAAGCGGGGTGGGAGCAAGCGTCAAATTCATAAGAGACCCCCATCTCGTGCGATGCGAAAGAGACCGCGCGCCGCGGCTCGCGGCGGCGCCGCACGAGCGGAAACGCCGAACTCCTCAAACGCGGCGAGGTAGCGCGCGACCAGCGCCTCTGCGCCCGCGACATGCGGCGTTTCAGCAGGAAAGAGCCGCCGTGCCTCGCCGATTTCCGCGCCAATCAGGAGGCCGGAGAGATATTCGCCGGAATCGTCCTCCGCGAGGCCTCCCGTGAGCGGCAGCGATCGCGCGCCAAACAGGAGGCCGAGCAAGCCGGACTTCTCCCTCGCAAGCCCCCGCCGCGGCGCCGCGGCGAACGCCGAGCGCGAACGCTTCTCCCGGACTCTTGGCGGGCGCGGCCCGGGCGAAGGCGCCGGCGACCGTGTGGTCCCGCAACGCCGCAAACAATTCGCCGGTGACGAAGGTCTTGAAGGCGACGACGCGATCGCCGTCGACCTTCGCCCATTTCGAATGCGAGCCTGGCAACACGATCAGTCGGGCGCCGGCATCGGCGATGCCGAAGATTTCCGTTTCCTCGCCCCGCATTACATCCGGCTGCGCGGCTTCATCGACATAGGACAGGCCGGCCGCCAGATGAACGCGCCGGCCGGCCGCCTCGACCTGCGTGAGTTGCGCGGCGACCTCGCTGGGGCCTGCCGGGCATTTGACGTAAGCTGCCTCGCGCCAACCATGCCTGCTTCCGACCATGCCCGAGGCGATAACCGGCAAAGACGGATGGGCCTCGAGCCATCGCCCGATCAATCGCGTGAGCGTCGCTGGATACGCGCCCGCCGCGACGCTCCCGATCCCATCGACGGAGTCGACCTCGTCGAGAACGTCGCCATTGGGCGACATGAGATAGGCGCGGAAGCTCGACGATCCCCAGTCAATGGCGATGAGCACGGGCGACATAGGGGCCGATTGATCATGCGCGAGAGGCGCGGTCAATTCGCCAATCCAATTCGCGATCGGCTCATCATTGACAAGGGCAGGCGTGGGCTTCTATTCGCCAACTCTGGCTGGTTGGAGATTCCGACAGAATGAACCGTCGTCAGTTCGGTCGCGTCGCGGTCGCGGCCGCCGCATCGCCATTCGGCCCGGCGCTCGCCCAGCGCGTCGATAAATCCGCCGACCAGCTCACCAACGGCGAGTTCAACTGGTATCCGGAGCGCTCGGAAACCGGCCCGATCATCGCCATTGTCTCGCTACCCGATCAACGGGTGTATGTCTATCGCAACGGGGTCCGCATCGCCACCTCGTCTTGCTCGACCGGCAAACTCGGCCACCGAACGCCGACGGGCGTGTTCAAGATCCTGCAGAAGGACAAGAACCACCATTCCTCGACCTACAACAATGCGCTGATGCCCTACATGAACCGGCTCACGTGGTCGGGAATCGCACTGCACGCCGGGCAGTTGCCTGGTTTCCCCGCGTCACACGGATGCGTGCGCCTGCCTAAGGACTTCGCGGAGCTCCTGTTCGGCGTCACCAAGGTCGGCATGACGGTGGTCATCGCGGACGAGAAATCTCAACCCGAAGAGGTGACGCATCCAGGCATGGTTCTGGGCGAATATGCTGCGCGCGAATTCAACGCTGTCGACACAGCCGTCAAAGCGACTGAATATTCGGAAGGTCATGAGCGCGCGCCGAAATCGCCGAGCGTCGTCGTCAGCAGCGCCGACAAGTCGATCACGGTGTTCGACAATGGCGCCGTGGTCGCTTCGGGCAAGGTCGAGATTCAGGATGCGGCGAAGCCGCTCGGCGAGCGTGTGTTCACCTTGAACGGCGCAGACGACCAGTCCGGCCTCCTGTCGTGGCAGGCCGCCGAAGTCGGAGCCGCCGCAAAGACGACTGGCGAAGACAATGGCGCGGCGCTTCGTCGCATCAAAGCCGACCTACCGGCCCGCGAGGCCGTCCGCAAGCGGCTAAAATTCGGCATGACCATCGTCACCACCGACCAACCGGCCGACGCCAAGACGCGGTCGGCCGACGGGTTCGTGGTTCTTGATTCGCAGAGTTGAGGGCAGACGAGGCTGGCCGCGACCGGTGTCAGACCAGGCGAATAGGTCCGGGATATTTGGCGACCGCCGAATCCGAAGTCACCAGCGTCAGCCCTTCGATGATGGCTTGAGCGACGAGCATGCGGTCGAACGGGTCTCGGTGAATCGGAGGCAGGCTGCACAGCGCCACCGCATGGGCGCCCGTTATTGGAAGCTCCGCATAGTCGTTGTCGAAAAGGCTGCGACGAAGCGAACTGACGTCGATGCGAAAATCGGCGCGGCCTCTCTCCGCCTTGATCGCCACCTCCCACAAGCTCACCGAACTGAACGTCAACTCATTGTCCGGCTCTCCAATCAAAGCGCGGGCTGCGGTGGACAGCCTCCGGCTCTCAGCAATGGCCCAAAGCAGGACGTGCGTGTCGAGCAGGAGCTTCATTCGTCGCCGTAAAACAGGGTCTCGATTTCCTCCTGATCGATCGTATCGAAATCGTCTGGCACGATGAATTGACCCTTCATGAAATCGAACCTCCTCGGCGCAGCCGGCGCTTCGACCGCCGTCACCTTAACCAGCGGCTTTCCAGCCTTCGCGATGATGAAGGGCTCACCCTTGGCCGCGGCCTCGACAAGCCGGGAGAGGTGAGTCTTGGCCTCGTGGATATTGAAGGTTTTCATAAGCGCGCTATCGACTTAGTTTATTAGACTTAGTTTAAATACGCCTGTCCGTCAAGAACGGACGGCCACACATCAACAGCGTTCATCGCCTTCCCGGGGCCTGCTCCTGCTCGCGCAGGCGGAAGCGCTGGATCTTCCCGGTCGCGGTTTTGGGCAGTTCGGTGAGGAAGGCAATTGCGCGCGGGTATTTGTACGGCGCGAGCCGATCCTTGACGAAGCTCTTCAGCTCCAATTCGTCCGCGGAAGCGCCCTCCTTCAAGACCACGAACGCCTTGGACTTGATGAGCCCGTCGGCGTCGGGCGCGCCGATCACCGCGGCTTCAAGGACAGAGGGGTGCTGCGCCAGCATCGCCTCGACCTCGAATGGGCTGACCCACACGCCGCCGACCTTCAGCATGTCGTCCGAGCGACCGGCATAAGTGTATGTTCCGTCGGGATTGCGGATGTATTTGTCGCCGCTCTTGGTCCAGCGGCCCTCGAACGTCTCGCGCGTCTTGGCGCGATTGCCCCAGTACATGAGCGCCGCCGACGGGCCCTGAATGTATAGGTCGCCCGGCTCTCCGTCGGAAACGGAGCGCCCATCCTCGCCGCGGAGCTCGATGTCGTAGCCCGACACCGGCCAGCCGGTCGAGCCGTACCGCACTTTGTCTGGGCGGTTGGAAATGAAGATGTGCAGCATCTCGGTCGAGCCGATGCCGTCGACGATGTCGACACCGAAATGGCGCTTGAAGCGCTCGCCAATCTCCCCCGGCAGCGCTTCGCCGGCGGACGACACGAGCCTCAGCGCGACATCCTCGCGTTTCGGCAATAGGTTCGAAGCGAGCATGCCTGCGAAGCCGGTCGGCGCGCCATAAAAGACGGTTGGCTTGACCCCGCCGACGCCGCTCAAACGCTTGAACACAGCTTCGGGCGTCGGCCGTTCGGCCATGAGCAGCGCGGTCGCGCCGACCGAAAGCGGGAAGGTCAGCGCGTTGCCGAGGCCGTAGGCGAAGAAGAGCTTCGCGGCGGAAAAACAGACGTCGCTCTCTTGCAGGCGTAGGATCGCCTTACCGTAAAGCTCGGTCGTCCAATACGGATTGGCGTGCGAATGCACGGTCCCCTTTGGCCTACCCGTTGAGCCTGACGAATAGAGCCAGAATGCGGGATCGTCGGCCCGAGTGGGCGCAGCCTTCGTGAGTGGCGCCGCGCGGCTGAAGAATTCTCCAAACTCGATTTCACCGGGTTCGAGCGGCTGAGTTGGGCGCGACACGACGACGGTGTGGACTTCGTGGTCCGCTTTGGCGAGCGCCGCCTTCAGCGCCGGCTTGACCGCGCCGCTGACCAGCACGGCCTGGGCGCGCGAATGTTCGAGCATGTATGCGAGATCATCGGCGGTCAGCAGCGTGTTGACCGCGACCGGAACGACCCCCGCCAGCATGGCGCCGAGGAAGGCCACCGGCCAGTCGGCGCTGTCCTGCATGAGGATCAGCGCGCGCTCCTCGCGCTTGACGCCTCGCTCTCGAAGCGCCGCGGCGAACCGTCGAACGCGCTGGTCGAGTTCGCCATAGGTCAGGGCGCCAATGTCGTCGATGAACGCTGCTTTGCCGGGGTGTCCCGTATTGGCCTGAAGCAGATGCGCCGCGAAGTTGAACGCCTCCGGCGGCGGTTCAACCGGGCTCACGGTCATCGTCGTCTCCCCTCTCGCAGGCGAAGCCGCGTTGGCGGCTCCGCTGGGCCGGAGCGGCGTTTGAGAGCTTGCCGGCCTCGGTCTGATGCAATATTATGCCTGTTTTGGTCTTAGAGGTGGGTTCGGACCTTGTCAAACATCGCATCGTCTTCGCCGACCCTCGCGGAAGATCGCGCGGCTCGGACCCTGGCCGAAAATGCCTCGGCCGGTCCGACCGCCGGACTGGACGAGACGGCCCCGGCGACAATCGAGACCGCGGACGAGGCCAAAGAACCGTTTCTGGCCGCGCTCGGCGAGCGCGCGAAAGCTTTGCGCGCGCGCCGGGGATTGACCCGCAAGGCCCTCGCCCGTGCGACTGGCGTTTCCGAGCGACACCTGGCAAACCTGGAATACGGCGTCGGGAACGCCTCCATCCTGGTTCTCTTGCAGGTGGCGCAAGCGCTTCAGTGCTCGCTTGCTGAGCTCGTAGGCGACGTCACCACCCAATCGCCAGAATGGCTCATGCTGCGGGAAATGCTAGCCGACCGCGACGAGGCGACGCTGCGCCGCGTGCGCCTTGCGGCCCTGGAGCTCACAGGCGGCGGACCGCCGCGCAGCGAAGAAGCGCCCGTTCGCTCGTCGCGGATTGCCTTGATCGGCCTCCGGGGCGCCGGGAAGTCGACGCTTGGCCGAATGCTCGCCGAGGACCTCAACTTTCCGTTCGTCGAGCTCAGCCGGGAGATCGAGACGCTCGCTGGCTGCAGCATCAGCGAGATTCTCGGGCTTTATGGTCAGAACGCCTACCGTCGCTACGAGCGCCGCGCGCTTGAGGAGGCGATAGAGGCCTACCCCGAGACGGTCATCGCCACTGCGGGCGGTCTCGTCAGTGACCTCGGAAGCTTCAACCTCCTTTTGCGCCGCTGCACGACCGTCTGGCTCATGGCCGATCCCGAAGACCATATGAGCCGGGTTCTGGCTCAGGGCGACTTGAGGCCCATGGCCGCGAGCCGGGAAGCGATGGACGACTTGAAGTCGATCGTCGCCAGCCGCGCGGCGTTCTATTCCAAGGCCGATAGGCGGGTCGACACCAGCGCTCAGCCGTTGGCGGAAACCTTCCAGATCTTGCGGGCCGAGGCGCGCGAGGCAATTGGTCTCCCCGCCGAATGACGCAGCGCACGGTTGGCCTTGCGTGATATACGATAGTGCATTATGATGCACTAGTTGCACTAAATTGCCTATGAACGGGAGTCTCATGGATCGGGTCGACTACCAAACCGAGCCCTCCCGCTACAAGCACTGGAAGCTCAAGTTCGACGGGCCGGTGGCGACACTCCTTGCGGACTTCGACGAGAACGCCGGCTTGCGCCCGGGCTACAAACTTAAGCTCAACTCTTACGACCTCGGCGTCGACATCGAGCTCAACGACGCCGTCAATCGCATCCGCTTCGAGCGCCCAGAAGTGCGCGCCGTCGTCATCATAAGCGCTCGCGAGCGCGTGTTCTGCTCCGGCGCCAACATCTTCATGCTGGGCGTCTCGAGCCACGCCTGGAAGGTCAACTTCTGCAAATTCACCAATGAGACCCGCAATGGCCTTGAGGACTCATCCAAGTATGAGGGCTTGAAGTTCCTGGCCGCCGTCAACGGCTCCTGCGCCGGGGGCGGCTATGAGCTCGCGCTGGCCTGCGACGAGATTATTCTCATCGATGACCGCTCGAGCGCCGTGAGCTTGCCCGAGGTGCCGTTGCTCGGCGTGCTCCCCGGGACAGGCGGTCTTACGCGGCTTACCGACAAGCGACATGTCCGCCACGACCTCGCGGACGTCTTTTGCACCACCAGCGAGGGCGTGCGTGGCGAGAAGGCTTTGGCTTGGCGTCTCGTCGATGCGATCGCCAAGCCTGCGCAATTTGAGGGCAAGGTCAAAGAGCGCGCTCTTACCCTAGCCGCCGCCAGCGATCGCCCATCCTCAGCCAAGGGTATTGTGCTAACGCCCATTGAACGCATTATTGAAGCTGATGCGCTCCGATACGCTCATCTAACGGTCACGATCGACCGGGGCGCGCGCTCAGCCACATTTATGATCAAAGGGCCGAGCGGCGCGCAGCCGCAGGACGTCGCGGCGATCGAGGCCATAGGCGCGGACTGGTATCCGCTCGCGCTTGCCCGGGAACTCGAGGATGCGATCCTCTCGATGCGCACGAACGAACTCGACATCGGCGTGTGGTTGATGAAGACAGAGGGCGAGCTCGAGGCGGTTCTGACGATGGACGCGACGCTTCGCACGCTCGAAGACGATTGGCTGGTGCGCGAGACCATCGGCTATCTGCGCCGCACTTTCAGCCGGCTCGATGTCACGTCGCGCAGTCTGTTCGCCCTCGTCGACGAGGGCTCCTGCTTCGCCGGCACGCTGCTCGAACTGGCGCTCGCCTGTGACCGGATCTACCATCTCGCTGCGCCGAGTGACGAAGCGCCCAAAATTGCACTGAGCGCTGCAAATCTTAACGATTACCCGATGGCGAGCGGCCAGACCCGCCTCGGACGGCGATTTTATGATGAGAGGGCGGCGCTCGAATCGCTGAAAGCGAACATTGGCAAGCCGCTCGACGCGGACGGCGCCTTCGCCCTTGGCCTCGCCACCAGCATTCCCGACGACATCGACTGGGCCGACGAAATCCGTATCGCGGTTGAGGAACGCGCGTCGATGAGTCCCGACGCTCTGACCGCTATGGAGGCGAACCTGCGCTTCGACGGTCCCGAGACTCTGGCCACCCGCGTCTTCGGCCGCCTTACCGCCTGGCAGAACTGGATCTTCCAGCGCCCGAACGCGGTCGGCGACAAGGGCGCGCTCAAGGTTTACGGCAAAGGTGAAAAGGCCGCGTTCGACTGGAACCGGGTGTGATGGAGCCGACCCAGGCCAAGGTCATCAGGCAGCACCTGATCGACCCAGAGATCTGCATCCGCTGCAACACCTGCAAATCGACCTGCCCCGTCGGCGCGATCACGCATGACGCGCGCAACTATGTGGTCGATGCGAACATCTGCAATCTCTGCATGGCCTGTGTGCCGCCCTGCCCGACCGGCAGCATCGACAACTGGCGAGCAATGCCGCGTTCGCGAGCCTACAGCGTCGAGGCGCAGTTCGGCTGGGATGCTTTGCCGGCGGAACTAAGCGCCGACGAGCTCGGCGGGGCCGGCGCTTCCGCAACCGCGCTGGCAGAACCGGCGCCCCCATCCACGCGTAGCGGAGCAGGTGAGGAAGCCGCGTTCGAGGTCGACGCCTACGCAGCCGTGATCCCGCCCTGGTCAGCCGCCAGTCCTTACGCCAACCTCTATGGTCCGAAGGCCGCGACGCGATCGGTCGCGGCTGCCGTCGTCGGCAATGTCCGGGTGACCGAAGCAGGCAAGGACTACGACACCCATCACATCGTGCTCGATTTCGGCGCGATGCCATTTCCGGTGCTCGAAGGCCAGTCGATAGGCGTCATTCCCTCCGGCGTCGACACAGAAGGCAGACCGCACCATCCGCGGCAATATTCGGTCGCGAGCCCGCGCAACGGCGAGCGGCCCGGTTACAACAACGTGTCGCTGACCGTGAAGCGTGTGCTGGAGGATCACCAGGGCCGCCCGACGCGCGGAATCGTCAGCAACTATCTCTGCAACCTTAGCGTCGGCGACAAGGTCGAGGTCACCGGGCCGTTCGGCGTGAGCTTCCTCATGCCGAACCATCCGAAGAGCGCGATCGTGATGATCTGCACCGGCACTGGAAGCGCGCCGATGCGCGCGATGACCGAGTGGCGGCGCCGCTTACGCAAATCGGGGAAATTCGAGGGCGGCAAGCTGATGCTGTTCTTCGGCGCCCGCACCAAGGAGGAACTGCCGTATTTCGGACCGCTCGGCAATCTGCCCAAGGACTTCATCGACATCAACTTCGCCTTCAGCCGCACGCCCGGCCAACCCAAATGCTACGTGCAGGACCTCATGCGCGAGCGGGCCGCCGACCTTGCGCCGCTCATTGCCGACCCGGACGCCTATTTCTACGTCTGCGGCCTCAAGGCGATGGAGGAAGGCGTGGTGCTCGCGTTGCGCGACATCACCATCAACGCCGGGCTTGATTGGGAGACGGTCGGGCCATCGCTCAAGCGCCAAGGACGGCTGCATCTCGAGACCTACTAGTTTGCGACTTTCAAACAGGAGAAACCCATGAGCGCGGAAGACACCGTTAGCGACGCCGCCGGCGCCATCTCCACCGATCGTTTCGTCGAGATCAGCTATGATGAGGTCATTCCCAACAACGTCGCGCTCGGCTCGGACAAGCAGCTGCAGCGCGCGCTCGAGGGCTGGCGGCCGAAATATCTAGACTGGTGGACTGGCATGGGCCCAGTCGGATTCCAGCAGTCCGAGGTCTATTTGCGCACAGCGGTTGGCGTCGATCCCGCCGGCTGGGCCAAGTTCGGCTATGTGAAGATGCCGACCTATCGCTGGGGCATTCTTCTCGCGCCCAGGGTCGAGGGGCGAACGATTCCGTTTGGCCGCCATAAGGGCGAGCCTGCGTGGCAGGAGGTGCCTGGCGAGCACCGCGCGCTTCTCCGCCGGCTCATCGTGGTGCAGGGCGACACCGAGCCCGCTTCGGTCGAACAGCAGCGCTTCCTGGGCGCGACGGCGCCAAGCCTCTACGATATGCGCAACCTGTTCCAGGTCAATGTCGAGGAGGGCCGTCATCTGTGGGCGATGGTCTATCTGCTCGTTAAATATTTCGGCAAGGACGGCCGCGAGGAGGCGCAGGCGCTGCTCGAGCGCCAAAGCGGGCAAATGGACAATCCGCGCATCCTCGGCGCCTTCAACGAGGAGACGCCCGATTGGCTGTCGTTCTTCATGTTCACTTTCTTCACCGACCGCGACGGCAAGATGCAGCTCGCCGCGCTCGCCGAAAGCGGCTTCGATCCGCTCTCGCGCACCTGCCGCTTCATGCTGACGGAAGAGGCCCACCACATGTTCGTCGGCGAGACCGGCGTGCAGCGAACAATCGAGGCGACCTGCGCGGCGATGGTCAAAGCCGGCATCAAAGATCCGAACGAGGTCGAGGCGGTGCGCAAACTGGGCGTCGTCGACCTGCCGCTCTTGCAGCGCAAGGCCAATTTTCACGCGTCGGTCACCCGCGACCTGTTCGGCAGCGAAATCTCCAGCAACGCCGCCGAGGTCTTCGGCGCCGGCATCAAGGGCCGCTTCAACGAAGCAAACCTCAAGAACGACGACCACGTGCTTCAGGACGCCACCTATCCCGTCACCCGCGTCGTCGACGGCAAATTGGTGGTGGAAGAGGCCCCGGCGTTGCGCGCCCTCAACTCGCGGCTGCTCGACGATTTCATCGCCGATTGCCAGGGCGGCATCGACCGCTGGAACAAGTCGGTCGAAAAGGCCGGCATCGACTTCAAGTTCGTCCAGCCGCACAAAGGCTTCAACCGACGGATCGGCGAGCTCGGAGGCAAACGCATCAGCCCGGCCGGCGAAGTCCTCACAGAAGATCAGTGGAACGCCATGAGCGGCGACTGGCTGCCCAACGACGAGGACATGGAGTTCATCAGGTCGCTGATGAAGCCGTGCCATGAACCCGGCAAATATGCGAGCTGGATCGCTCCGCCCCGCGTCGGCGTCAACAGCCAGACGGGCGATTTCGAATATGTGAAGATCGCGTGAGGGCTGTCCTCGGGCCGCACTGCCTCCGGTCGCCGCAGGCTCGGGGGGCCTCATTACTGGCCAACCTGTTAACGCAGTCATAGAGCGCGGCAATCTCTTAGGCTGACTTCCCAGAAGGAAGATCCGCAAGCGCCTTCATAAGCGCTGCTTCTCGTCCAAACTGTCCAGCACCGTATTTTCCAAAGGCGAGTGTGCACTATTTGACTACACGAGAAAGATCTATTGGGGCGCGTTAGTCGCGGCAGTCTTCATCGGCGCAATTGCCCTTGTATCCATCTATGCCGGTATCAACAGGGTCCCATCCACGATGGTAATGAGTTACCCATTCGTCACGAAAAGCGTCGCGGTAACGGATGACGCCAACAACAAAGACAGCTTTGTGGCCATCTCTTATCGCCGACAATTCATCGGGAGAAACAGTGTCGCCTCTGCATTTTTTGGCGACATGAACAATGAGCTTGTCCAATCTACCACCCGGCGGGATCAAAGATCCGGGGGCATCTCTATAGTAGTTGATAATCTCTGTAGCAGTCGGGAAATCAATGTCTTGATCTGGGACCGTGCTAACAGAGACGCGAGCCCAGTGGCGGACATTATAGGCAGAGTAGAACCGAAATTCTTGATAGTAACTCTTGCACTAATTTCTCTGCTATCATTTATTCCAAGGTCAGAAGACTCAACCATTACGTACGAACGCAATTGCTGCTGTTCAGTATCCCCTTGTTATACCAAAGGTCATAACGACCGACCGATGTGGGCCCAGTCTGGCATTCCGATGGATGTGACGCGTTCGGGATCGGTGATGAGATTGCGCCATGCGTTGCAGGCGGCGTCGACGATGGCGTCGTAGTTTTCGAAGACGGTGTTGGAGAGCCAGTTCTGGCGCACATACTGCCAGACGTTCTCGACCGGGTTCAGTTCCGGAGCGCGGGAAGACAGGAAGATCGGCGTGATGTTTTCGGGCATGTCGAGCTTGCCCGTGATGTGCCATCCGGCCCGGTCCAGCAGCAGCGCGGCGTGGGCGCCCGGAGCGATGTTGCGCGCGATTTCGTCGAGGTGAAGCTGCATCATCTCGGTGTCGGCGTAGGGCAACGCCAAGGCGGCTCCGACGCCCCGCGCCGGGCAGATCGCGCCGAACAGATAGGCGTTGGCGTAGCGCTGATCGGCGGGCTGTCGCGGTCGCGTTCCGCGCCTCGCCCATTGGCGGACAAGGCCGTTCTTCTGGCCGATTCGGGCCTCATCCTGGAACCAGATTTCGACCGGCGTCGCCTCGGGCAGGCCTTCGAGATGAGCCGTCAGCGCGCGCGGAAAGTTTTTTTGAAAGCCTCGACGATCCGCTCGTCCTGCGCCGGATGACGCGGCCTTGCGCTTATGTGCGAGAAGCCGATCTTGTGCAGGAGTTTCCCGACATAGCGGGGATGAAAGTCGACGCCGAACCGCTCGGCGATGACCCGCTTGAGATCGACCCGCCGCCAGCGCACGACCCCGTCTTTTGCCCGATCCGGGCCGGCTTCCACGATCTGCGAAAACGCCGCCATCTGCTCTTCCGACAGGCGCGGCTTGGGGCCATCCGTCCAGTTGTCGATCAGGCCCTCCGGCCCCGACGCGTTGAAGCGATGGACCCAATCGCGCAGCGTCTGGCGATCCATGCCGCCGATCTTCGCCGCCGACCCGCGATCCATTCCATCCCGAACCGCAGCCAGTGACAGAAGCCGACGGCTCTGGTTGACGGTCTTCGACCGCCGGGCCAAACCCCGAATCTCCTCGACCGAGTAGTCCTCTCGCAACCTCACCGCTGACGGCATGGCCCAATCCTCCATGCCGCCTTGAATCAGACCAGACCCGATTCGGGAATCCCCCCCGTGAGTCAGCCGGCGGGGCCTTTGGTATTATTCCAAGGGCGGTTTCTGCAGCATCGGCTTCCGATGCGCTTCAACCGTAGCGTTTTTGGCAAAACCGAGCCCGACCCGGAAGGCGAGCTGGCGGACGATGCGGAAATCGTGACAGGTTTCGGCGCCTAACGGCCTGATATGGCAGGCGCGGCGCCAAAACCGCACAGGGCCCGGCCCGCTCCCGGCTACGCCAAGCCCTCGGCCTTGAGCGCGCGTTGGACAGCCGGGCGCTCGGCCATCCGGTCGCGGTGGTCGAGCACGCGGGGATAAGCGGCGGGGTCGACGCTGTCGACCTCCATCCAGCGCGCAATGGTGAAGAGGTAGGGGTCCGCGATCGTATAGGCGTCGCCCATCGCCCACGGGCCCCGGAACATCTTCCGCTCGATGAGATCGAAGCAGGCGCCGACGGATTGCGGCACTTTCTTCTTCATCGCCTCGTGAGCCGCCGGATCATCCGCCCACCGATAGCCGCGAGCGCGGTGCGCGTGCGCAACATGCACCGTCGAGCAGAGGTAGCTTATGAAGGATTGCAATTCAGCAAAGGCGAACGGGTCGTCGAGCGGCGCGAGCCTAGCCTTGGGGTGGCTGTGCGCGACATAGGCGAGTATGGCGGGCGTTTCCGTCAGCACACCGCGCTCAGTGACGAGCGAGGGCACCCGGCCCTTCGGGTTGATCTTCAGATAATCGGGCTTCGTCTGCTCAGCGGCGCCGAAGTCGATCCATCGTGTTTCGTAGTCGGCGTCCGCTTCTTCGAGCGCGATATGCGAAGCCAGAGCGCAGGTGTTGGTGGCGTAATAGAACGTGAGCATGCAGGCCCCAAGGTCATGGGCGAGACGGGCGCCCAGCCCCTATAACGTCACGATATGGCCACGCCGTTCAAGCTCCTTGACGACCCGATCAGCCAACACCTCGGGCGAGTCGCCTGCGGAATTGAGCGTGAGCTCCGGCGCCTCGGGCGCTTCATATGGCTGATCGACACCGGTGAAGTTCTTGATCTCACCAGCCAGCGCTCGCTTGTAGAGGCCTTTCGGGTCGCGGGCGATGACCGTTTCGAGCGGCGCCTCCACGAAGATCTCCAGGAACTCCCTCTCCCCCGCAGTGTCGCGAACGAGCCGCCGTTCGGCTCTGAAGGGCGAGATGAATGAGCAGAGCACGATGAGCCCCGCGTCGGTCATCAGCCTCGCCACTTCGCCGACGCGCCGGATGTTCTCGACCCGATCGGCGGCGGTGAAGCCTAAGTCCTTGTTGAGGCCGTGGCGAACGTTGTCGCCGTCGAGGAGCGTCGTGTGCACGCCGCGCGCGTGAAGCTTGGCCTCAACCAGATTGGCGATCGTCGATTTCCCGGCGCCCGACAGGCCGGTGAACCAGAGAATCGCGGGCTTCTGGTGCTTGAGCGCCGCATGCGCCTCGCGACTGACCGCGAGCCCATGCCGATGCACATTGGTCGCGCGCCTGAGCCCATGCGCGATCATGCCCGCGGCGGCGGTCTCGTTGGTGGCGCGATCGATCAGGATGAAGCCACCCGTGTCGCGATTCTCGGCATAAGCGTCGAAGGCGACCGGCATGGTCGTTGCGATATTGCAGAAGCCGACCTCGTTGAGATCGAGCTCTTTCGCCGCCAGCTTGTCGAAATTGTTGACGTCGAGACGGTGCTTGAGCTCGGTGACCGAAGCAGGCGTCGTGCGCCCGCCGATCTTGAGCAGATAGGAACGGCCAGGCAACATCGGCTCGGCGCTCATCCATAAAACATTCGCCGCGAACTGATCGGCGACCTCCGGGCGATTGTCCGGACTAGACAGCACGTCACCGCGTGCGATGTCGATCTCGTCGGCCAGCGTCAGTGTGACAGCGTCGCCCGCCTCGGCGGCTTCGACCTCACGGTCGGCAACCAAAAGACTCGCGACCGTGCTCTCACGGCCCGAATCGGCGGCGACGACGCGATCTCCTTGGACGACGCGTCCGCTCGGGATCGTGCCGGCGAAGCCGCGAAAATCCAGGTGCGGCCGGTTGACCCATTGCACCGGCAGGCGAAAGGGCGCGCTCCGGCGATCGTCCTCGACCTCGACGCGCTCGAGATAGTCCAGCAGATGCGGGCCCGCGTACCAGGGCATGCGCGCGCTCAACGACGAGACGTTGTCGCCGTGGCGGGCAGAGATCGGCAGCGCGATCAACGTGCGGAAGCCGAGCGTTTCGGCAAATCTCCGATAGTCGGCTTCAATTCGGCGAAATACTTTTTCGCTGTAGTCGACGAGATCGATCTTGTTGACCGCCAGCACGACGTGGCGGACGCCGAGCAGCGAGACGATGATCGAATGGCGGTGCGTCTGCGTGAGCAGTCCCTTGCGCGCGTCGACCAGCACGATCGCCAAATCAGCGTTGGATGCGCCGGTCGCCATGTTGCGGGTGAATTGCTCATGGCCCGGCGTGTCGGCGACGATGAAGGAGCGCGCTTCGGTGGCGAAGTAGCGATAGGCGACGTCGATCGTGATGCCCTGTTCTCGCTCAGCCTCGAGCCCGTCGACGAGCAGCGCGAAGTCGATCGCGTCCTCGGTCGTGCCGAATTTTTTCGAATCCTTTTCGAGCGCGGAAAGCTGGTCATCGAAGATGAGCTTCTTCTCGTAGAGAAGCCGTCCGATCAGCGTCGACTTGCCGTCATCGACCGAGCCGCAGGTGAGGACGCGCAATGTAGGAAGCGCGGAAACGCGAAGCGGGTCGTTCATGCCAGACTCTCGTCTGCAGTGGCTGCGGCTCTTGGGTCGCCAGCCGACGCTCTGCGAAGCGGCGCGCCCCCTTCTCCCTCGGGGAGAAGGTGTCGGGCCCATAGGGCGTCCGGAAGGACGCCCGTCCTCGCGGACGGGCTATGGCCCGACGGATGAGGGCTGCAACCGCTTGCGCCCATCACAGAGCCGGCTCGATCGCATCCGGTCTCGGCCGAAAGGCGGGCGACGCTTCGCGTCGCGCCCTCATTCGTCGCTTCGCGCCACCTTCTCCCTAAGGGAGAAGGGAGGGGAAGGCGGCCTTGAGGCGCCGGGGCATTCATCAGAAATACCCCTCGCGCTTTTTCTTTTCCATCGATGAGGCTTCATCCGAGTCGATGAGACGACCCTGGCGCTCGGAGGTGGTGGACTTGCGCATTTCGGCGAGGATGTCGTGGAGCGTGTCGGCCTCCAACTCGATCGCGCCCGTCAGCGGATAGCAGCCGAGGGTGCGGAAGCGAACGCGCCGCATTGTCGGCTGCTCGCCGGGCATGAGCGGCAGCCTTTCATCGTCGACCATGATGAGCGCGCCGGAGCGCTCGACGACGGGACGAAGCTTTGAGAAATAGAGCGGCACAACCGGAATCTCTTCCGCCCGCACGTATTCCCACACGTCCAGCTCGGTCCAGTTGGAGAGCGGGAAAACGCGCAGCAATTCGCCTTCGCGTATGCGGGTGTTGAAGAGCCGCCATAGTTCCGGTCGCTGGTTGCGCGGATCCCAGGCGTGCGCGGCCGAGCGAAACGAGAAGATGCGCTCTTTCGCCCGGCTCTTTTCCTCGTCCCGCCGCGCCCCGCCGAAAGCGGCGTCGAAGCGGCCAGCGTCGAGCGCCTGCCGAAGCAACTCGGTCTTCATCACCTGGGTGTGGAGCTGCGAGCCCGAGGCGATCGGCGAAATCCCGCGCTTCACCCCGTCCTGGTTGATATGGACGATCAGGTCGAGGCCAAACCGGCGCGCCGTTTCGTCGCGAAACGCGATCATCTCGCGGAACTTCCAGGTCGTGTCGACATGCAAGAGCGGGAACGGCGGCTTGGCCGGATGGAACGCCTTCATCGCGACATGCAGCATGACGCTCGAGTCTTTGCCGATCGAGTAAAGCATCACCGGATTGCGCATTTCGGCGACAACTTCCCGCATGATGTGGATGGACTCGGCCTCCAGCCGCCGGAGGTGGGCTGGCAATACGCTCGGCATCGAGGGGTTCCCTTGACAAGGCGCGCTACATAGGGGGCTTTCTGGCCGAAGGCAATGATTTAAGCTATATGATTAAGTTGTTATTTCTTACCGACGAATCCCATTTGTTCTTTTCTCCTGGCCGACGCGGATTGACTCCAGCCCCCGCGGCGACCATCGATAGCGGCGCGTTCGACCGACCGTCGAAGAGGAGATCGGCGCGTGACCAACCCCATCATCATGGCGCCGTCGATCCTGTCGGCGGATTTCGCCAAGCTTGGCGAGGAAGTGCGGGCCGTCGCTGCGGCCGGCGCGGACTGGATCCATCTCGACGTGATGGACGGGCATTTCGTGCCCAACATCACCTTTGGGCCGCCGGTTGTCGCAGCGCTGAGGCCCCTAACCGACAAGCCCTTCGACTGCCACCTGATGATCGAACCGTGCGATCCGTATCTCGAAGCCTTCGCCAAGGCGGGCTGCGATCACCTCACGGTTCACGCCGAGGCGACACGCCATCTCGACCGTTCGCTGCAGGCGATCCGCGCGCTCGGCAAGAAGGCTGGCGTGGCGATCAATCCGGGGACACCGGAGAGCGCGATCGAATATGTGCTCGACCGGCTCGACCTGATCCTGGTCATGACGGTCAACCCAGGCTTTGGCGGCCAGGCGTTCATTCCCGCCATGCTGGACAAGATCGCGCGGGTGAAGCGCATGATCGGCGAACGGAAAATTCACATCGAGGTCGACGGCGGGGTCGCGCCGGAGACCGCGCCGCTGCTCACCCGCGCCGGCGCCGACGTCTTTGTTGCCGGCTCGAAGGTGTTCGAAGGCGATCCGAAAGCCTATGGCGCCAACATCCAGGCGATCCGCGCGGCGGCTTAAGGGTGGCGCGCTTTGAAGCGGCCGGAAGGAGAACGGTTCGCACGCCAATTGGTTGCAGAAAATCAGAAACCGTATTAAGCTTACCCCATGAGCAATTCCGACCCTTCCGCAAGCCAAGATCGTGGGCGCCCGTTCCGGAGCTTCGAATCCAAAGGGGAAAAAGCGATGCGAAAAATTTTTGCACGCTTTCTCCGTGTAACCAATTGATAAGTCTCAATTTACACGAGAGAATCCAAGGAAATCCAAGGAAATCCAACCCCCAAAATCGGGGGTTTTCGTAGCAAAACAGGGAGGCGCCAAGGAAATCCAAATGGGCCGACGCGACCAACGCCACGGGCCGCCGCCGGGCAGGCGCCAGCCAGACCGGCTCACCGCCCCATGCAGGCGTCGGCGAGGCGCTTGAGCTCGGCCCGGCGCTCGGGCGTGACCGTCGCTAGCCGATCGGCATCGCCGGAGTGGTCGACGGCATCGGCGACGCATCGGCACCCGGTCTCGCACTCGTCGTCTGGGTGCCCTTGGGAGACGCAGGCGTGCTGGCAGGAGGCGAGGAAGGCGCTCCGGTCCGATTTCGGCGCCAGCGGTCCCCACGCCGTCAGCGCCGCGAGGAGCCCGATCAGGATCGGCTGGTGAATGAGATAGATCGGCAGGCTGTGCCGGCCGGCGAAGCCCAGCCAGCGCGCCGGCGTCGACTTCGCTCGCCAGCGGTCCGGCCGCTTGAGCCACGTCAGGACGCCCGGCAGGCGCGTTACGCCAAGGCCGAGAAAGACAACCCCCGCCCACGGCAGGAGCGGGCGCCAGTCGAGCGTATTCGGCAGCGCCTCGCCAAGTCCGATCCAGAGGAGCCAGGGCGGATCGAAGAAAGTCTCCCGGATGAGCCACGGCGCGAGGATCGCCGCGAGCCCGATCGCAAAGTTCACCCAGGCTGGCGTGGTCACGAACGGTCCGGCGAGGAGGCTCGCGACGGCGATGCAGTGAAGAATACCGAAGGTGATGGGTTCGCTCGGCGCGAAGACGAAGCTGCCGGCGGTCACCAACGCCGCGGCGCCAACGACGATTGCAAGGCGACGCCAGAAGGCCCGAACGTTCAGCCCGTTGCGATGGGCAAGCGCCAGCGAAACCCCAACCAGAAGGAGGAACGTGCTCGCCACTGTGTGCGACAAAAGCCGCATCTGAGGCGTGAACGGCAACATGGGCGGGGCTAGCCGGAAATCGGCCAAATCCCAGCTCAGGTGGTAGATCGCCATACCGACGAGCGCCAACCCCCGCGCGCAATCGATCGTGTCGACGCGGCCAAGGCGCTGCTCCGCGGCGCCTTCCGCCTCCGCGTGGACGTTCACGGCGCCGCGGCTTCGAACAAGGTCTCGTCGAGAATGAACCCGCCCTCGTACTCGACCGGGCCGGTCATCAGCACATGATCGTCCGAGCCGCGCCACTCAATGATGAGGTCCCCACCCGGCAAGCGCACCGTTCCCTTGCGGTCCATAAGATTAAGGCGCGCTGCGGCGACCAAGGTCGCGCAGGCAGCCGAACCACAGGCGAGCGTCAATCCAACTCCGCGCTCCCACACCCTCGCCTTGACGTCGTTACGGGCGAGTATCTGGGCGAAAGTGACGTTTACCTTCTCCGGGAACATGGGATCGACCTCGATTCTTGGGCCGAGGTCCGCCGCATCGATGCGCTCAAGATCGGGCACGAAAAACACCGCATGCGGGTTGCCCATGTTGATCGCGGAAGCGGGCCCGAGCCCGGCCCGAGCTTCGCGGTCCGGCCACAGGTTCACCCGCCGCGTATCCGGCACAGCATGCTGCAACGGGATGGCCGCCCAATTGAGGCGCGGCGCGCCCATGTCGACCTGGTAAGACCAGGGTCCGAGCCGCTCGCACGCAATCACGCCAGCCTGGGTCTCAATCTTGACCGCGTCGGCGCCGAGTTCCCGGCACAACCGGTCCGCCACGCAACGCGCACCATTGCCGCATGCGCCGGCCAGCGTGCCATCGTTGTTATAGATCAGCACGTCGGCCGCAGTTCCTTGCGTCCTTGGATCGCCCAAAACCATCATCTGATCGTAGCTCAGGCCGGGCGCGCGATGGATCGCCCGCGCGTCCTCCGCCGTCGGGCGCACAGGCGAACCCCGCGTGTCGAGCACAAGGATGGCGTTGCCGGCCCCGTTCATGCGCGCAATTGTGCGGCCGGCGAGCGGATGGCGGGAGATCAAGCCCTAGTCTCCTTTTGGAGTTTGGGTGCCCGCCGCCCCACGCAGGCGTACCGACCTGTCGATCGCCCGCGCGCCGAGTCGGGTCACGGCGTCGCGCAACCCGTCATCGACGATCGGCGACGCGGCGGCGCCCGCCTCGGCTTCCGCTGCAGCGGAAGGACGTGGCGATGCGCGGCGCCTTTCTCTGAGTGGGGGTAACGGACCTTGCCGAAAAGCGATCTTTTCGACGCACCGCCAGCCGAGATGCGCGTTCGCCCGAGCCACGATCACAGAGGCGCTGTGCTGCGCCTCGAGCGCGAAGGCGCTTTCAACCCTCAGTACCAAGGTCGCGGAAGCAATCGGCGCGTCGGGATCGCGTTTGGCGGCCCGGGGCGGCCACTGCAGCTCGATCGGCCGCGCGTGCCGCGCAAGCGTCTCACCGACAATGGCTGGCCAATCGGCGATCAGGCTTGTTTCGCCCAAGCCGCGCGCAGCCAGTGTCTCGGCGATCAATCCGGGCGTGAATTCAGCCAGCGACTTGGCGCCGGCCCGCGCGCGCTTCATCATCGTTTCGGCACGGAAAGCAAGGACATGGGGCATGAGGTCGACGGCATGAGCGCCAATGTAAGCGCACTGGCGTCCGAGGCAAAGCGAAAGGCGATTGTCGCCCGCACCCTTGCCTGGTGGGACCGCTGCCGCCGCGCGCTCGCCTGGCGCGCCGAACCGGGGGAGATCCCCCACCCTTACCGGGTTTGGCTCTCAGAGGTCCTGCTGCAACAGACGACTGCTCAGACGGCGACGCCCTATTATCAGGCCTTCATCGCCAAATGGCCCACGGTCGAGCAACTGGCTGCGGCCCCAATCGAAGACATAATGAGCGCGTTTGCGGGTCTCGGCTATTATTCGCGAGCGCGGAATCTGCACGCCTGCGCCAAGGAAATCGCTCGACGAGGCGGGACGTTTCCGAGCGAGGAGACCGAACTGCGCGCACTTCCCGGCGTTGGCGCCTATACCGCGGCTGCGGTCGCTGCGATCGCCTTCGGGCGCCGGACCACGCCTGTCGACGGCAATATCGCACGCGTTCTGGCGCGGCTCCTGGCGCTGGAAAAGCCAATCGCTCGCGCGCGAGCCGAGCTCGCAACGGCGGCGCGCGCGCTGGCTCCAAGCCGCAGGGCGGGTGATTTCGCTCAAGCTCTGATGGACATCGGCGCGATGCTCTGCCGCCCCCGTAATCCCGCTTGCCGCCTCTGCCCGTTAGCGGAAGATTGCGCGGCGTTCCAAGCCGGCGTCCCGGAGCTTTACCCCCGCCGCACCGAGGCAAAGGCAAGGCCGCGCCGGCAGGGCGCTGTGTTCTTCGCCCGCCGTTCCGACGGCGCCTTCCTCGCGCGCCGCCGCCCCCCTCATGGCCTTCTGGCCTCGACGCTCGAGTTGCCGGGGACGCTCTGGACCGCGGAAGGCCCGGGCGAAGCAGTTCATGGCGCCGCTCCGGTCGTCGCACACTGGCGCCGGCTGCCCGGCGAGGTCGAACAGGTCTTCACCCATTTCGCGCTGAGGCTCACCGTCTACGCCGCGGAGTTCGAAGGCGGCGCCCCAGCAGGCTGTTCTTGGGTCGGTTCTGATGTGGTCCGCGCGGCGGGATTCTCCGCGATGATGCGGAAGGCGGTCGAGCACGCCCTGACGCAAACGTGATGCGCCCAAATCGATTGTTATGGAAAGGTCAAGTTGTCCTTGCTAATCTCGGCAAGTGTTCAGCAGTGATGGAGTCTCGTTTTGACGCGTAAAACCAGTGCATGCCTCTTGCGCTCATGAGTGCGCCGGCGGCGTTCCGCCTGCCGTCCGACGAGACGCTGCGCGCTCGCTTTGGCCACATTACAACTTGGGTCTTCGATCTCGACAACACCCTTTATCCTGCGGACAGCGGCATCTGGCCGAGAATCGACGAACGGATCACCCTGTTTCTGGTCGAGCTTTTCGGCATCGACGGGCAGTCGGCTCGCGCTCTGCACAAGCACTACTATTCGCGCCATGGCACGACCTTAAGCGGGCTGGTGCAGGAAAACCTTGATCTAACCGAGCGCTTTCTCGACTTTGTTCACGATATCGATCGCTCCAGCCTCAAACCGGACCCCGTTCTCGCACATGAAATCGGTAGACTGCCGGGGCGGAAGCTAATTTTCACCAACGGGTCACGAAGCCACGCGATCTTGACGGCGAAGCAACTCGGCCTCGACGGGCTCTTTGAAGACGCCTTTGACATTGTGGCGGCCGGACTCACCCCAAAACCGGCCGAGGGCGCTTACGATGTCTTTTTCAACCGATACGGGGTCGATCCGCGAGCGGCCGCGATGTTTGAGGACGTGACCAGGAACCTCGTGGTTCCTAAGGCAAAAGGAATGACAACAACTCTCGTTACGATGAAGGCTGGACGCCTGGATCGCCGCGAAGCGCATGACCAAGCGATTTCGGATGCGGCCGACGTCGCGGATTTCGTGACAGACGATCTCTCCGAATTTCTCGCGCGGCTGAACGCTCAGTTCAGCACGTAACTGGGTCGGCGGAACGCCCAGAGAGGTAACGATCAACAATTCCTTGGACTAGTCTAGTCGCTGATTCGTGCTGAGAGCGCAGCGCGCCGTAATAGTCACGCCCAAGAACCGAAATCCTCACATCAACGTGAACGTGGCGACATTGCGGACCAGATCATGGTAGAGGTAGTTGCCGCCAACGAGCGTCAACCGGCGCCGAACAAATCCTTGAGACTGTAATCTACTAAACTTCCGAATGATTTTCAGCTTGTCGGGCGGCATCCTTCCGGTCAATGCATCGGCAAGGGCGTTGGCCTGCTCGACCCGCCTTCCAAGCCCACGACGCAGGAAGCTGGCGTCCAATCCCAGTTTTAAATACGAAACAAGGCCAACTCCTTTCGGAATGGAGGAATTTCCGCCGTGGACTCGATACAGCGCGGTCACTGTGGGATTGCAAATGACTTTGCCCATCGCCGCTGCAATGAGCTGCGTCCACCAGTCGTGACTGATGGCCTTCTCTGAGACAGGATTCGCCAGATCTAGAAGTGCCCGATTTATTCCGGACGCCATACCTTAAATCGACACGCATATAAGACTTTGGCTTAGGTTGCCCATCATGCTTGGCTTGAGACGTTTCCATTTCCAATAACTGGGGCTAATCAATTCAAGGTCCTTATTAACAACTGCGAAGTCCGTCGCGAAGTAAATTGGCGTCGACCTGCCATACTTCGCTTCAGCGTCCTTCAAAGATCGCAACGTCAGTTCTACCTTTTCCGGCTTCCAGACGTCGTCGTGATCGGCGAAGAGCACATAATCGGCTTCGGTCTCCCGCATGAGTATGCCGAAATTTGCCATGAAGGAGCCGGAAGGCTCGCCCGCAATGACGCTGAGGCGGCCCTCGAACTTCGGTTTGTACGTCTCAAGGATCTCAAGGGTCCCGTCGCTCGAGCCATCGTCGCGCACGAGAATGTTGAAGTCACGAGTGCTCTGGCTCGATAAGGAATCCAGCATCGCCGGAAGGTAATGCTCGCCGTTCCGAACAGCCAGAATGACATCACAGGTACTCATGCGCGCGGACCCTTACGCAGCCGTTTCCAGATGGCCAGCTTCGCCTGCCCAACCAAAATTGTCGAGCGAAACCAACCGTGCAAGCCGGCCAAAAATGTGGAGCCGCAGTTTGCGAACAACGCTTCGAAGATTTACAAGGCGGATATGCGGGAGAGGTCGGCACCTTGCCATATAGGCGCTCTCACGCGGCCGCATAACTTAAAGTAACCACTTCGATAGGAAGCGATTTGCGAGCGCGAAGGCGGCGTTGTCGGGATCGGAGATCGGCACAATGGCCGCGCTCCTCTCGGCCGGCGACCGGCGACGGGATTGGTCCAAACCGGCAACGCGCATGCCGAGAGCTGAGACGAGGCGCCGCGGGAACCCGTGGCCACAACGACGGGCCAGGTCGCTCTCGCGGTTGACGCGACCGCGACGTTCATGTTTTCAGTACGTTCCGGTTCTGGGGCGAAGGCTGAAGCTTTGACGTTCCGACACGGTGCGATCCGGTCCCGAAAGAATTCGGGCGAGGACGGGAACGCCGGAAACAAAATCGCCGGATAGGCCGCATACTTTGCTGTTACAAATAGTCAATCCTGCGGGGCGCGAACTGGCCCAAAAGTCTGGTATCGTCGCCGGCCGACGAAGCAGCCGCGATTGGCGCGGATGAGAATTTAGACCGTATATCGGACAATGTGGCGACGATCGCAGCCTCTTGAGCGTTCAGGAGTCAATAGAAATGACAACTCGCATCCGGAACCGCTTCGCCTTTTCGCAGATCGCTTCGGTCGCGATGGCGGAGACGAAACTCGCTGGCCGGGCCATCCCCAACGTTCTTCGTCACCTTGCGCCGATCGTCGCCTGGGCGGTCGCATCCATCGCGTTGGGCGTCGTTCTCGGCCTGTCCGCGGTCATCCTGCCCCCTATGGGCGCGTTTGCGATTGTCGCGGCCGCTGGACTGATGCTGCTCTGGGTGATGCCAGATCTGCCCCTCGTGTCGCCGCGATTCATTCGCGGGGCGTTCTTCGTCATGATGGTCGCCGATCTTATCATTCCCTTTTATTATACAGTCCAGTTCTCTGGTTTGCCTTGGATTTCGGTCCGACGCGTCGCCACATTTGCTCTCATCTTGCCGTTCCTGGTCGCGGTTGCAGCGTCGTCCGAAGTCCGACAACAAATCATGGAACGCCTTCGCGCCTCGTTGCTCATTTTCATATGCGCGGCCGGCTTCCTTGCTGCAGCGGCGCTATCAATTCTCACCTCGGTCGGTCCTTCGGAATCATTCTCAGCTCTCGTGGAAGCAATCCTATCGTGGTATGTGCCGTTCTTTGCGATGATCTATATAGCTAGGGATAAGAATGACGTCATTTTTCTATTGAAGATTATCTGCCTCTGCGCGATATTCAATACTGGAGCAGGGGTGGTTGAGTTTTTTCTCAAGCACCAATTCTTCATCGATATCTTTCCAAAGGGTATGTTGGCGACAATGATCGCGAATAACCCCACACTCGCAAATCTCCTGCCAAATGCTCAAGATTTTAGAAACGGCCTATTCAGAGCGTCGTCGACCTTTGTCGTTCCGCTCTCTTTCGGGGAATTTGAAATCATCGTCATCCCAATCGGGTTATTTTTCCTTCTGCACCGAAAGGCGCTTTTTGAGAGTCCTCGGCGCGGCAGGGCTGTTCAGTTCTCAATGTAAGTGGGGCATTTCGAGGATTAGATTGATATCGAGGGCGGCACGCCAACGTGCGTTGCGGATGTTGGAGCCCCCTTCTGCCCGGATCAGGTTGTAAGCGAACGATCGCAAGCGCGCGACGATGTCGGGGTTCTTTCGGATGCGCGAAGCGTCTTCGGCGAAAGCGGCGTCGCGCACGTAGTGGCTGCCGTTCTCTATACTCGGCGCGGCCGTTGCCTTTGGCGGAATCGTTGGAATTTTCGTCTCGGGATCGCGAGGCGGGTTCGTCGGCGTCATCACATCCGTTGCCGTGTTCGTCACTTTCTATTCAATACGCAAGGCGGTGAGCAGTAAGGGAAGTCTGGTCCCAGCAATCGCTGCTCTGCTCAGCATTATCGGCATCGGCTGTGTCATTGGAGCGATCACGCTCTCCCACACCGTGCATGATACGGTGCTGGGAGGCGCCGCTCAGGCAAGTAGCACGGATGCGCGGTACCAGCAGTGGGCTGTGGGAACGCAGTACATCAAGTCAAATCCGATCACCGGGCATGGTTTTGGAATGGGTGGTGATATTATCGAAGATTATACAATCGACAGCTACATCCTGTCGCTCGTCCTCGAGACGGGGGTCCCCGGACTTGTTTTTTTCGTCGGGTTGCTCCTTCTTCCGGTTTGGTACGGACTACGGAATTATTACTCAGACATGTCGGAGTCCGGCGCGTTGGCCGGCGCATTGGCTTGTAGCTTTATCGGATTCAGCATGAACAGACTCGTTCTGTCACAGAAAGAAAATCATATGCTGATGTTTTCTCTGCTGGCGGTCGTGATTGTTCTGAACTACGAGCGCGCTCGTCAACGATCGCCACAGCAACTAAGCGATAAATTGGTGCGGAATACATATTCCGAAGCCGCGATTACTCGCCACGACACGGGTAATTCGGAAGAAGCAACAAGATGTGTTGGGCAGCGTTAAACGCCCAGATTAGGCGGTTTATGTCGATGGAAGACAGAACCTTAAATCCACTCGACATACAGTCGTAATGAACAGCCATGTCGCGTTGGCTAGCACCAGGCCGCCGTCGTATTTTTGCAATACTGCTGCAAAATCAAGGTGAAAGATGCGTTATAAGCGTGCGCCAAGTCCGATACGATTACCAACGTCAACCGCCAGCGGCAATTGTGATCGGGCAAACGCTTCAACGGCGGGAATGGTCAACCCAGCACTCCAGCAACAATTTAGTGTATCCCAAACCCGCTTGAGCACAGGTTGTTCTTCGCCAGCCCCATTATTGCGATCTTCAAGCCTGAAAGGAAAGGGCATGTCGAGCTCCGACCTAGGCGGCCTTGGCGACCTGACTGGTGCGCATGAGAGTGATGCCGAGGGCATTAACGACGAAGGACATGTGGTGGGACAAAGTTCCGGGGGAAGGGTTTCTTCTTTGAAGCCACCGAGTGGAGCGGCGGCAATATCATCGCGCTGGGAGGCCTGCCCGGCGCCCAACAAACAGATGCTCATAGCATCAATAACCTTGGACAAGCGGTGGGATACAGCCTCTTCTTTCCAACGCCCCCGCCCCTGTCCCTGAACCCTCTACCTGGGTGATGATGCTGTTAGGCTTCGCTGGACTCGGAGTTGTCGGCTATCGGCAAACGCGAGGGGCCAAATCGGCGGCATAAAGCCCTTATACCAAAGGTCATAACGACCGACCGATGTGGGCCCAGTCTGGCATTCCGATGGATGTGACGCGTTCGGGATCGGTGATGAGATTGCGCCATGCGTTGCAGGCGGCGTCGACGATGGCGTCGTAGTTTTCGAAGACGGTGTTGGAGAGCCAGTTCTGGCGCACATACTGCCAGACGTTCTCGACCGGGTTCAGTTCCGGAGCGCGGGAAGGCAGGAAGATCGGCGTGATGTTTTCGGGCATGTCGAGCCTGCCCGTGATGTGCCATCCGGCCCGGTCCAGCAGCAGCGCGGCGTGGGCGCCCGGAGCGATGTTGCGCGCGATTTCGTCGAGGTGAAGCTGCATCATCTCGGTGTCGGCGTAGGGCAACGCCAAGGCGGCTCCGACGCCCCGCGCCGGGCAGATCGCGCCGAACAGATAGGCGTTGGCGTAGCGCTGATCGGCGGGCTGTCGCGGTCGCGTTCCGCGCCTCGCCCATTGGCGGACAAGGCCGTTCTTCTGGCCAATTCGGGCCTCATCCTGGAACCAGATTTCGACCGGCGTCGCCTCGGGCAGGCCTTCGAGATGAGCCGTCAGCGCGCGCGGAAAGTTTTTTTGAAAGCCTCGACGATCCGCTCGTCCTGCGCCGGATGACGCGGCCTTGCGCTTATGTGCGAGAAGCCGATCTTGTGCAGGAGTTTCCCGACATAGCGGGGATGAAAGTCGACGCCGAACCGCTCGGCGATGACCCGCTTGAGATCGACCCGCCGCCAGCGCACGACCCCGTCTTTTGCCCGATCCGGGCCGGCTTCCACGATCTGCGAAAACGCCGCCATCTGCTCTTCCGACAGGCGCGGCTTGGGGCCATCCGTCCAGTTGTCGATCAGGCCCTCCGGCCCCGACGCGTTGAAGCGATGGACCCAATCGCGCAGCGTCTGGCGATCCATGCCGCCGATCTTCGCCGCCGACCCGCGATCCATTCCATCCCGAACCGCAGCCAGTGACAGAAGCCGACGGCTCTGGTTGACGGTCTTCGACCGCCGGGCCAAACCCCAAATCTCCTCGACCGAGTAGTCCTCTCGCAACCTCACCGCTGACGGCATGGCCCAATCCTCCATGCCGCCTTGAATCAGACCAGACCCGATTCGGGAATCCCCCCCGTAAGTCAGCCGGCGGGGCCTTTGGTATAAGAGCCTGCGTCTAGCGCTGGCAGGAGCGCTTCGCAGCCGAAGGCGTGGAGGGGCTTCTGCACGACAAGACGCGGCCATCGCGCATCCCCAAGCTCGACCCCTCCGTCGCCGAGCGGTTCGTCGGTTTGCCGCACCGCCAGGTGACAACAGGCACTGGACCGGCGCCGCAATGGGCCGGGCGGCGCACGTCAGCATCAGCTTATACCAAAGGTCATAACGACCGACCGATGTGGGCCCAGTCTGGCATTCCGATGGATGTGACGCGTTCGGGATCGGTGATGAGATTGCGCCATGCGTTGCAGGCGGCGTCGACGATGGCGTCGTAGTTTTCGAAGACGGTGTTGGAGAGCCAGTTCTGGCGCACATACTGCCAGACGTTCTCGACCGGGTTCAGTTCCGGAGCGCGGGAAGGCAGGAAGATCGGCGTGATGTTTTCGGGCATGTCGAGCCTGCCCGTGATGTGCCATCCGGCCCGGTCCAGCAGCAGCGCGGCGTGGGCGCCCGGAGCGATGTTGCGCGCGATTTCGTCGAGGTGAAGCTGCATCATCTCGGTGTCGGCGTAGGGCAACGCCAAGGCGGCTCCGACGCCCCGCGCCGGGCAGATCGCGCCGAACAGATAGGCGTTGGCGTAGCGCTGATCGGCGGGCTGTCGCGGTCGCGTTCCGCGCCTCGCCCATTGGCGGACAAGGCCGTTCTTCTGGCCGAATTCGGGCCTCATCCTGGAACCAGATTTCGACCGGCGTCGCCTCGGGCAGGCCTTCGAGATGAGCCGTCAGCGCGCGCGGAAAGTTTTTTTGAAAGCCTCGACGATCCGCTCGTCCTGCGCCGGATGACGCGGCCTTGCGCTTATGTGCGAGAAGCCGATCTTGTGCAGGAGTTTCCCGACATAGCGGGGATGAAGTCGACGCCGAACCGCTCGGCGATGACCCGCTTGAGATCGACCCGCCGCCAGTGCATCGAATCCTACTTTCGCCCGATCCGGGCCGGCTTCCACGATCTGCGAAAACGCCGCCATCTGCTCTTCCGACAGGCGTGGTTTTGGGTCATCCGTCCAGTTGTCGATCAGGCCCTCCGGCCCCTACGCGTTGAAGCGATGGACCCAATCGCGCAGCGTCTGGCGATCCATGCCGCCGATCTTCGCCGCCGACCCGCGATCCATTCCATCCCGAACCGCAGCCAGTGACAGAAGCCGACGGCTCTGGTTGACGGTCTTCGACCGCCGGGCCAAACCCCGAATTTCCTCGACCGAGCAGTCCTCTGGCAGCTCTCACCGCCGACGGCATGGCCCAATCCTCCATGCCGCCTTGAATCAGACGAGAC
>CAWCSA010000007.1:0-174507 GCA_963798015.1 uncultured Alphaproteobacteria bacterium
AGCTTCATCCACCCGATCACCATTCTCTCCGCCCTGCCAGCAGCCGGCGTGGGCGCGCTCATGATCCTGCTCGCGACCCGCTATGATCTCACCCTGATCGCGCTCATCGGCATCCTCCTTCTGATCGGCATCGTGAAGAAGAACGCGATCATGATGATCGACTTCGCCCTCGCCGCCGAGCGGGAGGAAAAGATGAGCCCGGTCGACGCGGTTCACAACGCCTGCCTGCAACGTTTCCGCCCGATCATGATGACGACCGTCTGCGCCTTGATCGTGGCGCTTCCGCTCGCCGTCGAAACCGGCGCAGGGGCGGAGCTGCGCAGGCCGATGGGAATTGCGATCGTCGGCGGCCTCATCGTCTCCCAGTGGCTGACGCTCTACACGACGCCGGTCGTCTATCTCTACCTCGATCGCCTCAACGCCTGGATGAGCCGGCCGCGTCTGCGCTTCTGGTCGCGAACCCGGCGTCCGGCGTGAGCGCCGGGTTGCGCGGGCTGCTTTCCACGCACAGCCGATCGGCGTGAAGCCGACGAGCCGCCGACGAAACAGACGTTGTCGATGGCGAGACGACGATAGGCGACGTCCGCGGCAGCGTGGCGAACGGAGTCCTGGTCGGACTTGAGCCGGTCCTCGGAGATCCGGCTCGACATGCGCGGGCGTCCCAATTCGCGGGGGAGGAACGCGACGAGCCTCATCCTCAAGATAGCGGCGGAGCGTGGCCTTGAGCGAGGCCATCATTATACGCATTTCAAATGTTGATTAGCTGGCGCGAACGACCCGTTCTAACCGCCAAGCGAAAGTGCGGAACTAAAACGGGTCCTAACCCGCTGAAAACATGAGGGGCGCCGGTAAAAATGCTGCTGAGTGCTCCGCGCGCCCTCGGCGCTCCGCTAAAGCGCCCTGCCCTCCCGCCGCATCAGCCGCAGCACGGCGCTGAGACTGGCCTTGAGCGAGGCCATCACGATGTTCGGGTCCATGCCCACCCCATGCATGGGCCGGCCTTCGGAATCCTGGATCTCGACATAGCTCGCCGCGGTCGCGTTCGCGCCGCGCCCAACCGCGTGCTCGTGATAGTCGATGAACGAGAACTCGACTTTGAACGCCTTCTTCAAGGCGTCGACGAAAGCGTCGATCGGCCCGTTGCCCTCGCCGTCGATCGTCATTGTTGAGCCGCCGGCCTTGCGCAGCGTGGCGACAAGCTCGCGATTATCCGGGCTGGTCGGAACGGTCTGCTGCTTGACGAGCGTCAACGGCGGATCGTCGAGCAGATAGGCCTGGCGGAACAAAGCCCATAATTCCGGCGAGGTCAGCTCCTTGCCGTCGGCATCCATCCGCTCCTGCGCGATTTTGGAGAATTCCACCTGCAACGTCCGCGGCAGGTCGAGGCCGTGGTCGGCGCGCAGGATATAGGCCATGCCGCCCTTGCCCGACTGACTGTTGATGCGGATCACCGCCTCGTAGTCGCGGCCGACGTCCTTGGGATCGATTGGCAGATAAGGGACTTGAAACACAGGATCGTTGCGCTTCTCCTGCGCATCGAACCCCTTCTTGATCGCGTCCTGATGCGAGCCGGAAAACGCGGTGTAGACGAGTTCGCCCGCATAAGGATGACGCTGGTGCACCGGCAATTGCGTGCAATGCTCGGCGACGTCCCGGATCCCGTTGACGTCGCTGATGTCGAGGTCCGGATCGACCCCTTGCGTGAACAGGTTCAAGGCCATGGTGACGATGTCGACGTTGCCGGTGCGCTCGCCATTGCCGAACAACGTGCCCTCGACGCGCTCAGCCCCCGCCATGAGCGCAAGCTCGGCCGCGGCGACCGCGGTGCCGCGGTCGTTATGGGGATGCACCGACAGGATCACGCTCGAGCGGTCGGAAATGCGCCGCCCGAACCATTCGAACTGGTCGGCATAAGTGTTCGGCGTCGCCATCTCGACCGTCGCCGGCAGGTTGAGAATGAGCCGCTTCGCCGGCGTCGGCTTGATGACGTCCTTGACCGCTTCGCAGATGTCGAGCGCGAAATCGAGCTCGGTGCCGGTAAAGCTCTCCGGCGAATATTCGAACTGAAAATCCGTGCCTGAGGCGGCTGCGGCGAGCGCCTTGACCTGCTTGGCCGCATTGACCGCAATCTCGGTCACGCCCTTGCGGTCGGTCCTGAACACGACATCACGCTGCAAGGTCGAGGTCGAATTGTAGAAATGCACGATGACCTTCTTCGCGCCTTTCACCGCCTCGAACGTGCGTTCGATCAATTCCGGCCGGCACTGGGTCAGCACCTGGATGGCGACGTCGTCCGGAATCGCGCCCAACTCGATGATCGAGCGCACGAAGTCGAAATCGGTCTGGGAGGCGGACGGAAAGGCGACCTCGATCTCCTTGAACCCTATGTCGACAAGGAGCTTGAACATGCGGTTCTTGCGCTCGACGCCCATCGGCTCGATCAGCGCCTGATTGCCGTCGCGCAGGTCGACCGAGCACCAGATCGGCGCCTTGTCTATAATGTTCGAAGGCCATTGCCGGTCAGGCAGGATAATGGGCGCGTAGGCGCGGTACTTTTGAATAGGCATCTGTGTCATGACGAACCCTGGGAAGACTTGTGGCGGCGCTTAAACTGAAAACAGCTGGCCGACCTTTGCCTCTTCGAAACGAAAAGGCGGATGCGAAACGATGTCCCGACGCGTCTAGCGCGCCGGGCGTCTAAGGTGCAGGGTCGTCGATCCCGTTCGCATGGGGGCCCTTCAATCAGAGATAGCCAAAAAAATCAACCCATCGCGTTCGTCGGAATGGACAAGCGCCCCCGCCGCAGCCAAAAGCGGGCCGCGCGGAGAGAAATTTGACCGAGTTCCCGATCCTCCAGTTCGGCGCCAGCCGCTTCCTGCAGGCGCATGTCGACCTGTTCGTCAGCGAGGCGCTCCCTCGCGGCGAAGCGATGGGGCGCATTGCCGTCGCGGGAACCACGGGGAGCCCCGAAAGCCGGCGGCGCGTCGCCGCGTTTGCTGCGGGCCAGCCCTATCCGGTTCTGGTCAAAGGGCTCAGCGGCGGGGCGGTCGTCGACGAGATCGTGGAGGTCAGGAGCGTCGGCGCCGGCATCGACGCTGTGACGCAATGGGGCGAGCTCGAGCGTCTGTTCATCGCCGCGCGCTGCGCCCTATCGAACACCGCCGACCGCGGCTACGAAACCGATCCGGCTGACCGGCCCGACGCCGGGCCGCCGCGATCGTTTCCGGCCAAGCTCGCAAAACTCCTGCTTGCGCGCCACCGAGCCGGCTCCGACCCGATCACGCTCTTCCCGTGCGAGCTCACGCCTGGCAACGGCCAGGTCCTGCGCGGCGTGGTGCTCGAAATGCTCGAAAGCTGGCAGGCGGCGGAGACAGCGCGCCATTGGGTCGGGGAAGAGTGCATCTGGGTCAATTCGCTCGTCGACCGCATCGTCTCCGAGCCGCTCGAGCCTTTGGGCGCGGTCGCCGAGCCTTATGCGCTCTGGGCGATCGAGGACCAGCCGGGCCTCGAGCTGCCTTGCCGGCATCCGGCCATCGTGGTCGCCGCTGATCTCAAGCCCTATGAGCGGCTGAAACTGTTCATTCTCAATCTCGGCCACACTTACCTCGCCGAGCTTTGGGCGCACGACAAACGCGCGCCTGGGCTTACGGTCCGCGAGGCGGTTGCGAACAAAGCGATGCGCACCAAACTTGACGCGCTTTACGAGGGAGAAGTGCTTCCGGTGTTTGCGGCGATCGGCATGGGAGACAAGGCCCAGGCGTACCTCAAGACCGTGATCGAGCGATTCTCCAATCCGTTTCTCGATCACCGCCTCTCCGAAATCTTCACCAACCACGAGGCCAAGAAGCGGCGCCGCTTCGGCGGCTTGATCGAACTCGCCGACACGAACGGCGTGAACCTCAAGCTACCGCGCCTCAAGGCCGCGCTCGCTGACGTCCGCTAGCGTGGCGCAGGATCCCCTCGTTTCCAGCGATCTCATCGCCGAGCGCCGTTTCGCCTACGCCCGAGCCGCGGCGAAAGACGGCGACTGGAGCGCGGCCGCGGATCTGTACGAGCAGACGGTCGAGCAGGCGCCGCAATGGGCGGCCGCCTGGTTCGCCCTCGCCGAGGCACGGGAAAAGCTCGGCGACCTCGACGCCGCCGCTCGAGCCTTTCGCGGATCGCTCGCAGCCGATGGCGCCGACGCGCAAGGAGCGGCAGCGCGCCTCGCGCTCATTGGGCGAGGAGACGTTCCGGATACGATGCCGCCGGCCTATGTCGCGCGGCTATTCAACGACTATGCCCCGCGCTTCGACGTCCATCTGACCAAGAATCTCGGCTATCGCGCCCCCGCCCTCATTGCCGAGGCCCTGAGCGCAACCGCGCCGGACAGGCGCTTCACCTCGGCCCTCGACTTCGGCTGCGGCACTGGCCTCATGGGCGGGGCGCTGCGCGATCGCGTCGACCATCTGACCGGAATCGACCTTGCGCCCGGCATGATCGCCAAGGCGCGCCAACGCGGCGCCTATGACGAGCTCAAGGTCGGCGATGCCGTGGCGATGCTAAATTCCGGACCGCGCGGAGCCTTCGATCTCATCGTCGCCGCGGACGCGCTCGTTTATATCGGCGACCTCGCGCCACTATTCGCCGCCGTCGCGACGGCGCTAGCTCCGGACGGCCTGTTCGCCTTCTCGGTCGAAACTTGCGAGGGCGACGGCTTCAAACTTGAGCCGACGATGCGGTTTGCTCACAGCCGACCTTATGTCGAGGCGATCGCGCGCGAGGCCGGCTTGCGGCCGCTCCTCAGTCGGCCCGCGTCGACGCGGCGCGAAGCGGGCGCGGACACTCCGGGCCTAATCTGTGTGTTTGGGAGGGCGGAGCGTCAGGACGGCGCGTAAGTCTCGCGCATCTCACGACAGCCGCCACGAACTCCCGATGGCGCGCCGCTCTCGCGCAATCGGTCGCGGCTGCGACGACCGATAAGCCATTCGGCAATGACCGGCACAATAGGACTGGCCCTCGAATGGCGTGAGCCCGCAATAGGCGAAATCTCCGCTCCTCGGATCGCCCAGCGGCCACCGGCAGGCGGATTCACGAATGTCCTCCAACCGCAGCCGTCGCATCTCTCCGATCTCGGCGACGCCGAAGCCCTTTCCTGGCCCGTCCCCCTTTGAGACCTTGGGATCATGAGCGGAGGCAGCGCCGGAGCCTTGCGCATCGGCATGGGGCCGAGTGGGCTGCGCTGCGGCCCATTTGGGTCGAGCCGAGCGGGGTGCTCCCTTATCGCGCACGGATGCGCCCCCGCCGCCGTTCAGTTTGATTCCGATCCGGCTCGCCTTGCCGATGACAGCGTTTCGGGATCCAACCCCTAGCGCCACCGAGATACGGCTTGCGCTCTTTCCTTGATGCGCAAGCCTCTTCAGCTCCTCAACTGCCTCGGCGGTCCACAGCATTGCACGGCTCCAATCGCTGTCGCTGCGGCGTTCCACCGCGCGGAATGGTCTAAGAGTGGATATTCTTGCCCCCTGCGGACGAGGAGACGTTGCAGCCCCGAGGCCCATCAATTTTGGAAGAATTTCCAATTTCTTCAGCATCTTAAAAAAACAAATCAACCCGCAATCGCCTATTTGGAATTGTCCGACTCTGGACCAAAATACGGTATAGTGGCCGCGTGGTGCGGAATACGGGGATGACGTTCCGTATTGGCGGGAGATCGTGATGCTCGAGCGGACGAGGTCGTCGGGAACGCCGCCGTATACGTCGTACCGAACGTTCAAGACCTTCATCGAGGATCTGCACGAGCACGGCGTTCCGTCGCGCATCGACCGCAGCGTGCTAACGCGCTTTTCAGGAATCGTCGGCACGCAGCTCATGCACGCGCTTCGGTTCCTCGGCCTCATCGAAGACGATGGCCGCCCGACCGAGGGCCTCAAGGGGCTGGTGAAAGCGCATGGGACCCCGAATTGGTCTGAGAAGCTTTTGGAGCTGCTCGGACATGAATATGCGCCCATGTTCGCAATCGATCTGGAAACCGCCACGCCTTCGCATTTCAACGAGGCGTTCAGACGGGCTTTCCCGGCGGCGGACGCGGTCGTCCAGAAATGCGTGACCTTCTTTCTCTACGCCGTGAATGATGCGGGCGTGAAAATAAGCGGCCGCGTTCTCAAGGGCCGGAAGCCGCGGTCTCTGACGCCGCGCAGGAAACCCGTGAAGCCCGCGTTTGCGCATTCACCGATAAGGGAGTTCGAAGCGGTGGCGCCTCAGACGCCTCAGACGCCCCTGCCCCTCATCGAGGGCAAGAAGCCGTCAGAAATGCTCCTCACGCACCTCGACCCCAATGAGATGGACGACCAACAGCAAGCCGCGGTCTGGAGCCTGTTGAAGTACTTCAAGGCGAGGGGGCTATGAGAACCTCGTGCGCCCAATTCCCGGAGCGCCGCAACGCTCGCCCGGCGCGTCAGCCAGACTGCCGTGCCTGGCGCGCTCTGATGATCGACGCGTTGAGTTCGCCGCCGAACACGAAAAGCAGCGCCACCCAATAGAGATAGACAAGCGCGATCATCACCGAAGCGAGGCCGGCATAGGTCGAAATGTAGTTGCGCAAATACTCGCTCAAATAGGCGCCGAAAAGCTCGCCGAAGGCGATGCTGGCGACAAAGGTCAGAGCGACGCCCGGCAGGATATCGCGAAACCCCACCCGGTGGGCGGGCAGGATGATGTGCGCGAGAATGAGCGAGCTCGCCAGCATCAAACCCGCGATCCCAATGCGGAGGAACGTGAGCAGGCTATGCGCCTGCTCCACCGAGGGGAAAAAGGCCCCGAGCGTGTCCACAATCAGCGGCCCGAGCACGACGAGGAAGGCGAGCGCCAATAGTGCGATCGACCCGATCAGCACCAGCCCTAAGGACTGAAGCCTGAGCATCCACCACGGTCTCGGTTCGATCAGGCCATAGGCGCGATTGAGTCCGACCCGAAGCGCCTCGATGGCGCTCGAAGCGAAATAGAACGAGAAGACGGCGCCAAAAGTCAGTAGTCCGCCGCTGCGGGGAGTCGTCAGAACTCGCTCCACTTCTTGTGAGATCGGACGGGCCACCACCTCGGGCCATTCGGCGAACACGAGCTTCGCCGCTTCATGCGCGAGATCGCTGGAGCCGAAAAATCCGGCAACGGCCGCCACGAAAATGAGAAAAGGGAACAACGAGGTCAGAAGGGTCAGCCCTATGTAGCTGGCGATCGCCCAGCCGTCATCGGCGGCGAATTTCTCCGCCGCCTGCCAGATGATTTTCACGCGTGCGCTCACCCCCGCTCGACCCTCCCAGCATCAGCGGCCATTTTGGCCCGATGCGGCGGCGAGCGCCACCCGGGCGAGGCCGAATTCACATGCCCTGGCGCACGGAGAGGCATTGCAACGGCGGAAATGGCGACGCATGCTGCGGCGCAGCAACGGCGCCCATTGAAGGAGCCACGCCTGTTGACCCTCGACGACCTTGCCCGTGAGGCCCACTTCGCCGCCGAGCGCCTCATGGATCGCGCGCTCGACGCGATGCGTGGCCGGGTGAGCGATAACGGCAAGCTGAGCGCGGGCAAGATCGAAACTGAACAGCATGCCGTCCACGGGCTGGCCTGGCTTGCGACCTATGTCGAAGCCGTCAAGGAAATGGCAGCCTACGCCAGCCGTATGCAGGAAGACGGCCAATTCGGCGAGACGGAACAGCTGCTGACCCGCATCGGGCTTGGGGAATATCTCGATCAGATCTTTAACGCCATCCCGATAAATCAGAGCGAAATTGTGCGCCCCGCCGATTTCGGCCTCGGGTCTGATCAGATCGCGCAGTTTCGTAACGAGGCGGTCGAGGGGCTGATCGCCTCCGGCAACACGCGCGAAAACCGCGCCGCCCTCGCCGCTTTGATCGCGGAAGCGCAGGGAGGCCCGGTCGGCGACCCCGGCCTCGACGAGACCTTCGAAGCGATCCGCGGCGAGATGCGCCGCTTTGCCGACGCCGAGGTCGTGCCCAACGCCCAAAGCTGGCATCGCGCCAACGCCTATATCCCGCTCGAAATCATCGCGGGCCTAAGCGCCATGGGCGTCTTCGGCCTCACCATCCCCGAGGCCTATGGCGGCATGGGGCTTGGCAAGGTCGCGATGTGCGTCGTGTCGGAGGAACTGTCGCGCGGCTACATCGGCGTCGGCTCGCTCGGCACCCGGTCCGAGATCGCCGCCGAACTCATCCTAGTCGGCGGCACCGACGCGCAGAAACAAAAGTATCTGCCCAAGCTTGCGAGCGGCGAGATCCTGCCGACCGCCGTCTTCACCGAGCCCAACACCGGCTCCGACCTCGCGAGTCTTCGCACCCGCGCGACCCGGGACGGCGATGACTATGTCGTCAGCGGGGCGAAAACCTGGATCACCCATCCCGTCCGCGCCGACCTCATGACATTGCTGGTCCGAACCAACCCCGACGAGCGCGGCTATAGAGGCCTGTCCATGTTTCTGGCGGAGAAGCCACGCGGCAATGATTCCGATCCGTTCCCAGCCAAGGGCATGTCGGGCGGCGAAATCGAAGTGCTCGGCTACCGGGGCATGAAGGAATACGAGATCGCCTTTGACGGGTTCCGCGTACCCGCCGACGCGCTGCTAGGCGGCGTCGAGGGCCAGGGCTTCAAGCAATTGATGGAAACCTTCGAATCGGCGCGCATCCAGACGGCCGCGCGCGCCGTGGGCGTCGCCCAATGCGCTTTCGAGCTCGGCCTCCGCTATGCCAAGGAGCGGGTGCAGTTCGGCAAGACGCTGATTCATTTTCCCCGCGTCGCCGACAAGCTCGTGATGATGGCGGTCGAGATCCACATCGCCCGCCAGATCACCTATTTCGCCGGCCGCGCCAAGGACGAAGGCCGCCGCTGCGACCTCGAGGCGGGCGTGGCGAAGCTGCTCGCGGCCCGCGTTGCCTGGGCGGCCGCGGACAATTCGCTGCAGATCCATGGCGGCAACGGTTTCGCGCTCGAATATCCGATCTCGCGCGTCCTCTGCGATGCGCGCATTCTCAATATTTTCGAGGGCGCCGCGGAGATACAGGCGCAAGTGATCGCGCGCCGTCTGCTCGAGGGCGGGAATTAGAGCCGACGCCATCAGGGAATCATACATGACCAGATTTGTGCTTGCTCTCATTTTGATAGCGTCGCTCGCCACCGCCGCTCAAGCCGAGGGCGTTGAGAATCTCCCGGCGTCAATCGCCATCAAAGCCGGCGTCCCCGTGGCGCAGCTAAAGGGAGCGGGGGCGCAAATTTACGTATGCACAAAAAATGCTGCGGGCGCCTTGAACTGGACCTTCCGCGAACCTGTCGCAACCTTGCTGGAAGAGGGAAAAACAGTGGGACATCATTTTGTCGGCCCAACGTGGGAATTCGCGGATGGGTCGCGCATTATGGGGGAAGTGGTGAGCAAGGCGCCAGGCACGACCGCGAAGGACATTCCCTGGTTGAAACTCTCGGTCAAACAACCCCCGACATCCGGTCTCGTCGCAGGCGCGACATTGGTCTTGCGGATCGACACGAAGGGGGGCGTCTTCGAAGGCGCTTGCGACAGCGAAGGCGAACTGCATTCGGAGCCGTATACCGCGAGCTACGTGTTCGTGAAATAAAGCCGAGCCGCGTCAGAGGTGGGCCTACGGGCAAGTCGCAATATTGAATTTTCCCCGCAGTTTCCGGGCGGGGCCAGGCGTCCAATATTCATAAGTGACGGAGGCGCCGGCTGCGATCGTCGCGCGCATGTTGCTCGCGCAGAGTTTGCCGGTCATCGCGTCCTGGACGACCTTCATGTCCGGGATCTCATGACCCGGCCTTATATCGAGGACATAGACGATCGTCATGTCCTCGGCGCGCACGTCGGTCGCGGTGACGCTGTCGTTCAAATTGCGCGGCAGCGTCAGCTTCAGTTGCGCGACCGCCGCCTTGAGCGCCGACGCGGCTGGAGACTGAGTTTGTGCATATTGGGGGGTGATCACGGCGATCGAACTCGCCACGTCGCTATCCGCGCTGGCGATGTCCACGCCGATGCGCTGCTGGTCCGGGGCGGGTCCGACGACCCAGCTTGCCCCGCTCGGGCGAGCCGGACCCGCCTCATGCCTGTCCGCCGGTTGGCCTAGTCCCATCACGGCACGGATATGGGCGATCGCGCCGTCGAGCGTGAGGCTTGAGCGCGGCGGCGCGTGGACGATGCAGCTTATGCTGTGCTTGGCGTCCGAGCCGATCGCGGTCATCGACAATGTGAGCCCGCGCGGCCGCTCGTCCACGACCCAATAGCTCGTGTCGCCCCAGGCGTGCGCCATGTGCGCTTCCGATTGCCCCGACAGAGCGAATTTGAAGGTCGCGCCGGCGGCCTTCGCCGCCTCGATGAAGGCTTGCTGGTTGGTCAGGGATTTCGCGCAGGTTCGGTCGAACAGAACAAAGAAATCTCTCGCATCGTCGGCCATTGCCGGCGGGATCGCGGCGAGCGACGCCGCCAGCACCACCAGAGGGAAGAGCCGCAGCATCGACGCGAGCATGAATTTCGACATCCGCAATCAGCCTCCCCCGAGCGTTGCGCTCGCGCAACCCTGCAAGGATTAACTGATTAACAGATTGCCCGCGCGCTTCGCGAGATTTACATCCTGCCGGATGGCTCGCGGCGGCCAGCGAGCCGATAGGTCGGGAAGCGTTACCGCCCACCCCACGCTCGACGCAATCCGCGCCGAAACGCTGGGGCGGCTTCCGATAGCCGATCGGTCGCTTGAAGATTCAGACCCGCTCGAGCCGCACATGCGCGAGGCCTGCCGCGCGGAAGCCGAGCACGCTCGCCGCGGCGGGCGAGACGTCGATGATGCGGCCGCGGATGAATGGTCCCCGATCGACGATTTTCAAGATGGCGCTGCGCCCGTTGTCGAGATTGACCACCTTCACCCGCGTTCCAAACGGAAGAGTTTTGTGGGCTGCAATCAGGCCAGAGAAATGTGGATTGAGATAATATGAGGCTATACCCAACTCACTTGCGGCCGCTACGTTCGTAAATCCAACCATTACCGCACACGCAAACATGACATTCCGCATTCATTACGCCTCTTTTTTCAAACATTACGAAACCCCTCTGGAACGGGTGTGAGGCCAAAACAAGGCGTTGTTATTTACCGCTTTGACGATGCTTTGATCAATTTGACAGGATGGCAGGAATATGCAGGACCGCAAAACCGATTTAGATTGCAGCCATCCCGCGAACAGGAATGGCGTAGCGGCGATAAGGAGAAAGTTCGAATGAAGGTGCTTATTATCGGTGCGGCGGGCATGATCGGGCGCAAGTTGACTGCGCGCCTGGTTCGCGACGGAAAACTCGCTGGCAAGGCAATAACCAACGCGCATCTCGTCGATGTCGTCGCGCCACAGCTGCCGGCGAACGCGCCCTTCACGGTGACCCTCGACGCCTTCGACATCGCCGCCTCCTACGTCGCCTCGAAACTTGTCGCGCCGCGGCCCGACATCATCTTCTTGCTGGCTTCGGTGGTCTCGGGCGAAGCGGAGGCCGATTTCGACAAAGGCTACGCCATCAACCTTGGGGGCACCCACGCGATATTCGAGGCGATCCGGCGCGAGCAGGCCTTGTCAGGCGGCGCCTACAAGCCGCGTCTGATCTTCACTTCCTCGATCGCCGTCTATGGCGCGCCGTTTCCCGACAAGATCGGCGACGAGTTTCTCGCCGCTCCTTTGACCAGCTACGGAACCCAAAAGGCGATCTGCGAGCTTTGGCTCGCTGACTATTCGCGGCGAGGCTTCTTCGACGGCGTTGGGCTGCGCTTGCCCACGGTCTGCGTTCGCCCCGGCTTGCCCAACAAGGCGGCTTCCGGGTTCTTCTCCGGCATCATCCGCGAGCCCCTGGCCGGCAAGGAAGCGATCCTGCCGGTCGGCGAGGATGTTCGTCACTGGCACGCCTCGCCCCGCGCGGCGATTTCGTTCCTGTTGCGGGCGGCCGAAATGGATCTCTCGCTGCTTGGCGCTCGCCGTTCGCTCAATTTGCCCGGCGTGAGCGTCACCGTCGGCGAGCAGATCGAGGCGTTGCGCGCCATCGCCGGCGAAAAGACCGTCGCCCTCATTCGCCGCGAGCCAGATGAGACGATCATCAAAATTGTGGCCGGCTGGGCGCGAGATTTCGATCCGGCGCGGGCAAAAAGCCTTGGATTTCAAGCAGACGCCAGTTTTTCCGCCATAATCAATGCCCATATTGAGGACGAACTCAACGGGCCGAGGGCGTGACCGCACGATGCTAGACCTTCCGGCTAGAAGCGAAGGCCGCGCCGACACGCTCGCGTTCGCACTCCCGAACGCGGTTGCAAGCCAAGCAAGCGCGCCGGGACTGGCGCCGTCGTTCCACGGCGTCGGCCTGGCGGCCCGCGTCCTTGCGGTAACGGTATTTTTTGTCCTCCTCGCGATGAGCCTGTTCTATGTGACTCGGCTCACGGCTCATCGCGAGATGCTGCTGCACGGCAAGATCAGCGCCGTTCAGACGACAGTCGAGGCTTTCGGGCTCGCCGGACCGACCCCGCCGCCCCAGGATCTGTCGCAAAAGATTCTCAACAGCGTCGAAGTGAAGTGGATGGCGGTCGAGACGCCGACGGGACGCCGGGAATTCGTGATCGCCGGCGGACCGTTGGCGGGCGTCGAGTCGATCACCGCTGACGACAATTCCTATGCTGAGAGCTTGGCGGCCACCTTTCACGCCCTATTCGCGGCGCCCGGGGCTGTCGTGAAGCTGAGCGCTCCGGCGCAAGCGAACGAACCAGCGATCGAGTTCGCTTTCGACGAGACGTCGCTGGTTCAGTCGTTGCGGCGCGTGTCATACAATTTTCTCACGATTTCGCTGACCATCGCGGCCGTCGTCACTTGCGTCCTTTGGGCTGCGCTGTGGCGCATGGTGCTTCAGCCGGTGCGCCGCCTCACGTCCAACATCATCGCCTTCGGCGAGAGTCCGCAGGACGCCTCGCGGGTGATTGCGCCTTCCGGTCGGGGCAACGAGATCGGCCGTGCAGAGGCGGCGCTCGCCGTCATGCAGCGGTCGCTCGCCCATGAGCTGGCGCAAGGCAAGCGACTGGCCGAACTCGGCATGGCGGTTGCGCGCATCAATCATGACCTGCGCAACATCCTGAGCGCTGCCCAGCTCATCTCGGATCGTCTGGCGACCATCCCCGACCCGCTCGCTCAACGACTGGCGCCGCGTCTGGTGGCGACGCTCGATCGCGCGATCCAGTTTTGCCAGTCGACGCTCACCTATGGCGCAAGCCGCGAACTTCCCCCCTCGCGCCGTCGCTTCGACCTGAGCGAGCTGGTAAGCCAAGTCGTCGAGGCGGGGACAGCCGAACACGACGTCGCAATCGACTACAACATCGACATTCCTCCGCGCTTCTGCGTCTACGCCGACCCGGACCACATGCTGCGGGTGCTGGAGAATCTGAGCCGGAACGCCGCCCAGGCGCTGATGGCCAAAGGCGCGACGGATGGACGTCCGAAAGCCATTCGCTTCGCGGCCATTCGCACCGATGGGCTGGCGTTGGTCGAGATCAGCGACACCGGGCCTGGATTTCCACCCGATCAACACGACCGCATCTTCGAGCCTTTCCACAAGTCGACGAGCGATGTTGGCGCCGGCCTCGGGCTCGCGATCGCGGCAGACCTCGTGACGCGAAACGGCGGAGCGATCACGCTTGCGTCGGCCAAAGCCGACGATTTCTATTGTGGTGCGCGATTCCTGATCAAATTGCCGACCGCGGACGGCGCGCGCAAGTCCGCGCGAGTCGCATCGGACGCGAGGGAATTGCTCCCATAATCCACGTCCCTTAAGGGCCATATCCCACTTCCAAATGCGCTCGACTTTGAAGCGCGCGAGCGCTCGGGTAAGACTGCGTCCCGTGGACACGCGCGCGACCGCTCATTTTTCCTCAAAAAGTTCGACTGGCGTTCGGGGCGAGAGTTCGACTGGCGTTCGGGGAAGATGCACATGTCGGTCATGACGCCAATGGCGCGAACCCAATCGATCGCCTTCCTGTCTTCGGGCGCAAAAGAAGCCAACGATGCGCTCGAGAGCCTCACGGCTCTCTATGGCAACAGCCCGTTCGATGAGGCCGACGTCATTGTGGCGCTCGGCGGCGACGGCCTGATGCTGCAAACCCTGCATATGACGATGAAGGCGCCGAAGCCGATCTATGGCATGAACCGAGGCTCGGTCGGCTTCCTCATGAATGACTATTCCGAACATGGGCTGCCGGAACGCCTCAGAGCCGCGTTGCCGTCGATCATCCATCCGCTCGTCATGCGCACCCGAGACATCAACGGGGCCGAAACAACAGCGCGAGCGATCAACGAGGTATCGCTGTTGCGGCAGACCTATCAGGCAGCCAAACTGCGCATTGAGATTGACGGCATAGTCCAGCTCGACGAACTGATCGCGGACGGCATCCTGGTTTCCACTCCGGCCGGCTCGACCGCCTACAACCTTTCCGCCAACGGGCCGATCCTGCCGCTCGGCGTGCCGTTGATGGCGCTGACGCCGCTCTCGCCGTTCCGGCCTCGCCGGTGGCGCGGCGCGCTTCTGAGGGACACCCAGCGTGTCGCCATCGAGGTGATGGAAGCCGACAAGCGTCCAGTCGCCGCTGTCGCCGATCATTTCGAGATCCGTCGTGTCGTTGAAGTCGAGGTGGCGATGGACAAGGCGACGTCCCTGGTCCTTCTGCATGATCCTGGCCATTCGCTCGACGAGCGAATCCTGCGCGAACAATTCCGCTACTAGGCGAGGCGCATGGCCAAAGCTGCACGCGTGATCCGCGAGACTGTTCTCGCCACTGGACGGTTCGATCTGACCCGCACCGAAATCGAGGTCAGGGAGGAAGACGGCTCGACGCGCACGCTCAATCACGATGTCTATCGCCATGGCAAAGCGGCGGCCGTGCTGCTCTACGACGCCAAGCGCCGAGTCGTCGTGCTGGTCAAGCAGTTTCGCGCCGGCGCGTATCTGAGCGACGGGGCGCTGGCGACCATCGAGGTCTGCGCCGGCATGCTGGACGGCGACCCGCCCGAAGTCTGCGCCGTTCGTGAGGCGCTCGAGGAAACGGGAATCGTTACCCGCGACCCTGTCCACGCCTTCGACGCCTACATGAGCCCGGGCGGCATGACCGAAAAGATCGCCTGCTTCGTCGCTCCCTACGCGCAAGCGGACCGGACCGGAAAGGGCGGCGGCGTCGACGAGGACGAGCATATCGAGGTGCTAGAGATCCCGTTCGGCGAGGCGCTCACGATGATCGAGAGCGGCGCGATCGCCGACGCCAAGACGATTGCGCTGCTTTACTACGCGAAGGCGAAAGGCCTCATGGGGTGAAGGCCCCCGGCCGCCTGACGCCCGCCAAGGCTGGCGGCTCATGAATCAGGCCGCGTCCTCGATATTGAAGCGAGCCGCGTTGCCCTCGCGGAGGCGATCGCAAACCTCGATCGGGTCGCGGGCGCAGAAGCCTCGCCGGGCGCGCCATCCCGGACAGGTCGCCGATGATCCGGCGATTTTTCCTCCGCTTGATCCTCGATTGGAGGAGATCAAGCCGATCTATGGCCAGCCGACCGCTTCGCCGCCAGAATCGTGTTGGCCATCAGCATGGCGATGGTCATCCGGCCGACGCCGCCGGGCACGGGCGTGATCGCGCCGGCGACCGCGGCGGCTTCCGCATAGGCGACGTCGCCAACGAGACGCGTCTTGGGTTTGCCGGAGGCATCGTTCCCTTGAGCGGCCACGCGGTTGATGCCGACGTCGATCACAATCGCGCCCGGCTTGACCCAATTCTCCCGCACCATTTCCGGCTGGCCGACGGCGGCGACGAGGATGTCGGCGCGGCGCGCGACGGAAGGCAGATCGAGCGTGCGCGAATGGGCGATGGTCACCGTGCAATGGCGCGCCAAAAGCAGCTGCGCCATCGGCTTGCCGACGATATTCGAGCGGCCGATGATCACCGCCTCTTTGCCGGACAGAGCCCAGCCAAGCCGCTCGCAGGCCCCATCGATGAGGATCATCGCGCCGGCGGGCGTGCAGGGAATGAGCGCGCGGCCCGTGTCGCCGATCGACAACAGGCCGACGTTGATAGGGTGAAAGCCGTCGACATCCTTATGTGGCGCAACGGCTTCCAGCACTCGCGCCGAGTCGATGTGCCTGGGCAGCGGCAATTGCACGAGAATACCATGCACGGCCGGATCGGCATTGAGCGCCTGGACCAGCGTCAGCAACTCCGCTTCGCTCGTCGCGCCTGACAGATTGTGCTGGATCGAATGGAAGCCGCACGTCTTGGCGGCCCTGCCCTTTCCGGCGACGTAGCTCTGGCTCGCCGGATTGTCGCCAACGAGGACAACCGCCAGACCCGGCGTCACGCCCCGCGCGATCAGCGAGCGCGCCTCTTCGGCGACATGGACAAGGGTCTCGTCGGCGATCGTCGCGCCATCAAGCACGAAGGCGGATGCGTCGGTCATGGATCGTCCTTGGCGCGGGTTGGGCCCGTGAAGCCTTATTCCGGCCGGAAGAGGAAGCGCGCTTCATGGCGCGCGCGCTCTCCCGGTTCGAGCACCCGCATGCCCGGCTTGTCGAACAAATCGCCGGCAAAACCGTCGGGATCGCTGTAGCCGGTCCAGGGCTCGAGACAGAGGAACGGCGCGCCGGGCCGCGTCCACAGCGCCGCGTGCTGAAAGCTCTCATATTCCATCGTGATCGAGGCCCCTGAGGCGTCGATAAAGGTCAGCGAGCGGCTCGCGCAATCGAGGAAGCAAAGCGCGTCGCGTTCGAAGAGGGCGTCGGACAGCGGCAGATTGCGGCCGCAAAGTGGGACCGGTCGTGTAGTCGCGCGGACAAGGCCGCCTGGCGCGAGTTCTGGAACCTCGGCAATCTCCGCCTTGGCGAACTGAACCAGCGCGCCCTCGCGCCCCGCGGAGCCGAGCGGCCAGCGGAAACCGGGGTGCAGCCCGCAGGCGTAAGGCGTGCGCCGGTCGCCCGGATTGGCGACTTCGATGGCGATCGCGAGCGCGTCGGCGCTCAGCCGGTATTCGAGCGCAAGCGCGAAGGCGAACGGATAGACCGCGCGCGTGCGCGCGTTATCGGTGAGCGTCAGCCGCGCGAAGTCAGGCGCTGATGTTTCGACCGCGAAAGGCTCGAAACGCGCGAAGCCGTGCAGGCCAAGCGGATAACGGACGCCGTCTACCCGCTCCTCGCCGTCGCGCGTCCAGCCGACAACCGGATAGAGGATCGGAGAGATGTCGCTCCAGATTGCCTGATCGCCCGGCCACAAGAGGTCGCGTCCGGCGACCCGCCAGCTGCGCGCCTCGGCACCGAGAAGCGCGATCGTCGCCTGCGCGTCGCCATGACTGAGTGTGATTTCGGTCATATCGTAACGCCCTCGAAAGCCGCGGCGGCAATAAGGGCATCCCTGATCCCGGGCGCGGAGGCAACGAGCGGATTGCCCTTGGTGAGACCGTCGTCGCGCAAAAAATCGTTCACGTAGCCGCCCGCCTCGGTGACCAGCAGGATCCCGGCGAGACAATCCCAGGCATTGATATGATGCTCGACGAAGCCATCGCGCCGGCCGGCGGCGATATATGCGAGCGCGAGCGCGCCGGAGCCGGTCCGCGACGGCGAGGCGCCGGTGGAGGCGACCCGACGGAGAAGTTGGACGAACTGCTCGGGACCCGCGCGAGTGTTCCAGCCGACCTCGACCGAGGAACTGGCAAGTTCGCTCGCGCCCGACGCATGCATCAGCGCGCCATTGAGCCGAGCGCCGCCGCCGCGCCGACTTGAGAACAATTCGTCGCGCATCGGATCGTAAATGACGCCAACCTCGACCTTGCCGGCGGCGACGCAAGCGATCGACACACAGAAATGGGGCACAGCGCGCGCGAAGTTCGCCGTGCCGTCGATCGGATCGACGACCCATGCGGCGCCGCCTTCGCCGGCAGCTCGGGCCTTGCTCTCTTCGCCGATGAACCCGTCGGTCGGAAATATGTCGAGGAGGCGCTTCGCGATGAACGCCTCCGTCTCCCCGTCCACTTCAGTCAGAAAGTCGTGCGGCCCCTTGAAGCCGACCGTGAACGACTGGTCGACGAAACGCCGCCGCGCCATTGCGCCGGCCTCCCGCGCGACCGCCTGCGCCGCGAGCAGCCGCATCTCCATGAGCGTGGAAGCGCTTTCGGTCATCTTAATCCCGTCAAAAGTGGCTGTAGGAGCCGTGCTCGAAGACGACCGGATCGCCGTCGGGCCCGATGAATTTCGGCGGCCGCCGGCCCTCGACCGCTTCGCCGACAAACGTCAACGGCACACCCGCAGCAGCCGCTGCGGCCTCGAAAGCGGCCGCGGATTCGCGCGACACCGAGGCCAGAAGCTCATAGTCGTCGCCGCCGGTCGCCGCAACTTCGAACAGATCATTATCGGCTGCGATCGCCGCGCGCGCCGCCGGCGACAGCGGCAGACGATAGATTTGCACGCGGGCGCTGACCCCTGAGACGCCTAGCATTTTGGTGAGGTCGCCGGCAAAGCCATCCGACACATCCATGCCCCCGCTTGCGTGCGCGGCCATCGCGTCGATCAGCGTGAGGCGCGGCTGCGGCGTCAGATACCGATCGAGCAGGAACGCTTTGTAGGCCTGCGTAATGTCGGGACCCCGCCCCAGCCGAACCTTGAGGCCGAGCGCGGCGTCGCCAATCGTGCCGGTGACGTAAAGACGGTCGCCGGGCCTGACGCCCGTCCGTCTGGGCATCCGCCCTTGCGCAACCGCGCCGATCGCGGTCACGCTCAGCGTCAACGGCCCCGGCGTCGCGACGGTGTCGCCGCCAAGAAGAGGACATTTGAAGTCCATGACGTCGGCGCCGAGGCCCTCAACAAAGGCGGCCAGCCATTCGTCACTCCAGTCGGAGGGCAGCGCGAGCGCCAGCAGAAATCCGAGCGGCCGAGCGGCCTTGGCCGCAAGATCGGAGAGATTGACCCGCAACGCCTTGCGGGCGATTGCCCCCGGCGGATCATCGGCAAAGAAATGGACCCCCGCAACCAGCGCATCGGTTGTCAGCACAAGGTCTTCGCCCGGCGGTGGGCGCATCAGCGCCGCGTCGTCGCGCAGGCCCAAGCCGGCAGGCCCTGCCAGCGGCGCGAAATAGCGGGCGATGAGATCGGCTTCGCCGAGGCGAGGCGGCATGGGAAGCGCAAATCCAGAGGGGCGCGCCGATGGGCGCTGACGCCGGTCTGTTAGCGCATTCGAACGTCGGCGTCGCCTATAGCTACGCGACAAAAGGGATATAAGCGGGAGGTCGGCCTTCCATCGATTCCGCCTGCCTTCTTCTTGACCCGTTGTTTCCGGTAAAAGCGACCCCGTCCGCCTTTGACTTTCGTCTTGGGCCAATTGTGCTGAAGGTTGCTCATGACTCTGGAAAAGGCGCGCGGGCTGGTCGCAGCAGGCGTTTTTTGCGTGGCCGCCACGCTCGGCGGCGGCGCCCGGGCGGCTGAGGTTTACCCGGGTTGCGCTCAGCCTGGCCCGACCGGGAAGGTCTGGTATGTCGATGTGGTCAACGGCAAGACGCCAGCCGACGGCGGGAATGGATCGCAGACTGCGCCCTGGAACTCGTTGACAGGTGTCCTCTCGTTCAGGTTCCCCGCAGGCTACACACGCCCGCTCCTGTCGAGCGTCCCTTACATCCACGCCATTGACCGCAAGCGCGTTTACGTTGCGGACCAGCTCGGGAGCCCGCCCGTCCAGCCCGGCGACACGATCAAGCTGATGAGCGGCAATTACGGGGCCATCGCCATGGGCGATTACGCGCAGCAGGTCGTCAACCCGAGTTTCGTTACAGTCGAGGCCGCGCCGGGCCAGACGCCGGTGTTCTCGACCCTGTACATCCGCTCGACCAACAAGTGGGTATTCAGAGGCATCAAGGTACAAAGCTTGTTGGACAACAACAACATCAGTAGGCGTGGACTAGTCACAGTCACGGACCAAGGCGCCTCGCTACCGACCACTGACATCATCCTGGAGAATCTGCAGATCAGCACGGCCGACAGCACAGATGGATGGACCAAGGAGCAATGGAATCAGGGGCGCGACGGCTTTTATGAATGGGGAAGCGCCGGCGACGGCACGAACGGCGAGCCCAATACGACCTGCATCTCGATGACCGGGTCGCACATCCGGAACGTGCGCTGGGGCGTCCATATAATGGGCAACAACTCGATATTCTCGCACAATGAGCTCGACCATTTCGGCGACGACGGCATCGACTATGGCGCCAGCAATATCTCAATCACACACAACTACATCCACGACAATTTCGATGCCGGCGACGGCAACCACGAAGACGTGGCGCAGGGGCAGAATGGGCCGCTCCAAAGGGGCGTCCCCTTTAACCACTTCTCGAACGTTTTGATCGACAGCAACCTCGCGATCCGGCAGACCGATCCGAAAATCCCATTCCCGTCCTATCTGCAAGGCATCGACGCCTTCGACGAGGAGTGGACGAATGTAACCGTGACGAACAACGTCATCGTGACCAGCGCCTGTTGGGGGATCGCGTTTTCGAGCGTGCACAACGGCAAGTTCATCAATAACACGGTTGTTGCGGACGGCTTGGTGCCAATGCCTGGGAACTGCAAGCCGCTCGTGTCCGTGGGTGACAAGACCCATGAAGGCCCTTCGTCCAGCGATAGTCTTATCCGAAACAACATCGCCGAGGGCGTTGCCATTTATGACCTCGACCCTAATATGAAGATGGATCACAACATCTGCCTCGGAGGCGCCAACGGGAGATGTCAGCTCTTCAACTACGTGAATGGGAAGCCGAATTGGAACGCCTACAAGCCCGGCGAGCACGCCGACCACAATATCGTCGACAGACGCGGCCCCGAGGGCAGCTTTGTCAGTTTCGATCCCGCTAAGTTTGTGTACGACCTCCGGCTACGACCCGATGCGGTAGCAATCGGAGCCGGCAATCCAGACGAAGCGCCGCCAGTCGACTTTACGGGGGCGCCACGCGGAGGTCGGGTCGACGCAGGCGCTTACCAACACGCCCCACTGAAATAGGCGTGTCCTTGGAAGTATCCGCCCGAGCGAGTGGGGCTGAGCGTCGCTGCAAGAAGAAGCAGGAGCGGTCACTGAACTCGCTGCGCGGTAAACGTGTGGCCATTCCCACCGATCCTGAAGCGAGGTCCAATCGGTTCGACCCGCATACCCTGTCGCGCCGAAAAACTGGCGCGCCGGCGCCGACAGCGCCTCACCCTCGAGCCAGACCTTGTTCACCGGAGCCACAAGAACCCAATAGAGGAGATGGGTGAGCACCCCCGCCGCGAGCGCGAGAGCAAGAAGCCAAAACGCCATTGTGAACCGGGGCGAGAGCCAGAGAAGGACGGCCAGGGCGACGATCGAGAGCGGCTCGGCCGCGCCGGTATATGTGAACGCTTCCGGCCCTCGTGACCCAACAACGCACACATCATCCACCGGGCTCCGGTTGCGCTTGGCCTCGCGTTTCCCTAATGCACAGGCCGACGATGATGGCGGGAACCCGAGTTTGACTGACGCGTTCGAACCGAAATCCGACTTCCTGCGTGTGATGCAGGAGCGCGGATTCATCCATCAATGCTCGGACTTCGCCGGTCTGGACGAGAAGGCGCGCTCCGGGTCGCTCGTCGCTTACATCGGTTTCGATTGCACGGCGCCGTCGCTGCATGTTGGCAATCTTGTCGGCATCATGATGCTGCACTGGTTGCAGGAAACGGGGGCCAAGCCGGTCGCGCTGATGGGCGGCGGCACGACGATGGTCGGCGACCCGTCGGGCAAGGACGAAAGTCGCAAGCTGCTCACCGTGGAAGCAATCGAGTCCAACAAGGCAGGCATCCGCAAGGCCTTCTCCCATTTCATTCGCTATGGCGACGGCAAGCACGACGCGATCATGCCGGACAATGCGGACTGGCTCGCCAAGCTCAACTACATCGAATTTTTGCGCGACGTCGGGCGCCATTTCTCCGTCAACCGCATGCTGGCCATGGATTCGGTCAAGCTCAGGCTGACCCGTGAGCAGGAGCTCTCCTTCCTCGAATTCAACTACATGTGCCTGCAGGCTTACGATTTCACCGAGCTTAACAAGCGCTACGGGGTGACGCTGCAGATGGGCGGGTCCGATCAGTGGGGCAACATCGTCACCGGCGTCGATCTCGGCCGGCGCATGGGCCTCGAGCCGCTCTACGCTTTGACTTCACCGCTCATCACCACGGCCTCGGGCGCGAAGATGGGAAAGACCGCGGCCGGTGCGATCTGGCTCGATGAGACAATGCTCGCCCCTTACGACTACTGGCAATTCTGGCGCAACGCGGATGACGCCGACGTCGGACGGTTCCTCAAACTGTTCACGCTCATGCCGCTCGACGAAATCGGCCAACTCGAAAGCCTGGCCGGCGCCGAGATCAACGAAGCGAAGAAGGCGCTGGCCAATGAGGCGACTGCGCTGCTGCACGGGCGCGCCGCGGCTGACACGGCAGCAGCCACCGCGCGCAAGACCTTCGAGGAGCGGGAGCTCGCAGACAGCCTGCCGACGGTCGACGTGCCGGGAGTGGAGTTCGACGCTGGCCTTGGCGCGCTCAGCGCATTCGTCCGCGCGGGCCTCGTCGCCTCGACCGGCGAAGCGCGACGCCAGATTCGCGGCGGGGGCTTGCAAGTCAATGACGCGACGCTCGGCGACGAGAAGGCGCTCATCACCCGCGAGGCGCTGAAAGCCGGCGGAATCGTGAAGTTGTCGCTCGGCCGGAAGAAGCACGTTCTTCTCCGCGCCGTATAGCCTAGCGCGCCGGCCGGCGCGTTGCTGTGTCCCCTGTCTCCGCCGGCTCGCGCGTGGCGCCACGGGACGTCGTTCCATCGATGGCGCCGAGAATCCGGCGCAAAATGCCAGGCGCAATCGCGGACAGCGGATTGACGGTCAATGTCGGACTGCTCATCGACCCATGCACACGATAGCTGAGGCCGAAAACGCCATCGTTCTCACCGCCGCTGAGCAGGAGGCCCACGAGCGGAATTTTCGTCAGCATTGTATTTACCGTGTAAGCGGGCACGAACGAGCCGCTGACATCGATTTGGTTGTGCTCGAAATCGATCGCGCCCTGGGTCGTCAGCCCTATGCTTGGATTGTAGATGACGCCGTCCTGGATCGTGAGCTTGCCCGGGCTGCGCTCAAAGGACGCCGTCATCTTCTCAAAGCGAACGCGCGCAGCGTCGACTGGGGCGGTTCCCCCGTCCGATGCGCGCTGTGGCGCGGCGCTGACCAGCTGGCGAAACGCGGGTTCGTCGCGCAGGACGAAGTCGGTGAGCGTGGCCTCGCCGGCGCTCACTTCCCCACGCGAGCGCAGAAGCAGATTGAGGTCCCCGCCTTCGAGATGCGAATAGAGGTTGGCGAACCGGAGAAGCGCGCCGGCGTCGGACGTCGAGATCCGCGTTTCGCCGCCGCTTCCGGTCGCCGTCACCGCGCCGCCGCCAATTCTTCCGCGTAGGTTTCCGAGTCGCGTTTCGCCGCCGCGCCGGGACGCGGTAAGCTCCATATTCGTGATCGCCTGCTTGTTGGAGCCCATGACGCTCGTGATCTTGGCGTCGATGTCGAAATCCTTTGCCGCGGTTTGGCGAGACGAGGTCCCCTCCAAAATCGATTTAACGAAGGCGCGGGCGTCGAGCGAAGCGCCGCGCACCGAAGCCTTGATCGAGGCCGCGCCATTGACGACGTCGACTTTGAAATCGTCACCGGCCGCGATGCGCGCCTGAGTGATCGTTGCGCTCTCGATGGCGCCGGCGGAGTCCATTTGAGCCGATCCCCGAAACATTGGCACGCCGAGTTCGATGGCGATGTTGCTAAGCAAAGCGCCCTCCGGCGCGGGCTTGACGAGGAACGTCGCCTTGCCCGGTTTTCCCGCCGGCTTCGAGAGCCCCGGCACGGGATTGTCGACGCCTGCCGGCGTGAGGTCGATTTCGACCTCCGCATTGGCGCGGGTCAAAGGCGCCTTGAGCTTGATCGGGAGCGACCCGGTCAGCCAGGAGCCCAAATTAATGCCGCGCTTGGCGCGTCCCGCCGCATCGAGAGCGAAAGTTATGGTCGCCGACCCTTCCTCGCCCGGAGCGCGAGCGACCTCCACGTGGGTCGCAGAGCCAAGGACCTCGCCGTCGCCCACGATCTTCAGATTATCCCGATCAGCCTCGAACGTGGCCGTCGCCGATTCGAGCTTCTCGTCGGCGAGAAACTTATCGATCTGCAGATTGCCGAGCGCCCCGCCAGCGTGGAACTTTGTGTCCTCGGGGCGCGCGGTCTTTCCAAGCTTGAGAGCCAGGACAAGGTCGCCTTCCGCCTGCCCTTTGACGGTTGCGGGATCAATCGTGAGTCCTGCCTGGCGGCGCAAAGGTTCGCGCATCAAGAGATCGGCGAGCGAGTCTGCCGTTCCGGTCATGTGCGCCTTCGAGGAAGCATCGACGATGGGTCTGGGCGTGATATCCGGAACAGTGAAAGCGAGGTCGTTCGCCTGCACTCGCCGCGACGGCGACAGCACCATGGTCGCGTGGTTGCCCGAGACGGTGAAATCATGGCCGGTGAACGACCCCTTGCCCTCGTCGGTCATCATGATCGGCAAGCCGGGCATGAGGTCGACGCCGACGTCATGGGTCGTGAACTCGCCGTGCAGACTGTCGCGAGGCAAGCCGCGCTTGTGTTCCATGGCGTCGAGATCGGCGGCGGTCCAATCGGCTTTCAGCGATCCCTGAAGCCGCCCGCCGTGCAGGTTCTCTGCACACCACTGGCGGACGTCCGGATTGATGAATTGCGGCCATAGCCGAACGAGATCGGACGTGGCGCTTGGCCCGGCGTCGATGCTGAGCTTGAGCGAGGATCCCTCACCGTCCGGTGCGGTCTCCGCCTTGACCGCCACGTCGACGGTGGGTCCGCGCGCTGTGAAGCCGTCGAGGATGAACTGGGACGTCGTCTCGAGGAAGCGGGCGTCAGCGACCATGAACTCGAGGGCGACCGGATTGGCGCCGAGCCGTTCAGGACCGAGTTGCGCGTTGTGCAACTCGAGATGCGTCGTCCAGAGCCGCGCCGTGTCGGTGGGGGGCGCCACCCAGCCTTGGGCGTCGACGTGCGTCAAGCCGGCTAGAACCTGAAGTCTGTCGACACGATAATGCCGCGCATCCTCGTCCCACGATACGGCCCCGGTCGCTTCGTCGATGAAGAACGGCACCGCGTCGGGATTGTTGATGCGCACGCGTCCGGCGCCGATGGTGAACTGGCCGCTGAACGCGCGTAGCGTCGAGTTGGGCGCGAGTTCAGCGTCAAGTTTGATCGCCACCGGCCCCTCCGCGGTCAGAGACGGCGGCTTCTTGTCGAACGCCTGGAGGTCGGCAAGGCTCAGATCATGCGCCTGGATGGACAGGGTTCGGGCATCTCCCCCCGCAGCTTGCGCCGAAATCGTCCACGGTCCTGCCGGACCGGTCGCCGAAAGCGATGCGCGCGCGCTTGAGCCCGAGTGGTCGAAGACGACGGCGAAATCCTTATAGATGACCGAGCGCTGCGTCGCCTCGTTTTCGATCTCGAAATGACCGTTAGCGAGGGTCAATCGGTCGAGCGCCTGTGTGGCGCCAGCCATCGCTTCGATCGCGGCGCCGACAAGGACGGCGAGGCCAGTGCCGCCTGCGCCCGCTGGCACCGGGCTGGGGAGAGGGATCGGGGTCGCGCCCAAATCGTTGGCGACCGCAAGCGACAGCGCGCCGCCTGCGGCAACGCGCAAGCGCAGGTCGAGCCCGTCGAGTTCAAGCCGCCGCACCCGGACGTCGAGCATCGCCGCTGCGAACGGATCGAGGCCAAGTTTGCCGCTCGGCGCCGCAAGGACCGTTCGGCCGGCGGCGTCGCGCACCGTCAGACCTTTGAACCCCAGACCGACGCCCCACGAATCGTGCATGAGATAGGTGGGGCCGAGAACGATGGCGTAACGATCGCCGACGCGCTCCTGGAGCGAGGTTTGGATCTGGTCGTGCATGCCGACCAACCGAAGGGGCCCTCGCGCAAGCAACGAGGCCAAGGCCAGCCCGCCGACGATGAACAGGGCTGCAACGAACTCCACCGTGCGGAGACAAATGTGCGCGATCCGGCCGGCGCCAATCCGGCGCCAGCGCGAGCGAAGGCGAGGACCCTGCGCATCCGCCGCCATGCCGCGCATAGCGGCGCGGGCGCGAGCCCGTGTCGTCATGCTATATCGAACGACCAATACCGATCACCCTTGGTGGCGAAACCAACGTTAAGCCCAATCTTCGTTGATTCGAAGGCGCCAAGCCGACTTGACGTTTGGGTCGTTTGCTTGACCCGTTGAAACCGCGGATTCGACAAGAGAACGTGCAGAGGCGCGGCCGCGTTCCGGGACTCGGGCACTGGTCCCATAATGAGACGAAAGGAGGGCGATATGGTTAAGGAACTGGTTGAGGGCGACATGGCGCCTAATTTTGAATTGCCGACCGACGGCGGCGGCCGGGCGCATCTGAAGGGCCTAAAAGGCAAGCCGGTCGTAATCTACTTCTACCCCAAGGACGACACCTCCGGTTGCACCGCAGAGGCCATCGCTTTCAACGGGTTGCGCGCCAAATTCGCCGCCGCGGGCGCCACGGTCATCGGCGTTTCGCCGGACAGTGCCACGAGCCACGACAAGTTCAAACGCAAACACGATCTGGAGATCGCGCTCGCCGCCGACCCGGAGCGCTCAGCGATCGAGGCCTATGGGGTGTGGAAGGAAAAGAGCATGTACGGCCGCAAGTATTTCGGCGTCGAGCGCTCGACCTTCCTTATCGATCGCGAAGGCCGTATCGCCAGGGTCTGGCGCAAGGTGAAAGTGCCGGGCCATGCTGACGAGGTCCTCGCGGCGACCAAGGCGCTTTGAACCTGGGCTGCGCGATCGGGCGTTCGCCAGGCTCGTGAAACGCCATTTTGCGATCCATTAACCTTAATGCGCTCTGCTCTGCGGTCGAGCACGCCCGCTTTCGCTGGCCTGGAGCGCTGGTTCATGTCGTTGCGAGAGCGCTATCTGGAGGCGAGGCCGCCGCATTATTGTCTTTCGCTCACCTGGGGCGACGCCATGCGCAGCGTCCGGCTTGGGCGGGTCGGCGTCGGGGCGCTTGCCGCGCTCGCGCTGATCTCGTTTGCCTGGACCGCCTCCGTGACCGTTTATGTCGCCTTTCACGACGACCTGATAGGCGCAATCCTCACGCGGCAGGCGGAAATGAAGGCGGCTTACGAGGACCGGCTAGCGGAAGCGCGCGCGCAACTCGACGAAGCTGCCAGCCGGCAATTGCTCGAGCGGAATTCCTTCAACGGCAGGGTGCACGAGGTCATGTCCCGGCAGTCTCGGCTTGAACAGCGCGGCGCGATCGTCGCCGCACTCGCCGAGACGGAGGCGGGCAACCATCGATTGGCTGCTCGGCGCCAAGCCGCGACCCGAAACCCCGCCGACGCGCTCAGCGCGATCGAGGCTCTCGGCCCCTCGAAGGCCGCCGGCGCAAGCGTGGATGACGACACGCGTGCTTACGCCCCTCTTTCCGGCTCCGGCGTCGAGCCTCGGGCCGTCAAGCCTCATCCGATCGATGAACCGGGCGATACCCTGAGCGCGCTGCCCTCGGACGCGCCGTTCACGACGGCGAGCCTTGTAAGAGCGGCGGACGATCTCGATCCCTCGGCGCGCCTTGCGCTCCTGGATCCCTCGCTCGACCGGATAGAGAGCAACCAGACGAAGGCTCTCGCCGCCATCGATCGCGCTGCCGAACGGTCCGCATCGCGCGATGCGGCGATCGTCGCCGAGACCGGACTCGATCCAGCGAAGCTCGTTCTTCCCCACGGAGAGGGCGGGGTTGGCGGCCCCTACATTCCAGCCGAGCTCGATTCGAACGCGCGTGCGCCCGACCCGGTGCTCACGCGCGTCGCGCGCGACGTTGCGACCGCCGAACGTCTCAAGGCGCTCATGTCCTTTGTGCCCCTGCGCGTGCCGCTTTCCGGCGATCCCACCATCACGTCGCCCTTCGGCTATCGCGCCGATCCATTTCTCGGTCGTCTCGCGTTGCATCCGGGCGTCGATCTCGCCGAGGCTTACGGAGCCGAAATCCACGCCGCCGCCTCTGGCCGCGTGGTGCATGCCGGACCCGCGGGCGGCTACGGAAACATGGTCGAGATTGATCACGGCAACGGGCTCGCGACCCGCTACGCGCACATGTCGGAGACGCTGGTCGAGGAAGGCCAGGACGTCGACAAGGGCGCCGTCTTGGGCAAGCTTGGTTCGACCGGCCGCTCGACCGGCCCCCATTTGCACTACGAAGTGCGCGTCGACGGCGAGCCGGTCGATCCTGAGCGTTATTTGCGCGCCGGCGCCGATCTCGCCGCGGAATAGCGCAATCTGTCTTGTAGATGACATTAACAAATTGTAACGTAGTTTGGCTGCGTCCTGCCGCGATGTCCGGTTCTTCGGGCACCTCGCTAGCAGAATGCGGCGATGGTGCGGCATTTCTGACATGGGCAGGTTAAGATGTCTAAGTTGAAAGTTATGTCCATACTGGGCGTTGCGGCGCTTGCTGCGACGACGTTGTCGGTGACGAACGCTGCGGCTGTCGTCCCCGAATTCCAAATGACGGGCGCGTTCAGCGACCCGGTTTACTTGGGGAATGTCCTGAATACCCCCGCGGTTGGGGAGACCACTTTTTATGATAATTCGGGGACGGCGCCCGCTTCCACAATCATCAGCCCTGACGGCAGCACTCTGGAATGGGGCACCAATCCTCCAACCGACGTCGGCACGGTCTTCAGTCAGCTGCAATTCACTGGCGCGTTCCTCCCTTTGGGCGACATGTCAACGCCTACCCAGTTGGGCACCCTAACGTACACCAACGGAACAAGCTCCCTTGACACGCTGATTTTTGGCGCGACGCTGACGTTTTCGTTGGACGGCATCGTGCTTGGTTCGGACGTAGTGATCATCACCACCACTTCGAATCAATCGAGCGGGACAGACCTGACTCCTGCCGAGGCGCAGCTCGATGCCGACTATATCAATATCTGCGGAAACTCGAGCAATATCTGCGGAACGGGCATCCAGGCGTTCGAGAACACCCAAGGGGAAGATGGCGTCGCGTTCTCGACGCCTCTCGTATCCGCGCTCGATGGAACCTACAACACCGACGTTGCGCTGAATTTGACGAGCGCGTCCTATGTGAGCGGGGATGGCGTCGTAACTGGACGCCCTTCGGTCGTGCCTGAACTCTCGACCTGGGCGATGATGCTGCTCGGTTTCGCCGCGCTCGGCTTTGGAGGCTATCGCGCCTCGCGCAAGGGCGCGCCAGCGTAACGACAAGACGTCGAACGCCGCAAAGGCCACCTTCGGGTGGCCTTTTTTGTGGCCCCCGCTAACTGGCGTCAACGGAAGGCCTGTCGGCCGAGAGTCGGGTCTATATTCCAATAGGGATGCGCCGGCGCGGATCTCGCCGCGGCGGAATAGCGAGGGCCGCGCGGTTCCTCTTTCCAAGGCGCGCCGCTAAACAGGAGCGCATGGAAGTCGCCCTCCTCTTTCGCGCGCTGAGCCTGCTTGGCCTCGCGATCCTGGTGGCGCTCGCGGCGCGCCGCCTGCGTCTGCCCTATACGGTCGGCCTCGTGCTGGCAGGCGCAGCGCTCGCCGCCACGCGCAGCCATGCCGGCCTTGCGCTGACCCATGACCTCATCTTCGACGTCGTCCTGCCACCTCTTTTATTCGAGGCAGCGCTCAACCTCCGCTGGAGCGATTTGAGACGCGACCTCGTTCCGGTCGTTGCGCTGTCGACAATCGGGGTCGCGCTCTGCGCCGCCGTCGTCGCAGGCGGACTGGTGACCCTGCTCGGCTGGCCGCTCGAATCCGCCCTCGTTTTCGGGGCGCTGATCAGCGCGACCGACCCGATCGCGGTCATCGCGCTCATCAAGGAATCGCGAGTGACTGGACGGCTCAGCCTGCTCATCGAGGCCGAGAGCCTGTTCAACGATGGCGCCGCCGCAGTCCTCTTCACCCTCATCCTCATCTGGGCGGTCCATAGTCCAGAAAGCGGGGATCCGCTCGCGATCATTACGACCTTTGTCACTGTTGCTGGCGGCGGGCTCGCGGCGGGGTTCGGCGTTGGGCTGATCGCCATCATGATCGTGGGAACCTCCGAGGATCATCTGGTCGAGACGGCGCTGACCGTCGTTGCCGCCTTCGGTTCGTTTCTCATTGCTGAACATTTTGGCGCCTCCGGCGTGCTGGCGACCGTCGCCGCCGGCTTAACGATGGGCAATCTTGGCGTTCTCACCCAGAAGGAGAGATTCGGGATCTCGTTCACTCCGCACGGACGCGCGTTCGTGCTCGAATTCTGGGAATTCGCTGCCTTTCTCGCCAATTCGCTCGTGTTTCTGTTGATCGGCTCTGCGTTGGCGACCATCGATTTCGCCCGCGAGGGGATTTTCGCGCTCACCCTGGTCATCGCGCTTGCGCTTTTGGGCCGCGCGGTTGCGGTCTATCCGGTTTGCCTCCCCTTCCTACGCTCGCGCTGGGCGATCCCGCTCAATCAGCAGCACCTGATGTGGTGGGGCGGCTTGCGCGGCGCGCTGGCCCTGGCGCTGGCGCTGGCGCTGCCCTACGATTTGCCCCGGCGCGACGATATTCTTATTTCGGCCTTCGCAGTCGTCGCCTTCTCGGTGATCGTGCAGGGTCTGACGGCGCCGCTGGCGCTGAAGGCGCTGAGGCTCACGCCGGATAGGCGCAGGCAGGTTCCGAGCAGAGGCGCTCGCGGTCCGGACCGTTAACCGCCCTCAAAAATGACGAAGGCCGCCGGAGCTCGGCGGCCTTCGATTTGGGTGGCGATCCGCGGCGGATCAGGCGGCGGCCGCGACGCCTTTGCGGGCCCGGCGCCAGCCGAGGAAGCCTAAGCCCGCGAAACCGGCGATGAGCATCGCCCAGGTCGACGGCTCGGGAACCGCAGCCGTCGGAAGCGCCCCGTTGAACAAGTTGTTGTTATGCAACTCGCCGCCGCCAAGGAACGACTTCGCGAACACCGAACCCTCGATGTTGCCCCCGCTAGTGATCGTGAGCGCGGCGTCGGGCGCCAGGATCGAGGCGCCCCACTGCCCGAGGTTGACCGTCGTCGCGTTCTCAAAATTGAACAGCGCATCCTCCTGATCGACGTTGAAATGCGTGCCGTTCGGGTCGGTGAATTTGCCGATGACATTGATGACGTAGGACGTCACGCCCTTGCCGGTGAAGCTGAAATCGTGGTTCACGAGGTCGCTCGCGAGGACGGACCCGCTGATGTTGAATACGACGATGCCGGTGTTAGAGCCGGCGTTGAATTGCCATTGACGAAGGACGTTCCGGTCGTCGCGGTCAGGTCGGAAAGCTGAGCCGAGAGATCGGTGAGCGGATCGGTGTAATATCCGAGCGCGTTGGGCAGCGTGGTGAAGCGCTTTCCGCCGCCGTTGTAGTTCACCTTCGGACTGGTCGCGCCTGCATAATACAGGCTGCCGCCTGAGTTGAGGTTCAGCGAACTGTTCAGCTTCCCGAACAAGTAAAGCGTCGGCGAGGACGGAACCTTGGCGCCGCCGCCAAAGAAGGTCGCTCCGCTCAAGTCCCCGCCGACGACCGCGTCGCCCACGATATCGGACTGCGTTGACACGTTCCCGGTCGTGACCAGGTTGAAGCTGGACAGACTGTCCCCGGCCGTCTCTGCTCGGGCCGGCACAGCGGAAGCCGCAGTCATCAGCGCAAGCATCGACCCCGCGCCCAGCGCATACATGAATTTCGTCATTTCGGTTTGCTTCCCCAAACGCTCGACCGGCGAAAGCGCTGGCCTCGGCTGGGGTGATATGTGGATGTTGCAGCGCAGCATCAATGGTGTTTACCGGTTTCTTTTGGACAGCTTTTCTTAAGGATTCTGTAATGTTGCGACACACAATCCGTCATTGGGATCCGCTGCCTGCGCTCTCTCAGGGCACTTTGCCTGGGTATCGGCATGAGAACGCAGAAGCCAACGGCTCGCCAGCAATCTATTGCAGGGAATCAGAAATTATGCTACACTCGGCTAATGAGTAATCCTGCCTTTCCGCATGGCCGAGACCACGGGCTCCGGTCCGACGCTTCTCAAACCTCGGAACAAGCCCGAGGAAAATTATTCCTGCTTTTAGGCCGCGTAACCCGTTGATAAGTCTTAATTCGGACGAGAGAATCCAAGGAAATCCAAGAGAATCCAATAGCCATAACCGGGAGTCTTCACAGCGAAACGGCGGCGCGCCAAGAAAATCCAAACAGATCGGCGGGACCGCCGTCGTGACCCGCCGCCAAAGCTCGTTTGCTCAGACGCAGCCGGACTTCGCCCTCTCCGCCCTCAGGTCGCATCCCCCATCACCACGCCCGCTTTCTCGACCTTTGCTGCTCGCAGCCGCGCGACATCGATCACGTCCGCGCCAAGCAGCGGACGCAGATAATCATGGAACGCCGGAGTCACGTCATTGCCCGCTGCGTTGATGAGATGGTCCTCCATCACGCGCGTCTTGCCGGCGACCGCCTCGAGCGGAATTAGCGGATAGTCGACCGCATAATTGCCGACGCGGCGGATCGCGACCGACCCGTCGCCCGCGCCTCGAAGCGCATATTGCACCGCCTTCTCGCCGACCTCGCGCGCCTCACGCTGGTCGACCTTGCTGACGCAGCCGACAAAGGAGCGCTGCAGATAGCCGAATGTATCGCCGCGCACGCGCTTCATGCCGAGCTTCGTCTTCACTTCCTCGCATAGGAGATCAGCGAGCGCGCCAGTGCCGGAGAGCTGGACGTTGCCATGCGCATCCTTTTCCGTCTTCCCCATGAGCTTGCTGATGATCGCTTCGCCCTTGTCGTCGTGGATGCCTTCGGACACGGCGACGATACAGCGCCCGTGGCGCTCGAAGGTTTCCTTGACGGCGATCAGGAACTTGTCGACGACGAAAGTGCGCTCGGGCAGATAGATCAGATGGGGGCCGTCGTCGGGATATTTGCGCGCCAGCGCAGAAGCCGCGGTGAGGAACCCCGCGTGACGGCCCATCACAACGGCAACATAGACGCCTTTGAGCGCCAGATTGTCGAGATTGGCGCCGGCGAAGCCCTGCGCGACGAAGCGCGCGGCCGAGGGATAGCCGGGCGTGTGGTCGAAGCCGACGAGATCGTTGTCGATCGTCTTGGGAATGTGGATGGCGCGCAAGCTGTGATCGGACTTCTTCGCTTCCTCGGCGACGATGCGCACGGTGTCGGAGGAATCGTTGCCGCCGATGTAGAGAAACGTATCGATCGCGTGCGCTTTCAGGACCTTAAAAATCTCCTGGCAATATTTGAGGTCCGGCTTATCGCGGGTCGAGCCGAGCGCCGCCGCCGGGGTCGCCGCCACGGCCTCTAAGTTCGCTACCGTCTCCTGCCCGAGATCGACGAGGTCGTCGTTGATGATGCCGCGCACGCCCTGCAGCGCGCCGTAGACGTGCGTGACGTCGGGAAACCGCCGCGCCTCGATCGCCACGCCGGCCAGCGACTGGTTGATCACCGCCGTCGGACCGCCTCCCTGAGCGACAAGGATCCTGTGCGGCATGTTTTCAGCCTCCCTTTGGCAAATGCGGGCTTAAGGCTTTAGGAAACGCCTGTGTCACGCGCAAGCCAGGCGCCTGCGCCCCAGCGTGGTTCGCAAGCCAGTTCACGCGCGCAACGGGCGCCTCTATCCTGTGGCCAACATCCTGGGGGCCGAACCATGCGCATCCACGTCATCAATCCCAACACCACCCGCTCGATGACGCTGAAGATTGGGGCCGCCGCCAAGGCCGCCGCCTCTCCCGGCGTCGAAGTCACCGCCGTCAATCCCGACCATGGGCCGGCCAGCATCGAGGGCTATTTCGACGAGGCGTTCTCCGTTCCGGGCCTGATCGAGGAGATCGGCAAGGCGCGCGACGCGGACGCGTTCGTCATTGCCTGTTTCGACGACACCGGGCTGGAGGCGGCGCGATGCGCGACCCCGGCGCCAGTCATTGGCATCGGCGAAGCCGCGTTCCACATGGCGAGCCTCATCGCAGCAAAATTCAGCGTCGTGACGACGCTCTCGCGCTCGATTGTTCCGATCGAGCACAATCTCGCGAAATACGGACTTATCTCTCGATGCGCCCGCGTCCGCGCTGCGGAAGTTCCGGTGCTCGCGCTCGAAGAGCCGGGCTCTGACGCGCGACGTCTCATCGAACGCGAGATCGAACAAGCGCTCACGCATGACGGCGCAGAAGCGATCGTGCTCGGCTGCGCCGGCATGACTGATCTTGCCCGCGACCTCACGCTTGCCGCCGGCGTTCCCGTGCTCGACGGGGTCGCCTGCGCGGTCAGCCTGGCCGAAAGCCTGGTCCGGCTGGGCTTGAGGACATCGAAGCGCAACACCTATGCCGCGCCGCTCGCCAAATCTTATGCGGGCGAGTTCGCGCGGTTTTCGCCGGCCACGCGCTGATCCTTGTCTACAAGAGCGGCGCCTAGACGGCCTCGGGCCGCGTCCGCATCGCCGGAGACGTCGGCAAGCCGAGCGGCCTTCGCGAGGCCCATAAGGGGCATCCCGCTATAGATATTTTCGTACTCGCCAGCTCGGATGAGATAGGTCTCGTGCCAGATGCCGACGTCGCCGCGAGAATCCTTCACGAGACGATTGAATTCCAGCCACGCGGGCCAGTGCTGTTTGTCGCGCGCCCGCGCATAGGCCTCGAGATGATCAAAGCTGCGCCAATATTGAACAAGCGAGAATAGACCGAGATTCGTGTAGCCAAGGAAGCCATCTTCGGCTGGCGCCGCCTCCAGCTCCTTGAGCATTTTCGGCATCGCGCGAAGGTTCGGCAGCCATTTATGCGGCTTCCACAGTCTGTTGATCCGCATGCCAATGAGAAAGACGACAAAGTCGCCCTGAATATGTGCGGTCACCCGGCTGTCAATGATCGAAGCCATGAACGTTTTTCCGGCCGAGAAAAGAAATACGCCCGCTTCATGACGTAAGCGGTTCCCATAACCTCCGCAAGCCGCGCGCTGCGGGGCGCCAGCCGTTTGACTCCGAGTCTCATGGCGTCACATAGGTAATTACCCTACGCCATCCGCCAGAACGAATATTGGCGGGGCGGGGCGTGGCGTGTTTAATCGGGGGAATTGCCGGGGTGTCAGCGCAATCCCTCAGATCAAGAGCTGGACACATCATCGTTCATCGCGTTTTCGCTCCTCGCCGTGAGGGCGGATCGCCACTTGCGTCGACTGGAAACGGAGGTCTCATGCTCAAACTGACCGCACTTGCGCTTTTCGCCACCTTCCTGGGCGCGGAAGCCGCCGCCGCCCAAACGATGACCCTGACCAGTCCGGACATCGCGCCGGGCGCCAAGATCGCCGATGAGCAGGTGGCCAACGTCTTTGGTTGCAAAGGCGGCAACATCTCGCCCGCGCTGTCCTGGTCAGGTGCGCCGAAGGACACGAAGAGCTTCGCGCTCTCGGTTTACGATCCCGACGCACCAACGGGCAGCGGTTTCTGGCACTGGGTCGTCTTCAACATCCCGCCAGACGTGACCAGCCTACCGAAAAACGCGGGCAATCTAAAAGGCGCCGAAGCGCCTAAGGGCGCGGTTCAGAGCCGAACCGATTTTGGCGTTCCCGGGTACGGCGGCCCCTGCCCTCCCAAGGGAGATCCGGCGCATCACTATCACTTCACGATCTTCGCCGTGGACACGCCGAAGCTCGACGGGGATGAAAACACTAGCGCCGCCGTGGTCGGCTTCATGCTTCATTTCCACACGCTCGCCAAAGGAGAGCTGGTCGGCGTGTACGGGCAGTGATCGTCCGCCCGCACGTGGCTCATCGGTCGATGCAGTTTACATAAGCAAAAAGCTTGCGCGCGGTGTTTTGTTTCCGCCGCGCGCAAGGAGGCGCCCTTAAAGGGCGTGCGCGGTCTTCAGAGCGTCGGAAAGATCCTCGTAATACTCGCAGTCTTTCGATCCGCAGAGCTTCTCGATCGTCGCCAACTGGTCCTTGGCTAAGTCGAATTTGCCCTGGATGACATAGGCTTCGCCCAGATACTCGCGCACCTGCGAATAGTTCGGGTCGAGCGCGACGGACTTCAGATAATAGCCGATCCCTTCCTCCGTCCGGCCAAGTTTTCGTGTCGCATAGCCGCGATAGTTGAGGGCGCGAGGGGTGTTGGGATTCCCGAGCATGTCGAGGACGTCGATCGCCTCTTGGTACCGGTCGGCCTTGGCGAGCGAATAGGCGTATTCGGTCAGGTCTGAATCGGGCAGGACTCCGCTGTGCCTCTCCACGCACTTTTTCTTCTTCTTGTCCCAAACTTCGCCCGGCGCGCATGTGGTCAGGTCGGTCTTCTTCATGCCGGTGGCTTTCTTTACTGTCGAGCCGCTGGCGCCGCTTCCAGCGCTGGCGCCGCTGTTATCGTCGCCCCCTGCCGCTTTGGCCGCGGGCGCGGCGAATCCGAGGCCAACGGCGAAAATTCCACAGAAGACAATCGATGCGAGACCAGGACGGCCTTTGTCAGCGAATGAAACAGCAGCGGTCATGATTGAGTCTTTCCGGTTCGAGGGTGGAGCCCAGAAAACGCTTGAACCCGCAAGTTTATTCGCAACCCGACTTTCGCTCAAGTCGAGAGAGATCACGCGCTGCCCCAACAATTGCCCGAAAGGCGCGGCGGACGCTCTCCTACGACTGCGGAATCATCGCGTTCGCGCGCACGTCTAGATGTCACGAATTTTCATGGTTGAAATATGCGCCCAGCGAATTCTACGCGAGCATTTCTTCCAGCGACGCTCTAGGTACATCGTAATATTGGTAAATCAACCGGCCGCCGACGCATCGGGTTTGAACCAATGGGCCTGCAAAATGTTGCCGCTTACGGCATGACGTAGGTGGCCCGCCCCTTACCGACGAGTGCGGAGGGAATCGCCCCGGGCTCGTTGACCGAGAAGACGACGATTGGGATGCCGTTGTCGCGCGCGAGAGCGAAGGCCGCAGTGTCCATCACCTGCAAGTTCCGGGCGATCGCTTCGTCGTGGCTCAGGCGATCGAATCGTGTCGCGGTTGGATCCTTCTTCGGGTCGGCGGAATAGATGCCGTCGACCTGAGTGGCCTTCATCACCGCATCGCACGAGAGTTCCGCCGCCCGCAGTGCAGCGCCTGTGTCGGTCGTAAAGAACGGATTGCCGGTGCCGCCGGCGAGGATGATCACCCGATGCTTGACCAGATGGGCAAGCGCGGCCTGGCGCGAGTAGGGCTGACAGAGCGACGGCATGGCGACCGCCGAGAGCACGCGCGCGGGCTGGTCGATTTGTTCGAGCGCTCCCTCCATCGCCAGCGCGTTCATGACCGTCGCCAGCATGCCTATAGAGTTGGCGCGGGCGCGCTCGATCCCCTTATCCGCGCCCTGGAGTCCGCGAAAGAAATTGCCCCCGCCAACGACGACCGCGACCTGCACTCCAAGGTCCGCCGCAGCCTTCAGATCGCCCGCGATGCGCTGAAGCGTGCCCGCATGGAGGCCATGCGTGTCGGGCCCCATCAGCGCCTCGCCCGACAGCTTAATGACAACGCGCTTGAACAGTGGTCGCGGCGCTTTCGACATGTCTAGCCCCCTCTTCGCGCCACCCGCCGCCGCGCGATCGCCGATCCGCCCGTCTTACGCGAAAAAAAAGCGGCCCTGAAGGCCGCTTTACACTATCGCCAGGCCCTCAGGCCTCTTCCGTCGTCTTGTCCACGCCTTCGCCGAGCGCGTAGCGGACGAAGCCGGTAATGGCGATCGGCGCGCCGACCGTTTTTTCGGCCTCCTTGATCGACTGTGCGACCGTTTTGGCTGGATCGTGGACATAGGGTTGATCAAGCAGAGTGACCTCCTTGTAGAAGGTCTTGAGGCCCGATTCGACGATCTTCTCGATCACGTTTGCGGGCTTGCCGGCGCTCTTCTCCGCCAGCACCGTGCGCTCGCGCGCAACCGTCGCCGGATCGACGCCAGCGGCATTGAGCGCGACGGGGCTTGCGGCTGCGACATGCATAGCGACCTGCCGTCCGAGCGCGCTGAGCTTTTCCCGATCGCCTGCGGACTCGAGCGCCACGATGACCCCAATTCTGCCCAGCGCGTCGGCGACCGACCCGTGCACGTAATGGCCGATCGCGCCTTCGGCCACTCGGAGGCCCTGCGCGCGACGCAGCGTCATGTTTTCACCAATGGTGGCGATGGCGTTGGCGATCGCCTCGGTCACCGTGCCGCCACCCGGGTAATGCGCGCCGAGCACCTTCGTCGCGTCAACGTCGGGCGCGTGGTCGAGCGCGACCGCGAGCACGCCGCGCACCACTGCCTGGAAGTCGTCATTGCGGGCGACGAAATCGGTCTCGGAATTGACCTCGACAACGACGCCGATATTGTCCTCGACGGCGACGCCGACAAGGCCTTCGGCCGCAACCCGCCCGCTCTTCTTGGCGGCTTTCGCCAAGCCCTTTTTGCGCAGCCAATCGATCGCCGCCTCGATGTCGCCGTCGGTCTCGCTTAGCGCATTCTTGCAATCCATCATGCCCGCGCCGGTCTTTTCGCGCAGATCCTTGACCAGTCCGGCGGTAATGGTCGCCATACGTCCCTCTTTCGCTCTCAAGCCGCGCGCGGCTACCCCTATTCCGCAGCCATCAGCTCGCGTGCCTGCTCGCTCCACTTGTCGCGCGCGATGCGGCCATTGAACCTCAGATCGGCATCGAGTTTCTCGGCATCCTCCGGCGTCATCGCAGCGAGCTGCCAATAGTGGAACACACCATGCTCGTTGAGCTTCTTGACGATCTGCGGGCCGACGCCCGTGAGCTTCGCCAGATCGTCAGGCGCCCCGCGCGGAGCGGAAAGGAGCTCGAAATGCTCGGTTGCGGCGTCCGGCTCGGTGGTCAAGGCTTCCGGCTCGACCGTCTCCGGCAGCAGTTCCGCGGTCGGCGCCTCAGCCTCGCCGAGATCGACCCCCTGCGAGCCCTGGCCCCGCGAAATGCCGTCGATCGCCGCACGGGCGATGAGGTCGCAATAGAGCTGGATGGCGCGGCCCGCGTCGTCGTTGGCCGGGATCGGAAAGGTGATCCCGTCCGGATCGCTGTTGGTGTCTAGGATCGCAATCACAGGGATCTTGAGGCGATTGGCTTCCTTGATCGCCAGCGCTTCCTTATTGGTGTCGATGACGAACACCAGATTGGGAACGCCGCCCATGTCCTTGATGCCGCCGAGCGCGGTCTCGAGCTTTTCGCGTTCCCGCGACAGCATGAGGCGCTCCTTCTTGGTCAAGCCTTTCGCGCCTTCGCTCAGGAGCTCGTCGACTTTACGCAGGCGCGAGATCGACGCCGAGATCGTCTTCCAGTTGGTCAGCATGCCGCCGAGCCAGCGCGCGTTGACAAAATATTGCGCCGAACGCCTGGCGGCGGCCGCTATCTCGTCCGAGGCCTGACGCTTGGTGCCGACGAACAGCACCCGTCCGCCCTTGGCGACGGTGTCGGAGACCGTCTTCAGCGCCTGATGAAGCAGCGGAACGGTCTGGGCGAGGTCGATGATGTGAATCGAGTTGCGCGCGCCGTAGATATAAGGCGCCATCTTCGGGTTCCAGCGGTGCGACTGGTGGCCGAAATGTGCGCCTGCCTCGAGCAGCTGGCGCATGGTGAAATCTGGCAAAGCCATGGAGCTTATCCTTGTCCGGTTGAGCCTCGGCGGATCATGTGAAGCGAAGCGAGCCTCGCCACCGGAGCGGAACCTTGGATCAGGAGCCGCATAAAATCCGCCTGTGGAATGGCGCGGCATATAAGCGAGGAATGCAGGAAACGCAAGCGCGCGCCCGGGCTTTCTCGCTTAAACGCGCCGCAAGGCTGTCGTCACAGTGTCGCGTCCGGCCATCAACGCTGACTTAAGACAAGCGGCGCAAATTCCGATTGCCTTCACCGCGGCAACCGTGCTTGACGTTTTTTCGCGTCCGTTTGGCCGCTTCGATGCGTAAGTCTCGACACGCGCCAGCCGGAATTCGCCCATGTTCAATTCCATTGCTTCCGCCGGGCGGCGGGCCCTGCCGAACCAATGGGACCTGATCGCGTTCGCCGCGATCCTTGCGTTTCTGACGGCGATCGCGAAAAGCTACCACGGCATTTCGGCGCCCTTGCCGGCGCTGAACGAAAGCCCGGTTTCACTCGATTACTGGCAACTTCCTTATTACGCGCTGAGGACGACGTTGCGGATGTTCGCCGCGCTCGCCGCTTCGCTCGTTTTCACCTTCACCTACGCCACGCTCGCGGCCAAGAGCCGGCGCGCCGAGATGATCCTGATCCCGGTGCTCGATATCCTGCAGTCGGTGCCGATCTTAGGGTTCCTCTCCTTCACCGTGACCTTCTTTCTCAACCTCTTCCCCGGCAACACGATGGGGGCGGAGCTCGCGGCGATCTTCGCGATCTTCACCAGCCAAGCCTGGAACATGGCCTTTTCCTTTTACCAGTCGCTGCGCACCGTTCCCCGCGACCTCGACGAAGTGGCCCGAGGCTTCCGCCTGACCGGCTGGCAGAAGTTCTGGCAACTCGAGGCGCCGTTCGCGATGCCCGGCCTCATCTGGAATACGATGATGTCGATGTCGGGCGGCTGGTTCTTCGTCGTCGCCGCCGAAGCAATCACGGTCGGCAATACGACGATCGCACTTCCGGGAGTGGGATCGTTCATCGCCAAGGCCAACGATGCGGGCGACTGGTCTGCGATCGGCGCCGCGGTGCTGACCATGGGAATCGTCATCCTCCTGTACGATCAGCTGCTGTTCCGCCCGATCGTCGCTTGGGCGGCCAAGTTCCGTGTCGAATTGTCGGTGAGCCAGGACGTCGAGTCGTCCTGGGTGCTGAACCTGATCAAGCGCACGCACTGGCTTCGCCTGGGCTTCGCTCCCGTACTTAGGATGCTGAGAAGCATAAGCCTCTGGCCGGTGCGTTTTCCAACCCTTGCGCTGGCGCAGAAAACATCAAACGAGCCGTCCCGGCTCGTCGACGCGATCTGGATCCTCATTGTCGTCGCCGTGGCCGCATGGTCGGCGTGGCTAACCATCTCCTACATCGCAACCGAGATCAGTTGGGCCGAGGTCGGAGAGGTTTTTATCCTGACCTTCTATACGCTCATTCGCGTCGTGCTGCTGATGGCGCTCGCCACCCTTGTCTGGGTTCCGATCAGCGTCTGGATTGGACTCAGGCCTCGCTGGGCCGAGGCCAGTCAACCGATCGCCCAGTTCCTTGCCGCTTTCCCGGTGAACATTCTGTTCGGGGCGGCGGTCAGCCTCGTGCTCGCCTTCCACCTTAACCCGAACATCTGGCTGAGTTTCCTCATCGTCTTCGGCACGCAATGGTACATCGTCTTCAACACGATCGGCGGCGCGGCCGCGTTTCCCAATGACTTGCGTGAAGCGGTCGCGAACTTTGGCATTCGCGGCCGCAGCTGGTGGTCTCAGGTGATCATTCCCGCCATCGCCCCGTTTTACTTGACCGGCGCGATCACCGCCTCGGGGGGCTCCTGGAACGCTTCGATCGTCGCCGAATACGTCAAGTGGAAGGATCACACAGTGGTCGCGCAGGGCGTGGGATCCTATATCGCCGAGGCCACCGACAAGGGCGACTTTCCGCGAATTGTGCTGGGCGTCGCCATGATGTCGCTGTTCGTCACGCTGTTTAACCGCCTGTTCTGGCGGCGGCTCTACGCCTATGCGGAACGGCGGCTGCGCCTCTGACCATTGATTAGGGAGTTCGCCCATGTTGGACACCACAGTCGCCACGATCCTCGACGTCGAAGGCGTCAGCCAGATCTTCTCGACAGGTTCGGGCGAAGCGCGAGCGCCCACACTCAGCGACGTTTCCATGCGCATGAACACCGGCGAGATCGTTGCGCTGCTTGGCCGGTCAGGGTCCGGCAAGTCGACTCTTCTGAGGCTCATCGCCGGGCTTACGCGACCGACGCAGGGAACGGTGAAGATCGGCGGCGAGCTGGTGGTTGGACCGGCGAAAGAAGTCGCGATGGTGTTTCAGAGCTTCGCGCTTTTTCCGTGGCTCGACGTTCTCGACAATGTCGAGATCGGGCCCCGCTCCAATGGCGTGCCGCTCGACGAGACCCGCAAGCGCGCCTTGAAAGCGATCGACACCATCGGCCTCGACGGATACGAATCCGCCTATCCGAAGGAGCTGTCGGGCGGAATGCGCCAGCGCGTCGGCTTCGCGCGGGCCCTCGTGATGCAACCGAAGATCCTCTTGATGGACGAGCCGTTCTCAGCGCTCGACGTCCTCACCGCCGAAACCTTGCGCACCGACCTTCTCGACCTGTGGCAAGAGGGGCGCATACCGATCAAAGCCATCCTGATGGTCACCCATAATATCGAGGAAGCGGTGCTGATGGCCGATCGCATTCTCGTGCTGTCGTCCAATCCCGGCCGCATCGCTTCCGAGATCCCGGTCACCCTTGCCCACCCGCGCGATCGGCTGGACAACGATTTCCGCGCCCTGGTCGACAAGATCTACGCCTTGATGACCCAACGGCCGGATCCGACCAAACCGGCGACGCGCGAAGCCGCGACGGCGGTCGGCCTTGGCCTTGCGCTCCCGCGCGTTTCGACCAACTCGCTTGCCGGCATGCTCGAAGAAATCGCCGCTCCGCCGTATGACGGAAAGGCGGACCTACCCCATCTTGCCGACTCGCTGCAGCTTGAAATCGATGAATTGTTCCCGCTCGGCGAGACCCTGCAATTGTTGCGCCTGGCGGAATTCGAGGACGCCGATATCAAGTTGACGCCGCTCGGTCAGCGCTTCGTCGACATGGACGTCGATCAGCGCAAGAAGGTGCTTGGCGATCAGGTGCTGGCGCACGTTCCCCTCGCCTCCCATATCAAGCGTGTTCTCGACGAGCGCCCGACCCATCGTGCGCCCGCAACCCGCTTCCGCGAGGAGCTTGAGGACTATATGTCCGAGGACTATGCCGAGCGGACACTGCGGGCGATCATCAATCTCGGCCGTTACGGCGAGCTTTTTGCTTACGATGAGAACAGCCAGACATTCAGCTACGAGAATCCGCAATAGCAATCTGCGGTTCTGCTGCTCGATGGGTTTTGACTTGCCTTGGTTAATGCGCTGCAATAACCATATTGCAGTGCGAGAGCGCTTTTAAGCTGTCCGGGAGACGCTCGATGACGCCAACCTCCGCCACCCTTGCCAAGAGCGACAAAACCGCCGATGCGCCGGCCACTCCCTCCGCCACCCTTGTCGTCGGTAATAAATCCATCGAACTGCCGATCCTGAAGGGTACAGTCGGCCCGGCGGTCGTCGACATCGGCAAGCTCTACGCCCAGACGGGCATGTTCACTTTCGACCCGGGCTTCACCTCGACCGCGAGCACGGAATCCGAAATCACCTACATTGACGGCGACGAGGGCGTGCTCCTCTACCGGGGCTACCCAATCGACGAGCTTGCTGAGCACGGCGATTTTCTCGAGACCTGCTACCTGCTCCTGTACGGCGAACTGCCGACCACGGCGCAGAAAGCCGAGTTCGAGTATCGCGTCACCCGTCACACGATGGTCCACGATCAGATGAACCGTTTCTTCAACGGTTTCCGTCGTGACGCTCATCCGATGTCGGTGATGGTGGCGTGCGTCGGCGCCCTCGCCGCCTTCTATCACGACTCGACCGACATCACCGATCCCTGGCAGCGCGAAGTCGCCTCGATCCGCATGATCGCGAAAATGCCGACGCTCGCGGCGATGGCGTTTAAATATGCCATCGGCCAGCCGTTCGTCTATCCGAAGAACGAGCTCGATTACTCCGCGAATTTCCTGCGCATGTGCTTCTCGGTCCCGTGCGAGGAGTACAAGGTGAACGCCGTCCTTGCGCGGGCGCTCGACCGCATCTTTATCCTCCACGCTGACCACGAGCAGAACGCCTCGACCTCAACGGTACGCCTGGCCGGATCCTCCGGCGCCAACCCGTTCGCCTGCATCGCCGCCGGCATCGCTTGCCTTTGGGGTCCAGCCCACGGTGGCGCCAACGAGGCCGCGCTGAAGATGCTGGGCGAGATCGGACGGGTCGAGAACATTCCCAAATACATCGCCAAAGCGAAGGACAAGAACGATCCGTTCCGCCTGATGGGCTTCGGCCATCGCGTTTACAAGAATTACGATCCGCGCGCCAAGATCATGCAGAGCACCACGCATGAAGTCCTCAACGAACTGGGGGTCAAGGATGACCCACTGCTTGAAGTTGCGATGGAGCTCGAGCGCATCGCGCTTCACGACGATTATTTCATCGAGAAGAAGCTCTATCCGAACATCGACTTCTATTCCGGCATCACACTGAAGGCGATGGGTTTCCCGACCGACATGTTCACGGTCTTGTTCGCGGTCGCCCGCACGGTCGGCTGGATCGCCCAGTGGAAAGAGATGATCCAGGATCCGGAGCAAAAGATCGGCCGTCCCCGCCAGCTTTACACCGGCAAGACGTTGCGGGAATACAAGCCCATGAGCAAGCGCTAGCGGGCGCGTGGCGGTGGGGAATACCGTCGGCGAGGTCCTGCGGAAGCGCCGCCAAATGACGGGACTGCGGCCCCAATTGGCCCGTCGCACGACAATGCGGGTCAAATCGCCGACAGCGGTTTTAGCTACGGACATAGAATTAACTCACATTTTTCGCTAAATTTATTGCATTTAACACCGCCTCGTTGCATAAATAACACATAGCCGACTTGGTTTTTTAAACTGAATGCGGCCTTTGTATTTATTGGGGATAGCTTAAGAGCACGAATGTCCTGGTAAAATCACTTGCCATATTCGGCGTTGCAATTCTCTGCTCGCCTGGGGCTCGCGCTACGTCGATCACGGTCGTAAACCTCGGCTCGATCCTGAACGACAGCGTCTCGTTTCCCGATACGAAGACACCGGATTCCGGCAATATATTTGAGGATTTCTTCGAGTTTACGCTGCCGACCGCCGAATATATAACCGCCTCGATGTCGATCTCCGGCCCTCGTGGACCAGATTGCAGCAAGCACGGGGCAGTTGATCCTCTCGACCTTGACCTCGATGACAGGCGGCTCGCCCTCCATCCCCCCTCGGGAGCCTGATCGAGCAAGCCATGGTCTCGGTCCCATCATCCTCGGGCGGCCAGTCGGCGGTCGTCGGCTCGGCCACCCCGTTCGGCGACTACGAGGTGGCGGGGACCTACTTCGTCGAGGTCTCCGGGACGAGCGGCGCCGGCTCGCTCAGCCTTGCCGTCGACCGCAACGTGACCCCGCTCGCGGCTCCCGAGCCCTCGACCTGGGCGATGTCGGCATTGGCTTCGCCGGTCTCGCAGCAGTGAGGCTCAAGCGGCGCCGCGGCAACCGCGAGAGCGCCCGCTACGCGCTCAGACGCTCGCGGGGATTCGGCCCGACCGAATCCAGCTTCGAGCGTTGACGACGATCGAAACGGCATGGGCGCCATCCGAGCCCATGGCGCTCATTCCGTCGGCCCTCAGCCTCCGGCCGCCGGCGGGGCCGGCCCGCGTCATATCATCTGTTCCCTTGGCGCTCGTGCGAACCCGCGGCCCGATGACCGGCGGCAATGCCTGCATCGGCCACAAGGCATAAAAACCGGGCTATGGAGCACAAGAAAATCCGGATTTGCGTGATTATTTTGATCTAATACATTAGTTTGGTTACATAAGCCATTTATATAACTCATATTAATCTGTTAACATGCCTCTAGGTCAAAGTTGGGAGCGCGGTTACCGCTCTCTGACTTGCGCAAAAGAGCATCTAAGTCGCTGACAATGCTGCTGCGCCCGCAAAAGTGCGGCCTCGGCTGGGCGCCGTGAGCCATGCGCAGCCTGCGCGCCTCATCTCCTCAATGCGACTTGCCGACCGTCTCGACCGTTTCGAGAACGGCGCGCGCGGCATAGGCGCTGGGCGCGCCGCCGGGCAGCGCCATGAGCCGATCGAGTCGCGACAGCGCTTCGAGTTGGGCCGAGCGCGCCGGACCGTCCCGTACGATCCCGGCCATCGCCGCAGCGAGCGTCGCGGGCGCGCAATCCTTCTGCAGTTTTTCCGGGATCGCGCGCTCGCCGAGGATAAGGTTGGGCAGCAGGATCGAGGGGACCTTGATCAGATATTTGAGCTGCTCCTCGACGAGCGAGACTTTGTAGGCCCCGACCATTGGAACGCCGGCAAGGGCAAGCTCCAGCGTCACGGTGCCGGAGGCGGCAAGGCTCGCGCGGGCGGCGCGAAACGCGGAATATTTCGCCGCTTCGCCGAGCACGATGGTCGGCGGCTCGGGCCAACCCGCTGCCAAAGCCCGCACCTCGCTCTCGATATGGGGAAGGGTCGGCAAGACGAGCGAGAACGGGCCGACCGATTGGCGCAGCGAGCCAAGCGCGCCGCCAAAATCCGCCATGAGCCGGGTCACTTCCGACCGGCGCGAACCAGGGAGCACGATGATGAGCGCCGGTTCCGAGGCGCGAAGGCGCGCCTCGTCCGTGTTTGGCCGCAGTTCGTCGAGCCGCTCGATCAGCGGGTGACCGACATAGACGCAACGCGGTCCTCCCAATCGTACGTAGGCCTCGGGCTCGAACGGAAGCAACGCCAGCACGCAATCGACATAGGCCCTCATCGCCTTCGCGCGGCCAGGCCGCCAAGCCCAAACGCTGGGGCTGACGTAGTCGACGATTGGCAATTTCGGCAGCGCCGCGCGTACGCGGCGGGCGACGCGGTGGGTGAAATCCGGGCTGTCGATGATAACGAGGACATCGGGCGGGTCGGCAATGATCGCCTCAGCGGTTCTGCGAATGCGCGCGATGAGCATCGGCAGCCGGGCCAGCACCGGCAGGATGCCCATGACGGCAATGTCGCTGATAGGAAACAGACTTTTGAGGCCCTCGGCCTCCATCGCCTCGCCGCCGACGCCCGAGAAGGCAACATCGCCCAACCGCGCTTCGCGGAGCGCCCGCATGAGCTTGAAACCGAGCTGGTCGCCCGAATGCTCGCCGGCGACGAGAGCCACGCGCAATGGGCTCACCCGGCCGCGGGCGGATACGCGAATCCGGCGACGAGCAGACCGGCGGCGTCGGCTTTGCGAGCGCAGAGCGCGCGCTCGAGCACGAGCACATGGCCGGCGGAGATCGCCACGCCCCGCAGTTGCGCCTTGATCGCGCCTTCAATCGTCTTCGGCCCGACCGCCGGCATATCGAGCCTGAGATCCTGCCCGCGCTTGGGCGCTTTCACCAGGACGCCCGCGAGGCCGGAAAGGCGCAGCCGGCCGTTGGCGCGCATCTCCGCGACGCGGGCAAGCATGGCGTCAGTGCCTTCGGCGGCCTCGATCGCCAGCACCCGGCCAGCGGCGACAATTGCGCCCTGCCCAGCGTCGAACTTCGACAGCCCCGCGAGAAGGGCCGCGCCGAGCGCAATGTCCGTCTCGTCCTCCGCGGAGGGCGCGCGCGCGCCAATCGGACCGAGCGGCGCCAAGAGGCGCGGGGCAATTTCGTGCGCGCCGACCACCCGGACGCCCTCGCGCTCGATAATCGCAACCAGACCAGCGAGCAAGCCGTTATCGCCGCGGCGAAACAGCTGCGCGAGGCCCGCAGCCCGCTTCACCGCGCCCCAATCGAGTCTGAGATCGGTCAGTTCGGGCCTCGTCATCGCGCCGATAATCACCATCTCGGCGATCGCGCGCTCTTTCAGTGCGGCGAAGAGCTTGCCGACTTCACCCATCCGCACCCACACGTGAGGGTATGCCTCAATCGCATAATCGGTCGCACCGACAACACCGACCAGAAACGGTTCCCTTCCGGCGCGGCGGGCCTCACCGGCGACCTCGAGCGGAAAGGCGCCCCACCGGCGAGGATGGCCAGAGCAGGGCGTGCTCCGCCCGCGCCCGGTTCGCCGTCCGTCCTGCTCACCCCTCCTCATCCCTTCCGGCGCGCGGGACGCAGATCGCCCGATCGCCTCCCTGGCGCAAAAAGGCGACAATCTGCCGGACGGCGTCCTGCTCGGCGAACGCGCCCGCAACCTCATCGATGCGCTCCTTCAACGTGCCGCCGCCATTGAACAGCATCTTATAGGCGCGCCTCAGCTCGTGGATCGCTTCGTGCGAGAAGCCTCGGCGCTTCAAGCCAACGACATTGAGACCAGCGAGCCCTGCACGGTTGCCGAGCGCGAGTCCAAAGGGAATCAAGTCGTGTTCGACTCCAGCGAGACCCCCGACAAACGCATGGGCTCCGATACGAACGAATTGATGCGCCGCGGCGCCGCCGCTCAAAATGGCGAAATCACCGATATTGCAGTGACCGGCCAACATCACGTTGTTGGACAGAATAACGCCTTCGCCAATGCGGCAATCATGCGCAACGTGAGCATTGGCCAGGAATACCGACCGCGATCCAATGATCGTTTCCGAGCTGCCGCCCGCGGTGCCGGGGTTCATCGTCACCCCTTCGCGAATGAGGCAGCCCTCGCCAATTACAAGGCGTACCGGCTCCCCCCGATATTTGAGATCCTGCGGCGGATGTCCAATGGAGGCGAAGGGATAAATCACCGTGCCCGCGCCCACGCTGGTGTCGCCGGCGACACTCACATGAGAGATCAGCCGTACGCCGTCATCAAGCTTCGCTCGCGATCCAACCTGACAAAACGGCCCAATCTCGACGCCCGTCCCGAGCCGAGCCCCGTCTTCGATGACGGCGCTCGGATGGATTGTATTCGTCATTCACGCACCAGCATCGCGGACACTTCGGCTTCGCAAACCAGCACGTCTTCGACCTTTGCCTCGCCCCGGAACCACCACATGTTTCGCTTTTTGGCGATGCGGGTCATGTGAAACCGCACCTGATCGCCTGGGACGACAGGCTTACGGAACTTCGCCTTGTCGACCGTCATCATGTAGACGACGCTCGGCGCGCTCTTGTCCTGCTGCGAAGCAACGCACAGCGCGCCCGCCGTCTGCGCCATCGCTTCGATCAACAGGACGCCCGGCATAACCGGCCGGCCTGGAAAGTGACCCTGGAAATGAGGCTCGTTGGCCGTCACGTTCTTTATGCCGACGCCATATTCGTCGCCGCGGGCTTCGACGATTCGGTCGACAAGGAGAAACGGATACCGGTGCGGCAATAACTCGAGCAGCTTCTGGATGTCGTAGCTGTCGAACGTCTGGCTGGCCCGTTCGTTCATTGCATTTCCTTTCACTCCCGTCCGTTCGGCGTTATTCGGCATTCGCGTCGCCGTCGGCCAGTCGCTTGATCGCGGCGACCTCGCGAAAAAACTTCCGCACGGGCTTGGCTGGGGCGCCGGCCCATCGCTCGCCGGGGGGAATATCGGTCATCACGCCGGCCGCCGCGGCGACCTGGGCGCCTGCGCCAATCGTCAGATGTCCGGCAATGCCCGCCTGGCCGCCAAGGGCGGCAAAATCGCCAATGGCGCTCGATCCCGAGACGCCGGACTGAGAAACCAGCACCGCATGGCGGCCGATGACGACATTGTGGCCGATCTGCACCAGATTGTCGATCTTCGCCCCCTCGCCGATGACAGTGTCGCGGTTCGCGCCACGGTCAATTGTTACCCCGGCGCCGATCTCAACGTCGTCTTGAATGATTACGCGGCCGATCTGAGGCACTTTGAGATGCCCCCGTGGCCCAAGCGCAAATCCGAAGCCATCCTGTCCGATATGCGCGCCGGGATGAATGATCACCCGGTCGCCGATCAGCGCGGCTAAAATCGTGGTCGAGGCGCCGACCGAGCCATCGCGGCCGATACGCACCCCGGGACCGATGACGGCATTGGGCCCGATGATCGTGCCGGCGCCAATCTCGACGCCGCGGCCGATCACCGCACCGGGATCGACGATCACGCTTGGTTCCAATCGCGCCGAAGGGTGAACGGACGCTGTGGGCGAAATCCCAGTCTCGCCAAAAACGGAGCCCGGCTTGATCGCGAAAGGGTAAAGTTTGGTCATCACCAAAGCCATGGCGCGATAAGGCTCGGTGGCGATGAGCACGGCGCAAGCCGCAGGCGCTGCGCTGGCATAGCGCGGCGAAACGAGCGCAGCCGCCGCCCGCGTCCGCTTGAGCGCCTCGAGATACCGGGGATTGTCGAGAAAGGTGAGATCGCCCGGGCCCGCCTCATCAAGAGCGGCGACGTCCCGGATCACACGGTCGGTATCGGTGTTCGCGCCAAGCGTGGCGCCGCACCAGCCCGCAACTTCGGCCAATGAAGGCGCCGAACTCGGAGGAAAGAAGCGAATTCTGGCCAATAAGGAGTTCCGTCAGAAGCGACGACGGGCGCGCCAGCCTGGGCGCGCCCGCTTGTTAGGAAAGGCACCTGGTCGATTTTAGAACGTCGTGCCGCCCGAGAAGTTGAAGAGTTGGGTCTGGTCGTATTTGCCTTTTGAAAGCGGGAGGGCGAGATCAAAGCGGATCGGTCCCATCGGCGAGTCCCAAATCAAACTTGCTCCCACCGACGCGCGGATTTGGTTCGGGTCCCAGACATCGGCGCAACTCAATTGGGTGATGGGCAAAGCCCTGCTAATTGAGTTTGGAGGCGGGCAATAGGTGTAGCCTAAGAAATTCGAGAAGTTGGTCGGCCCCGAATATCCGATCAAGTTGCCGGCGTCTGCGAATACCGCCCCTTTCAACCCGATTTCTTTCGGCAGGCCGAAGATCGGAAAGTCAACCTCGGCCGACGCGCCATAATAGCTCGTGCCGCCAAGAGCGCTGGCCTGGATATTGAACGGGTCCGAGATGTCGCGCGGCCCGATACCTCCCGGGGCGAAGCCGCGCACCAATGACGGACCCTCGTTGAAGTTATTGATAATGAGAGCGTCTCTCGAGCCGAAGGAATTGATCTGGCCGGCCTGCAGGTAAATCAGCCCGATGAAGTCCTCCGTGATCGGATGGTACCAGCGCGCGTCGAACGTTTCGCGGACGAACTCGGATTGCCCGCCAAGGCCGGCGAAATCCTGCTTGTAATTCACGGCGTAGCCAGTGGTGGGGTTCTTCCGATCGTCAATATTATTGAACAGGACCGAGAATCCGGCCATCGAGGTGACGATATTGCCTTGCGAAGCGGCCTGCTTGATTTCGACAGGCGCTTCGCCGTTGCTCAAGCAGTTGACAATTACGTTCGGAATAGCCGCAAACGGCACTCCGCCGGGAAAGAAGGGCTGATCAGGCCCTGCGCAATCGTCGAAGGGGGCACTTGAGGTGTTCGGAATGGTTATCTTCAACTCATAGAGCGAATAGTTAGGCTGGAACGTCAGGTTATCGGTAATCGGTATGCCGAGCCGAAGGGTCCCGCCGGTCGTCCAGTTCTGGTAGAGCGCAAACTGGTTATTGCTGTTGGTCTGATGGTAAATGTCAAAGCCAGCGGCCAGGCGTTGGCCAAGGAAGTAGGGCTCGGTGAACGAAGCCTTCCACCCCTGGGTATACTGGCCATCCGAAACGCTTAAGCGCACGTATTGGCCTCGGCCGAGAAAGTTTGTTTCGGTATAGGCGAGCTCGGCCAGCGCGCCCTGAGTCGTCGAATAGCCGCCGCTCAGGCTGATTGAACCGGTCGGCTGGTCCTCCACATCCACGACCACGATGACCCGATCCGGCGAAGACCCCGGGCGGTTCGAGATGTGGACCTTCTTAAAGTAGCCGAGGCTGTTCAAGCGTCGTTCGGCGCGCTCGATCAGGACGTGATTATAGGGGTCGCCCTCGCCGATATCGAATTCGCGGCGAATGACAAAGTCGCGGGTGCGGGTGTTTCCGACAATGTCGATGCGCTCGATGTAGACTTTCGGACCATTGTCGACTGAGAACGAAAGCGCGATCGTATGATTGGCGGCGTTGCGTTCGCCGTGCGGCCGAGCCTCCGAGAAGGCGTAACCTTGCCGAGCGACGTCGCGCGTGATCCCTTCCACAGACTTGTCGACGCTGCCTGCGTCATAGACGTCCCCAGGCCTCAGAGCGACAAATCGATTGAGTGCCGGTCCATCCACCTTCGGAATATTGGAAACTACCCCCACTGACGAGACGTGATATTGAGGACCCTCGTCTACAGTGATCGTAATGACGTAGCCCGGCGGACTGGCGTGGTAACTGACGTCAGTGTTCGTGATTTGGAAATCGGCGTAGCCGTTCTTCATGTAATAGCGGCGAATCGCCTCCTCGTCGGAGGCTAACCGGTCGGGATCATAAACGTCGGTGCTCTTGAACCACGAGAGCCAATTCATCGTCGTGGTCTGCATCAGGCTGTGCAGCCGATAGTTCGAAACCGCAGAATTACCGACAAACTTTATCTCGCGGATACCGGTCTTCTCGCCTTCATTGACGGTGAAGACCAGATCCACCCGTCCGTTCGGCAATTGGACCAGCCGCTTGGTCACACCGGCTTCGTTGCGCCCGTATTTCTTGTAGGCGTCTTTGATTTTGCCAATGTCCCCATCCGCGGTCGTTTCGTTGTAGGCGGTATGCGGCTTCGACTGCACCTCGACCTCGAGTTGCTTCGTCTCAATTTGTTTGTTGCCTTCGAATGCAACTCTATTGATGATCTGCGAGCCGCCAGCGAGGCTGACGACAATCTTGCCATTCTCCACCCTCACGCTGACATTCGAATAAATGCCAGTGGCCCTCAAATCGTCAACGCCCCGCTCAACTGAGGCTGGATCGGTTCCAGTGAAATACGGCTTCAACGTTGAAGGATCGACATTTGCGCCTTGAACGACGATCTGCTGCGCGCTCGCGGGCGCCGCCCAGCACAACCCGCACAGACTAACGGCAACCGCCAGAAGGACGCCAACACACCCGCGAATCCAAACCATATGGCCCAAAGCCCCTGTTCGCGCCGACGCGGCCCGCCATTGCGGCGCCGCTTCAGTGTGATCCTTGCCTGCGCCTCCCGCGCGCCTCACGGCGTCATCGCGGGCGGCGCCGCACACGCCGCGGCGCTCTATCCCTCTCGCCGGAGAGGCGGTCGGGAAGATTAACGGCGTTTTACAATCTTTGCTCGCCCCTGCAAACCGTTATTGGCAGAGCCTACACCATTTCCTGCCACCGTTGCGTCGGGGACACGCAAACATGGTCGACCGTTCGTTAATTCCCGCTGCTGACCAAGCGGAAAAGGTCGTGGGAAGTGGTGAAAACAACCAAAAGCGCGACCAGCGCGATTCCGATTTTAAGGCCAATTTCCTGCGCTCGTTCGCTTAGCGGGCGTCCGCGCAGGCCCTCGAAGGCATAAAATGCGAGATGGCCGCCATCAAGCAGCGGGATTGGCAGAAGATTTATCAGACCAACCGACACTGAGAACCACGCGGCGAGGCTGAACAATTCCCAAAGGCTGATTTTTGCCATTTCGCCCGCCATTTGAGCGGCGCCGATCAATCCGGACATCTGGTCGGTTGATTCGCGGCCGGCAAAAATCCCGACGATATAGGTCCCGGTCGCCTTGACGATGAACCATTCCTGCCCCGCGCCCCAGGCCGCGCAGGTCACAAGACCGCACCGTTCGACCTTCGCGTCATTCTTGTCGGCTGACGAGGCAAGCCCAAGATGACCCATGCGGCGCTTGCCGAAAACGCCTTGGTCGACGACGGTTACCCGGGGCGTCGCCGTGAGGTCGACGTCGGCGCCCTGGCGCTCAACCACGAAGTTCATCGGCAGACCGGTGCTCATCAGCGTCGATTCCTGAAGCGCTTCAAAGCTATCGATCGGATTTCCGTTGATCGTCTTTACCAAATCGCCGGCTTGAAACCCGGCGGCCGCGGCGGGAGTGCTCGCCTCGACCCGGCCAATACGCGGCACATGCTCAACGCGGCCGAAGCCCATGAACATGCCGGTGAAAATGACGAAGGCAAGTATGAAATTAGCGACCGGCCCTGCGACAACGATTGCGGCCCGGTTGCGCAAGGGCTGACCAGCCAGCGTGAATGAGCGGTCGACCGCGGAATTGCCGCCCTCACCGACGCTGACGCTCGAGGCGTTAGCGTCGCCGTGAAACTTGACATATCCCCCGAGCGGCAGAGCGCCAATCCGCCACCGAGTGCCACGCGAATCTACCCGCGCGAACAGCTCAGGGCCGAAGCCGAGCGAAAACGCGTCGATTTTGACCCGGCACCATCGGCCGACGAAATAGTGGCCGAGTTCGTGCACGGCGACGATCAGGCTCAGGATGATAATGAAAGGGACGACGTACCATCCGAGCCAAGCTAGGAGATCGGCGACCGCGTGCACTCCCGCCATCTGCGGCGCCTCCAAAACTGACCGCCGCGGCGGCCAACGGCCGGCGGATGATGGTTACTGAACAGTTACTGTGCCGCAAGTCCGGGCTTACGCCAAGAGACTCGCCGTCCTATCTGTTGCGATATGGTGAATTGCCAGCGCTTCCGCAATGTCAGCCGGCGCGCTCAGCTCGCCGGTCGCGGTCATCGCGGCGAGTGTTTTTGCGACGAGGCGCGCGATGTCGCCAAAGCCGATTCGCTGATCGAGGAACGCTGCAACGGCGATTTCATTCGCCGCATTAAGGGCCGTGGGCGCGCCTCCGCCGGAGCGTAGCGCCTCGATCGCTAGGCCAAGCGCCGGAAAACGCTCGAGATCGGCGCGCTCGAAAGTCAATCGGCCCAGCGCAGCAAGGTCCGGCGCTCGCACGCCCGAGGCGATCCGATCCGGATAGGCCAGGCAATGCGCAATCGGGGTGCGCATGTCCGGCGACGCCATGCCGGCGATCAAAGATCCGTCGGCGAAGGCGATGAGCCCGTGCACGATCGATTGCGGGTGCACCACGACATCGAGCCGGTCCGCTGGCAGGCCGAATAGATGATGCGCTTCAATCAGTTCGAGGCCTTTATTCATCAGACCGGCCGAATCGATCGTCACCTTCGGCCCCATCACCCAGTTGGGATGGGCAAGCGCCTGCTCGCGCGTGGCAGCGGAAATGCGCTCGGCGCTCCATTCGCGGAAGGGTCCGCCGGAAGCCGTGATGGTCATCATCTGAATAGTGTCCGGGTCGCGCGTCCCGATCGCCTGGAACAAGGCGTTATGCTCGGAATCCATCGGCAGCACCATGGAGCCTTCCCGCCGCGCCCTCTCCATCACGACCTCGCCGGCGCACACCAGCGTCTCCTTGTTGGCAAGAGCGACCGTGCGTCCGGCTGCGATCGCGGCGAAGGTCGGGCGCAACCCTGCGGCGCCGACGATCGCCGAAACCACCAGATCGGCCTCGCGCAGAGCGGCTTCCTCGACCGCTTCCGGACCGGCGGCGATTTCGACCGCGCGGCCGGCCAGGCCCGCTTTCAAGTCCGGATAGCCAGCCGGATCGGCAAGCGCGACAAATTCGGCGCCGAGTTCGATCGCGCGTTTCGCCAGCGCGGCACCGTCGCGCCCCCCCGCTACCGAAACAACGGAGAACCGGCCCGGCGCGGCGGCGATCACTTGCGCGCATGAGCCCCCGATCGAGCCGGTCGCGCCCAGAATCGACAGGCGTTTGGGCGAGGAAGCTGTCCCCCGAGAACGCAATGACGAAGGCCGAACCGCGGCCGTAACGCTCACCATTGAAACAATCCGCCCGCGATGAAAGAGCTTCGCGCGTTGAAACCCGCTACGACCGCGGCGAAAACGGACGCCGCGACAAACGCGTCAAGCCGATCCATCAACCCTCCATGGCCCGGGATCAGGCCGCTCGAATCTTTGACGCCAAAACGACGCTTGAGCGCGGATTCGAACAAATCGCCAAGCGCCGACACGATCGCCGTGGCAAGCCCGAGCCAGAACAGCGGCATGATTCGATTCGTCCAGGCCGTAAGCATGAGGCCAAGAACCGCGCCGGCGAGCGCGCCAACGATCGCGCCGGACCAGGTCTTGCCGGGCGAAACGCTCGGCCAAAGCTTAGGCCCCCCAATTGTCCGACCGGCGAAATAGGCCGCGACATCCGCGCCCCAAACGACGGCGAAAATCCATAAAATTGCGGCCAGTCCGTAGCTCGGACTGATTCTCAGGAGCGTGACGCCGGCGACAAGGGCGCCTGCATAGAGGGCGCCCACCCCGGCCCAAGTCGCGGCCCCCCGTCCGGCTAGCCAGCCGACGCCGCCCGCGCAGAGAACGAGCGCTGCGACCACACCGAGAATGGAATTGTGGAGCGCGAACAGCGCGGCCGTCCCAATGAAAAGGCCGCCGAGCGCAACCCGTTCGGCGAGCCGCGCGCCGCCGATCAGGCGCTGCCACTCCCACAGGACGACCACGGAAGCAAGCCACCAGAAAACAGCAAAGATGAAGCCCCCGATCCATGCGGTCGCGAGCGCCAAGCCTCCCATCACCGCGGCGGCGGCTACGCGCGGCTTGAGGTCCGACCCGAAACGCCCGCGGGGCGCCGGTCGAACCGTCGGATCCCCTCCATTTACCGCCACGCGCCCGTCCTCACGAGGCCGACTTGACCGCAGCGGGTTCGGTAACAGCGCCAAAACGGCGTTCCCGCGCCGCATATTGGTCGAGCGCGGAGAGAAAGGCTGCATCGTCGAAATCAGGCCACAGGACGGGCAGGAACACCAGCTCCGCGTAGGCCGCCTGCCAGAGCAGGAAGTTCGAGAGCCGCATCTCGCCTGAGGTGCGAATGATGAGATCGGGATCGGGTAGGCCAGCCGTATCGAGCCGCTCGGCCAAGTCGTCCGGCCCAATCGACCGGGCGTCGAGCCGCCCGTCGCGGATGTCGAGCGCCATACGACGCGCCGCGTCGAAGATTTCCTGCCGTCCGCCGTAGTTGAAAGCCACCGTCAGCGTGAGCCCGCGATTGTCGGCAGTGAGCATTTCGGCCTCGACGATGAGGGCAATAATGTCGGGCTTGAGATTATCGCGTTGGCCGATGACCCTGACCCTAACCCCGTTGGTGTTGAGTTCCGCCAGATCCTCGCGAATGAAGCGCTTGAGGAGGCCCATCAGCATCGCCACCTCCTCGGGAGGGCGGCTCCAGTTCTCCGATGAGAAGCTATAGATCGTCAGGAACAGTACGCCGCGCTCAATTGCCGAGCGAACGACCCGGCGCACAGCCTCTACGCCGCGCCGATGGCCCTCAAAGCGAGGCAAGCCGCGCGACTGAGCCCAACGGCCGTTGCCGTCCATGATGATGGCGACGTGGGCCGGCGTCAGAGCCGAACAGGAAGGGGAGCGATGATGATGCATGAGGGCCTCGAACAAGGACGGCGACCGCCTAGACCTGCATGATCTCCTTTTCCTTCGAGGCGAGAGAGGTGTCGATCTCCTCAATGGTCTGATCGGTCGCTTTTTGCACCTCCGCCTCGTGGCGCTTTTCGTCGTCCTCGCTAATGGCGTGTTCCTTCAACAGCTTCTTGAGGATATCAATTCCGTCCCGGCGCACATGTCGGACGGCGACGCGCGCGTCTTCGCTGTATTTGTGAGCGATCTTGGCCATCTCTTTGCGCCGCTGCTCGTTCAGTTCAGGAATGCGGATGCGCAGAACTGACCCCTCGATCGTCGGACTGAGACCAAGGTTGGCGTCCCGGATCGCCTTGTCGACCGCCTGCACCATGCTCTTGTCCCAGACCGAGACCGAGAGTGCACGCGACTCAGGAACAGTAATCGAGGCAACCTGATTGATAGGCTGCCGCTGGCCGTAGGCCTCCACTTGCACTGGCTCAAGCAGGCTTGCGCTGGCCCGGCCAGTGCGCAAGCCCCCCAGTTCATGCTTGAGCGACGCATGCGCGGCCTGCATGCGGCGTTTGACTTCAGCCAGGTCGAATTGAGGCAGTTGCGCCATATGCGTCACACGAAATCGAAGGCCGCCGCGCGGGGCGAACAAGACGGCCTAAAGCGAGTTTGCGACGATGTTCGCCCGCCGCCCCTTACCATAGCTTTATCCCACTAACAGCGTCCAAAGAAGGGCGCCGGCGCCCCGACATAACCAATAGGAAACTCTAACTCGGTCGACGACTTGCCTAGGGCCCAGCGCTGGACGCCTGCGTCGCCAAGGTCGGCTTTGCGAGCTTCGCCGCTTCCGCCATGGCGGCCAGCGCCGCTTGGCCTTGCGGCTGGATGAGACCCGCCGACATGATCAGTTTCGCCGCTTCGTCGGCGGAAATCGGCAATTCGATCACCCTGTCGGCCGGGATATAGAAGAAGTATCCGGTGGTGGGGTTGGGCGTGCAAGGCATGAAGGCGGATATCATCGGCGTCCTCGCCGGCAAGGCGCTGGCGATAATGTCGGGCGGGGACGAAGAGATAAAGACGATCGACCAACCGCCCGCGACGGGAAACTCGACCAGCCCGACCTTGCGGAATTGGCTGCCGGACTGGCTGAAGACGGTTTCGAACACCTGCTTCAGGCCCTTGTAAACGCCGCGAACGAGCGGCGTGCGATCGAGCATCGCTTCACCAACACGCACCAGCGACCGGCCGATGAAATTGGCGGTGAGGAACCCGAGAAGGGTAAGCCCGACAATCGCAATCACGACGCCAAAGCCCGGAACGTGGAACGGCAGGTAGGCGTCGGGCGACACGATGTTCGGCAGCCAGGGCCTCACCCAGTTGTCGATCGTGTCGATGACCCACCAGGCGACATAGGCGGTCATTGCGATCGGACCGAACACGATGAGCCCGGTGAAGAACCAGGAGCGGAGCCGCTGGCTGAAGGAACGGTGGAAGGGCGGCGGGAAAGGATCGGGCACGGGGGATCTCAGCGCTTCGCGCATCGACAGGATGGCCACTCGCCTGTGCAGTTGCAAGAGGAATGCCACCGTTTGCTCTTCTCGGGACGGACCGATAAGAGCCACTAAACGTCAATAAACGCTAGTAAGTGATAGTAAAATAGCTATAATTTACTAGCGTTTATTTTTTCCAATCGAGACTTTTCAATGGGTTAGACTTAATTGGAGTAAAAATTGTAACTGCCCAGGGGGGTGAGTTGGATTTGTCACGGTGGGCAGGGATTTTTGGATTGTGTGGATTGGGGAGGAGTCAGGTTGGGCGGAATGTGATTGCCTTGGGGGATGATTTTGCCCTCCGAGGTCGCAGCCCTGATCGCGTCGCTCCAGCGGGAACTGGAAGTGTTGCGGGCTGAGAATGCGGAGCTTCGGCGCCGGCTGGGCCTTGACAGTTCGACGAGTTCGAAGCCGCCTTCGAGCGATGGTCTGCGGAAGAAGCCTTTGAGCCTTCGCGAGCCTTCGGGCCGGCCGAGCGGGGGCCAGAAAGGCCACAAGGGCGAGACCCTGCGCCAGAGGGCCAAACCCGACCGGATCGTGACGCATGCGGCGGCGGCTTGCCGTCATTGCGGCTCGGCCCTCAGCCTTGGCGAGGCGCGAGGCCTCGAGCGGCGCCAGGTGTTCGATCTGCCGGAGCGGCTGATCGAGGTCACCGAGCATCGGGGCCTGGTTTATGCCTGCGCCGGCTGCGGCGGAGCGACCCGGGCGGCTTTTCCCGAAGGGGTGAGGAGACCCGTCCAATATGGCGGGCGCGTCCGCGCCGCCGCCGTCTATCTCCACGCGCAGCATTTGATTCCCGAGGCCCGCGCGGCCGAGGCGCTTGCCGACCTGATTGGCGCGGAAAGCCTTTGTGCGGCGAGCGTGGCGGAATGGACGCGGCGGGAAGCGGGGGCGTTGGCGCCCGTCACGAAGCGGATCGGCGCGCTCGTGTGCGCCGCGCGCGTGCGCTGCCTCGACGAGACCGGCCTGCGCATCGGCGGCAAAACGCAGTGGCTGCATACCGTCGCCACCGAAACCCTCACGCTCTACCGCGCTGGCGCCAAGCGCGGCGCGATGCCCGAAGGCCTCGAAGGGGGCGTCGTCGTCCACGACGGCTTCAAATCCTACGCCAAGCTCGGGACGGCGGCGCAGCCCCCTGTCCATGCGCTCTGCAACGCCCATCACTTGCGCGAACTCAAGGCGCTCATCCAGTTCGACAAGGAGCCTTGGGCCGGAGCCATGAACGATTGTCTCCGCGACGCCTGCAAGACGGTCGCAGAAGCCCGCGCAAACGGCAAAACCGCGCTCTCCCCTGCGGTGCTCGAAGCCTTCCACGCCCGCTACTGGGAGGCCCTGCGCCAAGGCCTCGCCTGGCATCGCAGCCTTCCCCGCCTCGAAAAAGGGGGCGCCAAAAGCGGCCGCACGAAACGCAGGGCCGGAGACAATCTGCTGCTTCGCCTGCATAGATTCAAAGACGACGTGCTGCGCTTCCTCGTGGACTTCGAGGTTCCCTTCACCAACAATCTGGCCGAACATCCGCTCCGGATGATGAAGGTGAAAATGAAAATCTCCGGCGGCTTCCGGACCCCCGAGGGCGCTCATGCTTTCGCAGCCCTCCGCTCCGTCATCGCAACCGCACGAAAACAGGGCCTGAACATCCTCAAGCCCTCGCCGCCAACCCAACAGCCCTCGCCAACGCCATCTCACCCTGACCCACTCGGCTGGGCAGTTACTAAAAATTTCTCCCCTTCGCGCTTCTACAATTGGAATGCAGTCGATGCCTGTCTTTTCCCCTCGCCCAGCTTGAGGCCGCACGGATTCTTAGCGAGGGTTCGAACAGAAATATCTATAGCACCGATTTCCCTTTTTGGGAAGAAATTGAATCTGTTCCCCCGCTGACCGCGTGTCACCCCTCGTCCGCGGATCCGAGGCCTTCGCACGACCGGCCGAACGCGGAAAGCGCGTCCTCGAGGTAATCGGGCAAAAGCTCCATCTCGAGCAGGTATTTCCAGGTGGGGCCCTCGGCCTGCTCTTTCGCCTGCGCGACGGCGATTTTCCACTCCTCCGGCTGAAAATCGCCTCGCCCGATCCAGGCGAGCGCGACCACCGCCGCAGCTTCGTCCACATCGAGATCCTTGATGAATTCGACCAGTTCGCGGCGGATCGAGGGGCCTGCCGTCTCGGTGAGCATCACCCGCTCATCGTCGTCCGCGGGGTTCGAGTCGTCCGCCTCGGAGCCGGCCTCCTCGCCCACTAATTCGCGCGACTTTTCAATGATAAAACACGCTTTCGCCAGATCGATCTCAGGCATCGGACGTTCGCTCTCGTCGATTCTCCGCATGAAAGGGCCTCCTGCCTCGGCTGCGGGTGCTGAACCCGCGAAGCGTCCGATCGTTCCTACTTGGCGCGTCGCTCCGTCGCCACCCACTTTACCCTGTTGAGCTGGCAGCCGGCGCTCCCAACGGCGGCTCGCGCCCCACGATCGCCACGAATTGCGTTCCCTCACACATTCGGCTACCAAATAAGGCATCGGAGGGATGCTTTGGTGCGCCTCGGCCGCCGAAAGTTTGTGTTTGGGACGGGGCGTACAAAGCGCCGGCCGACGGCGTTCCGGTCGCCGCTGGCGGCCTTTCTGGTCGCGCTCTCGCTCATCGTTCAGCTTTTCGCTGCCGCGACCCCCCCTGCGATGGCGGCGCCCGCTTTCGCCGGCGCCGATGACGCGGCGATCACCGCCCAGCTTAGGGCGCTCTTTGGCGACACGGCGCAACTCTGCGCCCATGCCGACGATCATAGCGCGCCAGCGCAGCATGGGCCCTGCCATTGCTGCGAACAATGTCTCCTCTGCGGGTGCGCTTCTCAGGCTGTGGCGTTTGTGTCGCCGGACTTGCCGGCCCTGCCCGGTCGACTTGATAGCGGGGCGCACCCGATACGCGTGCCGCCCAGCCAGGACGTTCGTCCCGCCTATCCCGCCCAGCCAAATCCGGCCCGGGCCCCTCCCCTCGCAGTCTGACGGTCATCCGTCGCGCGCCTTCCGGCGCGCGTTCGCATTCCTTCAGACGCGAGGTTTCTCTTCATGTCGCTTCTCCATATCCGCGTGGCCACGGGCACGCTTGCCGGCGCGTTCGTTGCCTTGGGAAATGTCGCCGCCCACGCGCATGCCGTCTGCGGCGACCGCATCTTTCCGGCGACGCTCGCCATCGACGATCCCGGCGTCACCGACGAACTGACCCTGCCGACCGTTCAGTGGGCGCCGCAGAACGGCGACGGTGTCGGCGAACTCGATGTAAACGGCAGCTGGGCCAAGACGATCTTTCCCAACCTCGCGCTTTCGGCGGGCACGGGTCCGACGTGGCTGCACGGCCCTGATGGTTTCGGCTGGGACGCGCTCGACACCGAACTGAAATATCAGTTCATGTGCGTCCCTCAACTCGAGTTCATGGCCTCATTCGGCTTCGACGTGACCTGGGGACGCGCGGCGACCGGCGCGCAGCTCGGCTCACCGAACATGTACTCGCCAGTTCTCGATGTCGGCCTGGGCTTCGGCGCTCTGCCGACGAGCATGAACTATCTGCGTCCGTTCGCAATCACCGGCGAGATCAGCACCACGACGCCGGGACAAGCAGTCTGGAACGGCGACATGTTTCCGACCAGCTTCAACTGGGGCTTCACGCTGCAATACAGCCTGCCCTACTTCAATTCGAACGTCGGCGAGATTGGCAATGACGTCATCAAGCATCTCATTCCGACCGTCGAGTTTGCTTTCTCCACGCCGACCGCCCACGCCGAGGAGGGGACCTGGGGGACGACCGGAACGATCCAGCCCGGCGTCGTCTATATGGCGAACAAATGGCAGATCGCGGTTGAAGCCGTGATCCCGGTCAATGGCGCAAGCGGTCACGGCGCCGGTGTCGTGGCCAGCCTCGATCTCTTCCTCGACGATATCTTCCCCAACACCATCGGCAAACCGATCTTCTCGCAAACCCTGCCGATGTTCACAGGAGCCCGGTGATGACACGCATATTCGTCAGTTTCGGCGCAGCGCTCGCTTTTGCCTGCGCAGCGACAACCGCTTTCGCCCATGCCCAGCTCGAGAAGGCGACGCCGCCCGTCGGCGGCACAGTCGCCTCGGCGAGCGAGATCCGGCTCGAGTTCACCGAGGGCGTCGAACCGCGCTTTTCCGGCGTGACGGTAACGGCGCCCGGCGGCGCGATTGTGCCGCTTGGCGCCGCGAAAACGGAGCCGGGCAACCAAGCGGTGCTGATCGCGCCGATCTCCAAGGCGCTGGCTGCTGGCGCCTACAAGGTGCATTGGCATGCGGTGTCGGTGGACACCCACCACACGCAGGGAATCTTCGAATTCACGGTGAAGCCATGACGGCCGCTCGAGGCGGGCGGTCAGCAATCGTCGCTGGCGCGCTCGCAATGGTCTGCGTTGCGAGCCCCGCACTCGCCCAGGCCAGCTTCATCAAGGCGACGCCTTCCGCTGGCAGCGAAGTCGGTTCGGTGACCGAAGTCCGGCTCGAATTCAGCGAAAGCGTCGACCCCCAATTCTCCGGCCTGACCCTGGCCGCGCCGAACCGCGTCAATGTCGAGCTTGGCGAGCCCGAGGTCGAAAGCGGGGATCCGCGCGTGCTTGTAGTCCCGATCTCGAACGTGCTCGAGCCCGGCCCCTACACTGTGTATTGGCGCGTCGTCTCCTTCGACCACCGCTCGACCCAGGGCGAGTTCAGTTTCGACGTGAAGCCGTGAGGAACCTGCAAAACCGGAAAGGATCAACCATGAGGCATTCTTCGCTATTCGCGCTCACGCTCGCTTTCGCCCTCAGCGCAGCGCCAGCGCTGGCGCAGGAATTCAAGGCCGGGGACATCGTGGTTGAACAGCCGTGGGCGCGCGCGACCCCGAAAGGGGCCGAGGTGGGAGGCGGCTATTTGACAATTCAAAACAAGGGCGCGGCGCCGGACCGACTGACCGGCGGCACCGCGGACTTCGCGACCGTCGAAATTCATCAGATGTCGTCCGAGAACGGCGTGTCTCAGATGCGCGAACTCAAGGACGGACTGAACGTTCCCCCCCATGGCTCGGTCGGGCTCTCGCCCGGCGGTTATCACTTGATGTTCACGCATCTGACCCATCCGCTGACCAACGGCGAGAGCGTCAAAGCGACGCTGAATTTCGAACATGCTGGCCCGGTCGAAGTCGAGTTCAGCGTGACGGGAATTGGCGCATCGGGACCCGGGGGCGCCATGAAGGGCATGAAGATGTAGAGCCGCTTGCAGCTGCCCTGCTGGAGCCGCCCGCGCGACGGGCGCGCTGATTTGAGCCGCCCATGACCGCGCTCGCCGTCTGCCGCTTCGCACATTTCCTGGCGGCCATGCTGGCGTTCGGCATGAGCGCCTATCTTTGGGCCTATGCGCCGGAACGGCTGAGGCTTGCGCTCTCACCAGTCATACGCCGCCTCGCGCTGATCGCCAGCCTCGTCGCGCTCATCACCGCAATTGCTTGGCTTGCGCTCGAGTCCGCCTTGATGGCCGACGCCTGGAGCGCCGCTGTCGATCCTGGTCAGATCGGCGCGGTGCTCACCGACACCGCCTTCGGGCATGCTTGGGCGGCGCATCTCGTTCTCGCAACGGCGCTGGTCGCTGTCATCGTGTTCGGTCCGCGTGACCGATGGGCGGCGACATCGCTCATGTCGGCGGCGCTGCTGGCGAGCCTCGGCCTCGTCGGCCATGCCGCGATGCAGGTCGGCGCCGAGGGCGTCCTGCACCGCGCCAACCACGCCGTGCATCTCGTGGCCGCGGGCGCGTGGATCGGCGGCCTCGTTCCATTCGCGATGTGCCTTCGCGCCTATGAGCGCGACGATCTGCAAAAAGATGCGGTGCGGGCGATGGCCGGTTTTTCCTTCTGGGGCCAATTCGTCGTCGCGGCGATCGTTCTCACCGGCGTCGTCAATATCGCATTGACATCCGGCCGCCCGCCGATCCCGCCGACGACGCCCTACCGCGCGCTTCTGGTCGCGAAACTGATCGTCGTGGCAATCATGATTCTGCTCGCGCTCTTCAATCGCTTTGTCCTCGCGCCGCGGCTCAAGGCGAGCACAAATGCGCTGTCGACCTTACGCGCGACCAGCGCGGCGGAAGTGGCGCTCGGCTGCGTCGTCATCGCGCTGGTCAGTGTGTTTGCGCTCTTCGATCCAGCGTGAAGGGGCGGTAGGTAGAAACCCCCATTGTGCTGCGATCGTTTGCAGCCCCAGAACCCTGGGTCCTGAACTCTTTTATCCCGCAACTCGAATGTTGTGTGATCGCGATCACTGTTCCTACTGCGCGAACCGCGCAATGACAGGGCTGGCGCTTGGGCTGGGGGCCGACGACAGGCGCGGATTTCGCGGAGGCGGACGGAGGGGCGGATGAAGGCGCATATTGTTGGCGGCGGGTTTGCCGGACTGGCGGCGGCGGCGTTGCTCATCCGCAACGCCAACATGTCCGGCCCAGACATCAAGATCTACGAGGCGGAGGACAGGCTCGGCGGCGGGTTCTTTTTGGATGGCGACGCTGAGCACGGCTACAACCTGCCCGGCTCCATCTTTGACAAGGAGTTCCGCTGCGCTTTGGATCTGCTCGCGACGATCCCCACCCAAGGCTATTCCAACATCAATGTCGCAGAGCAATTCCTCACGTTCAATGAAGAGCATCCGTTCGTCGATCGAACGCACATCGTCGACCGCGACCTCCGCGCGATGCATGGGCCGCGTTATGGGCTGAGCCTTGGCGACGGCCTCGCCCTCGCAAAGCTATCCCTCACGCCCGAAGCGTCGTTCGAGGGCAAGCTGATCAGAGACGTGTTCTCCCCTAAGTTCTTCAAGACGGAGTTTTGGCTGCTCTGGTCGACGCTGATGGGCTCGCTGCCGCAGCACAGCGTCATCGAGTTCCGGCGTTACCTGAACCGCTTCGTCTATTTGTTCCCCGACCTGTCGAGCATGGCGCATGTTTTCCGTTCGCAATTCAACCAGCACGAAGCCTTCATCAAGCCTCTAGTCGCCTGGCTCGAAGACAAGCACGTGAACTTTGTGAAGGGCGCCGTCGTGCAAGACGTTGGCTTTGCCGAGTCGTCCGGCCGGTTGACTGCCAACCGGCTCGACTACGAACGTGCGGGCGTCGCGACATCGGTCGACGTCGCTCCGGACGATATCGTGCTCGTGATTACCGGCTCCCAGGCCGCTGATTATTCGGCGGGAACGATGGACATGCCGCCGGGACCGCCGCCAAACCCCGGACGGTCGTGGGCGTTGTGGAAGAAATTGGCCGAGAAGCACAAGGGCTTCGGCAATCCGGATGCGTTCTTCGGCGATCCGCGCATAAAAAACTCGCGCTGGGTGACATTCACGGTCACCGCGACCGGCCAGGAATTCCTCGATGAGATAACCAACCTCACGCACAGCGGCCCGGGAAGCGGCGGTCTCCTGACGTTGCAAGACTCGAGCTGGGTGATCTCGCTGTCGATCTTCGAGCAGCCCGAAGTCCTCGAGCAGCCGCCCGGCACATCGGTCTGGTGGGGCTACGGGCTCTACCCGGAGCGCATAGGCAACTGGGTGAAAAAACCCATGTACGAATGCACCGGCAGGGAAATCCTGACGGAAATACTGGCGCATCTTCGTTTCGAGAAGACGTCGGCGGCGATCATGAAGAACTCGATCTGCATTCCCTGCAATATGCCCTACGTCAACAACATCTGGCTGCCGCGCAAGAGCGGAGACAGGCCGCCTGTGGTTCCGGAGGGGGTGACCAATCTCGGACTTCTCGGCCAATATGTCGAACTTGAGCGGGACATCGCGTTCACGTTCGAATATTCCACCCGCACGGCCTGGGAAGCGGTCCATCGTCTGACAAAGCGCGGGCCGCCTCCGCCGCCCGTCTATCAGGGCCAGTACGATCCGAAGGGCGTGTGGGCGGCTTTGAAAGTTTTCCTGGGTCTGACGCCGTAAGAGAGCGCCATACGACCTTCAGACAACCGACACGCGCGCGCGCTCAGCGGTGTCCGATACCGCCCACGCCGATCCCCGCACCGCCGCCCTGGAAAGTTCCGGCTCCTCCAACGCCATGAAACCCGACGCCGGCAAAACCTGGCGAGGCTGGCGCGCCAATGTGGGGAGCTCCGAACGCGCCGCCGACATGGAAAGTGCCGACACCAGCAAGCCTCGGCGAGACTGGCGCGGCGATGTGGGGAACTCCCGCCGCGCCGAAGCCATGGAACGTCCCGACGCCAGCAAAACCCGGCGACCCTGGCGCGCCTATGTGGGGAAATCCGGCGCCGTGAAACTGATGAAAATTGCCGCCGCTAAAGCCGCTGCGTAATCCCCGACCGGCAGACCCGGGTGAGACGAGCGCGGCGCCGACATGGAGACCGGGCGCCGTATGAACACCCGCTGCGCCAAACTGACGAAACCGTGGACGATTGCCAAAGGCCGGAGCGCCCGCGCCGCCGGGCAGACCGGCGGACGGGACGCCAACGCCTAGGCGCCGAGACGTCGCGCCGGGATAGATGGGGTTTGGCGCCTGGGGATGCGCCACGAAAACGTCGCGGCGATGATGACGCCGGGCCGCTGGGCCGCCAAAGTTGTTAAAAGGGCCAACCCAACCAAAGCCGGTGTTCAACTCGTCGCCGCATTGGTACCAGCCTCGGCCGTTCCAGCCGTCGGCGTAGTAGCAATTGCTGCCGAACGAATTGAATTGAACTGTTTGCAGTGGCGATAAATATCCGGACCAAGAACCAGTGCTTCCGACAACGCCGGCCTCAGCGCCATTAGCGAAAGGTATTGAAACCAGCGCCAAATAGGTGAGAATCCGCAAAGTCCAGCAAGACATGACTCATTGTCCACGGAAGAAAGACCGTCGTCCGCCAACGGCGCCAGCAAAATCAATACGACGCTGTTATCCGTCTACTTGGACGCCATTGTCCGATCGTCAACGTCAATTGACAAAAAGGTGATCCAAAACAATCGCGCGCCGGGTTAACGCGCCTCACCCTTTCTTGTGCCGGGCTCGGAACGCCTTCCCCCATCCGGGCCTGACCTCCTGGCGGCCGCGCGCGACGGCAAGCGCATCAGCCTCGACCGACTTGGTGATCACCGAGCCCGAGCCGATGTAGGCCCCGTCCCCGATCGTCACTGGCGCGACGAGGGCGGAGTTCGAGCCAATGAAGGCGCCCGCGCCGATATCGGTCCGGTGCTTGCCGAAGCCGTCGTAATTGCAGGTGATGGTTCCGGCGCCGATGTTCGCTTTGGCGCCGACGCGCGCATCGCCGATATAAGTCAAATGGTTGACCTTGGCGCCCTCCTCGATCGTCGACTGCTTGATCTCAACGAAATTGCCGATTCTGGCGTTGAGCGCAATGTCCGCTCCCGACCTCAGCCGGGCGAACGGCCCGATGATCGCGCCGCCCGCGACCCTGGCGCCCTCGAGATGCGAGAAGGCTCGGATCACCGCGCCGTCCTCGATGCTGCATCCGGGTCCGATCACGACATGGGGTTCGATGAGAACGTCGCGGCCGATCCTGGCGTCAAACGACAGAAACACGGTTTCGGGGGCGGTCAGGGTCGCGCCTGCAGCCATGGCGCGCCGGCGCAGCCGATCCTGCAGCGCCGCCTCGGCGGCGGCAAGCTGCGCCCGGTCGTTGACGCCCATGACCTCCTTTTCCTTGGCGATCAGCGCCCTGGACGCGAGGCCTCGTGCGTTGGCGATTTCAACGATGTCGGTGAGGTAATATTCGTTCTGCGCGTTGTCCGGCTTGACCGCGGTGAGAAGGCTCAGGGCTTCCGCGCCGCTGAAGGCGATCGGCCCGGCGTTGCACAAGCGTGAGGCGCGCTCTTCGGCGCTAGCATCCTTGTGCTCCCGGATCGCGATCAGGCGCCCGTTGAGCTCGACGAGGCGGCCATAACCGGTTGGATCGGCAGCCTCAAAGCCCAAAGCCACGACCTCCGCGCCCGAAGCGAGCTCAGCGCGCATCGCGGCCAGCGTCGAGGCCTCGATCAGCGGAGTGTCGGCGTAGAGGACGAGAATGTCGTCATAAATACGTTCAATCCGATCGCGCGCCGCCAAAACTGCGTCGGCGGTGCCCCGGCGCTCACGCTGGACGGCAATTTTTGCCTCCGGCGTGGCTTTCAAAGCTTCCGCTGCGACGCTATCGCTATTCGGGCCAACGACGACCGCGATGTCGCCCGCCGTCCCCTCACGCGCGGTCGAAAGGACGTGGGCGAGCATCGAACGGCCCGCAAGCTCGTGCAGGACTTTGGACCGGGCCGAGCGCATGCGCACGCCCTCGCCGGCGGCGAGCACGATGGTCAGACAGCGGCGGGCGGTGGCGCTCATGGGGACGTTTGTTCTCCGTCGACGGACGTTGACGAAGAGAGGCTCGGCCGCACCGAATCCCCTTAAGCTCGCCCGGAGCGCCACTATCGCTGCGGGCGAGCCCGGTTTCCAGCCCCAACGCCGCCTGCATCAGCGCGATTTTGCCGGCAGGACAAAAAGCGTCTCGCGGCGCCGCAAAAAACGATATACAACCGAAGGGCCTGGAACGGAACGTGCTTGGTTGCGACGCGTTGTTTTCCTTGTGCGCTGATTTTTCATTCTGGCCGGGAGCAACGTCGTATCGGGGTCGTGTATGCGCGGCCTAGTTCCGGCGAACGAATGACGAATACGATGACGGACAGGCAGCGTCGGGAATTCTTACAGCTGGCCGTCGGGGGCGCGCTTGCGGCGTCGCTGACGCCGTCGGACTCAACGCCGGCCGCCGCCGAGCGGCTGGGCCAGCCCGTTCCTTTCGCTGCCGACACGGTGCTGAAAATGGCGACCGAACTGGCGTCGAAGCCGTTCAAGGCGCCCGAGGCGCCGCCGCTGCCAAGCGTCTTCTCAGGCCTCACCTTCGAGCAATATGCGGCGATCCGGCGTGTGCCGGGCACCGCAATCTGGAGCGATCAGAAGCTTGGCTTTTCCCTCGAGCCGCTGCATCGTGGCTTCGTTTACACGACGCCGATCGGGATCAACATTGTCGAGAACGGCATGGCGGAGAAGGTGATTTACGACGCCTCCAACTTCGACTTCGGGCCGTTGAAGCCTTCGGCGCCACTCGGCGACCTTGGCTTTTCCGGTTTGCGCATTCTCAGGTCCTCGGGCCAAGGCTTCGAAGATGCCGCGATCTTTCAGGGCGCGACCTTTTACCGCGCCAGAGCCAACGCCCAGCCCTTCGGCCTCACCGCACGCGGCTTGGCAATTCGGACCGGCGACGACCCGGGCGAAGAATTTCCGCTGTTCCGCGAGTTCTGGATCGAAAAGCCCACTCCGTCGGCGAATACGCTCACCGTCCAGGCCCTGCTCGATTCCACCAGCGTCACCGGCGCCTTTCGCTTTACGCTTCGTCCTGCGGACACCACCATCATCGACACCGAGATGACGCTCATCGCACGGACGGCGGTCGATCAACTGGGGCTCGGGGCTATGGCCGCCGCCTATCTTTTCAGCCCGCTCGATCATCGGCGTCCCGACGACGTTCGCGCGGCAGCCCATGAGTTCGACTGGATTGCAAATCTTGACCGGAAAAGGCGAGTGGCTCTGGCGGCCGGTCTCCAATCGGGAGACCTTGCAGATCTCGGCCTTTAGCGACGTGAATCCACGCGGCTTCGGTCTTTTACAGCGCAGCCGATCCTTCGACGCGTTCTACGACGACGAGACGCATTGGGAATTGAAGCCTTCGTTGTGGATCGAGCCGATCGGCGATTGGGCCGAGGGCGATCTCCGTCTTCTCGAAATCCCGGCCGACTCGGAGGCCAATGAGAACGTGATCGCCCAGTGGCGCCCGAAAACGGGCATGAACGCCGGCACGAACTTGTCGATAGCCTTCCGGCAGTTCTGGTGCTGGTCGCCGCCATCGAAGCCGCCGCTTGCCTCCTGCGTGTCGTCGCGGCGCGGCAAGGCCGGCAAGAACCAGCGCTTCGCGGTCGAGATGGCCGGTGACATGTTCGCCGACCCGGCGAAGGCGGCCGCGGCGACTGCGGACGTTCAGGCCTCTCCTGGCAAGATCGTATTTGTGTTGGTTTTTCCCTATAAGGACAGGCGTTCCGTGCGCGTGGTGTTCGATCTTGACCCGGGATCGGAAACTGTTTCGGAGCTGCGGCTGACGCTCAGGGTCGACAACCAACCGGCGAGCGAGACATGGCTCTACCGTTGGACAGCCTGAGGCTCAAGGCCTCCGACGTCGGGCCAGAGGACACCGGCGCGTCGCTCGGCGCCTCGATGCCCGGCTTTGCGCCGCTCGCCATGCCGGCGCAGTCCTTCAAACGATTCTCCCGTCGCGACCGCCGCGCGCTGGTTGCGCCGCGCCTCGCCCGGTCGCCGATTTTGACCCGTATCGCCGTATTCGGGGGCGCCGTGGCGCTCACCGCCTATGGCGCCTACGAGATGTTCAAGGTCGTTTCGATCGGCCCGGTCACGCCCCTTGAAGGGGTGATCGCGGCCTTGTTCGTCATCACGTTCTCCTGGATTACGCTCTCATTCACGTCGAGCCTCGTCGGCTTTGTCTGGCTCCTCGCTCACCGCGGCCCGCGCGAAGCCCCGCCATGCCTGCGTGAGCGAGCAGCGGTCGTGATGCCGATCTACAACGAGGCGCCGTCGCGCGTGTTCGGCGCCATGCAGGCTATCTTCGAGGACGTCGAACGCACCGGCCAGGCCCGTGCGTTCGACTTCTTCTTCGTCTCCGACACCACCGACCCCAACGTCTGGATCGCGGAGGAGCGGGCGTTTCTGTCGATGCGCGCGCGGCTGCCGCAGGCGCGCATCTATTATCGACGGCGGCGCAAGAACTGGAGCCGCAAGGCTGGCAACATTTCCGATTTCGTCAGCCATTGGGGCGGCCATTACCCCCACATGGTCGTGCTTGACGCCGATAGCCTGATGACCGGCGAAGCGATCGTGGGCCTGGCTGCGGCGATGGAGGCGGACCCCGACGCCGGCGTCATCCAAAGTCTGCCGCTCATCGTCAACCGCAACACGATGTTCGCGCGCCTCCAGCAGTTCGCCGCCCGGATCACTGGGCCCGTCATCGCCGCAGGCTTGAGCGCCTGGATGGGACATGAGGGCAATTACTGGGGCCATAACGCGATCATCCGCACGCGCGCGTTCGCCGATCATTGCGGATTGCCGGACCTACGAGGCAAACCGCCGTTTGGCGGTCACATTCTCAGCCACGATTTCGTCGAGGCGGGGCTCATGCTTCGCGCCGGGTACACGGTCTACATGCTGCCCAATCTCGGCGGCTCCTACGAAGAGAGCCCGCCTTCGCTCATCGATCTGGCGGCGCGCGACCGGCGGTGGTGCCAAGGCAATCTCCAGCACGCGCGCATCATCGGCGCCAGAGGCTTTACGCTGGCGACGCGGCAGCATCTCGCCAACGGCATCATGGGCTATCTCGCCTCACCGCTCTGGATGGCGCAATTGCTGGTCGGCATCGTGCTGGTGCTGCAGTCGCACTACATCCGGCCCGAATATTTCACCAGGAGCTTCTCCCTGTTTCCGGCGTGGCCGCGCTTCGATTATGAGCGCGCGCTGCAGCTTTTCGAGGTGACGATCGGCGTCCTGCTCGCGCCCAAGTTCCTCGGCCTGATCATTGCGCTCATCGAGCCGAAGACGCGCCGCGGCTCCGGTGGCGCCCTTGCCCTCATCGCCTCGACGATCGTCGAGATCCTCTTCTCCGCAGCGTTCGCGGCGATCATGATGCTGATCCAGTCCGGATCCGTGGCGCAGATCCTGTCTGGACGAGATACAGGCTGGAATCCTCAGCGGCGAGACGACGGCTCGATCCCGATCAAAAGCATCGCGCGCCGCCATCGCGCGCATACGGCGTTGGGCGTCATCACGCTGTTCGCGGCGATGCTGATCTCGCCCTCCCTCATCGTCTGGATGTCGCCGACGATCTTCGGACTCATCTTTTCCATTCCGCTCTCCTGGGCGAGCGGGAATTTGTCGCTCGGCCTCGGGATGCGCCGGATCGGACTTCTGCGCACGCCGGAGGAAACCTCGCCCCCCATCGTGGTCGGCCGCGCCAACACGCTCGCAGCCGAACTCGCCTTGACCGGGGGCGATCACGACGACGCGCTCCAGGCGATATGGGCGGACGCGGCGCTGCGGGCCGCGCACGAATCGTTTCTCGCCGAAACGCCTCGCCGGCGCCGCGGCGACGTCGATGTCGAGACCGCAGTCGCGGCGGCGAAACTCAATGACGCTCAGACGCTCGAAGACGCCCGCGCCTGGCTGAACTCACGCGAACGGCTCGCCGTCCTCAACGACCGGTCGCTGATCGCCATGCTGGCTCGCCTGCCAAACGCCGCGGCCCAGGCGAGCGCCGAGGCGCAGCCGAACGCGGCTTGAAAGGTCGTTTCGCCGAGTTTGGCCCGCCGACCCTGCTCCCGCTTACGAGTTTATTTTGAGCGATTCCAGCGAGTTACGGCGCCATTTGCGAGTTGTTCGGGGCGGACGCTGGTGGCCTATTTAACATATTTTCAATGATAATTATAACTGAGGCCAGTCGCGCCTTCAATCCTTGCGCAGCGGCTGGGTGCGATTGAGCGCGGTGATCGACAGGAAACCGCCGATCCATGAGCCTATTGCGGCAAACAATACATAGACCCAATTCGACGTGTAGCTGATGACCGCGAAGGCCGAGAGCAGATACCAGACGCTGCTCCACGTCGCCGCCGCGAACCGCCGGCGTGCGGAAACGGCGGCGTTGAATTGCACATAGATGGCGTCGGTGAACGCGGTCGTCACCACGACTCCCCCGGCGATCAGCGGATCGATGGTCGGTAGAATCATTGCTCCCCCCCAACGTCTGAACGGCGCGCCGCCTTCCCGCTGAACGTACAAGCCGTCCCGCGAGGCGCGGGCGCGAAATGCGGTCAAGCCTCCATGGAGCGCGGGTCCGGCGCAAGCTCGCCGGCCATCGGCGGGGCGCGGAAGGGGCGATCGAACAGCGGAAACAGGACGAGTCCGGCGATAAAGCCGCCGACATGAGCAATCCAGGCGACCGGCATGTCGGAGAAGCCGAATATTTGAGCGCCGGCGCCGAAAATGAAATTCGTTCCGAACCAGATCAAAATGAAGATAAGCGACCGGCGCTCCATAAAGACGCCGCTGAGGCTCGCGGGGGGAACCGTCTCGATCTCGGGACGATCGGTCGAGCCGTACGCTCCGAGCGGCGCCCCCGGCTGAAACATGAATCGGGTCGCCGCGCCCATGAGGCCGGAATCCGATCCCGACGCGCCGATGAGCGGGGAGAAATCCATCGGCGAAATCGCCCAGTGCGCGAGCGCGCTGGCGATTGCGGTCACCGCCATGAACAGAAGAAACCGCGTCGAGCCGAACCGGCGCGCGATCGGCGGCCCGAATGCGACCAGCCAGACGGAATTCAACAACACATGAGTCCACGACCCGTGCATGAAGGCATAGGTCAGCACCGTCCACGGCTTGGCGCCGCCGCCCAGCACATGCAATTCCCGGATCTGCCGCGCCTGTTGCAGCGCAGCCGGGTCGGTGTTCGCCCGGTTGATGAGATCGATCAACCGATCGGGCCAGATGGCGATGGTCAGCCGGCCCGGAATGAAGGCGTAGTCCTGGATGATCCGGTCCTGGACCGCCACCGGCGCCCAGTTGAAGGCCGCATAGATGCCGATGAGAACGGCGATGAGGCCAAGGACCACGATGGGCGCATCGAACATCGGTTCGCGGCGGCGCGCGATCCGGCGCGGTTCGTTTGCCCTCATACTCGTCTCAGCCTTTCGGTCGCCGACTCCGACGCCCCGCTTGTCGAAGCCGGGACCGGGAGCAGGATGGTCCGCTCCTGGATACCCGCCTGAAAGACAAGTCTAAACTGGCGCTCCGGCTTTGGCGAATTTTGATCCCCCGACCAGTGGACGGACGCCATCAGCGCTGAACATACGGTTGCCGGTCGAACGGAATGCGCTTAATCGCCCTCCCCATGACAATTCATATTCAAGCCCACGCGTTAACGGACTTCTGCGCTGAGATTTTCGCTTGCGCCGGCTGTGACCCTGAAGAGGCGGCCCGCGTCTCCGCTTCGCTCGTCGACTCCAATCTTACGGGTCACGACAGCCATGGCGTCATTCGCGTTCCCCGTTATGTCGATTGGGTGCGCAGCGGCGATCTCATTCCCAATCAATCGCTCGAACGCGTTGTTGACACGCCCGTCATCGCCGTCGTCGACGGCCGCTTCGGCTTCGGTCAGACGATGGCGCCGATGGCCGTCGACGTTGGCGTGGAGAAGGCGAAGGCGACCGGCCTTTCGGCAATCTCGCTGCGCAATTCCGGCCACGTCGGCCGCGTCGGCGAGTGGGCGGAGCGCGCCGCGGCGGCTGGATTGATCTCGATCCATTTCGTCAACGCGGCAGGCTCGATCCTGGTCGCGCCGTTCGGCGGGCTCGAGCGCCGACTGTCGACGGCGCCGTTCTGCGTCGGCGTTCCGCGCGAGGGCGCGCCGCCCGTCGTGCTCGATTTCGCAACCTCGCTGGTCGCGGAAGGCAAGGTCAACGTCGCAAGCCACGGCGGCAAGCCGCTGCCGTCCCACGCGCTGATCGGTCCCGACGGCGCGTTCTCCGGCGATCCCGCGCTGATCTATGGGCCCTTGACCCCGGAGGGGTCGCGCGACCATAAGCACGGCCACGGCGCCATGCGGGCCTTCGGCGAGCACAAAGGCTCCGGCCTTGCGCTACTCTGTGAGCTCCTGGGCGGATCGCTCACCGGCAATGGCGCGACCGAACCGGATCGCAAATTCGCGAACGGCATGTTCTCGCTCTACCTCGACCCTGGCCAAATCGATCCCTCGCACGTCTTCGACGCCGATATGACGCGCTATCTCGATTGGTTCAGCCAAGGGAAAGCCATCCCGGGCGAAGCAATCCTGACGCCCGGCGAACCCGAGCGCGCGAGCCGGGCAAAGCGCACAGAGAGCGGCGTGCCACTCGCGGACGAGGCCTGGGCGTTGATCAAGGCAGCGGCGCGGAGCGTCGGCGTGAACCGCGACCTCTCGTTCTGATCGCCTCGCCACGCATTCGCGCGTGTGCCGATTCTGGACTTGGCTGTTGCGGTTTCAGGGTTGACCAAAGGGTAACCGTGAGCGCGCTCATCCCGTATCGCTGGGCGCATCCCTTCCGATACGACATGGCATGGTCCCTGCCTCATCTCAGGTAAGCCCACGCCAAAAGATCAATTGCGTCCCATTCCGGGACGGAGTCCGGGATCGGGTCGCGGAGAATCAGAGTGAAGCTCGCTGCCACGATCGAACTCTATGCCTACTGGAACCGATTGCGCGGCGCACGCAGCGCGCCCGAACGCAACGATGTCGACCCCGGCGCGATCCGCGGCGTGCTGGCCGACACGTTCGTGCTCGACTTCGACGCTCAGCGCGGCTTTCCGTTTCGGATATCCGGCTCGAGAGCCAACGCGCTTTTCCTCAAGGAGCTGCGGGGCTTTTCGTTCTTGGAGCTGTGGCGCGACGCCGATCGCGAAGAAATCGATTCGATTCTTCATTGTGTCGCCGACGAGGCGCAGGCCTTCCTTATCGGCGCCGAGGCCCGGCCGCCCAGTCTTGACGGAGTGGACATCGAGATCATTCTCATGCCCCTGCGTCATCAGGGACTGACTCATTCCCGCGTCCTTGGCGGCCTTGCGGTTCATAGCGCGTCTCCATGGATGGGTCTGAGGGGCGCGGGACCGATCGCGCTCGCCTCTCTGCGCGCGCTGGGTCAGCCGACGCCAGAACCGCTCAATCCGGAGGACGCGGCGCCTGTCGACTTCTCGCTCCGCGATATGCCCCGGCGTCACAAACATTTGTTTGTCTATTCCGGCGACCGACCCGCGACCTGACGTTTGGGCATGCCAAACGCGTAAGAGCGCCTTAATCCCTAAGGTTCATGGTGAGCGTGCAAATCGGCCGGCGCGTGGGCGATTCCTGAGGGGCTCAAGGATCGCGCCCGGTCGGTGTCAGAGAATCCAAGGAGCACACGCCGCCATGGGCGCGTTGGCATGGAAACTGCGGGAGCCGGCGCAAGCCGAGCGGCGACACGACCAGCGCGTCAAGGTCTGCCTGCTGGGACGATTCATGCGCTCCGATCGCCAGGAGTTCGATTGTGAATCGATCGACGCCTCTCCGAATGGCGTCGCTTTCTCCTCCGACGCCGGAGTTCAGCTCAACGAACGCATCGTCGCCTATCTCAACCAGATCGGACGCGTCGAGGGACGGGTCGCGCGGATCTTTCCCGGGGGATTTGCGATCCGCATGAACGTGCCGCCCGCCAAGCAAGACAAGCTGGCCAACCAACTGGCGTGGCTCGCCAGCCGCCAGGCGCTTGGGCTGCCCCAAGACCGCCGGCATGAGCGCATTGCGCCGCGCGACCGCTATACGATCCTGCAGCTCGACAACGGGCGCGAATACACCGCGACACTGATTGACATCTCGATGTCAGGGGCGGCGCTCAATGTCGATTGTGAGCCGCCGATCGGCACACGCGTCGTCGTCGGCGCGACGCCGGCCGAGGTCGTGCGCCACGTCAACTGCGGCATCGCGGTTGAATTCCTGAGTCCTTTGCCCGCCGAGGAATTCGGCGAAAGCACGACGATCTGATTTAAGCGTTCCGGCGCGGCGTCTCATTCGCCTACGTCGATCGGCTTCATTCCCACCGCGAACCGGCGCCAATTCTCGACATAGTGCGCGGCGGCCTGACGCAGCTTCGCCACCGCCTCCTTGTCGAGCGTACGGATCGCTTTGGCCGGCGACCCCACGATGAGAGAATGATCGTCGAAGGTCTTGCTCTCGGTCACCAGCGCGCCGGCGCCGACCAGGCAGCCGCGCCCGATTCGCGCGCCGTTGAGCACGATCGCGCCCATGCCGATCAGTGAGCCTTCGCCGATGGCGCAGCCGTGCAGAACCACGTTATGGCCAATCGTGCATTCCTCGCCGATCGAAAGCGGAAACCCCATGTCGGTGTGCAGCGTGCAGGATTCCTGAATGTTGGTGCGCGCGCCGATCTTGATGGGCTCATTGTCGCCGCGCAGGACCGCGCCGAACCATATGCCGACATCGAGGCCAACCACGACATCGCCGATCACGCTGGCGTTCGGCGCGATCCAGAAGAAGCCATCAGGGGGCAGCGTCGGCCGGCGACCATCCAGTGAATAGAGCGGCATGGCGCATGGCCTCCACGCGGGTGGGAACGAATAGCGTCATCGCGCGCGCCCTGGGCGAGAGCGCGCAGTCCTATTCCTCAGCCTCGAGATCGACGTCGAGGATCGCCATCTGCAATGTGTAGCTCGACGCCTCGGGATCGTCGGCGGAGATGACGCCGAGAAAATCGGGGCCATTGTTGAGTTCGACCGAGTCCGCTTTCTTCAGCCGCCCGGCGATCGTCAATTTGTCGTTTTCGAACAGACGCCGAAGATAGTCTTGCAGCACGGGACGTCCAACCGGCACTTTCATCTCGAATGCGAACGAGCGGTCGCCATCCTCGTCGTCGACGGTGATCGTTCCGAGCTTGCGTTCGCCAAGCGACACATCCGCCGCTTCTTCGGATTTCGAGTTCGGCGTAACAAGAAGCATCGGCGCGCCAAAGGACCGGCGCAGGAACTCACGCAGTTTCACGATCTCGGCTTTGTCCATGGCCTCTCTCCGGCTCGCAAGCCGCGAGGCTTGGCACGAAGAGACGCGGCGTTGCAATACGCATTTTTCAACAACGGTGGCGGCAGCCCGCCTTGGTCGCCCCAGTCGACCACCGCCGCTTCGGACGGCGTCCGCGCTCTACGCTTCGGCTGCCTTCTCGGCTAGGATCTGGTTCATGTCGCGCGACGGCTCGGCGCAGCCCGCTTCGCCGACGATGCGCGCAGGAACGCCGGCGACCGTCTTGTTATGCGGCACCGGGTGAAGCACCACCGAGCCCGCGGCCACTCGCGCGCAATAGCCGATTTCGATATTGCCGAGGATCTTCGCTCCCGCTCCGATCAAGACGCCATGGCGAATCTTCGGATGCCGGTCACCAGTCTCCTTGCCGGTGCCGCCAAGGGTCACGCCCTGCAGAATCGAAACATTGTCCTCGATCACCGTCGTCTCACCGATCACGAGGCTGGTTGCGTGGTCGAGAAACACGCCCTTGCCAATTCGCGCCGCGGGATTGATGTCGACCCCGAACACGGCCGACGCGAGGCTTTGCAGGGTCAACGCGAAATCGCGCCGTCCCGCCTTCAGGAGCCAATGGGACAGTCGGTAAGCCTGCAGCGCCTGGAAACCTTTGAAATAGAGCAGCGGCTCCATCATCCTAAGGCATGCCGGGTCCCGGTCAGCGACGGCCATGATGTCGGCGTGGAACGCCTCGCCGATCGAGGGGTCGCGGGTGATCGCCTCCTCGAAGGTCTGCCGGATCAGCGCGGCGGGAAGATCGCGATGGTCAAGCCGCGAGGCGACGCGATGAGACACCGCGCCTTCGAGCGTATGATGGTTGAGAACGTTCACGGAAAGAAACAAGGCAAGCTCTGGCTCGCGCCGCACCGCCTCTTCCGCTTCCTGACGGATACGAGCGAATAGCGGATCGGCGCCAGTGATGCCGACGACCCGGGCGGTAAAACCTTGCGCCATGACGAAGCTCCCAAACTCGGCTTATTTAAGAGCCAGTGTAGCACAAGGCCCAACCCAAGCGAAAGCCGCCGCGGAGCCAATGCGCTAGCCCTCCTTACGGATCTAGGAGCCTAATCGTCGAGGGCGTGCGCTCAATCCGGACAATCGGTCGTCTGCCTCGTGACGCTCGCGCCCGTGTTGTTGTTCGTCGTCGTGGTGGTTCGGGTGCCGCATGGGGCGACGCCTGGGGGCGGAGCGACCACGACCGGTCCGGGCCCAGATGCTGCTCCGCCGACAACTCCGCCTGCAACGCCGCCGACCGCCGCACCCACTGAGAGGACGTGAAACATTGAACCGTCTTTCACGTCCTCTCAGCGAGGAACGGTTCAATATGAATGGTTCCAGGCGCCGGCTTCTCTTTGAAGTCGAATTTTAGGGCTAAGGGAACAATCGGCGTCGCTCGCGCGTTTACTTAAGTTAGTTATGTATCTCGACGATTCGGATGGGAAGATGCGCCTGCTCCTCGCGATAATCGTCATCATCTACCTGGTCGGCGTAGGGGTTGTCCTCTCGCCTATCATTCGATCGACGTGGAATAGTGAGCCTGCGTCAGCGCTAGCGGACCATGTTGTTCAGGCGCTTCCCAACGCCCTCGCCTGGCCGGTCAGAGCAGCCCACGCCTTTGGCGGCTCCTGAGAGCCGGGGCAGATCATGAGGCCCCGCTGCTCGAAGCCGGCCGAAAGCTCGGCCACATTCGCGTCAGGACGGAATCGCGCTTGATCATTGCGTGCCAGACGACGGCGCCGAGATGGGCGGTCAGCACGAATGCAAGCATCCAGGCGAACACCAGGTGCGCCCAGCTCGCCGCCACGGCGAGCGACCTATCCTTGGCCACGAGCCTGGGAAGCTCGAACAGCCCGAACCAGCCAACCGCCCGCCCGCCCGCGGTCGACCCCAGATAGCCGCTGACCGGCATCGCGATCATCAGCGCGTAAAGCGCAAGATGCCCGGCGCGAGACGCCACCCGGGTCAGCCTGCCGAGCGGCTCGACATAGGCCGGCGCGCCGACGATGAGGCGCCAGACGATGCGGAGCGCGATCAGTCCCAAGACAGTCACGCCGATCGACTTATGGAAGAACAGAATTTTGATGCGCATTGCGCCGCCGCCCGGCAAGAGCGACGCCCAGACGCCGAGCGGAAGCGCGACAAAGATGAGAGCCGCCATCAGCCAGTGAATGGTGCGCAGCCCGAGATTGTACGCCGCGACCTCGCGCGGCAGCGGAAACGCTTTCATGAACTGGACCCCTAACGAGGAGTTTGGGTGCATTTGACTGGAGAAAGCGACAATCTCAAGGTCCGCACTCTCCGGATCTTTCACTCGTCGATGATCGTCGCCGCGCGTGTCCAGCCCGCCGAGGCGCGCTCGATCTTTGTCGGGAAGCAGGAGAAGCCGATCGATGGCAGAGGATCGGCGCGGGCGCCGTTGCGCAGCGGCGCGGAAATATCGATGAAACGTCGAGCCACGCGCCCCTCCATGCCTTTCCTTGCGCCCTGCCCGCGGTGCGGCGATTATTCGCTTCGCTTCGCCGGCCGGGCGCTGCGCAATACGCTCACCGCGAGCGCGGCTGGCAAGGTCAGCGTCAGCAGGAGGCCGGCAAGCCAGGCCGGGCCGGCCCCGGAAAGCTTCAGCACGCTGATGAACCCGACCGCGACAAGGATGGCCGCGGCCAGAAGCTCGTCATCGACGAACAAACCGACCAATTGCTTGACGATCGCGCCGATCATGCGGGCGCGGCGGCTCTTGGCTTGAGAAGCGCGACCAGACCTAAGGCCACCGCGAGAAAAAGGACAATAAAGGCGAGAATCGCCGCGTCTCCGCCCGGCCACCCGACCCCAAGGCTCTCGCCAGTCCAGAACAGGCCGAAGGACGAGAGCATCACGCCGACCGCGAATTTGAGCGCGTTCTCCGGAACCCGCGCGAGCGGGCGGTGGATCGCCGCGCCAATGGCGGCAACCGCTAGGCAAGCGGCCAGTGCGCCCGCGCTCGCGAGCGCGAGAAGGCCGCGCCCGGCCCCGACGGCGATGACGATGAACACGACCTCGATCCCTTCCATGAGCACGATCTTGAATGCGGTTAAGCCACCGATCCAGTCGAACCCGTGCGCATCTCGCCGGCCTTGGCTCAGTTCGCGCGTTTCACGCGCGAAGGCGGCGTCCTCATCGTGCAACGCGATGATCCCGACCGCGCGCAGGATCGCCTTGCGCAGCCAGCGCAAGCCGAACAGCAGCAAGAGCACGCCGACGACGAACTGCCATCCCCGAATGGGAACGACGCTCATCAGCGGGCCGAGGATAGCGACAATAAGCGCAAGCGCGACGAGCGCAGCCGCCGCCCCGGTCAGCGCCGGGCGCCAGCCGCGCGCAAGTCCGACGGCGAGCACGACCGTGAGCGCCTCCACCGCCTCGACGAATGAGGCGGCGAATGAGGCGCCCGCGACCGAAATGATCGTCGTCAGGTTCGGCATCGCGGGAGTATCAGATCCTGAGTGTCAGCTTGTTCGTCGGGCGAGCGACAGCCACAAGCCCCCGCCGATGAGGACTGTTCCCGAGAGCCGTCCAAGCAATTTGGCTCGGCTCGGCTTCATGAACCAGGCGCGCCCCATGCCCGCCGCGACGGCCCAGGCGCAATCCGAGGCGCCGGCGATGAGCACTGAAGCGATGCACATCGCGGCAAGCTGCGGCCCCGCCGGCAGCCGCGGATCAATGAACTGCGGCAGGAAGGCGGTGAAAAAGACGATCGTCTTGGGGTTGGACAGCGCAACCAGCAAACCGCGCACGAGGCGCGTGCGGCCGGTCTCGAGGATCTGCTCGCCGCCCTCGCCCGCATGTCGCCACGCCTGCACGCCCAGCCAAATAAGGTAGGCCGCGCCAGTCCATCGCAATGCGGTGAACAATATGTCCGCGTGGGCGTGGACCCAGTTGAGCCCAACCGCGATCGCCGCCAGCAACAACGCGTTGCCAAGAGTCGTGCCCGCGACCGTGGTTAGCGCGGCGCGTACGCCCCGTGTGGCGCCGGTCGAGATGACCAGGGTGACGATCGGTCCCGGCACGATGATCAGGACGAATGTGATCAGGAGAAAAGCCGTGAAGAGTTCAATATTCATGTCTCGTTGCTCCGCTCGCGCATCCTTAACCCTAGGGCGCGGTCCAGAACAGCCCGATCGTCAGCGCAACGCCAAGGACGACGACGGCCAGCTTCAGGAGCTTTTCGTTGACGCGTCTCAGCATCAAGGCGCCTGTCCAGCCGCCGAACGAGGCGCCGATCGCGGTGATGAGCGCCTGCAGCCAATGCACGTCCTTGGAAAAGATGAAGATCGCAACCGCTGAAGCATTGATCACGCCAGCGAGGATGTTCTTCGCCGCGCCCGCATTGCGCACCGCCAGACCCATCATGGTCAGCGCGGCCATCATCAAAAGGCCGATGCCGCCGCCGAAATAGCCGCCGTAGACGGCGATAAAAAACTGCGCCAGGCTCGCCGAGCGAGGCGACAAATGCGCTTCGCCAGGCTCGGGGGTTTTGCGAAAAAAACTCCCCCAGGCGAACAGCGCGGTCGCGAACAACACCAGCCACGGCACGAGGTGCGCGAAGATCGACGGCGGTGTGGCAAGGAGAATGAGCGCGCCGAGTCCGCCGCCGATGAGGCTGATGACGAACAACCTTCGCATCGTGAGCCCGGTCGGGCTCCCGGCGTCCGCCCGACCGGTGAAGCCGGTGACGAGTTGCGCGGGAAACAGCGCCACGGTCGAGGTGATGTTGGCCGCGCGCGCGTCCATGCCCGTCAGCATCAGCGACGGAAGGGTGATGAACGAGCCGCCGCCGGCGAGCGCATTCTGCACCCCCGCACAGATCGCGGCGATGAAGAGGACAATGTGGGCGGTCATCGCGACATTCGTTCCGGGCAGTCCGCGCCCTCAAGCGAGGGCGGCAGAGGTTGTACCCGCGAGCCAGACGAAAGGGAAAACTAAGTTCAGCGGCGCGCTGGGATGCTGTGCGGGAGAGGCCCGTCAGCCGATCATGCGAAACCGCGCGCCGCCTCGTGATGCTCCGCGATCAGCGCGGCGAGATCGAGTCCGACCGGCGCACCGTCGATGACCCGCCATTCGCCCGCGATCATCGCCCGGTCGGCGCGATGCGCGCCGCAAAGAACCAGCGCCGCCAGCGGATCATGCGCGCCCGAGAAGCGCGGCTCGTCGAGTTTGAACAAAGCGAGATCCGCCTCGTAGCCTTCCGCGATCCGGCCGATGTCGGAGCGCCCGAGACAGCGGGCCGAGCCCTCAGTCGCCCAGCGCAGCACGTCCCGATGCGTGACCTTGTCGGCGCCGTAGCGGAGGCGCCCGATCATCAGCGCATGTCTGATCGCCTCCATCATGTTGGACGAATCGTTCGAGGCGGAGCCGTCGACGCCGAGACCCAGTGGCGAACCGGCAGCCTCGAGTTCGCAGGTCGGACAAATTCCGGACGCAAGCACCATGTTCGAGGCCGCGCAATGGCAGATGCCGACTTTCGCCTTGCCGAGCCGAGCGATCTCCTCGGCACTGAAATGAACGCCGTGCGCGAGCCATACGCGGCTCGACATCCAGCCCGTCTCTTCAAGAAGATCGACCGGCCTCAGGCCATACATCTTGAGGCAGAACTGTTCTTCATCCTCGGTCTCGCAGAGATGTGTGTGGAGCTGGCAATCGTAGCGCTGGGCCAAAAGCGCGCTTTCGCTCATGAGATCCTTCGAGATCGAGAACGGCGAACACGGTGCGAGCGCGACGCGGATGTGGGCTCCTGGCTTCGAATCATGGAACAGCTTCAGCACCCGCTCGCTGTCGGCGAGAATCGTCGCTTCGTCCTGGACGACGCTGTCGGGCGGCAATCCGCCGTCCTTCTCGGACAGGTTCATCGAGCCTCGCGAGACGGTCATGCGCATGCCAAGGGAGCGCGCCTCCTCGACTTCGATGTCGACCGCGTTCTCAAGACCGTCGGGATAGAGATAATGATGATCGGCGGCGGTGGTGCAGCCCGAAAGCATGAGCTCGGTCAAGGCGAGGCGGGACGCAAGCCGCAGGTGGTTCGGCTTCAGCCGCGCCCAGATCGGGTAGAGCGCGACGAGCCAGGGGAAGAGCGCCTTGTTGATGGCGGCGGGATGGGCGCGGGTCAGCGTCTGATAGAAATGGTGGTGGGTATTGACGAGCCCCGGCAGCACGACATGGTGCGAGGCGTCGAAGGTCGCGTCAATACGCTCGGGCGTCTCGCCTCGCCCGACAAGCGCGGCAATCCGCGTCCCTTCGACGACGAGGCCGCGCTCCGCACCGTCGGCGAAGATCGCCAACGGGTCTTTGATCCAAAGCCGCATCGCGCCCCTGCCTCTCTCAGCCGATCCCGCAATTGGGAATCGGCTGAGCCGCCCTTGTCAACTGGAGGCGAGGCACAAATCGTCCAGGGCGCGATTTTCCCTTGTCCGATCACATCGGCGGATTGACGCCATTCGTGCCAACAGCGACGAAGCCTGTCGCGAGCACGCCGTCGTCGCCGCGCTGGGCGGGAACGAAGACGGCCGCGCCGGGCTTGAGGTCCGCCTCCGTCGCCGGGGCGAAAGTGACGATCGGGACGCCGTCAGGAATCGAGATTTTCTTCTCCTTGCCGCCGCTATAGGAAAGATCGAGCGTTCGCCCGTCGACGCCCTTGACCGCATTGGTGACCGTTGCATTGGTCATCGTGCTCTTCGGCTTTAGATCCCAGGGGTAACTACCCTCGCCGGTTCCCTTCATCGCAGGCGGAAAGACCAGCACTTCGACGGCCCCATCTCCGCCCGACGACGTGGGGAGCGACGCGATGCCAACGAAATCCCCTGGCTTGATGTCCGCCAACGACGCCTTGGTGACGCCCGCAACCCTCACACCGGGCTTCAACGTCAGCATGGCGTTCGGTCCTTCGCGAGTCTTCACCGTCAGCGTCGACCCTTCGAGGCCGACGATCGTCCCGCGAACCCGGACGTTTTCCGCCGCCTGCGCGGGAGTGAGGAACGCGACGCCGAGGAACGCCGCGAGCGCAATCGCGCCGCCGAAGGCCTGAGGCAATTTCAAATTCATTTTTTCAACTCTCCACGTGGTCCATCACAAATCGCTTGTTGCGGCGCCTGACGCAATCGAGCGGGCCTCAGCCTAGGGTATCGCGTGGTAACAGTCGAAGCCCGCGGTTTATTCGGTGGCGCGAAAGGTTTCCAGTTTTCCTAGTGACGTCCGTTGAACCGGGGGTATCCTCACCCGCTAAGCGGGGGAAGGGGACCGCGCGTAAGCGAGGGGGGAGGGGCTCGTCCGGATCATTTCGGCCATGCGCGAGATCGCATCGGCGACCTCATCGGCATTGCGCATTGCCTCCTTCGCCCGCAATTCGCTTGGCCATAATCCCACGCACCTTTAGCCAAGCGTCGCGGTTTGCGTCACGTTGCGGCCCATCGCCCAGGTCGTGGCTCATCCCATCGATCTCCACCGCAAGGCGCGCCTCCGCGCAGTAGAAGTCGAGCACATAGGGCCCGGTCGAATGCTGGCGCGACGGAAGACTGGCGTTCCTGGACTCCTTGCATGCAATCGATTCCAAAGTCGCGCTTCTGACGGGGAAAGGCCGCGCCTTAGTCAACGCGCAAGGCCGATTGTTCCTTTTGGCGCCCGCACGGCTGCACCCCCTCCACCATGCTGCGCATGGTCCCCCTCCCCCGCTTCGCGTGGGAGGATAACGCCAAGCCTCCAACGGCCTCTCGATCGTCCAGGAGAGAGCGTTTAAGCTCGGTCCTTCCGCCTGGTCTCTCCTCGCGCGCTGACCACCTCCGCGTAGCGATCGCAAATCACCGCCATTTTGGCGATCCCGGTCATCGCTGAACCGGCGTCAAGATTGAGACGATATCCGGCGATCTGATCCGCGTGCGAGGCCTTAGGGCGTCCGTCGTTGGGCGTGTGGCCGTGGACGACGAAGAAGCCGCCGAATCCGTGCGGCCCGGGACGATGCTCAAGGAACGGCCGACGCACCCAGGCCCAGTGACGATCTTCGTCGAGCTTGGCGAGCGGAATATTCCAGGGAACGCCAAGAAACGTTTCGAGCTCGACTTCCGGGTTGACGCCCGCGTGAACGAACAGAACCTGGCTAGAGCGCCAGCTTGCTCGCGAGGACTGAAGCCAGGCGCGGATGCGCGGAGGCAGCGACGCGCGCGCCTTAGTCAGCAGCTCGTCGAGAGACTCGGGCGGCCCCTCGGTCTTGAGGAACTCCGCCACCGTCCGGTCGCCGCCATTGGCGAGCCAGGTGTCAAACGCGTCAATCGCGTCGCTCCAGGGCGTCTCGGGATCGAGCGCGAGGCGCATCATCGTCTCGTGGTTGCCCATGAGCGCGATCGCCTCGTCAGCGCCGATCCGCGCTTTCGCAGCCATCGCAAGATCGACCGCGCCAAGACTGTCGGGCCCGCGGTCGACGAAATCGCCGAGAAAGATGATCACGCGCTTGTCGCGCAGCTTGGGCTCCCGCGCCGCCTCGTCGATGAGCGCGCCGAAAAGATCGCTTCGTCCGTGAATGTCGCCCACGGCGAAAATCTCCGTCTCCGGGTCTACCCCCAGCGGCAGCGAAAATCCTCGACGCTCGACCATCACGGACATGAGACGACACCGGCGCATGGGAACGCGCGGCAGCATTGCATATCCGCGCCCCGGCACGCTAGGATCGCGGCCATGTTCCTTGAGTTTTTCGCCAATCTTCGGCAGGCGCACGTGCCGGCGACGCCGCGCGAATATCTCGACCTCGTGCGCGCGCTGGAAGACGATCTGGCTGGTATGTCAGTCGATGAATTCTATCGCCTCGCACGGGCTCTCCTGGTTAAGGACGAGCGCAATCTTGACAAGTTCGACATCGTCTTCGCCGCTGCGTTCAAGGGCGTTCTGAGCGTATCCGCCGCGGTCGAGGCCCGGGACCTGCCGGAGGAATGGCTGCGCCGAATGATGGAGCGCTATCTCAGTCCCGAGGAGCGGGCAGAGATCGAGAAGCTCGGTTTCGACAAGCTGATGGAGACGCTGCGCCAGCGCCTCGCCGAGCAGAAGGGCCGCCATCAGGGCGGTTCGAAATGGATCGGCACAGGCGGGACGTCGCCCTTTGGGGCCCATGGCGACAACCCGGAGGGCGTGCGTATCGGCCAGGACAGAGGCCGCCGGGGCAGCGCCGTCAAGGTCTGGGACCGGCGGGAGTTCAAGGACTTCGACGGCGACGCGGAGCTCGGGCCGCGCAACATCAAGTTGGCGTTGCGACGGCTTCGGCGATTCGCCCGCGAGGGCATGGCCGAAGAGCTCGATCTCGACGGCACCATCCGGTCGACGGCGGACAAAGGTTATATCGACGTGCAGCTGAGGCCCGAACGCCGCAATGCCATCAAGGTGCTCTTGTTTCTCGACGTCGGCGGCTCGATGGATTGGCACGTGGAAGCAGCGGAACAGCTGTTCTCGGCGGCGAAAAGCCAATTCAAGCGGCTCGACCATTTCTACTTCCACAACTGCCTCTACGAGAGCGTGTGGAAGAACAACCGCCGCCGGCACGACGAGCGCGCGCCCACGCGCGACCTCATCAATTCGTACCGCCGCGATTATCGGGTCGTTTTCGTCGGCGACGCTTCAATGAGCCCGCACGAAATCATGGTGCCCGGCGGCTCGGTCGAGCATCTCAATCCCGAGCCCGGGAGTGTGTGGCTCGAGCGCGCAATTCTTGCCTGGCCACGCAGTGTGTGGATCAATCCGACACCGCCGAGCGCCTGGAATCATTCGTTGTCGACAACGATGATCGCCGAAATCTTTCAGCGCCGCATGTTTCCGCTGACCCCGGACGGGGTCGAAGCGGCGATGCGGGCGCTCGCCGCCTGACGCGCGCCTTACCTGGCGGCGCCGCGCGTCATTCCCTCACCACCAGCACCGAACATTGGGCATGGCGCACGATCGTCTTGGCGTTCGAGCCGAGCAGATAGTCCGACATCACAGGACGATGCGAACCGACAACGACGAGATCAGCGTCCCATTCGGACGCTTCTTGCAGGAGCTCGTGATAGATTCCCCCTGCCCGGGTCGCGGCGCTCTTGCGCTCGGCCGGCAGATCGATGCTGCCCAGAATCGCCTCGAGCGCCTCCTGAGCCCGCTTCTCCTGCTCGGCGTCGAAATCGACCGGCACATATTCCATGAACGTGGCCGGCATGACCGGCTGGACATTGACCAGCCTTAATTCGCCATCGCCCATCTTCACCAGTTCGACCGCCTGCGCCAGCCCCTTTGGACTTGGCGTCGGCTCGGCGAGATCGACCGCGAGAACAATACGCTTGTACATGGCGTTTCCTCTTCGGCGCCAAGCGCCGTCGCTCGGACCCGTCCGGCGCTTGAACCTGAGACCCTCTTTACCGTCTGGCAAGTCTCTTGCGGCAAATAGCGCGAGGCATTGCCTGAATCGCCCGCACGCTCGCCGGCCGGTCGCGGCGCCATCGGCGAGGATAGTCATTGTTCCTTCGCCGATGGATCGTTATAAGGCCGCGAAATTCCACGCGGAAATAGGATCGCCCATGAACGACGTGTCCGTTGAAAGTTACAAACCGTCGGACGACGAACCGTTCATGAACGATCGGCAACGAGAATATTTCCGCCGCAAGCTGATCGGGTGGCGCGAGTCGATCCTGGCCGAGAGCCGCGATACGCTGACCGCCTTGCAGCAGGAAAGCGAAAACCACCCCGACTTCGCCGACCGCGCGTCTTCGGAAACCGACCGCGCAATCGAGCTGCGCGCCCGCGACCGACAGCGGAAACTGATCTCCAAGATCGAGGCCGCGCTAGCCCGCCTCGATGAGGGTTCTTACGGCTATTGCATCGAAACCGGCGATCCCATCTCGCTCAGGCGCCTCGACGCACGCCCGATCGCGACTCTGTCGGTCGAGGCGCAGGAGCGCCATGAACGGCGAGAGCGGATTTATCGCGACGAGTGATTCGCGGTTGACCGGCCGCGACGGCGACTGGCTCGCGGGCTGAGCCTCCGAGCCGTCAACGCCACTTACGCAAGGAAAGGTCGTCGGCACAATTCGCGGGATCGACGGCGCCGGTCCCCGACCACTATCGAACGCGCAGGCCGGCCGCCTCGGTCAATCGGACTTTTCGCGGCCAAGCAGACGCGCCATCTCCGCCTCGAGCGAATCCAGGTCGGCAAAGGGATCGTCGACTTTGGGCGACGCCTTGCCGCCTGGCGCGACATTCGTCTTGTCCCCTTGCAGGCGGGCGTCGGCTGATTTTCGCGCCCAGTCGGACGCCGGCGCCGGCGCCAACGGGCTTGTCTTCGGCGCAGGCCGCGGTTGGGCCAAGCCGGCGTTGGCCGGCGGGACGCTTGTCACCGTTGGCGTCGCGGGCGCCTCCGCTTTCGCCATCGGAGCGATTGACTCCGCTTTCGAGCCCGCTGCCGGTTCTGCTTTGTCCAGACGGCGCGGCGGCGCAGGCGCGACGGGAGACGGGGGATTGCCTGGGCCCCTTGAAGGAACTGTTTCCGTAGCCCGAACCGGCGCCCCGCGACTCGGCGAAGCGTTGGCGGGAATGATCGGCGGGGGCATCGACGCGCGCGCTTGTGCGGGACGCGGGTCCGCCTGACGCGGCGGCGGCGGCGGACTCGCCGGTGCTGGTCGAGCGGGCTCTGGCGCTTGCGTAACCGCCGGCGGGGCGGAGGCTGGACGCGCCAGTTCGGGCGCGGCCGCTTGGTCGGGAACGGGCGCGGGCGGCTGGGCGGGAGCGGGCGCCTTCGCGATCGGCGGCGGCGCCATCGGGGCGGCCGGCGCAGCCGGGGCCGGAGAGGGCGCAGGCGGCGGGGGCGGCGGCGCCGGGGCCTTGGCGGCGACCTTCGGCGGAGGTTCCGCGACGGTAGGCGACGCAGGGAGTGCGGCGGCTTCGGTTCGCCGCGCCGGCGCGCTTGGCACAAGCAGAGGCGAAGCCTGGTTGCTCTCGCGCGCCGGGATCACGGCGCGATTGATCTGCGACTCAACCAGAACGTCGTTCGGTCCGCCGATCATGACCAGGTGTTCGATATTGTCGCGACGGATCAGCACAAGCTGCCGCTGCCCATCCAGGCTGAATGCATCAACCAGCCCGAGCCTCGGCTGTCGGGTCCGTCCACCCGGAACACGCAGCCGATGAGCAAAGGTCAGCCGGTACACAATCGCGAGCACGATGAGGGCGGCGATGCCGCAAGCTGCAAGTAATCCGATCTGAAGGACCCTATTGTCCGCGAACGGAAGCTCATTCAACCACTGCATGCCCAATCCAACACTTCCGCCGCCGAGCGCAGAACAAACCGCTCTTCAATTCGCCAGCCGAACGGTGGTTCAGCCGGCGCCCGAGAAGCAAGATCGGGCGCGGCCCAGTGACCCGGTCTGGCGCGCCGCCTGCGCGCACCGAATCCGATCGACGCGCGCCCATGTCACATTTCATAACAAAATGCGATCCCGTTGAAAACTGCGGCCCTCACCGCACTTTCGCCCAGGTTGCACGGGCCGCCGCCAAGACAGGGCGCGCGACCCATGGTAGCACACGCTCAACCGCGACTCAGCGCGCTCGCACTCGTCCTGTCGACGGCACTGTCCTTGGGGGTAACGATCCTCAAATGAAATCTCCGCCGCCCCCGCCGGTGGACAGAATCGAGCGAACGGTCAATCCGGTCGCGCTGACGATCCTCCTCGTCTGCCTCGCCGGCGCGCTTCTGGCCGTCTGGCTCGCGCCGAGCGCGATCGGCGCCACGCTGATGACCTGGATGATCGTCTTCCTCGCCGTCTGCGGCGCGTTCGGATTGCTGCTGTACGCGTTCGGCATGTTGCAACTGTCGACCCGGGCGGCGCGCTTCGACACCACCAAGGCGATCGCCAACTCCAATCCGGACGGCGTCCTCGTCACCGACCGTGAATCGCGTATCGTCTACGCCAACGAAGCCTACCGCGCGCTTTCGGGCGCGCCCGCGACGAGCGACCTGCGTCCGATCGAACGCCTGTTCACCGGCTCGCCGGACGTCTCGGAATCCGTTTATCGCCTGTCGCAAGCGGCGAAATCCGGCGGGCGCGCGAACGAGGAGCTTCGTCTCTCGCCCCCCCAAGCGGCCAGGGCGAGGTCGCCTGGTACCGCATTCGCGTTCGCCCGCTCGAGGGCATGGCGAGAGACGGCCTGATGGTATGGACGGTCTCGGACGAGACGCGCGACCACGACCGGCATGAAACCTTTTTCCAGGATCTTCAGCACGCGATCGACTATCTCGACCACGCGCCGGCCGGCTTTTTCTCCGCCGAGCCCGACGGCTCGATTGCGCACATGAACGCAACTCTGGCAGGCTGGCTCGATTATGATCTCGCCCAGTTCAGCGCTGGCCGCCTCAAGATCGACGACATCGTCGCCGGCGATGGCGGCGCGATGCTCGCCATCATATCCGGGCCGCCCGGCGAAGTGACGACGCAGCAATTCGACGTCGACCTCAAGCCCCGCCAGGGCCGCGTGCTCCCGGCGCGCATCCTGCACAAGGTCGCATTCTCCGGCGAGGGCACGCCGGGGCCGTCCCGCTCGCTGGTGATCAATCGCGCTCCCGGCGACATCAAGGGCGAAGACCTGCGCGCGGCGGAGGTGCGCTTCGCCCGCATTTTCAATTCGACTCCGGTGGCGATCGCGGCCGTCGATGCCGCAGGCGCGGTGCTGCGTCCCAACGCCGCGTTTGCGCGCCTGGCTCAGGCTGCTTCCAAGAGCGACGCGGCCAAGGGACGGCTATCGATTTTCGACCTTGTCGCCGAGCGCGATCGCGCCCCGTTGAGCGCATCGATCGAGGCGGCCGGACAGGGCAAGGGCGAGATCGCGCCCCTCGACGTCTCGCTCGAAGGACCGGGCGCCGCGCGTTCGGCGCGGCTCTTCGTTTCGGCCGCCGATCCGCGCAGCGACGAGGGCGCGAGCGCGACCCTCTTCGCCCTCGACACCACCGAGCAACGCACGCTGCAAGAGAACCTCGTGCAAAGCCAGAAGATGCAGGCCATCGGCCAGCTCGCCGGCGGCGTCGCGCACGACTTCAACAACGTGCTGACCGCGATCATCGGCTATTCCGATCTTCTGCTGGCCAATCACCGCCCGACCGACCCGTCCTTCCAGGACATCATGCAGATCAAGCAGAACGCCAACCGGGCAGCCGGGCTGGTGCGGCAATTGCTTGCCTTTTCACGCCGCCAGACTCTGCGCCCCCAGACGCTGCAGCTCAACGACGTGTTGTCGGAATTGCAGATGCTGCTGCGCCGTCTGGTCGGCGAGCAGATCCAACTCGACGTGGTCTACGGGCGCGACTTGTGGCAGGTGAAGGCCGACCTCAACCAGTTCGAGCAAGTGATCGTCAATCTCGTCGTCAATGCGCGCGACGCCATCCATGAAGGCGGCAAGATCACGCTGCGCACGCGAAACTTTCCTGGCCCCGAATGCGGCAGCTTGAAAGAGGTTGACGTCGCCCTGGCCGATTACGTGCTGGTCGAGGTCGAGGACACAGGTCACGGAATTCCGCCCGAGGTCCGGGCCAAGATCTTCGAGCCCTTTTTCACCACCAAGGATGTCGGCAAAGGCACTGGCCTTGGCTTGTCGATGGTCTATGGCATCGTCAAGCAGACGGGCGGATATGTGTTCTGCGACAGCGAGCCGGGCGCCGGCGCGACGTTCCGCGTTCTGCTTCCTCGGCGCCTCGCCGACGACGTCGAAGAGCCGGTGAAGACCGAAGCCCCCAAACCGGCCGCGGATCTGACCGGGCGGGGCGCGATCCTGCTGGTCGAGGACGAAGAAGCGGTGCGCGCTTTTGCCTCGCGCGCGCTCGCCTCGCGCGGCTATACGGTGTTGGAGGCCGAGACGGGCCTCGACGCCTTGCGCGTCGTTGAGGCCGCAACCGAGCCGATCGACCTCATCGTTTCGGACGTCATCATGCCGGAAATGGACGGGCCGACCATGCTGACCGAACTGCGCAAACGCGGATTGACGGCCAAGGTCATTTTCGTTTCCGGCTACGCCGACGACGCCTTCGCGCGAAATCTGCCGGAGGGCCAGGACTTCGTGTTCCTGCCGAAGCCATTCTCGCTCAAGCAGCTCATCGAGACCGTCAAGGGCTTGCTGAATTGACGACGAGTGTTCGGGCGTTAGAGATGTCGGCTCTCTGGGATATCACCCCCCTCATTCTGAGGCGCCCAGCGCTAGCGGGGCCTCGAAGCATGCTCCAGAGTGAACCGCGAGGGGTGTTTCGCAGCATCACGAGCGTCGTTCGAGACGCGCCTTCGGCGCTCCTCACGACGAGGGAGTTGCAAAAGGACCCAACCATTGATGCGTTTTGAAGGAACCGCCACTTATGTGGCGGGCGACGAACTGAAGACCGCGGTCAACGCCGCAATCGCGCTCGAGCGTCCGCTGCTGGTCAAGGGCGAGCCCGGCACCGGCAAGACGCTGCTCGCGCAGGAGATCGCCGCCGCGATCGACGCCCCGTTCATCGCCTGGCACGTCAAATCGACCACGCGCGCCCAGCAGGGCCTCTATGAGTATGACGCCGTCTCGCGCCTGCGCAATTCGCAGCTCGGCGACCCGCGCGTGTCCGAGATCGCCAACTACATTCGCCGCGGCAAGCTGTGGGACGCCTTCGCTTCGCCCCTTCGCCCGGTGCTGCTGATCGACGAGATCGACAAGGCGGACATCGAATTCCCCAACGACCTTCTGCTCGAACTCGATCAGATGGAGTTTTACGTCTACGAGACCGGTGAGACGGTGCGGGCGCGCGTGCGGCCCGTCGTCATCATCACCTCCAACAACGAGAAGGAACTGCCCGACGCTTTCCTTCGCCGCTGCTTCTTTCACTACATCCGCTTTCCGGACACCGAGACGATGCGCAGGATCGTCGAATCGCACTATCCCTCGATCAAGCCGCGGCTGGTGGAAGAGGCCATGCGGTCGTTCTTCACGCTGCGGGAGACGCCAGGACTGAAAAAGAAGCCGACTACTTCGGAACTGCTCGATTGGCTCAAGCTTCTGCTCAATGAGGACATTTCGCCCGAGGCGCTACGCGAGCGCGACGCCAAGAAACTGATCCCGCCGCTGCACGGCGCCTTGCTCAAGAACGAGCAGGATGTGCACCTGTTCGAGAGGGTCGCATTTTTGAGCCGGCGCGAGCGGTAGCGGGAACCGCTCAGCTTGCGATTTGACGGACGACCAGCGCTCGCCCAGCGGCCGGTCCGGTGATATACTGAGCCGGAAACATAGGAACGGATGACCGTGACGCTTGGCCCTGACATTTTCTTTAAGACGCGAAGTTCGCGCGCGCGTCCTTACGAACAGTATCGTTTGAACGGCGAGTCCGTTGTTTGTGAACGCGTGACGCCGAACGCGCGCTCACCCAGCTCCCCACAGATCAAGCCTTTACAGTCTTGGACAATTGACGAGTTCATCGCCGCCAATGTGCCGGCGCCCGCGAAGGCGGCGTTACAGGAATATTTGAAAGAGAGGCATAAGGCGTAAGGGGAAAAGCGGCCGCCGTCATCGGCAGCGCCGTCATGAGGTCACACGAGTTCGCCGGAAGGGCTTCCCGCGCAGAATTCCCTGTCCGCAGTCGAAGACAAAACTTGCCAATCCCCGAGCGCTTGCGCAATCTTCGTTCATGCGCCGATTGTTTCTCGTTCGCCACGCCAAGGCTGAGCTCTCTGTCGGGCGCGACGATTACGCGCGCAAGCTGACAGAGCGCGGCCGCACCGACGCGAGGCGAGTCGCCAAGGCGTTGGCGGCCCGCCACTTTCTTCCGGATGTTCTCATCCATTCCGGGGCGGCGCGCGCCAAGCAGACGGCGGAGATTCTCGCTGCCGAATGGCGAAGCAAGGTCGAGCTGGAAGAGGAGGTCGGGCTTTACGACGCGTCCCTTACGACGCTGCTCGATCGTACGCGCGGGCTTCGCCACGAGCACAAGCGCGTGGGTCTGGTCGGGCACAATCCCGGACTCGGCGAACTGGCGACGGCGCTGACCGGCTCGGGCGCAGAGCCTGAACGACACCACCTGGCGGCGAAATATCCGACCGGCGCGGTCGCGGTTCTGGACTTCTCGATTCACCGCTGGGCGGAGGTCGAGCGCAACTCGGGCATGCTGGCGCTCTACCTTACGCCGGCGGAACTCGAGGGGGACGCGGACTAGCAAATTGCGTCTGGTAGAACCGTCATCACGAGGAGCCACAGGGCGTTCATCAGAACGCCCGTCTTTCGACGGGCTATGGCGACGCGGCGATCCAGGGGCCGTGAGGCACGCGACAACTCCTGGATTGCTTCGGCTCACGCTCGCAATGACGATCGCGGTTCGACCAAAGCGCCTAAAGCGCCGACGCCGCCCGGGTCAGCCTGCGACAGGTTCGAGCCGGTTAGCGCCGGCGGCTTCTCCCTGTGCTGGCCCGGCCGAAGCCGGAACTGGGCCGCGACCATATTGGCGCGGCGAATGGCCCATGACTCGTTTGAACGCGGTGCTGAAGGCGCTTTCGGATTCATAGCCCAGCGAGCGCGCGATGACGGAAACCGGCTCGCTCGAATTCATGAGCTTGTCCCCGGCCAGCAGCATGCGCCAGCGGGTCAAATATTCCATCGGCGACGCTCCGACCGTCTCCTTGAAGCGGAGCGCGAACGTCGATCGCGACATGCCGGCGCGCTCCGCCAGCGCCTGCAATGTCCAGCGATGCGCTGGGGCCTCGTGAATGGCGCCGATCGCGGCGCTTATATGCTTGTCGCTCAGGGCGAATAGCCAGCCGACGCCTCCCGCCGACCCTTCCGCAAGGTGTAACCTTAGCGCCTGAAGCAGCATCAGATGGGCGAGGTGCTGCGCCATCAGGAAGCCGCCCGGCTGGCCCTCGCGCAATTCCTGTCTCATCCGCTCCAAGGACCAGCGCATCGCCGCTTTGTCCGATTCCTTCCGGAGATGAACGATCGGCGGCAATATCCCGAGCAGCATGCCCGCGTGATCACCGGTGAGCGCGAAATGGCCGCCGACGACGAGGCAGTCCCCACCGCCGTTGACGGTCACGACGCCGCCAATCCTGCGCGCCGTGGCCAGAATCGAAAGGGCCTCGACCGGGGGCGCCGTCAAATCGGTCGCGAGGCGGAAAGGCCAGCCGCGTGGAAGCAGGAAGCAATCGCCCGTCTTCAGGCGCACTGGGTCGCAGACGCCCTCGACCGCGAGCCATATCTCCCCGGAAACGACCGCGTAGCACTTGATGCCTTCATGCCCGCCGAAGCGGACAGAGAGCCTTCCTCCTACGTCGAAGCCGCCGGACACGTAGCTGCGGGGCTTGAGCAACGACAGCACATCAGAGAGTGGATCCATTGGGCAATCTCGGACGATCGCAAAGATAATACGGACTTCACAGCATAGCTCGTATCGCCTCGCTCGCCTATCTCGTCAATCACGGGGCCGCGAACGGGCCCTATCGAAATGAAACCAGGAGAGGCTCCAATGCGTACCTTCGTCACCGGCGCAACAGGTTTTGTCGGATCCGCTGTCGTTCGCGAGCTCATCGACGCCGGCCATCAGGTGATCGGGCTTGTCCGCTCGGATGAGGGCGCCAAGTCGCTCGCCGCGGCCGGCGCCGAGGTCCAACGAGGCGATCTTGAGGACCTCGAAAGTCTTCGCAGCGCCGCGGCTACGTCAGACGGCGTGATTCACACGGCGTTCATTCACGACTTCTCAAACTTCAAGCAGAGCAGCGCGGTCGACGAACGCGCCATTCAGACGCTCGGGACCGAGCTCGCCGGCTCCGGCCGCCCATTGGTCGTCACCTCCGGGGTCGCGCTTCTGGCGCCGGGCCGCGTCGCGACCGAAGAGATCGCGCCTCCCGCCCGATCCGAATCGTATCCGCGGGTCTCGGAAGCGACGGCCGCCGCAGCCGCCGCGCAAGGCGTGCGCGCCTCGACGGTGCGTCTTGCTCCGTCGGTCCATGGCGATGGCGATCACGGCTTCGTGCCGCGTCTCATCGCGATTGCTCGTGAAAAGGGCGTGTCGGCCTATGTGGGCGACGGACTCAACCGCTGGCCGGGGGTGCACCGGCTGGACGCGGCGCATCTCTACCGGCTCGCGCTCGAAAAGGGCACCGCAGGCGCGAGCTATCACGGGATCGCCGAGGAAGGCGTGTCGACGCGTGAGATCGCCGAGGTCATCGGGCGACGCCTGAACCTGCCGGTCATCTCGAAGTCGCCCGCCGACGCGGGCGAGCACTTCGGCTTTCTCGGCTACTTCTTCGGCGCCGATATGCCGGCCTCGAGCAAACTCACTCAGGAACGGCTCGGATGGCGGCCAAAGCAGCCGGGGCTGATCGCGGACCTCGATCACCCACGCTATTTCCAAGCCTGAACAAGCTGGATTCGGAAGAATCGTTGCTGCGAGGAACTTGAAGGGGGGTCAGGCGATTCGGGCTGTCGGCAGCGACGCCCGCTCGTCCCACTGTCCAAACGATTGGGCGCCGCCTAAATAGGCTCCCCGGTCGGCGCGGATGTTTCCTTGTCAGGTTTCAGCGATTTCATCTTCGAGGCGGAGCTCGTAGCCCGTTCGATCGGCGACTATTTCTCCGGCGCTCCCCTGCGCCTCGGGGTGACCGGACTGTCGCGCGCCGGCAAGACGGTGTTCCTCACCGCGCTCGTCAACAACCTGATCGCGGGCGCGCGCCTGCCGGTGCTGGCCGCCTCCGCCGAAGGGCGCATCAAGCGCGTGCGGCTCGAACCGCAGCCGGACGATGCGGTGCCGCGCTTCGCCTACGAGGAGCACCTGAACAGCCTCTCGGGACCGGATCGCCGCTGGCCAGAATCGACCCGCCGCATCGCCCAGCTCAGGCTGACGATCGAGTTCGAAAGCGCATCGGGCTGGGGCTCGCGGGGCTCGACGCTAACGGTCGATATCGTCGACTATCCCGGCGAATGGCTGCTCGACCTGCCGCTCCTCGACAGGAGCTATGCCGAATGGTCGCGCGAGACGCTGGCGGCAAGCGAGAATCCGGCGCGGGCGCCGCTGGCGGAACAATGGCGCGCAGCGATGGTCGGCCTCGACCCGAAGGCCGAGGCCAACGAGGACAATGCGCGGCGTATCGCCGAATTGTTCACAGCCTACCTCAAGCGGGCGCGCGATGATGTCTATGCGCTCTCAACCTTGCCGCCCGGCCGGTTCCTGATGCCCGGCGATCTCGCCGGCTCGCCGGCGCTGACCTTCGCGCCGATTCCGCTCAACGATGACGCGACGATCGCTCCCGGCTCGCTCCCCGCCATGATGGCCCGCCGTTACGAGGCCTATAAGGCGCATGTGGCGAGGCCTTTCTTTCGCGATCATTTTGCCCGGCTCGACCGGCAGATCGTGCTCGTCGACGCGCTCTCCGCGCTCAATTCCGGCCCCGCTGCGGTCAAGGATCTCGAAAACGCGCTCACCGAGGTCATGCGCGCCTTCCGCGCCGGACGCTCTTCGTATTTTGCTTCAGTCTTCCGACCGCGCATCGATCGCATCCTGTTCGCGGCGACCAAGGCGGACCACCTGCATCATAAGAGCCACGATCGGTTGGAGGCGATCCTGCGCGCGCTCACGTCGAAGGCGATCGCGCGCGCGGAAGGGGTCGGCGCGGAGATCGACGTCATCGCGTTGGCGGCGGTCCGCTCCACCCGTGAGGCGGAAATCAGGACCGGCGACGAGACGCTCGACGCGATTATCGGCGTGCCTGAGAAGGGCGAGACGATCGGAGGGCAAACGTTCGATGGCCTCGCCGAAGCGGCCGTCTTTCCAGGCGAATTGCCAGCCGATCCGGATACGATCTTCGAGGGCGACGCGATCGCGCTCCCCGAAGCCGACAACGACTGGCGCTTCGTGCGTTTTCGCCCACCCTTGACCCAGCGGGCTGAGCCCGCGCCGCAGATCCGGCTCGACCGCGCGCTACAATTCCTGATCGGGGATCGACTCGCGTGAGCCAGCGCCCGCCCCGCCCCCGCGCCTTTCGCCTCGACAATTCGCGGGTCGCGGTCGACGATCAGCCTGGGTCCCTTATCCCCGAAGCGATCATTCGCTCGCAGAACGATCTGATACCCGTCGCCCAGCCGGCGCCGATCGACGAAGCGGAGCTTAAGGTCGAGGCGGCGCAGAAATCCGGGCTCATCGCCCGCTCGCGCTTCACGCTCGGCGGTCTTGTCTGGACCGGGCTGGGCGGCCTCATCTCGCTTGGCCTTGGGCTATGGGCGACCAACCTCATCGAAGGCCTGTTCGCCAGAGCGGAATCGCTCGGGATCATCGGGGTCGTGTTCGGCCTCGTATTTCTGGTCGGCCTCATTGGGCTGACGGCGCGCGAGATTCTCGCGGTCGCTCGCCAGACGCGGATCGCGGAAATGCATGTCGCCCTGGCCAGGGCCCGCGCGACCGATGATCGCGTCGCCGCGCGCCGTCTGGTCGGCCAGCTTATCGCGCTTTATCGCAACCGGCCGGAGACGGCGCGAGCGCGGGCGCAAGTCGAGGAAGCGATACGCGCGATCATCGACGGGCGCGACCTCATCGACGTCACCGAGCGCGCGCTTCTGCGTCCCCTCGACGTCAAGGCGCAAGGCGAGATCGCCGCCGCCGCCAAGCGCGTATCGGTCGTGACCGCGATCAGCCCGCGCGCCATTCTCGACGTCGTGTTCGTCGTCGCCCAGATCGTGCGGCTGGTGCGGCGCATCGCCGAAATCTACGGCGGCCGGCCGGGCCTCTTGGGCCTTATCAAGCTCGCCCGCTCGATCGGCGCGCATATCGCGATCACCGGCGGCATGGCGGTCGGCGACAGCGTGCTGCAACAGGTCGTCGGCCACGGCATCGCCTCGCGCATCTCCGCGCGTATGGGCGAGGGCGTCCTCAACGGCATGCTCACGACGCGCGTCGGCCTCTCCGCGCTCGCCGTCTGCCGGCCCATGCCCTTTTCGGTCGACAAGGCCCCGGGCGTCTCCGACGTTGCGCCGTTTCTATTCAGCAAGGGGGAGGCTGCGCGCTAACTCCGCGACCTGCAATTGGTGGACCCGTCAGTGGTCGAGACAATATGCGCGAAGGTTTGGTGGAAGATCGTGACAACTTTTGATCCCTACTCGAAAGCAATACCTAGCTGAGGCACCGCCACAAAATCCCCCGTAGTCGGCCCGGCATTCCCCACCCGCGCCTTTCAACAGTCTCCGTGCAGTCAAGTCGCTATTAAAATACTTAATACATTCCCAGAAACACTCCTCGTTGTTGTTGTAGCAGTGCCATTCTCGTGCGTTCTCCGCATCCCGCTGCGCTTGCTCCCGATCCAATTGCGCTTGGCGCTCGCGCGCTTCATTCGCGGCTCGCTCGGCTTCCTCGTCTTTGACTTTCTCGCGAAGCGCCTGTTCGTTGCGCTGATTTGCCTGGTCGGCGCCTAGCGCCTTCTCGTTCGCCCTCCTCAAGCGCTTTTGTAGGTCGGTAGATGGCTGGCTAGCGGCTTTGTCGCGAAGCCCCTGTTCGTTACGCTCATTTGTCTCGTTGGCTCCTTGAGCCTTCTCGTCCGCCCTCTTCAGGCGCTTCTGAAGGTCACTGGACGGTTGTTTTGGCTTAGATTCCTGTGCTTCGCTCGACGAGTTCGAGGCGTCAGGACATTCCGTTCCTATTTCACTCATTCCTACGCAACCGGCTGCTTCGTCACAGCTTTGCGCACCGTCACTTTGGTTTGGTGAAAGAAACACGTATGCGGTAGTCACGCCGCCGCTCTTCATGTTCATCTGAAGCCGAACGGTAATCGGCCGATCGCACCGGTTCGTGAAATGCGCCTCTTCGTGCCATCCGAATGTCTGATTGTCCGTTTTGCTCCATCGCCCTGGCGGGACACATCGTTGTCCATGCTCATCGGCAGCGTAACACGACCGGGCAGCCGCCGTGCTAACTTGCAGAAGCGAGCAAATAAAGACAGATTGTGCGATCAGGAAAAGAGCGCGCATTCTGATGCCCTCTCCCGAATTATCTTCGTTGATTGTATCGGATAAGAGTTTCGACCGCGACCTTGACATCCTCTGCGGCCTCGTCATCGCAAACGGCTGCTAGGGTCTCGTCATGAAAGACCTGCTCAGTACCTGCCGTCCGCAACTCAACACAACTCCACCCTTTGCATGATAGGGTAACTGCGGTCGCGCCGTTCGCAGCGATTACGATTACCGAATGCAAATCCGAAAACTTGACTGACTCGGTTTTGATGGGCTGCTTGTCGCGTGCAGGAGCCTCGCCGGTTTCAGCGATGTAGACGACCCTGGTTGTAAGCCGAAAGATGCGCTCATTTCCGGTATATTCTTGAACGCCACTCCACCTCAGCGCATCTTGGCTCAGAGGGCAATTGAAAGACTTTTTCAGCAATTCCACCGCATCGTGAGCATCGGATGACGATACGGGTTGCTCGGAGGCTACTGCTACTTGCATGACCAGAAGGGCGAGGCTGAACAGCCCAAGCCTATGCCAATCAGGCGAAGCCTGCGCACTCGCAATTCCGAATACGTGAGCCTGTATAAGTCTGCGCACTGACGTTATCCAGCGCGAAGTTTCCCGTGGCAACAATGTTCTAAAGTTGACGAATACACAAGCGGATTTCAGTGCCGTTGGCGTCGAGAAGTCTACAATTACAGAAAAAACCGGCCGCCTTAATCCACCGGCTCAACCTTCTGCGTTCCGACGCTCGCCAAGACGCCAGTATGCACGTCGAACCAGTACCCCTGCAGAGTCAGCCGATTGGCCGCGACGGCCTCGGCGATCCACGGAAAGGTCATGAGATTGGCGAGCGAAAGACGCACCACCTCGGCCTCGATCCGCTGGAGCCGCCCCTCGGGCTCCTCCCCCGCGGCGAGGAGCGCGGGCTTTCCAAGCTCGACCCATGTGGCGATGAAATCCTGCGCCTGTGGCGGCGGACCAAAGGCCATCGCTTTGACCCCGCCGCACTGCCCGTGCCCCAAGACCACCAGCCGCGGAATCTTGAGCACCTTGACGCCAAATTCCAGCGCCGCGCTCGTTCCATGGTGGCCGGGATCAGGGGTATAGGGGGGAACGAGCGCCGCGACATTGCGCACCACGAACAATTCGCCGGGCACGGCCCCGAAGATCGTCTGCGGGTCGACGCGAGAGTCCGAACAGGCGATGACCATCGCCTCCGGACTCTGTCCCCAATGGGACAAGGCCTCATAACGCGCCCGTTCGCCCGGCCAGATCTCGGCGCGGAAACGGCGGTAACCTTCGATCAGGGGGTCCATGGCACAGCTTGAGGCGAAGAGGAGATATGCTGCATTGCGATAGAGCGCCAGCGTCGGCGATGCAAGGAACGGATGGCGCGCGGTTAACCCGACTGTGGAGCGCCACCACCTTTGGGTTTGCAGGAGAAGTCGGGGACGCCGGAGAAGCAGCTGATCTCCCGGCCGCAGGGAGGAATGTGCGTGACGGCTTTTGCGCGGCGCGCCGTCTTTCCCCAGGGCTGTTCAGTTCTCTAACCTTTGAGGGTCGATTTGGGATTCCCGAGGGCGGAAATGTCTGAATCTATACGCGACAACCCGAATCGGAGGTTGTCAGATGCAGGCGTCGCTGCTGAAGATTTTGCGCTCGATCCCGGACCGCCGACGGCGGGAAGGCCTGCGGTTCGATCTGGCGACGGTCCTGCTCTATTCGATCTTGGGCATGGTCGCCGGGGCCAATTCCTACCGGCAAATGCATGAATTCATTCGTATTCACCTTCAGCGCTTGAACGAAGCCTTCGGCCTTCGGTTGCCCTATTCGCCCTCCTATACCGGTTTGCGGGCGATCCTCCAGGGCGTCGATCCGACTGCGTTGGAGGCAGCGTTTCGGCAGCATGCGTCCTCGATGGAGGCTGCGCCTTCGTCGGACGGCCTGACCGCCATCGCCGTCGACGGCAAGACGCTGCGCGGCAGTTTCGACGCATTCAGCGACCGCAAGGCCACCCACATGTTGTCGGCGTTGCGGCAGGCCGACCAGATCGTGCTCGGCCATCTGATGGTCGACGAGAAGAGCAACGAGATTCCGGCTGCGCCGGAGCTGATCGAGGCGCTGGGGCTGAAAGACTGTCTGTTCACGCTCGACGCCGAGCACGCCCAAAAAAACATTCGAGCGCGTGATCGCGTCGGGCAATCACCTGCTGACCCAGGTCAAGGACAACCAACCGAGCCTACGCCGCAAGCTCGAGCTGGGAACGGCGGGCCGTAAACCGACCGGGTCGGCCAAGAGCGAGACCTCAGGTCGCAATCGCTGGGAAACCCGCGAACTTGCGGCGTTTCCGGCCAAGGCGTGGTTCCGCCATACGCCGTGGGACGGCCTCATCAAGACCGTGCTTCGGCTCGAGCGCACGGTCTGCAAGCGCGACTCCAAGACCGGACTTTGCAAGCAAACATGCGAGACCGTCTTCTGGATTTCCTCGGCTTCCGGCCAAACGCCCGCGCGCTGGAACGAATGGATCCGCGCTCATTGGCGCATAGAGAACGGCAGCCACTACGTGCGCGACGCCGCTTTCGCCGAAGACGCTTCGCGCATCCGAAAGAACCCCGACATCGTCGCGCGCTTGCGATCGTTCGCTTACAACCTGATCCGGGCAGAAGGGGGCTCCAACATCCGCAACGCACGTTGGCGTGCCGCCCTCGATATCAATCTAATCCTCGAAATGCGCCACTTACATTGAGAATTGAACAGCCCTGCGTCTTTCCCGGAGTTTGGCGCTGTCGCCGGTCTCGACCTCCGAGAGGAGCGCCACTTGGCGCGCAGTTTTTCGCTGGCGAAGGCGGAGTGGGTGAGGTTATCTGCGCAGCGCCGGCCGAGAGCCGCGCGAAGAACAGCGAGAACAACAAATGATCCGCGTCGTCGCCGTCATCACCGCCAATCCGGGCCGCCGTGACGAACTTCTGGCCGCTTTTCGCGCCAACGTTCCCAACGTGCACGCCGAAAAGGGATGCATCGAATATGCCGGTCACATCGACGCCTCCACGGTCGGCCCATTCCAGACCGAGTTCGGGCCGGATAGCCTTGTTGTTCTCGAATCCTGGGAAAGCCCGGAGGCGCTGAGGGATCACGTCGCGGCGCCGCACATGAAGACCTACTCACAAAAAACCAAGGATCTGGTCGCCAAACGGACGATCCACATCCTGTCCGCGATTGATTAAAACGGCTTACCTGCGCTGGAGGCGGCCGAGTTTTCGCGCCTCCGGCGAGGATCCTCCAGCCAATCGCAGCGCGCGCCTTGCGGCCCATGATGGCGCGCGCCGCGACGCCCTGCGCTTGAACACAAAGATTTTGGATTGCGGTCCTGCGCAATTATTGCTGTCCTGCAAGAATAAACGCGGCAGCGCCCGTGTTTAGCACGCACGTATTGTCTTGGAGAGGCTCATGAAACGCTTAGTGGCAGTGGCAGTGGCAATGGCGCTGGCTTGCGGCATTACCGCCGTGTTGGCCGACACCGATCCGATCGCCGAGCGGCGGGCGCTCATGAAGCACGACGGCGAAGCCGCGAAGACGCTGTTCGGCATGTCGAAGGGCAAGATCCCGTTCGATCTGGGGACGGTGAAGGACTCTTTGAAGACGCTCGACGAAGGCGCGACGAAGTCCGCAGCGTTGTTTCCCGACAACAGCAAGACCGGCGGCGGGACCGCGGCGCTACCCGCGATCTGGGAGAACAAGGCCGACTTCGACGCCCGATTCGCGCAATTCGTGAAGGACGTCCAAGCTGCCCAGGCCGGAATTACGGACGAGGCGACATTCAAGCAATTCGCGCCGGCCGTGTTCAAAAACTGCGGCAGCTGTCACGAGCTCTACAAGGCCAAGAGCGGCTGATACTTGAGTTCGCCCGCGCGCGGAGATTCGCGTTCGCCCGCGCGGATGAAATGGGTTGCCGTCGTCCTTGCGGTCGTCATCGCCGCCGGGGCTGCGCTCGCCTGGGCGCTCTCTGCACCTCGGCCGCGCTATTCGGCTGAGGAATGGCAAGCCCTTGGCCTTGCCGGCGCCGCCGCCGCTGGCCGGCTCGTTTTTTACGCCGGCGGCTGCGAGTCCTGCCACAAGTCGCCGAAGCAGGACGATCCTTTGAAGCTCGGCGGCGGGCTCGAACTCAAAACGCCGTTCGGGTCGTTCTACCCGCCGAATATCTCCACCGATCCGGTCGACGGGATCGGGGCTTGGCGTCCGGTCGACATCGCCAACGCACTCTTGTCGGGCGTGTCTCCAAACGGCGGCCATCTCTATCCCGCCTTCCCCTACACTTCCTATCAGCGCATGAATCCGAGGGACGTCGCCGATCTCGCGGCGTTCCTGCGCACCCTGCCGGCGGTCAAGGGCAAAGCGCCGGCGAACGCGCTTAGCCTTCCCTTTTCCATCCGCCGCGCTTTGGGCTTGTGGAAGCTCCTCTATTTCGACAACGCAGGCCTTCGCCCCGACCCCTCGCAAAGCGAACAATGGAACCGCGGCCGCTATCTCGTCGAGGGCCCCGGCCATTGCGGCGAGTGCCACACGCCGCGGGGCTTTCTGGGTGAGATGGACTCGAGCCGCGCGCTTGCGGGCGCCCCATTGCCCGATGGCCATGGCAAGGCGGGGAACCTGAGAGGCGGCGACTTCCTGAACTGGACCGACGCCGACATTGTCGAGGCTCTGACCAGCGGCTTCACGCCTGCCGGCGACGTCCTTGGCGTGGGCATGACCGCCGTTGTTCGCAATATCGCCGAATTGCCCGAGTCCGACCGTCAGGCGATCGCCGTCTATCTGAAGAGCCTGCCTCCGCTCGGGCCCGCGCCAGCAAAGCCGTAATCCCGTTGCTCTCGTCTCGATGTCGGAGCTTTATCCCCGCGCGTCGGCGGATGGCCAACTGGCGCCGAGAGCGGATGCGCCCGCGCCGCATCGCCGTAGGCAACCGAGCCCAGCCGCGAGCTTGATGCCCGCAGGCCGAACGATGTCCGTCGAAAAGAAAAAGACCGACCCGGAATGCGGGTTCGGCGCGCCGGGGACGAAGATCGAGACGAGGCCATTGCTCAGCGCTTCGGTTTGAACGCCGAGCTGCCATCCCCCTTCCATGGGTACGAACACGACAGGAAGCTCCCCAATCTCAGCGACGCCCAAGGCGCTTGCGCTCTCCTGTTTCAGATACTCGTAGGCAGGAATCTTCGACAGCACCGACCCCTCCAATACGTTGACGAGGCGTTGCGCGATCACCGTCTGAGCAATGAGCCCGGCAAGAAGGCAGACCAGAGCGATCGTCACGATCGAAAGCGTCGTGGCAACGCCGATGCTCAAGTCCCAAACCCCCGGAACGTGAACAACAACGGCGTGTATGCCCGTCTTTGCGTAGCCAAAAGCCTTGGCGAGGATGACAATCAGCACGACGATTGGCGCCAGGAAAATAACGCCGCCGAGAATCGTCGTCCGTACGAACAGGGCAAGAGTTTTCATTCGATCATCTCCCTCCAGCTTTGATTACGTCTTGCGACCGGCCCATGGAGCAGGCGCGGGCCCCGGGGCCGGCCCCGGCTCATCGGGAGTTCCATACGAGAATGCCAGCGGCGATCACGATCAGCGTGACCCGAATCCAAACCCGCCGACGGCCATTGCCAAGCTCCGCTCCCCCTTGTATCGCGCTTAAAGGCTTCGTCGAGCAGAGATGCGTCGGACTTGCGCTGCCCGCGCCTCGCGGTGAGGACGACTTCGACGGAGTTGAGGATTAGTCCTTGCCTGCACGAGCAGGGAGAAAGCCCGCGAGATGGTCGTTCCCAATGACATGCGAGGCGCTTCGTCGATCAAAGACTATCTGCCGCCAAACTGAACACAGGAGGGGAACATGGATCTAGGATTGAAGGGCCTGCGCGCGGTCGTTACGGGCGGCACCAAAGGCATCGGGCGCGCTGCTGCGAATATTTTTGCTGCGGAAGGCGCAAGCGTCGCCATTTGCGCCCGCAACGCCGAAGGGGTGAAAGCTGCGGTCAGGGATCTGAAGGCAAAAGGCGTGAACGCCTATGGGGCGGACGTCGACGTAGCCGATAAGGCCGCGCTTCAGAAATTCATCGCCGATAGCGCGGCGGCGCTCGGCGGAATCGACATTCTGGTCGCCAATGTCTCCGCGCTCGCCTTGCAGGACGACGAGGAATCCTGGAGCAAGACTTTCGACGTCGACATGATGCATACTGTGCAGTCGGTAAACGCCGCCCTGCCCTTCCTCGAAAAATCAAAACATCCATCGATCGTCATCATTTCCTCGGTCTCGGGCCGCGAGATTGATTTTACCGGTCCGGCCTATGGCGCGATGAAGGCCGCGCTCATTCATTACGCGCAGAGACTCGCGTATCAGCACGCGCCGAAAATGATTCGGGTGAATGCGGTTTCGCCGGGCAACACTTATTTCGACGGCGGCGCCTGGCAGAACGTCGAAACGAACCTGCCCGACCTCTTTACGCACGCGATGTCGTTGAACCCGACTGGACGGATGGCGAAACCAGAGGAAATTGGCCGCGGCATCGTCTTTCTCGCCAGTCCCGCCTCGAGTTTTACGACCGGAACAAACCTGGTGATCGACGGCGCCTTGACCCGGGGCGTGCAATTCTAAGCGGGGGCCGCAGGCGGGAATTCGTAAGTGTCGGCAAAGGCTTGCGCTGGTTAGCGCGGCCGGGCCACCATTCTCCCGACCCCAATCAGCCTTCGGCGACAGCACGCGACGTCGTCGATGACCTCGAATGCCTTTGGAAAGTCGGTGTTGGTCGGGCAGATCACCGACACGATCGAAGGGACGGGCAAGTTTTCGACCACGACGTCACAAGGAACGAGCTTGGCGCGCGGGGCGGCATGGGCGGCTTCCGTTAGGAACGCCGACGGTGTTCACCCCGCCCGCGGCGCGCGCGGGAATGGCGCCCAGCTCAACCCTCCCCGCCGAATCCGCGGCCGACGCAGACATAGCGAAATCCGAGCGCCTTCATCGTTTCGATCGGGTAAATATTGCGCAAGTCGATCATGATCGGCGTGGTCAAGCTGCCTTTGACCCGAGGCAGGTCGAGAGCGCGGAACTCGTCCCACTCGGTGACAATGACCGCCGCGTCCGCGCCTTTAAGGCAAGCATAGGCGTTGTCCGCAAACTCGACCCCGGGAAGCAATGGCTTTGCGGTTCGAATGCCTTCCGGATCGTAAGCGACAACGTGCGCGCCCGCCGCCTGCAGCTCGGGCAGGATGACGAGACTCGGCGCGTCGCGCATGTCGTCGGTTTTGGGCTTGTAAGTGAGGCCGAGCACGGCGATCCTTTTTCCGGCGACCGAGCCCCCGCAGGCGCCGATGACTTTCGCCGCCATCGCTGTTTTTCGCTTGTCGTTGACGTCGACCAGCGTCTCGACGAGCCGGATCGGCGCCTTGGCTTCGGCGGCAAGCTTCGTCAACGCGAGCGTATCCTTGGGGAAGCATGAACCACCGAAGCCCGGCCCGGGATTGAGAAACTTGCGGCCGATCCGGTCGTCGAGACCGATGCCGTGAGAGACGTCGAGAACATCGGCGCCGAGGCGCTCGCACAGGTCGGCGATTTCGTTGATGAAAGTCACTTTCATCGCCAGGAACACATTGGCGGCGTACTTGATCATCTCCGAGCTGCGACGCGACGTATAGACGATCCGGCCGCCGTTGCGTTCGATGGGCCGATAGATCTCCCCCATCACCGCGCGCGCGCGCTCGTCTTCGGTGCCGATGACCACTCGATCGGGCCGCTTGAAGTCTTCGATCGCCGCGCCTTCGCGCAAGAATTCCGGGTTCGACACGACGGCGAAGGAACCCGGAGGCGCGTGCTTCGCGACGAAGCGCTCGACCTCGTCGCCTGCGCCGATCGGAACCGTCGACTTAACCACCACCACGGTGAAGCCTTCGATGATCTCGCCAATGGCGCGAGCCGCGTCGTGAACGAAATGCATGTCGGCCGAGCCAACCTCAGCGAGCGAAGGCGTGCCGACGGCGATGAAAATCGCCTGCGCGCCACGCCCGGCCTCTTTCAGGCTCGTCGTGAACGAGAGCCGGCCCGCAGCCTGATTGGCGAGCACCAACTCGCTCAAGCCCGGCTCGTAAATCGGAACGTGACCCTCTCGCAGGCCTAAAACCTTTTTCTCGTCGACCTCGACGCAGACGACCTCATGACCAAAATCAGCCAGACAGGCCCCAGAAACGAGGCCGACGTAGCCTGCACCCACCATCACAATGCGCATCGAATGAACCCCCATCCAATCGCCAGAACGAGCGCCGCCAAGACGCCCTGGCGGCGACAACGAAAACAATTCCCTCCGGACACCGGTATCGAGGAATCCATGCGGCATTCAAACCGTCATGGTCCGCTCGGGCCGCGCTCGGGCGCGGAATTCGCTTGCCACGGTCGTGCGACCCGAGGGCCTTCGACCGGCAAGGAAGCTCGGCGATTGACCGGCCTTATACACGCCGCTAAGCGGGTCCGCCATCGCTCTAATTTGATGGGGTCGCTGAACGGACGGGACATGGCTGTCTACACCGAAGTCTCGGACGGTGCGCTACGCGCCTTTCTGGCGCTTTACGATATCGGCGAAGCGACCTCGTTCAAGGGCATTGCCGAAGGGGTCGAGAATTCCAACTATCTGATGCGCACAACCGCTGGCCTGCACATCCTCACCCTCTACGAGAAACGGGTCAAAGCCGAGGACTTGCCGTTCTTCATTGGTCTGATGGAGCATCTGGCGCAGCGCGGCGTCACCTGTCCTCAACCCGTGCGCAATCGCGCCGGCTCAGCGCTGGGCGAACTCGCGGGGCGTCCGGCGACGATTGTCACATTCCTCGATGGAATATGGATCCGACGACCCAACCTCCGCCACTGTGGCGAGGTCGGCGCGGCGCTGGCGCGAATGCACTTGGCGGGGGCCGACTTCCCGCTTACGCGAGCCAACGCTCTGTCGCTCCCAAGCTGGCGACCGCTGTTCCAGTCGGCCGAGGCACGCGCCGACGAGGTCGCGCCGCAGTTGCGCGAGGAGGTCGCGGGCGAGCTCACTTTTCTTCAGACTCACTGGCCAACGAACCTGCCGACCGGAATCATCCATGCCGATCTATTCAACGACAACGTGTTCTTCCTCGGCGAGAATCTTTCCGGCCTTATCGACTTCTACTTCGCCTGCGACGACGCGCTCGCATACGATCTGGCGATCTGCCTCAGCGCCTGGTGTTTCGAACCTGACAACGCCTTCAACGTCTCCAAGGGACGGGCGATGATCTCCGCGTACGAGCGGCTGCGACCGCTCAGCGAGGCCGAGATCAAAGCGCTGCCGCTCCTGGCTCGAGGCGCGGCGCTACGATTCATGCTGACCCGGCTTGTCGACTGGCTCAACGTGCCGCCGGGGGCAAAGGTCGCGCCAAAGAATCCGCTCGAATACCGCGACAAATTGCGCTTCCACCAACGCGTGAGGTCGGCCGCCGACTACGGTCTCATGCGGTGAGCCAAGGCGTCTCGATCTGGACCGACGGCGCCTGTTCGGGCAACCCCGGCCCCGGGGGCTGGGGCGCTGTCCTGCGCTATGGCGACCAAGAAAAGGAGCTGAAAGGGGGCGAAGCGCTTACCACCAACAATCGCATGGAGCTCACCGCCGCGATCGAAGCCCTCAGCTCCTTGAAACGCTCATGCGCAGTGGTTGTGCACACGGATTCGCAATATTTGCGCGGCGGAGTCACGGGCTGGATCAACAGCTGGAAAAGCAATGGCTGGCGGACGGCCGCCAAAAAACCGGTAAAGAACGAGGACCTCTGGCGGGCCCTGGCCACGGCTGCCGAGCGGCACAGCATCGAATGGCGCTGGGTCAAGGGCCACGCGGATAATGAACTGAATAACCGAGCGGACATGCTGGCCCGAGAAGGCATGGCCCCTTACACGTCGAAGAGCGCTCGCGTCTAACGGACTGCTACAGCCTGGACGGGCGCGCTCCGCCTTTCCTCTCTCGAACTCAAAAATCCCCAATTTCCGGGCCTCCGGCTCCGACTCGCTTTGCCGGGCTCCACGAGGCGCCGCCGATGCGCTATTGGTTACGCCATGCCGGTTGAGCCCGCAGCGAAGCGCACTGGCTGTCGATTTAATATTGACATAATTCGGCAAGATTATTTTAGTGTCTTGAGCACTAGTGCTAGGTGGCTGGAGGCGCTGACTGAGACTAAGCTGTCCGCGCAAAATTCATGTCGAAACGGAAGGGTGTTGGCTTTTCACCGTCTCCTCGGTGCTTTTTAAATTAAAGCTTTTACTCATCGCTTACGAATTATTGATAGTGCATGGATGATGGGCGCTAAGAGGCCTCGAGAGCCTTAGATACTGGTGGCTGTACTATGAATAAAATTCTCGTAGGAGTTGTATCCGCCGCTGATTTTGAGCGCGCCCAAGCGTGCATTTCTGGATTGTCGAGCTATGGCGGCTACGACGACTGGCTGGATAGCCGTTACGGCTACTTTATGGGTCTTTCGCTGGGCGGCGCCGAGGGAACTCTGGAAACGGTCCCCCTCGACGATTTCTTGAGCTGGTGTGGGGCTCGCAAAATGCGTCCGAGCGAGGCTTCGCTGGACGCCTACGCTCAGCGCGCGGCGCAGGGCAGCCGCCGCAAACCTTTGTCAGCCGCGTAGCGGGCCTAACTCACCATTGCCGCGCCTAAGCCTCCACCTCCCCCGGCGCGGTTGGAGCCGACCTTCCTTGGTCCAAACAGCGCTTCTCTCTCCGCCGAATCGGATTTAAAAAAGGGATAGCGGGTTTCGATGAACTGCCTCGCGAAGCGATAATCAGCCCCTACGCAAGCAAGTTTAGCCGTCAACCCCGGATAGTCGCGGGGCGGACGCCACAAGGTCGCGCCGAACGCCCGGCGATAGAAGGCGATGTGCTCTGCGCGCGGGCTGCCAACGGCGCAGTCGGCGACAAAATGCTCGGCGGCCATAAAGGCCGGGCGCATAATGACGTATGCCAATTCCGGATAAACGCTCGACAACGACAGGCGAGCCGCAAGACGTGTGAACTCGGCGATGACTTCGCCGGACGACAGTCTCGGAACGAGAACGTCGGCAAAGACCTGGAGACCGGGAAGGATCGCGCTTTCGCCCACGCCGATATTGACTCTGACGGTTCCGGCAAGCTCACCGTCGATGAACGTCGTGGTGATCCAAGCGTTCGGCGCGTCATCGTATCGGGGGTCGTAAAGCCGATCGCCATCGCTTCGCTGCAGGAATCCAATTTTTTGATAGGCCTCGAACCGCAGTCGGAACGCCGCTTCGCGATCGGCCGGCTCCGTCGCGACGCGGTGCTTCACTCTTTCCAAGAGGCGCAGAACGCGGTCCGAAAACGACTGCGGAGCGCCCCCTGTTGCCCCACCCATCGAACCTTCGTCCATCATTGCAACTTCCGACTAGGCTAACAAAACGTGAACCAATGTAAATCATTCGCGCCCAATTACGAGCGGTGCAGTGAGGTAGCTCCAGCGATATCAGGCGCCGGACTGAAGGAAACGAATGCCCTTTGAAGCTTGACTCGGGCTGTTGTCCACCATGGAAAACGCAATCATTCACGTTCACAACGCGCAAAATTAGCATCTCTCTTCGATATCCGAGACGCCTATTCTTACGTCTAGTTAACGGACTTTTTAATTCTCCAAGCCGATACTGGCGTCCAGTTTAGCAAAATTCGGTTTTTTGCATGGTGGAAGCCCGGCGGAGCGATCATTCCGCGCCAACTGACGAACTGCCGGACGAGATCTATATCGGATTCGTCGACGGCCTGCTCACTGACATTGTCCCGGTCGTGCTCCTGTCGGCGGTCGCGGTCACGTGCGGTGAAATTGCCGCCGCCGTCGCCGCAAAAAACCTCACCCTGGGCGTCACCGCGCCGGCCCAACTGCTGATTGCCGCTGTTCGCCTCCAGTTCGCCAAGCGGCACGCAAGAAATATCCCCAGCTCAACGGTCGCGATCGCCCGGATGCGGGAGCAAATTTTCTCGACTGGCGCCGTCGTGAGCCTGACCGCGCTGTCGTCATGGACTCTGCTCGCGTTCTGCGTGACCGACAATAATTTTGCGCATTTCATCGGCGTGTCGATGACGATCGCCTACGCGTTCAGCCTCATGTCGCGCAGCTACGCGATCTACCGCGGGATCAACCTGCAACTGTTTGGCGCCTTCGCTCCGCTTTCGATCGCCATGATCATCGCAGGCGGCTGGTATCCGGTGGGAATCGCGGTGGGTATCGCCCCGCTCGTTCTTTACATGAAGTCTTACGCCAAGCGGCTGCGAGACAATTTCATGGCGGTGGTGGCGTCGCAGCAGCAGGCGGCGATGCTCGCGGCGCGTCTCGACATGGCTCTCAACAACATGTCGCACGGTCTTTGCATGTTGACTCCAGATGGCCGCCTCGTTCTGACCAACGACCAGGCCCTCAAGATGTTCGGCCTCCAACCTGACGACGCTCCCGTGGGCGCGCATGTGAAATCGGTCCTGGCGAAACTGGTCGGCGCCGGAATCCTCGCGGAGCTGCAATTCGCGCGTCTCGCCTCCATTCTCGCCAACGACCGCAGCGGGGTCGATTTCGTCATCCCGCTCGAAACGCTCGACGATCGCGCGTTTGAGATCACCGTCCATCGCATGACCAGCGAGGGCACCGTTCTGGTCGTTCAGGACGTCACCGAGCGCCGCAACGCCCAGCTCGAAATCAATCGAATGGCGCGGTTCGACTCCGTTACCGAGCTGCCCAACCGGCGAAATTTCGAGGAGCAGCTCGCGCTGGCCCTTCGCCGCGACGATGCCCCCGGCGATGGCCTGACCGTGATGTTTCTCGACCTCGACGACTTCAAGCAGGTCAACGACAGTCTCGGACACCGGACCGGCGACAAACTTCTGGTCGAGATCGCAAGCCGGCTGCGCGCCATTATCGGTTCGCGTGACCTGGTCGCACGCTGGGGCGGCGACGAATTCGTCATCCTTCATCATCACGAGCCGGGCCAGTCCGAGACCGAGGCCCTCGCCAAGCGCATCATTGACGAGATCAATCGCGCCGTGGTCATCGATGGGAGCGAGGTCATTGTTGGCGCGAGCATCGGCAGCGCCTCGGCGCCAAGCGATGGATCAAGCCCCGACGCCCTGCTCTCCAAAGCGGATATCGCGCTCTATGCGGCGAAAGCCGATGGGCGTCGCTCCTGGAGGGCGTTCGAGCAGGAGATGGACGCCAAGATTCAAATTCGTCGCCTCATCGAGCTCGAATTGCGCGCCGCCGTCGCCACCGACCAGATCGAGGTCTATTTCCAGCCCATCGTCTCCGTGGCGACGAGACAGATCGTCGGCTTCGAGGCGCTGGCGCGTTGGCGCAGCACTTTGCTTGGGCCCGTGTCGCCGGCTGAATTCATCCCGATCGTCGAGGAGATCGGGCTGATGGAGGAAATGGGGGCCGCCATGCTACGGCGCGCCTGCAAGGCGTGCGCGGGTTGGCCGGAGGCGGTCAGCGTGTCGGTGAACCTGTCGTCCACGCAGTTCCGCAGCGGCAATCTCGAAAGCACGATCCTCAGCGCCCTCGCGGACGCTCAACTCGCCCCCGAGCGCCTCGACCTTGAAATCACCAAATCGACCCTGCTCGAGGATCGGGGCGACACGCGTCGCACCCTCCAGGCTTTACGCGCTCAGGGCATGCGCGTTTCGCTCGACGATTTCGGCACCGGATATTCGAGCTTGAGCTATCTTCTCAGCTTCCCGCTCGACCGCATCAAGATCGACCGGTCTTTCACCATGGGGCTTGGCCTGCAGGAACGCGCGTCCGTGCTGGTCGAAGGCGTTGCGTCCATGAGCGGTCGGCTCGGCATGACCGTGCTGATCGAGGGCGTGGAGACGGCCAAGCAACTCAGAATGATCGAAGGGTTGGGCACGATCTCTGAAGCGCAGGGCTATCTGTTCAGCCGGCCGGTGCCGGAGAAGGATGTGGCCGGGCTTCTTCGGCGCGACTTCCGCGTTCAGGCGGCGTGAGCGCGCTTCGCCATTGGATCGCCGGTTTGGATTTTCTTGGAGCGTCGCCATTTCTGCTCGAAAACCCCCGTTTTGAGGTGTTGGATTTCCTTGGATTTCCTTGGATTCTCTCGTCCGAAACGAGACTTATCAATGGTTTACACTGGGTTTTCCGTTAAAAATATTTCGTCGCCCTTTTCCCCTTAAATTAGGACGGTCGGGACGGGATCCTTCGGTGTTGGCGGCCGGAAGCGCAGAACTGCTCATCGGGCGAGCTTAGTATCATTTCTGATTTACTGCAAGATATTGCCGTTAGTTCGCTTTGTCGGCATCAATCCGACAGCCCAGCGCCGAGGTCGGCCGCCCTGCCTATTGTGCCGGAAGGACGACGGGCGCGCCCTTTTCCTTGACGAAGAAGGCCAGGAACTTGGCGGGCTCCGTCTGGCTTGCGTTTCGCCCGACGACATGAATGTCGTCCGGCAATTCAAAGAATGTCTGGCCCTTCGTCAGCGTCACTTCCCGGCCGCCCCGCACCTGCATCACGACGCTTCCTTCCAGGACATAGACGAAGACCGAAGCATTGTGGCGATGGACGGGATCGGAATTCCCTGGCGGGTATTCGACGAGAAACAACGATCCTTCCTTGCCTGGCAAGCCTTGCAGATCTTTGGACGTGAGAGGAGTGACCTTCGTGGTCATAGGTGTTGCAGCGGTCTCGGCCGCGCTCGCCGCAACTGTCGAGGCCAACAGGCAAGCAAAAATCAATCGCAGCATTTGGCGTCTCCTCTTCCCGTGGCGCGTTCGGCGCCGCCCTTCGATGGGCCCCTGAGGCGTCGAAGGGTATAACGACGCCAGCCGCAAACTCTTAATCGCCAAAGGCCTCAACCTTCAAAATGCACCTGCGTCGCGTGTCCTCGCTTTTGGCGTCCGCGATCGGATGCGGCCCGCGCCAATTGGGGATTTGGTAAAATGTCACCGTAATCCACGACCTGGCCGCTACGGCTGGATTTGGACATACCCCTCCTGCACCAGTTGCACGATACGAATGATCGCGCCCGTGTCCACTTTCACGCCCGGCAGCAAATCGGCGTTGCGCCAGTGATCTTCCAGCATGGTCTCGGCGCATTCCTCGATTTGGACCCCCTCCCCCATCAGGGCTGCGATCTGGTCCTTATAGGGATTGCCGCGCGACCAGCCGCGGACGCGGCCATAGGCGTCGTCGTCGAGCAGCATGTAGCCGACAGCGCCATGGAAGACCGCCACGATCCGCGCGCTGGTATGGTCGGCGCGAAAGCGCGCCAGCGTGAGGCGCATGAAATTCAGGCCGGTCGGTTCGTCGCCTTCGAAGGCCGGATGGTCGAGGTTAAAGACCACCTTTGCGTCTTTGATAACCACCGGCACGTCGACGTGCACGTCGTTTGCATCCGCCGGGCCAGCCGACGCGAGAGTCGCGGCTTGCGAGCCCACGGCGGCGATCAGCGCGATCATTGATGAGAGCAAACGGCGCCGCGCCATGGTCTCCTCCCAAAGCCAAGGGAACGAGCCTAGCGAAAAACGGCGCGGGCTAACAGGCGGGGATCGTCGAGGCGACCGGCGGCGTAAGAGGCGCCGATCGGCTGGCGAGAGCCGCGGACGACATTTCGGCCTTCAAAATCGTCGACGCGGTCGAGAGCAACCCTTCGTAGTTCCTATTGACTCCTCATGCGCCAAAGGCTTCTCGTGAAGCCAAAAGCTTCTCATAAATTCCGGTGCTGTGACGCCATTTGCGTCCGAGAAAGGGGTATAGCAATGTTTGTCAAGGGTTGCGGAATTGCGCTTGCGCTGATGAGCATCGTGGTGGGCGGCGCGCAGGCGGCCACCGAGATGCTGTTCACGATCACCGCCGAGTCCGGTGACGATCCGACCACGACGTTTGAATTGCCGACGAGCCCCACGCCGACCCAGTTTTCGACGAACTTCGCCTTCGAGGTCGGAGATACACCTGCTATTGTGGGCGGCTCCGCGACAACTTTGGACGGATTGTCTTTCTATAACAGCCAAGGCAGCGGAGGGCTGGTCGACAGCACGTATTTCGACCTCTCGGGCGCTCAATATTACACCGGAACCGAGGCCAGCCCCACTTTTGTGCCCGGGATCCATACAGGCCAGAGCAACTCTTATTCCGGCGGCGTGGACACCGTGACGATCGCGCTCGCGCCCGTACCTGAACCGGCAAGCTGGGCGATGATGCTTGCGGGCTTCGCGGGCCTCGGCCTTATTGGCTTCCGCCGCGCTCGCGCGCTGCAGCGCCCAGCCTGACCCGCGCCGGGCGCTGGCCTCGCGGCCCGCATCAGCTCAAGCCCCTACCCGCCCTTCAGCGTCGTGATCAGCGCCTGCGCTTCGGCCGAATCCCATTTGGCGCCGCCTTCGACCACGCCCAGTTCGCAGCCATGCCTGTCGACCACCAGGGTCACCGGCAGTCCAAGCGCCTTGCCATCTTTATGCAGGGTTTCGAAGGCGTCGCCGCTCGAATCCAGATAGCGGGCGAGCGACTTCACGCCGACTTTATCCAAAAAAACGGCGCGCCGTTCGGGCTTCGCGGTGTCCACATTCACCGCCACCACTTCAAACCCCGGCCCACCCTTGGCGGCCTGAAGCCGGTCGAGCGCAGGCATTTCCGCCCGGCAAGGAATGCACCAGGTCGCCCACAGGTTGAGCAGCACCGCGCGGCCCTTGAAGTCGGCAAGCGTGAGCTTAGCCCCGTCTTCGCGCTGGAAAGCGATTTGTATCGCGCGCCGCGGCTCGCTCGCGACCTGGAGCGCCGCCAGTTCGCCCTTGGCGAGGGGCGCGAGCCTGGCCGCAAGCTTGGCCGAGTCGGCCGGGCAATCGCTCACGGTCTTGCCGGCCGGCGCAAGCGTCCCGTATAGGACGGCCCCAGCCGCGACCAAAGCCAGCGCGCCCAAAATGGGCGCAACCAGACGTCGCCGGCGCGGCTGCTTATCGAGATCCGTCATGTTTGATCATCCAAGACAAAACGCATGAGCAACACGATGTGGGGCGGCCGGTTCACCGGGCGCCCGGCCGAGGCGATGGAGGAGATCAACGCCTCGATCGATTTCGACCGCAAGCTCGCCGCCCAGGATATCGCCGGCTCCGAGGCCCATCTCGCCATGCTCGCCCGCCAGGGCATCGTCGAAATCGGTGACGCCCAGGCGATCGCGAAGGGTCTCGCCCAAGTCAAAGGCGAAATCGAGGCGGGAACGTTCTCGTTCTCGCGCGCGCTCGAAGACATCCATATGAACGTCGAAAGTCGCCTTGCCGAGATCGTCGGCCCGGCAGCCGGGCGGCTGCACACCGCGCGCTCGCGCAACGACCAGGTCGCCGTCGATTTCCGCCTCTGGGTGCGCGACGCGATCGACGCGGTGGTGGGCCAGATCGCCGAGTTGCAACGCGCCCTCGCCAGGCGTGCGCTGGACAGCGCGGCAATGGTCATGCCGGGCTTCACCCATTTGCAATCGGCGCAGCCGGTCACCTTCGGCCATCATCTGCTGGCCTACGTCGAGATGCTGGGGCGCGACGCGGGGCGCTTCAAGGACGCGCGCAAGCGCCTCAACGAATGTCCGCTTGGCGCCGCCGCGCTCGCCGGAACCTCGTTCCCGATCGACCGCGACATGACCGCAAAGGCGCTTCTTTTCGACCGGCCGACCGCCAATTCGCTCGACAGCGTCGCCGACCGCGACTTCGCGCTCGAGTCGCTCGCGGCGGCCGCGATCACGGCGACGCATCTTTCCCGCTTCGCCGAGGAGATCGTGCTGTGGACGACGCCACAGTTCGGCTTCATCAAGCTTTCCGACGCCTTCTCGACCGGCTCGTCGATCATGCCGCAGAAGCGCAATCCCGATGCGGCCGAACTCGTGCGCGGCAAGACCGGCCGGATCGTCGGCGCGCTCATCGGCCTGCTCACGGTGATGAAGGGGCTGCCGCTCGCTTATTCCAAGGACATGCAGGAGGACAAGGAGGGCGTGTTCGACGCCTTCCGCACACTCGCGCTTTGCCTCGCCGCGATGACCGGCATGGTCGAGGACATGATTCCTGAGCCCAAGCGCATGAAGGCTGCAGCAGGCATGGGCTACGCGACCGCCACCGATCTCGCCGACTGGCTGGTGCAGGCGCTCAAAATGCCGTTCCGCGAAGCCCACCACGTCACCGGCCGCATCGTCGCGCTCGCCGCCCAGCGCGGCGTGGCGCTCGAGAAGCTCACGTTGGACGAAATGCAGAGCGTCGAGCCGCGCATCACCAGGCAGACGTTCGACGTGCTTGGCGTCGACCGTTCGGTCAAGAGCCGAACCTCTTACGGCGGAACAGCGCCCGCCAACGTGCGCCGCGAGGCGCGCGCCTGGCTGAGACGGCTCGGGGCGGGGTAAGCGCGCCTCGGGGCCGCCGAAATGGCGACGATCGACGAATCGGCGCTGAGCGGCGCCAAGATCAGGGACATGCCGATCAACGCCGCGCTGAGGCGCGTGCTGCTCACGGCGGCGCACGAAGCGGGCGTCGACATCGTCCGCATCACTTCCGGCGGCCAGCCGGGATCGCGCGGCCAGAGAACCGGCTCGAACCGTCATGACGGGGGAAACGCCGCCGATCTCGAGCTTGTCGCAGCGGGACGGACGCTTGATTTCACCCGTCCCGGCGATCTCGACACGATCTGCCGGTTTGTCGCTTCGGCCGCAGCCTGCGGCGCGACCGGCATCGGCGCGGGGGTCAATTACATGGGGCCGCGGCGGCTGCATGTCGGCTTCGGCAATGGCTCCCACGACACGACACAGATCGTCTGGGGCGAGGGCGGAGCGGCGGCCAACGCGCCGGCCTGGCTGCGCGATGCGGCCCAGCTCGGCTGGGGCTATGCAGCCGGTGCTCCCGTTCCGGAACGCGCCGCGCCGCAGCCACCATCCGAAGGCGAGGCCGCCGGCGCGGGTCCGCCGGAAAGCCCCGGCGGCTTCCCCGGCCAGCTCGATGGACTCATCGGCGCGCTCGTTGCGCCCTCCGCGCGCGCCGACCGCACCTTCGCCTGGATGGCGCGCGGCGCCGTCGCGCTCATTCAGCTCTGCCGCCGATCGCCGGTGACCGGCGTGCCCGACGCGGAGACGTGGGCGATTCTGACCCGGTCCGCTCTGCTGTTCCGCGTCGCGGGATGGCTGATCGCGGCGCTCGGCGTCGTCGGCCTCGCGAGGAGCGCCGGCGGTTCTGGCCCGGATTCGGTTCTCGACGCTCTCGACAGGCTTCGCGCGATGCTCGGCGCTTCCGCCGACCCCGGGATCAATTCCGCGTTCGATTTCCTTCGCCAGGCTGTGGCGACGGTGCGGCCTGTCGTCGCGGACTTCGCCGGCTCCCCTCCATGGAGCGCGATCCTGCTCCGGCTCGACGGCCTCATTCCGGGCCCAGCCGGGTCACTCGTCGCGCTAGGACTGGGACTTCTTCTCCACCGGTTCGGCGCGAAAATCCTCAAACCCCTGGGATAGCCAACCTTGCCTGGCCGATCTGTCCGGCGCCTGAATCGACCGTTCACCGAAGGCCAGGCTGGTGGTGATGATCCACAAAAATGCTTTCCGGGGTGGCTTGTGAAGGTTTGTTGACAAGCGCAGAGTGGGCCTAGCAGCGAACAACAGCCGCGAGGGAGAGTCTCTAATGTCAACCTCATCTGAAACGGCGACAGCTGTGGGCCTTCGTCGCGACGCGGGCATCATAGGTCTGCTTTTCGCGAGCACAACCAGCATGATCGGCTCCGGCTGGTTGTTTGGCGCCCTTCACGCTTCAAAGATCGCCGGGCCGCTCAGCTTGGTGAGTTGGATCCTCGGCGCCGTCATCATCATGCTCATCGCCCTCTGCTTTGCAGAGCTCGCCTCCCTGTTTCCCCGCGCGGGCGCGCTTGTTCATATGAGCCACGCGAGCCACGGTGAAGGCCTAGGGCGAGTCTGGGGCTGGATGCTGTTTCTCTCCTATGTCGCGGTGCCCTCCGTGGAAGCGGAAAGCATCGTGACCTACGCCAACAACCTTTACCCCCATCTCGTCGGCGCCGAGGGCGTATTGACGGCGGCCGGCTTCGTTGCCTGCGCAGTCTTGGTCGGCGTCCTGGCGCTGGTGAATCTTCTCGCCATTCGTTGGCTTCTGGCCGTCAACAATACGGTTACCTGGTGGAAGATCGCAGTGCCGCTCTTGACGGCAATCGTTCTCATCGTCGCCGGCGCTCGTCAGGCTGGACCGCTCTGGACCGGAGGCACAAGCGTCTGGACCGCCGCATCAAGCAGCTACGATCCCAACGGCGTCTTCATCGCCCTTCCTGCCGCGGGGATTGTGTTCAGCTTTCTCGGCTTTCGAACCGCGATTGACCTCGGTGGGGAAAGCGCCAATCCCGGCCGCAACATTCCGCTGGCGGTGATTGGCGCCGTCCTGCTTTCCGCGGTCGTCTACATCCTCCTGCAACTCGGCTTCCTGAACGCCCTGAAGCCGCAGGATATCGCCAACGGTTGGGGGCATCTCAGCTTCGCCGGCGTGAAAGGACCCTTCGCCGGCCTCGCCATGGTGCTCGGCTTCGGCTGGCTGGCGAGCCTGCTCTACATCGATGCAGCCATCTCGCCGGCCGGCACCGGCCTGATCTATGTGACGGGTGGCTCACGTATCCTTTTCGCCAACGGCGAAATGAAAGCTGGCCCGCGCGTGCTGACCAAGCTCAACAGCGGTCAGGTGCCCTGGGTTTCGGTGGTGGTCATGTGGGTCGTGGGGGTGATCTTCCTTCTGCCCTTCCCGGCGTGGCAGAAGATGGTCGAGTACATCAGCGACATCACCGCGCTCACGTATGGTCTCGGACCGATCGTGCTCTTGATCCTGCGCCGTGACCATCCAGATCTGCGGCGCCCGTTCCGCCTGGCCGCAGCGAGCATCGTCGCCCCGATCGCGTTCATCTGCTGCAATCTGATCATTCTCTGGAGCGGCTTTTCCACTGTGACCTGGACGTTTGCGATCGTTCTGATCATCTTCGTCCTCTATTTGGCCTACTTCTACCTGTTCGCGCGCGAGGAAAGCGCCAACTTCGGTTGGGACAACGTGTGGTGGCTGGGCGCCTGGTTCGGCGGCATGTGGATCCTGTCGGCGCTGAGCGGTCACGATCTCGGCGGCTACGGGATTCTCGGCTTCTGGCCGGCCGTCGCCGTGACCGCCGTCTGGAGCCTCGTCGTGATCGAACTGGCCAAGCGCTCGTCACTTCCCGTCGAGGAGACGGGCAGAATCCTGATCCAAATCGAACGTACGGCGTGATCCGCTAAAGGCGCTGCCCAAATTCAAAGCCGTGCGGCGGCCTCAATCGGAGCCCGCCCATCTCTGATCGGCTCGGTCGAGCAAGAAGCGCGCGGCGAGAAACGGCCCGGACCCTAGCCCGCGCAGTCCCGGCAAAGGCCCACAAGCTCGACCATCTGCCGATGCGGGGCGAAGCCGGCGCGGGCGGCGGCTTCCTGCAGCAGACGGTCGAGTTTGACGTCCTCGATCTCGTCGCTTCGTCCGCACTTTTCGCACAAGAGCAGCGCGCCGTGATGGGCGTGACCGATATGCTCGCAGGGCGCGTAGGCGTTGCGGCTCTCTATCTTGTAAACAAAGCCGTGCTCGAGAAAAAAGTCGAGCGTGCGATAGACGGTCGGCGGCGCGACCGGCTTGCCTTCGCGGCGCGAAAGCTGGTCGATGATCGCATAGGCGCCAAGGGGGCTTAAGCTCTCAGCCAGGATAGCCAGAACCTGCCGGCGCAGCGGGGTGAGATGCAGACCCTCCCTGTCACAGGCGCTCTCCACCTGCCCTTGCCAGCCGATCGCTGTCGGCTCCGGGGCCGAATCTTTGGTTGGCGCTGTCTTCTTGCTCATCGCGACTTCCATCATACCACGGCCACCGCGTCGATATGATATAAAGTTGCACTTAGGGCTTGCCCACAGATAGGATATAACATAACACTCCGCCGCTCGCGCTCAATCCGGCGCTTCAAATCGATACCGAGGCTGTTCCCATGATCAACAAGCTCCCTGTGCTCGCGGCGATCGCGATCTGCGCGCTCAGCGCCCCGGCATTCGCCGATCCGGTGAAAGTGGTCGCGGCGGAGAACTTCTATGGCGACATGGCAAGGCAGATCGGCGGCGCGAATGTCGCAGTGACCAGCATTCTCTCGAACCCCGACGACGATCCGCACCTGTTCGAAGCCAGCCCCTCGACCGCCAAGGCGCTCAGCGACGCCAAAATCGTCATCGCCAATGGCGTCGACTATGACCCGTGGATGGAAAAGCTGCTTGGCGCCAGCAAAGCGCCTGGCCGCAAGGAAATCATTGTCGGCGCGCTCGTTGGCCGGAAGGCCGGCGATAATCCGCATTTGTGGTACAATCCGACATACATGAAAGCCGTCGCCAAGGCGCTCGTCGCCGATCTCGTCGCCGCCGATCCGGCACACAAGGCGGACTATGAGCAGGGCGAAAGTAAATTCCTCGAGTCGCTGAAGCCTCTCGACGATAAGATCGCCACCATGCACAAGTCTTACGCGGGCCAGCCGGTCACCGCTTCAGAACCCGTATTCGGCTATCAGGCGAAGCTCATTGGGCTTGACGTCCGCAACGAGAAATACGCGCTCGCGGTCATGAACAACGCCGAGCCGACCCCGTCCCAAGTGGCGGCTTTCGAAAATGATCTCAAGGGCAGACATGTGAAAGTGATGCTCTACAACGCGCAGGCGAGCGAGCCGGCTGTGGGCAAGCTTGTGCAGATGGCCAAGGACAATAACATCCCGGTCGTCGGCGTCTCCGAAACCGAACCGGCCAACTCGACCTATCAGGATTGGATGATGGGCCAACTGAACGCGCTCGATAAGGCGCTCGCCGGCGGGGCAAGTTGAGCGCTCTCACTTTCGACAAGGTAACGATCAGGCTCGGCGGCCGGAACATCCTCTCGGCCGCCAGCTTTCAGATCGAGGAGGGCGAGTTCGTCGGCATGCTGGGCGCGAACGGCGCCGGCAAGACGACGCTCATGCGCGCCGCGCTTGGCCTCGTTCCCGTAAGTTCGGGCGCGATCGCGGTCCTCGGCAGCCCGGCGACGCGCGGCAATGCTCAGATCGGCTACATGCCGCAGAACCGCGGCGCGATTACGGGCCTCAAACTCACGGGCTGGGACGTCGTCGCCTCGTCGGCGATCGGCGCCCGGTTCGGCTTCGTCACGCTCGACAAGGCGACGCGGCGCGAGATCGACTGGGCGCTCGATGAAGTCGGCGCGCGCGAACTCGCCCGCCGCTCGATCGGCGAATTGTCGGGCGGCGAGCGCCAGCTCGTCTTGTTGAGCCAGGCTCTGATCGGCAAGCCGCGCCTCATCATGATGGACGAGCCGCTGATCTCGCTCGACCCCGCGCATCAGAAGAGCGTTGTCGGTATCGCCCGACGGATTTGCGACAACCTCAAGATCGCGATCCTGTTCAGCGCCCACGAGCTCAACCCGCTGGTCAATGCGATTGACCGCGTCCTCTATCTCGGCGGCGGTGAGGCGGTGATCGGGGCGGTCGAAGACGTCGTCACCGGACCGGTGCTGTCGCGTCTCTATGGCGCTGAGATCGAAGTCGTGCGCGTCGGAAATCGGTATTACGTGATGGCGGGCGACGTCGACGTTGAGCGCGACGCGCATCGCCACGATGACCATGCCCACAGCCATGCTTGACTATGATTTCATGCGCACCGCCTTCGTCGCCTCTGGGCTCGCGGCGGTGCTGGCCGGCGCGGTCGGTTTCTTTCTCGTAATGCGCGGGCAGACGTTCGCCGGCCACGCGCTGTCACATGTCGGCTTCACCGGCGCGACGGGCGCCATTCTGTTCGGTCTCTCACCTCTAGCGGGCCTGGTCGGCTTCACCTTTGTCGCCGGGATCGGAATGGGGCTGTTCGGCGAGAAGCTCGCCACGCGCGATGTGGCGATCGGCATGATGCTGTCGCTCGCGCTCGGCCTGGGGCTTCTGTTCCTGCATTTTTACACGGCGGCGGCGACGCAGGCGACGGCGCTCCTGTTCGGCAATGTGCTCGGGGTCAACTCGTCGGCGCTCCTGACGCTGGCCGTGCTCGCCATCGTGAGTTTGGTCGCGCTCGCGATCATCATCCGGCCGCTCATTTTCGCCTCGCTGGAAAGCGAGCTCGCCGAGGCGCGCGGCGTGCCGGTTCGCTTCGTCTCGGTGGCGTTTCTGGCTATCGTTGCGGTTGCGGTCGCGGAATGCGCGCAGATCGTCGGCGTGCTCTTGGTGTTCACGCTGATGGTCGGGCCTGCCGCGGCAGCGCAGAATTTTTCAAGGGCGCTGATCGGCGGAATGGCGTTGGCGGCGGCCCTCGCTCTCGCGGAGGCGTGGGGAGGGTTGACGCTGGCCTATTATACCGACTGGCCGACCTCGTTCTGGATCACGGCGCTTTCCGGTCTCGTTTATCTCGTGAGCCTCAAAGCCCGTTTTAACGCTCGGTGAAGCGCCCGGGAGGCTTGCTCTTCGGCTTGGCGGTACACGCGAGCCCCGCGGGGAAAGGCGGCCCTGAACCGCCCTTCCGTCGTCCGTCATCGACCCGGCTTTGGGAAATCGAACGGGAAATCCCATCCGAACTCCGCCGGCCAGGGTTTGCGAGACTGCGTCGTCTCACCGCCGTTCTTGGCGCCGTCGCTGTGGACCGTTCCACTTGCGGCGGGCCCGCCGATTAGGGTTTCGCTGACGCTGGGATGGACGACGACAACCCTGCGCTTTGGAACATTCGCCATAACATAACTCCCATGTTTGGTTGAATGGCGTGTGAGTTATCCCCTTCACAGATTTCGCGCTGTGATCCGGGTCACACGTCGAGGCCGCCAGTCTTTTGCGGCCCGCGTTTCAGCGGATGGTCCGCCTGAGCCTCGCCCCGCGCAGCGCCTCCAAAGGGATTATGCCACTGCTGCCATTACGAAAAACACTATGGCCCACCACATTCTGTATGTTCAACCCCGATTTTTTCACTTTTATCTTCATTTCCGTTATTGTGGTGAACAGTCGTTTAATGCGAACTCAGTCGTCAGCAAGCACCCGGTTAGAGATGCTCGATATTGCCATTTGGGTCATCGTCCTTTTACTCGGCGGCGTTGTCTATATCGTCTGGCATGGACTTCAGATCATGCGCGCTCAACACCAGAGCACCATGGCGGGACTGTCGAGTCTCGGCGATACTCATAAGCTCGGTTACGAGGCGCTGACTCTCACGATGCAGCGCCTTGAGTACCGGGTCAGGCAGCTCGAGGAACGGCGCTGACAGCGACACGAGCTCCCTAGCCCCGGCGGCCGCAAGGGGTTGCTTCTCAAAAAACGCAGAGGCCCCCTCCTATCCAGGCAGGGGCGGCGGGCGCTCACTCCGCGCCACGAGCTGATCCTTCTCGGCGGCCCGGCGGTCTCGATGGACCAGATCGAAAGCGGAATGAGCGGGTCTCTTGGCGCGGGTTGAACCTGAGGGCTCCGAGCCGCTTGATGACTTCGCCGCGATGGCGCAGACGGAGCAACAATGCCCAGCCTTCGCCAGATCCGGCTCGCGACCGGACTCGTGCTTTACGTCTATGTGACGCTGCATTTCGCCAATCACGCGCTCGGCAACATTTCGATTGGCGCAATGGAGAGCGGCCTCGCGATCCAGAAGCTGATTTGGCAATCGCTAGCGGGCGCGACGATCCTCTACGTTTCGCTTCTGACCCACATGAGCCTCGGCTTCTGGGCGCTTTATGAGCGGCGCCGATTCCGTTGGACGCGGCTCGAGGCGACCCAGCTCATTCTCGGCCTCTCCATTCCATTCCTGCTGACCAGTCACGTGATCGGCACCCGCGTCGCGCTCAGCCAATTTGGGATCGAGAAGGGATATGCGCAGGAACTCGTGGGTTTCTGGGTCAATTCGCCGTTGCTCGGCGCACTGCAAGCGGTTCTGTTGCTGATCGTCTGGGTTCACGGCTGCCTCGGATTCCATTTCTGGCTGCGGCTCAAGCCGTTCTACCCACGCGTGAAGGGCCTGCTGCTTTCGATCGCGGTGCTCCTGCCTGCGCTGGCGCTGCTCGGCTATTACCAGGGCGGCGAGTGGACCTTAGCGGCGGTTCAAGACCCCGCATGGCTGGCGCGCACGATGTCTCCCGAGCACGCCGGCGCTCCGGCTCAGAACTCGCTCCTTCTGGACGAGCGTATATGGACGCTCGCTTTCCTGGCTGTGGCGCTGGCCGCCACGCTCTCCGCCCGGGCCTTCCGACAGTGGAGAGAGCACCGGGTCGGCTCGATCCGGCTGACCTATCCCGACCGCACAATTCGTGTCGCGCGGGGATTCAGCGTGCTGGAAGCGAGCCTCCTCAACAACGTCCCGCATGCGCATGTGTGCGGCGGCCGCGGCCGCTGCTCGACTTGCCGCATCCGCGTTCTTGGCGACGTCACGGGCCTGCCCGTTGCGAGCGCGGCCGAGCACGCGGTGCTTGAACGCGTGCACGCCGGCCCCGCGGTCAGGCTCGCCTGCCAGCTTCGTCCGACCGCCGACATCGCGGTTGTGCCGATGCTCTCCCCCTACGCGACGACAGTCGACGCCTATCGAACCGGAGCGGTCTCTTCGGGGGTCGAGCGTTATGTCGTCATCATGTTCGTCGACATGCGCGGATCGAGCCGGCTGGCCGAGAGGCGCATGCCGTTCGACACCGTGTTCATCATCAACCAGTTTCTGAACGCCGTGAGCCAAGCGGTGTTGAGCGCCGGCGGCGAGCCCAACCAAGTGTTGGGCGACGGGTTGCTGGCCCTGTTCGGCTTGAGCGGCCGGCCCGACGTCGCCTGCCGGCAGGCGATCGCCGCCAGCACTGCAATCGCCGCCCGAGTCGAGAGCCTCAACAGCGCGCTGGCTCATGCGCTGGTCGAGCCGATCCGCTTCGGCATCGGCATCCATGCCGGCGTGACAATCGCCGGCGCCATCGGATACGAGCGCCATGCGCAATTCACGGTGATCGGCGATCCGGTGAACGTCGCGGCGCGTCTCGAGGCGCTGACCAAGGCGCTGGGTTGTGAAGTGTTGATGTCGGAAGAGGTCTACGAGCGCGCTGGCTTCGGTCCAGACGACCTTCCCGCCCACGACGTCGAGGTTCGCGGACGCGAGGCAAGCGTGAAAGCCCGCAGCGTTAAACGGGCTGCGGATTTGGCCGGCTTGATCGCGGCGCAGGCGCCGGCGGAGTCGTGACCCGGCCACCGTACCGATGGCGCAGCCCGTTCACCCCGCCGGCGGTTCGGTGCTGCCTGGCCCGAGCGAGCGCTGCATCATGATCGAGTCCGTCCAGCGGCCGAATTTGTAGCCGACCGCGGGCAGGTAGCCGACCTGGCGGAAGCCGAATCGTTCGTGCAACTTGATCGAGGCGACGTTGGCGCCGTCGATATAGCCAATCATCTGGCGAAAGCCCGCCGCGGCGCAGGCGTCCAACAGCGCGGTCATGAGCTGACGCCCGATCCCCGCATGCAGCCGGTCGCTGCGCACGTAGATCGAATGCTTGACCGTATAGCGATAGGCCGGCCGCTTGCGGAACGGCACCGCATAGGCGTAGCCGACGACCGTTCCTGTCTCCTCCGCCACCAGATGCGGCATCTTGCGGTTGTTCATCGACCGGCGACGGCGCTTGAGGTCATCGGCGTCAGGCGCTTCGAATTCGCCATCGACGCCAGGATCCACGCCGCGTCGGATGTGGTGCAGATAAATTGCGAGCATCCCCGGCACATCGACGTCGCGCGAGTTGCGCACCTGGATCCGAGGAAGGTCGCTCCGTTCGTCTGCCTCGCCGGAGCGGGCGCCGTTCGTGGTGTCCATGGGACGCCCTTTACGCCAAATCCCCTCCGCGCGGAACTCCCCGCCGCTCCCCTCCAGAGCCAAGAATGGCGGAGATCGCGCGCGCAACAAGAGGCGCCACCACAGCCTGAGCAACGATGACCACGACAATTCCGCCGATCATGCCGACCAGCTGCTCGATCGCAGGGAGGATGTCCTGTGAAGGCGCGAGCCCTTGCACCATCGACATGATGACCGCGACCGCTGCCTGATGCCCCGTATAGGAAGCCTCGCCGTCGCGCTCCTTGACGTAGCAGCAGACATAGAGGCCGCCGAAGAGCAGCGGAATCCAGACAGCGAAGGAGTCGCCTGCCAGGCGCATGCCGAGGAGCCCGTACGCGCCGCCCAGCACGCAGCCGGCGACGCGGTTGACGGCCACCCATGCAGGTCCGCGCCGCATCGCGACCAGGATCACGAAAGCGGTGATCGGCGTCTGCCCCAGCCCCGGAAGGTCGAGCGCCTCCCAGATTAATGGGATGCAGGCGACGGCGAGCCCGCCCGTGACCGCAATGGCGAGCAGGTCCTCGTCGACCGGATCGGTGAAAATTCCGGGCTTGGCGCCAACGGGCGCCGATCGGGCCGCGGGGGCGAGCACAACCTGCACGAGATAGGAAACCCCGACCCCGACCATGATCTCCATCGAACGGTAGACGGCGAGCCTGAACCCGTCGTTCGGCGCCTCGAGCGCGCCGAACATGACGAGCACCACCGTCACCGCGCCCAGGAGCACCGCGTATCCGTGGACGGCGCGCTCCGTCCCGTAGATGCCGAAGGCGACCGCGGTCGCGCAGATCAGCTGAAATATGAGGGGCTCGCCAACGAAACGCGCGCCGAAATACCCGACGGCCGCTCCGATCAATGTTCCAAGGCAGCGATCGATGCTTCGAAGGAAGGAACTCGAAACATCCGGCACGACGATCGAGACCGCGGTGATCGCCGCCCAATAAGGATTGTCGAGATTGAGCGCCATCGCGACGATCATGGATAGAACGCTGGCGAGCGCGGCGCGGAAGGCGACGCCCGCCGTCGGGCCCGACAGGCGCAATTCCGCGAATTCATGCCTTAGCGCTTCGGCGAGGCGGAGCTCGAGGTTACGTCGCGGCTCGGGCCCGCTCACGGAAACATGAGGACGCGCGCGTCCGCCCCCATGAACAGCGGAACGTCAGGCATCGGATCGAACACGAGCGTCACCTGCAGCCGACGCGACAAGCGGATCCAGTCGGTCGTCGGCGCCACATAAGGCAGGAGGCGCTGCTCGCCGTTGTGGCGGGCGACGCCCCGTCCCACACCGAACACCGGGCGGGAAACAGGCGCCAGGGATGGCTGTCGAGCCAGATCCACGCGCGCGCCCCCGGCTTCATGCGCGCCGCGGTGTACTCTTTGAAATTGCCTACGACGCGCCACTGCGAATCATCGACGATTCCGACGATCGGAGCGCCGGCTTTCGCGTAGTCGCCGGGGCGCAGCGAGAGATTGGTCACGAAGCCTCGGACGGAGGCGACGAGGCGCGTCTGCGCCAGATTGTATTGGGCGAGGGCAAGCTGCGCTTTCGCCACCGACACGTCCGCGAGCGTCGAGGCGACTTCCGCTCCATTGACGCGCAGTCTCGCTTCGACGCCGGTGACCGCGTCCAGCGCCTTCTGCCGGTCGTCCACCGAGCGGTCCAGAATGGCCTGGGCTATCGCTCCCTGCTTCACCAACACGACGGTGCGGTCATAGTCCTGCTGCGCCAGCGTAACGGCCGCCTTCGCCGTCTCGAGCGCGCTTGCGAGAATACGGGCCTCCTCCCCTTTCACCTTCGCAGCGGCGGCCGCGCCGTCGAGCCGCTTCTGGTCGAGGTCGACGCTGAGCGTGAAAGGTTCAGGATCGAGGGTTGCGAGAAGGTCGCCGACCACGACCTTCTGATCGTTGGCGACGTCAACGTGGTTGACGACACCCGGCACCTGGGGGGCGATCTCCACGAAGTCGGAGCGAACATAGGCGTCCGACGTATAGGCGATGAACGGGATCGGCACGAAATACAGGAAGGCGACAATCGCCGCCGCGCCGAGGACGATCCAGCGCAGGCGGCGGCTGGCGCCTGACCGAGCGGGCGTTGAATCGTTCTGAGGCGGAGTTGACGACACGCTTGCGGAGCCTCCCAGCAGTAGGAGGGCTTCTACACGGTCACTAGCTTAATTGGGCGTCCGTTTTCTCGGCCGCGCGGCGCGACCCGAACTCTCGTTCCGCCGCCGTTCAGGCGGTCTCGCGGACGACATAAGTATAGAACCGAATCGCGCCGCTCGCATCCACCTCGCGATAGAGGCCCTGGATCTCGGCCTCGAAGCCGGGGAACACGTTGGCGCTCTTCTCGAACATCTTGAGATAGTCGATCATCGGGCGCGCCCGTTCGGTCAGCCGTTCGCCCGGAACGATGGTCGCGATGCCCGGCGGATAGACCACCCACAGCGTCGTTGCGATCCGGCCGTCGAGCTCGGCCAGCGGCAGATAGTCGACATTGTTGCGCACGAGATAACGCGACGCTTCGCGCGGCGTCATGGCCACCTCCGGCAAATGCTTGGCGGCGAATTGCGCCATCTGCAATTGGCTCACGCCAGACTCGCGAAAGAACGCGTGCATTTCGCCGCATAGATCCTTGAGCCGTTTGCCATGATAGCGCGCCGGCCGCTTGGCGACGAATTCGGGCATGGCGTCGTCGAGCAGGACGTTGTCGTCATGCAGCCGCTTGAAGGCGACCAGCGACGACACCAGCGTGCCCGCCTTGCTCGAACTCGACGCCAGGGGTCAGCAAAAAGAGGAGCGAATTGAGATCGTTCTTCTCCGACACCACGCGGTTCTCGCGCAGATATTGCGCAACGACCGGGGCCGGCACGCCATGGGCTTCATAGGCGCCGGTCGCGCGGTCGAAGCCCGGCGTGAGCAGGGTGAGTTTGGCCGGATCGGTGATGGCGAAGCCCGCCTCGAGCGCCTGAAAGCCGTGCCAGGTTTCGCCCGGCGCCAGAGCCCAATAGCGCGGGTCGCGCGCCAGCAGGTCGGTCGACACGCTCTCCCACGGGACATCGTGAGCCGCGTTCTCGAGCGCAGCGTCTCGGATCGAGACGCGCTGTGGCACGAACGGGTCGAAGAACCAGCGCTTCGCGGGATCCCGCTCCTTCTCCTCGAACTCGCGTCGGACGGCGCGCAGCTTTTTGCGCAATTCAATCCCGAGCCGGATGGCGTCGTCCCAAAGGACTTCGCCGGATCGGCCCTTCATCATCTGCGCGCCGACATCAAGCGAAGCAAACAGCGGGTAGAACGGCGAGGTCGAAGCGAACTGCATGAAGCCTTCGTTGAAGCGGCGATGCTCGACACGCCGGCGTTGGCCTTTGATGTGCCTGTCGCGCATATGAATCTGGGACGCCTGCGAGAAGCTCGCGAGCTGCTTGTGCGCCGACTGGGTGGCGACAATCCCGGGCGAGGCTTCATTCAAGTCGCGCAAGCCCATGGCGAACCGGCGCTCGTAGAGCGGATGGAACTTCATGAAGCCGGCCCAGGCCTCGTCGAACACGACATAGTCGCAAAGATGGCCGATGCGCTCGACGATGCGCTCGGCGTCGTAGATCGTGCCGTCATAGGTGCATTGTTCGATCACCGCGGCGCGGAAGGGGCGCTCGCGCTGCCACGCCTCCTTGTCCTTCACCAGCGGGTTGTCACGAATGCGCTCGCGGATCGTCGTCTCGTCGAAATCCTCCGGGCGAATGGGACCGATGAGCCCGTAAGCATTGCGGTCGGTCGATAGATAAATCGGAATGCCGCCGCCCATCAGCAGCGCCCCCTGGTGCGCCGCCTTGTGGTTGTTGCGGTCGAACAGCACGAGATCGTCCTCAGTGATGAGATTGGTCAGCACGATCTTGTTCGACGACGAAGTGCCGTTCAGCACGAAATAGGTTTTCTCGGCTCCGAAGATCGCCGCCGCCTCTTTCTGCGCCTGAAGCGCCGGCCCTTCGTGGGTCAGGAGATCGCCGAGTTCGAGAACCGAATTGTCGAGATCGTCGCGAAAGACCGCTTCGCCGAGATGCTCGACGAATATGCGTCCAATCGGACTGCGGCTGTAGAAGACGCCCCCGTTGTGGCCCGGACAGGTCCACAACTGGTTGCCTTCTTCCTGGAAATCGACGAGCGCACCGAAGAACGGCGTCTTCAACGTGTCGGCATATTGCTTCAGGCGCGAAACCAGGTTCCTGGCGATGAATTCGGGCGTCTCTTCGGCCAGGAACACATAGCCGTCGATGAAGTCGAGCACTTCGACCGGAATGTCCTCGAAGCGCTTGCGCCTGACGAGGACGACGATCGGCATGTCGAGGCCGCGCTTTCGCATCAGGTTGATGAGCGAAGCCGCTTTGCCCTCGATGCCCTTCTTGCCCCAGTCGACGACCATGCAGCCGATCGCAGCGTCGGTCTGCACGGCGAGCTCCGCGTCCTCGAGACGACGCGCCTTGATGACCTGGAATCCCATCCGCTCGATGGCGGCGATGATCTGGCTGACCCGAAGGCCCTCGAGATCATCCGCATCGAACATCGGCCCGGAGAACAGAAAGGTCAGGCGTTGGGAAAAATTCATCGTCTCACTGCCCGTCGTCAGACGGGCGTCTCGTCGGACGCCCTGTGGGTCCCGGCGGCTCGGTCGTCCCGTGGACGCCAGCTTAAGACAGCATAGTCGGGCCAGAATCAAGTCCGGCAATCCGGCGCTTTGGCGGCGCGTGGAGCAACGAATTGCCCCCGACGAGAAAGCAGCGCCCGGCGCAGGCGCAACGCTTCATTCAGCTGTCACCGCGTTCAACTAATCGTGTGCCTCGCGCAACCGCGGCGCCGGCGAAGCCTCGCCTTGTTGGCCGTCGGCCATGGCAATGTGCTATTGGTATCCGGCTTCGTCGCGCGGGCGGAAGCAGCGGGACCGGCGCTTGGGGACAAAGCGCCGGTCAGGTGACGGGCCGAGGCGATTGCGATCGCGCCCGGCTCGTCTCCTCCGCGCTGGCATGAGCTATGCGAATACTGGCGCCGCGAAGGGCGCGCATTTAGCGATGAACCGGGCGTCGCCAGAGCGGCGGAGTGCATGCCTTGGACTCGGTGATCCTGACTCTCAACGCGGGTTCCTCGTCGCTCAAATTCGCAGCCTTCCGCCTCGCCGACGGAGGCGAACCCGGCCTGCTCGCCTCGGGGCAAATCGAAGGCATCGGCGCGACAGCGAAAGGCTCCGTCAAGACGGCCACGGGCGAGACGGCCGAACTCAGTTTCGACCGATCCCGCGCCCCCGTCGATCACACGGTTGCGATCGGCGCCATTCTCGGCTGGCTCAGGCAAGCGGGCTACGATTCTTCGATTGCAGCGGTCGGCCATCGCATCGTGCACGGAGGCCCGGACTTTGCCGAGCCGGTCCTGATCGACGACGGCACGCTCGCGAAGCTGAAGGCGCTCGTTCCGCTTGCGCCGCTTCACCAGCCGCACAATGTCGCCGGCGTCGAAGCGGCGATGAGGGCCTTCCCGTCGATTCCGCAAGTCGCGTGCTTCGACACCGCTTTCCATCGCAGCCATCCCTTCATCAACGACACGTACGCTCTGCCGCGCTCCTATTACGATGAGGGCGTGCGTCGATATGGCTTTCACGGCCTCTCTTATGAATTCATCACCCGAAAGCTGCGCGCGATCGCGCCGCAGATCGCCCGCGCAGACGTGATCATCGCCCATCTCGGCAACGGCGCCTCGATGTGCGCGGTTCATGACGGCCGCGCGATCGCCACGACAATGGGATTCACCGCGCTCGACGGATTGTCGATGGGCACTCGCTGCGGGCAGATCGATCCGGGCGTGGTGCTTTATCTCATGACTGAGAAGAAGATGAGCGCCGATGCGATATCCGATCTCTTATGGAAGAACTCCGGGCTCAAGGGCATGTCGGGCCTGTCGCAAGATATGCGCGAGCTCGAGGCCTCCGACAGCCCGGCCGCGCGTGACGCCATCGCCTATTTCGTCTCCCGAATCCGGCGCGAACTCGCCGGCCTTGCGGCTGCAGTCAATGGCGCCAAGGCGATCGTGTTCACAGCGGGCATCGGCGAACATTCATGGAAAGTGCGCGAGGCGGCGCTCGAGAACATGGAATGGATGGGCGTCCATTTCGACGCGCAAGCGAACCGCGCCAATGCGCAGATCATCAGCGCCAAAAATTCGCCGACAATCGTCTTCGTGATCCCGACCAACGAGGAACTCATGATCGCCGAGCATACGGTGAGCACGGCGGGCGTCGGGAAGCCCTAACAGGAACGTCGGAAGGGTTTGCAGCCTCGCTGCAGTCCAGCTCTACTTGCCCGCGAGCCGATCTGCGAACAGCGCAACTGTCTTTGCGTAAATCTCCGCCGAGTTCCATTGCAGAATGGCGGCGAAGTTGGGCTCGCCCTCGTTCCAGCCGGCGCCCGGCTGCCAGCCGTGCCCTTTGAGGAAAGCCGCGGTCGACGCGAGCGCATCGGCGGAATTGTGGATAAGGTCTGGCGTCCCCGATCCGTCAGGCGTGGTTGCGTACATGAGATAGGCGGATGGCATGAGCTGCGTCTGCCCAACCTCGCCCGCCCAGGCGCCCCGCAAAGCGTGTGGCTGCGTGACAATCCCCCGGTCAACGAGGGTGATCGCGTCGATAAGCTCGGCGCGGAAACGTTGCGGGCGCCGGCAGTCCCAGGCCAGAGTTGCGAGGGCGCTATAGGTCGGATACGAGCCGATGTCGCCGCCAAAGCCCGTCTCCTGGCCCCAGATCGCCACCAGTACAGGTCCGGGCACGCCGAAGCGCTGTTCGATCTGGGCGAGCGGCGCGGCGTATCTCTTGAGTTCCGCTCTGCCCCGCGCGACCATTCCCGGCGAGACGTGAGCGGCGGCGAAACTGGCGAAGTTATGCCCGAACATGGCGGCGCCGCCGTCGTGCCGCTTGACCGCAGGGTTATAAGCGACGCCGTCGAGCGCGGCGTCCACGGCCCTGCGGGATAAGCCGTCCATCACCGCGACTTCCTTAAAGGACGCAAGCCAGGCCCCGAAGCCCTCGCCGTTCCTACCGCAATCCTCGGCGCGAGCGGGCGCTGCTGCGAGAATGGCGATCGCGGCGGCAAGAACCAAGACTCTCAAATCTATTCCCCCATCATCTGATTCTCCATCCTAGATCAATTCGGGGATGGCTGCCCGAAAATCCGGACGGGCGTCGGTTGGGCCAACTGGACGAAGCAAGCAAGAGTGATGAAGAATACGCAGGCTCGCGCAGAGGTACAATTTGGCCGACGAGTAAATGCAAGGTTATCCCGATGACAACAAAACAGGGCTTGGAACGGTTTTATTTTGACCGGTTCGCTCGAACCGGCTGTCTGCCGGAAGGCTTTGCTGAATACCACGACAAGCCAGATATTCTTTGGAGGAGCGAGCGCACAATCGGCATCGAAATCACGCGACTTTTTGTTGAGCCGGGCGACGTGGAGAAGAGTGAGCAGAGACAACGCAGGCTTCGCGAAACCATTGTGTCGGACGCTCAAAAACTCTTTCGCGCCTCCGATAGAAGAGGCATCGAACTGCACGTCACATTCGACCCCAAACATCCCATAAGGTCGATTCGTCTGAAAGAATTACCAAGAGAACTAGCAGATTTGGCAAGGAGCATTGGCAAAGATAGAGGTAGCCAAGTCGATTACAATCTTCTAGAAGAAATACCTGAAATCGATCGTATTTTCTGGAACGGTAAAGAATACACCGATGCTCGATGGCAGCCAAGTCAAGTACATAGTGTCGAGTTCACACCTATAGATGTCTTGACGAAGGCTATCCATGACAAGGAAATCAAGTCGGCAGAATATGCGCGATGTGATGCTTATTGGCTCTTGGTAGTTGCCGATTGGCGTGATCCGGCTCAAGAACAGGAAATTAGGATCGATGGCCTAAAGATGGCCTCAACCGTATTTGAAAAAATTATTGTCTATAAGCCGATCTTTGAGCACATCGTCCAGGTTTTCCCGTAAGGATTGCGGACGTTCCGCAGGCGGCCGTTGCGGGTCATCGCGGGAAGTGATTTGGCGGCTCTGGCCACGGCCTCTCCTCGAACGCCCGAATGGCCTCGAAGGCGCGGGCGATGGCCAGCACGCCAAGGTCGTCAAACCGGCGACCGATGATCTGCAATCCGATCGGCAGCCCCTCGGAATCGTAGCCGCAATTGACCGACGCCGCCGGCTGCTCGGACATGTTGAAGGCGACGGTGAAACCGACTTGCGGAAATGGATGCAGCGGGTCGCGGCTCGGAGAGGGCCATTCGGCTGGAAAGGCGGTCATCGGCGCGGTTGGCGAGAGAACGCAGTCGAACGCCTGCGTCGCCACCACCGCCGCCCTGCGCATCTCGGGTATCCGGTCGAAGCCCCGGAACACCTCGACGCCAGAAAGCCCTGCCGCAGATTCGGCCCAATCGCGGATGAACGGCAGCACCAGAGCGCGGCGCTCGGCCGGCAAGGCGCTAATGTCGCTGAGCGCACGCGCGCGCCAGAACTTGTCGAGCCCATCGAGCATGTCCTGTGTCAGGAACGGCTTGAGCGGCTCCACATGCGCGCCGTCGGCCTCGAAGTCCTTCGCGGCGCGCTGTACGGCGGCCTTCACTTCCGGTGTCGGCAGCACGCCGCAGCCAGCCTCCAACAACAGGCCAACGCGCAGGCCTTTGAGCTGCGCAGGCTCGACGATCCAGTCAAGCTTCTCGTACTTGAGACTCGCATAGTCGCGGGCATCCGGCAGGGACAGGGTCGCCATCATCAACGCCGCGTCGTCGACATCGCGCGTCATCGGGCCGGCAACGCGGCCGGTGTAGGGCGGATCGATCGGGATCCGTCCGCCGCTCGGCTTCAGGCCGAAAATGCCGCACCAACCCGCCGGCAAGCGTACCGAGCCGCCGATGTCGGTGCCGAGGTGCAGCGGCCCGTAGAGCGCTGCCGCCGCCGCGCCCGCCCCTGCCGACGAGCCACCCGGATTGCGGTCGAGCTTCCATGGGTTGCGCGCCAGCGGGTGGAAGCTCGACAGCCCCGACGACAGCATGCCGTAGTCGGGCATCGTCGTCTTGGTGAAGATGATCGCGCCCGCCTCGCGCAAGCGCTGCGCCGGCGGCGCATCGGCCTTCTGCGGCGACAAGTCTTCCGCCGCAGTGCCAACCGGCTTCGGCTCCCCCTTCGTCGCGATGTTGTCCTTGACCGTTGCCGGCACGCCGTCGAGCGGACCGATCGGCTCACCCTTCGCCCAACGCGCTTCGGAGGCGCGCGCTTCTTTCAGCGCCCGCTCCGGAGCATAAAGAAAGGTTGCGTGAATATGGGGTTCGAACGCTTCGACGCGCTCGATCACCGACTTCATCACTTCGACCGGCGACAATTCGCGCGTTCGGTAGAGGCGCAGCATCTCCAGCGCCGACATGCCGTACGGCTGCGTGCCCACCGCTTTGGCCGTCCTCGTGTGCTTGGTCATTGCCATGCCATCGTCGAGAGGTCGTTGACGAAGATCGGCGCGTTCTTCCACAGGCCCTTGAGCTTCGCATCGGCGACGGTCACGTTCGGCAACTGGAACAAGAACGCATTGACGCTGTCCTCGGCGAGCTTCTTCTGCGCTTCGCCGAGCGCCGCCTTATACGCCTCGAGATTCGGCGCCGACGTCACCTTTTCGTAGATCGCCTTGAACGCCGGGCTGTCATACTGGAAATAGTAGTTGGGATTGGCGTAGATGCCGATGTCGAGCGGCTCGACATGGCTGATAAGTGTCAGGTCGTAGTTCTTGTCCTTGTAGACGCCGCTCAGCCACTGCGCCCATTCGACGTTCTGAATCTTGGCGTTGATGCCAACCTCGGCGAGCTCGGCGGCGATGATCTCGCCGCCCTGACGCGCGTAAGGGGGCGGCGGCAGGATGAGGCTGAGTTCGAGCGGCGTCGCGACGCCCGCTTCCTTCAAGAGCGCCTTGGCCTTCGCGGGATCGTGCGGATACATCCCCGTGAGATCGACGTAGCCTGGATCGTTCGGCGTCATATGACTGCCGATCGGCGCGCCGAGCCCGTTCATCGCGCCGTCGATGATCGCCTTGCGATCGATCGCATAGGCGATCGCCTGACGCACGCGCACATCGTCGAGCGGCTTCTTTTTGTTGTTCATGGCGAGGATGGTCTTGCCCTCGGTGCCCCCGACCAGCACCTGGAACCGCGGATCGCTCTTGAACTGGTCGAGCGCCTGCACGTTGCCGAAGCGCGGGAACGCGTCGACGTCGCCGGCGAGCATCGCCGCGACCGCGGCCGAAGGGTCGGAAATGAAGCGGAAGGTCGCGTGAGCGAGCGGGATCTTCGCCGCGTCGCGAAAGCCGTCCCACTTGGCGAGCACGATCGACGAGCCCTTTTCCCAAGAGGCGAGCTTGTAAGGGCCAGTGCCGACTGGGTTGGTGACGTCGGTCGTCGCGCTCTTCTCGTCGAGGATGACGGCGGTATCCATGCCGAGACGATAAAGCGCCTCGAAGCTCGGCTCCTTGAATTTGAGTACAACCGTCATCGGATCGGGCGTGTCGATCGATTCGATCGAGGCGAAGAAGGCCTTGTCCTTATTCGTCGACTCTTTGGCGGCATAGCGTTCGAAGGAAAACTTGACATCCTTGGACGAGAACGGCTCGTCGTCCTGAAACTTGATGTTTGGCTTAAGGGTGAAGGTCAGCGTCTTGAGATCGGGCGAGAAGTCCCATTTCTCGGCCAAAAGCGGGGTCACCGAGAAGTCCTCGTTGATCTTCGTCAGGCCCTCGAAAATGTTGTAGTGCACGACCTCGCCGATCGCCGCCGCTGGCGCGCTCGTGGGATCGAGCCCCGGCGGCTCGAGCACCATGCCGATGGTCACGGTGTCCTTCGCCAAAGCAAGGCTCGTCGATGCCATGAAGGCAAGAACAAGCGTGGCGAAGAAACGGTGGGCGCGGCGCATGGAAGGCTCCGAGGCTGGCGAGAAGCCTCAGCATAGCACCGCAGGACGCGAGAGCGTCAAGCAGAAGTCCCTCCTCCCGGCCAAGGGAGAAGGGACCGCTTATTGTAGCCGCGGTCGATGACCGCGGCCGACGCGATCGGCGATCGCGTCTAAAAAGACCCAAGCGTTTAGTTCGCGCCCGGCCCGCCGGCCGGACGGGGCCGCCGCTCGGCCATGAATTTATCGAACTCCTCGCGGTCCTTGGCGCGGCGGATCGCGTCGACATATTCGGAGAATTCGCGCTGCGCCTCGTCGAGCTTGCGACGCTCTTCGTCGAGCCGAGTGAGTTCGGCAGTCCGCCATTCGTTGAAAGCGGCGTTGCCGGTCGGGGCGCCGTAGCTGCGGCTCGCGCGGTTCGCGGCGCCACAGCCCCAAGAAGAAGAATTGCCCGACATCATAGTGCGCGCATCCTGAAATTTGTTGGTCGCCAGAGTCTGGAGATCCGGCCCGCCGTATCGGCGCTGCCAGAGCTTGTAGCCGAGGATCGCAAGACCGATCGGCCAGAAGACGATGAAGCCAAGAACCATCGCCATGATTTCGAACGCCGACCAGTGCGAACCACCGCTGCGCCGCCAGCGGGCGCCTGCCCACTCGCCCGCGCCGAATTCGCGCGCGCCATACGAACCACCCATGGCGCCATCTGCAGTGCCCATATGAGCCTCCATCTCCACTCGCCAGCCGCGCCCATGAGAGCGACCGCTCGCGCGACTCGTGAGATTGGGAGCGTCCAGGCGGCCTGCAAGAGCCGCGCAGGGAAAAAGCGCCATAATCATGTCAATGAGACTGACCTAAATCATTTTACTTGCGAGAACCACACGCTGGTGTGTTGAGCGCAATAGACGATGCACGGATAGGTCGCCACAAATGCAAATACAAAACCGTTCAGTCCCATTAATATCGCAACAATGATATGAAAGCTCAATCCAGCCGCTAGTATCCACCATCCAATCCTAACATTTACAATAAAAATAATACAAAAACTGCACTCAAACAGGATCACTGTCCAGCTTGCAACACGTGCCACACTAGGATGCCTAGCAAATACCGCATACGCATAACGATTACCATAGATTTCAGTACCTAACACCCTGATAAGCGCCTCGCCGCTCCGCCACATCGGCGATATCAACTTGGCTATGCCCGATACTAAGTACGCCAACCCGGCCTGCATAGCAATAAACCAAATACAAACTCCCTAGGGCTGTTCAGTTCTCTAACCTTTGAGGGTCGATTTGGGATTCCCGAGGGCGGAAATGTCTGAATCTATACGCGACAACCCGAATCGGAGGTTGTCAGATGCAGGCGTCGCTGCTGAAGATTTTGCGCTCGATCCCGGACCGCCGACGGCGGGAAGGCCTGCGGTTCGATCTGGCGACGGTCCTGCTCTATTCGATCTTGGGCATGGTCGCCGGGGCCAATTCCTACCGGCAAATGCATGAATTCATTCGTATTCACCTTCAGCGCTTGAACGAAGCCTTCGGCCTTCGGTTGCCCTATTCGCCCTCCTATACCGGTTTGCGGGCGATCCTCCAGGGCGTCGATCCGACTGCGTTGGAGGCAGCGTTTCGGCAGCATGCGTCCTCGATGGAGGCTGCGCCTTCGTCGGACGGCCTGACCGCCATCGCCGTCGACGGCAAGACGCTGCGCGGCAGTTTCGACGCATTCAGCGACCGCAAGGCCACCCACATGTTGTCGGCGTTGCGGCAGGCCGACCAGATCGTGCTCGGCCATCTGATGGTCGACGAGAAGAGCAACGAGATTCCGGCTGCGCCGGAGCTGATCGAGGCGCTGGGGCTGAAAGACTGTCTGTTCACGCTCGACGCCGAGCACGCCCAAAAAAACATTCGAGCGCGTGATCGCGTCGGGCAATCACCTGCTGACCCAGGTCAAGGACAACCAACCGAGCCTACGCCGCAAGCTCGAGCTGGGAACGGCGGGCCGTAAACCGACCGGGTCGGCCAAGAGCGAGACCTCAGGTCGCAATCGCTGGGAAACCCGCGAACTTGCGGCGTTTCCGGCCAAGGCGTGGTTCCGCCATACGCCGTGGGACGGCCTCATCAAGACCGTGCTTCGGCTCGAGCGCACGGTCTGCAAGCGCGACTCCAAGACCGGACTTTGCAAGCAAACATGCGAGACCGTCTTCTGGATTTCCTCGGCTTCCGGCCAAACGCCCGCGCGCTGGAACGAATGGATCCGCGCTCATTGGCGCATAGAGAACGGCAGCCACTACGTGCGCGACGCCGCTTTCGCCGAAGACGCTTCGCGCATCCGAAAGAACCCCGACATCGTCGCGCGCTTGCGATCGTTCGCTTACAACCTGATCCGGGCAGAAGGGGGCTCCAACATCCGCAACGCACGTTGGCGTGCCGCCCTCGATATCAATCTAATCCTCGAAATGCGCCACTTACATTGAGAACTGAACAGCCCTGCAAACTCCCTACCCAATGATCCTTCCGGGGCAACGCTGCTTAAAAAAAGCGCTCCCCAAATCACGAGATGCATCTGGTGTGCGCCGTCTAAGCCATAAATACTTCGTAATGTAAGCGCTGCCAGGGACGTAAAGACGATGAATGTGCAAATCGCAAATACGAGGGGATAGCCGTGAAACAGCAATAACGTAATTGCTGCTATCAGACGCGCAACGATGACTGCTCTGAAATAACCATATTCGAAAACAACTTTTGCAAACTTCCCGCTACAGCCGATTGCAGACCAAGATCCCTGCAGCTTTAATACGTCCCAACTCAAGATTCCTTCTTTTCGAAGCAATTTTAGCATCGTAATGTCTTCGAGCGACATTATTGATATACCAACAGCCGCAATGATTATGGTCGCCTGAATGGCTGAATTCATCTCAAGATGCTTAAGAAAAAAATTCACAGTGAATGCATCCCCGAAAGGACGAGGACATCAGGCTTGGGGTCGGAAGCACAAGTTCCGATCACGACAAATTGCCTAGCCACGCTCAGTGAGGAACGGGGTAAGGCGACTACATAATTCAGCAACAGGAGATGAGGTATGGACAGTTGCAGCAAATGCGGGTCAAGATCGTTTTGGCTTGGCATGAACGCAACCGTAATGTCGTATATTGTCTTCTTGGCGCGTTTCTCGGGGTGCCAAATCGGAGCGTAGATGCGGCGCGTACAGACAAAATCTACGCACTCTCGCCATGGTCCAACGCAACCATCCACGAGCTGGTCCCGATAAAGAAGATGAAAATCGTGCGTACCGGGTACAGGGGCAAAGAAATTCCAGCGAGGAATAAACCGCGTTATGAGCATACCATTAACAGCTAAGCGCGTCCCCAAGGGGGTAGCATACAAGAGTGTGAACGCGAACCAGAGACCTAATAGAGAAATTATTATGGAATCGAGAGCCATAACCTAGCTGATCCATGTGAAAGTCAAGCAAATAGCTGACTAACCCCTCGTTTCGCGCTTCAAGCTTAAAAAGACGCCGAACGGCAGGTTTTCGAGGCCGAAGGCTGCTGACGTGCCTGGCGCCGTGAATGCATCATGTCGAGGCGCGCGGGAGTGTCAGAAATCTTGTGTGCGGGGCCGGTTTAGCCATCACGCTTTGACGAACCTGTCGTCGAACATGATGGCGAATTGGGTCTTGGCCTCGCACCATTCGCGTGGCGGCATTTTCCATGTCTGCGCGACCTGGCGCAAGACGAGATACAGCAATTTGATCGCAGCCTCATCGGTTGGAAAATGCCCTCTCGTTCGCACGGCGCGCCGCAGTTTGGCGTTCAAGGATTCGATGGCGTTCGTGGTGTAAATGATGCGCCGCACAGCGACGGGAAAGGCGAAGAACGGGATGACATGTTCCCAGTTTCGCCGCCAGCTCGGCGCGATTGCCGGATACTTGCGGCCCCAGACGCCGGCGTTGAAATCCTCGAGCGCCCTGCGGGCCACATCCGCGTCCGTCGCCCGGTAGATCGCTTTGAGTTCGGCGGCGATCGGCTTGCGGTCTTTCCATGAGGCGAAATCCATGGAATTGCGGATGAGATGGACGATGCAGGTCTGCACGATCGTCGGCGGAAACACGGCGGCGATCGCCTCGGGAAATCCCTTCAGGCCATCGACGACGGCGATCAGAATGTCCTCGACGCCGCGGTTCTTGAGTTCGGTCATGACGCGCAACCAGAATTTGGCGCCTTCCGAGGTCTCGATCCAAAGGCCCAGGATGTCCTTGGTTCCTTCCGGCGTGACGCCGAGCGCGACATAGACGGCCTTGTTGCGAACGAGCCCCTCGTCGCGGATTTTGACCCGCAGCGCGTCGAAGAAAACCAGCGGATACATGGGTTCGAGCGGCCGGTTTTGCCATTCGGCCACCGTCTCCAGAACGGCGTCCGTCACCGTCGAAATGAGATCGGGCGAGACCTCAAGGCCATAAAGCTCCAGAAGATGGCCCTGGATCTCGCGAACGGTCATGCCGCGCGCATACATCGACACGATCTTCTCGTCGAAGCCAGGAAACCGGCGCTGATAGCGCGCAATCAGCTTCGGATCGAACGTCCCCTCCCGGTCGCGAGGAATGCGCAGATCGAGCTTCGAGGTCTCGGTCAGCACCGTCTTCTTCGAATAGCCGTTGCGGCTGTTGCGCTTCCCCGCCGCCGCCTCGCCGTCCAGATGGTCGTCGATCTCCGCGTTCAGAACGCGTTCCGCCAAAGCTTTCTTCAACTCGTCGAATAGCCCGTCCTTGGCGAAAACAGCCTGCGGGTCACGCCCCGCCAGCAAACCGTCCAGGGTGTCTTTCTTGATTGCCATAGCGCCCTCCATCGGCGTCACTATGGCCCCGCACACAAGATTCCTGACAGTCCAGGCGCGCGCAACACGTTCCACATCGCGCCCGTGCCGTGCCCAAAGGTCCGGAACCCACACCGCCGTCATCTCGTCGGCCCGGCGCCGACCAATCCGGTGCAGCCCTTGCTACCTGTTCTCAAGGATCCGGCACCTCATGTCGAGCAACTCGCGAGCCGATGCGAGTTGACCAAGTCTATCAACCTGTTCAGGCGACAGACGCACTCTAGCAAGACGATCTCGGGCTGCTGCGCAGGCGCTTCCGGCTACTGTTAACACGACGATTACAACTACCGTCGCAACAGTCCACCACCTACACTTTCCGACGATCGCTATATTGAGTTCCAACATGTCCTCAGGAACCGCTTTTAGCACTTCCTGCTCCAGATCGGTCAGGCGAGGAGGACTTTTAACGATTAGGTAATCGAGCTCAGCGCGCGCTCCTGGTCTGTAGTACTCCACTAGTTGAAAATCTTCGTCTCGCAGGCGCCCTCCATTATAAGCAAACGTCAACGACCCTATTTCAACACCATTTACGAGCCCGACATTTCGGGCTAGGGTTTTACCACTATATCGGCACTCGAAGTACACTGGCGCGTCGATAAGCGCATCCACGACTGCGGGGACCGAAATTACCTCGCGCCGCTGCACCAAATCGCGGATTTCTGTACCCAACTGAACAAGTCTGCTCAGTGAGCGCTGTGCGAAGGCAGACTCGAGGTTCCGAACAGGGCTGTTCAGTTCTCTAACCTTTGAGGGTCGATTTGGGATTCCCGAGGGCGGAAATGTCTGAATTTATACGCGACAACCCGAATCGGAGGTTGTCAGATGCAGGCGTCGCTGCTGAAGATTTTGCGCTCGATCCCGGACCGCCGACGGCGGGAAGGCCTGCGGTTCGATCTGGCGACGGTCCTGCTCTATTCGATCTTGGGCATGGTCGCCGGGGCCAATTCCTACCGGCAAATGCATGAATTCATTCGTATTCACCTTCAGCGCTTGAACGAAGCCTTCGGCCTTCGGTTGCCCTATTCGCCCTCCTATACCGGTTTGCGGGCGATCCTCCAGGGCGTCGATCCGACTGCGTTGGAGGCAGCGTTTCGGCAGCATGCGTCCTCGATGGAGGCTGCGCCTTCGTCGGACGGCCTGACCGCCATCGCCGTCGACGGCAAGACGCTGCGCGGCAGTTTCGACGCATTCAGCGACCGCAAGGCCACCCACATGTTGTCGGCGTTGCGGCAGGCCGACCAGATCGTGCTCGGCCATCTGATGGTCGACGAGAAGAGCAACGAGATTCCGGCTGCGCCGGAGCTGATCGAGGCGCTGGGGCTGAAAGACTGTCTGTTCACGCTCGACGCCGAGCACGCCCAAAAAAACATTCGAGCGCGTGATCGCGTCGGGCAATCACCTGCTGACCCAGGTCAAGGACAACCAACCGAGCCTACGCCGCAAGCTCGAGCTGGGAACGGCGGGCCGTAAACCGACCGGGGCGGCCAAGAGCGAGACCTCAGGTCGCAATCGCTGGGAAACCCGCGAACTTGCGGCGTTTCCGGCCAAGGCGTGGTTCCGCCATACGCCGTGGGACGGCCTCATCAAGACCGTGCTTCGGCTCGAGCGCACGGTCTGCAAGCGCGACTCCAAGACCGGACTTTGCAAGCAAACATGCGAGACCGTCTTCTGGATTTCCTCGGCTTCCGGCCAAACGCCCGCGCGCTGGAACGAATGGATCCGCGCTCATTGGCGCATAGAGAACGGCAGCCACTACGTGCGCGACGCCGCTTTCGCCGAAGACGCTTCGCGCATCCGAAAGAACCCCGACATCGTCGCGCGCTTGCGATCGTTCGCTTACAACCTGATCCGGGCAGAAGGGGGCTCCAACATCCGCAACGCACGTTGGCGTGCCGCCCTCGATATCAATCTAATCCTCGAAATGCGCCACTTACATTGAGAACTGAACAGCCCTGGCCCAGGGCGTCCCTTCTCGATCGGCAGCGTCGGCATGGGAGCCTGCACGACCGTCTCGCAGGCGCGGCAGCTCATCTTCGGGCGCACATGCAGCACGCGCTTGAAGTGTGAGGGCACATATTCCAGGACTATGCGCTCATCAGCGCCGATCCGGCCGAACTTCGTTGCGCCGCAGGTCGGGCAGACGCAGGGCACTTCGTGCACGATTGTCTCAAGCGGCAGATGATCGGGCAAAGGCGCGCGCACGGACGGTTTTTTCGGCGGGCAGGATGGGTAGAAGCCTCGCCGTCGAAAGCTTGGGTGCGCGCCTGCCGCTCGGCGTCGCTCTCCTCGATGTCGCCGAGCAGCAATTCCAGTTGCTCGATCTCGCGGTCGAGCTTTTCCGACGACCGCCCGAAGCGCGCCCGCCGCAAGATCGACAGCTGCATTCGCAGCTTCTCGATCAGCAGCGTCTTGGCGTGAACTTCCGCGGCGAGCGCCGCCGCAAAGCGTCGCAGTTCAGCGGGGTCTTCAGGCAAATCAGCGGCGGAGCGCGACATGCTTACGGCTATCACAATAGTGCGCCAGCGCATTCGAGAAAGCGCAGAATCTAGAGGAAAGTCGGGCGTTCCGGCGCTTGCGGCGCAATCGTTCTGCGCCAATCGATTCCTTCGATCAGCAGCGCCAGTTGAGCCGACGTCAGGTGCAGCGCGCCCTCAACGATCGGCGGCCAAACGAACCGGCCTTTCTCCAGACGCTTGGCGAAAAGACACAGGCCGGAGCCGTCCCAGGTCAAAATCTTCACGTAGTCGCCGCGCTTGCTGCGGAACACGAACGCCGCCCCTGAATAGGGGTCGGCGCGCAGCATCTGCGCGACATCCGCGGCCAACCCATCGAAGCCGCGCCGCATGTCCACGGGCTTGCAAGCCAGATAGACCTTCACGCCCGGTGCGAACTGGAGCATCAAGCGACGCCTAGCGCCAACAAAACGCGACGAAGCGCTTCGGCGTCGACATCAGCGTCGAGCGATACTTTGGCGCCGTTCGGCAAGCTGATCTCCATCGCGCCGCGCCTTGCGCCTCGGCGCGTCTGACGAGCCGGTTTCGCCATAACATCGGAAGGCCGTGGCGCCGAGGGCGGGTCCAACTCAAGCAGCTTCACCGGAACGAAGGCCGGTGCCATCGTATCCGAGGACCCGGCCGCATCAGGCTTTACCTTCGCCGGCCCGCGCCGCCGCTCGCGCCAGCCCTCGCGAGAGCGACGTATCCATTTGAAAACGAGATTGGCGTTCAGCCCATGCCGACGCGCAACCGCGGCAACAGAAGCCCCCGAACCGAGAGCCTCCTCGACAATCCGCTGGCGCTCATCGAGGCTTCTGTCGTTCGCCGCCGCTCCCCAGATCCGTCCCGCGCCGCCATCTGGTGTCCACCTCAGATTCAGGTGGACACCTAATCAAATCCAAACGCGGGCCGACAGGCGGCCGTCAGATCACGCTTACCCAGCGAGTGACGTCCGCTCGAAGTAAGCCTCGTCCGGCGTGCGCCGCTCAAGGCTCGAGTGCGGGCGTCGCTGATTATACAACAAGGCTTGAGAACGCCCACGGGACCGAGTTCCTGGAAGTTCTCTATCGGCATCATCCGTGGTTTGGCCGTGTGATCGGGGTTTATGGCGTCGTGGCGAAGTGCGACGGCGTGTATTTCCGCTGCGCGGTGGATGGCTGCCATGCGGACCGCTGGCTCGAGGTTCCGGCCTGGATGTTCGAGCGGGCGTCATGTCCTGGCGATCTTCAGCTCACCGCAGCCCCATTCGTCAGCCTGGGTGCGCTTGGGGAACTGTCGGCGCTGCTCGATCAGGCGCTGAAGACGTCCAAGGCATCATCGAATGCCCCGCTTTCGGGCGCATCCCGATCCTCTCACGACCAGATTTGGGAGAGGCCGATGCGAGTGACGACGGCGACGAACAGCGGCAAGCACAAGCGGCCGCGTGGGCGTCAGCAGATGGACCTGTTCGACAGCGCCAGGCCGGCGGCTGGCGGCGCACCGCTCTGGCCGGAGCTACCGGAGCGAGCACGGTCGGCGCTGACGGAGCAGATGGCGCAGTTAATCCTCGCCCACGCCGCCAAGACCGTTTCGCTTCCAGCAAAGGAAGCCGGCGATGATCTCTGAGAAGATTCGGCCTTATCACCTGGAGCGCAAGGCGATCCTCTACGTGCGCCAATCTTCCGCCCACCAGGTGCTGCACAACCGCGAGAGCGGCGCGCTGCAGTATGCCATGCGGGACCGTCTGATGGCGCTGGGATGGTCGCAGATCGACGTGATCGACGACGATCTCGGCCGTTCCGCTGCAGGTTCCGTGCATCGCGCAGGCTTCGAGCGGATGGTGGCGGAGGTCTGTCTCGGCAAGGTCGGCGCGGTTTGCGCGCGAGAGGTTTCGCGCTTCGCCCGCAACAGCCGCGACTGGCAGCAGCTGATCGAGATGTGCCGTGTGGTCGACACGGTGCTCGTCGATCAGGAGACCGTTTATGCGCCGCGCCACGGCGACGATCGCCTGCTGCTAGGGCTCAAGGGCAGCCTCAACGAGTACGAGCTCGATCTTTTGCGTCAGCGTTCTCTCGCGGCCCGCTACGCCAAGGCGCGCCGGGGCGAGTTGATCGTCTCCGCGCCGATCGGCTTCGTGAAGGCGGATGACCGCTACGAGAAGGACCCGGACCGGCGCGTTCAGGAGGCGATCACGCTCGTCTTCGACAAGGTCGCGGAGCTGGGCAGCGCGCGCCAAGCGCTGTGCTGGCTGCACGAGCATCGTCTCGATCTGCCGGTGAAGCAGGCGAACGGCGACACGGCCTGGCGCCGACCGAACTACGCCTCCATCCACCGGATCATCGAGAACCCGGTATACGGCGGGGCTTACGCCTATGGTAAGACGAGCGCTGTTGCGGCCTATGCCGCCGACGGCATCAGGGTGAAGACCCGCCGCAAGGCGCGGGACGAGTGGCTCGCCCTGAAGCCCGGCGCCCATGACGGCTATGTGAGCTGGGAGAGGTTCGAAGCGATCCGCGCGATGGTGGCAGGCAATGTTCCGACCGGCAGACATCATGGCGCGCCCAAGCACGGCGATGCGCTGCTCTCCGGCTTGATCCGCTGCCGGCGCTGCGGCCGCAAGCTGACGCTTCGCTACACCGGGGCCAAGCACGGCATCCCGCGCTACAACTGCAGCCGCGCCTGGATGGACCATGGCGGTCCATCCTGCATCGCCTTCGGCGGCTTGCGTGTCGACGACGCGATCGAGGAGGCGCTGCTCGGCGTGGTCGGCCCTGGCGCTGTCGCCGCCGCGCAAGAGGCCTCGTCACAGGCGGCACGGCAGCGGGATCAGGTTCGCGACGTCCTTGGCCGTGATCTGGAAGCGGCGCGTTACACTGCCGACCGCGCCTTCCGGCAGTACGATGCCGCAGATCCGGGCAACCGGCTGGTGGCCGGCGAACTCGAAGCGCGCTGGAACAGGGCGCTCGCCAAGGTGGGGGAGATCGAGAGCAAGATCGCCGCACATGACGCGGCCAGACCCGCGGCAAGCATCGACCCCGCCGCGCTCGGCTTGCTCGCCTCGAACCTGCAAACCGTGTGGTCGGCGCCGACCACCGACGCCCGACTGAAGAAGCGGTTCGTCCGCACCCTGATCGACGAAGTGGTCGCCGATATCGACGAGGCCACGTCGGAGATCGTTCTGATTGTGCACTGGGCCGGCGGCATCCACAGCCAGATGCGCCTACCGAAGCGACGGCGCGGGCAGCGCAATAGCACATCGACCGACATCGTCGCGGCCGTGCGCGAGCTGGTGCTGATCGCTAGCGACGACCTGATCGCCGGTCTTCTCAACCGCAACGGCCTGAAGACCGGCAACGGCAACCGCTGGACGCGCGAACGCGTCACCTCCATGCGGTCGAACTATCGCATCCCGGTGTTCAGACCCGCGGCCGATGGCGTCGAGCCCTGGCTCAACCTCACCCACGCCGCCAGGCTCCTCAAGATCTCGACCAAGACGCTGAGGCTTGCCGCCGAAGCTGGCGAGATCGAAGCCACCCATCTCCTGCCGGACGGGCCTTGGATCTTCGCGCGCGCTGCGCTGGCTACAAATGCCGCCCATTCCATCACGGCACGGGCTCGGCAGAACCCAAGATACCCTGCGGGATCGCATCCCGAACAGCAAAACCTCTTCTGTTCAATGACATAGCCAGATGGGTGTTCTGATGCGCGGTTGTAGAAGGCCAGGTAGTACCGATGGAGGCGCGCGCTTCGCTGACGCTGTCGTAGGCTTTCAGGTATCCTCGCGTTCCAGACCCCCAGACGCCGCCGGCCCGACCCGAGCGGCATATCGAAAAACTCAATCGCGACCATCCGACGACAGATCACAGTCGTACCGGTGCACACTCTGCTCCGTTGCCATGCTATCAAGCAATGCGACCAAAGCAACCGTAACGTAGATCGTCATGACGAGGTAGAATTAAGAACCTCGGTCATTTTCCTCGCCGTCAAAGTTGAATCAGATATGATCGTGTAATGATCTCCTGGCACCGAAACAATCTCCAAACCTTTCGCGAACAGGTCCTGCCAGCCGAGACTGTCATCATACACGCTTTGGCCATGGCTTGCTCGAAGAAGAAAACCATGACTGTCTAGAACGCGAAAATCATAAGAACTAAGGCACTTCTCGTATATTCTCCCTACCAGGTCGCAGGGCACACAACTCGTGTTGCTCATCAGTAATGAACGAGTAGCTCGACTTTATGGCTAGCGTCGCAAAAATAGAGTTTTATTCTTATTCTTACCCATTCTAATATCCACGGAAGAAGAGCCAGGTGCTCAGAAGACGGACGCCAATTAAATTTGATGGCCGCTCTGCGCGCGCCTTGCTAAGCGCCCGTTCCCAGCCTTTCCGCAACTTCGATCGTGCTTCAGAAAGTAGTGGCGGACGCTTTCCTTGTGGTGGACGCTTTCCTAGTGGCGGACGTTTTCCCGGTGGTGGACGCTTTCCCCAGGCATCCAATAACATTACCATTTCCACCTTTCCACCCTGTCTCTGGAATTGATGAGCAGCCTCAAAAGCCATCACTCCCGCGAAAGAGTATCCCGCCAGCACACACGGAGAGGAACCCACGTGATCACTCAGTGCGGCCACAAAACGGGCAACCAGTTGCTCCATCGTTGGCAATTCAGCAAGGTTATTCTTAGCCGCCGCGTTTCGCCATGACAAAGGCCACAACATTTCAATTCCAAAAATTGGATACCCGACGCCCATCGCCCGCGCCAACTCAATCTCGGCAGGCCCAGCGTAAATAAAATAAACGGGGTGCCCACCGCTACCGACTTGCAATTGAACAACCTCGGCCGGACTTTTGCCAATCGAGTTCGTTTTTACAGAGACACGAAGCGTCTGCTCCAACCGTGCACGCTTTGCGGGCGAAAGAGCCGCTAAGCGCGCTTTCAAACTATTAGTATATTCGGCGTCGACCATCCCGTTTTGCTCCGTTATTTTGCTCGCCTTAAATATTGGCTATTTTCGCAGTATAGAGCAATGGATTGAGGTTGATCCGCTGCTACCGAGCCCGTATCGAAACCGGAGCTTTAACAGCTCGCGTTCTCGATGCTCATCCGCCGCTTTGGGCCTGCCAAGGCTCCCGTTTTTGCGAGCCATGCCCTGGACAATCCTGGACAATGCTGCGATTGATCCGCGCATTGCTCCTACTATCCGCGACGCGTTCCCTTTCAGTAATAAATTTCAACCTTAATCGTCCGGAAGATCTTCCATTGCAGCGAGAAGCTTTTCGGTTTCCTCGAAGACCAAGTACTTCTAGCTCCTTTTGCAGAGCACTAAGAGCAATTCCCTCGACTGTCGGCCACTTATAGATATCGGCCAACGATACGTCAATGTCGAGTACGCGCTTAATTTGAAACCGTAGTTGTACTGCTAGCAGAGAATAGCCGCCGAGTTCGAAGAAATTATCGTGCACGCCGAGCCGGTCAAGCTTAAGCACTTCGCGAAAGACGGATACCAATGCTACCTCTGTTGGGGTCCGAGGGGCGACATATGAACTCTTAAGCTGAGGCGGACGCCCCTCAGGCGCTGGCAGCGCCTTGCGGTCGAGTTTGCCATTCGGAGTAAGAGGAAATGCATCGATGAAGACAAAGGCCGATGGAAGCATCTGGGTGGGAAGCCTCTCTTTCAAAAAATCTCCCAATTCGCCCGCATAGGCGGCGGCGCTCGGCGGGCGCAACGTAGGCCACCAGTCGTCGATCTCCGGGCACATCCTCCCGCACCACCACGACAGCCTCTCTCGCCGCCCGATGCAGCTTCAACATGGACTCGATCTCGCCAGGCTCGATGCGGATGCCGCGGATTTTCACCTGATCATCGGTTCGCTCGATGAATTCCAGATTGCCGTCCGGGAGCAGGCGGCCACGGTCGCCGGAGCGGTAGAGGCGTTCTCCGGGGTTCCCACTGATGAAGTCTGGGATAAATTTCTTCGCCGTAAGGCCGGAATCGCCCAGGTAGCCGAGCGCCAGACCGGAACCACCGATGCAAATCTCGCCGGGTACGCCGACGGGCAGCAACTGCTGACGTTGATCCAGGACATAAACCTGCGTGTCCGGGAGAGAACGACCAATTGGCACCCGGCGATTGGTTGACTTGAAATCGCGCGGAATCGGGTAGGTGGTGGCAAAGGTAGTGGTTTCCGTAGGGCCATAGCCGTTGACGAGCCTGGTATCGGGTAACGCGGCCAGGGCGCGAACTACATGCGGCACGGAAAGGGCTTCCCCGCCCGTAAGCAATTCGCTCAATGAATGAAGTATCTGCGGAGCGCGGTCGACTACCTGGTTAAAAAGCGCCGCCGTCAACCAGGCCGTGGTGACCTTGTGATCCGCGATGGTTCGACCGAGCTCGGTCAAATCGGGCACATCCTCGGGGTGGACAACCACCGCGCCACCATTGAGCAACGGCCCCCAGACTTCTAGGGTCGATGCATCAAAGGAGAGCGGCGCCAGTTGCAAGAAACGCGTTTCAGCTCCGAGGTGGATGTAGTCCACATCGCAGACCAGACGCGCTACGGCCCGATGCGGCACACAGACGGCCTTCGGCGGGCCAGTCGACCCGGAGGTAAACAGCACGAAGGCGGCACTTTCCGATATGGGCGCAAATTGGGGAGGATTTGCTTCCGCCGAATTAAATCGAGCGATCGCATCCCCAGTTATCTGCATTACTGCACCGGCGGTTCGCACCAAGACTTCGTGGCGAGCCGTGGGAAGCGTGGGATCTAGTGGGAGATAGGCGCAACCGGATTTCAAAATTGCTAGCATGGCGCACAAGGCATCTGGGCCGCGGGGAAGGGAGAAAGCCACCACTTCGCCGGCTCGCGCGCCCGCGGCGCGCAACTGGTCCGCAAGCTCCGCGGCTCTCTGGTTGAGTTCACGGTACGTCAGCCGTTTAGCCCCGCAGATGACGGCCGCAGCGTGGGGACGGCTATTCGCGACACCGGCAAAAATCTCATCAAGACGACGATCCCGAGGATAAATCGTAGATTTACCTCTCCCGGTTGCAGCGATGATTTTCGTTTCGTCCGCAGACAGCATGGGCAACAAGCCGACGGGTGTCCTTGGACTCGCAATGCTTGCCTCCAACAGCCCCAGGAAATGGTTCATCATCCGCGATGCCGTCTCTTCATCGAAAAGGTCGGTATTGTATTCCCACAGCAGTGAGACGGCCGCCCCGTCGGGAATTACCAGCGCGACGATGTCGTATTTACTACTTCCATTGTTGACGACGTCCTTACGCTCCACTCGCAGAATATCGTTGCGATAGGATGGATACGCCCTGTCGTAAGTGTCGAAAAAGGTATTGAACAGCACCGTGCCTGGGCCCAGCCGCTGAACCACCCGGTCGAACGGGGCATCTTGGTTATCCAATGCCTCCAGGATTACTTCCCGCATGCGCGCCAATATCTCGCGGAACGTCGGATTTCCGGAGAAGTTAATCCGCAAAGCCACCGTGTTGATTATCATGCCCAGCAGGTGTTGAGTTTCTGCAGCCTGACGGTTCGCTACGCCCGTGCCGACGATGATGTCCGTCTGTTCGGTGTAACGAAAGAGAAACGTCTGAAATACAGCATGCAGCCACATGTAGGGGGTCACTCCTTCGCGGGCGGCGGCTGCAACTAGCCGGGCATGAAATTCGTGCGCAAAGGAATAGCGTATTTGCGCTCCGGCGAATGTCTGGACCGATTGCCGGGGGCGATCCGTCGGCAGTTCGGGTGGTGGTGGCGGCTCTTTCAGACGCTCCTGCCAGTAGTCCAGCTCGTCGTCCCACGACCCTGATGCAAGTTGGCGACGCTGCCACACAGCGAAGTCGGCAAACTGCACCCGCAGCGGAAGCAGCGTGGGCGTGCGCCCCGATTCTAGGGCGTCGTAGCACTCAAATAGCTCTCTTAGAAAAATCTCATATTCCCATCCGTCGTGGAGCATGTGATGTTGCATGTGCAGGAGCCAGTGTTCCTCGGGGGCTAACCGGAACAAGATCCAGCGCACCGGAGGCGCCCCTTCCAGGTCGAAGGGCCTGCGAATGACATCAGTGATACGTTGTTCTGCATGTAACGGGAGCGCCTCTTCCACGGCGAGCGTGAACGGCTCGTAAGGATTGATCTGTTGAAAGGGCCTGCCAAGTCGCTCAGGAAAGCTCGTGCGAAGAATTTCGTGCCGTTCCACCAACAAGTTTAGCGACCGCTCCAATGCCGAAACGTCCAGCCGGCCGTGAAAGCGCAAGATGGATTGAGAATGGTAAGCAATGTTGCCGGGATGCAGCTTATCGAGGAACCAAATGCGCTCCTGCGAAAATGACAGCGGCAGATCGCCAGATCTATCTGCTCTCGTAAGAGGTTCGTGTACCGCACGACCGAATGCGCCGCGCTCCTCCACCAGCGCAGCCAGATCGGCGACGGAGCGCCGGGCAAACACCTCTGAGAAGTTAAGCGACGCTCCGAGCTCGTTTTGTATACGGCAAATCAATTGTGCGAAGCCGAGCGAATGGAAACCAGCATCCAGAAATGGTTCATCCACGCCGAGTGTCGTACGGCCGAGAATGTCTCGACAAAAGGCCAACAGACGCGCCTCGATGACCGAGAGATCGCGTTCCGGCCGGACGTCGTTGCGATCATCTGCGCGCGACAGCGCGTCCTGGTCCAGCTTGCCGTGCGCGGTCAATGGCCAGCGTTCGAGCTGCGTGAAGCTGACCGGGATCATGTAGTCTGGTAAGCGTGTTGCCAGGAAAGCCCTCAGGTCGCCATCTTCTATCCAGCATGACTCGTTAGCGACCACATAAGCCGAGAGTTGAATTTGCCCGGTTCCGTCCCGACCGGGCACGACCCTGCTGGAGTGGACGGCGGAATGCTGATCCAGAACGGCTTCGATCTCTCCAAGTTCAACCCGATAGCCGCGGACTTTAACTTGCCGGTCCAGCCTTCCTAAGAACTCATAGCTCCCGTCAGCCAAGCGACTTGCACGGTCACCTGTCCGGTAGAGGCGTGCTCCGTCTTCCGAGCAGAAAGGATCAGGGATGAAGCGCTCGGCGGTGAGCTCGGGTCGGTTCAGATAACCGCGGGCGAGGCCAGCGCCGCCAACGAAGATCTCGCCTGCGACGCCGACGGGGGCAGGCCGAAGATCCTCGTCGAGAATATGGAGTTGGAGGTCGGGGATCGGAGTTCCAATAAGAGAGCCGCGCGTCAGGTCGTTCTTCCTCACGCGGCCGACGGTCACATGCACGGTTGTCTCCGTGGTGCCGTACATGTTTACGATCTGTGGGCTAACGTCGCCGTGTCGATTGAACCATGGTCCGAGGGACGCCATATCCAAGGCTTCGCCGCCGAGGATGATCAACCGAAGCGCGAGGGGGAGGGGGTACGATGCGGTCTCTTCGACCAGCGAGAGCTGGCGGAAAGCTGACGGCGTCTGATTGAGGACGGTGACACGTTCGTCCGAAATGAGGCGATAGAAGTCAGCAGGGGACCGTGCCGTTGTGAAGGGCACCATGAGAGCGCGGCCCCCGTAAAGCAGGGCGCCGAAAATCTCCCATACCGAAAAGTCGAACGCGCAAGAATGAAAAACGCTCCATGTGTCGTGCTCCGAAAAGCCAAACCCGGAACTCGTAGAATCGAAGAGGCGCACAACATTGCGGTGGGAGATTTGTACGCCCTTCGGCGTGCCGGTAGAACCCGAAGTGTAGATGACGTACGCAAGATTGTCTGACGTATTGATATGCGGCAAATTATCGGATTGCTCGGACCAGATGGGCGAAGCGGAATCGTCGATCGAGATCACGCGGGCGGTGCTCGTCGGCAGCCTTGCTACTAAATGTTCCTGCGTGAGGAGAATGGGCGCGCACGCGTCCTTCAACATGAATTTTTGACGCTCCGCCGGATAAGCGAAGATCGATGGGCAGGTAGGCGCCGCCGCTCTTGAGGATTCCGAGAATGGCGATCAGGAGGTCAAGAGATCGTTCGATATAGATGCCTACCAGAGTTTCGGAGACGACGCCCTGAGAGCGAAGAAACCGAGCGAGTTGGTTGGCTTTGGTGTTGAGCTCCGCATAAGATAGGTGATGTCCCGCGCATGAGGCGGCGACGGCAGCGGGGCGAAGAACTGCTTGACGTTCAAAGCGTGCATGGAGTGTGTCTAGTTTTTCCATGCCATCGAAGTTGTTTATACCGCTTCGCGCTGTATTAGTGTATTTTGCCATGCCCACTGCCTCGAGTTGAGATTCTCCGCCGGGAGGTCTCGTCACGCTGAGATTGCCGACCTGGCAGCCTTTTGCAAGACGGACGCGCCATTGCGGGTTGTGGATATCGACGATACGGTTCCTCGCAGAAGCCGCAATGCGCCTCTCAGCCATCGGCGTAGGCTTCAGATCCACCTCTTCGTAGTTAATCGAACGCTACCATCCGATGAAAACTGTTGCCCATGAACCAGCCGTGTCCGTCCATGGAAATCTTGACGCCGGTCGTCGCAGCGTACTGGTGAAAAGTCGGCCCGATGCTGTCGCTAACCGTCTTACTGAAGTTGGATGCTGAAGAGGTCGCTAACTCGGGCAAGCCGCTCTATGCCAGCCTCGATGACCAACAGAAATGCGTTTTCGGCTTCCTTGCGCGTGAGATGATGTGAATGGACCATTCCGGCGAGATGGACCGGCCGGTGGGCGTCACTCGGCCACAAACAGGTCAAAGGCCGTCCAGCCGAAGGCGGCGGCGACCGCACAAAACGGGCTGTCCAGAAACAAGCCCACATCGTCAATGAAACGCCGCCATCGATGCGGCGGCACGTCGACAGGCGGCCGGTCGGGATCGAGCCGAGCGAAGCCCTCGGCCCATGCACGCGGTATGCCTCCGTTGGCGCGCGAGCGCCGCGAGATCTTTTGAAAAATGCCGCTCGTCGTGGGCTTGTCGCGGGACATGCCGCGTCCTGGCGATATCCTTCTGTTCGATGAGCTTGGCTATTCCGTCATCGTCGTGCGCGGCCTCGATGGCGGCTTGCGTGCGTTCCTCAACATGTGCCCGCATCGCGGAATGCGCCTCATCGAAGCGCAAGCGCCGCGCGCGACGACGCGCCGGATGGCGATCGTCTGCCCATTTCACGCGTGGTGTTTCGAACTTGAAGGAAGCCTCGCGGCAATGCCGGGCCGCGAGGGATTCTCCGGGCATCTCGGCACCGCGGTTGATCCCGGTGCCCGCGGCGGAAGCGCACGGGTTGCTGAAACAGCTTGAGCTTGGCCGGCTAAAATTCTTGCGCAGCGGCTCGCTGGAAGCGGCTTGCAACTGGAAGCTCGCGATCGACACCTATTGCGAAAGTTATCATCTCGGCGTGCTGCATGCCTCCACGATTGGCCTTCGCATCTGAGCAACGTGGCGGCGTTCGACGGTTTTGGGCCGCATTGGCGAGTACACTTCGCGGAGAGGAGCTTATCGGAGCTTGCCAGCGTGCCGCCTCCTGCGCAGGGCTGTTCAGTTCTCAATGTAAGTGGGGCATTTCGAGGATTAGATTGATATCGAGGGCGGCACGCCAACGTGCGTTGCGGATGTTGGAGCCCCCTTCTGCCCGGATCAGGTTGTAAGCGAACGATCGCAAGCGCGCGACGATGTCGGGGTTCTTTCGGATGCGCGAAGCGTCTTCGGCGAAAGCGGCGTCGCGCACGTAGTGGCTGCCGTTCTCTATGCGCCAATGAGCGCGGATCCATTCGTTCCAGCGCGCGGGCGTTTGGCTGGAAGCCGAGGAAATCCAGAAGACGGTCTCGCATGTTTGCTTGCAAAGTCCGGTCTTGAAGTCGCGCTTGCAGACCGTGCGCTCGAGCCGAAGCACGGTCTTGATGAGGCCGTCCCACGGCGTATGGCGGAACCACGCCTTGGCCGGAAACGCCGCAAGTTCGCGGGTTTCCCAGCGATTGCGACCTGAGGTCTCGCTCTTGGCCGACCCGGTCGGTTTACGGCCCGCCGTTCCCAGCTCGAGCTTGCGGCGTAGGCTCGGTTGGTTGTCCTTGACCTGGGTCAGCAGGTGATTGCCCGACGCGATCACGCGCTCGAATGTTTTTTTTGGGCGTGCTCGGCGTCGAGCGTGAACAGACAGTCTTTCAGCCCCAGCGCCTCGATCAGCTCCGGCGCAGCCGAAATCTCGTTGCTCTTCTCGTCGACCATCAGATGGCCGAGCACGATCTGGTCGGCCTGCCGCAACGCCGACAACATGTGGGTGGCCTTGCGGTCGCTGAATGCGTCGAAACTGCCGCGCAGCGTCTTGCCGTCGACGGCGATGGCGGTCAGGCCGTCCGACGAAGGCGCAGCCTCCATCGAGGACGCATGCTGCCGAAACGCTGCCTCCAACGCGGTCGGATCGACGCCCTGGAGGATCGCCCGCAAACCGGTATAGGAGGGCGAATAGGGCAACCGAAGGCCGAAGGCTTCGTTCAAGCGCTGAAGGTGAATACGAATGAATTCATGCATTTGCCGGTAGGAATTGGCCCCGGCGACCATGCCCAAGATCGAATAGAGCAGGACCGTCGCCAGATCGAACCGCAGGCCTTCCCGCCGTCGGCGGTCCGGGATCGAGCGCAAAATCTTCAGCAGCGACGCCTGCATCTGACAACCTCCAATTCGGGTTGTCGCGTATAAATTCAGACATTTCCGCCCTCGGGAATCCCAAATCGACCCTCAAAGGTTAAAGAACTGAACAGCCCTGGCCTCCTGCGGAATTCAACGCCGTACACTTCATCTTCCCGAACACGATTGTGGTCGGGTCGAACTAAGGTGAAGTGATGGTACGCATGTTCCGGCTCTTTACTGGCGAGAGACCAGCGTCGGGTCTGCCGGATCCCCGCGTATGCCGCTTCACAACTCACTGGCCGCGAAGAAGCAGCGCCGGGATTCGTCGATGAAGCCCGCAATGTCATCACCGAAGAGGACTACGGCGTCGCGATGCGGGCTCAAGCCAATCTGGCCATTGCGCCGGCGGGTTTTCGCGTGACCTACGGAAGGAACGAGCCTGGCCTCCCAGGCCTTCCATCGTGCCGTTGCCGAAGCGAGCGGGGTGGCTCCGCCATGCCCTGCAGGTTGAGTGGTCCGGACACGGACGATAGACTGAGCGGCGACTGCGAGGCGGATGCGCGAGATAGCCAACCCATTCGACGATGAAAACGGAACCTTTCTCGTCCTTGTCAGTGACGAAGGGCAACACTCGCTTTGGCCTGACTTTATCGAGGTTCCCGCGGGCTGGCGCGTCACTGGTCCAAAAGGTAAGCGCGCGCGGTCTGTCTTGCGTGGATCGATGAGACATGGACCGACATGCGTCCCCTAAGCCTGCTGCGTCTGATGGAGGAAGATGCGCGTTTGCGCACCCGGGCTTCGGACGGCGACGGTCCGCAACATACCAAGACGTAAGCAGTCGCGTCTCCGGCTTCAGCAGAATCCAAATCGCCATCGTTCGGCGGGTCCCCATTTGGGATCGACGCGGGTCAGACGCGGCTCCCCAACTGCCGTGAAGGCGAAGCTGTCGAGCCCCTGAGAGATGCCCAAGCCAGTGGCCTTGATGAAGGCTTCGCCGAGCGTCCAGAAGCGATAAAACATGTCTATTCGCTCTGCCCCTTTAAGGGCGTCGAGCGCCATGCGGGATTCGGGCGCTAGCACAGTCGCCGCGATGGCGTCGATATCCGGAAGCGCAGTCCTGCGCTCGATATCGATGCCGACGGGCCGCCGCGCAACCGCAAGGGCAACAGCGCCACGGACATGGGAAAGACTAAAATGCAGATCGCCAGCATCGATCAAAGGCTTCCCATGCGCTCCTCGATGAATTCGAACGCTTAAAGGCGCTATTCCCGCCGCGGCACCGAGCATAAGGCGCAAGCCGGCATGCGAGGCGAGTGCGGCGCACCGGTCTGCGGGATTGTGCAGGAGCATCGCTGCCGCGCGTTCCTCGGGAACGAGCAGTGGGGCCGCGGCACCTTTCACGGCGTCGACATCGGCATCTAGCGCGCCGAGCCAGACGAGGATCTCGTCCGTCTCCGGCAAGCGAGCAAGCGCGGGCGAGCCGAGGATTTCGACACGCGCTTCGCCGTACTGAGCATAATTGAGCGCCCAGGCGATCGTGCACCCTGACTCAACCGCGGAATTGCGGAGTGAGGTGACGACGCGCGAAAATGCATCGCTCACCTCCTGCATCTCGTTATCCTTGGATGTCGCTATCTCGCGCGATCGTAACTGGCGCAGTGCGCCACTATCTACCGGCGTTCAGGCATCGCCATGCGATACGAGAAATCCGGGAGAGCTCGCCTACTGCGTGCGGTGCATCGGCGCAGTAAAGCTGCGTAAATTATCGATCATTGCAGTCTTTGCTAATCTGATTGTCGAAAAAATTGCAATATATTTGTAACGTCAATATCAGTAAACATTAAGATGAAAAACACAGCAAATAATGTAATTACAATGGCGCCTACAGCCGCGTATGTGTTGCGTGACTTCCTCCACCAGCGTCTCGACAATCGTCTGCGATTTCGATCTTACCTTAGGCAAGCTTCTCTCTCTTTTATGACAATTTCGTTTTGTTTCCTCGTCCATTGTAGCGGGGCGACGCCCTCCGCTTCAACCGGCCGCCGCTGTCTTTTGCCATGAACGCGACGAGCTATCGTTCGTTCCCCGGAGACCCCTTCCCACCTCGGCTTATAGGGATAGGCAAAGGTGCATCAGCCCCAAACCAGCGAAATCGCGCGGAGAAGGAGAGGCTCCCCACTGCTCGCCGAGGGTTGGCACGGATTGGGAACTGTTCGGCGGACCGGCGATCCCGTGGCGTTCAAAACGGCGGCGATCTGTCTGAACGACCAATTTGCAGTTCCTCACGCGCCGAAACGCCACCAGAAGCTCCAGTGCTATATGCAGAGCATCGACGCTGACTCCGGCCCATGAGGCCTCATCACCATAGCCGTGTAGGTCGAGTGGTGGATTTGTCGCAGACCTTGCGGCCAAGCGCATGCGGCTGGGCGAAGCGAATGTGGTACGCTTTCGCTCGGCATCTGACCGCATACGGCGCAAGGCTGGGGGTTTCACATACTTGATCGGACCGCCTCAATCCGCGTCCGAGGCGGTTCGACGCCATCGGGGCGAGGGAATGTCGCCGGGATGGACGCAGCACCAGAACCTTTGCTCCGCCGTCACAGAAAGTGCTGGTAGCGGCTCGGTGTAGAGTTGCGGTGCGATGCGTATTCCGCTTTCTTCATGGATAAGAGCCAGGACAAGACCGCGAGTTCGATCCGGGCGAAAGGGACGACCAATCCACCAGGAGGCCTCGTCGCCATAGCGGTGCAACTCGCGATGGTGCCGGCGATAGACTGGAACCGTGTACTCGTCGCTAACCTTGCGGCCGAGCGCGCGCGGCTGGTCGAACCGAATGTGGTGCGCCTCGCTCGGCGTCCGGCCGCACACAACGCGAGGGCTGGCTCTTTGTCGCGGAGACGAATGGTCTTGGCCCTAACTAACAGCCCGTTGACGAAGTCGAGTTCTGCTGATTCGGTGTTGTCGTGCGTCGTGGTGGGAATCAGCGATGGCGATGGGGCGATCGGACGCGGTTCAGGACGATCTGATGGCGACGTGGGCGGAGATGCCGCGCTCGCCGGGACACGCGTTCTACGATCGCTTGCAGGACCTGCTTCGGGAAGCCGGGTTCGAGGCGTTCGTTGAAGGGGTGTGGCGACCAGGCGGCGCGCAAAGCGGTCTACGCCAATCGCATGCGGCTGAGATCGGATATCGGGCGCGAGACCATGCGCCGGCGCGGCGAGTTGGTCTAGCGCTCCTTCGCTCATATCCTCGATCGCCGCGGCATGCGCCGCGCCTGGCTGCGCGGACGGGAGAACCTCCACAAGCGCTATCTGATCCATGTCGCAGGGTTCAATCTCGGCGTCCTGATGCGCGCCCTTTAGGGTCAAGGGACGCCGAGGGAGGCAGCGGAGGCCGTATACGGCCTGACTTTAGTTCTCCAATCCGACGCGGCGCTGGTCTTCGCTCTAATCGCCACCGGACGGCGAACTCGCCGCAATCGTCTTCGTCGCCACAGACCCTACACGGAACTGAAAAACCGGGACTTCGTCAACGGGCTGCTAATTTTACTGTGTCATAAGTTGGCTCTTTGGCAACAAGGACACCGCGGCAGGCGTCTGGCGATGCTGCGGGCAAGCTTAATGCGGATGGTTGCGATTGACGCTTTGATGTGGCGTTCGGCTCGGATCGGGGGATCCGCGGGGTCGATAACCCTGGGATAGGCGAGGCGCCTGGATGAGCAGGATTTTGTCGCCTGAGGGGGGAATCAAACTCCGTTCGGAGACCAGGAATCCGTAGGCCGCGACGCAGAGCGCCATGTGGTGGTGAAAGCCTCGCCAGCCTCGTCCTTCATAGTGATCGAGGCCGAGTTCCTGCTTGAGTTCCTGATAGTCGCGCTCGATCCGCCAGCGCATTTTGGCGGTTGCGACGAGCGTCGCGAGGTCGGCATCGGCCGGCAAGGTCGAAAGCCAATATTTGGTCGGCGCGCTTTCGCCCTGCGGCCATTCGACGAGCAGCCATTCTTCGGGATAGGGCTGCGAGCGCCAGTAGTCGCGATGCGCGGGCCGCACGCGCAGGCTGGCGAACCGGGAATGCAGGGTTTTGTCGACGCCTTCGCGCCATGCGACGTCACGCCAGGCGTCGGCCGACAGCGATTTGGCGAGTTGTTTGGCCGATTGAGGCTTGTTCTGCTTGTCGCGCCGCATCAGCGTCGGCGGCCGACCTTGCCCGCTCCATGCCTTGGGCGGGAGCGGACCGGATCCCGGCGGCCAAAGCTGCGCCGACGACTGAATGCCGACGACATAAGTCAGGCCCATGCGCGTCAGCGCCGTTCGGAACGCCGTGTTGATCCCGTAACCGGCGTCCGCCAGCACAACACCCTCCGGCACGCCCTCGGCGCGCGCGGCCTTGATCTGGTCAAGGGCGATTTGCGGTTTGGTCTTGAACACGACGTCCTCGGGCACGCCGGCTTTTGCCCGGCGAACCGGGTCGGCTGCCCAATCCTCGGGAAGATAGAGCCGAAAGGCGATCGGCAGGCTTGCGTGCTCGTTGGCGACCGACAGCGAGACCGCGACCTGACAATTGTCCTGCTTGCCAAGCTGCCCGCAATATTGCCGGGCGACGCCGACCGAATGAACGCCCTTCTTGGGGAATCCCGTGTCGTCGACGATCCAGGCGCTTATCCTGCCGCTCTTCTCGATGGCGGGAAGAACAAAGGTTCGAACCCGCCGCAGCAGGTCCTCCTGCGACCAGTCGGCGTTGGCGACAAAATGGTGCAGCGACTGATGCGCGCCTTGGACGCGGCGGGGCTCGACGCGGGCCGCTATCGGCTCGACGCTCTTTCGCTCGCCGGGAAGAATGAGCCCCGCACAGTAGGAGCGAAATGGCGTCCGCCGATCCGCGTGCCCCAGGGTCGACGCCATATGCTCAACGTAAGACGCAAATCGAGACTCGCTTCCCTCACACTCCGCATTTCGATCCACCGGCCCCTCCAAATCAGGCGTGAATCGAAATCATCCCCTCAAATGTTTATGACACAGTAAAACTAACCTAAAGGGACAACGGGGCGTACCGGCGGGTCCGCGCGGTAGGATCGGAGCGCCGCCGGCGTCGTCGATCAGGGCGGCGAAAGGCCTTTCAACTAAGGTGGATTGCAAAACCAATTGGCTGGTGGAGGGCCTTTGCTCATGGTCCTACCAATTGTTATATTATCTATGTGGGCTCACACAAACTCGGAAGATTTGCGACACGCGCACGGCTCGCGTTTGTTGCGTTAGCCTCGGCCAGCACGCTCGTAATCACACTGCCAAACAGTGATGCTGACGGTGCGCCTTTAGCGCAAACTTTCTCCTTTCCGACGACTGGCGACGAATTCGTAGGTCCGTTGCAAGCTGGATGAACCTTAAGACTCGATTTGGAGCGAAAGGCGATGGGATTGCGGATGACACAGCGGCAATCCAAGCCGCACTCAACGCTGTCGGATCCGGCGGCCCCAATGGATACGTGCTTTATGTTCCCGCGGGCAACTATAAAATCACGCATAAACTCATTTACTACAAACGGGAGTTCACTTACATTTTGGGTGAGGACCCTGCAACCACAATTTTGACATGGGCGGGGCCTGCGGGAGGCACCTTGCTCTCCATAGATGGCGTTGCTTACACCAGGATTGGTCGCATGACCTTCGATGGCTCCTCCAGCGCTGGAGTTCTAGTCGATCAGTCCGGTGTCACGGCCGGAGGCTTTTTTGACACGGGCAATGAATACGCCGACGACTTTTTTAAGGACGCAAGCACAGGGCTTCAGCGCGGCATAAATGCTAACGGGTGCGCCGAAGCAACCATCATTCGTTCTCATTTTATGCGATTGTCCCAATCCGGAATTCAACTCGGTAATTTCAACGCGCTCGATATTTGGGTTCGCTATTCGACGTTCGACGACAGCGCGGCGGGTATAAGCAACAACCCAGGCGCCGGCAATTTCCACGCCTACAACAACGTCTTCCGCCGCTCTACGGTCGCTGACATCGACATAGGCAATACCGGGGGCTTTTCCTTTCGCGGAAACTACTCAATTGGATCGAAAATATTCCTAAACACCAGCAACACAAACAACCCAGCGAACATAACGCTTCAGGGTAACATCATTCTTGACACCACAAATATTCGCTCAATTCTCGTTAAGAATCAGGGTCCACTTGTCATGTATGACAATGTGATCCGCTCTTTGAGCGGAGAGGGATCAAGTAGTCCCGTGTTTGTAGGATCATTTTTGGGCTCTGACTCTATTGTAGCTAACAATACATTCACTACGAGGAAACCCGCGGTGGCCGTAAATGGTCGCCTTCTCGAAATCGACTCGATCATAGCGAGCGCGAGCAGCATCAACACTGTGCAGCCGGCGCTTCCGCCCACCGAACCCAATTTTCACCGGTCGGTGATTGAGGTGCCGACCATTGCGACGGCGGCGCTCATACAAAGCGCGATTAACGAGGCGGCAGGGCAAAACGGCAACCATCCCGTGGTGCACATTGCAGCAGGCGACCACTTCATCACTTCGACGCTGGTCATTCCGGCCAACACCGACGTGCAGCTGGTTGGTGATGGGTCTGAGACGCGCCTCCTGTGGAAAGGTGTAGGCCCGGGCCCCGTGCTGCTGCTGGAGGGTCCGAGCAAAGCGACCATCCGGGATTTGAAAGTTGATGGCGCAAACGTTGTTGATGGCGTCGCCGCGATCAATATCGATCAGCCCGGCTCGCGCGTATTTATGCACGGCAGTATTGTAGGAGGCGCAACGAAAGCCAATTTCTTTGCTGACGGACTAGACTTAACGCGCGTCGAGGCAGAGGATTTTGTTCATGAGTATCAACGCACTGGCGTCGGTGTCAAAGTGGTGGGCGGTCGCTTATCCTCAGTGGGTAATTCGGAGACAGGCGAGGTTCGCATCTATTCAGGTGCCTCCGCCGGGGAGGTCCTTAGGAGGTCCTTCCGTACGACGTGAGCAATGGCGGCAGGCTGCTTGTGCGCGACGTCTGGTATGAATTTAGTCCATCTCCGGCCTTCTTCCACTGTTTTGGCACGGCTAACGCGACCTTAGAGGGCCTTCAAGTTTCACTCGGATCCAATAATCAGATAACACCCGGCATAAGCATCGAAAATCTCCAAGGCAAAGTGAGTATTCTCAACGTCACTGACGACGACCGTATCGTCATCAGTGGCAGTGGTGCAAATGCGCAAGTACTTGGTCTCGGTTATGTTGGTCAAACTGTGATCCCCTATTTCTTTAACGCGGCCAATCCGACTGCGTCCGCAGGCCTTGTCCTGAGTCGTCAAGTCACACATTGGATGCCTGGCACCCGAACGGTCCCCACCCCAAACGAGGGCATCACTGATCCAGTGTTTGTCAAAAACATGCTCAGCCAAACGAGAGCGGCAATACAGCAACCGATCGCGGCGCTTGGAAGCGGAGTCACGGATCTACGCTTCTACCGCGTGTGGGTGACTGGCAGCACCAACAACATCCACCTGTATGGCGTCGCGCCCACCACACCTCTGCGCGCCAAGTGAAGTGGTCCCCGGCTGTCTTTTTCGGTGAACGGCCAGAGTTGCGGTTCGTTATCTTCCCTTCCCGCCTTGGCTTATAGGGGATCCGGACAAAGTAGGTGCATCGGGCGAATCGTTTCCGATCCCCTGTTGTACGTCACATGCTCAAGCGTGATCGCCGCCATAGCTCGAGTGCGATGGGCAGAGGGTCGATGCTGACCGCGGCCCACCATGAGGCCTCATCGCCGTAGCCGTGCAGGTCGCGGTGATGGAGCCGGCAGACGGGGACGGTGTATTCGTCGCTGACCTTGCGGCCGAGCGCGCGCGGCTGGGCGAAACGAATGTGGTGTGCTTCGCTCGGCGTCCGGCCGCATACGACGCAGGGCTGGGTCGTCAGATACCGACAATGCTCCCTGTCGCGAAGCCGGATCGTTTTTGCGGCGACGCAACGGCGGCGGTGGCCAACCGGCTTCTGCGGCAAAATGATCGAGGCCGCCGCCGAAGCATCCATCAATTCAATGAAAGCCTGCCCGTTCGGAGGCTCGACATCATCATCCTTTGCGTGATCGCTCTGTCCTTCGGCGACCGCAGGGCTTGCTTCAAGCGTCAGGACCCTCTCGCGAAAACTGGCCTCCACGATGTCGGCGTCGGCTGCCATCAATGTGTTCTTGATCGCAAGATTCTTGTGAACCCAGTCCGCGGCCTCATCCGACAACTGAAGCCGATTGAGGTCCCCGATCAACTGGTCGCGCAGCGTCGCCGATTCGTCGGCGCTCAAGAGGGCTCTAACGGGACGAGGTACAGCGTCCTTACGGGCGTTGCTCGCTCTCACAGCCGGCCCGTCGTTCGCCGGGGCTCGTAGCGTTGGTTGAAATGTCGCGGCCACCCGTTCTTGCGAACCGCCTGTCCGGTCTGGTTGCGCTATTGTTGCCTGCGCCGCATCGCCTTCGTTCGAGTCGCCCTCCTTTGCGGGCGGCCCAGCCTTAAGGTTGAGATCGGGAGCGTCGAGATCATCTTCGCCCGCGATCCCTACAAGGGTGAAAAGGGCATAGCGTCGTGCGTAAGTGAGCGCCGCCCCCATGCGGCGCGGCGCCGCTGTCTCGCCGATCGCGCAGACCGGCCATTCCGACGACAGCCACTCCCCAGACGAATGGGCGAGCGTGGTGGTGAGGCGGATCAGGCCTGCTTCGTTGTCGATTGCGGTGGCCTGAACCGTCGCGATCTCGTGGCCGCCAAGCGCCTTGCGCACGGTGTCGAGGCCGCTCGAGAGCGCGGCATAGCGAAGGTCTTATCTTGATCGCGCGGGTTACGGGCTTCGAAGTCTACCGGCTGCGCCAATCCTCCAACCCGAGCCCGCCGACGCGATTGAACTCCCGCGCATTGTGCGTCACGATCTTGAGTCCTCGACGCAAGGCACAAGCCGCGAGCAGCAGATCATAGGCTCCTATCGGCATACCTTGGCTGTTCAGGCTTGCACGCAATTGTGCTGCCACACGGGCGTCTTCGCGCTCGAACGGCAAGACGGAGATCGTATTCAGAAGCGTCCGCATTGCTTCCCGCACGCGCAGCGCTAAGTTAGGATTGCGCGCCAGCCCATACTCGACTTCCATCTCCGTGATCACCGAAACCGCCAATTGCGGCGGCGCCTCCTGACGAAGCCGCGTCATCACGGCCTGTTCGCCGCGCGCGAAGTCGCTTAGCACATTGGTGTCGAGGAGGTATTTCACGAAAAGGTATCTTCACGCGGCGGCAACAATTCGCCGCGATACGATTCGAACGGCGGCGCGTCGGGAACGCCCTGCCACTCCAGGATCAGCGATGGCCAGCCGGGACTGCCGAGCGTCTTCTTGTCCAGCCATTCGCGCAGCGCCTTGCGGATCAGCCCGCTGCGCGTCTCTCCCAGTTTCTTGGCCGTTCGGTCCAATTCCTTGGCCGTTTGATCGTCGAGATAGAGGTTGAAGTTCATGAGGCGTCACCAAAGAGCGAGATATAACCTGCCATAGGTTATATATTGACACCGATCTTGGCAAGCGCAGTCAGGACGCCTTGGATTGTCCCCGTATTCTGCCGCAAAAGGCTCATCAATTGGTTTTCGCCGTACCGGCGCTTGACAGCAAGCCCCGCCCCAAGGCGTTGACTAGTCGCCCAATTTAGTCAGATTGAAGGGTATAGGTGCTTAAGCTTGATGCGAGCGTTTGGGGTTGTGAAGTGCCAATGTGATCCAGCCCCCTAATTGACCGGACACGGCCTCCCCCTTCGCTAAGAGGTAGGAGTAATGTCGTGTCTATGACTGGGAACAACGCAAAGAGTGAGGTCCTGCACGGGCCGGAGCGTCGTCGGCGATGGGCGGCGGCGGAGAAGATCGCGATCGTGGCGGAGACGCATGAGCCAGGGGTGACGGTCAGCCTGGTGGCGCGCCGGCACGGCGTTGCGCCGAACCAGGTGTTTAACTGGCGCCGGCTGGCGGCCCAGGGCGCGTTGACGGCGGCAGGGGCAGAGGAGGAGGTCGTTCCAGCTTCGGATTACCGCGCTTTGCAAAATCAGCTGCGCGACGCGCAGCGGCTGCTCGGCAAGAAGACGATGGAAGCGGAAATCCTTAAGGAGGCGCTGGAAATCGCCGGGGGCCAAAAAAAACATCTGTTGCGCGCGCTCTCCTCTCCCAAGGACGATATCCGATGAAAGCCGTTTGTGAAGCGCTCGGCGTCTCCCGATCCAACATCGCGGCCGGCTTCAGGCTCCTCTCGCCAAGCCTCTTAAAAGGGTTGGGCGCCGCCCGCGCCTGACGATGATCTGGTGCAGGGAAATCAAGACGATCATCGGCGGGCAGCCGACCTATGGCTATCGCCGCGTGTGGGCGATTTTGAAACGCGAGGGTCGGTCGGGAGGCCAGCCGGTCAACGCCAAACGCGTGTATCGCGCGATGAAAACTCATGGCCTGTTTTTGCAGCGCCATGCTGGCGGCGCTGAACGCCGCCACGACGGCAAGATCGCGGTCGAGCGTTCGAACCTGCGCTGGTGCTCGGACGGGTTCGAACTGGCCTGCGACAATGGCGAGAAGGTTCGCATCGCTTTCGCGCTGGACTGCTGCGATCGCGAGGCGATGGCCTATGTCGCGACCACGCAAGGAATCAAAGGGGAAAATGTGCGCGACCTTATGGTCGCGTCCGTCGAATCTCGTTTCGGCCAGGTCAACCGCTTGCCGCAGACCATCGAATGGCTCAGCGATAACGGCTCAGGCTACATCGCCCGTGAAACAAAAGCCTTCGCCCGCGACATCGGGCTGGAACCGCTAACCACGCCCGTCACAAGCCCGCAATCCAATGGAATGGCCGAAGCCTTCGTCCGAACCATCAAACGCGACTATGCCCGCGTAAACCCATTGCCAGACGCCAGACCGTCATCGAAAGCCTGCCTCTCTGGTTCGCACACTACAATGCCATTCACCCGCACAGCGCCTTGAGATATCATTCGCCACGCGAGTTTATCGCCGCGCAATCAAACCAAGAGGCCTTGTCCGGTATTTAGGGGGCAACAACACAATTGGCCTTGGCGTGGTTGGCATTGCGGTCGTGCTCCCAGGCGGCGATTTCCTCGATGAGGGTTTGTTTGTCGGGGATGCGGCGGTCGAGGCATTGGGACGATAGGACGCCGAGTTCGGACTCCGCCAGATCGAGCCAACTGCCGTGCTTTGGCGTGTAATGCCATTCGAAGCGCTCGACCAGCCGCCTGGCTTCGGCGGCCGGAAAGGCTTCGTAGAGTGACGCCTTGCTGTGGATGTTGAGATTGTCCTGGACCAGAACGATGGTCTTGGCGGGCGAAGTGGAGATCGGCCAAGTCTTTCAAGACGTGAGCATAATCCACGGCGGTGTGGCGATCCGTGACTTTGACGTGGCGCCAGCCTTCGAGCGGCGCGAACATCATGAAGAGGTTGGCGGTGCCGTTGCGCTCGTACTCGTAATCGCAACGGGCCGGGCGCCCCGGTTTCATCGGGATCGGCGCCCGCGTCTCGGCGAGGAGTTGCTTTGAGGTCTCGTCCAGGCAAACCAGCGGACGATCGGGATCGCGTGGCCGCGTGTAGACGGCCAGCACGTCTTCCATCGCCGCTACGAACGCGCTGTTGGCCTTGGGCGGGATGACCCAGCACTGGCGGCGATGGGGCTGGAGAATGTTTTTTTGAGCGCCCGCCCGATCGTCGAGTCGCTGGCGCGATCGACAATGTGGAGTTCCACGACCTTGTTCTCCAACAACCGCAAGGTCCAGCGCGCGCGTCCCTTGGGCGGTTTGGAACAAGCCAAGGCAATCAGTTTGGCTTCCTTCTCGCCGTCAAAAATCCGCGCAACCGCCGGCGTCGCCCGTTGCTTGCGGCTCAACACCGCCTCGAAGCCCTCTTCCACCAGTTGCTTGCGCACCCGGTAAACCATCGATGGGCTGGTCTCCAGCGCCTTGATGATCCGGCTGTCGCTCCAGCCTTCACCGGCTTCCGAGACATCGGCCTTCAACAATATCCGCGCCTTCAGCAGCCGCTGGGCCGGGCTCTTTCCTTTCCGGATCAGCGCTTCGAGTTGCTCCCGCTCCTCCGCGCTCAACCGCACCACATACTTCTTTACCGAAATCTCCTTCGCAGCCATGATCGCCTCCGTCGTCCGCACCGTCGACAAAGCGAATCATCAAATCCTTTCAAATTGATTGAAGCGGGCGACTAGAGATGCGATTGCTCAAGGAAATACCGATCGGCCGTCCGTCCGGCGGCGCGCTTGGCGGCATTATCGGCCGATTGTCTTACCCTTTCTTTGAGGGCTTTCACCAACTCGCTCCAACGTCCCACCGTGAATTCCGCCCTCATCATCACTTGGTCGGGAGTAGGAGCTTCGTCTGGGTAAACGGCATATTGACATGCGATATTCGCATGAGTGAGGAAGCCGCGCGATGCTTTTCGGCCTCGTTTTCACGTTCTCTTTTGAGTTCCACTTCTCGCCTTCGGTCTTGACGGTCGGCTTTGCGGCCCTCGGCGCTTTTACCCTCTCGCCCTCGACCTTAACCGCTTCGAGTGCTTCTCAGCCGGCATCGAGGCCACCCGAAGAAGCGCGGTCTGGTTGTCGTCGATGCCATCAGCGCGCCGCCGAGTTAGTTATCTGAGCGGAGGAACCGATGAGGAGCGCCGACGCGCTCGGGACCATCAGCAAGGGCGGCTTTCAGGCCGCCCTTTTCTGTAACTTAAGCCGCCATCGCTTTCTTCGCCGCATGAGCGAGAAAGCCCGACCTGTTGTAACCATTGGCCTCGGCGTAGCTGTCGACTTCCTCAAGCACATCCTCGGGAAGAGAGATGTTGATGCGCACGGTCTTGGGCGCGCGCAGGGGCGCTGGGACAAGATTCGCGACGCCATCGCGGTTTACGGGGTCGGCCATGATGGCCTCGAGCGAAGATGGCTCGGGTGCCGGCTCGTTGTCTGCGGCGAAGCCCTCAAGGTGAAAGGCGAGCGCCTCTGCGGCCATATCGCGCGCGTCGTCGAGCGAGGTTCCCGCCGTGATGCATCCGGAAGGCCTGGGAACGACACACCGTAGTCGCTGTCGGGCTCCTTATGGATCAAAGCTATATAATTACGCATGATGGCTTACCTCAGTTTGATCCCGGCCTGCTTTTCGATGCTTCGCAGCGTTCCCAAAGGGATGTCTCTCTTAGGGTGAGGCACGATCACGCGACCGGACTTGGCCGGATGCGTGAACTGCAGGTGGCTTCCTTTCTTGGCGGCCTGCTTCCAGCCATCCGCTTCAAGGAAGCTGATAACCTCGCGACTTTTCATGTGTATAAATACACACCCAGGGCCTTCCCGTCAACCGCTTCTCGTCAGTGAGATTACGATTTTTCGCCCGCTCTGTTGCCATGCATGGCTTCACATGGCACGGAGCTTCGCTGGCCCGCGAGGCTTCCTGAACGAGCGGGGGCCCTTCAACCATAAGTCCGTCGCCTCAATGCTGGGGGCCGGCTGCAATTCCTCTTGTTTTGTGATACCGCAAGCGGTATCTTTACCTCGTGGCTAAGACTAGCGACGTTTTGGCGGCGATGCGCCGAAACCCGGCCGGCGACTGGGCGATCGAGGATATTCGGCGGATTTGCGAACAACGCGGCTAGAATGCTTAACGCCGTCGCGCGGCTCGCACTGGAAGATCGCGGCGCAGGGGAAACCGGACATTCTGGTTATCCCGCCCGCCGGCCGATCAAGCCGTTCTATATCCGCAAGTTTGTGGAGATGTGCGATGACAGCGATGACACGGAAGACAAAGCGAGCCGCTGACTACGCCATCGTTGTCGAGCCGCTCGATGGGGCGGACGGCGGGGGCTGGCTGGCTAGCGTCCCGGCGCTTCCCGGTTGCCATGGTGACGGGGAGACGCGCGCCGAGGCGCTAGAGGACGCGCTCGCGGCGATCGGGGAATGGCAGGACGCCGCGCGTCAATTGGGGCGCGAGGTTCCGGGGCCCGCCGCGCTCGGCCAGTGGCGACAGCGCGCGCCGCGGACGTTGCATGACAAGCTTCGCCGGCTGGCGACCGCGGAGGGCGTTAGCCTAAATCAGCTTGTCATCACGCTGCTCGCCGAGGCGGTGGGCCGGCGCGCGGCGTAATGCGCCAGGACCGCCTCGCCGTGTCGCTCGCCGGGCAGAATTCTTGCTCCGCCGCAGCCAGGATCCGCAAGCCGAAATGGCCTGGGCTCAGCGCCGCCTATTCGAGCAAGACCTATGGCATGGCGAACCGCCGGGCAATCGGCGGGATTTAGGGCATTTTCATGATTGGCGTCGATATCCTG
>CAWCSA010000008.1:0-56206 GCA_963798015.1 uncultured Alphaproteobacteria bacterium
CCGGTCGCGGCGCCGAGGGCCGCTCCGCCACCCCCGCCCCCGCAATTCTCTACGGTCCAGCGCCCCAGCGCGCCCACGGCGCCCGGGCCGGCCGCTCCCTCGGCGCGATCGCCTTCGCAAACCGGCGCACCCGGCCAACTCGGGGCCGCAGCCATGTCCGTTCAGGGCGCTGCGCAGCGACCTCCGCCGCCGACGCCAGGGAGGGCTCAGCCCGCCGGGAGCCCGCAGCAAGCGCCGACCCCGGTTGCCGGGAGGCCCGCCGCATCGGCGCCGACGGTAGCTTCACCGGCTCGATCCCAGCTGGCTGCTGCAATGGCCAACCAGCCCTCCTCAGTGTCGAGAACCGGGCGGACCGCTCCACCGGTGGGGGCGAAGGACCGCGGGGATGAAGGTTTGCCCGGATTGGCTGCGCTCGACCCGGCCAAGGCGCTCCGACCGAACAAGACCGACGATGGCGCCGCGTCCGGCGCTCCGCCCGTTGTCGCTAGCCGTCACGATGAACCTGGGCAATGGACCGAAGCGCCCGAAGTGGCGGCGGAGTTCGATCGCCCCGGCTCGGCCTCCAGACCGGAGGCGGAGATGCAGCGCCCGGTTGCGCCAGGCGCCGAAGTCGCCAAGCCGAAACGCTGGCTCTGGATCGCGGCCGCCGTCGTCCTTGGAATTGTCCTTGCGGTGGCCGGGGCCGCAATCCTGATGCGTCAGAAGCCGCAGGACCTCGCCATCAAGCCCCCGGTCGAGACGCCGCAACCCGCTCCGCCGGAGAGTTCGGCGAAGATCGCCGAGCGGGTGCAAACCACCCCCGCCGCGCCAGCGAGCAGCGCACCGCAAGCGACCCCGCCAAGTCCGCAAGGCGCCGCGGCGCCAGCAACCTCAGCGCCCGAGGCGCCAACTCAGCCGACCCAATCCGCCGCGCCTGCGCCGTCGGCCGGCCGGGCGGCGATGTTGATCGCTTCGGCGGACAACCCGCAAAAACCGGCCGTGAGCTTGGGCTCGACCGTGTGGTCCTTGATTCCGCCGGCGCCGAACCAGCCGGCGACTGTCGCGGTAAAAGCGGAAGCGGATATCCCCGATCTCAAGATGCATGCGACCATGACCTTGAGAAAGAACACCGATCCGACGCTACAGGCGACGCACACGATCGACCTGAAGTTCTCCTTCGCCGAAGGCGCTCCGATCACCGGCTTCAAGGACGTCGGCCTGCCGCAGATGCGCAAGGAGGATTTCGACCGCGGCTGAAGCGCTGACCAGCGTGAAGGTCAAGATCAGCGACACCTATTTCCTTATCGCACTGGCCAAGGGCGACGCCGACACCGCCCGCAACCTCGACCTGATGCAGACGCGCTCCTGGTTCGACTTTCCACTGCTGCTCAACGATGACCGGATCGCAAAGATCGTGTTCCAGAAGTCGCCGGAAGGTCAGGCGATGCTGGAGAAGGCGTTCGAGGCGTGGAAGTGAGCGGGAAGTTTACCCGCGCAGATTGAACACCCGGGTTGAGACAAAATAGCCGTCTTCGACGACGCCGAAAGCGATTGGCGTTCCAAAGCACTCGACATACGCGCGTCCCTGGATTGGGGCCGAGCCGCGAAGCAGCAGTTTTTGGCCGCGCCGGAGAGTCGCGGCGCCAGAGCGATCGACGGGCACGATCGGAATTTCGCCCAGGCCCGCCTGCAAAGGCAGAATCGCGCGAGCCATCAGATCCGTGTCATCGGGCAGACGATCGAGCGGAATCGCCGTATCGACCGAAAACGGGCCGACGCGGGCTCGGCGCAATTCGATCACATGTCCATAACAGCCAAGCGTCCGGCCGAGGTCACGCGCAATCGCGCGTATGTAAGCGCCCTTGCCGCACTCGGCCTCGAGCACCGCGTGGTCGGGCTCAGCCGACACCAGGTCGAGCCGGTAGACATGGATCGGGCGCGGTTCAATCTGGAAGATCTCGCCGTCGCGCGCGAGATCGTAGGCGCGCGCGCCCGCGATGCGGATCGCGGAGAAGGTTGGCGGCGTCTGGAGAATGTCGCCGACGAAGCGCGGGAGAAAGCTCTCAATCTCGGCTGGGGCGGGACGCCGCTCCGAACGCGCGACGATCTCCCCTTCGGCGTCATCGGTCGCGCTTTCCTCGCCCCAGCGCACGCGGAACCGATAGGATTTGGTTCCGTCCTGAACTACGGGCACGGTCTTCGTCGCCTCGCCGAGAGCGATCGGCAGCACCCCCGATGCGAGCGGATCAAGCGTCCCGGCGTGGCCTGCTTTCTTGGCGTTGAACAGGAACTTGATGCGCCCGACCGCTTGAGTCGAGGAGATCCCGGTCGGCTTATCGAGATTGATCCAGCCGTTGATATCGACCCGGGACGATCGCTTCTGCTGCGGCTCTCGAGGACCATGCCTTTCGCGAATGGCGGCGCCGGACTGTCTGTCTTCGTGGGCGTCGCCGGTCATTCCTTGTCCTCTCCGCCGACGTCTTTGAGATCCCGCGCGACTGCCGGTGATCTCAGAAGCTCGTCCATGCGCGTTTGATCATCGAAGCTCGTATCCAAGGCGAAACGCAGATCAGGAGCGAACTTGAGATTGACGCGGCGAGCGACGAGCGCGCGCATTCCCTTCTTGTGGCGATCGAGCGCCTCAAGCGCCATTCCAGCGCCCTTGCCGCCGAGAGGCATCACGAGAATCGTCGCCAGTTTGAGATCCGGCGACATGAGCACCGCACGGATGGTCAGCGGATGACGATCCAAGGCCTCATCAACCACCTCGCCGCGCGCGAGAATGTCCGCGACCGCGTGACGGATCAGTTCGCCGACGCGCTCGGTCCGGTGGCTGGGGGTATGCAGTTTGGATAAGGAACGGGACATTCGGCCCTCCCTTGAGGCGAAATTATCGCAAGCCGTGCGAATAAACCAAACCTCGGCTCAAATCGAGCCGAGTTCAGCAGAAGCCACGCGCGAGCCAGTCGAGGCTAGCTCGCGCGCTATCGTTCCGGGCGGGCGGACTACAGCGTGCGGCGGATCTCCTCGACGCTATAGCACTCGATGACGTCCCCGACCCGCATGTCGTGGTAGTTCTCGAACGCCATGCCGCACTCCTGCCCGGCCTGCACCTGAGCGACTTCGTCCTTGAACCGCTTGAGCGTCGACAGCTTGCCCTCGTGCACAACCACGCTGTCCCGGATGAGGCGCACGTGCGCGCCGCGCTGCACGACGCCATCGGTCACGCGGCAACCCGCCACCAGGCCAACCTTGGAAATGTCGAACAATTCGAGAATTTGCGCATTGCCCAGCATCGTTTCGCGCAACGTCGGCGCAAGCATGCCCGAGAGAGCCGCCTTCACGTCGTCGACCAGATTGTAGATGATGTTGTAGTAGCGGATCTCGACGCCTTCCTGCTCGGCAAGGTCGCGCGCCTCCTTATTCGCGCGAACGTTGAAGCCAAGGATGACCGCCTTCGAGGCCGTGGCCAAAGTCACATCGGATTCGGTTATGCCGCCGGCGCCGCCGTGGATGACCCGCGCCATGACTTCGTCGTTGCCAAGCTTTTCGAGCGCTGCGGTGATCGCCTCGACCGATCCCTGCACGTCGCCTTTGAGGACGACCGGCATCTCTTTGTGACCCGCCGCTTTGAGATTGCTCATCATGTCGGCGAGCGAGGTCCTGACGGCAGGTCCGCGCGCCGCAAGCTTCTCCCGCCTCTGGCGTTCGCGATATTCGGTGATTTCGCGTGCACGCGCCTCCAACTCGACGACGGCGACGCGATCGCCCGCATCCGGCGCCCCGGAGAAGCCGAGCACCTCGACCGGCATCGATGGCGTAGCCGCCTCGAGGGTCGCGCCCTTGTCATCGATCAGCGCCCTGACGCGGCCCCAATGCGATCCGGCGACCACCAGCGCGCCGACCTTGAGGGTGCCTCGTTGCACGAGCACCGTCGCCACAGGTCCGCGACCACGATCGAGCCTGGCCTCAATAACCGTGCCCTCCGCGCTGCGGTCAGGGTCGGCAACGAGATCAAGCAGTTCGGCCTGCAGCGCGATCGCCTCGAGAAGCTTGTCGAGATTGGTCCCCTTTGTCGCCGACACTTCGACCGCAAGGGTATCGCCGCCAAACGCCTCGACCTGCACGTCATGCTGCAGGAGCTCCTGCATCACCCGCTGGGGATCAGCCTCGGGCTTGTCGATCTTGTTCACGGCCACGATGATCGGAGCCTTGGCCGCCTTGGCGTGGCGAATCGCCTCGATCGTCTGCGGCATGACGCCGTCATCCGCAGCCACGACCAGCACGACGATGTCGGTCACCTGCGCTCCCCGCGCGCGCATCGCGGTGAAGGCCGCATGGCCGGGGGTGTCGATAAAGGTGATGGCCTCGCCACCGGGCGCAACGACCTGGTAGGCGCCGATATGCTGCGTGATGCCGCCGGCTTCGCCCGCGACCACATTGGCGTGACGGATCGCGTCGAGCAGCGAAGTCTTGCCGTGGTCGACGTGGCCCATGATGGTGACGATGGGCGGTCGCGGAACGGACGCTCCTTCCTCGTCGGGCCGATCGAAGAGGCCCTCCTCGACGTCGGATTCGGCGACGCGCTTGACCGAATGGCCCATTTCCTCCGCTATGAGCTGGGCGTCGTCCGCCTCGAGCACATCAGTCAGAGTCACCATGCGGCCCTGGCGCATCAAAAGCTTGATCACGTCGACCGCGCGTTCGGACATGCGGCTCGCGAGCTCCTGGATGGTGATCGCTTCCGGGAGGACGATCTCACGCGCGATTTTCTCTTTCTGGTCGTGCGCGCCGTGGCCTCTCAGCCGCTGCGTCCGGCGACGGAAAGCAGCAACCGAACGCGTACGTTCATCCTCACCCGAGGTCGCGCTGGTGACCGTCAGACGGCCGCGATTGCGCTCCGCGCCAGTGCGGGTCGGCCGCGGTGTCGGGACGACGACCTTCTGCCCCGGCGGCAGCGCGAGCGCTGGACGCCTGACGACGACCCGCCGCTCTTCCTCTGCGCCGCCGAGGACAGCAGGAGCGGCAGGGGCTCGGGCGAGCACTCCCGGCACGGCCACGCTGAGAGCAGCCGGGGCAATGCGCGGAATTGACGAAGACGGCGCCGGTTCGCCGCCGGAAAGGCGTCGTCGGGCTTCGTCTTCAGACTGCCGCTTGAAACTGGCCTCATGCGCGCGGCGAAGCTCTTCGTCGCGCTTGCGCGCTTCGGCCGCCTCGCGTTCGAGGCGATCGCGCGCCTCGCGATCGCGCCGAGCCCCGGCATCCGCCTCCTGGCGGCGGCGATCGTCCTCCTCCGACGCGCGCGCGTCGATCAGCGCCCGGGCGCGCGCTTCACGCTGCTCGGCCGTCAAGGTGGGCAGGACGACGCCGGTCTTCGGCGGCGGCGGCGCCGTCGGCCTCGTGGGCGCAACGGGAGCGGGCCGCGCCGAGGCGGTCAGCGTGGGCTTGGCTGGCGCCGGAGCAACCGGCGGCGGCGCGGTGGCGGGCGCCGTCGGCGCAGCGCGCGCGGCGGCGGCCGCTTCAGCCGGCGTCAAAATCCGCCGCTTCACCTTCTCGACGACGACCGCCTTGCTGCGCCCGTGCGAAAAGCTCTGCCTTACCATACCCTGCTCAACCGGACGCTGCTTCAGGTGCAACGTCGCCTTCGGCGGAGCCGCCGTCACTGTCTTATCGCTATTACCCGTCTCACTCATGCCACTTCCTAACCACCTGGCTTCTCAGCCAATTTGATGGACCTGCCAAACGTTCCGGCCTCCTGGGCCGTCGCGTCGTCATGCTCCGTCCCGGCCGCCGCGTTCGCTTCGCCGCCGCGATAGCGGCGTAGACGATCCGCCCTTGCGAGAAAGGCCGAACTCGCCGCCCCGTATTTGAGAGCAGCATGTATCACATTTGCCCGCCCCAATGCCAAATCCAATTCGACCGACTTGAAGAGATCGACGCGCACAATCGCATTCGCTTCCGGGCCGAGTTTCGCGCGCAGGGCCTGGACTCGCTTCGCCGCTCCATCCGCCGCCCCGTCGCTCGCCTGAATCAGCGCGGCGACCGCACCGGCCTCGATCGCCGAATCGACCTTGAACGCGCCGGCCACGATGAGGCCGGCCTTGTTGGCGATCGACAGCGACTGCAGCGCGTCCCGTGCGAGGAGGGCTCCGACCGTCTCGGCCAGCGCAGCAGGCGCCTCCACCTTGGCGCGAAAGGCGCGCGAAAACGCCTGCTTCGCGGCCGCACGGCTCACAGTGTCAAAGCTCAGTTGCGTCCATACCCCCCGTCCCGGCAGCTTGCGCCGGATATCCGGGACGACCAATCCGTCTGGGCTGAGCGCAAAGCGCAGCATCGCCTCGGGAACGCCCTTGGTCCCCGTAACGATGCAGGTCCGTTCCGACCCGGCTTGATCGCTTTCCGTTCGCAATCGATCGATCCCACGCGCTACGCGCCTTCAGCCTCTTGCACTTCTGGCTCCGCCTCCGGCGTAGGCGCTTCGATCCAGCCCGCGCGCGCGCGCGCGTCCAGGATCATGGAGTCAGCCTGGGCCCGTGACACGTCGGACCCGATTAGAAAGCCCGGCTTTGCCACATCGCCGTCCGTCCAGCCGACGAGGTCGTCGCTGGCGCAATCGGCGAGATCCTCAAGCGTCTTGACGCCGTTCTCTCCGAGCTTGACCAGCATTGGCGTAGTCAGTCCGGCGATCTCCTTGAGATCGTCGGACACTCCGAGCGCCTTGCGCTGGTCGTCAAACTCGGTTTCGATCTTGGCAAGGTGCCCCTGCGCGCGCGCCTGGATTTCCGCCGCCGTGTCGTCGTCGAAGCCTTCGATCGACGCCAGCTCGGGCGGATCGACATAGGCGATTTCGTCGACCGTGCGGAAACCTTCCGAAGCCAGAAGCTGGGCGACCGTCTCGTCGACATCGAGAGCGTCCATGAAGGTCTGCGTCCGCTCGGTGAATTCCTTCTGCCGGCGCTCGGATTCCTCGGCCTCCGTCAAAATGTCGATATCCCAGCCGGTCAGTTGCGAGGCGAGGCGCACGTTCTGCCCGCGCCGGCCGATCGCCAGCGACAGCTGATCATCGGGAACGACGACCTCGATGCGGGTCGAGTCCTCGTCGAGCACCACCTTCATGACCTCAGCCGGCTGCAACGCATTGACGATGAAGGTCGCGGCGTCCGAAGACCATGGAATGATGTCGATCTTCTCGCCCTGCTGTTCGTTGACCACCGCCTGCACGCGCGAGCCGCGCATGCCAACGCAAGCGCCGACCGGATCGATCGAGGAATCGTTGGACACCACCGCAATCTTGGCGCGCGAGCCCGGATCGCGCGCCACCGACTTTATCTCGACGATGCCATCATAGATTTCCGGCACTTCCTGTGCGAACAGCCGGGCGGTGAATTGGGGATGAGTGCGGGACAGGAAAATCTGCGGGCCGCGGGCCTCGCGCCGGACGTCATAGACGTAGGCGCGGATGCGATCACCGGGCCGGAACATCTCGCGGGGGATCAATTCATCGCGGCGCACGACCGCTTCGCCCGCGCCGGAGCCGCCGAGATCGACCACGACGTTGCCGTATTCGACCCGCTTGACGGCGCCGTTGATGATATCGCCGATGCGATCCTTGTAGACGTCATATTGCTTGTCGCGCTCGGCCTCGCGGATCTTTTGCACCAGCACCTGCTTGGAAGCCTGAGCGGGAATGCGCCCGTAGTCGAACGGGGGCAGCGATTCGGCGATCCAGTCGCCGATCTGAGCCGAGGGATTCTTCTTCTGCGCCTCGGTGAGCGTCATCTGCGTCGCCTCGTTCTCGACTTCGTCGACAACGAGCAAAAGCCGGGAAAACCGGATCTCGCCGGTTTTCGGATTGATCTCCGCGCGGACTTCGGTCTCCTGGCCGTAACGCGAGCGCGCGGCCTTCTGCATCGCGTCTTCCATCGACGCCAGAACGATCGTTCGATCGATCGATTTCTCCCGCGCGACCGCATCGACAATCTGCAACAGTTCAAGTCGGTTGGCGCTAACGGCCATGATTCTCTCCTTCGTCAGGCCCGAGCAGCTTCGGAGCTGCGCCGCGGGCCGCGGCTTTGGGTTCGTTTGTCTTACGCTTGGCGCGCGGAGTGGTCTCTTGGCCGTTCCCGCGGGGCGAGGCTCGCTTCGCGTCCTTGAGCGCCGCTTTCTCGCGCCGGAGCGCGGCGCGGATGAGATCGTCGGTCAATACGAGCCGCGCCTCGGCCATCGCGCGGATCGGCAATTCGACCTCGCTCTTGCTCCCGTCGTCGGCGGTCAGCGCCATTCGCGCCATCGGCCCATCGGGGCCTGGCACGACGGCGGCGATATGTCCGCGAAAACGCTTGCGTCCATTGACGAGTGCCGCCATCTCCAGACGCGCTTCGTGGCCGGCGGCGCGGGCGAAGTCCAATTCCCGCACCAGCGGCCGATCAATGCCCGGCGACGAAACCTCCAGCCGATAGGCCTGAGCCATCGGCTCCTCGACATCGAAGACCGGCGACAACGCCACGCTGACGTTTTCGCAATCCTCGATCGACATCGTCCCGTCTGGACGCTCCGCCATGATCTAAATCGTCGCGCCCTCAGCCGACGAAATCTTGACCCGAACAAGCCGGTAGCCGAGGTCCCGTAGGACGGGCGTCGCGATGCGGCCGACACGCTCGCCCGGGGCAGAATCTCCAATCAGGCGCGCTTCGTCGAGCCCTTCGACGGGCGCCATAGCAGTTGGAAGCGAGGCTTCGACCATACGACCTTGTGGCAATAAAAAAGAGCGGGTCCCGGCCGGGGGCCCACTCTCAACTTCTCTCTCCTTTCGGAGAGCTATGAGATCTCGTTGACCGCCATATAAGGGAACCAAACCGCTGATGCAAGACCAAATCGGCCGCCTAACGGCTACCTGCGGTCTTTGAAGCGGCAGCCCCCCTGCCAGGCTGGCGGGGAGGGTCATCCAAGGTCCGTCCTTGCCCAGGCGACGCCGCCGTCCACGACGACAGTATCCCCGACCACGTAGTCTCCCGCCCGCGAGGCAAGGAAGACGGCGGCGCCCGCCATGTCCTCGGGTGAACCGATGCGGCGGGCCGGGATTTTCTTGCTCAACGCTTCGCTGTGGTCCCGCGCGACCTTATTCATGTTCGAAGCGAAGGCTCCCGGCGCAATCGCGGATACGACGATGTTCTGCGGCGCCAGTTCGAGCGCAAGCCGCTTGGTCAAATGGATCAGCCCGGCTTTCGACGCCGCGTAAGAATAGGTCGGCAGCATGTTGACGGAAATGCCGTCGATCGAGGCAATGTTGATGATCTTTGCGGGCCGCTTCCGACTTGCCGCGCCGCGCAGGGCGGCGAGCAGCGCCTGGATCAGGAAGAACGGGGCCTTGACGTTCAGATCCATAACCTTGTCCCACCCGCTCTCGGGGAAGCCCTCGATCGGCTCACCCCAGGCCGCGCCGGCGTTGTTGACGAGAACGTCGAGCCGGGATTCCCTCGCCAGATAAAGGTCGGCCAGCGCCCTGGCGCCAGCCGCCCCCGACGCGTCGGAGGCTATCGCCTTACATTCGCCGAAAGCAGAGAGGCGCTTGGCCGTCTCCTCGCAGGCTGAGCCTTTCCGCGCCGAGATGTAGACTTTTGCGCCCGCGCGAACGAATCCTTCGGCGATCATCTCGCCGATGCCGCGCGATCCCCCTGTAACAAGGGCCGTGCGCCCTTTGAGAGAAAAGAGATCTTGCATGGGCGCTCTCGCGTGTATTGGTGGAAGGGTTCGCGGCGGCCCTCGAGACCGAGCGGCCGCTAAGCAGTGGGCAGCTTGTACCCCTTGAACGTCTCGCGCAGCTTGAGCTTGTTGATCTTGCCCGTCGCGGTGTGAGGGATCTCCTTCACCACCTGCATATCGTCAGGCATCCACCATTTGGCGATGCGTGGCTTGAGGAAATCGAGGACTTCGGCGCTCTTGGGGAAATGCCCTTCCTTCGCCACAACGACGAGCAGCGGCCGTTCGTCCCATTTCGGGTGGGCGATGCCGATGACGGCGGCCTCGGCGACATCGGGATGACCAACAGCCAGGTTCTCGATGTCGATGGTCGAGATCCATTCGCCGCCCGACTTGATCACGTCCTTGGCGCGATCCGTGATCTGCATGAACCCATCGGAATCGATGGTCGCGACATCTCCGGTGTCGAAGAACCCGTGCTCGTCGAGGATCTCCGTGTCGTCCTTGAAGTAGTTCTCGACGACAGAGAATCCGCGAACTTTCAGCCGGCCGAAGCGCTTGCCGTCCCACGGCAGCTCTTTGTTTTCATCGTCGACGATCTTCATTTCGACGCCAAACGGCGCCCACCCTTGCTTGGACTGGATAGCGAGCCTCTGCTCGCGCGAGAGCGCGTTTGCGCTCGGCTTGAGCGCGCCTGCCGAGCCGACCGGGCTCATCTCCGTCATGCCCCAAGCATGGCGCACGGTGACGCCATAATCGTCCTCGAAAGCGCGGATCATGTCGGGCGGGCACGCCGAACCGCCGATGCCGACGAACTTGAGCGTGGTGAGCTGCTTATTCTCCTTGCGCAGATAGTGCAGCAGGCCCAGCCAGACCGTCGGGACGGCCGCGGTCATTGTCACCCTTTCGGTCTCGAGGAGATCGAACACCGAGGCTCCGTCGAGTCGTGGGCCCGGCATCACCATGCGCGCGCCGCGCATCGGGCAGGAGAGCGCGAGACCCCACGAATTGGCGTGGAACATCGGCACCACGGGCAACACGGAATCGTAAGCAGTCAGCATCAGGGTTTCGGACGTGCTCGCCATCATCGAATGCAAGAGGTTCGAGCGATGCGAATACAGCACGCCCTTCGGGTTCCCGGTCGTGCCGGAGGTGTAGCAGAGCCCGGCCGCAGTCCGCTCGTCGAATTCGTTCCAGGCGAAATCGTCGTCGACCTCGCCGATCCAGTCTTCGTAGGCGACGGCGTTCTTGAGTTTGGTCGCCGGCATGTGGGCGCCGTCGGTCAGAACGATGTAGCGCTCAATCGTCGGCAAACGGTCGGCGAGCCCCTCCATCAGCGGCACGAAGGTCAGGTCGACGAACACGATCCGGTCTTCAGCGTCGTTCATGATCCAGGCGATCTGCTCGGGGAAGAGGCGCGGATTGACGGTGTGATAGACCGCCCCGACACCGACGATGCCATACCAGGTTTCGAGATGGCGATAGCCGTTCCAGGCCAGCGTCGCGACGCGATCGCCGAGCTTGATCCCGTCGCGCTCGAGTCGTTTGGAGACCTTGAGCGCGCGCTGCCGGATTGCGCGGTAGTCGGTGTAATGCATCGGCCCTTCGACCGTCCGCGACGCGACCTGTTGCTCAGGGAACTGGACGGCGGCGAAATCGATGACCTTGTGCATCAGCAGGGGCCAATCCTGCATCCGTCCCAACATGCGTTTTTCTCCCGACTGCCTTATCGGCGCTTGATTGCGGCGCGCGGATTGTTCATGGAACTTACACTGGCGCCCTGTGCCCCGCTTTGCAATGCGCCAGAGTGGAACTGCCGCCGCTGCGCCCCACACCGAACAGGAGCCCGATGCCTGACCGGCAGAACGCCGACCGCTCAATACGGGTCTGGTTTCGTCTCGTCCGCCTCGAGGCGCGCATGCAGGCCGCGGTCAGCGAGCGCCTGCGCGAGATCGGCGTTTCGATTCCCCAATGCGATGTGCTGACGACGCTCACCGAGCGCGAGGGCGTGAGCCAGCAGGAACTGGCCACGAGGCTCTACGTCACCAAGGGCAACATCTCGGGCCTGATCGATCGGTTGGCGGAAGCGGGCCTGGTCGAGCGCCGCTCGACGGCCAGTGACCGCCGCCAGCACGCCATCTATCTCACCGACGCCGGCCGGCGGAAAGCGGAGACGGCGATCGCCGTCCAGCACCGCTGGATCGCTTCCACGCTGGGCCGCATGGTCGAGCCAGACCTCGAAGCGCTGGAGGCGAAGCTCGTGGCGCTGCGGGACATCGTGCGCGAGGCGGAAGCGCCGGCCGGCGCGGCGAATGGGTGAGAGCGCGTACGCCTGTTAGCGAGTCTGTTTTGAGGCTTTCAACGGGTTGCAGCGCGTTTAGCGAGTCGGTCCCCTGAACCTCGTCCTGAGGGACCCCGCAAAACGGGGCCTCTCGAAGGACGCTTAGGGGGCCCAAAGTTGGACCCTTCTAGAGAGACTGAGCATTTTGAACGTTATTGTTTTGTTGAAACGACGCCTCGCCTCGCTGCCCCACAGCCTTACCTATCGAGCCCACCCATCAGCATGTATTTAAGCTCGACGAACTCCTCGACGCCGTGGCGCGAGCCTTCGCGGCCGATGCCCGATTCCTTGACGCCCCCGAACGGCGCCAACTCGCTCGAGATCGCGCCGGTGTTGATCCCGACCATGCCATATTCGAGCGCCTCGGCGACGCGCCACACACGGCCGAGATCGCGTGCGTAGAAATAGGACGCGAGGCCGAACTGGGTGTCGTTGGCTTGGGCGATCACGTCGGCTTCGTCCTTGAAGCGGAAGACCGGCGCGATCGGGCCGAAGGTCTCTTCCGTCGCGACCAGCATCGACAAATCGACACCGGAGATGACCGTCGGCTCGTAGAATGTGCGTCCCAGCGCATGGCGCTTGCCGCCGACAACGACTTTCGCGCCCTTCTTCACGGCGTCGGCGACGTGCTCCTCAACCTTCGTGACCGCCGCCTCATTGATCAGCGGCCCCTGCATGACGCCCGCCTGCGTCCCGTCGCCGACCTTGAGCTTCGACACTGCGGTCGTGAGCTTGGCGACAAAGGAATCGTAGATTCCTTCCTGCGCGTAAATGCGGTTGGCGCAGACGCAGGTCTGGCCCATGTTGCGGAATTTCGAGATGATCGCGCCTTCCACCGCCGCGTCGAGATGGGCGTCGTCGAAGACAATGAACGGCGCGTTGCCGCCAAGCTCGAGCCCGACCTTCTTCACCGTGCCGGCGGCCTGCGCCATCAGCAACTTGCCGACCTCGGTCGAGCCGGTGAAACCGACCACCCGCACGGCCGGGTGCTCGGTCATCGCCTTGCCTATGGCGCGCGCTTCGCCGGTGACAAAATTGAGGACGCCTGGCGGCAGGCCGGCGCGGAGCGCAAGTTCGCCAAGCGCAAGCGCGGTCAGCGGCGTCTCGCCGGCGGGCTTCGCCACCACGGTGCATCCAACCGCGATCGCCGGCGCCACCTTGCGGGTGATCATGGCCGCAGGAAAATTCCACGGCGTGATCGCCGCGACCACGCCGATTGGCTGCTTGATGACAACAATGCGGGAATCGGCGCGGAAGGTCGGATTGATCTCGCCGTAGATGCGCTTTGCCTCCTCGCCGAAAAATTCGATATAGGCGGCGGCGTAGTCCACCTCGCCGCGCGCTTCCGCGAGCGGCTTACCCTGTTCGCTGGTCATGATGAGCGCGATGTCGTCGCGGTTGGCGATGATGAGGTCGAACCATCGGCGCAAGATCTGAGCGCGCTCTTTCGGCAATGTCTTCGCCCAGGGGCCGAAGGCGCGTTGCGCCGCCTCGATCGCGCCAATCGTCTCGGCTTCGCCAAAGCGCGGCGTCTTGGCGAGCACCGCGCCAGTCGCGGGATTGGCGATCGGACGCGTCCCCTCCCCCACCCACTTGCCGTCGACAAGGCACTGACTTTTGAGGAGCGAGGGATCAGCGAGTTTCATGAGAGGCCTCCAAGGTTGGAGGCCTTATAGCAAAGCGAGCGGGCGACGGTGAGGCCGAGTTTTGCGCGTCAGGCTGCGGGCTCGCGGATCAACGAAACGGCCCCGGCGATCAGTGCGAAGACCGCAAGCATGATTAGGCCTCCCGCCACGGCCTCGATGAAATGATGGGGCGAGAAAGCCGCAAGCCTGCGCTCGGTCGATCCCCGCGCGACCTGGATCCGCCAGGACAGCATTGCGGACGCGCTGGCGACGCCAGCGACCGTGCCGAGAATGCGCATCAGATTGAGCATCGCGCCGGCGACGCCTGCGAGGTTGGCCGGCGCCGCGTTGATCGTCGCGTGGTTGTTTGGCGCAATGAACACGCCCAGTCCTATCCCGAAGGCGACGAGGCTGAAGAAGCCGATCCAGAGGTTAGGGGTGGGTTCCATCACGATCGCTGTCAGCGCGAGCAAGGCGACGAAGCACATCGCCATCCCCGCGACGCTCAAGAGGCGCGTGCCCATCCAGTCGGCGAGCCCACCGGCCAACGGCGCGACGATTCCGATGCTGATCGGAATGATCGCGAGCTTAAGTCCCGCAGCGGTGGCACTGTCCTGGTAGCCGCTAACCAGCGCGAAGGAAGCGAGGAAGAACATGCCGTAAAGCATGGCGTATGACAAAGCGCACCCAAGCGCGCCAGCGAGAAACACAGGCTCTTTAAGCAGCGCAAGATCGATCAGCGGCGAACGCGACCCGCGTTCCTGCCTAAGAAACAGAAAGATGAGCACGATCGCGGCGCCGACCGAGCTGAGCAGCGCTGGCGAAGTCGGTCCCCAGGCCGAAACCTGATTGAGCACGAGCACGGCAAAGGTCAACGCTGGCGCGAGCAGGAGAGCGCCGCGCCAGTCGAACGTCTGGTTCGGGTTTTGCTGCGCTGTTTTTGGCAGCACCAACCAGCCGGCGACGACCGCAATCAGCCCGAAGGGAACATTGATCCAGAACACCCAGGGCCAGCCTAATGTCCCAAGCAGCAGGCCGCCGACAACCGGGCCGGCGCTGACCCCGACGGCTTGCGCGGCCGCAAACACGCCGAGCGCCCGCGCGCGTCGGCTTTTGTCCGTCGCCGCGATCACGAGCGAAAGGCTGTTGGCGCCGAGCATCGCCCCGCCGACGCCTTGCAAGAGGCGGAAGGCGACCAGCGTGACGAGATCCGGCGCGAAGCCGCAGAGCGCGCTCGCCACAGTGAACAGTGCGAAGCCGATGATGTAGAGCAGCTTTCGGCCGAAGATCTGGCAGAGCTGACCGAAGATCGGCAGGAACGACGCGTAGCCGAGCAGATAGCCGAGTGCGACCCAGCTCACGCTCTCCAGGGTAGCGTCGAATACGCGCCCGAGGGTGGGCAACGCGAGCTGCACGATGCTCGCGTCGACCTGGCCCATGAACCCGCCGATACAGGTCACGCCGACGATCAGCCACGGATACGAGCGCCAGCGCGTGAGTAGCGCGAGCGGCGGCGGCTCCGCCCCATGGCGGATCAGATCGCTTACCCGAAAAGCAGCCGCAGAGCCTTCAGCGCTCATCCGACCCCGCCCTATTGCCCAATGCCACGGCCATATGGATGACGGGCCCGCGCAAAAATCAAGCGCTCGGCGGGAGAGATCGACGCGGGGATGCCGGCCAGCGCCCCGATGTCGAAATCGCCTGCCCTCGAACGTCTCTCTGCTGATGGCGTTCTCGCACGATCAATCCAATACGCCGTCGACCGGGAGGCAAACCATGACGACCGATCTTTGGTACGTTGCGTGCACCGCAATGCTGACTGCGGCGCTCTGGATTCCGTACATCGCCTGCCAGGTGATGACGAATGGCCCCCTGTCGGGGGAAAACTATGTCGACCCCGCGCCCCGTGCCGTGCCCCTGTGGGGCCAGCGGGCGCACCGCGCCTACCTCAACGCGATCGAATGTTTCGCTCCATTCGCCGCGCTCGTGATCGTTGCTCAGATCGCGGGAAAGGCGAACGGGATGACGGCCTTCTGGGCGATGAGCTTCTTCTGGCTGAACTCGCGCACGCGATCGTTTACTGGGCGGCCATCCCTTACCTGAGGACCGTGCTGTTCACCTTGGGCTTCGTCTGCGTCGCGGGGATTTTCTGGCAGGTGATCAAGTAGGTCGCGTACGAAACCGCTTCGTCTGGCTTCGCCTCATTGTCATTCCGACAAGCCGCCGGCGCGCCGGATTCCCGATCGGCCGCACTGCAGCCGTCGGGAATGACAAGGGCGGAAGTCAGGCCGGGTCGGGCGCCGCCCTCGCTCCCAACCCCTCTCCCCAAGGGAGAGAGGAGTTAACGCTCCCGCATCGCCTTCGAGGCGACCTCGACCAGCGGCGAGAACAGAAATTCGAGCATCCGCCGCGCCCCGGTCTTGAGCTCGACCGTCGCCGCCATGCCTGAAGTAAGCGGTTGGATCAGGCCATCCACCGCGATCGTTTCGGCGTCGGGCTTCAAGACGACGGGGAACACCAGATTCTGCGTGCGCTCTCCGCCGGCAAAACCGGCAGCATTCGAGACGCGCGTCGGATCGCCCTCGATCGCATTCGCGTCAGGCTCGGGAATGGCGTCCTTGGCGATCCGCGTGACATGCGCTTTGATCGCGCCGTAGCGGGTGAAGGGGAAGGACTCGATCTTGACCACCGCCTCCTGGCCAATTCTGACAAAGCCGATGTCGCGATTGCGCACATAGGCCTGGATCTCGAGGCCCGAATCCTCGGGCACAACGCGCATGATCTCCTGGCCGCTCGTGACCACCTGGCCGACATTGGTGATGATCGACGATTGCACGCGGCCCGCGGTCGGAGCTCTCAGCGTCAGATGATCGAGCTCAGCCTGAGCCTTGGCGAGGCGCTGCTCGATATCTTCCGCGTGCCGCTCGGAATCCTCCAGTTTCTGGGCGTTCTCCGAGATGAAGTCCTCGACCGCCTTGTCGGCATTGCGCGCGATGACCCCAAGCCCCGCGGCGAGCGAAGCCAGATCCTGCTCCTGCTTCGCCTCCTGCGTGATTTGATATTGCAGCGTCTCGGTGGCGTCGATGACCGCGGCCCGCGCGCCGGCCTTCATGTCGACGAGCTTGGTGCGCATGGCGACGCGCTCCTGCAGGGTCGCGACGAGGTTCTTCTGCGTCGCGATGGTCTCACCCAGTTTGGCGCCTTCGGCGGTCTTCTGCGCGCGCTCGGCATCGAATGTGGCGACGTTCGCCGCCAGTTGTCCGAGATCGGCGGCGAGCACCTGATTCTCGCGTTCGCGCAACGCCGGCGCCACGTTTTCTGGCCACTCGATCGCCGGGACGGGATCGAAATTATGCGACCGCGCGCTAAGGAGCGCGGTCTTGCGGCGCAGGATTTCCGCCCGCGCGGATGCGAGGTCCGCGCGCGCGCCCTCCGCGTCGGCCAGAGCCGCCGAACGGTCGAGCTCGACCAGCACGTCGCCCGCCTGCACGAGCGAGCCGTTGCTGACATTAATCGCCTCGACCTTGCCCGTTTCCAGGGGCTCGACGACCTTCACCTGTCCCATCGGCTGAAACTTGCCTTGCGCGGCGGCGACGATGTCGACGCGGCCGAAATAGGCCCAACCCAGCGCAGTGACGACGAAGGCGCAAATGATCCACAGAAAGGCGACATGGACCGGAGAGGGCGGCGTTTCGAGAATCTCGAGCGCAGGGGCGAGAAACTCGCGGTCGCTCAGGTTCATTCCTGACGTCTTGAACCGCACGAGCGCGCGTGAAGCGAGCGGCCTCGCGGCGGAACGCGATTTGTCGCCAGGGCTCGCGGTGGGAATGAGGGTCACGCTGCGATCTCCGCCGGCTGGCTCTGAAGGCCCCAGAGATAGGCGTAGAGACCGCCGGGGCGCCGCAGGAGTTCAGCATGCGAGCCGACCTCGACGATGCGGCCGTCCGCCATGCCGACGATGCGGTCGCATCCGCGCACCGCGGCCAGACGATGGGCGATGATGATGACGGTCCGATCCTTGACGATGCGGCGCATGTTGCGCTGAACGATGCGTTCGCTCTCATAGTCGAGCGACGACGTCGCCTCGTCGAAAATGAGAATGCGTGGATTGGTGGCCAGCGCACGGGCGATAGCGATGCGCTGCCTTTGTCCGCCGGAAAGGTTGGCGCCGCGCTCCTCGATCACCGTGTCGTAACCTTCGGGGAGCTTGTCGATGAACTCGTCGGCGCCGGCGAGCCGGGCGATCTCGATAACGCGCGCGCGGGGCATCGCCGGATTGGCGAAGGCGATGTTCTCGTGAACGGTGCGGTTGAACAGGAGGTTCTCCTGCAGCACGACGCCGATGTGGCTGCGCAGCCATGCCGGATCGACATGGTTCAGGTCCGCGCCATCGAGCAGCACCTGTCCTTCGTTCGGAAGGTAAAGGCGCTGAACAAGCTTGGTCAGAGTCGATTTGCCGGAGCCCGATGGCCCGACAATCCCAATCGTCTCGCCAGGGCGGATGGTGAGTGAAATGTCTTTCAGGACCTCAGGCGAACCCGGACGGTAGCGGAAGCCGACGCGACGAAATTCGATCGCGCCGCGCGGCGTCGGCGGCAGCAGGCGCGCGGCGGACGAAAATTCGGGCGGAGCGTTGAGTATATCGCCCAGGCGGTCGATCGAGATCTGCACCTGCTGAAAATCCTGCCAGATCTGCGACAGGCGCAGAATCGGCTGAACCGCCTGCGCGGCGATCATGTTGAAGGCGACGAGGCCGCCGACGGTCAGCTCGCCGTCGATCACCGCCTTGGCGCCGAACAGAAGCAGCGCCGCGGTCGTCAGCTTGCTGATGTACTGGATGGCGAGCTGCCCGCCCGAGCCCAGCATCGCGGCGGCGAAGCTCGTCTTGACGTAAGCCGCGAGCTTCTCTTCCCATTGCGCGCGCATGATCGGCTCGACTGCTGCGCTCTTCACTGTGTTCACGCCGACGATCGTCTCGACCAGGAACTGCTGGCTCGCCGCACCGCGATTGAATTTCTCCTTGACCAGATTGCGCAACGGCGGCCGGACGGAAAAGCCGATCACGACGTAAAACGGAATTCCGGCGAGGACGATCAGAGTCAGCGACCACGAATAGGCGAACAGGACGCCGACGAACACGAAGGCGAAAACGAGGTCGAGCGCCGAAAACAGCGCCTGTCCGGTGAGGAAACTGCGGATCGTCTCCAGCTCTCGCACCCGGGCGACCGTTTGCCCGGTCGAACGGGTCTCGAAATAGGCGATCGGCAGGCGGAGGAGATGCGCGAACAGGCGTTGGCCGAGCTCGACGTCGATTCAATTCGTGGTGTGCGACAGCGCATAAGTGCGCAGGTACTGAAGCGCCACGTCGAACAAGCCGATGGCGACAAGGCCGCCGACGAGCACGAACAAGGTCTCGTAACCGCGATGCGTCAGCACCTTGTCGACGACCACCTGGAAGAACAGCGGCGTCGTGAGGCCGAAAATCTGGACGAACAGAGACGCCGCGAGCACATGGCCGAGCGGGCGACGGTAGCGCCATAGGGTCGGCAGGAACCAGCGCATGCCGAACTGGCGCGGATCGACGCCGGCGCCGCCGATCTGCCGAGCGACGAGAAGCGCCTGGCCGCCGATGTCGCGCGCAAGGTCTTCAAGCGGCGCCTCGTGGGCGGCGTGGCTGATCGGATCGACCAGGCGGTAGAGGCCCGACGGATTGCGCCCCCCGAACACCATGAACGCGCCGCTGCTCATGCGGACGATCGCCGGAGCCGGCAAGGTCGCGAGCCGTTCGGCGGTGACCTTCAAGACCAGGCGCGCTTTCATTCCGAGGAGCTTGGCGGCGCGGATGAGATCGCCCTCATTGGCCTCGCGGGCGCCCAGCGCCAGCTCGCGCGCGAGCTGCACCGGATCGGCGCCGATACGATAATAGGCCGCGATACCGCAAAGGGCCCGCAAACCGGGGTCGAGCGGCGTCCCCTCGCTGAGAGGCGGCGCGGTCTCAATCATCTGAACTCAAGCCTTTCTCGTCCGGGCCTGGCCCGGCGAACGATGATCCGCATGTGGGCCCGTGCTTGGCGGGTGCCCGCAAGTCGCAATCGTACCGAATGACCATCCGTTAACCGCAACCTAAATCACGGGACAGACTTAGCAAATTCTTGAGCGCTGCTTCGTTCTGGGATTTGGGCTCACACCCTGTGAACCCGCTCGGGCGAAACGCCCAGCCGCCTGCCGCAAGGACAACGGGCCCGCTCTGTGGTCGAGGCGAGGGCGGGCCACGAAGCGCCACAACCTTCAGGTCGCAGGGGCGCCAATAGGGCTTGCCCGTCACGAATTAGTACATTATAAGGGCCACTTGCGGAACGCCCGCCAGCGAAAAGGGGATATCGCTATGAGTCAAAAGTCCAGGATTGTCGCCGCTTTGCTCGGCTGCGCCATGGTAGCGCTGGCTGCCTCGGTCTCTGTGGCTAATGCAACCGTCTATAACGTGAATCGCACGATCGACGGCGGTTCGGTCGTCGGCACGATCACCACGGACGGCGCGACGGGTTTGATCAACCCCTCCGACTTCACTGCATGGGATCTGGTGTTGAGCGGGCCGGGATCAACGGTGACCATCAGCAGCAGCGACCCGGACGGCGTGGTCTTTGGCCAGGGCGCGGACATCACGGCTGACGCCACGAATGTCTCTTTCAACTTCTCCGGCAGCGACAGTGGTTTCCTGGTCTTTCAGGACGGCATGGGCCTGGGGCAGCACTATTGGTGCGTCAATTCCAACAATGGCACGTGCAACGACAATGAATCCGTAGTTCCGCAGGGCTTCATGGATCCGAGCGCACAGTTTGCGAGCCGAAGCGGCAACTTGGTGATCGCGTCGACGACCGGAGCAACCCCCGAGCCGGCTACCTGGGCGTTAATGCTTCTGGGCTTCGCAGGCCTGGGCTACGCCGGCTTCCGTCAGGGCCGCACGCGCGCCGTCTCTGCCTGAACGAAGATCTCGCTAAGGGAACGACTTTAGGATCACGAAGGCGCTCTTACGCTTTCGTGATCCTCGTCACGTCGGCGATTGATCACGTGCCGTGCGTGATGACCTTCACGTCGACGTTGCCGCGCGTCGCGTGGCTGTAGGGGCAGATCTTCTCGTGCGCCTCTTCCGCGAGCGACTGGAGTTCCGCCTGGGCTAAGCTCGTGTCGGTGACGTCGAGCACGACCGCGAGGCCGAAGCCGCCCTTCTCGCGCGGGCCGATGCTGACGGCGCATTTCACCGTCGCCTTCGAGGCGTCCTTCTTGTGCTGCTTGGCGATGTAGTCGAGCGCGCCGCCGAAGCACGCGGCATAGCCGGCGGCAAACAGGTGCTCAGGCGTCGCGGTGTCCGGTTTGCCGGGACCGCCCATCTCCTTCGGCACCGACAGATTGACGCTAACCATTCCGTCGTCGGATTGCGTGTGCCCGTTTCGACCGCCGGTCGCCGTGCCGTGAGCGGTGTAAAGCGGCTTGATCGCATCGGTCATGTGCATTCCTCCTGATGAAGTTTCGACGGATGGCGCGAAGTGGATCACGCCTTCATTCGTCAGGCAACCGCCGGCAACACCAAGGCCGGCGAGAGACCACGTATTCGGGATCGAGCCGACGAACAAGGCAAGGACATCGCGATCGGGCCGCAGAGCCGAGCGGCGCAGTTTTCGACCTCGCTATGGGATGGAATCTAAGAGTCGAAAGTCAGCAAAACGGAGTCTTTAGAAATTCCTCTTCGACCTTCGTGCTTGGTCGCCCCAAGGCCTTGTTCCTATCCGGGAAACGGCCAAACCGAACGATTTGATCCCGATGGCAGATGGCATGATCGAGGGATGTTGCATCGCCCAGATTGACGAACAAGTTCACACTTTTCGCCTGCGATTCCAAGTCTTCGGCATGCTCAAAAGGAAGGTAGAAAAAAAGCCCATGGACCGTCAGGACATTCTTGTCAAAACGCTTTTCGAGCGATGCTCCGCAAGCTGCCGAGCTTTACCATCAGTCGCGAATGCTTCCGCGGCCCCGCGAAAAATGTTCCGTGAAAACTGATCCAATAATATAATTAGCGCCAAGTTTCCCCTCTGCGTCCGCTTCAGATCGTCCAGCGCTCCCTTCGCGGCAAGCCGATTGGCTTCAAGAAACCTCCGTCTGATCTCTTGGTCAAACTCATGGGTCGCATCGAACCAAACCTGACGTCGACTTCCTAATTCCACTGAATCTGGCGAGCCGAACCAAAAATCTAGGGGCTGTCCTCAATTAGGGGATTTGCGAATCGGGTAAAGCGTGATTCATAGGGAGCCTTCTTTTTGGGAGGCTTTCGGTGCGGCGCTACGGATTGCGCGACGACCAGTTTGCGCGGATTGAACATTTGCTGCCGGGTCGTCCGGGACATGTCGGACGCAATAGCGAATTGGGCAATCGACTTTTCGTTGAGGCGGTGATTTGGAAATTTCGGTCGGGTGCGCCGTGGCGCGATCTGCCCGAGCGGTTCGGCCACTGGAAGACCATTCACACGCGGTTCTCGCGGTGGGCGGAGAACGGCGTATGGGAGAGTCTTTTCAAGACGTTGGCTGACGATCCGGACAACGAATACGCGATGATCGACGCCACCATCGTTCGCGCGCATCAGCATAGTGCGGGCGCACTCAAAAAGGGGGTCTCGATCAAGCCATAGGCCGCTCGCGCGGCGGCCTGACCACCAAGATCCATGTGATTGTCGACGCCTTGGGCAACCCGTTGGCGCTTCGCCTCACCGGCGGCCAAGTCCACGACATCACCCAGGCTGAAGCCCTCGCGGCTGAGGTGAAGCCCGAAGCCCTCCTCGGCGACAAGGGCTACGACGCCGGCGCCTTCATCGAGAGCCTCGAAGTGCGCGCCATCAAGCCGGTCATCCCGCCAAAGTCGAACCGCAAGGTCGCTCGCGATTGCGACTTCGCCCTCTACGCCGAACGCAATCTCATCGAGCGTTTCTTTCAATTCATCAAACAGTTCCGAGGCATCGCGACCCGCTACGAAAAAACCGCACGCAATTACCTCGCCGGCCTCCATTTGGTCTGCGCCCTGGCTTGGCTCAAATGAGGACACGCTCTAGTATCTCCTGCACCAGAAGTTCACTGTCCATAGCAAAAAGCTCCTTGGCCTTAGCCCTCCGGATAGGGAATCTCCCATTGCCTACGAGACGTGCCTCCCTGACAACGAGGCGCACGCGCCGGCACGCCGCCTCCCCACATTCGTCGATTGACGACCGCTACTTTTTTGCGACGTTAATAGCAATCGATAGAGGCAGGTCGCAGACGCGAAGAACGCTTCATCATTGGGGGGATCGCCATGCGGAATCTTTTTGCGGGAGCCCTTGCTCTAGCGCTGCTGAGTACTTCGGCCCAAGCCCAAACAAGCACCCCTTTTGCTGCCGCCCTAGGAGCAAACGCGCCGACGCCCACGCCCTTCGCCAGCAACAATGGCCAACCCCCCCCGAACTACTCACATCCGCTCTTCGCGCTTAGCCACGATTATCCCTCGACGCTCGCGCCGCCGCCACCCGAACCGCCATGGCGCCATGCCATTGGCGATGGCCAAATCACGGTGGAGAATGCTAGCGCCTATGTCGCAGCGCTCAAGGAGTACGTGTCGCAAGACATGCGCCTGCTGCTCGACAACTCGCCGAAGTGGGACCCTGCGGCTCTGGGCTGGTACAATGAACCATGGACCGGGTACCTTCGTGAAGCGACCCACGGCATGTATGTCGGCAGTTCGCCGTTTGCGGCCGAGTTGTTCAACGGCTCGGGGCTGACCAAGCCGTTTACGACCTACGTGTTGACATTCTACGACAAGCGCGCCGCGAACGCGCTTTACAACGTCTGGGGTGCGACCGCGACAACGCCGAAGATCGAGGCTGGCGCCCCGCAGTTCGCCGAAGACTCGGTGGTGGTCAAGGCCGCGTTCAGCACGGCGAACGCCGACGTTTGGCCGGTGATGCAGGGCGCGCGCCAATGGACCGCCTACATTTCGACCAACGCCACCAAGAACCGCGCGCCGACCGCGCCGCCAGAACTTGATCCGACGTCTTTCTTCCAATTCGACATCATCGTGAAAGACACGAAGTCAGCCCCGAAAACCGGCTGGGTGTTTTCTACGCTCGTCTACGACAAGGACGCTCCTGGAACCGATTTCTGGGACAAGATGGTCCCGCTCGGCGCCATGTGGGGCAACGATCCGGAAGCCACTTCGCCAAATCCAAAGCTGATGGAGAATTGGATCAATCCCGCTGCGCCCGCCTACGCGAAAATGACGCTTGGCTGGCAGGGACGCCTTTCAGGTCCGAATGACGGGGCGCTCAACGACGCCGTTGTTGACGGCCCGGTTCCGGCAGTCACCCCGAACCTGCCGTCGTCGTCGTGCATGAGTTGTCACAGCGTCGCCGAATGGCCGCTGAAGTCTTTCCTGCTGCCGACATCGAGCGACCCTCAGCAGTTCGGCCCGACCGGCTTTGTCAACTCGGACTATCTGATCATGTGGCCGCCGGGCTCGACCGGCGAGACCAAACACGGCTCGCCTCGTTGGACACATTGGTTCCAAAGCCGCCCGGGCACGGAACCTGCCGACGCGGGAACGGTCGCCTTCGACTACGACATGGTTTTCACGTTCAAATCCTTGATGGCCTGGCGGTCGGTGCAGCCTGGAGCGCCCGCGGCAGCGCTTGGTCTAGCCGCGCGCCGGCTCCTGCCAGTAATGAGCTATAACGGCCGACCGTTCGGCGGTTAGGTGGAACCGCTTCTGCATGGCTTGCGGTGGTTGGCGTGGGCCGGCCTTGGAGCTGGCGTCTGCGAACACAGCGACAGCAGCTCAGCTATAACCCAACGTCAGCGGCGCCGTCGTGACGCCGGTCACGTTTCCCCTGCACGACGCCCAGCTGGCCGTATCATTCGCGCGGCGCCTCAATCGCGCCCCGTCTTGCGCACCACGTCCGCCATCGCATGCGCGTCGTCGTCGCCCAGCGCATCAAGCCCGGCGACGACGCCGGCGCGGTCAGCGGCGTTGCGGTTCTGGCTCGTTTTCCACTTTCCCCTTATGTCGAGGATTTCGATCTCGATTCCGACGATCGCCCGGCGCTGCATGGCGATGAAATCGGCCGGCGCGTCGCTGACCGCCCAGGGCGCTTCGCGCCGCTCTTCGAGCGCCCGGGTCAGGTCCTGGATCTGCTGGGCAAGCCACGCGTCGTCCATCAGCTTGGCCCGGCCCTTCGCCTGGACCATGGTGTAGTTCCAGGTCGGCACGACTTTGCCGGTCTCCCGCTTGGTCTCATACCAGGACGGGGTGATGTAGTGGTCGTGGCCCTGGAACACGATGAGCGCATCCAGCGAGGCTTCAAGATCGCGCCATTGCGGGTTCGCGCGGGCGAGATGGACCTTTAGCGTGCCGAGCTTCGAAGCGGCCGCATCGAGAACGAACGGAACCGAATTGGCGACCAGGCCCTCGGCGCCGTTGCTGATCAGGAGCCCGAACACGCGCTCCCGGATCAGCGTATGCAGCGCCGGCAGATCTTCGTTTCTATGGAGCGGGGGTTCGTACATATGGCCTCGTCGCCTCAATGTGGGCGATGTCAAAGCGAATGTGAAGAGCGCGCGCTTGCGCCTCAGAGCCCGAGATCGCTCAAGCCCGGATGATCGTCCGGACGACGGCCGAGCGGCCAGTGATAAAGACGGTCCTCATCCTTGATCGGCAGATCGTTGATACTCGCGAGGCGGACCCGCATCAGACCGTCCTCGTCGAACTCCCAGTTCTCATTGCCGTAAGCGCGAAACCAGCTTCCCGAAATCGTCACGCCACTCGTAGGCGAAGCGGACCGCGATCCGGTTCTCATGAAAGGCCCAGAGTTCCTTGATCAGCCGATAGTCGAGCTCGCGATTCCATTTGCGGGTGAGGAACGCCTCGATCGCAGGGCGCCCTTGAAGGAACTCCGCCCGGTTTCGCCACCGGCTGTTTTCCGTATAGGCGAGCGCGACGCGCGCCGGATCGCGGGTGTTCCAGGCGTCCTCCGCCATGCGCGCCTTCTGCGCCGCGGTTTCCCGGTTGAAGGGTGGCAGAGGCGGTCGAACTCACAGCTCTTGCCCCCTATTCCGCCGCCTGCCGGTTCGCCCCGTAGCGTTTCTCGATATAGTCGTTGACCAGCGCCTTGAAGTCCTCGGCGATACGCGGCCCGCGAAGGGTGACGGTCTTGACCCCGTCGACGAACACCGGCGCGGCCGGCGCTTCGCCGGTTCCCGGCAGCGAGATGCCGATATTGGCATGCTTGCTCTCGCCGGGGCCATTGACGATGCAGCCCATCACCGCGACGTTCAGCCGTTCGACGCCGGGATAGACCGCACGCCATTCCGGCATGGACGTGGCGAGATAGGTCTCGATGTCGCGCGCCAGCTCCTGGAACACGGTCGAGGTCGTGCGCCCGCAGCCGGGACAGGCCGCGACCTGCGGCGCAAAACTGCGGAAGCCCATGGTCTGCAGCAGTTCCTGCGCGACCTTGACCTCCTGCGTCCGGTCGCCGCCAGGCTCCGGGGTGAGCGAAATGCGGATCGTGTCGCCGAGCCCCTGCTGCAGCAATATGCCGAGCGCAGCGGACGAGGCGACGATGCCCTTCGAGCCCATGCCGGCTTCGGTTAGGCCCAGATGCAGCGCGTAATCGGATCGTTGCCCAAGCATGCGATAGACGGTGATGAGATCCTGCACCGACGAGACTTTTGCGGAGAGGATGATGCGCTCGCGGGAAAGCCCGATCTCCTCCGCCCGCCCCGCCGACAACAGCGCCGACCGGACCATCGCCTCGCGTGTGACCGCGCCGGCCTCGAGCGGCTTCGCGCTCGCCGCGTTTTCGTCCATGAGCGTCGTCAGGAGATCCTGATCGAGCGAACCCCAATTGGCGCCAATGCGCACCGTCTTGCCGTTGCGGATCGCGATCTCGACGATCTTGCCGAACTGCAGGTCGCGCTTGTTCTTGAAGCCGACGTTGCCGGGATTGATGCGATATTTGTCGAGCGCTTCGGCGCAGGCTGGATGTTCGGCCAGCAGCTTGTGGCCGATATAGTGGAAGTCGCCGATCAGCGGCGCCGTGATCCCTCTCGCGCGCAAGCGGTCGCGGATGTGGGGCACGGCCGCGGCGGACTCGTCGCGGTCGACCGTGATACGCACCAACTCCGAGCCGGCCCGAGCAAGCGCCGCGACCTGGCGCGTCGTCGCTTCAATGTCAGCGGTGTCGGTGTTGGTCATCGACTGCACGACGATCGGCGCGCCGCCGCCAACCATCACGGCCCCGTCGCCATCGCCGATCCGGACCCCGACGGTCGCGTGGCGGGAGAGCGGCCCGCAGGGCGTTTCCGACATCGCAAAGCTCATCGTGAACCCTTTCCGGTCGCGCTCCGACCGAAGTCATCCCCGCAGGCTTCTAAGCTCTCGGCGCGAATTTGTCATCCGTAGCTGTTGCGCTGCAATAAATCCTCGAAAGTTCCATCGCAATGCAATATGTCCTCAATCGCGGACAGGTTACCGCTGTTCCTTAAGGAGAACCGAAGATGTCGCTCGCCAAACGCCACGCCCTTGTCACCGGCTCGACAAGCGGCATTGGCCTGGCGATCGCCCGCGCCCTCGCCAAGGAAGGGGCCGACGTCGTCATCAACGGTTTCGGCGACCATGCGGCCATCGAGGCGGAGCGGGTCGCAATCGAGCAGGAGTTCGGCGTCAGGGCTTTCTACCACCGGGCCGACATGGTCAACGGCGCCGAAATCGAGGCGCTCGTCGCGTACGCTAAAGCCAAGATGGGTTCGGTCGACATCCTCGTCAACAACGCCGGCATCCAGCATGTTTCGCCGGTCGAACACTTTCCGATCGACAAGTGGGACGCCATCATCGCCATCAATCTCTCCGCGCCTTTTCATGCGATGCGAGCCGCGATTCCGGGTATGAAGGCGCAAAAATGGGGACGCATCATCAGCACCGCCTCGGCGCATTCGCTGGTCGCCTCGCCGTTCAAGGGCGCCTATGTCGCGGCCAAGCACGGCCTCGTTGGATTGACGAAGACGGTTGCGCTCGAGCTCGCGACTACTGGAATCACGGCAAATTGCATTTCGCCAGGCTATGTCTCGACGCCGCTGGTCGAGCGGCAAATTCCCGACACGATGAAGGCGCGCAACATGACACGCGAGCAGGTGATCAACGACGTGATGCTGGCCGCCCAGCCGACCAAGCAATTCGTGGACGTCGACCACGTCGCGGCGATGGCCGTCTTTCTTTGCTCTGACGCAGGCGCCTCGATCACCGGCGCGAACATGTCGATCGACGGCGGCTGGACCGCCGCGTAAGCGTAAAGCCGTTGCGCCCCGCAATTTGGCGCAACAGCCGCTGGCGTCGGAAGCGCGGTTCGGAACGAGGCGCGCCAGGCAGCTTCAGGGCTCTAGCGGTAATTTTAGTTCCGTGCCTTAACGTTTTCAGTGGGTTAGAACCCAGTTTAGTTCCGCGCTCAAAACGGAAGCATTCGTCCCGGGTTCAACCGATAATCTATGTTATATTCGGGTGGAAATAGCGACCGCAGAGCGCGGGCCGCTTATGGATTATTCCGCAGCGGTTCGCTCACAATCACGCCTTGGGCTTCGTCAGCGCGTCCTACCGATGCTTGAACGCCGCCGGCCGCTTCTCGGCGAAGGCGCGCATGCCTTCCTTCTGGTCTTCGGTCGCAAACAGCGAGTGGAAGATGCGGCGCTCGAACCGAATTCCTTCCGCGAGCGTCGTCTCCTGGGCGCGGTTGACGGCCTCTTTGGCGGCGAAGATCGCCGGCCGTGACAGGGCGGCGATTGACGCGGCGACCTTGAGGGCCTCCTCGAGCAGCGACGCGGCGGGCACGATGCGCGAGACGAGGCCCGAGCGCTCGGCCTCGGCCGCGTCCATCATGCGCCCGGTCAGGATCATCTCCATCGCCTTCGATTTGCCGACCCCGCGCGTCAGGCGCTGCGTTCCCCCGGCGCCCGGGATCACGCCAAGCTTGATCTCGGGCTGACCGAACTTGGCGGTGTCGGCGGCGAGAATGAAATCGCACATCATCGCGATCTCGCATCCCCCGCCGAGCGCAAAGCCAGCAACCGCGGCGATGATCGGCTTGCGCGCCTTCGCCACATTCTCCCAGCGGGAGATGAAGTCGCCAACGAAAGCCTCGGCGAACGTCTTGTCCTGCATTTCCTTGATGTCGGCGCCGGCGGCGAACGCCTTCTCCGAGCCGGTCAGTACGATCGCCCCAATCGCCGGGTCGGCCTCAAAGGCTTCGAGCGCGACGTTGAGGTCCTCGATCAGAGCCGCCGAAAGGGCATTAAGCGCTTGCGGCCGGTTGAGCCTGATGAGGCCGACGGCTCCATGCGTTTCGACGACGATGTTGGCGTAGGTCATGGGTTTCTCTCGACCATCATTGCTAACGACGTAAAGCAATCCAGAACGGCTGCTCCCGGACGATCGCTGGTTTGCATCGCCACTTCGCTTCTCGCAATGATGGATAGCGAAAGCGCGGCAAAGTGGAAAGTCCGGCGGATCGTCAGCTTGCGGAACCTGTAGCGCGCCCGTAAGCACGGACGAAGATACCGCAGTTGGAGCAGATCCATGAGCGCCGATGGTTTGGAGCGATTGTGGTTTATCAACACCCTGGTCATCGTTCGCGTGCCCCCAGAGCTCGGTAAGGACCACACGTGCGTGATGGAGCACCATGCGCCGATGGGCGACTCGCCGCCCCTTCACGTGCACCACGATCAGGACGAGGTCTTCGTCCTACTCGCCGGCGAGGCGCGGATTCACCTAAGCGGGCGCAACATTGAGGCGCAAATTGGGGACTGTCTCCTCGTTCCCAAGGGCGAGCCCCATTCCTATCTGGCGACCTCCGCCGACGGCGTGCGGTTTCTCACGATCACGCGCGGCGAGGGTTTCGTTGGTCTCGTGCGCGAACTCGGCCGTGCGACAAAGATCGACGGCCTCCCCGAACCCGGAGGCCCTCCATCGCCAAAGGAACAGGAGGCCTTGGCGCAGGTCGCTGCAAAGCATGGCGTCGAGTTCGTGGGCCCGCCGCTCCACTAAAGGCGCCAGCCCGCGTCGACACGACCCCCCTCACGCCGCCCAGAGCTTGGCGGGCGCATCGATGCCTTTCAATTGGTAGTCCCGCCCCGCGCTCTCGGGCAGCAGGGCGGCGGCCTTTTCGCGCACGGCAGCGGTCATGAGAATTTGGTCAGCCGCCGCCGCGCTTTGGGCGCGTGAGGCGACGTTCACCACCGTGCCGATCGCGGTCAGGTCGTGGTGCGTGCGGCCGAACTCGCCGAAATTGACACGGCCGGTGTCGAGGCCGATGCCGACGCCGATCGTCGCGGCCTCGGCGCCGAAGACGTGCGAAAGCTCTTCTCGTCGCGCGCGCCAAAGCTCCTGGATTTTCCGCGCAGCCGCGACCGCGTGTGCGGCATGGTCCTGATGCTTGATCGGAAAATTGAAGATAGCCAGGACCGCGTCGCCCATCGTCTTGTTGATGATGCCGTCGTGCTCCCAGATTGCTTCGCCGCAAACGTCGTAGAAGGCGTCGAGAAGCTTGGCGATCGCGCCGCTCGACTGGGACTGCGAGAGGCTTGTGTAGCCCCTGAGATCGGCGAACAGGATGGTCGCGTCGAGCTCGACCTGCCGCGCCTTCATGACCCGCTCGAACATCGTCTCACAGATCGTGCAGACGTTGGGGTTCATCCGGCTTTGGCGGATGCCGACAGCCCGGAACGGCACTGCGGCAAGGGTTCGCAAAGCGATGGGCATCTTCATATTCTGCCAGCACCCCACGCAGAAAATCGGTTGCGACGCCATCTGGTGCTCCTTCAGAGTCGGAGCGGGGTTTAGCACTGGCCGGACGGGTGTCAACCAGACATGGGCCGTCAAATATGCAGCGGATGTCCCAGCGCCACGAGCGCCAACTCGTGGAAGGCTTCGCTCAGCGTCGGGTGGGCGTGGATGGTGAGCGCGATGTCTTCGAGGCGCGCGCCCATCTCCAGGGCCAGCGAAAAGGCGGCCGAGAGCTCCGAGACGCCGGCGCCGACAGCCTGAATTCCGAGCACCACATGATTGTCAGCGCGAGCGATGACGCGCACGAACCCTTCATCGTCCTGCAGCGTCATCGCGCGGCCGTTGGCGCGGAATGGAAAGTGGCCGACGCGGACTTCACCATGAGCGGCCTTGGCGGCGTCGGGCGAAAGCCCGACGGCGACGATCTCGGGGTCGGTGAAGCAAATCGCCGGAACGGCGACAGGATCGAAGGCGCGCTTCTTGCCGGCGATGATCTCGGCGACCATCTCGCCTTGCGCCATCGCGCGATGGGCGAGCATCGGCTCGCCGGTAACATCGCCGATCGCCCAGACGTTGCGCATCGAAGTGGCGCAGGTCTCGTCGATCCGCACGAAGGCGCCGCTCATCGTCAGATCAAGCGTCTCGAGGCCGAAGCCGCTCGTGCGAGCGCGCCGGCCGACCGCGACCAGCACCTTATCGGCGGCGATTTCGCGCTCCTTGCCATCCGCCGCCGCGACCTTGAGCGCCCCGTTGGCGAAGCCCAACGCCCCCGCGCCAACCAGCGTTTCGACGCCAAGATCGGTGAGACGCCGCACGACCGGCTGCGTCAGCTCAGGGTCGTAGAGTGGTAGGATCTTGGGTAGCGCTTCGACGATCGTCACCTTGGCGCCGAGCTTGGCGAAAGCGATTCCAAGCTCCATCCCGATATAGCCCGCGCCGACCACCGCGAGCGATTGCGGAACTTCGATCAACGCCAACGCATCGGTCGAAGACAAGACGTCGCCGCCGAACTTGAGCGTGGGCAATTCCACCGGCTCCGAGCCGGTCGCGAGGACGATATGCTCGGCGACGACGCGCGTCTCTCCGGTGTCGGCGCTGACAGTCGCTGTCTTGCCGTCAACGATCGTCCCCGTCCCGAGGAGCGTGCGCACCTTCGCTTTCTTCAGGAGCCCGCCGACGCCGTTGGTGAGCTTAGCGACAATAGAATCCTTCCAGGCGATCGTGCGAGCGAAATCGAGTTTCGGCGGGCCAATCGAGAGCCCGATGGCGGCGAGCGCGCGGGGCTCGCGCAAGCCATGCGCGGCGCCGGCGGCGTGGATCAGCGCTTTCGACGGAATGCAGCCGACGTTGAGGCACGTTCCGCCGAGCCGGCCCGCTTCGACGAGGATCGTGTCGAGCCCGAGCTGGCCCGACCGGATCGCCGCGACATAGCCGCCCGGGCCGCCGCCGATGACGAGAACCTTGCAGCGAAGCTCGTTCATTTCGTCTCCGCCGCCTTGCGAGTCCGCGCGTTGTCACCCCCGCGAACGCGGGGGTCCAGGCACATCTTCCGGAGAGAGCTCCGGCGCAGGCGGCGCTGGATACCCGCTTCCGCGGGTATGACACTTTCCAACCCTCACTCCTCGATGAACAGCGTGGCCGGGGCCTCGATCAGCGTCCGCAGGCGCTGGATGAAGGTCGCGGCGTCGTAGCCGTCGACCACCCGATGATCGAACGACGACGACAGGTTCATGACTTTTCGCGGCGCGAAGCCGCCGTCGCGCCAGATGGGCCTGACCACGAGCTTGTTGACGCCGACGATTGCCACTTCCGGACGATTGATGATCGGCGTCGAGACAATGCCGCCGAGCGCGCCGAGCGAGGTCAGCGTGATCGTCGAGCCTGACAGCTCATCGCGCGCTGCGCCTCCATGGCGCGCCGCCTCGCTTACCCGCCGCATTTCGCGCGCGCATTCGTGCAAGCCGAGGGTCTCGGCGTGGCGGACGACCGGAACCATGAGGCCGTTCGGCGTTTGCGTCGCCACGCCCACATGAACGGCGCCATAGCGGGTGATGACGTCGTTTTCGTCGTCGTAATGCGCGTTGATTTGCGGGAACTCGACGGCCGCCTTGACGATCCCGAGGATAAGGAAGGGCAGCAGGGTCAGCTTCGGCCGCTCCTCGGTGGCGCGGGCGTTGAGTGACGCGCGCAACTCTTCGAGCGCCGTGACGTCGACCTCTTCGACATAGGAGAAGTGCGCGACCCGGCGCGCCAACTCGGCCATGTTCTCGGCGATGCGCCGGCGCATGCCGACGACCTTGATCGTCTCGACCGCTTTATTGGGCGCTCGGCCTGCCGATTTCGACGGCTCCGGCGGGCGGGCAATATAGGCGTCGAGATCCGGGTGAGTGATGCGTCCCGCAGGCCCCGACCCGTGCACGAATCTGAGGTCGACGCCGGCCTCGCGCGCCTTGAGGCGCACAGCAGGCGCCGCGAGCAGCTTCTCGCCAAGCGGGCGCGGCGCGCCCGTGTGCGCCTCAAGTTGGCGCGGCGCGGCCTTCTGTGGTTCAGGCGGAGGCAACTCGGCTGCTGCGCGGGGCGTTGGCTCGGCCACCTCGGATTGAACGGTCGGCGTTGGCGCGGACTCCGGCTTCTGCGGGGTCGATTTCCGGGCCGCGGGGACGGCCGAATCCGGCAGGCCAGGCGCGTCGATGCGAATGAGCTCGGCGCCGACAGCCAGCACATCCCCGACCACGCCGCCAAGCGTGAGCACGCTGCCTGCCACCGGGGTCGGGATTTCGACCGTCGCCTTGTCGGTCATGACGGCGGCGACGACCTGATCCTCCCTGACGAGATCGCCGACCTTGACCGCCCACTCGACGATCTCGGCTTCCGCCACACCCTCGCCGACGTCGGGCATCTTGATCGAGCGCACGCCCATCGTCAGGCCTCCATCGCCTTGAGGAGCGCACGGCCGACACGCGCGGGGCCGGGGAAATAGTCCCATTCCTCGGCGTGCGGATAGGGAGTATCCCAGCCGGCGATGCGCTGGACCGGCGCCTCCAACGCATAGAAGCAGCGCTCCGTCACTTGCGCAGCGAGCTCGGCGCCAAAGCCCGAGGTCAGCGTCGCCTCATGCACGATGACGCAGCGGCCGGTCTTGTTCACCGAAGCCTCGATGGCGTCGATGTCGAGGGGCAGCAGCGAACGCAGGTCGATGATCTCCGCGTCAACTCCAGTCTCTTCGGCTGCCGCCTCCGAGACATGGACCATCGTGCCATAGCACAGCACGGTGACCCCCTTCCCCTCGCGTCTCACCGCCGCGTTGCCGAGCGGTACGACGTAACGCCCCGCTGGCGCGTCACTTAAGGGGTGCTTGGCCCAAGGCACGGTCGGCTGCTCCGGGTGGCCGGCAAATGGGCCGTTGTAGAGCCGTTTCGGCTCGAGAAAGATGACAGGATCGTCGTCCTCGATCGAGGCGATCAGGAGGCCCTTGGCGTCGTAAGGATTGGACGGGATGACGGTCTTGAGGCCGGAGACATGAGTGAACAACGCCTCGGGGCTTTGGCTATGCGTCTGGCCGCCGTAAATGCCTCCCCCGCACGGCATGCGGATCACAATCGGGGCCGAGAATTCGCCGCCGGAGCGGTAGCGCAGCCGCGCCGCCTCCGACACGATCTGGTCGTAGCCCGGATAGACATAATCGGCGAACTGAATCTCGGCGACTGCTCGCAGCCCATAGGCGCCCATGCCGATCGCCACGCCGATGATGCCGGATTCGTTGATCGGCGCGTCGAAGCAGCGCGACTTGCCGTATTTGCGCTGCAGCCCGTCGGTGCAGCGAAACACGCCGCCGAAATAGCCGACGTCCTCGCCGAACACGACCACGCTCTTGTCCTCGGCCATCTTGCAATCCATCGCGTCGCGGATCGCCTCGACCATCGACATGCGCGGCATGGTGCTAAACTCCGAGCTGCTGGCGCTGCTCGCGCAAATGGCGCGGCATCTCCTTATAGACCTGCTCGAACATCGTCGCCGCGCTCGGCTTCGGCCCATCGTGCAGCGTGCCGTGACTTTCGGCTTCTTTGGCGGCGTCCAGGATCTCGGCGTCGACCTCCGCCTGCATCTGCCGGTGTCGCTCCTCGCTCCAGGCGCCGATCCGGATGAGGTGGACCTTCAGCCGCTCGACCGGATCGCCCAACGGCCAGGCGGACCCTTCATCCTTGGGGCGATATTTCGACGGATCATCCGAGGTCGAGTGCGCGCCAGCACGGTAGGTTAGCCATTCGATGAGTGTCGGGCCCAGATTGGCGCGCGCCCGCTCGGCCGCCCACAGTGAGGCTGCATGAACCGCAAGATAGTCGTTGCCATCGACGCGCAGGGAGGGAATGCCGAAGCCGTGGGCGCGGGCGGCGAATCTGGCGCTCTCACCCCCCGCGATGCCCTGATAGGACGAGATCGCCCACTGATTGTTGACGACGTTGAGAATGACCGGCGGCCGATAGACGGACGCGAATACGAGCGCCGCATGGAAATCGCTTTCCGCAGTCGATCCTTCGCCGATCCAGCCTGAAGCGATGCGTGTATCACCCGAAATAGCCGACGCCATCGCCCAACCCACCGCCTGCGGATATTGCGTGCCAAGGTTGCCGGAGACGCTGAAAAACCCGGCCTTCTTGAACGAATAGAGCCCGGGGAGCTGACGGCCGTTGAGATGATCTTTCTCGTTGGAGAAGATCTCGCACATCATGTCGACGATCGGCCAGCCCAGGGTGATGAGCAGGCCCTGCTGGCGATAGGTCGGAAAGCACATGTCGCCCTCCGCGAGAGCCTTGCGATGTGCGGTCGCGATCGCCTCCTCGCCGAGACAGGTGATGTAGAACGATGTCTTGCCCTGGCGCTGCGACAAGAGCATGCGCGCGTCGAAGGCGCGGGTCAGCATCATGTCGCGCAGACCCTTGCGCAGCTCGTCGGCGTTGAGCGACCCCGCCCACTCCCCGACCGCCTCGCCGTTATCGTCAAGCGCGCGGATCATCGTATAGGCGAAATCGCGGATGTCAGACGGGCTGACGTCGATCGGCGGACGGGGAACCTCGCCCGCTTCCGCAATGCCGACGTGGCTGAAATCCGGGCTGCCGCCGGGGCGTACCGACGGCTCGGGCACGTGGAGCGAAAGGGGCGCGAGGCTGGTCACAGGGGCATCCTCCAACGGCGCCACGACGGCGCGGCTCACGCTGTCTTGAGGACTGTAGCGCCACGGCGAGGCGCTTGTCATCGGCCGGCCCTTGGCGGCTCGCGCCGTTGACAGCCGCCCGCCCGATCTGAATTGCGACAAGAACGGCTGCGTCATTGCGACACGATGCGCCAAGCCGTATCGATGGCAAGCGTTGACCAAGGATAAGCGCGCATCCTGTCGTGGTCGGCCAACAAGACGGCGCAAGCTTTTCGCGGCGCTGTTGGTTGCCGTGCGGCGTAGATCGGATTTTGGCGGACCAAGGCGCGAAGGCTTCTGTGGCGTTGCGATGCTTACGCCACCGCGTCGGCCCTGACTCTCCGAGGCGCCGGCGTTAGATCGGCCCTCTGAAATGAACGGAGACGCTGAATGAAAACCATACAAGACTTGATGAGTGAGCTCGATGGAGCCAACTCGGAGACGGTGAAGCGCATCGCGTGGAAGGAAGGCTCCCTTCCCGTTCGTTTGGCGATGCTTGGGCGAGCGGCGATCCGCAAGGGGGAGAACTCGCTATGGTGGGGATACCCACCTGGCGTCTTCATTGGATACAAGTGGAACGGGAAGCCCATCCACGACTTTGTCATAAGCTTGGCGGAGCACTTTCGGGGGTTGGGCTACCGCGTATTCCTGGACCTTGAGAATCTCGACGCGGACGCCGACGCATACTTCCAGATTCCTGAATTCATCACGTCTCTCCAACACTGCCAATTCTACGTTTTGCTGCTTACGGAGCTATCAACAGACATGCTCATCGCGCGCAGGCACAAAACAACCTGGATATTTGATGAGTACCAACATGCGGTGAGACTCAGCAACAGCGGCCGGATTGTCATTGTCCCTGTGCTCTTGGAGCCGACAGGAAAGTCGACGATGTTCCAACCTGAACAGGTTATCGACATAACGAGCAACCATAATGACTTTACAAAAATACAAGAAATCCTGACTCCTTCTCCCCTTACACTTAGAGACGTCGAAATCAACCAGCTTTCCAGGACCGTTGGCGAATTCGACAGGCTGTTTCTTGCCGAACAATGGGAGGAGTCCGACAACTTACTGCGTGGCTCGTCCACGCTGAAACACACTTTCGACTATGGATTCCGCCGCATGCTCCACTCCATCTACACTGCAGATCAGACAAACCTCGACGCTATCCTGAGTGAGTTTCGTTCGGTATACGGTTCACGGATCGTGCATCACATCTACAAGGGTTACTGCAAGCGCCATCACATCCCGGATCGTTCGACTATTTGACGGTGAGATCGCAGGCGTCTCCGCAAAGGAACCTGCAGGTGGGCGCGGAGGGTTGGCGTTATCCGCGATCCAGTCTCCGATCCCATCGCGGTTCGGACGACGCGCGACTCGGCAGGTCCGGCGCCGTTGACAGCCGCCCGCCGGCCCTCTTAAGAAGCGGCCGATGCCCAGGTGGCGGAATTGGTAGACGCACTGGTTTCAGGTACCAGCGGTGCAAGCCGTGAAGGTTCGAGTCCTTTCCTGGGCACCAATGGCTTGATTTCCCGCTGATCCCCGCGATACAAGGCTTGTCAGGGCGCTCACAGGTCCATGTGAGAGGTCCAGGGGACCATGGTATTGCAAACGCCGCGCCCGTTCAAGAAACCTGAGACCGGCGTCTATTATTTTCGACGGATAGTTCCCGAGCCGCTCAGGAAGCTCGTGGGCAAGGCTGAGGTCCGCCGCTCGCTTGGGACGAAAGACCCCAAGGCGGCAGCCCGCAGGTTTACTGAAGTGGCGGCTGTAGTTGCCCGCGAGTGGGCAATTCTCCAGCGAGGACCCACCCCCGACGCCCGCGCCCGTGAGTTCGTGTCCCGGATGGACGCGGAGGAGCGCGCTCAGTTGGCCGAGGACCTATCTGAAGTGGACTTGAGGGCAGCGGGCTACACGGACGAACGGGAGCCACCCTACGACTGGGAGCCTGAGAGGACCCCAGCCACCCTGAAGGCTGTCTCGCGAGTCATAGAGCGCCGTGGGCTAGCTTCGTGGATCGAGGGGCATCTCCAGACCCCGCTGAGCCAAGGCCAGCGAGCGAGTCTCCTACAGGCTGTGGAGGCAGTCCTGCTACACCCCACTGAGCGTCCTACGGTGGATCAATCCGTTTTGCCCTCTGACGCCGCCGTTGTGAAACTGACGGGCATCCTCGACGGCTGGTGGAAGGAGGCCAAGGCCACGGGCCGCAAGCCCACGACGCATGAGAGCTACAGGAACACGGTGGCGGGACTCGTCGCCTTCCTGGGCCACGATGACGCCAAGCGGGTGACCCCTGAGGACATCGTGAGGTTCAAGGACCACCGGCTGGCCAGCATCAACCCTCGCACTGGCAAGCCCATCTCAGCCAAGACCGTGAAGGACAGCGACCTCTCGGGGCTCAAGACCCTGTTCGGCTGGGCCGTGTCCAACAGGAAGCTCACCAGCAACCCTGTCACCGGCATCACCATCAAGCTCGGCAAGCCACAGAAGCTCCGGGGGAAGGGACTGACCGTGGGGGAGGCAACAGCGATCCTCTCGGCTGCCTCGAAGCTGACTGGGGAGGGAAGGACGGAGGCGGCTCGCCGGTGGGTCCCGTGGCTCGCTGCCTACACCGGGGCGCGTGTCGGGGAGTTGGCTCAATTGCGCCGACAGGACGTGACCCAAGATGGCGAGCATTGGGTGATCTGCCTGACGCCCGAGGCTGGTACGATCAAGACCAACGAAGCCAGGACCGTGGTCCTCCACAGCCACCTCATCGAGCTTGGCTTCCCTGCCTTTGTTGAGACTGCCCAGCCGGGTCACTTGTTCCTCAAGCCCGGCAAGTCAGGGGACGTTCTGGGGCCGCTACAGGGCCTAAAGAACCGGCTTGCGGAGTTCTCTCGGACCATCGTCAAGGACCCCAACGTAGCCCCGATGCACGGCTTCCGTCACCGCTTCAAGACAGTCGGGATGGAGGCCGGTGTCCCTTCACGCATCCTCGACGCCATTCAGGGGCACGCTGCGCGGACTGCGGGGGACAGCTACGGGGACGTGACCGTGAAGGCCATGGCGATGGCTATGGAGAGGATACCGAGGGTGGACGTGTAGTCCCACGCACCGATGAGGGCTTGACGTTCGCTTGGCCGACAGAAGGAGTAGGGCGATGGTCTCCGGGATCAACCGCGCGCGCGAGAGCCCTAGCATCGCAGAAGAGGCTGACCCATGCCAATATTCACGCTGACGCCAGGGACAACGAAAAAGCTCACCAACCTCATGGACCGATGGGTTCTCAAGGTTCGTAGTTCGCGTGGCAACGACGCCTCGCCTGCCGACCTTGCCGACCATGCCGCGATCTATCTTAGCGGTGCCGCCGCCGCCCTCAGTGAGATCTCCTATCAGAACGATGGTGACAAAATCTTGTTTCGGGAGGCAATCGACGACGTCGTCCGCGACCTCAGGGAACACGGCGGAGAGGCGCTTACGGAATGGGTGGAAAAACTCGTTAATCCCGAAAGAATTGCCCACGTAGAGCAGCTGTCGCGGCTGTTTGGAAGCCGGACGAAGTAAGGTCCCGTGGTCCACATCCTGTCCATCGCGTCGAACATCCTCACCGCCATATCGAGCGCCCTCGCGGCAATCTTCTGGTATCGGGCGTCCCTGGTTGGAGCCCCCTAAGGCGTTAGTCGGCAAAAATTACACGAACGCTGTCGCTGTGGACATAGAACCGCTGATCAAGTGGGCGCAGGAGAGCGGAGGAGGAACAAGATCGCAGCCCTATGGAGCGCGGCTGCTGCGGCCTTCGCGTTCCTAGCGTGCGCGCTGGGGGCCGTGAAGCTGCCGCCCACCTCGTGATGATTGCGGAGCGAGCCACTTAACCAAAGACTGCCTGAGCGCCTTCTGGTGGTGGTTCATATAGGGCGCGACCAATTCGTCGAAGTCCTTGGGAAAATCGCTTAACCGGTCCGCGCGGGCGAGGCGCTCTGCTTGGACTGCTGCACTTCGGTCTTCGGGAACCGGCTGTGGCTCGACGTTTCGTCGGTAGGCGCGACCGAGGTCTTTCCGTCTCTCTTCGAGAAAGGTCTGGACATCGTGTCCGAATAAGAACTTCGCGCGCGAGACGGCCCTCACAAAGTTATAAAACGCGGGGTCGTCGATGCCGCTGCCGAGATGCTGTCAACGCCGGAGCAAGATTGCATCGCTTTCCGGAGCAAAGATGCATCAATGATGCCGACGAGAATGCCCTCGAGCATGGGCTTGTTTGGTGCGCGTCAGGTTGGGGTCGGATCGTCCTTGGGCTCGTCGACGTTTTGGCGACGTGAGCGGCGCTTGCTCTGGTTGAGCCTGTAGCTGTCGCCGTTCATTTCCAGGATATGGACGTGATGAGTGAGGCGATCGAGCAGCGCGCCGGTCAGACGCTCGGACCCGAACACGCTGGTCCATTCGTCGAATGGCAGGTTCGATGTGACGATGGTTGAACCGCGCTCATAGCGCTGGCTGAATATTTCGAACAGCAGCTCGGCCCCGGTCTGGGAGAGAGGGACATATCCAAGCTCGTCGATGATCAGGAGCTTGTATCCGGCGACCTGCCGCTGCAGACGAAGCAACCGCTTCTCATCGCGAGCCTCCAGCAGTTCATGAACAAGAGCCGCGGCTGTATAGAACCCGACCGATAGCCCTTTCTGGCAGGCGGCGAGACCGATCCCGAGAGCGATGTGCGTCTTGCCGGTTCCGCTGTTGCCGACTGCGATAACGTTTTCGCGACGGGTCGCGTACTCGGAACGGGCGAGTTCCAGGACGAGGGTTTTGTTTAGCGAAGGAATCGCCGCGAAGTCGAAGCTGTCGAGGCTCTTGACCGCCGGGAACCGCGCTTCCTTGATCCGACGCTCCACCATGCGTCGTTCTCGATCGATTAGCTCCAGTTCGACGAGGCGCAGGAGAAAGCGGACATGGTCGAGACCCTCGGCGGCGCATTGCCGAGCAAGCTTCTCATACTCGCGCAAGAACGTAGGCAGCTTGAGCGCCTTCAGGTGATGACCGAGCAGAAGTTGCGGCGTATCGGTCATGACGACGCCCCCGTCAGCAAGCTCATGTAGGTGCTAGCCGACGTCATCGTGACCTGCGCCCGCGGCAGATAGGGATAGACCGTCATGTCGAGGCGCGGCGGGCGCCGTTCGATGTGACACAGGATCAGGTGCTTCACGGCGTCGAAGCCGATTGCTCCGCGCGCGATGGCGTCGCGGGCCGCGGCGGCGACGTCGTCGAGAGGGAACACTTCCATCAACCGCAGAACCTGCACGAACTCGCGCTTGCCCTGCTTGCCCATCCGGGCTTCCAGAAGACGCCGGAGGGTCATGAACTCTTCCGGCAACCGCCAGCCGGCCAGCGGCGCCGCCTGGTCGAGCGCGTTGATCTTCTGTTCGATCAACGCCAGATAGTGCAGCGGATCGAATATGAAGTCGTGGCGCTCGTAGGAACGGGGATGACGCGCAATCACTTCCGCGCCGCATGAGATCACCACGTCATCGACATAGCCGCGAACAAGCACGTCGCGATGACCGTACGTCGTCGGGACCGAGTAGTCGTTGAGCCGGTAGCGAACCAGTGACAGCGAAGAGACTCGTGTCGCGACCTTCTCGCAGGCGTCGTAGGGCGGCGGCAGGGGCCTCTGGAACGCGGCAAGATCGCGCTCCAATCTCTGGGCGATCGTCTCGTTATGGCCGCGCAAGCGGTCCGCCATCCGACGACGGCAGCATTCGACAAGATAGGCGTTCAACGCTTCGAAGCTCTCGAAGACCGGAAGCGGAACGAGGAAGTTCCGTCGCGCGTAACCGACCAGCCCCTCGACTTTACCCTTGTCGTTGCCCTTGCCAGGCCGGCCAAAACGATCCCGGAATAGGTAGTGTGATTGCAGCTCGGCGAAGCCGCGCGTCCGCTGCCGCTTCCCGTCGCCAAGAATGCGAGCCACGGCGATCTTGGTGTTGTCATAAAGGATGGACTGCGGAACGCCGCCAAAGAAGCTGAACGCCCGAACGTGGCCGTCGCAGAAGGCTTCCGTCGTCTCGGCGGGATAGCCGACCACGAAGCAGGCGTCCGAGTGCGGCAGGTCAAAAGCAAAGAAGTGGATCTTGCGCTCCACGCCGCCGATGACGCCGATGGCTTCGCCAAAGTCGACCTGGGCATGTCCCGGCGGATGCTCCAACGGCACAAACATCTCTTGAGCCCGCTGACGCCAGCCCGCGACGTAATCCTTCACAATCGTGAGGCCGCCCGTGAATCCGTACTCGTCCCGGAGACGCTCGAAGATCCGCTTCGCCGTATGTTGCTGTTTCCTCGGGCGCGACTTGTCGTCGAAGAGAACCCGGTCGATCACCGGGATGAGCGGATCAAGCTTCGGCCTGGCCGGCGGCTTTGTGCGTACGTAACCCGGCGGCGCGGTGAACTTCATCATCTTGGCGACCGTGCGAGGGTCGATGCCAAACCGGCGCGCCGCCGCGCGATGGCTCAACCCCTCGATCTGAACCGCGTAGCGAACGCGCCCATAAAGCTCCACGCCCTTCATCCCCCACCCTCTGCCCACCCAATGCAAAGGGATATCTGCTGCCGGACTTTTGCTCCGGCGCTACCGGAAAATCCGGCCGCTTCAGTGAGGGATTATTGCTCCGGCGCTTACAAGCCTAGCGAGAATGGTCTGGCCTGTGAAGACAGCTCAGCTCACTATATCGGCCGGAATATCTCGCACCTTGCGGCCTCTCGCGGCGCCGTTTGCTTTCGGTCGGGAGCGCGTTATCACGCCGGCACGACCGGCGCCTTGGTCTTTCTCAGCGCGTCCATGAACTCTTGGTTCAGGTCGAGATGCACTTTGACGAGGTCGGGCGGAGTCAACGCCAGCCACTGATTGAGGGAGACGTCGGCATAGTAGCTGCTCTTGAAGATCTCCAGAAAGCGCAAGGGCGTGGAGCCGGTGTTTTCGATATAGTGACCCATGGCGAACGGGACATAGCCAACGTCGCCGCCGCGGAAATCGAACGTCCGCGCCTGGCCGGCAGAAGCGAACACCCCCATGCGCGCCTCACCGCTGATGTAATATTGCCATTCGTCGGTGTTGGGATGCCAGTGCAGCTCACGCAGGCCGCCGGGCTCAACCTCGACAAGGGCGGCCGCGATGTTCTTAGAGGCGGGGAACACGCTCGAATCGGTTATCCGCACCGTCCCGCTCTTCGTCTTGATCGGCTCCTGCGCGAGCATGCGATGGCTGAAAGTTTGCGGAACCGGTTCAGCGCCCATGAGCTTGTCGGGACCGAGTGGACCCGGGACCGACGCTTTGAAGATGTAGAGCTCACGCGGGTCGGGCGTATGTCCGAACAGCGTCGGCGGCACACCAAAATTCTTGCCAAGAACTTCTGAAGGAACGTGCTTGAACCAATCGCTGAGCAGGAACGTATCGTCCTCGTCGAAATCGCCATCGTCGAAGACGAGGAGGAATTCGCAGCCATCGGGACCGAGGCCCTGAATCGAATGGGGAATGCCGCCGGCAAAATACCAGAGATCGCCGACGCCGACGTCGTCGACAAAGTTGCGGCCCTGCGGGTCGATCGCCGTGATGCGGGCCGTTCCGGAGAGCATGTAGGCCCATTCCGCCTGCTTATGCCAGTGAAGCTCGCGGATTCCGCCCGCGTTCAGCCGCATGTTCACCCCGGCGATCGCCTTCGAAACGCCAAGCTCCCGCGCGGTGACCTGCCGTGTCCAGCCGCCGCTCGACTGCCGCACATGCGCATCGGCGAAGGAAAACCGCAGATTGGGCAGCGTTCCCGAATCGGTTGCCGGCGGATTGAGGAGATCCGGATTCTGAGCTTCCCGGGCCACGTCGCCAGGGACGGGATCGGAGCCGCCGACACCAGGCGCCCGGCTCGGCTCGGGAACCTGGTCGGTTGCCCTGACGGCGGTTGCGCCGAGAAGCGCGCTTGCGCCGACAGCTGCGCCGGCCAGAAGATCGCGTCGGGTTGCGGCGTTCATGATGCTTCTCCGCTTTGATTGGTCGCTTGGCGTCTCTGATTATTTTGTTATGAGAGTGGCGAACAGCCTTACGCTCTTTTCATAAGGACACGCGACAAGCGATCCCCGCGGATGTCACCCTTTCGTGAGCTTCATGAACGATCGCCGCACGCGCGTGCAATCTTAGCATCGACCGGATGCGCGCTGCTATTCGCGGGAAAGGACCGGCTCTGGAGCCGTCCCGGACGCGCTATCTCACGTTTTTCCGAATGTTTCGTCGAAGGCGTATCCGGTTCCGCGGACGGTTCGGATGGGGTCGCGTTCGCGGCCACGGGAGAGGGCCTTGCGCAGGCGCCCGACGTGGACGTCGACGGTGCGCTCGTCGATCTCGGCCGCCTGGCCCCACACCCCGTCCAGGAGTTGCGCGCGCGAGAACACCCGGCCCGGCTTTTCCAGTAGATATTCCAGCAGCCTGAACTCGGTCGGACCCAGGTGAATGTCGCGCGCGCCCCGCTTCACCCGCCGCGTCTCCCGGTCGAGATCGAGATCGCCGGCATAAAGACGCTCCGCGATCCGCTCGGGCCGGCTGCGGCGCAAAAGCGCGCGCACCCGCGCCATGAGTTCGGGCACCGAAAAGGGCTTCACCACATAATCGTCCGCGCCGACCGACAGGCCCCGCACCCGCTCGGCTTCCTCGCCCCGCGCGGTGACCATGATAACCGGAAGCGTGCGGGTCAATTCGCGCGCCCGCAAGCGTCGGCAGATTTCGAGGCCCGAGACGCCGGGCAGCATCCAGTCGAGGATCACGAGGTCGGGCGCATTCTCCGCCAGCCTGAGCTCGGCCTCGTCGCCGCGCTCGACGTTCTCGACCACATAGCCTTCCGCCTCGAGGTTGTAGCCGAGCAGCAAAGACAGATCCGATTCGTCCTCGACGATCAGAATGCGCGGCGTGGACGCCGCGCCTGGACGCATGTCCTTGCGCGCCTGGTTCACTTGACCGCTCCTGTCGCGTCGGCTTCGATGTCCGTCCCGATGCTCGCCCCGATGTCCGTTCCTTGCCGTCCGTGCGGCCGCGCCGTCGGCAGCGTCGAACCGGTCACCAGATAGACCACGGTCTCGGCGATGTTGGTGGCGTGATCGCCGATCCGCTCGATGTTCTTCGAGCAGAACAGAAGATGGGCGCAGAACGTGATGTTGCGCGGATCCTCCATCATGTGCGTCAGGAGATCGCGGAACACCAAGTCTTCCAAGGCATCGAGATCGACGTCCCGCTCCCAGACGTCGAGCGCCCGCTCGACGTCGCGTTGCGCATAGGCGTCGAGCACGTCCTTCATCAGTTCGGTCGCGAAGTCGTTCATGTGCTTGATGCCGACGATCGCTCGCGGCACGCGGGATTCGACGCCGATCTTGAGCGCGCGCTTGGCGATGTTCTTGGCCAGATCCCCGACCCGCTCGAGATCGCCCGCGACCCGAATGGCGCCGATGATCTCGCGCAGATCATTCGCCACCGGCTGCCGGCGCGCGATCGTCAGCGTCGCCTGCTCCTCGATCTCGCGCTGAAGCGCATCGAGGCGGGGATCGGTCTCCACCACCTGATGGGCAAGCGCGGCGTCGCCGGAGCTCAGCGCATCCACCGCATCGATCACCATCTTCTCGGCCAGGCCGCCCATCTCGGCGATCCGTCGCTCGAGCAGGTCGAGGTCCTTGTCGTAGGCCCTAACGGTGTGCTGATCCGCCACGCGCTTAAACCTTTCTCAGCCGAACCGGCCAGTGACGTAATCCTGCGTGCGCCTGTCGCGCGGCGAGGTGAACACCTTGGTCGTCTCATCGAACTCGACCATCTCGCCCAGATACATGAAGGCGGTGTAGCGCGAGCAGCGCGCGGCCTGCTGCATGTTGTGGGTGACGATCGCGATCGTGTAGTCGCCGGACAATTCGTCGATCAGTTCCTCGATCTTGGCGGTCGAGATCGGATCGAGCGCCGACGCTGGCTCATCGAACAGGATCACTTCCGGGCTGATCGCCACCGTGCGGGCAATGCACAGGCGCTGCTGCTGGCCCCCCGACAGGCTGAGCCCGCTCGCGTTCAGCTTGTCCTTGACTTCGTTCCACAACGCCGCCCGGCTCAAAGCCTGCTCGACCCGCGCATCCATTTCCGACTTCGGCAGCCGCTCATAAAGGCGGATGCCAAAGGCGATGTTGTCATAGATCGTCATCGGAAACGGCGTCGGCTTCTGGAACACCATGCCGACCCGCGAGCGCAAAAGATTGAGGTCGAGGTCGGGCGACAGGATGTTCTCGCCATCGAGCATCACCTCGCCCTCCGCCCGTTGGCCTGGATAAAGGTCGTACATGCGGTTCAAAACCCGTAGCAGCGTCGACTTGCCGCACCCCGATGGGCCGATGAACGCCGTCACCTGACCCGCCAGCAGGTTCAAGTTCACGCTCTTCAGCGCCTGCGCCTGGCCATAATAGAAATTGAGATTGCGCACCTGCACCTTCGCCTTGTCCGCCGGCGGGGCGAGAATCGGCATCGAGGCCTGCACGTGACTGCTCATGCTCAACGCCCCTCGCACCCTACTTCTGCCGAACCGACGCCGAAAATACCCGCGCCAATATGCTCATCCCCAACACCGCAAACGTAAGGATAAGCGCGCCCGTCCAGGCGAGCTTCTGTTGTTCGGCGTAGGGGCTGCGAGCGAATTCGTAGATGATGAGCGGCAGCGCGGACATTGGCCCGCGAGGATCGGCGGTAAACAGCGAATTGCCGAGCGAGGTGAAGATGAGGGGCGCGGTCTCGCCGGTCATGCGCGCGATCGCGAGCAGCACGCCGGTGACCAAGCCGGACATGACCGCCCGGTAAGCGACGTGTCGTATGACGAGCGAACGCGGCATGCCGAGCGCCGACGCCGCCTCGCGCAGCGTGTTCGGCACGAGGTTCAGCATGTCTTCAGTCGTGCGTACCATGATCGGCGCGCCGAGCACTGCGAGCGCGACAGCGCCCGCGAGGGCGGAGAAATGCCCGACCGGCGCCACCAACAGCTGGTAGACGAATAGGCCAACGATAATCGAGGGCGCGCTCAACAAAATGTCGTTGATGAAGCGCACGACCGGGGCGAGCCGCGAGTTTGCGCCATATTCGGCCAGATACGTGCCTGCAAGGATGCCAATCGGCGCGCCGAGGGCCAAACCAATCCCCGTCATGATCAGGCTGCCAACGATCGAGTTGAGGAGACCGCCAACGACCCCAGGCGGCGCGGTATTTTTGGTGAAAACGTCGAGCGACAACCCGCCAACGCCGTTCCACACCAGCGTACCCAGAATGATCGCGAGCATGCTCAGGCCCAAGGCCGTCGCCGCGTAGGCGAGAAGTGTCCAGACGCCGTTGCGTGTCTTGCGCCTGGAATAGGAAGCCGCGATCATTGACCTTAAGCCTTCAACTGCATGCGGGACAACATCCAGCGCGCGGTCGCCAGAACCAGGAACGTTATGACGAACAGTATGAAGCCGAGCGCCAGCAGCGATGAGGTGAACAGTCCCGGATCGGCGTCGGCGAACTGATTTGCGATCATCGCCGAGATGGTCGTGCCCTGGGCAAGAATCGAGGACTGAATCTTGGTGGCGTTGCCGATGACGAAAGTCACCGCCATCGTCTCGCCGAGCGCGCGGCCGAGAGCCAGCATCACGCCGCCAATCACGCCGACCCGCGTGTACGGAATGACAATGTTGCCGACCACCTCGAAGGTGGTGGATCCAATGCCATAGGCGGCCTCCTTGAGCACCGTCGGGACCGTCTCGAACACGTCTCGTGATACCGCGGTGATAAAGGGCAGGATCATCAGCGCGAGCACGAGTCCCGCAGTCAGCACGCCATAGCCGAATGGAGGGCCCTGAAAAAGAAAGCCCATGATGGGGACGTTGCCGAGCGTATGGATGAGGAACGGCTGGATATAGCCCTGCATCGCCGGCCGGAAATAATAGACGCCCCAGATGCCGTAGATGATGGACGGAATTCCGGCGAGGAGCTCAATCGCGATCCCGATGGGTCGGCGCAGGGGCAGCCAGCAGAGTTCCGTCAAGAAAACCGCAATGCCGAGTCCGACCGGGACCGCGATCAGCATCGCGATCAATGATGTGACAAGCGTGCCATAAATCGCAGTCGCAGCGCCGAATTGTTCTTTCGGTGGACTCCAGGCGTCCGAGAACAGGAAGCCGACGCCGAATTCGCGGAACGCCGGCCAGGCGCCGACGAACAACGACACCAGAACGCCAAGGAGGAGCACCAAAACCAAAACCGCCGCGCCGAGCGTCAACAGGCGGAAGCTGTTGTCCAGGAACTTGAGCCGACCGAGCGCGCGAGAACGGTCCATCGGCGAACTGTGAGTGGCGCTCGGGCCTTGCAGTACGGTTGCGGTCATCGCGGGTCTTCAGCCTTGCTCTGAAAGCGCGGGGCGGGGAGCGCGCCTTCCCGGACGCGTCCCCACCGCCAGTCGATTGCGCTTATTGCTTGATGTCAGTCGCCCACATCTTCTGGACCAGCGCCACGACGCTGTCAGGCATAGGGATGTAGTCGAGGTCCTCGGCCATCTTGTCGCCCTTCGCATAAGCCCACTTGAAGAAGTCGATTGCGTCTTTCGCCGCGGCTTTATTCGGCGGGTCCTTGGGCAAGAGAATGAACGTGGCGGCTGTCATCGGCCACGACTTGTCGCCCGGCTGATTGGCCAGAATGAGGTAGAAGCCAGGCGCGTGGTCCCAATCGGCGTTGGCGGCCGCGGCCTGGAAGGCTTCCATCGTCGGGGCGACCACCTTGCCCGCCTTGTTGGCCATGCTGGCGAAGGTCAGCGTGTTCTGCTCGGCGTAGGCGAACTCGACATAACCGATCGCGCCCTGCGTCGTGGCGACGTTGTTGGCGACGCCGTCATTGCCCTTGGCGCCGATGCCGCCCGGCCAATCGACCGTCGTCGCGACGCCGACCTGGGACTTCCAATCCGGCGAGACCTCGCCAAGATAGTAGGTGAAGTTGAAGGTGGTTCCCGAGCCGTCGGCGCGATGAATGGGCACAATCGCCAGATCGGGCAGATTGAGCTTCGGATTGAGCGCTTTGAGCGCCGGATCGTTCCACTTGGTGATCTTGCCGAGATAGATCTGCGCCAGGGTCGGGCCGTCGATGACGATGTCGCCCGGCTTCACGCCGGGGAGATTGACGACAGCGACGATGCCGCCCATCACCATCGGCCATTGCGCAAGGCCAGCCTTCTCGAGTTCCTTCGGCTCCAGCGGCGCGTCGGTCGCGCCGAAGGTCACGGTTCTCGCCTTGATTTGCTTGATGCCGGCACCCGATCCAATCGACTGATAGTTCAGCCCGTTTCCGGTGTCTTTCTTGTAAGAATCAGCCCATTTGGCATAGATCGGAAAAGGAAACGTCGCTCCAGCTCCGGAAATATCGGCAGCGTGCGCAAGTGTTACCGTCGCGGCGCCGACGGCGAACGCAACGATGCGAATGAAATTAGTCAGTCTCATTGTACGCCTCTCAAGCGCTAGCAGGGATCGAGTTCGGGCCGCGGCGATGGCGCGCGACGGCCCTTCTGTAGGCTCGCTCGATATGTCTATTGCGACAGGGAGACGACAGTTTCACGACAGCGGTGTTTTGGCCTCGCCGCCATCCACCATCACGCTCGGGCGGCCTGCCGCTTACGATCGGTTTGGCCAACGACCAGGTCGGCTCTTCGCGATGCGCGCAACCTCATCGTGTATCTTTTCCACAGGCAGCGGCGCCGAGTGTTATTTCTTCGCTGGCGTTTTTGTGGCTTTAGGATTGGCTTCTCGCCGGCGCTCCTCTTCGGGCGGCGAGGCCACGCCCCCCTTATAGTCTTCGACTTCCTTCGCGTATGGCTGTCCGCCTTCGCGATCATGGTCGTGCGGCAGGCTTGTTGAGGGCTCTGAGCCGGGTGGAGGAACTCGCTTGGCCGTCACATGATCCTCCTTCTTCCGGGGTCCGCGCGGGGCGCACTCCGAGCTTGGCGGAACCCGTCGTGCGCCAAAAGAGGCTTCACGGCTCGCGTCCGAACAAGGCGCGCAGTTTTTGTTTGGCCTCTTCGAGGGTGTGCTTCCGTTCGGCGGAAAGGTTTCGGCCGGCTCAATTCATGTAAAAGGTCAACATCGACATCGCCGACCGGAACGCGCTCGATTTCCGTCGGTTGCTCGAATCGGCTGAGCGCTTCAGCGACTTGGCAATTTGTCCGGCGCTTTTCTTTTCGAACACCTTCGGTTCGAGATCGAGCGCGTCAGAATGTGCGGTCACATCCGCCGACCATCGGTCTTTTTGCTGGTGTTTTGGCACGGCGCGCTCCTTTCTCACGGCGCTGATCGTCCATAACTCAAATTGCGCGAGAGCGTTCCACGGGCTCAGTCAGAGTGGCGCCAGACCAAGCCGCCCGGCTCGTCAAGAGAATACCTGGGCGCCCATGGGCTTTGCGGATGACCGGATCGCGCGTCTCTGTCGTCACCCAATTCGTTGTTTCCTCTGAAGTCGATCAGGCGATGAAGAATTCTGCCGGAAGCAGTGGCGCCGTCACGCCGCCAGTTCGTGCACTCTCGCCTCCGGGCACACCGCCTTGGCCAGCTCGGCTAGGTGCTGATGGTGAGTGAAAAAGATGACCTGGCCGACGCGGCCCATGTCAACGAACAGGCGTAGCGCCTCTTCGGCGCGAAAATGATCGAATGTCTCCATGATGTCGTCAGCGATGAAAGGCGCTGGCGCCCGGGTCTTGGCGAGTTCGTGATAGCCCGCGACACGCAGCGCGAGATAGAGCTGAAACCGCGCGCCCTTGGACAATTGCGCCGCCTCTTTAGATCCGCCGTCGGCGCCAAGTGCGATCAGCGTCTCTGTTTGCCCATTCGGCGCGGTCGTCAGTGCGCGATAGGCGCCCCTGCTGATGAGGCGGAACGCCTCCGACGCGCGATCCATCATCGCACCGCGGTGCCGGTCGCGAAAGAGCCGCAGCGCCTCCTCCGCCGCCGCGATGCCGGCGCGCAAAGTCAGATAGCGACGCGCTCCGTCGTTGACCGTCTCGAGGATGGTGCGCCGCTTCTCCTCGAGGCGCGCGACCGCGTCGTCGCCACCCACCGCCTCCAGCCGCTTGACCGCCTCGCGATAAGCGCTGTGGGTCTCGGCATGGATCTCATCGTCGTGCGGCGCGCGCGCCTTGAGCGCCGCAAGCTCCGCCGTGAGCGCGGCCGCGTCGGCCCGTTCGATGATCGCGCGCGCCGCTTCGAGCGAGCCGGCAACGTTGGCGGCGATGATCGCAGCCTTCTCGAGTGCGATCTCCGCGCCGAGCGCGTCGCGGCGCTTGCAGTCTTCGAGTTTGACCACGACGTCGTCCAGTGTCCCGACCGCGAAGAACGCCGTCATGGCTGAAACTCGGCGCGCGTTAATTTCGAACTCTTCCATGATCGGCTTGAGCCGCGCGTGCGCCTCCTTGAGGGCGTCCGCCTTCTCCGCCCGGCGTCGCGCGCTCTCGCCCGCGCGCGCGACGCGTTCCTCTATCGCCTCCACGCGCTGGACGACGTCGCCCGCGACGTCGTCGAGATCAAGCGCCGCCGCGACGGCGCCGACCTCATCGGCGAACACGCTTTTGTCGCGCTCCATCTTGGCGATGCGATCTTCGAGTTCGGTGCATACACTCAGCGTGGCGCGCAATTCGTCCAGCGCCTTCAGCGATTGCTTGACGGCGCCGAGCGCAGGCTCCTCATCGGCCTCGCCAAGCCACGTCCCGGCGCACGCTTTTCGCCAGGCTCGAAGCCAATTGGCGTCCGCTTCCTTTGCGATTCCGAGCTTGGCGTCGGCGCGAACCGCCTCGGCGTGGCGCTCCTCCGCCTTCTGCCGCAACGCGGCAAATTGGGCCTCAGCGCCCAGCGCCAATTCCGTCGCTTCGATCAACGCCTCGAGGTCGCTGTTCTGATCATGCACAACGCCTGCGTCGCGCAAAGCCGCGTTCAGGCGTTCGCGCCTGCGTTCGCCCTCATCTTTCGCCCGGCGCTCAGCATCCTCCGACCGTCGCAGCGCATCGATGAGGGTCAGCGCCTCGCTGCGCTTCGCCCGCCACGCATCGATGAAGCCAAGCGCGTCCCGCCCTTGCGGCGACGCGGCGGGCGCGATCGTCGCGATCTCGAGATCGAGCGCGGCGACAGCCTTGTCTGCCGCTTCGAGATCAGCTTTGGCGTGCTCCCGTTCGACTTCGACGCCCGCCAGTTTGATCGCGCGCTCGCGCAAGGCGGCGAGTTCCCGCGCGCCGGCCACGCGCGCCGCGCCCGCCGCATCGTCGCGCCGCATCGCCGCCTCGAACACACTGGCGCTGGTCCGGTCGAGGGCTGCGCGATGCGCTGCCCACGCCACATCGCGGGCCGAGCGAATCTCCGCCGCAGCCTCGTCGCCGAGCAGATCCGCCACGCGCGCCGCGACCCCCGCTTCGACCTTCAGGCGTTCTGCTTCGCGGGTCTTGGCTCCCAAGAGGTCCAAAGCCTGTCGGCGGAGCGCCTCAGACTGCGCTACGCGGCGGCGTAATTCCGCCGTCTCCGCTTCATCCGGGACGGGAGTTCTGAGCCAGCGCTTCCGCATTGCCGCGCCATGGCGCGAGCGCCGCGAAGGCGTCTTTGAGCTTCCGCGTCATCTCGTCGATCTCGTTGCGCGCGGCGCGCAGCCGGGTGGTGGAATCGTCGCGCCGCGCCTCCATGAGACGCGCCTTCAATGAAGTCATGGCGGCGGTCCGGCGCTCGTCGACGCGCTCCGGCAGCTCCTGCAACGCGTGGCTAAGCGCGCTCCGCGCCGCCTCCGCTGCTTCGCCCGCCGCCTCGAGCTTCGACAGCACGCCTGAGCGCGCGGCGATCAGATCCTCGAGCGCACCCACGATCGGCGCCGAAAGCGGGAGCTTGCGCGGATCGGCCTCACCTTCGCGGCCGAGGCGGCGCAGCATGTCCGCAACCGCGTCACGCTTGGCGGCCAGTTCGCCCTGGCGCACGGGAATGTCCGCGGCGCTATCGTAACGGCTGCGCAGCTCGCGCCACGCCTCAACCCAACTCGCAATTCTGAGCGCCGCCACGTCCAGATCTGTACGCTCCAGCTGATCCTTGAGCGTTCGAATCGCGCGCTCCGCATCGTCCTTCTGTACCGCGAGCCTGATCGCCTCCGCTCGCAAGCGCTGAACCTCGTCACGCCATCCTTCCGGCGGAATTGGCAAGCCTTCGAGCGCCGCGCATTGGCTCTCCGCCTCGCGTAACGCCGCGAGATGAGGAAGGGCGCTGAGTTGGCGCTGGATCCCGTCTTCGCGCACGCGCCGCTCACTCAGGCTCCTGGCGGCAGTCGCGTGCGCATCCCTGGCCGCGTCACGCTGGCGAATGAGCTCGGCATAGGCGGGAGCGAGCGTATCGGCCTTATCGCGTTCATCCTTCAGCGCGCCGAGTTCGCGTTTCAAGTCGGCGAGTTCGGTTGTCGAAGCGCGCGGCCGGTAGAACTCGTCCGCCTTCTTGCGCAGCGACTCGAGCCTTTCGCTGATTTCTGCAAGGCCGGCGCTGGCCGAGAACAGCAATTGCCCGAGGTCGCCGCGGCTCGCGAGGATCGCCTCGCCACCCTTTTCCAGGCTCTCGTCGTCGAGCGAGAACATCATATGGAAAGTTTCGCGATCGGCCGCGGCGAGCGCCATGTTCAGCATGGTCTCGTCGAGCGGCCGATCATTGGCGTCGACGAGGCTGTTCTTGTCCCGCTTGAGGCGCGCGACTTCATGAGTGCGCCCGCCGATCTCGAGCCGCGCGCCGATCCGCATCGCATTATAGGCATGCCAATTGGGGACGCTTAAGCGACCCCGTGCGGCGCCATAGGCGGAATGCTTTTCGATGCCGAACAGAAGATCGAGGATCGCAGCCGCGGCAGTCGACTTGCCGGTTTCGTTGAGACCGTAGACGATATGAAAATCCGAGCCGCCGGGCGCTGCCGCGCCGAAGTCCAGTTGATAGTCGCTGAACCTTCCGTAGCGCGTGAGATCGAGACGCGCGATTCTCACGCAGCCAGGTCCCGGTCCGAAGCGCGCAAGTGGGCAAGCACGTCTTCGGCTCCCTCGCGCGCCACCGCGCGCAGCATGTCGGCGAATTCTCCGGGGTCACGACCCAGAAGCCCGTCACGGGAGCCGTGCGGCAGGTTGCGGCTCAATTCCTCGGCCATTTCGAGCAGTGCATCCTGAAACGCCTTCGACTGCGCGACCTCGGTCTCCATCAGCGCGCGGAGCTCGGCGACGGGATCGCTGGACGGCGCGCTCTCGCTCGCTCGAGGCGCGACGCAGTCGAGCTCGATCTTGTCGATCCAGGTCTTGCCGATCGCAGCGCCAAGCGCGCGCGAGTCTTCCGCCAGCATGTCGGCATCCGAGCGCAGCCGCCAGGCGAGCGGCGTCGCGCCGGTAAGCTTGAGCCGCGCCACCAGATGCTCGCTCGTGGCCGTGGCGCGTGCGGCGAGAAGTCCCTTTTCGATTCGCTTAAGCGCATCCCGCCAGTCATCGGCGCCCGCAAGATCGATACGAAGGCGCTCAAATTGCGCAACGCTGGTCGAACGCTCTTCGAGCTTGATCTTGCGGTCATCGCCGATCGTCACCAGCGTCGCCGACTTCGGGCCGGCTTCGTTGATGTCGCGCCCCTGAGGATTTCCCGGCATCACGATCGCCGCCCTGCCCCGCTCCTCGAATCGCTGATGAACGTGGCCGAGCGCCCAATAGTCGAAGCCCGCGCCGTGGAGATCCGCAAGCCGGCAGGGCGCGTAGAGGCCGTGAGCCGGCGAGCCGTCGACGCTCGTGTGCAGCATGCCGATGTTGACGCTTCCGGAAACCGGGGAGTGGAATTTCGGCAACAAACTGTCGGGCGCGTGCTTGTGGGCGAAACTCACGCCGTGAATCGTCGCCTCGAGCCCGCCGCCGGCGAGCGGCACAGCTTCCGCGCGCCCGGCGAAGACCTTGACCAACTCCGGCAGGGTCAGCTCCCGGGTGATGCGGGACTCAGCGTCGTGGTTGCCGCGGATGATGAACGTCTTGACGCCCGCCTCGTGGAGCCGCCGCAGCTGATCGACAAGAAAGCGCGCCGTCTTCATCGACGTTTGTTCGCCGTCGTAGAGGTCGCCAGCGATCAAGAGCGCATCGACCTGCTCCGAAAGGCAGAGATCAATCACGACGACAAAGGCTTTTCGCGTCGCCCCGCCGATCAACTCCGCAAGCTCGGGGTCGCGCAGCGCCAGCGTCGCCAGCGGCGAATCGAGGTGAACGTCGGCGGTGTGAACGAATCGGATCGCCATGGCCTTACCGGGGCTAGACTGCGAAATGGGCAAAGTCACGCGGGCGGCCCCGATCGCGGTGGATAAGGCTGCCTTGTCGTTGCCGGATGGTTGGGGCATAGACCCCCGCTCGAACGGCGGGCGGCGGCCTGCGCTATTGGAGTAGGATCGGGACTTGTCAGATAGCCGGCGCAGCGGCGTGGCGCGCGACAGAATTCAAAACGAAAAGCTGGTTCGCCTCAGCCGATCGCTGCATGCAGCCTGGCGAGACGCCGTCCGCACGCCGTTGCGAAATTTCCGCCGCCGGCTGCGCGACGCGCTGCCCGTGTCCAGCGAGGGCGTTCGAGTCGTCCTCGACGAGGCGACAGATCTGGCGGTCGTTCCCTATGAGGGACGCTTGCCGCCCCCGGTCTCGCAATGCGAGGTCGTCGCGCCTGCCCAATACCGGACCCGGATGCACCCGCTCAGCGTCAATTCGATGAACGACGAGCGCGTCCATTACATCGATCACACCGTCAATGCCCCGGCGATGACGCTCGAGCATCTCGTCGATCAATACTGGTTTCCGGCCTTCGGCCTCTTGATTTCGTCAGAGGGTCGCGTCTGGCGCCATTCGTTCCTCGGCCCCTTTCGGGAGGGGTACCTGTCGTCGATCAAGGCGATCGTCAGACGGCCACAAGCGGACGGAACGCTGGAGCGGCGCCTCCATCTCGAGCGGCTCGCACGCGCGCCCCAAATCGCTGGCGAGCATTTGCTGATCGCCGGATCGGACAAGCACAATTACGGCCATTATTTGCATGACATTGTTCCGCTGATCGACCTCGGCGTGAGAATGGGCGCGCCAATGCTGACCTGGACATTGCGACCATGGCAGCGGGCTCTGATCGCCCGGCTCGAGGCGCCGCAAGGCCTCATTCGGGAGATCAGGCCGAGGCCGGTCTTTCTCGATCATGCGATCACCTCGAACAGGTTCACGGGCCAAAACAGCCAGAACGCACATCCCCAAAGCCGCGAAGCGTTCGCACGAATTCTCGCCAACGTGCGAAAGCATGCGCCAGCAATGAGCACGCCGCCGCGCGTGCTCATTTGCCGCAGCCCGTCAAACAGCCGAAATCTCACCAATCGGGCGGCGATGATCGAAGCGCTGAAAGCCCTCGGTTTCGTTGCGATCCAACCGGACAAGCTAAAGTTCGACGAACAGGCGCTACTGTACGCTCAGGCGGAGATCATCGTGTGCGAGTTCGGCGCCG
>CAWCSA010000009.1:0-194716 GCA_963798015.1 uncultured Alphaproteobacteria bacterium
GAACCGCGCTCGCGACGCGTTCCGCGAAATAGCGCATCCCGCCCGGCCAGTTCCAAGAGCGACGGCGCTCATCGGCGTCCTCTATCGCCTGCGCCCTTTTTAACGCCTGCTGGCTTTCAGCGAGGGCCTGCTCCAGCGCACGGAGCCCGGATCGGGTCACAAGGTTCGGGTGCGGGGAAATCGCACGCGGAGGCATGGCTCACCTCCTGGGCGGCCTCCGCGCTCTCTTCCCGGACAAACGCAACGCTCATTTTTGTCCTCCTTTAAGGACCCCATATATTCGGCGACGGCGCAATTGCGACTGGGAACAGACGCCAAGAGGCGATGCACGATTGCGATCGCCATATCTTGTCTTTGCGGAGAGACTAGAGCCGCTCAGTGACGCAGGCCGGAGACGCAAAGAGGAGATTGCCTTGGTGGAGGACAATTATCACAAGGACCGCATCGCCAATCGGCGGCTGCATCCAGAGACACTGATGATGGGCTACGGCTACGCGCCAGGGCTCTCGGAAGGCTCGCTCAAGCCGCCAATCTTCCTCACCTCGACCTTCGTTTTCGAGAACGCTCAGCAAGGCAAGGATTTTTTCGACCTTACATCGGGTCGCCGTCAGCCGCGCCCGGGCGAGAAATCGGGCCTGGTCTATTCGCGCTTCAACAACCCCAACCTCGAAATCCTCGAAGATCGGCTAGCGATCTGGGATCAGGCTGAGCGTTCCGCTGTCTTCGCGAGCGGCATGGCGGCGATTTCGACCACCCTATTCGCCTTTCTTCGGGCGGGCGACACCATCGTGCACAGCCGACCTCTCTATGGTGGCACCGAAACACTCCTCCAGAAGCAGATGGGCGCCTTCGGGATCACCGCCTTCGGCTTTGCAGACGGCATCAATACCGCCGAGATGCGAAGGACGGCGGAGGCAGCGCGCGCGAAAGGCAGGGTGGGTTTGATCCTGGTCGAGACGCCGGCCAATCCGACCAACGGTCTGGTTGACCTCGCCGCATGTGCGACTATCGCAGACGAGCTGGGGAAGTCGCAGGGGTATAGACCCCCTGTCGTGGTCGACAATACGATGCTGGGCCCGATGTTCCAGACGCCGCTGAATTGCGGCGCTGACATCTCACTGTGCTCCCTGACCAAATATGTCGGTGGCCACAGCGATCTCGTTGGCGGCAGCATCAGCGGCGACGCCAACCTGGTGAAGCAGGTGATGAGCTGGCGCAGCTCCATCGGCACGCAACTCGATCCGAATTCTTGTTGGATGCTGATGCGCTCTCTCGAAACGCTCGAGATCCGCATGACGCGGTCGAACGACAACGCCCGTCTTGTCGCCGAATATCTGGCGGGCCATCCCAAGATAGCGAGGGTGCACTATCTCGGCTTTCTCAAGGAGGGCGACCCCCGCAAGGCGGTGTTCGACCGGCAATGTTCCGCTCCGGGTTCGACCTTCGCTTTCGATGTCAAAGGCGGCGAGAAGGAGGCCTTCGCCCTGCTCGATCATCTTCAGATCATGAAGCTGGCGGTCAGCTTAGGGGGCACCGAAACACTGATATCGCATCCAGCCTCAATGACGCATTCGGGAGTGGCGCGCGAATTGCGCGAGGAGATTGGCTTGTCGGAAGCGCTGATCCGCGTCTCGATCGGCATCGAGAATGTGGAGGACTTGATTTCAGATCTCGCGCAAGGCCTCGAATACGTTTGATGGCGGGCCGCGTTCTTGGGCGTCTTCGAGCGTCTTCCACTTTTCCGAGAACGCAAACCACGCGACCTTCCTGACGTGACGAAAGTTCCGCTCGCTAATCGCCTAGTCCTCGCCTTGCAATGAATGGGAGTTCGGCTAGGTTCGCGCCTATTCAAGAGGAGCGCATCATGGCGATCGGCACAGTGAAATGGTTCAATGCGACGAAGGGCTTTGGATTTATCCAACCTGACGCCGGCGGCGCCGACGTATTCGTGCATATCAGCGCAGTCGAACGGGCGGGCATGCGTGATCTGAATGAAGGGCAGAAGATTGAGTACGAGGTTGTTGCCGACAGACGCACCGGCAAATCCTCAGCGGACAATTTGAAGTCTGCCTGACGTTGCCAGTGACCTATCACGTCGTTGTCGCATTCGATCGGGATGCGGAAGGCGACTTGAAGCCAGGTGAAGCGCGTGAGGTCTTAAGTCCAATCATAGCCGAACGTCGGGCTCGCGCGCTTGCGGTGGGACACGCGGGTGCGCTGGCATTTTCCCGCACCGGCGATCCTGCGACGGGCGAGTTTCAGGACGCGGTGGTCCTGGCGCAGTTTGGCGAGGTTGATCTCAATTCGCTCAGCGAATGACAGGGCGGCATCCACGAACGGCGGAATTGCCGCAGCCAACTATTGACCGTGCTTACGCGGCAATGCCGCTCGTTTCGGGCCGCCCATCACGTTGCTGATTGATAAGGTTGAGAAGCTGCGCAGCTGCTCTTGCGTCGCAGAGAGCGCGATGATGGTCTTTCAGGTCAATGTCGTAAGTCTCGCAAAGATTGCCAAGGCTGTAGGATTTATGGCCGGGATAACGTCGCCGCATTCCCGCGCAGGTGCAAAGCTTCGGGAAGCGGAAGCGCCGTTCGAGACGCTCGTATTCGTAAGAGATGAACCCGTAGTCGAAATTGACGCTATGCGCGACAAATATCCCTTCGCCCATGAACTGCATGAAGCTGTCAGCTATCTCCGCAAACACCGGCGCTCCCTGCACCATGTCAGAATTGATTCCCGTCAACCGGGTGATGTTGGCAGGTATCGAGCGTTGGGGATTGATGAGCGAATGCCACTCGCCAACGACTTCGTGATTACGGATTTTTACAGCGCCGATCTCCGTAATACGGTCGCCGTTCGACCAGCTGCCGGTTGTCTCGATATCGACGACAACGTAATCCTGCTCCGGGTCGAACCGGAAGTCGACGCGGGCAATTTCGGCTCTAATTCCTGCGTTATTAAGCTGGCGCAAACGCGTCAGCTGGTTACGGCGGATGACATCCCCTTCCGCTTTTACCTCGACGAAAGAGACGGCCTCGCCTTTCTCCGTCATCAGATCAGGAAAGCCATCGCGCATCGCCTGGTAGTCCTCGCCCATGAGGCGGAGCATCGCGGCTACCCCGCACGGGCACGCATGTAAAAGCGCGCGCAGCGCATCCATGTCCACATGATCCCAGGCAAATATCCCGTTGGGCTTCGCCCAGTGCGCGGCGACGCTGCGCAGGATCGGCGGGAGCGCCGTTCGGCTCTGCACTGCCGCGAGTTTACCCTCAATCTGCTGACCGAAAGCCCTCATAAACGTTTTATTTTTGAGGCATTGCGGCATCCAGTCAAAGCCGCTGTGGAGCTGGCCCGTCTCGAAGAGCTCATCCCAGAACAGCAGGCCGAACAGACAATGCCAGAGCGTGTTCTCGGCATAGTAGACCTTGTGCCCTTGCCGCCGCAGCACCCCGGCGACGCCCGCTTCCGGATTGCCCCGCCAGGCGTCGTCAACTGTGATGGTTGACCCTGCGCGCAAAAGCGCCGTGCAAATGCCGGTGCGCTGACCGCCAAACTTGCGTGCGTAGAAATCGCTCGCGAACATGAACTCATCGTCGCTTGCGGGATCGTCGATCATCCGGCGGAGGAGATCTTCAGCGCCGATCTTATCGCCGCTGGCATAAAGAAGCCGCGCAAGGCGCTCATTGCAGTCGGCTGAGGAGCCGGCGCGATAGAGCTGGATTGCAAGTGCGCTCTCGTGTTGCTTTTCGAAATAAAGACCGACTCTGTGAGCGGCCTTGTTGCGCAAGTCGCTCGCGTAGTCCGTTGTGCATTGCGGGCCGCCGAGCATCGCAGTGATGGCGCTGCGGTAGACTTCTTCGGAATTTGTTTCGAGCCGATCAAGCAGGCGGCTGTAATGGAAGCAGGCGCGCGCTTCGGCCTCGTCGGTGAAGCGCGCGCTCAGGTTTGCGTTCTTGTTGGTGCGGATGATGCCGAGATCTCGCAGCGCGAAGTTCTTGAGATCGTCCTCCGTCTTCCCGAAATAAAGGTACAGCATGAACTCGACAGGCTCTGTATCGCCCAGCGCAATGAACTCACCCCCGCCACAATGATCATGCGCCGTTTTGAAGGTGACGTTTGCGAGAAAATATTCGATCAGCTTCGCCTTGGACCAAGAGGTCCGAATATCAGCAAGTCCTGCGTCCTTCCCACCTTTGATTAGGGCCTCTTTTGCGTGGCAGAGGATGAAGTCGGCGTAATCGCCTTCGACCAGAGCACGCACCAGGTTACAGGTTCGCAGTTCTTCCAACGCGCTCCGGGCATCGGCGATCTCGCCATAACGGAATGCGCCGTGACGGAAGACGCGTCCGCGCCGGTTGATCATCCGAATTAGAAGGCACTGCGCATCTTTTGAGAGCGTCTTGAATGTCTCGACGAACGCGCGATGGCGGTCGGCGAGCACAGGCCCGTAGGTCTCGCTGACGAAAAACAGCATCTCGGTGAAATGGTCGTGATAATAATAGACCGGAAGGACTGGCAGCTTCATCCTTACCGGCATTTCCAGTCTCTCTTTGCGGCAGCGTAGACTTTGTTCGGCAATGGATAGTCGGCTTTGTCGGAGCGGAAATATCATGGCGCCGTTCTCGCAGGCATCAGATGCCAGCAGTCTCTCGCAGAAACAGAGACCTGAGTGAGTTGATTCGCAATCCTGCATGTTCTAGTTTTGTTCTCGTGTCGCGGATTGTCAAGCGAACGGACCAGCGACAATGACCTGAGTTCTCGGCAAAACTCGCCGTCGATAGACGGTCGACCGTCCGGTATACCCTCGCGATCGCGATATCACGCTACGTCAATACCAGCCGTACTGTTTGCGCAAAAAACCACTGTTCGTCGCTGTGCGAGGTCTGTCCCTCCACGAGCGGGCTTATGGTCCTTTTCGTTTTTCTTTCACCGCGGCTTTCGTTTTCGCCAGGTTTGCGTCTGCGGCCTTGTAATTGCGCTGAGCGACAAGAACGAAAATCGTGTCCAAGATCGTCAGCTGTGCAATTCGAGCCGCAGCATTTTCCCCCAAGAGGGGCGAACCCTGCGCGGTCGAGCAGATGACGACGTCGGCGACCTCCGCGATCGGGGAGCTAAGGTAGTTCGTAATTGCGATCGTCCGCGCGCCGTTCTTTCGCGCGATCTGAAGCGCCTCGATTGTCACCAGAGTCGAACCGCTATGAGAGAAGCCGATCGCGACATCGGCCGTTCCCAACAGAGATGCAGACATCGCCATCATGTGAGCGTCGTCGAAAACGGAAGCCCGAACCCCTATGCGAAGGAATTTATGGGCGACGTCGCGGGCGATCTGGGCTGAACCGCCCACCCCATAAAAATCGCGTTGTCGCGCTCCAGCGATGAAATCCGCGGCGCGATCGTAGGCTTCAATATCCGCGATCGCCAGCGTCTCCTCGAGCGCTTGTTTGGAGGCGCCGAAGACCTTGTTGACGATCTCTCGCGGGCTGTCGGCGGGCGAGAGCTCCTCCCGCATTTCCGGGTCCGACACCCTCACATAGTCCACCAAGTTCTGCCGGAAGTCGCGATATCCCGAGAAGCCAAGTTTCTTGGCGATCTTAATGACCATGGCTTCCGAGACGCCCGCTTCGTCGGCGACTTCTTTCAGAGCGGTTTCATGAGTGAAATCCCGCCTAGCCATCACCGAGTTGACGACTTTGGCCTCCAGAGGCGTCAAGTGTGGCTTCATCATACGAATTCTGGGCCCCACAGACTTTGGGTCCGTGACATCCGCTATCGAGACCATACATCGCTCCTACATATACGCCGCTTTGACGGACTGCTCGGCCCTTTGAAGCCGCGAAAGGGTCGAACGGCAGCCTCATATCTCGATGGATATTTCACCTCGAGCGCAGCTCGGCCCTGCCCATTTCCACACGCCATCCATGAGTTCGGCTGGAGTTTACAGCATTACGGATTGCAGGCAAGTGCGGCCAAAAATTCGAGCCAATTGAAGGCTGTGGCTCGAAAGCCACTGCATTTCAGCCTCACAGTTCACTTTTTTTCATTTTACCACTTTACAAACTCACAAAATGTTGTAATGTACGGATCATAGATCAAGGAGAGCCTCGGTGCAGACCGACACCCCACGCTTCGCGACCCGCCTCAACTCGTTCGGATCAAAGCCGGACGCCTATTGGCCCAAAGGGCACGGCAAGCCGAGCACCCTTGAGCTCGCGGAGCGGGCATCCAAAGCGGAGGGGCTCACGGACGTGGACCTCAATTACCCGGATCATTTGGGCGCCGGCGCTGTCTCCACCGGCAAGGCCATTCGTGACCTGGGTCTCACCGTCAACGGGCTAGCGATGCGGTACTATTCCAATCCGGCCTTCAAGATCGGCGCCTTCACCAATCCGGATCCCGCCGTTCGCCGCGAAGCTATCGATCTTACGAAACAGGGGATCGACGCCGCCCGCGAGGCGGGCTCCAATCTGATGACGCTGTGGCTCGGGCAGGATGGCTTTGATTACGCCTTTCAGGCTGATTACGCGCGGCTCTGGACTGACGAGATCGATGGCATCCGCGAGGTCGCGGGGCACGATCCGGATTGCCTCATTAGCATCGAATATAAGCCCAACGAGCCGCGCTCCTACAGCCTTATGCCCGACTGCGCGACCACCCTGCTTGCGCTCAAGGAAGTCGGCCTGCCGAACCTCGGCGTGACGCTCGACTTCGCTCACGTGCTGTACGCTGACGAGCAGCCAGCCTTCGCCGCCGCGCTTATCAGCCGCTACAGCCGCATGCTCGGCCTGCACCTCAATGACGGCTATTCTAAGCGCGACGACGGCCTCATGGTCGGGGCAGTCCATTCCATCCAGACCATCGAACTTCTGCGCCAAGTCTATGCCGATGGGTTCGACGGGCCGATTTACTTCGACACTTTTCCAGACCTGACCGGTCTCGACCCGGTCAAGGAATGTGAAGCCAACATCGCAACTGTGAAGTCGATGTTGAACGTCGTGCGAAAACTCGACGGCGATAACCAGCTTAGCGCGGCGATCGCGCGGCAGGACGCTGTCAAATCCCAATCCATCGTTCGCCGCGCCATGTTTGGCGACGTGCCCGGCTAACGACGGGTAAACCCAGCCAACTTAGGAAACCTTGGAGGAAACGCGTGATGAAGTCGCTATTGCTATCGAGCGTGATGTTTCTCGCCATTACGGCGACGCAGGCCCAGGATCTAAAGCCGCTCAATTCCGACACTGAGCCGGATCGGATCGATTGGAGCCAATTGACGGCGAAGTTCGGTCCCTTTCCCAAGATGCCGCCGGGAACGACTGCTGGCGCAGTCTCCAAGACGCTCACGAACGAATACTGGCGTCTCCTCGGCGAGGGCTACCAAAACTTCGGCAAGAAGGTCGGCGTGTCCGGTGTCCTACCAAGCCGCCCAGAGCGAGGGCGATCAGCTCGGTCAGCTCTCGATTGCCGAGACCATGATCACGCAGGGCGCGAGCGTCCTCCTCGTATCGCCTCAGACCAACTCCAATCTCGAACCCGCGATGGGCGAAGCGAAGGCTGCCGGAATTCCGGTTGTCAACGTAAACGACGCAGTCATCCCCATGGCCGACTCACTACGTCGGAAATGTCCAGCGGGATAATGGCGTGCGAGTCGCCAAGTGGTTTCTCGCGAACCGGCCGCAGGGCGGCAAAGTGGCCGTGATCGAAGGACAAGCGGGCGTCTATGCGGCGGGACAGCGCACCGACGGCTTTAAGTCCACGATCACCGCCGGCGGAGACAAGTTCCAGGTCGTGGCGAGCGTTCCGGGCAACTGGGACAGACAGCTCTCCTACGATGCGGCGACGACAATTCTCCAGCAGCACCCGGATCTGATCGGCTTCTATTGCAACAACGACACCATGGCGCTGGGCGTCGTCGAAGCCGTGAAGAATGCCGGCCTCCTTGGCAAAGTCGTCGTGTTCGGGACCGACGGGATCTCGGACGCCTACGCCTCGATCCGGGCTGGCGAGTTGACCGGGACGGTCGACAGTTTCCCGGTGCTTACGGGCGAAGTCGCGTTGGAGGCGGCGCTCCGCATCGTCGCAAAGGAAGCCCTCCCCCGCGTGGTCGCGACACCGCAAGCCTTGATCACCAAGGAGAATGTCGAACGCTACAAGGGCAAGGGCGTCGACGTTCGGGCCGTCCTCGAAGAAGACGCCAAGTCCGGCCAATAAGCGAACGCGGCTGCCGGAGAAACGGCAGCCGCTCCTCCCTTTCTCAATGGTGACCCCCCATGGCTGATGCACCGCTTCGGCTCGAAATCGAGCATCTGACAAAGACATTTCCCGGCGTTAAGGCGCTTAGCGACATGTCGCTGCGCGTTCGTCCGGGTGAAGTTCACGCTCTCCTCGGCGAAAACGGCGCAGGAAAGTCGACGCTGCTCCGCACGATGTCTGGCGTGATGAAGCCGAACGCCGGGACGATCGCGGTCGACGGCCAAGTCCTAACCCTTCGCGGCCCCCTCGACGCGCGCCGGGCTGGGATCGCGATGATCCACCAGGAGCTTCAGCAGGTGCGCGAGCTCACCGTCGCTCAGAACATGTTCCTCGGTCGCTCGCTGCGCCGCGGCTCCGTCTTCGTCGACAGCGCCGCCCAGGAGAAAGCCGCCGCTGAAGCGCTCTCGGCGCTCGATCCCACGATCCGCCCGGACGCGCAGATCAAATCCCTCAAGGTTGCTCAGCGGCAGATTGTCGAGATCGGCCGGGCGCTACTCGAGAACGCACGCATCATCGCCATGGATGAGCCGACATCCAGCCTGACTCCCAGCGAGTTCGAACGCCTCGCTGTCGTGATCGCCGACCTCGCAGCGCGAGGTGTCTCCATCATCTACGTCTCCCACAAGATGGACGAAGTCTTCAAGGTTTGCAGCCGGGCGACCGTCATGCGCGACGGACAGCTCGTCGGCGAAGTCGACCTAAGGGAAACGACCGAGAGCGGTGTTGTCGCGATGATGGTCGGGCGCGAGCTTGCGGTCGCCCACCACCGCTCATCCGCAACCTCCGAGACCGTCCTGTCGGTGAATAATCTGACCTCGGGGACAAAGGTCATAGACGCGAGCTTCGAACTCCGGCGCGGCGAGGTTCTGGGGATCGCGGGACTTATCGGCGCCGGCCGAACGGAACTGTTGCGGCTGATCGCCGGAGCGGACAAGCCGACCTCAGGATCGATCACCCTGAACGGCCAACAGCTTACCGAACGCGGCTCACGCGCCGCCATCGCCGCAGGCATCGGCCTCGCGCCGGAGGAACGGAAGCGGGAGGGAATCATCCCGCAGCGCTCCGTGGTGAACAATGTCGCGCTGCCCTCGATGAAACACTTTGCTCCGCGCGGTTTCATACGCCGCCGCGCGCTCCGCAAGGAGGCGACGGAGATCCTGACGAATATCAACTTGCGGCCGCTTCAGATCGACCGGCCGATCCGCCTCTTCTCCGGCGGAAACCAGCAGAAGGCGATCATCGCCCGCTGGATTGCGGCGAATTGCCAGATCCTGTTGTTCGACGAGCCGACGCGCGGAATCGACATCGGAGCGAAAGCCGAGATTTACAGCCTGATCGAACGCCTCGCCGCGGAGGGCAAATCGATCGTCGTCGTCTCCTCCGAGCTTCCGGAGATCATCCGAGTCGCCGATCGCGTGCTTGTCATGCGTCAGGGGCGGATCGCTGCTCAGCTCGAGCGCAAGGATCTGAGCGAGCAGGCCATCGTCGCACACGCGGTCCCCCAAACTTCCGCCTCCAACTAACCGACGGCCAACGCCGCCAATCCAGGGAGAGAAACCATGTCGATCAGCACTCCGACGTATTCCACGAGCGCAGGGCCCTTTTCGGGTCTCCGCGTGAACGTTCGCGACTTTGGCACTGTGGTTGGGTTGCTCCTGATCCTCGCCGTGTTTGCGCTCATCGCGCCGGGATTTCTCTCCGAACGAAATCTAATGAACGTGCTCCTGCAATCGAGCATCAACGCCTGCGTCGCGCTGGGCATGACGCTGGTTATCATTCAGGGCGGCATCGACCTTTCGGTCGGACCCACGGCCGCGCTTTCCGCGGTTCTTTCGGCCGCGCTGATGGTGTGGGGTGTGCCGCCTGTGATTGCGGTCGTCGCGGGCCTCGCCCTCGGAGCGGTCTGTGGGCTCATCAACGGTGCTCTGGTCGCGTTCGGAGGGCTTCAGCCCTTCATTGTGACCCTTGGAACGCTAAGCACCTATCGGGCCTTGGCGCTGATCTTCACTGGCGGCAATCCGATCCTGGGCGTGCCGGCGTCCTTTCGCGCTGTCGCCAACGGATACTTTTTCGGCGTCCCGGCTTCAGTGATCGTGGTGATTGTCGTGGCTCTCATTGCGTTCATTCTTCTGCGCAAGACGCCGTTCGGCGAATATCTGCTCGCGGTCGGCGGCAACGAAGAGGCGGCTCACATTGCTGGCGTGCCGATCGCGCTCACCAAGATCGGCGCTTATGTTCTTTCCGGCGTGCTGGCCGCGTTGGCGGCCCTGATCTTGATAGGACGCCTTGGCGCCGCAGAGCCGATCCTTGGCAATCTCTGGGAGCTCGACGCGATCGCGGCGTCGGCCATCGGCGGCGCCTCGCTGATGGGCGGTAAGGGGAGTATCAGCGGCACGCTGCTCGGCGCCATCATTCTCGGCGCCATGAGAAACGGACTGACGCTCCTCAATGTCCAGGCTTTCTATCAGCTCCTCGCGACCGGTCTGATCATCCTCTTCGCCATGCTGATCGACCGCGCCACTCGGGGGCGGACATGAGCGCGCCGAAGGCCAATGATGGCGACGCGAGGGTGAGCGCCGTCGTGGTCGTCGGCAGCCTGCACTACGACATCATGGTCGACGCGCCGGACCGTCCCCGAAAGGGAGAGACCGTCGCGGGACTGAGCTGGTCGCCGAAGTTCGGCGGCAAGGGAGGCAATCAGGCCCTCGCCGCCGAGGGTCAGGGCGTCCCGACCGCGATGGTCGGCGCGGTCGGCGGCGACGATTTCGGCGCCGCGCTGCTGGCCGGGCTCGATCGCGGAGGCGTCGATCGCTCGGCAGTCGCCACCTTGTCGGGTGTGGGTTCCGGCATGAGCGTTGCGATCTTCGACGCGGAGGGCGACTATGGCGCGGTGATCGTCTCAGGGGCGAATCTAGCTATAAGCGCGACCCAAGCTCGCGACGAGTTGTTGCGAACCGCGAAGGTCCTGATCCTCCAGAACGAGATTCCGGAAGAGGTCAACGAGGACGTCGCGCGGAGAGCGAGGGCGTTCGGCGTCAAGACGGTCCTTAACGCGGCGCCGGCGCGAGCGTTCGAGACGGCGTTGCCGGGCTACGTCGACATCCTCGTTGTCAACGCCATCGAGGCCGAGATGCTGGGTTCGGCGCCCGTGAACTCGTTGGCGGATGCCGAAGAGGCGGCGGAGCACTTGACGTCCCGGTTTGGCGCCGTGGTGGTGACCGCCGGGGGCGACGGCGTAGCGTTTCAGGACGAGGCTGGCGCAAAAGTCTCCCTTCCTAGCGTTCCGGTCAAAGTGCAAAGCACCCATGGCGCCGGAGACATGTTTGTGGGAACGCTCGCGGCCAGGCTTGCTTTGGGGAACGACATACGCGTGGCCCTCAGCGTCGCGAACCAACAGGCCGCGAAACTGGTAAGCACGCCAGAATATGAGCGGGGCCGCTAGACGAAACTCGGCTTGGAAACTTCCGGAAAGCCAGGTTCACATCAGTGGAAACAGTCGAAGACACGCTCAACGGGCCGGCAGGCCGTGCTAAAGTCCGATCGTACGCCAACCACCTCGTGAAGGCCCGGGCGCACCCTCTCGAAATGTCTGATGCACGTCAACTCCAGCCTTCCGTGAGCATGACTTCCGGCCATTCGCCGAAGGCGTTGGGAAGTTCGATTTAGCCGCCTTCCCGAAGATCTGGTTTTCGCCTCACTGAATAAAGCGCACCGTCACGGGTGTAGCAGTGCGTCAAAATTCCCTTAGCCCGCTCTAATCAGCGGTACCGATGTAGATGTGGCGCAGGCGCGGATCGGCGGCGATCTCGCGCGGCTTGCCGGAGCTGTCGATTTACACTCATTGCTGAGACTGGTCGATTGAGGCATTTCAGGGCTTTACCGGAGACTCGCTTTTTTCGCGGCATCTAAATTGGGACTGGAGGCCCATTTTTGTACACTTGAAATGGGATTGATCGACCGGTCGATCGACTGTAGCGTGAAGCGATGTCGTCCGGCTTGGTCGATCCGAATGATCCGCCGTTGCCTGAAGTGGAGCGGCGCGCCGCTGTGCTCAGGGATTTGTTGCGACAATCGGGTTGGAAGGTCACCACCGAAGTCGCCGATGCCGCCCTTGCGCAACTCGGAATTCCACGATCAACGTTGTTTCGCGCGGTTGCTCGCTTTCGTAGGACGCGTCGGGCTTCGAGCCTTCTTCCGCTCAAGCGCGGAACGCGAGATGGGAGTTTGCTACTTGATCCGAGGATCGAACGCATCATCGAAGAGCAAATAGAGCGATTCTGGCTGAAGAAGGAAAAGCCTCGATTCAGCGCGCTCATGGAACGCGTTCACGACGCTTGCCACGTCGAAGGTTTGCGGGCGCCACATCGAAAAACAATCAAACGCCGCATCGTGGACCTAAATCCGTTGGCGGCGGCCCGCCGAAGAGGGCAGGGGGCTTTGGCGGCGGCGTCTACCCCAAGCCCAGGCCAATTTGTCGCGGACCGTCCCAACGCGATATGGCAAATCGACCACACGATTGTCGATATTGTCGTCGTCGACGAGCAATATCGGCGCCCAATTGGGCGGCCTGTGCTGACGATCGCGATCGACGTCTGCACTCGAATGGTCGCAGGATTTCACCTCGCCCTTGAAGCGCCGTCCAGCGTTTCTGTCGGCTTGTGTCTTCTTCACGCCGTCTACGACAAAACAGCTTGGCTGAGCGAACGTGCGATTGATCTGTCATGGCCAGTAGCGGGTCTGCCCGGCATCCTGCACAGCGATAATGGGACAGAGTTCCACTCACGCGCGTTGACTGGCGCATGCCGCGAATATGGCATCAAGATTCAATACAGGCCTCCCGCTACGCCTCGGTTCGGCGGACATGTTGAGCGTCTCATCGGCACAATGATGGGAGCTGTTCATATCTTGCCTGGCACGACGTTCAGCAACATCAAGCTCAAGGAGATCTATGACGCGCAAGGCCGCGCCATTTTCACGCTGCGAGAGCTAGAAGCCTGGATCGCGATTGAGATCGCTGGCAAATACCATCATCGCATTCACTCAGCATTGCTGCGGCCGCCAATCGCACGCTGGCGTGATTTGCAAGGCGAAGTTAATTTCGACCTGCCACCCGACCGCATGGCGTTCTGGACGAGCTTTTTGCCGGAGAGACGAAGGCGATTGCTCAAGGATGGAATTCACCTGGAGAAAATCCGCTATTGGTCCGACGCCCTTGCGCGCGATGTCGGGCGTGGCGCTGAAGTGACCATAAAATATGACCCGCGAGACATGTCGCGCATCTTCGTTCGTCAGCCCGACGGCCATTTCATCGAGGCCCGTTATCGTAACCTGGCTTTCCCCCATGCTTCGTGGTGGGAATGGAAGCACGCCAAAGACCGTTTGAGGAAGCAAGGCAAGCGAGACCTGTCTGAGGAAACTATCTTTTCGTCCATTGCTCAACAGCGTCGCATTGAGGACATTGCTGCAGTCGAAAGCGCTTCGGCGCGGAGAAGCATTCTAAAGCGACCCAAGGCGCCCTCTGACAATCCGGACGGTCAGATTACAGGGATCGATACGGCCAAACCAACCAGCGCTGACGACGATATGGAGTTCTGGGACCGATGACCGATCCATTGCATGTCGCGCCCGGGATCGTCGGCTTTCTCGATGCGCCAAATCACGTGCGCATTCGCGCCATCCGCACGGAACGGTGGATTGGCTTTGGACGCGCGCGCCGCGTCGTCGAACATCTCAGCGCCCTGTGCGAATATCCGCCGTCAACGCGCCCACCAGGGCTCGCTATCTACGGGCATAGCGGCATGGGCAAGATATCTGTCGAGAACTCCGGCGCGACCATCCACCACCTTCAATTCCGTTGCTTCAACCTCCCCTCCTCGCCTTTCTTCCTCCCGGCCACCACGGCCTTCCCTTCCGGCTCGGCGTTATTCAACCACCCTTTTACCCCCACGCTTCCCCCCCGCCCCCCCCCCCACCCAGACTCGCACATCCGATCCGCCGCGGGAATCCTATCCCGGACTCAAATGTCAGGTTCGACCCACTAGGTCGATGACCTGGCCGCGGACGACTTCTGGGATGGGGTTCCAGACCGATCCGGCCGAGATGGGCGATCGGCCAAGGCCTCCGGGCCGCCACGCTGGTGGCGGTCGTACCAGCGATAGAACGATGATCGGGGGATGCCGAGTTTCTCCAGCGTCCGCCGGGCCGGCAGATGCGATTGCTCGACCAGCCGTATGATCTCGGTCTTATCGGAAGGGGAAACTCTCACGCCGCGTCTCCCCCAATCCCCGATCATGCTTTTTTTGAGCAGCCGGTTTTCGAGGGTGAGATCGGCGACGACCTCTTTGAGCGCCTGCGTCTCGCGGCGAAGGTCCTTCACTTCGTCCGACGTCGCGGCGCGGGCCGTACCCCTACAAGGCGCTTCTTGCCGGCCTCCAGGAACTCCTTCGACCAGCCATAATACATCGACGAAGCGATGCCTTCGCGGCGACACAGCTCGGAGATGCTGGCCTCCCCACGCAGACCCTCCAGCAATGCGGATCTTGTCCTCGGCGGAAAAATGTCGCCGCGTCGCGCGGCGAATGACTTTGATCGCGTCTTCGGCCTGCGCTGTCGATTTCCGCCGAGAACTGACCCGGGATTGGAGTGAACCCCTACGGCTGGACCACTTGGCGCTCAGGAACTGATACACTTGTTGGACCTTCGATCAGGAGAAGGTCATGTCATCACGAGGCCCGTATCGGCGTCATTCGCCGCAGTTCAGGCTGCAGCTGTGTCAGGACATTCGCAGCGGCGCGATCGGGCGCCGTGATGCGGCCAGGCGCCACAACCTGTCGACCAATCTGCTTCAGCTCTGGCTGACTCAGTATGATCGCGGTGAGCTGAGCACGGAGGAGGCGGAGGCATCCATCGTTGCGGAGTACGAGACCAGGATCGCGGCCCTGGAGCGCAAGGTTGGTCAGCTCACCATGGAGTTGGACCTGGCGAAAAAAACACCGCGCCTGCGCCTCGTGAGCGACAACGAGAGCTCATCGATCATCACCGGCCCCAAGCCTGTTCCATCCGAAGGGGCTGCCAAATGATCGGCATGCCGCGCAGCACGTACTATTACCGAGCTCAGGGCTCCGTCACGCTGACGGACAGCGAGCTGGAGGAACTCATCGGCACTGTGCAAGACGAGCTGCCCAGGTACGGCTATCGCAGAGTGACACACGAGCTCAGGCGCCGGGGCCACGTGATCAACCATAAGCGTATCGCCCGTGTGATGCGAGCCAAGGGCATGGGTATCAAGCCGAGGCGGCGCCACGTCCGCACCACCGATAGCAAGCACGACAGCCCAATCTTCCCCAACCTGTATTGCAACGTTGTGCCTGCACAGCCAAACCGAGTGTGGGTGGGAGACTTCACCTATATCCGGATCGCCTCCGGGTTCTGCTACTTGGCTGCCATCCTGGACGCGTGCAGCCGCAAGGTAGTCGGCTATGCCATCTCGCGCACCATCGATACCAATCTGGCGCTGGCTGCGCTAAAATCGGGATTGGCGACCCGCCATCCTCCCGCTGGATGCATCTTCCATACCGACCGCGGAGCGCAGTATGCGAGTGAGGCCTATCGCCGGGCGCTATCCGAGGCCGGGCTGCGCGGCTCAATGAGTTCTGTCGGCAACCCGTACCACAATGCCCAGGCAGAGAGTTTCATGAAAACGCTGAAAGTGGAGGACATCTACGTCAGTGGCTATGAGACGTTCAGGATGTCGCGAAACGTTTGCCGCGGTTCATCGAGGAGGTGTACAACGCCAAGCGCTTGCACTCGGCGCTTGGCTACCGCTCGCCCGACGAGTTTGAACGCCAACTGGTCCCGCATGTGGCTTAGTTCTGACCCGGGATGTCCAGCCGTAGGGGTTCACTCCAGATTTCCATTGAGAACTGACCCGGCTTGATGATGGTTTGAGGGTCAGGCGTTCGTCAAGTTTTTCGATTTCTCCTTCGCGGGTTTGGCGGCCTTCGCCGAGCTGTTCTTAAAGCGGAAGCTGTCGTTTCCGGTTTCGAGAATGTGGCAGCGGTGGGTGAGCCGGTCGAGCAGCGCCGTCGTCATCTTGGCGTCGCCGAACACGCCGGCCCATTCGCCGAAGCTGAGATTGGTCGTGATGATGACGCTGGTGCGCTCGTAGAGCTTGCTCAGCAGATGGAACAGCAAGGCGCCGCCGGAGGCGCTGAACGGCAGGTAGCCAAGCTCGTCGAGGATGACGAGGTCGGAGTGCGCGAGCCGTCCGGCGATCTGGCCGGGCTTGCCCTGGTGCTTTTCCTGTTCGAGGGCGTTGACGAGATCGACGGTGGAGAAGAACCGGACGCGTTTGCGGTGGTGCTCGATGGCCTGGACGCCGATCGCGGTGGCCAGATGCGTCTTCCCCGTGCCGGGCCCGCCGACCAGGACGGCGTTGTGGGCGTCTTCCAGGAACTCGCAGCGGTGAAGCTGGCGAACCAGCGCCTCGTTGACCTCGCTGCTGGCGAAGTCGAAGCCGGCGAGGTCACGATACGTCGGAAAGCGCGCCGCCTTGAGCTGGTAGGCCGTTGATCTGACCTCTCTGTCGGCCGTCTCCGCCTTCAGGAGCTGGGACAGGATCGGCACCGCGGCCTCGAAGGCCGGGGAGCCTTGTTCTGTCAGCTCGCCGACGGCCTGCGCCATGCCGTGCATCTTGAGGGCGCGCAACATGATGACGATGGCCCCAGCGGCCGGGTTATGACGCATGGCGCGCCTCCCGGGCCTTGCGCAGGGCGTCATAGCGCTCGACATCGGCCCGCGGCTCGGTGGTGAGCGTCAGGGCGTTCGGCGGCTTCACCGGCGGCGCATCGGTCGGCTTGCCGTCGACCAGGCGGTGGAGAATGTTCAGAATGTGCGTCTTGGTCGGCGCGCCCGCCTCCAAGGCCAGTTCGACAGCGGTCAGCACGGCCTGCTCGTCGTGCTGGAGGACAAGGGCGAGAATCTCGACCATCTCGCGGTCGCCGCCCGGCGTCTTCAGCATACGCTGTTGCAAAGCCTTGAAGGCCGGCGGCAGTTCGACGAACGGCGCGCCATTGCGGAGCGCGCCCGGTTTGCGCTGAATGACGGCGAGATAATGCCGCCAGTCGTAGATCGTCGCGGTGCTCTTGCGATCGTGGGAGCGGGCGAATACGCGCTGATGTTCGCAGACGATCTGCCCCTCGGCGGCGACGACGACGCGCTCCGGATAGACCCGCACGCTGACCGGGCGGTTGGCGAACGACGCCGGCACGCTGTAGCGATTGCGCTCCAGGTGGATGAGGCAGGTCGGCGAGACCCGCTTGGCGTATTCGACGAAGCCGTCGAACAGCCGTGGAAGCTGCATCAGATGCTGCGCTTCCTCGCGCCAGACGTCGGCGATCGTGCCCGGCTGTGAGCCGTGCGGCGTCTGCGCCCACAGCGCCCGGCATTGCGCCTCCAGCCAGTCGTTCAGCGCCTCCCGAGAAGGAAAGCCCGGCATCGGCTGCCAGAGCCGATGGCGGGCGTCCTGGACGTTCTTCTCGATCTGCCCCTTCTCCCAGCCCGACGCCGGATTGCAGAACTCGGCCTCGAACAGGAAGTGGCTGACCATGGCGGCGAAGCGCGCGTTGACCTGGCGCTCCTTGCCGCGCCCGACCTTGTCGACGGCCGTGCGCATGTTGTCGTAAATCCCGCGCCGCGGCACGCCGCCCAGCACGCGGAAGGCGTGATTGTGGGCGTCGAACAGCATCTCATGGGTCTGCTGCGGATAGGCCCGGAGAATGAAGGCGCGGCTGTAAGAGAACTTGACGTGAGCGACCTGCAATTTGGTCCGCTCGCCGCCGATGATCGCCCAATCCTCCGACCAGTCGAACTGAAACGCCTCGCCCGGCAAAAACGCCAGCGGCACGAACACGCCGCGGCCGCACGTCTTCTGTTCCTGCTGCCGGGCGGCCTTCCAGTCGCGAGCGAAGGCCGCCACGCGATTGTACGAGCCGTCGTAGCCGAGGGCGACTAGAGTCAGCGTGCAATTGCTTGATCGTCCGCTTCTGCTTGCGCGACTTCCCCGCCTCCTGCCGCAGCATATGCGACAGCTTGTCGGCGTAAGAGTCCAGCTTGCTCGGCCGGTCTGCGACGCTGAACTTCGGCTCGACGCTGTCCGAGCGCAGGTATTTGCGGACCGTGTTCCTCGACAGCCCAGTGCGTCGAGATATCTCTCGGATCGAGAAATGATCTCGATAATGCCAGCGTCGAATGACGCTCAATAACTCCATGTCGATCACTCCGATGCCCCCTGCCTAGGCCAAGGGGGCGAGGTTCGAACATGGGTCAGTTCTCGGTGGAAAAACCCGTGCTACCCGGGTCAACTCTCAGTGGAAATCAACAAAGTATCCTTCGACTCCAGTCACCTGAAGTAGGCAAGCGGCGGTCGTGGCTTCGATATGGCGATCTTGCATCGAGGCGGAGAAAAATCGGGCGGCGATTTGGGAAGTCGATCGCGCGAGCGGACGCTGGCGCATTATTGCGAGCGGCCTACGTAACCCGAACGGACTGACCTTCGAGCCGGAAAGCGGCGCCCTTTGGACCGTCGTCAACGAGCGTGAAGAATTCGGCCCGAATCTGGTCCCTGACTATCTGACTTCCGTGAATGACGGCGCGTTCTATGGATGGCCTTACAGCTACTACGGCCAGCACCTCGATCCGCGCGTCGAGCCACAGCGCCCTGATCTGGTCGAGAAGGCAATCGTTCCAGATTACGCGTTAAGCTCGTATGTGGCCCCGCTGGGCCTCGTGTTCGATACTGGCAACAGCTTGCCTCAGAAATATCGGGGCGGCGCCTTCGTCGGCGAACACGGAAGTTGGGACCGCCCGATTTTCAATGGGTACAGAGTCGTTTTCGTGCCCTCAGCGGCGGGCGTCCCAATCGCAAAGCCGAAGATGTCGTCACAGATTTCCTTGACGCAGACGGGAATGCGCGCGGCCGGCCAGTCGGACTCGCCATCGACAAGACCGGCGCGCTTCTGATCGCCGATGACGTCGGAAATACCGTCTGGCGCGTCACCTGCGACAATCTATTCCCTGAGACGCCCAAGCACTGCCGGACGCGGTCCTCAATCAACTCAAGCGCCACAAGCATGGCTTCCGGGCGCTGCTGCGGCTCGGCTGGTCGGGGATTGGCCAGTCGAGCGAAGTGGCTCGCGATCGACGCCGAAGGACATAGAAGCGGCGGAGAGGCGAACGTTAGTACCTCGGTCCCCGCTCGGTCCTCCGACGCCCCGGGGCCGCCTCGCAAAGCGGACGTATCACATCGCTGTAGATCTCGGCCAGGCCGCGTAGCGCATCGAGGCGGCCTTTAGAACGGGGTGCGGCGATGATGGCGCGCCCACTCCGCGCTCTGGCGCGCACGATCCTTGCTCTCGTTGTTCCTATTCCAGCCGCGCTCGAAGGACGAATGTGGATGAGAATTGGGCCTCGTGCCGTAACCTGTCTGAGCGACGGCGGCTGCTGGCGGGAGCGCGAGCATCGTACCGAGGGTCATAAGGGCGATTGCTTTGAACATTTGCGCCTCCGAAGCAGCATTTGGGGCGATAACGCGCAACTTGATTAAAGGCTCCCGATTAAAGGTACTCGTGCCCGTTTCACCCTCCCAGCTAGACTTACCCGCCATTGGCCAGCCGCGGGATCACGTCGCAGTAGCTCTCGTTCGGCCACGGTGCTCAGGGGGTCTTGCAGTCGATTGGGAGTGATTGGGGCACGCCCGACCCTGAATCAGGTGTTTTTTCCCGAGCTTTCAAGCCGGTCGCAGTCACGCTATCCGAGGGACGGCAGAGGTCGAGTAGGACTTGCCCGAAATAAGCGCCGGATGGATCGTAAGCGGCGCGGCGGACCCAGCAGTTAGTGGGAATAATCATGGGCGGAATGTCTGCGCCTACAGGATCGGGGACATAGCTGCCGGTTAAGCCGTTGCTGGTGCGGATGGCGTATCTCGCGCCGCCGCCATAGCCAAAGCCGCCGCCATTGCCGTAGCCGTAATCGTAACCCTCACTGTCGAAACCGAAGCCGCAATTGTAACCGCAACCGTATCCGCCAAAGAAAGCAAAGAAAGCACGGGAGCGACCGCCACCTCGGTGGAATGCGGAGAAACCGCCATGAAAGGCGCCGCCGCCGTGGAACCCCCACCATGAAAGGCGCCGCGGAAGCGGCTTCCAGCGTATGCGGGAGCGGCGAGCAGGATCATCAGCGACGCGAGAAGACAGCGTAGCATTTCAATCCTCCTTAGGTGCCGTCCCCTTGCGGGTTTCGAGGCGGCCTTCATGGCGGAAAGACGAGCGTCGCGCCGCCGTCAACCAGCATCACGGCGCCTTCTGGGAGAATGAGTCCTCCGAACTTTGAGAAGCCCGCCTTAAACAGTGCACGAGCCCGCGCCAGACGAAAGACTTCTACGAGAGTCATTGACACTGCCTTCGTCGGAGGGGATCGCTTAGGGGCTTATCAAGCCGTTTACAATGCGAGCAAAGCATTTCTTAACTCATTCGCTTTTTCGCTGCGCAACGAATTGAAGGAAACCGCCGTGACCGTCACATGTCTTATGCCAGGAGCGACAGAGACAGTTCTTCGATAGGGCCGGCATGAAGGACACGAAAATCGGAGCCAGCAAGAAGGACGATCCATCGGATGTGGCAAAGACCGGATTCGAAGCCACGCCTGAAAGGCGAGGACGACGTCGTCACGGGCTGGATGATAAGCTACAGACAGCGATAGCAAACATCACACCGTCGGAAATGCTGGCCGAACGTCATCACAAACAGGCAGAGCGGGGCTCGGCGCAGCAATGAAGAAGGCCTGTGGCGGGGGGTCAAAACGGTTATCGACCCGTCGAGGGCTCCCATGCAACAGGCACGCCATAAGCCGCCAAAATCTTCCCAATGTTTGGGACGAGCGATGACAACGCGCTGTCCACTTGCGCATTGAGCTGCTTGTCGGTTCTCCGAACGTTTGCACCACAGCCCTTTTGATCATCGGAAGCGACTTGGTAGCCGAAAGCTTCCGGCTGTGCAGACCGCGGGATGTTGATGTGCAGGTGAGCGCCTTGGGCGGCGGCTTGCTGGGCACCGCCAATCCTCTTGGTCAGCGCGCCTCGCGCTCGCCGATTTCGTTGTTATCCAATGCAGAGCTCGCAACTCGACGCCATCCGAGCGGCGCGAAGTGAAAGCGCCTTTAGGCAGGTGGGGCTTCGCCGCTCGCCTCCCCCCGTCTGCGGGCAAACGAACCACGACCCGCTCGCCATGGCTGTAATGTTGTTTCGAGCTGGACCCAGTAATCGGACTCACGCCGCTCCTCGTCACGCTCCATCCTCATATGCAGCATCGGTCGCAACCGGGCGCAGTGCTCAAACAAATTGTGAACATGACAATTTATGTCTAAGTTGGCGCTTTCTTTGGGGTGTACAGATGGCGGCGACGCGATTGCCGCTGGACGAACCAACCGTTGTGGGGACGAACGGAATTAATCGTCGATGCCGCGAATGGGTCCGAGGGAAACGATTACGTTTTCAGCTTTCCTCGACGAACTTAAGTGGCGCGCCTCTAGGGGCTGTCCTCAATTAGGGGATTCGCGAATCGGGTAAAGCGTGATTCATAGGGAGCCTTCTTTTTGGGAGGCTTTCGGTGCGGCGCTACGGATTGCGCGACGACCAGTTTGCGCGGATTGAACATTTGCTGCCGGGTCGTCCGGGACATGTCGGACGCAATAGCGAATTGGGCAATCGACTTTTCGTTGAGGCGGTGATTTGGAAATTTCGGTCGGGTGCGCCGTGGCGCGATCTGCCCGAGCGGTTCGGCCACTGGAAGACCATTCACACGCGGTTCTCGCGGTGGGCGGAGAACGGCGTATGGGAGAGTCTTTTCAAGACGTTGGCTGACGATCCGGACAACGAATACGCGATGATCGACGCCACCATCGTTCGCGCGCATCAGCATAGTGCGGGCGCACTCAAAAAGGGGGTCTCGATCAAGCCATAGGCCGCTCGCGCGGCGGCCTGACCACCAAGATCCATGTGATTGTCGACGCCTTGGGCAACCCGTTGGCGCTTCGCCTCACCGGCGGCCAAGTCCACGACATCACCCAGGCTGAAGCCCTCGCGGCTGAGGTGAAGCCCGAAGCCCTCCTCGGCGACAAGGGCTACGACGCCGGCGCCTTCATCGAGAGCCTCGAAGTGCGCGCCATCAAGCCGGTCATCCCGCCAAAGTCGAACCGCAAGGTCGCTCGCGATTGCGACTTCGCCCTCTACGCCGAACGCAATCTCATCGAGCGTTTCTTTCAATTCATCAAACAGTTCCGAGGCATCGCGACCCGCTACGAAAAAACCGCACGCAATTACCTCGCCGGCCTCCATTTGGTCTGCGCCCTGGCTTGGCTCAAATGAGGACACGCTCTAGCTAGTAGGACTTCGAGCGTTCGGAACGGTTGGAGTTCAGGCGATCGCGGGACTCAACGGAATGGACTGCAATCTGAGGGCGGCGCGACGGGAGCTTATTGCGCCGGAACGGGACCAATGTTTCCCCAAGGCGGCCCGGTCGACGGATAGGCGGAATCGGAGTCTATGGATTTGGCGACAACCGCGGGACGGGCGTCCGTGGCGTGGGCGACGTCGGCGTTGTTGGGGCCTCTGGCGTTAAAAATTGGCCAGGCCCGTTCGCTGTTCCGACTCCAGGTCTGAGCGGATCCGGGGTCTTTGGTCTCGGCGTGATGGGAGATTCATAGGCCTACTCAGCTTCAGCTACTGGGTTGCGCTTGACCCTCGCTTAGTTGCAACCTGATAGTAGTAAATTACACCAAACAGCACGCAACTGAGCGTATTAGTCTCGATGCTGAACCAAATATGATAATATAAACATTAATTACTTGACAAGGGTCAAAGCGATTGTTAGGAATGTTAAGGTGTCATCGGTGTACAGGTGGGGGAAATATGGCGGCGCAAGTAGATAAGAAATCAGGTATTGATACAGAACGATCTCAGCTATCGAAACAGGACATTCGCTCTAAATCGGCGCAAGTCGCAATTAGTGCGGATTCCAAGGCGCGAACGTCTCCCGTTGACAAGTGGATCGGCGGTCGGGTTCGCATCAAGCGAACTTCGCGTGGGATGAGCCAGCAAGAGTTTTGCAACCTCTTGGGCCTTGGGCGGAACGACCTTGCCGCTTTTGAGGCAGGCGAACAGCGCATCAATGCCAATCTTCTGTTCCGCATCGCCAAGTCGCTAGGTGTGCGGCCGGACTACTTTTTCCGAGGTTACGTCCAAGAATAACCGAAGCGATTTAAATTGTTCTTTTCGCTGGGGTGTTGGCCTGCTGCTGGCTCTGTGGACACGCTGTTAAGCCAATCCGACCTTCCATTCGAACTCAACCGGGCTGACGTAGCCGATCGTCGAGTGCCCTCCCGATGTAATCGAACACGTCAGTGAGGATGGACTCGATCCGGGTCTCGAGGCGGAAGCGTCTTCTGCGGTGAAGTGAACTGTACCGGGTTTGTCGGAGGCTTCAACTCCTGAGAAGGTGGAGCCATGACAAGCAAGACGACCAACAAGTTCTCTTCCGAGGTGCGCGCCCGCGCGGTGCGACTGGTTTTGGATCACGAAGGCGAGCATGCCTCGCGCTGGGCGGCGGTCTCGTCGATCGCCGCCAAGTTCGGCTGCACGGCGCAGACGCTGCATGAGTGGGTGAAGAAGGCCGAGCGCGACAGTGGTGTGCGCGCTGGTGTTCCCACGGATGTGGCGACAAAGCTGAAGGCTCTGGAACGGGAGAACCGCGAGCTTCGGCAGGCCAACGAGATCCTGCGCAAGGCGAGCGCGTATTTTGCCCAGGCGGAGCTCGACCGCCGGTTCAGGCCATGATTGCGTTCATCGACGATCATCGCGAGGCGCATGGGGTCGAGCCAATCTGCAATGTGTTGCCGATCGCCCCGTCGACCTACCACGCCCATGTCGCAAAGCGCGTCGATCCCTCACGGCTGTCGGCTCGGGCAAGACGGGATGCAGCCTTGAAAGACGAGGTCCAGCGTGTGTTTGAGGCGAACTTCCGGGTCTACGGGGTCCGCAAGGTCTGGCGGCAATTGCAGCGCGAGGGCTTCGATGTGGCCCGCTGCACGGTTGCCCGCCTGATGAGGGCCATGGGCCTCGAAGGCATCATTCGCGGCAAACCGCTTCGCACGACGGTGAGCGACAAGGCCGCACCTTGTCCTTTCGATCACGTCAATCGCCAGTTCCATGCCCCGGCGCCGAACATGCTGTGGGTCTCCGACTTCACCTACGTCGCGACCTGGACGGGCTTCGTCTATGTCGCCTTTGTCATCGACACCTTTGCGCGAAGGATCGTCGGCTGGCGGGTAAGCCGGACGGCCCATGCGAGCTTCGTCCTGGACGCTCTGGAACAGGCTCTCCACGATCGGCGGCCGATCCATCGCGGCGGGCTCGTGCACCATAGCGATAGAGGCAGCCAATACGTCAGCATTCGATACAACACCGAGCGCCTGGCCGAGGCCGGTGTCGAGCCCTCGGTCGGCAGCGTCGGCGACAGTTTGTCAACGCCGGAGCAAGATTGCATCGCTTTCCGGAGCAAAGATGCATCAATGATGCCGACGAGAATGCCCTCGAGCATGGGCTTGTTTGGTGCGCGTCAGGTTGGGGTCGGATCGTCCTTGGGCTCGTCGACGTTTTGGCGACGTGAGCGGCGCTTGCTCTGGTTGAGCCTGTAGCTGTCGCCGTTCATTTCCAGGATATGGACGTGATGAGTGAGGCGATCGAGCAGCGCGCCGGTCAGACGCTCGGACCCGAACACGCTGGTCCATTCGTCGAATGGCAGGTTCGATGTGACGATGGTTGAACCGCGCTCATAGCGCTGGCTGAATATTTCGAACAGCAGCTCGGCCCCGGTCTGGGAGAGAGGGACATATCCAAGCTCGTCGATGATCAGGAGCTTGTATCCGGCGACCTGCCGCTGCAGACGAAGCAACCGCTTCTCATCGCGAGCCTCCAGCAGTTCATGAACAAGAGCCGCGGCTGTATAGAACCCGACCGATAGCCCTTTCTGGCAGGCGGCGAGACCGATCCCGAGAGCGATGTGCGTCTTGCCGGTTCCGCTGTTGCCGACTGCGATAACGTTTTCGCGACGGGTCGCGTACTCGGAACGGGCGAGTTCCAGGACGAGGGTTTTGTTTAGCGAAGGAATCGCCGCGAAGTCGAAGCTGTCGAGGCTCTTGACCGCCGGGAACCGCGCTTCCTTGATCCGACGCTCCACCATGCGTCGTTCTCGATCGATTAGCTCCAGTTCGACGAGGCGCAGGAGAAAGCGGACATGGTCGAGACCCTCGGCGGCGCATTGCCGAGCAAGCTTCTCATACTCGCGCAAGAACGTAGGCAGCTTGAGCGCCTTCAGGTGATGACCGAGCAGAAGTTGCGGCGTATCGGTCATGACGACGCCCCCGTCAGCAAGCTCATGTAGGTGCTAGCCGACGTCATCGTGACCTGCGCCCGCGGCAGATAGGGATAGACCGTCATGTCGAGGCGCGGCGGGCGCCGTTCGATGTGACACAGGATCAGGTGCTTCACGGCGTCGAAGCCGATTGCTCCGCGCGCGATGGCGTCGCGGGCCGCGGCGGCGACGTCGTCGAGAGGGAACACTTCCATCAACCGCAGAACCTGCACGAACTCGCGCTTGCCCTGCTTGCCCATCCGGGCTTCCAGAAGACGCCGGAGGGTCATGAACTCTTCCGGCAACCGCCAGCCGGCCAGCGGCGCCGCCTGGTCGAGCGCGTTGATCTTCTGTTCGATCAACGCCAGATAGTGCAGCGGATCGAATATGAAGTCGTGGCGCTCGTAGGAACGGGGATGACGCGCAATCACTTCCGCGCCGCATGAGATCACCACGTCATCGACATAGCCGCGAACAAGCACGTCGCGATGACCGTACGTCGTCGGGACCGAGTAGTCGTTGAGCCGGTAGCGAACCAGTGACAGCGAAGAGACTCGTGTCGCGACCTTCTCGCAGGCGTCGTAGGGCGGCGGCAGGGGCCTCTGGAACGCGGCAAGATCGCGCTCCAATCTCTGGGCGATCGTCTCGTTATGGCCGCGCAAGCGGTCCGCCATCCGACGACGGCAGCATTCGACAAGATAGGCGTTCAACGCTTCGAAGCTCTCGAAGACCGGAAGCGGAACGAGGAAGTTCCGTCGCGCGTAACCGACCAGCCCCTCGACTTTACCCTTGTCGTTGCCCTTGCCAGGCCGGCCAAAACGATCCCGGAATAGGTAGTGTGATTGCAGCTCGGCGAAGCCGCGCGTCCGCTGCCGCTTCCCGTCGCCAAGAATGCGAGCCACGGCGATCTTGGTGTTGTCATAAAGGATGGACTGCGGAACGCCGCCAAAGAAGCTGAACGCCCGAACGTGGCCGTCGCAGAAGGCTTCCGTCGTCTCGGCGGGATAGCCGACCACGAAGCAGGCGTCCGAGTGCGGCAGGTCAAAAGCAAAGAAGTGGATCTTGCGCTCCACGCCGCCGATGACGCCGATGGCTTCGCCAAAGTCGACCTGGGCATGTCCCGGCGGATGCTCCAACGGCACAAACATCTCTTGAGCCCGCTGACGCCAGCCCGCGACGTAATCCTTCACAATCGTGAGGCCGCCCGTGAATCCGTACTCGTCCCGGAGACGCTCGAAGATCCGCTTCGCCGTATGTTGCTGTTTCCTCGGGCGCGACTTGTCGTCGAAGAGAACCCGGTCGATCACCGGGATGAGCGGATCAAGCTTCGGCCTGGCCGGCGGCTTTGTGCGTACGTAACCCGGCGGCGCGGTGAACTTCATCATCTTGGCGACCGTGCGAGGGTCGATGCCAAACCGGCGCGCCGCCGCGCGATGGCTCAACCCCTCGATCTGAACCGCGTAGCGAACGCGCCCATAAAGCTCCACGCCCTTCATCCCCCACCCTCTGCCCACCCAATGCAAAGGGATATCTGCTGCCGGACTTTTGCTCCGGCGCTACCGGAAAATCCGGCCGCTTCAGTGAGGGATTATTGCTCCGGCGCTTACAGTACGACAACGCTCTCGCCGAAACGATCAACGGTCTCTACAAGGCCGAGGTGATCCACCGACGTGGACCATGGCGCTCGTTCGAGGCCGTCGAGTTTGCGATGCTGGAATGGGTGGACTGGTTCAACAATCGCCGGCTGCTGGAGTCCATCGGCAACATCCCGCCGGCCGAAGCCGAGGAGCGCTACTACGCTATGCTGGAAGAGCCAGCCGTGGCCGCGTGACTCAAACGAAACGGCCTCCGGCAAACCCGGCGCGGTTCAAACCCTTGGCGGTGTCGGATCGCTTGTATCGATTCGTTTCCCCCTGCACGGGGCGCATCGAAGGCATCGACCAACATCTGGGACCGTAATTATTTCGGGCAATGCGTCCACGTTGACGTCGGCTTTATCCCCCGCGACCCTGACAGGTCGCGATCACCGCACGGACGCCGTTCTTGCGCATGTTCGCCAACGTCATGGGCGGCCCGGGCTTTTCACGCGCCGCCATTCCTATCCTGACGTTGTGGCGCGGGCCGATACAACGCAATCTGCCCGGAACAAAGGCCAAGGAGGCGGGTTCATCTCAAAACTCCATTATCCAAGGAATTCAATCATGACAGACTTCGATCGGACCTCTTCCACGACCTACAAGGATCCCATTGGCCGCATCGCGGTGGCGCCTCGTGCACCGATGACGACTACGGGCCGCTTTTTTTCCAAGGAGGATATGATCGCCGGCATTGTGGCTGCGGTGATGATACTCGGGCCGCTCGCCATGGCCGCCTTTGCGGTTGGGCGTTACTGAGGCCTCCCTGACAAGCGCGACCTGCGCGGTCAGGCGGATTGCGTTAAAAATTTCGTAGAGGAATTCATGCGCGCTTTGCGTTTTGGACTTATTGCGACCGTGCTGGCCATTCCTTCCGCCGGCAACTCGCAGGACAGCGGACTGGTCGACGGCAGGGTCCGACCTCAGCACATCGACGGCGCAACCCGGGCGTTCCATTGGGCTGCAGGGAGCATATAGGCGACTCCCTGAACCTGGCCCGCGCGCTGGATCTTCCGCATTGTCATGCCAGGCCAGGTTGTGCCCGAAGCTGTGCCTGTCTTTACAAGACCGGACGGAAGCGGCACGGCTTTTGTCGCCGGACGCCGCGTAGTAGTTGGCCCGAACTCGAATCGCATCGTGCGCGTCGTCCAATAGGACGGAACAACGCAGTCTTGGTCGCGTTGAGAGACAAGGCGCGTTTTGTTTTTCGCCCCCCCAGCCCAAGACGCGCCCGGACGCACCCTTGCCCCGCCTCCGAGCCCCCTAGCTCGCGCGGGGCCTTTTTGCCTGCGTGAGGCGGTAGTCTTGTAACTGTTTAGGACTTTTTCCTTTGAGGGCATCCGCAACTAAGTCAGCGCTTCCCTGTGCATTCCCGTTGACTCCGTGGAGCTCGTGGGCAATGTGGCGAAGCGCGGCTGCTATTTCCGCGACCGCCACGATCATTGCCTCTTCCTTATCCACTTTCAGGTCTTGCGTGAGGCCGTCGGAGTCCCTCCAATCCAGATGACCGCCCAAATTAAATCGAAACGATAAAGCCATAATCGTTCGCCTTTCTGTTTGGGCGCCCTTAGGCACTCTCTCCGTCAAAATCGGACGCTCAAGAGCGTCAAGGCTCGGAACCCGCCGCGTCTGGTCTCGTTGATGTTCCATATGGGGTGAGGAACGCTTCTCACCCATCAGGGAGAACCGGGTTTGCCTTGTTGCGCAAGGTAAATCCGCGCGTGATTGTCCTGGAGACTCAAAATGAACGCCAAGGAACTCGCGGACAAGTTCAATGCAAAAACTGACGCAGCTGTCGTTGAACGAAAGCGTCAATCCGGCTTAGCCGCTGAACACATTCAGAAGCGCGGCGAGGATATTGAGCACTGCAAGCGCGCAATGGAGAGCAACGTTCTGCCGTTCCTGGAGGAACTGAAGCAGCATTTGGGCGACGGTCAATTTGCCTTCGCACCTCAGATCGACATGCAGGATCACAAGCCCGTCGGTGTCTCGTTCAAGATTGGTGATGGAGGAACAACGAGCATATCAACAGCGCTCGGAAACATCATAGTAACCCGCGTCGGCGACGGCGGAACGAAAAAGGGCATTGCGTACGTCTATCCGCCTGATGCGGAGCCCTATATCTCAAATTCGGGTGACCTCACGCGGGACAAGATCGCCAAATTGGTCGAAATGGTGATTGACAATACTTAGTTCGGTAGGTCGTGACGTCGCGGCTGATTTAGCGTCGCCGTTTCGCGCGGGAAACGGGGCTTTAGGCTCGCGTGGTGCTTGATGGATTTCGCGAGGCCTCCCGCCGAACATCCGCCACCGGCTCGTCCTCGCGCAACCCGACGTAAACCGTGTGGCGCAACAAGTTGTCAGCGGTCCAGGTCAAGTAGGTGATCTCAGCAACCAGTTTCGGCTCGACCCAATGCACGCGGGATAGAACAAGCGGGGAGCCGGAGCGAGTTGAGCGGGGCGGCGGAACACTCAGAGGCGATGTCTTGCGCGCCAAGGGATCGAGGCGGCGCCGAAGATCGGCGAGGACCTCGCCTGGGCTGGGGACTAGCCAGTCACGAACCGACCAATGGAAACCTTGACCATCCGAGCGCCCCTAGCGGGCAGGCAAATCTTATGGTTCGGGCGCAACCGCCGCCTCGCCAAGGACTATGAGAACCTCGCCGATACCCTCGCCGCCTTCGTAACCCTCGCCGCAATCCAATTCACGATCAGACGCCTCGCCCGCTGTCGGCTTTTGAGTCAGGCTCTTAGTCGTTTAGATCCGCACTTGGCGCGGCACTTCTGGCACCCAACGCCCACCAAAGGGTCAAGTTCAGTCTTCGAGTGGATCTCGGACCGGTAATAAAAAGACGAGGAATCCGTCATCGTCTTCCGCGTCGGGTGCCCCGCTACTTTTGGCATTAAAATAAGTCGCCTTGTGCCTCGTTACCTCTTCGGGGAGGGAACGCCTTACTAGCAATGAAGCTACGCCGTCCCAAAGTACACTTGAATCCTCTCGATGGAAGCACAATAAGTAAGCTTTTAACTCGTCGCTTGTGAAATGTTGCCTTGCCTCATCTTTACTGGCGTTTATTATTGCTATCGGTTCCCCATTTATCTCTAGAGTGTACATTATATACGGTCCAATTGCGGTAAATTTGAGCCGATCTTCGAAAAAGCAAGCGCTGTGCTAGAGCCGTGCGCGCCGGAAGTTCTTGAGTTGGCCGATGAGCTGGCAAACCTACGGTCGCAATCTTGAGGAAATAGCCCGTGCTGAGAAGATCGTCAACGCGCTGGCGGCTTTTTCTGCAAGCTCGATCCCCGCTTGGGGCGATGACCCAGCTCGACGCCGGCCAAATCGATCTGCGCTGCGTTCGGCGGGCCTGAAAGCCTCAGTTTTCTAATAGCTTTCGGCACCGCAAATGGTCATGGAGCATGTGTTCGCTCGAAGGCCACTCCCGGAGCAAGCCTAGCGCCACGCATGAGTTCCCGGCCGCTCACTATCGATCTACTGGGGCGCTGTATTTGGAGAATTTCCACCGCGCCATCACCACAAGCGATCCGCATGTCCTCGGTCAGAAGAGTTCCGGGGATCCCGGTCCCAGTCGTGACCCTAGCGCGGAGAAATTTGACCTGTTCGTCCCGGTCCTCGAGCGACATCCTTGAAAAGGCCCCCGGCCAGGGCGACAGTCCGTGAATCTGATTGCGCACAGTTTCAGCGCTTTGTGCCCAATCAATATCGGCTTCGCTTTTCTTGATTTTGTGCGCGTAAGAGATCCCTATGGGGGGTTGCTCTTGAAACTGCAGTCGACCGGTTTCCATTGTCCGCAAAGCTCTGACCACCAGTTGGGCAGCAATCGACGCAAGACGACCTGTAAGATCTCCAGCTGTGTCACTTGGACTTATGTCGGTGCTTTCACGCATGGCCACCGGCCCCGTGTCGAGGCCGGCATCCATACGCATAACGTCAACCCCGGTAATCTTGTCGCCCGCCATAATAGCCCGTTGGATTGGAGCAGCGCCCCGCCATCGCGGTAACAGCGAGGCGTGGAGGTTGAGGCATCCCAATCTCGGCATCTCGAGAATAGGAGTCGGCAGCAAGAGGCCGTAGGCGATCACAAGGGCGAGATCTGCAGCCTGGTTTTCGAACTGTCTCTGAGTTTCGGCGTCCCGCAAGGATAGCGGCGTGAATACCGGGATCCCAATTGAATCGGCCGTCAGGTGAACCGGTGCTTTCCTTAACTCGAGCCCTCGGCGGCCACGCTGTGCAGGTGCGCGTGTATAGACCGCGACAGGCACAAGGCCGCTCCTTGAGATTTCTAACAGGGTCGGAATCGCGAATTCCGGCGTGCCCATAAAGACAATTCGCATTCAACATCCAAAATTGATGAGAAGACCTCATTCCGCTCTACGCCTGGCGCGACGCAAAGGGATGAGCCGCAAACCTACGCCCTCGGCAACTTCGGAAGGTCCGAATGATTTGAGAGCCTAACTTCTCTCGTTCGCCGACTGGCCCAGGGTTTTGGCTTTCGCTCCCCGGCATATTCGAAGACCCGAGCGACCATTCGGTCCCGCCAAACTAATCGTCTCCGCGGTGTCTCGATACCCAGTGCTGTGAGCTGAAGCGCAATTCCATGGATCGTTTCTCCCCGGTCACGTAGTTCACAAAGTAACGGGAGGTAGTCGAGAGCGCGCGCTTTTGCTTGCTCTCGCACCGCTCGCACTGCCGCTTTCCTCGCGGCGTCTGAAAATCGATGCGTAGTCGGGTCAGGGTTGCCGAATTTTCGGCCGCGAAGCTTTGCTGCGGCAAATGCGGCCTTCGTGCGCTGCGAAATCAGCCGCGCTTCATATTCCGCCACGGCGGCGAGAATGTGGATCGTAAAGCGATTCGCCAGCGGCATATCGGCTGCGACAAAGTCCACGCCGCTTTTCATCAGGCCCGCGATCATCGCCGTGCTTCTAGCCAACCGATCAAGCCGTGCGATTACGAGTTTGGCGTCATAGACCCGGCAGAACCAAAGCGCTTCCGCAAGTTTTGGTCGGCCATCGTTCCGGCCGCTCTCGACCTCGGTCAATTCAGCGAGAACTTTGCATCGGTTTGCAGCGACATAGCGCCCAATAGCGTCTTGTTGCGCCAGAAGGCCGAGCCCTGAACGCGCTTGCTGGCGCGTCGACACTCTATAATACGCTACAATGGGCTTGACGTTCACGGGCGTGACGGCTCCTTGTCGTCCACCCGAAGCTCAGAGACCTTGAGTGCACGCATTAGATAGCGTCGGATCGACGCCGGTCCCCAGCCCCGACCCCAAGGCGACTCAACGCCTCGGTGTGCGAACTCTGCAGCGATCTCACGATAGGTTTTGCCTTCCAACCGCCACGTCAAGAGAAGCGGGCTTATTTCACCGACGCGCTTCCGAACTTTATTTTGCGCCGTCCCAATCCGCTTGCCCGCAGGTGGACTCTGACCGAAGAGAGCAGCTGTTTGTCGAGTGATCCGCCATATCGAGTTCTTCGTCCAAGGCGCATGCTGTGGTGGCGCAACACCGCCACCATTGAACTCATTGGCGATCACGCTCAAGGATTTTCCTTCCGCGATAGCACTCCAAACAAGCGGCGCTAGATCTCGCGCACGGGCCTCCGAACGAGCTTGCCTCACAAGGGCGCTTGCCGCCTGACAACCGGGTGGAAAACGTCGCGAAAGACCGTCGGCGAAATGTCCGATTTTCGCTCCGCGTTCTCGTCTCGCGGCGATAATCTGCTTCATCCGCTCCGAGGAGAGGCCTGACTCGTACTCGGCGACCGCAGCCAGAATGTGTATCGTGAAGCGGTTGGCGTGCGGGAAGTCCACGGCGACAAACTCAAGCCTGCTCTCCATGAGCCGCGCAATAATCTCGACATTGCGCGAAAGCCGGTCGAGCCGTGCGATGACAAGCACGGCGCGGGCGAGGCGACACATGCTCAGGGCCTTGGCAAGTTCTGGCCTCCTATCCTTCCGTCCGCTCATCACCTCGGAAAACTCGGCGACGACGAAGCCAGGATTCGCGGCGACGTAACCTTGCACCGCCGCTCGCTGGGCTTCGACGCTGAAACCGAACTGCCCTTGCTGAACCGTGGAGACGCGATAATAGGCTACATAGCGCCGGACCAACTGACCGTCGGCCATTGCATGAGCAGGGGCCACATGTCTGCAGTGGTCCATCATCGAGACCTCCGCTTGTTAGGGTCGCTTGTTCTGACAGACCTAGGCTCAGGACTCATTGATCAGAGCCAGAAGATGACGGCTGCGGCGATGCAGATTGCCGAGAAGTAGGTGTGGGCGCAACGGTCGTATCGGGTGTAAACGCGTCTCCAGTCTTTGAGCCGTCCGAACATGTTTTCGATTCTGTGGCGCTGTTTGTAAAGGACGGCGTGGCTGTGGTGCAAAGATCGGAAGCAAGGCATATTTGACGACCCAGCAACTCTGCGATGAATCTGGTCGACATGTTAAGCTTGGATGAACTTTTCAAGGGCCGTCATTTCGACCGGGAGATCATCGTTCTCTGTGCGCGCTGGTATCTGCGGTACAAACTGAGTTTTCGAGACCTCGTCGAGATGATGGCCGAACGCGGGCTGTCCCTGGCGCACACACGATCATGCGTTGGATCCAACGCTATGTCCCGGAATTCGAAAGGCGCTAGAACCGCTTCACTCGCCCGGCTGGGCTGTCGTGGCGCGTAGACGAAACCTACGTCAAAATCAAAGGCCGCTGGATCTATCTCTACCGTGCCGTCGACAAAGAGGGAAAGACCGTCGATTTCCTGCTGCGCGCCGAGCGGGACGTCGCAGCTGCCAAGGCATTCTTCCGGCGAGCTTTCAAAGCCCAGGGCAGACTGCCCCATAAGATCACGCTCGATGGCTATCAGGCCTCTCATCGCGCGGCCAAAGAGGCCCTCGGCGAACATCCGGGGGAAATCGATGCGAGATCCGGTCGTCCAAATATCTCAACAATTTGATTGAGCAGGATCACCGATTGATCAAGCTGCAGCTTGGTCCGATGCTCGGCTTCAAGAAGTTTCGGAGAGCCGCAACGACGATCGCCGGCATCGAACTCATGCACCGGATCGAAAAGGTCAATTCAAACTCGGCAAGCTTCGCGTCAAAAACAAAACCGCTTCAGAGATTTGGAATGCAGTGTGTCGATTTCCGCTGAGATTTGACCCGGGGTTTCCATTGAGAACTGACCCGGCTTGATGATGGTTTCGGGTTCAGGCGTTCGTCAAGTTCCGAGATTTCTCCTTTGCGGGTTTGGCGGCATTCGCCGAGCTGTTTTTGAAGCGGAAGCTGTCGTTTCCGGTTTCGAGGATGTGGCAGCGGTAGGTAAGACGATCGAGCAGCGCGGTCGTCATCTTCGGGTCGCCGAACACGGTGGCCCACTCGCCGAAGCTGAGATTGGTCGTGATGATGACGCTGGTGCGCTCGTAGAGCTTGCTCAGCAGATGGAAGAGCAATGCCCCGCCGGAGGCGCTGAACGGCAGGTAGCCGAGTTCGTCGAGGATGACGAGATCGGAATGGGTGAGCCGCGCCGCGATCTGGCCGGGTTTGCCCTGAAGCTTCTCTTGTTCGAGAGCGTTGACGAGTTCGACCGTGGAGAAGAACCGGACGCGCTTGCGGTGATGCTCGATGGCCTGGACGCCGATCGCCGTAGCGAGATGCGTCTTACCCGTGCCGGGGCCGCCGACCAGGACGACATTGTGAGTATCTTCCAGGAACTCGCAACGATGGAGTTGTCGTACGAGCGCCTCGTTGACCTCGCTGCTGGCGAAGTCGAACCCGGCGAGGTCGCGATACGTCGGAAAGCGCGCCGCCTTGAGCTGGTAGGCCGTTGATCTGACCTCTCTGTCGGCCGTCTCCGCTTTCAGAAGCTGCGACAGGATCGGCAAAGCGGCTTCGAAGGCCGGGGAGCCTTGCTCGGTCAACTCGCCGACCGCCTGAGCCATGCCATGCATTTTGAGGCTGCGTAGCATGATGGTGATCGCGCCAGCGGCGGGATTATGACGCATGGCGCGCCTCCCGGACTTTGCGCAGTGCATCGTAGCGTTCGACGTTGGCCTGCGGCTCGGTGGTGAGCGTCAAAGCATTGGGCGGCTTTACGGCTGGTGGGTCGATCGGCTTGCCGTCGATCAATCGGTGCAGCACGTTCAGGATATGCGTCTTGGTTGGGGCGCCTGCCTCCAATGCGAGTTCGACGGCAGTGAGCACGGCCTGCTCGTCGTGCTGGAGGACGAGAGCCAGAATCTCGACCATCTCGCGGTCGCCGCCGGGCGTCTTGAGCATGCGCTGCTGCAGAGTTCGGAAGGCGGGCGGGAGTTCGGCGAACGGCGCGCCGTTGCGGAGTGCGCCTGGTTTGCGTTGAATGACCGCCAGATAGTGCCGCCAATCGAAAACGGTCGTCGTACTCGTTCGTTCGTGAGAGCGGGCAAAGACTCGGCGGTGTTCGCAGATGATCTGCCCCTCGGCGGCGACGACAATCCGCTCGGGATAGACCCGCACGCTGACCGGGCGATTGGCGAAGGACGCCGGCACGCTATAGCGATTGCGGTCCAGATGGATCAGGCACGTCGGCGAGACGCGCTTGGCGTATTCGACAAAACCGTCGAATAGCCTGGGAAGCGGCATCAGATGTTGGGCTTCTTCAGACCAGGCGTCAGAGATCATGCCAGGATGCGACCCGTGTGGGGTCTGCGCCCAAAGCTCCCGGCAGCGCGTCTCCAGCCAGTCGTTTAGCGCCGCCAAGGAGGGGAAGCTGGGCGCCGGCTGCCAGAGCCGATGGCGAGCATCCTGGACGTTCTTCTCGATCTGCCCTTTCTCCCACCCGGAGGCCGGGTTGCAGAAGTCGGCTTCGAACAGAAAGTGGCTGACCATCGCCGAGAACCGCGCGTTGACCTGGCGTTCCTTCCCACGCCCGATCTTGTCGACGGCGGTTCGCATATTGTCGTAGATGCCGCGCCGCGGCACGCCGCCCAGCACGCGGAAGGCGTGATTATGCGAGTCGAACAGCATCTCGTGGGTCTGCTGCGGGTAGGCGCGGAGAATGAAGACGCGGCTATAGGAGAGCTTGAAGTGAGCGACCTGCAATTTGGTCCGCTCGCCGGCAATGACCGCCCAATCCTCTGACCAATCGAACTGGAATGCCTCGCCAGGCAGGAATGCCAGCGGCACGAACACGCCACGGCCAGTCGTCTTCTGCTCTCGCTGCCGGGCTGCCTTCCAGTCGCGCGCGAAAGCCGCCACGCGATTGTACGAGCCGTCGTAGCCGAGGGCGGCTAGATCAGCGTGCAATTGCTTGACGGTCCGCTTCTGCTTTCGCGACTTCCCCGCCTCCTGCCGCAGCATCTGCGACAGCTTGTCGGCGTGTGGGTCCAGCCTGCTCGGCCGATCTGGGACGGCAAACTTCGGTTCGACGCTGTCCGAACGCAGGTACTTGCGGACCGTGTTCCTCGACAGCCCAGTGCGTCGAGATATCTCTCGGATCGAGAAATGATCTCGATAATGCCAACGTCGGATGACGCTCAATAACTCCATGTCGATCACTCCGATGCCCCCCGCGTAGGTCAAGGGGGCGAGGTTCGAACATGGGTCAGTTCTCGGTGGAAAAACCCGTGCTGCCCGGGTCAGCTCTCAGTGGAAATCAACAGCGAATCACGGATCCTTCTTCCAGTATCGGGAGCTTTTCGTATCGGAGGCCAACCAGTTCCTCGCATCGGTGCTGCAAGACGGCGACGCGCATCTGCGGCCGTCCGAGCAGCTGCCGTTTCCCTCCATCGTCTCAGCGGCAGGAATTTAGCTGGGTCGGCCAAGGCAAAGAGGTCAGCAGGCTTCACTATTCAACTGCGAGAGACCCATGACCGCGCTCTCAGGAAAGACGGCTCTCGTCACCGGCGCCTCGCGCGGCATCGGGCGCGCCAGCGCATTGGCGCTCGCCAAGGCCGGCGCACAAGTGCTCGTTCACTACGGAAGAGGCGCGAAGGAAGCGGAAGCCGTCGTGGCTCAAATCCGCAAGGCCGGCAGCCGCGCCGATGCTATCGCCGCTGATCTCGCCGCACCGGACGGTCCGCAGAAGCTCGCCAAGCAGGTCCGAGCCATCGTGGGCGACCGTCTCGACATCCTTGTGGCGAGTGCAGGGATCTCGAAAGCAGCGACCATTGAGGAAACGACGGTCGAAGACTTTGACAAGCTCTTCGCCGTCAATGTCCGCGGACCGTTCTTCCTCGTGCAACAGCTCCTTCCGATCCTGTCGAAGGGCAGTAGCATCGTCTTCGTCTCATCGCTCGCGACGCGGGCCGTGGTGGGGACGATTCCCGCTTACGCGGCGACAAAAGGCGCGATCGACACGATGGTGAAGCATTTCGCTTCGCTGCTCGGCGAACGCCAGATTCGCGTCAATGCGGTGGCGCCGGGCATCGTCGCGACCGAAATGTCGAACTTGACCAAGACGGACGCGGGCCGCGATTTCGCCTTGGGCATGCAGGCGTTCAAACGCCTTGCTCAGCCCGACGACATTGGCGGCGTGGTCGCCTTCCTCGCTTCCGACGACGCTCGGTGGATCACCGGCGACACTATCAATGTCGACGGCGGATCGAAGCTTTGAGACTGCGGACCAAAAAAGGAGGGTGATCATGGTTGAGACCCTCAAGCTGTATCACGCGCCTGCGTCACCCAATTCGAGGCGCGTCCGGATTTTCCTTGCTGAAAAGGGAGTCTCCGTGCCGCTTGTCTCCGTCGATCTCGCGGCTGGCGAACAGCACAGGACGCCTATCTCGCGATCAATCCGCGCCGGGTGGTGCCGACCCTCGTCCTGGAAGACGGCACGGCGATCGGCGAGGTGCTGGCCATCTGGCGCTACATCGAAGAGACCTATCCCGCGATGCCGTTGCTTGGCGCGACTCCGAAGGAGAGGGCTCTGGTGACAATGTGGGAGCGGCGGGCGGAGCTGGAAGGCTTTGCCGCTGTGATGGAGGGCGTGCGCAACGCCGCGCCCAGGCTAGCCGGCCGCGCAATCCCAGCGCTCGTCGAGCGTAGCAAGCTCCGAGTCGCGAACTTCTACGGCGATATGGACGCGTGGTTGGCGGAAGCGCCGTTCGTTGCGGGCGAGCTTTTTTCTGCGGCGGACATCACCAGCTTGGTGACGGTCGACTTCGCGACGCGCGCATTTGATATGCCGATTTCGACCGAAATGCGCGCGCTGAAGCGCTGGTACGATGTCGTCGCGGCACGGCCTAGCGCAACTGCATAGGAGGCGGCCGCGTAGCCCGATAGGAGGGAAATCATGCGTCTCATACCAAAGGCCCCGCCGGCTGACTCACGGGGGGGATTCCCGAATCGGGTCTGGTCTGATTCAAGGCGGCATGGAGGATTGGGCCATGCGGTCAGCGGTGAGGTTGCGAGAGGACTACTCGGTCGAGGAGATTTGGGGTTTGGCCCGGCGGTCGAAGACCGTCAACCAGAGCCGTCGGCTTCTGTCACTGGCTGCGGTTCGGGATGGAATGGATCGCGGGTCGGCGGCGAAGATCGGCGGCATGGATCGCCAGACGCTGCGCGATTGGGTCCATCGCTTCAACGCGTCGGGGCCGGAGGGCCTGATCGACAACTGGACGGATGGCCCCAAGCCGCGCCTGTCGGAAGAGCAGATGGCGGCGTTTTCGCAGATCGTGGAAGCCGGCCCGGATCGGGCAAAAGACGGGGTCGTGCGCTGGCGGCGGGTCGATCTCAAGCGGGTCATCGCCGAGCGGTTCGGCGTCGACTTTCATCCCCGCTATGTCGGGAAACTCCTGCACAAGATCGGCTTCTCGCACATAAGCGCAAGGCCGCGTCATCCGGCGCAGGACGAGCGGATCGTCGAGGCTTTCAAAAAAACTTTCCGCGCGCGCTGACGGCTCATCTCGAAGGCCTGCCCGAGGCGACGCCGGTCGAAATCTGGTTCCAGGATGAGGCCCGAATTGGCCAGAAGAACGGCCTTGTCCGCCAATGGGCGAGGCGCGGAACGCGACCGCGACAGCCCGCCGATCAGCGCTACGCCAACGCCTATCTGTTCGGCGCGATCTGCCCGGCGCGGGGCGTCGGAGCCGCCTTGGCGTTGCCCTACGCCGACACCGAGATGATGCAGCTTCACCTCGACGAAATCGCGCGCAACATCGCTCCGGGCGCCCACGCCGCGCTGCTGCTGGACCGGGCCGGATGGCACATCACGGGCAAGCTCGACATGCCCGAAAACATCACGCCGATCTTCCTGCCTTCCCGCGCTCCGGAACTGAACCCGGTCGAGAACGTCTGGCAGTATGTGCGCCAGAACTGGCTCTCCAACACCGTCTTCGAAAACTACGACGCCATCGTCGACGCCGCCTGCAACGCATGGCGCAATCTCACCACCGATCCCGAACGCGTCACATCCATCGGAATGCGAGACTGGGCCCACATCGGTCGGTCGTTATGACCTTTGGTATCAGTATCGTGCTCGTGGCTGCTCTTCTGCCGCTTCCAGGCGTCACCGTCCCCGCCGGCCGGTTTGGCGGCAGATCGACGTTCAGCCTGATCTTCATTGGACGCCTGTGGAGCGAAGCTCAGCCTCTCGGTTTCGCTTTCGCCTATGAGCAAGCAACCCGGCACCGCATCGTACCTACGCTCGTTGAAACGCCATACGCGGCCGCCTGATTGTCAATACATTTTGACCGGATTATTCAACTCGGGTGTTTGAGAAGGCGTCCAAGTTTCTCATTTCAAGGGCGTTCCGATTGACTCTTGGTGCAAATCGCTTTCTTACAACGGCATCATCCGAGCGCGGAGCAACTCAACACCGGCGCGGCCATGCATGGCTCGCTTGAGGGTCTTCAGTCTGTTGATCTGTCCTTCGGTCTGCCCGTTGCTCCAAGGCTCCAACATAGCATTTCCGCACCGCCTCCAGGTCTTGGCGTATCGTCTTCGCAAAACGCTGCATCGCGTAGATCCCAGACGCGTGCGCATCGATCACCCGCCAGGAGCCGTTGCTCATCCGTAGATGCGGGCGGATCGGCTTCTCAAGTTCCTCGGCATAGGCCTGGATCCAACGGAAGATCGTTGTGTGGTCGACCTCGACGCCGCGGTCGAGGAGCATCAGTTCGAGATCGCGGTAGCTGATGGGAAACATCAGATACCAACGAACGGCACCTCAACGGTGAATTGCCGCCCTTTGAAGCCGTCGCCCCGATCCATTTGCCCCGCCGCGCCCTATCCAACCGGGGTCCATATACCGGGAATCCCACCGCCGGCTAAGTTCGCAACGGAACCGAGCTGAGGGGATTCGAACCGATGGCCATCGCGGTTTCCCGGCCGCGAATCGCGGGATTTCGCCAGCGAATCTCAAAGGAGATGAGAGGCAGACCCGACTGCGGAAGGCGACGCAACCTTAACGCTACAGCGACCGTTGCCAGACGGTGCGCTGATGATTGTCGCACGAGGCGATCGAACTGGCGATCCTCCCGGCGCAGCCCTTTTCTGAACCGCGCGGAGCCTCGCCAAGGCCACCACTACTTCGATTGCCGCCACAAATGCTCACTGACTTTTAGTCCCTACCCCCCTGCCGCTTGCATAGGTCAAAACCACTCTCCCGAAGGGACTGGCTGGCTAAGCGGCAGGGTGGAGGAGTGCAGTAGTAGTCGGAAAACCGAGAACCTTACCGGCGGTGGCCGAGACCGACGCCGAGGATACCAGCTCTGCGGCGGAGAGCGCCAACCGTGCGCTTCATCACCTTCGAAACGTTGGTGACGGGCGTGCGGGCCTTCGAATGCGCCTTCAGCGTGCGCACGTCTTCTTTCGTCCACGGCTTGATGACGCGACGTGCCGTCTTCGCCTTCACAGTCTTGGCGGACTTCGCGCCCTTAACACTCTTACTCAAAGCTCTAGGCATTATTTCAGGTACTCCATTTGAACGCCGCGCAAATAGGTATGCGATGTGGCGACAAAAAGACCGGCTCTTTGACGTACTCAATTCTAAGTGACAATTGGTACGTGATAGTGCTGCCAGCCTCCTACGGTTCGTGTTGCGGCGGAAACATACTTGCAATGGCTGACTGCGAAGAACCTGCGCACAGCGGCTGACACGAGAGGCCGCCAGAGAAGCACTTCTTGCCAAAGTTTCGCTCAAGCCCGAACATCCTCCATGGTACCGTCAGCTTAACGAATATGGAGTGGACGGCGAGGTAATGCGGAGCATGTCGACTGTCCGTGACCCTCTCTACGCCGCCATCGCTTTCCGCCGGAAATCATCAGCCATGCGGTCTGGCTCTATTTTCGGCTTCCCTTGAGCCTTCGCATGGTCGAGGAAATGCTCGCGGCGCGCGGAATCTGCGTGACCTACGAGACGGTGCGCCAGTGGGCAATGAAGTTCGGCAAAAGGTTCTCCAATCAGATCCGTCAACGGTCTCCGGCTCGCGGCGACAAATGGCATCTGGATGAAGTCGTCATTTCGATTGCCGAGAACCCTACTGGCTTTGGCGCGCCGTCGACCAGAATGGCTTCGTTCTCGACGTCCTGGTCCAGCGTCGAAGAGATAGCCGCGCTGCGCAGCGGCTCATGACCAAGCTCCTGAAATCCGCCGTCACGCCGCCACGCATGATGGTCACGGACAAGCTTAGATCTTATGGTGCGGCGCGGGCAAAGCTGGGTCTTCGCGTCGAGCATCGCCAGCATAAGGGCCTTAACAATCGAGCGGAGAATTCTCATCTGCCGACACGGCGACGCGAACGGATCATGAAGCGCTTCAAATCGCCCCGACAGGCGCAGCGTTTCTTGACCGTTCACGATCAGATTGCAAACCTCTTTCACCTTCCCTATCCAGACCATGCAACCGCCGAGGATCGGCGCGCTACGCGGAAGCGCGCCTTCGCAGTTTGGCACAACGTCTCCAAGACAGCTGCCTCGTTCTGATAGCGGAGAAAGCCCAACCGGCACGACTCGACGCGCCCATTGTCTGCTCAACTTGACGATACCGCTCAAGGTCATCACTCTAGCGTTCTGTTTGCGCGCAGCGAACTGGCCGCGTCCGGCCGCCCAGGCTGCCGTAGCCGAACGATGGCCCTTAGGGTCCATCGATAATATAGGGTGCCTCGGCCTGTGGATGATTCGCTATTCTAGCTCAGCCGCTGATCGAAAACGCAGAGAAAGCCGGTCGATCGCCTTGCGTTAGTATGGAGAAAGTGCGCTCTTCAAACCTGCTAGCAGGTTTGCCGGCCGATGCCTGACTCCCAATAGGCACATCCGATATGGGCGCCGCTCGATCATCACTCAACGGAAAGTTTGAAAGGATAGAATTTTGACCGACGCTCTGACCCACGGCGTGCACCACGTCGGTCTTGCCGTTCGCGACCTCGACGAGGTCACGAGCTTCTTCTGCGGAACCCTGGGCTTCAAGGAGGTCGCGCGGAACGATGCGTATCCGGCCGTGTTCGTCTCTGATGGCGGCGTGACCCTCACCATTTGGCGCGTCACCGATCCGAGCAACGCGGTGGCCTTCAACCGCAAGACCAATATCGGCCTGCACCACCTCGCGCTCGCCGTCGCGGATGAGGCCGCGCTCGCTGCGGTCCATGAGCGCGTTCGCAATCATCCCGGCGTCATGGTCGAGTTCGCGCCGGAGCCTGTCCGCGCCGGCTCCACCACCCATCACTTCATCTGCGCCATACCCGGCGGCATCCGGATCGAATTCGCGACGCGACCTGGCTGACGCCAGACAACGGCCGCAAAGCGCGCCGCCTCGCTGCGTCCCGGGTCAAGGCGTTTCGTGAACCCGGCCAATTCCGAGCGTCACACCCACCCGCCGCGCGGTCGCTTCGCGCCGCGCAATCAGCTCGGCCACATCTCGACGCGCCGCCTTCACGATCTCCGGAGGCGCCGTCTGGGGCGTCCCGCTCTGAAAAGGCGGCTCTGGCGCATAGGCGATGGCGAGCTGGATGCGGTGGGCGGCGGGGACGCCGCGCACCTCGGCGGCGAGCCGAAGGGCGCCGTCGATTCCCGCCGTCACGCCGGCCGCGAAGATCCAATCTTCGTCGACCACGACGCGTTCGTCCACGGGAATGGCGCCGAACCAAGGCAGGAGGTGGAAGGACGCCCAGTGCGTGGTCGCCCTTTTTCCCCGGATCAGACCCGCCCCTCCGAACAGCAGCGCGCCGGTGCAGACGGAAAGAACCTTCTTCGCGCCTTCGGCTTGGCTACGCAGCCAGCGGAGGACCTCTTCATCCTCCATCAAAGCCTCTTGGCCCGGTCCGCCTGGGATGTGCAGGATGTCGAGTTGCGGCGCTTCCGCGAGCGTTGCGTCCGGCATGATGCGAAGCCCCATCATGTCGCGCACCGGGTCGGTCGACTTCGCATAGATGCGGTGGGTCGAATTGGGGAGGCGAGAGAGCACTTCGAACGGCCCGGTCAGGTCGATCTGGTCGAGGTCCTCGAACAGGAGCGACCCGATGGTCAGGTGAATGGCTTCAGGAATCATGTCATTCGCCTCTTGTCGCAGAGTGAGCAGGCGTTGCGATGTCAGGGCCGCCAGGCGTGCGGCTGGAACATTGGCTCGAGCGGCGGCTCGGCGATGTTCAGGGTGTAATTGGTGATCGCGGATGCGGCGCTCACCGCCAGCGTCTCCAGCGCCTGGTCCGGTTTGAAGCCAGCGGCAAGAAAGGCCTCCACCGCCGCCTCGCCGACGTGGCCCCGCTTTTCGATGAGACCGCGGGCGTAAGCCGAGAGGGCCGCGGTACGCGGCTCCTTTGGGGCGCGGCGTTCGCGGATCGCCTGCACGTCGGCGGGAGGGAGGCCCGCTTTGAGGGCGAGATAGCTATGGAAGGCGACCGCCCAGGCGCAGCTGTTGGTGACCGCGTTGGTCAAAAGCAGCGTCTGGATCTCGGCTTCGGTGAAGGTCCCGGCGTGCACGCCCTCGAACAGCGGAACGAAGATCTTCGCCAGAACAGGCGAATTGGCGATGATTCCGGCGACGTTCGGGACCATGCCAAAGATCTCGCGGAGTTTTTCGAGCGGCGCCCTTGACGCTTCGGGCGCTCGGGCGATCGTCTGAACTTCAAAGATGGACATCAGTCCGCTCCTTTAGCTCGGGAATTGAACTCGACATTTCCAATATAGTGGGGCAGGATTTGGCGATGTCGCCAAAGATACCACAAATCCCGCCAAAAGCCTCGCGGCGCATCGAGGTCCTGGCCTTCCCGGACGTTCAGATGCTGGACGTAGCCGGGCCGATCCAGGTGTTCACCGCCGCCAACGAGCGGGCGACTTCGCCTCGTGCGCCCTTGCCCTACGAGACACGGGTAATCGCGCCGGAAGGCGCCCAGATACGAGCCACGTCGGGACTGTCGTTCGCGACCGAGCCCCTGCCGGATCCGGCCGAGCCGCTCGACACGCTGATCGTTGCCGGCGGAGGGGGAGTCATGCGGGCTGCGGAGGATGCCAAACTGGTCGACTGGCTTCGGACGCGCGCTGGAGCGGCGCGGCGGACCGCCTCGGTCTGCACCGGCGCCTTCTTGCTCGCCGCGACCGGCCTGCTCAATCATCGCCGCGCTGTCACGCACTGGGAATATTGCGATGAGCTGAGCCGGCGCCATCCTGCCGTGACAGTGGAACCCGACCCGATCTTCGTGCACGATGGCCCCGTGTGGAGCTCGGCCGGGGTAACGGCCGGCATCGACCTCTCGCTGGCGCTGGTGGAGGAAGACCTGGGGCGCGCCCTCGCGCTCAGCGTCGCGCGGCATTTGGTGGTGTTCCTCAAGCGGCCGGGCGGGCAGGCGCAATTCAGCGCGGCGCTTTCGCTGCAATCGGCGGGCGAGCGTTTCGCTGACCTGCACAATTGGCTAACCGAACACCTCGCGGAGGACCTGCCGCTATCCCGCCTGGCGACGCAAGCGGGCATGAGCGAGCGAACCTTCCTGCGCCACTACCGCGAGGCGACGGGCTTGACGCCGGCGCGCGCGATCGAGCGGCTGCGCGTCGAGGCGGCCCGGCAGCTGCTCGCCGACACCCGCTTGCCCGCCAAGCGGATCGCGGCGCGCTGCGGATTTGGTTCGGAAGAGACGATGCGGCGAAATTTTGCACGCCTCCAAGGCGCGAGCCCGCAGGATTATCGGCAGCGTTTCGGCGGCGGATGAGGTGACGCGGTCGGGCAAAGAGAGTTCCGCCGCGCCCCTTCGCGCTGGGCGCTCGTGGTTCATTTTACGGTCTTTCGCCGGCTGGCGACCTGGCGATCTCGACGCCGACGTGGTCGCCGGCCTGACGCTGGCGGCGATTGCCATTCCCTCGCAAATGGCGACCGCCCGTCTCGCCAACCTCACGCCTCAGATCGGTTTGTTTGCGCTTGTCGCCGCCGCGATCGGGTTCGCGCTCTTTGGCGACAGCCGGCGCCTTTCGGTCGGCGCCGATTCGACCATCGCGCCGATTTTCGCTGGTGCTCTCGGCGTCCTGGCTGCGACGGGGCCAGACCATTACGCTGCGGCCGCGGCTGCGCTCGGCCTGGCGGTTGGGCTCATTCTCATTGGCGCCGGCGCCTTCAAGTTCGGCTTCGTCGCCGACCTTCTGTCCATTCCGGTGACGACGGGCTTTCTCATCGGCATCGCCGGCCATATTCTCATTCTGCAGGCGCCCGCGGTGCTCGGCGTTGAGCCGAACCCCGGTCCGCTTGCTGAGCATGCCCTGTCCCTCACCGCGCGCGCTTCGGCGGCCAATCCCTGGACGTTGACGATCGGCCTCGGCGTGCTGGCGATCATGCTCGTGGGCGAAAGGGTGAGCCCGCGTTTTCCCGGGGCGCTCATTGGCCTTTGCCTCGCTGAACTGATGACGGTCACGCTCGGTCTCGAAGCGCGCGGAGTGGCGACGCTCGGGTCGATCGCCGGCGCCGCGCCCCATCTGTCGCTGCCGGCGATTTCTTGGGACGACCTTCACATCGTCGTGCCGCTCGCGGTGCTCATTGCGCTCGTGGTGATGGTGCAGACAGCGGCGACGACGCGGTCTTTTCCGAGCAGCGCGGAAGGCCCGGACGTTAACCGGGATTTCATCGGCGTCGGGGCGGCCAACGCCTTTTGTGGTCTCATCGGCGCCTTTCCCGTGGATGCAAGCCCCCCTTCGACGGCGGTCGCCGCGGAGGCGGGCTGCAGGTCGCAGCTGGCGGGGTTGATTTCGGCCGCGGCGGCGGTCTGCGTTCTCTTGTTCGCGAGCGAAGCACTCGCCCATCTGCCCTCCGCCGCTTTGGCGGGCATCCTTTTCTTCGTCGCGATCCGTCTCGTGCGCGTCAGCGTGATGGTCGACGTGTGGACACGAAGCCGAGCCGAGTTTCTGCTGATCCTCGCGACTGCGCTTGCAATCGTAGCGCTCCCGATCGAGCAAGGTGTGGGCATCGGCGTGTTGCTGTCGGTGCTGCATGGCGTGTGGACGACGACCCGCGCCCAGGCGATCGAACTGGAGCGCATTCCCGGCACGTCGGTCTGGTGGCCGCGCGAGAAGGATGTCCGAGGCGAGTTCGTTCCCGCCGTCCGGGTGATCGCGCTGCAAGCGCCCCTGTCGTTTCTCAACGCCTACAATTTTCGCCGCGCCATCGAGCGCTTCGTCGCTCAGGATCCGCCGCCAAAGCTGATCGTGATCGAAGCGAATGCGCTGGTCGAAATCGACTATACCGGCGCGACCGTGCTTGCGGAGCTTATCGGTCGGCTGCGTGCGCGAGGAGTCGACGTGGCGGTTGCGCGGCTTGAATCCGTCCGCGCGCAGAAGAGCCTCGCGCGGGTCGGATTGTTCGCGCTGATCGGCAGCGACCACGTTTTCCGCAGCGTGCAAGAGGCGATTGACGCACTGGCCGGGTCGGGCGCTGATTGATGTGCGCTCACGCAACCTCGATTTTATCGCAGACCGGATGGCGCTATGTTGCCTCGAAGCCGCTGATCGGCGTTGCGCACGGAGGCGCCGACGCCGGCGCAGCTTCAAGGATCTTGAGTAAGCGAGCGCGCGTCTTATGAACATTCCCATCGGCGTCGTCACCATATCCGATCGTGCTTCGCGAGGCGTCTATGAGGACAAGGGCGGCCCGGGCATCGAGGCGGCGCTGAAGGAGCTTCTGGCGACGCCGTGGCGGCCGGAGCGCCGGATTGTGCCCGACGAGCGGCCGGCGATCGAAGCGGCGCTGATCGCGCTTGCCGACGAGGCGCGCTGTTCGCTCATCCTCACGACCGGGGGCACCGGGCCTGCGCTGCGCGACGTGACGCCGGAATCGACGGAGGCGGTCTGCGACCGAATGCTGCCTGGCTTCGGCGAGCTTATGCGCCTGAAAAGCCTGGCCGAGGTCCCGACCGCCATTCTGTCTCGCCAAGTCGCCGGCACGCGCGGTTCGAGCCTCATCATCAATCTTCCAGGCAAGCCGGCGGCGATCCGCACCTGCCTCGACGCGGTCTTCGCGGCGGTGCCCTATTGCATTGACCTTCTTGGGGCGCCCGCCTGGAAACGGACCCCCGCTTCTGCACGGCCTTCCGACCCAAGGGATGAAACAGAGGCCATGGGTATTTCTACCCTCTTGTCAGGAGTTGTTCATTCGCGACGATCGGCGCGGATATCGCCAAGCTCCCCGAACTTTGCCCGTTTCCACCGCTGGAGCGCCAAATTGGAGGAATGGTTTTTTCGCCATAGGCTTACTAAGTCAGCAGTGTCGCTGCGCCGCGGGAGCCCTATGTCGGTCGTTCAGACTGTCGAGCCGGAAACTAATATCCGCGCCGCAATGCGCGAAATCGGGGCGAAGGCGCGCGTTGCCGCGCGCGAGGTGGCCAACGCGCCGGCGGAAGAGAAGAATCGCGCGCTTTTGTCCGGCGCGCGAATCCTGCGCGAACGCGCAGGCGAGATTCTGGCCGCCAACGAACTCGATTGCGGGGAGGCCAGGGCTAAGGACTTGACCCCGGCGCTGATCGACCGGCTGACGCTCGATCCGGCCCGGATCGAAGCGATCGCGCTCGGTCTCGAGGAGGTCGCAGCCTTGCCCGATCCGGTCGGGCGGGTGCTCGCGACCTATACCCGCCCCAATGGCCTCATGATCGAGCGCGTGGCGACGCCGCTCGGCGTCGTCGGCGTCATCTACGAGAGCCGGCCTAATGTGACCGCTGACGCTGGCGCGCTTTGCCTCAAGAGCGGCAATGCCGTGGTGCTGCGCGGCGGCTCCGACAGTTTTCGCTCGTCAGCCGCGATCCATGGCTGCCTGGTCGCTGGCTTGAAGGAAGCGGGTCTGCCGGAGGCGGCGATTGCACGCGCGCCTTTCGCCGCCCGCGAGGCGGTGGGCGAGATGCTTGAGGGCCTCAGCGGCGCGCTCGACGTCATCGTGCCGCGCGGAGGCAAGAGCCTGGTCGAGCGGGTTCAGCGTGAGGCGCGGGTGCCGGTGTTCGCCCATCTCGAGGGCGTTGTGCATGTGTACGTCGATCGGGCGGCCGATTTCGACAAGGCGCTGAAGATCATCGTCAACGCCAAGATGCGGCGAACCGGGGTTTGCGGCGCGGCCGAGACGCTGCTGGTCCATCGCGCGGTGGCGCCGTTCCTGCTGGGCAAGCTGATCGACGCGCTGATCAAGGCCGGCTGCGCAGTGCGCGGTGATACTGCGGCGCGAGAGGCGGACTCGCGCGTGACGCCGGCCACCGAAGAGGATTGGCGGACGGAATATCTCGACGCGATCATCACCGTCGGCGTCGTCGACAGTCTCGACGCGGCGATCGACCATATCGAGACCTATGGCTCGCACCACACCGACTGCATCGTGACCGAGGACAAGGCCGCGGCGGAGCGGTTCTTGAAGGAGGTCGATTCGGCCATCGTCCTGCACAACGCCTCGACCCAGTTCGCGGATGGGGGCGAGTTCGGCTTCGGCGCCGAGATCGGCATCGCCACGGGGCGCATGCACGCGCGCGGGCCGGTGGGGCTCGAGCAGCTCTGCACGTTCAAGTATCGCGTGCGCGGCGACGGGCAGACGCGGCCTTAAGCCCGTTCGCCGAAGCGGAGCGGCCGCAAATGCGGCCGCCCGCAGCGCGTTCGTGGCCGGGGCGTTGCGCCGGTCCCTCGGTTTCGCACAAGTTTTCTTAGCGTTGGGGTCGATTGCGCGACTCCCCTGTGGCGGCTAAGCCCTGTCTGGGCCTTGCGAAAAAATGATTCGCCGGGGCAAGGACAATGTGTGAGCGGCGTACAGTGCGCCGAGCCGGACCGAAGGGTCACGACTATGAAATTCGAGCGCTTGCGCCTGACCGGCTTCAAGAGCTTTTGCGACAGCGCCGAGTTCAAGATCGAGCCCGGCCTGACCGGCGTCGTCGGGCCGAACGGCTGCGGCAAGTCGAACCTAGTCGAAGCTCTGCGCTGGGTGATGGGCGAGAGCTCGTTCAAGAACATGCGCGGCTCGGGCATGGAAGACGTCATCTTCTCAGGCTCTGGCCGGCGGCCCTCGCGCAACAACGCCGAGGTTGGGCTCCTACTCAGCAATTCCGACCGGCGCGCGCCTGCCGCCTTCAATGATTCCGAGACGATCGAGGTCACGAGGCGCATCGAACGGGACAACGGCTCGACCTACCGCGTCAACGGCAAGGAGGTCCGTGCGCGAGATGTGCAGCTCCTGTTCGCCGACGCTTCGACGGGCGCGCGCTCGCCCTCGCTGGTGCGCCAGGGTCAGATCGGCGAGATCATTTCCGCCAAACCCCAGGCGCGCCGTCTGATCCTCGAGGAAGCCGCGGGCGTCTCCGGTCTCCATTCGCGACGACACGAAGCCGAGCTCCGGTTGAAGGGCGCCGAGGACAATCTCACCCGCGTCGAGGATGTGCTGAAACAGATCGACGTCCAGGTCGATAGCCTCAAGCGTCAGGCGCGCCAGTCGAACCGCTACCGTGAGCTCGCCGGCGCGATCCGCCGTCATGAGGCTCTCGCGCGGCTTATTGCCTGGCGCGATCATGAGGCGGCGTTCGCCGAGGCGCGCCGGCGGCTCGACGCCGACCTCCTCGAAGTCGCCGAGCGCACGCGCGCGCAAGGTGAAGCCGCGCGGCTGCAGGCGCTCGCCGCCGCAGCCCTGCCGGCCTTGCGCGAGGAGGAAGCGCGTCGCGGAGCCGCCCTACACCGAATCGCGCTCGCCCGTGAGGCGCTCGAAGCGGAAGAGAAACGCGCGAAGGAGCGCGAAGCAGAACTTGACCGCCGCATCGCGCAATTCGCTGGCGATCTTCAGCGCGAGGGAGCGCTGATCGCCGATGCGGCCGGCGTTACCGACAGGCTTGCGGCAGAGGACGCCGCGCTAGCGGAGCAAAGCGGACGAGCGGACGGGGAGGCGGCCGAGGCGCGCGAAGCGGAGCAAGGCGCCCAGCGCCGGCTCGCCAGCGCCGAAAGCTCGCTTGCTGAAGCCCAAGCCGCAGCGTCGGACCTTGCCGCGCGTCGCCGTGCGCTGGTCGCCACCCTCGAAGAGGAGGGGCGGCGCCTCACGCGCCTGGAAGCGGAATATGCCGGAATTGAGCGCGAGCGCAGCGCACTCAATGCGGCGGGTTTTGAGGAGAGCGAACATTCGGCGCGCGCTCAGGCCGTCGCCGACGGTGCCGAGGCGCTTGCCGCCGCCGAGCGTGAAACGCTGGCGGCCGAAGAGCGCCACGCCGCAGCCCGTGAGATCGAGACGCAACGACGTGGGCCGTTGGCTGAAGCCGAACGCGCGGCGGAGAGGCTCGAGACAGAGGCGCGCACGGTTGCGGGCTTGCTTGGGTCCGACACGAGCGGCCCCTGGCCGCGGGCGGTCGACGCGGTCAGCGTCGCGCGCGGCTATGAGGCGGCGCTTGGCGCGGCGCTGGGCGACGATCTCGAGGCTCCCGTAGACGAGGCGGCGCCCGCGCACTGGTCGCTGATCGCGTCGGCCGACGAGGATCCGGCGTTGCCGGTCGGCGCCGATCCGCTCGCCGGACGCGTCGCCGCGCCGCCGGCGCTGGCCCGTCGCCTGGCCCAGGTCGGCGTGGTTGCCCGCGCGGAGGGCAAGCGGCTTGCCAATGAGCTCAAACCTGGCCAGCGGCTGGTCTCGCTCGAAGGCGACCTCTGGCGCTGGGATGGCTTCGTCTCCGCCGCCGAAGCGCCGACTGCTGCCGCCCGTCGCTTGGTGGAAAAGAACAAACTCGGCGACCTGGAGCGCGAAGCCGAGGCGGCGCGTCAGGCGGCGGCGGCGCTGAGCGTCGAAGCGGCGAGCGCGGCGACCGCGACCCGCGAAGCCGCAGCGGCGGAAACGGAATGGCGCGGGCGGGTCCGCGCCGCCCGGACTGTATCGGATGCCGCCCGTGACGCCTTGGCGCAATTCGAACGCGCGCGCGCCCAAACCCTTTCGCGCCTGTCGGCGGTGGAAGAGGCCTTTTCGCGCGCCGGCGCCGCCCGCAACGAGACCGCCGAACGCAAGGCTGGCGCGGAGGCGGCGCTGGAGCAGCTGGGCCCGGGCGACGACGTTGCGCAGAGCCTCGAGCGCGCGCGCGAGGTCGCAGCGCATGATCGAACCGCCTTTGCCGAGGCCCGCGCGACCGCGCAATCGATTGCCCGCGAAACTGCAGCGCGCGCCACGCGACGCACAGTAATTATCGCGGAGCGCTCCTCATGGGATGAGCGGCTTACCCATGCGCAAAGCCGCATCGCCGAGCTTGGCGCGCGGAAGGCCGAAGCGGATCGAGAGCGAGCGGAACTCGCCGACGCGCCGACTGACTTTTCTCGGACGCGCCGCGCGCTTGCCGACGAGCACGGCCAGGCCGAGTCTGCACGCAAGGACGCCGCCGACGCGCTCGCGCTCGGCGAAACCGCGCTCGCCGACGCCGATCGCGCCGCCCGCCAGGCGCTCGAAGCGATGAGCGCCGCGCGCGAGCAGCGCGCCGCCTCCGAAGAGCGCTTGGATGGCGCGCGCGTGCGGGACGAAGAGCTTAAGCACGCGATCGCGAGCGAGCTTGATTGTGAGCCGTCGGGCCTCGCCGCGCTTGCCGATCATAAAGCCGACAAGCCGCTGCCCGGCGGGGTCGAGGTCGAACGCAAACTCGAGAATCTGCGCCAGGAGCGCGAGCGGCTTGGCGCGGTCAACCTGCGCGCCGATGACGAACTCGTTGAGGTTTTGGCAAGCCGCGACAACCTCATCGCCGAGCGCGACGATCTGAGCGAGGCGATCAAGCGCCTGCGCGGCGCGATTGGCACCCTCAATCAGGAAGGGCGCGAGCGGCTCGTCGCCGCTTTCGACGTCGTCAACGGCCATTTCAAGGATTTGTTTTCGACCCTGTTCGAAGGCGGCCACGCCGAGTTGCAGCTGATCGAATCCGATGACCCGCTCGAGGCGGGGCTCGAACTTCTCGCCCAGCCGCCGGGCAAGAAGCCACAGACGCTGACCCTTCTCTCCGGCGGCGAGCAGGCGCTCACCGCGCTAGCGCTGATCTTTGCGGTGTTTCTTACCAACCCCGCTCCGATCTGCGTTCTTGACGAGGTCGACGCCCCACTCGACGACTATAATGTCGAGCGGTTCTGCGACCTGCTCGAAGCCATGCGTAAGCGCGCCAACACGCGTTTCGTCGCCATCACCCACAATCCGGTCACGATGTCGCGCATGGACCGCCTGTTCGGCGTCACCATGGCGGAGAAGGGCGTGAGCCAGATCGTGTCGGTCGAGCTGGCGGAAGCGCAGGAGTTCGCCGAGGCGGGGTGAACGCTTGTTAGCCTGAATCGCTTTCTGATGTAGGCGGCAAATCAATTCCGTCAGCGCGCTGTGAAATGCGCTTCGAATTGAGGCGTACGCTGGACGCAGGCGCCTCGGCCTCCTTTTACTTTTCTTGGGAACAGTCGAGCCCCGAGAGAAATTTTAAGGCTGAAGCACGAGAACGCGTCTTGGTCGAGGAGGCCGTCCCATGGAAGAAGAGATGATGATCAGCGACTATGCGCGCCAGCTCATGGATGCGCACGGGCAGCAGGCAATCGCGGAAGCGGCTCAACGTGCGGCGGAGTCCGAGCGGAACAACAACGACGATGAGGCTAAGACCTGGCGGCGCGTCGAGCAGGCGCTCAAGTCGATGTCTGGGCCGATCGCGAGCTGACGTCGAGGGCGCGGCCGGCTGGACCCGGCAATACGCAGGGTGCCTCGGAAATCCTGGATAGGTGCGTCGTTTCGCTCCTTGCGATGACGGACGCGAACGCAACACGCTATAAGACGAGGGCAAGACTGGGAAATGGCGCCGCAACCCATTTAAAGTGCTCAAAACGGACTCGGAAACGGCGATCTGCCGCCTAGCTGCCCCTTAGCGAAAAGCGCGAGGCCTATTCACTGACGGCTGAAGTTCGCCGCGTCCGCGAAGCCTCGGGAAACGACACCAGCCTCGGCGGTTTGGCGGCAAAGATCGGGTGAGGTCAACGCGGCGAGTTCCTCCTGGTAACGATAAAAGGGCGCTGCTCCCACGAAGCCGGAAACCGTCGCCGGATGCGTGTTGTGCAGGATCTGCTTTCATAGCCAATGCGAAACAACCTCGACCAGCGAGGTGTCATGCGGGGGCGCGTCAATCAGCTTGCTGTCCGGCACCATCGCGGCCGGCTGCGCGAACCAGGTCGGGTACCAGAACGACGCCACCTAAAATCACGAGCCAGTGTTCCGCAGCCCATGCCAGCCTTCGTCAAAGCCGGATGCGTCGAGCCAGGCGAGATAGGACGGGGCGCGGTAGACGTCATCGTATACCAATTCCTTGCGCGGTTCGCCATCTTCGGGGCCGGCCCAACCGCCACGGCGTTGGATCCTGAAGTCGCCGGAACACGTTTTCTCCATCGATGCGCTTACCCGAGCTCTTCCTGACGCGATGCTCGTGTTTGTGCACCGAGATCCCGGTCATGTGCTTGTCTCAGCCGCCTGGCCTGACGGAGCTTCTGCGCGCGCCTTTCACCATTGCGATTGATCGGCGAGAGCAAGGTGGCCGACTACTGGTAGGACGGGATGCAGCGGATGGTCAAAGTCGCGGACGATCTGCGCTCCCGACTGGTTCATGTGCAATATAGCTCGCTCGCTCGTCTCCGATCCGATCGGGACGATCGCACAGAGCTTTCGGCCTCGAGTTCTCGCAAGAGGCGCGGGACGCGATGTCGGCTAAAGTCGCGCGGGCGCCGAACGGCGGCTACGGTGCCAACCGTTACCTGCCCGAGGAATTTGGAATCGATCCGGAGCGTGAGCGCGCGCGCCGCCATCTATATCGAGTATATCGAGCGCTTCGGCATCACTACCGACTTGAGGTGAGGCCGGGCTGGTCAAACGTTTGTTCGACCATGCAGGGCGCTAAGTCGCGGTTGTTCATGGGACTACGCCGCCCGCTTTTGCTCCGCGTTGCCGCTTCGAGCGTCATCGCTTTTCCTTTTAACTGACACAACTCCGACAACTGATCCGGCTACGAGGAACGGGATTTCGATGTGATGGCTCTGAACTCCATCACGTCGGCGGATTTTCCAAGGGCGCTGGTTGTATCGGGTTCGGTCCGCCGTCCGGTGCGCACAATCGGCGTCATGAATCACCAGATTGAGCTAGGTGCAGCTCAATAGCGGGAGCGGTCACCTCCCTCGAGGCCGCACGGGCCGCTCTCGCTTCTCCAACGTGGCCGAAAGCGCTATTTGCCGAAGCGGACGCGGCGCCAGGCATACCCTTAGAACCAAAATTTGTGATCGCCTCGCGCCGGAACGAACGGCGGCATCCCGAGTTCCGATTGCATCATGCCGATAACTCCGCAGCCAGAGCAACCGATCCCCGTTCCCAAGCCGGAAGTTGTCCGTCCGCCGACGCCATCGGAAGAGCCGCAACCCGAAAAGGGCCCCGACATGCCCCAACCGGGTCCGGACGTCGTCGTGCCGCCGGGACCTGACGTGATTGCGCCGTCACAACCACAAGAAATTCCGCCCGCCGGTCCGGGCTGATAACCGTAACCTGCCGGCCGATCTCAAGAACTCGCAACATGGGCCGCCGTCAGCAGCCGTAATGGACGCGCGCGGTGTTAGAGCCGCCGTAAAGGCTGGCAGGCTACGTCTTAGATCGTGAGTGACGCGACGTCTTGCCCTCGGCCTCATCCCTCGCGGTTTCCCCGCGGCGCTCTTTGCCCTTTGTGTGTCGCAAATGCTCTTCGTTTTCTTTTGGCGTCTGCTGGTTGGATTCGCCAGCTTCGCTGAGAGCGATCGCCACCGCCTGCTTGCGGTTTTTCACCTTCTGTCCGCTCGTCCCAGACCTAAGCTCGCCATGCTTGAACTCGTGCATGACCCTCTCGACGGTTTCCTTCTGCGGCTCGGATTCGCGCGGCGCCATTTGTCATCTCCATCTGACCTGCCTCGACCTTATTAACTTGGATCTGGCGAAGCGGTTCCGGGAGCTTTGAATGCCGGCGCTCGCGGCTCGCGAGAGGCCCGCGCTGGAACCGACCTGGTCTGCGCTCGTTGAGCGACACACGTTGCAGGCTGAGAATGGAGGTTCGTGGATGAACGCTCGTAGGACGCACAGCGTCGCGTTCGCGGATTCACCCTCGCGGCCCGCCGCGCCCATGGAGGCGAGATCCGCGGAATCGCTTCCGAATGAACCGGGGAAATGGCAATTCGAGCCGAAATGGGACGGCTTTCGCTGCCTTGCTTTTAAGGATGCCGGCGCCGTCGAGCTAAGGGGAAAGTCCGGGACGTCGCTCGGCCGCTTCTTCCCCGAAATTGTGGCGATTCTGCTGGACGTTCCATTCGAGCGATTTGTCGTCGACGGCGAACTGGTCATCGAGCTGAACAGGCGTATGACTTTTGACGCACTGCAGGCGAGGCTGCACCCCGCGGCAAGCCGAATTCGTCGTCTGTCGCAAGAAACGCCGGCGCGACTGATCCTTTTCGACATGCTGGTTGGGCCCGATGGCTCGCGAGTAGAGGCCTTGCCGCTCACTGAGCGGCGAAGCGCGCTCGAAAGCTTCGGCCAGAAGGCCGCCATCGCGGGCAAGCTTATCGTCACGCCGTGCACTCGAGACCTGACGCAAGCGACGCAATGGCTCGACGATTTCGATCGCGACGGGAGAGACGGGGTGGTCGCCAAGCGGCTGGACGAAAAATATCTCAGCGGCGAGCGCGCGATGATCAAGGTCAAGCGCTTGCGGACCGCCGATTGCGTGGTTGGAGGCTTTCGATACCTGAGCGGCAGCAACGAGGTGGGCTCTCTGCTGCTGGGCCTCTACAACACGCAAGGCCTGCTGGATCATGTCGGCTTCACCTCGACGATCGCCAATGACGAGCGCACGGCGCTGACCCGAAAGCTTCGCGCTTTGCAGGCGCGGCCAGGTTTCACCGGCAAGGCGCCGGGAGGCCCCAGCCGCTGGAGCACGGAGCGTAGCGGCGAATGGGAGCCGTTGCGGCCGGAGCTGGTGGTCGAGGTCCGATACGATCACGTGACGGGCGACCGGTTCCGCCACGGGACCAAGCTCCTGCGCTTCAGGCCCGACAAGGCGCCGCGGCAGTGCTCGATCGATCAGATCGTCGCGCCGCCACGAGCCGATCGAGGTTGATCTGTGAATACAACCCTCGCGGCAAATCGATGCAAATAGAACGAAGCTAAACGAGCTTAAACGATAGTAAACGCTAGTAAATTTGCTTTCATTTGCTAGCGTTTATTCTTTCGAATCGAGAATTTTCAATGGGTTACAGCCGATTCAAATAAAACAATTTATCCTCTTTCTCGCTTCCCGCGTCGGGTTGTAAACGTGGGTCGTGAACTCTCGTCATCCAACTCGCAGGGCTCGCGCAAAGTCTTCATTGCCGAACATTATAACGTGACATTCCGTTTTTGGCAAGACAATACTGTCAAGCTGTCGGTAGCAGACGATATGTCCGGTTTAGGTAGCGCACGATCTGTCCGGTAGATCCGGCCCTTTTTGGAGGGGTTGGATGCGCTGGACAGAAGCCCTTCAGGGTGTGCGCATGACGGTGTTTTTGAACGTTCTGAACCGCTGGGAATCGGCGGAGCTGAACCAGGAAGAGGCGGCTGAGTTGCTCGGCGTGAGCGAGCGGACGTTCCGGCGCTGGACGCGGCGTTACGAAGAGGAAGGCGAGGCTGGGCTTGTCGACCGCCGGCTCGGCCAGGCGTCGGGCAGGCGGGTTCCCGCCGATCGGGCGGAGGAAGTGGAGCGGCTTTACCGCGAGCGCTACCAGGGTTTTACGGTCAAGCACTTCCACGAGCATCTGATCAAGGATCACGGCTTCGGCTGGGGCTACACCTGGACGAAGCTGCATCTTCAGTGGGCGGGCGTTGTGGCGAAGGCGCCGCGCAAGGGCGCCCACCGGCGCAAGCGCGAGCGGCGGCCACTGCCGGGCATGATGCTGCACCAGGACGGCTCGCGCCACGAATGGCTCGAGGGCCAGCCGGCGCTCGACCTGATCGTGACGCTCGACGATGCGACGGGGGCGATCTATTCGGCCTTTCTCATCGAGGAGGAGGGCACGGCCTCGACCTTCCGGGCGCTGAAGGAGGTTTTCGCCGAGCACGGCCTGCCGATGAGCCTCTATACGGATCGCGGCTCGCACTATTTCCGCACCACCAAGGCCGGCGAGATCGACCGCGGCTCACCGACCCAGGTCGGGCGAGCCCTTGAGCAGCTCGGAATCGAGCATATCGGGGCTTTCTCTCCCCAGGCCCGTGGCCGTTCGGAACGGATGTTCGGCACGCTTCAGGGCCGGCTGCCCAAGGAGCTCCGGCTCGCCGGCATAACCGATGTGGAGGCGGCCAACGCCTTCATCCGCGACCGCTATCTGCCGGAACACAACGCCCGCTTTGCGGTCGATCCGGCCGGCGAGGGTTCAGCCTTCACGCCGATCCCTGGCGTCAATCTCGATGAGATCCTGTGCGTGCAGGAGGAGCGTCAGGTCATGAACGACAATTGCGTGTCCTACCGGACGCTGAAACTGCAGATCCCCGAAAGCCCGATGCGGCCCCATTTCGTCAAGGCGCGGGTCAAGGTCCACGTCTACCCCGACGGCTCCCACGCCCTCTTCCACGGGCCCCGCTGCATCGGCCGATATGACCAGAACGGAGCGATCAGAGATGCGAAAAACGCCGCTTAAATCCGCTCGGCGGCGAAGCCCTCGTGGACGGCATGGACAAGCCTCCGGCTTGCCCACCCCGCCCACGAGGCAGAACAGAACCAGAAGAAGCGGACATATGATGGGCTACCAAAACCGGACAACTTAATTCGCTATCGACAGACAATACTGTCAAGCTCGAATCGTTTCAGTGCGGAAAGTGGCGGTGCGGAAAGATGCGAGCCGGAAAACGAGGCTCGCCGCCGCCGTTAAGCCAGGCGCGGTCGCCAATTCAATGGTATTTCGGCGCGTCGAGGCGGCTCCAGCTTCACAATGCGCGGCTTGAAGCCATCAGGCGGCGATGCTCGGAACACTTTTGTTGTGGGCAAGTTGATCAAATAACGGAGCGCCACGCCAAGTTCATGCGGGACGTTCGAAGAGACCGGAATCAAATTGGCGAATAAGGCGCTTCCCCGCCTCCGCGACGACGGTGAGAATCGACAAGCGGGCGAAAAGCATGATCAACTCGATGGTCGTTCCTCGCACAACCTCTCGGACCGTAGATGAGCGATGATGATCATGGGGTCCGTCTTGCCGAAGACGGAGGAGGAGCGAGCCAGAAAGTAGTCGGGAAGCGCTTCCCAACTGTCGGCATCGGAACGTCCGCCGGGGGCGTCCACGCCCTGCAGATGTTTTTCGACAGTGTGCCCGAAGACGTCGACGCCGCTTTCGTCGTTATCGTGCATCTCGACCCAGGTCGACAGAGCGAGCTTTCCAACATTCTCGCCGCTCGGACGAAAATGCCGGTGACCCAAGTTTCTGGCCTGACGCCAATCGAGCCCCGCCACGTCTATGTTATCCCGCCAAACCGGCAACTCGTGGTGACCGACCAGCATCTCGCGACCGCCGAGTTCGACGAGCCGCGCTGGCATCGAGCGCCGATCGATCTCTTTTTTCGGTCGCTCGCGGCCCAGCATGGCGACGACTTCGCGATTGTTCTTTCGGGCGCGGGTTCAGACGGGTCGGTGGGCATCAAAGCAGTCAAAGAAGCCGGGGGCATCATTCTGGTTCAGGAACCGGAAGAAGCCGAATACGGATCCATGCCGCGCAGCGCTGTCGCGACAGGCCTCGCCGATTTCGTTCTGCCGGTGCGGGAGATCGCCGCCCGACTCCCCGAGTTGATTCGCATCCGGCGAAACCTGCCGTCAGATGATCTCACCGAGACGGACGGGGAGGCGATGCAGCGCATTCTCTCCCACCTGCGGGTTCGCTCGGGACACGACTTCTCGAGTTATAAGAAATCGACGATTCGCCGACGCATCGCGCGCAGAATGCAGGTTCAGCGGGCGGCGACGATGGCGGACTACCTCGTGACCTTACGCGAAAATCCTTCGGAGGCGCAGGCGCTGTTCGCCGATCTTCTCATCTCTGTGACGACGTTCTTTCGCGATACGAGCGCGTTCGACAAGCTTGCGGCGTTGGTCATTCCTCGCCTGTTCGACGACAAAGGCGCTTCCGATACGATTCGCGTCTGGGTTCCGGGCTGCGCCACTGGCGAAGAGGCCTATTCGATTGCGATCCTGCTGCTTGAGGAAGCGGCTCGTCACGAGATCCGCTGTGGGCTGCAGGTCTTTGCTTCCGATCTCGATGATGGCGCTTTAATCGCTGCCCGGGAGGGTCGTTATCCGATCGCCATCGAAGCCGACATGACGGAGGAACGGTTACGGCGCTTCTTCACCCGCGAAGGCGACCATTATCGTGTGACGCGCGAATTGCGCGACATGGTGTTGATCGCCAAGCACAGCCTTCTGAGGGATCCGCCATTTTCGCGCGTCGACCTCATCTCCTGCCGGAACGTCCTCATCTACCTCGACCGCGAGGTGCAGCAGGAGGTTTGCGCCACCTTTCACTTTGCCATGCGCCGGTCGGGTTACCTCTTCCTCGGCTCGTCCGAAGGCGCGGATAGTCCCGCCGGGGCGTTCCGCCCCATTGAACGCGAATCGAGAATTTATCAGCGCACGTCCATTCCGTCCGAGGTACGGGTTACGCCCCGGTCAGGCGCCGTGACCTTTGGACTTGAGCGCTTGCCGCCGCGAACGTCGGCCCCATTTCGCCCGCAGATCGAGGCGGGAGTTCATCGCGAGGCGCTGGAGCGATTGGCGCCCCCGAGCGTCATTGTCGACGAGTCCTACCGGGTGGTGCATCTGTCTGAGCACGCCGGGCGCTATCTGCAGCCGTCTGGCGGGACGCTGACCAACGATATCGCCGAACTCGCGCGCGAGGAATTGAGGTTCGATGTCCGCGCGGCGCTCCACCGAGCCTTCGAGCACAATGAAGCGAGTCTCAACGGGCCGATCGGCGTCCGCTTTAACGGTTCGGCGCGATGGGTTTATTTGCAGACAAGACCCTTACACTCTGAACCCAGCGCCAGCCGCTCCGCCATCGTCTTTTTCTTCGAGGGCGAGGCGCTTGGCGAGGCGTCGCTGACTTCCACGAAAATTGAAGAACAGGCGAACGGCGAGCACGTGCAGCAGGTTCTGCAGGAATTGCAGTTCAGTCAATCGCAGCTTCGGGCCTCACGAGAGGAATATGAAGGGGCGAACGAGGAACTGCGGGCGGCCAACGAAGAGCTGCAGTCGGTCAATGAGGAATATCGCTCGACCGCCGAAGAGCTGGAGACCAGCAAGGAGGAGCTGCAGTCGATCAACGAGGAGCTGCAGACCGTAAATAGCGAGCTCAAGACGAAACTCGAAAGCGTCTCGCGCGCCCATAGCGATGTCCAGAATCTCATGGCCGCGACAGACGTTGGAATTTTGTTCCTGGATCCGCAAATGCGCATCAAGCGTTTTACGCCGCTCATCTCGGAACTGTTCAATATCGCGGCGGGCGATGAGGGCCGCTTGATCACCGACTTCACCCATCGCCTCGACTACGACGGTCTGGCGGGGGATGCGCGCAAGGTTCTGCGCGATCTGGCTTCGACGCAACGTGAAGTGCACGGCAAGGATGGCAGCTGGTATCTCACTCGGTTCAAGCCGTATCGCACGGTCGAGGACAAAATAGATGGCGTCGTCGTCACGTTCGTCGATATCGGCGAGCGGCGCCGCGCCGAGGATGCGCTGAGAGAAAGCGAATCCCGGATGCGGATCATGGTTGGGGAATTGCAGCACCGCACGCGCAATTTGATGGCCGTCGTGATGGCCATGGTCGAAAGGACCGCGGCTTCCGGGCAAACGCTGGCGGAATTCAAGGCGAGCCTGAGGGGTCGCCTCATTGCGCTTGCCAGGGTGCAGGGCTTGTTGTCCCGTTCGCCCTCAGGCGATGGCGTCACTTTTGACAATCTTCTTGAATCAGAACTCTCCGCTCAATCTGAGACTGGCGGCACCGTGACGTTCAATGGACCGGCGGGCGTCGTACTTCGACCGATCTCGGTTCAGGCATTGGCAATGGCTTTGCACGAACTGACAACGAACGCCCTGAAGTACGGAGCGTTGGGTCGAAAAAACGGGCGGCTTGACATTCGTTGGCGGATCCAAACTGAGAGCGGCACGCCGTGGATCCTTGTCGACTGGAAGGAAAGCGGCGTCGAGACCACTCAAACGACTTCGGCGCCGAATGGAGCCGGGAATGGTCGGCGCCTCATCGAGGACGCTTTGCCCTACCAGTTCGGAGCTCGGACAACTTTTGCAATCGAGCCCGACGGCGCCCGCTGCACGATCGCGCTTCCGCTCTCCGGAGGGCACACTGAGGAGATCCAGGATGGCCGGCTCGGCGCTTCGTGATCGCCGCATTCTCGTCGTCGAGGATGAATATCTTGTCGCGATGAGTTTGGCCGAAGCCCTGCAAGACGCTGGATCGATTGTCGTGGGCCCGGTTCCCTCTGTCGAGAAGGCGATCAAGAAAATCGAGTTGGAGGCTCATATCGACGGCGCTGTTGTGGACGTCAATCTCGGCGGCGTGCTTGCCTACGCAGTTGCGGACCTGCTCATCGCCAAAAAAATTCCGTTCGTCTTTACCTCAGGTTATGAGGATAACCTCCTTCGGGACCGATATTCTCGAGTTAAGAATTGCGCTAAACCGTATCTGTTTTCGGCAATGGAGGAAGCGCTGGTTGAAGCCATGTCGCTCGCATGACGACCCAGGCGCTCAAAAGCTAGTTTAGAGACGTCGTCGCCCCGCGCTTGGCCAATTGGGGGCCATTGACCTGACGCCGTTCCCTTTCCCGTTGAGAGACTCGTATGCCGCTTCGAATTGAAGATTATGCCATCATCGGAAACTGTGAGACCGCGGCGTTGGTCGGGCGTGACGGTTCGATCGACTGGCTGTGCCTGCCCCGTTTCGACAGCAGCGCCTGTTTTTGTGCGCTTCTTGGCGGCCCGGAGCACGGAAGGTGGTTGATCGCGCCCACGCAGAATGACGGTGAGATTACGCGACGCTATCTGAGCGACACTCTGATCCTCGAAACGCTTTTCACGACCGCCGACGGTTCGGTTTCGCTGACCGATTTCATGTACAGGCGTGATGGGTCGTCCGAGTTGGTTCGCATCGTCAGGGGCCTTCAGGGCGAAGTCTCCATGCGGACCGAGATCATCGTGCGGTTCGACTATGGCGCCATCGTGCCGTGGGCGTCTCAGCAGGAAGACGGGCGACTACAATTTATTGCCGGCCCCGACCGGGTGCTGCTCCAAACGCTCGTTCCAACGCGCGGGGAGGATATGCGCACCGTAGGCGATTTCATCCTCCGCGAGGGTGAAGAGGCGAGCTTCGTTCTCAACTGGTCGCCCTCGTTTCGGGCGGCTCTCCCGCCGCTTTCAGGGGAGGCGCTCGCGGAGGCGCGCAAACAGGTCCATTCGTTCTGGACCGGCTGGGCGGCGGCCTTCAAGCCAGCGGACCATTGGGGCGAGGCGGTTCTTCGCTCGCTTCTGACCTTGAAGGCGCTCGCGCATTGGGAGACCGGAGGCATTGTCGCGGCCGCGACCACATCCTTGCCAGAACAATTGGGTGGGCCGCGCAATTGGGACTATCGATATTGTTGGCTTCGAGACGCGACCTTCACCCTTTATGCGCTGATTGGGGCTGGCATTCTCGACGAAGCGAAGGCGTGGCACGAGTGGCTCTTGCGCGCCGTCGCCGGGTCCCCGGATGATCTGCAGATCGTCTACGGCGTCGCAGGGGAACGACGGCTCGAGGAATACGAAATTCCCTGGCTGCCGGGTTACGAGAACGCGAAGCCTGTCCGAATCGGCAATGGCGCCGTCGGCCAACTCCAGCTTGATGTCTACGGCGAAGTGCTTGACGCCTTTTACGTCGCGCGACGCGCGGGTCTCTCCACCAGCGAGGCGACCTGGGCATTGGAACGCGGGCTCATTTTGCATCTCGAGAAAATCTGGCGGGAGCCTGACGAGGGCATCTGGGAAGTGCGAGGCGGCCCGCGCCACTTCACGCACTCGAAGGTGATGGCCTGGGTCGCGTTCGATCGCGCGGTTCGTTCAATCGAGGAGTTCGGGCTGGAGGGACCCATCGAGCGCTGGCGAGAAGTGCGGTCTGCGATTCATGCGGAGGTGTGCGCACGCGGGTATGATCCCGATCAGAACTCGTTCGTCCAGTCTTTCGGCGACGTGACCCTGGATGCGAGCCTGCTGCTCATCCCCATCGTTGGCTTTTTGCCGCCTGACGATCCCCGCGTCCGAGGCACGGTCGCCGCCATCGAGAGCACGCTGGTTCGAGATGGATTTGTGCTGCGCTATCACACTCATAGCGACGTGGATGGCTTGCCGCCGGGGGAGGGCGCATTTCTCGCCTGTAGCTTCTGGCTCGTCGATAATTATGTGCTGCAAGAACGATATGAAGAGGCGCACGCGCTGTTCGAGCGTCTGCTGGCGCTGCGCAACGAAGTCGGGTTGCTGGCGGAGGAATATGATCCTCACAGCGGTCGTCAGCTTGGCAATTTCCCTCAGGCATTCTCGCATCTCGCGCTCATCAATTCAGCGCACAGCCTCACCACCGCTGAGGGAGCGGCTCGCCTGCGCTCACAAAAATCGGAGCCCGTTCAGGCGGAGCCAGAGGTGGGCGCGCCAGCGCCTTAGCCGCGCCCCTCAAGCCCCCGTGACGCGCCAAATCACATTGCCGACGTCATCGGCGACCAGCAGCGAGCCGTCCGGTCCCAACGCAACCCCTACGGGTCGCCCGAATGAGGACCGCTCGTCCGGCGCCAGAAACCCGCTCAGAATCTCGCGCGACGGCCCGACCGGACGCCCGTTGGAGAACGGCACGAAGATAACCTTGTAGCCGCTGAGCGTGCTCCGGTTCCAGGAGCCGTGTTGCCCGATCACCATGCCCTCAGGAAACCCGGGAAGAACGCCGGCGGGCAGCCAGCAGAGCCCGAGCGAGGCCGTGTGTCCGCCGAGCGCGTAGTCCGGTTGGATGGCGCTCGCGACCAGCGCCGCATCTTGCGGTACGCGATCGTCGACCGTCTTGCCCCAGTAGCAATAGGGCCAGCCGTAGAAACCGCCGTCGCGAACCGAGGTGAGGTAGTCGGGCGGCGTCTCGTCGCCCAGGCCGTCGCGCTCATTGACCACCGTCCAGAGCGCGCCGGTCTGAGGCTCCCAGGCGAGGCCGACGGGATTGCGCAAGCCGGACGCAAAGATGCGACTTTTGCCCGTCGCGAGGTCAAGCTCATGGATGGCGGCTCGGCCCTTCTCGACCTCCATGCCCTTGTCGCCGATATTGGTTAGCGAGCCGACGCCGATGTAGAGCTTTGTTTTGTCGGGCGACAAAAGCAGGCTCCGGGTCCAGTGCCCGCCGCCATTGTGTGTCGTCAGCCTGCGACCGGGCTCGGTGATGCGGTTCGCGCCCGTTGTGTAGGGATACGCAACCACGCCATCGGTGTTGCCGACGTAGAGCGTATCGCCGAGCAGCGCCATTCCGAACGGCTGTTTGAGCCCCTCCAGGAAAGCGTTCCGGACTTCCGCGACGCCGTCGCCATTGGCGTCGCGCAAAAGCGTGATGCGGTTGGGGCTGTCACCGAGCGCAGCCGCCCGTTTCATTGTCGCGAACATGGCATAGTCGAAGAGAGAGTTTATCGGATCGGGCGCGGTCAGCGCCTCAGCCACGATGATGTCGCCGTTCGGCAGCACGTGGATCCATCGAGGATGCTTGAGATCGGTCGCAAACGCATTGACCTTAAGCCCAGGGGCCGGGTTCGGCGCGTCTCCCGGCTCCAACCCTTGGCGGTTGGCATCTTGAGCGTCGGCAGGCCGCCCTGCGGCTTGGCGAGCGGGATTGTCGGATTGCCACCGAACGCCTGCGTGACCTTGCGGCCATCCTGCCCCCGCAACACGATCGTTGCGGCGCCAATCCGCTCGACAACTCGCGAGAAAACATCAGAAAAGGCCATCGTTAGTGTCCCTCGAATATCGCGCTGATCTTAGTACAGGTTCGCGCCCTTTGCGGAAAGCGGTGACGCAAAGCTGGCTTTCAAGTCGGATGATCTCATCCACCAACCTGATCCTGAGGCGCTCTTTGCTTCGAGGCAAAGGGCCTCGAAGGCTGATCCAGTCAACCGACAAAAGTTGGATATGTCGCTTCGGCGCTCTCTGGAGCGCCCCCTTCGCCAAGCTCAGGGCAGGCTTTCGAGGCCGCTGCGCGCGCCTTGAGGCACGAGGTCGATAGGCGCGGGGCGCGGCGGCGGCCCTCAGCGCAGATTATAGCGCTCGCGCAGGTCGTTCACTTCGGCTGGCCTCAGCGGTCGAATGTTTTGGCCGCGCAGCATGAGGAAAAGCTTGGCCGTCTCCTCGAGCTCCTCGGTCGCATATTGCGCGTTCTCGAGCGACGTGCCGGCGACGACAGGCCCATGATTGGCGAGCAGCACGGCATGGTGCTCGCCGGCCAATGCCCCAACCGCTTTGGCCAGACTTTCGTCGCCGGGCGGAAAATAGGGCGCGAGCGGCAAACGCCCGACGCGCATGACGAAATAGGCCGTAAGCGGCGGCAGCGCGTCACGCGGGTCGACGTCGGCCAGCAGGCTGACAGCGACCGAGTGGGTCGAATGGAGATGCACCACCGCACGGGCATCTGGTCGCGCTCCGTACATGCAGAAGTGCAGGAAGGCTTCCTTGGTCGGCTTGCCGCCCGAGACCAGGCGGCCTTCGCTATCGAACTTGGACAAGTTCGCCGGATCGAGCTTACCCAACGAAGCATTGGTTGGCGTCATCAGCCAGCCGCCTTGGGGCAAGCGAACGCTGATGTTGCCTGTTGAGCCGAAAGTCAGGCCGCGCGAAAACAGCGAAAGTCCGACCTCGCAGATCTCGTCGCGCGCGCGTGTCTCGTCGCCCATGCTCATGTCCTCTATCGAGTCATGGACAAAGCGCGGGTGAAGAAATCCCGTCCGCCGAAATTGCCGGACTTGAGCGCCATCTGCAGATCGCCGCCCTTTCGCCCGACCGTGCGCATGAGCGGCACCCCTGGTGCGATTTCAGGTCCGAGACGGAAGGCAGAAACGCCCAGCCGATCGATGGCGGCGCCCGACGTTTCGCCTCCCGCGATGGCGAGCCGCCGCACGCCTAAGGCTACGAGTCCGGACGTTATCTCGGCGAGGGCATGTTCGATGGCGTGGCCCGACTTGTCTCGGCCATAGCGGGCCTGCAAAGCAACGACCTGTTCAGGCTCTTCGCTCGAGGCGATAAGAACGGGACCCGCCTCTATGCGCTCTTTCGCCCAATCAAGCGCACGACCGACCTCGCCAGCGTCTTCGATCAGCTTTTGCGTGGACAACCGGAGCACCGGAATTTCGTTCTCGACCGCTGCGATCTGCTCAAGCGTCGCTCGCGAACAGGACCCGGCCAGGATCGCGGCGCGCCCGCCTACGGCTTCGAGTGTGGCAGCGTTTGATGCGGCGCTCCGACCGCGCGTGAGCGCGCGAGCAAGACCGAGCCCTAAGCCCGAGGCGCCGACAGAGAAGGCGCTTTCCGCAGCCGCGTCGCCAAGAGCCTCGAGGTCGCGCTCGAACACGGCGTCGATAATCGCGGTCGCATAGCCTTGCGCGGTCAGCTCGGCGCGTGCGCGCGAGACCCCTCCGCTGCCCTGTTCGACAGTCATGAGGTCGATCAGGCCAACGGATCCTTTCGACTGCCGTTGCAACACCCGCACGAGGTTGGAATCGTGCATCGGATTGAGCGGATGGTCCTTGAGCGGGCTCTCGTTCAAGGGCGTCGAGCCGACGAACAAGTGGCCGAGATAAACGGTCCGGCCGGTCTCCGGAAAGGCGGGAGTCACCAGCGCGCAGCCGCCATGCGCTTTCGCGCCCAAGGCGTCCGCGACAGGACCGATGTTGCCGGCGTCGGTCGAGTCGAATGTGGAGCAGACCTTGTACATCACGTGCCGCGCGCCGCGTGCGCTGAGCCAATCATAGGCCGCTGTGGCCGCCTCGACCGCTTGCTTAGCCTCGATCGACCGGATCTTCAGCGCCACGACGATCGCCTCCGCGTCGTCAACCTCTAAGCCAGGGGCAGGCACGCCGATGGTTTGAATGGTGTAGAGGCCATTGCGGTTGAGCGTGTTCGCGAGATCGGAGGCGCCCGTGTAGTCGTCGGCGACAGCGCCCAAGAGCAGCGGCATTCAAACTCTCCTATGGGGCTGAAACCATTTCAGTCCTTCGACGGTGTTTCCGCGCGGATTGTATTCGCAGCCGATATAACCCTCGTAGCCGAGGCGGTCGAACTCGGCGAACAGGAAGGGAAAGTTCAGCTCCTCGCCGTCCGGCTCGTTTCGCGAGGGGACTGAGGCGACCTGGATGTGGCCCGAGATCGGTTGCAGCGCGCGGAACGCCATCGTCACGTCGCCGTGCAGGATCTGCCGATGATAGACATCGAATTGCAGTTTCAAGTTCGGCAGACCGAGTTCATCGATGAGCGCGCTCGTATAGGCGAAATCGTTGAGGAAATAGGTCGGCATGTTGCGCGTGTTGATCGGCTCGAGGAGCAGATCGACACCACGCTCGGCGAGGATCGGCGCTGCGTAGGCAATGGCGCGACGGTAGCTCGCCTCAGCCTCGGCATCCTTGCGCGAGGCGTTGCCGGCCATCATGTGCACGCGCTTGACCTTGGTCGCCGCAATATAGTCGAGCGCGCGCGTAAGGCCGGACTTGAATTCGTCGAACCGGCCGGGCAGGGCGGCGAGCCCCCGCTCGCCCTTGTCCCACTGGCCGGGCGGCAGGTTGAACAGGGCCTGGGTCAGGCGATTGCGTTCGAGCCGTTCGGCGATCGCCTCGGGGGGATGGTCGTAGGGAAAGAGAAACTCGACCGCCGGGAAGCCCGCTTCCGCAGCTGCGTCGAAACGGTCGAGAAACGCGTGCTCGGTGAACATCATCGACAAGTTCGCGGCGAATTTCGGCAATGATTTGCTCCTTAGGTTAGTGTCGCGTTAGAAAAGGGTTCGTCATTGCGAGGAGCGTAGCGACGAAGCAATCCAAAGGCCGAAGTGTGCTTTACGATCCATGGATTGCTTCGCTTCGCTCGCAAAGACGGCCAGGGTTCATCCCTAATTACAAACCTTGTTAGCGTCGCGTTCGCGGGCTCAAGAGCCGCTCCGCGAGAACGGCCGCGATGATGATGCCGCCGATGGCGGAGCCTTGCCAGAACGGCGACACGCCGAGCAGATTGAGGCCATTGCGGATCATCACCATGATGAACACGCCGATCAGCGTGCCGATGATCGTGCCGCGGCCGCCATAGAGGCTCGCGCCGCCGATCACCACAGCGGCGATGGCGTCCAGTTCGAGCCCAGTGCCGGCGAGCGGATCGATCGACAGGATCTGGGACGACATGAGCGTCGCGGCGATCGCAGAGAGCGCGCCCGAGACGACATAGGGCACGACGCTGTAGAACAAGACATTGAGGCCCGCGGTGCGCGCCGCTTCGCGGTTGGAGCCGACCGCGTAAATCGTGCGCCCGCCTTTCGTGTAAGTGAGGTAGGCCCACGCGAGCGCATAAAGCGCGAGCAAGGTCAGGACGTTCGTCTGGATGCCGAACACTTCCGTGTAGACGAGATCGTTGAGCGCCGGCGGGATGTCGCTGATCGATGTCTGGCCCGAGAATATGTAGGCAAGGCTCCTTCCGATCGCCATGACGCCGAGGGTGATGACGAAGGCGGCCAAGTCGAAATACGCGATCAGCAGTCCTGAGAAGAGGCCGATGCCGGCACCCGAAAGCGTCGCAAGCGCGATGGCTACGGGAATCGAGAAGTGATGCAGCGAGAGGCCGAGAATGACTCCGGTCAGGCCGACGACGGAGCCCACGGAAAGATCGATGCCGCCCGTCAGAATGACGAAGGTCATGCCGATCGATACAATCCCGACGGATACGGATTGATCGAGCAGATTGAGCAGGTTGTTGGTTTTGAGGAAATAGGGCGAGAGCAGCGACAGCGCGACGGCGATGATGATCGCCAGCGCCAGCATTCTCAGTTCGAGCGGAGCCGAACGGAGGCTTAAGCTGCGCGCTGGCCGGCGCCCGGCAGCGGAATCAGAGGCTATAGCGCCGATCGGTTTCGAGGATTCCTGGGTCATAGGGTCGCGCGAAAGCGCTCTTAAATCGCGGAGCGCATCGCCTCCGCCGGCGGAGCGGGAGTGTCGGGCCGGATCACGACGCCGATCGATCCCAGCTCATGGCCGCGGTGGCTGTGGACATCGACCAGCAGGCTCTGAAGGCCGCTTGTCGGATCAGATATGAAATCCGAGGCGCGCGCCCTTAAAGCGGCAGAGATCGGCGTCTCGTCGAACCGCGGCGCGGACCCGGCGCTTAGCGAAGGATCAGCCTTTGGGTTCGCAGTCGCGGTGTTGAGGCAGAACACGCGATCGTCGTCGAGGATCGCCCAAAACGCAGCCCCGTCGCATTGATTGGCGAGCTCCTGCAAAAGGCGCCGGTAACGCTCCATCGAGGCGCGAGGCGCGGCCAAGAGCGTCAGCTTCTCCTCATCGAGGTAGGCGGCGGGCACGTCGGCGATCGAAGCCCCGTCGCTGACCACGATCACGCGATCGGCGAGTCCGAGCAGTTCCTCGAATTCGGACGAAACGATGAGGATCGCCGCGCCGGTCGCCGCGATGTCACGCAGGATCGCGTAGATCGAGGCCCGCGTGCCGATGTCCACGCCCTTGGTCGGCTCGTCCAGAATCAAGACTTTCGGTTCCAGCAGCAGCCATCGCGCGATGATGATCTTTTGCTGCATGCCGCCGGAGAAGTTCAAGAGGTTGGGTTCGGACAGCCGGTTGGGCGGCAAGTCGAGACGCGCCATCAATTCGTCGATCTTTTTCTCCTGCTTGCCATAGCCGAGGCCGAACCCGCGGTGCGCGCCGAGATGGGCGAGCAGCAGATTCTCGCGCACGGAAAGGTCTGGAACGATGGACTGGCGGCGCCGATCCTCGGCGACGAATCCGATGCCGGCGCGGATCGCCTCGGACGGAGAGCGCGGCGCGAACGGCTTCCCCTGATAGCGCACCTCGCCGCCAGCGCGAGGACGAAGGCCGAAGAGCGTCTCGACCGTCTCGGAGCGTCCGGCGCCGACCAAGCCGCCGAGGCCGAGAATCTCGCCGCGATGCAAGTCGAAAGAAATGTCGCGCACCATCGGCGGCGCGCGTAGGGCGCGAACTGACAGCACCGGCTCGCCGCGCGTATCGATGGAAGCGGCGGAGGGCGCATAGATTGAGCCTAGATCGCGGCCGACCATCAGGCGCACGAGTTCCGTCTGGCTCAGGCTCGACGTGGGCATGGAGGCCGCGACCGTGCGCCCCTCGCGCATGACGGTAATCTCATCGGAGATCGCGAACACCTCTTCCAGACGGTGCGAGACGAAGACGATGGCGCATTGCGCGCTTTCGAGCCGCGCGATCACATCGAAGAGGCGCTCGACCTCGCTAGGGCTCAGGGACGCCGTCGGCTCGTCGAAAATGATCAGATTGGCCTTGAGCGCGAGCGCTTTTGCAATCTCGACGAGCTGGCGCTGCGCGGCGGAAAGGTCACGCGCCTCGGCATCAAGGGAGACTGCGTGTTCCTGACCGAGATCGGCGAGAATTTCGCTCGCCCGCCGGCGCATCGTCGGGCGCGACAGGCGGCCCGGCCGGCCGAGGTCGGGGAGGAAAATGTTCTCGAGCACCGAGAGGTCCGGCGCGAGACTGGTCTCCTGCATGACCATGGCGATGCCGGCGTCGAGCGCTTCGCGCGGGCTACGGACGTCTCGCGGCGCGCCGCGATAAAGGATCTCGCCGCCGTCGCGACGGACGTGACCGGAAATGACGCGGGAGAGCGTCGATTTTCCTGCGCCATTTGCCCCGAGGAGCGCATGGGTGACGCCCGGCCGCAAGGTGAGGTTTGCCCCGACAAGCGCGCGCGTTTGCGCGAAGCTCTTCGAAATCGCGCGCGCTTCCAGAAGCGGAGCCGCAGGGTCTGTCATCGTTTGGCTCGCAATGGAGGCCGGCGCTGACGCGCCGACCCCTATCGTTGTCACTGCAGTTCGTTGGCGAACACGGTCTGTTTGATCGTCGGCAGAATCTCGTCGATGTTCTTGCTGGTGGCGACGACGATCGGAACCAGGATCTGCTTCTCAGGCTTCTCGCCCTTCAGCGCGGCGACCAGAGATTCGCCGGACTTTTCTCCCATAAGGTAGGGCTGCTGCATGCCGGAGGCGACGATCTCGCCCTTCTTCAGAAGGTCGACGAATTCCGGAATGCCGTCGAAGGCGGCGACGAGAAGCGTTCCTTCGCGATGCGCCGCCTTGATGGCGCGCAGCGCGCCAAGAGTTGGCTGGTCAGTCTGGATGAACATGGCCCGCATGTTCGGGTTGGCGGTCAGCATGTCCTGGGTGAACTTGAAGGTCTCGTCGGCCGTATAGGACTGCATCTGCTGCAGGCCGGCCTCCTTGGTGATCCCCGCCTTCTTCATAGCGTCGCGGAACCCGGCGGTGCGCGCCTGGCCATTCTTGCGCGCTTGCGAGATGGTGATGAGGCCGACGGAGCCGTCGGTCCAGCCCTTCTCTTTCAACGCGGCGGCCAGCGCCTCGCCGACGCCGAAGGCGCCCTGATAGTTGTCGGAGATGATGAACGAGACATACTCGCCGCTGTTGGTGCCGATATCCGCGACGACCACTGGAATCTTTGCCCGCGCGGCAAGCGCGAGCACGCTTGGCGCGGTCGAGCTGTCGGTGGGCGAAATCGCGATGCCGGCGACGCCGCGCGCGATCGCGTCCTGAGCATTCTTGAGCTGGGTCTCGGCGCTATTGTGGGAATCAAGTGCCGTGTAGGAATAGCCGGCCTTCTTGGCTTCGGCCTCGATCCCCTTGGAGAGGTAGCGCCAGAACGGCAGGTCAAGTCCAGGCGTCAGGTAGACGATTTCCTTCGTATCGGCGGCGCGCACGGGCGCGGCGAATCCGATCGTTGTCGCGGCTAACGCCGATACGACGGATATGAGACCTCTGCGGCTGAGTTTCATTTGCTTCCTCCCAATTTGCCGGACTTCCCGGCGTTGACGATTGCGGCTCTGCTCCTGCGGCCCTGCCGACTCAAGCCGTCTTCTTCGGCTTGGGTTCGTCCGCGAGGACCTCGACCGTCGTTGCGTAGATTCGGTCGATATGCCGCCCGATTGCGTCGGTCGCCGCGTGCGGATCGTGAGCGCTCAGAGCGTTGAAGATCGCGACATGATCACAGTAGCTTTTCTCGATCGCGCCGGGCTGAGAGACAGCGATCCTGCGGTGGTCAAGCATGAACGTATAGAGATCGGTGACAAAGTCGGCGAGCAACGGATTGCCGCAGCTGCGGTAGATCGTGAGATGGAACTCCCGGTCGCAGATCAGGAAATGGACGGGATCGCGCATCGTCTGTTTCTGGATCGCGAGCGACTGTTCGAGGCGGGCAAGCGTCGAATCGTCGATGCGCACGGCCGTTTCGGCCGCGACAGCGCGCTCGATCAGCACGCGCGACTTATGCACGGAGTCGAGATCATAGGCATTGATCGCGCTCGGGCTGGCGACGCCGATCTTCAGCGTGTCGATTTTCCCGCTGATGACGCGCGTGCGCGAGCCCTGGCTCACCGCGACCACGCCGGTCGCCGCCAACGTTTGGATCGCGCCGCGTACGGTTTCACGGCTGACCGCCATGAGCGCGGCGAGCTCTCGCTCGCTCGGCAGTTCCTCGCCGACCTGCAGGATGCCCGACGCGATGAGCGACGCAAGCTTGTCGCTAATCCGCTCGCGCACCGTGCGCCGGCCGATCTCGGCCCTCAGATGCGGAACTTGTGCGAAAACGCTGGTCGGGGGCGCGCGCAAACTCATTCTGCGGACTTGCTCCCCGCCATGCTGGTCTAGTGACTAGACCAGCATGGCGGCTCGGCTATTGTCAAGCAGAAGCGGCCGAAGAATACGGACAGAGATTATGCGTATCGGGGCGGCCCGACTTGCTAGACGATCGGCGTTTATGTGCGCCCACCCCCTCATGTCTCAAGGCTCTCGCCCCTAGCGGGCCTCGAAAGCCTGCCCTGAGCTTGTCGAGGGGAATGCTCCATTTGGCGCCGCAGGTCCCGCGTCGCCTGGAGCGTCCTTCGAGACGCCGCGCTTAGCACGACCCTCTGGACGAGGCCGAGGGTGGCGCGCGATGCGCCCAGATACAAACTGCGCCTAAGCGCTCAGCGTCGCGTCGGCGGTGGTCTCCGGAACGCCGGAGACGATCAGCTCGAGCACCTCCTTTTCCGTCGTGTCAGCAATCGCGCGCTCGCCGACATTGCGCCCGCGCTTCAGCACCATCACCCGGTCGCCAACCTCGAAGATGTCGTTCAGGCGGTGCGAGATGATGATCTGCGAGACGCGGTGTCGCTTCAGTTCGAGCATCGTCTCCAGGAGACGGTTGGTCGCCGTCACCGAGAGATTGGCGGTCGGCTCGTCGAAAATCACCACCTTGGGTTCAAAGGAAATGGCCCGCGCGATGGCCACCGACTGCTGGCGCCCACCTGAAAGGCTTTCGACCTTCTGATAGACCGAGTTCACGTCGACCTTCAGGCGATCGAGGATCGTCCGCGCGTCGAGATGCATACGCGCGCGATCGACGAAGATCCGGAACCGGCGGGGCCAGCGGCCGAGGAAGATGTTCTGGCTGACGTCGAGATTTCCGCACAATGCGAAGTCCTGGTAGATCATCTCGATCCCGAGATCGCGACTCTCGTGCGGGCTTTTGAAATGCACAGGCTCGCCGTCGACCAGCACTTCGCCTGAATCCCTTTGGTAGGCGCCGGTCATGATTTTCATGAGCGTCGACTTGCCCGCCGAATTGTCGCCCACAAGGCCGAGGACCTCTCCGGGCATCAAGCTCAGATGGACATCGGTCAGCGCTCTCACCGGACCGAAGCTCTTCTCGATCGAACGCATCTCCACGACTGGCCGGCTCATGCCTTGGCCTCCTTGACGGGCTCGACGCGTGTCGGCTCTTCGGCGACGCGCCTTCGGCCGAACAATCGGCCGAGGATATTGTGCTGGCGGAGCCAGATATCGCCGACCACGGCGACGATTAGAATGAGGCCGATGAAGACGTTCTGCCATTGCTGGGGCAAGACAAAGGACGAGCCGTCCTTCAGGATGATCTGGAGGGACAAGAGCGAGCGGATGAGCGTGATCACCGCCGCGCCTGCGAGCGAGCCGATCATGGTGCCGTAGCCGCCGAAGATCGATCCGCCGCCGATGATGATCGAGGAGATGCTGTCGAGTTCGCGCAATTGGCCTGCGGTCGGAATGAAGCTGCGGTAGAACGCGTCGTAGATGATCCCGGCGCAGGCGGCGCAGATCGACGAGATCAGGAACGATGTGAAGCGGACGCGTCGCGTGTTGATTCCGGCGAAGCTAGCGGCCCGTTCATTGCCGCCGATGGCGTAGACCTTTTGCCCGAAGGTGGTATGCGCGAGCACGATTCCGGCAATCAGCGCGACCAGCAGGACGAAGATGGTCTGTACGCTGACCGCCTTGGCGATGGCGAGCCACAGGCCGCCGGTCGGCGCGAGGCCCATGGCGTCGAGGAGCTCGTAGAGATTTCGTCCGATCAAATTGAACGATGCCGGAAAGCCATTGAGCTGCGTGCCCGCGACGATCGAGGAGCCAATTCCGCGCGCCCAGTAGAATGTGCCCAAGGTGGTGATGAAGGCCGGCAGGCCCACATAGGCGGTGAGCCAGCCGTTGATGAGCCCGGCGACGACGCCGGCCATGATTCCGCCGCCGACCGCAGCCAAGGGTCCCCAGCTGGTATCCTTCATAATCACGGCGGCGACGGCGCCAGATAGCGCAAGCACGGAACCGACCGAAAGGTCGATGTCGCCGCTGGCCATCACAAATGTCAGGCCGACGGCGAGCAGGGCGATTTCGGAGAATGCGAGCAGAATCGCAAAGCTGTTATCGAGTCCGCCCCAGAAATCAGGCCTCGCCCATAAGCCGAAGAGCCAAAGCACGACCATGAGGATCACCGCCGCGGCGTCCCGGCGATAGAAGAAGGCGGCGATCCCGCGTTTGCCCAAGCCGCGCGCCTGCACGGTCGCGCCGCGGGTCTGGACACTTGAGATCGCGACGCCGCCGAGATCAGGGACCGGCGGCGGCGGCCGCCCGCGCAACCAGGCCCAGAGGCGCGGGATCGCGCGACGTCGGACGAGCCAAGGCTCGATCAGGACGGCGACGATGAGGATCACGCCCAGGCAGGCCGGGACCGCGCCGGGCGGCAATTGGGTCACCGCCGCGACTTGCGCCGTATCGCCGTTGCCGAGGTCGACGGTGCGGGTGGTGGGAACGCCTTCCCGTAGAACCTTGTCGATGAGCCCAATGAGGATCGCGCCAAGGCAGGACCCAAGGACTCGTCCCCGGCCGCCGAAAATCGCCGCGCCGCCGACGATCACAGATGAGATGGCGATCAGCTCCAGGCCAAAGCCGGCCAGTGGGTCGGCGTCCTTGTTCTGCGCGACACTCATGAGGCCAGCGATCACCGCGCAGAGCGAAGACAGGACATAGGAGCGCATGCGGACAAAGCGCGTATTGATGCCGGCGTAGCGCGCCGCCTGCTCATTGCCGCCGACGGAGTAAGTGGTCCAGCCGATCGCGGTGTAGGCAAGCGCGACGGCGGCGATGAGCGCAATGATGATGAAGAGGATGATCTGGTTGTTGAAGCCGAACGCGTTGATCTCGCCCAAATGGAAGAAGGCGGGTTCACTCCCAGCCTTGATTTCGAACGCGATGTTCTTGCCGCCGGTGAGGCCGAGAATGACGCCGCGGCCGATGAACAGCATCGTCAGCGTCGCGATGAAGGCTGGAACTTCGAGGACCGTGACCATCAAGCCGTTGATCAGCCCGATCGCCAGACCCATGACCAGGCACCAGAATACGGCCGTCCAGACGCTCATGTCGAAATAGGTCGGCGCGAAGACCATGCCGAAGATCGTTGCCGTTAGGCCGAAGGTCGAGCCGACCGAGAGGTCCAGTTCCTTGTTGACGATGACAAAGGTCATGCCGATCGCGAGCACCCCGTAGCGCGAGGCGTCTCGCATCACGGAAAAGAGCGCGTCGGTCGATCCGAAAAAAGCGGGATTGAGATAAAGGCCGCCCGCGTAGAGGATCGCCATAATGACAAGGAGGCCCACCTCCCAGCCTCCGAACAGGAGGGGAGCCTCGCGCCCCATGTCGCGAACGCTTGCATCGTTGGTGGGAGTGGTCATCGATCTTAACCGAGGCGCGTAAGCAAGGCTCGAGCCTCGCTCACGCGTTCGATCGTTTGCGCGATCAGTTCTCGAAGCGCTTGCCGACCTTGTCGACGTTGTCCTTGGTCACAAGCTGCGCCCGCGTGTCGAGGTTCGCGGCGGCAATGTTGCGATCGAGTTGAAGGTAGAGCTGCACGACCGGATAGAAACCCTGCAGGAAGGGTTGCTGCCCAAGCGAACCCTGCAACGCGCCAGTCTTGATCTGCTCGAGCTGCTTCGGGCCAAGGTCGAAGCCATAGGAGCAGATCTTGTTGTTGAGCTTGAGCTGCGAGATGGCGTCGCCGATCGCAGGCGTCACGCCGCCATTCGGTCCAAAGAGCCCCACCACATCCTTGCGGCTTTCGATCAATTGCACGATCGGAGCGGGGCTGATGTCGGCGCCAACGTCGACGCCGATATTGTTGGGGCCAGCGTCAACCTTGAAATCCTTCAGACGGTTGGCGGCCTTGAGCGCCTTGACCGTCGCTTGGAAAGCCGCCCTGACGCGGTTGTTGACCTCGATATTGCCGACCGGAACCGTGTTCGGGAAGAGTATCGAACCGCCCTTGACGTCGTTTTTCAAAAGGCACTTCACAATGGCCTCGCCGCCGATCGCGGCGGCCGAGGCGTCCTGGCCGGTGTGGCTGATGTTGTTACGATCAAACAGGGTGCCGTCGTACGAGTTAGTCGTCGCGACAACGACGCCACGATCTTCAAGCTTCTTGACGATGTCGTTATAGGCGCCGACCTGCGGCGTGGTCATGATGACGCCGTTGATGGTCGGATCGTTGACGATCTGATTGAGAATCTGGATTTCGCGCGGGATATCATCGATCGGCGCTTCGGAGCCAAGTTTGATCAGATTGATTCCGAAGGCGTTGGCGGCGACTTGCGCGCCCACATAGACAGGATCGAAAAAGCCGTTGCCTGCGGTGTGGGTGATGATTGCGAAAGTGAGCGGCTTACCGTTTTTCCTGGTGGTGGGCGCCTCCTTCGCGGCGTCTTCCCAACTGTAGCCGCCGACGGCCTTGTTGATCGCGCCCGATTGAGCGAAGGCGCCCGAACCCCAGAGACAAAGTGCCGCGACAGCCGCGGCGACGCCTAGCCCTCTTTTCATAGCGTTCCTCCTCGTGATCAGCTCTTGGTCGCGCTGTCTCAACAGAACGCTGGAGCGCCTCAGAGAGGCGTCCTATCCGCACCGTCGGCGCGCGACAGATCGGCTTTGGCCAATCCAATCGGAGTAAGCCTAGGATTTTCCGATTTGGCAACTCGGATTTGCCGCCGCTGTCAGTTGGGCCAGTAGCCTGTCGCGCGCCGGGAAGCGGACGCTGCGTAAGGCTCGGCGGGGATTGGCGGAGACGAATCGATCCGGCCCGATCGCTATTATCTGCACCATTCAGTTATTTAATTCTTCAGAGGATGCCCAGCAAATAGGAGTCGCGGCTCGAGTTGTCTTGAGATTGTTCGTGGGCGCGACGCCATCCGCCAACCTTGTCGCATCTGCATGCCTTCACCCTAACCGAGCGTCGTCTCAATGCCATCCTCCAATCTAAGATATGCACAAGGACCGCGATCGGCGGCCGGCGCCTCGATTGCGACGCCCAACTCGACCTTGAGCGCGGAAAGCGATACCGCCAGGCCCGCGGCCGATCCGCGTATTGACGGTGCGAAGGCAAAACAGCATCCGGCGGGCGCGCGATCCGTCCAAACCATTTTGGAGCGCAGCTTTGCACCCGGCGCCGACGACGTTGCGGCCGATGAGGCGCCTTCAGCGAAAAAGAGCTTCGTCTATGGAGTGACGGCGCGGCGCCTCGCCAAGATCGCGCTTGGGATCGGGCTCGTCGTTGCATTCGGTTGGGCGCCGCTTCGAGCGATGCTGGCGACAACGAGCGTCGAGGCGATCATCAACGCGCGTATCGAAACAATCCGTTCGCCGATTGAGGGGATCGTTCAGGCGCCTGGCGAAAAGACAGCAAACTGGAGCTCGACCGCCGCGCCTCCCAAACTCACCATCAGCAACCCCTATGCCGATCGGAGCCGCCTCGATGAGCTTCGGCGCGACCTGAACACGCTCGAGTTGCAACAGGAGATGCTTGGGCGCCAATCGCAATTGGCGCAAACCGCGCTCGACACGATCAGCCTTCAGGCCGAAAAATACCGCGCCGGCCGCCTCAAGTTGATCGACGCGAGACTTGCGAGACAGACCGCGGAGCTTCAGGCCACGAGCGCGAAAACGTCTCAAACGACGGCCTCCAAGCGCCGCAGCGACCATTTGCAGCAAACGGGCTTCATTTCGGGGGCGGACAGCGATCGGGTCCAATACGAATGGAACGCCGCGACCTCCGCTGAAGCCGCGGCTCAGAAGCGTCTCGAGGAAACGAAAGTCGAGCACGACGCCGTCGCTGATGGCGTGTTCATCGGTGACAGCTACAACGATTCCCCAAGCTCGATTCAACGCGAGACCGAACTGAAGATGAAAAAGGGCGAGCTTGACGCCCGGCTTGCCGGGGTGTGGACGCAAATCAAGCACATCGCCGATCAGATTTCTGAGGAAGAGGCGCGCTACCGGCTCCGTTCCGAAGCCACGATCGCCCTGCCGTCGATGGGTCGCGTTTGGGAGATGCTGGTCGGCCCGGGCGAGTTTGTGAACAAGGGTCAGGACCTCATGCGCGTGCTCGACTGCTCGCACCCGATTGTCAGCGCGAATGTGGATGAGCGGGTCTACAACCGTCTCGAAGTCGGAAGCCCTGCGACGTTTCGGCCGCTCCAGGACGGCAAGACCTATCACGGGACCGTCGTCAATTTGACGGGCGCCGCCGGAGCGCCCGCGAATTTCGCCATCGCCCCGATCAATCTGCGCAAAAGCGCGTTTTACGTGACGATCGCCATGGATGACATGGGCGAGGCCGGGTGTTCGATCGGGCGAACCGGAACGGTCACATTCGGAAACAGCGACACTGCTTCCGCCAGCGCGGACAGCGGCGGGAGCCGCCCACATCTCAAGGGCTCCATTTCCGAGAGCTGAAGCCGTGCTGGCCTTTGTTGACGATTCTTTCCTGGCCGCTGCTCGGCCCGCGCTGGCGACACTAGGGCTGTTCTTTATCTGCGCGGCGATCTGGCCAAAACCTGTCACGGCAGGCCGCGCCGTCATGGTCGCGGGCAGCCTCGCCCTTATGGCTCAATATGCGTGGTGGCGGATCACGGACACGCTGCCTGCGCCTGGATACACCTTCGAATTCGCGCTCGCGCTCGTCTTTCTCATCGCCGAACTGGTTGGGATCGTAACGGCAGCGCTCTCGCTCATATTCCTCACTCGGACGCGAGACCGATCGCCTGACGCAGACGCGAATGCCGAATGGCTTTCTTCGCTAGACCAGCCGCCCTCGATCGACGTGCTTATCTGCTCGTATAACGAAGACAGCGAGATTTTGGAGCGCACGATCGTCGGCGCGCTTGGCATGGATTATCCAAACTTTCGCGTCTGGATGCTTGACGATAGCCGCCGCGCCTGGGTCAAGACGCTCTGCTCTGAGCTCGGCTGCCGCTACCTCTCGCGGTTAGACAATGCGCATGCCAAGGCTGGAAACATCAACCACGCGCTCAAACATATCGCCGAATTGCCTGACGCCCCGGAATTCGTCTCGATCCTCGACGCCGATTTCGTTCCGACCCCACAGTTCTTGAAACGCGCGATGCCGTTGTTTCGCGATGCCGCGGTTGGAGTCGTGCAAACGCCCCAACATTTCGTCAATCCCGACCCTATTCAGATCAATCTCGGCGCGACGAAATTCTGGCCCGACGAGCAGCGCTTTTTCTTCGACATCGTGCTCCCGGCCAAGGACGCATGGTCCGCTGCGTTCTGCTGCGGCACGTCTTCGATCATTCAGGATGCAGCCGCTGATGCAGATCGGCGGCTTTCCGACGGATTCGGTGACCGAGGACTATCTGCTGAGCCTGCGGCTCAAGGAGAAGGGCATTTTGACGGCCTATTTGAACGAGCCTCTGACTTACGGGCTCGCTCCGGAGGGCTTGAAAGAATACGTCACGCAGCGGAGCCGCTGGTGCCTCGGCTTCATGCAGATTGCGAGCGGCCGCAGCGGCCCGCTTTCCTTATGTTCGCCGCTCGCGTTCATCGACCGCCTGTCGTTGACGGAAGTGTTCCTCAATTGGACCGCGGTTCCTCTTTCGCGGGCGATCGGTCTGATCATTCCGCCCCTTTCGCTGGCCCTCAGTCTTCATCCGTTCCACGCTTCGCTTTACGACCTCGCAACTCGTTTCTTGCCATATTTTCTGTGGAGTGGACTCGTGATGAGTTGGCTCTCAGGCGGAAAAGTCGTGCCGATCCTGTTCGACGTGAGTCAGATCATCGTGATGCCCCAGATCCTGAAGGCCGCATTGTTTGGGCTCGCGCGGCCGCAGGGGCAGAAATTTCAAGTCACCGCCAAGGGCGGCGATCGCAATCGGGGCTTTGTCGAATGGACGGTGATGCGTCCTTTCGCGATCCTCGCCGTCCTGTCGCTCGCGGCAGTCCTTTGGGCCTTCTACGTGAACGGGGGATCGAACGAGATTCATTACTCGAGTCCGGCGCTGGCTTGGACCTGGTACAATCTGATTGTCCTCGTCGTGCTCTGCTTTGTCTGCGTCGAGCGGCCTCGCCACCGCGCCGCTGAGCAATTCGCATCGCGCGAACTGGTCTCGGTGAAGACGGCCGATCGCACGCAGCTCATGCAACTCGCCGATCTGTCCATCACCGGCGCACGGATCTTTGGCGTTCCGCCCGGCGCTCCCGGGGACACCATCGAGCTCGAGCTGCCAAACTTTCGCGTCTCGGCAAAGATCGTCCGTCGAGAAGGCGATGCCTTCGCGGTCGCTTTCAACCACTCCCTGAAGTCGCGAGTTGCTGCGATCCAGCATTTCTATTCCGGCGGGTATTTGAGGCCGCTTGGCTCAATTCGGGTTTTGCGTGTAGCGGAGTCGGTCCTTCGAAGGGTGTTCGACTAGTGGCGGATTGCGTTCGGTTGGAGCCGTCATCGCGACGAGGCCGAAGGCCGACGTTGCGATTCAGAGAGCATAGGGCGCCCGGCAACTCCAGGATTGCTTCGTCGCTTCGCTTCTCGCAATGACGATCGATCAATCTGCATCGCTTATCCGACGTTCATTATCCGCGCCGAGTTCCGCCATCAAATCGCGGATACGCGGATAGACCTTGCGAAACGTCGCGTAACGCTTCTCGTAAACGGGCGCGTTGCGAGGATCAGGCTTAATTGTGAATGCGGGTGGGTTCCACTGCTTGATCGCTGATCTGGAGACATAGCCGAGCGCAAGTCTCGCCAAAAAGGCGTCGCCATAGGCAGCGCCGATGCTGACCTCTGGCGCCACCTGTGTGAGCCCGGAGATGTCGGACGTGGCTTGCGTCCAGCTCCGGTTCCGCAATCCTCCTCCGACAGCGACGATCGTCGAAGGCGGCGCTCCGGCCGCGGCGTAAGTGTCGAAAATATGCTTGGTCGCGAAGGCGATGCCCTCGAGAGCGGCTCGGTAGATGTCGGCGCGCGTGTGCGCCAATGTGAGGCCGATGATGGCGCCTTTGGCGTTCGGGTCGTGAATCGGTGTCCGCTCGCCGGAAAAATAAGGGAGAAAAACGAGCCCATTGGCGCCCGGGAGCGAGCTCTCGCCTTCCGCCGCCAGCGTGGCTATCGCTGCCTCTGGACGGAGGTCTCGCGCCAGCTGGTCGGCGAACCAATGGGTGAGCGTCCCGCTGGTCGCGAGACCCGCCATGCAGGCGTGTTGATCGGCAAAAAGCCACGGCGCATGCCAGAGCCGAGGATCCCGCAAGCGCTCGTCCCCGACCCGGATCGTGAAGATGGTCGAGCCGTACATCAGCATCAGCTCGCCCGGATTCAGAACGCCGACACTGATCGCCTCGGCCGCGGCATCGATCGTTCCGACGATCACTGGCGTCCCGAGCGCGAGCCCTGTTTGCTCGGCGGCGCGGCCGGTGACGGTTCCGGCGATCTCCGTTGTCCAGGCGATCTCCGGCAAGCGCTCGAGTTCAGTGATGTCCGGCGCGAGCGCGTCGCTCCATGTTCGGCTCTCGATGTCATAGAGCGGCGCGACGCTTGAAGCACTGTAATGGTCGGTCACAAAGCGCCCGGTCAGCCGATGGACGAGGAACGACGTCGAGTTCAGGAACATCCGCGCCTTTGCGTAGATGTCCGGCCGCTTGCGCTTAAGCCATAGGATTTTTGGGCCGACAGCCTGCGAGGTCAGTGCGTTGCCACTGTGTGAGAGGATGCGGTCCGCGCCAATGCTTGCGGTAAGCTCGTCGATCTCGTGGGCTGCGCGCGTGTCTACGCCATAAAGCACAGCGTTCATGAGCGGCGCGCCGTCAGCGTCGACCGGCAACATGCACGGACCGATCGCGCTCGCGCCGACGGCCTTCACCTCGGACGCGTCGAGCCCGCTATCGGCGAGAAGCTTTCGACAGAGCCAGACGAAGTCGCCCCACCAGTCCTCCTCGGCGCGATGCTCGGCCCAGCCCGCGCGCGGCACGATGAGTTCGTGCGGGCGCGCCGCGCTAGCCAGGACACGGCCGTCGGCGTCGACGAGAACGCCCTTCAATTCATATGTCCCGATATCGATTCCGAGGGTGGCGGTCATTCCGGATAGTCGTCGCGATCGAGGCTGAAGTCGGCCTCAATGCGCGAGAGTCCGGCGACGAGGAGCGCCGAGAGGCTGACGAGATCGGAAAGATCGCAAACCTCGAGAGCCGAGTGCGTGTAGCGGCAAGGGAAGCCGAGGTCGATCGCGGCGACGCCATGATGGACAAGCTGCACGTAGGACGAGTCGGTGAGCACACCGACCTGAGCGCTACGCTGCAGCGGCAGGCTCGCGTCCCGCGCGGCGCCTTCAAAGAGCGAGACGAGTGCGGGATGCGGAATCGTGCCGTTCAGCGTGCCGCGTCCATGGAAGCTGTAAAGGCTCATGCCCGGGCCGCCGCCGAGCGCAAGGTCGCCGCGCGCCTGCATGTCGGGCGTGTCGGTCGCGAGCATGAGATCGAGCTGGATGGCGATGTCCGGCTTTAGCGCCTGGGCCGCGGGCATCGCGCCGCGCAGATTGTATTCTTCCTGCGTCGAGAAAACGAAGTGGATCGTCGGCCGCTGACGAACAGGCGCGAGCAGCCGCGCGACCTCCGAGACCACGGCGCAGCCAGCGCGATCGTCGACCGAGGTTCCGGCGATCCTGTCTTCGGCGAGCGCGAAGGCTTTCGGCGCATAGACAACGGGGGAACCGATCTTGACGCCTGCGGACAAGGCGGCGTCGGCACTGGAGAAGCCCGCGTCGACCACGATCTCCTGGTACGGGAGGGCGCGGTACTTGTCCTCGGGGCTGGTCGCGTGGTGGCTCTTATTGCCGATCACCGCGCGGACATCGCGTCCCTCGCGAATGCAGATGAGAAGCTCTTGCGCGGCGAGCGCCCGCTCCGGGACGCCGCCGAGACGCTCGAGCCGGAGAAACCCACTCGCCTCGATCTTCCGGACGATGAATCCGAGCTGGTCCATATGCGCGAACAGCATCACGCTCGGCCGGTTCGGGTCGCCTTCCGCGGTGGCGATCAAATTGCCGAGCCGATCGGTCGTGGTCGTGAGGCCTAAACCGGCCATTTCGGCGGCGAGGCGCCGGCGCACGCGGCCTTCGTATCCGCTGAGGCCGGGGATCAGCATGAGCTCCATCGTGAGCGCCCGGAGCCGCTCGCGCGACGGACCGGCGCCAGACACTGGATCTCCGGTTATTTGCCCGCTCCCGCCGTGAGACCCATGACGATGTAGCGTTCGAGAAAAATGCCAATCAAGAGAAGGGGCATGATTGCCGCTGTCGCGAGCGCCGCGATCGTCCACCAGTTGATGCCGGACGAGCCGGTCTGGCTCGCCACCATGACGGGCAGGGTTTGCGCGTCGGACCCGGTCAGGAGCGACGCGAAGAAGTACTCGTTCCAGCAGAGGACGAGCGACAGGATGAAGGCCGCGACCATGCCCGGCAGCGCGATCGGCAAGACGATGCGGAGGAAAGCGCCCCAGGTCGTGCAGCCGTCGACCAGCGCCGCTTGCTCCATCTCCATCGGGATGGTGTCGAACTGATCGCGCATCACCCAGATCACGATCGGCAGCACCATCAATGTGTAAATGAGGATGAGCCCGATGCGGGTGTCGAGCAGCGCCAGTCCCTTGTAGAGGACGAGAAACGGCAGCGCGAGCACGACTGGCGGAAGAATGAGCTGCGAGACGAAGAAGAAGGAAATGTCCTTGTTCCGCCACGGGCCAAACTTGTAGTCGAAACGGCTGAGGCCGTAAGCCGCGAGCGACCCGATCACGATCGCGAAAAAGAGGCGCCGACTGAACAGATGACGCTGTTGATGAATTTATCGACGAACTCCTCGCGTACGTTCGAGGTGTTGAAAATCGTGTCGGGCGAAAGGCCGAGCGATTGCCAGCCTTTCCACCTCGGCATGAAGTCAACCCAAGGAATGAGATGGCCTTGCGTAACGTCGCGCCCGAGCTTCATCGAGGTCGACAGGGTCCAGTAGATGGGAAAGAGCGCAATGAAGGTCCAGATGATCAGGAGCGCATAGATCGCGATGCGTCCGATGATGCGGGCGAAACTCCGCGGCGCGACGGAATCGTCGCGCTCAGCATGGGTCGTGGCGTCCGCGGCGGCGCTGACAGTCATCGCCAACTCTCCGTCATGGGTCGGCCCTCATGTCACCTTCCGCACGTAGCGGCTGGCTACGCTCAGGAGCAGCGTGATGAAGATGATGATGATGACGAGATAGACCTCGGCCACCATCGTCGCATAGCCGACATTCGAGCGATCGCGGTATTCGCGATAGACAAAGCTCGAGATTGTGTCGGTTGCGCCGGCTGGGCCGCCCGCCGTGACGTTGATGACGATGTCCGCGAGTTTGAGTTCGAAGATGGTGCGCAAGATGATCGCCGTCACGCTCACCGGGAGCATGAGTGGGAAAGTGATCTCCCAGAAGGTCTGCCAGGTGCTCGCCCCATCGACCTTGGCGGCCTCCTTCACGTCGAGCGGCAGCGCCTGCAGGCCCGCGAGAAGCAGGATCACCATGAAGGGGATCCACATCCACGCGTCCATGGCGATAATGGTGGTCCTGGCGATCCACGGATCGGTGAAAAAGGTGACATTCTCCCAGCCAAGCCATCTGGCGAAATTCGCCAAGGGCCCGAAGCGGTTTTCCGTGAGCGACTTGCCGATCATCCAGCTCACGGCTACGGGGCTCAGCATGAAGGGCATGAGAAACGCGACGCGAAAGAATTTGCGCCCGCGAATGTCGGCGTTCAGCGCGAGGGCGAGGCCAAAGGCGATCGCGTACTGAACGATGACGGTCGCCACATAGAAGACCATGTTGCCGAGCGCGTTCCAGAAATAAGAATCAGCCCAAAGGGTGCGCAGATTGGCGAGGCCGTTGAAATGAGGCGGGCCCTGCGCGTTGAGGTTCCAGTCGGTGAAGGCGACGGAGAAACCAAACAGGGTCGGGAAGATCACCATGGCGCCAGTGAACAGGAGAGCGGGCAGCACAAACAACCGCTGCCGCCCGAGCTCGCCGCGCTCCACAATCTGGGCAATTCCCAGCGCTACGCACCAGACGAGGAACGCATAGAGGGTTGGCCGCCAGTCGGCGAAGCCGATCGACGCGAGACCCGCCGCTTCCGCGATTTGCAGCGCTGCGACGACAATTAGAATTGCCGAAGCGAGACGGAAGATCCACTTGCCGAGTGACGACCGCCCGGGGAGAACCTCGTCCTGCGCTGCTTCAAGTCTCCCGCTGCTCACAGCGCCCTGTCCGTGTTCACGCTTCGCGTTTTCAAAAGCAAAAACTCGGGGCGATTCCGCCCGCGACGCACAAGGCGCGCGGACGAAATCGTTCCGGGATCGCGCCTCTTAAGTCAGACCCATCGAAATCCGGTAATATTTGATCTGGTTTTCCCGGCCGAGCTTGTCGGTCAGTTTCTCCCAGGCGGCGGCGACGTTGTCGGCGCCCTGCTGCGCCGTCTGCTTGCCCGCGAACGTCTTCTGCAGTTCATCCTCGGCCATGCTATAGTACTGGAAGATGCCCGGGATGCGCGGCTCGATCGCCGAGTTCGGGTGGTTGTACGAGGTCGACTGCGAGTCCATGTAGGATCCGATGTATTTCTTGTCGTAGCCGGCGAGCGCCCACAGATCGAGGTTGGTGTGGCTCTTCCGGTAAGGCTGGAATCCTGAAGGATACGCCGCCGTCCACATCGACAGGTCTTTGCCACCAAGATGGGCCGCCGCGCTCCACGCCGCCTTCTGACGCTTCGGATCGCTGTCGACCTTCTTCATCACATAGATGCCCCAGCCGAGATAGGCCATGTTCGGCGCATGGTTGGGGCCGCTCGCGAGCTTCTCCCACTTTTGCGTCCGGAAATTGTAGACGTCGTCCGAGGCCGGCAGGATGTCGAAATTGAGGACCTCGCCGATCGTCGCGGTGTCGCTTGTCCTGGCGAATGTGCCGATGTCTCCCCACCATTCCAGGAGCGAACCCGTGCCGGTGACGAATTGCTGGAACGCGGTCGTGTTGGGATCGGCGTTGATCTGATCTCCAGGCTCGCTTGGCAGGGCGTCGACCACGTCCTGGATAGCCCGCACCCAAGCCGGGTTGTTGACCAGCGGCTTCATGTTCTCGTCGAACAGCCAGTTCTTCTCTCCGGGGTACTTGGCGTAAGCCGTCGCGCGGCTCCCGGTGAAGTAGAATTGGAATCCACCCCAAGGCTTGGGCTGATCAAGGAAGCCGTAAACATCTTTGCCCTTGAACTTCTTGCCCTTCAGGAACTTGGTGACCTGCTGCACTTGCTGCCAGGTCTTGGGCTGCCCCCACGTCGCGAGCCCCGCTTGGTCCTTCCAGTCCGCCCATTGTTTGGCGAGATCGGGGTCGGAGAAGACGTCGGTGCGATAATTGATGGTATGGCAGTCGCTGTCGATGGTGACGCGGTGAATTTTTCCGTTCCACGTGCCGACTGGCGGCTTGAGGTAATTGACGTAGTCGTCGAAATCGATCTGCGTCTTCACCCAGTCGGGCATCTCGGACAGCAGGTCCTTGACCCCCATGTCGCCTTCGAACGGTGCGCCCATCTCGAGAATGTCGAAGTCTGCGGTGCCGGTCGCGATCGATTGCTGCAGGCGAGCGTTGTAATCGCCTTGGGCGAGATCGATCCACTTGATCTTCGCTCCCGTGTAGGCCTCCCACGGCGTCAAGAATCCGCGGAACAGGAAGTTGTGCAGATTCTGATTGTTGAGCCCCATGAAGGAGAATTCGACTCCGGCGAATTCGCCCTGCTTGACGTTGGCCTTGGTCGGCCCAAGGCAGAGGGCGCCAACCTTCTGCCAATCCGCGTCGGTCGGCGAGCCGTTGCCGGCGCCGGGGATTTTCATGATCTGGGACACGATGCTGTCTTCAGCAAAGGACGGGGTGGATGAAAGGACGGAGGAGCTTGCGGCCAGAGCGGCGGCGCCCGCGGCCCCTTTCAGGATATCGCGACGACTTCCCTGCATCGCCATGAGCATTTCGTAGACTTGGACACGCATGATTTATTCCTCCCTCTTGCGCCGACTTCGCGACTTTCGAACCAAAACGACGCGAGCCGCGTGCGCTCTCTACCACGCGCGGCGGGCGCAAGTTGCAAGACTTAAGCTGGCGTTTTGGGGCAAAGTCAATTGCGGGGACCCTGAGCATTTGCCCGCTCGACGCCAAGCGCTTTGCGCAGGCGCGCGAGAATGCGGTCCCGTCCTTTTATCCCAAGTTCGACGCTCGCCTCGCGGGCGGACCGTGAATACCATTCGTCTTCCGAGATCCGCGACGTGTCGACGCCTCCCGGTAGAAGCGCCATGAGCAGCGAGGTTTCGCCCTGACCGGCGTGATCGAACGGGTAGCCTTCCATGACGGAAGACAGCATGAGAGGATGGGCCTTGATCCAGTTGAAAGGGTCGTCGCCGGCCGAGTGCTGTTTATAATAGTCAGCCATCGCCTCCGCGCCCCACCATCCCTCGCCGCGTTCCGCCTCGAGAAAGGCGAAGATGGCTTGCCGGGCCGCCAACTTGAAGGCGAGGTCCGTCGGCATGCCGACCGTGAAGTTCTCAGTCTGATGATGGATGACGAGGTGAATGTTTCGGAAGCCGATGCGCAGGAGCCCGGTGAACATCGCTTTGGCGAAGGGTAGCAGCGCCTCGGCGTCGACATGAAGCGTGCCTGTGCGTTGCGGCGACGCCACCGCGTAGCTCGCTGCGCCATAGTAAAAGGGCGGCAGGATGACGAGGCTTGCCTCAGTTTCCAGGATCTCGAGGATTCCGGTCACGGCCAGCGTGCCCATGCCCACCGCCATGTGCTCGCCATGGTATTCGAGCACTCCCAAGGGCAGGACGGCAGGCCAATTGCCGTCGATGGCCGTACGAATCTGGTGCGGCAGCATCAACTCGTAACGCACGAGGCCTCCAGCGTCTTTCCCGCGGCTATTCCAGCCGCTTGCCGCTTTCGGCGTCGAACAGGTGGACCGCGTCCAAGTTTGGCGAGAGCAGCAGGCTTTGGCCCGGCTGAGCCGATATGCGGTCACGGAAGACGGTGACGATTGGATGGCCCCCGACCTTGGCGAACACCTGGGTCTCCGAGCCGGTCGGCTCGACCACGGAAACCTCGGCCTTGAAGTCGCTGCCGATGGCCAGATGCTCTGGCCGAATTCCATAGACGCAAGGGCGTCCATCGATGTTGCTTGGCGCCGATTTAAGGGGCAGCTCCACGCCGCTTTCGGTCGTGAAAACAGGCTTGCCCTTTACGGTTACAGAGCCCTTCAGCAGGTTCATTGACGGCGATCCGATGAAGCCGGCGACAAAGAGGGTCGCCGGCCGATCGTAGAGATCAAGCGGAGCGCCGAGCTGCTCCACGACGCCATCGCGCATGACCACAATTCGATCCGCCATCGTCATGGCCTCGATCTGGTCGTGCGTGACATAGATGGTCGTGGTCTTCAGGCGCTGATGCAGTTCCTTGATTTCCGCGCGCATTTGTACGCGCAACTGCGCGTCCAGATTTGAGAGCGGCTCGTCGAACAGAAAGACCTGCGGATCGCGCACGATCGCCCGCCCCATCGCGACACGTTGCCGTTGTCCCCCCGACAATTGTCGAGGGTAGCGGGAAAGATAAGGAGCGACATGGAGGATGTCGGCGGCCCGCTTGACCCGCGCCTGGATCTCGTCCTTTGGCGTATTGCGCAGCTTCAAGCCAAAACTCATGTTCTGTTCGACGGTTTTGTGCGGGTAGAGCGCGTAGTTCTGAAAAACCATTGCAATGTCGCGATCCCGCGGTGGCAGGTTGTTGACCACGCGGGCCCCGATCTTGACCTTTCCCTCCGTGATCAACTCGAGGCCGGCAATCATCCGCAAAAGTGTGGATTTCCCGCAACCAGACGGCCCGACGAGGGTGACGAATTCCCCATCGGCGATCGAAAGCGAGACGCCGTGAATGACTTCCACGCCACCATAGGCCTTGCGTGCGTTGACAACGTCGACCGACGCCATTCTTCTCTCCAAACGCGATTTGCAACGCGATGTCAGGCTCAGCGTAGTTCATTGCTGAATTGGCGTCGAGCGCAGAGACACGCTGGGGTAATTTGGGAGGGCGGCTTGCGAGTCAGAGGCGTACATCCGGAAAACGTAAACGCGACTGACGCCAACAGCGCGCGCGGCGAGCTTGCCGCCGGCGCAAACATCGAAAGACAAGAACAATGACCGAGACGTACCGGCCGCGCATCGCGGTCGTCGGAAGCAATATGGTGGACCTCGTCACCTATGTGGATCGGATGCCGGTCAAGGGGGAAACCGTCGAGGCGCCAAGCTTCGAGATGGGCCATGGCGGCAAGGGCGCCAATCAGGCGGTCGCCGCCGCGAAGCTGGGCGCATCGGTTGTGATGGTCACGGCGGTCGGCGACGACATGTTTGCGGACGCCACCATTCGCAATCTTGAGGCGGTTGGGGTCGATACGAGCCATGTGCGGCGCGTCAAGGGGAAGCCCAGCGGGGTTGCGCCGATCATGGTCGAGCCGTCGGGAGAGAACTCGATCCTGATCGTAAAGGGCGCCAACGCCGATCTTTCGCCAGCCGACATCGATCGCGCCGCGGATGATTTGAAGACCTGCGATCTCATCCTTTTGCAACTCGAGGTCCCTCTCGAAACTGTTTACGCGGCCATCGCCTTCGGCAAGCGCCACGGCGTGAAGACGGTTCTCAACCCAGCTCCGGCGACCGCGGCGCTCGACGTCGATCGCATTCGCGATGTGACGTTTTTCATCCCCAACGAAACCGAGCTTGCGATCCTGACCGGCATGCCGGTTGATACGGAATCGAGCATCGTGACCGCCGCGCGAAGCCTGCTCGACAAAGGTTTTGGCACAGTGATCGTCACGCTGGGATCGCGCGGCGCGCTTCTAACGACACCGACTGAAGTGCGAAGAATTGAGCCGGTTCCGGTAAAGGCCGTCGATACGACGGGCGCCGGCGACGCATTCGTTGGGAGTTTTGCGCGGTTCTTTGCGGACGGCGTCTCTCTGGAGGCTGCCTTGAAGCAGGCGGCTCGTTATGCGGCGGACTCCGTGACCCGGCGCGGCACCCAGAAAGCCTACGCATCCGCGGATGAATTCAAGCGGTTTTGCGAAACTTTGGATAGGCCGACAGGGTAGTGCGCTTGACGGCGCCACTGTGATCGCCCTGGAGCACGACAACCCGAGCAAAAGTTCACTCGACAAATCCATGGCCCGCCGGAATAAACACCTCGCGCCTCAGCCAAGGCTTGACGAACATTTTGCCCCGGCGTGATATCGGCGTCGATCGTATGGGACCAATGACCCGAACAGTTCCCGCCTCGCCATGATTCCTGCTCCGGCCTCCGATCCGACCGGATCCTCGGACACGCCGCTTGTGCGGGTTCGAGGAATGACCAAGAGCTTCGGCGGCGTGAAGGCTCTGCGGGGAGTGAGTCTTGAGGTCAAGACCGGCGAGGTCCATGCGCTTCTCGGAGAGAATGGCGCGGGCAAGTCAACGCTGATCAAAATTCTCAGCGGTGTGCACAGCTTCGATAGCGGCGCGATCGAAATCGACGGCGCCCCCGTTATCTTTAACAGCCCTGCCGAGTCGCGCGAGGCCGGAATCGCGGTCGTCTACCAGGATCTGAGCCTCGTCGAGTCTCTCTCCGTCGGCGCGAATCTGATGCTGAACCGAGAGCCCACGAGCCGCTTTGGTTTCCTTAAGAAGCGACAGCTGATGGCCGAGGCCGAGGAGTTTCTCAAGCGGCACAAGATCCCACTCGATTCGCGCGCAACAGTCGGCTCTTTGCCATTCGCCTACCGGCAGATGACTGAGATCTGCAAGGCGCTGATGGGCCGGGTGCGCGTGCTTATCCTGGACGAACCGACCTCCGCGCTGAGCAGCGACGAAGAGCAGATCCTGTTCGATGCGGTTGAAACAGTCGTCAGGCAAAATGTCGGCGTCATCTATGTGACCCATCGGCTCAACGAGGTGTTCCGTATCTCCAATCGCGTCACTGTCTTGCGCGATGGCGCCAACGTCGGCACGTTCAACACTTCCGAGACCGACATGAGGACGCTGGTCGCGGCAATCGTCGGGCCAAAGCAGGCGAAGGTTGAGCCGAAAGCGTCTCTACAGGACGAGAGGGAGCGGCCAGATCGCGCGGCCATATCCTTCGGTGAGCGCGAGCTTCTCGCTTTGTCGGGCGTCGTCAACGACCGCCTCCGTGGCGTCGACCTCTCACTGATGGACGGGGAGATCCATGGCCTTGCTGGCCTGATCGGCAGCGGGCGCACCGAGATTCTTGAGACAATCTTCGGGCTCCGTCCGATTGAAAAAGGCGAGCTTCGCCTCGACGGCGCGGCGCATCGCATGCGAGGCCCGGCCGAGGCAATCGAAAAAGGCGTCGCGCTCGTGCCCGAAGATCGGCAGGCGCAAGGACTGGTGCTCGACCATTCAATCGAGCGAAATTTCAGCCTGCCCCGGTTGCCGCACTTCTCGTGGGCAAGTTGGGTTCGGCGTGGCGCCGAAACCGAGGAGACGGAGGCGGCGATCAATCGCCTGTCGATCAAGGCGCCTGGTCCCTCGACCCGCGTCCGCAATCTATCCGGAGGCAACCAACAAAAAGTGGTCTTCGCCAAATGGAACAATGAGCGCACCCGCATCCTGCTGCTCGACGAACCCACCGTCGGCGTCGACGTCGGCGCGCGGGAGGAGATTTATGGTCTCATCAGGGATGCGGCGCGGAGTGGCGCTGGCGTGCTCATCGTCTCGTCTGACCTCCACGAGCTGATCCTGCTATGCAGCCGGATTTCGATTGTCGTCGACGGCCGCGTGACCGCGACGCTCGGCCGCGACGAGTTCGGCAACGCGGAACACCTTCATGAACTCATCCAGATGAGCCAAAGGGAACAGGGACAAGCGGCGTGACGGATCGCCTTGCGACCACTGCCGTTGCGGCCGCGCCCGAACGGCGCCGCGCCTCGACGCTGGTGCAAACGCTGTTGCGCAGCGAATGGCCATGGATGCTCTATCTGGCCTTCGTCGTCCTCTGCGTGGTCTTCAGCTTCGCTTCGCCGTGGTTCTTGTCGATCGACAATTTTCTCAACATTGGCCGACAGACGACGCTGGTGTCGATCGTCGCGATCGGCATGACCTTCGTGATCATCGCGGGCCAGATCGACTTGTCCGTTGCATCGGCGCTCGCGCTTTCGGGCATGGCCGCGGCGCTCGCCATGGAGCATATCGCCAATTTCTGGTTTGTCGGCGCATTGGCCGGTCTGGGCGCTGGCGCCCTTGTTGGCCTTATCAATGGGGCGCTCACGACGCGGCTCGCCATTCCCTCGTTCCTCGTCACGCTCGGCACGCTCAGCGCCGCGCGCGGTCTCGCCATGATGGTCACGGACACGAAGCCCGTCATCATCACCAACGAGCGCTATTTCCGGATCTTCGGCGAAGGCAGTCTGTTTGGCCTGCCGGCGCCCATCGCCTGGACATTGGCTGCGACCATCGGCGGCGTTCTGCTGCTGCACTACAACATCTTTGGCCGCCGGATTTATGCAGCCGGCGGCAATCCTACGGCGGCTCTTTACTCCGGTATCCAGATCAAGCGTGTGACGACCTGGGCCTTCGTGCTCACGGGCGCGCTTGCGGGCCTCGCGGCGCTGATCCTTTCCGCGCGCTCGCACGCCGCTCGGCCAGACGTTGTGCAGGGCATGGAGCTCGATGTCATCGCCTCCGTGATTCTCGGAGGATGCAGCTTATTCGGCGGACGTGGTTTTATTCTTGGAACGCTGCTCGGCAGTCTCATCATTGGAACACTCAACAATGGACTTGTCCTGCTGGGCGTAAGCTCGCCAATGCAGCTCATCATCAAGGGCGCGATCATTGTCGCCGCGGTCGCTTTCACGAAACGCTAGCCCGTTATAAATGGGCCAGGAAGGGCATGTTGTCGGCCCCAAATAAAAACGACGACTTGAGGAAAGACCAAGGAGTACGACCATGAAGATTTTCTCACCTGTCAAATTCGCGCTGGCGTCTGGCGCCGCTATGGGCGCGCTTGCGCTTCTGTCATCCGCCGCTTTCGCCGAGACGCCGGCGGGCTGCGTCAAGAGCGTCGATCTCGCGACGCTGGGGCCGACCTCGATCGTAGGCCAGGGCCCGCACGGCGAGAAGGCGGCGTCCGTCGATATGCTGAAGCTCAGCGATGCTGACGCCGAGAAGGTGAAGGCAGGCCATTTCAAAGTCGGCATCTCGATGCAGACCGTCAACCTCGACTGGTCGCAGTTGCAGGTGCAGGGCATCACGGACACGCTGAAGAAATATGGCGTCTCGGTCACCGGCGTCGCATCCGCCGAGTATCAGGTCGACAAGCAGATCGCGGATATCGAAAACACGATCCAGCAGCATCCTGACGGCATCATCTCGATCCCGGTCGACTTCACGGCAACGGCGCCGACCTACAAGAAGGTGTCGCAGGCGGGGATCAAGCTTGTGTTCATGGACAGCATTCCGACGGGGCTCGAGCATCCGAAGGAATATGCTTCGATGATCTCGGCCGACAGCCAAGGCAACGGACAGATCGCTGCGCAGATCCTGGCGTCTTGCGTGGACAAGGGCGGCACGATCGAACTCGTCAATTTTGGCGTCGACTATTTCAGCACCAACGAGCGCACGAAGGGCGTTCGCGAGTGGATGCAGAAGAACCGCCCCGACATCAAGATGAAACAGGTCGACTTTACCGACCCCTCCAAGGTGTCGCAGATTGCGGGCGATTTCCTGACTGCCAATCCGGACATCAAGGGTGTGTTCGCGGTTTGGGACCAGCCCGCGCTCGACACGCTGTCCGCGATGCGCGCGCAGAACATCGATATCCCCGTCACGACGGTCGACCTCGGGCTGCAATCGGCGATCGAGATCGCCAAGGGCGGCCCGCTCAAGGCGACCGGATCGCAACGGCCATACGACCAGGGCGCGGCGGAAGCGATGGCGATGATGAACGCGCTGATCGGCAAGGAGACCCCGGCCTGGGTCGGCGTGCAGTCGCTGCCAGTCGTGCAGTCAAACGTCCTTGAATCCTACAAGACCGTCTTCAAGAAAGATCCGCCAGCGGAGCTTACGGACGCCTGCAACGCTGCCAAGCCGGGCTGCAATTGATAGCGCCGCACTGACACACAGGCTGAGATAAAGAACGCGGGCGTCGAAATGACGCCCGCCTCCCTTCGCCTTAGCCGGCTTCGAATTCGAGCCCCCGCTTGCGGAAAAGCGCTCCGGGCAAGGGCGCTCGGCCGCGAAAGGCTCGATAGGCTTCGTCATAGTCGCGGCTGCCGCCGGCTGCATAAACGAAGTCATTGAGCCGTTTGGCGATCGCGGGATCGAAGATGTCGCCGGCCTCTTCGAAGGCTTCGAAGCCATCGGCATCGAGCACTTCCGACCATAGATAACTGTAATACGCGGCCGAATAGCCGCCCGAAAAAATATGCTGAAAATGCGGGGTGCGGTGGCGCATGGCGATCGCGTCGGGCATGCCAATCCGCTTGAGTTCGCTGCGCTCGAACGCGACGACATCGACCTCGACGGGCGAGTGATCGAGATGCAGCTTCAAGTCGACCAGCGCCGAGGCGGTATATTCGACGGTCGCCCAGCCCTGATTGAACCGGCGCGCGGCGAGAAGCTTGTCGACCAGCGCCTCCGGCATCGGCTCGCCGGTTTTGTAGTGGAGGGCAAAGCGGCGCAGCATCTCCGGCTGCAAGATCCAATGCTCAAAGACCTGGGAGGGAAATTCGACGAAATCGCCCGCGACATGGGTGCCGGAGATGCGCGGATAGACGACGTCCGACAGCATGCCATGCAAGCCATGGCCGAATTCATGGAACAAAGTGCGCGCGTCGTCGACGCTTAAAAGACTGGCCTCGCCGTCGCCGCCCTTGGCGAAGTTCATCACGTTGACAACGATCGGCAATTGCGGTCCGTCGAGCTTCTGCTGGCCCCGGAAACCGCTCATCCACGCCCCGCTGCGCTTTGAGGGCCTCGCGAAATAATCGCCCAGGAACAGCGCTTTTGGCGCGCCATCACGCCCTTTCACTTCCCATGCGCGAACGTCGGGATGATAGAGCTTGAGGTCGAAAAGCTCGGTGAATTCAAGGCCGAACAGGCGGTTCGCGGCGTAGAAAGCCGCGTCGATCATGCGGTCGAGTTGTAGGTAGGGCTTGAGCTCGCCCTCGTCGAAGTCGAACTCGGCCTTGCGCCGCTTCTCCGCGAGATAGCGCCAGTCCCAAGGCGCGAGTTTGAAATTTCCGCCTTCGCTTGCTGCAATCGCTTGCAGCGCCTCTTCGTCTTTCCGTGCGCTGGCGACGCCCGGCGTCCAGACCAACTCCAATAAATCGAGCGCCGCCTTCGGCGTTTTCGCCATCGTGTCAGCGAGGCGGTAGTGCGCATAAGTCTCATAGCCCAACAGGCGCGCGCGCTCGGCTCTCAAGCGCACCAATTCGGCGGCGATGGCGCGATTGTCGGTCGCGCCGCCGTTTTCTCCCCGAGCCGCCCAGGCGCGGAACGCGGTCTCGCGAAGATCGCGGCGCGCGGAGAATTGCAGGAACGGCTCGACGCTGGAGCGCGACAGGGTGATCGCGTACTTGCCCGGATGGCCCCGGTCGGCGGCGATGCGCGCGGCGCTCGCAATAAAGAAATCCGGCAGGCCCTCAAGATCGGGCTCGTCAAGCAGCATGAGCCAGTCTTTTTCATCCGCCAGCACGTGCTGACCGAATTCCGTCGCCAGCGTCGCCAGCCGCTCAGTGATTGCGGCCAGTCGCGTTTTGGCCTCCGGCGCGGCGCCGGCTCCCGCGCGGGTGAAATCGAGATGATAGCGATCGAGCACGCGGGTCTGTTCGGCCGACAGCGCGAGCTTGTCATCGTCGGCCTTGATCGCGTCAATGCGCCTGAACAGCGCCTCGTTCAGATAGGTCTCGCTGCGATGGCGCGCGAGAACCGGCGCGATTTCGCGCTCGATCGCCTGCAACTCGTCATTCGTGTGAGCGCCGGTCAGGTTGAAAAAAACGCTCGCCACCTGGTCGAGCCTACGGCCGCTGCGCTCCAGCGCCTCGATCGTATTGGCGAAGGTCGGGGGCTCGGAATTGGCGGCGACCGCGCCAATTTCCGTTCGCGCTTGGCTAAGCGCCGCGTCGAATGCGGGTCGAAAATGATGAGGCTCGAAACGGTCGAACGGCGGCGCCTCGAATGGCGTGGTCCACGCTTCGAGAAGCGGGTTCGTGTCGACAGGTGAGGGTGTCGTAAGGGGGGCGTGGCTCATGCCTCTCAGCTAGGAGTTTGAGCCGCGATGCGCAACCGGACCGGGGCGCTGGACAGCGCGCTTTTAGACCGAATCGTCGGCTGCCTCCTTGCCATTCCTGCGCGAGCGGGAATCTAGAGCCTGGTTCGAGCCCCCTGGAAGCCCGCTTTCGCGGACATGACGAGCGGGGACATGACAAGCGGCGCGGTCGGTTGATCGCGCCCTGCTTTGGAGCGCGCGCGCCAGCTTACTTCCCGCCGGCCTGAACCTTCTTCACATAGTCGTCGACCGCGTCCACGACCTTCTCGTCCGGATGATCTTTGCAAAAGACGATGACTTCATGGATCCCCTGCTTGGCGCGAGGGATATTCACCACGTGGCGCTTCATGTGGCCGTTCCACCAGCCGCTGTACCAGGCGCCGAGAAAGTCAGCGTCTTCCTGAAAGGTGCCGGCGAGCTGCGCGCAGGTCAGCGCCCGCACATTCAGATAGCCTTTATCATCCATGTAGGTCTTCAACTCGACTTGCGCTTGCGACGCCGAGGCGGACGCGACGAGCGCGGCCGCGGCCAGCGCGATACGCAAATCGACGCGACCCAACGCTCGCAACACCGCGTTCCCATGCCTTGTGCTTGAGGCAATCATTGGTTTCTCTCTTTCCAATTTCAGGTGTTTGATCAGGCGCGCGGGCTGTCCGCAGAGGAGCGACCGCGCGGCGAGCTTATTTCTCGTCGTTGACCTTGATGCCCTGTTCCTTGCGCATCTTCTTGATGTTGATGTCCATTGCAGTGATGACCTTGGTCTTCGGATTGGCCTTGCAATAGACGATGACGCGGTGCTCAAGTTCCTTGGCGCGGTCGACCTTCAATTTGCTGTAGCCAGCCAGGCCGTTGTACCAGCCGCTGTACCAGACGGTCATGAAGTCGGCGTCTTCCTGGAAAGTGTTGGCGAGCTGGGCGCAGGTCAGCTTCTGGACGTCGAGGTTGCCTTTTGCGTCGCCATAGGTGCTCAGCTCGACCTGAGCTTGCGCCGCGCCGGCGCAGAGCAGCGTCATTGCACAAAACGATACGATGAATTTCATTCTTGTCCCTCCCCAACCCAAGCGCGGGGCGCGCGCTTTGAGGGTGCTTGAACAGATATCGGCGACGACTCGCCGCCACTGTTAGTCCACACCGTTCACGCGAATCTCCTGAACCGGATCAAACGGCGGGTCAAGCCGCTGCCTTCCGCGTTCCCTTGTTTTCCACGGCTGTCATACTCGCGCCAGCAATCGTACGCTCGAGAGCCAGAAGGGCGGAAGGCATAAGGGCGTCGATGAAAGGGGCAGAATCGAATCCCTGATCGCGATTCCGAGCTCGGGGCGCACGAAGTTTCGGCGCGCTTCGATCCGTTCGACCACCGCCGGATGGCGGGCTTTGAGCTCAGCGCGCAGCGCAGCGTCGGCGAAGACGATTTCGTCCTCGCAATTGAGCGCCCATCCGTCCCGCATCGGACCGCGCGGATGTGCTGGCGGCGCTAAAGGACATCAAGTTTCAAGGCGTCGCCTATGCCGCGCCCGAGGCCTTCGACGCGAAGGGCGACAACATCGCGGCTGTCATCTTCGTCAACGACGTCGACGGCGAGCGCTTCCGCGAGATCGACCAGATTGGCGGGCGCTAGACCGCCGCGATTTTGTTTTCTCGGCGCCCCTGCGTTTCGTAATGCAAGAGGGCGTTGACGTCGGCTTCGGCGACATCGGGGTATCGGGCGAGATAGGCTTTGGTCGAGAAAAATGGCCCGGGATCCCGGCCTTCCCGACCTCCATGAACCAGGTAGTGCAACGCGGCGTCCAATCCCGTTGCACGAACGTCGGGGTTCGTCTCGAGGTAGTGCGTTGAATTGAAGAACAGCGAGTTGCGAATGGCCTCAAGGTCCTTTGAGCGCGGTTTCCAAAAGAAACGCGACCCCGTCCTCGTCGAATTGCGGTTCTTCCGCTTGCCTCGATCCATAATGTCTTGAACGCGCGCAATCTCCGCAGCAGCTTCTGACCGGACTCGGTCAACCTCCTCAGCGCCCTCGCGCATGGGGAAGTCAAAGATCGCCGAGGCTGTCTCAAAACCCGCGCGCAGGTCGTCGAGCTTTTTCAGCACGCAACTGTCTCCCGAGTTCCGGACGAGGTCGATCATGGCGGCGTAGGTCCGCCGGACCAAATCGTTGACGGCTGGATGCGCCTCAAGTTCCGCCTCACTCGTGCGCTGTCGCCGCAGATCGGCCGATACGAATCCGTCCACCTCCGACAAAGCGTCTTCATCCCAATGGGGCCAGATCAGGTCCCACTGTTCGCTGACCCGCGCGAGCGCTTTGTGGCGGTCGCCCAGAAATTCCGGCCAGTCCAGAACGGCGCGCGCCATCCCGCGGGTTTCAACCTCCGCGTCCAGGACGTGGCGTAGCCAGAGCAAGCACCCGTAGGCGGGGCCAAGGCGGTCGCGGCAAGTGAGGGATTGGCTGACTTCAAGCGGCGACCGGATCGGCAGAAGCACGCGCACCGACCATTTCGCTTCCGCAAGCACCGGGCCCCAGAATGGCATGAGCCGGCACATGCGCGGGTCTTTCATGACCGCAAATCCGACATCGCCGAATTCTTCCGCCAACGCTTCCTTCGCGCGTGCGCGCAAAGCATCCGCATCCACTTTGCGGATCTTGGCGAAGTTAAATTTACGCCAGTCTTTCCAATCGCTTCCACCGGCAGCCAGAACGGCGTTATTCAAGTCCAGAATGACGGGAGATTCCCAGAACCCTCTTTCGTTGTCGGCGTTCGGCGCCATCAAATGTTGAGGGGCAGCGGCGCCAAGACGAACGAGCGCTCCTGCCGCGCTCGAGGTCCCGCTGCGATGCATGCCAAGCACAACGACCAGGATCTTGTTCGAACCTTCGGCGTCGACACTCGGATGACCGACGCTGATGAACAAGGCGCACGCCCCCTGGAACAAGCCTCCCCCCGGTGAGGGAGCCGCCTTTCGGCGTGATTAAATCATCCCACGGAACTACAGGTATGACTGCGAATTCCGCAAGGGATGAAGCCCATAGTTCGATAACAAATTGGTGAACGATTCGCTAATCTCTGCGGAACGAGGCAGACGGCCTAATACAAAAGTCGTGGTTACTTTCGTTTTCGGCAAGCGCCGCTTGCTGTGCATAAGCCCCGAAGGAAGACGGCGGAAGACGCGTTAGGAACGGTTCAGGCTGCCGCCTTTTGATAGTCCTTGACGTCCGTGAAGGCGATTTTCGGCCAGCGCTCCTGCTCGTAGCGCAGGTTGAAGGCGCTCGACGCCATGAACACCGGCGCGCCATCGAGATCGGAGGCGATCGAGGACGGATAGGCGTCGAGGAATTTCCCCATCTCCACCTTGTCGCTTGATGAGACCCAGCGACAGATCTCGAAGCGGCTGGGTTCGAACGTTACCGGCAAGCCGTATTCGGCGTTGAGCCGCTCGGTGAGCACATCGAGCTGCAGCGCGCCAACGACGCCGACGATCGCCGCCGCGCCGTCATGCGGCAGGAACACCTGCACGACGCCTTCTTCCGCCATCTGCTGCAAGGCCTCGCGCAGTTTCTTGGCCTTCATCGCGTCGGCAAGCTTCACCCGGCGCAGAATTTCCGGCGCGAAGCTCGGCACCCCGCGAAAGACAATCTCCTCGCCCTCGGAGAGCGTGTCGCCGATACGCAAAAGCCCATGATTGGGAATGCCAACGACGTCGCCGGCGAACGCCTCCTCCGCCAGCGAGCGATCCTGGGCGAAGAAGAATTGCGGCGCCGACAATGTGAGCGGCTTGCCGGTGCGGACGAGCTTCGCCCGCATCCCGCGCTGGAGCTTGCCCGAGCAGACGCGCATGAAGGCGATGCGGTCGCGATGGTTCGGGTCCATGTTGGCCTGGATCTTGAACACGAAGCCCGTCATCTTCGGTTCGTCCGCCTTCACCGTGCGGCTCTGAGCTTCCTGCGCGCGCGGGCTCGGCGCGAATTCGGCCAGAGCGTCGATGAGATCTTTGACGCCGAAATCTTTGAGCGCGCTGCCCCATAGCACGGGGGTCAGATGGCCTTCGAGAAAGGCTTTCTTGTCGAATGCCTTCAGGCCCTCGACCGCGAGATTGAGTTCTTCCATCGCTTGCGCGCGCTCGTGCTCGGGCAGCAGCTCCGCGACGCGGGGGTCATCGGGGCCGTTGACGGCGAACGTCGGCGCGTCCTTGCCGAGCGGCGTGAGGCGACTGCGCCGGATGTCATAGGCGCCGGCGAGCGAGCGGCCGCGGCCAATCGTCCAGTTGAGCGGCGCAGAGTTGAGCGCAAGGGTCTTCTCGATCTCGTCGAGGAGATCGAACGGATCCCGGGTTTCGCGGTCCATTTTGTTGATGAAGGTGACGATCGGGATGTCGCGCAGACGGCAGACCTCGAACAATTTGCGCGTTCGCGCCTCGATGCCCTTGGCTGCATCGATGACCATCACGGCCGAGTCGACAGCGGTAAGGGTGCGGTAGGTGTCTTCGGAAAAGTCTTCGTGACCAGGCGTGTCGAGGAGGTTGAAGACGCAATCGCCGTATTCGAACGTCATCACTGAGGTTACGACGGAAATGCCCCGGTCGCGCTCGATGCCCATCCAGTCGGAGCGGGTCTGGCGACGATTGGCTTTAGCGCGCACTTCACCGGCGAGCTGAATGGCGCCGCCAAACAAGAGCAGCTTTTCAGTCAGCGTGGTCTTGCCCGCGTCGGGGTGCGAGATGATCGCGAAGGTGCGTCGGCGCGCGACGGGGTTCGGGTCAGTCATTGTCTTCGGGTTGTCGGGAGGAAGCTTCTTACTTAGTGCGGATGGGCGAGAGAGGGAAGAGCGCGCTCGCTTGAGGCTGTCGAGGGAAGGAGCGCCGCAGGTCTCCGTTCGATCGGACAGCGCCTAAAACTAGCTTTGGATTCTTCGGCTTGACCATATTGTCCGATCCGTTCGGTATGGGCTATGAACTTGATGTTGACGCGCTCGCAAAACATCGGTGAAACCAATGCGTCGCGCGCGGAGGAGGAATGGATCGCAAGTGGTTGCCGCTCAACGCGCTCAGAGCTTTTGAAGCGGCCGGACAACATCTCAGCTTTACCGCTGCCGCCAACAGCCTGACGGTCGCGCAGAGCGCGGTCAGCCGCCACGTGATCGTGCTCGAGAATTTTCTTGGCGTCGCGCTATTCGAGCGGCGTCCCCAACAGCTGGTGCTCACTGAGGCGGGGCGGCACATCCTGCCGGTCGTTTCGAAGTCCTTCGACCGTATCGAGCAGGCGCTCGGCGAGGTGATCAAAGAGAAGGGGCGGCCGAAGCGGGTGCTCAAGGTCGCGCTGCCGACCTCGTTCGCTCACCGCCTCGCGATTCCAATCTTACGGGATTTCCGCTCTGAAAACGCTGGCATCTCGCTCGAGATCGTGTCCAAGCCGACGACCGGGCCGGAAGTGGACGGCGACATCGACATTGCCATCGTCTATTCCGAGCCCCGCGTCACCGATGCGATCCACGACCTCCTGTGGATGGTGCGCTCGACGCTTCTTTGCAGTCCAAAGCTGCTCGAAGGGATCGACGCGAGCGATCCGGCACGGCTCATCGCCGCGAGCGACCTCCTGCATCTCAAGATCGAGGGTCGGCAGCGCCATTTTTTTTGGGAAATGCTCGTGCGCTCGATCGGGCGCCCCGATATCGCGGTCGACCGGGGCCTCGTGTTCGATACCCAGCAACTCGCGGCCCAGTACGCGATGATGGGCGATGGGCTGGCGCTGCTTGATCCGCTGCTGTTCCACGAGGAGATCAAGGCCGGACGGCTGGTGCGCCCCTTCGATCTCTGGCTTGACGAAGGGTACGGTTATTATCTGACCACCCATCCCGAGGATCTGAGCAACGAGGCGGTGGCGTTGTTCCGCTCCTGGCTCATCGCGCGGTTTTCAGGAGGCGCCCCTGCTCCGCCGCCCGAGGCGGAACCCGCGCCGGCCGAGCCGCCGAAGCTGCGCGCAGCGAAATAGGCGCCTGAGAAGGGCCCGACACTCAATTGGGATGGCCAGACGCCATTTTGGCGTGCGCTTGGGTGAGCCGACTGCGTTAGAATATGGCCAGCGGCGAATCGCGCTCTCTGACGGGAATCTGGGAATGGCATGACGACGGATTCGCCGCTGCAGGATACGGGGCGCCGGCGCCGACGCGCCCCCGAGCGCGGCGGAGGGTCCCGCGCGCCTCGGCCCCTTGGCCAGCCGGAGTCGCCCTTCGCCCCGCTCGAGCTTATCTCGCGCGACGAGCTCGAATCGATCCATCAGGCGGCGCTCACCGTGCTCAAGGAGATCGGTATCGACTTCTTGCACGATGAAGCGCGAACGATGCTGAAGGACGTTGGCGCCGACGTCGATCCGGCCTCGCGCCGCGTTCGCTTCGAGCCCGCTTTGGTCGAAGCGCACATCGGGCTTGCGCCAAAAGAGTTCAGGCTGCATGCGCGCAATTCCGCCCGCGGTCTTTCGATCGGCGGACGACACGTCGCTTTCGGCACGGTGGCGAGCGCCCCCAATTCATTCGATCGCGCGGGAGGGCGGCGGCCCGGCAACAGGCGCGACTATCAGAACTTCATACGCCTCGGGCAGAGCTTCGATTCGATTCATTTCATCGGCGGCTATCCGGTCGAGCCGATCGACATTCCCGCCTCGGTCCGCCACCTCGACGCACTCTTCGATATGCTGACGCTGTCCGACAAGCCGGTCCACGCCTACAGCCTCGGGCGCGAGCGCAACCTGGACGCCATTGAGATGGTCAAAATTGCGCGTGGGCTCGACGATGAGACGCTGGAGCGCGAGCCCTCTCTGTTCACGGTCATCAACTCGTCGTCGCCACTGAGGCTCGACACGCCGATGCTGGAAGGAATCATCCAGATGGCGCGCCGCAATCAGGTGGTGGTGATGACGCCGTTTACCTTGGCTGGCGCGATGGCGCCGGTGACGCTCGCGGGCGCGCTCGCGCAGCAGCATGCCGAGGCGCTTGCGGGCCTTGTTATGACCCAGGCGGCGCGAAGGGGAGCGCCCTTCATCTATGGCGGATTCACGTCGAACGTGGATATGAAGTCGGGCGCGCCGGCCTTCGGGACGCCGGAATATATGAAGACGGCGATCGTCGGCGGGCAGCTGGCGCGCCGCCTCGGCCTGCCATATCGTTCCTCGAACGCCAACGCCGCCAATTCGCTCGACGCTCAGGCAGCCTACGAGAGCGTGTTCTCGCTCTGGGGCGCGATCATGGGAGGCGTCAACTTTCTTATGCATGGCGCGGGCTGGATGGAGGGGGGGTTGCAAGCCTCGTTCGAGAAGATGGCGCTTGACGCCGATCTTTTGGCTATGGTCGCCGAGTTCTTGCGGCCGCTGCGCGTCGACGATGCGGAACTGGCGCTCGAGGCGATACGAGAAGTCGGCCCCGGTGGGCATTTCTTCGGCGCCGAGCACACCCAGTCGCGCTATCGCGCCGCTTTTTTCCCGCCAATGATCTCCGACTGGCGCAACTATGAGACTTGGCGCGAAGCCGGCTCGCCGACCGCGGTGGACGCAGCTGAGCGCGTCGTCGCCGGCCGCCTGCGGGATTTCGTCCCACCACCGCTCGAAGCCGAGCGCCTCGAGGCGCTGACCGCCTTCGTCGCCCGCCGCAAGACGGAAGGCGGCGCGCCGACCGACTTTTGAGCGCCGTCACGCCGGCCGGCGCGTCCGACCTCGGCGCCCGTCCCCATGTGGCGGTCGCCGCGATGTTCTTCGCCTTCGGCATTGGCGTCGGCCTCTGGGGCGGCGCCTCGGGCGTGATTTTGATTCGCGCAGGCGTCGACGCGTCGACGTTCGGCGTTCTCCTGACCGTCTACACCGGGGCTTATCTCATCGCCATGTCGACGGGCGGGGCGGTCGCGCATCTTTTTGGTGTCGGGCAGGCGCTCTCTGTCTCAGCGGTCATCTTTGGCGCGGCGCTTTGCGCGCTGCTCGCCGCCTCGACCGAAACTTGGGTCGCGATCGCTCTGATAGCCTCGGGGTTCATAGGCGGCGTGGTCGACCTCCTCATGAACGCCGAGGGCGCGCGGATCGAGCGCCAACTCGGCCGCCCGATCCTGGCCCGGCTGCACTGCGCTGCGTCGGCGGGCATGGCGCTCGGGGCGATCCTCGGCAGTTTGATCGTCGTCGGGCCCGCGCCGTGGGCGGCCGGCGTTCTTGCCGCATTTGCGCTTGCCGGCGCTGGCGTCGCCACCCATCGCGCGGCGGCGACCGATCGTCCCGCTCCGGCGCGCGTAGGGTCGATAGGCAGAAGCGGATTGTCCTTCGCGCCGGCTCTGATCGGGCTTGGAATCGTGGTCGGCGTCTCGATCGCGGCGGAACTCGCGGCGTCGGTGTGGTCGTCGCTGCTGTTGCGCGAGGAAGCGCCGAAGCTGGCGGCGATTTCCGGCCTCGGCGCGGCGTTCTTTTCCGCCTGCCAGGCTGCGCTGCGGTTCAACGTCGACGCGATTCGCCTTCGGGTCGGCGACCTTCGCATCATCATCGCTTCGTTCGTCATCGCGGCGGCCGGCTTCGGTCTGGTCGGCATGCAGGCCGGGTTCGGGGCGAGCGTCGCCGGCTTCGCCTTGATCGGCGTCGGCACCGGTCCTATCGTCCCGTGCGGCTTCGCGCTGGCCGCGCGTCAGGCGGTGGCGGGACCCGCGGTCGGGCTCGCCTCCGTGTCGCTGTTCAGCGCGCTGACCCGCCTGCCGGCGCCGTTGGCGACCGGCGCGATCGCGCAAGCTTTGTCCCTGTCAGCCGCGTTCTCCGCCTTCGCGCTTGCGTTGGTTACGACCGCGGCCACCGTGTCGATCATTGCTTACCTGGGCCGCGCGAGGCGAGGGCTGCGCAAAGCGTGACGGCCGGAGGCCTCAGGTCTGGCCATTGCTTTGGCGCCGCCATTATTGCAGAGGAGGCCCGCCAACGATCGCAATCGCGACCCGCCAACCCCAGGGAATGAATGCCCAAGATAAGGCCGGTAATCATGTGCGGCGGGTCCGGCACCCGCATGTGGCCGGAATCGCGGGAGAGCTTGCCCAAGCAGTTCATTCCGCTGATCGGCCAGCGTTCGACCTTTCAATCCATCGTCAGCCTTGTGAGCGACCCTGCAATATTCGACCCGGCAGTCGTCATCACGAATATCGAGTATCGGTTTCAGGTCGCCGAGCAATTGAGAGACATCGGCGCCGAGGCGGCGATCCTGCTCGAGCCTGACCGGCGCGATAGCGCCGCAGCCGTCGGCGCCGCGGCCGCCTGGGCGGCTGCGAGCGACCCGAAGACCGTCGTCGCCGTACTCGCCGCCGACCATGTGTTTGAGGACGGAAAACAATTCGCCCTTCTTTGCGGGCAAGCGTACGGAGCAGCCAACGCGGGCGAAATCGTCACTTTCGGGGTCACGCCCGATCATCCCGCCACCGGCTACGGTTACATTCATCCGGGCGCGCCGCTCGCGTTCGAGCCCCATGTGCGCCGGATCGAGCGATTCGTGGGGAAACCCGACGAAGCGCGTGCGCGCGCGTTCATTAAAGACGGTTATCTCTGGAACTCGGGCAATTTTGTCTTCCGCGCCGACGTCATGCTGGAGGAGCTTCAGCGTTTTGAGCCCGAGATTGCGGTCGCGACTGCGGCGGCGGTGTCGGCTGCGAAAAAGGACCTCGGCTTCGTCGTGCTCGACCAGGAGTCCTTCGCCAAGGCTCCGAAGATCTCGATCGACTATGCGGTGATGGAGCGGACGGACAGGGCGGTGGTGTTGACGGCGGACGTCGGATGGTCTGACGTCGGCGAATGGTCGGCGGTCTGGCGGCTGAGCCCACGTGACGCCAACGGCAACAGCCTGCGCGGACGGGCGGTGGTCATCGATTCCTCGAACGTGTTGGTGCGTTCGGAAGGGCAATTGGCCGCTGTCATCGGACTTAAAGACGTGGTGGTCGTCGCTACGGGCGACGCGGTTTTGGTCGCCGACCGGTCACAGACCGCCAAAGTCAAAAAGCTGGTCGAGAGCCTCAAGGCGCAGGGCCATCCGGAAGCGACCGAGCATCGGCGCAATTACCGTCCGTGGGGCTATTACCAGAGCATCGACCATGGCCCGCGCTATCAGGTCAAACGCATTGTCGTGCGGCCTGGCGGACGCCTGTCGCTGCAAAAGCACCACCACCGGGCCGAGCATTGGGTGGTCGTGCGCGGCGCCGCCGAAGTCACGCTCAATGATAAAGTAACGCTCGTTCACGAGAACGAATCGATCTACTTGCCGATCGGCTCGACGCACCGGCTCGCCAATCCGGGCAAGATCGATGTGGAGCTGATCGAGGTTCAGAGCGGCAGCTATTTCGGCGAGGATGACATCGTCCGAATCGACGACGTCTATAACCGGAAATGAAGTGATGGCGGCGCCGTTAAGCGGCGCCGCCATTCAGGTTAGTGCTGATCCTGCGAAGCCAGGCGCGCGATCTGGTGAATGTCGGCACGGTCGATGCCGATGTCGTGCAGCTCGCGATCGGTATACGCCGATAGCTCCTGCAAGACATTCCAATATACGCGGCGTGTACGCAGAAAGCGTGTAAGAGAGAAGTTCTTCATGGCGGTCTCCTTTTTATCGACCGCCCTCCTGACTCGGACCCAACGGAGCCCGAGGAATTCGTTCCCTCGCCCAGACCCGCCCTAGATAAATTGCTGCACTGCAGAAGTCAATGGTGCGATGCAAACTTAATGTGAAAACAGCATGACGGCACCGCCAAGAATGGTCCTTTCGCGACCATATGACGCAACAGAATGCAAAAAATTGAGTGATTTTGGCATTTGATATGGATAAGGAATGCTTAACAAGCATATCACGGCTGCGTTCCGGGCTGTCCTTTCCTCGGGTAGGCGGCCGATGCTGGGTCGTTTTCGGCGCCAACGCGGGCGAACGCCCTGACCTGCCAGGCCTGAATATTTGACAGCCGCGGCCGCGCCCTTTACGAGGGCGCAACTTCAGGCGCGCTCTCGGCTAAGCTGAGAGCGCGTTTGTCGTTTGACGCACCCGCGGCTTTCCAGCCTTGCTCGGCTAAAAGCCTGTCGGCGCTCTTTGGGCGCAGAGGAGGGCGCGTTCCTCGTAACCTGAACCAATTTTAAGAGGAATCGCGATGACGAAGCGCGCGGAAGCGAAATACAAGATCGATCGCCGGATGGGCGAGAACATCTGGGGGCGCCCTCGCAGCCCCTTCAACAAGCGTGAATATGGGCCTGGCCAGCATGGCCAGCGCCGCAAGGGCAAGGCGACCGATTTCGGCACCCAGCTCAAGGCCAAGCAGAAGGTCAAGGGTTATTACGGCAATATCTCTGAGCGCCAGTTCCACAGCTATTACGTCGAGGCGCTCCGCCTCAAGGGCGACTCGAGCGCCAATCTCATCGGCCTGCTGGAGCGCCGGCTCGACGCCGTGATCTACCGCGCCAAATTCGTGCCGACCGTGTTTGCGGCGCGCCAGTTCGTCAACCACGGCCACATCAGGGTCAACGGTCGCCGGGTGAACATTCCCTCCTTTCAGGTCAAGGTAGGCGACCTGATTGAGATCAAGGAATCCTCGCGTCAAATGAACTTGGTGCTTGAGGCCAACGCGCTGGCCGAGCGTGACGTGCCCGACTATGTCGACGTCGATCACGCCAAGGGGACCGCCAAGCTCTCTCGCATTCCCGGGCTCTCCGAGGTGCCGTATCCGACGCACATGGAGCCGAACCTGGTCATCGAGTTCTATTCGCGCTGACGATTGGCTCGGGGTTCGCGCAAGCGTGCCCCGCTGCTCACAGGCCTTTGCCGCGCCCTGAGGGCTCACGAGGTTTTGCTGGTCCCCCGCCTGCACGGGGATAATGCGCTAGGCGGTCGCAGAATCGCCAGATCTCCAGGATCCCATGCCGATCCCTCGCTCTGGAACCGCGGGCCTCGGCGTTGTCCTCTATCTTGCCGGCGTCGCTCTATTCGCGCTCAACGACGCGCTCGGCAAGTGGCTTGTCGCGGACTATGGCGTCGGCCAGTTGATGCTCACGCGTTCGATTGGCGCCGGATTCGTGCTGGCGCCGCTGGTCGTTTCGCTACGCGCCAAATTCATCGATCCGCGCCGGCCCGGGCTGCAGGCCCTGCGGGTCCTGTGCGCGGCGGTGGACACCTTCGCCTTCTACTACGCGACCCGCTATATGCCGCTCGCCGACGTGATGACCTTCTATATGGCGACGCCGCTCATCACGACCGCGCTCTCGGCGCTGCTGCTCGGCGAAAAGGTCGAGCGCTTCCGCTGGATCGCCGTCCTGGTCGGCTTCGTCGGCGTCCTCATCGCGCTGAGACCCTCGCCACAGATGTTCTCCTGGGCGGCGCCAATCGCGCTGTTCGGAGCGACGAGCTTTGCGCTCAGCCAGACGCTCACTCGCGAACTCCGGGGCATCCACTGGATGCCGCTTGTTCTTTGGCAATTCATCGGCACGGGCCTCGTCGGGGCGGCGACCATCCCCTGGGCGTGGACCACGCCCGATCTTTTTGATCTCAGCCTCATGTTTCTGGTCGGCGCGGTCGCGATGCTCTGCTTCATCTTCATCGTCCGCGCCCTGGCGCTGGCCCCCGCTTCGGTGCTCGCGCCGCTGCAATATTCGGCGATCCTTTGGGCGGCGATCCTGGGCTGGCTGATCTGGCGCGACGTCCCGACACTGCCGATCGTCATCGGCAACGCAATCATCATCGGCAGTGGGCTTTACGTCGCGGCGAGAGGCAAGATGATCGGAAAGGCGGGGGAATGAGTTCGAGCGATCGGCGATCCGAACTGGCCGCGAGAAGGCCAAAAATGCAACCCTTGTCGTTGGCCCCTTTTTGCTCAACGATATTGGCCGTTATGCTGTCACTTCAACGTAGAGTTGGCCTCAGAGGTCATCAGCCCGGTCGACTTAGCGGCCCAGTGCCACTTCTTGTCATAGAAGTCCCCCCTTGCCACGCCGGGCGTCGAGAGCGCGGGCCGATCGAGGCGTTGGCCCTAAATTTGGCTCAAGCCCCGTCGCGGGTCGCCGGCCACGCGCCCGAGAACGTCTTGCCCGCCGTGTCCTCGGCTTCCACGCGAAACATCTTGGCGCCGTTCGGCTTATAGGTGAAGCGGAAGTTCGGGTCCTCCGAGATCGAGATGCCGGCGGCCATCGAGAAAACGAGATCCTGTCCCTGATAGACCGCGAGCTTGGCGATATAGCGCGCAGGCGTATAGAGCCGGGTCACCTGATCCATCTGCAGCCCTGAATTGTTCGGGTGACGGATCATGAGGAGGGCCTCGTTTGGCGCCTCGGGAGTGGCCGGCAGGATGCGGAACTTCATCTTACCGAGCGTCGCCAGCGCTTCGTCCATGCTCTTGACCATGGGCGCCGAACAGCCGCCCGACGCCTTGATGTAGCGCGTCGCCATATGCAGCGAGCCGTCGCTGAGTTCCGCGACCACGCGGGTGTTGGTGTAGGAATTGACCCGGACCCGGGTCGAGATGCGCGTGTCGCCCGCCTTTTCGCCGAGCGTGAACGCGGCCGCCAGGGGCACCGGATTCTCATCGATCACAAGCGTCAGCTTGGTGACGCGGCGGGTGTCGCCTTCAGGCAATTTGGCCGAAAACGACATTGGCACAATCGCGGCGTCCTCGGCGCGCACAGGCGCTTCGAACGACACGAGGTTTTTGTCCTCCTGGATCGGCGCATCGTTGAAAAAGAGGTGCTTGAGTTCGGGCCAGGAATCAGGCTCATCGACCGCTTGAGCGAAAGCGTGTCCGCCCGTCGCACAACCGAGTGCGAGGCCGGTCAGTGTCTGTCGTCTGGTGAGCATCCGCGCCATCGAAGCGCCTCCATCCCGAGCGTCGGCGCCTATTGGTCCCATTCGAATTCCGAATAGGCCGCCGTCACGTTGCGCCGATTATAGTCGTCAAACAGCTTCCAGTCATCCCGCTCAGATTGTCCCGCCCATTTCGTCGCGCCCTCGACCGGTTCGCCCTTCGCGATTGACGCCTTCACGTCGTTCGCCAGGCCCTCGAAATACGCCCGCTCGCTGTCGAGCGCCTGCGGCCAGGGCAAGTCGATCGGCCCATGGCCGGGAACGACACGCACGGCCGGAACTTTCGCCAGCCCGACGAGGTCGACAAGCCAGCCCTTCACCGAGCCGTCTATGATCGGCAGATGCTTCACAAAGACGAGGTCGCCGGCGAAGAGCGTCTTTGTCGTCGTGTCGAGGACGGTCAGGTCGCAGTCGGTGTGCGCCGGCGGCCACGCCTGCAAGTCCAGAGACCTTCCGCCGAGATCAAGCGTCATGCGATCGGCCACGAGCAAAGTTGGCGGAATGATCTTCACCTCGTCGACGAGCTTGTCGCCAATGATCCGCCGGAACGCCTTGAGATAGAACTGGCCGCGCATCGCCAAAGCGCGCGGCAGATTCTTGTGGCCGACGAAAGTCGCGCCGCTCCCCTCGAAGGCCGCGTTGCCGAACACGTGATCGGGGTGCTCATGCGTGTTGATGACATAGAGGATCGGCTTGTCGGTGTGGGCGCGGATGGCGGCGAGCAGCCGCTTCCCGATTGGCACGCTGCCGCCGGTGTCGATCACCGCCACGCCCTTGTCGCCGATCACGAAACCGATATTGGCGATGTCGCCCAAATTTTCTTCGGTCATCAGAGCGATTTCGCCCGCATGGACGAACACCCCCGGGGCGACCTCCTGGACCGGCAGCGGAGGCAGAGCCTCGCCACAGAATGCGCTTGGCGCCCAGAAGGCGAGGGCGGCGATAAGGACGCCGAGCAGCCAGCGCATGTTCCAATCCTGAGTTTTCTTGGCCGAAGATAGCGGCGGGCATTAACGACGAATTCCCATCCGCTTCAATTTGCTTCTGGTTGAAGCGGCGGGCTATGGCAAGGTTCGAGGTCCTAGCGTCGTCTTTCGTATCCGTGAGCGCCAATCGCGGCGACAAAACGACCAGGAGCGAAGGCCGGGCGGCGCCATGAGGACAATGCTTTCAAACTTGCGATGGGCGCTGGTTGCGGCCCTTGGTTTCACTCTCGTTGCACCGTTCGCGGCGCGCGCCGCAGGCGCACCCGTGGAACCGGATTCCTACCGGCAGAGCGATTATCGCGCGCCGACGCCCGCAAGCCTGAAGGGCGCGCGGGTTCTTACGACCGAGGAAGCGGCGACGATGTGGCGCGCGGGCGAGGCTGCCTTCATCGATGTCCTGCCCCAGGCGCCGCGCCCGAAGAATTTGTCCGCCGATGTCGTCTGGCGAGACAAGCCGCGGTCCGACATCCCGGGCAGCCTGTGGCTCCCCGACACCGGTTACGGCGAACTCGCTCCCGTCATGCTCGACTATTTTCGCCGCGGCCTTGATAAAGCTTTGGGCGGCCGCGCGCGCCCGCTCGTGTTCTATTGTCTCAAGGATTGCTGGATGTCCTGGAACGCGGCCAAGCGCGCGCTCGCGCTCGGCTACACGAGTGTCGCCTGGTATCCGGAGGGCTCGGACGGTTGGGCCGCAACCGGCCTGCCGTTGGAGAAGCGAATGCCGGAGCCGCGGCCGTGACGCTTCGGAATGGATGGCGTATTCCAACCCTTAGCGTTGGGCTGAAAAGCTAGCGCCATTTGCGCTAGAGTGCGCGCTTCCCCTAAGAGCTAGCGCATGGCCGACCTCGAACCGATTGCCTATTCCGACGCGCAAATCCGCGCGATCCTCGAGCGGGTGAAGACGATCGCGCTCGTCGGGGCGTCGCCCAACTGGAACCGTCCCAGCTACTTCGTGATGAAGTACCTGCAGGGCAAAGGCTATCGCGTGATCCCGGTCAATCCGGGGATAGCTGGGAAGACGCTGCTCGGCGAAACGGCCTATGCGTCGCTGCGTGACATCCCGGACAAGGTCGATATGGTCGATGTGTTCCGTACCTCCGAGGAGGCTCCGGGCGTCGTCGAGGACGCGATCGCCATCGGCGCCAAGGTCGTGTGGATGCAACTGGGAGTTCGGCACGATTCGGCGGCGAAGATTGCGGAGGCGGCCGGGCTCGAAGTGATCATGAACCGCTGCCCGAAGATCGAGTTCGGGCGGCTTGGCGGCGAATTGTCATGGAGCGGCGTCAACAGCGGCATCATCCAGAACCGCCCGCCCGCCGCGCCGTTGCAACGCCGCGTTAAGAGCCGCCCGGCGCCGCCGCACAATCTCGACTACGGCTTCGAAACGCGCGCGATCCACGCCGGCGCGGCGCCCGATCCGACCACCGGCGCGCGCTCGACTCCGATCTATCAGACGACGGCCTATGTGTTCGACGACGTCGACCACGCCGCCTCGCTCTTCAACCTGCACAATTTCGGCTACATCTATTCGCGGCTGACCAATCCGACCGTGTCGGTGTTGGAAGAGCGCATCGCGGCGCTCGAGGGCGGTCGCGCCGCGGTCGCCGCTTCTTCGGGGCATGCGGCGCAGTTCCTGACGTTCTTCACGCTGATGGAGCCGGGCGACGAATTCGTCGCTTCGCGCAACCTTTACGGCGGCTCGCTCACTCAGTTCGGCCTCTCATTCAAGAAGCTCGGCTGGACCTGCCATTTCGTCGATCCGACCGACCCCGAGAACTTCCGCAAGGCGTTGACGCCCAAGTGCAAGGCGATCTTCATCGAGAATCTCGCCAATCCGGGGGGCGTCGTCGTCGATATCAAGGCCGTCGCCGATGTCGCGCACGAGGCAGGTCTGCCCCTGATCGTCGACAACACGCTCGCCACGCCTTACCTGTGCCGGCCGATCGAACACGGCGCCGACATCGTCGTGCACTCGACCACCAAGTTCCTCGCTGGCCATGGCAATTCGCTGGGCGGCGTGGTGGTCGAATCGGGCAAGTTCGACTGGTCGCAAGGGGGCCGCTTTCCCTCGCTGACCGAGCCGGAGCCCGCCTATCACGGGCTCAAGTTCTTCGAGAATTTCGGCGATTTCGCCTTCACCATGAAGGCGCGGGCGGTCGCCTTGCGCGACTTCGGTCCGGCGCTTGCGCCTATGAACGCGTTTCTCACCATCACCGGCGTCGAGACGTTGCATGTGCGGATGGAGCGGCATGTCGAGAACGCCCGCAGGGTCGCGGAATTCCTGAGCCAGCACCCGAAAGTCGCCTGGGTGTCTTACGCCAGTCTGAAGGACAGCGCCTATTACAAACTCGCGCAGAAATACCTGCCGAAAGGCGCGGGCGCCGTTTTCACCTTTGGCGTCAAAGGCGGGTTCGAAGCCGGCGTGAAGCTGGTCGAAGGCGTGCGTCTGTTCTCGCATCTGGCGAATATCGGCGACACGCGAAGCCTGATCCTGCATCCGGCCTCGACCACGCACCGCCAGCTCACCGACGAGCAGCGGGCCGCTGCGGGAGCCGGCGATGACGTCGTGCGCCTGTCGATCGGCCTCGAGACGGCTGACGACCTGATCCGGGATTTGGATCAGGCGATCGAGATGTGAGCGGTGTGAACTTTTGTTTCTCGCTGATGCAACCTGTTAGTTGACACTTCATTAAAATTACGTAACGTCAGCGTGTTCACGTTTTATGTGTTCACGGCGAAATGGCGTATTACAGCCTCATGATGGGAAGCTTTCGCCACAACGTAAGGGGAAAATGTAATGCTTAAGCATTCTTTACGCGTCGGCGTCGCAGCAGCGGCGCTGGCGGGGTTGACGGCGTTCGCCGGCGGCGCTTCGGCGGCGGAGCTGTTGCAAAACGGCGATTTTAGCTCGCCAGGCGCTGGCGTCGCGCAATATCTGAGTTTCGGAAACACGTTCGTCACCGATTGGACCATACAGGACGAATTTGCGGCTTACGTCCCAGCGGGACAAACGCCTGACCAGACCTGGATTGGCAACGGCTCCACCGAGGGCCAAAGCCTCGAGGGCTCCGCCGGCCCGGCTAACGGCTTCGACAACGGCATGGTGGGTCCGCCCGGCGGAGGCGCCTCTGTCGTCCTTGACGGGACCAATGGTTTCGGCCCGGGCGGCGGCTTCGGATTCATCGAGCAGACGGTCGGCGGCTTGGTCGCTGGGCAAACCTACACGCTGAGCTTCATGCAGGCTGGGAGCACGGAGATCGGAATCGACAGCGAGCAAACGATGAATTTCCAGGTGAGCGTGGGCGACCAGACGATAGGGTCCTCCGCGTCGATGGATGTTCCCGGCGAGGGTTTCGTCGCCTGGAATTCGTTTTCGACAACGTTCACGTGGGACGGGGTTGGCAACGTCTTGCAGATCGCAGCGGCCGGCACGGGCGAGCCAGCGTTCGTGTTGCTTGCTGACGTGTCGCTGACCGGGGGCGGCGGCCCATCGACGCCTGAGGCGTCGACCTGGGTGATGATCGTCGCAGGCTTCGCGGGCATGGGCTTTTTGGCCCGCGCCCGCCGTAAGGTCGTCGCGGTCGCCTAAATAAGCGAGCTGACTCGAGGAAACGCCGCCGGTCCATCAGACCGGCGGCGTTTTCTTTCGCAGTCCGCGCGTTGGCGCCTCGCAAGATCGCTTTTGTCCGGTCTTCGATCTTGGAGCGATGCAAGTCCTGCCACATGATGGTACGATAAGTTGATGCAGTCGCTTCTCGATCTTTTGGCTTCGCACCATCACCTGACCGTCTATCTGACGCAGGTTTTGCGCGCGTGCATATTGTTGGCATTCCTGCTCGCCGTATTCGTCCCGCTCGAGCACTATTTCTCGGTCCGTCCGGGTGCGTTTTGGCAGAAGGGCTGGCTGGTCAATCTCGGCTGGTACTTCATCAACAGCCTCACCCCGATTTTCCTACTCGGGCCGCCGGCGGTGCTCCTGGCCTGGATGGTTCACTCTGTCCTGCCGGCGAACTTTACCGGCGCCGCCGCCAATCTTCCGCTTTGGGCGCGGATGGTCGCGGCCATGATCGTCGGCGAGGTTGGCTTTTACTGGGGCCATCGCTGGAGCCACCAGTTCCCGCTGCTGTGGAGATTCCATGCGGTTCATCACAGCGCGACTCATGTGAATTTTCTCGTCAACACACGGGCCCATCCCGTGGACATGGTGTTCACCCGTTTGTGCGGCTTGGCGTTGCTTTACGCCACGGGCCTCGCCTCGCCGGTCGGGCCGAATCCGACCCTCGTGCCTGCCCTTGTGCTCGTTGTCGGCTCGCTTTGGAGTTTCTTTATCCATGCCAATGTGCGTTGGCGCCTAGGCCCGCTCGAGGAGATCATCTCAAGCCCCGCCTTCCATCACTGGCATCATACTTTGGAGGACCACAAGGACCACAACTATGCGTCCATGCTGCCGGTGATGGATCGGGTGTTTGGGACTTTCTATCTGCCAAAGGCCTGGCCCGCCGACTATGGAGCCTCAACCCCGGTGTCGAGCACATTGGTCGGCCAGATCCTCGACCCTTTCGCGCCTAATCCTAGCGCTCGCGTCCCCGAGGCCAAGGTTTCCAGCCCGACTTGATCAGGGTTGCGCTCAGAAACCGAAAGTCTGTTGCGCCGCTTCCGGCGGGGCAAGGCGAACGCCCTCCAGTTCGAGCATGCGGGCCTTCGTTTTCGAGCCGCCGGGCGCAGAGAAACCGCCAATCTTGCCGCCCGCGGCCAGCACCCGGTGACAGGGAATGATCAAGGGCGTCGGATTTCTGGCCATCGCCTCGCCGACGTCGCGCGCTTTTTCGCGGCCGGCGCCGACCTCCTTCGCCAGTGCGCCATAGGTGGTGATGTTGCCCCAGCCGACGCGGCGCAGCGCGTCATAGATCTGGGCAAAGAAGGCGTCCTGGCCGGCAAGGTCGAGTTGAACCTGCGAAAAGTCGATTTCCTCGCCGGCAAAATACTGCTTCGCCGCCTCGACGACCGCCGCAACGTCTGTCGGCAGCAAGCCCGGCTCCGCGCTGGGAGCGCGGCGGCAGATCAGCTTTTCAGCAGCCTCGGCGGTTTTCGTTGGCAATTGAAAGCGCGCAACACCCGCATCGCTCCAGGCGATTCCGCAGAAGCCCATTGTTGTCGCAAAGACGTGGTAATGTTGAGCGTCCTGGCTCATGGCATCGCTTCCGGTTTCGTCACCGAGTAAAGATGCGCCGTCCAGCCCCAAATTCAACCTGATTCCTGCTGCGACGTTCGGGCGCCGCAACCTCGAACGCGCATCGAACACCGCCAACGACAAAAGGCCGCCCCAAGAGGAGCGGCCTTTCCAACATCGTTGACGGAAAAGACTGATTTATGCCGCTGCTGGCGCTACTTTTCGCCCGCGACGGACCGCCGCGAAACCGAGGCCGGCAAAGCCCATCAGCATCATCGCCCATGTGGAAGCTTCCGGAACAGACGGGCTGAGCGTCACATCGGCGTCGAAAGTGAGAGCCGCCTGAACGGTGTGCCTGTCGGCAAAGAACACCTCGACCGTATTCGTCCCGGCAATCAGGTCTGAAATCGTTGTGGGAGCGGGCGTGTCGGCATGGACGCCGCCATTGTCAACGACGAGCTGTCCATTGAGGAAGACCCACGCGTCGTCATCCGAGCCGAGCGTGAAGGTCACGCTGCCACCGGCAGGCGCATCAAACGTGCCCGAAAGAATTGCGGACGTGAATCCTACGTCGCCGCCATTGCTTCCGCCCGGGCCATTCGGGAAGAAATTCGACGAGATGTTGAACGGGAGCGTCGGAGTGGTCGGATAGGCGAACGACGTCCCCGGCAGGACGAAGCCCGCGTGCGGCGTCCACCAGAGCAACTCTCCTGCCGCGTTGACGTCCTCGAATGTGCCGGGCGCGGATTCGACCGGCAACCCGTCGGGGCCCAGCGTTGTCTGTACGAGACCCGTCTCAACGCCCGTGATTGCGCCTTCGGTATCCGGGTCCAGGCTCGTAATCGTGAAATAGCTCGCGGAAACAGAACCGGCAGCATGGGCAGCGGGCGCGATGGCCACTCCGGCCAGCGCCACTGCAGCGGCGACAATCTTGTGCTTCATGATTAAACTTCCTCCCAACGGGCCCCAATCGTTAATTGGCCTGCCGTTTAATTCCATAGTTTAATTGTGCAGTCAATGGAAAAGTTACGGTTCTGTAATGCGTTTACCGAGGAAACGTACAGAAGGTTACCGTGAGGGTGGATGTGAAAAAAAGACGCGCTACTCAAGCGCCTCGTCCGAGCGGGTAGGATTCTTGATCGACGGCCCTGCCTACGCGAATGCGCCTCAGCCGTCGGGGCGCATCATGTCGGCGAGCGCGTTGCGCATCGAGGTGCTGGGCACCCCGAACAATCCGCCATAGGGTTCATCCATATCGAGGATGACAAAGACCGCGATGGCGATCGACAGCGCGCATAAGACCGTCATCGTCGCCACCATCCCGTTGGGATGCGCGGTCAGGCCGAACGATCCAAACAGGATCGAAAGCCAGATCACCAACACCCAGTAGAAGGGCGGCGAGAAGGAGGGGCGCGCGCCCTCGATCACTTTCCACCTGGCGTTCAGCAAGTCGCTGTAGTGTCCAATGCACGCGGCGAGCTGAGTCCGGTGGAAGCTATCTGACGGCTGAAGCGCGTTAACGCCGCGGCCGACGTTGCTCAAAACGTCGGACAAGAGCGGCGATTCCCCGAGCCTCGGCATCTTGGCCGGATCAGGAAAAGCGACGCCCTCAGGACGCGGTTCGTCAGGCCAGGTGCTGGCGATGACCGCGGCGACATATCCGCGCAATTGCTCACGCATGGGCGCGGTCTCGGGACCATAGTCGCGCAGGCAGCGGTCGAACTGCGCAAGCTGCGCGGCGTCGTCGCCGCGAGCGGTATAGGCGGCGTCGAATCCGGCCTTGACCGAGGTCGTAAGGAGACCAAGCACGATGGCCGTGAACGTCACCAGGAGCGTGATCATAAGCTGCACCAGCGCGATCGACTCGGGCGACCGATGCTTCTCGGACAGTCGGGAATGGATAAAGAAGCCGATCGCCGCGCTCACGCACATGGCCGCAAACACGCCGACGGAATAGATTGGCTCTTGCACGAGATGGCCTGTCGCTTAGTGGCGATGATGGGCGCGGAAAAGACGGCGTCCGTGGAACGGCGGCAGTCTTTGAACCGCTCGCCTCAATAGCCGCCGCCTCCGTGCTGGTATGCAAAGTTGATCCCGGCCTGAACCTCTCCCATCGCGCGTTCGATGAGACGCATGGCGTGTTCGCGATGGCCGCCCTTGTTCGGCGTCGCCGCCTGAAGGGACTGCATCGCAGCGCCGAGCGCGGACAGAGCGCGCTCCATGTTGCCCTGATAGGCCAAAGTCGGCGTCGACGTGAGCGCCAAAGCGGGCGCGGCGGCGACGCCCGCGGCGGCCAACAGAAGAAGATCGCGGCGGCAGGGCGTGGAAGTCATTGTTTCCTGTTCCTTTCTGATCGGCGGGGGAGGGAAGTGTTCCTGGCCCGGAGTGTCGTCGTAGTGTCCCCGGCCGATTCCTTTATCCTAGTGACCTCGTGAGAGATAATCAGCTTGTCGAAGCCGCCCCTCCAGGATCACGTACCGTAACGTGTTGACAACAACACGCGAGCTCCAGGCTCGATCCAATCGAGGCGGCAAAGCTCCAGCGCCAGCCCTTTCCCCAACCCATGAATCGCCCCATATTGCACCGATGCCCGCCCCCCGAAAATCCGCCTCCGGGCCCAAGTCCAAGTCCGCCCCTGGGCCCAAGTCCAAGTCCGCCTCCGGGCCCAAGTCCAAGGCCTCGCGGCCCGAAGTCCATCCGCTCGGCGAGCATCTCGCCGAATTGCTCAACCCGGCTCTGGCCGAGCCCAAGACCCAAGGGTTCGGCGAAAGGCCGCAACCCAGGTTCGAGACCCCCGCGCCGGAAAGCCACCCGCGTGGCCTGACCGGCGCCGCGGTAACGGCCGATTCGCTCAAGGCGCTCCTGGAAGAGGGCGACCCCAACATCCGCAACCGGCCCCCGTGGTTGCCGCACCGGCCGCCGCGCCCGGACAAGTCGGAGGGCGGCCGGGCGTTTCGCGTCGTATCCGAATTCGAGCCGAAGGGCGATCAGCCGCGCGCGATCGAGGAGCTTCTCAAGGGCGTTTACGCCAACGAGCGCGACCAGGTGCTGCTCGGCGTCACCGGTTCGGGCAAGACCTTCACCATGGCCAAGGTGATCGAGGCGACCCAGCGCCCGGCTTTGGTTCTCGCGCCCAACAAGACCCTGGCCGCCCAGCTCTATGGCGAGTTCAAGAGCTTCTTCCCCGATAATGCGGTCGAATATTTCGTCTCCTACTACGATTATTACCAGCCCGAAGCCTACGTGCCGCGCACCGACACCTATATCGAGAAGGAATCGGACATCAACGAGCAGATCGACCGCATGCGCCACTCGGCCACGCGGGCCCTTCTCGAGCGCGACGACGTCATCATCGTCGCCTCCGTTTCCTGCATCTACGGCATTGGCTCGGTCGAGACCTATACCGCGATGACCTTTTCCCTGAAACTCGGCGACAAGGTCGACCAGCGCCAGCTCGTCAAGGACCTCGTCGCGCTGCAGTACAAGCGCGTGCAGGCTGGCGATTTTTCGCGCGGCTTGTTTCGTGTGAGGGGCGACACGCTCGAAGTCTTCCCCGCTCACTACGAGGATCGCGCCTGGCGCATCGGGATGTTCGGCGACGAGATCGAGTTGATCGTTGAGTTCGATCCGCTTACGGGCGCCAAGACGCAGGACCTCGAGTTCGTCAAAGTCTACGCCAATTCGCATTACGTGACGCCGCGCCCGACGCTGCTGCAGTCGATCGAGGGGATGAAGGTCGAGCTCAAGCTGCGTTTGGACCAGCTCCATGCGCAAGGGCGCCTGCTCGAGGCGCAACGGCTCGAGCAGCGCACGTTGTTCGATCTCGAAATGCTGGAGGCGACCGGCTCCTGCGCCGGCATCGAAAACTATTCGCGTTATCTCACCGGCCGCCGCCCCGGCGAGCCGCCGCCGACCCTGTTCGAATATCTGCCCGACAACGCGCTCGTCTTCACCGACGAGAGCCATGTCACCATCCCGCAGATCGGCGGCATGTACAAAGGCGACTATCGTCGCAAGGCGACGCTCGCCGAATACGGTTTCCGCCTGCCGTCCTGCATGGACAATCGCCCGCTCCGGTTCGAGGAATGGGAGGCGATGCGGCCGCAGACCGTGCATGTCTCGGCGACGCCGGGCAAATGGGAGATGGAGCAGACCGCCGGCGTGTTCGTCGAGCAGGTCATCCGCCCGACCGGCCTTATCGATCCGCCTGTCGAAATCCGCCCGGCGCGCAGCCAGGTCGACGACTTGCTTAGCGAGGTCAAGGAGGTCGCGAAGCGCGGCTATCGCACTTTGGTCACGGTGTTGACCAAGCGCATGGCCGAGGATCTCACCGAATATCTGCACGAGAACGGCGTCAAGGTGCGCTACATGCATTCGGACATCGACACGATCGAGCGCATCGAGATCATCCGCGATCTCAGGCTCGGCGCGTTCGACGCGCTTGTCGGCATCAACCTCCTGCGCGAAGGCCTCGACATTCCCGAATGCGCGCTCGTCGCCATTCTCGACGCCGACAAGGAAGGGTTCCTGCGCTCCGAGACCTCGCTCGTGCAGACGATCGGCCGCGCCGCGCGCAACGTCGACGGCAAGGTCGTGCTCTACGCCGACGTGGTCACCGGCTCCATCGAGCGCGCGATGGAGGAGACCCGGCGGCGGCGCGAGCGGCAGACCGCTTACAACGAAGAGCACGGCATCACGCCGTCATCGATCCGGCGCGGTATCCAGGACATCCTGGGCTCGGTCTACGAGGCCGATCACGTCACGGTCGACATCGGCCTCGCCGACGCTCCGGCCATCGGCCACAATCTGCAGGCGACGATCGCCGATCTCGAGAAGCAGATGAAGGTGGCCGCCGGCAATCTCGAATTCGAGGAAGCGGGCCGCATGCGCGACGAGATCCGGCGCCTGCAATCGGTCGCGCTCGCGGTCGGCGACGACCCGATGGCGCGCCAGATGGACATCGAGGCGACGGCCGGCGCTTATGCCGGCGAGCGGCCCTTCGGCCGCGCCGCGAACCTGCCCTCAACCCGCCCCCGCAAACCCACCGACGCCGACATGGGCCCGCACAATTGGGGCGGCGGCGAAGCTAGGCCGAAGAGCGCGGCGAAGATGAGGGGGCGGAGGCGGGGGTAGAATCTCTTCGCACTCCGCTGTGATCTAAAGACGGAGGCGCGGCTTACCGCAAGCGGTGGACATACGTATCAAGTGACTGGTTTGCCGTAAGAGGCGGTATTGCTTGCCGCAAACCCCGCCTAGCGCTAGGGCTAAAGCATGACGGACTTTGAGGAGTTGAGCTTCGTTATTCCGGGATATACTCCGGAAACGATGCCGCTCGGCCGCCTTATTGAGTATCTCCAACAAATGGCCGTGGTGCTTGGCGATCCGACTAACCTGCATCTCGTCGAGATACGGCATTCGAGCGTTGCGCCTGTCTTGCACGCTCCCAAGGCGATTGCACTAGAGGCCCGAGAACGAGCCTCGCGGGTGCCCCGGGGGGATGGCACCAAGCGTCAAGTCGACGCCTATAATCGAATAAGGCGCATGGTGAGGAGGGATGCGGGTGGCACGGAATACGCGGGGCGACCCGCCCTTCTGAAAACGGCCGAGCGCGTCATTTTAGAAATCCCAGCTGCGGCCGATGATTCCGGACTGGTCGATGGATTGAGGCAGGCAACTACCATCGATGGGCAATTGATCAGAATCGGGGGGGCGGGGGAAGACGCGGCCTTGCAAGTGCAGGATCTAGACGGCCGCATTCTGTCTGGGTTTACGGCCAAGCGGCACTTAGCGAAAGAACTTGCCCAGTTGCTGTGGGAGCCTGTCCGACTCGCTGGCGTTGGGGTCTGGTGTAGGGACACTGACGGAGTGTGGAATCTGGCTCGGATGCAAGTCCAAAGCTATGAGCGGCTGGAGGAAGAAGACGCAACTTTGACAGTTGAGCGCCTTAGAGGATTGGAGGTGGATTGGCCCCCGGATGCATGGGATCGCCTGCAAGCTGAACGCGAGGCAGGCGTATGAGCGCCGTCGCGTTCGACAATACGATGCTAAGTATCCTGCTGAATCCCAACGGGCGGATTCCTCTTGCGGCAGGAAGTCACATCCCCGTCGAACTGGCGAGGGAGAGGGCCGAATTTCTGATTGTGGGGATACAGAAATCTCGTAGGAAAATAATAATCCCGGCCCCAGCTTGTGCTGAGTTGCTTACGGTAATAGGGCCAGCCGCGGAGCAGTATATAAATTTGGTTGGGCGATCCCGGATATTTGAAATTGGTAATTTTGACGCTAGATGCGCAGCTGAGTTGGCTCTCCTGAATAGAGACGCCTTCGCGCATCAAGACGATAAAGATAAGGCCGAGCCCTATCAGAAGCGAAAAGTAGACAGACAGATAATTGCGATATGTAAAGTCTATGGCGTAACAGAGCTTCATACAGACGACAAAGGCTTAGCTAATCGTGCTCGATTGTGCGGCGTGACGCCTATTGGAATTGAAGAACTACCTATTCCGGACAGCGCCCGACAAGGGAAGCTCAATCTTGAGCCCCATGAAGATATCCCATCCCCGGAAGATGAACATTCCGACGCAAAATAAGTAGCTCGAAAGTAGTCGCTCGCTCTCTTAAGTAGGGGTGATGCTAAAGATCGGTTTGATGCACGCTTAAGTTAACCGCCAATTGAAGTTACATATCCCGACCTTCTCTTGACGACTTATAGTTCTCGGCCTTAATCAAGGTCCATGCATCTTTATATGGCATAATATGGTCATGCTTTGCTTTCCAATGGGCGTCTATACCATCCCACCCATTTCCGCGGAATACGTAACTGCACTCTGGACAAACTCGTTGATTATTTTCGGCAACCTTGTTTGAGACGTCGGCAAATTTTTTATGTTCGGTCATGTCAAAGACTACTTTCTCAATCTTGTTCTAAGTTGACGTGGAAGAAAGATTTCTCCGATTCCCATGCGGGATCAAGGAAAATTTAGCTTTTCGAGTTTTGGAAATTGGCCCGTCCAAACGATGGGGAACACGACCCAGGAACTGACGCGCCCGTCTTTCCGTATTTCCGGCAGGCGCTTTCTGCCTTTGGGTGCGGGTGGCGGCGGAGCGCAGATTCCTCGATGCTGGGGTCGCTAGCATAAAAGGTGCTCGCAGCCGTGCGCCTCCTGGCGCGTGATCAAAAGAGCGTCCAGGCACAGTGACGATGACCCCATTTCCATTTCGTAAAGCCCACTTCATCGGCCTTGCCGGCGTGGGCATGAGCGCAACGGCGATCCTGCTGCGCGACAGCGGCGTCGCTGTGACAGGTTCCGACGAAGCGATCTATCCGCCGATCTCGCAGGTGCTGGCTCGGGAAGCCTTCACGTGCCGAGCGCCTTATGCGGCGGAGAATATTCCTGACGATGCCGATCTTATCGTCATTGGCAAAAACGCGCGGTTGGTTCCGAGCGAGAATGAGGAGGTGGCGGAGGCTTTCGCACGCGCCGCGAGGCCTCAAGGGCCAAAAATTCTGTCCTTCGCCGAAGTGCTCGCGCTCCTGTCGCGTGGACACGAAAACGTTGTGGTTGCCGGATCGTTCGGCAAGACGACGAGCGTTGCGATGATGGCCCATTGTCTCGCGAGCGCCGGGCTCGATCCCTCGTGGATGATCGGCGCCGTGCCTTTGTCGCCGGCTCGCGCCTCCAATGTCGGCACGGGGAGACTATTCCTGCTCGAAGGCGACGAATATCCGTCTTCCAACACCGACAATCAATCGAAGTTTCTGCATTACCGCCCCGCCCATGTCTTGCTGGCGCCCCTGGCGCATGACCACGTCAATGTCTTTCCGACGATCGAGTCCTATCTCGCGCCCTTCCATCAACTCTTTGATTTGGTCCCGCCCGACGGGCTCATCGTTGCGGCGACCTCAGGCGAACTCAGCGAGCGATTTCTCACGGAAGCGAACCGAGACGTCGTGACCTTCGGGCTCACAAGCGGCGACTGGCGCGCGGAAGCCATCGAATATGGCGCAGTCTCTGAGTTCACATTGACTGAGCGCGGCCGGGAGGTCGCCCGCGTCAAGACCAGCCAGCTCGGCGCGCACAACATCGAAAACATGGTCGGGATCGGGGCGTTCGTGCTGACCCGCGGCCTTGTCAGCGTCGAGCAATACGCAACGGCGATGGCGAGCTTTCGCGGCGTCATGCGGCGGCTCGACCGAAAATCAGACTTTTCCAGCGTGCAGATGTTCGAAGGCTTCGGATCGTCCTATGACAAGGCGAAGAGCGCGATCGCGGCGATGAAAAAGCACTTCGCGCGGCGCCGCCTGCTTGTCGTGTTCGAGCCTCACACGTTTTCGTGGCGCAATCGCAACAAGCTCGAATGGTATGATGACGTGTTTCGCGGCTGTGATCGCGTTTTCATATTTGAACCGGCGAACCAAGGGGCTGGCACGCATGAGCAAGCAAGTCTTAGCGAGATTATGAACCGAGTGTACGCTGCCGGCGTGGACGCCACACCTATACGCTCCTGTGAGGAAGGCCTTGCCAGAATTGGCGGTGAGTTACGCCAGGACGATGCTGTCCTTTTTCTGACTTCTGGGGATATCGGTGGTTTGATTGAACATTTGCCGCGACTTGCAGAGAAGCAATTCCCGCTTCGTGAGTCCGCATAATTGGCGCCACGAGGGCGTCTGAATGCATCATGCCGGAGGTCGCAACATTGTAGGAATCATGGCGCGACAATTGTCCGGATTGTATGGCTAAATTGTCTGGGCGCTATTTTCTGTCGGGCGACGATCGATTGACGAAAAATAGAAATTGCGCTAGGCTGCCTTATGAATAATTCTGCGCATCCGCATGGCCTAGGCCGCCATGAACCCTCTTCTGGCGCCGCCCCCTGCGGGCAAAAGGGCGCGAGAAATTTTTTCCAGCGAAAATCCCGTGTAACCCCTTGAAAAGGCTCGTTTCGCACGAGAGAATCCAAGGAAATCCAAGCTTTTCCAACCCCTGGTTTTGCCCCATCTGACCCTTAAAATGCGCCCGGCCAAGGAAATCCAAACCCGCTCGGCCAGGATCGGCCGAAGGCCTTGAAGGACAGCGGCGCGAAGACGGATCGCTAAGAACACTGAATATATGTGATTTAGCCGTCCGACACCATGCTCAGGAACTGCTGGGTGAACGGCTTCGCCAGGATGGGCTGGAGCTTGGGGCCTGCCGCCTGGAGCGCCGGCGTCTTCATATGGGCGTCGAGCGCAGCCTGATCGGTCCAGGTCTCGAAGGTAAGGAAGCGGCCGGCTTGCTTCCGGTCTTCGAGCAGCGAGTAGTGCTTGCAGCCGGGCTCCTTCCGCGCTCCGGCGACGAACTCGACCAGCAACTGGCGCAGATCGTCCGCCTTGTCGGGTTTCGAGACCAGTTCGGCGATGACATAGAGGTTGCTGTCGGCAGCCTCGGCGCCGGTGACGGTCGCGAACGCGGCAAACGCGGCGCCGATCCCGGCGGCGCGCACAAGAGTCCGTCGATCTGCGCTGAGCATTGTCTTCCTCCCGAGTCATCGCTTGTTCCGCGATGACGTTATGCTGACGATGCCCCCGTGCAACCGGTTCGGTCAAGCGCGCGTGAGTTGCGCGTCGGGCGCGGTATGCTCGCGCGCGTCTCAGCGCCGGGCGAAGAGCGTCTCGTACGCCTCCACCAGCTTGGGCGTCTGACGGCTCCACGAGAGTTCGTCCTCGATCCGCGCTCGGCCGATCTCGCCCATCCGCTCGCAGCGCTGCGGATCGGCCAGCAACTCGACGATCTTGTCCGCGAAGTCGACGGGATCATTCGGCTTGGCGTAGAGCGAAGCGTCCCCGGCGGACACGCGACCCTCGACAACGTCGAACTGCACAATGGCCTTTTTCATCGCCATATATTCGAGGATCTTGTTCATGGTTGAAAGATTATTCATCGGATTGACGCGGTCGGGATTCACACAGATATCGGCCGACGACAAGACCGAGAACAGCTCCGCATCCGGGGCCCGTCCCAGGAACGTCACAGTGTCGGCAAGCCCCATCTCGATCGAGAGCGTTTCCATACGCTGCCGGCTCGGCCCGTCGCCGACCAGCACAAACTGAATGTCCGTGCGGCCCATCTCGAAGACGAGATGCTTCACGGCGGCGAGCAGAAGGTCGATGCCTTCCTGATCGCCGATCACGCCGACGAAGCCGACGAGATAGCGCCGCCCCTTCTTCCAGCGGGGATCGACTGGCGCGATCTTCACACGGCGCAGGTCCGGCCCGCTGCGCACGATGAAGACGCGATCGGGCGATTTGCGGCCGCGCTCGATCGCGATTTTGCGATAGCTCTCATTGGTGGAGATAACGACGTCGGCGAAGAAGAACGTCATCCGCTCGAACAGCACGAGCAGCCGCCAGAAAAAGCCTCGCTTGTTGAACTTCGCTTCGTAGAGTTCCGGATTGATGTCGTGGTGATCGAACACGAACCGCTTGCCGATCGCCTTGAACGGAAGCGCGGCAAGGAAGATGAGGTCGGGAGGATTGCATCCGTGGATGACGTCGAAGCCGCGCGCCGAGAGAACCTTCCACGCGAGCCTGGTCTCATGAAAGAGCGCGCTTCCATATTCGCGCAGATAGCCGCCCGCCGAGTTGCCCTCCGCCGGCAGCCCGTGGCGGTAGATATGGACGTCTTCGAGATCCTCCTCCTCCGCTTCGTAGCCCTTGCCTTTGGGACAGATGACGGAAACCTCCGCCCCGGCGGCAACGAGCGCGAGCAACTCCTGCCAGACCCGCCGGTCGAAGGGAACCGGAAGGTTCTCGACGATGATGAGGATCTTCCGTCCCGCGAGGGGTTTCTCCGCCGACGGCGAAGGCGGCGGCTTAGTCTCGGAAGTCGCGGCGGCGTCCGTCATAGCGCGTGAAAGTCAGCACGTTGGCGCTCTTGAGCGACAGCCCGCGCGCCGCGCCATTGGCGTCGATCACGACGTCGAAGCTCTCGTTTTCCGCGACTTCCTTGCTGACGAGCATGTCCGGCAGCTTCGGCAGATGGGAGAACGCATAGCCGAGATTCTGGCCGATCAGGTGCTCGGGCCTCAGCGACGGGTCGTAGATCGACAACGCAAAGCCGCCCTGGATCAGCTTGCGCGCGAGATCGATGTTGGGACTTTCGCGCAGATCGTCGGTGTCCGATTTGAACGCGAGGCCGAGCATCAGAACTTTCGCGCCTGGCGGAAGGCCCTGAACCGCCCGCGAATACAGGAAATGCTTGTGGGCGTCGTTCGAGCGCATCAGCGCATCGATCACATGCGTGTTCGCGCCGATATCGTTCGAGATGTGCTGAAGAGCACGAACGTCCTTCGGCAGACACGAACCGCCGAACGGTCCGCCTGGCCGGAGGTAGTAGGGGGAGATGTTCAGCTTGGTGTCGGAGATGAAGATCTTGTGCACGACCTTCGTGTCGATCCCGAGCGTCACGCACATGCGTCCGACCTCGTTGGCGTAGGCGACCTTGAGGGCGTGAAAACTGTTGTCGACGAACTTCGTGAACTCAGCCTCGCGATAGCCCACGGTGAACACCGGGGCGTCGAGGTTCCTGTTCATCTCCTCGACCGGCGCCGATGGCTTGCCGTCATGCGTTCCCACGACAACCTTCGGGGGATGGAAAAAGTCGTTGACCGCAGTCGATTCCCGCAGGAACTCGGGATTGTAGACCACATCGATGACGCCCGTCGCGTCCCCCAGAGACGACGCGATGATCGGAAGGATGAGTCCGTCGATCGTGCCCGGGCGAATGGTGCTGCGGTACACGACCGTCAGCTTGTCCTTTCGACCCATCGAACGCGCGGCGCTGGCGATCTGCCGCGTCACTTCGGCGATGTCGCGCATGTTGTGGGCGCCATCCGGCGCGCTCGGCGTCCCAACGCAGACGATCGCGATCTCGACAGACCGCACGGGATCGGCCGCATCGGTCGTGCAGCGCAGAAGCCCCTGGGCCAGGGCGTCGGCAAGCATCTTGTCGAGCCCGGGCTCCTTGATCGGCGAGGATCCCGCCATGATCCGGCGGACCTTGTCTTCGCTGACGTCGACGCCCACCACCTCGTGGCCTTCGCTAGCGAGGCAAATCGCTCCGGTCAGACCCACATAACCCATCCCGTATATCGCGATCCGCATTGGTTCTCCTCGTTCTGCGGCCGAGCGAGCGCGCACGAACCGTCCTTACGCTCCATGCGAAGCGCCCAGATGACAACCCGCCTTCCGTCCCTACCTTCGCCGAAACCCCTCGGCCGACCCCCACGTAGCGGAAGCCGAGGCTCCCTGGTCCCAGTGGGATAGATATTACGCAAGTCCACAACGAAGGGTTTCGCCAGGGTGGCCTTGTTGCGCACGAGGTCAAGCGCGCGAAATTCGTCCCATTCCGTCAGAACGGCGAGGGCGTCCACTCCCTGAAGGCAGGCATAGGCGCTGCATTGCAAAAATCACGCCTGGCAAAAGCAGCCGCGCCGAGTTTTCTCTCGGTTCGTAAATGAAGGCGCCTTCGATATGGATCGCCAGTGTGTTGCTATCGACGGCGAACAGGCGCTTGAGCAGGGCCGCAGCCGTGCGTGTCTTTCCGGCGCCGGAGGCATCTTGTGTCGGTCGTTGGCGATTTCCCGGCATAGAACGTCAATACAGGCTGCTTGATACAGGCGCGCCCCACCACCGTCTATCCGAGTCTCGATGGAATGTTGAGTGGGTTTTAGCAGATGAAATGTACCTGAGATGACTACAGTCCGCAAGTCGACCAAAAGCGCTCGCGGGCCGTGCGCTCGCGCTGCTACTCCCGAGCTCGATGTTGATCTATAACGCGGGGTTTCTGCCGCGAATCGGCGGACACACCACCTGGCGACTAGGGTTTTGACTTCCGTTCTTCGATCGTAGACGAGCTTTGCGTATGATGGCGATGTCCACAATCAAGGAACTTCCAGCGGCCGGGACGCCACGCTTCACGACGCTGGCGGCCCACCGGCTCTGGCTCGTCGATAACGCCCGCGCCCTCTTCGCGTTCTTTCAAGGGCCCTCCTTCAATCCGGCGGGCGGCTTCTTCTCATTAGACGAGAACGCGCGGCCTCTCTCGCCAAAGCCCGGACACAGAGGCGCGAGCCGTCACGTGCACGACACATCGCGAATGGTGCATTGCTTCGCCATCGCCCATCTGCTCGGGCTGCCGGGCGCCGATCGTATTGTCGACCACGGAATGGCATTCCTGTGGGGGCGGATGCGAGACGGCGAGAACGGCGGCTATTTCTGGGGCGTGGATGATGAGAAACCCACCGACGCGACGAAGCAGGCTTATGGCCATGCCTTCGTCCTGCTTGCCGCTTCGTCCGCGATGTGCGTGGGGCATCCCGACGCTCCGCGTCTGATTGCAAACGTGACCCAAATCATCGAGGAAAGATTCTGGGACAAAGCCGCCGGCGCGACCACCGAAGAATACAATCGCGATTGGTCACGAATTGGGAGTTACCGCGGCCAGAACTCCAACATGCATCTCACCGAAGCCTTGATGGCGGCCTTCGAGGCGACGGGCAATCGTGACTATCTCGACAAGGCGGAAAGCATCGCCTCATTGATCATCGACCGTCACGCCCGCAACGAGAATTGGCGGGTGGCCGAACATTTCACCGAAATTTGGGATGTCGACCGGGCATACAAGGGCGATCCGATGTTCCGCCCGAGCGGCACAACGCCTGGCCATGCGCTCGAATGGAGCCGCCTGCTTGTCCAGCTCTGGGAGCTTGGAGGCCGCAGCAAGGCATGGATGATCGAGGCCGCGACAGAACTGTTTCGCCAGACGACAGCGATCGGCTGGGACCGCGAGCTTGGTGGCTTCTACTACACGCTCGACTGGAGCAACCGACCGGATCAATCGGATCGTTATTGGTGGCCCTGCGCCGAGGGAATCGGCGCCGCCGCCGCGCTCGCCTCCGTGAACGCCGACCCGTTCTACGAAGAATGGTACCGGCGCATCTGGAGCTTCGTCGCCACGCATGTGATCGACAAGAGGAAGACTTGGCAGCCCGAGCTCGACAGCGCGCTCAATCCCGTCTCGCGCGTTTTCGAAGGACGTCCCGATATCTACCACGCGGTCCAGGCCTGCCTCATCCCACTCTTTCCCGTGATGGCAGTCTCACCCGGCAGTTGAAGCGCAACGGCCTCGAGCTGTAGACGCGCTTTTACAAACTGTCCTGGTCCGCCCGCTCTGCACGCGGAAACGGAGCCGTTCCCTCTACCTCTCCGCCCCACCAGGTGATGAGCCGCGCGCCGCGCTGGTCGCGTGCATAAATCCACAGCCAGTTGATCGCGACGCTTAGCCGATTGCGTACCCCGATCAGAAAGTAGATGTGGGCGAAGCCCCAGAGCCACCACGCCAAAGCGCCCTTGAGCTTGATCCAGCCGAAGTCGATCACCGCGCGCCGCTTGCCGATCGTGGCAAGGTCGCCGGCATGCTTATAATGGAAAGGCGGGGGCGCGGGGGCGCCGGTCAGCCGGGCGCGGATGACGCTGGCGACATAACCGCCCTCCTGCTTGGCGGCTGGCGCAATGCCGGGAACCGGCTGCCCGTCGGGGCGGAGGACAATCGCTGCATCGCCGATCGCGAAAATTTCCTTATGTCCCGGGACGGTGAGATCGCGTTCGGCCTTGAGCCGTCCAACCCGGTCTGCTGGAGCGTCGAGCCAGAGCGCGGCGGGCGAGGACTGAACGCCGGCGGCCCAGATGATCGTCGCTGCCGCCAAAGTCTGGCCGCCGAAGACGACGCCCTCGGCGTTGCACTCCGAGACTGGTTTCTCAAGAACGACCTCGACGCCCAGCTGCTCCAGCGAATCCTCGGCGTAATTTGACAGGTCCTCGGCGAAAGCCGGAAGGACGCGCGGTCCGGCTTCGATCAGGACAATCCGCGCCTCACGCGTGTCGATGCGACGAAACTCCGTGGGTAGCGTGGCGTGCGCCAGCTCGGCGATCGTGCCGGCGAGCTCGACGCCCGTCGGACCGCCCCCGACGATGACGAAGGTCAAAAGCGCTGCGCGCTTTCGCTCGTCGGATTGCCGCTCCGCCTCCTCGAAGGCCAGGAGTATGCGGCCTCTTATGGTGGTCGCGTCCTCGAGCGTCTTGAGGCCAGGCGCGAACGGCTCCCAGGAATCGTGGCCGAAATAGGCGTGCCGCGCGCCGGTCGCCAGCACGAGCGTGTCGTAGCGAAGCGTCGAGCCGTCATCGAGGCGGAGTTCGCGAGCTAGTCTGTCGATCAACTCGACGGACGCCAGGAGGGTCGTGACATCCTTGCGCCGGCGCAACAGGTGCCGGATCGGCCAGGCGATCTCCGAGGGCGCAAGCGACGCGGTCGCCGCCTGATAAAGAAGCGGCTGAAACAGATGGTGGTTGCGCCGGTCGACGATCGTGATCTCAACTCGCGCGCCGGCAAGCCGGTGGACGGTCTCGAGCCCGCCGAATCCGGCGCCGACCACGACCACATGATGAGCGCACATCGACCCTCCCTCCATTTAGCAACGGCCCCGATATAGGATCGGCGCGTAAGATGGCCTTGGCGGGGCCGAACGTGAAGCGGCGCCTCCGTTCCGCCATCGCAGCGGGTCCACGACAAAGTCGGTTCGGCATGATACGCCAGAGCGCCAGCTCGCGAGGCCGGCTTCCTCAACATCCGGAATCCCAACCATGCGGCGTTACCGGATCGCGGTCATTCCTGGCGACGGCATCGGCAAGGAGGTCATTCCGGCCGGGATTGAGGTCCTGAAGGCAGTCGCGGAGCGCGAGAACGGCATCGAATGGAGCTTCGACCAGTTCGATTGGAGCTCCGATACTTATCGCGAGACCGGGCTCATGATGCCGGCGGACGGACGCGAGCAAATCAAGGACCATGACGCGATCTATTTCGGCGCAGTTGGCTCGCCGGAGGTGCCCGATCACATCAGCCTCTGGGGCTTGAGACTGGCGATCTGCCAGCCGTTCGACCAATACGCCAACGTTCGCCCTGCGCGTGTTTTGCCGGGGATAACGAGCCCGCTGCGCCACGTGAGCGGGCCCGAGCTCGACTGGGTGATCGTGCGCGAAAATTCGGAGGGCGAATATTCAGGGGTAGGCGGCCGCGCCCATCGCGGCTTGCCGATAGAGGTCGCGACCGACGTCTCGATCATGACTCGCGCCGGAGTGGAACGCATCTTCCGCTTTGCCTTCGCGCTCGCACGCTCGCGACCGCGCAAGCTCCTCACCATCGTCACCAAATCGAACGCGCAGCGTCACGCCATGGTGATGTGGGACGAGATTGGCGCCGAGATCGCGCGCGAGTTTGCCGACGTGACCTCCGACAAGATGCTGGTCGATGCGATGACCATGCGCATGACAATCAAGCCCGAGAGCCTGGACACCATCGTTGCCTCCAACCTCCACGCCGACATTCTATCCGATCTGGCGGCGGCGCTGGCCGGCTCCCTTGGCATTGCGCCGACCGCCAATCTCAATCCGGAGCGGCGCTTCCCCTCGATGTTCGAGCCGATCCACGGCTCGGCGTTTGACATTGTCGGCAAGGGAATCGCCAATCCGATCGGCTCGTTCTGGACCGGCGCAATGATGCTCGAACACCTGGGGGAAAGGGCCGCCGCGGATCGCTTGATGCGGGCGATCGAACGGGTGACTGCGAACCCGTCGCTGCACACGCCCGACCTCGGCGGTAAGGCGACCACACGCGCGGTGACCGACGCGACGATCGCCGCGATCCAGGGCGAAAACGTTGAGACGTGAGGAAGCGGTTTTGAACGACGCCAGACTGCCGGACATCGGCTTTGAGTCCTACGACAGCATGGAAGGGCTGATCGCCATCGATCGGAGCGCGCCGCCGGCGCGTTTCGGCTCCTGGCCGGGCGCCAAGCTCCTTCATGCGGTCTATCCCGGCCTGCTGGTTGCGGGCACGATCGCCTTGGCCTCGACGTGGCTCGCGCAGCATTACACCGCGCCGGTCATGCTGTTTGCGCTCCTGTTCGGCATGGCGTTTCACTTCCTGCACGAAGAAGGCCGCTGTGTCGCGGGCATCGAGTTTGCATCGCGATCGGTGCTGCGGCTCGGCGTCGGCTTGCTCGGCGTGCGGATCACGCTGAGCCAGATCGCTTCTCTTGGGCCCTGGCCTGTTGCGACGGTGATCGTCGGAGTTACGACGACGATCCTGTTCGGCTTCCTCTTGGCCCGCCGCTTGGGCCTGTCATCGATGTTCGGTGTTCTTTCAGGCGGCGCGGTGGCGATCTGTGGCGCTTCCGCGGCGCTGGCCATCGCCTCCGTCCTGCCGCGCAACGACACCAGGGAGCGCGACACCATTCTCACCGTTGTCAGCGTCACCGCTCTGTCGACGATGGCGATGATCATCTACCCGATCTTCGCAATCTCGATCGGCCTCGACCATAGACTGGCCGGCATTTTCATTGGCGGAACGATCCATGACGTCGCGCAGGTGGTCGGTGCCGGCTACACGATTTCGAACGAAACCGGCGACATCGCGACTTACGTCAAACTGCTCCGCGTTGCGATGCTCTTGCCCGCGGTGTTCGCCATCTCGTTTCTCTTCGCGCGAAACAAAGGCCCAGGCGAGAGCGCGAAGGCGACATTGCCGGTGTTCCTGGTCGGCTTCGCTGTCCTCGTCGTGCTCAATTCCATTGGCCTCTTGCCGAAGGTTGCGATTGGCCTCGCGAACGACGTTTCGCGCTGGTGTCTGGTCGCGGCGATCGCGGCGCTTGGCATGAAGACTTCATTCAAGGCGCTGTTTGCCGTCGGATGGCGGCCGGTTGGGCTCATGATCGCGGAAACGCTATGGATCGGCGCGCTGGTGTTGTTTGCGGTCAAAGTGATCATCTGAGACTTGTGCGCGGTCACGGCGCCTTGACGCAGCGCTCGACCGAAAACACGCATTCCTGGCCGAGCGGAAACTTGCTTCCGTCGACCGCGGTGTAGCCGATTTCGCTGACGTGAGCGTTGGTCATCACCATGACGACATCGCAACTTCCGCCGGGTGTGAACGGGACCAAGTTCGTGTTGAGACCGATCGCCCATTGCGGGCCGTAGCCTCGCATCTGCCCGCCAGTATAGGTCCATATTTCCGTCGCCTGGCCGCTCGGGACCCGTTGAGCGGGTTGCCCGAGGCAAGCGAGGATATCCCGCTTCGAAAGACCGATTATCGACTGTTGCGCGACCTGGTCCATTTCGAGCGGCTGACAGCCGCTGAGCGTCAGCGCGACGATGACGGCTGCCGGCGCGGCGAACTTTCTCACAGTCGTCTCCCGGGAGTTTGCCGCGCGGTCGGTTCGGCGGACGTTGCCGCAAGCAAGATGGTTTGACAATGCGGGCTTAAATCAAATCGCCGTTGCGGCGCTCGCCTGAAAGATGGCGATCCGCGTGTCGCCGTAAATCCGCTCGTCGATCAGGGCGAGGCCGACCGCCGCGGCGATCTCGGCCTTAGCAGCCTCCTCGACCACGCAAAGCGCATTCGGCTCCAGCCAATCTCCCTCGACCAGCGAGGCGAGCGCTGGTGCAGCGAGCCCCTGTCCGTAGGGCGGATCGAGGAAGGCGAGCGCAAACGGGCCGCCGGCCGGCGCCGAACCGAGCTTCGTCGCGTCGGAGCGCCAGATGCGGGTCACGCCGCCGAGCGCCAGCGCTTCGACATTGGCGCGCAGAATCGCGCGCGCTTCGGCGCCGTCGTCGACAAACAACGCGAACCGCGCGCCGCGCGAAAGAGCCTCGATCGCGAGCGCTCCCGTTCCCGCGAACAGGTCAACGACGCGCGCGCCCTCGATTTGGCCGGGGAAGCGGTGCTCGAGAATGTCGAAGATTGACTCGCGCAGGCGCTCCGAGGTCGGACGAATGGCGCGCGACGACGGTGTCAGCAACGTCCTGCCCTTGAGGCGGCCGCCGACGATCCGCATCGATCACGGCTTTCGCGGTGGCCGTCGCGAACCCCCGCCTTCGCTGCCCGGCCCACGCCCGGCGCTCCGCGGCCGATCTCCGTCACGCCCCCCTGCGCGCGGCGGTCTTGATTTGAAGTCCGAGCGCGGGCCCCCGCCCTTGGCGTCCGAACGTGCCGGTCGGCCTTCGCCGGCTGGGGGACGCGTCCGGTCTTGGGGCCGGTCAACCTTGCGTTCGCGCGCCAGATCGGCGCCGTCCCGCGCTCGCGATGGGCGTTCGTCGCGATCCCCGGCGCCTTTCGCTGTGGAGCGGTCAAAGCGGCGCTCCGGCGGTCGGTCATTCCTGGCGTCCGATCGTGGTGGACGGCCCTCGCCGGCGTGAGTGCGCGGCCCGCTCGGGGGCCGGGCAAATTTACGCTCGCGCGCCGGACCGGCGTCATCCCGCACTCGTGGCGGACGATCGCGACGATCGCCGTCACCTTTCGTTGCGGAGCGGTCGAAGCGGCGCTCCGGCGGTCGGTCATTCCTGGCGTCCGATCGCGGCGGTCGGCCCTCGCCGGCTTGGGTGCGCGACCGGCCCTGGGGCCGGTCAAACTTGCGTTCGCGCGCGGGCTCGGCGCCATCCCGCGTTCGCGGCGGACGATCGCGACGATCGCCGTCGCCTTTCGTTGCGGAGCGGTCGAAGCGGCGCTCCGGCGGTCGGCCATCATGCCTCGCAGCATTTGGCCGCTCGGGCCGATGCCCGGATTCCTTGTGGCCCGAACGGGACGGTCGCTCACGCCCGGCCCCCGCGCGCCCTCGCTTCGGCCCGAAGGAATCTGGCTTACCCCCACGGTCGCCGGCGCCCAATGCGCGTCCGCCGCGCTCGCCAGTGTTCGGACGTCCGCTGCGTTTCGGTCGCGCTTCGGGCGTGTGCGCCTCTTCGACAGCCCGTGACATGCGCTCGACCGCGATAGTCCGCCCCTTGCGGTCGTGGGTCGCACTGCGCTCGATGCGCTTGCGCGTGCTCGCGGCGTCGGCGGCGATTTCGGCGCGCAAAGCGGAGACATGTTTGCGCCGGCGGTCGGGCGTGGACGGCGCCTGGGGCGCGCGGCGCGGCGCTTCGTCCCGTTCGGACCGATTCTCAGCCCCACGCGCTCCACGATCCGGTCCTCCTGGCATCGCTCGCTTGGGCCCACGATTGTCGCGTGGGGCCCCGCTCCGGGTTCGCGGCCGTTCGCCTGACCCGCCCTTTGGCGGCGGTTCGATGGCGATAGTCTCAGGCGCGTCGAAATCGACGTTCGCTTCCTTGGCGAGCTTCACGCCCAGTTGGTCGCGAAGCACCCGCGTGCGCACCTCCATGACCTCGCCCTCCGGCAGGTCGCCGAGTTCGAACGGACCGAACGAGACGCGGATCAGCCGGTTGACCGCAAGGCCGAGGTGCTCGAGGATCTTCTTGATCTCTCGGTTTTTTCCTTCCCTTAGACCCAGGGTGAGCCAGGCGTTCGCGCCCTGCTCGCGGTCAAGCTTGGCCTCGACGCCGAGATAATCGACGCCGTCGATGGTGACGCCTCCGCTCAACCGATCGAGCGTCCCCTGTTCAATGATCCCGTGCGCGCGTACACGATAGCGGCGCAGCCAGCCGGTCGACGGCAATTCCAGCACGCGCGCAAGCCCGCCGTCGTTGGTGAGCAGCAGCAGTCCCTCGGTGTTGATGTCGAGCCGGCCGATCGCGACAAGGCGGGGCAAGTCAGGCGGCAGCACTGAGAAAACCGTCTGCCGCCCCTCCGGATCGCGCGCCGTAGTGACGAGCCCTCGGCGTTTATGGAACAGAAAGAGGCGCGTGCGCTCCGGCGCGGCGAGCGGTTTGCCGTCGACGCGGACGTTGTCTGTTTCGCTCACGTTGAACGCTGGGCTCTTCAAGACTTCGCCATTGACGGCGACACGCCCCTCCGCAATCCAAGCCTCGGCGTCTCGGCGGGAACAAACGCCCGCCCGCGCCATGACCTTGGCGATTCGCTGGCCCGCGCGCACCTCCGAGCTTTCAGTTTGTGTTTCGTTGCCCATGGCTCGCTTCGTTCCGGCTCCGTCCGCGCCCGCATTGCCGCGAGCAGCCGCTTGTCCTAAGCCCGAACGCTGCGGGCCGCCAACGAAAAACGCTTGGCGACCAGCCAAAAGACGGGCCGCACGGGAAGCGCGACTTGATTGAAGAGAGCAAGAGCGCCGATCCGATGAGCCTCGCTTTCGCCGAGGCGCGCTCGGCGGAAGAGCGCGGTGAGACGCCGATCGGCGCCGCGCTTGTTCGCGAAGGGACCGTGATCGCAAGCGCTGGGAACCGCACACGGGAGCTTAACGACCCAACCGCTCACGCAGAAATGATCGTCATCCGCGAGGCCGCCGCAAAGATTAGCTCCGAACGACTCGTCGGCTGCGATCTCTATGTGACGCTCGAGCCCTGCGCGATGTGCGCGGGCGCGATCTCCTTCGCTCGGCTGCGCCGGCTTTATTACGCGGCTCCAGACCCCAAGGGCGGGGCTGTCGACAACGGCCCGCGCTTTTTTCGTCAGCCGACCTGCCACCACGCGCCTGATGTCTACGGGGGCTTGCGCGAGAGCGAGGCGGCGGCGATGTTGCGAACGTTTTTCGCCACGAGGCGGTGACGCGCCCTCATCCAGCGCTCCGCGCCACCTTCTCCCCAAGGGAGAAGGGAAACTCCCCTCTCCTTTGGGAGAGGGGTTGGGGTGAGGGTTCGGTTGCCAACACGCGGGCCGTCGTGACACATGATGAGCGCGCTTAAGAACGCCCGAGGGAGAGATGATGCCCCATCCGCCGTTTCGCGCCGATCACGTCGGAAGCTTTCTTCGTCCTGAGCGGCTGCGGGAAGCCCGTGAGAGTTTCGCCGCCGGCGGCCTGCCCGCCGACGAACTGCACGCAATCGAGGACGCGTGCATTCGCGAAGTGGCGCGCGCCCAGGAGAACGTCGGCTTGAAGGGGATCACAGACGGCGAGTTTCGCCGCACCTTCTTCCACGTCGATTTTCTTGAGCGATTCGAAGGCGTCGAGACCCATTACGGTGAATTCGTCGCCAAATTCCGTAAGGACGATGGGACTGAGGTGGGGTTCAAGCCGCCGACCATGCACGTCGGCAGCAAGATGAAGTGGGTTGAGCCAATTCAAGGGCCCGACTTCGATTTTCTCAAGCGGGCGACGACGCGTACGCCGAAAGTCTGCATCCCGGCGCCGTCGATGTTGCACTTCCGCGGCGGGCGCGAAGCGATCAGCGAGGCGGTCTATCCGCGCCTCGAGGATTTCTACGACGATCTGACCGCTGCCTATCGCGCCGAGATCGCCGATCTCGCGGCGAGTGGCCTTCGCTACCTGCAATTCGACGACACCAATCTTGCTTACCTCTGCGATCCCGACATTCGCGCCCGAACCAAGGCGCGCGGCGATGATCCGGATGCGCTCGTCCGGCTCTATTGCAAGCTCGTCAACGATTCGATCCGCGACCGGCCGGCCGATATGACCGTCTGCGTCCACCTTTGCCGCGGCAATTTCAAGAGCGCCTGGGTGGCCCAGGGCGGCTACGAGCCGGTCGCAGAGATCCTGCTCAACGAGATGAAGATCGATGGATTCTTCCTCGAATATGACGACGAGCGCTCAGGCGATTTCGCTCCGTTGCGCTTTGCGCCGAAGAGCGCGACCATCGTGCTTGGCCTCATGAGCTCAAAGAAGGCCGCGGCCGAATCGAAGGACGAGGTCAAGCGCCGCATCGATGAGGCGATCAAATATGTGCCGCTCGAACAATGCGCGCTGAGCCATCAGTGCGGCTTTTCGTCGACCGCGCATGGCAATGATCTCAGCGAGACCGATCAGTGGATCAAGCTCGCGCGCCTCGTCGAAATTGCCGAAGAGGTGTGGGGCGGGGCATAATCCGTCCACACGAGGCAAATGGGTTTGAGACATGATGCTGGAACGAGTTCGCACAAGCGCAAGACCGACCTGGTTCGATTCCGACAAGTGCTTCATCGACGGGCGTTGGGTCGAGCCGCAATCGGGCCAGCGCCTGCCGATCGAGGACCCGTCGCGCGGGATTGAGATCGGCGAAATCGCTCGCGGCGAGGCTGCCGATATCGATGCGGCGGTCGATGCGGCGGAGTGCGCGCTTGCAGGGGATTGGGGCAAGCTGACCGCGACCGAACGTGGGCGGCTGCTGGCGAAGCTCGCCGAACTCATCAAGGAGCGGGTGGATGAGCTTGCTCACATCGAGGCGCTCGATGTCGGCAAACCCTTGAAGCAGGGCCGCGCGGATGCGCTGGCGATGGCGCGCTACATGGAGTTTTACGGCGGCGCAGCCGACAAGGTGATGGGCGAAACCATCCCTTATCTCGACGGCTATACGGTCTACACTTTGCGTGAGCCGCATGGGGTGACCGGACATATCGTGCCGTGGAACTATCCGATGCAGATCGCCGGACGCACCGTCGGCGCGGCGCTGGCGATGGGCAACGCTTGCGTTTTGAAGCCCGCGGAGGAAGCCTGCCTCACCTCCCTTGCGCTTGCCGAGCTCGCACGCGAGGCGGGTTTTCCGGCGGGCTCGCTCAATGTCGTGCCGGGCCTTGGCGAAGAGGCGGGCGCAGCGCTTGCCGCGCATCCCGGCGTGCGCCACCTCTCCTTCACCGGCTCGGTCACTGTGGGCGCGCTGGTGCAGGAAGCCGCGGCTCGCCACGTTGCGCCGGTGACGCTCGAACTCGGCGGCAAATCGCCGCAACTTGTGTTCGCCGACGCTGACCTTGATCGCGCCTTGCCGTTCCTGGTTAATGCAGGCATCCAGAATGCCGGCCAGACGTGCTCCGCATCCTCGCGCATTCTCGTCGAGCGCAAGATTTATGGCGAAGTCGTCGAACGCATGGCGGCGCGCTACAAGGCCCTGAAGGTCGGCCCGGCCGACGCCGATCTCGACGTCGGACCGCTCATCTCCGAGCGGCAGAAGTCGGTCGTGAACCAATTCATCGCCGAGGGCGCCGATCTGAAAACGGTTGGCACGGCCCGGATCGTCGAGGACGCGCCAAAGGGCGGATATTATGTCGCCCCAACCCTGTTCGCCGATGTCGGTCCGACGCATCGCCTGGCGCAGGAGGAAATCTTCGGGCCGGTCCAGGTCGTCATTCCCTTCGATGACGAGGCCCAGGCGGCGGCGATCGCCAATGGAACCGGCTACGGGCTTGTCGCGGGCGTCTGGACGTCCGATGGAGGTCGGCAGATGCGGCTCGCCAAGGCGCTGCGCGCAGGCCAGGTGTTCCTCAACAATTACGGCGCGGGCGGCGGCGTCGAACTGCCTTTCGGCGGCGTGGGCAAATCGGGTCATGGCCGCGAAAAGGGTTTCGAGGCGCTGTACGGTTTCTCGGCGCTGAAGACCGTTGCGGCGTGGCACGGCTGAGGCGGCGGGGTCGAAACGACCGGCACATAATCGAAGATAGGAAACAATGATCACGATTACGGCTATAATCCGCATCCGCAAAGGTCATGAACACACGATGTCCAAGGCGTTGCTCGAGGTCGCGGACAATGTTCGCAGGAACGAGACTGGCACTGTCGGCTTCTTCGTCTCACAAGACAACGAGGACTCTTGCGTGTTTACGACATACGAGCGGTTTGTTGATTCGTCTGCGATGGACACCCACAACAATTCGGATGTCGTTGCGCGCTTTTTCGGCATCGCCAAACCTATTCTCGATGGCGACGTGATCCTGAAAACCTGCACCGAAATTTCTGCCAGGACGTGAACGCGAAGCGTCTCGGAACGAAGAGGGGATCGAAATGAATATTCCCGTACCGCCTCTTCTAATGACCGGGTCCCTTTTTTGCCTGATCGCGTCGATCGTGACGGGCTGCGCGACGCCGCCCGAAGTCAAGCGCGACACTCTCGATGCAATGGCCTGGCGCGGGTCGGCCCTGACCGTCGTTGGCCGCCAGCACGTGGTTGACGCCGCCGCTGGCGCGGCGCCGCAGACGGTGACGCTGATCGATGTTAATCAACGGGCGGAAGTCTTCGGCGACGCAGAACGCCGGGCGCGCGTGCTCGACCGGCGTGTGGCGAATGTGCAGAGAGAACTGCACCGCAACGGAATTGCGCCGGAAGCGATTGGCGAGTGGCCTGGACCGGTCCTGGGCGGCGTCCAGACCTATCCGCCCGGCGAATTGCAGGAAAAGCCAATGGTGGTCATCGCCCATTACTGACGGCCGCCATGCGGGCCGATCCGTGCTAGACGATGCTCGCGGACTCACCGCCTCATGCCTCGAGGTGGCTCCGTGCAAGCGGAGCCCTCGAAGGCAGGTCGGCTCGACGTTTGTGCTGGCTGGTTTCGTCCTTCGAGGCCGCTTCACGGCGCCTTAAGGCACGACGTCCGCAGTTATTGAGGGGGAAATCGCGTGAATCCGATCGTCGTGGTCCTGAACGGCCCCAATCTCAATCTGCTCGGCAACCGCGAGCCCGAGATCTATGGCCGCGAGACGCTCGCCGACATCGAGGCGGACTGCCGGCGCATCGCCAAGGAGGTCGGGCTTGCAGTCGAGTGCCATCAGAGCAATCGCGAGTACGAGCTCATCGATTGGATTCACGCCGCCCGCACGCGCGCAGCCGGCATCGTCATCAATCCCGCCGCCTTCACTCATACGTCGGTTGCCATCCTCGACGCGCTGAACGCCTTCGAAGGGCCGATCATCGAGGTGCATATTTCCAATGTGCACAAACGTGAGGCTTTCCGACATCATTCGTTTGTCTCAAGCGTCGCGGCAGGGGTGATCGTCGGCTGCGGGACCCAAGGCTACGCGTTCGCGCTTCAGAGAATCGCCAAGCTGATCGGCACGCCGGAGCGGTGATCCTGGCTGGCATGAAACCAGAGGGAGCGCAGGGTGAGAATCAAGGAGACCATCGACAAACTTCCAGGCGGCCTGATGCTGGCGCCGCTGCTGCTCGGCGCGCTTTGCAAGACCTTTGCTCCGAACGCTCCCGTTTATTTCAAGGGCTTCACCCAGGGGATCATGACCGGCGTCATTCCGATCCTGGCCGTGTGGTTCTTCTGCATGGGATCGTCGATCAAGCTTAGCGCGACTGGGACCGTCCTGCGAAAGTCCGGCACGCTCGTGCTGACCAAGTTCTTCGCCGCCTGGGCGATCGTGCTCGTCGCTTCGCGGTTCATCCCGCCGGAGGGCATTCAGAGCGGCTTCTTCGCCGGCCTGTCGATCCTCGCCATCGTCTGCGCCGTCGATATGACGAACGGCGGTCTCTACGCATCGCTGATGCAAACCTACGGCACGAAAGAGGAAGCCGGGGCTTTCGTGCTGACCTCGATCGAGTCCGGACCCTTGATGAGCATGATCATCCTCGGCGCGTCCGGGGCGGCGCATTTCGAACCGCAGGTCTTTGTCGGCGCCGTGCTCCCGTTCCTGGTCGGCTTCGCGCTCGGCAATCTCGATCTCAAGCTCAGAGAGTTTTTCGCCCCCGGCGGCGTGTTGATGATCCCCTTCTTCGCCTTCGCGCTCGGCAACACCATCGATCTGCACTCTCTTCTCTCGCCGCTCGCGGGCCTCGGCGTCGTGCTTGCCCTCTCCGTCATTCTACTGACTGGCGTGCCGCTCATCATTGCCGACAAGCTGATCGGCCGCGGCACGGGGACAGCCGGCATCGCCGCCTCCTCCACGGCCGGAGCGGCGGCGGCCAACCCTGTGGCGATCGCGGCCGTCGCTCCGCAATTTGCGCCTGCGGTGCCGCAGGCGACGGTGCTTGTGGCGATCTGCATCGTCGTCACATCGATTGTCGTGCCGATCCTCACCGGTCTTTGGTACCGACGTTTCGGCCGGGGCGCGGCCGAGCGCATGGGCACGGACAGCCCAGGGCCTGCGCTGCAGTTGCATCCCGCGGACTAGTGAAGAATGCCATTTCGCTGAATCGGGCATTGTAGACGCTGTCGTTGACAGCGTCGCCGCGCTCCAAAGGGCGTTCGGAACAACGCCCGTCTTTTAACGCGCTACGGAGCGCGGCCACAATTGAGCGCGACGCGGCGCGTTTCAACTCACAATGGCGAGCGCAAAGCCGTCCCAGCCCTTGGCGCCGACGGTCTGGATCGCGGTCGCGCTCAACCGTGGCTCCCGCGCCATCAGTTCGAACATGCGGCGCACGCCGACGACGTCCGGGCTGCGGCTCGCCACCTCGACCACTTCGCCCCCCCGCACCACATTGTCGATCATTATCGTTGTTCCTGGCCGGGAAAGGCGCAGGGCCCATTCAAGATAGGCCCCATTATTCGTCTTGTCCGCGTCGATGAAGACAAAGTCGAACGGCCCAAGCTCCTCGGCTTCGATCTTGGGCAGGGTCGTGAGCGCTGCGCCAGTTCTGATCTCGACCTTGTCGCCAAGGCCGGCCTGGGCGACGTTTCGGCGCGCGACATCGGCGTGTCTGGCGCTTACTTCAAGGGTGATGAGCCGGCCGTCGTCAGGCAAGGCGCGCGCCAGCCAGATCGTCGAATAGCCGCCGAGGGTCCCGATCTCGAGCGCTTTGCGTGCGCCTGACATGCGCGCAAGCAGATGGATCAGCTTGCCCTGCGGCGCGGAGACGTCGATCGACGGCAGCCTGGCGGCGGCGTTTGCCGCGAGCGTCGCCTCAAGGGCCACATCCGATCCGATCAGCGTCTCGGCAAAATAAGAATCGACCTCGGCCCAGCGGCGCTCGTTCGTCAACTGTCATCTCCTCAGTTGCCCGACCCTTGCCGCGAACTCACATTTGTTCCGGCATAACCAGGTTGGCGTCACGGGCGATGCGCCAGCGGCCGTCGGCCTCCTTGCGCAAAACGCTCATCGCGTATCCCGACATGCGCTTCGGCGCCTGACCCGGAGGCGTAAGCTCGACCCGAACATGGTTACGGATGTAAGCCCGCGGACCGAAGACCTCGATCTCCTGCACCTCGGCGCGGGCGTCAATCGCGACGCTCTTCATGCGTTCGCTGTCGGCCGCGAACTCCGCCTTTCCAAACGGCGCGCGGCCGGGCGTCATGAAGACAACGTCGTCGGTCATCATGTCCATAAGCGCAGGGAGATCGTGAGCCATGCTGGCCGCGATCCAGGAATCGACAAGCGCGCGGATCTGGCGCGTGTCCTCGTCGGCGCTCAAGGTTCTTCCTTCCCGGCGACGCCGGCTTCCTCAAACGTCGCCATGCCGTTGTGGCAGGCGACGGCCGCCTTCACGATTCCAACCGCGAGCGCGGCGCCCGACCCCTCGCCGAGCCGCATTCCGAAATCGAGCAGGGGCGTCTTGCCGATCAGCTTCAAAGCATGCCGATGCGCGCGCTCGGCCGAGACGTGTGCAGCGAGGCAATGGTCGAGAGCGGAATCGTCGAGAGCGAGCAGCACCGCTGCCGCCGAGCACACCACGAAGCCGTCGAGCAATACCGGCGTTCTGCGCATGCGCGCGGCGAGGATCGCGCCTGCGATCGCTGCAGTTTCGCGGCCCCCAAGGCGCGCCAAAATCTGGAGCGGATCGTCGAGATACGCCTTATGGCGCGCGACCGCGGCGCGCACGGCGTCGGCTTTGCGCCTCAGGCCCTCGTCGTCCACGCCGGTGCCCCGGCCGACCCAATCCTCAGCCTGCCCGCCATAGAGCGCATGATAGATCGCTGCGGCGGAAGTCGTATTGCCGATGCCCATCTCGCCGAGCACGAGCAGGTCGGGCTCGGAGGCGAGCGCCTCCATTCCGAAGGCTATCGTCGCCGCGCAGCTTTTTTCGTCGAGCGCCGGCTCCTGGGTCATATCCCCGGTCGGCTTCTCCAGCGCCAGTTCGTACACTTTGAGGGAGAGATCGAACGTCTTGCAGATCTGGTTGATCGCCGCGCCGCCCGCCTGAAAATTCGCGACCATCGCCTGCGTCACTGACGCCGGAAAGGCGGAGACACCCTGCGCGACGACGCCATGATTGCCAGCGAATACCGCGACCAGCGGCCGATCGACATGCGGCCACGCCGATCCCTGCCAGGCCGCCATCCACTCGGAAATCTCCTCGAGCCGCCCGAGCGAACCGGAGGGCTTGGTCAATTGCCCCTCGCGCTCGCTCGCGGCCGCACGGGCGGCGTCGTCCGCTTTCGGCATTTTGCGCATGAGATCGCGGATGTCGTCGAAAGGGCGGATAGCGGTCACGATCGTCTCCAGGAGGATCAACCGCTATAGTCGATGTTGCCCTGCATTGGAAAAAAGTTGATTGGCCAAATCGTTGGTGGGTTCAAGAGCCTAGGCCAGCGATCGACGACGTGGACCCTAGCTCGGCGCTTGCAGTCTATGACGCGTGACAGGCAACGCTCGTCGCAATGGGCGCCATGTCGAGATTTTGCTTCTGGACGCCGGTCGTTCGACGTCTATCGCCGCTCGGCGATCGGGGGCCACGGTTTTCCCACGTTTCATTTTTGGATCGCTCCCTCCGGAGTTGATCCGGCGGGAGCGACGGCGGCCGTCGACTTTGATAGCCTATTGAGAATGATGATGCCTACGCGCCGCCCGTCTCATGCGCCTCGGCCGCGGTCGGGAGTGGAGTTCCCTTCTATTTGTAGCTGTCAGGATCGTTCATACATTTCTTCCACTCGCCCTTATTTGCCGCCCCCGTCAAATTCTTCGGCATGATTTTGCTTTGACATTGCGAACGCTGTTGGACCGAAAGCGGGTTGTTTTTGCTGCACAGCGAGCAAGCCTGACTTGCATTCACAATGAACATTGCCGCTGCAATTGCGATCGATATTCGTAACATGAAAATTCTCCTTGCCGGAGTTGCTACGTTCTCCAGAGTAAGTATGTGATCATTTCCTGTCAACTCGAATTTATACCGTACCGCGCTTCGTCCTCAGGAATGTCCTTTCACCGATTCTCTCGGAGGACGGAGCCGGACGGCTATAGTCATGGGGGCCCAATACGCGCGGTTCTTTGCGATCAATTCGAGGGGATTGCCGCGCTGTGGACGGGCGAGACGGCGGAGCCAATTCCAGCCGACGATCCGATCGTACGTCGGCGCCGCTTCGGTCGGCGACACGGATTATCTGACCGCCGCAGCCTCGAAAAGCGGTGCTGCGCGAGGCCGGCTTTCAAATCGGAGGCACAGAAATTATGCTGCCCGGGATCACGATGCTGACCAGAGCGAGCAAACCGGCCTGAGGCGGTGCTCAGTCCGGACCGGACGCCTACTTCATCTGCTCCAAGAGATGCGCGGCGCTGGAAACGTCTGCCTCGCCCGGCTTGGGCTCGATGTTCAGCTGTTTGACCACCCCGTCCTCCACCAGCATCGCATAGCGTTTGGAGCGCACGCCCAAGCCCCCGGCGGACGCATCGAAGTCGAGGCCAAGAGCCTTGGCGAAGTCGCCGCCGCCGTCGGCGAGAAAATCGATATGGCCCTTGGAGCCAGTCGCGTCCGACCAGGCCTGGAGCACGTAATGGTCGTTGACCGCAGTCATGGCGATCACGTCGACGCCCTTGGCCTTGAACGCCGCCTCGCTGACGATGAAGCCGGGCAGGTGGTTCTTGTGACAGGTCGGGGTGAAGGCGCCCGGCAAGCCGAACATCACGATTGTCTTGCCAGCGAAATAATCCTTCGTTTCCACCGGCTTTGGCCCATCGGGGGTCACCAAACGCACTGGGACGTTGGGCAGGTGATCGCCGACTTTGATGGTCATGAGGCGCAGTCCTCGGTTGCAGGAAGGGTCGCCCACGGAGGCGGGCGTGGGCCGGACACTAGACGACCGGCGCTTGGCCCGTAAAGCAGACCTGTTCCAAAAAGAATTTGTCGAAAGCGGGCGTCTAGGTTTTCGGGGCGGCTTGGATCGTCGTCTCCGTCGCCCCCGCGCCGCCGGTGAGCGTGAGCCTGAGCGCAATCGGAAGCGCGCCATCTTTCGGTTTGTCGCCAATTGTCAACGTGAAGCAATCGCGGCCGCCGTCGGCCTGCGCGGGCGCCGTCTTGAGCCACCAGCCCTCGGGCGCCTCAACGAAAAGGTCGCGCGGGGGGCCGTCTTCATGGGCAGAGCAAAGGCGCCAGCTGTCCGCGCCCAGCGCCTCAAGCGCGCCGAAATCCTTCGCCGCAACGATGCGCGGCACGGCTGCGAGAGCGGCGTCGATCCGGCCCGCATGCGGCGAGCCGGGAGCGGACGGAAGCTTGAGCTCGAGATGCGCCTTGGCCGGCAGGCACACTTTCTCGCACACAGCGAAATCGGCGTTGAGCTTGAGCGTCGCGGGCTTCGTCGGGTCGCGAGGCTTGATCGCTAAGGGAAAGACAACATTGCCCTCGTAGCCGAACGCCTCGCCGCCGTCGGCCTCTTTGATACGCTTCGGGGCAGGAAACTCGGGTTCCACGCTCGCGACATTGTCGGAACCGGAAAAGTCCAGCGTCGGCGGCAGGCCAGCGTCGCCGGGATCGCGCCAATAGGTGATTGCGCCGGGCGAAAGAGCAATCTCGAACCCGGCGAGGTCGCCGCCGCCCGCAATGAGGCGCGCCTGAGACTTCGCCGCAGGCGCCCAGTCGGTCGAGAACGCATCGGCGGCGAGCGCGGGCGCGGCGCAGAGGAGAAGCGAAAGCGCGGCAGCGAGCGCGCCTCCAATCGGTAGGTTCCCCGCAGCCACGCAAAGCCCCTTAACCAAACGCTCTGTGCTCATCTTGCTCTGCCTATACCATGCCACGAATTTCAACTAGCATTGACATTGCTGGCAAGCACGACCCGAGAGGCGATCATGAGACAGGCGGATCCGCCGCCGCCGACCAGTCTGGAAGGACAGTTCCTGATCGCGATGCCCTCGCTTCGGGAAGGCCCGTTCGCGCGCTCCGTCGTTTATATGTGCGCCCATCGCGACGACGGCGCCATGGGCATCGTCATCAACCATCGGGCGGCGGAGATCGATTTCGGCCAACTTCTGACCCAGCTGGACATCGTGCCGGAAGCCGAGGCGATCCGCCTGCCGCCGCGCGCGAAAGCCATCCGCGTATTGCGGGGTGGTCCGGTCGAGACGGGACGCGGCTTCGTTCTGCATTCGAGCGACTACGGCGCCAACAATTCGACGGTCAAGATTGGTGATGTCTGCCTGACCGCCACGCTCGATATCCTGCGCGCAATCGCCGAGGGGACAGGCCCATCGCAAGCCGTGCTTGCGCTTGGCTATGCCGGCTGGGCCTCGGGGCAGCTCGAGAACGAGATCCTCGCCAATGGCTGGCTCAGCTGCCCCGCCGACGCCGGTCTCATCTTTGACCCCAATTTCGATCGCAAATACGATCGGGCGCTCGCGATCCTCGGCGTCGACGAAGGGATGCTGTCCTCCGACGCCGGCCACGCCTGAGATCCTTCATCCGGCCCATAGCCCGTCCCGAAACGACGGGCGTCCTTCCGGGCGCCCTATGCGGCCACCTTCTCCCGGCGGGAGAAGGGTAGCGCCCCCTCTCCCGTTTACGGAAGAGGGTTAGTGTTAGGGTCGGAGGAGATCCGCACCCCCGTCTCGGCCGAAACGTCGAACATCTCCGCCCGGCCCTCAAGCTCCGCGAAGACGGCCGGATCGGCGCCGGTGAGGAACACCTGGCCCCCGAGCCGCGCGAGCGCGTCGAACAGCGCGGCGCGGCGGCGCGGATCGAAATGGGCCGCGATCTCGTCGAGAAGCGCGAGCGGCGCGATCCCCGACATCTCGGCGACAAGGCGCGCATGGGCGAGCGCCAGCCCGACGATCAGCGCCTTCTGCTCGCCGGTCGAGGAGGCGGACGCCGGCGCCCGTTTCGGCCCGTGCCAGACCAGAAGATCGGAAAGATGCGGGCCGATAAGCGTGCGGCCGGCAGCGGCGTCGCGGCTGCGATTGTCGCGCAGGCTTGCCCGGTAACGGTCTTCCGCGGCTAGCGCCGGGCCGCTGCCGGTCATGGCCTCGATCTCGCCTTGAAGCGCCAGCTTCGCCCACGGAAAGGGCGATGAATCGTCGCGCTCGGCCTCGATGAGGGCCTCGAGCCGGCGCACGCAATCGAGCCGCGCCGCGGCGACCGCGACGCCGAGCTCAGCCGCCTCGCGCTCGATAGCGTCGAGCCATGCGGAATTGCGCCCGCCCTCTTCCAGAAGCCGATTTCGTCCGCGCAAAGCCCGTTCGAACTGTCCGACCCGCGCACCGTGATTGGGGTCGATCGCTAACACGAAACGATCTAGAAAACGGCGCCGCTCGCTTGCCGGCCCCGCAAACAGCGAATCCATCGCCGGCGTCAGCCAGACGACACGCACATGATCGCAAAACGCGCGCGAAGACGCGACCTGGGCGCGGTCGATGCGATTGCGGCGCTCAGCCGCCTCGCCGTTCGCGCCCGGTTTCCAGCCGGAGCCCAGCTGGTGAGCCTCGCCGTCCTCTTCGACTTCGACCGACAGCGCGAACCCGCCGGCGCCGCCGACCCGCACGCATTCCGCGAGCTCCGCTCGTCTTAAACCCCGTCCCGGCGCGAACAGCGACAACGCCTCTAGGAGATTCGTCTTGCCGGCGCCGTTCTCGCCGCATAGGACGACGAGACCGCCTCGAACAGCGAGATCGAGCGCGGCATAAGAACGAAAATCATTGAGCATGATGCGCCGCAAGCGCGGGCGCCGTCGTGCCGGGGGGCGCCGTCAAGGTTGGTCATGAGCGCGGCGTGTGCCACGTCCGGCGGCGCTGCGAAAGTGGAAAGACAGGAGCCTTGCCGATGAAAGCCCTCGACGTTCTGATGCCCGCTAAAGGCATGCCGTTGATCGAAGATCAGATTAGCGCGCGGCTGCCTCTGCACCGCCTGTGGCTCGAGCCTAATCCCGACCTTTGGCTTGCAGAATGGGCGCCGCGGATCCACGCGATCGCGATGACCGGGGGGCACGCGCCGCTCGACGAGGCCTATCTGCGCAAATATCCCAAGCTCGAGATCATCTCCAGTTTCGGCGTCGGCTATGACAATATCGACGCCAAGGCGGCGGCGCGGCTTGGAATCACCGTCACCAATACGCCGGGCGTGCTCGACGACGAAGTCGCCGACACGGCGCTCGGCCTCATGATCATGACGGTGCGCCAGTTGCCGCAGGCGGAGCAATATTTGCGCGCTGGGCAATGGTCAGCGAAAGGCGCTTATCCGCTTAGCCCTTCATTGAGGGGCCGCACCGTGGGCATTTTTGGACTCGGCCGCATTGGCAAGGCGATCGCGACGCGCATTAGCGCCTTCGGGCTCGATGTCGTCTATCATAGCCGCCACGCCCAAACCGGTGTCTCCTATCGCTACTATTCTTCACTCATCGACATGGCGAAGGCAGTCGATATTCTCATAGTGATCGCGCCCGGCGGTCCTGCGACGCACCACATTATCAATGCCGAAGTCTTGCAGGCGCTCGGTCCCGACGGCGTGTTGATCAATGTTGCGCGCGGGTCCCTGGTTGACGAGAAAGCGTTGATCGAGGCGCTGCGGAACAAGACAATTTTGGCCGCCGGCCTCGACGTTTTCGAGCACGAGCCCGGCGTGCCGCAAGAGCTCCTTGCGCTCGATAACGCGGTGCTCTTGCCGCATGTCGGCTCGGCGTCGGTCAAGACCCGTCAGGCGATGGCCGAATGTGTGGTCTCGAACCTGTTCGCCTGGGCCGACGGCAAGCCGCCGCTCACGCCAGTGCCAGAGACGCCATGGCAGGGGCAGTGGGGGAAGCGCGGATAGAGCGCCCAAGACAGCCGCGCTCGCATTGGCGCCGTAAGCCAACCGATGTACGGAAGAGGGCCAAGCAGAGCTGCCGGGGCGGCTCAATTCGCCTGGAATGGCCCGAGTTCGATCAAGGCATGCTTGCCGAGGGAGGTATTATGCTGGGGAATGTTTTGACGCGCCGCGCCGCGTTGGTCAGCCTTGCCGCCTTTGCCGCCGGGGGCTTGAGCGCCTGCAACACGACGCCCACCGTCGGGATTCAGCCGATGGCTGCCTCTGGCGCGGGCGGGGCCATCAGTGTCGATACGACACCGCTGGTAGCTTATGTCGGCAATCCCACGGCGGGCTGGGTTCAGCAGTCCCTGCCTGGCGCGCTCGCCCGCATTCTCGGGTCGAGAGCCCCTGGCGGCCTTCACGTTCGTGTCGACACCCTCTATCTCGGCAACGGCGGACCGGCCGATCCCGACCGGATGCGAGGCGTCGCGACCCTGGGTGGTCGGACGATACACGTTCTGGCGACCTCGACTTATTGGCCAAGCCCGACCGATCAGGCTCTGCCGGAACAGGCGTTGCAGGGCCGCGTGCAGGCGCTGTCGGTCGCCTTCGCTTACCGGCTGAGGAGAAAAATGGGGTCATAGCGGCGGCGGAGCGGCGGCCTTCTGCTAGCCGCCGCGTTCATTGCATCAGCGCTCGCGCGTTGCCGCGGCTTTGGGCCCGGCCTTTTTGGCTGTTCCGCGTGCGCGTTTGGTCTTGACGGCTTTTGCGGCGGCTTCCTTGCGATGGGCTTGCGGGTGAGCGCCAAGATCGCGCCATGACGTCTCGGTAAGCTCGACGTCATAGTGATCGGCCGCCTTCTTGAGGTTGGCGAAGGCCAAGGCTCGATCGTCATCGGAAACGTCCGTGACCTGATCGAACCGCGCGACGGCGTTGCGAACGTGCTTCGCGTCGGTCATCGGCTCTTTGCGCTGCTTCGGAAATGCGAACACCGTGTCAGGCAAGTCGCCTTTGGCCGTAAGTTCCCCGTGCTTCTCATGGGGCTTCCACGTCGTTTGCATCGGAAACTCCTTAATCTCAAGCGCCTCGGACGCGGACGCGCCACGAGCTCCTACCCGCGAAACGCGAGAGGGCCGTCTTTTGTTTCGCGAACCGGGGCCGCACGGCTAGCCGCCGGCTGCGCCGGGCGCGAGATATTGGACCCCGCCTGCCGGCCGGCGATAGAGCGCAAGCGTCGCGATCAGCCCGCAGACCGCCGCGAAGCTCATCCAATAGCCGGGCGCGGCCTTATCGCCGGTGTGGGCGATCAGCCAGGTCGAGATCAGGAGCGACGAGCCGCCAAGCGTCGTCGCGAGGCTGTAGGCGAGCGAGAAGCCTGATGTGCGCACCGAAGCCGGGATGATCTCGGTCAGCGCCACGACCATCGCGCCATTGTAGCAGGCATAAATGAAGGACAGCCACAGTTCGACCGCAAGCATCCGGTCGAAAGTCGGCGCCCGAACCAGCCAGGTGAGCGCTGGATAGGCGGTCAGCAGGGCGAGAACGGCGAAGGTGAGGAGGATTGGCTTGCGGCCGATCCGATCCGAAAGGGCGCCCGACAATGGCAGCCAGGCGAAATTCGACGCCGCAACCGCAATTGTCACCAGGAGCGCATCGGATTCGGTGAGCTTGAGCACGCTCCGGCCAAAAGTCGGCGTATAGACCGTGATGAGATAGAACGACACCGTCGTCATCATCACCATCGCCACACCGCCAAGTACGATCGGCCAGTTGGCGCCGAGCGTGGCGAAGATTTGCGCCGTCGTCGGGTGAACCTTTCGCGCCGCGAATTCGGCCGTTTCCTCGAGCTTGCGCCTGATCATGTACAGGAACGGCACGATGGCGCAGCCGATGAAGAACGGAATGCGCCAGCCCCAACTCGCGGCCGCCTCTGGCGCCATCAAGTTGGCGATCGCGTAGCCGAGCAGCGCGGCTAACACGACCGCCACCTGCTGGCTCGCCGACTGCCAGGAGACATACAAGCCCTTGTTCCCGGGCGTCGCCATTTCCGACAGATAAACCGACACGCCGCCGAGTTCGACGCCGGCGGAGAATCCCTGCAGGAGCCGCCCCAGCACCACCAGCATCGGGGCCAGCACGCCGATGGTCGCGTAGCCCGGAACGAAGGCGATGAGGATTGTGCCGCAGGCCATGATCGTGAGCGTGAGAATAAGACCTTTGCGCCGGCCGATGCGGTCGATGTACGGCCCCAGCACGAGCGCGCCGATCGGACGCATCGCGAACCCGGCCGCGAAGCTCAGAAAGGTCGCCATCAGCGAGGCGTAGGGATCATCGCTGGGAAAGAAGGTGTGCCCAATCTGTCGGGCATAAATGCCGAACAGAAAGAAGTCATACATTTCGAGGAAATTGCCGCTGGTGACGCGCAGAATTGTCTTAATTCTGTCGAGCCTTGTTTCGCCCATCACATTCCTCCCTTAGGCCACGCCTGTTAGGCCATGAAACTGAGGCCGAATGGAAGCGGTGCGACTATTTGCTCGCCCAGCGCGCCGCCGCGCGGCCAGCCGCCGCGCCGGTCGCGAATGAGGCCTGTAACAGATAGCCGCCGGTTGGCGCCTCCCAGTCGATCATCTCGCCGGCAACGAAGACGCCCGGGCGCTTCCTCAGCATGAAGTCCTGGTCGATCTCGCTCCACGAGACGCCGCCGGCGGTCGAGATCGCCCTGGCGATCGAAGCGGTTCCGATGAGACGAAGGGCGCAGGTCTTGACATGGCTAGCGAGCGCCTCACCTTCGGGAAGAGGTCCCGCTTCCCGCAGGATGGCCACCGTGGCAGGCGTAAGGCGGGCGCCTTTGCGCAGGAGCGTGGACAGGGATTGGCCGGGCTTGCGCTTCAACCGCGCCGCAAGCATGGGCTCACTGAGGTCGGGCTTGAAGTCGACCGTTATCGTCGCCGATCCATGGGTTGCGATCGCTTCCCGAAGTGAGGCGGAGAGCGCGTAGATCGCGCCGCCTTCGAGGCCGGCGCTCGTGACCATCGCCTCGCCACGAACGCGCATCTCTGCGTGAGAAACCGCTATAGTTTTGAGTGGCGCGCCGGCGAAGGTTTCCCGTATCTTCGGCGACCAGTCGACGAGAAAGCCGCAATTGGCGGGCTTCAGCGACGTGACCGCGATTCCCTCAGCGCGAAAAGCCTCGACCCAACCGCCGTCCGCCCCGAGCCGCGGCCACGAGGCCCCGCCGAGCGCGAAGACGGCCGATGCCGTTTGAACGCTCTCCTCGCCCAACGGCGTCATGAAACGAAGCGCTCCGTCTGGCTCAAAGCCGAGAAAGCGCGAGCGTGGAACGAAGGTGACGCCAAGCTCGCCGAGGCGCCGCAGCCAGGCGCGAAGGAGCGGCGTCGCCTTGAAGCTCTTCGGAAAAACTCGCCCGCTCGAGCCGATAAACGTTTCTTCGCCGAGCTCTGCAGCCCAGCGGCGAAGCCCGTCCGGCGGGAAGGCTTGAATCGCCCGACAAAGCCTGTCGGCTTTTGGACCGTAGTGGCTAAGAAAAGTCTGAAGCGGCTCCGAATGGGTGAGATTGAGGCCGCCTCGTCCCGCAAGCTGGAATTTGCGTGCCGGGCTCGGACTCGCATCATGGACCACGACGCGTCGCCCCGCGCCCGCCATGGTCTCTGCCGCCATCAGTCCCGCCGGCCCTGCGCCAATAACGACCGCACTGGTATCCGCCTTCATCCCGTGCCTTTAAAAAAGCCTGCGCCGGCTCATAGCATAGCGCTCGTCCGAGACGCCGGAGTACCCATGGCCAACGCCGTCGATTTCCGCCGCATCGCGCTCTCGTTCGAGGGCGCCGGCGAATATCCGCATTTCGATCGCCGCGCCTTCAAGGCGCGCATCACCTTCGCGACGCTCGCGCCGGACGAGCTCAGCGCCAACATCAAATTCGCGCCGGACGAACAGGCGCTGAAATGCGCCGTCGCGCCGGACGCATTCGCGGCGCTCGCTAACGCTTGGGGACGGCGCGGCTGGACCTGCGCGACGCTCGCTGCGCTCGGCGAAGCCGAACTCACGGCGGCGCTGGAAATGGCTTGGCGCCACGCGGGCCCGAAAGCGAAGGTGCACGGGCGGCCCGGCGAAGGCAACGCCGCTAAAGCGGGAAGCGTCGGATTCGTTCGGCGCTCGCGCTAAGCCTAATGCAACATTGTGAGTTGTGTCACAGACAGGGCGCAGGCAACGGCATATGTAAGGCCATCGAGCGGCCTAGGGAGTGGCGGCCATGACGAACATGTTCGGCCTTCCGAATATTCCAATCGGAGATGAAGCCAACGCCAATCATGTCCGCTCCCGGTATTCCCGTAACGTCATCATTAGTTATCCGACGGAAGAAGATTGGCGCAGATTATACGACAACCTCGTGGTCCACGAAACCGGGCTCTATACGAGCATGAGGCAAAGCCACCAGCGATCTGTGTCGACGCAGCTACAGATTATCAGTGCGACCTCGTCAGGCCGGGCAGTTTTCTCCGAGCTTAGCGGCGCGCCGCATGAAGTGATGATCTTTCCCTATGATTTTCAGGATTCATCATCGTGGAGATCAAACACCGCTGACTTCAAGACGTTGGGGATCACCACATCGCATGACTCGATGCATGTTCGCAGACGGGGCATGGCCGTTTGCGGAAAGAACGCGGCGAATCAAGCTGTCTGTACCGTCGCTGAAGGTGGAGGCACGCGCCCGCACATATTCTTCACGGCAAGTCGAGTTGCCGGGAGCGACAACCAAAGTGCAGATGAAGTCTTGCTTCACGAGCTTGTCCACGCCGCGCGCCATATGCGCGGCCTCCTCATGAAGAGCCCTATGAACGGAGGCTACGGAAACCAAGAAGAGTTCTTGGCTCAAGTCATTGAAAACATCTACCGGTCCGAAAAAGGGCGCTCACCTACAAATTACGGGGGGGATCCGATGACCAATCCAAGCGGGTTTCTGGACTCGGCTTTAAGTCCATCTCCGCGCCTGGCCATCGGCAGCCTACGGAGCAATCCAGTGCTCTGGTCCGAGATCGTCAAATGCAATGCCCGATTCAATCCCGTCCGGCAGGTCGATCTCGAAAGCAAAGCGTATATCGCGAAGATCGAGCGCGAAAACTGAGCGCGGCCTGCCGCAAAAGCCGGGATGATTTATTTCGTCGCGCCGGCCTGCGCCAGCCTCTCGCTCTCAATCCAAAGGCGTTTCGCCGCCACATCGTCCCTCGCGGCTGCGGACGGCTCGGTCAGCTTGCGTTTGACGAAATATCCCCCGGTCGTGTCGGCGACCTCGGGCGAGGACGTGAGGTAAATGAGCGTGTCGGCGCCTTTGTCGGCTGAGATGAAAAACGGCCTCAGGAACGGGATCAGAAGGCCGGGGAAGCCGCCGCTCAATTCGCCGAACCGGGTCTTGACGACGCCGGGATGGAGGCAATTGGCCATCACGCCAGTGCCCGTCAGGCGCCGGGCGAGCTCGCGCGTGAACAGGATATTGGCGAGCTTCGACCGGCCGTACACCTTCAGGCCGCCGTAGCCCTTGGCGCTCTGCAGATCGTTGAAATCGAGCGTCGCGCCATCGTGGGCGACCGAAGAGGTCGAGACAATGCGCGCAGGCGCCGAAGCGACAAGCCTGTCGCGCAGCGCTTCGGTCAGCACGAAATAGGCCATGTGGTTGAGGGCGAAAGTAAGCTCGAGACCCTCTGGCGTCACCCGCCGGCTGGAGAAAAGGGCGCCGGCATTGTTGATCAGCACGTCGATGCGCGATTCGCTGGCCGCGATCGCCTCTCCGGCCTTGCGTGTTTCCGCCATGCTCGAGAGATCCGCCAGATGCAGGCGATGGACGAGCCCCGGCGCTTTTTCTTCGAGCTTCTGCATCGTGGCTTTCGCGCGCGCTTCGTCTCGCGCGATGAGCACAATGCGCGCGCCCATTCCCGCGAGCGCAACGACGGCGGCCTCGCCGATGCCGGAGGTCGCGCCGGTGGCGACGATGGTCTTGCCCTGCATCGAATGGATCCCTCGGCTTCGGCCTGAAGTCTCCGACACTTAAGCTCGCTCACCCGCCGCCACCAGAGGACGCTCGATCACATGCCGGCGACCAGGGCGGCAGCGCCTCTGGGTTTCGCGGGCGATCCGCCAGCGTTACGATGGTCGCGAGAGGACCGATCATTGGCCAGAGACCAGCAGGGCCTCGCGCTCGCCGGCGCGCCCGAATCGGCGAGTGCGTTCGATCGCGCGGTGGCCGACTATTACGGGCTGACCGGCGATCCGGTCGGCGTACTCAAATCTGCGCTCGCGCGCGATCCCGGTTTCGCTTTGGGCGGCGTCGCGATCGCGGCGCTCTACATGATCGGCGGCTTTCGCGGCGATCACCCGGAGGTCATGAGCGCATTCCGCGCGGCCGAAGCGGCGATCGCGCGCGCATCACAGCGCGAGCAGAGCCATCTGGCCGCAGCCAGGGCCTGGGCGCGCGGCGAGTTCTCGCAGGCGATCATACGTTGGGAGAGAATCCTGGCCGATTATCCCACCGACGCGCTCGCTTTGCGCCTTGTGCAGGACGCCTATTTCTTTCTCGGCCGGTCGGCCGCCATCCGCGCCTGCGCCGAGCGGGTGATGCCCGCCTGGGATCGCGACAATCCGCTGGCCGGCTTCATCCTCGGGCTGTACGCCTTCGGCCTCGAGGAGACCGGCGACCTCAAGCGGGCCGAGGATTTCGGTCGCGAGGCGCTCGTCCGCAATCCGCGCGACGCCTGGGCGACGCATGCTTTGGCCCATGTGATGGAGACCGCGAACCGGCACGAGGAGGGCGTCGCCTTTCTCAAATCGACACGGGGCGATTGGGCGCATGCGCATTTCATGGCCCACCACAACGGCTGGCATCTTGCCCTGTTTCTGATCGAACAGGGTCGGTTCGACGAGGTTTTGGCCGACTACGACCGCTTCACCGCGCCGAAACTGGCCGATGACGCGACGCTCGATCGCGTCGATGCCGCTTCGCTCCTTTGGAGGCTCGAACTCGCGGGAGTCGATGTTGGCGACCGCTGGGCACGGGTCGCCAACCAATGGATGGCGCATGTCGACGACCATCTGCTGGCCTTCAACGATCTCCATTGCGCGTTCGCCGCCGCCCGCTCGCCCGACCCCGATCACGCCACACGCCTCCGGCAGTCGCTAGACGACTACGAGCGCGCGGGTTCAGGCGACAATCGGCAAGTGACGTCCGAAATCGGCCGGCGCCTCATCGATGGCGCGCTCGCTTTCGCCGCCGGCGACTACAAGGGCAGCGTCGAAGCGATACTTCCCGTCCGCAGGGACGCAGTTAGGATCGGCGGCAGCCACGCGCAGCGTGATGTCATCAATCTGACGCTGATCGTCGCTGCGCAACGCTCGGGACAAGGAAGCCGCGCGCGTGCGCTTCTCGCAGAACGGAGCCAATCGGGGCCGACTGCCAAGCCCTAGCCTAAGCCGCTCGCGTTACCATGCGCGATAAAGCCAGTCGCCGGATAACCCACGGCGACGGCGTCAGACGACCAATATTCAACTTCACCGCAACGCCAATTGCAGCCGAGCTGCGGTATTTGTTCCAAAGTTTACAATAGGTTAGAATATAACAAAGCAATGCGTGACGACAATGCCACACAGGGCAAAAATGGAGAATAAAACTCGCTGAATCACCCCGCCTTCGGCTGGCGCCAAATTGCCGGCTGCGTTAAGGAAGGCTCAACGCGTACGCTCTATTTTGATTCAATTGGGACAGCGTAGGCGTAGGGCTAGGGATGCAGGGACTAGAAGTTACATTCGACGACCTTTCGTTCGAGGGCGGGGATAGTCCTCAACGAGTTCTGCCTAAATTTGTTCCCTTCGCAGCCGCTTTGGCCTTCGCGGGGGCGGTCAGCGTCTGGGCTCTGCACTGGCAGGGTTCCACGCTTCCGGATGCGGTTTTAGCTCTGTGGACGCCGGCGCCGAGTGTGACGCATGCCATCTCGAGGCCTTTCGCCGACATCGCCATTGACTCCAACCTGCTCGCCCAGCTGAACTCGGTCGAGCCCGTGGTCCCGTCGCAGCAAGTTGCAAGCCTCGAGCCCACGGCACCCGTCGCTCTATTCCCGCTCCCACGTCTCGAAGCTTTTCCGCCCTCCTCGCCGGCAGTTCCGCAAGTCGGGAGCGTGCCACTGCCGCCGGGACGCGATTTGCCCGAGATCGGCGAGACGGAAAGCTTCCCCTTGCCGCCCGCTCGTCCGCTTGGGTTCGGCGCTCCGACCCAATCCACGCCCGAGCGCCATGCGTCACGGCCCGATGTCGCCGTCGCTCGTCCGGGCGCCCAGCCCGACAATCGCAACGTCATCGAAAAACTCCTTGGATGGGCGCACCCATCCGCGCCGGGCGTCGCCTCCACCACCACGGCGCGCATCGCCGCCACTCCGCCAGTTGTCGCCGAGCAAAGGGAGAGCGAGTCAGCCGCCGCGGCTGGCGGCCTTGGCAGAGGCCCGTTGTTCAGCTTCCCGTCGATCTTTGGAAATTCGGCCCCGGCGCCAGTTTCCGGCTATGACCATTATACCGCCGTCTATGACATCTCGGCCCGCGTCGTTTATCTGCCGGACGGAACGCGGCTCGAAGCCCATTCGGGTTTGGGGCAGGCGCTCGACAATCCGCGCTTTGTAGCCGAGCGCGCGGTTGGTCCGACCCCGCCGCATGTCTACGAACTGACGTTGCGGGAAGGCTCCTTTCACGGCGTGCAGGCAATACGACTGAATCCAGTCGGAGAGGGTGGAATCTACGGGCGGGCGGGATTGCTTGCCCACCCGTTCATGCTCGGCCCCAACGGCGATTCGAACGGCTGCGTGTCCTTCAGGAACTACGAAGCCTTCCTGCGCGCCTATGAGAACGGGCAGATCAAGAAGCTCGCGGTCGTCGCCAAGATCTAAGGCGCGCGTCGAGGCCTCAGCCCGCCTAAGACTCGCCGCCCTGTTTCCGCTTGTGGAGCGCGGCGCGACGACGTCCGGAGGAGCCGAGCCTGTTCCAGTCGTTCCTCCTTCAGCACTGACTGGCCTGCGACAAAGCGCGATTGAGCGGCTGGCCGATTGCCGCGGGCGCAAACGTCGGGCACTGTGCCAGGCCGGCATGGGGGAGCGAAGTCGGGAAACGCATGTTCGCCTTGACTGCAGACCATCTCGCCGTCCGCGACATGGCGAAATCGTTCGCCGACGAGCGCCTCGCCCCCAACGCCCTTCACTGGGACGAGACCGAGCATTTTCCTGCTGACGTTCTCCGCGAGGCGGCGGCGTTGGGCATGGCTGCGATCTACGTCGGCGAAGAGCATGGCGGCAGCGGCATGACCCGCCTCGACGCGGCGCTGATCTTCGAGGCTTTGTCGACCGGCTGCCCTTGCATCGCCGCGTTCCTGTCGATCCACAACATGGTTTCCTGGGTCGTAGAAGGCTTCGGCTCGCCGGAACTGAAAAGCCGCTATCTGCCCCGCCTCGCCACCATGGAATTGATCGCCAGCTATTGCCTGACGGAGCCGGGCTCGGGCTCCGACGCCGCCGCGCTCACCACGCGCGCCCGGCGTGACGGGGACGATTACCTGCTCGACGGCGTCAAGCAGTTCATCTCCGGCGCCGGCGTCAGCGACCTCTATCTCGTGATGGCGCGCACCGGCGAGGGCGGTCCGTCGGGCATTTCCGCCTTCCTGGTCGAGAAGAGCGTGCCGGGCCTGAGTTTCGGAGCGATCGAGAAAAAGATGGGCTGGCGCGCCCAGCCGACCCGTCAGGTGATCCTGGAAGGCGTGCGCGTGCCCGCCGCCAATCGGGTCGGCGCGGAAGGGATCGGCTTCAAGATCGCCATGGCCGGGCTCGACGGCGGGCGGCTCAACATTGGCGCGTGCTCGATTGGCGGCGGGCAATCGGCGCTCGACAAGGCGATCGCCTACATGCGCGAGCGCAAGGCGTTCGGGCGCCGCATCGCGGACTTCCAGGCGCTGCAATTTCGTGTCGCCGACACCGCGACGTCGCTCGAGACGGCGCGCTCGATGCTGTGGCGCGCGGCGAGCGCGCTCGACGAGAAATCGCCCGAGGCGACGCGCCTCTGCGCAATGGCCAAGCAGATTGCGACGGACACCGGATTCAATGCCGCCAATGATTCGCTGCAATTGTTCGGCGGCTACGGCTATCTCGCCGATTATGGGGTGGAAAAGATCGTACGCGACCTGCGCGTGCACCAGATTTTAGAGGGCACGAACGAGATCATGCGGGTGATCGTGGCGCGGGGGCTGATCGAGAATTAGGCTTGAGGGTTAGGAGCCGCTCGGCTGTCCTGCTCATGCAGCGCAAAAAGCTGCGAATTTTCGAGCGATATGGCGTGAGGCCTCGCGCGGTGCTAGACTGGCCGGCAATGGGGATGGGGTTCCCCCAAAACCGCCCGTCGTGGGCTGATGACTCCTGTTGACGCAACGGCGCATCGTCCGGCCGCTCCGGATAGAACACGCCGCGACGATGGGAGTTATGCATGTCTCTAGCCAGCTGCCTGTCTGTGATGCTGGGGGGCGCGATGGGCACGTTCCTGCGCTACCTATTGTCCGTTCTCGCATTGCCGATAAGCCGAGAACTGCCGTGGGGAACGATTATCATCAACATCGCCGGCTCGTTCGTCATCGGCCTGTTCGGCACCTTGACGCTCGCGTCCGGTCGTTACGCGGCGCCCGAAAATCTCCGTCTCTTCGTTATGGTCGGCTTCTGCGGAGGCTTCACCACCTTTTCCTCATTCAGCTTGCAAACCCTTGATCTCATGCGAAACGGGGCCATGACGCGCGCCGCGCTCAACGTTGCGCTTTCGGTTGTCCTCTGCGTCTCGGCCGTCGCTCTTGGGCATCTTGTCGGCGCGCGCTTCAACGGGGGAGCGTCCGCGGTGGCTCAGATCGACATTGAAGAGGAAGCCTGAATGGGAAGCCCCGGCTTCCACACATGAAACCTTGGCGTCGCGCGCCAGGCGACAACAACCTTAAATCAGCGCGCGCGAAGCGAGGTGCGCGCCGAGCACCAACAACCCGCCGAAGAAAACCCGCCGGAACGTTTGCTCGCTGAAGCGTCCGCGCAAGGCGCCGCCAGCCGCCATCCCGAGGAGCGCAGGCGCAAGCGCGGCGGTTGACGCGCCAACATCGCCGAAGTCGAAAGCGCCGCCCGCCGCGAGCGCAGCCGCGAGCGCAATGGTCGAGACTGTGAAGGACAGGCCCAGCGCCTGAATCATGTCCTCCTTGTCCAGATTGAGCGCCCCGAGATAGGGCACGGCGGGGATGACGAACACGCCCGTGGCGGCTGTGACGAGCCCGGTCAGGGCGCCGATCAAAGGCCCCAGCCACCATTCCGCCGCCGGGGCCACGGAGAAGCGCACCGAGGTGAGGCCCAGCAGGGCGTAAAGCATCAAGAGAAGCCCGAGCCCGACAGCCGCTTGCCCCGCATGGCTTCCCGTCAGCAATCCCGTTCCCGCGAGCGTGCCGACGACGATGCCTGCAAGCATGGGCCAAAGCCGTCGCACCAGTCGCCTGAAACTCCGGCCCCCCGCCAATTGCCAGACATTGGTGACAAAGGAAGGCACGATCAGAAGCGAAGCGGCCTTGGCGGGAGCGATGACGAGCGTCAGCAAGCCCATCGAGACGGTCGGCAGCCCCAGGCCGATCACGCCCTTCACGAAGCCGGCGATGAGGAAGGTGAGGGTTGCGACAATGAGGGGAAGGTGTTCGACGGGCATGCGCGCCTGACTGTGAGACGAAATCGACGGCTTTGGAAGTTTGTCGAGAGCCTTTCGCCGGCGCTGGACAAAAAATGCAATTGCATTGGCACCGCCGCTCGGGCTCGAACCGACAAACTGGCTATCGCACGACTGGCCGCCGCAACAGGAGAGCCCGTTAATCGGCCGGTGGTAATTCCATCGCCGGGTCGAGAGCAGAACAAACGGTGAGTGAGGCCAACAATCTTCCTCTATTTACTCTAAGTCTAAACTGTCTGAATTAGTGGGCAAGTGATCGGGTCGGCGCGTCAGGTTACTTGCGCGGTCGGCGGCCTATCGGAGTAGACCATCTTGGCCCGGAATTCCTGCCCGCTGCCGCTGCTCGTCGGCTCGTTCACATTTCTGCTCGTAGCGACGGCCAGCGCTGATAATGCGCCGGGAGTCACTGCTACCGAAATCAAGTTTGGCCAGACCTTGCCGCTCTCCGGCCCTGCTTCAGCCTATAGCGTCATCGGGCGCGCCGAGGCCGCCTATTTCCGGATGATAAATGAGCAAGGCGGCGTCAACGGGCGCAAGCTCAACTTCATAGACGTCGACGACGGATATAGCCCGCCAAAGACGGTCGAAGCGACCCGGCGGCTCGTCGAGCAAGACGGCGTCGCTTTCATGTTCAACGGCCTCGGGACGGCGACGCAGTTCGCAGTGCGTCCCTATCTCAACAATAACAAAGTCCCGCAGCTTTTCCCGTCCTTCGGAATCGTTGACTCCGAGCACTACCCCTGGACGCTGCCGTTCTTCAACATTTTGGAGACTGAGGCGGCGATTTACGCGCACTACCTGTTGCAGGCGACTCCGCAGCCGAAGGTCGCGATTCTCTATCAGAACGACGACTTTGGAAAATCCATGTTAAGAGGTTTCGCCGATGCGCTCGGGCCTCAGCATCAGAACATGATCGTAAAAACGGCGTCTTACGACGTCATGGAGCCGACGGTCGACAGCCAGATCATCACGCTGCAAGCCTCCGGCGCTGACGTCCTTTTCCTTGCCGCCTCGCCAAAGTTTGCCGCGCAGGCCATTCGCAAGACCGCTGATCTTGGATGGAAGGTAACTCGCATCGTCAACTCCTCCGCCGCGTCGATTGTCAGCGTCCTCAAAGTGGCAGGTCTCGAAAACGCGCGCGGTGTCATAACGGCCGTAGCGGGCAAGGACGTCACGGACCCGAAGTGGAAGGACGACCCGGACGTTAAGGCCTTCGCGGCGTTCGTCACGAAATACATGACTCCAGCAGATTTCGCGAACATTGAAACCGCCTACGGCTATGTATCGGCGGCCCTGCTCGTGGACGTTCTGGGCAAGTGCGGCAACGATCTCAGCCGCGAAAACATCATGCGCCAGGCGACGCATCTCCACGATCTGGTGCTGCCATTGGCGCTGCCAGGCGTGTCGTTCAGTACAAGCCCGACCGACTACCGAATGGTCCGCTATTACCATCTGCAGCAATTTGACGGCGAACACTGGAAACTGATCGGCGACTTGCTGCACGAATAGGCGCAGCGCAGCTCGGTCATTCCAACGCGCGTCTCAACCTTCCGGCACACCCGCTTTGCGCAGGCCTTCGAGATGGCGTTGGTGCCCAGCTACGTATCGGGGGTGTTCGCTCGGCCTGCCGGCTTCAAAGCGTTTAACGGTGAAGTGCGGGTCGAGGGCGAGCCCGGCTTGCACAGAAGCGCGCGCCTCGGCGATTTGCCCCAGGCGCGCCAAGCATCCCGCTAGAAAAAAATGCGTCAACGAATAATTGGGGTTGGACCCGATCGACCGTCGGTACCAAGCCACTGCCTCTTCGTCCGCGCCCAGATGAACCTTGGCGGCCGCGACAAAACTCAGCCAGATATAAGCAAATCTGTCACGCGGACTGAGCCGCAACGCCTCCTCAATGTGGGTTTCGGTTTCATCGGGACGGCCAATCAGGATTTTGGCGTATCCGAGATGCCCCCGGGCCAATCCCAAATTGCGATTTAGAGATAAAGCCCGTTCGTAGGCGGCTATCGCCAACAGCGGGCGGTTGGTATTGGCCAGCACCATACCCAAGGTCAAATGGGCGTTGGCGTTGCGCGGGTTCAGGGTCAGGGCTTTGTTCAAGCCCCTCTCGGCCGAGGCCAGCGCTGCAGCTCTGTCGTCCGCTTGAAACGTGCTTCCAGCATTGGCGTCTACACAGGCGACGCCGTAAGCTGCATCCGAGTTCGTGGGGTCGATTATCAGCGCAGCCTCGAAAAGATCGCGTGCTTTCACCAGAAGGTCTCGCGTCACGCCGCTGTTCAGGGCTGCCCATCCGCGGAAATAGAGGTCCATTGCGTCAGGACTGACGGCCCGTTCCGCGTGACTCGCCTCCGCGACCAGCAGTTCCGTATCCAATTGAGCCGCGAGCCGCGCGACGATTTCGTCCTGCATGTCCAACAGGTCTCCTACGGACATGTCGAACCGCTCCGCCCAGAGGTGCCCACCAGTCTCGGTTTCGACCAACTGCACGTTGAGGCGCATACGCGGGCCGCCGCGCTGGATGCTGCCTTCCAGCGCATAGCGCACGTTGAGGTCGCGTCCGATTTGTTTCAGGTCGACGGCCTTGCCCTTGTAGGTAAAAGCGGTGTTGCGGCCGATCACGACCATGCGGGGAATGCGCGAGAGGTCGGTCGTCAGGCTCTCGGTGACGCCGTCAACGAAATATTCCAGCTCGGTGTCTCCACCCATGTTAACGAAGGGGAGCACGACGATAGAAAGGCGCGGCGGCCCAGCCTTCGCGATGGCGGAGCCGGGCGGCTGCGCGACGGTGTTCGGCGAGCCTGTCCGCGCCGCGTAGACCCGCACGGGCCTGGCAATGTTCTTGAGCGCCTTCTCGCCGAGATCGGCGAAGGTCTCCTTCAGTTTGTCGCGGACCTGCTCGTAGGCCTCACGCGACAGACATACGCCGCCCGGCTCCGAGACCCCCTCCAACCGAGCGGCGATATTGACGCCGTCGCCGAGCAGATCGCCGTCAGGTTGCGTCATTACATCGCCGATGTGGATGCCGACCCGGAATTCGATCCGTTTGTCCGGGTCGACGCCGGCGTTCAGCGCGGCCATGCGGTTTTGCAGGTCCAAGGCGCAGCGAGTCGCGTCGACAACGCTGCCGAACTCGATCAACAGACCGTCGCCCATGGTTTTGAAAATCCGACCGCCGTACGCGGCGATGCCGGGGTCAATCGGGTCTGCGCGCAGTTCCGCGAGGCGGCGCGCGGTGCCCTCTTCGTCAAGCCCGGTCAGACGCGAGAAGCCAACAACGTCGGCGGCAAGGATCGCGGCGAGTTTACGGTTAAGTCGTTCCGTCGCCACTCGATCTCCACGAAGCCGCCGCGCCGCCGCAAACTTTATCGCCCATCCCTGCCCGAAAGGCGAGGTCGCAGCTGGCGAAGGCGGCCATAGCGTCTCGATTTACTCAACAGCGCCGCGGACCAGTATAATGCCTTTCGCAGTAACGCATTTTCGTGGTCCGAGGGGGTCGCATTCTATGTCACCTCTTTTTTCGCTTGGTTTTATTTGGTTTTCCTTGGATTGATTTGGCATGCTCGAAGGCCTGCCGCCGAATAACGCCACCCACATGATCCGCCTTGTCAGCGACGAGCGCCGCGCCCGCGCTGTCGCTGATCTCGTCTTTGAGAGCTTCGAGCCGGCCGAGGCCGCATCGACCGCGTTCGAGACCGACGATCCCTGGCCGGGCGGGGGGAGGGCTTGGCTCATGGAAGCCTACTTTGGCTCGGAGCCCGACGAAGAGGCGATTCGGGCGCTGATCGCCGCCGCGGCGGACGAAACGACCGCCCGCGCGGCGACCTTCGGGCTGACGGAGACGCGCGACTGGGTCGCCAATTCGCTGGCCGGCCTCAAACCCGTTCGGGCAGGCCGCTTTCTTGTTCATGGGAGCCACGATCGTTCGCGGGTCCGAGCAAACGATGTGGCGATCGAGATCGAGGCCGGGCTCGCCTTCGGCACCGGCCATCATGGCACGACCCGCGGCTGCCTCATGCACTTCGACCGCCTGCTCAAGCGCCGCGGGCCGAAGCGCGTGCTTGACGTCGGCTGCGGCGCGGGGGTGCTGGCCATCGCCGCCGCCAAGGTCCTGCGCCGCGAGGTCTGGCTCGGCGACATCGATCCCGTGGCGGTTGCGGTCGCCAACGCCAACGCTCGGCTGAACGGCGTGGGCTTCCTGTGCCGGGCGATTGTCTCACGTGGAGTCGAGAACGGCGCGATGTGCGAGGCCGCGCCCTACGACGTCGTGTTCGCCAATATCCTGGCGAAACCCTTGCGTCTGCTCGCACCCTCCCTCGCGGCGGTGACGCGCGCGGACGGAGACGCGATCGTCTCCGGCCTGCTTCTTGCTGATGTCCCAGGCGTGCTAGCGTCCTGGCGGGCGCAGGGGTTTCACCTCGCCGAGCGCATCGATCTCGAAGGCTGGGCGAGCCTCAGATTGCGGCGGTGACATCGCCTGGGGGCTGACGTTTCGGTCTGTCGCGTTTCTGTCGCGAGACTGGCCTACGGCCGGGCGCCGAATGCAAGGGCGAGGTGGGGAGAACGCAATGGCGAAAATACCTGTCGGGGTCGGCCCCAAATTGCCTCAGATCGTCGTCCTGTTTGGCGCGACCGGGGATCTCGCTCACAAGAAGCTGCTGCCTGGCCTCTTTCACCTGGTGAGCGCCGGCTTCATTTCGAAGTGCCGGATCATCGGCGTATCGCTCGACGCGCTCGACGCGGACGGCTTCCGAGCCCTTGCGCGCGAAGCGGTCTTCGAGGAACACGCTCATCATCCCAAGAAGGAGTCCTGGCCGGCGTTCGAAGCGCTGCTCGACTACGTGCCGATCGCGGCAGGCCCAGGCGCCCTGAAGGAGGCGGTCGACAAGGCGGAAAAGTCTTTCGCCGAGGAAGCTCAGCGCATGCACTATATGAGCGTGCCGCCGAACGCCGCGCTCTCGGCGATCAAGATGCTGAGTGAGGCCCAACTCGCCGGCGGGTCGCGCGTTATCATGGAAAAGCCGTTCGGCACAGACATGGAGAGCGCGATTGCGCTCAACGACGCGCTGCACAAGGTGTTCGCCGAGGACCAGATCTTCCGTATCGACCATTTCCTCGGCAAGGAGCCGGCGCAGAACATCCTCGCCTTTCGCTTCGGCAACGGCCTGTTTGAGCCGATCTGGAATCGCAATTTCATCGATCACGTGCAAATCGACGTGCCGGAGACGCTCGATATCGGCAACCGGATCGGTTTCTACGAGCAGACCGGCGCCTTTCGCGACATGGTGGTGACGCATCTCTTCCAGATCTTGGGTTTCATGGCGATGGAGCCGCCGACCTCGCTCGCGCCCGGGCCGATCAGCGAAGAAAAAAACAAGGTTTTCCGCTCGATGTTGCCGATCGACCCGTCGCATGTCGTGCGTGGTCAATTCATAGGCTACCGCAAAGAGCCTGGCGTCGATCCCGAATCAGACACCGAAACCTTCATCGCTCTCAAATGTTTGATCGACAATTGGCGCTGGGCGGGCGTGCCGTTCTTCCTGCGGACTGGCAAGCGTATGGCTGAAGGCCAGCGCATCATTTCGATCGCATTCCGCGAGCCCCCGAAGAGCATGTTCCCGGGGGATTCCGGCGTTGGATCGCAAGGGCCGGATCACCTGACGTTCGACCTCGCCGACCAGTCGAGGGTGTCGCTGTCGTTCTATGGCAAGCGCCCAGGTCCGGGCATGCGACTTGACAAGCAGAGCATGCAGTTCACCATCCGCGATACCAGTTATGGCGGCGACGTGCTCGAGGCCTACGAGCGTCTCATCCTTGACGCCATGCGCGGCGATCATACGCTGTTCTGCACGGCTGACGGCATCGAGCGGCTGTGGGAAGTCTCCCAGCCGATTCTCGACAATCCGCCGCCGGTCAGGGTCTATGCGCCGGGCACCTGGGGGCCGCAGTCGATCTATCAGTTGATCGCGCCTCACGCCTGGCGGCTGCCGTTCGAGCGCGCTTGGCGCGACTCCCCCGCTGCGATCGCCTGACAGACCGCGCGAACCCAAGTTCCGTGGCCTCGCGCTAACGTGCTAAACGGGGGCGATGCACGACCTCCCCCTCATTCTGGAGCCGGCGACGGACGGCGATTCCGAGCCGATCGAGCGCCTCAACGAGCGCGTGTTTGGCCCCGGCCGGTTCGCCCGCACGGCCTACCGCATTCGCGAGACAACGGACCCTGACCCGGCGCTGAGCTTCGTCGCCCGCGTCGGCACGCTTCTGGTCGGCGCCTCCGCCATGACGCCAATTGTCATCGGGGAAGCCTCGGCCCTGCTGCTCGGGCCCTTGATCGTCGAGCCCGTGTTCCGGAGCCAGGGGATCGGCGAAGCCCTGGTCAACCGCTCGCTCGACGCGGCCAGGGCCGCAGGCTGGAAGCTCGTTCTTCTGGTCGGCGATGAGCCCTATTACGCGCGGATGGGCTTCCAGCGCGCGCCCAAGGGACAAATCTCGTTGCCCGGCCCGGTCGATCCCGAGCGGCTCCTCTATTACGAGCTAGAGCCTGGGGCGCTGGCGACGGCCAAGGGCGCCTCGCGCGGCGCCTGACTGCCCCGAGCGGGGCTTGGCTTCGGCGGCACAGCGCGGCGCAACTGGGGTGGCCAAGCCGTCAAGCCAGCGCAAATAAGAGCGAATAAACGCTAGTAAAAGCTAGTAAAATAGCTGGCGTTTACTAGCGTTTATTTTTTCGAATCAGGACTTTTCAATGGGTTACAGCCGTTCAAACAAAAATTGTAACTGCCCAGCCGAGTGGGTCAGGGTGAGATGGCGTTGGCAGGGCTGTTCAGTTCTTTAACCTTTGAGGGTCGATTTGGGATTCCCGAGGGCGGAAATGTCTGAATTTATACGCGACAACCCGAATCGGAGGTTGTCAGATGCAGGCGTCGCTGCTGAAGATTTTGCGCTCGATCCCGGACCGCCGACGGCGGGAAGGCCTGCGGTTCGATCTGGCGACGGTCCTGCTCTATTCGATCTTGGGCATGGTCGCCGGGGCCAATTCCTACCGGCAAATGCATGAATTCATTCGTATTCACCTTCAGCGCTTGAACGAAGCCTTCGGCCTTCGGTTGCCCTATTCGCCCTCCTATACCGGTTTGCGGGCGATCCTCCAGGGCGTCGATCCGACCGCGTTGGAGGCAGCGTTTCGGCAGCATGCGTCCTCGATGGAGGCTGCGCCTTCGTCGGACGGCCTGACCGCCATCGCCGTCGACGGCAAGACGCTGCGCGGCAGTTTCGACGCATTCAGCGACCGCAAGGCCACCCACATGTTGTCGGCGTTGCGGCAGGCCGACCAGATCGTGCTCGGCCATCTGATGGTCGACGAGAAGAGCAACGAGATTCCGGCTGCGCCGGAGCTGATCGAGGCGCTGGGGCTGAAAGACTGTCTGTTCACGCTCGACGCCGAGCACGCCCAAAAAAAACATTCGAGCGCGTGATCGCGTCGGGCAATCACCTGCTGACCCAGGTCAAGGACAACCAACCGAGCCTACGCCGCAAGCTCAAGCTGGGAACGGCGGGCCGTAAACCGACCGGGTCGGCCAAGAGCGAGACCTCAGGTCGCAATCGCTGGGAAACCCGCGAACTTGCGGCGTTTCCGGCCAAGGCGTGGTTCCGCCATACGCCGTGGGACGGCCTCATCAAGACCGTGCTTCGGCTCGAGCGCACGGTCTGCAAGCGCGACTCCAAGACCGGACTTTGCAAGCAAACATGCGAGACCGTCTTCTGGATTTCCTCGGCTTCCAGCCAAACGCCCGCGCGCTGGAACGAATGGATCCGCGCTCATTGGCGCATAGAGAACGGCAGCCACTACGTGCGCGACGCCGCTTTCGCCGAAGACGCTTCGCGCATCCGAAAGAACCCCGACATCGTCGCGCGCTTGCGATCGTTCGCTTACAACCTGATCCGGGCAGAAGGGGGCTCCAACATCCGCAACGCACGTTGGCGTGCCGCCCTCGATATCAATCTAATCCTCGAAATGCCCCACTTACATTGAGAACTGAACAGCCCTGATGGCGTTGGCGAGGGCTGTTGGGTTGGCGGCGAGGGCTTTGAGGATGTTCAGGCCCTGTTTTCGTGCGGTTGCGATGACGGAGCGGAGGGCTGCGAAAGCATGAGCGCCCTCGGGGGTCCGGAAGCCGCCGGAGATTTTCATTTTCACCTTCATCATCCGGAGCGCCTGTTCGGCCAGATTGTTGGTGAAGGGAACCTCGAAGTCCACGAGGAAGCGCAGTACGTCGTCTTTGAATCTATGCAGGCGAAGCAGCAGATTGTCTCCGGCCCTGCGTTTCGTGCGGCCGCTTTTGGCGCCCCCTTTTTCGAGGCGGGGAAGGCTGCGATGCCAGGCGAGGCCTTGGCGCAGGGCCTCCCAGTAGCGGGCGTGGAAGGCTTCGAGCACCGCAGGGGAGAGCGCGGTTTTGCCGTTTGCGCGGGCTTCTGCGACCGTCTTGCAGGCGTCGCGGAGACAATCGTTCATGGCTCCGGCCCAAGGCTCCTTGTCGAACTGGATGAGCGCCTTGAGTTCGCGCAAGTGATGGGCGTTGCAGAGCGCATGGACAGGGGGCTGCGCCGCCGTCCCGAGCTTGGCGTAGGATTTGAAGCCGTCGTGGACGACGACGCCCCCTTCGAGGCCTTCGGGCATCGCGCCGCGCTTGGCGCCAGCGCGGTAGAGCGTGAGGGTTTCGGTGGCGACGGTATGCAGCCACTGCGTTTTGCCGCCGATGCGCAGGCCGGTCTCGTCGAGGCAGCGCACGCGCGCGGCGCACACGAGCGCGCCGATCCGCTTCGTGACGGGCGCCAACGCCCCCGCTTCCCGCCGCGTCCATTCCGCCACGCTCGCCGCACAAAGGCTTTCCGCGCCAATCAGGTCGGCAAGCGCCTCGGCCGCGCGGGCCTCGGGAATCAAATGCTGCGCGTGGAGATAGACGGCGGCGGCGCGGACGCGCCCGCCATATTGGACGGGTCTCCTCACCCCTTCGGGAAAAGCCGCCCGGGTCGCTCCGCCGCAGCCGGCGCAGGCATAAACCAGGCCCCGATGCTCGGTGACCTCGATCAGCCGCTCCGGCAGATCGAACACCTGGCGCCGCTCGAGGCCTCGCGCCTCGCCAAGGCTGAGGGCCGAGCCGCAATGACGGCAAGCCGCCGCCGCGTGCGTCACGATCCGGTCGGGTTTGGCCCTCTGGCGCAGGGTCTCGCCCTTGTGGCCTTTCTGGCCCCCGCTCGGCCGGCCCGAAGGCTCGCGAAGGCTCAAAGGCTTCTTCCGCAGACCATCGCTCGAAGGCGGCTTCGAACTCGTCGAACTGTCAAGGCCCAGCCGGCGCCGAAGCTCCGCATTCTCAGCCCGCAACACTTCCAGTTCCCGCTGGAGCGACGCGATCAGGGCTGCGACCTCGGAGGGCAGAATCATCCCCCAAGGCAATCACATTCCGCCCAACCTGACTCCTCCCCAATCCACACAATCCAAAAATCCCTGCCCACCGTGACAAATCCGACTCACCCCCCTGGGCAGTTACTAAAAATTTCTTCCTGTCTTCCACCCGCGGCGGCCTGTCCGACGCGCATCGCGTTTTTCTCCCCTACGGATGAGCTGCGCCTAATCCGGCCACGTAGAAACGTATACCACATGATTTGGTTTTTATCAAGCTCCGGTCGGTCAAGAATTTCGCAGGCGGGGTGGCGGTTTCAAGCCCGACTTGTCGGGTGGGGATCCGTTTGGGTGATCGATCCGATCCTCTCCGGCGGGCCTAGGAGAACTCAGCAGCCTGATCGCACGAAGGCGCACTACAGCGGCTTGACGAAATAAAGTCTATTAATTTAGTATACAATAATGAAAACACTCGTGTACCCGGCGTTTAAGCTATCATCACTTCAGGCAAGTGATTCGCTGCGCGTCGGTTGAGGGGCCGCTGCTCGTGGAACTGGTGGAGCTTAAACCGCTCAGGCGCGGCCTCGAATGGCCGACCGCCCTACTTGCTTTCGCCATTTACGGGCTGTGGTTGCTGACTACGTTTTTCTATCGTGATCTGCCGTGGTGGGTTCTGACGCCGCTCGGCGCTTGGATCATTGCCTGGCAGTTGAACCTGCAGCACGAAACAATTCACGGCCACCCGACGCGGAATCGCCGCGTCAACGAAATGATCGGCCGTTGGCCCTTATCGCTGTGGCTTCCCTATTCGATCTACCGCTCGACGCATCTCGCTCATCATCGGGACGAGAATCTGACCGATCCGCTCGATGATCCCGAGAGCTATTACTGGGCGGACGGACAGTGGCGCGCGCTCGGGCCGCTCGGGCGCGCCCTCGTTGCCGCGCAGTCGACGCTTCTCGGGCGCATGATCCTCGGTCCGGCATGGACGATCGCGCGTTTCGTTCGCGGCCTGGCTCGCGACGTCTGGCGGGGCAAGGGCAACACGCGCGTGATCGTCGCGCGGCACCTCCTCGAATGCGTCGTCCTTCTCATCTGGGTGTTCGGCGCCTGCGGCATGCCGTTCTGGGTCTATATCGCGTGCTTTGTCTATCCCGGCGCGAGCCTCGCGGTGGTTCGCTCCTTCGCCGAGCATCGCGCCGAGCAGGAAGTCGGCAAGCGAACAGCGATTGTCGAGAACGCTCGAATTCTTGGGCCGCTTTTCCTGTTCAACAACCTGCATGCGGCGCATCACCTTCGCGGCAGGCTGCCCTGGTATCAAATCCCGAAATTCTATCGCCTTAATCGCGCCGCCCTGATCGAGCGCAAAGGCGGCCTTGTCTACAACAGCTATCTCGACGTGGCGCGACGGTATCTCCTGACATCCCACCACCGCCCGATTCACCCAGGTTGGGACCAACGGGCCGCGTGAGCGTCGACACGCCGATCGCAATTTTGCCGATGTACGATTTTCCGTGGACCGCCGCGGCCAACGACGCGCTATGGGCCTCGATCGCCACTCGACTTGCCGAGGCTGGCGTTCAGGCGCCGATGGGGCTTACCCGAGACGGTGACCTCGCCGCGCTCTGGCGACATCCGGACCTTATCTTCGGCCAGACTTGTGGCTACCCTTACGTGACGGCTCTCGAAGAGACGGTCACGCTGATCGCCGCGCCAGAATATTCATTTCCCGGCTGCGAAGGCGCCTCGCACCGAAGCTTCATCATTGGCCGTGTGGACGCGCCGCGCCGAGCGCTTGATGAGTTTCGCGGGACGGCCGCCGCACTCAACGCGCATGACAGCAACACCGGCATGAATTTGTTTCGCGCGACGATTGCGCCGGTTGCAGGCGGCGCGCCCTTCTTCGCTTCGATCGCCGTCACGGGCTCGCATGAAGCGAGCGTGACCGCAGTCGCCGAGGGCGGCGCAGATCTCGCTTCAATCGATTGCGTGAGCTTTGCGCTGCTGCGACGCGGCCGTCCCGAACTGATCAAGCGCGTCGCCATCGTCGCCGAGAGCCCGCTCTCGCCTTGCTTGCCGTTCATCGCGTCGGCCGGCCTTCCGGCGCGCACGATCGAGGCGATCCGCGAGGCGTTGTTCGCAGTGCTGGCCGCTCCGGACCTCGCCGACACACGTGTTGCGCTCGGTCTCATCGGCGCTCGCGTCGTTGCGCGAACCGATTATGATCGCGTGATCGCGCTTGAGCGCGACGCAGCGGCTAAGGGCTACCCGCGGCTCGGTTGAGCGAAATGCGAACCGAAACGATCCCGCGCGTAAGGCTCGTCGGCCATGACGCTTTCCTCACGCGCTTTCTGTTTCGTGTGAGTGTCAAGTCTCCGCGATGCCGCCGAGATCGCCGGCCTGCGCGCCCCCCTCGCGACCATGCGGCAGCGCGAGATACTCGGTCGAGCGCATCTCATGCAGACGGGAGGCGGCGCGCCCGAATTCGAACGCCTCCGCGCCTTCGGCGCCCGAATAGAGCGCCTCCGGTTCCCCCGCCGCCGATGCGATCAGCTTGACGCGCATGTCGTAGAGCGCATCGATCAGGATGATGAAGCGCTTCGCCTCGTTCCGCTCGCCGGCGTCGATCACGGGGATGCGGTCGAGCACAAGGGTGTGAAAGCGTTGCGCGAGCTTGAGATAATCAGCCGCGCCGAGCGGGCGCCGGCAAAGCGCATCGAAATCGAAACGCGCGACGCCATCGATCGCCTGCGGCACGTCGAGATGGCGGCCGAGCAGGTCGATGTGGGCCGGCTCGCCGCGCTCGTGGCCGGTCAGAGTCAGGAACGCCGCGTCGAGCGCGGCATCTGCTTTTGGCCCGAGCGGGGTATAGTAGACCGGCGCGCGCTGAAGCTTCTCGAGCCGGTAGTCGGTGCGAGCGTTGAGCTCAATCTTTTCTAGCCGCTCTTTTATGAGCGCGATGAACGGCAAGAACAGCGCGCGATTGAGCCCGTCCTTGTAGAGGTCGTCGGGCGCAACATTCGAGGTCGCGACCACCACGACGCCGGCGGCGAAGAGGGCTGTGAACAGCCGGCTCAAAATCATCGCGTCCGCAATGTCGCGCACCGAAAACTCGTCGAAGCAAAGAAGCGAGGCTTCACGCGCCAGATCGGCTGCGACCGGCGCGATCGGGTCTTCGCCCGTGACCTCGCCGCGCTTGCGCGCCTGACGCCATTGATTGAGGCGTGCATGCACATCGGCCATGAAAGCGTGAAAATGCGCGCGCCGCTTGGTCGGCCCCTCGGCCGCGTCGAAAAACATATCCATCAGCATCGTCTTGCCGCGGCCAACGGGCCCGTGGATGTAAAGACCGCGCGGCGGCTCAGCCGACTTCGCGCCAAAGAGCCTTGAGAGGCCGCTCGGCTTTCCCTCCGCTTTGTAGCCTTTCAGTTCGACCGCAAGCGCGTCGAGCTCGCCGACAAGCTTCGCCTGAGCGGCGTCGAATTCGAAGCTGCGCTCGGAGACGAGCGCGCGATAACGATCAGCGATAGAGGTCAACGGCGCGCCCCTTCTGCCCCCGGGAGAAGGTCGCCGGCCATAGGCGCGTCCGAAAGGACGCCCGTCCTCCCCGACCGGCTATCGCCGGTCGGATGAGGGTCTTCGTGCTGACAGCGAGCCCTCACCTACGACCCCTCTCCCCGCGGGAGAGGGGAGACGCCAATTGAACCCGGAGGGCTAATGCGCCTCTTCCCAGTTCTGCGCCGCGCGCGCGTCAACCCTGAGCGGCACATGCAACCGGACCGCCGGCTCCGGCGCGTCGACCATCACCTTGGCGACGACAGGCAAGGTCGCCTCGACTTCCTCGTCCGCCGTCTCGAACACCAGTTCGTCATGGACCGTGAGCAGCATCTGCGCGCTCAAGCCGGCTTTCGTAAGCGCGTCGTCCATACGGACCATCGCGCGGCGGATGATGTCGGCGGCCGTACCCTGCAGGGGCGCATTGATGGCGGCGCGCTCGTTGAAGGCGCGCTCCGAAGGGTTGGAGGCGTTGATGCGTGGATAGTGGCACTTGCGGCCGAAAAGCGTCGTCACATAGCCGTTGGCGCGCGCGACCTTCTTGGTCGCTTCCATGTAGTCGCGAATGCCCGGGAAGCGCTCGAAATATTTCTTGATGTAGTCGCCGGCCTCGTTGCGGGCGATGCTGAGCTGGTTGGCGAGGCCAAAAGCCGAAATGCCATAAATGATGCCGAAATTGATCGCCTTCGCGCGACGTCGGACTTCGCTCGGCATGCCCTCGATCGGCACGCCGAACATTTCCGAGGCGGTCATCGCGTGAATGTCGAGTTCGTCGGCAAAGGCGCGCTTGAGCGCCGGAATGTCGGCCAGATGCGCGAGGAGTCTCAGCTCGATCTGGCTATAGTCGGCCGAGATGAGCTTACGCCCTTCAGGCGCGATGAAGGCGCGCCGGATCTTGCGCCCCTCCTCGGTGCGGATCGGAATGTTCTGTAAGTTGGGTTCAGACGACGACAGGCGTCCGGTCGTGGTCGAAGCGAGCGCGTAAGCCGTGTGGACGCGGCCGGTCGAGGGGTTGACGAAGCCCGGCAGCGCGTCGGTGTAGGTCGACTTGAGCTTGGCGATCTGTCGCCACTCAAGCACGCGCGCGGGCAATTGATGGCCCTCGGCGGCGAGGTCTTCGAGCACGCTCGCGGTCGTCGACCACGCCCCGGTCGCGGTCTTCTTGCCGCCGGGCAGGCCCATCTGTCCGAACAGAATGTCGCCAAGCTGTTTCGGCGAGCCGGGATTGAAAGGCGCGCCGACAATTTCGTTGATCTCCGCCTCGAGCCCGGCCATCCGCTGCGCAAACTCGCCGGTCATGCGCGACAGGATGTTGCGGTCGATCGCGATCCCGCGCCGCTCCATGCGCGCCAAAACCTCGATGAGAGGACGCTCGAGCCGCTCGTAGACCGTGGTCATCCGCTCGGCCACGATGCGCGGCTGCAACACACGCCGCAGACGCAAGGCGATGTCCGCTTTCTCCGCTCCGTATTCGCAGGCCTTCTCGATCGGCGCGCGGGCGAGCCCAAGGAAATTGCGGCCCGAGCCGGCGACTTCGCCAAGCGGAATGGGCTTATGGCCGAGAAAGCGTTGGGAGAGCGTATCGATGCTGTGGTCGTCGCCAGTCGCGCCCGCGTCGAGCGTGTACGAGAGCAGCATCGAATCGTCGATCGGCGCGACGCGGATGCCGCGCATCGTCAGCACATGCATGGCGAACTTGAGGTCGTGGCCGACCTTGAGCACGCCCGGCAACTCGAGTAGCGGCTTCAGGAGCGCGATCGCTTCCACTTCCGCGATCTGGTTGGGCGCAAGGCCGGCGCCGTTGAACAGATCGTCGGCTCCCGTCTTGTGTCCGATCGGGATGTAACAGGCCTCTCCTGGCTTGACCGCCAGCGAGAGGCCGATGAGCTCGCCTTGCAGGGGGTCGGCCGAGTTCGTTTCGGCGTCGATGGCGACGACGCCCTCATCCTCGGCGCGCGCGATCCATGCGCTGAGCTCGGCTGCTGTGCGTACGATCTTGTAGGCCGTGCGATCGATCGGCGCGCGCGCATCTTTTGCCCGCGCCGCGGCGAGGTCAGCGGGCGCAGTTCCCTGCGACGCAGCCTTCGGCTCGCGCGGCGCGGGAGCAGGAACCGCCGCACTCGGAGAGGCGCCTTCCGCCGGCGCTTCTCCTTCTCGTTCCAACAGCGCCACGCCCTTCCCGCCCGGCCACGCGGCGGGTCCGACGAAGCGCGGGTCCGGCTCGATCGATCCCATGTCGACGCCGCAGATCTCAGCGACGCGGCGGGTCAGAGTCGTAAGCTCCATCGCCTTGAAAAACGAGATCAGCCGCTTGCCATCGAGCTCCGGCGTCGCGAGGATCTCGAGCGGCGTCTCGACCGGCACGTCGCGGTCCAAAGTGACGAGCTCTTTCGACACCCGGATAAGCTTGACAGTGTCTGGATTGGTCAGCGCTTCGCGGCGCTTGGGCTGTTTGATCTCGCCCGCGCGCGCGAGCAGCGTCTCGAGGTCGCCGTATTCGGTGATGAGCTGGGCTGCGGTCTTGAGCCCGATGCCGGGCGCGCCCGGCACATTGTCGGTTGAATCGCCAGCGAGCGCCTGGACGTCCACCACCCTGTCCGGGCCGACGCCGAAATATTCCTTGACCTCGTCCGGACCGAATCGCCGCTCCTCGCGAGAGCCTGCAACCCCGGCTTGGCCGGAAGCGGGGTCGTACATCGACACACCCGGCTCGACGAGCTGCATGAGATCCTTGTCGGCCGAGACGATGAGCACGTCGGCGCCGGCCTGGCGCGCTTGGCGCGCGTAGGTGGCGATGATGTCGTCGGCCTCGTAGCGACTCTGCTCGATCGGGACCATGCCGAAGGCCGAGACGGTCGCGCGCATCAGGGGAAATTGTGGCTTGAGTTCCTCGGGAGGATCTTTCCGGTGCGCCTTGTAGGCCGGGTAGATGTCTCTCCGGAAGGAATTCTCCGTCTTGTCGAAGATCATCGCGAGATGGGTCGGCTTGTGGCCGCCCGCTCCGTCGCGAATGAACTGCAGCACTTTGGTGGCGAACAGCCGGATCCCGCCGATGGGCAGGCGGTCGACACGGTAGTTGTATTGCTGGGGCTGCTTGATCGATTGATAATAGGCGCGGAAGACAAACGACGAGCCGTCGATGAGAAAAACGTGGTCGCCGGGGCCGACCGGGCGATGGGGCTGGGTCATGGCCTTCACATAAGCGATGCGGCCTCCGAGCGCCATCGTGGGCCGCCGAAGGGGCGGCGCGTGAAGGGCGAAATCCACTGGATTGCGAACAGAAAAAGAGGCGATGGCAATGGCGAGCGATAATTCTGGAACACTGGCGCTGTTGATCGATGGCGACAACGCCTCGCCTAAGATCGTTGTCGGCCTCATGGCCGAGATCGCCAATTATGGCGTGGCGAGCGTCAAGCGCATCTATGGCGACTGGACCGGCCCCAATCTGAAGGGCTGGAAGGAATGCCTGCTCGAACATTCAATTCAGCCGGTCCAGCAGTTCGCCTACACGACCGGCAAGAACGCGACCGATGGCGCAATGATCATCGACGCCATGGACCTGCTCTATACCGGCCGCTTCTCCGGCTTTTGCATCGTCTCGAGCGACAGCGACTTTGCTCGCCTCGCCGCCCGCATCCGTGAGCAGGGCGTGACCGTCTATGGTTTTGGCGAACGCAAGACGCCCCGCCCCTTCATCACCGCTTGCGACAAGTTCGTTTATTTCGACGTGCTCAACGCGCCCGGCGAACAGAAGGAAGCGGAAGCCCCCGCCGCGCCAAAGGCGGCGGCGGCCAAACCCGCGCCAGCCAAGGCGGCTCTGGATCGCGTGGCGCTCGATATGCTCGCCAAGGCCGTGACGGCCACGGCCGACGAGGACGGCCGCGCCAATCTCGGCCGCGTTGGCGCGCATCTGGCGAAACAGTCTCCCGACTTCGACCCGCGCAACTATGGCTTTCCGCGCCTCTCCAATCTGGTCGAAGCGTCCGGCATCGCAATGGTCGAGCGAACTGGAGACAATCAGAAAATCATCACGGTTCGCCTCAAGGGCGAGACACCCGCACGGCCCCCGAAATAGGCGCCGGTGGCAAAATCGTCTTCATCGCTGACCTTATAGGCGACGGCGTCATGGGATCGACGGCAATTCATTCGGGCGCGTCGATGTCATCAGGGCCCGCATCGGCGCTTCCGGTCTTGCCGTTCATCGAACAGTCATTGTTGCGATTGCAGGTTCCGCTTTTCGAAGTTGCGCCGAATCAATTGTCGACCGGCGGACTCGATGGAGAAGGGCAGGGGATGGCTGTTCGCAACGGCCTCGTCATCGCCGCGGCGATGGCGATCGCAATCGGAGCCGGTTTCGAACTGCGCAGCGCGCAGTCCTTCACCATTCCGAACGCGTGCGTCGAAGGCTCCGCCTGCGCCTACGTCTGCACCAGCGTCCTTGAGCAAGGCCGCACCGCGGCCGACTTCATCGCGCTTGCCGCCTATCAGCTCGGTCCCGAGCGGCCGATCGCTATGCCGCCAGCAAACCTGTCGATGCCGGCGCCGGTCGATCCGCACAATGTCTATGCCGGCGCCGGGGTCGGCATGTTCAGTCCTGCCGTCGCGGGGCAGCCGTCGCGGGTCTATTCGCCCAACCTTGTGACCGGCAAGGTCGACGTCATCGATCCGGACACGTTTAAGGTGATCGACAGCCTGGTTGCCATGCCGAGCCCGGAGCACATCGTTCCGTCCTGGGATCTGCAGACGCTGTGGATTTCGGCGGACGTGAGCGCGCGCGGCGGCCACGGCGGCGTCGCGCCGATTGATCCGAGGACAGGCAAGGTCGGCAAAGTGATCGACGTGCCGGACTCCTACAACATTTATTTCACGCCCGACGGCAAATCGGCGATCATCGTCGCCGAGGCGATGCGGCGGCTCGAGTTCCGCGATCCCCATACGATGGCGCTGCAGGGCTACATTGCGACGCCGCAATGCGCCGGGATCAACCACGCCGATTTTTCGCCCGACGGCAGTTACGCGATCTTCACCTGCGAGTTCAACGATTCTCTCGCCAAGATCGATCTCGTCCATCACACGCTGGTCGAAACGCTGCCGTTGACGCCCGGCCACATGCCGCAGGACATCCGCGTGGCGCCGGACGGCAAGATCTTCTTCATCGCCGACCTCATCGGCGACGGCGTCATGGTGATCGACGGCGATTCGTTCGGGCAGCTCGATTTCATCAAGACCGGCGTCGGCGCGCATGGTCTCTATCCGAGCCGCGACGGGACGAAGCTCTATGTCACCAATCGCGGCACCCACAGCCTCGGCGGCGCCCGAAAAGGCCCCGGAAGCGTCTCGGTGATCGACTTCGCGAGCCGCAAGGTGGTCGCCACCTGGACCGTTCCGGGCGGGGGCAGCCCGGACATGGGCAACCTCTCTGCCGACGGCAAATGGCTGTGGCTATCCGGCCGCTATGACGGCGCCATCTATGCCTTCAACACCGACGACGGCTCGGTGAAGTCGATTCCCGTCGGGGGCATGCCCCACGGGCTCACCGTCTGGCCACAGCCCGGGCGCTATTCGCTCGGGCACACCGGGAACATGCGCTAGATCGGGGCGTGAGTTTCGCCAATGCCGCTCACGCCCGACTGGGCCACGTTCTTCTCGGTTGAACTCGCCGCGCTGGCGACGCTGACCGGTCTTGTCGTGGTCGCGATCTCGATCAATCTGCCGCGAATTCCCTCGTACGCCCATTGCCGACTCGCGCTGGCGAGGCGCTGATCGGTCCCGTTGGCGCGATCACCGTGACAAGCCTCGTGCTCATCCCCGAGCAGGCGCCGATGCTGCTGGGCGCCGAGATCGTTCTCATTGGCCTCGTCATGGTCGTCGCCCCGATTGTATTCCATGCGCGCGCCTGGAGCGTCCGGAAGGACGCTTGGGAGCGAACCATGCGGGCCGTCAGCACCATGGGTTTCAGTCTGCCGTTCGCCATCGGCGGCGCGCTTGTGTTCGAGGGCGCTCGAGCCGGCCTTTATTGGATCGCCGCCGGCGACATTCTCGGCATCATCGCCGTCGTGCTCAGCGCCTGGGTGTTGATGGTCGAGATTTTGCGCTGAGTGGTCGTGCATCGCTGTCAAGGTTCGTCACGCTGGAACGCGGCCGGTTTTTCGGACGGCGATCATAATTAACATTATAGATTTGCTATTTTGGGATGAGGTCAGGCAGTACCAATTTGCGGGGCGGAACTAAAAGGGGTCGTAACTCTTTGAAATTCTTGAGCCGCGGAACTAAAATTGCCGTTAGGCTGATGCGCGCCCCTCGCGCGGGGCTTGAGCCAGTGGTCCTTCGGGTGTCCGTGTCTACTCGGTGGGAGCCCTCTAAAGCCTCGCTGCGAGGGCTGCGTAGACCGCCAGCGCAGCGCTGGCCAAAACATTCCAGCCGGCAAGCGACAGTCCGGCGATGCGCAGCTGGACTTCGTCGCAGCGCACGACCTTCACGGAATCCAGCGACTTCACAAGGTCGTTGACGTCGAGGGAGCCGACGCCGCCCGTGCAGGCGGTCGGTCCCTGCCACCAATGATACTCGACCCCGGCATGATACGCGGCGAGCACGGCGCTGGCGACGAAAACCAAAGCGAGAAGCGCGAAGCCGACGCGCGCCGGGCCGTGCGCCGAGCGGCCGGCGAGAAACGCGGTCAAAAGCGCCAGCGGAATGGCGGCGTAGAACGCGTAGCGCTGGGTGAGGCAGAGCTCGCAGGGCGCGTAGCCCATCCCCTGAAGGATCCAGACCGCGGCGAGAATGGCGATCGATGCGGCGGCGATCAAAACCGCCCGGGTCTCTTGCGAGGGCGGCAGCGTGGTCTCGGCAAGCGTCATTAGAACACCTTGATCGCGATCACAAAGCCGGCGACGACCATGGCGACGAATGCGCCCAGAACTGCGGCGAAATTGCGTTCCATCGCATGGCGCAAGGGTTCGCCGAACCAGTGCAGGGCGCCGGCGACGAGAAAGAATCTCAGCCCCCGCGTTACGACCGACAAGGCGACGAACAGAGGAAAATTATAGCCGAGCAGACCGCTCGTGATTGTGACCAGCTTATAGGGGATCGGGGTTACGCCCTTAACGAGGATCACCAGCCAGCCCCATTGGGCGTAGGTCTGCTTCAGCGCGTCGATCTTCGCCCCATAGCCGTAGAGGTTGATGAGCCACTGCCCGACCGTATTGTAAAGCAGGGCGCCGATGGCGTAGCCGAGCATGCCGCCAATCACTGAGGCGAGGGTCGCGATGAGGGCGTAGCGCCAGGCGCGCTGCGGATTGGCGAGCGCCATCGGGGCGAGCAACACGTCGGGCGGCATGGGAAAGAACGAACTCTCCGCGAAGGCGACCGCGGCAAGCGCGCGCTCGGCGTAGGGACCCTCGGCGAGCGCCCGGACTTTGGGGTAGAACGAATTGAACATAGAGGCCCTTCGCAGCGCAGCGGCGTTTTACGCGCTTGCGGCGCCGCCGTCCACGCACCGGGTTTATCGCGAAGCTTGAACGCATTGACCCTAAAGCGCCGCGCGTTCTATATCGGCGCCGTCCGCCGTGGCGCGGGCCCCTATGGCGGAACTGGTAGACGCGTCCGACTCAAAATCGGATTCCGCAAGGAGTGCTGGTTCGATTCCGGCTAGGGGCACCAATATAATATCAATGATTTACGGGTGGTGAATAGCCTTAGTTAACCAACATTAGAGTAAAAGTGATCATGATAGGCGCGCAAGAGGGTTCGTGCCTATGGTCACGTCCACCGGGACTGGGTGCCGAACCTAATCCAAATGGTACGGTGTGCAGTCGGCATCCCATCGCCCAGGAGGTCACAAACGACCATTGACGGAGTGCCTCGGAACTCACGGCAAAATCCCGTCGGCGAGCGAGCTTGGCGCCCGCATCTCACCAACGCGCCTACCCTGCTGCGGCTTGCTTCAGCAACGCGATGCGTGAAGCCCTTTTGTTACCAAAACGAGCCAGCGCTCCCAGCGATCCCAAACCTATGATCAGCATGACCCATGTCGCGGGTTCCGGCGCGGCGGCGCCTGTTCCAATCCCCGCGCCCGGCGTCGAATTGTAGCCATATTGAACCACTTCGGGTCCGAATACAGTTGCGTAGCCGAAGTGGACGCCATCCGAAAGCTGAAACTCGAGACCAACGCTCACCAAGCCATTAGAATATTGGATCCCAGTCGGGGAGGAAAACGCGGAGAAACTATCAGCGTCGCTGACAAGGATGTCCTGCTGGAAAGGAATCGGATAGCCGATAAACGAATCCACCAGCGCGTTGCCGCCGGTGGCCACCGCGTCGATGTAGGTATCTGCCACATCGTTGATATCGGTGAACGTGAATGTTGCGCCGCCATCCAAGCTGATCACATACGGCATTGTGCTGATATCAGCGTTGGGAAAGAAAACGACATTCGCGGCGTTGGCGCCGGCCATCGAAATTGCCCAAACGCCCATGGCCAGAGAGCTGGCCACGGACGCTCTAAAAAGATGCTTCGAAATGTTCATGGATTGTCCTCGCCTGCTAGCCGTTTATCAAGCTTGATGGATACGGACTGCGGATTGAAAGGTTTCAGGATCGGTCTTCATTCTTTCGTGCCTGTTCCGCTCTCATTGGGCAGCTTCCCGTTTGACGCAAGTGTGAAACGCCCCTAGATTCGTTCTATCGTCAAAGCGACGAGAGCGGCGCATCGTTGCTTGCCAGCGCGGGGGACGCTACTTTTGATCCTGGCTACGCGAATCTGCGAACGTGTCGAGAGACTGTGCGGACGAGTTTGGCGCCCCTCCATGCATGGGGTCTCGCTCTTTGTGCTGGGCGCTTGCATCACCCATCTTTCCCCCGCCGTCGCAAACCCGCTAAGCGCGGGGGAACGGGCATTTGCGCGTCATGATTACACGAGGGCGGCGCAACTGTTGTCGCCCGAAGCGGAATCGGGAGTTGCAGTCGCGCAGACCTATATCGGTTACATGTATCAGGACGGTCTCGGCGTTCCGCGCGACTACGCGCTTGCTGCGAGTTGGCTGAACCAAGCCGCCCAACAGGGCGAGCCGACGGCGCAATTCCTGCTCGGTCTCCTCTTTGACAAGGGGTTCGGTGTGCCTCAGGACTGGGTTCAAGCTGAGGTCTGGCTCAATCTTGCTGCGTCGCGAGCGGGCGAAAAAGAGCGAGATTATTGGCGGCGGGTTCGCGATGCTGTTGCGCAGAAGCTGACACTGAACCAGATCGCCGAAGCTCAACAGCGGGCGTTTGACTGGGCGCCGATCGCCAGCCGGAGGGATCGGATCGCCTTCGCGCCTCGAGACTGAGGTCAAACGCCGCGCCACACAGCCAAAAGCCAACAAATCCAGATCGCGGGCGCGAAGAAAAGGCCAAAGGGCAACTTTTCCGTCCAGCTCCATTCCTTCCCCACTACGCGGCCAATCAACACCGAAGCAAGCGCGGAAAGCGCCGCGATGTCGACTGCGATTGGCAAATCGATCCAGTTGAGCCAGACGCCCGCGACGGCCGCCAACTTGACGTCGCCGAGCCCTATTCCCTCGCGGCCGCGCAATTCCCGGTAACCGGCGCGAAAGGCGAAAAAAACGCCAAACATGACGGCCGCGCGCACGAGCGCATTCGCAATCGCTTCCAACGCTTCGCTCTTGAGGCCAAGCACGAGTATTCCAAAAATGAGAGCCAGGGCGTTCAATGGGTCGGGGATGATCAATGAGCGACGGTCGATGACCGCAATCGCCAGGGCGAGGACGGCTAGCCCCGCGCCGGCGGCGCCAGTCCAACCGGGCGCGGCGGCAAAGCTTGCCGCGACTGCGCCGACCCCGACGACGCCGATAAGCGAAGCCTCGGCAAGGTCCGCCTTCGGCGTTTGCGCGCGCGTCTCAATCGGCTTCTCGTCCGTCACTGCAACGCTCGCGTGTTGACGTTCAGCATCCCCGGCAGAGTGAGCGCCTGCACCTTTCCGCCGCGCATCTTGGAGCGAAGCTCTTCTGCGATCTTCGACGCGTCCTCTCCGTCCCGTATGATTTGCGGCTGTATGAAGATGATAAGTTCGGTGCGCACTTGCGACGTTCCGGTCGTGCCGAACGCCCCGCCGACATAGGGAATCTGGTTGAGAATCGGTACGCCCTGGCGCATTTTTTCCTGCTGGTCGCTGATTAATCCGGCGAGCAGCACGGTCTGTCCGCTTACGACCGAGATCTTGCTTTGGACTTTGCGCTGGGAAATGGTTGGAGTGAGACTCGTGCTGTTCTGCGGCACGCTGCTGATCTCCTGGTCTATGGAGAGCAAGACCGCGCCGTTCGAGTTCACACGCGGCTGCACGTGTAGGATGATGCCCGTATTCTTGTAGTCGACCGTGTTGACGACCGCGTTGTTGGCGCTGAGGACCGTTGCGCTGCCGGTCGAGATCGGGACCTGATCGCCGACCTCGAGCGTCGCTTCGCCGTTGTCGACGACGACGAGCGAGGGGTTCGATAAGATCTTGACGTCGGTCAGCTGATGCAGCGCATTGATGACAACACGCGGAGCCAACTGGTTGCCAAGAACCAAATTGAGGCCCCCCGCCAAACCCGGGCCGGTGGGGTTCGCCACGATATTGTTCGCGACGGTCGGAATCTGCCCAGTGAGCGTGTTGGAAATAGCGCCATTGGAGAGGAAGAACTGCACGCCGTAATCGAGCTGTTGGTTCAAGGTCACTTCGGCGATCGTAACCTCGATTGCGACTTGCAGTCTCGGCCGGTCGAGCTGGTTCAGCGTTCTCTCGATAATGCGATAGTCTCCCGCATTGGCGTAGATAACGACGCTGTTGTTGGACGTGTCAGCGGTGATCCTGACCCCGGGCAGCACCGCGCCACCCTGGCCGCCGCCCTCGGCGAATGCGTTGCCGAAAGCCGCCGCAGTGGGAAGTCCGCCGAACGGAGCGGTCCCAGGGTTCTGCCCGTTGGCGCTCGGCCCGGCGGCGCCGGAGCCGTTCGAGTCAGAACTTCCGATCGGCTTGCCGCCTGTGAGCCGCTCGGTCGTCGTGAGCGCGCTCGCGCCTGAACCGGGGGCGATCTGATTTGTCGCGGAGTCCGCCGACGTCCCCGCGCCGCGCAGAAAAATGTCGTTCAGCGTCTGGGCGATCTGTTTGGCGTCGCCGTAGCGCACTTTATAAACCTCGACGCCAGCGCTAGCGATGTTCGGCGAATCCAATCGAGCGATCCACCTCGCAGCCGTTCTGAGGAACTCCGGCTTGGCGGCGACCACCAGGATCGCGTTGCTGCTCGAGACCGGCTGAAATTTCACCAAGCCGTGGCCGAGCCCGGATTCACCCGAGTCCATTATCTTCTCGAGTTCTGTGACGATGGGCTGGGGGTCGCTGTTTCGAACCGGATACATTCCAACCGACTGCCCGCGCATCCAGTCGACGTCGAAACTTCGGACGGTGTCCAATGCCGACTGACGCTCGGAACCGGTGCCTACAATAAGAAGGAGTCTACCCGACGGGTCGGTTCGAATGGCGCCAGGACGGGCGGCAAAGCCTTCGAGCAGTCGTGACAGCGTCTCGCCCGAAACGTATCGCAGCGGCATAACGGTCAGGCCGTAACCCGGATCCGCGGAGTTCGAGCCGACGCTTCGATCGATGGGTCCGACGGTTCCGTCATTCGTGGGGACGATCCGATACCCTGCGCCTTCGCGCACCATGAGAAGGTTGTTCGCCCGTAATGCGTCTTCGAGCACGAACAGCATGTCCTTCTTGGCGATCGGACGCCCCGAGGAGAGGGTTATCGTGCCTTGTGCGCGCGAATCGATGGTGTAGGGAACGCCCAGAATGTCGCCGAGGACGGCCTTGGCGACGTTGGACACCGGGCTGTTGTCAAAATTGAGCGTAAAGCCGTCCCCGCCCTCGACGTCCGGCTGAACGCCGTCCGCCGCCCGAACCGGTTCTGGAGCTTGCGAGCCCGAGCCAAAAAAGGAAAAGCCGCGTGGCTGCGGCGCCGATGGTTCGCCTCCGCTGGTGGGCTTGACGAAACGCGGCTGCAAGTCGGTCGATCGGACGACATCCGTGGCGTCGGGCGGCTGGTCTTTGCTTTGCTCCAGATACGATGTGCCGCAGGAACTCAGGATCGGAAACGTCAAGGCGACGAACGCCAAACGCCAGCTGACGCGAGGCGCATTCATTCTTAGTCGGTTGGGCTCGCGGTCTGGGCTTGAGCGCATCAGTTGATGACCTCATTGACGGACAGAAGCGCGGTCATCACGGAAACGATGAGCCCGCCGACGATTGTGCTGATAAAAATGATGGCGAGCGGGCCGACGACTCCCATCATTCGATCCATGCTTCGCTGAAGCTTGGCCTCGTAGAAATCGGCGACGCGCCCGGCCAGCATGGGCAATTGTCCCGAATCCTCACCCAGACGTAGCGTCCTGACCGCCATCGGCGGCAGCGCCTTGGTCGTGGTTAAGGCGTCGGAGAGCTTGCCGCCGCGACGCACCCGATCGACGAGATCGGACCATTGTCCGATTCCGCCGGTCGTAGCCATGATGTCGGCTAGGATACGCAGGCTCGCAGTGAGCGTGACTCCGCTCGAAAGCAGCAGCCCGAGATTGCGGCAGAACAGCCCAGCGCGATGATATTCCATCGCCGGGCGGATCACCGGCAGTCGTGAAACATGCCAAACGAACCGGTTCCGCACCACACGGCGGCGCGACAACAGCCAGATCGCGACGATCAGAACCAGAGCCCCCGCCGCGAGCGCTTGGGCGTTGCCGCGGAGAAAGTCTGAAAGGCCAAGGAATGTCGTGAGGACCGGATCCAGTTTGGCGTTGAAGTCGCGGAACACATTGGCGAATTGCGGCAGCACAATGCCCAGGAAGAAGAGCATCACCCCGCCCGACGCGAGCAGGAGAAAGGCGGGATAGCGGAGCGCGTCGCTGAGCCGGCGACGAAGGGCCTCTGCGCGCTGACGTTCCCCGCTCAGAGCCTCGAGGATCGAAACAAGCGTGCCCGACGCCTCGCCGACGCGCGCCAATGCGACGTAAACAGGCGGGAAGACATCCGGGTGAGCAGCCAACGCCTCGCCGAAACTTTCTCCCGATAGGATTGACCCGGTCAGCGCGGCGAGCGTCGGCCTCATGCGCCCCGCGTCCGGATCCGTCGCGAGCAACTCCAACGCATCGTTGATGCGCGCGCCAGTGCGCAGTAGGAGGGCGAGATCGCCTGTGAAGATCGTCAAATCTTCGGCGCGGGGGCGGGAGAACGGCGCAAGGACATCGACCTTGCGCTTGCCGCGCGCCGCGGTCCGCTCAGTGACGGCCTCGATCGGAATCAGGCCGAGATACGCGATCCGTTGGGTCACTTCCGACGCGTTTGGCGCATCGAGATCCCCACTGACGACGTCGCCTGCGGCAGTCAAAGCGCGATAGCGGAATGTCGGCATCGGCTTACCGCACCATCACGACGCGCAGGACTTCCGAGATCGACGTGACCCCGGCCCGGCACTTCGCCATGGCGTCGGCCACCATCGGCGTCATGTCGGCCCGCGCAGCAGCCTCGTTCAGCACGTCGGAGCCCGCGTCGGAGCCGATGAGATCCCGCACCTCGTTGGTGATCTCCAACAACTCGAACACGCCGACCCGGCCGCGATACCCGACCCCGCCGCATCGCTCGCAACCCTTTGGCTCGGAGATGACGTCACCTGCGGCAAGCCCGCACAATTCAAAACGCGGGTCCGCAGCCAGGTCGGCGGCGGCGAGTTGACGCTGCGCCTTGCAGCGATCGCAGAGCAGCCGCACCAGCCGCTGCGCGAACACTGAACGCAACGTCGATTTGAGCAGGAAGCCTTCGACGCCAAGATCGATCAGCCGCGGGACGGCTGCCAGCGCGGTGTCAGTATGCAGCGTTGTAAGCACGAGATGGCCCGTCAACGCGGCGTGGATCGCAATATTCGCGGTCTCGGCGTCACGCACTTCGCCGACCATGATGACGTCGGGGTCAAGGCGCACGAACGCACGCATGGCCGTGGCGAATGTCAGACCGATCTCGGGTTTGACCTGAGACTGGTTTATCCCCGGGATTTCGTATTCAATCGGATCCTCAATCGTCAGGATTTTACGAAATGGCCTGTTCAGCGCCGACAACATGGTCGCTAGGGTCGTCGTTTTGCCGCTCCCGGTCGGTCCGGTGACGACAACCATGCCGTGAGGCAGGTCGAGCGCGCGGCGCAACTTCCGTTCGTCAGTTGTCGTTAGGCCAAGCTTGCCAATCTCCAGTAATCCGCGATCCCGCGGCAGAAGCCGGATGACAGCCGCCTCGCCGTGATTTGTCGGCATGGTGGCGACCCGGATGTCCACCTCAAGTCGCGCGACACGCATCCGCGCGGCGCCGTCCTGCGGCAATCGGCGCTCGGCGATGTTGAGGCCCGCCAAGATTTTTATGCGCGAGATCAAGGCTTGCGGAACGATCTGCGAGGGGTGTAAGCGCCGGAGCAATAATCCCTCACTGAAGCGGCCGGATTTTCCGGTAGCGCCGGAGCAAAAGTCCGGCAGCAGATATCCCTTTGCATTGGGTGGGCAGAGGGTGGGGGATGAAGGGCGTGGAGCTTTATGGGCGCGTTCGCTACGCGGTTCAGATCGAGGGGTTGAGCCATCGCGCGGCGGCGCGCCGGTTTGGCATCGACCCTCGCACGGTCGCCAAGATGATGAAGTTCACCGCGCCGCCGGGTTACGTACGCACAAAGCCGCCGGCCAGGCCGAAGCTTGATCCGCTCATCCCGGTGATCGACCGGGTTCTCTTCGACGACAAGTCGCGCCCGAGGAAACAGCAACATACGGCGAAGCGGATCTTCGAGCGTCTCCGGGACGAGTACGGATTCACGGGCGGCCTCACGATTGTGAAGGATTACGTCGCGGGCTGGCGTCAGCGGGCTCAAGAGATGTTTGTGCCGTTGGAGCATCCGCCGGGACATGCCCAGGTCGACTTTGGCGAAGCCATCGGCGTCATCGGCGGCGTGGAGCGCAAGATCCACTTCTTTGCTTTTGACCTGCCGCACTCGGACGCCTGCTTCGTGGTCGGCTATCCCGCCGAGACGACGGAAGCCTTCTGCGACGGCCACGTTCGGGCGTTCAGCTTCTTTGGCGGCGTTCCGCAGTCCATCCTTTATGACAACACCAAGATCGCCGTGGCTCGCATTCTTGGCGACGGGAAGCGGCAGCGGACGCGCGGCTTCGCCGAGCTGCAATCACACTACCTATTCCGGGATCGTTTTGGCCGGCCTGGCAAGGGCAACGACAAGGGTAAAGTCGAGGGGCTGGTCGGTTACGCGCGACGGAACTTCCTCGTTCCGCTTCCGGTCTTCGAGAGCTTCGAAGCGTTGAACGCCTATCTTGTCGAATGCTGCCGTCGTCGGATGGCGGACCGCTTGCGCGGCCATAACGAGACGATCGCCCAGAGATTGGAGCGCGATCTTGCCGCGTTCCAGAGGCCCCTGCCGCCGCCCTACGACGCCTGCGAGAAGGTCGCGACACGAGTCTCTTCGCTGTCACTGGTTCGCTACCGGCTCAACGACTACTCGGTCCCGACGACGTACGGTCATCGCGACGTGCTTGTTCGCGGCTATGTCGATGACGTGGTGATCTCATGCGGCGCGGAAGTGATTGCGCGTCATCCCCGTTCCTACGAGCGCCACGACTTCATATTCGATCCGCTGCACTATCTGGCGTTGATCGAACAGAAGATCAACGCGCTCGACCAGGCGGCGCCGCTGGCCGGCTGGCGGTTGCCGGAAGAGTTCATGACCCTCCGGCGTCTTCTGGAAGCCCGGATGGGCAAGCAGGGCAAGCGCGAGTTCGTGCAGGTTCTGCGGTTGATGGAAGTGTTCCCTCTCGACGACGTCGCCGCCGCGGCCCGCGACGCCATCGCGCGCGGAGCAATCGGCTTCGACGCCGTGAAGCACCTGATCCTGTGTCACATCGAACGGCGCCCGCCGCGCCTCGACATGACGGTCTATCCCTATCTGCCGCGGGCGCAGGTCACGATGACGTCGGCTAGCACCTACATGAGCTTGCTGACGGGGGCGTCGTCATGACCGATACGCCGCAACTTCTGCTCGGTCATCACCTGAAGGCGCTCAAGCTGCCTACGTTCTTGCGCGAGTATGAGAAGCTTGCTCGGCAATGCGCCGCCGAGGGTCTCGACCATGTCCGCTTTCTCCTGCGCCTCGTCGAACTGGAGCTAATCGATCGAGAACGACGCATGGTGGAGCGTCGGATCAAGGAAGCGCGGTTCCCGGCGGTCAAGAGCCTCGACAGCTTCGACTTCGCGGCGATTCCTTCGCTAAACAAAACCCTCGTCCTGGAACTCGCCCGTTCCGAGTACGCGACCCGTCGCGAAAACGTTATCGCAGTCGGCAACAGCGGAACCGGCAAGACGCACATCGCTCTCGGGATCGGTCTCGCCGCCTGCCAGAAAGGGCTATCGGTCGGGTTCTATACAGCCGCGGCTCTTGTTCATGAACTGCTGGAGGCTCGCGATGAGAAGCGGTTGCTTCGTCTGCAGCGGCAGGTCGCCGGATACAAGCTCCTGATCATCGACGAGCTTGGATATGTCCCTCTCTCCCAGACCGGGGCCGAGCTGCTGTTCGAAATATTCAGCCAGCGCTATGAGCGCGGTTCAACCATCGTCACATCGAACCTGCCATTCGACGAATGGACCAGCGTGTTCGGGTCCGAGCGTCTGACCGGCGCGCTGCTCGATCGCCTCACTCATCACGTCCATATCCTGGAAATGAACGGCGACAGCTACAGGCTCAACCAGAGCAAGCGCCGCTCACGTCGCCAAAACGTCGACGAGCCCAAGGACGATCCGACCCCAACCTGACGCGCACCAAACAAGCCCATGCTCGAGGGCATTCTCGTCGGCATCATTGATGCATCTTTGCTCCGGAAAGCGATGCAATCTTGCTCCGGCGTTGACAATTACGGAAGCCTCTGAGAAAAGTTTCGCGGCTGCAAAGAGATTCGTAGATTTGGCGGACGAATGCCGGAGGGAGCGCGCCTTGGCGCTGCCTGATCTCGCTCATGAGCGGTGGGGCGAGGATTTCTGAGAAAGCACTCGATCTATTCTCTGAGTGCGGGTCGCTGTGCGTTACTACTCAGATTCGGGAGATGTCAGCCCCGAGAGATGTATAGCGCTAGGGCGCCGTGGCTCCCCGCCCAAGCTTATCGTCAAGGGACCGATGCTGTTCCACTCCTAATATGCCCGCCAGTGGAAGTGGCGGTCGACGACAAACCATGCGAAGTGCGAATGACGCGGTGGTGCCCGGAATGTGGCTCACGTCCAGAAGGGCGTCCATCCCCAAGCTCATGGCCGAAGTCTGTGCCAACGCCTGGTCAAGAAAGCCGAGACAAAAGAGAACGATCCCCAGAGCCGCCTG
>CAWCSA010000010.1:0-25570 GCA_963798015.1 uncultured Alphaproteobacteria bacterium
ACAGCTTTCCGGGTGGGTCGGACAGGAAGGCTGTCGCGCGGTGAAGATGAAAATTGGCGCCCATCCGGACGACGATCTGCGTCGGGTCCGCGTCGCCAGAGAGGCGATCGGGGAAGCGTCCTTGTTCGTCGACGCCAACGGCGCTTATTCCGTCAAGCAGGCGCTACGGATGGCGGACGCATTTGCTGCGGAAGCCGGGGTCGCATGGTTCGAAGAGCCGGTCTCGTCGGACGACTTGGACGGGCTGGCGCAGGTGCGCGCATCGGCGCCGGCCTGCATGGACGTCGCCGCTGGCGAATACGCTTATAACGCAGACGATGTGCGCCGCATGCTGGTCCGCCGCGCGGTGGACGTGCAGCAGGCGGATGCGTCGCGCTGTCTCGGCGTCACGGGTTTCCTGCAGGCGGCCGCGCTTTGCGACGCCCATCATATCGACCTTTCGGGTCATTGCGCGCCGGCGCTTCATGTTCACCCAGCCTGCGCGGCCCCGCGCTTGCGCCATCTCGAATGGTTTCATGACCACGTTCGCATCGAGCACATGCTGTTCGACGGCGCGCCCGTCGCCAAAGACGGCGCGATCCAGCCGGATATGAGCCGCCCTGGCCTGGGCCTCGAGCTCAAGGAGCGCGACGCGGAGCGCTACGCCGCATGACGATGGAGATCGAAAGAGCATGGTCCGGACAGGTCGCCAATGCCCGGCCTACGGATGAAATTTTCGCCGCGCTCGTGTTGCTGGGCGCCGCCGCCGCGGCGGGAACGATGGCTCTGGCGTCAAGGCGGGAGCCGCCGCCTGTCGCCCCAAGGCGAATGCGGCTCTCGAGAGCCGTCGCGGGCAAGCGCGAAGGTGGCGGGACCGTGCTCGCCGCTCGGCGCTTAAATCGGGCGGCGGGAACGATCGCCGCCTCGGTGTTGATCGATAGCGCGATGGAGCACTATCGTGGCGACTTCAAGAACAAGGCGATGTACACGCCCATTGCAACGTCTGTGCTCGCGCTCCTCGCTTCCTTCCATGGGCATAAGGACTCCGCCCAGCGGGCGCATTGGGCGCGAGACATTGTGTACGCGCTTGCCGGGTTGACCGGCGTGGTTGGTACGGGCTTCCACCTCTACAACGTCGGCAAACGGCCGGGCGGGTTTTGCTGGCAGAATGTGTTTTACGGCGCCCCGCTCGGAGCGCCAGCCGCGATCTCCCTTGCAGGGATGACCGGGTTTCTGGCCGAGCGGGTGCGCGACAATGCGCCCGGCGCTCCGCCCGATGTGCTTGGACTGCCAGCGGGCCGGGTGGTCGCGGCGCTCACGTGCGCGGGCCTCGTCGGCACGGCGATGGAAGCCGGGCTCCTGCATTTTCGCGGCGCCTTCCATAACCCTGCCATGCTGCTGCCGGTCACGGCGCCTCCAGCTGCGGCGGCGATGCTGGCCGCGGCGGCTTTGGGAAGGGCCGACCGGCCGCGGCGCATCACGCGCCTGTGGCTCCGATTCACCGCGCTCATGGGCGTCGTCGGCGTCGGCTTCCACGCGATCGGCGTGGCGCGCAACATGGGGGGCTGGCGGAACTGGACTCAGAACCTTCAGGCGGGTCCGCCGCTGCCGGCCCCGCCGTCCTTTACCGGCCTCGCGCTGGCGGGCCTCGCGGCGTTGGGACTGCTGCGGCGGGACAACCTAGATGACTGAGCGGATCACCAGCGGGCGCTATCCCGGATACGACGTGATGTCGAAACGGGACGGCCAGTCTTGGAACGACAAGACGCGGGAGATTATCGACGCCCGGCTGGCGGCGGAGTCGCGTCCCATCTTCTTTTCCGCCGATGAATGGAAGACCCTCGTGGCGCTGTGTGACCGCGTCATGCCGCAACCCCAGGATCGTCCGCGCGCGCCGCTCGCGGCTTACGTGGACCGGCAACTTCTGCAGGGCAAGATGAAGGGATACCGCTTTGCCGACATGCCTCAGCCTGGCGAAGCATGGAAGCGTGCGCTCGCCGCGCTGGACGAGGTCGCGCAACACCGCCATGGCCGGAGGTTCGCGCTCCTGACGGAATCGGATCAGGACGCGATGCTCGCCCAGATGGCCAAGGGGTCATTCGAGGCGGAAGCGTTGCGGGGAATGCCATCCAAGACCTTCTGGACCTCGCATGTGATCCACGATGTCGTCGGCGCCTATTACGCCCATCCTTCGGCATGGAGCGAGATCGGCTGGGGCGGCCCGGCGTCGCCGCGCGGCTATGTTCGCCTGGGTCTCGACAGTCGCGACGCATGGGAGCCGGAGGAAGCCGCGCCCGGCCGCGAGGCGCGGGCCGCGCGGGAAAACGAACGTGTCCGCTGACCCCTTCGCGGCTCCGCGCGCCGCAAACGGGCAGGCGCCTGATGTTTTTCGCCGCGACGCCTGGACGCCGATGCGGCAATACGATGATCAGGAAGAAGTGGACTTCGTCGTCGTGGGCACGGGCGCAGGCGGCGGCCCCGTGCTCGCGGGATTGGCTGAGCAGGGATTTTCGGTAGTCGGCTTTGACGCGGGCCCCTACTTCCGGCCGCTCGAGGATTTCGCCTCGGACGAGAGCGAGCAGGAGAAGCTCTACTGGAACGACGACCGTATCTCGGAGGGCGCGAATCCGCTGGTAATGGGGGGCAAGAACAGCGGCAAGGCCGTCGGCGGCTCCACGGTGCATTTCGCCATGGTCTCGCTGCGCTTCCGGCCGGAATGGTTCAAGTCGCGTTCGCAGCTCGGCTACGGCGCCGACTGGCCGCTCGACTGGTGCGAGATGTGGGACTGGTACGGGCGCGCGGAAAAAGCGCTGTCGATCTCCGGTCCGATCACCTACCCCTGGGGTCCGAAGCGACCGCGCTACCCGTTGAGGGCGCATCCCATCAACGGCGCCGCGCAACTGCTGGCGCGCGGGGCCGAGGCGATGGGATATGCTTGGACGGAGACGCCGCTCGCCACAGTGTCGGCGCCGAAGGGGGATAGCCCGCCCTGCGTCTATCGCGGCTTCTGCCGCTTCGGCTGCTCGACCAACGCGAAGCAGAGCCAGCTGGTCACCTTCATTCCCCGCGCCCTGGCCGCCGGCGCCGAAATTCGCGATCTCGCCATGGTCGGACGGATCGAGATGGGGCGCGACGGGCGGGCGACGGGGGTGCATTACATCAGGGAAGGTCGCTGGCGCCTTCAAAAGGCGCGAGCGGTGATCGTCGCCGGCTACGCGATCGAGACGCCGCGCCTGCTCCTGAACTCGGCGAACGACCGGTTTCCTGATGGGCTGGCCAACAGCAGCGGTCTGGTCGGGCGGAACCTCATGAGCCAATCGAATCAGGCGGCGTGGGGTTACATGGACGAGCCGGTGCGGGCCTACAAGGCCCCCCCCTCGACGACGATCACCGAGCATTGGAACTACGACGACCGCAAAGATTTTCACGGCGGCTACTGTTGGATGGCCCAGGGCCCGCTGCCCATCGAGACCATGACGATCATTAGCGGATCCAAGGGGCTGTGGGGCGCGGCGCTCCACGAGGAAATGCTGCGCTACAATCACCTTGTCGGCCTGAAAATGGTCGGGGAGCAATTGCCCAATGAGCACAACAGGGTGACGCTCGCCGACGATACCGATCAACACGGGCTGCGCATCCCCCGCATCACCTATTCCTGGGGGGATAACGACAAAGCCCTGATCGACCACGCGCTCGGCCAGATGAGCACCAGCCTGGAGCTTGTGGGCGCCAGGGACGTCTGGCGGCAGGACAATGACATGAACCATCTGGCCGGCACGGCCCGCATGGGCTTTACGCCTCGCGACAGCGTGATCGACGCAGATTGCCGGAGCTGGGACATTCCCAATCTCTTCGTCTGCGACGGGTCGGTGTTTCCGACCGCGGGCGGCGTGAACCCGTCTCTGACTATCACCGCAATTGCGATGCGCACGGCCGAGCGGATCGGGCAATTGGCTCGGCAGGGCGAGTTGTGAGCGCGGAGAGAAGAGCGTCCATTCGTCCTTCTTGATGGACGATCTCCCGATCGGACGAGTCGTCTTGGTGTACACAAGCGGACTTGATCGGCGCAGCGGGCCAGGCCACTAACGCGAGGTCGTTGCGTGCACGTTCTCATTCTCTACGCCAACCCCGTCGCCACCAGCTTCGGCGCTGCCCTGCATCAACAAGCCATCGAGGCGCTCCGAGTAAGCGGTCATGACATAGACGATTGCGACCTTTACGCGGAATCTTTCGAGCCGATCCTGACTGAACAGGAGCGCATCCGCTACCATGACACCAAAGTCAATCGTGAGCCGATCGCGCGCTATGTCGACCGGTTGTTGGCGGCCGAAGCGCTCGTCCTCGTTTACCCGGTTTGGAATGAAGGTTTTCCGGCAATTCTGAAGGGCTTTTTCGATCGAGTTTTCATTCCCGGGGTGAGCTTTAATGTCGCTGCCGACGGCGCGCTGGTTCCAAACCTGCAGAAGCTGCGAAAGCTGGCTGCAGTTTGCACTTATGGCGCCAATCGCATGATCAGTTTCCTGCTCGGCGATCCGCCCAAGCGAGTGGTGAAGCGCATGGTGCGTTCCATGCCCGGCCACGCCATTCGTTGTGATTACCTTGCCTTTTACGGGACCGATCATTCCGATGCTGAGCAACGGGCAGCGTTCTTGACGAAGGTGCGGCGGACGTTCGAGTCCTGGTGAGCTGCCTCCGGCTGAATTGAAAGCGGGAACGATGCGCGGCTTGAATGGTTGTTTCGGCGAAGTGTTCGTGGGCGCTTCGCACCTGATAGGACGAAGCGCATTTGATATCGAGCGGAGGTTATGATGACCAAAACGCCACAAAATCGAAAATCCGAGAATCGGGGTGAGGCTGGAAAATCCAAGAGGGAAGAGGACCGACAGCTTTCCCGGGAACTGGAGGAGTCCTTTCCCGCCAGCGATCCGCCGGCGGCCACCCAGCCCGGAAGCGGCATTACCGGGCCCGAGGTCACAAAGCGAGATAGCAACGGGCTTTCCAGCGTTGCGAATAAGTCATCAGGCGCGGCTACGTCTCTGTACAAATTGGCCCCCCAACGCGGCCGCCAGCCGATCGCCGGCATCCCGACAGCCGATGAACGACCCGACGTTCTCCGGTGAAGACAACAACCCGTTCATCGGGGTGGCGGGCTGGAGTATCCCAGCGCGCTACGCCGCCGAAACTCCGCAGGCCGGCAGTCACCTCGAACGTTATGCGCACCGTCTCAACGCCGTTGAGATCAATTCCTCGTTCTACCGATCCCATCGGCTCGAAACTTACTCTCGATGGGCCGCTTCGACACCGTCCGGATTTCGCTTTGCCGCCAAAATCCCGAGAGGTATTACTCACGAGCATCGCCTGGTCGGTTGCGATTCGCAGATCGATGCATTTGCAACCGAAATCGGCGGTCTTGGACCTAAGCTCGGTCTGGTCCTGGTACAGCTTCCTCCGAGTTTGACGTTTGAGCAGCGCGCCGCCGGATCTTTCTTGACAAGTGTCCGCGCTCGTATTCCTGCGCCAATCGCGATCGAGCCGCGACACCGAACCTGGTTCACGCCCGAGGTCGACCGTTGGCTCTGCAGCCGCCGCGTTGCGCGGGTCGCAGCCGATCCGCCGATCGCACCGGGTGGCGACATGCCCGGCGGTTGGCTCGGCGTGCGCTACCACCGCCGTCATGGCGCGCCAAAGATATATTTCTCCGACTACGACGATAACGCACTGCGCCTCATGAATACGCGGCTTCGCGAGGATGAAGCGAGCGGCGCGGTGTCGTGGTGCATCTTCGACAATACCGCCTCGGGCGCCGCACTAGGAAACGCCCTGACGCTAACCAAGTTGCTCGCCCGGGAGACAACTGCGCCCAGACTGGTCGCCGAATAGTCCGGCAGTGCGGTGCGCTGACCATTTCCCCGCGCGCGGTTCCTCGCTAACCGATCGCAAGCTCGAGGCCGTCCCCGCCTGCGATCAACGCTGTCCGAACTCCGTCGGACTCCCGGGTGAAGCGGAGGGAGACTGTTCCTCCGGCTGCGCGGAGATCGTGCAACGAAAGCTCATTCACACCGTCCGGAAGACGCGGGCGACGAATGTGGAGGCGCTTCTCGAACCCATTCGCCTCCAAACCGAGAAGTTCGCTCATCATGAAGGGTACGGCCGCCGCCGACCACGCCTGGAGCGGATCCGCGCGCGGCGTATGGATCGGTCCATCGCCGGACAGGCGTTGCGTGCCGGCGATGAACTCTGGAAGTCGCTTCAATCGGAAACCGTCCGCCGCGTCCAGCGTCGCGGCGACAATGCGAAGCGCGGCCTCATCCTGCGCGTAGCGACGCAGGCCGGACACGATCAAGGCGTTGTCGAACGGCCAAACGCTTCCTTGCTGATAGGCGAGCGGGTCGAAGAGAGGATGGTCTGCCGATAGCGTCCGTATGCCCCAGCCCGAGAACATGTCGGGCTTCATCATCCGCTCGGTGACCCGGCGGGCATGGTCCGCCGTCGCTATCCCGGTCCACAGGACCTGCGCTGCGTTCGACGTCAGCGAGGCGACCTGCTGGCCGCCTTTTTCCAGCGCCAGGCAATAGCAGCCTTCGTCCTCAATCCAGAAATCGCGCAGGAAGTTCGCACGCAAATCGCGCGCGTCCGCTTCCAGTCGATTGGCCCTGGCGTTCTCGCCAATTCGGCGAAACAGCGGGGCGATCAACATGCGGGCCTGATAGGCATAGCCCTGCACCTCGACAAGGGCGAGCGGGGGAACGGGATAGTTACCATCCTTGCGCAAGACGCCCGTGCCGGAATCGCGCCAGCTCTGATTGATTGGCTGGCCTCCGTCAGCGAGCCCGTCGTAGGTGACGTAGCCAGATTCGTTTTCGTCGGTCTTGCGGCTCAACCAATCGAGCGCGCGATCGATGTTTGGCCGCAATGTATCGAACAAAGCCATCTCGCCCGTCCATGCGACGTGCCGGGCGATGGCGATCAGGAACAGCAGCGTCGAATCGACCGCCGCGTAACTCGGCGTCTGCGAAACCTCATCAAGATGAGCGAGCTCGCCAACCCTAAGTTCGTGGAGGATTTTTCCCGACTGTTCGCGAGTCCTTGAATCGTCTTTCCTTCCTTGCCAATGCGCCAGAGACTCGGTGGTATGGCGGCCGAGATCAGGATTGAACGCGAGGCACTGAATCGTCGGCAACAAGCTGTCGCGACCGAACAAGCCGACGAACCACGGCACGCCTGCAGCGGTGAATCTATGCCGTCCTCGTCTGACTTGCAGAAGCGCGACATCGGTCAGGGACCGCGCCAGGGTTTCGCCAAAGGACTTGCTGGGCGTATCGACCCGAGCGTAGCCGTCGAGCAGCGCCTTCGAGGCCTGCGCCTGGACTTTCCGCATCTCGGCGGATGTCGGTAGCGCCGGGGCCGAACCAAGAGGCGTCTCGCTAACGGGACGCTCGTCAACGCGGCATGTCACGACCAGATCCTGACTGGCTTGGGGCGCAAGGCAGAGCTCGAAATTGGCGATGCTCTTCTCCGTCGTACGCGGTGCGATCACTGGCGACAGCGAGAAGTCCACAAGCAGCGTTCGCCGGATATCGTCCGCGCCTTCGTAAGCGAAGCGAAGGGCGGCACGGTCCCATGCGGGCGCATGCATCCGCCCGCGCTCGCCCGTCGGCGCCCCGCGCAAGACAAACATACTTTCGAAAATCGCCGAAAACTCTAGCGATACCGGAACAGCCACCGGATCGGTCCCAAAGTTGCGAAAAGTGATCGTGTCGACGAATAGCGGTCCCTCATCAAGCACCTGCAAGGTGCGCCGGATGCTGAGCTTGTGGTCGGCGATGACCCGGCCGTTGGCGGTCGTAAGATGGCGGTTGGTGAGGGCGATCTGCGCCGACGTGCCTTCACGGTCTGACGACATCAAAAGCAGCGGCGATGTGCCATGCAGCCGCAAAGCATAGGCGGCGAGATAGCAGGTATCGCGATAGAACAGGCCGAAGCCTGGCACGTCACGAACAATCTCTCCGTCCTCCCGGGTCAGGAGGACGAGGTCGTTGGCTTTGAGCAACAGGGGATGGCGAATGTCGATGGAAAGCGGACGATCAGCCATGATCTGTGCCCCGAGCGATTGGGCGAACGCCCACCTTGGATATCGCCTTGCAATGGGTCGGCCATGAGGCGAAGTCGCCGCAATCGAACGCCATCTCGCGGAACCGGAACTCTCCGAGCGGCGTTACGATCTTATGTGGCGCCGTGAGCGCAGAGGAACGAAATGACAAACATCGTCGTGATCACGGGGGCCGGGGCTGGCGTCGGACGCGCGGTCGCGACCGAGTTCGCCCGCAACGGCTTCGACATGGCCATTTTGTCCCGAGATCCTGAAAGACTCGAGCGGGCGGCGATGGAATTGCGGGCCTTCAACATTCGCGTGCTGCCGATTCCAACCGATGTCGCAGATGCTGCCGCCGTTGACGCCGCCGCTGCGCGGGCTGAGGAGGAATTAGGTCCGATTTCGGTGTGGGTGAACGTGGCGATGGCGACCGTTTTCGCGCCTGTTCATAAACTTACCGCGGAGGAATTTCAGCGCGGGACCATGGTCACCTACCTCGGCCAGGTTCACGGCGTCATGGCGGCGCTGAGGTATATGCGCCCGCGAAACCGGGGAGCGATCGTGTGCGTCGGATCAGCGCTAGCCTATCGTTCCGTGCCGCTTCAGTCGGTCTATTGCGGAGCGAAATTCGCGATCCGGGGATTTCTCGACTCGCTGCGGTCAGAACTTTATCACGACGAGATCAACGTCACGCTGACGGAAGTGGATCTCCCGGCTGTAAATACCCCGCAGTTCGATTGGGCGCGCAACAAGATGGGTCACAAGGCCCGGCCTGTGCCCCCGGTCTATCAGCCGGAAGTCGCGGCCCGCGCTATCGTCTTCGGTGCACTCCACCCGAGGCGCCAGATCTGGGTCGGGCTGCCGACGATACGAGCGATTCTCGCGAACCAAATCGCGCCGGGCCTCATCGACCGCTACCTCGCGAAGTTCGGCTATAGCGGACAGTTGAGTGATGAACCGTCCGATCCCGACGCACCTGGTAATTTGTTCGCGCCGGTTGCCGGCGACTACGGCGCTCACGGCCGTTTTGACGCGCAGGCGCGGAACACGAGCTGGGAAATGTTCACGGATCGGCATCGAGACGGGGTGATGGCCGCCGCCTTCCTGGGATTGGCGGCCGCAGGAGCATATTTTTTCACGAAGCAGCCGCGGCGGGTGGCTGGCCTTGGCGGAGCCCAGCGTCGTCTGTCCTCACGCTCGTGGCTCTGAAATCCGACCGGTTTGCGCCATTGCGACGAACTTCGCACGGCGATCCAAGAGATCCTTCCGGTCGCCGTTCGATGAAAAACCAACTTCCGCTTCTGCGCGCACAAGATCGGCGTAACCCAGCAGAGTCCGCAAGCGCGCAGGATCCCGATCGCAACTCGCCGCCGCTGCCAGCACCTCAATCAACCTTATCAAAACCGCCGGGGATTGGCTGGCATGCCCCGAAAGCCCGCTCTCTTGCTTAATAGACGATCTAACATCGTGGCGGCCGGAGACATCTCCGCGGCAACGGTGTTAGGCTTGCAAATCGCCGCAGTCGGCGACTGAGCGCCTCCGCTATCTCTGCCTCAAGGGGATATCGCACTCCCACGGCAAATCCGGGAGTGTGAAGTTATGCCTTTAAAGCGCATCCTAGACGAGAGCGGCAGCTTCGATCCGAAAGCCGTTGCGATCCTCTTGGAAGCATTTGACGGCATTGTCGTCGAGCTGGCGTTGCAGGCCCCGGGGGAAAGAGTGAGGGCCGCTAAACACATCATCCGGGTTGCACTCGGTCAAAAGGACCTGGATGTCGCAGTGCTCCGCAATCGCACCGTCGTCCTAATGCGAAATGAACTTATTTAGCGCGCTTGAAATCTGCGCAGAAGTCATCCCCCAGCGGAGGCGCGAGAAGATGACGGTCGATCATAGCCGACACCTCAACAGCGCGATCCAAAGCCCGGTGCACTGGCGCATGCGAGCCGAAGAGATGCGCACGATAGCCGAAGAGACTGCCGAACCCGCGGTGAGGGCGATGATGCTCAGGATCGCGGCGGACTATGACCGCCTCGCAAAACAAACAGAGGAGCGCACATCGGTCGGCCAAAGCTCAATCTAAAAGAGATTTCGGGCCGCGAGCGCATGGCACGATCCCAGATCCGCTCGCCTTTGAGCTCCATCACAGTGGAGTAACCGCGGGCACCGCGGGGAGCGTCATGTCCAAAATGACATCTTGCCTGGCGCGCGGCGCTATGATTCCCGCTGACGCCAGCACTTGCCCGTGCTGCGGGGCGGGATTGGACCGGGTGCTCGCGCGTTGATGGGCCGCCATCCTGCGAGGCCATGGCCGAGGCTGAGAGCGCCCAAACTTCTTATGGAAGCAGCCCTGGGGTTACCGCTCGCCGCGACCTTTGCCGTCAGTCCCGCTGCTCGCTCTCGCCAAGCCCGAGCCTCTCCTCCGAGTCATTGAGAGCGCGACGTCGAGGATTTCACGTTCGCCAGCACGCGGCGGGAGTTTCTACTCAACCTTCGGTCGAGAATTTCTTTGCCGCGTAAAAGGACGCGCTTTGCCGACCGCCCAACGCCTCCTGCGTGAACTGGATCAGATGCCACGCGACGAAGCCCATGCCAAAAATCGCCTCGATCTGGCCGCGGCGTAAAGCGTGCCACGCCGCGCTCCAGAACGCCCCTCGGTAGTCCGAAACGATCCCGATGCGCCAGACGATATTCCAGGCGAGCGCGGCGGCGCGCTGGAGATTGATCTTGGTGAGCTTGCCCTTTGCGGGCAACCTCAAGCGGTGCGCATAGGTCGCGTCGACCTGGTAACGGAAGCGGGCGAACAGGCGCTCGGGCGTGTAGGCATATGCGATCGCGCGACGCCAGCTCGCCAGGACTTCGCCACGCGGGCGAAGGAATCTCACGTTCAATTCTTGATCTGATTCTGTGAGCAGCCGGTCCTCACGCGCCAGCCGCTCCCATAGAGGCGTCTTGGGCAAAGCCTGCAGGACGTTGATGGTGAAGATCGGTATCTGCGAACGGTCAATGAACTCGATGAGTTTAGCCTCCAATTCGTCCGTTTCGAGATCGAGCCCCATGATGATGCCAGAGGTCACTTCGAGTCCATGACGGTTTAAGGTGTCGATGGCTTCGAGCATCGGCAAAGATGCATTGTGCGCCTTGTCGATGCCCGTCAAAATGTTGGGCTCAGGCGTCTCGATTCCGACGAAGACGGTGAGGAAGCCGGCCTCACGCATAAGCGCGAGAATGTCGATCTGCTTGGCGATGTTCAGGGTCGCCTCGCAGGCGAACTGCAGCGGATATCCGCGCCGCTTCTGCCAGTCGATCAGATGCGGCAACAAATCGCGCGCCGCTTTGCGGTTGCCGATGAAATTGTCGTCGACCAGATAGATGACCGGCGGATGGCCCGGCTGGGAGACGAACGCGTCGAGCTCAGCAAGAAGCTGCTCCGGCGATTTCAAACGCGGTTGCCGGCCATAGAGGGCCGGAATGTCACAGAATTCGCACCGATATGGGCACCCGCTGGAGAATTGGAGCGAGCCGATGAGATAGCGAGCGAGCGGCACGGCATCGTAGCGGGGAAGCGGAAAGCTCGACAGGGGCAGCCGTTCCTGCGTCTCGAACCGCCATTGAGCGGGCGGTGGTTCGAGACTGTCGTCAAGGAGCGCGATCAGTCGATCCATCGCGTCGCCGAGTTCTCCTATGTGAAGGTAGTCGAACTCCGGGTAGGTCTCGGGGCTGCTCGAAACGGCGGAGCCCCCGAGAACCGTGAGCTTGCCACACGACTTGGCGCGGCGCTGGATGTCTCGGATTTCCGATAATTGAATATGCATGCCGCCGACGAAAACAACGTCCGCCCACGCGAAGTCCGAAGGTGCGGCGCGCCCGATATTCTCATCGATAAAGCGCACCGGCCAGCTTTCCGGCAAATAGGCAGCGACGACGAGCAGGCCTTGGGGTGGCATGAAGGCGCGTACGCCGGGCACGAATGCAAATGCGTGAGCGAAGGTGCCGAAGGACGGCGCGTAAGCTGGAAAGATGCAAAGGATGTTGCGGCAGTTCATGATCGGAACGGAGCAGCGCAAGGGAGCCTCCACACCTCAGCATCGGACCAGTTCGCCCTGGCGGCAGCCGAATGACCTCGGGGTGACAGTTTCGTGCACGGCAGCGTCCATCGGTCCGATACGACGGCGCAAGCGCCTCGCCCGCCGATTAGGCCGGGACGCGGTTCAGTTCATCTGTCGCGCCTTTGTGAGGTACGAAATAGTCCGTGCTCTGGCCGATGCTCGGAGCTGTCGCTACGACTGGCTCCAGCCGGGTCAATTCGTAGATGATCATCAATTCAATCATAATCGAAAACGCGGTCGCCATCCGCGCACGGAATCCTGCTCTCGCGATCAGCTGCCCCAGAAAATGCAGGTCAGAATCCGATGAGAGAAGGACGTACATTGTGCCGGATGGCTTGAGCCTTTCGTGCGCCTGCTCAAACAGCGACACGATGTCCCGATACCCTGGCCCGGCGACCCAGGCTCGGTCGGCAACGTCGCACGGCTCGCCGGAAAAAAACGGCGGATTGGAGATGACCACATCGAACAAGGAACCAGGCGCCAGCGCAGACATTAGGTCCGAGCGCATCGCGGTGACACGGTCGCCAAGGCCATTGGCGCGGGAGTTGTCGATTGCGGCGTTGACCGCCTGGGGATTGATGTCGAGCGCAACCACCGTAGCTCCTGCCCGTGCTGCGGCCAATGCCAATATGCCGCTGCCTGTCCCGACATCGGCAACACGCTTACCTGTGAGGTCAATCGTAGCAAGAAACCGCGCAAAGAACTCGCTGGTCAAGAACAGCTTGGGGTGAAACACAGTCGGGTAAACGGCGAGACGAAAGCCCGCCGCCCATACCGAGCGCGTGCAGCGTCTGTTGAGTATGAAGTTGTAAGATAGGTAGTGAACGGTATTGCGAAAAACACGCCTCAGCCGGCCCGGTGGCGCCTTCCAGCGACCAAGCCCGCACGACACGGCGTTGGAGTGGACCAGCTGATCGTAGGTTGTCTCGGACAAGGCTCGCATGCTCCTTCAACAGAAGCTGTTCGCAATGGTTCCTTAACAATCCGCGTGAGCTACGCATTTTCGTCGGGTCGGCGTGGTTCTCCCATGAGCGCAGGTTGGAAAAGTGCAGCGGAGGCGAGCGTGCAAGCGAGCGATAAGGCAAGCAGCTTGCCCATGCTTGCCGTGCCGGGGTGACTCGAGAAGGACAAACTCCCGAATGCGGTTGCGGTCATGAGAGCGCTAAAGAGCACTGCCCGGGTCAAGGGTGATTGCAAGAAATCGGACTGTCCCGAGCGCCAAGCCATAACATAGTAGATCTTGAACGCTACGCCCACGCCGAGCAGGACCGGCAGCGCTATGATGTTCGCGTAGTTGAGTGGAAAGTTCAGGAGCGCGCACAACTCCAACGTGATCAGAGCCGCCACCAACAGCGGCACAAGCGTCAGGGCGACGTCACTAACTCTTCGGAGGGCGATCCAAAGCAATACGGCAATCGAGACCAGCGCGCAGACCCCCGCTAGAAAAAACGCGTGGATGATCGTCGTGCCCCATTCGAGTTGACCGATGGCCGGCCCCGTTGCCGTGGGATCCGCCTGCATCACGGCGAGGGCAAATTGGCGCGCCGAGACCTCGTTCCCCGCTTTCGGAACCAGTTCAACGCGCGCGCGCCCGTCGGGGCTCACCCATGAGCGGCGAATGGCTTCGGGGAGAGTATCGCGGCTAACGGTTTGCGGCCGTAAAGCGTGCCGAAGGGCTTCCAGGTCCATGACGAGCGGCTGGGCCAATACCGTCTGCATCGACGCCCGCAAGTCTGGCGGCCCTGACGCAAGCTTGTCCAGATCGGCGGCAAGGCGCTTCGCGGCGTCGCCGCCTTGACCGGGCACAGCCTCGGCCAACAGCAAAAGGTTGTCGGCCCCGCTCTTCAGCGCTGCAATAGTGTCTGCGTCGGTTGGGGGCGCCGGGCGCTGGGACGGGTTGAGGACGGCTCCGAGCCTCTCGGCTGCGCCATGGATGGCGGCAATCTTTCCGGGTTGGTCATCAGGGACGAAGGTGTCGATCGTCCTCGCTTGACCGACTTCCGGCAACGTCGACAGCTTTTTCTCAGCTGCCGCGGCGGCGTCGGGTGAGGCCGTGAGAACTTCCATCAGATTGGCGTTCATAAGGGGGTCCTGCCTGAGCTCGCTAAAGGTCGCCATTGCCTCCTCATTTGGATTACGCAGGTCGAGCGGGTTGAAATCGAACCGCAAAAACGCCAGCAGTGGCAGGCCGGCTATCACGACCAGTGACGTCGCGACGACAACCGCGATGCGATGACGTGCGAGGAATCGATCCACCGGCGCCATCGCTACATAGCCAAGCGGACGCGGCTCCGCGGGCGGATTGAAGATTTGAAGAAGCGCCGGCAACAGCAGCATGCTGGCCAAAAAGGCTATTCCCATGCCGCAGCCGGCGATCACGCCGAGCTCGGCCATGCCGATGTAATGCGTCGGCAGGAACGACATGAAACCGGCCGCGGCCGATGCCGCGGCCAACGTCAGGGGCGGTCCCACGCCTCGGCCCGTAAGCGCCAGGGCCTTCCTTAGCTCTCCAGACGCTCTGCGCTCATCGCGGTAGCGGACGCTGAACTGGATTGCAAAATCCGCCCCCAGCCCAACGCATAAAACGGCGAAGGCGAGCGAAATCGGGTTGAAGGCCCCGACGATCAGCAGTCCGGCGGCGGCCGTGATCGCAAGGCCAACGCCCAACGTCAGCGATACGGCCAGCACGATCTTGAACGACCGTAGAGCCAACCAGAGGATTAAAAGAATGCACGCGGCGGTGATGATCCCGTTGATCAAAGCGCCTTGTTGGAGCGATGCGAATTCCTGGTCAACGATTGGCACGGGTCCGGTTAGTCTGAGCCGGGCGTGGAAATCGGATGCGAGGTTCGCTCGCTCGCCGGCTTCCCGGATCGCCGCTGTCGCCTGGCGACCGGGCTCCAATGAGCTGAAGTCGAGTTTCGGCCAAATTGCGATGAGCCGGCGCCTGTCGCCCGGCTTCGGGGGGTCGTTACTCAGGAATTCCTTCCAGGAAAAGCTGGTCGTTTGTCCCGCCAGCACGCTCTCGACGGTATCGGCGAGCTTGTTCAGGGTTTGCGGCATGCTGTCGAACATGCCCATCTGAGCAGCGCCGAGGCTCAGCGAAAAGGCCTGGATCAGGCCTCGAAGGCTCGGGTCCGCCGCCAAGATCGCGAGGCTCGGACTTGCCCCCTCAAGCTGGGCCAGGCTGGCGTTGAGATCCGGCATGTCGAGGAAGAGCAGCGCTTCGCGCTCAAAAAACTTCCCACCGCCGAGTTCCTCGACCGAGCGGAAAAGCCCGCTCTGTTGGGACAGCTGATCGGCCAAGGCGGTCGCAGCGGCGCTAGCCAGTTCTGGGGTCGGGGCATCAACGACGGCGAGGATCGCTTGCGTGCTTTGCGGAAAAGCCAATTCGTAGGCGAGTTCCCGTTGCCGCCAAGGCAGATCGGCCGAAATCAACGCATTGACGTTGGTGTCGATAGCAAAATGTCGAACGACATAGACGCCGGAGAGCGCGGTCAAGATCGCGAAGGCGATGATGACCTTGAATGGATGGTACGAAGTCCATCCAACAAAGAGACGAGCAAGCGTGGTTAAAGGAGAGCTCGACGCGGCCGCGCGCGGCGCATCCGTCTCTGGCAACGTCCCATTTACGGCCATCGCCAAACTCCGAAAATGTGTTCGCGGCGGTTTGACGGCGCAGAAGAGCCGCGCGGGTCTAGGTAGCGTCGCCTTTCCCTTGAACGGGCTTCGGCGCGGAATGATCCTTCTTTGGCGCTGCGTGGATTTGCTGCCTTGGCGGAGGTTTCGGATATTCGGGATCCGTTTCGCTGAGCCGTTTCCACGTCTGGCTCTGGCCAAAGAGCGTGAGCCCCAGATATCCGCGGACCGTGAGCGTCTGGTTGTCGGGCGCGAGCGTTAGCTGGACGCTATATTGGGAGCCGTTTCGAGGATCCAGAATGGTCCCGCCTTCATAGCTTAGGCCATCGCGCTTTGCGTTTTGGATCAGCCGCAGCCCGAGGACGGGCTGGTCTTTGCGGTCATCGGTACAACCGGCGCAGGCCGGATCCACCGGATCGCCCGGCTTTGGATACATCTTGACGATATATCCTTCCCACAATCCGGCTTTCTCCTTGAAGCTGATTAGACCGCCAACGTAGCCGGTGCCATTGTCGATTTGCTGCCAAACCCCCTCGATTGTCGGCGGGTTGGCATAAGCGGAAGTCGCAAGGAATGCGCACAAAACTGCCGCGGCTATCCGCAGGGCGGCCCTGTAAATCTGGATCATCACCATCGTCCGTCCTAGCTCGGTACGTACCGCTACGCTGATGAATAGCTGTGGCCACAGCGAGGCGCTTCGACCGCGGCGTCCGGATGGGAACTGCGGCGGGCCTCAAAAGTTCAAGGTGCGTGGACCTGAGACGTAGCTCGATGTTCGGCCGAAATCTCAGGCCAGCACGCGGCTGACGGCGCTAGGCTTCCTTGAGGAAAGCCAATGAGAAAGCTAGTTGGGCCGATTCTCGCATGTTTGGTGGCGCTCGCTCCGATCCCCGCCATTTCTCAGAATCAGGGAACATCGGATGAGCGCAGCGCCTGCGAGCAAGACGTCAATCGACTGTGCAGCGAATTTATACCTGATCGAAGCAAAATCATTGTCTGCCTCAATCAAAAGGTGCGGCAATTAAATCCCTCGTGCCGGAGCGTCATCCTGTTTTACGCGCAGCAGCAGATCTGCACTGCCGACAGCAGCCGCCTATGCGGCGAGTTCGCGCAAGACCGCGAAAAGACGCTCGATTGCCTGAGGCTGAAAACCGAGATGCTGGGTGCCTCTTGCCGGCATGCTCTGAGCGTCTACGAGCGCGAGCGGAGGTGAAGATCAGGGCGACGTTTGAGGCGACACGTAAATATGCGCCAACTCGATCCTGTAGCCCGCGCGGATCTCTTCTCGATGTGCCGGCGCCTCGCAAGAGTCGTTTTGGCTCGCCGCTTGTCCTTTCCCGCGTCCACTCGTGAAATGTTGACGGAGCGTTTGCGTTGGCGCAAAAATTACGCCAACACTCCGCCTCGATCACCAACGAGCACACTTGCCGAGCCGCGTGACCGCATTCACAGCAGCAATTCTCAGAGCTGGCGCCGGTCCCTGAGACAGGTTGGCGGCTTTACTAAGGTGGGTCCGGGTGGTTCAGGCCGCCAAATTCGTCTGCTGGATTTCGATAGCATAGGCCTCGTCGGGCGTCCTGTCGCCCAGCGCCGAGTGCGGCCGCCGCTGGTTGTAGAAGTCGATCCAGCGGCCGATGCCGGTTCGAGCCTCGCCGCCGGTCTCGAAGGCGTTCAGGAACACGCATTCGTATTTGAGCGAGCGCCACAGCCGTTCGATGAAGACGTTGTCCATCCAGCGTCCGCGACCGTCCATCGAGATGCTTATGCCCGTGTCCGCCAGCGCGCCGGTGAAGGCATGGCTGGTGAACTGGGCGCCCTGATCGGTGTTGAAGATTTCGGGCCTGCCATGGGCGTCCATCGCATCCTTCAGCGCGGCGACGCAGAAGTCGACTTCCATGGTGTTCGACAAACGCCAGGCCAGGACCTTGCGCGTCGCCCAGTCGATGACGACGACGAGATAGAGAAAGCCGCGCCGCATCGGAATATAGGTCACGTCGGCGCACCAGACGTGGTTGGGCCGTTCAATAACGAGCTTCCGCAACAGATAGGGAAACCTCTTGTGCGCAGGATGGGGCTCGCTCGTCCTGGGCGCCTGATAGATCGGCGAAAGGCCGATCTTGCGCATCAGCCGGCGAACGCGCTTGCGTCCGACAGCCCATCCAAGGCGGCGAAGATGGCGAACCATCTGGCGTGCGCCGTAGAACGGGCATTCCAAAAACGTCTCGTCTATAAGCCGCATGAGGGCAAGCGTTTCCGCGCTTTCGCCAGCCGGCGTCCGATAGAACGTGGCGCGCGAGATGTCCGCCAGTTCGCACTGGCGGACAATCGAGAGCCGTGGATGACCTGGATCGATCATGGTCCTCCTCCGATCAAGGCTCAGCGATCGAAGGCTTTCGCCAAAAAATCCCGCTCGACGACAAGTTGTCCGATCTTGGGGGAGCGTTAAATTAACTGGGGTGGGTGCGGCATTAACTGATTTTCTGTGAGGAATGGCTCTCATCTTGGAGAGCGCCAATGCAGTGGAAGATCATTTTGGAGGGCAACGACGAGTTCGGCTCGGCCCATCGTTCGGAATTGACGATCAGCAAAGATTTTGATCGCCTGTCGGCCGGTGAGATTGGCTTCTCGGTCGAGGACGGCAAAGCGATCATGGCGCATCTCCAGCAGGTGGTCGTCAAACAACAATGCGAGGCCTATGTTCTGACGAGCCGATTTTGCATGGATTGCGAGAGTGTCCGGCGGATCAAGGATTACGGCAAGCGCAAGATCCGGACGGTGTTTAGCTGCATTGAGGTCGCAAACCCCCGGATCATGAACTGCCGACGCTGCTTGCCTCATTTGTGGGGCGCTTGGAGTGTCCTGGGCGACATCTGCCCGGATCAGGCGACGCCCGAATTGATGGAGCGCTCCGCGCGCCTGGGAAGCCTTCTCCCGTATCGCAAAGCGGCGGAGGTGATGGCCGAATTCCTGCCGATCAAACCGTCGGAATCCTTCGTGACCCTGCGCCATCGCACGCTGAAGCTGGGCGAGCGCCTCGATGAAAAGGCCCGTCAACGCGCCTGGTTCGAGCCGCCCGCAACGGCGGAGCGTCGGCAGATGGAGTTGGATCTGCCGAATGATCCCGAGCGCGAATTCGTCGTCAGCATCGACACCGCGCATGTTCGCGCTAGCCGGGCAGAGACCGGCCGGTCATTCGAAATCGCCGTCGCGCGATGCGGGCGCGGCGGGCGCGGCTCGCGCCCGGGCCGCTATTTCACGACCGCCGACACATCCAAGCGCGAGCTTCAATCCCGGACGCTGCAGGCCCTGCAGAGCGAGGGCTATGCTGGCCGCGGCGAGGTCACGGTCCTTTCCGATGGCGCCGAGATCATGAAGCGACTGCCGAGGGCCCTGCCGCAGCCGACGACGCACATCATCGACTGGTTTCACATCGCCATGAAGATCCAACCGCTGCAGCAGGTCGCTGACCATGCCGTGCGTTGGCATGGCGCCGCGAGCGGCGAAATGGCCAATATCGACGCGGATGTCAGATCGCTGAAGTGGAAGCTCTGGCACGGACAGATCAACCGGGTGGTGGACCAGCTTGAAAGAATGACGAGCGAATTCGCGGCCCTTCGGGAGAAGGGCGATCTGGCGGCGACGCGCCTGTTGCATTTGGCGCAACCCTTGTTGACCTACGTCCGATCAAACCAAAGCGCGATCATCGACTACAGCGCGCGATTCCGATCGGGACGACGCATCGCTTCGGCTCTGGCCGAGTCCGCCGTGAATTCTCTGGTCGCTCGGCGGATGGTCAAGAAGCAGCAGATGCAATGGTCAAAGCGTGGCGCCCATCTTCTGCTTCAGGTTCGCGCGGCCGTTCTCAACGGCGATTTCAAAGAGCGCCTCGCTTACAAGCCGCCGAGACCAGCCCACCGATCGAGGATTGCGTGGATGTTCGAGCCGACACCGCCCCTGCTCAAGGCGGCGTGACACCCCAGTTAATTTAACGCTCCCCAGCCGGGCACGATCGCAGCGCTCGAAGCGCTGCTCGTCGATATTGCAATGCTTCCTGACGCACTTTTTTGTAGTTGCACTGACGCCAATGGACCGGGCGATCGCTTTGCCGACCGACACCAATCACTTGCCAGCAAATTCGGCATCCAGTTCGCTCGGCTTCGGCCTCCCATCGACGGGGGCGATTGGAACGAAGTCCTTTGCGCTCATTCGTTTGGAAGACAAAAAGAAACCTGAGTGTCGGAAATGATCTGCTCCACCAAACTCGTAGCTGCGGCTGGCTAGACTAATGCACTGCCGCGAACATAACCGCCTCGGAAGTCGCCTCTTTTGGTGAGAGTTCCTCGACGATCCGGCCCTGTCGTGAAACGAGGATGCGGTCGGACAAGCTCAAGATTTCTGGCAAGTAAGACGAGATGAGAATGACCGCGAGACCGTCGTTAGCTAGGGCCGAGATAAGTTGATGGATCTCGGCGATCGCGCCGACGTCCACACCGCGTGTGGGTTCGTCGAATATGATCAGCTTGGGCTTTTGGACCAACCCTTTCGCAATCACCACCTTTTGTTGATTACCGCCGGAGAGTTCAATGACCTGAGCGTCATTGTTCAGCGTCTTGAGCTTGAGTGTCTTCGCCCAACTGGCGGCAAGTTCGCGCATCTCGCTCACGCTTATCGCGAGTCCTCGCGACTGCCGACTTGAGATCTGCCCAATGTAGATATTCTCAGCGACCGACATCGTCTCGAAGAAGCCCTCGGCTTTGCGGTCCTCGGTAACGTAGACGACGCCATCGCCAATCGCCTGGCGCGGGGTGCGATACCGCACTGACTTGCCTTCGAAACGGATATCTCCGCCGTGAAAAAGGTCGCGCTTGGCGGCGCCCGCCACGATTTTTGCCGTTTCTGTACGGCCCGAGCCCACAAGTCCGAATATGCCGGTGATCTGTCCCGCAAAGATCGAGAATGACGTGTTCCTCACGACGCTCTGCATGGATAGATTCTGAACGCTCAAGACTTTCTCGCCTGGACGCCGCGTAACGCGCGTCTCGGCGGCTGGACGATAGAGTTCATCGGTCAGCGACCGGCCGACCATGTGGCGGATGATCGTCTCGCGCGAAAAACTCTTTCCTTCGGCGGTTATAATGTGGGCGCCGTCCCTGAGAATGGTGATCCGATCGGAGATTTCGAGCGCTTCCTCAAGCGCGTGACTGATAAAAATGATCGAAACCCCTTCATCGCGCAGCCTTTCAATCAAGGCGAATAGATGGTGCGTCTCCTCCGGAGTGAGCGTCGCCGTCGGCTCATCAAAGATGATGATTCTTGCTTTGAGACGAACGGCTCGCGCAATTTCAACCATCTGCCGCTTGGCCGTCCCAAGCGACTGAACGATCGCTGTCGGATCGACCGGAAAGTTTAACGACTGAAGCAGTTGCTGAGCTTCGATGTAGGTTCCCCGCAGGCGGTTGAAGAACTTCTCGTCGCCGAGATAAAGATTTTGCGCGACCGTCAACGTGGGGACGAGGCTGGTCTCCTGGTAGACCATCGCGATCCCGTACCTCCGGGCGCTGGCCGGACCGGTGATCTGTATCGGCTGGCCGTCCAGGAGGATGTCTCCTGCGGTCGGTGCGACGGCGCCGGACAGAATTTTAACCAGCGTCGATTTGCCAGCGCCGTTCTCACCCAGAATGGCGTGCACATCGCCGCGAAAGAGATCGAAATCGATGGCTTTCAGCGCGGCGACGCCTCGATATTCCTTGACGACGCCTTTCATCTCAAGGAGCGGCGTTTCCGTCCGGGCAGGCGCCGTCATGACGTCAATCCTTCGGTGGCGCACGATGCGACGAGCCCATCGCCTTTCGAGCAAAAGAAAAGCCGGCCCTCGATCTCCAGGCAACTGGTGACGCCGTGACGCCGTCCGTTCGCGCGACTGTGAAGGCTGGCCACGGGGCGGTAATCAGAATCGAGCTGCACAGCCAGTCCATAGGAGCGCGTCGGGGCCCACGGCTTCAACACCCCGTGCTGGCGGACGCCGCCCTGCTGGGTTGGCTCCCGGGGCGCGTGGCCTGCGCGTAGGCAGGGGGCGATCCAATAGTCGGGATCGATTTCATCCAGCATGCGGCGACGATAGCGCGTCTCGCTCAGTACGAACTCGACGAGCTGGCTGCGCGGCGCAAACAATGCGAGCCAGATCGTGTTGTTCGCGCTTCGCGTCAGGCGGCTCGGATAGGCGGGCAGATTTTCCAGCACCGGCGCACTCCGGCCGCCGCCGAGGGATATGCGCGTTAGCGCGCTGCGCCAGCTCTCCGAAACGACTACAGAGTCGGCCTCCTCGAGAAGGCCGTAGGGATAGGCGAGGCTCCCCGCGACTTGTCGGCGTGCACCGCTTTGTGGCTCGAGGAGCCATATCGAGCCGGAAGCGTTTTTTTCCAATAAGTCGCGTTTATAGGCCGACGGTTGATTCGAGGCTGAGCCATTGGCTACGAGGAGCGCCCCGTCGCGCGCAGGGGCGAGCGCGGTGATGCATCGTATGTCCGTGGCGCTCGCGATCGTCTTTCCGTCATTCTGACTGCCGACAAACGCGATTTTGCCGTCGATAAGGCCAACCGCCGCCCCGCCGTCGGGCAAGCCGGTCAATGCGCTGATCTCAGAGTCGAAGGTCGCAAGCGGCGAGCCATCCGGTCGGTCGACGTTGAAAAGCGAGCGTCCCGACGAGACGATGAGGCCCTGTGACGTTTGCGCCAAACAGTCAGGCTCCGGAATCTCAAGAACCGTTGTGGCGGCGTCCAGGAGATCGTTGGGTCGGAAGGCACCGTCCAGCGGCGGCACGGTGATCGACGCTTCACCGCGCCCGAACCAATCGTCCATTGCTTTCCGCAACAGATTCATGGACGCGCTCCCCAATAGGAGGCCGGACCCGTCCATTCCGGATCGGAGTCCGGAAGCCGAACGCGCCCGATGCGGTTGTTGGTGACGCCGCCGAGATAGAGATAGCCGCGGTGCTCGCGGATTGAGGTGATCGCCGGATGGTTTTCGCCCTCTAAGTCCCAAAGCGTCTCCAGCACTTGTCCCGTTTCGTCGAAATGCACGACACAGCCCGCGTTGACGTTTGGAAACAGCCACTCGTCGCTGGCAACTCGTCGCGCCATGCGCCGTCTGAAGCCGGGCATTGTCATCGCCAGATCATAAGTCGGCGTCCTCGTGCCGGCGAGCGCGGCCCAATAGGTTCCGCGGGAACCACGATTGATGTTGTCCGGGTATCCGGTGTTGATTTCCACTGAGAGCTGACCCGGGCAGCACGGGTTTTTCCACCGAGAACTGACCCATGTTCGAACCTCGCCCCCTTGACCTACGCGGGGGGCATCGGAGTGATCGACATGGAGTTATTGAGCGTCATCCGACGTTGGCATTATCGAGATCATTTCTCGATCCGAGAGATATCTCGACGCACTGGGCTGTCGAGGAACACGGTCCGCAAGTACCTGCGTTCGGACAGCGTCGAACCGAAGTTTGCCGTCCCAGATCGGCCGAGCAGGCTGGACCCACACGCCGACAAGCTGTCGCAGATGCTGCGGCAGGAGGCGGGGAAGTCGCGAAAGCAGAAGCGGACCGTCAAGCAATTGCACGCTGATCTAGCCGCCCTCGGCTACGACGGCTCGTACAATCGCGTGGCGGCTTTCGCGCGCGACTGGAAGGCAGCCCGGCAGCGAGAGCAGAAGACGACTGGCCGTGGCGTGTTCGTGCCGCTGGCATTCCTGCCTGGCGAGGCATTCCAGTTCGATTGGTCAGAGGATTGGGCGGTCATTGCCGGCGAGCGGACCAAATTGCAGGTCGCTCACTTCAAGCTCTCCTATAGCCGCGTCTTCATTCTCCGCGCCTACCCGCAGCAGACCCACGAGATGCTGTTCGACTCGCATAATCACGCCTTCCGCGTGCTGGGCGGCGTGCCGCGGCGCGGCATCTACGACAATATGCGAACCGCCGTCGACAAGATCGGGCGTGGGAAGGAACGCCAGGTCAACGCGCGGTTCTCGGCGATGGTCAGCCACTTTCTGTTCGAAGCCGACTTCTGCAACCCGGCCTCCGGGTGGGAGAAAGGGCAGATCGAGAAGAACGTCCAGGATGCTCGCCATCGGCTCTGGCAGCCGGCGCCCAGCTTCCCCTCCTTGGCGGCGCTAAACGACTGGCTGGAGACGCGCTGCCGGGAGCTTTGGGCGCAGACCCCACACGGGTCGCATCCTGGCATGATCTCTGACGCCTGGTCTGAAGAAGCCCAACATCTGATGCCGCTTCCCAGGCTATTCGACGGTTTTGTCGAATACGCCAAGCGCGTCTCGCCGACGTGCCTGATCCATCTGGACCGCAATCGCTATAGCGTGCCGGCGTCCTTCGCCAATCGCCCGGTCAGCGTGCGGGTCTATCCCGAGCGGATTGTCGTCGCCGCCGAGGGGCAGATCATCTGCGAACACCGCCGAGTCTTTGCCCGCTCTCACGAACGAACGAGTACGACGACCGTTTTCGATTGGCGGCACTATCTGGCGGTCATTCAACGCAAACCAGGCGCACTCCGCAACGGCGCGCCGTTCGCCGAACTCCCGCCCGCCTTCCGAACTCTGCAGCAGCGCATGCTCAAGACGCCCGGCGGCGACCGCGAGATGGTCGAGATTCTGGCTCTCGTCCTCCAGCACGACGAGCAGGCCGTGCTCACTGCCGTCGAACTCGCATTGGAGGCAGGCGCCCCAACCAAGACGCATATCCTGAACGTGCTGCACCGATTGATCGACGGCAAGCCGATCGACCCACCAGCCGTAAAGCCGCCCAATGCTTTGACGCTCACCACCGAGCCGCAGGCCAACGTCGAACGCTACGATGCACTGCGCAAAGTCCGGGAGGCGCGCCATGCGTCATAATCCCGCCGCTGGCGCGATCACCATCATGCTACGCAGCCTCAAAATGCATGGCATGGCTCAGGCGGTCGGCGAGTTGACCGAGCAAGGCTCCCCGGCCTTCGAAGCCGCTTTGCCGATCCTGTCGCAGCTTCTGAAAGCGGAGACGGCCGACAGAGAGGTCAGATCAACGGCCTACCAGCTCAAGGCGGCGCGCTTTCCGACGTATCGCGACCTCGCCGGGTTCGACTTCGCCAGCAGCGAGGTCAACGAGGCGCTCGTACGACAACTCCATCGTTGCGAGTTCCTGGAAGATACTCACAATGTCGTCCTGGTCGGCGGCCCCGGCACGGGTAAGACGCATCTCGCTACGGCGATCGGCGTCCAGGCCATCGAGCATCACCGCAAGCGCGTCCGGTTCTTCTCCACGGTCGAACTCGTCAACGCTCTCGAACAAGAGAAGCTTCAGGGCAAACCCGGCCAGATCGCGGCGCGGCTCACCCATTCCGATCTCGTCATCCTCGACGAACTCGGCTACCTGCCGTTCAGCGCCTCCGGCGGGGCATTGCTCTTCCATCTGCTGAGCAAGCTCTACGAGCGCACCAGCGTCATCATCACGACCAATCTCAGCTTCGGCGAGTGGGCCACCGTGTTCGGCGACCCGAAGATGACGACCGCGCTGCTCGATCGTCTTACCTACCGCTGCCACATCCTCGAAACCGGAAACGACAGCTTCCGCTTCAAAAACAGCTCGGCGAATGCCGCCAAACCCGCAAAGGAGAAATCTCGGAACTTGACGAACGCCTGAACCCGAAACCATCATCAAGCCGGGTCAGTTCTCAATGGAAACCCCGGGTCAAATCTCAGCGGAAATCGAC
>CAWCSA010000011.1:0-69240 GCA_963798015.1 uncultured Alphaproteobacteria bacterium
CCAATTCGGGAATCCCCCCCGTGAGTCAGCCGGCGGGGCCTTTGGTATTAGGCTCACACTGCGTGTGATCGAGCTTTTGGGGACGGGCGTCGCGCCCAAAGTGCGGCCGGAGCTGGCAAAGCGGAAGGTTTCCGCTTAAAAACGGGGCAATAATTCAATTGAATTAGCGTTTGGACGCGGTCCATAGCCGTCAAGAGACAGGTGTTCTTACGGACGCGGCGATCCATGGACCGGGCTGCGTCGTCATCGCGAGCGAAGCGCTGCAATCCAGGAGTCGCAGCGCAGCGCCCCACGGCCCCTGGATCGCCGCGTCCGCCTTCGGCCTCCTCGCGATGACGATTCCGTCTAGTCGGGTAGGTCGACTAAGGGTCGGAGACCGTTGTAGGCCTTGCGTGAGCGTCATTAAAGTCTCGAATCCTTGGCATCGCGACTTGGGCTGGGTCGTATCGGCCGAGCTCCCAGTAACCGCGTGCGCCGCCAAGATTGCGCCCAAAGCGGCGAAAGGACCATCGTCGTGGCGGTTGCCGGGTCCGTGGCTCTGTGTGTGTGGCGGCTCGGCGGTAATTGGCGCCGGACCCTCAGGGTCCATGATTGTTTTGCCGCGCGACGGCCGGCGTTGCAGATGTGAAGGCGCAAATCGCAGCCGCCGACAGCAATATGACAAATAATTGTTTCATGTTCTTAGCTCCAGTCGAGCCTGACGAACCGCTCCCTTCTCCTAGACGCCGGCGTATCTAAATTGCTGCGCTGCAAAAATCAATGATGCGGTGCGGTAACATATGCGAGAACCGCATGCCAATGACGAAGGGTTGCGTGAAATTCAGCGCCTGTGGAGGAAAGTTCATTGAAATATCTGTCGATAGCGAATTAAGTTGTCCGGTTTTGGTAGCCCATCATATGTCCGCTTCTTCTGGTTCTGTTCTGCCTCGTGGGCGGGGTGGGCAAGCCGGAGGCTTGTCCACCCCGTCCACGGGGGCTTCGCCGCCGAGCGGATTTAAGCGGCGTTTTTCGCATCTCTGATCGCTCCGTTCTGGTCATATCGGCCGATGCAGCGGGGCCCGTGGAAGAGGGCGTGGGAGCCGTCGGGGTAGACGTGGACCTTGACCCGCGCCTTGACGAAATGGGGCCGCATCGGGCTTTCGGGGATCTGCAGTTTCAGCGTCCGGTAGGACACGCAATTGTCGTTCATGACCTGGCGTTCCTCCTGCACGCAGAGAATCTCGTCGAGGTCGACGCCCGGAATAAGCGTGAAGGCTGAACCCTCCCCGGCCGGATCGACGGCGAACCGGGCGTTGTGTTCCGGCAGATAGACGTCGCGGAGGAAAGCGTTGGCTGCTTCGATGTCGGTGACGCCGGCGAGCCGGAGCTCCTTGGGCAGCCGGCCCTGAAGCGTGCCGAACATCCGTTCCGAGCGGTTCGGCCACTGGAAGACCATTCACACGCGGTTCTCGCGGTGGGCGGAGAACGGCGTATGGGAGAGTCTTTTCAAGACGTTGGCTGACGATCCGGACAACGAATACGCGATGATCGACGCCACCATCGTTCGCGCGCATCAGCATAGTGCGGGCGCACTCAAAAAGGGGGTCTCGATCAAGCCATAGGCCGCTCGCGCGGCGGCCTGACCACCAAGATCCATGTGATTGTCGACGCCTTGGGCAACCCGTTGGCGCTTCGCCTCACCGGCGGCCAAGTCCACGACATCACCCAGGCTGAAGCCCTCGCGGCTGAGGTGAAGCCCGAAGCCCTCCTCGGCGACAAGGGCTACGACGCCGGCGCCTTCATCGAGAGCCTCGAAGTGCGCGCCATCAAGCCGGTCATCCCGCCAAAGTCGAACCGCAAGGTCGCTCGCGATTGCGACTTCGCCCTCTACGCCGAACGCAATCTCATCGAGCGTTTCTTTCAATTCATCAAACAGTTCCGAGGCATCGCGACCCGCTACGAAAAAACCGCACGCAATTACCTCGCCGGCCTCCATTTGGTCTGCGCCCTGGCTTGGCTCAAATGAGGACACGCTCTAGCGTTTATTGACGCGTAGCCGAACTTGGCGGCGCGCGCTCGGCGCCTACAGCTTCTCCCACGAGCCGCTCCTGGCGGAGCGGAACAGGGCGTCGATCACCGCCATGTTGGCGACCCCGTCCTCGATCGGGAACTCGAGCGGCGCGCCGTCCACAATCGCGCGCGAGAACGCATCTCCCTTCAGCGTGTACTGGTCGCAGATGGGGAATTGCTCGACCCGCCGTCCGCCGGCCACAAGATCGGGGCCGGTGTCGATGGCGAGTTCGGTCGGGCGGTCGATCGGGGCGTTGAAGGGGATCATGACTTCGATTCGCCCCTGGTCGCCCACGATCGTCACCCGCTGGTGCGCCGACGACTGCGTGTCGATGGCGAAGGTCAGCTGGCGCCCGCCGGGGAAATCGAGGAGTGCGCCCGCCAGCCGGTCGGTTTTGAACTTCGGGTCCCAGTCGATCGTCGCGACCACGCGCGTCGGCTCAGCGCCGAAAATGAAACGCGCGGTGACAATGGCGTAACAACCGATGTCATAAAGGGCGCCGCCGCCGGGAGGCCGATTGCGCACATTGTCGGGATCGAGCAGCCGATAGGAAAAGAAGGTCTGGATCGCGCGCGTTTCCCCGATCGTTCCGTCCCGCGCAAGCTCGCGCGCGCGGCGCCATTGCGGGTGAAAACGCACCATGAAGGCTTCGGCGACCAGCTTGCCGGCGCGGTTGCGCGCGTCGATCAGCGTGCGCGCTTCTTCGGCGTTGAGCGCGATCGGCTTCTCGCACAAAACGTGCTTGCCGGCTGCGAGCGCCCGAAGCGTCCAGGGGACATGCTCCTCGTTGGGGAGCGGATTGTAGATCGCCTCGATATCGGGGTCAGCGAGCAACTCCTCGTAGGACCCGTAAGCCTGCGGAATGCCGAGCTTCTCCGCAGCCGCGCGCGCCTTGCCGAGATCGCGCGAGGCGATCGCAACGATTTCCGAGATCTCGCCTTGCTGCATCGCCGGAATGACCTTTTCGGTGGCGATCTTGGCGACGCCGATCACGCCCCATTTGACCTTGCGCAATTGCGTCCTCCCGTTGAGATCGCTGCCCGGTTGCGAGCGCCCGCGATCTTTACGCCTTCTTCGCAGGCACGCGGCCGTCGGCCTGGCGCGCCAGCATCCAGCCCGGATATTCGGGCTTGAGCGCGCTCACTTCGTCCAGTTTCGCGATCTCTTCCGGCGTCAGCGTGAGTTCGGCGGCGGCGAGGTTGTCCTCAAGCTGCTCAATCGTTTTGACGCCGATGATGACGCTCATCACGCCTTTGCGTTGCAAGAGCCAAGCAAGCGCGACCCGCGCCACCGACGAGCCGTGAGCCTTGGCGACCGGCTCCATGGCGTCGATGACGTCGTAGGCGCGCTCCTTGTCGACCGGCGGAAAGTCAAACACCGTGCGGCGCGAGTCGTTGTCGCCGCGTTTGTCGCGCGTGTATTTGCCCGAGAGGAATCCGCCGGCGAGCGGGCTCCACACCATGACGCCGAGGCCCTGATCCTCGACCACCGGCACGATCTCGCGCTCGAGTTCGCGCCCTGCGATCGAGTAATAGGCCTGCACCGTCTCGAAGCGCGCGAACCCGCTTTTGTCGGAAATGCCAAGCGCCTTCATGATCTGCCAGGCGGCGAGGTTCGAGCAGCCGATCGTGCTGACGAGACCGCGGCTCACGCAATCGTCGAGCGCGCGAAGGGTCTCCTCAAGCGGCGTTACGGGATCGAATCCGTGGATCTGATAGAGATCGACATGATCGAGCCCAAGTCGTTTCAGACTGCCCGCGATCTGATCCATGATGTGGCCGCGCGAAAGGCCCACGGAATTCGGACCCGTCCCCATGCGGCCGCGAACCTTGGTGGCGACGATCACGTCCTCGCGCTTGACGCCGAGGTCGCGCAACGCCTGGCCGACCTGAACCTCGGACTGGCCCTCGGAATAGACGTTGGCCGTGTCGATGAAATTCACTCCCGCTTCGAGCGCGCGGGCGACAAGCTTCGTGGAGGCGGCCTGATCGAGCGTGCCGATGGCGCGCCAGAACCCGGCGCCACCGTCAAAAGTCATCGCCCCAAGGCAGATTTCCGAAACATATTGGCCCGTACGGCCAAGCGGTCGATAGCGCATGAAACGTCAATTCCTTTTTGGAAAACGCCGTGTCGGCGGCGCAGCCTATTCAATCGCGTGCGGACCGTTTACGCAAATCGCGGTTTCGTGACCAGCGCCGCGCGGGTCGCGCGCTTCGCGTTATTGCACGCGAAAGCTCAGGCCGCTTCGGCTTCAACGGGCGGGGTCATGGCGCCCGTCATCATCGCAACCGCGTCCGACATCGTCACCTTCTTCGGGTCCACGACCGTCAAGCGGCGGCCCAGACGGTGGATGTGAATACGGTCGGCGACTTCGAACACGTGGGGCATGTTATGCGAGATGAGGATGATCGGCATCCCACGTTTCTTCACATCAAGGATCAGCTCCAGCACGCGCCGCGACTCCTTGACGCCGAGCGCGGCCGTCGGCTCGTCCATGATGACGACGCGCTTGGCAAAGGCCGCCGCGCGCGCCACCGCGACGCCTTGACGCTGGCCGCCGGACAAGGTTTCGACGGGCTGATGGATGTTCTGGATCGTCATCAGGCCAAGTTCGTTCAGTTTCTCCCGCGCGAACTTCGCCATGTGGGCGCGATCGGTCGCTCGGAACCATTGGCCCATGATGCCCGGCGCCCGCGGCTCCCGGCCGAGAAACATGTTGTCGGCGATCGACAACGCAGGCGAAAGAGCCAGCGTCTGATATACGGTTTCGATGCCCGCTTCGCGCGCCGCGATCGGCGAGGTGAAGTGAACGACTTCTCCACCAAGCCGGATCTCGCCCGAGTCGGGAATGACAGCGCCGCAGAGGGCCTTGATCAGGGTCGACTTGCCAGCGCCATTGTCCCCAATCACCGCAAGGATCTCGCCTGGAAAAAGGTCGAACTCGGCGTGATCGAGCGCGGTGACGCGCCCGTAGCGCTTGACGAGGCTGCGACCCGTGAGGACCGGTTCGACGCTCATTTCGACACCCTCCGGATCCATTGGTCGAGAGCGACCGCGACGATGATCAGGACGCCGATGGCAAACTCCTGCCACAGCACGTCGAGCCCGGCGAGGGAAACGGCGGAGCGGAAGACGCCAACGATCAGCGCACCGACCAGCGTGCCGATGATCGACCCTCGGCCGCCGAACAGCGAGGTGCCGCCGATCACCACAGCGGTGATGCTGTCGAGATTGGCATTCTCGCCAGCCGTTGGGCTGATGGCGCCGACGCGGCCGATCAACGCCCAGCCGGCGATCCCCGCGATAAGGCCGGCAAGCACGTACACGCTGAGCAGAATGCGATCCGTATTGATGCCCGCGAGGCGCGCAGCCTCGCGGTCGTCGCCCGTGGCGTAGATGTGGCGACCGTAGGCGGTGCGGTTGAGGACGTACCAGACGACCGCTGCGACCGCCAGCAGCAGGAACGTGCCCCACATGATGCGGGCGCCGCCGATTGTGATCTGATTGCCCATGATCTGCAGGAACCAGGCCTTGTCCTCGATGTCCTGCATGCCGATGGTTTCGCTCTGGGAATAAAATGTGTTCAGCGCTCCGATAATGCTGAGTGTGCCGAGCGTAACAATGAACGGCGGCATCTTGAGCCGCGTCACCAAAACTCCATTGAGATAACCGAAGGCAGCGCCGACCAGGAGGCCTATCGGAAAGGCGATCAACGTCGGAACGCCGTCGTAGACGGCCAAACGCCCCATCACGACTGACGAAATGACCATGATGACGCCGACCGAGAGATCGATGCCCGCCGTAAGGATTACGAGGGTTTGGCCGACGCCGACAATGCCGATGACCATCACCTGGGTGAGTACGGTCGAGAAATTGCTCGCCGCGGTGAACCGCGAAGGATTGACGAGGACCCCCAAGAGCACGCCGAGCAAAAGCACGACGAACGGCACAACGGTCGGGTAGGCGTGGAGGAAACGCTGCGTCCGCTGCAGGACGGAGGGACGATCCTCGTCGAAGGAGGCGACCGTCGCCGCCGCGCTGGTCAGAACTTTCTCGAACTCCTGGGGCGAGGGACGGCCAGTCGCTTCGCTCATCGCTTCCTCGTTCGTTTCCGGTCGCCCTTGTCCTTTTGGATCCGCCGCAGGCGCGGCGAATCCTTTTATTTCACCGGATTAAAGCTCCGAACGCGGGGGGAAATCAACCCCAGCAGATCTTCATGGCTTCGTCGGAAGTGATCGAAGGAACGCCCGCAACCGGTTTGTCCGTAACCAGCTTCTCGCCGGTGTCCATACTCATCGGCTTCTTGCCCGACTTGATGTACTCGGCGACGGCTTCGACACCATCGGCGGCCATCAAGAGCGGATACTGTTGCGAGGTGGCCCCGAGTATGCCTTCTTTGACCCACTTGACGCCCTGGCAACCGCCGTCGACCGCCACGATCGTCACGTTCTTCTCCTTGCCGGCCGCCTTGAGAGCCGCGTAGCCGCCGTAGGCCGCCGGCTCGTTGATCGCGTAGACGAGGTCGATCATGTCGGCCTTCTGGAGAATGTTCTCCATCGCCTTGCGGCCGCCTTCCGTCGCGCCTTTGGTCACATCCGATCCAACGATCTGTGGGCTATCGCTCGTTGCGTAGTGCTTCTTGTCCTTAACCGCGATGCCGTAGCCATCGAGGAAGCCGTTGTGGCGCAGATAGTCGACAGTCGGCTCGTTCGACGCGAGGTCGAGCGTCGCGATCTTCGCGCTCGAGGCCTTAGCGCCAAGGGTGCCCTTGGCCCATTCCCCGATAAGTTGGCCGGCTTTGTAATTGTCGGTCGCGAAGTTGGCGTCGGCTGCGGTGACTGGGTCGAGCGGCGTATCGAGCGTAATGACAAGAACGCCGGCCTTTCGGGCCTTCTCGACCGTCGGCACGATCGCGGTCGAGTCGCTGGGCACGAGCAGAATGCCCTTGGCGCCAGCCGCGATGAGTTGCTCGATCGCGCTCACCTCTCCATCGTTGTCTCCGTCGAACTTGCCGGCATACGCCTGAGGCGTCAGGCCGAGCTCCTTGGCCTTGGCCTCGAAGCCTTCCTTCATCTTGACGAAGAAGGGATTGGTGTTGGTTTTCGTGACCAAGCCAACAATATCTCCGGCATGCGCGGGCCCGCCCACAAGGGCAAGAGACAGCGCTGCAGCCGCGATAGACGTGAACAATCCAGACATTTTGGACACAGGTTTCCTCCCGATGAGTCGACATGGCGACATCGATTGTCGCGGGCTCAGGTGGCTGGACGTTCCGTCTTGCCTCCCCCGACCGTATCGCGCCGTCGTAGCTCCATAGGCCAGACTTTTGGCCAAGAGTCTACTGTTCCTGATCGTTTCCGACACCGGTCATGGCTTCGATTTTTGGTCGAGATTTGCTGTCGTCGCTTGGCAGTTCGCTCACGTCTTCGCCGGCCTTGATCGGCGGGGCTTGAGCGACGTCGGACAATGTCCCAGGCCCGGTTGGCGTCGATGCAGGTTCGATCGGCGGTGCGTCACTTCCATGATTAAGCGTTTCGCGATCGAGAAGTTTTATTCAAGGATGCGATGAGGCAGACGCGGTGAGCCGCCGCATCGCGGTGGGCTTGGCTCTCAGCGCTTTGGTTGCTATTTCTTCGGCCCCAATGCCACAGTGTTTCATCTGGCGGCATCCTATCTATCAGAGACGAACAGAGGCTTCATGGCCACCCACAATGTCAAGGTCGAGCCGTTCGATCTTGTTGTCTTTGGCGGCGCCGGCGATTTGGCTCATCGCAAGCTCTACCCAGCCCTCTTTCACAGGGAGCTCAGCAACCAGTTCTCCGAGCCGACTCGGATCGTCGGGGCATCCCGTCGCCGCCTTGATCGCGAAGCCTTTCGCGCTTCCGTCGAGGATACGTTGACCAAGTTTGGTCTCGTTGATGGCAACGCTGGCGCAGCGCTGGAGCGCTTTCTGTCTCGGCTCGACTTTGTCGCGATTGACGCCACGAGCGACGGCGGCTGGGCGGATCTGAAGGCGTTGCTTGGCGGCGAGGATCGAATCCGCGCTTATTACCTCGCCACGGGGCCTGACCTCTTCTGTCCGCTGGCAAAGCGTCTTGGCGCCGAAGGGCTCGTAACGGCGCGCTCGCGCATCATCGTCGAGAAGCCAATCGGGAAAGATGGCGATAGCGCCGCGGCCATCAACGATGCGATCGGGTCTGTATTCCTCGAGCGGAATATCTTCCGCATCGATCACTACCTGGGCAAGGAGTCTGTGCAGAACCTCATGGCGTTGCGCTTCGCCAACATCCTGCTCGAGCCACTCTGGAACAACGCCCACATTGATCATGTGCAGATCACCGTTGCCGAGACCTTGGGCGTTGAAGGACGCGGCGATTATTACGAAGATGCCGGCGCCATTCGCGACATGGTCCAGAACCACATGATGCAGCTCCTTTGCCTTGTTTCAATGGAGCCGCCGAATTCACTCGAAGCGGATTCCTTGCGGGATGAAAAGCTTAAAGTCCTGAAGGCGTTGCAACCGATCGACGAAACCAACGCGTCGGCCCTCACCGTGCGCGGTCAATATCGCGCCGGCTTTGCCGGTGGCGGCCCCGTTCCCGGGTATTTGCAGGACATCGGCAAGGCTGAGAGCGACACGGACACTTTCGTGGCTCTCAAACTTGCCATCGCCAATTGGCGTTGGGCAGGAGTGCCTTTCTATCTTCGTACTGGCAAACGGCTGCCTCAGCGCTTTTCGGAGATCGTCGTTGTCTTCCGCCGTCTGCCGCACGTCATATTCGGGATGCAAGCTGACGGCATACCCGCCAATAGCCTGGTGGTGCGGGTGCAGCCGGACGAAGGGATCAAGCTGTGGATGATGGTGAAGGAGCCAGGCCCCGGCGACATGCGGCTTCAGCACGTGCCGCTCGACATGAGCTTCGCCGAAGCCTTCGGTGCGGCTCCAGCTGACGCATATGAGCGCCTGCTCATGGATGCGCTCCGCGGCAACGCCGCGCTGTTCATGCGACGGGACGAGGTCGAGGCGGCGTGGAAGTTCATAGATCCTATTCGAAAAGCCTGGGCCCAGTCGGGCGAATCACCTCGTCCCTATGCCGCCGGCACATGGGGGCCCAACGCGTCTGTCGCCTTGATCGAGCGCGACGGACGAACATGGAATGAGGAATACGAATGACTGAGATCGATTTCCGTCGCCGGGAATTCAGTGGTGGCGAAGAGCTGGCTCAGGGACTAGCCGACTGGACTGCGGAGCGTTTGCGCGGAGCGATCGCGTCGCGAGGGGTCGCGTTGCTCATCGTCTCTGGCGGCAAGTCGCCTGCTCGGTTCTTCGACCTGCTTTCGAACGTTGACCTGGATTGGACACGGGTTGCGATTACCCTTGCAGACGAGCGGCGTGTGGCTGACGACAGTCCGCGCTCCAACGCTCAACTCGTGCGCGAGAGGTTGCTGCGCAATCGCGCGGAAAGGGCGACGTTTACGCCACTTGCTGACGTTCGCCTGCCTGAGGACCAGGAGCTAGTGGCGGCAAGCGCGCGTATCGCCAATTTGCCGATGCCCGCAGATGTCGTGGTGCTTGGGATGGGCGACGATGGACATACAGCTTCGTGGTTTCCCGGCGCCGATGGACTTGCCGAAGCGATGGACCCGGCGGCTCGGCAGCTGGTCGCGCCGATCCGCGCGCCAGACGCGCCCGAGCCGCGCCTTACCCTTACAGGACGAGTGATCTTGCGCGCCAGAGCGATCGCGCTCGAGATCCAGGGTGAGGCGAAGCTTACCACTTTCACGGCCGCCCTGGAGTCCGGCCCGGAGCAGGCCATGCCGGTTCGGGCCGTGCTGCGAGGCGCGGCCGATCGCCTCACCGTGTTCATGTCTTCGCGAACGGAAGCTCCCCCCAATCTAGCGGATGAAAAGCATCCTCCGGCTTGACCGACCAGACAACCCAGTGGATCAAATTTGACATTGAATCCCGGGATGGATTCCCGGTGCGCGAGTCTGCGGGATACGAAACGGCACTTCTTTTTTGGTCACGGCCGCCGATCTCGATCGGCCTGATGCTCTCGTTAAAGACCGCAATGCGCCTCAGAAGCACGTCTGGCGGCGGCAAATCGTGATTCTGACGGCCAAGGGCTGGGGCACAAGCGCGGTCATGCGCGAGACGGCCAAGCCTAATACCAAAAGTCATAACGACCGACCGATGTGGGCCCAGTCTGGCATTCCGATGGATGTGACGCGTTCGGGATCGGTGATGAGATTGCGCCATGCGTTGCAGGCGGCGTCGACGATGGCGTCGTAGTTTTCGAAGACGGTGTTGGAGAGCCAGTTCTGGCGCACATACTGCCAGACGTTCTCGACCGGGTTCAGTTCCGGAGCGCGGGAAGGCAGGAAGATCGGCGTGATGTTTTCGGGCATGTCGAGCTTGCCCGTGATGTGCCATCCGGCCCGGTCCAGCAGCAGCGCGGCGTGGGCGCCCGGAGCGATGTTGCGCGCGATTTCGTCGAGGTGAAGCTGCATCATCTCGGTGTCGGCGTAGGGCAACGCCAAGGCGGCTCCGACGCCCCGCGCCGGGCAGATCGCGCCGAACAGATAGGCGTTGGCGTAGCGCTGATCGGCGGGCTGTCGCGGTCGCGTTCCGCGCCTCGCCCATTGGCGGACAAGGCCGTTCTTCTGGCCGATTCGGGCCTCATCCTGGAACCAGATTTCGACCGGCGTCGCCTCGGGCAGGCCTTCGAGATGAGCCGTCAGCGCGCGCGGAAAGTTTTTTTGAAAGCCTCGACGATCCGCTCGTCCTGCGCCGGATGACGCGGCCTTGCGCTTATGTGCGAGAAGCCGATCTTGTGCAGGAGTTTCCCGACATAGCGGGGATGAAAGTCGACGCCGAACCGCTCGGCGATGACCCGCTTGAGATCGACCCGCCGCCAGCGCACGACCCCGTCTTTTGCCCGATCCGGGCCGGCTTCCACGATCTGCGAAAACGCCGCCATCTGCTCTTCCGACAGGCGCGGCTTGGGGCCATCCGTCCAGTTGTCGATCAGGCCCTCCGGCCCCGACGCGTTGAAGCGATGGACCCAATCGCGCAGCGTCTGGCGATCCATGCCGCCGATCTTCGCCGCCGACCCGCGATCCATTCCATCCCGAACCGCAGCCAGTGACAGAAGCCGACGGCTCTGGTTGACGGTCTTCGACCGCCGGGCCAAACCCCGAATCTCCTCGACCGAGTAGTCCTCTCGCAACCTCACCGCTGACGGCATGGCCCAATCCTCCATGCCGCCTTGAATCAGACCAGACCCGATTCGGGAATCCCCCCCGTAAGTCAGCCGGCGGGGCCTTTGGTATAAGACCTGCGTCTAGCGCTGGCAGGAGCGCTTCGCAGCCGAAGGCGTGGAGGGGCTTCTGCACGACAAGACGCGGCCATCGCGCATCCCCAAGCTCGACCCCTCCGTCGCCGAGCGGTTCGTCGGTTTGCCGCACCGCCAGGTGACAACAGGCACTGGACCGGCGCCGCAATGGGCCGGGCGGCGCACGTCAGCATCAGCTTATACCAAAGGTCATAACGACCGACCGATGTGGGCCCAGTCTCGCATTCCGATGGATGTGACGCGTTCGGGATCGGTGATGAGATTGCGCCATGCGTTGCAGGCGGCGTCGACGATGGCGTCGTAGTTTTCGAAGACGGTGTTGGAGAGCCAGTTCTGGCGCACATACTGCCAGACGTTCTCGACCGGGTTCAGTTCCGGAGCGCGGGAAGGCAGGAAGATCGGCGTGATGTTTTCGGGCATGTCGAGCTTGCCCGTGATGTGCCATCCGGCCCGGTCCAGCAGCAGCGCGGCGTGGGCGCCCGGAGCGATGTTGCGCGCGATTTCGTCGAGGTGAAGCTGCATCATCTCGGTGTCGGCGTAGGGCAACGCCAAGGCGGCTCCGACGCCCCGCGCCGGGCAGATCGCGCCGAACAGATAGGCGTTGGCGTAGCGCTGATCGGCGGGCTGTCGCGGTCGCGTTCCGCGCCTCGCCCATTGGCGGACAAGGCCGTTCTTCTGGCCGATTCGGGCCTCATCCTGGAACCAGATTTCGACCGGCGTCGCCTCGGGCAGGCCTTCGAGATGAGCCGTCAGCGCGCGCGGAAAGTTTTTTTGAAAGCCTCGACGATCCGCTCGTCCTGCGCCGGATGACGCGGCCTTGCGCTTATGTGCGAGAAGCCGATCTTGTGCAGGAGTTTCCCGACATAGCGGGGATGAAAGTCGACGCCGAACCGCTCGGCGATGACCCGCTTGAGATCGACCCGCCGCCAGCGCACGACCCCGTCTTTTGCCCGATCCGGGCCGGCTTCCACGATCTGCGAAAACGCCGCCATCTGCTCTTCCGACAGGCGCGGCTTGGGGCCATCCGTCCAGTTGTCGATCAGGCCCTCCGGCCCCGACGCGTTGAAGCGATGGACCCAATCGCGCAGCGTCTGGCGATCCATGCCGCCGATCTTCGCCGCCGACCCGCGATCCATTCCATCCCGAACCGCAGCCAGTGACAGAAGCCGACGGCTCTGGTTGACGGTCTTCGACCGCCGGGCCAAACCCCGAATCTCCTCGACCGAGTAGTCCTCTCGCAACCTCACCGCTGACCGCATGGCCCAATCCTCCATGCCGCCTTGAATCAGACCAGACCCGATTCGGGAATCCCCCCCGTGAGTCAGCCGGGGGCCTTTGGTATTAGTGCAGCTTAGTGCAGCGCATCTTGCGCGCACATGAGCTTCAGCCGCATCGTGTGGGCCAATTCAAGTTGCCGAAGGACCCCGAGTTCGTCGGCAATCTGCGCGACGTCCTCGGCCTCTATGTCGATCCCCCGGCGCACGCCGCGGTGCTCAGCATCGATGAAAAGAGCCAAATCCAGGCCCTCGATTGCACTCAGCCCGGCCTGCCGATGAAGAGGGCCGAATTCGTCCGCTTCTTGAACGCCGTCGAGCGCGCGGGTCCAACCGGAAAGACTGTCCACGCCATCCTCGACAATTACGCCGCCCACAAGCATCCGGCCGCGCGGCAATGGCTGGCGCGCCACCCTTCGCGAGTTCGGCTCGCACCTTGGGCGCGACGACTACGCCAAGAAGCCCGATCGAGCGCAGTGTCAGTGGGCTTCACGCCGCCTGCGGCTTAGCGTTCGCGTGTGCCGATAGCCGATAAGCCCGAGGCCGGCGAAGCCAAGCAGCATCATCGCCCAAGTCGAAGGCTCGGGGGTAGAGACGGGGGGCGGGGGCGGCGGGAAGAAGAGGCTGTATCCTACCGCCTGTCCCAAGTTATTGATGCTGTTAGCGGCGCTTTGACCGGATCCCGGCAACCCTCCCAGCGCGGTGATATTGCCATCGCTCCACTCGGTAGCTTCCAAGAAGAACCCCTTTCCCCCAGTACTATATCCCACCGCCTGTCCAAGGTCGTTGATGCTCGCGGCTTCGCTCTCCCCCTGCGGGCTGAGCAGGCCCCCTAGATCGATGACGTTGCCATCAATCCACTCGGTGGCTATTGCGTACGCCTGATCGACTTCGCTCAATCCCACTACGTGTCCCGCGTCATTTATGCTCAAGGCATAACCGCCGAGGGGGGCGCCCGGCAGGGTTCCTAGGTTGATGACGTTGCCGTCAATCCACTCGGTGGCCTGGTTGACACCGTTACCCAAGCCTTGCCCCACGGCCTGCCCGGCATCATTGATGCCATAGGCCCCTGTCGGCCCAAGGTTGATGACGTTGCCCCCGCTCCACTCGGTGGCAACATCGACGCCGTTGACGACGCTAGACCCCGCCACCTGCCCGGCGTTGTTGATGGCGTAGGCAGTGCCTCCGCCTAGGTTGATGACTTGGCCGTTGGCGCTCCACTCGATGGCGCCTCCGGGCCCGGTTCCTACCACCTGCCCGGCGTTGTTGATGGCGTAGCCAATACCTTCGCCTAAGTTGATGACTTGGCCATTGCTCCACTCGGTAGCGTAGTCGATGCCAGCGACAACGCTAAACCCCACAACCTGCCCGGCATCATTGATGCGTTGGCGATGCTATATGTGGAGCCTGGCAACGCTCCCAGATTGATTATCTGGCCGTTGCTCCACTCGGTGGCGAAAATGCTTTGGGCGTGCGCCGAGCTGAAAGTCTCACTGAGTAGACACGCCGCCGCGAAAATCGCCAGCCCGAAAGATCTCCAGTATGCCATCAACCCCTCCCATTCTGCAGCGGCCCTAAAGTTCGCGTCTGTCGCTCTCGAGCCACCATGGCACACCACAGCATCAAGATATCTTGTCGCGCCTGTATGATGGTTTTATGTTTCCACACAACGATTCTGGCACGATTGTTTGATCACTGGGACCCCTTATCGACAACTCGGCCGCGACAGGCGATGAAGCTTTAATCACAGATTCGTAATGGTATCGCATCGACCACATTGTCTCCTTGGAAATATGCGGCAAGGAGAATCCATAGACAGCGCCGGCTCGGGCATAGCTGGGGCTCCCCTCGACCGACTCGGAGCACGCCTTTTGAGGCCGCTTCGCGTCGCCTTGAGGCACGAGGGAGCCCGAGCCGAGCGCCTGACCCAAACGCCATTGCGCTTTACGCCACAATCGCTGAGCGTCTAGCTGACCAATGGCCGCGCCTAGACGCTAATTCAATCGAATTATTACCCGTTTTTAAGCGGAAACCTTCCGCTTCGCGAGCTCCGCGCGCACCTTGGGCGCGACGACTGTGCCGAGAAGCTCGATCGAGCGCAGGATCGCTTCTTGCGGTTGGTCACCGACCGACATTTGCATGAGGTACCGATCGTGGCGAAAAATCTCGTGCTGAGCCAGGATTTTGGCGATCTTCGTCCGGCGTGCCGACCATCAAATGTCCGCGCGGGCCACGGCCCTGGTCGAATTGCGCCCGCGACAAGGGCGGCCAGCGGCGCTCGCGGCCGATGCGGCTCATCACGTCGGCGTAAGGACGGAAGAACGCATGCGTAGCGGCTTCGGCTGTGTCGGCGAGGAAGCCATGACCGTTGATCCCGACCAGAAGCTTGTCGGGCGCGACGCCCGCGCCGCGGCCAGCTTCGCGGTAGAGCTCCGCAAGCGGTGCAAATCGCGCCGGCTCGCCGCCGATGATCGCGATCGCCAGCGGCAGGCCGAGCGCGCCGGCGCGGGCGACCGATTGCGGCGTGCCGCCCGACGCGATTCAAACCGGCAGCGGCTGTTGCCGCGCGCGCGGATAGACGCCCTGGCGAACGAGCGGCGCGCGATGACGGCCTTCCCACGTGACCTGAGACTCGGCGCGGATCTGAAGCAGGAGATCGAGCTTCTCCGCGAACAGGTCGTCGTAATCGTCGAGCTCATAACCGAACAGCGGAAAGGACTCGATGAATGAGCCCGGCCCGGCCATGATCTCGGCGCGGCCACCGGAGATGAGATCGAGGGTGGCGACTGCTGGTAGACGCGCACCGGATCGTCCGACGACAGCACGGTCACGGCGCTCGTCAGGCGAATGCGCCTGGTGCGCGCAGCGGCGGCGGCCAGCGCCACCGCCGGCGCCGACACCGCATAATGGCCGATGATGTTCGCCGAGCCCGAACACATCGAGGCCGACGCGATCGGCGAGCTCGATCTGCTCCAAAACGTCGGCAAAGGCTTTGTCGACGTCGACCGGCTCGCCGGTCGCAGGATCGCGCCGGGTCTCGACGAAGGTGTAAGCGCCGAACTGCATGAGGGGCCTCGGTACCGCGCGCTTCTCGACGCGGGGCGCGCGATGTTAGAGCAGATTGCAAGTCCGTCGAATTGGGCAATGGTGGCGCGGTCCGTAGTTCGTCAATAGACGGGCTATCGAGCGTGGCTACAATTGGCCCATCTCTAGCATGAGGCAAAACAGCGAGGCATGTCGTGAGCAAACCGCCGATCAGCCGATTTCCCGCGCCAAAACTTGCCGATCTGCCGAAGGACATTCGCGAGCGGATCGAAGCGGTGCAGGAAAAGTCGGGCTTCGTGCCCAACGTCTTTCTCGCGCTCGCGCGACGGCCGGAGGAGTTCCGCGCCTTCTTCGCCTATCATGACGCGCTGATGGAAAAGCCGGGGACTTTAAGCAAGGCCGAGCGCGAGATGATCGTGGTCGCGACGTCGGGCGTCAACAACTGCACTTATTGCGTCGTCGCCCACGGCGCGATCCTGCGCATCCGCGCCAAGAATCCGCTGATCGCCGATCAGGTCGCCGTCAATTATCGCAAAGCTGATCTCGTCCCAAGGCACAAGGCGATGCTCGATTTCGCCATCAAGGTCACTGAGCGCTCGCACGCGATCGACGACGCAGATTACGAGGGACTGAAGAGCCACGGCTTCTCCGACGACGACGCCTGGGACATCGCGGCCATCGCCGCCATGTTCGCGATGTCCAACCGGCTCGCCAACGCGTTCTCGATCAGAGCCAACGACGAATTCTATGCGATGGGTCGCGAGACTCTGGGCTGAGTGGCGCTCTCGCAGGCGCGAGCCATTGCGACTTTCGCTACAGGCGATCACGAGGGAGTGAGTGAAGAGTCAGGCGTCCCGCGATGAATTCTATGTGATTGGACAGGAGAGCCGAGCTGAGACAGGAACCGCCAAGGGCTCGGGCGGGTTTCTGCGCAGGTTATCATCACCAAGGTGGGATGAATGCGACTCGGATTTCTCGTTCTCCTGTGCCTTGTTGGCGCGGCGCCGGCGTTTGCGGACGAGGCAGTCCGCACTGGCGCCGCAGCATTCGGCGACTGGCGTACGGACGCGCCGGGCGCGCGCCGCCTGATCAGGCCCGCCGACCTGCCGGCGCCGTTCGCTACGCGCTCGACGGCGAACCTGTCGAAGCACGAAGCGCGGACCGACGCCGAAATTCCAAAGGCGCCGCCAGGGTTCGCGGTCGATCTTTTCGCCACCGGGCTCAACATGCCGCGCGTCCTTCGCGTCGCGCCGAATGGCGACATCTTCGTTGCGGAAACCGGGGCGGGGGACGTGCGGGTCTTCCGCCTGGGAGCCGGCTCCGGACCGGCCAAAGGCGAGATCTTCGCCGCCGGCTTGCAGCGACCGTACGGGATCGCTTTCTACCCGTCAGGACCAGATCCGAAGTTTGTCTATGTCGCGTCGCCGGACTCCATCGTGCGCTTTCCCTATCGCAGCGGAGAGGTGAAAGCCGCCGGCCCTGCAGAAAAGATCGCAACCTTGCCGAGCGGCGGCGGCCATTGGACGCGAGATCTCGCGTTCTCGCCTGATGGCAAGACGCTGTTCGTTTCGGTCGGCTCCGGCAGCAACGTTGACGAGGGCGTGCCGAAACCGAATCAGAGCCAAATTGGCGGGGCTCCGATCGGCGCTTCGTTTGGCGATGAGGCGCGCCGCGCCGACGTGCTCGCTTTCGATCCTGACGGCAAAAACGAGCGTGTCTATGCGACCGGCATTCGCAATTGTTCCGGCCTCGCGGTCCAGCCCGGAACGGGCGCCCTCTGGTGCGCCGTCAACGAACGCGATGGACTTGGCGACGATCTGCCGCCGGACTATGCGACGCATGTCACCCAAGGCGCCTTCTATGGCTGGCCCTGGTACTATCTCGGCGACCATCAGGACCCGCGCCACAAGGACGAGCGGCCTGATCTCGCGAGCCACATCACGACGCCCGACATTTTCATTCAGGCGCATTCCGCGCCGCTCGCCATCGCGTTCTATGGCGCGGATCAGTTTCCTTCCGACTACAAGGGCGACGCCTTCGTCACGCTGCACGGTTCGTGGAACCGGGCCAAGCGCACCGGCTACAAAGTTGTGCGGCTGATGATGAAAGACGGCAAGCCGACCGGCGAGTATGAGGATTTTCTTGTCGGCTTCGTTGGCGACGACAAGAGCGTCTGGGGTCGCCCGGTCGGCGTCGCGGTCGCGCCTGACGGTTCGCTGCTCGTCAGCGACGACGGCGGCGGCTCGATCTGGCGCGTGTCGTACAAGGGGAAGTGACGCTTCGCTCAGTGCGAAAGCGCTTTCTCCATGCTGAGTCCAATGGAGAGGAGCCGATCGTCATCCCCGCCCGGGGCAAGAAACTGGACGCCTGTCGGCAAGCCCGCGGAATCCGTTCCCGATGGCAGCGCGAGGCCGCACATGCGGAACAGGTTGCCGAGAAACGTATAGTGGATCGTGCGCAGGTTGGTGAGCCGGAACAGTTCGTCGTCCCCTTCGAGCGGAGCAATTGCAGGCGCGGTCATGGGCGTCGTCGGCAACACCAGGAGCGCTCCCTTCAATTCGTCGCTCAGCGCGGCGATGAGTTCCTCGCGGCCGCGCTGCAGGTTGAGCGCGTCACGCTCGCTGACCCGGCCGCCAATGGCTCGCCTCACCACCCGGCGATCCATGCGTTGAGCGTCAGCGGAATCAAAGATCGCGCGATGTTCGGCATAGGCCTCGATCGCGACGAACGAACCATATTGCGCGGACAGCGCGCGCATTGCGGCAATCTGGGGGATCGGCCTCGACGTGACTTTCGCGCCAGCCGCGCCCAGCCTGTTCAAGGTGGAATCGAGATTGGCCGCGACCGCGGGCTCAGCGTCGTCGATCCCGGTCTTGTCGGGCACGACGAATTCCACCCCGCTCAAATCGACCGGGCGCACGGGATTGGTCGACTGGCCCCGCAGCGCCATCTCGATCAGCACGCAATCCTCGACCGTGTGCGCCAGCGGGCCGATCGTGTCGAGCGTATGTGAAAGCGGAAACACGCCCTGCTTGTCGATCCGCCCCTCGCTGGTCTTGAACCCGACAATGCCGCAAAAGCCGGCGGGGGCGCGTATCGAACCGCCGGTGTCGCTGCCAATGGCGCAAGGCGAAAGGCCGCCGGCGACCGCGACCGCCGCGCCCGACGAGGATCCTCCGGCAATACGAGGCGTCGCCGGGTCATGGGGATTCCTCGGCGTCCCGAAATGCGGATTGAGCCCCAGCGCCGAAAAGGCGAATTCCGAGAGATTGGTCTTACCCAGCGCGACCATCCCCGCCGCAGCCAGATTGGCGGCGATCGGCGCGTCTTTTTCTTTCGGCGGCGAGTTCGGCATAGAGCGCCGACCCCGCGGTCGTGCGCTCGCCCGCCATGTCGACAAGGTCTTTCCACGCGATCGGCACGCCATCGAGCGGGCCTGCCGCATGTCCCTCACGATGACGCTTGCGGCTCGCTTCCGCTTCGTCCAGAGCGCGCGTGCGGGTGACGAGAATGAACGACGGATTGTTGCGGTCGCGCTCAATGCGATCCAAAAAGAATTCCGCAGCCTCCACCGGATCGAGGCTGCCTTTCGCGATGCGGCGCCCGATCTCCGCGGCGGATTTCTTTTCCAGATTGTCGATCATGGTGCGCGAGGCCTCCGTTCGGGCGAGCCTACCGCGATCGTTCGCTTCGATAAATAACGAAGGTAAACCGCGGCAATGCGGGCGCCGCTCGAGGCGGAAGCGGCAGAAGCAAGATGTTTTGTGATTGACCGGCCCGGCGTGGTTTTAGCGCCGGGCGCGCGCGGAGCGATGCTCAGTTGGTTGTCATCGTGTTCAGACCGATCGCGTTGCCCATCGCTTCGTAGCCTGCGGGGTTGGGATGAAGATTGTCTCCCTTGCCGTATTTCGGCTGGGCATAGCCGGGCTTCTGAGGATCGACGATGACCTTGTCGAAGTCGATGATTCCGTCGAAGGCGCCGCTGCGAATGAAGTCGTCCAGCGCCACGCGGATCTTCTCTTTCTCGGGCGTGTAATAGCCTTCGAACGGCGTCCCCGCGAATGCGTCGCCGAAAGGCGTGAGGGTCGCGCCAATGATGCGCAGACCACGGGCATGGGTGCGCGCGATCAATTGCTTGTAGCCTTCGATGATTGCCTCGGCGGTCGGCTCGGGATCATGCAGCGCCAGGCCGCTGCCGGGCCAGCCAAGATCGTTGATGCCCATCATCAGGATCACCGTGTCCGCCTTCGGCTGACTGAGGACGTCGGTGTCGAAGCGCGCCAGCGCATTGGTTCCCATCCGGTCGGACAAAACCTTGGCGCCCGACATGCCTTCGTTCAAGACCGCGACCGGCGGTCCGCCAACCTTTGCGAGCCGCTCGGCCAGGCGGTCGGGCCAGCGGTCGTTGCCATCGACGGTTGAGCCATCGCCATCGGTGATCGAATCGCCGAACGCGACGACAGCGCGCGCCCCTGCCGGCGCATCGACCAGGATCTCACTCAAGAGAACGCGTTGCGTCAGTTTGGAATCGGCCTTGAAGTCGACGCCAGCGACCTGGTTCCCAGCCCCGAGGTAGACGGTCTGGTGTCCGTCCCAATGGATGGTGCTCAATGGCGTGACGTCCGGAAGATAAAGACTAACCGGGACGAGAGCGAGCGGGTCGACGCTCATCTCGACAGGGTCGCTGATCGCCGGCGCGCCCGGGGAATGACGATGGTCGGATTCCCGTCGAACGTCACCCGGTGAGCGGACCCGTCTTTGATCTTGCCGCCCTCTCCTGCCACCGCGATATCCGCTGCGCCAATCGTCAGCGGCGTCGTTCCATATTCATTCGACAGCACGATCCGCACACGGCTGCCGCCGATGCTGAGCCGCGCTGTCTGGCGGATGGTCTGCTTCCACAAATTGGCGGGCATGCCGAGCGGCACCGGAAAGTCCGGTCCCCAGGCCGGCTGCGGGCTCGACGTCCACGAGCCGATCCAATTGCCGGCGTCCGCGGCCCTCGAGGCAGGAGAGAATCCAACAACGCCGGCAAGCGTGAGCGCAAAAGATGCCGCGCGCCAATTGATCTTTGCAATGGCGGACGCACGGCGGGAAACCACACGATCAATCATGTCTTCCTCCCCAAAAGCTTTTTTAGCGACTAGCAAACACGCGTTTGGAGCGTGTCACCGGTAACAAGTTTTGGCGGGGCTCGAATGAGAAGTCAGCACAACCGATTGGCGGGACGTTCGGTCGGCGCGGCTCTCGCAAACACAAGCCGCGCTCGGCGATTGCGCTGCGATATAAGCGTTCCGACTTACCGGCGAGGAGGCGAACTTGCGAACCTTAAGCGCATTCTTGATTCTTGCGGCCATGGCATCGTCGGCGCCGGCGTTCGCCACCGATCCGTTTCCAGTCAGCGGCGCGGCGAAGCTCGCGGCCTATTCGGTCTGCCGCTCTGCGGTGATCGTCGACATGGGGCCGGTGGGCTCGAATTCCTCCGCCGAGTGCACCGGCATCGTGAAGACGCTCGACGGATCAAAAACTTTGGATAACCTCGCGATCCGCTGCATCGAGGAAGCGAAGGCGCGGCACGAGAGCTATGCCTTCAGCGGCACGTGCATTCAGACCGACGGCGACGGCGACAAGATTTTCATGAGCTACGAGGGTCCGGAAAGCGGCACGATCGAGTGGATCGGTGGGACAGGCAAATACCAGGACATCCTTGGCAAGGGAACGTGGTCGGTCGCCGACGCGCCTGGCAACAATGCGCAGCTTTTCGCGTTCACGTTTAGCTATGATGTGAATTGGACGTCGAAGACGAAGTGAGGCGCCGTGCTCCCCTTCTCCCTCGGGGAGAAGGGGGGGCCATAGTGCGTTCGGACGGACGCCCGTCCTGCCGTACGGGCTATGGGCGGCGGATGAGGGAACCAGGCGGTCGACACGCATGCCCTCATCCCCGACCCTTCTCCCTGAGGGAGAAGGGGGAAAGGAGACTGAATCCCATGTCGATCCCCCCGAAGCCGGCCCAGATCATCCCCTATCTCCTTTATCGCGATGTTGGCGCGGCGCTCGATTTTCTCGCTCGCGCGTTTGGCTTCAAGGAGGAAATGCGCGCCGGCACGCCGAGCCGTGGCAGCACGGGGAGGCCTTGTTTCAGGGCCAGCTCGTGATGATGGGACAAGGAGCGCACGAGGGCAGCATGCAATCGCCTCGTGATGTCGGCGGGGCGACGATGGGCGTGTTCATCTACCTCGATGAGGTCGACACGCACTACGAAGTCGCCAAGGCGGCCGGCGCCGAAATCGTCCATCCGCCGAAGGACGTCGAATACGGCCGGACCTATTGGGCAAACGATCTCGAGGGACGTCCCTGGTTCTTCACCACGCCGGCGAAAGGGTAGAGTCGTCGCTCACCCCGTCGGGCCCGATGGCGGCAAGTACTCTTTCGGAAAATTTCTGGGTAGTCTTACGCATTGCCGGTCACTCTGGTTGATGCGCTATTGCTCCGGTTGTGATCCGAATTGTCTGCATGGCTCTCGCCGCGATCGCTCTGAGCCTTGTTCTTGGCGAACCAGCCCAAGGCAGGGCTGACGATCCTCCAACGATCGCGCCCCAAAGCGGCTCATTGGACGCGGGGCTCGGCTTCAGTTTTCCAAGCATAAAGACGCGGCGGGCCCTGAGCGGCATCGCTTGTCAGGTGAGAAAGTCTCGTGAGCGCCTTTGCCTCGCGGTGTTCGATGAAGGCGCGGAAGCGCGCCACCTTGTGATCAACGACGACTTTCGGGCAAGCGCTGCGTCGACATTGAAGGCCTCGCCGTCAAGAACGGGCGACTGTTCTTCGGCTTTCGTGGGACCGTGGACGAAGGGAAGGTCCAAATTCTGGCGGTCGACGCGAATGGATTGTTCAGCGGCAAAGATGCGCGGCCGACTCGGGTCAGCATTGATGTCGGCAAAGGCCGTGCGATCCGCGACCTGCTTGCCGTGAGCGATGGCGTCCTCGTGCTGGCTGACCCCGACGACGATGAGAACAATGCGAGCGTCGGATGGATCGTCTCGCGCTGGCACGGGCAAGAAACATCCAATCCCGACGGCCGGATCAAGGCCTTGGCCACTCTCGATCTGAGCAACGGGAAACCTCACTCCTGCGATCACGAACCACGACCCGAGGCCCTGACGCTCACCACTGACTACCCGGTAAACCCTACGATGCGATCATTTTTCTCCGACGGCATGTGCGACGGCGGCGCGCTTCGTTTCACGATTCCGCGTTAAGGCTTCGCCCTGCCCCACCCTCCCCCGGTCGGGGTGATAATCTCGACCGCCTCGCCCGCTTCGACTTTCGTCTCGGCGCAGCCAGGGAGAACCTCGATGCGGCCGTCATTGCGCCGGACAGAATTGCGGCCGAGTTCGCCCGGCTCCCCGCCCATCATGCCGGGATTGGTGACAGCGCGATAACCGCTGAGAATCGCGGCCTGCATCGGCCTTAAGAAACGGACGCGCCTCAGCGTGCCGTCGCCCGCGCGCTGCTCGCCCTTGCCGCCAGAGCCGCGACGGATGTGGAAATCCTCGAGCACCACCGGAAAGCGGCTCTCCAGCACTTCGGGATCGGTCAGGCGTGAATTGGTCATATGAACGTGAACCGCGCTCGCGCCGTCAAAGCCCGGGCCTGCGGGCGCGCCGGAGCAGATGGTCTCGTAATATTGATAAGTGTCGTCGCCGAAGGTGAAGTTGTTCATCGTTCCCTGCGACGAACCGAGCGCTCGCAGTGCGGCAAACAACGTGTTGGTCACGATCTGCGACACTTCGACATTGCCGGCGACCACCGCGGCCGGGTATTTGGGCGACAGCATCGAGCCCTCCGGCACGATGATGCGGATCGGCCGCAGGCAGCCGGCGTTCATCGGGATATCGTCGTCGACCATGACCCGAAACACGTAGAGGATCGCGGCGCGCGTCACCGGCTCAGGCGCGTTGAAATTTGATGCCTGCTGCGGCGAAGTGCCGGTGAAATCAACTGTCGCTTCGCGCTTCTGTTTGTCGACGCTGATCTTGACCTTGATCACCGCGCCCTGATCGGAGAGGCTCTCAGCCTCACCGTCGGCCAGCTTGTCGATCACGCGGCGCACGCTTTCGTCCGCGTTGTCTTGAACGTGGCCCATATAGGCCTCGACCACTTCAAGCGAAAACATCTCGACCATGCGCTTAAGCTCGCGCACGCCCTTTTCATTGGCCGCGATCTGCGCCTTGAGGTCATTGACGTTCTGCAGCGGATTGCGCGCGGGATAAGGCCCGCTCTTGAGCAGCGTATAGAGTTCGCGCTCGCGAAAACGGCCACGATCGACGAGCAGAAAGTTGTCGATATAGATCCCCTCTTCATGGATCGAGGTCGCCAGCGGACTGATCGAGCCAGGCGCCGTTCCGCCAATGTCGGCATGGTGGCCGCGTGAAGCGGTCCAGAACAGAAGCGTATCGCCGCGTTCGTCGAAGACTGGCGTGCAGACCGTGATGTCCGGCAGATGCGTGCCACCATTGTAAGGGGCGTTGAGAGCGAACACGTCGCCCGGACGGATGCGTCCTTTGTTATCGCGAATGATCGACTCGACCGAACGATCCATCGAACCCAGATGCACCGGCATGTGCGGCGCGTTCGCGATCAGGCGTCCCTCGCGGTCGAACAGAGCGCAGGAAAAGTCGAGCCGCTCCTTGATGTTGACCGAATAGGCGGTGTTCTGCAGCGTCACGCCCATCTGCTCGGCGATCGACATGAAGAGATGATTGAAGATTTCGAGCATGACCGGGTCGGCTTTGGTTCCGAGCGCCTCGCGCCGCGGCATGGGCTCGACGCGTGTCATCACCACATGGTTTTTTGCTGTGATCCCGGCGCGCCAGCCCTGTTCGACGACGATCGTCTGATGCGGCTCGATGATGAGCGCCGGCCCATCGACTTCGGCGCCAATCGCTAGCGCCTCGCGCAAAAACACATTCGCCTCGCGCCAGCGCCCATGCGAAAAGAACCGCGTCGCGCGGGCGGGTTGTAGCTGCGCTCGGTGAGCGCGGCCGACGCGGTCAGCGACCGCGGCTACACTCCGCTCGATGAGCCGCGCCGCGCCGCCTACGGCCTCAATCGACACCGCCTCGATCACGAGCGCCTTCTCTCGATCAATGAAGCCGAAGCGGCTTTTGTGCGCGCTTTCGAACGCGCGCCGCATGGCCGCCGGCGTCGAGAGCGGAACCTCGATCGTCGTATCGGAGCCCGAATAGCGCAGCTGCGCGCGACGATGGACCTTGATCGCCTCCTGCGCGACCCCCTGCCCCTCGACCTCGGCGACCGCCGCGCGCGAGAGCTCTTTCACGATGGCGGCGATCCGAACGAGCGCTTCGATGCGAAGCGGCTCGTCGATTCCTTGCGCCCGCTGGGCGGCGATGTCGGCCAGTCCCATGCCATAGGCTGAAAGCAGCGACGAAAATGGATGGATGAGGACGGTTGAAATCGCCAGCGCGTCGGCGACGTAGCAGGCGTGCTGGCCGCCCGCGCCACCGAAACAATTGAGCGCATAGCGCGTGACGTCATAGCCCCGCGCGACTGAAATCGTCTTGATCGCCTCGGCCATCTTTGCAACGGCAATGGCGAGAAATCCGTCGGCGACCGCCTCCGGCTCCCGCCCGTCGCCGATATCGCGGGCGAGCGCGGCAAAGCGCTCCCGCACGATTGTGTCGTCGAGCGGCTCGTCGCTGCCAGGGCCGAACACTTTTGGGAACAGATTGGGGATCAGCTTGCCCGTCATCAGATTGGCGTCGGTGACCGTGAGCGGGCCGCCGCGGCGATAGGCGGCCGGTCCGGGATCGGCGCTGGCTGAAGCTGGACCGACACGAAAGCGCGCGCCGTCGAAAGACAGGATCGAGCCGCCCCCCGCGGCGACGGTATGGATCTTCATCATTGGCGCGCGCATGCGCACGCCCGCGACTTCAGTCTCGAAGGCGCGCTCGAATTGCCCATCGAAATGAGCGACGTCGGTCGAAGTGCCGCCCATGTCGAAGCCGATGATGCGCTTGAACCCCGCGCTGATGCCCGTACGCGCCATCGCCACCACGCCCCCAGCTGGACCTGACAGGATCGCGTCCTTGCCGGCGAATAAGCCTGCCGAAGTGAGCCCGCCCGACGACATCATGAACATCACGCGCGCGCCGGTGCGCTCGATGTCGAGATCGCGCGACACCTGCCCCACGTAGCGGGCGAGAATCGGCGAGAGATAGGCGTCGACCACAGTCGTATCGCCGCGCGAAACAAGCTTGATGAGGGCCGAGGCGGCATGGCTTTCGGAGACTTGGGCAAAGCCGAGCTCGCGGGCGATCTTCCCGACCAGGCGCTCATGCGCCGGATAGCGATAGGCGTGCATGAACACGATCGCGACGGCGTCGTAGCCTTGAGCGCGCGCTTGCGTGAGCGCGGCGCGCACGCGGTCAGGATCAGGGGCTGTTTCGACCGCGCCGTCGGCGCGCACCCGCTCGTCGATCTCGACGATTCCGGAATAAAGCTGCTCGGGCTTTATGATGTTGCGCGCGAAGATGCGCGGGCGCGCCTGATAGCCGATCTCGAGCGCGTCACGAAAGCCGCGCGTGGTCACGAGCAGCGTGCGCTCGCCCCGTCGCTCGAGCAGAGCGTTGGTGGCGACGGTAGTGCCCATCTTGACGGCGCGAATCGCTCCAGCCGGAATCGGCTCGCCCCAGGCGAGGCCCAAGAGCCGCCGGATCGCCTCAACCGCGGCGTCCGTGTAAGCTGAACTCTCGGACAAAAGCTTCATCGGATGCAGCCGCCCGCGCGGATCGCGCCCGATCACGTCGGTGAACGTGCCGCCGCGATCGACCCAGAAGTCCCAGGCTCCCGTTGGTGTTTCTTTGGACGAGCCCCGCTTCGCGTTCACGTTTGGTTGATCTCCGCTTCGGGTTCTCTCTTTGCCGCGAGCCCGCTAATGGTCCTATCATTGAGGCAAATCAAACGTGAAACCAGGGGACTTCCGAATGGAATCCGTGAAGTTTGGCAAAACCGGCATGCAGGTGTCGAAGCTCTGTCTCGGCTGCATGACTTATGGCTCGACGAAATGGCGCGAATGGGTGCTGGAGGAAGAAGCCTCGCGTCCGTTCATCCGCGAAGCGCTGGAAAAGGGCATCAATTTTTTCGACACGGCGGACGTTTATTCGCAAGGCGTGAGCGAGGAGATCCTCGGCCGCGCGCTTAAGGAATATTCCAAGCGGACGGACGTCGTGATTGCGACCAAAGTGCACGGCGTGATGGGGCCGAGCGCCAACGCCAAGGGCCTGTCGCGCAAGCACATCATGGAGGCCATCGATGCTTCGCTGAAGCGCCTCCAGACCGACTACGTCGATCTCTACCAGATCCACCGCTTCGATCCGCTGACGCCAATGGAAGAGACGCTGGAAGCGCTGAACGACGTCGTGCGCGCTGGCAAGGCGCTCTATGTCGGGGCTTCCTCAATGTACGCTTGGCAGTTCGCCCGCATGCTCGACATCGCGCGCGCCAAGGGGCACGCCCAGTTCGTCTCGATGCAGAATTACTACAACCTCGTCTATCGCGAGGAAGAGCGCGAGATGATGCCCTTGTGCGCGAACGACGGCATCGCGGTCATTCCCTGGTCGCCGATGGCGCGCGGCTATCTTGCCGGCTCCGGGGTCGGCGCCAACGCTTCGACCACGCGCGGCCGCACCGATCCGTTCAGCGTGACCCTGGGGTTGGGTTCGCGGCAGGATGAGTCCATCCGCAAGCGCGTTGTCGAGACCGCGGAAAAGTTGAACACCAAGCCCGCTGTTGTTGCGCTCGCCTGGGTGCTGTCGAAGCCTTTCGTGACTTCGCCGATCATCGGCGCCTCGAAGCCCCATCACCTCGCGGATGCCGTCGCGGCGACCGAACTCAAGCTCGACGCGCGCACCATCGCCAAGCTGGAGGAGCCATATACCAGCAAGCCGGTGGCCGGCCACGGGTAGCGGACGGCGAGGCTTCTGCTTATGTAAGGATCTTCATGACTTGAAGCCTTCGAGGAGGCCCTGATGACTTAAGCTGGAACCAAGGACCATCCGATCACGATCGAGCCGATCCATGAGCGCGTGCGGGTGATGTGGCACGGGCGCACGATCGGCGACAGCAAAAGCGCGCTGGAGCTGCGGGAGGCGAACTATCCCCCGGTCGTCTATGTTCCCCGCGCCGACATGGACATGACCGCGCTTGAACGCACCGCCCGCGTCACGACTTGCCCCTACAAGGGCGAGGCCAGTTACTTCTCGATCAGCGACGGCAAAGCGCGCGACGACAATTCCGTCTGGACTTATGAGTTGCCGAAAACCGACGTGGGCGAGATCGGGTCTCATCTCGCGTTTTGTCCCGACAAGGTCGAGATCACGCGCGGCGGATAAAGCTCGCGCGGGCTGAGTTCAGCTCAGCCTGGCGCGGTTAATATTGGTCGCCAACCGGTGGTCGTGTGAAGCGAACGAACCGTGGCTGTGCATAGCGTTCACATTGATGTAGAACGGCCCCGACTCGGTTGGGATGGGAAGACTAACAATGCTGTTTGATGGTGGATTTACGTTCGGCAATTTCATTGCCGACGCCTTTACAATATTCATGTTCATATTGTGGTTCTGGCTGCTCATCGTGGTGTCGGGCGACCTCTTCCGCCGTCACGACGTGTCCGGCTTCGCCAAGGTGCTCTGGGTTATCGCATTCGTCCTGTTCTCCTATTTCGGCGTGTTCGCCTATCTTCTCACGCAAGGCCGGGGCATGGCGGAGCGCAACAAGGCGCAAGCCAGCGAGGCCCGGGAGGAATTGCGACATATCATCGGCTTCAGCGCTGCTGATGAGATCGTGAAGCTCGACAAGCTAAAGATTGCGGGCTCGATCACCGAGCAGGAATACGGCCGCCTGAGAGCCAAGCTGGTCCAGTAAAGGCTTCGGCGCGAACTAAGGATCGGCGCCGACAGATTATCAAAACGGCTCGCGAGGAGCCCGGACGTCAGGGAGGCGCGCGATGTGCATCAATTGTGAGAGCGACAGAATCGGCCGGCGGGATTTGATGAAGTTCGGCGCAGCGGCTGCGATCGCGCTCGCGGCCGGAGGCGCGTCGCCTGTGGCGCGGGCGGCGGAAGCCGCGTCGGGCGCGCTTTCACCGACGGACGCGCTCGCGGCGCTCAAATCGGGCAACGAGCGCTTTGTGAACCATCCGGAACTATGCTCGGTCGATCTTGCGCAGAGCCGCAGCGCCGTCGCCGGAGGCCAGGCGCCCTGGGCGACCATCATCAGTTGCGCCGACAGCCGCGTGCCCCCCGAGCTCATTTTCGGCGGCCATGGCGTGGGCGAACTGTTCGTCTCCCGCGACGCCGGCAATCTCGTCGACACCGCGACCCTGGGCACCGTCGAATTCGGCGCCGCTGTGCTCGGCTCGCCGCTGATCGTGGTCCTTGCCCATACCGCCTGCGGTGCGGTGAAAGCCGCCTGCGACATTGTAACCAAGAACGCAACCTTTCCTGGCGCGATCGGCCGCATGATCGAGCCGATCGTCCCCGCGGCGCTTGCGGTGCGCAACGATCCCGGCGATTTCGCCAACAACGCCGCCAAGGAGAGCGCGAACCGGACCGCAGGCCGGCTGCCCGCGGACAGCACACTCATCGCCGACCTGGTGAGCAAGGGCAAAGTGAAGATCGTCGCGGCGATCTATGACCTTGAAACGGGCGTCGTCACGTACCTCGATTAGCGCCGGGGCGATCGATCGCGAACCGTCGCGCGACCGAGTAAGATCACTCTGGCCATATGATCGCGATGCGCGGCTGCTTGGCGACGGCTTGGCGCAGTCCGATGATGTTCGCTCGCAGGCTGGTCGCGCAGATTCGCGCTCCTCAACGACAGGAGGTTTGCGGCGCGCTTGCCGCCCGGTGCTCGATCGCGGGAAATAGACCATGACGACGAAGATCAAGACCGTTCTCATAACCGGCTCGACCGATGGCGTCGGGCGCTATGTCGCTGAGCGCCTGGCCGCGCAGGGCTGGCGCGTCCTCGTCCACGGCCGCGATCGGGCGCGCGGCGAGGCTGTGGTCGAGCGAATCACGCAGCAAGGGGGCGACGCGCGCTTTCTTGTCGCTGATCTCTCCTCGCTTGCCGAGGTTCGCTCGCTCGCCGACGCGGTGCGGCGCGAAGGCGACGGTCTTGATGCGCTCGTCAACAACGCCGGAATCGGCACGAGCGGCGCGCGGCGCGAACTCAGCGCCGACGGTTTCGAGTTGCGCTTCGCGGTCAATTATCTCGCGGGCTTCCTGCTGACGCGTCTGCTGCTGCCCATGCTGACAAGCCAAAAATCCGCGCGCATAGTTAACGTTTCGTCGGCGGGCCAACGGGCGATCGACTTCTCCGACGTGATGCTCGCTCGCGGCTACAGCGGCGTGCGCGCCTATTGCCAGAGCAAGCTGGCGCAAATCCTGTTCACCTTCGATCTCGCCAACGAGCTTGAGGGACAAAACATCGCGGTCAATTGCCTGCATCCGGCGACTTACATGAATACGAGATGGTTCGCTTAAGCGGCGTCCAGCCGATCAGCACCGTGGAGCAAGGCGGCGCGGCGATTCTGCAGCTCGTCGATAAGCCCGCGCTTGCTGGCAAAAGCGGGCTTTATTTCAGCGGCATGCAGGAATCGCGCGCGGACCGCCAAGCCTACGATGAAGACGCCCACCGACGCCTGCGCGCGCTGAGCTTCGATCTCGCAGGCCTCGCCGATCCGCTGGCGTCCCCGGCAAATTAGGACCAAGCGACCTTCGCCGGCTTTGTTCGTCTGCAACAAACGCGCGGCTGACACGCCGCCGCGTCATTCATCGGGCGTTAATCGCTCCCCATATCTGTTGGCGCGCCAGCATCGTGGCCAGACTAGCGGAGTTGTTGCCCCCGCACTAATCTACCGGCTGGCCACGAACGTTAAGGACGATACCCATGGCTGGCCGCCTTTTTGGGAGCCAACGAAATGGATATGATTGCGGCCGTGGCCGCGAAGAAGCTTGGCAAGTTTCTCGCGAAAGACTTCCGCGAAATTTTTGGCTCGAGTCAAAACGACGAAGCCGAGCGGCTGGGCGCGCTGGCCCGGACGACGATCGAATGCATCGCCAGGAGCGACGCGCTCTACCATACCTACGAGCACACCATGCTCGTATCCATGGTCGGCCGCGACATCCTGCGAGGACGGACCCTGGCGCACACGGTCCAGCCGGAGGATTACATCCACCTCATCGTCGCCTGTCTCTTGCACGACATTGGCTTCGTTCGCGGCGTCCTGAGCGGCGACACCAAGACTGAGTTCGTCATCGACAAAAACGGGCGGACGGTTACGCTGCCGCGCGGAGCGTCGGACGCGTCCCTTGCCGCCTATCATGTCGATCGGTCAAAGTTGTTCGTTTACGAGCGCCTGGGCAAGTCGACCACGATCGACCCCGCCCGTGTCGCCGCCGCGATCGAACTTACGCGCTTCCCGCCGAGCCCGAACTCCGAGTCGGATCAAATTGGACTCGAGCCGCGGCTGGTTCAAGCCGCCGATCTGATCGGGCAGCTTGGCGACCCCTTGTATCCGAGGAAGGCCAATGCGCTGTTCTACGAGTTCGAGGAACTCGGCAGCAACCGGCAGTACGGTTACGCTTCTCCTGCCGACCTGGTTGAGAAGTTTCCGGCATTTTACTGGAACACCGTCTCGGGGCATCTCGACGAGGGGATGAAATATCTGAGCCTGACGGCTTCAGGGCGCCAGTGGATTGCCAACCTGCACAATCATATTTTCAACGCCGAGCACTTCAATTGGCAGATGGGCCCGCAGATCTGAGGCGCCGCAAGCTGCCCGCAGAGACGACAACCCTGGGTGTCACTCGGATGAGGACCGCCGATCTCGCGCGGACTCGAGCGCAGCGGCGAGCGCGCGTCGAAGCGTATGCATCTGGTCCAAGAGATGCAGGACCACGTCGAGCCCCTCGTCGTTCACGCCCATATTGTTCTTGAGGTCGCGGATCAGGTTGGCGCGCGCCAGATCCATGTCGGTAAAGGCGAGCTCGTCGGCGGCGCCAGCGGGGATCAGCCATTCCTCTTCCAGCCAGACCGTGAGTGTTCGCCGGTCGAGCCGGGCGCGCTCCAGAAATTCCCGCTCGGTGATCATCGCTCACATCTCCTTGCGCGGATCGTAAGTTCCCGCCGGCTTCCAGTCGGCCAGGAACGTGTCGAGTTCGGGCTCGTCCTCGGTCGGCATCATCACTTTGAGCTTGACCAGTTCGTCGCCGGCGCGGCCGCGCGTCTTCACGCCCTTAGCCCGGAGGCGCAGCACATCGCCAGTGTTCGATCGCTTTGGGATCTTGAGCATGACGCTTCCCGTCGTCGTCGGGGTTCTGACTTCAGCCCCCAGCGCCGCCTCCTTTATCGTGATCGGCAAGTCGAGCAGGATGTCGGAGCCTTCGCGGACGAAATAGCGGTGCGGCCTGACCACGATCTGCACCAGCGCGTCGCCCGGCGGGCCCTCGCCCGGGCTCGGCTCGCCCTTGCCGCGCAGCCTCAAGGTCCGCCCGTCCTCGACCCCGGCGGGAATGGTCACATCCAACGTCCCGCCTTGCGGCAATGTGATCGTGTTGGTCACGCCATTCACGGCGTCGAGGAACTCGATCGGCAGTTCATAATGCAGGTCCGCGCCCGGCCGGCGCCGCGCCTGCTCAGCGCTACGGCGCAGCAGCTCCGCGAACAGATCGTCGCCCTGCGCGAAATCCCGGTAAGCCCCCTGGCCTTCGTAAGGATGGCCGCCCTCGGCGGCGTAGTCGCGGTAGTATCGCGCATTCGGAGGGGCCCTCTCCGCCCCCGAGGCGTCGATCTCGCCGGCATCGAACCGCCGCCGCTTGTCCGGGTCGGAAAGCAGATCGTTGGCGACGCTGACTTCCTTGAACCGCTCTTCCGCCTGCTTGTCGCCGGGATTGAGATCCGGGTGCAGCTTCTTGGCAAGCTTCCGGTAGGCGGTGCGAATCTCGTCGGCCGAAGCGGTCTTTGCCACACCGAGGGTTTCGTAAGGGTCTTTCATACACGCATCCGTCGCGGACGAGGCCGATCAGCCTTAGCAGAAGTACCGGCAGTGTCTCCAGACGCGGCGTTTAGCGACGTAAACGGCCACCTGAGCTGGTTCAGCGTAGCCCTTCATGTGGGCGTCAAATGGGCTGGGTATCTTGCGCGTGCTCTGGCGATAATTCGCGACCGGCTAGATCTCGATTGCGAAATCGCGCAATCGTGTTCCAGACGCTGCCGCGCAATGATTGACTTGTGACCGAAATAGAGCAAAAGCGAGGCAAGGCGATTGATCTCAGGGCAAAATTGCCGCAGCGGCCATGTGAGTTCGCGGCCACAACGGAGGAAACCATGTCGGGCACGATCATCAACCTCATCATCCAGCTGATTGCTGGCGCGATCGGCGGCAATGCGGCCGGCGCCGCGGCGAAAAACGTCAGCTTGGGAACCGCCGGCAACACCATCGCTGGCGCTCTGGGCGGCGCGGCTGGCGGGTCGCTCCTGACCTCGCTCATCCCAATGCTGTCCGGCGCGGCGGGCGGCGGCATGGATATCGGCGCGATTGTCGGCCAGTTGGTCGGCGGCGGCGTGTCCGGCGCGATCGTCTCGGCGATCGTCGGCATGGTCATGAACAGCATGAAGAGCGCCTGAGCGCTTTTTTCGCTGCCCACGAAACATTGCTGTCCACTTCCGTTCTTTATCGTTAGGATCGCCCGCAAGCCCGAGAAGGCGCCCCTTTTTTCAATCGACCAGTGCGCCGCTGGCGTCAGGAGCATCACATGGGACTGATCAGTTTCGTCAAAAGCGCAGGCGCGAAGCTCTTCGGCGCCAGTGAAGCGAAGGCGGCGACTGCCGACGACTTGCACAAGGAACTCGCGAAACATGGGCTCGACGCGTCAGACGTGAAGATCACGGTCGACGGTGACAAGGTGCATGTGACGGGCAACGCCACGAACACGGAGCAAGCCGAAAAGATCGCCATTGCGCTCGGTAACACCGTCGGCGTGCAAACCGTTCAGAACGACATCAAGCCAGCGACAGCCGCGCCCGAGTCGAAGTTCTATACGGTCAAGAGCGGCGACACCCTGTGGGCGATCTCCGAGCGGGAGTACGGCAAGGGCAAAGGCGACAAGTACGACACCATCTTCCAGGCCAACCGCCCGATGCTGACCCACCCCGACAAGATCTACCCCGGCCAGGTTCTGCGCGTTCCTCCACTGAGCTGAATTAGGCTCGCTGGATCACGGTAAAAAACGCGCGGGCGTCGTCTGACGCCCGGCGTCATCGAGTAGCTGCACTCACTTCGCATCCAGCCCATAAAGCGTGTGCAGCGTGCGCACCGCGAGTTCGGTGTAGGCGTCGTCGATCAGCATCGAGAACTTGATTTCCGACGTGGTGATGGCGCGGATGTTGACGCCCTTCTCGGCCAGCGCCTTGAAGGCGCGCGCGGCGACGCCGGAATGCGAGCGCATGCCGACGCCGATCGCCGAGATCTTCACCACATCCTGTGCGCCGTGCAGCTTGCCGTAGCCGATCTTCGCTCGCCGCTCCTCGAGGATGCTCATCGCGCGCTCATACTCGGCCGCGGGCACGGTGAAGGTGATGTCGGTCGTCGTCGTGTCGTCGGAGACCACCTGGATGATCATGTCGACATTGATGTTGGCGTCGGCCAGCGGCACAAAGATCGCTGCGGCGACCCCGGGTTTGTCGGCGACATCGCGTAAAGTGATTTGCGCCTCGTCGCGCGAGAAGGCGATGCCGGTGACGACCTCCTGCTCCATGATTTCCTCCTCGTCGCAGATGAGCGTGCCAAGCTGAGGGTGCGCCGGATCGTCGAACGACGAGCGCACGTAAAGCTTGACCTTGTTCACCATCGCCAATTCGACCGAGCGCACCTGCAGCACTTTGGCGCCGAGCGAGGCCATTTCCAACATTTCCTCGAACGCCACTTTGGCGAGCCGGCGCGCCTTCGGCACGACGCGCGGGTCGGACGTGTAGACGCCATCGACGTCGGTGTAGATATCGCAACGGTCGGCCGAGATCGCCGCCGCCAGCGCCACCGCGGACGTGTCCGAGCCGCCGCGCCCCAGCGTCGTCACCCGGTTGGTGGCTTTATGCACGCCCTGAAAGCCGGCGACCACGGCGATCTCGCCCGCCGCAAATCCCTCGTTGAGTCCCGCTCCGTCGATGCCTGCGATGCGGGCCGAGCCATGCGTGTCGTCGGTGACGAGCGGGATCTGCCACCCCGCCCACGAGCGCGCTTTGAGCCCCATGTCCTTAAGCACCAGCGCCAGCAGTCCAGCCGTCACGAGTTCGCCTGAGGCGACGACGGAATCATATTCGGAATTGTCGGAATGGGAGCCTGCTTCTTTGCACCAGGCGATAAGCTCGTTGGTCTTGCCGGCCATCGCCGAGACGACGACCGCCACTTCCGCGCCGGCGTCGATCTCTCGTTTCACATGCGCGGCGACATTGCGGATGCGTTGAAGGTCGGCGACCGACGTGCCGCCGAATTTCATCACCAGACGCGACATGACCCTTCAAGCCTTGGGGGAGACGCGCAGAACTCGCGCGATGCGTTGAGGCGGCCTATAAGGCCGTGCGAAGGGTGGGTCAACGCGTGGAGCAGAATGCAATTCCGTCGAATCGGTCGATGTAGGCGCGGTCGCTGACCGCGCGCCGCGCTCATCGAGCGCGGCTACAATTGGCCGCGTCGAGCCAAATGCAATCTGCCTGGCTGCCAAACGCAAGGCTACGGGAAAGAATCGCGATGTCAGTCAGGCCGTCGCCGAGCATCAAGTCGGACGAGGTCGCGCGCTTCGAGGCGCTGGGCGACACATGGTGGGATCCAGACGGCCCGATGGCGCCGCTTCATCGCGTGAACCCGATCCGGATCGGCTGGGCGCGCGACCTGATCGTGCGGCATTTCAAGCTTCAGACGGGGGTCGGCGCACCGCTCGCCGGAATCGACCTTCTCGACATCGGTTGCGGGGCCGGACTGTTCGCCGAGCCACTGGCGCGGCTGGGCGCCGATGTGGTCGGCGTCGATCCGGCGCCCGCCGCGATCGAGGCCGCCCGCAATCATGCCGAGGACACGGGCGCCAGGCTCGCCTATCGCATGGGCACGGTCGAGGAGCTGGCGGAGGAGCCGCGGCTTTTCGAGGTCGTGAGCGCGATGGAGGTGATCGAGCACGCGGCCGATCCGAAACGCTTCGTCGCCACCGCCGCCTCGCTGGTCAAGCCCGGCGGGCTTTTGCTCGTCTCGACCCTCAACCGCACCTTGAGGAGCTTTGCGCTTGCGATCGTCGGGGCCGAATATGTCCTGCGCTGGCTCGAACCCGGAACGCACCGCTGGGAGCAATTCGTAACGCCGCTCGAGCTCACCGGCTTCGCCTACGCCGCGGGCCTGAGGCGCCGGAGCCTGCGCGGGATGGTCTACGATCCGTTCAGGCGCGACTGGCGCCTCTCGTCCGATACGGCCGTCAACTACCTGTTCGCGGCGACGGCGACGAAGCCGGACGGCTAGATTCGGAGCTCAATCACCTTTCACGAGCCGCTCCGGGGAAGAAATTTTCGCGAAATACGGCCTCGTGCCGTTCAAGACCCGGGCCTCGGAGCAAAGTGGCGACGTCCGTGACGTCCTCGGAAGGTCCCGCGACACACACGGCGGTCAGCGAAGACGCGCAAACTCGCAGTTTCCCGGCGAGGCGCAAAAAAGTCGGCACAACTGCCGGCATCCTCGTGAGCGGTCGAGTTTTCTGGGAATGCTCGAAGGGCTTGCGACGCGGCCCCGCTTCAGGTCCCACAAAGTGGGCGGCTGCCCACTTTGTCTGCCCACTCGGATTGTGGTTGACACAAGGAAGGGTCTATCGCTTGACTGCGCAAGGGGACGGAAACGCGGAATTGGCGATAATTCGAAGCTCGCCAGCCTCAACCAGCGAGCGCGACGAACGCGCAGATCCTCAATGAGATCCGAGATTTTTGTCGCGAAACGCGGACAGCGGAATCGACATTCGGACGCCACGTCGTCAATGACGGAAAACTGGTTTCACGACTTCGCGACGGCGCGAGGATCACCACCCAAACGCTCGACAAAGTCAGATCCTACCTGTCGGTGAGCCGATCGACGCCGTCGACGCGACAGATCCCGGCAGCGGCCGCCACCCCTATCGGCGCAACGAGCATTGAGCCGCAATCGGATGTGGCCCCCGCCGGGTTCCGGTTCTTCGACAACCGACAGAAGTACCTCCTTTTCGTCTCGACTTGCAGCGAGAAGACGGAGATCGCCAATCGCGTCTCGCTCGAGCTCGCCAACATCCATCCCGCGCCGCCGGCCATCCGAATGTTCGACGCCGGTGTCGGCGACGGGACGGTCTTGTCGCGGGTCATGCGCGCAATGCATGCCCGCTTTCCAACGATGCCGCTCTACGTCGTCGCCAAGGAGATCTCTTACGAGGACGTCCGCCTGACGCTTGAGAAAATGGCGGATCGCCTGTTCGAACATCCAGCGACTGTCCTCGTCCTGACCAATCTTTATTACGCAGAGGCGCCGTGGCTGACGCCCCGCTCCGCCTCAGCGGCGCAAAGCCTCATCTGGAAGGACGTGGCGCTGTCCGGCAACACCTCGCACGGCTTCGCCGAGCAGATTGCCGATCTCGAGGGGTTCCTGGCGGAAAACTGGCGAGCAGGAATCAAGACCTCAGGCAATCCTGTTTATCTCCGGCCGATCATCCTGACGCTCAGGCGCGAGGATCATACGTTCCTCCTCGATCCGATTTTGCCACGCCCCGGGCAAGTCACAGCGGACTATGATCTGGTTATCGCCTCCCAGCCGTATCGCGCCAGGGCGAGCCTCGAATTCAAAGCCTCGAAGGTTGTCGCGCCTCTCGTTCAATCGTTGCGGCCGGGCGGCCGGTTGGTCGGTGTCCATTCGCACGGCGACGACCCGGGCCTTGAGATCATCAAGGATGTATGGCCGGGCGAGAATCCCTTCACATCCGATCGACACGCCATCCTGCGACAGGTCAAACACGAACTCGGCGCAGCCGCGCGCCATTACAATTTCAACGCGTCTTCCGACGCCCGATCGATTTTCAAATATCGCATGCACACGCTGCCAGACGAAGTCAGCGGCCCGATCGGCACGTCGACGTTATTCGCAGCCTGGAACGCCGCCATCTATGTCGCGCAGGTCGAGGACCAGCGGCTTGGCGCCGTGGTGCGCAACGGACGCTATCTCGAAGCCACCGACCGGGTGCTGAAGAAGCACGGAGGCTTGTGGTTCAACGACGAAACCTTCGTGATTTCGCGCCGCCGCTACTAGCCCGCCGCAGAGCCTGGAGGCCTGCATGACCGAGATGAAACGCGCTTCGTCTGGCGACCTTGCGGCTCTGCTGTCTAGGGCCTCGATCGAGGTCTCCTCGCGGGGCCATCAGTTGGCGGAACTGCGCGATCATTTCACCCCGGGCATCGACGTGACGATAACGTTCCTGCCCGGCGATGACTATCGCCATAACGTCGAGACGGCGGCCGCGTTGCGCCGACTGGGATTCAATCCGGTCCTGCATGTCGCGGCGCGGGAGATGCGCTCTCGTGACGCGCTCGATGACTTTCTGGCGCGGGCGCGCGGCGAGGCCGAGGCAAACCGTATTCTGGTCATTGCGGGCGATTCGCTGCGCGCCCTGGGCCCATTCAAATCCAGCGCGGACATCTGCGCGAGCGGCGCGGTCGAGGCGCACGGCATCCGCGCCGTTAGCTTCGCCGGACATCCGGAGGGCCATCCGCAGCTTGGTGTCGAGCAGGCGATGACTGCGCTCACGGCGAAGCGGGACTGGGGGCGAAGGTCGGGCGTTCACGTCGATCTCATTTCTCAATTCTGCTTCGAAAGCGCTCCGATTCTTGCGTGGCTGAAGGAGCTCGAGGCGCACGATCTCGGCATTCCCGTTCATATCGGTCTGGCCGGTCCGGCTTCGCCCACGACCCTAGCCAAGTTTGCTTTGCGCTGCGGCGTCGGAAACTCGCTGCGGTCGGTGCGCGACCACATCGGTCGCTTCGGCCGTCTGTTGATGGAGGACGGACCCGATGACGTCCTGCGCGGCCTGTGGAAGTCATCTTCGATCGCGAAAACGCCGATCGCCGGACTTCACTTCTTTCCGTTTGGCGGCCTCAGCAAGACCAGCCGGTGGCTGCATGAGTTCGACAGCCGGGAATGGTCTCGGCCAATCGGGCACACCATGTCATCGGCTTGAGTGGCGACAAATGGCGACGCGCGGACTTGTGAGCAGAGCCAAGTGAAAAGCTGTCGTCACTATCCGTCCTAGCGCATCGGGTCTATAGATCGGCGGCTGCCGGCGAGACCTGCCGGAAGCCGGCCGAAAACGATCCAACCCCAATTCAGGGGTGGAAAAACAGGGAGAAACGCCATGCCAATCCCCACTGAACCGGTTGGATCGCTGCCTCGGCCGATGAAGCTGCAGCAGGCGTTCGCCGACTATGACGCCGGCAAGATCAAGCACGCGGAACTGGAGCGGGAACAGGACGCTGCCTGTCTCGAACTCGATCAAGCGCTCGGAGGCGACCGGCGAGCCCATCATCTCCGACGGCGAACAGCGCATGTCGAGCTTTGCCACCTATCCGCTTGCCGACACGCTGGCGGGGACCGGGTTGGCCGACAATCTCGCGGGGGACGGGCAATATTTTGCGATCTTCACCGACGGACATCACCGGCAATTGCCCCGTCTGACCGGCGGTCCGTTCAAATACAAGACCTTCGCGTCGCAGTACGTCGAAAAGGCGATGAAGATGGCGACCAAGCCGCTGAAACAGGCGGTGATCGCGCCCTCGATGCTGGCGCTGCTTTATCCGCTCGACGGCGAGGTCAAGGGCTACACGCGCGACCAGTTCCTCTCCGATCTTGCTGACCAATGCGAGAAAGACATCCGAGGCGCCTTCAAGGCCGGCGCCAAACGCGTCTCGATCGACTTCACCGAGGGGCGCCTCGCCTGCCGGAACGACCCGAACAACCCCTGGACAGGACGCAAGATGCTCGCGCATTTCATCGAGCTCAACAACCGGGTGCTCGACCGCTTCGCGCCTGAGGAGCGCAAGAACATCGGCGTCCATACCTGTCCCGGCGGCGACTGTGATGCGACCCATAGCGCCGACGTCGACTATGCGGAGCTCTTGCCCAGTATGTTCAAGATGAACGCCGGCTATTTCCTGATGCAATTGTCGAGCGAAAAGGACAAGGAACACGTCTACAAACTATGCGGACAACACAGCCGGGCCGACGCCAATGGCGTGGCGCAGGTCTGCTTCATTGGCGTGATCAACCCGCAGAATCCACGCGTCGAGTCGCCCGAAGAGGTGCGCGACGCCTTGATGGAAGCCTCGAAGCACATTCCGAAAGAACGCCTGGGGTCGACCGACGATTGCGGCTTCTCGCCGTTCAGTATCGACGTCAAGCCGAAGCACGGCTCTCCCGACGTAGCGCGCGACATCGCGTTCCAGAAGATAACGTCGCGGGTCAAAGGGACGGCGATGGCTTCAGAGAAGCTGGGCCTGGCTTAAGGGCCGGCCCGGGAGGGGCGGCGGCGGCCCCTCCCCCGCTGCTGCCCTTTCAGGGCTTGCTTCTGTAGCGATCGCGTTGACGGCCCCAGAGTTGTCCTAGATCCGTTCAGGCGCGACTGGCGGCTCTCGTCCGATACTGGCGTGAACTACCGGTTCGCCGTGACTAAGCCGCGCCTCTAGGTTCCAAGCTCAATCGCCTTTACGAGAGCGGCCGCCTCGGTCGGGAAGTGAGCCTACGGGTGTCGCTTCGGGAAGCGCAGGAGTCCGCCCACAGCGGTCATTCCGTCGCGAGCGAGCGATAGTCTTGACCGCCAAGCAGGCATCAAGCGCTCGAAAATATCGCGAACGGCGGATCACGCCCTGGCGCCCGCCGGCTAGCCTCCGGCCTGGAGGCCGAGTGCGGGCTATGCGGGCGCGGCCTCCGGCTTGGGCGCGACTTTTAGTCCGGGCGCAGCCACGGATCGCGCATTCGGCGCGGATTTTGCCGCGATCCGATCGAGGGCCCAATAGGCGATGAGTTTCACTGGGTCGGTCATGAGGAACCAGGCCAAGGCGTAGGCCCAAACGATTCCCGCATACTCCCAGCCGAGTGGCGTCACGAGCGAGACGCCATAGACCGCGATGAGCGTCGCCAGGGCCTGGGTTCCGATTACCGCCGCCAGCAGGATCCACGCCGGGCGCGTGGACCACCACGGGCCGCGCGTTCGGGTCTGAAAGATGGTCAGATGCCCGGCGACCGATAGCATGAGGTACATCATCGTCTGGAGTTGCGGATGGCCGAGGCGGAGGACACGGTCACCGAGGTAAAACAACCCAAATGCGGCAATTGGGCCGACGAGCCCCAGCACCGTGGCGATGCCAAGAACCAGACGCATGTTCCATGCTTCAGGTTGGTTTCTATAAGTGACATTGTCATAGGCGATGGACAGGATCGCGGCGTCATTGAGCAACGCAAGCATCACGATCATGATCGCCGTCAGCGGATAGAAATTGAAAATGGCGATGGCCAAGGTCATGAACAGCAAGACGCGTAAGGTCTCGGCGATGCGGTAAATCGCGTAGCTGTTCATGCGCTGGAAGATCCTGCGGCTTTCCTTGATCGCATCGATGATCACCGACAGCCCCGGCGCCACCAGCACGATGGAGGCTGCTGCGCGCGCCGCGTCGGTCGCGCCGGAAACAGCGAAGCCGCAGTCCGCCTTCTTCAGCGCAGGGGCGTCATTGACGCCGTCGCCGGTCATGCCGACGATGTGGCCGTGCTTCTGCAGCACGTCGACGATATGGAACTTGTGTTCGGGGAACACCTGAGCGAAGCCATCCGCGTCTTCGATGGTCTTGGCCACCGCCGCCGTTTCCTCGGTTTTGGCGTCGCCGAGAGTGTTCGCATCGAGGATGTTGGAGCCCATCCCGAGGGTTTTGGCCATCTCGCGCGCGATCGCCAGCGCGTCGCCAGTGACCATCTTGATCTTCACGCCCATCTCAGCCGCGGTCGCGACGGTGGATTTGGCGTCTTCACGCGGGGGATCGAACAGCGGCAGGACGCCGAGAAGCCGCCATTCGCCGTCGCCTTCCGCACGCGCCACGCCGAGCGCGCGAAATCCGCGAGCCGCAAAGTCATTGACGGCCTTGCCGACGGCGCCCTTCGCCGCCGCCGCATTGGCCGACAACGCCAGAATGACCTGCGGCGCGCCCTTCGTCACTTTGAAGGTTTTCCCATCCGCGCCCTTGACCGTGGCCTCGGTCCGCTTGTGCACAGGATCGAATGGCATGAAGTGTGTCACCTGATAGGGCTTCAGCGCCTGATTGTCCTTCAGGCCGCCCAGCACCGCGAGATCGATCGTATCGTCGTTCGCCGCTTGCGAAGCCAATGCGCCGGCCAGGATGAGTTGGTCGGCTTTGATCGCGTCCAGGCAGAACGGATCGCCGAGCGTCAGCTTGTTCTGGGTCAGGGTCCCCGTCTTGTCGGCGCACAGCACGTCGACGCCTGCCAATTCCTCAATGGCGACCAGTTTGCTCACAATCGCCTGTTTCTTGGCGAGCAGGCGGGCGCCGACCGCCATTGTCACCGACAAGACCGTCGGCATCGCGACTGGAATAGCCGCGACCGTCAGGACGAGTGCGAATCGCAGCACGGTGAGGATCGGCTCGCCACGGTAGATTCCAAGGGCGACGATGACCGCGACAAGAATCAACGCGAGGACAATCAGGTAGTCGCCAATCTTCAGCACGGCTTTCTGGAAATGGCTGGTGGTGACCGCCGTCTCCACCAGTTCGGCCGTCTTGCCGAAATAGGTTTTGCCGCCCGTCGCGTAGACCAGCGCGCCAATTTCGCCGCGCCGAACGATCGACCCGGAGAAGACGGCGTCGCCCGACTTACGGCTCGCGGGCAAAGACTCCCCGGTCAGCGCGGACTGGTCCACGGATATCTCGTCGCCCTCCAGCAAGCGCGCATCGGCCGGCACGATGTCGCCGAGGCGCAGGCGGATGACGTCTCCAGGCACAAGGTCACGCGCCGCCGGATTGGTCCACTTGCCGTCGCGTTTCACCCTCGCCTTGATCGCGAGCGTGGCCTTCAAGGCGGCGATGGCGTTGCCCGCCTGATGCTCCTCCCAGAATCCGACAACGGCGTTGGCGAGAAGCAGAAGCAAAATGATGCCAAAGTCCGGCCAGTGCCGGGCCGCTGCCGACAGGATCACCGCCGCTTCGATCATCCACGGGATCGGACCCCAGAAATAGGAGAGGAACTTCAGGATTTCGTTGGTCTTCTTCTCCGCGATTTCGTTCGGCCCATATTGGGTCAGTCGCTTTTGCGCCTCGGCCTGGGTCAGCCCGTCTGGCGACGAACCCAATGTTTTCTCAACCTCCGCCAAAGGCAGCGTTTGCAAATCGTCTTTGCCGATGGTCTTCGATCCCGTCCCGGATTTGGGGGCCTTCGGCCGATCCAAGTGAGCTTCCATCGTCGAAATTCCTTCCGCTATCGCGGTGATTTCGCCTCAGCATGCTCTGGGACAAGAGTTGCCTTTGCTAGCGTTCGCTCGTGGCGCGCCGCGACATTGTGCGAACCGAGAACTCAAAGCCCGGATATTGGCGCGCGGCGAGGTGGGCTCCGCTGCCGTGAAACACACAAGCGCCCGAGATGCCGCCAAAATAAGGCTACGAGAATACGCACGCATCTGCCTTTGAGATTGTCATGAGCGCTCTTCGTCACCGATCAACAGGCGTTGGCGCGACGCCATTTGTGCTTCCGGCGGAACGGAGGCCTCGAAGGGTCTTGCACGGACGGCCGCGCCGTCAGCCAAAAGTCCGCTTTCTCGCCCTTCCCGCTCGCTCACAGGGCCGATCTTGAAGGGCGGGAAAGGGTCCAGGCTGTGTGAAACCATTGGTTGAGTTAGAATCTTGACGCATTGAGTCGGGGTTCTTGATGAAGCGCTTTGTCGAGGGTGAGGATCGGCGGCAGGGCGTTTTGCTTCCGGAGTATCTCGACGACTTTGTAGCTGAGGAGAACCAGGTCCGAGTCATCGAGGCGTTCGTCGACGAGCTGGATTTGCGGGGGCTGGGGTTTGAGGGCGTGGTCCCGGAGGCGACGGGCCGTCCGGCCTACCATCCCGCCACGATGCTGAAGATCTACCTCTACGGCTACCTCAATCGCATCCAGTCGAGCCGGCGGCTCGAACGGGAGACCCAACGCAACATCGAGCTCATGTGGCTGACCGGCCGACTGATGCCGGACTTCAAGACGATCGCCGACTTCCGCCGCGACAGCGGGCCGGCGATCCGCGCGGCCTGTGCGCAGTTCATCGTGCTGTGCCGTCAGTTCAACCTTTTCACGCGGACTGTCATTGCGATCGACGGGAGCAAGTTCAAAGCAGTCAACAATCGCGACAAGAACTTCACAGTGGCAAAGGTCGCCAAGCGCATTGAGCAGGTGGAGGCCAGCATCGCGCGTTACCTGGCGGCCTTGGATCGCGCCGACCGGGAGGACGGCGATGTGGCCGAGGCAAAGACAGTCCGCCTCAAGGAGAAGATCGAGGGCCTGCGGCGGCGGATGCAGTCCCTCAAGGAGATTGTCAGCAGGTCGAGGCCGCGCCCGACAAACAGGTCTCCCTGACCGATCCCGATGCCCGCTCGATGGCGACCAGCGGCAAGGGCACCGGCATCGTCGGCTACAACGTGCAGATCGCTGTCGATGCCGAGCACCATCTGATCGTCGCACATGAGGTTACCAATGTCGGCAGCGATCGGGCGCAACTGACCGCAATGGGCCGCAAGGCCCGCGAGGCAAGCGGATGCGAGGAGGTCACGGTGCTGGCCGACAGAGGCTATTACAATGGCGACGAGGTGCTGGCCTGCGAGGGCACAGGCATTCTACCGGTCATCCCCAAGACGCAAACCTCCGGCAACCCAAGCGCGGCCTCTTCACCGTGGCGGACTTTATCTACGACGCCGAGAACGATCGCTACACCTGCCCCGCCAGAGAGCACCTGACCAAGGGAAAGGTGCGCTCAGACCGCCGCGATAATATCGATCACTATCGCAACCTCACAGCATGCCTAACCTGCGCGCTCAAGCCTCGATGCACGCCCGACAAGGTCAAACGCCTGAAGCGCTGGGAGCACGAGAGCGTGCTCGACAAGATGCAAGCCAGGCTCGACCACATGCCGGAGGCCATGACAATCCGCCGGCAGACCGTCGAGCATCCGTTCGGCACGCTCAAGGCTTGGATGGGCAGCACCCACTTCCTGACCAGGACCCTCGAAAAGGTCAAAACCGAGATGAGCCTGCAGGTGCTAGCCTACAATATGAAGCGAATGATCAACCTCTTCGGCGTCAACCCGCTGATGCAGGCGATCGCGGCCTGACCGCGCGCCCCGGCCGGCGCGAGCCACCGCTGTTGCACAATACCCGCATCGGAAATCATGTTTTCACACGGCCTCCGTCGATATCGGTCGAGCTGATTGACCTTTGACCTAGACCCGAGTTGCTTTTGGATTGAGGTAGGCCCGTAGAACCGACCGGGATGACAATTGATGTCGATAGCGAATTAAGTTGTCCGGTTTTGGTAGCCCATCATATGTCCGCTTCTTCTGGTTCTGTTCTGCCTCGTGGGCGGGGTGGGCAAGCCGGAGGCTTGTCCATGCCGTCCACGAGGGCTTCGCCGCCGAGCGGATTTAAGCGGCGTTTTTCGCATCTCTGATCGCTCCGTTCTGGTCATATCGGCCGATGCAGCGGGGCCCGTGGAAGAGGGCGTGGGAGCCGTCGGGGTAGACGTGGACCTTGACCCGCGCCTTGACGAAATGGGGCCGCATCGGGCTTTCGGGGATCTGCAGTTTCAGCGTCCGGTAGGACACGCAATTGTCGTTCATGACCTGGCGTTCCTCCTGCACGCAGAGGATCTCGTCGAGATCGACGCCCGGAATAAGCGTGAAGGCTGAACCCTCGCCGGCCGGATCGACCGCAAAGCGGGCGTTGTGTTCCGGCAGATAGCGGTCGCGGATGAAGGCGTTGGCCGCCTCCACATCGGTTATGCCGGCGAGCCGGAGCTCCTTGGGCAGCCGGCCCTGAAGCGTGCCGAACATCCGTTCCGAACGGCCACGGGCCTGGGGAGAGAAAGCCCCGATATGCTCGATTCCGAGCTGCTCAAGGGCTCGCCCGACCTGGGTCGGTGAGCCGCGGTCGATCTCGCCGGCCTTGGTGGTGCGGAAATAGTGCGAGCCGCGATCCGTATAGAGGCTCATCGGCAGGCCGTGCTCGGCGAAAACCTCCTTCAGCGCCCGGAAGGTCGAGGCCGTGCCCTCCTCCTCGATGAGAAAGGCCGAATAGATCGCCCCCGTCGCATCGTCGAGCGTCACGATCAGGTCGAGCGCCGGCTGGCCCTCGAGCCATTCGTGGCGCGAGCCGTCCTGGTGCAGCATCATGCCCGGCAGTGGCCGCCGCTCGCGCTTGCGCCGGTGGGCGCCCTTGCGCGGCGCCTTCGCCACAACGCCCGCCCACTGAAGATGCAGCTTCGTCCAGGTGTAGCCCCAGCCGAAGCCGTGATCCTTGATCAGATGCTCGTGGAAGTGCTTGACCGTAAAACCCTGGTAGCGCTCGCGGTAAAGCCGCTCCACTTCCTCCGCCCGATCGGCGGGAACCCGCCTGCCCGACGCCTGGCCGAGCCGGCGGTCGACAAGCCCAGCCTCGCCTTCCTCTTCGTAACGCCGCGTCCAGCGCCGGAACGTCCGCTCGCTCACGCCGAGCAACTCAGCCGCCTCTTCCTGGTTCAGCTCCGCCGATTCCCAGCGGTTCAGAACGTTCAAAAACACCGTCATGCGCACACCCTGAAGGGCTTCTGTCCAGCGCATCCAACCCCTCCAAAAAGGGCCGGATCTACCGGACAGATCGTGCGCTACCTAAACCGGACATATCGTCTGCTACCGACACCGGGACGACAATTGATTGCAGAAAATAAGAAACTAAGCTAAGCTCGCTCCATGACCAATCCTTGCCTTCCACAGGCCAAATCGTGGCTATCGCGACCGGAGCCTCGAACGCCAAGGGCAAAACTGGCACGAAAAAATTTTCGCGGAAAATCCCGCGTAACCCATTGATAAGTTTCAATTCGGGCGAGAATCAAGGAAATCCAAGGAAATCAAACCCCCTTTTTCCGGGGTTTTCATCGCGAAATAGCCACAGGCCAAGCCAATCCAAATTGACCGACCGGGCCGCTGGCCGGATAGGCCGCTAGCCGGAGCCCGCGCTTAGGCCGGGCGCCCTAAGTTCCTGCCTCACTTCCCCGGGCATTCTTTCTGCAGCCGCTCCATCGCCTGGGCGAAGCCGCCAAGCGAATAGGTGTCGATCGACTGGTGGCCTCTGAGCGACGCCGCCTTGAGCACCAATTTCGCGCCTTTGCGCATTTCGGCAATCAGCGCGCTCTCTTTCGCCGCGTTCTTGACCCAGAGGTTTCCGCCTTTGGGAAGCATCTCGAACGACGTCTGGTCGACCAGGGCAACCGGGGCCGAGGCGGCAGACGTCTTCGATTTGCCTTCCGACTTCGAGGGTTTCTCACCCGGCTTGGCCTCGGCGTTTGATTCGGCCGTGTCTCCTCCCGAGACGTCGAAGCCCATGATGAAGGACACTTCGTTGCGCACCCCTTCCGACGGACGGTCGGAAATGAACGCATAGCCCGGATCGCGGGTAAGGTTCGCGGGCTCGCGCGATTTGGGCTGTGCGAGGGTATAGCAGATGCGTCCCTTGCCGACTTCACCGACGAAGACATTCCAATCGCCGAAGGTCGCGACCAGCGATGGCTTGGACGCCTCCTCCTTCGCGCCCGATTTGGGCGCGGGCTTGGCCGCCTTGGTCGCGGCGACGGCGGGCGGGAGAACCGCGCTCGCGGCGCAAACCGCTACGGCGGCAAACCCCATGGCGCGGAGGGACGAGAGGACAAGACGCGTCATCAAGAACAATCCTTTGAACCGGGGCCGGCCTTATGGCCAGAGCCGGGTGGCGGGCTTCCCTGCCGTCCGATCCGGGCAAAATTCTGGCCATGCGCCTTGCCGGCCGGCGCAAGGGCTGTAATCCTGCATTTGGTTACTGAAAAATTAGTAAAATTTGGAGCCCTCGATGAAAGCCCTGATCTGCCAGTCGCTTGGCCCCGCCGAAAACTTGCTGGTGATGGAGGTCGAGGCGCCTCGGGCCGGCGACGGCGAAGTGCTGGTCGAGGTCGCCTATGCGGGGCTGAATTTCTTCGACACGCTGATCATCGAGGGCAAATACCAGGTGAGGCCCAAGCCGCCGTTCTCGCCCGGCGCCGAGTTCTCCGGCCATGTGGTTGCGCTGGGACCGGGAGCGCAAGGATTTAAGGCCGGCGATCGGGTCATGGGCGCCTGCTCGCATGGGGCCGCCGCGGAAGTGATCGCTATCCCCACGACGCGACTGGTGAAAATCCCCGACGGTCTTGCCCTCGACAAAGCCGCCGGCCTTTCGGTCACCTACGGCACATCCATGCACGCGCTCAAACAGCGGGCGGAGATGAAGGCCGGCGAGACCCTTTTCGTGCTTGGCGCCTCGGGCGGCGTTGGGCTCGCGGCGGTGGAGATCGGCAAGGCGATGGGCGCTCGCGTCATCGCGGGCGCGTCGTCAGACGAAAAGCTCGCCTTCACCCGCCGCTTTGGCGCGGCTGAGACAGTCAACACCGCAGGCGATGACATGCGCGCGCGCCTCAAGGAGCTAGCGCCCAAGGGTGTCGACGTCGTCTACGATCCGGTTGGTGGCCCTCTGACCGAAGCGGCCCTGCGGTCGCTCGCCTGGAAAGGGCGGCTTCTGGTAATTGGCTTCGCCTCGGGCGAAATTCCCCGCCCGCCCCTCAATATCCCGCTGTTAAAGGGCTGCGACATCCGGGGGGTCTATTGGGGCGAATTCACTGCGCGCGAGCCGGAAGCCCAGCGCGAGAACATGGCCCAATTGATGGACTGGGCAAAGTCCGGGATCTTAAGCGTTCATGTCCACGCCACATATCCGCTGGAGGATTACCGCCGGGCATTTGACGCGATCTCCAAGCGCCAGGTGCTCGGCAAAACCCTGCTCCAGCTTGCCGCGGCTACGGATTGAAGACCGGTTGAAACGCGTGTTGCGACGCACAACATGAAAGTCGGGATGAAGCGCCGAGGACGAATCGGCGAGGTCGGTTATGGACGAAGCAAAATCATCCCCCGTGGAGCTTCGACGGCTCTGGCCATCGGACAAGGAAGCGTTTCGCTATCATCTCGTCAGCCTCAGCCTGCGCAGCCGGCATTTGCGCTTCGGCGGCGGCATGTCGGATGAGTTCCTCGTCCGTTACGCCGAAAACTGCTTCGGCGAGGGCGACCTCATCTACGGGGCCTTCATCGATGGCAAGCTGGTCGGCGCGGCGGAACTCCGCTCCAATCAGTCGATCTGGAACGAGCAGGCGCCGTTCGGACGCCACATCCGCGCCGAGGCGGCGCTCTCGGTGGACGAGAGCCATCGCCGCCGCGGCTTCGGCGAGAAGCTGTTCAAGCGCATCCTGCGCGCCGCCACCAATCACGGCGTCGAGACGATCGAGATCGTCTGCCTGCCCGAAAATGTCGGCATGCAGAACCTGGCGAGGAAGTTTAGCGCCCATTTCACTTTCGAGGAGAACTGGCTGACCGGCCGCCTCACGGTGCGCCCGCCAACCGCGCTCTCGCTGTTCCGGGAGGCCTCCAGCGATGCGCTCGACTTTGGCGCCGCGCTGTTCGACGCCCATTGGCGGGCGGGCGGGGAAGCGCTGGAAAAGGGCGCGTAACCCCTGATCGCGCCATCGCCCTTTGTCGGATTTCGGTCGTCCAACCTCGGGCCTAGCCTGCATATATCTGATCGGATATAACGCTCGCTGACCTCCGCCCAACGCGGAAGCCGCGGTCGGAACGCCCGGGAGGATTCTATGGGGCGAGTTGAGGCCCCCGCCCACGCGGATCATGTTCTCAAGGTGATTGCCGGCAATGACGCCGCAAGCTCCGCGCTCGCCGCGTCCTGGCGCCGGTCCGGCGCGTTGCATGCGCTCGATCCCGCAAGCCACGCGCCCTCACAAAGGCTGCCCGAGGATGAGATCGCGCAATCGCGCGAACGGATGGGCTCGCTGCTCTTCGCCGCGCAAGCGAGCATCGATCGCCTCTTTCTCGCCGTAGGCGGCGTCGGGTGCTCGGTCGTGCTGGCCGATCCACGCGGAATCATCGTCGACCGGCGCGGCGCGCCTTGCGACGATAATCTCTTCGACAGTTCGGGCCTGTGGACCGGCGCGGTCTGGAGCGAAAGATACGAGGGCACGAACGGCATCGGCACGTGCATTGTCGAGCGGCGCGCGGTGACCATCGATCGCGATCAGCACTTCTTCACCCGCAATTCGGGCCTGTTTTGCACGACCGCGCCGATTTTTGACGAACACGGCGATCTGGCCGCGGCGCTTGACGTATCCTCCGCCCGGGGCGACCTGACCGAAGGCTTCGCGCGCCTGATCGCGAGCACGGTTGCGGACGCGGCGCGATTCATCGAAGCGGAGAACTTCCGTCTGGCCTTTCCCAGGGCGCGGATCCTGCTCGCGCCGACCGGCGACCGGTACGGGTCCTCGCTGCTTGCAGTCGACCGGGACGACCTCGTGATTGGCGCGACGCGGGCGGCCCGGATCGGGCTCGGCGTCAACTCGGCCACGCTGAAACGTCCAACCCCAGCCGCAGACCTCATGGGGCGAGCGGGAGCCGAAAGCGACGACATTGGCGCAGCCGAGCGGGCCGTTCTCCAGCGCGCCCTCGCGCGTTCGAGCGGCAACGTCTCCAAGGCGGCAAAGGACCTCAATATGTCGCGAGCGACGTTCCACCGGAAGATGAAGGAGCTCGGCCTGCGCGGCTGACGAATGAGCTTAGCGAGTGTCGCAAATCTGAGACAGTCCTCCGCTCTCGTTGATGGGCAGGGCTACTCAGCGCCAAGCGCGAGCGCGAAAGCTTGGCGCCAACGCCGCTCTGCAAGCGGCGCCATTCAAGGGAAGAAGCGCCATGACCAAAGTTGATCTCAACATCGCCCTCAAATCCCCGTTCGCCAAGCGTTACGAGAATTATATCGGCGGCGAATGGCGAGCCCCCAAGGCCGGCAAATATTTCGACAACATCTCGCCGATCACCGGCCAGCCGGTGTGCGAGATCGCCCGCTCCGACGCGTCGGACATCGAGGCCGCTCTCGACGCCGCGCATGCCGCCAAGGAAGCCTGGGGGCGCACTGCGGTGGCCGAACGCGCGCAGATCCTCAACAAAATCGCCGACCGGATTGAGACAAATCTGGAGAAGATTGCGCTCGCCGAGACGTGGGACAACGGCAAACCGATCCGCGAAACGATGGCCGCCGATATCCCGCTCGCGGTCGACCATTTCCGTTATTTCGCCGGCGCGATCCGCGCCCAGGAAGGCTCGATCAGCGAGGTCGACCACGACACCGTCGCCTATCATTTCCACGAGCCGCTCGGCGTCGTCGGCCAGATCATTCCGTGGAACTTTCCGATCCTGATGGCCGTCTGGAAGATGGCGCCGGCGCTGGCCGCGGGAAATTGCATCGTTCTCAAGCCCGCCGAACAAACTCCGGCTTCGATCATGGTGCTGATGGAACTGATTGGCGATCTGTTGCCGAAGGGCGTCCTCAACATCGTCAACGGCTTCGGCCTCGAAGCGGGCAAGCCGCTCGCCTCCTCGAACCGCGTCGCCAAGATCGCCTTCACCGGCGAGACGACGACCGGCCGGCTGATCATGCAATATGCGTCGCAGAACCTCATTCCCGTGACGCTCGAACTTGGCGGCAAGTCGCCCAACATCTTCTTCGATGACGTCTGCGCCAAAGACGACGACTTCTTCGACAAGGCGATCGAAGGCTTCGTCATGTTCGCGCTCAATCAGGGCGAGGTCTGCACCTGCCCGAGCCGCGCGCTCATTCAGGAGTCGATCTACGACAAGTTCATGGAGCGTGCGCTGAAGCGCGTCGACGCGATCTCGCAGGGCAGCCCGCTCGATCCGACCACGATGATTGGCGCGCAGGCCTCGTCCGAGCAGATGGAGAAGATCCTGTCCTACTTCGACATCGGCAGGAAAGAAGGCGCCGAGGTCCTCATCGGCGGCGAACGCAACATGCTCGAGGGCGAGTATGCGGGCGGCTACTACATCAAGCCGACCGTGTTCAAGGGCCACAACAAAATGCGTGTCTTCCAGGAAGAGATCTTTGGCCCCGTCGTCTCGGTGACCACGTTCAAGACCGACGAGGAAGCGCTCTCGATCGCCAATGACACGCTCTATGGTCTGGGCGCCGGCGTATGGAGCCGCGACGCCAATCGCTGCTACCGCTTCGGCCGCGCGATCCAGGCGGGCCGCGTGTGGACCAATTGCTATCATGCCTATCCGGCGCATGCCGCGTTCGGCGGCTACAAGCAGTCCGGGGTCGGGCGCGAAAACCACAAGATGATGCTCGATCATTATCAGCAGACCAAGAACATGCTGGTCAGCTACAGCCCGAAGAAGCTCGGCTTCTTCTAGTCCCCTCTCCTACGGGAGGGGGTTAGGGTGAGGGTTCGCGCGAAGCGCGCCCTCATCCGGCCGACCATACGGTCGGCCACCTTCTCCCCGAGGGAGAAGGGAGGCGCGCGGGGTGTGTCCGCGCCGCCGACTTCCTATTGGAGTGGATGAAATGGGAACTGTCTCCGCAACGCCTTCGGCGCTCGACCTGATCGCCGAGATCGTCGCCGACCACGGCCCCGTGATGTTCCATCAGTCCGGCGGGTGCTGCGACGGCTCCTCGCCCATGTGCTACGCTCAGGGCGACTTCCTGATCGGCGACTACGACGTGAAGATGGGCGAGATCGGCGGCGCGCCGTTCTACATCAGCGGCTCACAATACGAAGCCTGGAAGCATACCGACATCGTCATCGACGTCATACCCGGCCGCGGCGGCATGTTCTCGCTCGACAACGGTCGCGAGAAGCGCTTCCTCGTCCGCTCCGAAATGTGCGAGATCCCGGCGGCCGCAAAAGCCTCAGTGGCCTGAGAACGTCACGAGGCTGCGCACCGGGACGTTTAGAGCTCCGAGCTTGGCCGCGCCGCCGAGGTCCGGCAGGTCGATGACGAAACAAGCGGCGATCACCTCGGCGCCCATCTGGCGCAAAAGCTTGACTGCGCCTTCCGCCGTTCCCCCGGTCGCGACCAGATCATCGACCAGGATCACCCGTTCCCCTTTCGAGACCGCATCCTCGTGCATCTCCATGTGATCGAGCCCGTATTCGAGCGAATAGGGGATCGAGACGGTGGCGTGGGGCAGCTTGCCCTTCTTGCGGATGGGGATGAAGCCCGCCGACAATTGATGCGCGACCGCGCCCCCTAAAATGAACCCGCGCGCCTCGATGCCCGCGACCTTGTCGATCTTCGTCCCGGCCCACGGCTGGACAAGCTCGTCGACTGCGCGGCGAAAGGCTCTGGCGTCACCGAGCAGGGTCGTGATGTCGCGAAACAGGATGCCTTTCTTCGGATAGTCCGGGATCGTGCGGATGGTCTCGGCGAGAAGCATGGGATCGAAGCTCAATTCAGGGAAGCGAAGCCTCAATGCATACCGCATTCGCGGCCGAAAGCCATCAAAGCCGCCGCTACGACGCAACCCCGCCGCGCGCCGTCAAGAGGCTGCCCCTCAGCGATCAAAACCCCGGCAAATAAGCGCGCCTAAACGCGCTTAAACGCTAGTAAACGTTAGTAAAAGTGCTTGCATTTGCTAGCGTTTATTTTTTGGGAATCAGCCTTTTCAATAGGTTACGGCCGTTTGGAGTAAAAAAAACCGGGACCTCGCCTCAGACTCCCCAAGGGGTCGCCTCGGGCGCGGTCGCCTCTCCGATGAAGTCGGTCGATTCCGCGGGATCCGCGTCCCACTCTTCGGCCTCAGCCGGGCCATCGGGCGGGATCTCGCGGATCTTCTTCAAGTGCGCCTCCACCGCCGCTTCGAAGTCCTTGTCGATACCGAAGTTCTCGGCCATCCGATTGATTTTGTCCAAAAGCTTCTTGCGCGCCTCGTCGTCATAGACCTGGTTGGCGCTGGCGACCGTCTGATAGCGGTCGAGCCGCTCGAGCGCTTTAAGGTAGGGAGTGATTGCCGAAATGTCGCCGGAGGCGATGCCCTCGGCGGCGAGCTGGATCGCTGGAGCGAGGCGGTCCAATTGCAGCTTCGCATGCTCGGCGCCACTGTCGACCGCACGCTGCTGAAGTTCCTGAGAGACGATCTGCCGGATGCGCGACGCGCTCACGCCCTCTGCGGCGGCGATTTCGTCATAGGTGAAGCCCTCGCGCAACTGAGCGAAGATGCGTCTTCGCCGAAACACCATGCCATGCGCGCCCATCCGCCGGCGCCGTACCGGCGTCTTGTCTTCAACCATGCAAATCTCCTGACGCAGGCACTCACGCCGGCATTAATTGGAAAACGAGACAGGATAACATAGTTTCTGAAAATCGTAAATAGAAATGTTGCAAAACCGCTGGGATGTTTGCCCCGGACGCTCTTGCTTCGAGCTATAATATCTGCTATTCGAGATATATGGATAAATGTGAAACCATTGAGGCCTTGTCAGCCCTGGCGCAGCCGACACGGCTGGACGTTTTCCGGCTGCTCGTGAGCCGTGAGCCAGCGGGGGTGTCTGCCGGCGAACTGGCACGTCTCAGTGCGATTCCTCAAAACACGATGTCGACGCATCTCTCTATTTTGGCGCGTGCCGGTCTGGTGCGAGGGGAGCGGCAAAGCCGTTCGATCATCTATCGCGCCGACGTGGCGCGATTCCGCGAAGTCGCCCTGTTTCTTCTGAAGGATTGCTGCGGCGGTCGTCCCGACATTTGCTCGCCGCTCATCGACGAACTGACGCCGTGCCGCCCCGCGAAGGCTTCAGCCGATGACTGATCGCATTTTCAACGTGCTCTTCCTTTGCACCGGAAATAGTGCGCGCTCGGTGCTCGCGGAAAGCATCCTGCGCAAGGACGGCGCGGGCCGCTTCCGCGCCTTTTCGGCGGGAAGCGCTCCAAAGGAGAGAGTCAACCGTTTCACGCTCAAAGTGCTTCATGCGTTCAATTATCCAACAGAGGGTTTGCGCTCGAAGAGTTGGGAGGAATTCGCAACGCCGGACGCGCTGAAAATGGATTTCGTGTTCACAGTCTGCGACGACGCCGCCGGGGAGACGTGCCCTGTCTGGCCTGGGCATCCGATGACGGCGCATTGGGGGATTGAAGACCCCGCCGCTGTCGAAGGTACGGATGTCGAAAAGGAACGTGCTTTCAGCACCGCGTTTCGCGACATGCGCAACCGTGTCGCAGGCTTTGTCGCGTTGCCGCTTGCGAGCCTTGACAAGACGTCTCTGACAAACCGGCTGCGCGATATCGGCCATATGGACGGCTCAACGCGGGCGTCCCAGAAGGCATGAACGCCGAACCTTTGAAGCGTCGGCTGCTTGCGGAGGGCCTTGGGACGGGCTTTCTGCTCACGACTGTCGTCGGCTCAGGCATCATGGCGGCAAACCTTGCCGGCGGGAATCCTGCCCTCGCCCTGTTCGGCAACACACTGCCGACAGGCGCGATGCTCGTGGTCCTGATTCTAATCTTCGGCCCGGTGTCCGGCGCGCATATGAACCCTGCGGTTAGCCTCGCTTTCGCGCTCCGGCGAGAGCTGCACTGGCGAGACTTCGGCGCCTACGTCGCGGTGCAATTCGTGGGCGCGATTTTTGGCGTCTGGGCGGCCCATCTGATGTTCGACCTCCCCGTGTGGCAGATTTCGACGCATGTCCGCACCGGCGCCGCGCAATGGCTTTCGGAAGGCGTGGCGACGTTTGGGCTCCTGATGACGATCTTCGGCTGCGTGGCGCGCGCGCCTTCAGCGACTTCGTGCGCGGTTGGCCTCTACATAACGGCTGCTTATTGGTTCACGGCCTCGACATCATTCGCCAATCCGGCGGTGACAATCGCCCGCGCGCTCTCGGACACGTTTTCGGGGATCGCACCTTCCGGCGTTGTCGCATTCATCCTTGCCCAACTCGCCGGAACGTTGGCGGCGGTCGCTCTGTGTCCGCGTCTCTGGCCACGCCAAATCGCTTAGCGCCGTTGTGCCGTCCGCCTCCACGCCCGCTTCACAGATCGAGCACAACATCGGCGCGGGGCCGGCTGCAGCAAATCAGGAGATCGCCGTCTCCCGGCGGGGTGAGCGGCTCGACGAAATAATCGACTGCGCCAGCGATAAGTCCGGTTTCGCAATTGTGGCAGACGCCGGTGCGACACGCCCACCGCACCGGCACGTCGCAGGCCTCGGCCAGTTCCAGGAGGCTCTGGAACGCCGGATCCCAGCGCAGGGCCAAATTGCTTCTGGCGAAGGACACCATCGGCCCGGCGCCGGCCGGGCGGTCGGGCAGATGGGGCGGCCGGAGCGGAGTGGCCACGACGCCCGGAGTCAGCGACGGCTCGGAGCCGAAATTCTCGCTGTGCAACCGCTCGGCCGGGACGCCCCAGCTGGCCAGATCGGCCGTCAGGCTGCTCATGAACACGGCCGGCCCGCACAGATAGAAATCGGCCTCGCGAGGCGCGCCGAGCGCCTGCAGGACGTGTATGTCCACGCGCCCAGCGTCATCGAAATCGATCGCCAGCCGATCCGAGGGCGCGGGTGCGCTGTAAAGAATGCGACTATGGCCTCGAGGCAACAACTTGAGTAGCCCCTGCACTTCCGCGGCCAACGCATGCTCTGCCTTGTTGCGCGTCCCATGAACCCACCAGATGTCTCGACGCGAGCCGCTGGCTGCCAACGCCTGCAGCATGGCGAGCACCGGAGTTAAGCCGATGCCGGCGCTCAACAGCACCACAGGCCCGTCGCCCTGCTTGAGCGTAAAGGCTCCGCGTGGCGTGCTGGCGTCGATGACATCGCCGACGTGGACCCGCGCCTCGACGTAAGTTCCGGCCGCGCCGTTCGGCTCCCGCTTGATACTGATCCGCCAACGCCGCTCGTTCGGTTCGCCCGAGAGCGAATAGCTGCGCAGCAACGCCGGGGCGTCGGGCGCGGGCGCCAATCGCAGTACGATAAACTGCCCGGGCATTGCCGCGCCGAGCGGACGGCCATCGTTCGGTTCGAGCGTAAGCGAAGTCACGTTGCTGCTCTCGCGTCGCTTGTCCGCGACCCGCAGCGGCCGGAATCCGGCCCATGCCGGCGCCGGCCCAGGATTGCCGGCCGTGGCGCCGCTCGGGCTTTCGGGTTCGAGCAGGGCTTCGAACGAGGAGCGCCAGCCAGCGCTCAACGCCGGGATGCGCAAAGCCCGTTCCAGTCCGCCCTTTTCGCGCCCGGGCAGATACAGCAGCGCGTCCGTCTCAGCGACGGTCAAATGCTCAGGACCGGCCGAGACTTTCGCGATCTCGTCGCCGGCTTCGACCTCGCCCTCCGCGAGGACGCGAAAATAAAAACCCGGTCTGTGATGCGCCACGACGAGCGCCGGCATTTGCGGCTCGTTCATCCGGATGCCGAGCCGGTAGCAGGTGACGCGCGGCTGCGTCACTTCGAACAGCGCGCTCCCGATTCGGTACCGGTCGCCAATGCAAACCTCGGAATCGGGCAAGCCGTCGACCGTGAAATTCTCGCCAAACTGCCCGTGAACGAAGTCATTGCGGCCAAGCTGAGCTTGCCAGTAGCGGTACGAATCGATCTGATAAACGAAGACCGCGCGATGCTCGCCGCCGTGTCCTTGCAGATCGCCTTGGCCGTCCCCGTCGATGTTGAGCCGCCGCGCCATGCGACGGCCCTGCACAGGCGTTTTCCAAACTCCAGTGTGAACAGTCTTGCCCTGCCACGGAATGTCGCGCGGGAGACCGACATTGACCGAAAGCAAGCGCGCCATTTTTTCCTCTTCCCTGTCGCGATGAGGCGGGGGGGCTAATCCCCGTGGAGAGCCCTGCCAGCGCTCATCGATTGGCGCCCGGCGCGATCCTCGGGCCGCTTCCTCCCAGGTTGGCCTGCGGGCGCGCCGCGAAAAGCACGAGGAAGAAATAGATCGGCGCGCCGATCCCGGCCATGACCAGAAACCAGTTCGATCGGCCAAACAGCGCGAGCAGGATCACAAGATAGATGAAATCGCGGCGCGAGGCGGAGTCGAGGAGTCGCGTTAGCGGCCGCTCGGGCGCATCGGACACCGAGGTGAAGAGCGTGTCGCCGCCGTCCTTCGAACGCATCAGGCGCCAATAGACGAAACCGGCCGAGCCCAACGTCCCGAGCACCGCTCCCGCGCCGAGCGCCAGCGGCCAAAGGGAGTCCGCTTCCAGGCTCCAGCCGACGCCCATGCAGGCGAATATGACACTGTGCACGACATTGTCGCCCCAAAAATCGAGAACGCCGCCCCAGCGCGATTGCTGGAATTTGAGCCGCGCCAGTTCGCCGTCGCAGCCGTCGAGGATCGAATGGGCCAGGAACAGGAGCGCCCCGATGGTTTGCAGCAAGGGCCGCGAGGACAGGAAGAACGGCCCGCCGCAGATCCCGACCGCGATCGAGATCAGGCTCATTTGATTGGGGGTGATCCCGGTTCCCGCCAGGCGGCGCGAAATCTGCAATGAGATCGGCCGCTCGACGTGGCGGGCCATGAAGCCGTCGGTGTCCTTGACCAGCGATTTTAGAAGCTGCCGCTCCGCGACACTAACGTCGGACGGCCTCTCGACGATCATCGGGTCAATGTCAGCGGAAATCGGAGCGCGCGGGCCGAACCGCCGTGCGAGTCGGATCTCGACATCAGCGAGGTCGGGCGCGCCGCCGTCCTTACCCAGTTCGGCCGCCGCATCCGCCGCGGAGCTGGGCGCAACCATGACGATCCGGTTCGGAATTGTCCCCCAGCGAGCCGGCTCGATCCGTGCTGAGGCCAGCCGTTCGAGCCAGCCGCCTTCGGCGAGAATGACGGCAGGCGCAATGATAAGCGACGTCGGGGGAGCGGCGGAGAGCCCTGCAGCGAGGCTTGTCCAGTCGGCGACGGGGGCAATTCCGGGCGCGTTGCGGTTATCGCCTCCAAGGAGAAAGACTTGGGCGTAGCCGGCGCGATGCGCGGCAAGCACTGTGCGCTGAACGAGGCTGAGCCCCAAGATGATCGGGTCGCGATCCAGCCCGGGCGCGACACCTGCCGTCCCCGGCGAGGCCGCGGAAGGGCTCAGAAGAACGAGAACCGGCGCTTCGGGCATGGTTGGTTCATGAATCCGCACGGGCGACGCCCGGCACTCCACCTCGGCCACGATTGCTGATAGACGATTTCGCGCGGCGATCGTAGTCCTGCGCGTTCTCTGGCGCGACCCGCGCCCGGACAGGAGCCAAGCTATTTCAAGATCGCTTATCGTCGCCGCGTTTCTCGGTTTCCTGCTCGTCGTATTTCTTATCGTCCACAGCGGCGCCGCCGAGGTGGGTTCCGCCATGCTGGCCCTTGGCTGGTGGCTGGCGCCGATAACGCTGCTTCACCTCATTCCCCTGTATTTCGATGCGACGTCCTGGCGACAGCTATTTTCGGCTTCGAACCGCCCGAGCGTTCCGAGCATTCTGTGGATGCGTTGGATCCGCGAATCCGTGAGCACGCTGCTTCCGGTCGCCGGCGTCGGCGGCGACGTCGTCGGCGCGCGGCTCGCGCATCAACGCGGCGTTTCAGGCGCGCAGGCCACCGCCACCATGGTGGTTGATATTACGGTCGGCTCGGCGACCCAGCTCGTTTTTGTCCTCGTCGGAGTGGGGCTGCTTACCGCCGGCAAGACTCACAACGCGGCTGCGACAGCATGGGGGCTCACGATCGGCGTCGCCATATTCGCGGTGGCGATCGGAATCTTTGTCCGGCTCCAACACAACAGCATGTTTGCCGTGTTGATCGGATGGGCTCAACGACTAGCGCCAAAGAGCTGGATGTCCGGCTTCACCGGTCGAGCCGAAGCCATCGACCGCGCGGTCGTTGCGACCTATCGCCGCCGCTCAGCCCTGTCCTATTCCAGCTTGCTTCGCCTCATTGGGTGGGTGAGTGGCGTCAGCGAGACCTGGTTGACGATGTGGGCGCTCGGCCACCCGCTTTCCGTGACCGACGCCTTCATCCTCGAAAGCCTCAGCGCCGGCGTCCGCGGCGCGGCGTTCATGGTGCCAGGAGCCCTGGGCGCTCAGGAAGGCGGCCTGGTCCTGTTCGGGGCGCTCCTCGGCGTGCCGGCGGACCTGGCGCTTGCGATTTCTCTCACCAAGCGGGTTCGCGAGCTGGCGATAGGCCTACCGGGCCTTGCGGCCTGGCAATGGGTGGAAGGACGCCGCTTTCTCGCGCGCGAGACGGATCAGGCGAGCTCGACCTCGTAAGGTCCTCTATTGAGGCGGCGGGATTGTGTAAGCGGCCGACCCTGCGGCGGCAGGCGACGCGACGACCGGGCCTGCAGTAGCCGGCGATTCAATTTCCGGCGGCAGGCCTTGCGCCTCACGCAATTGCGCCCGACGCTGTTGATAGTAGCTCGAGCGCAAGAAACTGTAGAAGTCGACCGACGAGTTCTCGGCTTGTTTCCACTGGCCGAGATGGGCGACCGCGCCCAGGGCGCCCGTCCCGATCGTCCAAGGCCATCCAATGAAAATGCCGCCCACCACCCAGCCGACGGGATCGCCGACCGAATCCACAATGCCGCCGAACCCATCGCGTTGCGTGGACGGACCGAAATAGGGCGCCACGGTGTAGGTGCCCGCCGGGACGCCCCAGACAAACAGGGTCTGGCCGAAATCGCCCGTCTGCTGTGGCAATCCGCCTTGCGCCGCGACGTCGAACAACCCGCCCAGGCCAAAGAGGGTATTGAAGATAAACCGGCCAGCGGTGATGCCCGCGGCATTCAAGCGGCCCTGCAGGACGTTATTGGCGAAGACACGCGGCTCTTTCAGGTTCGCGTCCAAATCCTGGAAACGGTCCCGGATCACTCCTGGCACAGACTTGACGACCGTCGCCGCGGGGTCGAGCACGACCTGGTTGACGTGAAGAACCTGACGGTTGAAGTGCTCGTTCGGATCGTCGATCGGGAGCGACGCATCGTGGGGCACGCCCGCGCAAGCGCTGACAAGCGCCGCGAGGCTGGCCGCGCTCAGCCATTTGGTCCAGCGTTCAACGCCACGCATGCGTCGGCAATTCCTTTTTAAATTCCCCGCAACAGGCAGACTTTCCGCACCGTTCCCGCAGGAACTTACTGGGCCGTCCACGTGGTTCTGAGAAAAGATTCGACCCAGCCCCGGCTCAAGCTAGCAGAGCCCCGCGCTGACGACTATCACCCTTTTGCCACAGTACGGCCATTTGTACTTTGGGTCGGCTTAATCACTCATCGTGATGGGATTTGCTCTGCGTGGCCAAAAGAGCAGGCTGGAACAGCACCGCGGCCGAGAGCGTGGTCAGGAGCGACAAAGCCATCAGCTTGCCCATGCTCGACGTCCCTGGATGGTGCGAAAACCACAGGCTGCCGAAGGCGGTGGCGGTCGTGCAGGCGCTGAAAAATACAGCCCGGGTCAGGCTCGACTGCAAGAAATTGTGCTCTCCCGCCCGCCACGCCATGACGTAGTAGATTTTGAAGGCGACGCCCACGCCCAACAAAAGCGGCAGGGCGATGATGTTGGCGAAATTGAGCTTGAGCCCAATCGCCACGCAAATTTCGAGCGTGAAGAGAATGGCCACCAGCAAAGGCACAAGCGTCAGCGCGACGTCTTGCCAGCGCCGGAGCGCCACGAACAGGATCAGCGCGATCGACAGGAGCGACAAGACGGCGGCCTGAAGAAACGCTTTGACGATTGTGGCCGCCGCCTCGACGATGAAGATGGGCGCCCCGCTTGCCTCCGGCGCCACCTTGCGCACCGCGTCGACGAACCGATGCAGGACGGCATTGTCATTTCCGTCCCCGCTTGGCCTCGCCTCGATCCTGACCTCGCCGTCGGCCGCGACCCAGTCGCTTTTGAGCGCAGGCGGAAGCGTGTCGATGGTCACGTGCTCGGCCGAGAGGAGATCGCGAACCTGGCGAAGCGTCGTCATGAGCGGCCTAACCAGCACGCGCTCCGCCTCCTCCCTGGTCGCGGGCGGCGACTTCGCCAAGGCGATGAGCGCGCTCGCCAGGCGGCGCGCCTGCGCGGCAGCCGGAGTGTCCAGACTGCCCGTCGTCTTTGTGAGGTCGGCGGCCGTCTTGTTGATCGCCTCCAAAGTTTGAGCAGGCGTCGGCGCGGGATCGATGGGATCAGGATTGAGCGTATTGGCAAAAAAGAAGTTGGCGTCGTCGATGATCGCGAGCTTCTCGTCCTGGTCCTTGGGCACGAAGCTTTCCAGCGTCCGCACTTTGGCGACTTCAGGCACCTGCTTGAGCTTGTCGGCCATGGCTGAAGCGTCGGCGAGATTGGGTTCGAGAATGTCGATGGTGTTGGGGCTCGTGTCAGGATCGCGCATGAGATCGAGGAGGGTCGAGACCAACTCGACATGTTTTGAGCGCAGGTTGAGCGGATTGAAGTCGAAGCTTAAGTCCCGCAGAAGCGGCAGGCCAAGGACGACGGCGGCCAGGGTGAGGCCCACCACCCAGTTGCGCTGATGATCGAGAAAATGATCGAGCGGCGCAAGCCAGGCCCACCCCACAGGCGCGGCCTCGCCGGCGGGTTTCAGAACGGCCAGCAGCGCTGGAAGCAAGGTGACGGTGGTTACGAACGCGACGATCATGCCGGTCCCGGCGATCAGCCCGAGCTCGGAGAGGCCCACATAGGCGGTCGGCAGGAACGAGTAGAAAGCGGCCGCGATCGAAGCCGCGGCAAGCAGCAGCGGACGCGCGACGCCAAGTCCGGTCGTTTCGAGAGCCTCAAGAAGATCGCGGTCCGCAAACCGCTCGGCGCGGTATCGGACGCTGAACTGAATCCCGAAATCGACGCCAAGGCCGATGAACAGCACGGCGAACGCGACCGAGATCAGGTTCAGCGCGCCGACCATCGCCAAGCCGATAGCGGCGGTGAAACTCAAGCCGACGGCGAGATTGATCAGGACGGCAAGAATGATCCGGCTCTGCCTCAGGGCCAGCCACAGGATCAGGAGAACGACGACGATGGTCACCGTTCCGTTGAGCGCCGCGCCGTCGGCGATCGTGGAAAATTCCTCGTCCGACAGGGGCACCGAGCCGGTGAGGCGCACCGTGACGCCCCTGTCGGGCGTCAGGCCCAATTTGGCGATCGCCGCCCGGACCGCCTTGGTCGCCTCGCCTCCGGGCTCCAAATCGCCGTAATTGAGGACGGCCTGGATGTTGACGAACCGTCTCAGATCAGAGGCCGACGGCGCGCGCCCCGAAATCAGCCGGCGCCAAGAGAAGGCCGGATGCTGGCCCTGCTCGACCTTTTCCAGGGCGTCAGCGATGCCGGAGACTGCGGGCTCGATGTCTTCGAACGTCGTCTTCTTGAGCCGCACGCCTTCGAGCGATTGCGAGATGGCGCCGAGGATCCCGCGCAAAGTCGGATCGAGGGCGAGCGTTCCGAGGAAAGGCTCCGCCTTGATCAGTTCGTCCATATTGCGCTGCAGGTCATCGACGCTGAGAAACAAGACGCCGTTGCGGGCGAAGAATTCGCCGCCGTCCGGCCGAGTGACGGCGCGGAAAAGATTCGTCCGAGGGGCCAGCGCTTTGGCCAGCGCGTTCGCCGCTTCGTCGGCCCCTTCCGGTGTCGTCCCGTCAATGACCGCGACGATCAGGTCGGTCCGCTGCGGGAACAACGCGTTGAGTTTTATCTCTTGCTGGCGCCAAGGGAGCGAGCTCGACAAGAGCTTGTCGCTGTCGGTGTTGATAGCGATGTGGCGCGCGACGTAGCTGCCCGCGAGCACCGCCGCGATGAGAAAGACGGCAATGACCACCCACGCATGACGGGTCGACAGGCGCACGACCCGCGAGATGGCGGCGATGAGGAAGGCGCTGTTCTTGACCATTGAGACCGGGGTGGAGGACATGGTTCGCGACGGGAGTCAATCGGGAGGACGAGGGCGCCCGTTCTTGGGGGCTCGGCATCCGAGCGATTTGCCGCAAAAGCGGGTGTTAGTCATTTCGAATTGCCACTCTGGCCGGATCCTAACCTTTCCCCTTTGTGGCTAGGTTCACCGAAGCCCAGCCCCGGATTCGTGCGCCGAAACGCTTGCTCAATCCCACCCAAAGGGAACAACGAATGCCGAATGACAATGTCGTCAAGATGATTCACAGTAAAACGCCGGATTCAGCGGCCATGCTGGCGAACGTCAAACGAGCCATGGCGATCACCGCCAAACTTAACCGTTTGACGTTCAACGATGCGGACGAAATTCGGGCCTTGTTCAGCCAACTCATCGGTAAAAAGGTAGACGAGAGCTTCTTACTTATCCCTCCATTTTTTACGGCCGGCGGGGACGAGATTCGGGTCGGGCGTCATGTCTTCGTCAATCAGAACTGTACTTTCTACGATCTTGGCGGCCTCGACATTGCAGACGACGTGATGATCGGGCCGAACGTGAGCATCATCACCACGGGCCATCCCCTCGAACCTTTGCAGCGACGCGCCGCCACCATTGGAAAGCCCATCGTGATTGAGAAAGGCGTGTGGATCGCGGCCGGCGCCATCGTCATCGGCGGCGTGACAGTCGGCGAGCATTCCGTCGTCGCGGCAGGGTCGGTCGTCACCAAGGACGTTCGCGCGAATAGTCTTGTCGGAGGAAACCCGGCGCGGGTCATTCGCTCGATTGGAGACTGAGGAAGCCGCCGCAGGGCGGCGGCAAGCATTGCTTCACGTTTTTCCGAATGTTTCGTCGAAGGCGTATCCGGTTCCGCGGACGGTTCGGATGGGGTCGCGTTCGCGGCCACGGGAGAGGGCCTTGCGCAGGCGCCCGACGTGGACGTCGACGGTGCGCTCGTCGATCTCGGCCGCCTGGCCCCACACCCCGTCCAGGAGTTGCGCGCGCGAGAACACCCGGCCCGGCTTTTCCAGTAGATATTCCAGCAGCCTGAACTCGGTCGGACCCAGGTGAATGTCGCGCGCGCCCCGCTTCACCCGCCGCGTCTCCCGGTCGAGATCGAGATCGCCGGCATAAAGACGCTCCGCGATCCGCTCGGGCCGGCTGCGGCGCAAAAGCGCGCGCACCCGCGCCATGAGTTCGGGCACCGAAAAGGGCTTCACCACATAATCGTCCGCGCCGACCGACAGGCCCCGCACCCGCTCGGCTTCCTCGCCCCGCGCGGTGACCATGATAACCGGAAGCGTGCGGGTCAATTCGCGCGCCCGCAAGCGTCGGCAGATTTCGAGGCCCGAGACGCCGGGCAGCATCCAGTCGAGGATCACGAGGTCGGGCGCATTCTCCGCCAGCCTGAGCTCGGCCTCGTCGCCGCGCTCGACGTTCTCGACCACATAGCCTTCCGCCTCGAGGTTGTAGCCGAGCAGCAAAGACAGATCCAATTCGTCCTCGACGATCAGAATGCGCGGCGTGGACGCCGCGCCTGGACGCATGTCCTTGCGCGCCTGGTTCACTTGACCGCTCCTGTCGCGTCGGCTTCGATGTCCGTCCCGATGCTCGCCCCGATGTCCGTTCCTTGCCGTCCGTGCGGCCGCGCCGTCGGCAGCGTCGAACCGGTCACCAGATAGACCACGGTCTCGGCGATGTTGGTGGCGTGATCGCCGATCCGCTCGATGTTCTTCGAGCAGAACAGAAGATGGGCGCAGAACGTGATGTTGCGCGGATCCTCCATCATGTGCGTCAGGAGATCGCGGAACACCGAGTCTTCCAAGGCATCGAGATCGACGTCCCGCTCCCAGACGTCGAGCGCCCGCTCGACGTCGCGTTGCGCATAGGCGTCGAGCACGTCCTTCATCAGTTCGGTCGCGAAGTCGTTCATGTGCTTGATGCCGACGATCGCTCGCGGCACGCGGGATTCGACGCCGATCTTGAGCGCGCGCTTGGCGATGTTCTTGGCCAGATCCCCGACCCGCTCGAGATCGCCCGCGACCCGAATGGCGCCGATGATCTCGCGCAGATCATTCGCCACCGGCTGCCGGCGCGCGATCGTCAGCGTCGCCTGCTCCTCGATCTCGCGCTGAAGCGCATCGAGGCGGGGATCGGTCTCCACCACCTGATGGGCAAGCGCGGCGTCGCCGGAGCTCAGCGCATCCACCGCATCGATCACCATCTTCTCGGCCAGGCCGCCCATCTCGGCGATCCGTCGCTCGAGCAGGTCGAGGTCCTTGTCGTAGGCCCTAACGGTGTGCTGATCCGCCACGCGCTTAAACCTTTCTCAGCCGAACCGGCCAGTGACGTAATCCTGCGTGCGCCTGTCGCGCGGCGAGGTGAACACCTTGGTCGTCTCATCGAACTCGACCATCTCGCCCAGATACATGAAGGCGGTGTAGCGCGAGCAGCGCGCGGCCTGCTGCATGTTGTGGGTGACGATCGCGATCGTGTAGTCGCCGGACAATTCGTCGATCAGTTCCTCGATCTTGGCGGTCGAGATCGGATCGAGCGCCGACGCTGGCTCATCGAACAGGATCACTTCCGGGCTGATCGCCACCGTGCGGGCAATGCACAGGCGCTGCTGCTGGCCCCCCGACAGGCTGAGCCCGCTCGCGTTCAGCTTGTCCTTGACTTCGTTCCACAACGCCGCCCGGCTCAAAGCCTGCTCGACCCGCGCATCCATTTCCGACTTCGGCAGCCGCTCATAAAGGCGGATGCCAAAGGCGATGTTGTCATAGATCGTCATCGGAAACGGCGTCGGCTTCTGGAACACCATGCCGACCCGCGAGCGCAAAAGATTGAGGTCGAGGTCGGGCGACAGGATGTTCTCGCCATCGAGCATCACCTCGCCCTCCGCCCGTTGGCCTGGATAAAGGTCGTACATGCGGTTCAAAACCCGTAGCAGCGTCGACTTGCCGCACCCCGATGGGCCGATGAACGCCGTCACCTGACCCGCCAGCAGGTTCAAGTTCACGCTCTTCAGCGCCTGCGCCTGGCCATAATAGAAATTGAGATTGCGCACGACAACTTTATGCGTCTCCGCAACCGGCGCCCGCATCGGCCTCTGAGCCTCAACATCACTCATCCGCCACGCCTCTCCAATCCTACCGCTGCCTCGCCGAAGCAGAAAATACCCGCGCCAATATGCTCATCCCCAACACCGCAAACGTGAGCATGGAATCGCAGTCATGATCACATTGCCGCGGCTTTAAACATCCGGTGAGGGAGGAATAAGGCCGCGCTCGCGCGAATCAGCAAAAGCGCGGCGCAGCACCGTCTTAAGGCGGCCGCTTGAGGCCATTACGATAGAGCGGAGACAGTTTTGCGACGCCTGGGTTGAACAAGCGTCAACTCAACTCAGCCTCGTCGAGCAAACCCAACCCGATGAAACCGAACAGCGACGGCGCCCAGGTGGGCGTCTCGGACAGCCCAGCGCGTCGCAAAAAAACCCCCGGCCGGATGGGCCAGGGGCTTTGCAATGAACGCTGGTTGCGGGGGCTCGCAACACCCGATTCTTGCGATTGATCGAGAGAGCGATACCAAAGCTAGCCGCGTAATCGTATGTGGGCCTGCGAAGAGAGTTGGCCGGAAGCACACTCTTACTATCAAGCTGGGCCAAGACTTGTTTGAGCCGCGCTGGCAGGCCGACTGACCATGTCAAGAAGATCCGCCTGACGAGGCCACTGCGGCTGCATATAGGTTTCCGGATCGATGCCCTGGTCCTTGAGGAATGGTGCGTCGCGCAGCTTATCGCGGAGACCCAGCAGGCGCTTCTCCGCACGCTTGACGAAGGTCGAGTAGGTCATCGCACGGATCGTGACCCGGCCGTTATTCTTGGTCTCGTCGCCTGCCTCCGCTGATTCGATGCGCGAGCCGAGCACATAGCAAGTGACGATCGTGGCGTCGGTGACGAGACCCTTATTCATGAGTTCGCGAACATATTGCCAAGGCTGCTGCTTCTCCTTAGAGCCAATCAGCACGCCCGGCTTTTTGATCTCGGCGATTACGAGCCGCGACACCCCGTCAACCTCATGGCCGAGGTCGTGCGAATCACGGCTGTAGAAGCCGACGCTCCCGTCGGGCAGCATCACGAAATCGGGTCGCAACCGGCTGCCCTGCTCTTGGCGACCGAATATCTTATGGACCACTTCGGTCATGCCGCGGTTGCTCGTGAACTCAAGGCTCTCGAACTCCGGGCCGAACACCCAGAGGCTACGGTCGAACAGCGGCTGGAGGTCGCCAACCTCCTCCATCGTCTCGTCGCGCAGCTTCTGGTCGAGTTCCTCGATCAGTTTTAGCCGCTGTGCGATTTCGTCGAGCGCGAGCTTAGCAGTGCGTACGGTCCAGGCGACCAGCAGAGCGTTGAGTTCGTCGAGGTCGCCCGGCTTCATCTCGTGAAGCTTGGCGATCAGCTCATATTTGCTGCTAGCCAGCTCCAAACTTGCGAGTACACCGGCGACCTGCTCGACCGTGTCGAGGTTCATCGACGGGCAGGTGTCCACGACCCGGTCGACAAATTCGTTCCAACGGTCACGGCTCATCGGGTTGAGCTGCGCGACAGTGCGGCTGAGATTCTCGCGGACTATTTCCTTGGTCTCGCGCCGGCGCCCGGCGTTAAACTCGCCCAGATATTCGCGGATCTTGGCATGCACTGCGGACCGGGCCGCCAACCAAGCTTCGCGATCAGGCCAGAATCCGGCCCAATCGGGCAGCACTTCGTCGGCGAGGAAGTCGGCGCGCACAATGAAGATGAAGCGTTTGGCCTCGCTGCTCCGACCGTCAACCAGACGTTCCTGATCGAACCCAACCCAGCCAGGCTTACCGACGATGCGATTGTTCACGCGCCAAGCAATGCCATGCTGGCGGGTGGTCTTGTCCGCCTTCTGTGTGTCGATCACCATCATTTGCGCGGCACCGTAGCCCGGAATGTCGATGTCAACAGTCCGTCGCTGCGCCTCAGGAATGTCGTCGAAGGTCACCCTGATGCCGTTGACTGTTACCGCAAAATTGGGATCGGCGAGGAAGCGCGTGCCAATGACTTCCCGCGCCTCCTCGGGAGCCATCAGGAGCGCCCGAGGGTTGAGCGCTGAGATTTCGGTGCCATGCCCATCGACCTTGGTCTCGGTCGCGAGGCGCTCGACCGTGAACGGCTGTGTCGCACCGCGGCGCACTTCGAAGGTGACAGAAATCCCGTCGCGCCAAGTCCGCACGCGATAGGCCTCGCCGAACCGGAAAGCGGCGTGGCGCCCCTTGCCGTTCCGACCATAGGCGGAGCGCGGCCGCAAGTCCCCGAGTTCCGGCGGCGGGGCGGACTCTGCCCCCTCCTCGCGCACCCGGTTATAGTCGAGCGTCTTCCAGCGCGTCTGGAACTGGGCCTCCGTCATGCCCTTGCCA
>CAWCSA010000012.1:0-34490 GCA_963798015.1 uncultured Alphaproteobacteria bacterium
TTTTAAGTCCCTTGCGTCTACCGGTTTCGCCACGTCCGCATAACCTTAGCCGCCTTTGTCGTTGGCGATTGGCGGCTGAAAGGCAAGGCCCATATCCCAGGGGAAATAGATCCACGTGTCCTGTGAGACCTCGGTGATGAAGGTGTCGACCAGGGGGCGCCCAAGGCTTGGCGTAGACGGTGGCGAAATGCGCCTTGGGCAGCATCTCGCGCACCAACTTGGCGGTGGCGCCGGTGTCGACCAGGTCGTCGACAATAAGGATCTTCGCTCCGTCGTTGAGACTGCTGACCTCAGGAGCGATCGTCTTGAGAACCTTCAGCCCGCCTTGTGTCTTGTAGTCGTGATAGGAGGCGATGCTCACGGTCTCGATCACCCGGACCTCGAGCTCCCGCGCGACGATCGCCGCCGGGACGAGCCCGCCGCGGGTGATGGCGACGATGGCGTTGAACGGCCCCGACGAGGCAAGTCGCCAAGCCAGCGCTCGCGCGTCCCGGTGGAACTGGTCCCACGAAACTGGAAATGCCTTGTCGCGGGGGGCGTTCACCAGCGGCTCCTTCGCAAAAGATTTGCCTTCCTAACAAGCGCGATGAATGCGCGCGACCCGTCGTCGTCCCGGATTAACACCTTTTGCAATGCCAGCTTCCGCTCGGTGTTTAACGCATCGCCCCATCCTTAGACAGCTCCGCGACCATGGCTTCGACGGCGCGCCGCGCCGCGGCGACCGCTTCCTCGTCCTTGCCGCGCACCACGATCTGGTTGCTGAAGCGCCCGTCCTTGAACGACGGATAGGAGCCGATCGCCGCGTTCGGATGGGCTGAGGCGATCGCGGCCAACGCCTCGCCGTACACCCCCTCCGGGAGGCTCCCCGCAGCGATTGTCTCGACCAGCATCACCGCGCCGGTTTTCATTGTCTTGACAGCGAAGTCGAGCATAGCCTGCATGACCGCCGGCACGCCGGCGAGCACATAGACATTGCCAATGCGAAAGCCCGGCGCTCGGGAGATCGGGTTCTCGATGAGGTCGGCCCCCTCGGGGATGCGCGCCATGCGACGGCGCGCGGGCGTGAGATCGGCAGGGGCGTAGCGCTCAAGCATGATGGCGATCACCCTCGGATCCTCGCCGACGGGCACGCCAAAGGCGCGTCCGATCGAATCGGCGGTGATATCGTCGTGGGTCGGACCGATCCCTCCAGTCGTGACCACATAATTGTAGCGCTCCCTAAGAGCGTTGAGGGCCGCGATAATGTCCTCCTCGACATCGGGGACCACCCGCGCTTCCCGGACGTCGACTCCGATCTTGGCCAGATATTCGGCGATATAGCCCAGGTTTCGGTCCTTCGTACGCCCCGAGAGGATCTCGTCGCCGATCACCAGGACGGCCGCGGTTATGGTCGTCGATTCGCTCATCGCCAAGTCGTCCCCGTGCGCAACGGTCGGAACCCGTCGCAGCCTGGCGGGACGCTAGCATGGACGCCGAAAAAGTCCGCAAGGCCGGCAGACCTTTCCCGATCCCAAATTGATGACTTGTCTTCGGCGGGAAGCAGAGCATATGTGTGGAAGCTTCTGAAACATGGGCCAAGGTAAAGCTGGTGGCGACGTCGACGACATTCGTGCTCGCAAACGAGAAGGTTGGACGCCGCAGCGGCCAGATCCGTCTGCATGGGCCCGAAGACTTCGCCGCAATGCGCAAGGCCGGCGCACTGACCGCGGAAGCCCTCGATCTGATCGGTCCGCTCGTCAAGCCAGGGGTCACGACTGCGAGTCTCGACCGGTTCGCGTTCGAGTTCGCCCGCGACCATGACGCCTATCCGGCGTCCTTGAATTATCGTGGCTATCGCAAGTCGATCTGCACGTCGATCAACCACGTCGTGTGCCATGGCATACCCGACGAGAAACCGCTGCGCGACGGCGACATCCTCAATATTGACGTGACCCTGATCGTAGACGGCTGGCATGGCGATGCGAGCCGGATGTTCGTCGCGGGCGAGGCTTCAAGGCGGGCGCAGCGCCTGATCGACGTGACCTACGAGGCGATGATGCGCGGCATCGAAGCCATCAAGCCTGGCGGGACGACCGGCGACATCGGGTATGCGATTCAGACCTATGCCGAGGCCGAGCGATGTTCGGTCGTGCGCGACTTTTGCGGCCACGGACTGGGCAAGCTCTTCCACGACGAGCCGAATATTCTACATGCCGGCCGAAAAGGGGAAGGCGTGCCCCTTCGCCCCGGCATGTTCTTCACCGTCGAGCCAATGATCAATCTCGGCGGTTACGGGGTGAAGATTCTCGCTGACGGTTGGACGGCGGTGACGCGCGATCGGTCACTGTCGGCCCAGTTCGAGCATACGGTCGGCGTGACGGAGACCGGGTGCGAGATTTTCACCCTCTCGCCCACCGGAGCCGATCGCGCGCCGATCCGATGAGCTCGGGGGCCGACCGCGACGGCAAGGCTTACCCTCCGCGCCGCGCGCGGCGCACTCAGCTGCACGAGGCTGGCGGGTCGGCGCTGGCGCAACTCCAACCACCCTCCTCCGGTCCGGCGGCCCCCGAAGGCGAAGGCGAAACGCCTCATTATCACGGGCATCGCGAGCGACTGCGCTCCCGCCTCAGGGAAGCGGGGCAGGGCGCCCTTGCCGACTATGAGCTCCTCGAACTCATTCTTTTTCGAGCGATTCCGCGACGCGATGTGAAGCCGCTGGCCAAGAACCTCATCGCCCGCTTCGGCTCTTTCGGCGAAGTCATCGCGGCCGATTCCGGGAGGCTCGCTGAAATCGACGGCATGAGCGCCGGCGCGATCTCGGAGTTCAAGATCGTCGAAGCGGCCGCGCAACGCTTCGCCAAGGGCGCGGTCAAGAAGCGGTTGCCGCTCGGCTCGTGGAGCGAGGTAATCGACTATTGCCGCACATCAATGGCGTTCGAGGGCCGTGAGAGCTTTCGCATCCTGTTTCTCGACAAGAAGAACGGCCTGATCGCTGACGAAGTCCAAGGCTTGGGCACCGTCGATCACACTCCGGTTTATCCACGCGAAGTCATGCGCCGCGCGCTGGAACTGTCGGCGACGGCGATCGTGCTTGTTCACAATCATCCCTCCGGCGATCCGACGCCATCGACCCAGGACATCAAGATGACCTTGGACATCATCGCGATCGCTAAATCCTTAGGCGTCGCCGTGCATGACCACATTATCGTCGGACGCAACGGACATGCCTCGCTGAAGGGAATGAGGCTGATCTGAAGCGCGAGTCCGTCGCTCCCCGACGGAGGCTGCTATATAACGTATAGATATTGTTATTAATGGTCGCGCTCAAGCCAAATCCGGGCGACGCTCGAGCACGGAACTAAACGGGGTCCTAAGCCACTGAAAACGTTAGGGGCGGCCGGTAAAAAAGCGGCTACGCTGCGTTGGACCCCCTCGGCCGAGATGGCTCTTCGCGCGCTTTTAACGATCGCCGCCTCCAAAACGCCGAGCAACCGCCAAATCCTCCAGCGTGTCGATATCGAACGTCACGCCCGTATCCGGCGCCTCAACCTCGACCAGCTCGTGGGCGCCGAGCGCGCCGATCAGCCCGCGCGCACCCTCGTCGCCTGTCAGGCGCGTCGCCGCCTCGAAAAGGCCTCGGCTGAGAAGAACGGGATTGCCGCGTCGACCTTCGCGTAAAGGGACAGCCGCGAGCGCGCCCTCACGCGCCAGGAAAGCGTCGATCAGGGCGTCAGCCAGCCGAGGCTCAATCCACGGCATGTCGCCCAGGAGCACGAGCGCTCCGGCAACATCTCTGGGCATGGCGGCCAAACCCGCATTGAGCGAAGAAGCGAGGCCGCTCGCGAATTCAGGATTGAAGGCGACGCCTACGTCGAGGTCGGCGACCGCGGCCTCCACGGAGTCCCGCGCATAGCCGGTGACCACGACGACCGGACGCGCCTTGGTCGCCAGCGCCGCCTCCACGACCCGTCGCACGATCGGCTTGCCGTCGAGTTTCGCCACCAGCTTTGTTGGGTCCGGGCCGCCGGCGGCGCGAAAGCGCGACGACTGGCCCGCGGCGAGCACGATGGCGCCGACCCTAGTCACTGGGCGCGCGCGGCTGGGGACGCGAACCGATCTCCATAAGCAAGCCGCCGACACCCATCGCGCGGATGTCCGCGTCGCGGATGGGAACGCCCGCCAGCACGCGCTGCAAGACCCAGTCGAAGCCGTTCTCTTTCGGCGACCGCGCGCAGCCCGGCGCCCCGATGATCGGGACCCCGTGGCGTTCGGCAAGCAGCAGCAGATTGCCAGGATCGACCGGCATGCCGAACCGTTCGATGCGCCCCCCGATCGCCTCGATGGCGGCGGGAATGACGTCACGACGATCGGTGATGGCGGAGGCCCCGAACACGATCAGCGCATCGGCGCCGTCGATCATCCTGGCAAGCGCTTTTGCGAGCGGCCCAACCTCGTGGGGCACGATATCCTGGGCGACGATGCGCGCTCCCGTCGGCTCGAGGCGCGCCTCGAGCACCCGCAAGGTCTTGGCCACAATTGTGGGCTTCAGGCCCGGGAGCGTCGTTGAGACGACCCCGATCCGCATCGGCTTGAACGGCTGAACGGCAATCGCGCCCGTCGGCGCCGCTGCGAGCGCAGTCTCGAGCGTGAGAGCTTCAGTCGCGAACGGAATGATCTTGATCGTCGCCACCATGTCGCCACCGGCGACGGCTCGATACCGAGGCAGCGTCGCGACGGTGATCGCCTCGTCGACCGCATTGACCCGGTCGATGGCCTCGGGCTTAATGATCGCGAGCCCTGCGCTCTCGGCAAACAAATTGACCCGCCCCGTAAACGGCGCCGAGCAACGCAGGTGCTGGCCGGCGAGACGTTTGGCGAGCTTCAGCGCCGCCTCATTCTCATCGATGTCGCCGGGTTCGAGCCGCGCCGCCACGACGCACCTGACGCCTGCCGAACCAAGCGCCAGCTGCCGCTCGCGCGTGAGAACGTCGCCCTTTTTGTATGCGACGCCGTCAATCCGAACGCCATGCGCAAGGACAGCGCCCTCGGCCTCTTCGATTGGCGTCGGGCCGAATTTCATGCCGCCGCGCTCTCCGAGCGCAACGGCTTCTTGCGCAGCGAAGCAACGATCTCCCCGATGATCGACACTGCGATTTCGGCCGGGCTGACGGCGCCGATGTCGAGCCCGATCGGCGCATGGATGCGCGACAGCGCCGTTTCATCGAACCCGTGAGCGCGCATGCGTTCGATCCGTTTGGCGTGCGTTTTTCGCGATCCGAGCGCGCCGATATAGAAACAATCGGCCTTGAGCGCGGCCATGAGCGCCGGGTCGTCGATCTTGGGGTCATGGGTCAAAAGGCAGATGGCGGTGTAGCGATCAAGCGGCGCTTCCGCCAAAGCCTCGTCGGGCCACTGGGCGACAACGGGCGTGTCCGGGAAGCGGTCGGGCGTGGCGAACGCGGTGCGCGGATCGATGACCGAGACGTCGAGACCGGCGATCCGCGCGATCGGCGCCAAAGCTTGCGAGATATGCACGGCCCCAATGAGGGTGAGGCGCGGCGCGGGGGCTTGAACGGTCAGAAAATAATCCTCGCCCTGATGCGCAATTGTTGCGCTTTTGCCCATGCGCAACGCCGCTTCCAATTCCGAGGCGAGAGGATCGGCGTCGACGGCTTCGGCGCGAACGAATCGCTGCTCGCCGTCGGAAAGACGCGTCACGATGGCGCCCGCGCGCCTTTCGGTTCGCGCCGCGTTCATCGCCTTAAGAACGTCGAGACGCATCAGGCGAGCTTCTCGACATAGACCTTGATGCGGCCGCCGCACGAGAGTCCGACGCGCCAGGCGGTCTCGTCCGCCACGCCGAACTCGAGCATCCGCGGCGCGCCGTTGGCGATCACATCCGCCGCCTCTTCCACGACCGCGCCCTCGACGCACCCGCCGGATACGGAGCCGAGAAAATTCCCCTCGGCGTCAATGACGAGATGCGAGCCGACCGGGCGCGGAGCCGAGCCCCAGGTCTCGACCACAGTTGCAATCGCCACGTGTCGCCCGGCTTCCCGCCAGGTTTCCGCGGCAGCAAGGACGTCTTCGTCTCGGGTCAGCATTCAAACACCTCCCTCATCGATACCCTAGAGCGCAACGAACCCGACTTGGCGGCAGGCGCCCTCGCAATAGGCCTTGCGAGCGGACACATCGGCGCTCGCAAAGCGAAGTCTCTCAAGAATGGTCCCGCCCCGGTCGCTCCGCAAGACTATAACGGGAAATCAATCGACGGTCAGGAGCCGCGCTTTTGGATTATCGGACGAGTCTCGGCCACCCGACAACGCCCGGCAAAGTTCGGCCATGCTGGCGAGATTGTGGATCGGACGGAACGAATTGACGTAAGGCAGCATGGTTCGAATCCCCCCGCCTTGGCGGCAAAATCATCAAAGCGCAGCAGCGGATTGACCCAGATCACGCGCCGGCTCGATTTCGCGAGCCGCTCCATTTCAGCTCCGAGCTTATCCAGGTCGTCGCGCTCGAGCCCGTCTGTGATGAGGAGCGTAATCGCGCCCTGGCCAAGCACGCGCCGCGACCAATCCCGATTGAAGCGGTGGAGCGCCTCGCCGATGCGCGTGCCGCCGGACCAGTCGAGCGCCATAGCCGAGCATTTCGCCAGCGCGTCATCGGGATCGCGGGCGCGCATGGCGCGGGTCACGTTCGTCAGGCGGGTGCCAAACAGGAAGGTCGAAACCCGTCGCGTCTCCCCCAAGGCGTGAAGGAAATGCAAAAAAAGGCGGGTGTACTCGTTCATGGACCCGGAAATGTCGCATAGGGCGACGACCGGCGGCGCGCGATCGATCGGCGACCTAAACTCGAGGTCGATCACGCCGCCAGGCTGCAGAGAACGGCGGAAGCTTCGGCGCGCATCGACGCGAGCTGGTCGACCGCCAGGAGCAAAGCGTCGCGTTCGACGGTTGTCCTCGGGCATCGCGAGCCGCTTGATCGCCTTGCGAGCCTCCTCGATTTCCGCCGCGCTCATTTGGGCGAAATCCTTCGACCGCAAGATCTCCGCGGCCGACATGGTCAGGCGGGCGTCAAGCTCGACCTCGGGGGCCGGTTTGGCGCGGTCATGGACCGTCTTGAAAAGCGCGTCAGCGACGCGACTGGCTCCAGCTTCCGGGGGCTTCGGGTCGGATTTGCTGGGCGCGCGCGGGGACAGCATCGCGATCAGCTTTTCGATGAAACCCTTTCGCTTCCAGAAGATGCGAAACGCCTGGTCAAACAGCAGGCTGTGCTCATGCTTCTTGACGAAGACAGCGTGCAGCGTGGTGTAAAAGTCCTCTCGATTCCCGACGCCCGCCGCCTCGACCGCCGCGAGCGCGTCGACTACCGCGCCCGGACCCAACGGGACGCCCGCCTCGCGAAGGGCGCGGGCGAAGTGGACGATGTTCTGCGCCAAGACGCCGCCGCTTGCAGGTTCGACCTCTAAAATCGCGCTCATTTCGCTTGGCTCGATCGATCTCACTTCAGGCGAAGCGCCGGTCGCACGCGTCATCGGGAGGAGAGATAGTGTCGGGCGCCGCGTTTGTCATCGCGCTCGGGCCACGCTGAGCTCGCCCGGCCCTAGCCGATCTCCAGCCGGCGAAGCTCGGCGCGCGTCTCCTCGATCAGCGTCTGCGCCTTTGCGCCCTCAATCTTTGCGATATCGTCCTGATATTTCAGCAGCACGCCGAGCGTGTCGGAGACCTGCGCCGGATCGAGGGCCACCGCATCGAGCTCGGTCAGCGCGGCCGCCCAATCGAGGGTTTCGGCGACGCCCGGCGACTTGAACAAATCCTGTTTGCGCAGACGCTGAACGAACGCGACAAGTTCTGCGGTCAGTCGCTCCGGCGCCCGCGGCGCCTTCGCGCCGACGATCGCCATCTCGCGCGCGAGGTCGGGATAGCCAAGCCAATGATAGAGACAACGACGCTTGAGCGCGTCATGGATTTCGCGCGTGCGGTTGGAGGTGATGACGACGATCGGCGGTTCGGGCGCCGCCATGACGCCGATTTCGGGAATCGTCACCTGGAAGTCGGACAGGATCTCGAGCAGGTAGGCTTCGAAGGCCTCGTCGGCGCGGTCGATCTCATCGATCAGGAGGACCGGAGCGCCGTTGACGCCCGGTTCGAGGGCCTGCAGGAGCGGGCGCTTGATGAGATAGCGCTGCGAGAAGATGTCGTGCTCGATGCGATCCTTGTCATGCTCGCCGGACGCCTCGGCCAGCCTGATCGCCATCATTTGCGCAGGATAGTTCCATTCATAGACCGCGCTCGCGACATCGAGGCCTTCGTAGCACTGCAGGCGAATCAGCTTTCGATTGAGCGAGGCCGCGAGAACCTTGGCGACCTCTGTCTTGCCGACGCCGGCCTCGCCTTCGAGAAACAGCGGCCTTCCGAGGCGCAGGCTCAAGAAAATGACCGTCGCCAGCGCGCGATCGCCGACATAGGAAGCGCTGCTAAGCAGGCTCAAGGTTTCGTCGATCGAGGCCGGAAGGGCTGGCGATTGCCGGGACAAGGCGCTACTCCACGTCAAGACATCGCCGCTGCACCCTGCAGAAAGGGGCGCGGCGGCGTCAAGCTCGCCTCACTGAAGGTTCGAGTGGCTTTCTTACGCGGCTTAGGCCGCCGCTTCCACCGCGCGTCTCGCCATCACGCCAATGAGGTGCGCGCGATAGTCGGCGTCGGCGTGAATATCCGAGTTGAGGCCGCTCGCGGGCACGGAGACGCCCTCCAGCGCCGAAGGCGAGAAGTTCTTGCTCAGCGCCGCTTCGAACGGCTCGGCGCGGAAGACGCCGCTCGAGCCGGCGCCGGTCACGGCGACGCGGACGCCAGCCGCCGTCCTGGCGACGAAGACGCCGACCATCGCGTAGCGCGAGGCCGGGTTCCTGAATTTCATGTAGGCGGCCTTTTGCGGGATAGGGAAGCTCACCTTCGTGATGAGTTCACCGGGCTCGAGCGCCGTCTCAAAAAGACCCGTGAAGAAGTCTTTTGCTTCGATGCGCCGCTTGTTGGTGACGATCGTGGCGCCGAGCGCCAGCGCAGCGGCCGGATAGTCCGCAGCCGGATCGTTGTTGGCGAGCGAACCGCCGATCGTGCCCATATTGCGAACATGCGGATCGCCGATCAGGCCGGCGAGCGATGCGAGCGCTGGAATCGCCTTTTCCACGTCTTTGCTGCGAGCGACCTCCGCGTGCCGGGTCATGGCGCCGATCACGAGATTATCTCCTTCGCGGGCGATTCCTGCGAGTTCGTGAACGTTCTTGAGATCGATGAGCGCAGCCGGCGACGCCAGACGCTGCTTCATGGTTGGCAGGAGGGTCATGCCCCCAGCGAGCGCCTTAGCGTCGGGCTTGGCGAGATCGGCGGCGGCGCCGGAGAGCGTTTGGGGGCGATGATATTCAAAGGCGTACATGTTGAATTCTCCCAGAGAGGGCGGCGGAAGGCGCGGATCGCGGCCTTCCGCTCAGTTTCATTCCGCGGCGCGCTTCATCAGCGTCTTTTGCGCAGCGCGCCAGACGACCTGCGGGGTCGCCGGCATCGCCACCTCTTCATGGCCGAGCGCATCGGTGAGGGCGTTGATGACGGCGGGAGGCGAAGCGATCGCGCCCGCTTCGCCACAGCCCTTGATGCCGAGCGGATTGGAAGGACAGACAGTCTCGATCGTCTCGACTTTGAACGAGGGCAGATTGTCCGCGCGCGGCATGCAATAGTCCATGAAGCTCGCCGTCAAGAGCTGGCCGTCATTGTCGTAATGGGCGCCTTCGAGAAGCGCCTGGCCCACGCCCTGGGCAATGCCGCCATGCACCTGGCCCTCGACGATCATCGGATTGATGAGCTTGCCGAAGTCGTCGACGGCCGTCCACCTGTCGATGGTGACTGTGCCGGTTTGGGGGTCGACCTCGAGCTCGCAGATGTGGACGCCCGCGGGGAAGGTGAAGTTGGTCGGATCCCAGAACGCGCTCTCTTTCAAGCCAGGCTCGAGCTCCTGGCCGTTGAACTTGTGCGCGACGTAGGCCTGGAGAGCCACTGAGCCGAAGTCGATCGATTTGTCAGTGCCCTTGACCGTGAACTTCCCGTCCTTGAATTCGATGTCCCCTTCCGCGGCCTCAAGACAATGGCCGGCGACCTTCTTCGCCTTGGCTTCGATCTTGTCGAGCGCCTTGAAAATCGCCGACATGCCGACGGCGCCAGACCGGGAACCGTAGGTGCCCATGCCCATCTGCACCTTGTCGGTGTCTCCGTGGACGATCGATACATTTTCCATCGGGATGCCGAGACGGCTGGAGACGAGTTGAGCGAAGGTCGTCTCGTGGCCCTGACCATGGCTGTGCGAGCCCGTCAGAACCTCGACCGTGCCGATCGGATTGACCCGCACTTCCGCCGATTCCCACAGGCCGACGCCGGCACCGAGCGAACCGACCGCCGCAGATGGCGCAATGCCGCAAGCTTCAATGTAGGCGGAGATTCCGAGGCCACGAAGTTTGCCGTTAGCCGCGGAAGCCGCTTTCCGCGCCGGCAGGCCCTTGTAGTCGGCGAGCGCGAGCGCCTTATCGAGCGCACCCGCGTAATCGCCCGCGTCATAAGCCATGATGACCGGGGTCTGATGCGGGAACGAATTGATGAAGTTCTTGCGCCGAAACTCGGCCGGATCTTGTCCGGTTTCACGCGCCGCGACTTCGACAATGCGCTCGATGACGAATGTCGCTTCCGGGCACCCGGCGCCGCGATAGGCATCGACCGGCGCTGTGTTGGTATAGACCGCGTCGACTTCGCAATAGATGCTGGGAATCGCGTATTGGCCCGAGAGCAGCGTCCCATAAAGATAGGTCGGCACGGAGGATGCGAACGTCGAGAGATAAGCGCCGAGATTGGCGATCGTATGCACGCGCAAGCCGGTGATCTTGCCGCCGGCGTCGAGCGCGAGTTCGGCGTGGGTGACATGATCGCGGCCGTGCGCGTCCGAGAGGAAGGCCTCCGTCCGATCCGAAGTCCATTTGACAGGCCGGTCGATCTTCTTCGCCGCCCAGGCGCAGACCGTCTCCTCGGCATAAATGAAGATCTTCGAGCCGAAGCCGCCGCCAACGTCGGGCGCGATGACGCGTAGTTTGTGTTCCGGCGCAAGGCCAATGAACGCCGAGAGCACGAGCCGCGCGACATGCGGGTTCTGGCTTGTCGTATAAAGCGTGATCGTGTCCGTTCCTGAATCATAGTCGCCGACGGCGGCGCGCGGCTCCATCGGGTTCGGGATCAGGCGATTGTTGACGAGGTCGAGCTTGGTCACGTGCTTCGCGGCAGCGAAGGCGGCATCGGTCGCGGCCTTGTCGCCGAGATGCCAGTTGTAAACCGTGTTGCCCGGCGCGGCGTCATGGATTTGCGCCTGACCCGACTTCGCCGCGCTTGCCGTATCGGCGACCGCGGGCAGCTCGGTATACTGCACCTCGATCTTTTCCGCGGCGTCTCGCGCCTGCGCATAAGTGTCCGCGATGACGACGGCGACATGATCGCCAACGTAGCGCACCTTGCCCTGGGCTAGCGCTGGATGGGCGCCCGCTTTCATCGGCGAGCCGTCCTTCGAGTGGATCATCCAGCCGCAGATGAGACCGCCAACCTTATCGGCTGCGATGTCGTCGCCGGTGAACACCGCAACCACGCCCGGCGCCTTGAGAGCGGCCGCAAGGTCGATCTTTTCGATCGTCGCGTGGGCGTGCGGCGAGCGGAGAAAATAAGCGAAGGCTTGGCCGTGACGATTGACGTCGTCGACATAGTGGCCCTTGCCGGTGATGAACCGGATGTCCTCCGTGCGTTTGACGGAGGCGCCGATGGCTGTCACGCCCATGATGTCTCTCTCCCTTGGGACGGCATTGAAGCGTCCTTGTTATTCAGCCGCTCGAGGCGTGGCAGCGGCACCCATCTCGCGCGCGCCTTGGGCGATCGATTTGACGATATTGTGGTAGCCGGTGCAGCGGCAGATATTGCCTTCGAGGCCGTGGCGGATCGTCGCTTCGTCAAGGTTTGGGCCTTCCCGATTGACGAGGTCGACGGCGGCCATGATCATGCCCGGCGTGCAGAAGCCGCATTGCAGACCGTGATTGTCCTGGAAGGCCTGCTGCATGGGATGGAGCTTTCCGCCAGTCGCCAGGCCTTCGATCGTCGTCACGTGAGCGCCCTCGCAGCTCGCCGCCAGCACCGTGCATGACTTGATCGCGTGGCCGTCGACGTGAACGACGCAGGCCCCGCACTGCGAGGTGTCGCATCCGACATGGGTGCCGGTCAGGCGCAGATTCTCCCGCAGGAACTGCACGAGCAGCGTCCGCGGATCGACATCCGCCGATGCGGAGCGGCCGTTGACCACCATCGAGACATGAACCATTCCGATATCCTCCTAAATCCTGGACGCGTTCGGCGACGCTCGGCGCGGCTTAGCCACGCGCCGCCTCGCTCCCCACGCCGGCCTGCGCCCCGCCATCCGCGGCGAGGGCTACGAAATTGGTGAAAAACTTGTCGGCCATGTTCTTGGCGACGCCGTCGATCAGACGCGAGCCGAGCTGGGCGATCTTGCCGCCGACTGTTGCGTCGACGTCGTAATGGAGCAACGTGCCGCCCGGCGCATCGGCGAGCGACACTTTCGCGCCGCCCTTGGCGAAGCCCGCGATGCCGCCCTCGCCCTCGCCCTTGATGGTGTAGCCCACGAGCGGAACGATGTCGGAGAGTTCGACCTTGCCTTTGAACGTGGCGGAGACCGGGCCGATTTTCAATTTAACGACGGCGGCGAAACCGTTCTCGCCTGTCTTCTCTAACGCCTGGCACCCGGGAATTGCGGATTTGAGCGTTTCGGGGTCGTTCAGCAGCGCCCATACTTTCGGTCTCTCGGCGGGCAAAGTCACTTCGCCCGTCATCGTCATCGCCATGAACGTTCCCTTCCAAGACACTGGGCTGATCCCTTATGAGTTCGAGATCAACGCGGTGTATTGCCAATATTTCGCAAGGCGCGAGGAATATCAAGACGTCGCCATGCTCTCTTTTCCGAGAAAGACGACGCTGTGTTTCTAACGGAATTGTTATTCTAAGCAACAACATTGCATAATATCCGAAATATTCGTTCGGATATTACGCAAAGCCCCTCAACATTCCGAAGCCTTTGGCCATCCGAGGCATCCTTGTGAACCTTGACGGCGCCTGTTGCCGCGCGCCCTCTCGCCGGTTAGGTTGCACAAATCTCGGGCAAGCGATGGCTCCAGCATGGAGCGTCGAGGGGTCGAGAGCGCGCAAAGACAGGGCGGCCGCAAGCGAATGGCACGTTTCCTGCGAAGCGGGGAGAAACGAGAGGGCAGGGTGGGGCATGGATAATTTCCTGCAGCAGCTGATCAACGGGGTGACGCTGGGGTCGATCTACGGACTTATCGCCATCGGCTACACGATGGTTTTCGGCATCATCGGCATGGTCAATTTCGCTCACGGCGACCTGTTCATGCTGTCAGCCTTCATCGCTTTGATCATTTTCATGATTCTGACCCAGATTCTGCATCTGGGATCACTGCCGATCGCGTTTGTCGTGGTGATGGTCGGGGCCATGGCGCTAACCGGCCTCTGGAACTGGGCGATTGAACGGCTTGCGTACCGGCCCTTGCGCGGCTCGTTTCGGCTCGCGCCGCTCATTTCGGCGATCGGAATGTCGATCTTCCTGTCAAACTTTGTCCAGGTTGTTCAGGGCCCGCGCAACAAACCTGCGCCCCAACTCCCCAATCACGTGTTCAACGTGACGGGGGACGTGACCTTGTCGGTGCGCCAGATCCTGATCGTGGTGGTCACCGCCGTTCTGCTGGCGGCCTTCTGGTACCTCGTTCAATTCACTTCGCTCGGGCGGGCGCAGCGCGCCTGTGAGCAAGATCGCAAGATGGCGGCGCTGCTAGGGATCGACGTCGACGCGACCATTTCGATCACCTTCGTGATCGGCGCAGCCTTGGCGGCGGTCGCCGGCGTCATGTTCGTGATCTACTATGGCGTGGTGAGTTTTTCCGACGGCTTTGTGCCGGGGGTCAAAGCCTTCACCGCGGCCGTGCTCGGCGGCATCGGCTCGTTGCCCGGCGCCGTGCTCGGCGGCCTTCTGATCGGCCTCATCGAAGTGTTCTGGTCGTCCTACTTCACCACCGACTACAAGGATGTGGCCGCGTTCATGATCCTGGCGATCACCCTGATCTTCATGCCTTCCGGCATTCTCGGCCGGCCGGAAGTCGAGAAGGTCTGAGACATGAGCGCGCCCTCGCAAAGCTCAGAGATCGCGGCCCCCGCTGCAACCGGGGCGCAATTCGTTCCGGCGCTTCGCAACGCAGCCGCCGCAGGCTTAGTCGCTTTCGTTCTATGCTTTCCAATCATCTCTTATCACGCTGAATCGAACATCAACAACGAACTTGTTGTGATCGCGCGCTGGCCGCTTTCGTTCGCCATCACGGCGCTCGTCTTTGCTTTTGTGTTTTTGCGGCAGATGGCGCGCGCCGACTGGCGGATTTGGTTCGACCGCGTCGGCTCGGCCGCCGCCGGCGGCATGGGCGGCGCATTGGTGCAGGCGGCGCGGGAGGGCGAGGGCACGGCCCCGCCATCGGCAGCTCGGGTGGCGTTCGGGCGCTATATCGGTCCGTTCATGCTTGGCCTCGTCATCCTGTTTCCGTTGATCGCCCTTGGCCTTCTCGGGCCGGGCGGCTCATTGAAATGGATCAACAACTACGGCATCCAGATCATGATCTACGTGATGCTGGGCTGGGGATTGAACATCGTGGTCGGCCTCGCCGGCCTTCTCGATCTCGGCTACGTGGCGTTTTATGCGGTTGGCGCTTATTCGTATGCGCTGCTTTCGACCACCTTCGGGCTTTCGTTTTGGGTCTGCCTGCCGCTTGCCGGAATCCTCGCCGCGATGTGGGGCGTCATCCTCGGCTTCCCGGTCCTGAGGCTCCGCGGCGACTACCTCGCCATCGTGACGCTCGCCTTCGGCGAGATCATCCGAATGGTGCTGATCAACTGGGTCGATTTGACCAACGGCTACGCCGGTATCAGTGAGATTCCCCACGTGTCGTTCTTCGGCATACCGTTCACTGACGACGACGACGGGTTCGCGGCGATCTTCCACCTGCCCTACACGCCGATCTACCGCTCAATCTTTCTTTTCTACCTGATCCTCGCGCTCGCGCTTTTGACCAATTTCGTGACGGTTCGGCTGCGCCAACTCCCGATCGGCCGGGCCTGGGAGGCGCTCCGCGAGGACGAGATCGCCTGCCGCTCGCTTGGCATCAACACCACCAACACCAAGCTCACGGCGTTCGCGCTCGGCGCGATGTTCGGCGGCTTCGCTGGCTCGTTCTTCGCCGTGCGCCAGGGGTTTGTCAGCCCGGAGAGCTTCACCTTCATCGAGTCGGCGACGATCCTCGCCATCGTCGTGCTCGGGGGCATGGGCTCGCAACTTGGCGTCGCCATCGCCGCCGCGGCGATGATCGGCATTCCCGAGCTGATGCGCGAACTCGACTGGATGAAGAGAATCTTCGGCGAGAACTTCGATCCGACGCAATATCGCATGCTGCTGTTCGGCGCCGCGATGGTCATCATGATGATCTGGAAGCCGCGAGGCCTGGTTTCGACAAGGCTGCCGTCCGTATTCTTGAAAGAGCAAAAGGCCGTCTCCAGCGATCTCGTCAAAGAGGGACACGGCTGATGAACTGGCTGACCGGCCCGCTGCTCGCCGTCGAAAACCTAACCATGCGGTTCGGCGGCCTTGTCGCGGTGAACGCCTTCAGCTTTTCGGTCGGAAGGGGAGATATCACCGCCCTCATCGGCCCGAACGGTGCAGGCAAGACGACGGTCTTCAATTGCGTGACTGGCTTCTACAAGCCGACCGAGGGACAACTCGCCCTTGCCCGCGACGGCATCGCGACACACGAGGATATCGCCGCCGTTACCCGCTCGAGCGGCCGGCATGCGACGACGCCGAGCGGCGAACTCTTTCTGCTCGAGCGGATGCCAGACCATGAGATCGCCCGCAAGGCGCGGGTCGCGCGCACCTTCCAGAACATCCGGCTTTTCCAGGGCATGACCACGCTCGAGAATCTGCTGGTCGCGCACCACAATACGCTCATGCTCGCCAGCGGCCTCACGGTGCTCGGCCTGATTGGGGCGCCAAGCTATCGCCGCAAGGAGGCCGAGTGCATCGACCGGGCAAAATACTGGCTCGACAAGATTGGGCTCATGGACCGGGCGGACGATCCGGCGGGCGAGTTGCCTTACGGCGCCCAACGCCGGCTCGAAATCGCGCGCGCGATGTGCACCGACCCGGTGCTCCTTTGCCTGGACGAACCGGCCGCCGAACTCAACCCGCGCAAATCGGCCGAGCTCAATGCGCTCCTGCGATCGATCCGCGCCGACCACAATACGTCGGTGCTGTTGATCGAGCATGACATGTCGGTCGTCATGCAAATCTCCGATCACGTGGTGGTGCTCGACTACGGGGTGAAGATCGCGGACGGAACGCCGGCGGAAGTGCGCTCTGATCCGAAAGTGATCGCCGCCTATCTCGGCGTCGAAGACGAGGAGGAAGTTGAGCAAATCGAAAAGGAATTGGAACAATGAGCGTTGCGGCAGCCGCGGTGACGCCGCTCCTGCAACTGCGCGGGATCGAGACCTTCTATGGAAAAATTCAGGCGCTTCGGGGCGTCGACATCGACGTCAACAAGGGCGAGATTGTCACCCTGATCGGGGCCAACGGCGCGGGCAAGTCGACGACGATGATGACGATCTTCGGCGCGCCGCGTGCGCGCCAAGGCCGGATCACGTTCGACGGCCACGACATCACCAACTTGCCGACGCACATGATCGCGCGGCTGTCGATCGCTCAATCGCCGGAAGGGCGACGCATCTTCCCGCGCATGACGGTGTTCGAGAACCTGCAGATGGGCGCCTCGATCAACAACTTCGCCCATTTCGACGAAGACCTTCAGCGCATGTTCGCGCTTTTTCCCCGCCTGAAGGAGCGCGCGCCGCAGCGCGGCGGAACGCTGTCGGGCGGCGAGCAGCAGATGCTGGCGATCGCGCGCGCTTTGATGAGCCGGCCTCGATTGTTGCTTCTCGACGAGCCTTCGCTTGGACTAGCGCCCCTCGTGGTCAAACAGATCTTCGAGGTGATCGCCGAACTGAACAAGACCGAGGGCCTGACCGTCTTCCTGGTCGAGCAGAACGCCTTTCATGCGCTGAAACTCGCCCATCGCGGCTACGTAATGGTCAATGGCGCAATCACGATGCAGGGCGGCGGCGCGGAGCTGCTGGCGCGCCCTGAGGTGCGGGCGGCCTATCTCGAGGGTGGTCATTGATGGACGGCTTACTTTGGTCAGACTCACCTTACGGCCTTTTCACCTTCATCCTCCTCACGCTGGTGCTCGGCGGGGCCGGCGCCTGGGCGACCGGAAGGGCCGTGGCCAAGACGTGGAGGCCGCTGGCGACGCTTGCGCCCTATATGGTCTTTCTCGCCGCGGCCGTGCGCTTTCTTCACTACGCGCTTTACGGTGAGCCCCTTCTCTCGCTCCCTCTCTTCATAAGCGCCCTGATTTGGATGGTCATCGTCGGCGCGCTCGGTTATCGCGCCATGCGCGCAAGCCAGATGGCGACCCAATATTCCTGGGCTTACGACAGTTCGGGACTGAACTGGAGCGCCAAAGGGAATGGCTGAACCAGCGCCAGTTTAATTGGACAAACCTTTGTGTTTTTTAAGGTGACTCTTGATCGAAAACAAGAAAGTATCGGCCTTCAAGGTGGAATTGTCTTCTGCCAAACGAGCGCCAGGGAGGGCCGGGCGCTCGCAAACTCATGGGAGTAGTTGAATGACTAAACATTGGTTGTCCGGAGTCGCGCTCGCCGCGGCTCTGGCGTTCTCGGGCGCCGCCAGCGCGCAGATCAAAATGGGTGTCGCCGGACCGATCACCGGACCGAACGCCGCCTTCGGCGCGCAACTTGTGCAAGGCACAACTCAGGCCGTCGAGGACATCAACAAGGCCGGCGGCATCCTCGGGCAGCAAATCACCTTGGAGCAGGGCGACGACGTATCCGACCCCAAGCAGGGCGTGTCGGTGGCCAACAAGTTCGTCGGCGACGGCGTCAAGTTCGTGGTCGGCCACTTCAACTCCGGCGTGACGATCCCCGCTTCCGACGTCTATGCGGAAAACGGCATCCTGTTCATCACCCCTTCGGCGACCAACCCTAAGATCACGGAGCGGAAGTTGTGGGACGCGTTCCGCACCTGCGGCCGCGACGACCAGCAGGGCATGCTGTGGGCAGAGCTCGCGCGCGACAAGCTGAAAGGCAAGAAGATCGCCGTGATTCACGACAAGACCACCTATGGCAAAGGCCTTGCCGACGCCGCGCTCGACAACATGCACAAGTTCGGCGTCAAGGAAGTGCTCTATGAAGGCGTGAACACCGGTGAGAAGGACTATTCGGCGATCGTCTCCAAGGTCAAGGAATCCGGCGCCGACTATCTGATGTGGGGCGGCCTGCAGACCGAGGGCGGCCTTATCGTCCGTCAGATGCGTGACCAGGGGATGAAAACCATCATGATCTCCGGCGACGGCATCACCAGCGACGAGTTCTCGCAGATCGGCGGCCCCGGCGTTGAAGGAACGTTGATGTCCTTCGGTCCGGATCCGCGCAAGAACCCGTCGGCCAAGGACATTGTTGCCGAGTTCAAGGCGAAGAACTTCGACCCGGAAGCCTATACGCTTTACGCCTATGCCGCTGTGCAGATCATGAAGCAGGCGGCTGAGAAAGCGAAGTCGCTCGATCCGAAGAAGGTCGCGGAAGTGATGCATTCGGGCATGCCCTTCCACACCGTCATCGGCGACATTTCGTACGACAAGAAGGGCGACCGCACGACCGTCGACTATGTCTGGTATGTCTGGAAGAAAGGCGCCGACGGCAAGATCAGCTACGAGCAGATCGGCTCCTAATCCATTGCTCCGCTGGGCGGTCAGCGCCTAGCGGCTCCCTCATCGCTACAAATCGGAAACCCGCCCTCGCCGGCGGGTTTCTTTTTTCGTCACCCGATCTGGCCGAACTGCGGAAACGTCTCGATCAACCACAGCGACATGCTCTGGAAGCCGCCAGTCAGAAATGCGACGCCCGTCGCGACGAGCAGGACGCCGACGACCTTCTCGATCCGGCCGAACTGCGCGCGCAGATGGCGCGAGGCGCGGATGAACGGGCCGATCGCGGCGGCGGCGGCAATGAAGGGCAGACCGAGGCCAAGGCTATAGACGGCGAGCAGCGCTGCGCCGCTCGCGACCGTGTCCTTGCTGCCGGCGACCGCGAGAATGGTGGCCAGGATCGGACCGATGCAGGGGGTCCAGCCGAGCGCGAAGGCGAAGCCCATCGGATAGGCGCTCCACAAGCCGGCCGGTTTCTCAAGCTCAAGGCGCTTCTCACGCAGCATCGCGCCGATCTTGAAAACGCCAAGGAAATGCAGACCCATCAGGATCACGCCGATCCCGGCGGCGATCGACAGCGCGTGGCTCCATTGACGCAGCACCGATCCCAACGCCGACGCCGTCGCGCCCAGGCCGACGAATACGGTCGAGAAGCCCGCCACGAACAGGACTGCAGTAATGAGGATGTCGCGGCGCGCCCTCGTTTCGCTCTCGTCGGCCAGCGCTTCGACGCTCGCGCCGGCGAGAAAGCAAAGATAGGGCGCCGCGAGCGGCAACACGCACGGCGAGATGAAGGAGAGAAGGCCCGCGCCAAACGCGGCAGGAAAGGAGACGTCGGCCATGAGGTGACAGATCGCTCTTCGACGACCGCGCGTCAAATGTTACACGGAGCTAGTTAGCACGCGACGGCGGCTAGAGACGCCTCATTAGACCGGCGCCGCCGCCCGCTTCTCGCTGCTCAGGCCGGCGACAAAGCCAGCCGGGCTACGCTCGCAAGTCTCAAATCCACGTTCCAATTAGGCAATTCCGGGCGCTTGGGAATCGTCATGGAAATTGCGGACGTCCATGGTAGCGTCGCTCGGCTCCTATAGAGGGAGCGTCATGATCTCAGCATTCGGGGGCGAAGGCTGGGCGCAATGAACGGGAGCGATACGCATGGACCCCGTTGTCCTATCCCGGATCCAGTTCGCATGGGTCATTGCGTGGCATTTCCTGCTGCCCGCCTTCACCATCGGTCTCGCCGCCTTCATTGCGGTCCTCGAGGGGCTCAATCTTATTACAGGGCGCGAAATCTATCTTCGCATCTCGACATTCTGGATTAAGATTTTCGCGGTGTCGTTCGGCATGGGCGTCGTTTCGGGGATCGTCATGCCGTTCCAGATCGGCACGAACTGGAGCCGTTACTCCGACGCCACCGCCGACGTTGTCGGGCCGCTCCTGGCCTATGAGGGACTGACCGCCTTCTTCCTCGAGGCGGCTTTCCTCGGCGTGCTGTTGTTCGGGCGCAAGCTGGTGCCGCCCTGGGCCCATTTCGTCGCGGCGCTGATGGTCGCCTTGGGCACGCTCTTTTCGACCTTCTGGATCATCGCCACCAACAGCTGGATGCAGACGCCCGCCGGTTATGAAATCGTCGACGGCCGCTTCCTGCCGAAGGACTGGCTGCAGATCATCTTCAGCCCATCCTTCCCCTACCGGCTCGCTCACGTCGTCGACGCGGTCTACATCACCACCGGCTTCGTGGTCGTCGGCGTGGCCGCCTCCTATCTGCGGCAAGGACGTTTCGTCGCGGAAGCGCGCACGATGCTGTCGATGAGCTTGTGGCTGCTCACCGTGCTCGTGCCCCTTCAGTTCCTGCTCGGCGACGCGCATGGCCTCAACACCCTCGAACATCAACCGGCGAAGCTCGCGGCGATCGAGGCGCTCTGGGACACCGACGGCCGCGTTCCGCTCAATCTGTTCGCTATCCCTGACGAGAAGGCCGAGATGGACCGCGACGTCATCGCGATCCCGGACCTCGGCAGCCTCATTCTGACCCACGACCTAAACGGAGTGGTGCATGGCCTCAAGGACTTCCCCGCCGACCAGCGTCCCTCGCCGATCATTGTCCCCTTCTTCGGCTTCCGGATCATGGTTGGAATTGCGGTCATCATGCTCGCCATGGTGGTGACGAGCCTATGGCTGCGCTGGCGGGGCGAGCTCTTCCACAGCAACTGGTTCCTCCGGTGCTGCACGCTGGCCTCTCCCCTCGGCTTTATAGCGGTGACAGCCGGCTGGGCGACGACCGAGGTCGGCCGTCAGCCTTGGACGGTCTACGGGCTCCTGCGTACGCGCAATTCCGTCTCTCCCTCGCTCACGGGATTGGACGTCAGCATTTCGCTGCTCGGCTATTGTCTCGTGTACCTTGTCATGTTTTCAGCCGGATTGGCGCTCATGCTGAGACTGGTGCGACAAGGGCCCACGGAGGCTGCTGGTGAGCCCGACGCGATTGAAGGCGGGCGCCCGGCGCGGCCGGTTCAGGCGCTCCCAGCGACAGAAGCGGGGCCGCGGCTATGACCCAGCCCTTTCTCGATCTCGTGCCCGTCTGGACTCTCGTGCTCGGCGTTGGCGTCTTTATGTATGTGCTCCTGGACGGCTTCGATTTGGGCGTGGGCATACTCTATGGATTCGCGCCCGATCGGGATGCGCGCAACCTGGTCATGAACTCGATCGCGCCCATCTGGGACGGCAACGAAACCTGGTTGGTGCTCGGCGGCCTTGCGCTGATGGCCGCTTTTCCGCTCGCTTTTGCGATCATCATTCCGGCGGTTTATTTCCCGATCGCGATTATGCTGCTGGCGCTCATCTTTCGTGGCGTTGCGTTCGAGTTCCGCTACCGCGACGCCGAGCATCGGACCTTCTGGGATCGCGCCTTCAACTATGGCTCGGTCCTTGGCGCCTTCGCGCAAGGCATTGTCCTCGGCGCATTCATTCAGGGCTTTCAGACGGAAGGTCGCCACTTCACGGGCGGCTCCTTCGACTGCTTTACACCGTTTTCGCTGCTCACTGGCGTCGCCCTGGTCTTCGGCTACAGCCTGCTCGGCGCTGGCTGGCTGGTCTTGAAGACCGAAGGCGCGCTTCAGGACTGGGCGCGGGCGCTGGGCCGCCGCGCGTTGATCGGCGTTCTGATCGGCATTGCGCTCGTAAGCCTGTGGACGCCTTTCGCGAAGCCCGTGATCGCCGAGCGTTGGTTTGCCTGGCCCCATATTGTGATTCTGGCGCCGGTGCCGATCGTCACCGCGCTGATCGCCTACTGGGAATGGCGGTCGCTCAACAACCGCTCCGAGGCGGCGCCGTTCATCGGCGCAATCCTCTTGTTCGTGATGTCCTACCTCGGCCTCGCGATCAGCCTCTTTCCGCTGATCGTGCCCTATAAATTCACGCTATGGGACGCGGCGTCCTCACCATCTACCCAGGCCTTCCTGCTGGTGGGCACGGTGTTCCTTCTCCCGGTCATCCTCATGTACTCGGGCTGGTCCTATTGGGTGTTTCGCGGCAAGGTCCGCGGCGACCTAGGGTATCACTAACTCAGCCGCTGGCTCTTGGAAATATTTTGCCTGCGCAATGGCGAAGCGCCGCCGACGCCGTTTACTGACGCCGCCGGCGCTCCCAAGGCCTCCGCTTTTTACGGAACGACCTCGACTATCCTGCGCGTCGCCGGATCGACGAGCACCGGCATATCGTCGACGACCGTGTATTGGTAATCCGTCACACCGTATTCATGCGGGACTGGATGAAGTATCACGCCTTCGGCTGGCAGAACGTCGCCAACGACGACGCGAGGATGCTCCGCCCAAGTGTAAGACGGGACCTTTTCCTCGACGACATAGTGGTGGAACCGCGGAGCCTCCGTGCCGGTCAGGCCGCCGATGATACCGGCCGCAGCTTCGCCCGGGGCCCGGACAATGGCGCCGATGGCGCCACCCCCCTCATCGGCATAGGCAGCCGCTGGCAGCCCAGCTAAAAGAAGAGCAAATATTAAGGCTTTAGACATCTCAGCCTCCTGAAACGAGCCGGCCTGAGGCCGTGCTCGCACCTAACGACTGAGGACAGGATTAGTTCCCACAGTTAATGAACGTTCATAGCGCAAAACATGATTTCGCGCGTGGCCATAAACCCTTGGCGTAGCAACGAGGGCCGCGTCCCCTTGCGCAATTGGCAAGTAAGCTCACGCGACGCGACCTGTTGCGAGAAGCTATGAGTCGCCATGGTCAGTGGGGCATCGAGGCGACCAGCGCGTCGAGTTGATCGAGCGTCACCCGCATGCCGCGCTCCATGCCCGACGCCAGGGCGCCTTCCAAGGCTTCCTTGCTCGGGAAGAGCTGGCGCAGAGTGAGACGGGTCTTGCCCTCGCTCTCCAAGAAGTCAGCCGTCACCACGGCCTCGCCGACATGGGCCATCCGCTCATAGACTTGCGTCAGGACCAGCCGCGAGGGTGGATTCACCTCGAGGTACCGCCCGGAAAACACCTCTGGATCCTTTGGGTCGCGCCCAAACGCGAAGCGATAGGCTCCTCCCACGCGCAGATCCTGTTCGCACTCAAAGAGCGACACGCCGAAGGATTTTGGCGCCCACCAGCGTTTCAGGAGCTCCGGTTTCGTCCACGCTTCAAAGACGATATTCGCCGGCGCATTGAAAATACGGGTGACGGTGAGCTCCGGGTCGCTCGTCCGCTCCACGATGGTTTCGTTCTTCACAGCGCTCTTATCTGTCTGCTGCATCCGATTGTTCCTTTCCCTTGAGTTCCTCGACGACCTCGTCCAGCGCCTCGAAGCGCTCTTCCCAGACGTGCCGATAACGATCGAGCCACTCGTGAAGCTGCATCAGAGGCTCATCGCGTAATCTGTAAAACCGCTGCTGCGCGCGCGGCTCCATCTCCACCAGACCCACAGTCTTGAGGACCTTGAGGTGCTGCGAAGCCTGCGATTGCCTGAGCTTGAGCCGGACCCGGATGTCGTTCACCGGCCGAGGGCCTGCGCGAAGCAGCTCGACAATCCGAAGTCGATTGGGTTCCCTGTTTCTCGGCTCGCGTCTCGGGTTGTCGATCAAGCCCTCAAACAGCCTGCCGGCTTCCCCATTCTCTCCCGATGGCAGCGAGTGGGGTTGGTTCGGCCAGTACCAACAGTGATGACACATTATTCTGGTTTTTGCAATCAAACTGATTTGTGAATGTTTCTCCGTTATGTCCGAGCTTGACCCGGCATCCGCGACGCGCCGCCGCCGTGGTGGGAATGACAACGGACCGCCGGTTACAGTTTTGATGAGGAAGCTTTTCCTTCCGCCGAAACTTCAAGGCGGCAAACACGTGATCGCCGGGTCAAGCCCAGCCAGGACGCGTCAGGGATGCCGCAGGTCTTTTTCCCAACTCGACCAACGGCCACACCCTTTCACCCGGACCAAGCGCCGGCTTATCTCGTTCTCGGCGCTCCCAGGAGGTCAGCGGATCAGCCTAAGCGCCCCCTAAGGCTCGGCCACAAAACCACGTCTTCGGCGCCGCCCCGGCCGGCTTGGGCTCACCCGGTTCCGCGAGCTTGCGCCAATGATCGCGGTCGCGGCGCAGATCATCTATTTCCTTCCGCAACGCGTCACGATTAGCCTTCACTTCGACGAGGCTTTGTCGCAGTCCCAGCACCTCGGCCTCCAGCATCGGGAGCTTGAGGGTTGGTTCGTCTCTGGCGTGTCTCGTCGATTCCGCTTCGCCGTCCCGAATTCCTGGAACGACCGGTCGACTTCGGATCGACGCCAGTGTCGGCGCGGTCCGAGCTGATCTTTGTTGCCGCAGACTGGTGATCATCGCGAAGTTTCCCTCTTGGTTAATTGGGTCGGGCGCCAGGGATTCTTGGAGTTTCGATGCCCGGCGATGCCGAGCCCGGCGAAGCCGATGAGCATCATCACCCAAGTCGACGCCTCGGGCGTGGGGGGCGCTTCCCCTGAGAGGTCCATCGAAAACGAAGCGCCCTCGAATCGGTAGAGGTCATTTGGCAGCCAAGGCATGTCCGACGGCGGGCCGGACAGCAGGGACCACGAATGGAATCCATTTTCGTCGACCGTGCGCTGCGACACGACGACCCAATTCGTCAACAGCGAACCGGGGGCGTCCGGTTCCAGCCGCTGGACCACGACCGTGCCGCCCACGCCCATCGCATGGCCGGCTGAGCCCGCGGCCTTCCTCGTTGAGATGTCCGCATTGTTCGAGGTCAGCATTTCACTTCGCCGAGCGACATAGGTTCCGAAAGCAGGGCTGCAACTCGCAGAGCACTTGAGCGCCCAATCGCGGCCAGAGAGCGGCAGCATCGGTAAAGGCTCAAGGCCGTTGTTGGGCAAAAGGGAATCGGCAAAGCCGTAGGACGAGGCGCTGATCTCGCGCGCTCGTGCGTCGGCCTCCGTCACGAACGCGGCAAGAACCGCCGTGACCGCGAAGGCAAGCGCTAGCGTGGATAGGCCGCGGGATCGGGCGTCGCCGACATTCGCGCGGCCGAGATAGTCAGGATTCTGGGTCACCTTAAAATCAAATTTATCACAAATTGGATTTGATGCAAGTATAGATTGCTAAGATAATTAAATCTCGCTTAAGTTGTAGTCGGAACTCGCTAGCGCCCACAGAGCAAGATCCCACTCCGTCGAATCGGGGCACTGTAGGCGCGGGCTCACCGCGCCGACCGCGCTCACCGAGCGCGGCGGCTACAAGAGCCAGGTCGACCCAAAGCAATTAATTCACACGCTCCCGAGCTTCCATTCATTTGTTTTTTTGCGCGACATTGGTCGGGCGGACGCTTATGCGTCGCCAAAATGGCCGCTGTGGGTCTGCGGGCCGACGGTTGGGGAGCCGGTCGCTCAAAGGGAAGCCACATCCATCTTAAGCACCCTGTGAAAGCGAGGCTATGGCAAAATTGACGACCGCAGAGCAGCGGCGGGCGGCGCAAGCGAGGGCTGACGCGGTGCAGAAGGCGATCGAGGCGCTGCAGCAAATCAATGGCGAGGAGTAAGTCGGCTCGCTTGCGCTGGCGCTGGGACGAGACCAGATAAGGCCTTCGCAAGCCGGAGCCCGACCCATGAGCGAAGCGGAACAAGTTCTCACCATCGACGTCGTCAGCGACGTCGTGTGCCCCTGGTGTTATTTGGGCGAGAAACGCCTCGAAGAAGCGCTCTCGGAAGACGCCGGGCCGGTCGTGGTGCGCTGGCGGCCCTACCAGCTTGATGCGACGATTCCCGAAGGCGGGCTCGACCGCACCGAGTACATGGAGAAAAAGTTCGGCAAGAGCGGCCGGCTCCAGTCAGCGCACGACAATCTCACCCGCCTGGGCGCCGAGGTTGGCGTCCCCTTCGCCTTCGACAAGATCAAGCGCTCGCCCAACACGCTCGACGCCCATCGGCTGATCCGCTGGGCGGCGGCGGCCGGCGTTCAGGCCGAAGTCGCCGATCGATTGTTCAAGGCCTATTTCGTCGACGGACGCGACATCGGCGACCGCAGCGTGTTGACCGGAATCGCGGGCGAGTGCGGGCTCGACGCCAGTGAGGTCGAAAAGCTGTTCGCTGGCGATGCGGACATCGACCTCGTGCGCCAGGAGATCGAGCAGGCCCAGTCGATGGGGGTGAGCGGCGTGCCGTTCTTCATTTTCGGCGGCCGCGTCGGCGTTCCCGGCGCCCAGGAGCCTTCCGTGCTGCGGCAGGCGATCGCGCAGGCGCGCCAGGAGATGGCGGAAGCCGCCAACGGGGCGACTGCGAGCGCCTGAGCTCAGGCCGCGTCGTCGAGCCGAGCGACAAGCTCGGGCGGCAGTTCGACGCGGGGCGCTTTATCCTCGCCCGAATGCGCAGACGGCGCCGCGAGCTCCAGCATCGCCGCGCCAGTCGGCGGCCAACCAAAGTCCGGCTTCGGCGCGTGACCGGAATCGTCGTTGACGGGCGAAAATTCCAGGAGGGGCGGCAGCCGACCGACTGCGACCGAAGCCGCGGCCTCGCGGGCGAAGTGTGCTGCTTCCGCCTTTGCCGCTTCGGCGGCGAAGCGCCACATGAGCGCCCGAACCTTGGCGAGCGCGGGATCGTCGATCAGCTCGCAAGCGTCGATGACCTTTTGCACCAGCGGCAGTTTGAGGCTGTCGCCACCTTCCATGGCCTGAGCTTTGATCGCGGCCAGCGCGGCGCGAAAGGCGAGCAGGACGCCGGCCTTCAGGCCAGCCCGGCGGGCGAGCGCGGCAAAGCCTTCCCCCTGCGGCTCGAGCATAAAGGCGGCGACGCGTTGCAGCGGCAGGCCCGACAGTTCCGCCAGAGTGTGCGAGAGCAGAGTCCGTTCTCCGCCCAGCAGCGAACGCAGCAGCAGGGCCGGCGTCAGTGCGCCAGCGGCGCGCAGCGCGCGCGCAAGCTCCGCCCGCTCGTCGGGACGGCATGACCAGGCGATCGTGCAGATCGCCTGATCGCGCGCCTCGCGGGCGACGCGCTCGGCTCGCAAGGGCGCCATCCATTGCGACGCCTCGACGGCCAGATCCTTTGCCGCCGCAACCACGATGCGCGCCCTTAAAGCTGCTGGTAGCGCCGGGCGCTCGAGCAGCGCCTCCCGCAGGCTCGTGTCGTCGCCGAAGCGGGCAAAAATACAGTGCAGCAGTTCCGCCGGAAGATCGATCTCGATATTGGCGATGAGCGCGCGGACGGCCTCGAATTGTCCGGTCTCGGCCAGCGCAGCTTTTGCGCGAGGCGGCAGGTTTGGCCGGCGCGCCACCGCCGTCTGGGCCACGACGTCTCCGCTCGCGACGCACTCGACGAGGTCGGCGTCGGTCAGCACGGGCGAGTGCTGAAGCACGGGAGTGGCGGCTTCCGGTTCGTCCGCCGCCAGCGCCAAGACCACAGAGCGCGGCGCGTCCTGGGCCCGGCACAAGGCCTCCGCCAGCGCCCGGCGCACCAGAACCGAAGGGTCGTCGAGCAGCACGGTCATCGCCAGCACTGCCTCGGCGCGTACGGATGCGGGGAGATCGGAGTAGAGGTAAGCGCGGGCGAGCGCGCTTGCCCCTTGCGCCCGCGCGCCCGCGTCAGCGGATTGGACCCAGACCAAAAATCGACGCACTATGTCCGGCTTGGCGCAAGACGGCGGCGGCAAGAACTCGGTCGCTGGAAGGTTGGCGTGCATGTCGTCCTCCCTCGCCGGTCATGGCGGTAGACGCTAATCGCGTAGATTGCATGCGCATGGTTAAAATCAACTTAAGGTTGTGAGAGGAACGCCTATGGAGACCGGAACTCTTCGCCACCCGCGCGGCGGCCTCTATTTCGAGGCGTTCTCGATCGGCCAGGTGTTTCGCCACGGGCTGACCCGCACCGTCACCCAAATGGACAACATGCTGTTCTCCAACATGACGCTGAATCCGCAGCCGCTGCATATCGACGCGCATTTTTGCGCGACCGAAACCGAATGGGGCCGGCCGATCATGAATTCGCTGTTCACGCTCGGACTGATGATTGGCATTTCCGTCAACGACACCACGGTCGGCACGACGATCGCCAATCTCGGCATGACGGATGTCGCCTTTCCGGCGCCCTTGTTCGAAGGCGACACAATTCGGGTCGAGTCCGAGGTGATGGCCACGCGCGCCTCCAAGTCGCGTCCCGAGGCAGGGCTGGTCGAGTTCCGGCACCGCGCCTTCAAGCAGGACGGCACGCTGGTCGCCGAGTGCCGCCGAACCGCGTTCATGCGCCGGCGCGAGCTTGAGATGCTGACGGCCTGAAGCGCGTATGCGCTCGCTCCTGATGGCGCCGGCGGACGAACAAAAGCTCGCCGAGGCGCTCGAGAGCGGCGCGGATGCAATCATTGTCGATCTCGCTCGGGCGGCGCCGGCGGAAAGGGCAGGGGCGCGAGCCTCGACGCGGCGGTTTCTAGAGGAGGCGAGCGGCAAACAAGACGGGCCGGTGCTCATCGTGAGAGCAAATGCCCTCAATTCGGGCGAGACTGAGGCCGATCTGGACGTGGTAATGGCGGGCGCGCCCGACGCAATTCTGCTGCCGGGGAGCGTGGGCGCTGCGAGCATCCAGCAGCTTTCCGCCAAGGTTGCATTGCGCGAGGCCCGCCTTGGGCTCGCTGACGGCGCGACGCGGATCATCGCTGTTTCGGATACGGCCCAGTCTTTGTTCCACATGGGAAGCTATCGCGGCTCGAGCACGCGGCTCATCGGAATCGCCTGGAGCGCGGAATCGTTGCGCGCCGATATCGGGGCCGAGAGCGACCGCGACCCCCTTGAGGGTCATCTTGGCCCCTATCGCCTGGCGCGGCAGCTCACTTTGCTCGCCGCGACGTCGGCGCGAGTAGCCGCGATCGACGGGGTCTTCACCAACGTCCGCGACCTGGAGGGCCTGCGCGCCGAGGCGCTCGCCGCGCGGCGCGACGGCTTTACCGGCAAGATGGCCCTCGATCCGGCTCAGGCGGGCGTCATCAACGACGTCTTCCCCTCCCGATCAACCGCGCCTGCGAAAGGAAGTCCGTCGTAGCGCCGGAGGCTGATCAGTTCCCGGCGTCGAGCCGTTTACTGAATCGCGGCCTTGCGCGCTCCGATTTCGGCCACCCATTCATCGGCGTTCTTCGCCCGGGTGCACACGATTTTCATGTATTCGGAGCCGTCTGCTTGCACAAGATCTGTGCGGGCAATCATCGTCTGCGCATTAAGTCCGCACATCATCGGATTGTCGACCGTCGGGCCCCTGACCACGTCAACCGCGGTTTTTGCCTGACAATCGGCGTGTGACAGTGCAGTCGAGCAAATCAAAACCAGGATGGAATACATTTTGCGCCCCTAATTGTTGGTAAGTTTCTTGTTGGCAGGTCTCGGCCGATTGGCATCTGCGTGCGCTGCCGGCTCTCTCTGCAACCATGACGTGGTGACAAATTGCAACATAAGGATCGCGCAAGATCCGTGCCGTGATCTGGATCACAGTGCCGTGCTGCAAATTCCCCGGTCGGAGGGCTCGCTGGCGTTGTGACCCCAGCCCGCTATCGCTGTCGGTTTGGGTTCAATGTACGGGTCCAAACTATCAATTCTTAAACCTTGGAGCCTAACAATCGACGGAACGGCTCCGCGCCGCGCCGGCCGCAGTCCTACGCCAAGACATCGATGACGTTCGCCCAGACGCTTCTCTCGCCGCTCCAGCCGGTCGTTGCGACCCTGCTTTCGCCGTCGTCGATCTGCTCGGTTTATTCGCTGAGCGCCACCATCGTCATCGCCTTCGCCTGGTTCGCCTGGCGACGGAAACGTCGCGACCGGCCAGTGGTGCTCAGGACGCTGGCGCGCGCAATTTTCTCGCGCCGAGTTTTGCTGCATCGCTCGACCTTCGCCGACCTCGCCTATTGCGTCATTGGGATAACGACTTTGGGCGCGATCCTTGGCTGGGCCGTCGTCTCGACCTCATGGATCAGCGACGGCGTCGACGCGGTTTTGACACGCGGGTTCGGCCCCGAGCCACATTGGCGCGCTCCAGATTGGACGCTGAACGCGATGCGAACGGTCGCGCTCTTTCTGGCTTACGAACTTGGCTTCTTCGTCGACCACACGCTTAAGCACCGCGTTCCGGCGCTTTGGGAGTTGCACAAGGCGCACCATTCGGCCGAAGTGCTGACGCCGCTCGTCAACTTCCGCGTTCACCCGCTCAATTCGCTGATCCTCGCCAATAATCTCTCGCTGTTCATTGGTGTGATCGGCGGGTTCGCTCAATACACGCTCGGGCGAAAGGCGGTGTCGTTCACCTTGTTCGATCAGAACGTGCTGATGCTGCTTTACATTTACCTCACCGCGCAGCTGCAGCACAGCGAGATCTGGATCCCATTCACGGGTGTCTGGGGGCGGATGTTCATGAGTCCGGCCCATCATCAGCTGCACCATTCCGCCGATCCAGCTCATTTCAATTGCAACATGGGCGCAAGCCTGGCGATCTGGGACTGGCTCGCGGGTAGTTTGCGCCTGCCCTCCGTCGAGCCGCCGAGCCTCGCCTTTGGCGTCTCGGGACACAGACATGACCCGCACGGCGTGATGGGCCTGGTCGTCGACCCGGCCATAAACGCACTGAAAGCGCTCGTGGGAGGGAACGCTTTCAGGCGTACGGCGGCGGGCTCCGAACCCCCTTCGGTGCCGCAAGGGCCTGCCCGCCGCCAATTCTAACGTCTGATTGCCCCGTGGCCGTTTGCGCCGCGCTGCTAAATTCATTTGCGACAATGCCCATGGCTTAACGCAAGGGAACCGCGCCCGCAGTGACGCCGGTCACACTCCGAACACGGTGCGTGGCGCGCCCTTACTCGGCCGCGACCGAAACCTCGGAGGCCGGGCGCGGTCTGATTGTGGCGAGCGGCGCCCCGGGTTGCGCCGGCGCGTGCGGTTCTTCCGCGTCGCCGACGAAGCGACTGAGCAAGCGCCAGGTGAAGCTGCCGAGATCGTCGAGCACCGTGAACACGGCGGGTACGAAAACGAGCGACAGCATCGTCGACATGATGAGGCCGCCGATCACCGCGATCGCCATCGGCGAGCGGAAGCCGCCGCCGTCGCCCAGTCCCAAAGCCGATGGGAACATGCCCGCCGCCATCGCGATCGTCGTCATCACGATCGGCCGCGCCCGTTTGCGGCCCGCTTCCACCAAAGCCAGCGTGCGCGGCGTGCCGCGGCCGATCTCCTCGACCGCGAAATCGACCAGCATGATGGCGTTCTTGGTGACGATGCCCATCAGCATCAGAATGCCGATCACCACGGGCATCGACATCGCTTTGTGTGTGATGAGGAGCGCGATGATCGCGCCGCCGATCGAGAGCGGCAGCGAGATCAGGATGGTAATCGGCTGCAGGAAGCTGCCGAACAGGAGCACAAGCAGCCCGTAGACCATCATGAGGCCCGCGCCCATCGCCGCGGCGAAAGAGGCGAACACTTCGCTCATGATCTCGACGTCGCCGGTCTCGCGGATTTCGACGCCGGGCGGTAGATTCTGAGCGGTGGGCAGTGCGTGGATCGCTGCGACTGCTGCGCCGAGCGCCGAGTCGCCACGCAGATCGCCCTCGATCGTCACGCGCCGCGTTCGATCGTAGCGATTGATCGCGGTCGGCCCGTGGGCGATCGAAAAGTCTGCGACCGCGGACAATGGCGTCGTTGCGCCGCTGCTGGTTGGCACGCGCAAATCCTGCAGGAGGCCGGGGCGCGCGCGGGCCGATTGTTCAAGCTCGACCCGGATCGGGATCAGCCGATCGCCCGCATTGAACTTGGCGAGATTGGCGTCAATGTCGCCAAGCGTGGCGACGCGGATCGTGTCGGACAAAGCCTCGGTCGAGACGCCAAGATCGGCCGCGACCTGAGGCTTCGGCACGATGCGCAATTCCGGCCGCTCGAGCTCCGCGGTGGAGATCGGATTTTCGATTGTCGGAATCGTCCGCATCTCGCTCGCGATCTGGTTCGCGGTGTCGTTGATGACCTTGATATCGGGTCCGGCAATGATGAGCTGCAGGTCGCGCTGGCCATTATCCTTGAGGAACCAGAAACGAATATCGGGCTGATCGGCGAGAAGGGCGCCGATCTTGAGTTGCATGTCCTGCTGCGACGCCTCGCGCTTCGATTTGTGAACGAGATTGATGATGATGGTCGCCTTGCGCGGCTCGTCGTCGGAGCCTCCCAAAAGTTTGCCGCCGAAAATGAGCGCCGAGCGAACCTCGGGCATGGCGCGCAATTTCTCGGAGATCGCACGGGTGACGCGATCGGTGTCTTCGAGCCGCGATCCGGGCGGCAGCTCGATCGCCAGCAGCGCGCGCCCGTAATCGTCCGGGGGTATGAATCCGGACGGCAGCAATTGCGTCGACCACAGCGAACCGGCGAAAATCAAAGCGCCGACGAACAGGGTTATCCAGCGATGGCGCACGGAAGCGCGCACGAGCCGCGTGTAGAAGCGCATGATCGCGCCGTCGCGCTGGATTTCATCATGGGGCGCGCGCAGGAAATAGGCGGCCATCACCGGCGTGACGAAACGCGCGACGAGCAGCGAGAACATGACGGCGATGGCGACCGTCAAGCCGAACTGACGGAAATATTGCCCGGCAATTCCGCCCATGAAGCTCACCGGCGAGAAGATCGCCGCGATCGATAGCGAGATTGCGATCACCGCAAGCCCGATCTCGTCTGCGGCCTCGAGCGAGGCGCGATAGGCCGACTTGCCCATGCGCATGTGGCGGACGATGTTCTCGATCTCGACGATTGCGTCGTCCACCAGAATTCCGGTCACGAGCGTGATGGCGAGCAGGCTCACGAGGTTCAGCGAGAAGCCGATCGCGTCCATGACCCAGAAGGTCGGGAAAATTGAAAGCGGCAGCGCGATGGCGGTGACGAGCGTGGCCCGAAAGTCGCGCAGGAAGATGAACACGACCAGGACGGCTAGAGCCGCGCCCTCGATCAGCGTCTCCATGGTCGAATGATAATTGCCGACCTCGCTGTCGACCTGGGTGTCGACCTTGGTGAATTTCACCTCCGGGTGGGCCGCCGCGATTTTCTCCAGCCGCTTCTCGATAAGAGCGTCGACGGTCACGTCGCTTGCGCCTTTGGCGCGGGTCACGCCGAAAGCGACGATCGGCTGATCGAACAGGCGCGTGAAGGTGCGTGGCTCCGCCGCGCCGTCGGTTACGGTCGCGAGTTCGTCAAGCCGAACCCTGCGCCCGCCCGGCAGAGCGATCGGCAGCGCCGCCAGGTCTTCCAGCGTTCGCGCGCCCGCAAGCGTCCGGATCGCCTGCTCCTGGCCGGCAAGCTCGCCACGGCCGCCGCCGAGATCGACATTGTCGGCCCGCACCTGCTCGTTGACCGTCGCCGCGGTGACGCCGAGAGCCAGCAGCTTCTCCGGGTCGAGCGCGACTCGGATCTCGCGATCGACGCCGCCGAAGCGCTTGACCTCGCCGACGCCGTGGATGCTTTGCAGGTCGCGCGCGACCGTGTCGTCGATGAGCCACGACAATTGCTCGACCGAAAGCCCTGGCGCCGAGGCTGCGTAGGTGACGATCGGCAGACCTTCGATATCGATGCGGCTGATGATCGGCTCGTCGATGGTGCGCGGCAGATCGGTGCGGATCTTGGCGATCTGATCCTTCACGTCGTTGAGCGCGCGGTCGACGTCGACCGACCCGACCGTGAACTGCACGATTGTCGATGACGATCCGTCGGTCACGGTCGAAACGACGTGCCAGACGCCGCTGACGCTGGCGACGGCGTCCTCGACCTTTTCGTCACCTGGGACTCGAGCTCCGACGGCGCAGCGCCCGACTGGGTGATGAGCACCTGAACAATCGGAATGTCGATGTTCGGAAACCGGGTGATCGACATCGTCCGGAAGCTGATGAGGCCGAGAATCATCAGGACCGCGAAGCCGACGATCGCGGGGATGGGCTTGCGGATCGACCAGGCGGAGACGTTGAGGCGCATCGGCGTGCCCCTTAATCGTTGGCTGCGGTCGTTTCGGGCGTCGGGCGCACGCGGTCGCCTGCGCGTAAGAAAGCGGCGGCGCGCGCGATCACGCT
>CAWCSA010000013.1:0-304596 GCA_963798015.1 uncultured Alphaproteobacteria bacterium
TTGTCACTATCATTCCCAACCACGCCTGCGTGGTGACGAACCTCTATGATCGGATCTACGCCGCGCGGCAGGGGCGGGTCGAAACTTTCTATGAGGTCGCGGCGAGAGGGAAAGTGCAGTGAGCCTTGCGGCCCTCGCGCCCGGGCCCGACGTCGCTCGCCTCACCGGCCTTCTTGAACGGCTCGTCGCCATCGACACGCAGAACCCGCCGGGACGGGAGGTCGAGGCCGCCGCGCTTCTCGCGTCCGAGCTCGTGGCCATCGGCTTTGCCACCGAGGTTCGCCCGGTGGCGGACGGCCGCGCCAATGTCGTGGGGCAAATCGACAATGGCGACGGACCCTGTTTCGCTTTCAACTCGCATATGGACACCGTTCCGGTCGGTGGAGGCTGGGCCAGCGATCCGTTTCGTTTGACGGAGCGCGACGGCAAGCTTTTCGGCCGAGGCGCTTGTGACGCGAAGGGGTCGATCGTGGCCATGGCCGAGGCCGGCCGTCTCCTCGCGTCGCAACGGGACCTGTGGCGCGGCACGCTAATCTTGATGTTCGTCGCCGACGAGGAGATCGACGGCGGCGGCTCACGGGCTCTGGCGAAGCAGCGGCCGACACCCGACTTGATCGTGATCGGCGAGCCGACCAACAACGCCGTCTTCGCGGCTCACAAAGGGTGCTTGCGGCCGCTTATCCGGGCCAAGGGGAAAGCCGCGCATTCAGGCCGCCCGGAGCTCGGCGTGAATGCGATCCTCGCCGCGAGCCAACTCATGTCCCTGTTCGATGCGCGCGATCGCGAATTGAGGAGGGTTCACCACCCGCTGGTCGGCCACGCGAGCCTCTCTGTGACCCGTATCGCAGGCGGGATCGGGGACAACGTCGTCCCGGAGAATTGCGAAATGGTGCTCGACCGGCGTCTGCTGCCGGGCGAGACGCTCGAGGACGCGCTGGGCGACTTGCAGGCTCTGCTGACGCGCGCGAAGCGCGACCAAGGGGTGGATGCGGAGATCGCGGCGATCCGCACGAAAGCCGGGTCGGCGGAGACTGCGCTCGACGATCCGCTCGTGCGCAACGCGGTCGCCATCTCTCGTGCGCACGGCGTGACGTTTCCGCAGCCAGGCGGGCTAACCGGTGGATGCGATCTTGTTCACTTTCACGACGTTGGCGCCGTGGGCATCGTGCTTGGCCCCGGCTCGCTCGACGTCGCTCACCAGCCCGACGAATATGTCCCGAAGGACGATCTCGCCCGCGCCGCCCTTATCTATCGCGACGTTGCTGTTGCGATGATGCGGCCCTGATCCGGCCGGCCGGCCTCAGGACCGGTGCAAAATGGCTTCCATCTCGACCACCATCATTCACGCCCCTTTGCGTCGGCGCTGGCGGTACTGATCGGCGACCACTGCCGCAACAATGACCCCGCCCTTGATGATTTCCTGGTAGTGCGCGTCGACATTGAGGAACGTGAAGCCCGAGGTCAGGATCCCGAGAATGACGGCGCCGATCACCGTTCCGGTCATGCGGCCGACGCCGCCCGAGAGCGAAGTTCCGCCGATAACCGCCGCAGCGATCGCGTCCAGTTCAAAGCCGACGCCGACCCCGGCTTGGCCGCTGATCGCGCGCGCCGTGTGCACGATACCGGAGAGACCGGAGAGGAGCCCTGCGATGCTATAGACGAGGATCACGTGGCGCTCGACGTTGATGCCAGAGACGCGCGCTGCGAGCGGATTGGCGCCAATCGCGTATGTGAACTTGCCGTAGCGGGTGTAGCGCAGCGCGATATGAAAGATGAAGGCGACGCCGAGGAAGATGATGACGGGCCACCAGCCCGCGCCGATGGCCGCGAAGCTGTCCGAAAGATTGCCGATCGGCTGGCCGTTCGTATACCAGTCGGCAACTCCACGCGCCGACACCATCATTCCGAGCGTCGCAATGAAGGGGGGAATTTTGGTCAAGGCGATCAGTGAGCCGTTGATCCATCCTGCGATCGTTCCGCACACGAGACCCGCAGCCACCGGAAAGATCGGGTTGAGGCCGGTGAGGCTGGGGTAAACAGCGTGCGTATAACCCGCGACCTGCGCCAGGCTCGCTGCGACCATCGCCGTCATGCCGACGACGGATCCTGACGACAGGTCGATGCCGCCCATGATGATCACCTGCGTGACGCCGACGGCAATGATGCCAATCTCCGCCTCCTGCAGGATCATGATCCTGAGCCTGAGCGGATTGGCAATGAAGCTTTGCCCGACGAACATCCAGCCCAAAACTTCGAACAGCAGCATCATGCCAATCATCACCGCGAGTATGCTCAGCTCGGGCGGAAGGCGACGGCGTCCAGCTTTTCTGATTTCGGAGGTCGGGGCGGCGGTCGAGATGTCGGTGGCCACGGGCGTTGTCTCCTCGAGCTTCGGCGCTATTGCGACGCGAGCTCCATGATCCGGACCTGAGTTGCGTCCTTGCGGTCGACGATGCCGGTCATCCGACCTTCGTGCATCACAAGAATCCGGTCGCTCATCCCCAGGACCTCCGGCAGCTCCGACGAAATCATGAATACGGCGACGCCCTGTACGGCTAGTTCGGTGATAAGCTTGTGGATCTCGGCCTTGGCGCCGACATCGATGCCGCGTGTCGGCTCGTCGAGGATGAGGATCTTGGGCTTGGTCATCAACCAGCGAGCAATCAGGACTTTCTGCTGATTGCCACCCGAGAGATTGATGATCGGCTCTTCGAGATCCGGCGTTCGCACGCGCAGACGGTTTTTCTGCTGCTGGCAAAGCGCCTCGATCTTGCGCTCGTTGACGAAGCCCGCCGTCGCATGACCGTGACGCAGCAGCGCCATCTGCATGTTCGACATGATGTCGAGAAGCAGGAAACAGCCGCTCGCCTTGCGGTCCTCGGTCAGGAAGGCCATGCCGGCGTCCATAGCGACGCCAGGTTTATTGATCGCCATCTCTTTGCCGTCGATCAGGATCGCGCCGGAGGTTGCCGGCGTCACGCCGAAGAGCGTCTCTGCGACGTTGCTGCGCCCCGAACCTACGAGGCCGGCCATTCCGAGAATTTCTCCCTTGCGCAGATCGAACGACACGCCGTGGAACTTGCCTTCGAGGCAAAGGTCTCGCACCGACAGGGCAACATCGCCGATCGGCGCAACTTCTTTCGGGAACATCTGAGTGATCTCGCGGCCAACCATGAGCTTGATGATTTCGTCGCGCGAAACATCCGAGGCCTTATGCTCACCAACGAATCGTCCGTCGCGGAACACCGACACCTCGTCGGCGATCTCGAACAGCTCGTTCATTTTGTGGGTGATGTAGATGATGCCCGTGCCTTGAGCCTTGAGCGCGCGGATGATCCGGAACAGGTGCTCGACCTCGCGATCCGTCAGCGCCGAGGTTGGCTCATCCATGATCAGGATGTCGGAATCGTAAGAGACGGCCTTCGCGATCTCGACCATCTGCCGGTTGGCGACCGAGAGGTCGCGCACTTCCGTTTCAGGATCGAGTGGAATGTCGAGCCGCTGGAACAACTCCCTCGTGCGCCGTCGCATCTCCTCGTGACGCACGAAGCCGAGCCTGTTGAGCGGCTCGCGGCGGATCCAGATGTTCTCGGCGACCGTCATGTAATCCATCAAGTTCAGCTCCTGATGGATCATGGCGATACCGTACTGCAGCGCGTCGAGCGGCGATGTCAGTTTGATCTCCTGCCCCTTCAGTTTGAAGGAGCCGGAATCGGGAGTGTAGATCCCGGCGATGATCTTCATCAGCGTCGACTTGCCCGCGCCGTTTTCACCCATGAGCGCATGGACGTGACCGCGCTTCAGCCGGAACGACACCTCGTCGAGCGCGAGTACGCCTGGGAAGGCCTTAGTGACGTTCGAAACCTCAAGCAGATATTCTGCGCCCGGAACGGCGCCGCTCTGCCTGACGATTTCGGCTGTCGACGGACTAATGGTCGCCATGACACTCCGTCCCGTTCTTATTTGGCGTCGTCTTTTCCAATCTTACACGAGTTCGGACTCGCGACGGCCCGGAGGCGCTGGGAGGTCGGGCGTCTCCGGGCGCCCTTGTCTCGCCAGAACGGCCGGCGAGACGAAGAGGCATGCAGGAAGCTCAGTTTTTCTTCATGAACTGATCCATATTGGCCGGCGTCACCAACTGGAAGGGAATATAGACCTTCTTCTCGACCGGCTTGCCCGCGGCGAGCGCCAGCGCTGCATCAACCGCGCCTTTGCCCTGACCCGCGGCGTCCTGGAACACGGTAACTTTAAGGTCGCCGGCCTTCATGGAAGCCAGCGCGTCCTGCGTCGCGTCGACGCCGCCGACGATCGCCTTCTTGGTGTCCACGCCGGCAGATTTCATCGCCTGAAGCGCGCCGACCGCCATTTCGTCGTTGTTGGAGACGACCGCGTCGAACTTCATGCCTTTCGACAGCCAGTTGGTCATGAGGTTCTGGCCCTTGGTGCGATCCCATTCGCCCGTCTGCTCGGCGACGACCTTGATCCCGCTGCAGTCGGGAGTGGAGATGACCTGATGGATGTCCTTGGTTCGCTGGACGGCGGACTGATTGGACAATTGTCCCTCGATGACGAGGATGTTGCCTTTGCCGCCGAGAAGCTTGCAGATTTCCTTCATCTCGAGGGTGCCCGACTCGGCCTCGTTTGACGCGACGAAAGCGGCTTTGGGCCCAAGCTTATCGACGTCGGTCGGCTCACGGTTGACGTAGACGAGCGGCACGTTTGCGTCGGCGGCGGCCTTGGTGATGGCCGCGGTCGCGGACGTGTCGACCGGATTGACGATGATGGCGGTAACGCCGTTAGCGATGAAGTTCTGAACCTGGCTCAGTTGTTTCGAGACGTCGTCCTTGGCGTCCTCGATCTGAAGCGTGACGCCGGGAAGCGTCTTGGCGTAGTCCGCCATTCCGTTGCGCAGAACGGTCAGGAAGTTGTCGTCAAACTTGTCCATCGACACACCGATTTTGGTGGCGGCGAAGGCGGGGCTCGACAACACGGTGGCGGCGGCAAGCGCAATAAGTATGCGTTTCATGGTCTAGTTTCCTCCCATTGGGGCGCTCGGCGATGAACGATTTGCTCGTTGTCCGCACCGAGAAAATGGTGCGGCTGCTTCGTTCTAGACTCAAATTGATTGCCGCGCATCTGGCTTGCGGTGGGCCGCATGAACCGTCGCGCTCCTCCAGTCTGCCTGAAGGCGCCGAAAGCCACGTTTCGCATATGGCCATTGAAGTCTTTGAAATTGTTGGGATCGCTGAATCAGCCATTTCTCGGTTTCTTTTATTTCCAAGGACTTAAGATCGATTTGGTTTCGCCGCTTCTCGCGAGACCACGCGACCGCTCTTTTCGGGCTCCCCACGCCCTTTCGGTTAAGCGCAATATTGGCCCCAATTCTGGCAATAGGAAAAGATCCGTCGAAGGAACCTAAGGGGCCGCAGCAGGGGCGCAATGCGCGGCCCACCAACTTTGGGGATGTGCTCATCCCCTGGTTCTGAGGCGCCTGCGTCAGCGCGGTCTCGAAAGCCTGCTTCAGTTCGGTCTGCCGAACCTGGGCGCCATGGAGCGTCCTTCGAGACGCCGCGATTCGCGCGGACCTCAGGACAAGGCGACGACCGCGCGTATCGCGGCCCTCGCGACGCGAAGCTCAGAAAGCCGCCGTGGCCGGATCTGGGCCCAGTCGGCCGCCGGGCGAATCGAGCGCTTCGATCCGCTTCATGTCGTCGCCGTCGAGCTTAAAATCGAGCGCGCCGATGTTCTCGCTCAGGCGCTCAGGCCGAACCGTCTTCGGGATGACGATCAGACCGTTGTCGAGATGCCAGCGAATGACGACCTGCGCTGGCGTCTTTTTATATTTGGCGCCGATCTCGACAAGTGCGGACTCGCTGAGCAAGCCGCCCCGGCCGAGCGGGCTCCAGGATTCCGTTTTGATGCCCTGCTGGTCGTGAAACGCGCGGAGCGCCTTCTGCTGAAAGCGTGGATGAAGCTCGATCTGGTTCACCGAAGGCGTGACGCCCGTTTCGCCGATGATCCGTTCGAGGTGATCGCGATTGAAATTCGAGACGCCGATCGAGCAAATCCTTCCATCCTTCTGCAGACGAACGAGCGCCTTCCAGCTTTCGACATAGCGGTTGACGCGCGGGCGCGGCCAATGGATCAGATACAAATCGAGTGCGTCACGGCGGAGCTTTTTGATGCTCGCGCCAAATGCGCGCAGCGCTTCGTCGAAGCCGTGATCCGAATTGCCAAGCTTCGTCGTCACAAAGACATCAGTCCGGCCGAGCAGCGCCTCGCCGACGCCCTCCTCGTTTCGGTACATCGACGCCGTGTCGACCAGGCGATAGCCTTCGTCGACCGCCATTTTGACCACGCGCTCCGTCTCATCCGGCGGCGTCTGAAAGACGCCAAGCCCGAACTGCGGCATGGCTGCGCCGTCATTGAGGGCGACAGTCGGCTGGGTTTGACTGGTCATCGGTGGTTCCCCGGTTTGGCGGAGCGAATTGTCGACAGGCGGCCGAGCGCCTGCATCTCGCCGGATCAGGGCTCGAGCCTTGGCCCAAGCCGCCGCTTTCGGCAAGCGAACGGCTCAGGGATGACCAAAACTTGATCCGGCGCCATATATAGTCGGGCGCCATATCTAGAGAGAACGAAATTCCTCGGCGTCCATGAGGAGCCAGGCAGCTTGCACTCCGACTTAGCTTCGATTTCAAAGGCGCGAACCAGCGCGGGCCAAAGCTCGGCTGCGTCTCGAGCGTCGGCCAGCGTCGAAACCCTGTTCCACCCAGCGGTCGCGAACTGGTTCGCCGAGACTTTCGCCTCCCCTACCCCCGCGCAAGCCGAAGCTTGGCCGGCGATCAAGGCCGGCCGCCATACCCTCATCGCCGCGCCGACCGGATCGGGCAAGACGCTTGCGGCCTTTCTGGCGGCGATCGACGACCTGGTGCGGCAGGGCCTCGAGGCGCCGCTCCCGGATGCGACGCAAGTCGTCTACGTTTCGCCGCTCAAGGCGCTGTCGAACGACATCCATCGCAACCTCGAGGCGCCTCTGGCCGGAATAAGAGAGCAACTCCGTCGCAGCGGGCTTGCCGATGTCGATATCCGCACCTGGGTCAGAACGGGCGACACGCCCGTCGCCGAGCGCGAGCGGATGCGCCGCCGCCCCCCGCATATCCTGGTGACGACGCCGGAATCGCTTTACGTCCTGCTCGGGTCGCAATCCGGGCGCGCGATGCTGGCGAACGTCCGGTCGGTGATCGTGGATGAAATCCATGCCGTTGCACCGAACAAACGCGGCGCCCATCTCGCTTTGTCGTTAGAGAGGCTCGCGGCTTTGTGCGGCGACCGCCTGCAGCGCATCGGGCTTTCGGCCACGCAAAACCCGATCGAAGCGATCGCCCATTTTCTTGTCGGCGCCGCGACGGATGGCGCGCCGGCCGCGGAGGTTGCGATCGTCGACGCGGGGCATCAGCGTCGGCGCGACTTAAGTTTGGAAGTTCCAGGATCGCCGCTCGAGGCGGTGATGTCGAACGAGGTGTGGAAGGACGTTTACGCGCGCCTGACCGAGCTCATCGAGGACCACCGCACGACGCTGGTGTTCGTCAACACCCGGCGCATGGCCGAACGCATCGCGCGCGAGCTCACCGACCGCCTTGGCGAAAAGGCCGTCACCGCCCATCACGGCAGCATGGCCAAGGAGCTCAGGCTCGCCGCCGAACAGAGGCTGAAGCGTGGCGAACTCAAGGCTCTGGTGGCGACCGCCTCGCTCGAGCTCGGGATCGATATCGGCGACATCAATCTCGTTTGTCAGATCGGTTCGCCGCGTTCGATCGCAACCTTTTTGCAACGCGTCGGCCGTTCCGGTCACGCGATCGGCGGCACGCCCAAGGGGCGGCTGTTCCCGCTTTCACGCGACGATCTGGTTGAGTGCACAGCGCTGGTCGACAGCGTGCGTCGCGGGGAGCTTGATCGCCTGACGATCCCGAACCGACCGCTCGACGTGCTCGCGCAGCAGGTTGTCGCGGAAGTCGCAGCGCAAGATTGGCCGGAGGCGGAGCTTTATGATCGGCTGCGCCGCGCGTGGCCCTTCCGTTCCGTGAGCCAAGGCGAATTCGACGCGATCGTGCGCATGCTGGGCGAGGGCTTCGCCACCCGCCGAGGCCGCCGAGGCTCGCTCATCCATCGCGACGCGGTCAATCATATTTTGCGCGGCCGGCGCGGCGCGCGGACGACCGCGCTCACCTCCGGCGGCACGATCCCCGACACCGCCGACTACCAGGTGCTGCTGGAGCCGGAGAACCAGACCATCGGCACGGTGAACGAGGATTTCGCCGTCGAGAGCATGGCGGGCGACATTTTCCAGCTCGGCAACGCGTCCTATCGCATTCAGCGCGTCGAGCGTGGAACGGTCCGGGTGGAGGACGCCAAGGGTCAACCGCCGAACATTCCCTTCTGGCTCGGCGAAGCGCCGGGCCGAACAGACGCGCTGTCGACCGCGGTCTCGCGCTTGCGCGACGAGATTGGGGCGCGACTCCGTTCCGACGCCTCCGGAACGAGCGCCCGGCGCTGGCTCGTCGAGCAAGTCGGAATCGTTGCGGCCGCGGCCGATCAGCTTGTCGACTATCTTGCCGCAAGCGCCTCCGCCCTTGGCTGCTTGCCGACCCAGGACACGATCGTCTTCGAGCGGTTCTTCGATGAGGCGGGCGGCATGCAACTCGTCATTCACACGCCTTTCGGCAGCCGCCTGAATCGAGCCTGGGGTCTGGCGCTGCGCAAGCGCTTTTGCCGCAAATTCAATTTCGAGCTGCAGGCCGCGGCCACCGAAGACAATATCGTGCTGTCGCTCACCACCGCGCACAGCTTCGAGCTTGGCGACGTCGCGCGCTACCTCCATTCCAACAGCGTGCGCGAGGTTCTCATCCAGGCGATGCTGGATTCGCCGATGTTCACGACCCGTTGGCGGTGGGTTGCGGGCGTTTCGCTCGCCCTGCCCCGTTTTCGCAACGGCAAGAAGGTGCCCCCGCAGCTCTTGCGCATGCAGGCGGAAGACCTGGTCGCGGCGGTCTTCCCCGATCAGATCGCTTGCGCCGAGAATTTGGTCGGCGAACGGGAGGTGCCCGACCACCCTCTCACCAACCAGGCGATCGACGACTGCCTGCACGAGGCGATGGACATCGAAGGACTGGAACAGCTTCTTCGCCGCCTTGAAGCGGGGGAGATTCAGGTCGTTGGCTGCGATCTGACCGAGCCTTCGCCCCTTGCCTTGGAGGCGCTGTCGGCCAGACCCTACGCCTTCCTCGACGACGCGCCGCTCGAAGAACGGCGGACGCAGGCCGTCATGGCCCGGCGCTGGCGCGACCCTCAGGACGTGTCCGACCTTGGCCGGCTGGATTCCGAGGCGATCGCCAAGGTTCAGCTCGAGGCTTGGCCCGATCCCGTCAATTCCGAGGAGCTTCACGACGCGTTGCTCTGGCTCGGTTGTCTGACAGAAACGGAGGCGCGGGCTACGCCGGCTTGGAGCGAATGGCTCAGTGTGCTCGCGCGCGACAAGCGCGTCGCGCTCATCAAGGCCCCTCACGCGGGCTTATGGATTCCAGCCGAGCGGCTTCCTCAATTCCACGCGCTTTGGCCTGAGGCGCGGCTCGAGCCGGAGATCGCCGCGCCCGCCGAACAGGCCGCCGAGACATGGTCGGCGGATAAAGCCCTGGTCGAGATCCTGCGCGGCAGGCTGGAGGGTCTCGGACCGGTCACGCCGACGGCGCTTGCCGCCCCGCTCGGACTTGAGCCGAGCGCGATCGCAGCGGCCCTCGCCGCGCTCGAAAGCGAAGGCGCAATTCTCAAGGGGCGTTTCCTCGCCGGCGTCAACGACGAGCAATGGTGCGACCGGCGTCTGCTGGCCCGCATCCATCATTACACGATTCGGCGGCTGCGGTCGGAGATCGAGCCCGTGGCCGCGCGCGACTTTCTCCGCTTCCTGTTCGCATGGGCTCATGTTGACGAAGAGACGCGGCTCGAAGGGCCGGACGCGCTCCCTGTGATCTTGAGCGCGCTCGAAGGCTTCGAGGCGCCCGCAAAGGCATGGGAAACCGAGATCCTGCCAGCGCGGCTCAAGGGCTATCAGGCTTCGTGGCTCGACGCCCAATGCCTCGCCGGACGCACGTCCTGGGCCCGTTTGACCCCGCCCGCCACTTCGAACGGCAACGGCCGTGCGCGCCATGCGTCGCCGGTCGGCGCAACTCCGATTGCGCTCATCGAACGCCGCCGGGCGCCGCTGTGGATGGCGCTCGCGCCATTGACCAGCGTAGCCCCAATAAGCGGACGCGCCCAGGCAGTGCTCGATGCCTTAAGCGGGCGCGGCGCTCTGTTTTTCGACGAACTCGCGGAAGCCACGCGCCTCTTGCGCCATGAACTCGAGGAAGCGCTCGGCGAACTCGCAGCGCTTGGGCTCGCGGCCTCCGACAGTTTCAGCGGCCTGCGCGCTCTGCTCGTGCCCTCGGGACAGCGCAAGCCGCCCGCCGGCATGAAGCGGCGCGGGCACGTGCTGAGCTTCGACATCGAGAGCGGCGGCCGCTGGGCCCTGATCAATCGTGCGGCGCCGAGGGACAGCGGCGACGGGTCTCGCGAAGCGGCGGTCGAATATGCGGCGCGGACGCTGCTTGCCCGTTATGGCGTCGTCTTCTGGCGCCTTCTGACGCAGGAGCCCGGCTGGCTCCCGCCATGGCGGGATCTCCTGCGTGTGTACCGCCGGCTCGAGGCCCGGGGCGAAATCCGCGGCGGCCAATTCGTTGCCGGCTTCTCCGGCGAGCAATTCGCGCTGCCGGACGCGGTCGGACTCCTGCGCGAGATCCGCCGGCGGCCGGTGTCGGGCCAATGGGTGTCGCTGTCGGGCGCCGATCCGCTCAATCTGATCGGCATCCTGACGCCGGGACAAAGGCTTGCGGCGCTCACCGCCAATCGGGTGGTCTACCGGGACGGTCTGCCGATCGCCGCGCTGACCGGCGGCAAGGCGCAATTTCTGACCGAGCTTGAAACCGCTGACCAGTGGGAAGCCGAGAAGCGTCTGGTCCGGTCGGCCGCGCGCGGGCGGCTTGCCCATCTCGTCTGATGGTTGGGTAGTGTGGGCCAATTTGAATGAGGCAGGCGATTTTAGCACGCGAAATGACGGGCGATCGGCTCGTGCGGCCTGCGGCGAGCAAATCTCGACTGCGGTCGGCGATTAAATAACATATATACTATGTTTTAATGCCCCCGAACAGGCGCAATTTTGACCGCGGAACTAAACCGGGTCGCAACCCATTGAAAGCGTTAGGGCACGCCGGTAAAATGGCGGCTAGGCCCAAGCGGCGGTCGCATGCACGACCTTCGGCCAGCGTTCGAACCCCTCGGAATTGACCCCGCGCGCTCCGTTTGCTAGCGAAGGCGGAGATTGCCAAATGTCGGTTGGACAGAATTCGGCTGAACAAGGGGGGCTTCCGGTGATGATCGCACGTCGCGGTGGAGCGCTGGCGCTGGTCGTTTTACTTTCTGCCTTTGTCGCCGGCTGCGGCGAAACCCCGGCCCCGACCCCCGCAATCGTCGCCGCGTCAGTCAGCCCGGATCAGTTGGTCGGCAAGTGGGGCTTCGCCGCCTATCACAAGGACGAGGATCGGACCCGCACCATCAAAGAGGCGTCGGCGCAGTGCAATCGGCCTTATGTCATCGACAAGGGGCCGACCGGCGGGGTGATGATGAATCTCGCCGACCAAAAGGAATTGTCGGAGCTGTTCCTCGTTGGCGGACCGACCGGCCAGACCTACCTCGGGCCGCAAGGCGCCGCCGCGGGCGGCCCTGACGACCGCATCGTCTCCAATGTCGATGCGAACTCGTTCACGACGGTTTGGGTCGATCCAGACAATGCCAGTCGCTATGGCACGTCAGTTTACGTGCGGTGCGGAAAGCGCTAATCAGCAACTCATTCTGGAATTAGACCTTCAATCGACGGAGCCATCATGACGGTTCGAGCAGGTTTGTTGCTGCGAGCGGCGCTCGGCGCGGCGCTCGCAGTGTTTATAGGCGCCGGCGCGGGGGCGCAGACCCCAGGTCAGGACGAGATGAATGTCGTTGACCAGCCCGGCTATCAGCCGACGCCGGACGAAGAGCAACTCAGCGGGGCTTACGAGAAGCAGGAGGTGTTCTTCCGCACCACCGAAGCGCCGGGCACGATCATTATCGACACCAAAGGCCGCTTCCTTTACCTGGTTCAAGGCAACAACCGCGCGCTTCGCTATGGCATCGGCGTCGGCCGCGACGGCTTCACCTGGTCCGGCCTGCAGAAGATCGCGCGCAAGCAGGAATGGCCGGATTGGCGCCCGCCGCCGGAAATGATCGAACGCCAGCCCTATCTGCCGCGGTTCATGGCCGGCGGTCCCGGCAATCCGCTTGGCGCGCGCGCGATGTATCTCGGCGCAACCGTCTATCGCATCCACGGCACCAACCAGCCGCAGACGATCGGACACGCCGTCTCGTCGGGCTGCTTTCGTCTTGTCAATGACGACGTGATCGACCTTTACGACCGCGTGCCGGTCGGCACCAAGGTGATCATCAGGCAGGCGGTCGCTCTTTAGAAGCCGCGTCGGCGGCCACAGAAACGGAAGCGAGACTGGTTCATGCGCAAGATGATCCCGATTGCCCTCGCCCTTGCGGCGACGCAGATGTTCAGCGTCGCCGCCCAATCCCAGACGCTCAAGACTGTCCAGGATCGGGGTTCGCTCATCTGTGGCGTGAACCCTGGCCTGGAGGGCTTTGCGAGCAAGGACGCCGATGGCAAATGGTCGGGCTTCGACGTCGATTTCTGCCGTGCTGTGGCGGCGGCGATCTTCGACGATCCGTCCAAGGTCCAATACGTGCCGCTGTCCGCTTCGGATCGCTTCGACGCTGTGAAGAACAAGCAGATCGACGTGCTGTCGCGCAATTCGAGCTGGACGATGGGTCGCGAAGGCGACAACGGCGTCGTGTTCACCGGTGTGACCTATTACGACGGGCAGGCGTTCCTTGTCCCGAAAAGCCGCAACTTCCAATCGGCGCTTGAACTCGACGGCAGCAAGGTCTGCGTGCAACCCGGCACGACGACCGAGCTTAATTTCGTCGACTTTTTTGAAGCCAACCATATGAAATATGAGACCGTCCACGAGGCGAGCGCCGACGCTATGATCGCCGCCTACGAGGCCGGGCAATGCAACGTGCTGACCACCGACGCATCAGGGCTGTTCGCCATGCGTCTCAGGCTGGTGAAGCCGGCCGACAACATGATCCTGCCCGACATCATCTCGAAGGAGCCGCTCGGCCCCGCGGTCAGGCAGGACGACATGCAATGGTTCAATATCGTCAAGTGGGTCAACTTCGCCATGATCAATGCCGAAGAGCTTGGCGTCAGCTCGAAAACAATCGATGACGCGCTGAAGTCGCAGAAGCCTGCGGTCAAGCGGCTCGTCGGAACGGACGGCGATTTCGGCAAGCCGTTCGGCCTCACCCAAGATTGGGCCGTGCGCATCGTCCGCAAGGTCGGCAATTACGCCGAAGTGTTCGACCGCAACGTCGGCGCTCATTCAAAGCTCGGAATTCCGCGGGGCTTGAATGAATTGTGGAGCAACGGCGGCATTCAATACGCCCCGCCGATCCGGTAGAGCGGCTCGGGCGCCTCAATAGGGCAAGTCTCCGCCTACTGGTCGGGGACAAACGTCCGCCCCTGATAGTGCCCCCTGGGCCCATAAGGCGGAGAAGTATCAGAAGGCCTCGGCTTGTCGGGCTGGAGCTTTGGCGCTGGCCTCGGTGCGGCGTAGTCCTGCGCCGGCGGTGGGACGATGATCAGCGGCGGAAAATATTGGCTGGCGGCGGGAAGCGGCGCGGCAAAGGCGACCAGCGCAAGCGCGGCAGCACATCGAACGGCGTTCGCCTTCATAGACGCGTTTCTTGTGCGCGATTTGCTCGCGGCGCGGCGCAACCTATCGACGCGTGAGCCCGCGGAGAAAGTCCCATCTGGAGCCGCCCCAACCCATTCGCCCTATTCACGTCGCCCGTTGCGCATCTGATCGCCGCCTTGCCAGCTTAGACCACACCAGACGATTTCTGCGCATCGCCCTTAAGAACCGTCGAAGCGCTCTCCTAACATATCCTGGTCAAAAGCGGAATTCTCCGATCCCGGTGCGAAAGATAAAGGCCGGCGAACGCCCGCGATCGACAATCAACCAGCCCGACGACAGGGCAAACATCATCGCGATCAGGCGCCTTCCCGACGATCAGCCACAGCAATGCGTATGGCGCGGCGGCTGAGATGCGGCGATCGCCAGCAACGCGCGAGCCTGCGCGGAGCGCGAAGCTGGGCTGCCGCCCAGCGGCAGACGCGCGGTTGCCTAACAGAGCCGGAGGTCCATTATTTTCCGCCAGTTTTGGCCAGCGCCTCTTTGCAGCCGTCGCTAAGGTCGGCCGCGTGCGACTTCATGCACCGCGCCAAGCTCCCTTTGCCCCGTTTGACGTCGGCGCAGAGCTTTTTTTCGTCAGCCCTGCAGGCCTTGCCGACCGCAGCCGCGCGAATGATCGCCACCTGACAGTCCTCCGACAGATCGGAGAAATGGGTCTTCATGCAATCCTTGAGCGCGCTGCCGCCGGATTTCATCTCATCGCCGCACTGCGACTTGATGTCCGCCCTGCAAGCCTTGACGACCGCCGAGGCGGCGAAGGCCGAATGGGTCATAAGCAGAGCCGCGCCGAGCGCAGCGATGCAGGTCAAGATCCTCATCTCGGATGTCCTCCGGTTGCAATGCGCGCATCAGCGCTCAGGTCAAAAAGCGACGCCCGTTGGGGCCTCGCGTTCTTAGAACACGACGCCGACAGCGGGAATGATTTTCTCGTGCACGCGCAAGTCGCGGTGGAGGATCCTGTCATTGCGCACGAGCGCGGGTCAGCATGACGCCACATGGGACAACAGACCGCCTCCACGCCGTGGCGCTTTGAGGGGCTACGCCGACTTGCTCAGGGCGCCGCCGCCGCCCCCGCTAAGCTGCCTCCGGCGCAGGTTTGGCAGGCGAGCCGACGTTCTCGAGCACCATGAGCGTCGAGGTCCCATGCGCAAGAAGGCGGCCCCTGGCGTCAACAACCCGCGCCTCGCAGGAGATGATGCGCCGCCCGCGGCCAATTGCACGCCCTTCGGCGCGGACGCGTCCTGTATCCTGGGCGATTGGTCGGGAGAAATTGGCCTTGGTCTCAATTGTCGCATAGCTGGCGCCAGCTGGCAGCAGCGTGTGGGCGGCGCAGCCCGCCGCGCTGTCGATGAGGGTCAGCGCCCAGCCGCCGTGCACGATCCCGAGCGGGTTCAAAAGGTGCGGCCCGGCGTCGCCCTCGAACACGGCAAGGCCGTCGCCGATTTCGGTCAGCCAGAACGACAGCGTCTTGGCGATCGGCGGCGCTGGCAGTTGGCCGTCGAGGATCGCCTGAAGAAACTCTCTTCCGGTCATAAGCCCGGCTTCGGCCGGATCAGCGACACCGTAAGCGCGCGACGCGGTGGTCAGCATCGCCTTTCTCCTATCCATGTAGATACAAATAATGTACCTGCATACATTGATGCCGACACCGAAGCAACCGCTGCACAAGACGCTAGCCGCCGACGCGCGTGCGGCGGTGGACGGCTGCGCCGGGTGGAACGCGCGGCTGGCGGCGCGCCGTATCACAGGCTTTCTCAACCGGCGCATGCAGGATGGGGGGCTGAGCCTCGCCCAGTTCGGTCTGATGGCTCAGATCGCGGCGGCGCGCGACTATGCGTTGAGCGAACTCGCACAGCGCACCAGCCTCGACCAGTCGACGCTATCGCGCAATTTGCAAGTGCTCGAAGCCGCCGGGCTGGTTGAGATGGGAGCGGGCGACAGGGACGCGCGCCGCCGCGCCGTATGGCTTACGGAAAAAGGCGCGCAGAGCCTCGAGGCGGGGCTCGCCGACTGGAAGCGGGCGCATGGCGAACTCGCCAGACGCCTCGATCCGGAGATGGCGAAGCTTCTGGCTATAGCGGCCGAGGCGCTGGAAGAGGGATAAGCGAGCGGCTTATGCCGTCTCGGGGCGGCTCATGCGCTGGCGAGGCGACTCCTTCCTCCCGCGCCGATGGGCGGCGAAACCAAGGCCGGCGAAGCCGAGCAGCATCATAGCCCAGGTCGAAGGCTCGGGAACCGTGCGGCCCTCGAGGGAGAAAGCCGCGTTGAACGGCCCCTGGTTGGTGATGTCCGTGCCGACGCGCAGCCAGTCGGGATCCAGGAATTCATCGCGAGTCCAACTCTGCAGGTCCCCAATGAAAGGCCCGGCGCCGCCAGTGATCGGCTTCGGGGCCGATAGCCAGAAGAAACCGCCGTCGGCGTCCGTGACCTCGACCTGTGGCACGAAGAAGTAATGGTTGGCGGGGAGGAGCAAACCGCGGGTGAAGCTCAGATCGAACTCCACTTCCTGGCCTGTGATGGGACCATCGCCGCCAGTGAACTGGTTCGGGGATGGATTGATGCCTCTTGGCTGCACCGAGTTCGCGGCGGTGAAGCTGGGGTTCAGCAGACTGGTCATTACGCTCAGGCCACCCGTCGCACTGTCGAGCTCCGCAAATGCGACATCCGAGGGCGAATTTGCCCGCGTCGGCACATGCCCCGAGGGGGGATCGCTCGAGTCATCGGGAAACACGCGGTAGATTTCGACCCGCACGTTGCGGACGTTGCCATCGCCGGTGAGCAGGCCGGTGAAGGTCGCGCCGGTGATCGAGGTGGTCGTCGTGAGAATGAAATCGTCCCCGGTCTCGATCTCAAAATTTCCATTGCTGTCCGGCCGGGAGGCCGTCGCCATCAACCCGTCAGGATTGCCCGTGCTGAAGGAATAAACCGCAGGCAGAAGCGCCGCCGCCGGCATGGCGGGCAGACAACCAAGCAGCGACAGTGGAATCACAAATCTTGCGTGGCTCAGAGACATTGAATTTCTCCCCGCGACGAGGCCTTGGCGGCGGCGGCGGATGGTCACTGATCGAGATGTTGAAGATGTAAACTTATGGTCTACTAGGAATGCTATGAAGTAACGCTCCGCTATTTCTTCTGCGAGCCCAATTCCTCTACGTACAGCCTGATTGTAATCGCGCTGCGGCGCCCGCCTCGTCAATAGGGACTAATACCCAGGACATCAGCCGCTCTGCCTCTCCGATCGGCGCAATGGCGACGCGGGCGAATTGTGCTCCCCGCCGTGGCACGGGTGTTGTATGTTCCCCCGACCTTTCCTCCCCGCTGCGATCTTTGAGGTTCTCCATGCCGACACCTGTCCGCGTAGTCCTCGTGGGTTGCAGTCGGTTCGCTTACGTCGCTCACATTCCGGCCCTGAGGCGACTTGAAAAAGAGGGCCGCATAAAACTCGTTGGGCTTTGCAGTCGATCCGAGGCCTCCGCCAAGCAGGCGAGCGGCCCGTACGCGCGCCAGGACCTCAAGCATTACCTGTCGCTTGAAGAAGTCGCGGAAGATCCGGACGTCGATCTTGTAGACCTGACGCTGCCAATCGACATCATGCCGGGCGCAATCAAGCTTTTTCTATCCGCCGGAAAGCATGTGATCAGCGAAGAACCATGCTCGCTGTCGGTAGCGACTGGCATAGAGATGATGGAGTATCACGCCCGGCTCGAAAGACCGGTCGTCTGGGCGGTCTCCGAGAATTGGCGCTTCAAGAAGACCACCCGGATGATTGAGGATATCGTCGCAAGCGGCGCGCTGGGCGAGATCCGCTTCGCTGATTTTACTTATCTCTCGTTCCAAAAGACAGACAATCCGCGATCGCGGGAATCCCCGGGATATGCGGGGAAGCACATCCTCTATTCCGGCGTTCATTTTATCGCATTGCTGCGCAAGATCGTAGGCGAGGTCGAGGACGTCAGCGCGTCAGTCAGTCAGCGCGATCCCTATCTGGCTCCTGCGGACAGCGTCACGGCGATCCTGTCCTTCGCCAGCGGCGCCGAAGGGTCCTACCGCCTGACTTTCGCCGCGCCCTATTCGGCAGGAGACCAGGGCCTGAGATTGACCGGGTCGAAAGGGACGCTGCTCGCCGGTTTTAATCGCTTCAGCCGGCGTGATTTTCGTCACAACTGGATACGTGTCCAGACCGGCGGCCGAAAGCGTTTTGTTCCGGTCATGGACGATCTCTTCTTGCAGGGCGGTGTTTATGAGACCCTTTCTCACTGCATCGAAGCCGTCCAGCAAGTCGCGCCCTTAATGAGTTCTCCGGCGCAGGCCCTTCGGGACGTCGCCGTGCTCGAGGCCATGCTCGAATTGAGCCGGCTCAAGCGGCCAGTGAAGCCGGCCACGCTTCCTCCATTGACTCTCGCTCCCTTGGTTCAGGGCCGCACACAGACCCTGAAGGCCCATGGCGACTTCCTCTCCTTTCGGCCGCGGACGGTTGTCGAGTGCGCCAGCGTCGAGGATGTCAGCAACGCTATTGTCGCGGCGGGTCGTTCCGGCCAGAAGGTAAGAGCGTTTGGCAACGGATATTCCCAGGGCCCGGAAATCATTGTTGATGATGTCGCCGTTCGGCTGGGCGGGCTCAATCGCGTCCGAAGATTAGATCCGGGCACGAACAAAGTGGTCGTGGAGGCAGGCGTCCGCATCGGCGACCTGACGCGCTTTCTCGCCGGATCCGGTCTTTCGCTACCGTCGTTGCCTTTCCTGACCGAATGCTCGATCGGAGCAGCCGTGGCGACGGCCACACATGGCACGAGTCCCCGGTGGGGCACGATTTCGGATTTCGTGCAGTCCTTGACTGTAGTTCTTAAGTCCGGCGAAGTGAAGACAATCGATTCGACCAGCACGCGGGAAGAGAGGCGTGCGGCGAACGTTGCGGTTGGGTGGCTTGGGATCATCGTCGAAGTCGAGCTTCAGGCGATCGCAATGCCATGGGTCCGATTCGAAGAACTTTCGATGACCATCGATGATTTCCTCGCTCGGATGCCTGACCTGGCGGAGCGGTATGAGCACATTTGGGGACATTGGAGTCTTGGCGCGGATCTCGTTGTTCTCAAATGCCTGGAGTCTAGCGTCGAGCAGCAAAAAGGATTTCGACCCTACGTGGTGGGGAACGGGCCATACTGGGGCGACCAGAACTTGAAATTGTCGCGCGTTCCCCGCGCGAAGGCCGCCTTACGTCGGATCGCGAACCTCCACCCTGCGCTGAAGCGGGCCGCGAAGAGCGTTAAAGGCGAGAGGGCGCCCGAAGTCGGAGTGACGATGCAATATTCTGTCGGCGCCTCGCAAGCGCCGCTCGCAATCGAGCGACTACGGACGTCGGATTTCGCGAAACTGAATCCGGGGCGAGTTGTGGAAATGAAGTTTCTCAAAGCTTCCGAGCAATCCTATCTTGGACCGAACTCGGGCCAAGATGCGGTTCTCTTCAACACATACTGGTTCGTGGACGAGGCTGTTAAGCTCACGGTCTTCGATCTCTTCGAAGATGTCATGATGGGCCTGGGCGGGCGGCCGCATTGGGGCAAGTTACACAAGCGCCAGGATATCGAATATTTGCGAAGGGTATATCCAGAATGGGACGAGTTTGAAACGGTCAGGGCAAAATTTGACCCGGATCAAATATTTGATCCTCCCAGCCGTCAGTCCCGCGTCGAAGCGGTTTCTTGATCGGTTGCTCGTCGCGGCGTTCCGCCATGACTGGTGTGTGGTCGCATCATCTCCAGACGTTGGCCGCTACCCTAGCTAGAGCTACCATTTCCTAGATCACTCGAACTTTGATGCGTTCCGAATAATGATTAGGAGCGACGAGCGACTCCCAGCCCATCACCCGTATAATCGGCAACCTGAGCGGCAACGGGATTTCGCGTTCATGGATGGACACTAGCTAAGCTCTAGTGCCGCAGTTCCGTGCTGAACACGTTCGGGCCGGTGTAGACGCCCTGAGCGCGCTGCTCCTGAGTCACCCCGAACTCGTCATCGAGCACGGGGGTCCACGCCTTCCACTGCTGGAGCATGAAGTAGAGTCTCCATTTCAAGGTCGTCTTCGTGTTGGCGAGAGACTGATTGGAGCCGTGGTTGATGACATAGGTGACCAGCGGCGCATCAAGGAATTTCCATCGCCAGCCTTGGGCCTGGAAAAACTGATGGAGCGAGAAATGGCGTGTATCGCAATAGTCACGAAAGATCTGCGGGTTATCGGACAGCGGCTTCTCCGGCAACTCATCCACGGTCCAGTTCACGGCCGCGCACGAGCCGCACTTGCCCCAGAGTTTGGAAAGGTACTGATAGCGGTTGTTGAGGGCGTCCAGCCGGTAGCCGTGCCGGACCACAATGGCCTTGGCGTCGCTGGCCAGAATCGTTTTGGCGAGGTCCCTCGACACGAAATCGTCGGCGTCGACGAAGAACATCCAACCTCCGCCACGGGCCCGGAGCTCCGCGCCCGTGACCTCCATCTTGCGCATCTGGTCGATCTGCATCTCCCAGCGAAAGCGCGGGATGTCGAAGTCGGCCTGCACGATGGTCACGCGCTCGTCGTCGACCTCGGGGATGTCCGGGGGCTCGTGGCAGGCGATGATCACCTGAACCGCGACGTCCGCCTGATTGAACGCGGACGCCAGCGTCGTTGAAAGCATCCTCTCGACGCTCGCCCAATCCCGCGCGACCCGCTTGCTGACCAGCGGAATGCCGAAGGTCATCACGGGGCTCCCCGAAGCGTTCGGCGTTGCCGAATTCGGTGTGGTATCCATCAGCAACCCTCGTTCAGGCGCCAGTCGAGCACGGCGATTACGGGGAACCCTCCCCCAAAGGTCAAGCTCGGGCGGCCGCGCCGCACCCCAGCTTTATGGACGCCCTGGGAGCTCCGCAAGCCGCGCCCGGATGCCTCTCTTCGCTACACCGGGTCGTCTTTCCTACCACAGCGGGGCAGGCCGCGGATCCCCCTATTTCCATCTGACCGGCCATATCGACCTCATCCGTCACCCCCCCACTCGCTGGAACGCCACTCCCAGGCACAATACAGGCGAAACTTGTTGTCGGCAGGCCAACGATCCGCTTGAGCAGGACGTCGATCGTGTTGCTGACCAGGTAGCGCGTATGCCAGCCGAGCGCGTCTCGACTGAAGTGCATGCGAAGATTGCAGCGCCGCGCCAATGAGCGTGCGGGAGCACTTGCCCGACGTGTCGGGAGGGAAATCGAGGGCGTACGCATCCAACCGTGCGGAGGACGACCGAAGCAGGTGTTGTTGCGCGAGTGGCCGACGCGCCTCCGAGCGTCCACCGGGTGTTGCGAGCGCCGGGCCAGGCGTTGGACGCGTCAACCCGAGCCTTCATGGAGCCGCGATTCGGGCGATTTAGGGGTTCGTTCGCGGTCAGGTCGCGCTCGAACTGCCCGAGCGCGCCGAAAATGAAGACGAGCCGTCCTCCAAGCGCGCCCTCGGTGCTCTTGACGCACTGCACAAAAGCGCGTTCTTAGTCAAGACACATCCTGATTTGTCGTTGTTGGAGATACGAATGGCTGCTGGTTACGTGCGAGACTTGGTTTATGACGTCGGCATGTGTTATGGAGAGGATACAGAATATTATCTGAAGAAAGGGTTTCGAGTGATCGCGTTCGAAGCTGATCCAGATCTGGCGCAGGGCTGTTCAGTTCTCAATGTAAGTGGGGCATTTCGAGGATTAGATTGATATCGAGGGCGGCACGCCAACGTGCGTTGCGGATGTTGGAGCCCCCTTCTGCCCGGATCAGGTTGTAAGCGAACGATCGCAAGCGCGCGACGATGTCGGGGTTCTTTCGGATGCGCGAAGCGTCTTCGGCGAAAGCGGCGTCGCGCACGTAGTGGCTGCCGTTCTCTATGCGCCAATGAGCGCGGATCCATTCGTTCCAGCGCGCGGGCGTTTGGCTGGAAGCCGAGGAAATCCAGAAGACGGTCTCGCATGTTTGCTTGCAAAGTCCGGTCTTGGAGTCGCGCTTGCAGACCGTGCGCTCGAGCCGAAGCACGGTCTTGATGAGGCCGTCCCACGGCGTATGGCGGAACCACGCCTTGGCCGGAAACGCCGCAAGTTCGCGGGTTTCCCAGCGATTGCGACCTGAGGTCTCGCTCTTGGCCGACCCGGTCGGTTTACGGCCCGCCGTTCCCAGCTTGAGCTTGCGGCGTAGGCTCGGTTGGTTGTCCTTGACCTGGGTCAGCAGGTGATTGCCCGACGCGATCACGCGCTCGAATGTTTTTTTTGGGCGTGCTCGGCGTCGAGCGTGAACAGACAGTCTTTCAGCCCCAGCGCCTCGATCAGCTCCGGCGCAGCCGGAATCTCGTTGCTCTTCTCGTCGACCATCAGATGGCCGAGCACGATCTGGTCGGCCTGCCGCAACGCCGACAACATGTGGGTGGCCTTGCGGTCGCTGAATGCGTCGAAACTGCCGCGCAGCGTCTTGCCGTCGACGGCGATGGCGGTCAGGCCGTCCGACGAAGGCGCAGCCTCCATCGAGGACGCATGCTGCCGAAACGCTGCCTCCAACGCGGTCGGATCGACGCCCTGGAGGATCGCCCGCAAACCGGTATAGGAGGGCGAATAGGGCAACCGAAGGCCGAAGGCTTCGTTCAAGCGCTGAAGGTGAATACGAATGAATTCATGCATTTGCCGGTAGGAATTGGCCCCGGCGACCATGCCCAAGATCGAATAGAGCAGGACCGTCGCCAGATCGAACCGCAGGCCTTCCCGCCGTCGGCGGTCCGGGATCGAGCGCAAAATCTTCAGCAGCGACGCCTGCATCTGACAACCTCCGATTCGGGTTGTCGCGTATAGATTCAGACATTTCCGCCCTCGGGAATCCCAAATCGACCCTCAAAGGTTAAAGAACTGAACAGCCCTGAGATCTGGCGAGAGCTTGCCGAAAGAAGTTTGCTGAGCCGCTCTTGAGTGGCGATGTTACTATCGTTGAAGGGGCGATTGTTGACCCATCATACTCAGCCGAAACCGTCCAGTTCTACAAGAACATGGCTAGCACTGTCTGGGGAACGACTTCTTCTAATTTTGCTGAGCGAAACTCTACATTTGGCGCCAATAGTGTGCTCATTCAGGTACCGAGAGTAAATTTCCTTGACTGCCTGGTAAAGTACGGCGTTCCTTATTATCTTAAGGTCGACATTGAAGGGATGGATATGGTCTGTCTTCGGGCGTTGCTGAACATTGAAGGGCGGCCAGCCTTTGTATCGATTGAGTCCGATAAAATCGATTTCGAGAAGGTTTCGGACGAACTTAAAACGCTCCGCCAACTTGGATACACCTCCTTTCAGGCCGTTCAGCAGGCCACGGTGCATAGGCAAACGGTTCCCCGGCCACCTCGGGAAGGTGTTGTAATAGACCACGTTTTTCAGAAAGGAGCTTCCGGATTGTTCGGGAAGGATTTGAAACCGCAATGGAAAACGATCGATGAGGTCGTGGACCAGTATAAGAGAGTATTCGCAATGTATCGTGTGTGGGGTGAAGACTACGGACTTGCTCAGAGATTTTTTCCCCTGAAAGTTGTTCGCAAAGGTCTCAGTATCGCTCTCAACCGAGGAATCCCTGGATGGTACGACACCCACGCTAGGCATTCTTCCGAATCTGGGCAGCCTTCGTAGGGGCGGTAGGCGTCGTCTATTCCGGCCGTTTGGCGACATCCCTTCGCGCCTCGGCGGACACGTCTCGTCGCCGATCGTGTCACTTTAGTCGCCAGTCAAACCGACCTTACCGCGGTCAGCGGCCACTACAGCGGCAGCCCTTCCTTGTAGTGCCGGATCGATCTCATGCGTCCATTTAATTCGCTTCCGCCGGATAGAACTTGGGGTCATGGGGTCGGGAGAGAATTTTCCCCAAATTGTACGCTAAGGCGGTCATAAAAGACCTGTTGCCATTTAATTCGATTGGGCGACTGAATTGCGCAACGAAATTCGTCCGATTTGGTGAAGATTCCACGATGACCCCAATTGCGCGCGTCAGGAAGCGCCCGCCACGAGCTCCTTACGCAAATACAGCGACGTGTATCCCTTCGCGGTCCGATCGAATTCCGCCAGCGCAGGCTCCACGGCCGCCGTGCAGCCGGGCCGGTAGCGATCATGCAGCTCGATCATCAGCGCCTTAACGCCATTCAGCCAGCCGACATCCTCGAATACTTCCTGTTCCGCGCCCTCGATGTCGATTTTCACAAGGTCGAACGCCGGAATGTTCAGCTCTTTCATTAGGGTCGCGAAAGTGACGGCGCGGACGCGATCACCCTCGCCCTCGTCGCGCGCGACGAAGGCCCAGTTTCCGGCTGCCCCCGTGGCTGCGCCCGGCTGGGAGATGACGATCACGCCGTCATGATTCCACAGTGCCGCATGCACGGGGACGATCGAAGGATAGGCCCGGGCGTTGCGCTCCAGAATGTCGAAGTTCGATTTCTCCGCCTCGATCGCGATCACCTTTGCCTCGGGATACCGGGTCGCGAAAAAAATGGATGTGATCCCGATATTGGCCCCCACATCGACGATCATCTTAGGGCGGAACGGCAGGCCGAACGCGTATTCGCCTTTTTCGATCTCCCGAAAAACCCTCAGGTCGCTCGTTCCCATTCGTAGACGAACGTCCGGAACGTTCGCCGACCCGACGGAGATTTCCTTTGGAAACCTGAGCAGCCGATAAGTGATGAACGCAACAACGCCCGGAACTCCGGCGTGGACAAAGTGAATGGCTAGCGATCTTGCGACATTCATTCAGATTTTCCATTGACTGACGGACTTCGTCACCCGGGGGTCCTCACATCCTTGGCATTATGGGTCGCTGCGTCTTTGTCGTGCAGACAATTAGCCACAATCTCTTGGGGTGTACAAGCGAGTGCTTTCGGTCGCGCTCCTGCGGTGTTCCCATCTTAACTATCGGTTTTAGGCTTATAAGAGCATTCACCGGTCCCGCCCCGCCAGCTCCCGCTGAAGCGCCGCTAGGGCGTGCTCTAAGCGGATGGCGCCGGTCCGGCGCGCCGGATAAAAGCTTCCCAAAGACCGCGCGCACCGCGAAGTTGTGGCGCAGCGAGCCGCCGCCAATCCTCGCAATAAGCGTAGGCCATCCAAGCCGCCACAAGACCGATCAGCGCGGCGACCGCAAGCGCCAGGATGAGGTTCATCCCGACAAACTGGGAGACAGCCTCGCTGGCGAAGAGCAGCGCCGTCGGGCGCGCAATCGCAGCGATTATAACTCGCCTCGACATTCCAGCCGCCCAGAACATCGCCAACGCGTCGACCGCGCACCGCAAACTCCACGCGATCGCGGCGCCGTTGATGCCTAATGTCGACGTGAGAAGCCACAGGATTCCGAGGAACGGCAATACCTCGACGAAGTGCAGTTTTCCGGTCAAATCCGGACGTCCTTGGCCCTGGATAAGGGTGAAGCTCACAAAAGCCAGGCCATTGATCCACGCGCCGATGAAAAGGATTTGCGCGACCGGCGCCGCAATCAGCGCGAAATCGTGTCCGATCCAGTATCGAAAAAAGACTGGCGAAATGACAATCGCGGGCGCGCAGATGGCCGCGTAACCATATCCGAGGGACTGAAGCGCCCGCGCCCCGAGCTCGCGGGCGGCGTCCCCCGACAAAACGGACATGCGCGGAAAAAAGGTGCGGGCCAAGGCTGCCGGGACGGTCTGCGACCGCACGACAAGGTTCATGGGAACGGCGTAATGGGCGACCCCGGCAACGCCGATCAGAGACCCGATAAGGAATTGATCGGCCGAGACGAGAAGAGGGGAAATTAATGACGAAACAGTGACCCATCCGCCATAGCCCAACAACTTCCGAGCCTCGGCCCGGTCGAACGCCTTGAGAGAAATCGGCCCCTCCAGGCGATAGACATAAGCAAGCTGAATCAGGATGCTGAGGCCCTGCGCGATCGCGACGGAGGGAATGACGATATTTAGCGACGGGCTCACGATCACCGCCATGATCACCGGAGCGACCTGGCTGAGGACCATTGAAAACATCTGGAACAAGTTCGCGGTAAGGAAACGCTCGCGGCTTTCCAGCGCGCCCATGGCCGCCCCGGACACCAGCGCCATCGGAAAAAGGCAGGCGATCCACGGAAGCGCGCCTTCGACCTCGGGTTTCAAGGCGTCGGGAATAGAGAGCACGTGCTCAAACAGATAGCCGCCAACGAAATAGAGTAGGAGCGATCCGACCAGGCCGAAGCAAAAATTGAGCGTTATCGTTGTCAGCAGCACGCGCGCTCGGTCTGGTTGGGGAGCGTCCCGCAACTTCGACAGAGCATTGGTCGACGCACGCGAAAGACCCAGATCCAGAAAGCCGAAATACCCAAGAAGAATCCAGACAATCGAAATGACGCCGTAACGGGCGTCGCCGACGTGATGGATGTAAATGGGAACGGTCACGATCGCGACCGCCAGCCGCATCATGGGATAGATCAGGTTGAAAACGAAGTTTCTCCTGAGGGGAACTGTCGACATGGCTATCCTTCGACGCGGGGCAAGCCCAAACGACTTTTGCTCAATGGACTGGATGGATGGTCTAGGCCGCCCGCACGGGTGGCCTTACGGTCGCCGCTTCAACAGACGGTGCAGACGCCATCTTACAGGGCTTTCCTAACAGACTTTCGAAACGACAGCCTAGAGGAAAATTGTGAAGTAAAATTGGGGTTCTTTTCTCATTCTTGATCAATATGAACGGCCAAAACACGGCGCCGCCGGCCTGCAAGGCCGCCTATCCGTTCGCCTTCCAGAAATCCGCCTGCAACTGCGCCGCTTCGTCCGCAAGCAGCGGACCCACAATTTCGGTTGGCCGTTGACCAGTGGCGAAGACGACGGCGCAGGGCAAATCGAGGGTCGGATTCTCCTCGTGCGCGCCGGTCTGGGCCTTCAGCGCCTTTTCCGTCTGGCCGTAGACGACGCGGCCGATTCCCGCCCAATAGATCGCGCCCGCGCACATCGCGCAGGGTTCGGCGGATGTGTAGAGCGTGCAGCGCGCCAGGAACTTAAGATCGTAGGCGCGCGCGGCGCGTGAGGCGAGGAGCCTCTCGGCATGCGCCGTGCGGTCACCACCCTCGCTCGTGTATCCGTTACCCTGGTCCATGAGCGCCCGGCCCTCTCCGTCGGCGAGCACGGACCCAAACGGATGATCGCCTACGGCGCGCGACCGGCTGGCGACGTCGAAGGCACGGCGCAACAGCGCCTCGTCGTAGGGGCGAGGGGATGGGGCGGTCATGAGGGCGGCTCCGCGGACGGCTTCCAAAACCCTAGCACGAAAGACCCGCGCCCCGCGCGACAGGCTTACTCCACGAGATCGTTGCCCCCGGTTCATTTGACACTTCGGCAGCGCTCGCTACGGTTGCCCAAAACTGCGGCGTTCGATTCAAGCACGCGGGAGGAAATCATGGCGTCTCCTAAGCCCTCCTCGCCAGAAGGGGTCGTGCGCGGCGCGGTTTTTGCGACGCAAGCGGTCGAGCGGCCTACGGGCGCGGGAGCGGGGTGAAGTCGAGGTGAATGTCGAAGCTCCCCTGCGCTTGAAACTCGCCGGCGTCAGCAAGTCCTTTCCTGGCGTCCGCGCGAATGACAATGTCAATCTGAACGTCAAGCCCGGCGAGGTTCACGCTCTCCTCGGCGAAAACGGCGCGGGAAAATCGACCCTGGTCAAGATGATCTACGGCATCCTCGCGCCCGACGAGGGCGAGATTATCTTTGACGGCTCACCCACCCGCATCTCCAATCCGCGTGCGGCTCGGCGCCTTGGTATCGGCATGGTGTTCCAGCACTTCTCGCTGTTCGAGGCGATGACGGTGCTCGAAAACATCGCGCTCGGCCTCGACTTCGCGCCTCTCCTCGCGCGAACTCCTGGCGGAGTTCAATCGAGTGCTCGAGGCCTACCACCTCAAGCTCGATCCTCGCCGCGTCGTCTCGACGCTGAGCGTCGGCGAACGCCAACGGATCGAGATCGTGCGCGCGCTCCTCCTCAACCCACGGCTCTTGATCATGGACGAGCCGACCTCCGTGCTGACGCCGCAGGAAGTCGAGCAATTGTTCGAGACTTTGCGAAAACTGGCGGCGAGCGGCTGCTCGATCCTCTACATCTCCCACAAGCTGCACGAGATCGTGGCGCTCTGCGACACAGCCACGATCCTGCGCGGCGGCAAGGTGGTCGCGCATTGCGACCCGAAGCGCGAAACCTCGCGCTCGATGGCTGAGACGATGATCGGCGCCAACCTCAAGGAAATCGCCAAGCCGATGAGCCGCGGCTTCGGACCGCCCAAGCTTTCGGCGCAAGGCTTGACCATGCCAAAGCCAAGCGAGTTCGGCGTCGCGCTCAAGGACATCGCGCTCAACGTGAAGGCCGGCGAGATCTTCGGCGTCGCCGGCGTCGCCGGAAACGGGCAGAACGAGCTGATGAGCGCGATGAGCGGCGAGACGCACGCGCCGACGCCTGAGGCGGTCACGCTCGCGGGTCGGCAGGTCGGGCGGCTCGGCGTCACCGAGCGGCGCACCTTGGGTCTATGCTCGGTCCCGGAGGAGCGCAACGGCCACGCGGCGGTCGGCGAGTTCTCGCTCACCGACAATGGCGCACTGACCGGTCGCGACCGCATGGAGATGGTACGCTACGGCCTCATTGATCCCGGCAAGGCGACCCACTACGCCGCCGAAGTGATCGGCGCGTACACGGTGAAGGCGACGGGTCCGGGCGCCCTCGCCGACTCCCTCTCTGGCGGAAACCTGCAGAAGTTCATCATGGGCCGCGAGATCCTGCAGAGGCCTGAGGCGCTCGTCGTCTGCCAGCCGACCTGGGGCGTGGACGCGGGCGCAGCGGCCGCCATTCACCAAGCGATCGTCGATCTCGCGGCGCGTGGCTCGGCGGTCATTGTCATCTCGCAGGACCTCGACGAATTGCTCACGCTCTGCGACACGATCGCCGTCATCAATCTCGGCCGGCTATCGGCGCCGATGAAGGTGGGCGAGGTTTCGATCGAGGAGATTGGTCTGCTCATGGGCGGCGTGCACGGGGACCCGACGGCGACGGTCGAAATGACAGAGGCTCTGCATGCGCATCAGGCTTGAAAAGCGGCTGACGCCGAGCCGTTTCATGCAGATCGCGACGCCGATCGCTTCCGTGCTTCTGACCATGTTGCTCGGCGCGATCATCTTTCAGTTGCTCGGCTTCGATGGCCCACGCGCGATTTACGAGACCTTCATCACGCCCGTAGTCGCCTCCTACAAATGGCAGGACGTCATGACCAAGGCGGCCCCGCTCATCATCATCGCGCTCGGCTTATCGCTCGGGAACCAGGCCAAGATCTGGAACATCGGCGCCGAGGGGCAGTACATCATCGGCGCGCTGGCGGGCGCAGGCGTGGCCTTCGCCCTGCCCAACGCACAGGGTTTCTGGGTCCTCCCGCTGATGGTTGTGGCGGGGATTGCGGGCGGGATGGCCTGGGCGGCGATCCCGGCGTTCTTGAAGACGCGCTACCGGGTGTCCGAGGTGCTCTCCACACTGATGCTGGTCTATGTCGCGCTGCAGGTGCTGAACTATCTTGTCAGCGGCCCGTGGAAAGATCCAAATGGCCATAATTTCCCGCAGACCCCCCCGTTCACGCCGGCTCAGCTCCTGCCGCACGCCATTGCCGGAACCGACATTCCGCCGGGCCTTGTCGTCGGCATTCTGTTGACGCTCGTGTTCTGGGTGCTCATGACGCGCTCGGTTTACGGCTTTTCGGTCCGCACGGTTGGCGCCGCGCCCAATGCCGCACGCTACGGCGGCTTTGACGCCTCGCGAACCGTCTGGTCGACGCTCATGATCAGCGGCGGGATGGCGGGCTTAGCTGGCATTCTCGAGGCCTCGAGTCAGCTCGGGCAGATCAATCTGGGCTTTCCTTCCGGCTACGGCTTCACGGCGATCATCGTCTCGTTCCTGGGGCGCCTGCATCCGATCGGCGTCTTTCTGGCCGGGCTCATCCTTGCAGTGACCTATGTCGGCGGTCAGGTAGCGCAGACGGTGGTGCACGTGCCCAGCGCGACCGCCGGCATCTTCCAGGCGATGATGCTGTTCTTCATTCTCGCCAGCGACATCCTGGTCCGATACCGCGTGCGGATCCTTCGCGACGCACCGCGCACCGCGCCCGCGGAGGCTGTCGCGTGAATATCGGTTTCTTCATCGACGCCCTCATCACCGTGGTCGGCGTGACGACGCCGATCCTGCTCGCCGCAACCGGCGAACTGGTGGTTGAGAAGAGCGGCGTGCTCAATCTCGGCATCGAGGGCATGATGCTGATTGGGGCGGTAACCGGCTTCGCCGTCACCTTCAACTATGGTCCCGATCTCGGCGATTGGGCGCCGTGGTTCGGCGTCGTCGCCGCGGCGCTCGCGGGCGCAGCCTCGTCCATGTTGTTTGCGGTGCTGGTGCTGACACTCGGCTCCAACCAGGTCGCGACGGGGCTTGCGCTCGCCATCTTCGGCATAGGGATCTCTTCGCTCATTGGCGCGGGCTATGTCGGCATGATCGTGCCGTCTTTCGATTCCGTCTTTCCCGATTCACTCGCAAGCGATCCGCTCTGGCGGGTCGTGTTCGGCTATAGCCCGCTCGTCTATTTCGCGCTTCTCATGGTCTTGGCCGTCGGCTGGTTCCTGAACCGCACCCGGGCCGGGCTGATCTTGCGTGCGGTCGGCGAGAACGACCTGTCCGCCCATTCGATCGGCTATCCGGTGATCACGATCCGTTACGCGGCGATCGCCTTCGGCGGCGCGCTGGCCGGCATCGGAGGCGCCTATTTCTCGATGGTCATCACGCCGATGTGGGCCGAGCAGATGACCGCGGGGCGCGGCTGGATCGCGCTCGCGCTCGTGGTGTTTTCCGGCTGGCGAGCCGGCCGACTGCTGGGGGGTGCGTACTTTTTCGGCGTCCTGATGACGCTCGAGCTTTACGCCAAGGCGTCCGGCTTCTCATTCCTGCCGTCCCAGTTCTGGGCGGCGATGCCCTATATCGCGGCTGTCGTCGCGCTTGCTGTCATCTCAGCCCGCGAGGTCGCCGGAAGCGAAGCCCCGGCCTGCCTCGGCCGGCCGTTCCTACCCAACGCCTGAGCGCGGACATGAATTCACCAGGGAGAAGACAATGAGCATGATTACCCGACGAAATCTCATGAAGACGGCCGCCGCGGGGTTGACGCTCCCCGCCTTCACCCGCAGCGCGTTTGCCGCCGAGCCGCTCAAGGTCGGCTTCGTCTATCTCGGCGCGATCGGAGACTACGGCTGGACATGGTCGCATGAACAGGGCCGCAAGGCGCTGGACGCGGCTCTGAAAGGTCAGGTCGTCACCAGCTACGTCGAAAACGTCAAGGAGGACGCCAGTGCGATCCCGGTGATGAAGGATCTCGCCGAGCAAGGCAACAAGCTCATCTTCACCACCTCCTATGGCTACATGGATCAGACGATCGAAGCCGCCAAGCAGTTCCCGAACGTCAAGTGGGAGCACTGTACCGGCTACAAGCGCGCCGACAACGTGGGGACTTACAATTCCCGTTTCTATCAGGGACGGGCGGTCACCGGTACGATCGCGGGGATGATGTCGAAGAGCGGCGTGATCGGCTATGTCGGCTCGTTCAAGATTCCGGAAGTCGTCATGGGCGTGAACGCATTCACCCTCGCCGCCCAGGCGATCAACCCGAAGATCACCACCAAGCTCGTCATGATCGACACCTGGTTCGATCCCGCCAAAGAAGCAGCCGCGGCGGAGACGCTCGTCAATCTCGGCTGCGACGTTATCGCCCAGCACGTCGATTCTCCGGCGGTGTTGCAGGTCTGCGAGAAGCGCAAGATTTATGGGTTTGGCTACGGCGCCGACATGTCGCGCTTCGCGCCCAAAGCGCATCTCACGGCGAGCCTCGACCTCTGGGGCCCCTATTACATCGAGCGCGCCAAGGCCGTCCTCGACGGCTCGTGGAAGTCGGACGACGTCTGGTGGGGCATGAAGGAAGGGCTGTTGGCCATGGCCCCTTACAGCAAGGCCGTCCCGGAGAACGTCCGCGCGGCAGCGGATAAGGTCATCGCTGACACGAAGGCGGGAACCTACGAGGTGTTCACCGGCCCAATTGCGGATCAGACCGGCAAGGACCGCGTCGCCAAGGGGCAGAAGATGGACGACAAAGACCTTCTGGTGATGGACTGGTACGTCAAGGGCGTCCAGAGCTAAGCGGCTTAAGTCACAAACTAAAGGGCGTCCGTGAGGACGCCCTTTTTATGTTTCCAAACGGAGATCGCGCGACCGGCGGCGGCGCGTCGCTGCCTAATCGAACAGGGGCGCTTCGTCCCGCTGCCGTCCGCCGACAGTGGCCATGTAGCTGGCCGAGAAAGCGCCGACCAGGAGTGAGATGAAGGCCCAGAGCGCGACGCCAACTCCGGTTTTGCGAGCTGCGTCAGCGGCCTCTTTGGCCTTGTCCGCGGCCTGCTGCTTGGCTTTCTGCGCCTGGCCGAAAACGTCGGCGACGCGCTTCTCGGCGTCCGGCTGGCTCAACCCGGTCCTGGCCGAGACGAGTTGAGCCAGATAGGTTTTGTCGCCAGCGGGGAGATCGCCGTTATACACAGCGCGCGACATGATGCGGCCGGCCTCCGCTGTGGAAGCGGCCTGATCACCCTGAGCGGGCTTATCGCTGCGCCAAAGCATGTCGGAGAAATAGGCCGTTGGATCGCCCATTGCCGAAGCCGCGTTGCCGGCCGCTTGCCCGGTGGCTGAGCCAACGGCTTCCGTCGCCGCGCCCGCGAGTTTCGCGGCCCCGCTGACGGCCGAACTTGCGGCCGAAGCAAGCAGCGCGGCGGCGATCACCGCGCCGACCGCCCAAACGAGGAGGCCATGCGCCGTATCGCGGAAAAAGACCTCATCCGTGTGCACGCCCGCCCAGCGGGTTCGCAGTCGCCCCGCGATATAGCCGCCAACTCCGGACGCGAACAGTTGCACAGCGATGAACCACGCCGCCGCAAGCACGGTGAATGTGGTCACCGAGGGATTGTTGCTCGACCACGGGGAAACCGAGATCAAGCCAATGCCCGCGCCAAGCGCCACCAGCGCCAAGGAAAACGCCGCGGCGACAAACGCGCCCGCGAAAACAGCCGCCCACGATACGCCGGATACCGTGTCAATCGCCGTATCGACTGCGGTCACTCTCGATAAGGGCGCACGGCCCGCTACTGTCGCCTGGGTCATTTCGTTCAAACCTCGCGCTCACACGAAAAACGCCCGAGCCTTAGCCCGATCACGCTCGTGCCGATGGTAAAGTTCTGTGGGGTAGAGAGGTCGTGCGGATAAGAACGTCTCAGTGGTAGAAAAGCGCGAGTAAGATGATGATCGGGATCGGAACGCCAAGAAGCCAAAGCAAAATTCCACGGCCCAAAGTACCCTCCTCATGCTGCGCTGGCGCGAATGTTGACGCCCGAACAACGGTCGGTTGCCTAAATTTGTTCCAGGGCGATGAAGCTCAATCGATCTCGGCTGCCAGACGATTGAAGACCAAGATGAATTCGTGGGGACCTCGTCGTCCAGGGCGCCTTGATTGATCTCCCTGGCGGTCCACATCCATGAGCGCGCGGGGTCATCGCGCATGGCCCAGTTCGGGAACGGGCGCTCAAACACCGGGCGCGAGGCGCGTTTGACGACGTCAACGTGACGAGGGTCGAGGGCGATGCTGCCGTAGCGCGCTTCCACGGCGGCTTGGGGACCTTCGAGAAGCTGAAGATAGAGGTCCTGCCGACAGATGAGCGCGCCGGTGATCGCGTCTCGCGGATAGTTCCGGCGGGCAATGAGGAGGATTCCGCTCAGGGCCGCCTCATCAAAGCCAAACGGTTTGGACCAGTAGATCAGCTGGATCAGGCCTGTCACTGTATCGCATCCGTTTTCAAAGCGACGCTCGAGATCCAAGACTTAGAGCAACCGATCCTCAAGCCATCCTCCCATAGTGCAAGGAGTCAGGGTGAGAGGCGCCATTCCTAACTGGCGCGAGGCCGCGTCGTCCCCGTTCCAAAGCGTGCATTCGGTTATTCGCCTTTTTGGCGCGGGCTCGCAATAACGGGGCTCAATCGCATCTCTACCCAAGCGCTATTAATTGATCTATATCAAATATTTGCATATTGACGCTAACAAATTACATAAATCATGAAAGTGAGGCGCCTGCTCACTCGAGTTGCAGAAAAAGAAGCCTAAGCCTTTGAAATCGCTTCGGCGCGCGCAGAATTGCACATCCGCGCCGGGGGCTGCAGTCGCTAAGCGCTTAGAGGCCGTTAGACCTTCTTTCCAAAAGGTCGCGCCTCCAGCCACCTGAAAATTCCCCGCTAACCCGCTGTCATCCAACGGTTTTGGAACCGTTCTATCTTGCGGCGCTATCGATTGACATCGCGACGCGTGCGGGGTCGAAGTCTTTGACGATCGCCGGCAAGTGGCTTGGAGTTAGGGTTGCGCCCCCTTCATCGTTCAGTCTCTCGCCGCGGACGGGGCACGCTCAGGAGCGGCTTCACGCTTTCGCTTGCCGTACTTGCCAGCGCCGCCGTTGCCAACTCGATCCCTCCATCAAGCCCCGGGCCGGCTCCGGCTCAATCGACTTCGGCTTCCCCCGGGGGCGTAGCTCCGGATCCTTCGAGCCTGCCTAGTCCTCCCCCCTTCGCCTTGCCCCAACTCGCCGCGTCGCAGTTCCGCGCGGACGCCTCTGCGCCGCCGAGCATAGCGACGGCGCCAGGACCTTGGGGCTTCCTGGACTTGAAAGGCCAGAACCTGCTTGGCGGCATGGGGGGCATCAGGCCCGCTCTGGACAAGGATGGCATTCAGCTCACGATACTCGAAAACGTCGAGACGTTCGGCAACCTCTCGGGCGGCGTCAAACAGGGTTTTGAAACGGACGGCCTCACCACCGTGACGCTGCAAATGGACACTGAAAAGGCATTCGGTCTCAAGGGCGGCACCCTGAATGTGAGCGGCCTCCAATATTGGGGCGGAAACCTGAGCGCAAACAATCTCATGGTCGTGCAGACCCTGAGCGACATCGAGGCCCCGGTCGGGATTCGACTATGGGAGCTATGGTATCAGCAGAAATTCGGCGACAAATTCGACATCAAGATCGGCGAGCAGAGCCTTGACGAAGAATTCATTATCAGCCCGAGCGCCAACTCCCTTTTCGTTAACGGCGTCTCCGGGTTTCCGGCGCTGCCGGCAGCAGATTTGCCCAGCGGCGGCCCGGCCTATCCGCTGGCGGGCTTAGGTGTTCGCGGACGAGTGCAAGTGAGCGACAGCGTCACCGTGCTCGGAGGCGTCTTCAACGGAAGCCCGATCCCTCGGGACTCGCCCAACGCGGCGACGAGCAATCCCAACGGCGTGAGCTTCCCGCTCGACACCGGGACGTTTGCAATCGCCGAACTGCAATACGCGTTCGGCGCGGGCGCGCAGGGGAAGGCGAACGCCGATGGTCCGCTGCCTGGCACTTATAAGCTCGGCGCCTGGTACGACAGCTATAAGTTCGACGACCTGCAAACCGATACCATTGGCCTGCCTCTCGCCAGTCCCTTGAGCAACGGGACCCCGGCCGGCCGCCATGGCAATTTTTCGCTCTATGGGGTCGCGGATCAGATGATCTGGAGCTCGAAGGACGACACCGGTCGCAGCCTGAATGTCTTCGTCCGGCCGATGTTCACGCCGTACCCGGATCGCAATCTCGTCAGCGCCAGCATCAACGCTGGCCTGGCCCTGAAAGCCCCGCTGCCGGGGCGCGATAGCGATAGTTTCGGGGTCGAAATGGGGACCGCCTGGGCCAGCAGCGGCGCCTCCAGTTTCGACCGGCAAATGCAATTCTTCCAGCCTTCGGTCTATACGCCCATTCGCGGCAGCGAGACCTTTCTCGAGGCGACCTACCAGATTCAGGTCCTGCCCTCGTGGCAAATTCAGCCGGACGTCCAGTATTTCATTAATCCGGGTCTAGGGATCGCGAACCCGGACGAACCCACACAGCGAATAAAGAACGAGTTCGTGGTCGGCCTGCGGACGAACGTGAACTTCTAACCCCCAGTCGCCCGGGCCGAGCGCCGGTGACCGACGAGACGTCGGGTCCGGCGCTGGATTGGCTCAGATCACGCCCAGCTTGCGCTGCAGGCTGGTCGACGACGTCGTATACTGGAAGGTCAGTTTCTTGTCCGGATAGACATAATGATGCGCGCGCTGGGCGGCGAGCGTGGCCTCATGGAAACCCGACAGGATCAGCTTCAGCTTGCCGGGATAGGTATTGATGTCGCCGATGGCGAAAATGCCCGGAACGCTTGTTTCGAATTTCGCCGTGTCGACGGGGATCAGATTCTCGTTGAGATTGATCCCCCAGCTGGCGATCGGCCCGAGCTTCATGGTGAGCCCGAAGAAGGGGAGCATGTCGTCACAGGCATGGTCGTAAGTCTCGCCGTTCTCGCGACGGATCGTCAGCGCTGAGAGCTGGCCGTTCTCGCCCTTGACGCCTGTTACCTGCCCCAGCACGAATTCCATGTCGCCCGAATTGACAAGCTCGCGCATGGCGTTGACTGAATGGGGCGCCGCGCGGAACGCGTCCCGGCGGTGAACCAACGTGATTCGGTCCGCGACCGGGTGCAGGTTCAGCGCCCAGTCGAGCGCCGAATCCCCCCGCCGACGATCACCACGCGCCTCCCCTTGAAATGGTCCATTTTGCGCACGGAATAGAAGACGCTTTGGTTTTCGTAGGCGTCGAGCCCCGGGATCGGCGGCCTCTTCGGCTGGAACGATCCCCCACCCGCCGCGATGAAAACGGACTTGGCTTCGATCGCCTTTTCGTTGTCGGTGCCGATGCGAAACAGGGGCAGTTCAGGCGTGCCTAGAACCTCCATCCGCTCGACCATCTCGGCAAGGTGAAACTTTGGACCGAACGGCTCGATCTGCTTCATCAGATTGTCGACAAGCTCTTGTCCGTTGATCACCGGAAAACCTGGAATGTCGTAGATCGGCTTTTCCGGATAGAGTTCGGCGCATTGGCCGCCCGCTTTCGGCAGAATGTCGATAAGCTGCGCCTTGATGTCGAGCAGGCCGAGTTCGAATACCGCAAACAGGCCAATTGGCCCGGCGCCGATGATCGCGACGTCGGTCGATAGCACTTCGGTCATTCAGATTCCTGTTCTTATCCTTGTTTCGGGGGGGTGGTCACTGTGAGGCCGTCCAACGCCTCGGTGACCTTGATCTGACAGGAAAGCCTGGAGTTGGGGCGCACCTCGAATGCGAAATCGAGCATGTCCTCTTCCATTTGGGAGGCTTTGCCCGTCGCTTCCGTCCATTCCGGGGCGACGTAGACGTGGCAAGTCGCGCAAGCGCAAGCGCCCCCACATTCGGCCTCGATGCCCGGAATGGAATTGCGAAGCGCCGTTTCCATGACCGTCGCGCCGACTTGAGCCTCGACCGAGCGCGACTGTCCGGCCGCGTCAATGAAAGTGATCTTCGCCATTGAACAGAGTTATTCCTTGGAATACTGCGTCACGCCTAGAGGGCGCGTGAATTTGGCCGGCGAGCGCCGCCTATACAGAGCGCGCCTACATAGAGCAAGCAGGGCGACGCCGAAAGGGCATTTGGGCGGCTCGCGTGCGGTTGGCGTGATTCGCGGGCCAGGGGCCGAAAACGCATTGATGTCGCGGTCCGAACGACTAATCCCGAAGTCGGTCGATTTCCGTGAGAGCCTCGCTCACTGCAGAGTGAAGCGCGGCGATCGCACGCGCCTCCGCCGAGCTTTGATCGCCGCCAGCCGAAGCCAATTCCTCGATGCGCCAAGCCGCGCCGGCGACGCGCCCCGCGCCTACGGCAAGGGCCGAGCCCCGCAGCGTGTGAGCGATTTTTGCCTTTGCGTCTAAAGATAAGGGAGGCGAGCCGGACAGCCGCGCCGTCAACGCCGGAGCTTGCAGCCGGAATAATTGAAGCAGCTCCGCCTCGAGCTCGTGGTCGCCGAGGCATTGGCGGGCCAAGTGAACGAGATCAAGAGGCGGATCGAGGTCGCTGGTCGAGCTCTCGAGCATAGCGCGCAGGTCCGTCCACCTGGAAGCCGCGGCCTAAGGCGCCGCCGTAATCACTGAACACTATGGAAAAACATGGTAACTGAAGCGTTAACGACGTTTGCAAGTTGCCCGTGCGGCGTGGTTTTCATCTATGAGGCTCGGCGGTAGACTGCAACGTGGTTAATTCAGCGTTTGGTTCGGCCGCGGCGAGCCCGGGGAAACGCTTGGCGCGCGTGTCGGTCATATAACGATCGGCGCCGATGGAGTGAGGCGGACGGCAATGGTAAAACAAAATTCGGCGACGGATCCGGTTTCGGCGGCGATGTCGGCGATTGAAAGCGCCTTGAATCTGACCGACGACGACGAGGTCGCCGCCTTCGCGGACACCAATGCCCTCACGCCACAGCTCGTTCCAGCGAAGCCGACGGGCGCAACACCGGTTCTTAAGCCGACCCAACTCGCTGGCGACGCGCCAACGCTCCTTCGCGCGGGTCCGGCTTCGCCATTCGTGCCGGAGAACGAACCGAAGCCGGTGATCCCCGCGGCGACGCCGGCAAATGATGATCGTGAGAACGTCGGCGCGATCCTGCAGGCGATGAATGCGCGCCCGGCGAGCCGGACGCCGTTCATACTCGCCTTGGTTGCTTCACTTCTGTGGGCGGCGATCTGTGCGCTCTACGGCTATGTCTCGGTGTGGCCCTCGGTGCCGAGGCGGCCGCTCGAGATGCTGCTGCGACCGGAGACCCCGTTATTTTTGTTGGCGGCTCTGGGGCCAATCATCTTCATGTTCGCCTTCGCTGCGCTATCGCGACGGCTGCGCGAGTTGCGACAGTCGGCGCGCGCGATTTCTCAGGTCGCGGTGCGTCTAGCCGAACCCGAGACAATGGCCGGCGAGCATGTGACGAATCTGTCTCAAGCCATCCGTCGCGAACTCACGTCGATGGGCGATGGGGTGGAACGCGCTCTGGCGCGCGCCGCGGAGCTCGAGACCCGCGTACGATCCGAGGTGTCGACGCTCGAGCGCTCCTACTCCGACAATGAGCGCAAGATCCGCCTGCTGATCGCAGAAATGGCCGATCAGCGCGAGTCCATCGTGACCAGCGGAACGCGGGTTCGCGACGCCATAGCCACAGCTCACGACAGCGTCGCTCAGGATCTCGTCGCCGCGGGTGGCAATCTGAGCGAGCGACTCACTGAAACCGGCCAAAAAATCACCGCGTCTCTCGGCGCGGCGTCGGACGAGATCACTGTCGCGATGGACCGGACAGGCTCCGCGACGCTCGAGCGCATTGTCGCGGAAGGCGCGCGAATGAGCGTATCGATCGAGGCGGTCGGCGAAAGCCTCGCAGACCGCCTCGCCAACACGAGCCAAAAGGCTGCCGGCGAGATCGTGTCGCGAGTTGGAGAAGTCGACAACCGTCTTAAGGCGGTCGGCGACAGCCTGCTGTCTCGCTTAGGCGAACGGAGCGACAATCTGATCGAACGCATTCAGACTTCTCAAAATTCAGCGGTCGAGGCGATCGAGGCCCACGGCGACCGGGTGGCGACGCGTCTGGCGGACGCAGCCGAATTCGCACGGAGCGCCGTGGGGGCCCATGCCGACGATGTGGTCGGACGCATCAGCGGCAGCAGCGCGCGCGCCGTCGACGCGATCAAGGGACACGGAGACCAGATCGCGGATCAACTCGCTGTCGCGTCACTGGGGCTGTCGGCTGCCTTTGGCGCCCACACCGACGACGTCGTTGGCCGTATTCACGCCAGCAGCAGCGAGGTCCTCGACGCCATTCGCTCCCATGGCGACTCAGTCGCTGTTCGCCTCTCCGAGGCCGCCGCTTCTACGAGCGAGGCCGTCACCGCCCATGCGGACACCGTCGTAAGCCGTGTTTCCGCCAGCAGCGGCGAAGCCGCGCAGACGCTCAGAGTCCATGGCGATACCGTCGCCGCGCGCCTCTCCGAGGCAACCGAGGCCGTCAACGCGCATGGCGAGTCGGTCGCGGCTCAACTTGCTGGCGCGTCGGCCGCGATGAGCGCCGCTGTCGCCGCTTACGCGGACGAGGTTGTCGGGCGCGTCAGCGCAAGCGGGGCGCAAACCGTGGACGCGATCCGCGCACAGGGCGATTCGGTCGCCGACCAGCTCGCGTACGCTTCCGAGGCGACGCGCGGCGTCGTCGCCGGATATACGGACGACGTCGTCGCCCGCGTCAGCGCAAGCGGCGAACAGGCCGTCGCGGCGATTCGCTTCCATGGCGACTCAATCGCCGATCGACTTGCCGAGACTTCGGCGGCAGCGCGCAGCGCCGCCGCGGGGGTCTCGGACGAGATCGCCGCTCGCATCAGCGCAAGCGGCGAGCAAGCCGCCGAAGCGATTCGTGTCCATGGCGATTCGGTCGCCGATCGGCTCGCCGAGACTTCGGCCGCGGCGCGCAGCGCCGTTGGCGAATACGCCGACGACGTCGTCGCCCGCGTCAGCGCGAGTGGCGAGCAGGCCGCCGAAGCGATTCGTGTCCATGGCGATTCGATCGCCGAGCAACTCGCCGGAACTTCGGCGGCGGCGCGCAACGCCGTCGGCGAATACGCCGACGACGTCGTTGCCCGCGTCAGCGCGAGCGGCGAGCAGGCCGTCGAAGCGATCCGCCTCCATGGCGGCTCGATCGCCGATCGACTCGCCGAGACTTCGGCGGCAACGCGCAGCGCGGTCGGCGAGTATGCCGATGATGTCGTTGCTCGCGTCAGCGCAAGCGGCGAACAGGCCGCCGCGGCGATCCGCTTCCACGGCGACTCGATCGCCGATCGACTTGCCGAAACTTCAGCCGCGACGCGCAGCGCGGTTGCAGAGATTTCGGACGAGTTCGTTGGTCGCGTGAGCGCAAGCGGGGAACAGGTCGTCGAAGCGATCCGCTTCCATGGCGACTCGATCGCCGACCAACTCGCCGAGACTTCGGCCGCGACGCGCAGCGCCGCTGCAGAGCACTCGGACGAGGTCGTCACTCGCATCAGTGCAAGCGGCCAACAGGCCGTCGAGGCGATCCGCTTCCACGGCGACTCGATCGCTGAGCGGCTTGTCGAGACCTCGGCGGCGGCCCGCAGCGCCGTTGACGCGTATTCAGACGAGATCGTGAGCCGGATCAGCTCGAGCAGCGAGCAAGCCGTCACCGCGATCCGCGCCCAAGGTGACTTTGTCGCGGGTCAGCTGGGCCTCGCCAGCGACACACTCGCCCGCGACTTCAGCGACCGGTCGAATTCGCTGATCGAGCGCCTCCAAAGCGGCGGCGAGCGGCTCTCCGACACCATCGTCGTGCACGGCGACAGTCTGGTCGCGCGTCTTGGCGACGCGACGGACCGTCTGCACGACATCGTCGTGGTGCGTGGCCAGGTCCTCGAGGACAGGCTCACCGGGTCAAGCGAACGCCTGAGCGCTGTGGTCCGGGATCGCGCGGAAGACGCGGCCGCGATCCTTGACGCCGCGGCTGCACGATGGGGTGAACAATTCGACGCCCGTGAGAGCCAGTTGCGCGGCGCGGTCAACAACCAGAACGATGCGCTCGAGAACCTGTTCGACGATTCGACCCGCCGCCTTGTCGGCGCGATCTCCGCCGAAGGGGCTCTCGCCCAGGCCCAGATCGAGGCGTCGGCCTCTCAATCTATAGCCACCCTGAGCTCTGAGTTGGCGCAAATCAACGAACGCCTGGCGTCGCTTGCCATCGACGCCGCGGCCGCAGCGGCGAACGGAGCGGGCAGCGTCCATGAGGCGCTAAGCGAGCGGATTGTGGCCTTCGACCATATCGTCAACCAGCGAGCGGTCACACTCGTGGAGGCTGTGTCGCGGCAGACGCAGCGGATGGGCGAGCATCTCCAGGCGCTTGATGGTCTCGTGGGCGAAAGCGGGCATAGCGTCATCGATCGCTTGGGATCGCACACCGACGAATTCAACGCGCGGATCACCGGACATCTCGATGCGATCGACGTCATGATGCAGGTCAGGCGCGACGAGTTCGACAAGCGCTTCGTCGACCATAGGGAGCAGCTGGACACGAAGTCCACAGAACGATTGGAGCAGTTTGAGGTTGCCTCCGCCACGCATCACAATGCGGTCGACCTCGCCTTGGCGTCGCACTTGCGCCGGGTCGACACTTCCCTCGGAGACGGGCTCGCGCGGTTTGAGGGCGCGATGGACGGGCGCGGCCGCGAGATCATCGGACGAATTGGCGATCGGTCGGCGGCTCTCGCGGCCGATCTCGGCGCTAAGCTTACCGCCATCGAGGAAACTCTTGTCAACCGCGGCGGCGCAATCGACGAGAAGCTCGGCCAGCGAAACGAAGAGGCAGCGGCCCTGTTCGACCGCCAGCTACAAGCCGTCGAGGAACGCGGCGGAGCAAAACTTCACGAAGTGTCGTCGACGCTCGAAGGTCTTCTGGCGCGGATCGAAGACACGCTTGCCCAACGCGGCCGGGCGCTGTCCGAGACCCTCGCCCGCACCACGCTCGAGACCGCCAAGGCGCTCGGAGACGGCGGTCGCGAAATCACGCAAGGCATGAGCGCCAAATCCACGGAAATCAGCGATGCGCTACAACGGCGCGCAGAAGAGCTGACGCAAACGCTATCGACTGTCGCCCGAGACATCAATGCGACCTTGACCGGCCGTGTCGAAGACGTCTCGCGGTCGCTCGGCGTGAGCGTCGATCAGTTCAAGGAGCAAGTCGTCACGCCGATGCAGGACCTGAGCCGGCGCCTCGACTCGAGCCGGGCCGAGCTGGGAGACAAGGTGGGCGAGCACGCTCAGCAAGTCATAGCGATGCTTGACTTGCACAGGGCCTCAATTGGCGCCGCGTTCGACTCTCACAGAGCCGTTGTCGCCGACGTTACACAACAAAGCGTGCAAGTCTTTGACGCACGTCTGGCCGCACTGGCCGATGCCGCGGACCAAAGCACGCGCATCATTGACGTGCGGCTCGCAGACATGGTGGAGGCGGCGAATCGAAACACCGAGACCATCGATGAACGCCTTGTCGCTCGCATTCAGGCGATGAGCGAAGTTCTGACGAGAGCGGCGTCGGAAGCCGAATCGATCTGGTCGGCGCGAGGAGCCGCCGTCGCCAACGCGATCAGAGAAAAAGTCGATGACTTGCGCGCGGTCATCGAGGGCAAGGGCGCCGATCTGGTGACCGCCCTCGGTGAGCGGGGCGATGATGTGTCGGCGAGGTTCGTCGGGGTCGGCGAGCGCGCAATGCATACACTCGACCAGCAGATGGCAGGCCTTGCAACGCTTCTGACCCGGCGTACTGATGAGCTTATTGCCGCCGTCAACGGCAGCGCGGCGGACCCGGTGCGCGCGTTGAGCGCGCTGACGGGGCAGTTGCGTTCGGAGGTCGCCGATTCGAGCGAAGCGCTGCGCAATGTCGCCGCCGACGTTACCCACCGGTCGGCCGAGACGATCGAAGCATTGCTCAAGCGATTGACCGAGCAGGTGGAGGCGTCCGGCGTCTCGCTAAGCGAAACCGTAACCCGCAGCGCTGAGAGCTCGGTCGGCTCCCTCTCCGGGACCGGCGACCGGTTGCGCCACGAATTGACATCCGTGATCGACAATCTTGGTCAAACCAGCGCCGTCATCGATCAGGCGATTGGATCGGCGGGAGATCGGCTCGCGGCCGTTCAAAGCGGTCTGGCGACGCGCGTCGAGGAATTCCAAAATGCGCTCGGCGGCATATCATCGCAGGTCACCGCTCTCGGACGCCTTTCAGCCACAACCCAGTCCGACGCGAGCGCTCTTGCCGGGCAACTCGCCCAGCATGCGGAAGCTCTAGCAATTGTCGGACGAGATCTCGCACAACAGCAGCAGTCGGTCGACACCGCTCTCGAACGCCGTCGCAGCAGCCTCCAAGCGCTCATCAGCGATATATCGGGCCGCAGCGAGGCCTTTGAGGCGACACTCGGGCGCTTCGCGGCCAACGTCGAAGACAGCTTCGCCCGGTCGCAAGCTCGCGCCCAAGAGATCAGCGCCGCGCTCGCCGCCGCCACAAGGGGCGCGTCGATTGCGGTCGCAGGTCAGTTTGAAACCATTCGAGACACGGCGGCAAAAGAGCGCGAGCGAACGGCTCAGACGCTGCAGGCGACCCTCGAACAGACCAACGCGCAGCTGACCGGCGCGCTTGAGCATGCCGCTGACCGGTTCCGTCAATCGGTTGCCGAAGTGAAGGATATGGCGGCTCAGGTTCAGCGCGAACTCGACCAGACCCGGCAGGAGCTCCGTCGCGGGGTGCTTGATCTGCCGCAGGAGACGAGCGAGACCGCAGACGCGATGAGGCGCGTCGTTTCTGATCAGATCCGCGCGTTGAAGGAGCTGGCCGCGCTGGTGTCGGACTCCGGGGCGACTTACGATGTCGTCGAACCGAGTGCGACGACCGCAGTGGCAAGCGCGCGTTTTGAGAAACCGCTGCTGCGGGCGCTCGAGAAGACGCGTGAGCTCGAGGGCCCGTCTCAATCCGAAATCCTCGCGTCCGTCGCTGAAGCGGTTGGCGGTCCTGAGACCGACAACGCGACATTAGGGCGGATTGGCGCGTCAGAACTGATCCCATCGTTCGCGCGGCCTCAAACACAGCCGTGGCCACCGTCGTCCGCCGCCGCGCCCCGGCCGGTTGCGGCGCCGGCAACCTCGGCTCCGGCGTCCGCCGCCGATCGTGGGCAGCCCGGATGGCTCTCGAACCTCCTCGCGGCTGCCTCCCGCGACGAGCCGGATGACACCGCGTCCAAAGGCGCCGAGACACTCGAGGCACTGAGCCGGGAAATTTCCAGCCTCATCGACAATGCAGCTGCGATCGAAATGTGGGATCGGTGGCGCCGCGGCGATACGGGCGCTGTGTCGCGACGCCTCTACACGGAGGCCGGTCAACAGGCGTTCGACGAGCTTCGGCGACGCTTTCGCGCCGACCCCCGGTTCCGGGAGACAACAACGCGCTATATGCAGGAGTTCGAGCGCCTATTGTCGAAGATCGGTCAGAACGACCGCGACGGCGCGCAGTGGCGAGCCTACCTGTTGTCCAACACTGGCAAGGTTTACACGATTCTTGCGCACGCCTCGGGGAAGCTAGGCTAGACCAACGTGCGATAATTCGGAGCTTGATATCGCTGTCATACCCACCAAGACGGGTATGACAGCGACGGGCTTAAAAGGGCTTGGAAAAGCGCCAACGGGAAACAACGGCAAGGGTGGCGCGCCGCCCACGTCCGTTCTCGCGCGAGTGTCCCCCTCGCGCGGCCGCGCCCTACTCTCAAAGGCGGCGATAGATGTCCCTATACGCTTCCCGCAGCGCCGCCTTCTGCACCTTACCCATCGCATTGCGCGGCAGAGAATCGACGAGGACGATCTGTTTGGGCACCTTGAATTTGGCCAGGCGGCCGCCGAGCGCCGAGAGAATTTCCGCTTCGCTCAGCGTCGCGCCTGGACGTGCGACGACAGCCGCTGTCACCGCTTCGCCGAAATCAGCATGCGGGACGCCGAAAACAGCGCTCTCGAGCACGCCCTCGATGGTGTCGATCTCGGTTTCTACCTCCTTCGGGTACACATTGAAGCCGCCAGAAATCACAAGATCCTTGGCCCGCCCGACGATGTGGATGTAGCCATCGTCGTCAACATGGGCCAAGTCGCCGGTGATGAAATACCCGTCAGCGCGAAACTCCTGCTTCGTCTTCTCCGGCATCCGCCAATAGCCAGCGAAGACGTTGGGTCCCTTGACCTCGATGACGCCGATCTCGCTAGCCTGAGCCAGCGCGCCGCTCTCGAGGTCGGCAATGCGCACGCTGACCCCTGGAAGCGCAAAACCCACCGCCCCCGGTCGGCGTTCGCCGTCGTAAGGGTTCGATGTGATCATGTTGGTCTCAGTCATGCCGTAGCGCTCGAGAATTGCGAAGCCAGTGCGCTCCCGCCAGGCGGCATGCGTCTCGGCGAGCAGTGGCGCGGAGCCCGAGACGAAGAGACGCATATTCGCGCAGAGGTCAATATCGAGGCCGGATTGGTCGAGCAGGCGGGTGTAGAAAGTCGGCACCCCCATCATCGCCGTCGCTTCCGGCAGCGCCGCGATCACCGCTTCCGGATCGAACCTGGCCATGAAGATCATTGTCGCCCCAGACAGCAGCGCGACGTTGACCGCCACGAAAAGACCATGTGTATGAAAAACAGGCAGCGCGTGAATGAGTCTGTCGGCCGGGCCAAAGCGCCAATAGTCGATCAGAGTCAGCGCATTCGACGCCAGATTCTCGTGCGTCAGCATCGCGCCTTTCGAGCGGCCCGTGGTGCCGGAGGTATAGAGAATCGCGGCCAGGTCGTCGCTCGCCCGTGGCGCGGTTTCGAACTCAGCCGGCGCGGCGTCGATCGCCGCTGCGAAAGTTCCATCGCCCTTGACGCCGAGGCTCTCGACCGAACGCAAGTTGAGCTGCCGCGCGAGGGTACGAATTGCTTCGAGCCGGTCAGGACGGCATAGGGTGAGCGCAGGTTCGGCGTCGCCAAGGAAATATTCGAGCTCGGCGAGCGTATAGGCCGTGTTCAGCGGCAGCAGCACCGCGCCCGCCCGAAGGCAAGCGAGGGTAACGACGATCACGTCAGCTGACTTCTCCAGCTGTACCGCGACCCGATCGCCTGGCCTGACCCCGGCCGCGACCAGCGCATTGGCCGCCCGCGCTGAGCGCTTGAACAACTCCCCGTAGGTCAGCGCGGCGGCGTCCCCGGTGTCCAGAGCAAGCTTGTCCGGACGGGGCGCTCGCGCCGCGATGAGGTCAAACAAATTTGCGGATGGATGTCGCGACACTTGTTCTCCAGATTGAAAGGCGCGAGCCGACGCTTCAAGACGGCGGACACATTATAAGCTGGCGAGGCTCGTAAACGCGATAGGATAGAGCCGATCGCGCCGTCGGACCGAGACCCGCTTCGTGGCCCCAGCCAGCAGCTCGCAACTTGATTTCCTGAGCGATCTTCTCTCAAAAGCGAACCCGAAACGCGGATTGACGCTGAACGAAAGCGGGGGACATGGCCACGACTGAAAAGGCGGTGCGCGAATCGATCATCGCACATGGCGCAACCGTCGTCGCCGCTGGACTTGGGGGCGCCCTTGTGGGCGACATTTCGGCGCGCTTCAAAGATTCACTGCTCATCACGCCGAGCGGCGCGAACACTGCTGACCTCCGGCCGGCGATGATCGCGCGCATGCCCTTAGTCGGCGAATATGGCGCCTGGAAGGGTCCGATGAAGCCAACAGGCGAATGGCGCATTCATCTCGATATCGTGCGAGCCCGTCCCGATATCGGCGCAATTGTGCGTTTCCAATCGCCTTACGCCACGGCTCTCGCCATGGCGCGCAAGCCCATCCCGGCTGCGCATTCGATGATCGCGCTGTTTGGCGCGCCGATCGTCAGATGCGCCAGATATGCGCCCGCCGGCACCAAGGAACTGGCGGCCCTGACGCTCGAAGCGTTGGACCAAAGTCATGCGGTTCTGCTCAGCAACTATTGCGCATTAACCACCGGCCCAACGCTGGAAGCGGCGATGGTGCGCGCGCGGGAGCTCGAAACGCTTGCCCGGCTCTACGCAATCGCTCTTTCACTGGGTCGTCCGGCCATACTCTCGGATGAGGAAGTCGGTCGCATCGGCGAGCGGCTGAAGTCAAACGGCGGCGATGTTCAGGCACGCATTGCGGCGCTTGTTGAAACCAAATCGAAACGCAAGGCGCCTGCCGAGATTGAGCGCGTCGCGCGCAAGCGACGTTCGTAGAGCGACGGAAGGGAATGGCAGCCCGAAAGAGCGAGGGCTTCGTGAGTCCAGCGCCGGCAGCCCGAGGCTCAAAGCGCCGAAGTGGGCGACTCGCTCCGACGTCTTGCGCCCGGCGCCTGATCTTCCTCCGCCGCCAGCCTCTCGCTGACCATTAGGAGCTGCGCGGCGGTCGAGGCCGCGATCACCGCTGGATCCTTGGATTCGAGGCCCGGCACTCCAATCGGGCAGACCAGTCGCGCGAGCTGAACTTCGGTGAGGCCCGCCGCACGCATCTGGCTCAAGAACCGCGCCCGTTTCGTCGCCGAGCCGATGAGGCCGACATAGCCGAAGCGCTCGACCCGCAGCGCCTCAGCAACGATTTCGAGATCAAGCGCATGCGAATGCGTCATCACCACCAGGAGCGCGCAGTCGGGCGCGCTGGCGAGTTCGGCCGCAGGTTCCGGCGCATGAATGAGCGTCATGTTCGCGGGCGCGTGCGCCGGGAAAGCATCGCGCCTGGGATCCACCCAGCGCACCGCGAAAGGCAGCGGCGCGAGCGCGAGCGCCAATGCGCGCCCGACGTGCCCAGCGCCAAACAGATAGACTGCGCGCGCCAGCACGCCGAGGGGCTCTGTCCAGCTCTCTTCCGCGAGACGCGCCAACCTACGCTCGCTCGCGCTCGAACCGAGCGTGCGCTGAACTCGCCCGTCAGGCCCCAGCCGCGCGCTGAGGGCCGCTGAGGCGCCGCCTTCGGCGATCGCCAATGGCGCAAGATCGTCGAGATCGCGGTTATCGAACGTCTCGACGCGCCATTCGACGCGGCCGCCGCAGCACTGGCCAAGCTCGGGCCCCAGCGCAAGCGAACGACACCGCGCGGGCCCGCGGCCTCTTCTCAGAGCCTCGTTTGCCGCTTCGAGAGCGGCAAATTCAAGGGCCCCGCCCCCGACCGTGCCGTGGAAGCCGCCCGAGGGCCGCACCACCATGCGCGTGCCCGCTTCGCGCGGGCTGGAACCCTCGACTCGCGCAAGCGTCACCAGCGCCGCCGAGCCTTCAGCTTCAATCGCTTCGACGAGACGACGGAAAGCTCTCATCGCGGCCTCTCAACCCACCCAATTCAGCGATGCGATCGCGTTGAGGATCGATTCCGGCGTGCATGGCGCTTCGAGCTTTGGCTGACCTCTGGAATTGGTCGCGTGCACCGCGTCGAGAATCGCGGAATAGACCGAAATTCCATGCATCAACGGCGGCTCACCCACCGCCTTCGATCGGTAGATGCTCGGGGTAGGATTTGGTCGAGTGTAGAGCCGGGTATTGAAGATCGGCGGTGTGTCGGAAGCTACCGGGATCTTATAGGTTGCGGGCGCGTGGGTGAGCAACCTTCCATCGTCGGCGTATACGAGCTCTTCGGTCGTCAGCCAGCCCATGCCCTGGATGAAAGCGCCTTCGACCTGCCCCATATCGATCGCCGGATTGATCGATGAGCCGACATCATGGAGCAGGTCCGCGCGCATAACCCGCATCTCGCCGGTCAGCGTGTCGATAGCGACCTCTGAGCACGCGGCACCGTAAGCGAAGTAGAGGAACGGACGTCCTTTCGCCCTGAGACGATCCCAATGGATTTCCGGCGTCTTGTAATAGCCGGAATGCGACAGCTGCACGCGCGCTAGTCGGCACGCTTTGGCAAGCTCGCCAAAGCTCATGGAGATGTTGCCGGCGAACGCCCGTCCGTCGCGGAACTCAACCGCCTTCGGCGCGACGTTCCAAGCCTCGGCGGCAAAGGCCGTCATCCTTTCACGGATGGCGCCAGCGGCGATTTGCGCCGCCATGCCGTTAAGATCGGTCCCGGACGAAGCGGCTGTTGGCGACGCGTTGGGAACCTTGGCGGTGTTGGTCGCGGTTATGCGCACGAAATGGAGCGGCACGCCGAACTCTTCGGCCACGATTTGAGCGACCTTGGTGAACAGGCCCTGGCCCATCTCGGTGCCGCCGTGGTTGAGATGAATCGAGCCGTCGGAATAGACGTGCACCAGCGCGGTGGCTTGATTGAGAGGGATCAGCGTGAATGAGATCCCGAACATCACTGGCGTCAGCGCAATGCCCCGCTTGATGATTGGACTCTCCGCGTTGAAGGCGGTGATGCGCTCGCGCCGGGCGCGATAGGCGCTTGAGACCTCAAGATCCTCGATGATCTCGCGCTGAGTCTGATAGTCCTCGACTGTTTGATCGTAGGGTGTTCGGTCGAAACCCGCGCGCAGAAGGTTGGCCTTGCGCACGTCGAGAGGATCAAGGCTCAAATCGCGAGCGATCGCATCCATCACGCGCTCAATGGCGATCATGCCCTGTGGACCGCCGAAGCCGCGAAAGGCAGTGTTGGATACGGTGTTGGTCTTGAGGCGGCGGGTAAGGATTGAGACTTCGGGCAGCCAGTAGCCGTTGCCAGCGTGAAACATCGCGCGGTCACAGACTCCAGGCGAAAGGTCCGCGGAACAGCCGCAGCGCGCGTTGAGCGCCACCTCGTAACCTCCGACCACGCCCCCGTCGTCATATCCCACTCTCCAATCGGCGCGGAAATCGTGACGCTTGCCAGTCAATGCGAAGTCGTCGTCGCGATCGAGGCGGATCTTGCACGGTTTTCCCGTCCGCCGCGCGGCAAGCGCAGCGATCGCCGCCCAAGCGCAGGCCTGGCTTTCCTTACCGCCAAAGCCCCCACCCATTCGTCGCGTCTCTACCGTGACGAAAGCATCGGGAATTCCAAGGATGCGGGCCACAATGTGCTGGGTCTCAGTCGGGTCCTGCGTCGAAGCGTGCACGGTCATGTCGTCCGCTTCGCCGGGAAAGGCGAACGACGCTTGGCCCTCGAGATAAAAATGCTCCTGCCCGCCAATCGAGAACTGGCCATCCAGCCGGTGCGTGGCATTGTCGATCACGGTCGCGGCGTCGCCTCGGCCGAACGAATAGTCGCCTTGAACTCGGGCGCCGCTGACAAGCGCATCCGCGATCGTGACCGCCGGCGCTCCGGCCTCGATGTCAATCTTCGCGAGCCCAGCCGCCCGGCGGGCTTGGTCGCGCGTGCGCGCGACGACCGCGAACAAAGCCTGGCCGTGGAACATCACGTCTTGTTCGACGAAGAGGGGCTCATCGGCGAAGACTGGCGCAATATCGTTCTTGCCAGGAATATCCGCCGCAGTCAGAACAGCGACGACACCAGAGGCGCCACGGACCGCCTCCAAGCCCAGGCTCTTCAATTTGCCGGAGGCCTTATTGGCCATGCCGATCGCGATATGCAGTGTGCCCGCGGGCTCGCCAATGTCGTCGATGTAGGTCGCCGCGCCCTGGACATGCAGGCGCGCGGAATCATGTGGCAACGGCTTGTGAACCACTGTGGTCGTGGGCGCGTCGAGGACGATTGAGGCTTCACTCGGCGGCATGGAGCATTCCAATCCGCGTCGGCGCCTTCGCGCCGGAGATTTCGATGAGCGCCTTTTCAAGGAGGTTGGCGGCGACCGTCTTACGGTAGGCGGCGGTCGCGCGCATGTCGGTGAGCGGGCTGAAGTCCTCGTTGATCGCCTCACGCGCATGGCGCCACGTCGCGGGTGAGTCGAGGCTGGCGCCTACAAGCGCGCGCTCAGCTTTCTCAGCGCGCCTTGGCGTTGCCGCCATTCCGCCGCAGGCGACGCGCGCGCTGACAATTTCCCGTCCATCGAGGTCCAAACGCACCGCCAGCATGACGGCGGAAATGTCCTCGTCGAAACGCTTGGACACTTTGAAGGCGCGATAGCACTGATGCGCCGCAAGCTGCGGGGCCTCGACCGCCACAACAAACTCGCCGAGTCCACGATCCTGCTTGCCATAAGCGATGAAGAAGTCTTCGAGCGGCAAGACGCGCGTCTCGTCCCCCCTGCGCAGCACCACCCTGCCGCCGAGCGCGATCAAGGCTGGCGCGAGATCGCCGATCGGCGAACCATTGGCGATGTTTCCGCCGACCGTTCCGCTCACCCGCACCTGCTTCGACCCGAAACGACGCAACAACTCACCCAGGTCGGCGTGAATCGCGCCGAGCCGCGGCATGGCGTCTTCCAGTGTAACGTGCGCTCCGATCAAAAGGGCGGCGTCCTCGGCGCTCTCACCGATCGTGTCCAGCCCCACAATTCTGCCGAGCCAAATCACGCGCTTCAGGTCGCGCAATTGCTTGGTGATCCACAACCCAACATCCGTCGCCCCACCGACGAGAGTCGCATCGGGAAAGCGTGCATAGAGCGCCGCCAGCGAATCGAGGCTCGCGGGGGCTGCAAAAAAGGCCGTCTCGTCGCCGACGAACACGTCGCTATGGTCGGCGAGCGCTGTCAGCGCCTCGGCGCGCTCGCGCTTCCTCGCCGCGAAACGATCGACTGGCGCGCCGTCGCACGCCTCCAGCGCCGCCGCAAGGATCGGACGGTAACCGGTGCATCGGCAGAGATTCCCCGCGAGCTGGTCACAGAGCCCCGAATAGGTTTGCGGAGCGCCCGAATGGTAGGCGGCGAACAAACTCATCACGATGCCGGGCGTGCAAAAGCCGCATTGCGAGGCGTGGGCATCGACCATCGCCCGCTGCAACGGATGCAGTTCGCCCCCTGAGGCGAGATCCTCGATCGTGATGAGCTCCGAGCCGTCGAGCTGGCCCAGGAGCAGAATGCAAGCGTTGAAAGGCTCGTAAGTCAGCCGACCGCCTTTAAGCCGCGCCAGCACCACCGTGCATGCGCCGCAATCCCCTTCCGCGCAGCCTTCCTTCGTTCCCGTCGCCCCCATCTCCTCGCGCAGCCAGTCGAGGACGGTCGCGCGTGGAGAGAATCGGCGGAGATCCACCTCCCCGCCCCGAAAACGAAAGCGCAGCGCGTCTCGCGGAGGTGGCACAGCGTCAAACGACATGATTGCTCCTAACCCCTCTAAGATGGAGCTTTTGGTGGCAAAACGGAAGGACGCAAACTCTGTGCCCGAAGCCGCGCCGCCGCTTCGGGCCTGCGAACGTCGGGGAGGCCTGATATGGATTAAACTTTTGAAATCGCTCTGTGTTTCCGAGGAGCGCCAAATGCATCGCGGCAGGGCGCGCGCTTGATCGAAGAAAGATCGACAATGCCTTGCCAAATCAGCGGGCGCTTCCCGTGGACGGAGCGCGTCGCTAAAGCCGGTCCTGAACGTCCTCGAAGCGGACGCTCCAGGCGGCGCCCGATCATCCATCGAGAGGCCCGTTGCGGGCTCCTTGAGGCGTGCGGTCCGGGCGGGGTTCACTCAACTTCCCCACCCGGCTCGGGCGTCGCAATGGCTCGTAACTGCCCAGCCGAGTGGGTCAGGGTGAGATGGCGTTGGCGAGGGCTGTTGGGTTGGCGGCGAGGGCTTTGAGGATGTTCAGGCCCTGTTTTCGTGCGGTTGCGATGACGGAGCGGAGGGCTGCGAAAGCATGAGCGCCCTCGGGGGTCCGGAAGCCGCCGGAGATTTTCATTTTCACCTTCATCATCCGGAGCGCCTGTTCGGCCAGATTGTTGGTGAAGGGAACCTCGAAGTCCACGAGGAAGCGCAGTACGTCGTCTTTGAATCTATGCAGGCGAAGCAGCAGATTGTCTCCGGCCCTGCGTTTCGTGCGGCCGCTTTTGGCGCCCCCTTTTTCGAGGCGGGGAAGGCTGCGATGCCAGGCGAGGCCTTGGCGCAGGGCCTCCCAGTAGCGGGCGTGGAAGGCTTCGAGCACCGCAGGGGAGAGCGCGGTTTTGCCGTTTGCGCGGGCTTCTGCGACCGTCTTGCAGGCGTCGCGGAGACAATCGTTCATGGCTCCGGCCCAAGGCTCCTTGTCGAACTGGATGAGCGCCTTGAGTTCGCGCAAGTGATGGGCGTTGCAGAGCGCATGGACAGGGGGCTGCGCCGCCGTCCCGAGCTTGGCGTAGGATTTGAAGCCGTCGTGGACGACGACGCCCCCTTCGAGGCCTTCGGGCATCGCGCCGCGCTTGGCGCCAGCGCGGTAGAGCGTGAGGGTTTCGGTGGCGACGGTATGCAGCCACTGCGTTTTGCCGCCGATGCGCAGGCCGGTCTCGTCGAGGCAGCGCACGCGCGCGGCGCACACGAGCGCGCCGATCCGCTTCGTGACGGGCGCCAACGCCCCCGCTTCCCGCCGCGTCCATTCCGCCACGCTCGCCGCACAAAGGCTTTCCGCGCCAATCAGGTCGGCAAGCGCCTCGGCCGCGCGGGCCTCGGGAATCAAATGCTGCGCGTGGAGATAGACGGCGGCGGCGCGGACGCGCCCGCCATATTGGACGGGTCTCCTCACCCCTTCGGGAAAAGCCCCCGGGTCGCTCCGCCGCAGCCGGCGCAGGCATAAACCAGGCCCCGATGCTCGGTGACCTCGATCAGCCGCTCCGGCAGATCGAACACCTGGCGCCGCTCGAGGCCTCGCGCCTCGCCAAGGCTGAGGGCCGAGCCGCAATGACGGCAAGCCGCCGCCGCGTGCGTCACGATCCGGTCGGGTTTGGCCCTCTGGCGCAGGGTCTCGCCCTTGTGGCCTTTCTGGCCCCCGCTCGGCCGGCCCGAAGGCTCGCGAAGGCTCAAAGGCTTCTTCCGCAGACCATCGCTCGAAGGCGGCTTCGAACTCGTCGAACTGTCAAGGCCCAGCCGGCGCCGAAGCTCCGCATTCTCAGCCCGCAACACTTCCAGTTCCCGCTGGAGCGACGCGATCAGGGCTGCGACCTCGGAGGGCAGAATCATCCCCCAAGGCAATCACATTCCGCCCAACCTGACTCCTCCCCAATCCACACAATCCAAAAATCCCTGCCCACCGTGACAAATCCGACTCACCCCCCTGGGCAGTTACAATGGCTCGCTAATGGCACCGCAAGCCGTTGAAATCGCTCGAAACGGACTCGTTAATGGCGCGCTGTCGACGCGTCCTTGTGGGGGGCCCGCCCCTACCCACCGTAGCAGCGACTTAGGCGCGGAGATCGGGAGGCACAGCTTCACTGGCCAGCGAAGCAAGCGCTTCCTCGGCACCCATCGCCGTCTGCGCATTGGAGCCGAGGCGACGCAAGGACACAGTGTTTTCACTTGCCTCCTTGCGCCCGAATGCGACGAGGACGGGCACCTTCGCCAGCGAGTGCTCGCGCACTTTGTAGTTTATCTTTTCGTTTCGCACGTCGGTCTCTACGCGCAGGCCCCGCTTCTTCGCCGCGGCGGCAAACTGAAGCGCGGCGTCGTCGGCGTCGCTGGTGATGGTGCAGACCACGATTTGAACGGGAGCAAGCCACAATGGCAAGTGACCAGCGTGATGTTCGAGCAGGATGCCTATGAAGCGCTCCAACGAGCCGCAGATGGCGCGATGGATCATCACCGGCGTCGTCTTTTCGCTGTCGCCCGAAATATAGAACGCGCCGAACCGATCGGGCAGGTTGAAATCGACCTGCGTCGTGCCGCACTGCCAATCCCGGCCGATCGCATCGCGCAGCACATATTCGAACTTCGGCCCGTAAAAGGCGCCTTCGCCCGGGTTGAGCGCCGTTGTGACGATGTTGCCGTGGCGCAGCCGGATCTCTTCCAGCACACGGGTCATCACCGCCTCCGCGTGATCCCACATGGCGTCGGTTCCCACGCGCTTTTCGGGACGGGTGGACAGTTTCACCACGATCTTGTCGAAGCCGAAGTGGCCGTAGACCGACAAGATCAGTTCATTGATCTTGTGGCACTCCTCGGCCATCTGTTCCTCGGTGCAGAAGATATGCGCATCATCCTGCGTGAAAGACCGCACGCGCATGAGGCCATGCAGCGCTCCAGACGGCTCGTAGCGGTTGACCGCGCCGAATTCTGCAAAACGCAGCGGCAGCTCGCGATAGGAGCGCAGGCCATGCTTGAAAATTTGCACATGGCCCGGGCAGTTCATGGGCTTGAGGGCATAGACGCGTAAATCCTCGGTCTCGGCTTCGTCGCCGGCCGGGCGGCACATGAACATGCTCTCGCGATACCAGCCCCAATGCCCGGATATCTCCCACAGGTGCTTGTCGAGGACCTGCGGCGCGTTGACTTCCTGATAGTCGTCGGCGAGGCGCCGGCGCATATAGGCGACCAGCGTTTGGAATAAGCTCCAGCCTTTCGGGTGCCAGAAGATCGACCCTGGTCCCTCCTCCTGGGTATGAAACAGGTCCATCTCGCGGGCGAGCTTGCGATGATCCCGCTTCTCTGCCTCCTCGAGTTGCTTCAGATAGGCGTCGAGCTCTTCTTTCTTCGCGAAAGCGGTTGCGTAGATGCGCGACAACATCGGCTTGTTCGAGTCGCCGCGCCAATAGGCGCCGGCGACCTTCATCAGTTTGAAAGCTTCGCCCACCTTGCCGGTCGAGGTCATGTGAGGCCCGCGGCACAGGTCGGTCCATTCGCCCTGGCTATAGAGCTTCACCTCCTGATCGGAGGGAATGGCGTCGAGCAACTCGATCTTGAAAGCTTCGCCCTTCTGCTCGAACAGGCTCTTCGCCTCCTCGCGCGAGACGGACCGCTTCAAGAACGGCTTGTCGCGGGCAATGATCTCGCGCATCCGCCTTTCGATCGCCGGGAAATCCTCGGGCGTGAACGGCTGGTTGCGGAAGAAATCGTAGTAGAAGCCGTTCTCGATCACCGGGCCAATCGTGACCTGCGTTCCCGGCCACAGCGATTGCACGGCTTCAGCGAGAACATGCGCCGCATCGTGGCGGATCAGCTCGAGCGCGCGGGGATCTTCGCGCGCTATGAACTCGAGCGTAGCGTCGCGGTCGATCGGATCAGCGAGATCGACAAGCTCGCCATTGCGGACCATCGCAACAGTGCGCTTTAAAAGAGACGGCGAAATGGATTTGGCGATTTCGAGGCCGGAGACGCCGGGGTCATACGTGCGCTCAGCGCCATCGGGAAAAGTGACGTAAATCATCGGGGCTCCTTGAGCTCACTCGCCGACACCAATCAGCGTAAGCACGGGCACCCGAACATAAGCGTCCGAAGCGGTCGGGGCAATGGGCGCAAGTCGCAGCCGATCCGGGGCGCTTAGACCGTGAACTCCTCGACCACCGGAGCCCCGGAATAGTTGGAGTATCGTATCCACCTCGGCCGCACGACGATGTAAGCGATATTGGGCCAGTTCTCGCGTGCGCGGCCGTCCGGCCATTCGCCGAAATAGGCCGCCTTGGCGCTCGCCAAGTCGTCCCCGACCGGTCGGCGCGCTACACCCTCGATCTGGAGAGAAATGTTATCGTCCCAGCCGATTACCAGCGCGGTCGCAGGATTGCGCGCCAGATTGACGGCCTTGCGGCTGGTCGACAGAGTGTCGAACACGACCTCTTTTGCCTGCGTCAACGCGAAGCCCATCAGCGCCGCCTCCGGCGCTCCGGATTCGTTCACGGTCGACACGACGAGATAACGCTTGCTCTTGGCGATGTCGAAAACCTCTTCGAGCGTCATTTCCGCCTCCGCATTCTGCCGCCCCGCGCACGACGCTTGGGCCGAATGACCAGGGAGATGATAACGCACAATGACCGACACTGGCGCCATTCTCCGGCGTGTCTTGGTCGACGGCGCCGTTCAGGGCGTCGGCTATCGCGAGTTCACCCGCCGCGCGGCGCTGAACTTGGGCGTCACCGGCTGGGTGCGCAACCGGACCGACGGTGCGGTCGAGGCGGTGATTCGCGGGCCCCGCGCGGCCGTCGAAGCGCTTGTCGCCGAGATGCGCAAAGGCCAAAAATTCGCGACCGTCAACAGCGTGACCGTAACCGAGCTCGACGAGACCGCTGGCGCCGGCAGCGGCGCATTCGTTATCCGGCCAACGGATTAACCCCGAGACCGCGCGAACGCGTCGAAACGCGCCCGCCGCCGATCAGCCCCGCGGCGGCGGCTTGTCCGTTTTGGGAGGCTTCGTCGGCGACCGTTCGGGGCTGCCCGCGGACGTCGGCGTGTTGGCCGGCGGATCGCTCGCGGGGAAAGATTCTTCCAGCTCCTCATCGAGCTTCTCTTCCGCCTCAGAGCGCGATTTGCGCGACGGCGTCTTTCGAGGCTCTTTCATCCGGCGGCTCCAAGGCGGACTTCGAAAAAGGGCGCAGCCTCTAGGGGTCAGTCGAGCCCTGAAGCGGCCTAACCATATAACCCGGACAGGCCGCCGCAACAGCAGGGCCCGCGCGCGGCGACCCGCGGGAATCGTGCGACGATCTACGGTCTCGACGCCAGGTGTAATTCTGCGCGCAACTCAAGCTTTTCAAGCGCTTAACCTCATTTTTCTGCAACTCGGACCGGCGCAGAAAAGCTGGATGCTGCCGAGGAGGCAGCGATGAAAGACTTCACCACGGTCCGTGGTATAATTTTTAAAAGCGAGTCGCACCGATGGTGTTCGAAGAAAACCCTTCAACCAGCCCGCTGGAAAGCCTTAAAGCAATCCGAGCGACTTTGGACGTTCGCGATCTGAATGAAGCCGACACTCGACACCGTATTATCGACTTTATCCTTCATGACTTTCTGTCATGGCCAAAGAACCGGGTTAATGTCGAGGAATACGTTGCCTCTGGATATATCGACTATGTCTTAACTCGCTCGTCCGGTGAACCTATTATTCTCGTTGAAGCAAAACGCGAAGGTACATTCTTCACGCTTCCGGAGTCCGATTTCGATGGATCGTTTGGATATCTTTCGCTTAGCAAGCTTTTGACAGACACGAACATAAATCGGCGGCGACCCAAGTTCGTAGCTACTGCTTGGACATTGGCTGCGAATTTGCAAGCATCACAAATGGCCACGAGTGGATTTTCTTCAAAATATTTGAGCGTAATAAAAAGTGGGCCTCCCTCAATGCATTCGTCATACGAAGTCTTGACTTCTTTGAGCACGATTATGTGCGAGCACGCAATTCTTTATCGTACCGGTCTATAACAGATCATCTATCTCTACTTTCTCTCCTAACAAGTATTTCTACTCAGGACAGAAGTATATACTACGCTAAAGACCGGATACCATCTTATTCCCACCCCATAAAGGCAAATCGCCTAGCGTCGACGCTAAGACCGATTGTAAATCATTATTTTGGCGTTATCGCGGACGATGAGCCTGACTTCATGAATAGGTGCTATGTCTCTCAGAGAGACTACGAACAGACGCTTGAGGGCGTACAATCCTTAATTGAAGACTCCCTTTCCCCTTACTTCGCAAGCTACGGAGTGCAACAACTTGAGGACACTGGCAAAGGAGGTCGTCTAGGCGGTCGCCTGACGAAAGGAGTCAAGCGCGGCAAGAAGGGCGAGGTTCTCGTTCTTTTCGGGGGAAAGGGAGCCGGAAAATCTACCTTCATTAAGCGTCTTTTGCACTTCAGCCCTCCGCGATGGCTCCGCGACCATGCCACCGTTGTCATATTGGACCTCCTAAAGATACCCGAAAATATGGACGAGATTAAGCGAGCAATTTGGGACGGCCTAGTCGATAAACTTGATACCGATAGGGTATTAAGCTCTGATAGATATGTACTGTTGGAAACGTTGTTTAGAGATCGGTTTAGTATCGCGGGTAGACAGGATCTATCTGGAATAAATCGGGCTTCTGACACCTATAATACGATTTTAAACCAACTGGTCAATTCTTGGAAGAGTGATAAGCATTACTGTGCCGGGTGCCTGGGTGAGTATTGGTCATCGCGTGGTCGTGGAGTTATAGTTGTGATCGATAACACTGATCAATATTCAGGAACAATACAGGATTTTTGCTTCACGACCGCTCAACAGATCGCCGAGCATCTGGGGTGTATTGCGTTGATATCCATGCGGGAAGAGCGATTTTACAATTCAAAAATTCATGGCGTGCTGGACGCGTTTCAGAATGCCGGCTTTCATATCAGCTCCCCTAAACCCGCCGAGGTGTTTAGAAAGCGGCTTCGTTACACGATGGGTTTGCTGAACCACGCAAGCAGCAGAGCCACCTTGGTTCCCGAGACGGAGGATGAACTAGTTAGGGACTGCGCGACATATTTAGATATAATAAACAAGGAATTTTCTAGCGAAAGATCTCCGCTGAACGGATTTTTGACTGCTTGCGCGCACGGCGACATTCGGCTCTCACTAGACTTGTTCAGAAGTTTCCTGCTTTCTGGGTACACAAACGTCGAAGAAATGCTGAACGCCGGAACGTGGACTTTTCAAATTCATCAGATCATTAAGCCCGTGATGATTCCTACACGATACTTCTATGATGAACTTCTCAGTGACATCCCTAATATTTACCAATTGCGATATAACAGGCACAGTTCTCATTTTACATCTCTCAGGATACTGCAGCGCTTGTCTAGACACGTCGAAGGCGCCACGGCTGCGTATTTGTCGGTCGCAGAGATGAAAGCTTATTTTGCAGAGACGTTTAACATGCTTGATGACTTTATAAAAAATATGGATATCCTTTTGAAACATGGTTTTGTTGAAGCCGATAATCGGCTGGATTATTTCTCGGAATCGGTCGACAGTGTTATAATTACTGGGTATGGTTTATATATGTACGCTGAACTCGCATTTTTGTTTCCCTATCTGGATCTAGTTTGTGCTGATACTGGCGTATTTAGCGAGTCAGTTAGTAACTACCTCATTGAAGCCGCGAAGACCGAGTACAACCTGTTTACACGCAATGAGCGTGTGGAGAGAGTCAGAACGCGATTAGCACGCGTAGAGCAACTGATAAATTATCTGGCCGACGAGGAAGTACGAGAGCGGGAGCTTTACTCTCTAAAGCAAGCCGACGATGAGTTGTTTACGTCTCGATGCCGCGTCACCTTCGACGCTGAGAGATCGCGGGTCCTGACTAGCGCCTCACGTCAGGCGCTTAAGCCTCGCCGGAGGCGATAGTGTTAACCTACCCCTTCTTCCCTCCCGCAATCTTAGCGATCTCCCGCATCACCTTGAGCGTCCCGGCGAGCCTGTTCTCAAGCTTCTCGAAATCGTCGGTGACAACGATGCGCATGTCGGGACGCACGTAGGCGCGGTCGTTGGCGGCGATCCATTTGACCAGCGCCGTCGGGCTCGCGAACGACTTGTCGCGGAAGGCGAGCGTCAGGCCCTTGGGACCGGCGTCAAGTTTTTCAACATTGGCGCGGCGACACAAAGCCTTGATCTGGACAAGGCTCAGTAAGAGCCCGACCTCGGGAGGGGTCGGACCGAAGCGATCGACGATTTCGGCCCCCATCGCGTCGATCTCCTCCTCGTCCTCGAGCGCTGACAGGCGGCGGTAGAGAGCAAGCCGGGTCGGCAGGTCGGAGATATAGGATTCAGGGATCGTCACCGGCGCGCCAAGCTGGATGGTCGGCGACCACATGTCCTCGGCCGGGGTGTCCTCGCCCGACTTGATGCGCTCGACCGCCTCGCGCACCATCTGCTGGTAAAGCTCGTAGCCGACCTCCTTGATGTGGCCGGACTGCTCCTCGCCCAGAAGGTTGCCGGCGCCGCGCAGGTCGAGGTCGTGGCTGGCGAGCTGAAAGCCGGCACCAAGCGTATCGAGCGATTGCAGCACCTGCAGGCGCTTCTCCGCCTGCGGCGTGATCTTGGCCTTCGCCGGCACGGTGAAATAGGCATAGGCGCAAATCTTCGATCGCCCGACGCGGCCGCGCAATTGATAGAGTTGGGCTAGCCCGAACATATCGGCGCGATGCACGATCATTGTATTGGCGCGCGGGATGTCGAGGCCGGATTCGACGATCGCCGTCGACAAGAGGATGTCGTACCTGCCGTCGTAGAAGGCGCCGACCTTATCCTCAAGTTCGCGCGGCGCCATCTGGCCATGCGCGACGACGAATTTGCACTCGGGCGCGTTCTGACGCAGGAACGCCGCCGCTTCGTCGAGATCCTCGATGCGCGGGCAGACATAGAAGGATTGTCCGCCGCGATAGCGTTCTCGCAGCAGCGCCTCGCGAACGATCAGCGCGTCGAATGGCGAGACAAAGGTGCGCACCGCCAGTCGATCGATCGGCGGCGTGGCGATGATCGACATCTCGCGCACGCCGGTCATTGCGAGTTGCAGCGTGCGCGGAATGGGCGTCGCCGACAGTGTCAACACGTGCACTTCCGAACGCAGCTCCTTCAGTCGCTCCTTGTGCCCAACGCCGAAATGCTGCTCCTCATCGACGACGACGAGGCCGAGGTCCTTGAAACTCACGGTCTTGCCCAAGACCGCATGAGTGCCGACGACGATGTCGATTCCACCTTCGGCAAGGCCTTTCTTGACCTCGCGGCTTTCCGCCGCGCCAACCATCCGGGACAGTTGGCCAACGTTAACTGGTAGGCCGGCGAAGCGCTGGCGAAGGTTCTGAGTATGCTGGCGAGCTAGCAGCGTCGTTGGGGCGACGATTGCCGTCTGCTTGCCATTGATCGCAGTGGCAAAAGCGGCGCGCAGCGCGACCTCAGTTTTACCGAAGCCGACGTCGCCGCACACCAGCCGGTCCATTGGCCGGCCGGCGGCAAGGTCGTCGAGCGTGGCGTCAATCGCGCTCGCCTGGTCCGGCGTCTCGTCATAGGGAAAGCGGGCGCAGAATTCGTCGTACAGGCCTTCCGGGGCAGTGAGGCGGGGCGCCGTACGCGTCATGCGCTGCGCCGCGACGCGGATGAGCTCGCCCGCCATCTCGCGCACGCGCTTCTTTAAGCGCGCCTTGCGCGACTGCCATCCGGCCCCGCCAAGCTTATCGAGTTCGCCCGTCTCGGAGCCGTAGCGAGACAGAAGTTCGAGATTCTCGACCGGCAGGAACAGCCGGTCTCCGCCGGCATAGTGGATCTCGAGACAGTCGTGCGGCGCGCCGGCCGCCTCGATTGTCTTTAATCCCACGAAGCGCCCGACGCCGTGCTCGATATGAACGACGAGATCGCCGGCGGTCAGCGCGCTCGCTTCGGCAAGAACATCCTGCGCGCGGCGCCTGCGCTTCGACTGTCGCACGAGGCGATCGCCGAGAATATCCTGCTCGCCGACGATAGCGAAATCCGGCGCTTCGAACCCCTGTTCGAGCGCGATGACAGCGAGCGGCAACGCGCCAGCGCGCGTTGTCGTCGCCTGATGATAGGACGATACGAATTCCAGCGGTTTGAGCCCATGCTCGGCCAGCACGTGACTCAGCCGCTCGCGCGAACCGTCGCTCCAGCCGGCGACGATCACATTCAAGCTGCGCTCGCGCAGCGCTCGCACATGCGCGACCGCGGCGTCGAACACATTGGCGCTCTCGTTCTGCCGTTCGGGAGCGAAATTGCGCCCTGTTCGTCCGCCGCAATCGACGACGTCGCTTGCGCCCGGCGGGGCTTCAAATGGGGTCAGCCGCGCCACTGGCTGGCCGGCCAGCCGCTCCTTCCACTCGCCTTCGCTCAGATAAAGCCGCGTCGGCGGCAGCGGCTTATAGTCTGCCTTTGCGGGATCTTCCGCGTAAGCCGTGCGGCGTGCTGCATAATTATCGGTGATGAGCGCGATGCGCTCGTGCGCCGCCTCGTCGGCGCGCCCGTCGAGCACGAACGGCGCACCGCCGACATAGTCGAAGATCGTGTCGAGCTTGTCGTAGAGCAGCGGCAACCAATGTTCGACGCCAATCGCCCGGCGGCCTTCACTGATGGCGGCGTAGAGATCGTCGCTTGGAGCGGGGGCGCCGAACTCAGCCGCGTAGCCCTGGCGGAAGCGCTTGATCGAGTCGGTTGTCAGGCGCGCTTCGCTCATCGGCACGAGATCGAGCGAACGCAATTGCGTGGTCGAGCGCTGTGTCTCTGGATCGAAGGCGCGGATCAATTCGAGCGTATCGCCAAAGAAATCGAGCCGGATCGGCGCTGCAGCGCCAGGCGGATAAAGATCTAGAATGCCGCCGCGCGAGGCGTAGTCACCGACGTCGCGCACCGTGCTGGCGCGCGTATAGCCGTTCGAACTCGAGCCAGTGTGCGAGATCTTCCATCCGCACGCTGTTGCCCGGCGCGGCGGAGAATGCAGCGGACTTGAGATAGGCGAGCGGCGGCGCACGTTGCGTCAACGCGTTGACCGAGGCGACGAGGATTCGTGGCCGCTCCACGGCGCCGCGGCTCTTGGCTAGCCGCGCGAGCACAGTCATCCGGTCGGCTGATACGGCGGCGTTGGGTGAGACGCGATCGTAGGGTTGGCAATCCCAGGAGGGAAGATACAGCGCCTCGATCTCGGGCGCGGCGAAGCTCAGCGCGTCGATGAAAGCTTGAGCGCGCAGGCTGTCCCGCGCGACGAAGGCGAGGGTCACGGCGCGCTGCTCGCCGTCTTTGACCAGCGCCCGCGTCAGTTCGGATACGACGAAGGCGTCGTAGCCTTCTGGCGCGCGCACCAGGCTGACGGCGCCGCCTTGCTCAAGGCGGCGGATCGCGGGAGCGAAGAGGCTCACGGAGTTCTGGTCGGCGTGCGTTGGCGGTTTTCATCGCGATCCGCACAGGCGGGCAAAAAGCGGAGTGTCGAATTCCCGCGGCGGATGCTCAGCGCCGATAATCCAGGCGAGCGCCTGCGGGTCGGGGACGTCGAGGAGGCGCTCGAACTCGGCAAGCTCGTCTTCGTTCATCGTCGGCAAATGGGCGTCGGCGAAGCGGCCCATGACCAGATCCATCTCGCGCACCCCGCGGCGCCACGCGCGAAACAGGATCCGCCGCCGGCGCTCATCGAGCGCTGTGCTAGAGAGGGCGGAGCCGGACATCAAGGACCTTTCTATGGCGATGCGCGAGCCGCCACGACTTGGCTTGATCCGGTCGTCCAGGGAGGCTGCAGCGGCGGGCTTATAGCTCGGAAGGGCGGACATGTCAGCGCTTCCTCAGTCGATTGAGCGCCGGAGCGGCTTCGACGGCAGGACGATTTCGGCAAGACCGAGCCAGTCGGAGAGCGCGTGAAGCTCCTCGGAGATCGCGTCCATGGCGTCCGAAGGTGCGTGCGGCTCGAGGTGCACCGCATGGACGAGCAGCCGTCCCGCCTGACGGTCGGCCTTCAGGTCGAGCCGGGCCACGAGCAGGTCGCCGAGCAGAAAGGGAAGTACGTAATACCCGTGCTGGCGCTTGTCGGCCGGCGTGTAGATCTCGATGCGGTAGTGGAAGTCGAAGAGCCGCAACGTGCGGGATCGCTCCCAGACGAGCGGATCAAACGGCGCCAGCAGCGCCCGCGCGGAGATGCGGCGCGGCCTGCGGGCGTCACGGTGAAGATAAGCGAGCCGCGCCCAGCCCGGAACCTCGACCGGCTCGAGAACGCCCGCCTCGAGGAGCGACTCGATCGCCTGTCGCGCGTCGTCAGGGCCGAGACGGAAATAGTCGCGCAGGTCCTGACCCGAGGCGACGCCGAGCGCCTGAGCTGCGCGCTCGACGAGGGCGCGCTGCGCGTCCTTCTCGTCTGGAGACGGCAGGGCGAGTATCTCGGCTGGAATGACGCGCTCAGTCAGGTCGTAGACCCGCTCAAAGCTGCCGCGCCGAGTAGCCGTCGTGATGTGTCCGGCCCAAAACAGCCACTCGAGCGCCCGTTTCGTGTCGCTCCATTCCCACCAGCCCGACTGGCCGCGCTTGTCCTCGAAGTCCGAGGCCGCATGCGGACCCTCGTTGCGGATGCGATTGAGGAGCGCTTCCGCCTCAAGCCGGCGCTCGCTCGCGAACTCCCGCAGGCCCTTCCAGCCAGCCTCACCACAATCCGCCCGGGACATCCGCCAGCGTAGCAAGGGATGCAAAGACAGCGGCAGGAGCGAGGCTTCATGGGCCCAATATTCGAACAGCCGCCGTTTCTTCCGGCTTCCCCAGGCAGCCGTTTCGATCAACGAACGGTCGTAGGGTCCGAGCCGGGAGAAGGCGGGCAAGTAATGAGCGCGGACCAGGACATTGACGCTGTCGATCTGATGCAGAGAGAGTCGGTCGACAGTTTTCAGCCAACGCGCGGCTGTGACCCTTTCCGGACGCGGCTCGCCAAAGCCCTGGGCGGCAAGAGCGATCCGCCGAGCCTGGGGAAGGGAAAGCTTTTCTACCTTCGTCACGTAGCTCCGCTGACCGTCTTTCGCCCGAACAGCGGCCCAACCTCCACCACCACCGCGCCGGCGAGGATCAGCACGCACCCGAAAGCGCCGATGGCTGTCAGACGCTCGCTGAGTAAGAGCGCGCCCGCGATCGCCGCGAACACGCCTTCGAGAGCGAGGATCAGCGCGGCCTCAGCAGGCGGTGTGTGCGCTTGGGCGAAGATCTGGATCGTGTAGGCGAGCGCTCCTGAGACAATGCCAGCGAACAGGATCGTCGGCAGGGTAGCGACAAGCGCTCCAGGCGGGATCGATTCGAACAGCGTTGAGCACAGCGCTGCGAGACCAGCGCAGACCGTATATTGTACGAAGGCGAGCAGCAGCGGCCGACCCGAGCGGGCAAGGAAGATCGGCGTCAGCGCGATGACCGTCGCCCAGGCGAAATCGGCGAAGAGTACGAGCGCGTCGCCGACGTTCGGAGGACCGAGGCCGCCCGAGGCAAGCAGCCAGGCGCCGACCAGCGAAACGAAGCCCGCGCCAACGATGATCCCACGCGGACGCGCGCCCGTCAACGCCCAGACGACAAAGGGGGTCAGTACGACATAGCAGGCAGTTAGGAAGCCGGCATTGGTGGCGCTCGTGGTCTCGATCCCCGCCTGCTGCAGGGTCGTGCCGAAGAAGAGTGCTAAGCCGATCACCAACGCGAGCCGCCATTCGTCGCGGCTCGGAGCATGCGGCTTACGACGAAATTCCCAAAGCGCGAACGGCGCAAGCGCCACGGCCGAAACAGCAAAACGTGCGGCGACGAAGGCGAGCGCCGGCATGGTCGCCGTGGCGTATTTCTGCGCGACAAAGGTCACGCCCCACAGGAAGGCGGTGAAGAGAAGCAGGCCGTCCGCGTCCAAGCGGCTCATGCCGCCTCCGACGGCGGAATATCGCATTGCCTCAGACCTGCTCGATCTCAATCAGCGTGCCAGCAAAGTCCTTTGGGTGCAAAAAGAGCACCGGCTTACCATGAGCGCCGATTTTCGGGTTTCCGTCCCCGAGCACGCGCCCGCCCGCAGCTTTGAGCTGGTCGCGGGCGGCGATGATGTCCTCAACCTCATAGCAGAGGTGATGCATGCCGCCGTCAGGATTGCGATCGAGAAACTTGGCGATCGGCGAGTTCGCGCCCAGAGGGTGCAAGAGTTCGATTTTCGTGTTGGGGAGCTCCACAAAGATGACAGTCACCCCGTGCTCAGGCTCAGATCTCGGCTCGGAGACGCGGGCGCCGAGTGTTTCCCGATAGGTCCGCGCCGCCTTTTCGAGATCGGGGACAGCAATGGCGACGTGGTTCAGCTTGCCGATCACGATGGAGTTCGCCTGGCTCACACCTCCACCACCAGCACGTGCACTTGTGGCTTCTTGCCCCATACGGTATTGACCGAACCGCGCACCGCACGTTCAATGGCGGTTGACACCACCTCGGCGACGCGCCGCTTGCCTGGTGGCAGGCTCTCGAAGGCCTCAAAGATGGCGTCGTCGATCAGCGCGTCGATCGCAGCGCCTTCGCGCGTGCGCTCCGGCAGGCCGGCGATCATCACATCCGGGTCGCCCGCCATTTCGCCCCTAGGGGTCAGCGCGATCGCGATCGAGACAACGCCAGCGAAACTAAGCCTGCGGCGCTGGCGCACGGTTTCCTGATCCGGAGGCAGCAGAATCGCGCCGTCCTTTGCCCGCCGTCCGCTTGTCACCTTCCCTGATACGCTGGCTTCGCCGGGGGCAACCCGGACGACATCGCCATTGAAGGCGCGCAAGACCTGCGACACCCCTTGCGCCCTGGCGAAGTCGGCATGTTCGGTTAAATGCACTGGCTCGCCATGCGCAGGCACCGCGATTCTCGGACGCACCCAACTGTACATTTTGGCCACCTCCGCCCGCCGTGGATGGCCGGAGACATGCACGAGCGCGGTGCGGTCGGTGATGACCTCGACGCCAGCGCGAGCAAACGCGTTGACGATTTTCCCGACCGCCTTCTCGTTACCGGGAATGGTGCGCGAGGAAAAGATCACGGTGTCGCCGGCGCTGAGTTCCGCCGTCGGATGCTCGTCCCCAGCCATGCGTGCGAGCGCGGCGCGGGGCTCACCCTGACTACCGGTGGCGAGGGCCAGTATTCGGTCCCGCGGCAGCCGCTCAAACGCATCCATGCCCAAGAATGGGGGCAACCCTTCCAGCATCCCGCAGTCGCGCGCGACGCCGACCACGCGCTCGATCGCCCGGCCGAGAATGCAGACCTGTCGCCCGGCGGCAAAGCCGGCCTCAGCCGCGGAACGCAGCCGGCTGACATTGGAGGCAAAGGTGGTCACGACTACCCTGCCCTTCGCATTGGCGATCAGCCCAGTCAGAGTCTTCGCGACATCGCGCTCGGACGGACTTTCCCCCTCTCGTAGGATGTTGGTCGAATCGCAGACAAGCGCCAGCACGCCCTCGTCGCCAAGCGCCTTGAAGCGCGCCTCGTCGGTGGGGAGACCAACGATCGGCGTCGGATCAATCTTCCAGTCGGCGGTGTGGACGATAAGCCCAGCAGGCGTTCGGATCGCCAGCGCCGAGCTTTCCGGGATGGAATGAGCGACGGGGATGAATTCGACAACGAACGGGCCAATCGCGACCTTCTCGCTGAACTGAACAACCTTCAACGGGATCTCGGGCGCGCCCGGTTCGCCCAACCGGCGCGATTCCATCAGTCCTGCCGCGAAGCGAGTCATATAGACGGGTGCGCGAAGGCCCGGCCAAAGCTCGACGAGGGCGCCTATATGGTCTTCGTGTGCATGAGTGATGACCACCCCGACCAGATTCTTCTTCGCCTTCTCGATGAAGCTGAGATCCGGCATGATGAGATCGATGCCTGGCAAGTCCTCGTCGGCAAAGCCGATGCCGAGGTCGACCATGAGCCATTGGCGTGCGCTCGCCGGCCCATATCCGTAGAGGGCGCAATTCATCCCGATCTCGCCCAATCCACCAAGGGGGACGAACACCAACTCGTTGTCGTCCGCCATCTAGGCGCGCCCTTCCGGCGGGTGGGAGGCAGACAGGATCACTCGCGGCAGGATGCCTGAGCGAGGCAGGAGCCACACGTCACCCGCCTCAATGGCGTCTAGCTCGTGCTCGGAACGCATGAGCAGACGACCGGCGGCGTCGATCCCCTCAAAGACGCCCTCGCGTTGGCCGGCCCCGTTTTGGATCGCGATCCGTTCCCCCAAACCGACGGCGTAACCGAGCCAAGCGGCTTGAATCCGATCGAACGCCTCTCCCGTGCGCCAGTCGTTAAGCGCGGCGTCAAATCGTTGGATGAGACGCTCGAACAATTCTCCGGGAGCCACCGCTTGTCCGCCTGCCCGCGTCAGACATGAGGTCGGGTACCCAAGGCCCTCTGGCGCACGCGCGCAGTTAACGCCGATCCCTACGACACAACCCGTCCGCCCGTTTCCAAGACTAAAGCCTTCAACGAGGATCCCAGCGCATTTCGCCCCACGAGACATCAAATCGTTCGGCCATTTGAGGCCGACTTCGGTCACGCCAAGATCCTTGACCGCACGCGCCAAAGCAACTCCGGCAACGAAGCCGAGCTGCGCCGCGACCGCACGCGGGCAGGGATCGATCATGAGGGCGCTGGCGTGCAAGTTGCCCCTCGGCGAGATCCAGGCGCGGCCACGGCGGCCTCTGCCTGCGGTCTGCTCTTCCGCAACGATCCACAGCCTGTCGCTGTCGCCGACCAATGCGCGGCGGCGCGCCTCCTCGTTGGTCGAATCGACGGCGCCGAAACGAACGATGCGCCAGCCTCGATGTGCACTGTCCAGCGTGGAAGCGGCGGTCAAAAGAGCGACTGCGCGGCCGCCATCGCGGCGTTGGTGAGCGGCGAGGGCGCGAACACAAATAGAATGATCAGGAGCGCCGAAAGCGCGAGCACGATGCGCGCGACGGAGGTTGGAGGGTCGAATGCCGGGGCCGGCTCGTCGAAATACATCAGCTTGACGATCCTCAGATAATAAAAGGCGGCGACGGAGCTTGCCAAGACGCCGATGATCGAAAGGCCGTAGAGACCAGCCTTGATGGCGGCGGCGAAGACATAGAATTTGGCGAAGAAGCCCGCGAGCGGCGGAATGCCGGCAAGGGAGAACATCATCGTCGCCAGGAAGAAGGCCATGGTCGGATTCGTCCGCGCCAGGCCCGCGAGGTCGGCCATCGTCTCGACCGCGCGGCCAGCGCGGCGCATGGACAGGATGGCGGCGAAGGTTCCCAGCGTCATCACCACGTAGATCGTCATATAGATGATGACGCTCTGCGCGCCCTCGACCGTGCCGGCCGCGAGTCCGACCAGCGCATATCCCATATGGCCGATCGAGGAATAGGCCATCAGCCGTTTGAAGTTGCGTTGGCCAATGGCGGCGAACGCGCCAAGCACCATCGAGGCGATCGAGACGAAAGTGAGGATCTGGCGCCAGTCGTTGGCGATGCCGGGAAAAGCGGTGACCATAACCCGAACCAGGACCGCCATTGCGGCAATCTTCGGCGCGGAGGCGAAGAACGTGGTCACGGGAGTCGGCGCGCCCTCGTAGACGTCGGGCGTCCACATGTGGAACGGCACGACGGAAATCTTGAACGCCAGACCCGCCACAATGAAGACCAGCCCGAACAGCACGCCGATGCTGGCATGATCATGTACGGCGTTCGCCACCGCGCTGAAGGCGACCGAGCCGGAATACCCGTAGATGAGGGAGACGCCGTAGAGCAACATGCCGGACGACAGGGCGCCGAGGACGAAGTACTTGAGGCCGGCTTCGGTGGCGCGGAGATCGTGGCGCCGATAGGCTGCGATCACGTAGAGGGCTAGGCTCATCAGTTCGAGGCCGAGATAGAGCGCGATGAAATCGTCGGCCGAGATCAGCATCAGCATGCCAAGCGTGGAAATGAGGATGAGGACAGGGAATTCGAACCCGCCAATCCGCTCCTGGCGCATGAACTCGACCGATAGCAGAAGCGTCACCAGCGAGCCGATCAGCGCAAGCGCGCTCATGAAGCGCGTGAACGCGTCGTCGGCGAAGGAGCCGTGGAAGGTCACGCCCATCGGGCGATTCTTGGCCACCATCAGAATGAAGACGAGGCCGAGCAAGCCGACCGCGATCTCATTGACGACACCCTCGCCCCGCTCGCCGCGCAGGGCGCCGTAAAGCACGAGACCTAGCGTCCCCGCCGCCAGCACCACCTCCGGCAAGATCACGGGAAGGGAAATGGCCGTCTCATGCATGAGTGTCTCTCGTTCCAAAAGACGGTCGGCGCGCAGCCGGCGAGGGTCAAGCGGTCACAGCCCCGCCGACTTTGTCGCCGTGATGGCGTGCTGGAAGCCGCTGATGATCTGTTCGATTGAAGCTGCGCTCGCGTCGAGGATCGGCTGCGGATGCACGCCGTAAAAGATAGTGAGCAGGCCAAGCGGCAACAGCGTCACGACCTCGCGGCTGGTGAGGTCGGCAATGCCCATCAGGCTTGGCTTCTCGATAACCCCAAAGATGATGCGGCGGTAGAGATAGAGCGCATAGCACGCCGAGAGGATCGTGCCGAAGGTGGCGAGAAACGCGACCCAGTTGTTGATTTGGAATGTACCGATTAGCGTCAAGAATTCGCCGATGAAGCCCGTGGTGCCCGGCAAGCCGATATTGGCGAAGGTGAACAACATAAACGCGACCGCATAAAAGGGCATGCGCTGCACGAGTCCCCCGTATGCGGCGATCTCGTAGGTGTGCATGCGGTCATAGAGCACACCGACGCAAAGGAAGAGAGCGCCGGAGATGAGTCCATGGCTCACCATCTGGTAGACCGCCCCCTGGACCCCCTGGGAGTTCGCGGCGAAGATTCCCATCGTCACGAAGCCCATGTGGGCCACCGACGAATAGGCGATCAGCTTCTTCATGCTCTCCTGCGCCAGCGCGACCAGGGAGGTGTAGATGATCGCGATCACCGACAGAGCAAAAATGAGCGGGGTGAAATAGACCGACGCGTCCGGAAACATCGGCAGCGAAAACCGGATGAAGCCGTAACCGCCCAATTTCAAAAGAATGCCGGCCAGCACCACCGAGCCTGCAGTCGGAGCTTCGACATGCGCGTCGGGCAGCCAGGTGTGTACCGGCCACATCGGCATCTTGACCGCGAACGAGGCGAAAAAACCGAGCCACAGCCATTTCTGCATGCCCTGCGGAAAGGACGTCTTGAGCAGCACGGTGATGTCGGTCGTGCCCGCTGTCCAGTACATGGCCATGATCGCGAGCAGCATCAGGAGCGAGCCGGTCAGCGTGTACAGGAAGAACTTGAAGGCAGCGTAGACGCGGTTGCCATGGCCCCACACGCCGATGATGATGAACATCGGAATGAGGCTGCCTTCAAAGAAGACATAGAAGAGCACGATGTCGAGCGCGACGAAGACACCGAGCAACAGTGTCTCGAGCGCCAGGAAGCAGATCATGTATTCCTTCACCCGCGTCTGGATCGGGGACCACGAGGCCACGATGCAGATCGGCATCAGGAAAGTGGTGAGCAGCACGAACGGCATCGAAACGCCATCGACGCCGAGCTTGTAAAGGATCACGTGTGAGAACCAGTCGCGTTCCTCGATAAGCTGAAAGCCAGGCTGCGCCTGGTCGAAGTGGCCCCAGGCGACGAGGCTCAGCGCGAAGGTGATCAAGGTCGCGAACAGCGCGATCCAGCGCGCGTTTCGCTTCGTCGCCTCGCTATCCCCCGGAAGCAATAGAATGAACAGCGCGCCGATCACCGGCAACGCCAAAATGCCGGAAAGGATCCAAGACCCGTTCATCGCGTGACCCCCCCGAATAGATACCAGGTCGTCAGCGCGGCGGCGCCAAGCAGCATCGCGAATGCGTAATGGTAGACATAGCCAGTTTGCAGACGCCCCGCGCTACGGGCGACGTCAAGGACGCGCGCGGAGACGCCGTCCGGCCCGAAACCGTCGATGATCACGCCGTCGCCGCCCTTCCAGAACAGGCGACCGATAGCGAAGGCCGGACGAACGAAGAGGAAGTCGTAGAGTTCGTCGAAGTACCACTTGTGGATGAGGAAGCGATAAAGCCCTGGAAAATCGGAGGCGAGCCGCTGCGGCGCGGTGCGGTCAATCATGTACATATAGTAGGCGATTCCGACCCCGATAAGCATGGCCAGTGTCGGGGACACGGAGACGAGCCAGGGGGCCGTCTCCATGCGCTCTAGGATGTCGTTCTCCTGGCCCAGGAACAGCGAGTTCCGCCAAAACCCGTCGTGTCCCGCGCCGATGAAGAGATAGCGGAAGGCCATGCCGGCGAATGTCGCGCCGAGGGCGAGCACTGCGAGCGGAATAAGCATGACTAACGGAGATTCGCGCACGGCGTGCTCGTCGTGACCATGACCATCATGCACCTTGGCTGGCAGGCTTGCTGACCAGTCGCCGCGCTTGCCAAAAAAAGTCATGAACATGAGGCGCCAAGTGTAGAACGCGGTCAATCCGGCCGCGATGTCGGCGCACCAGAACGCGTACATAGCGCCAAAGCGATTAGAGACGAAGGCCGCCTCAATGATCGGGTCTTTCGACACAAACCCGGCAAAGCCAATCGACGTAAATGGGATACCGACGGCGCTCAGCGCCAGCGCGCCGGCCATCATCGTCCAGAAAGTGACTGGCAGCTCCTTTCGCAGTCCGCCCATCGCGCGCATGTCCTGCTCGTGATGCATCGCGGTGATCACCGAGCCGCAGCAAAGGAACAAAAGGCCTTTAAAGAAGGCGTGAGTAAACAGGTGGAAAATGCCGAGGCTGTAGCCCCCAACGCCGAGGCCGACGAACATGTAGCCGAGCTGCGAGCAGGTCGAATAGGCGACGACCTTCTTGATGTCCATCTGAACCCCGGCGATGGTCGCGGCGAAAAAGGCCGTCGTACCGCCGACAATGGTAACGACACTGAGCGCAGTGGGCGACATTTCGAATAGCGGCGAGAGCCTCGCCACCATGAATACACCCGCGGTCACCATGGTCGCCGCGTGAATGAGCGACGAAACCGGGGTCGGGCCTTCCATCGCATCGGGCAGCCAGGTATGCAGCAGGAACTGGGCAGACTTGCCCATCGCGCCCATGAACAAGAGCAGGCAGGCGAGCGTCACCGCATCCCAATTGAAGCCGATAAAATGCACCGTCTTGCCCGCGAGTCCGGGCGCAGCGGCGAACACCTGATCGAAGGCGATCGAACCGGTCAAATAGTAGGTAAGGAAGATGCCGAGCGAAAACCCGAAGTCGCCGACGCGGTTGACTACGAACGCCTTGATCGCTGCAGCATTGGGTGCAGGCTTCTCGTACCAGAAGCCGACCAAGAGGTAGGACATCAGGCCGACGCCTTCCCAGCCGAAAAACAACTGCACGAGGTTGTCCGCCGTCACCAGCATCAACATGGCGAAGGTGAAGAGCGAGAGATAGGCAAAGAACCGCGGTCGTGACGGGTCCTCGGCCATGTAACCGATCGAGTAGACGTGGACGAGAAATGACACCGTTGTTACGACAACGAGCATGACGGCGGTCAATGTGTCGATGCGTAAGGCCCAGGTGGCGACCAGCTTGCCGGAGGTGAACCAATTGCCGATCGCGACATGCGCGTCCGCTCCGCTCGCGACCATGACGAAAGCGATCCAGGAAAGGACGAAGCAAATCCCGAGCAGGCCGGTCGTGACGTATTCGGCGCCGCGTGCGCCGATCCAAGGCCCAAAAATGCCGGCGATCAAGAAACCGAGCAGCGGCAGGAAAACGATTAGCTGGTACACCGATCTCAGCCCTTCAACGAATTGATGTCCTCAACCGCGATTGAGCCGCGATTGCGGTAATAGGCCACCAGGATCGCAAGGCCGATCGCTGCCTCCGCTGCAGCGACAGTCAGAATGAAGAGTGCGAAGGCCTGCCCGGTCAGATCGCCTGAATAGGTCGAGAAGGCGATGAGATTGATATTGACGGCGAGAAGGATGAGTTCGACCGACATCAAAATGATAATGATGTTCTTGTGGTTCAGGATGATGCCGGCAATGCCGATCGTGAATACGATCGCGGCAAGGGTAAGGTAGTTGGCGAGGCCGATTCCCATCCGCGTGATCCTTCAGATGCCGGCGCGCGAGGGAACTTTGCGCACCTCGACCGCGGTTTCCGGATTGCGAGCCACCTGAGTGCCAATGTGCTGACGCTTGACGCCCGGCTTGTGGTGAAGGGTGAGAACGATCGCTCCGATCATCGCGGTGAGCAGGATCATTCCCGCCGCCTGAAAGAAGTAAATATAGCGGGTGTAGAGCACCTCGCCGAGCGCGGCCGTGTTGCTCAACATGCCCTCGGGCGTCGCCGCTTGGGCAGCCCGCTGTGAGGGGCTGAGACCCGACACGACGTAGATAAGCTCGATCGCCACAACAAACGCGATCAACAATCCCTGCGGCAGGTACTCGACGAAGCCCTGCCTTAGCCGAGAGAAGTCCACGTCAAGCAGCATGACAACGAACAGGAACAGCACCGCGACCGCACCGACGTAGACGACGACCAGGATCATCGCCAGGAATTCTGCGCCCATGAGAAGAAACAGCCCGGCAGCGCAAACGAAGGAAAGAATGAGGAAGAGGACCGAATGCACCGGATTTTTGGCCACGATGACGGCGAAAGCCGACACAACCAACAGCGGGGCTAAAATCCAAAAGAAGAATACATCGGCCTGCATCGTCCGCCTCTTGTCGTAGTCCCCTGCCCCGACAGCCTCTTCCTTTGCAGGAAACAGGCAGCGCGCAGCCGGCGCAAGCGCCGCATTCGTTGGCGCCCTCGCGGCGCGACCCTCGTCCGGCCTACCAAACACGCCATCTACAAAGCCCGTCAGTCGACGAGCCATAGTCAAATCCCTTCTTCTCAGAAGAGAGAAGACGCTATCGATACGGGGCGTCGAGCGCGATGTTGCGCGCCAACTCCCGCTCCCAGCGATCGCCATTGGCCAGCAATCGTTGCTTATCGTAATAAAGCTCTTCGCGCGTCTCGGTTGCGAATTCGAAGTTCGGCCCCTCGACGATCGCGTCGACCGGACAGGCCTCCTGGCACATCCCGCAGTAGATGCACTTGACCATGTCGATGTCGTAGCGCGTCGTGCGGCGCGTGCCGTCATTGCGCCGAGGTCCCGCCTCGATCGTGATCGCCTGAGCCGGACAAATCGCTTCGCACAGCTTGCAGGCGATGCATCGCTCCTCACCATTCGGATAGCGGCGCAGCGCATGCTCACCACGAAAGCGAGGGCTCAGCGGCGACTTCTCATGCGGATAGTTGAGCGTCGCTCGAGGCTTGAACATATAGCGGATCGACAAAGCGAACGCGGCAAGGAACTCTGTCAGGAACAGAGACCTGGCCGAATGGGCGAGTTTGAGAGCCATTGGCTTCCTCCCCCTCAGTGCAACGGGCCAGAGGCGCTCGCCCCGAGACCGGTAAATTCAAGCACCCCGGCCACCACCACCACCATTACCAGAGAAATCGGCAAGAACACCTTCCAGCCCAGGCGCATCAGCTGATCGTAGCGATAGCGCGGGACGAAGGCGGTGACCATCAAGAAGCAGAACACGACCGCCCAGGCTTTGATCAAGAACCAGATCACCCCCGGTATCCACATGAATGGCGGAAACGGCAGCGGCGAGAGCCATCCACCAAGGAACAAGATGGCCGCCAACGACCCCATGGTGAGCAGTGCGACGAGTTCGGTCAGGAACTGCAGCAGGAACAGCGAGGCAGAATACTCGACCGTGTAGCCGGCAACCAGCTCCAACTCCGCCTCGGTCAAGTCGAACGGCGGCCGATTCGTCTCGGCGAGCGCCGAAACAAAGAAGATGATGAACATCGGGAAGAGTGGCAGCCAGTACCAGCCGAACAATCCGAACCGCGTGTCCTGGGCATGGACGATGTCGCTCAAGTTGACCGAGCCCGCGCACAGCACCACCGTCACGATCACGAAGCCGATCGAGACCTCGTAGGACACCATCTGAGCGGCTGCGCGTAGCGCCGAGAGCAGCGCGTATTTCGAATTGGACGCCCACCCCGCCATGATGACGCCGTACACGCCAAGCGACGAAACTGCGAAGAGATAAAGGAGCCCGACGTTGATGTCCGCGACCACCCATCCGTCCGACACCGGAATGACCGCCCACGCGGCGAAGGCGAGCACGACGGAGACGAGCGGGGCAAGCAGGAACACGCCCTTGTTCGCGCTCGCGGGGATGATCGGCTCCTTGAGTATAAACTTGAAGAAGTCCGCGAACGGCTGAAGGATGCCCCAAGGTCCAACCACGTTGGGGCCGCGTCTCAGCTGCACGGCTCCCCAGATCTTTCGTTGAATGTAGATTAGCGCCGCCGTCGACAGGAGCACACACACGAGCAGCACCAGGCTCTCGAGGAGGTAGCGGAGCGCCGTCCCGACGTCGCTCGTGTGCATCCAGTGCCCGAACGCCGCGAAATAGCCGCCGCTGATCAGCCACGCCAGAACCGCGACGATGACGACGGCGACAATCGCCGCGGCGACGCCGAGTACCGCAAGGGAGGGCGAAGACGACGGTCTGCTAGGGGAGGCGGTGCTCATCGAAGCTATTCCGCCGCCTGACGCTGAACGCCTCGCGCGAGAGCCGAACATTCGGCCATGACGCGAGAGGCGCGCGCAATCGGGTTAGTAAGGTAAAAGTCGGAGATAGCAGGGACGAACGGCGCTTTGTCGACAACGCCGCCGAGCGCGGCGATCGAGTTGAAAACGCTTGCATCCGCCGGCGCGATGACGTCGAAGCGCACCAGGAAGGGGTAAGCCACAGCCAGCGCCGCCCGGAGTTGGGCGAGCGAATCGAATGGCAGCTTGGCGCTCAGTGTGTCCGACAGCGCACGCAGGATCGACCAATCCTCACGCGCGTCTCCCGGCGGGAACACTGCGCGCTCCGCGAACTGCGGCCGGCCTTCGGTATTGACGTAGATGCCGGTCTTTTCTGTGTAGGCCGCGCCGGGCAGAATGACGTCCGCCCGATGGGCGCCACGGTCGCCGTGAGTGCCGACGTAGACCACGAACGCACCCGGCTCAATGTCGATCTCGTCTGCTCCCAGGTTAATGAGGACGTCGAGCGCGTTTGCCTTCGCCATCGCCGACGCATCAAGCCCGCCTTCGCCGGGCACGAGGCCAAGATCCAGGCCGCCGACTCGCGAGGCCGCGGCATGCAACACGTTAAAGCCGTTCCAGCCGTCCTTCACAACGCCTGCGGCGACGGCGGTCTTGGCTAACCCCGCCAGCAGTGCGGCGCCGTCCGGCCGAGCGAAAGCGCCGGGACCGACGATCATCATTGGCCTAGTTGCGTCTTTCGGCGGCCTATCCCATGCCTGCGCGAGCGTCTCCGGCCCTGCGCCCAGGTGATTGTATTTGTAGGTCAGATCGGCTTTGGGGCCGACGACGCCTATCGGCGCGCCGCCCCTGAGCCAGCGCTTCCGAATGCGCGCGTTGAGGACGGACGCCTCGTAACGCGGGCTGGAGCCAACGATCAGAATAGCGTCAGCCTGGTCGACCCGAGCAATCGTCGAGTTGAAAAGATAAGATGCGCGGCCAAACTTAGGGTGCAGTTTGGAGCCATCCTGGCGGCAGTCAATGTTGGGCGAGCCGAGTTTGGCCGCCAGCGACTTGAGCGCGAACATTTCTTCGACCGTCGCCAGATCGCCAACGATTGCCCCGATGCGCGCGGGACCTGCGGCGGCAACCTTGCCGGCGACGGTCGCGAAAGCCTCTGCCCAGCTCGCGGGCCGGAGCCGGCCATCGACACGGACATATGGGCGATCGAGCCGCTGCGTCTTCAAGCCGTCGACAATGTGCCGCGTCTTATCGGAAATCCATTCCTCGTTGATTGCGTCATTGACACGCGGCAGGATCCGCACGACCTCGCGGCCGCGTGCATCAATTCGGATCGAAGAGCCAAGCGCGTCCATCACGTCAATCGATTCGGTCTTGGCGTACTCCCACGGACGGGCATGGAACGCCGTCGGTTTCGAGGTCAAGGCGCCGACCGGACAGAGGTCGACAACGTTTCCCTGCAGCTCCGAGCTCAAAGCTTCTTGAAGATAGGAGGTGATCTCCATGTCCTCGCCGCGGCCGATCGCGCCGAGTTCCGGAACACCGGCCACCTCGGTTACGAAGCGCACACAGCGCGTGCATTGTATGCATCGGTTCATCGAGGTCTTGACGAGCGCCCCGATATATTTGTCCTCCACGGCGCGCTTGTTCTCGGCGAAGCGGGAGGAGTCGGCGCCATAGGCCATTGCCTGATCTTGCAGATCGCATTCGCCGCCTTGGTCGCAAATCGGGCAGTCAAGCGGATGGTTGATCAGCAGAAACTCCATTGTGCCCTTGCGCGCCTTGCGGGCCATCGGCGAATTGGTCAACACGACCGGCGGTTCGCCATTCGGGCCGGGGCGCAAATCTTTGACTGCCATGGCGCAGGAGGCCGTCGGCTTGGGCGGTCCGCCTTTCACTTCCACAAGGCACATTCGACAGTTGCCTGCAATCGACAGTCGCTCATGAAAGCAGAAACGTGGGATTTCGGCGCCCGCCGCCTCACAAGCCTGGAGAAGCGTGTATTCGGCCGGAACGTCGAGTTCCTTGCCGTCAATGATGATCTTACTCATGCGCTGATCGCCCAACGGAAGGCCAACATGCAGCCAGTGGTGATCTCACCCAGATTCGAGGAGACGATTAGAGCCCCGAAGCGCGCTCTTAGCCGCATTTCCTGCTCATCCACAGTTTGATATGGGCCAGATGGCCCCAGCCGAAGGCAAAGTCGCTGTCGCCGTTCCGCGTTAGAAGATCGAGCCGCCCCGTCGCCTCTTCTAGATTTGGAATATGCCCGGATGGTATCGGCCACATGACGAAATGCGGCGTCTCGGGCTTTTCGAACCAGTCGCCCTTACGGTTGTAGAACTGCTTGTGGACTGTCGTCCACACAAAGCGCTCCAGCGCCTCAACGCTCTCCCACACCGACAGGTTGACCGCCATGGTCGGGTCGCTCGCAGGACGGATGGCAGTCGCATTGTTGCTGTCGTCCTTGAGCCGCCACACGAACCCCTCGCTGCGCTCTGCGAGAGCGTTGATACGATCGAGGTTCGTCATGAACGCCGCCATACGCGGATCGTCTGTCGGATAGCGGAACCGGCCGATGTTGAGCTGGGCAATGTGACGTGTCATGCCCTACTCCGCCGCCGCGAGCACCGGCTCGCTGTGCGGATTGGCGGCATATTGGTCGATGCGCCGTTCGATCTCGGGCCGGAAATGGGCGATGAGCCCCTGAATCGGCCACGCGGCCGCATCGCCGAGCGCGCAAATCGTATGCCCTTCGACCTGCTTGGTGACGTCGAGCAGCATGTCGATCTCGCGTTTTTGCGCGCGCCCCTGAACCATACGGTCCATGACACGCCACATCCATCCGGCGCCTTCGCGGCACGGCGTGCACTGCCCGCAGCTTTCGTGCTTATAAAAATATGACAAACGCGCGATGGCGCGGATGATGTCGGTCGATTTGTCCATCACGATCGCCGCGGCCGTGCCGAGGCCAGACTTGAGCTTGGCAAGCAAGTCGAAGTCCATTGGACAGTCGATGATCTGAGCAGCGGGAACGAGCCGCACCGACGCCCCGCCGGGAATGACTGCGAGCAGATTGTCCCAGCCGCTGCGCACGCCGCCGCAATGCTTTTCAATCAGCTCGCGGAACGGGATCGACATCGCCTCTTCAACGTTGCACGGCCTGTTGACGTGACCCGATATGCTGAAGATCTTGGTGCCGAAATTGTTGGGAGCCCCGAAACTCGTAAACCAGGATGCGCCGCGGCGCAAAATCGTCGGCGCGACGGCGATCAACTCGACGTTGTTAACGGTCGTGGGGGAACCGTACAGCCCCATGCCGGCCGGAAAGGGCGGCTTCATGCGCGGCATGCCCTTTTTACCCTCGAGCAATTCGAGCATCGCCGTTTCTTCGCCGCAAATATAGGCCCCGGCCCCGTGATGAACATACAGATCGAACGGCCAGCCATGAATATTGTGCTCGCCGATGAGCCGCTCCTCGTATGCCTCTCTAACCGCCGCCTCAAGATTTTCGCGCTCGATGATGAATTCGCCGCGCACGTAGATATAAGCCGCGTGTGCGCCCATGGCGAACGAAGCGAGCAGCGCGCCCTCGACCAGCGTGTGCGGGTCGTTGCGCATGATCTCCCGATCTTTGCAGGTTCCAGGCTCCGATTCGTCGGCGTTGATCACGAGATAGTGCGGGCGCTTGGGGTCGACGGTCTTGGGCATGAACGACCATTTGAGGCCGGTGGGAAACCCGGCTCCCCCGCGGCCGCGCAAGCCGGAAGCCTTCATTTCAGCAATGATCCAGTCGCGCCCCTTGTCGACAAGCGCCTTCGTCCCATCCCAATTGCCGCGTGCCCGTGCTCCTTTGAGGCCACGATCGCCAAGTCCATAAAGATTGGTGAAGATGCGATCCCTGTCTTCCAGCATCGCTCAGTTCCCGATCTTTCCGGTCGGCGGTTGATCATTTGCAGGTGCGGGCGCGCGCAGGCCACTCCGTCCCCCAGCTCCGTACAGCGTCGTCAGTGAAGTTAAACCTCCGACCGGCTCGGACGAGACACGTCCGATTTGCGAGCCCGTCTTGACTGGCCGACCGGCCGCAAGATCGTCAAGCAAACTCGTGAAATTTTCCTGCGTCAGGTCCTCGTAGTAGTCGTCATTGATCTGGACCATCGGTGCGTTGCAACAGGCGCCGAGGCATTCGACCTCGATCCAAGAAAATGCGCCGTCCGAAGTCACATGGCCTTGCTCGCCAATGCGCTTGCGGCAGACCGCCTTGATGTCGTCGGAACCCGACAACATGCACGGTGTCGTGCCGCAGACCTGCACATAATGGCGCCCGACCGGCTCCAGATTGAACATCGTGTAGAAGGTCGCGACCTCGAGCACTCGGATGTTCGGCATATCAAGCATCGCCGCGACTTTCTCGATCGCGACGCGGGGAAGCCAGTATCCATTTTGCTTCTGTGCGCGCCATAACAGCGCGAGTACCGCCGAGGCCTGCCGACCGGGAGGATATTTCGTGATCTCCAGCTCCGCCCACGTCTTGTTATCGGGCGTGAACTCGAAGGTTTTCGGTTGCTCGTCAGCAAGGCGGCGAACGGACATCGGTCAAACGTTCCTCGAATGTAGCGTCATGCTGAAGCGCTCCCGGCGATCACCGATCGACCTCGCCGAACACAATGTCGAGCGAGCCGAGGATCGCGCTGATGTCGGCCAGCATGTGCTTGCGGCACAGAAAATCCATCGCCTGAAGATGCGCGAAGCCGGGCGCACGAAGTTTGACGCGGTAGGGCTTGTTAGAGCCATCGGACACGAGATAAACGCCGAACTCGCCCTTTGGCGCCTCGACCGCCGCATAGACCTCGCCTGCCGGGACCTTGTAGCCCTCGGTATAGAGCTTGAAGTGATGGATCAGCGCCTCCATCGACCGCTTCATTTCGGCGCGCCGGGGCGGCGCGACCTTGCCGTCGTCGGTCTTGACCGGCCCTTCGCCACCACGCGAGTTCAGCTTCTGGCAACACTGCCGCATAATCTCTACCGACTGGCGCATCTCCTCCATGCGGATCACATAGCGATCGTAGCAGTCGCCGTTCTTGCCGACGGGAATATCGAAATCCATTTCCTCGTAGCATTCGTAGGGTTGCGCCTTGCGCAAGTCCCATGGCGCCCCGGAGCCGCGCACCATGACGCCTGAAAAGCCCCACGCCCAGGCGTCCGCCAGCTTGACCACGCCGATGTCGACATTGCGCTGCTTGAAGATGCGGTTGCCCGTAAGCAGAGTCTCCATATCGTCACAGATCTTGAGGAAGGGATCACAGAAGGCCTCAATGTCGTCGACGAGTTTGCGCGGCAGATCCTGGTGAACGCCGCCAGGGCGGAAGTAGGCCGCGTGCATGCGCGACCCGCTGGCGCGTTCGTAGAAGACCATCAGCTTCTCGCGCTCCTCGAACCCCCAGAGAATCGGCGTCAGCGCGCCGACGTCCATCGCCTGGGTGGTGATCTGCAAGAGATGCGAAAGGAGGCGGCCGATCTCGCAATAAAGGACGCGGATAAGCTGGGCCCGCCGCGGAATCGTGATGCCGAGCAGTCGCTCGACCGCGAGCGCATACGCGTGCTCCTGATTCATCGGCGCGACATAGTCGAGCCGATCGAGATAGGGCACGTTCTGCAGGTAGGTGCGCGCCTCCATGAGCTTTTCGGTGCCGCGATGCAGGAGGCCGATATGCGGGTCGACCCGCTCGACCACCTCACCGTCAAGCTCGAGCACCAGGCGCAACACGCCATGCGCAGCCGGATGCTGCGGCCCGAAGTTGATCGAGAAGTTGCGTAGGTTCTGCTCGTTCATGATCCCAACCCGGCTGCCGGCGGCCTACTGCCGACCCTCATCCTTCGCCTTCTCATCCCCCGGCAGCGGCGGGCCTTCCCACGGGCTCAGGAAATCGAACTGACGGAATTCCTGATTGAGCCGCACTGGCTCGTAGCGCACGCGCTTCTCCGCATCGTCATAGCGCACCTCAACGAAACCGGTCATCGGAAAGTCCTTCCGCAGTGGGTGACCATCAAAGCCGTAGTCAGTCAGGATGCGACGCAAATCCGGATGACCGTCAAACACCACGCCGAAAAGGTCGTAGATCTCGCGCTCGTACCAGTCAGCGCCAGGATAGACGGGAGTTGCGCTCCTGATCGGCGTGTCCTCGTTGGTCGCGATCTTGATCCGGACCCGACGGTTCAGCTTCGGCGACAGTAGATGATAGACGACATCGAAGCGTTTCTCGCGCTGCGGATGATCGACCCCCGAAATATCGACGATTGAAACGAACTGAGCCGCAGGATCGTCGCGAAGGAATCGGAGCGTCTCCAGGATGCGCGCGGGATCGACGGTCAGCGTGAGCTCGCCAAACGCGAAAGTCGATTCCACCACCACGCCGGGCGCGCCGGCGGCGAGTTTCGTCGCGACAATCTGCAACTGGTCGTCCATTCGCCTAAATCTCGCCTTTCGCTTCGCTCCTACGCGCCCTCAACGTTCGATAGTCCCGGTGCGGCGGATTTTCTTTTGCAGCATCAGCACCCCATAGAGGAGCGCCTCGGCGGTCGGCGGACAACCCGGGACGTAGATATCGACCGGGACGATACGGTCGCAGCCGCGCACCACTGCATAGGAATAGTGATAATAGCCGCCCCCGTTGGCGCACGAGCCCATCGAGATGACGTAGCGCGGCTCGGGCATCTGATCGTAGACCTTGCGCAGCGCCGGCGCCATCTTGTTGGTCAGTGTTCCCGCAACAATCATGACATCCGACTGGCGGGGGCTTGCGCGCGGGGCGGCGCCGAAGCGCTCGACATCATAACGCGGCATCGAGACTTGCATCATCTCGACCGCGCAGCACGCCAAACCAAAACTCATCCACATCAGCGAGCCGGTGCGCGCCCATTGGATGAGGTCGTCGGTTGTGGTGACGAGAAAGCCCTTGTCGGCGAGTTCGTCGCTGATCAAGCCGTAGTACCGATCCTGGGGCCGGAGCGGCTTGCTAGTCAGCGGATCAAGAAGGCCACTCGCGCCAGGCGCGACCGCCGCACTGGCGCTCAGTCCCATTCCAGCGCTCCTTTATTCCACTCGTATACGAACCCGATCGTCAACACCACAAGGAAGATCATCATCGACCAGAATCCTAGCGCGCCAATGTCGTGGAAGACAATCGCCCAGGGAAACAGGAACGCGACCTCGAGATCGAAGATGATGAAAAGGAGCGAGACGAGGTAGAAGCGCGCGTCGAAGCGCATGCGAGCATCGTCAAACGGAGGAAAGCCGCACTCGTAAGGCGAAAGCTTCTCGCTATCGGGGGCCCGGTAGGCGACAAGAAAAGGAGCGATCAACAGCGCTCCGCTAATGAGCGCAGCGAGGATTATGAATACGAGCAGCGGAATGTAATCGGAAATAAGGCTCGGCATGGCCTCGCTCTTCGGATTATCGGTTGCGCGCCACGCCTCGCGCAGCGGATATTCCCGTCCTTAACGCGTATCGCAGCGCAGCGTAGCACGCAAGACGAAAGGTTTTGATTCGCCGGCCTGATGTTCCGGATAACGCTGGCGTCGGGGTGCACCATCCACGTAAGCGGTTACGTCCGCGAGCTTAGGGTAGGCAGGAACTGATTTTGAGGGTGCGGTGCAGCGAAGAGAGCATGTCACACGCGGCGTAACCTGCAAACCAAACGTGCAGCTGGAGCGATTGATGAAACGATGAAAAATGGCGAGAGAGACGGGACTTGAACCCGCGACCTCCGGCGTGACAGGCCGGCGCTCTAACCAACTGAGCTACTCCCCCGCGGGAGCACGACCGGATAAGCCACGCGTGTTTCCAAGTCAAGGATTGCAAGCGGTCGGAAACTAGGGCTGCGGCCCAACCCGTGCGCCTGCGTGCGCCTCCAGGGTTAGAATTAACTCGTCGCCAATGACCAGCGCCGCATTTCATCACGTGTGAGAACGTGGACAGTGTCGGGGGGCAGCAATTCTGCCCTTCGCACCAGCGCAGGGTCCACGCCCATTCTTCGTGCGTAGCGTCCCAGCACCGCGACCATCGGCGGGTCCGCGAAACTGCGCTGCACATGCGAACCGAAAAGGCCCCCGCCATCGCTTTCGACGATCGACATTCGATGCAGCCCGACCTCGCTGCCGGGGGGCGCAACACGGCGTACGGCGCCCATAAGCGCATAGACGCATGCCGACAGACACTCACCAACGTAGGGGCCCGGATCTCCGTCCGCCTCGAACCTTCCGACGACACCGGCGATCCGCAGCCCCCGCAGAATATGACCGAAGACCATGGAAGCGACGACATTTCCACCGCGGGAGTTGAAGAACACAATGCGCCGCAACTTGGAGTCCGAGCTGCCAGACTTGAGAAAATTGACAAAGGCCTGCGGCGTCTGAGCCTCGATCACGCCGTCGGCCACGATTACGTCGGGGCAATGTTGGCCACATTCGTGGGATTCTAGCGGCGCGACGCGGAAACTCATCGACGGGCCGTGATTTTGGGCCGCGGCCGGCGTGACCACGACCCCCACGAAGGCCAACGCCACCGCCAACGCATACAAGCCCAGAGACCCGAAGATGGTGGGCGGTGACGGGCTCGAACCGCCGACCCTCTCGGTGTAAACGAGATGCTCTGCCAACTGAGCTAACCGCCCTTGCCGCCACCGGTCGCCTCGTCCGGCTACTACAGGATAACAGGCTCCCGGCAAGCTCGCCAAGCGCCAGCAGGCGCGCAGCAGGAAGTGCGACTGGCAAACGACCGAGCGGCTCGAAGCCGCGCGGCGCAGACCGCGGCGTGTTGATCTATTTCTTAGCCGACTTTTTATTCAGGCTAGCCTTGAGCGCGGCACCGGGCTTGAAGCGCGCGTTTCTCGACGCCGCGATCTTAATTTCCTTGCCGGTCGCCGGATTTCGCCCCTTTCCCGCAGCGCGCTCACGCACTGAGAAGGTGCCGAATCCCACGAGCCGCACTTCCTCACCCTTCCTCAAAGTGTCGACGATCCCCTCCAAGACGGCCTCTAGTGCCGCGGCGGCAGAAACCTTAGTCAATTCCGCTTCCGTCGCGATATGATCGACGAGCTCAAGCTTGTTCATTATTGCCTCTCCGTTCGACTGCGGCGCTCGATTGTCGGCGCCAATTCTGAAGTCCGGCGCCTTCAACGCCGCTGTGAGCGGCGCCTCTCCGCCGCCGCGCTCATACCCGTCCGTCCCCCTCGAAGGCGCTCATCGTCGCCCCCAGCGAATCGACAGCAGAGTTCGACACATAGCTCGCCGTTTCATGGAAGGAACGCAAGCGTTCGTCGGGACCAATGAGAAAAAAAGAGCCCAAAACTGGCCTAAACGGAAAAAAGACGCCGCGAATTCCTAAGAACTCGCGGCGATCTTGCAAGCTGGCCTGGCTCCGCAAGCGGTTGGGACATCCGCCCCCGCGCCGAAGCTTTCGGCCGTCAGTGCGCGACTAAACCTGGGCCGTCTTCCTCTGGCGGCCCCGAAGGCGGCGGCGCAGCCACGTCCTCCTCCCATACGATCGGTATCGGCCTACGGACAAGCGCGTGCGCGAGCACCTCGTCCATTCGAGAAACGGGCACGATTTCGAGACCATTTTTCACCGAGCTCGGAATCTCCGCCAAGTCCTTGACATTGTCCTCCGGTATGAGGACTTTCTTGATCCCCCCTCTTAGCGCCGCCAATAGCTTCTCCTTGAGTCCCCCGATCGGAAGGACCCGCCCGCGCAGCGTGATCTCGCCAGTCATGGCGATGTCGCGCCGCACCGGAACGCCAGTCAGCATCGAGACTATGACAGTCGCCATGCCAACACCTGCGGAAGGCCCATCCTTGGGTGTTGCCCCCTCGGGCACGTGCACATGAATGTCGCGCCTATCAAACAAAGGCGGCTCGATTCCGAAGTCTACCGCACGCGAGCGCACATAGGACGCCGCGGCCGAAATCAACTCCTTCATCACGTCCTTGAGATTCCCGGTAACCGTCATGCGGCCTTTGCCCGGCATCATGACCCCTTCGATCGTCAGCAATTCGCCTCCCACCTCTGTCCAGGCCAGCCCGGTCACGAGTCCGACCTGATCGTCGGCTTCGATCTCGCCGTAGCGGAACTTCGGCGGGCCAAGAAACTCGGCGACATTCTTGCTGTTGACAGCGATCACCTTGCTCTTGTTGATGAGGATCTCCTTCACCGCCTTGCGTGCAAGATTGGAAATCTCGCGCTCAAGATTGCGGACGCCGGCTTCGCGAGTGTAGCGGCGGATCAATTCCATGATGGCGCTGTCCTCGACCACCCATTCCCTGGCGTCCAGTCCGTGCTTGCTCATAGAATTCGGTAAAAGGTGCCGCTTCGCGATCTCCAGCTTCTCGTCCTCCGTGTAGCCGGCGATTCGAATGATCTCCATCCGGTCCATTAGGGCGGGCGGGATGTTGAGGGTATTGGCGGTGGTCACGAACATGACGCTAGAGAGATCATAGTCGACTTCAAGATAATGATCATTGAACGTAGAGTTCTGCTCGGGATCAAGTACCTCAAGCAGCGCCGACGACGGATCGCCACGGAAATCCATGCCCATCTTATCTATTTCGTCGAGCAGAAAGAGCGGATTCGACGTCTTGGCCTTGCGCATCGACTGGATAACCTTGCCCGGCATAGAGCCAATATAGGTGCGCCGATGGCCACGAATCTCCGCTTCGTCGCGCACGCCCCCGAGTGACATGCGAACGAATTCACGGCCCGTCGCTCTTGCGATCGACTTGCCGAGCGATGTCTTGCCGACACCCGGGGGCCCGACGAGACACAAGATCGGCCCGGTCAATTTGTTAGCCCGCTGCTGCACGGCGAGATACTCCACGATACGCTCTTTGACCTTGTCCAAGCCGAAATGGTCGGCGTCCAAAATCGTTTGCGCGGCCGGGAGGTCCTTCTTGATCTTCGACCGCTTCTGCCATGGGATCGACAAAAGCCAATCAAGATAATTGCGCACGACCGTAGCTTCAGCCGACATCGGCGACATCTGCCTGAGCTTCTTGACCTCGGCGAGCGCTTTCTCCCGCGCTTCCTTGGTGAGTCTCGTCGACTTAATACGCTCCTCGAGCTCGGACATTTCGTCCTTGCCTTCTTCGTCTCCGAGCTCCTTCTGTATCGCCTTCATCTGCTCGTTGAGATAATATTCCCGTTGAGTCTTCTCCATCTGTCGCTTGACGCGCGTCCGGATGCGCTTCTCAACTTGGAGCACCGAAATCTCGCTCTCCATCAGCGCGAGACACTTCTCGAAGCGCTTTGCAATGGAGCGCATCTCTAGGATCGCCTGCTTGTCGGAGAGCTTGACGGCGAGATGGGAGGCGATGGTGTCGGCGAGCTTGCCGTAGTCGTCGATCTGATTGACCGCGGTCACGACCTCGGGCGAGATTTTCTTGTTGAGCTTCACGTAGCTCTCAAACTCGGACACAACCGAGCGCGACAGGGCCTCCGCCTCGATCTTCTCGATCGGTTCATCGGCGATGGCCAAGGCCTCAGCCTGGAAAAAACCGTCACCACCCACGAAGCGAGTGACTTGGGCCCGCGTTGACCCTTCGACTAGCACTTTGACCGTGCCGTCGGGCAGCTTGAGCAACTGGAGAACGCTGGCGAGCGTGCCGGCAGAGAAAATCGCGTCGGGCGCCGGATCGTCGTCGGCCGCGTTCTTTTGTGTCGCAAGCAGGATCGGCTTGTCGGACTTCATCACCTCTTCGAGCGCGCGGATCGACTTCTCTCGCCCGACGAACAGCGGCACGATCATGTGCGGGAACACAACGATGTCGCGCAACGGGAGGACGGGATAGATGTCGACGGTCCCAGGGACGATAGACTTGTGTTGGTTAGTCATGGCTATCCTGAACTTTGGGAGCCAACGTTCCCGTCCGCTCCACATTTTCTTGGTCTACAGTCTTTCGACGTGATGTCCCAGAAGGCTCTCCAATTCGACGCGCCCACATTTTGCGTCCGAGGCGCACGGCCGAATCGAGCATCCCTGTCGAAACATGGGCTCGTGCCGCGCGACTTTCAAGCGGAGCGCCAGCCAGGAGGCGCCATCAGCTGGCGCGCTCAGCACGTTCAGCATAGATATAAAGCGGGCGGGCCTTGCCTTCGACGACTTCAGGACCGATGACGACTTGTTCGACGCCATCGAGGCCCGGCAGTTCGAACATTGTGTCAAGCAAGATGCTCTCCATGATCGAACGGAGGCCGCGGGCGCCGGTGCGGCGCTCGATCGCCTTTTTAGCGACCACTCCCAACGCATCTTCCTGAATCGTCAGGTCGGTGTTCTCCATCTCAAATAGGCGCTGATATTGTTTAACGAGCGCGTTCTTTGGCTCGGTCAGGATCTTCTTCAAGGCGTCCTCGTCGAGATCCTCAAGGGTCGCGATGACGGGCAGACGACCGACGAATTCGGGAATGAGGCCGAATTTCAGTAGATCCTCCGGCTCGACCTCGCGGAACACTTCGCCCGTGCGTCGGTCGTCGGGCGACTGAACCTTGGCAGAAAAACCGATCGACGTGCCCTTGCCGCGCGCCGAGATGATTCGCTCGAGACCGGAAAAAGCCCCGCCGCAAATGAACAGGATATTCGTCGTGTCGACCTGTAGGAACTCCTGCTGAGGATGCTTGCGCCCACCCTGCGGAGGAACGCTCGCAATCGTACCCTCCATGATCTTGAGCAGCGCCTGCTGCACGCCTTCACCTGACACATCGCGGGTAATCGACGGATTGTCGGACTTGCGGCTGATCTTGTCGATCTCGTCGATGTAAACGATACCGCGCTGGGCTCGCTCAACGTTATAGTCGGAAGCCTGCAACAGTTTCAGAATGATGTTCTCAACGTCCTCGCCGACATAGCCGGCTTCGGTCAGAGTCGTAGCGTCGGCCATCGTGAACGGCACGTCGAGAATGCGCGCAAGCGTCTGGGCGAGGAGCGTCTTGCCGGATCCTGTCGGGCCGATCAGCAGAATGTTTGATTTCGCCAGCTCGACGTCGCCGTGCTTGGTGGCGTGATTGAGACGCTTATAGTGATTATGGACCGCGACCGACAGCACCCGCTTGGCTTGGGGCTGGCCGATAACATAATCGTCAAGAACCTTGCATATCTCTCGAGGGGTCGGGATGCCATCCTTGCTTTTGACTAGCGCGGTCTTGCTCTCCTCGCGGATGATGTCCATGCACAATTCCACGCACTCATCGCAGATGAACACGGTGGGCCCGGCGATGAGCTTACGGACTTCATGCTGACTCTTGCCGCAGAACGAGCAATAGAGCGTATTTTTGGCGTCGCCTTCGGCCTTGGCCATCGCTTTTCTCCATTTAGGCCGCTTCGCCGAAGCGAGTCGTCAAACGCCTGACCGAGCAGCCTAACCAAACCACCCTAACGAAACGTAGCCTTCGGCCCCGCCTCGTATTTCCTTCGGTCCGCCGCCATTGGGTCAGACTGGGAACTGACAAGCAACCACCAAATTATACGCAAAATCAAGGCCACGTCGCAAAAATTCACCCCGGCCGAGCGCCCAAGCTGGAAAAAACCTCGCGGCTCGGCTGGCCTTTGGTTATGCCTTCGCCTCTTCCAACTCGACCGCGCGTTTGGTTGTCACCTCATCGACGAGCCCGAAAGCCTTCGCCTCTTCCGCCGACATGAAATGATCGCGATCCAACGTTCTTTCAATGGCTTCGTAGGATTGACCGGTGTGATGGACGTAAATCTCATTGAGTCGGCGCTTGACCTTGAGGATATCTTCAGCGTGCCGCTGGATATCCGAGGCCTGCCCCTGGAACCCTCCAGACGGCTGATGGACCATGATGCGAGAATTGGGTAGCGCAAACCGCGAACCCTTCTCGCCCGCAGCGAGCAGAAGCGAACCCATCGACGCCGCTTGGCCAATGCACATTGTCGTTACTTTAGGACGGATAAACTGCATCGTGTCGTAGATCGATAGTCCTGCCGTGACGACCCCGCCCGGAGAATTGACATAAAGGGCAATTTCCTTCTTCGGATTGTCAGCCTCAAGAAAAAGGAGTTGGGCGACGATCAGCGAGGCCGATATGTCATCGACTGGGCCGACCATGAAAACGATGCGTTCCCGCAACAGCCGCGAGAAAATATCGAACGAACGCTCACCGCGCGCTGACTGCTCGATAACAATCGGCACGAGATTATTGGTGTAATAGTCGACCGGATCGCGCATCAGAAACTTTCCTTCACCGGAATCAACGGCGCGGCTCTCAGCCGCAAATGCAACATAGGCGCCCATAGCCGTCCCGAAAAGAGGCCGCCGTCCCAGTCCGCGCGATGAATCTGGCGCCCTTTCGCTCAATTTTGTGGCTCGCTCGGGAGCTCGTCATCAATCGGCTTGAGGAGTTCTTCCCTGCTTACTTTCCGCTCTTCAACCTTGGCGAGGCTGAGGATATTGTCGACAACCTTCTCTTCGTAAATTGGAGCCCGTAGCTCGGCCAGGGCTTGGGTGTTGTTGCGGTAAAAATCCCAAACTTGCTTTTCCTGACCCGGGAAAGACCGCGCTCGAGCGACCAGGGCTTGGGTCATCTCCTCGTCCGAAACCCTAACCTCCGCCTTGGTTCCCACCTCAGCGAGCAGAAGTCCGAGGCGAACCCGCCGCTCGGCGATCTTGCGATAGTCGGTCCGCGCCGCTTCTTCTGTCGTGTTCTCATCGGCGAAGGTACGCCTGGAGGCCTGCTGCTCGCGGGCTACCTGGTCCCAGATAGAATTGAACTCCTGATCGACCAGCCCTTCCGGCAACTCGAATGAATAAAGCTTGTCGAGCTTGTCGAGGAGCTGTCGCTTGACCTTATCGCGCGACACGCGCGCGTACTCGGCCCCGATCCGGTCGCGAATCGTCTCCTTGAGCTTGTCGAGGCTTTCCGAGCCCACGCTTTTGGCGAATTCATCGTCGATCGTGAATGGATCGCGCGCCGCGACGGCCTTCACCGTCGCGTCGAAGTCGGCGGTCTTCCCCGCGAGCGCAGGCACACCGTAAGCCTCCGGAAAAGTAGCCCGAACCGTGCGTTTATCGCCCACGGCGACACCGACGAGCTGGTCCTCGAACCCCGGCAGGAACGTGTTCGAGCCGAGCGCCACCTGAATGTCGCGCCCTTCGCCGCCATCGAAAGGGACGCCATCAATCGTTCCGTCGAAATCGATTGTGATGCGATCGTGGACCTTGGCTGTGGCCCCGGCGGCCTTTTCGCTGTAAGCTCGGCGCTCCTCCGCCAAGCGATCGAGCGCGATTTCGACGTCTGAGGGCTCGACGTCAGCGGTCAGACGCTCAAGAGAAACCTGCGAGAAATCGCCGATCTCGAACACTGGCAGCACCTCGAGCGCGACCTTGAAATTAAGGTCGCCGCGGGCCTCCAGCGCAGCATCGATAGTCGCTTGATCGCTCGGAAGCTCGACTTTTGGCTCGCGGGCGAGACGCAGATGGTTGTCGTCGACAATCTTCTTGTTCGCGCTTGCGATGGCTTCCTGCACCACGTCGGCCATCACCGACTTGCCGTAAACCTTCCGCAAATGCTCAACCGGCACCTTGCCCGGTCGGAAGCCGTTGATGCGGACTTTTGCTCTCAAGTCCGCCAACTGTCCATTGAGCTTGGCCGCCAGGTCGCTCGCCGGCAACGAAATGTCGTACTCCCGCTTAAGTCCCTGGCTAAGCGTCTCGGTCACCTGCATCTTGCGTTCCGCCTTGTGGTCATCGCGGCCGACAACCGCGACTGGCCGATACTTGCCGATCGAGCGATCGTCAATTGCTGGGCGCTCCGAGGTCGCGAAGGAAGTGGTGCGGGCGGAGGGACTCGAACCCCCACGACTTTCGCCACCGGAACCTAAATCCGGCGCGTCTACCAGTTCCGCCACGCCCGCCGCAAGCGCCGGCTTGACGAGGCCGATTTGCTCTCTACGCGCTCTATATCAGCTTGTTTGCCGTGCGCCATAGGAAAAATAGGCGCTTGACCCGCCATCGTTTTCATTTGCGCACGACAGCGGCGATCGCGATGGTGAAGAGCCCCGCGGCGAGCAGAATGCGGGTTGCGCCGTCGGCGCGCTCAGCTAAGAAGGCGCGCGCGATTAGAAAACGCCCTAACGCGACGAAAATCGCGGCGAAGCTCAGGGATCTGGCAACCTTACCCATGGATAGGCCCTTTTCGCCGCAGACCATTCGCCAGCATTTTCGGCGCCGCGCGCAATGCGCCAAAATGGGACAAATGGCGTGACTCCCACCCGCATCGTTTTGGGTGGCGGCCTTGCGGCGGTCCTGTGGCGGGTTGGCGTTCGCGCCCGAGCAGACGCGTCTGCTCCGGCGGACCGGGGCATTCTCAACTTCGAAGCGGCACCGGCGAGGCTTCAAGTCGCCCCGGCTCCGACCGAACCGGCGGCGGCCTACGCTTATGCCGGCGCGATTCCGGGCCCGCTCATCCGGCTCAGCCAGAGCGAGGAGCTGAGGCTGAAGTTCGCCAACAAGCTGGCCGAGCTGACGACGCTGAGGTTTCCGGGCTTACGTTCCCAAACGCGGCGGCCGGAACCGGGGAAGCGGGCGCAAGGGCGACGTCGCTTTCGCCAATAGCGCGACCGCGCCATTGAAGCTCAAGGCCCGACCCGACGCCCGTGCGAGGCTGCGTCTTGGCAGTGCCGCGACCGGGCGCCTGTCTACGGTCGCGATGAGCGGCGCGAAGATTAAAATCGTGGCCGTCGACGGCCAGCCAGGCGAGCCGTTCGAACCGCTCAGCAATCAGTTTCCGATGGGTCCCGGGGCGAAGCCGCTTCAGGACACCGCCCGGTAACGGCGGATTAGCAAATAGGCGACGCCCGCGGCGAGGAGGCAAAGAACCGTGGCGTACATTGTTCCGTAGTCCGAGTCGCCGAATGGCAGCCCCTTCGTATTCATGCCGAAAAAGCCGGTCACGAAGGCCGGAGGCAGCAGCAGGGTCGTGACCACCGTGAGAGCGAAGAGGTTGCGATTGGTCGCGGTGGCGAGCTGCGCCGCCACTTCCTCCTGCAAAAGCCGCGCGCGATCGGCCTGCAGATGGAGGTCGGCCCGAAAACCGTCGACGCGCTGGCGCACTCGGGAGCCCAGATCGCGATACGCCTGAAGGACGCTCTCTCCGCGGTTCTGTTCGAGTTGGGCGAGCACGCTGTGAGCGGCTTGAACCAGTCTCTCCTGCCGAGAAATGCCTCTCCGCAACCGCAACAGCGCCGCGCTTTCGTCGCTTACGGCGTCCGACAAAACGCGGTCTTCAATCTGGTCCAGCTGACCGGCGATCTCTTGCGTGGCCTCGCCGATCGAATCTGCCGCGGCCACGAGAAGGCTCTCAAACAGAGCGGCGCTATCCTCGAAGGTAGCGCCCTTCTCTGCCTGATCTTTAACGGCCATGGCGGAGCGCGCCGCGTGGTGGCGCGCCGTCAGGAGAAACTGCGGCCATAAAGCGAAACGCAGATCGGTTGCTTCCATTCCCGCCGTTTGGTCTTCGTGGCGGACGTCGTGGAGCGTTCCCCACAAGGCTTCCCCACCCCAGTGCAGGCTCGGATGGCGATCCTTGGACAGAAACACCTCGCGAGCCTCGGGAGGAAGCGCGTCCTGCGCGCCGATCCACTCGCGTGTCCGGACGTTTCCCAAAACCAAGTGGACCCAGACGAATCGTCGGCCGTGCGTGAGATCAAAAGAGGAATTGCCTTCGAGCAGACGCCCCCGCCCGTTGTCGTCGAACTCGAACGCCCAAGCGACGCCCGGTCCGAGCTCCGCCAAATCAATTCGCGCCGGTTGTGCGGTCATTTTTCCCTCCAACCGCAGAGCCTTATCCGCCACGGATGAAGGCAGAGTGTCACTGCCCCGAAGGGAGACCCTGGGGGTCAGGCGAAGAGCAACCCGGCCTCACAGCCACTTCTTCCACCGGAAGAACACATAGGGCCCAACCGCGACAGCCACCATGAGAACGAGCGCCGCCGGATAACCCCACGACCAATCCAGCTCCGGCATAATTTTGAAATTCATCCCGTAGATCGACGCGATCATCGTCGGCGGCATGAAGATGACCGCCAGCACGGAGAACAGCTTGATGATGTCGTTCTGCGCGAGGTTGATGAAGCCGAGGGTCGCGTCGAGCAGAAACTGCACCTTTTGCGCCTTGAAGTTCGCGTCCTGCTCGAGCGACTGGAGGTCGCGCAAAGCGGACTTCGTCGCCTCCCGCACGGGCTTTGGCGCGTCCGCGGAGCGCCCCTCAGACATCAGGAACAGCACCAGCCGCTCTAGCTCAACCAGGCTTTCGCGCAGGTTCGAGATCTTCTCGTCCTCGCGGCCGAGCGCACCGAGGGTCGCCGAGTAGATCTTGCTGCGCGCGCTCTGGTCGCCCTTGGCTCGAAAGACCTGGCTCGCGATGGAATCGAGCTCGACGCCGACCTTGTTCAGCGCACGGGCGGAGCGATCGACAATCGCGTTGATAAGACCAACCGCCACTGCGTCGGGGTGCAGCGCTTGCGTCGGGATTTTGCCCAACCTCTGACCGAAAAGCTCGAAGGCCTCGCCGGGATCGTAGCGAACCGTGACAAGCGCTTTCGGACCGAGGACGAAGGTGACGTCAGCGACGTCGGGCGTACCTTCAGCTTCGCTGACGACGCAGGCGTGCAGGTAGCGCACGCCATTTTCGGCATAATAGGATTCGGCGGGCTGCGCGAAGTCGGGATCGGAGCGTGAGGGCACCCTTGAGCCGAGATAGCCCTCCACCTTCCGGTCCTCGTCCACGGTCGGCTCGACCATATCGATCCAGACCGCGCCAGGCGGAATTGGCTCGGCTGGGTCGAGAATCTTCCGCTGGAGTCCCACGGTTGTCGCCGTCGCCGCAGTGGGGTCGGTTTTCGTGGCATAGTGGACAATCAGCACGGGTTCACCCTCCGCTTCAGCCGAAGCGCTCCGGAGGAACTACATGAATTCCCGCCGCTTTGCCTGTCGCAAGGTTAGGCAATGAGCAGGCCGGTGGGGAGATTGGGATCGGAGGCGAGCATTTCTGCGCGCGCTCGAGCGTTTTCAAGATGTTAAGTCTCTTTTTCTGCAACTCGCTCGACCTATCGCCCGGACTCGATCGCGCGCCCGGGATTTCGAGTCCCGCCAGATCTTCGACAAGGACTGTGAAATTCAGGTGACAGCTTCAGTTTATTAGAATATCTATATTATCCAGACGATTGAACACCGAATCTAATCACACGCATTATACAACTTCGATAACCAATTATTTTAGATATAATTATTGAAACAAAAGAGCAACGCCCGCCTCGGGTGACCCAAGCCTACGATTGGACCACCGCCTAGACATCGCTTTTCAGCAACTGATATCACTGCGATAGTTTGTGATAGTAAATGCCAGGCTAGAACAAAAAGCGAACAAAGGCTTGCGTTTTTACGCCGGCCACGGCATAGTGAGCGAAGTTCGAGAGGCGCGCCTGGAAACGGACCGCTCTCCTTCTCCCCAATTTCTCCGCCAGCAGCACGTCGTCGCCGCCCTCGCCGGAACGGTCGCGTCGTTCGCCCGCGCGGGCTTTCTCCATCAGTTCCTCAAGGCGACCATGACCCAGACGAACCTGTCGACCCGATCGAAACGCTCAAGGACAACTCGCGCTCAGCGCATTCTCGCTTCCCTCATCGCCGGCGCCGGGGTCGACGAAATCGGCGCGGCGGAACGGCTGACCCGGAAGCGAACCGAGAGCATCCTGCGTCAGGAGTTGCGCAACCGCTGGGTCGCGCCGGCCGACGACTTCGCCAAGCTGCAGATCGCTAAACTCGAGCAGATGATCCTAAAACTCCTCGACCGGCTTCAGGAAGGCGACCTCAGAACGATCGACCGCGCGCTGAAGATCGTCGACCGGCTCGACCGCTATCATGGATTTACGAAGGCGACGCGCATTCCAGAACCCTACGGCGAAGAGGATCGCGCTCAACTCCTGAAGAAGGTTAATGAAATCGCAGACAGGCTCGAGCCGGAACGGCCTGCTGAATGAATGACGAACTGGCGCAACCCGCCCAAGCTCAGCGCGCCGAGCCTACGCATCCTCGCCGCGTTACCGGCAGCCGGGTCAAGCGTGCCCCCGATTTTATGAGTCTCAAACTCGAGACGCGCGTGCAGCTGCTCGGGGAAATGAGCCCGCGCGAATGCGCGCAATTGTTTCATGACTGGACCTTCTGGGCCCGCCCCGAACAGGCTCCGCCGGACGGCGACTGGATCATCTGGCTCATCCTCGCCGGGCGCGGCGCCGGAAAGACGCGGGCTGGCGCGGAGGCCGTGCGCACCTGGGTGAACGACTACCCGATCGTCAACCTGATCGGCGCCACCCTCGCCGACGCCCGCGACATCATGGTCCGGGGCGAATCCGGCATTCTCGCTTGCTGCCGGCCCGACGAGCGTCCCCGCTTTCTCGCCGCCGACCTTCGGCTCGAATGGCCGAACGGCGCGGTGAGCGCGCTGTTCTCAGCCGAAGAGCCCGACCGGCTCAGGGGCAAGCAGCACATGAAATTGTGGTGCGACGAAGTCGCCGCCTGGCGCCTGCCAGACGCCTTTGATCAAGCAATGCTGGGCCTGCGGCTCGGAGACAAGCCGCAGGCTGTCATCACCACGACGCCTCGGCCAACCAAGGCCATCAAAGCCCTGATTGCAGGTAAGGACACGATCGTTACCCGCGGTTCGACCTTCGACAATAAGGCTCATCTGGCGCGAGCGTTCTTCGAACGCATTACCGAGCGTTATAAAGGCCGCGCCATTGGCCGGCAGGAGCTGTTCGCCGAAATCGTCGAGGAGACGCCCGGCGCTTTATGGACACGCGCCCTGCTCGAACGTCAACGCGTTGCGCCGGAAGCGGCGCCGAAGGAATTCTCCGAGATCGTGGTTGCGGTCGATCCGCCGGCGCGTTCAGGCTCAAAGTCCGACGAATGCGGAATTGTCGTCGCGGGAAAGGCGGAAAGCGGGCTTTTCTACGTGCTGGCCGACCTCACCAGCCAGGGCGAGACGCCAGGAGCTTGGGGCGCGAGGGTCGGCGCCGCCTTCCGCAATTTCAAGGCTAATCGTGTGGTCGCCGAAATCAACCAGGGCGGCGATATGGTAACGGAAGTTTTGCGCCAGAGCGAGCCCAACCTGCCAGTGCGCGCGGTTCACGCGACGCGCGGCAAGTTCCTGCGCGCCGAGCCGATCGCCGCCGCCTACGAGCGCGGGCTCGTGTTTCACTCCGGGACGTTCATGAAGCTCGAGGACCAGCTCTGCGCGCTGACCCCCGATTTCGACCGCCGCGCGGGCTCCTCGCCCGACCGGGCCGATGCGCTCGTCTGGGCGCTAGCTGACCTTCTGGGCGTGGGACAAGCGAGCACAGGAGGGATGTACGAGTTTTGGACAGGAGGCGGCGAACGCCGTGCGGCCAGCTACCACGAATGTGCTAAGAGCCAATCTGGGACCGATCGATAAAAAAATTGATCCCACCGAACACTCTGGCCAACAATAGCTTTTCAGTCACTTTGGAACGCACTCGCAACCATAACCGTTCTTAGGAGCTTGCTAACCGTTCGCAACTATGTATCTTCACGTAGATACGGAACAGATTGGTTCCGGGAGGATCGTATGAACGCCATCACTCGCGTTAAGACGTGGGGTCACAGCCTCGCCGTCCGCATACCGTCCAATATCGCCCGCGAAGCACACATTTTCGACGGCATAAGTGCGGAACTTTCGGTTGTTAACGGACGATTGCTTGTTTCGCCTGTTGATACGCCGCCGTCTTACAATATAACCGACCTAGTCGCGGCTATTACCGACGAGAATCGGCATGTCGAGGTTAGCACAGGTTATGCGCAGGGCGGAGAGTTCGCTTGATCCCCCTTATTGCCCCGAGCGCGGCGATATAATTGAACTAAATTTCGATCCCCAGGAAGGCCGGGAGCAAGCCGGCCGACGGCCTGCATTGGTATTATCGCCGCGTGCATATAACGAGCGCGTTCGTTTGTGCATCCTATGTCCAATGACAAGTCAAATAAAGGGATACCCATTTGAAGTCCGTATTCCTGACGCGGATTCAATGGGCGGAGGCGTAATTCTTTCGGACCAAGTTAAAAGTCTTAGTTGGGAAGCCAGAAAACCCGCGTTCAAAGCGCGAGCGTCAGAATCGGTTCTTCTTGAGGTTTTGGCAAAGATTAAAGCGCTGTTGGGTGTCTAAAACGCAGCGAGCGATTTGCTGATCCCCCTTGCGGGATAGACATTCGTGGGTCCGGACGCCTCAAGACAATCGCACGGGATCCCCAACGCATTGGGTCGACGGAATTTGTTCCGGGAGCGACATGAATGGATTCCGCTGGACTTCGCATCAAATGATGCGTATCTGCTCGTCAAGAGACGCGAATGCCTGCCGCCATTGTTGAAGCAAGACGCGCCGAACCAAACGCCCTCGGGCCGCAGACGTTCGCGAACGAGAGCGACCGGGCGCGGCTGTCTGCTGTCGCTCTCAAGGCGTTCCTTGCGCTCGTAAAAGCCTGGGACCTTTCGAATGCGGAGGCCGCAGCCCTTCTCGGCGTTTCGCCAAGCACGCTCGACCGCATGAAGCGCGGCAGCCGTCCGACTTTGAGCCAGGACCAGCTGACGCGGGTGTCCGCCCTGGTTGGGGTCTATAAAGGACTTCACCTGTTGTTTGCCGACGAGACGGCGGACGAATGGGCGCGACGGCCCAATAGCGGGGCGCTGTTCGAACGGGACACCCCAATCGGGGCGATGATCGAAGGCGGCATTCCGAGGATGCTCGAAGTCCGCCGCTACGTCGACGCCGTCCGCGGCGGCTTGTGACCTTCTAAGAGATGCTGAACGACCTTTCGGTCGTCAGGGAAGCCTTCCCGCGAACTGTCCGGCTGGTGTCGACAGCGCGTCTCCGCCCGCCGGTGATGGAGGCGCTCGTTTCAGCCGACGACGCCGCGGCGCTCGCCGAAATCGAAGGGGCGACCAGCAATCGCCTCGTGGCCGAGCAGCGGGGAACGGAGGGGATCGGCCGCGGCGAGTTCATTCACGGCGTGCCCTACGCAAGCTTCGTCAACGCCGCTTTCGCTTATGGGAAGCCGCGCGAAGCCAACCGCTTCAACGCAGCGCGCGGCGCCTGGTACGCGGCGCTCGATGTCGAGACCTGCATCCGCGAGGTCGCCCACCACATGAGCGAGTTCCTCACGCGATCGGACCAATTCAAGGGTGTTGTCGAATATTCCGAAATGTTCGCCAGCATGGCCGGGGAGTTCGTCGACCTTCGGCCGACGCCTGCCCACGCCTGTCTCAATCCGGACCCCGCGGTCGGCTATCCCATCGGAAACGCGATCGCCGACGCTGCGCGCGCGCAAGGGCTCAACGGGATCATCTATCCCTCGGTCCGGCAGGCGGGAGGAACGTGCATCGTGGCCTTGCGGCCGCACGCGGTCCAGTCCGTCGCGCCCGGCGCCGTTTATCGGCTGGAATGGTCGGGCGATAAGGAGCCCGCGGTCACGCGGGTTTCCGGATAGCAGCCTGCCTCTCGCGGCGAGGTCCTAGCGCCCAGCGGCTACCGCCTCGGCGGGAAACCGCCGGCAAGCACGGCATGGAGTTTCGCGCCGAGTTTGCGGTTGAACTCTTCGGCCTCGAATTGGGCGTTGACGGCTTCCGTCTTGTCCTCGCGCGGCAACGGGCATTGAGCATCGGCGCCAGCGCCGGCCAGGCGCGCGACCATACTTCTAAACGCGCTTTCCAGTTGCTCGCGATCACGCTCGGCGGCGAAAACCTCGGTGATCCAGACGTCGGCGCCGCTTTTTGACGAGGCGACGCAGAATGTCCAGCGCGGCTCAGCGAGAGCGAGAGCAGGCAGAGAAACGACGATTGCGGCCAGCGCTATCGAAATGCGCATCGCCCTCACTGCCTGCGTAAGCCAACGGGCGCGAACGTAGGCGCCAATCCCTAACGGAATACGAAAGCCTTTACCCACCCCTCTCCGGCAATGGCCCGTCAAAAAGACGGACGCCCTGTGGGAGGACCGAGATTCAAGGAAACGATCCCATGTCGGAACCCGTCAGACGCGCCCTGCCCCCCAGCGTTTTCGCCCGGCTTGCCGACGCGACGCGGTATATCATCACTGGCGTGTCGCCGGACACCTGGTTCGGACCGCTGCAGCCGCTTGCGCCGATGGCGCCGCCGGAGGTGAAGGGGCGCCAATGGGACTACCCGTTCGGCGCCAACCTCAACTATATCCCGCGTTCCGACGACGCGGTTTCGTTCGGCGAATTGCGCGGGCTCGCGGACGCGCTGCCGCTTCTGCGCGCGGTGATTGAAACCCGCAAGGACCAGATCGCCGCGCAGGGCTTCGCCATCCGCTCGCGCGACCGCGAGGATGCGCCTGCAAGCTCTCAGGCGATCGATCAGGTCACGCGCTTCCTCGCCCGCCCCGACCGACGGCGTTCGTTCTCCGACTGGCTCAGGATGCTGCTCGAGGAGATGCTGGTCATCGACGCCGCGACCATCTATCCGCGCTACAATCGTGGCGGCTCGCTCTATTCGCTCGACATCATCGACGGGGCGACGATCAAGCCGCTGATCGGCGAGGACGGGCGCGCGCCCGAGCCGCCCGATCCTGCCTACCAGCAAATCCTCAAGGGCATCCCGGCCGCCGACTTCTCGGCCGTGGAGCTCCTCTATCTGCCGCGCAATCCGCGCACCCATCGGCTCTATGGCATGAGCCCGGTCGAGCAGATCGCGCTCACCGTCAACATCGCGCTGAGGCGCGACGCCTCGACCCTCGATTATTACCGCGCCGGCTCCTCGCCCGACGCCTTCGCCACTTTGCCCAAGGAATGGACGGCCGACCAGATCCGCTCGTTCCAGGACTATTTCGACGCGCTGATGAGCGGCAACCTGGCGCGCCGGCGCCAGACCAAGTTCATGCCGGCCGATTTCAAGCTGATCGAGGCCCGCCAGCCCCCGCTCAAGGACCAGTACGACGAATGGCTGGCGCGCATCATCTGCTACGCCTTCTCGGTTCCAGTTTCGCCATTCGTCGCCCAAGTCAACCGGGCGACGTCGGAGACCCTGCGCCAGCAGGCGACGCAGGAGGGGCTGGTGCCGCTCAAAGCGTGGGTGAAGAACGCGCTCGACCATGTGATCCAGGTGTGCATGGCCCAGCCGGGCCTCGAATTCGTGTGGGTTGGCGACGACGCCGTCGATCCGCTCGAACAGGCGCAGACGCTGCAGATCCTGGTCGGCGCCGGCATCAAGACGCGCGAGGAGGCGCGGGCCGATCTGGGGCTGGGACCGACGGGCGGCGCGCCGGTGGCTGATGACAACCCGTCAAAGGGGCTGCGAAAGTTCAATCCGCATCACGACGAGCGCGGGCTGTTCGCGACCGCGGACAATGCGGCCGGACCCGTGGGCAAACCCGCCCGCAAGCCACAGCCGACGCGCGTCCAGGTCGCGAGCCTGGACAACAACATCGCGACGGACGCGACGGTAGCCGGTGGAACAGGCCCACCTTCCCCGTCCTCGGGCAACTGAGGCGATGAAAAGCAACCAACGGCGCTAGTCGATCTCGGAACGCTTGTCGGCGAACAGGATTTCGGCGGAGGAATTACGATTTGCACATATCGATCGAACGTATTTGGCCATTATTTTCAGAGACTCAGCGATACTGGCGATTGCCCGGCGACGGCAGCGAATCCTGACTGACGCCGCCATCATCCAGGTTGAGCTTACCGATGTGGAATGGGGGTACCCCAGGCTTCCATGGAGCATCACAATGACACAAATCTTCAGTAATTTGATTATGACTGGGAGAATGTTGAGCAAACTGGAAAGCGACAAGAATTTTGGCGTTAATGATATTGCCAATATAGAGCCCACCATACCGATGATTTCTTGGATGTTGTGGGCGCGCGCTAAAGATAGTAGCGGAGAGGTCAGAATTGTTCAGGGACCACGCTACGAATACACATCAATCAAAATAAGAGATGTACTGCAAGTGCAGAGAGCTCGCTTTTTCCAGATTCCCGGCGGGATCATTTGCGCAACTTTCTCAAAAGATTTGGAATATGACGAAGCAAAAAAATACAAGGTCGATATTAATAAGGGAGAGATATACGTCTACCCGGCATTTATAGACAGTATCGGATTTCCATTTCCGAAATAAGGCTTGCCAGTCGCCGCTGAAAGACCAGTACGACGAGTGGCTGGCGCGCATCATCTGCTACGCCTTCTCGGTCCCCGTTTCGCCATTCGTGAGCCAGGTCAACCGCGCGACCAGCGACACCCTACGCCACCAGGCGACGCAGGAAGGCCTCGTGCCGCTGAAAGCGTGGGTCAAGAACGTGCTCGACCACGTGATCCAGGAATGCATGAACGAGCGGGGCTCGAGTTCGTCTGGGTCGGCGACGACGCCGTCGATCCGCTCGAACAGGCGCAGACGCTGCAAATCCTGGTCGGCGCGGGCATCAAGACGCGCGAGGAAGCGCGGGTGGATCTGGGGCTGGCGCCGGCGGCGAGACCAGCAGCGCCGGGCTTCACGAACCCCCTGCGCCCGCAGATGCGCCACCGTGCAACCACAAACCCGACCGTTTCCGGGACTTAGAACAAAAAGAGAACATTTCCTTGACCGCTTACGCCGGCTTCCTAGTCGTGCCGACATTCGTGATTTAGAGCTTCGACTTGGAGAGCGGATGGATTCACTGGCCGCACGATTTGACCGTGCCCTTGACCCGCATCATTCCTGATGATGCCGCTCGTAGCCGGTGGCCGCGACGTGAGCAGCGAGGCGAACGGTTGGCATCGACGCTGAAGTCTTCCCCGAATAGCCAAAACTTTGCCGTCGACCTCCGGAGCCCGGACAGCACCGCCCAAATGCACAATCTGCTTGGTTTGGTTTCAAGAGCGGAAGACATTCAGCGGGGCGCGTTCAAACAGCGAACCCTGGCCTGCCCCCGAGGGGTGATCCAGTTTCAATGTTAGTGCATGGCGTCTTCTGACGCCACGGTTGGGGTGGGCGAGCGCGCGCTTTCCGAGTGAGCTGGCGCGGTCGCCCACGGCGCGGCGGCTCCGCCGGGAAGAATGGTCGTCTCCGGCGCAGGCGGCAGATAACCCAGCGAGCTGTGTGGGCGCACGGTGTTGAAGTGGCGCCGCCAGGCCTCGATCATCACCTGGGCCTCGGCCAGGCTGAAGAATATCTCGCCGTTGAGCAGTTCGTCTCGCAGCTTGCTGTTGAAGCTCTCGCAGTAGCCATTCTCCCACGGGCTGCCGGGCTCGATGTAGGCGGTCTGGGAGCCAACGGCGGCGATCCAGGCTCGCAGCGTGATGGCGATGAACTCAGGCCCATTGTCCGACCGAACATAGGTTGGCGGCCCGCGCAGGATCATCAGATCCGCCAGGGTCTCCAGCACGTCGGTGGAGTTCAGCCGGCGTTTGACCCGGATCGCCAGGGCTTCGCGGGTGAACTCGTCGATCACGCAGAGCATGCGAAACTTCCTTCCATCATGGGTTCGATCCTCGACGAAGTCATAGGACCAGACGTGGTTCGGCCCCTCGGCGCGCAGGCGCACGCAGGAGCCGTCATTCAGCCACAGCCGGCTGCGTTTTGGTTGTTTCTGCGGGACTTTCAGCCCCTCCCGTCGCCAGATCCGCTGCACCCTCTTGGCGTTCACCGCCCAACCCGCGTGGCGCAGCAGGGCCGTGATCCGCCGGTAGCCGTAGCGGCCGTAAGCCTTGGCCAGCTCGACGATGTCGGCGGTCAACGCCAACTCGTCATCGCGGCCGCGGGCGGGCTTGCGCTGGGTGGACCGGGGTTGCCGGAGCACCGCGCACGCGCGACGCTCCGACACCCTCAGCTCGGCCTTGACCTTGTCCACGCAGCCCCGGCGACGGGCGGGGCTTAGAAGTTTCCCCGGGCCGCCTCCGTCAGGATCAGCTTGTCCAAGGTGAGGTCCGACACCGCTCGCCGGAGCCGCGTATTCTCCAGTTCCAAATCCTTCAGACGCCTCACCTGGTCGCTCTTCAGACCGCCATACTCCGCCCGCCAGCGGAAGTAAGTCGTCTCCGTCACCGAGATCGTCTTCACCGCCTCGGCGATCGACTTGCCCTGACCCGTCAGGACATCAACCTGACGCAACTTGGCGACGATCTCCTCCGGCTTGTGGCGCTTGATGCCCATCGCTCCATCTCCAAAAAATGGTCCTCGGACCAACATACGGGATGGATCACTTCAAGGGGGGCAGACCACGGTTCGCATATTGTCGTAGATGCCGCGCCGCGGCACGCCGCCCAGCACGCGGAAGGCGTGATTATGCGAGTCGAACAGCATCTCGTGGGTCTGCTGCGGGTAGGCGCGGAGAATGAAGACGCGGCTATAGGAGAGCTTGAAGTGAGCGACCTGCAATTTGGTCCGCTCGCCGGCAATGACCGCCCAATCCTCTGACCAATCGAACTGGAATGCCTCGCCAGGCAGGAATGCCAGCGGCACGAACACGCCACGGCCAGTCGTCTTCTGCTCTCGCTGCCGGGCTGCCTTCCAGTCGCGCGCGAAAGCCGCCACGCGATTGTACGAGCCGTCGTAGCCGAGGGCGGCTAGATCAGCGTGCAATTGCTTGACGGTCCGCTTCTGCTTTCGCGACTTCCCCGCCTCCTGCCGCAGCATCTGCGACAGCTTGTCGGCGTGTGGGTCCAGCCTGCTCGGCCGATCTGGGACGGCAAACTTCGGTTCGACGCTGTCCGAACGCAGGTACTTGCGGACCGTGTTCCTCGACAGCCCAGTGCGTCGAGATATCTCTCGGATCGAGAAATGATCTCGATAATGCCAACGTCGGATGACGCTCAATAACTCCATGTCGATCACTCCGATGCCCCCCGCGTAGGTCAAGGGGGCGAGGTTCGAACATGGGTCAGTTCTCGGTGGAAAAACCCGTGCTGCCCGGGTCAGCTCTCAGTGGAAATCAACAGTCCGACCCCCGATTGCAATAATGTGCTCATCACATCGGAGCGATGCTTAAGACTCGCAATGGATGATTTCGAACAGCGTACCCCCTGATTCCGGCGGACACGCGCGACCGATAATGGCACCCATAGACGTACCCGCAGTCGCCGCCGAAGAAATCCCCATTTCATCCGGGGCTTCCAGCGCCCTGTAGGGGCCAATTATATGACCGTCCAAAGCGCCTACCTTTTCTTGTTATAGTGGGCTATTGCGCGCCAACCAATATCACGCCGGCAAAAGCCCTCCGGCCACTTGATTCGATCGATAGCCGCGTACGCACGTTCAGACGCGTCAGCGACGTCGGCCCCACGTGCCGCTATCGTTAGGACTCGCCCCCCATCCGCGAAGACGGCGCCGTCGAATTCACGTGTGCTACCGTGAAGAACGACAACTCCTGGCACCAACTCAGCATCTTCGATTGCTTCGATCCGGGATCCGCGTAGAGGCTGGCCGGGATAGCCTTGCGCGGCCATTACGACCGCCAGCGCTACATCCGAGGAAAAACTCGGGGGGTCTTTCTGCAGAGTTCCGTTGGCACAGGCAATAAGAAGCGGCAAAAGGTCATCTTCAAGGCGCGCTAGGATGACCTCGGCCTCGGGATCCCCAAACCGGACATTGAATTCAACCACCTTTGGCCCGCGTTCGTCGACCATCAAACCTGCAAATAGCAACCCTCGAAAGGGCGAGCCTCGTTCGCTCATTCCGCGCAACGTCGGGGCCACAATCTCGATCATTATGCGCCGGCTTAATTTCGGGGTCATTACCGTAGGCGGAGAATAAGCTCCCATACCGCCAGTATTGGGACCCTTATCGCCTTCCCCCACGCGTTTATGATCCTGCGCGCTGGAGAAAGGTATCGCTGTTATGCCGTCGCACAGGGCGAAGAATGAAACCTCCTCACCCTCGAGGAACTCTTCAATGACGACTTCTGCGCGTGAATAAGCCCGGGCGGCGGGCAGAAACGTGTCGACTGCGACCTCCGCCTCTTCAATTGTCCTAGCGACAACGACCCCCTTTCCTGCAGCGAGCCCGTCAGCTTTGACTACGATCGGCGCTCTACACATGCGGATATACGTCTTTGCCTCTTTCGGATCTCGGAATCGCCGAAAATCGCCTGTCGGTATCCCAAATTCGCGGCAGAAATCCTTGGCGTATCCTTTAGACCCTTCGAGCCGGGCCGCGTCTCTCGTCGGTCCGAAGCATGATATTCCTGCGTGTATTAAATCATCTGCCAAACCCGACACCAATGGAGCCTCGGGACCGACCACCACCAGATCAATAGCTTCTCTTTGACAAAAGGCGATCACCTTCGCATGTTCGGCCAAACTCATCGGCGCAGTGTGAGCCACGGTTGCACAACCCGGATTACCCGGGGCCACAAAAAGATTTCCGATAGAAGCGGACTTTGAGCATGCCCGAGCCAACGCATGCTCCCGGGCGCCAGAACCAAGAATTAATACGTTCGTTCTTCGCTCTCGTATCAAATCTCATCCAGCCCTTAGATGCGCTCTCAGCCGACGTCTTTTCAAAGGTGATGAGCGCCCAGGCTCAACCTCTTGCTCTTGATGTAGAGTACCGATGCCAAATTTCATCGCCACACATTCATTGATCGCGACGATGGGCTGGCGAGCACAGATCGCCGATGCCTTGCGACCGAATGCCGGGCCATTTTTCGGACATCTACCACGCTTTGCATGCGTGCTCATTCCAACTCTGCCAACAACTGGCGGGTTTACACGTGGTTCGCTCGAAACGGGCTCGACATACGTTCCTGATCAGAAATGGGTTTCGCTGGCGCGACGCTCCGCCCGACTATGGCCCGCACAAGACGATCTACAATCGGTTCGTTCGCTGGAGCCGCCTGGGCGTATTAAACAAGATTTTCGCAGAGCTGGCGCCCAAGGGCGGCAAGCCGGAGCGGATTATCATGATCGACGCCACGCATCTCAAAGCGCACCGCACCGCTGCCAGCCTTTTAAAAAAGGGCCTCTTCCCAAACGTATCGGGCGCACCAAGGGGGGCTTGAACTCCAAGCTTCGCGCCGTCTGCGACGGCAAGGGCCGGCCGCTGGTAATGCTGCTAAGCGAGGGGCTGATGAGCGACTTCAAGGGCGCGGCGCTGATGCTGTCCGACGTGCCCAGGACCAAGGAGCTTCTGGCCGCAGGGGCTACGATGCAGACTGGTTCCGTGATGCGCTGGCCTGCATCCCGTCCAAATCCAATCGAAAAATTCCGATCTCCCATGACGCAGCCCTCTATAAGCAGCGCCACAGAATCGAAAACATGTTCGGACGCCTCAAAGACTGGCGGCGCATTCACACCCGATACGACCCGTTGCGCCCACACTTTCTTCTCGGTAATCTGCATCGCTTCAGCCGTCATCTTTTGGCTCTGATCAATCAGTCCTGAACCTAAATGTAGAGAATCTTGCTCACCGGATGCCCGTGTGCTTTTAGTCAAGCGGAGAGGACGAGCCATATTGTTTGATTCATCATCGCTAGGGCATAAGACAACTGTCGAGCACCATTTTCTGCCGGGCTTCCGGCCCAAACTTTCACCATTCGCGTGGGGGCTCCCGTTGATATTTGTATTCAATTACATGAATGTTTTCCTTTATTTTTTCGAGTGAGCGAGGGGCGTTGCGGTGGTGCTACGTGGCATCCAGAGTGGACACGCCCGTTGGCCGCGCCACTTCGAACGTGGCTTTAACGCGAGCGACTAAAAGGAGCGCCGTTGATGGTGGACAGCTCAATCCCGCACTTTCACAATGATGTCGGCGTCCCTTCGATCAAGGTGGGCGTGACGGAATTTATGTGCACTGGGGCGAGGCCACCGTTTGACCATCCCCACATTTTCATCGACATGGGCTCCGATATCGAGGCTATCTGCTCCTATTGTTCGACTCACTTCGTCTACGACAACAATCTCCGCGGGCCCTGCTCGCCAGCCGAGTGCGAATTGCGCAACCTCACCTAACGCTTGTCACGGCGCGCGATCATCGCCGGCGCGGGTATTGCCGGACTTACCGCAGCAATAGCGCTATTACGTGCGGGGTTCACGGTCGCCATATATGAGAGAGCGAACTCGCTCGACGAATTTGGGGCCGGGTTGCAGGTCACTCCGAACGCGGCACGCATCTTAGCCCGATTCGGTGTGCTCGAGCGGGTGCTACCGCATGCCTCGAGGCCGCGCGCCGTCGTCGTGTTGCGAGGCTCGGATAGCACTGAACTTATGCGAATGCCGCTAGATGCCGCGGAACGTCGGTGGGGCGCAGCATATTTGGTCATCCATCGCGCTGATTTACAGCGCGCGCTCATTGACGCTGTCCGTGGCCAGTCGTGCATAGAACTGACGCTGGGCGCGACTGTACTCAATTTTGCAGACAACGGGGGGCGTCTTTCCGTCGGATTGGCCCATGGTGTAACCCAAACACGCGATGAGGCCGATCTCCTGATCGGCGCTGACGGTTTGCGCTCCCAGGTTCGTGACCAGTTGGGCTTCGGAGCTCAGGATCAAGCTGAGTTTGCCGGACGGATTGCCTATCGCGCATTCGTCAACGCTGATGCTAGTGTTCAGTCCACGCAGAGTATCATTCTACGTCTCGGAAAAGAGGCGCACCTCGTCCAGTACCCCTTGCGTGGCGGATCAATCACCAATCTGGTCGCAACCATCGCGTCAGCAACGCCGACAAGGGTCGCCAATCACGGCGATCGTGAAGAGGAAGATGGGGCAAACCGTTCAAGTCTTGAAAACGCGTTCTCAGGGTGGTCACGAGAAGCGCGCTTGCTAACAAAGGCACCGGCCCGGTGGCGAGCTTGGCCGCTCTATCACCGTCCTCCGATTTCTTCATTTTCGCTCGGGCGCGTCGCACTCGTCGGCGACGCGGCTCATCCAATGGTCCCATTCCTTGCGCAGGGAGCCGCCCAAGCCATCGAGGACGCGGGCGCGCTCGGCCGCATCCTCACTCAAGCGCAGGATATCCCGGCTGCTCTCTCGATGTACTCACGTGATCGTGTCGCAAGAGCCGGTCGAGTTCAACGGGAAGCGCTCAAACTTGGTCGCATCTATCACATGAGCGGTCCATTGGCATTTGCTCGGGATGCGACGATGCGCCTAGTTGGGACCCGCGGCCTGGTCGAACGGTACGATTGGCTTTACGGCGCGTGACCGCTGGGGACAACGCTTACCTCGCGAGAAACGCCAAGCGCATCTGAGGTGCGAACTCAGTAACGAACATGAAGAATCTGGTTCAGGAACAGCTTTGTGCGTTCGTGCTGCGGATTCCGGAAAAAAGGAAGGGGCGCGTTCAGCTCGACAATTTCGCCTCCGTCCATAAACACGACCCGGTCAGCCACCTGGCGCGCGAAACCCATCTCGTGTGTAACGACGATCATCGTCATGCCCTCCTGCGCGAGCGCGGTCATGGTATCCAGCACTTCCTTCACCATTTCCGGATCAAGTGACGAGGTCGGCTCGTCGAACAGCATGATCTTCGGAGTCATGCACAAGGCGCGCGCAATCGCGGCGCGTTGCTGCTGACCGCCTGAAAGCTGGCCGGGATACTTGTGTGCCTGATTCAGGATTCTCACGCGTTCAAGTAATTTGATCGCCAGTTCGTCGGCCTCGCGCCTCGGCATTTTACGCACCCAGACCGGCGCCAGCGTGCAATTTTCCAGAATGGTGAGATGAGGAAACAGGTTGAAGTTCTGGAACACCATCCCCACTTCTCGCCGCACTTCATCGATCCGTTTGATGTCGTCGGTCAGTTCCACGTTGTCGACCACGATCGATCCGCGCTGATGTTCCTCGAGCCGATTGACGCACCGGATAAGCGTCGATTTCCCGGAGCCGGACGGACCGCAAACCACGATGCGCTCTCCGCGCCCAACCGTCAGATTTATGTTCCGCAGTACGTGAAAGCTCCCGTACCATTTGTGGACGCCGATAAATCGGATCGCAGCGTCGTCGCCTCGATCGGCGTCGGCCAATGAGCTCGACATTGTTAGCGCCCTTTGGCGAGAAATCTCTCGATGTGAGCCGAGTAGCGCGCTATACTAAAGCAAAAAACGAAATAGAAGATGCCGGCGAAGACATAGCCCGTCACCATGATCGTTGGCCCCGCCCACACTGGATCCTTGATCGCATTGTTCATGGCTTCGAGGAAGTCGGTCGCGCCAACAACTGAGATGAGCGTCGTGTCCATAAACAGGCCAATGAAATTGTTGACGATGCCCGGTATAACCAAAGTCAGCGCCTGAGGCAGTATGACGAGGGCCGTCATGGGCGAATAGTTCAATCCGAGCGCCATCCCGGCTTCATATTGTCCTCTCCCCAAAGACTGAAGACCGCCACGCACTTCCTCAGCCATATATGCTGCTGAAAATATGATGATCCCGGCCAATGGACGCAGCAAACGATCAGGCGTCCACGCTTCAGGCACAAACAATGGCAACAGATTGTTGGCCATGAACAAGATCGTGATGAACGGCACGCCACGGACGAACTCGATGAATACGACGCTGGCCAAGCGGACGGCGGGCAGCGGCGAGCGGCGTCCAAGCGCAAGAAGCACGCCGAGCGGCAAAGAAAAGACGATTCCGACGACGGCTGTCAGCAACGAGACGAAAATTCCCCCCCACAGCTGGGTGTCGACAATCGGCAGAACAAGCCAAGACGAGCCGCGCAGAAGAATGAGCGCCAGAAGCGGATAAACGACAAAAAATAGGAACGCGCCCCACACCCGGCGGGGCGCGTTAATCCACAGCAACCAGATTATCAGAGCCCCCCGATCGCCTCCGCCACATCGACGCGCCAGCGCTCGGCGACAGGATACGACCCAAATCGCAAGTAATCCCACTTCGCAATGACAAAGGCCCAACAGGCTCCATCTTGATGCTGGCGGCAGGCGGCGCCGTCGCTCGCGATCCAAATGGCGTGGGTCGTCGCCCAGGCGGCCAGTTGCGGCAGCAAATACCCAACAAGCGCCGCGCAGCCGAGAGTGACCAAGGTCGATCCGATCGACGAGAAGAGATTGGTTCTGACCCAGGCAAGTGCGCCACGCGATAGCATCGGCGGCGCTTCTTCAGGCTCTGACGCTTCACGAACATAGGCTGGCAAGTCCAAGCTTATCGCCCTTTCAAGGCGTAATGAGTATTGAAAGCGTTAAGCGCCAGGGCGACCGCAAGCGAGATGATCAGATAAACCGCCATGGTGATCGCCATCACCTGCACCGCCGCCTGCGTCTGGTTGAGGACTGTTCCGGCGAAAATCTGCACGAGGTCCGGATACCCGATAAACACGGCAAGCGAGGAATTCTTGACGATGTTTAGATATTGCGATGTGAGCGGCGGCGTTATGAGTCGCATCGCCTGCGGGATGACCACCAGCCTCATCGAAAGGCCCTGGTGTAAGCCAAGCGCGCCGGCCGCCTCGCTCTGACCAAACGGCACGGCCAAAATGCCGGCGCGGACAATCTCCGCGATGAAGGCGGCGGTGAATGTGACAAGCCCGAACACGAGCGCGGCCATTTCGGGAACAACCTGAAGTCCACCTTTGAGATTGAAGCCGGAAAGCTTAGCAATATCGAACGCGAAAGGCGCCCCAGACGCAGCTATCACTAGCGCAGGCAGTCCGCCTATGAGCGCGCCGGCAACGAGCGCACTCGGCGATTGCACGCCGGTCCGATCCTGTCGGCGCCGCGCCCATATACGAAATCCGATCGCAAGGGCGACGGCCGTAAGGACCGCCCCCAGAAACCAGACGACGGACTCCCGCGCGATCGGCATCGGCAAGTAGAGGCCGCGGTTGTTGAGAAAGACGACGTCGCCAACGCTGATCGATTGCCGAGGTCCCGGCAAGGACTTGAGAACGGCGTTGTACCAGAGCAGCAACAGTAAGAGGAGCGGCGTGTTGCGCATAAGGCTTGTGTAGACGAGCGCAAATCTTGACAGCAGCCAGTTGGGGGAGAGACGCGCCACGCCAATCACGAAGCCCAACAGCGTCGCCAGCGGAATGCAAATGACACCAATAAGCAGGGTGTTAAGCAACCCAACCCAGAACGCGCGTCCGTAGGTCGACAGATTGGAATAATTTATCAGATGAAGATTGATGTCGAAGCCAGCGACATCGTTCCAAAATCCGAAACCCATCGGAATGCCGCGGGCCCGCATATTGATCACAGCGTTGTAGATGGCGCTCCCCGCCAAGGCTGCAATGCCCGCAAGGAGCAACGTTTGGTAGACTAGACCACGTACTCGCTGATCATTGAGCCAAGATGATCGCTTGGCGCGCGACGGGTCCATTTTCAGGTCCCTGGGTCGTTGTAACGCCCATGGAGGACGTCCGATGCTCGATCATGGATGGGTCGCCGGCGCAAGTCCGGCTGCTCACCACATGTCGAGGGCGACGCGCGCCTCGTCAGACATGCGGCTCTGATCCCAAGGCGGATCAAACACCATGTTCACCTTCGCGCCGGCGACGCCAGGGACAGCGCTGACCGCATTCTCCACCCACGTGGGCATTTCGCCAGCGACCGGACAAGCGGGGGCCGTCAATGTCATGTCGATGCTGACGAAACGGCCGTCGTCTATATCAACGTTGTAAATCAGCCCCAGTTCGTAAATGTCCGCCGCAATTTCTGGATCATAGACGGTTTTCAGCGCAGCAACGATGGAACCGGTCAACTGACGCAGTTCTTCAGACCCCATCTCCGAGGGCGGCCTGATCTGCAGATTGTACGCGGCGGGGGTTTCGATGTCGCTCGCGTGGCTCGGCGCGTCGTTCATGCCGTCCCCTACTGGAAAAGTTTTCGGGCACGGATTAGCGATTCCGCAAGCGCATCAACTTCGTCGAAGGTGTTGTACAGCGCAAACGAGGCTCGGCAAGTGGACGTCACACCGAACCTGTTCAATAGCGGCATCGCGCAGTGCGTTCCAGCCCTCACGGCGACGCCTGATCGATCGATCAAAGTCGCAATGTCGTGCGCGTGCGCGCCGTCCATCGTAAATGAGACAATCGGGCCTTTCCCTTCTGCAACGCCAATTATGCGCAGGGAATTAATTGACGATAGACGCTTGTGCGCATAATCGCACAACGCTGCCTCATGCGCGCGAATACGCTCTCGCCCAATCCCCTCAATATAATCAAGCGCGGCCCCAAGCCCGATCGCCTGCACGATCGGCGGCGTGCCGGCCTCGAACCGATGTGGCGGATGGTTGTAGGAGACAGTGTCCCTCGTGACTTCCTCGATCATCTCCCCACCGCCCTGGTACGGTGGCAACTTCTCAAGAAGTTCATGCTTGCCGTAGAGCACGCCGATCCCAGTAGGGCCATAAACCTTGTGCCCAGTGAAAACGTAGAAGTCGACGTCGAGGTCGCGCACGTCAACTTCAAGATGCACGGCGCCTTGCGAACCATCGACGAGCACGGGGATCGCTCGCTCGTGCGCGATTTTGATGAGCTCCTTGATTGGGACGGCAGTCCCGAGGACGTTCGACATTTGCGTTATCGCGACAATCTTCGTTCGATCGGTCAGAGCGCGTTCGAATGCGTCAAGCGAAAAGCCGCCGTCGTCGCCGACATCGACCCATCGCAACAGCGCCCCCTTGCGTTCACGATGGAAGTGCCAAGGCACGACGTTGGAGTGATGCTCCATCACGCTTAGTACGATCTCGTCGCCGTCGCCGATGTGGGCGAGGCCAAAACTAGACGCAACGAGATTGATCGCCTCAGTCGCGGATCGAGTGAAAACGATCTCTTCGTGCGAGCGGGCGTTGACAAACCGTCGCACCGTTTCTCGGGCTGCCTCATAGGCTTCGGTGGCCGCATTGGCCAGGTAGTGCAAGCCACGATGCACATTTGCATATTCGTGCTCATAGGCATGCGTCACGCGGTCGATAACCCTCTTCGGCTTTTGAGCCGAGGCGGCGTTATCCAGATACACAAGTGGCTTTCCGTACGGGCGCTCGGCGAGGACAGGAAAATCCGCTCGAATCGCTTCAACGTCGTAAGCGTCGAATGCTGGTTGCACGAACTTGTTCACGTGTTCGCCTTCCGCGTTTCAAGCCATGCGGCCAGTCGGGCGCGCAATGGGCCGACCAATAATTTATCGTTGATTTGGTCGACGGATTCCCCCCCAAAAGCCTCCAGCAGCATCCCCTTAGCGTCGTTGTTCGCGATGCCACGGGCCTCCAGATAAAAAACTTGTTCCGGATCGAGCGAAGCGACCGTGGCTCCGTGCCCGCACGTTACATCATCAGCGAAGATCTCGAGCTCGGGCTTCTCATTCATCTGCGCCCGTGGAGACAGGAGAATGGCTTGGGACTTCATGACGCCATCTGTCTTTTGCGCCGCTTTCTCGACGATTACCTTCCCCTGAAACACTCCAACAGCGTCATCATCGACGATAGCGCGATAGAACTCACGACTCCTCCCAGCTGGAGCGGCATGAACGACCTGCAGCGTCGTGTCGGCGCGCCGAGCACCGTCGATGAGCGCAAGTCCACCAAGCGAAACTTTGGCTTCCTTTCCAGTCATCCTGACAAAAATCTGGCGACGCGTAAGCGCGCCGCCAGAAATCAATCCAAAGGTGGTAAGCTCCGCCCCCTTCGCGAGTTCGTAGATTTGAGTTTCGATGTGCAGCTCAGGCTCATCACCAACGACCGCGACGTGTTTCGCCATGGCCCCCTCGGCCAGCGTCATAATCGTCGCCGGGTGACGCTGGACTCCGGCATGAGCGCCCTCGAATATCTCAACGAACGAGGCCTGCGCTTCCACTTCGAGCTCAATACCCGTCCGTGAATAGACGGAGTAGGACGACGCCTCATCGCCAAGGTGCAGAAGTGTGATCGGCTCGAGGATTTCGGCCCCACGCGGGATCGAGATCGTGCACCCACGGGGACTCAGCGCCTCGTTGAGCGCCGCTAAGGGATCGTCGGCCGCACGGGCCGCGACCCCCTCCGAAATGAAAACATTAGCCGGAAGCGGATCCGAAAGCTCGGCGATGAAACGTCCGCCCAGCAAGACGAGTTGCGCCCCCGGCGCAAAGCGCTCGCGCCCGGCGAGCCGCTTGCGCGCCGCTTCGACGTCCGCCCGCCTCGGCACAGGAAGAATCGGCGCTGCATCGGCCATCGAGGCGCGCAAATCGGTGTAGTGCCAAGCCTCGACCCGCCGGGTTGGGAGTCCGACCGCGGCGAACCGCGCAAAAGCGGCGGCGCGAGCAGGCGAACGCTCATGCTGATCCTGCTCAGCGAACTGCCGGGCAAGAGTCCTTTCGGCAGCGGACCAATTTACGACATGCGCGGTCATCGGCGAATCACGCAGCCTCCTCGGCGTAGTCGCGATAGCCATTACGCTCCAGTTCGAGAGCGAGTTCCGGGCCGCCGGAGGCAACGATCCGGCCTCGGGCCATTACATGCACGACGTCGGGCTTGATGTGGTCCAAAAGCCGCTGATAGTGCGTAATCACGACAAAACTGCGCTTTGGATTGCGAAGGGCGTTGACGCCCTCGGCGACAATTCTCAGCGCGTCGATGTCGAGCCCCGAATCTGTTTCGTCCAGAACGCTCACCTGCGGCGCCAGCAGTGCCATTTGCAGGACCTCAAATCTCTTCTTCTCGCCCCCGGAAAAGCCGACGTTGAGCGGCCGTCGTAGCATCTCCTGATCGATCTTTAACGATTGCGCAGCGTTGCGCACGCGGCGCATGAAATCGGGCGTGGTGAGATCACTTTCTCCGCGCGACCGCCTCTGCGCATTCAACGCCGCTTTGAGGAAAGTCATTGCGGCGACACCCGGAATCTCGATCGGATATTGGAACGCCAGAAATAGCCCCTTCAATGCGCGCTCGTTCGGCTGAAGCTCCAGCAAACTCTCTCCATCGAGCAAAATCTGGCCCGACATGACCTTGTAAGCGGGCTTGCCCGCCAAAACATAAGCCAACGTCGACTTGCCAGAGCCGTTCGGGCCCATGATTGCGGCAACCTCGCCCGCATTCACGCTGAGGCTGAGGTCGTCAAGGATCAGCTTGTCCTCGATCGAAACGCTCAGGTGGTTAATTTCTAGCATTCACCGCTCCTTAGATCGCGTGCGGCCCGAGCCGGCCGTCATCCCACGCTCCCTTCGAGGCTGATCGAAATGAGCTTCTGCGCTTCGACGGCAAACTCCATCGGCAATTGCTGAAGCACGTCCCGGACGAAACCATTGACGATGAGCGCCGTCGAACTCCTCGGCCGACAGACCTCGTTGCAAGCAATAGAATAGCTGCTCCTCCGAAACCTTCGACGTGGTGGCCTCGTGCTCGATCACCGCAGCGGCATTCTTCGCCTCAATATAAGGGACCGTGTGCGCGCCGCACTCGTTTCCTATCAAGAGCGAATCGCAATTGGTGAAATTGCGCGCTCCTGTCGCGAGCCGGTGCGCCGACACCTGACCCCGGTATGTGTTTTGCGATTTGCCAGCGGCAACTCCCTTGGAAATGATCCGGCTCGTGGTGTTGCGGCCGAGGTGAATCATCTTCGTGCCGCTGTCGACCTGCTGATGACCGTTTGAAATTGCGATCGAATAGAATTCGCCGCGCGAGGCCTCGCCACGCAAAATGCAAGACGGATACTTCCAGGTAATCGCCGAGCCGGTTTCCACTTGGGTCCACGAGATTTTAGATCGGGCGCCGCGGCAATCCCCACGCTTGGTCACGAAGTTATAGATGCCGCCGCGGCCCTGAGAATCGCCGGGATACCAATTTTGCACCGTTGAGTATTTAATCTCCGCGTCATCGAGGGTTATGAGTTCGACCACGGCGGCATGAAGCTGGTTCTCGTCCCTCTTCGGCGCCGTGCATCCTTCGAGGTAGCTGACATAGGCGCCCCGGTCGGCGATGATGAGCGTGCGCTCGAACTGACCGGTATTCCTCTCGTTAATGCGAAAATAGGTTGAGAGCTCCATCGGGCAGCGCACGCCTGGCGGCACGTAAACGAAGGAACCGTCCGAGAACACCGCCGAATTGAGCGTCGCATAGAAATTGTCCGTGCTCGGCACCACCGTTCCCAGATAGCGGCGGACAAGGTCGGGATGATTTCGGACAGCCTCGGAGAAAGAGCAAAAAATTACCCCAGCCTTGGCCAGCTCTGCCTTGAAAGTCGTTGCAATTGAAACAGAGTCAAAGACGGCGTCGACCGCTACCCTAGGCTTCTCCACCCCGGCGAGGATTTCCTGCTCAACCAGCGGAATACCGAGTTTGGCGTAAGTGCGCAGCAACTCCGGATCCACCTCGTCGAGCGACTTCGGCGCCGGTCCAGATTTTGGCGCGGCGAAGTAATAAATCTCCTGGTAGTTGATCGGTGGATGGTTGACGCGCGCCCACTTTGGCTCTTCCATCGTTTGCCAACGACGAAAGGCGTCAAGCCGCCATTCTAGCAGCCATTCCGGCTCAGCCTTCTTTTCCGAAATAAATCGAACGGTGTCTTCGTTCAGACCCTTTGGGGCCATATCCGACTGGATCGGACTAACGAAACCGTATTTATAAGCGTCGACCTCAATCGAACGTACGCGATCGACGGTCTCCTGGACGGCCGCCATAGTGACTTCTCCTCGCCATGACGGTTTCAAGGACCGCCGGTGGGGGTCTGTTGGCCCCGGCTCAAAATGGTCGCTTCGACCGGGGATGCTGAGCCCTATATGGCGTCCATGCGCGCCGATTGCAAATGTCCTCCGGCGGCGGCGCTGCAATGCAATAGGCTAATCGCGTCGATATTTCACATGTTAATTGTATTATATTATGAATATGCGGCCTTGGCGGATCTATTAAGCGCGCAGCCCTAATACCGCTTGGTGGCTTATGTCACATCGCCGCGCAATCGGGCAGAGAGCTTCCTCAAATCAATCGGGACCGCATCGCGCTCGTCAGAAGCGCGAGGTCGTTGGTCCTCAGAACGGACCGAAATATCCGCGAACTTCATTCGCATCGGTGTGGCGATCGCTTCGCCAAAGGCGATAGCCTCGCGATCGGCGATCGAGGACAAAAAGGTGATTGTGCTGCCTGCTGAAACGCCTGCCGCAGCGCGAATGATCCCCTTGTCGAGCTCGTTGGCAAGCCGCATGGCGAACATAGTCGAACATTGCGACAGCACGGTCGGGTCGAGTTCCGAAGGCCGTTGTGTTACGACGCCGAGTGATGCGCCATACTTGCGTCCTTCTTTGGCGATGCGACCGATCGCCAGCCGCGCTGGGCCAAAGGCCTGTCCACTGGCGGAGGAAATATAGCGGTGCGCCTCTTCGCACAACACATTGATTTCGTATGCGCCAGAGCAACAGAACGCGATCTCGAAGGAGAGCCGCGCGAGCACCGCCACGACGGAGTTGGTGACTTCATTGGGCAGGCCGGCAAGTCGGACGATCGTGACTGGCAGTCCTCGTGTCGGGATACGAAAGAGTTTGGAGATTACCTTGCCAATGTCGTCCTCGACCACCAGCCTGCCGAACATAAACCGATAGCGCGGATCCCGGTTGAGCCCCTCAAGTCGATAACGCAGAGCTCGAAGTTCCGAGCGGGGAAATCGCTGATCGAGCATGCCTAGCCATTCCTCGATCACTGCGATGACGTCGACAATGCGATAGGGTGTTGGCGTATCGGAAGTTACCGAATTCCCCTCGGCGACTGGCTGGCGCCGTACCGCGCTTGTCCCAGCTGATGAACTCGATTCGGCTTGATATTTCGTCCTCGCGATGCGGATGACCTCGTAGAGCGCATCCCGTTCATCCGCGTGCGGCTGACGGCCGCTAAACACGACGTCGGCCAGTTCATCGAATTTAAACATCCAGAATGGCAGCTCTAGGCTTTCCGAATCTATGATCTGCGCCAGTCCGGGAAAATGGGCCGCGTATTCGTTGTGCGGGTCGAAAATAATAATTCGCAGCTTCGGCATCATGGCCAGAGACTTCTTCAGAAGCAGGCTGACGGAGGTCGTCTTACCGACGCCGGTCGATCCCAAAACAGCAAAGTGCCGCCGCATCAATTCGCCGACGTCAATCTCTGCTGGGATATCTTCGTTCTGGCTCAACCTGCCGATCTCGACGCCCTGCCGGCCACGAAAAGTATAGATGGCTCGGAGATCATCTGCGCGGATTCGGTGCGCAGGGGCGCCCAGCGAGGGAAACGAGCGCACGCCGCGATGGAAAAACGGCGCGCCATTGGGATCGTCGATAATCTCGCCGTTCAACTCAATTGTGACCCGGGCGGCGTTAGACTCGTCTTCGGACCACCGGCCGTCATCGGTCGCAACTTCGCAAACAGTGCCCACCAGACGCGCTGCCCGGTGAACGATCGTAATGAGATGGCCAACCGACCACTGCTCTTCGTCTAGCTTGAGCGGGCAGCTGATGACGCCTTGTGTTCCGTTCAAAGCCACCAGTCGGCCAATGACGCGCGTTGGCTCTAACTCTCGCTGCTCGAACGGTAACCCCTTCCCGCCGGTCTGTTCGGTCTCGCGTCGCTCCGCGCCGACTACGATTGGCGAACGCGCTCCGCGCGCGTCATCCGCTTTGCCGATCCTTTCGAGAGCGTCGCGAAAAAATTGGCTGTCGGTGCGGAACGAGTGCATGTCTGACCGATCGCTGGCGCAAATGGTATAATCTCGAGCTTGCGTCTGGGCCCGTAAAGAATCCGTTTGAGGCATCAATGCGTTTTGAAACGTTAGGACGATCGGGACGAGAGAAGTCTCGGCGGTCGGCACCGCTAACGCGCAGTCTCGGCAAAGGTCACACGGATGTTCGGATCTCCGGTTCGGCGCCGACGAGGCGGCCAAATTGCCGCAGGCGCGACAAAAGTCGCTCTCCGCTCAGCGGCGCGAGGTCAGCCGGCAAAGTTAGGATCACGCGGCCCTTCGCGCAGACCATCGAGGCGCGCGGCAGCACCCCGGGCATCGCTGCGGAGATGTTGTAGGCGACTCGCATCGCCGCGCCGAGAATTCGCGCCCGATCGAGGTGTCGGGCTGTGACCAGCGCACGCGACTGCGGCGAAATAAGATCTTCGTTGGACATGTGCCGGTAGGAAGCGGCCAGCGCAAGAAATGCTCGCGACGGGTGATCGACGCCGATGAAAGCTGCATTGACCACCAAATCGTAGGCCTGAACGCCACGATAGTCGGGGTGGGCGCGCCAGGAAATATCGGACAAGAGACATGCGGCGTGGCGCAGCCGCCGATCCTGACCATCTTCTTCGAGATGGGTCGATTCGATCAGGCGGCTTGTCCAGGCGTACAGCTCTTCGCCATGCTCCGGCGCCCGTGAGCGCAACTGGTTGAACTCGCGCGCTGACAGAATGAGCGGATCTCCCGCCTGCTCCTCGAGGGTGAGCTGCGAGTAGATTAGCCCCTCACGAACGCCGAGGGCCGAAACGACAATCTCCTTCGGATTGGACTGGCGGATGATCTCCTCCAGCACCGCCGCGCCATAGGCTAGCAAGGGCCTACGGGCGGCCGACACCGACTCGATTGACAGGAGCGCGTCCGCCTCGATCCGTTCGACCAGCGAAGCGAATTCGAGCGCGTCGCGCGAAGGGATGACGTAATTGTGCATCACATTCATCGGATACTGTCGCTGCCGCATATGCAAGCGCGCGAGAGCACGCCAAGTGCCGCCGACGGCATAGAACGTGCGGCCGGGCAGCCCTTGAAGGGCTTTCACCGCCGCGAGCTTCTCACGGACAATCTTGGCGGCCTTTTTCGGCGATCGCTCAGAAAGGTCCATCAGCGACAGGCCGCCCAACGGCAGGGTGACCCCTGGGCTGCACTCCCCGTCCCGAACGTCAGTAAGCTCGAGTGAGCCACCGCCCAGATCCCCGACAAGGCCATCCGTTTTGTGAATCGAACTTATGACGCCAAGGGCCGACAATCTTGCTTCCCGCTGGCCACTCAACAGCTCAATTCTGCAACCGAGCACGTGTTCCGCGCGATTCAGAAATTCGGCCCCGTTCGCCGCGTCGCGCACAGCCGCCGTCGCGATGCCGCTCACGTCGCGAATGCCCATCGTGTTGCAGAGTACGCGAAAGCGCTGAAGCGCGGCGAGCGCCTTGAGAACACCGTCCTCCGGAAGAAGTCCCGTCGTCGCTACGCCTCTGCCAAGGCCGCACAAAACCTTTTCATTAAAAGTGGACGTCGGAGCGCGTGACTGCAACTCGTAAGACACCAAGCGCACCGAGTTCGAGCCAATGTCGACAATCGCTACCGGCTTTCCCGGCAATCGTCCTCGCGCATTGTCGAGCATAACCAACCCCGTCGGGCGCCCCCGTGTCGCCCGGCACGGCCCTCTATCAGACGCGCCTTCGGAGCGCCATCGGAAAGGAGTCCATCAGCGCCTTGCCGCGACCCGAAAGGCTCGGATTGGTCATAAAATACTTGTGCGCGTTGAACTGCTCCTCTCCCTCGGCGGGAACGATCCTTTCGCTCGAGCCGTCAGGCAGAATTCGGAAGCTCTGCTCATTGTCCATAAGGTTCGCCTGCATGATTTGATCGAGGACGTGTTCGTGAACCGTCGGATTGAGCAATGGTACAAGCGCTTCGACACGCCGATCGAGATTGCGCGGCATAAGATCGGCTGATGAAATGAATGCCCGAGCCTTCGGGTTGGGCAGGCCAGAGCCGGCGCCAAACGCGTAGATGCGGGCATGCTCCAGGAAACGGCCGACGAGCGATTTGACGCGAATGTTGTCGGAAAGCCCCGGAACGCCTGGCCGCAGGCAACAAATACCACGTATCACGATGTCGATCTGCACGCCTTCTCGACTAGCGGCATAGAGAGCGTCGATGATCTGCGGATCGACGAGCGCGTTGCACTTGATCCAGATCTGCGCCGGCCTACCCAGTCGGGCATAGTCGATTTCATCAGCGATACTGCGCAGAAGCGTCTGCTTGAGCGTGATCGGCGAAATCGACATTTGCTCAAGCCCGTCCGGCTCGGCGTAGCCAGTGATGAAATTAAATATCCGCGCGACATCTCGCCCAATCGCCGCATCCGCGGTGAAAAGTGAAATGTCCGCGTAAATCCTGGCGGTCACGGGGTGATAATTGCCAGTGCCCAGATGACAGTAGTTGACAAGCCCCCCACCCTCACGTCGCACCACCATCGAAAGCTTCGCGTGCGTCTTGAGCTCGATGAACCCATAGACGACCTGCGCGCCAGCGCGCTCCAGATCCCTCGCCCAGCGGATGTTGGCCTCCTCATCGAAGCGGGCTTTCAGCTCCACCAACGCGGTGACCGATTTCCCAGCCTCCGCCGCTTCGATGAGCGCCCGGACGATCGGACTGTCAGCCGAAGTCCGGTAGAGCGTCTGCTTGATCGCGACCACGTTGGGATCGTGCGCCGCTTGATTGAGGAACCGAACGACGACGTCGAACGATTCGTAGGGATGATGGACGACCAGGTCCTTCTGCCGAATCGCGCCGAAAATATCGCCGCCAAGCTCTTTGACGCGTTCCGGAAAGCGAGGGTTATAAGCGGGAAACTTAAGCTCAGGGCGATCGATCGCCACCAGTTGCGACAAGTCGTTGAGCGCGAGCATACCCTCGATCAGCACGATGCCAGACGGGACGACGTCAACGTCGCCCGCCACGAATGCGCGTAACGATTCGGGCATACTCGCCTCGATCTCGAGCCGAATGACGATGCCGCGCCGGCGCCGTTTGAGGGCGCTCTCGTACAGGCGGACAAGGTCTTCCGCTTCCTCCTCAATTTCAATGTCGCTGTCACGAATGACGCGGAAAGCCCCCTCCCCCAGGACTTCGTGGCCCGGAAACAAAAGCCCGATAAAGGCGACGATCAAGCGATCAAGCATGACGAAGCGCGCGGCGCCCCCAAGGGGACCGTCGGGCAGCCGGAGAAACCGTTCGACGCTCCCGGGGATGCGCACGAGCGCGCTCATTGTCGTGCCATCCCGTGGATTCAAGAGTTCGAGCGCCAACGTGAATCCCAGATTGGGGATGAACGGAAACGGATGCGCCGGATCGACCGCAAGAGGCGTCAGAATCGGGAACACGTGCGAGAGGAAATAGTCCTGCAGCCCCTCTCGTTCTCTGCGTGTCAGATCGCCGACGTTGAGGATGACAACGCCGTTAGCGGCGAGTTCGGATTGCAATGCCCTCCACCGAGCCTGCTGGGAAGCAATCAACTCGGCGACACGCTCGCTGATGCGCTCAAGCTGCTCTGCGGGAGTGCGCCCGTCGTCGGAGACTTCCGCAACGCCAGTCAGCACCTGGCCAACCAGGCCCGCCACGCGAACCATGAAAAACTCGTCAAGATTATTGGCGGAGATTGACAGGAACCGCAGTCGTTCGAGGAGCGGATGGCTCGCGTTGCCGGATTCCTCCAACACCCTTCGATTGAACTCGAGCCACGACAATTCGCGATTGATGAACCGTTCGGGCGAGGATAGCAGCGAGGGCGACTCGTCATTCGCCGCGATCGTCGCGGTCGATGGCAGGGGTTCCTCTTTCGTCGCAAGCGCGCGCGGCAAACAAATCTCCTTTTCCGTCAGCGAGATATTGATCCAATTCCCGCGCGCCGCAAGCACGGCCAGAGCGCCTTGCTTAACGGCTGTCACGGGACGCGGATCGTTGGGAGCGCCGTCGGTTAAGACAGAATCGCCCGACCAGAATTCGGCTTCGATCATGCCGTCTGGATGCTGGAGGCAGCGCCGCTCTGACTGTTAGCTGATGTGGGATTCGGTTGATGAGACCGCTCGGCCTCCCCCGACGCGCGGCGAACGTGCCAGTCGAGGGCCGGGACCTGAGGCGCAGCGATCGGACGCAGAGATGTTGTCTTGGCAATTTCACATAATATTTATGGTATATAGCTTCCTTTGAGCGATCTCGCCAGCGCCTACGCGCGAGGCATGGAGCGCGGAACTAAAACGGGTCCTAAGGCGCTGATAACATGAGGGCGCGCCGGTAAAATGACGGCTAGACCAGCGGCACTTTCCGACACGGGTTCCGTCGTCGCTGTCGCTGAGGCTCCGACGCCGCGCGCACCGAGCGGGCGAGTTCGTCGAGGGCCTGCGGATAGATCCGGTGTTCCTCCCGAAGGACGCGCGCCGCAAGGGCGTGGGCATCGTCGCCCGGAAGAACGGGCACGTGCGCCTGGGCAAGGATCGGACCGGCGTCGAGCTCCGCGGTCACGAGGTGAACCGTACAACCGTGTTCGATGACCCCTTGGGCGAGCGCGCGCTCGTGAGTGTTGAGCCCGCGCAGATTCGGCAACAGCGAGGGATGAATGTTGAGCATCCGCCCTCGCCATCGCTCGACGAAAGCCGGACTCAACACCCGCATGAACCCCGCGAGGCAGACAATTTCGATTGAGGCGGAGGCAAGCCGCGCGCCGAGCGCCGCCTCGAACGCTGGCTTGCCAGTGCAAGCTCGAAAGTCGACCGCCTCGGCAGGGACGCCCATGTCGCGCGCCCACGACAGGCCTGCCGCCGCTGGATCGTCAGACAGAACAAGCGCGATTTCCGCCGAGAAATCCGGCGATCGCGCGGCTTCGATCAAAGCCCTCATGTTGGAGCCGCGCCCCGAGATGAGAACCGCTGTTCGCACTCGGGGGTTCAAAGCCTAAGGCTTCCACGTGTGAGAAGTCCCCGGCCCTCGGCTCGAACAAGTTCTCCGATCAGGACTGGCGACAGGCCCGCGCCAGCAAGCGCACCCCGCGCTTCTGCCTCGCGGTCGGCGGAAACGAACGCCGCCATCCCGAAGCCGCAATTGAAGGTGCGCAGCATCTCCCCTTCGTCTAGGCCGCCAATTGAAGCGAGCCAGGAGAAAACCGGTTGCGGAGTGAAGGCGTCGAGATCGAGCAAGACGGCGAGACCGTCGCCCAGCACGCGCGGCAAATTGTCCGGGTAACCGCCGCCGGTGATATGGGCAAGCGCGTGAATGCCTTGGGTTCGCTTTAGCGCCTCGAGCATCGGCAGCACATAAAGGCGCGTCGGCGTCAGCAGCGCGGCGGCGAGCGACTGCGACGGATCGAACGGGGCGGAAGCCTCCCATCCGAGGCCTGTCCGCGCAACAATGCGCCGCACCAGCGAAAATCCGTTGGAATGGACGCCCGACGATGGCAGACCGAAGACGAGGTCCCCCGGCTTCAATCCCGGCCGCGGCAACAGCGTCCCGCGTTCGGCGGCGCCCACCGCGAAGCCGGCGATGTCGAAGTCGCCGGGGGCATAAAGACCAGGCATCTCGGCCGTCTCTCCGCCAATTAATGCACACCCCGATTGTACGCACCCTTCTGCGATGCTTTGCACAACTACGGACGCAATGTTCTCGTCAAGCTTGCCGGATGCAAAATAATCCAAAAAAAACAACGGCTCGGCGCCCTGAACAACAATGTCGTTGACGCACATGGCGACAAGGTCAATGCCGATCGTACCGCACAAGCCGCTCTCAATGGCGACTTTTACCTTTGTGCCAACGCCGTCGTTGGCGGCGACCAGAATCGGGTCAACGAACCCCGCCGCCTTAAGATCGAACAATCCGCCAAATCCGCCGAGTTCCGCCCCTGCGCCGGAACGGCGGGTGCCCCGAGCGAACGGACGGATTCGGTCCACAATCCGGTTGCCGACATCGATGTCGACTCCCGATTCGGCATAGGTCAGCGGCTTTTGGCTTTCGGGCATTCCGCCTCCGCACCGATACGGCGTCGACCGCAGTAACTGCACGCGCTGCGACGCGCAAGGACGCCCAAGTTCCGGTTTTCCAACCTCGGCGACTTCGTGTTATCCGTGGTCCTGGTCGTCCGCGCGCATGGCGAAGTCCAAAAACGGGATGGCTGGGCGGCGGCGCCAGGGCGTCTGTAATTGATGAATATTGGCACGGTCCTCAGCAATTTACCCAATTTCATCACGCTCGCGCGAATGCTGATGACGCCTCTGGCGGTCATGATGATTCTCTCGCAACGGTTCCTTCCCGCGTTCTTAGTTTTTATCCTGGCCGGCGTATCGGATGCGGTTGATGGCTTTATCGCTAAAAGATTCGATCTGCGCACAGAACTCGGCGCCTATCTCGACCCGCTCGCCGACAAAGCGCTGCTGATTTCGATTTACGTCTCCCTGGCGATTTATGCCGGCTTGCCAGCCTGGATCGCGATCACGGTGGTGTCTAGAGATGTGATGATCCTCATGGCGGTGTTGGTCTCGTGGCTGCTCGACAAGCCGGTTGAGATTCGCCCCGTGTGGGTGTCGAAACTAAATACGGTGGCACAGATCACGCTTGCCGGTTTCGCACTCGGCGTCCGCGCCTACGGCCTCCAAGAACCGCTTTTGCAGACTGCCCTTCAATGGACGGTCGCCGCGACAACCCTGGCCTCTGGTGGCGTCTATATCGCCCAGTGGCTGGACCATATGAGTCGGTAGCAAGCGCCATGCTCCAAAGTCTCGCCGCCGTAACGGTTCTCGTTCCCAGTTACGATGAGGGGCTCGCGTTCTTCCGGGACGTCCTCGGCTTCGCGGTTCTCGAGGACACGCCTTTCTCGGCCACAAAGCGCTGGATTGTCGCTGCGCCATCGACGTGCACGGGCGCGGTGCTCATACTTGCCATTCCAGGCGACGAGCATCAGAGGGCCCGTGTCGGCGACCAAACGGGGGGTCGGGTCGGCTTTTTTCTTCACTCTGGAGACTTCTGGGCCGATTATGAGAGGCTGCGCAAGCGCGGCGTCAAATTCCTGGAACCGCCACGCAGCGAAAGTTACGGGCTTGTCGCGGTCTTTCTCGATCCTTGGGGCGGCAAATGGGATTTGCTGCAGCCGGCCAGCGAAGCTTCTGAAACGCGATGAGTTTCGCCCGAGCAACCTTGGAGCGCCAGATCCTGTTCTGGGGACTCGGGTCAGGCGGCCTCTTGCTGATTGTCTATCTCCTCGGGTCGACCATAACGCCGTTCGCCGCCGGCATCGTTCTCGGCTATCTTCTCGACCCGGTCGTGCTCAAACTTCAGAGGTTAGGGTTCAGTCGCCTAGGCGCATCGATTCTCATTCTCACGGTTTTCGTCCTGACCGTCGTCCTCTTTTTTATTCTCGTCGTCCCGGTGCTGGGTGGTCAATTCATTGCCTTCGCTCAACACTTGCCAGGCTATGCGATGCGGTTGCAGGCGATCGCGGTAGAGGAGGGCAACGCGTTCATTGCGAAATACGGCGGCCATTGGCTGGATGCCTTCGGGCTCCGTCAACAATTGTCGAGCCCGCAAATTCAGAAATCGGTCGGCGACTTCGTCGCTCAGAGCGCACAATGGCTTCTCGACGCTTTCACACGGCTTGTGTCTGGCGGGGCCGCGCTGTTCAATTTCCTGTCGCTCTTGATCGTCACGCCCGTCGTCGCCTTTTACATTCTTGTCGACTGGCACAGGATGATCGCAAAGCTCGACTCTTGGCTCCCGCTCGACCATCGCGAGACTCTGCGAAAAATAGCCCGAGAAATAAACCACGCGCTGGCGGGTTTCATACGCGGCCAGTCGATCGTCTGCCTGTTCCTGGGTGTCTGGTACAGTGTCGGCTTGACGTTGATCGGACTCGACTACGGCTTTCTGATCGGCGTGGTCGGCGGCCTTTTGAGCTTCGTGCCTTATGTCGGTTCACTGACCGCGCTGATCCTTTCACTTAGCGTTGCCCTGTTTCAGGGATGGCCCAGCCTGAAGCTGTTCTTGTTTGCCCTCGGCGTTGTTGGAACCGGTCAATTTTTAGAAGGAAATGTGCTGTCGCCGAAGCTCGTCGGCGAATCGATCGGGCTTCACCCCGTCTGGCTGATGTTCGCGCTGCTCGCGTTTGGGCAACTGTTCGGTTTCCTCGGGCTCCTCATTGCTGTTCCCACAGCGGCGGCGATCGGCGTTATCTCTCGGCATCTCATTGCGCTCTACCTGACGAGCTCGCTTTATCGAGGCCGCTCGGAGCCAGAGAGCCAATGACGAGTTCGCCTCGGCAGCTGGCGTTTCGCTGGCCGCACTCGCCAAGCTTTGCACGCGAAGATTTCCTCCTGGCTCCGTCGAACCGCGACGCGCTGGCGGCAATCGAGCTCTGGCCGAATTGGGCCAGTCGAATGTTGATGCTCGTCGGGCCAGAAGGGGCGGGAAAGAGCCACCTCGGAGCGATCTGGGCCCGAGCCGCCGGCGCAATCTCTCTTGCCGGAGAGGATTTGGACGAGCTGACCCTCAAGGCCTGTGCGCAGGCCAGTGCGGTGCTCATCGAAGACGCCGACCGGGCTAGGAGTGCAGAGGCGCTTTTTTTTCACCTGATTAACGCTGGCCTCCAGAACAACATGTGGCTGCTGATAACCTCGCGGACGGCGCCGGACGCCTGGGGACTCAGCACTCCCGACCTTTTGTCGCGACTGCGACTGGCGCCTGTTGCTCGAACTCGTCGCGCCTGACTTCGAGTTGACCGAGGCGGTTCTCTTCAAGCTCTTCAGCGATCGCCAACTGCAAGTTGAGCCGCACGTGATCGCCTACATTGCGCTCAGGATCGAGCGTTCGCTTGGAGCCGCGCGAGAGCTTGTCGCTGCCCTTGATAGTGAGGGTTTGAACTCAAGGTCGACGTATAACTCGCGCGATGGCGAGCGACGCGCTCCATGAAATGGCGTCGAAGAGCAAATCGCCCTAGCCCAGCCACAAATTCATGTTTAGAATTCATTAATTATCGCTGCCCGCATGGGAGATGCAGAAGCGCGCAGCGACGAAAAATTGAAGTCAAGATCTCGGAGGAGACGATGCGGAAGTCCCTCATTCTTGCTCTCACTGCAATCGGAAGCGGCGCGGGCTACGCGGCGGGAGTGACCGAGGTCGCCACAGGCCCCGGTACGGGCGATCCCGCCACTTGGCGCTGGCACGTGTCGTCGATACTGGCCGCCCAAAGCGATGCAGGCTCCCTACGTGTGGAAGTCGGCGTCCTCGGCGCTGAAGCGTTCAACCAACGTTACGAGCGCTATACGCCATTGGGATTGCCGCAGCCCCGTAACGGTTCGCGCTAGATCAAATACGCTCCCGATCGAGCCGGCTAGTCCTCAGCGCGATGCGTCCAGCGCCTTAAGGTTTTGCGCGCGCGCCCAAATGCGTTCGAAATTGCTCTCAAACGCATCGACAACCGCCGGATCGGCAATGAAGATCGCGTCGTTGTCCTGGCTAGCGAGCCCCGACCGGGAGAAGTTGCCAGAACCTGTGCGCAACACCGCCCCATCTACGGCATAGGCTTTCAAATGCATGAGGACGCCCTCGCCTTTGACTCGCGCGACGACGTTGGGGTGGGCGACCAACGCTTCAATGGGGCCACCGGGTGTGGGGCCGTGCTCGGCGAACTGAGATCTGTCCAAATAAAGCCGGATGAGGACGCCACGTTCTGCGGCGTTGGTCAACGCATCGATGATTCGCGGGTCCGACAGAACGTACGCCGCCATGTCGATAGACAATTCGGCGCGATCAATCTCCCGTGCGTCGAGTCCCTCGAGGTTTTCGCGTGGCGCGTAATGGATCTCAGGCTGGGAGCCGTCGGCCTCGGATCTCTTCTCCGTCCAAGCGGCTCCGAACACCGTCGCCGCCACACAGGCGGTGAGAAATAAGCAAATCGCCAAGGCCAACTCAACCGGACTCGAATGATTGCAACTTAGTAGTTGTATTAGGTTGCAAATACAAGGGGAGCTTGCAGGCCAAGCCCAAGCGCTTCAATCAGAGAGCGGAGCGCTATAGTATGGGACCCGGTACGGGGGGCCGAAGCGTGACGATTGTAAGAGGCTCATGAACGCGATCACCGAGGTTACGCGGCGCCCCTCAGTCTGTCCGCACGACTGCCCCTCGGTTTGTGCTCTCGACGTCGAGGTGATCGGGGGTAAGCGCATTGGCCGTATCCGCGGCGCGCGCGACCAGACCTACACATCCGGCGTCCTCTGCGCCAAGGTCGCCCGCTATTGGGAGCGCATCCATCACCCGGATCGGCTGACTCAGCCGTTTCGACGCGTTGGGCCCAAGGGAAGCGGGCAATTTTCGTCCATCAGTTGGGATGAAGCGCTCGACCGGGTCGCCGACAATTTTCTGTCGGTCGAGCGCGAACTCGGACCTGAGGGCGTGTGGCCGTACTTTTACGCCGGCACGATGGGTCTCGTGATGCGCGACGGAATCGAGCGCCTCACGCATGCCAAGCGGTATTCCCGCTTCCACGGGACAATCTGCGTCGGGATCGCCTGGCCGGGATATGTCGCCGGAACCGGTCGGCTGCTCGGCGCTGATCCCAGGGAGATGGCGAAATCGGATTGCGTCGTCATTTGGGGCACGAACGCGGTCGCCACGCAGGTCAATGTCATGACCCATGCGATTCGCGCCCGCAAGGAACGCGGCGCGAAGATCGTTGTCGTTGACATCTACGAAACCGAAACGATGCGCCAGGCCGATCTCGCACTGTGCGTGAGACCAGGCACGGATGGAGCGCTCGCCTGCGCGGTGATGCACATCCTCTTTCGTGACGGATTGGCTGACTGGGACTATCTCGAGCAGTACACCGACGCCCCGCATGAGCTCGAGGCGCACGTGCAGACCCGCGGTCCCGCATGGGCAAGCGCGATCACCGGCGTCTCGGTTGCGCAAATCGAAGAATTCGCGACGCTCATCGGACGGACGAAACGAAGCTTCTTTCGCCTCGGCTACGGTTTCTCGCGCCAACGTAACGGCGCGGCAAACCTGCACGCCGCTTTATGCATTCCGGCCGTTATCGGGGCTTGGGCGCACGAGGGAGGAGGCGCCTTCCACAGCAATAGCGGCATCTACAAACTGCAAAAGACAATGATCGAGGGGCTCGACGTCCGTGATTTGAGCGTCCGTCGCCTGGACCAGTCGCGGGTGGGAGCGATCCTGACCGGCGAGGCCGAGGCGCTGAAAGGCGGACCGCCTGTGCGAGCCATGCTGATTCAGAATACGAACCCGCTCGCTGTCGCGCCACATCAGGAAAAAGTCCGTCGCGGCTTTTCGCGCGATGATCTCTTCACCTGTGTCCACGAACAGTTCATGACGGACACCGCGCGCTATGCCGACATCGTCTTGCCCGCCACCATGTTTCTGGAGCATGACGACCTTTACACCGCGGGAGGCCACCAGCACCTGCAATTCGCCCCCAAGGCAGTCGACTCGCCTCCGGGCTGTCGCTCTAATCACGAGGTGATTACCGCGCTTGCTCGACGCGTCGGCGCCGAACATCCTGCATTCTCGATGTCGCCACGTGAGATCATCGATTGGACGCTGCAGAAATCGGGCTACGGCGATCTTGCGAGCCTCGAAGGAAACCGCTGGCTCGACTTGCAACCTCCATACGAGGAGTCGCACTTCCTCAGCGGCTTTGGCTTTCCCGACGGGAAGTTTCGGTTCAAGGCGGATTGGAAAGAGGCGCCGATCGCGAATGACGGATTGCGCGGCCCATGGAGCGCCATGCCGAGTTTGCCCGACCATTGGCCGATCAACGAGGACCCTGACGAAGATCACCCGTTCAAGCTTGCGACCTCCCCGGCCCGAAATTTTCTCAACTCGACCTTCACTCAGACGCCTACTTCTTTATCGCGGGAACAGCGACCCGAGGTGCTCATCAATCCATCTGATGCCGGGAGGTTGGGGGTCTCGCAGGGCGATGTCGTACAACTGGGGAACGAGCGTGGCCGGACGCGCTTGCACGCTCGGGTATCCGAGGGTGTAAAGCCAGGAGTTCTTGTCAGCGAAGGCATCTGGCCGCCTTCGGCCTTTCTTGACGGATGGGGAATCAACGTACTCGTCGGCGACGACAGCGTAGCTCCATACGGCGGCGTGGCGTTCCACGATGTTAGTGTATGGGTGCGCCGGGCATGAACCGTGGCGACCGGGCACCCTTTCTTTGGTCGGACCGGCGGGATATACGAAAGCCCGATTGTTGACCGGCGTCGGTTTCTGTTCGCGAGTTAAAAAATGAAGAAGCCGTCCGGCGCGCAAACCGACGGGTCTGCCCAAAGTCTTGTCGACGTCGCTGCGATCGACCAACTCGCAAGGATCGTGTCGAAATACGATTTGAGCGAGGTCGAGATCAGCCTCGGCGACCTGCAAGTGCGTCTCGCGCGTCACCGAGCGCCTGCGCCCCAGGCGAGCGTAGCCGCGATTCCTCAAACGGCGTCTGCTGCGGACTATGCCGCGCAAGGCGCCGCCCTCACTCCGGCTGCAATGGAGCCGCCTGCGGCCGACCTGGCCGGCGCCGTGAAATCCCCGATGGTCGGAACGGCCTATTTGCGGGCCAGTCCAGAAGCCAAGCCGTTCGTCGAAGTTGGATCGATGGTGAAGGTTGGAGACAAGCTGTTGCTGATCGAGGCGATGAAGACGTTCAACGACATTGTTGCGACGCAAGCCGGCAAAGTCGTCGGCATCCTCGTCGATGACGGCTCGCCGGTCGAATACGACCAGCCGTTGATGATCGTTGAATGATCGCGATCCAGAGTAGAGCTGCGGCGGTTGCGAGCGATCGGGGAGCTCGCCTCGATGTTCGATAAAATTCTGATCGCCAACCGAGGCGAGATCGCGCTCAGAGTCCTGCGTGCGGCCAAGGAACTCGGCATCGCGACCGTTGCGGTTTATTCAACCGCCGACAAGGACGCGATGCATGTCAAGCTGGCCGATGAGAGCGTGTGCATCGGACCGCCGCCGGCGCGCGAGAGCTATCTCAACATTCCCGCGATTGTCGCTGCGTGCGAGATCACCGGCGCTGACGCCGTTCATCCGGGCTACGGGTTCTTGGCGGAGAACGCGCGTTTTGCGGATATTCTCGACGAGCACGAGATCACATTCATCGGCCCGAAGGCTGAACACATCCGCTTGATGGGCGACAAGATCGAGGCGAAGCGCACAGCTCAGCGTCTCGGAATCCCTTGCGTTCCCGGTTCCGAAGGCGCCGTACGGGATGAAGGTGACGCGCTTAAGATCGCGGCGGAGATCGGGTACCCGGTCATAGTCAAGGCTTCCGCGGGCGGGGGCGGCCGGGGCATGAAGGTCGCGCGCGGCCCCGACGATCTTGCCGAGGCGCTCAGCGCCGCTAAGATCGAAGCGCGGACTGCGTTCGGTGATGATTCCGTCTACCTGGAGAAATATCTCGCCAAGCCACGCCACATCGAAGTTCAGGTGCTCGGCGACACGCACGGTAACGCCATTCACCTCGGCGACCGCGACTGCTCTCTTCAACGCCGCCACCAAAAAGTCTGGGAGGAAGGCCCCTCCCCGGCTCTAAACCCGGAACAGCGCGAGAGCGTTGGCGGAATTGTCGCTAAGGCGATGGCTGAACTGGGCTACGTCGGCGCTGGAACGATCGAGTTCCTGTACGAAGACGGGAAGTTCTTCTTCATTGAGATGAATACACGGGTCCAAGTCGAGCATCCGGTCACCGAAATGATCACCGGAATCGACATCATCAATGAGCAAATCAAGATTGCAGCCGGGTCTCCTCTCTCGATCACACAGGATGAGGTCCGAATCCTAGGGGCCGCGATCGAATGCCGTATTAACGCGGAGCATCCGCGCACATTCAAGCCTTCGCCGGGGCGAATTACCTACTTTCATCCCCCCGGAGGCCTCGGCATCCGAGTCGATTCGGCCGCATATCAGGGCTACGTGATTCCACCCTTCTACGATTCTCTGGTTGGTAAATTGGTCGTTCACGGTCGAACGCGGACAGAGGCTCTGATGCGGCTCCGAAGGGCGCTCGATGAATTTGTTGTCGACGGCATAGAGACCACCCTGCCGCTGTTTCGAGCGCTGGTACGAAACTCAGACGTTCAGAACGGCCAATACGATATCCATTGGCTCGAAGATTTCCTGAGGAACGAGCCCGAAGCGCAAGGGTGAGGAATGGGGCGTAGCACCCTATTCTGAGCCCACTTTCGGACTGGCGTCCAATCCGCGCGGGGTTTCATGACTGCGACGCCATCGTGAGCCGGCAGGCGACGTCACGATCCAGGGGCGTCAGAGCGCTCGATGTTCCGTGGATCGGGGGTCGCCATCGGCGGTCGAAGACGGCCTCTTTTGATGTCACATCGGAGCCGCATCTCGCGCTAATCGACGGAAGGTCGAATGTTCCGAAGCACATAATAACAGATAAAGTATGATGTATTATTCGACGGGTATCTCTTCGTTTCGAGTTGCAGAATGATGAGCCTAAGCGACTGAAAAAGTTAGGTAGCGCGCAAAACTGTACACTCTATTGTGGCGTACAATTTCGCCGCTGCCGCAAGCCTCCGGGCGTCTCAACTTAGCCGCTGCAGGGCCGCGCGCGCTGCGCTGTTGCCGGGATTGACGGCCACCGCGCGCTGGTAGGATTCCACCGCTTTCGCGTGATTGTTCAGCTTTTCGTAACAAAGTCCGAGGCCAGACCAAGCCTCCGAATTGTTGGCGTTGACGTTGAGCGCCGCGTTGAAGTCCTCGATCGCCGCCTCATATTTACCAGTCGCCATCAAGCTCTGGCCACGGGCCTGATATGGCTCGCCCGCGAACGGGTCGCGATCGATCGCATTGCTGAAATCGGTGATCGCCTGAACATTGTTGCCCTGGCGTTGATAGATGAGACCGCGCGCGTGATAGGCTTGGGCACCCTCGGGGTTCAGCCGGATCGCCTGGTTCAGGTCGTTGAGCGCGCCAGTATAGTCGCCGTGCGAGCGTTCCAGGTTGCCGCGACCAAGATAGGCCGCCGCATCGTTTGCATTAACAGAGATCGCCTGGTTGAAATCTTGCATCGCCAGATCGTCCTTTTTGGTCTGGCGGTAGGCGAGCGCCCGGTTGGTGTAGGCGCCGGAAAAATGCGGATCGAGCTCAATCGTGTGGCTAAAGTCCTCAATGGCGTTCGAATATTTGCCAAGCTTGGCGTAGACTACGCCGCGCGTGTTGTAAGCGGTGGCGTCCTGCGGATTCCGATGAATGACGTCGGTAAGAGAAGCAATATTGCCGGCGTTGGAAGCTTGAGCCTCGGGTTCGGCGTCGAGTTCCGCTACATGCGTGTTCAATCCGCCAAGGGTCTCGCTGCATGCCGCAAGCGTCAGAGCGATCGCCGCCAATGCGGCCCACGCTAAAATGCCGCTGGATGTTGATCGTCTCATTATCGTGCGCCAACATCCCCGCCAAGACCGAAGTACAGCGTGGAACGTGCGCCTTGATTGATGATACCCAAGGCCAAACTGAAAACCCCGCCGCTCAACCGGCCGCCAAGGGCCACGGGCGCCAAACGCTAGAGCTTTGCGCGGCAAATCTCGCCAAAAGACATCGAACCGTCGCTGATCAGCCGGCGGACCGCGGCGCCCCCGGAACCGGCTTCGGCTTCATCGGAAGCAGGCCCTCGCGCTGCAACTTCTTGCGCGCGAGCTTGCGCGCGCGCCGAACCGCCTCGGCCTTTTCGCGCGCTCGCTTCTCGGAGGGTTTCTCGTAGTGTCCACGAAGCTTCATCTCGCGGAAGATTCCCTCGCGCTGCATTTTCTTCTTGAGGGCCTTGAGGGCCTGATCCACATTGTTATCGCGAACAAGTACCTGCACGGACTATCCTGTATTCTGAGGCCCGAGCCTCGCGAGATCCGAAAATTGGCGCGCGCATTCGCTGACACCGCGGTGCGCAAGTTGCGAGCCCTTTAGCAGAGAGGCTATTTCTTGTCCAGAGCGCTTGCGAATCCATGGCAAACGTCGCGGTTCCCTTGTTGTGTCCATCATGGCATAGAACAGCTAAGTCAGGATCCTTCAAATGAACAGATTCGAGCGTCGACCAGTCGACACTGGCGAAGCGAAGATTGAATTTCTTGACGGCGATTTTCGCATCCTGCGGCCGGGCGGTTACGTGCGCTGTGGCGTGACTGGTGAGGCTATCCCCGTCGACGAACTACGCTACTGGAGCGTGGATCGCCAAGAGGCTTACGTCAGTCCCCTCGCCTCGATGACGCGAGAGTGCGAACGCCGCTAGAACCGTCCGCTCCAGAACGCCTTCGCAGACGGTGTAGCGCCTCGACCCGCGCGGGCCCGTGGCTTGCAACTCCGATCCGTCTCAAGCGCAGGTTCTCGTCCTCTCTTCCTGCGCCGCGCGGCCGGGGCCGTCTTTCCTGAGATTACGGAATAGCAGAACCTATCTTTCCCAATTTGCCAACAAAAGGTTCACAACAAGGCGCGCTTCTCCCCTTTCGAGGCGTTCCTAGACCATGGCCCAAACCCGCTGCTGCGGCCATCTGTCACCGAATGGGCGGGGCATATTGAATGCCGCCGGCGCTCCACAGTTGATTGAGACCCCGTGGAATGGCGAGCGGGGTTGTGGCGCCCAGATTGCGCTCAAAAACTTCGCCGTAATTCCCAACATATAGAATGACGTTGGCCGCCCAGGCGTTGGTCAACCCGATCTGTTCGCCAAAATCTCCGCTTGCGCCGACCAGACGCTTCACTTCGGGCTTTTGCGACCTCAACGCCTGATCGATAGTCCGTGAACTAACGCCAAGCTCCTCCGCATTGAGCATGGCGAAATAGACCCATCGCACGACACGGATCCATTGCAGGTCATTGTCGCGCACCACAGGCCCGAGTGGCTCCTTCGAAATCACGTCAGGCAGAATCACCTGGTCCCTTGGCTTGGCGAGTCGGAGACGCAACGCATAAAGCTGGGAAAGATCGCTGGTCAGGACAGAGCAAAGACCGGCGTCATAGTTCTTGATCGATTCGTCGGTGGACGCGGAGACGACCGCCTGCAGCGTCATACCGTTGCTGCTGAAGAAGTCAGCAAGATTGTCGATGGTGGTGGTGCCGCTCTGCACGCAGACCTTGGCGCCGTCGAGTTGGAGCGCCGAGTTCACCCGCAGCGCCCGCGGGACCATGAATCCCTGCCCGTCGTAATAGGTAGCGCCAACGAAGGTCAGGCCGAACTCTGTCTCGCGCCCCATGGTCCAGGTCGAGTTGCGCGCCAGGACGTCGATTTTTCCTTCCGGAAGCGCCTGAAACCGGGCGTCCGCCGACAGTGGCACGAGCTTGACCTTCTTCGGATCGCCAAAGATCGCGGCTGCGATCGCACGGCAGAAGTCGACGTCAAATCCCGTCCATATTCCGCGTTCGTCGATGTTGGCGAACCCCGGCAATCCCTCGTTGACCCCGCAGACCAGGGATCCGCGCGCCTTGACCGCCGTCAAGGTCGGCGACGCTGGGACGGCCCAGGCGACGCCAGCCATCGCCAAGACATACGCCGCGATGGCCCATCGCGGCGTCGCTCGTCCCAGTCCGTGAAGTCGGCGCGGTCGATCCATTCGGAACCTCACCATCGGCGCTCCTTGAACCTTAGCTCGCAAAGAGGCGGGAGAAAACTGCGGCCAGATGGAATCGCGCGGCCGCCCCGCTGGCGCGCCTGATAGACGAAGCGCTGGCTGGGCCCCCCCGAAGATTGTCCACAGACGGCGATGCTCTGTTTTGCGCGCGACTCAATCCTTTCAGCTGCTTAGGTTCATTTTTTTGCAACTCTTAAACGACTGAGCCATTGGCGTCGCGCCATGTCGCGATTGTTCTTGCAGTAGAGGCCAAGATAGTTCATATATGAACCTTATTCTGGCGAATGCGCGCTGCAACCATTCTGCGAGCGGCTGCAGCTTTCTGTTGGAGGCGACCATGCCGACTTACAAAGCCCCAGTGAGCGACACCGTCTTTCTACTGAGCGATGTGTTCGACTACGCCAAATATGCGAATAGCCCTGGCTTTTCCGAGGCGCCGCTCGATGTTGTCGAGGCGGTGCTCAGCGAAGGCGCGAAGTTCGTTGAGGAGGTCATTCAGCCCCTCAACCGAACTGGCGACATCGAAGGATGCAAGCGACAGGCCGACGGCAGCGTCACCACCCCCAAGGGTTTCAAGCAAGCCTACAAGGCGCTGGTCGAAGGCGGCTGGGTCGGGCTTGCTGGCGATCCCGCATACGGCGGTCAGGGTCTTCCTATGTTCGTCGGCGCGTTATTCGGCGAATACGAGTGCTCCGCCAATCTCGCCTTCTCGATGTACCCGGGCCTCACCCGCGGCGCCGTCGCGGCGCTGATGGCGCATGCCAACGATGACTTGAAAGCGAATTATCTGCCCAAGCTGACGGTCGGCGAATGGGCCGGCACGATGAACCTGACCGAACCGCATTGCGGCACCGATCTCGGACTTATCAAGACGAAGGCCATCCCGCAGCCGGACGGCTCCTATGCGATCACCGGCCAGAAGATTTTCATCTCGGCTGGCGAGCACGATCTGACGGACAACATCGTGCATCTCGTGCTCGCGCGCATCGAGGGAGCGCCGGCCGGCACGAAGGGCATTTCCCTCTTCCTCGTGCCGAAGTTCCTGCCAGACGCCGATGGCGGCGTTGGCGAACGCAACGGTGTCGTTTGCGGCTCGATCGAGCACAAGATGGGCATTCACGGCAATTCGACCGCTGTCCTCAACTATGACGGCGCCAAAGGCTGGCTGGTTGGCGAGGAGCATCGCGGCCTACCTGCGATGTTCGTGATGATGAACGGCGCCAGGCTCGGCGTCGCCGTCCAGGGTCTCGGAATTTCCGAGGCCGCCTATCAGAACGCAGCGGCCTACGCGAAAGAGCGCCGGCAGGGACGCTCGCTGAGAGGCGCAGCGGCGCCTGACAAGCCCGCGGATGTTCTCCTGGTCCACCCGGACGTGCGGCGCATGCTGCTTGAAATTCGCGCGTTCAACGAAGCGGCGCGCGCGCTTCTGGTCTGGACCGCGCTGGCCGAAGACGAAGCGCGCCATGCCCCAGACGCGAAGACCAGGCAGACGGCCGACGATCGGCTTGGCTTGATAACACCGGTGCTCAAAGGTGTGTTCACCGATTATGGATTCGCCAACGCGGTCAAGGCGCAGCAGGTGCTTGGCGGCCACGGCTATATCGCCGAATGGGGCATGGAGCAGTTCGTGCGCGACGCGCGCATCGCCATGATCTACGAAGGCGCGAATGGCGTGCAGGCGCTGGATCTCGTCGGCCGAAAGCTGGCGAAGGATGGTGGACGCGCGGTTATGGCGTTCTTTGGCGAAATCAACGGCTTCCTGGCCGCCAACAAGGATGACGCCGCCCTTGCGCCGTATCTCGGCGGCCTCAAATCCTCGCTCGGCCATCTGCAGCAAGCCACGATGTGGCTCTCGGCCAACGGCCTTAAAAATCCGGATAACGCTGGGGCCGGCTCCTATGATTATATGCACCTCATGGGCCTGACCGCGCTCGGCTACATGTGGGCGCGGATCGTCAAGGCGGTGCTGGCTCGACAGGCAAGCGGCGAGAGCACCCCCGCCCTTGACGCGAAATTGACCCTCGCCAAGTTCTTCAACGAGCGTATGCTGCCGGAAACAGCGGCGCATCTGGCGCGGCTCAGCGCCGGCGCGGAGGCTCTCATGGCTCTCCCGGCGGAGGCGTTCTGAAAGCGCGTTTCCAGGGAGGTTAGAGGCGATGGCGATCGATGCGGCGGCTGGCTTGGCGGGAGGTTGCCAGTGCGGCGCAGTGCGCTATCAACTCATGGCTGAGCCGACCGGCGCAAACATCTGCCACTGCCGCATGTGCCAGAAAGCGAGCGGTGGTCCATTCATGGCGTTCGGCGGGGTACGGCTCTCGGAACTCGTCATCACCAGCGGCGCAATCGCAACCTTCTCGAGTTCGGACATCGCCAGGCGCGGCTTCTGCGCGCGATGCGGCACACCCCTGACCTATGAGGGCGTGGGGAGCGACCACATCAGCGTCACCCTTGGCAGCCTTGATGACCCCAGCGCGGTCGAGCCCCGGACGCAGCTTGGAATCGAATCAAGGGTCAGGTGGCTTATCCGTTCCTTAAACCTGCCTGAGATTCGTACAGAGCAATGGCTGGCGAAGAAGAAGATCGCCGCCGTCCATAACCATCAGCACCCGGATCGCCAGACCTGACAAAGCATTTCGCGGCCCGCGAGCCGCATGGAGAAACAAGATGACCGAAGCCATCATCTACGACCACGTGCGAACGCCGCGCGGACGCGGCAAACCGGATGGCTCGCTGCATACCGCTTCGACTCTCCATTTGGCGGCGACGGCGTTGAAGGCGATCAAGGATCGCAACCATCTTGATCCCGTTGACGTCGACGACGTGGTGATGGGCTGTGTCGATCCGGTCGGGGAAGCAGGTGGTGACATCGCGCGGATGGGCGCGCTTGCCGCGGGCTTTGGCGACACGGTGCCCGGCGTACAGATCAACCGGTTCTGCGCGTCGGGCCTCGATTCAGTGAATTTCGCCGCTGCTCAGGTGATGAGCGGACAACATTTGCTGACGATTGGAGGGGGCGTCGAATCGATGAGCCGCGTCGGCATCGGCTCCTCGGGAGGGGCCTGGCCTGCTGATCCTTCGCTCGCAATCCCCGCCTATTTCATGCCTCAAGGTGTTTCGGCCGATCTCATGGCGACGAAATACGGCTTCTCCCGCGACGACGTCGATGCTTACGCGGTCGAATCACAGAAGCGTGCCGCTGCGGCCTGGAAGGGCGGGCGTTTCAAGAACTCGATCGCCCCGGTCCTCGACGTCAATGGCCTGTCGATGCTGGACCGCGACGAGCATATGCGCCCTAACACGGACATGCAGTCGCTGGCCTCCCTCAAGCCTTCGTTCGTCATTGCCGGCGAGCAGGGTGGCTTCGATGCAGTCGCCGTCCAGGCGCATCCGGATGTCGAGCGCATCATCCATGTTCATCACGCCGGCAATTCGTCGGGCATCGTCGACGGCGCCGCCGCCGTGCTCTTGGGCTCGCGCGAGGCAGGCGCGAAAGCGGGCCTCAAGCCGCGCGCAAAGATTCGCGCTTTCGCCAACATCGGCTCCGAGCCGGCGATCATGCTGACCGGGCCGGTCGATGTGACGAGGAAGGTGCTCGCGCGCTCGGGCATGTCGATCGACGACATCGACCTCTTCGAAATCAACGAGGCGTTCGCTTCGGTCGTGCTCCGCTTCCGTCAGGCCTTCGACCTCGACGACAGCAAGGTCAACGTGAATGGCGGCGCGATTGCGATGGGCCATCCGCTCGGCGCGACCGGCGCGATGATCCTCGGCACCGCGCTCGACGAGCTCGAGCGGACCGGCAAGAGCACCGCGCTCATCACGCTGTGCATCGGCGGCGGCATGGGCACTGCCACGATCATCGAGCGTGTCTGATTACGAGACGGAGTTTCTCAAAATGAACCTGATCAACTTTCGTTTCGAGACCGACGCGGATGGCATTGCGCTTGTGACCTGGGACATGCCGGGCCGGTCGATGAACGTGATCAACGCCGAGGTCGTCGGCGAGCTCGGCCAGATCGCCGACACGATCGCCAGCGACCCAACGATCAAGGGCGCCGTCTTCACCTCCGGCAAGGATGGCTTCGCAGCGGGAGCGGACCTCACGATGCTGGAGACCGCAGGCAAGGAATACGCGCGCCGCGCCAAGGCCGAGGGCAAGGACGCGGCGATGCGCGCGCTCGTCGACGGGACGAAGCAATTCTCGCTTCTCTGCCGTCGTTTCGAGACGTGCGGCAAACCTGTGGCCGCCGCGATCAACGGCGTGTGCATGGGCGGCGGTTTCGAGCTGGCGCTGGCATGCCACTATCGTGTCGTCGCCGATACGGACAAAGCGCGAATCGGACTGCCGGAGATCAAGGTCGGGCTCTTCCCAGGCGCAGGCGGCACGCAGCGCGTCGCGCGGCTGATGCCGACGCCGGACGCTCTGCAGATGCTGCTCAAAGGCGATCAGATCCGCCCGGCCGCGGCGAAGAAGATGGGCCTCGTCCACGAGGTCGGGCCCGCCGGTGAGATCGTCGCGCTCGCCAAGGCCTGGGTGAAGGCGAACCCGAACGCCAAGGCTCCGTGGGACGACCTGAAGTTCAAGCTTCCTTCGGGCAAGGTTTTTTCACCTCAAGGCATGATGATCTGGCCGCCGGCCAACGCCATTTATCGCCGCGAAACTTACGACAATTATCCGGCGGCCAAAGCGGTCCTAACCAGCGTGTTCGAAGGCCTGCAACTGCCGATGGACCTGGCGCTTGCGGTCGAGAGCAGGCATTTCGCCAACATTCTGTTGTCGAAGGAAGCCGCGGCGATGATCCGTTCGCTCTTCCTGTCCATGGGCGAACTCAACAAGGGCGTGCGACGCCCGGCCAGCGCGCCGGCGACGAACTTGCGCAAGGTCGGCGTGCTGGGCGCGGGTCTGATGGGCGCTGGAATCGCCTACGTTTCGGCGAATGCCGGACTCGATGTCGTGCTGGTCGACCGCGACCAGGAATCGGCCGACAAGGGCAAGGCGTATTCGGACAAGCTCATCAGCTCCCAAATCGCCAAGGGTCGCGCCAAGACCGTCGACAAAGAGGCGCTCCTCGCGCGCATCACCCCCACTGCGAACTACGCTCAGCTCAAGGGCTGCGATCTCATCATCGAGGCGGTGTTCGAGGATCGCGCGATCAAAGAGGAGGCGACGAAAAAGGCGCAGGCCGTTGTCGGACCCGACGTTGTCTTCGCCAGCAACACCTCGACGCTGCCGATCAGCTCGCTTGCCGCGACGTCGCTCAAGCCCGAGAATTTCGTCGGCGTGCATTTCTTCTCGCCGGTCGAAAAGATGATGCTGACCGAAATCATCATGGGCGAGAAGACCGACGCGAAGGCGCTGGCGACGGCGATGGATTTCGTCCGCGCGATCAAAAAGACGCCGATCGTGGTCAACGACTGCCGCGGTTTCTACGTCAATCGCTGTGTCGGCAATTACATGGTCGAGGCGCACGCAATGGTGATGGAAGGCGTGCCGCCGGCAATGATTGAGAATGCCGCCAAGATGGCCGGCATGCCGGTCGGCCCGCTCGCGCTCAACGACGAAGTCGGCATCGATCTAAGCTTGAGAATCCTCCAAGCCACCAAGGCCGACCTCGGCGCAAACGCCATCAATCCCGGCCAGGAGAAGCTCATCGAAGCGATGGCGGCCAAGGAGGGCCGCTTCGGCCGCAAGAACGGCAAGGGGTTCTATGACTACCCGGCGAATGGGCCGAAGAGCCTGTGGCCGGGACTGGTGAAGATCGTCGGCAAGCGGCTCGACCCCGACACCATCAGTGTCAAGGACCTCAAGGATCGCTTCCTATTCACTGTGGCGCTCGAGGCCGCCCGTTGCATGGAAGAGGGCATCGTCACCGATCCGCGTGAGGCCGACGTCGGTTCGATCCTCGGCTTTGGCTATGCGCCTTATTCGGGCGGCGCCGTATCTTTCATCGACGGCATGGAGCTCAAGGCCTTCGTCGCTCGCACGAAAGAACTCGCGGCGAAATATGGTCCGCAATTTGAGCCGGGGGAGAAACTCATCCGCATGGCCGAACGCGGTGAGACCTTCTACGGCTCCTACAGCGCAAAGCGAAAGGCGGCGTAAGGTTTCTGGGCAGGCTTCAACGCGGGGCTTGAGGCCTTTACCTCGAGGCAGGGCCGCTAGCACTCAGCGGAGTTGCTGCTAACGGATTGATATGGCAAGATTTTTGCGGAACCAATATTGCCAGAGTGCGTTGGCGGTGACACCATCGTACTCTGCAAATCAGGAGGATCCGCATGGCCACCGCAGACTTCCGCCGTCAGCTCGAGGGGTTTGGGCTGACCACCGCCAACATCCTTTACCGCATGCCCGATCACCCCGGGATCTTGCAAAACTTCATTTGGCAACACCACGACCTGCACCCGCACTTCCCCGAGCTTAAGAAGTTTCTCGACTTCTGGACGCGCGAGCTCGACGGTCTGCTTCACTCGGTGACTGTGGCGCATTCGCGACTTATCAAGCCGGCGGAATTCAAAGCGGTCGGCGCGGAATTCCGGCTGAACTGAGCGCGGCGGCGAAGCGAAACGTGGCGGCCGTGGTCAAGGAAGTCACACCGCTGAGGGCATTTCTGGCGCTGCGGCGAGCTGGCTGGATTCATGAGTTCAACTCGTGCTGCCCGAACGCAACCAATGTTGATGTGCGCTTCCCAAGATGCCGTTGCCTCCTACTTGTCCTTATCAAAGACGATGACAGCGAGATTCAAGACGCCGCTACGCGCATTTTTGGATTGAGCCTTATAAGGGCGACGATCGTGGGTTCTTCACACGTCCTCTTACAGGATATACTCGGACCGGCTGAGCGATTGACGTCGAGGACGTGAGGGATGGAATCGGTCGAGTGCCTGGTCATCGGCGCGGGCGTGATCGGTCTCGCGGTCGCGCGCGCTGGGGCCGGGCGGGAAGTGATCGTCGTCGAAAGCGAGAGCGGGATTGGCACGGGAGTGAGTTCGCTCAACAGCGAAGTCATTCATGCCAGCATCTATTGTCGGACTGGGCTCGACAAGACGCGGCTTTGCGTCGACGGCAAAGCGATGCTTTACGCGTTCTGCGAAGAGTTTGGCGTTCCGCACAAGCGATGCGGCAAGCTCCTGGTGGCGGTGAACGGGGAGGAGGTCGACAAGCTCGCCGAGCTTAAAGCCCAGGCCGACGCCAACGGAGTGAGCGACATCGTCTGGCTCACCAACAAGGAGGCGTGCGCGCTCGAGCCTGCGCTGGTCGTGGAGCGTGCATTGCTGTCGCCCTCCACCGGCATCATCGACAGCCACGCCTTTATGCTGGCGCTGCGTGGGGACGCTGGGATTCATGGCGCCATGTTCGCATTCGAAACGCCCGTTCTGGCCGGATGCGCCGGTGAGCGAGCGCTCGTCATCGAAACCGGCGTGCCCCGCGTCCATGCACATCTCTGCCGGAATGGTCGTAAACGCCGCGGGTCTCGACCCGCGGGCGATCGCGCGCTCGATTGCCGGCATGCCCCGCGAAGCAATTCCGCCGTTGCGTCTGGCCAAAGGGACGTACTTTTCCTTGAGCAGACGCTCTCCTTTCTCGCTCCTCATTTATCCAGTGCCGACCCCAGGGGGCCTCGGCGTGCGTCTTACGCTCGACCTCGCCGGACAGACCAAGTTTGGCCCCGACGTCGAATGGGTGGACGCGATCGATTACAACGTCGATCCTCGGCGGGCTGCCTCGTTCTACGCGGCGATCCCGAACCTATTGGCCAGACTTGCCAGACGGCGCGCTGGAGTCAGATTACGCCGGCATCCGGCCAAAGATCGCGCGGCCCGACGGTTCGACCACGTATTTTTTGATCCAAACCGAAAAAGATCACGGCGTCGCCGGATTGATCAATCTGTTCGGGATCGAGTCGCCGGGGCTGACGGCGAGCCCGGCGATTGCGGACTGGTTGGCATACCGCGCCTGATATCCTCAGGAGACGGCGCGTAAGGCAGGAACCACCAGTCCGGCCAATTGGAACGTAAAGGCGCGATTTTGCGTCAGTGGCAGTTCAGGCACGAAGCGACTCAGCTGGAGGACTTGCGGGAGTGGAGTGCAAGCGCTCGATCATTCCTTCGGGCGCGTTCGTCACTTCATAGCAATCGCTGTCAGCGAGCTTGTAGCCCGCAACCAGAACCGATGTCGCCAACACGCGTTCAAGCGCATGCGGCAGATCTCCGTCGGTCAGTCCGCTCTCGTCAGGGATGTCGGCTGCGATACGCAGGTTTTTGATGGGTTTCAGCGCCTCCGGGCGAACCCAGAACATAGTTCCGCCGAAGAAATCCAATCGGAACTCATCGGCAGGAACGCCCATACGTTCGGCGATCTTCAACGACAGGGGACGATTGGCCGCCCAAGAGAGATCTTCGGGATAATTTTCGTTTGGCAATCGGAACGCTTTCGGGCCGATCATCCCAATCGAGGGGTCGCGCTCGAACATGCCGACAGCCGTGTTTGCTGCGCCTGGCCGTCCCAACAGATCAAATAGTATCCGTCGCCGCCACAGCTCACCCATATAGGTCTTGCGGCCGGCGTCGATCGATTTCTTGCCGTGAACCTTGCAAATGTAGCGGTAGCCATCGAGCCGGCCCCCTTCAAGTAGGGACAGGAACGGGCCAATGTCGCGGCCCCGATTTTCCATGATCTCAATTTGGGCCCGAGGATACTCACGCCAAATCGCTTCGATCAGCCGCTCGCGACCAGCAACCGTCGTGACAATCAGATCGAAGGGAATAGTGAGACCTCGGAGCGCACCGGCGATGTCGGGCCAAGTATCCTCATAGTAGATATGGGCAACGACCGCCACCGGAACGCTCGCGGGACGAGCCGTCGCTTGAGGCGCTGGAGCAAGCTCAGCCGGCCACCCATAGAGAAGCTCCGGGTATTTGGCGACAAGATCGCCATCGAGCTCGACACCAATATTCCTCATATCCCGGTTGTACCTGGTGAACCGTCTGCGTTCGCGTTTTGGCCCGGCAGAGAAAAGAGCAAACTCGTCGAATTTAAGGAATTTCCGTTTCCTGACGAACAACGCCAGCCGAAATCGCGCCCATAAGGACGGCAAGACGCCCATCGTCTCGACGCGAAAATCGCGGCTCTCGATCGAGAGCGCGGCGTTGCCCCTTGAGGCCACGATATAATCCAGGCCGGACGAATAAGGCAGAAGAACGCTTTGGTTGCGCGCGCCAATTCTAAGCAGGGAAAGGGCGTCTTCCTCCCTTCGGGCGACCGGCTTCAGTCGATAAGCGCGCGGCAACCGGAAAGAAAACTGGTTCATCGATCTCTTGCCGAGAGCTTCCTAAGCGAGCGAAGCAATGTCGGCGCCTCTGTAGCGGGGACGCCGGCGCTACGCAATGAGACCCTACGCGGCCTCGCCTCGGCCGATTAGCACTGCTGGCTCCTGAGCTGGTTGACGCTGTCATTGCGGCTCATCAGAGGCGATCGGTTGTCATTATCCTGCGAGCCGCCCTGGGCGAGGAAAGCTGCCTGCTTGAGGTCGTTGGCGAAGGCGCGGGTCTCAGCCTCTTTTGCGGTTGGATCCGGCAGTCGAAGCAGATAGGCGGGATGGATCGTCGGCAGCAACGTCCGCGCGCCCAGCGCGATTGGCCGTCCGCGCATGTCGGCCAGCCGCGCCGACGGTCCCGCGACAGCGCGAAGCGCGCTTGCGCCGAGCGTGACCACCAGCGGCAATTCCACCATGGCGAGTTCACGGTCCAGCCACCAGCGGCAGGCATCGATCTCGCGCGCGCCAGGGGTTTTGTGGATGCGTCGCTTTCCGCGCGGGACGAACTTGAAATGCTTGACCGCATTCGTGAGATAGCACTCGGCCGCCGAGAAGCCCGCGTCGCGCAAAGCCGAGCGCAGCAGCGCGCCCGCCGGCCCAACGAAGGGACGACCCTGAAGATCTTCTTGATCCCCGGGCTGCTCGCCAACGAAGACCGCGCGCGCCTGCATCGGACCTTCGCCGAATACCGTTTGCGTCGCGCAATCGGCAAGGGAACAGAGACGACAAGCTCTCGCCTCGCGGGCCAATGTCTCATAGGCGTCAGCAGGTGCGCACGGCTTTCGGGCTTCGGCAAAGCGAGCGGCAATCTTGATTGCTGCCGGCTCGGCCTTCGACGGTTGCGCCGCGACCATCTGCGTCTCGCGAAGTTGAGCGCCTGAAGACATGGCCGGGATCTGACGCGTTTCCGGCAGATTGGCCCAATATTTCTTCGGCATCTCCTTGAGCATCGCCCGCTTCATCAGCCGCGCGGGGTTGAAGATGGAACGATAGTAGACATCCCACGCGCCGGCGAAATCGTCGAGCGGCGGAGCGTCCTCACGCCGTGCGCCGGGACCGAAGCTCAACGCTCCATCCCAGAGGATCGACGTCCGCGGGGTCAGGATCGCAAATTGCATTGACGCGAAACGGTCGACGAAAAACGGCGCCGTGAGTTCTTCGATGAAATGCGAGGGCTCAAACCAGGCGACGAACCGCGCCCCACCCGGCGTATCAATTTCGCGAAAGCGGACGAAGGCGGTCATCTTGTGCCGATCGCGCCGCACCGCGCGCTCCATGTCCTCAAGCCGTCGCACCAGCGGGTCGCTGGCGATCTCCAGCAAGCGCGGAATCTCCCGAAGTCGGAGGAGGGCTGCATAAAGCAGGTCATAGCGGGTTCGCTCGCTATGTCGGCAAACCAGATCGGCCAGATCGATAAAGCGGGGAGGCACGCGCAGCGGCGCGCCTGTCGTCGCAACCTCGGGCACCCGCTGCTCCGAGAACAGGTCGTTCCCTTCGTCCGCGCTCCCGGTCACAAAACGGATCGCGTCGGTGCCCATACCGCTCGCCGCGGCCGCGCGCGCGGCCCGACGAAAACCTTCGAAATCAATCTCGCTTTCGAGACTAACAATCTTCACGGCGCTCCGCCCACTCACGCAAAAAGGTCGAGTTGGCGTGGGCCGCTGTTCGTAAGCTTAGCCGCAAGCGAGCCCGAGTCGATGAGGCCAGTCGGCCGCCAATCCGGCGTGACGACAAACGGGCGCACTGCGTCTAGCGAGTGGACGAGACGGGCGAGATCATCGATCCGCAGCGTGACATGCCGCCGCGCGGTCAGGATGCGCTTGACGACGCGGGCCCCTAAGCCCGGAACGCGTAAGAGCGTCTCGCGCGGAGCGCGGTTGACATCGATCGGGAAGAGCGCCCGGTTGCGCAAAGCCCAGGCGAGCTTGGGATCGCGCTCAAGGTCGAGCATGCCATCGCTCGCGCCATCGACGATCTCCTCCGGTGCGAAGCCATAATAGCGCATCAGCCAGTCGGCTTGATAAAGACGATGCTCGCGCATCAGCGGTGGGCGGCGAAGCGGTAGGCTTTGCGAGGCGGAAGGGATAGGGCTGAAGGCGGAATAGTAGACGCGCCGCAGGCCGTATGACGCATAGAGTGAGGCCGAGCGCGCGATGATGTCCCGATCGTTCGCCTCGTCGGCGCCGATGATCATCTGCGTGCTTTGGCCGGCCGGAGCGAACCGCGGAGCGCGCGGCGCTTTCCGTTTCTCTTCTTTTGTTTCGTCGAGCCGCAGCCGAAGGCCGCCCATCGCCTTGCGGATGACGAGAGCATCCTTCTGCGGGGCCAGGCGGACGAGCGCCTCGTCGACCGGCAGTTCGACATTGACCGAAATTCGATCCGCCGCCCGACCGGCGCGCTCCATCAGGTCCGGCGACGCTCCGGCGATCGCCTTGAGATGAATGTAGCCCCTGAAGTCGTGGTCGCGCCGCAGCGCCTCGGCGACGCGGACCATTTCCTCCATCGTATGGTCTTCCGATTTCGCTATCCCCGACGAAAGAAACAATCCCTCGATCATGTTGCGGCGATAAAAGCCGAGCGTGAGCGCGACCACCTGCTCGACCTTGAAGCGCGCCCGCGGCGTATTGCTCGACAGGCGGTTGACGCAAAACGCGCAGTCGTAGACGCAGAAATTCGTGAGCAGCACCTTCAGGAGCGAAACGCACCGCCCGTCCGGCGTGTAGGCGTGACAGATCCCTGAGCCCGTCGTCGATCCAAGCCCTTTGCCGTCGCGCGAGTTTCGGCCGCCCGCGCCTGAGGATGCGCAGGACGCGTCGTATTTGGCGGCATCCGCAAGGATAGCCAGCTTCCGCTGAAGGCTTGCCTCGATCTGAATGTTCATGATTTGTTCATAACACAGCCGCGTTGGTTCGCCAAGATGGCTCCTCCGGTTGGAGCCAAAAAAAGGTAGGGCGCTTGTATCCGCGTCGCGATAGAGACGGGCGAACGAGGAGTCTTGAATGACCGCCAAAGCGCCCAACATTCTCATCGTCATGGCCGACCAGATGGCGCCGGCTTCTCTGCCCATCTACGGTCATTCCCTAGTCCGCGCGCCGAATATGCAGGCGCTCGCGCGAGACGGAATCGTGTTTGACAGCGCCTATTGCGCGAGCCCCTTGTGCGCGCCGTCGCGCGCCTCGTTCATGTCAGGCCTTTTGCCATCGCGCACGCGGGTCTACGACAATGCGGCCGAGTTCGCGGCTGACATTCCGACTTTCGCCCACGCTCTCAGGCTTCGCGACTATCGCACCATTCTCTCGGGCAAGATGCACTTCTGCGGGCCCGATCAGCTGCATGGGTTCGAGCAGCGGCTGACGACCGACATCTATCCCGCCGACTTCAACTGGACGCCGGACTGGAATCGCCCCGATCATCGTCCGAGCTGGTACCACAACATGAGTTCGGTCCGGGATGCGGGTCTATGCGTGCGCTCGAACCAGCTCGACTTTGACGATGAGACGGCGTTCATGGCCGAGCGCGCAATCTTCGATCTCGCGCGATCAAAGGATCAGCGGCCTTTCCTGTTGGTCACCTCATTCTCGCATCCGCATGACCCGTTCGCCGTGCAGCAGCGCTACTGGGGTCTCTACCGCGACGAGGACATCGACATGCCGGCGCTCGGGAACGCGCTCGACCCGCATTCGCGGCGCCTGCGCCACGTTTGCGCGATGGACGCCGAACCGGTGACCGAGGCTCAGGTGCGCGCTGCGCGACGCGCTTATTACGGCGCAATCGCCTATGTCGACGACCTGCTCGGCCGGCTCATGGCGGCGCTCCGCTCCGCCGCTTTGACCGACGACACGATCGTCATCCTCACCAGCGATCACGGCGAGATGCTGGGCGAACGCGGCCTCTGGTACAAGATGAGCTTCCTCGAAGGCGCGGCCCGCGTGCCACTGGTGGTCGCCAATCCCGGCCGCTTCGCGCCGCGCCGCGTCGCCTCCAGCGTCTCGCTCGTCGATCTCATGCCGACGCTCATCGATCTCGCGGGCGGCAATGCACAATCGCCCAGAATTGGCGTCGACGGCCGCAGCCTTGCAACTCATCTCCGCGGCGCCGGAGGACATGACGAGGCGATCGGTGAGTATCTTGCCGAAGGCGCGATCGCGCCGCTCGTGATGATCCGCCGGGGCGCGTACAAGTTCATCCACTCCCCCGTCGACCCCGACCAGCTGTTCGACCTAACTCATGACCCGCGCGAACGCGACAACCTGGCGGACGATCCGTCATGCGCTGAGGTCGTCGCCAGTTTTCGCGCGGAAGTTGGAAAGCGTTGGGACATGGCCGAGTTGGACGCGCGGATTCGGGATAGCCAGCGCCGGCGCCGTCTCGTCGATGCCGCGCTCAATAAGGGCAAAGTCCAGGCTTGGGATTTCCAACCTTTCCAAAAGGCGTCGCGTCAATACGCGCGCAATTCCATGGACCTCGACGACCTTGAGGCGATGGCCCGCTTTCCGCCGGTCCCGCGCGGCTGAATTGGACAGCAGGAATCGGGCGGACGAGCCATGAATCCGCTGCTAGGCCGCAGCCGAGACAGGCATTTGAGAGGCGGCGATGGCGGTCGCGCAGCGCGCGATGACGGCGCGAGAATGGAGCCTCTTGGCTCTTTTGTCCCTGTTATGGGGCGGGTCGTTCTTTTTCATCGGCGTTGCCGTGAAAGAGCTGCCGCCCTTGACCCTGGCGAGCTTAAGGGTCGGGCTCGCCGCTCTCATCCTGTGGGCGAGCGCTCCGCTGACTGGCGCTGAGCTCCCGAAGAGCGGCAGGGCTCTGGCCGCTCTCGCGCTGCTCGGACTCGGCAACAACGCGCTGCCCTTTGCCTTGATCGCCTGGGGGCAAACCCATCTGGCAGCCGGCCTCGCCTCGATCCTCAACGCGGCGACGCCCGTGTTCGCTGTGCTCGTCGCGCATGTCTTTACGGCCGAGGAGAAGCTGAACCGTTTCAAGATCATCGGGACCGCCGCCGGAATGGCCGGCGTCGCCTGGGTTATCGGACCCGACCTGCTCTGGGGGCGATCTAAGGTCAACGTATGGGCCGAAGGCGCGGTGCTCCTGGCGGCTCTGAGCTACGCAGTGTCGGCCGTGTTCGCGAGACGCGTCCGTGTTCTCGGGCTTGGGCCCATCGATGTCGCTACCGGACAAGCGACAGCGGGCGCGATCTATCTTGTTCCCCTCGCACTCCTCCTGGACCGGCCTTGGTCGCTTCCGGCCCCGAGCGTGGCGGTCGTCGCGTCGGTATTTGCGATCGCAGCGCTTTGCACGGCGTTGGCCTATGTCGTCTATTTCCGCATTCTATCCGGCGCGGGCGCGACCAATGTGCTGCTGGTGACCCTTCTGGCGCCCGCGACCTCAGTGGTCCTCGGCGCGCTGTTTCTGCATGAACGACTGCTCGAGCGGCAGTTTCTCGGCTTTGGGCTGATTGCGGTCGGGCTTGCCTTTATCGACGGCCGCCTGCACCGCGCCCTGTCCGGCGCTAACCCTAATCTCACTCCACACAATTCCCGGTTCCCCACTGGGCAGAAATCGCGCTAGCCTCCTGGTTCTGAAGAGGGCCATTGATGGCGAGCGGGACAAGGAAGCCGATCGATCTCGCTGAGCGCGCCGCCAATCGGCGCAGCAGGCGTTCTCACACGGCCTCCGGAGAGGACGCCTGGCGGCGCGAGACCTTTTGCCTCCCGCGGGACGAAGCGCGCGCCAAGGCGCGCGAATGGTTCGAGCGCTTCCCTAAAGCGGCCTACATGACCGAGATCGAATCCTGGCGCGAGGTCCCGGACGATCGGATCGAATTTGTCATACGTCGCTTGCCGTCCGCCGATTGAGCAAGCTCGCCTTGTTGCTATTTGCCTAGCACGGCTGAAGGCAGGCTTTTTAGCTCGAGCTGCCGTTGTAGCTGAACCTCCGCCCCCATATAAGGACCGGGCTGCCGCAACCCAGGATGGGCTTGTTGGGCGGCGACAGTATTCCGGGGGTCGAGTTGTCCTCGTCCAGAATTGAGCATGAGCGCCTTGTTATCATCGGCTCGGGGCCGGCCGCCTATACAGCAGCGGTTTACGCCGCGCGCGCCCTGTTAAAGCCTCTAGTATTGGCCGGCTTCGAGCAGGGTGGCCAGCTAATGACCACTACAGATGTGGAGAATTATCCTGGATTCGCCGATCCGATCCAGGGCCCCTGGCTAATGGAGCAAATGCGGGCGCAAGCCGATCACGTCGGCGCACGGATCGAGAGCGAATATGTGGTCGCGCTCGAACTCGGACGCAGGCCGTTCATCATTCGCTGCGACAGCGGTCGCACTTTCGCCGCCGAGGCGATCGTTCTTGCGACGGGAGCCAAGGCCAAATATCTAGGGCTCGCAAGCGAAGAGGTGTTCAAGGGCTTCGGCGTCTCGGCCTGCGCGACCTGTGACGGCTTCTTTTTCCGCGGCAAGACGGTGGCCGTGATCGGGGGCGGCAACACCGCCGTTGAGGAAGCGCTGCATCTCTCCAACCTCGCCACCCATGTCACCGTCGTGCATCGCCGCAACTCGTTCCGGGCGGAGAAAATCCTGAGCGAACGTCTGGCCTCCCGTCACAACGTCTCAATCCGCTGGAATACCGCCGTCGAGTCCATTCTGGGAGAACCGCCGCCGCGCGGCGTAACCGCCATCCGGCTGCGGAACGTGGTGACCGGCGCGCTTGACGATCTTACGGTCGACGGGGTCTTCGTTGCGATCGGCCACGAGCCAGCGTCCGAGCTGGTGCGCGGCCAAGTCGCGCTAAAATCGAACGGCTACGTTCAGACCGCGCCCGGGTCCACCGCAACCAGCGTCGAGGGCGTGTTCGCGGCCGGCGACGTTGCGGACGACGTGTTCCGTCAGGCGGTCACGGCCGCGGGTCTCGGCTGCATGGCGGCGCTCGAGGCCGAGCGCTGGCTCGCCGCCGAAGAACCGAAACGGGCGGCGGCCGAATAAAAATACGCCGGCGACGGCGCCAGGCAAATAAGTAACGAAATCTCGATGGCCTCGTGGGGCCGAGGAAACGTTCATGGACTGGGATAAGCTGCGCGTCTTCCAGGCGGCCGCCGACGCTGGGTCGTTCACCCATGCCGGCGAGACGCTGGGTCTCAGCCAGTCAGCGATAAGTCGTCAGGTCGGTGCGCTGGAGGCCGACCTTGGCGCGCCGCTGTTTCACCGCCACGCCCGCGGTCTCATTCTCACAGAACAGGGCGAAATGCTGCTCGGCGCCGTGCGCGACGTCGTTCTCAAACTCGACGCCGTGCGTAGCCGACTTATTGACAGCCGGGAGAAGCCGCACGGCGAATTGCGGGTCACGACGACATTGGGTCTTGGCGCTAACTGGCTAGCCCCGCGGCTCGGCGAGTTCGTGGATCTCTATCCTGAGATCCAGCTCCAATTGCTGTTGTCGGACGATGACCTCGACCTTGGGATGCGCGAAGCGGACGTCGCGCTCAGGCTGCGCGAACCGATCCAGCCGGACTTGATTCGGCGCCGCCTCTTCACCGTGCATTTCCACGCCTACGCGTCAGCCGACTATCTGCGAAGGCACCCGCAGCCGCGCAAGGTCGAGGATCTCGATCAACATCACCTGGTCGCTTTCGGCGCGCCGACGGCGACCCATCTCTTGTACGATCTCAACTCGCTTCTGAGCGTGGGCCGCGACCCCAAGTCTCCTCGGACTCCGCAAATTACGATCAACAATTTGGCGGGGATGACCCATGCGGTCGAACACGGCGTCGGCATCGCCGTCTTGCCCGACTATTGCGTGCAGCCGGAATCGGGGCTTGTCCGTCTGCTGCCGCAGGCGGACATGCCCGAGATGGATTGCTTCCTTGTCTACACCGAGGAACTCAAGAATGTCGCGCGCGTCCATGCCTTTCGCGACTTTCTGATCAGCAGCGCGCAACGCTGGCGCTACTGACACGCGTCGGGACACGGCAGGCGCGAGCGATCGGTCTTCAGAACAACCGGTCCTTCCAGGTCCGCGGCGTCTTCTCGTTTATGATCTCGAGATCGATGTGATATTTGAAGTCGCGCGTGCCGCGCCTCCTGATCGCCTCGATCATGCTGGCCAGACCTGTGTCGAGGTCGACCGACGTCTTGTATTGCAGCATCTTTCTCGCCTTGTCGGACGAGCACGACGCATGCAAAACTTCTTGCGGTCGCCCGGTCATGAAGATGGGATCGAGATTGAACTGCAGTTGATTGGCGATCCGCTCGGCGAGCTCGATGATCGTGATCGTCTCCTCGTCCGGGCCAATATTGATGATCTCGCCAACGACGTTGTCGCGGAACGCCATCTCCTTCAAACAATAGAGACAGTCGTCGATGAACGAGAAGCACCGCTGCTGCTTGCCGTTCCCATAAATGATGGGCTGGCGACCCTGCAGCATCAGATTGATCATGATCGACGCCACATTGCGGAACGGATCGTCCCATTTCTGCCGGGGACCGATAATGTTGTGGGGCACCGCGATCACATATTCGACGCCATGTACGGCGCAAAGATTGCGCAGGATGTCTTCAGCGGCGAGCTTGCCGATTCCGTAGGGGTCTTGCGGCTTCGGCGTCTGGTCCTCCCTGAAGGGCGGCTTGAGGGCGCCGTAGCGCGCCATCGACGAGCAGAAGACGACTCGCTTCGCACGATTGGCGACTGCGGCGGAGAAAACCGCCACCGAAGCGCCAACTATGTTCTGCGTCACGAAGTGGGGCGAGAAAACCGACAGGCCCTCGTACGCCGTCGCGGCGCAATGATAATAGATGTCGCAACCTTCTGACACTTTTTGGATGTGATTGAAGTCGTTGCAGTCAAACTGGTGAAAATCAATCTTAGACGGGACATTATCGAGTTCCCCGCCGATGAGGTTATCGACCCCCACGACTTGATGCCCTTCGCGATCATCGCATCAGCCAAATGGCTGCCGAGAAAGCCCGCGACCCCCGTAACGAATACCTTCATCGTTGACCCTTTTTCCGTTCCAGCGCTGTTTCACAGCAGAATCTGTGCTCAATCCGAAGCGTGGCGCTTGCTAGAAAAATCCTTCGTTTTCTAGCCGTCGCCCAAAATGAATTCACCTTTCGGCGCCCCGACGCTCGTCGGCCGGGCAAGATGGCGTTGCTTGCTAATCGGCGCGTTGCAAAAAGACTTTCGTAGCCGGTCCTTGCGTTGCTCGCATGAACCCAGGCATTCCTGTTTCCCCGGTCACGCCGGCCCACCATCCGCTAAGACCGATGGTGAACGACCGCCACGAGTGAAAGCGAAGCAGGAGCTCCAAAGTCTCCAGTAGCGCGACGCCCGCGAATAGAGGCCAAGCCGAGGGGTATCGCTTTTTCGCGATAATCACCCAATTCCTCTCGGAAAGGTAAATGCTGAACCGCGACCGCTTTGGACGCGGTCCACCAGAACCAGAGGTCGAGCCGGCCACGTGGTGGACGACCGAGTCGTGCGCATAGCCCAGCCGGAACTTTCCGCGGCGGAGCGACCATTCGCTGTCTTCGTGATAGACGAAAAAGTCCTCATCCATCACGCCAATCGTCTCGATGTAATCTTTTGACACGAACATCGCCGTGCCGGCGACAATGTCCAGGTCCGCCTCCACATCCTTTAAGTCCGGAGTCGCTTCGGCAGGCTGTCCATGCCCCAGCGATCGCGCCCGCCCAAATAAAGGCCAGTATTTGAGCCCGCCCCACAGCTGAACCCGCCCATTGGCCACGAAGACAATTTTACTCCCGACAATTCCGTAGCCGCCTTCTGCCTGTCGGCGCACCAAGGCGCCGAGCGCGTCCGGCTCCGGAAACGTATCAGGATTGAGGACCCAGATGAAATCCCAGTCGGCGCCGGCGGCGGCGATGCAGAAATTGACGCCGCCGCTATATCCACGGTTCTCGCGCGATTTGAGAACCCTCACCACGCGCCGGTCCGCGCCAAGATGGAAATGCTGGCCTTCCGCGGCGCCCAGCCGATCATTCGCCTCGGCGTCAGCCGCAACCATCCCCGGGACTTGGGACAGTTCCCGGACGTCGCGCTCGAACGCATCATGGCCGCCATTCTCACAGATGACGACGCTGAACTCTCGGTAGATCGAGCTATTGAGCGACGCGAGGGAGCCCACGAGATTCTTGGCCTCGTCTGTCGCGACAATCGCAATGACGACGCGGGGGACAGTGCTAATTGCGCTCGCGACTTCCGACACTCGACACCCCTACCGATTGGTCAATCTCGCATGGCTGGCGAACGCTATCCGCAAAATGCTGACGGGCTCTTGCGTCGGCGCTATGACGCGCGGCTAAAATGCTGCTCCTTGCAAAGCCCTCCCGATGTTTCTGGTTGAAGTGGCCGCAACAATTCCAAGCGACCTTTGCGGCCACTCTCAGGGCCGAAGGTGTACGCCTTATTCCAAACCTTGACCGGAATTGAAGACGCCACGCGAAGATCGAGAGGTATCGGACCCATAAACCAGTGTCAATCGGGAGGCCATAGCGCTCTCGATCCACTTGGAAGACAAGCCCGGCGCAATTCACTTTTCATCCCGCCGCGTAAGCTCTCGATAGGCGACCGAGAAGCGATACGCGCGAATCTGGGCGAGCCCGACGATCGCCATCAGCCGGTTTCGGGTCCCGTTCAAACGCTTCGAGGCGAGCGGCCGGAAGGCATGCGGCACGACCGCAAGTAGGGCCGCCGTGTGGCGCAATAAGACGAGGATCGGACCCTTGCCCTTGCGCCGAGCGCCTTCGGCGGACTCGAGCGTCAGCCGCCGCCATTTGCGCTTCAATTCCTCCATCGTCCGGCGAGCGGGGTGGCCGACGACCGACTTGGGCGCAAACCGGATATGATAGCCCCGCCGCCACGCCCTTTCACACCAATCCACATCCTCCGGGACGCTGTTTATGAAGTCGCCGACTGCGTCGAACACCGAACGCCAGACGAACATTGATGCGGTAACCGTAAACCTGACCTCTTTGACGTAGCGCTCGTTGCGGAAGGCGAACACGGTCTCAAAAGCCTCGGCGGCCGTCATCCTCTGCGGATCCCCAACCAGGACGTCGACGTGGCCGCCCACGATATCCGTGTGGCCCAGTTCGGCAAGGCCTTCCTCAAGCCAGCGCTTATCCGGCCGACAGTCGCTGTCGATGAAAGCGAGCGCCGCGCCCCGTGAAGCCCGCACCCCAGCGTTGCGGGCGGGCCCGGGGCCCCGCTCTGCGGCTTCAATGACCTGACCGCGCGATCCGACAATGCGACGCACCGCGTCAAAACCGCGCCAGCTGCCGTTGTCGACGACGATGATTTCCGTCCGTTCGCCTGGAAAGCTCTGCGCTTGCAGCATGCTCAAACAGGTATCCAAATTGTCGTAATCGTCGAGGTGCGGCACGATCACCGAGACGAGACCGATGTCGAGAAGCCTGCCCGTCGCGTCAAGCGGCGCGGCTTGTTCGGTCTCACCGACCGTCATAGCCTGCCTTTTAGCCTCATTTGGCGTATTTGCCCATGATTGATACGGCTTTGTCGAAATTGCTCATTTCTAAAATGTCGTCCGTCTCCAGCATCGTATCGAATTCCGATTCAAGCGCGGCGACGAGGATCATATGGCCAATCGACGTCCAAGCTGGGTAGTCCTGGTAGACGAGCTTTGATGTATCGGCATCATCGTCAAGGTCAAAGCTTTCTTTAAACGCGCCAAATACCCGATCCCTTACTGTCATTAACCCGTCTCCGCAATCGAATGGTTTAGCCCGGAACCAAAGCATGCACTTTCCCGGACCAACTCCGGGCAATGCCGCTCAATCGACTCGCGTGCAGAGGAAAACCCGTTCCCCGCGCTTCAACCCATGCTTGAGGACGTAAGGCTCCTTCGACACCCACTCGCGAAGCGAGAACCCCGCCCCTCGCAGCCGATCGCGAAGGTCGCGGCCATAAAAGCGAGCGTGGTCCTCCTGCCCGAAATGGATCAATCGGTCGGCCGCGGACACGACCGAAGGGTTCTCATATGTCTCGTCCAGTCCTTCTTCCAGCGGAACCATGATGATCGCCATACCGCCCGGGCGCAAAATACGCCTGAGCTCCGACATCGCCTTGCGATCGTCCGGCACATGCTCCAAAACGTGGAGGCATAAGACGAGATCGAATGACTGATCCGGAAGATCGATGTCACAGATGTTGATGCGAAGGTCGACATCCGTCTTGAACAGATCGCATGTCTTATAGCTCTTGACCCCTTTACTGCGGATGAACGCGGTCAGACTCGGCTCGGGCGCGAAATGGAGAAGCTCCTTGCCCTCGAATAGCGGCTCCTGGCCTGCGCAGATGGCGAGCGCCCGATGACGTTCGAGAGCAGGGCTGTTCAGTTCTCAATGTAAGTGGGGCATTTCGAGGATTAGATTGATATCGAGGGCGGCACGCCAACGTGCGTTGCGGATGTTGGAGCCCCCTTCTGCCCGGATCAGGTTGTAAGCGAACGATCGCAAGCGCGCGACGATGTCGGGGTTCTTTCGGATGCGCGAAGCGTCTTCGGCGAAAGCGGCGTCGCGCACGTAGTGGCTGCCGTTCTCTATGCGCCAATGAGCGCGGATCCATTCGTTCCAGCGCGCGGGCGTTTGGCTGGAAGCCGAGGAAATCCAGAAGACGGTCTCGCATGTTTGCTTGCAAAGTCCGGTCTTGGAGTTGCGCTTGCAGACCGTGCGCTCGAGCCGAAGCACGGTCTTGATGAGGCCGTCCCACGGCGTATGGCGGAACCACGCCTTGGCCGGAAACGCCGCAAGTTCGCGGGTTTCCCAGCGATTGCGACCTGAGGTCTCGCTCTTGGCCGACCCGGTCGGTTTACGGCCCGCCGTTCCCAGCTTGAGCTTGCGGCGTAGGCTCGGTTGGTTGTCCTTGACCTGGGTCAGCAGGTGATTGCCCGACGCGATCACGCGCTCGAATGTTTTTTTTGGGCGTGCTCGGCGTCGAGCGTGAACAGACAGTCTTTCAGCCCCAGCGCCTCGATCAGCTCCGGCGCAGCCGGAATCTCGTTGCTCTTCTCGTCGACCATCAGATGGCCGAGCACGATCTGGTCGGCCTGCCGCAACGCCGACAACATGTGGGTGGCCTTGCGGTCGCTGAATGCGTCGAAACTGCCGCGCAGCGTCTTGCCGTCGACGGCGATGGCGGTCAGGCCGTCCGACGAAGGCGCAGCCTCCATCGAGGACGCATGCTGCCGAAACGCTGCCTCCAACGCGGTCGGATCGACGCCCTGGAGGATCGCCCGCAAACCGGTATAGGAGGGCGAATAGGGCAACCGAAGGCCGAAGGCTTCGTTCAAGCGCTGAAGGTGAATACGAATGAATTCATGCATTTGCCGGTAGGAATTGGCCCCGGCGACCATGCCCAAGATCGAATAGAGCAGGACCGTCGCCAGATCGAACCGCAGGCCTTCCCGCCGTCGGCGGTCCGGGATCGAGCGCAAAATCTTCAGCAGCGACGCCTGCATCTGACAACCTCCGATTCGGGTTGTCGCGTATAGATTCAGACATTTCCGCCCTCGGGAATCCCAAATCGACCCTCAAAGGTTAAAGAACTGAACAGCCCTGCGTTCGAGAGAAAGACACCCGGGGCAGATCGTATCGGCGGCCAGCGGGTATCCGTAAGAAAAAAAACGGCCGGAGTGACCACAAATCGTACAATGTCTCGGATATTGAGCACCGAACAACCTCAAGCCGGATTTACGAGCATATTTAAGCGCCCGTACAGTGGCCCGGATTGGCTTCGGTACGTTGTTATACTGCATGAAATCTTAGCCCTAAACGAAGGAAGCGGCGCTCACGAGAAAACCAAATGGTCTTTTCTTGGCGCCGCTCTTATGTGGCGGCATTCTATATCGTTCGAGCGCGGCAATGGCAATCCCCAAATCGGCTAGGATCTAGGCGCTGACGCGCTTGCGCCGAGGGACGCAGATCGACCGCTACTTGCCGTCGGGAGGCACGACATCAGCCGCAACCGATATCAGGCTGCGCGCCAATTCCGGGCCGGATGTATTATTATTATTGCTTTTCGACCTGCCCGAATTCGAGGTCGACCGGGGTGGCGCGGCCGAAGATGGATACGGCGACTTTGACCCGCGATCGGGATTCGTCGACTTCCTCGACCACACCGTTGAAGGAGGCAAAGGGCCCGTCCGCCACCCGCACGTTTTCGCCGATCTCGAACCGGATCGCCGCCTTCGGCCGCTCGACGCCATCGGCCACCTGGCCCTTGATCCGCTCGGCTTCGACATCGGGGATTGGCATCGGCTTCTTGTCCGCCCCAAGGAAGCCAGTCACCTTGGGTGTGTTCTTGATCAAGTGGTAAGCCTCGTCGGTGAGGTCGCATTTGACTAGGACATAGCCGGGAAAGAACTTCCGCTCGGAGTTGATTTTGCGCCCGCGGCGCATCTCGACGACCTGCTCGGTCGGTACGAGGATTTCCTCGAATTTATCGGATAGGCCGCGCTGGCTCGCCTGCTCGCGAATGGATTCCGCGACCTTCTTCTCAAAGTTGGAATAAGCGTGAACGATGTACCAGCGCATAGTCATATTTGGGCGATCCGGATCATAGCCGAGGTTTAGCCGACGCGCCCGAAGCCAAGCACGAGAGAGACGATTGTTCGCAGCACCTCGTCGACGACGAGGAAGAACAAACTCGTGAACACCACCAGCATCAGCACTAGCCCTGTGGTGATGAGGGTCTCGCGCCGCGTCGGCCAAATGACCTTGGCGCCCTCGGCGCGTACCTGCTGAATGAACTCGAATGGATTGGCCATTGTCTCGACGTGGGTTTGAAATTCAACTCGGCAAGCGGCGACGCCCGGCCAGAAAAACTCGCGGCGCGGAGCCTCCCGGCGCCGCGCCACTCCAACCTCATATAGGAAAAGGCGCCCTCTCGCCAAGCGAAATGTGACGGGCTGAGATAAAACAGTCACAATGGTCCGGGCGTGTGCGCCTTCCGGGCCGCTAGCCGCGGAAGTGCTTCGACAGCTTAAGGCCCTGGTGCTGATAGTTGGAGGTCGCGTCGGCGCCGTAGAGCACGTCCGGCTGCCCGGCGAGTTTTTCGTACACCAGCCTCCCGACCGGCTGGCCGTCTTCCAACAGGAATGGCACATCGCGGCTGCGCACTTCCAGCACCGCCCGAGCGGATGGGCGCCCGTCTCCCCCCTGCCCGAAGCCTGGATCGAAGAAGCCCGCGTAATGAACGCGAAACTCCCCGATCGCCGGATCGATCGGCGCCATTTCCGCCGCAAGGTCAGGGGGTATCTGGACACTCTCCCGCGAAGCCAGGATGTAGAACTGGTCCGGATCGAGGATCAGGCGCCGATCCTCTCGGGCGCGGATCGGCTCCCAGAAGTCCTCTATGGCGTAGCCGCGCAAGCGGTTGACGTCGATGACGTCGCTGTTCTTGATCGCTTGGTAGCCAACGACGGACTCGCCCAAACCTCCGAGATCGACCCGCAACACAACGCCCTCGCGCAAGTCGAGCACGCTGTCGACCAGCGGGCAGGCAAGGTGTCGCCTCCGGATCTCGGCATCGCCGAGAGTGAAAGTGTGTCTTCCCTGCTGCTTGGAATTGCGGCTGCGAAACCGGACCTGGCTCAGTTTCGATTCCGCTTTAACGCGGACGCTGAAGCTGCGGGGCGAAATCTCAAGCCAAAGCTCGCCGTTGTAGCCAAGCGGCACGTCGTCGAACGCCTCTCCCCCATCGACGATGAGGCGGGTGAAAATGTCGATGCGACCGGTCGAGCTCTTCGGATTTGCCGCGCCGGACAGGTTGGGCCTCAGCTCCAGCCGCTCCATCAGCCGGGCGATATAGACAATCCCTTTCTCCAGCACAGCGCCTTTGCCCGCCAACGAGACGGGCTCCGCGTTCAGGCTCTTGAGCCGGTCGCGAACGGTGTGATCGCGCCCGGGCAGGAAGCTCGAGCGAACACGATAGGCTTCCTTGCTGAGCCTCAGGTCGAGACTGGCAGGCTGAAGCTGCGTTGGCTCCACCGCAATCTCTGCCTTGATCAGTTTTCTGCCGATCATGGCCCGGATCTTCTGCCGCCCGAACAGGCCGAACGGAGCGGAGAACAAGGCGTCCGCCACGCCGGGCTCATCACTGTCGAGGATGTGGGGAAGCGGCGTCCGGGGCGGCGTCAACAGCTTAAGCCTCAAAGGCGGTTTCGCGTTGTTAGCGCCCCCGAACCTTTAAGCCAAGGCTTGTGAGGACGGCTTAGTCTTGACGCCATGGCATGTCTGGCGCTATCAAAATCCCTCTCGTGGTCATTTGAGCCGATCGGCTTGCCGCCACGTTAAACAACGGGCTAAAAGATCGGGGCGCATTCAAAACCGTCGCCTCGTCTCAAGCCCGTCAGGTGCCGTCGGCGCAAAGGACTTGAAGATGACGAGCCCGCGTAGATCCCGAGATCCCAAGACACTCAGGCCCGCGACACAGTTGATCCATGGCGGGTCGATGCGTTCGGCGTTCAACGAGACGTCCGAGGCTCTCTTCCTCACTCAGGGCTATCTCTACGACACGATGGAGATGGCGGAGGCGCGCTTCAAGGGCGAAGATCCCGGCTTTATCTATTCCCGTTTCGCCAATCCGACCGTCTCGATGTTCGAGCGGCGGATGGCGCTGCTCGAGGGAACCGAGGCAGCGCGGGCGACGGCGAGCGGCATGGCCGCCGTCACCGCCTCGCTCATGGGCCAGCTCCAGGCTGGCGACCACATCGTCGCGGCGAGGGCTTTGTTCGGTTCCTGTCTTTATGTTGTCGAGGAGCTGCTGCCGCGTTTCGGCGTTGCGTCCACCCTCGTCGATGGCGCGGACCTCGACGCCTGGCGCGCGGCTTTGCGTCCGAATACGAAGACGGCGTTCCTCGAATCGCCGACCAATCCGACGCTCGAGCTCGTCGACATCGCCGGCGTCGCCGAGATCATGCATGGGGCCGGGGCAACGCTCGTCGTCGACAATGTGTTCGCGACGCCCTTGCTTCAGCATCCGATGCAGCTCGGCGCCGATTGCGTCGTCTATTCGGCCACCAAACACATCGATGGCCAGGGGCGCGTGCTCGGCGGCGTCATTCTGGCGAGCGAGAAGTTCATCGCCGACCACATCCACAACTTCCTCCGCCAAACCGGGCCTTGTCTCTCGCCATTCAACGCCTGGACGCTGCTCAAGTCACTGGAGACCCTGCCCATTCGCGTCGCCGCGCAAATGCGCAGCGCGGAGAAGATCGCGGACTTCCTCAGCCAGCATCCTGCAATTCAGCGCACGCTCTATCCCGGCCGCGCCGATCATCCGCAGGCAGCGCTCGCCAAGCGGCAGATGGAAGGCGGCGGCACGTTGGTGGCGTTCGAGGTCGCCGGCGGCAAGGCGGCGGCTTTCCGGGTCGCGAACGCGCTGACGATCATCGGCATCTCCAACAATCTTGGCGACGCCAAAAGCCTCATCACCCATCCGGAGACGACGACCCACCAGCGGCTGAAGCCCGAGCAGCGTGCGACGCTCGGCATTGCGCCCGGCCTTCTCAGATTGTCGGTCGGGCTCGAGGACGTGGACGATCTGATCGAGGACTTGGTCCAGGCGCTCAACAAAACGGCGCTGCCGGGCCGCCAAGCGGCCGAGTAGGCCCTAGTTCCACTTTTACTTCCGCGCCCTCATGTTTTCAATGCGTTAGGACTCGGTTTAGTTCCGTCCTCGGGTAGCCGCCAGACACGAACGGCATGGCTCGGGCAACAAATCATGTCGATAGCGAATTAAGTTGTCCGGTTTTGGTAGCCCATCATATGTCCGCTTCTGCTGGTTCTGTTCTGCCTCGTGGGCGGGGTGGGCAAGCCGGAGGCTTGTCCATGCCGTCCACGAGGGCTTCGCCGCCGAGCGGATTTAAGCGGCGTTTTTCGCATCTCTGATCGCTCCGTTCTGGTCATATCGGCCGATGCAGCGGGGCCCGTGGAAGAGGGCGTGGGAGCCGTCGGGGTAGACGTGGACCTTGACCCGCGCCTTGACGAAATGGGGCCGCATCGGGCTTTCGGGGATCTGCAGTTTCAGCGTCCGGTAGGACACGCAATTGTCGTTCATGACCTGGCGTTCCTCCTGCACGCAGAGAATCTCGTCGAGGTCGACGCCCGGAATAAGCGTGAAGGCTGAACCCTCGCCGGCCGGATCGACCGCAAAGCGGGCGTTGTGTTCCGGCAGATAGCGGTCGCGGATGAAGGCGTTGGCCGCCTCCACATCGGTTATGCCGGCGAGCCGGAGCTCCTTGGGCAGCCGGCCCTGAAGCGTGCCGAACATCCGTTCCGAACGGCCACGGGCCTGGGGAGAGAAAGCCCCGATATGCTCGATTCCGAGCTGCTCAAGGGCTCGCCCGACCTGGGTCGGTGAGCCGCGGTCGATCTCGCCGGCCTTGGTGGTGCGGAAATAGTGCGAGCCGCGATCCGTATAGAGGCTCATCGGCAGGCCGTGCTCGGCGAAAACCTCCTTCAGCGCCCGGAAGGTCGAGGCCGTGCCCTCCTCCTCGATGAGAAAGGCCGAATAGATCGCCCCCGTCGCATCGTCGAGCGTCACGATCAGGTCGAGCGCCGGCTGGCCCTCGAGCCATTCGTGGCGCGAGCCGTCCTGGTGCAGCATCATGCCCGGCAGTGGCCGCCGCTCGCGCTTGCGCCGGTGGGCGCCCTTGCGCGGCGCCTTCGCCACAACGCCCGCCCACTGAAGATGCAGCTTCGTCCAGGTGTAGCCCCAGCCGAAGCCGTGATCCTTGATCAGATGCTCGTGGAAGTGCTTGACCGTAAAACCCTGGTAGCGCTCGCGGTAAAGCCGCTCCACTTCCTCCGCCCGATCGGCGGGAACCCGCCTGCCCGACGCCTGGCCGAGCCGGCGGTCGACAAGCCCAGCCTCGCCTTCCTCTTCGTAACGCCGCGTCCAGCGCCGGAACGTCCGCTCGCTCACGCCGAGCAACTCAGCCGCCTCTTCCTGGTTCAGCTCCGCCGATTCCCAGCGGTTCAGAACGTTCAAAAACACCGTCATGCGCACACCCTGAAGGGCTTCTGTCCAGCGCATCCAACCCCTCCAAAAAGGGCCGGATCTACCGGACAGATCGTGCGCTACCTAAACCGGACATATCGTCTGCTACCGACACTCGGGCAACAAATCATTGCGGATAATCAGAATCCGGGTTAAGCTTGCCCCATGAACAATCCGCATGGCCTCGACCGCGCTTCAATCACGGCGTCTCTCAATACCAGGGATGAGCGAGAAAAAATTTCCGCCGATAATAGCGCATAACCCATTGAAAAGTCTAGATTTGGACGAGAGAATCCAAGGAATTCCAAGAGAATCCAACGCTCATAACTGGTGGTCTACGTGACGAAACGGCGGTAGCCCAAGAAAATCCAAACGGATCGACCGGAGCTATTCACAAATTGGATCCGTTAATAATCAAACCGACCCAGCCGAAGGCAGAGTGCTACGCGGCGACGTCGGCGACCACGGTGTCGAGCAGCGGCGCGCCCATCGCGGTCACGCGGATGCGCCCGCGCTCGTCGCGCTCCAGGAAACCGTCCTCGATCAGGCTCCGAATCCGCTCAGGGTCGATGAGGCGACCACTGACCTTCTCGAACGTCCGCGGGTCGACGCCTTCGCTTAAACGCAGCCCCATCAGCAGGAACTCGTCGCCCTGCTCCTCGCGGCTCAAGGGCGTGCTTTCGACCAAGCCGTTCCCCTCGCTTTCGACAAGAGTCAGCCACATTTCCGGGTGCCGCTCGGTTTCCTGCGCCAATCGTCCCTTCGCCGTGACGAGGCGCCCGTGCGCGCCCGGACCAACGCCCGCATATTCGCCGTAACGCCAATAGATGAGGTTGTGGCGGCTCTCGCCGCCAGGGCGCGCGTGATTTGAAACCTCATAGGCCGGCAGACCGCGCGCGTAAGTCAATTCTCGCGTTGCCTGGAACAAAGCGAGGCTCAGCTCTTCGTCCGGCAGTTCGAGCTTGCCCGCGTCGCGCAGGCGCTCGAACATCGTGTCGGGTTCGATGGTCAGTTGATAAAGCGAAATGTGGTCGCCGACATAGTTCAGCGCCTCGGCGAGCTCGCGCCGCCAACCGGCGTCGCTCTGTCCCGGCCGGCCATAAATCAGGTCGAACGTGAAGCGCGGAAACAGCGAGGCGGCGAGCCTCACGGCGGCCAGCGCCTCGACCACCGTATGCTTGCGCCCGAGAGCTTTCAGATCAAAGTCGTTGAGCGCCTGGACGCCGATCGACAGTCGGTTGACGCCGGCCGACCGATAGCCTCGAAATCGCTCGGCCTCGACGCTGGTCGGGTTGGCTTCGAGCGTAATCTCCGCGTCTTTGTCGAGGCCCCAGGCGGATGCGATGGCGTCGATGATTCCCTGGACCGTCTCCGGGCGCATGAGCGACGGCGTGCCACCGCCAAAGAACACCGAGCGCACCGTCCGGCGCGGCGCGAGTCCTGCCCGATGGGCGATCTCCGCCTTGAACGCGGCGAGATAGCGCGCCTCGTCGATCGCCGCGCCGCGCACATGACTATTGAAGTCGCAATAGGGACATTTCGACAGGCAGAAGGGCCAATGGACATAGACCCCGAACCCCGGTTCATCGGGGGAGGCCCGGTCGGCGCGCGCGGCGGTCGCGATCACGCTGCGAATCATTGTTGCGTTATGCCAGCGAACCGCGGCCTGCGCCAGCGCGGAGCGGGCGACCCCTTCCCGTCACAACGCCTCGTCGCCAGTCTCGGCGGTGCGGATGCGCATCGCTCGCTCGATCGGAAGAACAAAAATCTTGCCGTCGCCGATTTGACCAGTTCGCGCGGCGGCGCGGATCGCCTCGATCGTCGGCTCGACCTCATGGTCGCTGACCGCGATCTCGAGGCGCACTTTCGGCATGAAGGCGACGTTGTACTCCGAGCCGCGATAGATTTCGGTGTGGCCCTTCTGCCGGCCGTAGCCATTGGCCTCGCTAACCGTCATTCCCTTGACGCCCAGCCGATCGAGCGTGCTCCGCACCTCGTCCAGCTTGAACGGCTTGATGACCGCCAGGATGAGCTTCATGATCGCACGCCCTCGAAAGACACAAGTCTTGGGTCTTTCGCTATGCTGGCGAAGTCGCCCACGCAAGCGCGTAGTTGCACGCCGGCTCATGTTTCCTCCGCGATAACGTCGCCCCGAATGTCGCGACGGACGATGCAAAGCCGGCCATTGCGGATGATCTCAGCCAACCTAGCAGGGTGTTGAAGAAGTCTCTGGCCAGCGGGCTCGTGCTGTGATTTCTTCGCCATGGCTTTGGCGGAGGCGAATGGATGCGGGGCGGGGACGAGCGGTCGGGGTCGCTGTTCAGCTACGTCGATCTGGAAGCGCGGGTCGGCAAGGGCCACCCACTGCGGACGATTGGTGTGATCGTGAACGAGGCGCTTGGAGGGCTTTCGGGCGAGTTCTCGGCGCGCTACGCCCGGACGGGTCGACCGTCGATCCCGCCCGAGAAGCTGCTGCGGGCGATGTTGTTGCAAGCGTTCTATTCGATCCGCTCGGAGCGGCAGTTGATGGAGCGGCTGGAGTTCGACCTGCTGTTTCGCTGGTTCGTCGGCCTTGGCGTTGATGACACGGCCTGGGACCACTCGACGTTCTCCAAGAACCGCGAGCGGCTCCTTGAGGGCGACGTCGCGGCCAAGCTCTTGAGCGCGGTGCTGTCGCAGCCGCAGGTGAAGCGTTTGCTCAGCACGGATCATTTCTCGGTCGACGGCACGCTGGTCGAGGCGTGGGCGTCGATGAAGAGCTTTCGGCCGAAGGACGGCTCGGGCGATCCTCCGACGGCAGGCGGCGGGAGGAACCGCGAAGCGGATTTCCACGGCCAGAAGCGCTCAAACAAGACGCACGCTTCGACGACCGATCCGGAGGCGCGGCTTTATCGCAAGGGGCCCGGCAAGGAGGCCAAGCTCTGCTTCATGGGCCACGCGTTGATGGAGAACCGCAACGGCCTCGTCGTCGACGCCTGTCTGACCGAGGCCAACGGCCATGCCGAGCGGATCGCGGCGCTGCACATGATCGAGCCGCGGGCCGACCGGCCGAGACCGATCACGCTTGGCGCCGACAAGGCCTACGACGCCGAGGACTTCGTGAATGAACTGCGTTCGATGAACGCGACGCCGCACGTGGCGCAGAACACGAACGGCCGCTCTTCGGCGATCGACAACCGCACGACGCGGCACGTGGGCTATGGCGTAAGCCAACGCATCCGCAAGCGGATCGAGGAAGCTTTCGGCTGGATCAAGACGGTCGCAGGCCAGGATCGAACCAAGTTCCGCGGCCGCGAGCGCGTCGGATGGGCCTTCATCTTCGCGACAACCGCCTACAATCTGGTGCGGCTGACGAAGCTCATGGACGCCTCGGCGTGAAGGCGCCGGCCAACTGCCGCCTGATCGGCCGCTGGCGGATCGTCGAGGCGGACCTCCGGGATCGCACTCATCTCGATCTCTGTGGCCCGGCGGCGCTGACGATCGCCCCGCAAGGCGGCGAAATCGCCTTCGGCGCCTTGGAGGCCGGTCTCGAAGTCGAATACGCGCGCGACTCGATCGGGTTTCGCTGGAACGGATGCGAAGAAGGCGATCAGGTCGAGGGCGAAGGAACCGCCGGACTCCTCGAAGACGGCACGATCGAGATCGAATTCGCCTACCACAATGGCGATGAAGCCGTCCTTAAGGCGAAACGAGATACTTCTTCAACAGCCTGCTAGAGCCGTCATTGCGAGCGTGAGCCAGAGCAAACCAGGAGTCGTCGGGCGCCCTGGCGCCTCTGGATCGCCGCGTCGGCCTTCGGCCGCATCGCGATGACGGCGATTTAAGACGGATCGCATTCCGCCCGAGCGAGATCACTCGCCATTCGCCTTCAGGCGTGCCTTGGGGAAATAGAGTCCCGCCAATCGCCGGTCCCACCACCGGCCGGCCTCATGGTCGTTTCCGGCATACGTGTACTCGTAAAACTCTGCCCGCACATAGGTCGGCGGCCTGTCGGGAAAAGGATTCCTTTCCAAGAGTCCGGTCACCGACGGTTCGTTTTCCAAAAGGCGCTCGAGAAAGCGCGAAAACCACGGCACTCGTTGCGCGTCATCGAGCGCGGCGAACCACATCTGCCAGTCGAGCCGAGGCTGATGAGGGATGTTCCATGGGGGACGGCGCATGACGTCGCCGGGCTTGTAGCGGAATTCGTATTCGCGCCACTGCACGCCGTCGTCGGACCCCTCGACGATGATCTCGTCGCGGGTCGTGGTCATGACCGAGAACAAGCCATACGGGCTCACGATATGGAACGGCTCGAAGAGGTCATCGATCGCCAGCGCCGACCCAGGCGGGCTGCCGCCGAATCGCTCGTCCATCTGGATGAGGCTTAAGAACACCATCATGAGCGCGACTGCGTTGACGCAGATCGTCACCGCCCGTAGCGGCTCCTGACTTTGCGCTGCCGGCATGAGCCTGAGGAGGCGGATAGGCGCGATCCGTCGCAATGCCGCGTCGTCCAACAGCGGCAGGCAGAGCAACATGGTTTGAAGATTGAACCAATTGTAGTTTCCGGTCAGGAGAATGCAGCCTTGCAGCAGAAGAATGCCGAACCCGGCGGCAAATCGTAATCGCCGCGGGAAGAAGATCAGGAACGGCAGCACGAGTTCGACGACAAACATGGCTCCGGCTGCGGCCTTCAATGAGCCTGCCGGCAGCTGTGCGGCGTACCACGCAAGCGGCGTCGGCAGCGGCTGCGTCAGAAAATGGTAGCTGAGCGCTGAGAGATTCCGCCAATTGGGATCGCCGCTGATCAGCTTGACGACACCCGACATGAACACGAAGCGGAACAAGAGCCAGCGCGCGAGCCAAACGCCCGTGGTCGGCCTGAAGCTCATCACGAGCGCGACGACAGCCGTTTCCAGAAGGAACGTATCCCACTGGAAGTTCATGAATGTCTGCCCGGCGTGGAGCAGCGAGAGATAAAGCGCGTAGATCAGAACAAGACTGAGCCGCGGGAGCAGATTGAAAACCAGCATGAGCGACAAGCCAGCTCCAGCCCAGCACACCGACCGAATGGCGAGATCACCGTCGTTCAGCCAGAACACCATCGGCATGAGAACGAAGCGCTCCGGTCCGAGGCGGGGGGCCAGAGCGTCGACCAGTTCGGACAGCGGCAGGATGCCGTGGCTGCCGATGAGTCCTTGCGCCTGCACAGCGAAGGAGACGAAGGCGAAAAGGGTTATGAGCCCGAATAGGCGAAGGAACAGGATCGAGACCAGCTCGTAGCGCGGCGGCTCGTGGCCCCTACCCCACAACATGAGGCTGGCGCGGTAGAAGGCCGGGCGGCGCTTGGCGATAAAGGCATAGGCGCGTTCTGAGACTGGCGCGAAACCGGGCAGGGTGCGGTAGAGAGTGAGCCAGAACCCCTTGCCGTGCGCATGGGCGAGCGTCAGGAAACTGGCCTCGGCGCCGCTGGCGCGCTCGCCGTCGGGCCCAATGAATTGCACCGCGCGCTGGAATTCGGCTTCAGGGATTGTCGGGTATTGCGCTAGGACCTGCTGATAAGGTCGGTATTCAACGCTCTCGCCGGTCAGTTTCTGCCAATAGCGCGCCCAATAGCCGCAGAAGCCGCAATCGCCGTCATAGATGAGCTGGGGCCGCACGCTGGCTGGCCTTTCAGCGGGATCGACGGACTGATCTCCGAATACCTCTTGCACGACATCACGACGGTTAGCGCAGGCTCAGTTCGTCAGCCGCTGGTCTGACATCTTTGACCAGCGGTCGATATCGCGCATCGACCGCCTGCTTGTGGGCTCCGCCGCCATGCGGCGAAATTAGACTAAGCCTTTTGTCTAGCGCTTACCTCTCGAGATCAGCCAAAGTCGGCATGCGGCCGTTCGGCGTCATATGGTTGATGATCTGCGGCAGCACAGACGAAAGCTGGCTCAGCAATTCTTGCTGGCTCATACCAGTGCGCTGCGAAAGTTCGGCAAGCACATTTTGGCCGAGCGCCGAGCCAAGCTGCCCGGGTGGAACCGGTTCATTCGGACCCTGGCCAACCCAGGAATTGACCTGCGGCGCCACGCCGCCCGCGGTGAGCTTGCCGATGAGGTCGGTGAGGCCGCCGAGAATGCTGCCAGCCGGCGCATTCGTAGGCACGGGCTGAGCAGGCGGGGGCGCGATTCGCCCGGGCGTAGGGGCCGGCGCCGGCGCGGAGCTGCCGCCAAACATCTTGCCGAGAATCAGTGCGCCGACGGCGACCGCGATCGGCGTCGCCAGATTGCCGCCCGGAACCGCATTCTTCATCGCGTCGTCAAAGGAAGCCATCGTTGTCTCCTCACCTTAAATCCAAATCGCAAAAAGCCTCTGCTTCGACCACAGCCTAACACCGCAATTCGAAGACCTGACGACCAAGACTATCGGCTTGCGTTTTCCGCGTCCATACCGCACATTCCCCCGGCGACGGACGGCGCGCGGGAGGCTACGACATGGGCATATTGAGCTGGATCATTCTGGGCCTGATCGCCGGTTTCATCGCCAGCAAGATTGTCAACAAGACCGGCTCTGGCATGACGATGGATATCGCGCTCGGCGTCGTCGGCGCCATCGTCGGCGGATTTCTGGCGAGCTTTATGGGGATCGGCGGGGTCACAGGCGTGAATATCGGGAGCATCATCATCGCAGTCATCGGCGCGGTGGTTGTGCTGCTGATCTATCGTGCGGTCGCCGCCCGCGCCTGAGTGAACCATCAGTCGGCGGCGGCGCTCCAGCGTGCCGCCGAACGATCGTCTTCCGGTTTGGACTCGACCCAGCCCTCGACAGCGCCGTCGCTGCGTATCGCGCGCTTCCAGAACGGCGCGCGGGTCTTGAGGTAATCCATCAGCATTTCGGCCGCCGCGAACGCCGCCCCACGATGCGCGGCGGCGACCGCGACGAAAACGATCCGCTCGCCCGGCGCGACGCGGCCATGGCGATGGATTATGGTCGCGCCCACAAGCGGCCAGCGCGCCTCGGCCTCACTCGCCACGCGCGCGATCTCTTCCTCGACCATGCCGGGATAATGCTCGAGCTCGAGCGCGGCGAGCGAGCCGCCCTCGTCCCGGCAGTGGCCGACAAAGCTCACGACTGCGCCGACGTCAGTTCGCCCCTGCGTAAGCGCTTCGGCCTCCGCGCCCGGGTCGAAATCCTCTTGTTGGACGCGGACTGTCGCCATCGCTTTCAGCCGCCGGTCATCGGCGGAAAGAACGCCACTTCCTTCACCCCCGCGATGGAAGCATCGCTGCGGGCGTGAACCCGATCGAGAGCGGCGCGAACGGCTGCGGGTTTGTCGAACGCCCGCGCGTAGCCCTCGCCGCGATCACGGAGCCAGGCGATAAGGTCGCCGACTGTCTCCACCGTCGGAGGCGGATTGAGCTCTTCCTCGGCCGCACCGACACGTTCGCGCACCCAGGCGAAATAAAGCGCCTTCATTCTCGTCTCATTCGTCCCCGGCGTGGTCGTAGCTCGCCTTCATATAGTCCCAGCCAGTATAGAGCGTTACTATGGCTGCGATCCACAACAGCACAATCCCGGTTGTTATCGATCCCGGAAACACGGATTCTCCGGCTGGCCCGGCGATCAGAAAAGCCAGCGCGATGAATTGTACGGTGGTCTTCCACTTGGCGAGCGCGGTAACCGGCAGCGGAACCCTGAGCTCCGCCAGATACTCACGCAAGCCCGAGACCAGGATTTCCCGGCAAAGTATGACGATCGCCGCCCATAGCGTGAGGCCCGAAATGGTCCGGTCGGCGGCGAGCACCAGGATCACCGCGGAGACGAGAAGCTTATCGGCGATCGGGTCCAGCATTCTTCCGAGCGAAGACTGTTGCGACCACGCGCGCGCCAAATAGCCGTCGAAAAAGTCGCTAATCCCGGCGGCGATGAAGATCGCGAGCGCCGTCCATCGCGCCCATGGCTCATCCGGCCAGAACAAAAGCCCGGCGACAAGCGGGACCGCCGCGACCCGCGCGTAGGTCAGAATATTGGGCAGAGACCAATTTCGGCTAATCGGTCGGGCGGTCGAAGAAACCATTTGCGATGCAGCAGACATCGTGCCTGTTCGCTCGTCAATAGCGCCTGTAAGGCCCTGGCGCCATCGCGGCGTCGTCAGACCTCGCCGACAAAGCTGGGGACGATGGCGCGCACGCCGGCCCGCCGGCCCAACTTCGTTTAATGTCAAAGTCTTCCTCGTCACCAGGACCTCGCTCATGTCGAATGTTCATGTCGTCGCCCATCCGCTGGTGCAGCACAAACTGACGCTGATGCGTGACAAGACCGTGTCAACCAAGGGCTTCCGGCAGCTCATGAACGAGATCGGCATGTTGCTCGCCTACGAGGTGACGCGCGATCTGCCGCTCGAGGTGGTCGAGGTGGAAACGCCCCTCACGAAGACCATGGCGCCGACCATCGCCGGCAAGAAGCTGGTGTTTGCGCCGATTTTGCGCGCCGGCGTCGGATTTCTCGACGGGATGCTTAATCTGGTGCCGAGCGCCCGGGTCGCCCATATCGGGCTCTATCGCGACCCCCATACGCTCGAGGCGGTAGAGTATTATTTCAAGGCCCCGGCGGACGTGGCCGACCGGTTGGTCATCGTGATGGACCCGATGCTCGCGACCGCAAATTCAGCGGTCGCCGCGATCGACCGCCTCAAGCGGCGTGGGGTCAGGGACATCCGCTTCGTCTGCCTTCTCGCCGCGCCCGAAGGAATCGAACGGCTGACCAAGGCGCATCCCGAGGTGCAAATCTGGACCGCGGCGGTGGACGAACGGCTCGACGACCACGGCTACATCGTTCCGGGCCTCGGCGACGCGGGCGATCGCATGTTCGGCACGAAATAGAAGCGCCGAGCGCTCCCGCGCCCGCGCCACGCGGCCTGGAGGGAACCGGTGATGCAGGGCCGAGTTTGACAGCGATTTCTTACTTGCGGCGCCGGCGCTGCTGGCCAAGGCCCATCTGCTTCGCCAGAGCCGAGCGCGCCTTGGCGTAGGCGGGAGCGACCATGGGATAGTCAGACGGAAGACCCCACTTCTCGCGATACTCTTCCGGCGACAGATTGTATTGGGTCCGCAAATGCCGTTTCAACGACTTGAATTTACGACCGTCCTCCAAGCAGATGATGTAATCGCTCGTAATCGACTTCTTCGGCGGGACGGCGGGCTTTGCTGCCTCGACTACGACCGGCAGCGCTCCAGTCGAGACACGGACGAGGGCTGCGTGAACGTCGCTAAGAAGCGACGGCAACTCACTCGACGGTACGGAATTGTTCGACACATAAGCCGATACTATCTCCGCGGCGAGTTCTATGTGGTTCGTGGAATCGCTCATTGTTAACGTTACTCCAGTAAGCTGCCTACGGAAAGAGCGCCCTGTTGGCGATCATCTTCAGGCCATTGTCTGCTCATCCGATTACGAGGAGCATTCCTCATTCTTTGTCGCCTGTGCGACTTGGGGCGACCGCCACATAGCGCAAAAGAAAACATAGCACAAGACAAGATACGATAACATCAACTTGGCCACCGGTGGAGACTGGCTGAATACTCACATTGAGCTGGTTGAGGGAAGCTGAAATGATATAAAAAAACTACTGCCTTCACTTGACAGACAGCAATTAACGTGCCGCAAGCGATTTGACCGAATCATCGCGACCCGTTTCCTCGATCGCGGCGAGTCCACGCGAAAGCTTGCGCTGCCGCGTAACTGCAGGCCCTGAACAATCGCGGACTTGATTCGTCGCGGCAGGCGCCCCGCTCATCTGCGCGGCTGCTTTGCGCACAATGATCGAGCCAAAGAATATGACGGGCCGAGGATGCCATCGGCGCTTAAAGCGACTATATGCGGCTTGCCGATCCAGTTCATTGGCGCCGCGTGAGTTCCAATGAAGCATCAAAAGACGTCAACGTTCGTCGCCGCGCGCAGAAACACGACGCGGCAGGCCACGTTGACGGGGACCGTGCAGCTCCTATGGCCTTACATCTGGCCGACCGACCGCTCTGATCTGAAGCTGCGCGTATTTCTCGCCGTGGCGCTGATGCTGCTGTCGAAGTTGTTCACGATCGCCATTCCCTATTCCTACAAGTGGGCGACCGATGCGCTCGCCAACAAGCTGGCGCTCGATGCGGTGCCGCTGCCGCACGTCCTGATCGGAGCCGTGGCGCTGACCGCTCTTTATGGGGTCTTGCGCATCCTGATGGCGTTTACCCAGCAGGGGCGCGACGCCCTGTTCGCGGCTGTCGCCATGAATGCGGTGCGCCGACTGGCGATCGAGGTGTTCGAGCATCTGCACCACCTGTCGTTGCGTTTTCATCTGGAGCGCAAGACTGGCGGACTTACCCGCGTTCTTGAGCGCGGGCGCAACGCGATCGAGACCCTCATTCGCACCTCGATGCTGACTGCGATCCCGACGGTGGTCGAGTTCGCAATGATCGTTGCCGCAATGCTGATCACGTTCGACTGGCGCTATGTGGCCGCGATCAGCGCCACGGTGGTCGCGTATTTGGTCTTCACGACATTGGCCACCAATTGGCGCATTGGCATCCGGCGCGCGATGAATGAAAGCGACACGGAGGCCAACACCAAGGCGATCGACAGCCTCCTCAATTTCGAGACGGTGAAATATTTTGGCGCCGAGGACCGCGAAGCGGCGCGATACGATAAGGCAATGGCGCGGTACGAGCGGATGAGCGTTCGCACCTATGTGTCGCTCGCGGTTCTGAACGCAGGTCAGGCCTTCATTTTCACGCTCGGCCTGGTCGTCGTCCTCCTGATGTGCGTCGCCGAAGTCAGAAACGGAACCAAGACCGTTGGCGCCTTCGTACTCGTCAACCTCATCATGCTGCAGCTCTATCAGCCGCTTAATTTCATGGGGATGGTTTATCGGGATATCAGGCAGGCGATCATCGACGTCGAGGCAATGTTTGTCATTCTGGCGCAGAATCCCGAGATCGAGGACATTCCCGGCGCTCAGCCTTTGAAGGTGACCGCCGGGGCGGTCCGGTTCGAGAATGTCGACTTCGCCTATGATCCGGGCAGGCCCATTTTGCGCGGCGTCTCGTTCGAGGCGCCGGCGGGCCACACGATCGCCATCGTGGGACCGTCGGGCGCCGGTAAATCCACGATATCGCGCCTCCTGTTCCGATTCTATGAGCCGAATGCAGGGCGCGTATTGATCGATGGACAGAATATCGCCGCTGTCACGCAGAGTTCGCTGCGCGCCGCGATTGGCATGGTGCCGCAGGACACGGTGCTGTTCAACGATACGATCCACTACAACATCCACTATGGGCGCGACGGCGCCAGCGAGGGCGAGGTCGCCGCCGCCGCCGAGAATGCGCAGATCGATCGGTTCATTCGCTCGCTGCCGCAGGGCTATGACGCGCCGGTCGGCGAGCGGGGCCTCAAGCTCTCGGGCGGCGAGAAACAGCGGGTCGCCATCGCGCGCACGATGGTCAAGGCGCCGCCGATTCTGGTGCTTGACGAAGCGACGTCAGCGCTCGACAGTTTAACCGAACGTGAGATTCAGTCGGCGCTGGAGCGTGTCTCCCGCGGACGCACGACGATCGTGATCGCCCATCGCCTGTCGACCGTGGTCAACGCCGACGAGATTCTGGTGCTCGACAAGGGCGTCGTCGCCGAGCGCGGATCCCATCAGGAGCTTCTGGCGCGGGGGGAATCTATTCCGCGATGTGGAGCCGCCAGAGGCAGGTGGACGCCGCGCAGGAATTGTTGCGGCAAGCGGGCCGTGAGGACGATCTCCACGCCGTCGACGGTTCCGTGGCTTAGCCCGCGTCGTGACATCGGAAGCGATTGGCGCCATGAGTGCGCGCGGTTTGTCCTCGAGCGCGGGTCAATGAGCATCGTCAAATCGCTGCGCGGCCAGCTCGCGCCGATCCACCCTGAAGGCTATATGTTCGTCATCGGCTTCGCCGTTGCGACGCTGATCCTGTGGTGGCTATGGTCGCCGCTCGGCTGGCTCGCTCTCGTCATCACGCTTTGGTGTGCGTATTTCTTTCGCGATCCCGCGCGTGTCACGCCGGTTCGGAGCGACCTGGTCATTGCGCCCGCTGACGGCGTGGTCAGTTTCGCCGGCTTCGCCGCGCCTCCGCCCGAGCTTGGCCTCGGCATGGCGCCGTTGCAGCGGGTCTCGATCTTCATGTCGGTTTTCGATTGCCACGTGAATCGCGCTCCGGTCCAAGGCCGCGTGGCTCAGATCGTTTATCATCCCGGGCTGTTCCTCAGCGCCGATCTCGACAAGGCGAGCGAGAACAACGAGCGCAACAGCCTCGTCATCGACACGCCGTCGGGACGATTTGGCGTGGTGCAGATTGCAGGCCTGATCGCTCGGCGGATCGTGTGTTTCACGCATAAAGGCGCGCTGGTCGGCGCGGGCGAACGAATCGGGCTGATCCGCTTCGGCTCCCGCGTTGACGTTTACCTGCCGCCGGGCGCGCACATCGTGGTGGGGGTCAGTTCGCGCGCCGTCGCTGGCGAGACGGTGATTGCGCAGGTTGCGGGCGAGGTCGAGCCGCCGCCCTTTCAGCGGAGTTGAGGCATGAACGAAATCGGCCCCCCGCCCCGGGCGCCGATCGCTGATTCCGCGTCGCCGCGTCGCGGTCTCCGGGCCGTGCCTCTCAGGCTCTTGATCCCCAACCTCATCACACTGTTCGCGCTCGGCCTCGGCTTGACGGCGATCCGCCTGGCGATGGAGGGCTCGATCGACTGGGCGGTCAGCGCGGTCGCCGGCGCGGCGGTGCTCGACGGCCTCGACGGGCGAATCGCACGCGCCTTGAAGGGAACCTCGAGGTTTGGCGCCGAACTCGATTCGCTCGCCGACTTCGTCGACTTTGGCGTCGCGCCGGCGCTGGTGCTGTATGTCGCCAACCTGCACGCGGCCAAAAACTTCGGTTGGGTCGCGGCGCTCTTGTTCGCCATGGCCTGCGCTCTGCGTCTCGCACGCTTCAACGTCATGGTCGACGAAGATCAGCCTGCATGGCGAAAGAACTTCTTCCTTGGGATGCCGGCGCCCGCGGGCGCGATTGTCGGCCTCCTGCCGATCTACCTTCATTACGCGTTTGATCTCGGCCAACCAACGCCGCAGTCCGCCGTGATCGAAAGCCTCTATGTGCTGGCGGTGGCTCTGCTGATGGCGAGCCGGGTGCCGCACTTCTCCGGCAAGACGATCGGCCGCGTGCCACGCGAATATGTCTCGGTGGTGCTGGTCGGCGTCGCCGCAGCGCTCCTCATCCTGTTCAACTTTCCCATGCAGGCGCTGGTCGCCGTCACGCTCGTCTATCTCGCCTCGATCCCGGTCGCGGTCAGACGTTATCGCGCGCTTGAGCGCGCGGCGCATTAGCGGCTAGGTTGCATCCATTAATCCGAGCCTCTTGCGCTCAAACGCGGGTCAGGCATCATAGGCTGGGGTTGGCGCGGCTCAGCCGCGCCGTGCTATCGGGTTCCGCCCGCGGCTATTGTTTTGTTTGCTTCCGAGGATCGGCGCTCGCATGGTGACGCAAAAGCCTTGTTCCTCGACGAAAGCGCGCGGGCGCGTCTTTCGCGCAGCAGTCATCGTCGCCGCCGTGGTCGCGCTCGCGGCCTGCAACGGTTCGAAGAACGCCTACGCGCCCCCGCCGCCGCCAAAGGTGGCGGTCGCGCAGCCGTTGCAGAAGCCGGTGACACTTTATCTCAACCTGACCGGTAACACTTCGCCCTTCAATTCGGTTGATCTGGTCGCCCGCGTGCAGGGTTTCCTCACGGACATCGATTATACCGACGGCGCCGCGGTCAAGGCAGGCGACAAGCTATTTGGCATCGAGCGCGACCAATATCAGGCTCAACTTGACCAGGCGAACGCGACTCTTGCGTCCAATCAGGCGACGCTCGCTTTCAACCGGGCCGAATACCAGCGTCAGGCAACGCTGGGAAAGCAGGATTTCGCCAGCCAGGCCACGGTGCAGGAATGGAAGTCGAAAGAGGATGAAGCAGCCGCGCAAGTGCTCAACGCTAAAGCCGCCATCGAGACAGCCCAAATCAACTTGAACTATACAACGGTAATTGCGCCTTTCGACGGCGTCGTCACCCGGCACCTTGTCGATCTCGGTGCGCTCGTCGGCGTCGGGTCTCCGACCAAGCTCTCAACGATCATCCAGCTCGACCCGCTCTACGTCTATTTCACCATAAGCGAGCCACAAATTCTTCGAATCAAAGTGAACAACGCCAAGGCCGGTATAGAGTTTCGGACGACGGATCTCTCCAAGATCCCGGTCGAGATCGGCCTGCAAGGCGAAGAAGGCTTTCCGCACTTAGGTCATATGGACTACGCTGCGCCCCAGGTCGACGCCTCGACCGGCACGCTCGAAGTCCGCGCGATTTTCGATAACAAGGCCCGCGGGCTGCTGCCCGGTCTGTTCGTCCGGGTCCGGACGCCGGTCGAGAAGCTGGACAGGGCGATTCTCGTGCCCGATGTCGCGCTCGGCACGAGCCAGGAGGGCCGGTATCTGCTGGTTGTCGGGCAGGACAATGTCGTTCAGCGCAAAATCGTCAAGACGGGCGACCGCGAGGGTGCTTACCGGATCATCGAGTCCGGGATCGATCCCGGCGACTGGGTGGTGACGGAAGGCGTCCAGCGCGCAATCCCGGGAGCCAAAGTCACCCCCCAGCAGACGAAGCTGAGCGCGGCCGCTGCCGATCAAGATAGCACGCCGGCCGCGGCGCCCGAACCAGCCAAGCCCGCCGCCGCATCCGAACCGGCGAAGCCGGCCGCGACGGATTCGGCGAAGTGACGGCGCGGAAGAAACGCCCATGATCTCCCGCTTCTTTATTGACCGGCCAGTTCTTGCCAACGTTCTGGCGCTGTTCTTCGTCGTTATCGGGCTTGTCTCGCTCGTCAACCTGCCGACCTCGCAATATCCGAACGTCGTCCCGCCAACGGTGCAGGTGACGACGCGCTATCCGGGCGCCAGCGCCTCTACGCTCGTCAACACCGTCGGCCTGCCGATCGAGCAGAACGTCAACGGCGTTGAGAACATGCTCTACATGCAGTCGACGAGCGCGAGCGACGGCACCTATAATCTCACCGTCACTTTCGCCATCGGCACGAGCGCCGACGAGGATGAGATCTTGGTGCAGAACCGGGTCTCGGCCGCGCTTTCGTCTTTGCCCGTTGAAGTGCAAGTTCAGGGCGTCACGACGAAGAAGCAATCGACGTCGATTCTCGAATTCGTCGGGCTTGTGTCCCCCGACAGCCGCTTCGACAGCCTGTTCCTGTCGAACTACGCCGTCATCAATGTCGTCAACGAACTCGAGCGCCTCAACGGGGTGGGCGACGTATCGGTGCTCGGCGCCGGCCAATACGCCATGCGAGTTTGGCTGGACCCGAACCTCATGCAGGCGCGTGGGCTAACGCCGCAGGACATCACCTCCGTTATCCAGCAGCAGAGCCAGGAAGTCGCAGCCGGCCAGATTGGCGCGCCGCCGGCGGTAAAGGGTCAAAACTTCCAGTACACGTTGAACCTCAACGGACGAATTAACGACGCGCCCGATTTCGAGAACCTTATCGTCAAGGTCGAGCCCGGCGCTGGAGGTCGGATCACGCGGATCCGCGACGTCGGGCATGTCGACCTCGGCGCCCAGACCTACAGTGAAGCGTTCGATCTTGATGGCAAACCGGCGGCCGGCATCGCCATCTCTCTTCTTCCGGACGCCAACGCGGTCGCCGTCTCAAAGGCGGTGTCCGACAAGATGGAGGAGCTCAAGAAAAGCTTCCCTGATGGTCTCCAATATGTCGTGCCCTACGACACGACGAAATTCGTCAAGGCCGCGATCAGCGAGGTGTGGCGTACGCTGATCGAGGCGGGCATCCTCGTGCTGATCGTCATCCTCGTCTTCCTGCAGGACTGGCGCGCGATGCTGGTGCCCGCCACAACCGTGCCGGTGACGATCATCGGCGCGTTCGCGGCGATGGCGGCGCTCGGGTTCTCGATCAATCTGCCGACGCTGTTCGCCATCATCCTGGTCATCGGCATCGTGGTCGACGACGCAATTGTCATCGTCGAGGGCGTCTCGCGCCACGTCGAGGAGGGCATGCCCGGACGCGAGGCGGCAATCAAAGCTATGGAGGAGCTGACCGGCCCGGTCATCGGCATCACGTTGGTCCTGATGTCCGTGTTCCTCCCCGCAGCCTTCCTGCCGGGCCTGACAGGACAGCTCTTCCGCCAGTTCGCACTGGTGATCGCCGCCACCGCCCTCATCAGCGCAGTCAACGCAATGACGCTCAAACCGACCCAGTCGGCTCTGTGGCTGCGGCCGCCGAAGCCGCCCGCGCAACGGAATTTTTTCTACCGCGGCTTCAACTGGATCTATGACAGGGCGGAGCACGGCTACGTTCGTCTGATGAGCGTCATGACGAACCACGCCCTGCTGATGGTCGGTGTGGCGCTGGCTCTTGTCGCATTCGCTGTCTGGTCGCTCACCCGGGTGCCGACCGGATTCCTTCCGACCGAGGATCAGGGCTACATGATCGTCGTGACGCAATTGCCTGACGGAGCCTCGAAGGAACGCACGGACGCGGTCCTGGAGAAGATCCAGAAACTCGTCCAACCGATTCCTGGCGTCGAGCATGTCGTGACCGTCAGCGGCATCTCGATTCTCGACAATCGCGCCAGCCTCGCCAACGCCGGTGTCGCCTTCGTCGTTATGAAGGAATGGGATGCGCGGCTCAAGGAACCGGGCCAGGATCAGGAATCGATCCAGCGGAAGATCAACGGCGCGCTGCAATCGATCCCCGAAGCGTTTTCTTTCGCGGTGCTGCCGCCGCCGATCCAGGGCGTCGGCAACGTGGGCGGCTTCACGATGCAGGTCGAAATCCGCAACGGCGATTTCGACTACGATCTTCTGCAAAGCCTCGCCAATACCGTTGTCGCGGACGGCAATGCGCAATCCGGCCTCTCGCGGCTGGCGACCACCTTCCGCGCTGGAGCGCCGCAATACTCGGTGGTCGTCGACAGGACGAAGGCGGAGGCTCTCGGAATCACCGTCGGCCAGGTGTTCTCCGCGCTGTCCGGCTATGTCGGCTCGAACTACGTGACGCAGTTCAACAAGTTCGGCCATGTTTTCCAGGTCTACACTCAGGCGGATGCAAACAAGCGCGCCACGATCGATGACATCCGCAATCTCAAGGTCAGAGCCGGCAATGGAACCATGACGCCGATCGGCACAGCGATCGAGGTTACCCCGGTAACTGGGCCACCGTTGATCAGCCTTTACAACCTTTACCCGACCGCAACCGTCGTCGGTTCGCCTGCGCCCGGCTTCAGTTCCGGCCAGGCGCTCGACCTCATGGAACAGGTCGGCGCTCAGGCGCTCCCGATAGGGACCGGCTTCGACTGGACCGCAATGTCCTACCAGGAGAAGACAGTCGGCAACCAGATCTATTACGTTTTTGGCTTCGCCATCCTGATGGTCTATCTCGTTCTGGCCGGACAATACGAGAGTTGGATCCTGCCATTTGCGGTACTCCTTGCGGTGCCGCTGGCGCTGCTCGGAACCGTCGCCGGCCTCAATATCGCAGGCACGGACAACAACCTTTACACCCAGATTGGGATCATTCTGCTCATTGCGCTTGGCAGCAAAAACGGCATCCTCATTGTCGAATATGCGCGCCAGCAGCGCGAGGCGGGCAAGTCGATCCTCGACGCGGCGGTCGAGGCGGCGCGGCTGCGGTTCCGCCCGATCGTCATGACCTCGTTCGCCTTCATCCTCGGGGTGCTTCCGCTCGTTCTGGCGACCGGCGCCGGCGCGGCGGCGCGACATTCGCTCGGCATCCCCGTGTTCAGCGGCATGATCGCCTCGACCTGCCTGGTGGTGGTGTTCGTTCCCTCGTTCTATGTGGTCCTGCAGTCGCTCGAGGAGCGCAGAAAACGCAAGCCCGCGCCGCAGGCTGCGCCGCCTCCTCAACCGGATGGCGCCGCTCCCTCGTCGGCAGTCTGACGGCCACCATTCCTAAAGCGTCGCTCGCGACGTCTTATACAATCGCGGCTCTTCGGGCCGCATCGGGAGGAGTTGCTATGCGCTTTCGAATCGTTTGCTCGGCAATAGTGATGTGTTCGGCTTTGTCCGGCGGCGCTTTTGCAGAATCACCGCGCCTGACGATGACCGAAGCGATGATCCCGTCGTCCGATCCTGGCATCAAACTCTACGTGCGCAACAAGCACGCGGAGGGTATGAATTCCTTTTCGCCTGACAAGACGCTGCTGTTCATTCATGGCGCGACTTATCCAGCCGAAACGAGCTTCGACCTGCCGATCGACGGCGTCTCGATGATGGACCTGTTCGCTCAGAGCGGTTTTGACGTCTATCTGGTCGACGTCCGATCGTACGGACGGTCCACCCGTCCACCTGAGATGGATCAGCCGCCTGAGGCCAACAAGCCGATCGCGACTTCGGAAGAGGCGGGCGCGGATCTGGGCGCGGCGGTCGATTACGTCCTGGCTCAGCATGGCGTCCCAAAACTCGACCTCATGGGTTGGTCGTGGGGAACGTCGATCGCCGGCGCCTATACGGCGCAGCATGATGACAAGATCAATCGACTGGTCCTCTACGCGCCGGCCTGGGTCGTGGAGCCTCCGGTCGAGCCGTCGACGAAGACGATCCCCGCATATCGTCTGGTGGCGAAGGAGTCCGCGAAAGCGCGCTGGCTCCGGGGCGTTCCCGAGGACAAACAGGCATCGCTGATTCCTCCGGGCGTCTTCGACCACTGGTGGGACGCGACGCTCGCGACCGACCCCGTTGGCAGCAAAATGGACCCACCCAGGCTTCGCGCGGCCAGCGGCGTTACGGCTGAATTCACCAATTTTTGGGACGCAGGGAAGCCGTACTACGATCCGGGCCAGATCACCGTCCCGACCCTCCTCATTCACGCGGAATGGGATGCCGACCTTCCGACCTATATGACGAACGCCTATTTCGCCAAGCTGACCGGGGCGCCCTACAAGCGTTTTGTTCAACTCGGCGAGGGCACGCATACCGTCATGCTGGAGAAGAACCGCATGCAGTTCTTCCACGAGATTCTCGGATTTCTGGACGAATCGGACCCAATGGCCCTGAAGTAGCTCGGTCTGACGGGCGCGCCCGACAAACTAAGCCAGAGACGCGCCGCGTTTGACTGAATTCAAAGGTATTCGATCTAACAGCCTCGCGATGGTATGACAGTCTGCCGCTGACGTGCTAGGGGCCGTCAGCGCCGCCGTCTCCGCTCGCCTTTGGCGGCGCGCCGACGCAACAAGGAGCCTTATGTCGAAAGAAGAATTGCTTGAGTTCCCCGGATTCGTCGTCGAATTGCTGCCCAACGCAACCTTTCGCGTCAAACTTGAGAACGACCACGAAATCATTGCTCACACCGCGGGCAAGATGCGTAAGAACCGCATTCGCGTGCTGGCCGGCGATAAGGTGCTCGTGGAGATGACGCCCTACGATCTGACCAAAGGGCGCATTACCTACCGCTTCAAATGACCTTGACGCTCGGGCGGGGCGACGATCGCTCTGCTCCGCACTCGGGCCTCCGTCTGGTGCTCGGGTCCGCTTCGCCGCGCCGGCTTGCGCTCCTGGCGCAGATCGGCGTGAGGCCCGACGCAATCCTGCCGGCCGAGATCGACGAAACGCCACGCGCCCGCGAGGAGCCGCGCGCGCTCGCCGAACGGCTGGCCAGCGAGAAGGCGCTCGCCTCGGCGGCGATCGCTGGAAACCGAGCGAATCTCGCCCCCTGCCTGACGCTTGCGGCCGACACGGTGGTTGGCGTCGGCCGACGCATCTTGCCGAAGTGCGAGACGCGCGAGGACGCCGAGCTGTGCCTCGATCTCTTGTCCGGCCGCGGCCATCGGGTCTTTACCGGCCTCGCGGTGGTCACGGGCGAGGGCGCCGTTCGGCGTCGGCTGGTCGAGACCCGCCTCCGGTTCAAGCGCCTGTCTCGCAACGAGGTCGAGGCCTATCTGGCGAGCGCCGAATGGCGCGGCAAGGCCGGCGGCTATGCGATTCAGGGCCTCGCCGGCGCCTTCGTCGAGCGGCTAGTCGGCTCCTATTCCAACGTCGTCGGCCTGCCGCTGGCCGAAACCGTCGCGCTCCTCAGCGGCCAAGGCTATGATGCCCATCGTCGCTGGAACGCGAGCCTCGTTCAATGAAAGCCGACGACAACAAGCCCGCCATAAAGCGACCGAGCTTAAACAAGAGTAATCGGCCCTGCCCGATCTGCGGCAAGCCACGCAGCGAGCCTTATGACCCGTTCTGCTCGAAGCGCTGCGCCGACGTCGACCTGCATCGCTGGCTGAAGGGGAGCTATGTCATTCCCGGCGCCAACGCCAAGCGTGAGCCCGGCGACGAGGAGGGGTAGCCCTTAGGAAGGGCTTGCTGCGTTCGGGCCAGACCCCGCGGCGCGCCAGCGGCTCTGCATTGGGATGGGGTCGGTTCGGCTCCTGTTCGACGGCAGGTCGGTCGCCCATCGGGTCGATTTGGATTTTCTTGGCACCTCGCCGTTTCGCTACAAATACCCCCGATTCTGAGGGTTGGATTTACTTGGATTTCCTTGGATTCTCTCGTCCGAAACGAGACTTATCAATAGGTTACACGGGAATTTCCGCGAAAGTTTTTTCATGCCGCTTTTTCCCCTTGGTGGGCAGCGCCGGAACGGGAGTCCACGGTCAAGGGCATGAAAAAGCGCAGAATTGTTCATGGGGCAAGCTTAGCTCAGTTTCTGCTTTTTAGCAATTGATTGTCGTGCAAGTGTCGGTAGCAGACGATATGTCCGGTTTAGGTAGCGCACGATCTGTCCGGTAGATCCGGCCCTTTTTGGAGGGGTTGGATGCGCTGGACAGAAGCCCTTCAGGGTGTGCGCATGACGGTGTTTTTGAACGTTCTGAACCGCTGGGAATCGGCGGAGCTGAACCAGGAAGAGGCGGCTGAGTTGCTCGGCGTGAGCGAGCGGACGTTCCGGCGCTGGACGCGGCGTTACGAAGAGGAAGGCGAGGCTGGGCTTGTCGACCGCCGGCTCGGCCAGGCGTCGGGCAGGCGGGTTCCCGCCGATCGGGCGGAGGAAGTGGAGCGGCTTTACCGCGAGCGCTACCAGGGTTTTACGGTCAAGCACTTCCACGAGCATCTGATCAAGGATCACGGCTTCGGCTGGGGCTACACCTGGACGAAGCTGCATCTTCAGTGGGCGGGCGTTGTGGCGAAGGCGCCGCGCAAGGGCGCCCACCGGCGCAAGCGCGAGCGGCGGCCACTGCCGGGCATGATGCTGCACCAGGACGGCTCGCGCCACGAATGGCTCGAGGGCCAGCCGGCGCTCGACCTGATCGTGACGCTCGACGATGCGACGGGGGCGATCTATTCGGCCTTTCTCATCGAGGAGGAGGGCACGGCCTCGACCTTCCGGGCGCTGAAGGAGGTTTTCGCCGAGCACGGCCTGCCGATGAGCCTCTATACGGATCGCGGCTCGCACTATTTCCGCACCACCAAGGCCGGCGAGATCGACCGCGGCTCACCGACCCAGGTCGGGCGAGCCCTTGAGCAGCTCGGAATCGAGCATATCGGGGCTTTCTCTCCCCAGGCCCGTGGCCGTTCGGAACGGATGTTCGGCACGCTTCAGGGCCGGCTGCCCAAGGAGCTCCGGCTCGCCGGCATAACCGATGTGGAGGCGGCCAACGCCTTCATCCGCGACCGCTATCTGCCGGAACACAACGCCCGCTTTGCGGTCGATCCGGCCGGCGAGGGTTCAGCCTTCACGCCGATCCCTGGCGTCAATCTCGATGAGATCCTGTGCGTGCAGGAGGAGCGTCAGGTCATGAACGACAATTGCGTGTCCTACCGGACGCTGAAACTGCAGATCCCCGAAAGCCCGATGCGGCCCCATTTCGTCAAGGCGCGGGTCAAGGTCCACGTCTACCCCGACGGCTCCCACGCCCTCTTCCACGGGCCCCGCTGCATCGGCCGATATGACCAGAACGGAGCGATCAGAGATGCGAAAAACGCCGCTTAAATCCGCTCGGCGGCGAAGCCCCCGTGGACGGGGTGGACAAGCCTCCGGCTTGCCCACCCCGCCCACGAGGCAGAACAGAACCAGAAGAAGCGGACATATGATGGGCTACCAAAACCGGACAACTTAATTCGCTATCGACATTGATTGTCGTGCAAGCGTCACCTTTCGGCCAACCCGTCTCAGTCGAAATTGGCTGCTCCAGGGTTTGGCAACCACCTCAGTGTCGAAAGTCTTGGTCGCCAAAGGGAACAGCGATCGCCTCAGAAGATTATGCCTGATTCAGGATCCGCGGAATTGAAGTATGCTCGGCCTAGCTCAGCGCTCCCAAGGAGGACGACGATGAACGACACTCCGAACGGGACGAAGGACACCAGAATCGGCAAGCTCACCTTCGAGAGTGGCTATCCGTCCGTCGAAACCGTCCAAAAGCTCTACGACGAAATGGACTTTCAGCGCGCGTGCCAAGCCTACCTTTGGGGCATCCCAGCCGTTGGCCTGAACGAATGGCAAAAGGCACATTTCAATGTCTTCAAGGGGAAGAGCGGCGAGATGCTCTCCTACCTCGACTTCGCCGAGAAGCTTGGGATTCTGACCCCGAACTACACGACACCCTACATCGCGACATTCATTGATCTCGAAAAGAGCGGCCCGACAGTCATCGAAATTCCGCCCGGCCTCATGGCGGGCATGATCCTCGATGGCTGGCAGCGCGTTCTCGCTGATCTTGGCGTCGTTGGACCGGATCAAGGGAAAGGCGGCAAGTATCTCGTTCTCCCGCCGGGCCACGAATCGGTCGCGCCCCAGGGCCACTACGTCACGCAGTCGCCGAGCCGCATTGTGCTCGGCGGCGTCCGGCTCCTCGGCGCGGACAAGGAGAAGGCGATCGCCGAACTGATCCCCGGCATCAGGACCTATTCGTGGACGCCGAAAGCGCAAGGCGCGCCGACGCCTGTTCGCAAGGCGGGCGACGTGAAATGGAGCCAGATGCTGCCGCGCGGAATGGCCTATTGGGAGAGCCTCAACGATTTTATTCAGCGTGATCCGATCATGGAGCGCGACCGGCTGATCCTGGCGCAACTGAAATTTCTCGGCATCGAAAAAGGCAAACCCTTCCGCCCGGACGAACGACAAAGGAAAATTCTCGAAGAGGGGGCGATTGTCGGCGAGGCGATGGCCAAGGCCAACACGTCTGACAAGCGGGTCGAGCCGCCGTTCTGGCCGGGCACGCGCTGGAAGCACGCTCTCGTTGTTTCAGTGGACCAGCGGGCGCCGAATTATGACCAACTCGACGAGCGCGCCGCCTGGTTCTATGAGGCGGTCGTCATTTCGAAGGGCATGCTGACCCGAACGCCCGGCGTCGGACAGCGCTACATCGCGTCCTACAAAGATTCGGGCGGCCGATGGTTGAACGGGAGCAACACCTACAAGCTTCACGTCTCCGCCAATCCGCCGGTGAAGCAATTCTGGTCGGTCACTTATTACGACGAAGACACCCGGCGGATGGCCGCGACCGCGCAGGGCAGGCCGGACATTTCCTCGCGCAAGGAAGGCATCGTCAAAAATAGCGACGGGTCGATCGATGTCTATTTCGGCCCGAAGGCGCCGGAAGGCCACGAGGCCAACTGGGTCCAGACTAATCCGAGCAAAGGCTGGTTCACCTACTTCCGTTTCTACGGGCCGACGGAGGCGTTCTTCGACAAGTCGTGGGCGCTGCCCGATTTCGAAAAGGTCAACTGAGGCCATCGTCGAAAGCCCGAAAAAGGAGGGTCATGTCATGACCGAACCGTCGCGCTTCGACGCGCTCGCTAATCTTCCATTTGAAAAAAATCGGCCGACCTCGGCGACGGCGCAGGCCCTTAAGGATGAACTCGTCTTCCAGCGCGCAACGCAGACTTATCTGTGGGCGATGCCGCTCATCAACACGCTCGGCATGAAGGTCGGCGCGGAAGAAAAGTTCGGGACCGGCTATAATATCATGACGATCTGGTCGAAGCGGCTCGACGCCAAGACCCACATCACGACACCCAATTCGGACCTGATCTACGGGATCACGTTCGCCGATCTGAGCAAGACCGGGCCATTGGTCATCTAAGCGCCGCCGAACCTTCAGGGCATCCTGCTCGACTTCTGGCAGCGCCCGATTCCAGTCGATGGCGGCCAGTTTTTTGGCGATCTTGGCCTACCCGGCCCGGATGGGGGCAAAGGAGGCAAGTTCCTCGTTCTCCCGCCCGGCTACGACGCGAAGCCGCCCGAAGGCTGTTATACCAAAGGTCATAACGACCGACCGATGTGGGCCCAGTCTCGCATTCCGATGGATGTGACGCGTTCGGGATCGGTGGTGAGATTGCGCCATGCGTTGCAGGCGGCGTCGACGATGGCGTCGTAGTTTTCGAAGACGGTGTTGGAGAGCCAGTTCTGGCGCACATACTGCCAGACGTTCTCGACCGGGTTCAGTTCCGGAGCGCGGGAAGGCAGGAAGATCGGCGTGATGTTTTCGGGCATGTCGAGCTTGCCCGTGATGTGCCATCCGGCCCGGTCCAGCAGCAGCGCGGCGTGGGCGCCCGGAGCGATGTTGCGCGCGATTTCGTCGAGGTGAAGCTGCATCATCTCGGTGTCGGCGTAGGGCAACGCCAAGGCGGCTCCGACGCCCCGCGCCGGGCAGATCGCGCCGAACAGATAGGCGTTGGCGTAGCGCTGATCGGCGGGCTGTCGCGGTCGCGTTCCGCGCCTCGCCCATTGGCGGACAAGGCCGTTCTTCTGGCCGATTCGGGCCTCATCCTGGAACCAGATTTCGACCGGCGTCGCCTCGGGCAGGCCTTCGAGATGAGCCGTCAGCGCGCGCGGAAAGTTTTTTTGAAAGCCTCGACGATCCGCTCGTCCTGCGCCGGATGACGCGGCCTTGCGCTTATGTGCGAGAAGCCGATCTTGTGCAGGAGTTTCCCGACATAGCGGGGATGAAAGTCGACGCCGAACCGCTCGGCGATGACCCGCTTGAGATCGACCCGCCGCCAGCGCACGACCCCGTCTTTTGCCCGATCCGGGCCGGCTTCCACGATCTGCGAAAACGCCGCCATCTGCTCTTCCGACAGGCGCGGCTTGGGGCCATCCGTCCAGTTGTCGATCAGGCCCTCCGGCCCCGACGCGTTGAAGCGATGGACCCAATCGCGCAGCGTCTGGCGATCCATGCCGCCGATCTTCGCCGCCGACCCGCGATCCATTCCATCCCGAACCGCAGCCAGTGACAGAAGCCGACGGCTCTGGTTGACGGTCTTCGACCGCCGGGCCAAACCCCGAATCTCCTCGACCGAGTAGTCCTCTCGCAACCTCACCGCTGACGGCATGGCCCAATCCTCCATGCCGCCTTGAATCAGACCAGACCCAATTCGGGAATCCCCCCCGTGAGTCAGCCGGCGGGGCCTTTGGTATTAGGTCTATCGCTCGGGGACGAACAGCCTCTTCGTCTTCTTGCGCTCCTTCTACAAGGATCCAAAGGACACCAGGCCTGCCGTCGATCTGATGAAGCAGACGAAAATCTACCCGCTGGGCAAACAGGCGTCCGCCAAGCCGATGGCGTTTCACGAAGGGTCAGGTCAATCGCTGAACATGCTGCCGCGTTCGGACGCCAGCGCATTCGAACAGCTCAAGGAGCTGCTCGACGTTGAGGGAAGCCATCTTGCCGGGCCGGACTGGCTCGGCATGCTCGCAGGTCTCGGGATCATCGCCAAAAAGCCATTCGCGCCCGACCAAAGGACCGGCTCGATCCTCGGCGACGCCGCGAAGACCGCCTATAATATGAGTCGTGTCGTCGGCCTCGAGCCGGGCGTGCACGGCGCGGATTTCCGCGTCTTCCCAGATCGGAAGTGGCTCAATCCGATCAACAATATGAAGGGTCGCTGGCCCAACGCCGGGAACGACCTCAGCTTCCTCGTGTCCGACGGCGGATATCGCGACCTCGACGCACGCTTCTGGTTTTTCACCGACTATTATTCGATCAGCCCCGGCATGGTGTCGATGACGCCAGGCAAGGGTGCTTTCTACATGATCGCGTTTGAAGACGCGGACGGCCATGCGCTCGACGGCGACATCACCTACCGAGTCAATCTGCCCGCCGACATCCCGGCGCGGTTGTTCTGGTCCGTCACGCTCTACGAGGCCGAGAACGCCTCCGGCCTCGCCAACGGGCGGCCGTTTCCCTCGCTCGGCAAGCTCGACCAGCCTGCGCAAAATTCGGATGGAAGCACAGAGCTTTAAATCGGGCCGAAAGCGCCAGACGGCAAAGATGGCAACTGGCTCGCTACCGCACCCGGACGCGGATTTTTCGTGATCCTTCGCCTCTATGTGCCGGAACGGCCCGCGCTGGACTTCAGCTGGAAGCCTGGCGACATTGAGCGGCTGAAATAGCGCGGACGCAACGTCCGCAGGGTCGAACCGCTTCAGCCGATTTACCCTCGGCCCTAAAACCCGCCCTCGACGCAGCGAAGAGCGAAGGCGTACTGGCGGGCGACGTCGTCGAGCCGGTCGTAGCGGCCCGACGCGCCCGCATGGCCGGCGTCCATTGCGGTCCGCAACAGAATTGGGCCGCCGTCGGTCATTGTCGCGCGCAGGCGGGCGACCCATTTGGCGGGCTCCCAATAGGTCACCCGCGGATCGGCCAGGCCGGCGAGCGCCAGGATCGCCGGATAAGGCTGAGCCCGCACGTTGTCGATCGGGCTGTAGGCGCGGATGGTCTCGAACGCCGCCTTGTCGTGGATCGGATCGCCCCATTCCAACCATTCGGGCGGGGTGAGCGGCAGGCTGGCGTCAAGCATTGTCGCCAGCACGTCCACGAACGGCACGTCGGCAATGATTCCGGCGAACAGGTCTGGCGCGAGATTGGCGATCGCACCCATCAGCATGCCGCCGGCGCTGCCGCCCTGCGCTACGACTTGACTCTTGCTGGTAAAGCCTTCGGCGACGAGGAAGCGGACGGCGGCCAGGAAGTCGCCGAACGTGTTCGGCTTCTTGCCGAGCTTTCCGTCCTCGTACCAATGCCAGCCTTTGTCGGCGCCCCGCGCACATGGGCGATCGCGAACACGAAGCCGCGGTCGACCAGCGAGAAGCGGTTAGTCGCGAAGCTCGCCTCGGCCGCATAGCCGTAGGCGCCGTAACCAGTGATGAACAGCGGCGCTGACCCGTCGAGCTTCACGTCGCGCTTATAGAGCAGCGAGACCGGCACGCTCTCGCCATCCTCGGCAGGCGCGAAGACCAACCGCGCGACATAGGCCTTTGGATCGAAGCCGCGCGGCATTTCCTGCCGCTTGACGAGACTCCGGCGCCGGCTCACGACATCGTAATCGTAAGTCTCCTGCGGCGTCGCTGGCGAAGCGTAGCTGAAGCGGATGAGCGAAGTGTCGAATTCATAGACCGGCTCGAGCCGGAGGAAATAGGTCTCCTCGTCAAAGGCAATCTCGTGCGATTCCCCGCTTTTCAGGTCGAAGACAACGAGATGCGGCCGGCTCATCTCGCGCATGAGCAATACGAGTTGGTCTCTGAACAGCGTTGCGTCGGCGATGAAGCGTCCGTCGCGCTTCGGCACGAAATCGCGCCAGTTTGTCTCCTGCGGCGCATCGCGCGGCGCCACGACGATCTTGAAGTCGGGCGCGTCCGCATTGGTGCGTATCAGGAAACGATCGCCGTGATCCATCACCTCGTAGTGTAGCCCCGGGCGGCGCGGCGCGATGAGGCGGGGCGGAGCAGTCGGATGATCGAGCTCCACAACCAGGGCTTCCGAAGCGTCGTGGCCGTGCACCGAAATAATGGCCGCACGGCCGAGACGGGTCGGCTCGATGCCGATGAACCAGGCCGGGTCGGCTTCCACGAAGATCTGGACATCGCCGGTCTGCGCGGTCCCCAGGCGATGCAGCATGACACGGCAAGGGCGATGGCTCTCGTCCTGCTCGACGTAGAGAAACGCCTGTGAATCCCGTGCCCAGACGATGTCGCCGGTCGCTCCGACGACACGATCGGCAAGATCCGTCTCGTGCTCAAGATCACGGACCGCAATTGTCAGCATCTCGGAGCCGAGGTCGTCGGAGGACCATGCGAATTTTGAATGATCGGGTGACCGGCGCCCGCCCGCGAGATGAAAAAACGCCTTTCCCTCAGCGCGCGCATCGCCGTCGATGAGCACTGTCTCTTCGCCACCTTCGCGAGGCTTGCGGCAATAAATTCGGCGTTGGCCGCCGGCACGAAAGCGCGAGTAATAGGCCCACGGCCCGTCGACTTGGGGCGGCTCGCTGTCATCCTCTTTGAGGCGCGCGCGCATTTCGCGCTTGAGCTCTTTCTGCAGGCCGAGCGTCGGCGCCATGACCGCGTCGGCATAGGCGTTCTCAGCCTCGAGGAGAGTCCGGATGTCGGCCGGCAGGCGGGTCGGATCGCGTAGTACCTCGCGCCAATTGTCGGCCCGAATCCAGGAATAGTCGTCTATCCACGAAAGGCCGTGCGCGGAGAACGTTAGGGGCCGGGCCTCGGCTCGGGGCGGCGCCGGGATCGGGGCTTGCGAGCCCGGTCCGCGCGCCGATCGCTTGCTGGTCATGACGCTCGCGCGCGAGCGGCGCGTGGAAGCACGTCGAATGCCGATGGAACTTGCGACGGCGCTTCGCAGAGAACCGCCGCGCCGGCCGCGCGAAGCTCATCGGCGCCGCCGTAGCCCCAGAGCGCGCCGATGGTTGGGATTCCGTTTCGGCTTGCCGCCAGGACGTCATGCTTGCGATCGCCCCACATGCAGCAATCGTCGGCCTCGAGCCGCTCACGCTCAAGAATGTGAGCAATCAGGTCCGCCTTGTCCTGGAAGCGGCCGCCAAGCTCGTCGCCATAAGCCACTTCGAAGTGACGCTCAAGATCGAAGTGGCTGAGGATGCGCTCGGCGTAGACAAGGGGTTTCGCCGTGCAAAGGAAGAGGCGCGTTCCCGCGCCGCACAATGCGGCGAGTGTCTCCTTCACGCCGTCATACACGAAAGCTTCGAAAAGACCCTCGCTCGAATACCGCCCGCGATAGATCTTGAGCGCCTCCTCGGGATCACCCTCGCCGTTTAGCGCCTCGGCGAAACATCCGCGCAGCGGCGGCCCGATGATCCAATGCAATTCGGCGGCAGGCGGGGCGCTTCGTCCTAGCGTTTCGAGCGCAAGGCGGAAGCAGCCTATGATGCCCTCAGCCGGGTCGGTCAGCGTTCCGTCCAGATCGACCAGAAGCGCGCTTCGCCGATTGAGCTCCGCCGTCGACGTTCCAGCGTGGCGGAACGATTGGGGTGTTTTTGGCTGCGCGGATGCAGCCTCACGGTCCTCGGCGACGGTCTGGGAAGGTATTCTCTGCGGCAAGCGCGCGACCGGCTAGCCGCGGATCGGCTCATGCGCGACCGCCGCGCGCAGAAAATAGAAGAGCCCGGTCAACGCCGTGAGAATAAGCATGCCTTCCAGCGAGCGGGTAATCGTCTCGCCAAGTTGAAACAGGCCGCCGATCGCCCAGCCCGCGGCGGCGCCGGCGCCAATAAGCTCCGTGCCCACCAGGATGGCGACGCTGAGCAGCGTCATCGCATTGGTCCAGTTGATCGGCGCGACGTCCGCCAAAGCGCGTTCTCCTTCAGATATTCGCGAAGCGGTCGCCGATATACCAACGCGGCCCGGGGCGCAAGCGTCAAGAGTTGCCTGCGACCTCCCTGCCCTTCCGCCCCGCCTCGTAGGCTTTGACGTGGAGGGTGGCGATGCGCAGCAGCGAAGACTCGTCCGGCTTCGCAGCGCGGCGCAGCAGATCGCCGAGGATCTGGTCCCCTTCGACCGGCTTTCCGCCCTCAATATCGCGCAGCATCGAGGCTTTCAGCGGCGAACCCGCGGCGGTTAGCGCCGTCCGCCCCCGCTCGAGCGCCGGCTCGCGCAGCGGAAAGCCCTGAGTTGCCGCGATCGAGGCGCATTCGTTGAGAAGTCCAAGCGCGAGATCCGTGGCGCCGGCGGCGACGTAATCGCCAACCGAAGCCCGCATGAGGCAGGTTATGCCTGCGGCCGTGGCGATGAACACCCATTTTTCCCACATTTCCTGCCGGATGTTGTCGGCGAGCCGAGCATCGAAGCCAGCGTTGAGAAGCGTCGCGGCGATGGCCTCGATCCGCGGCGATCGGGAGCCGTCCAGTTCGCCGAAGCTCAGCGCGTGCCAATCATTGAGGTGGACGACGGCGCCGTTGGCGTCGAGGGTCGTGGAGATGGCGCACTGCCCGCCGAGCACGCGTTCGGCGCCAAAGCGTTCGACGAGCCGGTCGACGTGGCGCATGCCGTTCAGGAGCGGCAGAATCGCCGTCGCCGGGCCGACCGCCTTGGCGAACGACGCCATCGCGCCGTCCAGGTCGAAGGCTTTGCAGCTCAGCAGCACCAGGTCAAACGGCTCCGCCAAGCCCTCCTGCAACACAACTGGCGGCGAAGCGCGGTGGAAGTCGCCGACAGGGCTGCGAATGGTCAATCCATGCTTCGCGAGCTCCGCGGCGCGACGCGGACGGACGAGAAACGTCACGTCGCGATCCGCTTGCAGCAGACGCCCGCCGAAATAGCCGCCGACCGCTCCTGCTCCAACAACAAGAATTCTCATGGCACCCGAACCTTATCTGAATGAGAGACGCCACCACCCGGCGCAGACTACGGCACGGCCGAGATCAGGATGAACGCGGCGAATATAACGAGATGCACGGCGCCTTGCAGCACGGTCGTGCGCCCGGCGCCAAGGGTCAGAGCCGAGATATAGAGGGTCAGAATGAGCAGCGTCATGTCGGTTTGAGAAACGCCCAGCGCGATTTGACGACTGAGCACGATTGAAACCAGCGCCACCGTCGGAATTGTCAGGCCGATGCTGGCGATAGCCGAGCCGAGCGCGAGATTGATGCTGTTCTGCAGCCGATTGCGAAGCGCGGACTTTATCGCGGCGAGCCCTTCGGGCATGAGCACGATGAGCGCGATGACGACGCCGACGAAGGCCTTCGGCAGTCCCGCTGTCCCAATAGCCACGTCGACCGGATAGGACAGCGTCTTGGCCAGCAATACGACCGCGGCAAGCGAAACCACCAGCAGGCCGAGGCTCGAGAGCGTGACCAGCATGCCGGGCGTGTTGTGTGTCGCGTCGCCGGAACCGTCGTCGCTCCGGGCGTCGAGAAAATAGTCGCGATGCTTGACGGTTTGCACGAACACGAACACGCACCAAAGGACGAGCGACATAAGGCCGACGCCCTCCAATTGCAGAATGGAATAGGACGAGCCGGAAGCAGCCACAACGAAGTTGGGTAGGATGAGCGCCAGCGTCGCCAAAGTTCCGAGCACGGCGAGCGCGGAGGCCGCGCCTGAAGCTGGAAAGTCTGCTCGAAGTGCTTGCCTCCCCCAAGGACGAGGCAAAGACCTACGACGCCGTTGAGAACGATCATCACGGCCGCGAACACCGTGTCCCGGGCGACGCGCTCGCTGCCCTCGGCCCCGGCAAGCATGATCGAGACAATGAGCCCGGCTTCGATCACCGTCACCGCGACGGCGAGAAGGATCGAGCCAAAAGGCTCGCCAAGCTTGAGCGCAAGCACTTCGGCGTGATGGACGGCGGCGAACACGGCGCCGGCGAGGAGAGACCAGCGAGAACCAATACGTACGTTTCGTCGGAGGGGACGATATGGAACAACTTCAGCGCCACAAGAGCGCTCGCCAGCAAGGGTATAGCCCAAGCCCAGGCCGGAATGGAGGCGTGGTGCGGCGACGACATCGATCCATTTCGTTGCGGGGAGGTTCGACTGTGCAAGAGAACGCCGTCACACGCAATTCGGGCGCGCTCGTTTGGTCGCCAGCTTGACCGCCCCACTCCAGAGAATAGCTTCCAAACGTGGAACAAGACGCTCCAACTCGCGACGCCGCCAACCCTCGAGGGGGCCGTCCATCGTTTGCGCGCCGGCGACTGCCTTCGCGCCAAGCCGATGGGCCCGACCCGTTTCGTTGCGACTGGACAGCGCGCCGCGCGCTCAATTCTCGTGCTCCGGTGAGATCGTGGACGCCCAGACGATAAATATCGCCGCGATTGACCCCGCCGCGCTCGCCAAAGCGGTCGATCGGCTCGCCCAAATCCTGCAGGCTTGCGTACACGAGGGCGCGAGCATCGGCTTCGTTATGCCGTTCGCGCGGAGCGAAGCGCGCGCGTACTGGCTGGACAGGGTCGCCGCCCCGCATGCGGCCGGCGCCAAGCTTGTCCTCATCGCGACCCTTGGCGGCAATATCGCCGGCACGGCGCAGCTCGATCTCGATTCGATGCCGAGCAAACGTCATCACGCCGAAGTTTCGAAAGTGCTCGTCGATCCGGCCTCTCGCCGCACCGGCGTCGCCCGCGCTCTGATGCAGGAGATCGAGCGACTCGCGGCCAGAGAGGGCCGATGGCTGCTCACGCTCGACACTGCAGGCGACGCGGCCGAAGCCCTCTATCGCTCGCTTGGTTATAATTTCGCCGGCGCGATTCCGAATTACGCGCGCAACGCCTTCGAGAAGAGCTACGACGCGACGCGGCTTATGTACAAAGACCTGCGTGGCGGATAGCCTCGGTTCCTCAGCGCTCATGAAGGAGATCCCTCGTCTTGCCCCGCGGAGCATCGGCTGATGAGTGACGGCAAGGGCGCGAGCCTTTTCAGCCGCGTCGCCCTCTTGCTTTTGACCGTTTATGCGCTGGCGATGATCGTCCCTGACTCGCTTCGGGTCGTTCGCCCACTCGGCTCGTTCGGTCTCGCGATGGACGGTGACGGGCGGATTTACGACGTCCAGGGCCCGTTCGACAGCCAGAACGATTCGCCTGCCTGGCGTGCAGGCCTGCGCGTTGGAGATCGGCTGGATCTTTCCGCGATGTCGTGCGCGCGCGTCGACACCAGCGTCTGCGCGAGTCTGTTGTCGCAATGGGGTGGCCTCACCTACGTCACGGCGGGACGCGAGGCGACGCTTATCGTTGCGTCGGGGACAGACCACGCGGCGGGCGAAGTCAAGCTCACCGCCGAGCAGCGCCCGATGAATCGCCTGCTGGACGTCGTCGTTGTGCTGGACACGATCGCCGGAGTTCTGGTGGTGCTCGGCGCGGCTTGGCTCGTATGGACACGCCCGGGCCTCATGACCTGGGGTTTCTTCATTTACGTGATCCAGTTCAACCCCGGCCAGGCGTTTCAGTTCTGGGCCTGGCTCCAGCTTTGGCCTCGCGTGCTTCTGGCACAGAACGTGATTTTCCTCGTGATGCAGGCCGCCGCCTATACCGGGCTCCTCCTGTTTGCGCTGAGGGCGCCGGTGGACCGAGCCGAAGGGCGATGGCGGACGATCGAGCGCGCCCTGCCGGCCCTGGCAATTGTGTTCCTGGGCGCGGCGCTCGCCAGCATGGCGACCGTCTTCGGCTATCCCGCGGAAATCTGGACGAGAGCCATGCTGTTGATCGGCTTTGCGGTCAGCGTCGGCGCGCTTGCAATCCTGATCGGGCGCCGAAGGGATCTCTCGCCCCGCGACTATCAGCGCATCCGCTGGGTGATCTGGGGCTGCCTGATCGGCCTCCCGGCCTATCTGCTCGCCCAGCTCTCGCAGGAAACCTCGCTGTTTGGCCAATTCCTCGGAGACGGTCAGGCGCCCGAAGAAGCAGCCGGCGCCCTATCCCTCATCAACGGGATCCTGTGCCTGTTCGTCGTCGAGGCGGTGCGGCGGCGGTCGGTGGTCAACGTCTGGATCCCGCTTCGTCGCGCGACCGCCTTCGGCCTTCTGCTCAGCGTGCCGGTCCTGTTCCTCCACAAGCAAATCGAGGTGATCGACGAGTACATCCACATGCCCTACTGGGCTTGGGTCGTGGTCGCTTCAGGCCTGGTCTATTTGCTCGCGCGGGGCCATGAGTTTGCGACCGAGCTCATGAACCGCCTGTTCGACCGCAAGTTCATCCGCGCCGAGCGCCATCTGGCCGACGTGGGCGAGACCATTCAGAATTCGAAGAGCCTCGACGAGATCGAGCAACTCCTGGTGAAGGAGCCGATCAGCACGCTGCGCCTAGCGTCAGCGGCGCTGTTTCGCGAGCAGAACGGCCTGTTCACCCGAAGCCTCAGCAGCGGATGGGACGCCGATCACGCCGATGCGCTCACCAGCAACCATCCCCTGCTCTCCGCGCGGTTCGATAGAAAGCCCTACACGCCCAATTCGGTCGACGCCGCCTCCCCTGCCGAGCTTCCGGACGACCTCGAACGGCCGGTCCTCGTCGTGCCGGTCGGCAATGCGCGTCGCTGCTATGCCCTCGTCCTCTATGGCGGCCATGAGATTGGAACCGATCTCAACTCGAGCGAGCGCCACCTCCTCGGCAGTCTGGCGCGCGACGCCGAGATCGCTTATGCGCAGGTCGAGAGCGAGACCTTGCGGCGGCGGATCGCCGCACTGGAGAACGAGCTCGCGAAAACGCTGGAGCCCCGTTGACCCGATCCCTGGATGGCGTTCAGGCCTGCGTCTTCGACGCCTACGGCACCCTGTTCGACTTCGCCTCCGCCGCGGCGCGCTGCCCCGACATTCCAGAAGATCGGGGCGCGGCGCTCACCACGCTCTGGCGCGACAAGCAGCTCCAGTACGCATGGCTGCGCACGCTCGAGAACCGCTACGCCGACTTCTGGCAAGTCACGGGCGACGCGCTCGATTTCGCGCTGGAAAGCCTCGATCTTCGGAGCCCGCGCTTACGCGAGCGCCTGATGGACCTCTATCTCGGCCTCGAGCCGTTTCCCGAGGTTCCCGCGGTGCTCGCGACGTTGCGCGAGGCGGGGTTCAAAACCGCGATCCTCTCCAACGGCTCGCCCATGATGCTCCAGGCGCTGGTCAAGCGCTCGGGGCTCGAGGCGATGTTCGATGCGGTCCTCTCCGCTGACGCGGTCCGCGCCTTCAAGACCCACCCCGACGTCTACCAATACGCGCTCAACTCGCTCCATCTCCCGGCAAGCGCGATTTCGTTCCAATCCTCCAACGCCTGGGACGCGCACGGGGCGTCCGATTTCGGCATGCGGGTCGTCTGGTGCAACCGCTACGGCCAGCGCCACGAGCGCCTGCCGGGCAGCCCCGACTTCGAGATCCGGACGCTGGCCGAACTGCCGGCGCTTCTGGGCGGCGTACCGTCCTGAGCGAGCCGTCGCCACGGCCCAAGCCGGCGCCCACGCGACCTCGAATGCAACCGACGCGCGAGTTTCCTCCAAATAAACCTCGATCTCGACGATGATGCTGGTTGGCTTCGCCGGCTATTGCCGAGCCAAAGCTCGCGGTGCAATGTTCGCTCTGGTCCCCTGAGCGAACCCTCAGCGGATTGAAGCGCGTGAACCCAGCGCCATCGGGGGCCTCATGTCGCACTGGAAGGCGTCGGGATTCGCCCTTTTCGCGGTGGTCGGTCTGCTGGGCGAGACCGCCGGTTCGGCGCATGCCCAATATGCCGTCGAGTGGGGCGGCGGCGGGCCCGTCAACCTGGGAGGCTTGCCGGGCGCAGCGTATAGCATTGCCAACGGCATCAACGATTTCGGGCGGGCGGTGGGATCAAGCGCGGGCGCCGACTTTGAGTACGCCGTCGAGTGGAGCGGCGGGCGGATCATCAATCTGGGCGGCCTTCCAGGCTTCGTGGATGGCGTTGCCAGCAGCATCAACAACGCGGGGCAGGTAGTAGGAGTGAGCTATCCCGCTAACGGTCTTTCTCAAGCAACAGAATGGAGCGGCGGCGGCGTCATCAACCTCGCAGGCCTGCCGGGATCCGTCTTCAGCGCCGCCACCGACATCAACAATTCGGGGCAGGCGGTGGGAACAAGTTTTGTCGGCGCGACGCAATTCGCCGTCGAGTGGAGCGGCGGCGATGTCGTGAACCTCGACGGCCTGCAGGGGGCCTCGTCCAGCGTCGCCGACGGCCTCAACGATTCGGGGCAGGTCGTGGGGGTAAGCGTTGTCGGCAATAGGGATTACGCCCTTGAGTGGAGCGGCGGCAGCCTCATCACGCTAGAAGACCTGCCCGGCTCCGCCGGCAGCATCGCCGCCAGCATCAACAATTCCGGGGTGGCGGTGGGAGAGAGCGCTGGTTACGCCACGGAGTGGAGCGGGGGGCGCGTTATCGACTTGGGAGGTCTTCCGGGCTCCAGTCGTAGCGAAGCCGAGAGCATCAACGATGCCGGGCAAGTTGTCGGATTCAGCGTAGTTGGCGGCGTCACTTACGCCACCGAGTGGAGCGGCGTCAGCATCATCAACCTTGGGGGCCTGCCGGGGGCCACATTCAGCAGCGCCGAAAGCATCGACAACCTTGGGCAGGTCGTGGGGGAAAGCGATGGGTCCAGTGTCCCCGAACCCTCCACCTGGGCGATGATGCTGCTCGGCTTCGCCGGTTTGCTGCTGGCCGGGTATCGCCGAGCAAACGCCGGCGGCGGGACGCTCGCGCGCCCCGTCGGCTGACTCTCATCCGCAAGGCCGCCGCGAGGAGCCGGCGCCCTCATAGGCGCCGTGGTATCGCGTGAGCGAAGAAGTCGGTCACGCGACGCACGCGGGTCGGCACAAACCGGCGTTTGGGCCAGACCAGGCTCACGTCTCGCACGCCCTTCACAAAATCATCGAGGATCGTGACGACATCCGGATGCGCGAGTTCATCGGCCAGCGACACCTTGGTGAAGAACCCGATGCCAAGGCCGGCCAGAACGCCGGTCCGGATCGTCTCGATGCTGTTGGATGAGAGGTTGCCGCGGACAGATACGCTGAACGGCCCATTAGGCCCGACAAAAGGCCAGTTCGCCAACTCGCGCAGGCCGCTGTAAATCAGGCAATTGTGATCGAGGAGGTCGGCGGGAATTTTTGGCGTGCCGCATCGCTCGAAGTAGCGGCGAGACCCGACACACACCAGCGGCGTCCCCGCCACGCGTCTGGCGACGGCGTCGCCTTCATCGACAGAGCCGAGCCGGATCGCGAGATCGATCCGATCCTCCACCATGTCGCGCACGAAATCCGAGAGAACGAGGTCGACCTCCAACCCAGAATAGAGCGACAACAGTTCCGGGATCAGGGGCAAGATATGCAGGCGCCCGAATGTCGACGCGACGCTGATCCGGACCAGACCCGTGGCGCTGAGCGTGCTGTTGGTCATTTCGTTGTCGACGTCATCCATCTCGTCGACCAGCGGCTTTGTGCGGTGCCCCTGATCGGTCAGCGTCACGCTGCGCGTGCTCCGGTTGAACAAGGCGACGCCGAGACGTTTCTCGAGTGCGGCGACGGCTTTGCTGATGCTGGGCTGGCCTTCGCCTCGCCGGCGCGCGGCGGCTGAAAATCCGCCAGCTTCAACCACGGCGATGAAGGCGTTCAATTCGCTGAAGCGATCCATTGCATTCCCTCATGGAATTAATCTTATGGGCTTCTGCGCAATTATAAGATTATTTTGCATCGCCTAAATAGGATGGACACGAGGAACTTCTTAATGATTATCGATCTCAAGGGACGTAAGGCGATTGTGACGGGATCGACGGCGGGCATTGGCCGAGCGATCGCGGACGGGCTTGCGCGCGCCGGCGCGGCGGTCGTCATCAACGGCCGTGGCGAGGAGCGCGTCGCCGCCGCGCTAAGCGAGATGCGCGGGCTTTTTCCGGGCGCCGACATCAAAGGCTTTGCCGCCGATCTCGCGACCGAAAAGGGCGCCGGCGCATTTACGAAGCAAGCGGCGGACGCCGATATTCTGGTCAACAATATGGGCACGGCGAAGCCGAAGCCTTTTCTCGAACTGACCGACGGCGACTGGCGGGACCTGTTCGAGATCAACGTGATGAGCGGTGTCAGAATGACGCGCCACTATCTGCCGGCGATGCTCAAGCGCGGCTGGGGACGCGTGGTGTTCATCAGCAGCGAGTCCGCGCTGGCGATCCCGAAAGAGATGATCGACTACGGCATGACGAAGACCGCGCAACTGGCGATCTCGCGAGGCGTGGCGGAATCGGTGGCCGGAACGGGCGTCACCGTCAACGCCGTTGTGCCCGGCCCGACAAACTCTGAAATCCTATCGAACTGGATGAAGGCGAATGCCAAAGCCGAGGGCATCACGCAAAATGAGGCCGAGCAGAATTTCCTGAAGACGATGCGGCCAACGTCGCTCTTGGGACGCTTCACCACGACCGAAGAGGTCGCCAACATGGTCGTCTATCTCTGCTCGGAACAGGCGTCCGGCACGACCGGCGCCGCGCTCCGCGTTGACGGCGGCGTGCTGCGGCAGATCGCTTAAGCGCAGGCCCGCCGCATCAAGCCGCAACTCCCTCGTTCGCTGCGCATAAGGACAAGGATTTTCGCGATGAAGATCGGCTTCATTGGCGCGGGAACGGTGACCAAGACATTCGGCCGACATTTGATCAGCGCTGGCCATACGATCATTGTTTCGAATTCGCGCGGGCATGAGACGCTGAGCGATTTCGTCGCCGCGCTTGGCCCGAATGCGAGTGCCGGAACGAAGCAGCAGGCGGCCGCGTGCGACATGGCGATCCTCGCGACAAATTGGGTCAGCGCGCCGGCGGCCTTGAAAGATATCGATTGACGCGGCCGGATCCTGATCCACGTGACCAATGCCCACATGGACCCCAAGCCCGACATCAGCCTCGCCGGCGTCACCCGATCGCGCGCCGCGCTCAAAGGTCGGACATCGAGCGAGATCGTCGCCGAGATGGCGCCGGGGGCGCGGCTGGTGAAGTCGACCAGCAACATGCCCATGGCGTGGATACAAGATTTCTCGAAGCAAAAACCCCGCACCGTCATCTTCACCTCTGGCGGCGATGAGGAGGCGAAGCGGATGGTCATCGAACTGATCGACGGGCTCGGCTTCGCGGCGATCGATCTCGGATCGCTCGCCATCGGGGGCGCGATGCATGAGGTCGGGGCGCCGCTCTCCGGACTCGATCTCCACCTCATCCAGCGGCTTCGCTGATCGGAGGCTTTCAGCCGCACCATGCAGATTGACGTCCTGTCAGCGCCAAAGAACTTCGCAGTGAACTCGTCCAGGCGAGATCACTCGGCGGCCACGCTTTTTCCAATGCCAAAGATCGATTGCTCGCGGCGACGCCCACGCTAGTTTTTTCCGCAACGGACGGCTTCAACCTCAAACTCGAGGGGCGGCGGTCGCGTTTGACGAGGTCAGCGAAGCGCCTGCGCCCGGGCCCAAGGGAACAATCGTGGGGCTCGCCAGTTGGGGTTGCGGCTAAGCATCGGGAGGGCGCGGATCATGACGATGCGAGAGAGGGGATTGTGGAACGTGGGCGGTGGTGGCTCCATTATGGCTCATTCCCGGCTGGATTTAGGCTAGGGCGTTGAATCCGCTCATTCGCTACGGGAATAATAATTATTCATGGTCCACCCCTCGCTAATGCGCATGAGCACCCCATATGCCGCGCTCCGGCGTGCAGACGGCGCCCCTTAAACAAGGACGAGAAATCGCATGCGTGTCTCTAAGCCTTATGGCGCCCCGGAGCGAAACCCCGACCTCAGCACGCTCTATCGATCGGTTCGCGACGCGAGCGCGCGTCTCGGGGCGCCCTTGTCCGACGCCGATGCGACAGTGCAGTCGATGCCCGACGCGAGCCCGGCGAAATGGCACCTCGCGCATACGACCTGGTTTTTCGAGCGGATGATTCTGGAACCGAATCTCTCCGGCTATCGCGCATTCGACCCTCAGTTCAATTTCCTCTTCAACTCCTATTACGAGAGCATCGGCGCTCGCCAGCCGCGTCCGAGGCGCGGCATGATCACACGCCCCGCACTTGAGACGATCATCGCGTATCGCGACCATGTCGACCGCGCGATGGCGTCGCTGATGCAGGATGATCTCGGGCCTGCGGTCGCCGAACTGATCGAACTCGGATGCAATCATGAGCAGCAGCATCAGGAATTGCTGCTGACCGATATTCTGCACCTGTTTGCGCAGAACCCTCTGCGTCCGGCCTACAAGGATCCGGGCCCGTTAGCGGTCGGCAAGACCGACAGCGCGCCGCCTGAGTACCTGAAATTCGATGGCGGCGTGGTGGAGGTCGGACACGACGGCCAGGGCTTCGGTTTCGACTGCGAGGGCCCGCGGCATCGCGTGCTGCTCGAACCTTATGAACTCGCAAACCGGCTCGTCACGAATGCGGAATGGATGGAGTTCATCGCCGATGGCGGCTATCGAAATCCCCTGCTCTGGCTCTCTGCCGGATGGGCGACCGTACTGTCGGAGGGCTGGAGCGCGCCGCTTTATTGGGAAGAGCGCGAGGGCGGCTATTGGTCGATGACGCTGCGCGGGGCGCAGCCTGTCGATCCTGACGCCCCGGTCACGCATGTGAGCTATTACGAGGCTGACGCGTTCGCGACCTGGGCCGGCCGAAGGTTGCCGACCGAATTCGAGTGGGAGCATGCCGCGCTTGGCGAGCCGCGGCGTGGCAACTTCGTCGATTTCAGGGCGCCTTCGTCCCGCGGCTGCGCAAGTCGGGCAGACGGGACTGCGTCAGATCTACGGCGATGTGTGGGAATGGACGCGGAGCTCCTTTGCGCCCTACCCGCGCTTCAAGCCGGCGGAAGGCGCGGTCGGCGAATACAACGGCAAGTTCATGTCCGGACAGTTCGTCTTGCGCGGCGGGTCGTGCGCGACGCCGGCCGATCACATGCGGCCAAGTTACCGCAATTTCTTTCCCCCCGATGCGCGATGGCAGTTCTCGGGGCTGCGGCTGGCGGGAGACGTCGACAGGCTGGACCTTGTCGAATCGAAACTCGGTCAGCAAAAGGCGTTTCGCGCCGACGTGCTCGCCGGTCTCGGGCGCCAACAAAAGACGTTGCCGAGCCGCTGGCTGTACGACCAGCGCGGTTCGGAATTGTTCGAGGAGATCACGCGCCTCGACGAATATTATCTGACCCGGACGGAGACGGCGATTCTTCGCCACCACGCGGAAGAGATGGCGGAGCTGTGTGGCGAAGGCGCCGTGTTGCTCGAATACGGCGCTGGCGCGGCGATCAAGTCCGAGATCCTCATCAATGCGCTTGACGCGCCACGCATGTACGCGCCGATCGATATCGCGGCAGACTTTCTCGCCGAGACCGTCGAGCGGTTTCGGGATCGGTTTCCCGATCTCCCGACGCGGCCGATTATCACCGATTTTACTGCCGACTTTGACATTCCAGCCGACATTCCCGCGCGTCCGCGGACCGCGTTTTTCCCCGGCTCAACGCTCGGCAATCTCTTGCCCCCGGACGCCCGCGCTCTTCTGCGTCGGATGCGCGAGCATGTGGGACACAGCGGCAAGGCGATTATTGGGGTCGACCTGCGGAAGGACATCCAGACTCTGATCGCTGCTTACGATGACAAGCAAGGCGTGACCGCTGAGTTCAATCTCAACCTTCTCGTCCGGATCAATCGCGAACTCTCGGGCGATTTTGCTCTCGATGCGTTCGCGCACGAGGCGCGATGGAACGAGCGCGAATCCGCAATCGAGATGCACATCGTGAGCCGCAGGGCTCAGGTGGTTTCCGTGGCTGGCCGCAGCTTCTCGTTTGCGCAAGGCGAAACCATCCACACCGAGACTTGCCGGAAGTTCGACGTGGCGGGCTTGGCCCATTCCGCGCAACGGTCCGGCTGGCGGGTGGACAAGATCTGGAGCGATCCGGCTGAGCTTTTCGCGGTGTTCGGCCTGAGCGCCGAACAATGATTCAATGAATAACCCGTCCCTGGTGAATGCGCCTCTTTCAGAAAGCGCATGGCGGAGCCAAAAGCGTTACGTGACGGTTTTGGGTCGGCGTATGGCCTACGTCGAGCAGGGAAGCGGACGGCCCATCGTGTTGCTGCATGGCAATCCGACTTCTTCGTTTCTGTGGCGGAACGTGCTGCCGCATCTGGAGGGACTAGGGCGCTTGATCGCGCCCGACCTCATCGGCATGGGCGATAGCGACAAGCTGGAAGCCGACGAGCCAGACCGCTATCGCTTCGTGAGCCATGCACGCTATCTGGAGGCGTTTCTCACTCACGTCGGCGCTGACCGTGATGTGACCCTGATTCTGCATGATTGGGGTGGCGCACTGGGTTTCGATTGGGCTTGCCGGCATCAGGCGGCCGTGCGCGGCATTGCTTATACTGAGACTTTGGTGCGGCCGATTTCGTACGCTGATCTTGCCGAGTCCTTCCATCCGTTGCTGCGGTCGGTACGCTCAGCCGAAGGCGAGCATCTCGTGCTCCAGGAAAACGTGTTTATCGAAAAGATGCTGCCGGGTCTGACGCAAAAGCATTTGTCGGAAGAGGAAATGACGGAATATCGTCGGCCCTTTTCCCAGCCCGGAGAAGGGCGGTTGCCCACTGTCGTTTGGCCGCGCGAACTTCCTATTGACGGTGATCCAGCGGATGTGAACGAGCGGATGACGGCTTATTCTGAGTGGCTGAAAAAGAGCACAGCGCCCAAGCTTTTCATTAACGTCGATCCGGGCGCATTCGTTACCGGCAGCGTGCGTGAGTTGTGCCGTTCGTTTCCCAACCAGGAAGAAGCCACCGTCGTGGGCTTGCACTTTCCGCAAGAGGATAGCCCGGACGTCTTGGGCATGGCGGTGGCTCGCTGGCTCAAAAAACTGAGGTGAATCTCGGAATTCAAATCCTGGATGTCGATGGCGGCGTGAGTTCCGCGCTCACCACTTTTCCTTGAACGGCCGGGCTTCGACTTCGAAGCTCCAGGCGGACCGGTCTTGTTTGACGAGGTCGGCGGCGATCGCGGCGACGCCGGCCGGATCGATATAAAAATCGTCCGGACGGTCGCCAAAGCGCGCGCGCGTCACCGGCCCGCCGACGACGCCGTCAACGACGATCAGCGCGACATGGATTCCCGCGGGCCATAGGTGGCGCCCATGGATTCGGCGAGCGCCCGCTGCGCCATCTTGCTTTGAGCGAAGGCCGCGGCGCCGGCCGCGCCCCGCCGTGTGGCGGTCGCGCCAACAACGATGATGGCTCCCTCACCCTTACGGCGCATCGCGGGAATCGCTTGCTGGCCGCTAAGAAAGAGACCGAGCGTATTGACGCGCCAGGCGCGCTCCAGATCCTCTGCCTTGACCTCCTCGACATGGCCCCAGACGCCCGAGCCGGCGTTATAGATGAGCGCGTCCACGTCGGCGAGATCGGAGCGCACGGCGGCGAACGCCGCCTCGACCGACGCCGCCTCAGTGACATCGCACGCGTAAGACTTGGCGCTTGGCAGCTCGGCGGCGAGCTTGGCCGTAAGCTCGGTGCGTCGCGCCATCAGCGCAATGGCGTATCCGTCCGCCGCGAAGCGCCGCGCGAGCGCCTCGCCATTGCCAGGGCCGACGCCAACCACCGCGCATACGGGACGCTTACTTCCGTCCGTCATCGCTCACGACCTCCGTGGCCAAGGCGCGACTTAAACCCGCGCCGCTCCCATTAAGGCTATCCTGCGCCGCTCAGCCGCGGCGCGCAACGATCGTTCTCGTCGCGCTTGACGGTTGCGTGAGAACGCGCCAACTGAGGTTTAATCCGCCACCGGCGACCGCCGCCGGACCAAAAGAACCAGAGGAAGCGCGAGGACAGGCGATGTCGATTGATCCGTGGGTGAAGTCCTATCCCTCACACGTGCGCCAGAACGCGCCGCTCGAGCTCTCGTCCGTACAGAGCGTTCTGGAGAAAGCCGCGGAGCGCTTCGGCCCGCGGACAGCACTCGACTTCATGAACAAGCTTTTGACCTACGCCGAGATCGACGGGCTTGCGAACCGCGCGGCGGCCGGCTTCCAGAAGATCGGCGTTGGGCCCGGCGTGCATGTCGGTCTCTTCCTTCCCAACACGCCTCACTATGTCATCGCTTTTTTCGGCGTGCTGAAGGCTGGCGGCGTCGTCGTCAATTACTCGCCCCTCGACGCGCTGACGACGCTGCAACGAAAGATCGAAGACAGCGAGACCGACATCCTCGTTAGTCTCGACGTCGCCTCGCTCTATCCGCAAGCCGAGAAGCTGCTGGCATCGACGCGGCTCAAAACGCTGATCATCGGCGAATTTGCCGAGATGACGCCCGCGCCCGAGGCGGTCGAAGCGCAGATGACGGCGGCAGGCATGCTGGCCGACGTCAAGCACGACGAGCGCCACATCGCGTTCCGCGATCTCATCGACAACGACGGCCGCTATCGGGTCCCCCCGCTAGGCGAGCTTACCGACGAGCTCGCTGTCATCCAATATACCGGCGGCACCACAGGTTCGCCCAAAGGCGCGATGCTGACGCACGCCAACCTCACCGCAGCCTGCTCGCTCTATACGGAAGTGATGACGCGCGGCGAACAGGGCCTGCGCGTCGGCGAGGAGCGGGTTCTATGCATACTGCCGCTCTTCCACATCTATTCGCTCACCGTCGTCATGCTACTCGGCTTCAAGCTGGGCGCGGAGCTCGTGCTTCATCCGCGCTTCGATCCTGCGGCCGCGGTCAAGGACATCGTCGAAAAGAAGATTACCGTCTACATGGGCGTGCCGACGATGCATGTCGCCATTCTGAGCGTGCCCGGTCTCGACAAGATGGATTTTTCGTCGCTGCGCCTGTGCGGTTCGGGCGGCGCGCCGCTGCCGGTTGCGGTGCAGGAACGCTTCGAAAGCATTATCGGCTGCCAATTGAACGAAGGCTGGGGCATGACGGAGACGGCGCCGGCTGGAACCTTCAACCCGCGCGAGGGGGCAAGAAGGCCCGGCTCCTGCGGCCTTCCTTATCCCGGCACGGAGATGAAGTTCATCGACGTCGCCAACCCGGACCGCGAGGTCAAGCTTGGCGAGCGCGGTGAAATCTGCGTCAAGGGCCCGAACGTTATGAAGGCTTACTGGAAAAAGCCGGAAGAGACCGCGAGCGCAATGACGGCGGACGGTTTCTTTCGCACCGGCGACGTCGGCATCATGGACGAGGACGGCTTTGTCTATATCGTCGACCGGACCAAGGACATGCTGCTGTGCGGCGGGTTCAACGTCTATCCGCGCAATATCGAGGAGGCGATCTATCAGCACCCGTCGGTCGAGGAAGTGAGCGTCATCGGAATTCCGGATGACTATCGCGGCGAGACCCCGAAGGCCTTCGTCAAGCTGAAGTCCGGCGCGCCGCCGCTCACGCTCGAGGCTATGAAGGCGTTCCTGAAGGAACGGCTCGGCAAGCACGAAATGATCGGCGCCATGGAGATCCGCGACGCATTGCCAAAGACGCCGGTCGGCAAGATATCGAAGAAGGATCTGCGCGAACACGAAGCGCGCGCGCATGCCGAGGCGTGATTTTTGCGGCGAAGGCGCTGCAAAAACGATTTGGCTTATGCGATATGCGCCTATCCTTGACCGCCATCAGCGATGGATATACATTAGGAAAAATGTCTATCCTCGGAGGAGGTCATGCAGGTCGCTAAATGGGGCAACAGTCTCGCCGTGCGCCTTCCTGCGGTCGTGGTCGAAGCACTGCGGCTTAAGGAAGGTGACGAGATCGAAATTCACATCGCCAACGCGCGTGAGTTCGGCGTTGCGCGGAAGCCAGGCCGAGAGGATTTGTTGAACGAGCTGCGCGCGTATCGCGGTCGGCTGCCGCGAGACTTCAAGTTCGACCGGCAGGAAGCGAATGCCCGGTAGTTTCTTCGACACCAATATTCTTATTTATCTCGCGTCCGACGATGCGGCGAAGGCGGATCGTGCAGAAGCAATCGTTCGAGACGGTGGGGCGATCAGCGTCCAGGTGCTGAATGAAGTCGCCAATGTCGCTCGACGAAAAATGAAACTGTCCTGGCAAGAAACTCGAGGCCTTTTGTCCTCGCTGCGCGAGCTATTGACCGTGCACCCGGTTACGGTCGACACGCACGAGCTTGGACTTGCGTTAGCCGAGCGGCATCAGCTCGGCATATACGACGCGCTCATCGCCGCTTCTGCGGTTCTCGCCGAGTGCGACAGGCTGTGGTCCGAAGACATGCAGGACGGGATGGCGATCGACAAGCGATTGCGGATCGTCAATCCGTTTCGCGCGAGCGGCCGATGACGCGGTTGAGTGAAGCACGTGCACGCGGACGCCTAACTGCCGAAGTTCGACTCTGTAGGAGAGCCTCATGAAGGTCGCCAAATGGGGCAACGCCCTCGCCATCCGCCTTCCCATCGCCGTCGTGAAGGAGCTAGGGCTGAAGGATGGCGATCAGGTCGATATTCGTGTTTCCGGTGAGCGCGCGTTCGTCGTCGCGCGGGAGCCAAGGCCCACAGAACCGCCAGCCGCCGCCAGAGTTCCGTCACGTTGAGGCTGATGACCGGTAGACGCCGCCAGCAGCCGATCGGATCGCACCGATGAAGCCAGCCGAAAGCCCTTCAGCGCTGAAGGTTCAGGCGACGCTCGGCGACAAGTTCGAGGTGCTCGAATTCGACGCCAGCACGCGCACCGCCGCCGACGCCGCAGCGGCGATCGGCTGCGAGGTCGCGCAGATCGCGAAGTCACTTATCTTTCGAGGCGGGACGAGCGGGCAAGCGGTGTTGATAATCGCCTCGGGCGTCGATCGCGTCGACGAGAAGAAAGCAGCCTCAGCGATTGGCGAGCCGATCGTTCGCGCCGACGCCGATTTCGTGCGCGAGGCGACCGGCTTCGCGATCGGCGGCGTACCGCCGGTCGGCCACAAAACCGAGCCGATCGTTCTCATCGAGGCATCGCTTATGCAACTCGACGAAATCTGGGCCGCCGCCGGCACGCCCAACGCGGTCTTTCGCCTGACGCCTTCGGATCTCGTCGAACTGACCGGCGGGCGTACGGTCGCGGTCGCGCACAAATAGGGGGCTCGAATTGGCTGCAAAGGCGACGCCGGCGGGGAAGATCAGGATCGGCGTCGGCGGCTGGACTTATGAGCCGTGGCGTGGCGGCGCGTTCTTCCCCAAAGGTCTGACACAGGCGCGTGAGCTCAACTATGCGGGCTCGAAACTGACCTCGATCGAGATCAACGGCACCTATTACGGATCGCAGAAGCCCGCGAGCTTCCTGAAGTGGCATGACGAAACGCCGGACGATTTCATTTTCTCGGTCAAAGGACCCCGCTTCGCCACCAATCGTCGTATCCTCGCCGAAGCCGGAGAGTTGATCGACCGTTTCTTCAAGACCGGCGTGACGGAGCTGAAGGCGAAGCTCGGACCGATCAACTGGCAGTTCGCGACCACGAAACGTTTCGACGCCGAGGATTTCGCCGCGTTCCTGAAGCTATTGCCCAAATCGGTCGATGGGCTCGCCATTCGCCACGTGGTCGAAGTGAGGCACGAGAGTTTCAAACATCCCGACTTCGTCGCCCTTACGCGCGAGCATCAGGTCGCCGTCGTGATGGCTGGCGACGCTGAGTATCCGCAGATCGCCGACGTGACCGCGCCGTTCGTCTATGCCCGCATCATGGGAACGACCGAAACCGAGGAGCACGGATATTCCGCCGCTGCGCTCGATCAATGGGCGGCCCGCGCGAAGACCTGGGCCGCGGGCGGCTCGCCGCAGGACCTCGCAACCGTGGCGCCGGCGCCGAAATCCGACGGCGCCGGGCGCGAGGTGTTTCTCTATGTCATCAGCGGCCACAAGGAGCGCAATCCCGCGGCTGCGATGGCGTTGATCGAGCGGGTCGGCTGATCGCCAAGCCTCAGCTCTTGATGAACGCGAGAAGATCCGCGTTGATCACGTCGGCATGGGTGGTGGGCATGCCGTGCGGGTAATCCTTGTATGTCTTCAGCGTTCCATGCTTGAGCAGCTTCGCTGAAAGTGGACCGGCGGCGACATAAGGCACGATCTGGTCGTCCTCGCTGTGCATGACCAGCACGGGCACATTGATCTTTTTCAAGTCCTCGGTGAAGTCAGTCTGGGAGAAGGCGACGATGCCGTCGTAATGCGCCTTGGCGCCGCCCATCATACCCTGGCGCCACCAGTTCCAAACGACCGGGTCGATCGTTTTCACGCCCGGCCGATTGAAGCCGTAAAAAGGGCCTGCAGGTAGGTCGTAGTAGAACTTGGCCCGGTTGGCCGCGAGTTGCTTTTGCAGATCGTCGAAAACGCTCTTCGGCAGGCCCTTGGGATTCGCCTCGGTTTTCACCATCAACGGCGGCACCGCGCTGATGATCGCCGCCTTCACCACGCCCTTTTCGCCGCGCCGCGCCAGGTAATGCACCACCTCGCCGCCGCCGGTTGAATGGCCCACGTGGATCGCGTCTTTCAGGTCAAGATGTTTCGTCACCGCGGCCAGGTCGTCGGCGTAATGATCCATGTCATGCCCGTCGGCCGTCTGGCTCGACCGGCCATGTCCGCGCCGGTCATGCGCGATGACGCGATAGCCCTGACCGAGGAAGAACAGCATCTGCGCGTCCCAATCGTCCGCAGAGAGAGGCCAGCCGTGGCTGAACACGATCGGTTGGCCTTGGCCCCAGTCCTTGTAGAAAATCTCAAGCCCGTCCTTCGTGGTGACTGTCGGCATGCGTTGCTCCCTCGCCAATCTGGAAGCCCAAACTTCCAGTCACGAAAGGCTAGCGGATGGGGCGCGCGAAGGCGACCGGCAAAATGACAGCCGACGGCCTCAAACTGAGATGGGTGGAGTGCGGCGCGCGGTCAGACGGCTTCGGCATTGCGGCCATTAACGGCGCCGCGGGAGAACACGCCGCCAACACCGCGCACAAGCACGCGAACCGCGCCTTCAATGGCGAAACTCATGCCGCCAACGCCATAGCGCTCGAGCGGCGCAAGCTGGGCCTGAAGATCGTGAATCTTGAGCCGCATCGCCAGCGGCACGTTCCCTCGATGGAGGTTCGGCGAGCCGAGCATGGACATGTCTCCGAAGGATCTTGTCTGTTCGACACGATAGAAGCCGGGTCTGACCGCAGTGTGACGGCTTTGCGGTCTCAATAGATACGAACAAGGCGCGCATTGGTTTCGTCATCGGGCGCAGCGCGGGGCGGGCGGACCTCGCCGAGGCGGCGCGCTCAGCGTCCTTCCTGTGGCGTCGCGGCGGGCGTCGTTAGGCGCGTCAGCGCAGTCCCGACAAGTAATGGGCGAGCGCTTTCATCTCCAGGTCGCCGAGCGGGTACACCACCTCCGCCATGCCCGCGGCGCCGGTCGAGGTTCGAGCGCCCGATTTGAAGTCGCGCAGGGCGGTGTAAAGGTAGTCCTCGCGCTGACCCGCGATCCGCGGGATGTTGTCCACCCCCTCGAGGTGGTCGCCATGGCAGTTCACGCAGTGGATGCCCGCCACCACCTTGCCGCCAAGCTCGGTTTCCTGGGGCGCAGCATCCGCCGGCGCCGGCGCGTTGGGCGCCGGCAACGAGGCAAAATATGCCGACACGTCGCGCAGATCGTCGTTGCTGAGCTGTTGCGCCATCGCGTTCATGACCTCGTTCTTGCGCACGCCCTTGCGGTAGAACACGAGCTGGAACTGCAGATAGAGATCTGGCTGCCCGGCCAGGTTGGGGACGTTCTTGTCGGTCGCGAGCCCTTGCTCGGTGGCGACGCCATCGGCGCGATGGCAGGCAAAGCACCCCGCGGCCTCGGCCTTGGCCTTGCCGGCCGCTGGATTCCCCTCCGCCGCCATCGTGGCGACGGGAAAGGCCACGCTGAACGCCACGATGAGCCAGGTCGGGATTCGCATCGTTGTACGGTTCTCACACTATCGGTGGAGCGAAAAGCACCTCGCCCTGGCGTGTTGGTTCGCCAGGGCGAGGATTTATTGCGACAGGCAGATTACTTATTGCTTGCCGTCATACCAGATCCGATAGATCGCGCCGGCCTGATCGTCCGAGACCAGGAGCGAGCCATCCATCGGGTCGATCACCACATCGGCGGGACGACCCCAGTACTTGTTGTCCTTGATCCAACCCGTGGCGAACGGCTCTTGAGTTACGCTCTTGCCATCCACGTCCGCCTGGATGCGCATGATCCGGGCGCCGGTATGCATGAACTGGTTCCAGCCGCCATGCTCCGCCAGGAAGATGTTGTTCTTGAACTCAGCCGGGAAGTTGTTCCCGGTGTAGAACTTCATCCCAAGCGGCGCCATGTGCGGCCCGACGTTCAGAGCCGGCGGGGTGAACTCGTCGCACTTGTGGCCCATGGCGTATTTCGGGTCCGGAATGTCACCCTGGTGGCAGTACGGGTAGCCGAAGTGCGTACCATATTTAACCAGGTGGTTGAGCTTGTCGGACGGGATGTTATCGCCCATCCAGTCGCGCGCATTCTCGGAGAACCAGAGCTGGCCGGAGCGCGGATCGACGTCGCCGCCGACGCTGTTGCGCTGGCCGAGCGCGGCCACTTCCGACAGACCTTCGTCAGGGTTGATGTGGCGATACTGCGCCGTGCCCGACGGGATCATGCAGACGTTGCAGGGCGGCCCGACCGGAATGTAGAACCAGCCCGGCTTCTCCGGATCTGCGACCATGTACTTCCAGCCGTGCGAGGTGTACGGTGGGAAGTCGCTATAGACGACCTCGCCCTTCGGGTTGTCCTGATTGTTGGCGATATCCTTGTAGCGATAGATCTTGTCGATGTCGGTAACGTAGAGATTGCCGTTGTAGTAACCGATGCCGGTCGGTTGACGCAGCCCTTTGATGATGACCTTCGAATCCCACTTGTCGCCCTGCTTCTTCAGCGCGAACACGTGGTCGGTCCAGCAGCCGACATAAAGTGTGTTGTCGGCGCCAAACACCATCTGGCGGGCGCAGTCGAGCTGATCGGCCAGGACTTCGATATGGAAGCCCGGCGGCAGCTTGATGTTGTCTTTGACGAGGCCCGCGAGCTCGTCATGGGGGGTCGGCAGCGGCTGCCCCGGATAGGGATGCGTGCCGTGCTGCTGCGCCGTCTCGTCGCCCATGAACCAGTCTGCGGGCGGGTGGTTCCAGTAGTCGGCGCCGTTGCTGTTGTACTTGATCAGCGGCGCATCGGCGGCGCGCGCCGGGACGGTTGACGCCATTCCAAAGAGCCCGGCCATGCTGACGACGCCCACCAGCGCCGGCAGTAATCTAGATCCCAACCTTGCAAGCCGCATATTTTCCTCCCTTTAATTTCGCCGACGGATCACCGCCGCGCCCTGCTTCAATCTAGCGCGTCAGCAACGCGCCGTGGCAGGGCGACATCCTTACGCTGGCCGAACACGTCTTACAACGCCATTGGGCCGGACAGCGTCAAAAAAATGAAGCGTTGTCCCTAGCCGGGCGGCTGCAGCGGCACCAATGGATTAATCACGTCGTCGCGCTCGACAAGGCGCTGCGTCTCCAGCATGGCCTGAAACGGGCCGCCCGGCCGGCTGACCGTCGCCATGACCAGGGCATAGCTGTTCAACGCCGATCCCGACCACACATGGTAGACGCGAATATGCACCGCGCCATCGGGAATGTTGACGGACTTGTCATCAGCTAGCTTCACTTCGATACCGGGACCCGCCGCTTGCGCCACCAGCTTTGCATAAGCTGCGTCGACCTCGCCCGGGTCCGCTTTCTGCGCCCACGCGATACAGGATTCCGGATCGAGCCGCGTCGCCAGCACAAATCGTCCAGCGGGATCGGGCACCGCCCAGGCCTGGCCGGAACCAGGCACGCCGCCTCCGGCGAATGAGGTCAGCTTGCCGTCTTTGTTCGGCTTGCCCGCAAAGACCGCAAGCGCTTGAGGATTGGTGATCGGCGCCAGATTCTGGCTGTCCGCCCAGTCCCATACCGCCGTGAGATGACCGAACTTGCCTATGCAGACATCGCTGAACAGCTTCACGAAGTTCGTGGCTGCCTCATCCGCCCGGGCCGGTTGCCCGACCACCGCGAGAGCGGCGGCCGCGGCAAATGCAAGTCGTTTCATGGGACGTTTCCTCATCGCAAACCTAAGTCGTAGCGAGGTTTGGCGAACTTGAACAGCGGGCCCAAAGGAACGACGCGCCAAGCCTGACTCGGAGGAGCGCGCCGGCTAACGGTCACACCCACTCGCCCGTGCGGAACACCGGCGTGCGGGAGCCGTTCGCATCGAGGCCGTCGATGTCGATCTTGTCCGAGCCGATCATCCAGTCGATATGGATCATGCTCTTGTTGCCGCCCTGCGCCGCGATCTGCTCGGGGGTAAGCTTATCGCCGTCCACGAAGCATTTCGCGTAGCATTGCCCAAGCGCGATGTGGCAGGCGGCGTTCTCGTCGAACAGCGTGTTGAAGAACAGGAGGTTGCTCTTCGAAATCGGCGATGAGTGCGGCACCAGCGCCACCTCGCCCAGGCGGCGCGCGCCCTCGTCGCTGTCGAGCACCTTGTTCAAGACGTCTTCGCCGCGCTCAGCCTTGGCCTCGACGATGCGGCCGGCTTCAAAGCGGACCGCAATGCCGTCGATCAGCGTGCCCTGATAGGAGAGCGGCTTGGTGCTGGCGACGTGGCCGTCGACCCGGCGCGCATGGGGCGTGGTGAAGACCTCTTCGGTCGGAATGTTCGGGTTGCAGGTGACGCCATTCTTCGCCGTCGCCGCGCCGCCCTGCCAGTCGTGACCGTCGGCGAGCCCGATGGTGAGATCGGTCCCCGGACCGGAATAATGGAGAGCGTGAAATTTCCTTACGTTCAGCCATTCCGTGCGTTTGCTCAAAGCGGCGTTGTGCGTGGCCCACGCTTGAACCGGATCGGAATTGTCGACGCGGGAAGCGGAGAAGATCGCCTCCGCCAGCCGGCCGACAGCGACCTCCTCCTCGTCGCCCGGAAAGACCCGCTTCGCCCATGAGGCTGTCGGATAGGCGACGATGTTCCAGTTGATGTCGAAGCCGGCGATCTTCTCGAGCGCCGGCTGGTAGGCAATGGAATTGGCCTTGTTGGCGCGCGCGACCTTGGCCGGGTCCTCCTGCGACAGCAGCATCGGATCGTCGCCGACGATGGCGAGCCGCGCCGTATTGGCGGCGAAAGCTTTTCCGACGCCTTCATAAAGCCAGCCCGGCGCGCGATCGAAGCTCGCGTCCGGGGCGAAACGGTACCTCGAGAGGGTGATCTCTTCGTCGGAGAGGATCGGCGTCACCAGCCCGGCGCCCGCCTTGTAAGCCTCGGCCACGATCCGCCGCGCCAGCGGCAGCGCCGAGACGGGCGCCGTCAAGAAAAGGTCCTGCCCCGGCTGAAGCTGCAAGCCCACCCTGACCGCCGTCTCGGCCAGCCGATCGAGCTTCACCGGATCGATCGAGGGGAAATTGCGCTGATGGGTGGTCATGTACGGGCTCCGTGAACTGTCGCCTTTGGACCGATCTGCCAAGGATTATAGGGCGACACGAAGGCAGCGAGAAGGCGCGGCCCCATCCTGGCTTCACTCGCGTCACGCACGGGGAAGCCAGACGACCTATATGCTAGGCCAAGCACAGCATCGGAGAACAGCATGGCGCGCGTCTTCATCACCGGTTCGTCCGATGGTCTCGGATTGATGGTCGGTCAGGGTCTCGCCGATCAGGGACATCAGGTCGTCCTGCATGCGCGCAACGACGCGCGAGCGGCGGACGCCAAGAAGGCCCTGCCCAAGGCCGAAGCAATCGTCGTCGGCGACCTGGCGAGCATCGCCGCGACGAAGGACCTGGCGGCCCAGGTCAACGCGCTTGGGCGTTTCGACGCCGTCATTCACAACGCCGCCGTCGGCTTTCGCGAGGGGCAGCACTTGACCAGCGACGGCGTGCCGCATGTCTTCGCGATCAACACCCTCGCGCCCTATATCCTGACCATACTGATCGAACGGCCGAAGCGGCTCGTCTATCTGAGCTCAGGCATGCACGAGCGCGCAAACGCGAATCTCGACGATATTTTTTGGCTGAAGCGGCCCTGGGATGGATCGTCCGCTTACGCCGAGAGCAAGCTGCACGACGTCATGCTCGCCTTCACGGTCGCGCGCCTCTGGAAGAACGTGCTGTCGAATGCGGTGACGCCCGGTTGGGTCGCGACCAAGATGGGCGGCGCCGGGCGCCCGACGACATCGATCAGGGCCATCTTACGCAAGCGTGGCTCGCGACCAGCGACGATGCCGAGGCGAAGACCACGGGGGGCTATTTCTACCACCTCAAGCCTCGCGAGCCGAACCGCGAGGCGCGGGAGCTCTCGGTGCAGGACAGGCTTATCGACATCTGCCAGGAGATTTCCAGGGTCAAAATGCCGTGGAGTTAAGGGACGCGCATGGAAGCGAAAGCTGAGCGGAGCACGGCGGTTGAATCAGCGCATACGTGCGGTTCCAGTATGGTGCGTGCTGCTATAGTTGTTTAGCAGCTCATCGTACAATTTATCGGTTTCCTCTGCCTGGCCCCTCGAGAACTCGCCTCCTACCGCGTCCCGGGTCGGCTGGTGTTTGACCCCGTTCGAAATCGGCCAGCCACCGCCATGGACGGGCCGCGAATCCTGGGCAATCGCTTGCTGCGCCAGGCATGAAAGGCCCCCCACCAGGGCGGCGACAAGGATCGTTTTGTGTAACATCGCGTGATTTCCTCGATCTGGGTCGAGCGGCAACACCCTAATAATTTAGGCACGACAGACGAAACTTTGAGTATCAGAAAATGCCGCGGCGCGTTCAACCCTGCGCGAGCGTCCTGGCCGCCGGAGCGGCGAAGCTGGTATGGCGCAGGCGACCTCCGAACAGGACTGGATGATGCCGATGGACGACGCTGATCCGATCTGGCCTGATCTTTCCTATACAGGCTGGAGCGATACCCTCGCCACCTTACAGCTCTGGACCCAGATCGTCGGCAAGATCCGGCTGACGCTGACCCCCTGGCTCAATCATAGCTGGCAAACGCCGCTTTATGTGACCGCTCGGGGACTCGGCACGTCGCCGATCCCGATCGGAGCCGAGATCTTCGACATCGAGTTCGATTTTATCGCCCATCGGCTCAACCTGCGAACCAGCCGCGGCGCGGAACGGTTCCTGCCGCTTAAGGCCCAGTCGGTCGCTGATTTCTTTACCGCGACCCTCGATCTCCTCGACAGCATGGGCATTTCGGTCGCGATCAAGGAGATGCCGAACGAGGTTCTGGGTCCGATCCGCTTCTCGCAGGATCGGACGCACGCGACTTACGACGCGGCCGCCCATCGCTTCTGGCGCGCGCTCGTGCAGGCGGACCGCATCTTCAAGCTCTTCCGCACAGGCTTCCTCGGCAAGGCGAGTCCGGTCCATTTCTTCTGGGGCAGCTTCGATCTCGCAGTCACGCGGTTCTCAGGACGACCCGCCCCGCCCCATCCGGGCGGCGTGCCCGGACTGCCCGATGACGTGGCGCGCGAAGCCTATTCGCATGAAGTGAGCAGCGCCGGGTTCTGGCCGGGAAACGAGGCCTTTCCGCGCGCGGCGTTCTATTCCTACGCCTATCCTGAACCGGCTGGCTTTCGCGACAGGAAGGTTTCGCCCGGCGGCTCTTTCGATACGACCCTTGGGGAATTCATCCTGCCGTATGACACGGTCGCGCAAGCGCGGGACCCGGACGCTTTGCTCCTCGACTTCCTGTCGACGACCTACGCCGCTGCAGCCGATTCCGCGGGCTGGGACCGCGCCGCTCTGGAATGCCCGTTTGGCGTTCCGAGCCGGGTGCGGCCGATCTAAAAGCAAGCCGAGTTAGGCCGGATTTACGGCTCGCAGGAACCTCACGAGCTGATCGCTGACCTCGGCAGAGGCTTCATGTTGCACCCAGTGGCCCACATTATCGAGTTCGAGCCAATCCACGAGACCCGGAAGACCGGCGCGCATCTGGTCCATTGTCAGCGGATAGAGCTCCTTCAAGCCATCCGCCTTCCCCCAAATGAAAAAGGAAGGCTGGGAAATCTTCGCGCCTTTGAAAGCGGCGGACAGAGAGAAATAGGGTTCGGCGGCGCGGTAATAGTTCAGGGCGCCGTGAAAGCCGGTGCGCTGGAATTCCGCAACATTATGACCGACATAATCGGGCTCCGCCCATGACGGCAATGGCCCGGGAGGCGAACGATGAAGGCTTCGAGCCGGAGCGAACGGACTCCACCTTTGGTCGGCTGACGCTGAGCCCGAAGCCCAAAAGAGAACGCCTGGAATGGTGACGGCCGCATCAGCCCAAATTTGATCGGCCTCCGGTCGGATCTGTTCGAACATGTAGAAGTCGTTTTGATGACCCGACTTGCGCATCCGCTCGAAGATGCTGACGTCGCCGCGCGGAACGTAAGGCACGCTCAGGCAGAACACGGCTGTAAATCGATCAGGACGCATCAGCGCCGCATTCCACGCGTGCGTCGCGCCCCAGTCATGCCCGACGAGGACTGCGCTCGCGATCTTCAGCGCGTCGAGCAGGCCGACGAGGTCGCCGGTCGTTTGCAGCGGCGTGTACAAATTTGCGTCCGACGGAGCTGAGCTCTGTCCATAGCCTTGCATGTCGGGAGCAATGGCCCGATATCCGGCTGACGCGACGGCTTTCATCTGCCGGCGCCACGTATAGGACGTATCCGGAAACCCGTGGCAGAAAAGAACGGCTGGCCCTTCCCCCTGCTCGGTTAACGACAGGGAGACGCCATTCGTCGCGACGTCGACCGTCTTGAGGCCAGCGTCGGCGCCGGCATCGTCCCCTCTGGCCATCTGACTCTCCAAAAGCCCGCACAGCGGCGCCGTACAACGTCCACCGAGCCTTATGCCTTCCTTATACCCGAGAACCCGATTCCCTCTCGAACGCTTACGCCTCCGGGCACATCTTCTCGTCTTGTGAGGACATGGAGACGCGTTCTGATGCGCAATCTGCTGTGGGATCGAGTGTCCGCGGAGAGACGAGACCATCCGCCAGAGCATCGTCTTGCTCGACACGATCCGTATGAGATCGATCCGCCGTCGCCGTTGCAGGTCTTCACCCAACTCGGCGTGCTGCTGATGATCGCTCTCGCATTCGGCCTGGTGGCCGAGCTCCTGGCCCGACTACCGCCCCAGTGATCGGCGAAATTCGACGGCAATTCCTGGGAAGGCGCTTCGCTGGACGGCGCCAGAATCACCATCTCAGGCGTGCCCGAGGCTTCGACCTGGGCAATGATGCTCATTGGCTTTGGCGGTTTGGGCTTCGCGGGCGCTCGCGCCTCACGATCAAGAGCCGAGGGTGTGCGAAAGCTGTCGCTTCGAACCCGCTAAGCCACGCTCACTCACCAAGTCGCCGAGCGAGCTGCGGGCCGATGTCCGCAGCTTGAGGTCGTCGGAAAGCTCGGAGAGGAATTGGTGCGGCCAAGAGGACTCGAACCTCCACTCCGGTTAAAGAACTAGCACCTCAAGCTAGCGCGTCTACCAGTTCCGCCATGGCCGCACTTTTCGCTCTGCGTCAGGCGGCGCAAAGCGAAGGCGGTCGTCTAACAAATCGCTCTCGCGATGACAAGCGAGAGCGGACGCCGCGATATGGCGGCGAATCGGGAGGTCTCGCTCAGCCGCGCCGCACGTCGCGCCACGCGGATCAATATCCTGACGCCCACGGCGGCGGCTCATAATAAGGCCCGGCATAGGGGCCAGGCGGTCCGCCATAGGGGCCCGGCGGGCCAGCATAAGGGCCAATCGGCTCGGCTCCGGGCTCGTAATATCCACTCATCTCCGGCCCGGCCTCCGCGCGCATCGACTCGCCTTCCTGCAGCACGACAACGTGCGTCCCGACCGGAGCGCGATTGTAGAGGTCGATGATGTCGTGATTGAACAGGCGGATGCAGCCGCTGGAAACCTTCTGGCCGATCGTCTCCGGTTCGATCGTGCCATGAAGGCGGAAGTAGGTGTCCTGGTTGCCGCGGTAGAGGTAAAGCGCGCGCGCGCCGAGCGGATTGTCAATGCCGCCCGGCAGCCCGGCTGTGTAGTGGGCGTAGATCGGCATCCGGCGAATCATGTCAGCGGTCGGCGTCCAGTGGGGCCATTCCGCCTTTCTGCCGATGACGGCGTTACCGCGGAAGTTCAGCGCCTCCTCGCGTCCGACGCCCACGGTGTAGCGCATCGCCATGCCGCCCGGCTCGACGAAATAGAGATGCCGCTCGCCGATCATGACGACGATCGTGCCCGGCCGATAGGGGCTGGCGAAGGCGACTTGCCGGCGAAGGACATCGGGATTGATCCGGCTCATGTCGAGCCCGGGAATCTCGTGCCCGTGCTCATTGATCGGACCATAGGCGGCGGGGTTCCCGAAGCCAGACCCGAACAGCATCCCGCCCTGGCTCGCGCAACCTCCAAGCAGGACCGAAATTCCGGCAAGAAGGCCTCGTCGGTCGATACGCACGGTCATCGTTCAGCCACCCCGCAGCCCCTGGTTGACGCAGCTCCACCACGCGTCGATTCGCGGCACTGCCGTCACCCTCATGTCCTTACTTATCTTTCCGGTCCCGTCTAGCCCACGGGTCGCCTCGGGAGCGGCGGCGGACCGCCTCGGCCGCAGAACCTTGAGGACGAGGGTAAAAGCGATCGTAGAGAAACGACCCCGCTGGCGTCTTCACCCGCGATCGCGCTTACGGAACTCCCGGGCATTGTCGACCGCCTCGACCGGCGGGGCTTGCTCGTGCTTTTCACATTCGTGTGAAAGCGCGCAATGCGTTCACGCCGCGCCGTTCGCTCGAGGCGTTGCCCGGATCTGCGCGCTGGCTCGCGATGCGATGTGGCCGCCTTGGCGACGAACAGCGAATGGTGACGAGCGCCCGTTAGCGTCATCGAAATCCCGAATAGAACGGCCGGAGAACGCCCGCCTACTCCGCTCCCCGCGCGAAGCGCAAAATGTCCGGAGCGGGCGCGTCCCCCTCGCGCGAGAAGTCCATGGATTCGATCCGCTCGCCCCGCCGCGCAACCCGCGCACTCGCCGCCCCGACCCCGGCGAGATCTTCCTGCGCCTGGCGAAAATGCATCTCGAGCTTGTCCGAGCGTTCGACCAGCATTCGGACGTCGTTCATGAGCTTGCCGACCTCGGCCTGGATGGCGTGTGTTTCGTCGCGCATGCGCGCGTCGCGCAGGATCGCTTGCGCCACGCTGATCGCCATCATCATCAGCGTCGGCGAGACGATCACCACGCGCGCCCGGTGAGCCTTCTGCACCAGCTCGTCGAACTGATCGACGAGATCCGAATAGATCGCCTCCGAAGGCACGAACATCAGCGCCACGTCCTGGGTTTCGCCAGGCAGAAGATAGCGCTCGGCAATGTCCTTGACGTGCTTGCCGACATCGGTGCGCACTCGCACATACGCCGTCTTGCGCGTTTCGTCATCGCGCGCGGCGCGCAAGGCGGTGAAGCCTTCGAGCGGGAACTTGGCGTCAACGGCGAGCAGCCGGGTGTCGCCGGGCAGACGGATGACGCAATCGGGGCGGGATCGGTTGGAGAGGGTGAACTGGAACTCGTAAGCGCCCGCGGGCAAGCCGTCGCGCACGATCGCCTCCATCCTCCCCTGACCGAAGGCGCCGCGCGACTGCTTGTTGGAGAGGATGTCCTTGAGCGACACCACTTCGCGAGTCATTTCGCTCATGCGCGATTGCGCCGCGTCGATCACGGCGAGACGCTCGTTTAGCTTGCCGAGACTTTCGCCGGTCGTCTGCGCTTGGGCGTCGAGCCCGGCGCCGAGCCGCGCCCCGACCGAATCGAGCCGGTCGGCGACGACCCGCGCGAGGTCTGTCTGTCGCGACCCGAGCCATTCCGACATGCCCCCAATACGGCCGCCGAGTTCGGCGCTCAACTGCGCAAGGGCGGCTAAGCGCGCTTCGATCGCCTCCTGCCGTTCGTCGGCGATCTCCCGCTCTCGCCGCCGCGCGGCCCCCGCGCGCCATAGGGCGATCAAGCTCAGGCCCATGAGCGCGGCCAGCACTGACAAAGCCGCGCCAAGCGCCTCGGAGACAGAGATCGGGACGCCGGCGATGACAGCGATGGGGCCGAAAGTCATCGATGCCTCGCCGACGCCCTCTGTGTCATGGCCGGGCTTGTCCCGGCCATCCACGTCGCAGTCTCCCGCCGGACCCGAGGATTAACAGGCATCGTGCCGTACGAGACGCAACTCAATCCGCCATCCTTCAGCACAATCGCGTCGCACCGAGCCGCGTGGATAGCCGGGACAAGCCCGGCCATGACGGCGGCTTTAGCGAATCGAGCATTGGAACAAAATAAGAACGCGTTTGACCGAACTTGTCCAGCCGATTATCAGTCCCCGCGCCTCTTCCTCGAAAAGTCCCGCATGGCCCTCAGACCGATCATCATTTTGCCCGAACCCAAGTTGCGTCTCGTCAGCAGGAAGGTCGAGCGCGTCGACAACGATCTGCGCAAGCTGATTGACGACATGATCGAAACCATGCACGACGCGCCGGGCGTCGGACTGGCGGCCATTCAGGTCGCCGAGCCTATCCGTCTTCTGGTGGTCGACACCGCCAAAAAGGAAGAAACGCCCGACCCGCAGGTGTTCATCAATCCCGAGATCGTCTGGTCGTCCGAGGAGCGCTCGACCTACGAGGAGGGCTGCCTTTCCATTCCGGAATATTACGCCGAGGTCGAGCGTCCGGCGTCGGTGCGCGCCCGCGCCCTCGACCGCGAGGGCAAGGAACGCGAGATCCTGGCCGAGGGCCTGCTCGCCACTGTTTTGCAGCACGAGATCGACCACCTCGATGGCGTTCTCTTCATCGACCACATCTCGAAGCTCAAGCGCGACCGGGTGATCAAGAAATTTCAGAAAGCCGCCAAGCGCGCCGGCGACGGCTCGCATGTGCTGTAGTCAAGTTCGCGCACTTTTGAGTAGGCCACGTTCAATCGTCTGAAACAGTTCAATCGTGAGGGAGCATGCTCATGCAACGCGTTGCGATTCTCGGTCTTGGCATCATGGGCGGCGGCATGGCCGCCAATTGGCTGGCCAAGGGCTTTGAGGTCTCAGTCTGGAACCGCACGTCTGCCAAAGCCCAAGCGCTGGCCGGCAAGGGCGCCAAGGTCGCGGCAACCCCTCGCGAGGCGGCGACAGGCGCCGACTTCATCTTCGCCATGGTGGCTGACGACGACGCCTCACGATCCGTGTGGCTTGGGAACGACGGCGCGCTTGCCGGAGCGAAGAGCGGCGCGATCGGAGTCGAATCCAGCACGTTGACCCCCGATTGGATCCGGGAGCTTGGCCGCCAAGCGCAAGCCAAGGCATGCGGCTTCCTCGATGCGCCGGTCGGCGGCAGCCGTGCGGCGGCGGAGGGCGGCGAACTCAGGTTCTTTGTCGGCGGCGACCCCAAAACCTACGAGGCGGCTCGCCCCGCGCTTGCAGCGGTCGGGACCAGAATGGATCTGCTCGGGCCTCTCGGCGCGGGCGCGACCTGGAAGCTCATCAACAACCAGCTCGCCGCAGGTCAGATCGCCGCGCTCGCAGAGGCGCTCGAAGTCGCCAAAAAGGCCGGCTTCAGAGATGAGCAGATCTCCGAGCTCATCCTGGGCGGCGCCCCGGCAAGCCCGATCGTCAAGCTCAAGCTGCCGCGCATGCTGGCGCGGGATTTCGAGCCGGTGGATTTCGCGCTCAGTCTCATGCTGAAGGACGCTCGCTATGCGGCGGCGCTCGCCCAGTCGCTCGGCGCGCCCGCCGGCATGATCGAGGGCGCGGCGGAGGCGTTCGCGCGCGCGGACGCCAAGGGGCTTGGCGCCAAGGACATCGCCGCAGTGGTCGGCTGAGCGAGGGCTGCTCGATGCCCGCGGGCGGAAACGAACCGCCGCGCCCGAAGGGTGAGCGGCCGCGGCGCGGCGCGCGTAGGGATCTTCAGGATCTGCGCGGGCTGACGCGTTCGCCCCTCATCTCCTATCAGAAGAAGCATGCTCAGCCGCATCGCCCACGGTCGCGCGCGGAAGCTCTTCAGCGCTTGGCCTATCCATCTCTCTCCGCCTTCGCCCCTCACCGATTTTGGCGATGGGTGAGCGAGTATTGGCGATTTCGAATCGGTCGCCGACATCCGTTCCAGACTTATGACGGCGAGGACGGAGACAATGGTATCTACCAGCTGCGCGGTGACGCCCGCGAGGTCCGCATCGCTCTCGCGGGCGACTGGGGGACCGGCACCGACGAAGCGGCCGAGGTCGCCGCGCTCATCGAAGCCTGGCGGCCGCACTATTCGATTCATCTCGGCGACGTCTATTACGTCGGAGATCCTGCGGAAGTCGGCGCGAATTTCCTCGGCATCCCCAACCCCCGCTACCAGTTCGCGCCATGCAAATGGCCTCTAGGATCGGAGGGCGCGTTTGCGCTCAACGGCAACCATGAAATGTATGCGCGAGGCTACGGCTATTTCGATCACATCCTGCCGAAGCTCGGCGTCCGCGGCAGTCCGCATGGCCAGCGGGCGAGCTATTTCTGCCTCGAGAACGACCATTGGCGGATCATCGCGCTCGACACCAGCTACAATTCCGTGGGCGCGCCGATCCTCGAACATTTTCTTGAGCCCGATTGCGCCCTGCCGGCCGAACTGATCGACTGGCTTCGGAAGGTGATCAAGCCGCGCTCCGACGATCCGCGCGGGATCGTGATCCTCAGTCATCATCAATATGTCTCGCGCTTCGATCATTGCTATCCGAAGCCGGCGCAACAATTGGCGGAGTTCTTTTCCCGCCCGGTCCTTTGGTTGTGGGGGCATGAGCACCGCTTGGCGATCTATGAAGAAGCGGCGATGGCGGCCGGCGTCACCGCGTACGGACGCTGCATCGGCCACGGCGGCATGCCGGTCGATCTGCCCCCCAAGGCGCCGCTTCATGAATTCGCGGTCGAATTCGTCGACGACCGGCTTTATCCGAACGATGAGAACCTTGTCGTCGGCTACAACGGCTTCGCCAGAATGACTTTGCGCGACAATCAGCTGAGGTTGGACTATGTCGACGTGCGCGGAGCGCGCGTGTTCAGCGAGACGTGGACGGTCGACCAAGGCAAGCTCGTCCGGCTAAAAGCGCGACGAGGTTAACGCTTTCGCGGCAATCGCGCACAACCAGGCGCGATAGACCCAGGGGCTCAACTTAGCGATGCAGGATCTTAGCCCGACGACGGAACGCCCCTGGCATTCGGAACCGGCCGACGCCGCGCTCAAGCGGCTCAAGTCCTCCGCTCAAGGATTGAGCGCCGACGAAGCCGCGAGGCGCCTCGAGGCGGACGGTCCGAACCGCCTGCCGGCCGGCAAGCCGCGCTCCTTGTTCGCGCGTGTGTTCGCCCAGTTCAACAATCTTCTCATCTACGTCCTCCTCGCTTCAGCGCTCGTCACCATCTTTCTGGGTCACGCTCTTGACGCTGTGGTGATCTTCGCCGTCGTCGTCATCAACGGCGCGATCGGGTTCATCCAGGAAGGGCGGGCGGAAAAGTCGCTCGAGGCCATCCGCGCGATGCTGACCCGCGAGTCCTCGGTCTTGCGCGACGGACGGCGACTGACGGTTCCCTCGGAAAGCCTCGTGGTCGGCGACGTCGTGCTGACCGAAGCCGGCGACCGCATTCCCGCCGACTTGAGGCTCTTGCGCGCAACGAGCCTCAAGATCGAGGAGGCCGTGCTGACCGGCGAAGCCGCCGCATCCGACAAGTCGATCGATCCCGTCGCGCCCGATTCAGCGCTCGGCGACCGCGCCTCGATGGCCTATTCCGGCACGATGGTCGCGAGCGGACAAGGCGCGGGGCTGGTGGTCGCGACGGGCGCCTTAACCGAGCTTGGGCGCATCAGCGCCATGGTCGGGGGCATCGAAACGCTGACCACGCCGCTCCTGCGTCAGATGAATGTTTTCGCCAAGCGTCTGACCATTGTCATTCTGGCGCTCGCCGCCTGCGTCTGCGTCTTCGCCTTCATGGCGCGCGGCTACGAAATCGAGCACGCATTCATGGCCGCGGTCGGCGTCGCCGTATCCGCAATCCCCGAGGGTCTGCCCGCGGTTATGACGATCACGCTCGCCATCGGCGTCAAGCGGATGGCGGATCGTAACGCCATCATTCGCAGCCTGCCCGCGGTCGAAACGCTCGGAGCGGTGTCGACGATCTGCTCGGACAAAACCGGCACGCTCACCCTGAACCAGATGACGGTCGGCGCGGTTTTGACCGCATCGGCCGAGTTCGAGACGACCGGAACCGGCTACGAGCCGCGCGGCGAATTCCTTCGCGGCGGCGCTGCGATCGACCCCGCCGCTTATCCCGATCTTGGCGGCGTTGCCCGCGCGGCTCTCCTTTGCAACGACGCCTCGTTGAGACAGTCGGGAGCTGAGTGGATTGTCGACGGCGATCCGATGGAGGGCGCGCTGATCGCCTTCGCGATCAAGACAGGCGCGGATTCCGAGGCCACGAAGCGCGAGTCGCCGCGGCTCAAAGAGATCCCCTTCGATTCGCGATATCGCTTCATGGCGACCCTGAACCCCGTCGGCGCAGACAGTCTCATCACCGTCAAGGGGGCGCCCGAGCGCGTGCTCGAGCTCTGCGCGAACCAAGCTGCCGCGACAGGCGACGAAAAGATCGACGCCTCGCGGTGGCGCGCCGCAATCGACAGGCTCGCGGCTCGGGGCCAGCGCGTAATCGCCTTCGCCTCGAAGCCGGCGCATGGGCCCGAGACCCTCGAACTCGCCGATGTCGAAGAAGGCGGGCTCACGCTGCTCGGCCTCGTCGGCCTGATCGATCCGCCGCGGCCGGAAGCGGTTCAGGCGATCGCCGAATGCAAGGCGGCGGGAATCGATGTCAAGATGATCACCGGCGATCACGCCTCGACCGGAGCCGCGATCGCGCGCGAGCTGGGCTTGGGCAAGGGCTCGGTCGACGCGCTGACCGGCCACGCGATCGATGCGATGGACGATGCCGCGCTTCGCCGCTCGCTGCCGACGACGTCCGTCTTCGCCCGCACCAGCCCCGAGCATAAGCTCCGGCTGGTCGAGGCGTTGCAGGCCGACGGCGCCGTCGTGTCGATGACCGGCGATGGCGTCAATGACGCACCCGCCCTCAAGCGCGCCAATGTCGGCGTCGCCATGGGCCGCAAGGGCACGGAGGCCGCCAAGGAAGCGGCGGAAATGGTGTTGGCCGACGACAATTTCGCCACCATCGCCGCGGCCGTGCGCGAGGGCCGCATCGTCTACGACAATCTGGTCAAGGTGATCGGCTGGGCGCTTCCGACCAATGGCGGCCAGGCGATGGCGATCGTCGCCGCCGTCCTCCTGGGCGTCACCATGCCGATGACGCCGGCGCAGATCCTGTGGGTCAATATGGTCACGAGCGTTGCGCTCGGGCTCGTGTTCGCTTTCGATCCGGCGGAGCCTAGCGTCATGCAGCGCCCGCCGCGCGACCCGCGCGCGCCGCTTCTCTCAGGCCTTCTTGTGTGGCGCACGGCGCTCGTGTCGGTCCTGTTCTGCGTGGTGGTGTTCGCCGTCTTCATCTGGGCGCTTCATCGCGGCGAAGAGCTCGCACATGCGCAGACTTTCGCCGTCAACGCGATGGTCGGGCTCGAAATCGCTTACCTCTTCAGCGTCCGGCTCCGGCACAGCGCGCCCTTCGACTTTCGCAACATCCGGTTGACCCGCGCGCTCATGATCGGGATCGCCGCCGTCGTCGTGCTGCAAATCCTGTTCACCTATCTGCCGCTGTTCGAAACGCTTTACGACACGCGGCCGATCGATTGGCCGGACATGGGCGTGGTGGCGCTCGCCGCGATCGGCCTGATCCTGGTGCTTGAACTTGAGAAGGCGATCCGCGTCGGGCTGTTCGGCGCCCGGCGGGGGTGAGGCGAGCAACCGAGCCGTCATCGCGAGAACCGAAAGCAGCGAGGGACGTGGCGATCCAGAGGGCCGTAAGGACCGGGTGACTCCTGGATTGCTTCTGTGCGCTCGCAATGACGACTGTGCTTGACGTCGGAGCGAGTGCGCTTGCCGTCAATCGCGTCCGATGGGTCGTGGGGAAACCCGATGTCCGCGCCTTCACCGTGTTCGTGTGCAGCACCTTCGACGACCTCGAGCGGGAGCGCGAGGGGGTCCGCGACGCTCACCCGGCGGAGGTCCCAAGGCGCCCCGCTTGAAGTGTACAAATGCCTGACGAGGCGGGCGGTCGCGAAAGCATAAGACCAGAACAACCGACATTTTCTTGTGTAAAACGGAAGCTTGGCGTATAAGGGTTTTCATTCGCCAGACCAAGGGCCCTGCGAGGTGGGATCGAAAGAGGGGATGGACTGCGGTTTTGGACGATCGGCCTCGCAGCCGAAGACAGAGGGAGAAATTTTTTATTTGAATCGCTCGTAACCCATTGAAAAGACTCGATTCGAAAAAATAAACGCTAGCAAACGCTAGCAAATTTACTAGCGCTTATTAGCGTTTACTGACGTTTATTGGCGTTTATTTGTCGGGGCTTCGCGGTGTCCCATGCTGCTTGCGCCCGCGCGTCGGCTGGTGCTATCGCCCTCGGCTCGCGTTCCTTGACGGGGCGCGCGACGGAGGGGTGGCCGAGCGGCTGAAGGCGCACGCCTGGAAAGTGTGTATGCGGGAAACCGTATCGCGGGTTCGAATCCCGCCCCCTCCGCCACGAGTTAAGTTATTGATACAACATGCTAATTAGACGCCTGACGGGTCGATTTATGCCCACTTTCCCGAGGCTTGTGGGAGCCGCGTTTTGGGGCCCGACCTCAGAGACGTTTTGCAGGGCATTCTCAACCGTTTTCGACGCCCGAGTCTCGAAGTCGCATTTCGGTGGTACGGGCGTCTCTGACTGCGTGCTAGGCAGTACGGCGAGAGATATCTCTGGTTCGAATCCGTCTCTCTCCGCCACGAAATAAGTATGTGATATCACATTGGAAATTGACCTGAGGTCTGCCGAATTCTTGCCTCTTTCCCGAGGCTTGCAGCGGATGCATATTTGTCTCAGGTCACGGAGATGATTTCTCGGCCATTCCCCACAGGCTTGAGGGCCGACGTCTCGAAGTAGGATTTCGGTGGTACGGGCGTCTCCGACTGCGTGGCCGCCAATCTCGACGCCTTGCCTGTCGGAGAGCGAGTCGATTGGCCGCCAGGATCAAGGTCAGGCAAATCCGAGCACAGCGCGTTGGGCGCACCAGTCAAGCGGCAAGCGGGTGTCGGCCATCAGCCTATTGGCCGTGAGATCGGCGGGCTGTTTGCCGTTGAGGATCGTCGCGACGATATCCGGCGCCAGATGATTCAGTCTGATCAGGCGGGCGGCATAGGGCGCGCCCATGTTTTCGCGAGATGCGATGTCTTCGAGCGTCGAGCCCGGGTTTTCGGCGAGCCGTCTGGCGAGCACATACGCGCGGACGATCAGTCGGGTCAGGCTAGGGTCCGCGGTTCGCGCGTTTGTGTCTCCCTCGACAATGAACTTCATTTCCTTGCCTGTGCGTTTGAGCTCGGCTGGCGCGGCGAGCCGAACGACGGACTCCGCTGGATTGGAGTCGTCTCCAGCCCTAGGCGGCATGACATTGCTCTCCCGCCGACGGGAGACATGGTTGCTCGTTTGAAGAAGCCGCTCGACGAGCCGCTCCGCGCTGAGGTCGACATCGATGCGATCGAGGCCCACTTGGACCCGCACGATCATCGGGCGGAAAATTATGTTCCACGCATCCTCGCGCCGATCGTCAAGAGCCCGGACGATTTCTGTGGCGGCAGCGTTAGCCCACCTCTGGGACGGCGCGTCGCGCCGACTATGTGGCAGAGATTCGAGAACGGCGACCGGATCGGCGAAGAATGAGCGCAGACGCTGAACGACAAGATGTTCCAGATTGGCCGCCGGAATGCGCTGGCCTGACGCTTGGTCGTTTTCCTCTTCACCCCTCGTCCCGGTGACGAGACGGCGCGATACGTAGTACCGATATCGGACGCCTTTTTTGATCGCGTGGGTCGCCGTCATCGGTTGACCGCTCGCGTCGACGAGGATCCCGGTCAGAAGATTCGGCGTGCCCGCGTCTCGCTTATCTCGCCGGTCGACGCTGTTGGCTGAGAGACGGCGCTGGACGCTCGACCAGAGGTCTTCGTCAACGATCGGAGCGTGTTCGCCGGGATAGGCGGCGCCCTTGTGGACGATCTCGCCGCGGTAGATACGGTTCTGCAGCATCAGATAAAGCGCGCCGCGCGAGAACGACTTGCCGCCATAGGGGCTGCCATCGGCAGCCGCACGCAGCTTGCTGACGACGCCTTCTTGGTCGAGCGTTGCTTTCAGCGCTCGAACCGATCCCAGTTCGAGATATTGGCGAAAGATCCTCCGAACCGTCACCGCTTCGGCGTCGTTGACGACGAGCTTCCGCTCCTTGACGTCGTAGCCGAGCGACGGCTGGCCGCCCATCCATAAGCCCTTCTTCTTGGAAGCGGCGATCTTGTCGCGAATGCGCTCGCCGGTGACCTCCCGCTCGAACTGGGCGAACGACAGCAGCACGTTCAAAGTCAGCCGCCCCATGCTGGTCGTGGTGTTGAAGGCCTGGGTCACGGAAACAAATGACACCGATTGCGCGTCGAACGCCTCGACGATCTTGGCGAAGTCCGAGAGCGAGCGGGTCAGGCGATCGACCTTGTAGACGACGACGGCGTCGATCCGCCGCGCCGCGATGTCGGCAAGAAGATGCTTGAGCGCCGGGCGCTCCATGGTTCCACCGGAGTATCCCCCGTCGTCATAGAGCTGAGCCAGAACGCTCCAGCCCTCATGCCTCTGGCTTTTGATGAAGGCCTCGCACGCTTCTCGCTGGGCGTCGAGAGAGTTGAACTCTTGTTCAAGCCCCTCTTCCGAAGACTTGCGAGTGTAGATCGCGCAGCGGATTTTCCGCCCGCCGACCGGACTGGTGGATGCCCCCCGGACCGGCTTGCGAGACAACCCACGCGCTACCCCTCTCGCCTCTGCCTCGGGCTCAAAGGACGAGGAGCCCTCCTGCCCCAGCTTACGCATCGGACGCCGCCACGCATTCCGACGGGTCGCTGCCGCCCCAATCATCAATATCGGCCTTGCCGAGCGGAGCATCAGTTCCTTCGGACGTATTGACCGCCTTGGCGAGTCCGAAGAACCGCGGTCCGGACCAGGCCGCACCGGTGATCTCCCGGGCGATGCTGGTCAGCGATCGATAGACTTTCCCCTGGAACTGGAAACCCTCTTCGGTCGCAACCACCGAATAGGTTCGGCCATGCCACTCGCGGACCAGGCGCGCTCCCGGTCTGATCCGCGGTTGCGATTGAGTTGCGATCCGCCCATCGCTCTCGAACTCGGCGGCGAGGCTCGCCACACGTCGTAATGCCGCTTTCGACAGACCGCCGAAGGCGATTTCCTGAATGCGATAAGCGAGCGCTCGCGTCATAAGGTCGCGACTCAATCGCGGCGGCTCGGCCCGATAAAGCCGCCGCCATTCCTGTCGCATGGCCCTAAGGTCTAGGGTCTCAAGTCCCGCCAGCCGATCGGCGACGTCGCCGCCTGACTCGCGATCGCGAGTCGGCGGCGAAGCCATTAGCTCCCGCGGCGACTGCGAATCCGCTTCGGGCGGCTGCCTCGCCGTCGAAGACAAGGCTTGGAGGCGAGCGCGAGCGGCCGAAAGTGTGCTCGGCCGCCCTTGCGGCGCCGCTTTGGCTTTAGCGCCATTGGTCGTCACCGCGCTCTCCCGGCGGCTGGCGCCGTCAGGCGATAGACGGAAGCGGTCTCCCTGCCCCCGCGAACGAGACGCACGTCGTAGCCGCGCTTGCGCAGGCCTGTGAGCGCAGCGCGGGCCGTGTGAGGCAGCCAACCGGTGGCGCGAGTCAGTTCGTCGAGCGTCGCGCCCTTGTCGGTCGACAGCGTCCCGAGGATTCGATCGAGCTTCGAGCCAGGCCGGGGCGCACGGTGGAAAGGTTCGCTTGCGCCGGCGAGGCCCTCATTCGCTCGACGCTCCTCGACCGCGTTCTCGACTGACGCCTGAGCGTCGGAACGGGCGCGCGATGCGGGACGCCCAGGTCGATCGCCCGGCGATGTGTCGCTCGCTGCGCGGTCAACCGATTCCGACACATTCTTGGCGTCGGCCGCGACCGCCCTTGCGCCGAGACCCGTTAGCTTTAGCGCATACGCCTGTTCTGTCTCAGTGTCTCCACGCCAAATGGGCGCACCAGCCTTCGCTTTGACTTCTTTGGCCAAACCCGCGGCGACGAGCTTCGCCGCAACCTTTTGCGCCGCGCCGCCCTTCAGGTGCGGTGGAATCGGCAGGAGGCGATCCTCGCGCTTCGCCGCTACGCTCAGCAGCTGCTCTTGCCTAACGCTAATTTTGGATGACATCTTCGATACCCTCCGAGTCACGAAGGGCCGGACCAATTCCGGCCCCTCACTGACGCGAGCCCCGGGTCGACGCGGTCGCCGGGGCAGAGAGTTCGTCGGCGGCAGGGTCGGCCGCTTACCACGGCATTCACGCTCTCTTTCGAACGGAAAGCCAGTCCTTTCTTCGACGAATCGGCAAGGTTGAGTTTGAATAATCCGCTGGTCCTGTCGGTACCGGAAGACTCGAGCCGCGCCCGCTTATGTCCGACAGTAAGATGCCTCACCTTCGCGAACACATCGCCGATGGTTCGCGAGTTTGAATCCCCTCAGCTCCACCAGGAAGTCCGCGCAAATCGACGTGATTTCCTAGCCCGCAGAATAGCACGAAATTTCCGTAGCTTGCCGCGCTAAGAATCGGTCTCCGCGAGCGGTCCGGCGATTCTCAGGGCGATTCCTGACGCGTCTCGCCGAAAGTCTCTGGCCGCAAATTCCGTTTCCAAGGTTGCTGTTGCCATGTACCCACCGCACTCGATGTCGAACGGTCTTGTTTTTCAAACCTCGACACTCGGGCGGTTCGGATGGGATGGATCACCTCGTCGCCGGAAGACAAACGAGCGAGGGGGCAGCCTTGTCAGACAAACTTGGGACCGATTGCGCCTGGCGTTTGGCGCCACAAGACGGATTCCGAGTGAGGATCAGGCCATGACTGTGCGCCATTCGGCCAGCGCGGCCGAGCGTCTCTTTGTAGATTTCGCGGGCGACGAGATGACGTTCCTGATTGAAATGGTTGTGAACCTGAGCGTGAACGGAGGTGAATTTTTGCAACGTCTTCGTGCTGCGGAACCGCTGCATGGCTCGCTCTCGTCGTCGAAACGGCTGATGCGAATTCTCCGCGCGATTGTTGAGCCGACGACCAACCTCGTGGCAGCCGGCGTTGCCGATCTCTTTCATCGCCGCGGGATAGGAGCAAAGTCCGTCGGTGACGACGCTCCGCGGCCGGCCATATTTCTTCATGATGAGCTTCAAAAACTTCAGCGCCGCAGCCTTGTCCCTCTTCGCGGTGACCACCGTTTCCAAGACCTCGCCTTCGTGATCGACAGCCCGCCAGAGGTAGCAGAGCTTGCCGTTGATCTTCACGAAGACCTCATCCAAATGCCACCGCCACTGGGTGAAGCCGCGCATGTGCGCGACCCGTCTCTTTCGGATCTCGGCGGCGAACATCGGGCCGAACCGGTTCCACCCAAAATCGGATCGTCTCATGGCTGATGTCGATCCCCCGCTCGGCCAGGAGATCCTCGACGTTACGCAGTGACAGCGGGCATCTGACGTACATCATCACGACCAGGCGGATCACTTCGGGTGAGCTGTTGAAATATTTGAACGGGTTGCTCATAGCTCGAAGCTACCACAGCCGGGGGAGGCCCAGAAAATTCGTCTGACACTGCCCTCGAGGGAATCAAGTATCAGGTTGCGCAGCTAGGGCCTCGCGTCGGGGTTGCATCCAACCGACACCTGTGGCTTGGTCGCAACAGTGGCAGCCGCAAAAATGGCTTGGGATTGAGGGTAGATGTTTAGCGAATTAGGGAATCTGCACACTGCGTGTCGATTTCCGCTGAGATTTGACCCGGGGTTTCCATTGAGAACTGACCCGGCTTGATGATGGTTTCGGGTTCAGGCGTTCGTCAAGTTCCGAGATTTCTCCTTTGCGGGTTTGGCGGCATTCGCCGAGCTGTTTTTGAAGCGGAAGCTGTCGTTTCCGGTTTCGAGGATGTGGCAGCGGTAGGTAAGACGATCGAGCAGCGCGGTCGTCATCTTCGGGTCGCCGAACACGGTGGCCCACTCGCCGAAGCTGAGATTGGTCGTGATGATGACGCTGGTGCGCTCGTAGAGCTTGCTCAGCAGATGGAAGAGCAATGCCCCGCCGGAGGCGCTGAACGGCAGGTAGCCGAGTTCGTCGAGGATGACGAGATCGGAATGGGTGAGCCGCGCCGCGATCTGGCCGGGTTTGCCCTGAAGCTTCTCTTGTTCGAGAGCGTTGACGAGTTCGACCGTGGAGAAGAACCGGACGCGCTTGCGGTGATGCTCGATGGCCTGGACGCCGATCGCCGTAGCGAGATGCGTCTTACCCGTGCCGGGGCCGCCGACCAGGACGACATTGTGAGTATCTTCCAGGAACTCGCAACGATGGAGTTGTCGTACGAGCGCCTCGTTGACCTCGCTGCTGGCGAAGTCGAACCCGGCGAGGTCGCGATACGTCGGAAAGCGCGCCGCCTTGAGCTGGTAGGCCGTTGATCTGACCTCTCTGTCGGCCGTCTCCGCTTTCAGAAGCTGCGACAGGATCGGCAAAGCGGCTTCGAAGGCCGGGGAGCCTTGCTCGGTCAACTCGCCGACCGCCTGAGCCATGCCATGCATTTTGAGGCTGCGTAGCATGATGGTGATCGCGCCAGCGGCGGGATTATGACGCATGGCGCGCCTCCCGGACTTTGCGCAGTGCATCGTAGCGTTCGACGTTGGCCTGCGGCTCGGTGGTGAGCGTCAAAGCATTGGGCGGCTTTACGGCTGGTGGGTCGATCGGCTTGCCGTCGATCAATCGGTGCAGCACGTTCAGGATATGCGTCTTGGTTGGGGCGCCTGCCTCCAATGCGAGTTCGACGGCAGTGAGCACGGCCTGCTCGTCGTGCTGGAGGACGAGAGCCAGAATCTCGACCATCTCGCGGTCGCCGCCGGGCGTCTTGAGCATGCGCTGCTGCAGAGTTCGGAAGGCGGGCGGGAGTTCGGCGAACGGCGCGCCGTTGCGGAGTGCGCCTGGTTTGCGTTGAATGACCGCCAGATAGTGCCGCCAATCGAAAACGGTCGTCGTACTCGTTCGTTCGTGAGAGCGGGCAAAGACTCGGCGGTGTTCGCAGATGATCTGCCCCTCGGCGGCGACGACAATCCGCTCGGGATAGACCCGCACGCTGACCGGGCGATTGGCGAAGGACGCCGGCACGCTATAGCGATTGCGGTCCAGATGGATCAGGCACGTCGGCGAGACGCGCTTGGCGTATTCGACAAAACCGTCGAATAGCCTGGGAAGCGGCATCAGATGTTGGGCTTCTTCAGACCAGGCGTCAGAGATCATGCCAGGATGCGACCCGTGTGGGGTCTGCGCCCAAAGCTCCCGGCAGCGCGTCTCCAGCCAGTCGTTTAGCGCCGCCAAGGAGGGGAAGCTGGGCGCCGGCTGCCAGAGCCGATGGCGAGCATCCTGGACGTTCTTCTCGATCTGCCCTTTCTCCCACCCGGAGGCCGGGTTGCAGAAGTCGGCTTCGAACAGAAAGTGGCTGACCATCGCCGAGAACCGCGCGTTGACCTGGCGTTCCTTCCCACGCCCGATCTTGTCGACGGCGGTTCGCATATTGTCGTAGATGCCGCGCCGCGGCACGCCGCCCAGCACGCGGAAGGCGTGATTATGCGAGTCGAACAGCATCTCGTGGGTCTGCTGCGGGTAGGCGCGGAGAATGAAGACGCGGCTATAGGAGAGCTTGAAGTGAGCGACCTGCAATTTGGTCCGCTCGCCGGCAATGACCGCCCAATCCTCTGACCAATCGAACTGGAATGCCTCGCCAGGCAGGAATGCCAGCGGCACGAACACGCCACGGCCAGTCGTCTTCTGCTCTCGCTGCCGGGCTGCCTTCCAGTCGCGCGCGAAAGCCGCCACGCGATTGTACGAGCCGTCGTAGCCGAGGGCGGCTAGATCAGCGTGCAATTGCTTGACGGTCCGCTTCTGCTTTCGCGACTTCCCCGCCTCCTGCCGCAGCATCTGCGACAGCTTGTCGGCGTGTGGGTCCAGCCTGCTCGGCCGATCTGGGACGGCAAACTTCGGTTCGACGCTGTCCGAACGCAGGTACTTGCGGACCGTGTTCCTCGACAGCCCAGTGCGTCGAGATATCTCTCGGATCGAGAAATGATCTCGATAATGCCAACGTCGGATGACGCTCAATAACTCCATGTCGATCACTCCGATGCCCCCCGCGTAGGTCAAGGGGGCGAGGTTCGAACATGGGTCAGTTCTCGGTGGAAAAACCCGTGCTGCCCGGGTCAGCTCTCAGTGGAAATCAACACATCATCCATCAGACGCTGTTGTGTCCGATTAGTAGGATAGAGATTGCCGTCGGGTAGAGAAGCCCCGTGTCAGGTCGGGAATGGGTTTTCCCCGTTATCCTCATCGCACCCGTGCAAGCACTTGACATATCGAGCGGACTTCTTCCGCATCCACAGACTTATCAACATTAACAATATTGTGTTGTATTGGGAAGCCGATCCGTAACAGGACTGGCAAGCTCCACAAGGCGATCACGTCGGACGAAACAAGATCGTCAGCTTGGCCTAGCGGCTGCTCAGCCTTGTCATAGTGGGGCGGGCGAAGTAGCGGCGGCGGGTCCGGCAGAAGCGGAAGGGCACGCTGGTCGCGAGTCGGTTCGTCCGTGTTGTACACGCCTGCAGAAGTGCGGGCGCTCACGCCGGTCCGCGAAAGCGTCGAGAAGCGGGCGTTCCTGCCTGACCTTCGGGATGTCTTTCTCTGCCATGGAGGGGTCAACGTGGAATCTTCCCGAAAGAGCACGCTAAGGGTGTGTCTGCGATCGGGCATGGGTTTCCGCTACCGAAGCCGCTGATTTTTTCGTTTGGCGGTCTCGGCGGTCGCCTGGCTGAACAGGTGGCGAGGGATGTTGATCAGCGCGAACCGCCGCCGTTCTTCGGGCAATTCGGCGGTGTCGGCCTCGACGAATATCTCAATGGTCTCGTCGCTGGCATAAACTTCGACACGCAACGCGCAGCTCTCGAAATCGACTTCGTGACGCCGTCCAGATTTACCGCGAATAATTGCATGGGACATTTGCGTTCCTACGAGAGGCTGAAGGGATAGGAAGGCGTCAAGGCAAGCCTTCGATATGTTCCGAGACTGTCTGAGCGAGCGCGGCGTAGAGCGCTGTCTTGCCGACTTTGATGCGAGCCGCAGCTTCGCGAACCGTAAGACCCTGGGCGACAAGCGTTTGAGCGCGCCGGAGCTTTTCGTCAGTCACGACGGGTTTGCGCCCGCCCCGGCGACCGCGGGCCATCGCCGCATCGAGGCCGGCGCGAGTTCGTTCGCGGATGAGGTCGCGCTCGAACTGTCCGAGCGCGCCGAAAATGTGAAAGATGAGCCGTCCGCCTGGCGTCGTGGTGTCGATCGCTTCTGTCAGAGAGCGGAAGCTGACGCCGCGCGCTTCCAGGCCGTTCACCGTCTCGATCAAGTGCGGCAACGAACGGCCGAGCCGATCGAGCTTCCACACCGTCAGGATATCGCCGTTTCGCACGAAGCTCAGCGCAGCTTTCAGTCCAGGGCGGTCGGCTTTGGCTCCGGACGCTTTGTCCTCGAACACGCGCGCGCAGCCGGCTTTGGAAAGGGCGTCTAGCTGCAAGGCCAAGTCCTGGTCGGTCGTCGACACTCTCGCATAGCCGATAGCCGCCATCCCGCGTCCTTTTGTCCGGAAATCCGTCCGATAATCTACTTGTCCCGAAACCCGTCGTCAAAGGTGTTGACGGACACGTGCAGAGTCGGCCGGCAAATGATCGAAAGGCGGTCACGAGCACGAACAAAGGCGCGGCATGAAAAAGCACGAAATCCTCTCGCCGCAGTCGCGCGCGGCGCTGTTTGATCCGCCGACGGACCCGGCCGCGATCGTCCGCCGCTACACGTTTTCGCCCGAGGACTTAGCGCTGATTCGCCAACGGCGGCGCGCCGCCAATCGGATTGGGTTCGCGATTCAGCTCGCATACTTTCGCCATCCGGGTCGGATCATGCGCGTCGACGAGGCTCCGCCCGAAGACATGCTGACTTTCATCGCCGGGCAGATTGACGCTCATCCAGGAGACTTTCGCGACTATGCGGGCCGCGCTCAAACCCGACGCGAGCATATCGCCGAATTGCAAATCAGCTTGAATGTCAGGCTTTCCCGCAGCCATGACGTGCGGCCTCTTCTTTCCGTCGCGATGAGTGAAGCGGTCGGAACGGATCGCGGCGTCACAATCGTTGCGGCCATGGTCGGATATTTGCGCGAGCATTACATCCTGTTGCCATCGCCATGGGAACTGGAGCGTCTCGCCCTGGCGGCGCGCGCGCTCGCCCGCAAACGCGCTCACAGGAACCTCGTCGAAGGCCTATCGCCACAGACGATCGCAGGATTGGAGGCCATGCTCGTCGTCACCGACGACGAAGACCGCACGCCGCTCGCGTGGTTGCGGGATTGGCCAGAAGCGCCGCGCCAAAGAAATCTCGTCGCCCTCGTCGAGCGGTTGCAAGCGGTGCGAAAACGCGGCGTCGGAGCGGATCGCGAGAAGCGCATTCACCGCGCGCGGTACGCGGCAATCGCCCGCGAACTCGCCATCCTCGTTCCCCGCGACATCTCGCGTTTCGACACAGCCCGCCGTCTCGCGACACTGGCGGTGTTCGCGCGTGAGATGGAGGCCATTCTCACCGACGCCGCGCTCGCCATGTTCGACAAGATGCTAGGCGCTGTCTTCCGCCGCGCCGACCGCGCCTACAAAGACAACGTGGTCGATCGTGCGAGGACGCTCGACGCCTCGGCGCGGGCCTTGCTCGGCATGGCCAAGGCCATGCTCGCCGCCAAGGCGAAGAACGAAGACCAGGTCGCCGCCGTCGAACGGGCGCTCGGCTGGGAACGTCTCAAAATCCTGGTTTCCGAGGCCGAAGCGGTCGTCGCCGAGACGCGACCGGACAATCTCGGCGAGGTCGTCGAGCGGTATGCGAGCGTGCGGCGCATGTCGCCGATCATCCTCGGGGCTTTCGCCTTTCGATCATGGAGAGACAATGATCCGTTGCTCGCCGCGCTTGACCTGGTGCGCGAGCTTCATGCGATCGGCGCGAAGAAACTCCCGCCGCATCCACCGACATCTTTCCTGAGACCGGTATGGCGCAAGGTCGTCAAAACCGAGGTCGGGATCGATCGCAGAGCCTATGAAGTCGCGGTCATGATGGCGTTGCGCGAACGGCTGCAATCGGGCGACGTCTGGGTCGAAGGCAGCCGTGCGTTTCGCGCTTTCGACGACTTTCTACTGCCTCGCGACGCTTTCGAGAACCGCCGGAAAATCGGCGAATTGGGTCTCGCCGTCGCCGATCGTTTCGAGGATTGGCGCGATGAAAAAACCAAACGTCTGGAAACCCGCCTTCGCGAGGTCGATGCGCTTGCCGCCGCAGGCGAGCTGCCAGAGGCCTCGCTCACCGAGGATGGCCTGTCGATCAGCCCTATTCGCAAGAATGAGAACGAGGCGGCCGACGCGGTCATCCGTCGGCTCTACGCGATGTTGCCGCGTCTGCGCGTCACCGAGCTTTTCGCGGAAATCCACGGCTGGACGGGCTTCGCCGACAGCTTCGCGCATCTGCGCACGGGCGCGCCGCCGGACGATGCGCGAGCTTTGATGACCACTGTACTCGCCGACGCCACCAATCTCGGCCTGACGCGCATGGCCCGCAGTTCCGGGACTTTCAGCCATTCCCGGCTGTTATGGGTCGCCGAATGGCATGTGCGCGATGAGACCTATCAGGCCGCGCTCGCCTGTCTCGTCGACGCCATTCATGCCCACCCCTTCTCCAGGATATGGGGCGACGGCGACACATCGTCGTCCGACGGCCAGTTTTTCCGCGCCGGCGGACATGGCGAGGCCCGCGCCGACTACAACGCCAAATACGGATCGGAGCCGGGCGTGAAATTCTACACTCACGTTTCCGATCGCTACGCGCCGTTCTATTCCAAGGTCATCGCCGCGAACGCCAGTGAAGCCGCGCACGTTCTCGACGGATTGATGCACCACGAAAGCGCGATCGACATCCGCGAGCATTACACCGACACCGCTGGCGCGATCGATCACGTATTCGGCCTCTGCCACCTGCTGGGATTCCGCTTCGCGCCGCGCATTCGCGATCTCGCCGACCGGAGGCTCTATATCGCCGGCGCGCGCGGCGCTTACAAAGCGCTCGATCCCGTGATCGGGGGCGGACTGGATTTGCGCGTCGTCGGCGAGAACTGGGATGAAATCCTGCGCTTGGCCGCTTCGATCAAAGCGGGAACGGTTGCGCCTTCGGCGATCCTGCGCCGCCTCGCCGCCTATCCTCGACAGAACGCGCTCGCCAAAACGCTACGCGAAATCGGCCGTCTGGAGCGCACTCTGTTGACGCTCGACTGGATCAGCGACCCCGCCCTGCGCCGGCGAACCAACGCCGGGCTCAACAAGGGCGAGGCTCGCAATGCGCTCGCGCGCGCCGTGTTCTTTCATCGTCTCGGCGAAATCCGCGACCGGACCTTCGAGAACCAGCGCTACCGCGCCTCTGGCCTCAATCTCGCCGTCGCCGCAATCATCCTTTGGAACACCGTCTATCTCGGCCGCGCCGTCGATGAGCTGCGCTCGCGTGGCGAAATCATTCCCGACGATCTTCTCGCTCACGTCGCGCCGCTCGGTTGGGAGCATATCGCGTTCAACGGCGATTACGTCTGGCCCGCCGAGCCGCTTGGAAATGCTTTCCGGCCCCTACGAAATCCGCGCGCCGAGTTCCTCGATGCGGCTTAGCGTGCTCTTTCGGGAAGAGTCCACGATGACCCCATGGATGGGGCGACCGGCAGGGAGTCGCCAAGCAGCTGCACGATGCATTTGAGTTGCGCGGTGTCTCAGTCTGGTCAGCGAGAAGGACGTTGGCCTTGGCGCGGTTGCTCCGCGCCCTCGACAGGGGCTTGGCGAATTCGCGGATCGGGATTGTACAGGTAACCCCGGCGCTCCTGCGCCAACTCCCAGCTTCGCTCACGTCGCGCCGCTCGGTTGGGAGCATATCGCGTTCAACGGCGATTACGTCTGGCCCGCCGAGCCGCTTGATCCGCATCTTTCTCGACCGCTTGCCGATTGGCGGGGTTAGCGGCGTCGTGCTGTTATCGCCATTCGGCACTTTGCCGCCCTTGCCCGAGCTACCGCCGAGCCGGCCAGGCGAGGTTGCCGACTTCGATCCGCTCGACCGCTATTAGACAGCTGGCTGCGAGCAGCACGCTATCTCCGTTCCGCAATGGCGAGCACGCGGTCGATGGCTTCCGGCGCTATGTGCACAGGACCGCTGAACGGATGGTCGAGCGTGATGATGACGATCAGGCCGGACGCGAGAACGATGGACAGGATCGCCGTCATCGCGAGGTGCGCGGGCGCATTGGGGCTGCCGAAAAACAGGGCGAAGCAGACGGTGAGACCGGCGCCCGCGAAGAGCGTGATCCAAATGATCTCAGGTACGAGTCCGGTCGACAAATGAAGGCGCATGCGGCGGGCCAAGGTCAGATTGTCAATTTGGGCAAAGACCTCGTTCATGTCGGGAACGCTGCGGGTCCCTGCGCGATTGAGCGCCATGGCGGCGCGGTAGAGGTCACCTAACCCGTCGGTTGTCTTGGTGTCCTCAATATCGGTCGCCATGGCCGGCCAGTCGCTTTCGATAACCAGCTTGAGATATCGAACAAGGCTTTCGCGCAGCCGGGCGGCTTCCGGCTCCGGCCCCTCGGAGTAATAGAACAACGCGGCGGCGGCGGCGGATTCCTTTGCGACCGAGGTCTGGCCCTCGCTGAATTTGTCCCAGACCGCAATGACGACAAAGGCGAGCAGCACCGCGTAAACCACGCCGATGATCGCGAAAATGAACCCGGCGACCTCGTTATTGAGGGCGAGCTTGTCGGCTCCGACCGAGCGCCGGATGAAAATCTGGAATCCGATCGCGACGCCCGTCGGGATCACGACCACGGCAAGAATGAGTGCCCAGAGAGGGAGCTCCGACAAGAAATTAGACATTGCGATTGACCCCCGCGCGTGACGTCAGCCCCGCGACGCCGCCCATTCCTTTAGTGCAAAGCGACTGTCGCTGAAAAACTCCTTTGTCCGCCGGGGGCGGAATTTTCGTCATCGCGCGGCGTGGTACGGATCGGGACGGGCGCCGGCGCGCAGATATTGCGGCCGGATCCGCCGGTAGCCGTAGCGGCCGTAAGCCTTGGCCAGCTCGACGATGTCGGCGGTCAACGCCAACTCGTCATCGCGGCCGCGGGCGGGCTTGCGCTGGGTGGACCGGGGTTGCCGGAGCACCGCGCACGCGCGACGCTCCGACACCCTCAGCTCGGCCTTGATCCTGTCAACGCAGGCCCGGCGACGGGCGGGGCTTAGAAGTTTCCCCGGGCGGCCTCCGTCAGGATCAGCTTGTCCAAGGTGAGGTCCGACACCGCTCGCCGGAGCCGCGTATTCTCCAGTTCCAAATCCTTCAGACGCCTCACCTAGTCGCTCTTCAGACCGCCATACTCCGCCCGCCAGCGGAAGTAAGTCGTCTCCGTCACCGAGATCGTCTTCACCGCCTCGGCGATCGACTTGCCCTGACCCGTCAGGACATCAACCTGACGCAACTTGGCAGACGATCCGCCCGTTCCTGCCGTTCGGTCAACGGTCACGATCGGCCCCTTGCGGCCTTGGCCCCCTACCCGGAAGTTTTTACTCTTGATAACAGATTTTATCAGGAAGATCCGGCCGAACGTCTTTTCCTGGCTCGCCAGCGCGCGCTCGACGAGCAGACGCTGGCGAAGATCCCTTCATGGCCCTGGCCTCGCGGAGAGCGGGGTAGCACCGTGGGCGAGTTGCATTTCCCAGCATTTCATAATATTTTGCATTTCGTGATCACTTAGATCGATATTTTAGACGGAGAGTTCCGATGAATAAGCGAGCGGATGATTTGCGCGCGCTGCGTTTGCAGAAGCGCCTGACCCAAGAGGAAGTGGCGGCGAAGTTCAAAGTCAGCCAAGGCTACTATTCGGCTGTCGAAAGGGGGCGGAAGCCCGGTGAGGTTGCGGCGGCGGAGCAAGTCGTCAATCGGATGCGAACGCGAACCGATCGGACAGACGGCGGCGGGCAAAAGGCTGGAAGGCAGAAGTAGCGGTGGATCCGGCGAGCGCGGCGGGCGCGTGGGTTAAGGCCGCTGAGACCATTAAGGATTGGCCTCTGTGGCTCTTTGTCAGCATAGCGTTGTCCTTGACCGTCTTGCTCGCTGTTCCTGACTTTCGGGAGCGGTCTCGCCGTCAATCAACACAGGCGTTCTGTTTGCGACGACCGTTGCATGGATTCTGGCCGCTAGTAGAGCGGTAGGGCCGGCGGTTCGGGCATGGCGCGCCCGGAAAGCCGCTTTGGAGGCGCGCGTCAAATTCATTGTGACGCCCATCGAGCATCAATGCTTTTGGGGCGTATCTAAACAAGTTGACGGTTCCTTTGTCACCCAGGTGTCCGGCCACTTTATGGTGAAGAACCGTACGGCCTCGTCCTTGCAGTTAATGGCGGCGAGGTTGATCGCGCCGCGCATCAAAGGAGAGGTTTTACCCGGACTGCTTACTATGCAGGCTGTCGGCAGCCGAATGCATGGGACAGCCTGGGTATCTGGGCATTCTATTCCAGCACAGGCTGCCCTGCCTGTCGCCGCAACGATTCTCATCCGTGGAGTGCCGGCGCAAAAGTTCGGCATGATGAACGCAACAATCGAAATCACCGACGCGGATGCCAACAAGGAGCGGGTGCGGCTGACAATAAGGGGCGTCAACATGGGGCGCGCCTGGTAGGTACGGGCGGCGCTTGGGGCGGCTCTTCCGCGCAAGCCCCTTCCCTCAATCTTGAGAATGATAACGTCCTGTATCATGCGCAACCGAAGGGAAGGGCGATTCAAGGCGTCAGAAACACCAGGGGAAACGCGTGCGGACCATCAGTCTATGACTACGGCACTCGCGCGCGAAGAGATCAAGCGCTTCCTCGCCTCCGCGAAGGCTGAGGTTCTCTGCGTCACTGGCAAGTGGGGTGTTGGCAAGACCTACGCTTGGCAGGAGAGCCTGCAGGCTGCGGGCGGGCAGGGTAAGGTTGCTCTAAAGCGATACGCCTACGTGTCTCTATTCGGGCAGAACTCGCTCGACGACGTTAGATATGCGCTATTTGAGAGTACGGTACCGATCGACAGAATCGCCGGCGATATCGACGTCGAGACGATCACCACATCGTTGAACAGAATCGAAGAAGCAGGGCGACGCTCTGTATCCTTTCTCAAAGTGATCCCGGCTTTGAACAGTTATCTCTCCAATGCAAACAGGTCATTCTTCCTGTTTGTCAGGGAGCAAATAATCTGTTTTGACGATCTTGAGCGTGCGGGCAAGGGCTTGGCGGCTAAAGATGTCCTTGGACTGATCACCTTCCTCAAAGAGCAGCGACGCTGCAAGGTTGTCATGCTTCTCAACCAAGAGGCGCTCGAAGAAGTTGCGGGCCAGGATTTTCGGACCCAGCTCGAAAAAGTCGCGGACATAACGCTTGAGTTCAGCCCGTCACCAGCAGAGGCGGCCGCAATCGCCTTTTATGCTGGGAACGAAAACTCACAACGGCTGAGACGCCATTGCGAGACGCTAGGCATCGTTAACATCCGAGTGATGGCCAAGATTGGTCGCCTGGCGGAGCGCTTGGAAACGCTGCTATCTCAGTTTGAGGAAGGAGTCCTCAGGCGAGCGCTTCAATCGACTACACTCTTCGCGTGGTCGGTCTATCAACCTGACAACGCTCCTCCGCTCGACTTCATCACATCCTTCAACCTGTTCAGAGACTTGGTTCGTGGCATTCATGGCAATGAACCTGCCAGCGATGCCGAGAAGTCATGGCGATCGTTGCTGATGGACTATGACTTCCAGCACGTGGACGAGTTCGATCTGGTCCTTCTCGACGGGGTCAAGCGGGGTGCATTCGAGCCGACGGCGCTCCTCCGTGAAGCCGCCGTCCTCGACAAGAAGTTCAAACATGAGAAGCTAGACAACTCGTTCAGTCAAGCATGGGCGCTGTATCATGACTTTTTCGATGACAATGCTGATGCTGTTTTGGATGCACTTTATGGAGCATTCCGTACCAGCGTGGAGACGATTTCGCCGGTGAACCTAAATGGAACTCTCAAAATCTTCAAAGAGCTGGGTTGGCCCGAACAAGCGCAGCAGCTGCTGGATTTTTATATGGCGAACAGACACGAAAAAGCAGCATTCTTCGACCTGAACGCCCATCCATTCGGCTCCGATATTTCCGAGCCGGAATTGAGGGCGGCTTTCGCTGGCCGGCGTGCCAGCGCTCCGAAGAACCAGGACCTCGCTCAGACGCTTTCAAGGATCGGCAAGAACCAAGGGTGGGACGAGGAGGATTTGGAGTTCTTGGCCTCGGCGTCTGTCAGCGACTACGTCGAGCTATTTAAACGACTTCGCGGAAGCGAGCTTAAGAGCGCGATACACAACGCTGCAGTTCGGAAAATTCAGCAATTCTTCTGAGCCCGTGAAGCGGATTGTGGCCACAGCATCCGAAGCGCTTCGACAAATCGCTCGTGAATCTACCATCAATGCGCGCCGTGTGCGGATGTACGGGGTCACCGTGGAGTTGCCTCCGGAGGAGCAGGGAAAAACCACCTAATGTGCGCGGGCACCTCCCCTTTTCGCGGGCTAACCTCACGCATGATAACGTCCTTGCCATGAGTGACCTTATAGGCTTCCAGACGGTCCCGGCCGCGTCAGCTCATCGAGGCAACCGAGCGCTGGTTGGCTGCTTACGCCATGATTCCCATGCGGTTGGAGAAGCTGAAATTCATCGTTGAGGAAATACAAGTTGCGTTTCACCTCACGATGCATCTGTCTGATCCGTTCATCGCGCGCACGCTTGCTCGCCACATTCTCATTAGGGCGGAGAATTTCATCGAGCATGCGCGGGGCCTCCGCAGGCCACTCAACGACGCGGGCTATGACACGTGCAACTTTCACAATGCTAAAGAAGCCTACGCGTCCGCCTTCGAGGAATACTTCAAGGTTGCAAGAAATCGGCTCGGCGCCCATGTTCAGGACTTCGACTTCGGCAAGCGCATCGAGCTATGGAACGACATCGAGATCGTCAAGATCAGCTTCTTTGTGGATGGCGCGCAGGAGATTTACCGGAGCCTCGCGCCCCTTAACTTGCCGGGATACGTCGCCTATGCCGAGCCGCCAGAACTGATCGACCCAGCCATCCTTGAGAGCCTTCGTCAGTTTCAGCGGGCCATCGATCGCGGCAACTGGGTCGAAATGGGAACCGATCCGCTCGCCATGACGCGAAACCACACAGCCGCGGTCTTGAACACGACGCCCGTGCATGCGCGTGCGGGACAACTCGCGTTGATCCGCCGATGGATCGCCATGCAGCGCGACCTTCTCGACAAGCTCGCCGTCCATCTCCGGATCGCTCGCATCCTCAGAGCACGTATTATCACCGACCTCGTAAGCTTTTGCGATTGCCTTGTAACGCGTCCCGTCTCACCCGGCGCACTCCAAGCGATGGACAGGCTAGAAAAGCTCATCAGCGCCAAAGGTCAGTCGTCGGCCCCGATCGACACCTTCATTGCCGCCTCAAACTTTCATGTCGAGCTCCAAACAGCGCGGGCCATTCGTGACAGTATCGGTGCCCATCTCGAAATCGACGATGCCCATACCGTCTCATCTCTCCTTACGGACCTCAAAGCCTATGATCCGGCCGAGGACATCACTTCTACGAGCGCGTCGTTGCCGCCTTCACCAAGACGTGCCACAGCATCCTCTATTTGCGGATGTATGCCGCCGATGGCCGGCGCTTGTACGGAGTGAGCACGAGCCGCACGCCGGCTGCCGTGCCCTATACGGGCAACAAGATCACCAGCTCTCCCGCTCCGCCAGCGCCCCCCGATCAATGACGAAGAAGCGTACCGCAGGAACCTGACGCGATGGCTCGATGGCGATGATGACCAGAAGGGGGACGCGCGCCAATTTTTCTGGCAAGCCTTTGCAGGTTCGCAGGCCGTTGAGACAGTCGAGGAAGTCGAAAGGTTCGGCACGAGAGAACGGTTGTCGCGGCTCGAATTCGGAAAGCGCATCAATTCATTTCCTCGACGCTATCCGACGAACTTTCGGATTACGATTTCAAGGGCGTCCTTGACCTCGTTCTCTCATGCCGCAAGGGTTGGCCTTACCCGCTTGCCGAAGCCCTCGTCCGTTACGGCCGGAATGCTTCGGTGTTCTGGCAATGGCTGATCTGCTATGCGCTCGGCGAGATCGGCAGCGCTCCGCACGCGTCCGTGCATGAATTTCTGGAAGCCCGCGCCCATTCCCCGAACTGGCCTATCCGTCTTCAGGCCGCAATCGCGCGCTTCAAGACGTTCGTGAAGGCCGAAGGGTTTTCGTATCAATCATAGGGGGCATGACGAGGGCCGGCTACGGCGGCCTCGTGGATCACTGACAGCTGCTATGTCAGTGCCTGAGCGGCTGGTTTGCCTGCTCGCCTTTGCGAGCATTCTCACCGGCCCGGGCGTTGGCTCGTTTTCCCAACCATTCCAAAGCAACTACATCGCGCTTCAGACCCAAATCGAAACGCTATGCCTTCCTTCTGAAGGACGACAACAAAAAGTCGAAGGCGACGACGTTGAAGCAACTCATCCAGACCAACGACTATGTCGGGGTTTGCGTCCTTGTTGCCCTTGACCTCGACGGCGGCAATAAACACCCGTACATGCCGCCCTTATGGAAAATTGCTGCAACGGATCGATCGTAGCCGCTGGCCACGATCAAGCGTCGCGTCATCTCGCAATGTGCTTTCTTCTGAAGAAGGAGCATCGCATGGCTTTTGAAATCGCCGAAGGGTTGGCGTCTCGGAATCCCGATTGGGTGGACGTCCAGGTTCTTGTCGCTCAGATCCTGGGCGATAGCCCGGCGTGGAAGAAGAGGCTGCGCAAAAAGTCGCCAGCCTTCGTCGCGCTTACAAGCCGACCGCTGAAGCCGAGGCTCGCCTCGCCGCTGTCGAAACGGAGATCGCGAAGCGGATGGGTTCGAGCTAGGCGTACGCGGCCGAAAATGCCGTGCGATCCTGTCCAGCCGGCTCACCCCAAAGGTTAGTTTTATCTGCTAAATCGTGATCCGCTCGACCTCATCGAGCGTGATTTCGTCGCCCGTGCGATCATAGAGCTTGGTGGTGCGCGGGCTTTCGTGCGCGGCCATGGCTTGCGCGTTCTCGAGCGTGCCGCCGGCCTCGAGATAGGCCGTGATGCCCGGTGGCGCGAAAGGTGTGGCAGCCGATCTTGATGCGCATGCCGAGATCGGCGGCGCGGCGCTGAACCATGCGCCAGGCGTCGACGCGGTTCATCGGCTTTTCGGTCAGCGTGTCGGTGCGGCCGGCGGCGGAGCGGAAGAGGGGGCTCTTGCCGTCGTCGCCGATGCCGGCGGCCTTGATGTAGGCATCGAGGTAGGCTTCGAGATTGTGATGCGCCGGCATCTCATGGCGCTTGCCGCCTTTCTCATGCAGACGGACCCACCAGCGCTTGCCCTTGGGATAGTAGTCCTCGACGCGCATGGCGACGGCCGCGCCGATGCGGGCGAAGGCGAACGTCATCACCGAAATCAGCGCCCGATCGCGCAGGCCGACCAGGGTCGACGTGTCGATGCTGTCCAGCAGCTCGCGGGCCTGTTCGCCCGTCAGAACCGTGGTCTTGCCGGTTTTGACGACGTGCTTCGGACCGCGCACCGAATGCGCCGGATTGGTCGCGACGACCTGGCCGATGACCAGCCAGTCGAACAGCATGCGGATGGCGGCGAGGTGCTGCTTGACCGTCGGCTTCTCGAAATCCTTGCCGAGCGCCTCGACATAGGCGGCGACGTGCAGCGGCTCGATATCGGCGATCTCGCCGATCTTGTGATGGTCGCACCAGGCGAAGAACCGCGCTGCAGGCCCGGTAATACGCCATGCGGGTGTTCTTGTTGCGGATGGTGGCGGCGAAGAATTCGAGGAAGCGGCGCGCGGCCTTGTCGCCGGCGGCGGCGATCACGCGCGGCACCACGATGGCGTCGCGGGTGACAATGGCGAGCGTTTTGGGCTGGCGGAATGACGACCTCCTGATTCATGCCGGTTAGTGTAACATAACGTCCTTTATGTTGCACTAACAATTGACGGGAGCGGGCGACCCTTCCTGTCGAGACCAGTGGCGGAAGCCCTGAGGGCAAAACCTTATGACCGCCGGCGTCGCGGCGATCAACGCGCTGTCTGGACACTAGGGCAGGTTCCGGAGATGATGATTTGAACGGTAGCGTGGAGCGTCTAGACGGGTGGAGTTGGGACGATGACCCAGAACGACGAACAGGCTTCGGACGACCGCGACTTTGCGGCGCCGAACGAGGGGCCTGCGTAGTTTGCCGCCCGAGCGAAGACCGCTCCCGGCAATGTCTGGTTCACAATCGGGCAGGGTTGGGCATTCGAAGAGCGCGGCCAGAGCGGCTTCTCGGTGCGGTTGACGATGATTCCCACCGGGTGGAACGGCGAGCTTGTGCTCGTTCCTATTCCGAAACCTGACTATACGACCGACCCGGCGGATGACGCCCGACAAGCATAAGGGAGGCGCTCTCGTGCATGGCCCTGAGATAATCCGGAAAACAGCGGCGACCACGCCTGAGGATGTCAATGGCGTCCTGAATTTCCTCTGGCTCGAGTTGACCAATCGCTGCAACCTGCAGTGCGTCCATTGCTATACGGAGTCTGGTCCGCACACGGGCGATGGCGACATCCTCACTGCCGAAAACTATGAGGACTTGATGACCGAGGCGCACGGACTCGGTTGCCGGAAGATCCAGTTTATCGGGGGCGAGCCTCAGCTCAATCCGCAGTTCAAGCGTCTGCTGCGGTTCAGCACCGAAGTCGGATTCGATTTCATCGAGGTTTTCAGCAATCTGACCAGGCTGGATGACGAGACGCTCGAGATCTCGGTCGATAACGGGGTGCATTTCGCGACCTCCGTCTATTCCGACGATCCGGCGGTGCACGACAGGATCACCACGGTCCGCGGCGGCCATCGACGGACGATTGGCAATCTGCGCCGCCTGATCGACCATGGGGCCCCCACGCGGGCGGCAGTCCTAAGCATGGACAACGACCAGGAAGCAACCGCGCGGACCAGCCAGTTCCTGCTAGGTCTCGGCGCCAGTCTCGGCGAGAACCGATCATCCGAGGTCCGGGAGTTCGGCCGCGGCCAGGAGGTCGTCGGCAAGACCGAGAACATGGATGCTTTGTGCGGCCATTGCTGGAACGGCAACCTCGCGGTCGCGCCCGACGGTAAAGCGATGCCTTGCGTCATGGCCAGGCAGTGGCCGGTTGGGAACGTGTTGGAGAACTCGCTCAGCGACATTCTGAACGGCGACGCGCTCCGCGCCACGCGCCGTCAGATCTATGAGCGCGCTTGGCTTCGCGCAGCCTGCAGTCCTTATTGTATGCAATGTTGTGGGCCGGATGGGTCCTGCCCTTGCAATCCCCTCTTGTGCCAACAGTCCTGCGCGCCCTGGGACGCTCAGTAACAATTTCCGAATGACCTCCTCAGGCGGCCAGCGCAGTTTGGTGTCCGCCCTTGCCGTCCGGCTCAGTCGCGCCCTACTCGCGCCGACATGTGCAACCTCTACTCCTTGACCAAAGGCCAGGCGGCCATCCGCGACTGGTTTCGCGCGAGGCTCGATCCCACCGGCAATCTGCCGCTGTTTCCTGGCATCTTCCCCGACCAATTCGCGCCGATCGTTCGCGTCGGTGCCGACGGCGAACGCGAGCTCGTCATGGCGCGGTGGGGCATGCCTGCACCACCGCAGTTCGATGGCCAGGCGGTCACGAACATCCGCAACTTGAAAAGCCCGCATTGGCGAGGATGGCTGGGTAAGAATCACCGCTGCGTCGTCCCTGCGACATCATTTTGCGAGTACGCGGACACCAAGCCGCGCAAGACGCCGACGTGGTTCGCGCTGAGCGAAGATCGGCCCCTGTTCGCTTTCGCGGGCCTATGGACGCCCTGGCGCGGCGCGCGCGGCCCTAAGATCGCGCAAGTCGAGGGCAATCACGAGCTGCTCGGGTTTCTGACGACTGAGGCCAACGCCGTCGTTGCGCCCATTCACCCGAAGGCCATGCCGGTCATCCTGCGATCCGCGGAGGAAGCCGACGGGTGGCTCGAGGCGGAGACCGATGCTTTGGCGCTATAGCGGCCGTTGCCGGACGACGCGCTCAGGATCGTGGCGAAGGGCGAAAAGGAGGACGTGTCGCCTCAGAGCTGACCGAGGCGTCACACCGCAAAACCCAGGGGCGGCATTGTCCAGCAACGACCGACGCACGCGACATATATGGAGATAAGGCGGCCCTATGACCCGCATCATCGAGCATCGTCAGGATGCCTCCCCAGGCGAGGCGCTGTTCGAATTGCGGGTGTTTCAATTGCGTGACGTCGACGTGCGCGCCTGCGTCGTCCCAGCCGACCTGGCCGTAGATCTCGATATGATGGCTGATATGAGCGAACCGGTTGCTCAGGCGTATCTCGACGCGCTTGCGCTGTGCGAAACGGAAAGCGTTGAGATCTTATGGGTTCACGATCCGCTCGGGCTCTTTCCGCAACGCGATCGGCCGGAGGTCGAGCTGTAAATCAGCCAGTCTCCTCGTCAGCGCTCAAGGAAGGATCCGGGGCCGATGGCCAATCAGGCGCGGCAGGAGTTGGGCCTCAGCGCCCTCGTCTTCGAGCAGTCGCCGGACAGTCTCGCCGACCGACTGTCGGCGGCGCGGACGGGTCTTAGCGAGCGACGTTTCGTGAAATTGGCTCCTAGCGCCAGGACGAGCCGCTCCTATCGTCGGCGTCCCCAACGCCGCACGGCAAATCGGGCAGGCGACGACAAGAATTCTGGAGGCAGCGGGCAGCACGCCGAACGCCGGGGACGGCGTCGGCCAAGGCGGTACGGGTCGGAAAGAATGGCGCGATCTCAATGGGTTGGCTGGACTCGTGGGATAAGATCGATTTCAAAACAAGTCGCCATAAGCGGCGTTCTCAAAGAAGGCGCGTCGGGCGCAAAAGGGGGGGTCCCGCATGCGCTTGGGATGAACCCGTCGTCGGCTGGGAGCCTCGCCTAGGCGCGTCTCGGCCTCGCTGCGCGCCTGAACAAGGAATTTTCGTTGCAGATCGGCGCACAAGCGAGCCGGATGACGATACAGTATTCCGCATCGCCGTGACGTTGGGTGGCCCGCCTGTGATCCGCCTGTTGCCGCTCTATTTCGTGATCTTCGCAGGCTTCTTCGGCTACAGCCTGTTGATCACGGTGTTCACGCCGATGTTGCTCCAGGATGGGGGCGGCGGCCTGCTGCCGGCCGGCGTGACGATGCCAACTCGCACGCTGACGCTGGGCATCCTGCTTTGCCTTTACCCGGCGGGGCAGTTTTTCGGCTCTCCGGTGCTGGGCGCGCTCTCCGACCGCCATGGCCGCCGGCCGATCTGCTGGTTTCGCTCGGGATCACCACCGCCTGCTACGCGCTGATCGCCACAGCACTTGCCAGGCAGAGCCTCGGATTGCTCGCCTCAGCGCTCATCATTGCGGGGCTGGCCAAGGCCAATGTCGCAACGGCGCAGAGCGCGATCGCCGATGTCGTCGACCCGTCGGAGCGCAACCGCTTCTTTGGCTACGTCTATATGAGCGCCAGCCTGGCCTACATCGTCGGCCCGCTGGCAGGCGGCAGGCTCGCCGATCCGGCGCTGGTCCCCTGGTTCGGACCGGCGACGCCATTTTGGGCAACCCTTGGGCTGCTGCTCCTCACCTTGCTCGCGACGCTCGTCTCGTTCCGCGAGACCCATCCGCCAGACCGCCGCGCCGCAACGGGCTACGGCGCGGCCTTGGCGAACCTGGCCGCCGTGGTCACCGACCGTCGATTGCGCCTGCTCTACCTCGTCAATTTCCTCGCCTATCTAGCGATCTTCGGCTTCTTCCGCTGCTACCCTATGTATCTGGTCGACGAGTTTGGCTTCGGCGTTTCCCGCGAGTTGGAGTTCGTCGCTTGGGTCGGGTTGCCATCAAATCGCCAATCTCTGGCTAACGGGATTTCTCGCCCGCCGCTTCGCCAGCCGGACGCTGACCATGGCTTCGGCCGCGCTCACCGGGGTGTTCATGATGGTCATAGTACTGCCCGCAGCGCCGGGGGCCCTCTGGGTGACGCTGTTCTTGACCTCGCTTGCGCTTGCCATTTGCCTCCCGGCCTCGGCCACCACGCTGTCGCTCGCCGCCGGCGCCGACGAACAGGGGCGCGCGATGGGAAACAATCAGGCGCTCCAGGTTGGGGCGGAGGCGCTGTCCGGCCTGGTCGGCGGCGTGCTGGCGATGCTCGCGGTGAAGGTGTCACTGGTCGCATTCGGCGGGATCGCCGTCCTGGCCGCGTTACTGCTCCTCGTGACGTGACACGAATTCGCGTTGGATCTTCGTGCCGCGACAATGACGGACGAGTTGCACTTTTCGCGCCCGCCTATCGCAGGGGCTTGCCTCGCTGCGGCGGGTGCCGGGTCTTGGGCGATCGACAAGGACTGAAGGGGGTCGCAGACGTTATCCCAATGCGCGGCAAACACGTTGTCGACAAATTGTCGCGCGGAGTCGCCGAGGCCGAAGGTAAGTGCACGAGCACGCGCGAGATCTCGTGGAATGGAGAGGGCTGCGAGCGCAGCTCGACCGAGATTCGCGTCGAGTACGCCAGCGCCGCTGTCTCCAATCACGTCGAGTGGACCCACAACTGGATTTGCAGCCACTGGCAGACCCGACGCAAGCGCTTCAAGCAGCACAAGGCCAAAGGTGTCGGTCAAACTCGGGAACACGAATACGTCGGCGCTCGCGTAGGCGGCGGCAAGTCTCTCGTCGCGCATTTCGCCGACGAAATGCGCTCCAGGAAAGCGCCTCTGAAGCTTCTTCCTCGCCGGCCCGTCCCCCACGACGACCTTTGAACCTGGCAGATCTAGTGACAGGAAAGCGTCTAGGGTCTTTCGATCGCCACACGCGCGCAGGTCAGGAAAATCGGTCTGGGGAATTCGAAGATGCTCGCGGCACGCGGTCGAAAAAGATCGCAGTCGACGCCATGCGACCAGCGCATCAAACGCAACAAACCCGCGCGTTTCGAGCTCACGCCCCAGTGTCTCACTCGTCACCATCATGCCAGAGCCAGCATTGTGGAACCGACGAAGCAGTGCATAGACAAATCTGCTCGGCGCCACTGGTCGCGCAGCAAGATACTCGGGGAAGCGCGGGGAAGCAAGTCGTGAAGGAGCGTCCGGCTCTGCGGCAAGCGAACCATGCGCATAGCCCAAGCGGCCCTTCCGTCGCGATATGGATAAAATCGGGGTTAAGATCCTCGATGCGACGTCGCACTGCGCCAGGCCGCGTTACAGCGACGCGCACTTGCGGGTAGGTCGGGAGGGGCACGGTGCAAAATTCGTTAGCGGCTAGGACCTTAATTTCGATGCCGAGAGCCGGCGCTTCTCTCACCAAGGCTTCTATCGAGCGCACCACGCCGTTGATCTGTGGCCGCCAAGCGTCGGTGATGATGAGGATGCGGGTCAACGTGGTGACCTGCTCGCTTGGTCACTGCCCAGCACGGCGTTCAGCAGCTCTTTCACCGTCCTGGCTTTAGCGAGCGCTACTTCGCTGCCATCTGGAACGGCCGTCCGCGGTCGCGGCTACGGGCAGACGGCCTTCACTGGCGGCAACTATTGACCAATGAAGGTTCCGCCCCATCCTCCGCCTCCCAGTTTGATTTGGTCATTAACAATATGGGCTGACTGCGTGGAAGGTAACGCCAGCCTCGCCATCATCGGGACATTGCTCGTTGCGTTGGTGTTCTTCAAGGCAATCTCTATAGAGCCTCCAGAACGACAGACGGATACGTTTCCGGTCAGCCAGAGAACGCCGGCTTTTTTGGCGGAATAGACAAGGCCTTTGGCTCCATCAGCGATGGAAATAGTCAATGGCTTACCATCGTTCTCGGTCGTCTCTTTCCATCTTGATTTCACATCATTTGCTTTGAGCTCACTGACGGTTCTAAGACATTCAGCATGAGCAAGTGTGGCCTCACTTAGAAGCAATAAGAAAATGACCAAATTTAAATTCTTTAGAGCCATGTTACCCAACGGAATGGTACTGCGCGATACGAGGCCTCGGCTGCGGAGCGCAGATTTGCGGCGCGCGGTTGGCCGATGAAGCGAGGTCAACGACGGGTTACGCGCTTTGTTCCAGGGCGGAGTCCCCAATCGCTAACGTTTGGTTAACCAGCATCGATTTCGAAAGGCGTGGGAGGGCCACGCCATGTCGCTTGGGTTTCTGGATCATATGCGGGCTGTACCGGACCACCGGATTCCGGGAATGGTGAGCTACCCCCTGGACGAGGTGCTTCTGGTGACGCTTGTTGGGGTTGTCTGCGGCGCCGACGACTGGGAAGGCGTGGAGGAAGTCGCGACCGGGGCGCTGTACTGGCTGCGCGGATTTTTACCTGTTCGGCAACGGCGTCGCGACGGCACAGACGTTGCGCAAGGTGTTCCGTTTGCTGGACCCGCAGGCGTTGCAGCGCGGCTTTGCGGGCTGGGCGGCTTCGCTGCGCGCCGAAGCGCGGGAAGTGATCGCCGTGGACGGCAAGACACTGCGCGGTTCGAAGACGTCGCCCGACGGGAAGGGCGCGCTGCATCTGGTTTCGGCTTACGCCACCGAGGCGGGGCTGGTGCTCGCCCAGCGCGCCGTCGAGGGGAAGTCCAACGAGATCAGGGCGATCCCGGAACTCCTGGACATGCTCAACCTCAAGGGGAAGCAAAAGCAGCTCCCGACTTAAACGACGCGCCAGCGCCGTTCCCTACCCGACGTTTATCGTGTACTGACGCTCTCCTCTGCCAGGGTCAGAAGTTCCAAATAAGACCGCAGTGAGCGGCCTCGGCCGGCGGCAACTCGGGCGAGCTCCGCTACCGCTACGACAGAACCCAAAAACTGAAGGAGCAGCGATGGCGAAACATAAACAAAAGAACACGGGAAAGGGCGGCGGAACTCAGTTTGACTCGGTCCCTGGGACCGCACGGAATGCTTTGCTATACTGATCCAGAATCATTCCAGACTATTACCAAGCTGTGGGAGACAACGGAGCTCACCGAATTTCACGATGCCGCGCTTTCCTCGGCCACTGAGGAAATCAATGGCATTCTTGATGGGCTAGAAAAGGGCAATAAGGATTTGGAGCGTGTGCTCTCCTTTATTCGGTTCCGCAATGAGCATTTTCTCGTATGGGGCGCGTTATGGCGCTATCGGGCAATATGACGACGAGAAAACAATTGCAAAGGAATTCAAATTGAAAATGACTTGAGGGTATTGGAACAAGGAGTGGAACTATGAAGCTGAAGCCGCCGCCGACTTATAATTACAATTGGATTATGACGGGAAACAGAGTAACGTGCGCTAAAGGAGCAGGTGGCCAGACTGTAGTTAAACTGCTTGAAGCAGCAGAGTTAACGGATTTTCACGACGTGGAGCTTGCGAAGGCGACAAAAAAAAATCAAATGCGATTGTAGAACAAATCGAAAAAAACAATAATGATCCTAATAGAACAGTTTCGTTAGTGGAAATTCAAGGTCGCCATTTGATGGTTTGGGCTAGTTATGGCACTGTGACACCTTATGACGACGACGATACGATTATAAACGCTCTAAAATTGAAGATAACATAACTTAGCGCTTGCCCGCGGAACTCGCATCCGACGTCCTGCTGGCCGGTGCCGGTTATGGTGATGACGCCCTGGCGACGCGCAGAAGGCAAAATAAACAGATCCTCGACACCTCCTTCGACTTCAGGCGCCTGTCCGGGCGACGGGTGCTCACAACATGTTTGAAAGCGTGCGCCACTTCGTCGATTAACTTGAAGTCGGGGGATTGCTTACAAAACGGCTCTTGGATGGCTCTCAAGGTTCCTTTTGGCGCTTTGCTGAGTTTCCTGTCGTATGCGAGATAATCTACCAAATGGAGTGTCACGACGCAGGCGAGAAATGCCTGCCTTGCCGACCCCGGATGCGCCGCGAATTCTCTTACCGTTGGGTCGACGATTTCGGTTAGAAATCGGACGAAATCCTCCATCCCGTTCCCTCGCAAGCCTACTCCCCGAGCGGGCTTGGCGTGTCGCGCCCCTTTGGGAAGCTTTCGCGCGCAAGCTCTCTCTCAAGCGCGCCGATCGCATGTTCCATCGTCAAACCGGACGGCCACTCGTAGGCGTCGGAGATCGCAATGAACCGGCGAACCGTATCGGGGCTCGCCTTGATGTTGAGCTGCATATTGCGGCCGGTCCTGAACAGCCGCCGCTGCGGCGCCGGCGCTGGGCTCGGCTTCGGCGCCGAGTAGCCGACCTCGTTCGCGCTGTCGACGACGGCCAGGTCCACCTTGCGCGCGGGCTTGCGGAACTGCGAGAAATCGGTCGGATCGTCGCGTTTCGGTTCGTCGGCGATCAGGCGACCTCCTCCCTTTCGATTGGTCTGTTTCCGTTGCTGAGGCGGGCGAGCAGCTCGTCGACGAAGGCGTCGGCATTGGCGATCGCCGCGGCGAGGCCGCTGACGCCCTTCCCCGCGAGGCCAGCGACCGTGCCGCCGAACAAAAGCATGGCGCGATATGCCTCGCGGTCGACGAGCTGCGTCTCGAACACTGGCGCGCCCTCGTCGGCGAGACGCTTTTCGATGAACCGTTGCGTCTTGGGCCGAAGGGCCGATGATGTCTGCGTGAACAGCATCGCGAACGGAATCACCCGCTTGGTCAACCGCTCCTGGGTCCTGAGAAGGCCCATATGCCGGAACGCCTGCTTCGCGTCGGGATTGGATCCGCGGACCGGGATGATGACGAAGTCCGATATGGCGATCGCGTAACCGGCGAGCCCGGTAGCCCTGCCCTCGAGGTCGACAACCACGAAATCAGCCTCGCCGGCGGCCTGATCGATTCGGCGGATGATGATGTCGTCGTCGTCTTCGGCGCCTGGCGCCGCGGTGACGACCTTGAGCGTGGCCGGGACGCCGGGAAGCCTCGCCCAGTCGACTACGCCGCCGTTCTGGTCGGCGTCGATGACGATGACTGAGGCGCCGCGCTCGGCGAGAACTGTTGCGAGGATGGTCGCGGTGGTGGTTTCCGACGCCGCCCTTGGGCGACGTTACGGCAATGATCGACATGGCCTAGCCCTTCGAAACGGGAGCGTTTCAGGGCCAGTTTAGAAGCCGTGCGTTAATGGAGGCTTACGGGGGATCGCTCGGTTGTCGATCGCTTGGGGTCGCCTTGGCTTGGGCTACCGGAGCGAACGACTACCGAAAGACGATTGGTATCCTAACGGTGGCCCGAAGGCTCGTCTATTTGTTGCCTGAGGGCCCATATGCAGCGCTAAAGCGCCTTGACAGTCCGGTCAGCTATGGGCATATGCTGGCGCGAGCTGACAAGCTGACAGGGTTCCCAATGGCGGTGTATGGATATTGCAGGGTCTCGACGACGAGACAGGCGAACGAAGGCGAGAGCCTCGAGGTTCAGCGCCGCCAGATCAAAGGCTATGCCGACATGCACGGCTTGGCCCTCGACGAGATCGTGATCGAGGAAGGCGTGAGTGGTTCTGTGCCGGTCGTCGAGCGGCCTGCCGCCGGCCCTCTTTTCGCTAAGCTGTCGAAAGGCGACGTTGTTGTGCGCCCAAGCTCGATCGTCTGTTCCGCTCGGCTCTCGATGCCCTCCAGGTAGTTGCAGAGCTGAAGAAGCGGGGTGTCGCTCTCCATCTGCTCGATCTCGGCGGCGACATTTCCGGCAACGGCCTGTCCAAGCTCTTCCTGACCATCGCCGCCGCTTTCGCCGAGGCCGAGCGCGACCGCATCCGGGAACGGATCGGACAGGTGAAGGCCGATCAGAAGGCGAGAGGCCGCTATCTTGGGGGAAAAGTTCCCTTCGGGTTCCGGCGCGGCGAGGACGGCGAGCTAGTTCCGCATGAAGGTGAGCAGGAGGCTGTCCGCGAAATGGTCGCGCTGCGAAGCCAGGGAAAACCGCTTAGAGCCATTGCCGAGGCCGTGCGGACGAACGGCCTCAAGATCAGCCATGAAGGCGTGGCGGGTGTCCTAAGGGCTGCGGGCAACGATTGCGCGGGGCAGGGCTAAGAATGGCGGGGAGGTGCCGGTTTCGCTGAGGCGGAGCGCGACTACATCGCGTCATGTGCCCTCGATGCAAGCGAGGACGATAACATACCGATGGCCGGGGCGAAGCCCGCTGGATCTGGATCAGCCCCATGAAGGCGTAGCGGGTGGCTTTGAGGGCTGATGGCACACTGGCGTTCCCTCGAGGAAGCTTCGGTCTCTTTAAGCGGCCCGGAGAATCTGTCCCTTGTTGTTTTCGAACTGCAATTTCGCCGCAATGGGTGATCCACCGTAGTAATTAGCAGCTTCCTCTATTGATTCGTCACTGAAATTCCCACCGACACGGTCATATAGACCTCTGAATGGCATCATAAACTCTACTGCGAAAGCACGCTGCGCTTGTTGACGAGTAGTTCTTGTATCTGTTTCCAGCATCCACGTACTTCCTGGAGGCGATAGATGTGCGTCGGCGATGAAGCGAGCTGCTTCGAATCGCCTTGCTACAACTTCAGTTCTACGAAATAGGAAATTTGTGTTGTCATTGTCAACGTTGCAGATTGCGACCCCGAAGGGAAGTCCTTCCGCTCCCGCAAGTCCCGCATCGGCAATTTGCGCACCGGTTAAACTTAGGAGATCGCCAAGTCCGTTGTCGCTGATTGGTGCCAAACCAAATCCAAGCACACTACGACTCTGGCCCGCAAGTCGCTTCCCAATCTCCCAAGGTTGATCACCACCTTGCAGCGTTGCTGTCGGCAAAGATCGTAATATCCGGCCACGCAGATTCGTACTATATATAATATTCTCCGTCTTTCCTATCACACTGTTAAGGTCATCATGTCTGTCCGTACCGAAGGCGGAAACTAATTCGTCTACAGCCAAGGGGTCTACCTGCGCAGTGATGCGGTCAACAGCTCCAATCAATTCGGGTGAAGCTTCGTCAGTATTAAACCCTAATAAAGCTTCTCGGCGGCGATATGATGAGCGCTTGGGATCAGCACGGTCCTTTGTAAGCGTGTCCAAAAGCCCACATAGTTCGAGATTAGATAGACCATTTAAACGAGCGATCGTTTGTTCAACAAACTTGTCAACGGCGCACTCAAATTCCGTTCCCGAAATGGATGCTCGGAAGCTATCTAAGTACCGTAACCCTGAATTATAGTGGTGCTCCTCTGGCGAGCATGTAGCGAATAAACTGTCTCCTTGCGAACAAATAACCAGAGGAGGCCATTCGAAGCCCTTATCCGCTCCAATAGTAAGCTCGTGCGCTGCTCGCCAGGAGGGCTTTGGTTTAAGGCTTATTGCCGCAGGTTCCCACCGTAAACGCCACCAATACTTGATCAACCAGAGTGCTAGTGGATATGCAGCAAGAGGAGCGCTATCCCGGACTGAGTCGAGCCAAGGAGCCACGTTTCGTGTCGCAACGTTGTCAGCGACAGATATGCGTATAGGCGCACCTGTAAGGCGCACGGCGGCGTCCTTATGTCCGGTTTCTTCCCAACGTTCAGCTTTAATACCAAAGCCGTGATGGGCCGCCGTCTCACTCGACGGCGGCCCACGTCGTTCCAAAATTGCAAACCTGGTCTGAAGCTCGGTAATTCGCTTGGAAAACTCTATCGCTTCAGGCGACTCCCTGGACTGCAATTCTCGGCCATCGGCCATAGCACTGGTGAGCTCCAAGCGAGCCTCATGTTGGCGATCTCGCCACTCTTCTACGGTATCGCTTCCGGCCTCGAGCTCGCTCAACGTTTCTTCTAGCAGCTCAAGCGGAGCAAAGAGTTCCGCTCTCGACGGCCCGCCAATTCCTTCGGCAAGGTCGAGCTCTTGCCGGATCGCAACCAGCCGCCCGATTAGCTCGGCCCGGCGGCTGGCGGACAACAGGTAAAGATTTGCAGGCCGACCGCGGCCGGCGATGCCTGTGGCAGGGACCTTCGCCTCAGGAACCAGTTCTTTCTTCAAAAAGGCCCGCGCGGTCTCAAGCTCAACCCGAGCAGTTTCAGCAAGCTGCTGGGCGGTAAAGCCGTCAGGCTGCAGTGCGTCGAGGCGCACCAGGGTTCCCGTCAGCTTCAGCTGAGCTAGGTTGTCTCGCGATGCCGGCTCCATTGGTTGCCTCTGTGACTTGGCTGCCCGCGGCATCGAAGATTGATTTATGGGGTAAGTGCACCAATAAAGCAAGGGAAGAAATTGTATGAGGTCATAGAATTTTTTGGTGAGTGGTCACATTAGCTCTGCTGCTTGAATTTCCTGTTCCAGCATCGCAAGGTCTTGGCTTTCTGTGAAAGCGAGGCAAGCCCGAGCTGCGCTGAGTTGGGCTTTCAGTCGTACCCGGGTCAACAACAAGCCCATTAGCCTAGTTGAGAGCGCTTTCAAGCGCGTCATTCGCGGTGCATCCGGCACCTCAGGATTCGGTGCCTCAAGATGCGGCGCCTCAGGATGCGCATTCGCTATCAGAGAGAACCGGCGAACCCGTTCTTGTGCCTCGGCCTCGGATATACACAGTCTATTGTGGGAAAGGATTTCTGCTAACTTTCGAAAGGCGTCGCGTGCCCGCTGTCGGCGCTTTCGATCATCCCCCTTCAAACTTTTAACATAGCGTTCTTCATGGAACCGTCTGACCTCTCCCCTAGCGTTTTCACCGCGTAGCGGCAACCAAGAGAGCGGGGCATCTGTCCAATCTGCTACGAGGTCAAATGCAAGCGTGTCCATCCAACCCTCCGACCAGTGGCAAGTCGGATGAGCGTTTTCTTGGTGCGCGGTTGAACGAGCGCCCTGAAAAGTGTGGCACACAAGCTCATGGTAAAGCGTGTAAGCAATATGCCAAAGGTCTCTTGATGTAATCGTGCCCTCTTTGAGGATCAGGTTTACTACGCGGGGTAAGCGTCTATTATTTGCGCTTCCGCTAATACAGAATGGAGTAAAATCACGATTATCGTCTGTAATTGCTGTGATATAGGTAATATTAATATTTACATTAACTGGCACACCGCCTTCTGCCAGGTATAATCCACGGACTTGCGCTTCAATTATAGAGGCTAATCCAAGAAGCCCCCATCGGTCCGAATTATAAGAACCAAGTGGCATGGCAGGGCCATCGGAATTATCTCCCGACCCAATATTAACAGCTGTGGATCGAATAAAATTGCCGGCTCCATCGAGCATATCTGAGAAATAAGCATGTGGACTCTCACTTTTTAATGAAAAAAGCTGATTAGCTCGTTCAATTAAAAAAGTGGCTGAATCATTCCAATTATTAACAGCGAGCCTTGCGATTTTAGCGCTGCCCTCTACTACACCACGCGCCGCAGTTAGGAGTTTACTACCTGTGTTATCCTCGAAGTCACAACATTCATAATCAAAGTATCGGCCGCTAGATAATTGAAGCGTCAGCGCTGTTAGCTCGTCCGGTTGAAGCGGCATAATAACTCATATGCGATGTCGACTATTGTTCGTCTTTGTCCTTTTCGGGTCCGAGTATCCCACTCCCAGGGGGGCTTACGCGATCCCGGATGTATTCGATCCAAAGTCGATTCAGCGCTTTTGCAGCCGCTTTGCCGGCCGGCTCTCCCTCTTCTTCACCGAATCCTTTTGCAGCGCCAATTGCGAAACCCACTGCGAGGGCGATTAGTATATCTGCTCCAAACATCCCCGCGCCGCCGACGTGAGCTTGAAAGGGGGGAATGGAGGGATTGAGCTTTGTCTCTTCCGTACCAAGGAGGGAGGCAATTTCTGCGCGGTCTCTCTCATCAGAGATGGCCTCTCGCCAAGCTGTCGCAATCGCCTTGTCAAGCTCTTCTGCGTCAGCTGTTCCCGCCGCGCTTCTCGCAATAACGCGGTCCGCACTTTCGGATGTAGCCACCGTGACACCCTCCCTCGTTCTCAAGACTCGCATAGTAGACAGTTTTGTTCGTGTTTAAGCAACAACGCAGGCAGGCTATGGGATGGCAGCGTGACCTCTAAGGGTACGCGCTCAGCGAGGAATCTCGCGTGGTTCGATCGAGTGATCGCCACCCGGGGCTGTCACACCATCCAATTCAGGCGCGTTGACGCGAATTGCGAACAAGCCGAAACCTTACGTCGGGCGAATTGCGCCTAATCGGAGAACGAAACCCCCAGAAACACGAAACCCCGCACTAGGCGGGGCCGGTCCCGGCAAGCCGGGGAGAGATCAAATCTTGGCGGATTGATACTCCCCGAAAAATTGAATCGGCGCAAGCCCCCCCTTGGGGCAACGGCGGTGCTTTGTCGAAAATCGTCTCGCCTTTGGTTCGCGGGCTAACCCCCGAAGGAAGACGCATGCTTGCCGAACAACTCCACACTGCTGCAGCCGGAGCGCGCACCACCGCGTCTCTAGACAATCTTGCCCGCCTGCTCTGGTGCGCCCATGCTGAAGGCCATATCGTCGATCTCGACGCGGACGCCATCAGCGAGGCCATCCAGGCCCGCAAGGGCGTCCTCGGCGGAGAAGGGACCCCAGCCAAGCCGAAGGGCGTCCTGGGCCTTTCTAGGGGCTCATCGCACCCACGAGAGAAGATGTTCGGCCTTGGCCGCCCCAGAGCCCTCGATCGCAACGCCAAGGTCAGGATTATGCACTGGGCACGCTGCCTGAGCCGCAGGACCGAAAAGGGCCGGGCTTATGGCGTCGTCACCGCCAAGGCGTTGGCTGTGCTTGAGGCGCTTCTCTGGGCCTTCCACAACGCCAAGAGCGGGCTCTGCTTCCCGTCCTATGAGACGATCGCGGAAGCCGCCCACTGCGCCCGATCGACCGTTGCCGAGGCGCTCAAGGCCCTTGAGGAAACAGGAGTTCTGACTTGGGTTCAGCGGATCAAGAGGGTTCGGGAGCCATGCTCGGACCTTTTAGGCGCTGACGGCTGGCGCTGGCGGGTGCTAAGGACATCCAACGCTTATGTTTTCAACGACCCGTCGCCGGCTGGCGGCCGGCCAAATGCTTCTAAGTCCGAAACTCCGACTGGAACACCGAATTAAGTTAGTTTCCCTACGATAGAGAGTGGGCGGCGACAGCGTCTCATCCGGCCCAAACCATTTTCAAGGGCGGTAGACGGCGCCCTCAAGCCCCTTGGAGCGTGACGGAGCGTTTCACAAGCATGTCACTCGCGTTTCAGGCGTTATGGCTGGCGAGGACGAAATTCAGCTACACGGACCAATGCACCTTTGGTGCGCCTGGCAAAGGCATCGCCGACGGCTACGCGCGCTTCAGCTTCATCTGTGATTTCGAGCCATCGCAACACTTCGGGCGGGGTCTCACGCGGAGGGGCGGGCGCCGCCAGGCCGCGAATGATCTCTGCTTGCCGGCTCGGGGGAATTGCGCCGTAGCTCGAAAACGTCGTCAAACAATTTTCGTGGCCAAGATTTTGGGACCAGGCTTTGAATTGCTCGGCGTCAAGCTTGAGCTCATAAGCGAGTTGCACAAGCGAGTTTCGAAATGAGTGAGGGTTGAAATAGGGCAAACCGGCCCGTGCGCAGGCTTCGCGAAAAAGGTCCCGAACCGGGTTGGCGTTCGCCCAATGAGCGCGATCGATCCCGAAGGCTGCAAATTCAAGATTGTCGTCCTGCGCGATCTTCTGTTTAGGAAAAAGCGGGTCGTCCGGACCGAAGCCCTTTTCCTCGCGAAGGTACGAAACCCAATCGACGACGATCTGACGAATGTCGTCGCCGACTGGGAAGAACCAGGTCGTAAAGGTCTTCGCGCGTTTGGTGCGAACGTCGCGCGCATCGTGTTCAATCAACTCGTTTTCCACGTCGATATGTTTGAGTTTGAAAGAGATGATCGCGTTATCCCGGGCGCCAGACAGAATTGCGAAGGCGATGAGCGCGCGATTACGCCGTTCGATTTCGGTTTCTGCCGGCAAGGCGGCGAGCATGGCCCGGATTTGCTTGATGGTCGGACAAGCCTTGTATCGTCGCGCTGTGGCGATCCGCGATAAATTGTCAGGCGCGTTGAAATACTCGGCGTCGGCGAATTTGATTTGCGCGCGATAACCTGGCTCCTGCGCAAGCCAAACAAAGAAGGCTTTAAGCGCCGCCAGCGTTGAGTGGATCGTCGAAGCCGACAATGGCGCGCCGGTCCGGGCGTTGCACGTCGCCATCAATTGTGCCTTAAAGGCGCGGGCCTGTTCGATATGAAACTTTCTGAAGTCTCGATGCTTGGAATGGTCTTCGAAGCGAGCGATCGACTTGGCGACAGCGTCGATCGAGGCGTCATCGCGCCCTTTCACATCCTTGAGGAATTGCAGATAGCGGCGCTTGATACGCTCGTTTGCGGCGTTGCATTTAGCCATGTTCGCTGATCCTGTTTGAAGACAACATCTGGGAGGGTGTCGGAGCTATCGCTTAGGCGTCACTCCGCACTCGGAAATGTGATGTCGAGACTGGCGGCAATTTGACTAATCTTGGCGAGACTCACTGCCCGATAGATCATCTTGTCGCAGGTCGGGCAGATGCCGCTCAACGCGCCGCGCGTGGCCGTGCGCGGGACATAATGGGCCATCTCGCCAGCTGGCCGTCTTGGGGCTCGACAGCCGAGGCAATAGAACTCGCCCGGCTGACAATGCTGCTTGACCGGCTCGCGCGCTCGCATGAACGCGCGGAAATCAATGCCCCGAATCAAATGCGGGCGCCTCGAATTGGTCGTCGGAAGTCCGGCCGCGATCCATCGACAAATCGTCTGCCTGTGCGCGCCGATCAGGGGGGCAAGCTCGGCGATTTCATAGTTTCGATGGATTTTGACGCGGCGGTAGTGGAACCGCCTCGCCATGGCCTAAGTCGCCCTCTCGATAAGGGTGGGGATGTCGTCGACCTTCCAGGTCGTGGTGCTCGGTCCGAGGTTCACGAGCTTTGGAAATTGCCCCGTCTTGATTCCTGCCGACCATGTCGAGCGTCCGACCGGGATCGGTTCATGGGGGGCCAGGATCGACGTAAGCCGGACGAAGCCGGCTCGCGGAAGGTGGTCTTTAATCTGTCTTGACGTATCAGTCGTATCGAAGCTGTGCATAGAACCCTATCCGTTCGAGGACGGCGCAGGCAGCGACGTTTTGCTTGAAATCGTCGCCGCCGCTGATAGGGTTGATCCGCTCCGATCAAGAGCGCGGGAATCAACCCCCGTAAAGAGCCGCTTTGCTGGCAGGCATTGCGGCTCTTCTTTTGCGCCGGACTAACATCATCCATCAGACGCTGTTGTGTCCGATTAGTAGGATAGAGATTGCCGTCGGGTAGAGAAGCCCCGTGTCAGGTCGGGAATGGGTTTTCCCCGTTATCCTCATCGCACCCGTGCAAGCACTTGACATATCGAGCGGACTTCTTCCGCATCCACAGACTTATCAACATTAACAATATTGTGTTGTATTGGGAAGCCGATCCGTAACAGGACTGGCAAGCTCCACAAGGCGATCACGTCGGACGAAACAAGATCGTCAGCTTGGCCTAGCGGCTGCTCAGCCTTGTCATAGTGGGGCGGGCGAAGTAGCGGCGGCGGGTCCGGCAGAAGCGGAAGGGCACGCTGGTCGCGAGTTGGTTCGTCCGTGTTGTACACGCCTGCAGAAGTGCGGGCGCTCACGCCGGTCCGCGAAAGCGTCGAGAAGCGGGCGTTCCTGCCTGACCTTCGGGATGTCTTTCTCTGCCATGTCGGGGTCAACGTGGAATTTTCCCGAAAGAGCACGCTAAGGGTGTGTCTGCGATCGGGCATGGGTTTCCGCTACCGAAGCCGCTGATTTTTTCGTTTGGCGGTCTCGGCGGTCGCCTGGCTGAACAGGTGGCGAGGGATGTTGATCAGCGCGAACCGCCGCCGTTCTTCGGGCAATTCGGCGGTGTCGGCCTCGACGAATATCTCAATGGTCTCGTCGCTGGCATAAACTTCGACACGCAACGCGCAGCTCTCGAAATCGACTTCGTGACGCCGTCCAGATTTACCGCGAATAATTGCATGGGACATTTGCGTTCCTACGAGAGGCTGAAGGGATAGGAAGGCGTCAAGGCAAGCCTTCGATATGTTCCGAGACTGTCTGAGCGAGCGCGGCGTAGAGCGCTGTCTTGCCGACTTTGATGCGAGCCGCAGCTTCGCGAACCGTAAGACCCTGGGCGACAAGCGTTTGAGCGCGCCGGAGCTTTTCGTCAGTCACGACGGGTTTGCGCCCGCCCCGGCGACCGCGGGCCATCGCCGCATCGAGGCCGGCGCGAGTTCGTTCGCGGATGAGGTCGCGCTCGAACTGTCCGAGCGCGCCGAAAATGTGAAAGATGAGCCGTCCGCCTGGCGTCGTGGTGTCGATCGCTTCTGTCAGAGAGCGGAAGCTGACGCCGCGCGCTTCCAGGCCGTTCACCGTCTCGATCAAGTGCGGCAACGAACGGCCGAGCCGATCGAGCTTCCACACCGTCAGGATATCGCCGTTTCGCACGAAGCTCAGCGCAGCTTTCAGTCCAGGGCGGTCGGCTTTGGCTCCGGACGCTTTGTCCTCGAACACGCGCGCGCAGCCGGCTTTGGAAAGGGCGTCTAGCTGCAAGGCCAAGTCCTGGTCGGTCGTCGACACTCTCGCATAGCCGATAGCCGCCATCCCGCGTCCTTTTGTCCGGAAATCCGTCCGATAATCTACTTGTCCCGAAACCCGTCGTCAAAGGTGTTGACGGACACGTGCAGAGTTGGCCGGCAAATGATCGAAAGGCGGTCACGAGCACGAACAAAGGCGCGGCATGAAAAAGCACGAAATCCTCTCGCCGCAGTCGCGCGCGGCGCTGTTTGATCCGCCGACGGACCCGGCCGCGATCGTCCGCCGCTACACGTTTTCGCCCGAGGACTCAGCGCTGATTCGCCAACGGCGGCGCGCCGCCAATCGGATTGGGTTCGCGATTCAGCTCGCATACTTTCGCCATCCGGGTCGGATCATGCGCGTCGACGAGGCTCCGCCCGAAGACATGCTGACTTTCATCGCCGGGCAGATTGACGCTCATCCAGGAGACTTTCGCGACTATGCGGGCCGCGCTCAAACCCGACGCGAGCATATCGCCGAATTGCAAATCAGCTTGAATGTCAGGCTTTCCCGCAGCCATGACGTGCGGCCTCTTCTTTCCGTCGCGATGAGTGAAGCGGTCGGAACGGATCGCGGCGTCACAATCGTTGCGGCCATGGTCGGATATTTGCGCGAGCATTACATCCTGTTGCCATCGCCATGGGAACTGGAGCGTCTCGCCCTGGCGGCGCGCGCGCTCGCCCGCAAACGCGCTCACAGGAACCTCGTCGAAGGCCTATCGCCACAGACGATCGCAGGATTGGAGGCCATGCTCGTCGTCACCGACGACGAAGACCGCACGCCGCTCGCGTGGTTGCGGGATTGGCCAGAAGCGCCGCGCCAAAGAAATCTCGTCGCCCTCGTCGAGCGGTTGCAAGCGGTGCGAAAACGCGGCGTCGGAGCGGATCGCGAGAAGCGCATTCACCGCGCGCGGTACGCGGCAATCGCCCGCGAACTCGCCATCCTCGTTCCCCGCGACATCTCGCGTTTCGACACAGCCCGCCGTCTCGCGACACTGGCGGTGTTCGCGCGTGAGATGGAGGCCATTCTCACCGACGCCGCGCTCGCCATGTTCGACAAGATGCTAGGCGCTGTCTTCCGCCGCGCCGACCGCGCCTACAAAGACAACGTGGTCGATCGTGCGAGGACGCTCGACGCCTCGGCGCGGGCCTTGCTCGGCATGGCCAAGGCCATGCTCGCCGCCAAGGCGAAGAACGAAGACCAGGTCGCCGCCGTCGAACGGGCGCTCGGCTGGGAACGTCTCAAAATCCTGGTTTCCGAGGCCGAAGCGGTCGTCGCCGAGACGCGACCGGACAATCTCGGCGAGGTCGTCGAGCGGTATGCGAGCGTGCGGCGCATGTCGCCGATCATCCTCGGGGCTTTCGCCTTTCGATCATGGAGAGACAATGATCCGTTGCTCGCCGCGCTTGACCTGGTGCGCGAGCTTCATGCGATCGGCGCGAAGAAACTCCCGCCGCATCCACCGACATCTTTCCTGAGACCGGTATGGCGCAAGGTCGTCAAAACCGAGGTCGGGATCGATCGCAGAGCCTATGAAGTCGCGGTCATGATGGCGTTGCGCGAACGGCTGCAATCGGGCGACGTCTGGGTCGAAGGCAGCCGTGCGTTTCGCGCTTTCGACGACTTTCTACTGCCTCGCGACGCTTTCGAGAACCGCCGGAAAATCGGCGAATTGGGTCTCGCCGTCGCCGATCGTTTCGAGGATTGGCGCGATGAAAAAACCAAACGTCTGGAAACCCGCCTTCGCGAGGTCGATGCGCTTGCCGCCGCAGGCGAGCTGCCAGAGGCCTCGCTCACCGAGGATGGCCTGTCGATCAGCCCTATTCGCAAGAATGAGAACGAGGCGGCCGACGCGGTCATCCGTCGGCTCTACGCGATGTTGCCGCGTCTGCGCGTCACCGAGCTTTTCGCGGAAATCCACGGCTGGACGGGCTTCGCCGACAGCTTCGCGCATCTGCGCACGGGCGCGCCGCCGGACGATGCGCGAGCTTTGATGACCACTGTACTCGCCGACGCCACCAATCTCGGCCTGACGCGCATGGCCCGCAGTTCCGGGACTTTCAGCCATTCCCGGCTGTTATGGGTCGCCGAATGGCATGTGCGCGATGAGACCTATCAGGCCGCGCTCGCCTGTCTCGTCGACGCCATTCATGCCCACCCCTTCTCCAGGATATGGGGCGACGGCGACACATCGTCGTCCGACGGCCAGTTTTTCCGCGCCGGCGGACATGGCGAGGCCCGCGCCGACTACAACGCCAAATACGGATCGGAGCCGGGCGTGAAATTCTACACTCACGTTTCCGATCGCTACGCGCCGTTCTATTCCAAGGTCATCGCCGCGAACGCCAGTGAAGCCGCGCACGTTCTCGACGGATTGATGCACCACGAAAGCGCGATCGACATCCGCGAGCATTACACCGACACCGCTGGCGCGATCGATCACGTATTCGGCCTCTGCCACCTGCTGGGATTCCGCTTCGCGCCGCGCATTCGCGATCTCGCCGACCGGAGGCTCTATATCGCCGGCGCGCGCGGCGCTTACAAAGCGCTCGATCCCGTGATCGGGGGCGGACTGGATTTGCGCGTCGTCGGCGAGAACTGGGATGAAATCCTGCGCTTGGCCGCTTCGATCAAAGCGGGAACGGTTGCGCCTTCGGCGATCCTGCGCCGCCTCGCCGCCTATCCTCGACAGAACGCGCTCGCCAAAACGCTACGCGAAATCGGCCGTCTGGAGCGCACTCTGTTGACGCTCGACTGGATCAGCGACCCCGCCCTGCGCCGGCGAACCAACGCCGGGCTCAACAAGGGCGAGGCTCGCAATGCGCTCGCGCGCGCCGTGTTCTTTCATCGTCTCGGCGAAATCCGCGACCGGACCTTCGAGAACCAGCGCTACCGCGCCTCTGGCCTCAATCTCGCCGTCGCCGCAATCATCCTTTGGAACACCGTCTATCTCGGCCGCGCCGTCGATGAGCTGCGCTCGCGTGGCGAAATCATTCCCGACGATCTTCTCGCTCACGTCGCGCCGCTCGGTTGGGAGCATATCGCGTTCAACGGCGATTACGTCTGGCCCGCCGAGCCGCTTGGAAATGCTTTCCGGCCCCTACGAAATCCGCGCGCCGAGTTCCTCGATGCGGCTTAGCGTGCTCTTTCGGGAAGAGTCCACGATGACCCCATGGATGGGGCGACCGGCAGGGAGTCGCCAAGCAGCTGCACGATGCATTTGAGTTGCGCGGTGTCTCAGTCTGGTCAGCGAGAAGGACGTTGGCCTTGGCGCGGTTGCTCCGCGCCCTCGACAGGGGCTTGGCGAATTCGCGGATCGGGATTGTACAGGTAACCCCGGCGCTCCTGCGCCAACTCCCAGCTTCGCTCACGTCGCGCCGCTCGGTTGGGAGCATATCGCGTTCAACGGCGATTACGTCTGGCCCGCCGAGCCGCTTGATCCGCATCTTTCTCGACCGCTTGCCGATTGGCGGGGTTAGCGGCGTCGTGCTGTTATCGCCATTCGGCACTTTGCCGCCCTTGCCCGAGCTACCGCCGAGCCGGCCAGGCGAGGTTGCCGACTTCGATCCGCTCGACCGCTATTAGACAGCTGGCTGCGAGCAGCACGCTATCTCCGTTCCGCAATGGCGAGCACGCGGTCGATGGCTTCCGGCGCTATGTGCACAGGACCGCTGAACGGATGGTCGAGCGTGATGATGACGATCAGGCCGGACGCGAGAACGATGGACAGGATCGCCGTCATCGCGAGGTGCGCGGGCGCATTGGGGCTGCCGAAAAACAGGGCGAAGCAGACGGTGAGACCGGCGCCCGCGAAGAGCGTGATCCAAATGATCTCAGGTACGAGTCCGGTCGACAAATGAAGGCGCATGCGGCGGGCCAAGGTCAGATTGTCAATTTGGGCAAAGACCTCGTTCATGTCGGGAACGCTGCGGGTCCCTGCGCGATTGAGCGCCATGGCGGCGCGGTAGAGGTCACCTAACCCGTCGGTTGTCTTGGTGTCCTCAATATCGGTCGCCATGGCCGGCCAGTCGCTTTCGATAACCAGCTTGAGATATCGAACAAGGCTTTCGCGCAGCCGGGCGGCTTCCGGCTCCGGCCCCTCGGAGTAATAGAACAACGCGGCGGCGGCGGCGGATTCCTTTGCGACCGAGGTCTGGCCCTCGCTGAATTTGTCCCAGACCGCAATGACGACAAAGGCGAGCAGCACCGCGTAAACCACGCCGATGATCGCGAAAATGAACCCGGCGACCTCGTTATTGAGGGCGAGCTTGTCGGCTCCGACCGAGCGCCGGATGAAAATCTGGAATCCGATCGCGACGCCCGTCGGGATCACGACCACGGCAAGAATGAGTGCCCAGAGAGGGAGCTCCGACAAGAAATTAGACATTGCGATTGACCCCCGCGCGTGACGTCAGCCCCGCGACGCCGCCCATTCCTTTAGTGCAAAGCGACTGTCGCTGAAAAACTCCTTTGTCCGCCGGGGGCGGAATTTTCGTCATCGCGCGGCGTGGTACGGATCGGGACGGGCGCCGGCGCGCAGATATTGCGGCCGGATCCGCCGGTAGCCGTAGCGGCCGTAAGCCTTGGCCAGCTCGACGATGTCGGCGGTCAACGCCAACTCGTCATCGCGGCCGCGGGCGGGCTTGCGCTGGGTGGACCGGGGTTGCCGGAGCACCGCGCACGCGCGACGCTCCGACACCCTCAGCTCGGCCTTGATCCTGTCAACGCAGGCCCGGCGACGGGCGGGGCTTAGAAGTTTCCCCGGGCGGCCTCCGTCAGGATCAGCTTGTCCAAGGTGAGGTCCGACACCGCTCGCCGGAGCCGCGTATTCTCCAGTTCCAAATCCTTCAGACGCCTCACCTAGTCGCTCTTCAGACCGCCATACTCCGCCCGCCAGCGGAAGTAAGTCGTCTCCGTCACCGAGATCGTCTTCACCGCCTCGGCGATCGACTTGCCCTGACCCGTCAGGACATCAACCTGACGCAACTTGGCAGACGATCCGCCCGTTCCTGCCGTTCGGTCAACGGTCACGATCGGCCCCTTGCGGCCTTGGCCCCCTACCCGGAAGTTTTTACTCTTGATAACAGATTTTATCAAGAGTCCTAAGAAGGGGAGCCTGAAACACGGGGTGGGGCTTGAATGGGAAAGAGGGGAGCAAAGGGGGGCAATAAATAAACCATGACCGAGCGAACCAGCTTCCCACCACGATCGGGCCCTCGCGCCGCCGTCGGCAGACCGCCCCGAGTTCATGAGTCCGCCGACGGCCCGCCGGAGATCAGTGGCGTGATCGTCGCGAAGCAGCGCGCGCGGCGCTTGCGAACCGGTCAAGCTGCAGCGCTTCACGGCGAGCAAGCGCGGCAGAGGCGGAGGCAAGATGATTGGAGCTGGAGCGTCAAAATAGCTTGGCACGGGAAGCGACCGCGCGTGAGGAGGGCCAGAAAGTTGCCGAGGCGGCTGCCAGCGACAGCTTGCGGAGGCGAACGTATCCGTCAGCAGATGCAGGCCGCTCTGCAGCAGCAATTGGCGCAGACGGAAAGTGCGCGACGTCCCGCCGGAGATCGAGTGGTTTCGTAATCTGCAGGCGCAGCTTAATGAGTTGGCCAAGACCAGAGACGCTGAAGTGGCGAAGGCGAAGGACGAGGCCGCGGCCGCCGTCAAGGACTTCATGCGCGATCAAATCACCGCGAAAGACCAGGCCCTCGGCCGGAGGCCCAATCTCGGATCGTCAACCCGCAGGCGCAGCTTAATCAGTTGGCCTGGACCAGCGACGAAGCTGGCGAAGGCGAAGCCTAGGCGGCAGCCGCCGGCACGGCGCTGATGCGCGATCAGCTCGCCGCGAAGGACCAGGCTCTCGTGGAGGCCCAGGCAAAGAGCACCGAAGCCGAAAACAAGCTGGCATAGCTGGCTGAGCAATATGACTCTGCGCTCAACGAACGCCTCGGTTCGCAGCCCAAAATCCTGGAAAAGGCGATGGACGACGCCGTCAACGCGGAGAGGGCGAAGGCTTTCGAGGACACGCAGAAACTGCAGAACAAGGTGACCGATCTGCAGCGCGCACTCGACAACAAGACGGCCGAGGAACTGGGCGAAGGCGCTGAGATCAATCTGTACGAGGCATTGAAGAAGGAGTTTCCTGACGATCGCATCGAGCGCATCGCTAAAGGTGCGGCCGGCGCCGATATCAATCACGTCGTGCTGCACAACGGCCGCGAATGCGGGACGATCATCTACGACTCGAAGAACCACAAAGCATTCCGCAGCGACCATGTGACGAAGCTGGCGGAGGATCAGATCGCCGCGCGACGCCGAACATGCGATCCTCTCCATGCACAAATTTCCGAAGGGGCACGGGCCAGCTGCATATGCAGGATGGCGTGCTGCTCGCCAATCCGGCGCGGGTGGTGGCCGTCGTCACGCTGATCCGCCAGCACATGGTGCAGACACATACCCTGCGGCTGAGCAGTGCCGAGCGCGAGGAAAAGACGGCGGCACTGTACGCTTTCATCACATCGGAGCGCTGCGCTCAGCTGCTCGACCGCATCGAAAAGCAGGCCGAGGATTTGCTCGAGCTGCAGAACAAGGAAATGAGGTGGCACAAGAATGACTGGGAGAAGCAGGGCGAGGCTTATCCGGGCGATCCAGAAGGCAAAGGCCGATCTCGACAACGACATTCACGGCATCATCGGCACCGCGTGCCGAAGACGCTGCCGGAACTCGAAGAAACCGAGCTATGACAAAGCCGGCCACGGCCGAGACCCGACCGAATATCGTGGGTCTGCAGGAGCGCCGCCTGGACCGGACGGTCCTGCGGACCTACCGCACCAAGGTCGATCTCGACGACGTGGTGCCGAACGGCAACCAGCCGCGCATGGGGCCGAAGGAGGACGACGAACTCCAGCGCCAGATCGAAGCCAACGAGGGGCTGTTCGAGCCCCTGCTGGTCGAACCGCACCCGGACCTGCCCGGCAAATTCCGGATCATCGACGGCGACCGGCGCTGGACGAATTCCCGCTTTTGGTCGAGCGCGGCCGCGAGCAATATCGCCAGATTCCGGTCGAGGTCACCGATCGGACGCTTTCCGAGGACGAACGGCTCCGGGTTTGGATTTACATCCATCGCCAGCGCAAGGAATGGGACGCCAAGGAAAAGGAGATGGTCGCGTATCGCCTTGTCGATCTAATGGGGCGGGCCAGCGCCGCCAACATCCTTGGCATCACCGTCCGCGAACTCGACAAGCTGGTCGAAATATTCGAGGTGTCGGAGAAATTCACCAAGCTGCGCGATCCCAGCGCCGCGATCACCTGGGCGCGCGAACTGATGGGCGTCAGCAAGAAGCTGCTGGTGCCGAGCGTCATCGACGCCGTAGTCGAGCAAGGTGAATCAGAAGCGGATCACCAATTCCAAGGATTTGCGAAAGCTTCGCACCATCCTGCCGGACCCGGTCGCCCGCGCGCATTTTCTCAGCGAGGAAGGCGACCTGGAATCCGCCCAGCTGCGCCTCCGGCCGGCCGAAAAGAAGGACGAACGACGGGCTACTGACCAACCTCGAAACCGCGGTGGAGGCCATGAAAAACGTGCCGTGGACCGCGTTGCAGGAGATGAAGGGGAATCCCGTCTGTTGGAGAAGATCGACGACGCCGAGGAACTGCTGAAGTCGCTTCGGAAGGCGCTCAAGTCCACATGATATGCGACGACAGCGGACACATCCGCGGGCGGCTGGCGGGTGAGCCGTAGAGACCGGCCAAGGCGTCTCGATATACGCAGCGTGTGTGCGACAGGATCCTTCCGCTTTCGGTCGGCGACACGCTGCCGAAGGCGTTCGAGGAGTGGTATTTCACTGAAGACAGTTGTCGACCACGGAGCACCGGTCGAAACCTGCCAGCTCTGCGGCAGGAGGGGTTGCGTTTTCAGTTTGAAATGAGAACAAGTTGACGCAACAGGGCGCTGTGGGTCGGCTCGCACTGCATCCTGAAATTCGAGGTTGCTGTCTTCGAGGAGGGGCGCCGCCTGACCACGGCCGAGGCCTCACGAAAGCTGAGGAAGCTGACCGAGAAAATGCGGTTGGAGGCTTGCATCAAGGCCTTGCAGACGTTGGCAGCAGCAGAGAATAACGATGTTCTGAGAAGCGCCCTGGAGTATTACCAGCGCAATAAGAAGCTCACGCCGAAGCTTGCCTTCGTCGTGTTTTGGCGGCTAAGGGCCAACCGCATTGATCACAACCCGTCCTTCTTCAAATCACTTGAAGAAGCAGAAATTCATGAATGACCTGCGCGAAATGGAGACGAACAGGGTGCATTTCTTTTGGTAGGCGCTGACGTCGAGCCAGAGGAAACAGGCGATCGCTCTTGGTCACGTGCCGCCGTGACAAATGAACGAAAACAGTGAGAGTCGGTGCCGAGCTAATGGCGGATCTATGTCAATCGCCGAATGAATTGAAAGCCTTTAGCGCGCCTCGGCTGCTAAAATATTTGATCGCTGGAAGTCAAGGCAGCGCAAGACAAGGCCAGGTTCCAATCAAGTATCGATAGTTCGAGCCTGAAGCGTGGCAACTTGAGTAACGCGGCGCGGATATTCTTTGGCAGGGGCTTCGCAGCGTTAGGATGCTCCATGAGTATAGTGGCTTGCGGAAGGGAGAAGACGACAGCCGATACGCGAGTTGGCCCGACGTTGCTCGTCATTGTTTGGTAAAATCTGACTTCATGCGCCATGGAATAGACCGATAATCGAAGCCTCGCAACCATGAGAGGGTAATTTTGCGCCCGTACAGGGCAAACCAGAATGGATCGCTGCTAATATGTCCGTGGCGGAGTTCAGAAAAAGGGGTGGGAACAGCTGCTCAGCGAGAGGAAGGCCAAACATTGTTATCTTGTAAATCAAGCAGAGGATGAAGGGCTTGTTCTGATCAATCTGTTTTTCATCTCGTTTGATAGCTGCGATTCTGCTGATCGTATTCGTGAGAACAGAGTCTCCTGGCTTGCCAAGTTTTGGAATTCCTGTCGGGAACACTCCGTAGTAAGGGTGGTTACGACACTGCGCGGGGAGCGAGACTTGTCTTTAGCGTTCTTGAGCGTATCGGAATGGCGCTTTTTAATTCCTTTGCGGCGGTGTCGATCGCGCCGGCTTGATCCTCGTCGAGCTGTTTCGAGTGCACCTCCACAATTACCTTGCGTCTTGTTATCGATCTCGAATTCCGGAGAGGCATTGCTTCCCTCAACTTCGGGGGGGGTGTTACAGTCACCCAGGTCTCCAAAAGAGCGCCATAGGCTCTGATTTCTCCCAGGGCGCTTCCGCCGAAAGTGAAGTATCTGTGGAACAAGTCGCGTATGAAGGGCTTTAAGCCATTGAGGTTTTTAGAATTGTTCAGTGAGCTGCTGCATTCGTGTTGTACGCGGTTAGAGCAGTTTCTTTGCCGCCGGTGTTGGAAGCGATAGTGACAACAGGGTGGATAGTTACTTCGCGCCGAGCGCGATGGAGTGTTTCAAGCTCTTCCTGAGTGACAATGCAAGGAAATCATCCATAGGACAGCGACCCGTGATTGACAGAGCAGCCCAGAATCGCGAGCAGTGCCCTCTTAAATCGCGATCCGCTCGACCTCGTCGAGTGTAATCTCGATCGCCGGTGCGATCGTAGAGCTTCGTGGTGCGTGGGCTTTCGTGCGCGGCCATGGCCTGCGCATTCTCGAGCGTCCCGCCGGCCTCGAGATAGGCCGTGATGCCCGGTGGCGCGGAAGGTATGGCAACCGATCCGAACTCGCATACCGAGATCGGCCGCGCGGCGCTGGATCATGCGCAAGGCGTCGACGCGGTTCATCGGATTTTCGGTGAGCGCGCCGGTGCGGCCGGCGGCGGAGCGGAAGAGGGGGCTCTTGCCGTGGTCGCCGATGCCGGCGGCCTTGATGTAGGCATCGAGGTAGGCTTCGAGATTGTGATGCGCCGGCATTTCATGGCGCTTGCCGCCTTTCTCATGCAGGCGGACCCACCAGCGCTTGCCCTTGGGATAGTAGTCCTCGACGCGCATGGCGACGGCCGCGCCGATGCGGGCGAAGGCGAAGGTCATCACCGAAATCAGCGCCCGATCGCGCAGGCCGACCACGGTTGAAGTGTCGATGCTGTCCAGCAGCTCGCGAGCCTGTTCGCCGGTGAGCACCGTGGTCTTGCCGGTTTTGACGACGTGCTTAGGACCGCGCACCGCATGCGCCGGATTGGTCGCGACGACCTGGCCGGTGACCAGCCAGTCGAACAGCATGCGGATGGCGGCGAGGTGCTGCTTAACCGTCGGCTTCTCGAAATCCTTGCCCATGCGCCTCGACATAGGCGGCGACGTGCAGCGGCTCGATATCGGCGATCTCGCCGAGCTTGTGATGGTCGCACCAGGCGAAGAACCGCTCGGCGGCTCGGTAATAGGCCATGCGGGTGTTCTTGTTGCGGATGGTGGCGGCGAAGAATTCGAGGAAGCGGCGGACGGCCTGGTCGCCGGCGGCGGCGATAACACGGGGCGCCAGGATGCCGTCGCGCGAGGCGACAGCCAGGGCTTTGGACGTCCGAAATGACGACCTCTTGATTCATGCCAGTTAGTGTAACATAACGTCCTTTATGTTGCGCTAACAATTGATGTTAGCGGGCGACCCTTCCTGTCGAGACCAGTGGCGGAAGCCCTGAGGGCAAAACCTTATGACCGCCGGCGTCGCGGCGATCAACGCGCTGTCTGGACACTAGGGCAGGTTGCGAATTCCGACGCAATCCGGCCAGGGATTCCGATTTGATGTCGGCCACCGTTCCGATTTGATCCCGGCCACCATTCCGAAATGAAGCCGGCCACCTGAGCCGGTCAGGGCTCTCATCGTTTGCTCCCCGCGGTTCAGCAACTGCGGCACTCCTGACCCGTCGATGGTCGACGAGGAGATCGGGATGCCGGCGAAGCGGGAACTGAGCATGCGGCAATTGCGACACTTATTGCGGCTTCACCACGATGGGGTGAGCGCGCGCGAGATCGGGCGACGTCTTGGCGTGGCGCGCTCGACGATCCAGGACAATCTGAAGCGGGCGGCGGCGGCCGGGCTGGCATGGCCGCTGGCAGACGACATCACCGAAGAGGCTCTGGAAACCCGGCTGTTTGGACGGGCCGGGGTCACGCAAGGCCAACGGCGGCGGACCGAACCGGACTGGGCGGCCCTGGCGCGCGAGTTGAAGCGTCCTGGCGTGACGATGTCGATCCTCTGGGAGGAATACCGAGAGGTCCATCCCGAGGGTTACGGCTACAGCCGCTTCTGTGATTTGCTGCGTGGGTTCGAACGGCGGTTGACCCCGGTGATGCGCCAGCACCATGTCGCCGGGGAGAAGGCGTTCGTCGACTATTCGGGCAAGCGGATCGGGATCGCCGATCCGACGACGGGAGAAATCCGCGAGGCGGAGATTTTCGTCGGCGTGCTCGGCGCCTCGAACCTCACCTACGCCGAGGCGACCTGGACGCAGGCGTTGCCGGACTGGACCGGCGCGCACGTGCGCATGTTCCGCTTTTTCGGCGGCGCGCCGAAGCTGCTGGTTCCCGACAATCTGAAGAGCGGGGTCGCCAAGGCCTCGTTCTACGACCCCGAGATCAATCGCACTTACGGCGCGATGGCGGCCCATTACTCCGTCGGTATCCTGCCGGCGCGGCCACGGCGGCCGAGGGACAAGGCCAAAGTCGAGGCCGGCGTCAGATTCGCCCAGACCTACATTCTCGGCCGATTGCGCCATCTGACGTTCTTCTCGCTCGCCGAATGCAACGCGGCCATCACCCTCGTCATGCAACGCATGAACGAGCGTCCGATGCGCAACCTCGGCCTGAGCCGACGTGATCTGTTCGAGGCCATCGAGCGCGACGTCCTCATCGCCTTGCCCGCCGACGATTGGGAGTTCGCGGAATGGCGGCGCGCGCGGGTCAACCTCGACTATCACATCGAGGCGCATGACTTTCTGTATTCGGTCCCGCACGCGCTGATCCGCGCCGAGGTCGACGTGCGGATCACGGCGCGCACGGTCGAGATCTTCTATCGCGGCCAACGCGTCGGCGCCCATCAGCGCCGCACCATGGGCCGCAAGCACGGCACGGACCCCGACCACATGCCCAGCTCCCACCGGCGCTACGCCGAGTGGACGCCGGAGCGGTTCCGCCGCTGGGCCGGCAAGGTCGGGCCGAACACCGAAGGCTTGATCAGCGCCGTGCTCGAAAGCCGGCCCCATCCCGAACAGGGGTTCCGCACCTGCCTCGGCATTCTGCGCGCCTTTCGCGGCCTGGACCCGACCCGCCTCGAGGCGGTCTCGGCCCGAGCCGTCGAACTGGGCGTCTTCAACTGCAAGGGCGTCGCCTCCCTCCTTGCCCGCAAGTTCGACCCGCCGGGCGCGGACAGCAGCCCCATCACGCTCATCGACCACGCCAACGTGCGCGGTCCCCGCTACTACAACTGACAGGAAATCCCATGCTCGCTCATCCGACGCTCGACCAATTGCACGCGCTCGGCCTCCACGGCCTGGCCAAAGGCTTCAAGGACCTGGAGCACAACGCCGAGGCGCGCAGCCTCGATCACGCCGAATGGCTCGGCCTGCTGCTCGAATACGAACTCACGCTACGCCGACAGAAGCAGTTCGAAACCCGCGCCAGGGTCGCCAAGCTGCGTCACCCGGCCAGCGTCGAAGACGAAGAGTGCCGCTCGAAATCAATTTCCGTGAAGCCGATGCCGTCTGGAAGCTGTACATCAGCGTTCCCGAAGACATTCAAGGTTCCGGAAACAATCGGCGATGTGGAAACTCGGCCATTAGCAATCTCCAAGGTCGCCTGGTGTCCGAAGATGGCGCCTCCTTGAACGGTGATTGTACCGGTGTTGCCTAGGCCGTAGAAGAAAGCGGTCGACAATTCGCCGATAGTGACCGTGCCAGAATTCGTGAGCGGGCCGCCGTTCGTTGAACGGACAGTGTCTCCACTGCCAAGCGTCAACGTGCCAGCGTTCGATAGAAAGCCCAGAAGGGTTAAGCTGGCGTTGTTGCTAAGGTCTAAGGTCGCGCCCGCATCTATAGTCAGAGTTTGAGCGTTGCCCGCGGGTGGATAGCGTCGATGTTCCGGTCCGAATCTCGGCCGTTCTGCTGCTATGCGGAACCCCGCCGCTCCAATGGCTCGCGTTCGTCCAGTTCCCGATGCCATTCCAGTTTGTTTCTGCCATTGTGATTCCCTCCCAGCCTACGCTCGCAGTGCAAAAATGCGGACTACGCTGAGGTCGAAGTCTTGCGCACTGTGATCGCCAATCAATTCATCCAATTAAGGCTTCAGGGAGTAAGCTCGGTCCGCAAAGACAGTGAAAAAGAAAACTGACGGCCTCCGCTCGGGCGGAATCGGACACCGCCTGGGCCGTCAAAGCGCCTATGTTTTTCGTGTCCGAACCCCGGCTGATCGTCCTGGCAACGACCGCTATTTGCGCACTCCTGCCATTCATAGGGTGCCGAACGTTTGATTTCGACCAGACGCGCGATATGGGTTGGGCGCAGCCGAGCAAATAACGGGAACGTGCAACATAACGTCCTTATGTTGCGCTAGTTATTTGTAAAGAAGCAACGGCGGTCGTCATGAGATCAGTCAGGATCAATTGTTCGCCGGCTGTCAAAAAGCAACGATGTGTTACAATGCGTAAAAGTACAGTATCTATACGTTGGCGCGAGAGGACGGCGGCGGATCGAGCCGCCTCCACCCCAGAGCGACCTTCGCCTCGAAGCGACGATTTAAGCCCCTGCCCCCGCTTCGGCAGGCGTTACTCGTTGCGAGCGCCGCAGCTTTGCGCAGCATCGGGGCGAGTCCGAGCTTTTTGGCCAACGCGGATCGATGCGCCGCATAGTTAGGCGCGACCATGGGATAGTCGGGCGGCAGTTTCCACTTCTCGCGATATTGCGCCGGCGTCAGGCCGAGCGTGGACAGATGACGCCGTAAAGACTTGAATCGTTTGCCGTCGTCCAGACAGATCAGGAAGTCTGGGGTGATCGACCTTCGAATCGGCACCGCGGGCGTTTTAGCCTCGACTTGAGGCGGCGCACTCTCCGGCTCAGCTGTGAGCCTTTCAACAGCTGAATGCAGCGCGTGAATCAGAGCGGGCAGCTCGCTCTTTGGCAAAGGGTTATTCGACACGAACGCCGCCACCATTTCGGTAGCCAATTCGACCGGATTTAATTTCGCCATCCTTGAATTCTCCCGCAATCGAGTGTGCCGGATCTCTTCCCTAGGAATTAATCATCTTCACGATAGCTCCATCCGCCGTGGCGACTGTCAAGAAGACGCTTACTCGCGCCCCGAAAGCGGAGGAAATGCTGATGACCTCATTCTCGCGGGCGCCGATATAGCCGAGGTCCATTCCGGTCTGCGGAGGGACATCGAGCACTAGGCCGTCTTCAGGTCCCGTTGAGCTCGGTCCTCGAAACTGGCTCGGCGGCGTAAGGATCTGGACTTCGCGATGAAACGTTTCCACGTTTCTGGCCCAAATGCTGATCGTGAAATCGGCGGTGCTGGTGACCTTAACGACTGTCTCTTGGGGACTATTACCCAGCCCGAAGTAGCCGCGTTCTATCTTAAGCCTGTTGGTCATCGCGCGTCCCAGCCGGTTGGTTCTTATGAGCGCACCTTTTTGAGCGATCAAGTCCCTTTATTTTCAGGAGCTTGCAGGGCCGGATTGCATCGCTCAAAACCGTTCCCTTTTGCGCGGTACATTCTGGCCCTGCTCCCAACGATGGCCACTGCCTTCCGAGGCCGAGCGAACCGCATCCGCGAGCGATTGGGCCAGTGAAGGCCCGGGGTTGTTGCGGATGAGGGTGGAGGTTTAATGCTTCGCCCTCCTAAAGCGCGGCCCCGGCACAAATGGACACGGCTACGCTCTAGTTAGATAGCGCACGACCTGTCCGGCGGTGACGACCTTGCGTAAGCGACAGTCGACCGGATAGTTTCGCACACGGACCGCTCGCCCGGCCTGTTGCCCGGCATGCGCTTCTCGCGCTTCCGCGCCGCGAGCGGCTGTCCCGGACGTGATTGTTGACGAGCCAAGGGGAGAAGGAAAATGTCCAACCATTTTACCGGCCTCAGCCTCGGCCCGCCTCTCGGCGACCAGAGGCTCGACCATTGCGACCTTTACGCCTTCCAGTCGCCCACGGATCCGGCAAGGACCGTCATCATCCTCAACGGCAATCCGAGGGCCGACGCGCTCCATCCCGACGCGATCTACCGTCTCAACATCGACAACGACAGCGATTGCCTCACGGACATCGCGTTCAGCTACGTCTTCTCAAAACCGGAAGGCGAAAAGCAGACGGTAAGCGTTTTTGTCGCTGAGGCTCGGAAGCCCGCTCAGCCGAAGTCGTCGGAACGAAGGTCATCGCCGACGCCGAAGCCTCCTTCGGCGGCAACCCGAATATCGTCCGATCCGGGGCCATCACGTTCTTCGCCGGAGCGCGCAGCGACGCCTTCTTTTTTGACTTCGACGGGATCAAGGACCTCTTCGACACGTCGGGCGGCAGAAATTTCACCGCTCCGCACCTCGGAGGCAAATCGCCTTGGACCGGCGTCGACTCGAATACGCAGGCCAATGTGTTCTCGACGGCGATCGAGATGCCGACGAGCGAGCTCAGCGCCAATCCGGCAATTCGCGTCTGGGGCCGATGCAGCCTGCGGGAGAACGGCAAATTGAATCATGTCGATCGCGCCGGCCACCCGTCCGTCAGCAGCTTTTTCAACACCGACGACACCAAGCTGGAATACAACGCCAGCGAGCCGGTCAATGATGTCCGTCGCTGGACGGATCAATTCGTCCACCTGATGGGGCATACCGGCGGCTACACCCGCGACGAAGCGATTGCGGCGATCCACGCCGAAGGCATTCTGCCGGACATGCTGACCTTCAATCCGTCGAAACCGGCGAAGTACCCCAACGGCCGCGTGTTCACTGACGACGTCATCAATACCCGGCTCGCCTTTCTTTCGAAGGGAGACATCCCGCCGACCGGTCTCAAGCCGCACACCGACGTACTGAGGGAGTTCCCATACCTGGGCACGCCGCATCCGACGTAGCGCCAGCGGGTCGCGACGGCGAGCGCCCCGTCTCCAAAGCACGACAACGGGCGTTCCCTTTACGGCCAGCCCATAGATCGCTCACGTCGGGCGTCGGATGCACCCAGGATGGACACGGCTTTGCCGTTTGACTTGGGCTCGTTCGTGCCGTGGATGCGAAACAGCGTGTCCTTCTTGTCCTGAAACAGGAGAGCGCCCGCGCTCCGAGCGGGTTCTCCAGCCCGCGGTCAGATGCATCGGCAGGTCCAGGACGAAGGCTATTGCCGGCTGCTCGACCGATGGACCGGCTGGGGCCCTCCAGGAGGCGCAGGAGGAACCCATCGGCTATCGTTTGTGTCAAATCGTTTGCACCCGCCGGCCCTGAGGCATCGCCGGCACATGGCCAATCGACCGCCCGGTGCGCGCTGTTCGGCAAAGGATCTCGCTTCTGTCAGAAATTCTTTAGGCTGCAAGCGCAGCCGCTATTGTTGATTTGAGTTTAAGCGCCGGAACCGGCTCAAAGGCGAGGTCCATGGTTCCAAAATAGGCTTGGAGATTAGCCGCGTTGCGAGTTGCGAAACTATTGACGACGACTTTGTAGGTCTTGTTGCGATCGACCTTCCGCGCTGTCGAGTAGAGGAAGTCGCCCGTTCGGCGCGCATACGGGAAATCGCCGAATTGGTTGGTCATCGGCAGGATCGTGTCAGCCAGCATCGCGCCGCTGATCAACGCCCTCGTGAAACCGCCGTCGAAACGCACGAAGGAGGCCAGATCGAAAGCGGTGATTGATTCAGCGGGCAGCCCATCGCCAAACGTCGTGTGGTTGAGAAGACCAATATCGGCGTCGGCCGCCTTGCGTACGGCTTCCGCGGCGAAGAGCGCCGCATCGTCAAGAGCGAGCTCGCCTGGGAGGCGACCCACTGGCTTGAGATCAGCCTCTGTCAGGAACATCGATCGTTCGCGGGCGACCAGCGAAGCCAGACCCGGGTCCTGGGGGCTCGTCCGCGTCAATTGGATTTGCTGCGCGTCGATGCGAACGGCGCCCTCGTTGATGAAGGAGACCCCTATTGCCGCGAGCCCGTTGCTCCAATAGCCGCTGTGGATATGGAGCCCGCTCGGCCCGAGCCTTTGGGTCAACCGCAAATGATCGTGGCCGCCGTGCAGAAGGAACGGCGCGTTGGTGGAAGGGAGCACCGCCGTATCCGCCACGAACCCGGCGTGAACGAGCGCGAGATGAAAATCGGCGCCGGACGCAATCTCGGGGAAATGGGTAGCCGCGTAGGGACCTGGAGCCGGCACCGAATACCATGCTGGGCCGTTGCGATACGTATCAAGCGCCGGCGTGCCCATCGCTGAAACCCTTATTTTTCTGCCCTTGACGGAGATCTGAGTGCTCGGAACCCCATAGGGCGCCCCGGTGCGCGGATCGGCGATGTTCGTAACGAGCGTTGCCCCGAGCTTCCCAACTTCGGTGGCGAAGGCTTGCGGATCAAGGATATCGCCGTCGTGGTTGCCGATATTGACGATCGTCGGCGCAAGATTCGCGAAGATGCGCAATACCTCAAGATCAATCTTGCCGTTGTTGCGCAGGCACAAAACATTACCAGACTTAAAGACGTCACCGTTGACGACAATCGCGGCTTGCCCGGTCGTGTTGGCCGCGACGAGATCGCGGACCGACTTCACGAGCGCGGCGGTATAAGCATAGCCGGAATGAAGATCGGCGATGAGGATGAGCAGAAGGTCGGGGCCTTCGACCGCATTCGCCGGGCGGGGCGTCGCCGCCATGATAGCCGACGCGCCAATGCCGAGAGTGAATTCGCGACGTGTCAGAGAGGCCGGGATCGCGGCGGATAGAGATTTGATCACTCGACATCCCTACTATTGCCCATACTCGCGCGCCTATAATTCTGCCGCCTGATTTTACTCTTGATAACTTTATCGGGAGTACGGCCTACCAGACTTCAGGAGCACCCGAAGAACGGCGAAGATGCGCCAGATCGCACGCTTATTTTAACATGGGTCGTATATGTTATCAGACTGTATGTAATTAGCAGATCACCGGTCGACTGACCGCCTTCAACTGTTGAGAGGCTCGCCCCGTCAGCCGTCGGGCGCGTGTCCGGGCGGCGGCGAATCCGAGGGCAGATGAGTTTGGTTTGATTCCGGTGGGTCCGAGGGGACACGCGGTTTTGTTGCGTTACCGGATCCCGGCCGCGCGAGAAAGATGAGCGGTCAGGCCCGCGCCTCCAGGATCATGTTGAATGGCGTCTCAGTCGCCTTGCGCACTTTGCCGAACCCGCCTTCCTTGATGGCTGAGGACAGCTTCGCAAATCCCGCCTGCGCTCCGAGCGCCGCTCCGACCGGCTGAAAAGGGCACAGGCTGTGTGAAAACCCCTGAGCGCGTTCACGCAGACCTATTTTGTTCGCTTTTTCGAGCCCTCAGATCGTTCAGAAGTCGAAAAATCGCGAAGAAACTCGCGCTGCTCGGCCAGCCGCAGAAATACGCCGTGTTTTCGCACGGCCTCGGCGGATAGCGGTCGAATACCGACGGCTGAATCAATCCTTCAGATGCGCGCAATTGTGGGGCCAAGGCGCGTTTGCGGCACATTATTGGCGTGCATAGTCCTTTGATCAAAGCACGATCCGCTCGACCTGATCGAGGGTGACCTGGTCGTTGCGGCGGTCGTAGAGCTTGGTGGTGCGCGCGCTCTCGTGTGCCGCCATCTGCTGGGCGTATTCGAGCAGGCCGCCGTTGAGCAGATAGACGGTGATCCCCGTCGCCCGGAACGTGTGACACCCGAGCTTCGTGATGATCCCGGCCTGCAACGCCCGCCGCACGATCATCCGCCGCGCGTCCTGCCGCGCCATGCGCGCCTGCGTAAGCGTCTTGCGGCCACGGCCGCCGAGCGTCCGGAACAGTGCGCTGCACTTCTCGGCTCCGATCCCCGCGGCTGTGATGTAGGCGTCGAGATAGTGCTCCAACAAATGGTGCGCCGGCATTTCGTGCCGCTTGCCGCCCTTCTCGTGCAGCCGCAGCCACCAACGTTTTCCCTGCGGATAATAATCCTCGACGTTCATGGCGAGAGCCGCCGAGACGCGCGCGAAGCTGTAGACGAGGAGGGCAATCAGCGCGCGGTCGCGTAAGCCCACGATCGTCGAAACGTCGATGGAGTCGAGGAGCTTCTTGGCTTCGTCGCCGTCGAGAACGGGCGTCTTGCCCTTCTTGACCACGTGTTTGGGGCCGCGCACCGCCGCCGCCGGGTTCGTCGCGACGATCTGGCCGACGATCAGCCAGTCGAACAGCATGCGGATCGCCGCGAGGTGCTGCTTCACCGTCGGAGCGCGATAGCTGCGGGTCAAGAGCTCGACGTAGGCTGAGACGTGATGGGTCCGCACCGCTGCGAGCTGGGCCACCTTCTTGGCGTCGAGCCATTCGAAGAAGGCGCGCACGGCGACGGCGTAGGCGGCGCGGGTGTTCGGGTTGCGGATGTTGGCGGTGAAGAAGTCGAGGAAGCGCATCGAGGCCTGTTCGCCCGCGTCGGCGATCAGCCGCGGCACGAGCGGTCCGGGCAACCTCGACGTCACGGCCGCCGGCGGGACGACCGCGAGCGCCCGGGTCGGGTCGGCCGCCCGGTCATCGGACCCACTGCCGACTGCCGACTGCCCATCCGCCTCGTATTTGATCGCCATGCCCCCTCCCCGATCGTCGGTCCCAGCGTACCATAAAGGACGTTATGGAACGCTATCAAAAGAGAGGAAGGAAGCGTTGAGACTTCGGTTAACGTTTTGGACGGGATCGGAATCGGCTCGGGGATCGCGGAGGATCTCCCGCTTCGCGACATTGCCGTACCGCGTGGAATAGAATCACGCCCGAATCAGTCGGAGGCTCGGATGATCTCGGAACACAAGATCGTGTTGACCAAGGCGCAGGCGGCATGCCTCAGGGCGTTGAGGGACGGCGCGAGATCATCGAACGACGTAGCCGTAAAAACAAAATTCACGCTGAAGACCGTGTTTGCTGCGCTCCGCGCCTCGCAATGTCTGGGGCTCGCCGAACAAGACCCGGCCAGGGAATGGCATCTGACGTCGCAGGGAGAAACATGTCTCATCGATTTGCCGATGCGAGATCGACCGCGCGAGATCGACACAACTCCCAGCCCGAACGGCCGTCGCTTGCTCGAATTGCTCGACGCGCCGATGGAGGGGCGGACAATCGCGCAAAAGTTGGGGGTCTCGCGCCCGGGAGCTCTCAACATCGTGCTGAGATTGCACGCACAAGGACATTTGAAGTTCGGAGACCTGGAAGACCTCCACTGGACCGTGATGCGCGCCGACGACGACACGCCCGTGTTGTCGCGCAAACAGGCGCGCGTCCTGTCGTCGGTCCCGAGCGCCTACGCGACGAACAAGGTGAAGATCAGCCGCGCGGCAAAGCTCGCCGAAGCCGAAGTCGAGAGGGCGCTCGATCGCCTGATCGCCGTCGGCTTCGTCGAAATCGTCGGCGAATTCAACGGCGCTACGCTCTACCGAAGCACGGCGGCCGAAATTTCGCATCCGCAAACCCGTCGCGACCGCCCTGACGCCGAGCCGCCCCATCTCCCCGTTCATTCAGATCGCGTTCAGACTGTATTGTCGGCGATTTCAGGGGCTGGCACACTCCGAATCCGGGATATTCGCGATCGCCTGGGATTGCCGTACCAGTCGATGAATTCTCTCATGCAGTACCTGAAGAGAAAAGCGCTGATTCAGAAGACAGATGATCTCTTCGACGCCCCCTACGGCCTGACCGCCATGGGACGCGCGACCTTGGACGGACTGGCGCAACGCCGCGCCGCGTGAGGCGATAGCGGAATGATATCGTGACCCCAGCTGTGGAACGCTGCCGGGCGGGACGTGAAGCCCACGTCCCCCCATGACTCATGACTTAGCCGTGAGTACGGAGTCCGAGTGGCAATGACGCTCTCCACAGCACCCCCGGGGCACCCCCGCATGCCGAAATCCGCCACCAAGCCGACCCTGGTGCACATCAAGGTGACTTTGAACGGCATCCGCCCTGCGATCTGGCGACGACTGCTAGCGCCGGTTTCGCTGACTCTGGGCGACCTACACATCATGATCCAAGCCGCGATGGGTTGGGATGGCGGCCATATGCACGCTTTCGAAATCGGCGGCCTTCGATACGGCGATCTCTCATGGATGGAAGACGGCGAGGACGAAGAGCGCATGACGATCAAGAAACTCATGCGCGGCGGGGTCTCACGAATCGTCTACAGATATGATTTCGGGGACAATTGGGAACATGTGGTGCTGATCGAGAAGCGAGCGCCGCCTCCGAATAGTCCCCCCATGCCTGCCTGCGTCGCTGGACAACGAGCATGTCCGCCAGAGGACTGCGGCGGAATCGGAGGCTATTACGGATTGCTGGACGCCCTCGCGTCGCCGGACAAGCCTGAAAGCCGCAAGTTGCTGGAGTGGGTCGACGAGGAATACGAGTTCGACCCGGAAGCTTTCTCGTTTGAGGAAACCGACAGGCGCGTAAAGTCCACGTTCGGATCGCCTTGAACGCAGAGGGCGGGAGTGACGGCCAGCCGCGCCCCGGACCGCCGGTATGGGACACTATTATCGGAAGGGGGTCGACCGAGGCAGAAGTCGAACCCGCGCCGCCCCACGGCGGCAGGCCTCTCCCGAGGTTGCGCAACATAACCACGCTTTATGTTGCGCTAACAATTGATGTTAGCGGGCGACCCTTCCTGTCGAGACCAGTGGCGGAAGCCCTGAGGGCAAAACCTTATGACCGCCGGCGTCGCGGCGATCAACGCGCTGTCTGGACACTAGGGCAGGTTCCGGAGATGATGATTCGAACGGTAGCGTGGAGCGTCTAGACGGGGTGGAGTTGGGACGATGACCCAGAACGACGAACAGGCTTCGGACGACCGCGACTTTGCGGCGCCGAACGAGGGGCCTGCGCAGTTTGCCGCCCGAGCGAAGACCGCTCCCGGCAATGTCTGGTTCACAATCGGGCAGGGTTGGGCATTCGAAGAGCGCGGCCAGAGCGGCTTCTCGGTGCGGTTGACGATGATTCCCACCGGGTGGAACGGCGAGCTTGTGCTCGTTCCTATTCCGAAACCTGACTATACGACCGACCCGGCGGACTGACGCCCGACAAGCATAAGGGAGGCGCTCTCGTGCATGGCCCTGAGATAATCCGGAAAACAGCGGCGACCACGCCTGAGGATGTCAATGGCGTCCTGAATTTCCTCTGGCTCGAGTTGACCAATCGCTGCAACCTGCAGTGCGTCCATTGCTATACGGAGTCTGGTCCGCACACGGGCGATGGCGACATCCTCACTGCCGAAAACTATGAGGACTTGATGACCGAGGCGCACGGACTCGGTTGCCGGAAGATCCAGTTTATCGGGGGCGAGCCTCAGCTCAATCCGCAGTTCAAGCGTCTGCTGCGGTTCAGCACCGAAGTCGGATTCGATTTCATCGAGGTTTTCAGCAATCTGACCAGGCTGGATGACGAGACGCTCGAGATCTCGGTCGATAACGGGGTGCATTTCGCGACCTCCGTCTATTCCGACGATCCGGCGGTGCACGACAGGATCACCACGGTCCGCGGCGGCCATCGACGGACGATTGGCAATCTGCGCCGCCTGATCGACCATGGGGCCCCCACGCGGGCGGCAGTCCTAAGCATGGACAACGACCAGGAAGCAACCGCGCGGACCAGCCAGTTCCTGCTAGGTCTCGGCGCCAGTCTCGGCGAGAACCGATCATCCGAGGTCCGGGAGTTCGGCCGCGGCCAGGAGGTCGTCGGCAAGACCGAGAACATGGATGCTTTGTGCGGCCATTGCTGGAACGGCAACCTCGCGGTCGCGCCCGACGGTAAAGCGATGCCTTGCGTCATGGCCAGGCAGTGGCCGGTTGGGAACGTGTTGGAGAACTCGCTCAGCGACATTCTGAACGGCGACGCGCTCCGCGCCACGCGCCGTCAGATCTATGAGCGCGCTTGGCTTCGCGCAGCCTGCAGTCCTTATTGTATGCAATGTTGTGGGCCGGATGGGTCCTGCCCTTGCAATCCCCTCTTGTGCCAACAGTCCTGCGCGCCCTGGGACGCTCAGTAACAATTTCCGAATGACCTCCTCAGGCGGCCAGCGCAGTTTGGTGTCCGCCCTTGCCGTCCGGCTCAGTCGCGCCCTACTCGCGCCGACATGTGCAACCTCTACTCCTTGACCAAAGGCCAGGCGGCCATCCGCGACTGGTTTCGCGCGAGGCTCGATCCCACCGGCAATCTGCCGCTGTTTCCTGGCATCTTCCCCGACCAATTCGCGCCGATCGTTCGCGTCGGTGCCGACGGCGAACGCGAGCTCGTCATGGCGCGGTGGGGCATGCCTGCACCACCGCAGTTCGATGGCCAGGCGGTCACGAACATCCGCAACTTGAAAAGCCCGCATTGGCGAGGATGGCTGGGTAAGAATCACCGCTGCGTCGTCCCTGCGACATCATTTTGCGAGTACGCGGACACCAAGCCGCGCAAGACGCCGACGTGGTTCGCGCTGAGCGAAGATCGGCCCCTGTTCGCTTTCGCGGGCCTATGGACGCCCTGGCGCGGCGCGCGCGGCCCTAAGATCGCGCGAAGTCGAGGGCAATCACGAGCTGCTCGGGTTTCTGACGACTGAGGCCAACGCCGTCGTTGCGCCCATTCACCCGAAGGCCATGCCGGTCATCCTGCGATCCGCGGAGGAAGCCGACGGGTGGCTCGAGGCGGAGACCGATGCTTTGGCGCTATAGCGGCCGTTGCCGGACGACGCGCTCAGGATCGTGGCGAAGGGCGAAAAGGAGGACGTGTCGCCTCAGAGCTGACCGAGGCGTCACACCGCAAAACCCAGGGGCGGCATTGTCCAGCAACGACCGACGCACGCGACATATATGGAGATAAGGCGGCCCTATGACCCGCATCATCGAGCATCGTCAGGATGCCTCCCCAGGCGAGGCGCTGTTCGAATTGCGGGTGTTTCAATTGCGTGACGTCGACGTGCGCGCCTGCGTCGTCCCAGCCGACCTGGCCGTAGATCTCGATATGATGGCTGATATGAGCGAACCGGTTGCTCAGGCGTATCTCGACGCGCTTGCGCTGTGCGAAACGGAAAGCGTTGAGATCTTATGGGTTCACGATCCGCTCGGGCTCTTTCCGCAACGCGATCGGCCGGAGGTCGAGCTGTGAATCAGCCAGTCTCCTCGTCAGCGCTCAAGGAAGGATCCGGGGCCGATGGCCAATCAGGCGCGGCAGGAGTTGGGCCTCAGCGCCCTCGTCTTCGAGCAGTCGCCGGACAGTCTCGCCGACCGACTGTCGGCGGCGCGGACGGGTCTTAGCGAGCGACGTTTCGTGAAATTGGCTCCTAGCGCCAGGACGAGCCGCTCCTATCGTCGGCGTCCCCAACGCCGCACGGCAAATCGGGCAGGCGACGACAAGAATTCTGGAGGCAGCGGGCAGCACGCCGAACGCCGGGGACGGCGTCGGCCAAGGCGGTACGGGTCGGAAAGAATGGCGCGATCTCAATGGGTTGGCTGGACTCGTGGGATAAGATCGATTTCAAAACGAGTCGCCATAAGCGGCGTTCTCAAAGAAGGCGCGTCGGGCGCAAAAGGGGGGGTCCCGCATGCGCTTGGGATGAACCCGTCGTCGGCTGGGAGCCTCGCCTAGGCGCGTCTCGGCCTCGCTGCGCGCCTGAACAAGGAATTTTCGTTGCAGATCGGCGCACAAGCGAGCCGGATGACGATACAGTATTCCGCATCGCCGTGACGTTGGGTGGCCCGCCTGTGATCCGCCTGTTGCCGCTCTATTTCGTGATCTTCGCAGGCTTCTTCGGCTACAGCCTGTTGATCACGGTGTTCACGCCGATGTTGCTCCAGGATGGGGGCGGCGGCCTGCTGCCGGCCGGCGTGACGATGCCAACTCGCACGCTGACGCTGGGCATCCTGCTTTGCCTTTACCCGGCGGGGCAGTTTTTCGGCTCTCCGGTGCTGGGCGCGCTCTCCGACCGCCATGGCCGCCGGCCGATCCTGCTGGTTTCGCTCGGGATCACCACCGCCTGCTACGCGCTGATCGCCACAGCACTTGCCAGGCAGAGCCTCGGATTGCTCGCCTCAGCGCTCATCATTGCGGGGCTGGCCGAGGCCAATGTCGCAACGGCGCAGAGCGCGATCGCCGATGTCGTCGACCCGTCGGAGCGCAACCGCTTCTTTGGCTACGTCTATATGAGCGCCAGCCTGGCCTACATCGTCGGCCCGCTGGCAGGCGGCAGGCTCGCCGATCCGGCGCTGGTCCCCTGGTTCGGACCGGCGACGCCATTTTGGGCAACCCTTGGGCTGCTGCTCCTCACCTTGCTCGCGACGCTCGTCTCGTTCCGCGAGACCCATCCGCCAGACCGCCGCGCCGCAACGGGCTACGGCGCGGCCTTGGCGAACCTGGCCGCCGTGGTCACCGACCGTCGATTGCGCCTGCTCTACCTCGTCAATTTCCTCGCCTATCTAGCGATCTTCGGCTTCTTCCGCTGCTACCCTATGTATCTGGTCGACGAGTTTGGCTTCGGCGTTTCCCGCGAGTCGGAGTTCGTCGCTTGGGTCGGGTTGCCGATCGTACTCGCCAATCTCTGGCTAACGGGATTTCTCGCCCGCCGCTTCGCCAGCCGGACGCTGACCATGGCTTCGGCCGCGCTCACCGGGGTGTTCATGATGGTCATAGTACTGCCCGCAGCGCCGGGGGCCCTCTGGGTGACGCTGTTCTTGACCTCGCTTGCGCTTGCCATTTGCCTCCCGGCCTCGGCCACCACGCTGTCGCTCGCCGCCGGCGCCGACGAACAGGGGCGCGCGATGGGAAACAATCAGGCGCTCCAGGTTGGGGCGGAGGCGCTGTCCGGCCTGGTCGGCGGCGTGCTGGCGATGCTCGCGGTGAAGGTGTCACTGGTCGCATTCGGCGGGATCGCCGTCCTGGCCGCGTTACTGCTCCTCGTGACGTGACACGAATTCGCGTTGGATCTTCGTGCCGCGACAATGACGGACGAGTCGCACTTTTCGCGCCCGCCTATCGCAGGGGCTTGCCTCGCTGCGGTGGGTGCCGGGTCTTGGGCGATCGACAAGGACTGAAGGGGGTCGCAGACGTTATCCCAATGCGCGGCAAACACGTTGTCGACAAATTGTCGCGCGGACTCGCTGAGGCCGAAGGTAAGTGCACGAGCACGCGCGAGATCTCGTGGAATGGAGAGGGCTGCGAGCGCAGCTCGACCGAGATTCGCGTCGAGTACGCCAGCGCCGCTGTCTCCAATCACGTCGAGTGGACCCACAACTGGATTTGCAGCCACTGGCAGACCCGACGCAAGCGCTTCAAGCAGCACAAGGCCAAAGGTGTCGGTCAAACTCGGGAACACGAATACGTCGGCGCTCGCGTAGGCGGCGGCAAGTCTCTCGTCGCGCATTTCGCCGACGAAATGCGCTCCAGGAAAGCGCCTCTGAAGCTTCTTCCTCGCCGGTCCGTCCCCCACGACGACCTTTGAACCTGGCAGATCTAGTGACAGGAAAGCGTCTAGATTCTTTTCGATCGCCACACGCGCGCAGGTCAGGAAAATCGGTCTGGGGAATTCGAAGATGCTCGCGGCACGCGGTCGAAAAAGATCGCAGTCGACGCCATGCGACCAGCGCATCAAACGAACAAACCCGCGCGTTTCGAGCTCACGCCCCAGTGTCTCACTCGTCACCATCATGCCAGAGCCAGCATTGTGGAACCGACGAAGCAGTGCATAGACAAATCTGCTCGGCGCCACTCGTCGCGCAGCAAGATACTCGGGGAAGCGCGTGTGGTAGCAAGTCGTGAAGGAGCGTCCGGCTCTGCGGCAAGCGAACCATGCGCATAGCCCAAGCGGCCCTTCCGTCGCGATATGGATAAAATCGGGGTTAAGATCCTCGATGCGACGTCGCACTGCGCCAGGCCGCGTTACAGCGACGCGCACTTGCGGGTAGGTCGGGAGGGGCACGGTGCAAAATTCGTTAGCGGCTAGGACCTTAATTTCGATGCCGAGAGCCGGCGCTTCTCTCACCAAGGCTTCTATCGAGCGCACCACGCCGTTGATCTGTGGCCGCCAAGCGTCGGTGATGATGAGGATGCGGGTCAACGTGGTGACCTGCTCGCTTGGTCACTGCCCAGCACGGCGTTCAGCAGCTCTTTCACCGTCCTGGCTTTAGCGAGCGCTACTTCGCTGCCATCTGGAACGGCCGTCCGCGGTCGCGGCTACGGGCAGACGGCCTTCACTGGCGGCAACTATTGACCAATGAAGGTTCCGCCCCATCCTCCGCCTCCCAGTTTGATTTGGTCATTAACAATATGGGCTGACTGCGTGGAAGGTAACGCCAGCCTCGCCATCATCGGGACATTGCTCGTTGCGTTGGTGTTCTTCAAGGCAATCTCTATAGAGCCTCCAGAACGACAGACGGATACGTTTCCGGTCAGCCAGAGAACGCCGGCTTTTTTGGCGGAATAGACAAGGCCTTTGGCTCCATCAGCGATGGAAATAGTCAATGGCTTACCATCGTTCTCGGTCGTCTCTTTCCATCTTGATTTCACATCATTTGCTTTGAGCTCACTGACGGTTCTAAGACATTCAGCATGAGCAAGTGTGGCCTCACTTAGAAGCAATAAGAAAATGACCAAATTTAAATTCTTTAGAGCCATGTTACCCAACGGAATGGTACTGCGCGATACGAGGCCTCGGCTGCGGAGCGCAGATTCGCGGCGCGCGGTTGGCCGATGAAGCGAGGTCAACGACGGGTTACGCGCTTTGTTCCAGGGCGGAGTCCTCAATCGCTAACGTTTGGTTAACCAACATCGATTCGAAAGGCGTGGGAGGGCCACGCCATGTCGCTTGGGTTTCTGGATCATATGCGGGCTGTACCGGACCACCGGATTCCGGGAATGGTGAGCTACCCCCTGGACGAGGTGCTTCTGGTGACGCTTGTTGGGGTTGTCTGCGGCGCCGACGACTGGGAAGGCGTGGAGGAAGTCGCGACCGGGGCGCTGTACTGGCTGCGCGGATTTTTACCGTTCGGCAACGGCGTCGCGACGGCACAGACGTTGCGCAAGGTGTTCCGTTTGCTGGACCCGCAGGCGTTGCAGCGCGGCTTTGCGGGCTGGGCGGCTTCGCTGCGCGCCGAAGCGCGGGAAGTGATCGCCGTGGACGGCAAGACACTGCGCGGTTCGAAGACGTCGCCCGACGGGAAGGGCGCGCTGCATCTGGTTTCGGCTTACGCCACCGAGGCGGGGCTGGTGCTCGCCCAGCGCGCCGTCGAGGGGAAGTCCAACGAGATCAGGGCGATCCCGGAACTCCTGGACATGCTCAACCTCAAGGGGAAGCAAAAGCAGCTCCCGACTTAAACGACGCGCCAGCGCCGTTCCCTACCCGACGTTTATCGTGTACTGACGCTCTCCTCTGCCAGGGTCAGAAGTTCCAAATAAGACCGCAGTGAGCGGCCTCGGCCGGCGGCAACTCGGGCGAGCTCCGCTACCGCTACGACAGAACCCAAAAACTGAAGGAGCAGCGATGGCGAAACATAAACAAAAGAACACGGGAAAGGGCGGCGGAACTAAGTTTACTTGGTCCCTGGGACCGCACGGAATGCTTTGCTATACTGATCCAGAGTCATTCCAGACTATTACCAAGCTGTGGGAGACAACGGAGCTCACCGAATTTCACGATGCCGCGCTTTCCTCGGCCACTGAGGAAATCAATGGCATTCTTGATGGGCTAGAAAAGGGCAATAAGGATTTGGAGCGTGTGCTCTCCTTTATTCGGTTCCGCAATCAGCATTTTCTCGTATGGGCGCGTTATGGCGCTATCGGGCAATATGACGACGAGAAAACAATTGCAAAGGAATTCAAATTGAAAATGACTTGAGGGTATTGGAACAAGGAGTGGAACTATGAAGCTGAAGCCGCCGCCAACTCATAATTACAATTGGATTATGACGGGAAACAGAGTAACGTGCGCTAAAGGAGCAGGTGGCCAGACTGTAGTTAAACTGCTTGAAGCAGCAGAGTTAACGGATTTTCACGACGTGGAGCTTGCGAAGGCGACAAAAAAAATCAATGCGATTGTAGAACAAATCGAAAAAAACAATAATGATCCTAATAGAACAGTTTCGTTAGTGGAAATTCAAGGTCGCCATTTGATGGTTTGGGCTAGTTATGGCACTGTGACACCTTATGACGACGACGATACGATTATAAACGCTCTAAAATTGAAGATAACATAACTTAGCGCTTGCCCGCGGAACTCGCATCCGACGTCCTGCTGGCCGGTGCCGGTTATGGTGATGACGCCCTGGCGACGCGCAGAAGGCAAAATAAACAGATCCTCGACACCTCCTTCGACTTCAGGCGCCTGTCCGGGCGACGGGTGCTCACAACATGTTTGAAAGCGTGCGCCACTTCGTCGATTAACTTGAAGTCGGGGGATTGCTTACAAAACGGCTCTTGGATGGCTCTCAAGGTTCCTTTTGGCGCTTTGCTGAGTTTCCTGTCGTATGCGAGATAATCTACCAAATGGAGTGTCACGACGCAGGCGAGAAATGCCTGCCTTGCCGACCCCGGATGCGCCGCGAATTCTCTTACCGTTGGGTCGACGATTTCGGTTAGAAATCGGACGAAATCCTCCATCCCGTTCCCTCGCAAGCCTACTCCCCGAGCGGGCTTGGCGTGTCGCGTCCCTTTGGCGGCCTTTCGCGCGCAAGCTCTCTCTCAAGCGCGCCGATCGCGTGCTCCATCGTTAGCCCGGACGGCCACTCGTAAGCGTCGGAGATCGCAATGAACCGGCGAACCGTGTCGGGGCTCGCTTTGATGTTGAGCTGCATATTACGGCCGGTCCTGAATAGCCGCCGCTGCGGCGATGGCGCTGGATACGGCTTGGGCGCCGAGTAGCCGAGGGACTCGTTCGCGCTATCGACTACAGCCAGGTCCACCTTGCGCGCGGGCTTGCGGAACTGCGAGAAATCGGTCGGGTCATCGCGTTTCGGTTCGTCGGGCATCAAGCGACCTCCTCTCTTTCGATTGGCTTATTTCCGTTGCTGAGCCGGGCGAGCAGCTCGTCAACGAAGGCGTCGGCGTTGGCTACGGCGGCGGTGAGGCCGCTAACGCCCTTCCCTGCAAGGCCGGCGACCGTCCCGCCAAACGAAAGCATGGCGCGATACGCCTCACGGTCGACGAGCTGCGCCTCGAACACTGGCGCGCCCTCGTCGGCAGACGCCTTTCGATAAACCGTTGCGTCTTGGGCCGAAGCGCCGAAGATGTCTGCGTGAATAGCATCGCAAAAGGAATTGTTCGCTTGGTCAGGCGCTCCTGAGTTTGAGAAGGCCCATATGCCGGAACGCCTGCTTCGCGTCGGGATTAGATCCGCGAACCGGGATGATGACGAAGTCCGATATGGCGATCGCATAGCCGGCGAGCCCGGTCGCCCTGCCCTCAAGATCGACCACCACGAAATCGGCCTCGCCGGCGGCCTGATCAATTCGGCGAATGATGATGTCGTCGTCATCGTAGACTTCCGGAGCCGCCGTGACGACCTTAAGCGTAGCCGGAACGCCGGGGAGCCTTGCCCAGTCGACCACGCCGCCGTTCTGATCGGCGTCGATGACGATGACTGAGGCGCCGCGCTCGGCGAGGACAGTAGCGAGGATTGTTGCAGCGGTGGTTTTCCCGACGCCGCCCTTGGGCGACGTTATGGAAATGATGGACATGGCCTAGCCCTTCGGGAACGAGAGCGTTTCAGGGCCAGTTTAGAAACAATGCGTTAATGGAGGCTTACGGGGGCTCGTTCGATTATCGATCGCATCGGACCGCCTTGGCATGGGCTTTCGGATCGAACGACTTCCGAAAGACGATTGGTATCCTCGGTGGCCCGGGCTGTTTATTCGGCCTGATGCGCCCCCTTTGTCAGCTTGCTAAAGCGCATTGACAAGTTCGGTTAGCTATGGGCATGTGCTGGCGCGAGCTGACAAGCTGACAGGGATTCCCAATGGCGGTGTATGGATATTGCCGGGTCTCGACGGCAAGACAGGCGAACGAAGGCGAGAGCCTCGAGGTGCAGCGCCGCCAGATCAAAGGCTATGCCGACATGCACGGCTTGGCCCTCGACGGGATCGTGATCGAGGAGGGCGTTAGTGGTTCTGTGCCGGTCGTCGAGCGTCCTGCCGCCGGCCCTCTGTTCGCTAAGCTGTCGAAAGGCGACGTTGTTGTAGCGCCCAAGCTCGATCGTCTGTTCCGCTCGGCTCTCGATGCCCTCCAGGTAGTTGCAGAGCTGAAGGCGCGGGGTGTCGCTCTGCATCTGCTCGATCTGGGCGGCGACATTTCCGGCAACGGCCTGTCCAAGCTCTTCCTGACCATCGCCGCCGCTTTCGCCGAGGCCGAGCGCGACCGCATCCGGGAACGGATCGGACAGGTGAAGGCCGATCAGAAGGCGAGAGGCCGCTATCTTGGGGGAAAAGTTCCCTTCGGGTTCCGGCGCGGCGAGGACGGCGAGCTAGTTCCCACATGAAGGTGAGCAGGAGGCTGTCCGCGAAATGGTCGCGCTGCGAAGCCAGGGAAAACCGCTTAGAGCCATTGCCGAGGCCGTGCGGACGAACGGCCTCAAGATCAGCCATGAAGGCGTGGCGGGTGTCCTAAGGGCTGCGGGCAACGATTGCGCGGGGCAGGGCTAAGATGGCGGGGAGGTGCCGGTTTCGCTGAGGCGGAGCGCGACTACATCGCGTCATGTGCCCTCGATGCAAGCGAGGACGATAACATACCGATGGCCGGGGCGAAGCCCGCTGGATCTGGATCAGCCCCATGAAGGCGTAGCGGGTGGCTTTGAGGGCTGATGGCACACTGGCGTTCCCTCGAGGAAGCTTCGGTCTCTTT
>CAWCSA010000014.1:0-75445 GCA_963798015.1 uncultured Alphaproteobacteria bacterium
GTGGCGCGCCCGACAGGATTCGAACCTGTGACCTCTGCCTTCGGAGGGCAGCGCTCTATCCAGCTGAGCTACGGGCGCTTGGCCTAGTCTCATTAGCCGAATTCCGCTCAGAGGGAAACGCCCTCGCCAAATCTGCTCATCCATCGGCTCAGTCGAGATCGGGCGGCTTGACGAGGGCTTGCCGATGGCCCACTGCCCAACTTTCGCGGGCTGAAGAGGAGCGCCTTGCGCGGTTTCGGTTCCACTCGGCCCGCTGCTGCGGCTTTATTCGCGTTCCTGGCCGGCGGTGCTCCCGCCGGAGCGGATGAGCGGATCAATTTCGCCAGCGCCGGCCCGGGCGACCCGATCCAAGGCTATCTGACGAGGCCGAAGGGAGCGGGTCCATTCCCGGCCGTCGTTCTTCTGCACACCTGTCTCGGCCTGCCGGCAGAGCGCGCTTCGGTCGGCGCGCGCATCGCGACTTGGGGCTATGTCGCCCTGTTCGTCGACGATTTTGCGACCCGTGGTCTCAAGGAGACCTGCGCCGTCGACTTCAAGCAAGCCCTTCCGGACGCTGATGGCGCTCTCGCCTACCTCCGTCGTCTTTCCTATGTCGATCCTGACAGAATCGCGGCAGTCGGGTCTTCCCAAGGAGGCGACACCGCGCTCAAGATCGCAGCCGGGGGCGTGGCCGGTTTCAAGGCGGCTGCCGCCTTCTATCCTCCCTGCGCCAACCTGGATGGAGCCGCGCTCACCATCCCGACCCTGATCCTCGTCGGCGCGAAGGACGAGGTGACCCCCGCGGCGGACTGCGCCGAGCTGGCGAAGCGGCAGGCGCCGGGCATGGTGAGATTCGTCGTCTACCCCGGCGCAGCCCACGCCTTTGACTTGCCTGAGTTCGCCGCAGGGACAAAAGTCATGGGAATGCTGCTGGCCTACGACCGCAACGCCGCTTCACGATCCTGGACCGAGCTGCGCGGCTTCCTTGGGGCTCGGCTCAAGCGCTAGGGCGCCTTCATTTGGATGGAGTCGGTTTGGTTTCTCCTCGGCAACGGGCCGCGACATTGGCGCCGTCGACCAGTTTGGATTCTCTTGGTCAGAGGCTGTTTCGCTACAAAAACCCCAGTTGTCGATTTCCGCTGAGATTTGACCCGGGGTTTCCATTGAGAACTGACCCGGCTTGATGATGGTTTCGGGTTCAGGCGTTCGTCAAGTTCCGAGATTTCTCCTTTGCGGGTTTGGCGGCATTCGCCGAGCTGTTTTTGAAGCGGAAGCTGTCGTTTCCGGTTTCGAGGATGTGGCAGCGGTAGGTAAGACGATCGAGCAGCGCGGTCGTCATCTTCGGGTCGCCGAACACGGTGGCCCACTCGCCGAAGCTGAGATTGGTCGTGATGATGACGCTGGTGCGCTCGTAGAGCTTGCTCAGCAGATGGAAGAGCAATGCCCCGCCGGAGGCGCTGAACGGCAGGTAGCCGAGTTCGTCGAGGATGACGAGATCGGAATGGGTGAGCCGCGCCGCGATCTGGCCGGGTTTGCCCTGAAGCTTCTCTTGTTCGAGAGCGTTGACGAGTTCGACCGTGGAGAAGAACCGGACGCGCTTGCGGTGATGCTCGATGGCCTGGACGCCGATCGCCGTAGCGAGATGCGTCTTACCCGTGCCGGGGCCGCCGACCAGGACGACATTGTGAGTATCTTCCAGGAACTCGCAACGATGGAGTTGTCGTACGAGCGCCTCGTTGACCTCGCTGCTGGCGAAGTCGAACCCGGCGAGGTCGCGATACGTCGGAAAGCGCGCCGCCTTGAGCTGGTAGGCCGTTGATCTGACCTCTCTGTCGGCCGTCTCCGCTTTCAGAAGCTGCGACAGGATCGGCAAAGCGGCTTCGAAGGCCGGGGAGCCTTGCTCGGTCAACTCGCCGACCGCCTGAGCCATGCCATGCATTTTGAGGCTGCGTAGCATGATGGTGATCGCGCCAGCGGCGGGATTATGACGCATGGCGCGCCTCCCGGACTTTGCGCAGTGCATCGTAGCGTTCGACGTTGGCCTGCGGCTCGGTGGTGAGCGTCAAAGCATTGGGCGGCTTTACGGCTGGTGGGTCGATCGGCTTGCCGTCGATCAATCGGTGCAGCACGTTCAGGATATGCGTCTTGGTTGGGGCGCCTGCCTCCAATGCGAGTTCGACGGCAGTGAGCACGGCCTGCTCGTCGTGCTGGAGGACGAGAGCCAGAATCTCGACCATCTCGCGGTCGCCGCCGGGCGTCTTGAGCATGCGCTGCTGCAGAGTTCGGAAGGCGGGCGGGAGTTCGGCGAACGGCGCGCCGTTGCGGAGTGCGCCTGGTTTGCGTTGAATGACCGCCAGATAGTGCCGCCAATCGAAAACGGTCGTCGTACTCGTTCGTTCGTGAGAGCGGGCAAAGACTCGGCGGTGTTCGCAGATGATCTGCCCCTCGGCGGCGACGACAATCCGCTCGGGATAGACCCGCACGCTGACCGGGCGATTGGCGAAGGACGCCGGCACGCTATAGCGATTGCGGTCCAGATGGATCAGGCACGTCGGCGAGACGCGCTTGGCGTATTCGACAAAACCGTCGAATAGCCTGGGAAGCGGCATCAGATGTTGGGCTTCTTCAGACCAGGCGTCAGAGATCATGCCAGGATGCGACCCGTGTGGGGTCTGCGCCCAAAGCTCCCGGCAGCGCGTCTCCAGCCAGTCGTTTAGCGCCGCCAAGGAGGGGAAGCTGGGCGCCGGCTGCCAGAGCCGATGGCGAGCATCCTGGACGTTCTTCTCGATCTGCCCTTTCTCCCACCCGGAGGCCGGGTTGCAGAAGTCGGCTTCGAACAGAAAGTGGCTGACCATCGCCGAGAACCGCGCGTTGACCTGGCGTTCCTTCCCACGCCCGATCTTGTCGACGGCGGTTCGCATATTGTCGTAGATGCCGCGCCGCGGCACGCCGCCCAGCACGCGGAAGGCGTGATTATGCGAGTCGAACAGCATCTCGTGGGTCTGCTGCGGGTAGGCGCGGAGAATGAAGACGCGGCTATAGGAGAGCTTGAAGTGAGCGACCTGCAATTTGGTCCGCTCGCCGGCAATGACCGCCCAATCCTCTGACCAATCGAACTGGAATGCCTCGCCAGGCAGGAATGCCAGCGGCACGAACACGCCACGGCCAGTCGTCTTCTGCTCTCGCTGCCGGGCTGCCTTCCAGTCGCGCGCGAAAGCCGCCACGCGATTGTACGAGCCGTCGTAGCCGAGGGCGGCTAGATCAGCGTGCAATTGCTTGACGGTCCGCTTCTGCTTTCGCGACTTCCCCGCCTCCTGCCGCAGCATCTGCGACAGCTTGTCGGCGTGTGGGTCCAGCCTGCTCGGCCGATCTGGGACGGCAAACTTCGGTTCGACGCTGTCCGAACGCAGGTACTTGCGGACCGTGTTCCTCGACAGCCCAGTGCGTCGAGATATCTCTCGGATCGAGAAATGATCTCGATAATGCCAACGTCGGATGACGCTCAATAACTCCATGTCGATCACTCCGATGCCCCCCGCGTAGGTCAAGGGGGCGAGGTTCGAACATGGGTCAGTTCTCGGTGGAAAAACCCGTGCTGCCCGGGTCAGCTCTCAGTGGAAATCAACACCCCCAGTTTATGGAGGTTGGATTTCCTTGGATTTCCTTGGATTCTCTCGTCAGAATCGAGACTTATCAATGGGTTACAGCCGATTCAAACAAAAAATGTAACTGCCCAGCCGAGTGGGTCAGGGTGAGATGGCGTTGGCGAGGGCTGTTGGGTTGGCGGCGAGGGCTTTGAGGATGTTCAGGCCCTGTTTTCGTGCGGTTGCGATGACGGAGCGGAGGGCTGCGAAAGCATGAGCGCCCTCGGGGGTCCGGAAGCCGCCGGAGATTTTCATTTTCACCTTCATCATCCGGAGCGCCTGTTCGGCCAGATTGTTGGTGAAGGGAACCTCGAAGTCCACGAGGAAGCGCAGCACGTCGTCTTTGAATCTATGCAGGCGAAGCAGCAGATTGTCTCCGGCCCTGCGTTTCGTGCGGCCGCTTTTGGCGCCCCCTTTTTCGAGGCGGGGAAGGCTGCGATGCCAGGCGAGGCCTTGGCGCAGGGCCTCCCAGTAGCGGGCGTGGAAGGCTTCGAGCACCGCAGGGGAGAGCGCGGTTTTGCCGTTTGCGCGGGCTTCTGCGACCGTCTTGCAGGCGTCGCGGAGACAATCGTTCATGGCTCCGGCCCAAGGCTCCTTGTCGAACTGGATGAGCGCCTTGAGTTCGCGCAAGTGATGGGCGTTGCAGAGCGCATGGACAGGGGGCTGCGCCGCCGTCCCGAGCTTGGCGTAGGATTTGAAGCCGTCGTGGACGACGACGCCCCCTTCGAGGCCTTCGGGCATCGCGCCGCGCTTGGCGCCAGCGCGGTAGAGCGTGAGGGTTTTGGTGGCGACGGTATGCAGCCACTGCGTTTTGCCGCCGATGCGCAGGCCGGTCTCGTCGAGGCAGCGCACGCGCGCGGCGCACACGAGCGCGCCGATCCGCTTCGTGACGGGCGCCAACGCCCCCGCTTCCCGCCGCGTCCATTCCGCCACGCTCGCCGCACAAAGGCTTTCCGCGCCAATCAGGTCGGCAAGCGCCTCGGCCGCGCGGGCCTCGGGAATCAAATGCTGCGCGTGGAGATAGACGGCGGCGGCGCGGACGCGCCCGCCATATTGGACGGGTCTCCTCACCCCTTCGGGAAAAGCCCCCGGGTCGCTCCGCCGCAGCCGGCGCAGGCATAAACCAGGCCCCGATGCTCGGTGACCTCGATCAGCCGCTCCGGCAGATCGAACACCTGGCGCCGCTCGAGGCCTCGCGCCTCGCCAAGGCTGAGGGCCGAGCCGCAATGACGGCAAGCCGCCGCCGCGTGCGTCACGATCCGGTCGGGTTTGGCCCTCTGGCGCAGGGTCTCGCCCTTGTGGCCTTTCTGGCCCCCGCTCGGCCGGCCCGAAGGCTCGCGAAGGCTCAAAGGCTTCTTCCGCAGACCATCGCTCGAAGGCGGCTTCGAACTCGTCGAACTGTCAAGGCCCAGCCGGCGCCGAAGCTCCGCATTCTCAGCCCGCAACACTTCCAGTTCCCGCTGGAGCGACGCGATCAGGGCTGCGACCTCGGAGGGCAGAATCATCCCCCAAGGCAATCACATTCCGCCCAACCTGACTCCTCCCCAATCCACACAATCCAAAAATCCCTGCCCACCGTCACAAATCCGACTCACCCCCCTGGGCAGTTACCAAAAAAAACTTCCCCTGTGGCACTCCCTCCGAAATGCCGACGCGCAACGCGCGTTCGGTGCGGCGATTGGGAAGACTATAGCACACGTTTCAGATTTTCGCCAGCTATTTCCATTGGCGGATTGTGTCGATTTTCCCTCATGACCACTCGTCCGCGAGCCCCGGGCAAAAGCTGCAAAAATGCAACATTTCGTCTTGCGAGCGCAGGCGGGCGAGGCTATCGCAGCGCAACTCAGGGTTGGCATTGGCGACGGTATCGCTTCATGCGTCAAGCGGCATCAGGGAGGCAGCGGTGAAAGAGAACGACCTGAAATATCGAAACGCGCGCCTTGGACGCAAGATCGACGGCGCGCTGAAAACCCGTCCTGAGCTGGAGCCCGTCGTAAAGGGCATCGCGCTGAACCAGTCGTCAAACCCTTCTCCGGAACAGGTTCAGGCCAATCTGCAAGAACGTGCGCGCGCCATCATCGAGGCTAAGCCGGAGCTCGATGGTTATTTCGACCTCTGACCGCATTTCGCTCTCGTGGGGCCGCGCCGCTCATCGCTTCCGCGCCTCCATGAAGCCGCGCACCAGCGCCGCAATCTCATCGGCTTTGGTGTCGAGCGCGAAGTGGCTGGCGTCGAGCACGTGAATTTGAGCGTCGGGCACGTCCTTCCGATAGCGTTCCGGCTCGCCGAGATCGAAAGACAAGTCATGCTTGCCCCAGATCACCAGCAAAGGCGGTTGTTTCTCGCGCATCCAGGCCTGCCACTTGGGATAGGCCTCGACGTTCGTTCGATAGTCGTAAAAGAGCTCGGTCTGGATATCCGCTTGAACCGGCTGGCTTAGAAACGCCAGTTCGTCCGTCCAAAGATCGGGGTCGTAGGGTTCGGGGTTCGGATCATCGCCCGTATGGCGCGCGCGCGTTGTCGCCAGCGACAGGAAATTGGCGCGAAACGCGCTCTCGTGGGCGGCGCGATCCGCCCAAAAGGCGCGCCGCGGCTTCCAAAGCTCGCCCAAGCCTTCGTTATGCGCGACCGCGTCCTGAACGATAAGCGCCTCGACCCGCTCCGGGTGGGCAAGCGCCATGCGGAAGCCCACCGGGCCGCCGTAGTCCTGCATATAGAGCGTGTAGCGCGACAGGCCGATCGACTGGGTAAAGTCGTCCATCACCGACGCCATATGGTCGAAGGTGTAACTGAACGCTTTTGGATCCGGCCAGTCGCTATGCCCGAATCCCGGATAGTCCGGCGCGACCAGGTGATAGTGGTCGGAAAGCCGGGTGATGAGGGGCTCGAACATCCGCGATGAAGAAGGAAATCCGTGCAGCGAGAGGAGCGTCGGGGCATCGCTCGGCCCAGCCTCCCGGTAGAAGATTGAAAGCCCATCGACCCTTGTCGTGCGATAAAAAGTCGGATGCTTCACGAGTTCGTCCCCTCGCGCCGGCCATTGAGACAACGCCAACGCAACTGAGGCCGCCAAGGCCACGCAACACGTCGACCAGAATTGACCCAAACGGCGTAACGACTGGATCGCCATCGTTCCCCTCGCCGCCCAAAATAGCGTCCCCGGACGCAGGACGAAAGACCGCCATCCTTGACGCTCGTATGGCGAATTGCGACTAGGCTTGGCCTTGACTCCAATCCTTACGTCAATGACCGAGGGCTGCTCGTGACCATGCGCCGAATCGTCTGTGCAGGATTTGCCGCGCTGTTGTCATCCGCGCAGACGTCTTTCGCGCAAACCCCGATCGACATCTACGCCTACTTTCAAAAGGCGAGCGGCCTCGGCGGCGAGGGTCTCGCGCGGAAGACAAAAATCGTCGATGCGCGAGACGCAAAACCCGACGAAGTTGTCGTCACCGTCATCAAAGGGGAAGGCAAGGAGACGCAGAGCCCACCCGCCAAAGCAGGCGACATGGTGGTTCGCAATCGGTGTCCCGAAAGCGGAAACGAGGAGTTCCTCGTGCCCGCTTCGAAATTCGCCAACCGATACGAAGGGCCGACTGGACCTGCAGGCCAGGACGGGTGGCGTCCATATCGGCCGCGCGGCGCGGATATGCGCTTCGTCGTGGTGAGCGAAAGTGACGGCGAGTTCACGTTCACAGCGCCCTGGGGCGAGGCGATGATTGCGCGTCCCGGCGACGCGATCGTCCAGGATGTTCAAGACCCGAAGGACACCTATAGGGTTCAGAAAGCCGCCTTCACCTGCACTTACGAGGAAATTCGGTCGTCGCCCGCGAAGTGAAATTCGCGCTCGACCGGGCGGCTGCAACGCCGTCGGCGACAATTGAGGTTGGCCTCAGCTCGGCTCCCTCGCGCGCGAGCCGAGATAGAGGCACAGCAAACCTCGAAATTCTGCTCGTAGCAGCCGCGCGTCGGCTAGTTTCTCGGGCGTGGCTGTAGCCAGTCCTTTCAGCGTGTGCAGGACGACTGCGGTCATGGCCTGCGCCTTCTCCTGACTGCAATTTGGGAATGCGCGGCGCAGGATCATGCCTATGCTCGCGCGAAACGCCGCACGGAAAGCCTCGCGCTTGTCGCCATCGCCCGCCCCAGCTTCCATCAAGCCCGCGGCGAAGCTGCGCTCGGACTTTAGTTTCAGCATGAAATCGATGAGCGCGTCGGCCAGCGCCGTTGGCGTCACGGTCGGCGCCTGTTCGGCCAGTTCCGCGAGGCGATCCAGCGCGCGTTGGGCGTACTGGGCGAGAAGGGCGTTGGCCAGGGCTTCTTTCGAAGGGAAAAAACGATAGAGCGAGCCAAAAGTCGTCCCGGAGCGGGCGGCGATCTCGGTCATCGTCACCGCGTCGTAGCCCTTTTCTCGGAACGCTGAGGCCCCAGCCTCCAGGATGGCGGCCACCCGCAAGCGACCGCGCTGACGTTGCGGCGCGCGCGCATCGGCCGAGGACGACGTTGACATAAGCGAGAACACTCTCTACTAATGATAGGCGAGATCATTCTCGCATACTACGACGCGCGGCCGTCGCAAAGGGAACGTCCGCGCCGCCGTTCTTCCTGCTGATCAATGGGCGATCCTATGACCGTTTCTCCCACGAGGAGCTCCTGAATGTGGTTAGCCGACTGCGCGCGAGATGCGGAATGCAGCGCGCCAAAGGCGCACCGTTCATGAAGGCGGCGAACAGCGAATCGAACGCGCCCGGCGGCGTAAGGGCGCTTGCCCCGTGGAGCGTTGGCGCAATCCATGTGGAGACCTCGGCCCGCGAGCTGCGTCTCGTGCTCAGTGGTCTCATGCTGGCGCTGACCCTCGCCGCGCTCGATCAGAACATCGTGGCGACCGCCCTGCCCCGCATCACCGGCGAGTTTGGCGGCCTGCAGCATCTTTCATGGGTGGTGATCAGCTTCATCGTGGCCAGCACCGTATCGGCGCCGCTCTATGGCAAGCTCAGCGACTTGTATGGCCGCAAGCCAGCATTCGTCGCCTCGATCTCGATCTTCCTCATCGGGTCCGCCCTGTGCGGATTTGCCGGCAGCATGGGTGCGCTGATCGCGTTCCGAGCTGTGCAGGGCCTCGGCGCCGGCGGCCTTATCGTGCTGGCGCAAACAGTGATCGGCGATCTAGTTTCGCCGCGCGAGCGGGGTCGCTACCAGGGCATGTTCGCAGCCGTGTTCGCGGCATGCTCGGTGGCCGGACCGCTGCTGGGTGGAATTATCACCGAATACGCCTCCTGGCGCTGGATATTCTACGTCAATCTGCCGGTTGGGGGCGCCGCGCTGGCGTTCATCGTCATCGGCCTTCGGCCGAAGGCGCCCGGCGTCGCGCCCCGGCTGGACCTTATGGGAGCCGCCCTGCTGATCACCGGCGCCTGCAGCCTCCTGCTGGCGCTGAGCTGGGGTGGCGGCGGCGCCTATGCCTGGTCTTCGGCGCCCGTGCTGGGACTGGCCGCCGTCGCTATCGGGTCATTCATGGCTCTGGCGTTCGTGGAGCGACAGGCAGCCCAGCCGATCCTGCCTCCTGAGCTGTTCGGCAATTCTGTCTTCGTGGTGAGCGCAGCCGTGATCGCGCTGGCCATGATGGCGCTGTTCGGAGCCGTCGTCTTCCTGCCGCTGATGTTTCAACTGCTCATGGATGCGAGCCCCACGCAGGCGGGCCTGATGTTGGCGCCGATGATGGGCGGCGTTATCGTCGCCTCCGTCGTCGGCGGGCGTCTGGTCTCCAGGACCGGGCGCTACAAGATCTTTCCCGTCTTCGGGTTGCTGGCGGCCACATTGTCCTATGCGGCGCTCGGGTGGGCCGTGCGCCACGACGTTGGCCCGCTGCCCATCGAAGGCGTGCTCGCCGTGATGGGGCTGGGAATCGGCCTGGTGATGCCGAACCTCACCACGGCCATCCAAAACGCCGTCCCGCGCCGCGACTTGGGCGCGGCCACGGCGGCGGCGGCGTTCTTTCGCTCGCTCGGCGGCGCTTTGGGCGCCGCGTTGGCAGGCGCTGTACTCGCGGCGCATCTGCAGGGGTCGATCGGCGACCTGGGGCATCTTTCCATCGGGGTGCTTCAGATTGCCAAGCTTCCCGCTGCACAGCGCGCGCTGGTGCTGGACGCCTATCGCGCCGGGCTGTCCGGCGCTTTCACGGTTGGGGCGGTAATCGCCTGGCTGGGTTTTCTGACGGTGCTTTTCTTGCCGGAACGCCCGCTGCGAGGCGCGGCTGCGTAGCGGGCGCCCAATGCAGTGTGAAAGCTGACAGCGGCGCCAGGCGCTGTCCGTCTTCGCTCCTCGTCGCGAGAATGGCCGCCGCCGTTGGCGACAATTGAAGCCGTCTTCCCTATATGAGCCCCATGTCTCGACCCTATCAAGCACGCTTTTCCGTGGCCCCGATGATGGACTGGACCGACCGGCGCTGCCGGGCGTTCTATCGTGTCCTCACGCGCCGCGCTTTGCTCTATACGGAGATGGTGACCGCGGATGCGGTCGTATTCGGTCCGCGCGAGCGGCTGATCGGCTTCGACCCGAGCGAGCATGCCGTGGCGCTTCAGCTCGGCGGAGCGGCGCCGAGGAGGCTTGCGGAAGCAGCGCGCATCGGCGCCGAGTTCGGCTATGACGAGATCAATCTCAATTGCGGCTGTCCGTCCGACCGGGTGCAGAGCGGACGCTTCGGCGCCTGCCTCATGCGCGAGCCTAGGTTGGTCGCCGAATGCGTGACGGCGATGGTTGCGGCGGTCGATGTTCCCGTCACGGTCAAGTGCCGCATCGGAGTGGACGAGCAGGAGCCGCGCGAGGCCCTGTTCGCCTTTGCTGAAGCGGTGAAGGCGGCGGGCGCCGCGGCGCTCATCGTTCACGCGCGCAAGGCCTGGCTCGAGGGCCTGAGCCCCAAGGACAATCGGTCTATCCCGCCGCTCGACTACGAGCTTGTTTACGAGCTCAAGCGCGCTCATGCCCAGTGGCCGATTATCCTCAACGGCGGCGTCGCCAATCTCGAAATGGGGTGCGCGCTATTGACCCATGTCGACGGGATCATGCTCGGGCGCGCGGCTTACCAGAACCCGGAACTCTTGATCGACGTCGATCCGGAGCTGTTCGGCGAGCCCGCGCCGGTTGCCGACGGGTTCGAGGCGATCGAAGCCTTCATGCCCACGATTGCGCGCGGATTAGGGCGCGGCGAGCGTCTGCACGACTACACCCGGCATTTGCATGGCATGTTTGCCGGCCGGCCGGGCGCGCGCGCTTTCCGTCAAGTTCTCGCGACAGAGGCGATCCGCGCCGGCGCCGGGTTCGAGGTGTTGCGCGAGGCCGTTTCCCGAGTGGAGCGAAGACGCGAGTACGTGGCCGCTGCCGAGTAGGCTCGCGCCTACTTCGCCACCATGACCAGCCGATCGCGTTCGACCGTGTAGCTCTTGAGCCGCTCGAGAAAGCTCATGCCGAGCAGGCTCTCGTCCAATGCGCCGCGGCGCGCCACCAGTGCGGGCACGTTGCGCATGACGATCGGCCCGACCGCGATCTGCTCGAGCCGCACCTCCGCCGCCATCGCCGCGCCATTGGCGGTGGCGACGGGAATGTCGAACACGAGGCGGCTCGTCTCGACGCCCGCCCGCTTTGCGTCCTCGGCGGTGAGCACAACGGAAGACGCGCCGGTGTCGAACAGGAAAGTCACGCGGGCGGAATTGACCCGTCCGGCAATCGCGAATTCGCCGCTGAGGCGCCGGTTGATGACGACCTTCCCGCCTTGTTCCACCTGCGGTTCCGAGGGCAGGAGTTCGCCCGTGATGCGTTCGAAAATGGCGGAAGCTTCGAAGCGATAGGTGTAGACGCCGGTCAGCGCGATCAAGAGGAGCGCCCATATCGTGGCGGTGCTCATGACGCGCGCGATGTCGCTCGGACGAGCCGATCGCCAGCCGGACATGACGAGCCAGAGCAAAAGTGAGACGCCGATCGCTGCGCTGGCGAACTGCCGGTGGTTCAGCCCAAACAACAGCAATTCGTGTGGCGTGAGAAGCAGCGCGGCCCACGCGACCGCGAGAACCGCAACGGGCAGGATGAGTCGCATCAGCTCGCCCGTCGACTGGCGGTTCTGACCCGGCCGCTGCGCGCCGCGCGCGATCGCGCATTCGTCAGCCGCTGCTCGAGCCCGGCCATGATTGCGAGCCGCTCGGGCTCGCTCATCGTTGCCCAAGCGGTGATTTCGCCGCTCGTGCGGCCGCAGCCGATGCACAAAGCCGACAGCGGATCGAGAATGCAGACGTTGACGCAGGGTGTGGAGATAGCGGGCACGGGCCTTACTTAAGCGGACGTATGCCCGATGAGAAGTCCGCACCAGGCGGCGATCTCGCCGCATTGCTGGGCGGCCCCGGCGACGTCGCCAGTCTGCCCCCCGATCGCACGGCGCGCCATAACCACTACCGCCAGAGCGCCTGCGCCACTCAGGAGCGCCGCGAGGAGTGCATGAGCCACACTGAGCGCGACGAGGCCGAGCCCGATGGCAATGACCAGCGCAGAGCCCCAAGCGGCGGCGAGCGCGTTCAAGTCGAGCCGGCCGGCCGCAGCGCCCGCGCCGTCGATACGAGCGGGCGGCAGGAGCGCGAGCGGCGTCAACGCCGCCGCGCGGGATAGCGCCGCGACCAGCATCAGGCTTGAGCCCGCGCGCCAGAACCCGCCGTCGAGGGCCGCGGCCAGCGCGCCAACGCGCAGGATGAGCGCGAGCGCAATCGCGATCGAACCATAGGCGCCGATGCGGCTGTCGCGCATGATCTCGAGCTTCCTCGCTCGCGTCGCGCCGCCGCCGAAGCCGTCGGCGACGTCGGCGAGCCCGTCCTCGTGCAGCGCCCCGGTCGCGACGACGAGCGCGGCTGTCGCTAGTCCGGCGCGAAGGAACATGGGCAGGCCGAGTAGCGTCGTGAAAGCAAGGGCAAGCGCGCCGATGAGGCCGACGACAACGCCGGCGACCGGCGCCGCCCAGGCGATGCGGTCGATGTCGAGCGAAGCGCCCAGCTCCGGCTCGCCCACGGGCAGACGGGTGAAAAAGCGCAGTGCGTCGGCGATGTCGCGGGCGAAGCGGCTGGGAGGTCCCAAGCCCATGTGCGCGCTGCTCAGTGGGCCCACAGAAACACGAGGACCGCCACGGCTCCGATCGCCGTCAGCCCCGATTCGATAATGCCCCATTGGCGAACGAGAGCGCGCGCCGCCGCCACGTCGCCGCCGCGCAGCGAGCGGATTTGGTTGTCGAGCGGCGACATGACGAAAAAGGCGTAAAGCCAGCTTGCAATGATGACGAGTGCGCCAAACGCCCAACGCACGTCCTGGGATTCGAAATAGGCGGCGAAGCCGGCGATGGCGGATACGAGCGCAAGCGCAATGAGAAGAGCAACTCCGCGGCTGTCGCTCGGGCCCCATTCGCTGAGCAACGCCTGATCTTCGAGCTTGAGGCGAGCCGGCTGCTCAACCCAGTTGACATAGAGCGAGGCGCCGGTGAAGGCGGCCGCGAAGGCCAACGCGAACGTTCCCCAGATCATGATGGCTCCCTGTTGCTAGAGGCGCCCTCTAGCATGAAGCGAGGAGGAAAGCGCGAGGCGCCACTTGACAAGGGGCCGCCAAACGCCGCCGCGGATCCGATTTCAACGGACAAAACTGCCATGGCGCCGCCGTTCCGCCTCGGCCTCAAAGCTGGGCTTGACGCCACGCGACAAGGCTAATGGCGCGGGCTCATGCGGACGTGGCGCGCGTGTTCAGAGGTCGCTCGCGCTCGTTGCCGGTTGAGCGTGTTTCTGTGCCGCGTCCGGGCGGCGCTCGACCCCGCGCCCGCCCCGGTCCTTGCGATCGGGGCTGCCGCCGCAGCTCCGGGCGGCGGATTGCTCTGCGCTGAGACCGGCGGAGGCGCGAGCGGCAGCATGAAGGCGACGCCAACCAAGGCGAAGATTGCGTTGCGCATTGTCATGTCCCCCCTTTCTTTGCCGGCGACGACGGCGCAAAGCCGCCTGATCGCCTTTATACGCTCATCGTCCGGCCAGGCGCACTAACCCTCAAGTTCGGCGACCCACACCTGCATCGAGCCGGGGCGTAGAGCCGCTCGGCTGGCATCTGATGTAGAACTGATTGAATGCCAGCATCGAACCGACCGCGCTGACGAGCGTCGCCAAGAGAACAATGCGGCGGCTGAGGGGTACAATGATGAGAAAGGCGCGCGGCTTGTCCGGATCCAGGCCCGCCTTCTTGAACAGATCCTTGTTCCGATCAAGATCGAAACATCGGGCGTGAATCCCGCGCTGTAGATCTTGCCTTCATAAGTGGCGATGCCCTTGTACGCCGGGGCGACGGAGGTCAAATTCGGGTTGGGCTTCAAGTCGGCGGTGAGGGCGGTCAGAAATCCGGCCTTCATGAAATCGGGCATGTAGATGAGGTCGAAGGAGACAAGGTCGGGGACCTCGCCGGCCTGAACGCCGGTGGCGAGCTTGGTGACCATCTGGTTGTCCGGGATGGTGGTGAGCTCGATCTTGTCGGCGTGGGTCGCGTTCCAAAGATCGACGAGATGCGCAGCGGCGTTGGCGCCGCTGGCCCGAACCCACATCGTCATCGTGTCGGCGAAAGCGACGTCAGCGAAAGCCGACGAGGCGACCAGCATGGCGGCGATCGCGCCGCATGTCCTGCGCGTGGTCATAACGTTCCTCCCTGCAGTCATGGAGACTGCTTTGTTTGGTTGAAAAGCCCGCTCGCAAACCCTTGATTTGAGAAAAAAGCTTTTCCCGATCTTTTTAGCGCGCCCCTTCCGGCGGCAAGCCGCCTCAGAAGCTTCGGCGGGGGTCGGCGGCGCGGGCTATCGCTAAGTCAGAGCGCTCGGTCCGCTTCAGCTCTCCGCCAGCGCCCTCAGAAGATGCGCCGCCAGCGGATTTTCGTGCGCTTGAGGCGAGGTGAGATCGAAGGTCGACACGGTGAGCCAGCCCTTGCCAAGGAAGCTACGCTTCACAAACGCGGCGGCATGATGCAGCCAGCCGACCGCGACGCCGGCATCGACCAATCCGCCGAAGGCTGTGGAGGGAACGCCGGTCAGCACATGATCGGGCAAGAGCCCGCTCCAATGCTCGTCGAGCATGGGGCCGCCGGGCAGGCCCGACCATGGACCCTCCATGCGCCGCCAGGTGAAGGCGCCCATCCACTGTCCGTCCCAGGGCGTGCCGGCGCGCTCCCGGAGCAGCATCGAGGGGAAGTTGTGCCGGTCGTTGAGCGGCAGCTTCCGTTCCGGATCGATCAGCGCATCCGAAGAATTGGCGATCAGCAGGACTTTGTGGCCGGCGAGGAGTGCTTCGCGGACCGGGGTCGTCAGGCGCGTCGCGAGCAGAACGTCGGCATCCTCTGAAGTCGCAGCGCGGTTCGGCCAGCCAATCGTAGCGAGCGTGTTCGAAGCCGCGCCATCGATGGGGAACGCCGAAGGCGGCGCGTCGCCGAGGGGCGGGACGACGCAGAGTTCCAGCGCGTTGCGCGACAGGATGCGCCCCTTGCTGTCGCGCGCTTCAAGTTCGAGCGGAACGATCGCGTCAGCGGCGCCAGCAGAGAGCGCGAGGGTCGTCGGATCAGGTCCCAGTGCAGCCTCGCCGCTTTGATCGGCGAAGCGCCAGTGGAGTTGCGCGCCATCCGGCGGCTCGGCGGCGCCAGCGAGCCGCACGGAAACTTCAAAGCGCTCGCCCCCGCGAACAGCAGTCCGCGCCGTCTGCGCGATGATGAGCCATGGCCGTTGAAGATTGGCCAGCCGCTCGGCGAACGCGCGCGGATGGTTCTGAACGTCCATGAGGCCGTTCAATTCCCACTGCACGTCGTTGAGTTCGGTGATGACGTAGCCAGATATCGCCCGCTCCCAGCGCAGCGTCTCAATCTGGCGCTTGAGCCCGCGATACTGAAGCTCCTGCGCTGCGCTCACGAAGCCGTCGAGGTCGCCAAAGATGGCCGCTAGCTGTGCGTCTTGAAAACGCGTTTGGATCCCATGCGGATAGGCCGCGCCGAGGTTCCAGTCGTGCCCGCTTTCAAACCACCAAGGCTCACTTCCATCGGCCTCCAGGATCTCGCGGGGATGAGGCAGCCCCCAAACGCCGAATTCCGAACAGATCAGCGGCTCGTCGCCGCGCCTCTCGGCGTCGCTATGCGGGGAGAACGTCCAGGCCGCGCGGCCTGCGAAGGCGCGCGTCGTTGCTCCGAAAGCCTCGTTCTGGTGCGGGAAGCCGTTATACCAATGGAAGTCCTCGATGTCGGTCTTGAGGTGGTAGTTGCGCGGAAAGCAGGGGGAATTGTCGATAAGCAAGCTGTCGGGGACGAGCGGCCTCGCCCAGTCGAAGGTCTCGATCAGCCAACGCCGGTCGTCTGGATTGTCGTCGAGATCGATGCCCCATCCCTCGTTGAACAGCGTCCAGATTGCGATCGATGGGTGATGCCCGTGCGTTTCGACTGATGTCTGGAACACGCGACGCAAATCCTCGCGCGTCGCCGGGGCGAGGAATTGCATGTACGGCATGTCGAGCCAGACCAAGAGACCAAGCCGATCGGCAAGCTCGAAATAGAGCGGGTCCGGAATCTTGACGTGGCAGCGCAGCGTGTTGAGGCCCATCGCCTTGGCGCTGGCGAAACGCTGCTCGAGAAATTCCGCGCTCGGCGCGCGACACTCCTCCTCAGGATACCAGTCCTGATCGAGGGCGCCGAACATGGTGAAAGGCTCGCCGTTGAGCATGAGGCGCCCGTCTTTCGCCTCGAAGCGCCGAAATCCGACAACTCTCTCGATCGCATCGGTAGTCGCATCGCCGACCATGAGTTCGACAACAAGATCGTAAAGGTTCGGCGCCTCCGGCGACCAGGGCTCAGCCCCGGGAAGGGCGAGCACCGCGTCGAACCTACCGGATCGAAAATGATAGACCACGCGCGCGGCGAACGCGCCGCCACGCGAAAGCGTGATCTGCAGAGTGGTCGCGAGGGCCGCGGGCGATAACTCGCCGCTCACCGACACCACGCCGGTCGTGAGATCGAACGAGGTTCGCACTTGGGCTTTGGCGATGTGGGTTGTGTGTCGCGCTTCCAAACGCGCTGACTTCCAAATTCCGCCTTGGACCCCGTACCAGTCCTGCTTGGCCGCGAGCGAGTGGCTGAAGCGCCCGCCATTGCGGTCGTCGGGAACCCGCGCATCGACGGCGAGCACGAACGAGGTCTTGCCGGCAAGCACTTGGGTGAGATCGATCTCGATCGGGGTCCAGCCGTCGCCGTGAACGGCGACCGCCACGTCATCGACCAGGATCACCAACTCGTGGAAGATTCCTTCCATGATAAGATGAATGCTCTTGTCCGCCCAGTCCGCTGGGACCTGGACGATGCGCCGATAGCGCCCAGTCCCCTGCGCGTTGCGCAGCGCCGGAAATTGGGTCTGCCAGATCCGGGGCGTGCGGATTGCGTGGCCTTCGCCCTCGAGCCGCGCTGTAGGCCCTTCGAATTCGAAGTCCCAGAGGCCATCGAGCGTCAGCGTTTGACGGCAGCCCGCGACGTCAACATCCATTTGAGGCTCCGCGGTGTTGTTGATGAGAGAACCCGGGCGGGGAATTATCAAACTATCCGAAAAGCTGATACAAAACCCGGGAGGACAAGCAGGCGGGGGAATGTCGCGCAATTTCCTGGTGATCGATCCCGCGGAGCGGCCAGACGTGCTGCGCGGGTTGGCCTCGCCGGCGCGGGCGCGAATTTTGCGTCTGCTCCATCGTCGCCCCGGCGTCAACGTCAACGATATCGCCGAGGCGCTCAATCTCCCTCAATCGACCGTCTCGTCCAATCTGCAAATTCTTGAGAGCGCCGGCCTTATACGGACGGAAACGCAAAAGGGCCGGAAGGGCAATCAGAAACTCTGCTTCTCTGCTTTCGACGAGGTGTTGGTGATGCTCCGCGACGATGTCAGCGGAATCAACGCCAACGCCATCGAGGTCGCAATGCCAATAGGGCTCTACACCAGTTGCGAAGTCAGCGCACCTTGCGGTCTTTGCTCGCCGAAAGGGGTCATTGGTCTCCTCGACGTGCCCGGAACCTTCCTCGATCCCGACAGGATGAATGCGGGGCTCATGTGGTTCACGCGCGGCTTTGTCGAGTATCAATTTCCCAATAACGCCCGGCATGTTGGGAAGACCATCACGGCGCTCGAGTTGTCGTTCGAACTTTCCTCCGAGGTGCCCGGGACCGCTTCCGACTGGCCATCCGACATCACCGTCGCGGTCAACAGCCGGGAGCTCGGGGTCTGGACCAGCCCGGGAGATTTCGGCGATCAGCGCGGCCTTTATACGCCCGACTGGTGGAAACTGAAGGGCAGCCAGTATGGCATGCTGAAGAGCTGGAGAGTGACGCCGGAAGGCACGTTTGTCGACGGCGTGAGAATCTCGTCGCTGACTTCGAAGGATCTCGATTTCTCCGCCCACCATTCGGTTCGGGTGAGGATCGAGGTCAAGCCGGACGCGCGCCATCCGGGCGGCGTCAACATCTTCGGCCGCGGGTTTGGCAATTACGATCAGGACATCGTGCTGAGACTTATGACCGAGTTCGTAAGCACCGCTACACGCCGCGGCGCACGCGTCAGAGCGCCGACCCTGTCGCGCCGAACAGGCGGGCGTGACTCTCGTTGAGCCTGAGCCCGACAGCTTGACCTGATTTCGCGTCGAGATTGCCTTCGCCCTCGACGATCAGTTGGCCAGCCGGCGTATCGACATAAAGAATCGTCGAATTGCCGAGATGTTCGATGATCACAATGGCGCCGGAGAAAGCGGCGTGAGGATCGTACGGATCGACGATAGCGAGATGCTCTGGCCGCACACCGAGCTCGGCCGGGCCGGCGCCGGCGCTCGTTGATACGCCAACCTCAGCCGGCCGCCCGCCCGGCAAAACGATGCTCGCCATTTGGCCGTTCATCGCGGCGATGTCGACGGGGAAGAAATTCATGCCCGGGGAGCCGATGAAGGCCGCGACAAATTTGTTCGCCGGCGTATTGTACAGCTCGAGCGGCGAGCCGACCTGCGAGATGATCCCCTTATCGAGGACGACGATCTTATCAGCGAGAGTCATCGCCTCCGTCTGATCGTGCGTCACATAGATCATCGTCGTGCCGAGCTCGGCATGGAGCTTCGCCAATTCAAGGCGCATCTGCACGCGCAGTTTCGCGTCGAGGTTGGAGAGCGGCTCGTCGAAGAGGAAAACCTCGGGCTTGCGCACGAGCGCCCGGCCAATCGCGACCCGCTGGCGCTGGCCGCCCGAAAGCTCGGCTGGGCGACGATCGAGATACGGCTCGAGCTGCAGGATGCGCGCGACCTCGAGCGCCCGCTCGTCCTGCACCTTTCTCGATTGGCCTGCGACGGAGAGCGAAAAGGCGATGTTCTGCCGCACCGTCATATGCGGATAGAGGGCGTAGGACTGGAACACCATGGCGATGCGCCGCTTCGCTGGTGGTGTGTCGGTTACGTCAATATTGTCGATGAAGCACTGGCCGGCCGTGATCGCCTCGAGTCCGGCAATCATCCTGAGCAGCGTCGACTTGCCGCAGCCGGACGGGCCGAGCAGCGCTGTGAACGAGCCCTTGTCGACCGTGAGGCTGAGATCGGAGATCGCGGTGACCGCGCCGTAGTGCTTCGTCACCCGCCTCAATTCGACATGGGGGCCGGCGGCGGCCTCGCTCCCGCTCGTTGCGCCAGCGGCGCTCATCCCTTGATTCCAGCCGACAGCATGATGGCCTGCGTCACCCGGCGCTGAAAGATGAGATAGACGAGCGCAACGGGCAGGGCTGCGACCATCGCGACCGCGAGATCGCGCGCATATTGGACGCCGAAAGCGTCATGAACCTGCGTGATTCCGACGGTGATGTTCATTCTGTCCTCGGAATTCACGGCGATGAATGGCCACAAGAAAAGATTCCATGCGGCGATGAAGGTGATGATCGCCAAGGCGGTCGTGATGCCCCAATTCATCGGCAGGTAGATGCGGAACAGAAGCTGGAATTCGTTTGCGCCGTCGATCATGGCGGCCTCGCGAAAATCCTTTGGCACCGAATCGAAAAACTGCTTGTAGATAATGACCGTGACTGGTGCGATGAGCTGCGGCAGGACGACTCCGGGCAGCGTGTTAATGAGGCCGAACTGGTTGATCAGGATGAAGTGGTTCACGGTCAAAGCCGGGATCGGGACCATGAAACTCGCCAGAATCATCCACCAGAATAGGCGTCGGCCGGGAAAATTCAGTTGCGAGATCGCGTAGCCGGCGCCTGCCGCCGTTACGATGACGAGGGCCGTGACCGCCGCTGAAGTGATGAGCGAATTGACGTACCAAATTCCGATCTTCGTCTCCAAGAGGACGTGAACGTAGTTCTGGAACGTAAAATGCTCCGGCCAAAGCTGCACCACCGGACGCACGACCTCGTTCTCCGGCTTGAACGTCGTCACGAGGCCCCAATAAAGGGGAAACGCCCATAGAGCCGCGACGACGACGGTGGCGGCTGTAATGACGAGCCCGACGAGATCGAGATTGCGGAGACGGGCTAACCGGCGGGCGCGCGGCGGCGCGAAGACGTCAGCGCCAGTCTCTGCCGAGGCGCTCACCTGTCGCCTCGCGCGCGCAAGAGTTGAAACTGCAGCACGGAGAGCGCCGCGATGAGCACAAACAGGACCATCGACGCAGCTGCAGCGAGTCCGCCCTTATTCATCTGAAAGGCTTGCTTGAGGATGTACTGCACCATCACGATTGTCGCGTCGGTCCTGCCTCCTTGAGCGAAAAGATAGACCTGATCGAAAATCTTGAGTTGCAGGATCAGCTGGATAGTGAACACGAGGACGGTCACCGGCCAGATCAGCGGCCAGGTGATGCGTCGAAATTGCGTCCAGCGACCGGCCCCGTCGAGCTCCGCCGCCTCGTAGATTTCACTCGAAATGTTGCGCAGGCCGGCGATGAACAGAAGGACGTTGAAACCGATGAGCCACCAGATCGTCACGACGGCCACGGCCGGCATGAACAATGGGATCGTACGGAAGATCGAGAGGCGCTGACCGTCGTTGAACAGCTGAACGACGTGCTGCGCGATGCCAAAATCCTTGTCGCACATCCATTGCCAGATCCTGAAGACGACCGACACCGGCAGAACGTAGGGCAGGAAAAAAGCGGCCAGCACGACGCTTTGCAGCCAACCCTTGAGACGGTTCACCCCGAGCGCGACCAAAAGCCCAATGAGCGTGCTCGGGATGACCGAGAGGGCGACGAAATAGAGCGTGTTCCAGATCGCGACCGAGAACAGGCGGTCCGAGGCCAGGCGGAAATAATTATCGAAACCGACCCATTTTCCAGGCCCGATCAGCGGCGCATTGGTCAGGCTGAGTTGCGCCATCTTGATCGTCGGATAGACGAACAGCACGCCATAGGTGACGATGAACGGCGCCATCAATAGGGACGCGGCAAGGATCTCGGTGCGTTTGCTCCTTAGCATTGCCTTGACGGTCTCCACCCCGCGCTTGAAACGCCGCCGGCCGGCATTTGGCTCCGACCGGCGTCGCGCAAAGCGTCGAGCCTACTTGGCTTGGCCCTGGAGATCATCCCGCATCTGCTTCGCTGCGTCGGCGGGCGCCATCTCGCCGTTCATCGCCGGCATCACGTAATTGCCGGCCGCGTCGTAGACCGGCGAGGCGACGCCGGCGAGCACCGACACGGGATCGAACACCGCGGTCTTCGCAAGCGAAGCGTAGTCGGAGTTTGGTTTCAGCGCCTTGAACGCAGCGCTTTCCTGAACCGGCAGATAGGCAGGGATATGGCCGCCGCCCGCCCACTCGAGCGAATGTTCGTTGAACCAATGGATGGCGTCGAGCACCTCTTTGCGCTTGGCGGCGTCAACTGGATTACCCCGCCGGTTCGGGATGGCGAAAGAATGCGAATCCGCCCAGGTTGCGGGATGCGCGTAGAAAGTCGGGATCTGGATCGCGCCCCAGTCGAACAGCTGGCCCTTCTTGGCCAGGTCCACCATGGTCGGCACTTCCCAGACGCCGTTGATGTGCATCGCCGCCTTGCCGGAAGTGAACAGCGCGATCGAAGCGGGATATTCGGTCTTCGCGGGCGTCGCGCCGCTCTTCACCCACTTCTGCATTTCGGCGATCGCGGTTGTCGCCTTATCGAGGTTGTCGCCATCCAGGAACTTGCCGTCCTTCAGGAACTGGCCGTCCTGCTGGTTGAGCAGCGTGTAGAAGATGCGCCACATCGTGGCGTTGTCCGCCGTCGGCGTCGACAGGCCGACAACGCCATTCGCCGTGAGCTTGGCGATGGCGGCGTCGAAGTTCGCCGCGCCGTCGAGGCCCTTCGGCTTCCCATTGTCGCCGAGAAGACCCGCCTTCTTCAGGAGGTCCTTGTTGTAATAAAGAATGATCGAGTGGATATCGAGCGGTACGCCATATTGCTTGCCGTCCGCGCCTTGCGCCGCCTTCCAGTTGGCGGGGCCGAAGTCGCTCGACTTGATGCCGGCCGCGGCCAATTCCTCGGGAGTGAGCGGGCTCAGCACTCCGGTCGAAATGCCGAGCGGCATGCGCGATTCATGGTAAGTCATGACGTCGGGACCTTGGCCTGTCGCCGCCGCGGTCTGCACCTTGGTGTAGAACGGAACGCCCCATTCGAGGGTCGTCGCATCGATCTTGACCTTGCCCGCGTGCTCCTTGTTGAACTCGTCGAGCATTGTCTTCATGCGGACGCCGTCGCCGCCGCTCAGAAAATCCCACCACACGATGGTGTCTTCGGCGCGCGCCGCGCCGACAGACAGCGCCATAGTCGCCAGCGTCGCGTAAAGAACTTTGCGGATCATCTCGACTTCCTCCCAAAAATGGCCCCGGCGGGTTCCCGCGTCGGTCAGTCACTGGCTCTGCGGCTTCGTGAGCCTTGTAGGAATGGTAACGAGGAAAGCGCGAGGCGCCAAGAAGTTTCAATCAGTAAATTTGATACAGAAGGTACGGAACAATTTGAGAGGTTGGGCTAGATGCCGTCAGCTCGGCTGATGTTTCTTCCAGGTTTCAGCTGGCAAAAATGCTCTCAGCCGGTATCGTCGCGCAGCTTGACGCGGCAGGTGGAAATAGGTCCAATATATCGGACTTCTTGATATCGAGCGGGAGGAACGATGCGCGCGTCCGTTATCGCCAATCGGGACTACAAGATCGCGACAATCGACGACCGCCTGTACGGCGCCTTCCTCGAGCACCTGGGGCGCGCGATTTACACCGGCATCTATGAGCCCGATCATAAAAGCGCCGACGCCAACGGAATGCGCAAAGACGTCATCGACCTCGTACGCGAACTCAAGGTCCCCATCGTTCGCTATCCCGGCGGCAATTTCGTCTCCGCCTACAATTGGGAAGACGGGGTTGGCCCCCGCGAGCAGCGGCCGACCCGGCTCGACCTCGCGTGGCATACGTCCGAGTCCAATCAGGTCGGCGTGCATGAGTTTGCGGAATGGTGCCAATCCGCAGACACAGAGATGATGCTGGCCATCAATCTCGGCTCGCGCGGGCTCGATCATGCGCGCAACTTCGTCGAATACGTCAACGGCCCAACTGGCAGCGCATGGGGCGACCTGCGCAAGGCGAACGGCCGCGCCGAACCGTTCGGCGTCAAGCACTGGTGTCTCGGCAACGAGATGGATGGGCCGTGGCAGGTCGGGCACAAGACCGCCGACGAATATGGCCGCCTTGCCAACGAGGTGGCGAAGACACTCCGCGCTTTCGATCGTTCGCTCGAGCTGATCGTTTGCGGCTCGTCAAACGCCGATATGAAAACCTATCCCGAGTGGGAGCGCATCGTCCTCGAGCACACCTACGATGCGGTCGACCACATCTCGCTGCATATGTACTTCGCCAATAGAGCCAAGAACGCCGCCGAATATCTCGCGCTCAGCGCCAAGCTCGACGCCTATATCAATACCATTGCCTCGACGATTGAATTGGTGCGCGCCAACAAGCGCAGCCGCAAACGGGTGACGATCTCCTTCGACGAATGGAACGTCTGGTATCATTCCAACGTGCAGGATCGCGAGATCCTCGGCGGCGCCAAGGGGTGGCCGCATGCGCCGCGGTTGCTCGAGGATATCTACAATTTCGAGGATGCGCTCCAAGTCGGCTGCATCCTCAACACCTTCATTCGTCGTTCCGACGTGGTGAAGATCGCCTGCATCGCGCAACTGGTGAACGTCATCGCCCCGATCATGACCGAGCCCGGCGGCGCGGCATGGCGTCAGACGATTTTCTATCCGTATTTCTTCGCCTCCGTTTATGGACGCGGCGAAGCGCTTCAGCTCAGCGTCAAGTCGCCGGGTTACGATTCTGAGGTCGCCGACAACGTTCCTTATCTCGACATTTCCGGCGTTCACGATGAGGCAAGCCGCACGCTGACGTTTTTTGCCGTCAACCGGCACGCCAGCGAGTCGCTCGACCTCGACCTCGACCTGCAAGGATTCGGCAAAGCCAGGATCGCGGATTACCAGGTGATGACCAACGCCGACCTCGAAGCCGCGAACACCTTGACCGCGCCGCTCGCGGTTGCGCCCAAGAAGGGGTCAGGCGCGGAGGTCAAGGACGGGCAACTCACCGCTCGGCTGCCGCCCTATTCCTATCAGATGCTGCGCGTCGGTCTCGCCTAGTGCTAGAACCCGAGAACCGTCGCGTTGATCGAGGCTTCAAGGCCCCCGTCGACCGGCAGATTGGCGCCGTTGATCCAGCGCGCGCCGTCCGAGCACAGGAACAGAACCGCCGGCGCGATGTCGGGCGCGGACCCGGCGCGGCCGACCCGCGCTATGTCGTCGTCGACCCGCGGATCGCCGAAGATCTGCCGAAAGTCCTTGAGGATCGGCGTCGCCACCGGGCCGGGACTCACCGCGTTGACTCGCACTCCGCGGTCCTTGAAGAGCGGCTGATGCGCCGTCCGCATGGTCCACAAGAGCAGGAGCTCCTTCGACAGCGGATAGGCCTCCGCGTCGGGAACCTGATGGGCGGCGAGAAGCTTGCTAAGATCGGGAAACCGCGGCGCATCCAAGAACGCTTTCGCGCGCGCGACATTCGCCCGCCAGCCATAGCCCGCGATTGACGCGACGTTGACGACGGCTCCCCCTTCGCGCAGCCTAGGCGCCACCGCTTCCGTCAGTTCCCGAAGCCCATAAAAGTTGATCGCGAGCGTCTTCGCCGCGCCGATCATACCGGAAACGCCAGCGACGTTGCACAAAGCGTCGAAGCGCTGCGGCAGTGTCTGCACAATCTCGGTTACCCCCTGAGCCGAGCCGATATCCGCCTTGATGAAGGCCTCGAGCGGCCGCGCAGGCTCATTGATGTCGACGCCGATGACGTCGGCGCCGAGCGCGATTGCGAGTTCGCCGACGCGCGCGCCAATGCCGGAGGAAATTCCGGTGATGACGATCGTCTTTCCCAGAAGCATGTCAGACCCCTCCCTGACCTTCGTTCTTGGTTTCCGCGCCGCTGATCGCTCGAGTGCGCCCTCCATCCGGGTTCGCGAAGCGGAGGCGGTAGCCGACTGGCAGAAGCCTCAGCGACGTGCGATCCTCGATCCAGCCCCAGATACCGCGCGGGAAGAGAAGCGCAAAAATAAGTGCGGTCGCGCCGAGGCCGACAAGATACCAGACGCCCATGTCGCCGAACCAGGTCTCGATGGCGAAGAAGATGACGGCGCCGAGAATCGCGCCCTCGAAGGTCCCCAATCCCCCAACCAGCGCCATGAAGATCATGTACGCAGTCCATAACGGACTGAAATAAGCCTTGGGCTGGAACGTGAGCGCGGTGGCCACCCACAGAGCGCCCGCCAAGGCTGCGCCGAAGGCGGCGAGCGTGAATATAAGCCGCTTGGCGCTCATGACCCTGACGCCAATCGATTCCGCCGCCTCCTCATTGTCGCGGATCGCCTGGATCGCCGCGCCGAGCGGGCTGCGCAGCAGGCGAAAGACGATCGCCAGCAGGCCGGCCATGGCGCCGAGCGCACACCAATAGGTGAGCGCCCGACGGCTGTCGTTTGCATAGGCGTTAAGCTCGATCAGCGAGGTGCCGGTTTCGCCGCGCACGAGCGTGTCGAGATTGACGAGCAGATGAGCCAGTTCCGATACCACCCACATGCCGATGGCGAATTCGCCGCCCTTGAGCCTGAGCATGAGGAGCGAGAGGGGCCAGGCGAGAACGCCGACGATCAGCGCGCCCAAGAAGAGCGACGGATAGACGCTCACCCCCATGTTGGCGAGGCGAATCGCGGCATAGGCGCCGAGGCCAAAGAACGCCTGCTGGCCGATCGACACCAGGCCGCAAAATCCGACCAGCGCGTTCCACATCAGGGCCAGGATGACATAGATGAACAGGGTCGTGAGTTTGTCGACGGCGTTGGCGCTGAAGATGGCCGGCCCGACCGCGAGCAGGACGATAATGACGGCCGCCGCCACGATCGCGATCCGCAACTCCGGCGTCCAGCGCTCGACGGCGGGGGCGCCCTTGCTCATGAACGCGCGCCCCTCGTGAGTGCGGTTCGGACGCGCTGGCCGAGGTCGCCGAAGAACAGGCGCGCGAATAAAACGGCAAGAAAGGCGAGGTGGCCGGCGATGAAGAAGCCTTGCGGATTGATAAAGGCGCCCATACTCTGCGCGACGCCGAGCACAATGCCGCCGATCAGCGTGCCCCAGAGCGACCCGGCCCCGCCGATCACCGAGGCCTCGAAAGCGAAGATGAGCTGGGCCGCTCCGGCGTAAGGATCGAAGGTCGCGCGCATGCCGAGAAACGCGCCGGCGACCGCAACCGTCGCCAAAGCGATCGCAGCGGCGATCGCGTTCACGCGCCGCGCGTTGACGCCGACGAGTCCGGCGGTGTCGGGATCCTCGGCGGTGGCGCGGATCGCGCGCCCGGTCTGCGTTCTGTTGAGAAAGGTCTGGATGCCGCCGAGCAGCGCCACCGCAACCAGCATCGTGAGCGCCGCGAGCTTGCCGATCGCAATGTCGTCGGTAAGCGTCCAGCTGTCGTAGGAGAGATCGCCGATGTAAGGCGCGAGCGAACGGGTGTCGGCCCCAAAACCCTGGAACAGCAGATTGTCGATAATGATCGACAGGCCGAACGTCGAGAGGACCGGCACCAGCAACCCGCCGCGCGCGCTGCGTTCCAGCACGAGCCGTTCTAGCGCCCAGCCGACCACGGCCATAAGCGGGATCACGAGGCCCAGGCCGAGAAACGGCTGAACGCCGAAGCGATCGGCCAGAACGTAGAGGGCGTAGGCCGCGAGCACCGCAAGGCTGCCGTGCGCGAGGTTGATGATTCCCATGACGCCGAACATGAACGACAGGCCGCAGGCGATGAGCGCGTAATAGCCGCCCAGCAGAACGCCCTGAATGATCTGGTTGAGGAAAATCAAGGCTGCGGCGCCTCGGCGCGCGATGACTTCCTCAAGCCGAAATAGGCTTCGGTGACTTGCTCTCGGCTCAGCGTTCGGGTCGGTCCTTCGATGGCGACTGCGCCCTCGAGCATACAGATGGTGCGGCTTGCGGTCGACATGGCGCGCTTCAGGTCCTGCTCGACCAAGAGCATGGCGACGCCGGAGGATTTCAGCGCCTCGAGTTGGACGTAAAGGCGATCGACCACCAGAGGCGACAGCCCGAGCGAAACCTCGTCCAGCAATAGGAGGTCCGGGTTCATCATCAACGCGCGCCCGATCGCAGTGGCCTGCTGCTCGCCGCCTGACAATGTGCCGGCGAGGCTGCGACGCCTGTCCTTGAGGTTGGGAAAGGCCTCCATCACGGCGTCGAGCGTCCATGCGCCCGTTCGGCCCGCGGAGCGCGCGAGCAGGAGATTCTCTTCCACCGTGAGTCGGGCGAACAAACGCCGGCCTTCCGGAACCAGCGCAAGACCAAGCGCGGCGCGTGCATGAGAGGGTCTCGCGCTGATATCCTCGCCCTTGAAGGTGATGCGGCCCGCCGCGATTCGGTGCGCACCAGCCATCGCGCGTAGAAGCGTGGTCTTGCCGGCCCCGTTCGCGCCGACGAGCGCAACCGTCTCTCCTTTCTCAATCGTCAGGCTGACGCCGCGCACAGCTTTGAGCTGGCCGTAGCCGGCTTCGAGCCCTTCAACTGAGAGAAGCGTCACACCACGCCTCCACCGAGATAGGCCTCGATCACGCGCGGATCGGCCATCACGCTTTGCGATGGCCCATCGGCGATGATGCGTCCGGCATCCATACACACAAGGCGCTCCGCCACCCTGAGAAGGATGTGCACGATGTGCTCGATCCAGACGATCGCGATCCCGCGGGCCTTCAATTCGAGGATGATGTCGACCAGTTCGTTCGCCTCGGGGTCGGTCAATCCGCCGCCGATCTCGTCCAAGAGCAGCACGGCGGGGTCGGTCGCGAGCGCGCGGGCGAGCTCCAGCCGCTTTCGATCGATGAGTCCGAGCGTCTCCGCGCGCCGGTTGGCGACAGCCGTCATGCCGGTCAGCGCAAGCGATTCGATTGTCGCCGCGTAGGCGCGTTCACGCTCGAGCCCGCCGCCATGCGCGGCGGCGGTGAAGACATTCTCGAACACGGTCATACCGCTGAAGGGCCTTGGAATCTGATGCGTGCGCGCGAGCCCCCGCCGGCATCGCTCCGCCGTCGGCGCCATCGTGACGTCCTCGCCGAGAAAACGCACCCGTCCGCTGGTTGGCGCATGCGCGCCGACCAGCAGGCTGAGCAAAGTCGTCTTGCCAGCGCCGTTCGGCCCGACGACGCCCACCGCTTCGCCGGCGCCGACCAAAAAGTCGATTCCGTCGAGCACTAAGAGCGCGCCGAAGCTTTTGGTCAGGCCTTCTCCTTCGAGAAGGAGGCCATCGGCTCGCGCGCCGGAGGTCACGCGTGCGCCACTGTCAGCTGTTGAACGGCCTGAGTTTCGCCTGGATCGGAACCTTCGGGTCGGTTGCGTTCTCGGTCACCGGATAGTCGAGCGGGAACCGCGACCCTGCCTTCGCCTTGATCCATTGCGTGCCGATGATCGGGCCTGGCGACACGTTCGGCACGGGCCCGGAGGTGAAGTCTATCGGTCCATCGATCGTGACCGTCTTCAAAGTGGACATCGCCTTGGCTAGGGCTTCTTTGTTCGACGGGTCGCCGCTCGCGGCCAGCGCCGCGGCGCCGGCGTCGAACAGCGCCAAAGTCGCGCCGAGCTGCTGCGTCCACATCTTGCCGGAGACCACTTCGTAGCCGTCCGCGAGCTCGTCGCCGCTGACGCCCGTCAGTGAGGACTTATAGGGGAAGGCCTTGTGCCAGTAGGCCGCGCTCGCAAGGTTGTAGCCAAGATTGCCGAGCGCCGTCACTTCGGAGGGGAACAGCCCGGTCTTGGCGATCTGCGCGATCTTGACCATCTTGGTGTAGCCCTGCTGGGCGGCCTGGCGCCAGAACGCGGCGAAGTCGGGCGGGATCGGGAACGTGTTGAAGATCTCGCATTTCTCCGCCTTGAATTTCGCGATCTGGGCCGAATAGTCGGTCGTGCCGTCTTCGTAAGCACCCGGATCGATGATCGTGAACCCGGCCTTGGCCAGCGCGGGGGCGAGATTCTCGCGGATCGCGTTGCCGTCGGCGTCGTTGGGATAAAGCACGCCGACTTTCTTGTTGGTCTCGATCAGGTTCCATTGCGAGACATAGGATTTGAAGAACTCGCCGCCGCCGAAGCCGAAATGATAGGTCCACTTGAAGGGCGAAGGCTGGCCGGGCTTCGCTCCGCGCCCGAAGTACCAGGCCTCCCACGGCATGACGGTCGACATGCAGGGAACGCCCGCGGCCTCGCACGCGTCCGCCACCGGATTGATGGTCTCGGGGGTCGAGATGACCAGCATCATGTCGATCCTGTCGGAATTGATCAGCGTCTTCGCCAATTGTCCGGCGCGTGACGGATCGGACTGGGAGTTGCGATCGAGGATGTCGACTCCGTAGGTCTTGTCGCCAACCTTCAGGCCGGAAGCGAGCGCCTTGCGCGCGAGTTCAAGAATATAGCCGTCGGTCTCGCCGAATCCGCCAAGCTTGCCAGTGCGCGGGCTGACGAAGCCGACCTTCAGCGTCGTCTCGGGGCCCGCGGCAAACGCGCGATACGGGCGCGCCGACGCGGCGAGGCCGGCGGCGCCGGCGGACACGATCAGCCCGCGCCGCGATATTGGCTCGCCTCTGAAAGAGACGAGGGTGGATTTGGCTTTCATGTGTTTCCTCCCGGGCGCCATCCCTGCCATGAGGCCGGCGCATCCAAGGTCTTTACACGTTCCAGGCGCCAATCGAAAAGCCTGGCGCCTGCCACCTCGCGGTCCTTCGGAACCCGCCTCAGGCTCGGTCCCGCACCTGAGGCGTACGAGCCCCCGCGCCCACCACGCCGCCAGGAGGAATGGACTACTGACCGGACTAACCACGACGTGACGATTCCGGCGGTCGTCAATCGCGACGGCCTGGCTTTCGATGCTGTGACGCGCGTCACAGCATCGCGCGCGGGATACCCGGACTATGCAGCCTTCTTGGGGTCCCCCGCGACGTGCCGGGCAGGTGAGAAGATTGAACAATGCAACGATTCCGAGGCACCGCAATTTTAGTCAGCGGGACCGATATCAGTGACTCGTTTAAGCTGCCGCGCGTCACGGTCAACAACCCGGTGCCGGGGTTCGCGGCTTGGCCTACCGTAAATGCCCCTGCTCTGCAGGGCGGCCCCTCAGCGGCGCCCGGAGATTCCGCATTCGAAACGTTTATGATGGGCTTGCTGGCGAAAATTGCCGCTTCGTCGGTCGGCAGCATGCTCCTCGGCTTCATTCCCGGATCCTATCCGGTCCTCATAACGAGAGCCACGTCCAACGACATCAAGAGAATAGGACAATGTAACGCTGAAACAGGTAAGTCTAGCGATACGTTTTCCGTTAATGGAGTTGCAGTGCGTGGTCACGTGAGAATAGCATTCCCCGACAATTGGCTCGATGAGTGTCGTAGCGGACCTGCCACCGAACCACATCAGGTTCTCACTCATGAACTTTCTCATGGATGCGAAATGGCCACCCATGGAGGCACAGCGAATAAGAGGAAGCTTACTAGAAAATTTGGAATTTACGATAATCCTCGTTTTAGTTTGGCGCGTGCTTTCGACGAAATGACAGAATTTCAAGCCATTCTGGTCACGAATATGCTCGTTTCTGAGACTTCAGATAGTCTTCGTTTTCACCATGATCATCACGCGCGATTACCGCTTGAGCTTACCAATTCTGACACCTATTTTGCAACTTTTAAGGATGAGATAACTGAAGTCGTTGACAACAACCGACCGTTTACGCTCTTGCTTTCGGCTTTAACAAGTCCAAAATTTAATCCTTTAAAGGTTTATTTCGATAAATGACGATTTTCACAATTGGATTAAGCGTCGTACAGTAAAGTTCGCCGGATCCACCAATAATCGGCGGAGCAGGGCCGCAAATAGAAGGCACCAGTTTCTGCGCGGGCGTGGAACGGCGGCGCAGAAACTCGCCTGGCTTTCTCTAGTGTCGTAGCGTCGACTTAAGGAACCGGAATTCCCAAAAATGGGGCGCCGGCGCAATCCGGGCCACCCAAGACTTAATCTCAGGCGAGACCGGGGCTCGTCTCGTCTGAGCGGTTCATCGACGAGCGCGACGCGGCGATCTTGTGGATCACAAGACGGATATCGCGATTGTCCTCCATGAAACGATCGAAATCGATCTTCCGCAGCACGAGCAGCCGGCAATAGGTCATGGCGACGACGTCGGCCTGCCGCGTCATGCCGGTGAGGAGCGCCATCTCGCCGAACAGGTCGCCGCTGCCGAGCGGGATGCGGCGACCCGGAAACACCACCTCAGCGGCGCCTGAGGCGATGAAGTAGCAGGCGTCCCCTTCGTCGCCCTCACGCACGATCCGCTCGCGCGGCGCTACGAACCGGGGCCTGAGCAGCTTCTGCACCCGCTCGAGCTGCTGGTCGTTGAGATCGGCGAACAGGTCGAGGCGCCCGATCAACTCGCGCGTATCGAGTCCAAGATCAAAGCGCGGCCGCGCTTCCCTCTTTCTGTCCGCGACGCTGCCTTTGAGGTCCTCGTAGACCTCGGCCGCGATGAGACCTTCTTGAAACAAGGCGTCGTATCGGCCCATCTCGCGTCGCATCGCCGATTGGCGCAAGAACCTGGCTTCGAGGGCCGCGGCATACTGAGGATATTGTCGGCGCAACGCCTCGAGAGCGGCTGTCGTGCGCTTGAGGCGAACCTTGAGAATGACGTCGATGAGCTCGACGACGCGCTCGCCGAAAATCGATCGCGACCGCACAGCATGCGCGCCCGTGAGCTCCTGGATCAACAGACGCGTGACGAGCAGCATCTCGAAGCGGTCGCCGAGCCGGTCGGCGAGAAAGCGCACGATGCCAAAGCGGCGATAGAAGAAATAAGCGACGGCGAAAGAGAACGGAAAGGCGAGCGCGGCCTCGGCCCCCCGCTGGTAGCCGAGACGCCCGCCGCTCCTCGCGCCTTCGCCCAGAGCTTCGGCGTTGCGCAACAAAGCCTGCACGGTGACGGGCGAGGCGGCTCGCTCCGCCATGATTTCGAGCGCCAGCATTCGTTCTTGATTGCCGAGCGCCACCAAGCCGATCGCGAGGCGCTGGTGATCAGTGAGGCTCGCTTCGGCGGCGCCGGGCGATTTTGCCGCCGCCATCCCGGCCTCATAGGGCGCGAGCGCGCTGGTAACGGCTAAAGCAGAGATCTCATGCTCGTTCGCGGTCGACCGAATTGTCTCGGCGACCTCGGTGTAGGAGAGCGCCAACACCCGGTCGCGCAACGCCTGGTCAACCGGCGACAGCTGATCGAGACGCAGGAGGCGGATGACGAACCGCAATGTCGTGCCGTTGACGAGCAGCGTGAACAGGACGAGGCCTGTGGCAAGCACCGCGACAAATCTTTGGATCTCAGGTTTTAGCGCCGGATTCTCGGTGACAGCCAGCGCCAGCACCAAGGTCAGCGCGCCGCGCAAGCCGCCCCAGGCGATGGCGAGCTTATAGGCGGTGCTTATCGGCTCGGTGAGTTTGGTCAGGCTCAACAGGGGCAAGAGCAGGAAGAGCACGAGAATGCGCGCGGCGAACACGGCTACGATCAGCGCCGCCAGCAGCACGACGTCGTGGAACTGCATGTCGAGCAACAGCTTCGGCACCAAAATCGATGCCAGTACGAACACCAGCGAGTGCGCCCAGAAAGCGATCTGCGCCCAAAGATCCCTAATGAACGACCAATTGTACGGGGCGATGCGCGACCGCCCAAAAGCACTCACGGTCAATCCGGCGCACAGCACGGCGACGACGCCGGAAACATGCACGACCTGTTCGGCGACGATGAAGACGAGATAGGGAAGCGCGACGGTCAGCGTCGCTTCGGCCAATCGATCGTCGCGGGTCCAGGGGATGAGCTGCAGCAACGCCCGCCCGGCCAGGAGGCCCAGAGCCGCGCCGCCGAAGAAGGAAACCAGGAACTGCTCCTCGCCAACGAGGAGGTTAGGTTGCTGTCCGGATACGATCACCCCCAACAGCACCGTGAACATGACGATCGCCGCGGCGTCGTTCAGAAGCGCCTCGCCCTCGACAAGGCGGGTCAGCCGCGCCGCGGCGCCGACATCACGGAACACCGCGATGACCGCTGCCGGATCGGTGGTCGCCACCACAGAGCCGAGCAACAGGCAGACCACCAGCGGCAGGCCCGCGATCGGCCAAAGCACAAAGCCGACCACCGCGGTGCAAACGACCGTGGCGACGACGGCCAGCATCAGAATCGGCGCCGCGTCCTCGAGCATCCGCCGGACGTCGACCGTGATCGCGCCCTCGAAGACGAGCAGCGGTAGGAAAACATAAATGAAGGTCTCGGCGCCGACCGGCAAATCGGCGAACAGTCCCGCGAAGGCGCCGAAGCGGGCGGAAAGGGGGGTGTGCACCAAGACAATCGACACCGCGCCGATCGCCACCCCGATGACGGCGAGGAGCACGACCGGCGCAACGCGCAGCCGGACCGCCACCGGCTGGGAGACGGCGACGACCACGAGCAAGGTCGCAAGGACAGCCAGGAGCAGGACGATATTGAGCATAGAGGCAGAATCCTATCCGGTCGGCGCCTCGGGGGGCAAGGTTGCCGCCGACGTTCGGATGCGGAGGCGTGTCTGCCGGCAGACCTCCCGCTTAAATCATCGGCAACTGCGCGCGGGCAATCCGTCCGGCTCAGCCGCTGGTGGGCAGGTTTTCGGCTCGTAGGGGCAGAGATCGACCAGCCGGCAAACGCCGCACAAAGGTTTGCGGGCTACGCAGACATAACGGCCGTGCAGGATCAGCCAGTGATGGGCGTGCAGCAGAAATCGGTCCGGGACGACGCGCATAAGTCCGTCTTCGACCTCACGCGGCGTTTTGCCGGGCGCGATGGCGAGGCGGTTGGCGACCCGGAACACGTGGGTGTCGACGGCCAGCGTCGGCTCGCCGAAGACGGTGTTGAGCACCACATTGGCGGTCTTGCGGCCAACGCCGGGCAGGGCTTCCAGTTCCTCACGGGTGCGAGGGGTCCTGCTGCCGTGCCGTTCGACGATTGCGCGGGAAAGCGCGATGAGGTTTTTGGCCTTGGTCCGATAGAGCCCGATCGTCTTGATTCGTTCGGCGAGCCGCTCCTCGCCAAGCGCCGCCATCTTCTCAGGGGTGTCGGCGATGGCGAACAGCGCCGGCGTGGCTCTATTCACGCCCGCGTCGGTCGCCTGCGCCGATAGCACCACCGCCACGAGCATCGTAAAGGGGTTGATGTACTTGAGTTCGCCCTTCGGGGTGGGATTGGCGGCGGCCAGGCGCTCAAAGATCGCCTCGGTCCTTGCCGCCCTCGCCTGTCGGGCCTCTCGTCGCGCCATGATGGATTTATAGGCGCGCGACGGCCGGGGCGCCAAGCCGGACTCGACTAAAGCGCAAGTTGCCATGGGCTGCAGTGACAAGCATTATGCCCGCATGAGGCTAGGGCATTGGCGGCGCGCCGCCGTACGAATTGTGAAATCGGGAGGAATGGAATGAAATCACTCAGACAGACATTGATGCTGGCGGGCGCGCTTTGCGCCTCACTCGCCGCCAGTGCGGCCTTAGCCGCGTCCGACAAGGTCGTCATCGGCGACATCGACGACATGTCGGGGCCTTACGCCGACGTCATTGGCCCTCACGGCGTCGAGGCGATCAAGATGGCGATCGCTGATTTTGGCGGAACCGTGCTTGGCAAGCCGATCGAAGTCCTGACGTTCGATCATCAGAACAAGCCCGCTCTCGCCAGCCAGAAAATTCGCGAATGGGCTGACACCGACGGGCTGACGATGGAGCTCGGCGGGTCCAACACCGGTGTCAGCCTTGCCATCGCGCCAGTGTCCAAGGAGAAGAAGATCCCCTTCATCGCCATCGGGGCGGCGGGCGCCTCGCTGACCGGCAAGGACTGCACGCCTTATATGATCCATTATGGCTACGACACCACGGCGCTCGCCAACGGCACGGCCAAAACTTTAGTCGAACAGGGCGGCAAGAGCTGGTTCTTCCTCACCGCGGATTATGCTTTCGGGACGCAGCTCGAGAATGCGGCGGCCACTGTAGTCAAGGCAAATGGCGGGACCGTCGTCGGCGACGTTCGCGTGCCACTTGGGACATCGGACTTCTCTTCCTTTCTCCTCCAGGCGCAAGGCTCGGGCGCGAAGGTGCTCGCCCTCGCCAACGCCGGCGCCGACACGTCCAACTCGCTCAAGGCGGCGTCTGAGTTCGGCCTCACCAAGACGATGAGGCCTGCTGCGCTCCTGGTGTTCCTCACCGACGTTCACGCGGTCGGTCTTGATATCGCGCAAGGACTGGTGCTTACCACCGCCTGGTACTGGAATACGAATGACGAGACCCGGGCCTTCGCCAATCGCTTCTTCGAGAAGACGAAGGCCATGCCGACTTTCTCCCAGGCGGCCTACTATTCCGCCACCCTCACCTATCTCAACGCCGTCAAGGCGGTCGGCTCGACCGATCCGGACAAGGTGATGGAACAACTCCATAAGACGAAGGTCAACGACATGTTCGTCAAGGACGCCGTGATCCGTCCCGATGGCCTGCTTGAGCACGACATGTACATCGTTCAGGTCAAGACCCCGGCCGAATCGAAGGGCGAATGGGACTTCTACAAGATCCTCAAAACGATGAAGGGCGATGAGGCGTACGGCAAGCTCGCCGATTCAGCCTGCCCCCTGGTCAAGAAATAAGAGAACCTCGGCGAGAGCGCGGCTGCAACATTCTATTCGATGCTGCCGCGCTCGGTCCGAGTAAGGCTAGAAAATCTAACCCGCGACCGCTGCCTCGCGCGGCTCGTTCAGGGCAACCCCGTAGCTCGCCTCGGTCTTGGCGGCGATTTCGTCCAGGGTGACGCCGGGCGCGAGTTCGATGAGCGCCATGCCGCTTCGTCCATGCTTGTCGATCGTGAACACGCCGAGATCGGTGATGACGAGGTCGACAACCCTCGCGCCGGTCAGCGGGAGGGTGCAATGATGCAGGAGCTTCGGCCCGTCCTTGGCTGAGTGCTCCATCACCACGACGATGCGTTTGACCCCGGCGACGAGGTCCATCGCGCCGCCCATGCCCTTCACCATTTTGCCCGGAATCATCCAGTTGGCGAGGTCGCCATTTTCGGCGATCTGCATGGCGCCAAGGATGGCGAGATCGATGTGGCCTCCACGGATCATGGCGAACGAATCGGCGCTGGAAAAGAAGCTGGTCGTCGGCAATTGTGTGACGGTCTGCTTGCCGGCGTTGATGAGGTCGGGGTCCTCCTCGCCCTCGAACGGGAACGGCCCCATTCCCAGCATGCCGTTCTCGCTCTGCAACTGCACGCTCATCCCCTGAGGGATATAGTTCGACACCAGCGTCGGAATGCCGATGCCGAGATTGACGTAGAAGCCGTCCTTGAGCTCCTTGGCGGCGCGGGCCGCCATCTGGTCGCGGGTCCAAGCCATGGGTCTGCCTCCGAAGTCTTCAGGCTGCGTCGCGCTTGCGGGTCGTGCGCTGTTCGATGCGCTTTAGCTCGTCGGGCACGTGAACGATGCGCTGAACGTAAATGCCGGGGGTGACGATGGCGTCGCCATCGATCTCGCCAGGCCGAACGAGATGCTCGACCTGAGCGATCGTCAGGCGCCCCGCGGTCGCCATCATCGGGTTGAAGTTGCGCGCCGTCTTTCGATAGACGAGATTGCCTTCCATGTCGCCCTTCCAGGCATGAACCAAAGAAATGTCGGCGATGAGGCCAGTCTCCATGACATAGGCCTCTTTGTTAAACTCGCGGACTTCCTTGCCCTCCGCAATCACTGTGCCAACGCCAGTGCGGGTAAAAAACGCGGGGATTCCCGCTCCCCCGGCGCGGATGCGCTCGGCAAGCGTTCCCTGCGGGTTGAATTCGAGTTCGAGTTCGCCCGCCAGATACAACCGCGCGAAGATCTTGTTCTCGCCGACGTAGCTTGAGATCATCTTCCTGATCTGGCCGGTTTCAAGCAGAACGCCGAGGCCAATCCCGTCAACGCCCGCGTTATTGGAAACGAAGGTCAAGTCCTTCGCGCCTGATCTGCGCACCGCGTCGATCAGCGTCTCGGGCACCCCGCAGAGGCCAAATCCGCCGGCCATCAAGATCATGCCATCCTTGATCTGGCCGGCGAGCGCCTCGTCCGCATTGGCGTAGACTTTTCTCATGGAATGAAGAGTTCCTGTCGAAGGGGCTCGTGCTCCGTAGCCCTCTCACGCCCGCGCGGCAAGACATGGGCCGCAGCGGCGAACGCTCACAAGCACGGCGGCGGAGGCCCCGCCAGAGGGCCTGCCGCGCCTCATTGAAGCTTTTCGTTGGGGTACACGCCCCACAACTTGTCCTGCTCGATATAGCCCTTGAACCCGTCTCCATCGACGAGGCACCAGGCGCCGTCGCAATTGCGGATGTTGACGATCACCCCCGACTGCAGCGTCGCGGCCAAATCCGCCGACGCGGAGGCGCGGGCAAAGAGCTTCGAGCTTTCGCCGTTTTTGGGCAGCACCAGCGCCGTCCGCCGCCCGGAAAGCAGCGAATGAAGCACCCAGCCCTCGATGCCCTCCGAGTCGCGGACCTTGCGCCAGATTTCAAACTCCGCGGTGATTTCCACCGGAAGCCCGGCGCGCTCATAGACCCACTTTGTCGCGTGGTCCTTGGATGGACCCTCACGCAGGTTGACGCGGTCGGTTTTCAAACTGGCGAATCGTGGCAACGGCAGTTTAGTGACTGGCCCGACAGGGTCGGCGAGCGCCGCGCGGGGCGCCAGAATCAAGGCGCAGGCCAGCGCGAGCAGGTCGCGACGGCCGAATGCGAGCGCATTGAGTGTTCGCTTGTCTCGGTTCATGCCGCCTTCCTCGACAATGCTTTGCCCATCCTTGTCTTTGCCCGTTCTTCTGCTAAGGAGGCCAACCCGGCGGATCGGAGTTCGTGGGCGCGCCGGCGAATCCATTTGCGTCGTCTGTCGTTAACGCGGCGTGAACTCAAAGAGGGCGCGGAACCGATGATGGCGGCAAGGGCGGCGTCAGCGCCGCGCGGGCGATAAGAGCGGCGCTCATGACCAAGAAAAAACCCCTTGTTGTAGTCACGCGGCGACTGCCGGAGCTGGTCGAGACGCGCATGCGCGAGCTGTTCGACGCGCGCCTCAACATCGAAGACAAGCCGATGTCCCAGGCCGAGATCGTCGAGGCGATGCGCGAGGCCGACGTCCTGGTGCCGACCATCACCGATCAGATCAACGCCGCCATGATCGCCCAGGCCGGCGACCAGATGAAGCTGATCGCCAATTTCGGCAACGGGGTCGATCATATTGACGTGACCAGCGCGCTTCGCCGCGGCATCACCGTCACCAACACGCCGGGCGTCCTGACCGAGGACACGGCGGACATGACGATGGCCCTGATTCTCTCGACCGCGCGGCGGCTGGTCGAGGGCTCGCGCGTCATTCCCGAAGGGCAATGGGCCGGCTGGTCGCCGACCTGGATGCTGGGGCGCCGCATTACCGGCAAGCGCCTCGGCATCGTCGGCATGGGACGGATCGGGCAGGCGTTGGCGCGCCGCGCGCGGGCGTTCGGCATGTCGATCCACTACCACAATCGCCGTCGGGTGGCGGCGCAAGTCGAGGAAGCGCTCGAGGCGACCTATTGGGATTCGCTCGACCAGATGCTGGCGCGAATGGATTTCGTCTCGATCAACTGCCCGCATACGCCTGGCACCTTCCACCTTCTGTCCGCCCGCCGCCTGAAATATCTCCGTCCCGACGCCATTCTCATCAATACCGCGCGCGGCGAAGTGGTCGACGAGAACGCGCTGATTCGGATGCTGGAGGCAGGCGAACTCGCCAATGCCGGTCTCGACGTGTTCGAGCACGCTCCGGCTGTCAACGAGAAGCTGATCGCGCTGGCGAAAATGGGCAAGGTGACGCTCCTGCCGCACACGGGTTCGGCGACGCACGAGGGCCGCGCCGACATGGGCGAGAAGGTCATCATCAACATCCGCACCTTCGTCGACGGCCACCGGCCGCCCGACCGGGTGCTGCCGAGCATGTTGTAAACCGCTGCGTTCTAGATGAGCGGCAATAAACATAAAATGTATGTTGTTATGACGCTGGAAGTTCTTTTGGGCAGCTTTTTTGAGCGCGGAACTAAAAGGGGTCCTAAGAGGTTGAAAAGATTGAGGCCGCGGAACTAAAAGGGAACTTAGCGAAGCGGCCGTCGCTTTCCCGAAACGGCTCTTTACGCCTTGGGCGCCCGCTTCCCCCGTTAAGGCGCGGCTAGGGTGCAGCCGCCCGCGCCCGGCGGCCGGAACGCCTCGGCAGCCGGAATCTTGGCGACGACCGTCAGATAGTCCCACGGATATTTCGATTCCGCCGGCGTCTTCACCCGCATCAGATAGCGGTCATAAAGCACCCTCCCGTCGGCGCGAATCGTTCCATTGGAGGTGAACACATCGTGGATCGGCGCCGCGCGCATCGCCTTCATCACCGCCGCAGTTTCGTCGGTTCCAGCTTTGGCGACGGCTTCGAGATAGTGGCGAACCGAGGAATAGACCGCGACCTGGTTGTCATTGGGCATGCGGCCACGCCGGGCGTAGAAGCGCTTGGCGAATTCGCGCGTCTTGTCGTCCAGGTCCCAGTACCAGGATTGCATGAAGGTCAGGCCATGTGCGACTTCGAGGCCGGCCGCGTGGACGTCGCTCAAATAGGTGATCGGCGTCGCCAGATATTGCCCCTCGGCAAGGTTGAACTCGCTCGCCTGTTTCAGCGCATTGGAGAGATCGGCGCCGGTGATCGCGAACACCACGACTTTGGCCTTCGAGGCTTGGGCGGCGATGAGAAAAGAACTGAAATCGGCGGTGTTGAGCGGCGAGCGCAGGCTCCCGACAACGGTTCCGCCGGCGTTGGCGATGGCGTCGCGCGCGTCAGCCTCGAGCGAAGCGCCGAAGGCGTAGTCGGCGGTGATGAAGAAGAAGCTGTCGAGCTTCTGCTTGATCAGGAGGCGCATCAGCGCGACCCCGTTCGACCAATTGTCGGCGTTCCACTGGATTCCGTTCGGCGAGCAGGCCTTGCCGGTGAAGTCGGATGACGAGGCCGAATTGAAGATGACGATCCGGTCGCGAGCCTTGGCCAGGTCCTGAACGGCCAGCCCCACACCCGAATTGGTGATGTCGAAGATCGCCCTCACCCCGCGCTCGTCATACCATTGCCGCGCGATGGCGAGGCCGACATCGACCTTGTTCTGATGGTCGGCGACCAGGAGCTCGATCGGCTTGCCCAGCACCGAACCGCCAAAATCCTCGATCGCCATGCGCGCGCTCTCCGCGCCGCCCGGTCCCGACAAATCGGCGTAAGGGCCGGACTGGTCATTGAGAACGCCGATCCGGAAAACTTCGTCGGCGCGCGCAGGAGCGAAGGCGGCAAGCGTCAGCAGGAGTAAGAAGGCGAAAGCTCGCCGAAGCATTCAACGACTCCTCGAGGCGGCCATGGGACAGCCTCGCCCAACTGCAGAGGAAACGCAATCGCGGCCGGCGTCAGGAAAGGAGAAGCGTCTGATCACTTCGAAACGGCGCCAATCGTAATAACTGATTTCCCGATTGCGGCGTCTGTTTGATCGATAGCAAGCTCGCTAGCCTCACGAAGGGAGCAACGCCGCAAAGCGGCGACAACAATTACGGGAGAACCGCCGATGCAGACGGCCACGTTATCTTCGGGGTTCGTCGTCGAAGCCGCGGACCGGCAGGAGAAGCGGCGCAGAGCCATCAGCGGCGCTATCTTCTCCGAATTCATCGATATGTTCGATATCTATTTGCCGATTGTGGTGCTGTCTCCGGTCCTTTTCTATTTTCAACCGGTGCGCCTCGCTCCCGGCGAACAGGCGATCTTCGCATCGCTCGTGTTCATCACGACGCTGCTCGGGCGCCCGATCGGGGCGCTCGCCTTTGGCATCGTGGCGGATCGCCTCGGGCGGCGCATGGCGTCCATTACGTCGGTTGCGGGCTTTGGCATCATCACGTTCCTGATCGCGCTCATTCCCGGCTATCACCAGATCGGCATCGCCTCTTATTGGCTGTTGGTGGTCCTGCGCTTTCTCGACGGCATTTGCCTTGGCGGCGGCTATACCGGCGCTCATCCGCTCGCGATCGAATATTCCAAGAAGGAACAGCGCGGCTTCACCGGCGGGCTCATCCTCTCCGCCTTCCCCGCCGCCTATGTCGCCATCACGCTCGTCGCGATGCTGATGTTCGCCATCTTCCCCTTAGCAGGCGCGGACTCGGCTTACGCGCAATGGGGCTGGCGCATTCCTTTCGTCATCGGCGCGCTGCTCGCCGGCGTTCTCGTTCTCTATTACGTTTTCATGGTCTCGGAATCTGAGATCTGGGAGACCGACGTCGAGAGCAAACGGGAAAAGACGCCGCTCAGCGATCTCATATCGGGCCCGAGCGGACGCAATCTGCTGCAGGTGCTGGTCATGATGACCGGATTCTGGCTGACGCAAAACATCATCACCATTTTCATTCCGACCACGCTCTTGCTGCACACGCTCAAATTGTCAAAGTACGCACTGACCTCGACCCTCCTCATCAGCTATACGGCGCTTTTCTTTAGCTATATCGCCGCGGGCCTGATCGGGCAGCGGATCGGCCGCCGTCGTTTCTTCGTCGTCGTCGGCCCCCTGATCGCGGTCGTCGGCTCCGCGATCCTCTACTATCTCATCCGCACCCCTGACCTGTCGTTGGCCATGATCATCGCGCTGGTCTGTGTGCTTTCGATCCTGGTCACTTCGCCTTGGGGTGTGATCATCACCTATATCAACGAGCGTTTCGTCACCGACGTGCGCGCGACAGGTTTCGGAATCGGCTTCAGCCTTTCGGTGATCCTCCCGTCCTTCTACGCTTTCTACATGAATTGGCTGGGGGCGGTGATGCCGTTTGAACTCACGCCGGTCTTCTTGCTGGCGGTCGGCGCGATCATCGGCACGATCGGGGCCGCGATGGGTCCCGAAACGAAGGACGTGGATTTTAACTGAAAGGTCACGGCCGCGTTGATGTGGCCAGCGCGATTCAGGACATCCGCGCCGGGCTTGTCCAGCTGAGCCGGGGCTTAAGGGCGACCTACATCAGGATCGACCAGCTGGAATTGACGATCCGACAGTTCGAACATCGCGGAGGCGGCCTGTTGGGGCGCCGACCCGTCGACGGTCGTCCGCCAAGGGGCGCTCAGCCCGCAGCAAAACTTCTCGGCGCCGGGCTGATCACCTTGGCGCCGTCATCCGCGATCTCCATGACCGCGAGCCCCCGCTCATTGCTTCCGTCGGCCTTGAAGCGGAACACCCCGTCAGCGCCGTTGAAGCCCGATATGTTGGTTAGCGCTGCCTGGTTGAACGGGTCCGCTCCGCCATTGCGGGCGAGCGCCGCCGCCAGCGTCACCGCGTCATAGGCGAGCGTCGCCAGGCGCGCCGGTTCGTTGTTGAATTTGGCCTTGTAGCGTTGCGCGAAGGCGTCGAAGCCGGAATCGTCGGGCGCGGAGAACCAGGCGCCTTGCATCTGCGGCAATTTGAGCACCCGCGCGTCGTTCCAGACGCCGGTGCCCAAAAACTTGGTCTTGACGTTTGCGCTACCCAGGGCGCTCGCGACCGCCGGCATGGCGTCCGCCTGCTCGGGAATGAACAGGGCGTCGATCTGACCTTGAACCGCCGACACCTGCCCAGCCGCGGTCGCGATCTGGCCGGTCGAATAGCGCGCGGTCACGACCACTTGCGCATTGACGTTTCCCGCCATCTCCTGGAACCGCTGGGCCGCGACATTGCCGTAGTCGTTCTGGGGGGCCATGATCCCGAACGACTTCTTGCCGTTCGAGACGGCGTATTGAAGAACCCGGTCGACGTAACCCTGGATCAGGAAGGACAAGAGATAGACGCCCGGGGCCGCGACGGTGACGTCGGTCGAGAACGCGATCATCGGCCGCCCCGCCGATTTTGCCGACGCCGACGCCGACCGCACATCGTTGGCGAACACGGGGCCAAGGATGAGTTGCGCCCCGGCCCCCAGCTCCGACTGAGCCGCCTGCGCGGCGGCGTCGGCGCTCGAATGGTCGTCCTGAATCATGAGCGTGATGGAGGTCGAGCCGGAATCGTTGATCGCGAGCTGCGCCGCGTTGCGCATCGAAACGCCGATTGGGCTCGGGGCCCCGTTCTGCGTCAGCGGCAAGATCATGCCGACGCGAGCCGGGCCGGACCCCAGCGCCTCGCCGACGGGCGGCCCGCCCGCGGGTTGAGCGGGCGAAGGAGCGGGCCCGCCAGCGTCGTTTGGCATCTCGATGCCGGCCGAATTGCAGCCCGCAAGCGTCAAGATGAGCCCGCCGCCAAGCACGGCGCGCCTTGTCACGCCTCGACTTGCTGCCGGTTGCTCAGCGGCAAACTTCATACCCGCCTCTCGTCTGAATCGCGCCGGCGCCAGCAAGCGCGCTGCGCTGTCCTGTTCGAAATGTCAGCGCGCGACAGCCGCCATTCGCGGGCTGTCGACGGAAATTGTGGCATTTTCACCTGCGCTTGGCTATGCGTCGATCATTGAGCCAGCCACACGATTGGCGGATTAAAGCGCAAATGACCGCGGCAAAAGCTCCCCTGTCCGACAGCGTCAAGACTGTTCGCTCGAGCCGAACCTTTCATATCGGCGACGCGACCTTGCAAGCTGCGACGCTCGATCCCGGTCTTTACGTTGTCGCGACGCCAATTGGCAACCTCGGCGACGTGACGCTGCGCGCTCTGGCGATTCTGGCCGGCGCCGATGCAATCCTGGCCGAGGACACCCGTGTGTCGCGCGCGCTGCTGGCGCGCTACGGCATCGAGAGGCCGCTCTCGGCTTATCATGAGCACAACGCCGCCGCGGCTCGCCCGCGCGCGCTCAAACGCATAGGCGAGGGGGAGGCGCTGGCCCTTATCTCCGACGCCGGCACGCCGCTCATTTCCGATCCCGGCTATAAACTGGTGTCGGAAGCAATCGAGCTCGGCTTCGTGGTCATCGCCGCGCCAGGCCCATCCGCGGCGCTCGCGGCACTTTGCGTCGCTGGCCTGCCGACGGATCGCTTCTATTTTGAGGGATTCTTGCCCCCCCGGTCGTCGGCGCGGCGTGAGCAAATCAACGCGCTCGCCGCTGTGCCCGGCTCGCTCATCTTTTATGAGGCCGCGGGGCGCCTCGCCGAGACGCTTGCCGACCTTGCGCTCGAGCTTGGGCCTCGGCCAGCGGCGGTGGCGCGCGAATTGACCAAGCTGCATGAGGAGGTGAGACGCGGGACCCTGGACAAGCTCGCCGCCGAATACGCGGCGGGGGGCGCCCAGGGGCGAAATCGTCATCGTCGTCGGGCCTATGGAAGCGCGCCCACTGATTTCCGAAGCTGCGCTTGACCAAGAACTCACCGAGCTGCTCACGAATCTGTCGGTCAAGGACGCCGCCGCGGCGATTGCCGCCAAGCATGGGTTGCCCAGACGGCAGATCTATGCGCGTGCGCTGGCGCTAGCGGGCGCCCAACGGTGAGGGGTGAGGCCAACCAGCGGACTGAGCGCCGGCGCGATGCGCATCTTTACGGCCTCAAAGCGGAATCGATCGCGGCGCTCCTTCTGCGCCTGAAGGGCTACACGATTCTCGCGCGGCGATTTGTGGTCTCCGGAGGCGAAATCGACCTCATCGCGAGACGAGGCGGCTCCATCGCTTTTGTCGAAGTCAAGGCGCGGGCCGATCTCGAAGTTGCGGCGATTGCGATCAGCGCGACCAAGCGGCGGCGAATCGCGCGCGCCGCGCGCGTGTGGCTCACGCGGAATCCATGGGCGGCGGGCCTGACGTTGCGGGGTGACGCCGTCTTCGTCGCGCGCGGGCGGCTTCCCCGTCACGAGCCGGACGCGTATAGGCTCATGATCGATTGAGCCCCGAAATTCCCCTGGCCTTCGACCGGACGCCCATGACCTTAACCGTCGCCGTGCAGATGGACCCGATCGAGCGCATCCGCATCGCGGGAGACTCGACCTTTGCGCTTCTTCTCGAAGCCCAGGCGCGCGGCCACAGCATCCTGCATTACACGCCCGACCGTCTGAGACTCAACGGCACGCGCGTTGAAGTGATGGCCGAGCCGCTGTCGGTCAAGGACGTCGATGGCGATCACGCGCGTCTCGGCGAGGCGAAGCTGGTCGATCTATCGACCGTCGACGTGGTGCTCTTGCGCCAGGACCCGCCATTCGACCTTGCGTATATCGCGACGACACACATTCTTGAGCGCATTCATCCGCGGACACTGGTCGTCAACGATCCCCGCGGCGTGCGCGATTCGCCCGAAAAGCTGTTCGTGATGGATTTCCCGGAGCTGATGCCCCCGACACTCATCGCCCGTGACAAGGCGGCGATCGAGGCGTTCCGCGCCGAGCACGGCGAAGTGGTGATGAAGCCGCTTTATGGTTTCGGCGGCGCGTCGGTGTTCAAGATGGCGGTTCAGGACCCGAATTTCGGTTCGCTTTTCGACCTGTTCAGCACGAGCCTCCGCGAACCGTGGGTGATCCAGAAGTTCCTGCCCGCGGTCGCGCGCGGCGACAAACGGATCATTCTCGTCGACGGCGAGGCCAGAGGTGGGATCAATCGTGTGCCGAGCGGCGACGACATCCGTTCCAACATGGTGCGCGGCGGAGCAGCGAAAGAGACCGAGCTGACCGAGAAAGAACGGCAGATTTGTTCGACGATCGGGCCTGAACTCAGGCGACGGGGCCTTCTTTTTGTCGGCATCGATGTCATCGATGGCTATCTGACCGAGATCAACGTCACCTCGCCGACTGGAATCCGCGCCATTAAGAGGGTCGGGGGACCCGATCTCGCGGTGGCAATCTGGGACGCGATTGAGGCCAAAGTCGCCAAAGCCTGACGGTTCTGTCGCAACACCTCCGGCCTTGCGATTGCCGGACCGAGGGAGGATATACCTCCAATGTCAGACGCCCAAGTTCCCGCGGTCGAACGCGGCTCTCGCGTCGCGCCGCCCCTTAAGGGGGTCGAGCGGGCTAAGCTTCTCGATGAGCTTGCCGCACTCCACGAAGGCCATTCGGGGGACGCTGCGACGTTCCGCCACGCCGCTGTGGAGATTTTGCGGGCCGCGCTGGATGCCGGACGGGATGAAGCGCGCCGAGCTCTGGAAGCTGGCGGGACCGGCCGCGCCTGCGCGGAGAAGCTAAGCAGCGAGACCGACGAATTGCTGCATGTCGGACTGGAAATGTCCGCGAGCTGGCTTGCTTCAGCGCGATCAGGCGGAACGCTGCCGACGATCGTCGCGGTGGGCGGCTATGGCCGTGGCATGCTCGCGCCCTTTTCGGACGTCGATGTCCTGTTCCTCATGCCCGACAAGTCATCTCCCGGCATGGAGAAGGTCGTCGAGGCGCTGCTCTATGTGCTGTGGGACCTGAGGCTTAAGGTTGGCCACGCGACGCGAACGATCGACCAGTGCTTGAAACAGGCGCGCGCCGACATGACGATCCGTACGACGATCGTCGAGGCGCGGTTCATCACCGGCGACAAGGCGCTGTTCGAGAAGCTGAGGACCCGGTTCGACAAGGAGATTGTCGCCAAGACAGCAGCCGAATTCGTCGCCGCCAAACTCGCCGAGCGCGAAGCCCGAGTGAGGAAGGCGGGCGCATCGCGCTATCTCGTCGAACCTAACGTCAAGGAAGGCAAAGGGGGTCTTCGTGACCTCAACACGCTGTTCTGGATCTCCAAATACGTCTACCGCGTTTCCAATCCCAGCGAGCTGGTCGCCGCAGGTTTGTTCTCTCCACGCGAGTTCGCGCTCTCTCGTCGATGCGAGGAATTCCTCTGGAGCGTGCGCTGCCGGCTCCACTTCCTTGCCGGCCGAGCGGAAGAGCGTCTGAGCTTCGATGTACAACGGCCGATCGCTCGTCAGCTCGGCTACTCGACCCGGGCGGGGTTGATCGACGTCGAGCGGTTCATGAAGCACTACTTCCTCATCGCCAAGGACGTCGGCGACCTGACCGCGATCGTGTGCGCGGCGCTCGAAGAGCGGCACGCCAAAACGACGCCCGCGTTCGGCCGGCTCGTCGGCCGCCTGCGGAGGCGCGCCCGCGCGATCGAGGAAGCCAAGGATTTCAAGGTCGACAACGATCGGGTCAACGTTGTCCGCGACGACGTTTTCGAGCGCGATCCCGTGAATCTCATCCGGTTGTTCTGGATTGCCGACCGGTCGAATTTGCCAATTCATCCGGACGCCACCAGGCTCGTCACACAGTCCTTGAAGCGCCTCGACGCGCGCTTGCGTGAAGACAAGGAGGCGAACCGCCTTTTTCTCGAGACCCTTACGTCGCGAAACGCCCCCGAAATCGCGCTCCGTCGCATGAACGAAGCCGGCGTGCTCGGCCGGTTCATCCCTGATTTCGGCCGCGTCGTCGGCATGATGCAATTTTCGATGTACCATCATTATACGGTCGATGAGCATCTCATTCGCGCGGTCGGCGAACTCAGCGCGATCGAAGCGGGACGCCTGAGCGAGGAACTCCCGCTCGCCACCAAGGTCATGCCGCAGATTGCGCATCGCACCGAACTTTATCTCGCGACATTTCTGCATGACATCGCCAAAGGACGAGGGGTCGATCATTCGCGCGCTGGCGCGGAAGTCGTGCGGGCGGTCGGTTTGCGCCTGGGGCTCACCGCGGCGAATGCCGAACGTGTAGCCTGGCTGGTGGAGCAGCACCTGGTCATGTCCAACATGGCCCAGGGCCGCGACCTGTTCGATCCGAAAACCGCGGAGGCGCTGTCGGCGATCGTGCAGACACAAGAGCGCTTGAAGATGCTGCTGATACTCACGGCGGCTGATATTCGGGCCGTCGGACCCGGCGTCTGGAACGGTTGGAAGGGCCAGCTCCTGCGCACGCTCTACTGGGAGACCGAAGTCACGCTTGGCGGCGGTCATTCGGCTATCGATCGCGAGGGGCGTGTCAAAGCCGCTCAGGAGGCGGTCCGCAAGTTGCTCCCAGGCTGGTCCGATCCGGAGTTCGACGAATATGCCCAACGGCACTATCCGGCCTACTGGCTGAAAGTGGAGCCTGCGCGGCAGGCGGCTCACGCCAAACTGCTCCACGCAATGGCGGCCGATACGCATTCGCTCGCGACTGAGGTCACAACTGACGCCTTTCATGGCGTGACTGCGGTCACCGTGGTCGCGCCCGACCACCCGCAACTCCTGACCGGCATCGCCGGCGCCTGCGCGGCCGCGGGGGGCAATATCGTCGACGCCCAGATCTTCACCACGACCGACGGCCTTGCGCTCGACACCATTTTCGTCTCGCGCGCTTTCGAGCGCGACGAGGACGAACTGCGGCGGGGGCGGCGCATCGCGTCCAATATTGAGAAGACGCTGCGAGGCGAAGTCCGGCTGGCCGAAATGACGCCGTCGAGACAGACACGCGACGATCGGCATGACGCATTCGCGATCGAGCCGGAAGTGACGGTCGATAATAATCTTTCTCGCCGCTACACGGTGGTCGAGGTTTCCGGGCTTGACCGGCCTGGCCTCCTACGGGATCTGACCGCATCGTTGTCGAGCCTCAATCTCAACATCGGCTCAGCCCATATCGTGACCTTCGGCGAAAAGGCGGTGGACTCCTTCTACATCACCGATTTGACCGGTCAGAAGATCACTGCGCCGGCGCGGCAAGCAGCGATCAAACGGCGATTGTTGGCGGACTTCGCCAACGATTGACGGCAGGCTTACAGATTTACAGGTCCCGGCGTGCTTGATTTTTGGCCCGTCAGCCCTGATATCCGTGGCTAATTCCAATGGGGCTCATGAAACGATGAGTAATAACAACGCCGAATGGGGCGCAGATACGTCTGCGGGTCCGGTTGAGGGCGGTCGGCCCGACGATGGAGAACCTAACGTCCTCGCCGTAGTCGAGGCGCTCAACGCCGAAAACAGCCAGTTGAAGGATCGCGTGCTGCGCACGCTGGCGGAGATGGAGAATCTGCGCCGGCGGACCGAACGGGAGGTGTCGGACGCGAAGACTTATGGCGCGACCAGCTTTGCGCGCGACATGTTGACCGTGGGCGACAACCTTTCGCGCGCTCTCGACCATTTGCCGCAGGAAGCTCGCGCGAGCGCCGATCCCTCCATTCGCTCGCTGATCGAGGGCGTCGAGCTGACCGCCCGGGATCTGGAAGCCGCGCTTGGCCGCCACGGGGTGAAGAAGCTCGACCCGAAGGGCCAGAAGTTCGATCCCAATTTTCACCAGGCGATCTTCGAGGCGCCGGACGAGACGGTTCCCTCGGGCACGGTCTCCCAGGTGGTTCAGAGCGGCTGGACGATCGGGGATCGGGTACTCCGGCCGGCGATGGTTGGCGTCTCCAAAGGCGGCCCGAAGGCGGCGCCAAAGCAGGAGTCGGCCTCCGGCGGCGAATAGCCGGCGCTCACGCGCTCGCTTTCGTCACACGTCGAAGGGTCAAATTGATCCTGCCGCCCCGGGGCAGCAGGGTTGAGGATCCGGCGATGATGCGGTCGACGCCATGGAACGCGAGACGGCTCTCGCCCGCGAGCGACATCCCGTCGCCCGATGCGAGGCGGAAGGAGCGGGTCGGCGCGTGGCGTTGAAGCCCGCCGACGCGAAAGAGCGCCGTGTCTCCGAGCGAGAATGAGACCACGGGCGCGGCAAGCTCCTCCTCGTCGCGGTCCTGGTGCAGGCCCATCCGCGCGGCAGGGTCGTACAGGTTGATGAGGCAGGCTTCCGGCGCGGGCGCGTCGGGAGCGATCGCTGCGAAGGCGGCGAGGAGTTGCGGCGGCATCGCCGGCCACGGCCGCCCGGTTTCGGGATGTGTCGCCTGATAACGATAGCCGCGTTCGTCGGCGACCCAACCCAGCGCGCCGCAATTGCTCATCGTGACCGAAAACGGCTTGCCGGTGCGGGGCATCAGCGGACGGAACGGCGGGGCGGCCTCAAGGATCGCCAGCACCTCATCCCGAAGCGATATCTGAGTGGCGCGGTCGAGAAAGCCGGGGAAATAATCAACTCCGGGCATAATCGAAACGGCGGCGTGCGACATACGATCCAATGGCTTTGCTCGACTTGCGCTGGCGCGCCGGCGACCCTGCACGAGAGCCGATTTCACCATAAATCATAACGTTCAAACACCCCACGTTATGTCTTTTCCGTGATAGACGATCCGCGCAATGCGCAACCGCCTCCATTTCATCTCCGGCCTGCCTCGCTCGGGCTCGACCTTGCTCGCGGCGCTGTTGCGACAGAACCCGCGCTTCTCCGCCGGCATGAGCAGCCCGGTCTATGCGCTTTTTCGATCGATGTTGCAGGAGACCAGCGCGCGGAACGAAGGCTCGGTATTCATCGACGACGCCATCCGCAAGCGGCTTCTGACCGGCGTGTTCGCCGCCTACTATGCCGAGGCGACCTCGGAGACGGTGATCTTCGACACCAACCGGGGTTGGACAACCAAATTGCCGGCGCTGGTTGAGCTTTTCCTCGACGCCAAAATGATCTGTTGCGTGCGCAATCCCGCCTGGATCCTCGATAGCGTCGAGAGCCTCATCCGCCGTAACGCCTTTGAACTTTCGGGCATCTTCAGTTACGAGTCAGGCGGCACGGTCTATTCGCGGGTCGAGGGTCTCGCGTCGGCCGCCGGGATGTTCGGCTACGCCTACAATGCGCTGCGAGAGGCGATCTTTGGCGAGCAGTCGGACCGCCTGCTGATCGTGCGCTACGAAAGCCTGGTCGCCAATCCGCTCGGCACGCTCGCCGCCATCTACGGCTTTATCGGCGAGGACCTTTACCCGCATGATCCGCGCAACATCGAACCCTGCTACGACATGATCGAGTTCGATCTCCGGCTCGGCACGCCCGGCCTGCATGACGTCGGACGCTCGGTTGAGGCGCGGGAACGCAAGACCATTCTGCCGCCGGACCTCTTCACTCGCTACCAGAAGGACGCGTTCTGGGAGGATCTCAAGCTGCTTCCGCCGACCGTGAAACTGGTGTGAGCGAACAGGGGCCTGGGACTGACTATCCGCGCCGCTCGGCTCCCGTGATCAAGCCTTCCGGCGGCGGCGCAGGCCGGCGAGGCCGAGGGCGGCGAAGCCGGTCGCCATTGTCACCCAGGTCGAGGGCTCGGGCACGGCCCCAGATGATCCGGGGAGGGGATTGATCTCCACGTAGCCGTTCCCAACTCGGTAGTCGCCCACGAGAAGGGGATTCGCGCCGCCGTCGAACGACCCGCCGCCCCCGCCGCCGCCGCCAGCTACATTGTGGCCTGGCGCGTATCCGTAAAATATGCCCTGACCGCCGCCGCCTCCGCTGTAGCCGCCGCCCCCACCCCCGCCCGTGTCCGGATACCCTGGCTTGCCGTTGCCGCCGCCTCCGCCCCCGCCGCCGCCAAATCCGCCGGTGCTATTTAGGTAGCCTCCGCCGCCCCCTTTGAACCCGGCGGGGCCGCCCTTGCCTCCGTGTCCCCCATACGCGCCGCCTCCGTCGCTGCCGTCGCTCGCGAAGCCGCCCCCGCCTCCGCCTCCGTCGACGTAATACACGTGGAGGCCGCCGTTCCCACCACTGCCCCCGCTTCCGCCGAATCCGTCGCCATCAATGCGCGCGCTGGCGCCGTCGCCGCCATCCTTGCCTTTCTGCCCGCCGGTGCCGAACTCAAGCGGGAGTGACCCCGGGGGGGTAGGGTTGCTGCTCCTTGGGCCAACGCCGCCGCCTGCGCCCCCGCCGCCGCCCGCGACCAGAAGCGGCTTGCCGTCTGGGCCGATGACAAAGCTGCCGCCGCCGCCTCCGCCGGCATAATAGGAGCCCGACTGTCCGGCGCCGCCGACCACAATCTCCAAATGTTCGCCTGCCGCGAACTCGAAGTCACCCCGGATCTTGGCGCCCTTGCCGCCGACCGCGCCGGTGCCATTGCTGGTGCTGCCGTCGCCGCCCTGAGCGCCGTAGGCGGTAATTTCCTACGCGCCGGTCATGGGAATCACAAAATCGACAATCGCGCCGGTGAAGCTGAAGGGGAAGTCGACGGTCTTGGCGGAGGTTGCCGAAGCCGCTGCCATAAGGGCCAGCAGCGAGGCGCTCGCAAGTAGAAGCCGCTTCATGTTTTCCCCCCATTGAATTGAACGCCGGCGTCGCAGCAAGGACGCTCAAATCGACTAGCCGGAGATATCTACCGCAACGGTCCTGTCCGTCCTAGGCCGGCGAAAATTAAATCAAAGTCAGGTGAGACGAGCTGGCGAACCGTCCCGCGCGCATCGCCAGACAAACGCGTTTCCAAGCTTCCCTACCCGTCGGCCCGGGCGTATACGGGCCGCAGATTATCACCCCGCCCCATCCCGCGCAATTGAAGGGTCAACCGAGGCGAATATGGCCGGCCATAGTCAGTTCAAGAACATCATGCACAAGAAGGGCAAGCAGGACGCGCTCCGCTCCAAGCTCTTCTCCAAGCTGGCGCGCGAGATCACGGTCGCCGCCAAGCTCGGGTTGCCAGACCCGGCAATGAACGCGCGGCTGCGCGCCGCCGTGCTCGAGGCGCGGGCCGAGAACATGCCCAAGGACAATATCGATCGGGCGATCAAGAAGGCTTCCTCGGCGGACACCGAGAACTATGACGAAGTGCGCTATGAGGGCTACGCTCCGGGCGGGGTCGCGGTCATCGTCGAGGCGCTGACGGACAACCGCAACCGCACCGCGGGCGAGGTGCGCTCCTATTTCACCAAGGCGGGCGGCTCGCTGGCTGAAACGGGCGCGGTCTCATTCATGTTCGATCGGGTCGGGCTGATCGTCTTCGGCCGCAAGGTCGCGGACGACGAGGCGATGCTCGAGGCGGCGATCGAGGCCGGCGCGGACGACGTGGCGTCAAGCCCGGAAGAGCACGAGGTCATCACTTCGGTCGCGGCGCTGCGCGACGCCCAGAAAGCCCTGGAGGCGAAGTTCGGCGAGCCGCTCAGGGCCGCGATTGTCTGGCGGCCGCAGAACACCATCGCCGTCGACGACGAGGCGGGTGAAAAGATCCTGCGCCTCGTCGGCGCGCTCGAAGACAACGAGGACGTCCAAACCGTCACCGCGAACTTCGAGGTTTCCGAGGCTTTATTGGAGAAGATGGAGGGCTAGCGCCCTCCATCGAGCGGCGCTCTCGCGATCAGACTCCGCAGCGGCGGCCCCACGGGCCCCACCAGCAATGGTAGACCGGAGCGAAGCCGTAGCCATAACGGGGGCCCCAACCCCCGCGCCATCCGTAGCGATGCCAGCCGCCACGCCAACCCCATCCGCGATGCCACCCACCGTGCCATCCGCCATGCCAGCCACGGTGCCATCCACCGTGCCACCAAACGGACTGGACGTCCGCGCTGACGACCGGCTGTTCCAGCGATGGCGAGGAGAGCGTGAAGGCCGCCGAGGGCGCGCTTGAAGCGGCAAGCATCGTCGCGCCGACGACAGCGGCGATCGCGCCGCGGGAGAGAATGCGTAAGACCATGGTTTCCTCCAGGTTTCCGAGGGTGCTTGGATTATGATCTTATCGTCTGAATTTGGGGTGAATGATTCGTGGCGAATTGGGGCATTTCCTTACCGGTTTAGGGATGCCGCCCGCCCGTGCCTGAGGGGGCCGCATGACCATCGCGCTCGCGCAAGCTGGCCTCAATCTTTTCATCGCCGCTTGCCTCGGCGCGTCGATCGGTCTCGAGCGTCAATGGCGCCAGCATCTCGCGGGCCTGAGGACCAATACGCTGGTCGCGCTCGGGGCGGCGATTTTCATCACCTATGGGCGCGCGGTCTCGGATGCGGATGGCGCCACTCGGATTGCAGCCCAGGTCGTGACCGGCATCGGCTTTCTCGGCGCCGGCGTGATCTTCAAGGAGGGGCTGAATGTGCGCGGCCTCAACACAGCGGCGACCCTCTGGTGCTCGGCCGCGGTCGGCCTGCTCGCTGGCGAGGGGATGGGGCTCCACGGCCTCATGGCGGCGGTTCTGGTGATCGCAGCGAATGTCGGCTTGCGTCCGCTGGTCAGCGCCATCAATCGGCATCCGTTGGAAATGTCCGAGGAAGAGCAGCATTACGTCATCTCGATCGAATGCCGGCCGGCGCGCGCCTCCGACATCCGCGCCCAGCTCGTGCAGGACATCGGAGCCGTGCCGGAACTAAATTTTGCCCAAGTGGACAGCGCCTTCATGGGCGAGACGGGCCGGGTCGACGTGACCGCGACCGTGACCTCGCACAAGCGCCGCGAGCTGGCGCTCGAGGCGATCGTCGGGCGCTTCGCCGACCTCGAGGGCGTCGTCCGCGCCTCCTGGCGGCTGAACCCGCAGGGCTCATGAGGAGACGCCGATGATTTCCTCGCCCCTGCGCTTCGACATCGAGGACGCGCCGAACGACGCGGACGTCGAGGTTCTGCCGAACGGGCTCGAGGCGTTCAACGAGAGCCGGTGGCCAGGCCATCAGCAATGGCGGCCGCTCGCCGTATTCGCCCGCGAGGGGAAAAGCATCGTCGCGGGGCTCGCGGGCGAAACCTATTCCGGCTGGCTCTTCATCCGCTATTTATGGGTCAGCGACGCGCTGCGCGGTCAGGGGATCGGGCGCAAGCTCATGGGCGACGCCGAGGCCCGTGCGCTCGAGCGCGGCTGCCACTCGGCCTGGGTCGACACCTTCAGTTTCCAGGCTCCGGGCTTCTATCCGAGGCTCGGCTACAAGGTGTTCGGCGAACTGGACTATCCGCCCGGACACAAGCGTATTTTTCTGCAGAAGCGGCTTGGATAGAATCTGCGCACAAGTTTACGCGCGCGAATGATTCCAATGGCTTGAGCGCGCTTTCGCGCAACTTTTTCGAGTCGTTGGTTGCTCAGCGCCAGGTGAATGCGGAGCGCGGTGGATAAAGCTGCGGCGAGCCGTGCGCACGTCACGGCAGGCCATTCCTGACCAATTTCTTTCGTGAGGTCGCCGATGTCTTAATGGCCCGGGGCGATGCACCAGATCGTCGCCGTTTCCTTGTCCGATTCCGACTGCGTCTGCGGCCGTCGGCGAGCGTGATCTGCGCCCCTATTTCGACAGGAGCTGTGAGCGTTGCGCGCAATGCCGCAGCCGCTCTGGCCCCGATGAGCCAGAGCGCACGAAGCGCCGGTCAGCCGTTTCTGACGCACATGATTTTGATGAACTCGCCTGTTCCGAGGTTGCGGAACGGCGCGCTCTTGGCGAGGTCCTGCTGGGCTTCGACGCCGCACCACAATTCGTTCGACACGGCGCCGATAATCGCGACGTCTCGGGAAAACCCCGCCTCCGGTCCGCAATCAGCGGGACTCATGCCGGCCATGCAAACCATGGCGACGATGGTGAAGGTCATGGGGATGTGCTCCTGTTGAGGGATGCTTTCGCGATTGAGGGCGTGAGGGGAGCCGTCATTAGTTTCGCTTCTCTCGTCTCGCCGTGACCCCCATCAGTCCGCCGATCACGTCGAGCGCCACTCGCAGGCGGTCGGAGACCACCGCGTCGGCGCGCCAGGGGGTGGCCAACTCGGGGACGAAGCCGCGGCAGTCGCGCACGCCCGCGCCTTCGATGACGATCCGGGTCACGATCGGCCAGGCATGCGGGCCGACCCGATCCTCGGCCTCCCGCAACTTGTCGCGGGCGTGGAGGGCGGCGTCGGCCTGTGGCAGGCCCGGCCGGGGCCCGAAGCCGGTCGATCCCATCCGGTCGGGGGCGACCGCGCGCAATTGGTCGAGACGGGCGCGATGATAGGTGCGTCGCAGCAATTCGCCGACCAGCCAACGGACGTCGTTGAGCTTCGGATTGTTGGGCGCCAACACCCGGTTGGCGCGCATCGTGTCGAACGGATCGAGAAAGCGGCGCGTTCGCTCGGCGTCGAGGCTTGGCGTCTCGCCCGCTTCCTTGGCGCGGGCGAGGCGCTCGGGCGTGGCGTCGAGCCGCTCCTTGATGGCGTTGAGCATATCCTGCGGCGACTTGCGCTTGGTCGGCTTCGGCTTTCGGGGGGCGCTCATCGGGCGGGCTCCTCCGCGAGTTCCGCGCAGAGCGCCGCCGGCGAGGTGCAATAGGACTGTTCGAGGATGGGAGAGACGAACTTCGGGATCCCGCGGGCGTTGACCCGAACGTCCGCCGGAGGGCCCTGGTGAGCGCGCTGCAAGTCCTTGAGATGCCGGGCGGAAGAGCGTATGGCCTCGGCTCGCTCGGTGTCGACTTTTGGAGGACGGCGCCGGCGAGGCGGGGAGATGGTCATGGATCTTGCCCTTTCTGTTTTGCCGTGTTATGTTCTCGCTTTGTTCAGTATCAGGGAAAACAGAAGCTTGTGTCAAGGTTCTGTTTTTTTGAATTGCGGTTTTTCGGAAACAAGGTTAATACCGTGAGTTGGCAGGTCATCGATGGCCGGGACGCGCCAGAGCGGCCCACGCCTTTCACTTGGAGAAAGCAAGTTGCAGGAGCTTCCGCTTTGACCGTCGAATGGATTCGCTCAGCCCTCAAAAGGACCGGCAAAACGCGTAGCGGGCTCGCCAAGGCGCTCGGCCGATCGCCCTCCGCCGTCACTGACCTTCTCAACGGCCACCGGCGTCTGCGCGCCGACGAGATCGCGACCGTGTCCGACTATCTCGGCGTCGAGCCGCCGCGCCTCATCGGCGGCGGACCGCCGCGCCCGCCCAGCGCGCCGCTGGTCGGCTATGTCGGCGCGGGCGCGGTCGCCCATTTCTACGCGGACGGCCAAGGTCCGTTCGACGATGTCGACGCGCCGCTCGATTCGAAGCCAACGACGGTAGCGGTCCAGGTCCGCGGCCACTCGCTGGGCGTATTGTTCGACAATTGGCTCGTTTTCTACGACGACATTCGCAATCCGCCGGACGACAGTCTTGTCGGACGCATGTGCGTCTGCGGCCTCAGCGATGGGCGGGTGCTGATCAAGTCGGTGAAGCGCAGCCCCCAGACCGGCTTGTGGAATCTTCTGTCCAACACCGAGCCACCGATCTACGACGCCGGCCTCGATTGGGCCGCCCCGGTGCGCGAAATGCGCCCGAGGTAGAGGCGCCGCCTAAAGCGTAAGCCATGTCCCCTCCGCCTTCGGCGCTCGAGATGGCGCGCGCGCTCATCCGGTTTCCGTCGGTGACGCCGACGGACGCCGGCGCGCTGCCCTATTTGCACGATCTTTTGGGCAAGGCCGGTTTCGCGACCGAGCTCGTCACGTTCGAGGCGCCGGGGACGCCTGCCGTCCTCAACCTTTATGCGAGGTTCGGCGCGGCCAAGCCCAATCTCGCCTTCGCCGGCCACACCGATGTGGTGCCCCCCGGCGATTTAAGCGGCTGGCGGTTCGACCCGTTTTCAGGCGAAGTCGCGGATGGCGAGCTCTGGGGTCGCGGAGCCTGCGACATGAAGGGCGGGGTAGCCGCCTCCGTCGCCGCCGCCTTGCGTTTCATCGCCAGGGGGGCGTTCGGCGGCTCGATCAGCTTCCTCATCACCGGCGACGAAGAAGGCCCCGCGATCAACGGTACGGTCAAACTTGTCGACTGGGCGCTCGCCAAGGGCGAAACCTTCGACCATTGCATCCTGGGCGAATCGACCTCGGTTGAGGCGGTCGGCGACACGATCAAGCACGGCCGGCGCGGCTCGCTCAACGGACGGCTTGCCATCAGCGGTCGGCAGGGCCATGCGGCTTACCCGCATATCGCCGACAATCCGATTCCTTCGCTCGCGCCCATATTGACGGCGCTGCTCTCGCCGCCGCTCGATTCCGGCAACGCCGACTTCGAGCCCACGAACCTCGAAGTGGTCTCAGTCGACGTCGGCAACCCGGCCTTCAACGTCATTCCCGGCGAAGTGCGCCTTAAGTTCAACGTCCGCTTCAACGACCTGTGGACGCATGATTCGCTCGCCGCGGAGATCAGGCGCCGGGTGGCGGCGGCGGACGGAGGCGGCCGCGCAACGCTGACTTTCGAACCCGGCAACGCAAGCGCTTTCCTTACTAAACCGGGGCCGTTCACCGACCTCGTCGCCAAAGCGGTTAGCGATGTGACCGGGCGCAAGCCTTCGCTCTCGACCGGCGGGGGAACTTCGGACGCGCGCTTCATCAAGAACGCCTGTCCCGTCGTCGAGCTTGGCCTCGTCAACGCGACCATCCATGCCGTCAACGAGCGGGTCGCGCTCGACGATCTCGAAGCGCTGTCACGCATCTATGAGCGCGCGCTCGAGCTTTATTTCGCTAAAGGCTCGGAATAGTCGACCCTGGCGAGTTCAGCGCCTATCCTCCCCTGAGTTCGCGGGGGAGGATAGCAAACCCGCTCGCGTAGTCGACGCGGACGAGGCAGAGGCCGTGGGGTGGGGCGACCGGGCCGCAGCGGCCGCGATCGGCAGCCTTAAACGCCGCTTCGAATGCGTCGCCGCTCCAGCGGCCGGCGCCGACCTCGACCAGCGTGCCGACCATCGAGCGCACCTGCCGATGCAGGAATGAGCGCGCGCTCGCCTCGAAGAGGATTTCGTCACCCTCACGCCTGACGTCGAGCCGGTCGAGCGTGCGGATGGGCGAGTTCGCCTGGCATTGCGAATCGCGAAAGGTGGAGAAATCATGCCGGCCGATGAGCGCGCGCGCCGCCGCGTGCATCGCCTCGGCGTCGAGGCGCGGCTTCACCCGCCAGGCTGAGCTGCGCTCGAAGGTGAGGGGCGCGCGGCGATTGACGACGCGATAAAGATAGTGGCGAGCGACAGCGCTGTGGCGCGCCTCGAAATCGGGGCCTACGCGCTCGGCGCCGAGCACCGCGACAGGATGGGGTTTACACAGCGCGTTGAGCCCCTCGCTGAGGCGGAACGGGGACCAGTCGCGCTCGAGGTCGACATGCGCGACCTGCCCCTGCGCATGGACGCCTGCGTCGGTGCGCCCGGCGCCGTGAGCGGTCACGCGCGCGCCGGTCATCGAGCTCAGCGCGCGCTCCAGAACTTCCTGGACCGAAAGGCCGTTGTCCTGCCGTTGCCAGCCGACGAACGGCGTCCCGTCATATTCGAGGATGAGCTTAAAACGCGGCATGCGCCGCTTTGCCCGGATCGCGGCGGGGAGCGGCGGCGATGGCTTCATCCAGAACCTCGTACACGCGCGGCTCGCCGCAACGGGCGACATTGAAGCGCAGACAACCGCGCGCCTCTTCGGAGGCGCTGAAGGCTGGGCCGGGCGCGAACATCACCTTCCTTGTCAGCCCGTGGCGGGCGACGTCGGCGGCGCTGATTCCGTCGGGCAGGCGAGCCCACACATAGATGCCGGCGCGCGGCTCGATCCAGGGGACGAGGCCGTGACGGCGGAGGTTCTCGACGGCGCGGCCCATGGAATCGGCAAGTTTCCGCCGCAAGCCATCAAGGTGGCGCCGATATCCGCTTTCCGTCAGCACCCGATGCAGAATGTGCGCCCCTGTCGCGCTATTGCCCATGGTCGTCGCCAGCTTGAGATCGACAAGCGGCGCGATCCAGTCCTCCCGCGCGGCGATATAGCCGCAGCGCATCGCGGCGCCGACAGCCTTGGTCGCGCTGCCGACCTGAACCACCCGGCGCAGGCCGTCGAGCGCGGCAAGCCGCGTCGAAGGCTCGGCCTCGAAGTCCGCGAACGTGTCGTCCTCGAGGATGAGAACGTCGTGCTCCTCGGCCAGTCTCAGCACGCGATGGACGGTCGCCGCCGAGGGCGTGACCCCGGTTGGGTTCTGCAAGCCCCCGCCGGTGAGATAGAGACGCGGACGATGTTCGGCAAAAACGCGCTCGAGCTCGGCGACGTCGGGACCATCGGGGGTCATCGAGACGGTGACGCTCCGGGCGCGATTGGCGCTTAGAAGCGAATGGAAATTGAAATAGCAGGGATCGTCAATGACCACGGTGTCGTTTGGGCTGAGCAGAAAGCGGCAGACAAGATCGAGCGCCTGAGAGCAGGAATCCGTCACGATAATCTGATCGGGATCCGCCAGCACGGCGCGCTCGGCCAGGCGCACGGAGAACAAATGCCGCAGCGGCGCGTAGCCGAGCGGCTCGTCATACTGGCGCCGGCGTTCGGGATCCTCGCGCGCGGTGAGGCGCAACGCCCGCTGGACGCCGAGATCGAGCACCCAGGAATCGGGCAGCCAGCCGGCGCCCGGACAGAGCAAATCGGGCGAGCCCACCATAGCGTGCCGATTGATCCACGACGGGTCGACGGCGGGCTCGGGCGGCGGGTCGGCGGCTGAGAGAGTGAGCGGGCGGGCGGAGGCGCCCGCGACGAAAAATCCCGAGCCGCGCCGAGCGACAACCGCCCCCTCTGCGGCGAGCCGGTCGTAAGCTTCGACCACGGTCGATTTCGAGACTGCGAGCTTGACGGCAAGCTCGCGCACCGAGGGAAGCCGCGCGCCGCGCGCGAGCGTGCGGCTGGCTATGCGGCTGCGAATGAACCCCGTAGTCGTCTCGACGCGAGAGGCCGGCCGATCGTCCATACACGCTCCGCAAACTGTACAGGCAGTGGGTTGGTACAGTTTGGCGTGACTGTATTGAACTGTCTCTGGCGCTGCAAGCCCTCTCGTCCGATCTTGAGACAAGAGAGGACCTGAACCCATGATTCCCCGAAGCCGTCTATGGCGAACAATCTTTGTTGGAGCGAAACGCGTGGCGGCCTGGCCTTTCCAAGTCGCCGCCGCCGAGCGACGCTGAAGGCGCTGGCCAATATGGATCGCCGCGAGCTGGCCGACATCGGCCTCAACCCGAGCGACGTGCGCGACGCCTCGGCGGTGCCGCTTGACCGCGATCCGACGGCGCTCCTTGCGCGGCGGGCGCGCGAGCGGCGCCGGGACGCTTTCGAGCCGCCGCCGTCTCTTCAAGTTGTGGGCCGGCCGCCGTTGGGGCCGGGACCGAAGCCGGCCGGGCAGGAAGGCCGCCTCGTCAGAACAGGCTGAGTTGCCCGCTGGCCGCGCTTGGAGCGACAACCGGCTTGCGGAACAGGTCGGTTCGCAGCGCCCGCGACATCTCGTGGAAGCCAAGCCGACGCGTCGCCATCTCGAACCGGCGCCCGATCATCCAGGCGTAAGGGCCTGACCCGGCCATGCGCCGGCCCCACTGGGCTTCATAATCCTTGCCATCGCGCATCGACTGCATGAGCGACACCGCGCGCTTGAGCCGGTCGGGGTAGTGGACCTGCAGCCATTCGCGGAACATGTCGCGCAATTCGTTCGGCAGCCGCAGCACGACATAGCTTCCCTCCCGGGCGCCTGCCGCATAGGCCCGGGTCAGGATCGTCTCCAATTCCTCGTCGTTGATCGCGGGAATGACCGGCGCGGCCATCACCCCCGCGGGCACGCCGGCGTCGTTGAGCGCCTCGATCGCTTCGAGCCTCTTCTGCGGCGTCGGCGCGCGCGGCTCCATCTGGCGGGCGAGCCCGCGATCGAGCGTCGTCACCGAAACAAAGACCTTCACCAGGCCGTCGCGCGCCATCGGCGCCAGGAGATCGAGGTCGCGCAGAACGAGGTTCGATTTGGTGACGATGGTGAGCGGATGTCGTGCTCGGGAGAGCGTCTCGATCAACGATCGGGTGATGCGATATTGCCGCTCGATCGGCTGATAGGGGTCGGTATTGGCGCCGAAGGCGATTGGCGCTGGCCGGTACTTGGGCGAGGCGAGTTCGCGCTCCAGAAGCTCGGCGGCGCCCTCCTTGGCGAACAGCTTGGTTTCGAAGTCGAGCCCGGCCGAGAGCCCCAGATAGGTGTGGGTCGGCCGGGCGTAGCAATAAAAGCAGCCGTGCTCGCAGCCACGATAAGGATTGATCGAGCGGTCGAATCCAATGTCAGGCGACTCGTTGCGCGTGATGATGGCCTTGGGCTTTTCCCACGTGACTTCGGTCGCCAATGGCTCCGGCGCTTCGTCGAGCGTCCAGCCGTCGTCGAAACCCTCGCGCTTCTGAAGCTCGAAACGGCCGGATGCATTGGTCGCCGCGCCGCGTCCACGCCTGCGGTCGGCCGGCAGGATGCGCTCGGCGATCGCCTCAGGGCGATGGCGCGGGTCAGCGGTGGAGGGTCGGCTCAGGGTCGGGTTCATGGGCATGTTCCGTAACGTACGATTGGGAACAAATCATGAACAAACAGATAGGCCCGGACCGACGCGACGTCAAGACGGTCTCATCACAAGACAAAGGCGTCGCCGAAAGCCGCTAGGCGTTCCGCCAGTTGCCGTGAAAGCCGAACGGAACCCGCCGCGGCAGTTTGGCGACCCCGATCGGTCCGGCCCCAATGGCCTCGGCGTCGAACACGACGAAGTCGCTGCGGTCCTGAGCGCCGCGATAAATCACCGCGATCACCCATCCGTCGCCCTCTGGCGCATTGGCCGAACGGGGCACGAACACCGGCTCGCCCGGCGCATCGCCGGCGGCGAACTCATAAGTCGTCCGCTTCCCCGTTTTGAGGTCGATATGGGCGATAGAGTCGAAGAGCCCGACTTCCCGCCCGTCGGCGCGCGCGGCGAACCAGCCGTGCCGGTAGTCCGAGCCAGCCCGCCGTTCGTCGAAACGTGGGAATTCTCCGGGCAGGTCGTCGAGAGCCTCGCGCTTGATCGTATCGGAAGCCGCAGCGAGATCGAAGGTCCATCGCACCAGCCGGGCGGACGCGCGCGCTGGCGTCGACCCGTCGGCGTTGGGGAACAGCGGCGCGACCGGGTATTCCATCACATCGGCGAAGATCGTATCGCCCTCTTCCCAGGCGTTCATCGGATGGAAGACGTAGCAAGCATCGGTCGTGAACCAGCGCATGGTTTCGACGCCGGCGTCGCGCGCCATCACCCCGATATGGGCCCCCTTGTCTGGCTCCCAGGCGTAGGCCGGGCCGCCGCGCATCGCCCGCTGAAGATCGCCCGTCAGCGGCAGGATGGGAAAGAGCGCATGCCGGCGGGTGACCAGGAAATCATGCACCATGCTCGAGAAGGGTGCCTCGAAATCATCACGGCGGATCACGCCGCCATTGGCGTCGGTCACGCCGTAGGACATGGTCCTGGTGAACCACCCGCCCCCAACCGAATAGCCAAACCATGCCATCTCGCCGGTCTCAGGATCGATCTTGGGATGGGCGGTCACGCGACCTTTGTAGGACTCGACGTAGCCCCGGGATTCCAGGCTCTTAGGATCGAGCTCGAACGGCTTGTGCGCTTCCTCGAGCGCTAGGAGACGGCCTGCGTGCCAGACGATGTTGGTGTTGGCGACGCCGCTGTCCTTGCCGATCACCGAAGGATCGGCCGCGCGCGGATCGAAACCCCCAAACAGCGCCTTGCCGGCGGCGTATTCGAGCTCCCATTTCGGCGTTCGGACGTAGCGATTGCGGTAGGTGACCTTGCCGCCGTCGACGAAGAACGCATGGATCATTCCGTCGCCGGTGAACCAGTGATAATGGCCGCGCGGCTCGTATTGGGGATTGGGCCCATTGCGATAGAAGGCGCCCCTGAGGCCAGCCGGAAACTCGCCAACGACTTCGAGGTCGTAATCGTCCTCGCTGCGCACCGGCGCGTAATTGCCGGAGAGGTATGAATTGGCCGATGGCGATCCGTCCATGGCGCGTCTCCCACAAGCGCTGACTAAATACCCGGATGCTTCGCAGGCCCGGGGGCGCTGAGTGGGCTTCGGGATGATCTCCAACAGGTCAACACTTCGCCGCTCAGTTCGAGAAGGTGTCGCAGTCGTTGATATCGCCGCTCTTCAGGCCGGCCGTCAGCCATTTCTGGCGCTGCGCCGACGAGCCGTGGGTGAAACTGTCGGGCACGGCGTAGCCGCGGGCCGCGGTCTGCAGCCGGTCGTCGCCGATCGCCTGCGCGGTCGCCAGCGCCTTCTCAACGTCGCCTGGTTGGAGGATCTTCCATTTGTCGTTCGCATGGTTGGCCCACACCCCAGCCAGGCAGTCGGCCTGCAGCTCGACCCTTACCGATAGCGCGTTGGCCTGGGTCTGGCTCACCCGCTGCTTCATATTGTCGACCTTATCGAGGATGCCGAGCTCGTCCTGCACGTGATGGCCGATCTCGTGCGCGACCACGTAAGCGTAAGCGAAATCGCCGCCGCCGCCGTACTTGTTTTTCATGTCGCGGAAGAACGAGGTGTCGAGGTAAACCTTCTTGTCGATCGGGCAGTAGAACGGCCCCATCGCCGACTGGGCTCCGCCGCATCCCGATCGGGTCGCGCCGTCATAGATGACCAGCGGCGCGGGCTGGTATCGCACGTGCGCCTGCGCCGGCAGCACTTCCGCCCAGACTGCCTCCGTGCTGCCGACGACCTTGGAGAGAAAAGCGCGCATCGGGTCGTTCGGGTCGGGCGGCGCGCTTGTCGGCGGCGGGGCGCTCTGTTGCCCGACGCCAATCATTTCGGCCCCGCTCATGAGCACCTGAGGCGAAATGCCGGTGAAATAACTGATGGCGAAAATGACGACAATGGCGCCGATGCCCAGTCCGCCGGCGCCGACCGCCCCGCCGCGCTGTCCGCGCCGATCCTCGATATTCGAGGAGGACGGCATGTTGTCGTATTCCATGGCCAACTCCGAGCAAAAGCCGGTTAACGCATTTTAACGATCCTATCAGACAAAGCGCTGACGGAGTAGCGGCTCGACGCTCCGCGCGCCGCAAAGCCTTTGTTTAGGCCTTTGCCAGAGAGTGTCGGGCGCATTTACGCCGAGGCGAAGGGTCGGCCGCTCTACATCGTCGAGCGCGCGATAGGCCTTGACGACGCGCCCACGCCCATCGACGGCCGGCGGTGACGCTGAGCCAGCGCGCGGGTCACGCGAAAACAAAGCTGAGTGGGGCGCTCCGCGATTGACCGTTCTCGCCGATCGCCCATGCGGCCCTGAACGGACGGGCGCCGGCGCGTTCATGGCAAGACCGCATTGCCACCGCGCGCGTTTTGCGCTTTACCCTCGCGCGGCGCGCCCGGATGGGCCGGTAGCTCAATGGTTAGAGCCGGCCGCTCATAACGGTCTGGTTGCAGGTTCGAGTCCTGCCCGGCCCACCACTCTTTTTTAGCCTTTGATTTCACTGTGTTTTCAGCCTTCGCGCCCGCGCCTTGCCATTTGAGCGGCCTTGTCGGCGCCGAGCCGAATCGGAGAGCGACTGACGGCAAATCGTAAGGAACAGTCCGATCGGTTCCCTGCCAGCTTTGTAGCCCTTAGTTCGAGGCGTACTGGCGATCCGTGGGTCACTCGAACAGGTTTCTCAAATGATCGTTCAGGAAGCGGCCTGACGGGTCCATGTTGCGGCGGATGGCTTGGAAGTCATGGAAGCGCGGATAGAGCGAGGGCATGTCGTCCGCGCGATTGAAATGCAGCTTGCCCCAATGCGGTCGCGCGCCGTATGGCCGAAGGATCGCATCGACGTCGAGGAGATAGCTCCAATAGTCGATGCCCGGCCCGCCAGAGACCGAGATCGTCACGCTGGCGCGCTCGTAATAAGGGCTCAGCATGCCTGTATCGCCAGCCACGAAACGATATTCCACCGGATAGATGCAATTCGTATGCTTGGTCAGCATCAGCTCGCGGATTTGCCGCAAGGCCTCCTTCCCGTTTTCAACCGGTATCGCGTATTCGAGCTCGTGGAAGTTCGGGATGTATTCGATCGGGTAAATTTCCGAACTGTAGGCGACCCGCTCGAATGTCTCTTCGTTCGAATGAGGGGATTCGTCGGTGACGTTCATCACCTTCATCTCGCAAACGTCGTGCTCGCGCTTGACCTTTGAGACAGCAGCAACGTCGGGCAGGCAGTAGAGGTGTCGGGATTCCGCGACTGGGCACCAGAAAAAACTGAAATGGCGGTTGTTCTTCGCTAGTTCGTCGTGCCTCTCCATGCAGGCCTCGAAATCCTCGCGCCAGAGCGTCTCCTTGAGGTTGTATGCGGAGATCGCCTGCAGCGTGATTGTCGAGATCACCCCAAGCATGCCGATTGAAACCTGGGCCGCGGCCATCGTTTCGGGATCCCGATCGGCGTCAAGCTCGAACACCGACCCGTCCGACTGAATCAGCCGCATGCCCACCGCCTGGGACGAAAGACAGCCAAGCCCGATGCCGGTGCCATGCGTGCCGGTCGAAAGGGCCCCAGCGAGCGCCTGAGTGTCGATATCGCCCTGATTGGCGAGCGACAAACCAATCTCCTTCAGAGCGCGGCCGATATCGCCGATCCTCGCGCCTGCGCGCACGACGACGCGCTTGCGATCGAGGTCGGCGCTGACGAGCCCTTGCATATTCTCCAAACTGAGCAGCAGACCACTGGTTGACACCACCGGCGTGAAGGAATGACCGGAGCCGGCAACGCGGATTGACAGATTTTGTCGCGAGGCCTCGCGGACGAGCGCAACCAATTCGGTCTCAGAACTCGGCTCGGCTTTGTGCCGCGCGATGAAGGATTGGTTGCCGACCCAGTTACGCCAGTGCCCGCCCGGCCCCAGCTCTCCCGACGACATTCGCGTCATATCAGTCATGTCAATTTCCGAGGTCCTGGCGTTAGGCGCGGCGTTCGCGCTCGGCTCGCGCTCACCAACGCCATGGGCCGCCGAGGCAGCGTTGAGTTATACAAGCGGTATCAAGGAAGCGCCGCTCTGAAAAGCAGTTGCATCCTTGCGATGTACGCTAGGTATTCGCGCCGGTTTACCGGGGGCTCAGAGGCGAGACGCGAGATACCGATCGATGACATCGAGCATCTGAGTTCGCGTCATCGGAGCGTTGTGGCCGCCAAAGACGTGTGCGACCGGGAGCTCTGCAAGCCGCTTCATCGTCGCGCGATAAACCTCCACGTCCGATCCAGGGAGGTTGTCGACGATAACGCCATCGTAGATGGCGTCTCCCGAAAAGAGCGAGCCGCTCGAATGCTCCCAGAGCGCTATGCTTCCCGGAGAATGACCGGGCAGATGGAGCACTTCGAATTCCCGATCGCCAGTTTCGACGACGTCCCCTTCCGACACGAGCCGTGTCGGTTTCACGGGCGCGCGGCGGTATGATTCCAGATCGAAGCCGACGGAGGGAACGGCCTCGAGCATGAATTCCGAAGGCTCAATTCCGGAGGCGCGAAGCGCCGCGATCTGCTCCGCGCTGCGGTTCGCAAAACGGAGGCCTTGCTGACCCGGCCGCGCGAGCTCGTCGGCCTCGGCCGGATGCACGAGGATTTCGCAGTCCGTAAACTCCGGATGGGAGCCGACGTGATCGATATGCGCGTGCGTGGTGAAGACGAATCTCGTCCGCGAGGACAGGCGATCGAGGACCGGTCGCAGCGGCGCCACGCCCATCCCGCTGTCGATCAAAATATCCCGCTCCCTGCCGAGGATCAGGAAACAGTTCGCCCGGACCCACCTGTGGCAGCGAGGCTCGGTGATTCGGAAGAGGCCCTGCGAGAGTTGGGTCGCCTCGAACCAGGGTTCATGAACCGGCAGGTTCGGGCTCGCTGCTTCGTCTGTCTTTCTGGCCCTTTCAGTCATTGCGCAACCTTAACCGGCGCGAGGCGGAGGCGCTGAAACCGTGCCAGGCTCTCGCTGTACTTCCAAGGGCGCTTGGTGCGGACGGCGGGGGTCGAACCCGCACAGCCTTGCGGCCGAGGGATTTTAAGTCCCTTGCGTCTACCGGTTTCGCCACGTCCGCATAACCTTAGCCGCCTTTGTCGTTGGCGATTGGCGGCTGAAAGGCAAGGCCCATATCCCAGGGGAAATAGATCCACGTGTCCTGTGAGACCTCGGTGATGAAGGTGTCGACCAGGGGGCGCCCCAAAGGCTTGGCGTAGACGGTGGCGAAATGCGCCTTGGGCAGCATCTCGCGCACCAACTTGGCGGTGGCGCCGGTGTCGACCAGGTCGTCGACAATAAGGATCTTCGCTCCGTCGTTGAGACTGCTGACCTCAGGAGCGATCGTCTTGAGAACCTTCAGCCCGCCTTGTGTCTTGTAGTCGTGATAGGAGGCGATGCTCACGGTCTCGATCACCCGGACCTCGAGCTCCCGCGCGACGATTGCCGCCGGGACGAGCCCGCCGCGGGTGATGGCGACGATGGCGTTGAACGGCCCCGACGAGGCAAGTCGCCAAGCCAGCGCTCGCGCGTCCCGGTGGAACTGGTCCCACGAAACTGGAAATGCCTTGTCGCGGGGGGCGTTCACCAGCGGCTCCTTCGCAAAAGATTTGCCTTCCTAACAAGCGCGATGAATGCGCGCGACCCGTCGTCGTCCCGGATTAACACCTTTTGCAATGCCAGCTTCCGCTCGGTGTTTAACGCATCGCCCCATCCTTAGACAGCTCCGCGACCATGGCTTCGACGGCGCGCCGCGCCGCGGCGACCGCTTCCTCGTCCTTGCCGCGCACCACGATCTGGTTGCTGAAGCGCCCGTCCTTGAACGACGGATAGGAGCCGATCGCCGCGTTCGGATGGGCTGAGGCGATCGCGGCCAACGCCTCGCCGTACACCCCCTCCGGGAGGCTCCCCGCAGCGATTGTCTCGACCAGCATCACCGCGCCGGTTTTCATTGTCTTGACAGCGAAGTCGAGCATAGCCTGCATGACCGCCGGCACGCCGGCGAGCACATAGACATTGCCAATGCGAAAGCCCGGCGCTCGGGAGATCGGGTTCTCGATGAGGTCGGCCCCCTCGGGGATGCGCGCCATGCGACGGCGCGCGGGCGTGAGATCGGCAGGGGCGTAGCGCTCAAGCATGATGGCGATCACCCTCGGATCCTCGCCGACGGGCACGCCAAAGGCGCGTCCGATCGAATTGGCGGTGATATCGTCGTGGGTCGGACCGATCCCTCCAGTCGTGACCACATAATTGTAGCGCTCCCTAAGAGCGTTGAGGGCCGCGATAATGTCCTCCTCGACATCGGGGACCACCCGCGCTTCCCGGACGTCGACTCCGATCTTGGCCAGATATTCGGCGATATAGCCCAGGTTTCGGTCCTTCGTACGCCCCGAGAGGATCTCGTCGCCGATCACCAGGACGGCCGCGGTTATGGTCGTCGATTCGCTCATCGCCAAGTCGTCCCCGTGCGCAACGGTCGGAACCCGTCGCAGCCTGGCGGGACGCTAGCATGGACGCCGAAAAAGTCCGCAAGGCCGGCAGACCTTTCCCGATCCCAAATTGATGACTTGTCTTCGGCGGGAAGCAGAGCATATGTGTGGAAGCTTCTGAAACATGGGCCAAGGTAAAGCTGGTGGCGACGTCGACGACATTCGTGCTCGCAAACGAGAAGGTTGGACGCCGCAGCGGCCAGATCCGTCTGCATGGGCCCGAAGACTTCGCCGCAATGCGCAAGGCCGGCGCACTGACCGCGGAAGCCCTCGATCTGATCGGTCCGCTCGTCAAGCCAGGGGTCACGACTGCGAGTCTCGACCGGTTCGCGTTCGAGTTCGCCCGCGACCATGACGCCTATCCGGCGTCCTTGAATTATCGTGGCTATCGCAAGTCGATCTGCACGTCGATCAACCACGTCGTGTGCCATGGCATACCCGACGAGAAACCGCTGCGCGACGGCGACATCCTCAATATTGACGTGACCCTGATCGTAGACGGCTGGCATGGCGATGCGAGCCGGATGTTCGTCGCGGGCGAGGCTTCAAGGCGGGCGCAGCGCCTGATCGACGTGACCTACGAGGCGATGATGCGCGGCATCGAAGCCATCAAGCCTGGCGGGACGACCGGCGACATCGGGTATGCGATTCAGACCTATGCCGAGGCCGAGCGATGTTCGGTCGTGCGCGACTTTTGCGGCCACGGACTGGGCAAGCTCTTCCACGACGAGCCGAATATTCTACATGCCGGCCGAAAAGGGGAAGGCGTGCCCCTTCGCCCCGGCATGTTCTTCACCGTCGAGCCAATGATCAATCTCGGCGGTTACGGGGTGAAGATTCTCGCTGACGGTTGGACGGCGGTGACGCGCGATCGGTCACTGTCGGCCCAGTTCGAGCATACGGTCGGCGTGACGGAGACCGGGTGCGAGATTTTCACCCTCTCGCCCACCGGAGCCGATCGCGCGCCGATCCGATGAGCTCGGGGGCCGACCGCGACGGCAAGGCTTACCCTCCGCGCCGCGCGCGGCGCACTCAGCTGCACGAGGCTGGCGGGTCGGCGCTGGCGCAACTCCAACCACCCTCCTCCGGTCCGGCGGCCCCCGAAGGCGAAGGCGAAACGCCTCATTATCACGGGCATCGCGAGCGACTGCGCTCCCGCCTCAGGGAAGCGGGGCAGGGCGCCCTTGCCGACTATGAGCTCCTCGAACTCATTCTTTTTCGAGCGATTCCGCGACGCGATGTGAAGCCGCTGGCCAAGAACCTCATCGCCCGCTTCGGCTCTTTCGGCGAAGTCATCGCGGCCGATTCCGGGAGGCTCGCTGAAATCGACGGCATGAGCGCCGGCGCGATCTCGGAGTTCAAGATCGTCGAAGCGGCCGCGCAACGCTTCGCCAAGGGCGCGGTCAAGAAGCGGTTGCCGCTCGGCTCGTGGAGCGAGGTAATCGACTATTGCCGCACATCAATGGCGTTCGAGGGCCGTGAGAGCTTTCGCATCCTGTTTCTCGACAAGAAGAACGGCCTGATCGCTGACGAAGTCCAAGGCTTGGGCACCGTCGATCACACTCCGGTTTATCCACGCGAAGTCATGCGCCGCGCGCTGGAACTGTCGGCGACGGCGATCGTGCTTGTTCACAATCATCCCTCCGGCGATCCGACGCCATCGACCCAGGACATCAAGATGACCTTGGACATCATCGCGATCGCTAAATCCTTAGGCGTCGCCGTGCATGACCACATTATCGTCGGACGCAACGGACATGCCTCGCTGAAGGGAATGAGGCTGATCTGAAGCGCGAGTCCGTCGCTCCCCGACGGAGGCTGCTATATAACGTATAGATATTGTTATTAATGGTCGCGCTCAAGCCAAATCCGGGCGACGCTCGAGCACGGAACTAAACGGGGTCCTAAGCCACTGAAAACGTTAGGGGCGGCCGGTAAAAAAGCGGCTACGCTGCGTTGGACCCCCTCGGCCGAGATGGCTCTTCGCGCGCTTTTAACGATCGCCGCCTCCAAAACGCCGAGCAACCGCCAAATCCTCCAGCGTGTCGATATCGAACGTCACGCCCGTATCCGGCGCCTCAACCTCGACCAGCTCGTGGGCGCCGAGCGCGCCGATCAGCCCGCGCGCACCCTCGTCGCCTGTCAGGCGCGTCGCCGCCTCGAAAAGGCCTCGGCTGAGAAGAACGGGATTGCCGCGTCGACCTTCGCGTAAAGGGACAGCCGCGAGCGCGCCCTCACGCGCCAGGAAAGCGTCGATCAGGGCGTCAGCCAGCCGAGGCTCAATCCACGGCATGTCGCCCAGGAGCACGAGCGCTCCGGCAACATCTCTGGGCATGGCGGCCAAACCCGCATTGAGCGAAGAAGCGAGGCCGCTCGCGAATTCAGGATTGAAGGCGACGCCTACGTCGAGGTCGGCGACCGCGGCCTCCACGGAGTCCCGCGCATAGCCGGTGACCACGACGACCGGACGCGCCTTGGTCGCCAGCGCCGCCTCCACGACCCGTCGCACGATCGGCTTGCCGTCGAGTTTCGCCACCAGCTTTGTTGGGTCCGGGCCGCCGGCGGCGCGAAAGCGCGACGACTGGCCCGCGGCGAGCACGATGGCGCCGACCCTAGTCACTGGGCGCGCGCGGCTGGGGACGCGAACCGATCTCCATAAGCAAGCCGCCGACACCCATCGCGCGGATGTCCGCGTCGCGGATGGGAACGCCCGCCAGCACGCGCTGCAAGACCCAGTCGAAGCCGTTCTCTTTCGGCGACCGCGCGCAGCCCGGCGCCCCGATGATCGGGACCCCGTGGCGTTCGGCAAGCAGCAGCAGATTGCCAGGATCGACCGGCATGCCGAACCGTTCGATGCGCCCCCCGATCGCCTCGATGGCGGCGGGAATGACGTCACGACGATCGGTGATGGCGGAGGCCCCGAACACGATCAGCGCATCGGCGCCGTCGATCATCCTGGCAAGCGCTTTTGCGAGCGGCCCAACCTCGTGGGGCACGATATCCTGGGCGACGATGCGCGCTCCCGTCGGCTCGAGGCGCGCCTCGAGCACCCGCAAGGTCTTGGCCACAATTGTGGGCTTCAGGCCCGGGAGCGTCGTTGAGACGACCCCGATCCGCATCGGCTTGAACGGCTGAACGGCAATCGCGCCCGTCGGCGCCGCTGCGAGCGCAGTCTCGAGCGTGAGAGCTTCAGTCGCGAACGGAATGATCTTGATCGTCGCCACCATGTCGCCACCGGCGACGGCTCGATACCGAGGCAGCGTCGCGACGGTGATCGCCTCGTCGACCGCATTGACCCGGTCGATGGCCTCGGGCTTAATGATCGCGAGCCCTGCGCTCTCGGCAAACAAATTGACCCGCCCCGTAAACGGCGCCGAGCAACGCAGGTGCTGGCCGGCGAGACGTTTGGCGAGCTTCAGCGCCGCCTCATTCTCATCGATGTCGCCGGGTTCGAGCCGCGCCGCCACGACGCACCTGACGCCTGCCGAACCAAGCGCCAGCTGCCGCTCGCGCGTGAGAACGTCGCCCTTTTTGTATGCGACGCCGTCAATCCGAACGCCATGCGCAAGGACAGCGCCCTCGGCCTCTTCGATTGGCGTCGGGCCGAATTTCATGCCGCCGCGCTCTCCGAGCGCAACGGCTTCTTGCGCAGCGAAGCAACGATCTCCCCGATGATCGACACTGCGATTTCGGCCGGGCTGACGGCGCCGATGTCGAGCCCGATCGGCGCATGGATGCGCGACAGCGCCGTTTCATCGAACCCGTGAGCGCGCATGCGTTCGATCCGTTTGGCGTGCGTTTTTCGCGATCCGAGCGCGCCGATATAGAAACAATCGGCCTTGAGCGCGGCCATGAGCGCCGGGTCGTCGATCTTGGGGTCATGGGTCAAAAGGCAGATGGCGGTGTAGCGATCAAGCGGCGCTTCCGCCAAAGCCTCGTCGGGCCACTGGGCGACAACGGGCGTGTCCGGGAAGCGGTCGGGCGTGGCGAACGCGGTGCGCGGATCGATGACCGAGACGTCGAGACCGGCGATCCGCGCGATCGGCGCCAAAGCTTGCGAGATATGCACGGCCCCAATGAGGGTGAGGCGCGGCGCGGGGGCTTGAACGGTCAGAAAATAATCCTCGCCCTGATGCGCAATTGTTGCGCTTTTGCCCATGCGCAACGCCGCTTCCAATTCCGAGGCGAGAGGATCGGCGTCGACGGCTTCGGCGCGAACAAATCGCTGCTCGCCGTCGGAAAGACGCGTCACGATGGCGCCCGCGCGCCTTTCGGTTCGCGCCGCGTTCATCGCCTTAAGAACGTCGAGACGCATCAGGCGAGCTTCTCGACATAGACCTTGATGCGGCCGCCGCACGAGAGTCCGACGCGCCAGGCGGTCTCGTCCGCCACGCCGAACTCGAGCATCCGCGGCGCGCCGTTGGCGATCACATCCGCCGCCTCTTCCACGACCGCGCCCTCGACGCACCCGCCGGATACGGAGCCGAGAAAATTCCCCTCGGCGTCAATGACGAGATGCGAGCCGACCGGGCGCGGAGCCGAGCCCCAGGTCTCGACCACAGTTGCAATCGCCACGTGTCGCCCGGCTTCCCGCCAGGTTTCCGCGGCAGCAAGGACGTCTTCGTCTCGGGTCAGCATTCAAACACCTCCCTCATCGATACCCTAGAGCGCAACGAACCCGACTTGGCGGCAGGCGCCCTCGCAATAGGCCTTGCGAGCGGACACATCGGCGCTCGCAAAGCGAAGTCTCTCAAGAATGGTCCCGCCCCGGTCGCTCCGCAAGACTATAACGGGAAATCAATCGACGGTCAGGAGCCGCGCTTTTGGATTATCGGACAAGTCTCGGCCACCCGACAACGCCCGGCAAAGTTCGGCCATGCTGGCGAGATTGTGGATCGGACGGAACAAATCGACGTAAGGCAGCATGGTTAAAATCCCCCCGCCTTGGCGGCAAAATCATCAAAGCGCAGCAGCGGATTGACCCAGATCACGCGCCGGCTCGATTTCGCGAGCCGCTCCATTTCAGCTCCGAGCTTATCCAGGTCGTCGCGCTCGAGCCCGTCTGTGATGAGGAGCGTAATCGCGCCCTGGCCAAGCACGCGCCGCGACCAATCCCGATTGAAGCGGTGGAGCGCCTCGCCGATGCGCGTGCCGCCGGACCAGTCGAGCGCCATAGCCGAGCATTTCGCCAGCGCGTCATCGGGATCGCGGGCGCGCATGGCGCGGGTCACGTTCGTCAGGCGGGTGCCGAACAGGAAGGTCGAAACCCGTCGCGTCTCCCCCAAGGCGTGAAGGAAATGCAAAAAAAGGCGGGTGTACTCGTTCATGGACCCGGAAATGTCGCATAGGGCGACGACCGGCGGCGCGCGATCGATCGGCGACCTAAACTCGAGGTCGATCACGCCGCCAGGCTGCAGAGAACGGCGGAAGCTTCGGCGCGCATCGACGCGAGCTGGTCGACCGCCAGGAGCAAAGCGTCGCGTTCGACGGTTGTCCTCGGGCATCGCGAGCCGCTTGATCGCCTTGCGAGCCTCCTCGATTTCCGCCGCGCTCATTTGGGCGAAATCCTTCGACCGCAAGATCTCCGCGGCCGACATGGTCAGGCGGGCGTCAAGCTCGACCTCGGGGGCCGGTTTGGCGCGGTCATGGACCGTCTTGAAAAGCGCGTCAGCGACGCGACTGGCTCCAGCTTCCGGGGGCTTCGGGTCGGATTTGCTGGGCGCGCGCGGGGACAGCATCGCGATCAGCTTTTCGATGAAACCCTTTCGCTTCCAGAAGATGCGAAACGCCTGGTCAAACAGCAGGCTGTGCTCATGCTTCTTGACGAAGACAGCGTGCAGCGTGGTGTAAAAGTCCTCTCGATTCCCGACGCCCGCCGCCTCGACCGCCGCGAGCGCGTCGACTACCGCGCCCGGACCCAACGGGACGCCCGCCTCGCGAAGGGCGCGGGCGAAGTGGACGATGTTCTGCGCCAAGACGCCGCCGCTTGCAGGTTCGGCCTCTAAAATCGCGCTCATTTCGCTTGGCTCGTCGATCTCACTCAGGCGAAGCGCCGGTCGCACGCGTCATCGGGAGGGAGATAGTGTCGGGCGCCGCGTTTGTCATCGCGCTCGGGCCACGCTGAGCTCGCAGGCCCTATCCGATCTCCAGCCGGCGAAGCTCGGCGCGGGTTTCCTCGATCAGCGTCTGCGCCTTTGCGCCCTCGATCTTTGCGATATCGTCCTGATATTTCAGCAGC
>CAWCSA010000015.1:0-194008 GCA_963798015.1 uncultured Alphaproteobacteria bacterium
TACCCAATGATCCTTCCGGGGCAACGCTGCTTAAAAAAAGCGCTCCCCAAATCACGAGATGCATCTGGTGTGCGCCGTCTAAGCCATAAATACTTCGTAATGTAAGCGCTGCCAGGGACGTAAAGACGATGAATGTGCAAATCGCAAATACGAGGGGATAGCCGTGAAACAGCAATAACGTAATTGCTGCTATCAGACGCGCAACGATGACTGCTCTGAAATAACCATATTCGAAAACAACTTTTGCAAACTTCCCGCTACAGCCGATTGCAGACCAAGATCCCTGCAGCTTTAATACGTCCCAACTCAAGATTCCTTCTTTTCGAAGCAATTTTAGCATCGTAATGTCTTCGAGCGACATTATTGATATACCAACAGCCGCAATGATTATGGTCGCCTGAATGGCTGAATTCATCTCAAGATGCTTAAGAAAAAAATTCACAGTGAATGCATCCCCGAAAGGACGAGGACATCAGGCTTGGGGTCGGAAGCACAAGTTCCGATCACGACAAATTGCCTAGCCACGCTCAGTGAGGAACGGGGTAAGGCGACTACATAATTCAGCAACAGGAGATGAGGTATGGACAGTTGCAGCAAATGCGGGTCAAGATCGTTTTGGCTTGGCATGAACGCAACCGTAATGTCGTATATTGTCTTCTTGGCGCGTTTCTCGGGGTGCCAAATCGGAGCGTAGATGCGGCGCGTACAGACAAAATCTACGCACTCTCGCCATGGTCCAACGCAACCATCCACGAGCTGGTCCCGATAAAGAAGATGAAAATCGTGCGTACCGGGTACAGGGGCAAAGAAATTCCAGCGAGGAATAAACCGCGTTATGAGCATACCATTAACAGCTAAGCGCGTCCCCAAGGGGGTAGCATACAAGAGTGTGAACGCGAACCAGAGACCTAATAGAGAAATTATTATGGAATCGAGAGCCATAACCTAGCTGATCCATGTGAAAGTCAAGCAAATAGCTGACTAACCCCTCGTTTCGCGCTTCAAGCTTAAAAAGACGCCGAACGGCAGGTTTTCGAGGCCGAAGGCTGCTGACGTGCCTGGCGCCGTGAATGCATCATGTCGAGGCGCGCGCAACACGTTCCACATCGCGCCCGTGCCGTGCCCAAAGGTCCGGAACCCACACCGCCGTCATCTCGTCGGCCCGGCGCCGACCAATCCGGTGCAGCCCTTGCTACCTGTTCTCAAGGATCCGGCACCTCATGTCGAGCAACTCGCGAGCCGATGCGAGTTGACCAAGTCTATCAACCTGTTCAGGCGACAGACGCACTCTAGCAAGACGATCTCGGGCTGCTGCGCAGGCGCTTCCGGCTACTGTTAACACGACGATTACAACTACCGTCGCAACAGTCCACCACCTACACTTTCCGACGATCGCTATATTGAGTTCCAACATGTCCTCAGGAACCGCTTTTAGCACTTCCTGCTCCAGATCGGTCAGGCGAGGAGGACTTTTAACGATTAGGTAATCGAGCTCAGCGCGCGCTCCTGGTCTGTAGTACTCCACTAGTTGAAAATCTTCGTCTCGCAGGCGCCCTCCATTATAAGCAAACGTCAACGACCCTATTTCAACACCATTTACGAGCCCGACATTTCGGGCTAGGGTTTTACCACTATATCGGCACTCGAAGTACACTGGCGCGTCGATAAGCGCATCCACGACTGCGGGGACCGAAATTACCTCGCGCCGCTGCACCAAATCGCGGATTTCTGTACCCAACTGAACAAGTCTGCTCAGTGAGCGCTGTGCGAAGGCAAACTCGAGGTTCCGAAGCAGGCGCGAGCCCTTCGTCGCGAAGAACAACACAACCGTGCCGGGAGGGGGGACGATAAGGTCCACCTCTTCATCATCACGGAATTCAAGAGTCAACACGACAGGAGAGTATTTTCGGGCCAGCCTCGTGTGTTCGTCCGTATTCAGCTTCTGATGCTGATCAGCCAACCCAGCGGCGTTAAGAGCATCGTTGATCTTGTCTTGAAATTCGGTTGAGGCATCTAGGGCCGGCATACTTGAACCTCCCCAATTATCTATCTTAAGTAATTTGTACAACTGCGCCGAGGCGACCGCACGCGATTGTGGACCGCTACAGAGGACAACCCTTGAAAGAACGCCATCTTACTGAAAGCCGTCGGGATCCGCAAGAGGGTACCCGGCGGGTGTCGGTAGCAGACGATATGTCCGGTTTAGGTAGCGCACGATCTGTCCGGTAGATCCGGCCCTTTTTGGAGGGGTTGGATGCGCTGGACAGAAGCCCTTCAGGGTGTGCGCATGACGGTGTTTTTGAACGTTCTGAACCGCTGGGAATCGGCGGAGCTGAACCAGGAAGAGGCGGCTGAGTTGCTCGGCGTGAGCGAGCGGACGTTCCGGCGCTGGACGCGGCGTTACGAAGAGGAAGGCGAGGCTGGGCTTGTCGACCGCCGGCTCGGCCAGGCGTCGGGCAGGCGGGTTCCCGCCGATCGGGCGGAGGAAGTGGAGCGGCTTTACCGCGAGCGCTACCAGGGTTTTACGGTCAAGCACTTCCACGAGCATCTGATCAAGGATCACGGCTTCGGCTGGGGCTACACCTGGACGAAGCTGCATCTTCAGTGGGCGGGCGTTGTGGCGAAGGCGCCGCGCAAGGGCGCCCACCGGCGCAAGCGCGAGCGGCGGCCACTGCCGGGCATGATGCTGCACCAGGACGGCTCGCGCCACGAATGGCTCGAGGGCCAGCCGGCGCTCGACCTGATCGTGACGCTCGACGATGCGACGGGGGCGATCTATTCGGCCTTTCTCATCGAGGAGGAGGGCACGGCCTCGACCTTCCGGGCGCTGAAGGAGGTTTTCGCCGAGCACGGCCTGCCGATGAGCCTCTATACGGATCGCGGCTCGCACTATTTCCGCACCACCAAGGCCGGCGAGATCGACCGCGGCTCACCGACCCAGGTCGGGCGAGCCCTTGAGCAGCTCGGAATCGAGCATATCGGGGCTTTCTCTCCCCAGGCCCGTGGCCGTTCGGAACGGATGTTCGGCACGCTTCAGGGCCGGCTGCCCAAGGAGCTCCGGCTCGCCGGCATAACCGATGTGGAGGCGGCCAACGCCTTCATCCGCGACCGCTATCTGCCGGAACACAACGCCCGCTTCGCCGTCGATCCGGCCGGCGAGGGTTCAGCCTTCACGCCGATCCCTGGCGTCAATCTCGATGAGATCCTGTGCGTGCAGGAGGAGCGTCAGGTCATGAACGACAATTGCGTGTCCTACCGGACGCTGAAACTGCAGATCCCCGAAAGCCCGATGCGGCCCCATTTCGTCAAGGCGCGGGTCAAGGTCCACGTCTACCCCGACGGCTCCCACGCCCTCTTCCACGGGCCCCGCTGCATCGGCCGATATGACCAGAACGGAGCGATCAGAGATGCGAAAAACGCCGCTTAAATCCGCTCGGCGGCGAAGCCCCCGTGGACGGGGTGGACAAGCCTCCGGCTTGCCCACCCCGCCCACGAGGCAGAACAGAACCAGAAGAAGCGGACATATGATGGGCTACCAAAACCGGACAACTTAATTCGCTATCGACAGAGGGTACCCGGCGGGTGTCGGTAGCAGACGATATGTCCGGTTTAGGTAGCGCACGATCTGTCCGGTAGATCCGGCCCTTTTTGGAGGGGTTGGATGCGCCGGATGGAGGCCCTTCACGGGGGCGCGCATGTTTTTGAACCTTCTGGGAGTCGATCGCTGCTGGTGGCGCTCGAGTAAAGCGTGTAATTTCTGACGGCGTTAAGCTAGGCGGAGGAGCACTTGATGACGCCACCGGACGACTTGTCTGAAGTCGTTTTACGAGAGAAAGCGCCACAATTAATCAGCAAGGGCATTGGCGTAACCATTGGCATTTTAAATGGAGGTGAAACACGCGTATTCGGTTACGGCGATGCGCACGACGAGGCCTCTACTGCGCCTGACGCTCATACTCTTTACGGGATCGGCTCGCTCACCAAGGTGTTTACAACGACACTACTCGCGTCTCTTGTCGTGGATAAATATGTAGAGTTGCAGCAACCTGTGCGTGAATTATTGTTGGATGACGTGCCAGGGCTTCCTCAATCGATTACATTATTGTCCCTTGCAACTCATACATCTGGGCTACCGCGGTTACCGAGCAATATCTGGAAGTCAATACGCAAAAATCCTCAAGATCCATATGCCCACTACAGCGAAACTGATTTGTTGAATTACTTAAGGGTTGTGAAGGTAAGGGATTTGACAAAAGCCTCTGGCATGATCAGCTACTCTAATCTTGGTATGGGCTTGCTGGGCTATGCGCTATCGAAACATTTGCGAATGCCGTATGAAAAAGCAATTCAGAAATGGGTATGCCACCCACTATCATTGTACAACACGGTGGTTACGTTAGATTCTGAGCAGAAATCAAACTTGGCAGAAGGCCATATCGCAACAGGAAAACGAACGTCTAATTTCGAGATGTCGTGTTTGTCGGGCGCAGGAGCATTGTATTCTAATGTAGACGATTTGTTATGCTTCATAAACGCACACATTTTACAAGCACCTCCGCTGGCCGATATGTTCCGACTTACTTTGCAGCCCCGCTATACTAAGTTTGCACCTCCTTCTGGATTGCCGCATCTTTTCGGGACGCTGCGAAAGCTGTTGCCGGAGCGATCCAATCCTTCATTCAAAGCAGTTGGCATCGGCCTCGGATGGGTGCGCGCACGTCTGCCAAAGACTGGCGCTGCTGCATGGCTGCACAACGGCGCGACATTCGGATATCGGAGCTTCGCGGCCTTCGTCCCGCAATCGCGCACCGGGGTTGTTGTCCTAAGCAATCGTGGCATGCGTACGGTGGAAATTCTCCTGTCCCCTTATACTGTCGATAATCTCGGGGTTGAGATATTGGATGCTCTAGTACAGCGGATCTGATAGACGGGACCGAATACCCAATACGAATACCGAAGACTGTGAATATGGTGACACGCCTTGCCAGGCACGATCTAATTAAATCAGGGGGAAATGACAGGCGGCGTTGCGGCTTCCGTCGCCTTTCGCCTCAAGGATCGGCGCCTCCTTAAGGCAGCGTGGACGAGCGAACGGACAGCGCTCGGCGTAGGGACAGCCGTCCGGCGCTTCGAGGCCGCCGTTCGCCGGGGCGAGCGGCGCGAGCATCGGTCGATCGAGACGCGGCGTCGCGTCGACCAACTCGCGCGTGTAGGGGTGCGCCGGGTGGGCGAACATGGCCGCAGTTTCGCCGATCTCGACGATGCGACCGCGATACATGACCGCCGTCGTCTCACAAATATGCGCGACGACGGCGAGATCATGGCTGATCAAGAGAAACGTCACCCCCGCCTCGCGCTCGAGATCGCTCATGAGATTGAGCGTCTGCGCCTGCACCGACACGTCGAGCGCCGACACCGGTTCGTCGGCTACAACAAGCTTGGGCCGGGTGATGAGCGCACGCGCGATGGCGATGCGCTGGCGCTGGCCGCCGGAAAACTCGTGCGGATGCTTGCGCGCGTCGGAGGCCTTGAGGCCAACCGCCTCGAGCGCGGCTTGAACACGCTCGCTCCGGTCCGCCCTGCTTGTTCCGCCAAGCGCCGCCAGTGGCTCGGCCACGATTCTCTCGACGCGCTGACGCGGGTCGAGCGAACCGTAGGGGTCCTGGAAGACCATCTGCATATGCGCCCGTACGGCGCGCAATTCGCGTCGTGGCAGGTCAAACAGCGAGCGCCCGTCAAGGCGCACCGCGCCCGAGTCCGGTTTGTCGAGCGCGAGCGCGATGCGCGCCAGCGTCGACTTGCCGGAGCCCGACTCGCCGACGATTCCGAACGAGCGCCCTTGATGCATCGAGAAGCTGACCCCGGCCAGCGCGAGACGCGCATTGTTCCGCGCAAACGGGCCGACCCCTGGCGAGCGGTAGGTCTTGACCAGCGATGAGACCTCGAGCAGCGGCGCGTCGCTCATCCTGCGAACCCCACTTCGCCGGCGCGATGACAGCGGGAGACGTGGCCAGCGCCGAAGGCGACCTCCGGCGGCGCCAATGTGCGGCAAATATCGATCGTGAGCGCGCATCGGCCGGCGAATGGACAGCCGACTTGATGTTCGTGCGCAACCGGCGGCGCCCCAGGGATGGTCTTCAGCCGAGCGCCGCGCGGCGCGCCTGGTCGCGGACGGGCTTCGAGCAGCGCCAGCGTGTATGGGTTCCTGGGCGCTTGCAACACCGCTTCGACCGGCCCGCTCTCCATGATCATGCCCGCATACATGACGATGACACGGTCGCAATGTCCGGCAATCACCGCGAGATCGTGACTCACGAGCAGGATCGCCATCTTCGATTCCGACTTGAGGCCGTCGATAAGGGCGAGGATGCGCGCCTGCACCGTGACGTCGAGCGCGGTGGTCGGCTCGTCGGCAATGACCAGGCGCGGCGTGCAACCGATCGCCATGGCGATCATCGCGCGCTGCCGTTCGCCGCCGGAAAGCTGGAACGGATAGGATCGCGCCGCGCGCTCCGGCTCGGCCAATCGCACATGATCGAGCAACTGGACTGCGCGCGCCTGCGCCTCGCGCTTGCTCAAGGCCCGATGCAGCATCAGCGGTTCGGCGACTTGCGCGCCAACCCGACGCAGCGGATTGAGCGCCGTCATCGGCTCCTGGAAGATCATGGCGATGCGATCGCCGCGCAATTGACGCAATCCATCTTCGTCGAGGCCAACCAGCTCTCGCCCTTCGAAGCGGACCGACCCCGAAACCCGCGCGCCTTCTGACGTCAACCCCATCAGCGCGAGCGCCGTCATCGTCTTGCCGGAGCCGGACTCGCCGACCATTCCGAGACTCTCGCCCTCATCAAGCGAAAACGACGTCCGATCGACGACACGCTGAAATCCTCCGCGCGTCGCGACATCGACAGCGAGCTCGGAGACCTCGAGCAGCATTAGCTCCGGGCCTTGAGTTTCGGATCGAGCGCGTCGCGCAATCCGTCGCCAAGCAGATTGAGGCCCAGGACGCTGAGCGCGATCGCAATGCCCGGATAGAGCGCGAGCCGCGGCGCGTTGTAGAGAACGTTCTGCGCGTCAGCGAGCATCTTGCCCCACGAGGTTTCGGGCGGCTGCGCGCCGAGGCCAAGGTAGGAAAGCGCCGCCTCGGCCAGAATGGCGATAGCGAATTGAATCGTCGCCTGAACGATCAGCGCCGGCGCGATGTTGGGCAGCACGTGATCGATGGCGATCGCGATCGGCCCACGCCCCGCGGCGCGGGCAGCGAGCGCATATTCACGCGAGAGAACGCCATTGGCGGTGGCGCGTGTGAGCTTGGCGATGATCGGCACATTGTAGATCCCGATGGCGGTGATGGCGTTGACGACGCCCGGGCCGAAGGTCGACGTCAGCATGATCGCCAGGAGGAGCGCGGGGAACGCAAAGACGAAGTCGCTGAGCTTCATCAGCCCGTCTTCGACGAGGCCCTTGGAGAACGCCGCGATGAGGCCGAGGACGATTCCGAACGCGAGCCCGATCCCGACCGCGATGACGCCAACCAGGATCGAAATGCGAGAGCCCACCAGAATCTGCGAAGCGACGTCACGTCCGAGATTGTCGGTGCCGAACCAGTGCGCCGCGGAAGGGGGGCTGAGCTTGTGGGGAATGTCGATCGCGGTCGGCGGATAGGGCGTCCAGACGAGCGACAGGACGGCGGCAGCGATCAGCACGGTGACGAGCACGGCGCCGAGCCACAGGCTCAAGCCCCCGCGCGGGCGAAACCGGGCTGACAAGGTCACGCGACCGAGGCCCTCAGCCTCGGATCGATCGCAGCGCAGGCGATGTCGACGATGAAGTTCAGTCCGATCACGATCACAGCCAGCAGCATCACCCCATTCTCGACCACAAGTGTGTCGCGGTTGGAGATCGACTGCAGCATCAGGCGCCCGAGCCCCGGCAGGACGAACACGTTCTCGACCACGATCGCGCCCGCGATCAGATTGGCGAATTGCAGCCCCATGATGGTGAGGATGGGCGTCAGCGCGTTCGGCAACGCATGGCGCCAGAGCGCGGCGCGGCGCGAGACGCCCTTGGCGCGCGCGGTGCGCATGAAGTCCTCATTCAGCGCCTCGATAATTGCAGACCGGGTGACGCGCGTGACGATCGCCGCTTGCGCGACGCCAAGCGCTATCGCCGGAAGGATCAGCGCGGCAATCGCTCGCGCCGGATCATGCCAACCTGGAAATCCGCCCGCCGGAACGAGTCTCAGGGTCACCGCGAACACCAGAACGAGCAGGATCGCGAGCCAGAAGTTTGGCACCGCGATGCCGATCTGGCTGAAACCCATGACCATTGCATCGCCCGCACGGCCGCGCCGATCCGCGGCGTAGACGCCTGCCGCAAGCCCGATGATCGCGGCGAGCGCCATCGCCATTAGCGCGAGCGGCGCGCTGACCGCGAGGCTCGACGCGATCAAGGGAGCGATCGGCGAGCCATAGGCGTAAGATACGCCGAGATCGCCGTGCAGAGCGCCGCCGATCCAGTGCGCGTAACGGATCGGCGCCGGCAGATCGAGCCCGAGCTTGTGCGAGAGCGCCGCGACCGCCTCAGGCGTGGCCGTCGGCCCCAGCATGGTCTCAGCCGCATCGCCCGGCAGGATCTGCATGACCGCGAACACGACCAGCGACGCGAAGAGCAGCGTCGCGACGAAGAGAGCGATCCGTTGTGCTACGTAGAGCAGCATCGTGTTTTGGCTAGCGAACGCCCGCCATAGCCCGTCGAAAGACGGGCGCGGCCCTCATGAGATTTTCCCGGCAAGCAGCGCAGCCAGACGGAGAGAGATTTCCTGCGACAGCGCACGCGCCAACCAAATCTCGGCGTCTCGCGAGGCGCGCAGATCGTTGTAGCGCTGCTGGGAACGATCGTAGGACGCGTTCGCGGTGGCGACACCGGTCAGAACTTGTGCGCCGCCGTCGGCCTTGTTCAGCGTGAACTTCGCGTCGCCAGTCATGGTGGCCGAAGTCGCAACGTTGGTGAGCGAGCTGACCGTCGGCGTCGACGAGACGGTCGAGACAGTCACGGTGAGCTTATACTTTGGCGTGGGCGTTTGCCCCGTCCCGTTCAGATCGGTGGTCAGATTGTCGGCCAGGTAATGGCCGATGCGGTCCTTGATCGGCAGGACTTCGATCGCGCGCAGATCCTCCACCAGTCCCGGGTGCGCGGCCTCGCTGTAGAGCGGCTGGAAACAACCGGCGAGCGCGCCTGCGAGCGCAAGCGCGGCAAGGACGGGGAGACTTCTAGACCACGACATTGACGATCCTGTGCGGCACGATGATCACGCGGCGGCGAGGCTTATTATCCATCGCCCGCACCACGGCGTCGAGTGCGAGCGCCGCGCGCTCGACCCGCTCCTTGTCAGCCTCCCGATCGATCGTAAGCTCGCCCCGCTTCTTGCCGTTGACCTGCACGACATAGGTGACATCGGCGGAGGCGATGAGACTGCGGTCGGCGACCGGCCACGGGCTCTGGGCCACGAAGGTCTTGTGGCCAAGCGCCTCCCAGCATTCTTCCGCCAGATGCGGCATCATCGGTGCGAAGCAATGGACGAGACTATCGCCGGCCTCGGCGAAGGCGGCGCGCAGATCGTCGGCGACGGGCGCCTCGCTGATCGCGCCCACGGCGGCGCCGAGTTCGTTGGCCAGCTCGTAGATCGTGGCGATGCAGACATTGAAACGCAGGCGGTCGATCTCGTCTTCGATTTTGGCCAGCGCCGCGTGCGTAATCCGGCGAATGCGCTGCGCCTCCTCGCCATATTGCTTCGGAAGCTTGGGACGCTCCGGCCCGACGATGCGCTCGATCTCGCAAATCAAGCGCCACAGGCGTTGCGTCTGCTTGAACGCGCCCTGGACGCCACCCTCGGTCCAGATGACGTCGCGCTCGGGCGGGGAGTCGGAAAGCATAAACCATCGCGCCGTGTCGGCGCCGTAGGTCGAGATGATCTCGTCCGGATCGATGGTGTTGCGCTTGGACTTCGACATTTTCTCAGTCGCGCCGATCTCCACCGGCTCGTCGCCGGCAAGCAGAAAGGCGCGGCGATTGGCGCCGTCCGCTTCGACGCGCACTTCGGACGGCGCGAGCCACTGGCCCTCCTCGCCGCGATAGGTCTCGTGCACAACCATGCCCTGGGTGAAGAGGCCGGCAAACGGCTCGTCGACGCCGAGATAGCCGCACTTGCGCATCGCGCGGGTGAAGAAGCGCGAATAGAGAAGATGCAAAATCGCGTGCTCGATGCCGCCTATGTACTGGTCGACCGCCAGCCAATGGTCGGCCATCGCCGGATCGTCCGGCGCCGACGCGTTGTGCGGATCGGTGAAGCGCACGAAGTACCACGACGAATCCACGAACGTGTCCATCGTGTCGGTCTCGCGCGTCGCCGGTCCGTCGCATTGCGGGCAGGCGACGTGCTTCCATGTCGGATGGCGGTCGAGCGGATTGCCCGGCTGATCGAAGCTCACGTCTTCCGGCAGCACGACCGGCAAGTCCTTGACCGGGACCGGCACAATTCCGCATTTCTCGCAATGGATGATCGGGATCGGACAGCCCCAATAGCGCTGGCGGGAAATGCCCCAGTCCCGGAGCTTGTAGTTGATCTGCCGCTTGGCCTGCGGCTGGCCGTCGATCGTGATCTCCTCGAGCCGGCGCGAAACCTCCTGCTTGGCCGCATCGACCGTCAGCCCATCGAGGAAGCGCGAATTGATCATCACGCCGTTGCCGTCATAGGCCTCGGCGCCGATGGTGAAGTTCGCGGGATCGAGCTCGGACGGACACACGACCGGAGTGACGCCCAGGCCATAGGCGCGAACAAAATCGAGGTCGCGCTGATCATGGGCGGGGCAGCCGAAAATCGCGCCCGAGCCATAGTCCATCAAAACGAAATTGGCGACATAGACCGGCAAGCGCCACTCGGGATCGAACGGGTGCAGCACTTTAAGGCCCGTATCGTAGCCCTTCTTCTCCGCCGTCTCGATCGCGGCGACCGACGTGCCGAGCTTGCGCGTTTCCTCGATGAACGCATGCAGCGCCGGGTCATGGCTAGCCGCCGCCGCGGCCAGCGGATGGTCCGGCGCGATGGCCATGAACTTCGCGCCGAACAACGTGTCCGGGCGCGTCGTATAGATGTCGAGTTCGCTTAGCCCGGGTTCGCCCTTGAGCGCGCCGAGGCTCGCCGGATCGATGACGAACCGAACCGAGAGGCCCTCCGAGCGCCCGATCCAGTTCTTCTGCATCAGGCGGACTTTTTCCGGCCAGCGCTCGAGATGATCGAGGCTCGCCAGCAGGTCGTCGGAATAGTCGGTGATCTTGAGGAACCATTGGGTGAGCTCGCGGCTCTCGACCGGCGCCCCCGAGCGCCAGCCGCGCCCGTCGATCACCTGCTCGTTGGCGAGCACCGTCTGGTCGACCGGGTCCCAATTGACCTTCGATTTCTTGCGCGTGACCAGGTCGGCCTTGAGGAAATCGAGGAACAGCTTCTGCTGGTGCTTGTAATAGCTCGGATCGCAGGTCGCGATCTCGCGCGACCAGTCGAGCGAGAGGCCCATCGACTGCAACTGGGCCCGCATGGCGGCGATATTGGCGTAGGTCCATTTCGCCGGACTGGTGTTGTTCTGCATGGCGGCGTTTTCCGCCGGCAGCCCGAACGCGTCCCAGCCCATCGGATGAAGAACGTTGAAACCCCGCGCGCGCCGATAGCGCGCCACCACGTCGCCCATGGCGTAGTTGCGCACATGGCCCATATGGATGCGCCCCGACGGATAGGGGAACATCTCAAGCACATAGTATTTCGGGCGCGGATCGTCGTTGTCGGTCGTGAAGATCTGCGCGTCCGCCCAGGCTTTCCGCCATTTGGCCTCGGATTCGCGCACGTTATATCGTTCGGGCCGCATTACGGGGGCGTACTCTTGGGAAGATCGGGATTTCGTGCATGTAATGCACATTTGGTGGGTGCGCGGCAAAAATCATGATTTGCCCGGAGGGTCAAATGCTCGAGCCGCGACAGGCCGATCTGCTGACCCTCGTTGCTGGCCCGACGATCGATAGCGACACGCTCAGCGCCGCTGGTTCGCTGACCAAGCCTCGGCGGACGCGCCGGAGACGCCGGGTCGCCTACCCCTCGAGCAGCAGGCGGCGGGCCTCATCGTAGACGGCCCGGTCGCCGGCGGCGATGATTCGGCCGCCGTTGGCGGCGTTCTCGCCGTCCCAGGTCGTCACCACGCCGCCCGCCCCCTCGATGATCGGGGCGAGCGCGACGATGTCGTGCGGTTTGAGGTTGGTCTCGATCACCAGGTCGACAAAACCCGCGGCGAGCGCGCAATAGGCGTAGCAGTCGCCGCCGTAGCGGGTGAGCCGGACCTCTCTTTCGACCCGCATGTAGGCTGCCCGGTCCGCCTCGTCGCGGATCAGCAGCGGGCTCGTCGTCAGGAGGGTCGCTTCGGCGAGCGACGCGCAGGAGCGCGTATGCAGGGTCCGGGTCGCCCATTCAGAAGGCGGCCTCTCGCCGTGCGAGGGAGCGAGCGTGCGCGAGCTCGCGCGCTTGCCGTCGCCATAGAACCGCTCACGCGTGAACGGTTGGGCCATCATGCCATAGACCGGCTGGCCGTGATGCATGAGCCCAATCAAGGTGCCCCAGGTCGGCAGCCCGGACACGAAGCTCTTGGTCCCGTCGATCGGATCGAGGACCCAGACATATTCCGCCTCGGGACGATCCTGCCCATATTCCTCGCCGATCATCCCATGGGCGGGGAAGGTCTGCCCGATCAGCCGCCGCATGGCCGCCTCGGCGCCCCGGTCCGCCTCGGTGACCGGATCGAACACTCCGCCCAGCGACTTGTCTTCAGCCCGAATCGCACTGCGAAAAAATGGGAGAATCACCTCGCCCGACACCTGGGCGAGTCGTTCCACGAAGGCTGCAAAGTCAACTGCGGTCATCCAAAAGCCTCACAAAGGCGTGAAATGCCATGCTTGCCTCGCATATCTGCTATCCGTGTTCGTGATAGCCGTGTGCTCAGACTTCTAAGCTATATCGTTTTATATCTTTGATATAACGATATTATTTTCCTTTCCTCTCCATTATCGGATCCTGACAGGAATGCAACAGTGCTCCGAATTTGGGCGGCTTCTATCCACGGGGCAAAGAAAACACTTGCAACAGCGGCGGTCAGCGACGATATTGTTGCGGTGCGGCATGACCTGCCGCATATGCCCTCCTTGGGCGTTTCCTCCCTAAACTCAAGGCCGCCATGGCAACGTGGCGGCCTCCTTTTTTCGCCAGTTCCCGACCTTTATTGATTTGTGCGCTGCACTTTGTCGCCTTGCGGTGCAGCATTCGCCGGCGCTCCTTCGGTTCCGCCTGGCTCATTCGGCCGCCAGCCGGCCCGCTTCCCGATTGCCGCCCAGTTCGAGCGCCAGCGCCGTCGCCGCGGCCAACAGATCATCCTGCAACGCGGGCCATTGCGCCGTTCGGACGATTCTTCGCTCATCGAGGTAGAGCGCCCGGGCGATCTCAATCTGAACCGCATGGACTCCGTCGGCGGGGGCGCCGAAATGCTCGGTGATATACCCGCCAGCGAATGGCTTATTGCGGCGAACGCGATAGCCGGCGCGCTTGAGGCTCGATTCCAGAACGTCAACGATCGGAGGGGCCGCGCTTGCGCCATATCGGTCGCCCAGCACAATATCAAAGCCGCTGACATCGGCGGCGTTCGAGGGCATCGAGTGGCAGTCGATGAGCACCGCCAGCCCGAACCAGCCGCGCGCACGCTCGATAAGGGCCTCCAATTCCGCGTGATAAGGCCGGTACAGCGTCTCGATCCGGCGTAGGCCATCAGCGACCGCGATCGGCTTTCTGTAGATCGGCTGCGCGTCGCCAACCACTCTTGGAATCGTGCCGAGCCCGACAGCAACTCTTAAAGAGCGCGTGTTCGCAAAGTCGGGCAGGCGGCCATCGAAAATCTGCGGGTCGAGTTCGTAGGGCTCGCGGTTCACATCGAGGTAAGCGCGAGGGAACAATGCCCGCAACAATGGCGCTCCGAGCCCGACACAAGGCAAAAACAGTTCGTCTACGAAAGCGTCCTCCGAGCGGCGCAGGGTTAGTGGATCCAGCCGAGAGGCGCTCAGAAAGCGCTGAGGATAGGTCGATCCGGAATGGGGCGAACTGAAAACGAGGGGAGAAGCCAATTGCGGCGGCTCGATCGTCTCGCACGCCCGATCGAAGTCCTGGACGACTGCAGCCCCTTCGACCTGTTCCATCGGCCCTCCGACCAGCGCTTGCAACGAGCGCGCGGTTGAACTCTATCATAGCGCCCAAACCCGGCCGGATGCGAAATTTGTCGGTTGGTTCAATAAATTTTTACCAGGGCGCCGCAAAGTTGCGCGCCTTGCCAGGGGAGCGTGATGCAGACGCCAGTCGAGATTGCCGCCAAGATCCTGCTTGCGGAGGACGATAACGACATGCGCAGGTTCCTCGTCAAGGCGCTGCAAAACGCCGGCTACGAGGTGACCTCGTTCGACAACGGGTTGTCCGCTTACAATCGGTTGCGAGAGGAACCGTTCGAGTTGCTGCTGACCGACATTGTCATGCCGGAGATGGATGGTATCGAGCTTGCCCGGCGCGCCACAGAACTCGACCCGGAACTCAAGGTCATGTTCATCACAGGCTTCGCTGCAGTGGCGCTCAACCCCGCCAACGCGGCGCCCAAGGACGCCCGCATCCTCTCAAAGCCCTTTCATCTTCGAGATCTGGTTAACGAAGTGGAGCGGTTGCTCAAAGCGGCGTGACACCCGCTTACCCCTCGTCGCAGAGGGTCAGGGGGCTTTGCACCTAAATCAGGGGCTTTGCACCTAAAGAAGAGCGTCCCCGCACAAATTTACCGCTCCCCCGTCATATCAATCGCTTAACTGCGCTTCTGCAACCTTTTGCATTGGCTATCCTTCGGGCGCCGGCTAACCCACGAGCCAAGCGCTAGACGGTCTTGGACCGCCTGGCGCTTTCGTCATTCGATAGCCCAAATAGGCGCCCTCAATACCGATAGGGCACGCGGACCGAACAGGAGCCGTAGTTCGGAAAGCAATAGAACGGATAGGCGGCGATCGAACCCAGATCGGCGACGCCTCCCGCCACTCCCGTCGCGGCAGTCCTTACCGGGTTGCCGTCATAGCGACGCTCAGTCCGATACGCGTAGTGCCGCCGATAATGACGTGCTCCGGGATGCTGAGCGACCGTGGCGCGGTTCGGCCCGGCTTCGGCCCACCCAGGCGTCGTGGCTGGTTCGCTAAGCGAAGGCGTCGCAGCGGTCGTTGTCGTTGCGGGCGCAGGGGTCGCGACCCTCGCAGGCGCGCTTGGAGTGGGCGCCGGCTCCGCAGACGAATCAGCGAACGCTGCGGAGAGCGGGGACAGGGACACAAAAGCGGCCACACCTAAGGTTATGGCCGAAATGCGGGAAACGCCGTAGGTCATCATGACCTCCTTCGTTTGATTGGACGGTATGGGCCGCGAGTGGCCCTTCCTGGTTTAGGAAACACGCGCGCCGGCCAGACGGTTCCCACGCCGTATAAAATCAGGCGAGGCAAAGCGGGGATCACGCTGCGTAAGTGCTTCCGACCGCAAAATTGCAACGGCCAAACAAAACCGGGCGGCCCGAAGGCCGCCCGAAGCTGAAAATGCGAAGCGAAGGGTTTGATTAACGGAAGTGCCCGCCCCCGCCAAAGTGCCCGCCGCCAAAGCCGCCCATGTGGCCGCCGCCAAAGCCGCCGAAATGACCGCCGCCGAAGCTGCCCGTGTGGCCGAAGTTGCCGCCGGCGAAGTGGGCGGCTCCGCCGCGGAAATGACCGCCGTAGCCGCGATAGCCATGGCCGCCGTACCTCGCGCCGAAGCCGTAGCCGGGATACCCGTAGCCGAAACCGCCGTAATACGGCCCGTATCCATAGCCGTAGTCGTCACAGGCCCCATAGCCATAGCCATAGCCGTAGCCATACCCATAGCCGCCGCAATCATAGGCGCCGGCCAAGCCCGCTCCAAGGATGCCGCCAATTACACCGACGGCGGCCGCAGCGCCGGGGTTGTAGCCATTGCCGTACGCGTAGCGATGCCCTCGAACATAGTGGTGGGCATAATGGTGGACCGTGTGACGTCCGTGCGCGTACGTGACGCGCCCGTGAATGGCCGGGTGATGAACAACCGTCGCCGCGTTCGCCACGGGGAGCGGCGAAAACAATGTTAGGGCCGACGCGCCGAGCGCGAGGGCCGATACTCGAATAGCGCCAAGAGTCATCGTGACATTCCTTTTTTGCATTGGCGGCGCATCAGCGCCGCGGAAACGCTCCGTTTCATCTGAGATAGATCGGCTTTACTCACCGGCTAGATCCGAAGTGATCACAATTTCGCGTGTTCTTCGCTTCCGTAGTTGTCAACGTGGAGAATGGCCGAGAGTTCGATTAAAATAAAGTTCAAGATAGAGAACTTTAAAAGCGAATACTCGAAGCGGCCCCAGTGACGCGCTGAGCTATTCCCGGCTGATTTCTCGGGATCCCGGCCAGACGCTCTTCTATGCGGGACGCACATTCGCTACATCTTTATGCGGACGCATATTCGCGACATCGCCCCGCAGGCGTGGCGGAGAGGTTGCGGCGCTCCATTCTGCCGCAAGAACAAGCGCTCAGACGCCCTTGACGGCGGCGAACGTGACCCCTATCTCATCGCCGTTAGCACTCCCCGAGATTGAGTGCCAACATTGCAAATCCGCGCCCCGTGCGGGCAATTTCCAAAGAGGAAACATTCATGAAGTTCCGTCCCCTACATGACCGCGTCGTCGTCCGCCGCATCGAAGGCGAGGAAAAGACGAAGGGCGGCATCATCATTCCGGACACCGCCAAGGAGAAGCCGCAAGAGGGCGAAATCATCGCCGCTGGCCCGGGCGCCCGCGACGACAGCGGCAAGCTTGTCCCCTTGGACGTCAAGGCCGGCGACCGAATTCTGTTCGGCAAGTGGAGCGGCACTGAGGTCAAAATCGACGGCGAGGAGCTCCTGATCATGAAGGAGTCCGACATCATGGGCGTCGTCGAGGGTACTCCGTACTCGTCCAAGAAAGCCGCCTGAAATCAACACTCTCTCCTGAAGTTCTGAGGACTAAGATCAATGGCTGCCAAAGACGTACGTTTTTCTTCTGACGCCCGCGACAAGATGCTGCGCGGCGTCGACATTCTCGCCAACGCCGTCAAGGTGACGCTGGGCCCGAAGGGCCGCAACGTCATTATCGACAAGTCGTTCGGCGCCCCGCGCATCACCAAGGACGGCGTCACCGTCGCAAAGGAGATCGAACTTGAAGACAAGTTCGAAAACATGGGCGCGCAGATGGTTCGCGAGGTCGCTTCCAAGACCAACGACAAGGCCGGCGACGGCACCACCACCGCCACGGTTCTTGCCCAGGCCATCGTTCGCGAAGGCGCAAAACTGGTCGCGGCGGGCATGAACCCGATGGATCTGAAGCGCGGCGTCGATCTCGCGGTTTCCGAGGCGGTCAAGGACATCGCCAAGCGTGCGAAGAAGATCAAGGAATCGTCTGAAGTCGCGCAGGTCGGCTCGATTGCCGCCAACGGCGACAAGTCGATCGGCAAGATGATCGCCGACGCGATGCAGAAGGTCGGCAACGAGGGGGTCATCACGGTCGAAGAGGCCAAGACCGCCGACACCGAGCTTGAGGTCGTCGAGGGCATGCAGTTCGACCGTGGCTATCTCTCGCCCTATTTCGTCACCAACGCCGAGAAGATGCTGGCAGAGCTCGAGGATCCCTACATCCTCATCCACGAGAAGAAGCTCTCCTCGCTGCAGCCGATGCTCCCCGTCCTTGAGGCCGTGGTGCAGACCGGCAAGCCGCTCCTCATCATTGCTGAAGACATTGAAGGCGAAGCGCTCGCGACCCTGGTCGTCAACAAGCTGCGCGGCGGCCTCAAGGTCGCAGCAGTCAAGGCGCCTGGCTTCGGCGATCGCCGCAAGGCGATGCTCGAGGACATCGCGATCCTGACCAGCGGCACCCTGATCGCCGAGGATCTTGGCATCAAGCTTGAGAATGTCACGATCCAGATGCTCGGCCGGGCCAAGCGCGTCCGTATCGAGAAGGAAAACACCACGATCATCAATGGCGTCGGCAAGAAGGCCGACATCGAGGGCCGGATCTCCCAGATCAAGGCGCAGATCGAGGACACGACCTCCGACTACGACAAGGAGAAGCTGCAGGAGCGGCTGGCGAAGCTCGCCGGCGGCGTTGCGGTGATCCGCGTCGGCGGCGCGACCGAAGTTGAGGTCAAGGAGAAGAAGGACCGCGTCGACGACGCCCTCAACGCCACCCGCGCGGCGGTCGAGGAAGGCATCGTTCCGGGCGGCGGCGTTGCGCTTCTGCGCGCCAGGATCGCCGTCTCCAAGCTCAGAAGCGAGAACGCCGATGAGCAGGCCGGCATCAGCATCGTGCTGAAGGCGCTCGAGGCTCCGATCCGTCAGATCGCTGAGAACGCGGGCAACGAAGGCTCGATCGTGGTCGGCAAGATCACCGACAACAAGTCGCAGACCTTCGGCTTCAACGCCCAGACGGACCAGTATGTCGACATGATCGAGGCCGGCATCGTCGATCCGGCCAAGGTCGTGCGCACCGCGCTGCAGGACGCCGCCTCGGTGGCCGGCCTCCTTATCACCACGGAAGCAATGGTCGGCGACAAGCCGAAGAAAGACGCGCCGGCCATGCCGATGGGCGGCGGCGGTGGCGGCATGGGCGGGATGGACTTCTAAGTCCCGTACCCTTCGTCATTGAGAACGAAAGGGCGGCCGAAGGGTCGCCCTTTTTGTTGTGGCCGCCGTTCTCGATCTCCCCGAGGGCGTCGCAAAAAGGCGCCGCAATTGTGCACGAGGCGCCTAATTTAACGGCAACCTTTCGTCCGCCTTCGCCAGGCGCAGACTGAAAACCTCCTGCCGACAGTTGTTTGACCCTCGCCGGCGCGAGATCGCAACTGGCACGGGCGTTGCAAACCGATCCCCAAGACCGACCGTCAAATCGTGAGGTGGTGTTGGAGCCGGCCGACCTCGAACTGATTCATCTCACCAAGCGCTATGGCGCCACGACCGCGGTCGATTCCATCGACCTCAAGGTTCCGGCCGGCGCCTATTGCTGTCTGCTCGGCCCGTCGGGCTGCGGCAAGACCTCGACCTTGCGCATGATTGCGGGCCACGAGAGCGCGACCGAAGGCGACATTCTCATCGGCCCGACCAACGTCACCGAGCTGCCTCCGGCCCGGCGCGGCACGGCGATGATGTTCCAGAGCTACGCGCTCTTCCCGCATCTTTCCTGCGTCGACAACGTTGCTTTCTCGCTCAAGATGAAGGGCGTCGATAAGGCGACGCGGCGGGGCAAGGCGATGGAATTCCTCGAGCTCGTGGCCATGACGCCCTATGCTCAGCGGATTCCGGCCCAGCTGTCCGGCGGCCAGCAACAGCGCATCGCGCTCGCGCGCGCCCTCGTCACCGATCCCCAGATCCTTCTGCTCGACGAGCCGCTTTCCGCGCTTGACCCTTTCTTACGCGTGCGCATGCGGGCCGAGCTTCGCCGCTTCCAGCGGCAGCTCAACATCCCCTTCATCCACGTCACGCATGGGCAAGACGAGGCTCTCGCGCTGGCCGACCTCGTCGTCGTGATGAACAAGGGCCGCATCGAGCAGACAGCCACGCCACGCGAGCTCTTCGAAAAACCCGCCACCGAATTCATCGCTCGCTTCCTGGGCGGGCACAACGTGATCGAGACGCCGGCGGGACCGGTCGCGGTGCGCGCCGACCGCATCACGCTGCGCCGCGGCAATGGCTCTGGCGCAAACGACGCGCGGTTCGTCGCCGCGGTGCGCGCCGTCGAATATCAGGGCGCGCATTACCAGGTGTCGCTCGATCGGCCGGGCACGGGCGAGCTTATGGCGGTCGTCAGCGACGAGCAGTTCGCTGGCGAACCGCTCAACATCGGCGACAACGTTTCCGTTCTCTGGGCCGACAAAGACATTCACACGCTGGCCCCGGCGTCGTGAAGCGGGCGGGGAAATGCTGAGGAGAGAGCACATGTCAAAGAAAACCAACAAGACAACTGGCCTATCCCGCCGCGCCGTGCTGAAGGGCGCGGCCGGACTTGCCGGCGCCGCGGCAGGCTCCGGCGCGATCACTGGCTTTCCAGCTGTGTGGTCTCAGGAAGAGAAGGTGCTGCGCTATCTCGGCACCGCGGTGAACCAGTCGGACGAGATGACCAAAAAGGTCAAGGAAGAGACTGGCATCACCATCCAGAACATCGTCGCGACCACCGACGACGTGACCAAACGCGTGATCACGCAGCCGAACTCGTTCGACATTCTCGACACCGAGTACTTCAGCCTGAAAAAGCTCGTGCCATCTGGCAACATCCTGCCGATCGACGCCAAGAAGATCAAAGAGTTCGACAACATCACGCCGGTCTTCACCAAGGGCCAATTGCCGAACGGCAAGGTCATCGGCGATCAGGGCACCGCGCCCAAGAAAGTCATGTTCGTCGAAGGCCCGAATTCGACGAAATTCTCGGCGACGCCGACGGAATGGGTCACCCTCATCCCGACCGTCTACAACGCCGACACGCTCGGTATTCGCCCCGATCTCATCAAGCGGCCGATCGAACACTGGTCCGAATTGCTTAACCCTGACTTCAAGGGCAAAGCCGCCATCCTCAACATCCCCTCGATTGGCATCATGGACGCCGCGATGGTGGTCGAGTCCCTTGGCAAGTATAAATATCCCGACAAGGGCAACATGACGAAGCCCGAGATTGACATGACGATGGGCGTGCTTACGGAAGCCAAGAAGGCCGGCCAGTTCCGCGCCTTCTGGAAGGACTTCAACGAGAGCGTCAACCTGATGTCGTCGGGCGAGACCGTCATCCAATCCATGTGGTCGCCGGCCGTGACCGCCGTGCGCTCCAAGGGCATTCCCTGCGTGTTCCAGCCGCTGAAAGAAGGCTACCGTTCGTGGGCGTCCGGTTTCTGCATGTCGAAAGGCGTCACGCAGAAGCAGTCCGACATGATCTACGAGTTCATCAACTGGTACCTGTCCGGATGGGCGGGCGCCTATCTCAACCGTCAGGGCTATTATTCTGCGGTGCTGTCCACCGCCAAGGCCAACATGGCGCCTTACGAGTGGGCCTACTGGATGGAAGGCAAGCCGGCCGAGAAGGACATCAAGGGGCCGGATGGCTCGCTCCTCGAAAAAGCCGGCGCAACGCGCGACGGCGGCTCCTACGACGAGCGCATGGGTCACGTCGCTTGCTGGAATTCGGTCATGGACGAGAACGACTACATGGTACGCAAATGGAACGAGTTCATCGCGGCGTGATCGGCTCGCGTACGACCTTCCTCTCCAGCCCTCTCCCGCGCGAGCGGGAGAGGAACGAGAAACCTGACGGCTTCCGATGACAGCAGTCGCCGAGACGACCGCAGCCACCGCCGCGCCGGCGACGCGGGCGGCGGCGGCATCGAGCGCCATCGACCGCATCGGCGTGCCCGGATGGGTTCAGGCGACGCCGTTCGCGCTCGTTTTCCTCATCTTCTTCATCATCCCGCTGATCCTCGTCGTGATCGTGAGCTTCTGGGATTACAACGACTACGCGATGATCCCGCGCTTCACGACACGCAGCTACACCGAGAATTTCGAGGGCTGCCTCGCGCAGTTTCCCGACCTCTGCACGATCCTGCGGACCTATGTCTCGACTGCGAAGTTCTGCTTCATTGTCTGGTTGACGACGCTGATCATCGGCTTCACAGTCGCTTACTTTCTCGCCTTCCACATCCGCTCGGCGACGACCCAGATGGTGCTGTTCCTCGTCTGCACCATCCCGTTCTGGACGTCGAACGTCATCCGGATGATTTCATGGATTCCGCTGCTCGGCCGCAACGAACTCGTGAACGACGCGCTCATGAAGACCCACATTGTCGACAGGCCGGTCGAGTGGCTGCTCTACTCGCCTTTCTCAGTGTCGCTCGCATTCACCCACCTTTTCACCTTCTTCATGGTCGTGCCGATCTTCAATTCGATGATGCGCATCGACAAGCGTCTGGTCGAAGCGGCCTACGATTCCGGGGCGTCAGGCTGGCAGACCTTGTGGAACCTGATCATTCCCCTGTCCAAGCCTGGCATCGTCATCGGCTCGATCTTCGTCGTAACGATCGTGATGGGCGACTTCATCACCTTCGACGTGATGGGCGGCGAGCAGATCGCCTCCGCCGGCAAGGTCGTCGAGACCCGCCTCAACGCTCTACAATTCCCGCCCGCCGCCGCCAACGCCGTCATTCTGCTTGCGGTGACGCTCCTGATCATCACCGCGCTCAACCGCGTCGTCGACGTTCAGAAAGAGCTCTGACGATGGGCGAAGAGCGATCCCCCGCTTTCTACTGGCTGGCGGCCTTTTTCGCGCTGTTTGTGCTGTTTCTCTACGGTCCGATGATCGTCATCTTCGTTCTTTCGTTCCAGGGTCCAACCGGCGGACTGACGTTCCCGATGAATGGCGTGTCGCTGCACTGGTTCGAGCGGCTGTGGAACGGGGGCGGCATCGTTGACATTCACGACGCTTTCGCGCGCTCGCTGAAGCTCGGGCTCGTCGTGATGGTTCTCACCGTGCTCCTGTCGCTGAGCGCGGGACTCGCATTCCGCAAGCGGTTTCCGGGGGCGCGGCTCCTGTTCTTCGTCGCGGTCGCGAGTTTGATCGTGCCGTCGATCGTGACCTCGCTCGGCATTGCGCTGGAATTCCGCCTGCTTGACGATTTCATCAAGAACCATGGGCCGTCCTGGATCGCCGACGGTTTCCAGACGAGCATGGGCACGTTCACCTCCGGCCTCGGCGCGCATCTAACCTGGACCTTGCCGTTCGGCCTGCTCGTGATGTTTGCGATTTTCAACCGCTTCGACAATCGCTTCGAGGAGGCGGCGCGTGATCAGGGCGCGACGCCGTGGCAGACGCTGCGCTTTGTCATTCTGCCAATCATCCTGACGTCCGTAATCGGCGTCGGGTTCTTCGGCTTCACGCTGTCGTGGGACGAGATTGCGCGCTCGAGCCAGGCGATGGGTGAGCACAACACCCTGCCGATGGAATTGCAGGCCCTGACCACAACCGTGACGACCCCTGAGATTTATGCGCTCGGCACCGCGACGACCGGCGTCTCGTTCGCCGTCATCGCGCTGGCGCTCATCGGCATCATGACGATCCGCGCCCGTCAGTCGCGACACGGCTCGGACGCCGGTCAGGCGTGACGTCGATCAGCTCGACGAGCGTCTTCGCGCTCCCCCAGTCGCCCAAAGCGTGGCCGACCCTTTAGGGTTAGCGAATCGAACGCAACGCCTGTAAACTCACCCCGCGCCGCGCAGCTGGGCTAAACTCGTGCTGAAACCGCGCGCTTATAAGCGGGACTTAATCGGGGAGTTTGACATGAGCAACGTTACACGTCGCAGCCTTATTCTATCGGGCGCCGGTCTCGCGACCGCAGCCTTTGTTGTGCCGGCCGAAGCCGCGACTGGCGCCATCTCGCTGCACATCGCGAGCGCCGGTTTCATCTTCGGCGTGACTGGCGGCAGCGGCACCTTAACCTTCCGGGGACGTCAATTCCCGCTCAGAATCGGCGGCATCAGCGCGGGCGCGTTGATCGGCGTCTCGGCGACCGATCTGGTCGGCACCGCGTTTAACATTCACTCTCCGGGCGACATTGCAGGCATTTACTCGGCCATCGGCGCCGGCATGTCGATCGCGGGGGGCAGAAGCAACGCGCAGCTCTCCAACGCCAACGGCGTGAGGCTGCGCCTTCACGGACGCCAGGTCGGCTTCAGCTTCTCGATCGACCTCAGCGGAATGAGCATCTCGCTCGCTTAAGTCTTGGAATTAGCGGCTCGCGATGGAGCTGCACCGGCGCGAATTCGCAGCGCTCATGCTTGGCGGGGCGGCTGTGCTCAGCCTCCCCGGGCAGGCGAACGCTGAAAGCGATCCCCTGCCCTCATGGAACGCCGGGCCGGCCAAGGACGCGATCGTCAAATTCGTTCACGCGACGACCGACGCCGCAAGCCCAAACTTCGTGCCGCTCTCCGACCGCATCGCAACCTTCGACCAGGACGGGACGCTGTGGGTCGAGCATCCAATCTATACGCAGCTCGTATTCGCCTTCGACCGTGTGCCGCAGGTTGTGAAGGAAAGACCCGAGCTTGCAGATGAGCCGGCGTTCAAGGCCGTTCTCTCAGGCGACCGCGAGGTGATCGCGAGCCTCTCGATGGAAGCGCTTCTTTCCGTCGTAGGCGCGACCCTGACAGGCATGGACGTCGAGACCTACCGCGACGAGGTCGCCGCCTGGATCAAGAAGGCGCGCGATCCGCGCTGGAAGCGGCCGTTCACCGAGCTCGTCTATCAGCCGCAGATAGAGCTGCTCAAGTATTTGCGCGCCAACGGCTACCGCACTTACATCGTCACCGGTGGCGGCCAGGATTTCGTGCGCGCCTACGCCGAGCCGATCTACGGGATTCCCGTCGAGCAGGTGGTCGGAACCATGTTCGGGCTCGGCTTCGAGCCGGGGGCTGACGGCGAGCCCGTCCTCAAACGGGAACCCAAGCTCCTCCTCGACGACGACAAGGCCGGCAAACCCGAGGGCATCCATCTCGTGATCGGCCGTAGGCCCCATTTCGCTTTCGGCAATACCCCGGGTGACCAACAGATGCTGCAATATACAACGGCGGGGCCGGGCGCGAGACTCGGGATGCTGGTTCTCCATGACGACGGCGTGCGTGAATACGCCTATGGGCCAGCCGAGGGTCTGCCCAATTCGAAGATCGGGACCTTTCCCCAAAGTCTCTACGACTTGGCGATGAAAGACGGCTGGATCGTCGTCAGCATGAAAAACGACTGGAAGCGCATTTTCGCGTTCGAATAGGCCGTCCGCGCCCCAAAAGACCGCTGATTTTTCCCCCATCAGAGCAGGCCAGGTTAAGATTCACCGGGAAGACCTGCCTGTCTGTGGGCGGCCAAGCGGGGTCGTGCGGTTGGTCGATTCCAGGAGGCGGCGCCTTCCCGCCAACTGAACGGCGGCGGCGTCCGCGGTCGTCCGAGCTTCCCAGCTCCCCGGCGCCTCCGGAGCGTATACCGCCATTGGTAAAGCCGTTGGCTAATATAACATAATATTTGTGCTATTAATACGGCTGGAGACGCCAAGGCTCACGCGCGATTTTTAAGGCGCGGAACTAAACCGGGTGATAACCTACTGAAAACATTGGGGCGCGCCGGTAAAAAAGGAACTAGGGCCCAGTCGGCTCCTAACGGCAGGACGCTTCACCAGCAAATCAGCGCCGCGCCCCAGGTGAAACCACCGCCCATCGCTTCGATCATCACCAGATCGCCGGGCTTGATGCGCCCGTCCTTGACCCCGACGTCGAGCGCGAGCGGGATCGAGGCGGCGGACGTGTTGCCGTGCTGGTCGACGGTGACGATGACCTTGTCGCGGGCAATGCCGAGCTTGTCTGCGGAAGCATCGATGATGCGGCGATTGGCCTGATGGGGCACGAACCAGTCGATCTCGTCAGCCGTGACGCCGGCGTCGGCGAAGCATCCCTGGATCACGTCGGTCACCATGCCGACCGCGTGGCGGAACACTTCTTTGCCTTCCATCCGCAAATGGCCAACCGTCCCGGTGGTCGAGGGACCGCCGTCGACGTAGAGCTTGTCGCGATGCCGGCCGTCCGCGCGCAAGCGCGAGGCAATCACGCCCGGCGAGGCAAGCCGGCCGTCGCTGTCGCGCGCCTCGAGCACGATCGCTCCCGCCCCGTCGCCGAACAGGACGCAGGTCGTGCGGTCGTGCCAATCCAGGAGGCGCGAGAAAGTCTCTGCGCCGATCACAAGCGCGCGTTTATTCGAGCCGGAACGCAGAAACTTGTCTGCGGTCACGACGGCGTAGACGAAGCCGCTGCAGACAGCCTGCAGATCGAAAGCAGCCCCCTCGACGATCCCAAGAGCGGCCTGAACCTGAGTAGCGACCGCGGGAAACGTGTAGTCCGGCGTCGACGTGGCGACAATGACGAGGTCAATGTCGCCCGCCGCAAGGCCGGCGCTCCGCAACGCCGCCTGGGCCGCATGAACCGCCAGTGAGGATGTGGTTTCGTCGGGCCCGGCGACATAACGCTGGCGGATGCCGGTGCGCTGCACGATCCATTCATCCGACGTGTCGACCGTCGTCGCCAACTCAGCGTTCGAGACGACGCGCGCGGGTAGCGCAGAGCCAGAACCGCGCACGCAGACGCGGATCAAGCCCGGTGCGCGGCCACGGGAGGCTTCCTGTTCGGGACGTCGTGCGCGACGGTCGACTGGCGGAGGGGATGCAAGGCTCATGAACGGGATTTTCCCAAGTCAAGGCTGGGCAGCGCGCAACCGCGCCGACATGGGACGGAAACCGTTGGCGTGGGCGATCATTTCCCGAATCTTGCCCAGCAATTCTTGACGGACCATGCCATACGCTAATTCCACGGCGCCGGCGTAGCTCTCGGCGTCAGCGCCGCCATGAGCCTTGATGACGACGCCGTCAAGCCCCAGAAACACGCCGCCGCTGGCTCGCGGGTTTATTTTCGCGCGCATCGCGGCCATCGCCTTGCGGGCGAACAGGAAGCCTATGCGCGACATGAGATCGTAGCTCACAGCCTCGCGCATATACTGACCGAGCTGCCGTGCGGTGCCCTCGGCGGTCTTGAGCGCGATGTTGCCGGTGAAGCCTTCGGTGACAAAAACGTCGACTGCGCCCTTGCCCAGATCGTCGCCTTCAACGAAGCCATGATAGTGCATGTTGGGCAGCCTGGCCTCGCGTAAAACGCGCCCTGCCGCCTTCACCTCCTCCACGCCCTTGATCTCTTCGGTCCCGACATTGAGGAGGCCCACGGTGGGAGAATCGATGTGGAATACAATCCGCGCCATCGCCGCGCCCATCACCGCTAGATCGACGAGATGCTGCGCATCGCCGCCAATGGTCGCGCCGACGTCGAGCACGATCAATTCGCCACGCAACGTCGGCCATATCGCCGCGATCGCAGGCCGCTCGATCGGCGCCATCGTGTGCAGGCAGAACTTGGCCATCGCCATCAAGGCGCCGGTGTTGCCGGCGGAGACCGCGCAATCGGCCGCGCCCGACTTTACCGCTTCGATCGCTTGCCACATCGACGAGACGCGCCTTCCGGTACGCAGGGCCTGGCTTGGCTTGTCGCTCATCTTGACCGCGACGTCGGTATGAAAAACGCGCGACTTGGCGGCCAACTTAGGATGACGCTCGAGGATGGGCCCGATCACGCCCTGCTCGCCATAGAAAAGAAACTCAGCGTCTGGAAGGCGCTCAAGCGCTAGGGCGGCGGCGGACAGGACGAGCGTTGGCCCATGATCGCCTCCCATCGCGTCCAGCGCTATGCGAACGTCGCCTGCCATTCCCTCGTCCGACCACGTCGAGCGCGTTGCCCGGACGGCGCGGCGCGGCGCGACAATAGCGGCTCCGCCGTGCAAGGCAACGCAAGAAACTCGTGTTCGGCTGCGGCCCGCAACAGTTCTATTCGGCCGCCCGGGACATCGTCCAATAGCCTAATGTCAGCGAAGAGAACTGACCTGGACCGCACCGGCTTTTAAAGCCGTTGCAGCCAATTCGATGCTCGCCGGCCGCGAAGAAAAGCAGCGACAGGCTCGCTGCGCAGGGATTCTTTTGGCGGAAGAAAGGCGCCTTACCGAAGGCCCGCGGGGCGTCGACAATTCGCTGGGTCGCTGGCTCGCGGGCCTGCCTCGCCCGCGAATCGACGAACCTCCCGGCCTTCGCCGTTCGGCCAGCTATTCCTTGACCAGCGCGAGGGCGATCTTCTGGGAAATGTAACCGAGCACCGCGCCGATGATCAAGGAGATCACGCCAACAACGAATGGGTTCTCGAGCGAGGCCGAGGTGACCGCGCCAAGCTTGTTGCCCGTCAAGGCGAGACCGGCGACAGCTGCGTATCCGAGAACGCCTGCCGGAATGTCGCTCAGCGCCGGCGCCTTAGCCGCGTACACGAGAATGAAAACCGTGATCAGGACGCATATTCCCGCCCAGAGCGGAACGCCGAGCGCGCCGCCAAGCGGAACCTGGGTGACGAGGAGCAACGCGATCAAGGCCATGATGGCGCCGAATATATTGTTCGTGAGCGCCTTGGTAAGTCCGGCTTCCTTGCCGCCGCAATGATAGAATGTCGCCCAGGCGATGAACGCAACCCAGATTTGCATGCCCATCCCGAACGGCGACAAGAGGACAAATGTCGCGATGCCGCCGAGCACGCCGATACTGACCGCCAATGCAGTAATGAGATCCATAGCGTCCCTCCCTCGTCGCCGTGCGCTCACCCGATTTTTGAGTTGCGCAAAGCTTGATTCGGAGCTTGGTCGAGCCCCGCGGGACGAATGTTAACTTGTGGCTAGATTTTATGCAATGCCGTTAGCTTGCCATCAGCTCGCAACATTCTTGCTCTAATCCGATCCCGCTTTGTCCCGACGGGCCAGCGCCGCAAATGGCGAGGCGATTGGCTCCGTATTCGTGCGCTCCTCGTCTAAGACCGCGTCGGGCTTACGCGGATAAGGATCGAGGCCGAGCGCGAAGAACTCCGCCGTGAGGACCCCAAGATCGATTTTTCCCGCGATAATGGGATCTGGCTCGTCTTCATCGGAGAGCGAAAACGTCTGTGTGTCCTCGGTCGCCGTGGATTTTGAATTTGCCCCTGTCTGTGGCGCGAACCGCACGTCCACGTCCTCGTCGACAGTCGCCGGAAACGCCTCAAGCGAAACGACGCAGATTTGAGTGAGCTCCCCATGGACGGCGCCGGTAACGCGCGCCCCGCCCTTGCCCCAGGGGTCGACGTGCAACGTCGCCGTCAAGGCTGCGACGGCAGGAAGCCGATAGAACGACGCGAGTTCTTTCCTCTCGGCGGGACTGGCCTCAATCGTGACAGCTTGACCTTCGCGAGGAACAGCGTCGACCCGCACGAGACGAGAGAAGAGCCTCTCCTCAGTCATGAGGCGCCTCGGCGGCGATCGAGCCGAGCGGGAAGCGAAAATGGCCAGCCGTGAAGGCCTCAATCGGGATCGTCGTCAAGGCGGCGTCGAGTGAAGCAATATGGCGGGCCAGCGCTTCTGCTTTCGGCTCGACCTCACCCCCCGTTGCGCCGTAAACATTCCGGCCAAGCGCCCCGGCGAGCTCGTCGGGCGAGGAATCGTCGAGCGCAGCCGCATAAGCAGCGTTGCGGCCGTAGAAGGCGCTTCCCATCTTCTTCAAGCGCTTCGCCACGCCAATATCCGAGTGCCCGATCTCGCGCAGCGTATCGTCGAAATGGGCGAACAGGCTATCCACCAGATCCTGGGCGATCGCGTCCGCGACGCCGCCCAGCGCCGCCAACCGACGCAAGACGAGCCCGGCGTGCAGCGTCAAAAGCTCGAACCGGCCGTCGATCCGGTCGGGAGCCGCCAGCGCCTCGTAGAGCTCTGGGCGGCGCGCCGCAGCCACGATCTCGCCCAGAATCTGCTCGATGAGTGTTTTGCTGGCGCGCCGCGCGCGCCATTGAGCCAAGATCATCTCGATGTCCTGCTGAACGGCGGCTTGCGCCTTGCTCTGGTCAGGGTTGATGAGTTAGGCATCCGCGCCCGGTCTGGCAAGGCGAAGAACTGGTCAAGAGAGACGGAATGCCAATGGCGCCGAAAATCCATCGCCGAGCAACGTTGGGATTGGCCCTCTGCGCGGCGCTGATGGTCAGCGGCTGCCTTGGCTACGAGGGCGACTTCGACCGCGGCTACCAGGTCGACCAGGACACGGTGTCGCAAATCAAGGTTGGCGCGACGACCAAGCCCGAGGCGCTCTCGTTGCTCGGCACGCCCTCGACCACCTCAACGGTCGGCGGCGACGCCTGGTATTATATCGGCCAGAAAATGCAGCACACGTTAGCGTTCATGCCGGAGAAGATGACCGATCAGCATGTCCTTGCGGTTTACTTCGACAAGGGCGGTAAGGTCGATCGCATCGCGAATTACGGTTTAAAGGACGGCAAGGTGTTCGACTTTGTGAGCCGTACGACGCCGACCGGCGGCTCGGAGCCCGACTTCCTCAAGAATATCATGGGCGGACTGTTCAAGTTCAGCTGAAGCCAGCGGCGGCGGCTGCCAAATCTCCTGACCGAAGTCTTTGCCGCGCTGTACAGGTCGTTAGCTCGAAGGCAGGCAAAGATGATTCATAACGAGGCGTGTAATCAGCGGCGGACTCAGGACGTCAAGAGCCGCTGACGCTGGCCGCCAATTCGAGAACTGCGATCTCTTCGAATGCTCATGATCCGCGTCCGGAACCGGATCTCGGCTATCGATAGGCCGGCCTATCGCCGAAGGGGCGCATAACCCTGACTGTAGATCCAATCCGTGGCTTGCGCGGGAATGTGACACGGCTGGCAATCGGTCTTGTAGTCCGTCGAGGTCGTTTTAAGCGGTTTGCCTGCGTCGAACCATGACCAGCCCCAGCCATCACCCCAGAGCTTGTTGCCCGGGTGGCCGTTTTTTCTGTCCTTCACCATGACAAACCAGCCCTTGAGTTGATCTGCACGGCTCACCGTCCCCGTTGTCATAGGAGCGGTGGCGGCGGCGAAGACTTCCTTGACAAGCGTCGCGCCGTCTGGGAATTGGCCCGTTTTCCGAAACGCCGCGATCGTGCCCGGCGACGCATAAACGTCGTGAAGGTCCTTGGAGCCTTTGCCGCTCTCATCAGCGACCGCCCAAGAGCCCAGATACTCATAGGCGAGCTGGTAATCGGCGGGAACGTGCAGATTCCCAGCAGCATCGACAGGAGGAGCCACTGGCTGACTGGCGGGCGCCGTCTGCGATTGGCCCAATGCGCCCGAAAGAAAAGACGCGAGCGTGACAGTCGCGACCGCGAATGACGCGGCCCATGCGAAACCAGCAATCCTCACCTGACGGCCCCTTCGTTTAAGCGTGGCGTCGACCGAAGCGTCATCGGTCCAACATCGGATAGAACTGGGTCCAAACCTCATCTTTCTTGGCACTCGCCTGATGGCAGTAAGCGCATTCCGATTGCGGACGCGCGGACGCGGTTTTTGCCTTTGGCTCGTAATGATGGAAGTTGAAATACCCCCAACCGCCCGTCGCCGCGTATTTTTTACTGTCCTTCACCGTTACGTCGGCGCCATTGTACGCGCCCGGGAAATAGCCGCGGCCTGATGGCTGATCTTGCGAACCATCCGGGTGATCGCCAGGCTTGAGCGTCCTCTGCAACTCCTTGAACAGTATGGTTCCGTCCGGAAATTCTCCGGTCTTCTTGTAAATATCAAACGACCCCGGCTCGATGTAGACATTGTGAAACTCGGGGAAGCCCTCCTTGCCGTCGTTGAGCCCGTCTGGCGTGAGCGGCGATCCAAGATAGATCCATGAACGCCAATTCGCCGGCAACATGAGGTCGCCGTTGCTCGTATATTGTGGGAGCTGATGGCCGCTCGAGGGTGCCGTGTTTGTATCTTGCCAGGCGGGAAGCGGTTTCTCTGCTGGCCCGCTTTGCGTGGGCGATTGCGCCTGGACAGCGGGGGCCATGGCGACGGCGATCAACGCGAGGACACCCTCGAGAGTGCGCTTCATTTTTCCCCCGAATCGCCCGCGCCGCGAGCGGGTGAACCGATTTGCGAGACCCACGTCCGCTGCATTTCCGCGACCCGGGCGAGGACGACTTTAAGCCAGCTTTCCGAACCTGAAATCCGAAAGAAGTGACCGATCATCCAATTCTTCGGATGCGAGGGCTAGGTTAGGGCGAACCCTGTTCCGTTGGCCCTTCAAATGAAACCTGTTTAGGTCTGTCGGAGGCAGGAACGATTCAGCGTGACCAACCGTCCAATTCTGCGAATGCCGCCGGCCGATCTGGATCGCCTCATGACGACTCTGGAAGTCAGTTTCGTCCAACTCGCCGAGTGTCTCGTAAGCCCGGGCTGGCGTCTGCGCCTGCCAGCCATGGCGATGCCAGGGATCCATTACAACCTGATCGGCGCGGGAAGGGCCGTGGTCGCCGGAGACGCGCCGATCCGGATTTCGCCGCACACCCTATTTATCACCCCGCCGGGAAAGCCCCTCTCTATCGAAGCGGATGGAGGAAGCGGACCGGCTGACGGCCACACACTGGTCGAGTTCGATGAGTTTGGCCCCGCTGAACTGCGCCAATTCGTTGCAGGCGACACGGAGCCGAAAACCATCCTGATCTGCGGCTACTTTCGGGCGTCTTATGGCGCTTCGATCGATCTCTTCGCGAACTTGCATTCGCCTATTGTCGAGATGTTCAACGAACAGGACCGCCTCGACCGTCAATTGAAATCCGCGCTTGCCGAGCTCGTTGCGCAGGAGGTCGGCAGCGGCGCGATGACGGCCGCTCTGATGAAGCAGGTTCTGGTAACCATCCTGCGGCGCTCGTTGAGCTCAACCGAGCTGTGGGTCGAGCGCTTCTCGATCTTGGGCGATCCCCGGATTGCGCGTGCCTTTGCCGACATGGTTGCGCGACCCGGCGCGCCTCACTCAATACAGACCTTGTCGCAGACGTCAGGCCTGAGCCGCTCAGCTTTCATGGCGCGCTTCAATGAGACGTTTGGCAGTTCGCCAATGACCGTGCTGAGGCAGCTTCGGATGCGACACGCTGCGACCCTGATGCAAGCTGGCAAACTTGCTGTCGACCAGATTGCACGTGCGGTCGGATACATGAACGCAAGCAGTTTTCTGCGCGCTTTCCGCAAGGCCTATGGCCGCGATCCTTCGGACTATCGCGCCGGAATCCGAAAGCCCGTGCAAAAGGAAGCCAAGTGACGCCACCCTGCCCGGCGCTCTACCTTACTTCGCCAGGATCGCCAGCAGCAGCAGCGCGACGATGTTGGTGATCTTGATCGCCGGATTCACTGCCGGGCCGGCGGTGTCCTTGTAGGGGTCGCCGACCGTGTCGCCGGTGACGGCCGCCTTATGCGGCTCGGAGCCCTTCATCCACTTGTTTCCGTCCTTGTCGACGAACCCGTCCTCGAAGCTCTTCTTGGCGTTGTCCCACGCGCCGCCGCCCGAGGTCATCGAGATGGCGACGAAGAGACCGTTGACGATCACGCCGAGCAGCGAGGCGCCAAGCGCGGCGAAGGCCGACGCCTTCGAACCCGAGATCCACAGCGCGCCAAAATAGACGACGAACGGCGCCAGCACCGGCAGCAGCGATGGAATAATCATTTCCCGAATCGCGGCGCGCGTCAGCAGATCAACGGCGCGTCCGTAGTCAGGACGCTGCGTGCCGTTCATGATGCCCGGCATTTCCTTGAACTGCCTGCGCACTTCGAGCACCACCGCGCCCGCGGCGCGTCCAACTGCAGTCATCGCGATGCCGCCGAACAGATAGGGGATCATGCCGCCGAATATGAGCCCTGCGACCACGTATGGGTTGGAAAGGTCGAATGAGACCGCGCCAATGTCCTTGAAGTAGGGCGCGCCAATTTCGGTGAAGTGCCGAATGTCATTCGTATAGCAGGCGAACAGCACAAGCGCGCCCAAGCCCGCCGAACCGATCGCGTAGCCTTTGGTGACCGCTTTCGTTGTGTTGCCGACCGCATCGAGCGCGTCGGTCGATTGACGCACTTCCTTGGGCAACCCCGCCATTTCCGCGATGCCGCCGGCGTTGTCGGTGACCGGGCCGAAGGCGTCGAGCGCGACGATCATGCCGGCGAGGCCAAGCATGGTCGTGACGGCGATCGCGGTGCCGAAGAGGCCGGCGAGCTGGTAGGTCGAGACGATGCCCGCGACGATCACAAGCGCCGGAAGCGCTGTCGATTCGAGCGAGACCGCGAGGCCCTGGATCACGTTGGTGCCGTGGCCGGTGACGGAAGCCTGCGCAATCGACACGACGGGGCGTTTGCCCGTACCCGTGTAGTACTCGGTGATCACGACGATGAGGCCCGTGACCACGAGCCCGACCAGGCCACAGACGAAGAGGCTCTTCCCTGTGACGACCTTGCCGGCGACCGTGCCGATATCGCCCCAGCCAACAACATAGCTCGTCGCAAGGGCGAGGCCGATGATCGATAGAACCCCCGTGGCGATAAGACCCTTGTAAAGCGCGCCCATGATCGAGCCGTTGGCGCCGAGCTTGACGAAGAAGGTGCCGATGATCGAGGTGACGATGCAGGCGGCGCAGATCGCGAGCGGATACATCATCGTCGGAATGAGCGCCGGCGTGTTCTCGAAGAAGATCGAGGCCAGCACCATCGTCGCCACGACCGTCACCGCATAGGTCTCAAACAGGTCGGCGGCCATGCCGGCGCAATCGCCAACGTTGTCGCCCACGTTGTCGGCAATGGTTGCAGGGTTGCGAGGGTCGTCCTCAGGAATGCCCGCCTCTACCTTGCCGACGAGGTCGGCGCCGACGTCAGCGCCCTTGGTGAAGATGCCGCCGCCAAGGCGAGCGAAGATCGAGATCAGCGACGCGCCGAAGCCGAGTGCGACCAGCGCGTCGATCGTCTCCCGGTCCGCGACGCCATGGCCAAGAACGCCGGTGAGAAAGCCAAAGTAACCGGCCACGCCGAGAAGCGCGAGCCCGGCAACGAGCAGACCGGTCACCGCGCCAGAGCGAAAGGCGATATCGAGACCGCCGGCGAGCGATTTCGTCGCCGCCTGCGCGGTGCGCACATTGGCGCGCACCGAGACGTTCATGCCGATGAAGCCAGCAGCGCCGGACAGGATGGCGCCAACCGCGAACCCGATCGCCACGGTCCACGACAGCAGAAGCCCAAGGACGATGAACACCACGACGCCAACGCCGGCGATGGTCATGTATTGGCGCCGCAGATAGGCTTGCGCCCCTTCCGCCACCGCGCCGGAAATCTCCTGCATCCTCGCGGTGCCGGCGTCCGCCGCCATCAGGCTATTAACCGTGTAGACGCCGTAGACGATCGAGAGCAGTCCACAAACGATAATCAAGCCCAAAAGCATGCGCGAAAGCCCCATTGCAAGGCCGCGGACGCTCTCCCGCGGCTCGTTGGTGGCGCCTCTTGCCAGAAACTGCGCTGCGCCGCAACGGCGCGGGCATTTTCAGGCCGATTTTAGGACGAAAGTCGGGCTAGACGGGGCGCCACAGTTGAACGATTGCAAACTCCGGCCGGCCAGAGCAACCGCTCAGGGCTTCGTTTCCGCAGTCCAGGTCGCTTCGCCAACGCGCAGGGACTGGACCTTAAGATCCCCTTTGGCCTCGAACAGATCGTCGCGCAGCACGACCTTGCCCTCCCGCTGCTCGATCCCCAGAAGGGCGTAGGCCGCCGACACCATTCGGGCGGCGGAGCCGGTGTACCATGACCAGCCCCCTCGTCCGCCGTGGCCCCAACCGTCATAGATATCAGCCGGCTGCTGGGTCGGAATGAGGCCGTAGACAGCCAGGGTTTCGGGGTCAGTCTTTTTCAGGGGCGAGATCTTTTCGTAAATCTCGAAAGCGCGCGCGCTGAGGCGGGCGGCCAGCTCGCGGTCGCCCTTGGCGCGGGCGGACACCGCAAGCCGCATGAACCCGTCGACAATCCATGTCGCGCCGTGGCTGTACTGGCCGCCATTCTCACGCACCCCCGGCGGATAGTCCGCAATCCGTCCCGGGTAAGGCTGCGAATGCTCGTAGAACGGCTGCTCGAGCAGCAGCACCCGGTTCGGGCGCTCGATCCCCTTCAGGCCGCCCTCAATCGCGGCGAGTGCGCGCTCGTCGTCGCAGGCGCCGGAATAGGCGGCCCAGCCGTTCGCCATCGCGTTGCGTTCGCCGACCTCCCGTCCGTCGTCTGCGAAGTCGAGCGCGTAATGGTCGCCCATCCAGCCAACTTCGAGCGCCTTCCGCTGCGCGGCGAACTCCTGCTCGCAGCGCGTTGCGAAAGCTTCGTCGCCCTTGAGCCGCGCCAGATCGACGAAGCCGTCGAGCACGTTGGAAAGAAAAATCCCATCCAGACGCTGGTCCCGATTTCACGTCGGCCGAGCGCGTCGATGCCGTCGTTCCAGTCGCCGGCGCGCAGCAGCGGCAGGCCGTTCGCGCCCAGGTGCTGGAGGGTGAAGGCAATCGCCAGGCGCGCGTGCTCATAGACAGTCGCGCTCTCGCGTGAGACGCGCGGGATGACGATCCAGGTGTCCTCGTGCGCAGGCACGGCCTCGGCCTCCAGGAAGGGAGTAACCTCGTCGAGCACGGTTCGGTCGCCGCTCTCGCGCACGTAACGGGCCAGCACGTAAGGCAGCCACAAATGCGGGTCGCTCGCCTTGGTCCGCTGGCCGAGGCCGGTGCCGCCGCCGGGCGCGCGATGCCACCACTTGAGCACATCGCCCTCGCGGAATTGCTGGCTCGCATGCAGCACGATCTGCGCTCGCGTGAGGCGAGGCTCGAGGAGCGTGAGCGGCAGCACGTCCTGCAACTGGTCGCGATAACCCGTCGCTCCGCCGAGCTGATTCGGGCCAACGCGACCGAACAGCCGCGAAGCGTAAAGCTGATAGGGAAGCCAGGTGTTGACCAGCCGGTCGAAGTCAGGCCGGTTGGTGCGGATTTCGACCTTGGCCAGCCGCTCGGCCCAGGAGGCGCGCGTCGCCGCAAGTTCGCCCTGCGCGCTGGCCACTCCGATGCGCGCCGCCGCGGCGAGCGCTTCCTCCCGGGTCGCGGCCTCACCGAAGGCGATCGCAATCTTTGTTTCGCCTCCAGGGGCCAAGACGATCTCGCTGCAGAAGGCGGCCACTCGCCGCCCGTCGTCGCGCGCGGCGCCGTCGCTGACGCCGGTCTCGACCATCGCGGGGGTGAGGATATTCCGTCCCGGCCCGCCGAAGAATCGCGCGCGAATGGTCTCGGTCGTCGGTCCCTCGAGGCTCGTCGCGGCGAAGGCTACTCCGCGCACAAAATCATTGCTGGGGTTGTTGAAGAGAAGCGTCGAGCCAGCCGTCTCGTCGATGATCTTGTCGACGCTCGCGTTGGGACTGTCTTCGAGCGCGAGATCGAAAAAGGGCGCGATGCGCAGGCGCTTCGGATTTGCCCCGCGATTGCGCACCGTGAGGAGGCGCATGTCGCCTGGATAGTTCGGCGGCACGAAGACGACATATTCCGTCTCGACATCGCCGCGCATCATTGTGAACGTCGCGACCCCTGGCTCATAGACTGCACTGTGAGTGGCGTCGCCGTGCTGAAAGGGCGTGAAGCTCGGCGCATCAGTGTCGCCGCTTTCGAGGTCGCGCAGGTAGATGATCTGCGCTGGCTGCACAGCGGTCACGCTGTCAAAACGAAAGGCCGAGAGGCCGTTCTGGCGCGCGTTGCCGAAGGCGGAGAAAATCTCACCGTCGTTGGAGACCATCGTCGCCATGCCGATTTCGTTCGCCATCACGTGCGCCCACGGTCGGGGCGTGCGATGGGTCAGGCTCAGCGCTTTGCCATCCGCCGAGAAAGCAAACGGCCAGCGCGACGGCAGGGCTGGCGACGGCTCGACGGCGCGCGTTTCGTACAGGCGTTTTTGCAGCTCCGGCTCTGGAAGAGGGGGGAGACCGAGACGCGTTGCAATCAATTCTCCGGCCCACACCGGGTTGTCGGAGCGGCCGACGATGAACTCTGCCTCCACCGTCTCGCCGGGAGCAAGCATCGACTCAAGCGTGAAGCTCGCAGCGGGATCGAAGGGCCAGAGCTTGCCTTCGTCGTCGAGCTTGCGCCAGCGCCACCGCTCGCAGCCAGTTGGCTTTATGAGCGAGCCCTCGCCGATGAAGCGGATGCGCGAATCCTCGTAGCCGACAAGCTCGGCGCCCGCGCCCGGCTTGACCGCGAAGAACGCCGTTTCGCCGCGATCGGACCGCGCCGAGCGCAAAAGCCGGTTGCGCGCGAGAATGGCGTTGAGAGGACGCACGAACATTGTCTCGACATGCATGCCAGCGAAATCGAGATCTTTTGCGTAAGCGCCGGTTTCGTGGCCGGCGATCTCGCAGAAGCTCGTGAGACGCAGTCGCCGATGTCGACCTGATTTGTTTTCAAGCCTGGTCCGCCAGCTCAAGATGGCGCCCTCGGGATCGGGCGCGATCTCCATGCGCGCTTCGATCCCGTTCAGCGCGTTGACGATCGCGAGACGGTTGAAGCCTGGTTCCTCGATCCGATAGTCGCCCGTGCGCCGCGCCGGTTCAAAGCCGATCGACCAGGGCGCCTCGTCCTCCTCGCTCACATAGAAGAAATGGCCGCGCGCCTGGTAAGGATCGAGCGGCCGGCGAAAGAGGTCGATGGGGAAGCCGCCACGCTCCGCGCCCATCACGAACGCCGCGCCCCTCCCGTCACGTTGAATCTCCAGGCCGACCGAGCCATTGTTGAAGGCATAGCGTTCAGGGCGCCGCGCGAGTTCGAGCGGCGCCCCGTTGAGCCATGGCGCCGTGGGCCCAGTCTTGGCCCGCTCCTTAAGAAATGCGGCGACCGAGGCCGCGGCGATCGCGGCGCCCGAGGCGGCATAGGCGAAGGCCAGGGTCTTGACCGCGTCGGGCATGGGCGCGCCGCCGCGCGCGAGGGTCTCCGCCCCGGTCCAGGCCTTGTCCCACTCGGGGCCGCGCGGAATGTAAAACGGAATGAGCAGCGGCGCCCAAGTGCCAAAGCGGCGGATGCCGTCAGGAATCGCGCGCGTGCGGCCATGATGGCCGACGAACCGCGCCGCCGCTTCATCGGCGCGGTCGCCGCCGAGGAACGACAGATTGACCAGCGTCGCGACCCTGAGCCCCATATGGTCGAACCAGATGAGGATGCGCAGCCAGTCATAGGCAAGAAGGCCCGTGAACATGGCGAGGCTGAATTGGCGGAAGTCCGCAGGGCTCTGCGTCGCATTCGCGCCGATCGCGACGCCGGTGCGGATCGCTCCGTCCTGATTGTACCAGGTCGGATCCGGCGACTGGCGCAGGAACGAGTTGATGACCGGGGCCATCCACAGGCCCCAGCGCAACACGCGCACGCCCTGCTCCACCAGGCCCTCGACGCCCGCGGGGCTGAGCAGCGTCTTGATCGGGCGCAGGCTTCGCCGCAGCGCCGCATCGAGTAGCACGTAATTGATCGAGAACAGCGGCGCGGCGAGCGACCAGTTGATCACGCCGGCCACCAACTCGGTCCAGAACAGCCTCACCCCGCCGGCGACCTCGCCAAGGTTGATCGATCCGTATTTGTTGAAGATCGGATAGGTCGTGAAGTCGCCGAGCTTGCGGCCGTCGAGCCGATAATTGACGTCGGCATAGGCCCAGAACTTGTCGATCACCACGTGCAGCTGGGGCGTGTCGAAATACCAGCCAAGCGCGCCCGCTACCAAGCCGCCAAGCAGAACGCCAAGCGCATAGAGTCGCCAGTTTGGCAGCTTTTGCCGCTCGCCGCGGATCACGCTCCACACACCGAAAGCCAAGTCGACGCCGCCATAAGCGAGCGCGCCTATCGCAGCCATCATGAGAAAGCGCGCGCCGCCATCGTAGGCCGCGAGATTCGCGCGATAGGCGAGTGCGAGGCCGAGCCCGACGACAAGCCCGCGCACGGGTCCTCGCGGGTCGCGATAGGCAGCGCTCAGCCGGCCGAAGAAAGGAGCCGTCCCATCGGCGCTGCCGACAATTGTTTGCCCGAGCGGAAAAAGGAGCGCGCCGATGAGCGGACCAACGAGCAGCGCGCCGCCGTCAAGGATCGCCGCCGCGCCGGGCGCGCGCAGGATTAGCGCTGCGATGAGAATCAGGCCCATGAACAGCGCGCCGTAGATCGCGCCCTTGATGAAGCCAGTCCGCCAATGCTCCCAGACCACCTCGAAGCGCGGCGGGCGGCCGGCCAGCCAATCGAGAGCGACGCCGGTCAGAAGATAGACGATCGCCCATAAGCCAGCTTGAGCCAGCGCCGCGCATAGGCTTGAGAAAAAGATCGCCAGGAATGGCTGAGCAACCCATTGCGCCGCGTTGGCGAACAAAGGCGTTGCGGCCGCGACCGCGCCGCTGAGCGCAAACAGCGCATGCGTGCGGATCGAGCGGGGCAGCCGGTTGACGCTGACCAGGCTGATCAGAATCAAGATCGCCTCGCCGATGAACCACAGGGTCAGCGCGCGTCCAATGGCGACTTGCCCTGGAAAGTGCAGGTTGGCGTGCCCTGTCACGATGGCGCCGAGTTCGGCCATGTGCCAGTCGGCGCCGATGGCAAGCAGCAGGTTGAACAGGAATGGGACCGCGATCAGGCCCAGCGCTTCGATGAGCCGAAGCCCGCGAAAGCCGCCGATGAGCGCCAGGATCGAACCACCGCTATAGATGGTCAAAGCGATCGCTGCGCCGGCGATGTCGAACCGGGGCACGTCCGCCCACGGGCCAGGCAATTGCCAGAAGCCGATCGAGTCGTTGCGCTGAATCGCGAAGATCGCGAAGGCCACGGCATCGAACGCGATGAGCGCCGGGCTAAACGGGCGCTCGGCTCGCGCTGAGCGCAAGAGCGCGAGCGCCGCGGCGCCAGCAACCGCGGCGACGATGGGTTGCAGCAGCGCGATCGCCGCATAGAAGGCGAGCGCAAGCAGCGCGAAGCCCCCGAGCCAAAAAAGCCCTACGGAGCGATGCGCAAAAGGGCGAGCAAAAGCAGGCGACGTCTCCATGCCTTCCGCGATCCCAGATTGAGTCCGTGTCTTCCTCGCGGATTGCCCGCTGAGTTGCAAGCCCGCCTTGAATGGCGCTTGCCCCTCGCCCCATAGCCGCCCAATATGGCGTCTATGCGCACTCAGTCGGCTCTAATTCGCCACAGTGTCGCACACACCGAGCGGTGGTAAACTTATGATCATTCAACGATGCGTCGCATTCGCCCTGGCGACCACCATCGTCACGGCGGGCGCTGCGCGCGCGGCGGAATTGCCGTCGCAGCATCGCACCGACAAGCCGGCCCATGCGGAAGCCGCCAAGAAATGCAATGTCGCCGGCTTTCCCGGCGTCCAGGCGTCCAACGGTGTCTGTGTACGGCTCAGCGGGTACGTTTCGTCCCAATTCAGCGGCGGCCAACTGAAGTAGATTTCATAGCCCCAGCCGGTGAAAGCGGGGAGAGGCCTCGGAATTCGATCGAATCGCCGAGGACCCCAACTTTCTTGATCTCACGCGCCTTTTTGCGAAAAGCCGGTTCCCACTTTTTCGCAGCGCGCTCCGGGTCTAAACGGACGCTATGAAAAAACCGCAAGCTCCCCTCGCCCATTTGGGACGACCCTCGCGCATCCCGGATGCGCCTGACGCCAAGACACTCGACCGCCTCCCCAATCCGCAGGCCGATACGGATTATGTCGCACGCTTCACCGCGCCCGAGTTTACGTCGATGTGTCCGGTGACCGGGCAGCCCGATTTTGCGCATCTGGTCATCGACTACGCGCCTGGCGCATGGATCATCGAGTCGAAGTCGCTGAAGCTCTACCTCCAGAGCTTCCGTAATCACGGCGCGTTCCACGAGGATTGCACGGTGCGCATCGGCAAGGACCTTGTCGGATTGCTCAAGCCGCGCTGGTTCAGGATCGGGGGCTACTGGTTTCCGCGCGGCGGCATGCCGATCGATGTGTTCTGGCAGAGCGGCAAGCCGCCAAAGGGAATCTGGATCCCCGATCAGGGCGTCGCTCCCTACCGCGGTCGCGGCTGACGCGGGATCTCGCCAAGAGGAACAACGCGGCCTGCCCGCGATCGGCGCGATCCCTCAGGTTGCATAGCTGAAGAGATATTTGTCCATCGGACTCGTCTTCGGGCCAGCCCTCCCAAATATATCAGTCACACGACCGTCAGGTGACAAGCCCGCGCTAAACAGTGTCGGCGTGACGCTTGGCGAGCCTGTCGAAATCCTGCAGTTCGACGACCAGCGCTTCGAAGTCCTTCAATGGCACCATGTTGGGGCCATCCGAAGGCGCGTGGTCAGGGTCCTGATGGGTCTCGATGAAGACGCCCGCGACGCCGACCGCCACCGCCGCCCGCGCTAGCACTCTTACGAACGCACGCTCGCCGCCCGAGGAAGTTCCCTGCCCTCCCGGCTGTTGCACCGAATGCGTGGCGTCGAAGATAACCGGCGCGCCGGTTTCGCGCGCGAGAATCGGTAGCGCGCGCATGTCGGAGACGAGCGTATTGTAGCCGAAGCTCACGCCCCTTTCCGTCACCAGGATGTCGGCCAAACCCGCCGCGTCGAGCTTGGCGACCACGTTCTTCATGTCCCAGGGCGCGAGAAACTGCCCCTTCTTGACGTTGACCGGCCGCCCAGTCTCGGCCGCCGCGACCAGAAGATCCGTCTGGCGGCACAGGAAGGCCGGGATTTGCAACGCGTCGACCGCTTGCGCAACCGGCGCGCATTGGCTGCTCTCGTGCACGTCGGTGATGACGGGCAAGCCCAGCGTCTCGCGGATTTCGGCAAAGATCGGCAACGCGGCTTTGAGCCCCAACCCGCGCTTGGCGGAGCCTGAGGTTCGGTTGGCCTTATCGAAGGACGACTTGAACACGAGGCCGATGGAACGCCGCGCCGCAATCTCCTTGAGCGCTTGAGCCATCTCGAGCCCATGGCCCCGGCTCTCGAGCTGGCAGGGCCCGGCGATGAGCGCGAGCGGCAGCGCAGGGCCGAAGCGGGCGGCACGCGGCCCCTGGCCGATCTGAACGATGGAATTGTTGCGCAAAGACTGTCCCGCTTTCGGTCGCGGCTCTTAGCGGCAGGCGAGACGTGATGGCAAGCACGTAAGACCGATCAACTCCGTGGCGAACAGGATCAACGTATCACGCGCCGCCCTCCCCCTCGTCTTGAGGAGCGCCGAAGGCGCGTCTCGAAAGACGCTCCAGCTTGCAGGACCGACGGCGCCCTCTGGATCATTCTTCGAGGCCCGCTGACGCGGGCGCCTCAGAATGAGGGAGTGAGCCTCGCTTACCCCTGCCCGTCGACAGCCTCGCTCGCAGCGAAGTCGATCTCGACCCGCGCGCCGCTGGGGTCGAAAAAGAACAATTGCCATAGGCCCGCCGCATGACCGTTCTCGGGCAACCGCCTCAAGTCGTATTTGATCCCGCGCGCCTTCAGCTTGGCCACGTAGGCTGACGGGTCCGTGCCCCAGAAGGCAATATGATCGAGCACGCCCCCGCCCTCGGGAATGGACGGTCTCTGCACGACATGCAGCACCGCCTTGCCGTCGTTGTAGAGCCAGGCGCCGGGGAAGGAGAACGCCGGGCGCGGCCCGGACGTGAACCCGAGAACGTCGTTATAGAAGGCGACCGTCTTTTCGGCGTTCGTTGTGAGGATGGTGAAATGATCCATCCGAGCGATCGGCATGGGTCTGTCCTCCTTTGGCGCACAATTGCGCGAGCTGCGTCTCTGCCGGCCAAACTCGTCGTCTCCCCTGGCGCCTGTCAAGCGACAAGTGGCGGCGGCCGGAATTTGACATACGCCAAGCGCCGAGCGCACGTTTCGCTTATGAATGATCGCACGAATAACGGCGACAGCGAGCTTGGCGTTCTCGCGCGTCGCAGAATCGAGGCGGCGATCATCGCGCCGATCTATGACGAGATGCGCCAAGCGTTAGGGGAAGAGAAGGCGCGCGACATCCTGCGCCGCGCCGTTCGTCGCGCGGCGATCGACGCGGGGGCGGAAATGGCCTCGCGCGCGGACGGCGGAGCCGATCTCGAGAGCTTCAAGGCAATCCTGCCGCTCTGGACGAAGGACGACGCGCTGACGATCGAATTGATCGACGACAAGCCTGGCGTGCTCGACTTCAATGTCACGCGCTGCCGCTACGCCGAGACCTATCGCGACATGGGGCTTGGCGAGATCGGCGACATCCTGTCCTGCAACCGCGACGGCGCGTTCTGCGAGGGCTACGACCCGCGCATCAAGCTGACGCGGACCCGGACGATCATGGGCGGGGCGAGCCATTGCGACTTCCGCTATCGGTCGAGTGCGGAACCGCGGACTTCTGCGTAAAGGGAAATGCCTGCGTGAGTTCGATCCCGGACACTATGATTGCCGTAATTGTCAAGGGGGGCAAGGGCGCAGCCGACGCGTTGAAGGCTGCGAAAATCCCAACCCCCGAACCAGGCCCTGGCGAAATCTTGATCCGCATGATGGCCGCCGGCGTGAATCGCCCGGATATCATTCAGCGCATGGGCTTTTATGCCCCGCCGCCGGGCGCGCCGGAGACGCTGGGGCTGGAAGTTGCGGGAGAGGTGGCGGCCGTCGGCGAAAACGTCACTCGGTGGTCGGTCGGCGACCCGGTCTGCGCACTTCTCGGCGGAGGCGGCTATGCGGGGTACTCCCGAGTCGACGCCCGGCACGCCTTGCCCATTCCAAAGGGGCTAAGCCTGGTGCAAGCCGGCGCCCTGCCGGAAACCGCCTTCACTGTGTTCGCGAATGTGTTGGAAATCGGAGCCCTCAAATCCGGCGAGACCTTCGTCGTGCACGGAGCCACGTCCGGCATCGGCGTCATGGCGATCCAGATGGCCAAGGCGGCCGGCGCCAGAGTGATCGCCACCAGTCGCGGCGCCGATAAGGCGGCAGCGGCGCTAAAACTCGGCGCCGACGTCTCGATCAATTCCAAGGCGGAAGATTTCGAGGAGCGGATCAAAGCCGAAGGCGGAGCCGACGTCATTCTGGACATGGTCGGCGGGGCCTATACGCCCAAGAACCTGGCCTGCCTGAAGCCGCTCGGGCGCAATGTCCTCATCGCCACTCAAGGCGGAGCGAGAGCCGAAATCGACCTCATGCGCCTGATGCGCGATCGGCTTGTCCTCACCGGATCCACACTGCGGCCGCGCTCGGCGGACGAAAAGGCGCGTCTGACTGCGGCCGTCGAAGCCCGCGTCTGGCCTTGGATCGAAGCCGGTAAAATCAAGCCGATCGTCGACAGGACCTTTCCCCTGGTCGAAGCCGGCGCGGCGCACGCCTATGTGGAGAGCGGAGGCCACGTTGGCAAAGTGGTGCTCGTTGCCGAAGGGCCGCGCAGCGAGGCCTCGTTCTAGGCGCTTCGATTGCGCTCTTTCGCCAGATAACGAGTGAAAGTATCGCTTGCGCCGACGGATTGCCTTCTGACCCCACATACGCGACAGATGGCCAAAGCTTTGGAGGAAACGTTGCGGCTAAGGTTCGCTTTAATCACTCTCCTGGCGACGCTCGCCGCGATCCCGCCCGCTCAAGCGCTCGAGCGCTCGAGCGACACCGGTAACGATCGCTGGGTCGAAGTGAGCGGCGAAGGCAGCGTCAGCGCCGCGCCTGACTTCGCCCGAGTGACGCTTGGAGTCACGAACACGGAAAAAACGGCGGGCGAGGCGATGGCGGCGAATGCAACAGCGGCCAACGCGCTCGTGTCGCTCATCAAGGCGGAGGGGGTCGCTCCCGCCGACATCCAGACCTCAGAGATGTCGATTTCGCCGATTTTCGCGCAGCCCTTACTCGGCCAACAGAGCCCGCCGGCGATCACCGGTTATAGCGTGAGCAACAACGTCAGTGTGACGCTTCGCGACATTTCGCATCTCGGCGAGCTTCTCGACAAGGCGGTCGCGGCCGGCGCCAACACAATTTACGGCATCGGCTTTGGCCACAACGATCCGAGCGCGCTGCTCGACAAGGCGCGTCCGCTTGCCGTCGCCGACGCCAGGCGGAAGGCCGGGATCTACGCGAACGCAGGAGGCGCCAGTATCGGCAGACTGATGGTGCTGACGGAAGAGGCCGGCCGCCAAATGCCGATCGCCTTTTCGCGCGCTTTCGCGGCCGGCGCTTCCGCGCCGACGCCGATCGAGGCGGGCGAGGACAAGCTGACCGTGACCGTCAACGCGCGATTCGAGCTGACCCATTAGCCCCCGCGCGCTTGAAGCGGCGCTGCGCGGCGCCTCGCATTACGATTTCCTCTCCACGGACGAGACCCAGATCCCAATTCGATCGTTCAGACCGGACTGAAATTCATCGAGCTCGTCACCGCGATCGGACCGGCCGAGGCAACCATCGTCCAGACACGGGATCGGCTGGCAGCGGCGCCGTCGCTCGTTGGCTTGGCATGATGTCGACGGCGACGAGGTCGCTTTCTTTGGCGGCGCGCGAAAAAGGCTCGGCTTCGCTCTTGACGCGGTATGTCAGCGAACTGGCGTCCTCGACCGGCAACACGCTCACGATTTCAAAAGGACCCTTGGGCCTCGACATCGATGGCAGCTTCCCGTCGAAGTCGACAGCCTGCCCGATCACGAATTTATGGAGGGTCATGATTTGGCGACCTCTTTGGGCTTCTGGTTAGGGCGTATGTGCGCTTCCCGCCAAACGAACGCCCAAAAAACAAAAGCCCGCGCACGGGCCAAGCCGGACGCGGGATTTCGAACCACATAAGCCCTGCCAGTACATCCGTGGTCAGGGCGCTATGTTGTCAGGCTTTGCCGATCAGGCGGCCTTCAGGTTATCCGCCGAGGACTTGCCCGTCTTTCGGTCTGCGACCAGGTCAAAAGTAACCTTTTGTCCTTCGTTGAGGCTGTAGAGTCCGGCGCGCTCAACGGCGCTGATGTGCACGAAGACATCCTTGCTGCCATCGTCCGGCTGGATGAAGCCAAAGCCTTTTTGGCTGTTGAACCACTTTACGGTTCCTTGCGTCATGGAGAACTTCTTTCAAGTACGGTGTTTAGATAGGCCACGCAATTGCGTAACCGGCTCGGAGTGATCGAGATTTAGGAAGAAGGTCGTCAGTCCGACGCGTAGCGCGCGGCGAGGCCAAGTCGTCCGGCCGAAACTCGATTGGGCGTTCATAGCCTATGTCGGCCCACTCCACAAGGCCCATCGAGCGCCCCCGCCATGGCGCATCCGCCGCCGGCCGCCGACGCCAGACAACGGGCTGAAAACCTTCCCGCCATCGGCAGAAATAGGCGGCGTCGATAGGATCGCGGCCTTAAAGAGACCATGACTGCGCTCTCACTGTTCACCGCCGCCCGAAAGATCGAGATGGCCGATCCCGCTGACCCTGCCGGCACCACGTTTCAGCGCCTGCTGAACCGCGAGATTCTCATCAGCGAGCGGCGGCGGATGCTGATCCTGGCCGCCTTGCAGGCGGTAATCCTGGTTCTCATCCTCCTGGCCGCAACATTCGCCCCCGGCTTTGTCCGGTCGATCTATCATGATCGCCTTCCGGAGCGCGCCGCATTGGCGGCCTTCTCGGCCTTCATCGCCTACGAACTGTTCGCGGCCGGCCTGGTCACTCTCTTTCTGCGTCGCGGTCGAAATTATCCGGTTCTGGGGCGCTACGCGAACGCACTCGTCGAAACGAGCTTTCCGACCGTGCTGCTCTATCTCCTCGCTGGATATCTGTCTGCGCCCGTCATCATTTTCGGCGCATGGCCCGCGCTACTCTATTTTCTCTTCATCATTCTCTCGACTCTGCGGCTCGATTTTGCGCTGTCGGCCTTCACCGGCGCGGTCGCCGCGGTCGAGCTCTTCGTCCTCGCCTCGGTCACCCTGCATCTCGGCTGGCAAACCGAAGATCCAAACTTCACCATCGGACTTCATCTGACGCGCAGCGCCGTTCTCCTTGCGGCCGGCTTGCTGGCCGGCTCTGTCGGAGCGACGATCAAGAGCCATTTTGAGCGTGCGCTCGCTGCGGCGTCGGCGCGCGACGAAGTGACCAACCTCTTCGGTCAGCACGTCTCGCCCCGCGTGGTCGAGCAGCTGCTTGCGATCGGTGCGGCCGAGCTTAGCGAAATGAGACGGGTCTGCGTCATGTTCGTCGACATCCGCAGTTTCACCGCCGCGGCGCGCAGTCGAACGCCGGCCGAGGTCGTCGAGCGCCTCGACGCCGTTTTTGAAATCCTGGTCGACGCCGTCGACGGGCACAACGGCATTGTGAACAAGTTTTTGGGCGACGGCCTGCTCGCCATTTTCGGCGCGCCGATTGACGATCCTCTCGAGGCGGCGAACGCCGTCGAAGCGGCGCGCGAGATGCTGAGCGCCGTAGACGAGAGCAATGTCGGCCACTCCTGGCCGATCCGCCTCGGCATCGGCATCCATATCGGTCAGGCGGTGGCCGGGACCGTGGGCTCGCCGCGCCGCAAGGAATATACGGTCATCGGCGACACGGTAAATCTGGCCTCGCGCCTCGAAAGCCTCAACAAAGAGGTCGGCTCGCAGCTCATCGTTTCTGACACCGTGCGCGAGGCGGCGGGAGACGCCGTCGGCGAAGCTCTGTCGCTTGGACCCCTGCCCGTGCGCGGCTACGAAGAGCCGATCACGGTATGGCGCCTCGCGTAGGCTCAAACGCGATCAGGTTGCGGGTTTTGGGCGGACGGCGGACATTTCGCACCGAATATCTGCACCGTGCAAGCCGCTGCGCCGTCTCTACTCGTGTCCGATCACTTCCAACGCTGCATCGAAGGATGCGGCGATCTGCCAAAGGCTCTCGGTATCGCAGTCAGCTCGCTTGTGAGGGGCAGATTGAGAGTGTCGATGGCCTTCGCATCCGCGCGCATCAATTCTCCCGGCTTCGCCTCGCTTTGTCCGCTCGGCGCCGAAGTCCCTTGCCTCCGCTTCGCTGATGAGGGCGCTGATCGTGACCGCGCAGCCTCCGCATTTCGCCGTACAGCCCAGCGACGCATAGACGTCGCAGACGCGCCTGGGGCCATTCGGCGTCGCTAGGGACGCCCGAATCTCGACCTCCGTCAACACATTGCAAGAACAGACGATCATCCATGACTCCCGGGCGGTGGAGGCCCGCATAGAGGATTTCTACACAACCCAAGCTTAAACAAGAGTTCGAGGTACAAAGGTTCTGGTGGGTACTTGGTAGCGCGGCGCCCACTGCGTCAATGGGGGCAGGCGCACTTTAGAATGAATTTAACGAATCGCTGGCCACGCTCGGCGTCGACCCTGCTTCAGTCGCCGAACCCGCCGCGGTTACCGGCCCGGCCGCCGTTTGTGCATCCGGCCGGCGCGCAGGCCGTCTCGCCCTCGCCAAAGTAACGCTCAAGACTGCGTTCAATCGCCTTCCAGTTCGCCGACATGGTTTTGCGCGTAAAGCGGAAGGCCAAGCTGTTCAACCAAGGTCAGCTGCGCTTCGAGAAAGTCGATGTGCTCCTCCTCGTCGGAGGTCAATTTCTCGAACAGGACTCTCGACACCCGATCGTTGGCCTGCTCACAATGGCCGGCTGCCTCGAGATAGAGGGCGCGGGCGTGCATCTCCGCCGCGAGATCGCATTCCAGGATTTCCTTGACGTTTTGCCCGATCTTGAGCGGGTCGAGCGACTGCATGTTGGGCAGGCCATCGAGGAATAGAATGCGCGCGACCAATTGGTCGGCGTGCTGCATCTCTTCAATCAATTCCTTGCGCCAAGTCTTGGCGAGGTCCTTGTAACCCCAGTTATCCAACATGCGATAGTGCAGCCAGTATTGGTTGACCGCCGTGAGTTCGTGCTTCAGCGCTCGATTGAGATAATCGATAACCTTGTCGTCACCCCGCATTGCGTTACTCCACGCGTTCCATCCAAGCGGCGAAGCTTACCGCACAAGCGTCGCCTGCGTCTAACCTTCGACTCACCCGGCGGATCTGGTGAGCCCCGTTGAGGAAAAACCCTAACACAACGCCCGTCGTGCGACGAGACGAGAACGGCTTCTGCTGGCGGCCGCCTTAGACTAGGCTCCTGGCCCATGACAAGCCTCTCTCAGATACCGCCTCCCCCGGACGCGGACCAGCGTCGCGCTGCCAAACCCGTCATCGTCTACGCCCTCGACAAGTTGCCAATCTATGACGCCGCTTTCTACGACTATGTGCGCGCAGACATGGTGAAGATTGGCGAAACGATCGTGCCGCCGCGCGAGGCGCGAGCATTCGACCTTCCTGCGGGGCATTTCTTCCGTATCGTCAGCATTGAGGGGCCGCAGGTCGGCGACCTCAACCTGTGGAGCGCAGGCAATCTCGCCGAACGGTTCTTCAGCGGCAAGACGCGGGCGCTTAATGCAACGCATGTGACCACCGGTTGCCGGCTGTGGAGCGGGTTGCCTTATCTGAGGCCGATGGCGACCATTACATACGATACGCTCGGCTGGTACGGCTTCGACGCCGACGGCGCGGGCGTCCATGATGTCATTGGCACGCGCTGCGACCCTTACACCCAAAGACTGATATCCGGCAGTGACTATCACCATTGCTGCCATTCGAACCTCACGCGGGCGCTAGCGGAACGAATGAGACTCCCTCTGAGCGAAGCAGAGCCGCACATCCACGATGTGCTCAATGTGTTCATGTGCACAGGCTACGAGCGCGCCTCCCATCGCTACTTCATGAAGGCGAGCCCCATGCGCCCTGGAGATTTCATCGAGTTCTTTGCCGAGATCGATCTCATCGGCGCGCTGTCGGCCTGCCCAGGCGGCGATTGCGGGTCGGGCCATTCGAGCGACGCGGCCCAGTGCTATCCGCAAAAGGTCGAGATCTTTCGGCCGCGCGGCGAAGCCCTACAAACCTGGCGCTCGCCCGAGGTCAGCGCCTATTCCGGCCCGTAGTGTGAAGGCGGCGTCTATCCGTAACGCAATCGCGATCGCTCCCGCGCCTTGCGGGCCTCGGTTTCCCGGTCGCGCGGCGGAGCTGCGCTGCGCAGGGAGAAGATGAGCCTCCGCGCTGCTTCCGTCACCTCGTCGACCGCGCGATCGAACCCCTCCGCATTGGCGTTCGAAGGCTTTGCGAAGCCGCTCACCTTGCGAACGAATTGGAGAGCCGAGGCGCGGATTTCCTCGTCGCTCGCGGGCGGCTCGAAATTGAACAATGGGCGGATGTTGCGGCACATGAAACCCTCCTTATTCTAGGCGTTCGAACCGGCGCTGCATCGCGCTACGGCTCCCGAGCGATTCTATAATCAATGGACGACTAAGGCAGTTTGGCGTGCAACGAAGGTAAGTGATCCTGGGATTGATCTTGTTTGAAGGAGCCCTGTATGCGGGCGGCTCAGGCACAACCGGCTACAGTTCAAAACTCATAGAACGACGTCGAACGATATCCTCAACTCGGCTCGAATATTCATGGCCTCGGTTCACAAACACAACGACCCAAACTGAAGCCCGCTGGCCCAGCCAACCAGTTGTTTGTCAGGTCTAAAGGCGAACGTCACCGACGCCCTGGTGATAAGACGCAAATATTGTGACATTTTCGACGCTTAGCCGCTATATTGGCGATGTCTTCAAATTCTCGCAATAAGGGTTGTCATTGCGCGAGGGTTGCAAATAACTGTAAAAATCGGATAAATCACAGCGATGGGCAAGAGTGAGATGGGATCTCCCGCGCCGGCGCAATTGTTGGACTCGGGGCTGTGTGGGCTTTCGCTGGTGGCGGGATACTACCGTATCGCCGGCGATCCGACGCAGCTGAGACATCAGCTTGCTCTGACCGGACGCAAGGCACAGGCTGAGGACATCGTTCGCGGAGCGAACCTCCTTCAGCTGAAGTCGCGCATCCTTCGCGGGGTGACCGCCAAGCGTCTCAGCGCGATTCCTTACCCGGCTATCCTGAGTTTAAAGGACGGTGGTTTCGCCGTCCTCGGCGCGGGTTCGACCAAGGGGACGGCGAGGCTGGTCGATCCAATCGCCCGGACAGCGCAAGGAGCTATGCACGAATTTAGGTGACGGCATGGATCAAGCGGCGGACATTTCTTTGTTCGCGACTTCGATTCCGTCGCGGAATTTTACACCACGGACGATCTTGGGCAACTGATTTTGTCCTCGCAGGCGCCGCCAGCTTTTCGCCGCCGCCATGATCAGCTTGAAAACCATGAGCCGCGCCGTGTCCTGGGAGAGCGCGCCTTTCATGCGCACAGTGCGATGCCGAACCGTTGCAAAGGCGCTTTCGATCGGATTCGACGTCCGCAGATGCGTCCAGTGCTCAGCGGGGAAATCGAAGAACGTCAACAACGCGTCGCGATCCTTGAGCAGACAGTCGACGGCCTTGTCGTATTTGGGAGCATATTTCTTCGCGAAGATTATCATCCCGGCTTCGGCGGTCGCGCGGTTCTCGGACAGCCAGATTTCGCGCAGATCCTGATGCGCGTTGGGCTGAACGGACTTCGGTAGCTTGTCGAGCACGTTCAGCGTCTTGTGCTGCCAACACCGCTGGTGGCGGGTCGAGGGAAAGGCTTCGTCCAGGGCCTTCCAGAAGCCAAGCGCGCCGTCGCCCACCGCGATGTCAGGCGCAATCGTTAGACCCCGCGCCTTCAGATCGACAAGCAGTTCCTTCCAGCTCTGACCACTTTCCCGCATGCCCGTCTGCAAGCCCAGAAGCTCCTTCCTGCCCTCTGGTGTCGCGCCAATCAGGACCAACATGCATTCCGCCTGCGGCTCCATGCGCGCCTGCAGATAGACGCCGTCCGCCCAGACATAAACATAGCGCCGGGCCGATAGATCGCGGGCTTGCCAGCGCCGATAGTCGTCCTCCCAATCGCTCTTGAGCCGCCCGATCACGGAGGGCGAAAGATTGGGCGCATCCTTGCCGAGCAAAGCCGCCAGCACTTCCTGAAAGTCGCCGGTGGAAACGCCGCGCAGATAAAGCGCCGGCAAGAGAACATCGAGGCTCTTGGTCCGTCGCGCCCATTTCGGCAGGATCGCCGACGAATAGCGGATACGCTCAGCCCCCGGCGTCGCCCCACGATCGCGCGCCTTCGGCTTCGCCACCTCGACTGGCCCGATCCCCGTCTGGATCGGGCGGACGGGATCGTGACCATGCCGAACCACCCGCCGGCGACCGTCCGGCAGCTCGAGACTGGCATGCCCGGCCAGGAAGGCCGCGAACTCGGCCTCAACCGCCTGCTGGACCAGTCGCTTCGCCCCGGACCGCAGAATTTTTGTCAGAGGATCGTCAATTTCGTCTGGCTGATGCAGAGCGAAAACTCTATTCTCATTCATGGCGTAACGCTCCTTCGGGAGGTTCGGGACGGCTCGACACCAACCCCGTTACGCCGCTCAAATCACACCGTCATCACCCACTTTCCCGCATAGCTCCAGCGCAAGAATTGTCGATTGAGGACATAGCGGCGCTGTCTTCAGGCGAACTGGTCCTGATCACGCGCCGACTTGGCGGGGTGGGAATCGATCCCACCACGTTCGGGTTCCGCTGGTTCTGGCCCTCGATTCTGCGTTACCGCCGCCCGCTCGCTCATGTGATGGTCGCATCGCTGTTTGTGCAGCTGTTCGCACTGGCGACGCCTATCTTTTTCCAGCTCGTCGTCGACAAGGTGCTGGTTCACAAAGGCATCTCCACGCTGATCGTGCTGGTGATCGGCATGGTGACCCTGGGCTTGTTCGAGACAATCCTCCAGTTCCTGCGCACCTATACGCTGAGCCACACGACAAACCGGATCGATGTCGAACTGGGCCGGCGGCTGTTCCATCATCTCTTTCGCCTGCCCCTTGCGTATTTCGAGACCCGCCCAGCGGGGCAGACGGTCGCCCGTATGCGCGAGCTCGAGACAATCCGAAGCTTTCTGACCGGACAGGGCCTCACCTCGCTCCTCGATCTTGTCTTCACGCTGATTTTTTTCGTCGTGATGTTCATCTATTCGGTGAAGCTGACCCTGATCGTCCTGGCTTCGATACCGGTCTATGTCGTCATCGCCAGTCTCATTCGGCCCGTGCTCCGCGAACAGATCAACGAGAAGTTCAACCGCGGCGCCCGGTCGCAGCAATTCCTGGTCGAATCCATCGTCGGCGCGCAGACTCTCAAGGCCGCAAGCGTCGAGCCAATGATGCAGGCGCAATGGGAGGAGCGGCTGGCGGCTTACGTCCGCACCTCCTTCAACGCCGGGATCTCGGGAGCGCTCGGGCAAAACCTCATCCAGTATGTCAGCAAGATCACGACCGCGTTGATCCTGTTTGTCGGCGCGCAATCGGTGATCGAGGGAACCATGACTGTGGGCGAACTCATCGCCTTCAACATGATCGCAAGCCAGGTCGTGCAGCCGATCCTGCGGCTGTCGCAATTATGGCAGGATTTTCAGCAGGTGCAGGTGTCAGTGGCGCGCTTGGGCGATATCTTAAACGCGCCGCCCGAGCCGATACCGGCCAACCTTCTGACCTTGCCGCCCCTCCGAGGCGCCATCGAGTTTCGCGACGTGACCATGCGGTACCGTCCGGACTCCTCGGATGCCCTGCGAAAAGTTTCGATGTCGATCGAGCCGGGGGAGGTGATTGGAATCGTCGGCCCGTCAGGATCTGGCAAGTCCACCCTGACGAAGCTCGTCCAGCGCCTCTATAGCCCTCAATCGGGTCAGGTGTTGCTCGATGGCGTAGACATCGCCCAACTCGATCCCGGCTGGCTGCGCCGCCAAATCGGCGTCGTTCTGCAGGAGAATCTCCTCTTCAATCGCACCATTCACGAGAACATAGCGCTTGGCGACCCCGCGATGCCGCGAGTGATGGTCATGCAGGCGGCTCGAACTCGCTGGCGCAGACGAATTCATCGCCCAGTTGCCGCAAGGCTACGACACGATGATCGAAGAGCGTGGCGCCAATCTTTCGGGCGGCCAGCGTCAGCGCATCGCGATTGCCAGGGCGCTGGTGACAAACCCCCGCGTTCTCATCTTGGATGAAGCAACCTCGGCGCTCGACTATGAGAGCGAACGTATCATTCAAGACAACATGCGTTCAATCGTGCGTGGGCGCACCGTCATCATCATAGCTCATCGCCTGGCGGCGGTTCGTCCCTGCTCCCGGATCGTGGGAATGCTGAGAGGTGAGATCGTCGAGGTCGGCGGCCATGAAGAGCTCCTCCGTCGCGGGGATGGACTCTATGCGCGCCTCTGGGCGCTGCAGTCCGACCATATGAGGGCGCCGGCATGAACGAACGCGCCGCGCCGCCGGCGGCAGCGCCCCCGCCTCGGCCTCCGCAACAGATGCCTGTCGCGATCTCGGGGCGCGATAGGGAATTTCTGCCGGCCGCGCTCGAAATCCTCGAAACTCCGCCCCCTCCCCTGCCGATCGCGCTGATGGCGACGATTAGCGCATTTGCGCTGGCGGCGCTGGTCTGGTCGTATTTCGGCCGGCTGGACGTCCATGCGACAGCGCCGGGCAAGATCGAGACAGTCGGCTACGCTAAGGTGATCGAACCGCTTGATCCGGGCAAGGTGGCTGCGATCCACGTCCAGAGAGGCGAAACCGTCAAGGCGGGGGACCTGCTCCTGGAGCTCGATCCGGCGGAGGCCGACGCCGACGCAATGAGCGCGCAGAATACGCTCAACGCGAGTTTGGCCGAGATCGCACGGCGCCGTTACGCGATCAACGCGGTGCGAACCGCTGAGAGTGAGGTCCAGAGCGCACAGGACCGGCTTGACGCGCGCAGTACGGACGACGCGGCGCCAGGGGCCTACTCAGGTTCGGTCGAAGGTCTGGCCGGGCAGGCCGAATCGAAGATCGCCTGGGACGTGGCTTTGCCCGAACAGTTCCAGTTGCGGGAAGAAGCGGTGCTGCGTGCGGATCTCGGTCAGCTCTCCGACGCGCTCAAGGCGCTCGATAGGCAGATGGCGGAAAAGCTGGCGACGCAGAAGCGCCTGAACATGAGCATCGCTTTCCAGAACAAGCTGATGGAGACCTTAAACCAGCGCGTCTCGACCAGGCAGCAGGCGATCGACCTCAACGTTGGCACGAAGATCGATCTTTATAACGCCAAGGAAGAGCTGGAAAAGGATGAGTCAGCGCTCGCATCCGACCAGGGCCAGCTGATTGAAACCGACGCGGCGATCCGGTCGGTGCGCAGCGAAAAGGCCAAAACGGTCTCCGAGTTCATCGCAGACAACGAGAACAAGCTCGCCGACGCGGCGCGCAAGGCGGACGAAGCGCGTCAGGCGCTCGCCAAAGCCGATGCGCGGCTCGCTCGCACCCGGCTTTATGCGCCTACGGACGGCGTGGTCCAGCAGTTGGCCGTCACCACGGTCGGCCAGGTCGTCACCACCGGCCAGCAGCTCATCGTGCTGACGCCGATCGGCGGCAAGCTTCAGGTCGAGGCGCTGGTGGCTAATCTCGATATCGGCTTCATCAAGCCCGGCCAGGACGCGGTGATCAAGGTCGACGCCTTCCCATTCACTCGCTTCGGCGCGCTGCAGGGCAAGGTCGTCAACATCGCTTCCGCGGCCATCGCCGAGCAAGACGCCAAACGCGGGCTCGCCAACGCCACCGCAACGGCCAACGTGGCGCCCGAGGCGCCCACTGCTCCCGGTCAACCCGAAAGCTTCGTTTTTCCGGTGACCGTGTCTCTCGATGAAACCGCGATGAAAATCGACAACGCGACTATCCCATTGAGCCCGGGCATGACGGTCACCGTAGAAATCCGGACCGACTCCCGCCGCGTGATCGACTACCTGCTCTCGCCCTTGGCCAAAATCGGATCCGAGGCGTTCAGGGAGAGGTAAAGGGCCAATTCTCGCCGGCCCTGCAGAGATTCTGCTCGACCCATCGAATCAGGCTGGCCTCACCGGCGCCGAGCAGCGCGCGCCGCCCGCGCCTCGCGAAACGACAAGAGGCGCCGCGTCTCCTCGTCCCACAGCGTGAGACGAACGCAAACTAGGCTTTGCCACAGCGTCAGCCGACCGACTTCGCGAAGCTCGGGATAGGTCCGCAAGACCTCTGGAAGCCGATAAAAAGGAACGCCGCTCGACAGGTGATGCACGTGATGCACGCCGATATTGGCGCTGAACCAGCGTAGCACGAGCGGTAAATCGTAATGTGAGCTGCCGTGGAGCGCCGCTTCAGGCTGACGCCAATCCTCCGCCTCGTGCCACGTCGTCGCCTCGAATTGATGCTGGACGTAGAACAGCCACACGCCCATCGTCGCGGCCAGCACCACAATCGGCAGATGGACGATGAGGAGCGTTGTGAAGCCAACGCATACAATCAGGATACTGGCCACAAGCAGGATCCCGGCGTTGGTGGACATCGTGCTGAGCCAAGGCATGCGCCCCTGGCGCTCGAAGCCGAGCGGCAAGCGGTTCTCTAACAGGAACACATAGGCCGGGCCCAACCCGAACATCACCAGCGGATGGCGATAGAGGCGGTAGCGAAGCCGATCGCGCCAGTCGCGGGCGAAATATTCCCGCACCGTCAGCGTCTTGATGTCACCGATGCCACGCCTGTCGAGATTGCCCGATGTCGCGTGATGGATCGCGTGGGAGCGTCGCCAGTGATCGTAGGGCGTCATCGTCAAGACGCCGATCGTGCGGCCCACCCAGTCGTTGGCGAGCTTGCTGGGAAAGAAGGCGCCATGCCCGCAATCGTGCTGGATCAGAAACAGGCGAATGAGCAAGCCAGCGGCGAGCGGCGCCAACGCGAACGAAAGCCAGAACTGGCCATGATGCGCGGCGATCATCATCACGGTCCAGATCGCGACAAAGGGCGGGAAGGTGACCGCGAGCTCAAAGATTCCGCGCGCCGCGCTCGGGCGCCGGTAAGGGAGGATCGCCTGCGCCCAGTCGCGCGCCGACCTCGCCGCGCTTTTCGTTTCCGTCGCCGACATCCAGCACCTCGCCCGATATGCGCTTTAGAGAAAAGCGTCGTCGAGTGGTGGTCGACTGCGCCGAGGATAGATCAAAAGCTCCCCGCATAGACCCATAGACACGCAGCCGTGAAAAAGCGATGACAATTCGCTCGTCGGGCTCGCGAAAGTAAGCGGCGCCTTCCGCGACGTTTTACGCCGCAGACCGTCCCGTCACGCGCGCTCGGCCGGCCGCCCCCACGAAGCGTGCGCGATTCACCGACTGAGTAAATGTATAATGGAGATTTGTGCTTTTGGAAAGCTACGAGCGCCTTTCCGCACCACCCCTGGCCCCGGCTGACGCCGTCTCAACGGCTCATGCTAGCGCACACTCGGGGCGCAGCCTAGGATCGAAGGCCCCGAAGATCATTGCTGGCCGACCTCGCGGCCAGCACGCAAAATTAGACTTCGAGCAAGCCAACAGGGAACGCACATGCCGCTCGTTCGCATCGATCTCCGCAAAGGCAAGCAGGCTGCTTATCGGAAGGCGATCAGCCGCATCGTTCACGAGGCGTTGGTCAGCGTCGGCGTGCCGAAAGACGACCGTTTCCAGGTGATCAATGAGCACGATTCCGAGAATTTCGTCTTCGATCTCAACTATCTAGACATCCGCCGCACCCAGGATTTGGTGATCATCCAGATCACGTGGAACGCGGGCCGGACCGACCAGCAGAAGAAGGCGCTTTACAAGGCGATTGCCGACGGGCTCGCGGCCACGCTCAGCCTGCGCCGGGAGGACGTCTTCATCAGCCTCGTCGAGGTCAAAAAGGAGAATTGGTCGTTCGGCAATGGGGTCGCGCAATACGCATGAGTTACTGGCAGATACGATAATTGCCGCTTGAGCCGTGCTGTTCGATATCAAGATGCATGTTGTTGGCGTGGAACGCGTCTGCGCCCGGACCTAAAACCGTCGTGAACCAGCCGCAAGCCGCCGTCCGCACGGCGCGGAAGTAGGACGCTTCGTCCGCGCCGGTCTGCCGCTCGACCAGAATACGCCGCCTGTCGGCGAGCGTGATCGCCATGAGGTCGACCGCCAGTCCCTTGGCGTGAGCGCTGATCTTGGCCCCGACGATGCGGTCCTGAGTGCGGCAATCATAGCCGGGGCCGGTCTCGATCGCCGCGACCTTGGCGTGCAGCGTCGCTTGGCCGAGCGGCGAGACGATGAGGCGAACGTAGTCGGCAAGCACCGTGGCGAATTCGCAGGCGACAAGCGGACGGTCGGGCAGGCTCACGGCGTCGCCTTCCGCATTGATCGATGACAGCCGGACCGGTGCGTCGATGCCGCATCCCTCGGCCGACGCCGGCGGCGCCGTGGCGGCCTCTGCGCTCACGCCGTCCGCGATCAGTTTTCCGAGGCATGTCGGCGCCGCCTCTGCCTTCGGCGCCGGAGGGGGCGCAGGCGCTGTTTCAGGCGCGCCAAGCTCCGGCGGTCGAGGGGGCGGCAATGGAGGCTCGTCGGCCATGACTCTTACCGACGCGGCGAATGAGAGGGCAAACGCCAGCCGGAGCCGCCGCCAGGGCTGTTCAGTTCTTTAACCTTTGAGGGTCGATTTGGGATTCCCGAGGGCGGAAATGTCTGAATTTATACGCGACAACCCGAATCGGAGGTTGTCAGATGCAGGCGTCGCTGCTGAAGATTTTGCGCTCGATCCCGGACCGCCGACGGCGGGAAGGCCTGCGGTTCGATCTGGCGACGGTCCTGCTCTATTCGATCTTGGGCATGGTCGCCGGGGCCAATTCCTACCGGCAAATGCATGAATTCATTCGTATTCACCTTCAGCGCTTGAACGAAGCCTTCGGCCTTCGGTTGCCCTATTCGCCCTCCTATACCGGTTTGCGGGCGATCCTCCAGGGCGTCGATCCGACCGCGTTGGAGGCAGCGTTTCGGCAGCATGCGTCCTCGATGGAGGCTGCGCCTTCGTCGGACGGCCTGACCGCCATCGCCGTCGACGGCAAGACGCTGCGCGGCAGTTTCGACGCATTCAGCGACCGCAAGGCCACCCACATGTTGTCGGCGTTGCGGCAGGCCGACCAGATCGTGCTCGGCCATCTGATGGTCGACGAGAAGAGCAACGAGATTCCGGCTGCGCCGGAGCTGATCGAGGCGCTGGGGCTGAAAGACTGTCTGTTCACGCTCGACGCCGAGCACGCCCAAAAAAAACATTCGAGCGCGTGATCGCGTCGGGCAATCACCTGCTGACCCAGGTCAAGGACAACCAACCGAGCCTACGCCGCAAGCTCAAGCTGGGAACGGCGGGCCGTAAACCGACCGGGTCGGCCAAGAGCGAGACCTCAGGTCGCAATCGCTGGGAAACCCGCGAACTTGCGGCGTTTCCGGCCAAGGCGTGGTTCCGCCATACGCCGTGGGACGGCCTCATCAAGACCGTGCTTCGGCTCGAGCGCACGGTCTGCAAGCGCAACTCCAAGACCGGACTTTGCAAGCAAACATGCGAGACCGTCTTCTGGATTTCCTCGGCTTCCAGCCAAACGCCCGCGCGCTGGAACGAATGGATCCGCGCTCATTGGCGCATAGAGAACGGCAGCCACTACGTGCGCGACGCCGCTTTCGCCGAAGACGCTTCGCGCATCCGAAAGAACCCCGACATCGTCGCGCGCTTGCGATCGTTCGCTTACAACCTGATCCGGGCAGAAGGGGGCTCCAACATCCGCAACGCACGTTGGCGTGCCGCCCTCGATATCAATCTAATCCTCGAAATGCCCCACTTACATTGAGAACTGAACAGCCCTGCGGACAAGCGAGGCTTGTCTTATTCCGGGTTGATCCGAGGGTTCATCGACAGCGGCATGGCGGCGCTTGCCAGCCAAGAGGCGGCATAGACCAAAGAAAAAAGCCTACCGCGCACGAAGTGTCCGCGGCAGGCTTTCTAACTAATCCGCGACCGCTCCCGGCAAGGTGTCGTCGCTTTATAATAACCAACGAGAGAAGGACCCTCGCGATGATTTTACATAGCAAATCCCAGCCGCGCGCACAAGCTAAAAATAACGCATTTATAAAACTTTCTCTTTATAAACAGCATTTTTTGCGTAACGTCGGCCTCGGTCACGGTAGTTATGCCTGTCTCTGCCGGGAGCTATACGCAAACAGCCATAAGTACCCGGGCATAACACAATCCGACTTAGCCGCCGCATGGGAACACAACCGAGGCGAACCCGCGCCTACCGGCAGGGATGCTGAAAAGGGCGGATTGGCGGATTGGCTTCGCGATGAGGGTTACGTGCGTCGGCCGGGCGAGCATCCCGGCGAGTTCGTTTGGACCAAGGCGTAATGCCATGGCCCGCAACATCATTTCCATGGCTTCCGCCCCAGTCCGCGAAGCCCACGTCCGCATACTGGAGAAGGAACGTCGGCGGATCGCAACGCCGCGTTTCGTTCCGTCATTTGCGCCTGTCCGATTGGTAAAGCCAGAACAGCGCGCGCCTAAGCTCACGCCAAAACAGAGGAAGCAGAACGAAACGGTGCGGGCAGCCGAGCGGTTCATACTCGCGGTGCTCGCGGGAGACGCTTTAATCCTTTCCATCGCCGAGAGGCTCAATAGCCAACTTGATGTTTCCGTCTGGCCAACAGATGAGAAAAGCGCGTTTAGTCTGTTCGCGGTCGGCGGCTGGATTTTCGACCCTGAGCGGGTTGACGACACCAACACTGTAATCGAGCGCAGTGTCACCCTTCAGTTGTGGCTTGATACGGCCCCTATCATTCGGGAGCTGCGCAACGCTCTTAACCGTCATCCAATCTCAGCGCTTCGCTTACGCGAGACGATTGGCTGCGTTCGTGAGAGGTGGCTTGGCTTAGCTGGTCGGAAGCTTTCCCCACGCCCCGCGCGTGGTGTGGGAGGCTCCAATGGCTAAGCCCCGCAAGCGCGCATCCCGTTCCGCTCTCTCAAAAAGCGCCGCCAAATGTGGTCTGCCCCCCTTGAAGTGATCCATCCCGTATGTTGGTCCGAGGACCATTTTTTGGAGATGGAGCGATGGGCATCAAGCGCCACAAGCCGGAGGAGATCGTCGCCAAGTTGCGTCAGGTTGATGTCCTGACGGGTCAGGGCAAGTCGATCGCCGAGGCGGTGAAGACGATCTCGGTGACGGAGACGACTTACTTCCGCTGGCGGGCGGAGTATGGCGGTCTGAAGAGCGACCAGGTGAGGCGTCTGAAGGATTTGGAACTGGAGAATACGCGGCTCCGGCGAGCGGTGTCGGACCTCACCTTGGACAAGCTGATCCTGACGGAGGCGGCCCGGGGAAACTTCTAAGCCCCGCCCGTCGCCGGGGCTGCGTGGACAAGGTCAAGGCCGAGCTGAGGGTGTCGGAGCGTCGCGCGTGCGCGGTGCTCCGGCAACCCCGGTCCACCCAGCGCAAGCCCGCCCGCGGCCGCGATGACGAGTTGGCGTTGACCGCCGACATCGTCGAGCTGGCCAAGGCTTACGGCCGCTACGGCTACCGGCGGATCACGGCCCTGCTGCGCCACGCGGGTTGGGCGGTGAACGCCAAGAGGGTGCAGCGGATCTGGCGACGGGAGGGGCTGAAAGTCCCGCAGAAACAACCAAAACGCAGCCGGCTGTGGCTGAATGACGGCTCCTGCGTGCGCCTGCGCGCCGAGGGGCCGAACCACGTCTGGTCCTATGACTTCGTCGAGGATCGAACCCATGATGGAAGGAAGTTTCGCATGCTCTGCGTGATCGACGAGTTCACCCGCGAAGCCCTGGCGATCCGGGTCAAACGCCGGCTGAACTCCACCGACGTGCTGGAGACCCTGGCGGATCTGATGATCCTGCGCGGGCCGCCAACCTATGTTCGGTCGGACAATGGGCCTGAGTTCATCGCCATCACGCTGCGAGCCTGGATCGCCGCCGTTGGCTCCCAGACCGCCTACATCGAGCCCGGCAGCCCGTGGGAGAATGGCTACTGCGAGAGCTTCAACAGCAAGCTGCGAGACGAACTGCTCAACGGCGAGATATTCTTCAGCCTGGCCGAGGCCCAGGTGATGATCGAGGCCTGGCGGCGCCACTTCAACACCGTGCGCCCACACAGCTCGCTGGGTTATCTGCCGCCTGCGCCGGAGACGACCATTCTTCCCGGCGGAGCCGCCGCGCCGTGGGCGACCGCGCCAGCTCACTCGGAAAGCGCGCGCTCGCCCACCCCAACCGTGGCGTCAGAAGACGCCATGCACTAACATTGAAACTGGATCACCCCTCGGGGGCAGGCCAAATGGAAGGCCGCGCCAACCGGTTTCAATGAGAAGTATGGCTTAGCGTCCGGTATTCAGTTTTTCATTCCGCGCCACGTGAAGCGCCCGACTTCGCGGACACTGACCCTCGGGGCTGGTGACATTGCAAAGCTCAGAACCTCGCGAGGGGAGAACCGCTCGCGCGCGATTGCACGCGCGCAACAAAACATTGAAAGCGCGGCGCAGCGCAATGCGCCGGTCAGCGAACGCCAACAGCGTGTAGCGAAGCTCCCCAAAGTTGCTCGCTTCGTTCCCGTCATTAGGCCAGACGGTTCTTTCGATAAAACTCGGATGACAGGTGCGGCGCTGGCGCAAGCGCGGGACCGCGCGGACGCGATGCGCCGCGCCAATCGTAACCCGCGCGCGCTTGAAAGTTACAATTCACACTACACCGACCCGAGCGCGATTGCTGGCCGCCCGTTCATTATTGATCGCGCCGAACTCACCAACGCGAAGCGCCTCATGACAAAGAGCGAACGCAAGAAGCTCGACAAGCTTTATGCGGAGATGTTCGTTGACTGAGATTGCACAACTTTGGCCGCGTTGCGACTGCGGAGAAACGCGGCCGAGCGCACTGCAAATCAACCCGCGCGGCTACAAGGGAGCGCCCGTATTTTATGGGGTCGCTTGCGGCAACTGTGTTGCGTTCGACCGCAATTCGCATCCTGTAAGGCAGTGCTCCGAATGTAAGAAGCGCGCCCCAATCGAGAAAGATCATGTCTACGGACGCGCTGTTTCCGATGAGCTTCAAGACCTTTGCATCAATTGCCATCGGACCAAAAGTCGGCGCGACGCTGACACGCTCAAGTTTCGGCGCTTTCGCGAACGGTATGACGCGAGTTACAGAGGCTCACGCCAATGATCCCCGCTCAACAAATCTTCCATCCGATCACGCAACGCGTGCGCGCGTTCACTTGGCCAGACGAAATAACGTCAATCGGAGCAATCCCTTTAGGGGATTATGTCCCCGCGCGCGCGCTGTCGGATGACGAACTTATGCAGCGCATGTCATTCATTAGAGATGACGACAAGACGGCGCGTTCGTCAGCGCGATCGGCGCAACGCGAGTATCAGCGACGTGTTATTGAGCAACTCAAATCAAGACTTGGAAAGGAAGCGTGCGGCGCTTTCATCGGACGAAAGATTGTACTCGATACAGAGACGACGGATATTGACCGGGGACAACGCGTTCGCTTCGGCGTCGCTCAGCTACATGGCATGACCTATCAGGAAATAATTTCCGCGCTGAATGATGGCGTGGCGTTGACGCATAGGGACCTCAACGAATTGAAGGCCGCTTATGCTTTCTACAATCCGCGCGACTTAGAGAAGAGTGAAGACACATACGAACGCTCACTCGCCTTGTTGCAGACCATGTGCGCAGAGCGGGAGGACGCGACGGGCGTGCCGCATATTCTGATTGAGAAAGACGACTTCGTTTCGTCGGTGCTGTTTGCGCCGTCCTACATCGTCAATCGCGAAGAACCGTATCCGTTGCAAATACCTTTTCCGACAACGATCATTGGTCACAACATCGCGTTCGACTTGGGCGCACTTCCGACGCACCACGCAACGCTGTCGAGAAAGAAAGGCCATTACGGCGCGTTCTCATTGATCATGGGGACGAACGGCAAGCGATATGTCGCGGTTCCGGGAACTACGCGCGCGGAGAAAGACGCCTCGATCAAAAACGCTAAAGCGGAACTAATCGAGATTGAGAGGCAACTCGATAAGGTCGGAGGCCCTCCCGCTCGATACAATCGGCAGACGAAACGACGCCACCTTATGGGCGGACGGAGCCTCGGCGATTTTACGGAGGAACAGCGCGCGGCACGCGCTCAACTCCTAACTGCACGCCGTAGAGTTATAGCCAGCGTCTTAGGCTGCGATCCAGCCTTAGCCGCGAGATACCTACCACGCGTCATCGTCAAAAAAGTTGGGCCGCAAAAAACTAAGTTCACCTACTCGGCGCGCGGCAATCGGTTGCTCGATACGTTTTACTTTATCGACACGCTGCAATTGGCCAAGGCCCTGTTAGGGGCACAGACCCCGGCGAGCATGGACGCGCTCTGCAAACTTTGGGGTTTTTACCTGCCTAAGGAAAAGAGCGCAGACCACTTTAAACCCCTCACTCGACCCTATGTCGATTATGGGTTTAACGATGTTACGCGGACTTGGTTTATCTATGAGAAGTTGGAAGCGTTATATCTGCAGCATGGATTGAGCCACCGGGCCGACCGCATTTTAAGTGAGGCCGGATTGGGTAAAGCCTATTATGAGGCTTTAGGTATAAGCCCGTTCCTGTCCAAAAATATCACAGATTGCAGCGACGCTGGACACACGCGCCAGATGCTTGAACTGTGCGGCATCTCTATGGAAAGCATGATCGGGGCGCGAACCGAATGTGGTTGGCGGCATGAGGTTGTCGAGGGGCAATCGGCCGATTTTAAGAGCCAATATCCGACGATAAACATCGTGCTGCGTTTGCAAGATTTGTTAATCTGCAATCGCATTAAAACTGTGGACGGCGATGGCAGTGGCGAAGATGCGACGCTGCTTAGCGCCATCACGATTGAGGGTGATGAACCGACAGCCTTGTTGGGAACGGACCGCGAAGCTGTCCGGGCTCTTTGGCCGCGCCTCCGGGGGTACGCTCTAATCAACCCGTCAGGATGCGTGCTTCCGACGCGCACGGTCTTTGAAAGCGCTGATGACGAAACCGAGAAAAGCGACAACTCAAATGTGAATGTCGGGCTGTGTGAGATTGTGAGCGGTCAAGCCGTATGGGCGACCTACCTCGACGTTCTCGCGTCCAAGTTCATCACGGGGGTCTTACCGACGATCTACAAGACGAAGAGGATTGAGCCTGACGAAGCCTTTGGAATGCAATCGGACCTCAAAGCCATTCGCATCTTTGGTGATCCTGACTACGTCATCGACCTAACGAAAACGGGAGAAGATTTGTTTCGGTCGCTAATTGAAATGCGTTCTGCAGTCAAAGAGGAAATGAAGCGCTGTCAATATGTTTCAACTGAATACAAGCGATTGGACGCAATGCAATTGGCGCTCAAGTTGCTGGCGAACTCCACAAGCTACGGCGTTAAAGTTCAGTTCGATGTTGATGAAAGCCACGAAGAACGCCCGATGACTGTCTACCACGGCGACGATTGGCGCGAAGTCACTGCGCGCCATCGTAGCCGAGACCCCCTGAGTTATGCTCGTCAAATCTCAGGCGTGAAGGTTGAGAAACCGGGGACTTGGTTTGATCCTTCCGGTGCGCTCATTACCGCAGGCGGTCGATTGCTGTTGGCGATTGTTGAAGTCTTAGCGCGTGAGAAAGGGTTGAGCTTTGGAATGTGCGACACAGACAGCACATTCCTTTGTCGCCCCGAGGGAATGAGCCGCGAGGATTTTCGCGCCGCCTTCCAGACTATCGCGGGCCTAACCGGGCGGTTGCAAACGATCAACCCTTACAAGCCCACGCTCGGTAAAGACGGAATAACAAAGGTCGATCCCGTCTTTGCAATCGAGGACATCAACTTTCCGTTCGACAACGCAAACGGCAAATTCAAAGAACGTACCAAAGAGCCGATGAAGCCGCTGTACATTCTTTCGATTGCAGCCAAGCGATACGCTATGGCGAACATTGTTCGTAAGGACGGCGCGGATTACGATGACATCGAGCAAATCCGCACCGACGTCACCAAGGGTAAAATGCCTGTCGTGATCCTTCGTAAAGTGTCCGGCCACGGTCTTGGTTTCATCACAGCGCCTTCCTACAAGCCCTCCAACGATCAGCATAAGCAGTTCATGAAGATTAAGTATGAGGGCAAGGTGTTGGATCGTCAGCCGCATCTCGCCGTCCCTTATGAGATCGACAGCGAAGGACGCGCAATTCCGTTATACGGCGCAATTTGCAAAGGGCGCGGGAACCCACGTTTGTTTCTCGATATGTGGAAGCACGCCTTTGAACAATTCATCGCGCACCATGACAAGCCCGGCACAGTCGTCTGTCGTAGGATTAACAAAGAGGTTGCAACATGGCGCGGGCTGGATCAACCGCAGTACATGCAGCGATCGTTGAACAATGCGCAGATGTGGCGCGTGTATGAGAACATTCCTAACCGGCGCGCCGAATGTTTCTTCAACATTCTGCCTGAGATGAGGCGTGTTGATGATGATGCTTTAGGCTTGGATTGGAACATAGACCGTCATCATGGCGTAAGCATGTATTGCTCCGGTGGCTCAGAGATTGACGTACACGCCAAGATCGAAGCTGACGACGTTTATTTTGTGAGTGATGGAATGTCGGCGCGTTCCATGTACGAGCTTCCAAGCGTCAATTCCCCGAAGAAGCGCGCTTACCGCCTAACGGAAGTTAGGGACGTGATAGGCGACTATTTTGGACATGATGAGAGCAAGTCGCGCGGGTTGACGCGTGCTAACAAAGGAAAGATGTATCGGCATAAGATCGTCATCCAAGATCGTGAGTACGTCGGAAAGGAGACAAGTTTTCTGTTGGACCCCGACGCGCCGGAAGATGATGACATTCAAGTGAGCGACGCCGCGACAATTGCTTTCTTTCGACAAGGCATCAACCCGCGGATAAAGGAACTACTCGCGGACCCGTCGCTTGAGTTTCACGTTCAAGCTGGAATGACGAAGCCGGACTTCAATCGAATGCTTAGCGGCGTGCGCGACCATCGCGAGCGCGCGATCATGGGCTTCATTCGCAGCGCGACATCCTATGATGAAAAGGCAAATCATCTGACCATTGATCCCTCCGTAGTCCGACGACAACCGACCACTGAAATGAATGCAGAGAAGTTGGCGGAGTTATTGCGCGCCGCATACCATGAGGTGGTTGCCTACTACGGCGATTTTGACGAAGACGACGAAACCGTGTTGGCGGTTTCGATGCGATATGAAGATTTTACGGATATGCTCATTCCAAGGGCCGCGAACGAAGCGCCAATGACAATGCTGCATCGGCATTTCCTGTCTGTCGGAGTGATAGACACGATGATTAGAGACGGTTTCGTGCGTTGGTATGGTGTTGACGGCGCGGCGTTACAGCGGCAAGTGAACATCGCGTACATGGCGGATGTCGCTAAAGCCCTGCTCGGAGGCGATGAGAAAAAGCGTCGTTTAGAAGCCGCTCACGAACATCGCGACAATCAGCGCGCCGCATTGGGCCTGGAAGCCGAGTACGCAAAGCGAAACGCGAAGATCGCGGCGAAACGCGAGCGAAATGCGAAGGCGACCGCTGAAATCTTAGCCCACATGGCGATGCGAGATATAGATGTCCAGACAAAGCCCGAATGGCTTGTAACATTCTGGAAGTTCGTCGCGTTCGTATTAGTGGCGATAGTGTTATGTTGTGAGGAAATTGCGCAACCACTCAACCGAGCAATTTCATCGACCGCGCGCAATCCTACATACGGCAACGTCGAAAAGATTGTGAGTGCTGGAATACTTGGCGAACGTCGAAAGAGAAGCAATGCTTCCGCCGCGAAACGAATGCGCGCCATGCGGGCGCGGAAGCTACAGGTCCAACAAGCCAGCAACGAAGCTGACGCTCTTATCAACTTCTGATTGGCCGAGAGCCGTAGCGTCCACAAATGTTTTGTGCATGGGAGCGGTCGTCTTAATAACCCCCGTCCCGTTCTCGGTTAGGAAGTCTTTAGGCGAAAAAGGCATCGCGTCGATAAAGCCGAAAACGTTATTTTCCACATATGGGCGCAAAGTGTAAGCGCCGGAGCAATAATCCCTCACTGAAGCGGCCGGATTTTCCGGTAGCGCCGGAGCAAAAGTCCGGCAGCAGATATCCCTTTGCATTGGGTGGGCAGAGGGTGGGGGATGAAGGGCGTGGAGCTTTATGGGCGCGTTCGCTACGCGGTTCAGATCGAGGGGTTGAGCCATCGCGCGGCGGCGCGCCGGTTTGGCATCGACCCTCGCACGGTCGCCAAGATGATGAAGTTCACCGCGCCGCCGGGTTACGTACGCACAAAGCCGCCGGCCAGGCCGAAGCTTGATCCGCTCATCCCGGTGATCGACCGGGTTCTCTTCGACGACAAGTCGCGCCCGAGGAAACAGCAACATACGGCGAAGCGGATCTTCGAGCGTCTCCGGGACGAGTACGGATTCACGGGCGGCCTCACGATTGTGAAGGATTACGTCGCGGGCTGGCGTCAGCGGGCTCAAGAGATGTTTGTGCCGTTGGAGCATCCGCCGGGACATGCCCAGGTCGACTTTGGCGAAGCCATCGGCGTCATCGGCGGCGTGGAGCGCAAGATCCACTTCTTTGCTTTTGACCTGCCGCACTCGGACGCCTGCTTCGTGGTCGGCTATCCCGCCGAGACGACGGAAGCCTTCTGCGACGGCCACGTTCGGGCGTTCAGCTTCTTTGGCGGCGTTCCGCAGTCCATCCTTTATGACAACACCAAGATCGCCGTGGCTCGCATTCTTGGCGACGGGAAGCGGCAGCGGACGCGCGGCTTCGCCGAGCTGCAATCACACTACCTATTCCGGGATCGTTTTGGCCGGCCTGGCAAGGGCAACGACAAGGGTAAAGTCGAGGGGCTGGTCGGTTACGCGCGACGGAACTTCCTCGTTCCGCTTCCGGTCTTCGAGAGCTTCGAAGCGTTGAACGCCTATCTTGTCGAATGCTGCCGTCGTCGGATGGCGGACCGCTTGCGCGGCCATAACGAGACGATCGCCCAGAGATTGGAGCGCGATCTTGCCGCGTTCCAGAGGCCCCTGCCGCCGCCCTACGACGCCTGCGAGAAGGTCGCGACACGAGTCTCTTCGCTGTCACTGGTTCGCTACCGGCTCAACGACTACTCGGTCCCGACGACGTACGGTCATCGCGACGTGCTTGTTCGCGGCTATGTCGATGACGTGGTGATCTCATGCGGCGCGGAAGTGATTGCGCGTCATCCCCGTTCCTACGAGCGCCACGACTTCATATTCGATCCGCTGCACTATCTGGCGTTGATCGAACAGAAGATCAACGCGCTCGACCAGGCGGCGCCGCTGGCCGGCTGGCGGTTGCCGGAAGAGTTCATGACCCTCCGGCGTCTTCTGGAAGCCCGGATGGGCAAGCAGGGCAAGCGCGAGTTCGTGCAGGTTCTGCGGTTGATGGAAGTGTTCCCTCTCGACGACGTCGCCGCCGCGGCCCGCGACGCCATCGCGCGCGGAGCAATCGGCTTCGACGCCGTGAAGCACCTGATCCTGTGTCACATCGAACGGCGCCCGCCGCGCCTCGACATGACGGTCTATCCCTATCTGCCGCGGGCGCAGGTCACGATGACGTCGGCTAGCACCTACATGAGCTTGCTGACGGGGGCGTCGTCATGACCGATACGCCGCAACTTCTGCTCGGTCATCACCTGAAGGCGCTCAAGCTGCCTACGTTCTTGCGCGAGTATGAGAAGCTTGCTCGGCAATGCGCCGCCGAGGGTCTCGACCATGTCCGCTTTCTCCTGCGCCTCGTCGAACTGGAGCTAATCGATCGAGAACGACGCATGGTGGAGCGTCGGATCAAGGAAGCGCGGTTCCCGGCGGTCAAGAGCCTCGACAGCTTCGACTTCGCGGCGATTCCTTCGCTAAACAAAACCCTCGTCCTGGAACTCGCCCGTTCCGAGTACGCGACCCGTCGCGAAAACGTTATCGCAGTCGGCAACAGCGGAACCGGCAAGACGCACATCGCTCTCGGGATCGGTCTCGCCGCCTGCCAGAAAGGGCTATCGGTCGGGTTCTATACAGCCGCGGCTCTTGTTCATGAACTGCTGGAGGCTCGCGATGAGAAGCGGTTGCTTCGTCTGCAGCGGCAGGTCGCCGGATACAAGCTCCTGATCATCGACGAGCTTGGATATGTCCCTCTCTCCCAGACCGGGGCCGAGCTGCTGTTCGAAATATTCAGCCAGCGCTATGAGCGCGGTTCAACCATCGTCACATCGAACCTGCCATTCGACGAATGGACCAGCGTGTTCGGGTCCGAGCGTCTGACCGGCGCGCTGCTCGATCGCCTCACTCATCACGTCCATATCCTGGAAATGAACGGCGACAGCTACAGGCTCAACCAGAGCAAGCGCCGCTCACGTCGCCAAAACGTCGACGAGCCCAAGGACGATCCGACCCCAACCTGACGCGCACCAAACAAGCCCATGCTCGAGGGCATTCTCGTCGGCATCATTGATGCATCTTTGCTCCGGAAAGCGATGCAATCTTGCTCCGGCGTTGACATGTTCCACCGTCACGACTTGGACCGATTAGCCCACAGCCGCTTTTTGCAAGCGCGTTCAACGTTGATTGGTAATCGATAGGATCGCAACGGTTCTTGCCCATGCGATGCACAATAAACGATGCGCACGAAAGGTTGTGGACAAAAGACGTGCGCTCTGCTCGCCGGTCAATAGCCGTCGTCTATTACCGCCACGCTTAGTGAAGCAGAGCTATGCAAGCAGCGTATTGCGAAGTCAGACGAAGAAAGCCGGACTTTATACGAGACTGTTCACAGCATCGCATTTTTATGCTTGCGTTATACGGTGACGTTCGTTCGCCGCACTTTACACCCGAAAAAACGCGTTACGGCGAAAGCGTGTGGGGGGGTCGCTAGTGATACTATGGGACGATAGTCGATTTGCTTTCTTTTGCTACCGTTTATTTTTTCTAATCGGGACTTTTCAATGGGTTACGGCCAATTCAACTAAAAAATCCTCCGCGCGCGTCTCTCGGTTCAACACATTTCGGGGGGGGCAAATTATCGACCCTCTCCAAACTCCTCCGGCCACCACCCTTAGCCTCGGCAGGTCAGGAACTGAGGCGCGAAACCTACCCGCGCACGACGGCTGCCGCCACTCTCGGGTGCTTGCCGCCGATGGCGCGTCGCTCTTTTCCGGCGGGATGGAGGTGAGCCAGAAACGTCCAGGCTTCCCTCGTCCATCGCGCGTCAAGCAGCGCGTGATGCTTGGCGCCCTGCTGGCGAGGCAATTCCGGATTGCCCAGTTCGATCGCCCATTGTTTGATGTCGAGACAAAGCTGCGGATAGTGAAAGGGCAATTCCTCGAGGCCGCCGAACAGCCACACGAACCCGACCCAGTCGTAGGCCGGAAAATAGCCCCAGAACACGGGGTGCTCGTCGTGATCGGTGAACGCGCGGAGGCGATAGCTGATGTCCTCGCGGCTCATTGCTTTGCCGTCGAGTTGCGGGCGCACGTTCTCCTGCATCCATGGATTGGCCTTCGACCAGTCCACATCGCTGCTTTCTGCGTAGAACTCGCGCCCGTCTTCGGCGACGATTCCGACGCTGACGAGATCGATCGTGTACGGCTTCGCGATGAACTCGGTGTCGATCCAATATTTCATGGGGCGCGCGCGCTCGGAGGGAAGCGTAGAGGTCGGGGTTCAAAGGCAGGGTGGAGAATCCACAACGCGATAGTGGCGGAGGGGAAGAGCGATGGCAACACGGGGCCCGCGAACTCGCTGTGTCGGCGAGCCGCGGGCGTGGCCAGGTCGCCTCAAGGAAAAACGAGCGCTGAGCTTCGCGAAACGAAAAAGCCGCCCGCGAACGGACGGCCTTGTGTCTGCGGCCGTGGTCAGCCGATCGCGAGGGCCTTGTGGCGTCTGCGATAGGCGACAAGGCCGAGGCCGGCGAAGCCGATGCCCATCATCGCCCAGGTTGAGGGCTCAGGGGAGCCGCCGGTCGCGCCGGTCAGCGAGACGCCGTCGAGAAGCGCAACCGGAGGAAGGCTGGTCGGGCCCCCGACCGAGAGGAACAGAAGCAGCTCCGAGGCGGACGTGGCTGTGAAGTCCATGGATCCCGTCAGCCAGCCGGTGAAGCCCTGCGACGCAACATTTTCTGTCACGGTATCGTGGATCTCGTCGCCAAGCGAGACTTGGAATTGGTTTGTGGTGGCGCCGGTCCAGCAGCCGGAGCACCCGAACGAGGAGCCGTTGACGAATTCGTACTGGGTGGCCGCCCAGTCGAAAGTGAGGTGGTAAGTCTCGCCGACCGTAAGGCCCGAGATCTGTTGGCTCATGGTCTGCCGCGCGCCGGCAGTTGGATCTCCGTCGAAGGCGACGAAATTCCCCCCGTCGGGGCTGGGGGTCACCATCGCGCTCGACCACAAACCGAACTGGGCGCTGTCGTGGCGGGTCGCGACGCCGGTCGGCGAAGCAAACAGGACGTTATTCGAATCAGCGTTGGACGACGTGGTCCAGTCCGTCAGGGTTCCTTCGTTATCGCTCAGGAAGAAATTGGGGCTGGAGTTTCCGGAGACGTCCTCGAAACCGCCATTCGTGACCAGATTCGCCGCGAAGGCTGGCGCCGCCGCCGCGCCGACAAGAGCGGCGAGCGCCACCGAGGATAGGATGTGTCTCGTGGTCTGCATTGGCCCCCCTGAAAGCAAATATTAATAAATAACCATTCCTTAGCTGTAATCTTATGTAAATAGGTAGTTCTACCTATGCCGATTCGGTGGATTTCGAAGGTGCACAGACCGGAAGCCATCCACGGCTCGCCGGCGACGTTGGCGAACGATAGCAGGCGCTAACGCGATGGGTTCGGCGCGACTTGGCTTTCCCTCCGCCGGCGTTGGCTGTCACTGAATCTGCAGTTTGGACGGGGCGAGGTCGCATAAAATCGCTAATACAGCTGCATTTTCGCGCGAGTAGATGCGTCGCGGCTCAGGAAGCCATTCGCAGAGTGGTAGGCGGCTCGGGCCGGCGCTGAATATGCACCGACGTTGGTGACCGAGGTATTCCGCCCGGCTCGACCGCTTCGGGATCGGCGACCGGCGCTCCTTCATTGTTCCGAACTCCGGCTACGTGAGCCTGGCGAATTGATCAGCCCGCGCGCCTCGGATATCCGGCGCGGATGAACCTTGTTTACCCCTCGCTCGCGGCCCTCACCGAAGACATCCGCGCATGCCGCGTCTGTCGCGACGCGCCCCGATATGGCGCCCGCCTCCCGCATGAGCCGCGGCCCGTCTTCCAGGTCTCCCCTTCCGCGCGCATTTGCATCGCCGGTCAGGCGCCGGGGGTTCGAGTTCATGCCTCGGGCCGTCCCTATACCGACCCTTCGGGCGTGCGCCTGCGCAACTGGCTTGGGCTCGGCGAGGACGTTTTCTATGATTCCCAGATCGTCGCCGTCGCGGCCATGGGCTTCTGCTTCCCCGGCCTCGACGCCAAGGGCGGCGACCTGCCTCCGCGTCGCGAATGCGCCGAACTGTGGCGCAAGCCAATGTTTGCGCTTCTTCCCAACCTCGAACTAATTCTCCTCGTCGGCCAGTACGCCCAGAAGTGGCATCTTGGACCGCAGGCGATCGGCAAAAGCCTCAGCGAAACGGTCGCTCGGTGGCGCGACATCTATCAGTCAAGCAACCATCCGCGTCTCGTGCCCATGCCTCATCCTTCGTGGCGCAACAACGCGTGGCTCACCCGCAACCCCTGGTTCGAGACGGAGCTGTTGCCGGTCCTCCGCGCGGACATTGCCCTGATCGTGGCGTCGACGAGCGGTCCCGCGTCAGCGATTTTGAAGCCGCCCGCGACTGACGTAGTCTACGCCGGTGGCGCGGATCTCCGCCGACCACAGGGAGGATAGACATGAGCGGCGCAATAGCTCGCCGAGGCTTCCTCAAAGCAATGGGAGCAATCGTGGCAGGCGGATTAGACACAAGTGCAGGACACGCTGAGACCGTGCCCTGGTCGGCGGGAACCGAACCGCCCAAGCTGAAGGCGCCGCCGAACGCGTGCGACTGCCACATGCATATTTACGACAGCCGCTTTCCGGTTGCGCCCACCGCCAAGCTGCGTCCAGCCGACGCGACCGTCGCCGACTATCGTTTGCTTCAGAAGCGGATCGGCACAACGCGCAACGTCGTCGTAACGCCCTCGACCTACGGGACCGATAATGCCTGCACACTTGACGCGATGGCAAAGCTTGGCGCGACCGCTCGTGGCGTCGCGGTTGTCGACACGAGCGTCGCCGATTCCGAACTCAAGCGGCTGAACGACCTCGGCGTCCGCGGCATACGCTTCAATCTCGTCCAGTCCGGCGCCACCACGATCGACATGCTCGAGCCCTTGTCGAAGCGGGTCAACGATCTCGGCTGGCACGTCCAGATCCATATGCTGGGCGACGCGATCGTCGAGAACGCGGACCTTCTTCAGCGCCTGCCAAGCCCGATCGTTTTCGACCATCTGGCGCGCATTCCTCAACCGGCCGGCATCGATCACCCTAGCTTCGCCTTGGTGCTGAAATTCCTCGATCGCGGCCGGACCTGGGTCAAGCTCTCCGGGGCCTATCAGGACACCAAGACCAGTCCGCCGGCCTATGCTGACGTGAGCAAGGTCGCGCAGGGTTATGTGAAGGCGGCGCCGGAGCGACTGGTCTGGGCGAGCGATTGGCCACACCCGACCGAAAAGGCCGACGCCAAGCCCGACGACGCCATCCTGTTCGACCTCCTGGCCGACTGGGCCCCGGACGAAACGGTCCGCAACCGCATCCTGGTCGACAATCCCGTTGCGCTCTACGGGTTCAGCTAGTCGGCCGGTTGACTTCGCGTCTGAGCGAATAGGGCAAAAGCGCCTGTCGCCAAGAAGGGGGCTGTCTGATCGGCCCGTTTGATTTCGACCGTCCTGACGCCGGGTAGGCCTCAAGTCAGGGGCGGGACATGGCGTCCCGCGAAGAACGCTTCACGCTTGCCTGGCGGCCGCGTGTTCGGCGGGTTGGCCATAGCTCGATAGCAACCAGACCGCGAAGATCACGACACCCATCACGACAAAAAAAGTTCGACTCTCGGTCGAAAGCGTGGGCGCCGCCAATCCCCCCACGACGAGAACCGGTCCAACGATCAGCTCTACGATCGCGTGGAGTTTTATCGGGATGATTTTGAACACTCCCAAGGGCATCTTTGTCGCAACAGTCATGCTGAGGTGAATAATAGCGAGCGCATAGGATACGATCGCCGCGATCCCAGTGAGGCCAATGAGGCTCGGCGCGAGGGCAAAGATTATGACGGTGAGATAGTCCAATGCGCCATGCATCTGGTCAGAGATAATTTTCACGTTCATTCTCCGAGGTTGAGGATAGTTCCGACGCTTCGTTGAAGAAAACAGATGCGAGCATGGCGGCGCGCATGTCTTTGATGTCGGCATCCGATAATCCGGATTTGGCCAGCACGAGCAGGCCCTGAACGTTCGCCACGAGCTGTAGCGCGGCCAGATCGATCTCGTGTTCCGAGCGTTTGGCGCCGGTGGCGGACGGCAGGGAAATCGCTTTCTTGAACAGCGTTCGAAAGATCTCGACGCCGACCTTCAAACGCGTGACGACCTCCGGATCGCTGGCGCCAAGCTCCAACGCAGTGTTGCCGATCAGGCAACCTCGCCAGCCCGTTGCTCCTGCGCCTCTTGCGACATCGAGAATTCCGTCGACGAGCCGCGCAACCGCTTGGCGAGAGTCGCTGACATCAGCGACGAGGGACTCGAGATGAGCGCGGACGGTCTCGAAATACAGATCGAGACTTCGCAGGAAAACATCTCGCTTGGACCCGAAGGCATTGTAGAAACTCGCCCGGCCCACTCCCATGGCGTCGAGCAGTTCAGGCAGGTTCGCGCCCTCGAAGCCCCGCTGCCAGAATGTCGTAAGGGCATTCTTCAAGGCCTCATCCGGATCGAAGCTCTTCGTCCTCATGTTTCTTTTTAGATCATTTGGTCTAATATGGCAACAAGGAAGTGTGGCGCGGATGCGTAGCTATCCGGCGTAGCCCGCAAGACGCCCGGCGATAAACCGTCAAAACTAGGTTCCCGCTTGCGCGGGTATGACATCATGATCGATTGCGATTGCGTTTCAGAGAGCGTCGTACCCTCCGCGCCACAATCCAAAACTCCGGGCTTCAACGGAACCATTCGTGGGACTAAAGGCGCCTCGGCCATTGAGGTCCTTATCTGGACGCGAGCAGCTCTTAACGCTCAAACAGCTGCAGAATAGCCTAAAATGCAGATGTATTAGCGTCTCTGCCCGGCCTAACTAACCAGTCAAATCCGATTGGCGCCTGATGCCCGGCGGGTTGATCCGACAGCGCCATTCGGGAGTTTTCGCACGCTTCTGCAAGATTTTTGCATCAATGGGCTGGTCACCGCCACGAGCGAACCATGCGCGAGGGCCTAGAGAACGCGCCCACGGCCGACACGGATAAACCCATCGCGATGAGGCTCGCGGACGAGCTCAGCGCCTTCATTTCGGCGCTGATCGAGCCGGACGGGCTGGCGCTCTATCGTTTGATCATGGCGGACGGCTGGCGTTTTCCAGAACTTTCTCGCGTTTTCGATCGCTCGGGCATGCGCGTCATCCGGCGACCCATCGCGGAATTGCTGGAAACTGGCGGAGTCTCCGCCAATCATTCGAGGCAAGTTGCGCCGGCGTCGTGGCGCTGGCGCTCGGCCATGCCTATCAGCGCGCACTTCTTGGCAATGCTGAAGAGGGGATGGCGAGGCGTTCGCACGGCAAATCGACGCCGCCGTGTCGTATGGGCTGAACTGGCGAGCTTAGGCTCTTCCAAGTCGCCAATCCCGTCGCGCTCGGCGAGGTCAACGCAGCGTCGACATCACAACATACGAAGTGATGTGCGCCACTCCAGGCAGCGCCGTCAAACGACCGGCGTGGAAAATCTCGTAGCTCGCGAGATCCGCGACCGCGACCCGCAGGAGATAGTCGAAGGCCCCCGCGATGTGATGCGCCTCCAGGACCTCGGGGAGTTGTGTGACGGCTTTCTGGAAGGCTTGAACGTCGCCGCGCACGTGACGCTCCAACTGCACGGCGGCAAAGACCGTGAAGGACTGGCCGACGACTGCCGGGTTGATATCGGCGCGGTAGCCCCGAATGATTCCACGCTGTTCCAGTTCGCGCTGCCGGCGCTGACAGCTCGATGGCGATAGACCGACGACCTCGGCAAGCTCGAAGCTGGTCGCCCGCGCGTTGCCCTGCAGGGCGCGCAGAAGTTTCTCGTCAAACTGGTCAAGATCGCGGGATTTCTCCACCTTATGCCACCCTTGAGCCCAACTTCGCAGAAAATAAGCTCAGGTGTTCGCATAATCTTCGCTATAGAGAAAGCGGAGGGAGACGTGATGACGCAAGACAAGCATGCGATCGATACGAGACTGCAGCATCCGCGCGTCCCCGCGGCGCCGGGCGGCGAACCTGTCACCTCCCCGATCTACCAGAGCTCGACCTACGTTCTCCCGACGCCGGAACTGGGGGCCGAGATTGCGGCCAGCTGGCACCCGCAACGCTTCTACACCCGCTACGGCTCGCCCAATGTCGCAGAGGTCGAAGCGCTTGTTGCGGAGCTGGAAGGCGCCGAGAGCGCGGTCGCGGTCGGGTCCGGCATGGCGGCGATCGCGGCGGCGATCCTTGCCCATGTGCGCGCCGGCGATCACGTCGTCGCACAAACCGCGCACTACACGGCGGCGCTCTCGCTTTTTGCGGAATGGCTGCCGCGGCAGGGCGTGGCGGTCACGCAGGTCGCACAGACGGACATCGAGGCGTTCGCCCAGGCAATCGGCCCGAAGACGCGCCTTGTCTACACGGAAACGCCGACCAACCCGACCATGGCGTTGACCGACCTTAAGGCCGTGTCGGCGCTGGCCCACGCGCAGGGCGCGCTCGTCGTCACCGACAACACATTCGCTTCGAGCTTCAACCAGCTTCCGCTGACTCTCGGCGTCGATCTCGTCATGCACTCCGCCACAAAGTATCTCAACGGCCATAGCGATGTGACTGCGGGTGTCGTCGCAGGCGCGCGCAAGCTCATCGAGCCGGTTTGGGAATATGCGCGCGTGCATGGTCCTGTGCTGCATCCGATGGAGGCATGGCTGCTCGGGCGCGGGCTCAAGACCTATGCGCTCAGAATGCGCCAGCACAATCAATCTGGAACTCTCGTCGCTGAAGCGCTGGCGAAGGCGAGCGGCGTCGCCAAGGTCCATTATCCAGGTCTCGCCTTGCATCCCCAGCACGAACTCGCGCGCCGGCAAATGCCGGGCGGATTTGGCGGCATGATGTCTTTCGTTGTCGAGGGCTCATCGGCGGAAGCACGCTTCAAGCGGGCTCGGAGCGTATTGCGAAACGTGCGTCTGTGTACTTCAGCAGCCAGTCTCGGCGGAACCGAGACTTTGATCACCCACCCCGCCTCGATGATCTTCTCCCATCAATCGCCCGACCAACTTGCCGCCCTAGGCGTCGAGCCGGGCCTTTTGCGGCTCTCCGTGGGTCTCGAGCATCACCAGGATATCGTGGACGATCTCACGTCCGCGCTTTCGGGGGTCGCCGAGTGAGGTCGAGCGCCGCAATTCGCCGGCGCTCCGCTTTGCTGAGAGGTTGCGAAGACATTTTCACGGCAAACCGACGCTGCCGTGCCGTAAGGCCGGGCTGGCGAGCTTAGGCTGCGCCCCACTTTGCGTTTCAGTCGGTCAAAAACGAGGCAGTTTGAAAACGTCTCTCAAAGGCGCAAAATGCATCTGTATCAGCGGGCCGGAGTGCGGCCCGCGGCGCTGATTCTGGTCTTGCCAAACCGTACCTGAACGGGCTGCCACGCGAGGATCAACGGATCATCGGTCGCGACATCGCCAAAGTGCAATTCGGCTGGCCTATTGGCTTGCCAGTGTGTCGCCCGCTCGGAAATGGGCTTGGGGAAGTGCGTTCGTCATTGCCGAGCCGCCGCGAAGGGCGCGTAGTGTTCGGTTTCCATGATGGCATGCTGATCGCGCTTAACGCGTTCATCAAAAAGACGCAGGCGACGCCAGCCCGGGAAATAACCTTGGTGCAACACCGATCGAAAGAAGCAATGGCGCCATGACCAACAAGAATCCGCATATCGGCTCGACCCTCGAAAGCTAGCTTGACGAAAAGGGCATTCGCGAGGACGTGACCGCCGCCGCCATGAAAGAGGCGGCCTCACCAAGTCGCGCATGGCCGCCATTATGCACACCAGCCGCGCGCAGCTCGACCGGTTGCTTTATCCTTCGAGCGGCAGTGTGACGCTTGAGACCCTGATGACCGCCGCCCGTGCGGTCGGGCGCGAACTGCGTCTCGAACTCATTTAAGCCCGCGAGAGCAGCAAGCAAGATTTGGTGATTATCCCGTACTTCTGGCCACCATTGGCAATGCACCGTGTGCGCCCCCGGCGGTTCCACAGGTTATCGCTTCTCGCACTTGACCGGCACAATCTTTGAGAACACGAATAAGCCGTTGAAAGATTGGTACCGAGTCGCGCATCTCATGCTGGTCAGCAAGAAGGGCATGAGTGCCCTCCAAATCTACCGCTATATGGGCTTCGGCTCGTACAAGACTGCTTGGCTCATGTGCCACAAGATCAGAACCGCGATGGTCGAGGACGTTAAGAAGCTTGGTGGGATCGTCGAAGTTGACGAAACCTACGTCGGCGGCAGCGATAAGAACCGGCATTGGGACAAGAAAAGCGGGACACGCGGGCGCGGTGACACTGGCAAGACTGCGGTCGTCGGTGCGGTTAAGCGTAAAGGAAACGTAGTTGCTCGCGTTGTCGAGAACACCAACCGTGAAACGCTTGAAGCTTTCGTCCGAGAAACAGTATCGAACCGCGTTAGACTTCTCTGCACCGATGCTTATCCCGGGTACGTGCGGTTGAAGCATCGTTTCCCGCATCAATCCGTTGACCACATCATTGGGCAACATGTCGTTGGCGCGGTTCACACGAACACCATTGAGGGCTTCCGGTTTGTTGAGTTCATATAGTTGCCAGACGGAAGTAATAGCAATAATAAAGAAGATCGCAAGCGGAATCAACGCGGCGTTTGGTCGCTTTTTATTGAGATAGTACGTTTCTATGCCACAAGCGGCGAAGCTAACGAACAGAAACGACAGAACGATATAGCCGAGCGCGTGGCGTGCTGGACAATGGTAACGGGTTGGGGAACCGTTCAGGGCTGTTCAGTTCTTTAACCTTTGAGGGTCGATTTGGGATTCCCGAGGGCGGAAATGTCTAAATCTATACGCGACAACCCGAATCGGAGGTTGTCAGATGCAGGCGTCGCTGCTGAAGATTTTGCGCTCGATCCCGGACCGCCGACGGCGGGAAGGCCTGCGGTTCGATCTGGCGACGGTCCTGCTCTATTCGATCTTGGGCATGGTCGCCGGGGCCAATTCCTACCGGCAAATGCATGAATTCATTCGTATTCACCTTCAGCGCTTGAACGAAGCCTTCGGCCTTCGGTTGCCCTATTCGCCCTCCTATACCGGTTTGCGGGCGATCCTCCAGGGCGTCGATCCGACCGCGTTGGAGGCAGCGTTTCGGCAGCATGCGTCCTCGATGGAGGCTGCGCCTTCGTCGGACGGCCTGACCGCCATCGCCGTCGACGGCAAGACGCTGCGCGGCAGTTTCGACGCATTCAGCGACCGCAAGGCCACCCACATGTTGTCGGCGTTGCGGCAGGCCGACCAGATCGTGCTCGGCCATCTGATGGTCGACGAGAAGAGCAACGAGATTCCGGCTGCGCCGGAGCTGATCGAGGCGCTGGGGCTGAAAGACTGTCTGTTCACGCTCGACGCCGAGCACGCCCAAAAAAAACATTCGAGCGCGTGATCGCGTCGGGCAATCACCTGCTGACCCAGGTCAAGGACAACCAACCGAGCCTACGCCGCAAGCTCAAGCTGGGAACGGCGGGCCGTAAACCGACCGGGTCGGCCAAGAGCGAGACCTCAGGTCGCAATCGCTGGGAAACCCGCGAACTTGCGGCGTTTCCGGCCAAGGCGTGGTTCCGCCATACGCCGTGGGACGGCCTCATCAAGACCGTGCTTCGGCTCGAGCGCACGGTCTGCAAGCGCAACTCCAAGACCGGACTTTGCAAGCAAACATGCGAGACCGTCTTCTGGATTTCCTCGGCTTCCAGCCAAACGCCCGCGCGCTGGAACGAATGGATCCGCGCTCATTGGCGCATAGAGAACGGCAGCCACTACGTGCGCGACGCCGCTTTCGCCGAAGACGCTTCGCGCATCCGAAAGAACCCCGACATCGTCGCGCGCTTGCGATCGTTCGCTTACAACCTGATCCGGGCAGAAGGGGGCTCCAACATCCGCAACGCACGTTGGCGTGCCGCCCTCGATATCAATCTAATCCTCGAAATGCCCCACTTACATTGAGAACTGAACAGCCCTGGGGAACCGTTGGTGCCGCTATATTGGCCGGCGTAGCCGCCTGTATATTCTATATGCAATGGGGTACTATGCAGGCCCAATTGGATGAGCAGAGGGCTGACTTTAGGCTGGATCAAAGGGCGTGGATTGGAATAGAGACCATCGATCCAGACCCAATAACACCGGAAATTGGAAAGCCGTTTACAGTTCACATTGTAATAAAAAACACTGGTAAAACTCCGGCCAGAAAAATAACTTCGCGTGGGCGCGGAGAGCCAGTTCCAAATGGTTCCGTCGCCAACTTTTCGTATGCAGATATGAACACGTACCAAGCAGGATTCCTGACTCCCGGAGGAACGATTAGTCTTAGTACCATTCCGATTGTCGATCCGCGTACTAATAAGTCTAGTACCTTCGACTTCAACATTATTAACGCTATCGTTATGAAAAACATGACCGTCTACATTCACGGACGAATCGAATACTACGACATTTTTGGAGATCCACACTGGCTTACTTATTGCGCCAATTATCGACCAAAAACATAGAGAGAACCAAGTCATCGGCTCTCTCCAGCACCAGCATAGTTTTTTGGTGCGTATGTGCAGGCAACCAATGGCTGGAGGGTGACGCGTCCAAATTGCCGTGAGCTTGGGGCTATCTCTCTCTGGCTAGCAGGCAAGCCATTGAAATGCTGAAAGTCACGGGCACGGTAATATGATACCGCGCTTTTTATGTCAAACTCGGGATAATCGCTCAAGATTTTGCACCAGTGCGCAAAGCTTGAAAATCAAAGGCTTTTAGCCGGTGCAAAAGACAGGGCGGAACCTCCGCGGACGAGGAACGACGGTATTCGTCCTCACTAGAAAGTCGACGCCGATGTTGGCAAAATCAGAAATCTGTGCTATAAACTCAGGGCCGTCGGGATAAACCCATCACACGGCGCGGCGCGAAACGCGATTGCCGCTGAAAACATGTGAGATGGAAATGCCGAAGGGAAAGATTTTTTTATTCCAATCGGCCGTAACCCATTGAAAAGTCCCGATTCGAAAAAATAAACGCTAGTAAACGCTAGCACTTTTACTAGCGTTTACTAGCGTTTACTAGCGTTTACTAGCGTTTATTGGCGTTTAAGAGCGTTTATTGGGGCGGATTTCCGCCGCCGGGTCGCGCTCGCGCAGGTCGTCGCGAGGGCTCCCTATATGAGACGTAGTCTTCAATCCCCCGACACGCGAGGTCCAACGCGATGGTCGCCGAAGGTCAGCGGATGACCGGATATGCTAGCCTGCAAGACTTCGTTGATCGGCACGAACGCCTGTTCATCCTGACCGGCGCGGGTTGCAGCACGCCTTCAGGGATCCCGGATTATCGTGACGCCGAGGGCCAATGGAAACGCGCCCAGCCGGTGACCTATCAGGCCTTCATGGGCGAGGAAAAGACGCGCCGGCGCTATTGGGCGCGCAGCCTCGTCGGCTGGCGGCTCATTCGTCAGGCCGAGCCCAACGACGCGCATCGCGCTTTGGCCAGGCTCGAGGCGGCCGGCCGAAGCGAGCTTCTTTTGACCCAGAACGTGGACCGGCTGCACCAGGCGGCGGGCAGCGAACGGGTGATCGACCTGCACGGACGGATCGATCGCGTCCGATGCATGGATTGCCAGCAGCGATCGCCGCGGGTCGAACTGCAGGACGAACTTGGCCGGCGCAATCCCGACTGGCTAAATCTTGACGCAGCGGAGGCGCCCGACGGCGACGCGGACCTCGAAGGGGCGGATTTTTCGTCCTTCGCCATTCCGCCCTGCCGCCGCTGCGGCGGGGTGCTCAAGCCTGACGTCGTGTTCTTCGGCGAAAACGTCCCTCGCGACCGTGTCGAAGCGGCGTTCGGGCATCTGGACCAGGCCGACGCGATGCTGATCGTCGGCTCCTCGCTCATGGTCTATTCGGGCTTTCGCTTCGCTGAACGGGCCGCGAGCCTCGGCAAACCTTTGGCCGCAATCAACCTTGGCCGAACGCGAGCGGACACGTTCCTTGCCTTCAAGGCCGAGACGCCGTGCGAGTCCGCGCTCGCTTTCCTGTTGGATCCGCGAGCGACGTCAGGCTCGATCCAGCCCGCTCGCTTAAAACAATCCTCATCCAGCGCGCTTGTAAGCCCAGGTGAGCGTTCTCGCGAGCAGCACGGCGCGGACGATTAAGGACCCATAAGGATGCGCTTCGCTTGGGTAGCAATTTCCCTGCTTTGCTCTGTCGGCGCCGTCGCCGCACAGCAGGTCGTTGTTTCTGACGGCGATCTACCATATTCGTATTGTGGAACTATGGCCGCGCTGAGGACCAATTTGACCGGCACGCCGGAGCCCTCGCCCAAAAGCGACGCCGTTCTTCGGCGACTGGGCGTTCGTTGCATCGGTCCGGTGGGCGCGCCGCGGGTTCGACAGCGCTATTGAGGAGACGGCGCCAACAGTCGCGTCCGATCGCCCGCAAACAAGAAGCGGCCGCCCGAAGGCGGCCGCGAGTTAGCGCAGGATCGCCGAGGTCACCGGCCAGGTTAGGGACAAACTGATGATCAGTCCGACCGCCGCCAGGCTTCCCAAGCGCATCTTCTCCCGCGCGCCCTCTGGCAGCGCGGTAATCATCAGAACCGCGAAGACGAGGACGAGGAACCCCGCGGGGAGGTTGGCGACCGAAGGGTGAAACACGGCGTCGATGAAGTCGTCGAGGGTCGGGCCGATTTGATCCAATCCGTACATCAATTTGCTCCTTGTAAGAGCGGTCAACAACTTATCGCACGAATTGCTGATCTCACAAAGGACGTCTTAAGTTTAACCTTTACTGGTGACCAGTCTATACTTAATTGAATATTGATACGGTTCAATAAAATAACTACAATTTGAGGCCGTCAGCGTAGCGCAATTAGAAATTGCGATTGACAACGAGCCCGCGCGCTGGCGCATTACCCCCTCCAAACTTCAGTGGCCGCCAAAGGCGACGCCCGCTCGAGGAGCCAGACCCATGCGCATCGAGCCCGTGTTTCTGTTCGATCTCGATGGAACGCTGGTCGACAGCGTCTATCAGCACGTCCTGGCCTGGAAGGAGGCCCTCGACGCCGAAGGCGTGGACATCTCGGTCTGGCGCATCCATCGCAAGATCGGCATGAGCGGCGGCCTGTTCACCAATCAGCTCAAACGCGAAACCGGAACGGACCTCAGCGACGATCGGCTCGAGCGCCTGCGCCATCTGCACACGCAAGCCTATCGTCGGATGTCCGCCTCCATTCGCCCGCTGCCAGGCGCTCGGGAATTGTTGGCTTGGCTGACCAACGCAGGACTTCCGTGGGCGATCGCCACCAGCGGCAGAATGGAGACGGCGGCGGTCAACCTCGCCGCGCTCGGCGTCGATCCCGCTGTAACCCCGGTGGTGACACGCGATCAGGTCAAATATGCAAAGCCTGACCCGGACCTCTTTCTCGCCGCCGCGGCCCGGTTGAACGCGCCCATCGAGACGGCGGTCGTGGTCGGGGACAGCATCTGGGACATGCTGGCGGCGGCGCGCTGTCGCGCGCTCGGGGTCGGCCTCCTATGCGGCGGTTATGGCGCGAGCGAACTACAACAAGCCACCGCCTTCCGCGTCTACGAGGACCCCGCCGACCTGCTGGTCCATATCGATGAGCTTGGCGGGCGCAGGTAAGGCGGTGTTTTTGGTTCAATGCGCTTGCAAGCTCAGTTCCCGCATCGTCTTTGCGAATTGCGCGGCGATCTCGTCCTTGAACACGTGTTGGCCGCCGGCGACGACTCTCAGTCCGCCGCTCCAGACGCAATCGACAACCGGATTGCCGGCCGAGAATATCCACGCGTCGAGCACCTGATCGTCCGCCTTGCCGGCTAGCGTCGGATGGTCGGCGCGAAAGGTGAGAATGTCGGCCGCCGCGCCGGGCGCAAGCTTACCTGAGTTCCGCCGCATGGCCTGAGCGCTGCCGACCCAGATCGTGTCGAGCATCGTCCGGCCCGACGACCCGCCCGGTGAAGCGCAGACATTCCGCGCCCGCTCCCGCAATCTCTGGGCATATTCGAGCTGGCGCAATTCCGCGGCGACGCCAATCGAGACGTTGGAGTCGGTGCCAATTCCGTAGCGCCCGCCAACACGGATGTAATCCGCTGCGTTGAAGATGCCGTCACCAAGATTGGCTTCCGTGATCGGACAAAGCCCGGCGACCGCGCCCGAGCGTGCCAGGTCCCGGGTCTCGCCTTCATCCATGTGGGTTGCGTGGACGAGGCACCACCTTTCATCGACGTCGGCATGGTCGAGCAGCCAGCGCACCGGCCGAGCGCCCAACGAGGCGATACAGTCGTCCACTTCCTTGACTTGTTCGGCCGCATGAATGTGAATGGGACCGTCACCGGCAACAGACATAAGCTCGGACATTTCGCTCGGCGTTACGGCGCGAAGGCTATGCGGCGCAATGCCGATGGTCTCTGCTTCATGCGCCTTGATCATTTCGCGACAATCCTCGACGAGGCGCGCGAATGATGCGAGGTCGCAGATGAACCGCCTTTGCTCCGGCCTCGGCGGTGCGGCCCCAAAAGTGGAGTGGGCGTAAAACACTGGGAGCAGCGTCATGCCGATGCCGACGCGCCGAGCCGCGGACAGAATGCGGCCGGCCATCTCCGCAGGCTGTGCGTAAGGCGAGCCGTCAGGCGCGTGATGGAGGTAATGAAACTCCGCCACAGCAGCGAATCCCGCCTCCAGCATCTCGACATAAAGTTGCGCCGCGACCGCCTCGACGTCATCCGGCGACATCATGAGCGCAAAGCGATACATGGTTTCGCGCCAGGTCCAGAACGTGTCGGCGTCCTTACCCCTTACCTCGGCAAGGCCGGCCATGGCTCGCTGGAAGGCGTGGCTGTGCAGGTTCGCCGCCGCCGGCGCCATGATCGCGTGATGCTCGTCCCCCTCCTGCGCTGACGCTTCCGTTTCCACAGTGGCGATGGCGCCGTCGTCAATCGTGACGCGAACGTCGGACTTCCAACCCTCAGGGGTCAGCGCTCTTGCGGCGTGAAGGACAGGCACCGGTCGTCTCCGCTTGTCTCGATCAGGTGCTTAAGCCGCTCCCTTGCCTTTCGGACAATTCGGTCTAAGCATGAAATGGTCTGCGGCGGGAAGCCGTTGAGCGCCATGGTTCAAATAAACGCTCCCAACCATCTCGATACGGTTTGGCTCAACGCCCGTCTGGCGACGTTCGCGCCGGCGCAGCCGGGACTTGGAATCATTGAGTCTGGCGCCATCGCCGCGAACCAAGGGCGAATTGTTTTCGTTGGCGCCCAGCACGAGCTTCCGGCGGCATGGCGCAAGGGCGCCCGCATCGTGGATTGCGAGGGCCGCTGGATCACGCCTGCCCTGATCGATTGCCACACCCACCTCGTTTACGGAGGCGACCGGGCGCACGAATTCGAGCTCAGGCTCGCCGGCGCCACTTATGAAGAGATCGCCCACGAAGGGGGCGGCATTCTTTCCACCGTGCGCGCGACCCGCGACGCCGATGAAGACGAGCTCCTCCGATCAGCGCTCAAACGATTGGACGCCCTTATCGCCGAGGGCGTCGGCATGGTCGAAGTCAAATCCGGCTACGGGCTCAACCTTGACGCCGAGCGCAAATCGCTCCGCGTCGCGCGCCAACTCGCGGAGCAACGCAGCGTCACGATCAGGGCGACATTTCTCGGCGCGCACGCGCTCCCTCCCGAATTTGCCGACAACCGTGACGCTTATGTCGCTTATGTCGCCGAGACTATGCTCCCTGCCCTAGCGAACGAAGGGTTGATTGACGCCGTCGACGGTTTTTGCGAACGGATTGCCTTCACGCGCGATGAAATAGCGTGCGTGTTCGCCGCCGCGAAACGCGCTGGGCTTCCGGTCAAGCTGCATGCGGACCAATTGTCGAATTCAGGCGGCGCCGCGCTCGCCGCCGAGTTTCGCGCGCTGTCGGCCGATCATCTCGAATATGCCGACGACGCTGGAGTTGCCGCGATGGCGAGCGCTGGCGTTGCCGCGGTACTGCTGCCCGGCGCATATTATGTGCTGCGGGAACGACGAGCGCCTCCGATCGACCTCCTGCGAAAACATCGCGTGCCGATGGCCGTCGCGACCAACTCCAATCCTGGCACGTCGCCGATGACCTCGATCCTGCTCGCCCTCAACATGGCGGCGACTTTGTTCGGGCTTACCGTCGACGAATGCCTCGCCGGCGCCAGCCGCAACGCGGCTCGCGCGCTTGGCCTCGCCGACGAGACAGGAACTCTCGAAGCCGGCAAATGGGCTGATCTTGCGATATGGGACATCGAGCGCCCCGCTGAGCTTGTCTATCGGCTCGGCTTCAACCCGCTGCATGCGCGCGTCTGGAGGGGGCGATGACCGTCATTATCCGTCCCGGCGAGGCGTCGCTCGCCGACTGGCGGGCGATCTGGGGCGGTGACTCGATCGCCGTTGACCCCTCAAGTCGTGCGGGGGTAGTTGCAAGCGCGGCCGCAGTCGAGCGGATTCTCGCGCGGGGTGAACCGGTCTACGGAATCAACACGGGCTTCGGCAAATTGGCGGGCGTGCGCATCGCGCCCGAAGATCTTGCGCAGCTTCAGCGCAATATCGTGCTCTCGCATGCCGCGGGCGTCGGTGAAACGGCCTCCGTCGCGACAACGCGGCTCATGATGGCGCTGAAGCTCGGCAGCCTCGCGCAGGGCGCGTCGGGCGTCCAACCGCAGACGCTGGCCCTCATCGAAGCCATGCTTGCGCGCGGCGTCACGCCCGTGGTCCCGTCGCAAGGATCGGTCGGCGCGTCGGGCGATCTGGCGCCGCTCGCCCATATGGCGGCGGCGATGATTGGCGTCGGCGAGGCTCGCGTGGGCGATCGCGTCACGCCTGCCGCCGCCGCGCTCGCCGAAGTCGGACTCGAGCCTATCACGCCTCGCCCGAAGGAGGGGCTCGCGCTGCTCAACGGCACGCAATTCTCGACCGCCAATGCGCTCGTCGGCCTCTTCAAGGCCGAGACGCTGTTCGGCTCCGCCTTGGCGACCGGGGCGTTGTCGACTGACGGCGCGCGCGGATCGGATACGCCCTTCGACGCACGCATCCATGCGCTCAGGCGCCATTTTGGGCAGATCGAAGTTGCCGCGGTTCTCCGGGCGCTACTCGCGGGGAGCGCCATTCGCGCATCGCATCTCATTGGTGATGAACGAATTCAGGATCCCTATTGCCTGCGCTGCCAACCTCAGGTGATGGGCGCTTGTCTTGATCTTCTGCGCCAGGCGGCCGCGACTATCCTTATCGAGGCCAATGGGGTTTCCGACAATCCGCTCATCTTTGCGGAAACGGACGAAGCGCTTTCGGGCGGCAATTTTCACGCTGAGCCGGTCGCCTTCGCCGCCGATATGATTGCGCTCGCGATTTGCGAAATCGGCTCGCTGGCCGAGCGCAGGATCGCGCTTCTGGTCGATCCGGCGCTTTCCGGGCTGCCCGCGTTTCTGACCCCAAAGCCGGGGCTCAATTCCGGCTTCATGATCGTGCAGGTGACCGCTGCCGCGCTTGTCGCCGAGAACAAGACCCGCGCCTATCCGGCCAGCGTCAATTCGATCCCCACCTCCGCGAACCAGGAGGATCACGTTTCCATGGCCGCGCACGGCGCCCGGCGCCTGGCGTCGATGGCAGAGAACGCCATGTCGATCGTCGGCATTGAACTCCTCGCCGCGGCCCAGGCCTGCGACTTTCATCGCCCCCTCGCATCGAGCGCGTCGCTCGAAGCTCTGCGTTCGCTGCTGCGCCGCGAGGTTCCCCATCTAGAGGACGACCGCTACTTTCATCCGGACATCGCTACCGCGACCGGCCTCGTCAGCAGCGGCGCCGTCGTTGATGCGATTGGCGCCGTGGCGCTGCCCTCGCTCGAGACGCGACCGCGATGATCGCCGAAGTACCCGACTGGCTCATCGTCGAGCGCCGCGATGCGCCGCTCATCGTCAGCATTCCCCATGCGGGAACAGAGCTCCACGACTTCGAGCCGGCGTTCGTTGATCCGTGGCTCGCACGCAAGGACGCGGATTGGCAGCTCGACGCGCTCTACGATTTCGTCGCGCCGCTCGGCGCGACTATGGTGCGCACGCGGCTTTCGCGGTCGATCATCGACGTCAATCGCGATCCAAGCGGGGCTTCGCTCTATCCTGGCCGGGCGACGACGGAACTTGTCCCGACGACAACCTTCGACGGCGAGCCGCTCTATTGGCCGGGTCGATCGCCGGACGCTGCTGAAATCGCCGAGCGGATGCGTCTTTACTTCGATTCGTATCATGTAGCGCTCGGCGAAGAGATTGCTCGCCTGCGCCAGACGCATAAGCGCGTGACGTTGTTCGACGCCCACTCCATTCGGTCAGTCATCCCGCGCCTGTTCGAGGGCGAACTGCCGGTGTTCAATCTCGGCACGAATTCCGGCGCGAGCTGCAGCCCTGAATTGCGGGAGGCGGCAGGGACTGTACTCGCCGCAAGCGGGCAAAGTTCCATCGTCGACGGGCGCTTCAAGGGCGGCTGGATCACGCGGGCCTATGGCAGGCCGAGCGATGGCGTCGAGGCTTTGCAGCTCGAACTCGCCTGCCGGGCCTATATGCAGGAGCCTGACCATCCGGCGCCGGAGAACTGGCCAACGCCGATCGACGAAAAGCGCGCAGCGGCGACGCGCGCGACACTCAAGCGCGTGCTCGAGGCCATTCTCTCGCAGATCAGCAACTCATGAAGACGACCATGCGTTGTCATTCCCGACGGGAGCGAAGCGAAGCGACCGGGACTCCGGCGCCTTGGCCGCAACTCTGGATCTCCGGCCGGACCTTCGGTCCGCCGAGGATGACAAGCTAAAAAAGGATTGAGTCCCATGACCGCGCCAGCCCGCATCGACAATATGCGCGTCATTCGCAGCCCCCGCGGAACCGAGCTCAGCGCCAGGAGCTGGCTGACCGAAGCGCCGATGCGCATGCTCATGAACAATCTCGATCCCGACGTCGCCGAGCGGCCGGGCGAGCTCGTTGTTTATGGCGGCATCGGCCGAGCGGCGCGCGACTGGCCGGCGTTCGACCGCATCGTTGCGACCTTGCGCCGCCTCGAGGCCGATGAGACGCTGCTCGTCCAATCGGGCAAGCCGGTCGGTGTGTTCCGCACCCACGCCGATGCGCCGCGTGTCCTCATCGCAAACTCCAATCTCGTACCACACTGGGCGACTTGGGACTGCTTCAACGAGCTCGATCGCAAAGGGCTCATGATGTACGGCCAGATGACCGCAGGCTCCTGGATCTACATCGGCTCGCAGGGCATCGTGCAGGGCACCTACGAGACCTTCGTCGAGATGGGTCGCCAGCATTACGGCGGCGACCTTCGAGGCCGATGGATCCTGACCGCGGGCCTTGGCGGCATGGGCGGCGCGCAGCCGCTCGCTGCATCGATGGCCGGCGCTTCGCTGCTTGCAATCGAGTGCCGTCCGTCCAGCATCGAGTTCCGGCTGCGCACCGGCTATATCGACGTCCAGGCGAAGGACCTGGACGATGCGCTCGCCATCATCGAAAGGTCGACGAAAGAGCGTAAAGCCATTTCGGTCGCGCTGCTTGGCAACGCGGGCGAGGTCCTGCCCGAGCTTTTGCGCCGCGGCGTCCGGCCCGACATCGTCACCGACCAGACCTCCGCGCATGATCCCATCAACGGCTACCTGCCTAAAGGCTGGAACTTGCAGCAGTGGGAGGACCGCCGAGCAAGCGATCCCAAGGGAGTCGAGCGCGCGGCCAAAGCGTCGATGGGCGAACATGTGCGGGCGATGCTGGCCTACGCCCACGCCGGCGTGCCGACCGTCGACTACGGCAACAACATTCGCCAGATGGCGCTCGAAGAAGGCGTCAAGGACGCGTTCGACTTCCCGGGTTTCGTGCCCGCCTACATCCGCCCGCTCTTCTGCCGCGGCGTCGGGCCGTTCCGCTGGGCTGCTCTGTCGGGCGATCCCGAGGACATCTTCAGGACCGACGCCAAGGTCAAGGCGCTCATGCCGGACAACCCGAATCTCCACAATTGGCTAGACATGGCTCGAGCGCGGATCAAGTTCCAGGGCCTGCCGGCACGCATCTGCTGGGTAGGCCTGGGCGACCGGCACCGGCTCGGCCTCGCGTTCAACGCAATGGTCGCGTCGGGCGAACTCAAGGCGCCGATCGTCATCGGCCGCGATCATCTCAATTCCGGCTCGGTCGCATCTCCGAACCGCGAAACCGAGTCGATGCAGGACGGCTCCGATGCGATCTCCGACTGGCCGCTTCTGAACGCGCTGCTCAATTGCGCTTCAGGCGCGACCTGGGTCTCGATCCATCACGGGGGCGGCGTCGGCATGGGCTTTTCGCAGCATGCGGGCATGGTCGTCGTCGCCGATGGCACGCCGGAAGCGGCCCGGCGCATCGAGCGCGTATTGTGGAATGATCCAGCGAGCGGCGTCATGCGCCACGCGGACGCGGGCTATGAAGCGGCGATCGCCTGCGCGAAGGAGAAGGGCCTCGACCTGCCGAGCCTACACACATGACGCGGCTATAAGGCGCGGGCTCGCTCAGTCGCTGCCGACGATCGCGCGATACGTCTTCGTGATCAATTCGTCGACCAGCTTGGGCGGCCGCTCGCGGCGCTGGAGGTGCGGCTTGACGGCGGCGATCGGAACCTCCGCCAGCACGAATGTCGCGCGCCGCATCTGCGCGCGACTGACGCCACCAAAGGCGCCGCGGGCGAACGCCCGCAAGCAGCCCTCGAAGCGCTCGGCCTGATTGGCGACGCCGCGCCTGAGCGGCGCCGGCCAGTCGCCCTGAACGAAATCGTGGCGGCTATAGAGCATGAGGAGCCGCGCGTCGTCCAAATGCCGGCGCGCCCAAGCCGCCGTGTGCAGCGCGGCGCCAAGGCCGTCGCCCGCCTCGATCGCAGCGACGAAGCCCTCCTGATAGGCGAGCACGGTGTTGAGCCACACTTCGCCAAGCAGCGCGTCGCGAGAAGCGAAACGATAGTAGAACGAGCCCTTGGGCGCTTTCAGCCGCTCGGCGACAAAATCGACGGTCACGGCCTGGGGCCCGCGCTCGGCGATAAGCGCGCGGGCGGCGGCCAGGAAGCCGGCTTGATCGAATTGCGCGCGTCCCATCGTTGTAGACTATTCAGTCTAGACGAAGAGGTCAATATCTGATACCCATCGCGGCGGCGGGGCGCGAAAGCGGAGGATGCTCCATTGTTGGAAACGCAGACCAACCCAAACACCGTCGACGTAAGCCCCCTACTGGCCGGCGCGGCCAAGACGATGCGAAGCGCGCGCTATTGCTGGCTGGCGACTGCGACCGAGGCCGGCGCCCCCCACGCACGGCCAATGGGGCGGGTGATAAACGATCCCGGCGAAGACCAGTGGAAGATCCGGTTCCTTACCGATGGCCGATCGCATAAGGCGGCGGATATGCGGCGCGCCGGCAAGGTCACGATCCTCTTTCAGCACGACCCCGACCTCGCCTTCGTGTCGTTGTTTGGCAAAGCCGCATTGCACGAGAACGCATCCGAGACGCGCAGCCGTTGGAAGGCCGCTTATGACGTCTACTTTCCTGGCGAAGCAGATCGTGCGAACGCGATTTTTGTCGAGGTCGAGGTCGAGCGCATGGAGCTCTGGATACGTGGCGTCACGCCAGAGCCATTCGGCGCGCGCGCGACGGTGCTCGAGCGCGACGCTGGCGCTTGGCGCTTGATGGGCGAATAGAGTGGATCGCGATCCGATTGGCACTCCTTCCCTTCTCCCCCCGGAGAAGGTGGCGCGATAGGGCATTCGGAAGAACGCCCGTTCTTCCGAACGGGCTATGGCGCCGGATGAGGGAGGCCCCGGAGACGAGACGCGCTTCGCGCAAACCCTCACCCCCAACCCCTCTCCCGTAGGAGAGGGGAGCCGTGCGTCCACTGAGAAGCGGAGGACGCCAGGGCGACTTCACCCCGCACCGAGCCGCTAGTCCGCCTCCATGCCTGCGGCGAGCTCGACTGGCTTTCCGTGGGGAGTGCGCAGATAGGCGCGCTCCCATTGGTGCTCGCGCTCGTGGAGTTCGGCGGGCGTGACGCTGCCGTTTTCCGCGAGCAGCCGCTCAAGCGCCGCGAGCACCGCGCGAAAGTAGGTCTCGCGATCGTCGGGCTCGGCGTTGAGCGCCTTGATCTCCGCCCCGAGCGTCTCGGCCCAGCGCGCGGACGAGATCGCGCCGCTTTTGATGAGAAGATCAGCGAACGCAAGCGTTTCCGCGTGCCACGGCTCGCCAAAGACGGGTTCGCCGTCCTTGGCCTTGAGAAAGCCAAGCTCAGGCCGGTTCAAGATAGCTCTCCCACAGATCGACGAAGACGCGATCGCCGCTTCCCTTGGCTTCCGGCCAAAGCTCGGAGGGAGCGAAGCTCACGGTATAAAGATGCTCGCCTCGCTCCTCGCCATGCGCCGACGCGTCGGGCAGGAAATGGCCGCCGTGATGGGCGTGGATCATTCCTGCCCTGCCCCGCACATATCCAGGCAGGCGCGTATGGCCAGATCCGCCGTCGAGCCGGCATTGCACGCTCGCGCCCAGCGCGAAACGCGCGGCCATGTTGACGCCGACCGCGAAACTTCTTGCCCTTTTGACATAGGCGCGCGCCGCCTCTGCCGATTGCGGCGGAATGCCGGGCTTCGGCGCGAAGGTCGCGGCGCCGGTCTTGATCTCGTCGAGGGTCAGATAACCCTCGTCGATCATCTGCGCGGCGAGCGTGGTGAGCCACTGGTCGAAATAGGGCCGCGTCAGATAATCGACCGGGTCGGCGAGTTCGCGGCAATGGCGAAACCAGTCGATCGTCCAGCTCTTAGCCGAAGCCGACGCCTGCTTCATTCCGAAGGCGCGCATCTCCCAATCGGCGTGAAACGGCTTGTCGTCGGCTTTATCGACAATCGGGCCGAAACCCTCGCGCCCACCAAGGTCGTGAACGCCGTCCATCAGGCTGTCACCCGCTTGGGCGACAGATCGCGCTCGGCGCCAATCATCGAGTTGCGCGTAACGAGATTGGCGAGCGCCGCCTCCTCCCAGTCTTCAGCGCACTTCGGCCGCTCGGGCACGACGAGATAGCGCCGCTCCGAAGTCGAGTCCCAGACCCGGACTTGCGTCTTGTCATCGAGCTTGACGCCGAACTCCTCAAGCACGCCACGCGGATCACGCACGACGCGGGCGCGATATTCGTTCGACTTGTACCAGGATGGCGATAGACCCAGCAGCGAGAACGGATAGCAGGAGCAGAGCGTGCAAACGACGAGGTTGTGAACGTCCCCCGTGTTCTCGACTGCCTGCAGATGGCCGGTCGCATGGCCGGCAAAACCGAATTCGACGATCGCCGCCGTCCCGTCGGCCAGGAGCCGCGCCTTGAACGCGGGATCGCGCCAGGCGCGGGCAACGACCGCGGCGCCGCGCTTGGGTCCGATCTCGTCGCGATACATTTCGATCCACGCATCGATTGCGGCCGGATCGATGAGCTTCTTGTCGGCAAGAAGGCTTTCCAGCGCTTTTGTGCGCAAGGCCGGCTCTGACGGCAGATGGGAATGGAGTTCCTGATGAATATGGGAGATTGTCTTTGAATCGAAGCTCGCCATCGCGCCCTCTTTCAGCTGGCTGCGACAAGGTATCACTTGCCACCGCGCAGTAAAGGCGGCGAGCCCTCATCCGGCGCTTCGCGCCACCTTCCCCCCGAGGGAGAAGGGAAGGACGCCCTCTGCATTCTATGGAACGTACGCAGCTCCCCCCTCCCAGGGGGATAGGGGTTGGGGGTGAGGGTTACGAGCTTTTGAGAAGCGCGAGAACAGCGATCTCCTCGGCTCGCAAACCCGCCGATTTGGACGGGTTGCTCTCCCCCGTGACCTTGAGAGCAAACGCGCCACTCAGATAAGCATTCGAAATGGCGGGGTGGATATAGGACTTGCGACAGACCGCCGCGGTGTTTCCCAAAGCGGCCGCGACTTTCTTGACTGCGGCGCTCATCACGCGCTTCGCCTGGCTCGCGCTCGTGAATGGATCGGAGGTCGAGAGAAGCTGCGCCATCAACACGGTCCCGGCCCAGGTGCGGAAATCCTTGGCGGTGATGTCGCTACCGGTGATCTCCCTGAGATAAGCGTTGACGTCGCCGGAGGACACGGCGTGTAATTCCTTCTCCTCATTGAAATATTGCAGGAGATCCTGTCCAGGCAGCTCCTGGCATGCCCGAATGATCCGCGCTATGCGCCGGTCGCGCATCGCGAGCGACCATTGCTTGCCGCTCTTGCCCGTGAACTGGAAACGAACTTCGGAGCCCTCGACCGCGACGTGATCGCTTTTGAGAGTAGTGAGGCCATAGCTCTGATTGTTTCTCGCATATTCATCGTTGCCGACGCGGATCAGCGTCCTCTCCAAAAGATGCACGACCGTCGCCAGAATCTTCTCGCGCGGCAGCCCGCGCAGGCTCATGTGCTCGGCGACCGTCGCCCGGATCGCCGGCAACGCCGCAGCGAACGCGAACAAGTGCTCATATTTCGATTGCTCGCGCGCCTCGCGGTATTCGGCGTGGTATTTGTATTGCTTGCGCCCCTTGGCGTCGCGGCCAGTCGCCTGAATGTGCCCGTCCGCCGCCGCGCAGATCCAGACGTCGGTCCACGCCGGCGGGATGACAAGCGCGCGTATGCGCTTCAGCGTGTCGGCGTTTGCGACCCGCCTGCCGTTCGCATCAAGATAGACGAAGCCCTTGCCCGCGCGCCTGCGACGGATTGCCGGCCCGCTGTCGCACACGTAGCGCAGCCCTGGGGGAGCGGGCATGTCCACATCAACGGAAATACGGATCTCGGCATCGAGCATGGCGCACCCTCGCTTCCCGGAACGCGGGATGTGCACTCTCTGTTCCGCTCGGGCCGCCGAGATAAATGCGGCGAGAGCAATCGCCGTTAAATCATTGCGACAGCTTGATTAAAGGAAATAGTTTGGATACGCGCTCGGCCCCTCGCCGGCTAGGTTCCGGTCGTGAGCACAGTGCGCCCTGTGCTTTCGTCGCGCGTCCATGCCTGTTCGACACCGGACAGCGGAATGGGATTGGTCGCAATCTTGAAGCCTGCCGGCACGGTCGCCCGGAAGAGCCCGTCGATGGCGCGCAGGAGGCGATCGAAGGGGATACTGCCGATGCCGCTCCCAATGAGCACAATCGCCGACGACCTCAGCGCCGCGCTCGGCAGCATTATGTCCGCCCCGCTGACCGCACCGATCTGCACAAAGCGGATCGGAACCGCCTCGGCCCCGGCTTTTGCGCCCGCGACGATGAGTCGCTCGGCGCTCTTCCCCCAGAGATAGTCGAGCACGACATCTACCCCTTGCGCGAACTCCTGGCTGAAACGCTCGTCCAGCGCCGCATCGTCGTCGACAAGTGGGATCGTGACGTCCGCGCCAAGCGCTGCGACGGATTTCAGCGCCTCGAGGTTGCGCCCGGTGGCGATCACCTTCTTGGCGCCGAGGTGCTTGGCGATCTGCACCGCGAGACGCCCCGAGGCGCCCGTCGCTCCATTGATGACAACTGTTTTGCCAGCCTTGAGCCTCGCGCGCTCCAGCAGAGCCGCCCAAGACGACATGCCGGGACTGGCGATCGCCGCGGCCGTCACATCGTCAAGCTCGTCGGGTAGAGCAAGGCAGAGCGCCGACGGCGCTACGGCGCGTTCGGCCATGCTGCCGTGAGGTGCGCGCGGCATGACGAAATAGACACGGTCCCCGTCATCGAGCCGCCCCACGCCGTCGATGCCCGCCACAAAGGGAAACCGGCCCGATGAGCTGTAATGCTGGCCCAACTGCGAGTGCTTCACCGCGCGGTGTTGGATATTGTCGCCGCCATGAACCGGCCGGTTCGCGACGAATTTCTGATCAAGGCAGCGGGGATTCCGCTCGCTCGGGCGCTCTTTCCGCTCCTGGTTTCCATCGAACGGTTCGGCCCGATTGGAGTTGTCGAGCTCGCTGACCGCGTTGGGCGAGATTACACCACCGTCAGCCGCCAGGTCGCGAAACTTGAAAGCCTTGGCCTTGTCAAACGCCAGGCCAGCGCCGCGGATCGGCGCGTGCGCGAAGCTGCTGTCTCGCCAAAGGGCAAAGCGATGACCCATCGTCTTGATACCGCGCGGGACCGAATCGGCCGCGCGGTCTTCAAAGAATGGGACAAACGCGATATTGATGAGCTCACGAGGCTCATGCGCAAGTTTGTCGACGCCATGACGGACGGTTCACCGGCCGTCAGATGACTTCGTATGGGCGGCACGACGGCCGTCGCCCGAGTAGGTCCTGCGCGAACGCGGCGGGGTCACGCGCCAAGCGGCAAAATAGGAGTTGTTACGCATGGATTATAATCGTCTCGGCCATTCCGGCCTCCGCGTGCCGGCGCTGAGTTTTGGCACAGGCACTTTCGGTGGCAGCAACGATTTCTTCAAGGCCTGGGGATCAACCGACGCCGCCGGCGCGTCCCGACTGATCGACGTCTGTCTCGATCACGGCGTGAGCCTGTTCGACACCGCTGACGTCTATTCCGCCGGGCTGGCCGAACAGATTCTGGGCGAGGCGATCAAGGGCAAACGCAACCGCCTGCTCATTTCCACCAAGGCGACATTCCCGATGGGCGACGGCCCTAACGACTACGGCTCATCGCGCCAGCATCTTTTGCAGGCGACGGAGGGTTCGCTCAAGCGGCTCGGCGTCGAGACGATCGACCTTTTCCAATTGCACGGTCAGGACTACAACACGCCGGTCGAGGAGACGCTGTCCACGCTCGATCAGCTCGTGCGCGCCGGCAAGGTCCGTTACATCGGCTGCTCGAATTTCTCCGGCTGGCATCTCATGAAGTCGCTCGCGGCGTCGGACCGTTACGGCTATCCCCGCTATGTCGCGCACCAGGCCTATTATTCGCTGCTCAATCGCGACTACGAGTGGGAACTCATGCAGCTCGGCCGCGATCAGGGCGTCGGCGCGGTCGTCTGGAGCCCGCTCGGCTGGGGCAAGCTCACCGGCAAAATCCGGCGCGGACAGCCGGCGAAGCCCGGCACCCGGGCGCACACGATTCCTGAAACCGGACCCCGCTACGAGGAGAAGCGCTTGTTCGATATCGTCGACGCACTCGATGGCGTCGCCAAGGAGACCGGCAAGACGAGTCCGCAGATCGCGCTCAACTGGCTGCTGCGCCGCCCGACCATCGCCAACGTCATCATTGGCGCGCGCAACGAAGCGCAGTTGCTTGAGAACATCGGCGCCGTGGGCTGGAAACTGACGCCCGAGCAGGTGGCGAAGCTCGACGCGGCGAGCGACGTTGAGCCGGCCTATCCGGTCTGGCACCAGCGCGGGTTTCCGATACTCAACGAAAAGGCGGCGCGGAGCTGAGGGCGCGCCCCACGCCCGCTCGCTCAGAAACTGTTGCGGTCGTGGTAGGTCTGCAGGAACTGCCGCACGCGTGGCTCCGGGCTTTCGTGGAACACGCGGCGCGGTGGGCCGTCATCGATGATGCGGCCCTCGTCGATGAAGGCGATGCGGCCGGCGACATGAGCGGCGAAGCCCATTTCGTGGGTGACGATGAGCATCGTCATGCCTTCCGCCGCCAGGCTCTTCATCACCTCCAGCACTTCGCCGACCAGCTCGGGGTCGAGCGCCGAGGTCGGCTCATCGAACAGCATAAGCCTCGGCTGCATCGCCAGCGCCCGGGCAATGGCGACGCGCTGCTGCTGGCCGCCAGAGAGACGCGACGGATAGGCGTCGGCTTTGGCCGCGAGCCCGACGCGCGTCAGCATCGCCATCGCGCGATCGGCAGCCTCGCGGCTTGCAAGTTTGCGCACGCGACGCAGCGGCTCGGCGACATTGCTGAGCGCCGTCATATGCGGCCACAGATTGAAATGCTGAAACACCATGCCGATCTCGCGCCGCATCTCCCGCAAGGCGCGCGGCGCCATCGGCCGGCGAGTTCTGCCCAGCGCGTCCTCGTAGCCGATCAGCCGCCCGTCGATGCGAAGGTCGCCGGAATCGTAAGGCTCCAAAAAATTCACGCATCGGAGCAAAGTGCTCTTGCCCGATCCGCTGGGGCCGATCAGGCACACGACCTCCGAACGCCCGACCGAAAGGTCGACGTCGCGCAAAACCTGATGTGCGCCGAAGCTCTTGCTGACCTTCGCGAGCTCGATCATCGGCGCGCTCATGCTCTCGCCTCATGCGCGAGAAACGCCGTCATACGGGTTTCCACCCGGGAGCCGAGGCGCGACACCGTTTCGACCAGAAGCCAGTAGAAGATCGCCATGGCGAAGATCGCGTCGAACGCGGTGAACGTCTCCGCCGCCATGGTCTGCACCTGATACATGAGCTCGGGCACGGTGATGATCGACAGCACCACCGTCTCCTTGGTGAGAATGATCAGCATATTGACGATCGCAGGAACGGCGGCGATGAGCGCGCCCGGCAGCATGACGCGCAGCATCGTGTCGAACGGCGTCATGCCGACGCTGGCCGCAGCCTCGATCTGGCCAACCGGCACCGCGGCGAAACCAGCGCGAAAGATCTCAGCGAAATAGGCCGACGCGTAAAGGCCAAGGCCCAGAATGCCGGCGGTGGTGGCGCTGAGTCTGAGCCCGATCGAAGGGCCGCCGGCGTAGATAAGAAAGAGCTGAACTAGGAACGGCGTGCCGCGGAAGAGTTCGATGAACGCTCGGATGAGTCCGTTGAGCGGTGGGATTTGGAGCCGGCGGAGAAGCGCAATCGCGAACCCAAGTGCGAGGCCAAGCGCGCTGCCCGCAGCCCAGCACAGGATGGTGACGGCGAAACCGCTCAGAAGCGAAGGTGCATAATGCCAGACGAGGTCCAGGCTCATCGGCCGCCTGCCCCCGCCAGTCGTCGCTCCGCCACCGTGCCTAGGCCAGCCAGGCAAAGATTGATCGCGAGGTAGAACAGACCGCCGCCGACATAGGCTTCGAGCGGCCGATAGGTTTGCGTCGCGATATTCATGCTGACGCGGGTGAGTTCGGCGATGCCGACCACCGAAACCAGCGATGAGGCTTTGATCAAGAGGATGAATTCGTTGATGAGCGGCGGCGTCGAGATCTTGAGCGCCTGTGGCAGAAGAATGCGCCGCCAGATATCGAGGCCGGAGAAGCCGAGCGCAGTCGCCGCCTCCCCCTGCCCGCGCGGCACGGCGTTGAGCGCCCCGCGCAGGATTTCCGCCTGATAGGCGGCCGACGAGAGCGCCAACGCCCCGATTGCCGCCACGATCGCCGGCACGTCGAGCCCGTATTCCGCGAGAAAATAGTAGACGAACAGGAGCTGCACGAGCAGCGGAACGCCGCGAAACACGCTGACATAGGCTCCGCCGAGACGCTTGAGCCAGGGGCGCGGCGAAACGCGCGCGACGCAGACGAGCGCGCCGATCACGAACCCGAACACGATACCGGCGAAGGACACCGCGACGGTCGTCGCCGCCGCCCGCGAGAGATAGCCGAACGAGTGGAGGATGATTTCGGGTTTCATCGAGCTGCGGCCGATCCCCTCGGCCACGCGCCTGATCGCTCGGTCGCGTCCTTCGAGACGCGATGCTGTGCCTCGCTCCTCAGAACGAGGTCGTAGTAAATAGCGCGTGGCAGGAAGCCCTCATCCCGAGCAGCGCCGCATAAGCGGTGCGTCTCGAAGGACCGCTGCTCCTCCGTTTGAGTGGCCGTCAGAAGGAGGGCTCGGGCACGGTCTTCGGCAAGTCCATCGTCTGTCCGAACCAGGTCTTCTGGATCTTCGCCATCGTCCCGTCGGCCTCGACCGCAAGGATCGCGGCGTTGAGGGCGTCGACCAGCGTTGTGTCATCGAGCCGCGCAACCCAGGAGAAGTAGGTCGGCTTACCAAATGGCGGCAGCACCATCGCGAACGCGTCGGAGCGCTGCTGGACGGCATAGGCGAGGTTCGGCAGCGAATTGACCGTCGCGTCGATGCGTCCGGCGGCAAGGTCGGCGGAAGCCTGGTTGTTGTCGACATATTCCTTGACCTCGACCGGCTTCGGCAGCTTGGCCGCGAATTCCTTAAGCTGCGCCACCTGCGAGGTGCCCTTCTGGCCGCCGACCGTCCGGCCGGCGATATCCTCGGGCTTCATGATGCTGTTGTCGCCGGCACGCTTCATCAGCGCCGCGGTGGCGTCCGCGATCGGCACCGTGAAGGCGTAATGCTTCATGCGCTCCTTGGTGATGGTCACCGGCGCGATGCAAAGATCGAACTTCTTTGCTTCGAGCCCGGGCAGCACGCTGGTCCACGGCAAATCGAGATAGGTGACCTTGAGCCCCATCTGCTTGCCGACTGCGTCGATGAGATCGCGGTTCAAGCCCTTGTAGGTTCCGTTGTCGGAGATATCGAACGGCGGAAACTGCATCTCGGTTGCGGTCGAAAGTACGCCGCGCTTCTTGATCTCGGCCAGCGTATCGTCGGCGAAAGCGGAGCGTGTGGCGCCGAACAAGGCGCCCGAAGCAGCAACCCCTGCCAACCCCGCCTTGAGCGCGCCACGTCGGGTCAAAGCGAGCTTGTCGAATTGCGTCATCATATATCTCCCATGGACGCGGCTTGAGGCGGCAGCCTTGGCTAGCCGTTCAAACGCTGAAGAACCTCGCCAGGCCGGCGAAAAGGACAGTCCTTGCGTCTGGGATCAATGTTGACGAGCGCCCGCCGGCTGTCAATTGAGACGTCGTTATCGTCGCGTCGCGGCGGCCGGCTGGCGGCTCGGCGCCGCAAGCCGCTCAAGCGCCGCCGTCAGGCTCCCGCTGGGACCTTGTCGAGGAAGCCGGTCACAGATCTCAGCCGTCCGTCCTCGACCACTGCGAAGTCCGTTCCCTTGATCATGTCCGCTTCGCTCGCTGTCCCAAGGGCCCAGGAGAATCTGAGCCTGTCGGCGTAGCCATCGGCGCGCCCGGCAAGCGTGAACAAGAGACCGGGAAAACGCTGTTGCACGGCGCCGATGAGCGCGCTGATCTGCTCGTGGCCCTCGCCTTTCGCCAGCGGATCCACATAAGCCGCGTTCTCGGTCCAGCCTTCGGCGAGCAGAGCCCGGCGACGAGCAGGATCCGTTTCGTTCCAGAGCGCGATATAGCGATTGGCGATCGCTGCGGGATCGGTCATCTTACTCTCCTTATGAGGTCGCTGATTGTCGCCCGTGGGCGTCCGCTCACGATCGACGAAGCTTCGCGCGCGCTCAATGATCCACGAGGTCAATTTCGGCGGGCAGTTTGCCAGTTTACCTGCGAACATGCTTTCTATCGGTCTTCCCGGCGCGCGAGGGACTCATGGGTCGCGTTCGCGCGCCAGCAGGCGCGTGCCCCAAAGGACCGTCATGATCGAGGAACCGCCGCCGATTGTTTTCGCCCCATCCATCGAGCGCCCATCGGCCGACATCGTCGAGCGCTTCCGCGCGCCAACGAGCTTCATTGTGGACGCGATGAACGGCACGGGCGCGCTCGGCTGGCGGATCAAGCCGCTCGTCGGCCGCGCGATGGTCGGCGTCGCGCTCACCTGCGATTGCGGGCCGCTCGACAATCTCGCCTTCATGGCGGCGCTGGCTGAAAGCAAGCCGGGCGATGTGCTCGTCGTCGCGACCAACGGCTATACCGGAGCCGCCGTCACCGGCGATCTGCTGATGTATGTCGCCCGCAACAGGGGCGTCGCGGCTCTCGTCACCGACGGCTTGGTGCGCGATCTCGAAGACCTAGAAAAGGTGGGCGTGCCAACCTTCGCCATGGGCGTCACGCCGAACTCGCCGCAGCGGCGCGGACCGGGCTCCGTTGGCCTGCCGATCGTCTGCGGCGGCGTCGCGGTCGCGTCCGGCGATGTGGTGGTCGGCGACCGCGACGGCGTCGTCGTCGTCCCGCGCGCGCGCATTGAGGAGACGCTCAAGAACCTCGACCGTGTTAAAGCCGCAGAGGCGGCGACGCTGGAGCGCGTGCGCGGCGGACTGAAAGAATTGCCAGTCGAGGTGCCCGCGCTCAAGCGAATGGGCAGAGGATAAACGCGCACGTCGGTGATGCGCAGCGGGAGGAGGCGTTCGGCGTGATCGATTTTCCCATCATCGATTCCCACATCCATCTCCTCGACCAGCAGCGTTTCGCCTATTCCTGGGCGAAGGACGCGCCGGCGCTCGCGCGCGACTGGACCGTGGACGATCTCGCCAACGGGGCCAAGCCATACGAGCTTGAAGGGCTCGTCTTCGTCGAAGTTGATGTCGACATGCCGCAATATCTCGATGAAGCCGAATGGGTTGACGGGCTCGCTCACCATGACCGGCGCGTGCTCGGCGCCGTCGTCTGCCTGCCGCTCGAGCGCGGAGCGGCGATCGAGCCGGAGATGGCGCGGGTGGCGAAACTCAAGACGGTGCGCGGCGTGCGCCGCCTGATCCAGAACCAGCCCGATCCCGAGTTCATGCTGAACCCCGGCTTCCTCGAAGCGCTCCGGCTGTTGCCGAAATACAATCTGTCGTTCGACGCCTGCATTCTGCATCCGCAAATGCCGAATACGCTGGCGATGATGCGCCAATGTCCGGAGGTTTCCTTCATCCTCGATCACATCGGCAAACCTGGGATCAAGGCCGGCCTCCTCGATCCATGGCGGGCGCAGATTCGCGAGATGGCGGCGCTGCCCAATGTCGTGTGCAAGCTCTCCGGCGTCAGCACCGAGGCTGATCTCAAGACCTGGACCCGCGACCAGCTCAGGCCCTACATCGATCACGTGATCGCCTGCTTCGGTCCGGACCGCATTCTCTACGGCGGCGATTGGCCGGTATCCGAACTTGCCGGCAGCTATCTGCAATGGCTGTCGACGCTCGACTGGGCGACGGCCGGCTTTTCGCCAGCCGACAAGCGCAAGCTCTTCCGCGACAATGCGATCAAGGCCTATCGGCTTTGCGCCTGAGCGATAAGACCCCGCTCGAACGCAAAGGCTACAGCGTCGACGCGTTGCGCGCGCTGGCGCGTAAGGAGCTGCCGCGCACGCTGTTCGACATGGTCGACGGCGCCGCCGGCAACGAGATCACCTTGCGCAACAACGAGGCGGCGCTGGCGGCGATCGAGCTCGTTCCGACCCTGCTCGCCGGCGCGCCAACGCGCGATCAGTCGGTCGAGCTGTTCGGCGTCAGGCTGCCATCGCCGCTCATCATCGGCCCGACCGGGCTTGCAGGCCTATTGTGGCCGCATGCCGAACTTGCTGCGGCGCGCGCGGCCGCCCGGTTCGGAACGATCTACTGCACGAGCCACGCCTCGACTGCGACCATCGAGGAGATCGGCGCCGCGACGCCGGGGCCGAAATGGATGCAGATCTTTCTCTACAAGGATCGCGGCCTGACCGCGGAATTCGCCGCGCGCGCCGCCGCCGCCGGCTACCAGGGCCTCATCCTCACCGTCGACAATCAGGTGATGGCGGGGCGGGACCGCGACGCGCGCAACGGCATGAGCTTTCCGTTACGCTGGGGTCCGCGCAGCGTCGGCGACTTTCTGAGCCACCCGGCATGGCTCCTGCGAATGCGCGAGACGCCCTCGCCGACCTTCGTCAATTACGGCAGGCGGACCTCGATCGACGCCTTCGGCGCGCTGATGAACGAGCAGCTCGACCCGGACGTAAGCTGGAGCGATGTCGAACGGCTCCGCAGGCAATGGCGCGGGCCGCTCCTCCTCAAGGGTCTGCTGCACCCGGGCGAAGCGCGCGAAGCGGTCAATTGCGGCGCCGATGGCGTTATCGTCTCCAACCATGGCGGGCGCCAACTCGACGGCGCGGTCGCCTCGATCCGGGCGCTTCCCGGCATTGTCGAGGCCGTCGGCGGCAGAGCGCCTTTGCTCGTCGACGGCGGCTTTCGCCGCGGAATCGATGTCATCAAGGCGCTCGCGCTCGGCGCGCGCGCGGTCATGATCGGGCGCCCGCACCTGTGGGGCGTGGCTTGCGCCGGAGAGGACGGCGTCTTCTGGGTGCTGGAGCTCTTCCGGCGCGAGATCGACCGCGCGCTCGCGCTTGGAGGTTGGGATGGCGTCGCCAAGCTCGATCCGAGTATCTTTTTCGAGAGCGGGCCGGATGACCCCGGTTGTTCGGCGTCCCCACGGCTTTGACGCGCTAAGCGCGCCCGCGCACAAGTCTGCCCGCGCGTTCTCGTCAAACCAGATGCAACCGATCAACGTGTAAATTACGGAACAAATACATAATATTTTGTGTACAAGTTACAGTTTCGTAATGTTCCTAGGAACAAAAGCGGATCTCCGTGGGGCGGTTTTGCGGCATGTTCGCTTCACTCGCTCTTCACGGCGATCCCCGGCCGAAGCCTCCACGCGTCGAGCCTCCAAAGTCTGCGATGTCATAGGCGAGATCGTCGGAAAGGCTACGGGCGATTTCAGATGCGGCGTTCCTAAGCAACTTAGACGCTCAGGTGACGCGATCCAGGCATTTCAAAATCGGGGAAATCAATTCGCTCACGAAAGCGTGATCACGGCTCGATGGAACGTTGGGCCATACTGACACGATTAGCAACAAGGGGTCTTCGATCTCTCCGGCAATTTGAATCCTCACGCTGAGACAATGATCTTGGCAGAGCCATTGTGACGTCAGACGCGCTTCCCTCAACGCGAAGTTCGTCAAAGCCGATTGGTCGACGCCGAACAAGCGAGCGCACGGCTTTCGGGGGAAATGCGCGAGGCGGGCTTCGACGAAGTTCGCACTGTTGTCGCGCGGAGGCTGTTTGGCGCCTGCTATCAAACTCTCGGATTTCGCCAACGCGATCGACCGCATGTACGAAGCGGCCGCGCACCCAGCGCTGTGGCCGGAGGCGCTCAGGACCTTCGCAAACTCGCTTGGGGGTTTCGGCGGCAGCATCGTCGGTTTCAGCGCCGACGAAAAACTGATCAGCTACGTCAGCCCGGAAAGCGCGGAGATCGCCGCTGCTTATGCGCGCGGCGGCTGGGCGGAACACAATTTCAGGATTCACATGGGCGCCCCCTCATTCGCCGGGGCCGACAGTTCATTCACGAGAGAATGCTTTTGGACCGGCGAGGGCTGGATCGGCAAAGGATTCAAGTCGAATTTCTGAACGCGTTCCAGCTGAGAAGCTTCATCGCCTTTGAGTTTGTGCCGGGCGAAATCGGCGGCTGCGTTGAACGAGGGACGGCTGAGTTTGAGGACTGGGAGATCCGCGAACTCGAACGTGCTGGCCATCATCTCAAACGGATCGGCGCCATCGCCTCGGCTCGCGGCGCGATGTTTGGGCAAGGAATCGAGACAGGGCTTGATCACCTGCGCGCCGGCGCCATCCTGCTCGACCGGCGCGGGCGGATCATCAGCATGAACGTACGCGCCGCTTCGGTCCGCGACCGGGTGTTTCACATCCAGTCGGGCCAGCTCACGCCGCGCGACACCGAAATGGCGGGCGCCTTCGGGCGCATGCTGCAGGGGGTCAGCGGCGCGGGTCACGCGCACGAGATCGGCCCGGACGCAGCGGTTCGCCTTCGTTGCGCAGACGGATCTTCGTTCCTTGCCCGCGCCGCGCCGCTCGTCGGGCCGGCGATCGATATCTTCATGCGCGCACGCATACTGCTTTTGCTCACTCCACTTCAGGCGACGGGATTCGAAAGCGTCGATCGCGCTCGCAACGTATTTGGATTGACGCGCGCCGAAGCCCGTCTGGCTGGATGTCTGGCGGCCGGCGACGACCTCGCCTCAGCGGCGGCGCGCTTGGGCGTGTCGCAGGGAACGCTGCGCGGCGCCCTCAAGGCGATCTTCCGAAAGACCGGCGCAAAACGTCAGGCCGAGCTTGTTGGACTGCTGACCCGGCTCGACATTTAGCAACCGAATGCAACCCGAGCGCGGCGTTTTCCTCCCATATGGGAGGCGCGAGGCGCTTCAGAACGCGCTTTACTCACCTCGCGTAACGTAATGCTCCCGTTCCGGGGACCAGCGCTCATGTCCGCTGAGGACATCGAGAGCGCAGTGGAGCGGGCAACCCATTGAGAGAAGCGCGATGAAAACCAATTTACTGATGATGACGATTGCGGCGGGGGTTCTCGGCCAATCAGGCGCGGCATCCGCCGAGATCGTGACGGTCACATACACGGGGTCGGTGCTTCTCGTCACCGGCGGCGCCGGTATTCCCTCGGCGTCGGAAAGAGACACGCTCGTCGCGACTTACGTGTTCAACCTTGCGAACGCGACGGACTCCCTCATCGACCCAATGACTGGCGGCTTTTCTGCCGGGCCCTACGGTTCGTTTGTCACCGCCTCGCTGACCGTCAATGGCGTGGCGGCCCTCTTGCCCGCCTTTACGACGGGCGAGCTCACCGGAGAGACCCAAGTTTTCGAAACCGGGAGCGTCCTCGACGCACAAGTCACAGGCGCCGACCCCGCCACCCATTTGATGACCGAACTCGATGGCATGGACTTCTCGTGGAGCCTGGCGCCGCCTCTCCACGACATCTCCTTCAGTCCGTCTGTCGACGACGAAGGCGTGACCCAGCTCCAGACCGCTGCCGGCGGCTTCCTGGAGTCCGATATCACGGCCGTAACCGTCGCGGTGTCGTCGTCCTCTCCGGTTCCGGAGCCGTCCACCTGGGCAATGATGCTCATCGGCTTCGCGGGTTTTGGACTCGTTGCTTATCGGCGCAGAGGGGTCACCGCGTCACCCGCAATCTGAGCTTTTCCGGAACAGAAATTCGATCTGAAAACCAACGGCCGGCGTTGGAGCGAGGAAGGGCACAGGCCGGCTGGCTATTGGCCTTGCCGCGCTCGGGTTTAAACGCCGTCGGGCATTCCGTGTCTCGCCCACTGCGCAGGCGACGCGCCATTGCCCGGGTGAGGTTTTGGCGAGCAAAAGGCGGCTTTCGGGCCGCCGTTTTTGTTTCCGCGCTGTGATCTTCGTCACAGTCCTGACACGGCTTACGATGTATCCGACTTAACTCATCGGAAAGTTGAAGATCGAAACTCTGGCTACGAGATCTTGCCCCGCGCTCGGCGAAGGGAACTCGCTGAGCGTTACGGGTTGCGGCGCGTCGCGCGCCAGTGCGAGCTGACGATCTTTGGCGGTCCCTGGAGAAGTGCCCGCAAATGCTGGAACAAGACTCAGGACGGAAGAACCATCAGCCATTTGCTGTGGCTTCCGCGCGCGAATTGAATCTTTCACAAACCAACGATCCCCAAGAGGGCGCGCGACTCGTCCGGGCGTTTTTACGGATCACCGACCCCAAAATACGTTCGGCGCTCGTTCAGATGGTCGAAAACATTGGGTCCGCATCCACAGAGAGTTCAGCAATTCCATAGATCCGAGGCCTCCATCCTGCGATGTGACCCCTACCCTCGCGTTCGGCCGCACATCCAAGGGCTGCATCAGCAGCCCTTACAGATACTGTCCTGCAGGTGCTCGTCCTTCTTTTGGACCGAGCGGTCGAAGTCTGTCGTTCCCGAGGCCTGCGGAACGCCAGGATTCGGCACAGTCTTGCCGGTCGACGTTATGTGATCCGAGTTCAGCGTCTGACCCGGCGCGGCGCCTGATGGCGATGCGACGCCGTTTCCGTTACCGGCTGCCTGCGCGTGAGTTGCGAGCCCCAAACTCGCTGCAATCAGGAATGCTACGAGTGACGTTGCCCTGACCATGACCTGATCCTCGCGAAGGTTTCAGCACCAACGCTCGGATCTGCGAGTGAGTTCCTGCCGTCGGCGCCCACCGACAGACACAAACCCGTGTAAGATCGGTGTTGGTTCGGCTCAGCCGACAAACGCCCCAGAGATCCGGGTGGAACTTCCGGAAGGCTAATCCGCCAAATAATTAAGAAGGCCTAAGCGCAGCGGCTCATTGAAGTGTCGCGGGGGCGTAGGGAATAACCTTGCAATCAACAAAGGCCCGTGTTCGATTGTTAACTTCACCCGAGGGGAGCCAATCCGGATGAGTAAAGCGCTTTTGTCAATCGCGTGCTTCAGCGCGATCTTGGGATATGCGAGTTGCGCAACTGCGGATGTCATTCTGACGCCCGGAACCACCGTCGAAGCGTCCTATGATCTCGATACCCAATTTCCTGGCCATCCGGTTGACCTGTTCGGGACAGCGATTGACTTCGGGGGCCCAGGATTGCCAGTTGGCGCTTCGTTTGAATACCAACTGTTTGATTCCGATGGCGTTGCTGTCTCCCTGGTAAAAACACTGACCAATGGCTTTGGCTCTCCGATTGTATCGGCCACCTTAGCCGCCTTTTCTACGCCGCCCGCCGATGGATATATCCTGTTCTCAGATCCAAGCGCCTTGATCGATATCGCGACCGTGTCACTCGTGCCGCTATCCTTCAACGGAGTGGAATACCTCAATCCTGATCACAGCGCCGTCGACATTTCGACAGCATTGTCGGTTGTAACCGTTCCCGAACCGGCGACTTGGACTATGATGCTCCTTGGTTTCGCGGCGCTTGGTTTCGCCGGTTATCGCGCCTCGGTTAAGCGCGCAGCGCTGCCCGCTTAGTCTTTTCTTGATCTTTTCTTGATCTTTTCTTGATCTTTTCTTGGCCTTTTCTTGCAGAATGACCGGCCGCCCTCGCGGGCGAGCCGGGCCACGCGCAATTTTCGAAACAATCTGTTTGGAAAAGCCGAACTTCGGGTTATAGTATTCCGGTCAGCTGATCAACCCCAAGAGATGCGCTGGCGAAAGCTGAAGGCATGCGTGCGAGACATATTGGCGGGCGTAAGTCCTGGACGGGAAATTTTTTTAGTGTTCTCGCCCGTAACCCATTGAAAAGGCCTGTTTCCAAAAAATAAACGATAGTAAACGTTAGCAAATTAACTGGCGTTTATGCTCGTTTAGCTGACGCTTAATTGCTTTTGCTTGCGGCCAGACATGCGAAACGCGCAGTGGTATCGGACGGCTTGTCCGCCGACAGACGCGACCTGCCGGCGGATGGCCTCTATTCCGCCGGCGCCGCCTGAACGCTCAAATGGCCATGCTCGATCTCGCTGGGCACGGCCGGCGTGACATGGGCGAATTTGGCGAAGGCGTAGAGCATCACAGCGATGCCTAGGTAGCTCAGCGCCACCACGGGCGATTGCCCTATGCCGAGATCCTCGGCGTGGATCAGCCCGAAGAACGTCAGGATGGAGCCTGCGAAGGCGAAGGCGGCGGCCTTCTCGAGTTGGCGTTCGATGATGAACACGGTGACGGCGCCGAGGATGATGCCGGCGAGCGTCGCGCCGCCGCCAAGCGTCGCCAGGCCCTTGTACAAGATGCCGGTGTTCCCAAGCTTGTCGAAGCCGACCGTGGCGGCATTGGTGCCGGCCGCGCCAAGCGCGCCGTCGATCATGGTTTTGCCCCAGGCGGCGATCTGCGGAATCATCGCGAGAATGATGGCCGGCGCATGGCTCCGCGGCGATTCCTGGAAGGCCTGCGAGCCGATCAGCATGCCGATGTAGAGCAGGATCGGCAGGATCGCGACCACCGGGATCAGGCTCGAGACCAGAGCCACGATGCCGAGCCAGGTCAGCACCAGCACCATCACGCCGGTCGCTGCCGAATAACCGATCCGTCCGCCCATCGCCTTCCAGCCTGGATGGCCGATGTAGACCGCGTTGATGAACGGATTTCCGAGCAGGCAACCAATCAGGCTGATCACGCCGTCGGCGGTCAGCACCTGGGTGGTCGGAAACGAGTTCGCCTGCAGCAGCAGCGCTCTCGACGTTGTCCATCGCTTCGACGAGATCATAGATGCCGAACGGAATCGCGGTCACCAAGATGATTCCGATGAACTTGAAGCCCGCAAAGACATGGTCGACGGCCGGTACGGGGAACGAGAAGCCGAAGTGCGAAAAAGCGTCGCCGACGCTACTTACGCTCAAGCCGCCGTAGCCAAGACCGAAAAGGTCCGATCCCCAGGCGATGAGCGTGCCGGCCGCAATGGCGATCAGGCCGCCCGGCACGTCCCGGAAATAGCGCACGCCGCCGAACCAGTTCGCCAGGATGATGGCGAAGCACACCATGCCGATGAGCGGCGTCTCGAACACGAGAAGACCGGGCCGCATCGAAATGAAGGTGATGGAGATGCCGGCGAGCGAGCCGAGCAGCGCCGCGCGCGGCGTAATCTTGCGGATGATCGGGGCGATGAAGCCGCCCGCCATCAAGACGAAGCTCTGCACGAACACCCAGGTAAGCCCCGCCTCCCAGGCTTGGACGGGATCGTTGGTCCTAAGCAGGATCGGCAGCATGACGACGAAGGTGACGACGAACATGTGCGGCACGCTGGTGCCCGACGGCAGGGCGCAGACGTCGGTGCGGCCGGTCTTCTGCGCCAGCCGATAGGCGAGCCAGGCGTAATAGACCGTGCTGAGGAACAGCATCAGCCCAAGGGCTGGAAGAATGCGCCCGAAGACCAGCGAGTCGGGCATCTTGAGAACGAAGCGCAGGAGGCCGGTTAGGACCAGAACATTGACCAGGATGTTGGTCCCGAAGCCGAAGAAGGCGTTCCAGTCGCCCGGGACCCAATAGCGCTCGCGCCCTGTCGCCACCGCCGTCGTTGACATCGCCGCCCTCCTATTTGCCCTGCGCCTCGCCTATTGCGTGCTCTTCCAGTCGGCCAAAGCCTTGATCACGCTGTCGGAACTCGACACCCAGCCGAAGATGCCACCTTGCGCCTTGATCATCTTGAGACCCATGGCGTGGAACTCCGGGTAATAGGAGCCACAGCAGTCTTCGAGCACGAGGCAGTCGTAGCCGCGGTCGTTGGCCTCGCGCACCGTGGTGTTGACGCAGACCTCCGTCGTCACGCCGGTGACCACGAGCTGCTTGACGTCCCGGTGCTGCAGGATCGCGTGCAGATCGGTGGCGTGAAACGCGCCCTTGCCGGGCTTGTCGATCACCGGCTCGCCGGGCTCGGGATAAAGCTCGGGGATGATGTCGTGGCCAGCTTCGCCGCGAACCAGGATGCGGCCCATCGGGCCGGCGTCACCGATCGACGTGGCGCTGCGGCCGCGGATTTTCTTGACTGGCGGCAAATCGGCGAGGTCAGGCCGATGGCCTTCCCGGGTATGGAGAACGGGGAGTCCCGCGGCGCGCCATGCCGCCAAGAGCTTTTGGTTCGGCTCGATGGTGCGACGCAGTTGCGCAACGTCGTTGCCTAGCATTTCGCCGAAGCCGCCCGGCTCGAGAAAATCGCGCTGCATGTCGATGATCAGGAGCGCGCAATGCTCAGGCGCGAGCGTGAACTCGTAAGGTTCGGCGGCGAGATCGATGGCCGTAGTCATCTCATAAGCCCGTTGCGCGGCCCCCCTCGGGCCATCGCTCCTCACGCAAGGAACGTGCCTACCCCTCGGCGGACGCCGGAACGGATGGAATGAGCATCCCGGATCGCACATGAGGCGCCGACGCTGCCACCGCGACGCTGGGATGACGTGGACTCGTGCTGGCGCCGATCTCCAAGCTATGAGCGATTTGAGCCCTGCTCACCGGCCTGGATTTAGGCGCCGATATTCTTTGCTGCGGCTGCACAAGGACCGGGCGGGGAACCAAACGATCTCTGGGTTGAGTTTACGCGGGTTCGGTTCCGACGCGTCTCCTGCCCCTTGTGGGGGAGGATCAAAGAGGGGAGTCGCGCCGTCCTATCGGGCGAGAAGGCAGCGGCGAATTCGACAATCTCTTCGGCTCGCTCTTCGGCTCGGCGCGACCCCCACCCTTAGCGCCGGAACTCCCCGGCCGACGACGCTGCTAGGGCGGTCGGCCGCGGCCCTCTCTTGCGAGACGCACTCCGACGACCGCTGCGGCATCCGGAACCCCTCGCCCGCTACTCAACCGTCACCGATTTCGCCAGGTTGCGCGGCTGATCTGCGTCCTTACCCATGATGACGGCGGTGTGATAGGCGAGCATCTGGATCGGCGCGGCGTAGACGATGGGGGCGAAATTGACCGCCATGTAGGGCATCGGCAGCACCTGCTCGATCGCCACCCCCGCCTCCTCAGCCGCATGGCTGTCGCCGATCAGAATCAGGCGCCCGCCCCGCGCCGCGACTTCCTGCATGTTGGACAATGTCTTTTCGAACACCCCATCGCGCGGCGCGATGACAATCACCGGCATCGCTTCGTCGATGAGCGCGATCGGCCCGTGCTTGAGCTCGCCCGCTGCGTAACCTTCTGCGTGGATATAGCTCAATTCCTTGAGTTTCAGCGCGCCTTCCAACGCCAGCGGATAGGCCGTGCCGCGACCGATGTAGAGCACGTCGCGCGCGCGGGCAACCACATGCGCAAGTCTCTCGGCCGTGGACTCAAGCTTGAGCGCCTCGGCGAGAAGACCGGGAGTGGCGACGAGCTCGCCCACCAGCGCCGCCTCGGCAGCCTCGTCGATCGCGCCGCGCGCCCTGCCGAGGCCGATCGCCAGCGCCGCCAGTGCAGCGAGCTGGCAGGTGAAGGCCTTGGTCGAGGCAACACCGATCTCGGGGCCGGCGAGCGTCGGCGCGGCCGCGTCCGTCATTCGTGCAATGCTGGAATCCGGCACGTTGACGACGCCAATCGTCTTCGCGCCCCTCTCCTTCACGTAGCGCAGCGACGCCAGGGTGTCGGCCGTCTCGCCCGATTGCGAGACGACGATGGTCAAGCCCCCGTCGTCGACGGGCGCCTCGCGGTAGCGGTATTCCGAGGCGACATCGATCTCGACCGGCAGCCGCGCCCAACGCTCGATCCAATATTTGGCGACCAGCCCGGCAACATAGGCGGTGCCGCAGCCCACGATCGTCACGCGATTGAGTCGCGTCGGATCCACCGGCCAGGCGAAGGGTTTCAGCTTAAGCGCCGCCATGTCGACGTAACGAGCGAGGGTGTGGCCGACCACCTCCGGCTGCTCGTGGATCTCCTTGGCCATGAAGTGCCGGTAATTGCCCTTTTCCGCGAGCAGGCTGCCGGCCGGGCTTCGCTGGATGCGGCGCTTGACGTGGCTGCCGCTCGCGTCACGAATGTCCGCGCCTTCCCGGGTCAGCACGACCCAGTCGCCTTCCTCGAGATAGGCGATGCGGTCGGTGAACGGGTTTAGCGCGAGCGCGTCGGAGCCCAGATACATCTCCCCATCGCCGTAGCCGATCGCGAGCGGGGCGCCCTGGCGCGCGCCGATCAGGAGATCCTCCTCGCCCTCGAACAGATAGACGAGCGCGAACGCCCCGCGCAGCCGGCCGAGCGCCGCATGAACCGCCTCCTCGGGCGGCTTACCCTTGGCGAGTTCGTCCTCGACGACGAAGGCGGCAATCTCGGAATCGGTCTCGGTCGCAAACGCATAGCCTTTGGCCGCGAGTTCCTGCCGCAAAGCCCGGAAATTCTCGATGATGCCGTTGTGGACAACCGCAAGCCTCGGCGAGGCATGCGGATGGGCGTTGGCTTCCGTCGGCTTGCCATGCGTCGCCCAGCGCGTGTGGCCGATGCCAATCGCCCCGTCAAGCGGCGCCGCGGCAAGCTTCGCCTCCAGGTTCTTGAGCTTGCCCTCGGCGCGCCGCCGCTCCAGCTTGCCGTTCTCGAGCGTCGCCAGGCCGGCGGAATCGTAGCCGCGATATTCGAGCCGCTTCAGCGCATCGACAATCGAGCCCGCGACCGGCCCGGTCCCGAGAATCCCGACAATTCCACACATCCAAAAGTCCCTGTCCGAATCGCTGCGGCCACACAGCCTTAGGCCAACGATCGGCGCCGTCACAAATCAAGTTCGGCGAAGGAATGTGAAAGGGCGTAGGGCCGCCAACACCCTATTTAAAGCGCCCGAAGATCTACGCGGTCAGGAGGCTGACGACCTGGGTGCGGCGCAACCACCGAACGACAACCCCGTCGCGACACCCACCATCCCTTTGCCGCGCGACCTTTAGAGAAGCTCAGGCGATCTTAGCAAATTACGATCCAACCATCAGAAATCACACAGGGTTCTCCCTAGCCAGCCGTAAGGCGCAAACGGGTACGCATTCAGCCGAGAAACTTCGGAACTTTACCCTTCTCGAGCCCGACGCGGGAAAAACGAGGTTAACGGCTTCTAAATCACTGTCGATAGCGAATTAAGTTGTCCGGTTTTGGTAGCCCATCATATGTCCGCTTCTTCTGGTTCTGTTCTGCCTCGTGGGCGGGGTGGGCAAGCCGGAGGCTTGTCCACCCCGTCCACGGGGGCTTCGCCGCCGAGCGGATTTAAGCGGCGTTTTTCGCATCTCTGATCGCTCCGTTCTGGTCATATCGGCCGATGCAGCGGGGCCCGTGGAAGAGGGCGTGGGAGCCGTCGGGGTAGACGTGGACCTTGACCCGCGCCTTGACGAAATGGGGCCGCATCGGGCTTTCGGGGATCTGCAGTTTCAGCGTCCGGTAGGACACGCAATTGTCGTTCATGACCTGACGCTCCTCCTGCACGCACAGGATCTCATCGAGATTGACGCCAGGGATCGGCGTGAAGGCTGAACCCTCGCCGGCCGGATCGACCGCAAAGCGGGCGTTGTGTTCCGGCAGATAGCGGTCGCGGATGAAGGCGTTGGCCGCCTCCACATCGGTTATGCCGGCGAGCCGGAGCTCCTTGGGCAGCCGGCCCTGAAGCGTGCCGAACATCCGTTCCGAACGGCCACGGGCCTGGGGAGAGAAAGCCCCGATATGCTCGATTCCGAGCTGCTCAAGGGCTCGCCCGACCTGGGTCGGTGAGCCGCGGTCGATCTCGCCGGCCTTGGTGGTGCGGAAATAGTGCGAGCCGCGATCCGTATAGAGGCTCATCGGCAGGCCGTGCTCGGCGAAAACCTCCTTCAGCGCCCGGAAGGTCGAGGCCGTGCCCTCCTCCTCGATGAGAAAGGCCGAATAGATCGCCCCCGTCGCATCGTCGAGCGTCACGATCAGGTCGAGCGCCGGCTGGCCCTCGAGCCATTCGTGGCGCGAGCCGTCCTGGTGCAGCATCATGCCCGGCAGTGGCCGCCGCTCGCGCTTGCGCCGGTGGGCGCCCTTGCGCGGCGCCTTCGCCACAACGCCCGCCCACTGAAGATGCAGCTTCGTCCAGGTGTAGCCCCAGCCGAAGCCGTGATCCTTGATCAGATGCTCGTGGAAGTGCTTGACCGTAAAACCCTGGTAGCGCTCGCGGTAAAGCCGCTCCACTTCCTCCGCCCGATCGGCGGGAACCCGCCTGCCCGACGCCTGGCCGAGCCGGCGGTCGACAAGCCCAGCCTCGCCTTCCTCTTCGTAACGCCGCGTCCAGCGCCGGAACGTCCGCTCGCTCACGCCGAGCAACTCAGCCGCCTCTTCCTGGTTCAGCTCCGCCGATTCCCAGCGGTTCAGAACGTTCAAAAACACCGTCATGCGCACACCCTGAAGGGCTTCTGTCCAGCGCATCCAACCCCTCCAAAAAGGGCCGGATCTACCGGACAGATCGTGCGCTACCTAAACCGGACATATCGTCTGCTACCGACAAACGGCTTCTAAATCACTTGACGAGATCGATACTTTGTGGTTGGATATGATTAGTTAATTATCCGTTTTGACGAAGTTAGATTAGATTCTCTGCGGTTGGGTTTTTAATCGAGGCTCGAAGGGGTTCAGGCCAATTGTTGTCCGCAAAACTCATCACTTGTGCGATCGGTTTGTCTCTGGCGCTCGGCGCAGCGGAAGCAGGCGCGGCTCCGGCTGATCCCGCACGCGCGCTCGTCCAAACCGTCTCAAACTCTATTCATCCCGTTCAAGATCTTGGCGATTTGCCACCGCCTCCGGATTCAGACAGCGCGACTCCGGCCTCCGCTTCGAGCCTGAGCAGCGCGCAGCCCGTTCCTGAACTGCCGACCTGGGCGATGATGATCCTTTGCCTCGCGGGGCTCGGACTGGCCCGATTCAAGCGAGGCCGCAAGAATCGGCTTTCGCCGTCAATCGAGTAAGGCGCGGCCCGGGCTGAACAGGCCGCTCCGTCAAAAGACGCGCTCGGCCGAAGCCTCGATTTGGTCCTTCAGCAGCGGGTCCAGGCTGTCTCGTGTCGTGACATCGACCGGAACGCCAAGGGCGGCGCGCTAGTGCGGTCGATCCAAACACGTAGAGTTCGGTAGCGCCCAGCGCCTTCAACGCGCTGGCTTGCTAACAGACGCGTCCTGACGTGGCGCGCAAGAGGGCGCGGTGGAAAGCCCATCAAGGCCGCGTCGCGCCCTTGTTTCAGAGCCGCGATCGCGTCCTGTCTTGTCTTGTCATCGGCGGACTGTATACGGTTCTGCCGACGGCCCAACGAAAATCGCCTTCGTAAGTCCGCGTGCAGCCCTACTCCGCCGCCTTGCGACCGCCCTTCGCTTTCCGCGCCAGCACCGGCTTGAGATACTGCCCCGTGTAGCTCTTCGCATTGCGGGCGATCTGCTCGGGCGTGCCTTCGGCCACCACCTCGCCGCCGCCGTCGCCACCTTCCGGCCCCATGTCGATGACCCAGTCGGCGGTCTTCACCACTTCCAGATTGTGCTCGATGACAATCATCGTATTGCCCTGGTCGACCAGCTCATGCAGCACGTCGAGCAATTGCGCGACATCGTGAAAGTGGAGGCCCGTCGTCGGCTCATCCAAGATATAAAGCGTGCGCCCGGTCGAGCGGCGCGATAGCTCCTTGGCGAGCTTCACGCGCTGCGCCTCGCCGCCGGACAAGGTCGTCGCCTGCTGGCCTACCTTGACGTAGCTCAAGCCGACTCGCTTCAAGGTCTCCATCTTGTCGCGGATCGACGGCACCGCCTTGAACAAGTCCGCCGCCTCCTCGACCGTCATGTCGAGCACGTCGGCGATTGATTTGTCCCTGTAACGCACCTCGAGCGTCTCGCGATCGTAACGCTTGCCCTTGCATACGTCGCAGGTGACGTAAACGTCGGGCAGGAAGTGCATTTCGATCTTGATCACGCCGTCGCCCTGGCAGGCCTCGCAGCGGCCGCCCTTGACGTTGAACGAGAAACGCCCGGGCAGATAACCACGCGCCTTCGCCTCCGGCAGTCCCGCGAACCAGTCACGGATTGGCGTGAAGGCGCCGGTGTAGGTCGCCGGGTTCGAGCGCGGCGTGCGGCCGATCGGCGACTGATCGATGTCGATCACCTTGTCGATCTCATTCAGGCCATCGATGCGATCGTGCGGCGCCGGCGGCTCGTTGGCGCCGTTCAAACTGCGCGCCGCGGCTTTGTAGAGCGTGTCGATGACCAGGGTCGATTTGCCTCCGCCCGAGACGCCGGTGACGCAGGTGAACAGCCCGAGCGGTATCGCAGCCGTGACGTTCTTCAAATTGTTGCCGCGCGCGCCGATAATCGCCAGCTCACGGCCGGGATCGCGGGCCCGGCGCCTGGTCGGGATCGCAACCGTCCGCTCGCCCGAGAGATAATGGCCAGTCAGCGAATTAGGATTGGCGGCGATCTCGGCCGGCGTTCCCTCGGCGACGATCTCGCCCCCGTGGACGCCCGCGCCCGGCCCGACATCGACGACGTAATCGGCGGCCCAGATCGCATCCTCGTCGTGTTCGACGACGATCACCGTGTTGCCCAGGCCCCGCAGGCGCCTCAGCGTATCGAGGAGCCGCGCATTGTCGCGCTGGTGGAGGCCGATCGACGGCTCGTCGAGCACATAGAGCACGCCGGTGAGACCCGAGCCGATCTGCGAAGCGAGCCTTATGCGCTGGCTCTCGCCGCCGGACAGCGTGCCGGATGAACGCGCGAGCGTGAGATAATCGAGCCCGACGTCGCGCAGGAAGGTGAGCCGATCGACAATCTCCTTCAGGATGCGCTGGGCGATCTCGTTCCGCTTGGCGTCCAGCTTCGCCGGCAGGCCCTTGGCCCATTCAACCGCTGCGCTGACCGAGAGCAGGCTGACCTCGCCGATGTGCTGGCCGTCGATCTTGACCGCCAGCGCCTCTGGCTTGAGGCGAAAACCGTGGCAGGCCTCGCACGGCGTCGCGGTCATGTAGCGCTGAATCTCCTCGCGCGACCACTCGCTTTCGGTCTCCTTGTAGCGGCGCTCGAGATTGGCGATCACGCCCTCGAACGGCTTGTTCACTTCATAGGCGCGCAGGCCATCGTCATAGGCGAAGCGGATCTCGTCCGCGCCCGAGCCGTGCAGGATCACGTGCCGCGCTTCATCCGGCAATTCGCTCCACGGCTTGTCGAGCCGGAACTTGTAGCGCCGCCCTAGAGCTTCGAGCGTCTGCAGGTAATAGGGCGAACTCGACTTCGCCCAGGGCGCGATCGCCCCCTGGCGCAACGTGAGCTTTGGATTGGGGACGACAAGCAAATCGTCAACCGTCAATTCCGAGCCCAAGCCCCCGCAGACCGGGCAGGCCCCGAACGGATTATTGAACGAGAACAGCCTGGGCTCGATCTCGGGGATGGTGAAGCCTGAGACCGGGCACGCGAATTTGGACGAGAACAGGATGCGCCGCGACTCGCTCTCGCCCTCTGCCTTGTCGGCGAACTCCGCCACCGCCAGCCCGTCGGCGAGCTCCAGCGCCGTCTCGAAGCTCTCGGCGAGGCGAGCCGCCATATCCGGGCGCACGATAATCCGGTCGACCACCACCTCAATGTCGTGCTTGAACTTCTTGTCGAGCGCCGGCGCGTCCGCGATCTCATAGAACTCGCCGTCGATCTTCAGCCGCTGGAAGCCGCGCTTCATAAAGTCGGCGATCTCCTTGCGGTATTCGCCCTTCCTGCCGCGCACGACCGGCGCAAGCAGATAGAGGCGCGTTCGCTCGGGCAAGGCCAGCACGCGGTCGACCATCTGGCTCACCGTCTGGCTCTCGATCGGCAGGCCGGTGGCGGGCGAATAGGGAATGCCGACCCGCGCCCAGAGCAGGCGCATGTAGTCATGGATTTCGGTCACCGTGCCTACAGTAGAGCGCGGATTTTTCGAGGTCGTCTTCTGTTCGATCGCGATCGCCGGCGACAGGCCGTCGATCTGATCGACGTCCGGCTTCTGCATCATTTCGAGGAACTGCCGCGCATAGGCCGAGAGCGACTCGACATAGCGGCGCTGGCCTTCCGCGTAGATCGTGTCGAAGGCGAGCGACGACTTGCCGGAGCCCGAAAGGCCCGTGAACACCACCAGCTTGTCACGCGGGATGGTAAGATCGACATTCTTGAGATTGTGCTCGCGCGCCCCCCGGACAGCGATGGTCCGTCCCCCGAATAGAGCTTCGACGGGCTCGACGATCTTAGAGGCCCGCGCCGGGCGCACTGCTGATTTAGGTCCGGCCATGGCGGGCCTCTTCCTTAACGATAACGCTCATAGGCGCGCGAATCGTGCTTGCGCGGGCATCGCGCTGATGATAGAACAAAAGAAGAACGAGGGCAAAGACGCATCTTTCAGCGCCGGAACCCCGCGGTTGAGGTTAATGTAGTCACGAGGCCGCCGCTTCCCAAGCGTTCTATGCGGCGAGGTGTGGATAAGCACGAGTTCGCGGAGAATCGGGCGCCCATGCGTCCGCCGCAGTCGGCTAAGACTATCGTTTGAAGATCGCGCCTTTCAGTGGGCGGCGGCGAGGAGAGGATCATGGCGGGCAGCGTCAACAAAGTCATTCTGGTCGGCAATCTGGGCAAGGACCCCGACGTCAGGCGGCTCAATTCCGGCGATCAGGTGGTGAGCTTCTCCGTCGCCACCTCCGAGAGTTGGCGCGACAAGACCAGCGGCGAGCGCAAGGAAAAGACCGAATGGCATAACGTTGTGATTTTCAACGAAAATCTCGGCAAGGTCGTCGAGCAATACTGCAAGAAGGGCTCGAAGGTCTATGTCGAGGGCCAGTTGCAGACCCGCAAGTGGCAGGACAAAGACGGCAATGACCGCTACACGACCGAAGTCGTACTGCAGCGCTTCCGGGGCGAATTGCAACTGCTCAACTCGCGCGGCGGCGGCGAAGGTCGCGACAGCTTCCCCGAGGAAGGGGCTCCCCGCAGCTCGGGCTTCAACCGCGCCGCGACGAGCGAGCGTCGCCCGGCGCTCTCCGGCGGCGGCGGGGTCGGGGGCGGGGGCGGCGAGATCGACGACGACATCCCATTCTGAGGCTATCTGTCTTCAGCACCCGAGGTCGAGGACAGGAGAATTGACCGGATAGCTGCCGCGAAGTTTCAAGCTGGATGATCTAGGCCGCCGTCGACCCGTCGAAACAAGAGCGGGAAACGGAACTGAGATGGGGAAGGCTCATGACGACTTTGACGGCGCACAGCGCAGGCGAAGCGGCGACGTCCTCGGTCGTGGAGAGCGCGGACTGGCGCGCCGCGGCGATCGCCCTGCTCTCTGTCCGTATCATCCAGGGCTTCATCTATTGGGGCGGCGGATCGCGCCGCTTCATCTACGACCCTTCGAAACTCGATCCCAACGCGCCGTCTTGGATGGCGAACAAGCTCCAGACAGCGATCCCCGGCGCACTTTTTGGCCTCGATCGCGTGCTCGTCTTTTTGCTCGATCATTTCTGGTTTTTGTACGCGGCGATCCTGCTGTTCAGCGCCATGGAGCTGGTCGTGGGCTTCGCATTGATGGCCGGCCTGTTGACGCAACTCGCGGCGCTATTGTCGATTGCACTGTCGATCTCGCTGATGCTGCTGTTTGGCTGGCAGGGAGGCACGTGCGTCGACGAATGGACGATGGCGTCCTGCAATGTTGCGATGGGCGTGACGCTGATGCTCGCGGGCGGCGCGGCCTATTCGCTTGACAATGTTTGGCTGCGCCGCAATCCGGCGCTAGCCCAACGAGGCTGGTTCCGCTGGTGCGGAGGCAGCCTCAAGCTGCCCTTGAACGACAAAAGCTTTGGCGCCCTCGCGTTCTTAAGCCTCGCCTTCGTTCTCGCCTTCGACGTCGGCCTCTACAGTTACTATCGGGGCTCCGTGCTCAGCCCCTATCATGGCGGCCCGGTCAGCGCCGAGACGCACCATCTCACCCTGTCTGACGCTACGATCCTCGCCGATGGGAGCGTTCGCTTCTCAATCGCGCTTGACGGCGGCACGCCGGCCGTGCCGGCGCATGTCATGAAGGTCGAGGTCGTCGGCCCCGATGGCAAACCGCTCGCGACCTGGGACTGGCAATCGCTGTCGGACCTTCCCAAATCGGCGATCGTCAACGATTTCGCTTACAACCGGTTCAAGCCGGGGCCCTACGGGCTGGAGGCGGGAATGGGCGCCAAAGCAATCGTCACGCTCCCCCCGGCGACCAGCACCACATCGCCAACACCCGGCGCACAGTTGCGGGTCACTGACGTGGACGACAAGACCTTCACCAGTAGCCTCATTCCTGCATGAGAGCTGAAAGCACACCAGCCTGCGAGTTGCGCGTCCGAGACCACATTTCGTTCTGATCCCCCCTCTCCCCACGCGAGAGGGTTCGGGGTGAGGGATGGGCGCCCTCCTCTGACGCCGTAAGGGATCCCTGACCATGTCCGTGTTCGTCATCCTTCTGCGCGCGGTCAATGTCGGCGGGACCGGCAAGCTGGCAATGAGCGAGCTCAAACACCTGTGCGAGAAGGCCGGATTTCGGAACGTGCGCACCTATATCGCGAGCGGCAACGTCGTGGCGGAGCGAGACGGATCGGAGCCGGAGGCCAAGGCCGCGCTCGAGGCCGAACTCAGGGCTCACGCGGGAAAGCCGGTCGGGGTGATCGTCCGCACGGCGGCCGAGATGACTAAGGTCGCCGCCAACAACCCCTTCCCCGATCGGTCCGCAAGCCAGACGGTCGCAATCTTCCTCGACGACGCCCCGCCTCGCGAGGCGTTGAAAGATCTCAAAGGCCAGGCAAACGAGGAGGTTCGCTTAAGCGCGCGCGAGATCTACGTCCATTATCCCGACGGGATGGGCCGCTCCAAGCTGCGCATCCCTGCGGCGAGCGACGGGACGGCGCGCAACATGAACACCGTCGCCAAGCTTGCGGCGATGGCGGTAGACTAGTGCCGATATGCGCGTTGCACGCATCTTGGCTTCGAAAGGAAACTAGCTAACACGCTGATATAACTAAATATTCATAACATATCCTTGCCTAATTCAGAATAAAAGAGTACGATCATCCAGATGAAGCGCATTTAGGTCACGCGCCCAATGTGGCTGAATCTCCGCCACGACTTTTGATCGCCGCCGCGATCAACGCCATGTCGGGGACCGGCGCGAGCTACAGTTGGTCTCCTGAACGCCGAGGCATCGGCGGCGAGATTGCGGGCGCGAAAGCGTCTCGCTCAAGCGGCGGGAGCCTCTTCAGTCGGCGAGTGACTCGTTAAAGGCGCCACAACCCTTTGAAAAGGTTCAATCCGGACTCGCTAATTGCAGCTCGGCCTCTCTTATACCAAAGGTCATAACGACCGACCGATGTGGGCCCAGTCTCGCATTCCGATGGATGTGACGCGTTCGGGATCGGTGATGAGATTGCGCCATGCGTTGCAGGCGGCGTCGACGATGGCGTCGTAGTTTTCGAAGACGGTGTTGGAGAGCCAGTTCTGGCGCACGTACTGCCAGACGTTCTCGACCGGGTTCAGTTCCGGAGCGCGGGAAGGCAGGAAGATCGGCGTGATGTTTTCGGGCATGTCGAGCTTGCCCGTGATGTGCCATCCGGCCCGGTCCAGCAGCAGCGCGGCGTGGGCGCCCGGAGCGATGTTGCGCGCGATTTCGTCGAGGTGAAGCTGCATCATCTCGGTGTCGGCGTAGGGCAACGCCAAGGCGGCTCCGACGCCCCGCGCCGGGCAGATCGCGCCGAACAGATAGGCGTTGGCGTAGCGCTGATCGGCGGGCTGTCGCGGTCGCGTTCCGCGCCTCGCCCATTGGCGGACAAGGCCGTTCTTCTGGCCAATTCGGGCCTCATCCTGGAACCAGATTTCGACCGGCGTCGCCTCGGGCAGGCCTTCGAGATGAGCCGTCAGCGCGCGCGGAAAGTTTTTTTGAAAGCCTCGACGATCCGCTCGTCCTGCGCCGGATGACGCGGCCTTGCGCTTATGTGCGAGAAGCCGATCTTGTGCAGGAGTTTCCCGACATAGCGGGGATGAAAGTCGACGCCGAACCGCTCGGCGATGACCCGCTTGAGATCGACCCGCCGCCAGCGCACGACCCCGTCTTTTGCCCGATCCGGGCCGGCTTCCACGATCTGCGAAAACGCCGCCATCTGCTCTTCCGACAGGCGCGGCTTGGGGCCATCCGTCCAGTTGTCGATCAGGCCCTCCGGCCCCGACGCGTTGAAGCGATGGACCCAATCGCGCAGCGTCTGGCGATCCATGCCGCCGATCTTCGCCGCCGACCCGCGATCCATTCCATCCCGAACCGCAGCCAGTGACAGAAGCCGACGGCTCTGGTTGACGGTCTTCGACCGCCGGGCCAAACCCCAAATCTCCTCGACCGAGTAGTCCTCTCGCAACCTCACCGCTGACGGCATGGCCCAATCCTCCATGCCGCCTTGAATCAGACCAGACCCGATTCGGGAATCCCCCCCGTGAATCAGCCGGCGGGGCCTTTGGTATTACACATACGCAGTGACGCCTTCCTCTCGATGGCGTCGGGACTAAAGCCGGGCCTCAGGAAGACCGCCGCTTGCGGTCAGAATTTGCAATCGGCTTCAGCGCCGGCTTCGCACTTTTCGCGGGCGTCTCGGCTTTAGAGCCGCCCTCAGCCCCCACCAGCGCGGAATGATCCCTCACTGTCTGCTCGGCATAGGCCATGGCGAACGACCCGAGCGCGTCGTCAAACGCCGCGTTCCTTCCCATGTAGCCGGCGATCACGGCCGGGTCGCCGGTGCGGGCGTGGGAACGCGCGAGCGTCCGGCCGCAGAGCCGGGAATATTCCGAAAGCGCCTCGTGTTCGGCGAGCTCACTGACCGCGCCGAGCCGGCGGTTCTTCAGGATACGAACATAGAATTCGATTCCCAAGGGCTCGTCCGACGTCCAGCCGAGAAGAATGTCGGTCGCCGCCTGCATCATCCGCTGCCCCTCGACCACGCGCCTGCCTTGCGGGCCTTGGTAGGCGAGTGTCTTCGAGAGTCGCTCGAGGACGGAGCGTTGCGCCTGTTTGACTTGCAGAAAGAGTGGCTCGCTGTCGCCGCTGAGGAACAGCCCAACAACACAGATGGTGCCGACCGATCCGACGCCCACCGCTTTGAAAGCGACATCCGTCAAGCGATAGCGATCGAGCAGCACGGTCCGCTCGGGCGTGAGCGTTTCGCGGTAGAGTGCGAACCCGCGAGCAAAGTCGATCTTGCGGCCACCCAGCGTCTTCGGGCTGATGTGGAAGATCGTCGGCGGCTTGTCGGCGATCCTCGGTTCGCCGGCGGTGACGAGATGGGGAAAGTTGTCGTCCCGGTCGAGACCGCGGGCCTGAGCATGTCGGATCAGCGTCGCAAGACTGCGACGCAGGCTCGGACTCTCGATCTGCGTGAGTTGGTGTTCAAGATCGATCCGGCTGTGCCAGATTTCGCGCGGAGAAAGGTCCATGAGGGCGAACATGTGCTCACGATAAGCAGTCACTGTGCTCGCGGCGAGGCTCCGCGCCCGCTTGTCCGACATGGCGGCGGCCTTGGCCGCGACGGCGACGCTGGCCGCCAGACGCTTGAGGTCGACGGTGAAATCGACGCCGGGCAGCGTCTCATCGAAATCATTGATGTCGAAGAGGATGTTGTCTTCAGGCGAATTGAACGCGCCGAAGTTCATCAGATGACAGTCGCCGCAGGCTTGCACTGGCGCGCCCGCAAGCGGCTGACGCGCGAGATCGGTCGCCATCACCGCCGCCGCGCCGCGAAGAAATCCGAACGGGTCCACCATCATGCGCTTGTAGCGCTCAGGCACGAGATCGGGGACCCGCGTTGCGTCGGACTCTCCAAGTATGGCGGCCGCGTCCCGATCCAGCGAGCCATGGAGAACCGCATGGGCTTCTCGCGGGACGCGCGTTCGCAAGTCCCTGCCGTGCTCGTATTGATCTCTACAATTCCTTAAGGACGCGGCCATGGCGATGCCCGTGAGAAGAAACGGTTCCGGCGCGAATTCTAGGGCCGAACCCCTCTCCACCGATCCAACCTTGAGCCATAGAAAATACAGCTCGATAGCGCAGTCGGCAATCGCCCCTGGCGCGGCCGTCCAGCGTCAATCGACGGGGTCGCGAAACCCCTCGAAGACGCGGAAGTCTGGGCCGCGGCTTCCGAAGTCTATGGAGTTGGGTGAAGTCGATCAGCGACGGCAAGGCTCACCGATAACAGCGCAATGTCCCATTGGGCATACGCGTGGCTGGATGGCCGGTTCGTCTCACGCACCAGTCTTGATTTTGACCCCCCCATACGCATTGGCCCCATCCATTGCGATGGCGGTTCGGACCGCAGTTGCCTAACGCGAACGCTGGGGGGATCGCCGATGACAGAGTGGCGGAAATAATCACAACTCCGAGTAGCTTAATCGAAAGCTTTTTCATGGGTCCCTCCCGGTCTAACACAACGAAAATGAATGAAAATATGAGATAGCACAAGGCTTATTGCTGACATTCAAATTGAGAGGATAAAAAGCCTCGCGTCTCGGTCCAGGCCGCGATTCGGGCCCAGAGATCAGGATAAGCTCTGCATGCCCTTGCCAGCCGATATTCTGCTCAAGACAATCGACGGCGAGGCGCGCACACTCGGCAATTTCGCAGGCCATGCGCTGCTGATTGTTAATGTCGCAAGCCAGTGCGGCTTCACTCCGCAATACGCGGGCCTTGAAGCTTTGCACCGGCGCTTTCGCGAGCGCGGCTTCGCCGTGCTCGGCTTTCCGTGCGACCAGTTCGGTCGTCAAGAGCCAGGGGACGAGGCCGAAATCCGCAAGTTCTGCACCGACAAGTACGACGTGACATTCCCGATGTTCGCCAAGATCGAAGTCAATGGCGCGAACGTCCATCCGCTGTTTCAGACGCTCAAACAGAAAGCGCCCGGCATTCTGGGCACGCAGGCGATCAAATGGAACTTCACAAAGTTCCTGGTTGACCGGCAGCTTCGAGTGGTGCGCCGCTATGCGCCTAGTGAGAAGCCAGAGAAGCTCGCTCAGAACATCGAGGCGGCGCTCGACTAAACGCTTTCGGCTTCCCACTTACCTCTCGCAAGGTCGCACATGTCCGCCAAAGCTCTCCTTGTCACCGGCGCCTCGCGCGGCATCGGCCGCGCTTGCGCCCTGCTCGCCGGCCGAAATGGTTGGGCCGTCGGTGTCAATTATCGCGAGGACGCGAAAGCGGCCGACGCCGTCGCCGAGGCGATCGCCAAAAGCGGCGGCCGCTCAGTCGCGCTCAAAGGCGACATCGCCGTCGAAGCCGATGTGCTCGGCATGTTCGACGCGGCGATCAAAGCGCTGGGGCCTCTCAGCGCTGTCATTGCCAATGCCGGCGTCGTCGCGCCGACAGCGAAGCTTGCGGAGATGAGCGTCGAGCGCATGCGGCGTGTTTTCGAGGTCAATGTGCTCGGCGCCTATCTCACCGCCCGCGAGGCCACGCGGCGAATGTCGAAGTCCTCCGGAGGAGCGGGCGGATCGATCGTCATGATGTCATCGGCCGCCGCGCGTCTCGGCTCGCCGAACCTCTATGTCGACTATGCCGGGTCCAAGGGCGCGATCGACACGTTGACCTTGGGTCTCGCCAAGGAACTCGGCGCCGAGGGCGTCAGGGTCAATGCCATCCGCCCTGGGCTCATCGACACCGATATTCACGCCAGCGGAGGCGAGCCGGACCCCGCGCGCATTCTTGGCTCGACGGCCCCGATGGGGCGCCCAGGCACGGTTGAGGAAATCGCCGAGGCGGCGGTCTGGTTGATCAGCGACGCGGCATCCTATGTAACCGGCGCGCTGCTCGACGTTGCGGGTGGCCGGTGACAGGGGGCTCTGCGCAAACCCGCCGGCGTGGGTTTCGTGGCCGGAGCACATGCTTTGAGAATCGCGCTCTCCTAACCCGTGCGGGAAGGCGCGGTTTGACGCCTTGCGCTCGCGCAGCTTAACTAGGGCGCTCAGCAAACCAATAAGCAATGATGGGGTCGTGGCATCGTGTCCCTTCCGATTTCACGCGCCTTTGTCATTGACCCCTTCCATCGCAGTCAATTCGGCCACCCAATCGCATAAGCTCTCGTACTCGGAGCGACGAACGTGACCGGGGACACGCGTCGGACAATCCTGCCAAGCGCGACGGGGGTCGCCGCTCGGCAGGCCATCGCCTTCCTTCGTGCGCACGACGTCCCAATCGCATCGCTGTTGAGCCGCGCCGGCGTTTCGGAGAGCGACATTGACAGCCCTCAACGTCGCATCGCGGCTACGGCGCAAGGCAAGATTCTTGAGTACGCGGCGGAGACGCTGGGGGACAGCGAGTTTGGATTGCACCTCGCCCAGAACACGAACCCACGCGAGGCCGGGTTGCTGTTCTATGTTTCCGCCGCCGCCGAGGACATCGGCGATGCGCTGGCGCTCGCCGCGCGCTATTGTCGCATCGTCAACGAAGCGGTGCGTCTGAAGCTCGTTCGAACCCCCGAAGGGATGACGGTCGAGGTTAAGTTCATCGGCGTTCCAAGGCATTTTGCTTGGCAAAACACCGAATTCATAATCGCCGCCATGGTCAAGAGTTTGCGGGAGATCGCCGGCCGCGACTTCCAGCCGGCGCATGTCGGCTTCACTCTGGCGCGTGAGCCGGATCCAGGGGAGTTTGCACGCTTTTTTGGCTGCCCCGTTGAGTTTAGCGGCACGGCGGATCAATTCAGCCTTTCGAATACGACGCTCGCCATTCCTCTCCTCACCAGAGATCAACACCTGTTGGAGACGCTTCGACCTATTTGCGAGGACGCGGCAAAGGAGCGCAATACGACTTACGGGACGCTCCGATCTTCAGTCGAGAACGAAGTGCAGAAATTGCTGCCGCACGGCAAAGCCAACCGGCAGAGGGTCGCCAAGGCGCTGGGGCTGACTGAGCGAACGCTCGCGCAAAAGCTCGGTGAAGAGAACACAAGCTACGAAAAGGTCGTCGATCGCCTGCGGCAAAGTCTGGCGCTCCAGTACATTAAGGAGCCCAGCGTTTCGGTCGCACAAATCGCTTGGTTGCTCGGCTATGAGGGACCGACCTCCTTCAATCATGCTTTCGCGCGCTGGACGGGCAGATCGGCGTCAGAGGCGCGCAGCGAAAGTCAGCGCTCAATCGACGGTAAAGTGCCGAAGCTGAACCGCGCTCCGTAAGCTCAAACTCCAAGCTTGACGCGAAAGACCGGCGCCCAGGCGCCGCGCGGGGCAGAGACGCGATTAACCGTCAATTTAATGTAAGTTTGACTCAATTATCACACACATAGTAATTGTTCATTGCGGTGTAGAGATAACAATGGACCACAGGCGATGAACAAAATTTTTCTGGGCGTCATGGGTGCGGCAGCGACAATCCTTGGGGCCTCGGCAGCTTCCGCAGCGTCAGCAGTCATCGACGGGATCACGGTCAACGATTACGGCCGCGTGAACCGGGCCGGACCTGACTTTGCCCAGCCCGGTTTTGCCACTCCCACGGCGCAGATCCAAATTGGCCAAGTCACCGGGCCCGGGAATCCGCCTGTATTCGACAATCCCGGCTGGGATCCCTACGGCCTCAGCGACACGACCCACTCCTGGTGGAACATCGAGGGCGGCCAGGTCACGTTCAACGGCCCGGGCAACGCTTTGACCATCGTCTGGGGCTCGCCCAACGACAACAACCCGGCGGCGACCAACACCGTATCGTTCTACACTGGCGCCAACGGGACGGGCACACTCATCGGCCAGGTGCTCGCTTCGGACCTCTTTTCGAACTTCAGCAACATCGACAATACGCAGGACCCCGGTTTCCTGGTGTCTTTCATGACACCGGCGCAGTACGGCAGCGTCGTGTTCACGACTGGCTCGAGCGACTTCGAGTTCGCCGCGGTACCCGAGCCGTCGACCTGGGCGATGCTGGGCTTAGGCTTCGCTGGCCTCGCGCTCACCGGATATAAGCGCTCGCGGCGGGATCGCCTCGCTCCGGCGCTCGGCTGACCCATTCAGTCGCGCCTCCCGGCCGCGACGGGCCGTCCAGGGGTTTGGGCGGCCTGTTCTGCTGACGCTTCGCCATCCGATTCCAAGTGGATAAGCGGATTGTAAACCCTCAAGCAGACAGCTAGGCGCGGGCCTGGCGCGCGGGGTTTGATAACGCCTTGAAATCCGCCCAGATTACAGCGGGGATGGACACCTACCAGACTGGCGCGGGGCCCTGAAATCGGCTAGAGCGTGACGACGCAATTGGCGTCAAGGACCTCTCCCATTGCCCGACACTATTGACGAACGGCCCGCCCCCGGCGGACCGGCCGATATCAAGCCCGTCTCGATCCTCGATGAAATGAAACGCAGCTATCTCGATTACGCGATGAGCGTGATCGTGAGCCGCGCTTTGCCCGACGTTCGCGACGGTCTCAAACCCGTGCACCGGCGCATTCTCTATGCGATGCGCGAGCTCAACTTCACGCCCGACCGTCCCTACAACAAGTCGGCCCGCACCGTGGGCGACGTAATCGGTAAGTATCACCCGCACGGCGAGCTCGCGGTCTACGACGCCCTCGTTCGCATGGCGCAGGACTTCTCGATGAGCGCGCCGCTCATCGACGGACAGGGCAATTTCGGCTCGGTCGATGGCGATCCTCCCGCGGCGCAGCGTTACACAGAATCCAGGCTCGCGCCCGTCGCGATCCCTTTGCTCGACGATCTCGGTAACGACACCGTCGACTTCAAACCGAACTATGACGACAAGGAAGAAGAACCGGTCGTCCTGCCGGCGCGCTTCCCCAACCTGCTTGTCAACGGCGCCGGCGGCATCGCGGTCGGCATGGCGACCAACATCCCGCCGCACAATCTCGGCGAGACGATCGACGCCGTTCTTGCCTTTATGGATAAGCCCGACATTACGCTCGAAGAATTGCTCGAGCATATTCCGGGCCCCGATTTCCCGACTGGCGGATCGATCCTCGGGCGAGCTGGCATCCGCTCCGCTTACGCAACTGGCCGCGGCTCGATCATCATGCGCGCCAAGGTCGCGGTCGAAGAGCTGCGCAAGGACCGCGAAGCGCTTATCGTCAGCGAGATCCCCTACCAGGTCAACAAGGCGACACTGATCGAGCGCATAGCGGAGCTGGTTCGCGAGAAGCGCGTCGAGGGCATCTCGGATCTGCGGGACGAATCCGACCGCGATGGCATGCGCATCGTCATCGAGATCAAGCGCGACGCGGTCGCCGACGTGGTGCTGAACCAGCTCTGGCGTTTCACCGCCCTGCAATCGAGTTTCGGCGCCAACATGATCGCGCTGAACGGCGGCCGGCCGGAGATGCTTACGCTGACCGACATGCTGCGCGCGTTCGTCGACTTCCGCGAGGAAGTGGTTACGCGGCGCACCAAATATCTGCTCACCAAGGCGCGCGACAACGCGCATATCCAGGTCGGCCTCGCCATCGCGGTCGCCAATATCGACGAGGTGATCCGCCTCATCCGCACCTCCCCGGATTCCGCGACCGCGCGAACCGCCTTGATGGAGCGGATGTGGCCGGCGCACGACATGGCGCCGCTCATCACGCTCATCGCCGATCCCCGCCACGCGCTCGACGCCGACGGCGCCATTCGCCTTTCAGAAGCGCAGGCGCGCGCAATTCTCGAATTGCGCCTTGCGCGCCTTACCGCGCTCGGACGAGACGAAATCGCCGAGGCGCTCAATCGGCTGTCGGTGGAGATCGCCGACTATCTCGACATCCTGAGCTCGCGCGCGCGGCTCATGGGCATCATCCGCGACGAGCTCGTCAAGGTAAAGACCGACTTCGCAATGCCTCGCCGCACCGTCATCCTCGACAGCGACGCCGACATGGAGGACGAGGACCTCATCCAGCGCGAGGACATGGTCGTGCTGGTGAGTCACGGCGGCTACATCAAGCGCGCCCCGCTCACGACCTATCGCGCGCAAAGGCGCGGCGGCAAAGGACGAGGCGCGATGGCGACGCGCGACGAGGATTTCGTCGCCAGATTGTTCGTCGCCTCGACCCATCAGCCGGTGTTGTTCTTCTCGTCGACCGGGCAGGTTTACAAGTTGAAGGTCTGGCGCTTGCCCATCGCCGCTCCGCAGGCGCGCGGCAAGGCGCTCGTGAACCTGCTGCCGCTCGAGCCGGACGAACGCATCACCACCATCATGGCCCTGCCGGAGGACGAGGAGAGCTGGGAAGCGCTCGACGTGATGTTCGCCACCACGCGCGGCACGGTCCGGCGCAACAAGCTCAGCGACTTCGCCCAGGTCAACCGCGGCGGCAAGATTGCGATGCGGATCGACGAGGGCGAGCGGATCGTCGACGTGCAGATCTGCTCCGACAAGGACGACGTTCTGCTGACCACCGCGCGCGGGCAGTGCATCCGCTTTCCCGTCGATGACGTGCGCGTGTTCAAGGGCCGCGATTCGATGGGCGTGCGCGGCGTCGCGCTCGCCGAGGGCGATAGCATCATCTCGCTCTCGATCCTGCGATCAATCGATGTGACCGCGGACGAGCGCGTCGCCTATCTCAAGCAACGTCGCGCGACCGAGGGCGAGGCGGACGAAGCCTCCGCCGAGAGCGAAGACGAAAACGGCGCAGAGGCGAATGGCGCGAGCACGCTTGAGCCGGAGCGCTTCGAGGCGATGCGCGCGGCCGAACAAGTCATCCTGACAATATCCGAGAATGGCTACGGCAAGCGGACCTCGTCATTCGAATACCGCGTCACCGGGCGCGGCGGCAAAGGCATCGTCGCCATGGCGGTCAACGCCCGCAACGGCGCACTTGTCGCCTCGTTCCCGGTGGCAGAGAGCGACGAGCTCATGCTGGTGACTGACGGCGGCCAGCTCATCCGGGTGCCGGTCACCGGCATCCGGATCGCAGGCCGGTCGACGCAGGGCGTGATCGTGTTCGACACCGCGGATGAGGAACACGTCGTTTCGGTCGACCGCATTGGCGAGACGGGAGGCGAGACCGGAGGCGACGAGGAAACGGAGTAGCTTGTCTCCCTCCACGCGCACAAGTTTACGCGCGCGAATGATTTCAGGCGCTTAGCTGTTATTCTGCGCAACTATTTTCGACCTCGAACAGCTCCGTAAGCGCCACGCCAGGCGAATGCGTGAGCGCAAGCGGCGGCGATTCGGGTGCGATTTCCGGCAGCGCCGCCCGAGCGGCGAGCCGCGCCGAGCCGACGTTGACGCCGTGGTAGAGGTTCAGCTCCCGCACGACTTTCACGAACGGCGCGATCGCCTTCAGGTCCCCCTCCTCCAGCGAAACGTCTGCGCAGCGCAATGCCTTGGTCAGGCGCGCGACCTGGAGGCGGGCATAATCCTCAGGCGCATCGAGCCGCCGCTTCGCCAAAGCCTGACTGACAGCGCGACGGACCGCCGATGGGCTCTTCTTTACGTGGGCCGCAATCTGCTCAACGCTGTAGCCCGAAACAAGCAGATCGAAATACGCCTCTCGCCGTTTGATCAATCCGTCGCGGAGGATCTTGCCCACAGCGCGCTTGCGCGCCCGTACGGAGGCTGGTCTCGGTTGCTTGGGCATGGGCGCTCACGTTTTGATAATTTAGATTGATTATACGAATAATTCTGATTTTCTGCAAGCAATTGTTTTGGCTGACCCAAATTGTTCCGGCGTGTTCGGCGCGGGAACACCCCGGCGGCGGCCCGTTCCTGCGATCATCATACGCGGCGACTAATGTCGTGGCCGTCGCGGCATTGTCCGGAAGCCGCCGCCGGCCGGCTTGTCGCAGCCATCACTTTGTCGGCGCGAGAACCGGGCCGCAAGGCGCGTTCGTGTCTGCAATCTCACGGATGTTTACACCGCCAGCGTCGATAAACAACGCGTCGTTGGAGCAACGCACGCCATGACGAAAGCGAGCGGATGCGCAGCCGCGAAAGAGAACTTGGCGCCGCGTCAGTCGCACTCTGCGAAGCGCCCGGCCGGCATGTGAGCTTCGTCACACCCCGCGCAGCAGGCGCTGGTTAGAAGCCTTGCGCCCCGACTCGCCGGTCCCCAATTGAGCCAGTAAGGGCGGAGGCAACTCCAAGCGGGATAAGACGCGGAGTTGGATCATGCCCGAGGACGTCCCTAAACTTTCGATCGTGCAAGACGACGGCGCTCCGCCGGCGGCGCGCAACACAGCGCTCTTCCTACGGGTTTTGCATCCAGGCGCACCGATCGACGGGCTCCCAATGCGCAAGATGAGCGCTGGAGAGTCGCAGGCATGTTCAAGGCCGCCCGTCACTCTTCTTGCTAGACCCAGTATGGTTCGCGCCACCGCGCGGGAGGAACGCACATTGAGCGATTCGACCCCTTACAGAAAGCCCCTGGGCGAGGAAGCGACGCCTACGCCGGTCCCGCCCGTTCGCGATGCGAGCGCCATCGACGAGCGAGCATCGACTGCGGAGACGGCCGGCACAGATGCGTCATCCTTTCCCATCCCCGCCAACGAACCGGAGCGGCTTAATGCCTTGCGCGCGCTTGACGTCCTCGATAGTCCGCCCGAAACGGCCTATGACGAAATCGCGGGGTTGGCGGCGCAAATCTGCGGATGCCCAATCGGCTATATCAGCTTTATTGACGACGATCGCCGATGGCTCAAAGCGAGATATGGCCTCCCGCCAGAGATAACGAACGCGCCTCGGGGGGCGACGGTTTGTTCAACGACGATTTGCGGCGCCGAGATGTTCGTGGTCCCCGACATGACGCAGGACTCTCGGTTTGATCGTATCGCCATGGTCGTCGGCGAACCACATTGCCGGTTCTATTGCGGCGTCCCGCTCATCACCGACGAGGGCTATGCGCTGGGGTCACTTTGCGTCATGGATTTTGAGCCACGTCGTCTCACCTTTGAGCAAACAGAAGCGCTACGCAGGCTGTCGCGTCAGATCCTCACCCTTTTGGAGCTGCGTCGAAGGCTGATCGACCACAACCAGACAATCCGGGAACTCGAGCTCGCGCGCACTGAGGCCGCTGAGCAAAAAGCACGCACGGACGAGCTCCTCGACAACCTTTTGCCGCGCGCGATTGCCGAGGAGCTGAAGAGAGACGGCAAAGTTCAGCCGAAATATATTCGCTCCGCGACAGTTTTATTGGCCGACTTTCAGGGTTTCACGCTTCTATCCGAGCGAGCGGAGCCTGCGGCGCTCATTGGTCTCCTTGACGAGTATTTTAGCGCCTTCGACGACATCATGGCCCGTCACGGACTGGAGAAGATCAAGACGATCGGCGACGCCTATATGGCGGTCGGCGGCGTCCCTGAGACCGGCCTGCCGCATCCGATCGACGCCGGTCTCGCGGCGCTGGAAATGCAGGCGACGGTCGCTCGCATGAAGTCGCGCAGCGATGCCTTGCGACTGCCATCGCTCGAATTGCGGATCGGCATTCACACAGGGCCAGTCATCTCCGGAGTCGTCGGCAATCACCGCTTTGCTTTCGATATCTGGGGCGATGCCGTGAACATTGCCTCGTTCATGGAGGCGCAGTGCCTGCCCGGTCGGATCAATGTCTCCGACACGGCAGCCGGACATGCCAAAACTCTATTCGAGCTTGAGCCGCGCGGCGCCGTCGAAGCGAAGCACCAGCGCACCCATGAGATGTTTTTCCTCAATCGCTTAAAGCCGGAATTCTCCAGCGATCAGGACGGACACGAGCCGAACGGGAGTTTCGCCGCCGAATATGATCGCCTGACCCAGCGGCCGCCGACGCAACTCTTGCAAGACCCGTTCTCGCCTTAGACCGGCATCGTATTCGATTGAACAGCTTTCGTCATTGCGAGGAGCAGAGCGACGAAGCAATCCAGTGACCGTGGAGCGCCCTGCGTTCGCCTGGATTGCTTCGGCTCACGCTCGCAATGACGGGGCTCAATCTGTAGGATGTTAGCCTAACAGAGAGGGCATCCGATGACCCGACGCGCGCGCGACGTTCTCATCGACATCCTGCGCGATGAGGGCATAACCCACGTCTTCGGCAATCCCGGCTCGACCGAGATGCCGCTCATGGACGCGCTGGTCGACGCGCCGGACATTCGCTACGTGCTCGGCCTTCAGGAGGCGACGGCGGTCGGCATGGCCGACGGTTGGGCGCTCGCCACAGGCCGCGCCGCCTTCGTCAACCTGCACGCGATGGGCGGCCTCGGCAACGCGATGGGCGTGCTGGTCGCTTCCAAAGCGAGCCAGACACCGCTCGTCGTTACCGCCGGCCAGCAGGACACAAGGCATCTCATGACCGAGCCGTGGCTCTCAGGCGACCTTGTCGCGCTCGCTGCGCCGGTGACGAAATGGGCGAAGGAGCTGCGCCGCGGCGACGATGTCGGTCCGGCGCTTCGCCGCGCCTTCGGACTTGCCCGCACGCCGCCGTGCGGGCCTGTGTTCCTGTCGCTGCCGATGGACATCCTCGATCAGGACGTGAATCACCCGACGCCGCCCGCTTCATCGCCGCCGCGCCTCGGGCCTTCGCCCGACGCGGCGCGCCTCGCCGAGACGCTTGCGGCCCTCGATCCGCATCGGGTCGTCGTCCTGCTCGGCGACGACCTGCCGGCTGCCGCGAGTGCTGGCCTGGTCGCCTTCGCCGAGGCCGGCGGCTTTCCGGTCTGGGGCACGCAGCTCACCTCGCGCACCGCGTTTCCGTCCCACCATCCGTGCTGGGCGGGAGTCCTAAAGCCAGATTTCGCCGACATGCGCGCTCACCTGCAGTCTGTGCAAGCGATCGTCCTGGTCGGCGGCCGCGCGTTCGTCGCTTACCCCTATCGCGAAGCCGAGCCGGTGCCCGAAGGGGTCGCAGTGTTCCATATCGCGGACAATCCGGAGGCGTTCGGACGCGAACACGCCGCGGATGTCGCGTTGCTTGGCGACATCAGCCAGACGCTAGGCGCGGTCGCGCGGCGCCTCGGGGAACTGGTCGACAAGAAGAAGGTTGTGGCCCGACTCGCCACGCGCGGCGCGGGACGGCGCGAGGCCAGGGAAGCGACGCGTAAGGACATTCTGGCCGAGGGCGCGAACGGGCCGCTCAGCGCCGACGCCGCCGTGCTCGCGGCACTCGACTCGCTGCCTGACGACGCGATCATCGCCAACGATTCCGCGGCCACGTTCGGCCGCGTCCAGGATCTCATGACGACCGAACCGGGCCGCTACTTCTTCGCTCGCGGCGGCGTGCTCGGCTGCAGCATGCCGGCGGCCGTCGGCGCGTCGCTTGCGACAAACGGCTGGGTCGTCGCGTTCGTCGGCGACGGGGGCGCGATGTATTCGCCGCAGGCTTTGTGGAGCGCCGCGCACTACAAGGCGCGGACCATCTTCGTCGTCTTCAACAATCGCCGCTATGGCGTGTTGCAAAACGTGGCCAAGTCGCTCGGCTATTCCAACGCGAAGGCAGGCCGGTTCGTGGGCATGGATGTCGTCGATCCGGCGATCGACTTCCAGGCGCTGGCGACGTCGATGGGCGTGCCGGCTGAGCGCGCAAATGATCGCGACGCAATCGGCGTGGCAATCGGGCGCGCGCTCAAGCGCGAGGGCCCGTCATTGATCGAGATCCCGATCCGCTGACGTCGCTGCGAGCGGTCAATGTAAATCGCGCGTGTAGACGAATCTGGGCATGTTCCAGCCATAGCGGATCGCGAGCAGACGCAGCGCCAAGCCGGCCGCCATCGCGACGATCATGACCGGATCGTGCGGCAGACCGGCGCGAAGGCCGCCGACGTAAAGGGCGCCCGCGACCACCGAGACGCTGGCATAAAGCTCGCTGCGAAAGAGCAGCGGGACGTCGTTGCAAAGCACGTCGCGCAGCACCCCGCCGACGCAGCCGGTGATCATACCCGACATGATGACGATGAGAAACGGCAGATCGAGATCAAGCGCGACGTTGCAGCCGATCACTGTGAACAGCGCAAGGCCGATCGCGTCGAGAACGAGAAAGACATTGCGCAGCCGATGCACGATGCGCGCGATCGCGATGGTGAACAGCGCGGCTCCGGCGGTCACCAGGAGATAGTGCGGATGCGCCACCCACGAAAGCGGATAATGCCCGAGCAGGATGTCGCGCATCGACCCGCCGCCGAGCGCCGTCACGCTGCCGAGCAGACAGACGCCGACCCAGTCCATGGTTCGGCGGCCAGCGGCTAACGCCGCCGTCATGGCCTCAACGACAATGGCGACAAGGTACAGAGCGTGAAGCAACACGATGCATGCGCTCCCGCGCGAGGGGCGTGGCCAGGCGGCCTCGGTCTAGCGCCGCTACACGATTCTCACGAGCCCCGCCCCGATTTTCGACGAATGCCGCCGCGCACGCGAAGAGCTGTCTTCATGAGGCAAGGCTCAAAGGCGTGCGCGTTTCGCCCATGAGTCTCGGTTCGATCGTGCGAACGTACCAGTCGACGAACTGAATAACGCCGCCCTCGTGAACAGTTGAATAGGGGCCGGGCTCATAAGCGGGGGAACGGAGCCCGCGGGCGTTCTCCTCGACGATCCGGCGATCCTGATTGTTGGTCTCAGTCCAGACGTGGGTGAGCTCTTCGAGGTCATAGTCCTCACCCTCGATCGCGTCTTTGTGGACCAGCCATTTCGTCGTGACGGCCGTCTCGGTCGCGCTGATCGGCAGCACGCGGAAGGTCACGGCGTGGTCGATCAGCACGTGGTCCCAGGTCGTCGGATAATGATAGAGCATGAGCGAGCCGATCCGTTCGGCCGAAACCTCATCCGACAGGTTCCTCCGCACGGCGCGCTTGCCCGTCAGCGTATAGCTCTCAACATCGGGTAGGAGCGGCGTTCTCGTCGCTCGGAACTGGCCGGCCGGGTCGATGCGAAAGCGGGCGGGAAGCCCGGTCGCTTCCAGCCGCGCCCAGTGCTCGAGCATCTCAGGGTCGCTTTCGGCGCTCTGGATTCCGGTCGCGCTCGGCGCTTCCGGGAAGGTCTTGCAGAGTTCCGGATGGTTGGCCTGGCAGTGGTAACACTCGCGATTGTTCTCCCAGACGAGCTTCCAATTGCCTCGCTCGACGATCGTGGCCTCATGCACGACTTTCGCCTCGGCAAGGCGATGGGGCGCGAAATAAGGCTCCATCATCTTGCGGAAGGACATGAAATCGGGTGGCGTCTCGGCAAGGCAGACGAACAGATATCCGGCGACGCTCTCGCAGCCGACGGCTTTGAGCCCATAAGCCGGCTTGTCGAAGCCCTCGGCGACCTGCCGAGCGAACAGAAGGCGCCCGTCAAGATCGTAACTCCATTGGTGATAGGGGCAGACGAGCCGCACGGCCGCGCCCTTCTCGAGCGCGCAGATCCGGCTGCCGCGGTGCCGGCAGGTGTTGTGAAACGCGCGGATCGCTCCCTTGAGATCACGGACCAGGATCACCGAATAGTCGCCGATCTGCGCGGTCATGAAGGAGCCGGGCGTGAGCTCGCAATCGTGCCCGACGAACAGCCAGTCCCTGTACCAAATCATCTCCATGTCGAGCCGGAAGTAGTCCGGGTCGATGTAGAAGGGCTGGGCTAAGGTGAAGCCTTCGCGGCGGCCCCGAAGCCGTCCCAGCATGTCGTCGCGCACGTCCATCGATTTCCGTCCTTAACCAGGATGGATCGCGCGCGGCGGGTGATTCCAGACGGCCCACGCGCTTGGCTCACCATCAAACCGAGCGCCGCGATCCGTCAAGAACGCTTGTCATCCCGGACGAGAACAATCCGGAGCTTGACGCATCTGATTTCTAGCGGCAGCGCGCTCGCACGAGACGCCCCGCCGCGCTCAAGCTCGCGTGATCGCAGCCTCGGTCTTCGGCGAATGCCTCAACGACTGCAGCACGACGCAATGGCGCTCGGTCAGCTTCAAAAGCGTATCGAGCTGGTCCTGTGGCGCGTCAGTGTCGAGTTCGAACGTGAGCCGGATATCGGTGAACCCGACCGGCGCCTGCTTGTCGACGCCGAGCGTGCCGCGAAAGTCGAGGTCGCCTTCCGCTGCCACTCTGCCCGAGCGCAGCTCGACCCCGATCGAAGTCGCGACCGCCTTCAGCGTCACGCCGGCGCAAGCGACCAGGGCCTCGAGCAGCATATCGCCGGAGCAAAGCTCGGCTCCGCTTCCCCCGGTCGCCGGATGAAGCCCGGCGACGGCGAGCGCTCGTCCCGTCTCGACCTTGCACGCAATTGTCGCCGAATTGAGCGCGCCATTGGCCTTGAGCGTCACCAGACCCGCCTCGGCGTCGCCGCGGTAGCGTTCCTTGAGCGGCGCCTGGATGGCGCGCAATTCGTCGCCGTTCATTGTCGTCACATCTCCTTCGCGCTCAGGCCGAACGCGCCGTCCGGCGGTCCAAAGCCTCTTTCATCCGCCCCCGGCTAAGCCCAGTCGAACCGCAGCGGCGCTTCGCGGAACGCGAACCGGTCGAGATGCGCGGCGACCACGCCTTTCATGCGCTCGACCGTTTCGCCCTCCTCGCCTTCGATCGTGACCTGAAGCGCTTCTGCCCCCGGCTCGAACGTGGCGACCGCGGCCGAAAACTTGACCACGCCTCTCTGCTCCGAAAGGTCGACTTCCAGCTTGTGGCTCCAGTGCTTGCAAAGCTGCTGCATGTATTTGGCCCCATTGGGGGTGGGAACGCTGGCCTTGGCGATTGGCATGCCGATCTCGTCTTTCGGTGTTCGATGGGCTTGGCGCGCAGAATCACCCGGCGAAGCGGCAGCGCGGCGATCAAGCGTACGGTGTGTGCCGGCAATCTAGCTCAAAACCCGCGTCCGACTCAACGGCGCCTCGCGACCGTTGACGATTCAAGCCCGCTTGCCGGCGCCCGCCGCCCAAGCTAACGCTTGCGCGATGACCCGCGTCGGCTTCTTTTCTGGCTCTTTCGACCCGATGACCAACGGGCATCTGGACGTGATCGAGCATGCCGCGGCGCTCTGCGACCGGCTGGTCGTCGGCGTCGGCTCCAATCCCAACAAGGCCGCCCTGTTCACAGTCGAGGAGCGCCTGAAGCTGATCCACGAGGCGGCCGCACCGATCTTGACCAAGGCGCAATGCGAGCTCGACGTCGTCGAATTCACCGGTCTCGCCATCGAGGCCGCGCGCAAAGCCGGCGCGACGCTGATCTTCCGGGGGCTCAGGGACGGAACGGATTTCGACTATGAGATGCAGATGGCGGGCATGAACGGCGCGATGGCGCCCGAATTGCGCACCGTCTTTCTCCCGGCGTCCTCGCCGGTGAGGCCGATCACAGCGACGCTGGTGCGGCAGATTGCGTCCATGGGCGGCGACGCCTCCGCCTTCGCGCCGCCGAACGTGATCAACGCGCTCAAGGCGAAGTTCGCGAAGGTTTCCTGAGGAGCAACGGCCAGCGCCCTCATCAGTCCGCGCTGCGCGCGGCCGAAGGGCCGGATGAGGGTACTACCCCTCCCCCCGCTCCTGACGCAGCTTTGCCCAGTATTCGAGCCGCTTCCTAAGCTCACGTTCGAAACCGCGCTCGACCGGGTCGTAAAGCGTGTGACGGCCGAGCTTGTCCGGCCAATAGTTCTGCCCGCTGAAGGCATCGGGCGCGTCGTGATCGTATTGATAGGTTGCGCCGTAACCCTCGCGCTTCATGAGCTTTGTCGGCGCGTTGAGGATGGTCTTGGGCGGCGCGAGCGAACCATGCGCTTTCGCAAGCGCCTGAGCGGCGCCGAACGCCTTATAGATAGCGTTCGATTTCGGCGCGGTCGCGACATAGACCACGGCTTCAGCGATCGCGAGTTCCCCCTCGGGACTGCCGAGAAAATCGTAGGCGTCCTTAGCCGCGTTGGCGACAACCAGCGCCTGCGGGTCGGCAAGGCCGATATCCTCGGAGGCCATGCGCACCACGCGCCGCGCGATGAACAAAGGGTCCTCGCCGGCGTCGAACATGCGCGCGAGATAATAGAGCGCCGCGTCCGGATCAGAGCCGCGCACGGTTTTGTGCAAGGCCGAGATCAGATTGTAATGGCCGTCCTGGGCCTTGTCGTAGATCGGCGCGCGCCGCTGCACGACCTCGACCAGCCGCGCCGCATCGAGGGTTTCGCCGGGGTGCGCGGCGCGCCAGACTTCTTCTGCGAGGGTGAGGACGGCGCGGCCATCCCCATCCGCCATGCCGATCAGCGCCTCACGCGCTTGGCCATCGAGCGGCAGAGGCTTTGCCATCACCTGTTCGGCGCGATCGAGCAGCGCTTCGAGCGCCTGCGGGCCGAGAGGACGAAAGACCAGCACGCGAGCGCGCGACAACAAGGCCGCGTTGAGCTCGAACGAAGGATTCTCGGTCGTCGCGCCGATCAGCGTGATCGAACCGTCCTCCATCACGGGCAGGAAGGAATCCTGCTGCGCGCGGTTGAAGCGATGGATCTCGTCGACGAACAGGAGCGTGCCCTGCCCTTGCGCGCGGCGCACGCGGGCGGCGTCGAAGATCTTCTTCAGTTCCGCCACGCCGGTATGGATCGCCGAGAGCTGCACGAATGTGTCTTTGCGGGAAGCGCCGATGAGCCGCGCGACCGTCGTCTTGCCGCTGCCCGGCGGCCCCCAGAAGATCATCGAGCCGAGCGAAGGCGCCGCAAGCAGGCGCGTCAGCGCCCCATCCGGACCGGTCAAATGCTCCTGGCCCGAAACCTCGGCCAGCGTTATCGGGCGCAGCCGTTCGGCGAGCGGCGCCGGCGGCGGCTCAGGCTTGGGATCGAGGCCGTCGAGAAGACTCATAGGCCGCTTTGTCTCGCGCGGGCGATCCGCTGTCCAGCCGGGCGGGCGCCCCGCTTGCCGGTTGCTCGCGGGTAGCCCATTGTTCGCCTTTCCTTGAATCCCAGGAGCCGTGTGATGAGTTCCTTCGGCCTTTCCTACGCCCCGTCCGAAACGCTGGGGTTTATTCCGGAAAGGCTCGAGCGGCTCACCACCATCATGGGCCGTCAGGTCGAGGAGAAGAAGGCTCCAGGCGTGTCGATGCTGATCGGCCGCCACGGCAAGGTCGCCTACCGGGACTTTGTCGGCGCGTTGCGGCCCGGCGGGCCGGCAATGACCAAGGACGCGATCTTCCGCATCTATTCGATGACCAAGCCGATTGTTTCGGTCGCGGCGATGATGCTGGTCGAAGAAGGGCGGCTCCTCATCACTGATCCGGTGTCGAAATACATTCCCGCTTTCGCGAACACGAAAGTCGGAATCGTCAACGGCGACAAGCTCGACCTTGCGCCGCTCAGGCGGCCGATCACGATCCAGGACCTCATGCGGCATACGTCGGGGCTGACCTATGGCTTCACTGGAGTGTCCCCAGTCCAGAAGCTGATCAAGGCGGCGAACGTCGTCAATTCGAACCGGACGTTGGGCGAAAATGTCGAGGCGATGGCCGCGCTTCCGCTCATGCATCAGCCAGGCGAGGTGTGGGAGTACAGCCTCTCAACCGACGTGCTCGGGCGTGTCCTCGAGATCGTCGAAGGCGCCCGCCTCGGCGAGGTGTTGCAGCAGCGCCTGTTCAGACCCCTCGACATGGTCGATACTGCTTTTTTCACGCCGGAATCGAAGCTCGCCCGGCGCGCCGATCCGTTCTCGTTCGATGTCATGATCGCGGCGGGGGCGGATACGCGCAATTCGACCTCGCCGCCCAAATTCGAATCGGGCGGCGGCGGGCTGGTGTCGACGCTCGCCGACTACACCCGCTTCGCCGCCATGCTGAGCTTCGGCGGGACGCTCGACGGCGCACGCATCCTCAGTCCCCGCACGCTCGCTTTCATGGCGAGCGACCATCTCGACGCGAGAGCGAAGAGAGACCACTACCTGCTGTGGCCCGGCCACGGGTTCGGCCTCGGCTTCGCGGTGCGCAACGATCCCGGGAAAGCGCCGACGGCGGGCAGCGTCGGCGAATACTTCTGGGGCGGCATGATGGGCACGGCGTTCTGGGTGTCGCCGCGCGACTCCCTGTTCGCCATCATCATGGTTCAGACGCCGGAGAACCGCGAATATTTCCGCATGCTGTTCCGCAACCTGGTGAGCGCCGCGATCGCCTGATCACCACACGCCAATGTTCGCCGCAGACGCCCACGGCTCCGCCGGCGCTTTCTTCTCGCCCTTCTGGATGAGCTCGATCGAGATGGCGTCCGGCGTGCGGATGAAGGCCATGTGGCCGTCGCGCGGTGGTCGGTTGATGGTCACACCGGCGGCCTTGAGCTTGGCGCAGGTCGCGTAGATGTCGTCGACGGCATAGGCGAGATGGCCAAAATTGCGCCCGCCAGTGTAGGGCTCCGGATCCCAGTTGTGGGTGAGCTCGACGGTCGGCTTCCGGCTCGCCTTCGCAGTCTCGACGTCGTCCGGGGCGGCGAGAAACACCAAGGTGTAGCGGGCCTTCTCGTTCTCGATGCGGCGCGTCTCGGCAAATCCCATGATCTCGAAAAAGGCAATGGTCGCCTTGAGATCCGTCACGCGGATCATCGTATGCAAATATTCCATGGGTTCCTCGTCGGGGTTTGCTTCGTTAATGGGTTCAGAGCATAACGCCTTCGGTCTCAAGGGGAAGCCCCCCGGACATATGGACGAGTCGCTTTGGAGACAAAGCCGCGCCATCCGGCCGAGGACCACTCGACCCTGAAGCAGCGCGCGGCCGCCGCCTCGATCATCGCAAGCACAGTTCTCGCGGCGCTCAAGCTGGCGGCTGGCATGGCTTCCGGATCGCTCGCGCTGCTCTCGGAAGGCGCCCATAACACGATCGACATCGGGGCGAGCGCCCTCACCCTCTTCGCCGTGCGCGAGGCCGACAAGCCCGCCGACGCCGATCATCCATTTGGCCACGCCAAGATCGAGGCGGTAGCGGCGCTGGCCGAGACCGGCCTTCTCGCAGCGCTCTCGATCGGCGTCGCCATCCAGGCGATCGAGCGCCTCCGCGGCGGCGACGCTGAGGTCGACGTCGGCGCGTTCGCGATCGGCGTGATCCTATTCTCGATCGTCGTCGATATCGTGCGCTGGCGGGCGCTGACCTATGCGGCGCACACGACCTCGAGCCACGCGCTCAGCGCTGACGCGCTGCATTATTCGAGCGATCTCGTTGCCTCTGTGCTTGTCCTCACCGGGCTCGCGGCCACGCGGGCAGGATACGCCCATGCCGATGCGCTGGCGGCGATCGGCGTCGCTGGCTTCATCGCCGTCGCGGGCTTTCGCCTGGGGCGGACCACGATCGATGCGCTCGTCGACCGCGCGCCCGAGGGTCTGACCGACGCGATCCGCAGCCTGCTCATGCACGACACGAGCGTCGCGGGGATCGAGGCAATCCGCCTCAGGCCGAGCGGGCCTAAGATCGTAGGCGACGTCATCGTCTCGGTGTCGCGCACTCTGCCGCTCGAACGTGTCGCTGGGATCAAGGCCGAGCTGCAATCGCGGATCGCACGAAAGTGGCCCCAGGCCGAATTGACGATCACCGCCAATCCGCTCGCGCTCGACGACGAGACGATCCTCGAGCGGGTGCTGGTGACCGCCGCGCGACGAGGCTTGCCAGTGCATCATGTGACCATCCAGGACATCGAAGCGCGCAAGACCGTCACCCTCGATCTCGAGGTCGACGGCGCAATGTCGCTTGGCGACGCGCATCGGCTCGCCTCCGAGCTTGAGGACGCGATCGCCGCGGAGATTGGCGAGGACGTCGAGGTCGAGACCCACATCGAGCCTGCCGAGCCGGAGTCCAGCGGGCAATTGGCGGAGCCGAATCTCGCACACCGCATCGAGGCGTCGCTCGCCGCCGCAGCCGCCGAACAAGGACGCGTGCGCGACATCCACGACGTGCGGGTGCGCGAAACCTCGGGCGGCGTGTTCGTCCTCTTCCACTGCCACGCCGATCCGGCGACACCGGTGGAGACCGTTCACGACGCCGTCGATTCGCTCGAGCGCTCGGTCAAGGCGGCTTTTCCAGAAGCGCGCCGGGTCGTAGGGCACGCCGAGCCGGCAGGGACCGAGGCAGGCGGGTAACGCCGGCGGCTTCAGGGCGCGTGCGACTGCGTCGCCGCGATCTCGTCCAACCTCGAGAGGAACAGCTTGAGAATCGGCGAAGTGTTAGCCTTATCGTAGCCGACGACGAGGTCGATCGTCGGCGCTGTCGCGCGCAGTGGGCGGCTGGTCACCGACCGGGGGAGGAGATTCCTCGCATAAGCGGGCATGAGCATCACGGCGCCGGTCGAGGCGATCAGCGACACCGCATGGGCGAGATTGTCCACTTCGTGCGCGGGCTTGATGTCGAGGCCGGATCGCTCAAGGTAGCCCGCAATCAGAGCGCGGACGACTGGCGCCGTGTTGGATGTAACGATGAACGTCTCACCGACGATGTCCGACAAGTCGACGGCCTCTTGCTCGGCCAGACGATGATCGCTCGGGAACATCATGAACAGCGGCTCGGCCACCACGCGCCGGTAGGCCAGGCTTTCTTGTTTCTCCCGGCGCATGAATGCGGCGTCAAGCCGCCCCCGCATGAGCTCCGCGGCCAGGTCCGGAGAGTACTGGCTTGCGATGGTCAGCTTCATGTTCGGCAGTTGATCGTGAAGAATGCGCATCGCCTTCGGCAGCCAGTCAATCTCCGTTCCGGTTAGGAAGCCGAGCGCGAAGGCCGGCTTAAGAGGCTCGGCGGCCCGCCGCGCCGCTTCGACCGCCGCCTCCGCCTGGGTGAGCGCGAGCCGCGCATGGTCGAGAAACGCGCGGCCCGCCGCTGTCAGTTCGACACCGCGCGCGCTGCGGTTCATCAGCGGGACCCCGACTTCGTATTCGAGATCCCGGATTTGGCGGCTGAGCGAAGGTTGGGCGGTGTGCAGCCGCTTCTCGGCCGCGAGCGTCAGGCTGCCCTCCTCGGCGACTGCGATGAAATAGCGAAGGTGCCGTAGCTCCATAGCCCTTTCCATATCTCCAAGGCATGCCCCCCAGCTTACAAAGTCTTTTTCGTGGACGCCAGCGGACACCACATGGCTTTCACCGAAAGCGGCGGCGGCTGGTCTCAGTCTCTGTGGACCGCGGCCGCCACGGTCCATGCTCTGCCGGCATGACAACACAATTGCGAGGATTACAATGGGCAACCCAGTCGTCTTGATCACTGGCGCCTTGACCGGGATCGGTCGAGCCGCCGCCGTCGCTTTCGCCAAGAAAGGCGCAAAAGTCGTTGTCGCCGGCAGGCGTGACGAGGTCGGCCAGGCGCTCGCGAAGGAGCTGCGTTCTCTCGGTTCAGAGGCCGAGTTTATCAATGCCGACGTCCGCAAGGACGAAGACGTCCGCGCTCTGGTCGACAAGACCGTCGCACGGTTTGGCCGTCTCGATGTCGCGGTGAACAATGCCGGCACCGAGGGCAAGCCTGGTCTGATCACGGACCAGACCGCAGAGAGCTATGCCGCGACGTTCGACACCAATGTTCTCGGCGTGATCCTGAGCATGAAGCACGAAGTGCGCGCCATGCAAGGACAGGGCAGCGGCGCCATCATCAACATCTCCTCGACCTACGGGCACGAGGGGGCGGCGGGGGCTTCCGTCTATGTCGGCAGCAAGCACGCCGTCGAAGGCATCACCAAGTCGGTGGCGCTCGAGATCGCCAAGTCGGGAATCCGAGTGAATGCCGTGGCCCCCGGTCCTACCGACACCGGCATGTTGACACGCTTCACCGGCACGCCGGAAAACAAGGCGGCTTCGGTGGCGACGGTTCCGATGGCTCGCCTCGGCCTCACCGAGGAGCTTGCCGATGCGATTGTCTTCATCGCGTCGGACGAAGCCTCATTCATCACCGGCCATGTCCTTAATGTCGATGGCGGCAAGAGCCACTGACCCTGTCCCGGCGCGGAGCAAGCCTCCGCGCCAGATTTTTAAGGGGCGGCCTGCCCGAGGCCGCCCACCGCCCGGTTTCGATCGCTTGGCAAAGTCGGTTTGAGCCTGACAGCCAGAGAGAACTTCAATGGTCGAGCACAATCACCAGACCGCGCCGACGCAGTTCGTCGAGGCCAAAGGAATCCGTTTCGCCTATCGCCGTTTCGGCAAGCCCAGCGGTGTGCCGCTGCTGTTCAACCAGCATTTCCGCGGGACTATCGATTATTGGGATCCGGCGGTAACCGACGGCCTAGCTGGGAACCGCGAGGTGATCCTCTTCAATAATGCAGGCGTTTCGAGCAGTTCGGCCAAGGTCCCGACGAGCTTTCAGGAGATGGGCGCGAACGCCATCGCCTTCATCAGGGCTCTCGGACTTACCAAGGTCGACGTGCTCGGCTTTTCCATCGGCGGCATGGTCGCTCAGGAAATCACAGCGGAGGCTCCCGCTCTCGTGCGCCGGCTCATTCTTGTCGGCACCGGACCGCGCGGCGCCGATATGTCGACGAGCAGATCCGCAGAGATCTTCGCCGGCGCCTACGATCCGCCGGAGCATCTGTGGCTTGCGGTTCACTTCTCGCCGTCCCCCTCGAGCAGGGCCGCAGGCCTCGCCTTTCTGAAACGCAAGCTTCTCCGCAAGGATCGCGATCCGGAGGTGAGCGAGGAAGCCGGAGCGGCGCAGCGCGAAGCCATCGGCAAATATGTCGCGCCCGCCGAGAGCGTTCTCGACTATCTGAAAGATATCCGTCAGCCAACGCTGATCGTGCAGGGCAGCAACGACGTCATCATCCCCACGGTGAACTCTTACCTGCTGCAGCAAAATCTACCGAACGCGCAGCTGGTCCTCTACCCGGACGCCAATCACGGATCGTTCTACCAGTACCCGGAACTCTTCGTGTCGCAAGCCGACCAGTTCCTAACTTCGGCCCTGCAAGGCGACGATGCGAACCTACAGTCCTCCGAACGGCTGCCGTTCCCCTCCATCATCTCGGCGGAGCGAACCTAGCCGCGATCGGTCGAGACCAACGCTTGAATCGAGCTTGGTCTGACGCGGCTTGCCCCTGACGGCGGGCGCGCCCGCTCGCGTTGACGGCCGTCAGCGTCGATCTCCCGCTCATACCTTAGTCGATCTCCCGTGCATACCTTAAGTGTATTTGAGCCAGATCCGCAGGGGCGTAAAGATGGGCTAAAGGGTTGTCTTGGCTGAGAGCCCTGCGGAGCCCCTTATGGCCGATTCGCAAGTGACGGATAGTTCTTCGCCCCAAACGGTTTCGACGTCGGATCGGCTGCGCGGCTGGCTCTACCCGTTCCTTCGCATTGCCTTTCTTGCCTTCATCGCCTGGCTGATCTGGTACACCGCCGCCCATTGGGACCGCTGGACGGGCGCTGCGCGTTTCGAATCGACGGACGACGCCTTCGTCGCGGGCGACGTGACGCCGCTCTCCGCGCGCGTGTCCGGATACATCACCGAAATGCCGGTCAATGACTTCCAGGCCATCCGCAAGGGTGATCTGATCGCTGTCATCGATCCGTCCGACTACCAGGCTCAGTTCGACTTGGCGCAAGCCAATCTCGCCGCAGCCGAGGCCACGCTCGCCAACCTCGAGAACCAGCGTAGCATTCAGCAGGCGCTTGTCCGGGAGGCTGAGGCGACGATCAACTCGACCGAGGCCGATGTGCTGCGCTACCAGCTCGAGGACAAGCGGCAGCGCGAGTTGTTCAAGACTGGAATCGCCGGCACACAAAAACTGGTCGAACAGGCCGACGACAATGCGGAGAAAGCGCTTGCCCAGCGGCGCCTGAACGAAGCCCAGCTCGACCAGCAGAAGGCCGCGCTCGCCGCCATCGACATTCAGGAAAAGCAGCTTCAGGCGCAAATTCACGCGGCGGAAGCACAGGCCGCGCTCGCCTCCAACAACCTGCGCTATACGCGAATCCTCTCGCCCGCCGATGGCCTCGTCGGCCAGCGGCAAGTGCGGCTCGGCCAATTCGTCAATGTCGGCACGCAAGTGATCGCCGTCCTGCCGCTGCCGAATATCTGGACGCTCGCGAACTTCAAGGAAACGCAGATGACCAACATCCGGGTCGGCCAGCCGGCGCGGGTGACTGTCGACGCCTTTCCCGACCTCAAGCTCACTGGCCACGTGGACTCTTGGTCGCCGGGAACGGGCAGCACCTTCGCGCTGCTTCCGCCCGACAATGCGACCGGGAACTTCACCAAAGTGGTCCAGCGCGTGCCCGTAAAGATCGTGCTCGACAGCAACCCTTCGCTTGGTGCGCTGGTGCGGCCGGGCATGTCGGTCGAAGCCACGGTCGATACCGGCGCGGGCCCGGCGGGGAGCGTCGGAACAGCGACGAGCGCCGCTACGTCCCAGCCATGACCGCCGTACCCGCCGCACTCGCCTTGGCCGGCGCGGAGGTCCACGCCAAGACGCCGATCACTTCAGCCGGCGTCGCCTCTCATGCTGCGGGGTGGAGGCCGCAGCGACTCAGCGCCGATTCGCTCAGGCCCTATGTCGGTATATTGGGCGTCCTGATCGGCGCGCTTCTCTCAACCATTGGCAGCCGCATTACGACCTTCGGGCTCGCGGATCTGCGCGGCGGGCTGCACTTCGGGTTCGACGAAGGCGCATGGATGACAACAAGCTTCGGCGTCGGCCAGATGGTCATCGGCGTCGCTTGTCCCTATCTCGGCGCGATCTTCAGCGTCCGGCGGATCCTTCTGTATGGGATCGCCCTCCTGTTCGTCGCCAGCCTGCTGGCGCCCTTGTCGCCCAATCTCACCGCCTTCCTCACGGCGCAATTTCTCGCCGGCGTGGGCGCTGGAACCTTCATCCCGCTCACCATCGGCTTCATCGTCCGCAATCTCCCGCAGCGCCTCGTTGTCTACGGCCTCGCGGTCTACGCGATGAACTCCGAACTGTCGCAGAACGTCGCGGCTTCGCTCGAGGGCTGGTACTCAGACAGCGTGTCATGGCGGTGGATCGAATGGCAATATTGCGCCGCCCTCCCCTTCATGTTCGTGTGCATCTGGTACGGAGTGCCGCGCGAGAAGGTGAACACAAGCCTCCTTCAGCACCTCGACTGGCCCGGACTCGTCTATTCCGGCTTCGGTTTCGCGCTTCTTTACGCGGGCCTCGACCAGGGCAACCGGCTGGACTGGAACAACAACGGTCTCGTCAATGGCCTCTTGTTTTCCGGCGGGTTGCTCACACTCGCCTTCGTGGTGCGAGAGCTTTGGATCGAGAGGCCGTTCCTCAATCTTCGGCTGCTCGCCCGTGAGGGGCTTGTCGCCATCCTCCTCTTGGTCACCGGCTTCCGGTTCATCATTCTCTCGACCGCCTACATCATTCCGACCTACCTTCAGGTGGTGCAGAACTATCGGGAGCTGCAGGTCGGCGCGGTTTTGCTCTGGATCGCCCTGCCGCAGCTTCTGATTGTCCTTCCGCTTGGCTGGCTTCTGCAACGCGTCGACGCCCGTCTGGCGCTGGCGTTCGGCGCGATTTTGATTGGCGTAGCCTGTCTCATGGGGACCGGCCTCACGCAAGACTGGGCCACCGAAGACTTTCTCCCCTCCCAGGTCTTACAGGCGATCGGCCAATCGTTCGCGTTGACCTCCGTCGTTGTTCTCGCTGTCCGATCGATGAGCCCCGCCGACGTATTGACGATCGGCACGCTGTTCCAGACCAGTCGCCTGTTCGGCGGCGAGATCGGAACCGCCTTCATGCAGACCTTCGTGCGCGTGCGGGAACAGGTGCACTCCAATCTCATCGGCCTGCATGTCGATAGCCTTGGCGGCCAGACGGCCGATCGGCTGGCCGCGTATCGCAACGCAGTCGCCGCGCATTCGGCCGACGCTGCGCTCGCTGTGGAGCGCGGGACGAACCTGCTTGCGTCCGCGGTCGCGAAGCAGGCCGCCGTTCTCGCGTATATCGACGGATTTCTCGCCGCCGCTATCGGCGCCTATGCGTGCCTGTTCTTGACCGCGCTCTTGAGGCGGCATTGAGAAAAAGCGGCTCCGCTGACAATTCACTCAGCGTGAGCTCAAACAGCCGATCGCTTGGCGGCGCTCGTGATGGATTATCCGGCTCCCGCCCACTAGTGTCTACGGCACGAAACAGGAAGCGCTAAATCGTAATGCGTGACTGGCGCGCCGACAACAAAATAGGAGGGTGAGATGTCTCTATCCGGGAACCCGAGCATTCTTTTCATCCATGGCCTGTGGGCCGACGGATCGTGCTGGAGCGAAGTTATTCCTCCTTTGCAGGGGGAAGGTTACAATGTCATAGCGGTTCAGAATCCACTGACTTCACTGCAAGACGATGTCGCAGCTGTCAAACGGGCGCTCGACCGCGTCGGAGGCCCAGCCATTCTGGTCGGCCATTCGTGGGGCGGCTTCGTGATCACCGCGTCGGGAACGGACGAACGGGTCAAGGGACTCGTCTATGTCGCCGCGCTGGGCCCCGATACCGGCGAGTCCGTTCTCTCGGCGGCGGCGAAGTTTGAGCCGGCCCCTGTCTTCAAACACGTTGCAGTCGTCGACGGCTATATTTGGTTGAACAAAGAAGCCATTCCGCATTTCGCTGGCGACGTATCGCAGCATCAGCAGGATTTGATACTCGCGACGCAAGGGCCGGCGAATGCGGCGATGTTGGATGCGAAGTTGGAGGGCGATCCGGCCTGGAAGACCAAACCGAGCTGGTATGTCGTTGCGCAAAGCGATCAAACGATTGCTCCCGCGCAAGAACGATTCATGTCCAAGCGTATGGGGGCCACGACTGTTGAGGTTGATTCCAGCCATGTCCCGATGATTTCGCATCCGGATGTCGTTATTGGCCTGATAAGGAAGGCGGCCCAAGCGTCCGGCAAATAGGACTGCCGAGCCTTCGCTGGGCGAACCCGAGAGCACGCGTCGGGCACTCTAAGGCGCACTGCCTCGGTGGGCGATAGAACAGGGACGGCATGCGAACCGCATATTGCTTCACGCCGGACCGCGCTTTTTTTGCGCCTGCGGTGCGCGCGATCGCGTCCCTCATCGAGGCTGAACCGGACGTCGAGCGCGAGATTGTCCTCATCTGCGAACCGGACGACGTGGCGCCCGGCTTCGACAAGCTGCCGTCCCCCTTGCGCGAGCGCATCAAGCTCATGACTCTCGACTTCGCGCGCTTCGACGCGAACCTCGCAGGAAAAGGGCGCTTTTCGCGCGCTGTGTTCCGCCGCCTGTTTCTCGACCAAATCCTGCCCGATCATTTCGAGCGAATCATCACCGTCGATTCCGACATGCTGATCGTCCGCCCGGGCCTCGAGCGGCTCGAAAGCCTCGATCTTGGGGACAAGCCGCTTGCCGCCGCCTATGACATGATCTTTCTCATGGACTTCAAGGGCGACGCGCTGGCTCGCCAGTTCCAGCGTTCGCGCCGCGCGCTTGGGCTTGCGCTCGACACGCCCTACTTCAACGCCGGGCTCATGACGATCGACCGCGCCGCGTGGCACACCGAGAAGCTGACCGAGCGCGTAACCACCGCGCTTCGCGACGACCCGAAGCGCTATCCGTTCATGGAGCAGGACGCGCTCAACGCCACGCTCCAAGGCAATTTCGCGCCGTTGTCGCCGCGCTTCAATTTCATGGGCGACTTTTTCCTGCTCGACGTCGAACGCCGGCTCGAGCCGATCGTGCTGCATTTCGTCAACGCGCCGAAACCCTGGGAGCTGGCCTTGTGGCGGGGCGAAGCCAGGTTCGCCGAGAACTATCGCGCCTGGTTCGCCGCCTCGCCCTGGCCGGACCTGGCGAAGGCGCCCGCCACGCCGCGGTGGCGGCGGACGCGGCCGCCGCTCACAGCTCTGAGACACGATTTCGCCAGCCGGTTGTCGGCGTTCCTTGCTGAGGCACGCTTTGTCGATGGGGCATTGACTGTCCAAGCTGAGGCTTGAGTCTGGAGAGGGATCTTGAAAGCGAACTTCTGGCTGATCGCGATGGCGTGCGGCTGCGCCCAGGCCCTGCAGGCCATGTCCAATGGCGCGGCGGTCCGGTCAGGCATCGTCGCGATCTGGGTTGGAGCAATGTCCGCCACCATCTCCGCGCTGACGCTCATTTTGATTGCCGTTGCGATCTACCGCCTTCCACTTCCCGACACGAGCCTCATTACGACTCAAGGGCTGAAAGTCGTCGTTGGCGGCACGATGGGGGCGGTTATCGTCACGGGCCTCGCGTTCGTCACCCCGAAGCTCGGCCCGACCCAGACGTTCATCCTCTATTTCTTCGTCATCGCTGTCGTTTCGGCGCTCATCGACGGTTTCGGCCTTCTCGGAACGGAAGCAAGGCCGCTCGAAGCGCGACAGCTGGTCGGCGTGTTGCTCGCCGGTGTCGGGCTGGTGCTCGCGCGCTCCTGAGGCTTCCGACTGAGTCCCGCGATCCAGCTCCGCGCAAGCGGCCACCGACAGCGTTAAACAAATTCGGCCGCTGTTCGGCCATGCGGTACGCTTTACCTTACGTTACTTACGGCCTTAGGTATATTATAGGTAACAATTTGTTACGGTTAAACGATATTTAAGTATTCGCTCGCCAGAATGCGCTTGGAAAGCGTCGACCATCTCGCGTCGACGCGGCGATTCTGGGGTGGCCAATGAAGGTTCTGTTATCTCTCGCCTGCGCCGCAGCGATCGTCGCGGCGCCGGCCTCCGCCGCCGATCTGTTGGGGACGGCTCCGCCGCTCACAATGCCAACCGGCCAATCTCCAATGTTCGAGGTCGGCTCGAACTGGTATGTCCGGGGCGATCTCGGGATCAGCTTCGACCGCGCGCCGAGCGTCTCGTTCTCGACTCTCGCGCTTCCACCGCTCGGCGCCGTCGGAGCGCCGTTCACGGTGGGCAACGGAGCGAACTGGACGACCACGAACTTCACCGGAGGCGCCGGGTTCGGTTACCGATGGAACGACTGGCTGCGGTTCGACGCCACGTGGGACTATCGCAACGGCCCTGGGGGATCGCGTCAGGCGGCAGTGGTCTGTCCTTACGGCCCTCTCACCCCATTCCCCACCGGCTTTCTCTACGATACCACCAACACCTGCAACGCTTCAGCAAGCGTGCGTCAGTTCGACAACGCTTTCCTCGCCAACACCTATCTCGATCTTGGGACTTACTACGGTTTCACACCCTACGTCGGCGGCGGTCTCGGGCTCAACATGAACACGCTTACAGCGAACGTGAACTACAACGAGACGGCCAACGGCCAGACCTACGCCGCCAACCTCACCGCCGTCGGCCCGTTTCCGCCGGTCTGGGTCAACAATCAAGGGCAGGCGCTGGCGCCGCAACCCAATATCGCCTTTGGGCCGCAATTCTGGAACCGCTCGATCCGTACGACCACCTGGTCGATGGCCTGGGCGCTCGCGGCCGGAATTGGCTACAAGATCACCCCCAGCATGACGCTCGACATCGGCTATCGCTATTTGAACAGCGGCACGGTCAATACGCTGCTCAATCCGCAGACGGGCGCGACCATCCGCCAGACCAATGCGTCGCACCAGATTCGTGTGGGCGTTCTCTACTACATTCAATAGACCCGGCCGCTGCGCCGCACAGTGCGGCGCGCAAGGCTGAGGGCGATCCGACACGGTTCGCGTCCTCGAGCAACGCTGCGCGGCCGGCGCCGGCCGACGGCTTGACGGGCCACAAGAATCGGGCCTCCCATCCGCCTCCAAATCGGAGGGGCGCCCGCCATCATGTTTCGGACCTTGACGGCGTCGCGACGGCTCCTGCGAGCCTTCTGGCGGCTCGTGTTCCGGCTCGAGGCCGTGGGGCAGGACAATCTGGCGCGCGCGGGCGCGCCGAATATCGTCGTTGTCGATCACGTCTCCTGGCTCGATGCGCCGATCCTGTCTCGCTCATGGAGACGCCGGCGACTTTCGTGATCGAGCCGCCCGCAGCCAAGAGCTGGCAGGCGCGGCTCTGTCTTCGATTCGCCGATGCACACAATCCTTGATCCAGCCAAGCCGCTCGACTTGCGCGCGCTCGTCCGCACGGCAAGGAGCGGGCGCCCGCTGGTTCTGTTCCTCGACACCCGGGCCGCGGTCGCTGGCCAGTCGATGACATCGTTCCACGTTGCGGCCCTGATCGCGGAGAAGTCCGACGGGCTTGTCACCGCGGTCCGTCTGGCCGGAGCGGAGGGCACTTTTCTTTCGCGCGTGCCGGCGGCCTACGTTGGCCGGCGCCTGTTCCCGAAGATCAAGGTCACAATCCTGCCGCCGCAGCGGATTGCGGCGCCATCCGGCCCGCGCGGCCCGACGAGGCGACAAGCGCGGCGCCTCGGGCTCTACGACCGAATGACCGAACTCCAGTTCTTGACGTTCGATATTCGGCGCACGTTGCACACGGCGTTCGAGGAGCAGGTGAAAGCGCGCGGCCTCTCTCACGCGGCGGTCGAGGACCCGCTGAGCGGGCCTATGAGCTTGCGCATGTTTCGTATCGCCGTCGCATTATTGGCGCGCAAGCTCGCGGCGCTGTCCGAGCCCGGCGAGACGATTGGCATCATGCTGCCCAACGCCATCTCTATCCGACCCCCCTGCACTATCGCGAGATCCCCAAGGCCATCGCCAAAGCCCAAGCGACATTTCCCCTGGGCGCGGACACGTTCCTCGCGCACTATGCTCGCAACGCCGACGAGACCGCGTCCGATCGCTCAGATACATTATCGCGGCACCGAAGCGGTGAAGGCGGAGACACGGCGCGTCTTCATGGAGAAATTCGGCCTCGCCGTTCTCGAAGGCTATGGCGTCACCGAGGCCTCGCCGGTGATCGCCGTCAATGTGCCGGCGTTCAGCAGAACCGGAACCGTGGGCAGACTCCTGCCGCTCGTCGAGCCGCGCTTCGAGCCCGTGCCCGGCATCGAGGACGGAGCGAAGCTCAGCGTCAGCGGGCCGAACATCATGCTCGGCTATTATCGGCCCGAGAATCCAGGCGTGATCGAAGCGCCGCCGGGAGGTTCGCACGACACGGGCGACATTGTCGCGGTCGACGAAGAGGGCTTTGTCGCCATCAAGGGGCGCGCCAAGCGCTTCGCCAAGATCGCCGGCGAGACCGTGTCGCTGGCTTCGGTCGAGGACTTCACATCCGATCTTTGGTCCGACCATATCTCGGCCGCGGTCGCCGCGCCGGACCCCAAACGCGGCGAGCGCGTGATCCTCGCGACAACCAAGCCGGGCGCAACGCGGGCAGGGTGCAAGCCTGGATGAAAGCCAAGGGGCGGCCGAGTTCATACACCCCTCCTCGGTCGTCGTCCTCGAGGCGATCCCGGTTCTCGGCTCCGGGAAGACCAAGTATGTGGCGCTCGCGAAAGCCCTGCGCGACAGCGGAGCGTGAGGCGCAGCCGCCGCGTTAGCTGCAAGCGAATGGCTGACTTGTTTCGACCGCGCGGCCATGCGAGGTTTGCAGCCGCCGATAAGACCGAAAAGAATTCGGCGCCGATTTCGAACAGGGAGGACGCTTATGGTTAGAATGGTTGCGAGGCTGATCGCTATCGCATTGTTTGCGCTGTCGCTGCCGTTAGCGGTTCAAGCCAAGACGCTCTACTGGATCTCGCACGGCTCCCCCGCCGATCCGGTGTGGACCTATTTCCTCGCTGGCGCGAGCATGTGGGCCAAGGATACCGGCCAGACCGTCAAGACGTCGTTCCACAACGGCGACGTGCCCTCGCAGCAGGAGGCGATCCGAACCGCCATCGCCGCGAAGGCCGACGCCATCGTCACAACAAGTCCCGATCCCGGCAGCCTCGTCGACGTCGTCAAGGAAGCGCGCGCGGCCGGCATTCCGGTCATCAATTTCAACACGCCCGACCCGAAAGTTAACTTCACGGCTTACGTCGGCGGCGACCTGCTCGTCGTTGGAAAGTCGTGGGCGCAATATCTCGTCGACCATAAGCTGGTGAAGTCCGGCGACTTCGTCTGGATGCCGGTCGAGGTTCCGGGCGCGAGCTACGGGGTCGAAGAGAAGAAAGGCATCGACGCCGTGTTCGGGCCGCTTAACATCAAGACGGAAGTCACCGAGGCGACGCTCGATCAGGCAAACGTCATCTCGCGCATGAGCGACTACCTCACCGCCAATAAGGGAAAGATCACCGCGATCATCGGCCTTGGCGACATGGTGACCGGCTCGATCAAGCGCGTGTTCGACCAAGTCGGGGTGAAGCCCGGCGAGATCCCGGTTGTTGGCTGGGGCAATTCCCAGGACACGACCGCGGAAGTCAAAGACGGCTATGTCAACGCCGCCATGTGGCAGGACCCGCAGGCGACGAGCTATCTCGCTCTGTCGCTCGGCTTGATGGCGTCGGGCGGCGTCCCTCCAGGTTTCAACATCACGGTCGGCTCGCTCTATGACAAGTCGACCGTCGACACCTACGACAAGATGATGTCGGCCAAGTAAGCGCTGAACGCGTTCCCGTCCCGCGCCAAGTCTCGCCGGGACGGGAACCGCTTTTTTACGACCTTCAGACTGTCGGCGCTCGCCATCGGCGCCCTTTCTCCGGTGACCGGACTTGACGCAGACTTCTCCCCTCCGCCGCATCATATCGGCGCCGGAGTTCGGCCCCTTCGTGCTCTTGATCCTGGAGATCGCAGTCTTCGCGGCGCTCAATCCCGCATTTCTGTCGCCGCTCAACATCTCGAACACGCTGACCTTCACGGTCGAACTTGGTCTTATCGCTCTCGCCATGACGCTTCTGATGACGGCAGGCGAATTCGATCTCTCCGTGGGCTCCGTGTTCGGGTTCGCGCCGGTCGCAATGTGGACGCTCTACAATGCGGGGGTGACCTCGTTATTCGTCGGCTTCGTTGTCGCGCTTCTCATCGCGGCGGCGATCGGATTGTTCAACGGCCTGTTCGTCACACGGCTCAGGATTCCGTCATTTCTTGTGACGCTCGGCATGCTGTTGGTGGTGCGGGGCGTCGCGCTCTTCGTCACCGACGGCTTTCCCCAGCGTACCTGGAGCGCTGGCAGTCAATGGCTCGCCCAGCTTCTGGTCGGTGACTTCTACATTGGGCCGTTCCGCGTCTATGCCTCGCTGTTCTGGTTCGTCGCAGCGGCGATCATCCTCTCCTATGCCCTGACGCAGTCGAAATTCGGCAACTGGATCCAGGCGACCGGCGGTAATGCGGTGGCGGCGCGGGCGCGCGGCGTGAACGTTAATTCGGTCAAGGTCTGGCTATTCGTCCTCAGCGCCGTCATGTCGGCCTTCGCCGGCATCATCAGCTCGATCCGCACCTCCGCCGCCAATCCGAACAGCGGAAGCGGCTACGAGCTCGAGGTGATCGCGATGGTCGTCATCGGCGGCACCGCGCTCACCGGCGGGCGCGGCACCATCATCGGCACTGTGCTGGGCATCCTCATCCTGCGCGTGATGCGCAACGGCATCGTGCTGGTCGGCGTGCCGGGCCTCGCCTATAATATCTTCATCGGCGCGATTATTCTTGGCATGATGGCGCTCCACTCGTGGCTCGAGCGCCGACATCAGGCGGGGACCTGACCGATGAGCGACGACCTCATCCGCATGGAGCATATCGACAAGTTCTACGGTCGCGTGCAGGCGCTCGACGATGTCAACTTCAACGTCACGCGCCAGGAGATCGTTGGATTGCTGGGCGACAATGGCGCCGGCAAGTCGACGCTGATCAAGGTGCTTTCCGGCGCCGTGCGCGCGACCAGCGGCGATATCATTGTGCACGGCAAACGCGTCGACATCCGCAGCACGACGGACGCGATCGCGCTCGGCATCGAGACGATCTATCAGGATTCGGCGCTGGTCACGCAGCTCTCGATCGCCCGCAATCTGTTCCTCGGCCGCGAGCCGCTTAAGGGTCCGCGGTTCCTCAACCGCATGGACGCAAAGCTGATGGAGCAGGTCGCCGGCGAGCTTCTGCGAAAGGTCGGAATCGGCAAGTCGATCCCGGCCTCAACGCCGATCTCGTCGCTGTCCGGCGGCGAGCGGCAGGCGGTGGCGATTGCGCGGGCGATGCATTTCGACAGCGACCTCATCATCCTCGACGAGCCGACCAACAACCTTGGCGTCGCGGAGACCCAGGGCGTGCTGCGCTTTGTACGCAACGCGCGCGATTCGGGTCACTCCTGCATCTTGATCGCGCATAACATCCACCATGTGTTCCAGGTGGTCGACCGCATCGCCGTCATGAGACACGGCAAGATCGTGGCCGATAACATCGACCCGAAGCACACGACGGTCGCGGAGGTCGAGGCGGTCATCACTGGCGAACTTGCAGACTCCCCGCACTGATCGACCCAGTCCGCCCACTCGGCGGCGGCCGCGCACGCATCGTCGCGGCCTCCTTCGAGGCGGCGCGCCGAAAATTTGTCAGTTTTATTTGCTTAAATTGAGATTGGGGGAGGAAACGGGCGTCGGACGCGACGCATAGGAATGGCGAAATGCCAGAAACAAAAATTGGTTTTCATCATCTCATGGGGCCTGGGTTTCCGACGCGCAATCTGGCCAAAGGCAAGACGATCTTCCAGGAGGGCGATCGCGGCGACGAGTTCTTCGTTGTCGTGCGCGGACGGGTGGAGATCATAAGCGGCGACCGTCATTTCGAGACCCTCGAGGCAGACGGCATTTTCGGCGAGATGGCGCTGATCGACGACAGCCCGCGCAGCGCCACGGCTGTCGCTTTAACCGACGTGACGCTGGCGCCGATCAAGGAAACTCAGTTTCTGTTCCTGGTCCAGAACACGCCGTTTTTTGCGCTGAGCGTCATGCGTGTTCTCGCGCGCCGATTGCGCCGCCAGAACAAATTAGTCTGAGCGGCGTGGCTTTTTCCAGCGCAGGCGGTTTCGGGCTAGATGACGATCTCAATCGCCTCGCGGCCCTTTGGCGTCTCGACGACGCGCATCGACACCGCCTGGCCCTCGGAGAGACCTCGGATTCCGGCGGCGCCGAGAATGGTGCTGTGGATGAACACGTCCCGGCCGAAATCGTCGCTGGCGACGAATCCAAAGCCGCGGGCGTCGTCGAACCACTTGACCTTGCCGGTCAAATCAAAGGCGGCGGATGGGTCGACAGTCGGGCGCCGCGACGAGCGCTCGATGGCGCTCCCGGTGTCAACCTCCACAACCCGCACCACCTCCGCACCCCGGGAGCCAGTGCGAGCGACGACGCGAATCTTCGCGCCTGCGGGCAGAGTTTGGCGCCCTATCTCACGCAGGGTCTTCAGATGCAGGAACGCATCGCCGCGGCCGTCCGAGAGCTCAACGAAACCATACCCCTTTGTGGCGTTGAACCATTTCACCGCCGCCTCAAGCGCGACCCCCTCCGCTAGCGGATCGGAGCCTTGAAAAACTACATCAAACGCGGGCTTGCCAATTTCTAACTCTTGAACTTGACCCATCATACCGCCGACCCCTCCGTAACAATGCTTGTTCCATTCGAGATCACGGGCTTGAACCGCGACCATCGATGACCCCACCCCATGCCCCAAGGCCCGCGTTCCGCTTTCCCGTGGGCCGACCCGCCTACACGGCGATCATCGTCAGCAAATATCGCGGCGCCTCCGGCGCCGCTGTGATCCACGTCACACTTGGGGCGCGCATGAAGGCTTTTTTTTCGGGACGCTTTCCCACACCACTGCCATTGCACGTACAAAGGCGTGCGCTCGCCGAACGGCCGTAAGCTTTTCGGAGCTAAGCTTTTCAGAGCAATGCTGATTGATGTCTCAGTCGGCGCCGCGTGGGCCGCCTAGTGTCTCGTTAGGCCACGAGCGCCAACGCGACAGCGCGCGATCCGCGCTGGACCCTTGGCAAGGAGACCATCGCCGCCGCACCCCTATCGGGTCTGGATTGGAGGCGCAGCGTCCCGCCATGCAATTCTACCAGCGAGTTGGCAATGGCGAGACCGAGACCCGACCCCTTCATTCCATTGATCATGACCGCGCCCGCCTGTTCGAATGGCCGACCCAGCCGCACGAGGTTTTCCGCCGCAATTCCAGGGCCATTATCCTCGACGGTGAAATGGATAAGCTCAGCGCCGACAGCGGCGCCGATCGAGACTTCGCCGCCCTCCGGCGCGAATTTCACCGCATTGCGCATGAGCGTTGTGAGGATGCGTTCGACCGCCAGGGGATCTGCTTCGACAGTCACCTCGGCGCAGACATCAACCCTGATCGCAACACCTTTCTCGCGCGCGGTCGACGCGATATCGAGCACCGCCCGGCTGACCGCCTGATCCGCGTGGAAGCGGGCGTAGGTCAGGCTCTCGCGGCCCGCCTCGAGCCGCGCCATATCGAGGACGTCACTGACCACGCGGAGGAGGTATTCGCCGCTGGCGAGAATGTGGGCGCAATAGTCGCCGTATTTTTTCGAGCCCAAAGGTCCGAAGGTCTGGCTTCCCATCAGTTGCGAGAAGCCGATGATGGCGTTGAGCGGCGTCCGCAGCTCATGGCTCATATTGGCGAGAAATTCCACCTTGGCGCGGTTGGCGGCCTCGGCGCACGATTTCTGCTCATGATAGCGTTCGGCGAGGTCGGCAAGCTGCTGGGCTTGCTCTTCGAGCGACCGGCGCGACTGTTTGAGCTCCGCAACGCTGGCCAAAAGCGCGCCCTCGGAGTCGCGGAGCCGCTGCTCATCGCCCTCCCTGCCCTTAAGCCCACAGAGGGCCGCCGCCCCGAGCATGAGCCCGACAGTCGAGGCAAGCAGGAAGGTCGTGATCACCACCGTGTCACGCCAGGCGAGGAGATGACCATCGACGGGCGAAGCAAACGCCACCCTGGTCAAAGTCCGCGGCAGCACCCGCACAGCCGCAAACCGATCGCCGGCGCCTTGGGTCTTGATGCGGGTCACACCGCCCTGAATGTCGCTGGCCGCGGATGGTCTTGCGCGACCCGCGAGAGCCGTCAGCGCTAAATCGGGCGCGTCCTGTGTCCCTTCGTATTCGACCACGCGGCCATCGCGATCGATGAGCATCGATTGCGCGAACCGCTCGTCCGGATGAGCCCTAAGAACGTTCCGAAAAACTTCGGCTTCGGATGCCAGAGGATCGGCGTTCAGCGCCTCGGCGATCCGCTCGGCGAGCAGCGTTGCGCGCATGTCGATTTCACGCGCGCCAGCGGTGAGCGCCAAATCGCGCTCGAGCCACAAATGCTGAAGGGTGAGCGCGAAGACAGCGAGGATCGCAAGGGCGATCCCAATGACGACCGCCGATGGAATCCGCCGTCGGCGCAGCGCGGCGCGGACGGGACGAAGCTGCGCACGTTTGAACGCCCCGCTCGGCCGGCGGGACCACGCCCCGGTGAAGCGAAACACCCCGTCCCCGCTCAGTGCCTCAACTGGCCCCATTGGATAAGCGTCTCCGTTTGCCGCGCTTCCGCGCGTCATCGCTCATTCCCAGACTTCGCCACAAATTACACTCGGACTGCCGCCTTAACGCCCAAATCACTACGATAAGAATCCTTGTGCAAATCTTTGTCTAGTCCTTGACAATGCGCCAGACACAAAAAAATGTGGCCGAAGGGCGCCAGTAGAATCGGCACCGGTGCGGAACGCGATCGGCGCCCGAACCCTCCCCCCTACCCTCTCCCCTAGCAGGCTGTTGAAAAACTCATTTCCGCCGCAGTTCGATTCCGTTCCGGACTCCCTTGGATTCCGTTGTGTTCCCGGTTTCGACCGTGCTCGGCGGACTTTTCCAACAGCCTGCCAGGAGAGGTGGGCGCGCGAGTCCGGAGCGCGATGACGGAGGCGCCTCGTTCCCTTCTCCCTCGGGGAGAAGGTGGCGCGCGTAGCGCGTCGGATGAGGGCGTTCCCCCACCCGAGGCGCGCTTCGCGCGAACCCTCACCCCCAACCCCTCTCCCGTTGGAGAGGGGAGATTCAGCCCAGGCTGCGGGTCACGATGTCGCGGACATCCGGCGAGAGTGCCGACTTGGCCGCGATACGGCGCAGCATCGCTTCGGCATGGCCCCGGCGGACCTCTTCAAGCGAGCGCCAGGATCGCATGGCCGTAAGCAGCCGCGCAGCGATCTGCGGATTGGTCGGATCGAGAGCCACGACCACCTCCTCGAGCAGCGCAAACCCCGCGCCATCGTCGCGGTTGAACTCTCTCTGGTTGGCTGTAAAGCCGCCGATCAACGCACGCACCCGGTTGGGGTTGGCGAGCGAGAAGCCGTGGTGATTCATGAGCCCGCGCACCCGCTCCAGCGTCTCGCGCTCCGGAATCTGCGCCTGCAGCGCGAACCATTTGTCGAGGACGAGCGGCTCCATCGCATAGCGCCTGCCAAACGCCTCGAGCGCATGGTCGCGCTTATCGTCCGGCTTGAAAGCGATCGCCGACAGCGCGCCGAGGCGTTCGGTCATGTTGTCGGCGTCGGCAAGCTGACGATGGGCGAGCGCCAGCCCCTGGACCACGTCACCGTCGACAAAGAGGCCAAGCGCCACGTTGCGCAAAGCGCGGCGACCCGCGGCCGCGGCGTCGGAGCTGAAGGCCGACGAATTGGCAAGCTCCGCGTGCAGCGCGGCGAGCCCGCCCGCGTACGTGCGCCCAAGCGCGCCACGCAGGCCCATGCGCGCGGCGTGGATCGCGTCCGGATCGACTTCCTCGCCGATCTCGCGCGCGATGTCGCTTTCGGTCGGCAGGCTCATCGCCATCGCGGCAAAGGCGTGATCGACGCGCCCTGCGCGCACGTCCTCGATCAAGGCGCCGAAGGCAGCTGCGAGGCCGCCGTTGCGCTCGGGCGCGCGACCGGCCCGAATGGCCTTGACGCCGCGAACAAGAATCCGCGTCGCCAGACTCTGCGCCGACTGCCAACGATTGAAATTGTCGCTGTCGTGCCGCGAGAGAACGATCAGGTCCTCTTCGGTAAGGTCGTCGTCGATCCGCACCGGCGCGGAGAAACCGCGCAGGAACGACAAGGTGGGCCGCTGCGGCACGTCGCGAAAGACGATCGAGCGCTCGGAATCCTTGAGTTCGAAGACCCCGCTCGCGAGTTCGTCAGCGCTTGCGTCGGACGACGTCAGCGGCATGTCGCCGCCATTGGCGCCGACGAGGCCCAGCGTGAGCGGCATCGTCATCGGCAGCTTGACGTTTTGCCCCGGCGTCGGCGCAAGCGATTGCGCGATGTCGAGCTTGTAGGTTTTACCGGCCGGGTCGTAGGCGCCGCGAACGGTGATCTTCGGCGTACCGGCCTGCTCGTACCAGCGCATGAATTGCGAGAGGTCCCGCTTTGAAACGGACTCGAAACAGCCGATGAAATCCTCGACCGTCGCCGCGGCCCCGTCATAACGCTCGAAGTAGAGATCCATGCTGGCCCGAAATGCTTCCGCGCCGATAAGGCGCTTCAGCATCCGCACGACCTCGGCGCCTTTCTGATAGACGGTCGCGGTGTAGAAGTTGTTGATCTCGTGATAGACCTCCGGGCGCACATTGTGCGCGAGGGGCCCCGCGTCCTCGGGGAACTGCGCCGCGCGCAGCGTGCGCACATCGCCGATCCGCTCGACCGGCGCCGAGCGCATGTCGGCGGAAAAATCCTGGTCGCGAAAAACGGTCAGGCCCTCTTTGAGGCAAAGCTGGAACCAGTCGCGGCAGGTGATGCGATCGCCGGTCCAGTTGTGAAAATATTCGTGCGCAATCACGCCTTCGATGTTGGAATAGTCGTCGTCGGTCGCGGTCTCCGGCGATGCAAGGACGTATTTGTCGTTGAAGACGTTGAGGCCCTTGTTCTCCATCGCGCCCATATTGAAATCGGAGACGGCGACGATGTTGAAAATGTCGAGATCGTATTCGCGCCCATAAGCCTGTTCGTCCCAGGCCATCGAGCGCTTGAGCGCGCCCATTGCGTAATGCGCGCGCTCCTCGCGGCCATGCTCGACGTAGATCGCAAGCGCGACATTCTTGCCCGACATCGTGACGAACGAATCCGCGATATGGCCGAGATCGCCGGCGACCAGCGCAAACAGGTAGGACGGCTTCTTGTGCGGATCGCGCCAGATGGCGAAGTGACGGCCGGGCGTCTCCGCTTCGCCCACGGTTTCGAGATTGCCGTTGGACAGAAGCACCGGCGCCTCGGCTCGATCCGCCTCGACCCGCACGCGATAGGTCGAGAGCACGTCCGGACGATCGAGAAAATAGGTGATGCGGCGAAATCCCTCTGCCTCGCATTGGGTGCAATAGGCCGAGCCCGAGCGATAGAGCCCCATGAGCTTGGTGTTGGCCGCCGGATCAAGTCGCGTCTCGATCGTGAGCGTGAACCCGCCGCGGGGAGGCCGGCGCATGTGAAAGCCCGACGGCTTCGCCTCGAATTGGGCCGCGTCGAGCGGCTCGCCATCCAGTCGGGCGGAGACGAACGCGAGTTCATCGCCATCGAGCGCAAGCGCCGCGCCTCCCCGGCCAGCGGGATTGGGGCGCATCGTGAGGGACGAGACAACGCGCGTCGCATGGATGTCGAGCGACACGTCAAGCTCGACGTGGTCGATGAAATAATCCGGCGCCCGATACTCGCTAAGGCGAATAGGTTGTCCGTCCGAAGGACGCATGGGAGGCCTTTCAGAGTTCTGGAATTGGTGAGTTGGCGTCCGTCACGAGGAGTCAAATAGTCGCGTTGCTATGGTCCTCGCCGGGACGAAGCAGTCATGAGGAGTTTTTTAGTCGGATCTTCAGCCAAAATGAAGAAGCCGCCCTCCGGGCTTAGTGACGCTGTCCGGCTCTTCGCTGCCCGCGAGCATTTCGTAGGCGCTGGCTGTCATGTCAATACGGATCACGATTAGCGCCCTTCCAAAGCCTCAATGCGGCGGCGCAGATCGCCGTTCTGAGACCACAGCGAACGTATGTCCTCGCGCACCGCATCGAGCGTATGGTCGACTCGGGTGACGACCGGATCAGCATGTCCATACCGGTGCGCAGGCCGCGCATATCGTCGCGCTGAGCCATAAACTGGCGGCCGAGCCAGTCCAGGGTTACGTTTTCGGGCAGTTCGGTCATTTCTCGTTGGTTCTCCTCTGGTACGGCCAGAAAAGGCCTCCCAAGTCGAAAAAACGTGCACCATTCTCCGCGACGTCGTTTAACAATAGCACTGTTTTGAGCAGAAGCGGCGAACTTTGGCCCTAATGTTATGGTCGAGGCGCAGGCGATCAGGCCGAAGCCGCGCCGATCCTAATCGTGGCCGTAAACGCGAGCCCAAAGCGACGCAAGGTCTTTTGCAAAGCCTCCGGCGGCTCGTCACCGCTGGTAAAGATCGCAGTCCCCTCGCAGGCGGTCGACGCGCCCGGGCGGACGGCGGGAATTAGCGCATCGAGGCGGCGCGCAATCGCCGGCGCGGGGTCGACGAAACCGACCGGCCAGGGCGAAAGCCGCTCGATCTTGTCCGCGATAAGCGGAAAATGCGTGCAGGCGAGCACGATCTGGTCCGTGCGCCGGCCCTCGTGCTCAACGAAGCAGGGCGCGATCTCCCGCTCGATCTCCGTTTCGTCCACGGCTTCGCCCCGCATCACGCGCTCGGCAATGACGGCAAGCAGCGGCGAGCCGACCAGGGTCACTTCGCAATTGGCGGCATAGTCGCGCACCAGGGCCTGGGTGTAGTCGCGCGCCACGGTCCCGCGCGTCGCCAAGACGCTGATCAGTCCCGACCGCGACGACGCCGCCGCCGGCTTGACGGCCGGCACGGTGCCGACGAACGGCAGGCGGGGATAGGCGGTCCTCAACGGCGGCAGAGCTAGCGTGGAGGCGGTGCTGCAGGCGATGACGACAATATCGGGCTCGGTTTCGCCGATCAGCCGCGCCATCACCGTCTTGACCCGGGCGACGAGCGCCGCTTCACTGAGCCTGCCGTATGGGAAGGCCGCGTCGTCGGCGGCGTAGACGATTTCGACGTCCGGCCTCAGGCGCCTGATTTCGGCCAGCACGGAAAGGCCGCCCAGTCCGGAATCGAACACCAGCGCCCGGGGGGCGCGCGACGGCGCCGCTGGGCGGGCGTCGAGTTCGGCGATCAGACTCGGGGGCGCGTCTCCGCCCCCACCCCGGCGGCTCATGGGCGAGGACATACGCAAATCCGGTCCACGCGGCAAAGTGACCAATTCGGCCATTGACCGGATGTGAACAATTCAGCCAAGGAAACACATCGCGCTTCCGCAAGAGGAGTTGGGCGCTGAGCGCTACGTTGTTGTCCGAGGCCGATTTCACGGCCGAGCCGATCGAGCGCCTCGACGTGCCCGAGCCGCCGACGCGCGCCGAGCGCAGGTTCCACGTGCTCGCGCTCATCGCCGCCGCGGTGTTGCATATCCTGATTCCGGTCTCGTTCTTCCTCTACTACTGGCTCTGGCCGCACCCAGTTCCGACTGCCGTGCAGGAGATTCCGGTCGAGGTGGTGGTCGAGCAGCCCCCGCCGCCCCCGCCCCCGCCGAAGCGGCCGGAAGAGAAACCGAAGCCGCCGCCCCAGCCGGACCTTGAAAAGCCCGCCTATGACGCGCCCGCAGCCCCGACCGAGGAGAAGGTCAACCGCGAATCGCCGGACAAGAAGACCGAGGCCAAGGCGACCCCCGAGGCCCCTCCCCCGCCAACCCCCGGGGCCTCGCCCAAGGCGGACGCGCCGGCGCCCGCGCCCCATCCGGCTGAAGAGCAGAAAGGCGAGGCCGCGCCGCCCGCGCACGATCTCAAGCCTGAGCCTGAAGGCGAATTACCGACAGACCAGAATCCGAAGCCGCAGGATAATCCGACTCAGGCCGCCGCTCCCGCAGCGCCGCCGGCGCCGCCACACAAGGCCCCGGTCGGGGAGCCGCTGCCGACAATCGAGGATCTGCCGCAATACAAGTTCGCGCGCTCAGTCGAAAAATCGCCTGTCGCGGGAGGGAACTCTGAATCCCGGTATCTGACGATCATCTATGGGATGATCAAAGAGCACTTGCACGAGAGCCCGGGGCTGCGCCTCGACCTCGCCAACAGACACGGAATTGTGGACTTCTATGTCGATGAAGGCGGCAATCTCGTCGGCCGCAAGCTCGTCGCGTCAAGCGGTTCGTCCGACCTCGATATAGCCGTCATGAACGCGATCACCGCAGCCGCGCCCTATCCCGCGCCGCCGAACTGGAGTCCCGTCTCCTTGAACTATAACTTCGGCCGAGCCCCGACGCCGGTCGGTCACTGAACGCAGAGGTAATTCACCCGGACGCGCTCGAAATCAGGGTAATAGTTGCTCCAGTTATAGGACGCCCTCATCCCGTATTTGGCGCATTCCTTTTGCGCCACGGCGTAAAACTCGGACCGACTAGGAAACGTGTCGCGGTGCGGCGCGTTCGGATAGTAGATGAACGAAACATCGCGATAGCTGGCGCAGCCGCTCAGCGCTGCAAGCGTCCCGATCAGAAAGACAAACCGCATTCTCGCCCCACGCGCCTCGAGAACCAACGGGCCCGTCCCGAAAGAGCCCGACTCTCCGTGGCCACTCTGCCCGCCCGCCGCCCGTCGCGCAAGACTTTCTCCAGATTCGTGATATTTGAGGCGCCGTAGAGATGTGGAGGGGTCCGCCGGCTTGGCGAAGTGGGCGCGGATGAGCGGAAAGTCCGCGCCGGATCAAAGCCCGACGCCTGACGATGCGACTTCGCGGCTTGCGCCTCCGGACCGACCGCCGATAGATTTCGATTTCGACGCTTCATAGGGCGAACAGGAGAATTGCTTGCTCCCCATCGGAGGCCCGCCATAAAATAGGCGATCGGGCGGATTAAAGGAGCCCGCTCCGCGACATCCGAAATACGTGCATCCGAATCCATTCGGTGTCGCCCGTGATCGAGAACGGAGGTCAAACCCATGAAGATCGTCGTCATCGGAGGAACCGGCCTGATCGGCTCGAAGACCGTAGCCATTCTGCGTCAGCAAGGCCACGACGTCGTCGCCGCGTCGCCCCAGAGTGGCGTCAACACCCTCACCGGCCAGGGGCTCAAAGAGGTCTTGGCCGGTGCGCAGGTGGTGATCGACCTCGCCAATTCGCCTTCATTTGAAGACAAGGCCGTGCTCGAATTCTTCGAGACCTCCGAGCGCCACCTTCTCCCGGCGGAGGCCTCAGCGGGCGTCGGGCATCACGTCGCGCTATCCATCGTCGCAATCGACCGGACCGACAATGGCTATTTCCGCGCCAAGGTCGCCCAGGAGAAACGGATTGAAGCTTCCGGCGTGCCTTACATCATCATCCGCGCGACCCAGTTCATGGAATTCCTCCGCGGCATCGCCAATTCAGCTGCGGATGGAAGGACAGTCAGGCTTCCGCCGGTCCTGTTCCAGCCGATCGCGGCGGACGACGTCGCCGCCATCGTGGCCGAGACAGCGCTGGCGCCGCCCCGGAACGGAATCGTCGAGATCGCCGGCCCGGAACGCGCGCCGTTCGACGAAATCGTCGCGAGCTATCTGAAGGCGGTCGGCGACCCGCGACAGGTCGTGCCCGACCCCGAGGCCGGATATTGGGGCGGCCGGGTCGAGGAGCGCTCGCTCGTGCCGCTGGGAGAGGCGCGCCTCGGCCGCATCGGTCTCGACGAATGGGTCCGCCGTTCACAAGCGGCAGCCTGATTCCGGATCCGCCAACCGACGGAGCGCTGCATGAAACGCCTCGTCTGTTCGCTGCTCCTCGCCGCCGTGCCCTTCGGCGATGACCTCGCTGAGACCGCGCCGCAGCCAGTTGTTGTCCCCATCATGAGACGTTGATGCTTACCGTCGAAAGTCCGCCCGGAGATGTGGAGCCCATCCATCGGCACGACGCGACCGCCTTCGTCTACGTCGCCGCGGACACCAAGCGCCCGACGATCCTTCATGGCAGCGCGTCGTAGCGCGGGCTGCCCACATAGGCCTTGAGCCTTTCCTCAGGCACGAGGCCTTGAGGCGTGAACTTCTGCAGGCGGCGGCCATCGATGGTTTCGCTCGTATAAAGCGTCCCCTTTGAATCGACCGCGATCATGTGGAGGAGCGTGAATTCGCCGGCGTTGTGTCCCGCGCTTCCAAAGCCGCCCAGGATGCGTCCGCTCTCATGATCGAGAATCCACAACACCTCGTTGCCGGTGTCGACGACATACATGTATTTCTGCTCAGGGTCTGACGAGAAGGCGACGTCCAAAGCCGACCCGATCGCTTTGCGTCCGGGCGCGCCGTTCGGCGCCGGCGAATAGGCGGTTCCCGGTTTGACGTCGATGACGCGCTTCACGGCGCCCTTCTTGTCGAAGACTTCGATCCGGTCGTTGCCCCGGTCGCAAACGTAGAGCAAGCCCTCGCGATCGAACTTGGCGCAATGGGGATGGCCGCCGCCGATCACTGCAAAGAGACCGCGATCCGTCCCGGCATCGCCCCATTGACGCAGGAACTTGCCTTCAGCGTCGAAGACGACGACGCGATGGTTGCCATAGCCATCGGCGACGTAAATGTCTCCGTTGTCGGGATCGATCGCGATGTCGGCCGGCTCGTTGAGAAGCAGCGGGCTCCTGTTGGCGCCGGGCTCGCCGCATTTTTTGTCCGCATTGTCGCACACGCCCTTGCGCCCGATCTGCAGCAGCAGGCGTTTGCCGTCGTGCGACCATTTCTGCACGATCCCATCGGCGTTGCCGCCGATCCAGATGTTATCTTGCCTGTCGACGAAACAGCCATGGATCGACTTGGGCATCTGTTTGGGATCGCCCCACGCGTTCACCATGTTCCCGTCGGAATCATATTCGATCACGATCGGCGCCGGCTCCTTGCCGACGGCCTGCTCCATCGTTGTGAGATCGGCGCGGTTGACGCCGAACACGTGATCCTCGCGGTCGACGCAGACGCCGCCGACCGCGCCCGTCACCCATCGATTGGGCAACGGTTTCGGCCAATAAGGATCGACGACGAAGCGCGGGACTTCACTGTCCGCCGCGCGGGTTGCGTTGTGTGAAAGCAAGAGAACGACCGCGGCCAGGCCCGCCAGCAAAGCCCTGCAGCCTCCCGTCCAGATTGTGAGCGAAAACCGCGGGCCGGCGCGCCTCGTCATCCTATCCATCGAACTCCTCCCTAACGGCCCGGAGAACTTTGTCTCCCGGCCTACCGAATGCTTATGACGATCCGTTATGAATGCGAGCGCAGCGAATTTCGCACCTCCGAGCTGGCGCTTAAATTCCGGTATTGCTGATAGACCTTAGAATAAGCGCGTTCGCGCTCCGGATCTGGCTTAAAGGCGTCGAAACTCCGCGCGCCGAATCTGTCGCCGCCTTCGCGGAAATTTGCAACGACGTTCGCGGCGACGGCGCCGTGTATTGCTGCGGCGACGCAGGTCGGATTGTCGATCATGGGCACATGCACCGTTTGCGCGAGAACATCCGCCATGATCTGCAGCAGGAATGGATTGCTTTGCGCCAGCCCGCTCGTCAGCACGATGCGATCAATGGGGATGCTCGCCTCGCGGAACAGGTCGACAATCGAACGCGCGCCAAAACAGATGCTGTCCATGAGCGCGCGATAGATGTCGACTGCGCTGGTCGAAAGATCGAGGCCCGCAAGCAAGCCTCGCAAACTCTTGTCCGCGTAAGGCACGCGATTGCCGTTCCACCAGTCGATCGCCACCAGACGGTTTTGCCCCGGGGCGAGAGCTGAAGCCTCCCGATTGTACTCGCCGAAGTTCGTGGCCATGTCGGCCGCGCGGGGAAACGTTCGCACGAACCACGCCAGCACATCGCCGAACGCGGGCTGCCCAGCTTCGTAACACCATAGGCCCGGAAGCGCGGCCCCATAGGCGCGACCCTCGATCGCCGGAAGCCTTGGCCGATCCTCGTCGTCCAGAACAAGATAAGCAGCCGAAGTGCCGAGTGCGCCAACCAGGACGCCCGGACTGTTCGCGCCGACGGCCGGCAGAACGACATGAGAATCGATCACCGCCACGGCGACGACTGCCTCGCCGCGGATTCCCGTGCGCTCACGCCATCCGTTGGAGAGCTGGCCGGCCGCCGAGCCGACGGGCATGGGCGCGGAGAGCTTCTCCAAAAGGCCGGGAGCGATCCCGTCCGGATAGCCGACGCGAGAGTCGTATTGCGCCTTGTAAGCCGCGAAATCGAGGCTGCGGGCGTCGCGCCCGGTCAGTCGCCAGACCAGCCAATCGCCGGCTTCGATGAACTTGTCAGAGCGGCGCCAGACATCCGGCGCTTCGGTTGCGACCTGAGCCGCCTTGGCGAGCAGCCATTCGCCCGAGACCTTGCCGCCGAAATTCGCTAGGAACGGGCCGCCGCGGCTGTTGATCGCCTCGGCGTAAGGCTGCGCCGCTGCGTGCTTCCAGAGCTTCACATAGCCATGCGGATCGTCCGGCATCAATTCCGACAAGGCACGCCCGTCGGCGAGCGCGGGCATAGCGAACTTGCGGTGAAGTCGACGCCGATTCCCGCGACGTCTCTCCCAGCGCCGATCGCGGTCAGAATGCTCTCGGCGGCCTCAAGATAATCCGCGGCCACCTGCAGCGCGAAGCCGGCGGGCAGTGGACGCCCGCCAGGAAGCGCCTCCGTCATGATCCCGCGCCGATAGGCATGGACGTGATAGGCGGCCTGCCGTCCGGTGCTCGCATCGATCAAGATTCCGCGCGCCGACTCGGAGCCGAAATCAAGACCGATCACAAAGGTTTCAGGCATGCGCTGTTCGATCGTATCTGCGGTAGGCGCTGCGACGCCGGCGGCGGATTCGTGCCGCCGGCGACCTTTTCAAGCGTTCGCTTGGCGCTTCAGCCCCAGCACTTGGCGAGGCCTTCCTTCGACGAGATAGACGGAACACCTTCGACCGGCTTATCGGTGACAAGCGAGACGCCGGTGTTGAAGAAATCGAGGCCCGGACTCGGCTGAGGCTTCTTGCCGGTCTTCGCGTATTCGACCGCCGCCTCCACGCCCTTGGACGCCATCAGCAGAGGATATTGCTGGGCGGTGGCGCCGATGACGCCGGCGGCGATGTTCCTCACGCCCGGACACCCGCCGTCGACGGAGACGATGAGCGCGTCCTTGTCCTTGCCCGCGGCCTTGAGCGCCGCATAAGCGCCGGCCGCCGTCGGCTCGTTGATCGTGTAGACGACATTGATGTTCGGATCCTTCTGGAGCAGCGTCTCCATCGCGGCGCGGCCGCCGGGTTCCGCGCCCTGGCCCCACTGATGGCCGACGATGCGCTTGTCGGTCTCGTGCCCGTATTGCTTCCAGTTCGAGTTCTCGATCCCAAACCCCTTCGAGAAGCCGAAGTCGCGCAGGCGATCCACCGAAGGCTGATCGACGAGCGCGTCGACATAAGCGACGCGGGCGTCCTTGGCCTTGTCGCCGAGCGTTTTGGCGGCCCATTGGCCGATCAGCTCTCCGGCCTTGAGGTTGTCGGTTGCGAAAGTCGCGTCGGCGGCGCTGGGAGGATCGAGCGGCGTGTCGAGCGCGATCACCAGAATTCCAGCCTTGCGCGCCCGCTCGATAGACGGAACGATCGCCTTGGTGTCGTTCGGCGTGATCAGGATCGCCTTGGCGCCAACGTTCATCAAGCGCTCGATCGCGTCCACCTGGCCCGTGTTGTCGCCATCAGACTTGCCAGCGAGGCTGCGAAAATCGACCCCGAGCTCCTTCGCCTTCGCCTCCGCGCCTTCCTTCATTTTCACAAAGAACGGATTGGTGTACTCCTTGGTGATCAGCCCGACGATGATCTTGTCCGCCGCGAAAGCCGGAGCGAACGAAAGCGCCCACGCGGCGATAGCGCAGGCGGTGATTGTCTTCCAACGCGCGCCGCGTTGGATACCGATGTTGGTCGTCATACGTTCCTCCTTGTGACGCTTCGCCGTTATTGCCCGCTTCGCGAGCGCGACGATCAGCCTCACGAGGCTATGTCCTCAGCGGAGCGCTGGCAAACGCGAATTTGATTGCCGCGGATCGCTTGTCCCCCACGTTAATTCCGCGAAACGGATCGCTCTTCGAAGAAGTTGAACTCTCACTTGCGAGAGAGCCGGCGTCGCGGCAGAAGTTTCGCGGGCTCGTTGGTCGAAGCGCTACTTCGGAGGCTCGGCCAACAGAAGTCCGAGCGGCCACAAAGGGCCGATCGGAATGAGTTCGAAGGTCATCATGCCAGCGCGTCCCAACGGCAAATCCTCCAGCAGCTTGTGCGCCTCGGCCGGATCGGTGACGTTCATGAGGAAGACGGCGCCAGACCCGTCGCTCTTCGCAAACCATTGATCGATCTTGCCCGCCAGTTGCAGCCGCAACGTGTCGCGGGCCTCGGATGGCATGATCGCGGGTCTCGTTTCCGGCGTGGCCTTCGCAGTCCAACTGCCAATCGCCAAGACCTTGGTGGTCAGAGCCTTCGCCGCCGCCATCTCCGCGGCGCCCGTGCTCGATTTTTCGTTCGCCATGATGATCAGATCCTTCGGTGGTTGATTGATGGCCTGTATTTTTTCAGCCGTTGACTAAAGCGCAGCGCGCGGCAAAGCGGCGCCTTCAGATTCCGCCAAGGCGGTCGCCGGCTCGGCGAAACACAAGGTGCTAGGAAACCAGACAGCGCGACAGAACCGGTGAGACTCAAGATGCGGACCTCCAGAGTTCGTTGGTAACGCCTTCCGTGAACGGCGGATATGTCGTACATCCCTCTTTTCGGGTCACGGGATCAGGCATGCTGAGCGTCGGCTTCGTGGTCACGCCCGGCTTTCCCGTCATGAGCCTTGCCGCGCTTTCGGTTTTCGAATTCGCCAATTTCAGCGCCGAGAAGAAGCTCTACGACATTCATGTGCTGTCCGAGGATGGCGCTCCCGTTCCGTCCGCTTCCGGCACGAGCTTGGAGACGACTGCCTTTAAGGATCGGCGCTTCGACACCTTGATCATCGGCGGCAACACCCGCGTTGTCCCGACCTCACCCAAGCTGCTCGCCTTCGTCGCGGCAGCGGCGAAGACATCGCGCCGGATGTCTTCCATTTGCACAGGCGTCTTCGCGCTTGCCGACGCGGCCCTGCTCCGCAATCGCCGGGTCACGACCCACTGGCTTTTCACTGACGAATTGAAGACGCGCTTTCCGGACGTCCGACTCGAGGCGGATCGCATCTATATCGTTGACGGACCAATCTGGACCGCGGCTGGCAATAGCGCGGGGATCGATCTCACGCTTCACATGCTGGAGACCGACTACGGAGCAGAGCTGGCCCGCACCGTGGCCCGCATTCTTGTGGTCGATCACCAGCGCTCAGGAGGACAGTCGCAGCATTCCGCCCTGCTAGAGATGAATCCGAAATCTGACCGCATCCAACACGCTCTTGCCTACGCCCGGCGAAACATATGCGGAGCACTTTCGGTCGAAGAGCTGGCAAGCGCCGCAGGCCTAGGCCCGCGCCAGTTCAGCCGGGCGTTTCGAACCGAGACCGGCACATCGCCGGCCAAGGCGATCGAGAGTCTCAGGCTCGAAGCGGCGCGCTTGATGATCACGCAAAGCCGGCATCCGATCGAAGTGGTTGCGCCCGAAACCGGATTTGGCGATCAGGAACGGATGCGCCGGGCCTTTGTCCGCGTTCTCGGCCAATCCCCACAGGCGGTCCGGCGGACTGCGACGGCCGAACGCATCGAACCCGTGAGCCAACGGCGCGGCGGCGCGGCTCGGTCGCCCTCATAGGAAACACTCGGGCGAAGGCAGGTGTCGCCGGCTCATTAGGGGGCCATGAGCCGGCGACGAGGCCCTCAGCGGTCGGCAGGCGGCAAAGGAGAAAGCCGCCGCCGTTCGCCAGTGCGGGGGCGCCACTGAGGGCTGTTCAGGGCCAGCGCAGCGCGTTGAGTCAAGATGTAAGTATTAGCGGCGAAAATTTCCACTGGCTGACGGCACAACAACGGAAACAATGGCGCCGCTGTGGCGTTACCCAGAAGAGGTAAGTCCCTGGACGATCGAACCGCCGAACTCGAAGCCGCTCTTCGCGCCCAAGACGCGTTGATCGCGGAGGCGCAGCGATTGCTGACCGACTATCGGCGACAAGGCGGCTTGGGCCGAGACGCCCTCATCGACGAATTGCGCAAGCTATTCGACGGACCGCGACAGGACGAGGCGCAACGCCTTTCGCGGGCAGCGTTGGGCGAGGATTTCGGCAACAACGCGTGAGACGCCCTATTGCCGATGAAGCCCAACGCCTACGCGCCATACGATCCGCTCGAGACGCTGAAGCCATTCGCGAGCCAGGTCTGGATCGCCGACGGGCCGGAGATCGGGATGAGCTTTCTAGGTCTCACCTTTCCCTTCCCGACGAGGATGACGGTCGTTCGCCTGCCCAGCGGCGATCTTTGGCTCCATTCGCCGATCGCCTGGAGTGAGCGCCTCGCCCGCTCGATTGCGGATCTTGGTCGGGTTCGACACCTCATCGCGCCGAACACGCTTCACTATTCGTATCTAAGCTCATGGCGGGATCATTTTCCGGAGGCTCGCACCTATGGCGCGCCCGGTCTCGCCGGCAAGGCCAAGCTGGTTCTCGACGAGACACTCGACGACGAAGCCCCGCGCGCATGGGAGGGGGCATTCGACCAATGCGTCACGCGGGGGAGCGTCGTGACGGAGGTCGACTTCCTTCACCGCACGAGCCAGACCCTTATCCTCACCGATCTCATCGAGAACTTCGAGCCGCAGCGCGTACGCAACCCCTTTCTGCGCTGGCTGATACGAATGGCTGGAGCGGCCGACCCGGATGGAAAAGCGCCCATCGACATGCGGCTGAGCTTCCTCGGCCATCGGGGCGAACTCCGCAAATCGGTCGAACGCATGGTCGCTTGGGCGCCCGAAAAAATCATCCTGTCTCATGGGCGTTGCTACGAGGCCAACGGAATAGTCGAGCTGCGGCGAGCGTTCCGTTGGATTTGTGTAGAGGATCGGCCTCAATCGGATTAACGCGGGGACGCTTCCGTTTTCGCGACGCGCGGACTAGCTTGATTTCGCGCTCGGAAGCCAAAGATCGACCGAGCCATCATGCGGGAGGAGACGCCGCGCGCCTTTCCGCTCCGGTGAGCCGAGCGCACTGCCTCTGAAAGCATCGCTAGTTGGAGGGCGCTGCTGATGTCGCTCAATCCCAAAGAGTTCTTTGGTGACAGGGACGCGTCGAAAATCGACGAGGCGATCGCCAAGAGCGTGGTCGCCCACTATGTCGGCGCCAAGAACATCAAGACAATCACGGGTCATTTTAAAATGGCGCGTGCCGATGAATTCGCGAGCTGGTTCAAAAAATGGGGCAAGGCCGACGAAAATGTCGATGAGGCGCCGGGTTTCGTCTACCGGAGCGACAAGGATATCCCAATCCGACTGAGACTTCCTGGTGACAACAAGACGGCTGCGACCTTTGAAGCCGCCATTCACGAGACGATCCACTGGAATTCAACCCTTGACCAGAAGCAAAATCTTGGAAAATTTCAGATGTCCTTTGGAAGTAATTGCAATGAGGGCGTCACCGAATACTTCACCGAGAGGGTGCTTGGTAGCGTCGAGGGCCTCTCCACTGGCACCCAGGGTGTGGCCGACCGAGACCAGTTGGCGCTGGCAAATGGACTCGTAAAGGCAGTCGGCGAGAGCGAAGTGGCCGACGCATATTTTAAAGATCAGGCTCCGAACCTGCACCTTCGGATTCAAAAGGCGTTCATTGCGGCCAATTTGGCGCGTTCCCTACCCGAATGGCTGCAAAAACGGAACAGCAAGAACACCCAGGATTTGCGGAAAGCGGACCAATTGCTTCAGGCCGCGCTGGCGAATGCAGCCGGCAGCGGGTCCGGCGCAGGCGGCGGCTCTGGCGGGGGGCCGGCTTCGAGCGGATCGGGATCAACGCCCTAGCGAGGACCGCAAGCGTCGCGCGACGACGCCTCGAGCCGACTGGCCTCGAAATCAGGAGAGCGTCGGCGGGCCGGGCTCGTCACGGTTTCAAAGTTGGATCGATCAGCGTCGCCAGCATCCGCCGAAAGCGGTTGAGCGCAGTCGCGTTCCGCTCGACCTTCATCCGGAGCAGCGTGCCGTGCCAGGCCGCCAGCAGGAAGGCGCCGAGATCGGCCGCCCCGGCTTCGTCGAGAGACCGAACCAAGCCGACGACTTTCGCGAATTGCGCGGATTGCTGGGCGAGCACCGTGCAGAGACGCGCGCGGAGAGCATCATCGTGAAAAGCGACCTCACCCGCAAGATCGGGAACCATGCACCCGCGCCGCCACTCAGCTTCCGCCGCCAATTCCGCGATCCGATCGAAATAGGCCCTCAGCCGGTCCGCGGGCGCGCGCGTGTCATCGCCCAACGTCTCGCGCATGATCGCGTCTATTCTCTCGGCATAAAGATCGAGGACGAGGAGCCCGAACGCCTCCTTCGAGCGGAAGTGGTTGGTAAACGAGCCCTGCGGCACGCCCGCCGCCATCGCGATGTCCCGAACCCCGGTGCCGGCGAGCCCGCGCTCATGCACGACCCTGACCCCCGCATCGAGCAGCGCCTCACGCTGATCCTTGTCCATAAACGCTCCAATACGACTGTATTGACGTGTTAATGCACCTGTATTAGCATCCTGGAACGCTGGGGAGAAGTTTTTTGCGCCACGGCCAGGCGGCAAATGTCAGAAGGTGACACATTGCTGACCTCATCCAGCACGAGTTCGAACGCTTTCTCGCAGGGGATGACGGCAAGCCCATCGTCATGCTCAACCTGCCGCGGTTTCATGCCGATAGCGGACAGGAACGCTATTCGGACACTCTCGCCGCGGCCGGTCCCTTGTCGCGCGCTAAGCCGCCGAGATCGTCAGGATCCGCGACGGCCTGCCCGCGCTGTCGGCGGAGGACGATGGGCCTGGGACGCCATGGCGCTTGTGCGCTATCCCACTCGGCAAGCCTTCGCCCGCATGATCAGAGATCCCGAGTCCCGGGAGAAGGCCGGTCCGCTCCGGGCCGTGTCACTCGCCGAGGCCGTGTTGTCAGGCCGCTATGTCACCGCGCCACCGGAACTTCCCGCCACAGCCGTCCGGGCGTCGAAAGCATGGATCCAGCCAAACCGCTTCGCAAATCTGGCAACCATGGCATCCCGTGCCGCCAGACCCGCGCCGTCCGGAAGATGCAGCGCGCGGTTGGCGGCCCAGGCCGCGCGCTGGATGATGCGGGTGCGCAGGCAGCGCAGCCTTTGGTAGCGCGCCATCATTGCGGTCAGCTCATCCGGCGCGGTGTATGGCAACAATTCAGCCAGGGTGATCGCGTCTTCGATCGATGTGTTCGCCCCCTGGCCATGGTGCGGCAACATGCCATGGGCGGCATCCCCCAATAACAAGGCGCGACCGCGCGACCAGCGTCGCAACGGCTTGACGATGAAGAGCCCCCAACGGATCTTCTGTTCCACCGCCCCGATCATTTCCGTCACCGCCGGATGCCAGCCTTTGAAGGCGTTCAAGGCGATCCCGGGTTCGATGTCATCGAGCCAGCGCTCGCCGCGCAGCCATTGCTGCGGGCCCTCGACCACGGCGAAGAAGTTCACAGCCTTGCGCTCGCCGCCGATGGCGTAATGCAGGAGATGCGCGTCCGGCCCCATCCAAAACTGGATGGCTTCCGGATCGGGCAACGAGGGCAGATTCTCGATCGGCACGATGCCCCGGAAGGCGGATGTGCCGGAATAGCGCGCCGCCTCCGCGCCAGTGACGAATTTGCGAACCATCGAGCGCACGCCATCGGCTCCAATGACGACATCCGCATGAGCGACATGGCCGTTGGCGAAGGTTAGGCGCATGCCCTCCCCGGTTTCCATGAGATCGGTCAGCCGGAAGCCGAGATTGAGACCCTTCGGACCATGTGTCGCGCTCAGGATGCGCTGTAGATCGGCGCGGTGGAGGCCAAAATAGGGCACCCCAAATTTTTCGCGATACGCGCGCCCTGCACGCACGGGAAAATCCGCAATCCGCCGCCCGTGGCCCCAGCTGCGGTAGATCAGCTCGCTCGGTTCGGTCGAGACCTCCTCCAACGCCGACATGCAGCCAAAACGCTCCAATTCGCGCGTGGCGTTTGCGGACAAGGCCACCGCCGCGCCGATTTCGGCGAGCTGCGCCGCCTGCTCGTAGACTTGCGGCGCCAAGCCCTTCCGGCGGAGCGCGATGCCGAGCGAGAGCCCTCCTATGCCAGCTCCGATGATGGCGATGCGAAGCTGGGGCATGAATGTCCTCTCTCGGCGCTCCGGCCAACTCAAGATCGAACACGCAACCGATGGACCGCAGACTGCGAGTTCCCGACGCGGTCTGGGCAATGAATTATAATAGAAAGCTACGTCAAGCCCAGCTTACGCGCGATCTATGGCGCCAACGGCGACACGATGCCGGGGCTTTCGGCGGAAGACGGGCAGGCCGGGGACGCGATGACGTAGGTGCGCCATCCCAGTCAGCAAGCCTTCGCCCGCAAGGGTCCAAGATCGGAGATCTCGGGTTCTCGGGTATGTCCGCGTATCGACGTACGGCCGAAGCGTCGCCACTCGGGGACGCCGTGGCGCTCGTGCGCTTTCCGAGTCGACAACCCGGCCCGAAATGGCCGCCCCGGATTCCTAAATAGCGCAATGAGCGGCGGCACATTCATGAGCGTGCCGAAGCCGCGCCCCTCGCGGAATCAACCCTTGGAACAATGAGCATCCGCTCCTGTTTAATTTGCTGGCGGGCTTTGAGGATAGGGAACGATGAGATGTACCACCACGTAAAAAAGCTGATGTATACCGTAAACGTTGGAGAAGCAGATCCTCGTTTTGGCAAAATGCTTCTTGAACAATTCGGCGGCGCGAACGGAGAGCTGGCCGCCGCTATGCAATATTCAATTCAAGGTCTGAATTGCGATGATCCCGGCCTGAAGGACCTGCTGATGGACATCGGTACCGAGGAACTCAGCCACCTCGAGGTCATCGGCACCTTAGCGAGAATGCATCTCAAGCCCACGAAGACGAGCCGCGAAGCGGCAGACGCAGATCCGCTCGTGGCAATTTGCGGCGGCGGCGGCGTCAATTTGTACAATTCAGTCGGGAATGCATGGACTGCCGACTACCTCAAAATCACTGGCGAGCTCGACGTCGACTTGCGGAGCAATATCGCCGCCGAGGCCCGCGCCAAAATCGTCTACGAGCGGTTGATCGACTTTTGCGACGATCAGGGCAGCAAGGACGCCCTGCAGTTCCTGATGACGCGCGAGATTACGCACCTGAAAGCTTTTATGGTTGCGCTTGAAGCAATGGGTAAAGACCCATTGATGATTGGCGTCATCAAGCCAACGCCGAAGATGGTCGATCAGTTTTTCAATACCTCAACCGGCGACGGCGATATGGGTGAGAGGGATCTTCTCGGACCTTGGAACGACAACAATTCGGTCGAACGTATTGATGCCCCTGCATTTCAGGAGCTTGCAGACCCCGAGGCCGGAACCCGCAAGGCGGAGCCAATTGAAGGGCCCGAGCTTAGCACGCCGGTTGAGGAGGCAGCCCCGCCAGAGCAAAAAGATCCCATTCCCGCGCCGGCTAGGAAAAAAAAGTCGAGCCGAGGGTGAGGGGCAAAGAGAGCTTGGGGTGGCTTCAGCCACCCCTCGCGCTCGCCATACTGAGCAGCTTTTTTATCCGCGGTGTTGGCCGGGATGTTGGTCAGCAGTTCATCAGCTTTTAGTCCAGACGAATATTATTGCAAAATCCGGAAATATGTGCTAAATACTGACAATTCACCAGAAATTGCGCTCGACACACTGTCATGGGTGAAAAATTATCGGGTGACGCTTGTGGTAATGGAGGGGCAGATGTTGATTTCCACTGAGAGCTGACCCGGGCAGCACGGGTTTTTCCACCGAGAACTGACCCATGTTCGAACCTCGCCCCCTTGACCTACGCGGGGGGCATCGGAGTGATCGACATGGAGTTATTGAGCGTCATCCGACGTTGGCATTATCGAGATCATTTCTCGATCCGAGAGATATCTCGACGCACTGGGCTGTCGAGGAACACGGTCCGCAAGTACCTGCGTTCGGACAGCGTCGAACCGAAGTTTGCCGTCCCAGATCGGCCGAGCAGGCTGGACCCACACGCCGACAAGCTGTCGCAGATGCTGCGGCAGGAGGCGGGGAAGTCGCGAAAGCAGAAGCGGACCGTCAAGCAATTGCACGCTGATCTAGCCGCCCTCGGCTACGACGGCTCGTACAATCGCGTGGCGGCTTTCGCGCGCGACTGGAAGGCAGCCCGGCAGCGAGAGCAGAAGACGACTGGCCGTGGCGTGTTCGTGCCGCTGGCATTCCTGCCTGGCGAGGCATTCCAGTTCGATTGGTCAGAGGATTGGGCGGTCATTGCCGGCGAGCGGACCAAATTGCAGGTCGCTCACTTCAAGCTCTCCTATAGCCGCGTCTTCATTCTCCGCGCCTACCCGCAGCAGACCCACGAGATGCTGTTCGACTCGCATAATCACGCCTTCCGCGTGCTGGGCGGCGTGCCGCGGCGCGGCATCTACGACAATATGCGAACCGCCGTCGACAAGATCGGGCGTGGGAAGGAACGCCAGGTCAACGCGCGGTTCTCGGCGATGGTCAGCCACTTTCTGTTCGAAGCCGACTTCTGCAACCCGGCCTCCGGGTGGGAGAAAGGGCAGATCGAGAAGAACGTCCAGGATGCTCGCCATCGGCTCTGGCAGCCGGCGCCCAGCTTCCCCTCCTTGGCGGCGCTAAACGACTGGCTGGAGACGCGCTGCCGGGAGCTTTGGGCGCAGACCCCACACGGGTCGCATCCTGGCATGATCTCTGACGCCTGGTCTGAAGAAGCCCAACATCTGATGCCGCTTCCCAGGCTATTCGACGGTTTTGTCGAATACGCCAAGCGCGTCTCGCCGACGTGCCTGATCCATCTGGACCGCAATCGCTATAGCGTGCCGGCGTCCTTCGCCAATCGCCCAGTGTCAACGCCGGAGCAAGATTGCATCGCTTTCCGGAGCAAAGATGCATCAATGATGCCGACGAGAATGCCCTCGAGCATGGGCTTGTTTGGTGCGCGTCAGGTTGGGGTCGGATCGTCCTTGGGCTCGTCGACGTTTTGGCGACGTGAGCGGCGCTTGCTCTGGTTGAGCCTGTAGCTGTCGCCGTTCATTTCCAGGATATGGACGTGATGAGTGAGGCGATCGAGCAGCGCGCCGGTCAGACGCTCGGACCCGAACACGCTGGTCCATTCGTCGAATGGCAGGTTCGATGTGACGATGGTTGAACCGCGCTCATAGCGCTGGCTGAATATTTCGAACAGCAGCTCGGCCCCGGTCTGGGAGAGAGGGACATATCCAAGCTCGTCGATGATCAGGAGCTTGTATCCGGCGACCTGCCGCTGCAGACGAAGCAACCGCTTCTCATCGCGAGCCTCCAGCAGTTCATGAACAAGAGCCGCGGCTGTATAGAACCCGACCGATAGCCCTTTCTGGCAGGCGGCGAGACCGATCCCGAGAGCGATGTGCGTCTTGCCGGTTCCGCTGTTGCCGACTGCGATAACGTTTTCGCGACGGGTCGCGTACTCGGAACGGGCGAGTTCCAGGACGAGGGTTTTGTTTAGCGAAGGAATCGCCGCGAAGTCGAAGCTGTCGAGGCTCTTGACCGCCGGGAACCGCGCTTCCTTGATCCGACGCTCCACCATGCGTCGTTCTCGATCGATTAGCTCCAGTTCGACGAGGCGCAGGAGAAAGCGGACATGGTCGAGACCCTCGGCGGCGCATTGCCGAGCAAGCTTCTCATACTCGCGCAAGAACGTAGGCAGCTTGAGCGCCTTCAGGTGATGACCGAGCAGAAGTTGCGGCGTATCGGTCATGACGACGCCCCCGTCAGCAAGCTCATGTAGGTGCTAGCCGACGTCATCGTGACCTGCGCCCGCGGCAGATAGGGATAGACCGTCATGTCGAGGCGCGGCGGGCGCCGTTCGATGTGACACAGGATCAGGTGCTTCACGGCGTCGAAGCCGATTGCTCCGCGCGCGATGGCGTCGCGGGCCGCGGCGGCGACGTCGTCGAGAGGGAACACTTCCATCAACCGCAGAACCTGCACGAACTCGCGCTTGCCCTGCTTGCCCATCCGGGCTTCCAGAAGACGCCGGAGGGTCATGAACTCTTCCGGCAACCGCCAGCCGGCCAGCGGCGCCGCCTGGTCGAGCGCGTTGATCTTCTGTTCGATCAACGCCAGATAGTGCAGCGGATCGAATATGAAGTCGTGGCGCTCGTAGGAACGGGGATGACGCGCAATCACTTCCGCGCCGCATGAGATCACCACGTCATCGACATAGCCGCGAACAAGCACGTCGCGATGACCGTACGTCGTCGGGACCGAGTAGTCGTTGAGCCGGTAGCGAACCAGTGACAGCGAAGAGACTCGTGTCGCGACCTTCTCGCAGGCGTCGTAGGGCGGCGGCAGGGGCCTCTGGAACGCGGCAAGATCGCGCTCCAATCTCTGGGCGATCGTCTCGTTATGGCCGCGCAAGCGGTCCGCCATCCGACGACGGCAGCATTCGACAAGATAGGCGTTCAACGCTTCGAAGCTCTCGAAGACCGGAAGCGGAACGAGGAAGTTCCGTCGCGCGTAACCGACCAGCCCCTCGACTTTACCCTTGTCGTTGCCCTTGCCAGGCCGGCCAAAACGATCCCGGAATAGGTAGTGTGATTGCAGCTCGGCGAAGCCGCGCGTCCGCTGCCGCTTCCCGTCGCCAAGAATGCGAGCCACGGCGATCTTGGTGTTGTCATAAAGGATGGACTGCGGAACGCCGCCAAAGAAGCTGAACGCCCGAACGTGGCCGTCGCAGAAGGCTTCCGTCGTCTCGGCGGGATAGCCGACCACGAAGCAGGCGTCCGAGTGCGGCAGGTCAAAAGCAAAGAAGTGGATCTTGCGCTCCACGCCGCCGATGACGCCGATGGCTTCGCCAAAGTCGACCTGGGCATGTCCCGGCGGATGCTCCAACGGCACAAACATCTCTTGAGCCCGCTGACGCCAGCCCGCGACGTAATCCTTCACAATCGTGAGGCCGCCCGTGAATCCGTACTCGTCCCGGAGACGCTCGAAGATCCGCTTCGCCGTATGTTGCTGTTTCCTCGGGCGCGACTTGTCGTCGAAGAGAACCCGGTCGATCACCGGGATGAGCGGATCAAGCTTCGGCCTGGCCGGCGGCTTTGTGCGTACGTAACCCGGCGGCGCGGTGAACTTCATCATCTTGGCGACCGTGCGAGGGTCGATGCCAAACCGGCGCGCCGCCGCGCGATGGCTCAACCCCTCGATCTGAACCGCGTAGCGAACGCGCCCATAAAGCTCCACGCCCTTCATCCCCCACCCTCTGCCCACCCAATGCAAAGGGATATCTGCTGCCGGACTTTTGCTCCGGCGCTACCGGAAAATCCGGCCGCTTCAGTGAGGGATTATTGCTCCGGCGCTTACACCCGGTCAGCGTGCGGGTCTATCCCGAGCGGATTGTCGTCGCCGCCGAGGGGCAGATCATCTGCGAACACCGCCGAGTCTTTGCCCGCTCTCACGAACGAACGAGTACGACGACCGTTTTCGATTGGCGGCACTATCTGGCGGTCATTCAACGCAAACCAGGCGCACTCCGCAACGGCGCGCCGTTCGCCGAACTCCCGCCCGCCTTCCGAACTCTGCAGCAGCGCATGCTCAAGACGCCCGGCGGCGACCGCGAGATGGTCGAGATTCTGGCTCTCGTCCTCCAGCACGACGAGCAGGCCGTGCTCACTGCCGTCGAACTCGCATTGGAGGCAGGCGCCCCAACCAAGACGCATATCCTGAACGTGCTGCACCGATTGATCGACGGCAAGCCGATCGACCCACCAGCCGTAAAGCCGCCCAATGCTTTGACGCTCACCACCGAGCCGCAGGCCAACGTCGAACGCTACGATGCACTGCGCAAAGTCCGGGAGGCGCGCCATGCGTCATAATCCCGCCGCTGGCGCGATCACCATCATGCTACGCAGCCTCAAAATGCATGGCATGGCTCAGGCGGTCGGCGAGTTGACCGAGCAAGGCTCCCCGGCCTTCGAAGCCGCTTTGCCGATCCTGTCGCAGCTTCTGAAAGCGGAGACGGCCGACAGAGAGGTCAGATCAACGGCCTACCAGCTCAAGGCGGCGCGCTTTCCGACGTATCGCGACCTCGCCGGGTTCGACTTCGCCAGCAGCGAGGTCAACGAGGCGCTCGTACGACAACTCCATCGTTGCGAGTTCCTGGAAGATACTCACAATGTCGTCCTGGTCGGCGGCCCCGGCACGGGTAAGACGCATCTCGCTACGGCGATCGGCGTCCAGGCCATCGAGCATCACCGCAAGCGCGTCCGGTTCTTCTCCACGGTCGAACTCGTCAACGCTCTCGAACAAGAGAAGCTTCAGGGCAAACCCGGCCAGATCGCGGCGCGGCTCACCCATTCCGATCTCGTCATCCTCGACGAACTCGGCTACCTGCCGTTCAGCGCCTCCGGCGGGGCATTGCTCTTCCATCTGCTGAGCAAGCTCTACGAGCGCACCAGCGTCATCATCACGACCAATCTCAGCTTCGGCGAGTGGGCCACCGTGTTCGGCGACCCGAAGATGACGACCGCGCTGCTCGATCGTCTTACCTACCGCTGCCACATCCTCGAAACCGGAAACGACAGCTTCCGCTTCAAAAACAGCTCGGCGAATGCCGCCAAACCCGCAAAGGAGAAATCTCGGAACTTGACGAACGCCTGAACCCGAAACCATCATCAAGCCGGGTCAGTTCTCAATGGAAACCCCGGGTCAAATCTCAGCGGAAATCGACAGACGACGAGCTCAGGCACCGTGTCCTTCCCGCGCACGCGCGCCATCAGCGCGCTCCGTTGTTCGATCGTCAACTGATCGACCATGCCCGTTCCTCTAAGCCCAGCACTGCGATCTCCGCCTACCTATCTTAACTCGATCCGGAAAAGACCTGAACCTCGCTAACGGGTTTCGACCGTTCGCCCAAACCCGCCCGCCCAGCGGTCGCCTGAAGGGCTCAAGCCCTTCGACGGCTCGCTCCGGCCCGATAAGCCGCCCGACGCCGCGGCCGCTCGCCCAGCGCCAGGCGCTCGGCCGGCGACAGGCGCTTGCGCCGGGGAAGGCGGGGCGATACTGTGGAGGCAATTGCCCCGGATGCGGCAGCGCTCCGATCGAGGCATGTCGCAAGGCGGATGGACTGCGGTTCGTCTTCGACGTTACTTCTTGATTACTGCCCTCGCAGTAGTAGACGTCGGTAGAGCGTAAGTCCTGCCAAGATTAGCTGGCGGGCTGGTAAGCAAAGCTCCCGGATGTATTTCCCCTTCACTTTGCGCGATGCCTCGCCGCAATGTTGCCTTCAAATTTGTATCGTGCGCGCGGTAGAAGTCCCCCCGAAATCCAAGCTTTTTTCCTTGGAATTCCTTGGTTTTCCTTGGATTTATTTGGACGCCGGGCCGAGCTCGCGGGCCTGTGCGCGTCTAGCTTAGCGCCCTCAAGACCCCCGGCAGCGCGTCGGGCAGGTCCTCGGAGATGAGGCCGGGGCCGACCGCCCGGCCGCAGGCGCCGTGCAGCCAGACCGCGGCGGAGGCGGCTTCGAACGCCGGCATCTCCTGGGCGGCGAGGCCCGCGACGAGGCCGGCCAGCACGTCGCCCGAGCCCGCGGTGGCGAGCCAGGGCGGCAGGTCCCAGCCGATGGTCGCGCGGCCGTCGGGGGCGGCGACCACCGTGTCGGCGCCCTTGACGAGGACCACGGCGCCGATGAGGCGCGCCGCCGCGCGGGCGCGCATCAGCTTGTCGTCGTCGGGCCGGACATCGGGCGCACCCTCGAACAGCTTGGCGAACTCGCCCTCGTGCGGGGTCGTGACGGCTTGATGTCCGCCGCGCTTGATCAGCGCCGCGAGCCGCGCCGCGTCGCCCGCGAAGCTGACCAGCGCATCGGCGTCGAGCACGATCGTCCGCTGTTTGGCGGGCCGGGTCAGGGCGGCCGCGACCAGCTTGCGCAAGGTTTGACCCACCCCCGCCCCGGGTCCGAGCGCGATGGCGCGGCGCCGCTCGTCGGCGAGAAGCGCCTCGAATTCGCGGGCGTTCGCAAAGGGCGCGACCATCACCGCGGTCAGATGCGCGGAATTGACCGCGACCGCGTCGGGCGGGCTCGCGACGCTGACAATGCCGGCGCCGGCGCGCAAAGCCGCACGAGCGGCGAGCCGGGCTGCACCCGTATTGTGACCCGGCCCCGACAGGATCAGCGCCGCGCCGCGCGCATATTTGTGGCTCGTCGCATTCGGGCGCGGCAGCGCCTCGCCCCAGACGGCCGGCGCGTTGACGAAGGTTTTCGGCGCGATGGAGGCTAGTGCTGCTTCGGGAATGCCAATGTCGACGAGCCGGATCGCGCCGGCGAGTGTGCGTCCCGGCTCCAGGAGATGACCGGGCTTCAGCCGGAAGAAGGTCACGCTCGCGCTCGCTTCAACGGCGGCACCGCGAATCTTGCCGGTTTCCCCGTCGATTCCGGAGGGAACGTCGACCGCGAGGACGCGGCCCCCTGCCTGGCTGAAGGCGTTGACCCGCTCGATGATCACCTTCGCTTCGCCGTCGATGTCGCGGCCGAGCCCAGCCCCGAACAAGGCGTCGATCACGTAGTCGGCTTGGGCGAAATCAACCGCCGCGGCGTCGAGGACCGGGCCTTGATAGCGAGCGGCGGCGAGCGCCGGATCGCCTTTCAAGGCCTCGCGGCGGCCGAGCAAGCCGAGCTCGACCGCATAGCCGCGCTCATTGAGCAACCGGCCAGCGACGAAGCCGTCGCCGCCGTTGCCTCCCGGACCGCAGAGGACAGCGATCCGGCCGCGCGACTTCGTGAGCCGCGCCGCTTCGTCGGCGACCGCGAGCCCCGCCCGCTCCATGAGCTGAATGCCCAGCGTCCCGGCCGAAATCGCAAAGCGGTCGGCCCTGCTCATCTCAGCCGGCGTCATGAGTTCCGGAAACGCCATGGGATCGCGCATGGGAGCGAAGGTGCGCGTCGCTCGCGCGCGGCGCAAGGGGGCCAAAAACGCCCTTCCCATCGCGCCGGATTCTGCTATATCGCGCCTCACGCTGATCCCCGATAGCTCAGCTGGTAGAGCATTCGACTGTTAATCGAATGGTCGCAGGTTCGAAGTCCTGCTCGGGGAGCCAATTAAATCAAACAGTTAGGCCGGACTCCGCCAGTCTCAAAATCCAAAATCCATCTTCGGGACAACGTTCGGGACAACAATCGCAAGATTTCGCTGGACGGCCCTCCCCATGGGGCTTCGGCGGGGGCTCGCGCCTGCGCGTGGAGAAACTGGCGCATGTCCACTTGGCTGTCCGACAATGAAAAGTACGCGCTCATTGCGCTTGATGTAAGGGTCAGACAGCGCATTCCTCTTCAGCAGTTCGCGCCCGGCTACTGGGCGTCGACTGACATTCGGCTTGAGGTTCCGCTGCATTGGCGAGAATGGCTCGGCACAATCCAAACAGAGGCACTTGCGCGCAGCACCCTTATTCTCCTGTGCAAAATGGCGTCCTTAACCCCTCAGGTGCTAGACACGCAAAATGAGCTCCTTAAGCGACAGGTGTGGGGCTTCTATATCGGCCTGTTGCTGTCGAGCACGTTCACGCCCGATGAGCCGCCGATGGCGTTGACCGGCGGTGGGAAGGACGGCGAGTGGGACGTCTTGCAGCAATCCTCCGTCGGTCTCACGGCCGCCAGCTTAGTCAGGCGTTTCCCTTCCGTGAAGGCTAGCGAGGTGGAACAGGCGGCGCGATTTGGGGCATTGCATGAGCAACTGATTGCCTCACCGCCGCCGGGCGGAGCATGGCGCTTTGTTCGCGCACTCACGGTCTTTGTTGAGGGGCACCAAACTCGCGAATTGGTGGATCGCCTTCACCAATTTTGCCGTTGCATCGATGGGCTCATTCTTTCGGAACCGGGGAAGGGATCAAAGCAGTTCAAGAGCCGGACCGAGCTTTTCATTGGGCCAGGCCACCATAACCTAATGGGTCAAATCTACAGCATCCGAAACGACATCGAGCATCTCCACGAGCACAAATATCTTGAGGTCTTCGACCGTCCGACGCGGCTTGACCTTGCCGAGAAGGAGGCAATCGCTGAAGACATTGCGCGGAAAGCGCTCGGCCACATACTGAGTACGCCGACCTTGTGGCCCCATTTCGGTAACTCGGTGAATTTGGCGTCGTTCTGGCAACGAGATGCGACTGACCGGCAAAGCCTATGGGGTGCCGGGATGATCGATCCCGCTGATGCGCTCTCCAACTACGATCCGGACGCCATCTCTGACGGTGAGCTAGGCAAACGGCCGTGAGGTCACCCCTTCGCCAGCCTTAGGATCACGTCGCTGTAGCTCTGGTATTGGCAACCCCGCCGAATGAACCTCGCGCCCGTCGGCGTCGAGCCGACCGAAAGATGATCCGATGAGCCAAGACGCTGCATTGTCTCGCACACCACCGGTTGATGTCCGTCGCCGATTGCGCCGTGAGAGCGGCTTCGTGTGCGCCCATCCCGATTGTGACGAACCATACCTGCAGTATCATCACTTCGATCCGCAGTGGCACGAAGAACATCACCACCGTCCGGAAGGAATGCTCGCGCTTTGCCCCACCCACCACGATCAGGCCGACGCCTGGGACAATAGCACGCTTCGCAAATGGAAGAACCTGGGTCCGAAGTCTGAAGCAGTCCGCAGCAAGGTGCAGTGGACCCGCGACAACACCGTATTCGTTGTGGGCGGGTCCATCGCGATCGGCTGCGAAATCCTCCTTATGGTCAACAACGAGCCGATAATTTGGATTACTACCGACGACGGCGATCGATCGCTTTTGAATTTAACCTTGCGCGATCGACAGGGCAACGAGGCGTTCGTCATGCGGGACAATGACTGGATTGCTCATCCGGCTTGGGACGATATTGAAGTGCCGCCGAAGGGACGGTCATTGACGATCCGAGCAGAGCAGAAGGGGATTAAAATGAGCTTGCACTTTAGCGAGGGGAGTATTGAGGAGAATATTGGCGCGATCTGGAACGACATCCAACTCCGAATTATCGCAGGCAGGCATTCTGGCATCAGCGAAGAGCGTATTAGCGCAGCCATGAAGGACAGTTGGGCCAGATGGACAGGTCGGATTATTTCGCGCGGCATTTCGATTTCCGATCCAGTTTTGATCTGCAAGGTAACTGGGAATGTGTCGTTCCTCGACTTAATCCTGACGGAAACCGAGTACAGATGCGGTGGCCTCAGCGTAAACGGAAGCCTTCATGGGTATTCGAGAGGGTTGCTTAACATCAATCGTAAAGAGGCACAGAAAACCTAAAGCGGCCCGAGCCGCACCGGTTATGTTGGCATCCGGCCGGGGTCAAGCCCGAAAACGGCGCGCCTGAAGGCTATGCGCGGGCTCGGCGAGAGCTACAGCGACGTGATCCGGACGCTAGCGAAGGGATGAGCGGGTGGACCTCCACGCTGTAGCGCGGAGGCGCTGTTCCTCATGCTCGACCGGTGGTCCACTTTCGCGCCATTTGATGCATCTTGGCGGGATCTTTTATGCACTCGTCGAGCCAATCGCGTGACTCTTGTGAAACAAAGATCTTGGGCTTCGAAGGGTCTAAAGGAGGATCGTCCTGCTCACGCCGAGGCTTGCGGGTCTTTTCTTTGCCCTTAGTTAGACTGGGCCCATTGTTTGGGTGAGGCCTGCTCAAAGGCAGGGCTCCACGCGAGTATCGAATGCTGCCATTTCCAGCATCCGAATTCGCCATTTACTGATGGCGATGCGTCGCCGAAGATCGTGATCGGTGTTTACGCGATAGCGTTCTGCACCATCGAGCAAGGCGCGCAGGCGGGCTAGTTCCGCATAGGCCTGACGGATGAATTTGTCGTTCAAGGGCGCACCTCCAGTTGAGCGGTCGCAATCGAATTGGTGACTGAAACCACGGCGGAAATGTGTCAGAGCCATACAGGTGAGGGACAGGGAAATAACCCTTAGAAATCAGTAAGGGTGTTTGACGTGGTTAGGGACCTATCTCGTTGTTCGGAGAAAACCGTGCCGTCCACGATATTATCGAGATCGGCCGGTGGCTGACTGACGGCAACTCGGGAGGCGATTATGGCGTTTTTTCTTTTCTACAAGCATGACCGCAAAGAGGACCAAAAGGTTCGGAAAATTACGTTTCGACCGAGCCAGAGGCGGTGATCAACGCATGTGCCGTCATCGCTCAAGGGACCGGATGGGATTTCGAAGTCCGAGATGACTTCGATGAAGTCGTCACCACCGACAGCCAGATACGAGATCGCTGCAAGCAAAGCCGGATGCCCTAAAAAACCGCTAACCAGCAGCGATCTCGCGCGTATCACCGCAGAGAGGTCCGGGGAATGATCAACCTCATGTGGTTCGCCGCCGGGTGTGTCGCCGGCGGCTGTT
>CAWCSA010000016.1:0-195193 GCA_963798015.1 uncultured Alphaproteobacteria bacterium
AGCGTGATTATGCGAGTCGAACAGCATCTCGTGGGTCTGCTGCGGGTAGGCGCGGAGAATGAAGACGCGGCTATAGGAGAGCTTGAAGTGAGCGACCTGCAATTTGGTCCGCTCGCCGGCAATGACCGCCCAATCCTCTGACCAATCGAACTGGAATGCCTCGCCAGGCAGGAATGCCAGCGGCACGAACACGCCACGGCCAGTCGTCTTCTGCTCTCGCTGCCGGGCTGCCTTCCAGTCGCGCGCGAAAGCCGCCACGCGATTGTACGAGCCGTCGTAGCCGAGGGCGGCTAGATCAGCGTGCAATTGCTTGACGGTCCGCTTCTGCTTTCGCGACTTCCCCGCCTCCTGCCGCAGCATCTGCGACAGCTTGTCGGCGTGTGGGTCCAGCCTGCTCGGCCGATCTGGGACGGCAAACTTCGGTTCGACGCTGTCCGAACGCAGGTACTTGCGGACCGTGTTCCTCGACAGCCCAGTGCGTCGAGATATCTCTCGGATCGAGAAATGATCTCGATAATGCCAACGTCGGATGACGCTCAATAACTCCATGTCGATCACTCCGATGCCCCCCGCGTAGGTCAAGGGGGCGAGGTTCGAACATGGGTCAGTTCTCGGTGGAAAAACCCGTGCTGCCCGGGTCAGCTCTCAGTGGAAATCAACAAGGTATACCATGACAGAGGATATAATTGCAATAGTGAGTTCGATTCCATCGGTCATCTTAATCTACACGTCGGTGCATTACGGTGCATTTATTAGTTCGGTAGGTCAGATCACCTGCGTTCTTGCTATTGCAATTGGCAGCACCGTCGCTCTGCACTTCGATGCCTTGCGATTACTGGCAAGGCCCGGGAGAAACACTCGGAAAATATAAGGGCCAGAGTCGGAGTGAGGGAAGCTTCACCTCCCATTCACCTCTGTCACGAAAAAACATCGAATAGCCATCGATTGGAAGGGATTCTGCTTCAGAACTGCAAGGAGCCGGGCGTCCCGGAATTTGAAAACAGGAATCCACATGCCAGAGCTTCGTAGCGATGCGTCGGCGCACAGCAGTCAGCCAAAAGGTCTCGCTTTTCACGGCGTAAATCGGGGGGCCGAATTGGCTGCAAAAGCCGACCTGATGCTGGCCCGCTATCCCGACTACATCAGGGAGCAAGTTACCGAGCTTCTGCGGGTTCTTGCGGCGAAGCCGGGAGAGGCAGAAGACGCAGTTCGATAACGCCTCTCCGTTGGGCATTGCGGCGAGTTTGGAGGCTCGCTGAAAGCGTTGATAATCAAATTCCGCAGTCCCCTCGGGTAGCCCAGGGGAAGGCTGGACATTCCGTGCACCGCTGAAAAAATGTGGGGTAGGTTGTGGGGATAGCTTACCGGATATGAGCAGATAAATCAATAATAACAAGATATTAGTTGATTTAAATGGCGGAAGGAGTGAGATTCGAACTCACGGTGGACTTGCGCCCACGGCGGTTTTCAAGACCGCTGCCTTAAACCACTCGGCCATCCTTCCAAAGTATTGAATCAGTGCGCGTTTCTGTCATCACCGGCTCGGCTAAAGTGAGCCTTTGCTACCCATTTGCTACCGAAACGCCTCAGGACGCGTCTATAGCGGCCCGGATCGCGGCGTCAACCTTCGCGGCCGCGTCCTCCTGCATGCCGGGCAGGACGTGGCTGTAGAGGTCCAGCGTGACGCCCACGCTTGCATGTCCAAGGCGTTCCTGCGCGACCTTGGGGTGGACGCCGTTCGCCAGAAGATGGGTCGCGTGGGTGTGCCTCAGGTCGTGGAATCGGATACGCGGCAGACCCTTAGCCTTGGCCAACAGGCGGACAAACTCATGCGTGAGGCTGTTAGGTTGTAGCGGCCGCCCGTCCACTTGGACGATGACGTGTGTTTGATCAGCCAGCCGAACTCCAACCTTCAGTAATTCCTCCGCTTGCGCGACGCGGGCACGTCGCAGCTCATCGACAACCATCCCTGGGAGAGCGACGGTCCGAGCCCTTCCGCTCTTGGTTTCCTTCGACCGAACACCCTTGGCCGTCTGCTCCATGCTCTCAATGACAGAGAGTTGCCCTCGGCGTAGGTCGACAGAGCCCCACCGCAACGCGGTAATCTCGCCTCGTCGGAGGCCGCACATCACCGCGATCAAGACAGGGATGAACATGCGAGTGCCACGGAAATGGACAAGCAGTTTGGCTGTGTTTACCGCGTCCAGCGCAGACATTTTTCGACGCTCGACCTTTGGCGGATCAACGCTCTCCACCGGATTGCGCGTCAGCATCCTCCAGCGGACGGCCGTAGCCAGCGCTTGCTTCAGGATGCGGTGCATATGGTGGACAGTGCGAGCGGATAGGCCGCCGGTGCCGTCCCTCCGGCCCGATCTGAGCGCTTTGACGTAGGCGGCCGCGATTTGGTCGGGCCGCAATTTGGTCAGAGCGATCTGACCGAGCAGCGGGACGAGGTTCTTTGTCGCGATCTCCCGATAGCGCTCATGCGTGCGGGGGGCGACATTCGGCTCGATTTGCTCAAGCCACCTTCCGAGAAACATCACGAGGGTCGTTTTTGACGGCTCAATGTATGAGCCTTGCGCGAATTCTGTGACGAGGCGCGAGCACTCGGTCTGCGCCTCGCGCTTGGTTCCGCGGAACGAGTGCCATTTGCGCTTGCGCTTTCCCGTCTCGGGATCGCGCACGTCGAGAACGATGGCCCAGTGCCCCGGCGACCTCTCGCGAATATGGCCTTTCATTTCGATTCCTCCTCCGCTTGAGCGTGCCGCTCTTTGAACGCCGCGACTTTGCACGCGTTCGAGCAGTATTTCGAAGTGCTGCGGCGGCCTGTCCCCGAGCCGACGACGAATGGCTCATTGCAGCGCTCGCAGCGGAGCAATTTGGTGCCAGAGCAGGCGAACTGAGCCAGTTGAAGCCACATCGCCTGAATGAGATCCGGTGGAGCAAAGACCATCTCAAGGCGGCCGTCTCCGCCTGCGCGCAGTTCGGTTCGGATAAGCGCGGTTCCTTCCGATGAATTCCAGTATTTTATTAGCGCCGAACTGTCGCCCTCTTGCAGGAGGCTCAGCGCCCTTCGTATCTGGCGTTGATGCCGCAATAGCTCGTCAACCAGAACGAACTGTGGGCGGCCGCCACGTAAGTCTGGACGCCCGCCCCCAGGGAGACCAAAGCGATCGCAGAAGCTCTTCATGCCATTGGCGCTCGATGGCACGCCCTCGGCGAAAATCGAAAACAGTTCAGTAAACTTAAGGGGACCGTATTCCTCGAACCGGTCGCTTGCCGCTTCTAGCGAGTAGCGCCCGTCCTCATGCGGACCGCCTCGGTTTACCGGCGCGCGCTGAGTTCAGCGTCGAGGCTTCCTCGACTCAAGGCGGTAGCCGTCACGGCAGCGCAACCATTGAAAGTCGACCATCTTCATGCACAGCCCTCAGACACCATAATTTTACGCGACACGATAATAATCGAAATATAGTGTTGTCAAGAGGTGGGACGCGACGGCACTATCCCCGCAGAGAAGGGAGAGTCGTTTATGAACGATCGGGTGAAAGAAATCCTTGGTCGCCCAACCTGCAGCGTCGAGGAATGCCGGGAGATCGTGCCGGGCTCGCGGAATTCGACCTATGAGGCGATTAAGCGTGGGGACATCCCGTCTATACGTGTCGGGCGGCGCATCCACGTTCTGACCGCCCCATTGAAGGCCAAACTTGGGCTTGGACAGGCCCTCTGACACGGGAGGCGCGGAAATGAGGGACCAGAGTCTCACTGCGGGCGCTTTAGACGAAATTCGTGATCTTTGCGCCACGGCCGCCGGCTACGCGGTCTCAATCGAGCGCTGCGCCGAGCAGGGCTCGACAGCCCGCTTTGCATTCGAACTTCGTCTGGTCCTTGATTGCCTCAGCGAGCGCATCGAGAGTTTGCATCTGACCGGTGAGCCGAAGAGCGCGCTATGAACCGGCATGACCGACCCGCCGACTACCATCTTTGGCTGCGAGAGAAGCAGGACGCATTCTTCGCCGAACTCATGAAGGATGACGCGCCCGCGTGTGCTGCGACACCGACGCACGCCCATGTCCCGGCCTACACTAGGGGCCTGAAGATTCTCGACGGCGAAGACCTTTTGAAGGCAGAGTTCCCGCCCCGCAGTCTCATGCTCACCCCGTGGTTGCCCGACAAGGGCTTGGCGATGATCTATGGGACGCGCGGCGTCGGCAAGACGTGGTTTGCTCTCAGCATCGCGCACGCCATCGCCTCCGGAGGCGAATTTCTATGTTGGGGCGCGCCTGACCCTCGCCGGGTTCTCTACATCGACGGCGAAATGCCGGCGGTGATGTTGCAAGAGCGCTACGCCGCCGTTGTCGCGGCCTCGAGGCGGGATGCGCCGCGCGAGAACTTCAATCTTGTCGCGTCCGACATTCAACCGGACGGATTGCCCGACTTGGCAGACCCGGAGGCGCAACGGTTCTATGACGCCGCCATCGCGAACGCCGAGCTCGTCATCGTCGATAATCTCTCGACGATCGCGCGGGGCCTGCGGGAGAACGAGGCCGACGCCTTCGGCCCGGTTCAATCGTGGATGCTGGGTCAACGGGCGGCGGGTCGTTCCGTTCTCCTAGTCCATCATGCCGGCAAAGGTGGCGCCCAACGAGGCACGTCGCGCAAGGAGGATGTGCTCGATACAGTTATCTCGCTGAGTCGTCCGCCAGGATACTCCGCGACTGAGGGCGCCCGCTTTGAGGTGCGGTTCACTAAGAACCGGGGCTTCTGGGATCGCGATGCCGAACCGTTCGAGGCGCGCTATTCGGACGGTGCATGGACACCTTCGGCAATCGTCGCGGAGGACAGCGACGAAGCCTTGGAGGCGCTACGGGCGGACGGGCTTTCTGTGCGCCAGATTGCTGAGCGCACGGGCGTGTCGAAGTCCGAAGTCCAACGGCGGCTCAAGGGGGACGGGCATTGAGCGTGCTCGCCCTCGCGCTAAAGCGCTTGGCACTGTCCCAAGGGACTGTCCCTAAGCACTGTCCCAACGGGACACACCAAAACGGAACAGCAATAAACGCGCTGAACCGTCCCAACGGGACGTCCCTAAGCACTGTCCCAACGGGACACGTGCAGGACGGCGGGACGCTCGGGACAGTGGGGCCAGACAGGACGGTTGGGACAAGCGGGACAAGTGACGACGAGCGCCGCTGCTTCGTCTGCGGCCAACCCGCCCGCTTCGGCTTTGGGGTTCACTTGAGGCGCGGACTAGAGGGCAGATGGACCTGCGCGGCTCATCGGCCACACGGCGAGGGACATGCGTGATGACAGCCGATGCGCTGACGGCTGTGGGCCGTGACGACATTCAGGCCCAGGGACTCGTGACGGTTCTCTCATAAGATCATCTACAGAAAGGACATGCCGTGAACCAGATCACCACGACACAGCCGGTCGCGGAGCCGGCTTTCGCCTACGAGACGCTGGCGGCTGACATCGCCGAGATGGCGCGCGCCGCGGCTGCTGAAATCCGGGCTTCCCTCGGGCGCCACATTGAAGAAGCCGTCAAGGCGGGCAAGCGCCTCATAGAGGTCAAGGCGGCCCTCCCTCACGGCGAATTTGGAAAGTGGCTCGCCGCCGAGTTCGGGATGAGCGAGAGGTCGGCGCGAAACTACATGAGCGCCGCAGAGACCCTCGGATTTGCAAATCGGCAACCGTTGCAGATTTTGCCGATGCGGTCGGTCTACCTGTTGGCCGCGCACTCGACCCCGTCCGCTGCGAGAGAGCAAGTCTTGCGCGATCTAGAGCAAGCCCGGCCAGATCCCAGGGAAAGAACAGGCAGTAGAACAGACGGAACCAGGCAATGGCAAAGGGTGGACGAAGATCGACCTCGTGGAAGCGGGGCGTAAGCGGCAATCCCAGCGGACGTTCAAGGACACCCGCCACCATCGAGGCTCGGCAAATCATCCACGACGTGAAAGAGGCCGCGAAGGCTCTCACCCCCAAGGCGATCGCCACACTTGAGCGAATTATGGATGACCCGAAGGCGCCGCCAGCGGCGCGCGTAGGAGCGGCGACGGCCGTTTTGGATAGGGGCTGGGGTAGGCCGACACAGGCAATCGAGGGGCAAGTCAGCCTCACCTTCGAGAGAATGATCCTCATGGCAATCGACCGAGAGGAGCAGCAGGCCTTGCCCGTGTTGTCATCCAGTGAGGGCGAATGAGCCTCGACCTCGACCTATCGCTCGACACCCTCGTCGCGTGGAAGTGTAAGCCATACGCGATGGTCGAAGACCTGTTCGGCGTCAAACCAGACCCGTGGCAGCGGGATGCACTCGAAGCGTTTCCGCATAGCCCGAGGATGGCCATGAAGGCATGTGCGGGACCTGGAAAGACGGCCTTGCTCGCATGGCTCGGCTGGAATTTCTTGCTGACGCGACCGCACCCGATGATCGGCGCCACCTCGGTCAACGCAGCGAACCTTCGAGCGAATCTTTGGACCGAGCTTGCCCGTTGGTACGCTGCGCCTCGAGCCGCAATCTTGCGCGCCCTCTTTACCATGACGAAGACAGAAGTCTTCGCGAAGGATCACCCGCAGACGTGGCGGCTCGAAGCGCGCACCTGGGCGCAAGATGCCAATGCGGAGCAGATCGGCAATGCTCTCGCCGGCTTGCACGCGAAATACGTCATGTGGCTCCTGGACGAATCCGGCGCCTATCCCGACGCTATCATGCCAGTGTGCGAGTCGATCTTCGCCGGCGATCCGACCGAGGCGCATATCGTTCAAGCGGGAAACCCGACGCACCTTTCTGGGCCGCTCTACGCCGCTTGCACGAAGGCCCGTCGCTTCTGGCGCGTCATCGAGATCACTGCCGACCCGGACGATCCAAAACGGACGACGCGCGTTTCCGTTGAGCACGCTCGGCAACAGATTGCGACCTATGGACGGCACAACCCGTGGGTCAAAGTGCGCGTGTTCGGCGAGTTTCCGCCCGCCTCTCTCAACGCCCTCATCGGGCCGGACGAAGTATCGGCGGCAATGAAGCGTTGCTACAGTGCGGGTGAGATCGGCAACGCGGCCAAGATCATTGGCGTCGACGTCGCTCGCTTCGGCAACGACGAGAGCGCGCTCGCGTTTCGCCAAGGGCTACAAGCCTTCCAGTTCGAGACCTATCGCAATCTCGATTTCGACCTATGGAGCGGGGCTTGTTGTGCGGGCCTGGAATGAGTTCGGCGCGCACGCCGTTTTCATCGACGACACGGGCGGCTTCGGGGCTGGCTGGATCGACGGGCTGAGGCGGCTCGGCCGGTCGCCAATCGGCGTCGGCTTCGCAGCGAGGCCCAACGACAGCAGGTATTTCAACAAGCGCGCAGAAATGGCGTTTGAGTGCGTGCAATGGATCAGACGCGGCGGAGCGCTTCCCGAGAGCGCCAATCTACTCACCGCGCTGACGCAGACGACTTACTCGTTTCATGGCGACAAGCTGTTGCTCGAGCCGAAGGCGGACCTCAAGGCGCGCATCGGCTTCTCGCCCGACGAATTCGACGCGCTTATCCTCACGTTCGCGCAACCGGTGGCGGTTCCGGATTGCAGACCGCGCTACAGGCATCAAGTTGAGGAGGAGCAGGAGTACAATCCCTATCGTGAGCCGGACCCATATCACCGCTCAACTGATACTTACGAATACAATCCGTATAAAGAGCGCTGGTAATAAGAGACTGCTGCTCAACCGTCCTTCCATTCTCTGACTTGAGGCTCAAGAGCAGATGGTCCCATAGCCCGCGCCGTATCGGAAAGGAGCGATTGCGATACGGCTTCGCTATTTGTATCGAAAAATAGCTTCACAAAATATTGGATGCAGGTCAAATAGCGAGCTACATTTGCGATACAGGAGTATAGGACGGCTCGTACGTTCGCTTATTGTCGCGTTAGCACGGCCGACCAGACCACAGACAACCAAATCCGCGAGATTGAGGCTCCCGGATTTAAGGTCGAGTTGAAACGGGTAATCGCCGAAACGGTCTCGGGTTCGGTCGCCACCGCAAATCGCACAGGCTTTTCCAAGCTGCTGGATCGGATGGAGGACAACGATGTGCTTGTGGTCACCAAGCTGGACCGTCTGGGCCGCAATGCGATGGACGTGCGAGCCACGGTCGAGGCCCTAGCGAAGACGGGCGTCCGGGTGCATTGCCTCGCGCTCGGCGGGGTCGACCTCACGAGCGCGGCGGGGAAGATGACAATGGGCGTCCTGAACGCCGTGGCTGAGTTCGAGCGAGATCTGCTGATCGAGAGGACGCAAGCAGGCCTGAGCCGGGCCAGGGCTGAGGGGAAGACGCTAGGCAGGCCCGCAGCCTTAGGCCAAGAGGATCAACGGACCGTCTTGCGGCGACGCTCCGAAGGTGCCTCTCTTGGCACTCTTGCGAAGGAATACGGCGTGAGCCGGGCGGCTATTCAGCGCATCGGAAAGAGGCGGCAAAGTGAGACGCTACCCGCAAGGCCGTCAGCAGCAGTCACTCGTTGACGGTCTGGAAAGTTTCTTGGAGTCACGGCCGTTCGTGTCAAAAAAGGATCGTCGATTGCAAAGTGAACGCGAGTGCGGGTTGACCAGCGCCCCTATCGCCGGGAGTCGATAATGTCACGGCTGGTTCGAGATAGAATGCGCTCTTCACCTGGATCTGGTAGTATGCCTGAAGTAGCACCTCGTCGCTTCGGTGGAACGGCAGGTTCTGGTTGAGTTCCGACCAAGCGACCCCGGCCCCGATCGAATCGCCTGGTCTTCCCGGGATAAGTCCGAACCCGGTAACTCCGGCGCCGAAATAGCGGTTCGCGAAGAATGTCGTCCGCGAGTTGTTTGCGCCGAATTGGACAAACCCGGAAACGCCGTTGCCCCCCTCGTCGCGCCATAACCGTTGCGATGCGAACCCATAAACGCCCTGGGCTCCGTCCTGCGTGATGATTTGCATCGGGCTACTTTTCAGAGAGAGGGAAAGTTCTCCGGTCTGGTCCCAAGCTCCGACAGCGAATGCGCCGGGGAGGCCTTGCGGACCGAGCAGCCAAGCGGCGCCGATCTCGCCAATCTCGAAGCGATAGCCGTTGAATGTGGGAAGCGTCTCCAGACCGGTCTGGACGCCGCGCGCCCCATTTCCGTCGTAGGTCCCGAGAGAGAGGTACCAGTTTTTACTCGGCGTCAGCGTGGCGGTCACACCGTAGGCCGAGTTATAATAACCAGGTGTAAAGCCGAGGATTGTTGGATTCACGAAGATTGGCGTGTACAGGAGTCCGCTCACTGCCGGGATTTTTAGGGAAAGGTCCTGGACTGAAACTGGACGAACGACGTTGTCGAAATCGTTGGTCGGAACCAGCTTTCCGAACCGCACAACAAAAGAGTCAGCGAAAAGAGATTGTCGCCACCAGAGCTCATAAAGTTCGGTGCGATCGAGTGGCGGCGCTCCGGGCAAGCTGTTGTAGCCGGTCACCACACCCGCCTGCTGGTTCGTCGACTGGCCGTCGAAACGAAGCAAGGATGCGCCAATCGTGGCGCCGGGAAAGTTGACGAGCTTGTCGAGATCGGCGTCGAGGCCCGTTACGAACAAATTGTTGAAGCTGGCCACGCCCGGACTGTTACCGCCGGAGGCAAGGTAGTTTCCGTTGCTGACGAGCACGCCGCCCAGCCTGACGCCACTATCGGGGCCAAAGCCAATGAGCCGTCCGAGCTCCCCTGTGCCCGGCTCGACATCCACCGCGCCGGGGTTGCCTGCTATCCCCAGAGTTGCCTGCTGGGCGGTCGCAGGCGCTTCAGCGAGAGCCGAAGCGGTGAGCCAACTGAGCAACGCCGCTGCGCTCGGCGATTTCAACAGATGGAACCGCGCCCTCATGTGCTTCACATCGTTTCTCGACCGCGATTTTGTCACAACTTCGATCTGCCAGGCGAAGTCTCGTCCAATGCAAGGATGTGTTCGACTTTGGCGCGGGTTCGATGTCGCGAGTTGGCTTGCGGGTTACCTCATGGGAGGTCCGCCAGAGATTTGGCTCCCGGTCCCGGCGTGACCAGCGTTGGCCATTGATGCGAGCCGAACGGCACTTGCGGGGGCAGGTTCACCGCGATGCTGCGTTTCTTGTCCTCGGCGATCAACGCCTCGCGCGCGTCGCCGCCCATGAGTTCGTAGTCCATCAAATGGTAGTCGCCGAAAAATGCTGCGCCGACGGAACGGTCGGCAATGATCCGGGTCAGCGCCTCGAGCATGTCATCCGGAGTTGTAGTGAACGAGATGGTTTCGATCAACATCAGCCGATCGTTGATCGCATCGGGTGGGAAGAACTGGGCGAGCACGCTAAACAGAACATTGTTCTGGCGGGCGACATAGATGGTGTTGCTCGCCGCATAGGTCTTGGCCCAGTCGGCTCCAAGCATCTGCTTCCATCCGTCAATGACATCCATCCAGTGTTTGACTTGAGTTTGCGCCGCCCAGGCGATGTTCTTCTTTAGGAGCGGTTCCTGCTTTTTAGCGAACGCTTGAAGCGCCTCCGGCGAGATCGCGTTGGTTCTCAGGGCCTCGTCCATGAACGCGATGTTGTTCCGTAGGATTTCGCGGCTCACCGGCTTCCAGTCGTCGCGCATGGGCGCCGCGTCGAGACCGTCGAGGGCGGACTGCATGCGGCTCCGGTAGGCGGTGAGCGCGCTCTGCCAAGTCGCATCGTTGGGACTATTGAGGTAGGGCACGACCACTTCCGACAGCGCCATGGTGCTATGGCCGACCGATTTCAGGAGCTGATAGACGATCGGAACCGGCGGCGCTTCGATGGGCGCCTGGCCCTGGCGATAGAGGATGAAGCGTCCGCCCGCGCCGGAAAACAGCCCGAGAATGACCGGGTGCTCGGCTAGTATGTTCTTCTTGAAGATCTGCCCCGCACTCGCATAGAGGTCGAACATGGTCGCGTTGAGCGCGAGAATGTTCTTGGCGCCGACCTCGGCCGGGGTCGCCGTCTCGGCGCCGACGATCTCCTTGAAATAGTCTGGCACGTCGCCGGCACGAGCATGACCGACCGAAGTCATGGCGAGCGCAAACGACATAAGGGCAAAGCCGCTGCTTATGCCGATTCCAAAGATCCGCATGATCCCCCCGTTGAAACTCATGGTTTCGGGCACGCCGCCCCGCTCTCCACCCAGGCAGCGACAAGCGCGCCAGCCTCTTTCTGCGTGCCGGGCGCAGGTTTCCGCCCGGGGCCGGGCGCCCACGCCCACCCGACCAGGTGATCCTCGCCGATATGTTCCACGAGGGTTGCGAGCGCACGATCGCCGTTGCGCGCGGGATCCTTGATCTGGGCGCAAATCTCCCCGATGGTCTTGCCTTCCCAGGCCATTTCGTGGGGCGCGAGATGCCAGATCGGGATTCCCAGGCACTGCGCCAAAGTTCGCCGCCTGATGGCAGATCGGACAACGCAGCGCCGGGAGGCCGAAACCGTCTGCGCCTCGGAAGACCGGCGGCTGATGCGGTCGCGCGGCGTCGCCCTGGCGCGGGCGATCGCCGGCAGGATGGCAATTGAGGCACCGCGGACTGGTCAGCACCTTGCCGAGTTCGGTGAAATAAGCGGCCGACTTCGTCTCCTGATCGCTGATCGACGAAAAGCTTTCGACACTGGCGAGGCTGTCTGTAGGCGTATTCGAAACGGCTTCAGCGGTCAGCCCAGCCGCTGAAGCGGCTATGGCGACGACAAAGAGCGGGATCCTCAAGTCGATTTTCATCGTCAGCTGCTTCGAAGGTATCGCGCGGGATCCGCTAGGATCACGTCCCGCACCGCCTCGTGATATTTGACGTAACCGGTGCAGCGGCATAGATGGCCGTCAAGCGCCTCACCGATCGTTTTCTCGAGATCGGCGCGCGCGATCGGCGCTCCCGCGAGCCGCTCGAGCAGGACCTGACTCTCATTGAGGAAGCCCGCCGTGCAATAGCCGCATTGGAACGCGAAGCGGGCGATGAAGGCCTTTTGCAACTTGGTAAGCTCGCCGCCCTTCGCATGGCCTTCGACAGTGCGGACCGACTTGCCGTTGAAGCTCACCGCGGGCACGATGCAGGTGGGCCTTGTATAGCTCGTCCCGTCGGGATCATCGACGATGATCGCGCAGCTCAGACACTGGGCGGCCCCACATCCGAACTTGGTGCCGGTCATGCCGAGGTATTCGCGCAGGAAATCGTTCATCGTCAGGTCATCGCGCACCTCGCGAGGCCCGTCGACGCGGCCATTGATGGTGACGGTGAGCGAGGTCATTGCGGCGCTCCTCCCCGTGCGGCCTCTTTGAGCATGGTCTGGGTCACAGGCAGAGACCAGAAACGTCGGCCAGTCGCGTCAAAGATTGCATTGAGCAGGGCCGGGACCACGGGGATCATCACGACTTCGGCTATCCCTTTCGGCCGCTCGTTCTCGTCGATAGGCGGCAATATCTCGATCTCGAGGTCATGGAGCGGGAGGTCGGAACCTCGCGCCACGAGATATTGCCCAAGATTCCATTTCCCGTTTCCGGGCCCATCCTCGTAAAGCGGCAGGTTCTCGAGCAGCGCATAGCCGACGCCCATGGCGAAGCCCCCTTGCGCCTGTCCGAGCACGATCTCGGGCGCCAGGGCCTGACCGCATTCGAGGACGCTGTAAGCCTTGGCGATCCGTAATGCTCCAGTCTCGCGCTCAATCGCGACGCGGACCGCAGTGCCGCATACCGAGGCGTAGCTGGTCCCGATCCGGGTGAAATCGGTCGGCGGGAAGTTGACGTAGCTGCGGTCGAGACAGACGAATTCGCCGCGAGCGCGGCGCACCGCGAGCGCGTCGATATCGACGGTCCACGGCTCGCCGGCGAAGCCGAAGGTCGCGCGCGACCACGACCAGCGATTGAAGCCGTGCGCCATCGCTGCAACGATGCCATTTTGTTCGTGCGCTTTCGCTGCAACGGCGGCCAAAGGAAGCAGCGCAAGCCCAGACATGACAAGATGGCCGTCTTTCCAGCGTGCTTTCTCCCATTCCAGGGCCTTGAGATCAGTTGGCCCTAGGCCCCACAATTCGAGCGCGGCAGGCCATAGGCCGAAACGAAAGATGACGCGCGCCGCCTCGGCCGCAGCATGCGTACCGACATGTGCGCCGATCGAGGCGCTGGTCGCCGAGCTGATCGCCGGGACCCAGCGCGGATTGCGCGCCTCGGCGTCCTGGTTCTCCTGGCTGATCGTGTAGGGGTCGAACGAGGTCACCAGGCCGAGCGGACCGAACACGTCGACTTGAGCCACCGAGACCTCGTCGGCGACGCCGCCAAGGTAGGCTGCGACGCGATTGGCTGCCGCCGTCCCGATCCCGTTCCCCATCTCGACTGCGTCACAATGAATCGTGATCCTTCCGTCCGTGTCGATTTGGACGGACCCCAGGGAGCAGTCGGCTCCTGTGCCGTAGTCCTTGGCGGCGCAGGCGACGCCGGTGCCGACGAGGAATCCCGAGGGTGCCCGGGCCTTCTCTTCGGCACGGTCGCGCCAGATCGGATGCCCCTCGAGCTTGTCGAGGATCTCCGGCGTTCGTACCGAGGCGATGTAGGGATTGCCGGCCATCGTTCTCCAGCCGCCCTGAAGAGCATTGCGCCGCCGAAACTCGATCGGATCGAGTGGAAGCGCCGCGCAGATCTCATCGACCATCACCTCGAGAGGGGTCATAGTCTGCACCGTCCCGTAGCAGCGCATCGACCCTGCAGTGACGCCGCGCGAGTGGAAGCAATACGTTGTGACGTCGCTTTTCGGGGCATAGTAAGCGCCAAGCGCGGCGTTCGCGGCGACGGTTGCCACATTGGCTGAAAAATTGGCGAGGCCGCCGCCGTCCGACGCGTGGTCAGCAGCGAATCCAACGATCTTGCCTGTTGCCCGATCGATCCCGATCCGGGTCTTTATGTTGAAGGCGTGCCGCTTGATTCCGGACTGAAACTGGTCGAAGCGGTTGTTGGCGAGTCGAACCGGACGATCGGGAAAGGCGATCGCCGCCAACGCGACGTACAGCGGGAATGGCGTGTGGTCGCGGCCGCCGAACCCGCCGCCACAATAGGCGACGTTCATGTCGATGTGCGCCGGACGGAAACTCCCGGTCGCTTCACCGAGCAGGAAGGCGACCGATTCCGCGACTTCATAAGGCGACTGCACGCCGACCACGAGCGCGAGCGTCTTACCGCCCGAGGCGTACCACCCAAGCCCGCTTTCCGGCTCGAGAAACATCGGATCAACTGACTGGGTGTCGAATTGACGCTCCAGCACCAGAAGCGACGGGTCGTTTGACGCCAATTCCTCTCGTATTTTCGCGCCGACATCTGCGGCTTTGGCATAGCCCTCCCCGGTCGGGATCGGCAGTCGCGGCCAGATCGGAATCTCAGTGTTCTGAGCCTTCTGGAACTTCCCAGGGCTGACCCAGCCATTCTTGACCGGTGAGTAGATGTCGGCGGCCTCCGGCGTCGGACCTCCCAGGCGAGTAAAACGAAATGCCGCGTAGTTGGGCGCCTCCACCGGGCCGGTCTCCTCCCCGAACTTGGCGAAGGCCGCCCCGCGCAGCACGAGGCGCGCCTGATCGAACGTATCAAAATCTTCGAATACCAAGAGTGCGATCGGCTGACCGAGATAGAGCGGGGTCTTGCCGACAGGACAGAAGAGATCGCCCGCATAGAACGCAGGAACCCGGGTTCCTATGCGCGCGAGATCGTCCGCCGTCATGATTGCGGCTGGCTTCAGCGCCCCGCTGAGCAGCGACAAATCGAGGCCATTGTAGACATGCGTCGCGTCGGTGGACCGAAGCAACAGGGCATGCGAAGTGTGCGACGGCCACCCAGGCATATCCGCAGCGCGAAAATCGGATGCGTAGAGTTTGGCCCCAGTGACCTTTGCAACGCCGTCGATCCGGCCTGCATGTGTCGAGGCAGGATTCCACGAGCCGCGTCCAGGCAGCGATTCGCGCGTCGCGAAGGCCGGCTCCTGGGCGACTGCCAAGCGTGTGAGATTGAGGGCAATTCCGCTAGCGACGCCAGCCCGGACGAATTCGCGCCGCGAAATGACGCGCAGCGTGTGGCCGGCACGACTCATATTGGACGCTCCCCAGCTTCCTTACGTGTTTCTATGCACGGTTTTTAAGGCCGTGCAATATGTATTATCAAATATAACGCGCGACTTGTACGGACATCGCGGTTGCGTCACTTTATAAAAGGCCCGCGGCCTGAACGGAGCGCGAGTGCATGCGGACGGAGCGCAAGGACCATGGAACGGAAAGCGACCTCATACTTAACCAAGTTTATGCGTGCGCTAGCCTTGGCCTCCCTTCTCGGCCTGCCCGCGTCGGCGCAGACGGTGCAGCGTAGCCGCGATTTGTCTCTCGAGGTTGGTTCTGGCACGCCAATTAAAATCGGCGCCTTGCTGTCGTTTTCGGGCGGGGTCGAGTTGTACGGAGAACAAGCAAAGCTGGGCATCGATCTTGCTGCGCAAGAGATAAATTCCAAAGGCGGTATCCTGGGGCGCCCGCTGCAGATCATTTACGCGGACGATGGAACGCGCCCGCGTATCGCTCTCGACGGGTTGCACAAGCTGCTCGAGGACGATCAGGTCCTGGCGGTAATTGGTCCAATTACCTCTCAAAATTTGAACGCCGTCGTACCTACGATACAAGCTGAGAAAACACCGCTTCTTTACGCCACGAACTATGAAGGAGGGCAGTTTGGCCGTTACTTTTTCGCATTGGGCGCCGTGCCCAATCAGGATTTAGGCCAGTTGCTGCTATATATGCGGCAGACATTCGGTGAGACCTTCTATTTACTGGGAGCTGATCGCGTCTGGCCGCATAAGATGTTTGATGCAGCAGTCTCGGCGTTGGCGAACATTGGCGTCAAAATAGTTGGGGAGGAATATACGCTTGGTCAAGACAAAGACTACACCCCGCTAATCACACGTGTATTGGACAGTAAGGCAAAAGTATTGCTGCTTGCCTGGAAGGGAGATGGGCTTGAGCAATTTATTCATCAGGCAGGTAATCATGGATTGTTCAAGAGGGTCGCAGTGGCTTTTATCGGGCTGTCGGAGACCGATCTTCCGCTTTTTCAGGGCAAAGCAGAGAACACATATGTCGTTGTGCCTTTTGTAGCTACAAGTGATAAAACAAAAGCGCGCGCTTTTGTTGAGGCCGCAAGGAACCACGCCGGCGCTAACGCTGTCATATCCAACTATGTCCTTACCCATTACAATGCGGTCATGGCTATCAAAGCTGCGCTCGAGAGAGCGGGGAAGGTGGACAAGGAGGCGGTTGTCGATGCGCTCGAAGGGCTGTCTTTCGACACTCCAACAGGTACCGTCACCATTGCGAGGAATCATCACAGCATCATGAATATGTTTGTCGCCAAGGCAGACGGAGACGCTCTAGCGACAATCCAGGATCTCGGCGAAATTGCGCCAGAAACACTTAGGGACCTAAGTTATGTTTCCTCCGTACCTCCGCTTGAAGTAACTTTCAGGATTGCCGGAGACCACTACAGCGGCGCAGTTAGTAGAGGTAACCTCTTTCTTGCGACTGATATACTGGATTCGCCTCTCGTACGTTTTTCACAAGCCAAACCGGGCCAGCTTTACACCCTAATGATGCTCGATTTTGACGGGGACGCCCTGGGCTCCTGGCCCGATCGAGTATTACCAGGGGAAAATGCGCCTGTTCGGCATTGGGTCATAGGCAACATTCCCGGTGAGGTGCTTCGCGGGCCAGGCTATTCGGAAAGTCAGCAAGCCGCGCCCGCTGCCGCCGAGCTGGCCAATCAGTTAGGCGCGGCAAGTGGAGCCGACGGTGGCTCGCCTTCACCAGGCGGGGTGGCTATCTTGCAAGCTTATCGTTATCCTCACATTCCGGTTGTCTCTGACCGCTATGGGATCTACTTATTCGAGCAAGAGAAACGTATCGATTTTGATCCTCTTCGCGATCCCATAACAAATTTTGATTATCGAGCGTTTCTCAGCAGAAATCGTTTGTTCGAGCCGATGGCGTCCAATTGGTTCGTCGCCGTCTATACGTCAGAGCAACCTTTCTCGGGGAAGACCTTTCATGGTAACGACGTGTCAGCGACCTGGCATCGAGATCTTGGGAAGGGTAACCTTGGACGAGAGCGGTGATCGCGTCCTTGCTGACTGAGTTGGGTGGGTTGCGGCCTATGATTTTCGCCGTTCTGATGCTGCTGGTCGCCCTGACGCAGCTCGCGTGCTGGCGCAGACATGCGTTGGAACTGCCATTGTTTCTCATCACTGCAACTTTCACGCTCGCGTACCTCATTGGCGACATGACCACCCCGCTCACGTTGAGCTTTTAGCAATGGCGCGGCCATTTTTACTCGCAGTCACCCTTAACGTCTGGATCATAGTTGGTATCCAAGCCGCCGCGCTTGCGGTCCAATTTTGGCGAGGGGAGCCGCCGTGTCCGCTGTGCCTCGTGCAACGTGTGGCTCTTATGCTTGTCGCACTTGGTCCGCTGCACATCTTGCTCCGCGCGTATACTTCCGGTCTAACGCCGGGCGTGGCGGCGGTGGGCCAGGGGATGGCAATCGTCGCAGCGTTGCTCGGAGGCGTGGCCTCTGGTCGGCAAATCCTATTGCATATCTTGCCAAACGACCCAGGCTTCGGGTCCCCTTTGTTTGGTCTGCACCTTTATACTTGGTGTTTCGTTGCATTCGTATGTCAGGTCGCAGCCAGCGCCGCCTTGCTCATCGCGGCGAATTGGATCGAGGACTCCCATATCCCGGGGCCGCTCACACGGTTTACGGCAGTCAGTCTGGCGGCTGTGGTGGCAGTCAACCTCCTTTCGGTGCTTGCGGAGGCAGGTTTCCACTGGGACTTGCCCGGAAATCCCAGTGGTTATCTTTTGTTCAAATAGAGCGCGTTAATTATGCTCGATGTCAGCGGCTCCGTGGCCCAATTCGAACGCGAGATGATGCTTGAGCGCCCCCGTGAGGGCATTGCCCGTGCGAAACGCGAAGGCCGAAGCCGAATGGTTGCGAATGTCACAATTGGGCACGCTTGGCTTTTCTAGGCGTTGCCAAAAGGCAGGCGTGCCCTTTAATGCTGCCGCCGGTGCCATCTCCACCTGGGTGCGTGGGCTCGCAGCAGCGCGGATTCCGGAGGGCCAAGATCGGTATCTGATGCACCCCGTTGGCGGGGCTTGGCGCGATGGCCGTTGCGCCACGTCGCCTGGGACGTCAGGCGATAATTCCCGCCCTCTCAACCGCACGTTGGAGTTGTTCGCGGGTCGGTGTGGTGAGCCGCGCTAGGTGCAGTTTTTCTTGCATGGTTCTTATGACGGTCTCATCATCCAAGGATGCCGCCACGAGCGGTTTGGCGAGGCTTGCAAGTTCGACGAGTGGGATTTCGTGGTGGTCGCGAGTGCCGGCTCCGCGCCATGGGCGTAGCGCGTTCGTGTCCCTCCTCGCGTGGCTCGGCTGGAATTTCCTGCTGACGCGGCCCCATCCGATGATCGGCGCCACGTCGGTCAACGCAGCGAACCTCCGCGCGAACCTTTGGACCGAGCTTGCCCGTTGGTACGCTGCGCCTCGAGCCGCAATCTTGCGCGCCCTCTTTACCATGACGAAGACAGAAGTCTTCGCGAAGGATCACCCGCAGACTTGGCGGCTCGAAGCGCGCACCTGGGCGCAAGACGCCAATGCCGAGCAGATCGGCAATGCTCTCGCCGGCTTGCACGCGAAATACGTCATGTGGCTCCTGGATGAATCCGGCGCCTATCCCGACGCCATCATGCCAGTGTGCGCGTCGATCTTCGCCGGCGATCCGACCGAGGCGCATATCGTTCAAGCGGGAAACCCGACGCACCTGTCCGGGCCGCTCTACGCCGCTTGCACGAAGGCCCGTCGCTTCTGGCGCGTCATCGAGATCACTGCCGACCCGGACGATCCAAAACGGACGACGCGCGTTTCCGTCGAGCACGCTCGGCAACAGATTGCGACCTATGGACGGCACAACCCGTGGGTCAAAGTGCGCGTGTTCGGCGAGTTTCCGCCCGCCTCTCTCAACGCCCTCATCGGGCCGGACGAAGTATCGGCGGCAATGAAGCGTTGCTACAGTGCGGGTGAGATCGGCAACGCGGCTAAGATCATTGGCGTCGACGTCGCTCGTTTCGGCAACGACGAGAGCGCGCTCGCGTTCCGCCAAGGGCTACAAGCCTTCCAGTTCGAGACCTATCGCAATCTCGATTCGACCTATGGAGCGGGGCTTGTCGTGCGGGCTTGGAATGAGTTCGGCGCGCACGCCGTTTTCATCGACGACACGGGCGGCTTCGGGGCTGGCTGGATCGACGGGCTGAGGCGGCTCGGCCGGTCGCCAATCGGCGTCGGCTTCGCAGCGAGGTCCAACGACAGCAGGTATTTCAACAAGCGCGCAGAAATGGCGTTTGAGTGCGTGCAATGGATCAGACGCGGCGGAGCGCTTCCCGAGAGCGCCAACCTACTCACCGCGCTGACGCAGACGACCTATTCGTTTCATGGCGACAAGCTGTTGCTCGAGCCGAAGGCGGACCTCAAGGCGCGCATCGGCTTCTCGCCCGACGAATTCGACGCGCTTATCCTCACGTTCGCCCAACCGGTGGCGGTTCCGGATTGCAGACCGCGCTACAGCCATCAAGTTGAGGAGGAGGAGTACAATCCCTATCGTGAGCTGGACCCATATCACCGCTCCACCGATGCTTACGATTACAATCCGTATAAAGAGCGCTGGTAGTAAGAGACTCTGCTCACCGTCGAGACATTCTCGACTCGGGGCTCAAAATGCGGACGCTCACGATATTCTGCGCCGCATGTCTAGCGATCTGTTCTTTATTTGCGCAGCTCCGCTGTTCCCCGCCCAGCCGGATTGGCCGGAGTTGACCCAAAGCGTAAGTTCGTCGCAACCGATTCAACGTCGCGAACCGACCCAAAGCAGGCGAACAGCGTGCCTCACTCCCAGTCAGCTTTGCGCAAATACCGGACATTCCTGGACCGGCTGGCGAACTGGCCAAATCGGACCCAATGCGGTCCGTTGCCCCAACACACAAGTAGAGGCCCCCCGAACCACGGTCAATTTGAATGCGGCCCTTCGCTTCGCCGACGTCGGATGTTGACTCGGGTATGCTACGCTGTTGCATCCCGGTCAGCGGAGAATGCGGGTGGAGGCGGAACGCCGGCAAGTCACTGTCCTTTTCGCCGACATGGTCGGCTTCACGACATTTTCGGAACGGTCGGGGGATGAGGCTGCCTTCTCGCTTATGCGAAGCCTGGCGACTTTGATGGAAGGCGCGGTGCGCGATCAGGGCGGCGCCGTGCAGGGCTTCACCGGTGACGGGATCATGGCGGTCTTCGGCGCGCCCGTCGCGCATGAGGACGCGCCGTTTCGCGCATGCCGGGCGGCGCTGGCGATTCTCGCCAAGCTACGAGTCGGCGGCGACGATCTCGAAGCCGGGCACGGGACACGGCCGCAATTTCGGATCGGCCTCAACACCGGACCGGCCATCGTCGGCCAGGTGCAAGGCGGCCCTGACGGCGGAGTGACGGTCATGGGCGATACCGTCAACGTCGCGTCGCGCCTTCAGGCCTTGGCCGAACCCGGTTCCGCTGTCATGAGTGAGGCGACACATCGTCTCGTGGAGGGGCTGGTCGAGACCACCTTCTTCGGCGCGCACGACATCAAAGGCAAATCCGAGTCGCAGAAAGCCTATCGGCTCGACGCGATCCGCGAGGGAGCGACGCGCTTCGGCGCCAAACTCCACCGCGGCCTCACTAAGTTTGTCGGGCGCGACCCCGAGCTGGAGAAGCTGGAGCGCGGATTCGACGCGATCCGCTCCGGCGTCCAGATCTTCGACATCGTCGGAGATCCCGGCATCGGCAAATCGCGGCTCGTGCACGAATTCCTCGGACAGATCGTCAAGGAGCGCGCGTGGGTCCTGGTGGGGAGCTGCACGCCCGACGGCCAGCAAACGCCCTTCCGGGCTTTCATCGAGATCGTGCGTGGCGCCTTCCGGCTGGGACCCGGAGATTCGGAAGCCGTTGTCGCCCGCAAACTCGACGAAGGTCTCCAAGGTCTCGGCCTGCGCTCCCCAGAAAATCTAGCCCTGCTGCTCAACATGCTCGGCCTCAAGGCGCCAGAGGGCGCTTTGGCCGGTCTGGACGGCGTTCTGATCGGTTTGCGCACGCGCGAATTGCTGCAAACGCTCGTGCAGGCGCGCAGTCGGCTCACGCCGTTGATCCTGGTGTTCGAGGACCTGCATTGGCTCGACGGCGCGTCCGAGGACCTGCTGGCGAAGACCGTCGCCATGGAGGAGTTCCGCCTACTGATCCTGCACACGCGCCGACCGGAATATGATCCGCCTTGGGCGGGGCTCCCGCGCCTAGCGCGCTTATCGATGGAGCCGTTGTCCGTTCGGGAAACTTCGCGGATCGCTCAAGCGCGGCTCGGCGTCGACTCATTGCCGGAGGCGCTGGCAAAGCTGATCGCGGCGAAGGCGGAAGGCAATGCCCTGTTCGCCGAAGAGATCGCGAGCTTTTTGATCGAGCGCGGCATTGTCCGTCCCACCGCTGCCGGCTTGGATTTCGATCCGACGGCGGTCGCTGCCGCGTTGCCGGAAAGCGTGCAGTCGCTGCTCGCTTCGCGCGTTGACCGGCTCGCCCCGGCCGATCGAAACTTGCTCCAGGCGGCGGCGGTGGTCGGCCGGCGGTTCGACCCCGATCTGGTCGCTGTGGTTGGCGGCGCAAGCGAAACCGCCCAAACGTCCTTCGCGGCCATGGAGGCGTTCGACCTCATTCGTCGCGTCGAGGGCTCCAGCGACTATGCCTTTAAGCATTCGCTGGTCAGGGACGCGCTTTACAACGGCCTCTTAAGCGGCCCGCGCGCCGCGATGCATCTCAGGGTCGCCGAGGAGTTGCAGGGACGCAGCGGCAATCGACTGATGGAGATCGCCGAGACGCTTGCGCATCATTTCTCGGAGACCTCTCGCGTCGATAAGGCGTTCATTTATCTCGCCATGGCCGGCGACAAGAGCCTGGATATCTATGCGCTCCAGGAAGCCGAGAAAAACTATCGGCACGCTTTGAAGATCTTCGACGACCACGATGCCTGCGCCAGTTCCGAGGCGGTCGCGGCAGTAGTCGTTCGGCTGCTCGAAGCGTTCGTTCTGGAGAGCGACTATCGTGACTTCGGCCGCGTTACGGAAAAGTATCTACCGCTGATGAGGAAAGCGGGCGAGAGTCCCGATCTCGTAAAGGCGCTATATTATCACGGGCTTTTGACCTTCCTGAATCTCGAGGATTTGCACGGGTCACACCGATTGATGGCCGAGGCGCATGCGATAGCCGAACGCTTGGGGGCCGGCCGAGCCAGAGCCTACGCCAAGTATGGCTTGCTGCTTATCAGGTCAACCATGGGGCTCGACGCGCCCGACACCAGCGAACGAATGTCGGCCGAGATGATGGAGGATAGCCTACGGTATGGCGACAACTACATCCGCAACTTCAGCTCCTGGATGGTCGGACAACAATATCTCCTGCACGGGCTATTCAAGGAGGCGCGTGAGGCCGCGTTGCAGTTCATGCAGTGGGGAGAACAGCGAGGTGATCCAAGAGCGATTGGCCTCGCCAACTTCACTCTCAGCTTGACAGAACTGGGTTACGAAGCGCCGGAGGCCGCGCTTGCCCGCGCTGAAGATTGTGTCCGCTTTGCCGTGACGCCCAATGAACAACGCTGGGGCGCATTGACGAAGGCTTGTGCTGGTATTGCTCTAGGGCGCTTCGACGACTCCCTCTTGCAACTTGACACTCTCAATTTGGAGTATGAGCGGTCGGGAGTGAACTTCAACAGACTTCATTGGCCACGAGGTCAGGCGCTATTGTTATCCGGCGAGTTTGCCGAGGGCATTCGCGTGATCGAGCGGGAAATCGACCGATACGCGAAAGCCGAAGAGGCTTGGTTCTCGAACTATTTGCGAGTCCAACTTGCCAGCTTCTACGTCCAGGTTCTGACCAGCAAGGAAAAACCGCCGCCGGGCTTTCTCCGCAAGAATTTCCGGACCTTGATTTGGATCAAGCTGTTCGGCGCCCGCCGCGCTCTGGCGTTGCTTCGGCAAGCGGCCTCGAGCCGACACTTGAGCGACCGCGGCGTCGTATGGGCGACCATTAATTTCAACCTCGGCGCATTGGCCGCGATGAAGAATAAGCGCGCGGAGGCGAAAGGCTACTTCGACAAAGCCCGGGCCGCGGCCGAAGATCAGGGCGCGGAGAAGCTGCTGCAAAAGATCGACGCCGCGTTGGCGCAGCTCGGATAAACGGCGTCGGGTAGGCACAGCGATCGCCTCTCGGACGGGGCGGGCGGAAATATGATCGGGGGCGAAGCCTTCGGCCAAGGGGCCGCTTTCCGCCCACCTGCGACGTTCCTGGCCGAGATCAGCAATGTCCGGTTCACGTCGACTCCGGACGGGTACGGACGTCGCGTTTGCGCAAATAGCGGACATTCGGCGAAAGCACCGCGAAAGAGTCCAATCGACCCTGAGGAGTGATTCGCTACTCGAACGCGAAGATGCGCTTTCAGTCGCCCTTCATACTGATGACGAACCAGCCGTCCTTCTTCGCTTCGTCGTAGAGCGCCTGGGTGAAGGTTCCGACCTTTGTGTCCGGGGTCGTGTCCCGCCCGGTGGTGTCGCTCTGCGGGAGCAAGCCGCTTGCGAAGCGCGCTCTTCGTAGCGCCGTAGCGAGTGAGCGGCTTGCGGCGGTCATTGGCCGAAGATCCACTTCAATGCGCTAATGTGCGCTCTGCTCATCTCCGAATGCCCGGGTCCAAGGGGATCTTTTAATGATGAAATGTGACACCAAGGCGATAGGCGATTGGCTCGCCGCAGGGGCTCGCTCCGCTCCAGATGCAAAGGACATGGTGGGTCAATTGTGCGATCGACTCGGCGGCTATGGGATATCGTTATCGCGAGTTGGCGTATTTGTGCTGGCCCTGCATCCTCAAATCATGGGTCGGCGCTACCTATGGGAGCCGGAGCGCCCGGTGGATGTGAGCGTTGGCTCTTTCGAAGCTTTCGAGACGCCGGACTTTCGTCGCAGCCCGGTGAGGCGCGTAATCGATACCGGCGCCAGGATCCGGTTGCGGCTCGCCGAAGAGGACCCCGGACCGATCTCACGGTCGTCAACGAGCTCCTGGCGGAAGGCGCAACCGACTATTTGGTTACGCCGCTTCTATTCACCGACGGCTCCATTCACGCCGCCAGTTGGGCGACCCGTCAACCAGGCGGATTCAGCGACGCTGAGATCGCGGGATTGGACGCCATCCTGAATCCGCTCGCGCGAATGATCGAGATCTCGACGCTGCGACGGTTAGCGACCGATTTTCTGGACATTTACGTCGGCAACCAGGGAGGTTCACGCATCCTCAGCGGACAGATCCGGCGTGGTCACACCGAAGCGATAAATGCGTGCATCTGGCTTTCGGACATGCGGGGCTTCACTGCTTTATCCGAGCGATTGTCGCCGCAGAGGCTGGTCGACCTCATCAACCGCTTTTTCGACTGCCAGACACCGGCAATCCTCAAGCGCGGCGGAGAGATTTTAAAGTTCATGGGCGATGGACTGCTGGCCATTTTTCCCATCGTCGGAGATCGGGCGCAAACTTCCTCTGTCTGCGAAGCCGCGCTCGCCGCGGCCATCGAAGCCAGCTCGACCGTCGCGACCCGATTCGGATCATCCGGCGATGACCGCGCCGAAGACGTCCGCTTCGGGTTAGCGCTCCATCTCGGCCAAGTCATGTACGGAAACATAGGCGGAGGGAATCGGCTGGATTTTACCTGCATCGGGCCGGCCGTGAACCTCGCGGCTCGCATAGAGAAGCTTTGCAGCCAACTGGAACGGACGATTCTGGCGTCCGATGAGTTCGCGGAGCATTGCCCGGGCAAATTCGCGCCCGTGGGCAATTTCGATCTTCGCGGCATCGATGGTCGGAGGCCGGTGTTCGGCCTCGAGGGCGAAGCCTGTCTAGCGACTACTAAATGCAGCGATCCTTGATGCCAGGATACGCGAACGGCTTCAGCGCGCCAACGCATGCCAAATGATGGCGCCGGCCATAAGGTAAACTACGAAAGACCCGATCGTCCAGAAAAGCGCGCGGACCTCATGCGACCGTTGCGTTAGCAAGACGAGGAAGTGGCCGAGGCGCGAGACTACGTAAGTGCCGAACAGACCGACCGCTAGCCAAAGGCTCGGAGAGGTGCACACATAGAGTAGACCGGCGACCAGAAACAGCGGGATGTTCTCGACGTCGTTCGCATGCATGCGTCGCGAGCGCTCGACGTACTCGTTTGGCAGCAGTTGCCCGGGGCTAGGATCTGGGTTCGCCAATGATTTTCTCGCGTCCTCCGGGTAGCGGAAGCCGCCGTTGACCTTGAACATGCGGAACACCGTGATCCACCCCTGCGACATCATCTTCACAATCAGCAGAGCGGCGACGAGCGCGTAGCAGGAGAAAACTGGGTTCTCGAACGTGAGCTGATTTAAATCGGGGGCCTAACTTTGCTCGGAGGAGGTTTACGCCTCAACCCGGTGCCTACTCCGGCACTACGTGCAGTTCAACCATCCATCAATTTCGATCAGTCCTTTCGGCCGTTGAAAACTTGCTCGTGCAGATGGGGCGCACGGTCAAAATCCTCCCGACCGCGACGGGTGCCGCCGTCAGCGATGGCAGCCTAACGTCAATTCGAGCCGTCCGGTGTGCGCAAATAGCGGCCGTTCGCGACGCCTTCGCGCACTGGTCAAATCGACCTTAAGCGCCGTCTCACCGCCGTCTTGGGCTTACTTTCTGTTGCCGGACCGCTTCCGATAGGTAGATGAGCGGCTCAAGCCTTTCTTGTGCTATTCTGCATGACGCGTGAGGGCGCGCCATGTCCGAAACCCGGAAGATTGCGGCGATCCTAGTCTCGGATGTGGTCGGCTATAGCCGGCTCGCGGGCGTGGACGAAGATCGAACCCTGGCGAGACTGCGCGCGCTGCGCAGCGATCTGATCGATCCGACCGTCGCCGTGCATTATGGTCGCGTGGTCAGGCGCACCGCGGAGGGCAGCTGCTCCAAGAACCACCCCATGAAAGCACTCGTGCTCATGGCCCTGCTGCTGCCGCCAATTGCCGCCGCGGCCGTTTCGCCCGAGGACGCCTATCTCGCGGCGCGCGATCGCTACATCGCGTCGTTCAAGACGACCGCGAGCGCCAAGGACGAAAAAGCAGCCTTCGCTCGGCAGGACATGGCCGTTAGGGATCTCGAGCTGCGGCTCAAAGCCATGGTCGGGCCCTTCTCGGCGTCGGGCTTCCCCGCCGAGGGCAAACTCAACCTCGTCTCGCTATTCCCGGACGATATAGGCTTCGGCATGCTCGACGGCCTCGTCTATGGCGAGGGCGAAAGCGCCAAAAGCATTGTCGTCACGACCGACAGCCTGCTCGACAAATGGCTCCTCGGCCGCCCCAAAGGGCGGTCGATAGAGGACATTCCAACCTCCGCCGCCGCGGCGGTGAAGACGGAAAATTTCTACGCGCAAGCCGTCAATTCGGATTCCGCCGCTGCGAATTTTGGAGAAATTCCCGTCGCTGCCCCGCCGGGAGTGAAGTTCGCGCACGCCATGCTGTCGCTAATCGGCAATGGGCCGCTAGTCCCCGGCACGCCGGATCGGATTTTCGTCGCGCTCGAACAAGGCGGACGCGTCTTCATCGTCAGCGAAAAGCTCGCGACCTCCGTCCCGCCGATTCCCGGCTGCGACGCGGCGGGCGCGGACGCGACGAAGAAAGCCGACGCAGCCGACGGGGCCTTTATGAAAGGCGGCGGCAAGAACAAGAAGCTGTTGGACCAGGTGGAAAAACTCCGCAACGAAGCCGCCGCCGCCGTCTGCGCGTGTTTCGCCGGCAAGGTCAAGGGCACGCCCGCGTTCAAGGCCGCTGAAGCCCAGGCGGCAGCAATCATCGCGGCGCTGACAGGGAAGTGAGCGCCCTTCTCCCCGTCCTGCGCTCGCCAAGTTGACGAACCTAACGTGTAGTGAATTAACGCAGAGCGCACCGGGGCCGTCGGCGTTATCGCACATCCACCACATAGGTGAGGGACGAACAGCCGCTGCGTCCCTGCACGATAGCGCAGACCTTGATCGCGTAGCTATCATGGCCCTTGTAGCCCGTGAGCGGCAGATACACGAATTTGGTCGCGCCGGTCTTGGCCAACACGCCGTGAGGGGGCGGCTTCAGGAACGAGGCGCTGGTGAATTTATAGCCAGGCCCTTCCTTGAACGCCATGGCACAGGATTCTCCCGAGTCGGTCGTCACCTGGATTTGCACCTGGTCGTTCCGATCAGGAAAGAAACTGTAGGGACTGAAACTGCAGGCGGCCCCCGCGGGTGTTAAGCCCGTCAGCATAAGGGGCATCGCGATCACCGCCGATTGCCAGATTTTCATCTTGCCTCCTGTGTAGCCGATTTGCTTTTCGCATTCAGCCTGACCCCAGGTTGATCCCCGTTCATGTACTCGCCGCCGCTTTATCAGCGATCGCTCAAAAGTACCGCTTGGCAACGACCGCAATCACGATTAGTCCAAGCAAGCCGACAACCACCCCGAGAAGTAGCCAGACTAGCCGCCAGTCCGGGGCACCTTGGGGTTCATTGCTTCCCCGCTGAAACCCGCGGGCGGAGAATGACACCGGTGGGGAGGGATCGCTAGGTGTTCCTCAGCCTCAGACCGCATCGTCACCACCTCGCCAGTGGTCTGCGGCCCCGACGCGGCTTCTCGACCAGCAGTGAAACTGGGGAGGGACGAACTGTGGAAGCGGTGCGTCCTGGGCCCGATTTGACGGCTTGCGAGGCTGAACGCTTGACGACCCGCGGCATGGTGAACCTAATTCGTTGCGCGATCGGCAGCGCCATGTCCCGTAGTTCGAGGACCGCCGCCAACTATATAGCAAATGGCGTCGTGGTCCACGGTGTTACCTAAACGCGATATAGGCGAGGGCAGTTTGGGCGGCGGACGCGTGGGGACCCACAATGAAAATGCCCATTCTTGTCCTGGTTCTCGCTACGATCGTGGGTCAGGCCCGCGCTCAGGACGGCCATATCCGCGGGCTCGACAAGCCGACTGATTGCGTAATGACGCGGATCAAATCCATCCAGGGGAGATTGGAAGGCAGGTCCCTGCGAGAAAGCGGAGCGGCCGTTGAATACGAAAACGGCGTTTACGGGGTCCAGTATCAGTTGGGGGAGAATCCCGACAAGGACCAACCCGGTTACAGCGATTATTGGCAGCAAAAGACATATGAGGACAACATCGTCGCTTCTCGCGTCGGCGACCCTATCAAACTATGCTTGGTTTCGATCCCGCTGCACTGCCCAAAAGGGGATGGACGTGGGCGTGAATATGTTGCCCTCGACTTGCGCAATCATCGGTGGTGGAATCTCGGCGACAGCGAACACATGTGCGGCGGCGCGTAAAGGCTGATTCTCGTCCAGACAGAAGGATGCGGCTGTCTGGTTTTACGTCGCCAACCAGGGCATGAGCTACAGCGACGTGATTTATCCGCGTTGCGCGGGCTGACTGAGAAGGCTCCAGCCGATCCCAAAGACACTATGTCCGCTTCACGTCGACTCCGGACGGATACGGGCGTCGCGTTTGCGTCAACAGCGGACATTACGCGAGGGCGTCGCGAATGGGTCGGACTTCTAGCACAAACTAGAGCCCTTCGGCCGCATCGAAACGAAGTATCCGAGCGTGGGAAGGTCGTGCGAGTTTGACGACAAGGCGTTCAGCGCGGAGTACGTTGAAGCCGCGCGCCAGTTCGCTATCGACATTGGCCCGCCTGAGAGCGCAGATGGAGAGGGACGGGGCGCCGGGTATCCATCGGCTGAGCTGGGCGACCGGTGCTGCCGCTGGGCTGGTCGTACTGGCTGGGCGGGTCGGCGCCGACCAACTTGAGAGCAGCGACGCAGCGTTGCGAAGGCGGCTGCTCGTCCTCCTGAGCGTCGGAACGCTTCCGTTGACCGTCCTCTGGTCGGTGACCTACTTCGCAGCGGGGGCACCCCTCGCCGCCTCGGCGCCTGCGGTGTATTCGGTCATTACCCCGATTAACACAGCTTTGCTTGGGCGGACCCGCAACTTCCGCCTCTACCGCTCCACCCAGCTTCTGATGACCCTGGTGCTGCCTTGGGTCGTGATGATGAGCCTGGGCGGTTTCAAGCAATCGAGCGTCGTGATCATCTGGGCGGCGCTCTGTCCTCTCGTCTCGCTACTGGTCGAGGATCTGCGCCAGACCCTGCTCTGGATTGTGGGGTTCGTCCTGCTCCTGATCTCGAGCGCCATTCTTCAGCCCTATCTCGCCCCGTCCGGACTGCCCGAGGCGTTCGTTACCTGGTTCTTCGTGCTGAACCTCGGCAGCGTGATCGCCATCGTCTTCGCGCTGCTCTACTATTTCGTCGGACAGCGGAACTTCTTTCAGGAACGCTCGGAGACGCTTTTACTCAATATCCTGCCGAAGGAAATCTCGGAAGCGCTCAAAACCGACCGGAGCGCCATCGCTGCGCATTACAAGTCCGCCAGCGTCCTCTTCGCCGATGTCGTTGGCTTCACTCCGATAGCCGCGGCGATGACCCCGTTGCGTGTGGTCAATCTCCTCAACGACGTCTTCCAGTGCTTCGACGATCTTGTCGAAAAATATGACCTCGAGAAGATCAAGACGATCGGCGACTGCTACATGGTCGCCGCCGGCGTGCCAAGGGAGAGACTGGACCACGCAGTCGCCATCGCCCAGCTCGCGCTGGACATGCGAGGGGCGGTGGCGAGTCGGACATTCGGAGACCAGAAGCTAGCCTTCCGCATTGGCGTCAACTCCGGCCCAGTGGTAGCGGGCGTCATCGGCCGCAAGAAGTTTATCTACGATCTATGGGGCGCAGCCGTGAATCTGGCGAGCCGTATGGAATCGCACGGCGAGAGCGGGACCATCCAGATTACCCGCAGCACCTACGACCTGATCAAGGACCAATTCGACTGCGAATCCCGCGGAACCATCAAGGTGAAGGGCGCCGACGATATGGAGGTGTGGCACGTACTTGGACGGAAAGCCGACCCGCAGCCCGCAGTCGAAGCCCTCGGATGAGGTCGATCCCGACGTTCAATCGCTCGCGACAATGTCCGCTTCACGTCGATAGGCGACAGTCAGTCGTTCGTTCGGCAGAGGGTCGAGGGCGTTCTAGAGGGCGGTGGCGATGAAACGTCTCAAAGGGCGGAAAGCGGACTTATTGTGCGCCCCGTTTCGCGCAAGCGCTTGCCAAATCGACGGTGGACGCACGGGAAGTGCCGATTGTCCGCTTCGGCTCCCGCATTAACGCTCGCTCGCCTCCGTCCAATAGACCTCGCTCCATCGGACACGTCCGGACCAGCTCCGCCACTCGTCCAGAAGGTCGGTATTGACATTTGGACAGTGCCAACTCATAAGCCTAGGCGTTGTGGACGTACGGCGGGGAATCGTGATGGCAGACCCTGATGGCGTATTGGTCGGGTATGCCCGAACGTCGACGGCTGAACAGGAAGCTGGGCTTCAGGCTCAGGTCCGCGACCTTCGCGCGGCTGGTTGCGCCAAGATATTTTACGAGCAAGTGTCATCGATCGCCGAACGCGCGCAGCTTGAGCGCGCCCTGGATTATGTGCGGGCTGGCGACACGCTCGTCGTCACCAAGGTTGACCGCTTGGCCCGCTCAACGGTCGGCCTTTGGGAGATCGTGAAGCGGCTCGAAGCAGCCGAGGATGGCGGGGCTGGCCTCCGCGTTCTGAATCTCGGCGGGGAAACGGTCGACACCAAGAGCGCGACTGGCAAGCTTATTCTCACCATCTTCGCCGGCTTTGCGCAGTTCGAGCGCGAAATGATGCTTGAGCGGCAGCGCGAGGGGATCGCGAAGGCGAAAGCCGAGAAGCGCTACCTTGGACGTAGGCCCTCGGCGCGGCTCAAGGCGGACGATGCGGTCAAGCTGTTCAAGGAGGGACGCACGGTGACCGACATCGCCGGCGCGTTGAGCATTGGTAGGGGGAGCGTTTATCGGGCGCTCGAGGCGGCGGGGGTGAGATAGACGCCACATATCCTCATCGACCCAGGAAAGCGCCCTTCTCAGGGGCTGCGTGGCCGGATTCGAACAACGAATCGATGATATTCTGCGGCACGCCCCTGCGGTCCATGTGGTTTCTCAAGTTATGAGAAAATGCAGGGTCACTGATGTTCTCCGGGGCAACGTTCTTGTACAAAACTCTAACCCTGGGGTCGTCGAAGGAAATGGCGTCGTCAAAGATTTTAACTGCCAACCGCCTGAGTTCGGATCTAATATTCGCCATTGTTGCCTCGGTCCCATATCTTGTGAGCCGTGCCGTCACACGTGCAGGCGGTCTCGCGTCCCATTTCGGCCCGAACTCATCGATGATGCGCTTTTCAAAGTCCGCCTTGGATTCGGTAAGTTTCTCGCGTACCGCCGCCTGATATTTCTCGATGACGATTTGAAACTGGTTCGTCGCTTCATCGAAGGCAGGTCGATCTTCGGACAGAATGGCACGGCCGAAATTATTGATTTGGAAGGTGTACTCGTCCTCTATCCGCTTTCGCTCCTTTTTCAGCCACTGATCGTCGACGTTTAACGTCTCAGATTTTCCCGCCCACTCTATCGTGATTGGCAGTGTACCGACACGATCGAACGGCGCGCGAATTCGGCTGGTAATGCGCTTCTTCAAGTCCTCGTCAACAACATCCGAGAGTTCTGGCGGCAGCGCAATCTGTCGTGTTGTAAGCTGATAATTTGACACTGACAATTCGACGATTGCATCCGCGACGAGAAGACGTTCATCTTCCGGGTGATGTCGAAAGGCTTGGGCGGATTCGCCCGCAGGTTCGCCTGCATCGCTTGCACCGTGGTCGGCTCCAGTGCCTTACCACCAAGCTCGACTTTCGGCGCAGCTTCGCTGTGATCCGCGCCAGCAGCGGTCGCGATGCGGTCGGTGGCGCTACCCATTAGAACGATGGCATTAGGTTTCTCCGCTGAGGTCGAAATCAGCCTCGACGTTTCTTGATACCGGCGAGTAAACCATGGTCGTGTCGTCGGAGATCACCACGCCGATGCGGACGCCCGGTTGTTCCCGAAGGTCGAACAAATTTTCAGCACTCGCCTTACGGATCGCTTCCAACGCCTCCTGATCCCCAAACCCGAGCCGATAGACCTCGGGGTCGGCGTCGAGGATCACCGTGATGCCGAGTTGTCCGAGATCGGCCAAACGCCGGGCGTATGCGACTGGCTTCGTCAGAGCAGGGGCGATAATGACGAGCCGATTGCGGGCGGTTGTGATCAGCCGCACGAGAGCATCGTCAGAGGCGACAGCGAAAGTGCGGGCGGGGTTTTCCATGTTGGCAGCGCCGCGGGTTAAAGGCGCAGGGTATCAAGACTGATCACGAATAGGAAGTATCGTTCCTGGAACGATCGTGCCGATAGCGCCCCCATGCGCTATGGCCGACCTGAAGGAGATCGTGGCGATCAACGTCCGCCGACTGCGCCAAGGCAAGGGTTGGACACAGGAAGAGTTGGCGGATCGCGTTGGACTGAGCGCTCGCTACGTCGGGCAGATTGAGCGCTCACAGGCGTCGATGACCGTCACCGTTCTTGGGCGCATCGCCGAGGCGTTCAAGGTCGAAGCGGGGGAATTGGTAAAGCGTCCTCGTGGTAAGGAATAACAGCCACGTGTCGATTTCCGTTGAGTTGCCCCGGGATTGGAGGGCGGATTCAACCGGTCGTCGCATCGGTGTCAGCTTATCTCATTGTAGAAAGCGATCCAGCGCTTCTGCGGGCGTTTTCCAATCTAACGCTTTCTTGGCGTGGCCTTCAGAGCTGTCGCTACCGCCTGCAACTCATCGGCGCTATGAGCGCTGAGGTCTGTGCCCTTTGGAAAGTACTGACGGAGGAGGCCATTCGTGTTCTCGTTCGTGCCGCGCTGCCATGGGCCATGGGGATCGCAGAAATAGATGCTGAGGCCCGTATCGATCCGCAGGCTCGCATGTTGCGCCATCTCGGCTCCTTGGTCCCAGGTCAAGGAACGCCGCAATTGTTCAGGCAGCCGGATGATGGTTCCAGCAATCGCATCCCTGACGGCCTCTGCGCCGTGCCCAGCCAACGCGGGGCCATTCTTAACTCGAGCGACATCGCCATGGCCCTCCATGCGAGGCAGGTGCAGCAGGACCGTGAAGCGCGTCGTTCGCTCGACGAGCGTGCCGATCGCGGAACTTTGCAGGCCCAGGATCAGATCACCCTCCCAATGACCCGGAACCGCTCGATCGTCTGCTTCCGCTGGCCGTTCGGTGATCATGATCTCCGGCGAGACAAAGGACTTCCCTCGTCCCCTGACCCGCGCCCGTGGCATGCGTAACGCTCTCCCGGTACGCAGGCACGCGGTCAGTTCGCGGCGCAGTGCGCCTCGACCCTGAACATACGCGCCTGATAGACCGCTTCGTGGCTGATGCGCATCTCCTCATCGTCGGGGAAGTCGAGAGGGAGACGATGGGCGATCTGTTCGGGGCTCCATGAGGTGGACCATCGCCGGCGCTGCTTGGGTCCGGATCGCCGTCCTTCCATATCACCTCTGGGCCTGAGATCTTCACGCCTTTCGGGATGCGATCAGGCCGGAGAGCACTCCTGAATGTAACGCCGCAGTTTGTCGTTTCCGCGACAACTTCGAGAGCTTTGGGCGACGCGCCGATCGATCCGCATGCCACTGCGCGGTCGTGGCGCGATATTCCAGGCCGCCGCTCCGGGTTGCAGCATTCCGGCGCAGCTCCCGCGAAATCGCCGAAGCTGCTCGCCCCAGATGGCGAGCGATCTCGCTTACCCCTCGCTGCTGTGCGTGCCGGATGGCGATCTCCTCACGCTCCGCGAATGACAAGTACCGGTCTGAAGGCGGTTTCGCGCTTACCGATAAATGCGACGGCGCCATGCCGCCGGCCCTCCGAAATCACCGAGCGCCGACCGCCGGGGAAACGCCCGCGTCTATAGCAGCGGCCTCGCTCGTCCGGCCCGCCGAGATCGACGCCCAAAACGTCCGAAACTCGTCACCTCGCGCTACCGGAGGGCGACCAGGTGATCACAACACCTTCCGGCCTGCCCGATCTGAACGTCTCTTTCGATGCGCCATCGCAATCTCCCAGAGGGTGTTGCGACGACCGCTTAAATCCGCCGAGTGGGCCCCACTCCAAAAGGGGGTCGCTCTTGGAAGCGATTTGACAGGTAGTTCGCCCTTCCTCGCCCTTCCGGTGGCCGACGAACCCCTATGATGAATAATGCGTCCGCGATGAAGCGGGCGTCGACGGCGCCTACCATGACCCGGATGGGCATGTGAGACCCGGGCCTGACCAGAACAGCGGATTTGAGGGAGCGCCTTCGAGAGAGCGTGGGGGGCTCTCAGACGCAATCACGGAGCGCATGGAAGAGGTGGAGAGCGTGGTGGTCCGACCTTGCGACAAATTCACACACGGTTAGGACTCTTTGGGCAGGATCGACGGCGGTCTCCCAATGAGGATGAAATCGATACTCATCGTGCCCATGACGCTCCTCGCAGCGCTTGCCGCGGGCGTTCTGCTCCACGACCGCCTCGGAACCACATCGCTCGTCCTGGACGCGGCTCCGACGCGAACCTCTTCGATCGCGACGGCCCCCGATGCGCCGGTGCTTGTGAGCACGCCGCGCGTTTCAGCCCCCGCGGCCATGCCCGAGGACGAGCCGTCGCGGCGCATAACAGCCTCGCAAGAGGCGAGCTTTGTCCAGGATGCGGCTCCGACGCAAACTGGATCGATTGCGACGGCCATTCCCGATACTCCGGGGCCTCTGAACCCCGTGCCAGTTTTAGCCCCTGTGTCCTCCGCCACGCCCGAGCCCGAGCCGCCGCGACGCATGACCACCTCGCAAGAGGCGAGCCTCGACGCGTGGTTGATCAAGACCTATCTCGCGTGCTGGAATCCGTCAGCTCTGCCCGCCGACGCAGATCCTTATGTCGCGCGGGTGCGCCTCAAATTCAAACCCGACGGATCGCTTTTGAAGCCGCCGAAGCTCGTCAATCCGCCGTCCGACCCAGCGCAGAAGCCGCAGGCGAAGAGCGTGTTGCAGGCTGTCAAGGCGTGCGACCCTTTACCGATGCCGGCTCGATACCGCTCCTTTTACGAGCAATGGAAGACCAAGACCATCCACTTCGATCCGCGGGTGGCCGCCCGCTGACCCCGTGCATGAGCCGCAGTGCCCGCGTCAGCCGTTCTGTCCGATACACACTGAGCAGCCGGGGCTTCCCAACTCGCAAGCGCATATGAGACGGCCCCCATTGAAGGCGGGCCTCGAGCCGCTTGAGCCTCAGCGGCGGGGCTGGTAACGAAGCATTATCGCGATCGCTCTAGTTTGATTTCACCGCCGTGCGTTCGTAATCTTCGTCTTCACCGGGCGGCGCCATGCGGGCAAGGGTGGGTGACAAGTCGAATGCTGTTTAGGCTCAAGCGGCTGGTTTCCCGGCCCGTTGGCTGTACGGCGGTTGCGATGGCCTTGTTGGCTTCGGGTTGCGGCGGCGGCGGCCCGCTAGAATCTGAACAGGTCTTCTCGGACAACGTCTTTTCGAACAGCAAACTCAAGCCGAAGGACTACCCGATCCACGGCATCGACGTGTCCAAGTTCCAGGGCGATATTGACTGGAACGCGGTCGCCAACAGCGGCGTCAAATTCACCTGGATCAAGGCGACTGAGGGCGGCGACCCGGACGCGCGCTTCCAGGCAAACTGGGAGGGCGCCAAAGCCGCTGGCATCCCCCATGGCGCCTACCACTTCGTGTATTGGTGCCGCCCGCCCCTCGAGGAGATCCAAATCTTCGAACAGAATGCGCCAGTCGAGGACGACGCGCTCCCACCGGTGCTCGACGCTGAGGCGACGCCAACCTCACCGACCTGCCGCCGCCATGTCAGCCCAGACGAGGCCATCGCCGACATGCAGATCATGCTGCAGGAGATGGAGCGCCATTACGGCAAGCGGCCGATCATCTATACGACCGTCGATTTCTACGAGGCAAATCTTTCCAACGGCGCGTTGATGGACTATCCGATCTGGGTGCGCTCGACCAAACACCATCCTGCCGTGAAGTACGGGTCACGCGCTTGGCATTTCTGGCAATATCAATCCGACGGCCGGGTCCGGGGCATCGGCGGCAATGTCGACAAGGACGCCTTCTACGGCACAAAGGAGCAGTGGGACGTCTTTCTGAGAGAGCCGGGGGTGCTCCCCGTGCAGACCGGCGCCGCCAAGCCTCCGCCCGCCCCTGCGCCCCTGCAAACGGCAGCCGCGCAGCCGCAGGAGTCTATCGCCGAGCCGGCCAGCGGCCCTGCGGAATAAGCCGCGCATGGTCTGGCCGCGAACATTGCTCAGTTAGCCACGCAAGCCCTTCGACTGTGCGGTCGGGGCGCCGGCCGCCCTACGGGCGTCCGAAGGCGAGCGACGATCAGACCGTGGCCCTCGTCTATTTCACTTAACCGGCAAACGGGACGATCGTGGCGATGCTTCTGGTAGGCTATAGCTTCGTCACCCAGCTCTTTCCTGCCGTCATCGCGAGCCTATGCCGCGCAGTCCGGCAACTCCGGCCGGCGCCTTCGCCGGGATTCTGGTCGGCGCGGTCGTCGCCGCGGTCCTCAGCTGCCAGTGAGATTCGGCGTTCCCAGCTTGATGGCGAACTTATCGATCAGCCTTTCGAGCGCTACCGCCTCGACGGTACGCGTAAGGCTGTAAAGTTCGCCTGGTTGTTGCTCTGCGAGCTCTTGGATGCCAGCCGGACCGTCCGAACCGGCAGCAGCGCCATTAGAGCCCTTTTGTCGTCTTTCCTGGCAGCAAAAGTGCCCCTGACACGCGAGCACGCAGATCCTCGACGGTTTGCTGAAGGACGCCGTCTATTTCGACGTCAGGCATCAACGGCGGCAGCAACATGCCTCGGAGATACGCGACCTTATCCTCGTTCGCGAATTCGATTGATACAATCCGTATAAAGAGCGCGGGTAGTAAGAGACTGCAGCCTGTCGTTTGGCGGCGCGTCGAAGGCGATGGACCTGACCGTCGTCGCGTCGGCGGCGTCCTGTTCGTCGCCGCGACGACCCAAATGATGAGCGCGATCCGGTTCATCAACAGGCCGGCAGCTAGCCGCGCCGTCAACCTCCCGCTGCCGCCGTGAGTTGCTTGACGAGCTCCGAGCTGATTTTAGTCGTCGGGGTCAATCCGTGCGCGCGCTCAAAATGGCGAAGGGCCCGTCGGGTGGCGCCATCTTCGACGCCATCGGACTTGACCGCATATCCGAGTTTCACGAGCGCGATCTGGGCGGCGCGCATCGGGCTCGATCCGTCGTCGGGCTTGCCGCCCAAGAAAGCGCCGATCTGGTCGGGCGCAAGCGGGGCGGGACGTCGTTCGCTGTCGGGCGCCGACGATTGATGTTGCTTGTCCTGCGCGGCAGACGCGATTGAGGACGTTATGTCAGGCGCCGACGCTTGGGTGGCGCGGGATACGCCCCCGCAGGGGGCGCAGCGGCCGAGGCCGTGCTGTAGGTCGGCGTCGGGGGTGCATTCGGGGCGACTGGCTCGACAGTCCCCGCAGGAACGACTGTCTTCGCGGAAGCCGGCAAGGAATCGTGAGCCACGGGAGCGAGAACCGGCGCTGGATGTCGCCCGATCTGCAGCAGAAGCGCATTAGCGCCGATTCCTACGACGAGCGCCGCCACGCCTGCGCTGACGTAGACTCGCCTGGACGTCGCCAACGCACTTTCCATCAGCAGGCGCACCGCCCCGCGGGCAGCCGGCCCCAGCAAGGATGCTGTTTCGCGAATGCGCATGAGAGGCTCAAACAAGCGCGGTTTCCTCAAGCGTCGATTCGCAAGCGTCCGGAAGACACCTTTATTCCGGCCCGCCTAGAGCGAGCGTGCGAAGGCTCGCGACGGAGCAGCTTCGATCTCAGGAGTTCGCCCATACTGTCGTCAACCGATAGCGGCGACTGGTTAACCCATCGCTAAGATAGGCGCCGCGCCGACCGGCTTAGGCTACTAACGAGCAGCGCGTCCGTCGTCAGATAGTTTGGGACAGTTTGTGAGCGTCAGGAAGGGAGGCTCTGGCTCATCTGTTGGTGATGTTATGCCGCCTGCAGGCGATGCTGCAAGCGGCGGTTGGCGATGGTCTTGCGTTTGATCCTTTCGCGTTCGAGGAGGATGCGCTCGGCCCGTCCAAAATAGACGTCGGCGGGCGTGAGATTGTCGAGGCTCTCGTGATATCGGGCGTGATTATATCGCTCGACGAAAGCGGCGACCTGCCGTTCGAGATCTCGCGGCAGATAGTAATGCTCCAGCAGGATGCGGTTCTTGAGCGTTTGATGCCAGCGCTCGATCTTGCCTTGCGTCTGCGGATGGTAAGGCGCTCCGCGGACGTGCTCCATGTTCTTCCCGTCCAGCCATTTGGCGAGATCGGCGGCCACGTATGACGAACCGTTGTCGGAGAGAAGCCGCGGCCGGTGAACGACGGTCATCCGATCGAGGCCGGACGCCGCCAGCGCCATGTCCAGCGTCGCGGTGACGTCCTGCGCCGTCATGGTCGTACATAGCTTCCAGGCGACAATGAACCGCGAGAAGTCGTCGAGCACGCTTGAGAGATAGTACCAGCCCCAGCCCGCGATCTTCAGATAGGTGAAGTCCGTCTGCCAGAGCTGGTTGGGCGCCGTCGTCTTGTCCTTGAACTCTTCGGCCGCCTTGATGACGATGTAGGCCGGGCTGGTGATGAGGTCCTGCGCCTTGAGCAGCCGGTAGACCGAGGCTTCCGAGACAAAATACTTCTTCTCGTCGGTGAAGCGCACCGCCAGTTCGCGGGGGCTCAGCTCGGGCAGTTCGAGGGCTAGATCGATGACCTGGCCGCGGACGGCCTCCGGGATGCGGTTCCAGACCCGATCCGGCCGAGACGGGCGATCGGCCAAGGCCTCCGGGCCGCCACGCTGGAAGCGGTCGTACCATCGATAAAACGACGATCTGGGAACGCCGAGCTTCTCCAGCGTCCGGCGGGCCGGCAGATGCGATTGCTCGACCATCCGTATGATCTCGGTCTTGTCGGAGGGGGAAACTCTCATGCCGCGTCTCCCCCATCCCCGATCATGCTTTTTTTGAGCAGCCGGTTTTCGAGGGTGAGATCGGCGACGACCTCTTTGAGCGCCTGCGTCTCGCGGCGAAGGTCCTTCACTTCGTCCGACGTCGCGGCGCGGGCCGTATCCCCTGCAAGGCGCTTCTTGCCGGCCTCCAGGAACTCCTTCGACCAGCCATAATACATCGACGAAGCGATGCCTTCGCGGCGACACAGCTCGGAGATGCTGTCCTCCCCACGCAGACCCTCCAGCACAATGCGGATCTTGTCCTCGGCGGAAAAATGCCGCCGCGTCGCGCGGCGTATGTCTTTGATCGCGTCTTCGGCCGGCGCTTTATCCGGCCCGGATTTCTGTCTCATCTTCGCTCCTTGCGGCTACGATGATCCAGAAATCCTCCCTAAGCGAAACCCTCAAATTGTCCCAAGGGCGCTGACGACCGACAACTGCCTCGACGCGATCCTCGGGAAGGCGGAACTTGCGATTTTCGAAGTCGGTCGCGTGGCAGAGCCGCTCTCGTTGCGCCGGGCCGTATTTATTAATCCACACGAAATCGAGATAGTCGGTCAGAATGATGTTGCTGGACAGACTCTTGTATTTGGCGATCTGGTTCGACTTGAGCACCTTGTTCAGGTTTTCGTCGATCCCCTTGTTCTCGACATAGCCGAGAATAAGCCCTCCCTTAGCCGACCTTGAAGTCCGGCGCGCCTTTGTCGGCTACGCGCTTGGGTTCGTGCTGGACTTTGACACCTCTCTGCGTCTTGTCCGCGATTTCTTGAAGCAGCGACTGGAGGGCGGCGCGGTCGGTGTGCTCTGTCTTATCTTCGATTGGCGTCTTGCGCAGTGCCGAAATATAGCGATCGAATAGCTCTTTGCTGACCATCCTGGTGATGCCCCAAACGTCTAAGACGCTATCGGCAACCCAAAGCCGGAGCAAGCGCAAACCCTCCGGGTGAGGTGCAACCTTCAGCCCACGTCGAAAGTCGCCCCATCAGGGTCTACGGGGCTCTGGTAAACGCCAGCCTTGGGCGGGCTCCGGTCCTTAAGGAAACCATCTTCTTTTCCAGGGCTTTACATGGCTTTACTTGGCTCAAAAATTTGGTTATTATGAATCGCATGGCAAACCTCACGCGCGACGCGATGCGCGAATATCAACGAGCGCGCCGCAGCCGGATCAAAACAGAAGCTTGGGCGGCCGTGGGAATGCACCCGCCCTTCACGTCTCCGTCCGTCGCCTTGGCGAAAGATGCAATTCGCGAGCGGGCCAAGGCGGAAGCTTGGAGCGCCGCAAACCGTCCCACGCCCGTCGCCCCAAACTCGACGATGAGCGGTCCGTCAGCGCCCAAATCGCTCTATGCCGCAGGCGGCCGGCCCGGTCCAGGCTTGGTCAGTTGCGGCCCGGGCTATCCGCTCCCACCAGATCAATTCGCGGCTTCCCCATACGGCCGTTGGCAGGCGAGCGTCGAAACCATGCTCTCAACGCTCGCAGCAAAAAACGACGCACAAGAACGCCGCATCGCCGCTTTGGAAAAGACGGTCGCGCTTCGCGAAAGCGCTATCAACCAATTCGCCGCGGCGCTGGCGAGAGCGGCGCGGGAATTTATTGGGCTGCGGCTATAAGCCGAGGTGCATATTCTAGACCACATGTTCGCCTGAGATAGGGCGACCCGTCTCACAGTATGCAGGCTTGTCGAGGGTTGCGCCGGGTTCCGGCGCAGAGCCTCATGCATGGGAGACGGGTCTTGGACGAAACTATCACATATGTCGGCCTTGACGTGCACAAGGACACGATTGCGGTCGCGCTTGCCGAGGCGGGCGGGGGCAAGGACGTGCGCGAGTATGGCAAGATCGCGAACACGCCGGCGGCCTTGAAGGCTCTGGCTGCGAAACTGTCGCGCGCTGGGAACGAGCTTCGGTTCTGTTATGAGGCCGGACCTTGCGGCTATGGGATTCAACGGCAATTGACCCTTGCTGGGCATGGTTGCGTCGTCGTGGCTCCGTCGTTGATCCCGCGCAAACCGGGAGATCGGATCAAGACGGATCGGCGGGACGCGATCAATCTGGCCAGGCTGCATCGGCTGGCGAACTGACCGCCGTATGGGTTCCCGATCAGGCTCATGAGGCGATCCGCGATCTCGTGCGCGCCCGTCTGGCGGCGGTCCGCAGTCTGCGTCAGGCCCGTCAGCAACTCTCTGGCTTCCTCCTGCGTCATGGCCGTCACTACAATCGACCGGCCTGGACGTTGATGCACCGTCGGTGGATGGCCGGACTGAGATTCGAGCAGGCGGCGCATCACATCGTGCTGGAAGATTGCATCGCGGCCGTCGAGGCGGCGACGGCGCGGCGCGATCGTCTAGAAGCCCATATCGAAGCGGCGCTGCCGGATTGGTCGCTGGCCCCGGCGGTGCGCGCCTTGCAGGCGCTACGCGGAATGGCTTTGGTCGCGGCGGCGACATTGGTTGCAGAACTTGGCGACATCACCCGCTTCGACAATCCCCGCCAGCTCATGGCCTATCTTGGCCTGGTTCCGTCAGAGCACTCCAGCGGCGCCACGCGCCGCCAGGGCGGCATCACGAAAGCTGGGAATGGCGCGGCGCGCCGAATGCTGATCGAGGCTGCCTGGAGTTATCGGTTCCCGGCGCGCATCAGCCGAGAGCAACTGCTGCGGCAAGAGGGCCTGGTCAAGCCTATCCGTGATACCGCATGGAAGGCACAGGAACGGCTGTGCCGGCGATACCGTAAACTCGCCCGGGCGGGAAAGTCGCCGACCGTCGTCACGACCGCAATCGCGCGAGAGTTGGCGGGCTTCGTCTGGGCGATCGCCAGGCAAGTCTAAGTGCTCGCGTTTGATGCGCTGAAATCGATGTAGAACATCACGCAAGGAGGTCACCGCCCAACACAAACCTCCCAAAGCTGAGCAAGGCTGGAGGCGCGGTCACGGCCAGGAGAACCCTCGTGTCCACTAACAGCCGGATATCATCCGATCATCCGACGCTGGCTCCTAGACAGAGGAAGCTCCGCGACGCATCACCGGTCCGGCGGTAGCCAACCCGCGCATCAGAGCATGATCAACCGTCGTCTTGATGATCGTGCCTCCTGCCCTGCTCAGCAGCGGCCATTCTGAACCGCTCGCTCGCGAGCAAAGGATTATCGCGCTTGCTACTTGAAACGGCGAACATGAGAGTGGCTGGTTTGCTGACGCGAGAAGCATTCACCGCTGGGAAATCACGGTCACTGGGAACCCTTCAAACAGGGCAACTTGACTGCGCGAACCAGCAGCTTCGCCTGAATGAGCGGGTGAACCGAAGATCGCGGCCTTTGGAGGCGGAATGGTTATCATACTGATACGGCGGTTTGTTCGGCCCGACAGAGAGGCCGAGTTCCTGGCCAAGTATCATGATCAAAAGCCTCTCGATAATCCGGCCTTCAAAGGCGAGACGCTTACAAAGGTCGTGCAGGACGTGCCAGAAGGTTTGAGAAGCTTCACGCTGTGCAAGTCGAAATGTATTACCTATCTAAATGTTGCGAAGTGGGAGACGTGGGAGGCATTTGCCAGCCAGTTTGAGGATCAGATCGCAGGCGGGAGTTTCGACCCCGAAATTGAGACGGCCCCTAGGGAAAGAGGAGTCCTCCAAGCAGTGTAACATGGATTGCTTTCCGCCGAGTTTGACGCGTGCCCCGTGCCAAGAACTTAGATGAGTGGGTGAAACCAGGCTCCCGTAACAGCGATGCTGCCAAACGATTTCCACTTTGACCCATGCAACTCGCGCATAGCTTAGATGGGTGCGTCATGAAACGGCACACCACACCCATTTCCCCGCCTCCCGCCCCCAGGGCATAAGGGGATATAGTGATCGTGGGATGAGCCACGATTTAGGCACCACCCTATGGCGAACCACATGAATTCGGTTAGAATCCGAATTCAGCCGGTCAACAGCAGTTGACTGATGTGGTACTAATCCTGAGAAAAAGTGGGTTTGAATTCGCCTCGTCGAGCCGTGTTCCGCCGCGCATCCGCCCGGCAGGTTAAGCACCTCAATCGCAGTGACGAGTTGCGGGTTCGGTTCGCGGGCGGTCGGCGGGGGGTATGGCCAGGCCGCGCCAATTACTGATCAGGCCTGGCAAAGGAGATAGTCCAAGTTCCTTCAGAAACGCGTTGTGCTTCGCTGTTGAGCTTCGAATCTGCTTCTCGATCTTCGACCAACTCGTCGTGCGTCGCCGCCAGGTCGATCTCGATCCTCCTGCTCGGCCGTGCTGACGTAGCGGGAGATGTTCAGGTTGAAACGTTCCTCCGATCTCGCTCCATCCCGACGCGCCTGGAGTATCGCGATCCTCTTCCTTGCGGTATTGGTAGGTCTCGATGATCTTGTCGATGTGCTCGTCCGTCAGCTGGTTCTGCCGCTTGCCTTTCTCGAAGTGCTCGGCGGCGTTGATGAAGAGCACGTCGTCCGGCTTCTTGCACTTCTTCAGCACCAGGATGCAGACCGGGATGCCGGTGGAGTAGAACAGGTTGGCCGGCAGGCCGATGACCGTGTCGATGTGCCCGTCCTTGAGCAGCTTGGTGCGGATGCGTTCTTCCGCGCCGCCGCGGAACAGCACGCCGTGCGGCAGGATGATGGCCATCACGCCTTCGTCCTTCAGGTAGTGGAACCCGTGCAGCAGGAAGGCGAAGTCGGCCGCGGATTTGGGCGCCAGGCCGTGGTTCTTGAAGCGCACGTCCTCGCCCATCGCTTCGGTCGGCTCCCAGCGGTAGCTGAACGGCGGATTGGCCACCACGGCGTCGAACTGCGGCTTCTTGGCGGGGTTCGGTCTCGCGCAGCATGTCCCAGTCGTTGGTCAGCGTGTCGCCGTGGTAGATTTCGAACTCCGTGTCCTTCACCCCGTGCAGCAGCATGTTCATGCGCGCAAGGTTGTAGGTGGTGATGTTCTTTTCCTGCCCGAAAATCTTGCCGATGCCGTGCGGCCCCATGCGCTTGCGCACGTTCAGCAGCAGCGAGCCGGAGCCGCAGGCGAAGTCGAACACGCTGTCCAGCCGGTCTTTCTTGCCGGTCTTCGGCTCCTGGCTGTCGAGCGTGACGATGCCGGAGAGGATGCTCGGAAATCTGCTGCGGCGTGTAAAACTCGCCCGCCTTCTTGCCGGAACCGGCGGCGAACTGGCCGATCAGGTATTCGTAGGCATCGCCCAGCGTGTCGGCGTCGGTGGAGAACTGCGCCAGCCCTTCGGCGATCTCGCTGATGATCGTGCAGAGCTTGGCGTTGCGGTCTTCGTATTTCTTGCCGAGCTTGTCCGAGCCGAGATTGATCTCCGAGAACAGGCCCTGGAAGGTGCTCTGGAACGATTCGTTCTCGATGTATTTGAAGCCTGCCTGCAGCGTGTTGAGCAGTTCGCCGTTCTGCGTGCGGGCCAGGTTGGCGATGCTGGCCCAGAGGTGATCGCGGCTTGATGACGTAATGCACCTTGCGGCGCATCTGCTTCTCGAACTCGGCCACGTCGTCCGGATTGTCTCGCATACCAGATCGCCAGCGGCGTCTCGCCGGCCGTTGCCGATCGCATTCGGATCGGGATAATCCCGCCCCAGTTCCTTCTTCGCCGCCGCCTCGTAGTTGTCCGAGAGGTAGCGCAGGAACAGGAACGACAGCATGTAGTCGCGGAAATCGTCCGCGTTCATCGCCCCGCGCAGCTGGTCGGCGATGTTCCAGAGGGTCTTGCCGAGTTGTTTTTGGTCTTGGTCGTTCATGGATTACTCTGTGTGCAATGCGAAGTTGTATGTCTTTTGTAGCTTGGTCAGGACTGTCTCGAACATCTCACGTCTATCAGGCACCAGTAGATCTGACTCATAATAATAAACCTTCTTGTGCGAAAGCGTGTTGATGATGTCCGCGGTGTCGTTCGGGTTCTCAATGCCGATCTGACTGAGCACATATCCGAACTGCCCCTTGCCAAGGAAAGAAGCCACGTTTTCAAGAACTTGCCGCAGCAATGCGAAGTGATATGCCCGCAAATCGTCGGCTTCCCTGGCTTGTTCCAATACCTGGAGCAATCGCAGGTGATACAGGTGCACGTCGTCCTTATCCTTCTCCAGCGACAATTCACCCGATTTGCCGCTTAGAACGCAGGTCTTGATAATTTTCTCGTATTTCTGTCGCTGGTCGCCTTTCTTTAGCCAGCCACTTAAAATCGAGTAAAGCCCCACGTGATGGGTTGTTATGATGATTTTCCGCTTCTTGTAATACTTTTCGATCAACTCAAAGAGCGTCTCCGCCGTGATGAAAATGTGATGGTCATCTAGGCTAGAAACTGGGTCATCGATAAAGAAATGGTTCGACTGCTGGTCCGCCCACCCCTCGACCTCGAACAGCGCCAGGAAGAAGCACCAGACGAATATGCGCTCTTCACCTCTTGAAATCTTTATGGGCGGCTGCGCAATGTCGGGGTTCTGATTTGGGATAAAGAACGATATCGCTTCAATCCCTTTTGAGGGGTCGTCTGTATGCAGTCGGAGTTCAAATCCGAACTTCGGCTTATACGCATTCAATTTATCCCGGACATTGTCCTCGGTGAGTGAAGCATGAAACCGGCTCAGACTACTGGGCTGGACTGTGAGCCGTACATCGGCTCCATCATTCTCTTCGTCGTTGTCCCAGACAAAAAGATCCTCGCTGAATGCGTTGTAGTAAACACCAGTGTGGGTGCCATCTTCTAGCTTCGTTGCGTCTTTATATGCGACGCACAACCGAGTTTTTCCTGTTGTATTAAATGCATAGGCGAGAATGATCCGTTCTTCACAGGCCTTTAAAGCTTCGGCTATTTCGGAGTGTGTCACAGCGCATCCTCCGGCGATGGGAACAGCTGCTGCGTCAGTCCTTTTTTGTGGGTTTTGAAGACTTCGAGCTTTTGGGTTTGAGCGGCGATAAGTTCGTCGAGGCCCGTAAGGCAGTCGGCGATGCGTTGTTGCTCTCGCAGGGACGGGACACTGAAGTGTAGATCAATGAAGAACTGGAGTCCGATCGTTTTGATCGTGCTTCCCGTAGCGGCGCTCTCGAAAAGTGGCTTTGAATTCTGTAGGAGATGGTAAAGAAACCAATTTGAGAGCAGGTGATTGTCGCAAGTCCAGACAATGAAATGCTGGCTGACCGCCATTGAGCGACTCATGATCGCGCTCTTTCCGGACTCCAGCATCGCGGCTAATTAGCACAGTGCCCGCTTGATGAAGAACGGCCGACGAATTCTCGATCCCCTTCTCGGAAATTTCAATTGTCGTCTCGGAAATCAAACCGCGATCCAGTCGCTTCGAATCGGCAAGTGAAACCCATTTTATTCCGCCGTTGTAATGCTCTGGATTGCTTTTGCTTGGTGTGTGCCCAGAGGCCCGTTTAGCCAAATCTTCTAGTCGCTTGTCCTCCCATTCCCCTGAGTTCTGGAATTCGGGGAAGCGAAGGCGGGGTTGGGTTTCGTCTTCGCAGGGGAAAAGCTGCTGCATCAGCCCATTTTTATGGGTCTTGAGCGCATCCACTTTCCGGGCCTGAGCGCCAATCAGCTCGTCCACAGAGGTCAGGCAATCGGCAATTTTTTCTTGTTCGGCGGGCGGGTACCGACACCAGCATCGGCGCAAAATTGGAAATCCAATGCCGTTCATGCGCACCAATCTCATATGAAATGGTCCGCAACGTTTCATACATAAATTTGATATCCGCACCATTCTTAGCCTGCAAGATCTTCATCGCAGAAGACTTAGCCTTGAATGGGAAATCGACGAATTGGGTAGCCGTTGTGAAGTCGTCGAAGATTATTACCGGCAAACCTTTACTGAAAATTTGAGATTCCTATGCCGTTCGTCCGTGTATCCCAGGATAAAGGTTTTCCCCGCGGTCAAAACCGGGGTCTTAAATGCAGGACTGTATTTGGTGTCTGTAACAAGATAGGGCGTCGGTTGCTGGTAATCCAAACAGTCCTCGAGCGATATCTGTTTCCACCCTGTCGCTGCCCTAAACTCCGGAAACCGCAGCTTGGGCGTCAAAGTAGGTTGGCCGTCGTTCGTCATGGCCGTGGCTTTCGCCTTACTGCTCATATGCGCTCAGTCCGGAGATATCGCGCCCTCCGGCGCGCTTGGTGAGCAGGGGTAGGAGGTCGGCCATGAGGTCGAGTTCCTTCACGCGGCGGGCTTTCCAGTTCAGGCCGAGCGGTCCCATCAGGTCGGTGAGCTGCTCGCCATCGAAGATCATGCGTTGCAGGATGCCGTCCACGAAGGCTTGCAGGGCTGCGGTGGCCAGTCCGTGCTTGCCGGCGATGCCGGCCAGTTCCGCGGCTTCCTTTTCCGCCTTGAAGCGGTGCGTAGCCGTCGCGGATGGCATTTTCGCTGAGGCCCTCGCCCGCCTTCAGGGTGCCGATGTAGGCAGCGATGTCCTCGCGCTCGTCCATGAACTTGGCGTCGGACTGGATGAGGCCGATGAGCTGCTCGCGGCTCATCTTCTGCTTGCCCGGCGTCTGCTGGGAGAAGCGGGCGATGAGGCCCATGATGTAGTCGTAGTCGATAACAGCGGAGGCAAAGAGGACGAACTCGAAATCGAGCTGGTCCACGTCCGGGTTTGGTTGGTCCGTCGCCCTTGCCCTGCTGTGCCTTGAGACGCTGGGCGGTTTCCAGATAGGCGCCGCGGAAGCCGCAGCAGGTTTTCTTTGGGCAGGATCTGCTCGATGGCGGCTGCGTTTTCGTCGGTAAGGTCGGTGTACTGGTCGAGCTGGGTCTTGAGGCGCTGCACTTCCTTGAAATGGTCGATGAAAGCGGCGCGGGCGGCGTCGCCCTTGAGATTGGGCACGGCCTCCGGGGTGCAGTCGAGGCCCTGGGACTTCATGAAGGCGTCCAGCTTCTGCATGGCGAGTTTCCAGTTTCTCGATGACGACGGGGGCCTTGTCCACGAGCCAGATTTCGCGGGCTTGGTCGCCGTCTTTTCGCCAGAGAAGAGGGCGATGGCGGCATCGACGGCGTCCTGCTGCTGGCGGAAATCAAGGATGTTGCCGTAGGGCTTGGTGGCGTTGAGCACGCGGTTGGTGCGCGAGAAGGCCTGGATCAGGCCGTGGTGCTTGAGGTTTTTATCTACATAGAGCGTGTTCAGGTATTTGGAATCGAAGCCGGTGAGCAGCATGTCCACCACGATGGTGATGTCGATCTTTTCTGCGTGTGGGGCAGGTCGGCATTGGGCCACTGCTGGTCTTTGATGCGCTTTTGCACGTCCTGATAGTAGAGGTCGAACTCGCCGATGCTGTGGTTGGTGCCGTAACGGGTGTTGTAGTCGGCGAGGATGGCCTTGAGGGCTTCCTTCTTCTTTTCTGGCTCTACAGCGTTGTCCTCTTTTTCCTGCGGAAGGTCTTCCTGAATCTGCTTCACATCAGGATCGCCATCGGCAGGCGGAGAGAAGACGCAAGCGATATTCAGCGGCTGGAAGCCGGGGTCGGCCTTTTGTTTTTCTGCCTGCAGTCGGCTGAACAGGTGGTGGTATTCGATGGCGTCATTGATGGACGCGGTGGCGAGCAGGGCATTGAACCTGCGCCCGCCGGTGGCGGCGTCGTGCTTGGCGAGGATGGCCTCGATAACGGCCTTCTTCGCGAGCGGTTCGCCCGGCTTGGGCAGCTTTTTGCCTTCCGGCTTGAAGAAATCGACATGGAATCGCAGGACGTTTGCGTCCTCGATAGCGTGCGTGATCGTGTACGCGTGGAGCTGCTTCTGGAAGAGCTCCTGGTCGTCTGAAACAGGCCTGTTGATCCTCGATCTTCACGCGGCTGGCATTTTCTTCAAAGATGGGCGTGCCAGTGAAGCCGAAGAGTTGGGCCTGGGGGAAGAACTCCTTGATGGCTTTATGATTCTCGCCGAACTGGGAGCGGTGGCACTCGTCGAAAATGAAGGCGATGCGTTTGTCGCGAAGCGGTGCAAGCTGCTCCTTGTAGGTCTGTCTGCCGTCCTTTTTTTGCTGCTTGTTGCGCTTGCTGTTTTCGTCCAGCGCAAGGCCAAGTTTCTGGATGGTGCAGACGATGACCTTGTCGGCGTAGTCGTCCGATAGGAGACGGCGCACAAGGGAGGCGGTATTGGTGTTTTCTTCGACGCAGCCTTCCTGGAATTTGTTGAACTCCTCGCGCGTCTGCCGGTCGAGGTCCTTGCGGTCCACGACGAAGAGGCATTTCTCGATGTCAGGGTTGTCCTTGAGGAGGGTTGAGGCCTTGAAGGAGGTGAGCGTCTTGCCGCTGCCGGTGGTGTGCCAGATGTAGCCGTTGCCGCAGTTCTGGGTGATGCAGTCCACAATGGCCTTCACCGCATAGATTTGATAGGGCCGCATCATCAGGAGTTTTTGCTCGCTCGCAATGAGCACCATGTAGCGGCTGATCGTCTGGCCGAGGGTACATTTGACGAGGAAGGTCTCGGCGAAGCTATCGAGGTGGGTGATCTTTTTGTTGTCCACCCCGGCGAACTGATAGACGGGCAGGAAGCGCTCATCGGCATTGAAGGTGAAGTGCCGAGCGTTGTTGTTGGCGAAGTACCAGGTCTCGGTGCGGTTGCTGACGATGAAGAGTTGGAGGAAGCAGAGAAGCGTCTTAGTGTAGCCGTTGCCGGGGTCGTTCTTGTAATCGACGATCTGCTCCATGGCCCGGCGGGGGCTGATGCCGAGGGTTTTCAGCTCGATTTGAACGGCGGGGACGCCGTTGATCAGGAGCATGACGTCGTAGCGATGATGGCTGTAATCCGTATTGATGCGCAGCTGGTTAACAACTTCGAAGGCGTTCTTGCACCAGTCCTTGGTGTTGACGAGCGTGTAGTTGAGCGGCGTGCCGTCATCTCGGATTAAGCTGTTGCGCTCGCGAAGTGTGCGGGCCGCGGTGAAAACATCGGGCGTGACGATTTCGTCGAGGAGGCGCTGGAACTCGCCGTCGCCGAGCTTGACCCGATTCAGGGTTTCGAACTTTTCCCTGAAATTTGCTTCAAGCGTTGCGCGATCTCGGATGTCGGATCGATATTCGTACTTGAGATCTCGTAACTTCGTGATAAGCGCGTCTTCAAGTCGGCGCTCGGGTGTGATCATCGCCATCGCTGGGACTGACTCAAAGCACGGGACAGAACATTAGTCATTATGAAACAATGTTTCGACAAGCGCGATGAGAAAGCAAAGTGGCCTCGGTCAATAACGCCAACTCATTCGCAAAACTGAGCATGAAATCAGCGCGCCGGCCGCCGACCGACAGGGCTGGTCGTGTCGGCGTCTTTTCTCCCTCTCCTGCCAAATGACCGTGAGCGAGCAATCTGATTCGACGAATTTGGCCCATAACCTTAACCCACCGAACGGTCTTAACAACAAGCCGCGCACCGTTGGGGATGTATGGTTTGTAAATTCCGATAACGTTTTCGTGAAATTCAAAACCCCCGGGCCTGTCAAGGCTGAGCTAGACTCCGGAAACAATAGACATCGACTGCCTTCTTGGACGGACCTCTGTCATCGACACCATCAAACAGAGTCCAAACGGACTGCAGTCGTTCCAATTTTATCGAGCTTCTCCGCCAACTCCGCCGTCATCGGCTTCTCGCCTTTCAGCACGCGACCAATATATGGCCCACTGAAGCCTAGCATGTCGGCAAGCTTGTTACGGCCGCCGACCTTCGCCTTAAGCCGCCGCAACTCTTTTAGAGCCTTGTCGATCGACGCGGCTACGGGGTCGGCTTCCAGGCGCAAAGCCTCGGCGGCAGTGAACAGCTTCATCAGTGGAGCGCCGCCAATCCGTTTTGCCTTCCTTCAGGCCGGCAAGCGTGTGGTGAGAAACCTTCGCCTCATCGAGTAGTTTGCGGTCACTGAACCCATAACGCTCTTGAACGTCGAACACCGCAGCGGCGATGGAAGCTCGATCAGTCAGCGGGACGCCGTAGCGGGGCGGATTTCCCTCCTCACCTGTAAACTCGTTCTCCTCGATATTATCGGCTTCCTTGCCGATCGACTGCTGAGCTAATGCAAAGACATGACGACGCTTCAGGGGGCCGCGTTGGTCGTACTCGCCACCCTGGAACTTCGTCTCCGGGTGCAGGTGATAGCGGACAAGACTACGTGCATGTGACTTTAGCCAAGAGGCGGGAATGGCGTCGCCCCGTTCTCTATCGAATGCGTGGTTCTTAGCCTCATTGGGCTGCTTGAAATACGGCGCCGCCGGCCGCGGCTCTCGTCGGCGCCAAAGTTCATGTGACAGAGCGCCGAGGTCGTCCTTGGCCATTTCGATCCGCGACTTGGCTTGCAGCGACAGGAGAAAGCCGAAGGGGAAGACAGCGTGTCCGCTCGGCTGGTGCTCGTTGTACCCATCGAACCATCGGAGCAGCTCCGGCGTCGTGGCCGCATATTGGCTCGCGGCGGGAGTATCGAACGCGTTCATCTCCATGAAGCGGGTTTCGTCCGGCTTATGCGACTCGGCTGCGCGAATGATTTCCTTCCATAGGTCCTCTTGCCAAAGCGGCACGCCAATCCGTTTAATGCGCTCGCGGCGCGTGGCGGGTGGTTCGTCATATGGCGCCATCAAATGGCCAAGGCCGTGGCCTGAGGCCTTACGGACGACGACGCTGCCATTCTGCCGGTTGAACAGAGCATACCGCTTGGCAGAGATCGTAAGGCAGAATGGGGGATCAAGCGCCGCGAGGTCATCCCTTTTGTCGGGTGAAAAGTTGACCTCCTCAAGTTGGAGGATCGGGTTATCTTCGCCATAGGGGTTGAGGTCCTTGAACCATTCGCGGACCCGCAATGCAGTGGCTACAAACTCCTCGGAAGGAAGATCGCGGGTGTTGCCGATTGCGAGGCTGTCTGTGTCACAGAAGACCCAATCCAGCCCCTGCTCGACAACTTGATGTTCGGCCAGGGCTAACATCAATCTCGCCGCCCCGGTGATGAGCGTTGCGAGCAGCGGGTGAAAGTATGCGCCTGGTCTCTCCGATGTCTGGGATTTGAAGCGCGATGGGTGCGGTCTACCGCCATAGACGACCATCCGCTCTGCCTTGACGTATTCGCCCACATTCAACTCGACGAAAATCCCATAGCTGGTCGCATTGGCGAGGATTTTGATGGCTTGCTCGTCGCTCCTCAGCGCGGGTTTCTCGGGCGCGCTGGCAGTCTCCAGTTTGGCTTTGATCGCGTTCCGATGAATGATCAGTCTTTGGTAAAAGTCGTCGGTCGCAGGATTGATCGTCTGGCCAGCTATGTCGATGGGCTTGAGGCCCCTCTGCTGGCCCTTTGGTCTGAAACGTACCGCTCTGACCACCTCCGGCGTCCTGCCTGTGAGAACCTTGGACGCGAGCACGTCGGCAAGCGTGAACCATTGCGGCTCGTCGGCGCTGAGATAGTTGAGTCCAATGTTGAGGGTGTCGTCTCCAGGGTATTTTGCCCGGATCGGAAAAAGGTCTCCCTTTGGTCGGACCTGCACCAGCGAGGCCAAGTTTTTCCAACCATCCTTCTTGCGTAGCTGCTGGGCGAAGAGGAGATAGGCGGTCGAGCGACCACTGTCGACGCGCTCGATTTGCAATCCTCCGAGCGGGACAGCGTCCTTGGCCGGAAGCTCAACCTTCTAACGTTGCTGCCAACCGGTCTCGAAAATGTCTCGAAGGCGATCAGCATGGGACATTTCGCAGCCATAGCCGATGCGCCCGCTGAAGAGATTGCAAAAGCCCGGGACGACGCGAAGAATGGGCTTCTCATCGGCCTCTACCTCCACGAAGCCAATCGATGGATTTATGGCGATGGAGCCTTTGGTTTGCGGTTCATTGCCTGGATCGCTCGCAAGGCGCCCGAACCGGTGATTGACGGGATGACGCTCTTAATGTTTCGGCTTCGGCAGGTTCCCGGCGCCGGTCGCCGATCGGCCGAACTGGACCATTCCGCGCCTGCGCGCCGAGATCGAGGCGCAGGCGGGCGTGCGCATCAGCCGCTCGCAACTGTCCAAGGCGCTGCGCAAAAAAAGTTCCGCTGGCGGCGTCCGCGACACACGCTGAAGGGTCGCCAGGACGCCGCCGAGGTCGAGCGGGTCGGCTTGCGCCTGCAATTGCGCAAGCAGCAGGCCGAAGCCGGTGACATCATTCTGCTCTATGGCGACGAGAGCGAGGCGCTGACGCATCCCTACCTGGCCCGCGCCTGGGCGAAGACAGGCGCGGATCTGCGTGTGCCGGCCCCGGGGCAGGCCAAGAAGGTCGCGCTGCTGGGCTCGCTCGATCACGCGATCCGCGAACTCGTCGTCCACACCAGCCCGACCAAGCGCAGCAGCGATTTCGTCGCCCATCTCGAGCAACTCGACCGGCTCTATGGCCCAAAACCCGGCAGCCCCTCACACCGGTGGTGCTGGTCGAGGACAATGGCCCCATCCACACCAGCAAACTCGCGATGGCGGCGCTGGCCACCCGCGCCCATTGGCTCACCGTCGAATGGCTGCCCAAATACGCGCCGGAACTGAACGACATCGAGACCGTCTGGCGCGACCTCAAGGCGCATCATCTCGCCCACCAGACCTTCGATGACATCGACGCACCCGACGACGCCATCCACCAGGCCGTCGACGCCCTAAACGCCGAGCGCGCCGCCGTTCCGTTGGCCAGGCTACGAATCTCTGCTTAGGCATACCGGCGACGGCCGCTTCCGCTAGGAGCGTGTCCGAGTAGTGGTGGCATTTTCGGGACGAATTTGATTCCCTTTGGGGCATGAGCAGACATTTTCGTCCTTGGAAAATTGATCAGACCCAACTCTTGCCGGCGGCGGTCGTCGATTATGTGCCGGCGGACCATCTGGCGCAGTTCGTCGTCGCTTTGGCGCGCGAGCACCTGGATCTGTCGGAGATTGTCGCAAGCTACAAGAGCAGGCTTGGTCAGCCGCCGTTCGATCCGCGCATGATGACGGCCCTGCTGCTCTATGCCTATTGCTCTGGCCTTTATTCTTCGCGGAGGATCGCGAAGGCCTGCGCCGAGCGGGTCGATTTCATGATGATCGTCGCGCACGACGCGCCAGATTTGCGCACGATCGCCGACTTCAGGAAGCGTCATCTGCCGGCTCTGGGGAGGTTGTTCTTGCAGGTGCTGAAGCTGGCGGAAAAAGCCGGACTGGCGAAGCTGGGGCATGTCGCGCTCGACGGCACGAAGATCAAGGCGAACGCCTCCAAACACAAGGCGATGAGCTACGAACGCATGAAGACGCGCGAGACGGAGCTTCGCGCATCGCTGGCTTGAAGCTGCGCAAGCAGCCGACGCGCAAGAGGACAAACTCCACGGCGCAAGCCGTCGCGGCGATGAAATGCCCGGCTGGATCGCCGACAAGCAGAAGCGCTTGGCCAAAATCCGCGAGGCCAGAGAGGCGCTTGAGGCGGAGGCCGCAGCTGCCGCGGCGGCGAAAGCCGAAGCCGAAACGCGCGGCGGAGGAGAAACGCAAGGCCGAGAACCGCAAGCGCTCGGGGCCGGTTCCTCGCCCGCCCTCAAAAGAGCCCGATCCCAAGGCGCAGCGCAACTTTACCGATCCCGACAGCCGCGTGCTCCTGACCAAGGACGGCTTCATCCAGGGCTACAACGCGCAAGCGGCGGTCGACGGGGCCAAGCAAATTATCGTGGCGCATGGACTGACGCAGAGCATGAGCGACTGTCCCCAACTTGTTCCCCTGGTCGATGCCGTCCGGGCCAACCTCGGACGCAAGCCCAGGGAGATTTCGGCGGACGCGGGCTTTGCAGTGAGGACAATCTTTTGGCGCTCGCGACCCGGAGGATCCGCGCTTATGTCGCTACCGGACGAGCCAAGTATCCGGCCGAGACCACGCGCAAGGTCGGCGGCGAGATGACGCAGACAATGCGGCAGAAGCTGAAGCGCGCCGGTTATCGCAGCCGGTACCGATTGCGAAAGCAGATCGTGGAGCCGGTGTTCGGGCAGATCAAGCAAGCGCGAGGATTTCGAGCGGCGTTTCAGTTTGCAGGAGACCGACTATCGCACCGGTGGACCTGCGCGGTACGTGCGGGTCGGGGAGACCGGCGGCCTGATTGGCTTCATCACGCCTCTGACTCACAATTTTTGCGAGACCTGCAACCGAGTGCGGGTGACGTGCACAGGCAGGCTTTACATGTGTTTGGGGCACGAAGACGCAGCCGATTTGCGCACCCCGCTCCGCGCCTCGGAAGGGAATGGTCTTCTTAATGCGGCGATCCGAGAGGCGATCGCCCGCAAACCCAAAGGCCATGATTTCATCATTGACCGGTCCAATCGTGTCCCGGCTGTAGCGCGCCACATGAGCGTGACCGGCGGATAACACAGAGTCGCCAGCGCGCCCTCGATGCTCAACATCGGGTCGGCGCCGACAACAACGCAGTTGCGGACGGCAATGGAAAGCCATGTGTTGGGACAGGCAACCTTGACCGGCCTCCTCGACATCCGCGTGATCCAGGTCCTGCTCGGCCACGCCAAGCTGGAGACGACCGCGCTCTGCACCCGCGTCGCCGTCAACACGATCCGCGACGTCAAGAGCCCGCTCGAGTGGGTGGGCCTCAACCTCACGAGCCGATCCTCGCCCGCCTGACCGACGCCGCATGGCGCGGCCTCGCCTGGAGGTCGCCGACGCCTTTCGCGTCCATGGCGCGGCGTGGCGCAAGGCCAACGTCGGCCATCTGAGTCTTGCCCGATTGAAGGTGATGTCGGCGATCGAGTAGGACCTCGGCGCTCGGCGGACACGTCGAGCGCAGCGAGGACTGCGCGCACGAACGCATCGCCTACAATTCCTGCCGCAATCGTCACTGCCCGAAGTGTCATAGCGCGGCGGCGCGGCAATGGCTCGCCGAGCGCGAGACGGAGCTTCTACCGGTTCCATATTATCAAGTCGTCTTCGCCCTGCCGGCGGCGATCGGCGCGATCACGTTCTAGAACAAGGCCTCGGCGTCGCACCTGGACAGCGGTCATTGCACAGGTAGTCCCATTCATCCCACCAATCCTCACCGCAGGGACAGGTGTGATGTTTCCGAAACCACTGACTCGGAGTCTTACTCGTTCGGAAGCGTGATCGACCGCATGGGGATTTCCGCATCGCTTTCTTGGCTGGCTGCCAAGGGTTCGGGAAGCTCGTGCCCAATGTCGCTTGGAGCTGGCGCTGGGTCGCGCGAACGCCATCGAGAAGCACGGCGTCGCCGGGCGTCTGGTCAATCCGATCCTCCACCGAGCCGACCGCCCTTTGCAGATTATCTGCGACCGACAGAAGCTCGGCCGCAAAGTCGGAGATCGCGTATTCGCGCGCATCCGCCACGCTTCGTTCGGCGCGGTGTCGCGTGTTCTCGACTTCCGCTAGAGCCCGGAGAAGGCGGTCGCGAAGGGAAGCGTTCTCGTTCGCAGCGTCGACCGCGGCGCGCTTCTGGCGGTCCGCCGAGAGGCCTTCGCCTGCCAGATGGACTTTGTCGTCTGAATCCTCATGCGCCATCCGAGAATTCCCCTTGCACCGTCAGCTGGGCAACCGAACGCATACGAGACGCGCGCGTTCAGCTCGCCTTGCGATGATCGTCGTCGACTTCCCTGAATTCCGCGTCGATCACGTCGGGATTGTCGCCGGCGCCAGAATCTTGTCCGCCTGAACCCTGGCCGGCGCGGCTGGGCGCTTCGCCGATCCGCATCGAAGCCTGTCTTAACCGCTCAATTCCATCGCGAATAGGTTGCGCCTGATCGCGTTGCATGGCGGCTCTAAGCGCCGAGATCGCCCCATCGATGTCGCCTTTCACATCCGCAGGCAGGCGTCCCTCCGCATCTTTCAACGCGTTCTCTGCGCCGTAGATCGCGGCGTCCGCCTGATTGCGAAGATCGACCAGCTCCCGGCGGCGCCTGTCTTCCTCGGCATTCGCTTCGGCCTCGCGGACCATACGTTGCACCTCGGCCTCGTTGAGGCCGCCCGACGCCTGGATGCGGATAGTCTGCTGCTTGCCGCTCGACTTGTCCTTAGCCGAGACGTTGACGATCCCATTCGCGTCGATATCGAAGGTCACTTCAATCTGCGGCACGCCGCGCGGCGCCGGCGGAAGGCCGACCAAGTCGAACTGGCCGAGAAGCTTGTTGTCGGCCGCCATCTCGCGCTCGCCCTGGAACACCCGGATCGTCACCGCTGTTTGATTGTCCTCGGCGGTCGAGAAGGTTTCGCTCTTCTTTGTCGGGATCGTGGTGTTGCGATCGATCAGCTTGGTCATCACACCGCCCAACGTTTCGATGCCAAGCGACAAAGGCGTCACGTCAAGCAGCAGCACGTCCTTCACCTCGCCTTGCAACACGCCAGCCTGGATCGCCGCGCCAACGGCCACCACTTCGTCGGGGTTGACCCCTTTATGGGGCTCGCGGCCGAACAACGTCCGCACGGTCTCCTGTACCTTCGGCATACGGGTCTGCCCACCCACGAGCACCACCTCGTCGATCTCGGCGGCCGTGAGGCCGGCGTCCTTCAACGCCGCCTTGCAGGGTTCGATCGTTCTTTGAATGAGATCGTCCATCATCGCCTCGAGCTTGGCGCGGTTGAGCTTGACGTGGAGGTGCTTGGGACCGTTCTGGTCGGCCGTGATATAGGGCAGATTGATATCGGTCTCGTTCGCGCCCGAGAGCTCGATCTTGGCTTTCTCCGCTGCGTCTTTGAGGCGCTGGAGGGCGAGACGATCCTTGCGGAGATCGATGCCCTGGTCCTTGTGGAACTCATCGGCCAGGTAGTCCATAATCCGCGTATCGAAGTCCTCGCCGCCAAGGAACGTATCGCCATTGGTCGACTTGACCTCGAAAACGCCATCGCCGATTTCCAGAATCGAAACATCGAAAGTGCCGCCGCCCAGGTCGTAGACCGCGATCTTGCCCTTCCCTTTCTTTTCCAACCCATAAGCGAGCGCGGCCGCGGTCGGCTCGTTGATGATGCGGAGCACTTCGAGCCCGGCGATGCGCCCGGCATCCTTCGTCGCCTGCCGCTGGGCGTCGCTGAAATAGGCGGGGACGGTGATGATCGCTTGCGTCACCGCGCTGCCGAGATAGGCCTCTGCGGTTTCCTTCATCTTCTGAAGTATGAACGCGCTGATCTGGCTTGGACTGTATTGCTTGCCGCGAACCTCGACCCAGGCGTCGCCCGTTTTGTTGGGCACGATCTTGTAAGGGACCATGCCTTTATCTTTCTCCGTCATCGGATCGTCGTAACGGCGCCCGATCAACCTTTTGATGGCGAAAATCGTGTTTTCCGGATTGACAATGCTCTGGCTGTCGATTTCCGCCGAGATTTGACCCGGGATTTCCATTGAGAACTGACCCGGCTTGATGATGGTTTCGGGGTCAGGCGTTGGTCAAGTTTCTAGATTTCTCCTTTGCGGGTTTGGCGGCATTCGCCGAGCTGTTTTTGAAGCGGAAGCTGTCGTTTCCAGTTTCGAGGATGTGGCAGCGGTGGGTGAGACGATCCAGCAGCGCGGTCGTCATCTTGGGGTCGCCGAACACGGCAGCCCACTCGCCGAAGCTGAGATTAGTCGTGATGATGACGCTGGTGCGCTCGTAGAGCTTGCTGAGCAGGTAGAAGAGCAAGGCTCCGCCCGAGGCGCTGAATGGCAGGTAGCCGAGTTCGTCGAGGATGACGAGGTCGGAGTAGGCAAGCCGCCCCGCGATCTGTCCTGGTTTGCCCTGAAGCTTCTCTTGTTCGAGAGCGTTGACGAGCTCGACAGTGGAGAAGAACCGGACGCGCTTGCGGTGATGTTCGATGGCCTGGACGCCGATGGCGGTGGCGAGATGTGTCTTGCCCGTGCCGGGGCCGCCGACCAAGACGACGTTGTGAGCGTCCTCCAGGAACTCGCAACGGTGGAGTTGGCGAACAAGCGCCTCGTTGACCTCACTGCTGGCGAAGTCGAAGCCGGCAAGATCGCGATAGCTTGGAAAGCGAGCCGCCTTGAGCTGGTAGGCCGTTGATCTGACCTCTCTGTCGGCCGTCTCCGCCTTCAGGAGCTGGGATAGGATCGGCAGCGCAGCCTCGAAGGCCGGGGAGCCTTGTTCGGTCAGCTCGCCGACGGCCTGAGCCATCCCGTGCATTTTGAGGGTCCGCAACATGATGATGATCGCGCCGGCGGCCGGATTATGACGCATGGCGCGCCTCCCGGACTTTGCGCAGTGCATCGTAGCGCTCGACGTTCGCCTGCGGTTCGGTGGTCAGCATCAGGGCCTGCGGAGCCTTCACGGCCGGCGCATCCATTGGTTTGCCGTCGACCAAGCGATGAAGCAGGTTCAGGATATGCGTCTTGGTCGGCGCGCCGGCCTCCAGCGCCAGTTCGACGGCGGCGAGCACGGCTTGCTCGTCGTGCTGGAGGACCAGGGCCAGGATTTCGACCATCTCGCGGTCGCCGCCAGGCGTCTTGAGTAGGCGCTGTTGCAGGGCGCGGAAGGCGGGTGGCAGCTCGGCGAAGGGGGCGCCGTTACGCAGGGCTCCGGGCTTGCGTTGAATAACCGCCAGATAGTGCCGCCAGTCGTAAACCGTAGTGGTGCTCTCCCGCTGGTGGGAGCGGGCAAAGACCCGGCGATGCTCGCAGACGATCTGTCCCTCGGCGGCGACGACAATGCGCTCGGGATAGACCCGTACACTAACGGGGCGATTGGCGAAGGACGCTGGTACGCTGTAGCGATTGCGATCCAGATGAACCAGGCATGTCGGCGAGACTCGCTTGGCGTATTCGACGAAGCCATCGAATGGCCGAGGAAGCTGCATCAGACGCCGCACTTCTTCGGCCCAAGCGTCGGCTACCGAACCTGGTTGCGAAACGTGCCCCGTTTGCATCCAAAGTTCCCGGCAGCGCGTCTCGAGCCAGTCGTTCAGCGCCGCCAGGGAGGGGAAGCTGGGTGTCGGCTGCCAAAGCCGATGGCGAGCGTCCTGGACATTCTTCTCGATCTGCCCTTTCTCCCAGCCGGAAGCCGGATTGCAGAACTCTGCTTCGAACAGGAAGTGACTGACCATCGCCGAGAAACGAGCGTTGACCCTCCGCTCCTTCCCGCGGCCGATCCTATCGACGGCGGTTCGCATATTGTCATAGATGCCGCGCCGGGGAACGCCGCCCAGCACGCGGAAGGCGTGATTATGCGCGTCGAACAGCATCTCGTGAGTTTGCTGCGGATAAGCGCGGAGGAAGAAGGCGCGACTGTAGCTGAGCTTGAAGTGGGCGACCTGTAGTTTGGTTCGCTCACCCGCGATGACCGCCCAGTCTTCCGACCAATCGAACTGGAACGCCTCGCCGGCCATGAACGCCAGAGGCACGAAGACACCGCGGCCTGTCGTCTTCTGCTCCAAGTGCCGGGCGGCCTTCCAGTCGCGCGCGAAGGCCGCCACGCGATTGTAGGAGCCTTCGTAACCCAGCGCCGCCAGATCGGCGTGCAACTGCTTCATTGTGCGCTTCTGCTTGCGCGACTTCCCTGCCTCCTGTCGCAGCATATGCGACAACTTGTCGGCATGCGGGTCGAGCTTGCTCGGCCGGTCAGCGATGTTGAACTTCGGCTCGACGCTGTCCGAGCGAAGATATTTGCGGACCGTGTTCCTCGACAGCCCAGTGCGCCGCGCTATGTCACGGATCGAATAATGATCCCGATAGCGCCAGCGTCGAATGACGCTCAATAACTCCATGTCGATCACTCCAATGCCCCTCGCGTAGGCCAAGGGGGCTAGGTTCGAACATGGGTCAGTTCTCGGTGGAAAAACCCGTCCTGCCCGGGTCAGTTCTCAGTGGAAATCAACAGCTGATGGCCGTTACGATCGCGGCGGCGCTCTTCGGCGTTGTCGGGGTGCCTGCGCTGGCACAGAACTCGGAGTTGGCACCAGCCGCAGCCGCGCCCGTGAAGCCCAAGCTCAAGACGCCAGCGGACAGCACAATCACGGTGAAGGTGATGAACTGGCGCAACGCCGATCTCGTCGAGCTACAGGCGGCCGAGAGCGGCTCGACTAAGTGGAAAAAAGTGCTAGGCGCGCTGAAAGCCGGCCAATGGGCGGCGGTTAGAGTACCGCAGGGCAACAATTGTCGCTTGGATCTGCGCGGGAAATACGCCGACGGTCAGTCGGCGGATGCGTCCAATGTCGAGGTCTGCGCGGACAAGACGGTCAACCTGACCAACTGACGCGCCTGATCGTTCGCCTGTCGCGGTGTCAGCTCGCGCGCGAGGGCGACCCGGCTCACTTGTAGCCGCGGCGACGGCGCTCTCGTCGACGAGCGAGACGACGGCGGAACCGAACGACGGCATGTCCAACCCATTCCGAAAGAAAGCGCATGCTAGGACAATCCCCAAGCTGCGCAATGTTTCACGCGCACAAACTGTGCTATCTTGGACGAGTGCCTTTTGCGAAGAGGCCAGACATGTCCCAATGCGGACCGTTCAATCGAACCACAAAGTCGGCAAGTGGTCAATCGGTGCTTGACGCGGCGACGCGAGGGGCGGCGCGGCCCTGGCAGAGCCGTGTAAACGAGAATTCTGGGGCGAACGCGCGAAAAGCGATTCTGCCCAACTAGAATTCGTCTAAAGAAAAAGCTCTTTTGAGAAATGGCAGCATCTCCGCCAAAGCCGGCTTTTCAAAATTCGTCATCTGAACTATCTCGATATTATAGTCCCCGTTCCCAAGTTTATGAAGCCGAATCCGAGGCCTTAGACCTTCTCGGTAAAACTGATCGCGAGCGCGTTTGAGATGCGCCGAGAGCTGGTCGGCCACGTGGGAAGCAAGCTCAGCACGGGTACAGCGAATAACAGGTATCCCCGGCATGGTGGTCCTCTGCTAATTTCGCTGCCCTACTTTAATCTCAAAAACCAGCATGCGCCAATGATGCGAATCGCTGCCTTGCCGCTTGCGCCACAAGGAAGCCAGTCTGGCGGCCTTTCATCTCGGCGTGGCAGCGATAACGCAAATCGCGCCCCCTTATGCGCCTGCTCAACGGGCGTCCATTCCGCGGTGTCCTGTGGCGTCTTCCGCTATTGGACGCAGGAGGTGACTCGGGAAAGAACCACGCACAGTTGCTACCGGATTGCTACCCAACTCGTTGGGACGAGGTGGGACCTAGAACGATGTGTGAACGCGAAATTTCGTTGTTTTCAGGACTGTAGGGGACGAGATAAGACGAACTGAGACGGCGCAGACCGAATTTCAAGACCGCTGCCTTAAACCACTCGGCCATCCTTCCTTAAAGCCGGTGCTTTGCCAGATCGTCTGGCCCTCGTCCAGCAACTCCGCGTTCACAGGGCACGCGGCTTGCTTCTCCGTTCCGCACGAACTTTGTTCGGAGCGACTGATGCCTTCGCACCCCGCCGCCTCGAGATGGACCCAGCTTCTGCTTGGCCTCGTGGTCATGATGGCCATCTCGAGCCCGCAATATGTTTGGACGCTGTTCGTCAAGCCGTTCCAGGCCACGACCGGCGCTGGGCTGCCAACCGTGCAGATCACGTTCTCGGTGCTGATCGTCCTGCAGACGCTGTTCTCGCCTGCCCAAGGATGGGTCGTCGATCGGTTCGGGCCGAAGACGCTGATCGCTGTGGGCGCGGCGCTTACCGGGCTCGGATGGGTGCTCTCGGCTTATGTCGATACCGTCTGGATGTTGTTCCTGACCTACGGGCTCTTCTGCGGAATAGGCACCGGCATCGTCTATGTCGGTGTCATCGGCTTGATGGCGAGATGGTTTCCCGACCGGCGCGGATTCGCGATCGGGATCGTGGCGGCTGGCTACGGAATGGGCGCCATGCTCACGACATTTCCCATCTCCTCCATGCTCGCCTCATCCGGCGCGCCGAGGACTCTGGTCGTGTTCGGCCTCATTCTCGGCAGCGTCGGCGTCCTTGCCGCGCTCGGCCTGCGCCAGCCTCGACCGGAAGAAATTGCCGCTCCAGCCGCGCCGCATGCGCGCGGGGAAGACATCGCGCCCGCCCAAATGCTGAAGACGCCGATCTTCTGGCTGATGTTCGTGATGATGACCATGATGTCGACCGGAGGCCTCATGGTGACGTCGAACTTCGCCAGTTTCGCCCGCGATTTCGGTGTGGCGCACGTCCTGGTGCTGGGGCTTGCGGCCCTGCCCTTCGCGCTAACCGTGGACCGCCTGCTCAATGGATTCACGCGGCCCTTCTTCGGCTGGATGTCGGACCGGATTGGCCGCGAAAATACGATGGGACTCGCCTTCGGGCTTGAGGGCGCAGCGATCCTGTTGCTGCTTCTCTTCAGCGGCGCCGCGCCGGCGTTCATCGTGCTCTCGGGCCTCGTATTCTTCGGCTGGGGCGAGATCTTTTCTCTGTTCCCCTCGACGCTCACCGACACTTTCGGAAGCCGTCACGCGACGACAAATTACGGCTTTCTCTACATCGCCCAAGGCATCGGTTCGATCCTTGGGGGTCCGGTTGCGGCTTCGATAAGGGTCGCAACTGGAAGCTGGACGCCGGTGTTCGGCGTCGCGGTAGCGATGGACATCGCCACCGCCCTGCTTGCGCTCTTCGTGCTGAAGCAGATGCGCGCCACCTATCTTGGCGACCGGCTATTCTCGTCATCCGCAGAGTTTGCGCCGGTGGCGCCTCGATCGCGGGCGAGCCTCCCGCTTGGCGGACGGTGAGCGCAATGCAATAGGCCCGCGATCCGCTCAGCCCCAAGCTCGCGGGCGAAGCGTGCCCTGGGGCTCCTTTTGCCCCTTCTGGCCTGACATGTCTCAGTCATATACGGCCGTCATCATGCGCGGCGCCGGTTGATCCCGTTCTCCTGAACGGACGGCCAGCGCCGCTCATCTCCCTTTCGGACCATTCCCCCAATGAAGAACATCCTCCTTCAGACCAGTGCGATCGCCGTCCTCGCCTTTTTTGCCGAGTCAGCAGCATCCGCGGCAAGTTTCACCATCAGCAGCCCGTCGACGACCGCGCAAACTTTGGGGTCCGGCTCCGGTCAGGCTGGAACGATCACCGATACAGGGTCGCTGACCGTCAGCGGAGGCACGAACGCGGTCACCATCTCTGGCAACAACGCGACGTTGACCAACCTCGGCGAGCTTGAACAAACCGGCGACGGCCGGGCGATCCGGGACAACACCGGTGTCACCGGCCTGACGATCACCAACGGCAGCAGCACCGATTCGACGGCGCTGATCCAGGCTGCGGATGGCGACGTGATTCAGATGAACAAGTCACCGGCCAGCGTCACCTTGAACAATTATGGCGTGATGACGTCGCTGAACGCGTCGGCTGGCGGCTCGCAGGTCGTCGATTTTAACGCCATCCTCTCGGGCGCCAATACGGTCAACAACTTCTCCGGCGCCCTCATGCAGGCGAGCGAGGCGGACGCGGTGCGGCCGGGCGTCAACGGCGTCGTCTTCAACGCCGGTACGATCAAATCCACAACGACCACCGGCAGCAGCAGCGACGGCGTCGACGCGCAGAGCAACAGCGGCGTGCAAATCACCAACGACACCGGCGGCCTGATCGAAGGCGGCCGGCACGGCATCACTGGCGGCGCGGCCGACGCCACGGTGAGCTTCACGATGAGCGTCACCAACAATTCCGGAGCGACGATCCAGGGCGACAACGGCTCCGGCATCAACATTGACGGCTTCAACGCCAACGAATTGGTGACCGTGGTCAACCACGGTACAATCACCGGCAACGGCCACGACATTGGCGACGGCGCCGATCATGATGGCGACGGGGTCGACGTGGACGGCCTAGTCCACCTCACCAACACCGGCACGATTCACTCGCTCAACGCCTTCAGCCGGCCGGCCGACGGACCGGCCTTCAGCGAAGGCGTTACGGTCGGCGGCGGCACGATCGTCAATTCGGGCACGATCGAGGGGTCGGTGGCGGCGGGCAACACCAACGCCGTCGGCCGCGGCATCACGCTGAGTGGCAACGACCGCGCCAACGGGGGACGTGATCCGATCTACGGCGATGCGACGGTCACCAATCAGGCTGGCGCCCTCATCCAGGGCGACAGCGATTCGGGCATTGCGGTGGTTGGCGCCAATGCGTCAGGCCACAAGGTGACGATCGACAATCAGGCCGGTGCGACGATCCAGGGCGGCGGGACGACAGTCGCCGCAATTGACGCCAGCAACAGCTTCGACAGCGTCACGATCACCAACGCGGGCAAGATCGACGGCTCGAGCAGTGGTAAGGCCCTCGTTCTCAGCCAGAACAGCAACAATACGGTCACGATCTCCGGCGCCGCGGCTTCTGTCCTCGGCGACATGGACGGCGGCGCCGGCGGCGTAAACAAGCTGAATTTCGACATCGGCGCCGGCAACAGCTTCAAATACACCGGAACCGTATCGAACTTTTCCAACACCGAAGTCATGAGCGGCTCGACAAATCTCTCAGGCTCAATCGCCGGCTCCATGACCGTGGACACCGGCGCCCAATTGTCGCCCGGCGCCAACGGAGTGGGCGCGCTGACCGTGGGGGACACGACGCTCAGCACGGGCAGCGGTCTTGTCATCGATCTTGACCCGGCGGCTGGTGAGAACGACGTCTTGAACGTGATGGGTACGCTCGCCCTGAACGGCGCCGACCTCGTCCTCGATCTCTTGTCTACGCCCACAAGGGGCGAGGCCTTCGACATTCTGACCAACGACGGGATTGACCCGATTTCCGGGCAGTTCAGCGAAGGGGACGCGGTGACCGGGATGTTTGATGGCCGCGCCTATAGCTTCCGTATCGACTACGACTTCAATGCCGATGGCGGCGCTGTCGGCAATGACATCCGTTTGACGGCGGTTCCCGAACCGGCGACGTGGCTTCTGATGGGCCTCGGCGGTCTCATCATGTTGGGCGCGCGGCCCCTTCGGCGCGCGATTGCGTAATCGCCGCGGGCTAGCCCCGAACGCGGCCTTAGCGGCCGCGTTTCGCTCATGCTCTACACCAGCCGGCTTTGCGCCTTGGCCGCGGCGATGAAGCTTGCAAACAGCGGGTGGGGCTCGAACGGCCTCGACTTGAGCTCCGGATGGAATTGCACCCCGATGAACCAGGGGTGGTCCGCAAGCTCGATCGTCTCGGGCAAAAGGCCGTCGGGCGACATGCCAGCGAACACAAGACCCTTCTCCTCCAGGCGTGCGCGATAGGCCGTGTTAACCTCATAGCGGTGGCGATGGCGCTCGGAAATCTCTGTCTCGCCATAAATGTCAGCGATGCGCGAGCCTGGCCTTAGATCTGCCCGATAGGCGCCGAGACGCATAGTGCCCCCGAGATCGCCAGCCGCCTGGCGCTGTTCAAGCTCGTTGCCGCGCAGCCACTCCGTCATGAGGCCGACCACCGGCTCCGGCGTCGGGCCGAATTCGGTCGAGTTGGCCTCAGTGAGGCCGGCAAGCGAGCGCGTCGCCTCGATGACCGCCATCTGCATGCCGAAGCAGATACCGAAGTAAGGCACCTTGCGCTCACGCGCGAACCGCGCCGCCAGGATTTTGCCCTCGGCGCCCCGCGAGCCAAAACCGCCAGGCACAAGGATGCCCTGCACCCCTTCGAGTCGTGACGCGGGGTCGGCGCCCTCGAAGATCTCGCTTTCGATCCAGTCGAGCTTCACGCGAACCTTGTTGGCCATGCCGCCATGATTCAGGGCTTCGATCAGCGACTTGTAAGCGTCCTTGAGTCCTGTGTACTTGCCGACGACGGCGATCGACACCTCGCCCTCAGGGTTGTGATAGGCCTTCGAGACACGATCCCAGCGCCCCATATTGGGCTTGGGCGCGGGCTCGATGCCGAAGGCGGCCAGCACTTCGCGATCGAGGCCGGCGGCGTGGTAGAGCGCCGGCACGTCGTAGATCGAACGGGCGTCGCGCGCCTCGATGACCGCGCTCTCGCGCACATTGCAGAAGAGGCCTAGCTTCCGTCGCTCCTCGCGCGGAATCTCGCGATCGCAGCGGCAGAGCAGAATGTGCGGCTGGACGCCAATCGACCGCAATTCCTTGACCGAATGCTGGGTCGGCTTGGTCTTGAGCTCGCCTGCGGTTGGGATGAAAGGCAGGAGCGTCAGGTGGATGAAGACCACATGGCCGCGTGGCAGATCATTGCCGAGCTGCCGGATCGCCTCGAAGAAAGGCAGGCCCTCGATATCGCCGACGGTCCCGCCGATTTCCACCAGCACGAAGTCGACGCCGTCGTTGCCCTCGAGGATGAAGTCCTTGATCGCGTTGGTGACGTGCGGGATCACCTGCACCGTCGCGCCGAGATAGTCGCCGCGCCGCTCCTTGGCGATCAGCTCCTGGTAGATGCGCCCGGTTGTGATGTTGTCCTGTTTGTTGGCGCTCCGCCCGGTGAAGCGCTCGTAATGGCCGAGGTCGAGATCGGTCTCGGCGCCGTCGTCGGTGACGAACACTTCACCGTGCTGGGTCGGGCTCATCGTGCCTGGGTCGACATTGAGATAGGGGTCGAGCTTGCGCAGGCGGACGGTATAGCCGCGCGCCTGGAGAAGCGCCCCTAAAGCCGCTGAAGCCAAACCCTTGCCAAGCGAGGAAACCACGCCGCCGGTGATGAAGATATACCGCGCCATGGGACTCGGCTCCTAAAGGATCCCAATCGATTCTGCGAGGAGAATCTCCCTGCCTCCCGCCAGCTTGACGGCGCTCGCAAAACCAAGCGAGATTTCAAGGCGTTCCCGCGCGCAAGGGGACGGCGACGATGAGGGGGCAATGCCGGAGAGCGAATTCGACTTTCGCGCCGACGATGGCCAGACCCTCTTCGCGCGGCTTTGGCTGCCGGAAGGTTCTCCGCGCGCGATTGTGCAGATCGCCCATGGCCTCGCCGAGCACAGCGCCCGCTACGCCCGTCTTGCCGCTGCGCTCAACGCTGCGGGTTACGCGGCTTACGCCAACGATCATCGCGGTCATGGGCCCAGGGCCGCCGCCGCCGATCTCGGCCATTTTGCCGACGAAGGGGGATGGGACAAGGTCGTCGGCGACCTCTGGACTTTCAACCGCCTGATCGCCGCCGAGCAGCCGGGCGTTCCAATCGTCTTCCTCGGCCATTCGCTGGGCTCGTTCTTGGGGCGCGGTTTCATCGCCAGGCACTCGGGCGCGCTGGCTGGCGCTGCGCTTTCCGGATCGAACGGCAAGCCGCCGGCGATCGCGACGCTGGGGCGGCTGATTGCCCGCGAGGAGCGCCTGCGGCTCGGCAAGCGCGGCAAGAGCGACCCCATCTTTCAGATGTGGTTCGGCGAATTCAACAAGCCGTTCAAGCCTGCGCGCACCCAATCCGACTGGCTCTCGCGCGACGAGAAGGAGGTCGACGCGTTCGTCGCCGATCCGCTTTGCGGCTTTCCGTTCACGATCCAGCTCGCGATCGACGTGCTCGACGCGCTCCCCCACGTCACGAGCCGAAAGAGCCTCGCCGCGATCCGCAGGGACCTGCCGATCTACGTCTTCTCCGGCGAGCGCGACCCGGTCGGGGCCAACATCCAGGGCCTCATCGGAGACCTGAAGGCGTCCGGCTTCACCCAGCTCACGACCCGCATCTATCCGGGCGCCCGGCATGAGACGCTGAACGAGACCAACCGGGACGAGGTGACGCGCGACCTCATCGCCTGGCTCGACGGGATCGAGCTCAAGAAATAAACGCCAGTAAGTGCCAATAAACGCTAGTAAACGTTAGTTAATTTGCTTGCATTTGCTAGCGTTTATTTTTTGGAATCGGGCCTTTTCAATGGGTTACGGCCGTTTGGAATAAAAAATTTCCTCCCCTTTAGAACTTATTCTGATTGCGCAATGCAGAGGGCGTGCTGCGTCCTGATTTTTCGCACACGCACGACCGTGCAGCTCGGGGATGAAGCGTCATCCGAAGATCATACGGACGATTTCTCTTTTGAGCAAGAAATTGTCGTTCACTTGCGTTTCGGTCGGCGACCTCATTTGGGCGTCCCGCAACCTCCATCGTCATGGCCGAGCTTGTCCCGGCGATCCACGCAGCCAAGACCACGGTCGGCCTACCCTCAATCTTCGCTTTCTCCCTTCGCGCCCTTGACCGATGCCGCCACGCGGACGAGTTCGATGATTTGTTCGGTCGGCGTTTGCGGAGTTTTGCCGAAGTCGACCCCGGGCGTAAGAGAGCTTGCAAGGGCGATCAAACTGACCCTGCCCAGCTCCCCCTTCATTCTCAAAGCATCAGCGCGGGCCATATAGAAAGCATATAATCGAATATTGTATCGATACAGCGACATCGACAACGAAATGAGAAAGGTAATGATTGCCAAAGTCCCAAAGCGCGTGACATTGGTTGCGATTAAAGAAATAACTGTTGCAGAATGCCCAGAATCGTCTGACGTGCCTAATAGTCCCGCGATCGCGTCTGATTTTTTGTCGTAGAGTTTACGGTAAGCCGCCTGATTTAAGTTTAGAGTGTCTCGAACATCCAATTCTTTTTTTTGGGCGCTTTGATAGGCATCCAGTGCTTGCCCGAGAGGCGCGAAGTCCTTCATATTACTTGCAAACGTTCGCCAACCCTCCGGAGAGCTGCGCAGCGCTACAGCGAAATGCTGGCGGAAAAGGAGGGAACTGTTGATTTCCACTGAGAGCTGACCCGGGCAGCACGGGTTTTTCCACCGAGAACTGACCCATGTTCGAACCTCGCCCCCTTGACCTACGCGGGGGGCATCGGAGTGATCGACATGGAGTTATTGAGCGTCATCCGACGTTGGCATTATCGAGATCATTTCTCGATCCGAGAGATATCTCGACGCACTGGGCTGTCGAGGAACACGGTCCGCAAGTACCTGCGTTCGGACAGCGTCGAACCGAAGTTTGCCGTCCCAGATCGGCCGAGCAGGCTGGACCCACACGCCGACAAGCTGTCGCAGATGCTGCGGCAGGAGGCGGGGAAGTCGCGAAAGCAGAAGCGGACCGTCAAGCAATTGCACGCTGATCTAGCCGCCCTCGGCTACGACGGCTCGTACAATCGCGTGGCGGCTTTCGCGCGCGACTGGAAGGCAGCCCGGCAGCGAGAGCAGAAGACGACTGGCCGTGGCGTGTTCGTGCCGCTGGCATTCCTGCCTGGCGAGGCATTCCAGTTCGATTGGTCAGAGGATTGGGCGGTCATTGCCGGCGAGCGGACCAAATTGCAGGTCGCTCACTTCAAGCTCTCCTATAGCCGCGTCTTCATTCTCCGCGCCTACCCGCAGCAGACCCACGAGATGCTGTTCGACTCGCATAATCACGCCTTCCGCGTGCTGGGCGGCGTGCCGCGGCGCGGCATCTACGACAATATGCGAACCGCCGTCGACAAGATCGGGCGTGGGAAGGAACGCCAGGTCAACGCGCGGTTCTCGGCGATGGTCAGCCACTTTCTGTTCGAAGCCGACTTCTGCAACCCGGCCTCCGGGTGGGAGAAAGGGCAGATCGAGAAGAACGTCCAGGATGCTCGCCATCGGCTCTGGCAGCCGGCGCCCAGCTTCCCCTCCTTGGCGGCGCTAAACGACTGGCTGGAGACGCGCTGCCGGGAGCTTTGGGCGCAGACCCCACACGGGTCGCATCCTGGCATGATCTCTGACGCCTGGTCTGAAGAAGCCCAACATCTGATGCCGCTTCCCAGGCTATTCGACGGTTTTGTCGAATACGCCAAGCGCGTCTCGCCGACGTGCCTGATCCATCTGGACCGCAATCGCTATAGCGTGCCGGCGTCCTTCGCCAATCGCCCGGTCAGCGTGCGGGTCTATCCCGAGCGGATTGTCGTCGCCGCCGAGGGGCAGATCATCTGCGAACACCGCCGAGTCTTTGCCCGCTCTCACGAACGAACGAGTACGACGACCGTTTTCGATTGGCGGCACTATCTGGCGGTCATTCAACGCAAACCAGGCGCACTCCGCAACGGCGCGCCGTTCGCCGAACTCCCGCCCGCCTTCCGAACTCTGCAGCAGCGCATGCTCAAGACGCCCGGCGGCGACCGCGAGATGGTCGAGATTCTGGCCCTCGTCCTCCAGCACGACGAGCAGGCCGTGCTCACTGCCGTCGAACTCGCATTGGAGGCAGGCGCCCCAACCAAGACGCATATCCTGAACGTGCTGCACCGATTGATCGACGGCAAGCCGATCGACCCACCAGCCGTAAAGCCGCCCAATGCTTTGACGCTCACCACCGAGCCGCAGGCCAACGTCGAACGCTACGATGCACTGCGCAAAGTCCGGGAGGCGCGCCATGCGTCATAATCCCGCCGCTGGCGCGATCACCATCATGCTACGCAGCCTCAAAATGCATGGCATGGCTCAGGCGGTCGGCGAGTTGACCGAGCAAGGCTCCCCGGCCTTCGAAGCCGCTTTGCCGATCCTGTCGCAGCTTCTGAAAGCGGAGACGGCCGACAGAGAGGTCAGATCAACGGCCTACCAGCTCAAGGCGGCGCGCTTTCCGACGTATCGCGACCTCGCCGGGTTCGACTTCGCCAGCAGCGAGGTCAACGAGGCGCTCGTACGACAACTCCATCGTTGCGAGTTCCTGGAAGATACTCACAATGTCGTCCTGGTCGGCGGCCCCGGCACGGGTAAGACGCATCTCGCTACGGCGATCGGCGTCCAGGCCATCGAGCATCACCGCAAGCGCGTCCGGTTCTTCTCCACGGTCGAACTCGTCAACGCTCTCGAACAAGAGAAGCTTCAGGGCAAACCCGGCCAGATCGCGGCGCGGCTCACCCATTCCGATCTCGTCATCCTCGACGAACTCGGCTACCTGCCGTTCAGCGCCTCCGGCGGGGCATTGCTCTTCCATCTGCTGAGCAAGCTCTACGAGCGCACCAGCGTCATCATCACGACCAATCTCAGCTTCGGCGAGTGGGCCACCGTGTTCGGCGACCCGAAGATGACGACCGCGCTGCTCGATCGTCTTACCTACCGCTGCCACATCCTCGAAACCGGAAACGACAGCTTCCGCTTCAAAAACAGCTCGGCGAATGCCGCCAAACCCGCAAAGGAGAAATCTCGGAACTTGACGAACGCCTGAACCCGAAACCATCATCAAGCCGGGTCAGTTCTCAATGGAAACCCCGGGTCAAATCTCAGCGGAAATCGACACAGCGACGAAGCAATCCAGAGAACCAAGGGCGCCCTACGATCTCTGGATTGCTTCGCCGTAGCCCGTCCGGAAGGACGGGCGTCTTTTGACGCCCTTTCGCCCGCAATGACGACGCTGGTTCCATCCAATCACAACACATCGCTAGTCGGCGGCCGAAGCCGACAGGGCTTCCCCCGTTATCGTGGTTGTCACCTGCGGGATGTTGAGTGCGGCGAACGGCAGGAAGAAAAATTTGAACGGCAGCTTGGTCTTGGACGACGCGGCGTTGAGTGAAACCGTGATTGTCGGAATGGGCCCGAGACTTCGTCCAGCGTAGCCCAGGCCCGTTTGCTTATAGACTACCGTCACATATCGAGGCGCGATCGAGCCTTGGAGATTGCACATGCCTGCGAAATACTGAGAGGCCGGAGGCGTGCAATCGCTGTTGCCGGCTCGCCCATAAACGATGAGCCCCATCGCCTCGGCCGAATAGGCGCCCGTTCCGTCGCATGCGCCGCTCGTGCATGAGCAGACCGACGCGCCGCCGTCGCACTCGACGGTGAAGTCAGGCATCGGACTTCCCGACGCCAGGCCTGAAGTCAGCGCGTCATCCGCAATCGAGGTCAGACCGGAGGCGACGGGATCGGACACCGCCGCGATTCGCGCGCCGATCTCAACCGCCTTGGCCGCGGCGTTCCACTGGTAAAGCGCATTCATGAAGTCGACCCCGCCGAAAAGAAACAGGATCAGAATCGGCAGAATGATCGCGACCTCGACAAGCGGGCCGCCATCTTCATCTCGGGCCAGTTGGGCAATGAACGATAACTTCCAACGTGGCGGCTTCCGATTGGCGCCGATTCCCACGGCCTCGTCCTGAGGAGCGATGCGGAGCATCGCGTCTCGAAGGATGGTCCAGTGCGTCGCCCCGTTTGCGCCTCCTGGAACGCCCTTCGAGGCCGCTTTGCGGCGCCTCAGGACGAGGGAGTCTGGAGTTGCGATGAACGAGGGCATGGCCGTCAACCCGGTCCCAGGAATCGTTCTTGATGGGAGAAGGACAGCATCGGCGCCTTCAGTCCCAAAGTCGCAAACAGCCCGAGCGACGGATCGGCGAAGCGGGTCGCAACGTCGATGATCGTCATGGCTGTCGAACCGTCGGCATAGGTTCCGTTTTCGAGCGCGGCGCTAGACGAGCAGCTGATGGTGACATCGTCCGCACTCCAGCCGCTGACGCGCGCCGAGCCGCCAGCGGAGGGCTGAGCGGTGGTCGCAATGTTGGCCGCGTCGTCTGTGTACAGTGCGCCGTATTGATCTTTTTGGGCGCAGGGATCGCGATTGCCGTCCGTGAGTTCGATCCGGGTCATGTAGCGCGCTGCGTCTCGCAAGCCCGACACGACCAGCTGCTGATTGTAGAAAAACCATGAGAACTCGAACACGCCGAGAAAGAGGCTGAGCAACAGAGGCATGACAATGGTCGCCTCGACCAGCGCGGATCCATCCTGATCTCGCCAGAACGATCGTGCTTTTGCTGGCGCCCCTTCCGGCATCGACAAGAACCTTCGCGTTTCTAATAGCCTGAGGATTGGCCGGGAGGAGAAGCGGTGATTCCCGTGGAAGCGCCGTTCGGCGCTCCGGCGCCTGCATTCCCACCCGGACCCGCCGCGCTCGTCGTTGAGCTATCGCTCGCGCCCGCGCCCGCGGAGCCGCTTTCGTAGCGGTTGATCGCTTTGACGATCCGTGCGCCATTCGCCGGAATGTTCGTGTCGTTGGAGTAGCGCGGCCAGGGGGTCGCGGTTTGCATGGCGATATTCGCCGCCTGGGCGTCGCCGCCGCTTGTTGAGACGAGAGCGGTTCGCTGAAGATAGTCGGCGGACGGATCGTCGAAACCAATGGTGGAGGAGCAGCCGGCGACCGTCAGGAGCGCGGCCAGGCATGCGACCGCAAGGGCTATTCGCAAAACGAGATGTAGACCTTGCGACCGATCCGTCATCGAACTCACTGGCCACCGAGAATATGGCCGTACGGGCCTTGCAGGCCTCCACCGCTCGTCACGTAGTCGGTGTAGCGCTTCTTGCGTTCGGTATCGCCCATCAGGAACATGTCGACGTCATTCGACTGAAGCGCGGTATCGAACGGGGTCGCCAAATGCTGCCCCGGACGCACGGGTTTCACGAGATGCGGAGAGACGATGATGACGAGATCGGTCTGGCTCTTCTGGAAGTCGGTGGATCGAAAGAGCGCGCCGAGGACGGGCACGTTGCCTAGCCACGGAAGCTGATTGATGCTTTGCGAATCCTGAGCCTGGAGCAAGCCGGCAATCGCGAAGCTTTGCCCGTCCCGCAATTCGACGGCGGTATGCGCTTTGCGCTCGGTCAATGAGGGGACGGTCGTCCCGTTGATGTTCAGGCTGTTGGCATTGTTGATCTCGGTCACGGACGGATTGAGCTGCAGATTGATGATGCCGTTGTTGAGGACCGTGGGGGTGAAATCCAGGCCAACGCCGAATTGCTTCCACTCGATGGAAATATTCGGCGTGTAATTGACGCCGATTCCAAGCGTGGTGTTCGTCGCATTGGTGCCTTGCACCACCGGCACGGGGATTTCGCCACCGGCCAGAAACGTCGCCTTTTCTCCCGAAAGCGCAACGAGGTCCGGTTCAGCCAGGCTCTTGACGAGGCCCTTGCTCTCGAGCGCGGACAGAAGCGCGTCGATGCTGACGCCATGCGTGTTGACGACGTTTGCGAGCAGCACCCCGAACGAGGACGCGGTGGAGCCAGCGCCAGGAAACACGCCGCTGTTGTTTGTGGCGGTCGCCGGCTGCGAGCCGAGACCGGTGGCGAAACTCACGCTATTCGTCTTGCCGAACCAGCTGATGCCAAGGTCGCGTCCCGCATCGCGGTCGACTTCGAGGATCCGCACCTTCAGCATGACTTGCTGTGAAGGAGAAACCTTCATCGCGTTGACGACCTGCGCGTCTGGCGACAGGCCTTTCGCGACTTCGACGGCGCGCGCGGCCGCCAGGCCGTCGCTCGCCTCGCCGCTCAGAATGATCTCGCCGTTGGCGCTGGTGACGTTGATGTCCCGGCCCCCGGTGCTGGCGGCAATCTTGTTTTGCAGCGACGTCGTGTCCGGCGTGACGTCGAGGTCGATCACCGACACCAGGCGTCGTTGCTGATCGAAGACAGAGATGTTGGTCGCGCCGACTTTTTTGCCCTGAACGTACAGCATCGAATCCGTCATCGGCAGAACGTCGGCGATTTCTGGCGCGCCAACCACGGCGGTCGAGAACGGGTCGGAAAAACAAAGCGTGCGCGATTTGTTGAGCGTCACCTTCAAGGCGCTCACTTGCTCTGTCACCGCGTGGCATGGGCTGCTCTTGCGCGCCCAGGCGGGAGCCGTGGCTTGCACGAGACCAATAGCGGCTGTGACGGCGCCAGCGGTCGCGAGGACGGCGGCCCATACCAGGCGCCTTAACGCGGTCCGTCCGTTTGGCGCGGACAAGGATTGTGTTCGCTGTTTCAACACGCAGCCTTCCGTCATTGGAGCTCTTCAGGCACGTCGTATTGTTCGCTCTTGACCGATCGAAACACGGTGATTTTCCGAGTGTTCGCGTCGGGAGGAGGCGGGATTGCTCCTGGCAGGGTCGCTCCCCCCGGCGGCAAGGCGCCTGGGGGTGGATCAGTCTGAAAAGCGGCGGGTTGCGCCTGCACCGCAGGAAGAGCTGCCGGCGCCTCGTCGGTCCCGAACAGGTCGTGATCGGTGATCTTCGCGTCGGGACCCAACGCGACTTCCGCAGGCTGGCGCAAAATCAGCGATAGCTTCCCGACATTGGCGGCAAGCAAGATTCTCAGCGCCTGGTCAGGGTCCACCTCGACGGTGACAGCCTTGGCGACGGTCGGGTGTTCCTGGCGCTGACCGGCCATCTGATCGATCGCCAGCACCTTGACATGCTGCAGGATCACGGCGGAAAAGTTTTGCGGACCATTGCTGCTATCGGTTCGGGTCAACGCAACGTCGACGAAGTCGCCAGGGAAGATGAAGCCCGCGACTCCACGGACGTCATCGACCGCGACGGTCACGGCCCGCTTGCCTTTCTCGATGAGCGCCGACAGCGAAGCTCTCTGATCCGGCGCGCTCACCTTCGAGGCGATAATCGGCTCGTCGCGGACAAACGGGGACAAGGCGATCCGTCGGCCATCCTTGGTCAGTTCTGCGAAGTTCGCGAACGCGCCTTCCGGACTCGATTGCGCCGGCCAGTCGATCTCTCTCACGTCCTTGGCGCCGATTGGCGCGCCAAAAGCAACCGTGTCGGTCGCGACCAGAATCGGTACAGTTTTCTGGGCGTCCGCCCGCGCTGAATGGCTCTGAAGCCAGCTCCTGGCAAGAAATGCGGCGAAGCCGCCAAGAATTACAGCAACAACAAGAATTATTGAGTTCGTACTTCGGCGCATGATTGGATCGATCCTTGCCCAAAAGGAACCGTTTCGTGCCAGAAGTTATTTTTCAGCTATTGCTTACCCACCTACGTATGTCAACGAATTAGCTCGGTTCGCTGGCAGATTAGCCAGACTTTGCAGCGTTTCACCAAAACACAGTCAACTAGCGCGAAGACAATTTTTGATGCAATCACAATGTTGTCTCCACAATATTGTCGGTGCGCATATCTTCCCTTCAAAAATCGCTGAATTACACGTGGAATTCCATATGAGGGTAACCCTAAATCGTCGTGACCGCGAGACGGATTAGCGCATTGGAGCTTGAAAGCAAAACCAACTCGGTAGGTTGAATAGCTGACCGATGTGAGCGCATAACTGAAATAAATTCAAGAGAGAAATAACAACATTTTCATTATGACTTTGGATAACTTCATTTTCCTAGACATGTAGCCAGGGTTGATCTGAAAATATGGACAAATATACAATTACTCGTGTGTGTTTATTTGTGATGCGGCGATTTGACTTGGTATTGACCGAGCCGTTCCCTAGCGGATAATTGCGCGCGGATGGCCACGAGTGGCTTTCAACCCAAGAACGCGGCGACGCCGTTAGATTCAAAACCCGTCAGGAGCCCGCATGTCCAAAGCTGTGAAGGTCTTTAATCAGTTCCTGAAGAACGAAGACGGCGCTGCTCTGATCGAATATACAGTCTTGCTCGGGATACTCTTGATCGCGGTGATCGCCACAATCGGCTTGGTCGGCACGTGGGTTTCCAAGCAGTGGCTGGCTCTGGATAAGGCATTGTCGCCCTGATTTCGGCAAAGTGCGTTCACGGCCGCAGGGACGAACGCGAATTCCTCGGGTGGGATGGCCGCGCGCCGGCCGTGCGCGCGCTTAGCTGTTGGGCGCTATGAGACCCAACGCAAGCGCGCCAATGAGCGCGCCGGCCAGCGGCGGCGCGAGCGGAATCCGGAGGCCCGCGGCGGTTTGCTTCGCCGCCGCAAATCCAAATCTGGCCGCGACATAATATACGCCAGTGAAAATCAGCAAAAGGACCACGAACGGCGCCGCAAACCATGGGCCCGTCCAGAGGAAGGCGACGGCCAGCAGTTTCAGATCACCGCCGCCGATTTGCTGAAGCGAATAAGCATAGGCCCCGCCCGCCAGCATCAGGAGCGCAAAGGCGAAATTCCATTGCATTGACACCCACGCTCCCGAGCAGAGCGCATGGGCGACAAACAGACCGGCCAGGATCGCGACGAATTCGTTGCGGACCTTGAACTCCCTGAGATCCGTCAGGGCCACCCAAAACAGGGTCGCCGCGGTGAGGACCAAGATCCACAGCGAGAGCATTGGATAAACGGGAACGCGATGGGCGGCGAGCAAGTGGCGGCCCTACGACGAGATTGCGTTGTGCAGTCGTTTCCCTGACCAGCGAAAACGGGCCGACGGTCGTCGCCCGCCAATAGCCAGCGAGAGCCTGGCTCGCTCGCCAGAGAGCGAGCACACCCAGAGGGCCGAGGCCATCAGAGGACGGCGAGGACGGCGAGTCTCAAGCCGCCTGTTCCTCGATCTCGCCCGCCGGCGCCGGGAGGGCCTTCGCAGCCCGGCTTTGACCCTTCTGCAGCTGCGCCTCGACCGCCTTCAAAGCGTCGATCTCGCTCGACTTCTGCACCGCGGCGATCTCGCGAACCATCCGGTCGAGAGCGGCCTCGTACAATTGTCGCTCGGAATAGGACTGCTCGGGTTGGGCCTCCGATCGGTAAAGGTCGCGCACCACTTCAGCGATCGCGTTGATATCGCCGGAGTTGATTTTGGTCTCGTACTCCTGAGCCCGCCGCGACCACATCGTGCGCTTGACGCGCGCGCGTCCGGTCAGAATGTCGAGCGACCGCCTTGCGGCGTCAGGATCGGATATCTTACGCATTCCAACGCCTGTGACCTTCGACGTCGGGACGCGCAACGTAAGCTTGTCCTTCGAGAAACTGATGACGAACAGCTCAAGCTTAAATCCAGCGACCTCCTGCTCCTCTATCGAGACGATCTGCCCGACCCCGTGAGCGGGATAGACGACGAACTCGTTGAGCTTGAAGCCTTGACGTTGGCTCACGCTCTTCAACGTCTTTGCCGCCGCGGGGGCTTCTTCCGAAACGACCGCCTTTTGGACCTTGACCACCGGTGCGGCAGGCCTTGCAGGCGCCGCAGTCTCGGTCGAATGAGCGACCTGGGCGGTGTGACCCGAACCTGGCTTTGATCCGGCAATAGGCGCTGAGACTTTTTCGGTGACGGCTTTAGGCTCGGTGACGGCTTTAGGCTCGGGCGCAATTCGGCTTGCTGTCGACAACTTCGCTTCCTGTTCCTTCAATTGCGCCCGGAGAACGGACGCACGCTTGGCCGCAGCCGCGGCTTTTGTCGTCTTGCTCGGGCTCTTCGACGCCGCCACTTTTCGAGAGGCAGTGTTGACAGGCCTCTTGGCTGCGGCGGACTTGTGCGTCATTGGTCTGGCATTAGGACTTGTCCGCTTTCGCTTCGCAAGTTTCGTCGCAGCCTGTTTCGTCTTGGCTCGAGCGGTTTTGGCTCGAGCGGTTTTGGCTTGAGCAGTTTTGCTCGTCTTGCGGGCGACCCGGGTATTCGACGCCGTCTTGCTCTTGCTGACACCGCTTCGAACACTGGATGAAGAGGCAGCCTTAGTCGTGCGCTTTGCCTTCGTTTTCGCGGTGGAGGCGGCGCCTGCTTTCTTCGTCTTTGAACTCGTTGTCTTCTTAGACTTAGTACGCGCCACCATAATTAACCTCTCCACGCGCAAACTTTTCCGCACACGGTGTAGATCCGCACACGAATACTGCTCCAAATCCGTGCTCGAACGTTACTCTCGGAACGGCGAAGTGACATTCATCCAGGAAAACCACTTGCGTCTTCGCCAGGGACGCTTAGCGACTTCCGCTCGACGATTAGCCGGTTGTTTAGCACAAATCCGTCGAGAAATCAAAGAGGAAGATAAATATGAGGAACTCTAGCCGCAGCGGCGCCGCCTCCGCCGCGGGCCGAATGGCGCGGGAGTCGGGACGGGCTTAATCGCCCTCCCCAGGCGCCGGCGAAAAAAACTCAGCAAACTTGTTGGGACGCCCGTCGAACTCCTTGCCGTCCGGCGGCGCGTCTTTCTTAGTGGTTATATTTGGCCAAGACTTGGCGTATTCGGCATTCAGTTTGAGCCAGACGGCGAGGTTAGGTTCCGTGTCCGGCTTGATGGCTTCGGCAGGACATTCCGGTTCGCAGACGCCGCAATCGATGCACTCGTCCGGGTGAATGACGAGCATATTTTCGCCCTCGTAGAAGCAGTCGACGGGGCATACCTCCACGCAATCCAAATATTTGCACTTTATGCAGTTTTCCACGACCACGTAGGTCATACGACTATCCTCATGAGCTCCCTATTGGGGTAGGGATCGCGCCCGTTTTTATGGATTCCCAGGCAATCTGCCAGCCATTCTTGCTATCGATGTCTTCCGCCGCGATGGCGCGGCTATTGGCGTTTGTTGGCTTTTTCCTCAAGTAGCGAACGAAGCTCGAGCAGCTTGGCGAAGGGTGAGTTCGGGTCAACCTTGGCTGGCTTCTGCGGCGCCGGCGTTGGAGTTGACCGCGCCATATCATAATCTTTGGGCCGCTGGCGACGTTTTTCCTCAGTGCGGGCCGAATTGGGGCGATTGGGCCTCGTCGGCGGATGGGCCGCTTCGCGCCGCCAAGTGGGCGTTACAACCGGTGTTTGGCCCTGAGCATCCGAGCGGCCCGGCGCTTCGCTTCTCGAGTGTCTGGCTTCCCGCTCGCGTCGAGGCGCCGTTTTGCGATGATCGGGGCGCCAGACGGTAACCATTTCGGCATTTTTTGCTAGTTCAGCTCGCGAGTCCGATGCCTGCGGAGAAACAGATTGTCCGCTCCCATCCTCTCCCTGGGGCTCGTCGGATGGATCTGGGGCAGGCGACGCCGTCATATCAACGGGGACGGCGTCGCCGCCCTCGGCAACGGCGCCGGCGACCTCAGGAAGCGCGTCAGCGGCCTCTGGGAGGACGTCGTCGCCGTCGGCGACGACGTCAACGCTCTGAAGGACGGCGTCAACATCCTCTGGGGCAGCGGCAGTCTCGGGGACGGCCTCAACGTCCGCAGCGAGCGCATCATCACCCTCTGGAAAGGCGCTAACATCCTCCAGGACCGCGTCGGCGCCCGCAACGACCTCTCCGTTCGGCGACTCACTGAGCGGCGCAGCCAAAATGGAATCCGCGAAGACTCCGTCTTCACTGGCCGTGGCTGGCGCTTGCTCACCCCCAGGCGATCCCATTTCCTCCGCGGGCTTGGGCAATTCGCTTTGGGTGGCGGCTTCGTTGGCGGACTGGGATGCGAAGAACTCCGATCGTTTCATTTCAACCGAGCGGAATGCCATGGATCGCAAAATCGAAGCGAATTGCTCGCCTGAGCATCCTGTCAACGATGTCATCGCTCCGCTGACGACAAATCCTTTCGAGGTCCGCTGGCCTGGAAGGCCAACCGCGCCTCCTGGCGCTTCTCCGGCGATCGCCGCTCGGATCATGCCGGCCAGCCGCTCGACGACGTCGACACGAACAATCCGTTCGCCGCACGTCCGATAGCCGGCGACGCGATACCCTTCTTTCGAGATCCCGTTGTCCAACGCCAGAGAGGTCCGGCCGGACGAGGCGATTGGGCCGAGGGTCCGCAGAAGCTCGGTGGCGTCGCCGGACGCTTGAAGACCCCAGAGTTGGAGGGCCAGCGTCCTTGCCGCCGGCTTGAGCAACACCGGGAGAAATAGATAATAGGCGCCGAAGCGCACGCCCTGCTTTCTCAGCTCGGCCCGGTCGTCTTGACTGAGCGCCCTGATCTTCGCCTTGATCGGTTCGCGCTCCAACACCCCAAGCGACCGCACCAGCTCGTGAGCCAAATCACGAACGGTCTCTGGTCCCTCTTGAATACCCTCGAGCGCGAAGAGCGGCGCCAGAAGGCGTCGCGTGGTTGCCGCGATCCAAAGCTCAATTCGAGTCTTGATCGTCTCCCGAGAGGCGTCCGGCAGGGATTCATCGGCGAAGATCAAGGCGCTGGGGTTGAGCGCATTTGGCCCGAGAGAGAGTTTTGCCACCGGATCGCCCAACCAACGAATGATCCCGTCGTTGGAGAGCACAATCGCGGCGTCGACGGATTGACGGAGGCGCTCGGCGCGCGTCTCCAGTTCCAGTTTCAGAGCCTCGCGCCAGGCTTGGTCGCCCGCGCGTGCCAAGAGATGATCTTCGGCGCCGACAACTTGAAAGCCTTGAACAACGGAAAAGTCACGGCCCGGCTGCGGCTCAACGGCCGGCAGATCGTTGTCCACGGAGCCGGGCTCCTCTTCCACCATCACAAGCTCCTTAAGGGGCGCAGGCTGCACCGATCATCGCCACCGCCGAAAACCTCGCTCGAGCAGCCGCGCTCCAACGCGGCTCGGCGCGCGACCGGAACATCCGCCGGCCGCGCTGCTTGGCGCCTCTATAGGCTTTTGCTCAGGCGAGCGCACGATCATCGTAGTCTTCGAGCGAAGTCTCGTCGCTAGCCTGAGAACGCAGAACCAAGGAAAGCGTTGCCGCAACCAGCAAATTGACCAGGACCGCCGTCAATCCGTTGTAAGCGGCGAAGCCAAGGCCAGAATCGAAATGGCCCACAAGCGGAATATCCCAACTCAGCGCATGCACTGGAGCCCAGGCCTTTCCAGTCCAGGAGAGGGAGGTGCCGACGAGCATGCCCGCCGCCCAGCCGATCAGAAGCGCCCAACCGCTGAACCAGCGGGTGAAGAGGCCCAAGATCATCGCCGGGAATATCTGAACCATCCAGACGCCGCCCAGCAATTGCAGGTCCAGGGCGAATTGCGTCGGCATAAGAAATATCACGGCAAGCGCGCCGACCTTCACCACCAGCGACGCCAGTTTAGCGAGCAGCGATTCCTGTCGGGGCGTCATGTCCGGGTGAACGAATGGCTTCCAGATGTTGCGCGTGAAGGTGTTGGCGGCGCCGATCGACATGACCGCCGCGGGCACGAGCGCGCCGAGCGCGATCGCCGCGAAGCAGAAGCCGGCGAACCAATCGGGAAACGCCCAGAGCACAAGCTGCGGCACGGCGTCCTGGGGCGTGGCGGCCTTCACCCCGGCCGCGATCGCCATCAGTCCAAGCAAAGCGATTAAGCCGAGCACCAACGAATAGGCCGGCAGGGCCATCGTATTGAAGCGGATGGCGCTTCCGCTGGAGGCCGCAAGCGAACCGGTCAGCGCGTGCGGATACATGAACAACGCCATCGCCGAACCGATCGCGAGTGTGATGTAAGGACCGACTTGCGACGGCTTCAGCGTCAGTCCCGCCGCGAGGTTGGGGTTCGCGGCGACCTTGGCGTCAAACGCTTTTCCCGCCGCTTCGAAAATGGCTCCGAAGCCGCCGAGCTCGATGGGGATGATGATGATTGCGGCGATGATGAAAATATAAATCATCGCGTCCTTGACGAACGCGATCATCGCCGGCGCGCGCAACCCGCTCTTGTAGGTGAAGAGCGCGAGAATCACGAACGCGATAGTGATCGGCGCGTGCGCCATGATCCCCTGGCCGGAGAAGCCGAGCGCCAGAATGACTTTTTCAAGGCCGACGAGCTGAAGCGCGATGTAGGGCATCGTCGCCAGAATGCCGGTCGCCGCTACCGCGAGCTCCAAACCTTTATGGCCGTAGCGGCCAAGCACAAAATCGGCGGCGGTGATGTAGCCGTGTTTTTGCGACACCGCCCACAGCCGAGGCAAGGTCAGATAGAGGAACGGATAGACGATGATCGTATAGGGCACGGCGAAGAAACCAAACGCGCCAATGGCGAAGACGACCGCCGGGATCGCGATGACGGTGTAGGCGGTGTAAAGATCGCCCCCGAGCAGGAACCAGGTGATCCATCGGCCAAAGCGCCGGCCGCCAAGGCCCCATTCATGGATCTGATCGAGATCGGCCGCCTTCCAACGCGCCGCGACGAAGCCCAGCACCGACACCAGGCCAAAAAAGAAAACGAAGACAGCGGTGGCGACAACGTTCAGGTGGTCGAACATGCTCAGTTCTTGCCAGCCCGGTCCGCAGCGACAATTGCGAGAGCGGAAATCGGAATAAGAGCAAGCTGGAACCAGTAGAAAAAAGGGATGCCGAAAAGGATAGGTGGAACCGAGTTGTAGAGTGGGACCCAGAGCGCTAAAATACAGGGAGCCAGCAACAGAAAGAACTTCATCGTCCCCCCAGGGTCAGCGAGGCGCCGCCATCAACGCCGCTGACACGATGTCTTCGCTCCGTCTATCGAAATTCCCAACGGCAGTCGAGAGGCCGTTTTGTTTCGAACCGCCAGCGAGCGTGGGCGATCGCCGCCTGCCGGCTTGGCTTTCGCGCTGATGGTGATCATGGTAACGAGCGGCCCATGACCGCACGCCTCGATTCGCGCTTTCAACGGGTCGCCGCCGAAGGCCGGGCTGCGCTTCTGACCTTCATAATGGCCGGCGATCCGGACACCGAGACCTCATCGGCGATCCTTGCGGCCTTGCCGGCGGCCGGCGCGGACATTGTCGAACTTGGTATGCCCTTCAGCGACCCGATTGCGGATGGCCCGGCGATTCAGGGCGCTGGCCGTCGCGCGCTCGAGGCCAACCAGACGCTGCCCGCGACCCTCAGAATGGCGAAGCAATTCCGCGCTGGGGACCTGGACACGCCACTCATCCTCATGGGCTATTACAACCCCATTTACATCTACGGCGTGGAGACATTCCTGGCTGACGCTAAAGCCGCAGGCGTCGACGGGCTGATCGTCGTCGATTGTCCCCCCGAAGAAGACGATGAGATTTGCCTGCCCACGCGCCGAGCGGGGCTCGCCTTTGTTCGCCTGGTCGCGCCGACCACGAGCGAAGATCGTCTGCCGGAGATTCTCGCTAACGCGGGCGGGTTCGTCTATTTTGTTTCGATCACGGGCATCACCGGGGCGGCTGCGCCGGACGTCAAGCTGGTTGGCGAAGCCGTGGCGCGCCTCAAGCGCCGGACGGCGCTGCCAGTCGCAGTCGGGTTCGGGGTCAAGAACCCCGAAACCGCCCGGGCGATCGCAGGGAGCGCGGACGGCGTGGTGGTCGGATCGTCCATCGTCGAGGCGATCAGACTCTCGCTGGACGGCGGAGCGGCAAGCTCGTCGACCGTCGTCGCCGCAACCGAACTCGTCCGCAAACTGGCGCAAGGCGTGCGCGCCGCGCACAAGTGAGCGTTTATCAACGACCGACCCATCGGAGCCAAAGCCACGCATGAATTGGATCTCGAACGTCGTGCCGCCAAAGATTCGGTCGTTGCTGCGCCGCGACACGCCAGAGAATCTTTGGGTTAAGTGTCCGGAGAGCGGCGAACTGGTGTTCCACAAGGATCTCGAAGCCAATCTGATGGTTGTCCCGGGTTCCGGCTATCACATGCCGATCAGCCCGAAGGCCCGTCTCGGCGCCCTCCTCGACGACGGAATCTATGAGGAGTTCACCACCCCCGAAACGCCGTCCGATCCCTTGAAATTTCGCGACATCAAACGCTACTCGGATCGTTTGAAGGAAAATCGCGCGAAGACCGGCGCGGCGGATGCGGTGACGATCGCATTCGGCAGGCTTGAGGGACAGGACGTCACCGTCGCCATCCAGGATTTTGCGTTTCAAGGCGGAACGCTCGGACTCGCGGCGGGGGAGGCGATCGTCGCCGGCATCACGGCCGCGATCGAGCGCGCGACCCCCTTTCTCATCTTCACGACCTCCGGCGGCGCGCGCATGCAGGAAGGCATGTTCGCTCTAACGCAGATGGTCCGCACAACGGTCGCCGTACGCCGCCTGCGCGCGGCGAAGCTTCCCTATATCGTCATCCTGACCAACCCGACCACGGGCGGCGTGACGGCGTCGTACGCAATGCTGGGCGACGTGCATATCGCCGAGCCCGGAGCGGTGATTGGCTTTGCCGGGGCTCGCGTCATCGAGCAGACAATTCGCGAGCGCTTGCCCGACGGTTTCCAGCGCGCCGAATATCTGCGCGACCACGGCATGGTCGATATGGTCGTGCCTCGCCCCCTGCAGCGGCAGACCCTTGCGCGTCTCTGCAGACTGCTCACGCGGCGCGCGGCCGCCGCGGAAGCCGCCTGAACGGAGCGGCCCGGCGTGTGGGCGCGCTCCTGTTAACCCGGTCCCCGTTTCGCTTTCGGCGCGGGATGATTATCTAAAGTCGGTGGCTCATTCGCGCCCCGCCTCGGGGGCGCAATGGACCGGTCTCACAGGAGGCAAGCGTCATGGCGGTTACAACGGAGCGGGCGGTTCTCGCCGGGGGATGTTTCTGGGGCATGCAGGATCTGATCCGTCGCTATCCGGGCGTGCTCTCAACCCGGGTCGGGTATTCAGGCGGCGAGGTCCCCAACGCGACCTACCGCAATCACGGCAATCATGCCGAGGCGATCGAAATCACCTTTGATCCTGCCCAGACCAGCTACCGCAAGTTGCTTGAGCTGTTCTTTCAGATCCATGATCCGACGACCCGAAACCGGCAGGGCAACGACGTCGGCGCGAGCTACCGTTCGGCGATCTTCTTCACCAACGACGAGCAAAAGCGCGTCGCTATCGACACCATCGCCGATGTCGAGGCCTCGGGCCTGTGGCCAGGCAAGGTGGTGACCGAGGTCGCTCCGGCCGGTCCGTTCTGGCAGGCGGAGCCAGAGCATCAGGATTACCTCGAGCGGATTCCGAACGGCTACACGTGTCACTTTGCACGGCCGAACTGGGTGCTCCCGAGGCGGGCTGCCGCGGCGGAATAGGTGCTCCGACCGCGATCCTTTCGAGCGATCGCTGCCACCCCGGGCTTGCAGCACAGGCCCCGGATTGCTGCATCTCCAGGTTTTCTTGACCGCGAGATGCAGCTGCGCCGATTAGTGCGGCGAGGGCGTAGTCAGCCCTCGCGACTGTTTGCCGCGCTTTAGTAGCGACGATCGTAGTGGTGGCGATAGTAAGGGTGATGGTAGTAATGGTGATGGCCGCTCACCGAATTGCCGATGGCGGCGCCGCCGATCCCGCCAACGACTGCGCCGACTGGACCGCCCACGACCGCTCCGCCGACCGCGCCAGCAACGCCTCCCGTCACAGCTCCCGCTTGGTCAGCTAGCGCTGCCGAAGACGACGCGCAAATCATTGTCGCGGCCGCAGCCGCCAGCATCCATCTAGACATAAAAACCTCCATCGGAATTGGGCGGAATCGCCGCTGTCGCCGGCGCGCCCCGTCTTCGCAATGGGTGAACCGCCTTGGGCGGCGAAATGTTCCCTCTGTTCACTTCGATACAGCGAGGGAAACCTGTCTTTACGCGCGGTGTTGAAAGCCGCTGCGCCTGGGAAAGGCCAGAGCTCTCGCGTCATTTTAACAAAAAACAATAGTAAATAATGCCAGAGCGGACGTTCACACGCGAAGTCAGAAAAGTTGCAGAAAAATGAGCCTAAGCCTCTGAAAATAAACGGTCGCGAGCAGAATTGCAGACTGCCTGTGCGGTCCTTGCCCTAGTGCGCCGTCAAAAGTTCGCCACGCCGCTCCGGGCTGAAGCGGATCACGACGACGATCGCGACCGCGACAACGCCGGCCACCAGCGCGAGCGCGAAGCCATAATTATCGCCGTTTGCGTGCGCGATCTGGGCCTGGAACGGACCGTTATAGGAGGCAAGGAAATTACCGGCCTGATAGACGAAGGCCGGAATTGTCGCTCGCGCGGCGCCCGGCGACAATTCGTTAAGATGGGCCGGAATCACGCCCCAGGCGCCCTGCACCGCGATCTGCATGATGAAGGCGCCGACCGCGAGCAGAATTGGCGTCGAGGCGAACGCCCATAACGGAAGCGCCGGCAACGCGATAAGCGCGGCGATGGTGATCGCGTTGACGCGGCCGATCTTCTCCGACAGGTGGCCGAAGATGAGGCCGCCCGCGATGGCGCCCAGATTGGCGACGATCACAATCCAGCTCACTGTACCCGGACCGAAATTATGCTGTTTTTGCAGGAAGGTCGGATAGAGGTCTTGCGTGCCGTGGCTGAACAGATTGAAGCACATCATCAGCACGACCATGTAGATGACCAATCCCCGGTTGGCTCTAATCGTCTCCCATAGCGGGGGCTTCGCATGCGCCTTCGACGCCTCGAAGGCCGGCGATTCTGGAACTCCGCTGCGGATGAACAGCACGAGGAAAGCGGGTAGGACGCTGAGCAGGAACATCGCCCGCCAGCCGATTGTATAGTCGCCGATGGTTCGCCCATAGAGCAGACCATAGGCGATTGCGGCAAGCAGGAAGCCAGCCGGGTAGCCACATTGCAATATGCCTGACACCAATCCCCGCGCGCGGGGCGGAATGGATTCCATCGCCAGCGAGCTGCCGAGGCCCCATTCGCCGCCCATGGCGACGCCGAACAACGCGCGCAGGATCAGGAAGACTGTAAGATTCGGCGAGAGAGCGGCGAGCGCACCGAGGATCGAATAGCACAGAATATCCAGCATCATCGCCGGCTTCCGACCCCATCGGTCGCCGAGCCGGCCGAAAATAAATGCGCCGACGAACCGCATCGCCAGCGTCAGGAACAGGGCATAGGCGACCGCGGGCACATCGACGCCGAACTCCTTGGCGATGTCCTTGAGCAGAAATGTCAAAAGGAAGAAGTCGAAGGCGTCGAGCATCCAGCCGAGAAATGCGGCGAGGACGGTCATCCTCTGCTCTCTCGTAAGGTCCATCGTCGCCCTCCCGCAGCGTCTGCACCCGTCGGCGTTGTCAGGTGATTGTCGTTCACCGAGTTTCGATAAATACGCGCGCGCCGACATTGGCACAAGCCGAAGGGGCCGCGGTCCGGGCTCGACGCGGCGGGACTTCAGGTCAAATCGCTGGGACCCAGCAGTCGCGGAGCGGGCCGGCGACGGCCGCCGTCGTCACTGCGCAACCCGACTGTCTTTGGCCGGCAGCAAAGGCCGGGATGGCGCAAGCGGATGGATGAACTGACCCGCAAGGGAGTCAGGCATCGGCTCATCAATCCCGTAACGTTCAGGCCAGGCGTTCGGCAGATGATGAGTGCCGAAAATCCTGTCGAGCCAGGGAAACATCGAGGCGTAGTTGCAGTCGCGCCGTTTGCCGTCGTTGGTGTGGTGCCAGTGATGAAAGGCGGGCGTGGTGAGAATCCACTCGAACCGCCCGAGACGCCAGCGAACGTTGGAATGGATGAAATATCCCCACATCGAGCCGACAAGGAGGATGGCTGTCGCGACAAGGCCATCGCCGAAGCGGAGCGGATCCGCGAGCCCGAGAGCGAAGATCGGCGTCAGCATGATCATCCGCGACCACACCAGGTCCACGGGATGCATGCGCGTGTTGACCAGAAAATCGAGCTGCTCCGCGCTGTGATGGACGGCGTGAAAGCGCCACAGGAACGGAATCTGGTGGCTCAAGCGATGGGCCCAGTAATAGGCCGTCTCGCCCACCATCATCGTGGCGCAGGCCTTGAGCCAAATCGGCCAGGCGCCGATCGCGGCAAACACGCTCACCGGGATGAAGTGATGGATCACAAGCACGGCAAACGAAATCGGCGGGGCGAGCACGAGGCCGGGCAGGAGTCCTGTGAGAAAGTAATAGCCGAGGTCGACTCCGATCCCCTTGCGGAAGATTTTCTGGCTTTGCAGCGCAAAGATACGCTCGATCGGCACGAAGATCGCCGCGAACACGGCTAGCCAGAGGCCGAGCTTCGCCGCGGCGTAAAGCAGCACGTAAAGGTCGCGATAGGGGTCACTTGCCATGGTTACGTCCGTTCGACCGCGGAGATGGTCCGGGCGAGACAATAATTGGGACGCAATAAGCAGCCATGCCGTTCGCAAGCGGGCGGCATGGCTTTTTGTCTTTCAGGGTTACGCCGACGTATTTACGCGGCCGAAATTGCCGACCGACGTCGGTTTCGAAGACCGGCGTAGGCAAGGCCGGCGAAGCCGATGAACATCATCGCCCAGGTCGACGGCTCGGGCACCGAACCGGTCAGTGACACGCCGTCGAGCAACGAGAAGGGCGGTCCGCCACTGGCGCCCGGATCCAGGCGTGCGCAGTCCTTGAAGTCGGAATTGCAACCGCCCATCCCGTTGTTGACGAAGGACAGAAGGCCACCGTCACCTTCGTAGGTGAATGTGACCGTCTCCGTCAGCCAGCCAGAAAACGACTGACTCGGAAGGTCAATGTTCGTCGTCGCGATGGTCTGGTCTCCCAGCGTCACGTCCCAATCGTCTATGGTGTAGCCGCTGTAGTCGAACTGCTGCGCAGCCGCATAGTCGAAGCTGAGAGTATAGGTATGGCCATCGACCAGGCCGCCGATTTCCTGAGTGAGCGCCGACGGATGATAGGTCGAAATCAACCCCGTAGAAATAGTTTCCATCGGGACTGCCGTCGCTCGAATTGCCCCAGAGCGGCAACGTATTAGAGCCGCTTGGATTCGCGGATCCCGAAGTCGGGCCGACGCTGCCGTTCGTCGTCGTGAAGCTGTTGTTATTGTTGAAGACGAACGCATAACCGTCCGGATAGCTGGCGTTGGTCCCAATCACTGTCCAACCGTCCGCGGTTGTTCCAGGATGGTTGGCGTTCTGGCCCCCGGACGAGCCCGGCAGCGTTTGATTGAACTGACCTGCTCCGAAGTTGTCTTCAAAGCTGCCGTTGGTGACGAGGTCGCCTGCAAACGCAGGCATCGATACGACAGCCGCGATCGCGGCCGCCCCGAAGGCCATTCTATGTTTCACGATGGAGTCCCTTCCTTTTGAAATGCGCCAGATCCGGCGCGTAGCAGCGTGTTCCAACCAGCCGCATCCAAAGGTCGGTCACAATCTGTAGGTTGCAGGTTCGTTAGCGAAGCGTCAAGTTTCTTACGTTTAATTTAAGTTATTATGGTTAAGCGGGCGGGCTTCTGGTCGAGCCGACCGCAATCCGGCTGGGACCGACGCCGGCGACGCCGTCCGCCGGCTCAAACGCCAATGCCGTCAATAAATTGATTCGGAACGGTTTCACTGGACGATGTCCTCGATCAAGCCAGCCCGTTTGCCGCCTCGACAGCCGCCTCGCCCCGCTCTATGAGCGCCATCCGGGGCAGAGAGCCCGGAGAAGCGGCTCGCGCATGATCATCGCCATCGACGGGCCCGCGGCTTCCGGCAAGGGCACCATCGCTCGCCGAATCGCCGCGCACTATCGGCTGTCTCATCTCGACACCGGGCTGCTTTACCGCGCCACCGCCGCCGCGCTGATTGCGGAGGATAGAGACCTCTACGACGAAGCCGCAGCGGTCGCGATCGCCCGAGGGCTGGGGCTCACCGATTTCAACGACGCGACCTTGCGCACTCGCCAGATGGGCGAGGCGGCCTCCATTGTGGCCGCAATGCCGCTCGTCCGCGCGGCCCTGATCGAGGCGCAGCGCGCCTTCGCGGCGCGGCCAGGCGGCGCAGTGCTCGACGGGCGGGACATTGGCACAGTCATTTGCCCCGACGCGGAAGTGAAGATCTTCGTCACCGCCAGCGCGGCGGCGCGGGCGCAGCGACGGGCACTCGAATTGGTCCAGCGCGGCGAAAAGGCAGACTACAACGCGATATTGGCCGACATCATCCGCCGCGACGCTCGTGATTCCAACCGAACCGTTGCGCCGTTGCGCCCGGCTGACGATGCGGCGATGTTGGACACGACCCATCTCGGAATTGAAGCCGCCTCAGCCGAAGCGCTACGGATCGTCGAGGCGGCGCGGATCAGGGTTTAGCCAGGTCTGGCGCCGCCGATCTGCCGAAGGATCGGTGCCAATCAGGCGGCGGCGCCTTGAGCGAAGCGGCCTTGCGTCGCGCGCAGCCTCTCGATGGCCCCCTCGATCTCGTTGCGTTGCCGCTCCAGATGAGTGATCTGGGTCACGATCTGCTGGGGATTCAGCTGATCTTCGAGATCCGTCATTTCGGTCGACCCTTTGCCGCCGATCAGGTCCTGGATTTCGGTTAGCGTGAAGCCGAGCTTCTTGCCTTTGAGAATCATTTCCATCCGGATTCGATCGCTCCCGCGATAATAGCGGGCGTTCCCCTCACGGCGGGGCTTGATGAGCCCGCGGTCCTCATAGAACCGCAGCGTGCGCAGGCTGACGCCGAATACACGCGACATCTGGCTAATCGTCAACTCCGGCTGCGCGGAGTCGAGCGCAGTCCGGCTTTCTTCTTCGAGCATCCCGCCCGACAACCCAGCGGAAGGCTGAGATAGAGTTGATATCCTGTTCATGGCCTCTCCTTTCGTCGGCGCCGTTGCGTTCGCGCCTCGTGACTCGCGGCCCTTGCGCGAATCGAATCACTATGCCCTAACGGATCGAATTTGCAACTGATAGTTGCTGCAACTTATCATGCAACTTTAGGCCCGTGCGGCGCTGGCTCTCAAGAAAGCGGCGCTTAACCGTTTTTTCACCATGACCCCCGACAGAATTAGTCCGCGGCGCCGCCACCGTTGATCCGGCGATTCGCGGCCCCCGAGCGACGGTCGAGGACATGAATAGAGCGATGGCGTGGAATATCGCGGGCGTGGACCGGCGGACCCGCGACGCGGCCGTCGAGGCCGCCCGGCGCGCGGGCATGCGCCTCGACGATTGGCTCGACGAAGTGATCACCGACTACGCCGGTCTGGATCTGCACGCGCGGCCAGAACACAACCGAGCCGAAGACGATCGGCTCGATGCGGCCACCGGACGTCTGGAACGGATTGCCCGACGAAACGAGCGGGCACAGGCGCCGAGCGCGGCCAGATCTTCGGACTCTTTCAATTCTGTCATCGAGCACTTTGAAGTGAGGCTCGCGCGCGCCGAAGCGCAGGCGGCTCGCGCCTTTGAAACGGTCGCCGAAATCCTAGAGCGGGACGACGTGACGCGAGACGGCGACCGCCGCGCGCTCATCGACGCTGTGCGGCGGCTCGAAACGATCCGGACAAGCTTGACCGACGTCGCTCAGAATGGCGAGAGGCGCGGCAACGGCTTCCCTCCGGCAGCGCTCGATCCGAAGGCGCCCTTTGATCTCAAGGCGGCGGTGTCGCAAATCGCCATGCGGCGCCACGAGCTCGAGGAGCGCGCCGGCCGCGGAGAGACCCGCTCGCTCGACGTCGGTCCTGGGACGGACAGTCCGCCTGCCGAAGGCGGCCCGGAAGCGGCGGCGGCGCTCACGCAATCCCTGCTCGACCACGTTCGGACCCTGGGGCTTAAGCTCGACGATATGCGCCGCGAGCGAGCCGATACGAGCGCTTCGGTCGCCGTCGAGGCCATGCGCGCCGAAATGGAAGCTATGAGCCGAAGCTTGGCCGATCTTGCGCCGCGCAACGCGGTCGTGGCGCTCGAAGGGGCCATCCGCGATCTCGTGCAACGGGTAGAGATGTTGCGCCAAAGCGGCCACGGCGAATTCGATGCTCGCTCCGCTCGAGGCGATGGCCGCCGAATTCCGAGCAGCCTTAAGAGCGCACGACCCTCAGCCGGCGGTTGCCGGGCTGGAGCGCGAGATCCGGGCGATCGGCGGCAAGATCGACAGCCTCGCCGCTGCGGCGATAAAGCCCGAAACGTTTGAAACCATTCGGCGGCAGACTGAAGAAGTGCGCAATCTCCTGGCCTCGGCGGCGCTGCGCACGCCGCCGCTCGAAAGATTGGAGCGCCAGATCGGCGAACTGGCTGACCGCGTCGAGCGGCTCGGCGCAAGTCCTGCTCCCCACTTCGAGTCCGCGGAGATGGCCGCGCTTCTCGCGGAGGCCTGTCGGCAGATCGAACGCTCGACGCCGCCAGCGGCGCTCGTCTCGATCGAGCGGCGTCTGGAAGAGATCGCGGCGCGGCTCGATCAGGAAATCGCTCACCCGAACGCTCCCGCGGCAATCGATCCAGGTCCGTTCGACGATCTGGCGCGACGTATTGATGGCGTCCGCGAGTCTCTTGAGGCGCTATCGCCCGCAACGATCGACACCGGGCCCCTCGAAATGCTTTTGCGCGATTTCGACGCCAAGCTTGCCGCCACAGGCCGCGCCGGCGCCGATGACCAAGCCCTCCAATCGATATTCGCCCAAATCGGAGGCAAGCTCGATCGCCTCGCTGACCCTGAGGTCGGCGCGCGGCAACTGGACCCGCTGCTCCGCAAGCTTGGCGCACGGCTGGACGCGGTCGCATCGCCGGTTGATCTCAATCCGATCGAGACCCTGTTGCGCTCGCTCGAGGCAAAGTTGGCGGCAAGCGCGGCGGCGCCCGTCGATCGTGAGGTCGTCGAGCAGGTCGCCGACGAGGTCGTTCGCCGACTTCACGATGTGAGCGCCCGCCGGGTCGACCTGGAGGCCGTCGCCCAGCAGATCGAGACGATCTATGATCGCATCGACATGCTGGCCGCGACGAGCAGCCGAGCCGACGACGTGCCGCCTGCCGTTCAGCAGCTTCTTGAAAAGTTGCGCGAGGCCGACCGGGTGAGTGGCTCTCTCGCGGCGGAGAGTTCGGCCGCCATCAATGCGGCGCTCGGCGCGCATTTGGCTGAGCTCAAATCTGAACAGGTGGGCGCTGACCAGCGCACGCAATCGCGACTCGCGAATCTACAAAGCATTCTGGAGACGCTCGCAACGCGACTCGCGAGCATCGAAGGCGAGCTCGCCGCCGACGACGTCGACGAGGAGCTGCGGCCGCCGGCCAGATCGGCGAACCCCGCCTCGCGCACCAGCTCCGCGTCGCCGGGCGCCGAAGGCGGGCCTGAAATCACGCCGCAACGAACGGGGCAAGCCGAGCCGGCAAGCGCCGAAGGTCCACCAGCTCAGCCGGCCGACGATGGCGAGGACTTCCTCATAGAGCCTGGCGCGGGCGCGCCGCAGCGCGCGCGCGAAGCCCGTGATCTGGCGCAGGTTATTGGGCCCAGGACCAATCCCGCCGTGAGCGTCCACATCGCCGCTGCGCGCCGCGCCGCGCAGGCGGCGGCGACGGAGGGCAACGCCGCACTCAACATCGGCGTTGTGCAGAGTCTAGCCAGTTCCGAAAGGGTGCAGTTCGCCAGGCGCGGAGCTCAATCAGCAAGGGCTTTCTACGCCAATCACAAGCGCACGGTGCTCCTCGGCGTTGCGATCGCGATCATGACGACGCTGGCCGTTAGAATGATCAGCGTGCGGGCGCCCTTTTTCAGCGCTCCGAATTGGGTGGACAAGCCGTCAATACAGCCAGGTTAGACAAGCCGAAGGGCAAGCCATCGGATGTCGCCAGCGCGATCAAGCCTGGCGGCGAAGCGATTGATGTCGCGCCTACGGCGTCGATTGCTCTACCGCCGGCAAAGCCCGATGGGCTCGATCTTGCGCCGCAGAGCGGGCCTTCAGCGGGCGAGCTCATGTCGGCAATCCCGCCTGGGGTTGCGCCATCTCTACGCGACGCGGTAGCCGGTGGCGAGCCCAATGCGCAGTATGAACTTGCGATGCGCCTGTTCGAAGGTCGAGGGCTGCCGAGGGATCAGCCAGCGGCGGCCCGGTGGTTCGAACGCGCCGCCTCGCTTGGCCTTGCCCCAGCGCAGTATCGGCTTGGCTCGATGTACGAGAAGGGAACTGGCGTGACCCGCGATCCGGCGGCTGCCAAACGCTGGTACCTGAAGGCGGCTGAGGCCGGGAATGCGCGAGCCGCGCACAATCTCGCGGTCATGAGCGCCGAGCCCGGCGAGGGCGCCCCGAACTATTCCGAAGCGGCGAAATGGTTCCGAAAGGCGGCCGAACTTGGCGTCCGCGACAGCCAGTACAATCTCGCGATCCTTTACGCGCGCGGACTCGGTGTCGAAAAGGACCTTGGGCAGTCGTGGCTGTGGCTGTCACTTGCCGCTCAGCAGGGCGACGCGGACGCCGCCACAAAGCGCGACGAAATTGCCCGCGAGATGGATCCTGTCGCGCTCGCCTCCGCGGCGGAGGCGCTGATGAAATTCAAAACCGTAAGGCTTGATCCTGGAGCAAACGACGTCGCCGCGCCGCCGGGCGGATGGGACGCCAAGACCGGTTCATCCTCGCTCCGCCAATCGCCGTCGCCAGCCGACGCGGCTCACCCGCAAGCGCCTCTCTGACCACGATGTCGACGGGCGCGGCGCTTGACCTTGCGCCGTTCCGAGCTTCCCGTCATGACGACTTATGCGTGGCCGCGAGATTGAAATGGACCCTCCTCTCGCAGCCTGGAAGCCCCGGCTTCGCTTGCGGCTTCTCGGCCTCACCGACCTGCACGCGAATCTCTATTCTTACGACTATTACCGTGATTGTCCGGACGATTCGGTCGGCCTAGCGCGCGCGGCGTCACTGGTCGCGGAGGCGCGCAGGGAGGCGCCCAACTGCCTCTTGTTCGACGACGGCGACATCCTTCAGGGCACGCCCCTTGGGGATGTAGCGGCTGAGGCGATGATCGCCGATCCCACGGCTATCCACCCCGTCATCGCCGCGATGAACACACTTGACTATGCTGTCGCTACTCTCGGGAATCACGATTTCAACTACGGCCTCGAGGCGCTGAGGCGCGCCTATGCACAAGCGCGCTTTCCGGTCGTCTGCTGCAATGTGTGCAAAAGCGATGGCTCGCCCTGGTTTCCGCCTTCCATCGTGATCGAACGCGGGTTTGTCGACGAGTCCGGGACAGCCCACCAGCTCAAAGTGGGCGTAATCGGCGCCGCGCCGCCACAAATCGCCCAGTGGGACGAAGCCCATGTCCGCGGGCGCTTGACCATAGTCGACATCGTCGAGGCGGTGCGGGCGGAGCTTGGCGAACTTAGGGCGCGCGTCGATCTCGTCGTCGTGCTCTGTCACTCCGGCATTTCGCGGCTCGCCTCAACCCGTGGGGCGGAGAACGCGGGCCAGGACCTCGCCAAGCTCGACTGGATTGACGCGCTGTTCCTGGGCCATCAGCACCTTCTGCTTCCCGGCGAGGATTTTGTTGGGATTCCGGGCGTCGACGCAGAGCGCGGGACCATCCATGGCAAGCCTGCTGTCATGGCGGGTTTCTCGGGCAGCCATCTCGGAATCATCGATCTTTGGCTCGAAATGGACACAGGCTGGCGGGTTGTCGAGGCTGAGGTCGAGGTCCGGCCGATCGCGCGACGCGATGCAGACGGCCGCGCGATCGCGCTGGTCGAGTCCGACGCGTCCGTGCTCGAAGCGGCCAAGAGCGCGCACGAAGCCACGCTGCGCCACATCCGTATGCCTATCGGAAGGCTCACGACACGGCTGCAGACCTATTTCGCCTTGATCGGCGACAGCCCGACGGTACGGCTCGTCAACGAGGCTCAGCGCGCCTACGCCGCGCCTCTCGCAGCGGCGCGCGCGGATCTCGCCTCGTTGCCCATGCTTTCAGCGGCGGCGCCATTCAAATGCGGCGGCCGCAGCGGACCCTATTCCTATACCGACATCGCCGCCGGACCGCTCGCGATCAAGGACGTCGCGGACGTCTACCCGTACCCCAACAGTCTGAGGGTCGTTAAGGTAGACGGCGCAACGCTCAAGGAATGGCTCGAGCGCTCGGCGTCCATTTTCCGTCGCATCGACCCCGGCCAACCTGGCGAGCAGCCGCTGCTCGGTCCAGCCTTCGCCAGCTACAATTTCGATGTGATCGATGGCGTCGACTACGCGATCGACGTCACCCAGCCCGCGCGCTACGACAATTCGGGCGCGTTGGTCGCGCCGAAGGCGCGCCGCATTCGCGATCTGACTTTCAGGGGCGCTCCCGTCGACCCGAACCAGTCGTTTCTCGTCGTGACGAACAACTATCGCGCCAGCGGCGGCGGCGGCTTTCCAGGCTGCGACGGAACGAGCGTCGTGATCGAGGCCCCGGACGCGAACCGCGATGTGCTGCTCAAGTATGTCGAAAGCAAAACCGAAATCGCGCCAAAATCGAAGGGCGCCTGGCGCTTTGCCCCTTGGCCCAGCGCGGTGGTTGCAACCTATCTGACGTCGCCCGCCGCATCAGGGCTTTGTGCGCCGCCCGGCCTGAAGCTGACTCCGATGGGCCTCGCGCCCGGCGGCTTCTTGAAGTTGCGCGTCGAGACGGTGTGAACGGCGCAATCGGGAATCATGCACCAGCTTTAGCTCCGCCTAATAGCGCGTCGCGTTCCGCCTCCTTGGTGACTGTAGAGAGCAGTTCCTCCCTCGCTCGCTGTGCACATGAGACAACTTCAAGCCATGCTGGATCGTCCAAAATCGCAGCGTTGTCGTGGTCGTCACCTTGGGGTGCCGAGTGACTCAAGATCGTGTTGCAGAGATCGCTGAGGATATTGAACTGGCACGCAGCTAACCACCCGCGCGCACGAGCGTCGGTCAGTTGGTCCGAATCCGGGTATGAGCAGACAAACTCGATATAGGACCAATGCGGGTTCGTATTAGGGGCTGTCCTCAATTAGGGGATTCGCGAATCGGGTAAAGCGTGATTCATAGGGAGCCTTCTTTTTGGGAGGCTTTCGGTGCGGCGCTACGGATTGCGCGACGACCAGTTTGCGCGGATTGAACATTTGCTGCCGGGTCGTCCGGGACATGTCGGACGCAATAGCGAATTGGGCAATCGACTTTTCGTTGAGGCGGTGATTTGGAAATTTCGGTCGGGTGCGCCGTGGCGCGATCTGCCCGAGCGGTTCGGCCACTGGAAGACCATTCACACGCGGTTCTCGCGGTGGGCGGAGAACGGCGTATGGGAGAGTCTTTTCAAGACGTTGGCTGACGATCCGGACAACGAATACGCGATGATCGACGCCACCATCGTTCGCGCGCATCAGCATAGTGCGGGCGCACTCAAAAAGGGGGTCTCGATCAAGCCATAGGCCGCTCGCGCGGCGGCCTGACCACCAAGATCCATGTGATTGTCGACGCCTTGGGCAACCCGTTGGCGCTTCGCCTCACCGGCGGCCAAGTCCACGACATCACCCAGGCTGAAGCCCTCGCGGCTGAGGTGAAGCCCGAAGCCCTCCTCGGCGACAAGGGCTACGACGCCGGCGCCTTCATCGAGAGCCTCGAAGTGCGCGCCATCAAGCCGGTCATCCCGCCAAAGTCGAACCGCAAGGTCGCTCGCGATTGCGACTTCGCCCTCTACGCCGAACGCAATCTCATCGAGCGTTTCTTTCAATTCATCAAACAGTTCCGAGGCATCGCGACCCGCTACGAAAAAACCGCACGCAATTACCTCGCCGGCCTCCATTTGGTCTGCGCCCTGGCTTGGCTCAAATGAGGACACGCTCTAGTCGGATCGAGCCACTTGCGACGCTGTAGGTCGATGTCGGCGATCTCCGCGACGCTCGCAAACCACATGGAGCGAAGGCGGCCGGCGACTTCATTGGACTCGTCTATTTCACCGATCATGGTGCGCACTTATACCACCTCCCGTTGATCCTGACTCTGGCAGCGGATTTTGCTTCCGGCGCAGCCCCGAAAAGTGATATTATTTCCACATGACAAAATTGCTCGAAGAGGCCGTTCAGAAGGTGCGCTCGCTGCCGGTCGAAATGCAGGAGCAGGCTGCCCGCATGTTGCTGGCTTATGCGGGCGACGAAGAGCCGATCCTGATGCTGACGCCCGAGGAAGAGGCGGACTTGCTCGAAGCCCAAGCGGAGATGCGCCGCGGCGAGTTTGCGACCGCCGCCGAAGTCGAGGCGGTCTTCGCTAAATATCGCCGGTGAAGCTGCGCTATCAAAGGCGCGCGCTCCAACAGATCGACAAGGCGCTTGGGTATATCGCAGCACGATCCCCGGACGGCGCCGCCAAGGTTGAAGCACGATTGACCGCTATTGCGGCGCTCATTCAGCAGCAAAGTCTTGTTGGCAGAAAGACCAGCGTTCCCGGTGTGCGTCGCATCGTTCTGACGCCCTATCCCTACCTCCTCGACTACTATGTCGGTGACGATGAAATCGTCATTCAAAGATTTCGCCACACGGCCCGCAAGCCTGACTCACCATGATTTTCTGAATGCGCCCGAGTTTCGACGGACAGCGAGGCCATCGCCGCGTGGGAGCGGCAGCTACGCGACGCCGTGCATTACGGTGACACCTGACATAACATCCAAATTCGGGGATTTCCCGTGGAGTTGGGGATTGAGTGACGCCCCGTCCGCGGCTCGACAAAAGAATCGACGATTTCTGTCGACGGCAATTAGTGTCGATAGCGAATTAAGTTGTCCGGTTTTGGTAGCCCATCATATGTCCGCTTCTTCTGGTTCTGTTCTGCCTCGTGGGCGGGGTGGGCAAGCCGGAGGCTTGTCCATGCCGTCCACGAGGGCTTCGCCGCCGAGCGGATTTAAGCGGCGTTTTTCGCATCTCTGATCGCTCCGTTCTGGTCATATCGGCCGATGCAGCGGGGCCCGTGGAAGAGGGCGTGGGAGCCGTCGGGGTAGACGTGGACCTTGACCCGCGCCTTGACGAAATGGGGCCGCATCGGGCTTTCGGGGATCTGCAGTTTCAGCGTCCGGTAGGACACGCAATTGTCGTTCATGACCTGGCGTTCCTCCTGCACGCAGAGAATCTCGTCGAGGTCGACGCCCGGAATAAGCGTGAAGGCTGAACCCTCGCCGGCCGGATCGACCGCAAAGCGGGCGTTGTGTTCCGGCAGATAGCGGTCGCGGATGAAGGCGTTGGCCGCCTCCACATCGGTTATGCCGGCGAGCCGGAGCTCCTTGGGCAGCCGGCCCTGAAGCGTGCCGAACATCCGTTCCGAACGGCCACGGGCCTGGGGAGAGAAAGCCCCGATATGCTCGATTCCGAGCTGCTCAAGGGCTCGCCCGACCTGGGTCGGTGAGCCGCGGTCGATCTCGCCGGCCTTGGTGGTGCGGAAATAGTGCGAGCCGCGATCCGTATAGAGGCTCATCGGCAGGCCGTGCTCGGCGAAAACCTCCTTCAGCGCCCGGAAGGTCGAGGCCGTGCCCTCCTCCTCGATGAGAAAGGCCGAATAGATCGCCCCCGTCGCATCGTCGAGCGTCACGATCAGGTCGAGCGCCGGCTGGCCCTCGAGCCATTCGTGGCGCGAGCCGTCCTGGTGCAGCATCATGCCCGGCAGTGGCCGCCGCTCGCGCTTGCGCCGGTGGGCGCCCTTGCGCGGCGCCTTCGCCACAACGCCCGCCCACTGAAGATGCAGCTTCGTCCAGGTGTAGCCCCAGCCGAAGCCGTGATCCTTGATCAGATGCTCGTGGAAGTGCTTGACCGTAAAACCCTGGTAGCGCTCGCGGTAAAGCCGCTCCACTTCCTCCGCCCGATCGGCGGGAACCCGCCTGCCCGACGCCTGGCCGAGCCGGCGGTCGACAAGCCCAGCCTCGCCTTCCTCTTCGTAACGCCGCGTCCAGCGCCGGAACGTCCGCTCGCTCACGCCGAGCAACTCAGCCGCCTCTTCCTGGTTCAGCTCCGCCGATTCCCAGCGGTTCAGAACGTTCAAAAACACCGTCATGCGCACACCCTGAAGGGCTTCTGTCCAGCGCATCCAACCCCTCCAAAAAGGGCCGGATCTACCGGACAGATCGTGCGCTACCTAAACCGGACATATCGTCTGCTACCGACAGAAAATAGACAACTGCTTGCCGAGCCGGGTGAAGCGCGCTATTGTTTTTCAGCAATTATGCCCACACCCTTGTGCGCTGCAAAAGGCGGTGCGCGAATTTTGGCTTGCGGGAGGAAAGTGACTCGCTAATTAGCCCGCAAACCATTGGAATCGCACAAAACCGACTCGCTAACTCGCGAGCCGATCTTCCAGAAGTGGCGGACCCCGGCACCCATCCTCCCGCCAGTAGTCGTCTCAGGAAGAGGCGGACCGTTTCGGCGAGGCAAGGCGCCGCGTTGCCTTTGCGAGCCAAGAGCGGGTCGAGGAATCAACTCGCGGCGACAGGGTTTTCCGTACGCGCGCGTGATAGGCGTCGAGCCAGGCGATTTCGTCCGCGTCCATCAATTTCGGCTCAACAAGGCTGAGATCGATCGGGGCGAAGGTTAGCGTCTCGAAGCCCAGCATCGGCCTCTCGCCACCGGCAATCGCGCGCTCCTCGACCACCAGCAAATTCTCGATCCGGATTCCGAACGCGCCGGCGGCGTAATAGCCCGGCTCGTTGGAGATGATCATGCCCGGCGCGAGCGCGGTCGTTCCGCTCTTGGCGATTCGCTGCGGACCTTCGTGGACCGAGAGATACGACCCGATGCCATGTCCGGTGCCATGATCGAAGTCGAGGCCAGCGCGCCACAGCGCGGCGCGCGCCAGCGCATCGATCTGGGCGCCGTTCGTTCCAGGCGGAAAGATGGCGCGTGCGACCGCGATGTGGCCCTTCAGCACGCGCGTGAATCGGTCGCGCATCAGCGCGCTCGGCCGTCCGACAGCGATCGTGCGGGTGATGTCGGTCGTGCCATCTTCGTATTGCGCGCCGCTGTCGATCAGAAAGATGCCGCGCTCGATTTTCCGATTTGAGCCTTCGCTGACCCGATAGTGAGGGATGGCTGAATTGGGCCCCGCGGCAGAGATCGTCGGGAACGACAGGTCTTTCAGCGCAGGGCTGGCTCGCCGAAACGTCTCCAAAGCCTTGACTGCGTCGATTTCAGTCAGGCGGCCTCGCGGCGCCTCGCTTGCGAACCAGGCGAGGAAATTCACCATCGCCGCGCCGTCCCGCTCGTGCGCGGCGCGCGATCCCGCAAGCTCGGCCGGATTTTTCTTGGCCTTCATGAGCGTGATCGGATCGGGACCGATCTCGGCCTTGCCGCCTGCCCGCTCGATCGCCTGGGTCAAATAGGCTGGAACGGTGGCGGCGTCGAAGGCCACGCGCTCGCCACGCCGGCCCAGATCCTCGACGAACGCGAGCAGGGCGTCGGGCTCCCGCACGTCCGCGTGACGGCTGAGACTCTCGCGGCTCGCCGGCGAAAGTTTTCTTCCGTCGAGAAACACGACCGGACGGCCCTCGAGCGGGAGATAGGCCCAGCCGATCGGCAGCGGCGTGTACGAGACGTCGGAGCCGCGGATGTTGAACAGCCACGCCAGATTGTGAGGATCACTGATCAGGAGACCGTGCGTCGCCCCCAGCGCCTGTCGCACGCGCGCGATTTTCTTGGGCGCGCCTTCGCCAGCGAATCGCAGCTTGTGCGAAGTGATCGCGCCGAACGGCGCGGGCGGCCGGTCAGGCCAGATCGCGTCAACCGGGTTCACGTCGACAGGGACCAGGCCGGCGCCGGCTTTCTCGCAAGCGGCCGCATATCGCGCGACGGCGTCCGGCGTGTGCAGTCTGGGGTCGTAGCCAAGCTTGTCGCCCTGTTTGAGGTGGCCGGCGATCCATTCGCTTGGCGGCTCTTCCGGGACACGGCGGAATTCGAACACCGACGCGTCCGCCTCGCTCTTCACCTGCTCGGTGTATCGCCCGTCAACGAAGAGGGCCGCCGCCTCTTTCAGCACCAATGCGAGCCCGGCCGAGCCAGCGAATCCGGTCAGCCATCTCAGCCGCTCGGAATTGGCCGGCACGTACTCGTTCTGGTGCTCGTCCGCGCGGGGCACGATGAATCCAGCGAGCCCCATCTTCGCCAATTCGGCGCGCAATTGGCTGACGCGTGCGCGGCCGTGCGAAGGATCGCCCAATGCGACGAAGGACTGAAAACGACTCTCAAACACGCGGCGCCGTTTCCGGAATTGCCGCTTCGACCTCGCTCGCGTCCTGCGCCGTGACGACACGGCCGATGAACGGCAATTCGCGATATGAATGCGCGACGTCCATGCCGTATCCGACGACGAAAACGTCAGGGCAGGAAAAGCCGACGAAGTCGGCGCCAATCTCAACGACCCTCTTGCCGGGCTTCTCCAGCATCGTGCAGACGAGAACCCGACGCGCGCCGCGCGCCGCCAGAAGGTCCTTGGCGAAGGCCAGCGTCCGGCCGGATTCGAGGATATCATCCACGAGCAGGACGTCGCGGTCGCGGACCGAGGATTCGATATCGCGAAGGATCTTCACTGTCCCGCTCGACACCGTCCCGCTCAAATAGCTCGACAGATGAAAGAACTCGACATGGGGCTCGAGCCCGACCCGATGCAAGGCGCGCAGCAGGTCGGCCGCGAACATGAATGAACCTTTGAGGATGGCGACGACGAGCAGGTCCTTCGGCTTCGCTGCGGCAATTTCGCGCGCGAGCGCTTCCGTTCGTTCAGCGATCGTCCGCTCGTCGTAGAGGACCTTGACCTGTCTTTCGCCGCTCATGAAGGGGACTCTGTGAACTGTCCTCCTTTATCTCCCGGCGCGCCGAATTTTACCAGAACGTCGCGAACGCCGGCCGGGGCGCCGCCAATCGGGCCCGGAAGGGAACTCGCTCGCGAGCGTTGAGGCTCATCTTCGGCCCCTTGGTCGTCCAGACATAAATCTCGCGCCCATCTGGCCCCCGGAGCGCCAAATGCAGATCGGGCACAAACGTCTTGTCGTCGCGCAAATTCTCGATCTCGCCTGTGATCAACAGCTCTCCCGGGCCTTCCGTTTGCCGCGTAACCGTCACATGAAGTTTCGCGATCGACAGCCCGCGAAGATTCACCGGCAGTCCCACGCCTGCATAAACGGCGGCGGTCGCCGGCGCGATGGCGACGATCGTCGCCCGTTTTGCGATAAAAGTGGCGCCCATGATCACCAAACCCACACCGACAAAAATGGGAGCTATGGCGCCGCCCGCCCGCCAAATTCGCTGCAATGCGCTTTGGTCGCAATCTGAGCCGAACTTGTGGTCTAGAGTCATGCAGCCGTACCTCGCTGTTCCGATGGAAGTGCTGATGGTGGTATTTGGTTCGAAACACAGTTAAAGGCGCGTTAAACGGCCGACCGCGCCGCCCCGGGGATCGCGTTGATACGCTTTGAAAACGTCGGTTTGCGCTACGGCATGGGACCGGAGGTGCTCGGCGACCTTAATTTTTCCGTCGAACCGCAAAGCTTTCAATTCCTCACCGGCCCGTCGGGCGCCGGCAAGACAACCCTCATGCGGCTGATGTTGCTCTCCCTTCGGCCCACGCGCGGCACCATCCGCGTATTTGGACAAGATTCGGCGGCGCTAACCAAGGACGGCTTGACGACGCTGAGACGAAGGATCGGCGCCGTCTTTCAGGATTTTCGTCTGTTGGACCATCTCACCACTTACGAGAACGTGGCGCTTCCATTGCGGGCGATGGGTCAGGAGGAATCCAGCTATCGGGCTGAGGTGGTCGAGCTTTTGCGCTGGGTCGGCCTCGGCGATCGGATGAACGCGTCTCCGCCTGTCCTTTCTGGCGGAGAAAAGCAGAGGGCCGCAATCGCTCGCGCGTTGATCGTTCGGCCGGAATTGCTGTTGGCGGATGAGCCGACAGGCAACGTGGATCCTGGCCTCGCGCGCCGCCTTCTGCGGCTGTTCGTCGAGCTGCACCGGCTTGGGACGGCGGTCGTGATCGCCACGCACGACCTCCAGCTTATGGACCAATTCGGCTTCGCTCGCCGGCTGGTCGTCGGCGACAGCAAACTGGCGATTTTTGACGGATCGCCGTCATGAACGAACCGATCGTCGAGCCTATTTTCGCCTTGGAGGCGGAGTCGTCATTCAAGATCACCGCGTCGCTCATCCCGCGCAACTCAGTCGCCGGGCGCGCGCTCGTTGTCGTCATTGCGATCATGACTTTTCTCGCGTGCCTGACCGCCGGCGCGGCCCTGCTTGTCGCTGACGCTTCGCAGGCTTGGCGCTCGGATGTGTTGCGGGAGGCGACGATCCAGGTGAAGTCTCGGGCCGGCGATGATGTCGAAAACCTCGTCGCCAAAGCCGTCGCCATTGCCGCCAAAGCGCCCGATGTCGAGTCCGTCCATGCGCTCACCCAGGCCGAATCGGAGAAGCTTCTCGAGCCGTGGCTTGGCGCCGGGTTTGACCTCAGTCAGCTGCCCGTCCCCCGGTTGATCCTCCTCAGGCTGCGGGGCCAGCGTTCGGAAGACCTGTCGACCCTACGTTCGGCGCTTGCGACGGCGGTTCCGCAGGCTGATTTCGACGACCATCGAGTCTGGGCGGCGCGTCTAGGCACAATTGCCAATGCGGTCGTCACGCTTGCAGCGGCGCTTTTCGTGCTGATGATTGTGGCCATGGGGACGGCGATTGGGTTCGCCACGCGCGGCGCGGTGGCGGCCAATCGAGAGGTTGTGGAAGTTCTTCATCTCGTTGGCGCGTCGAACACGTTCATCGCCAGGGAATTTCAGTCCCATTTTCGTCGTTTGGGGTTTCGCGGCGCGTTGATCGGCGGCCTCGCGGCGATTTCCTTCTTCGCTATCGCCTCGCTCCTGTCCTTCTGGTGGGCGCATTCACCGGGAGGCGAAGAAATCGCGGCGATGTTCGGCTCGTTCGCGCTCCGCGCCTTGGGCTATCTCGCCCTTGTCGCGGTCTGCGCCGCGGTTACGCTGCTCACCGGCCTTCTTTCGCGCGAGATCGTCATGCGGCATTTGCAAAACCTGCAATAGACGCTGCGACAAATCTTCCGTAGCCCTGGCGACCACAATGCTCGCAACGCGATCGTTTCTCTTCAATGCCCTGTTCTACCTGAACCTCGTCGTTCTGATGATCGTCGGCCTGCCGACCATGTTGTTTGGCAGGCGAGCCGTCTTTGCCCTCGCACGGCTGTGGGGCGCGATCTCTGTCTGGCTTCTGGAAACGATCTGCGGACTCAGGCTCGAATATCGCGGCGTCGAGAACATCCCACCGGGCGCGGTTCTAATCGCCGCCAAGCATCAATCGTTCCTGGAAACCTTCGCGCTGCTCAAATACGCGCCCGACTTCGCCATCATCCTCAAGCGGCAACTCACCTATGTCCCGCTGTTCGGCCTGTACCTCATCGTGTCGCAGCAGATCGCGATCGACCGAGGACGGGGCCGACAGGCTCTGCAACAGATCGCCGGCGCCGCGAAGCCTGTGTTCGCCGCCGGACGACAAATATTCATTTACCCGGAAGGAACACGGCGACTGCCGGGCGCTCCACCCATGTACAAGCACGGGGTCGCAACGCTTTACACGGCGGCGAATGTTCCTTGCCTTCCGGTCGCCGTCAACACCGGGCTGTTCTGGCGGCGCCGCGGCTTCCTGCGTCGACCGGGCATCGCCGTCATCGAATATTTGCCCACTATCGAGCCCGGTCTCGACCGTGTCTCATTCGGCAAACGCCTGCAGATGACGATCGAGACGGCCTGCGACCGCCTGAATGCTGAGGCTGTCGCCCAGGACCCATCACTGGCCGCGGTCGTTGCGGAAGGCGCGAACGATAACGCAGAAACGCTACGATCCACTTGACTAGAATCTTGGTTTGTTCTATTAATGTTCTCGTAATAATTGGGGTCGGGGCGATGACGCTGGCATACGAGAATGGAACGGTCGACCAGGCATATGGGGTCTCAGAATGGCCTGCTGTCGGTTGGACCGCCCCCATGAGCGATCGCCAGGACAAAAGGCGCGGCTCCTCGCTGGCTGCGCTCGACGGCATGCCGATCTCGTCGCGATTTTGTTCGTGGGTCGGCCTGTCGGGGCAGCGCTATGTCTTCTCGGTCTATCCGGCCTCGGAATGTCCGGCTTTTCGCGACGCCGTCCTGCTGGCCGCCGTCCGCGACATGACGGGACAACGGCGCGTCGTTTCGGTGCGCGAGACGGGATCTTTCCCGGAACCGGTCGTCGAAAAAGCTCAGCGCGAGCTCCGTGCCTTTGGTCCCGGCCTTGAGTTCCATCTCCACTTGCTGATCACGTCGCCCAAGGAACGGGCCGCAACAGTGGCCGACCTCGCGATCGCCCAGGCCTGAGGGCCTGAGCCGCTCAGGCTCGGAGTTTGGCGCTTAGCCATTCGAGATCACTGTCGCGCACACCGATCTCGCGGAGATGATCGTAGGTTTCGAGGACATATTCTGTATTACGGCCGAATTGCCCTTTGCCGGCGCGCACATGTTCGAGCATCGCCGCGCGATCGAGACGCCCGGCATATTGGGCGTGCAGCCGGTCTGCGACGTAAGTGATTGCAAGTGCGCGGTCGCCGTCTTCGAGCGTCACGGGGACGACCCGTTCGAGATAGACAGAGGTCACCTGCTCGCGTTCCCGCAGGTAGCGAATCGTCGGCTCGCGCAGCGCGGCGTCGACCTCGAAAGCCACTCCCTGACAGGCGCCGCCTCGATCAAGCCCCAACACGAGTCCGGGCTGATCCGGCGAGCCCCGATGGACATGGGAGTACACGCACAGGCTTCTGCGCCAACCCCGCAACAACGCCTTGGAGCGCCGTGAGTAGGTGAATCCGGGCCGCCACATCAGAGACCCGTAGCCGAACACCCAAAGGCTGCCGTCCGAATCGGCCCCTTCCGCAGGCGTCACGTAACCGGCTCGTCCGTTTCCGCACCCCGCCGGCCGAAATCCGGGGCCGCCGTTTCCTGACCCTGAGCGACGATTCCGAGCCTGATCGCCCGCGTCCGCGTGAACAAGGCGAACAGGCCATCGCCATCCTCGCGCCGGATCATTCTCTGCAGCGCCGTCAAATCCTCGTTGAACCGGCCGAGCATCTCCAGCACCGCGTCCTTGTTGTGCAGGAAGACGTCGCGCCACATGGTCGGATCGGATGATGCGATCCGGGTGAAGTCGCGGAATCCGCCGGCCGAGAATTTTATGACCTCCGAGCGTGTGACCTCCTCGAGGTCGGCAGCGGTGCCGACGATGTTATAGGCGATCAGATGCGGCACGTGGCTCGTGATCGCCAGCACGAGGTCATGGTGCGCGGCGCTCATGGTTTCGACGTGAGATCCCAGCGCCTGCCAGAACGTCCGCAGCTTTTCGACCGCCTCATCGTCGGTCCCTTCCGAGGGCGTGAGGATGCACCAGCGGTTGACGAACAGGCTTGCGAATCCGGCGTCCGGGCCGGAGTATTCGGTCCCCGCGACCGGATGCGCTGGCACAAGGCGCGCATGACGGGGCAGCACAGGCGTCAGCGCCGCGATTACGGCTCCCTTGACCGAACCGACGTCCGATACGATCGCGCCTTGTTGAAGCGCCGGCGCGATGGCGCGCCCGATCGCCTCATTGGCGCCGACCGGCGCACAGAGAATAACGCAATCGGCGCCGCTCACGGCGCGAGCCAGATCGTCGGTGACGACGTCGCCAAGCCCCAGCGCCTTCGTGCGCTCCAGAACCGCGATGGACGAGTTGGCAAGGACAATGCGCCGGGCGGCATGGCGGTGGCGCGCGGCGCGGGCAATCGACGAGCCGATCAGCCCTATCCCGATAATCGCCAGCTCTTCGAAGATCGGCTCAGCCAGGGGCGCCCCGAGCCGTTCAATCACCTTTGCCTCGCATGAACTCGGCGAGCGCAGCAACCACGCCTTCGTTGGCTTCCTCGCCGCCGACCGTCATACGCAAAGACTCCGGCAGGCCATAGGCCGCGACCGCGCGAAGAATGAATCCGCGCGCGCTCAGGAACGTATCTGCGTCCGCGGCGGTCCGGCCGGGTTCGTTAGGGAAAGTCAGCAGCAGAAAATTTCCGACGCTGGGCGTGACCTCGATCCCGAGTTCGGCGATTGCCTCGGCGAGCCAGGAAAGCCAGAGCGTGTTGTGCGCGATTGCGTCCTCGATATGCGCCGCGTCCTCGACACTCGCAACGCCGGCGGCCTGCGCCGCTCCATTCAGATTGAAGGGTCCGCGAACCCGGTTCAACGCATCAATGATGTGCGCCGATCCATAGCCCCAGCCGATGCGCAGGCCTGCCAGCCCATGGATCTTCGAGAAGGTCCGGGTCACGACGACATTGTCCGCCGTCGAAGCAAGCTCGAGGCCCGCCGCATAGTCATTGCGGGTCACGTATTCGGCGTAAGCCGCGTCAATCACCAGGAGCGTGTGCGGCGGAAGGCCCTCATGCAGACGCTTCACTTCCGAGAACGGAACGTAGGTGCCGGTCGGATTGTTCGGGTTGGCGAGAAAGACAATTTTAGTGCGGGCGCTCACCTTTTCGAGAATAGCGTCCACGCTCACCGTTCTGTCCGTCTCCCCCGCGACGACCGGGATACCGCCGGCCGCGCGAATGCAGATCGGATAGGTCAGAAAGCCATATTGGCTGTAGAGCCCTTCCTCGCCGGGGTGCAGAAAGACATGCGCCAGCAGCGCAAGGAGTTCATCGGATCCGTTGCCGCAAATGATGCGGGACGGATCGAGGCCGTAGCGGCGGCCGATCGCCTCCCGCAGAGCCGTCGAGGCGCCGTCCGGATAGAGTTCCAGCCTCTCGGCCAAGGCCTTTACCGCTTCGACCGCCCTCGGCGAGGGACCGAGCGGAGATTCGTTGGACGAAAGCTTGTGAACTTTTTCGAGCCCCGGAACCCGGCTCTTGCCGGGCACATAGGGGTCGATTTCGAGGATCGCCGCCCTGGGCTGAGGGCGTACGGGAGGGTTGGAGGTCATGGCGGGACCGATTAGCCTTAATTCGCTTGGCTGCGCAACGCCGAGGCGTCAATTCGATCCGCATGCGCGCCGATCTCCGAGGCCCGCACGTCAGCGGCGCCGGCCGACCGCAAAGCCTCGCTTGCCGCGTCTGGCGCGATATTGCCGGGGCGCGCGACAAGAAGGGCGAGCCCCATTCCGGTCGCCGCGGAGCCGATCGTTTCGGCCCCAATCTTGTTCAAGGCATGAGGGATGTCGGCGCGCCACCGGTCGAGCGTAATCGATTTCGAGGACGACGTCCCGCGCCGTCCCATCGACCAATGGCTTCGAAATCACGAACACCGGCATGCCCGCGGGATGGTCGGCGCGCTCGACGAACGGCAAGCGAGCGATGATCTTCGGCGCATCCGGCGAAGCCAGGTTCGTCCACCAGGCGCCGGCCCCAGGTCCCCCGTCGACCGCGAACATGCCCAGATCGCCGACCGATCCCGCGACCGCCCGGATGACCACGCCGGCCCCAAAATGTGGAACGCAGGGCGTCGTGAACCCGAAGTGAAAACGCGCCGAGTCCCGCATCGCGGCGTCGCCCCCGGACACGTCAACATGAACGCTGTACGGCGCCTGGACATAGGTGAAGGTGGAAATGATCACCCGCCAGATGCCCTCGACCGTGTCGAGCGGCAAAAGTCCCCGATGTCGCTCGACAAGCGCACGCATCATCGAGGCTTCCCGCGCGGGGCGAAACGCCGAACCGCCGCCCTGACGGGTCTTGATCTCGATCAATTGATCAATGACGCGGCCCCTCTCCATGAGGAGCTCGTGCATCTGCAAATCGATGCGGTCGATCTCAACCCTCAGATCGGCGAGAGTTGGTGTCGATGATTGAGACACGGAAACCCCTCTCCTTTCGAGGGACTGATGGAGGCCCGACTTAGTCCGAGAACTGCTTGAAGCAGATCAGGTGTTCATCGATTCGAAGAAGCCCGCGTTGCTCTTCGTCTCACGCAGCTTGCCGAGCAGGAATTCGATCGCGTCCACCGTGCCCATCGGATTGAGGATGCGCCGCAGCACATACATCTTCTTCAGGATATCCGGCGGCACCAGCAGCTCTTCCTTCCGGGTTCCCGAGCGGGTGATGTCCATCGACGGGAAGGTGCGCTTGTCGGCCACCTTTCGATCGAGGATGATTTCCGAGTTTCCCGTTCCTTTGAACTCTTCGAAAATGACTTCGTCCATGCGCGACCCGGTGTCGATCAGCGCGGTGGCGATGATAGTCATCGACCCGCCCTCTTCTATATTCCGCGCGGCGCCGAAAAATCGCTTCGGACGCTGGAGCGCATTGGCGTCGACGCCGCCGGTCAGAACCTTTCCGGACGAAGGCACGACGGTGTTGTAGGCGCGGCCGAGTCGCGTGATCGAATCGAGCAGGATGACGACATCGCGTCCGTGCTCGACCAGCCGCTTGGCCTTCTCGATCACCATCTCGGCGACCTGAACGTGCCGCACCGCGGGTTCGTCGAACGTCGACGACACGACTTCGCCGTTAACCGAGCGCTGCATGTCCGTCACTTCTTCCGGACGCTCATCGATCAAAAGCACGATCAGATAGCATTCCGGATGATTGGCGGTGACCGACTGGGCGATATTCTGCAAGAGCACCGTCTTGCCGGTGCGCGGCGGCGCGACAATCAGGGCGCGTTGTCCCTTGCCGATCGGCGCAACGATATCGATGACGCGCGCCGACAGATCCTTCCGGGTCGGATCCTCAACTTCGAGCTTCAGGCGCTCGTTGGGATAGAGCGGCGTCAAATTATCAAAGTGGACCTTGTGCCGAGTTTTTTCCGGGTCCTCGAAGTTGATGGCGTTGCATTTGAGCAGCGCGAAATACCGTTCCCCCTCCTTGGGGCTCCGGATGACGCCTTCGACCGTGTCGCCGGTTCTGAGCCCGAGCCGCCTGATTTGTGACGGGGACACGTAAATGTCGTCTGGACCTGGGAGATAGTTGGCGTCGGCCGATCGCAGGAAGGCGAATCCGTCCTGCAAAATCTCGACTACGCCCTCGCCGATAATCTGAACCTCGACGCTGGCGAGCTGCTTGAGGATCGCGAACATCAGCTCCTGCTTGCGCATGATCGACGCATTTTCGACGTCGTTCTCTTCCGCAAACGCCAAGAGCTCGGTCGGCGATTTTTGTTTTAATTCCTTGAGTTTCATTTCCCGCATTGGCGGACCTTTACTTGGACTTTCCGGTCCCGCGGACCTGCAAAGTCATTAGACATGATGGGTGATGGCGCTGACGATACGAGGCGAAGTCAGTCGTGTCAGGACCGCGCGGCGAAAGGTGGATCGGGCGATCCGGCGCCGCTACTAGGAACCCGGGTTGATAAGCACGGGCGAGGGTTCATAGTCGCGTTCGCGGAATTTTTCAACAGGCTTTTTGTGGCGCTAGACCGAACGTTTCCTGAACGGCATCAAAATGGCTTCACGACCGCCAACACCACAATGAGAATCATGAGTATCGTCGGAGCCTCGTTCAAGAACCGATAGAAACGGGCGGGCCGCTTATTGGCGTCCTCGGCAAAAGCGCGAACGCAGCGCGCGAAATAGCCGTGCAACCCGGCCAGGCCCAGAACCAGGATGAATTTCGCCTGCCACCAGCCGTCCCGCCAATCCCCAGTCAGATAGACGAGGGCGAATCCGGTCAAAAAAACAGAGAATCATCGACGGATTGAGGATGGCCTTGAGGAGCCGCCGCTCCATGACCTTGAAGGTCTCGGAGGCCTCTGAACCCTTAGCGGCCTCGGCATGGTAGACGAACAGCCTCGGCAGATAGAGCATCCCGGCCATCCAGGCGATGACCGAGATGATGTGCAGAGCCTTAACCCAAAGCACCATTCGAGACTCGCTTCACACGTGCGCTTCGCTCAGCCGTTCGAATTGCGAACGCCATTACGTGCTGCTCCCTGCGGGCACAAGCCGGGGCGGTCGAGACGCCAAAAAAATACAATTAAGATTCTGAACTGATTCTTCTCTTTAGAGGGTCGTTTACGCAAGTTCGATTTCATCCAGACCGGCGAACAGTCACACTTGCCGAAAATCCGCGACGCTGCCGGAACGGAACGCCCAATGGTTAAGATTTCGTTAACGAACTTCTGCCCCTTCCAAACACCACGGGCATATTGTTCTAATTATCCCCGCAATTCATATCTATCTTCGCCGCGGCGTTTGACTTCTCCCGCCCGCCACGGCTGTGAGGCGTCGAACGCGCCTAGCCTGGCGGCATCTCGCGTCCACGGCTCAGCGGTCCAATTCTACACGCCTGTCCACAAGGCATAACGCTGGTTATAAACACTTCGCGATTGACCTCTTGGGGGCCGCGTTGGGCCGCAGCTACTTTCACCTTCATCTGGTTTCGGACTCGACCGGCGAAACGCTGATCGCCGCGTCGCGGGCCGCTGCCGCGCAATATCAAGGGGTCGCGTCGATCGAACATGTCTATCCGCTGGTGCGCACCGCAGCCCAGCTCGATCGAGTGATTGCCGAGATTGAGAATGCGCCAGGAATCGTCCTCTTTACGCTCGTCAATTCCAACCTTTCCAACCGACTTCAGGCAGGTTGCGAAGCTTCGGGCTCGCCGTGCTTGTCTGTTCTCGAGCCCATATTGACGTTGTTCAAGTCCTACCTCGGGCAAAACTATACGCCGAGAGCCGGCGCGCAACACATGCTTAACGCCGACTATTTCAAGAGGATCGACGCGCTCAACTTCAGCATGATCAATGACGACGGTCAGTCTCCCGAAAATCTGGAGCATGCAGACATTGTTTTACTAGGGGTGAGCCGCACATCGAAGACCCCAACCAGCATCTATCTCGCCAATCGCGGGTATAAGACGGCCAATGTCCCTATTGTCCCGCGCCTACCGTTGCCAAGCGCTATCGACCATCTCCGCCGTCCACTGATTGTCGGCCTTATTGCTTCGGCTGACCGCATTGTGCAGATCCGGCAAAACCAACTCCTTTCGCTTAACGCCAACTCGCAGACCGATTATGTCGACCGCATCGCGGTCGCCGAGGAGATTGCGGCATCGCGCCGCTTGTTCGCGGAGCGGGGTTGGCCCGCCATCGATGTGACGCGCCGTTCGATCGAGGAGACGGCGGCGGCGGTGCTCGATCTCTATCGTGAGCATCGCCTCAAATTCATCGCCAACGGGTGACTTGAATGCAGGCGACCGCATGGCCGTCGCTGTGGCGTGGACCCGGACCTCTGATTCTGGCCTCGACCAGCGAAAGCCGCCGCGCTTTGCTCTCGGCGGCAGGACTGGAAGCCGAGTCCGTCGCACCCAAGGTCGACGAGCGCGGACTCGAAGATCAATATCTCGCCGGCGAGGGGTCGCTCGAAGATTTGCCCGTCAAGTTGGCCGAAGCCAAGGCGCTTGCGGTCAGCGCGATTCGTCCGGACGCCTACTGCATAGGCGCCGATCAGACGCTCACGCTCGAAGGCAGGATTTTTCACAAGTCTCGCGACTTGGCCGAAGGGGCGCAAACATTGGTCGGGCTGTCCGGCAAGACGCATCGCCTGACCTCGGCCTTCTGCGTCGCCCGCGCTGGACAAGCGCTGGTCGTCCACAGAGATCATGCCGACCTGCGCATGCGAGCCCTCGATCTGGCTGAGATTTCGCGCTATCTCCAGCGCGCCGGGCCCGGCGTGCTGACGTCGGTGGGCGTGTATCAGGGCGAGGGTCTCGGAATTCACCTTTTCGAGCATATCGAAGGCGATCATTCCGTTGTCCTCGGACTGCCGATGTTGAGCCTCCTTGCTTGGTTGCGCCGAGAGAATCTGATCTCGCTATGATCGAAACGAGCGCGCCGCGCGCGGGCGTCATCGGCTGGCCAATCGAGCATTCGCGGTCGCCCACGATCCATCGGTACTGGCTCAGGGAACTGGGCATTCCGGGGAACTATGACAAGTTCGCCGTCCGACCGGAAGACTTTCGCCAGTTTGCCGACACAATCGGCAAAGACGGATTTCTTGGAGCGAACGTCACCGCGCCTCACAAGGAAGCCGCTTTCAACGCCTGCGAACGTCGGACCGCTGTCGCCGAGGCTCTCGGAGCGGTCAATACTTTATGGCGCGAAGACGGACGGCTGTGGGGCGACAATACCGACGTCGCCGGATTCTTGGCCAACCTGGACGAGGTTACGCCCGGCTGGGATGAGCGGAAGAGATTGGCCATTGTCATCGGCGCCGGGGGCGCGGCTCGCGGAATTATTCATGCTCTGGTCTCGCGCGGCTTTGAGCGCATTGCGGTCTTCAACCGAACGCAAGCCCGAGCCCAAACGCTGGCCCAGCATTTCGGCGATCCGATACTAGCGATGCCGTGGGGGGACGTGGCGAGGGAACTGCCCAATGCAGACTTGCTGGTCAACGCCAGTTCGCTTGGGATGGTCGGACAGCCGCCGCTCGAGGTGGATTTAAGCGCTTTGCCTGAACGAGCGGTGGTCGCCGACGCGGTCTATATTCCCTTGCGTACCCCGCTTATCGAAGCTGCGAGCGCGCGCAGGCTGCGCGTGGCGGAGGGGCTGGGCATGCTGCTCCACCAAGCTGTGCCTTCCTTCGCGCGCTGGTTCGGCGCGCGCCCGGCCGTAACGCCGGCGCTGCGCGCGCTGGTCGAAGCTGAAGTCAACGCGACCTATGAGGCTGGGCGGTGATCATTGCCGGCCTGACAGGCTCGATCGCGATGGGGAAATCGACCGTCGCCAGCATGTTCGCCGAGCTCGGCGTTCCGACGTTCGATGCCGATGAGGCCGTGCGCGCCTTCTATTCCGGAGAGGGGGCGAAAGCCGTCGAGGCGGCGTTTCCAGGCGTCACGGTCTCAGGTCAGGTTGATCGCGAGCGACTCGGGTCGCAAGTGTTGGGTGACTCAGAGGCGCTGAAGCGCCTTGAAGGGCTCGTGCATCCGGCAGTGGCCCAGGCGCGTGTTCACTTTGTCGAGCGCGCGGCGGTCGCGGGCCGTCGTCTCGTCATCGTCGATGTGCCATTGCTGTTCGAGACCGGCGGGGAAGCCAGCGTCGATCTTGTGATCGTGGCAAGCGCGCCGGCCTCTATCCAGCGCGCGCGCGCGCTGGCGCGCACAGGCATGACCGAGGCCAAGCTTGAGGCCATCCTTTCACGCCAAACGCCGGATGCCGATAAGAGGCGCCGGGCCCACTTCATCATCGACACAGGCGGCGGGCTCGAGATGACGCGCGCCATCGTTGCCCAATTCATGCGCGCAACTGCGGCGCTGGCGGGAGGCCGAACGGGCCATGCGTGAAATCGTGCTCGACACGGAAACGACGGGTCTCGATCCCGCGGACGGGCACCGGGTGCTGGAGATCGGCGCGGTCGAGATCGTGCACCAAAGCCTGACGGGCAAGGTGTTTCACATGCTCATCAATCCGGAGCGCGACGTCCCCCAGGAGGCAGCGCGTGTCCATGGTCACACGGCCGAGGTTCTCAAGGATAAGCCGGTCTTTGCCGCGATCGTCGACGATTTCCTCGCCTTCATCGGCGATTCGAAGCTCGTCATCCACAATGCTGAGTTCGACGTGCGCTTTATGAATGCGGAGCTGACGAGGCTGGGGCGGGCCACGATCGCCATGGACCGCGTCGTCGACACGCTGGCGCTCGCGCGAAAAAAGCACCCGGGGGCGCCGGCCAGCCTTGACGCCCTTTGCGACCGCTACCGCATCGACCGCACGCGGCGGGTTCGCCATGGCGCGCTCTTGGACGCAGAGATCCTGGTCGAAGTCTATTGCGAGCTATCGGGAGGTCGTCAGCGCTCGCTCCTATTGGGCGACGCGCTGGGAGAAGTCGACATACGCGTTGTCGCGGTTGCTCCCCGCTCAAGTCCGCGGCCTCTGAGGATATCTCTGATCGAGCACGCCGAAGAGAGCGCGCACGTTCGCTATATGGAAAGTTTCGGCCGCGACGCGGTTTGGTTTCGCTACATGCCTCGGCCGCAGTGACTTCGTTGCGGCGAAAGATCAGGCGGTCTGCTGCTGCAATTGACCGCCAGCCGCCGCCAATCTCTGCAGATAGAGCGCCTGAAAATCGATCGGGTCGATGAAGAGTGGCGGATAGGACCCGCCCCGCACCGCGTCCGCGACGATTTGTCGCGCGAACGGGAACAGGATTCGCGGTCCTTCGATCATCACTACCGGCTGAACCTGCTCGGCCGGGAAGTTCTCCACCCGAAATACGCCCGCATAGTTGAGCTCGAACTTGAACATGGTGTCGGCGCCCTGGCCAGCGCCGCCCTCGAGCACAAGGCTGACCTCGTAGTCAGTAGCGGCAAGCTGCCGCGCGTTGACATTGATCTGTATCGAGATGTTGGGCTGAGTTTGCTGCGGGCCCAAGGTGCGGGGAGCATTGGGATTTTCGAACGAAAAATCCTTCGTATATTGGGCGAGAACCGAAAACTTCGGACCGGCTTGCGGCGCGTCAGCGCCATTGCCGTTCTGTTCAGCCATCGTCAAAAGCTCCTTGAACGCGGCTTCGAGCGCCCCTTGGCGGCCGTTTACGCGACGGGCCGGTCGCCTAGCATGGCGCCGCTATCCAAACAAGCGCGCGGCGCTGGCGATCATCGCGAAGCGGTAACCCGGCTGAACAGCGCCTGGTTGGCGTAGCCGTCAGGGGGAAGGCCGCTGCGCTCTTGATAAGCGGAGACGGCCGAGCGCAGCGCATCGCCGATTTTTCCGTCGATCTTGCCGACGTCATAGCCCATTCTTTGCAGTTTGGTTTGCAGCTTCTGAATTTGCGTTGCAGTAAGGGGGTGATCGCGGGTCGGCCATTGAGCGACGAGACTTGGGGCCCCCGACACCGCGTCGCCCAGCAAACCGACGGAAAGCGCATAGGCCGTTGAATTGTTGTAAGTCTTGATCGCGTCGAAGTTGCTGGTGACGAGAAACACCGGCCCATTGAGACCAGCGAGGATCAACAGCCGTCCATCGCCCGATGTCGGCAATGGCGAACCGTCAGCCTTCACCACGCCGCGAGCGGCGAAGGAAGAGAAAGAGGTCGGCAACGAGGAATCGGCGCCCCTCAATGCGAATTTGGGCGGCAGACGAACCTCGAAGCCCCAGGGCAGCCCTTTGGTCCAGCCGTGTTTCGCCAGATAATTCGCGGTTGAGCCGATTGCGTCGGCTTCACTCGTCCAGATGTCGCGGCGGTCATGCCGTTGAAACGCTACGGCGTAGGTTAAGTAGCTCGATGGCATGAACTGCGTCTGTCCCATCGCCCCCGCCCACGAGCCGCGCATGAGCGAAGGCGCGATGTCGCCCTCCTCGAGGATGACCAGCGCCGAAAGCAATTCGTCACGGAAATAGTCGCCCTGAAAGTGGATGAAGGCGAGGCTGGCGAGGGAGCGAATGATGTTGTTCGAGCCGGCAAAACCGCCGAAGTCTGTCTCCAGCCCCCAGACCCCGAGGATCACCGCGTCGTCGACGCCATAGAGATCCTTCGCCCTCGCAAGCCACAGGGCCTCGGAGCGCGCTTTGTCGCGTCCTCGTTGAATGCGGTCGGACGTCACGGCGCCTGCGACATAGTCCCAAATCGGACGCACGAATTCCGGCTGCGATCTCGCGTTCGCGACGACCGTGGGATCGAAAGTGACGCCGGCGAACGCGCTGTCGAATGTGGGGCGGGAAACGCCCCGCGCTTCGGCCAGCGGCCAAAGTGTTTCGATAAATCCGCGGAACGCGGCCTGCTGAGACCCGGTAGTTTTATTAGGGGTTGCGGCGACCGCCGAAAACGCGACGCCTGACAGAGCGAGCGCGCCAATGAGGACGCGCAGCAGAATGGAGGCTGCGCCCCGAAACGAATGGCATTGTCGGCTGATTGTGGCCATTGGCTCGAGCCGTACGCGGAAAGGACTAGACGCTGCGCCAAAATGCGTAAAAAGCAACCACGGCGTTGAGAGGCAGGCGGATTTCGGTCGTCAGACGTTCGTTTCGTTCGGGCGCGGCATGGAGACAATGTTGTAGCCCGCATCGACGAAGTGGACTTCGCCCGTCACTCCCTCCGAGAGGGTCGAAAGCAGATAAACAGCGGTCCCGCCGATGTTCTCGATCGTGACCGTGCGTCGGAGAGGCGAATGGTCGCGCTGAAAATTGAACATGAAGCGCGCGTCGGCAATTCCTGCGCCTGCCAAAGTCCGGACGGGTCCGGCGGAGATCGCGTTGATGCGAATGTTGTCGGGGCCGTAGTCCGCAGCCAGGTATCGCATGCTCGCCTCGAGCGCAGCCTTGGCGACGCCCATGACATTGTAGTTGGGCACGACGCGCGTTGAACCGCCAAAGGTGAGGGTAAGCATCGCCCCGCCTGAAGGCATAAGCACGGCGGCGCGTTTTGCGACCTCGGTGAACGAAAACGCCGAAATGACCATCGTCCGGGTGAAGTTCTCTCTGGTCGTGTCGGCGTACCGGCCCCTCAGCTCATTGCGGTCGGAAAAGCCTATGCAGTGGACAAGGAAGTCGAGCGTGTTCCAAACATTTGCGAGCTCGGAGAACATGGCGTCGACCGAACTCAGGTCCTCGACGTCGCATCGGTAAACATGGTCCGCGGCGCCGAGCTCTTCGGCAAGCGGCGCGACCCGTTTGCCGAGCGCATCGTTCTGGTAGGTGAAGGCCAGCTCCGCGCCTTCGCCGGCTAAGGCCTTGGCGATGCCCCAGGCGATCGAGTGATCATTCGCGACGCCCATGACCAGGCCGCGTTTGCCGCTCATCAAGCCAGATCTCATGGGGTACGCTCGTGACCGATCTTCTGAGAGTTTGTGGGGCGATGATGGGAGTGTTCAGGCGTCGACGTGCTTGAACACCAGCGTCGCGTTCGTCCCGCCAAAACCGAACGAGTTCGAAAGCGCCGAACGCAATTTTACGTTGTCCCGGCGCGCGCGCACGATCGGCATGTCCGCGAACGCAGGGTCGATTTCATCGATGTGCGCGCTCTCGCAGATGAAGCCATTCTGCATCATCAGCAACGAATAGATCGCCTCATGCGCGCCGGTCGCGCCTTGGGAATGTCCGGTCAGAGACTTGGTCGCCGAGATCGGCGGACATTTGTCGCCTGAGCCAAAGACCTCGCGCAAAGCCTCGATCTCCTTGAGGTCGCCGATCGGGGTCGAAGTCGCATGCGGATTGATATAGTCGATCGGGACCTTCACTCCATTTAGAGCCTGTCGCATGCACCGGGCGGCGCCCTCGCCGGAAGGCGCAACCATGTCGTGCCCGTCAGACGTTGCGCCATAGCCGACGATCTCGCCGTAAATCCTGGCGCCTCGCGCCTTGGCCCGCTCGTATTCCTCAAGCACCAAAACGCCAGCGCCGGCCGAGATGACAAATCCATCCCGATTTTTGTCGTAGGCGCGGGATGCACGCGAAGGCGTGTCGTTATAGGCGGACGAGAGCGCACCCATCGCGTCGAACATTACCGACAAGGTCCAATCGAGTTCCTCGCACCCTCCAGCAAACATCACGTCCTGCCGACTGCCCAGGATTTGCTCGTAGGCGGCTCCGATGCAGTGATTGGATGTAGCGCATGCGGAGGAGATCGAGTAGCTGACGCCCTTGATCTTGAACCAGGTCGACAGGGTCGCCGACGCTGTCGAGGACATGGATTTCGGCACCGCGAACGGGCCGACGCGTTTGGGGCCTTTGGTGCGGGCGATGTCTGCAGCCTCGACGATGGCGCGTGTCGAGGGACCGCCCGAACCCATGATGATGCCGGTCCGCTCATTGGAGACTTCATCGGGCGCAAGACCGCTGTCTACGATCGCCTGATCCATCGCGACATGATTCCAGGCCGTACCGCCGCCGTGGAACCGCATCGCCCTTCGATCGATGACGTCTTCGGCGCGGAGCGTTGGCGCTCCATGGACTTGCGAGCGAAAGCCGAGCTCGGCAAGTCGATCCGCGCGCGTGATTCCTGACCTGCCGGCGTGAAGGCTGGCGATGACTTCCTGCGAATTGCTTCCGATTGAGGAAACGATGCCCATGCCGGTGACGACGACACGTCTCATTCTCTTGTCCCCACCGCCGATCAGGCGAGATCCGAGAGGTTAAGCCGAAGCTGCTGGCGCAGGGCTGAACAAGCCGACGCGGAGATCCTTGACCTCATAAATTCGTTTGCCATCGCCCTCGAGCCACCCGTCAGAAACGCCAAGGACCAGCTTGCCCTTGAAAACACGCTTCATGTCCACGCCATAGACGACCTTTTTTATTGTTGGCAGCACCTGGTCGGCGAACTTCACCTCGCCCACGCCAAGCGCGCGGCCCCGTCCAGGCAGACCGAGCCAACCGAGAAAGAACCCGGTCATTTGCCAAAGCGCGTCCAGGCCGAGACACCCCGGCATCACCGGATCATTCTTGAAATGGCAACCGAAAAACCAGAGGTCGGGTTTGACGTCGAGCTCCGCCCGCACGCCCCCTTTGCCGTTAGCCCCTCCAGTTTCGGAGATCTCGCTGATCCGGTCGAACATCAACATTGGCGGCAAAGGCAGTTGGGCGTTGCCCGGTCCGAACAAGTCGCCGCGACCGCAGGCGATGAGAGCCTCGTAGTCAAAACTGGTACGCCGTTCGTCCATGCGCGCGGTCTGTCCCTGAGCCCGCGCGCCCGCGCGGAAGCCTCCAGGCGGGGTGGTACCACACACGCCCTCTTATCGAAAGCGCTCCGCGTTGCGCCTCGGTTAACGTCCTGGAGGCGGTGGCCGTCTCCGCGGCGCCCGGGGCGAGGCCGGGTCGCGCAGGGTAACCATGACCGGCCGGAGGGCTACGTCGCGATGGGCGCCATCAATAGCGCGGAGATTCGGCCGAGGCGATGAGGCCGCCGCTGGTCGTCACAATCCATCCGGCGCCTCCGAGCTCGATACGCTCGACCCTCCCCGCGCCGGGGAGAAAATCGCCCTGGCGGACTTCGCGCTCGCCATAACGCCCGCCGACCAGCGCGACGTCGTCGCGAGCGTCCAGCACGACATATCCGCGCAAAAGAGGTTTTGGCCGTTCGATCGAACTCGTCCTGTCCATTGAAACATTGTCGAACTTCGGACGTGTCGGGGGTTGCTTCGCCTGTGCGACCGGCGACGGCGCGGCAATCTTCTGCTCAAGCTTGTCGATGCGAGTCGAGAGGCCGCTCGTCAAAGCATTTGCTTCGTGATCGACGCGTTCAGTCAGTTTGTCGACCTTCGCGCTCGCTTCGTGGTCCAGCTTGTCAACGCGTTGGGAGAGTTGCGCCAAAGCCCCGCTAACCTCCCGCGTTGAAGCGAGGTTAGACCTGATCTCGCCGACCGACTGCCGCAGGTCGGTCAGGCCAGCGTTCGACATCGTGCTGTCGATTGCGTCGAGGCGGACCTTCAGCGACTTGATGGTGTGAACCAGAGACGCGTTTTCACTTGCCTGTTCCGCAAGCAAGTTGGCCTGCTCTCGGTCTTCCAAAAACAACGCCCCGGCGACAGCGGCAACGACCGCAAGCGCCGCTGCGGCAGCGAAATGGAAGCGGGAGAAGGAAGGCTTCTGCGCAGTCGCAGGTTGCGGCTCAGCTGCCGGTTTGGCTTCCCCCCGCTCTTCCATGACAACGAGGTCGCGCGAGGCGCTGGCCGGCTGCAGTGCGTTGCCGGCGCTTAGATTTTCGAATTCATCCATCGATCAACATCCGCGGCTAACAAAGTGTTTATTCCAGTCTCCACCAATGGGATTAAGGAATTGTTGACCGTCGCGGAGCGGCCCCCTCCGCTAACGACCCGTTTGTACTATGGCGGCGCGGTTTAAGGAGCGCACAACATAGCTAAGCGGCGCCAAGCCTGAGCGCCCCGTCCGTCCGGATCCGCTCGACCATGGCGCGTACTCCATTCGAGCGCTGGGGCGTCAGATGTTGCTCGAGGCCGAGCGCGCGAAAGGCAGCGACCGCATCCACCGCACGGATCTGCTCCGGCGTGCGATCGGAAAAAAGCGCGACGGTGATTGCGATCAGGCCTCGCACGAGATGCGAGTCGCTGTCGCCGCGGTAGTGCAAGATGCTTTCGCCATCCGCGTTCGTCCTCGGCTCGCACTCCAGCCACACCTGGCTGACGCAGCCCCGAACTTTGTTGACGTCGTTGTGGGCCTCTGCGCTCAAGGGCTCGAGCGAATGACCCAATTCAAGGACGTAACGATACCGATCCTCCCAGTCGTCGAGAGAGGCAAAATCTTCGCGAATGCTTTCAATTGCCGACAAGGGATGCGCCAGCCTCTTTGGGTCGTCCATAGCCCTTATATGGGCGCCGGTCATCCGCGGACCAGCGCGCTCGCCAGAAATCCATAAGTCGCCAAGGTTCGGGCGACCGTAGTAATGAACAATAAACCATAATTCCAAAGCTTATCGAATGGGGTGGCACTTAGGGAAGCGGCTGAGTCTAGACTTAAGATTGGCTTAATCAGCGACTGCGATTTTAAGGAAACGCGCGACGATCCTGAACTTGCAAGTGATGCGTCCGCACCCTTTCGCACTGCCGAAACCAGCGATGCCCGAGACGGATTCGAGCGGAGCCGCTGCGGTCCCAGGAGAACACACGTGGATCTAGCGCTTGCACGCATAAAAAATAATCTGGGCCAGCTTCGGGGGCCGGTCCAACGTTCGCCTCATGAAGCGCTGACACGAAGGATCACCGGGCGCGTGAAGCTCGCGCATTTGCGATATTACCTCGGAGCGGCGCTGTTCGCGGCCCTTGTGGGCATCGGCGTCAACGCGCTTCTTTTGCAGCGCGAGCGTCATCCCGCCCCGTTATTTGGCTATGCGGCGCCGAAGCTTCCCTCCACCGCGCCCGCGCCAGCCCCACCCCCTCCTCAGAAGCCAGTCAGCGTGGAAGACAACGCCCCGCCAGCGCAGCCCGCTGCCGCCCTTCCGCCGCCGCGGGCGGCTCAGACCGCGGGGAGTCCGGCCTCAGCATCCGATCCGATCGCAGAGCTGTTGGCAGGGGAACCGCACGGCGATTCTTCGCACTTGACCCTGGCCGCCCAAAACGCTCTGGCCAAGCTCGGCTACTCGGTCAAGCCAGACGGGAAGGAGGGGTCCGCAACCGAGCAGGCGCTGCGCGAGTTTGAGCGCGCCCATGGTCTGGCGCCCGCGACAGAAATAACCGAGCGGCTCGTCAAGCAGCTGACCGCCGCGGCTCGCACAGGGGGACACTGAGCTCGGTGCGGTTGCGCTCCGACATTTGGGTCGCTGCCTATTTGCGTCGGTGCGGAGTGGAAGGGGCGAGCGCCGTCTTGCGCCGGCGGGGCGCCGCCGAGGCCGGCGCGATTTTCGTCAAAGTCGATCACCTCAATGGATGCGCGACGCTCTACGGGCCTGCGCCGCAGTCTGCCGCGGCTGAGGCGCCGCGCGGAATCGACAGGATGTTCGCCCGGACGCACGCGGGGCCATTGATCAATTCCGACGAAGCCGAGGCGCGGCTCAAACGCGAGGTCGCCTTTGACCCCGACCTTTGGATTGTTGAGGTCGAGAACGGCGTGGACGGAGCGTGGCTCGATCTCGCGCCTTAAGCTTGAGCCGATCCCCCAGCCCCTCCGCTTTATGGCGTCGAAGACCGAAGCTCGAGGCTCGCGCGCATCGTTCAGGCTTATTCACCGCTTAACCAACTCCCCCAACTCCAACCGCCGCCTCGTCAGAGACGGCTCAAATTAACGCGGTCGAAATTGGGTAGCCCTACTCTCGGCTCCGTCGGCGGAGTGGAAACCCGGGGTCGTCGTTGGATCTTTGCAGCCGGAGCAGACGAATGTTTCCATCCATAAAGAAGTTCGCCGCCGACAAGTTAGGCGTCACGGCGATCGAGTATGCGCTGATCGCTTCGCTGATCGCCGTCTTCATCATCACCGCGGTCCAGACGGTTGGCGGCAAGGTCAGTACGGTGTTCACCGGAATCGGCACGACCCTCAAGTAAAGGTGGTCCCCTTGAGATCTTCACGCCGCCATCAGCCTTGTCGGCACAAAAAATCGCTCGACGCTTGTTCGGATCACGGACGAGCCAGACGCAGACCGTTTTTCCCTGTTTGACGCGACCGAACAAACTGCAATGGCTTCGAACCTACTCCATCTTTCGATTTTCGCCTTCTTTCCCGCCCTCATGGCGCTTTCGGCGTCCATGGATCTCCTGACCTTCACAATCCCAAACCGGATCTGCGTCGCTCTTGCGCTCGGATATGTGATCTTTGCGGCGCTGCTCGGCGTTCCGGCCGTCGATATTCTTCTCAATATCTCATGCGCCTTGGCGATTCTTGGGATCACTTTCGTGATGTTCAACCTCGGCTTGGTTGGCGGGGGTGACGCCAAACTGGCGGCCGCAACCGCGGCATGGCTCGGTTGGGCCGCAATCCTCGACTATGGTCTCGCTGCCGCCATCTTCGGCGGAATCCTTACCCTGATCCTTCTCGGCGTCCGCAGGGTCCCCCTGCCTGCTGCGCTCGCCCGCGTCGCTTGGCTTGCGCGGCTGCATAATGCCAGCGCCGGCGTCCCATACGGGATCGCACTGGCGGCCGCCGGCCTGATGCAATTCCCCAACTCATCCATCTGGGCTGCGGTCGTCTAGGCCAACATCGAAGCCGAGTGTGTGTGGATCGGCAGGCGGAAGCCGCCAGCCGAGACCCGCATAGGGTCGTTGCCAGCGCGTCAACGACGACGAGCGTTCGCTTCCGGTCATTTCTCGGTAGATGCACACTATTCGTTTCGGCGAAACGATGAGCTGCCGATCCAAGGTCATCGCTCAGTTGTGTGAGCTGGATCGAATTATTTTCAGCTATTCTCGAAGTCTAGCCGCCATTAGTAAAGGTTACTGCATCTAACTCTTCGGAATGGCAGGGTAGCATTGGCATTCCGCGGAAGATTTTTCTTTGATCGACGGATCGATTAACGCATGACGGACAAGTTGATACTTTAAATTAACCGTACCTTGACGATTACAATGTCTAAATCGTGCCGCTAGCGAGTCAGTGCGAAGGGCCATGATTTATGAATCGAAGGCTGATCATCGTGGGGACAATCGCAGTTCTGGCGTTCGGCGCGACGTATATGGTCTTGAGAGGCGCCGGCAATTCGGCGCCAAGCCCGATTGCGGAAGCCCCGAAGGTCGATGTCGAGCAGGTGCTTGTCGCCGGCCAGGATCTACCGATGGGGACGGTCGTCAACGAGGGCGCCACGGCGTGGCATCCGTGGCCAAAGGCCGACGTCTCCGAACTCATGATCACCAAGTCTGGGAAGCCCGACGCGCTCAAGGACGTCGAAGGGTCGATGACTCGGGTGGCGTTCCTTCGCGGCGAGCCGATCCGGCATGACAAGCTCGTCAAGGCCGGCGCGGGCGGGTTCATGTCGGCGATCCTGCCGACCGGAAAGCGGGCGGTCGCGATCAAGATCGATAACGACGGCGATTCGACGGCTGGCGGATTCATTCTTCCAAATGACCGGGTCGACGTCGTCCGTCTTGCCCGGGACGAGGAATCGACCAAGGCTCGCGGGGTCGAAGTCATGACGGCGCAGCCGATCCTCGCCAATGTGCGCGTCCTGGCCATCGGCCAGAACGTGGAAGAGCAGAATGGCAAGAAGGTCATCACCGGAGCCAACGCGACGCTCGAGCTCGACCCGGATCAGGTCAACCTCATCATCTTGGCTCAACATGCCGGCAATTCGAATCTTCATCTCGTTCTGCGCAGCCTCGTCGACAGCGGCGGCCCGGCGAAGACAGTTGTCAGCCAAGATGACGCTTTGACGGTGGTTCGCTATGGCGCCCCGCAGCAGGCGACCCGGTGATTCACCTTATCTTTCCTTTGTCGCTTGTTCTCCAGAGGCGGAGCCGGGGCATGAAGTCCGATCGCATTCAGAGACGGCAGAACATCGCCATTTGCGTCTCGGCGGCGCTTCTCGCGATCGCGCCGGCTTCGACCGTCCGGGCCGCCGAGGGCGATGATTTCGCGCGGATGGGCGCCGTGTCGGACGCCGCGGCCCAGCCCCTGCAAATGGGCGTCGGCCAATCGGTCATACGTGACCTGCCCGAGGAAGCAGGCGAAATCTACGTCGGCGATCCCAACGTCGCCAACGCGATCGTGCGCACGGCGAGGCGCATCTATATTTCCGGCGTCGCTAACGGCCACACAAGCATCTTCGCCTTGGCCAAGGACGGACGAAGAATTGCGTTCTTCCAGGTTTCGGTCGGTCGAGCCATCGGCGAACTGACGGCGCTCCTCAATGTCGCGATCCCGGGCAACGAGATTCGTGTGCGCACCGTCGAGAACACGATCATCCTCACGGGATCCGTGGCCTCGGCCGAGGAGGCGCAAAAGGCGCTCGACATCGCTTCCGGCTTCGTCAACGATTCGCCAACCTCAACCTCCGGAGCCGGCCCTCAGATCTCCATTTCGAGCGGCTCCAGCGCAGGCGCCGCTCCCACCGGCTCCGCCGGCAAGAGCCCTCAGGGAAAAGTTGTCAACGCTCTCACGATCCGCGGCGCCGACCAGGTCAGCCTGCGCGTCACAGTCGCCGAAATTCGGCGTGACATCGTCAAGCAACTGGGCGTCAACTTGAGCGGGGCCGGGCCAAACGGAGCCTTCACGCTCGATCCCCCGTTCACGATCAACGGCAACGTCGCCGGCTCCGTCGCCGCCACCGCTTCCCAGGCGACCCTGAATTGGTTCAGGGGCAGTGGCAGCATCAGCGCCAGCTTGCAAGCTTTCGAGCGGCAGGGTGTCGCCCACACGCTCGCCGAGCCGACCGTGACTGCAGTCTCCGGCGAAACCGCAAAATTCCTGGCTGGCGGCACGGTTCCCATTCTCAATAGCGTGCAGTGCAATCCCGTTTGCCAGTACGGATTCATCCAGCAGCCCTATGGCGTGACCCTGAACTTCACCCCGATCGTCTTGTCCCCCGGACGGATCCAACTGCGAATCGCAACCGAAGTCACCGATATCGACCCAACGACACAAGTCACGTTCAGTGGGATCACGATCCCGGGGTTCCGGACCCGCAGCAACACGACGACGGTCGAACTGCCTTCTGGCGGCTCGATCGCTACGGCTGGCTTGATCAGCACTCAGACGGAACAGGCCATCAATGGCCTTCCGGCCCTGATGAATCTCCCAGTGCTTGGGGCTCTGTTCCGCTCGCGGGACTATCAGCGCAGTGAGACCGAATTGCTGGTCGTCGTGACGCCCTTCATTGCGCATGCGATCGACCCGAGCCAGGTCGTGAGGCCCGACCAGAATTTTCAGGACGCCAGCGACCCGCAGGCTTGGTTCCTGGGCCGCGTCAACCGGATCTACTCCGCCTCGCGGTCGCTCCAGCCGATGCCTGGCTATGCCGGCAAGATCGGATTCATCACCCAGTAGGCCTTGCGTGCTTCGCCAAAAGTTTCCTTAAGACCTGAGAAAGACAGCGCTCATGGCCGCTCTCCCCGACGCACCTTTATCCAAAGCGCAATGCTTGAGGTTGAGTCTCGTCGCCGCCGCCGCCGCCGCTCTCGCCGGTTGCGGCGGCGTTCCCTATGCCTCGTCGGATCCCGCGTTTCCCGGCAGCTTCGAGCAGCGCCACCCAATCGTGGTCGCCGCGGCGCCGACAAGCATTGATCTCTACCCAGTCGGGGGCAGGCTCGACGAGCGTTCGCGGGCGAATGTCCGCGCCTTTGCTAAGCGCTATCACCGCTACGGCTCAGGCGCGGTCATGATCCAGACGCCTCTCGGAACGAATCCAAACTCGATAGCCGTTTACGAGGTCCGTAGGGCGCTTCTCGGCGCAGGCGTCAGAGGCAGGATCGCCGTGGGCGACTACCTGCCGCCGAACGACGGCGCGGCGCCGCCGGTGCGGGTGTCGTTCACGGGGGTCAAGGCGGTGGTCCCAACGCAATGCGGTCTGTGGCCGGAGGATCTCGCTTCGGGGTCTTCGGTCGAAGGATGGAAGAACGAGCCCTACTCCAACTTCGGCTGCGCGACCCAGTCGACGATCGCGGCCCAGGTCGATGACCCGCGCGATTTCGTCCAGCCGCGAGCGCTCGGGCCTTCCGACGTCGCCATGCGCACCCGAGCCATCGAGGCCGTCCGAAGCGGCCAGGATCCGAGCACCAATTGGACGAACGCCATTCTCACGCCAATCGGCGGCGATGTCCCGACCAACGGAAACTGATTGACCATGAAGGTGCGCTACGCTGACGCCGGAATCGACGGAGAGGCGTCCATGGATCGGTCGGCTGTGCAAATCGAGCCGGTGCCGCGTGTGTCGATTCAGGCGTTCTGCGAATCGCCCGATATCGCAGCCATTGTCGCCGCGGCGATCTCCGATCGCCGAATGGCCAAAGCGCATGTCAAGCAGAACATGGGCGGCGCCGCGGCCGCGCTTGAAGCCTACAAGAGCGCGCCGACGCCGAATGTGGTCGTGCTCGAGGCGCCCGCCAGCCGAGATGGACTGCTCTCGCACCTCGAAGAGCTTGCTGAATATTGCGACGCGGGGACCAAGGTCGTTGTTCTTGGCAAGCTCAACGATATCGTTCTCTACCGGCAGTTGATGGCGCGCGGGGTCAGTGAATATTTGGTGGCGCCGTTCGGCGTCGTCGACTTCATCCAGGCAATATCCCAGCTGTTCGCCGTGCCTGGCGCCAAGCCTCTTGGGCGCGTGATCGCGGTCGTCGGCGCCAAGGGTGGCGTCGGAGCGTCCACCGTCGCCCACAATCTGGCCTGGAGCCTGGCCTCGGTTACGGAAATGGCGACGATCATCGCCGATTTCGACCTCGCCTTTGGAACCGCGGGGCTCGACTACAATCAGGACCCGCCCCAGGGCGTTGCGGAGGCGGTGTTCGCTCCCGATCGCGTCGACGCCGTGCTGGTCGAGCGTCTGCTCTCCAAATGCGGCGAGAAACTCAGTCTCCTGGCGGCGCCCGCCACGCTCGATCGCGTCCTTGACTTCAGCGAGGCCTCGTTCGACTCGCTGATCGACGCCATGCGCGCTTCGACGCCCTGGATCGTGGTCGATGTGCCGCATTTGTGGTCGGGCTGGGCCCGGCGGATTCTCGTCTCCGCCGATGAGGTCATCGTCGTCGCGAGCCCCGACCTCGCGAATCTTCGCAACACCAAGAATCTGATCGACAACGTGAAGGGCGCCCGCCTCAACGACGCGCCGTCGAAGCTGGTCCTGAACGGCGTCGGCATGCTCAAGCGGCCGGAAATCGCCGCCGCAGAATTCGCCAAGACGGTGGAAACCGATCCGATCGCGATCATATCGCACGACGCGAAGCTGTTCGGCGCCGCGGCCAACAATGGGCAAATGATCGCCGAGATCGAGCCGAACGGCAAAACGGCGCAGGTCTTCGTTGATCTCGCCTCCACGCTTGCCGGCCGAGCCGAGACGCGCAAGCCCAAGAGAGGTGTTCTTGAGCCGCTCATGGCGAGGCTCGGGCGCAAGAAGAAATGACCGGCTTGCCCACACATCGCGCCATCCCGGCTGAGCGCTCGCACAAGCGCAAAGGATCCTGAGCGATGTTCGGCAAGCGTAGCGGGAGCGTCAGCCCCCAGGCCGCCGTGTCGCGCCTCGCATCCGTGAGCGTGGTGACCGAGGCGCCCAGGCCCGCGTCCGCTCAGATCGCGCCGGTTCAAACCGAACGCAGATCGGAGACCTATTTTCAGACCAAGTCGCTGATCTTCGGCGCCTTGATCGAGGCGATTGATCTTGCCGCGCTGTCCAAGCTCGACCCCGAGAGCGCGCGCGAGGAAATCCGGGACATCGTCCACGAGATCGTCACCATCAAGAATTTGGTGCTGTCGATTGCCGAGCAGGAAGATCTGCTCGACGACATCTGCAATGACGTCCTCGGCTTCGGCCCGCTCGAGCCGCTGCTGGCGCGCGACGACATTGCCGATATCATGGTCAACGGACCGACGCGATGCTTCATCGAGGTTGGCGGCAAGATCCAACTCACCAACGTCCGCTTTCGTGACGCATCGCAGTTGATGAACATCTGTCAGCGGATCGTCAGCCAGGTCGGACGCCGGGTCGACGAATCCTCGCCCATTTGCGATGCCCGCCTGCTCGACGGCTCGCGCGTCAATGTTATTGCGCCGCCGCTCGCGATCGACGGCGCGGCGCTGACCATCCGCAAGTTCAGGAAGGACAAGCTGACGCTCGATCAGTTGGTCAAGTTCGGCTCGATCTCTCAGGCCGGCGCGGAAATTCTTCAGATCATCGGCCGCGTCCGTTGCAACGTGGTCATTTCCGGCGGCACAGGCTCGGGCAAGACGACACTTCTGAACTGCCTGACGAACTATATCGACGCGGATGAGCGGATCATCACCTGCGAGGATGCAGCTGAGCTTCAGCTCCAGCAGCCCCATGTGGTGCGCCTCGAGACGCGCCCGGCGAACCTCGAAGGCGTGGGTCAGATCACGATGCGGGACCTGGTCAAGAACTGTCTGCGCATGCGGCCCGAGCGCATCGTCGTTGGCGAAGTGCGCGGACCCGAAGCGTTCGATCTCTTGCAAGCCATGAACACCGGCCACGATGGGTCGATGGGCACGCTGCATGCGAACTCGCCGCGCGAGGCGCTGAGTCGTGTGGAATCCATGATCACGATGGGTGGCTATGCGCTGCCGATGAAGACAATCCGCGAAATGATGACGTCCTCGATCGATGTGATCGTTCAAGCCTCTCGCCTTCGTGATGGATCGCGCCGGATCACGCACATAACGGAAGTCCTCGGCATGGAAGGCGACGTCGTGATCACGCAGGACCTCTTCGTCTACGAAATTCTGGGAGAGGACGCGCAGGGAAAGCTCATAGGGCGGCATCGCTCGACTGGGATCGGGCGACCGAAATTCTGGGACCGCGCACGCATGTTCGGAGAAGAAAAGCGTCTGGCGGCGGCGCTCGACATCTCGGACGTCAGCGCAGCCTAGCGCGAACGGAAGGAAGCCGGAATGATCAATCCGTTAGCGATCGCAGCCTGCCTGGCGCTTGGATTCGGCGGTCTGGCGTTAGCCTTTGTTGGCGAAGACTCGCGAGCCGACAAGCGGCGCGCGGCGGTTACGAAAACTGACGCGAAGGTGAGCGTGGCGGCTGGCGTCGATCGGGCGACACGCAAGAAGCAGATCGCCGACGGCGTCCGCGACAATGAAATGAAGGGGAAACGGCGGCGCGTCAGTCTGGCGACAAAAATCGAACAGGCCGGGCTCTCGATCACCAAACAGCAATATTGGATCGGAAGCGTTGTCGTGGGCCTCGTTTGTGGGGCGTTGACCTATCTCCAGTCAAGAAGTTTGCTGCTCACGCTTCTCGTTGTCGTGATCGCCACGGTCGGGTTGCCGCAGCTCACGCTGGCGCGCCTGCGCATTCGGCGGCTCAACAAGTTCATCTCCAACTTTCCGACCGCCATCGATATCATCGTGCGTGGCATCAAGTCCGGCCTTCCCCTTGGCGATACGATCCGGATCGCCGCGACCGAAAGCCCCGAGCCGGTGAAGTCGGAGTTTCGAAGAATCGTCGAGGCGCTCTCGATCGGAATGACCTTGTCGGAAGGCATCGAGCGAATGGCGCAGCGGGTTCCGATCGCCGAAACCAATTTCTTCTCAATTGTCATCGCCATTCAAAGCAAGGCAGGCGGCAACCTCTCGGAGGCCCTGGGTAATCTTTCGCGCGTGTTGCGCGAACGCAAAAAGATGAAGCAAAAGATCACCGCCATGTCGATGGAAGCGAAAGCTTCGGCAGCGATCATCGGCGCGGTGCCGTTTCTCGTCGTCGGCGCGCTTTACGTTTCGTCTCCCAAGTACATTTCAATATTGTGGACGACGAGTCACGGAAAAATGATCTCCGTGATTGCGATTTTCTGGATGGGAATAGGAATCGCCATGATGAAAAAAATGATCTCATTCGACTTCTAAATAGAGCCTGCCATGCTTGACCAAATCGTCGCTAAATTCTCTGACGCCCACTTCCTGGCAATGCTGTTCGCGGCGATCGGCTCGGCCGCGACCGTACTCACCGCCGCGATGCCATGGCTTCAGCCGGACACTTTGTCGCGTCGCATCAAAGCGGTCAGCACGGAGCGCGAGCGAATTCGGGCGCGCGAACGCGAACGGCTGGCGGCGTCCCAGAGCAAAGGCACGTTAAGAGTGAGGCCGAGCGGTCTCGTCAAGCAATTGGTCGAAACACTCAATCTGTCGAGCTGGCTCAGCACTGAAAAAGCCAAGATTCAATTGGCCATGGCTGGATATCGCGGCGCCGGGGCAGAATATGCGTTTCTTTCCTTTCGCCTGGTCGCGCCAATCGCCTTTTTCCTCGCAGCGATTGTCTACCAGTTTCTGATCATCAAATGGGACAAACCCGTGATGATCAAGATCGGCATTGCGATCGCAGCCACCTACCTCGGTATCAAGGCCCCCGAACTGTTCCTGAAGAACAAGACCGCCAAGCGGCAGAAGGAGCTCGAGCGGGCGTTTCCCAATACTCTGGACCTGCTCTTGATCTGCGCTAAATCGGGAATTTCGATCGAACATGCGGTGCGCAAAGTCAGTCAGGAAATCGGCATGGAGAGCGTCTCGATGGCGGAGGAGATGGGGATTTTGGCCGCCGAAATGTCTTACCTGGCCGAGCGGCGGACCGCGTTCGAGAATTTGGGCCTGAGGACCGGATTGGAGTCTGTGCGTTCGCTCACAACCGTGCTGTCGCAGTCGGAGAAGTATGGCACGCCGCTCGGCACCGCGCTTCGGGTTCTCAGCCAGGAAAGCCGGGACTACAGAATGTCTTTAGCTGAGAAAAAAGCCGCCTCGCTTCCGCCCATTCTGACTGTGCCGATGATCCTCTTTTTTCTGCCCGGACTCTTCGCCGCGATTCTGACGCCGGCCATCGTTCAGATCAACAACTGGAATTAGCGGCATTCCATGGCGCTCGGCGATTGAAGCGGCCCCTTCGCGCCCGCAAACGGGATCTTTAGGCGGGCATTCGTCAACTGCTCGTTTGCACGTTTCGGGTTGCGCTGATTCGCCCGCGGGCGCATGATTCGATTCGTGTCGCAACGTTCAGAAAGATCCGAGCCGGCGGTCGTCACGCCAGAGTCGCGTGAGGTCGCTCGCCCCGCGCCGCTCGTTCGTCGTCCACACGACGCGGATCCCCCCTACCTTGACGGGTTGAATGAAGAGCAACGGCGAGGGGTCGAGGCGCTGGACGGGCCGGTTCTCATTTTGGCCGGCGCCGGCGTGGGCAAGACCCGCGTCCTGACCACCCGGATTGCGCACATTGTTTCTACCGGCCGCGCCCGCGCCCATGAGATCCTCGCGGTGACCTTCACCAACAAGGCCGCCCGCGAGATGCGCCAGCGGGTTGCTGTCTTCTCCGGTTCGGAGCAGGCAATGCCGTGGCTCGGCACCTTCCACTCGGTCGGCGCCAAGATTTTGCGCATGCATGCCGAGCTGGTTGGCCTGAGGCCAAATTTCACCATCCTCGACACCGACGACCAGCTGCGCCTGCTCAAGCAGCTCCTGCAGGCGGAAAATCTCGACGACAAGCGCTGGCCGGCCCGAGCGCTCGCGAGCCTGATCGACGGATGGAAGAACCGCGGCGTCGATCCGAAAGGCGTGCCCGCAAGCGAGGCCGCAGCGTTCGCCGGCGGCAAGAGCGCGGACTTGTACGAGAGCTATCAGGCCCGGCTGAAAGCGCTGAACGCGGTCGACTTCGGCGATCTCCTGCTCGAGCCGTTGCGGCTCCTGCGCGAAAACCCCGATGTGCTCAACACCTTCCGCCGGCGCTTCCGTTACATCCTGGTCGACGAGTATCAGGACACCAACGTCGTCCAGTATCTTCTTCTGCGGCTCATCGCGCAGGCCAACGGCAACCTCTGCTGTGTCGGCGACGACGATCAGTCGATCTACGCCTGGCGCGGCGCCGATGTCGAAAACATCCTGCGCTTCGAGAAAGATTTTCCCGGCGCCAAGGTCATTCGGCTCGAGCGAAATTATCGATCGACCGGGCACATTCTCGCCGTCGCCGCGGGATTGATCGCCCACAATCGCGGGCGCCTGGGCAAGACCCTGTTCACCGACAAGCCGCTTGGAGACCGGCCGCGAGTCGCTGAAGGCTCAGACAGCCAGGAAGAAGCGCGGCTGATCGGCGAGGAGATCGAGACGGCCCAGCACAAAGGCGTTTCTCTCGACGACATCGCCATCCTGGTGCGCGCCTCTTTCCAGATGCGCGAATTTGAGGAGCGGTTCATCGCCCTGGGGCTGCCCTACAAAGTCATCGGCGGCCCGCGATTCTATGAGCGGGCGGAAATACGCGACGCTTTGGCCTATCTTCGCTGCATTGCCCAGCCGGACGACGACCTGGCCTTCGAGCGTATCTATAACCAGCCCAAACGAGGCCTTGGCGAAGCGACGCTGGCAATTCTGCACGCGTATGGCCGCCGGGCCGGTTTCCCCTTGACGCGCGCGGCGCGTGCGCTGGTCGAAACCGAGGAACTGAAACCGCGTCCCCGTCAAATTCTGCGCGGCGTCCTCGACGACTTCGATCGGTGGCGAAGACAGTCGGAACAGATCCCCCATGAAGAGCTGGCGCAGCTTGTTCTTGAGGAGAGCGGCTACATCGACATGTGGAAGGCGGAGCGCACGCCCGATGCGGCTGGCCGGCTCGACAATTTGAAAGAGCTCGTCCGTTCGATGGGCGAATTTCCCGACCTTGGGGCCTTTCTCGAACATGTCTCGCTGGTCATGGACGTCGACAGCGGCGATGAGGGGGCGCGCGTTTCGATCATGACCCTTCATGCGGCGAAGGGACTGGAGTTTGACCTCGTCTTTCTCCCGGGCTGGGAGGAGGGCCTGTTTCCGAATCAGCGCTCGCTGGACGACAGCGGCCTTGCCGGGCTCGAGGAGGAGCGACGCCTTGCCTATGTCGGGCTGACCCGGGCCCGCCGGCAGGCAAGGATCTACTACGCCCTCAATCGACGCGTGCGCGGCTTATGGCAGACCTCGATTCCATCCAGGTTTATCCAGGAATTGCCCGCCGACCATGTCGAATTCGACGAATTCATCGGATCGTCGGAGCGCAACTATGGTTCGTGGCCGCGAGCGGGTCTGGAAACCGGCTTTGCCTCCCGCTACGACACGCCCGGCTGGCGTCGCGCGGAGGCGCGGCAGCGCGAGTGGGGGGACTCGGGCTCGCGCGGCCCTAAGCCTTCGAGCCCAATTTTTGAAGGCTCAGCCCACAGGCAAGCCTCGCCGTCCTCAAGTTTTCATGCCGGCTCGCGGGTGTTCCACAACAAGTTTGGCCCGGGCGCCGTGATCGCCGTGGACGGCTCCAAATTGACCGTCGATTTCGACAAGGCCGGCCGAAAATTGGTGATGGACAGTTTCGTCGCCGCAGAGGGGTAGTACCGATCAACGGCGGGGCGACGGTCGTCCGACCGCCGCGCCAATCGGACGCGACGCTCTCTTTTGCCACCGAACCTCGACTTGCGTCAGGCAGCTTTGCTTCTCGGATTGACTTCCTCGGTATAGGCGTCGATGAGCGCCGCGGTCACCGCTCCTGGTTTGTAATGGTGCTCGCCGATCTCGCCAACCGGGGTCACCTCGGCGGCGGTTCCGGTGATGAAGCACTCGTCGAATTCGCCGAGTTCGGCGGGCATAATTCTCCGCTCGATGACTTCAAACCCGCGCTTGCGAGCAAGATCGATCACTGTCGCTCGCGTGATGCCAGCGAGGAAGCAATCGGCAATCGGGGTGTAAATCGTTCCGCTCTTGACGAAAAAGATGTTGGCGCCGGTGCATTCCGCAACCCGCCCTTGCCAGTCGTACATCAAAGCGTCCGCATATCCGCGACGCTCGGCCCGGTGTTTGGAGATGGTGCAAATCATGTAGAGGCCCGCCGCCTTCGCCATGGCGGGAGCGGTCGCGGGATCAGGCCGTCGATATTCGGCGATATCGAGCCGGATGCCTTTCATCCGCTGGGCCGGATCGAAATAACTCGGCCACTCCCACACGGCGATGCCGAGGTGGATCGTGTTCTGCTGCGCCGCGACGCCCATCATCTCCGAGCCGCGCCAGGCAATGGCGCGGACGTAGGCGTCGGCGAGGTGGTTTCGCTTCAACACTTCGGCTTTGGCGGCGTCGATCTCCGCGACGCTCCAGGGCAGCTCAAAGTCGAGAACCTGGGCGGAATCTCTTAGCCGCTGGGAGTGGGCCGTCGATTTGAAGATGCGTCCGCCATAAGCGCGCTCGCCTTCGAAAACGGCGCTCGCATAGTGCAGCGCGTGGGTCAGGACATGCACGGTGGCGTCGCGCCATTGAACAAAATTGCCGTCCAGCCAGATCCAGCCATCACGATTGTCAAAAGTCTCGGCGGCCATGGCGGTTTCCTCTCTTCGTAGCGAGCCGGTTTGGATTCTTGGCGATTAGAGCTACATGGACTGCGTCGCTAATGGTCTGTACGATACCAAGAGGGCTGAATTATGTCAATAGTGCTGACCTAATAGGCTCGTCGATGTCGTCCGACGTCTCCAAACCTGGTCCTTCGCCGCCACCGCGCCGCGGCGAAGAGCCAATGTATGAATTGATCGAACAGTTCTTCTTCGCCTACCGCGATTTCGTCGGAGACGCCGACCGGCTGCTCGAAGCTTATGGGTTCGGGCGCGCCCATCATCGAGTCCTCTACTTTGTCAGCCGACGGCCGGGGCTTACGATCGCGGAGCTCCTGGAGATATTGCGGATCACAAAGCAAAGCCTCAATCGCGTATTGCGAGAACTCGTCGACAAGAACTTCGTCGAGATTCAAGCCGGGGCCCTGGATCGTCGCCGTCGGCAGCTTTATGCGACGCCGGACGGCGAGCGGCTGGCGCTAAAGCTGGCCCTCGTTCAGACACGGCGGTTCGCGTTGGCGCTGGAACAAATGGGCGACTGGGGTCTCCCATCGGCGCAAGCCTTTCTTAAAGCCATGATCGATCCTCAGAAGGCGCCAAGCGACCTCGCTGGCCGCGCGGAGCCAGCGAAATGGGCGGGTCAGGCGCGGTGAGCTCGACGCCGACTTCTCTCCCGGACGACGCCGCCCACGTTCTCGTGGTCGACGACGATCGGCGGCTTCGCGCTTTGTTGTCGAGCTATCTGGTCAAGCACGGCCATCGCGTCACGGTTGCCCCCACAGCCGCCAAGGCGCGCGCTTTTCTTGACGGATTGGCCTTCGACATCATCATCCTCGACGTCATGATGCCGGTCGAGAACGGTTTCGATTTCGCTGCCGATCTGCGGTCGCGATCGCAGGTGCCCATCCTCATGTTGACTGCGCGGGGCGAACCGCAGGATCGGGTGCGCGGCCTCGAAATTGGCGTGGACGACTATCTCGCAAAGCCTTTTGAGCCGCGAGAACTGCTGTTGAGGATCGGCTCAGTGCTGCGGCGAACCCGAGCTCCACCGGCCGGCGGCGCCGAGACCAGCGTCGTTCGTTTCGGACGCTTCGCGTTTTCGCTTGAGCGCGGAGAATTGCGGGCAGGAGACGATCCGGTTCGCATCACGGAGCGCGAACGCGAGATGCTGCGCTTGTTGAGCGCAAATCCCGGCGCCGTCGTTTCTCGCGAGGCGCTGTCGGGATCGGGCGGCGCCGCTCAGGAGCGAACGGTCGACGTTCTCGTCAATCGGCTGCGGCGCAAGATCGAACAAGACCCCACCAATCCCGTATATCTGCAGACGGCGCGAGGAGCGGGGTATCGGCTCGTCGCGGATCGATGAGGGACCGGCTCACATTCAGCAAACTTAGGTTGCTGGCGCAGATCCGCATGCTTTGGCGGCGCGCGGCGCGCGGGCTGGCGGAGATGCTGCCGAAGGGCCTCTACAAACGCTCGCTCCTGATTGTGATCGTCCCGATGGTGCTGCTGCAAAGCGCCGTGACGCTCGTTTTCATGCAACACCACTGGGATTTGGTGACCCGAAGGCTCTCCGACGCGGTGGCGCGTGATGTTGGAGCGCTGACGGACCTCTATCAAAGGCTTCCACCCGGACAGGACGATGCGTCTCTAGTGAACCTGGCGTCCGAAAGGTTTCGCATGGACGCGTCATTGCTGCCGGCGGGCCCCTTGCCGCCAGTCATGCCGCGTTCCTTCTACGGCGCATTGGATCCGCTCACGCGGACCCTTCCGAAGGAGTTAAGGAAGCAGGTCACACAGCCCTTCTGGATCGACACCGTTGGCCGCTCGGGGCTGATGGAGATACGCGTCGATCTTGGCGGCCGGGTGCTCCGCTTGGTGACCCGCCGCGCGCTCGCCTATGAAGCGAACGCCCATATTTTTGTGCTCTGGATGCTGGGGGCGATGATCGTCCTCCTGACGCTCGCGATCATTTTTCTGCGCAACCAGATTCGACCCATTTTACGCCTGGCGAAGGCGGCGGAAGACTTTGGCAAGGGCAGAAATCTTGACTTTAATCCGCATGGCGCGCGCGAGGTGCGGCAAGCCGGCCATGCTTTCATTGAGATGAAACGGCGAGTCGAGCGCGCGACGGAACAGCGCACGGCAATGCTTAACGGGGTGAGCCATGATCTGCGCACGATGCTGACCCGATTCAAATTGTCATTGGCGCTACTCGACAATTCAGCCGACGGCGAATTTTTGCAAAAAGACGTCGATGAGATGGGGCAGATGCTCGAGGGCTATCTCGCCTTCGCGCGGGGCGACACGGGCGAAGCAACCGCCCAAGTCAACATCGCCTCGATGCTTGACGACCTCCGGGAGGCTTCCAAGCGGCATGGCGCGAGCCTGGGTGTGGAGACGCGAGGAAATCTCGATATCAATATTCGGCCAATGGCGATGAAACGCTGCGTCGGCAATCTCGTCGCCAACGCCCAGCGTCACGCGGACAACGTCCGTGTTTCGGCGACCCGCGAGGCTCAATTCCTGTCGATTGTCGTCGACGACGATGGGGCCGGAATAGCCCCCGCTTTTCGCGAGGACGTGTTCCGGCCGTTCTATCGCCTGGACGAAGCGCGCAACCAGGACGAAGGCGGCTCCGGCCTGGGGCTCGCAATCGCCCGCGACATCGCCCGCTCCCATGGCGGCGACATCACCCTCACCGAAAGCCCTATGGGAGGGCTCAGAGCAGCCGTGCGTATTCCAGTTTAGGCGTAAGGCTTAAACCGAAGCGCTGATCCAGCGAGACAGCTCGCTCTTCGGACCCGCCCCGGTCTTGGTGGCCACCTGCTTGCCGCCTTTGAACACCATCAAGGTCGGGATCGACCGGATGCCATATTTGCTGGCGATGCCCGGGTTCTCGTCGACGTTGAGCTTGGCGATTTTCACCTTGCCGTTCATTTCGGTGGCGATTTCTTCAAGCGCCGGCCCAATCATGCGGCATGGCCCGCACCATTCGGCCCAGAAGTCGACGACAACCGGCTCCTGGGAGTTGATGACATCGCTCTCGAAACTCGCGTCCGTGACCTTGGCCGGTGCTGACATGGCGTCCTCAAAGACGGCGTGCTTGCCGCGCTCAATAGCTAGGAACCAACCCGAGCGACGTCAAGCAGGCGGCGCAACGCGAAGCGCTTCCACGGGCGACGACCCACGCCTTGACAGGGATGAACGCGTCGCCTAGCCGAGCCGCGATGGGGCATGAACAGGCGCAGATTGTCCGGCAAATTAGCGGTCTCCCCGAGATCTCGGACCGCTATGACCTGATTCTGTGTGATATCTGGGGCGTATTGCACAACGGCGTGGCCGCTTTCGCGCAAGCCTCGGATGCGCTTGTATCGTTCCGAAGGCGGGGCGGCGCCGTCCTTCTCATCAGCAACGCGCCGCGCCCCTCTCCGCCGATCGCACGGCAAGTGCTGAAGCTTGGGGTTTCGCCAGACGCATTCGACGCCGTCGTCACGTCGGGCGACGTGACGATCGGATTGATGGAACAGCAGGCAGGCGACCGGGTCCTTCACATTGGTCCGGAGCGTGACTTGACCCTCCTCGACGCCGTGGCGGAGGCGACCGGCGCCCGGCCGAAACTCGTCTCGCTGGAAGACGCTCAATATGCGTTATGCACAGGCCTCAGGAACGACGAGGCCGAAACGCTGGATGATTATGAGCCTGAACTGCGAGCGATTGCGATCCGCGGCCTAACGATGATTTGCGCCAATCCGGACATCGTGATCCACCGCGGCGACACTCTCATCTATTGCGCGGGAGCGCTCGCGCGTCGGTATGAGGAGCTCGGCGGGTCGGTCGTTTACGCGGGCAAACCCTACACGCCAATCTATGACCGGGCGCTGGCGCTCGCTGAACACATTCGCGGCGCGCCGATCGAGAAGCCACGGGTGCTCGCGATCGGGGACGGCATGCGGACAGACGTCACCGGGGCCTCGCGAGCCGGGTTGGACGTGCTTTTCGTCACCGGGGGCATTCACCGATCCTTGCACAAGGAGACGCTGGATTCGCCGGCTGATCCGATCGAACTGCAGCATTTGTACGACGAAAACGCGGTGTGGCCGGTCGCCGCCATTCCCGTGCTTCGGCCCTAGGGGTGAGGCTGTGGAGCTGTTTCAAACGCTCTATTTCGAAGACCTTGCGGTCGGAATGCGGGCGACGATTCGCAAGACGGTCGGAAATGAAGACGTTATCCACTTCGCCGAGCTCTCCGGCGATCACAATCCCATCCACTTGTCGGAGCATTTCGCCCGCAAGACTCGATTCGGGGGCCGAATTGTTCATGGGCTCTACACCGCAAGCCTTATTTCCGGGGTCATTGGCATGCGGCTGCCGGGCCCGGGCGCCGTCTATATCTCGCAGACCTTGAACTTTCGCGGTCCGGTCAAGATCGGCGACGTCATTGACGTCAGCGTTGAGGTGGCTGAGCTCACCGAGAAGAACCGCCGCGTCCGGCTGCATTGCGAGTGTCGGGTCGGCGACGTGGTCGTCCTCGATGGCGAAGGCGTTCTCAGCGTGCCGCCCACGCCCAAGCTTAAGCCCCCCGCCGGTTGACAATATCCGGCGCGAACGACTGTTGCGTGTGCGGAGAAACGCAGGTACGGGACGGCGGAACCCCAGGCGCCGGCAGGACCCAATGACGAACGGCTTCGTGCTCGCCACGGACCCGATGCTGCCGCCGCACGGGCTCGAGAGCACGGTCTACGCAATCGGAAATTTTGACGGCTTGCATCGTGGGCATCAGGCCGTTATCAGGCGCGCGGTCGCCATGGCGAAGGAGAGAGCGGCCCCCAGCGCTTTACTGACCTTCGAGCCGCATCCCGTCGACTTCTTTGCCGGACGTCCGGTCGTATTTCGATTGACGCCGCCGCGTGACAAAGCCGCGATATGCGCCAGGCTCGGGCTGACAGGTCTCGTTCTTATTCACTTTGACGCCGCGCTCGCTGCGATGAGCGCGGACGAGTTCATTACCAACGTTCTGGTTGCGCGGCTCGGAGCGAGCGCGGTCGTCGTCGGATGGGACTTCCATTTTGGCAAGGGCCGGTCCGGCTCCCCAGCCACGCTCGCCGAAGCTGGCGCAAGGCATGGCTTTGGGGTCGAAATTGTCACGAAAGTGGAAAGCGAAGCCGGCGTTTTCTCCTCGAGCGCCATTCGCCAGGCTCTCGAACGCGGCGATCTCGCCGCTGCGGCGCAAGGTCTCGGCCGCAACTATTCGGTTTCAGGCAGAGTAATTTCGGGCCAGCGCCTGGGACGCACCCTTGGCGTGCCGACGGCGAATATCGCGCTCGAGCCGACCAACCGGCTTGCTCACGGAATTTACGCCGTCATGGCGCGCGTCGACGGGCGCGCTTTTCCCGCCGTCGCCAGTTTCGGCACCCGCCCGACGGTCGATGACGGCCCGCCGCTGCTCGAGGTTCATCTCCTCGATTTCGATGGCGACCTTTATGGCCGCGAGATGGACGTCGAATTCGTTGAGCGCATCCGGGATGAGTTGAAGTTCGATTCCCTGGACGCGCTTGTCACCGAGATGAATCGCGACAAAGAGCGAGCCCGCGCCATTCTCGAAGGTTCGATATAACCGATGACAAATGTAATAGGTCGTCGGGCGCCGTTTTTTCGGCCCGGAACTAAACCAGGTCCTAACCGCCTGATAAGATTGGTGGGCGCCGGTAAAATTACCGCTACGCCAGGTCCGCCTCCCGAGCCGCTCTCGATGGCATGGCGCTTTCAGCCGGCGCGCTCCAAGGCCGCCACGTCACGACAAGTTGGCCGGGCGCCGAGATCGAATTTGGCGAACTGCGCCAAATCCTCTAATCGGACGCGTCCGTTCAAAGCACCCGAATTTGGCCCTGGTCTCATGTCCGACGCGTCTGTCACCGCTCTCGATTATTCTCGCACCCTCTATCTGCCAAAGACCGACTTTCCCATGCGCGCGGGCCTGCCGCAGAAGGAGCCGGAAATTCTGGCGCGTTGGGCGCGCGAGAACCTGTACGCAGAGCTGCGCCAGAGCGGCAAGGGCCGCCCAAAATTCGTGCTCCACGACGGGCCGCCTTACGCCAACGGCAATGTCCACATCGGCACCGCGCTCAACAAGACGCTGAAGGACATCGTCGTCCGGTCGCACCAGATGACCGGCCGCGAATCCAACTATGTGCCCGGCTGGGACTGCCACGGGCTGCCGATCGAATGGAAGGTCGAGGAAGAATTCTACCGAGCCAAGGGCAAGATGAAGCCCGACTTCTCGGATTCGCAGGCCATCATCGCCTTCCGCAAGGAATGCCGCGCCTATGCCGAACATTGGCTCGGCGTGCAGCGGGAGGAATTCAAGCGGCTCGGCGTCGTCGGCGATTGGGATCATCCCTACACGACGATGAGCTATCCGGCCGAAGCGCAGATCGCGCGGGAAATCTTCAAATTCGTCGCGAGCGGACTGCTGTATCGCGGCTCGAAGCCGGTCATGTGGAGCGTCGCCGAGAAGACGGCGCTCGCGGAGGCTGAGGTCGAATACGAAGACCATGTCAGCGACACGGTGTATGTGGCGTTCCCGTGTCGCATGCGTGCCCAGGAACAGGGGGAACGTTCGGCATTCGCATGGAATGAGCTTGGCAAACTGGACGAGCACGGTCGGCCTGCTTCAGTGGTGATCTGGACGACGACTCCTTGGACGATTCCCGGTAACCGTGCGATCGCCTTTTCGCCTAAAATCGCTTACGGTCTATACCGTGTGACGGAGGCACTTTCTGGCAATTGGGCGTCGATTGGCGCTCGATATGTGCTTGCGGATACGCTTGCTGCGGAGGTCTTCAAGGCAGCCAAGGTCGAAGCATATGAGCGCCTTGGTTCTGTCGACGCGAACGCCCTCGAACTGGGCGAATGTTTGCACCCACTGTCAGGACTTGAGGGCGGCTATACGTTTGCCGTTCCCCTGCTTGCAGGCAACCATGTCACGGAGGACGCGGGCACGGGCTTCGTCCATACCGCGCCAGGTCATGGGCGCGAGGATTTCGAGCTCTGGTCGTCCAATACGCTGCAGCTTTACGGGCGCGGCATCGAAACCCGCATTCCCTACACGGTCGACGAGAACGGCGCTTTCACCGACGACGCGCCCGGTTTCGAGGGCAAGCGCGTCATCACTGACAAGGGGAGACCCGGCGACGCGAACGGGGCCGTCATCGAGGCGCTCATCGAGGCGGGCACGCTCGTCGCGCGCGGCAAGCTCAAGCACCAGTATCCGCACAGCTGGCGATCGAAAACGCCGGTGATTTTCCGCAACACACCGCAATGGTTCATTGCGATGGATCGACCGATCACAGACCCAACTGTCCCACTAGAGAAACGTGTCGCCGACCGATTGTCATCCGGAGCATCGGTCGACCTTCAAGCGTTTGATACACTTCGTAATCGGGCTCTCGCCGCGATCGGCGAGACACGTTGGGTTCCCATTGCGGGTGAGAACCGCATTCGTGGAATGGTGAGCGCCAAGCCGGATTGGGTAGTCAGTCGCCAGCGCGCCTGGGGCGTGCCGCTGTCGATCTTTGTGCGCAAAGGCGACGAAGAACCGCTCCACGACGAGAACGTCAACCGCCGCATCGCCGATGCTTATGAGAACGAAGGCGCCGACGCGTGGTTCGCCGAAGGCGCGAAGACGCGCTTCCTCGGGCCGGAACACAATCCTGACGACTACGACAAGATCGACGATCTGGTCGAAGTCTGGTTCGACTCCGGCTCCACCCACGCCTTCGTCCTAGAGGACCCCGAGCACTTTCCGGGATTGGCCGGCATCCGGCGGGCGATCGACGGGGGCGAAGACACCGTCATGTATCTCGAGGGCTCGGACCAGCATCGCGGCTGGTTCCAGTCGTCGCTTCTGGAAAGCTGCGGCACGCGCGGACGGGCTCCATTCGACGTGGTGCTGACCCACGGATTCACGCTCGACGAGAGCGGGCGCAAAATGTCGAAGTCGCTCGGCAACCAGACCTTCCCGCAGGACGTGATCCGCGTTTCGGGCGCCGACATCCTGCGTCTCTGGGTCGCCAGCGTCGACTATACCGACGATCAACGCATCGGCCCCGAAATCCTGAAAGCGGTCAGCGACAATTATCGCAAGCTGCGCAACACGATGCGCTGGATGCTGGGAACGCTGGCTCATCGGGAGCCCGGCGATTCGGTCGGCCACTCGGCAATGACTGGGCTCGAGCGCTTGATGCTGCACAAGCTTGTCGACCTCGATCTCAAGATTCGCGAGGCTTACGAGAATTTCGACTTCGCGCGCGTCGTCGCGACACTGACCGCGTTCATGAACGCCGACCTCTCCGCCTTTTATTTCGACATTCGCAAGGACGCGCTCTACTGCGATCCGCCGTCAAGCGTCCGGCGACGCGGAGCGCTGGAAGCAATCGAGCACATTTTCCGCGCCGTGACGGTTTGGCTCGCGCCGGTCCTGGTTTTCACCGCGGAGGAAGCCTGGTCGGCGCGAGACGCCGCCCATGGCTCGATCCATCTCGAGCAATTTCCGGCGATACCCAAAGCGTGGCAGGATGACGAACTGGCCAAGACCTGGGAGACGATCCGCATGTTGCGGCTCGCCGTCACTGGCGCGATCGAAATCGCTCGCGCTGAGAAGCAGATCGGCTCGTCCCTCGAAGCCGCGCCACGGGTCTATCTCAGCAATCCCGAGCATGTGAAGGCGCTCGATGGCATTGATTTTGCCGAGGTCTGCATCACTTCGGACATTGCGGTCGAATTTGGGAAGCCGATTCCCGGAAGCGCGTTTCGACTGCCCGACGCGCCTGACGTCGGCGTCGTTGTGGAACGAGCGAAAGGCCTGAAATGCGCCCGCTCGTGGCGTTACTTCGATCCGGCCACCGCCTCGCCTGAGTTTCCCGACGTGACCCCACGCGACGCGGAGGCGCTTCGCGAACTTAAAGATCCGGGTCGCTTGTCATGAAGCCTCCCGCGGTCGGCGGCGTTGTCGCGCTCGCCGTGGTGCTGGTCGACCAAATCGTAAAAGCTGGCGTTCTGTCCTATTCCGCCCGACCCGCCGTCGATCCGACGCCTCTCACCCCGTTCCTCGATCTCGCGCTGCGCTGGAACCGGGGCATTTCGTTCAGCTTGTTCGCCCGCGATTCCGCCTTGGGGCAGGTCGCGCTGGTGGCGCTGACTCTGGCGGTGACGGGCTTACTCATTTTGTGGTTGCTTCGATCCCGATCGGGGCTTCCCGCCGTCGGCCTTGGATTGATTATTGGCGGCGCTCTGGGCAATGCAATTGATCGGGTTGCGCACGGCGCCGTCGTCGACTATCTCGATCTGCATGCCTTTGGACGGCACTTTTTCGTCTTCAATGTCGCTGACGCGGCCATTAACATCGGGGTCGCGCTCTTAATTCTCGACTTACTGTTAGCTCCCGCGGCGCCGAAACAGTCAAAATCAAGGGAGCCAGTCTTGTAGCGCGAGCTGGAGATTGGCTCTGGCCCAAGATATTAACGGAGTTGCAACCGTCATCGAATAGCCGGAATTCATGGCGAGATACGCCAGCGTTGAACCGTTGTCGCAACGCTTCCGGCAGAAAAGAGGTCCTGACGATGGGCTTTGGTTTGCGGTCAGTTGCGGTCGCCTTGGCGTTGACATCCGCCAGTTTGGTTAGTTCGCCCAGTTGGGCGGGCGACGATGGCGCTGCGCCTCTATGGCAAGGGATTGGATCGATCTTCGGTCCAGTTGTTGGATTTACGGGCCTTGGCGGTGGGGAAAAGCCCCCGCCGATCGAGTATCGCGAACACGGCAAGCTTGTCCTGCCGCCGAATACTGAGTTGCCGCCGCCCGGCGCCGCCGTTACCGCGGATCCCGCCTGGCCCGTGAACCAGGAGATCCTGCGCAAGAAAGCGCTCAAGGAAGAGGGAAAGAAGGAAATCGCCGGGGTTGGTGATGCGCGTCTGCGCTACACCCATGGGTTTCCGGCGAACGAACCCGTGACCATTCGTTCGGTAGATCCAGACGGACAATATGTGAAGTGCCAAAGCAATTGCGGATCGAGTTCATCGGTGCTAAGCAACCTCAACCCACTGAAATGGGTCGGAATGGGCGGAAAGTCGGATGCGAAGGCTCTAGGTCCTGAGCCCGATCGCGAATGGCTAACCGATCCTCCAAAGGGTTTCCGCTCTCCGGTTGAACCGGTACAAGGGTCCGCTAAAAACTGATCAATCTACTGGCTTATGCTTTGACGCCACTTTTGTGATTTGGACCCAGAATTGAGCCTGGATCGAATCGCGGCTTGGCTATCCAAGCAAAAACCGCTACTCTGGTTGCAAAGGATTCGCCGGCAGCGCAAATTTTCCCGCCTTGGCCTTTCGCCCCGAGCCAACGCGAACTATTTGATCGCGGGAAGGGTTGCCGAGGCGACCTGCAGGCAGGCCTTCCGCACATAGGACCATGGTCCTAGCGCGGCGCGGGGCGCCGCTGGTAAAGGGAATTTCGCACGGGATCGAGATCAATGCGATTGGTCATGTCCGTGCGTCGGGTGTGATGAGTCAGCCCATTCGAATGACGCGAAGGCGTAAATCGTCTCTCTCACACGAAAATCGAGAAAGCTTGGGCCGAAAACGATCGGAAAGCTGTGGGCTAATCGGATGGATGTTGGGAAGTCAAAATGAGACCAGGTCAGAATAAGCAGAGGATGCGCGGCCGGCCGACAAATAATCGGCGAGGGCCCAATCCTTTGACGCGATCCTATGAATTGAACGGACCAGACGTAAAAATTCGCGGCAATGCGCATCACGTCGCGGAAAAATACCTCCAGCTCGCGAGAGATGCTCACACGGGCGGAGATCCGGTCGCGGCGGAGAATTATTTGCAACACGCGGAGCATTACTATCGGCTTATTGCCGCCGCGCAGGCTGCACAGGCGCTCGCGCAAAGCGGTCAGCAGCGCCCGCCCGGTGAGGATGAGAATGACCAGGAGGATGACGGCGATTTTGACCCGCTGTCGGATCGTTTCGCCTCTCCCGCGGAGCGGCAAGCCGCTTTCCAGCCGCCGCAGCAAGGATTTCAACCGCAACCGACCGCAGCGCCGAACGCCCCACAGCCATTCGTTGAGAGACCGGCGTACGAGGGCGAGCGTCAGGGCGGCAACGACCGGGGGGGCTTTGCGCCCCGGCAGGATCGTCAGGGCAACCGATTTCAGGACCGAGGACCGCGACCCGATCGCCCTTACCAAGACCGCAACAACGAGGGGTATCGCGACAATCGACAAGGACGCGACGGTCGTCCACGGGATTTCCGGCCCTATCGCGATCCTCAGCCGGCGCGTGAACCTGCTGCAGATGCGGCGGCGGCGCCGGGGCTTCCCTCCTTCATAACGGCAAGCCCGAGGATCAATAATCCGGATCCGGCCATGGACGCGCCGTCGCCCGAGACGATAGCTTCTCTGCCGCCTGTCGTGGCGCCTGAGGTTGCTCCTGCGGGATTCGAGTCGCCGTCAGAGGGAAGCGCTTTTCCAGCCCGGGGTCGACGTAGGCGGCTGCGGTCGCCCTATGGATTTGGCGGAGCGAATTCAGGTGAAGGCGAGCAACCGGACGCGACTCCGGAAATCGCCGACGATACGCCGGTCAGGGAATAGCAACTGGGCGGCGGCTCTGGTCGCGTGTGATTGTGCGCCGCGCTCACGCAGCGGGCGAGCCGTCAGCGGAATAGGCTGCAACCTCGACGTCCCTCATGCGGGGGGCTGGGGCAACCGTTAGGGTAACGGTCTCCGGCGAAGTTGAGACGTTGAGCGTTGCGTCACACTCGCGGGCCAGAAGCGTTGTGAAATAGAGCTGGATGGAATGGCCGTCGACGGGCTCGTTGGGAACCGCGTTGGTCAGGAAGTCGGTCGCGCTGTGGGACAGTCGGGCATTTGTACCCTTGGCCTCGACGCGCATCGTGACGGCGTTGTCTTCGCCCGAAAGGTCCACACTAATGACCCCGCCCCGGGGCACGGCGCTTGCAGCGATCAGGCAGAGGTTCAGCAATAGCTTGACCGCGGTTCTCGACGCCATGCGTCGACCACAGTTCCATTCCAAAACCGTGCGGCCGTTGGCGAAAAGCTCCCTTGCCACCTTTTCCGCGTCACCCGTGTCGAGCAGCGCGCCGAAGGAACCGGCGGCGCCGAACGCAAGCCGGCAAAATTGAAGGCGTGCGGAGGCTGAGACCGCGCTCTTTTTGATGAGCTCCATGGCCACAGTGCGCATCTCTTCGTCCTCCTCGCCATCGAGCACCTCGAGGCCATTGATGATCGCTCCAACCGGGCTGATCACGTCGTGGCATACGCGCGAGCAAAGCAGGGCGGCGAGGTCGAGCGGTGTGAGCGAGGCCATCATCAAGCGTTCGATCCTGGGTTCGATTTCAGGGCCTTTAGCCGAGGCGGAGGCGCGGTGGCGGCATTTGCCTGATTCGATTCCTATCTATCCGATTCGCACCCGGCTTGCGATGCTGCCCCACTTGCGCCAATGGGTCGTTTCGTCGGGCCGTTGACTGAGATAGGGAAGACAACTTGAGTTCTGTTCTCCGGGATCCAAATCTTTTCTCGCTCGATCGCGCGAATCGCGAGGAAATTGCCCTGTTTCTTGCGAAGGCCGCGCTCGCGGCCGGACCGGCGGTGATGGAGGAGTACGAGCGGGGCTGCACGGTTGCATCGAAAGAAGACGGCAGTCCGGTGACGTCAGCCGATCAACGGGCCGAGGTGATCATCTGCGAATATCTCGCGCGCCTGGCGCCCATGCCGCCCGTGTGTGCCGAGGAATCGATGGCGGGCGGGGCGAAGGTTGAAGTCGCCGAGCGTTTCCTGCTAGTCGACCCGCTCGATGGAACGCGGGAATTCCTTGCTGGCAACGGCGAGTTTACGATCAATGTCGCCATGATCGAGAGGGGCGCTCCTGTCGCCGGCGCGGTCTATGCGCCCGCGATCGGCCGGTTATGGGCCGGGGGTGAAACGGCCTTCACGTGTGAAGCGCCGGTTGGCGCGGCCTTGCCTGCCGAAGGATCGCGGCGGCCCATCAGGACCCGCAGCGCGCCAACGAGTCTCACCGCTTTCGCAAGCCGCTCACATCTCGATTCCGAGTTGGATTCCTTTCTCCAGAGATTGCCAATCGAGGAGACCCGCTTCGCGGGTTCCTCGCTGAAATTTTGCCTCATCGCTGAGGGCCTTGGGGATGTCTATCCGCGGTTCGCGCCAACGATGGAATGGGACACGGCGGCGGGCGACGCAGTTTTGCGCGCGGCCGGCGGCGGAGTTTTCGATCCTTCTGGACTGCCGCTGGCTTACGGTAGAGTTGACAATGGATTACGCAATGGCCCGTTCATCGCATGGGGTGACCCGACTGCAGCCAAGCGATTGGGATATTTAAAATAATCGCTCGCGGATTTGCGAGGCATACACCGAATTTGCAATGCCGCGCCGTGGCGCCCGTTAACGTAAACCGCAACCTCCGGCCTTTTGACCATTTGTTAACCTTGGCCCTTCGACACTGGGAGCGATCAAGACGATCGACCGATTCTCGAGGGCCACATGAACAATGTCATCCATTTCAGGCCCGCGAACAGTCCCCGGCGCATGGCTTCGGGCGAGCGCGGCGCGGCCCAGATCTTGTTCTTCACCGGCGTGCGGTATCAGCGCTGGGGCGAAGACACGCTCGCTCCGCAGCCGCAAGCGCAAAGCTCCCGGCGAAAGCGCGTTCAGATTGGCGAAACCGGCAGGGAACGGAAGAGCCAGCGCTGAATTCGCGACAAAAAAAGCGGGAGTTTTTTTGAGAAGCAAGCGCGATTTGAAGAGCCGATCAGCCGGTTCCCGACATCCCCTCCTGAACCGCAATCCGCCCCACCACTTGCCCTTGTTCGACGATTCCGATATGAGCCGCAGCGGGACACCTCTCCCCAACGAGAGGCTTCCATCTGAAAGGATGGCTCATCATGGCGACTACCGTGCCGGGCGTTCGGCCCGTAAATCCCTGCTTCTCTTCCGGCCCATGCGCCAAGCGCCCCGGCTGGTCCCCTACAGTTCTAAGTGACGCGGCGCTCGGCCGTTCGCATCGCGCAAAGCCTGGCAAAGCCAAGCTCAAGCTCGCGATCGACCTCACCCGCGAAGTCCTCGGCGTTCCCGCCCACTACCGCATCGGGATAACCCCGGGCTCCGACACCGGCGCCGTCGAGATGGCGCTCTGGACGCTTCTCGGCGCGCGAGGCGTCGATGTTCTTGCGTGGGAAAGCTTTGGCGACGGATGGGTGACCGACGTCGTCAAGCAGCTCAAGCTCAAGGACGTCCGCACCCTCAAGGCCGCCTACGGCGAATTGCCGAATCTTGCCGACGTGAATTTCGACAACGACGTCATTTTCACCTGGAACGGCACCACGTCTGGCGTTCGCGTGCCCAACGGCGATTGGATCGCCGGCGACCGCAAGGGACTGACGATCTGCGACGCGACATCGGCGGCCTTCGCCCAGGAACTCGATTGGCCGAAGCTCGATGTCGTGACGTTCTCCTGGCAAAAGGTTCTCGGCGGGGAGGCGGCGCATGGAATCATCATCCTGAGCCCGCGTGCGGCCGAACGCCTTGAGACCTACACGCCTCCCTGGCCGCTGCCGAAGCTCTTTCGTCTCGCTAAGGGCGGCAAGCTCACCGAAGGTTTTTTTGACGGCGAGACCATCAACACCCCCTCGATGCTGTGCGTCGAGGACTATCTCGATGCGCTGAACTGGGCGAAGTCGCTCGGCGGCCTCAAGGCGCTCTTTGCCCGCGCCGATGCGAATGCCAAGGCGATTGCGGACTGGGTCGAACGCACGCATTGGATCGATTTCCTCGCCCGCGCGCCCGAGACACGCTCGAACACCAGCGTCTGTCTCAAAGTCGTCGACCCCTCGGTCGCGGCTCTGACTGCCGACGCCCAGGCTGTGTTCGCCAAAGGGCTGGCGACCTTGCTTGAAAAGGAAAAGGTCGCGTTTGACATCGGCGCTTATCGCGACGCGCCCGCTGGCTTGCGCATCTGGTGCGGCGCGACGGTCGAAACGGCCGATGTCGAGGCGCTGACGCACTGGCTCGACTACGCGTTCGTCCTCGAGAAGAGCAAGCTCGCCAAGGCGGCTTGAGCCACGAAAGTCACCCCCGCCAAGGCGGGGGTCCATAACCGTGCCGCCGTCATGTCTCAATGCCCGCTTTCGCGGGAATGACAGCGGAGTGACACGGTGCTTCCCTTCCATCGCGCGGCCCTGCCGCCATTTCGGGACAACAACCATGACTCCCCGTGTTCTCATTTCCGATAAGCTTTCCCCAGCCGCCGTCGCGATCTTCAAGGAGCGTGGCGTCCAGGTCGACGTCAAACCGGGTCTCGACAAGGAGGAGCTCGCCAAGATCATTGGCGACTATGACGGGCTCGCCATTCGCTCCAACACCAAGGTAACGGCCAAGCTGCTCGAACGTGCGGCGAAACTGAAGGTGGTCGGCCGCGCCGGCATCGGCGTCGACAACGTCGACATTCCAGCCGCCACCGCTCGCGGCGTGATCGTGATGAACACGCCGTTCGGCAATTCGATCACCACAGCCGAGCATGCCATCGCGTTGATGTTCGCGCTCGCTCGCCAGATCCCGAGCGCGGACGTCTCGACCCAGGCGGGAAAATGGGAAAAGAACCGCTTCATGGGCGTCGAACTGACCGGCAAGACGCTCGGCATCATTGGTTGCGGGAACATCGGTGCGATCGTCGCCTCGCGGGCCTTGGGATTGAGGATGCGGGTCGTGGCCTTTGATCCATTTCTGAGCGCCGAGCGCGCCCAGGAGCTCGGCGTCGAAAAGGTCGAACTCAACGATCTCCTGGCGCGCGCTGATTTCATCACCCTGCACACGCCCTTGACGGCGCAGACGCGCAACATCCTCTCGGCGGAAAATCTGGCGAAGACGAAGCCTGGCGTTCGCGTCATCAATTGCGCCCGCGGCGGCCTTGTCGACGAGGCTGCATTGCGCGCGGCGCTCGACAGCGGTCATGTTTCGGGCGCGGCTTTCGATGTCTTCATCGAGGAACCGGCGACGGCCAACCCGCTGTTTGGCCATCCCAACTTCATCGCCACGCCCCATCTCGGCGCCTCAACGAACGAAGCGCAGGAAAACGTGGCGCTTCAGGTCGCCGAGCAAATGTCGGACTATTTGACACGCGGGGCGATCGCGAACGCGATCAACTTTCCCTCGATCACGGCAGAGGAAGCGCCGAAGCTCAAGCCGTTCATCGCTCTTGCCGAGGGCCTTGGCTCATTCGCGGGCCAGCTCACGCAAGCGCCGATCCAGAAGGTCACGCTGATTTACGAAGGCGCCGTCGCCGAACTCAAGATCAAGGCGTTGACGTCGGCCGCGATCGCCGGCCTCTTGCGTCCCTCGCTGGCTGATATCAACGTGGTCTCCGCGCCGACCGTCGCCGCGGGTCGCGGCATCGTCATCGAGGAAATGACCCGCGCTGCAAGTGGCGATTACGAAAGCTTCATCACGCTCAGCGTCGAGACGGGGCAGCAGACGCGGGCGATTGGCGGAACTGTTTTTCAGGACGGCAAGCCGCGCATCCTCTCGATCAAGGGGATCAAGGTCGACGCCGAATTCACGCCCTCGATGATCTATGTCACCAACGAGGACAAGCCGGGCTTTATCGGCCGCTTCGCGGGCCTTCTGGGGGACGCGGGCGTCAATATCGCAACTTTCGCGCTCGGGCGCGATGAACAGGGAGGCTCGGCGATCGCGCTCGTTTCGATCGACGGGGCCGCGCCTCCTGAAATCGTAGCGAAAGTGAGTAAGATCGATGGCGTGCGTCAGGTCGCGGCTTTGCGCTTCTGAGTTTATTCCTTCCTTCTCCCTCTGGGAGAAGGTGGCGGGCGAAAGGGCGTCCGGAAGGACGCCCGTCCTTCGGATCGGCTATGACCCGTCGGATGAGGGAAGCGGACATGAGCGATGATGCGGACAAGCGCGCGCCGGCAAACGAGCCGGTAGGGGCTAAAGTCGACGCTCGCCTCCTGGAGATCCTGGTGTGCCCGGTGACGCGCGCGGAGCTCACCTACGATCCTGTTCGGCAGGAGCTTGTTTCGCGCGCGGCCAGGCTGGCCTATCCGATCCGGGATGGGGTTCCGATCATGCTGCCTGAAGAGGCGCGCAAGCTCGACGATTAGGCTCCTCCCTTCTCCCTCCGGGAGAAGGTGGCCATGCGAAGCCCGGCCGGATGAAGGGATCGGCCGGGCAACATTGCGCGCTTTGCGCGCGAACCCCGACCCCTCTTCCGTAAGAGAGGGGAGCCGCGCCCTAAATCGACGGCGCCCATTGGGCCGGCCTGGCCCTCGCGGTCAACTCGCTCGCTCTCTGCGCCTCGATCGCCGCCATTGTCGTGCGCAACAGCTCGGTCACGCCGGAGCGCGTCGCAGTCGAGAGCAGAAGCGGCCTGGCGCGCTTTGCTCCCGGCGCAAGTGGCGGCCCGAACTCGCGGATCACGCGCATGAGCCGCTCAGTCTGCTTTTTCAGCGTCGCCTCGTCGACCGCGTCGACCTTCGACAGCGCGACAATCTCGGCTTTCTCGGCGAGGCCCTCACCGTAAGCCGCGAGTTCACGGCGTACCGTGCGATAGTCGGCGCCGGCGTTGGCGCCCGTCGCGTCCACGAGATGGACGAGTGCGCCGCAGCGCTCGACATGACCCAGGAACCGGTCGCCGAGGCCGTGCCCCTCGTGGGCGCCCTCGATCAGGCCGGGAATGTCGGCGAGCACGAAATCCCTTCCGTCGATCCGGACGACGCCGAGACCCGGATGGAGGGTGGTGAACGGATAGTCCGCGATTTTAGGCTTGGCCGCGGAGACGGCGGCGAGGAAGGTCGATTTGCCCGCGTTCGGCAGACCGATGAGGCCTCCGTCAGCGATCAGCTTCAGTCGCAAAATGAGCGTGCGCTCGATACCATCGAGACCGGGATTGGCGCGCCGCGGGGAGCGATTGGTCGAGGTGGTGAAGTGTAGGTTGCCAAAACCGCCGTTGCCGCCCTGGGCGACCACCACGCGCTCGCCGGGCTCTGTCATGTCGGCGAGCATCGCGCCGCTCTCCTCGTCGAAGACCTGCGTCCCGACCGGCACTTTGAGAACCGCGTCGGCGCCGCGGCCACCGGCGCGATTGCGACCCATGCCGTGCATTCCGGTCTTGGCCTTGAAATGCTGCTGGTAGCGAAAGTCGATGAGCGTGTTGAGGCCGTCGGCGCATTCGACCACGACGTCGCCGCCGCGTCCGCCGTCCCCGCCGTCTGGGCCGCCGAACTCGATGAATTTCTCGCGCCGGAACGAGGTCGCACCCGCTCCGCCGTCGCCTGAGCGAATGTACACGCGCGCTTGATCGAGAAACTTCATGGCAAGTCGTCTATCACGGGGTGCGCGTGAGTTCGATCGGCGTCGCGGCTTCGACCATGGGCAGGCTGTCGCCAGCCCAATCCGCACGAGCAAGGCGCAAGCTATGGCATTCGACCAGGCCCCCGCGCGCAGGCGCCCCCTGGAGCCCCGAGCCGATGCGCGCAAACCCACATTTTCCGAGGACAGTCTGCGAGGCCTCGTTCTCAACCCTGACGCTGGCCAGGATCTCGACCGTGCGTGTCAACGCGAAGGCTGCGTCGATCATGGCTTCGGCGGCCTCGGTCGCAAGCCCCTTACCCCAGGCCTCGGGCGCCAGCGCAACGCCGAGCGCAAGGCGGTCCGTGCCCCGCAACTCGAGGCTGATCGACCCAATGGCGTCGCTCTTCCCCTTGATCGGCGTCATCACCAAGGTAAGGTCCCGGCCAGCCGAGTTGGCCTCGCGCGCGGCATAGACGAATCGCTCGGCGGAGCCCTCGGGATAGGGATGAGGGATACGCGCGGTGTAGCGGGCGACTTCCCATCGGCTGCAAAACCTATGGATCGCCGCGGCGTCGCAGATTCGGGGCCAGCGCAGCCAGAGCCGCGGCGTCTCAAGCCGGAACACATCGTCTCGTGCCAGATCGGGAAACATGAAATCACCGGTCAGCGCCCCATCAACGGGGCCAAAAATGACGAAGGGGACGCGACGACCGCATCCCCTTTGTAAGCTTCGCTTACCGGACGATTGAGCAGGCTCTTTGGCCTTTTGTCTCATCTCGAAATATCGGGTCTTTCGAGAACGTCCGCGGGGGCTTGTCGCCGAAGCGGGGTTCTCGTCTTGCTCCCCGCTTTATTCTGAAAGGCTAATCGATCGTACCGATACATATTGGCGTCCGTCGCCTTTTCGCTCAAACGCGACTTCGCCGGCGGCGGTAGCGAACAAAGTATGATCTGTGCCAAGGCCGACATTCCGCCCAGGATGAAATTTGGTCCCTCGTTGGCGTACAAGAATCATGCCGCCAATGACTTGCTCGCCGCCGAACTTTTTCACGCCCAAACGCCGGCCAGCCGAATCGCGACCGTTGCGCGACGAACCGCCTGCCTTTTTGTGAGCCATAGTCTTCGCTCCGAAACTTGCTGCGGCCGGCCCGAAGGCCCGCCAACCTGAACTTATTTATAGCGCGTTCGAACGCGCCGGGGAATTGATCGTTCTACCTATTCGCTCGCCGAAGCAGCCGCCGCTCGCGCCGGGGCTGCGCCGCCGGTCAGAATGTCGGTCACCCGCACGATCGTGAGGTCCTGCTTATGGCCGCGCTTGCGCTTCGAGTTCTTGCGCCGGCGCTTCTTGAAGGCGTAAACCTTCGGCCCGCGCGTCTGCTCGACGATCTCGCCAACAACGCTTGCGCCGGCGACCCGCGGCAAGCCGACTTGATTGGTCTCGCCGTCGAACAGCGCCAGCACTTCGTCGAACACAATCCTGGCGCCGGCTTCGCCGGGCAGCAGCATGACGGTGATTTGATCCTCGGCGGCAACCTTGTATTGTTTGCCACCGGTCTTGATGACTGCGAACATCGTTCTTTCCCGTGTTCCACCCGGCTCGCTACGCATGGAACATGCGCGGCCGGCTTTTTGGCAGTTGACCGAAAATGCGGCTCTCGCGAACCGCCGCTTGTTACTCGCGATTTTGAACTCAGGCGCTCAAAACCAAAAGCGCGGCTTTTCAGCCGCGCTAGAGCAGGGCGAGCCTATAGGTCGAGCATCGATCAAAGTCAATCGGCTTTACCCCCCGCCTTGCGGGCGGCGCTTGGCGGGCGCAGTTACGGTTGAGCGCGGGATCCGCTTTGGAGGGGAAATGTTCGTCGACTGGCTGCTCGCGAGCTTCCATCATCTGGCGGTCTTTTCGCTCGCCGCGATCCTCGCGGCTGAGATCGCCCTGACCGCGGGACCGATCGACGACCGCGTGGCGTTGAGGGTTGCCCGCCTCGACGCTTGGTTCGGCCTTGTGGCTGCGATCGTTGTCGCCGCCGGGGTCTTGCGGGTGTTCTTCGGCGCCAAGGGCTACGAATATTATTCAGTCAACATCTTCTTCTGGGCCAAGATGGCGCTGTTCGTCGGCGTCGGCCTGCTATCCGTCGCGCCGACCATGATGTACATCGGCTGGCGTCGGCGTGTGCGCGCCGATCCCACCTTCCGGCCGCCGGCGGACGAGATCAAGCAGTTGCGTCAGGCTCTCTATGTCGAGGCAGGCCTGTTCGCCCTCATTCCGCTTTGCGCCGCGGCGATGGCGCGCGGCTACGGGATGTGAGCACGGCCAAGAGTAGGGCGCTAGCGTCCCGACGCCATCGCGGCGCGGGCGCGGCCTTGCGCGACCTGCGACGCGTCGACTGCCGGCGCGGAGGCGCCCCAAGAGTTGCGGATGTAAGTCAAGACCGCGGCGGCCTGATCGTCGCTCAGCTTCCACGCGAATGAGGGCATGCCCGGACCGGTCGGCTCGCCGGCGGTCGCAACGCTGCGCGCGCCTTCGATGAGGACATGAATGAGGCTCGCCGGATCGGCGGAGCGGACGTTCGGCGATCCGGCCAGCGCCGGGAAAAGATAAGGAACGCCCCTCCCATCCATACCATGGCAGGCCGAACATTCGTCGACGTAAATCGCGCCTCCGGCGGCCATCTTCGGATCGGAGGCGGAAACCGCGATCGGTGGCGACGCTGTCTGACCCGGCAGGTCTTTGAGGTAAGTCGCGATCGCCGTGAGATCGGCGTCGGTCATATGCGAGCTCGACAGCGTGATTTCCTCGGCCATGATTCCGGTCGATGCGGTCGTCATGTTATGGCCATTCTTCAGATAGGCCACGATATCGGCGACGCTCCACCCGCCTAGGCCCCGCTCGTTGTCGTTGGTAATATTAGGCGCGAACCATCCTTGCAGCGCATAGCCTTGCAGAGCGTGCGCCCGATCGTCGCCGCCGAGCGCGCTCTTGGGCGTGTGGCAGGCGCCGCAATGACCCAGGCCCTCCACAAGATAGGCGCCGCGATTCCATTCGGCGGACTTCGCGGGGTCCGGCTTGAATTCCCCGCGCTTGAAATAGAGCGCATTCCACGCCGCCATTCCCTCACGAACGTCGAATGGGAAGGGCAGCTTGTTGGAAACGACGGCGTTACGAACCGGCTTCACCGTATTGAGGTAGGCGCGAATGGCGAGCGCGTCGCTCTCGCTCAGCCTAGTGTAATAGGGATAGGGCATGGCAGGGTAGAGCAGTTCGCCATCATGCCCCTTGCCTTCGCGCAAAGCGCGGACGAACAATTCGTCGCTCCAGGCGCCGATGCCGGTCTCGGAATCGGGCGTGATATTGGCTCCCACCACGACGCCGAATGGAGTCTCGATCGGCCGGCCGCCGGCGAAGGGTTGGTTTGACCCCGGCGCGGTGTGACAGCTCGTGCAATCGCCGGCGATGGCGAGATACCGCCCCCGCTCGATCTGGCTGAAATTCTGCGGGTCGAGGCTCGTCCCGACCTTGTTCGTCTGCGCGCGACCCGTCCCGGTCAGGCTCGACGCGATGACCAGCGAGGCGATCGCGGCGCCCGCGATCCGGCGCGCGATGCGCTTACGCATGGACGAGGGGTCCAGGGTTCTTGAGGTATTGGGTCCTGATCGCCTGGGCCGACCAATAGGCGAGCGCCGCGACCGTGCCAGTCGGATTGTAGCCGGCGTTTTGCGGAAAGGCGCTCGCGCCCATGACGAAGAGGTTGGGCACGTCCCAGCTTTGCAGATAGCGGTTAAGCGCGCTGGTCGAGGGGTCGGTTCCCATGATCGCGCCGCCGTTGAGGTGCGTCGTCTGGTACTTGGTGATGTCGTAGGGGCCCTTGCGAGTTTGCTTCTCGATCTCCTTTGCGCCCATCGCCTTAATGATTTCGGCGAATTTGTCGGTGAGATAGGCGTTCTGTTTCAGCTCGTTGTCGTGAAAGTCGATCGTCATGCGCAGCAACGGGCGGCCCAACCGGTCCTTATAGAGCGGGTCAAGGTCGAGATAGACATCGCGATAAGAATAGAAGCTTCCATGCACGCCGGTGCCCGGCGTGACCGTGCTCAAATAATTGTCGCGGACCCCGCTCTTCCACTTGGCCCCCCATCGGGGCGTGCCGGGCGGCACGTGCGTGTTTTCGATCGGGCGCCCGCCCGTCTGCACCTGCCCCATATATCCGCCGCCAACGAAGCCGAGCGGCCCATGGTCGAAATTGTCGCCGTTGAACTCGTCGATGCACATGCCGATCGAGCCGGAGGCGATGAACGGATTGAAGTTGAACTTGTCCTTGTCGAAGAAGCCGACGACGTCGGAGATCGTCTGGTGGGTGAAATTACGGCCGATCACACCCTGATTGGCGACCGGATCATAGGGCTTGCCGATACCCGACTGCAGGAGGAGCTGAACGTTGAAAATGGTGAACGCGGCCAGGATGACGAGATCGGCCGGCTGCTCCCACTCCTCGCCGCTCGCGTCGACAAAGGTGAAGCCGGTCGCCCGCTTGCCGGAGCCGTCGAGATTGATGCGCGTCACCTCGGAATCGGCGCGGTAGCTGAAGTTCGATTTCCTCACCAGCACCGGAAGAATGGTGGTCTGTGGGGAAGCCTTCGAATAATTGCCGCAGCCGAACCATTCGCAGAAACCGCAATAGGTGCACGGTCCGAGCCGGGCGCCGAGCGGGTTCACGTAGGCCTGAGACATATTGCCGGACGGCTGGGGAAACGGCTTGTAGCCGAGGTCGCGCGCGGCCTTCGCGAACAGCGTGTGGCCGAACGGTTGCGCCTGCGGGGGGTTGGGGTAGGGCCGGGAGCGCGGCCCCTCGAACGGATTGCCGCCTTCGAGGATTTTGCCGTTCAGATTGCCCGCGGCGCCCGAGGTCCCGCAAAGATACTCGAATTGGTCATAGTGCGGCTCGAGATCGTCGTAGGTGACGCCAAAGTCCTGGATCGTCATGTCTTCGGGCAGAAATTTCGCGCCATATCTTTGCGTCAGATGCGTCTTGAGGACGAAATCGGAGGGCAGGAAGCGCCAAGTCTCGGCATTCCAGTGCACACCCCCGCCGCCGACGCCATTCATCGGCATGAACGCGCCCCAGTCGCGGATCGGCAGGGCCTGCTCGTTCATCTTGTTGCGAAAGGTGAAGGTGAGCTGCTCGGGGCGGAGGAACAGCTCATGGCGGATGCGATAGCGCAGCTCATCCTGGTCGAAGCTGGTCGGAAAATCGGTCGCAGCGTCGCGCCATGGCCCCCGTTCGACAGCGACGACATCGAGACCCTCGTCGGTCAACTCATTCGCGAGGATCGAACCGGTCCAGCCGAGGCCGATGATCGCCACATCCTTCTTGGGGAGCTTGCGCACCATCGTGTTCGCCCTTCAGGTCTTGCGCGTGTTCCAATCCGCCCGTCCCTCAAGGCTGACAGGGGGACGGGGATAGCGTTCGTTATGCCGGTGGACCCAGTCGCGGTAATCGTATCGGGCGCCCGGATAGCCGATCATCCGCCACGAGCACATGTCACGATTGCCGCCGTAGATCGGATCGGCGAAAAACCCCTCCTGCGCGTTTTTGAGGATGAGCTCGAAGAACGCCTGGCCGTCGACGCCGCTGAGTTTCGCGGCGCCGCTTTCGAGGTCGCCAAGGACGGCATCTTTGTCCGCGTCGCTGAGCGAAGCGAACGCACTGCCCTTCGCTTTGCTGCAATATTGGTCGAGCGCTGTGAGCGCCTTGCGATAGCGCACCGCTGGACCGTCTTCGTCCTGCGGGCCCTGCTGTTTGGTTCCCTTGATGAACGGCGGGCTGAGATAGAGGCCGGCCCGGCGACCAAAGGGGCCGGCCAGCTGTCGATCGATGAACAAAGCGCAGCCGGCGTCTTTGCCGCCGGGCGTCTCAGGGTCCGGCGGGATCAAGCGATCCACTAGCGCCTCAACCGCTGCGGCCTCGGCGGAGTCGAAGAAAATCCACGGTCCTTTGACGAAGGGCTCGGGCGGCGACCCGGCTTCCGGACGCCAGGGCAACCATTGCGCTTGCGCGCCGGCCGCGCCCCCGATGAGCAGCAACGCCGCGCTTCCAAGCAACTCGCGCCGGTGAAGCCTCAAGCCCCCGTCCCTCCCGCGAAAAGCCACTTCATCTTAAGACTGTTCAGGCTGCCGGGCAATTACGTTTTCAATTCACACCGGCTCGACAGGAGATCGAACGCCAGCATGCAAGAACAAGACGTCAGTTGGAAGTGAGCCTAACCGATCCCTGCGACGTTCCCGTGAAGCGGCGCGCCGGACCGCTGAGAGGCGCGCGAGCGCGAACGGCCGCCCTTTCGCCGAAGCGCCGCATAGCCGAGGCCAGCCAAGCCGATGAGCATCATCGTCCAAGTCGGAGCCTCGGGAGCCGTTGTGAACGTTATGTCGTCAAAGTCGGCCGCTATGCCCGAAAACTGAACTGACCTGGCGATTCCGGAGAAACTCACCTGCGCCGATGTGAAGGGACACAGCTCTGCATCGCCATAGTCGGGGCAACCGACTGCGTTGGCGGGCAGGTTGAGCGTCGCTAGCAGGTCGCCTGTGCCGTCAACTCCGCTCCAAACGGCAAGCCTGACTGTTAGAAGAGTCGTCACGTAGTTAAGGGAAAGCTCGGTCGTAAAGCCTCCCGCGACGTCCATGAAGGCTGGAATTACACTGTTAAATTCGAGCGCGCTCTCCTGCGAGTCCACGGGGCCAAGGCCGCCTTTCGAAACGCGGTCGCACGACGAGACGGTCAAACTATTGAGGCAAGCGGCGTTAAGCCCCCGACTAAAGGTCACACCATAATCAGGCCCGCTCGTGCCTGCGCCGCTGGTGCCTCCGTTGTAGAAGTCATTGATCTTGGTCCGCGAGAAAGGATAGGACGCCGCAACGCCCTCGAACGTCAGATCCACGATCGCCGCGTGAGCGCTCGACGCAAGTCCGATCGCGCCGACGGCAGCGGCCGCCAAAAACGTCAGAGTTTTTCTCATGGAAAAGTCCCCCTCTCAACCGGAACGCGGCCTGGATCATCCGACTATAGATCGAGCCGCCGTTGCGCCTTTCATCGTATGATAGCCGGCGTAGCCGATGCCGGCGAATCCGATCAACATCATCGCCCAGGTTGAGGGCTCGGGGATCGCCGGCGTCGCGGGCGTATAGTCATAGGTCACGAAACCACTGAGCATGCCCGACAGCGTTCCTGGGGGTCTCCTCGGAGTTCCCCGCGCTTCGAAAAAAGAGACGATCGCCCCTATTCCGGTGAACACCGACAGTGTCTCGGGATCGCTTGACTCGCTCACCAGGTCGACATCGATGACGCGAGGATCCGTGGAGGACGAACTTGAGAACGTCTGGCTTGATCTCTGGCTCAATCGACGACTGAACAAGTCGAGCTCAGACGGGTCCACGCCGGGCGTCCAAGTCAACGACCCATTGATTGTCTGAGAGACTTCGTTGAGCGTTCCGAGGCTCGGATCGAACAGAACGTACGAACTGCTGAAATACTCGCGGTTCGTCTCGCCCGAAACGAACAGAATGATATCGAATTTGATCGTCGCCGCCGAAGCCGCGTTTGGCGTCGCGGCCAGAATCCCAGCGGCCAAAGTCAGGAGCGCAGCGACACGCATCGTCAGTCTTCACATTTCATCCAAAGCCCGGACCTTGCCGTTGCGCGCCACAGGCTACGGACCGCAATCGCCGTCAAAGTAACGCTGTTACGACGCGCTTCCGCCGTGCCGCCGCGTAGCCAAGGCCCGCAAAACCAATCAGTATCATCGCCCAGGTCGACGGCTCGGGAACGGAGCCCGCGACGACATTGAGCGTGAACGTGTCGGCGTGGTCGCCTGTCCCCCAACTGTAGACATAGGAGCCAGGCGTCAGGCCCAGCGAAGCGAAGGAAGCGCCGAGATAGGTAGAGGTTTCAGATAGGGGATCGTCAAAGTCGTAATCGTCGGGAACAATGATTTCCGCGCCGGACGGGACGAGAGCCACGAGGTCGCCGCTGCTCGAGCTTGCGAAGGTGGTAACTCCAGGCCCCCAGTTGGCTGGCCCTGATAGGGCGCCTTCGTAAATATCCCCCTGGTCGCCTTTTGTGCCCGAAGCGTAGGAAGGCTCGCTGGGCGTTACAAACAGCTTGGTGAAGATACCGCCAACGCGTTCCAAGTCGGTCAGATCAAGCGTGCCGCCGCCGACCTCAACGACATTCGAACCGATCTCCTCGAAAGTCGTTACATAGGCCGCCTGAGCGCTTGGCGCGGCGAGGACGCCGAAGGACAAGGCCGTGATCCATGCAAGGCAAGTCGTTCGCTGTGTCATTGTGCATCCCCTATTCCCACGGCGCCCGGCTTTTCAGCATGGGTGAACAAGAGCGGTCAAGCGCCGTGCGGAGTCAACATCCGCACCCGCGGCTTCAACGCGCCGCCCCGCTCAAATTGCGGCGCAAGAGCGCCCTTGCGCCGCAGCGCCGTGTAGCCAAGAGCCGCAAGCCCAAGGAGCATCATACCCAGGCGATGGTTCAAGGGCCGACTGCGGCTCCGGCCCGAATCCTAATAGGATCCTGATAGGCGGCGGCTCCGGCCGCGACGTGACGCTAATAGGCGACAGCGGGAGTAGGACGCCCTCGAACATATCCATTCCATCAAATCCGGGCAGCGTAAAGCCCATGCTTATGAGGGTCCGCATGTCATTTCGTCGAGCCGCATAAGCGGGGCCCGCGAGGTCGACCGGTATCATTACCCACGTGGAGAGTCGTCGCAATGTCCCCGGAAATTTGGAATTGCGAGGCCGAAGTCTGTGAACTGTGGGACAGGCCGTTCGGCCTTTGAGCCCCAGCTTGAAGCGTGCCCGCTACATCCCTTCGACGATACGGATCTCGCGATCGGCTCCGCCGGCAAGCGCGGCCAGCGCTTCTTGGTAGGCCGGACTGTCATGCGCCGCCCGCGCCGCCTCCACGCTGTCAAACTCAAGCAGCACCGTGCGCTGCTGCAGACCAGCCTCGTAGACCTGCGCCGGCATTCCACGCGCCAGAAAACGCCCTCCTGCGCCGGTAAGCGCCGGCCCGGCGAGCTTGGCGTAGGCGGCCAGCGCATCCGGGTTGCTGATCGAACGATATGTGGAAATCCAATACGCTTTAGCCATCGTGGCTCTCTCCCCTCAATTGCTCGTCGGCTTGGCCCATGCCAGGGCGCCGTCTCAGTCGATCAGCTTATAGGCCGGCAGGGTGAGGAATTCGTCGAACGTGTCGCTGAGCGACATGTCCGAGAAGAGCGCGATCGCCTCCTTGAAGCGGCCGCCGTCGAACGCCTTGGCGCCGACCTCGCCCTTGACCCGCTCCATCTCGCCGGAGAGCGCCTCGAGGAACATCGCGGGCGTCGCCTCGCGGCCGTCGTCGAGCTTGGCCTTGAGATGCAGCCATTGCCAGACCTGCGCGCGGGAGATCTCGGCCGTCGCCGCGTCCTCCATCAGGTTGTAGATTGGGACAGCGCCGCGGCCCCTGAGCCACGCCTCGATATATTGCACCCCGACCCGGATATTCTCGCGCAGGCCCTCCTCCGTGCGCTTGCCCTTGTGCACCTCGATGAGGTCGGCCTGCGTCACGTGGACGTCGTCGCGCTTCTTCGAGAGCTGGTTTGGGCCAGGCATCATCCGGTCGAACACTTCCATCGCGACCGGCACGAGATCCGGGTGGGCGACCCAGGTGCCGTCATGCCCGTTGGTCGCCTCGCGCTCCTTGTCGGCGCGGACTTTGGCGAAGGCGGCTTCGTTTGCGGCCTCGTCACCCTTGACCGGGATCTGCGCCGCCATGCCGCCCATGGCGAAGGCGCCGCGGCGGTGGCAGGTCTTGATCAGCAGGAGCGAATAGGCGTTGAGAAACGCTTTGCCCATCGTCATTTCCGACCGGTCGGGCGTTAGGAAGGCCTTATTCTTGCCGAGGCGCTTGATGAACGAGAAGATATAATCCCAGCGGCCGCAGTTCAGGCCAACGATATGGTCGCGCAGCTCGTAGAGAATCTCGTCCATTTCGAACGCGGCCGGCAGCGTCTCGATCAGGATGGTCGCCTTGAACGTCCCATGCGGCACGCCAAGCTTGCGCTCCGCGTCTGAGAAGACGTCGTTCCAGAGCCTGGCCTCGAGACGGCTCTCGAGCTTGGGCAGGTAGAAGGCCGGCGTCGATCCCTGGGCGATCTGGACCTTCGCGCAATGGAAGACGTAAAGGCCAAAGTCGAACAGCGAGCCGGACATTGCCTCGCCGTCGACGACCACATGGCGCTCGGGCAGATGCCAGCCGCGCGGCCGCACCATCAAGACGGCGGTCTCATTCTTAAGCGCGTAGGATTTGCCGCTGACCGCGTCCGTAAAGTCGATTTTTCCGGCCCAACGGTCCTTCAGGTTCGCCTGTCCCTCGACCATGTTGGCGAAGACGGGCGAGGTCGCATCCTCGAAATCGGCCATAAAGACCTTGGCGCCGGAATTGAGCGCATTGACGATCATCTTGCGATCGACGGGACCGGTGATCTCGACCCGCCGATCGAGAAGGTCGGTTGGGATCTTGGCGACGGTCCAGTCGCCGTCGCGGATGGATTTGGTATCGGGGAGAAAGTCCGGCAGCTTGCCGGCGTCAAAGTCTTCCTGGCGCTCCATGCGCCGCGCTAGCAGCTCCAGGCGCGTTCGATTGAAGCGCCGATGCAGCCCGGCGATGAAGGCGAGCGCCTCGGCGCTAAGAATTTCGTCCTGCCGCCCGCTGGATTTTGCGTTGATCTCGACGCCGGCTACAGCCGAGTGCGCTGTCATGGAAGAGCTCCGCAAAGGCGTTGGAAGGTCAGGAACGCCCGTCCTAGACCTTTTCGCCGCCTTTGTGGAGAGGTCGTCGCTCAGGCGGCGAGATGAGTTCGTTCGCTGACCGAGCGCTCACGCCAAGCCCGTCGCTTGACGAGCAAGCCCGACGGGTCGGCGTCCAGCGGCAGCGCCGTCGCGTCGTTGACGTCCGAGCGCGTGAGGCCGATGTCGCGCAGTTCAAATTCGGACATACCCGCTAATTGGTTCATCGTGCGGCGCGCTTCGCTTACGCGCGCCGGCCACGTAAGGACACGCCACAAGGCCTTGGCAGGGCCGGAACTCATATAAAAATCAATCATGTTCGCCTCCAATGCGAAGACGATTCCCCGTTCGGCGCGAAGCCCGCGCCGGTGGAAGTCGTTCAATCTCGGGATGATTATCTCGGGACGCTTACTGATATAGTGAGCCCCATTCATCGGTCCAACGAATGTTTGTAGAGTAACCGATCAAAATTTCAGATGAGTGCGATGCTCCGCATGCGCACTTCGTAAAGCGCGACGGGACGCCCATCGTTGGTCGCACCAGCCCGGGAGTTCACGAATTCGTGTAGTGACCAGTCCAAGGAAAGACGCCAAACCACACTGAGGCGGGGCGAAAAGCGAGCGCACGCCTCAAGACAACATCGGGGGCGTGATGTCTTTCTGCGCGGCGTCCAGTCTCGATCGTTCATCCTTAGCGCGGCTCTTTTTCGCGTTTCCCATTGCCTTGATGATCAGCGCGCGGAAATCGCGCCTTGCGAGGGCTAACACACGGGGGGTTCGCCATGTCTTTCAAATTGAAGTCTTGCCTGCTTCAGCGCGCTTTATTGACTCGACTGTTGCAGACTGCAGGGCTTTCCCTGGCCCTTATGACCGCGAGCGCCGCCGGGGTTCGCGCGGAAGATGTCACCGTCCAAGGCTCTACCGGGGTGGATGGTGCGGATGGCGTCAATCCAGGCGATCCTGGCCAGCCAGGCTACCCCGCAGGGCCCACGTTCGCCGGTGCAGGCAGCGCCGACGCTCTGAATAAAGCCACGGTGATCGGCGGAACTGGCGGCGCTGGCGGAAATGTCGGGGATGTCATCGACAACAGCTTCCCCTCCAACTTAGGTGCCGTCGGCGGAACTGGCGGCGACGCGGCAGCGACGGCGACGACGAACGTCATCTCAGGCTCGGGAGAGGCGGACGCTATCTCCGTCGGCGGAACAGGCGGCGCTGGCGGCGGCAGCAACAGCTTCGCCGCCCGGGGTGGCGACGGAGGATCCGCATCGTCATTAGCGGTGGCCGGTTCGGGAACTGGCAATGCTACGGCTTCTGCTTTGGCGACGGGCGGTTCAGGCGGCTCCAACCGATTTGGCGAGGGACCCGACAGCGCCGGCGGTGACGCCAGCGCCAGCAGCTCGGCCGGAACCAGCGGTTCTGGCGACGCTTTGTCGTCCGCGAACGCGACAGGCGGCGGGGGCGGGACTGGCAGTGCAGGTGATAATGTCCAACCCGGAGGCAACGCCAACGCATCGGCCGTCGCCTCGGCGACAGGCGGCGGCAAGGCCATTGCCAACGCTATCGCGACGGAGGGCTTTCCAAGCGAATTTGACCTGTTCTCGCTCCCGCCGAGGACCGCCAATGCAACGGCGAGCGCCGAGACCACAAACGGCGCGATGGCAGAAGCGGTGGCCACCACCAGCGGGGACATTGGAGAGGCCGAGTCCACCGCGAAGACCAGTCTTGGAGGCGTGAGCGTTCAGTCGACGATTATAGCTCCATCAATATACCCGTTTTTAGTTGGGCCAGCGACGACGACCGAAGCGATCGCGCAGGGCGGCTCGGCTCCGACTTTCGGCGGCGAAGCCGACGCCTTCGCCGCCTCGACCGTCCTTCCCGACAAGGCTTACGCCACAACGCTAATCGATTCCGATGGCGCGAGCGATTTCGGCGCCCTGTTAGGACCGCAAGTCCAGATTTTCGGGACTGCAAGTCAATTCGGGAACGCGAGCAATGCCACTACGACGTTCGATTTTAGTTTTCGGGGCGATCTGCTCCTTGGCGACGCCGGCAATTTTGACATTGTCGTCAATGGCGTCGACATTTTCGCCGCTGGCTACCTACCTAGTTCCGTCATCGATCTGGGTTCTAACTTCGGACCCGACATTGATCTGACGATCAGTGGATTTGGCGACTTTGTCATCGGTGGCGTGGTCCAGGAAACGGTCCCCGAACCATCAACCTGGGCCATGCTGCTGATCGGCTTCGCAGGACTTGGCTTTGTCGGCTATCGATCGGCCGGCTCGTCGCGGAGGTCGTGACCAGAAATCGGTTCACTGAGCGGTTCTTGAAGTGAGTCCCGATTGATCGGTCCAACGAATGTTGGTAGAGTAACCGATCAAAATTTCGGATGGGTCCCATGCTCGACACCGACCAGCTTCGATCCTTCCTCGCCATTGTCGATTCCGGCTCGTTCACCAAGGCGGCCGAGCGGGTGCACAAGACGCAATCCGCCGTCTCGATGCATGTCCGCCGACTGGAGGAGCAGCTGGACTGCGCCCTGTTCGTGAAGCAGGGACGCGGCGCGCGGCTGACGGACGAGGGCGAGAAGCTGATCGAATTCGCTCGTCGCATCGTCCAGGTCGAAGCGGGAGCCTTCGCCGCGCTGTCGCGCAAGGGCCTGAGGGGCGCCGCGCGGCTCGGCATTCCAGACGACTACGCTGAAGCTTTCCTGGCCGACATCCTGGCGCGCTTCAATCGCCGTCATCCGCTGGTCGAGGTCTCAGTCAATTGTGAGGCGTCAACTGACCTGGCACCTCAGGTCGCCGCGGGCGCGCTCGATCTGGCGCTGATCACCGACCACGAGGGTCTGAAAGGGCTCGAGCTTTTGCGCGAGGAGCCCCTGGTCTGGGTCGCCGCCGAGCGCTTCCAGGTCGAGCAGGGAACGCCGATCCCGCTCGCGCTTGGCAGCACGACCTGTTGCTGGCGGCGCGCGACCGAGGAAGCCCTGTCGACGGCGGCGCCGGGCGTGACGCGAGCGCGAGTTTATTCCAAGAACTTCAGTGCGATCGGGACGGTCCTGCGTGCGGGACTGGCGGCGACCATTTTGCCCGCGTCGCTGGTCGGTCCCGGCCTCAAGCGGCTCGGGCGCGCCGAAGGCCTGCCGGACTTGCCCTTGAACCGCATGGGCCTCATTCACGCGCCCGGACGTCCGAGCGAAGAGGCCAAGGCGCTGGCCGATGCGATCCGCGAAACCATTGTCTCCGAGGCGCGTCAAGCGGCGTGAGCGAGGTCGGATGCGGCTCGTTCGAGCCGATGCTTTTCGCGTCGGTCCGTTCCACAAAATTTGCCTTCCGTCCCGGCTCGGATTATTTCGGGCGCCTAGTCCCGTGCCGCCCACGGTCCGCGTGCCGCCGGAACCGTGAATTTCGGGCGATTCCTCGAAGCTCTCGAAGACATTCATGACCGACGCGACCGCGCCAAGGACCGGGCTCATGCAGTCGGTCTGGGCGAACCCGATCCTGCTGCTCGTCATTACGACGCTGATTTGGGCCGCCCACTCGATCGTTGGTCGATTGGCTGTCGGCCAGATCGGGCCAATGACTCTGACCTGCCTCAGATGGGCGGTCGCACTCATTCCCATTCTGATCGCAGCCCGCCCTGCGTTGCGACAGGACTGGCCCGTCTTGCGGGAGCACTGGGTTTATCTAACGGTGATGGGCGCGGCCGGATACACGGTCTTCGTCGCGCTCTTCTACGTCGCCGCGCATCATACGAGCGCGCTCAATCTCTCGATCATCCAAGGCGCCATCCCTGCGCTTGTCCTGATTGGCGCGCGCGTTTTTCTCGGCGTCCGGTTCACCGCGCTGCAGGCTCTCGGCGCCGTCATAACCATGTTGGGCGTCGGCGTGATCGCGGCGCAGGGCGATCTCGCGCGGCTCGCGGCGCTCGCCTTCAACAGCGGCGATGTGATGATGTTTCTGGGGGCGGTGCTCTACGCCGGCTACACGGTCGGTCTTCGCCAGCGGCCAAAGGTTTCTGGGGTCAGCATGCTGGCGGGCATGGCTGTCGCGGCCTTCGTCACCTCGGTTCCTCTGATGATCTGGGAAATCATGTCCGGCGGATTCATCTGGCCGAGCTGGGGCGGGCTCCTGGTGCTCGCCTTTGTCGCTCTCGGACCGGCCTTTGTCGCACAGCTCACCTATATGCGCGGGGTCGAACTGATCGGACCGGGCCGGGCCGGCGTGTTCGTCAATCTGGTGCCGGTGTTCGGCGCCGTCATGGCGGTTGTCATCTTGGGCGAGCCCTTCGCCCGCTATCATGTCCTCGCGCTATTGTTAGTTGTCGGGGGCATCGCCATTGCGCAAAGAAGCTCAGCCGGCGCTCAACGTTAGGCGCCCCCAAACCCAAGGAGATCGAAATGGCCTGGATTGAACTGAAGCCGGAAGGAGCAGGCCCGATTCGAGCCTGGCGCGCCGATCCCACCGGGAGCCCGCGCGGTGGAATCGTCGTCATCCAGGAGATTTTTGGCGTCAATTCGCATATCCGTGATGTCACGGACCGGTTCGCAGCAGAGGGCTATCTCGCGGTCGCGCCGGCGATTTTCGAACGTGTCGAGCCCAAGTTCGAGACCGGCTACGACGCTGAGGCGAGAACGCGCGGCATGGCGATCGCCGGCAAGATGGATCGCGAGCAGATGTCGCGCGATGTCGCCGCCGCCATCGAGGTCGCCAAGGCAGGCGGCAAGGTCGGCATCGTCGGTTTCTGCCTCGGCGGCACGGTCGCCTGGGGAGCGGCCGGCCAGCTTTCAGGCTTGAGCGCCGCCGTCGGCTATTACGGCGGCGGGATCATCGGGCTCAAGGATTTGAAGCCCAAGGTCCCGGCGCTTCTCCATTTCGGCGAGAAGGACCAGCATATCCCCATCGCCGGGGTGAAAGAGGTGGCCGCCGCCCATCCGGACGTCGAGGTCCACATCTATCCCGCCGATCACGGCTTCAACTGCGATCAGCGGGAAAGCTACGACGCGCCGAGCGCCAAGCTCGCCTGGACGCGGACGCTGGAGTTTTTGAAAAAACATGTGGGCTGAACCGTCGGTCTGACGATGCCGCCCGCAGGCGTTCGCGCTGAGCGAAGGTGTGAAGGCGCGGGTCGACGTTCTTCTTGTTATCCCCGCCTTCTCGTCATCCCCGCGCAGGCGGGGATCGAGCGACCAGTTGCAAAAATTCGACAGTCATTTTATTGCGCAAAGCAGAAGATCACACTATGATTGTCGGCGATGGCGAACTTGATCTCACAGCGCGACAGCTCGGCTTCGGGGCCGGGAAGCCGTCCAGAATCTCGTGGTGCGATGGGCGCGTCACAGCTCCAACCGTCGGCCATACAACCTGAGATCAGGGACGGCGGATTTTTTTACTTGAATCGGCCGCAAGCCATTGAAAAGGCTCGATTCGAAAAAATAAACGCTAGTAAATTGGAGCAAATTTACTAACGTTTACTAGCGTTTACTGACGCTTATGGGCGTTTATTTTGAAGCAGTTCGCGCGCCCGGTTGTATTGCGGCAGGTGTCGTGGACTTCTGGCGGATGCTCCGACATGGCTTCCCCAGCGAGTTCGGCCAAGGGCGCCTAAAAGTCGCTCGCGAGCCCCTTCACTTCCCAGTCGCCGTAGCGCGCCGGGTCGAGGCCGCCGCGCCCATTATGCTCGGGCGGCGCAAGGGGCTTCGTCTCGGCGCGCCTGGCCTCAGCCTCCGCTAGCGCCCTTCGCGCCGCCGGCGACAGCGCGGGCGCGGACGGATTCTCGGCCTCGAGGGGGACGTCGGAGTCTGGAGGATCGTCGCTCATAGCTGCGTTCGCTTCAATTCAGTTTCCGCTTGCCGGCTGAAGCCCGAGCGCCGCTTCACGCTTCACGTTCAGCCGGACGCAAGCCTGCCTTAGATTTCGCGTATAGTCCCGCACTTGGCGGTCGGCAATTTTGATTCGAGGCGAGGCGGTTTGGCGCGACAATCGGGCGGGTTTCATGCGGGCCGTTCCGAAGCGCCGGCTCCTCCGCCGCCGGGCCTGGCGGCGCGGGTTGTCGCGGCGCGCGCGGTCGCCGAAGCGTTGACCTCGTCGCGGCCGCTTGAAGAGCGGCTGGCCGCTGACCTCGCCCAGCAAAGAGGCGGCCTCGACGCGCGGGACCGGGGATTGGCGCGCTCGATCGCCACCGTGTCGCTCCGCCGGCTCGGCACGATCCGCAAGGCGCTGGCGCGGCGACTGGAAAAAGGCATGCCCAAGCGCGGCGGCGCGCTGGAATGGACGCTCGTCGTGGCCGCCGCGCAAATCCTGTTTCTCGACACGCCCGACCATGCGGCGGTCGATCTCGCGGTGAAAGCGACGCGCGCCGAGCCAACGAGCGCCCCGTTCGCCGCGCTCGCCAATGCAGTGCTCCGCGCCATCGCCCGAGATCGCGACGAAATCCTGGCCAGCTCTGATCCCTTCGACGACGACACGCCGGCCTGGCTCGCCCAGCGCTGGCGCGCGACCTATGGCGAGAGCGTCGCGCGCGCGATCGCCCTCGCACATCGCTCGGAGCCAACGCTCGACCTCAGCGTCAAAAGCGACGCAGCCGGTTGGGCGGAGAAGCTTGCGGCGATCGTGTTGCCGACGGGCTCGGTGCGCCTCGACAGCCACGTTCCTATCGCCGAACTTGAAGGCTACGCGGACGGCGGATGGTGGGTTCAGGACGCTGCGGCGGCGTTGCCGGCCAAACTCCTCCGGCCGGCTCCCGGCATGCGGATCGTCGACCTCTGCGCCGCGCCGGGGGGAAAAGCAGCCGAACTGGCGGCAGCGGGGGCTGATCTCACGACGGTCGATCGCTCGGCCGAGCGGCTCAAGCTCCTTGCCGCCAATTTCGCCCGCCTGCGCCTCCACTCCGAGGTCGTGGTCGCCGACGCCCTTCTGTTCGACGCGCCGCCATTCGACGCCGTGCTTTTGGACGCGCCGTGCAGCGCGACTGGCACCATCCGCCGCCACCCCGACGTTGCGTGGATCAAGCGTCCGGGCGACCTCGTCTCGCTTGTCAAACTGCAGGCCGATCTGCTCGACAAGGCGATCGCGCTAGCGCGGCCGGGGGGGGCCATTGTCTATTGCGTATGCTCGCTCGAACCCGAGGAGGGCGAAGCTCAGATCGCCGCGGTCCTGCGCCGTAACCCGGACGTGCGGCGCTTGGCCGTCATCCCCGAAGAGATCGGCGGCCTCGCCGAGTGCGTCACTCCGTCAGGGGATTTGCGCACGCTGCCTTGCCATCTGTGGGGCGACGACCCGCGGCGCTCCGGCCTGGACGGCTTTTTTGCGGCGCGATTGGTGAAGACAGGTCAGCGGGGCTGAAGCCTGGTCACTGGAAGAAGGGAAATAGGCCCTTCCCGTGTTGGCGAAGCCAATCGGCGCTATCTTGCGCTTGGTAAGCTGCCGAGTTGTCGACGTTCCATTGACGATCTCTCGGCGTCAGCGACTGGGTGGGGATCACAGGCCCCCAACCGACGCTGCCCCAAGAAGATGACTCGCCTTGCTCGGCGAGAGCCGCGCTGGACATAAGGGCCAGCGCTATGGCGAGGCCGACGAACGAAGTGGCTTTGAACATTGGTCTTCTCCTATAACGGGCGGCTTTCTGAGACTCTGCGGACCGCGCCTGGGAACTCTTATCCAGCTATAAACCCCCCAAGCGTCGCCAATATTCGACGGCCAAGGCCGGAGCAGTCTCGTCGCTGTCGCCGTTTGCGTCTTCGCGACGGCAACCGAAGGAGACTTCGCACCGAGGCGCCGCCCGGGACCGCTCGACCAGAACGGAGCGGCGCCTCGCGCGCCATTCGCGAACGTAGGGGTAGCGCCACGGGATAACCCCCTTCCTCAGAAGAAGGGGAACAGGCCCTTCCCATGTTGGCGAAGCCATTCGGCGCCGGCGTAAGCGCGCTCCTTACTCTCGTTGGCGTGATTATACCCGCGTTGGAAGGTCGTCAGGGACTGCGTCGGGACGGTGGGACCGTAATCCTGAGTTCCGTAAGCCGATGAATCGCCGCTGACGGCCAAAGCCGGGGCGGACGGTAGGACGAGGGCGGCGGCAAGGCCGATCAATGCGATTGTCTTGAGCATGGGATGTTCCTTTCCGAAGGCGCCGGGCGGTCGTTTAGCGCAGACCCACCAACACCCTGCGTCATTTTCCCTGAGATAGCAGTGATCCAGGGCACACAGCACCCGCCTCTCTGCTTACGGATTGTGGTTAGGATGATGATGGCCGTAGGCGGCGTGATGACGAATCCAGGCCGCCCCGGCTCTCGCGCGCTCCTTGCTCTCGTTGCCGTGATTATACGCTCGCTGGAAGGGCGTCAGCGACTGGGTCGGGACGGTGGGGCCGTAGCCCTCCGTGCCATAGGCGGATGAATTGCCTTTGACGGCGAAAGCCGGCGCGGCCGGGATGGCGAGAGCGGCGGCGACGCCAATTAATGCGATTGTCTTGAGCATGGATGCTCCTTCGATGTGCTTAGGCCTTCACATAAGGAACGTTCGAGATCGGACAATGCTCCACGGACCAATGAAAGCCATGACATTTTGGTGATCTGAGCAGCCATGCCCGGCATTTCCCGACTGGCTCGAGCTGTGTTATTGCACCGCACCAAAATGGGCACAATCGAATTGGGGCATTCGCGCTAATGGCCACGGATATCGTCAGAATCGGGCGCGCGCTCCTCTCCGTTTCCGACAAGGCCGGCCTCCTGGATCTAGCGCACGCCCTCAGGCCGTTTGGCGTCGATTTTCTTTCGACCGGCGGCACCGCGGCGGTGCTGAGCGCCGCCGGCTTCACCGTCGTCGATGTGGCCCAGATCACCGGCTTCCCGGAGATGATGGACGGACGGGTTAAGACCTTGCACCCGCGAGTGCACGGAGGTCTGCTGGCGATCCGAGCTGAGCCGGCGCATCAGGCGGCGATGATCGTCAACGACATCACGCCGATCGACCTTCTGGTCGTCAATCTCTATCCGTTCGAAGCGACGCTGAACCGGGACGCCTTGTTTGAGGAGAGGGTCGAGAACATCGATATCGGCGGGCCGGCGATGATCCGCTCCGCGGCCAAGAACCACGACGATGTCGTGGTCATTGTCGATGTGGACGATTACCAAGCGTTGATCGACGAATTACAACGCGGCGAGGGAGCGACCAGCCTCGCTTTCCGCCGCAGAATGGCTCAGAAGGCTTTCGCCCGCACCGCGGCCTATGATGCGGCGATCTCCAACTGGCTCGGACACGAAATTCACGAGCCCGCGCCGAAATGGCGCACTTTCGGCGGCGTTCTGCACCCGAGCTCCGGCGCGCTGCGCTACGGCGAGAATCCCCACCAGCGCGCGGCCCTGTACCTCAGCGCCGAGGCGCGCCCCGGCGTCGCGACGGCGCGCCAGATCCAAGGCAAGGAGCTGTCCTACAACAATATCAACGACACGGACGCGGCTTACGAGTTGGTCGCCGAATTCGATGCCGAGGAAAGCCCTGCGGTGGCGATCATCAAGCACGCGAACCCCTGCGGCGTCGCCGTCGGCGGGTCGCTGCTCGAGGCCTACCAAAAGGCGCTGAACTCAGATCCCGTGTCGGCGTTCGGCGGCGTGGTGGCGCTCAACCGGAAGATTGACGCGGCTTCAGCCAGCAAGATTGTCGAGATCTTTACCGAGGTGATTATTGCCCCGGAGGCGGATGACGAGGCGTTGGCGATTATCGCGGCGAAGAAAAACCTGAGGCTCCTGCTCGCGGGCTCCGTTCCCGATCCGCGAGCGCCGAGCCTCGGCGTGCGGTCGGTCGCCGGCGGCTTTCTGGTCCAGGATCGCGACAATGGCGGGCTTGAGGAGGGGCCGCTCAAGGTTGTGAGTAAAAGGGCTCCGACTTCGCGAGAAATGGCCGACCTAAAATTCGCGTGGGTGGTCGCCAAGCATGTGAAGTCGAACGCCATCGTCTACGCCAAAGACGGCGCGACGGTGGGCGTTGGAGCGGGCCAGATGTCCCGGGTCGATTCCGCTCGTCTCGCAACGCGTAAGGCCGAGGAGGCGGCCGAGATGGCAGGCTTGCCCGAGCCTCTCACGCGGGGCTCGGTCGTCGCCTCCGACGCCTTCTTTCCGTTCGCCGACGGCCTGGTTGCGACGATCGAAGCCGGCGCGACCGCGGTCATCCAGCCGGGAGGATCGGTGCGTGACGCCGAGGTGATCGCTGTCGCCGATGAAGCGGACGTAGCGATGGTCTTCACCGGCATGCGCCATTTCCGCCACTGACACATCGTCGGCCGAGATCGCTGACGCGCTGGGTCGTGGACGCTGTGCGGGACTTATTGCTCGGGCGAAACGATGACGGAGATTTGATCCTTGGGAACGCCGCTGAACTGAAGCGCAAGTGGCCGGCCCGGCAGATCAAACTTGACGCTCTTGCGGACGCCTTCGCATCCCGTGGAGCCGCTAAACCCGATCGGATGCAGGTACGCCCCGCCATCGAGGACGTCGACCCAGCCTTCCGAGGAGATCGTAACCCTATAAACGCCTGCCTTTGCCGGCGCGGAGAGGGTAAAATGGCCGGCGAACGCGGACGGCGACTTGGGCGCCCGCTCAGGCGCCTTCGGCAATCCAGCGGCCGAGAGCGGCTGCAGCTCGAGCGTCATCGGGACGTCGTAGACCAGCGCTCCGCTGTTGGGAAGCGAAGCCTTGTCGGCGCGGACGAGCGCCGCGCGCTCGTGGTCAAGCGGCCATTTAAAGCCGCTGCAGCCCGACCCCTCCTGCGCCTGAGCCACGCCAGGCGCGGCGATGAGCGCCGCCGCGATGACCCATCGGCCAAAGGTCATTGCACGGTTGTCACGGTCGCGGGCGCATCGGGGCTTCGCAGTGTCTCGGCCTTGGCGCCGTGCAGGAACTTGACGGCGGCCGCGAGCTGCGTGTCCTTGTCATGGTCCGGCGGCACGTAGGCGTCAGAGCCCTTCTCCTCCTCGCCATCGTTCTTTAAATGCCCGAACAGCGAGGCCTCGCCCATGCTCGAAACCTTGCCCTTCAGGTCGTCGGGAATGTTTTCGAGCACCTTGATGTCCGGATCGATGCCCTTGGCCTGGATCGATCGGCCGGAAGGCGTGTAATAGCGGGCGGTGGTAAGCTTGAGCGCGCCATTTTCGCCGAGCGGCAGAATGGTCTGAACCGACCCCTTGCCGAAACTTCGGGTGCCGATAAGCGTTGCGCGTTTGAGATCCTGCAAGGCGCCGGAGACGATCTCCGAGGCCGAAGCCGAACCGCCATTGATGAGCACCACCACCGGCTTGTCCTGCGAGAGATTGACGCCAGGGCGGGCTGAGTAACGCTGCCCCTGGTCGGAATTTCGGCCGCGGGTCGAAACGATGTCGCCGCTATCGACAAAGGCGTTGGTAATCTCGACCGCTTGGTTGAGCAGGCCTCCGGGATTGTTGCGCAGGTCGAGGATGTAGCCCTTCAAATTCGCTTGGCCGGGGTCAGTGCGGAAATGATCGAAGGCCTTGCGCACTCCGTCGTACGCCTCCTGGTTGAACTGGGTGATGCGGATATAGCCGATATCGCCGCTCTCCAGATGCGAGCGCACTGACTGAACATGGATGATCTCGCGGACGATCGTGATCTCCTTGAGGTCCCCCTTCGATCCGCGCTCGACGGTCAGTCTCACCGGCGACTTGGCCGGGCCGCGCATCTTGTCGACCGCTTCCTTGAGGGTCAGGCCCTTGACCGCCGTGTCGTCGATACGAGTGACCAGATCGCCGGACATCATCCCAGCGCGCGCCGCGGGCGTATCGTCGATCGGGCTGACCACCTTGACCAGCCCATTCTCCATCATCACTTCGAGGCCGAGGCCGCCGAATTCCTCGCCCTTCATACTGCTCTGGAAGTCCTGCAAGGCCTTGGGATCAAAATAATTTGAATGTGGGTCGAGAGACGCCAGCATGCCGTCGATCGCCGACTTGACCATTTTCTCGTCGTCAGGCTTTTCGGCGTAGTTGTCGCGCACTTTGTTGAACACTTCGGCAAAGAGCGCGAGCTTGTCATTCGTGCTGGAGTTGGCGGCGCGCAGCACATCGTGGGAGGCGCCGACCAGCACAACACCGGCGGCGACTCCATAGGCGAGATAGGAAAGACCTTTCCTCATCGGCGTACGCTCAGCTCCCTGGCTCGTGTTGAGCGCATCAATTCGGCTTGGCGGGAGTCGCCTGGCCTGGATTGGTCGTCGCTGGGGACGCCGCCGCCGCCGGGGCCGGATCACTCTTCGCCGGGGCCGCCTCGGCCTTCACCGCCGGCTCGACGTACTTGACCCCGTGCAACAGGTCGATGGCGGCGGTGAGTTGCTTGTCGTCCTTCTCGTTCGGCGGGACATAGGCCTGGGAAGCCGATGTATCCTCGGCGCCGTTAGCGAGATGGCCCTTGAGCGAGGCCTCGCCCTTCATATCGTCCTTGCCCTTGAGGTCGTCAGGTACGTCCTCCAGCACCTTTATGTCGGGCTCGATGCCCTTGGCCTGGATCGATCGGCCCGATGGCGTATAGTAGCGCGCCGTCGTGAGCCTGAGCGCGCCGTTTTCGCCAAGGGGCATGATCGTTTGCACTGAGCCCTTGCCGAACGACCGGGTGCCAATCAGCGTCGCCCGTTTATGGTCCTGCAAGGCGCCGGAGACGATTTCCGAGGCCGACGCCGAGCCGCCGTTGATGAGGACCACAACGGGTTTGCCACCCGACAGGTCGCCGCCCGGCTTGGCGTCGAAGCGTTGGGTTTCGTCCGCGGTGCGACCGCGGGTTGAGACGATCTCGCCTCGGTCGACGAACGAATTGACGACGTCGATCGACTGGTCGAGCAGGCCTCCCGGATTGTTGCGCAGATCCAGGATATAGCCCTTGAATTTGTCAGCCGGAATCTCGCTGTGCAGTTTCTCCATTGCACTCTTCAGACCGTCCGCGGTCTGCTCGGTGAACTGAGTGATGCGGATATAGCCGATGTCGCCATCCTCGACATGCGAGCGGACCGACTGGACGTGGATGATCTCGCGGACAATGGTGATATCCTTGACGTCCTTCTTGGGGCCGCGGACGATCTTGAGCTTCACCGGAGAATTGATCGAGCCGCGCATTTTCTCGACCGCTTGATCGAGCGTCAGCCCCTGAGTGGACGTGTCGTCGATGGCCGTTATGATGTCGCCCGAGAGCACGCCTGCCTTGGCGGCTGGCGTATCATCGATCGGGGTTACGACCTTGAGAAGGCCGTCTTCCTGGGTCACCTCGATGCCGAGGCCGCCAAACTCGCCCTTCGTCTGGACCTGCATGTCGCGAAACGCTTTGGCGTCCATGTAGCTCGAATGCGGATCAAGCGAGGACAGCATTCCGTTAATCGCGGCCTCGACCATTTTCGATTCATCTGGCTTCTCGACATAATCGTTTCGGATCTTGTCGAACACGTCGCCGAACAGATTGAGCTGCCGATAGGTGTCGGCGGCCGCAGCGTAAGCCGACGGACTGACGAACAGCAACGCTTGCGGCGCCGTAGCCGCGGCTGCGGCTCCCAAAACAACTCCAACTCCCAAGTAACTAGCTTTACGAATCATCCGCGCGCTTTCTCGATGTCTGACTTTGCCCACCACGGCCCCGGATCGATTGCAGTCCCGTCCTTGCGAAGCTCTATATAGAGAACTGGCCGCGCCGCGCCAACTGCGGCCGCCGTCACCATGCGAGCGGACCCGTCGCCCATTACGCCGACCGGTTCTCCCGCCAATACGGACTCGCCGGATTGAACATTGATTCGATCCATCCCGGCAAGCAGAACATAGTACCCTCCACCCGCGTCGATGATCAAGAGTTGCCCGTAACTCCGGTATGCTGCGGCGAAAAGCACGGCGCCGTCCGCCGGCGCGGAGACGGTCGCTGCGGCAGGCGTCGCCAAGGACATCCCCCGTTCGGTCCCCCCGAGGTCGTCCGGCGAGCCAAATGTTTTCAAAATTTCGCCCGCGGCGGGCAGCGGCACGCGCCCCTTGGCTTCAGCGAAGGCGATTTCGGGCTTGAGGCGCACTGTTTCGGCGCCCCGAGCGGCTTGCGCACGCGCTTCGATATCATCTGCCACAGCAACCTCAGTCGCATGCGCCGCCGCTGCCGCGGCCTTGCGAGTCGCGCTTTCGCTATCGAGCCTTGCGATGAGATCCTTGAGCGAGCCTGCCTTTCTGGCAAGTTCCCCCGCCCGCTGCTGCTGCGAGCCCAGCGCGTCCTGCGCCGAGGCCAGAGACTGCTGACGCGCGTCAATGAGCGCGGCAAGGCGCATCTTGTCGGCCGCGAGCGCTTTGCTCTGTTCGGTAAGCCTGTCACGTTCCCCCGCGATGGATTCGCGGGTCTTGGCGAGGTTGTCGAGATCCCGCCGGGCCGCTTCGATCTCCGACTTCAGCTCCGGGATGAGGGAGCCCATAACGGTTGCCGCGCGCACCGCTTCCGACATGTCATCCGGTTTAACCAGAATGGCGGGGGGAGGATTGCTTCCCATCCGCTGGAGGGCGGCAAGCACGTCGGCGATAATTCCGCGCCGACGCTCGAGCGAGTGCGAGAGTTCATCGGCAGTTGCGTTCAGCCCTGACAATCTGTCGACAGCCGCGGCGGCGCCGCGCTCGGCGTCCTGCACCTTGGCGGTCGTTTCGATGAGCGCTGCGGAAAGGCGGGCCCGATCGGCGCGAACGGAGTTGATTTCGGTCTCGATCGCCCGCCGCTGCTCCTCCGACTGGCGCAGCGTGTCCTCAACGCCGCGAAGCTCTATTGCCTTGTCCGCACGTTGCTGATCGGCCGCCGCCGGCGGATTTGGCGGGGCAGGGTCCGCGAGCGCGCCGCCACGCGCGCCAAGAGAGGCGGCGACGAGGGCCGTGCTAGTGAGAATTGTCCATGTTCGCCTTCGGTGCACAGGGGGGCATGGATCATCAAATCTAGGTAATATCTAGGCGGTTGAAGGCCATTTCGCGATTTTAACCTCGCGGAAATGATAGACGGGACGAGGTCAGCCGCGATGATAGGGGTGCCCGGTTAGAATGGTCACGGCCCGATACAGCTGTTCGCCAGCCATCACCCGGACCAGCTGGTGGGGCCAGGTCATTCGGCCGAAGCCCAGCACTCGATGCGCGATGGCGCGAAGCGATGGGTCAAGCCCGTCCGGGCCACCGATTGCCACCGCATAGGCCGGTCGCGACGCGTCACGCTCCCGGCCGATGTCGGCGGCCCATTCCTCGCTGGTCGCCGAGGGCCCCCGCTCGTCAAGCAGAACCAAAGCGCCGCCCTTAGGTGTGGCGGCTAGGATTGCCGCGGCTTCTTCGGTCCGTCTTTCGTCCGGCCGGCGCGAGCGCGATTCGGTAATCTCGCGCAAGTCAACGCCGACAAGACCCGCGCCTCGCGCGCTCTGCGCCAGTCGCTCGAAGTAGCGATCGAACAGCAGGCGCTCTGGCCCCGCCTTCAGTCTGCCGACGCAAACCAGCACAAGGCGCATGTTCAGATATCGGCCGCTTCAGCTCCTGGCGGCTTCGCCAGGCCGATCGGCGCTCCACATCTTCTCAAGGTTATAGAACCGGCGAACGTCTGGACGGAAAACGTGCACGATCGCATTTTGCGCATCGAGCAGCACCCAATCGCAAAGCGGCATTCCTTCAACTTTCGGTGCGGGATAGCCGGCGTCACGACAGGCTTTTACCACCCGGTCGGCGATCGCGCCGACATGCACGCTCGAGCGGCCGGAGGCGATGATCATCCGATCCGCCAGCGTCGTTCGGCCGGACAGGTCAATAGAAACGATGTCCTCAGCCTTGGCGTCTTCAAGTCCTTCAACGATAATTTGAGACAGGTCGGCTGTTCGCGCGCGCCCGGAGGGGGCCGGGCTGCCGGCGGCGGGCGCCGCGGGGTGGGGCGTCAAGTTCAGCGTCGCATTCCTCTTTGCCCTGGGGTCCATGCGCGGCCGCGCGTAGGAAACATGCGACCTCCCGCCGCGCATTTCAAGCTCGCCGGTCGGCAGAGTCTGCATTGTCACCACGACCTTGCCGGCATGCTCGGTATTCCCCGCATCCCACGGCGGAATTACCATTGGCCGGCCGCCCTTCGTCAGTCGCCGATCGTCGAGCCTGTCGCTCCATCCACAACCGCGGGCGCGGCGCGAAACGCGGTACGCGCTGGCTAAACGAAGCGAGAAAGCGATCATTGCCAGGCGGTGCATAATTAAGAATTTGCAATTGTTATCCACGCTCTGTCGACCTAAGCGGTAATCACCCCGGATCTTCTCAGCCGATGAAGCAATTTTTGAATTCGATTGTCGAGGCTGGCGTTCGCGCCGAAATGCCTGGTCGCGAGGCCCGCTTCGTCAAGGCCTCCAACATCATCGCCTTGATTACGGTCGTCTGGCTGATTCTGCTGGTTCCAATGTTCGTCCAGTATCTGCCAGCGGTGCGCAACGTGATGGTCGCGACCGTAACTTGTGCGATCGGGCTTTGCTTTGTTCCCGTGATAAACAGCTTTGGCTTTTACCGCACAGCGCAGATATACGCGCCCACAATTTCTATGTGTGCAGTAGCCTTCAATTCCTTGCACTTGGGCCACGAGTCCTGGAACGACTTGCTTTTGCTCACCGGCATTCTCGTGAGCTTCTACTATGTGGAGTCGTTATCGTCGCTCATATTGATCACTGTGTTCGGCCTAGCCCTCTTTGCCGGAGTAGAAGAGTGGTACGCTTCCGGACGGCGTGGTCTTCTCGAAGGCGTCGCGCCGGATCAATTCTTCGTTGCGGTCAAGAACACCTCCGTTTATAGCTTGGTCGTATTGACGATTGGGTTCGCTTACTACAATCGTGCGGTTCTGAATTCGACGCAGCGAGCTTTGGACAGGGAATCCGCGCGCTCGGAATCGCTCCTGTTGAACATCCTGCCCAGAACGATTGCCGACAGATTGAAAAGCTCGCCGCAATTGATTGCGGATCGCATCCCGGAAGTCAGCATAGTGTTCGCCGATCTGGTCGGGTTCACCGAGATGTCCCGAAAAATGGATGCTGGGCGCGTTGTCGGGATGTTGAACGAGATTTTCCTCGGTTTCGATCGCGCCGCCACGCGCCTCGGCCTGGAGAAGATCAAGACCATGGGCGACGCCTACATGGTCGTCGCGGGTGTCCCTGAGCCGCGCGCGGACCACGCGCAGGCGGCTGTTAGTATGGCTTTGGCCATGCAGACGCACGTGGAAGCGTTGTCCTCCCGGCACCCTGACCTGCGCCTACGGATCGGCATCCATACGGGCCCGGTCGTCGCTGGGGTCATCGGCGAGAACAAGTTCTCCTACGACCTCTGGGGCGACAGTGTGAACATCGCCAGCCGGATGGAATCTCATGGTCTCGCAGGACGCATCCATGTGTCCGAGATCTTTGCCCGCGCCGCGGGCGGCGCGTGCCGCTTCGAGCCGCGAGGACCGATCGAGGTCAAGGGCCAGGGGCCGATGCAAACATACTTTCTCAGCCAGCCCGCTAATTCTTGAGATTTCTCAGCGACGTTCCCGCTTGGGCACCGACCGTCAGATTTTGATCGCTAGGGAAGGAAACAGCCAAAACGCAAGGGACATCGGGGGATGGAAGAAAGCGGCCGGGGGCGAGAGCTTGCGCTCGCCAGCCACGCGCGGTACCTAATCTCGCACTCCGTCCAATTCAACACGGGCGCTAAAAGCGAGCGAAACACCTGTTTTGACGACCTTGGCGGCTTCTTTTCCGCGGCTGGGCTCCCGCGGCGACCGCGCGACGGTCGGCCCCGACCTCGGAGTCGAGCCGCCGATACGATTGGGCGACGATCGGCTCGACAGCAACCAGCGGCGTCTCGCATCGCTCAGATGGTTGGCGGGCGCGACGCTGGCCGGACTCTGCGGCATGACCCTGATCGGCGCGGCGCTGTATCTTGACCTCGACAGCCAATACGATTTCGCCGAGGCGCCTGAATTCGCCGCGTCGCAGCCGGCGGCAGATTCGCAGGAAGCAGGCGTCAACCCGAGCAAGGGTGATCGGCTTCTCCGGCCCGTCGACATTGTCTCGGACAAACAAACTTTTAAAGTCCCGACGACCATCAAGGTCGGCGACAAGGAAGTGGTGAAGGCGCGACCGTTCACCCGTCTCGAAACCACTTTGACCATGACTCCGACTGGGTTCGCGGACGCGGTGCCCCCGTTCAACCCGCTCAAGATCGTGAACGGCGGAACGGACGTCGCCGAGGCGCCGCCCGACCCCGGTCCGGTGCAAGACAGCGCGGAGGTGACGTTTCGCGTCGAGGATCTTAGTCCGAGCGACGCAGAGCAGATCTCGGGAGAATTGACGCAGGCCGAGGCCGAAGCGCAGGTGGTGGAAACACTGAAAGCGCCGACCGAAAGGGCGGCTTCCCAATCGTTGCCGCCGCAGCTCTTGTTGATGCGAACGAGCCGGGCCAGCGAAGCCCTGCGTGAGCTCTCCGCCTATGCGACCGCGGGCAGCGTAAGTCCCAGCACGCCTTTCGCCTCGATCGAAGTGCGGATGATTCCCGAGAACGTGAGCAACGTGGTCAAGGCGAGCCCGGACGATGGGTCTCCGAACGAGAAGCTTGTTCAAATCCATCACGGTGAGAGCTTTGAGGACGTGCTCAAGGCCAACGGCGCAAGCCCTGAGGCCATACTCGGCATCCTGGCGGCCTTTGGCGTCAAGCACGGCGAATCGCCGGTCAGCGAGGGGCAGAAGATCCTTCTCCTGCCCGAGGAGCCTGCCGTTCGCGGCGAGAGGCCGGGAATAGCCCGGATCTCGGTGTACGCGGACGACCAGCTCAGGGCGACGGTTGCAATCACCGACAGCGGCGCATACAGGCCAGTAGCGCTGCGCGCCGCACAGCCGCCGCGAAAGTCCAAAGCGACGGACGAGGAGGGCTCGGGCGGCGGCATGAGCCTCTATCAGAGCCTCTACGAGACGGCGCTCAAACAGGGGCTGCCGCGATCGATCATTGATGTGCTGACCAGGGTGTTCGCCAACGATGTCGATTTCCAGCGCGCAACGGCGCCGGGGGACTCGGTCGAGGCCTTCTTCTCCGATCCCGACGACATCAATCCGCGGCCCGAGCTGTTACGCGCTTCGATGACGGTCCGAGATCAGACGTTCAAGTACTACCGCTTCCAGACGCCCGACGACAACATGGTCGACTTCTACGATGAGAATGGGCGGTCGATGCGAAAGTTCCTAGTGCGGAAACCCATCGCTGACGGCGAGATGACTTCGCCATTCGGCATGCGCTATCATCCCATTCTGCATTATGCGCGTATGCACACAGGGGTCGATTGGGCCGCCCCCATCGGCACCCCGATCTACGCTGCGGGTAACGGTTCTGTCATCAAGGCGGCGTACGATGGCGGCTACGGACGGCGGGTCGAGATCCAACATGCCAATGGCTACGTGACCGCCTACAATCACATGTCCGGTTTCGGCCGCGGGATCGTCGAGGGCGCGCATGTCGTTCAGGGCCAGACGGTGGGTTATCTCGGTGATTCCGGACTGGCGACTGGCCCGCACCTCCACTACGAGGTGATCATCAACGGCAATTTCGTCGACCCGATGGCGATCAAACTGCCGCGCACACGCGAGTTTGACGGCAGGATGCTCGCGGCGTTCAAGCGCGAGCGCGACCGCATCGACCAGCTCATGGGCGAGGCTCCCTCTGCCGTGGCGATGTCGGCGGAGAGATCCGCGTCCGCATCATTGTCCGCAATCGCGGAGCCTCAACCGAACTCAACCGCCAGGTCCAACGCTGGCGCCGGATAGAGAACCCCAACGCGGCGCGAACGTCTCCCGGCGCCAAGCCCGTCGCGCGCAATTCGGCAAGCGACCAGGATTGACGGCTTTTCGATAGCTTCTCTCCGGTCTGGTCGAGAACGAGCCGGTGATGCCGATAGCGCGGCTGGCTAAGGCCAAGCAACGCCTGCAGCAGGCGGTGGACCGCGGTCGCAGCAAGCAGGTCCCTTCCACGCACAACGTCGGTCACGCCCTGAAGTGCGTCATCGACCACTACCGCCAGATGGTAGCTCGCCGCCAGATCGCGCCCGCGGAGGACAACGTCGCCCCAAACTTCCGGAGCGGCCGGAGCGCATGCGACGGGAATGGCGCCTTCGCCATATTCGGTCCAGCAGAGACGCGCCGGTCCAGCGTCGACCGCGCGCCGCATGTCGAGGCGAAAGGCGGCGCGTTCGCCTCGGGCGAGGCGGTCGCGCGCTTCCGTCGGAGAGAGCGCGCGGCAGGTTCCGGGATAGAGCGGCGCGCCGTCCGGGTCGCGCTGTCCATTCGAGGCGCGGGCGATCTCCGCACGGCTGCAAAAGCAGGGGTAGACCAAGCCCCGCTGATCGAGGCGGGCGAGCGCCGCGGAATAGTCGTCGCCATGCTCGCTCTGCCGGCGCGGGCCGGGAAAGCGAAGCCCAAGCCACGCGAGGTCGTCAATGATGGCGGCCTCGAATTGCGGTTTGCAGCGCGTACGGTCTAAATCTTCAATGCGCAGCAGCACGCGGCCGTTGGTTTCGACGCCGATGCGTTCATTCATCAGCGCCGAATAGGCGTGGCCGAGATGGAGCGCCCCGTTTGGCGACGGCGCAAAGCGGAGGACGGGGACAGTCGCGAGGATTTCATCGGCCATGGGGGCAAAGCGAATACCTAAGCCGGCGGTCCGAGCAACCCGGCGCGCCAAACGCCGTCCAGCGAAGAAAAGGATCTACCATCCCGGTCCCCCAATCGCCGACGAGGCCGGGCTGCTTGAAGCCGCTGAGCGTCTGCGCGCCAAAGATCCGGAACTCATTGGGCGGCTGATTGCGATCGGCGGCCCGCCGCCGCTTCGCCGCAGGGAGGCCGGATTTGCCGGAATGGCCGCGATCATCGTGGCTCAGCAGGTGTCGACAGCCAGCGCCACCGCGATTTTCGGCCGATTGCAAGCCCGCATCGTGCCCCTTGAGGCGGCCGAGATCGCGAAGGCGACGGAGGAGGACTTGCGCGCCTGCGGGTTGTCGAACGCCAAAGTCCGAGCGTTGCGGGCGCTCGCCCACGCGATCGTGGAGCATGGCCTTGACCTTGTCGGCCTCGGAGCCCTCGACGCGGAGGACGCTCACAACGCGCTCGTCGCGGTCAAAGGGGTCGGTCCGTGGACGGCGGACGTTTTCCTCCTGTTCTGCCTCGGCCATCCAGACGCCTTTCCCGCCGGCGATGTCGCGCTGCAGGAAGCGGCCAAGCTCGCCTTGAACCTGAAGCGGCGTCCCGACGCGGAGAGGCTCGAGCGCATCGCAGAACGCTGGCGACCCTTAAGAGGCGTCGCCGCGCGCATGCTGTGGGCCTATTATCGTGGCGTCAAGGCGCGCTCGGGGATGGCTCTCACCGACGCTTCACGCTAAGCCAAGCGCTCGGCTAAGCCCCGGAGCGAATGTCCAATGACCGCCGCCCTAGACGGACCCCGCATCCCAGCGGCTGCCGGCCGAACCAGCCAGCTGGTGGTGTTTCTGCACGGGTATGGAGCGGACGGCGCCGATCTCATCGAGCTCGGCCGCCAATGGCGCACGCTTTTGCCCGAGGCCGCGTTCGTCTCGCCGCACGCGCCCGATCGCGCCCCCGGAGCGCCGATGGGCCGCCAATGGTTCGCGCTTTCCAACCGGTCGCCGGACGCAACCGCCGGCGGCGGGGAACGCTGGACGGGCGCGGTCAACGCGCGCGGCGCGATCGACGCTTTTCTCGACGCCGAGCTCAAGCGGCTCGGTCTCGACAATTCGAAGCTGGCGCTGGTCGGCTTCAGCCAAGGCTCAATGATGGCGCTGCATGTCGGTCTCCGTCGTCCGCGGGCGCCGGCGGCGATTCTCGGCTTTTCCGGCCTGTTGGTCGGCCCCGAGCGCCTCAGCGAAGCGACGGCGCGCGATGCGCGCGGCGCGGCGCCGCCGATCCTGCTCATCCACGGCGACCAGGATCCGATGATTCCGTTTGACGCGATGTTCATGGCGGCGGAGGCGCTCGCCGGCGCGTCGATCCCGACGCAGTGGCATCTCTCACCCGGCATCGGCCATGGGATCGACGCCGAGGGCCTGCGTCAAGGTGGGCTTTTCCTCGCCAAGGCGTTCGCGGACCGAAAGCGCTAGACCGTTATGTACAAATAGATCGCGTGTTTTGTGCTCGGGCGGAGCGACGTTTGGGATTTCTTGGGTCGTCGCCATTTCGCTGCGAAAACCCCCGATTATGAGGGTTGGATTTCCTTGGATTTCCTTGGATTCTCTCGTCCGAATCGAGACTTTTCAATGGGTTGCGCGGGATAAATCGCGAAAAGTTTTTCTCGCCCCCTTTTCCTTCGAGAGACCTCAAAACAGGATTCTCGGGCGCTTGGGTTCGGGGGATTGCTCATGGGGGCAAGCTTAACCAGATTTCTGATTAACTGCAATAAATTGTCCTCCCAACGGCTATCTTTTTGAGCATCCAAAGGTCCCAGGCCGTAAAGCCTGACCTCCCTCCTCCTCGCTTTCATTCCGGAGTGTGACGTGGATCACAGCGGACGCTGCGGCATGGTGTTAACTAACGATTAACGAGCTGAAAGGGATTGGACCATGAAGAGGATTCTGGTCGCTGTGACCTGCCTCCTCCCGTTCGCGCTGGCCGCGGAAGCAGGCATCAACCGACATTCTCCCGAGGCGGCCGTCAATGCCGCATACGCTGCTGACGAAGCAGCCCTTCACGGGCGTGGCGACGGCATCATGGGCGACAACACGCTGCGGGCGCGATTCTTCTCGCGGTCGCTGTTGCGCTCGATCGCGGCTGAGGAGATCCTCGCCGGCATGCGCGACGGGCCGCCGGCCGCCCTCCGCGATCCGTTCAGCGACTTGGCGCCCCACCTTGTCGCGCTCAGCGTAGCTCCGATTTCGGAAACCCGCGACGCCGCCAAGGTGCTCGCCGAGTTCGCCCGCGGCGACGGCGCGCGCGAGCGATTGACCTACACGATGCTGTTCGAACGGGGCGAATGGCGCATTGACGATATTGTTTACGCCACGCTCGATGGCGAAAGCCATACCCTGCGCGGCATGCTCGCGGCCAATTAGCGCAAACGATTGCCAACGGTTCGTCGCGAAACTGGATGCGAGAGGAGGTCTAAATCAAGGATGCGTCATAGGCGTAAGATCCCGTTTTAATGGGCAGCAGACGCACCGCTCGCGGCGATCTTTTTCGGATCGTCCTTGATTTGGTTCTCCTCTCGCGTTTTCTTCCAGCAAATCCGGGAAACCGCGCGTCGCCGACCTCGTTCTGGACAGGAACGAAGGGAGCAGGGGGACGACGCCGCTCCTCAAATCCAAGTGACTGCGAGCGCGCCCCTTCCGGCTCGCTCTCCGCCGCCCTATGCTTCCTCTGGGCGGGCGAAGGAGGCTTTGATGCGCAGCGGTTTGCGGATCAATCTGGCGCTTTGCGTCGCGCTCGTGCTTTCGCTCATTGTTATGCCAGCGCCTCGGGCGAGCGCGGCGGGCGCGCCGATCGCGGTCGACGCCGCGATCGTGCTCGCCGCGGACGTCTCCCGTAGCATCGACGACGAGGAGTTCGCGCTCGAGCGGCGCGGCTATGGGGACGCGATCCAGGGCCAGCAACTCCTCGACGCCATCTCGACCGGGCCGCACGGCGCGATCGCGCTTGCTTACGTCGAGTGGGCGGGCGATGGCGAGGAGCGGGTGGTGGTCGACTGGGCGGTGATCCGAAATCAAACGGACGCGCACGCCTTCGTCGCCGCAATGGCCGCGGCGCCGCGCTCGTTTATCGGCCGGACCGCGATCGGCGCTGCGATCGATTTCTCCTTTGCGCTGTTTGCCGAGAACGCCATTGAGACCAACCGGCGGGTGATCGACGTCTCCGGCGACGGCACGAGCAACCAGGGACGCCTTGTGACTGAAGCGCGTGATGCGGCGGTCGGAGCGGGCGCGGTCATCAACGGGCTCGCCATCTTCAACCGCAAGGCGGCGGCGACGGGCGGCTATCTCGCCATGCACACCAACCCGCCGGGCGGCCTCGCCCAATATTACCGCGAGAATGTGATCGGCGGCCCCGGCGCGTTCGTTGTCCAGATCGACGATTTCAGAAGTTTTGGCGACGCGATGATGCGCAAGCTCGTCAACGAGATTTCTGACGCGCGTCAGCCCGGCTGAGCGGACGTACAGGCTTCACTGCAGGCGTGGGCGCTTCATGAAGCTCGAGCGGTCGGCCGAACGCACCCGCAAGCCTATAGCCCGGCCGTCGCGGACGATTTCGAGCGGAATCTCGACCCCCGCCGGACCACGGCTCCAAACCTTGCGATAGAAATCGCCCAGACTTTCGATCTCCGATCCGCCGACGCCGGCGAGGACATCGCCGCGGCGGATCCCCGCTTCGGCGGCCGGGCCCCGTTCAGCGACGCTCGCGACGATGATTTCATCGCCATTTTCGGCCGAAAAAACGCCAAGCCAAGGCCGCGCGGGCTTGTTCACCCGGCCATAGGTGAGGAGATCGTCCATGATCGGCGGCAAAAGGTCGATCGGCACGATCATGTTGATGTCGCGCGGGCCGCCCTTCTCGCTGAGTTGCTCGACATGCAATGAGCCGATGCCGACCAGCCTGCCCTCCGCATCGATCGCGCCAGCGCCGCCCCAGAACGGATGGGCGGGCGAGGTGAAGATCGCCTCGTCGAGAAAATATTCCCAATAGCCGGCGAATTCCTGCTTGCCGACAATCATCGCGCGCACCGGTTTTGTCCCGGCGCCGGCGGCGACCGTCACCGGATCGCCGAGCTTGGCCTCGCTCGAGCGGCCAAGCTCGATCGCCGGGCAATTGAGGTCGCCGAGCGCCTGGACGAGGCCGAAGCCGGTCTCCGCATCGATGGCAAGCGCATGGGCGGGAGTGACCCGGCCCTCAGCGTCAGCGAGCCAGACATGCTCCGCCTCGGTGATCAGATACCCGATTGTCAGCACAAGGCCGCTCTCGCGGATGACGACGCCGCTGCCGGAGCGTTGCTCGCCGAGGGTCTGAGCGGTGAAGGCGTCCTCCGGAATTGAAGCTTGAACAGTGACGATCGATTTCAGCGCGCGCTTCGCGTTGGAGGCGGGGCCACCGTTTGGCAAGCCGGATTGCGGTTCGTCGCGTCGCCGCTTCTCGGTCATCGGCTCTATCCTTTTCCCTTCCGCTCCAAGGCGCGGCTTAAAACACGGGCACGACAACAAAGTTGCCGGTGATCGCCACATGCGCGGCCTGAGGGCGTCGTTTGACGCCGATCGAACTTTAGCGCGCCGGCCGGCATAACTGACCCACAATTGTGGCGCAGATCGTTCGGTTCGCGCAACGCGGGTTACCGAAGGGTCGATCCTAAATCAGCGCCGCGCCGGGACTCTGGCTGCGCTCGTCGAGCACGGACTGAAGATATTGCCCGTACGAGCTCTTGCCGAAGCGGGCAATGAGGCGCTTGAACTGGGCGACGTCGATGAGGTCGAGGTCGAGAGCGATTTCCTCCGGGCAACTGATCTTTGTGCCTTGTCGCTGCTCGAGTGTTCTCACGAAGCTTGCGGCGTCGATCAACGAGTCCGGCGTTCCGGTGTCGAGCCATGCGTAGCCTCGTCCCATCCGCTCGACGCTCAATTCCCCGGCTTCGAGATAGATGCGATTGACGTCGGTGATCTCGTACTCGCCACGCGCGGAAGGCTTGAGCCGCTTGGCGATCTCGACGACGCGCGAATCGTAAAAATAGAGGCCGGTCACCGCCCAGTGCGACTTGGGAGCGGCGGGTTTCTCTTCGATCGATATGGCTCGGCCGGCGGAATCGAATTCAACCACCCCGTAGCGCTCGGGATCGGGCACGTGATAGGCGAACACAGTTGCGCCCTCATCGCGTCGCGACGCCCGGCGAAGCTGCTCGCTCAAGCCCGCGCCGTAGAAAATGTTGTCGCCAAGGACGAGCATCGCCGGCTCGCCGCCGACGAACGCCTCGCCGATAACGAAAGCCTGCGCCAGCCCGTTGGGCTCGGGCTGCTCCGCATAGTCGATCCGGATGCCCCATTCCGAGCCATCGCCAAGCAGGCGGCGAAACATCGGCAGATCGTGCGGCGTCGAAATGATCAGCGTCTCGCGGATCCCGGCCAGCATGACGACCGACAGCGGATAATAGATCATCGGCTTGTCGTAGACGGGGACGAGCTGCTTCGAGACCGCAAGCGTGATCGGATGCAGCCGGGTGCCTGCCCCGCCCGCCAGAATGATGCCCTTCATCTGCGGAAACCCTGTTTTTGTCGCTAAGCCAAAGTCCCGGCCTCGGCGATCACGCCGAGACGCTCGCCGGCGTAGACCTTGTCCCGGAGCGGGCGCCACCACCACTCGTTGTCGAGATACCAGCGCACCGTCTTCTCGATCCCGCTCTCGAACGTCTCGTGCGCGCGCCAGCCAAGCTCTCGCTCGAGCTTGGTGGCGTCGATCGCGTAGCGCAGATCGTGTCCCGGGCGGTCGGTGACGAAAGATATGAGGGACTCGTGCTGGCTCGGCCTCGGCCGAAGCTCGTCGAGGATTGCGCAAATGCGCCGCACAACATCGATGTTGCGCCGCTCGTTGCGGCCGCCGACATTGTATTTTTCGCCGATCCGCCCCCGCGTCACGATGACGTCGAGCGCCCGCGCATGGTCCTCGACATAGAGCCAGTCGCGCACGTTGGCGCCCGCGCCATAGACCGGCAGCGGCTTGCCATGGATGGCGTTGAGAATGATGAGCGGAATGAGTTTCTCAGGGAAATGATAGGGGCCGTAATTGTTCGAGCAGTTCGAGATCACAGCCGGGAAGCCGTAAGTTCGAGCCCAGGCCGAGACCAGATGGTCCGCCGCCGCCTTGGAGGCGGAATAGGGGGAACTTGGATCGTAACGCGTCTCTTCGACGAACGCGCCCTCGTCTCCCAGAGATCCGTAAACCTCGTCGGTCGACACGTGCAGAAAGCGGAATGCGTCCCGCCGCTGGGGCGCCAGCGCCTGCCAATAGGCTCGCGCCGCCTCGAGCATCGAGAAGGCGCCGACGATGTTGGTCTGGATGAACGCGTCGCCGGCCGTGATCGACCGATCGACGTGGCTCTCGGCGGCGAGATGGATGACCTGATCGGGAGCGAATGTCTCGAACGCCTCGGCGACCGCGCGTCGGTCGCAAATGTCAACCTTGGCGAAGCGATAGTTCGGCGCATTGTCGATCATGGCCAGGGATTGCAGATTGCCGGCATAGGTGAGCGCGTCGAGGTTGAGCACTGCGGCGCCGTCGGCCACCAGACGCCGGCACACAGCCGAGCCGATGAATCCCGCGCCGCCGGTCACAAGCACTTTGCGCTGCATGAATCTTGCCTCTAGTAACTCTCAGGCTTTCCCCTCTGACCTCGCCCTGAGGAGCGCCGAAGGCGCGTCTCGAAGGACGTTCCAGAACGCACAAACTGTGCCGCCATCTGGATCATCCTTCGAGACGCCCTGCTTCGCACGGCCCTCAGGATGAGGCCAGGGGATGAGCCGGCAGTCCGACGCCAAACCTTGCCCGTCACCCCCTGAAGAGATCGTCCGCCTGGACAGCGGCTCGTCCCGGCGATCATGACAAAAGGCGGTCGCAACAACCCGCCACCGACTGGCGCCATTCCGGCAGCCGGACGCCGTATACGCGAGCAAGCTTTTCGTTGTCGAGGCGGGAATTCGCCGGCCTTCGGGCTGGCGTCGGGTAGTCGGCGGTCGCAATGCGCCTGACGTGGGTCAAGCGTCGCCCCCGCGCCGCGGCCTCATGAAAGATGGTTTCAGCCAAATCCGCCCAGGTCGCCTCGCCTGAGCCGGTCATATGAAAGACGCCGCGCAAGTCCGGCGACCCGTCGTCCTTCATTCTTGCGGCAATTGCGATCAGACCGTCGGCGATGTCGAGCGCCGATGTCGGATTGCCGCGCTGATCGGCGACGACGCCAACTTCGTCGCGCGTCTCGTTGAGCCTCAGCATCGTGCGGACGAAATTCGCCCCGAACGGGCTGTAGACCCACGCGGTGCGCAAAATGACCCTGTTTTCGCAACGCTCAGTGACGGCCTTTTCGCCGGCAAGCTTGGAGCGCCCGTAAGCGCCCGTGGGCGCGGTCGGATCGTCTTCCCGGTAGGGGCGGTCGAGCGCGCCGTCGAAGACGTAGTCGGTCGAGAGATGCACGAGTGGAACGCCGAGCCGCGCCGCGGCTTCCGCGACGTGCCCCGCCCCCTCGCCGTTGACCCGAACAGCCTCGGTCTCTTCCGCCTCCGCTTTGTCGACTGCCGTATAGGCGGCGGCGTTGACCACGACGTCCGGGCGGGCCGCTTCGATCCCCGCCACGACGGCGGCGCGGTCGGTAAGGTCGAAGGCCGGCCGGCCGAGCGCGACGACGTCAACCCTATCCTCTGCGCGCTCGATGAGCGATGTCGCCACCTGGCCCTTCGACCCGGTGACCGCGATCCTCATCATTCGAACAGGTCCGGAGCGTCCTTGAGCCGCGGCAATCGGCGATCCTTGTCCGAGAGAACCGGGCCTCCGGGAAGGGGCGGCCAGGCGATGCCGATGTCAGGATCGTCCCAGGCCACGCCCCGGTCATTGGCG
>CAWCSA010000017.1:0-136210 GCA_963798015.1 uncultured Alphaproteobacteria bacterium
ACATACGCGCGATTGCGCGTGACCTCGGCCGGACGCTTGGCTGTTATGGACATGTGATCGAATTGCGCCGAGCCCGCGTCGGCCCGTTTTCGGTCGATACGGCAATTCCGCTCGATCGTCTGCCCGATGACACGGATCTGATGGCTCGCGCGATTCTGCCTTTGCAGGCGGGCCTGGGCGAAATTCCGATCGTGCCCGTCGATCGCTCTGGCGCCGCGACTCTCCGGCGCGGCCAAAAACTGCTGCTTCGCGGCTCGGCCCCAATCCAGGGACGCGCGTATGTCGAGTGCTTTGGAACGCCAATCGCTTTCGGCGTCGTCGAAGACGGCTATTTTGTCTCAACCCGGGTGTTCAATCTGCGCGGGTAAACTTCCCGCTCACTTCCACGCCTCGAACGCCTTCTCCAGCATCGCCTGACCTTCCGGCGACTTCTGGAACACGATCTTTGCGATCCGGTCATCGTTGAGCAGCAGTGGAAAGTCGAACCAGGAGCGCGTCTGCATCAGGTCGAGGTTGCGGGCGGTGTCGGCGTCGCCCTTGGCCAGTGCGATAAGGAAATAGGTGTCGCTGATCTTGACCTTCACGCTGGTCAGCGCTTCAGCCGCGGTCGAATCCTCCTTGCGCATCTGCGGCAGGCCGACGTCCTTGAAGCCGGTGATCGGAGCGCCTTCGGCGAAGGAGAACTTCAGGTCGATCGTGTGCGTCGCCTGTAGCGTCGGATCGGTGTTCTTTCTCAAGGTCATGGTCGCATGCATCTTGAGATCGGGGATATCCGCTTCCGCTTTTACCGCGACAGTCGCCGGCTGGTTCGGCGCCGGCGGAATCAAGGACCACACGGTCGAGCCCAAGCTCACGGCCGGTTTTTGCGGGTTGTCCGCCGAAGCGATCAACATCGCCGCCCGGCCGGCCGACGGCGCAGGCGCGGCGGATTGGGTCGGCTGAGTCGGCGCCTCGGGCGCTGAGGTTGCTGGCGCCGCGGCGCCTTGCGGACTTGGCGGGGTCGCTTGCGGTGCGCTGCTCGCTGGCGCGGCGGGGGTGGTTTGCACCCGCTCGGCGATCTTCGCCGAACTCTCCGGCGGAGCGGGTTGCGGCGTCTCGACCGGGGGCTTGATGGCGAGGTCCTGCGGCTTCTGACGCATCAGGATTGCGGCCCCGGCCACCGCAAGGACAATTCCAAGGACGACGGCGGCCGCGATCCAGAGCCAGCGTTTCGGCTTGGCGACTTCGGCGCCTGGCGCAACCGGGCGCTGCATCTCCGCCTCCGGTCTGGAGGCCGAGCCGGGGCGATCGAACTCCGCCGCCACTTCGGGCGCTTCGGTCCATTGCCCAGGTTCATCGTGACGGCTAGCGACAACGGGCGGAGCGCCGGACGCGGCGCCATCGTCGGTCTTGTTCGGTCGGAGCGCCTTGGCCGGGTCGAGCGCAGCCAATCCGGGCAAACCTTCATCCCCGCGGTCCTTCGCCCCCACCGGTGGAGCGGTCCGCCCGGTTCTCGACACTGAGGAGGGCTGGTTGGCCATTGCAGCAGCCAGCTGGGATCGAGCCGGTGAAGCTACCGTCGGCGCCGATGCGGCGGGCCTCCCGGCAACCGGGGTCGGCGCTTGCTGCGGGCTCCCGGCGGGCTGAGCCCTCCCTGGCGTCGGCGGCGGAGGTCGCTGCGCAGCGCCCTGAACGGACATGGCTGCGGCCCCGAGTTGGCCGGGTGCGCCGGTTTGCGAAGGCGATCGCGCCGAGGGAGCGGCCGGCCCGGGCGCCGTGGGCGCGCTGGGGCGCTGGACCGTAGAGAATTGCGGGGGCGGGGGTGGCGGAGCGGCCCTCGGCGGGGCGCCTGGCTTTCCGGCTATAGGCGAGGTCGGTGTCGGCGAAGCGAGAGGCGGACCCGGATCTTGCGAACCGTATCTGCCCTCAATCTCGGCGATCGCTGCGTTGAGCGCGGTCTCCTCGCGAGTGATGTCGCTTTCCGGCAGCGGCGGGCGCAAGCTTCTGAGTTGCTCGAGCAGGGCTTTGCGAGCACGCTCATAGATCGCTCCGCGCGTCGCCGGCGTGCCCGCGTTGGGCAAGTTGGCGACGGCGCGCATGAGCAGCGAATGATAATCAGCCATGAAGCGTCCGCTCAACCGCTCCGCGCGACGCCGCGCAGGGGCCCTTAGTCCTGGAATGGATCATGCACAAGGATCGTATCGTCGCGCTCCGGACTCGTCGACAATAAGGCGACCGGCGCGCCGACCAGTTCCTCGATTCGACGTACATATTTTATCGCCTGCGCCGGCAGGTCGGCCCATGACCGCGCCTTGCTGGTGGCGCCTTTCCAGCCTTCGATCGTTTCATAAACCGGCTCGATGCGCGCCTGCGCGGATTGCGAGGCCGGAAGATAGTCGATCTCCTCGCCGTTCAGGCGGTAACGAGTCGCGACCTTGATGGTCTCAAAGCCATCGAGAATGTCAAGCTTGGTCAGTGCCAGGCCGTCGATGCCGGAAGTGCGCACCGCTTGGCGCGCAAGCACGGCGTCGAACCACCCGCACCGGCGAGGGCGGCCGGTATTGGTGCCGAATTCGCGGCCGCGCTCGCCGATCAACCGGCCGACCTCATTGTCGAGTTCGGTCGGGAAGGGACCGCCTCCGACGCGCGTCGTGTAGGCTTTGGCGATGCCAAGCACGTAGCCGATCGCCTTGGGCCCGAGGCCGGAACCGATCGCTGCATTCGCCGCGACCGTGTTGGACGACGTTACGTATGGATACGTGCCGTGATCGACGTCCAGCATGGCCCCCTGCGCGCCTTCGAACAGAATGCGTTTGCCCGCGCGCCGCTCGGCGTCGAGGATCTCGAAGGTCGGCGCCATGAACGGCAGAACCTTGGGCGCGACCTCGAGCAGTTCTTCGCGAACCGCGGCTGAAGTTGGCGGCGGCAAGCCCAAGCCGCGGCACAGGGGAACGTGGTGCGAAAGCAGGCGATCGATCTTGTCGTCCAACGCTTCGGGATCGGCGAGGTCCATCAGCCGGATCGCGCGCCTCGCGACCTTGTCCTCATAAGCGGGACCGATGCCGCGCTTGGTGGTGCCGATCTTGGTTCCCGCGACGCTTCCGGACTCGCGATGCGCGTCGAGCTCGCGATGCAGCGACAGAATCAGGGGCACGTTCTCGGCGATCTTGAGGTTGGCTGGCGTCACTTCGACGCCTTGGGCACGCAGCTTCTCGATCTCCTCGATGAGATGATAGGGATCGAGGACGACTCCATTGCCGATGATCGACAGTTTCCCAGGCCGAACAATGCCGGACGGAAGCAGCGCAAGTTTGTAAGTTTTGCCGTCGATCACCAGCGTATGGCCGGCGTTATGGCCGCCCTGGAAACGCACCACGACGTCGGCGCCGACCGACAGCCAATCGACGATCTTGCCCTTTCCTTCGTCGCCCCATTGGGCGCCGACAACGACAACATTGGCCAACGTCGATTGCTCTTCCGATTGTCTAAAACGAGCGAAGCCCCGGCGCAGCGGCGAAAAGCCGAGCCGGGGCCCCTGGGCAACCGCCTAAACGATCGGCAAGCCTGAGTAAAGGCGCGGCGCGGGCGAGCCTCACGTAAAAAGCGCGCCGGTCGAAGCGAAAAACCGGAACGGGCGCCTTGGGATTGGCGCCAGGGGTCGCTATATGCCGGGCGCGGCTATCCGGCCGCAGGGAGAGCGACATGACCCCCGAAGAACGCCAGATGCTTGGTGGCCTGTTCCAGCGCGTCAACTCGGCTGCCGCGACGCAGCGTGACCCCGAAGCCGAATCCTTCATCAATGACGCGGTTCGCACTGCGCCCCACTCGCCCTATGTGTTGGCGCAAACCGTGCTCGTCCAGCAGCAGGCTTTGGAGGCTGCTGCGAACCGGATCTCCCAACTCGAGGCGGCCGCGCAGCAGGGCGCCGAGCAGAGCGAGGAACACGGCAGCTTCCTCGGCAATCTGGGCAAGTCCATTTTCGGCGGCGGGCCGTCCTCTCCCCCGCCACGGCCGGACTATGATCAGCAGGCCTATCAGCGCGCGGCGCCCCCGCCGCCGCGAAACTATGCGCCGCAAGGGCCTCAAGGCGGCTATCCCCCGCAGCCTCCGCAGGGCTATCCCCAGCAACCGGGCCCATGGGGCCAGCCCCAGCCCCAGAGCGGGGGCGGCGGCTTCTTACAGAATGCAGCTTCGACCGCGACAGGCGTGGCCGGCGGCGTGGTCCTTGGCAATCTGCTAGGCGGCCTGTTTGGCGGCCACAGCGGCGGCGGCGGTCTGTTTGGCGGCGGGGCAAGCGCCACCGGATTAGGCGGCGCGGGTCTTACCGGCAGCAACCCGACAGAGGTCACCGAGATCAACAACTACTATGACGACAAGCCGGACCGTGGTAGCGACGCGAACTTCCAGCAGTTCGATCCTGGCGCGCCGGGCGTCCAGGACGCGAACTTCGATAATCTTGACAACTCGACCTTCGACAACTCGGGCGGGTCTGACGACGGCGGCGGCTACGACGACGTTTAAGGGTTCGGCTTATTTGATCAGATCATTGGCGAGGCGTGCCCGGCGCGCCTCGCCGTTTTCGTTTTAGAGCACCACGACCGTCGTGCCGACGGGCACGCGATCGTAAAGGTCGATCACATCGTCGTTCATCATCCGGATGCAGCCTGACGAGACGTTGTGACCGATGGTCGACGGCTCGTTGGTGCCGTGGATGCGATAGAGCGAGGAGCCGAGATAGAGCGCTCTCGCGCCAAGCGGGTTCTCCGGGCCGCCCGCCATGTGGCGCGGCAGGTCGGGGCGGCGCAGCACCATCTGCGCAGGCGGCGTCCAGTCCGGCCATTCGGACTTGCGGCTGATCCGCTTGACGCCCGCCCATTCGAAGCCGGGGCACCCGACGCCGATGCCGTAACGCAGCGCTTTTCCATGCGGTTCGACGAGGAACAGGAACCTTTCTGACGTGTCGACGACGATCGTTCCCGGCGCTTCCGGCCCGGTGTAATCGACTTCCTGCCGGCGGAATTGCGGCTCGGGCTCGGCTTCCACATCCGCCGGCTCGCTTGCAGTTGAGGCTGCCTGCGACTGCCCTGCGCCGCCGGTCAGCAGCGCTTCGATGAAGCCGCCGCCGTATCGTCCGCGCGTGGGCGCTGCAGAGGCGGTGGAAGCGGGCGCCGCGCCGGAGGCGTATTCACTCAGCTGCTTCTCTGGAGGCACGAAGACGATAACGCCATCGTTAGCGGCCATAACCGGGGCGGGAACGGCGAGGAGAAGTGCGGGAATGCAGAGGGTAGCGAGGCGGCGCATGCCTGTCTCCAGTGGGCTGAGCGGGCCTTCACTATGCATCGGGGGGATTAGGTTAACCTGATAAAAAATGTTAAAATGCTCGACGGCGCGCGCGGGGTTCGACCAGGCGGCGCGGTTTTGGGGCGCCAAAGCGAAGCGCGTTCGCGGGTTTAATTGTGCTATAGAGTTGATGAGCAAGCGTCGCCCGATCCTGACTGAGGTCTTAGGCAATGGCGCAAGATCGACCGGAGGAATTCGATCGCCTGTATCCGCGGAAGCGCGCCGAGGCGGGGGACGATTTTGAACACCGCGGACCTGCCAATGTTGCCGTGCTGCTCGCGGCGATGGCCCTGATCCTGATCGGCTATTGGGTGTTCAACGCTTTAGGGCACAGCCGAGGGTTTCAACGCTGCCTCGACTCAGGACGCATCAATTGCGTGGACTTCGTCAGTCCGGCCAAGTGAGCGTTGGAACGATCGACTGGCGAGAGGCTAACTCTCTCGCGTGAATACGGCTTCGCTTCGCGCGCTTCTGCCGCTCAGCGGATTGTCCGGGTCCCAGGCAAAACGCAGCGTCTCGAACCGCATGGCGCGCGTGTCGATCATCAACAGTCGCCCAACCAGGCCCTCATCGCCATCGCCGAAGCCGCCGACCAGAACGCGTATCGCCTCGAGCGCCATCAGCGAGCCGAGCACGCCAGCCAGCGCGCCCAACACCCCGGCCTCGGCGCAAGTGGGGATGGTCCCCGGCTCGGGCGGATAGGGGAAGAGACAACGATAGGTCGGGTTGGGCTCGCCGTCCGGTCCATTCTCGTACGGCTTCAGCGTTGTCAGCGTGCCGTCGAATTCGCCGAGCGCCGCCGAAACGAGCGGCCGACGCTCGTGGAAGCAAGCATCGGACAATGCATAACGAGTCGCGAAATTGTCCGAGCCATCGAGCACGATGTCGAAACGTCGGATGAGCGCGGGAGCGTTCTCGGCGTCGAGCCGCAGAGCGATTGGCTCGACAACGACATGCGGATTGATGCGCGCGATCGCGGCTTGAGCGCTGTCTGTTTTAGCGTGCCCCACATCGTCTGTCGCGTGGATCACCTGACGATGCAGGTTGGAGAGCGAGACGATATCGTCGTCGACGATGCCGAGCGTCCCGACTCCGGCCCCGGCTAGATATTGCAGCGCGGGCGAACCCAACCCTCCCGCGCCGACGACGAGCGCACGCGCGGCCTTGAGCTTGTTCTGGCCAGGTCCGCCAACCCCATGCAGGACGATCTGCCGCGCGTAGCGCTCAATCTCTTTACTTGAGAGGGTCATGAGCGCGTATAGTTAGCAAAATCTTGCGACATCGGCGAGCAAGGCGCCCGTCCTGCCAGATTTGATGGAAGACGCTCGTGGAACAAGTTCCGACCGCCAAAGTTTATCCCAACAATATGGCGGAGGGACATCATCAAATGACACGACATAGATTTGCGCTGACGTTCCTCATCTCGCTGATCGCTGGCCCCGCTTTGGCGGAAACCCTTTCTCCCGAAGCGGATGCCTGCAAGGCAAGCGGTCTGCTCGCGCTTAAGCAAAAGTTCCCGCAGGTGAAGGACGTTCTGATCGATCTGGACAGCGCCAAGATCATCAAAGCCGATACGACGATTGAAAACGTCCCGATCAAGACCGTCGTCATCGGCGACGCCTATATAGAGCGGACAAAAACAACGAAGCCGCAGACGCTTGTGTGCATCATCGGGGACAAAGGAAAAGTGTTGCTCACGCTGTTTTCCGACAAGTGATCACGCCTCGCGCCGATAGCGTTCGCCCTTGCCGAGCAGAACGCCGTTGGCGCTCGCGACGCCAAGCTCCAGGCTCTCCCCGACGCGACGAGCGCGCTCGATGAACCGCTCCGCCGCGCCAGGCGGACAAACCTCGCGCGCCGTCTCCTCGAACAAGGCAAGCCATCGATCGAAGTGGCGAGCATCCAGAGCCAACGGCATGTGCTTCGCCATCGGCTGGCCGTGATAGCGCCCCGTGTGAAGCGTCAACGACGACCAGAATGCGAACATGTTGTCGAGATGCGGCGCCCAGTCCGCAATGCGCGATTCGAAGATCGGCGCAAGTAACCCATCGTGCCGCACGCGTGCGTAGAAGGCGCGAATCAGCGTCTCGATCATCGCCTCGTCGATGCCGGTTTCCTTCTGCGTCAGCGCGACGATGGCAGCGCGCCGCTCTTCGGCGCTGCGAAATTCATGGTCCATTCTGGCGTTCCTAATCGCTCGCTCATCGCCTATATGATGGTTCACGGCCTCGCGCGCCAGTTCGGCCGGATTGAGCCGGCGCAGGCCGCTCCAACGCCAGCGGAGGCCGGCACCATGACTGCTCCAGACTACATCGTCATCGTCGGCGCGGCGCGCACGCCAATGGGCGGGTTTCTCGGCGACTTGAAAGATGCGCCGGCCCACGCGCTCGGCGCTCGCGCGATTTCCGCCGCGGTCGAGCGCGCGGGGATCGCCGCTGAAAGCGTCGACGAAATCCTGATGGGCTGTGTATTGCCAGCGGGGCAGGGGCAGGCGCCGGCGCGGCAGGCGGCGATCGGCGCCGGGCTGCCGCTCGCAGCGGGCGCGACGACCATCAACAAGATGTGCGGATCGGGTATGAAAGCCGCCATGGTCGCCCATGATCTTCTGCGCGCCGGCTCGGCCGACGTCGTGGTCGCCGGCGGTATGGAGAGCATGAGCAACGCGCCCTATCTGCTCGACCGCGCGCGTCTCGGTTATCGCATGGGCCACGGCCGCACCATCGATCACATGTTTCTCGATGGCCTCGAGGACGCTTACGACAAGGGGCGCCTCATGGGGACATTCGCCGAGGATTGCGCGGAAGCCTATCAGTTCACTCGGTCCGCGCAGGACGCCTATGCCGTAACTTCGCTTGAGCGCGCCAACCGTGCGATTGCGAGCGGCGATTTCGCCTGGGAGATTGCGTCGGTCAGCGTGAAGGCGCGCAAGTCCGAGACGCTTGTCGCGACCGACGAGCAGCCGCCCAAGGGGCGCCCCGAAAAGATCCCGACGCTCAAGCCTGCATTCCGCGACGGCGGCACCGTGACGGCGGCCAATTCGAGCTCGATCTCCGACGGCGCCGCAGCGCTCATCCTGATGCGCGAAAGCGAGGCGGACAAGCGTGGCGCAGTACCGCTCGCACGCGTTGTCGCGCATGCGACACACGCCGCCGCGCCGAAAGATTTCCCTACCGCTCCAATAGGGGCGCTGAAAAAGCTATTCGACAAGACCGGATGGAGCAGAGACACCGTCGATCTCTTCGAGATCAACGAGGCTTTTGCCGTCGTCGCCATGGCGGCGATGCGCGACCTCGGTCTCCCGCACGAGAAGGTCAACGTGAATGGCGGCGCCTGCGCGCTCGGCCATCCGATCGGCGCCTCAGGCGCGCGCATCCTGGTGACGCTGATTGGCGCGCTTCGGGCGCGTGGCGGCAAGCGCGGCGTGGCGTCGCTTTGCATCGGCGGCGGCGAAGCGACGGCGATGGCGATCGAGATGGCGTAGTGAAGGGCCGAGGTTAGGCGCCGGGTTGCTTGCTGGGAATGGACCGCAAGATCGCAAGCTCCTCCTCGGTCATGTCGACCGGAACGTCGGCGAACAGCGGTGTACTGAGATAGCGCTCGCCGGTATCGGGAAGCATGCAAAGGATGTTCGCGCCCTTCGGCGCCTCGGCCGCGATCTTCAGCGCGCCGGCAAAGGTGCCACCCGAGGTTATGCCGACGAAAATGCCCTCTTTCGCTGCCAGCTCCTTGCTAAAGCGAATGGCGTCGGCCCCTGAGATCGGCAGGACGCGGTCGATCAGTTTCATATCCACCGCGTCTCCGGTCAGCTTCGGGATGAAGTCATACCAAAGGTCATAACGACCGACCGATGTGGGCCCAGTCTCGCATTCCGATGGATGTGACGCGTTCGGGATCGGTGGTGAGATTGCGCCATGCGTTGCAGGCGGCGTCGACGATGGCGTCGTAGTTTTCGAAGACGGTGTTGGAGAGCCAGTTCTGGCGCACATACTGCCAGACGTTCTCGACCGGGTTCAGTTCCGGAGCGCGGGAAGGCAGGAAGATCGGCGTGATGTTTTCGGGCATGTCGAGCTTGCCCGTGATGTGCCATCCGGCCCGGTCCAGCAGCAGCGCGGCGTGGGCGCCCGGAGCGATGTTGCGCGCGATTTCGTCGAGGTGAAGCTGCATCATCTCGGTGTCGGCGTAGGGCAACGCCAAGGCGGCTCCGACGCCCCGCGCCGGGCAGATCGCGCCGAACAGATAGGCGTTGGCGTAGCGCTGATCGGCGGGCTGTCGCGGTCGCGTTCCGCGCCTCGCCCATTGGCGGACAAGGCCGTTCTTCTGGCCGATTCGGGCCTCATCCTGGAACCAGATTTCGACCGGCGTCGCCTCGGGCAGGCCTTCGAGATGAGCCGTCAGCGCGCGCGGAAAGTTTTTTTGAAAGCCTCGACGATCCGCTCGTCCTGCGCCGGATGACGCGGCCTTGCGCTTATGTGCGAGAAGCCGATCTTGTGCAGGAGTTTCCCGACATAGCGGGGATGAAAGTCGACGCCGAACCGCTCGGCGATGACCCGCTTGAGATCGACCCGCCGCCAGCGCACGACCCCGTCTTTTGCCCGATCCGGGCCGGCTTCCACGATCTGCGAAAACGCCGCCATCTGCTCTTCCGACAGGCGCGGCTTGGGGCCATCCGTCCAGTTGTCGATCAGGCCCTCCGGCCCCGACGCGTTGAAGCGATGGACCCAATCGCGCAGCGTCTGGCGATCCATGCCGCCGATCTTCGCCGCCGACCCGCGATCCATTCCATCCCGAACCGCAGCCAGTGACAGAAGCCGACGGCTCTGGTTGACGGTCTTCGACCGCCGGGCCAAACCCCAAATCTCCTCGACCGAGTAGTCCTCTCGCAACCTCACCGCTGACCGCATGGCCCAATCCTCCATGCCGCCTTGAATCAGACCAGACCCGATTCGGGAATCCCCCCCGTGAGTCAGCCGGCGGGGCCTTTGGTATCAGGCGTCCAGCCCTGCATCGGGTGAGGCTTGAAGCTCGGATGCGGCTCGGCTGGCGACCCGTTGGCCAAGCGTTTCTGCGCGATCCCGGACTCGAGCAACGGCGCGTCCGCAGGCTCGCAGACGATGATCTTCGTGTCGGGGCGCTCCCTTCTCAAAACCCGGCCGACGCCCTTCAGCGTGCCGCCAGTGCCGTAGCCGGTCACCCAGAAATCGAGCCTGTCGCCCGAGAAGTCGTCGATGATTTCGCGCGCGGTCGTGCGGGAGTGAAAATCCGGATTGGCTTCGTTCTCGAACTGCCGCGGCATGAACCAGCCATGCGCTTCGGCGAGTTCGATCGTCTTCTTGACCATTCCGACCGCGCGCTCGGCGGCCGGCGTGGTGACCACTTTGGCGCCCAGAAAGCGCATCAACCGTCGCCTTTCGATGCTGAAGCTCTCAGCCATCGTGACAACGAGCGGATAGCCCTTCGCTGCGCAGACCATGGCAAGGCCGATGCCGGTGTTGCCGCTCGTCGCTTCGACGACTGTGGCCGGGCTTGAGCTCGCCAGATTGCTCCGCGGCCTCGATGACGCCGAGCGCCAGGCGGTCCTTGACCGAGCCCAACGGGTTGAAGGCCTCGATTTTCACATAGAGATTGATCCCGTCAGGGGCGAGGCGGTTGATCCGGACGACCGGCGTGTGTCCGACCGTCTCCAAAATGCTTTGAAATCGCGCCATCCGAACCCTCCCGTTGTTCCTTCGCCGCTCTGCAGGCTTTGGACGAACTGCACGCCGCTTCTCAATCTATCGCGGTCGACCGCTTTTCTAAAGGAACCATGCGATCGAGGCGGCCTGAGAGGCGATCGGAGCTCGCGTGCCCTTGTGGCCGCGCCCGATTTCGGACATGGTCCCGCGCAGCCGCCAGCTAACATGTCAGGCCGGCTCCAGGGAGGATTCCATCCATGCGCATCACCCGCCGCGTCGTAACCGCAAGCCTGCTCGTCATGGCGCTTTCCGCGCCCGCCTACGCCGCCGACAAGCCAATGATTCTCGTCTCGGTGCCGGGGCTCACCTTTCCGTTTTTCGTCCATATGATGGAGGCCTTCAAGGCCGAGGCGGTCAAGCAGGGCTACGAGCCGCTTGAGAGCGACGGCCAGGTGTCTTCGCCGAAGCAGACCGCCGATATCGAGGCGGCGCTGGCCAAGGGCGTCAAAGGCATCGTGCTCTCGCCGAACGAGGTCGACGCGATGGCGCCGGCGCTGCAGGAGGCCGTTGACGCCAAGGTCCCGGTCGTGACGGTCGACCGTCGCGTGCCGTCGGTCACGGGGATCCTCGGCCATGTCGGCGCCGACAACGTCAAGGGCGGCGAGGCGCAGGGCGAACTGGTCGAAAAGATGTTCCCGAACGGGGCGACCCTCATCAACCTTCAGGGCCAGTCGGGCGCCAGCCCGGCGATCGACCGCAACAAGGGCCTGCACAACGTGCTCGACAAGGCCAAGGACAAGTACAAGATCGTGTTCGAGCAGACAGCCGGCTTCGACCGCGCCAAAGGCCTCTCGGTCACCGAGGCGGCGCTCGCCGGCATGGCGACGCCGCCGCAGGTGATCGTCGCCGCCAATGACGATATGGCGCTCGGGGCGCTTGAAGCGGTCAAGGCGCGCAATCTCAAGGGAATGGTGATCATCGGCTTCGACGCGCTGCCCGAGACGCTCGGCAAGATCCGCGATGGCGAGATCACCGCGACGATCGAGCAGTTCCCCGGCAAGCAGAGCGCGACCGGCGTCGATATCCTCGCCAACTTTCTCAAGGATGGGACGAAGCCCAAGCAGCAGATCACGCTGTTGACGCCGGTAGCGATCACCAAGGAGAATCTCAACACGGCCGAGCGCCTCAGCGAAGTAAAGTAGTTCGCGCAAAGTGGGAAGACGCGCCGTTCGCGGCGCGCCATCCCCTTCTTCGCACTCCAATGAGCGAGCGCTCCTGAATGGACCATGCGCCCGCGGCGCTTCCGTCCGCTCCGGCAAAGTCGGACGGCTCCATCCTCAAAATGACTGGCGTCAGCAAACGCTTTCCCGGCGTGCGCGCGCTTGAGAATGTCCATCTCGCAGTGGGACCGTCCGAGATCCACGCGCTCCTCGGCGAGAACGGCGCTGGCAAGTCGACGCTGCTCAAGATTCTCTCCGGCGCGCAGAGCGCCGATGCTGGCGAAATCGAGCTGTTCGGAAAGCCGGTCGCTTTCGCGACGCCTCACGACGCTCAGCGCGCTGGGATCGTCACCATCTACCAGGAGTTCACCCTCGCCCCCGACATGACGATCGCCGAAAACGTGTTCATTGGCCGCGAACCCGGATCGAGGCTGTTCGTAAACTGGCGGCGCTTGGCCCAGGAGACGAGGGTCATCGCCGAGCGGATCGGGCTCAAGCGCGATCCAATGACACAGGTGCGCGACCTTTCGGTCGCTGAACAGCAGCTCGTCGAGATCGCCCGCGCGCTGTCGATGCAGTCCCGTCTCATCATCATGGACGAACCAACCGCGGCGCTCAGCGAAACCGAGGTCGCCAATCTCGCCCGCATCGTGCGTGCGCTGAAGGCCGAAGGCCTGTCGATCATCTTCGTCACGCATCGGCTGGATGAAGTTTTTCGCCTTTGCGATCGCTACACCGTGTTGCGCGACGGCCATTACGTCGCCTCTGGCCGCGTCGCCGAGACCAATGTCGAGGCGATCATCCGCATGATGGTCGGGCGCGACGTCGGCGCGCTCTATGGCGAACGCCCGATCCCTGAACATGGCAAGGTCGCGCTCGAGGTCGAGGGCCTGACCCGCCGCCGGAACGCGCGCGATCCGAACGCCATCGAGCTGGTCGACGTTTCTCTCAAGGCTCATCACGGCGAGATTCTGGGCCTCGCCGGTTTCGTCGGCGCTGGTCGCACCGAGACCGCCCGCGCCATCTTCGGCGCCGACCCTTTCGATCATGGGACGATCCGCGTCGACGGCCAGGAGGTGCGCTTCTCGAGCCCGCGCGACGCGATGTCCCACGGCATCGGTCTCGTCCCGGAGGACCGCAAGAAGCAGGCTCTGTTCCTCGGCCTCGCCATTCGCACCAATATGACCATCGCCGCGCAGGCCGAGGTGAGCCGCGGCTGGTTCATCGACGAGCGGAAGGAGGACGTGTTGATCGACGAGTTCCGCAAGCTCCTGTCGATCCGCATGGCTAGCCCGGAACAGGCGGCGGGTCAGCTCTCGGGCGGCAATCAGCAGAAGATCGTGTTGGCGCGCTGGCTGGCGCTGAGGCCCAAGATTCTCATCGTCGATGAACCGACTCGCGGCATCGACATCGGCTCCAAGGTCGAGGTCCACAATCTCCTCATCGACATGGCGAAGCAGGGGATCGCGGTCATCGTCATCTCGTCCGAGCTGCCGGAGATTCTTGCGATCTCGGACCGCATCGTGACGATGCGCGAGGGACGGGTCACCGGCGAGATCGCGCGCACCAAGGCGACACAGGAAATCCTGATGGCGATGATGACGGCGCATGAGAGCGGCGTGGCCCGCGTCAGCGGCTTGAGCGGGGAATTTTCATGAGCGAGGCGAGGCTGGAAGCGACGGAGGACAGGGGAGTCGACGTTTTCGGCTTTGTCGCCAGATTCGCGCCGTTGCTCTTCCTCATCGCGCTGATGATTCTGTTCGCTTTTATTCAGCCGCGCTTCCTGTCGCAGATCAATCTGTTCAACGTGATGCGGCAAGTGTCGATCACCGGCCTGCTCGCGGTCGGCATGACCTTCGTCATTCTGACCGCTGGCATCGATCTCTCTGTCGGCTCGTTGCTCGCGTTTGCCGGCCTCGTGGCCGCCGCGGTCGCCAAGGGCGGCTTGGAGAATCGCTTCACGGTCGGGGAGGGCGGGGTCGGCTATGGCTGGTTCGCCGCCGCGCTCGCGGCGATCGCGGTCGGGTTAGCCTGCGGCTGGCTGCAGGGGCTCGCCATCACCCGGCTCAAGGTGCCCCCTTTCGTGGTGACGCTTGGCGGCATGTCCGCTTTCCGCGGCGCGGCGCTTCTGTTCGCTGCCGGCGGCCCGATATCGGGCTTCCAGCCGTCGTTCACCTGGTGGGGGCAGGGCAAGATCGGACCGGTTCCCGTTCCGGTCATCATCTTTCTGCTCGCGGCTCTCATCGCCCACGTCGTCCTGCGCTACATGCGCTATGGCCGGCAGGTCTATGCGGTCGGTGGCAATCCGGAGGCGGCGCGGCTCTCCGGGCTCAATGTCAATCGCATCATCATGAGCGTCTACGTGATCATGGGCTTCTTTGCCGGTCTCGGCTCGTTCGTACTCGCGGCGCGGCTCAATTCCGCAGAAGCCGTCGCCGGTACGGGTTACGAACTCACCGTCATCGCCTCGGTGGTGATCGGCGGCACGAGCCTGTTCGGGGGCGCCGGCACCATCTTCGGCACAGTCATCGGCTCGTTTCTGATCGGCGTGCTCCTGAACGGACTCGTGCTGATGAACGTGTCATCGTACATCCAGCAGATCATCATCGGCGTCATCATCGTGCTTGCGGTCGCCTTCGACACGTTCGCCAAGTCGCGCCGAAGGAAGGTGTGAGGGGTCTGTCGCGCGTTCAGTAGGTCGCCGCCAGATAGTTGGCGATGATCGCCGCGTCGTCCTGCCCGATCGGCGCCTTGTAGACCTTGATCATCTTCTGCACCTCGCCCTGCCAGAAGGCTTTGCCCTTACCCGGGGGCTGCGTGGCGATGTAGTCGGCGGAATGACACGCCTGGCAAAGAGCCGCGGTTTCGACGCCTGGACCGGGCTTCAGTTCCGACGTCTCGGGGGGCAATTGATAGACCATCGGCTCGGCGGGTGCTGACGAAGCAGTGAGCGCGAAGACGAGCGCAATCGCGTGGCGCTTCATCGCCATCACGCGGCGATCACGTTGGTGACTTCGACGACATTGCGCATGTAGCCGGACGGGTTCCAGAGCGGTTGAAGCGGCTGCGACTGCCCGATCCGATTGGCGGCGCGAACCATCAGGCGGTGCTTGCCGGGTTCAAGCGAGACATTGGCCTTCCATTCGCGGAACGAATACTTGCCGAGGTCCTCGCCGAGCGCCGCTTCCGTCCAGGTCTTGCCGTCGTCGGCGGAGACCGCAACGTCGGAGACGCCATAGCCGCCGTCGAAGGCGATGCCGCGCAGATTGACGCTTCCGCCGGCCTTGACCGCCGCGCCCTCGGCGATGTTGGTCAGGAAGGAACGGACGTTGAACCGGCCGATCGGGACCGTGCTTGTCGGCGCTTTTCCGGGCTCGGTGCAGGCGCACGCGTTGTTGGGAATGCGGTACGCGGTCTTCATCCAGAAGCTGTCGAGCGGCGCGTCGAGCACCCTGATTTCGTTCAGGTGCTTGACCCAGTAAGTGCCGTAGCAGCCAGGCACGATCAGGCGGATCGGGAATCCGTTCAGCCAGGGCAGGTTCTCTCCATTCATCGAGTAGGCGATCATCACTTCACCGTCGAGCGCATGGTCGAGGTCCAGCGCCTTCATGAACGTTGGCGTCTCCGGCAGCACCGGCCTGTCCAGGCCCTGGAAGGAGACCTGAACGGCGCCGGCTTGCACGCCGGCCTTGGCGAGGAGCGCTTTGAGCGGCACGCCTTTCCATCGCGCATTGCCCATGGCGCCATTGGCGAGCTGACCCCCGGCGACGCGCGGCTCGAAAAACCCGCGGCTGTTGCCCGAACATTGATTGACCGCCGCAAGTTCGACCGGCTCGAAACCGCTTTTGAGTTCCGCGACAGACAACGACAATGGCGCGTCGACGTTGCCCTGAATGGTCAGGCGAAACGCGTCCGGATCAATCTTCAGCGGGATGCCGGCCAAATGATAGCGAACGAAGAACGCGTCGTTTGGCGTGAATACGCCCTCGTCGAACACGCTGAACGGCGTCTCCAATTGCGGCGGACGGGCTGTCAGGACGATAAGCGGGCGTTTGCCCGGATAAGCGACGAGAGGACGCTCGCCGTTGCCGAACGGCAGGTTGACCCTCTCGCTTGCTGCGACGGGGGATAATTTCCCGCCCGCCGCGACTGCAAGGCCGGCGGCGAGGGCGGACTTCAGGGTTTCCCGCCGGTTCATTGTTGGCATGGTCTTGTCGTTGTTTCCAATGCTTAGAGCGTGACGGCGACGGCGCCGCGCACGACCGCTGAAGGGCCATGAGGTTGGGCGCACAATTTGGGCGATTCACCGCGCAGCGGCAAGCGCTCGCGTTGGCTATAACGCTCCGCGCTTTGAGAGGGTTAAGCGTAAGCGGATTGAGGGCGGCAGCTTTAGCCTGTCAGCCCAACTCACCGCGCCCCGCCGCAAGCGCGACCGCCTTGACTTGAGCATAGACATTCATGCCTTCCGCGAGGCCGAGCTCTCCCCAGGACTTTCGCATCATGCGCGATAGCAGCCGCGCGCCGCTCCCGTCTTCTCCGAGGGCGACGACGACCACAACCTCGTTTGTGTCGAGCGGCTTCATCGACACGATGCGTGCCGGAAGCACATTGAGGATCGAGCTCCGACCGGGCGCTTCGCGCGTGAGGCTCACGTCGCTTGCAATAACGCGGATGCGCCGCCGCTCGCCGACTGGCGCTGCGGGCGCCGGCGCGGTCAGCGATCCCCCGCGAACTTGGAGGGTGACGAGGCCATAGGCTTCTTCGCTCGCCTGGACGATTCCGTTGAAACTCACCGCTGCGTCGCGCGCAGCCGCAAGCGGCAAGGACGGGTCGCTCTGCAAGTCTTCAAGCGGCCCCGCGCCAATCACATGTCCCTTTTCCATCAACACTATCTGATCGGCGAGGCGCTCGACCTCGGCGATGTCGTGCGTGATGTAGACGACGGGCAGATTGAGATGATCGCGCAACCGCTCGAGGAACGGCAGGATCTCGTTCTTGGTCGCGCGGTCGAGCGCCGAGAGCGGTTCGTCCATCAACAAAAGCTTCGGCTGCGACAGAAGGGCGCGTCCGATCGCGACCCGCTGCCGCTCGCCGCCCGAAAGATTGCGCGGGCTGCGGTCGAGGAGCTTCGCAATGCCGAGCAGCTCGATCACTTCGTCAAAGACGATCCCGCCTTTGGTCCCCCCGCTGTCATGGCGCGGCGCGCCGAACAGAAGATTGCGGCGCACGGAGAGGTGCTGGAACAGGCTGGCTTCCTGGAAGACGTATCCGAGCGGGCGCTTGTGTGTCGGCAGGAACGCGCCGTTTTCATGCTGCCACACTTCGCCGTCGATCTCGCAAACGCCGTTGATGCGGAGAAGACCCGCGAGGCAGCGCAGGACGGTGGTCTTGCCGCAGCCGGATGGGCCGAACAGAGCCGTCACGCCCTTGGCCGGCGCGGTGAAGCCAGCATCGAGCGCGAACTTGCCGATCGTGCCGCGAAACTGCGCCCGGATCGCGGGACGCTCGTTCACGCGCCCGCCCGCGTGAAACGCTTCTCGAGCAGGGTCATCGCCAGGATAACCACGAAGGCGAAAGCGACCATGCCGCCCGCGAGAAGGTTGGCCTCGCGCCACCGCATCGTCTCGACAAAGTCGAAGATCGCGGTCGACATAACTCGGGTGCGGCCGGGGATGTTGCCGCCGATCATGAGGATGACGCCGAACTCGCCGACCGTATGGGCGAAGCCGAGCACCGCGCCAGTCAGCAGACCGGGGCTCGCGAGCGGCAACGCGACGGTCCAGAAGGCGCGGCGAGGCGAGGCGCGGAGCGTTGATGCGACTTCGAGCGGCCGGTCGCCGACGGCGGCGAAGGCGTTGCGGATCGGCTGCACGACGAACGGCATCGACGAGAGGATCGAGCCGATGACGAGGCCGGTGAAGGTGAAGGCGAGCGTCCGCCCGCCCCACAGAGAGGCGATCAGGCCGCCCGGCCCGTCGGGACCGAGCGCGATCAGGAGATAGAAGCCGAGCACGGTCGGAGGCAGCACCATCGGCAGCGAGACGATGGCGGCGGCGCCCTCTTTGAACCAGGCCTTCGAACGCGCGAGCCACCAGGCGAGCGGGGTCGCGACGACGAGCAGCGCGAGCGTCGAGATGGTCGCGAGTTCGATCGTGAGCCTGATCGGAACCCAGATTTCGTCGGGCATGCCGAGCATGGCGCGCTTATGGCAGCGCGTAACCGAACTGTTCGATGATCGCGCGCGCTTCCGGCCCCTTGAGGAACGCCAGGAAGGCCTTCGACGCCTCGCTATTGGCGCCGTTCTTCAAGAGCACGGCGTCCTGACGGATCGGCGTGTGAAGTTTGAGTGGAACTTCCCACCGCGTCCCCTCCTTCACCCCATGAAGTTGGGCCAGCGCAACGAAGCCCAGTTCCGCATTCCTCGTGTCGACGAACTGAAACGCCTGCGCGATGCTGTTGCCTTGGACGATCTTCGACTTCAACGCATCGTAGACACCTAGCGACTTCATCGTTTCAACGGCGGCGGTCCCATAGGGCGCGGCGACCGGATTGGCGATCGAGAGTTTCTGAAAGTTCCCTGCCTTCAGCGCCGCCTCGCCGTTCGTCACGTCGATGACCCGGCTCCACAGCACGAGCTTGCCGATTGCATAGGTGAACCGGCTGTCGGGGACCGCGAACCCATTGTCGATCGCCATCTTCGGGCGGTTCTCGTCCGCCGAGAGAAACACTTCGAACGGCGCACTATGCGTGATCTGAGTGTAGAAGGCCCCCGAGGCGCCGAAGATCAGCACCGCCTCATGGCCAGTCTTCTGCTTGAACAGAGCGGCGATTTCTCTCGCCGGCTCGGTGAAGTTGGCGGCGACGGCGACATGGGTCACATCCGCGACCGCCGGCGCCGCGAGCGAAGTCAGAAACGCTACGAGCGCGGCTGCAAGCGCGGTCAGTCTCATGGACGATTTTCCCTTAGCTCCGAACGCGGACCCCGGCCCCCGGCTCCCCATCTTTGCCAGGAGGACTCGCCGGGCGTTATATGCTGTGGTACACAGCCCGCGTTTGGCTAGCCAGCAAATTCGGGACTAGAACGGTCATCAGGTGCGATGATCGGCCCCTTCACCGGGGGTCGCGAGGCGGGTGAAAATTCCTTGTGAGGGTGATCCCTCCCTCGCCCTCACGAGGAACAGGTTGTCGGCGGACTGGGTCGAATCCCAGACCTGCTTCGTCTTGCGAGCCACCCGCCTCGCGTCAGGGGTGACCGATGGAAGTCTAGAGCGCTGGGTGTCTCCCTCGCGCTCGGCTTAGAAAATATCTTAACCGGCGCAATTTACGCGACATTTTATTTACGTCGGAAATGACCATCTAGTAGCGTACACTCTGGGCAACGTGCGCCTCGCAAGGGCGGGTGAAGTGAAGACAGCGGCCGGCATCGCACTCGCGCTCGCCACAGCGCTCCTAGGTTCGCGCGCCGCCTACGCGCAGACCGAGCAGCCGATTGTCCATCACCATTACCGGGCCCATCACACGGTTCGCCACCACACTCTGGCGCACGGCCCGGCTATGGCGCCGGTCGCGCAGCGGCCGGGCGAACCGGTCGAGAGTGTGCCGCCGCAGACAAACGAGATGTTCAAGCCCTATGCCGCCCCGGGAGATGGCGACGAGAACGGGCTTAGCCGCGATCCGGACGATTGCAACAAGGGCTGCATAGGCGGTAACCCCGGCTAAGCGCGGGTCAGAAGCGAACGCGCATGCCGACGGTCGGCGCGACGTTTTCCGTGTGTAGAAAGCCGCTCGCAACGCCGCCGTAGACATTCGAAATCAGAATGCCGGCGTACAGGTTTACGCGTGGAATAGGCCTGTAGTCCGCCAGGAACGAGTAGGAATAGCGGCCGCCGGCGCATCGAGAATTGCTGGTCGCTGATCCCGACCCGGTGCAGACGGCCGGCGCAGCCAGGAAGTCGTTCTGGGATTCCCAGTAGACGCCTCCTGCGAGGTCAAGATTGGACCACACCGAATAGCGCAATCCGGTCCATACTGTGTTGAGATTGCGCGGAACCGTATAAGCGTTGACGGTCACGGAGCCGGGAGGAACCACGATTCCTGGCGCAATCGAAGACACGCCATACGGATAGTTCGGATTGCTCGGATTGACAGAGAGCGAGTAAATATATCCGGCGTAAAATTTGAACTTTTCCCACTGGTAGCGGCCAAGCAACTCGACGCCGCCCGTATTCTTGGCCGTCGCGCGGACAATGGAGTTCGGATCATATCCGGCTGGCAGGGTCGCCCCGGCAAAGCTCTGGAAGGTCAGCGCGTTCTTCGCATATCCGGCAATTGCGTCGAACGAGAAGCCGTTGAAATCGGTTCCGATCTGCGCCTGATATTGCTCAGTCGTCGCGTTGTCCTGGTCGTAGCCGCCCACTTGCGCCTGAGCCGCTACGCGGAAGCCTTGGTAATTCAAGCGATAGGTGAACGCCGTGTTGATGCGCGAAGTCGAACTGGCGCCGAACGTGGCATACAGCGCGGTGAAGCCCAGTTGGGAAAACGCAACCGAAGTCACGGGATCGTAGGCGCTGAGCGCCGACGTAGACAATAGAGTCGTTCGGCCGAAGGTCAGGGTCCCGTATTTAGGATTGCTTATGCCGACGAAGGCCTGCCCGTTGTCCCATGTCCCGGCCCGCGCAGAATCAAACGCGGTCCTCTGGAAGGGCATGGTCAGGAGATTGTTGTCGGCTTGCGAGTGCGGTCCGTTGACCAAACGGAGCGAGTAGGGATTGAACCCGGCTTCGACGGCGCCGACAATCCCCCAATTGTCGCCAATTTTTTGCGACAAGCGGACGCCGATGGTCGAGGTGCTGAGCCCGTTCGGCGACCATAACCAGTGCGTATCGCCGCTGTTTCTTTGGATGGCGTAATTGGGCTTGTCCGCGTATCTGCCGACATGCGCGCCCCATTGCTCATAGCCGAAGCCGCCATCGAGCGTGCCATAGAGGGTAAGCGGGCCGACGCTCAGCGGGCAGTCCCGAACCGAGGACTTGAGATAGTTCCAGAGACTGCTGAAACAGGGCGGCTTTTCGGGCTTCGCGTCGGCGGGCTTTGTCGTCGGCAGGTCGGCCGCATGGGCCAAGCTGGCGAAGGCTGCCGCGAGTAGCGCGATTCCCAGTCTTTTCACACGTCCCTGCCCAAGGATTTGCACGCCGCCGTATCGCTCTGGATATATCGAGACCTCAGCTTCGGCAAAGATTAAATCGGCGCGCGGGCGTGACGCTGCGGGCCCCTTTGGTCGACACTCTCCTATTCCATGAACAGCGCGGTTCGAAACTCGGAGGGCATCAGAAACCACTGGGCGGCGTCAACATGCGCATTCGGTCCTAAAAGCTCGACGTAAACTTTGTTCATTCGGACTATTGTGAGGGCATGTCCTCCCATACTCCACGGAACCCCTTTTTTGACCGGCGAGACCATCCCATCCTCGATCATTCGAATCGGGGAGCCTGGCGCATATGCGAGCGACCCCTGGTTCTGGAAGCTCTTGATGTAGGCGATCGTATACGGTCCGCAGACACCGTCGGGCGTGAGATTGCGGGGCACTAGCAGGGTGTTGAAGAAGTCTCTGGCCAGCGGGCTCGTGCTGTGATTCCTTCGCCATGGCTTTGGCGGAGGCGAATGGATGCGGGGCGGGGACGAGCGGTCGGGGTCGCTGTTCAGCTACGTCGATCTGGAAGCGCGGGTCGGCAAGGGCCACCCACTGCGGACGATTGGTGTGATCGTGAACGAGGCGCTTGGAGGGCTTTCGGGCGAGTTCTCGGCGCGCTACGCCCGGACGGGTCGACCGTCGATCCCGCCCGAGAAGCTGCTGCGGGCGATGTTGTTGCAAGCGTTCTATTCGATCCGCTCGGAGCGGCAGTTGATGGAGCGGCTGGAGTTCGACCTGCTGTTTCGCTGGTTCGTCGGCCTTGGCGTTGATGACACGGCCTGGGACCACTCGACGTTCTCCAAGAACCGCGAGCGGCTCCTTGAGGGCGACGTCGCGGCCAAGCTCTTGAGCGCGGTGCTGTCGCAGCCGCAGGTGAAGCGTTTGCTCAGCACGGATCATTTCTCGGTCGACGGCACGCTGGTCGAGGCGTGGGCGTCGATGAAGAGCTTTCGGCCGAAGGACGGCTCGGGCGATCCTCCGACGGCAGGCGGCGGGAGGAACCGCGAAGCGGATTTCCACGGCCAGAAGCGCTCAAACAAGACGCACGCTTCGACGACCGATCCGGAGGCGCGGCTTTATCGCAAGGGGCCCGGCAAGGAGGCCAAGCTCTGCTTCATGGGCCACGCGTTGATGGAGAACCGCAACGGCCTCGTCGTCGACGCCTGTCTGACCGAGGCCAACGGCCATGCCGAGCGGATCGCGGCGCTGCACATGATCGAGCCGCGGGCCGACCGGCCGAGACCGATCACGCTTGGCGCCGACAAGGCCTACGACGCCGAGGACTTCGTGAATGAACTGCGTTCGATGAACGCGACGCCGCACGTGGTGCAGAACACGAACGGCCGCTCTTCGGCGATCGACAACCGCACGACGCGGCACGTGGGCTATGGCGTAAGCCAACGCATCCGCAAGCGGATCGAGGAAGCTTTCGGCTGGATCAAGACGGTCGCAGGCCAGGATCGAACCAAGTTCCGCGGCCGCGAGCGCGTCGGATGGGCCTTCATCTTCGCGGCAACCGCCTACAATCTGGTGCGGCTGATCGCGAAAGCTGAGTTTGTATCGCAGATACCAGCGGACACAGAGGACAACGATCTCCCGATCGAAGTGGCGCCCTTTGAAGAGTTCGTCCACGCTCAACATGCAAGTCAGCTTCACCAAAAGTTACGCGGCCGCGAAATAGGCTCGGCTTCTGATCTTTGCACCAGAACCTCCGGCTACACTACCCACCGGGGACTCGGACGACCGCTTCCAACCGAACAGAGGCGTCGAGGGGCCATGGCCCGCGACGTCCGGTAAATATCGGAAGCAGCGACTGAGTTTCGACCCGCGGTCCAATCCGGTGCGTCTCAGAAGGGCGGCCCGCCCGCCCGCCGCGGCTCTTAATTCGACGCGGCCGTTCCCGGCGCGGACCCGGTCGCGCCGCCGAGGCTGAGCCATACATTCGGGTCGTCCTGGGCCTGGCGCTTGTAGAACTGGTAGCCGGTGGCGGTCCACGGGCGGATCTCATCCGACAGATTGTCGAGCACGAAGTCGCCGTGGTCGGTTTTGACGGTGAGCACCGCATGGCCCTCGCCATTGAGGTCGCGAACGATCGTCATCAACAGGGCCTGGCGCGGGAAGCCGCGGTCGACGAGCAGCTTGCGCTTGAACAAAGCATAGATCTTGCAGTCGCCCTTGCCGTCGACCGGATAGTCCCAATGGTCGAGCGTCGTTCCCCAATGGTCGAAGTTGCTGATTGGCTCGATGGCGTTGTTCGCCTTGTTGTTGATCTCGTTCAGAACCTTCCAGCTCTGCTTGGTCAGGCGCACATCCATGGGCTTGAGCTTGCCCAGCGTGCATTCTTCGCTGTGGCGATTGCAGAAGTCGACCCAGCCGTAGGGAATTGAGGCTTCGCCGCCGACGGGCGCGCGCGTGGCCTGCGGCAGGCCCGGTTCGGAGGCTTCGACGAAAGTGCTCCAGGCGATGCCGAAGATCACTGCCGCGGTCAGGAAGCGAAGGAGCCGAGAGAGCATTGGGTTGTCCGCCAGGTTGATGGGGACACTATCGCCATCGCAGCTTGGCGGGCACGAAACAAAATAGATTGAATTTTATCGATTCGGTCGCGCTCGGCCGCCAAAATTCGTTAACGTTGACGGTGGGTAACCTTGGCCGGCGATCGGCCATCGGACGTTGCCGAGAGAGAGAGCCCGCGAGCGTCACCAATCTGTTTCAGCGGCCCCCTATCGAGGGACATGCGGGGGAAACCCGCGCCCGACGGTCGAGTGGAGAACGAGATGTCGATCGAAGCAACCGGCGCCGAGCCGCAATCGGTCCGGCGACTGGGCCTTGCCGGCTTCGCGGCGCTCGGCGTGGTGTTCGGCGACATCGGCACGAGCCCGCTCTACACACTGAAGACGGTGCTCGACTATACGGGGCCGCATCCCGACAGGGCGGCGACTTTGGGCGCGCTCTCGCTCATTGTCTGGACGCTGTTCCTCATCACGACGGTCAAGTACGTCAACATCGCCATGCGCATCGACAATGATGGCGAGGGCGGCATCATCGCGTTGATGACCCTGCTCGGCGTGAAGCGGCATCAACGGCCGCTCATCGTCGTCGCCGGGTTGTTCGGGGCGGCGCTCATCTACGGCGACGGCGCGATCACGCCAGCGATTTCGGTGCTGTCGGCGCTCGAGGGCGTGGAGCAGATCGCCCCGAGCTTGCAAAGCTACGTGTTGCCCGCGGCGTCGGCGATTCTGCTGGGGCTGTTTGCGATCCAGCCGTTCGGGACGGCGGCGATCGGGCGAGCGTTCGGCCCGATCATGCTGACTTGGTTCGTCGTCATAGCGGCGCTGGGCGTCCATGGAATCATCCAGCACCCCTCCGTTATCGCGGCGATCAATCCGCTTTACGGCTTCGACTATCTAACGGGGAGCGGTTTTCAGGGGTTCCTCGTGCTGGGCGGCGTGTTTCTCTGCGTAACAGGAGCGGAGGCGCTTTACGCCGACATGGGCCATTTCGGGCCGAAACCGATCCGCCTGTCGTGGAGCCTGATCGTTTTTCCGGCCCTCATCCTCAATTATGCCGGACAGGCCGCCATCGTGCTCGCCGGCGCTCCGACGGAAGGCAACATCTTCTACCGCCTCTGTCCCCCGCTCCTTCTGACGCCGCTGATCGTACTGGCGACAATCGCCACCGTGATCGCCAGCCAGGCGATCATCACCGGGGCCTATTCGATGACTCGCCAGGCGATGCAGCTCGGTTGGCTGCCGCGCATTCGCATCATCCAGACTTCGGAAGAGGGTTACGGCCAGATCTATGTCGGCGTGGTCAATTGGCTGCTCATGATCGTGACGCTCGGCCTGACGATCGGTTTCGGCAAGTCGGGAAATCTCGCGGCCGCCTACGGCATCGCGGTCTCGGCGACGATGCTGATGACGAGCGTGCTGTTGTTCATCGCCATGCGCGAGATCTGGAATTGGCCGGTATGGGCCGCGGGCGCGGTCGCAGGACTTTTCGTCATTGTCGACGGCGCGTTTCTCGCCGCCAATCTGGCCAAGGTCATCGAGGGCGGCTGGGTTCCGCTGCTGCTGGCTTCGCTGGTCTATGGCGTGATGTGGATCTGGCGCCGCGGCGCGGTGGAGGTCCAGCGCAGCGTCGAAGCGGGACTGACGCCGCTCGCCTCGCTTCTCGAAAAGCTGCACGCGGGAGAGGTCGCGCGCGTGCCTGGCACGGCCGTGTTCTTCAGCCGCGTCAAGGATCAGACACCGCCGGTCCTGGCCTGGCACGTGCGCCAGAATCGGGCGCTGCATGAATACGTGGTGGCGCTGACCTTGACCGTCCTCTCCGTGCCGCGGACCGATCCCGAGGAGCGGTTGATCCTCGAGCGCATCGACGACAATTTCTGGCGGGCGGAGGCGCGGCGCGGCTTCATGGAGCGTCCCGACATTCACGCCATCCTGGCGGAATGCAAGGCGAAGGGCGCCCGGATCGACCTCGACGACGTCACCTATTATGTCGGCCACGAAACCGTCATCCCGCGTGAGAACGGGAAGGGCATGGCGCGCTGGCAGGAGGTGTTGTTCGCGGCGATGGGCCGCAACGCGGAGCGGCTCAGCGACACTCTCGAATTGCCTTGCGACCAGGTGGTCGAGATCGGCCGGGAGATCGAGATTTGACGGCTACGGCCAACACATTGGGGGAGGGCTGACAACGCAAAACCTCGCCCTGGTTGCCTTGACGCAAGGAGAGTGGTGTCGCACAATAAAGTCTGCCAGTATTGTCACGGCTCTTCTCGCCGGTTTGTGGTCTCGAGAAGTTGGACGCGGGCGAGTCCTTCTAACGTTTGAAAAATCTTTCGTTGTAGCTTGAGCGGGCCACGCCAGGACGGGCGGTGGTTCGACATTGAGGGGGAGATGTTCATGCGCTCGAAGAGCCTGTTCGCTGTCGCGAGTCTCCTGTTTTTCGGCTTGGCTGGCGCGACGAGCGCGCCGGCGCAGGGGTTGGCTGGCTCGACTGTGACGGCCAATTCTTGGTTTGGCGGAGCCAACTCGCCACCGGGGGTCTGCGATCCGCAAACCAACGCGACCTGCAACCTCATGGACTATGACACCCCAGGCGGGCCTACGAACGACCCGCTCCCCGTCGTCCCGGTTGCGTTCGTCGAGGACTTCCTCACGGCCACGACGACTTAGACCTCCGCCAACACGATCACCATCGTCAACAACTTCGCGAGCCCGTTCTGCAGCACGGGGAATTTGCCCTGCAGCGACGTCTTCAGCGGTTTCGCCTGCACTTTCGCGGGCGGCCTGCCAATCACCGATGTCACCGTGGACTCGGGTAGCTCCGTCGATTTCCTGCCGGTGTCCCTCACATTCACCGCCACTTCGATCGACGTGAATTTGGCGGACGATTCTCCGGCCGTTGGCAGCACGCTCGTCCTCGATGTCACGACCCAAGGCAACACTCCCGTCGTCCCCGAGCCGTCGACCTGGGCGATGATGCTGCTGGGCTTCGCGGGGCTCGGGTTCATGGGATATCGGCGCATGGGCGGCCACGGCAGGGCGGCGCACATCGAATAAGTACGCCTAATCAAGCCTACGCGTTTAGAGCTGGGGAGCAAGCGCACATGAGCGAGCCGTTTGTCGGCCAGGTGATCGCAGTCGGGTTCAATTTTGCCCCGATTGGTTGGGCGCTCTGCCAAGGCCAATTGCTGCCGATCAGCCAGAACACGGAGCTGTTCCAGCTTATCGGCACGACCTATGGCGGTGACGGCCAGTCCACATTCGGCCTGCCCGACCTGCGCGGGCGGGCGGCGCTGGGCATGGGCCAGGGGTCAGGGCTGCACCCTTACACGCTGGGCCAGCCCGGCGGTGTCGAGTCGGTCACGCTCACCGCCAATCAGTTCGCCAGCCATACGCATGCGCTTCAGGCGGCGGCGACGGCGACGACCCCGACACCGGGTTCGGGGGTCGTTCTTGGCACGCCCGCGGCGGCGACGCCGCTCTATGCCACCGCCGGAACGGCGGCCCAACTGGTCGGCAGCACGGTCGCGCCCGCCCCGGGCGGCGGCGGCGCACACGAGAATCGGCAGCCGAGCTTGGCGATCAACTACATCATTGCGCTCGAGGGAATTTTCCCGTCGCAGAACTGACGAGCCGGCGGCATCGAGGCAGGAGCGGAATAGATGGCGAATCCTTTTGTCGGCCAGATCACGCTGTTTCCGTGCAATTTTGCCCCGGTTGGTTGGGCGCTCTGCCAGGGCCAATTGCTGCCGATCAATCAGAACCCCGCGTTGTTCTCTCTTTTGGGCGTGCAGTTCGGCGGCAACGGCACGTCGAATTTCGCCCTGCCGGACCTGCGCGGTCGCGTCCCGATCGGGCAGGGCCAGGGGCCGGGGCTGTCGAGCTACAGTATCGGCGGCAAGCAGGGCGTGGAAGTGGTGACGCTGACCACGGCGACCAGCCCCGCCCATTCTCACGCCTTCCCGGCTTTCGCCACGGCCGCCACGACCAATGCGCCGAATGGCGCCCTTCCCGCCGAAGGGAAGTCAACCGGGCGGGGCGGCTCTGCGGTCAATACTTATACCGCTCCCGGGACCGCCAAAGTGAGCCTGGCTGCCGGCCAGGTCGTTCCGGCGACTCTCAGCGGCGCGGTCCACAACAACCTGCAGCCCTATCTGACGCTGAACTGGTGCATCGCGCTGCAGGGGGTCTTCCCACCGCGCAGTTAGCCGATTGAACCGCGGCGCCATGGCGCGCGGGGGAGAACGAGACGATGGCGCAGCCGTTCCTTGGTGAGATCGAAGCCTTTGCGTTCAATTTTGCGCCGAAGGGGTGGGCGTTCTGCGCCGGTCAGGTGCTGCCGATAACCCAGAACCAGGCGCTGTTCTCACTGCTTGGCACAACCTACGGCGGGAACGGCACAACGACTTTCGCGCTGCCGGTTCTACGCGGGCGCATCGCCGATGCATTTGGGCAGGGGCAGGGTCTCGACAACTATAGTCTCGGGCAAACCGGCGGGGAAGAATCCCATACCCTGACCCTGAGCGAGATGGCGGCCGGCGGCCACACCCATTCGATCAGTGCAACGGTCAACGGCCAGACGGGCGGCGCGAACGTGCCGAGCAACGCGGTCGGCTTGGGAAGCGGCTACGCCAGCGAGGCGGGTTCGCCTCCGGTGAACATCTACAGTTCCGCACCGCCGACGATCCCAATGGGGTCGCTTGCGCCCACTGGCGGCCAGCCGCATGAGAACCGCATGCCGATCCTTGCATTGAACTATTGCATCGCACTCCAAGGAATCTTTCCGTCGCGCAATTGAAGCCGCGCAACCGGACCGCGATCAATTGAAGACGATCTGATAGTCCTGATGATCGCGAGACGGCGTGTGGATGGGAATGAGGTAGAGGTCGAAGCTCGCGCCGCCCTCGAGAGTGATGCGATGCATGCCTTCCGGCGCGATCGGGGTCGGCGCGCCGCGCAGCAGCAGAGTGAAGCCGCCGCCGGGCGTGGAGGATTTGTGCCGGTCGACTGCCGCCAGCGTGAGCGTCGGCCCATCGCTTGGCGATACCGCCTTGCCGATGTACAGCGCGAAGGTTTCGGCGTTTGCTTCATCGGTCATGTCGCTCTGTCCTCCTTTCCGAGAACATCCGAAAGTGCAGGAGAGTGACGGTGTTGTCGAGCCTCTGCAGACGCCAAGCGGCGGTGGCGGCATGAGTGTGTCGCCTACCGACGACGCGCTGAGCTTGCGGCCGGCGCGCGATGACGACACCGACCGGGCGTTTCTTTATGCGTTGTTCGCGGCGACGAAGACGGCGGACATGGCCGCGATGCCGGTCGATGTCGCGGCCAAGGACGTCTTGCTGCGCATGCAATACCGCTCGATGACGACGACCTATCGGCACGAGTATCCGACGGCGCAGTGGGAGGTGGTCGAGTTTGTGGGCGAGCCGGTCGGGCTGCTCGTCACGGATGTCGGGGACCGTTACATCACGTATGTCGACATTGCGCTCACGCTGCGAGCGCAGGGGCACGGATTGGCGACGCGCCTGATGATGCGGGCGCTCGAAGAGGCGCGGCGGCTCGGCCTGCCGGCACGTGTCAACGTGCTGGCGCAGAATGGGGCGTCCTTGAGACTCTGTGAGCGCATCGGATTTGTGAAAGTGGGAGACGAGCCGCCATTCGTCCGGCTGGAATGGCGGGCATGATCGCGCGCTCCGCTGCGCGCCGCGCGCTCGAAGCTGAGGGGGCGCGCCTATGCGGTGCTGGTCGGATAAGCAGACAGCCGGGACTTCCAAGCGTTAGATTGAGAGCTAGGTTAGCGGCGCTCGCTTGAGTCTCGTCGCCCTTTTCGGCCGCTGCGCTCGGGCCGCAATGATTTGAGTTGGCCCTCTTCGACGACTTCTCCAAAAGTTTGGCGCGCCGTGTATGCCGTTGAGAGTTTGCTTATTCTGTCCTCTGTTCTTTCTTTCTACTTTCACACGGTGCGCGGATTAACTGCGCGGTTCATGATGGGGTGGGCCGGATCGGCTCCGCAAAGGCTGGGGTCGCCTGAGGCCGCCCGGAAAGGTGGGGCGGGCAATGCGCAAGATGAACTGTTTATTCGCTACGACAGACTCGGTTAAGGATGCGTCCTCTCCTAAAAAGAAGAAGAAAGGCAGGACGGGATTGGTGTTCTTGCGGCCTGCCTTATGGGCTCGTTGATGGTTGCGCCCGCAGCGAAGGCCGAATTGCTGCACGCAACATTGACTGCGTCGGGACGCTTTCTGGACACCTTCACAATTGAGAGCGATGGGGGCGTCCAGCTTCCGGGCGATCCTGACGCTATCTTTTTTGCGATAATTAATGACGCCGCTGGGTTTAATGCCGCTACCTTCCGCGACTTGAATGACGGCGCATTGGGAGCCTTTGGAGCTGGGACGTCGCCGGCGGACTTTAGTCCCGTGTTCGCCGACACGTTTCTCCCGGCGGTCTATGACGGAACACCCGCGGCGAGTTTCAACCTCAAGCCGGGCACGTATAATGGATTTTTGTTCGACTCCGTGCTGACCCTGGCCGTGCCGGAGCCCGCCACATGGAGCCTCATGATCGCGGGCGCGACGGTGATCGGCGCCCTGCAAGTTGGGAGGCGTCGGCGGCGATTGGGCTCGGCGTAGTAAAGGTTCTCGGGCCGGTTTCCGGCGCGCTGCCGCGCGGCGCCAGAGGCTCCTGTCGACAATGTCGCCGTGGGAGCGGCCGACACGGGTCAGCGACAGGGCGTACACACCAGCCCGCGGCCCGCCTATTTCGCCGCCGCGGCTATCGCGTCAGCAAGTTCGGCCGCCAGATTGGCATAGTGATCCGGCACGTACATCTCATGCGGGACGGGGTGGCGGTGATAGTCGGGGTTGTGCACCCGCGCCGGCAGGACCGGCTTTTGGTGCGTCACTTCCTGGTATGGCACGCGGGTCAACAGGTGGGCGATGCAATTGAGGCGAGCGCGCTTCTTGTCTACCGCTTCGATCACCCACCACGGCGCCTCGGGGATGTGGGTGCGCTGGAGCATGATCTCCTTCGCCTGGGTGTAGGCTTCCCAACGGCTCCGCGATTCGAGGTCCATCGGCGAGAGTTTCCACTGCTTGAGCGGGTCGTTGATGCGCATCAGGAAGCGCATATGTTGCTCGTCGTCGGTGATCGAGAACCAGTACTTGACCAACACGATCCCCGAACGCACGAGCAGGCGCTCGAACTCGGGTACGGATTGGAAGAAGTCCTCGTATTGCTCGTCGGTGCAGAAGCCCATCACTCGTTCGACGCCGGCCCGGTTGTACCAGCTGCGGTCAAACAGCACGATCTCGCCGGCGGCCGGCAGGTGCGCAATGTAGCGCTGGAAGTACCATTGCGTGCGCTCGCGCTCGGTCGGCGCGGGCAGCGCCACGGCTCGGCAGACACGCGGGTTGAGACGCTGCGTCACACGCTTGATCGCCCCGCCCTTGCCCGCCGAGTCGCGTCCCTCGAAGATGACGACCAGCTTGAGCTTCTTGGACACAACCCAGTCCTGCAGCTTGATGAGCTCACGCTGCAGACGCAACAGCTCCTTGAAATAGAGCCGCCGCGGCAAGGAATCGTGCAATTGGAGATGTTCGCTCTCCGACAGGAGCGTGGCGAGCTCTTCGTCCTCAAGCTCGAGCTCGATGTCCTCGTCGAAATTATCCTGGATCTCGGCGTTGACGCGCTTCCGAAGCTCGCTGACCGAAGCCTGTTTATCCGCGCTCGGTTTCTTCGCGCTCATGGGGCAGCTTCCTCTGATTGGCGCCCGCGCCGAAACGAAACGGCGGCGATGCGCGACTTCTCAACGATCGGTGCGACAGTTTTGCGACAGGGCCCCGGCTGTGAGGGCGCCGTTCGCCCTCTCTCGTCTAGTGGACATCATAGCTTTCGTTGTTTCGAGCGTCTCGAGGCTCAAGGCCGGCAGCCCGACGCGGCGTGACCAGGGCGGGAGGAGAGCATTGGCCTCCGGATGGCTTTACTGAGCGTCCGATCGCCGATCATAAAATGTTCATGTTCGGTTCAGTGGAACTGCGGCATGAGGGGGAATGAGCTCAGCGTTTCGCTTGGGCTGGAGTGAGCTGGCGAAGTCGCCGGGGCGCCCATAGAGGAGGGAATAAGTATGATCAGCAGATCTTTTAGGATCGCGCTTTCGGCCTTTTTGTTTGCCGGCGCCCTGGGTGTGGCGTCGACCGGCCCTGTCCAAGCGCAAAGCATCATGAAGCAGTGCGGCGATGAGTGGAAGGCCGCCAAGGAGGCCAACACTACCAACGGCATGAAATGGCCAGACTTCCTGAAGCAATGCCGCGTCCAGAAGGAAGGCGCCGCGGCGCCTGCCGCAGCTCCTGTCGCTAATCCTGTTTCCGTTCCCGCTTCTATCGCGCCGGCCCCGATGCAAACCTACCAGACGAAGCCAAAGCCCATGCAAGCCGCTCGCCCGACTGGCGCTGGCGAATTTAGCACGGAAATGCAAGCCAAGGGACGTTGCCCGGGCGATACGGTGGTCTGGGTCAACACCAAGGGCAAGTCCCATACCTACCATTATTCGGGAAGCCGCTGGTTCGGCACGACCAAGCAGGGCGCCTATATGTGCGAGGCGGACGCTGGGGCCGCCGGCTATCACGCGTCGAATAGCAAGACGGAACAGCCGAAGCAGCTGTAGTCGGGATGGAAGGCAGGCCGCGCAGAAGTTGCGCGGCCGCTGTGCCCTGTGGCTCCTCGCGATGACGATTTCATTCGAACGCAGCGCGGACGGCGAACGCTGGCGGCTATTTTTCGTCGAGCGCGATCAGCGGGAGCCAATCCGGGTCCTGCGCACTGTCGGCCAATTGGGTGAACCGACGCAAGTTGTAGGAATAGAGTCCGCGCACCGCGATGGGCGCGCGAGCCGAGGCTTCTTTCGCCATCGAAATTGCGCCCGCAAAGTCTCGGTTCCGGTACGCCGCCAGCATCGCCGCATGCAAACGGCTTAAATCCGTAAATTCGTTGCTCGCGGCGACCCCTGAATCCCCCGCCAGCGCATAGAGGCCAACCGGGCGCGTCTTGCCCTTGACCAGCACGGAATCGATCTCGAGCCAGGCGAAGTCGGGCGCCTCGGAGCGGACCGTCTCGCTGCCAATGATATCGACCTCAAAAATCTTGCACGCGCCTTCGAGACGCGAAGCGACGTTCACTTCGTCGCCGATTGCGGAATAGTCGAACCGGCGCAGCGAACCCAGATTGCCGACGCAGCATTCGCCTGAATTGAGCCCGATGCCGAAACGCACCGGCTTGAACGAACGTCCCTCCGACTCAGCGTTGCTGCGCCAGCCGTCGTTCAACCCGACCAGCGTCTCACGCATCTTCAGCGCCAATTCAACCGCATGCGACGCATGATCGGGATCGTCGAGCGGCGCGTTCCAGAACGCCATGATCGCGTCGCCCATGTATTTGTCGATCGTGCCCTCTCGGTCGAGAATGGCGTCGGTCATCGGCGTCAGATATTGGTTGAGGAAATGGGTGAGCTCCGACGCGTTGAGCCCCTCCGAGATGGTCGTAAACGATCGGATGTCGCAGAAGAGCAGCGTCAGTTCACGCTGCAGGCCGCCGAGCTCGAGCGCGCCAGGCTTTTCCGCCAGGCGCGCGACAACCGCGGGCGAAACGAACCGGCCGAAGGCCGAACGGATCTCGCGCTCCTGATGGCGCTTGACCGCATAGAGCGTGGAGACTCCAGCAAAATAGACCGCGGCGGCGGAAAACGCCGGATAGGTCGGCTCGATCAGAATTCCGTGACGGGAAAACGCAAACCAGCTCACCGCGACAATCGCGACAAGCACAGCCCCATAGGCGAGCGCCGCGAGGTAGGGCCCCAGGAACCAGGTTGTCACCACGAGCGCCGCGCAGATAAGAGCCGTCGCCATCCATTCCGCGCTTGGCGCCCAATCCGGCCGCCTGAGCGTTTGCCCGCTGAGTAACTGCTCGACGATCTGGGCGTGCGCTTCAACGCCCGGCATCACCGCCGACAACGGCGTGGCGACGATGTCCGAGAGCAGCGCGGCGGACGCGCCGAAGAACACGATCGCCCCGCGAAGGTCGCTGAGATCCGCTCCCGGTTCGAGCGCCTTCCACGCCGGGATCGTGCGGCGCGGGTCAGATCGTGCGAAATAGACCCTGATGTCTCCCGAGGCCTCAGTTGGGATCGTCAGGTCGCCATTGCGAATCGCCAGCACGCCGTAGACTTGTCCGAACGCGGTCTCGCCGCTCGCGTTCGACGACTTGACGATATAGGTCGACGCGCCCTGCGCGGTGCGAAGCGCTTCCATGGCGAGACTCGGTTGCAAGGCGCCATTCACATTGAGGATGAGCGGCACCCGTCGCACGACCCGGTCGGCGTCCGGGCGCCAATTGAGGAAGCCGACGCCAGCCGCGTGCTGCGCCAATTCGGGCACGGGCGACAGTAGGCCTGGCCATGGCGTTAGGAACTTGGCGGCGTCGTCGCCGGCGGTGACGAATCCCGCCTTGGTGGAAGGGTTGGCGCCATTGGGCAGCTCGGTGACGAAGCTGCCGAGGACAACGGCTGTGTCATCCATCGACCGCGCAAAGGCTTCGTCGGGCGTCTTGTCGGGCGGCGCCGTGGCGTCCCCGCGGTCCTTTTCCGCGAACAGGAAATCGAATGAAATCGAGGCGACCCCGGCGCGCTTCAACGCATCGACAAGCGCGGCGAGACGCTCACGTGGCCACGGCCACTGCCCGAGCCGCTTGAGCGATTCGTCGTCGATTGCGACGATTCGGACGGGTTGGTCGAATGCGTAAGGGCGCGGCTTCCAGCGCTGATACTGGTCGAAGACCAGATTCTGCATGATGACCCGCGTCGGCGCGCCCACGATTCCAGCGAGCAGCGCCAGCCCGCAAGCGGTCGCCGTGGTCAATGCGTAAAGTCTGGCCTCGTGCGCCCTTCGCATGTCGTTTTTGTCGCCCGTTGATCCGCCAAGATCGAGGATAGGCCTCTCTTGTCAAGTGGATGGCTCCGGACCGGTTAAGGCGCGCGGCAAGTTTCTCCCGGTTCTGCCCGCCCGAGGGGCCGTAAAAAGCGTTCGACGCCGAAGTCGACCGCGATCCGGTTGGCCTCATGCCCAGGGTCGACGCCGTAGCGGCGAAGAAATGCGTAATAGGCGCCGGCGCCAAGATCGACCGGCGCTGCGTGTCGAACACTGACCGAGCCGATGAGCCCGACGCTGTTCGGTCCAAAGGCGGAGCGCACCGCCGGTCCCAGAAGGAGGTCGCTGCCCCAGCCGCTGACCGATTCTGCGAAGGCCCAGTTCGCGCTTCCGAGCGCGCGGCGCGTGAGCGCCGGCGCCATGATCTCGACTGACGACAGCCGCGTCACGCCGGCGTTGGCGGACGGCTTTTTCAGGAACGCGTAAGCTGTGGCCGAATCCGCCGTCAGCGCCGGTTGCGCAAGGTCGAGCTTCTCGGCTGTCATTGCGCGGAACAAAGCTTCGATGTCTTCGGCGCCAATTTCGACGTCGTCGTCGAGAAACAGGACCGCCTGATAGCGCAAGAGCAGATCCGGCCTAAGCTCCATGAGGCGTCGTATGGAGGTTGTCTTGGTTCCGGCCTGAACGACAGCAATGTCGGCCTTCGGATGGACGTCGCTCTCGTGGTAGTAGTTGAGGAGAACGTCATAAGCACGCGGCTCTTCAAGGTAGGGCGCATCGAACCCTTTTCCGCATTGGACGAAGACAAGGATGCTGCGATCCGAATGGGGCGCTTCGCGTTCGATGCGCAATTGACCAGCGGCATAGAAGCGATCCTGGCGCGTTCGCAATTCCTGCCGATTGAGCGGCGGCCCCATCTCACTTTCGCTGAGCGCGCGGTCGAACACTCGGAAGGATGCTTCTTCAAGCGATCGCGGTTTCACCCCGCGCGTGATGTCGCGGACGAATTCAACATCGATATCCGCCCGCGGACGCCTGCCGGCGCGCAGTCCGTGTTCGAGAAAGTGCAGAAGCGGATGGGGATGGCTTTGGGCCCAATCCGGATTCTGCGACATGTACCAGCAATGGTCGAATTCGGCGGAAGGGGAGGGCGCGTCAGGTTCGGGGTGGGCAAGATAGGCCTCGAGCAACCCTCGGGTCGCGTCGCGCGCGATGTTCGCGCGGGCGCGGAAATAGTTCGGATCGAAGAAGGCGTTCGGGCGGTAGCCCCGGCTCTCGCCGATCAGCGCGTAATGCAGCGGCGCGAACGGCGCCGCGAAATGGCTGAGCAGGCGCCGTCGCGCGTAGAGGCGCGCCCAGAACGCTCGCCCGCTTCTCTCGGCAAGCCCAGTTGGAAGACCCATGTCAGGCCTATAGTTTCGGCCGGTCGGTCGGGCAACCGCCGCCTTCGCTAGCCGGAGCAGGTAGGGCCGAACATTGTTTCGAACGCCGCCCGCAGGCCAACGTCCGCTTGCGCCATACTGGCGGGGTGGCCGAGGTCGGCGAGACTGGTGACGCCATAGTGCGCGTCGGCGATGCCGCACGGGACGATGCCGGAAAAATGGGTGAGATCGGGATCGACGTTGAGCGCGACGCCATGCAGCGTCACCCAGCGCCGCACGCGCACGCCGATGGCGGCGATCTTGTCTTCGGCCGGTTCGCCCAAGGGCGAAGCCGGCTTGTCGGGCCGCGCAACCCATACGCCGACACGGGCTTCGCGCGTCTCGCCCACGACGCCAAACGCTTTCAGCGTCTCGATCAGCCAACGCTCGAGCGAGAGCACATAGGCGCGCACATCGGGGCGACGGCGCTTGAGGTCGAGCATGACGTAAGCGACCCGCTGTCCGGGTCCGTGGTAGGTGAATTGGCCTCCGCGCCCGGCGCGATGGACGGGAAAGCGGGCGTCGACGAGGTCGCTCTCTTTGGCGCTCGTGCCTGCGGTGTAAAGCGGCGGATGCTCGAGGAGCCACACGCGCTCGGGCGCGGCTCCGCGTGCGATCGCGTCGACGCGCGACTCCATCTCCGCCAGGGCGCCGGAATATGGCGTCAGTCCGGACGTGACGACCCATTCGACGGGCGGCGCATCATGGGGAGCAAGCAGCGACGCGCGCGAGGCAAGGCGCGAATTGAACACGCGGCCTTGTATCAGAGGGCGCGGCGGGGTGCGAGCGGGGAGAAAGCGCCAACTGCCGGCTCACTTGAGGCGGCCCGATTTCCCTAGACAGGTCGGTCGCAGGTCTCACGGGAGAGTTGTCTCCAAGCGGCATATCGCCCGCAACCCGTTGCGTGTATTACGTTTTTCACGCTGACGGCGTCAATTTACGCTTGACGCACCGGAAAAGGCGCCGCTTCTTTCTGTGGTTGTTTCGAGTCCTTGCAGGACTGCGTAGCTCGCGTTGGGGAACCCGTTTTTGAATCGCGCCGGCCCGAAACGTTGGTGGGCTGCTGCAGCCGCGCTCGCGTTCATCGCCGGCGCGCCGGCGACCGCGTTTGGCGGTGCCTGGACCTTGCCGCAAGGGAGCGGCCAGCTCATCGAAACCCTGTACGGCTGGTCGGGATTCGGGCCGCCCTGGGGCGGCAATCCCCCCGCCAATCAAAGCCGCTTCGACGCGCAGACGTATGTTCAATACGGCCTGACAGACACCCTCACCGTTTATGGCGAGACGGCGTTCGAGCATTATGCGATCGGGCCGCCGAATCCGAACACCTACAATGGCCTCGACTATTCGGGCCTGGGCTTGAGGCAGAAGCTCTGGTCGACCGGCGAATGGATCTTCTCGGGCGAGGCGACCGTGTTCATTCCGGGCGCTCATGATTTAAACGCGCCGGCTCAAGAGGGAAACACCGGTTGGGCAGGGGAGGCGCGCCTCAACGCCGGCCGCAATTTCGCGCTGAACTCAATCCCCTGGCTCGGCTCAGTTCCAGGCTTTCTCGATGCGGAGGTCGCCTATCGGCAGCGCACAAAAGGCCCGCCGGACGAATGGCATGGGGACCTGACGGTCGGGTTCAAGTTCACTCCCCAGATCACGCTGATGCTCCAGGAATACACCACGGTGTCCATGTCGACGAACGACCCGACATTTCCAGCCTGGCGCTCCTCGGTGGTCGAGGCGAGCGTGGTCTATGCGCTCAACGACAAGTGGTCGCTGCAGGTCGGCCTGTTCTCGACTGTCTGGACCGTCAGGACTAACACCCAGCATGGCGTCGCGATCGCCGTGTGGCGCAATTTTTGAAGGCGCATTCATCCTCTCGGGTCAACCGCAATTATGCGTTGGTGAAACCGGAAGAGAGCAGCGAAAAGGATAACTTGGCGAGGTGTCGAGGTTGGATAAGCCGTTGCTTGACAGCCTCCGCCGACGGGATGACAGTAACTGGCTTCAATTGAACGCGATCGGCGAAGCCGTTGCAGCGCCGGGTGGGTTTAACGCCTTCTCACCCGCGCTCGCTCGACTACCGTCAAAAAAATTCGCGACGCTAAATTCGAGGAGGAAACGTCAATGTCCACGCCCGTAGACCGTCTTACACGGCGCAATTTTTTGCGCTCGACCGCATTCGTTGGCGCGGGAGCGGCGACGACCGCCATTGGCTTGACCCCTGCCTACGCGGCGCCGATCGAGCTCAACTATTTCTACCGCGCCGCGTGGCCGACGTCGGAGACCTACGCCAACTACCTGATCGACGAATGGAACAAGAAGAATGGCGGCCGCATCCACGTGACCGGCGCGAGCGTCGACGGCGAGACGTATAAGACCAAGCAAACGATAGAGATCAGCTCGAGCGACCCGCCGGATATTTTCTACTCGTGGGAAGGCGGCCGCGCCGGCGAGATTGTCAAAGCCGGGTTCTCCGCCGATCTCACGGACTATTACAAGAAATACGGCTGGGACAAATCACTGAACACCGCGAGCGTGTCGCTGGCGCAGTTCAATGGCAAACCCTACTTCGTACCGACCGAGATCGGCGCCTCGGTGGTCTGGTACCGGAAGGACCTGCACGACAAGCTCGGCCTCACCGTCCCCACGTCCTGGGACGAGATGATGGCGAACGCAGCCAAGGCCAAGGCGGCCGGCATCGCTCCTTTCATGCTGTCCAACCAGAAGAAGTGGCCGGCGCAATTCATGTGGTCGGCCATGATGGTCAACAAATACGGCCTCGACGCCTATCAGGGCCTGATCGACAACAAGATCCCCTGGACCGATCCTCGCGCCGTCGACATTACCGCGATGATGAAGAAGCTCGCTGACGACGGCATGTTCATAAAGGACTTCAATTCGATCGATTTCGCGCCGGCGCAGGTGCCCTGGGCGCAGGGCAAGGCGCTCTACTGGTACATGGGGTCATTCATTCTCGGCAGCTTCCGTGGAGACAAAGCGCAGTGCTGCGCCGAGCCGACTGACTGGTTCCCCTTCCCGAAGATGAGCGACAAAAAGCCGGTGATGTCGATCTACGACGAGGACACCGTGATGATCCATGCGGCGAGCAAGAACAAGGACGCGGCGGCCGAGTTCGTCAACTGGATGGTGTCTCCGGAAGCCTCCGCGAAGAAACTCGAGATCGACAAGCCATTCGCCTCGAACGCGTCGACTGACCTCTCACATCTCTCGCCGATGGAGCAGCGTTTGGGCAAGGCCATGGCCGACGCCGGATCCTACACGTTCATGCATGTCGACCACGGGACGCCGCCCGCCATTTCTGACCGCTTCCTCGACGGTCTTCAGGGCGTGCTCGCCGGCGCGATATCGCCTGAGGAGGCCATGGAGGCGACGGAGACCGAGGCTCAGCGCGTGCGGGGCAAGATCTAGAGCTGATCGCTCGGAGTTCCTGAATTCCGACAAACCCTCGGCCGGAGTCGAATGGCCCCACAAGGGCTGAGTTCTGCGATCCTTCAACAGAGGGCGCGCTAAAAGATCGGCATGGAAAGCGGGGAGCGGCTTGCTTGCAAGCGCTCCGCGCTTCCCGATGGGGGATCGCATGGCTTCGCGGATGAGCGACGAACGAACATCCTTCGTCGCCTTCGCGCGCCAGCACGTCTTCGTCACGATTTTCGGACTGGTCCTGCCGGTCGTCCTTTTCCTCTGCTTTATCGGCTATCCAATCCTCTACACGATTTATTTGAGCTTCTTCGAATGGAACGGCATGACGCCGGTCAAGAAGTTCGTCGGGTTCGCCAATTATTCCTATATGCTCGGTGACAAATATTTCTACATCGCGGTCGAAAACAATCTGAAGTGGCTCGCGGTTTCGCTCGCTTTCCCGGTCGTTCTCGGATTTCTCATCGCCTACGCGATGCGTGCCCGCGCAGTCTATTTCCCGACCCTCCTGCGAACGGCCATATTCTTTCCGGTGACGATGTCGCTCGTCGCGGTGGGACTGATGTTCCTCCTGATCCTCAACCCGATTTTCGGCGCGTTCGACACCGTGCTGCGCGCTCTCGGCCTCGGGTTCATGGTCCGCGAGTGGTTCGGCGACTATCGCATCGCTATTTACACGCTCGCGGTCGTGGGCGGGTGGGCGTTCACCGGGCTGCCGATGATCTTCTATTTCGCCGGGATCGGCGATGTGCCCAAGGAGACGTTCGACGCGGGCAGGATCGAAGGCGCGGGCCATTTGCGCATGATGCTGCGCGTCGCGTTGCCGCAGCTTCGCCCGGTGACGGCCGTGGTCGTGATGCTGACCCTTTTCGAGTCGTTGAAGGCGTTCGATCTCATCGCGGTGATGACGAGGGGAGCGCCCTTCGGCCGCACCAACGTTCTAGGTTACCTCGTCTATCTCGAGAGCTTCTGGAACTCTCGCTTCGGTTACGGCGCGACGGTTAGCGTCGCCATCCTCGTGCTGTCGATCGCCGTCGCGGCTTTGCTTCTCGGCAAGCTGTTCAAGGGCGCCTTCGATGTCTAGTCCCGCTCTCCCGGCCTTGTCGGGTCGGACGCTCGTCCGGCTTCGCTACGCGGCGCCGAAGATTTTCGCGACGCTCTTTGCGCTCCTGCTTGCGGCTATCTGGGTTGGTCCGCTGGCGCTCATGGTGATGACGTCGATCAAGCCCAACAAAGAGTTCCTCAACGGGCCTTTTGCGCTGCCGATCGCGCCGACCTTCGAACCTTATGTGAAGGTCTGGCAGGGTCTCCATTTCGGCGTGCTCATGCAAAACAGCCTGCTCTATGCCGTTCTCGGTTCGGCGCTGGCGGTGGGGCTCGCTCTTGTGCCGGCGTTCGCGCTGAGCCGGTTCGAGCCGCCCGGCAAGCGATACATATTCGCGTTGCTGTTGACGGGGCTGATGCTGCCGCAACAGACGGTGCTTATCCCTCTCTACGACATGCTGCGCTGGCTGCATCTGTTCGACACCCGCATTGGCCTCATCATCGTTCATGGCGTTTATGGCATGCCCTCCCAGATCCTGATTTTGCGCGGCTTCATGACCACCATTCCTCGCGACATCGAGAAGGCGGCGCAAATCGAGGGCGCGACGGATTTCCAGATCTTCACCAAGGTGATCCTGCCGCTTGCGGTCCCAGGCATCGTCGTTGGCTACACCCTGAACTTTATCGCGATCTGGAAAGAGTTCGTATTCGCTCTCGTGTTCCTCAATAGCGAGTCGAACTTTCCGGTCACGGTCGGCATGCTCAAGCTCAATAGCGACCGCTACATTTCCGCGTTCAATCTGCCCTCGGCGGGCCTGGTCATCTCTCAGATCCCGATCGTGATCCTGTTCATTTTCGCCTACCGATGGATTTCCAGCGGCAATTTCGTCGGCTCGGTCAAGGGCTGAAGGGCCGAGAAAGGCGCGGGCGAATGGCCAATGTTTCCCTCATCGACATCGAGAAGCGCTTTGGCGCGCATGTCGTCATTCCGCAGCTCAATCTTGAAATCGCGGACGGCTCGTTTGTGGTGCTCGTGGGTCCGTCCGGATGCGGCAAGACAACGACCCTCAACATGATCGCGGGGCTGGAGACCATTTCGGGCGGCCAATTGCTGATTGGCGGCCGCGACGTGACCGACGTGCCGCCGAAAGCCCGCGACATCGCCATGGTCTTCCAGTCCTATGCGCTGTTTCCTCACATGACGGTGTTCGAGAACATCGCTTTCGGCATGAGGATCAGGCGGCAGGCAAAAAGTGAAATCGACTCGCAAGTTCGCAGCGTCGCCGATCGGTTACGAATCGACTCGTTGCTTGACCGGCTGCCGAAAGCCCTTTCGGGCGGACAGCGGCAACGCGTCGCGCTTGCTCGCGCGCTTGTGCGGCGCCCCGGCGTCTTTCTGATGGACGAGCCGCTGTCGAACCTTGACGCCAAGCTGCGTATCGAAGCGCGAAGCTTCCTGACCAAGATGCACCAGGAAATCGGTGTGACGACGGTCTATGTCACGCACGACCAGTCCGAAGCGATGACCATGGGCGACACGGTCGTGGTAATGAAGGACGGTCTGATTCAACAGGCCGCTTCCCCGCTGGAGGTTTACAACAAGCCCGCCAACACGTTTGTTGCCGGCTTCATCGGCTCGCCTGCGATGAATTTTCTGGAACTCGCGATCGATGGTTCGAAATTGATCGATCCGGATAACGGTTTCACGATCGCGATTCCGGACCGGCTGCGCGGAGCCCTAAGCGCCTATCAAAAGGCCAACGTGATGCTCGGCTTGCGGCCGGAAGCTTTGCGCCCCGTTTCGCGGAACATGGAGTCACACGACGCCCCGCTTCTTACCGTCGATGTCCTTCAACACCTCGGGCATGAAACGTTAGTCGACGCCTCAAGCGGACCGCACAGGATTATCGCCAGAGTCAGCGCTTCAGACGATTCGCGCATCGGCGAAAAAAGACCGTTCCTTTTCGATGCCGAGCACATGCATCTCTTCGATTCAGAGACGGGCGCCAATTTGTCGCTGGGATCGGGCTGAACGAGAGACTCCTTCGCTCAAGCGCTCTTTTCGAACAGCTCGCGGCCGATCAGCATGCGGCGGATTTCGCTCGTGCCGGCGCCAATCTCGTAAAGCTTGGCGTCGCGCAGCAGGCGCCCGAGCGGAAAGTCGTTGGTGTAGCCGCTTCCGCCCAAGATTTGGATCGCGTCGAGGGTGGCCTGGGTCGCGCGCTCAGCGGCATAGAGGATCGCGCCCGCCGCGTCCTCCCGGGTCGTCTGGCCGCGGTCGCAGGCCTTGGCGACGGAATAGACGTAAGCCTTCGCTGCATTCATGGTTACGTACATATCGGCGAGCTTGCCCTGCACCAATTGGAACGTCCCGATCGCCTGCCCGAACTGCTTGCGTTCATGGACGTAAGGAAGGACGACGTCGAGCGCGGCCTGCATGAGACCGAGCGGCCCGGCGGCCAGCACCACGCGCTCGTAGTCAAGGCCGCTCATCAGCACGTTGACGCCCTTGCCGACCTTGCCCAGCACGTTCTCCGCCGGCACTTCGCAGTCGGCGAATATGAGCTCGGCGGTGTCGGAGCCGCGCATGCCGAGCTTGTCGAGCTTCATGCCTTGGGAAAAGCCCTTCATGCCGCGCTCGACGATGAAGGCGCTGATGCCGCGCGCGCCGGCGGCAAGATCGGTCTTGGCGTAGATGACGAATGTCTCGGCAACGGGACCGTTGGTGATCCACATCTTCGAGCCATTGAGCACGAAGCGGTCGCCCTTGCGGGTCGCGTGGGTTGTCATCGACACCACGTCTGAGCCTGCATTCGGCTCCGACATCGCAAGCGCCCCAACGTGCTCGCCGGAAATGAGCTTGGGGAGATAGCGCGCCTTCTGCTCGTCATTGCCGTTGCGCACGATCTGGTTGACGCACAGGTTCGAATGCGCCCCGTACGACAGCCCGACCGACCCTGAGGCACGCGACACTTCCTCCATCGCGACGCAATGCGCGAGGTAGCCCAAGCCTAGGCCGCCATATTCCTCGGGCGCGGTGACGCCGTGCAGGCCTAGTTCCCCCATCCTCGGCCACAGGTCGCGTGGGAACGCGTTGTCACGGTCGATTTGCGCGGCGCGCGGAGCGATCTCGTTCTCGGCGAAGGTCCGGGCGCTGTCACGGATCATCGAGGCGCTCTCGCCGAGATCGAAGTCGAAGGGACGAGGCGTGTTGGGGATCATGGGCGAGGCGCCGGAAGGGGAAGCGAGGAAATAACCTTGTGCGGGATCGGCGATGCTGTCCAGCCTTTCGCCGCGACCTTTGCGCAGGCGTTTGGGCGAAGCGCGGTTTACGAGTCGGAATCGAGACTTTTCAAAGGGATGCCGCGCGATTAACGATCCAAATGCAGGTAGGGTCAGAGCAACAATAATAAACATATACAAAGTGTTCAATAGGCCTGTCACGTATGAGTGGATCACGCAGAGCACTTCGGCGGTGTCGATGTCCCCGACCCGCAAGTCGTGTTCGGGTCGAAAGCGCGTGGACTGCGCCATGAGAGCCAACTGGCGCGTGCTAATCGTTGTCCCTTGGGGCGCCCGCGGCCGCAAGACCGGCTCCTCCTCGCTCGTGCAAGGCTAAGCCGGTCGAAAGCCTACCAGCTTACTGGCAGGCGTCCCAGAAACCCTGCTGCCGGCTCGGGTCGGTGTAGAACCAGCACAGGCCCGGCCCTGGAGCGGCGCCGGCCCAAGACGCTGCCGCCGCCGCGCTGACGAAGCCCAGCGCTGCGCCGGCTGCGATGGCGCCGCCAGGCGCCCAGCCGTACCCGGGACGAGTCCAGCCGCCATAGCGATAAACCCCGCCGACGCGATAGGCGCCGCCTCGGTATGCCCCTCCACGGTAGGCGCCTCCGCGATAAGCCCCCCCACGGTAGGCGCCCCCACGGTAGGCTCCGCCGCCACGGTAGGCTCCGCCGCCGCGGTAAGCGCCGCCGCCGCGGTGGGCGCCGCCGCCACGATACGCCCGGCCGCCGCGATGCATTCCGCCGCCGCCACGATGCATACCGCCGCCGCCGCGATGCATTCCCCCGCCGCCGCGATGCCCGCCGCCTCCACGAACGCCCCTCACATGGGTGATGAGGCCGTCGTCAATGTGGGCTGCGACGCCAGGCGGGGCGAAGATCTCAAGGGCCTCAGCCTCCGGCAAACCGAAACACAGAAGCGAAACGCCAAGCAGCGCATTTCTGGCCAGACGCGTCCAACGCATGGTTTCCCCCCTCGTCATCGTGGGCGACCAGTTCGCGGATTGGAGATTCCAATATCCGCATGAGGCGGTCGCTCGACCTGATGGTGACACTCTACGTCAGCCGCGACAGCGTTCCAATAGCCGGACGCGTTCAGAGCTGGATCAAACGCTCGGCCATGCCTGCGCTGTGAAGGTTATGCTCTCGATCCATCGCGGAGAAGCGCGTCCTCGCCAAGCTTGCGTCGCGCAAAAAATTGGCCGCCCGTTCGCTTGGGTAGCGAACGGGCGGCCAACGCGCGTTGAAAGGGTCAGTCGACCGCGAATTTTCTACTGGCAGGCGTCCCAGAAACCCTGCCGGTAGCTCGGATCGGTATAGTACCAGCACAGTCCCGGCGCTGGCGGCTGGCCCGCGTAGGCGATGGCCGCGCCCGTGGCCAAGACGCCGATCGCAGCGCCGGCCGCAATCGCGCCCCCCGCACCCCAGCGATACCAGCTGGGCCGCGCCCAGCCGCCATATCCTCCGCGATAGACCCCGGCGCCGCGATAGGCCCCGCCCCGGTACGCGCCGCCGCGATAGCCGCCAACGGTTCCGCCGCGATGATAGACGCCGCCGCGCGGCCCGCGAGCGGTGACGCCGCGGTGCGCCATATACGCTTTCGAGATCATGCCGTCATTCAACGTCGCCGACGGGTTGGACCCCTGGATTTCGATGGCGCCGGCCTGCGGGGCGCTAAAACCTAAGAGCGCGATCGCCACGCAGGCGCTTTTGACCAAACTCGACCGAATCATGCTTTCCTCCTCGCGTAGTCCAATCGCTTATACCGACTTATCGCACAAATCAGCGTCGAGTCGAAAGACCCGGACGGGCGACGGCGATCAACGCAAATTAGTCACCCAGCCAGTCCGCCAAGCGAGAATAAACGCATGGCGGGTCGCCCGGTTCCGGGACCCGGGTTGTCAAAAAAAACGAATGCGGAGAATCGGCCGCCGCTCGCGGCGCGGAACTGGTCGCGAGGGGCGACGAGTCCGATATCGGTGGAAGCCTCCGATTCGAAGGAACTGCAGTCTGCGTCAGGAGACCGGCAAGCGTTCGAGATCAGCGATCAACCCAGGTCCGGTCGGCCGCCATCCGAGCTTCTTCTGCGTTTGCTCGCTTGAGGCTGGCATATCGCGCGCGGCCAAATGGGCAAGCCAGCCAAAATAGCCTCCCGCCTCTTCGGGACTGATCGATTTGGCCGGCAGCTTCAGGCGCCGGCCAATGGTTTCCGCAACATCGCGGGCTGGGACTCCCTCCTCTCCGACCGCGTTATAGACCGCGCCTCGCTCCGACTTTTCGATAGCCAGCCTGTAGAGGCGAGCGACATCGGATATGTGCGCGGCGGCCCAACGGTTCCGTCCCTCTCCGACATAGGCGAAAAAGCCCTTGTCTCGGGCGATTGCGATCCAGGGGGAGATAAGCCCCTGCCGCTCGGGATCGTGAACCTGGGGCAAGCGAACCACGGACGTATTGACCCCGTTCGCGGCGAGCTTGGCAGTCGTCTCTTCGGAAGCCGCGCGCGGGAAGTCATTCGCGCTGATCGCGGGCGCGTCCTCGGTCGCGAGCTGACCGGGCGCGACCTTGGCGATCGCGGTCCCGGAGGTCACGATCAAGTGCCGGTCGGAGCCCTTGAGAACCGAGCCGAGCGCCTCGATGACGCGTCGATCGGTCTCGCAATTCGCTGCGAACCGCGAGAAATCGTGGTTGAAGGCGAGGTGGATGATTCCGTCCGAGCGGGCGGCGCCATCCTTCAGGCTGTCAGGGTCGTCGATCGATCCGCGATAGATCTCGGCCCCCGACGCGGCCAGGGCCGCGGCCTTATCGTCCGAGCGATAGACGCCGACCACCTGATGGCCCGCCTCGATCAATTCCTTGACGACGGCTGAGCCAATAAATCCGGTCGCGCCAGTGACAAATACACGCATCAGCAGTCTCCATGTTTTCGTTAGAGACACGCTTCGTCTTTTGGCTTATTGTAGTAAAGTAGTGAGTTTATCCCGGTATAATGGCTAACAGGATGGATGGACCCGCTGCACACGAGAACCAGCTCGCGGGGTACCTGAAGGACCGCAGGACGAAGCTCGATCCGGCCGCGTTCGGCTTTGCCGCGGGGCGTCGCCGAACGCCTGGCCTCAGGCGCGAAGAAGTGGCCCAGCGAGCCAACATCAGCCCGACCTGGTACACGTGGCTCGAGCAGGGGCGGGGCGGCGCGCCCTCGGCTGACGTGCTCAATCGGATCTCGCGCGCGCTCATGCTGACCGAGGTCGAGCGCGAGCACCTTTTCCTGCTCGGCCTCGGCCGGCCGCCCGAGGCGCGCTACCGCAACAACGACGGCGTCACGCCACGCCTGCAGCGCGTGCTTGATTCGCTGGATCCGAGCCCCGCGCTGATCAGAAACGCGAGATACGATGTCGTGGCCTGGAACCGTGCGGCGACGGTGATGCTGATGGATTACGGATCGTTGCCGCCGGATGAGCGCAACATCCTCCGCGTTATGTTCCTCGACCCGCGCGCCCGTGCGGCGCAATACGACTGGGAGAGCGTGGCGCGGTTCGTGTTGGGCGCGTTCAGGGTGGACGCGGCCCGCGCCGGAGCCGGAGCCGAGGTCGAGCCTCTGGTCGATGAGCTCTGCCGGCTCAGTCCCGAGTTCAAGGCGATGTGGCGCGACAATGACGTTCACGGCCACCCTGGCGAGGCGGTCAAGCACATACGGCATCCGGTGCTCGGTCTGCTCGCTTTCGAATATTCCGCGTTCGCGGTCGATGGACGAACGGACCTCACCATGGTGGTTTACAATCCAGTGACGCCGGAGGACGCCGAACGGACCAAGTCAACGCTTGACTGACGGCGGCTCACCGGCCTCACGGCTGCCGATGATCCATTTCAGCATCCTCAGCGTAATGAATCAGGCAAGCTCAGCGTAATAGATCAGGCAAGGCAGAGAAGCGGGAGACAAAGAATGCAGAGCAGGAGAGCATTTCTGGCGCTCGTCGGCGCGGCCCCGCCGGCGTTCGCCGTTCCGGCGAGGGCGTTCGAGTTCCAGCCCTACGATCCGGCCGCCGTGCAGAGGGCGATCGCGTCCGGCAAGCCGGTCGTGATCCATGTCGCCGCATGGTGGTGCCTGCAGTGTCACCAACAGACCATGATCCTCGACGGCCTGAAAAACGATCCGGCCTACAAGGACGTGAGCGTGTTTCGCGTCGACTATGACAAGCAGAAGGACGTCGTCGCCAAGCTCGACTGTCCGCGCGCGACGCTGATTGCCTACAAGGGCGGCAAGGAAGTGAAGCGCATGTCCTGGGACACCTCGCAAGCTTCGGTGGTCAACGTTCTGAAGGCCGCGATGTGAATCTCATCCTGACCCTGCCGCTCGCCTTCGCGGCCGGGATGCTCACGATCCTCAGCCCCTGCGTGCTGCCGCTGGCGCCGGTCGTGGTTGCGAGCGCGCGCGCTCAGGATCCGCGCGGTCCGATCGCGCTCGGCCTTGGCCTCGCGGTGACTTTCGGCGTTGCTGGCGGTGTTCTCGCCTCATTCGGCGTCGAGTTCGGGGATTGGGACTGGGCGCGAATGGTGTCCGCTCTGATCATGATGGCCATGGGCGCGGCGCTGCTCGTGCCGGCGATCGGCCACGCGATCGAGCGCCGGCTCGGTATTGCCGGCCGGGCGGCGGGCGCGCTGAGCGAGCGGCTGCCGAAAGCCGGGCTCGCCGGGCAGGCGGCGGTCGGCGTCGTGCTCGCCTTCGCCTGGGCGCCCTGCGCCGGCCCGATTCTCGGGGCCGCGTTGCTGCTCGCCGCCAAAGGCGGTTCGGTTGCGGCGGCGATGGCGACCATGTCGGCCTACGCGCTTGGTGCCGCAGGCGCCCTCATCGCTGTCGGCTACGCGGTCGGCCGCGTCGCGTCGAAGGCTCGCTTCGCCTGGGCCGGCGCTGGCGGCAGGGTTGCGCTCGGCGCCGCCTTCGCAATCATCGGCGCCGCGGTGCTGACCGGCTTCGATCATCAGGTCGAAGCGCGTGTCGTCGCGGCGATGCCGGACTGGCTGACCGTGTTTGCGACCTCGCTATGACTTCCTGGCTTCGGATCGCGCTCGCCGGGCGGTAAGCTTCGTCGGTGATCGCAAGGAGCGCCCATGGGGGACGAACAGGGTCCTGCAGAAGCGAACGGGCCGGCGACCTGGCCGATCGCCAGGCCGCGCCCGCGCGCCTTACACTTTCCAGCTGCTGGCGCGACCGAGCCGCTTGCCGTCGCCGAACAGCCGAGAGCGCGACCCAGGCGCGGGATCCTGCGGCGGCTCGGCGACGTGTTGAGCCTGTTTCTGATGCTTCTGGGGTCGATCACGCTCGCGCTTCTGCTGGGGGTCGGTGTCTACTGGGCCTGGATCACGCGTCTCAGCGACCTTTGGGCGCACTGGATCGGCGCGCCGCCACTCTGAATCGCAAACGCGGACTTGATTTGCTTCCGCCCTCGCAGGACAATACGTCTCGTCCGATCGCTGGCTGGCGCTTAAGGCCGACGGAAAATCATGAGCAACGCCTTCTTCTACGATCTCCTGGCCTCGGTCGCCGAGCGCGGCCGCTCCATGCTCAAGATCAAGCCCTGGCCAAAGGACGCGGATAATCGCGTCGATCAGCTAATCGACGACTGTCGAGCCTTGGTCGAGGGCAGAGGCGAAGCGTCAGGGGTTGCGCTCGCTGCCGAGGTCATCGGGCGTTATCGCGCGCTCGATCCGAGTGATCATGCGGCGTTTTTCAGCGCCCTCGCAGAAGATTTCGGGCCTGATCGCGATCGCATGCGGGACGCAATGGCCAAGTTCGAGTCGGATGGCGACGAAGCGGCGGCGAGCGAAATCCACTACGCCTCGGAGCCGCGTCGTCACGAGCTGTTCCGGCGGCTCAATCGTGCGCCGGGGGGCACCGCGGCGCTGGTCGCGATGCGCGCGGATTTGCTCCAGCTCGTGAAGCCGAACCCGTCGCTCGTCATCGTCGATCGCGATTTTCTGCATCTGTTCGGTTCGTGGTTTAACCGCGGCTTTCTGGTGTTGCGCCGCATCGACTGGGCTTCGCCGGCGGCGCTTCTGGAAAAGATCATCCGTTACGAGGCGGTGCACGAAATTGGCGACTGGGACGAACTCAGACGCCGCATCGATCCGGCCGACCGGAGATGTTACGCGTTCTTCCACCCCAGGCTGGTCGACGAACCGCTCATTTTCGTCGAAGTCGCGCTGACGCTCGCGCTTCCGGCGGCGATTGCGCCGTTGCTCGCGGAGAAGCGCGCACATGTTGCGCCGGATAAGGCGCGAGTCGCGACATTCTATTCAATCTCGAATTGCCAGCAGGGACTCGCCGGGGTCAATTTCGGCAATTTCCTCATCAAGCAGGTGGTCGAGGAGATACGCCGCGAGCTGCCGGCGATCGAGAGTTTCGTCACCCTCTCGCCGGTCCCGGGATTCCGGGTCTGGCTCGAGACGACCGAAGATCCCGCCATCGCGTCCATGAAGAATGCCGCGCTTGAACTGGCGGCTGAGGACAATTGGCCGACGCCCGCCGTCGCAACCAAGCTCCGCGCGATGCTCGAGCCGCTCGCCGCCCATTATTTCCTGAAAGCGCGCCGGCCCGACGGCCGCGTCCCGGACCCGGTCGCCCGCTTTCATCTCGGCAATGGCGCCCGGCTCGAGCGCATCGATTGGGAAGGGGACATGTCGCCGAAGGGGCTCGCGGAGTCCTTCGGCATCATGGTCAATTACCTCTACGACCTCGAAGAGATCGAGCGCAATCACGAGGCCTTCGTCAACCGCGGCCAGATCGCTGCTTCGGCTGCGGTGAAGAAGCTGCTTCCCGTAACACCCTCGCGTCTCCGCGCAGCTTTGCCGAGCGCGCTAGCTTCGAACCCGTGAGCCACGCCGACGCGCTTTCCGCCATCGGTTCGCGAGACGTTATTTGGCCTTAGGCAGCCATTGAATTGGAAACGGAGGAAGGTGCTTGTTGGTGCTGAGGAATTGCGTCACCGTCTCGACGTCCTGCACACTGGCCGAGGAGACGATGCCGGTCGTGCAAGTCGCGGAAGTATAGGTGCTCGTCACCACGACCCACGGGGATACCGGAGGATTCGGCACAGCGTTCATCAGGTTGCACGCGCATTCCGCCGCGTGCGGATTATTCTCGTTGACAGTGCAGGGACTGTCCAGACAAAACGCCCAGGGCCGATCCTCCGAGCATTTCGCGACAATCTTGGTCGGATAATAGCGAGAACTGAGACGCGGACGCTCCTTGTCCAGGTCCTCGCATGTCACCTTGCCCGACCCGACGCAAAGCCTTCATTGACCGTGCAGTGGCACATCACCTGATTGGGTTCGCCCGGGATCGGATCGCACGTTGCGATGGTGCAAAGGGCGAATGTCGCTTTGCAAACTCTGAATCCGACGGCGTTTTCGCGCTTTCGGCGGCGTGAGCGAAAGGCTAGTCGCGCTCGCCGCCGCTGATCGTGCTCCAGTTCGGCTATCCGATGAAACTCAACACCGTCGGCGCGAAAAACCCGAAAGCGATGAGCGCCGCGCCGATCGCCCCTAATCCGACGCTAAGCCACACGAGCGCAGTGATCCCGCTGATGATGGCGGCGGACGCCAGCACGATGGCGATCTGGGTCAGGCCGCTTCCAAGTTCATAATGTCCGAGCCGGCGATTGGCCAGTTCCCGAGATTCGGAGGCCTCCTTGGCGCGATCCTGGATCGCCTCCATGCTGTCCTCCGGCTTCTTCGGGTCCTTTTCGTATCGCGCGACAGTCGCCTTGAAGTCGGCGATTTGCTTTTCGAACGCCTCTTGCGCTTTCGGATCGGTCACCGCGCCTTTTTGCGCTTCGAGCGTGGCCGCGGCTGTCTCCACGACCGTCGAGCGAATCCGTTTGGCCTGGTAGAAATTGAAGAGGTCGGAGGATTCGATGTTTTTTTCCGTCGACAGATGCTGGGCGTTTTTTGCGCCCGCTTCCGCCAGCGCCAGCAAAAGCGCGAGAACCGCGATGGCGAGGGCGATGGCTTGACTTTTTTCTTTTGCCTCAACAGCGGATTCGCTGGCTTCGGACATGAATTGCCCCTCCCAACGGCGGCGATCGTTCCCGATGACTTCCGCCGCGCCTCGGTTTACCAGCCTATTGGTCTAGGGCTGTGCCGGGACTGGCTTTCCGGCCGACTTGTGACATAGCTCACACCTGGACGCTTCGCAAAAGATTATTGTTTATTATCAACCGTCTCAATCGCGGGACGATCATGGCACGGGAGGCGCAAATGAATCCGTTGATCGGCATTGCAGTGGGCGTGCTGCCTGACATCATCAAGCTGATTGCCGGGGACCGGACGGGCCAGCTCGCTGACCAGGTCGGAAAGGTGGTTTCCGATACATTGGGAACGTCAAACCCCGCCGACGCGCAGACGAAGCTTGCCACCGATGCCGCGGCGAAAGCCGCGCTTCAGCAGAAGTTGGCCGAAGTCGCGCTCGAAGCGACCAAGACTCAGAACGCTGAGTTCGACCAGCAGCGGCAGGATGCGTTCAGCAATACGCAGGGGGCCCGAAGCGGGCTTGAGGCGTTAGCAAGGACAAATAGCACGATCGCCTGGACCGCGCCGACCATCTCCTTTCTGGTGATCGGCGGATTCTTCGCCTTTCTGTTTGTTCTGGTCTGGCTCTATTGGGGTAAGCCGGTAGACCCCAACAATCAGAACAATTTCATCGTTCAGATCATCAATATCGCTGTTGGCGCATTGACGGCCGCCTTCGCGACGGTGGTCAATTTCTGGCTCGGCTCATCCGCCGGATCGCAAAAGAAAGACGACGCCAATCTCACGTTGCAGCAGGCGCAGTCCGACCAGAGCCACGCGACCATCACCGCGTTTCAGAACAAGATCGCCGCACAGCCGCAGGGGCCAGCTCCGGCGCCCCTTCAGCCGACAAAGACACAGGCACCCTCACAAGCGGACGTCGATCATCAAAATGCCGGCAAGTTCGACGCCTGCATTCCCTTCATATTCAAAGCGGAAGGCGGCTTTGCCGACAATCCAGCCGATCCCGGAGGCGCAACCAATTACGGCATTACGCTTGCAACTTTGAGAGCCTACGAGGGGAACCCGAACCTCACCGCCCAGGACGTCAAGAATCTCACACCCGCAACGGCGACGGAGATTTACCGGTCCAACTACTGGAACAGAATGCAGTGTGGGTCGCTGCCGGACGGCCTCGATCTTGAGGTCTTCGACTTCGGCGTCAACGCCGGCCCAGGCGAGGCGGTCAAGTCATTGCAAAAGATCGTCGGGGTGACCGCAGATGGCTCGATCGGGCCGATAACGCTCGCAGCCCTCGGCCAGCTCAAGCCGAGAGACTTGATCTCGCAGTACTCCGACGCGAGACTCGCATTCTACAGAGCGCTGAACAATCCTGTGTTTGAACAGGGCTGGGCGACGCGCGTTAGTCAGATCCAGAGCGCGGCTGTCAAGATGCTCGACACGTCGCAAGTCGCATAGGCCGCAACCGGACTTGCACGGCAGAGCGCCGAGCGCCTACGACGCTCGCCTCTTCAGACCCCGAGCGCCTCACGTTCGCCGATTGCCTTGCTCTCTGGGGTCAAGCCGCGGGAGCGCGCGCTCACACGCCAGCGCTCGCCCTCGCGATCGAGCCGAACCAGATGATAGGCGGCGCGATAGCGCGGATGACTCGCGGTCGCGGCGGCCGACGGCGCGCTGAGAACTGGAACCGCGCCGCTGACCGTACTCGCGGCGCGTGACGGCAGCGAGCGGACAGCCTGCCGGTGGATATGGCCGTGCAGGATCGCCTCGGCGCCAAAGTCGCGGATGACGCGTTCGAACGCGGGTGCGTCCGAGAGCCCGCGCAGCGGCGGCGTAACCCCAGATAGAGGAGGGTGATGGATGAGCACGACCCGCGCCAGGCCTTTGACGCCGGTCTGGCGCAACAGTTCGGCGAAAGCCTCGATCTGTTTTCTGCCGAGCCTGCCCGTCGCCATCAGGGGAGCCGTCGGCACCGCTGAGCTCAAGCCAATGATCGCGATCTCGCCCCGGATGCGCAGGTAGGGGTAGGTCGCCTTGCTTTCCCGCGCGCCGTCGCTCGTGGCCCATTGCGCGAACGTGGTCGCAAGCAATGGCATGGACGCGCGGACATAGGCGTCGTGATTGCCGGGCACGAAGCTGACGTCGGACGGCTCGCCCAACGTCTCCATCCACAACGCCGCACGCTGGAACTCGACCGGCATGCCAATATTGACCAGATCTCCAGTGACCGCGACATGATCGGGACGCTGGGCGCGCAGGTCCTCGACCAGGCGTTTTAGCAGGCCCATGTCGTTGAGCCGTTCGCGCCCGCGCTTCCAATTGATGAACCCCATGACGCGTTTGAGCCGCAAATCGGCGAAGCCGGGCATGGGCGCCGGGCTCAAATGCGGATCGGTGATATGCGCGATGACGAAGCTCATGCCTGGCGCCCTTCTCGGCGATCCGCCAAGGCGAGGAGGGGCCATTGACCGGGTGGAAATAAGATTGCTTGAACGGAAAGACAATCCTGGATGGGTCGGGAGTAACCGCGATATGGCCGCTTCGATTGGAGAAAGGCTGAGGCTCCGCGTGTTGCACTGGGGCGTGCTCGTGACGCGGCCGATGTCGCTTGGCGTGCGCGGGATTGTGATCAGCCCCGACGACGAAGTCATGCTGGTGAGGCACGGCTACGTTTCCGGCTGGCATTTTCCGGGCGGCGGCGTGGAGGTCGGAGAGGCCTGCGTCGAGTCCATTGCACGCGAGCTCGAGGAGGAAGCGTGCATCTCGCTCGACGGGCCGCCCGTCCTGCACGGGCTCTTCTTCAACACTCAAACGTCGAAGCGCGACCACGTGGCCGTTTACGTGGTCCGGAACTTTAAGGTCTTGGGCGAGCGCAAGCCGGATTGGGAAATCCGCGAAGCCCGTTTTTTTTCCCGCCTGGCGCTCCCGGAAGGAACCACGAGGGCCACTCGAGCGAGGCTCGCTGAGATCTTCGATTCCGCGCCGCTTTCCGACCGCTGGTGACCGCCACCGGCCGCATGGCTCGCCGCCCGCAATTTAACCCTATTGCTTTGATTCCGAGTGAGAATTTCGAGTGCGAGGACGATCTGTTAACGCCTAGGTAAGGACGGCTGCTTTTGATAGCCGGGTGGACTTTTGGCGCCCGCGCGCTTAAGAGTCGGCTCGAATGCGGGGAGATCGATGAACTCCATCATCCGGCGCGGGACCGCCGTTAGTTTAACCGTCGCAGCATGCGCGTGGATTGCGGGCTGCGACAATTCTTATCTCGATCAGAGCTCTGCGCGATCTCAGCAGCCGATTTCCAGCGCCGTGCTTGCCAAGATGGAGGCGCTTGACACCACGCCCTCCTCGCCGACGGTCATCCGGACCTACAAGAAGGAGGCTGAGCTCGAAATCTGGAAGATGAAGTCGAACGGCGAATATGCGCTGCTCAAGACCTACCCGATGTGCAGGTGGTCGGGGCAGCTCGGTCCGAAGAAGCGCGAAGGCGATATGCAGGTGCCGGAAGGCTTCTACTCCATTGCGCCCGGGCAGATGAACCCCAATTCCCACTATTATCTGGCGTTCAACGTCGGGTACCCGAATGCATACGACCGGGCCTACGGGCGCACCGGCGGCAACGTGATGGTGCACGGCGTCTGTTCCTCGGCCGGCTGCTTCTCGATGACCGACGAGCAGGTCGCTGACATTTACGCAATCGCCCGCGACTCGTTCGCAGGCGGCCAACGCGAGATCCAGCTTCAGTCCTATCCGTTCCACATGACGGCCGAAAACATGGCCAAGTTCCGGCTCGATCCCAATATCGATTTCTGGAAAAACCTTAAAGACGGCGCCGACCATTTCGAGGTCACCAAGAATGAGCCGTCCGTCCTGGTCTGCGGCAAGCATTACGTCTTTGACGCGACCACGAAAGATGAGGTTTCCGGCAGCGAAGCGTGCCCAGCGCTCAAGCGCGATCCGAATGTTGAGGCGCAGGTCGGCGAAAAAGAGGACCAGGACGAGGCGAAGGTCGCCCAGCTTGTCGCAACCGGCGTCAAGCCGATCCATCTGGTCTACGCCGACGGCGGCCAGAATCCGGCTTTCACCGGCTACAAGGATGTGAGCGACCCGGACGCCTTGGCGAGCGGGCCACAAGAAATCGTCCTTGGCGACCGGGCGAAGCCAGCGCCCGCGGTGGTGAAGGTCGCCGTGGCCGACGCAGACAAGAAGCGCACCGCTAGCGCGCCGCCAGCGCCAGTCGACGCTCCAGTGGTGCAGCCAGCTCAGACGACCGTGGCCGCCGCCTCGCCGCCGAGCCAGTCAGCCGGGATGCTCGGCGGGGTCACCGGAGGCGCCAAGAACGTACAAAAATGGCTGCACCTTGGCGGTCAGGACCCTGCGCCCCCGCCGGTAACCACAGCGGCGAACGATCCCGATCAACTGGTTCCTCCGTCGCCACTGCCCCCGCGCCGCGACGAAGTGCATTTAGCGTCGCTGCATACCCCGCCCACGCCGCCAACGCGGCGCAATTCCGCTGAAACTCCGGCTGACGGGCCCGATTCCACGTCGTCGACAGTGTCGCCGCAGCAATAGCGACGCCTTAAGCGGCAGAAACCGCTCGCCGCTCTTTCCCGATCCGAGCCGAGAGGTGGGAAAGGAGGCGCGCCGTCTCCTCGGCGTCAGCCAGCGCGCGAGTCGGCGCCACGATGGGCGCGCCGTTCCGCGGCCAGACGTAAATAAGACCGCCGGCATCTTCCGCTTGTTCGCAATCGGCGTAGGGCAGGTTCAATATGCGCCCGTCCATGTCAAACGAGAGGGCTTCATCGCCGAACGTGGCCTTGAGCACGGCCGCCGATTGAAGGCGCCCGATCGCGGCCCGGCCGTCGCCGCGCGCGCGGCTAATCCGCCAATGACTTGCCAGTCGCTGGATCATGAACGCGGCAGCGGCCAGGAGGATCGTCGCCTCGCCGGCGCGGCGACTGATGAGACCAGTCAGCGCCAGCACGGTCGCAAAAGCCATCACCAGCGCGAACGCGGTCAGCGGCGCCACGTGGCTGGTGAGCAATCCGCCTCTCAGCGCCAGTCGCAGTCCCGCGCGAGCAGCCGCCGCTTCGGCTTCGGCGGCCGCAAGCGTGAAAGTGTAGGGCCCGAACGAATTGGGGGGCCGATCCGCCGTCACGGCTCGCCTGGCGCCTTGGCGACCAAGGCGAGAGCATGCAGCCCGTCGGCGAATTCCGCGGTCAAAAGGTCATAGATGAGACGGTGCCGTTCGACTCGGCTACGACGGTTGAACTTGGCGGACACCACCCGGACGCGATAGTGCGTGCCCCCGCCTTCGCGCGCGCCCGCATGTCCCGCGTGATGATCGGACTCGTCGACCACGTCGAGAAGAATGGGATCCAGCGCCGCTGTCAGACGCGCGACAATTCTCTGTTGCATGATCACGGTTTGAGCACTCCCGTTAAGCAGATCGCGACCCTACATATCTTATGCTGGGCGGAGGGCTGAATTCCCGATCGGCACACGATTTGCTGGCTTTTGCTGGCGTCGAGCGTTTCTGGCTTGCCCGATGGCGTCGGCGGTCATAAAGGTCATGGCATGGATCTGAACTCTCGTCTGTTCGACCGTATCCGGGTCAAGCCGGCCGAGCGCGCGCCCGAAAAGGCGCCGACGACCCCTTGTTCGTTCCCCGGCTGCTCGGCCGAAGGGGTGTTTCGCGCGCCGAAGGGCCGCGAGCGCGAGGGCGAGTATTTCAGCTTTTGCCGCGATCACGTGCGGGAATACAACGCTTCGTACGACTACTTTCGCGGCATGGACGACGCCTCCCTGGCGAAGTTTCGTCAAGCCGACGCGGTCGGCCACCGCCCGACCTGGAAGATGGGCGCACGCGCCGCGGCGACCGGCCAGCCGGTTGACGAATCGGTTTTTGCCGAGGCTCGCGCGGCGCGGCGACGTGGAGCTAAAGGCAAGCCGCCGCAGACCGAGCCGCCGCCGCGGTACAACGCTCTGGCGATCAAGGCCTTGTTGACACTGGAGCTTGGCGGCGACGCGACCCCAGCGAAAATCAAGGCGCGATACAAGGAATTGGTCAAACGCCATCATCCGGACGCGAACGGGGGCGATCGTTCGTCGGAAGAAAGATTGCGCGAGATCATCCAGGCCTACAATTTTCTGCGCGCCAACAAGCTCGTCTGACCGCTAGGTTAGCGCCTCGTGGAACGGCGCGCCCTTCTGACCGTTAAGATGTCGCTGTGAGCGCTCGCTTTTTGCGCGCGCGCAAAATTCGAGTATGAGAAAGTCGCTCTCTTCTGGCTCTCGGAAGAGCGTGGAGGACCTATGAATTCAGTACAAGCCATGGTGGGATCCCAACCGGCGCCCGGTCTGCCTGACACGCGCGTATCGGTGCGCAAGGCGTTCGGCATCGATTCCGATATGGAGGCCCCGGGCTATTCGGGGAGCGACGAACACGTTCCCGATCTCGATCCGGACTATCTGTTCGACCGGGACACGACGCTCGCGATCCTGGCGGGGTTCGCCTTCAACCGCCGGGTGATGATTACAGGTTATCACGGCACGGGCAAGTCGACCCATGTCGAGCAGATCGCCGCGCGCCTTAACTGGCCTTGCGTGCGCATCAACCTCGACAGCCATGTCTCCCGCATTGATCTCGTCGGCAAGGACGCGATCGTGCTCAAGGACGGCAAGCAGATTACGGAATTCCGCGACGGCATGTTGCCCTGGGCAATCCAGAACAACATCGCCCTTTGCTTCGACGAGTATGATGCCGGCCGTCCCGACGTCATGTTCGTCATCCAGCGGGTGCTGGAGATTTCGGGCCGCCTGACCTTGCTTGATCAGCGCCGCGTCATTCGGCCACACCCGGGGTTCCGTCTCTTCGCGACCGCGAACACGGTCGGGCTCGGCGACACATCCGGCCTCTATCATGGCACCCAGCAGATCAATCAGGGCCAGATGGATCGCTGGTCAATTGTCGCCACGCTCAACTATCTGCCGCACGACAAGGAAGTCGACATCGTGCTCGCCAAATCGCCTGCGCACCGGGCGCGCAAGGATGGACGCGACACCGTCAACAAGATGGTTCGCGTCGCCGATCTGACGCGCAACGCCTTCGTCAATGGCGATCTGTCGACGGTGATGAGCCCGCGCACCGTCATCACCTGGGCGGAGAACGCGGAGATCTTCAAGGATATCGGTTTCGCTTTCCGCCTGACCTTCCTGAACAAGTGCGACGAGCTCGAGCGGACACTGGTCGCCGAATTCTACCAGCGCTGTTTTAACCAGGAACTGCCGGAGAGCGCGCTCAACATCGCGCTGAGCTGAGAGCACTAGGTGTAAGCGGCAAGCGAGACCGCATTGCCGCACGCGCCGTTCGAATCCATCGAAATCATGGGGCTTCCAGTGATTTAGCCCGGCGATGAGGATTGACCGTCGAGCGCGCGAAGCGCCGTGACATGGGGGGCCAACTCGATGAGCGATTTCTCGTCCTCGATGAAGCCCATGCGACTGCTCGCCATCTCTGGAAGCCTGCGCCGGGCGTCAACGAACACGGCGGCGTTGGAGGCGTTGGCCCGGCTCGCGCCGGAGGGCGTCAAACTGCTTCTCTACCGCGGTCTCGCCACGCTGCCGCCGTTCAACCCCGACGAAGACCTGGAGGACAAACCGAGGCCCGAACCGGTCGAGACGCTTCGCGCGCTCGTTGATGCGAGCGACGCGCTCGTCGTCGCCGCGCCGGAATATGCCCATGGGCTCCCGGGCGCGCTGAAGAACGCGCTCGACTGGCTGGTGGCGAGCGAGACCTTCGCCGGCAAGCCGACCGCGCTCATCAACACGTCGCCCCGGGCGTTTCACGCGCAGGCGTCCTTGCGCGAGATCCTGTCCACGATGGCTGCGCGTCTCATTCCTGAAGCGTTCGTGGCGATTTCGCTGACGGGAAAGGCGGTGACAGCCGACGATATTCTGGCCGACACAGTTTGCACGCGGCGGCTTCAGGAATCGCTTGAGACGCTCATCGCCGCAACAAGATCCTGCTAGGCTGCTTCGAGGACATTCACTGGGAGGCTGACATGGGCGCGTTGGACGGGAAGATCGCAATCGTGACCGGCGGCACGAGCGGCATTGGCGAAGGGGTAGCCAAGGCCTTTGTCGCGGAAGGGGCTACGGTCGTGATTGTCGGGCGCCGCGAGGAGGAGGGGCGAGCGCTCGAGAACAGCATTGGCGTCCGTTTCGTCCGCGCGGACGTCGCCAACGAGGCCGATGTCAAGGCGATGGTCGATCGAACCCTCGAATGGTTCGGTCGTCTCGATTGCCTCGTGAACAACGCCGGAATTCCCTCGCCAATGGTCAGCATCACTGAGGTCGATGTGCCGACCATCGATCAGGTCCTGGCTGTCAACGTCAAGGCGTCCTTCTTGGAATCAAGCACGCGGCGCCAGCAATGCTCGCGCAGCAGTCCGGCAGCATCGTGAACGTCAGCAGCATGGCCGGGCATCGCGGCGGTGTTTCCGGCCACATCTATAGCGCGTCGAAGGGAGCGGTGAGCGCGTTGACGCGATCGGCCGCAGCCGAACTGGGAGAGAAGGGCATCCGGGTCAACACCATTTCGCCCGGCGCGATTGTGACCGGCATTTTTGGCAAAAACGCGGGCCTCGAGGGCTCCAAGGCAGACCAGGCCGCCGGGGCGGTGAAAGAAGCCTTCGCCAAAATCCAGCCGATCCCCCGCGCCGGAATGCCCGGTGACATCGCACAGGCAGCGGTATTTCTTGCGAGCGATGGCTCCGGGTTCATCAACGGCCAGGATATCGTGATTGACGGAGGAAATACGGCGGTCACTCGGGGGTGGTCGTTCACTGTCGCGGCTCGCGCCGAAATGTCGAAGCGGCTCAAGGAGGCGGCTGCGGCGCTTTAGACCGCCGGACCGTTGCCGGATGCGCGGGGCGGCCGGGTTGCGCTCGCCGGCCTCTTCCGCCACATGAGGCGGCATGGCCCACGACTTCGTCCTCATCGTCGACTTCGGCTCGCAGGTGACGCAATTGATCGCCCGGCGTGTGCGCGAGGCGGGTGTCTATTGTGAAATCCACCCGTTCTCGAAAGCGAGCGAAGCGTTCGCGCGGCTGAAACCCAAGGCGGTGATCCTGTCCGGCGGCCCGGCGTCGGTTCCCGAAGTGGGAAGCCCGCGCGCGCCCGTCGAGGTCTTCGCAAGCGGCGTTCCGATCCTCGCCATCTGCTACGGCCAGCAGACCTTGTGCGAGCAGCTTGGCGGCAAGGTCGAGGGCGGACACGCGGCCGAATTCGGCCGGGCGGATGTCGAGATTCTGGAATCGTGCGCTCTTTTCGACGGCGTTTGGCGAACGGGCGGCCGCTATCCGGTGTGGATGAGCCATGGCGATCGCGTCACGCGTCTGCCTGAAGGGTTTCGGGTCTATGCCGTGTCGGAGAACGCGCCTTACGCGGTCGCGGCCGACGAGAAGCGCCGCTACTACACCACCATGTTTCATCCGGAGGTGGTTCACACGCCAGATGGCGCGAAGCTTCTCGCCAATTTCCTGTTCAAGGTCGCGGGCCTCAAAGGCGACTGGACGATGGCCGCCTTCCGCGACGAGGAGATCGGCCGCATTCGCGCGCAGGTCGACAAGTCACGCGTCCTCTGCGGCCTGTCCGGCGGCGTCGATTCGGCAGTTGCGGCCGTGCTCATCCACGAGGCGATCGGCGACCAGCTCGTCTGTGTGTTCGTCGATCACGGGCTCATGCGCCAGGGCGAAGCGGACGAAGTGGTGAGTGTGTTTCGCGGCCATTTCAACATTCCGCTCGTTCATGTCGACGCGGCAGAGGAATTCGTGCAGGCGTTGCAAGGCGTCGAAGACCCCGAGGCCAAGCGCAAGACGATCGGCAAGCTGTTCATCGACACGTTCGAGGCGGAGGCGCGCCGCATTGCGAGCGATGGCAAAGGGCCGGTCGACTTTCTGGCTCAGGGCACGCTCTACCCCGACGTGATCGAGAGCGTGTCGTTTTCCGGCGGCCCGTCGGTGACCATCAAGAGCCACCACAATGTCGGCGGCCTGCCCGAGCGCATGCGCATGAAGCTCGTCGAGCCTTTGCGCGAATTGTTCAAGGACGAGGTGCGCGTTCTCGGCCGCGAGCTTGGGCTGCCGGAGACGTTCGTCGGCCGTCATCCGTTTCCCGGACCAGGACTCGCCGTTCGCTGCCCCGGTGGGATCACCCGCGAGAAGCTCGATATTCTCCGCAAGGCCGACGCCATCTTTCTCGACGAGATCCGCAAAGCGGGCCTCTACGACAAGATCTGGCAGGCGTTCGCCGTGTTGCTGCCCGTGAAGACAGTCGGCGTGATGGGCGACGGGCGCACTTACGATTCCGTCTGCGCGCTGCGCGCGGTCACGTCGGTCGACGGCATGACGGCAGACTTCTTCCCGTTTGACATGACCTTCCTCGGCCGCGCCGCGACGCGCATCATCAACGAGGTCAGGGGTGTCAATCGTGTCGTCTATGACGTCACCTCGAAGCCGCCGGGCACGATCGAGTGGGAATGATTTTGGCCCATCCGAGGGTATCCCGGGCTATCCCGAAAAGCGCCGTAAGTGGCTGAATTGAATGAGTAAATCAGTCATCACCTATCGATGGCTATCGGTACGCAGAAATCCGATCTGACGGGACGGCTGACGGTGGTCGACCCTATTGCCTCTCGTCACAATCGCGACTACCGTCATGGTCACGCGGGCCTCCGACGGTAGTTTTTATCGTCTAGTGATCTGAAAATACACGTGTTTATTGATCTTCGGCGCGCCAAAACTGCCTGACGGTAGTTTTCCGGCGAGGTGTGGTATGCTGACGGACGCCGCAATTAAAGCTCTGAAATCAAAGGAAAAAGACTACAAGGTCGCGGATCGCGACGGGATGTATGTCCACGTCACGACCAAGGGAGCGCTCTCATTTCGGATGGACTACCGTCTGAACGGACGCCGGGAGACGATCTATCTCGGCAAATACGGACCCGACGGGCTCTCGCTTGCCCGGGCGCGCGAGAAGTGCATCGACGCGAGGCGCAACATCGCCGACGGCATTTCGCCGGCGATAGAAAAGCAGCGCGAGAAGCGGCGCCTGAAGGAGTCCAAGAGTTTTGGGGAATTTGGAGAGAAGTGGTTGACCGCGGCGCCGATGGCGGACAGCACGCGCGCAATGCGACGCTCGATCTTCGAGCGCGAGCTGCTCCCGGTTTGGCGCAACAGGCTGCTCACGGAAATTTCCCCGGATGACCTGCGGGCGCACTGCGCGAGTATCGTCGATCGCGGCGCGCCGGCAACGGCGATCCACGTGCGAGATATCCTGAAGCAGATCTACGGGTTTGCGATCCTCCACGGTGAGAAGGTTGCGAACCCCGCGGATGAGGTTGGCCCCGCGTCGATTGCGACCTTCGTACCGAAGGATCGTTCGCTCTCGCCTTCCGAGATCCGGGTCCTATTCAAAGTTATCGAGAAAGTCCCGACGCTGCCCACCATTCGGCTTGGGATGCGGTTCTTCCTGTTGTCGATGGTCCGCAAGAGCGAGCTGCAGGACGCAATCTGGGACGAGGTTGACTTTGAGAATGCTGTCTGGACGATCCCGAAGGAGCGAATGAAGCGCTCGAAAGCACATAATGTCTACCTGTCGCGTCAGATGCTCGACATTCTCATTGCCCTGAAGACCTGTGCGGGAAACTCACGGTATTTGCTTCCCTCGCGATATGATGCGGACGCGCCGATGTCCCGGGCAACCTTCAATCGTGTGACCTATTCCGTTGTTGAGCAGGCCAAGCAAGAAGGCCTGCCGCTTGAGCCGTTCACGGTCCATGATCTGCGACGGACGGGGTCGACACTGCTAAACGAGCTCGGGTTCAACAGTGACTGGATAGAGAAGTGCTTGGCGCATGAGGACGGCCGCTCATCGCGCGGAGTCTATAACAAAGCCGAGTATGAAGTTCAGCGTCGGCACATGATGCAAGAATGGTCGAACATTGTCGACGCGTGGGTCAGCGGGCGGAAGTACGCTTCGACGCTCTTGCCGCCGTCGATGCCGCTCCTTGAACCCGATCCTGCGTTATGACGGGTCGCGTCCGGCGCTGCTTGACGTCCGGGCTCTGGGCACGGGCGATCGGCTTTGCACGGCGCGCCGCGAGCCAGGCTTCGACCTCCCCGAGGTCCCAGACGACGCATCGCGGCGTCAACGCGAATCGCTGAGGGAATTCGCCGCGCTGCTCCATTTCATAGATGGTGCTGTCAGCGAGCGGCACTATTTCTCGCAATTGGTGCCTTCTGATAGTTCGCCCCATGGATTTCTCCGCAAGCAGTGTCACGACCGATCTCCGTTATGGCCCAGACCCAGGCGATTGAAACCAAACGTCCTCGAAGATGAAAGACCTTGGGTCCGTTGAAGAGATGTTGGCGGGCGCTGGGATAGAGATCGGACGGGCTGTGCTAGCCAACTTCGGCGGCTCCGGTACCCTTTGACCCATGTCAAGGTGAGGGCAAGGGTCGGAACCCCTTCCCTTTGCCGGCGAGGTTGTTGGGGGAGCCCACCGGTCAACTTGCCAGGGGTCACGCCTTTGGGGCTGTGCCGCCGTGTCACTCGTCGAGCGCTGGATAGTCCTGCTTACCTGTCTGTCATGCGTGGATGAGCGATCCGCCCTGAGACATACCTTGAACTGCTGGCCATTTTGGCCACAAATAGCACCATAGGATTAGTTCGGGCGGGACATGCAAACGCTATCGGCCAGGGACGCGAAGTACAACTTCGGTCGGCTTATCGACGCCGCCAGGGCCGAACCTGTGACCGTTGAGAAGCATGGTCGGCCGGTCGTGGTCGTGCTGGCTATCGAGGAGTATCAGCGATTGAAGATGATTGAATCGGAGCACCGAGCGGAACGGATCGCTCCCGGCCCGTCGACGTAGGCAGGTGGAATGGTCCGTGCGGCGGGGGGAAATCAATTGGGCGCCATGACAACGGGTCTTGACAACGCTGCCGCCAACCCGCTGCCGCACCGTGCGTGGCGCAGCGGCGAGGCCCGCTGTCACGACGCGGTGTCAGGTTTCTCCACTGGGTCACCGATCGAGAATGTCGGGCAAACACGCTACGGTTGACGGAGCTTCGGCCTGATGGACGTATTCGCTTTAGACGATCACCTGCTGGCTCAGTATACCGGCTTCGCGCGATCCTTCACCCGCATCCGCTCGGCCGAACTCGAGCAAGAGGTCAACCGGCTTTATGCTGGCCGCCGCTTCTGGCCTGAACCACTGCTGCAACTGAACCCGCACTACGAGGGGGGTGGCTCGATCCTGTCGCTCGTCGGGGAGCGTGGGTTGGTCGAAGATTGTGCACGCATATTCATAGATCGACGGGCGGCGTCGGACGCGGCGGACAAGAGCCTCAAGCTCCACCGCCATCAGGCGCAGGCCTTGGGGCTCGCGCTCGACGGAAAAAGCTTCGTCGTGACTACAGGCACTGGGTCTGGCAAGTCGCTGTGTTTTTTCATTCCGATCATAGACGCGGTGATCAAAGCGAAAAGAAACGGAGAAAGCGCCCGCACACGCGCCATCGTCGTCTACCTGTTGATTTCCACTGAGAGCTGACCCGGGCAGCACGGGTTTTTCCACCGAGAACTGACCCATGTTCGAACCTCGCCCCCTTGACCTACGCGGGGGGCATCGGAGTGATCGACATGGAGTTATTGAGCGTCATCCGACGTTGGCATTATCGAGATCATTTCTCGATCCGAGAGATATCTCGACGCACTGGGCTGTCGAGGAACACGGTCCGCAAGTACCTGCGTTCGGACAGCGTCGAACCGAAGTTTGCCGTCCCAGATCGGCCGAGCAGGCTGGACCCACACGCCGACAAGCTGTCGCAGATGCTGCGGCAGGAGGCGGGGAAGTCGCGAAAGCAGAAGCGGACCGTCAAGCAATTGCACGCTGATCTAGCCGCCCTCGGCTACGACGGCTCGTACAATCGCGTGGCGGCTTTCGCGCGCGACTGGAAGGCAGCCCGGCAGCGAGAGCAGAAGACGACTGGCCGTGGCGTGTTCGTGCCGCTGGCATTCCTGCCTGGCGAGGCATTCCAGTTCGATTGGTCAGAGGATTGGGCGGTCATTGCCGGCGAGCGGACCAAATTGCAGGTCGCTCACTTCAAGCTCTCCTATAGCCGCGTCTTCATTCTCCGCGCCTACCCGCAGCAGACCCACGAGATGCTGTTCGACTCGCATAATCACGCCTTCCGCGTGCTGGGCGGCGTGCCGCGGCGCGGCATCTACGACAATATGCGAACCGCCGTCGACAAGATCGGGCGTGGGAAGGAACGCCAGGTCAACGCGCGGTTCTCGGCGATGGTCAGCCACTTTCTGTTCGAAGCCGACTTCTGCAACCCGGCCTCCGGGTGGGAGAAAGGGCAGATCGAGAAGAACGTCCAGGATGCTCGCCATCGGCTCTGGCAGCCGGCGCCCAGCTTCCCCTCCTTGGCGGCGCTAAACGACTGGCTGGAGACGCGCTGCCGGGAGCTTTGGGCGCAGACCCCACACGGGTCGCATCCTGGCATGATCTCTGACGCCTGGTCTGAAGAAGCCCAACATCTGATGCCGCTTCCCAGGCTATTCGACGGTTTTGTCGAATACGCCAAGCGCGTCTCGCCGACGTGCCTGATCCATCTGGACCGCAATCGCTATAGCGTGCCGGCGTCCTTCGCCAATCGCCCGGTCAGCGTGCGGGTCTATCCCGAGCGGATTGTCGTCGCCGCCGAGGGGCAGATCATCTGCGAACACCGCCGAGTCTTTGCCCGCTCTCACGAACGAACGAGTACGACGACCGTTTTCGATTGGCGGCACTATCTGGCGGTCATTCAACGCAAACCAGGCGCACTCCGCAACGGCGCGCCGTTCGCCGAACTCCCGCCCGCCTTCCGAACTCTGCAGCAGCGCATGCTCAAGACGCCCGGCGGCGACCGCGAGATGGTCGAGATTCTGGCTCTCGTCCTCCAGCACGACGAGCAGGCCGTGCTCACTGCCGTCGAACTCGCATTGGAGGCAGGCGCCCCAACCAAGACGCATATCCTGAACGTGCTGCACCGATTGATCGACGGCAAGCCGATCGACCCACCAGCCGTAAAGCCGCCCAATGCTTTGACGCTCACCACCGAGCCGCAGGCCAACGTCGAACGCTACGATGCACTGCGCAAAGTCCGGGAGGCGCGCCATGCGTCATAATCCCGCCGCTGGCGCGATCACCATCATGCTACGCAGCCTCAAAATGCATGGCATGGCTCAGGCGGTCGGCGAGTTGACCGAGCAAGGCTCCCCGGCCTTCGAAGCCGCTTTGCCGATCCTGTCGCAGCTTCTGAAAGCGGAGACGGCCGACAGAGAGGTCAGATCAACGGCCTACCAGCTCAAGGCGGCGCGCTTTCCGACGTATCGCGACCTCGCCGGGTTCGACTTCGCCAGCAGCGAGGTCAACGAGGCGCTCGTACGACAACTCCATCGTTGCGAGTTCCTGGAAGATACTCACAATGTCGTCCTGGTCGGCGGCCCCGGCACGGGTAAGACGCATCTCGCTACGGCGATCGGCGTCCAGGCCATCGAGCATCACCGCAAGCGCGTCCGGTTCTTCTCCACGGTCGAACTCGTCAACGCTCTCGAACAAGAGAAGCTTCAGGGCAAACCCGGCCAGATCGCGGCGCGGCTCACCCATTCCGATCTCGTCATCCTCGACGAACTCGGCTACCTGCCGTTCAGCGCCTCCGGCGGGGCATTGCTCTTCCATCTGCTGAGCAAGCTCTACGAGCGCACCAGCGTCATCATCACGACCAATCTCAGCTTCGGCGAGTGGGCCACCGTGTTCGGCGACCCGAAGATGACGACCGCGCTGCTCGATCGTCTTACCTACCGCTGCCACATCCTCGAAACCGGAAACGACAGCTTCCGCTTCAAAAACAGCTCGGCGAATGCCGCCAAACCCGCAAAGGAGAAATCTCGGAACTTGACGAACGCCTGAACCCGAAACCATCATCAAGCCGGGTCAGTTCTCAATGGAAACCCCGGGTCAAATCTCAGCGGAAATCGACAGCCACCCCATTCGGCGACGCCGGACCAGCCCTGAATACAGAAATGCGTCGTGATCTGCTCCTGCTTCGCCATCGCCTTGAGATCTGCGAGGGAGAACTCTTGTGGTGCCTCGACGAGGCCGTTGATCCGAAGCCGGTAGCTGGCGAAGTTCTCCGCCACGAAATTCTCGAATTCTTTCGAGTTAGGCATCGTGCCGTTCGGCCAGAAATACGGCGAGATGTCCTTCTTGGTTAGCTGCGAGCGCGGGTCCCAACCTTCGGCCAGCCCCATGAGCCAGCCGATCATGAACGCGCCCGAGCGCTGCACGAGACGCGCGTAGCGGATGGTGAGAGGCGAGACGGCGAGCCAGGCGACAACCATGATGGCCATCGCGAGGAGGAAGAGCGGGAGCCCCGTCCAAGAGGCGTCGTTGACGCCGCCGAACATGTGATTGGTGTTCTGCCGGATGCCGGTGACGAACACCATGGCGCCATGCGCCAGGATGAAGCCGACGAACCACGCGAACGAGATGAAGTGAATCGAACGCATCGCCTGCCGGTTGAACAGCCGGCCGAACCAACCGAGCGCATTCGAAATCGCCGGACTTTGCATCAGGCCGGTGACGATCGAGACAGGAGCCGCGACGAACACCGTGATGAAGTAGCTGAACTGCTGGAGGCCGTTATAGCGGGTCCAGCCTTCATCGACCGGAAAGTTCAGCGAGGCGTATTGGATTGCCGTCGAGAGCGCGGCCGGGAAGACCTCCCAGGTCATCGGCACCAGCCTGCGCCACTGATCGGTCGAAAATAGCAGCGCGTAAAACGCGACGCCGTTGATCAGCCACAACAGATTGACCGAGAAATGCCACCAGCGCGACAGGCCGAGCGTGTGGCGCAATCCGGGAATGCCGAGCCAGGTTGGCAGAGTGACGGAATCGTCCTTCGCGGTCCAGATGCGGCCCTTCGGGACCGGAACCTGGAACCGGAACCAATCGGTTCCCGGCGTGCAGTCGCGGCCCCAATAGAGCCGCGGGTGATCGGCCAGGATTTGTAGGCCGGCCCGCATGATGAACAGCATGAAGAACATGTTCAGGAAATGCTGAAGCTGCAGCCACCACGGGAAGCCCGAGTCCACAGACGGGGCGGACTGCGCAATGCCGGGATGGTTCTGAATGAAGGTCGTCACGCTCGGAAGCTCGCGGAGGCTTTGCGCGAGCGCGATGAGGCAAAGCAGCGCCGCTGCTCCGATCGGCAGCGCCCATAACGTATTAATCCAGCGGCTCCCAATTCGGATACGCGGAAAAATTCCCTGTTGCGGCGGCATCCAGTGATTGAGTCGGATGCGATCGTCTGCATCGCTGAGACTGGTGCGGAGCGGCTCTGGCGCCGGAGGCCTTGTGTTGGTTTGCACCGGCGATCGCTTTCTGTTGTCGATCGCGCCTGGCAGAAGGCGTCAGTCGCGAAGTTTGGTGAGCGCCGAACCCTTGTGGAAAGCGATGTGCTCGGTCTTGCTGCTTTTGATCTCGTATTGCGGCGCTTCCGCGCCTGCATGGTGCGTATAGCCGTTAACATCGAAATTGCGCGTATGGACGCGAACAATCGCGCCGCGGACGCACCCGGCTTCGGAATTCCAGCTCACATAATCGCCGATCTTGAACTTGTCTTTCATGAGCATTTCCGCGTAGCGGGGTTCGCTTCGGATCGTCGGGCTGCACAAGCGGGGCGGGCGTATCATGCGCCTGAAATGTTTGGTAAAACAGTGCAGTTTCAGTCATAAATCTGCGCTCATACGGTCCGCCGGCGGGGCGCCATTGTTCCCGTCGGAGCCAACACGAACACGTTCTTCACTATAGGCCATTCCACCAGGACGATCGCCGAATTCGTCGATCTGCTCCGGGAGTCCCGCGTCGATCTCGTCGTCGACGTGCGGTCGATGCCGCGATCCCGTACCAATCCGCAATTCAACGGCGACAGCCTCTCCGAAACGCTGGCGCCTTGGCAAATCGGCTATAAACATATCGCGGAACTTGGCGGCCTACGCGGAAAGGCGCGCGGCACCGCACCGTCGCCGAACGCCTATTGGCGGGTGCGCGGCTTTCGGAACTATGCCGACTATGCCCTGACGGAGACTTTCGCCGCAGGCCTTGCGCAACTGCGAGAACTGGGCCGCCTGCACCGCTGCGCGATCATGTGCGCCGAGGTCGTCTGGTGGCGCTGCCATCGGCGCATCATCACCGATTACCTGCTCAGCGAAGGCGAGCGCGTGATGCACATCCTTGGAACAGCGCATGTCGACGAGGCAAGCCTGACACCCGGAGCCATCGTATGCGGCGACGGCAGGATCATCTATCGAGCCGAGAGTCCGCAGTTGGAATAATGCGATCAATGCCGCCTCTGCTCAACCACCATGCGATGCGCAAGGTGGCGATGACTCCAACCACCGCGAGACCGTCAGCAAAGCTGAACCGCGATCACCGCCGCATATTGATAGATGTCGATTGTATTAGATCTTTAGCGAGCACGCTGGTCGCTTGTCGCGGAACCGCCGTAACAATTCACGACGGCAGTAGTCCTTCCTAGATGGCGGGTAGGTTGTTCACAGGTCTCGGTCTGTTTCAGAACGTGTGTAACGAAGGCGTCGCACATACTAGGATGGCCGTGCGGTAGCCGCCTTTCAATTGCATCTACGGCGATGCGGACATTTTGGACTGGATGATCGTGGCCAGGGTCTTTACGCGTGAGCAATTCTACGAACTCGTCTGGTCCAAGCCGATGACGCACTTGGCGAAGGAGTTCGCCATCTCCGATGTCGCGCTCCACAAGATCTGCAAAAAGCATGGCATTCCTAATCCGCCGCTCGGGTGGTGGGCAAAAAAGGCCGCCGGGAAAAAGGTGAAGCAGATACCGCTGCCGGAGGCCAAGCTCGGCGCTTCTGACCGGATCACCATCGCCGACGGGGACCTCAGCCGCGAATCTTCGGCACTGGCCAGTGTGCGCGAGCAGGCGCGCATTCGTGCATCTGAAGGCGGTGACGACCAGTCTCCCGCACCGTCCCCGATCATCGACCGCACGCTGGACAAACTCAGGAAGGCGAAGCCGTCCGATGTCGGCATCGTCGCTGCCGACGGCGCCGGGCTCATCAAGTGTCAGGTCGCGTCACCGTCGATCGATCGTCTTGCGGTTGTCCTGCCACGGATTGCCAACGCAGCGTCGTTGCAGGGGTTCGAGCTGGTGGCGGGTGACGGATCCGCGCAGTTCAAATCTAAAACTGAGGCCATTGCCTTCTCGGTCACGGAGACGGTCAGGCGCGAGAAGCATGTTCTGACCGATGCTGAGCGTGCCAAGGAGGAAGCCTGGCAACGAAAACGTGACCGGGCGGCCGGACGGAATTCTTGGGATGATGTATTCTTCGATAGGCTGCGGTTTCCCGAGTGGGATTTCCATCCGACCGGCCAGCTCTCATTTGAGCTTGAGCAGGTCTACGTCTTTGGAAGAGGAAGCTCGCCACGACGCAGCTTCCACGATGCCAAGGTCCAACGGCTTGAGAATATGGCCAGTGACATTGCTGTGGGCCTTGCAGTGCTCGCTGTAGCGAAGACGGAACAACGTCTCAAGCGCGAGGCGGAGCAGCGAAGGATCGAGGAGGAGAGGCGGCGACACGAACTGGCGGCGCGCATCAAGCACGTCGAAGATCGTCGAACTGCCGGACTTGGGGCGATCCTGTCCGAACTCGCTGAACTCGATCGGCTGCGTAGCCTCATCGCGATGCTGGTAGCAGAGAGTCCGGCCGAACCGACGCCGCGCCTGTCGGCCTTTCTGGCCTGGGCGAAGGAGCATTTGGCAAAACGCGAAGCGCGTCTTTCGGCGCAAGCGCTTGAGGATCGATTTGCAGCCGAGCACCTGTTCGGCGATGATGATGATCACGGCTTCACGCCGTCCAGATGGTATTAGGTGAGAGGAGCGTGCTTGGAATACTGAAGGCAGCGCTGCCTTCTCCATTTGGACCCCTTAGGCGCCGCTCGGCACGTTGCATCAGGCGGCGTCCGTAGGTGTCGGCGGCGGAGTCGCCGATGGACCCGATGATTGCTTATCCGGCCGGCGGCGCGAAGCCGCCGCGGTCAACGCGAGAGCGGGCTCGAGCGAGAAGCGATCCGAGTCGGCGATCCATTCGGGCGCTACTCGAACACGACGGTCTCGTTGCCGCGCGCCTTGTTGCTGCGGGCGATGCCGACGGAACGCGTGCGTCCGTTGCGGTCGATATGGACTTCGATATCAGCTATGGTCGGTCGGCCTTCCCGATGTGCGCTTGAGGCAGACGCGCTTTGGCAGCTCCGCGCTGGCCGACGTTGTCGCGGCTGATGTCGGCGATCTCGCCCAAGCTATCGAGCAGGCCAAGTGCTTGCAGGACGACGGCATAGATGCCGATGCTGACATTGGTGTCGCCTGCTTCAACTTTTTGCAGGGTCGAGCGGGATGTGAACGCGCGTTCGGCCACGACGGCCATGGGCAGCCGCCGCCGACGGCGGGCGTCGTCGATATCTGCGCCCAGCTTGCGCAGGACGCGTCGCACGGCCGCGGGTGGGTAGTGCGGCGTCGGCATTTGCTTTCTTCGTGCTACTGAAATCAGCTTTATGTACCACCAAGATTACAATTCTCCTGCTCGGAAGAGAGCATTTCCCCCGCCGGATCGATCTCGGATGTGGCGCGAGGAGGCCAAGGAGCAGCTAGGTGCGCTGCTGCGTGTCCGAGAACTGCAAGAGCGGGCCGCTCGTCTCGGCGGCAGACTGCTGGAGGTGTTGAGCGAAGTCGGCGTTCAGCGACCGTTATAGGAAGGGCCCGAATTGGACCGTGCGCCTGTGCCTACAACTCGGCCACGAACTCTCACCGCCCTGGGCCGTCCCAATTGCCCAAGGGCAGTGAGCTCTAGATTGCGCGTGGTCGAGCGAGGGCGCAGGGGTCAACGGACGCGGACTGGCAAGCCAGTGTGTCCGAAGTCTGTATATTTATTTCGGACAACAGATTTGCCTTTCGTCCGAAAAAGAGCTACAAATTTCGGACATGAACAGCGACTCGCCTGACCTGAAGACAGCCATGCTCGAGCGTATCCGCGCGGACGCGCCGCGCAAGGTCTGGACGCCCAGTGATTTCGTCGACCTCGCCTCGCGGGACGCCGTCGACAAGACGTTGCAGCGTCTGACGAAGGTCGGAACCCTCCGGCGGATCGATCGCGGGCTCTACGATCAACCTGGCTTCAACAAGCTCACCCAGAAACCCAACCCGCCTGATCCGCGCTCGGTCATCGACGCCGTCGGGCGCCGCGACCAAACCCGGATGCTTGTCGACAGCATGACCGCGGCGAACGATCTGGGCCTGACGGACGCCGTCCCGGCAAAGATCGTGGTGCATACCGACGCGCGGCGCCGTGCGATCAAGCTCGGCAACGTGACAATCACCTTTCGCCTGACCGCGGCCAGCAAGCTGTTCTGGGCCGGGCGACCGGCGATGCGCGTCGTCCAGGCGCTGCACTGGCTGCGCGACCTCTTGGGCCGCGAAGGGGAGAGCGGCCAGGTCAAGCGCAAGCTCGCCAAGCTTTTCGACGATCCGACGGCGGGGCCGCAGCTCAAAGCCGATCTCAGCGCCGGCATGACGGCGCTTCCGACATGGATGCGGGTGTTTCTCAAACCGCTCATCGAAAACGACGCTGGCGTTGGTCGTCGGCATGCCGATGATGACGATCGTGGCGATGCTGGTGCTGCTGATGATCATACTGGTCATGATCGTCATCGGCCGCGACCGAAGGGCGCCGATGATCAGCATCATGCTGCCGTCGTCCATCCCAAGCGAAAACGGCCCTCCACCCAGAAGACACGAACCGCCAAGCGCGGTGCAACGCGGGCGACGAAGGCATGAATTCGGCTTTCGACGAGGTCCTCGCAGCCGGGGCGGACGTGATGTTGAGCGCCTTCGATACGACGGCGCTGCGTCTCGGCACGGCGTCCCAGAATATCGAGAAGGACTTCTGGGTGTGCTGGACGCTGGATGCCTTGTTCAATGGCCAGAAAGAGGGGGGACCCCGCCTCCTCTTCAAGGGCGGAACCTCCTTGTCCAAGGGGTTCGGTCTGATCAACCGTTTCTCTGAAGACATCGATGTCACGGTGTTTCGCGACGACATTGGTGAGCCGGCGACCATCGAGGCGCTCGACGCGCTGAGCGGCAAAAAGCGCAAGGCGCGGCTCGACGCGATCAAGGACGCCTGCAGGGCGTATATCAACGGCCCGCTGCGTGCGGAGCTGACACTGATCCTCCAGGACCGGCTCCGGGCCTCGGGCCTCGATGCCAAGGCGGCACGGGTGGAAGCCGACGACGCCGATCCCGACGGGCAGACCTTGCTGATCTGGTATCCCGCGGCGACGCCGCGGTCAGATTACGTGCGGGCGGCGATCAAGATCGAGTCTGGCGCAAAATCCGCGCTCGACCCGAACAGTGAAGTACCCATAAAACCTTATGTCGATGATGATTTGCCGGCGCTTGATCTGACCGTGCCGGCTGTACGCACGGTCGATCCCGAACGTACGTTCTGGGACAAGGTTGTCATCCTCCACGGGCTGCGGCACTGGTTCGACAAGCGCGGCGAGCTGCGCGGGGGCGGCCAACGTGTATCCCGTCACTATTATGACTTGCACCAGCTCGCCGCGGCGCCGGTCGGCGCAGCGGCCATCGCTGAGACGGCGCTCGGCGCAGACTGCGTCGCGCACGCCCGGATGTTCTTCAATCGACCGGACTTCGATCTTGGGAGTGCTGCGCCCGGTTCGTTTGCGCTTGCCCCGCATGACGCGATGATTGACCAACTGCGCGTCGACTATCGGGCCATGCAAGGCATGATCTTCGGCGACCCTCCGGAGTTCGAAGCCGTGCTCGACAGCATCAGCGCGCTCGAGACGCGTTTGAACAGTAAAGGCGCAAGCGAAGGTGGGGCGGCGCGATGAAGCAGTTGGAGGGGGCTGACGCGCGCGGCGCTGATGAAACGGTGGTCACACCGCTGCGCGAGCGATGCCTCAGCGGCGAGCTTTACGAGCGCGACCCGAAGGTGGAAGCGTTCATCGCCGAGTTGGCGGTCCTGCCGCGTGATGAGCTGATCGCCAGGGCTGCGATCACGAAGCGTTCCGACCCGCGCTACGTCCCCGGTGATGCCTCGTTTATTTCATTCGCGCGAGCCGGCACGACAAAGCGGAGACAGTGAGCATAGCGAGCACGAACGCGCTGTGCTACGAGTGCTGACGGTCTTTCCTTGTAGCGGCGCGTAGAGCGCTACTTGGTCGATGGCGCGAACAATCGACCGATCGTTGTCGACAGATGCTGAAACGTCGCTGAATGCAGATCGCGCGAATTTGCCTTTGAAATCATAAGCCGAAAATTTTGACGGCTCGTTGTTCGGATTTCGAGCATCGGCGGAAAAAATTTCCTCCTATAAATCAGCGCGTTACCATGCATTGAGAGAATCGAGTGGGAGTGAGGGGAGTAGAAAAAAATAGGCAGGTATCGGCTTCAATCCCCAATCCCAAAGAGACGGAGGCTTCGTCATGACGAAAGTGCGCGTTGCAGGCTTTACGATCTCGCTCGACGGATTCGGAGCAGGGCCTGAGCAGAGTCTGGAAAATCCGCTCGGCGCGAGGGGGCGGGAACTGCACGCGTGGATGTTCGGTACGCGCATGTTCCGGGCAATGATCGGTGAGGACGGCGGCTCGGACGGGGTGGACCAGGCCTACGCACATCGTTCAATGGAAGGGTTCGGCGCCTTCATTCTCGGCCGCAATATGTTCGGGCCGGCCGGCGATAATTGGGGCGGGCCCGACTGGAAGGGCTGGTGGGGCGACAATCCACCCTATCACGCGCCGACCTTCGTATTGACGCACCATCCGCGCGATCCGATTGAGATGGAAGGCGGCACCACCTTCATTTTCGTGACCGACGGTATCGAGGCGGCGCTGGAGAAGGCAAGGCTCGCCGCCAAGGGTCGTGACGTGAAGATTGGCGGCGGCGCCGACACGGTGCGTCAATATCTTCGCGCTCGCCTGATCGACGAGCTGCATATCGCTTTGTCCCCGGTCCTGCTCGGGCAAGGCGAAGCGATCTTCGTCGGAATCGACCTGCCGGCGCTCGGCTACCGCGTCACCGAACATCAGGCCACCGATAAAGCCACCCACATCGTTCTCAGCCGATAGGGAGCCACCGAAAGGGCTGACAAATCGAGTGGGCGTGAGGCGAAAGTAGAGTTTCAGGCTTATGCTTGCGGGCGCAAAACAATCATCGCACTCGCCCCTGCAGCGAACCAAAGAGCCCGGACATGCCTGAGACGCGCTCGCCAAAGCCCAAAGACTACACGATCGTCGACGGTTCGGATGGGCCCCGGCGGGATTTTCGGATCAGCGTGGGGTTACGCGAGGGTTGGGACGCCGAGGGGCGGGTGTTTGACGTCTCCGAAGCGGTTCGCACCGCGCGAGCCTGGATGAGGCGCCGCGTCGAAGCGGGCGAGCCCGCGCTTTCGGGCATGTTCACCCGCGCCGAGGTGACCTACGCCTGGCCGCGGGAGGACGGCACGGTCGGGTCGGACCGCGAACCGGTCGCCCTGTTCACGGGCGAGGCGGTGCATGCCTATCTCGGACACCTGCCGGACGCCGCGATCGAGGCGATGCTCAACGAACTGGCCGCAGAACTCGGCGCTGCGCTCGGCCAGGAGCGCATCTATGTTGCCTTCGCTGACCGGACCTGGATCCTGGACGCCGGCGAGCACGCCCGTGGGGCGTGAGCCGCGGGCGCACACCCGTGGATCTCAAACGCCCTTGCCGGTCTCGCCTTATCCCTTTGACTGCTTACGGCTTGCTCCCCTCAGCGCAGCCGGCGGCGACCCGGACCTCATTGATCTGCAGCGAGCCGCCTTTGGATTGAGACGGCCGAGGCAAACGGCTCGGACGGCAATTTCTGTCGATAGCGAATTAAGTTGTCCGGTTTTGGTAGCCCATCATATGTCCGCTTCTTCTGGTTCTGTTCTGCCTCGTGGGCGGGGTGGGCAAGCCGGAGGCTTGTCCATGCCGTCCACGAGGGCTTCGCCGCCGAGCGGATTTAGGCGGCGTTTTTCGCATCTCTGATCGCTCCGTTCTGGTCATATCGGCCGATGCAGCGGGGCCCGTGGAAGAGGGCGTGGGAGCCGTCGGGGTAGACGTGGACCTTGACCCGCGCCTTGACGAAATGGGGCCGCATCGGGCTTTCGGGGATCTGCAGTTTCAGCGTCCGGTAGGACACGCAATTGTCGTTCATGACCTGACGTTCCTCCTGCACGCAGAGGATCTCATCGAGATCGACGCCCGGGATCGGCGTGAAGGCTGAACCCTCGCCGGCCGGATCGACCGCAAAGCGGGCGTTGTGTTCCGGCAGATAGCGGTCGCGGATGAAGGCGTTGGCCGCCTCCACATCGGTTATGCCGGCGAGCCGGAGCTCCTTGGGCAGCCGGCCCTGAAGCGTGCCGAACATCCGTTCCGAACGGCCACGGGCCTGGGGAGAGAAAGCCCCGATATGCTCGATTCCGAGCTGCTCAAGGGCTCGCCCGACCTGGGTCGGTGAGCCGCGGTCGATCTCGCCGGCCTTGGTGGTGCGGAAATAGTGCGAGCCGCGATCCGTATAGAGGCTCATCGGCAGGCCGTGCTCGGCGAAAACCTCCTTCAGCGCCCGGAAGGTCGAGGCCGTGCCCTCCTCCTCGATGAGAAAGGCCGAATAGATCGCCCCCGTCGCATCGTCGAGCGTCACGATCAGGTCGAGCGCCGGCTGGCCCTCGAGCCATTCGTGGCGCGAGCCGTCCTGGTGCAGCATCATGCCCGGCAGTGGCCGCCGCTCGCGCTTGCGCCGGTGGGCGCCCTTGCGCGGCGCCTTCGCCACAACGCCCGCCCACTGAAGATGCAGCTTCGTCCAGGTGTAGCCCCAGCCGAAGCCGTGATCCTTGATCAGATGCTCGTGGAAGTGCTTGACCGTAAAACCCTGGTAGCGCTCGCGGTAAAGCCGCTCCACTTCCTCCGCCCGATCGGCGGGAACCCGCCTGCCCGACGCCTGGCCGAGCCGGCGGTCGACAAGCCCAGCCTCGCCTTCCTCTTCGTAACGCCGCGTCCAGCGCCGGAACGTCCGCTCGCTCACGCCGAGCAACTCAGCCGCCTCTTCCTGGTTCAGCTCCGCCAATTCCCAGCGGTTCAGAACGTTCAAAAACACCGTCATGCGCACACCCTGAAGGGCTTCTGTCCAGCGCATCCAACCCCTCCAAAAAGGGCCGGATCTACCGGACAGATCGTGCGCTACCTAAACCGGACATATCGTCTGCTACCGATACTCGGACGGCAATTTCTTGCAGGAAATCAGAAATTGAGTTAAGCTTGCCCCATGAACAATCCCGCGCTCCGCCATGGCCACGACCACGAGTTCCGGCGCTTCGAAGGCCATGAAGCGACGAGAAAAAATTTTCCGCGTGTATCCCGCATAACCCATTGATAAGTCTCGATTCGGACGAGAGAATCCAAGGAAATCCAAGGAAATCCAACGGCTATAAGCTGGGGTTTTCGTCGCGAAACAGCCATGGGCCAAGACAATCCAAATCGACCGGATGGGCGTCCAGTCCGCCGCTGAGAGGAAGCCCACGGCTTCTCTCAATTAAACATTATATAGAAGTGCAATAATGAGGCTCTACTTGGCCGGCTCCTTCGGCGTCCAAAGGATCGTCGACGCGTCCTTCTCGTAGGCCATCCCCTTCGGATAGGAGATCGCCTCCAACTGGAGGCCCCAGGGGGCATTGAAGTAGACGATCGACTGCCCCGCGGCCGGGCCCTCGGTGATCGGAATCGGCCCCATCATTGTCTTGACGTTCTTGGCGCGAAGATAGTCTGCGGCGGCCTTGATGTCGTCCACGTAGAAGGCGATGTGATAGCCGCCGATGTCGCTATTCTTGGGCTGCACCACCTTCTGATCCGGCGCCTGGTAGCTGAACAGCTCAATATTCGAACCATAGCCGCAGCGCACCAGCGTGATCTGCCTGATCACCGTCTTCGGATCGACGCCGAGCGCGTCCTTCATGAACGTGCCATTTGGTTCCGGATCGGCAATCGGTCCGAACGACATCGCCTTCTTGCAGCCGAGCACGTCGACGAAGAACGTAAGCGCCTCATTCATGTTGGGCACGGTGATGCCGGTGTGGTCGTGGCCGCGCATCCCTGGCAGCCCGTCCGCGTGAGCAGCGCCCAGTCCAAGTGCCACGGCCAACGTCGCCGCCGCGCTGCAAAGAACAGTTTTCCGCATGGTTTGCTCCCCAGCTTGCGGCGGTGCTTGCGCCGCTCTTGCTCACGACTTCGTTATGAAGCCGAGAATCATGTGACGCGGATCGAGAAACAGGTCAACACGAGCTAAGCGATCTCGCGTCGCTCTCTCTATTCTCTCCTCACGGTCGCCCTCGCTTGCGGCGATCTGCTGCGAAGTGTTGCGCCCGAAGCCCGCTGATTAGGCGCCGCGCGCCTTGACTCTCCGGCTGGAGCTGTGATGCTGCCGTCTGTCGATCAGGACGACCGGATCGGCAAGAATTTCGCCTGAAAGGGCTTTGGGCATTTGCGCCCCGCGACGCAGTTCCTGAACGGAACTGCATCGTGGGGCATTTTCGTTGAGGCGATATGACGTCTTTGCGTCTCGGCATCCTCTTCTCGACCTCCGGCGATTACGGGGTGCTCGGACGAGACTGCCGCGACGGCGCGATGATCGCGATTGAGGAGTTGCGAGGCGCGTGCCCAGTCTCAATCGAGCCGGTCTTGAGAGACCCCGCCGGCTCGGGCGAGCACTATATCGAATTGGCGCGAAAGATGCTCCACGAGGACGGCTGCCGGCACGTGATTGGCACGGTGACGTCTCAAGCGCGGAAGGACGTCATTCCCGTCATCGAGAAGCACGACGCACTGCTCTGGTACGTCTGCCCCTACGAAGGCTTCGAGGCCAATCCGAATGTGATCTATACCGGCGCCTGTCCGAACCAGCACCTGCTGCCGCTCTTTGAGCATATGATGCCAGCCTATGGGCGCCGCGTCTATCTGACCGGAGCGAACTATGTGTGGGGCTGGGAGATGAACCGCCTCGCGCGCGAGATCGTGACAGAGGCGGGCGGTGAGATCATCGGCGAACGGTGCTTACCGATCGGCGATACCGACGTCGAGCGTATCGTGTCCGAGGTCGCCGCACGCCGGCCGAGCTTTATCCTGAGCAACATGCTTGGCCCCTCGAACCACGCCTTTCTGCGAGCTATGCGTGACCTTGGGCGGCGCGATCCTACTTTCCGCCCGGAGCGGTGTCCGGTGGTGAGCTGCGATCTGACGGAATGCGAATTGCCGGAGATCGGATTCGGCGTCGCGGACGGGCAATTGGCCGCTGCGTCCTACTTCGACAGTCTCGACAGTGTCGCGAACCGGGCTCTCAAAGCGCGGGTCGCGGCGCGCTTCGGCTCCGAGCGACGGGTGTCGAGCTATTTCGCAACCGGCTACGCAACGGTTCGTCTGTGCGTGGAGGCCGTGACGCGTTGCGGAACCGACGATCCAATCGAAGTTCGATCTGCCCTCGCGGGCCTGGAGACGCCGGGCCCCCTTGGACCGCTGCGTATTGATCCCGCAACCAATCACGCCAATCTGCCGTTTCTGCTCGGCCGGATATCAGGGCCCGACTTCGTCATCCTACAGTCCCGACCAGCCGCAGTGGCGGACCCGTACCTAATCCGCAGGCGGACTACTGCTCAGCCGCGCAGCGCGCAGCCGCAGCTCAGGATCGTCTCATGAAAGAGACCCTCAGCTTCCTCGGCCAGAGAGTCGTTATCCTTCATCGCCCCGGCGACACGACCGATCGTCTCGTTCGCCAGTGCGTGCTGCTCGGGCTTTGCGCCGAAGCGCGCTGGCGCCCGTTGCGCGCTGTCGAGGATGTTGACATCGTTCTTGTTGACGCCGACGAGGGATGGGATGGGCTCCTGCCGTGGGCGTCGGCCGAAAAACCGGCGCCACTCGTCGCGTTGCTTGCCTCTGAGGCGCCTGGCCGCATCGCTTGGGCGCTCGATCAAGGCGCTGATGCGCTCATCGCCAAACCTGTCGCTGCTTCTGCGGTCTATCCGGCGCTGGTAATGGCGACACGCCGGCACTCGGAGGCCCGACAACTCAACGAACGTGTCGCGAGGCTCGAAGAGCGCGTGCGTCTACGACCACTTGTACACGCCGCCGTGCGGACCTTAATGGTCGCGGATGGTTGCGATGAGAACGAGGCCTATGGCCGCCTGCGCCGCGAAGCCATGCAGACGCGACTGACCCTCGAGCAGGCTGCGGCCTCTATGCTCGCGAGCCCGCGGAGACAAGCGGGATGAAGCGAGCGCTTGCAGAGATCGCTCGCCAGCCTGCGACTTGTGTGGCGGTCCTCTTGATCGCAGCCGTCGTCTTCGCCGCCATTGCAGCGCCGTGGCTTGCGCCCTTCTCACCCGACGCTCAGCCGTTCGACGGCCTGTCGCCGGAGGGCGCGCCATTGCCTCCGGGATCGGAATATTGGCTTGGCACCGACACGCTCGGCCGCGATCTTCTGTCGCGCCTCCTCTTCGGCGCGCGCACCTCGCTCGTGATCGGACTCGTCGCGAACGGCGTCGCGGTGATGATCGGAATGATCGTCGGCGTCGTGGCTGGTTACGTGAGCGGGTTTGTCGGGAACATGCTGATGCGCTTCACCGATCTCATGATGGCTTTCCCGGCGCTTCTGCTCGCGATCGTTCTCGCGGCGCTGTTGAGGCCCAGCCTTTGGATCGTCGCGCTGGTGATCGCCCTCGTCAATTGGGTGCAGGTGGCGCGGATCATCTACACCGAGACACGCGGGCTCGTGGAGCGCGACTTCATTCTGGCGGAGCAGTCGCTTGGGGCCGGACATATGCGCATCCTTTGTCGCCACATCGCGCCGCATCTTCTGCCGAGCGCAATCGTGTGGGGAACCCTCGGCGTTGCAACGACGGTGCTGCTAGAGGCGACGCTCTCGTTCCTCGGCGTCGGCGTGCAGCCGCCGCAGCCCTCGTGGGGCAACATCATCTACGAGAGCCAGAGCTATTTTCAGGCGGCCCCCTGGCTCGTATTCATTCCCGGCGCGATCATTCTCGCGACAGCACTTTCCTTCAATCTGGTGGGCGATGCCTTGCGCGACTTGCTCGACCCGACACAGAGGGGGCGCGGCTAGTGGCGGCGCTGCTGGTTAGACGGATCATCCAGGCGGTCGCCGTTCTGTTTGGCGTCGCGGTCATCACTTTTTTGCTTCTGCACTATCTGCCGGCCGATCCGGCGGCGCTTGTCGCCGGCCGCAGCGCCAACGCGCAAATGATCGCCAACGTTCGCCACCAGCTTGGCCTTGATTTGCCTCTGCCTTTGCAGTTCTGGCGTTATCTCTCCGGGCTCGCGCGAGGCGACCTTGGACGATCCTATATCCAGCGCAGCGAAGTCACCACGCTCGTCCTGGCGCGCATTCCTGCGACGCTCGTGTTGATGGCGTGCGGCATTCTTGTCGAGGTCGCACTGGGGCTCACCTTTGGCGTTATTGCGGCTTTGCGGCGCAATGGCTTCGTCGATCGCATCGTGATGATGTTCGCGTTCGTCGGCGTATCGTCTCCGCAATTCGTGGTCGCACTGCTGCTGCTCTATGTCTTCGCCGCCCGTCTAGGTTGGTTTCCTATGAGCGGTTTCGGCACGCCGGCGCATGTCGTTCTGCCGGCGCTGACGCTTGGCCTCCTGGGTGCTGGATGGTACGCGCGAATGGTGCGTTCGGCCATGATTGACGTCCTCAATCAGGATTACGTGCGGACGGCTCGCGCCAAAGGCCTGAGCGGTTCGCGCGTCGTCCTAAGGCACGCGCTGCCGAACGCGCTTCTCCCCATCGTAGCGATGATCGGTATCGACATCGGTCAGTTCATGGGTGGCGTCGTCGTGGTTGAGGCCGTCTACGGTTGGCCCGGCATCGGACAGCTCGCCTGGCAGGCGATCCAGGAAGTAGACGTGCCGATCATCATGGGCGTGACGCTCGTGTCCTCGCTCGCGATCGTGCTCGCCAATCTCCTCGCCGATCTTGTAGCGCCGCTGCTCGATCCGAGAATACGCGTTCGATGAGTTCAAACAGGAGGGAGACTTGATGAACACAAAATTGCTGAAGAGCACGGCAATGGCGCTAGCCCTTAGCGCGGGCCTTGCGACCTTCGCCCGCGCCGACGACACGCCCAATCAAGGAGGGACAATTGTCGTCACCTATAAGGACGACATGGCGACTCTCGACCCCGCCATTGGTTATGACTGGCAGAACTGGTCGATGATCAACAGCCTGTTCTCGCGCCTTGTCGACTACAAGTTCGGCACGACAGAGATCGTTCCCTCGCTCGCCGATAGCTGGACCATATCGCCCGACGGGCTGGTCTACACCTTCAAGCTCAACCCCAAGGCCAAGTTCACCAACGGCCGGAAGGTCACGGCGGCGGACATCAAATATTCGATCGAGCGTTCCGTGAATCCGAAGACGCAGGGACCTGCTGGCGGCTTCTTCCATTCCATCGTTGGCCAGGACAAGATGGCGGACGGCTCGGCGACGACCATCTCCGGCATCGAGACGCCTGACAACTTTACCGTCAGGTTCACGCTGTCCCAGCCTGACGGCACATTCCTCAATGTGCTCGCGCTGAATTTCTCCTCTGCAGTGCCGAAGGAGGTCGTTGAGGCGGAGGGCGCCGACTTCGGCAAGAAGCCAGTCGGTTCGGGCGCGTTCAAACTCGACGAATGGGTTCCCGGCCAGCGCCTCGTCTTCTCGCGCAACTCCGACTATTTCCGCGACCGTCCCAATCTCGACGGGTTCAAAGTCGAAATCGGCCAGGAGCCGCTTGTTGCGATCTTGAGGCTTCAAAAAGGCGAGGTCGATATCGCCGGCGACGGCATTCCGCCGGCCAAATATCTCGAGATCAAGAACTCTCCCGACGGCAAAGACCTGATCGTTGACCGGGAGCAGTTCGAGACGAGCTACATCACGATCAACACGACCAAGAAGCCGCTGGACGACCTCCGGGTCCGCAAGGCGATCAACATGGCGATCAACAAGGATCGCATCGTACGCATCATCAACGGCCGAGCGACGCCGGCCAGCCAGGTGCTTCCGCCGCTGATGCCGGGTTACGACAAGGCCTATAAAGGCTATCCGTACGACGTCGAAGGCGCGAAGAAGCTCATGGAGGAGGCCGGCCTCAAGGACGGCTTCACGACGACGCTCTACGCCATGAACACCGATCCCAATCCGCGCATCGCCCAGGCGATTCAGCAGGACCTGGTGGCCATTGGCGTCAAGGCGGAGATCAAAGCGCTCGCGCAGCCGGAGGTCATCGCGGCGGGTGGCAATAAGGATCAGGCTGCCCTGACATGGTCGGGCGGCATGGGCTGGATCGCCGACTTCCCCGACCCATCCGACTTCTACGGACCCATTCTTGGCTGCGGCGGCGCGATCGCTGGCGGATGGAACTGGTCGTGGTTCTGTGACAAGAGCTTCGAGGACCGCGCGACCAAGGCAGACGCGATGTCGAAGCCCGAGCAGAAGGACGAGCGGTTCAAGGTTTGGTCGCAGATCTTCACCGACATCCAGTCGCAACAGGCACCGTGGGCTCCGGTGTTCAATGAGCGGCGTGTCGTCGCCAAATCGAAGCGCATGGGCGGCGCAGATGAGGTCTATATCGACCCGACGCGCGTCATCGACTACGAGGCCATCTACATCAAGAAATGATCCTCGCGGCCTCGTTCTCCACGCGGAGAAATCCGCGGCGGGCAAGGACGAGGCCGTTGCGTTCAGGGTGCAGCGAGGCTCGTGATAGGAGGTATTCAACGACGCGCTCGTATTGCTGCACGCGAAATGACATATCGCCTTGCTGCCGCTTCCCGAGAGACGCGGCAGCGGCGCCTCGTGACAGGACTTGAAGGACATCCCATGTGCGTCGCCTGCAACCATACGATCCATCGCAAGAACCATAATTTCGCCTGGAGCCGCGACTTTGCGCCGGCGCTGAGGTGCAAGCCCGGCGAGACGATCCACTTCGAGTGCCTGGATGCGGGCGACGGGCACTTCAAGCGCGGCTCCACTTCCGCGGATGTGGCCACGCTCGACTTCAGCCGCGTCAATCCCGTCAGTGGACCCGTCTACGTGGAGGGGGCGCAGCCGGGCGATGCGCTCAAGATCACCTTCCGAAAGTTCATCCCATCAGGTTTTGGGTGGACCGCCAACATTCCAGGTTTCGGCCTGTTGGCCGACCAGTTTCCTGATCCCGCGCTCCACCTTTGGACTTACGACCCTTCAACCATGGCGCCCGCTCTCTATGGTCCGAGGGGAAAGGTGCCGCTGAAGGCGTTCGCGGGCGAGGTCGGCCTCGCGCCCGCAGAGCCTGGCCAGCATTCCGTGGTGCCGCCGCGCGCGGTTGGCGGCAACCTGGACATCCGCGATCTCGCCGAAGGAACGACTCTCTACCTGCCGGTGGAGGTCGAAGGCGGACTGTTCTCAATCGGCGACACGCATGCGGCGCAGGGCGACGGAGAGGTGTGCGGCACCGCCATTGAAAGCCAGATGGACGTTGAGCTGACGCTCGATCTGGTCAAGGGCGCCAATCTGAAAAGTCCACGCTTTTCGACTCCTGGTCCCGTCACGCGGCATCTTGACGGCGCGGGTTACGAGGCGACGACTGGCCTCGGGCCGGATCTGATGACGGCCACACGGGAAGCCGTCTCGCGCATGATCGACCTGCTTGCGGCCGAGCATGGCCTCAATCCTATCGACGCCTATCTGCTCCTCTCGGTCTGTGGAGACTTGCGGATCAGCGAGGTCGTGGATCAGCCGAACTGGATTGTTTCCTTCTACTTTCCGCGGATCGTCTTCACCTAGATGACGGAGCCGGTTCTCGCCGTTCGGGATCTTTCTGTCGACGCGCGGACGCCTGAAGGTTTGCGCCCGGTGCTCGAAAATGTGAGTTTCACGCTCCATCCCGGCGAGACCTTATGCCTTGCGGGGGAATCGGGCTCGGGCAAGTCGCTGACGGCGCTTTCCATCATGCGGTTGCTGTCGCTGTCGCTGAAGCCGCGGTCCGGCTCGATTCGTCTCGCTGAACGCGAACTGACGGCTCTGAGCGAACGCGCCATGCGGCGTGTGCGCGGCGGGGAGATTGCGATGATCTTCCAGGAGCCGATGACCTCGCTCAATCCTGTCATGACGGTTGGCGCTCAGCTTACGGAGGTCATTCGCACCCACGACGACGCTGACTCGAGAGGAGCGGAGGCCCGCGCTCTCGCCATGATTGAAGCTGTGCATATGACTGAGCCCGCGCGGCGCATCGGCCAGTATCCGCATGAGCTGTCGGGCGGCATGAGGCAGCGCGTTATGATCGCGATGGCGTTGTCGTGCCGGCCAAAGGTGCTGATCGCCGACGAGCCGACCACTGCGCTCGACGTCACCGTTCAAGCTCAGATCCTGAAGCTCATGCGGGAGCTCCGCGCCGACTTTGGCGCGGCTATCCTGCTGATCACTCACGATATGGCCGTCGTCGCAGAAATGGCCGACCGCGTGGCGGTCATGAAGTCAGGCCGGGTGGTGGAACACGGCGCGACTCTCGACATATTCGAACGTCCGCGTGAGGCGTATACGCGCAAGCTCCTCGACGCAGTCCCTCGTCTCGGCGCCTTCGCCGGGACGGAAAACCCGCCGCGCGTGACGTCTGCGCCGCCGATCGTGGTGTCTCGCGAGCCGGTGCTTTTTGTTCATGATCTCAGTGTGACCTATGGGCGCGCAGCCCGCTGGTTCGGCCGAGGCGTGGCGTCCGCCCCGACGGTCAAAGGCGTAAGCTTTGAGTTGCATGCGGGGCGCACGCTCGGTCTCGTCGGCGAAAGCGGCTCGGGCAAGTCGACAACCGGAAAGGCCGTACTCGGCCTCATTCCCTTCGCGGGCGAGGTCGTCATTGACGGTGTGTCGATCTCGGGCCTCTCTTCCGCGGAAATGCGGCCCGTCCGCCGCAAAGCGCAGATGATCTTTCAGGATCCATACGCGTCGCTCGACCCGCGCATGTCAGTCGGCGCCGCGATCGCCGAGCCGTTGACGATTCATGGCGTTGGAACGGCCGCCGGACGGCGTGAGCGCGTCGCGATGCTGCTGAAACGCGTCCACCTCTCGCCTGATCACGCAAGTCGCTACCCGCACGAGTTCTCTGGCGGACAACGTCAGCGCATCTGCATCGCAAGAGCGCTGGCGCTCGAACCGCGAATCATCGTGGCGGACGAAAGCGTCTCCGCGCTTGACGTGTCGGTAAGGGGTCAGGTGCTGGATCTGCTTCTCGAACTGCAGGAAGAGATGGGCCTCGCCTATCTCTTCATCTCGCATGATATGGCGGTGATCGAGCGCATGAGCCACGACGTCGCGGTCATGCGCGGCGGCGAGTTCGTGGAGTATGGGACCCGGCGGCAGGTGTTCGAGAACCCGACCCAGGACTATACGAAGGCGTTGATGCGGGCTGTTCCCGTTCCTGTCCCGCGGCGGGCGGCCAGCGATCTCCGACCTGTCCTGCAGCAGATATAATTATCCAATAATATCAATATCTTAGTGGTGGCGGAGAGGGAGTCCGCCTTTCTGCTGTCTCATCGCCTCTCGCAACATCTCTGGCTGGTCAAAACGGACGCTATTTCAGATGGATTCAATCGCACGATGCCGCATGGTATCTCTTGACGTCTCCCCAAAGCGCAAATAGAAACTAGGACCGATACTAGGACCGGAGCCTTTGCGAAGGGCGACCTAACATGGCGCGGACGATCCACAAGCTGACAGCGAAGGAGGTCGAAACGATCGTCAAGCCGGGGCGCCATTCGGACGGCGGCGGGCTCTATCTTTTCATTTCGCCGGACGGCCGAAGGCGCTGGACCTTCATGTACACGCGGTGCGGAAAGCAGCGGGAAGCGGGCCTTGGTCGGGCGCCGGAAAAGAAGATTGAGGAAAAGAAGACCAAGGAGTCCGAGTCGCGAGATGTCGTGTCCCTGAAAGCCGCTCGCGAAAAGGCGGCGGAGGGCCGCGCCATGCTCAAAGCGGGCGCCGATCCGATCGCCAAATGGAACAAGCCGGACGCGAAGCAAGTCCCGACGTTTGGCGAGGCGGCGGACGAATTTCTCGCCGCGCAAAAGGGTGGCTGGCGTAACGATAAGCACAAAGCGCAATGGACTATGACGCTCACAACCTATTGTGCGCCAATCCGTGCCACGTCCGTTGACGCGATCGACACGGAAGCCGTGCTTTCAGTTCTCAAGCCCTTATGGACGCGGGCGCCGGAAACTGCCTCGCGCCTTCGGGGGCGCATCGAGGCTGTCTTGGACGCCGCTAAGGCGCGCGGCTTCATCGATCGGAACGAAGCCAATCCGGCCCGCTGGCGCGGCCATCTCGACAAGCTCTTGCCCAAGCGCGCCAAGCTCACGCGTGGACATCATGCGGCGATGCCCTATGCCGACGTTCCAGCCTTCCTGGCGGGCCTTCGCGAGCGACCGGCGACGGCGGCGAGGGCGTTGGAATTCACCATTTTGACGGCGACACGATCGGGCGAAGCGCTGTCCGCTCGTTGGGACGAGATCGACCTGACGGGGAAAGTCTGGACTATCCCGGCCGTGCGAACGAAGGCGGCGCGGGAGCATCGAGTCCCGCTGTCCGATCGCGCTGTCGCCATCTTGACGGAATTGGACAAGGGGCGAACGGGCGATCACATTTTTCCTGGCCAGCGTCCTGGCCAGCCGCTTTCGGGCATGGCGTTTGAAATGCTTTTGCGGCGCATCGGCTCACCGTTCACCGCGCACGGCTTTCGAAGCTCTTTTCGCGATTGGGCGGGCAACGAGACGCATTTTCCGCGAGAGGTCGCCGAGCATGCCCTTGCGCACGTCATCGGCGACAAGGCCGAACAAGCCTACCGGCGATCCGATGCGCTCACGCGACGGCGCGAAATGATGGACGCTTGGGCGAGGCATTGTGAGGGCGCGGCCGGCGAGAACGTCTTGGCGTTCAGGCGGCCGGCCTAGCTTATTGCGCTTGCGTCGGCTTCGCTTTTCATCGAATTCGAGGCGTAACCGGCGTAACTGGCGTAACTCCAGGCCCCCTAGGCGTAACCAATGGCGTTTCGGTTACGCCTGCTAAACCAAGCCATGCACTCGGTATGTTGTCGGAGGCGTGACGCTAGGGGCCTGCCGTGCCGACTTGTTGCGCGACCCCTCATTTAGCGAAGGAAAGGGGACTCTGTTGCCGAGCCAAAGCGTCTTCGAGCTTAGCCATGCCATGAAGGGCGTGTGCGCCGGCCGTTCAGGCCGCACTGACAGTGCGAATGACGACCGCATGTTTGGCAAGCTCGAAGAGACGTGCATGAAACTGTTTCCGCAGGCAGGCTCCGGCAGCGGTTTCGGCTGCGCGGTTAGAACGGCGTATCGAAATCTGGGTTGCGAGCTTCGTGAAATGGAGGGCGTCGAATTGCTCGCCGCCGCAGATCGTCTCGATGCCGCCTTCAGGCAGCGCACAGCGAAGCGAACTCACATATGTCCGCTCGACAAAGCCGACGAGTTGCCACCCGCTACGTTTGGACCGAATCGGGTGCGATCGTTTAGCGCAGAGGAACTCGCAAAGTTGGTGGACCCGCATGGAGTCTCCTCGATAAAAGCTGGCTGGCGAACTAACGTGAAACGATTGAGCAGACTTCAATGGTTAGTTGTAGAAGACACTATCGAAGTTTCCGACGACGTGATTGCAGCAATTACCCAGCCCCTATTTTTTAAGCGGGCGTTCGCGGTTTGGACGGTGATCAAGCCAGGGCGCGGACGATCACGGCGAAGGGGTTCGCGCCCTTGAGCTTTGCGGTATCGATGGTTGTTCTCACGTCCGCTTCCGCTTGGGCGGCCCACATGGCGCGGTATCCATTGGTGATTTTTCGCTGGATCACGCAGGGACGGAGTTTGCGCTCCGAGGTGTTGTTGGTGACGTCGACCTCGCCGGGATAGTCACAAAAGGTGAGAAGCTGGTTTCGCGCGCGCCCGATTTTTGCTTGCAGCTCTCGCGCCAGATCGCACCCGGTTGACGCGGCCAGAAGAACTTCGAGCTGTCTTTCCAGATCTCGCTTTTTCCTCGCCAGCGTTGATGCGGCGAAGTCGGCGATGGCCTTGGCCAGGCCGAACGCTTTTCCAAGCCAAAGCTTAAACCGGAAGGGCAAATCATCCGAGCCGTGCTCCAGCGCGAAGGCCGTGTCGCGCGCCAGATGAGCAAGACAAGTTTGATGCCGCTCGCCGTGCTTTTGCTGCGCCGAATAGCGATCCGAAATCCAAACCGTCGGCTTATGCCCCGCCATCATTTCGTCCACGACCCGCGCGGCACGGGAATAATCGGGCTTATGCACGACCGCGTCCTTGCAATGGAAAACCCAGTGATACGAGTTTGTGCCCTCGATCCGAACGCCGGTTTCATCGCTGGCGACAACCTGGGCGGCGCGTACAATGGCCTTCGCCTTCTCGGCCTCGTTCTCGAACCGGGGATGCGAGCGGATGAACATGTTCATCAACGCGCCCTCGCTCACATCGAGCCCGAAAGCATCGCGGAACAAGCCGCGTAGCCGCTCATAGGAGAGAGCCTGGAAGCCCTGGAGATAAATCGCCAGCGCATGAATGCGCGGCCCAAACGGCGTGGTCGTCGCGACGATGGGCGCCGGAGCTTTCGCCTCGACGCCGCAAAGTGCGCATCGACAGGCGAAGCGCCGGTGGCGGATGACATACGGTTTGACCGGCGGAATCTCGATTTCGTCATATTCGCCGATCAATTCCCTCGCGGCGTCCGACGCGAAAGCTCCGCCGCATTGCTCGCATACGCTCGGCGTGTGGTCGCGAAACTCATCGGGATCGTCCGCAAGCCGACGGTTGTGCGGCTCATGCCCCAGCTTCGCCCCGCCGGGCCGAGAGTTCTCGCGCTTTTCCTTTTTGTCCGTCGAGGGCGGCTTCGACGACGTGCGCGAATTCTTATCGGGTCGCTGAAGCTGGAGCACCAACTCGATCAATTGCTCTTTGCTCAGGTGCTGCAAATCAGTCCGGTCCATCGACCCAAGGATTCAGACATCGACGCTCATGGCAAGGGGGTGGGTAATTGCGCACCAGCTGCGCCCCCGCCAGACCTCGCGCAGGCGCAGCCATCGTCGGAGGCGTCACCCTCGCCGCAAATCGACCTGGGCGAGTTCCTCCGGCGCCAGCGTGAGCGTGAGCGTGCCGCGCGCATTGAGCAGCTGTGGCGGGAAAACGCAGCGTTCCCGGTGGTGATGGATTTCACGCGAGGAACTTCGAGGTGGTGAAGAACGCCCGCCGCGGTTGGGCAGAGTTCGAAAGCCCACAATGCGCCAGGCAGGACACGCCCCAGCCCTTTCCCGGGGCGCTGGCCGCCTACGTGGCGCTGAAGGCCGCAACTGGCGGCTCTGAAGGACTGGCGACGCTGAGTCAGGCCCACTCTGGAAGCCTCTGAGAGGCGCAGAATCATTATGAGAATCATTATGAAAGAGGTTGCGCGCTGGCCCGGCCAGCCGATGGCGCCGCAGACACGGGTAACAATGCAAAATACTGCTCCCTTGCCCGTTCATGGGAAAGAGCACTGTCGCCCCCGGCGCTATATCCCAGGGTCGTGAAATATTCTGCCTGCGAAGCGAAGACACGCTCACAGTTCGAGGGTGTGATAAGTTTTCGATAAATTCCTGGCGTACCCAACCATCCGTGGTTTTTAAATTCAACAAAGTAGGCAACGGTGTATTTGTCCAAGGCCGCATCCAACCCGTTAATGCATTTGGCGCCCAGGCCATCGAAAATACTATTGAAACTTTCGTATGGTCGCGCAACAAGATCTTCGTAACGAAGCCTAATCGATTGCGAGCCTAGCCACCAAGAAAGAGAAACAGACAACAACCTTTTCGCTCCCGCTCCAATCATCCAATCAACAAAGCTAGCGTCATCTGGACACAAACTTGCCGCGTCGCTCGGTATTCGACATGATCCGTCCAACCACTTATGAACGGAAGGCTCGTATCTTGCAAATTGTAATACTGAGACAAAGATGTCCAATGGGTGACGAGCCAGCACGATAATTTTGCATGAATGCTTCTCAAAGAACGCGTTATCCGGCAACTCATTCAGTGCATGGATATTCAAAATGCAGTTTGGTGGTAATTCCTTCGGAAACTCTTCCACCGAATGGGCTGCAAAATGTGGATAGCCGAGCACGTCACTCATCACGCGACGGACCCAATTATTTCCGCAGCGTGGAGACCCAAGAAGCGCAATTCTCATCGACTACAACTCAATCCAGTCTGACGGTTTTCCTACTTTAAAACACGTGCCGAGACTGTCATCAAACCGAGTGTGGAACGGGTCGATGTCGTCGCGCAGGTGAACGGTCATTTAGGGGCGCTCTCCCTCAGCTTCACGCCCGGCTGATCGCCGTTGGTGAACTCGACGCCGGCGGCCTCAAGGGCCACGGCTAGAGGACCGTTTCATGACCGCCGATGCAGCTAAGCCAACGGCCGGCTTCGCGAAAGTGGTCAAGCGGTCAGGATATGGTAGGCGATATCGGCGGTGAGCTGATGCGCCAAGCCGGTCGGATGGACCGAGTCAAAGAACAGATAGTCTTGATAGCCCGGACTCGAACTCCCGGATGACGAGCTGGTGAAATTGCCGGTCCAGCCCGGGTCGGTTACATTCGTGAAGCTGATGCCGTATTGGGCGGCGAAGTAGGAAGGGTTGTGGGCGACCAAATCGAGGTCAGCATAGGTAGGCACATCGTAAACCTTGAGGCCCGTTTGCTCGAGCGGAGCCAGTTCGGAGAGCACCGTCTGATTAAACGACTGCGCAAGAAGGCCGGCGAAATCTTGCCAGGCCGGTCCGTCGGCGCTGAGATGGGGGGCCAGCCCCAGATCCGGCACCTCGTAGAACACGAGGTTGCGCACGCCGAGCGTAAACAGCTCATCAACGGCGTGGATCGTGTTGGTCTCGGCCTGGGCCATGACCGTGCTGATCACGCTGGAGCTAATCTGGCCCGCGTGGAACTCGTCGAGCGCTTTAAAGATGTCGTTACCGCCGATGTCGAGCGTGTAAAGCGCGCCCGCGACCGGCTTGGGATGCACAACGGCGTATTGCGCGACCTGGAAGAGCAGGTCGCCCGGATTTATGCCTTCAATGGCAGTCGGGCCGGTCTCCGCGCCACCGAAGGCGAAGTCATTGCCGCCCGCGAGGCTCGGCCTCGGGCCGCTAAAGCCGAGCATATGGGAAAGATCCTCGACCCAGGTCAGCCCGTTGCTGAAATGCCCCTGGTAGTAAGGAGACACGGGGTCCGTGTGTCCGTCGATCAGATAGTCATTGCCCGCATCGGATAGGCTATCGCCGAACGCAAACAGCGCCGTGTAGGCCATTGCACGTCCTCCCCGCTCTTCGCGCGAAAAAACCGTTACTACCGAAGTTGCAATCTGAAACTAGTTATTCGTGATAAGGTTCCTCTTTCCTCAGGGCCGCGTGACGCCGGGCTCATGGCTTTGCTTTCCTCAGCCGCACGCCCGGCACCTCGCCGTTGGTGAACTCGACGCCCGCGGCCTCAAGCGCGCTGCGAATGGCAGCTAGCGTACGCGGGTGCGGCGATCGTTTTCCGATCTCAAAATCAGAGAGCGTAACCTTCGAAACGCCAGCAGCAGCAGCGAGCGCTTCGGCGGTGATCCCGAGCCCGGCGCGTGCCATTCGGCATTGCTCTGCGGATATGGTCATTTCACTCAAGGTTGAACATTTCGCTTGACTAGCAGCATGTTGAGTATATAACACAACATTGGTCGATAGGCCAAGCTTTTAATTTCGGAGTATCCCTCATGCCCACCGACACCGTTCGGGCAAGCGCTGAAGCTTTGCCCAATTCACGACGCGCTGTCCTACGTTCCACCCTTGGCGCTGGCGCAGCGCTCGGCCTGATCATGACCGCCATGGACGGCGCGCGTGCGCAGCATATGCAAATTGGCAGCCCCTCGCCCGACGCCGAGTTGTTAGCGCTTCAACCCGAGATCGAGGAGATGGATAGGTGCAAAAAAGCGGCCTGCGATCTGCACTCCGCCGCCGAACACGCCTATGTCGAGGCGCTGCCACCGAAGCCAGTCCGGCCGCTGTCGAAGCCGCTATGGTCCGAGCTGGGGCTATGCGACAGAAGCTGAATACGAGGAACACTCCCAGCGAGGATATACTGAGTCTCTGGCTATTTGGTCAAAAAGGCCAAGTGATCCGCACGAGTCGGCGGTTCAGGCATGGAAGCAAGACTGCGAACGGCTCAAGTTCGAGTGCGGAGTGGACGCGGCTGAAGAGCGTGTTGACCAAACCTACGACCGCGAAAACGCCGTCCGCGACAGGATTGCTGACATAAGGGCGACGACGCTCGCCGGCCTTCAGTTCAAAGTAGATACGCGGTCGCGCACAATGAGGACGAGCCCGACGAGAAGGTAGTCGCGTCGATCATTAACGACATCCTCGCGATGGGAGGGTCGGATGCTTAAGAAAGCCAAGAATTCCGACGCGGAGCTGATCGCCCTAGCTAGCAGGCTGTTGAAAAAGTCCCTAGCCGCGCGAATCGCGTTGTGATTCAATTCCCCGCGAGAATTCGGGGGGGCGTGCGATGCGAGGCGAGGACGAGCGGTCGGGGTCGCTGTTCAGTTACGTCGATCTTGAAGATCGCGTGGGCAAGAACCATCCGCTTCGGGCGATCCGCGCCATCGTGAATGAGACCCTGGCGGGTTTGGCGGGCGATTTTTCGGTTTTGTATTCGCCGATGGGTCGCCCCTCGATTCCTCCGGAGAAACTGCTGCGGGCGATGTTGCTGCAGGCCTTTTATTCGATCCGCTCGGAGCGGCAGTTGATGGACCGGCTGGAGTTCGACCTGCTGTTCCGCTGGTTCGTCGGGATCGGCGTGGACGATGTGGTATGGGACCACTCGACGTTCTCGAAGAACCGCGATCGGCTGCTGGAAGGCGACATCGCCGCCAAGCTGCTGGGCGCGGTTTTGGCGCAGCCGCGGGTGAAGCGGCTCTTGAGCACGGATCATTTCTCGGTCGATGGCACGTTGATCGAGGCGTGGGCGTCGATGAAGAGTTTTAAGCCGAAGGAAGGACCGCACGAGCCGCCGGCGGACGGGGGGGCCGCAATAGGGAAGCGGACTTTCATGGTCAGAAGCGCTCGAACGACACGCACGCCTCGACGACGGACCCGGAGGCGAAGCTGTATCGCAAAGGGCCGGGCAAGGAGGCCAAGCTCTGCTTCATGGGCCACGCCCTGATGGAGAACCGCAACGCCTTAGTGGTCGACGCCCGTCTGACGCAGGCGGGCGGCCACGCCGAGCGGGTCGCGGCGCTGCACATGATCGAGCCGCACGCCGACCGGCCGCACGCGATCACCCTGGGCGCCGACAAGGGCTACGACGCCGAAGACTTCGTCAACGAGGTTCGCTCGATGCGGGTGACGCCGCATGTGGCGCAGAACACGAGCAGGCGCTCGTCGGCGATCGACGGACGCACGACGCGCCATTGCGGCTACGCCGTCAGCCGGCGCATCCGCAAGCGGATTGAGGAAGCCTTCGGCTGGATGAAGACGATCGCCGGGCAGGACAAGACCAAGTTCCGGGGGTGCGAGCGGGTCGGCTGGGCCTTCACCTTCGCCGCGGCGGCTTACAATCTGACGCGGCTGCCCAAGCTTCTGGAGGCGACGGCATGAGCGCGCCGATGAACTGCCAACTCATCGGCCGTTGGCGGATCGTCGAGGCCGATATCTGGGATCGCGACTATCTCGATCTCTGCGGGCCGGCGACGATAGCGATCACCGCACACGGCCACGGTGAAATCGCCTTCGGCGCGCTGCAGGCCAGCCTCGACATCGAATACAGCCGCCTATCGGTCGGCTTCAACTGGGACGGCTCGGACGAGGGGGATCAAGTCCTTGGCGACGGTTCCGCCGAATTGCTCGACGACGGCTCCATCGAAATCGAGTTCGCCTACCGAAACGGCGACGAAGCCGTACTCAAAGCCAAACGCGACACTTCTTCAACAGCCTGCTAGCCGAGCAGACCGTCACCGCTGCCCGCAAACGCGGCATGGCCAGGAACGCCATGAATGCGGTCGAGGAGAAATGCCGCCCCGTCGCCGTCCCCGCCGCGCTCCTGAGGACATCGCGCGACGCTGAACTCAGGCTCTTCGTGGGCCCCGGCGTCGGTATGCCGTATGGGCGGGAAGAGATCGCCCTAATTCGAGCCATGGTTCGCACGGCTGGCCGCGCCGCCGCATTCAAAGGCCTGGACGTCTATCTGCGTGGGGCCGCTATCTTGGATGCCTATGCCGACTGGCGCGAAGACGGCGACAAGGTCGAAGATCGGGATGGTCTGGCAGCCGCTCAGCGCGCCTGGGAGCAGGCCACAGACCGCTTCGACGACCTTGCTGGGCGACTGGCGATGATGACAGCCACGACGATCGATGGCGTGTTAGCCAAGGCTCGCGTTGCGGCTTATCAGACTGTCGGCGACGCGGCCCAAGGCGATAAGATTCGAGAGGACCTGCGGCGAAACGGGCCTGACAACGAGGTGTTAGCAGCCAGTCGCCCGCGATCTGATCCGCCTTGGGACGACGTCATAAGGTCGCCGGGGACCACATAGGATCGTTCAACCCGTGCAAGGCGGGGGCGGCTTTCGGGCCGCCCTTTGTTTGTCACGCTGCGGTCATTAGGTCGCCAGCTTCGTAGCTCATCTATTTGGTCTGCGCGCTGTCTTTGCCCCCCAGCCCCAGCGCGCTTTCTTGCCCCGCCTCCGAGCCCTTGCTCGCGCGGGGCTTTTTTTGCGCTGTTTTTATGCCTGCTCCTTGGCCACCCGCAGGATGACGGGAACAACTCATGCTTCAATTGAAGCACCCTGGGCCGCGCCACGGCGCGAAGACGATTGAAAAGGAGAGCCGCCGCATTCTTCGCTGAACCTCCCGGCTTTTCTTTCGCCATCGTTGGGTGGCATCATAGGCTGGCGCCAGTGCAGGGAGTAGATCATGAGGAGGAGGATGGCCGTCACGCTCGCGGCGGCGCTGTTCGGCGTTGTCGCGCCGCCGGTGCTCGCACAGAACTTGGAGTCGGCGCCAGCCGCAGCCGCGCCCGCGAAGTCCAAGCTTAAGACGCCGGCGGATGGAACGATCACGGTGAAGGTGATGAACTGGCGCAACGCCGATCTCGTCGAGCTGCAGGCTGCCGTGAGCGGCTCGACTAAGTGGAAAAAAGTGCTAGGCGCGCTGAAAGCCGGCCAATGGGCGGCGGTTAGAGTACCGCAGGGCAACAATTGTCGCTTGGATCTGCGCGGGAAATACGTCGACGGTCAGTCGGCGGACGCGTCCAATGTCGAGGTTTGCGCGGACAAGACAGTCAACCTGACCAACTGACGCGCCTGATCGTTCGCCTGTCGCGGTGTCAGCTCGCGCGCGAGGAGTTTGCGCGCCTCACTTATAGCCGCGGAGACGCCGCTCTCTTCGACGCGCAAGACGACGGCGAAGCCGACCTACGGCCCGGACAATGGGACCTGCCACCCAGCCAGACCCTAAGGCTGAGGCCCATACCGAGACACGTGGCTCTCGTAACTCGCCCCGGCTTGAAATGCGGCGCCCCTCGTCCATTTCTGGGTTAAGCATTCGGATCGGATATAACGGTCTGCCGACGTTGTCCAATCACGAAATGCCAATGGAGTTCTGACGTGATCCTTTGAGGCGCCCCCCCAGCCGCTCCTCCACTCAAAGAAAGCCCATCTGACTGCCTCGCCGGGTCCGGCGACATCGGAAGTCAGTCCTCATTGAAAGCGCCGCTATGGGGCGGCCGTGTTGCCTTGAAGGCTGGAAGTTGCGCGATCCTCTCGATGTCCCGCGCATCTAAAATCGATGGGTTCTTTCCTTCGCGGAACACGGCGATCCCTATCCGTCTCACGGCCGGTTGGCCCATGATGTCATGCACCGCCGTCCGAAGGCTCACGTCCTTGTTGTCAAATTTCACCCACTCTTCCGGGTCGAGGTCGTTCAGGTCGTCGTCCGTCATTTTTTGTCCTCTACCAGCACGTCCCCTGTCGTCTGGTTCCAAATAGCGACCAGCTCAGGAGCCGGTGTGCGCGACATCAGGTCCAAGCCATCGAAGCAGTCGTCGCGCCGACGGAACATGTCACGGGAGTGCGGCAAACGGCGGCGGCACAGGGGGACTTTAAGAAAAAACTCTGTTTTCGACGTAGCGGGCAAATCGAACAGGGGGCATCTAACCTCGACAGTGGCACGACAGGGTCCGCCGGCGATACACCGCCCAAGCCGGAACGCGCCGCCAGCGGGATTCCTATCAATGCCCGCTTAACCATCTTCGCCGTTCGTCGCCTCGCTTAAATCAGTCTTAAAGGGCGCGGCCTTATGGAGGCAGCAGTCTGCATATGACACGATCGGTGAACCTCGATGACCGAAACCTTTGTCGCGATCATCGCAATGGTGGTCTCATTGTTTGCAGCCTTCGGGACAGGGATCGCGATGCTGGCCGCTTTCATAGCGTGGCGGGATCGGCAAAGGGAACGGGCTTTGATGAACTGCGAAGCCGGCCGGAGCCATAGATTGGACCGCGTACACCCGAAACCGCGCTTCTGAAGGGCCTGCCAAGCCCGGACGCCTCGGTTCGTGGGGCTGGCTGAGCGGCCCTACGAGACGCCGGCGAATGTCCCTCCCGCGCCCCTCAATTCGTCGCCCCTACCTGGTGACGACTCGGTGACGACACGATCGGAGAACAGCGCCGGCGCGTCGTATTAATTTCGCGGTAAGTGATTGAATTTAAATTGGTGCCCCTAGCCGGCACCGAATCTGCGTCTTTCAGCGTCCGTCGTTGATTACACGAACCAAATGAAAACAGAGGAATAACAAGCTAACCGTCTTTCGTTGTCTCCGGCTGTGTGCCACAAACCGCGTCATTGTGTGGGATCAAGTGTGGGACTCCGGATGGCGCGGCTAACAGACGGGCGGTGAAGACTGCGTGTCCAGGACGACATGGCGATGGCGACGGGCTGCACCTCCATCGTCTCAGATTCGGGCCGTCGGAAGTGGGTGTTGCGCTATCAGATGAATGGCGCGCGCCATGACATGGGCTTGGGCTCCTATCCTGCCGTGACATTGTTAGAGGCGCGGATCGCCGCCGCCGACGCACGGAAGCTGATCGCGCAGAATCTCGACCCCCTTAACGCTCGCGCCGCGTCCCGCAAGGCGGCGAAGCCGATTCCAACATTCCAGGACATCGCGCAAATTGTGATCACTGAGGCGCAGCGAAAATCGACGAATGCCAAAGTCCGGTATCAGTGGGAGCGGCACCTGGGTTTGGCCTACTGCGAGCCTCTGCTCGCACGTCCCGTGCATGAGATTACGACCCTCGACATTGTCGCCATTCTGAAGCCGGTTTGGAAAACGAAGCCGGAAGTCGCACGCAAACTCTATCCTGCAATCCGGCGCGTATTTGAGTACGCTCGCATACGCCTGCGAGACGATCATGGCGTATCGATGCCTGACAATCCTGCCCGCTGGGACGATCTGAAGGCAGTAGGTTTTGAGCCCCCGACCAGGCTGAGCCGGGGCAGCCATCCTTCGCTTCCGCACGAGAGGATTTGCCCGTTCATGACCGGTCTGCGGACACGTGACGCCATCGCTGCGCGCGCTTTGGAATTTCTGATCTTGACGAATGTCCGCACCGACGCCGTGCTGAAAGCGCGTTGGGAGGACTTCGATCTCGATCAGTCCGTGTGGACAATCCCGGTCGTCAATCTGAAAGATCGCAAATACCGCAAAGAGGGTTTTCGAGTTCCTCTATCGCCGCGCGCGGTCGAGATAGTTCGTGAGATGGAATCGATCAAAACCTCGGATTATGTTTTCCCCGGTCAGGGACCGATGAAGCCGCTCTCGAACATGGCGCTGCTGACGCTTCTCAAACGCATGAATTCGGGCGCGGCCGAGAAATGGGTGGACGTGACTGATGGGCGGCCGATCACGGCTCACGGGTTCCGCGCGACGTCCGCACCTGGGCCGAGGAAGTCACCGGGTTCTCGCATGCGGTGATTGAAGAAGCCATGGGGCATCAGGTCGGCAATCGGGTGGAGCGTGCCTACCGCCGCACTGACGTTCTCGAAAAGCGCCGAGAGCTGATGGCCGCCTGGGCGAGCTATTGCGCCCCCGACGGACCGATCGCTGGTTGACCATTGACAGGTCCGGCAGAGGCCTGCCTGCCGCGATGGTGCACATTCGGACAATCGCACTATCCGGTTCTGGCAATCGACAGGCGACCCCCCCAAATTGTCCCACGGCTCTACGAACCCTTTGCAAGTCAGCAAACTTGCGCCGCACGGTCGCGACGGTCCACCGGCTCTCGTCGTCATCATGATGGGTTACGCCATATTGCCGGATTGATGGGGCGGCGGTGGGTTCGGATGACTGGTCACACAGGTCAATCAACGATCGAAACAGAGTGCCGCGGTTACGCCGGTTACGCCGCTTACGCCATGTTTCCGAACAGCTTGGACGGGGTTCGCTCGGCGGGCGGGTGACCATGTCCAAATTCAATTTGGATTTATGAATCCTATGTCAACACACTTCTTAGCCGTATAACGTTTGTTGTTCGCCGAACCCTTCGTCGGCGGGGTCGCCTACCCCAATTTGACGCGCTCAAATATTAACTTGACATTGTAGTATAATTGTGACATAATGGGATTGTGGGAATATGTTTGCGCATCACGCCACCCCCCATCCCCACACCCACCATCGTGTGCGCGTTCGCATGTCGCACGCGTTCAATGCCGGGACCCCCTTCGGAGTCCTTTTGATTCAAGGAGCCCATTGTCAACGACAAACGCAAACCCTACCAAAACCGGACTCGTTGCCTGCCATCCTAGTCTACGGCACACCTAGCGGCCCGGCGTTGTGACCCAGGCCTCGTGGTTCCGGGCCGAAGACAAGGAGGCCGTCAAATCCGCCGCGGAGGCCCTGAAGTTCTCGGTGATCGAATTGCACACTGATGCGGATAGGACTCTGGCCGCCGGGGCTCATGAGGGCGTCCTCAAAGGCAGCGGTCGCATGATCGTCGGATCGGTTTCCGCGGAAGTCTACCGGCTGATCGAGGAGCACGTTCGCAAGGGAGCGGGCGCCCCCAACACGTCCCGGCCAGGGATCCCCGCGGCGACGACGGCCAAACCAACGTCAGAACAAAACAAGAACTTGACCCAACCTACGCCATTGGCGACCCGACCCGACCTCGCCAGTGCGCCCAATCCCTGGGAGGCGTTGCGGGTCGGAGCGAAGGTCCTTGCCGCCTATTGGAGCGAAAAGCGGGAGTTCGAGGGCTTCTGGCTCGCCACCGTCAAGCGGATCGAGAACGGCGAGTTCACCCTAGAGTGGTTCGAGGCGCCGGAATATCCAACGTTCAAGACCGCGCCGAAAAATGTCGCCATCGCGCACCCGGAGTTCCGCGTCACGGGCAAGTAGCGCAGGCGACATCGTCACAACCATCATCATTCCTCTTCGCGTGGGGCGGCCTTCGGGTCGCCCCTCTTCATTCCGCGCATGCTGATGAACCGGCGCGCGCCATTCCCCATCCCCAACCTCAAGAGACCAAGCCATGACCAGCACAACCGTGTCCACCGCCGAACGTATCCGCGCCCTCAACGACGCCTTCCGCCGCACTTTCGTCGGTGGCGCCGTCATGATCACCGCCGGCGTCGAATCCATGCCGGCCGCGCAACGTCGCTTGCTCCTCGAGAAGGTACGCGCTTTCGACGCCTTCACCGACGACAACGATCCCCACGTCGAACACGACTTTGGCGCGATCGACGAGGGCGGCGTCCGCTATTTTTGGAAAGTCGATTGTTACGACCGCAAGACTGAGTTCGGTTCGCCCGACCCTGCAGATTCCGCCGTCACCACGCGCTTGCTGACGATCATGCGCACCGACGAATACTGAGCGTCCAGCGAGCTCCCCCGCGAGCGGGAGACCCTCCCAACACACACGCCAACTGCCCGCGCCGCCGCGCCATCGAGGGCGCTCGGCCATCACCCCATTGGCCTCAGGAGACTATTCCTATGCCCGGCAAACAAGCCAAAGTCGTCACCCCGCCCATGCTGAAGCTCATGCTGCGCCGCGTCTCGCATTCCACGTTCCCCGCCCGCGACCGCGCGATGATCCTGCTGTCGGTCAAAGCCGGCCTGCGCGCCTGCGAGATCGCCGGCCTTGATTGGTCCATGGTGCTCGACGCGCAGGGTCACGTTTGCGGCACGATCCACGTCCGCGACGTCATCGCGAAGAAGCGCGGCGGACGGCGAATTCCCATGCATCCCGACCTGCGGCGGGCGCTGGAACGATTGGCGCGCACCACGGAGGCGATCGGGCCGGTGATCCGCTCCTATCGTGGCTCGCATTTGAAGGCGAACAGTATCGTGAATTGGTTCATGGCGCTCTTCAAGGAGCTCGGCTACGAAGGCTGCTCGTCGCATTCCGGCCGGCGCAGCTTCATCACGATGGCGGCCCGCAACATCCATCGCTCGGGCTGCAGTTTGCGCGACGTCCAGCTGCTCGCGGGGCACCGTTCGATCGAAACGACTGAGCGCTACATCGATGGCGACACTTGCGCCCAGAGGCGATTGGTTGCGTACCTTTAGGGGCAGGTTGCACCGTCGAGACATGCTTGTCTCGCGCCGCGTTGGAGTTCGATCCATGAGCGATCCATTCAAGAAGTTCGTCGAGGAGATGGCTCGGTTGGCCGTCCCCGAGGATGACACCGAGGATAACCGGGATCGGCGCGAGGCCGCCGCGTCCGAGTCGGAGACGCCATTGAGCGAGCTCGATGAGTCCGACGTCATCGCCTGCGCCGATGACGAGTTCCTATGCTCGGAGGCGCTGGCGCTCTGGGCGACGATCCGCAAGGCGCGAGCGTTGGCCGGACGGACTTAACCACCAAGGCGACCGAATGCGACGGGACTTCCTTTCCCGCCCGCGACCGGGCGATGATCCTCCCGTCAGTCAAAGCCGGACGGCGCGCATGTGAGATCGCCAATCTTGATTGGTCGATGGTTTTCGACGCTCGTGGCACGGTCGCCGACACGATCGCGGTGCGCTACGCCATCGCCAAGAAATACGCGGGACGGCGCATTCCCATGCATCCTGATCTGAAGCGCGCGTGCTACGATCGCTCATGCGTCATAGCGACCGCTCCGGCCCGGCGATCCGCGCCGGCCCTTTACCGCAGTCAGATGTCTCAGCTAACCGGGACGCACCCCAAACTACAGGGCCAAGCGCCCGGCGGTCTCCAAATGCATGGAGCCGCCAGCGGCTCGCCTAGGGCAATAGGAACGCGCTGAAGCATGGGGAGTTCAGCCAAAGGGCTCTGAAAGACAGATCAGCGCCCTCGCTAGCCACGAGACGATGGTCGGAGATCAAATAAGGAGTAGGAGAGCGGGTCTTTCGGACCGGTCGGCTACGCGCTCCTGAATTTCGTATGTGCAACGATTTCGGCAACCACATCCCCTATGACGATTACGTGCGGGCGTTCAGCCAGACGCGCATTCCGGTGCGTCTGCCACGCGCCGCGCCAAACCTTGAGCCGCGTGATGATCGCTGTTCGAATATCTCTGCGACAAGAACGCCGTGACCCATAACCCGGTCAAGGGCGTCGAGCGGCCGAAGGCGGAAACCGCCGAAGGCAAGACGCCGGCGATTGCCGATCACCAGGCACGCAAGCTCCTCGATGCCCCGCAAGACGACACGATCAAGAGCAAGCGGGATCGCGCCATCCTGTCGACCCTGTTGTTCACGCGCTGCGGCGCGAGGAGCTGTGCAAGCTCAAGGTCCGGGATTTTCGGCACGCGCGCAAAGGCGTGCCGCATCTCAAAGTGTCCGGCAAAGGCGGCAAGACGCGCTACCTGCCGCTGCATCCGGGGACCAACGGATTGATCAACGATTACCTCGACGCCGTCGGCCATGGCCTCGACGAGAGCGGCGCGCTGTTCCGGCCAGTCCGCAACAACCGCACCGGCAGGCTTGAACGCGCGATCACGGCGGACGGAGTTTACCGGCTGGTGCGCACCTACTCCGCGCAGCTCGGATTTGAAATCGGGGCGCACGCCTTGCGGGCGACCGCCGCCACCAACGCGCTCGACCACCAGGCCGACATCGCCAAGGTGCAGGAGTGGCTTGGCCACGCCAATATCGCCACCACGCGCATCTACGATCACCGCCGCACCCGGCCGGAGGACAGCCCGACGTTCAAGGTTGCTTATTGACCGGGACACCAGGGACCGGACTCGACGGCGTAAAGAGGAAATCAAATGTCGCAGTTGGGCGGCGAGCGCGCCTTCAGGATTCGTCCCAGAAAGGACCGGAGTCCGCCCCATGGCCGCCGTTCCATATCGAGCGAAAACAGGGTGACCGTCCGGAGGCGACGTTCAACGCAATCCGGAAATGAAAACCCCGTGGTGGAGCAGCCACGGGGCAGGTCGAAACAGCTCTCGCGGGTTGTTTTCAGATAACAAGGTGGGGGTGAGGGTCTACGCCAACGTGATGGATCTCGCTTCCGCCGAAAGTGAAGTTGGACGTCGCGTAGTCGCCCTTGAAGTCGAGGAGAATTGTTCCTGCATTCGTGTGTACGCTAAGCACGCCGCCGGTGTTGGCTGAATTCTCCAAATAGGACAGCGACGTGATTGACAGACCGAGTAGGTCGATGATGTCTTGGTGGCCGAACCCTGCGATATTCGCATCGAATGCTTTGGCGGCGGAAGCGCTGCCGAACAGCAACGTTCCCGACGTGGCCTGGTAATCGATTGTATGCGAGTTGTCGACGCCGGCATCGAACTCAAGCTTCCCTGCGGAGCCGATGTTGAAATTGCCCACTCCGTGACCACTCGTGATTTGGCTCTTGAAGTCGAGCAGGCCTCCATCGGCGTTAATCGTCGAGGCAGCGAGCAAACCGTTGACCGTCGTTACGCTTCCCGCTCCGTGCTGAGTGAAGCTGTGCGAGCCGCCGGTTACGTCGACTTCGGAGCCGTTGCCGATGGTCAAAGCGCCTGAAGTGGTGGCGTCGCCGTGGATGACGAGCTCGGCGCCGGAGCCCCTAATGAGGATGCTGCCTGAGTTGTTGAGAGACTGCGCGGTCACTGTCGTCGGTGAGCTGAGGTGAGCGTTTCCAATGAAGACTGAGCCAGCGTTATCGAGCTCGCCCCCAAAGGTCACGCTGCTGCCGCCGGCGCTTCCGAGCGCGTCGATATCGAGTTCGGCGCCGTGCGTATTGGTGAATCCGCCCGTGGTCCTCCACTCAGTACCGCCGCGCCCGGCTGCAGTGGCGCCCTCGAAATCAATGGTACCCGCGTTGGTGTGGAGTTCAGTAAGCGCTGAGTTTGTCGAGCCCGCGCCGAGCGAGATGCGCGCTTCGGAGCCATAGACTCGAAGAGTGCCGCTCGAAATCAACTTCCGTGAAGCCGATGCCGCCTGGAAGCTGTACATCAGCGTCCCCGAAGACATTCAAGGTTCCGGAAACAATCGGCGATGTGGAAACTCGGCCATTAGCAATCTCCAAGGTCGCCTGGTGTCCGAAGGTGGCGCCTCCTTGAACGGTGATTGTACCGGTGTTGTCTAGGCCGTAGAAGAAAGCGGTCGACGATTCGCCGATAGTGACCGTGCCAGAATTCGTGAGCGGGCCGCCGTACGTTGAACGGACAGTGTCTCCACTGCCAAGCGTCAACGTGCCAGCGTTCGATAGGAATCCCAGAAGGGTTAAGCTGGCGTTGTTGCTAAGGTCTAAGGTCGCGCCCGCATCTATAGTCAGGGTTTGAGCGTTGCCCGCGGTGGATAGCGTCGATGTTCCGGTCCGAATTTCGGCCGTTCTGCTGCTATGCGGAACCCCGCCGCTCCAATGGCTCGCGTTCGTCCAGTTCCCCATGCCATTCCAGTTTGTTTCTGCCATTGTGATTCCCTCCCAGCCTACGCTCGCAGTGCAAAAATGCGGACTACGCTGAGGTCGAAGTCTTGCGCACTGTGATCGCCAACCAATTCATCCAATTAAGGCTTCAGGGAGTCAAGCTCGGTCCGCAAAGACAGTGAAAAAGAAAACTGACGGCCTCCGCTCGGGCGGAATCGGACACCGCCTGGGCCGTCAAAGCGCCTATGTTTTTCGTGTCCGAACCTCCGGCTGATCGTCCTGGCAACGACCGCTATTTGCGCACTCCTGCCATTCATAGGGTGCCGAACGTTTGATTTCGACCAGACGCGCGATATGGGGTGGGCGCAGCCGAGCAAATAACGGGAACGTGCAACATAATTGAGAGCGTCTTTGGCTTAGCGGCGCGGTGCACGAAGGCGCGGGGGAGCGCAAACCGGCCGGGGCGCGCCGGTAAGGCAAAGACGGATTGGACTAAGCCGCCGGCGCCCAGCTGAGCCTATGGGCGTTGAACTGGTCGCTCGATCGCGAGCGTATTCGATCGCGCGCGCCCGCTTCTTTGAGCGCTACCCGACGCGACGACGCCGCGGCGAGCCCACCGCCTCCGCGATCCTTGGAAATCTAAACAGACTCCGGCAGCTTGACCAACGTTTGGCGGGCTGATTTGGTGCGGGCGCCGAATTGGAGGTGCAGGGCATGGCCGGTCAATCGCCACTCTTGGCAACCGAGGAACAACGCACGGTGCTGATGGCTCTGGCCCGGTCGCGGGATCGGGGCGAAGCGGATCGCGCGCGTGCGGTGCTGCTGACGCTGTCCGGCTGGACGAGCCCGCGCATCGCGGAGGCCTTCGGCGTACGCGAGGACACGGTGCGTCTGTGGCGCAGCGACTTCATGCGCGATGGCGTGGCGGCGCTCAAAGCGACGGTGGCGCCCGGCCCGGCGCCGGTGAAGAGCGAGGCGGCGTTGCGCGTGGTCACGCCGTTGCTGGAGGCGCCGGTCGCCGATCGGCCGAACTGGACCATTCCGCGCCTGCGCGCCGAGATCGAGGCGCAGGCGGGCGTGCGCATCAGCCGCTCGCAACTGTCCAAGGCGCTGCGCAAAAAAAGTTCCGCTGGCGGCGTCCGCGACACACGCTGAAGGGTCGCCAGGACGCCGCCGAGGTCGAGCGGGTCGGCTTGCGCCTGCAATTGCGCAAGCAGCAGGCCGAAGCCGGTGACATCATTCTGCTCTATGGCGACGAGAGCGAGGCGCTGACGCATCCCTACCTGGCCCGCGCCTGGGCGAAGACAGGCGCGGATCTGCGTGTGCCGGCCCCGGGGCAGGCCAAGAAGGTCGCGCTGCTGGGCTCGCTCGATCACGCGATCCGCGAACTCGTCGTCCACACCAGCCCGACCAAGCGCAGCAGCGATTTCGTCGCCCATCTCGAGCAACTCGACCGGCTCTATGGCCCAAAACCCGGGCAGCCCCTCACACCGGTGGTGCTGGTCGAGGACAATGGCCCCATCCACACCAGCAAACTCGCGATGGCGGCGCTGGCCACCCGCGCCCATTGGCTCACCGTCGAATGGCTGCCCAAATACGCGCCGGAACTGAACGACATCGAGACCGTCTGGCGCGACCTTAAGGCGCATCATCTCGCCCACCAGACCTTCGATGACATCGACGCACTCGACGACGCCATCCACCAGGCCGTCGACGCCCTACACGCCGAGCGCGCCGCCGTTCCGTTGGCCAGGCTACGAATTTCTGCTTAGGCATGGGCCGGGCCCTGCACTCGAACTCCGGCCCGACCTGGATCGGAGAGTCGTTGGGCGGCGCAAGCACACGGGTCGCGGAGATGGCCGCACGTTTGACCAAGGTCGGGCTTCCCACGATGGCATCCGACAACATCATGGGCGTGGTGTGGAGCAAGTTCGTGCACAATTGCGCCATCAATCCCATTAGCGCCATAACCGGCTTGCGGCCGGGCGAGATCGCTCGCGATCGGCGGCCGCCCATCTGCTTGCACGGCTGCTTGACGAAATTCTCGCCGTGGTGGAGCGCGCCGGCATCCGGTTGCACGAACACGACCCGCGCGTAGAAATCTATGACCACGCATGGGAACCCTACAACCGGCCATCCATGCAGCAACATATCGAAGGGTGTCGACAGACCGAAATCGATGCGCTTAACGGCGCACTATTGGAGAAGGCACATTCGCTCGGAATGATGACGCCGGTTAACGAGGCAGTCGTTGCGTTGGTCAAGGCGATCGTGAGGCAGCGCAGATTACGAGCTACCACGCCACATGTTGACGAAGCTGAGCTTGAAGCGTCGGCGCAAGCCAATCCCCGCAATGGCCGTTGGGGCACGTGCTAGCCTCAACTTCAGGTTCGCGCCCTCGGCCACGCGCAGGCCCGCACAAACCGCCAGATGCAGCATGGCCCGGTCGCGGACGCCGTTCGCTCCTCGATCTGCCTTTCGGTGGGGAAAAGCTGATCTGGTTTCAGCCGCCCGAGGCTCGATCCCTCCATCAGCATGGCATGGACCGGGTGGGGCGGTTGGGACACCAGACGCTCGAACAAGGCCGCCTTGCGCCCATGCGCACGGATATCGCCCGAATAGAACAGCCGCCGACCGTTGGCTTCGATTAGCAGCGCGTAGGCATCGAAAGCCGAGTGATCGACCAGGAACGGCGTGATGGCGAAGGGACCGAGATGGATGGTCTTGAGGTCCTCCAGATTGGTCATGCCCTCCCTTTCGGTGCCGAGCGGTATCTTGGGCGGCACGAAAGCCTCGGCGGCCCGAAGAATGCGCCGCGTCGCGGCGCCGGCAACGATCGGCAGTGTGGTTCCGGCATGGGGTGCGAGGCCCCAGTGGTCGGCATGGCCGTGCGAGAGCACCAACGCGAGCAGGCTGGGGTCGCGATTGCTCAGGCCATGGATCTGCGGCAGCAGGGTAACCGGGTCGGTGTCGCCAACGCCCAGCGGCAGGCCGAGATCGAGCAAGATGCGCTCCCCCTGGCACGACAGTTCGATGCAGGTGCCGCCGATCTGCTGTGTTCCGCGATGGACGCACACGCAGAAAGCATCGCACTCGGCGCCGTGGTCAACGCTGATCATAGATCAAGCCAGACAGGATATTGGCGCGCGCCAGCACTCGACAAGCTACTCGGCCACAGTCAGCCGTCCACGACACAGCGTTACGGCCGGCAAACGGTAATAGGGCAGCTCACTCGCCTCTCAATTGCAACTGGACGAGGCGTTTGCTCAGGAGGCTCAGAGGGCGACCGGCCGCCCTTGTCCCACTCCATGCGCGCTAAGCAACCCGCCAACGATGGCAAACCACGACATGAGCATTCAAGCCTCTTCTCATTGGTCAACGGCGGCAGCGATGCCTCGCCGGCAGATTTACGCGGATTTAAGCCGCCGCCAACATCGGCGATGGTATGCCTCGCCGAACACTCACTTGATACCATCCAGCCGAGCTTGGACTCGTGGAATGGATGCGATGGCCTTGGCGAAGCATTGCGAGCGGGCAATCAGCTCAGCATCTGGATCAACGACGGTAAACGAAAATTGATGGGCTCGACGCCCGTCGCGGCGCCCCATGCCCCGTGTTATCCTTGGCGGAATTGCGCCGCCTCGTGTCGGCTGGCAGCGAGGCGATTGAGGCGGATCAATGAAATACATGCTTGCGCTTGCTTCACTGACTTTCCTCGCCTCGCCCGCATTTTCCGATGACGACTGGAGCCAATCGCCGGACCCTCGTTACCGCTGCGCGGCGCGCGAGTTTCAGCACTCGTCGCATTCGGTCCAAGATGAGGTCGACGCGAAGTTGAAGGAATGGGCCAAGAACCGGGCTGGCAAGACGCAAGACGATTTGAAACTGGCCATGCGCATGTTCCTGAGGGACGCAATCACGAAAAAATGCATGTTCGGAGCCGAAGCCGACTGATCGTGTCGGCCTGGCTTTACGCGCGCCAGCATGTTCCGTCCCTGTCGCAATCCAATCCTGTTCGGCGTATGCTTAGCGCAAAGCAGTAGGAGATTTCCTCATATGACAATGGGTGATTTATTGTTGGAGGCCACATTGGGGCGACCGTCGAACATTTGAAAGAAACGCGGTCGGCCGTCAAAACCGTTTTCGACTCTTGGATCACCATCGCGACGGGCGAGGAAGTCGGCGGAATCGGGCCATCGAGAACGTCACGCCTCGTCTGACGGCCGGGTTGCCTCGATCTTAGAGAGCTTGGGCTGGGCGATCTTCAGGAGGATCGCCGTCAAGAGAGTGGTGAGCCTCGAGAGATCGGCCGCGAGAACCACGGCGTACCAGACGCCAAGCGCAAAGAGAGCCATCGCGATGAGCACGAAGCCGAGGAGAGCGAGGCCGAGCATGAGTTATGTTTGCTCCCTTCCTCATCCGCACGCCTGGCCCGCCGCCGTTCTCCGCGATGAAGCAGCGAGGGAGTGGCCGCGGCTCGGTCTCAGCCGCTCAGGTCATTCAAGTCAACATCCCCAAATTGCGCGAGGATAACAGCGTTCTCAAACTCGCCCGTTGACGGGTCGCCGGTGCGCGAGAACGCGACGGCGCCGGCATGCTGTAGAGCGAGTTCACGTGCTCCGCGTTCAGCGGTCCCCGCACTTGTGGCTTCCTTGGCCTCGCCTGCAGCGAGATCGCCTTCGTCGTTGCGGTCGAAGGGGACAACGACAAAATAGGTCACTGACATCTGATCTTCATTTCTTCGCCTTCCAAGGTTTCAGCGAAGCAGCCACGCAAGCACGGCGATGGCGATATAGAGAAGCGGCCACGCCCAGATAGTGATGACCTGGCCGCGGGAAGAGAGCGCGGCGAGAGGCGGTGCTACAGGAGGAACTCGCCGTGATGTAGATGCTGAACCCCAGTCGCCAGAACGATGTCAGTGCCGCCATGCCCGTCGGAGCGCACCGCGAAATGCGTGTTCGGCTGCTGGTCCGCGAGCGTGTACGTCGTCTGATGCTCGCTATGGTTCCGCTCGTACGTCACCGTCAGGACGTTGCCCGACTCGCTCACGGAAACCCGCGCTGAATCGAGCAGATCGATAAAGTCGCCGACATGCCAATTGGTGATCGTGTGCCCTTCAAAAGGGCCGGGTTTAAGATTTCAACCGAGTTTATGCCTTGGTCAGCGAAGGTGACGTCGGTTGCGACGACGCGCAGGAGGACTTCGAGTTGTCCTGAGCCGCCAATGGTCGTGTCGTTGGCATGACCCCCGTGATCGACGATTTCTACTCCGCCGACAATAGTCGTGCCGTTAGAGACCCCTTCGACGATCTCACGGCCGCCTCTATTGACCACACTGTTGTTGGATGAGCTGAGCTCTTCGACGCGCTCTAGGCCCAGCAAGTTGATGGTCGTGTGATCCGAAGCGCCGCCTCCGAAAATTTCCAGGCGGCCCCCGGCGTTGATGACGGTGTTCGAGGCCAGACCGTGGTTGTTCACCACCAGAACGTCTCCTTGATCCAAGATGAGGCCGTTTCGGTCCGGGGGCGCGGTGATGATGGTCATGGTGCTTTCCTCCTAGAGGGTTTATGGCGGCTCTAACCTTTTTGCCACGAGGAGGCGGCCTAAGTCTTCCTCATCCTCACGCCCGGCCCGTCGCCGTTCGTGAATTCCACCCCGGCGGCCTCGAGAGCGGCGCGGATGGCAGCAAGCTTATCGATGGAAAGAGCGCGCAGGCCTTCCTCGAACTGGCGGGTTGTAGTCTCACTCAGGTTTGAGCGGCTGGCCAGTCGGACTTGAGACCAATTCAATAATCGTCGAGCCGCACGGGATTGTTCGGGCGAGAGCGCGTCATCGCCGCTCATCGTTCCCCAAGCGCCTTGTCGAGCAAGCGGCGGATGGCCTCAGGACGCGATGGCTTGGGATTGGACTGGTTGGCGATCCATGTGTCGAGCGCCACAAGAGTCTCGCGGACAAGCCGTACATTAACGGCCTGGCTATCAACGTGAGGACGGCCAGTCTTCTTTTTAGCGCTAACAACCCTTGACATAACATTTTATAGCGCCATAAAGTGCGGGCGGCAAGAGGTTCTCCAGACATCTTGCCGCCCTAACCGCAGCGAGAAAGGAACTTCTTCGCCATGGCTACCGAAACCCCTAGCACAACCATGTCTGTTTCACGCCGCACTCTTGGCGCTGGCGCGGCGCTCGGACTCATCATGACTGCAATGAGCGGCGCCAGGGCACAAACTGCGCCAATTGACGCAGTTTCGCCCGACGCTGAAATCCTAGCCCTGCGCGCGGAGTTTGTGCGCTTGCACGACCAGTACGTGCCCATCAACGAGGTAGCCCTCGACGACAATGATGCGTTTCGAGACCAGGTCCTAGAAAACGGTTGGGACGCCGCCTGCGCGTGGTCGAAGGCAACGGGCCGCAATCGACCCAATAAAGAACTTGAGCTCATGAGCGCCAAACTAGACGGGCTTGCCGAACGGATGCTCGACCTCGGCCCGACGACGCCGGCGGGGATAGCTGCGGTTGCCGCGACCCTTCGAGATGACCACCTCGCCTATTATTGGGACAAGCCTGTGCGAGACCGCGACTACGATGTCGAGCTTGTGACGCGGTTCATCGACGGATTGATCGGCGCGACCGTAGGGGGTGCGGCATGAGCACGACAACCCGTCGAGCCGCGCGTGGCGCACGCGCCGGCAAGGGCGCAGCTCGCGCTTCCGGGCGTCCAATGACGATGGCCGAAGCGGCGGCCCTTGAGTTCGAGCCGTGGGAAGACAACGGCCAATGCTCTCTCCCAAAAGCGGAGGAATGGGCCACGATGCTGTTCACGCTACGCCTTGCCTGGCGCGTCATGTTCCTGTCGAAAGCCGAGCTCGTCGAGGCAATATCGAACGAAGAAGATGTTATGGGCGACCTCATGAAGGACCTTGCCGGCGCGTCCGGCGCCCTCAAGGGTCTGCGTGCGCTGGTGGACGGCGCTGAAATGCGGCTGCTTGCCACGGCGTCGGCGCACTGCGAGGCCGCCAAAGCCTGATCGCCATCGCCGCAACACGCAACGGGCGGCTTTCGGGCCGCCCTTTCTTTTGTCACGCTGCGGTCATTGGGCCGCCAGCTTCCCCCACTATTCGACAATCGCCGCGCCTTCCTTGCCGTGAGTCGTTTTGTTTCGAATTGAGAACCGGCCTTCCCTCACGAGGCCAGCATTGATCATTGCGGCGCTCATCGTCGCCTCGCCTGCACTCGCAACACGGTGTGCGCAGGGCCAATTTTTTCGTGTTCGCCTCGATAAATGCGTGAACTTAGGCTCGCCGCTGGCGCGACCGTACGCCGTGAATGCCGGCAAAAACATTGACACGCCGCCAGCGTCTGATCCGCTGGTCACCGTTCATCCGCCTGTTGCGGACCCTCCACCCAGCGCGATGGACGAGGCTGCACTGCGCACCATGCCGCTCTTGCGAGCCGTAGCGGATCGCTGGGCTGTTATGGTGTCGCCGCCGCGCCAGGAGACGCCAGCGCCAGACCCTTGGCCTTGGCTGTGTGTCTATGGGCTACGCAATTCGCCGCAGGTACGGACACCCCCTTTACCTCCTCCGCCGTAAGCCTGAGGTGGCAGCGACGGTCCTGCGAATCGATCGCCTTCGACGCCGCCACGTATCAGAAGGTTGAAGGGAGAAGGCGGACCCGCCGAATGGATCCATCTGGGGCGGTTTCTGCTCCTCCGCCACCCTCAGGATGACGTCGCCGTAGCTCTCGCCGCGACGACCACGCCGTTTGGGCCGCGCATTCATGCGCTGGCGATTTATCTCAAGGGCTTCCAGGCTCTCTCCTATGAGCGGCTACGCGGCTTGTTCCGCGATGCTTTCGGGCTCGATGTGAGCGAGGGCGCGTTGATGAACATGTTCATCCGCTCGCATCCCCGGTTCGAGATCGAGGCCGAGAAGGCGAAGGCCATTGTACGCGCCGCCCAGGTTGTCGCCAGCGATGAAACCGGCGTTCGGATCGAGGGCACAAACTCGTATCACTGGGTTTCCATTGCAAGGACGCGGTCGTGCATAAGCCCGATTATTCCCGTGCCGCGCGGGTCGTGGACGAAATGATGGCGGGGCATAAGCCGACGGTTTGGATTTCGGATCGCTATTCTGCGCAGCAAAAGCACGGCGAGCGGCATCAAACTTGTCTTGCTCATCTGGCGCGCGACACGGCCTTCGCGCTGGAGCACGGCTCGGATGATTTGCCCTTCCGGTTTAAGCTTTGGCTTGGAAAAGCGTTCGGCCTGGCCAAGGCCATCGCCGACTTCGCCGCATCAACGCTGGCGAGGAAAAAGCGAGATCTGGAAAGACAGCTCGAAGTTCTTCTGGCCGCGTCAACCGGGTGCGATCTGGCGCGAGAGCTGCAAGCAAAAATCGGGCGCGCGCGAAACCAGCTTCTAACCTTTTGTGACTATCCCGGCGAGGTCGACGTCACCAACAACACCTCGGAGCGCAAACTCCGTCCCTGCGTGATCCAGCGAAAAATCACCAATGGATACCGCGCCATGTGGGCCGCCCAAGCGGAAGCGGACGTGAGAACAACCATCGATACCGCAAAGCTCAAGGGCGCGAACCCCTTCGCCGTGATCGTCCGCGCCCTGGCTTGATCACCGTCCGAACCGCGAACGCCCGCTTAAAAAATAGGGGCTGGGTAATTGCTTGGAGAGAGGGTGTGACAATAGTCTTATACGCCATGGCAACTTTTGCGATCGTATTCGGCGGCGGAATGTTGGGTCTACTGCTTGGCAGAGTTTTGCCTAAGGAGTACCGCAGCGACGCAACTCAGAAAGTTGTACAAACAGCGACGGGCATGATTTCATTGCTTACCGCGTTGGTGCTCGGTTCGTTGGTTGCGACGGCAAAGAATAAGTTCGAGACCAATAACCAGCAGACCTAACAATTTGCCGCAAACCTAATGTTGCTCAATCGTGAACTGACCAACTATGGACCAGGAGCAAGAGATACTGAAGATATCCTTCGCAAATACACCGTCTCCAAAATTGCAGAAACTTGGCCCCGCGAACCTGGACCCAAGCGAGGACCCGAAGATCCCCAGCTTGGAAGGTCCTTGAGAGCCTCCAGACGAGTTTAACGGGATTAGCGCCGCAAACGGAGCCCCAGTGCTCGGAAGCGACGCGAGCGTCGCAGACGGTGGCCGATCTCGTAAAGAATACCTGGATTCAAGCGGCCTAAAAATCAGGACACGTTCAACACCCGTTTGTCTTGGTCATGCTTGTGTGGCTGTTCGTGTCGTTCGTCAGCTTTGGTCTATTCGCGCCGCGCAAGCGATGGTGGTGATCGCGCTGCTGATCGGCGCGCTCTCAATCGCCGGGGCCGTTGACCTCATTGTCGATTTGGATCAGCCGTTCGAAGCCATGATAGTGGTCTCGGCAGAGCCGATGCAGGAGGCGTTGGCGCAAATGAACGCGGTGAGTCACGCATCATGCAATACTCTGCGCTGGAAGCGCAGTACTAACAGCGTTACGACCGCAGCTTGACGGTGACGAAGTGGGTCAGCGGCGCTTTTGGAGCGACTTCAAGGCCTCGGACACGGGAAGAAATCATATAGTCCATGGAGGCCTGAGAGTAGTTGATGAAAACACCAAAAGTCAGTGGACGTGGCTAACATTCTGGCGACGCATCTTCCAAGGTATAATCTGGCGAAATGGCACTGCGAGTGTTGCGGAATTCAAGAATTATGCAACAAAAAGATCGCTCTGATCCAAAGAGGTTTTTTTGTTGCATAAATCTGGTGCATAATTATGAGCAGGATTTACGGCTATGCGCGGGTAGCGTCAGACGGCAAGAGCGTGGACGCGCAGGTGAAGCAGCTGCGCGACGCGGGAGCCGAGAAGGTCTTTCGCGAAACGGCGAGCGGCGCTCAAATCGACCGGGCTGGATTGCGCCGGGTCCTCGGCCGGCTCGGCAAAGGCAATGTACTAAGGGTAAAGGTCGAGCGGCTGGAGCGGTCCACCCGCGACATCTTGGATACTTTGGCCGTCGTTACCGTGAGGAAGCCGGCTTCCGGTCATCGGCGACGCGTGGGGCGACACGAGAACCACTTCTTGGACTTTTGATGCTGCCGGTCCTCGGCGGCCTGGCGGAGTTCGAGCGCGGCTATCCGCGCCGAGACCGCGGAAGCCTTCGCGAGCGGCTAAGGAGCGAGGCGTAAAAATCGGACGGAAGCGGAAACTCACCTCACACGAGATCAGCGAGGCTGTCGGGCGACGCGACAAAGGCGAGACGGTGCGGGATATCGCTCGGACCTACAAAGTGAGTCATAGTAAGATTTAGAGGCTGGCGTTAAGGAACGGGCGTTCAGCTTGATCTTTGGCGGCATGTAGAGAATCCTGCAGTCCATCCTTTATGACAACACCGAAGATCGCTCCGTGGCTCGCTTCTTGGACGAAACGGATATGAAGCGGCGAGCGGGTACGCGCGGCTTCGCCGAGCCTGCAATGCTTCTACAAGCACTACGCCTATTCCGGGATCTTCATCGGTGTTCGAGACATCTTGAAATACGTATGGTAACTCTATCTAATTGTAGCTGCGGACGCAGCGCCTGAGAGTCTCGGGAGACTTTACTCTGGCGCTAAGTATACGTTTTGGCCGGTAAACCTGGAAATGTCACGAAAGGGCAACGACAAGGGTAAAGTATACGATGGGGCATGTGGTTACGCGCGACGGAAGCCGCTGACTTCCTCGTTGCCGCTTCGGCGGTGTTTGGCTGAAAAATGGCGAGAGCTTCGAGAGCGTTGAACGCCGCCTATCTTGTCGGGAATGCTGCCGTCGTCGGATGGCGGAACCGCTTGCGCGGCCATAACGAGACGATCGCCCAGAGATAGTGAGAGTAGGAATAATGATGGGAATGGTTAATAAGAGAGGATGAAGGGATAGGAAGGATAAGGAAGATTGATATGGAGATGTTGAGGAGGCGGCGTGGAGCGCGATCTTGCCGACGTTCCAGAGAGCCCCTGCTTCGCCGAACCCTACGACGCCTGGGCGAGAAGGTCGCGCCAGGCTCTTCGCCTGTCCACTGGTTCGCTACCGGCTCAACGACTACTCGGTCCATCGACGACGTACGGTCATCGCGACGTGCTTGTTCGCGGCTATGTCCGATGAAATATAAGAGTGCGTAGAAAATGTGAAAGATGAGCTGTCTGCCTGGCGTCGTGGTGGATCTTCATGCGGCGCGGAAGCTGACGTTGCGCGTCATCCAGCCGTTCCTACGAAGCGCCACGAACTTCATATTCGATCCGCTGCACATATCTGGCGTTGATCGAACAGAAGATCAACGCGCTCGACCAGGCGGCGGCTGGCCCGGACCTTTTTGAAGGGGAGAGGCTTTGGAAAGGGCGTCTAGCTGCAAGGCGAAGTCTGGTCGGTTGCCGGAGAGTTGCATAGCTGATAACCGCCCTCCGGCGTCTTTTCTGGAAGCCCGTGGATAATCTACTTGTAAGGGAAGCAGTAGTCAAAGGAGTTGACGGACACGTGCAGATTCGGACGGTAAATGATGGAAAGGTGTTCACGAGCACGAACAAAGGCGCGGCATGGAAAAGCACGAAATCCTCTCGACGAAGTCGCGCGCGGCGCTGTTTGATGAGCGGACGGACGAGGCGGCGATAGTGAGCGGCTACAAGTTTTGGCGGGAAGACTGAGCGCTGATGCGCCAACGGCGGCGCGGAGCCAATCGGCTTGGGTACGCGATGAAGCTCGCATACTTTAGCGATCCTGTGTCGGATCATGCGCGTGAACGAGGCTACGCCCGAAGACATGCTGACTTTCATCGCCGCGCAGATTGACGCTCATCCAGGAGACTTTCGCGACTATGCGGGCCGCGCTCAAACCCGACGCGAGCATATCGCCGAATTGCAAATGAGCTTGAATGTCAGGCTTTCCCGCAGCCATGACGTGCGGCCTCTTCTTTCCGTCGCGATGAGTGAAGCGGTCGGAACGGATCGCGGCGTCACAATCGTTGCGGCCATGGTCGGATATTTGCGCGAGCATGACATCCTGTTGCCATCGCCATGGGAACTGGAGCGTCTCGCCCTGGTGGCGCGCGCGCTCGCCCGCAAACGCGCTCACAGGAACCTCGTCGAAGGCCTATCGCCACAGACGATCGCAGGATTGGAGGCCATGCTCGTCGTCACCGACGACGAAGACCGCACGCCGCTCGCGTGGTTGCGGAATTGGCCAGAAGCGCCGCGCCAAAGAAATCTCGTCGCCCTCGTCGAGCGGTTGCAAGCGGTGCGAAAACGCGGCGTCGGAGCGGATCGCGAACCGGATTACGCTGCCCCGGCCGGCGAAAAAGCCTTCAGGGCAACCATAGACCGGCCCGTGCGGGCCAGGAACGAAGAGTCCGGGCAGCGCATTTTAGCACTGTGATACCGGAACTGCCGGATCGGCGCGGGACAGGCGCACGACAATGGATAGCAAAGTGACCGCGCTCGAGCGCGCATTCCAGTTAGCCAGATCCGGGCACATGGCGACGGTTGACGACATCAGAAAGCGCCTGAAGCGGGAGGGTTACGACGAACGAGCGGTGCTCGATGGCGGGCCGTCGCTGACGACGCAGTTGAGAGGATTATCAGGACAACCGGGGCTGACACGCAGCCTGCTGAAAAAAATGTGAGGCCGAGCGGCCCCTGAGTCTCCCTTCGGGCATCGCGTGCCGCGCTCCGGAGGCCAAAGACGGCGCTAAGCGTCAACCCCGGGGGAACCTCGCCGGCCAGACCCGGTTGAGGAGGCTTAAGCGCAGGAGGCCCTTATGGCTGAAAAGAAACTCAACGACCTTTTCCTTGATACGCTCAAGGACATTTATTTCGCCGAGCGTCAGATCCTCAAGAATTTGCCCAAAATGGCGAAGGCCGCCCGATCGGAGGAGCTGAAGAAGGCGTTTCTGACGCACCGCGACCAGACGGAGCAGCATGTCGAACGCCTGCAGGAGGTGTTCGAGCTGATCGGCCGCCGGCCGCAGGCCAAGACGTGCAAGCGATCAAAGGCATCCTCGAGCAGGTCTGAGGAATTCATGGAAGAGTACGGCGCGAGCGAGGCGTTGGACGCGGGCCTATCTCGCCGCGGCCCAGGCCGTCGAGCGCTAGGAGATGTCGGCTACGGCACCCTGAAGACCTGGGCCGGTCAGCTGGGGCTGAAAGACGCGGTCAGCCTGCTCGATGAAACATTGCAGGAAGAAAAGGAAACCGACGCTCTGCTGAGCAGCCTCGCGGAATCTTCCGTCAACCAGGAAGCCGCTTAGCGCCGGTTGGCCCCCTCGCGCGTTTGCAGCCGCGCAAAGGGGGCCGCTCGTCTGAGTACATCGAAGCCGCTTGCCGGAGAGGAACGATCGCTTCGACATGGCGTTCCTGAATAACGACCATTCGTGCCGCGTGGAACTCTTTATGAATACCCCCTTCAATGGCCTTTCAGTCCTGGTCGTCGAAGATGATTGGCTGGTGCGGGAGAACGTTGCAGGGTGGTTCCGGGAGCAAGGCTGGAATGTTTTTGACGCGGCCCAGGGGGCCAGGGCGGTCGAGATGCTCCAGGAGACGAAGACCGGCCATCTCCTGTTCACGGATATGAGCCTTGCTGATGCTGTCACGGGTTGGGATGTCGCGGAAGCCGGGCGGATGAGACATCCGGACCTTGCGGTTATTTATGCATCTGGAGGACCGGAGGATCGTGCCCGCCTCGTGCCTGGGAGTATTTTTCTGCCGAAGCCCGTATTACCGCGGGATATTATGGTAGCCTGTGGCCGCCTGCACTTGCCGACCGATAAGTCTGTGCGCAGGCCCGCTTGAACGTAGGGCAGGCTTGATCACATTAGCCGGCAATCAACCTGAACCCCGGCCTGGACGCATAAAATTGCAGATCATCGCGTCGAAGACCAGCAGGCCCGAGTTGGCGGAGCGTCTGAGGAGGGAGCGCGCTGCCCAGCATTACGCCGCTATTGTGGACTCATCGACCGACGCCATCCTTTCAAAAGACCTGAATGGCGTCATCATGAGCTTGAACCGCGGCGCTCAACTTCTGTTCGGCTACACCGCTGAAGAAGCGCTAAAGCAGCCGGTCACCCTTCTTATCGCGGTCGACCGGTATGACGAAGAGCCGTTCATCCTTGGCCGAATGCGGCGAGGCGAGAGTCTCGATCATTACGAGACGATCCGGCAGACAAAGGACGGCCGTCTCCTGAATATTTCCCTGAACGTGTCGCCGATCAAAAACGAATGCGGCGAAATCATCGGTGCCTCGAAAATCGCGCGCGATATTTCCGAGAGCAAACGCGATCAAGAGCGGCTCGAAGCTTCGACTTCGCGGCGATGTCCTTCGCTAAACAAAACCCTCGTCTCTGGAACTCGCGATCAGCGTTTTGCGTTTAAGCGGCCGTTCCGCGCAGACAGCCACGGGGTTGTCGAAACCGCGAGCGCGCGCCTGACGGCGCTGGCGAGGGTGCACGCACCGACCTTGTCGCAAAGCCACGCGGACGTGTGGAAGCGACGAAGCCTACAACCTTGCATGGGCTGATCCGTGCGATCACCGCCCCTCACCACGAGCAGGAAACGTCTGAGCGTTTCTCCATTACCGGGAGTGACGTGAAAGTTTCAGGGAGGGTCATTTCCAGCTCGCGCTGCTGTTGCATGAGTTCGTAACCAACGCACCAAGTACGGCGCTCCGCCGCGTCAGCGAAAACGTTAATCGCAGTCGGCAAAAGCGGAACCGGCAAGACGCACATCGCTCTCGAGGATCGGATTCTCGCCGTCGCCGCAGACAGCAATCGCTTCCGCGGCGATCTCATTCGCTAAATTTTCAAAACCCTCGTTTTTTTTTCCTTTTTTTGGTAACTCGCCCGTTTTTTTCCGTTAGTACGCGCCCGCGAAAAAATTTTACGTTATAACGCAGGCAAGACAGTGGACGGCAAAAGATGAAGGGGGGGGGGGGGGGGGGGGGGGGGGGGGGGGGGGGGGGGGGGGGGGGGGGGGGGGGGGGGGGGGGGGGGGGGGGGGGGGGGGGGGGGGGGGGGGGGGGGGGGGGGGGGGGGGGGGGGGGGGGGGGGGGGGGGGGGGGGGGGGGGGGGGGGGGGGGGGGGGGGGGGGGGGGGGGGGGGGGGGGGGGGGGGGGGGCTGCCCGGCTTTCATCATGTCGGACGCGGTCCGCGCCCCAGCTGCCGTTCGCGCTCGATGCCGCGCGCCGGTGGTCACGTCTGGCCTGCACCTCGGAAACGCGGTCAAAGTCCCGCTTGGCGGCTGAGGCGTTGTGCAATTGCTGGTCCTCCGGCTTCTGACGGTGCCTGAGCGCCGTCGCCGCCGTGATGGGTGGCTGCCTAACCCCTCTAAGCAAGGCCGACGCACAGGGAACCACTGACGCCGCTGCGAAAAAGAAAGTCGAGCAATTTTTGGGGGCTCCGGGAAAGGCAACTGTTCATTTTGTTGATTTGAACGGCGATGGCGTACCCGAGGCGCTCGTTATTAGGGACGACCCCGCAGGATTGTGGGACTTGCGGTTGCGCCGCGTAGGTCCTTGACCTGCGTGGCCCTGCCGAAAAAGAGATAGGAGATTTTATAGCGTTTGATCTTCAGCCTCTCTCAAGCCAAACGCGAGGGTGGCGCGACATTTCCATGTTCGGGAGCGGAAACAGCAAACGGGTTGTTCGCTTCAATGGTCGAGTTTACCAGTAGGGCCGAGATTCGTCGACCGCGGCACCTCCTCTGAGCCCTCTCCAGAGGGCCCGGTGCGTCACCACCACCGGAAACGCGAATGCGTTGAATCTTGTAGCGGAGTGCTTTAGGAGTGCAAGGCCGTTTCAGGGGACAACAAGATTGCAGCCCTTATTTTTCGCCTAAGCTTGTTGTTCCAGTTACGTATTCTTATAGAGGTTTTGCGCCATTTCGAGATGGTGTTGTAGGGTCGGAAGCGTTGTCGACGCCCAATCCTTTAATTTCGCATTGTCTCCGCCCTTACCATATCGCTCGAAAAGCGAAACAGCGTCTTTATGGGCGCTTACCTGGTTGCTGAAATACTGCTTTCGAAAGTCATCCCCGTTCAAGCTGTTCAGCTTGTTCAACATCTTTTGATGCGAGCTATCCATGGCGGATGGCACCGAAATGTTGTCCGCTTTGGCTTGGCCAGTCAGCTCCGTGGTCGTCTTTGAGTGATCTGCAACCATCTGATCAGCGAACTCCTTTTCAGGCCCGCTCAGCTTAAAGGAGGCTATCTTGGTCGACTGGTTCTCGAACATATCGCTGACAGCCGCGGCTCTTGTTCACGAAATCCTGGGTGGTCGGGGCGATGCCAAGGGTGGAGTTCACCCCGGTCTTTTCGCCGACAGTTTCAGCGTACACGGGTAACGCCAGCAGCGTAATTGAGGCCGTAACGAATAACAGCTTTTTCATAAATGCCTCCTTCGAAGAATCTTCCGAACTGGCGCCCGAGGTGAAGGTTCCTGTCTGATTGGATAAGATTGATCAGACCCAGCAATGCTACGTGGCCTGGCCCCGGCGCGCCTGATCAGCGACATGGCGGGATCCCGAGGACGGCCGAACTCACTGGCACGGCGCCCTTGCCTGCCGAACGATAGTTTCTGCGCCACTCCGGCCACCTCAAGCGCGGCCAGGAGGGCTGCGGCTTCGGGCCGCTCTTTTCATACGCGTCTGACCGCCCTCGCAAAAAGAACTGCCAAAACCGGAACTTGCCAACATCAAATCGAGTTCACTTGGCAGAACAAATGCCTTTCAAGGGAGGTTCTTATGTCCCCATTAAGTCGAAGCGTCGAAGCTTGCTTTTCTCAATGATCGCTTTCGGCTTTTCAGCCCCAGCCCTCGCGCAGCCAAAAGCTGACGCCGGGAGCGGCCCGACAAACGGCGCCACGTCAACCAAGGACGCAGGCAGCGGGCCAACGAATGGCGCGAAGCCAAATAGTGACAGCGCGGCGGCCAGCAATTCCAACAGTTCTACAGAAAACAGCGCCGGCGCCACCCCGGGGCCAAAATCAACTGGAGGTGCGCAGCCCGTAACTCCGGCGATGCCTGAGAAGAAATAGTACGAAGTGTTTGCTCGTCTGCTGCCTAAACCCTTTCGAGCCGTAGACGTTTCTGTATGCCATCCCTCGTTCTGTAAACGGCGATTGCTCAAAGCGGCGCGAATTTAGGAACTACCGTGGATAAGGGGACTGGCGAGCCTGGAAGTCGGCACCGTGGGGTTCTTCTCATGTCCAGATTTCGGAGATTGATCCCGCCAGTCGCTGCATTCCTACTTACGCTGCCCGCGGTCGGCGACCCACTCCCTCCGGATGCATCCTACCGTCAGGGCTGTTCAGTTCTCAATGTAAGTGGCGCATTTCGAGGATTAGATTGATATCGAGGGCGGCACGCCAACGTGCGTTGCGGATGTTGGAGCCCCCTTCTGCCCGGATCAGGTTGTAAGCGAACGATCGCAAGCGCGCGACGATGTCGGGGTTCTTTCGGATGCGCGAAGCGTCTTCGGCGAAAGCGGCGTCGCGCACGTAGTGGCTGCCGTTCTCTATGCGCCAATGAGCGCGGATCCATTCGTTCCAGTGCGCGGGCGTTTGGCCGGAAGCCGAGGAAATCCAGAAGACGGTCTCGCATGTTTGCTTGCAAAGTCCGGTCTTGGAGTCGCGCTTGCAGACCGTGCGCTCGAGCCGAAGCACGGTCTTGATGAGGCCGTCCCACGGCGTATGGCGGAACCACGCCTTGGCCGGAAACGCCGCAAGTTCGCGGGTTTCCCAGCGATTGCGACCTGAGGTCTCGCTCTTGGCCGACCCGGTCGGTTTACGGCCCGCCGTTCCCAGCTCGAGCTTGCGGCGTAGGCTCGGTTGGTTGTCCTTGACCTGGGTCAGCAGGTGATTGCCCGACGCGATCACGCGCTCGAATGTTTTTTTGGGCGTGCTCGGCGTCGAGCGTGAACAGACAGTCTTTCAGCCCCAGCGCCTCGATCAGCTCCGGCGCAGCCGGAATCTCGTTGCTCTTCTCGTCGACCATCAGATGGCCGAGCACGATCTGGTCGGCCTGCCGCAACGCCGACAACATGTGGGTGGCCTTGCGGTCGCTGAATGCGTCGAAACTGCCGCGCAGCGTCTTGCCGTCGACGGCGATGGCGGTCATGCCGTCCGACGAAGGCGGAGCCTCCATCGAGGACGCATGCTGCCGAAACGCTGCCTCCAACGCGGTCGGATCGACGCCCTGGAGGATCGCCCGCAAACCGGTATAGGAGGGCGAATAGGGCAACCGAAGGCCGAAGGCTTCGTTCAAGCGCTGAAGGTGAATACGAATGAATTCATGCATTTGCCGGTAGGAATTGGCCCCGGCGACCATGCCCAAGAATCGAATAGAGCAGGACCGTCGCCAGATCGAACCGCAGGCCTTCCCGCCGTCGGCGGTCCGGGATCGAGCGCAAAATCTTCAGCAGCGACGCCTCCATCTGACAACCTCCGATTCGGGTTGTCGCGTATAAATTCAGACATTTCCGCCCTCGGATGCCTCTAAATCGGCTACGGCTGTCGGGTCAGCCAACTCCCGCGGAGCGGGTTAGTCCAAAGGACGTTATGTAGCGCAAATGGGGGCTGTGGCCCAAACCTAACCCGAGTGCGGCGGAAGGGCCCGCGCACCAGATGGATGCCGTCCAGCGTCATCCAGCGTCATCGCCTTGTCGAGCCGGCCCGCAAATGCGACGAAATTTAATTGGTCTTGCCCAGCCTGAGCTAGAGGTGAAAGTCCTGATGCTGGGCCGAGATACCGACGAGGTCTACAGCGCACGTCTCCGTATGCTGGGCCTCCAGTGCAGGTTCGTGAACGCTTCCCCGCGGAGCAATGCCGAGATTATTTTCGATCAATTCCCAATCGTTTAACCGGCGCTCATCTTGCATCAGCGCCGGGCGCTTGGCGGTTGTACGTCGGCCGCGCGCTTCGTTCGGGTCGCGCTGGCGACGTCAGCTTTGCCCTCGCTCGGCCGTCCACAACTCGTCGCCGAAGCGGAAGTCGGGCGCGCCTTCGCCTAAGCCGTAAGCGTCAGCACTCCGTGCGACATCGCAGAGTGCAAAAACGGGGTGACGCCAGTTATTTCAATCGCCCCGGTGTGCCCGGTCGACGTGTCTGTAAAGATGAACGTATCGGTCCCGTCGGTGCCGAGATACGTATCTCCCTTGGTCGGTGCGCCAATTGCGCTGATGAACGCCGCCAAATTCGCATAAGATGTTCCATCAAAGCTTCTATTGATTGCACCACCCAATTGACTGCCATTGACCTCAACCTGATCGCCGGCTGCAGCGCCGCTCACGGTCGTGAAGTTGGCGCTGCTCGTCCCCAAAGCGAAAGCAAACATGTCTGCCTTGGTGTGAACGCCGACGGCAACCGTGTCACCAGCCCCGGTTCCTGTGGCGATGTAGTCGCCGCCGGGGCTAGTCACTGACGCGCCTAAGGTGACAAAGTCTCCAGCGCCATTGCCGAGAACGATCTTGTTGCCGCCGCTGGGACCGCCGCCAAACACATGGTCGACTGCACCATTGCCTGAGATGATTGTATTGTTGTTCACGCCACCGTCGGTCTGGACGAAGTCCTCTCGGCCGCCGCCGAAAGTGATGGTGTTATTGCTAATCGCACTGTCACCCGACACGACGGAGTCAAGCTCGCCTTTGCCAAAAAGGATTATGTTGTTGCTGAGGTTGCCGCCGGGGCTTTGGACTTGATCAGCCGCGCCGTCGCCGAAGCTGATTAGGTTATTGGTCACGCTGCCGTCGGCAGCCAAGACTAAGTCAGCATCGCCGTTGCCAAAGTGGATTGCGTTACTGTTGATGTTGTCGCCAAAGCTACTGGCGGCCACGATGGAATCACTATCGCCATTCCCAAAGCTGATTATATTATTGCTGATAGTGACGCTGCCAGTGTCGCTACTGGCATAGACGCGGTCTCCATCGCCATTACCGAATCCGATTAAGTTATTGGTAATGCTGCCGGTAATACTGCCAGGCCCAGTCAGGACCAAGTCATCCGCGCCGCTGCCAAAGGCAATCAGGTTTCCGCTGATATCTCCGCTGACTGTCAAGTTTTCATTGGCGGCGTTGCCGAAAAGGTATGTCCCCATGGTGACCCTCCCCCTTTTAGCCGCTCGCGGGCTAACGTCTGCTAGACCACATGTTCGCCTGAGATAGGGCGACCCGTCTCACAGTATGCAGGCTTGTCGAGGGTTTCGCCGGATTCCGGCGCAGAGCCTCATGCATAGGAGACGGGTCGCCGTATCTCAGGCGAACATGTGGTCTAGCCGCCTAGCCAAACTCTGCCTAATGAAAGGCGAATTTGTGGCATTGGTGTGCGGGGGCACCGACTCGCTCAGAGATCGATGTCCTTCCCATTCGTCTCGCTGTATGCGGGCCGCCCCCCGTTCGCCTGCGTATCATCTGGGAAATCGAAGCTGGAGGTCGGAAAATTTAACAGACGCCCGGTCTCTCGGATATTGCCCAACTTTGAACATGATGGCAACCTGCCGCCGATTAAACGCTAGCTTTGAAGGGCCAAGCAGGCCGCCCCATGACAATATGCTGCTCCCCCGAATAGAAACGGCCTGGTTTTGTCTAATGGAGACCTCCTAAGGGTCAACGATGGCGGCACGACGGACAACACAACGATCAATAACGGCGGCAACGAAGAAGTCTTTCATAGGGGCCTAGCCACCCGCACGACAATCAATGACGGCGGGGTCGAAATTGTCGTAGGCGGCAAGTCCGTCGACACGACGATCAACGGCGGCGTCGAAAACGTGATCTCCTCCGCCGGGGGCAGCCCAGGGGTATCCGAGCGCACGACGATCAATAGTGGCGGCGTCGAAGACATCGGCTCTGGCGAGTCTTACAACACGAACATCACAAGCGGCGGTGTCGAAAACGTCAGACTTTTGGGGAGAGCCTTCGACACGATGATCAATAGCGGCGGTGTCGAAAACGTCATTGGCGGCGTCACCGAGCGCACTTTGATCAATAGCGACGGCATCCTCAACGACAAGGGCATAGCCAATCACACGACGATCAACGGTGGCGTCGAAAACGTCAGCGGGAACGACTACTATACGACAATCAAAAGCGGCGGCGTTGAAAACGTCAACAGCAGCGGCGAAGCCTTCGACACGACGATCGCTTCCGGCGGTGTCCTAAACATCAAAGCGTTGGGCGACGTCGTCAGCCCGACGATCAACTCCGGCGGCGTCCTAAACGTCCTCGCCGGCGGCTCTGCCAGCCACGTTACATTTTCTGGCGATGGCGGGACGGTACGGCTGGCAAATCCTGCAGATTTAAAAGGCTCTATCATCCATTGGCAGATCGGCGATATCGTCGACTTGCTGAACACAAAAGTAACCGCCGTCAGCGAAAACGGTAGCTCCCTCCTTGTGCAGGGTGCGGGGTTTAGGCCAGTACAATATCATCTTGTCGATCAGCAGCCCGATACGCGGGTTGCCTTTCAATCCGACGGACATGGCGGCACGGACTTGATACTTGTGCCCATCGTTGGCGTTCACGACCACTTGGTCTAGCCTGAGCAGATGTACATACCTTGACCGCCCCGCGCTTTCCCCGCGTATGGTTCGCGTGCGGAGTAAGCGCAGGACCCAATCCGGGACGACACGCTGCCGCTCACGCACGAATTTCTGTCGCTCATGCTTGCGGTCCGCCGCGCGGGGTACGGACGCATTGAAGGCGGGAACGAGGCCTGATTTCGTATCCGCGGGGAAGTCACGATCAAAGACCGTAAGGGAATGGCGGCGCGAGCGTCGTCTTGCCCGCCTTCCCGGCGCGTGTGGGCGTTCGTGAGGTTTGCAAACCACTCGACCTCGGGCGGCACGTCAGCCAGCTGGTGAACTCGGCCGCGGTCAGCATCCGAGAAGCACGGGCGGGGGAATGTTGTAATCGGTCATCGGTTTGCTCGGCTGCGTCTAACGTCGTTCGTTGGCGGGCGCCCGTCGCCTTCGGCTGCCGTGCTGAGGCCGGGAAGCTTCGTTAGCGTCGACCAGGTGAAGATCACCCTCGATCGCGATCGGCACGACGATGGGAGCGTTGTCGAGAAACCCAAAGTTGGCGTCCCATGTCTCAAGCGCAGTGCGCAGTTTCCGTTCCGCTTCGGCTTGCGTCGCCGCATCGACGGAGATCGTCGCGAGGAGCGTGGCTTGGAATGTGAATTGGGGTGGCGCTTTTCGTCCTCGGTCTCCCGCCCGTGTTTCAGCCCCCTTCGTACTCTTAATAAATATCAAGAGTAACAGTCCGGATAAATATCAAAAGTAACAGTCCGGGTAGGCAAGATCGCAAGGAGCGAATAGCTTCAACGGGATAAATTTAGACTAAGGGTGCGCTGCTTTCCAGCGCCTCCACAAGAGGTCGCACTTTCCTCCCGTGGGCATTCGACGTCGGCCCCACCCTCGGGGGCGGGGCCGCGGTCAAGCGAGGAGCGTAAGCACGTGATTGGAAATAGTAGAATGGGCGAACGTGCCAACGATTTCGATCGCCCCCAAGTGTCCATTTTGCGTGTCTGTTTCGATGAAAGTATTAGTCCCATTAGTGCCGATGTACGTATGGCCCTTCGCTGGGTCTCCAACGACCGAGTTGATGAACGACGACAACGTTGTGCCCGCTGGCAGCGTGCCTTTTGACACCAGCGTATCGCCCAAGTCTCCGCCATTGACTTCAATTTTATCGTTAGACTGCGCGCCATATATCTTCGTACCACTCGAAGTATTGGAAAACTGCAGGGAGCTCGAAAAGGTAGCAAAAGCGAACGTGTCGGCATGGGTATGATTACTGACCGCAATCACATCGCCAGACCCGATACCCGTGGCGAGGTAATCGCCGCCAAGTCCCGCGCGAACGTTTAGCGCGATGACGTCATTGTTGCCGTTCCCAAGAATGATCGTATTATTGCCGCCGCTCGCATAGCCAGACACCGAATCACCGTTGCCATTGCCGAACTGGATTGTATCGTTGCTTAGCATCGTTTGACCAAAGAGAGGCACAACGGACGGCCCGTGCAAATTGTCGTTGTTCCCGTCACCAAAAATTATTTTACTATTGCTTACGGTGTCGCCCTCGAAATTGTCGTTATTTCCGCCACCAAAATCTACTGTACTATTACTGACGCGGTCCTGAACGATCACCGAGTTGTGTCCCGTCCCCCTGTGGTCATTGAACGTAATGTCAGTGCCAACGATTGAGGATGCGTCCACAATATTACTGCTGCCAGTGCCGAAGACGATCTTGTCATTGCTAATCCCGCCTCCCCCTTGGTTGTCAATCACCTTGTTATGCGTGCCGTCGCCGAAAATGATAGTGTCACCGCTAATTGCCCCGGCTTTGTCTAGACTGCCGGCGCGCACGGTCGCGTCACTACTATTGTTGCCGAATACGATCACGTCCCCGCTGATGTCGCCGTAGGGAGATAAGACCCGATCATCGTGGCCCTGCCCGAAGGTGATTGTGTCCAGTCTGATGTTCCCGCCTTCGGCGAGAACATAGTCACCATTGCCGTTGCCAAACGTGATGACGTTGTTGGTGATGTCGCCGCTGGCGACAGTCAGGTTTTCGCCGTGAGCGTTGCCGAACCTGTAGGTTGCCATTTTATTCGTCCCAGCTGTGAATTATGTTCCTACCCTGACCCGGGCCAGCGGATGAGTGGCGCCAGATGCCAAATCTTGGGTTAAAAGCACGATCGCGGCAAGTCTGTCTAGGCGGAAGGCGTCGCCTTCGGGGGGGACCCTATATCGCGCTCTACAATCATCCCGAGCTTGCGCGGCGGATTGAAGAGGCGGGATTTATCTCAAGTTCGAAGGCGTACTGCCACGACCGGTCTACCAATTCATCGTGCTCTCCGTGGCGCATGCGACGGGGTCAGGGTTCGTGTGGGGGGACCACGTCGAGCACGCGCTCGCTGCCGACCTCTCGCACGAGGTCGTCGACGCAGTGGGCGCCGGACGGACCGAAGCGCTGCCTGAGCCCTACGCGCTCATTTCCAAGATCCGCGGGGCACGCAGAAGAACTACTAGGATTTGCGATTCTCAATGCAGAGCAGGCGCGGCTGTCGTCCACGGGCGACATCGAGAAAACGAGCTGGGGATGTGTTGTTCAGGGCATATTGATCTTTGCCAGGCCAGACACGGCCGCGCGCGTTCACGATGCCTGGAAGCGGCGGCGCAAAAAGAGCCGTTGAACCCCAGCGTTTGGCGGGCCCTCGCCATCGTCCTCAATGGGCAGAGGGTGTTTGGCTGGGGCCTTCCGCCCGAGGAGGCGAGCGTTGAGAAACGCGCCCGTCTTGGGGACCGGGTGTTGCAGGCCGCCTTGCGCGCCCGCGATCTCGTGCCACTGGACAGCAGCGCTCCGTTTACTGTCGCCCTCGGATATTTCGCCACATGTCAGGCGGACCGCGCTCTGGTCGAGGGGCAAAAGGCGGCGGCGCTGAATCCTTACTCTCCGTTGGTGCTAGGCAGCGTAGGACAGTACGTGGTTCACGGGTCACGGGGACGAAGGCGTTGCGCTGGCGGACAAAGCCATCAGGCTGGCGGGTCCCTCCGCCAATCCGGACTGGAGGTGGCCACCGCGAAGCGGGCGTGGTTGAAGGGCGAATATCAAGAGGCCTACGAGGCGTTTCAGCACGGATATTTCGATTCGTTCTGGCTGTCGCAGCTCGATCTCGCCTACACACTGCCGTTCCTCGGCCGCATTGACGAAGCCAAGCAGCAGGTCGCGGCGCTTCTGAAAATGGCTCCGACGATGACGATTTGCGAGGCCGACGCATTCTACAAGCTCGTTTGCTTCGACGCCGCTTATCGCGACAAGATGGCAGGTGCTCTGCGCCAGGCCGGGCTGCCCGAGTAGCGACTATTTCCCCTACGACGACGCCGGCCGCGATCCAGAGCATCCGCTTAACGTCGACCACACAGAGGGAGCCGCCGGCGGCTCGCGCCGTAGGCCTTCTGGAGCCCAGAGCCGGATAGTGGGATTGTCCCAATGTACCCTATTGCCCCTGGCGCAGCCTTTTGGGAACTCGACGGTGTGCGGGGAATAAGAAGCCTCTCGAAGGATTTGTTTTCAATCCAAGTTCTCAGCAATGTCACCATTAGGGTGCGAATCGGGGCGACCGGTTAGAGGAAGAGCATGCATCTATCGGACCAAGGGCTGCTCGTCATTTTGGTCGTCGGGGTCATTGCCGGATGGTTGGCGGGCAAGATTGTTAAGGGGCAGACTGGCTCTTGCATCGCCTTGGACTTCATTTCGGCGCTGGAATCATTGGCCTCGTCATCAACGCCACGATCGGAGCGATCGTATTGCTGCTGGCTTTGCGGCTCCTGGGCGCGAGCGGATGGGGCGGTCGCTAGCGCCGACGTTTGGGTAATAAGGGCTACTGCGAACGGACCTTCACGCCTAAACATTTGAGTTAATCTCGATACCAGGCGCGCGAGGGCAAAGGGAGCGAAGAGGTATCGCGCCGTCTGGCCCTCTAGATTCGCGCTCGGCGGAAATCGCGTTTAGAGGCCTATTGATTGATCCCGATGAGTTTGAGGCGCGCGAGTTGTTAGAGGGCCCCGGGCGGGCAAAACGGACGATCCCGTAATCCGCATGAAGTCAACGCCAGAATCATCGACCCAGGAAGTCCTTGCGGGTCTCGTCAAGCGCGTCACCTTCCACAATGCCGAGAACGGGTTCTGCGTCCTGAGGGCAAAGGCGCGCGGTCACCGCGACTTGGTGACCGTCGTCGGCCATGCCGCGATCATCTCCGCCGGCGAGTGGATCACGGCATCCGGCGAATGGATCAACGATCGCGCCCATGGCCAGCAGTTCAAGGCGCGGTTTCTCAAGACCTCGGCTCCTAGTTCGATCGACGGGATCGAGAAATATCTCGGCTCAGGGATGATCCGGGGCATCGGGCCTGTCTACGCCAAGAAGATGGTCAAGGCCTTCGGGGAGAAGGTCTTCGACGTCATCGAGGCCGAGCCTGATCGGCTTCGTGAGGTGACGGGCATCGGCGCGGTTCGGGCCAAACGGATCACGGACGCCTGGGCCGAGCAGAAGATCGTCCGGGAGATCATGGTCTTCCTTCACAGCAACGGGGTCGGAACGGCCCGGGCTGTCCGCATCTTCAAGACCTATGGAGCGGACGCCGTCCAGGTCATGAGTGAGAACCCCTATCGGCTCGCCCGAGATATTCGAGGAATTGGTTTTAAGACCGCCGATGCGATCGCGATGAAGCTCGGCATCGAAAAGACCGCGATGATCCGGTTGCGCGCCGGGATATCGTACGCGTTGACGGAGGCGATGGACGAGGGTCACTGCGGGCTGCCGACGAATCAATTGATCCCACTCGCCGAAGAATTGCTCGAAGCGCCGAAGGAATTGATCCTGACAGCCCTCGAACTCGAACGATCCGAGGGCGCCGTAATCGCCGACAAGGTTGGCGACACTGCCTGCACCTTCCTGGCGGGCCTCTACAGGGCGGAGCAGGCGATCGCCGATCGGCTTACTCGCATCGCCAACGGCAAGCTACCCTGGCCATGGATAGACGAGGAGAAGGCCATTCCCTGGGTCGAAAGGCGTAGCAGCCTCCAGCTGGCCGACAGTCAGAGGGCGGCGATCCGTCTGGCGCTTATGGCGAAGGCGCTCGTGATCACCGGCGGGCCGGGCGTCGGCAAGACGACGATCGTCAATTCGATCCTTAAGATTCTCTCGGCCAAAAGCGTGCGATTATTGCTTTGCGCCCCAACAGGCCGCGCGGCCAAGCGTATGACCGAAGCGACGGGCGTCGAGGCCAAGACGATCCACCGGCTCCTCGAGGTCGACCCCAAGAGCGGCGGGTTCAAGCGCAACGCCGACAATCCCCTCGAGTGCGATCTGCTGGTGGTCGACGAGACCTCCATGGTCGACGTCAGGCTGATGCAGGCGCTGATGAAAGCGACGCCCGACAACGCGGCGCTGTTGATCGTCGGCGACATCGACCAACTGCCTTCCGTCGGACCCGGGCAGGTCCTGGCCGACATCATCGGATCGGGCGCGGCGCCCGTAGTGCGATTGACCGAGGTGTTCCGGCAGGCCGCCGCGAGTCGGATCATCATCAACGCCCATCGCATCAATCAGGGCGCGATGCCCAATCTCAGTGCGCCGGCCGGCGACAGCGACTTCTACTTCGTTCCGGCCGAAGAGCCCGAGACCGCGGTCCAACGCATCTTGGAGCTGGTGAAGACCCGGATCCCAAAACGCTTTGGCTTGAACCCGATCCGCGACATCCAGGTGCTCTGTCCGATGAACCGCGGCGGCGTTGGCGCGCGTTCACTCAACATTGAACTGCAGGCAGCGTTGAATCCCGCCGGTGAGCGCAAAGTTGAGCGATTCGGCTGGACCTTCGCGCCCGGCGACAAGGTCATGCAGATCGAAAACGACTATGACAGGGAAGTCTATAACGGGGACATCGGTTATATCGACGACGTCGACCCCGATCTGGGAGAGGTCAAGGCGAGCTTCGACGGGCGCGCCTTGACCTACGGCTTCGGTGAACTTGACGCGCTGGTTCCCGCCTATGCCGCCACTATCCACAAGAGCCAGGGCTCCGAATATCCCGCCGTGATCATCCCTGTTCTCACCCAGCACTACGCGATGCTGCAGCGAAATCTCCTCTATACGGGCGTTACCCGTGGCAAGACGCTGGTAGTTCTCGTCGGCCAGAAGAAGGCTGTTGCGATCGCCGTTCGCAATGCGGCCGGCCGGAGACGCTGGTCCAAGCTCGACGAATGGCTTCGGCTCGGCGCAGCGCACGAGCCATCGGTCCTGCCTGCCGTGAGGCGAGCATGACAAGGCCGGGATTCCTGGACAACTCCCGTGTTCGTCAGTGGCTCGGCAAAGTCGAACCCGCGTGGACTGCGTTGACCTACGAGAGCTTCAACGCGCTCCATGCAGAGCCATCGCCGGCGAACACAACGCTGCGCCTGGCGAATGATCTGACCGCCGACGAACTCGACGCCTCCGCCCTCGCGCGCAACACGCTTGTTCTGCTGCATCACGCGGCACACGGCGCCGGCCTGAAACTGACGGCGACGGACAATCTCGCCCGGTCGGTCGTCGCCGAAATGGTTGACCTCTTCGACTGGCCTGATTTCGATAAGACGGAAGTGTCCCGGCTGAACAAGGTCATCAACGAGCCCGACTTCCTGCCATTGCATTTCGTCCGTCTTGTCGCCGAGGCTGCGCAGATGGTCCGCCGTTATCGCGGCTTCATGAGGCCGACGGCTCTCGGGCGCGACGTCTCGAAGGAGCCCCGACGGCGAGCGCTGCTTGCGATCCTCTTTCACGTCGCCGGTTGGCATTGCAACCTGAGCTACTTCGGTCGTGGCCTGCACGGCGCGTGGCCGCAGCGCGACATCGGCATTATCCTATGGTCACTCTCTGTCGCCGCGCGGGACTGGGAATCTCGGGAGAGACTGACGAGGCTCTGCGCGATCCCGATCAACGGTGTCCTGGACGCGCTGTGGGATAGCGGATCAATGGCGATGGAGACAAGAATTCTCAGACCGCTGCTCTGGTTCGGCCTGCTCGAGTGCCGACACGACGCACCCCTGGGTGGCCGATATGGCGGACGCCACTTCTTTCGGAAGTCCGCGCTGTTCGACCGGTTCCTGCAGTTCGATGTTGAAATCGAGCGCGTGTCATCGACGCCGAACTGACGCCGTCAAGTCCGCTTTTGCTGCCTGCTGGTGGTGCAGCTGCGCAGTCGAGTTGCAACCGTAGCACAGTCCGCCTTGTCGCGCCGCCGCTGCTACCTTGTACCTTCCGGCCCCCCGCCGCGCGGCCGCCTTTGGGGCGTGGAAGTTCACCTTCGCGAAGGCGACCTGGACGCAGGCACTGCCCGACTGGATCGACGCCCACGTGCGCGCCCTCGAGGCGATCGGCGGGGTTCCCGAACTGGTCGTGCCCGACAACGCCAAAACCGCCGTCGTCAAGGCCAGCTTCTACGACCCTCAAGTCAACCGCACCTATGCCGAGATGGCGGCCCATTACCAAACCGCCATCCTGCCCGCCAGGCCCAGGAAGCCGCGCGACAAGGCGAAGGTCGAGCAAGCCGTCCTGATCGTCGAGCGCTGGCTCATCGGCAGGCTCCGGCGCCGGATCTTCTATAGCCTCGCCGACGTCGACGCCGCGCTCGGCGAGTTCATGACCCAGCTCAATGAGAAGCAGCCCCTGCGCCGGCTCGGCGTCACCCGCCGGCAATTGCTCGAGGAGGTCGACCGCCCAGCGCTCAAGGCGCTGCCGGATGAGCCTTACGAATACAGCGAGTGGCGCGTCCGCCGGGTCGGCGTCGACTATCACGTCGACATCGACGCCCGTCCCTTACCGCTTCGCCCGCGCCGAGGTCGAGGCGCGCCTGACCGCTCGCGGCGTCGAGATTTTCCACAAAGGCGAGCGCATTGCGGTCCATATAAGGGCGAGCGGGAACCGGAAGCACACGACCGTTCCCGAGCATATGCCATCCAGCCACCGGCGCTACGCCGGCTGGACGATCGAGCGCATCCGGGACGACGCCCGCAAGATCGGCCCGGCGACCGCGGCGCTGTGCGAGCACATTCTCGAGGCCCGGCCTCATCCCGAGCAGGGATACCGCGCCTGTCTCGGCATCGTCCGTCTTGCCGGTTCCTTTGGCGCGGCGCGTGTCGAGGCCGCCGCCGAGCGGGCCATCGAGATCGGCGCCCGTACCTACGGCTCCGTCAAATCCATCCTCGACAACAAGCTCGACCAGAGGCCCGCGCCAAAGCGCCCCGCGGACGCGGCCCCGGTCCTCCATCCCAACATCCGCGGGCCGCGCTACTACCATTAGGAGAAGACAACTTGCTCAAACATCCAACCCTCGACCAACTCCACATCCTCGGCCTCTATGGAATGGCCAAGGCTTTCGCCGACCTCACCGCGGCCGGCCAGGCGAAGGATTTGCCGCATGCCGACTGGCTCGCCCTGGCGGAAGGACAAACGCCTGACCGCGCGGCTGCGCGCCGCAAAACTGCGCCAGCAGGCGAGCGTCG
>CAWCSA010000018.1:0-158530 GCA_963798015.1 uncultured Alphaproteobacteria bacterium
GCTTTCCGAGTGAGCTGGCGCGGTCGCCCACGGCGCGGCGGCTCCGCCGGGAAGAATGGTCGTCTCCGGCGCAGGCGGCAGATAACCCAGCGAGCTGTGTGGGCGCACGGTGTTGAAGTGGCGCCGCCAGGCCTCGATCATCACCTGGGCCTCGGCCAGGCTGAAGAATATCTCGCCGTTGAGCAGTTCGTCTCGCAGCTTGCTGTTGAAGCTCTCGCAGTAGCCATTCTCCCACGGGCTGCCGGGCTCGATGTAGGCGGTCTGGGAGCCGACGGCGGCGATCCAGGCTCGCAGCGTGATGGCGATGAACTCAGGCCCATTGTCCGACCGAACATAGGTTGGCGGCCCGCGCAGGATCATCAGATCAGCCAGGGTCTCCAGCACATCGGTGGAGTTCAGCCGGCGTTTGACCCGGATCGCCAGGGCTTCGCGGGTGAACTCGTCGATCACGCAGAGCATGCGGAACTTCCTTCCATCATGGGTCCGCCTCGACGAAATCATAGGACCAGACATGGTTCGGCCCCTCGGCGCGCAGACGCACACAGGAGCCGTCATTCAGCCACAGCCGGCCGCGCTTTGGTTGTTTCTGCGGGACTTTCAGCCCCTCCCGTCGCCAGATCCGCTGCACCCTCTTGACGTTCACCACCCAGCCAGCCTGGCGCAGCAGGGCCGTGATCCGCCGGTAGCCGTAGCGGCCGTAAGCCTTGGCCAGCTCGACGATGTCGGCGGTCAACGCCAACTCGTCATCGCGGCCGCGGGCGGGCTTGCGCTGGGTGGACCGGGGTTGCCGGAGCACCGCGCACGCGCGACGCTCCGACACCCTCAGCTCGGCCTTGATCCTGTCAACGCAGGCCCGGCGACGGGCGGGGCTTAGAAGTTTCCCCGGGCCGCCTCCGTCAGGATCAGCTTGTCCAAGGTGAGGTCCGACACCGCTCGCCGGAGCCGCGTATTCTCCAGTTCCAAATCCTTCAGACGCCTCACCTGGTCGCTCTTCAGACCGCCATACTCCGCCCGCCAGCGGAAGTAAGTCGTCTCCGTCACCGAGATCGTCTTCACCGCCTCGGCGATCGACTTGCCCTGACCCGTCAGGACATCAACCTGACGCAACTTGGCGACGATCTCCTCCGGCTTGTGGCGCTTGATGCCCATCGCTCCATCTCCAAAAAATGGTCCTCGGACCAACATACGGGATGGATCACTTCAAGGGGGGCAGACCACCTGCGCAACGGCGCGCCTTTCGTCGAACTACCGCCCGCCTTCCGGGCTCTGCAACAGCGCATGCTCAAAACGGCGGGCGGCGACCGCGAGATGGTCGAGATCCTGGCCCTGGTCCTCCAGCATGACGAACAGGCCGTGCTCGCCGCGGTCGAACTGGCGCTGGAGGCAGGCGCCCCGACGAAGACGCATATCCTGAACCTGCTGCACCGCTTGGTCGACGGGAAGCCAACGGACGCGCCTACGATAAAGGCGCCCCAGGCTCTGACGCTGACTACCGAACCACGAGCCGACGTTGAGCGATACGACGCCCTCCGTAAGGCCAGGGAGGCGCACCATGCGTCATAATCCCGCCAGCGGGGGAGTGTCAGAAATCTTGTGTGCCGAGCCGGTTTAGCCATCACGCTTTAACGAACCTGTCGTCGAACATGATAGCGAATTGGGTCTTGGCCTCGCACCATTCGCGTGGCGGCATTTTCCATGTCTGCGCGACCTGGCGCAAGACGAGATACAGCAATTTGATTGCAGCGTCATCGGTTGGAAAATGCCCTCTCGTTCGCACGGCGCGCCGCAGTTTGGCGTTCAAGGATTCGATGGCGTTCGTGGTGTAAATGATGCGCCGCACAGCGACGGGAAAGGCGAAGAACGGGATGACATGTTCCCAGTTTCGCCGCCAGCTCGGCGCGATTGCCGGATACTTGCGGCCCCAGACGCCGGCGTTGAAATCCTCGAGCGCTCTGCGGGCCACATCCGCGTCCGTCGCCCGGTAGATCGCTTTGAGTTCGGCGGCGATCGGCTTGCGGTCCTTCCATGAGGCGAAATCCATGGAATTGCGGATGAGATGGACGATGCAGGTCTGCACGATCGTCGGCGGAAACACGGCGGCGATCGCCGCGGGAAATCCCTTCAGGCCATCGACGACGGCGATCAGAATGTCCTCGACGCCGCGGTTCTTGAGTTCGGTCATGACGCGCAACCAGAATTTGGCCCCTTCCGAGGTCTCGACCCAAAGGCCCAGGATGTCCTTGGTTCCTTCCGGCGTGACGCCGAGCGCGACATAGACGGCCTTGTTGCGAACGAGCCCCTCGTCGCGGATTTTGACCCGCAGCGCGTCGAAGAAAACCAGCGGATACATCGGTTCCAGCGGCCGGTTCTGCCATTCGGCCACCGTCTCCAGAACGGCGTCCGTCACCGTCGAAATGAGATCGGGCGAGACCTCAAGGCCATAAAGCTCCAGAAGATGGCCCTGGATCTCGCGAACGGTCATGCCGCGCGCATACATCGACACGATCTTCTCGTCGAAGCCAGGAAACCGTCGCTGATAGCGCGCAATCAGCTTCGGATCGAACGTCCCCTCCCGGTCACGAGGAATGCGCAGATCGAGCTTCGAGGTCTCGGTCAGCACCGTCTTCTTCGAATAACCGTTGCGGCTGTTGCGCTTCCCCGCCGCTGCCTCACCATCCAGATGGTCATCGATCTCCGCGTTCAAAACGCGCTCCGCCAATGCCTTCTTCAGCTCGTCGAATAGCCCATCCTTGGCGAAAACAGCCTGCGGGTCACGCCCCATCAGCAAACCGTCCAGCGTGTCTTTCTTGATTGCCATAGCGCCCTCCATCGGCGTCACTATGACCCCACACACAAGATTCCTGACAGTCCCGCCAGCCAGCGGCGCCATCATCATCATGCTGCGCACCCTCAAAATGCACGGTATGGCTCAAGCCGTCGGCGATCTGACCGAACAAGGCTCCCCGGCCTTCGAAGCCGCTGTGCCGATCCTGTCGCAGCTTCTGAAGGCGGAGACGGCCGACAGAGAGGTCAGATCAACAGCCTACCAGCTCAAGGCGGCGCGCTTTCCGACGTATCGCGACCTCGCCGGCTTCGACTTCGCCAGCAGCGAGGTCAACGAGGCGCTCGTTGCGCCAGCTCCACCGATGCGAGTTCCTGGAAGATGCTCACAATGTCGTCCTGGTCGGCGGCCCCGGCACAGGTAAAACGCATCTCGCCACGGCGATCGGCGTCCAGGCCATCGAGCATTACCGCAAGCGACGTCCGGTTCTTCTCCACGGTCGAACTCGTCAACGCCCTCGAACAAGAGAAGCTTCAGGGCAAACCAGGCCAGATCGCCGCCCGGCTCACCCACTCCGATCTCGTCATCCTCGACGAGCTTGGCTACCTGCCGTTCAGCGCCTCCGGCGGGGCCTTGCTCTTCCATCTGCTGAGCAAGCTCTACGAGCGCACCAGCGTCATCATCACGACCAATCTCAGCTTCGGCGAGTGGGCCTCCGTGTTCGGCGACCCGAAGATGACGACCGCGCTGCTCGATCGTCTTACCTACCGCTGCCACATCCTCGAAACAGGAAACGACAGCTTCCGCTTCAAAAACAGCTCGGCGAATGCCGCCAAACCCGCAAAGGAGAAATCTCGGAACTTGACGAACGCCTGACCACAAAACCATCATCAAGCCGGGTCAGTTCTCAATGGAAATCCCGGGTCAAATCTCAACGGAAATCAACAAGCTCTCGTGCTGTCCTGGCGAAATTCTTGGTGCCCTTCTTGCGGCCACCGCGCCGTTCCCCTGGAGCTGATCCTCGTGCTGGCGTGGTTCCCATGTTTGCTACTTTTGCTTTTATTTGCAAACGGTTTTTTGGGAAAGCGGCAGCAGCCCCATTACCCAAGGGGCTTGCTATCACTCGGACAACGGGCTGATGCAGCTCGCCGTCTCCGGCCCTGCGTCTGGGAAATGGCCGGGTTATGTGGCCCGGGACGCGCGATTTCCGTAATTGGAAAGATGCTTGCCGTCAAGCCGCTCATCTCTGATCGCCTTCTTCACCCAGTCCAGGGGCAGGGAGATTGGCGAGCTGCCCATCCGCTTGCCCTTGAGCCTGATCAGCACCGTCTTGGCGTTGATCGTCTTTATCACGACCCCATTGTGGCCCACGAACGGCCCGTCGATTACATAGACCCTCACGCCCTTCTTGACCCACCGTGGCAGGTAATATTTCTGCCCTGGCTCGAAGATTACCTCGTCGAACTCGCCGGCAGTGGTCAGAGCTGGAAGGAACTGCTTGTCGATCTGAAGGCGCGGGGTCTAACGATTGCGCCTGACATCGCGGTGGGCGACGGCGCGCTTGGCTTCTGGAAGGCCCTGGACGAAGTTTTTCCCTCGACCCGCCACCAGCGGTGTTGGCAGCACAAGACGCTGAACGTGCTCGACAAGCTACCGAAGTCCGTTCAGCCCAACGCGCATCAGGATCTGCGCGAAATCTGGCTGTCCGAGAACCGCGCGACCGCCGAAGCCGGGATGATAATCTTCGCGAAGAAATATGCTCCAAAATACGACTGTGATTGTATGGATGCTGCTTAGAGGGCTTGACCCCAAATTACGAGTGACCCCGTGTCATGGCCTTGACGTGTCGGCCTTCCAAGCAGCACCTGTTGGTCGAACGGACCGTGACTTCATAGGAGCTTGAGGGCAACCGTCCCTTCACAGTCCTGTCCGCCCGTTGGATCGCCAGGCTCGTCATCCAGCCTGGAGCCTCATGTCATGACCAATACTTTACCCAGCACCGGCATCATCGTCGGCGTCGATACCCATAAGCTCAGCCATGCCGCCGTCGCTATCAACGGGATTGGCGCTCGCCTCGATGCCGTGTCAATCCCGGCCAATGGCAAAGGATATAAGGCACTTCAGGCCTGGGCGCAGGCCCTGGGGCCGGTCCGGGCATTCGGCGTCGAGGGAACCGGATCTTACGGCGCCGGATTATCCAGGTTCTTGTCCGAGCACGGCCACACGGTTTTGGACGTTAATCGCCCCAACCGCCAACTGCGGCATCAAAAGGGCAAGGACGATCCGCTTGATGCCGAGAGCGCCGCCCGAGCCGTGCTGTCCGGCCAGGCAACCACCTTGCCGAAGTCTGGCACCGGCACCGTCGAGATGATCCGCCATCTCAAAGTGGCCCGCGATACGGCGGTCAAAGCACGGACTCAGGCCATGCAGACGTTGAAAGCAATCATCGTCAGCTCTCCGCTCGCCTTGCGCGAGAAGCTCGACAGCCTGGCGGGCAAGATGACCCTGGTGCGTCATCTGGCCGCCTTGCGTCCAGGCCCGCTGACCTCAACCACAGCTTCGGCCAAGACGAGCCTTCGGGCAACCGCCCAGCGCTGGCTGGCGCTTGACGCAGAAGTCAAAGAACATGACGCCAGCCTCGATCGGCTCACAAGGCAACTCGCGCCCGAACTGGTCGAAGCGCATGGGATGGGAGTGGGCACGGCTGCCGAGATGCTGCTGACCGTCGGCGACAATGCTGAGCGAATTCGCTCCGAAGGAGCTCTGGCCAAGTTGTGTGGCGCCTGCCCAATCCCGGCGTCCAGCGGAAAAACAACCCGGAACCGGCTTAACCGCGGTGGTAATCGCCAGGCCAACGCCGCCCTCTACCGCGTCGTCATCGTGCGCATGCGCACTCACCAGCCTACGCTGGACTACGTGCAGCGGCGCAAAGCCGAGGGGAAAAGCAAACTTGAGATTATCCGCTGCCTGAAGCGCTTCGTCGTCCGCGAAATCTACGGTTATCTATGCCGCTCGCCCAATACGGCAGACCTACCGAAAACCGATGCTTGACCTTTATAGGAGCATCAAGGCCGTCGACTGTCTGCTCAAGGATCGCGACACGTTGTTGACGTTCTTCGATTTCCCCGCCGAGCATTGGACCCATCTGCGGACGTCGAATCCAATTGAAAGCGCCTTCGCGACGGTTCGGCATCGCACGGTTCGCACGAAGGGTGCGCTTTCGCAGGGCACGGCGCGGCTCATGGTGTTCAAGCTGATCATGGCGGCTGCGAAAAGCTGGCGGCACCTGCGAGGACAAAATCAGTTGCCCAAGATCGTCCGTTGTAGTGCGGTACGGTTTTGAGACACCCGACTGCGCTTGCTCAGGCCGCCAAGGGTAAGGTGGCTGCGAAGGTCGGGTCAATTGCAATTCGTGGCATGGTTTGTTCCTCTCTGAGCCTCGCGGGCGTTTTGTATCCATGGCGCGCGACGAGCCAAGTTTCATTGTAGCGCCTGGCGAATGCGACGAGCTCGGCGCGTAGTTCCTCGATGGTTTTGAACGTCCGCACCCAGAGCAAGTTTTCCTTCAAGGTTCGGATGAAGCGCTCGGCGACGCCATTGCCCTCGGGTTGGCGCACGAAGGACGGCGAAGCTTCGATGCCCAGACATTTAATCTCGTCCTGGAAATCGCCGGACATGGAATTGGAGCCATGATCGTGACGCAGCTTGAGCCCACGCGCCACGCCGGGCGCGATGGCGCCGAAGCACCGAAGCACCCCCTGCCGGACCGGCTCGAGCGCCTCGAAGCGATTGGCTGAACGCGCGGCGTGAATGCCGACGATTTCTGAGTTCGCGTGTTCGACGGCGACGAAAACATAGGCCCGCCCTTCCTCGAGGGTGACGGTCTGGCTCATGTCCGTTCCCCACATTTCATTGACCTTGTCGGTGACGATGGTTCCCTCGTGCGTCTTCTGTTGGTTGCGCCCAACCCGATGGGGCGCGAGCAAGCCGTTCTCTCCCATCACCCGGCGCACGCGGCGAGGGCTCGAACGAACCCCGGCAACCCGCAGTCGCGCCCATAGTTTGCGATAGCCTTCGCCATGAAAGTCGGACGCTTCGATTTCCCGGCGGATATGATCGGCCAGGTCAGCATCCCGACAAGGGCCTGTCGGACCGCGGCGACGGGTGATCGCAGGCGAGGTCGTTCGCTTGAGAAAACGATACACGCCGGCGCGCGAAACACGCCACGCGCGCGAGACCCGCGCCAGGCCATAAGAACGAGACGTGGAAGGCGAGACCGTCTGGCTCATCGTCTCGACCTCCTTCGGGCCAAAGGGCTTTTGGCCTCCATGGCGGCGATCTTGGCCGACAGCAATTCGTTGTCCATGGTGATCGCGCCCACCTTGGATTTCAGTCGGGCGATTTCATCCTCGCGATCGTCGCGCTCGCGTTCCTTCAGGGCTGACGCCGCGCCGGCGAGCGCTCGCTCCCGCCATTCGGTCAGCTTGGCCACTGAGACATTCGCTTCCCGGGCGACAACATCCAATGGTTCGCCCCGCAACAAGCGCGCCACCACCGCCATCTTGCGTTGGACCGAATAGCGCTTCGCTCCTGCATCGACGCCCGAGGGGGCGCCTGCGCCAGCTATCGGGGAGCGCTCCGGCGCCCCCTCGGGATTCAGTCCTGCATCAATCGTCATTTCAAAACCTCCGGTTGCGGTTCAATTACCGCAGCCAGATGTCTCAGCTAACCGTGACGCACCCCACCCAAGATCGTCCGTGGTGTAAAATTCCACGACGGAATCGAAGTCGCGAACAAAGAAATGTCCGCCGCTTGATCCATGCCGTCACCTAAATTCGTGCATAGCTCCTTGCTGGCGAAGGGCGGCCTGCATGCGTCGCCAACCGTAGCGTTCGAACGCGTCGCGGATCGCCTGCCGGTCAAATGTTAAGCCGCCCCATGTCCGCCCCCAGGGGCCCACTCCATCAAGGGGTCGTTATTGCAAGCGATTTTGCATGCTCGGTGCTGATTTGCGCCGGTCCCCCCGCCCTTCGCCTTCTGGGTCTCTCCTTAAGAAGCTGGCCGGCCTTACGCTCGGCACGGAGCCGGATCATGGGGCCGAGTAGGCGCGAAATAGGGGACGCGGGCGGGCGCGCTAAGCGCTAGCCGATTCGGCGACGAGGCGACGGATTGATGTCGTCACGGTTAAGAACCGCGACGAGGCTCGTTGGGGTCTCGGCTGTCCGGGACCGAACGCGCAGCACTAATCGATCGAGGTTAGTCAGCTCCGTGCCATCGCGGGCGCGATCGGCAGGGCGCACCGTATCCGATGCGCCTTGACGGAGGCCCAGCCTCCTCTGCGCTTCGAGAAAGCTCGCGTCTATCTCGCGGACCACCAGCCCATAGAGAGCTTTGGCCCTGCGAGAACGCATTTGCGCGGCAAGCTCAGCCAAATACACGGCTTCGTCGTGCGCGCGAAGACCAAATCGAGTGATCAGGTCAGTCGCAACTGCCGCGACCTCATCCCTGCGCGGATCAAAGAACTGCGGTCGCATCGAGAAGCCCTCGAAGTTGCCGGCCACAACGCCTGAGCAGGCGAGTAGCTGTTCAAACCAACAAAGGCGCGGCACTGAGTCAAGCGCAAGCTCAGCCGGCACAGGTCTTAGTCACCGCTCTTTCATCGAAGATACACATGGGCATGATCTCCTGCAGCCTGAAAACGAACTCGGCTTGCTCCAGATCATCCCGCCGGCCGTTAGAACCGGCGACCACGACGAGGGCTCGCGGACGCACCCACAGCGCGGAGTAGGGGTAGAACTAGACCCGCAGGCATGTTGCCACTTCCGATCTCTCTGAGCCACGCAGCGGATTCGATCCATGCCTTCGCGGCAGGCTCATCTTTGAAGCCGGTAACGTCCATCGGAGCGCCACTGGGAAGCGTCACCTGGACGTGCCAGCAGCGTTGAGTTTTGTCTTGGACTACCTTAAGTGCGATAGGCCGATCAGACTTTTGCATGTTCGCACTATGTCGCGGTCGCGACGGTCGCGCCAGGGGGCCAAATCGTGGGGCGGGAACGGAACGATCCGCTGCCTCATCATCCTGAGGCTGGCGGAGGCGAACTCATAAGGGCTTGCTGCTACGCCTCATTTCGCTTGGCAAGGCATTGAGTAGGTCTCGCCTCAACTTGGAGGCGTATTCAATGCGTAGACTTTGAGTTTGTTCGAGTCGAACGAGCGCGTCACGGTAGGCGGTTGCGTCGAGTCCGACTGCCAAAAGGTTGGCGATCAACTCTGTCTGTTGCGCGATAAGCCGGTCGCCGTCAATCACATGCTGCTCCGCACGCTCGAGCGCGCGAGCCACTCTCATCTCCCGGTCCGCAATGCCAAGCATAATTCCGATGAGGCCCACCAACAGAAGCGATTCCGCGCGCTCTTCCTGCAGAGCGCACGAAATTTGGTCATCCGGCAATTGACATAATTGGGGTATCCCGAATCGCCCAGCCCGCCACGAAAAAGCCCCGCGGAAGCCAGGGGGCCCGCGGGCTTTATTTTGAAAGCAGGTCCTTCGATCCCGTCAGCGGTTCACGCTATCGGCACCCGCGAGCGCGAAAGGACCACTCACAACCGGCCTCGCTATTGGGGCTTGGGCGTGGCCCAATTTGCGTGAGGCGCGGACGACAGGTTGGCTAACGCTATGAGCCCAAGCGCCGCGCGGCAGCCGTCACACCGACGGCACGCATTTATCGAGGCGAACACGAAAAACTGACCCTGCGCACACCGGGTTGTGAGTGCAGGCGAGGCGACGATGAGCGCCGCGATGATCAATGTTGGCCTCATGAAGGAAGGCCGATTTTCCATTCGAAACAAAACAACTCATGGTTACGCCTGCGTTTCTGGCGTCGCAAATGGGGCGCTCTCTCGGGGCGACCGTAACTTCAACAGTCGCAATACGATGAAAATTAACTACAATCAGACATAAAACGGTCAGGAATTTAGGTAAGCATAGACAATATATTTGTGGGTTACGAAGCGACGGGTGAGTTGGGTGCAGCGTTTGGATATTTGCGCTCGGTCCAGAATTCTGGGTCCTTTGGCGGCGGCGGCGGTAAGCTTTGTCGTTCTTGACCTCCACGGAGACGAGGCGCCGGCGCAGAGCGTCGGATGTGGTCGCTGCGGTACGCCAACCGTAAGTCCAACAATGGCGCTGCCGGTTCCTCTGAGGGCGACCTTCGAACGCCCAGAGCGAAGATGGGCGCTAGGGACGTCGCTGCGGGTACCGGCCAGGCGCGAAACCCGGGGGGCTTATATGGTCTGCGTGCGCACGTGTGACGGCAGCTTTTTTCCCGTTTCCTATTCTGGAGGCCGCACGGACACCCTGGGGGAAGTCTGCCAAGCCTTGTGTCCCAATGCCGAGATGGCGCTCTACTCGTTCCCGTTTGGTGGAACGATTGAGGAGGCCACGTCCGCGTCAGGCCAGCCATACTCGAATCTGCCCAGCGCTGGCAGATTCGAGAAGAGCTTCGACCCGAATTGCTCTTGTCGGCGGCCCGGAGAGAGCTGGGCCGAAGCCCTCGCTGCCGCCGAAGCGAAATACGGGCGCAGCCATGAGATTGCAGTTTCCATCGAGGCCGCTGAACGGATGTCGCGGCCCGTTCAAGATCCTGCGCCGACACCAACTGACGCCCCCGGTCAAAACCTCTCCCCTTCTGGTCAGCCCCCGCCCCGTCTCGACGCTAACGGCGTCGACATGTCACTTAGTGCCGCGACTGCGACGATCAGCCGCGAGAGCTCAGGCATTTTTCGCGACGAAGTCGGGCAACGCCCAACGAGCTACGACCTGAAGCAGGGGCAGACGATCGAAGAAACCGCCCCAGACGGATCCATTCGGCGGGTCCGCCTCCTCCCTTCAACCTTCTGACCCCTTGCCGGAGATGCCACGAGCTTCCGGAGAGGGCGGCCGAAGCCGCGTCCCGGCGATCCCCCGGCTTGGCGGGGCCCTTCACAAGCGCGGTTTCTGGTGTATGCGGTCCAATCTATGGCTCCGGCCGGCTTCGCAGTTCAACGAAGCCCGTTCCCTTTGCCAATCCCGCCGCGCTATGGAAACGGCCGTAATCACTACCGCTGTCCCGAAGGCCACCAACAAAGCGATCATCATGGCGGTGATCGCGACAACGGTTTCGGTCAGCAAGGTTCACCCGGTCATGTCTATGCGCAGAGAACTCCGTAGGGCTGAGCCCTTTAAAATTGTTTGAACCGAGGCGACGAACGCCCCAGATGGTTAAGCGGGCATTGATAGGAACCCCGCCAGCGGCGCTCCGGCTCGGGGTAGGGCAGAGAGGTCGGTCGGGTCCGGCGAGGCGGTCAGGTGGTCTTCCTATGGACTTGGCTAAACCGTCGACAGCCTTAGGATCACGGTCACTGTAGGCCCGCGCCCGCGCCCGCTTTCGGCGCGAATTGGGGGATGCGGGAGGGACAGGGCGGGGGGCCGGCTGCCCCTTCTGACGAGCGTCGTCTCGCGCTGCCCGAAGCCGGTGCGAGATATAGCTGACGCCCGTCACGCGGAACATAAGCGTCGATTGTCACGTTTCTTGTCTACACAATCAAGCACCGTCTTTGAGGCAAGGACCATGTTATCGCTGCTCGTAGACCACCCTCCAATGTTCGTCGCAGGCGAAATCGCGCTTGGTCTATCGCTTGCCTTATTCATCCGCGCATCAGTCGTCGCGATTGCCGACAGAGCGTCTGAAGGTCATCGATCGCGCGAAACCCGCCATTTCCAACGATAGGTGAGTTGGTCGCGCCGCGGCTGAGGGACCACGGGCGGGACGATAGTTGTCATGCGGCGCCGTCGTAAGCGCCTTTCTGCTGATGGGAGTAGTTCGATGGGAATGCAGTTCGTGAAGAACTTCCTATTCAAAGCCGACGATGTTGCGCCGATCGCATACTCGCCAGGCTCGGAGTTGGCCGACTTGAGCGGCCGCATTTGCGTGCTTGCCTCGGAGGGACGGGAAGGAGCCGTGGCTCGTGCAGATAAGCTTTATTCCTGCGAGGATGCGAGGCTCGTGGCAAGCGATCTTAACCGAGAGTGGCCGAGCGTCAAGCATTGGGCGGCTCCGGCGACCGCCGACGAATTAAAGGCCCACCCAGTCCAGGCAGCGCGCTTGATAAGCTCGATCAGTTCGCGCCGCGCCGCTTGAGGTAGGCCGCGGCCCAAGCGTCCCGCCTGCGCGTAGTGCCAAGCGCCGTCTCCTGACCTAAGCAGATTCCGCGGGCTTGACCAACGAATGTCGATTGTGATTCTGTGTTTGCGGTGGTTCGTGGGAGCGAGGCATGGCGGGCAAATCTCGTGTAACGGCGGATGACGATGGTCGTAAGGCGCTCGAAGCGTTAGCGCGTTCACGCGACCGCGGCGAGGCGGATCGGGCGCGCGCGGTATTGCTGACGGTGTCGGGTTGGACCAGCCCGCGCATCGCGGAAGCCTTCGGCGTGCGTGAGGACACGGTTCGGCTGTGGCGCAGCTGGTTCGCCAACGGCGGCGTCGAGGCGTTGAAGGCGACCGTGGCGCCCGGCCCGGCGCCTGCGAAGACCGAGGCCGCGCTGCGCGTCGTCGCGCCTCTGCTGGAGGCTCCCGTCGCCAATCGGCCCAATTGACGATCGCGCGCCTGATCACCGAGATCGAGGCGCGCGAGGGTGTGAGGATCGGCCGATCACAACTATCCAAGGCCCTGCGAAAAAAAACTTCCGCTGGCGGCGGCCCCGGCACACGCTGAAAGGCCGCCAGATCGCCGGCGAGGTCGACCGCGTGGGGCTGCGCCTTCAGTTGCGCAAGGCCCAGGCCGAGGCCGGCGACATCGTTCTGCTTTATGGCGACGAGAGCGAGGCGTTGACACACCCTTATCTGGCGCGCGCCTGGGCCAAGCGCGGCGCCGACTTGCGCGTGCCGGCGCCGGGACAGGCCAAAAAGGTGGCGATCATCGGCTCGCTCAATCATGTCACGCGCCAACTGTGCGTCCACACGAGCCCGACCAAGCGCTCCAGCGACTTATCGCTCACCTGGAGCAACTCGACCATCTCTACGGCCCAACCAGGACAAGCGAGGAAGCCGGTCGTGCTCGTCGAGGACAACGGGCCGATCCATGTCAGCAAGCTCACCCTCAAGGCCCTCGAAGCGCGCAAGCACTGGCTGACTGTCGAGTGGCTGCCAAAATACGCACCCGAACTCAATGACATCGAAGTGGTCTGGCGCGATCTCAAGGCGCACCATCTGGCCCATCAGACCTTCACCAACGACGACGATCTCGATCCCGCCATCCACGCAGCCGCGCGGGCCCTAAACAAAGAGCGATCCATCGATCCGTTGGTCAATCGGAGAATCTCTGCTTAGGTCCGGTTGAGACGGCGATCGACGTGATCGTCGGCGGACCGCCCTGTCAGGCCAAGCCCGGCATTCTTCGGGCCTCTGCGGGCGCGGGGATTGGAGACCAACGGAACCTGGAGGGCGATAGTGGTTTTGCGCGCCCGGTCTCCAATGCCGATCTTCCAATCTCCGGAAATTGCCAGGGCGGCAGCCGAGACCGGTTTGTGTTCGAGCTGCGACGTACCGACGCGATTCCCGCGCGTTTGCTTTCGGTTTTGCTGCTTGGCCCGGTCCGGAGCAGAAACTGCGGATCAGACGACACGGAGCTGGGCTTCTAAACGCCCTAGCAGCGCTTGCGCTTCGGCGATCTCAGGCATTTCCTGCGTCGGCGAAAAGCCCTCGAGCGCCGGCACGAGGATGCCTTGCGCGCCGTCCCGCCGGCCGGTTGATTGGTAGAGCTTGGCTAGTGAGAGCGAGGCGAGCAGCGCGTAGCCCCGCGCGCCTTGTGCGTTCGCGACGGCGAGGGCGGATTGAAAGGCTTCCTCGGCCGGAATGGCTTCGCCAAGCGATCGCATCAACAAAAGATCACCGCGGAGCCGATAAAGATATGGGTCGGTGTAGTGTTCCCCGGTCTTTTCCGCGATCGCCAATCCGGCATCGACCGCTTCTAGCGCGCTCTCTGGATCCGGTCGCATGGCCTCAAGCTCTGCCAGCAGGCCATAGAAAGAAGGCGCGCCGCTCTTGTTGCCTTGAGCAAGATAGGACGCCAGAGCCTGCTTGAGCCCGAGCGCGCCCGCGTCTGGATCGCCATCCTTGCCGCGAACCCAGTTCGCGTACAGCCGACCGAGGTCAGTGTAGGTCTTCAACTTTAGCTCTTCTGTCAACGCCAGCAGCGCGTCCACGGTCAGTCGGGTGGCGGTGATATGGCCGCGCCGACTTTCAAGAACCGTCTTGAAGAAGAGCGCGCTGGCGATGGACGCGGCATGACCCAACTCTGTGGCGCGTCGATTCAACTCGTCACTGAGCCGGCGGGCTCTTTCGAGCTCCCCCAGATGCCATTGCGTCAACGCGAGGAAGTTCGTCGCGCTCACCTGCGTGTCATTGCCGAACCGGAAAAGCGTTTCTCGGTCTCGCTCACGGATATAGTCACCCAATGTGCGCTCGAGCGCCGTCCGCGCTGCTTGCAGGTCGCCCAGTAAAAGCGAGACAAAACCGAGAACGCGGCAAGCGACGCCAGCTTCCGTGGGGCGTCCCTCAGCTTCAGCTTCACGAAGAAAAGCCTCGGCTTCCGCGTGCGCCTGGCGATGTTCGCCTCGCATGAAGCTCGTTAGACATTCGGCGTAATAGGCTACGAAACGCGGAGCCGGTTCATCCGTCGGCCCGGCGAATTGGCCGGCGCGGGCGTAGGCCGCGCTCATCTCCTCGGCGGCAAAACCTTTCAGCCACATGGCCGCATGCCCGTAGTCCGTATGCAACTTCAGACGCCGCTCGGAGAGAGCCGGATCTCTCGCCTCGGGACGTTCTCGCTCCGCTTCATCGGCAAGCGCGATAGCTTTGCCAAGATGCGCCGTCGCCTCCTTGAAGGCCGAACGGCGCAGTGCGTCCTCCCCGGCGTTCCCCCACCACTCGATCGCCAGATTTGTGACGCCGGCCGCAGTGAAATGATGAGCGATCGCCTCCGGCTCCGATTGAGCAGCGATCAGCGCCGCGGCAGCGCGTCTGTGCAGTGTCTGACGACGGCTTCTCAAAAGGCCCTCGTAGGCCGCGTCTCGAATCAGCGCATGCTTGAATCGATAGCTCGCCTCCGGGGGCGTTCCCTCGACGAAGAGAAGGGCTGCATCTACGAGACGCGTTAGGGCGGATTGAAGCGAGGTTTCGTCGAGCCCTTCATAGGGAGGCTCCGAGTTCGTCGCGACGTCACGCAGAAGGGGGTAGGAGAAACTTCGCCCGAGCACCGCGCCGATCTGCGCCACCTCCCGCGCCCGGCCGAGCCGGTCAAGCCGCGCCGCCAGCGACTGGCGCAGGGTCGGCGGAATCGCCTGCGCGCCTCTCCGCTCGCCGCGCTCGAGAATGAGCTGCGTCACCTCCTCGATGAAAAGCGGAACGCCGCCGGCGCGCTCGCTAACGCGCCTCTTCACATCCGTGGACAGCGTGCGGAGAGACGCGAGTTCGGCGATCATGCGCTGAACCTGCACCTCGTCGAGCGGCGCCAGCGAAATGACTTTGTGATGGGGCCGTACACCCCACGGCGGCCGGAATTCAGGCCGCGCCGTCGCAAGGATGAAGATTGGCGCTTGCGCGTTACCCTCGATCATCGCCTGCACGAGATCGACCGACGTCGGGTCGAACCACTGCAAGTCTTCAAAGACAAGGACCAAGGGTTGGTTGCGGGAGCCGGCGACCGCCCATTCGACCATAGCGGTCAATTGGCCGCGTCGGATTTCCTCAGACGAAAGGCTGAGCAGGCGCTCAGGCGGGACAGGAATGCCGACCATCGGCGCAAGGAGCGGCGCGAGTTTGCCGGAGTTGAGGTTGGCGTCGGAGAGAAGCGATTCAAGCTCGGCCAGCCGCCGCTCGGGCGCCGCTTCGGGACCTCCGAACCTCACCCGCCCCCATTGGAGGACAGGATGTAGCGGCGTGTTCTGCAATAGCTGCGACGAACTCCACTCGACCCAGGTGTGCCGCCTACCGGCCAGCTGGCTCCGAAACTCTTCAACCAGCCGGGACTTGCCGATGCCGGGTTCGCCAGCGATCTGGACGAACTGACCCTCGCCCGCAAGAGCGCATTCCGCACAACGAGCCAGGACACCGAGCTCGCTCTCGCGGCCGACGAAAGGGGTGAGAAGCTCGACTTGTCTCCGGCGTCGTCCGCCGCTTATCCGCAGTATGCGGTAGAGATTCACGGGCGCACGGGCGCCCTGAACGGGTGGCGCTGATGCGAGCGGTGACGATTGAGGGCTTGATCGCCAAGGCTCAGGTCGCCGCAAAAGTCTCCATAGAAGACGATGCGATGACAGACCGGATCCGCGAGGACATAAGACTGCACGGAGCCGATGACCATGTGTTCGCCGTCAGCCTGACGCGCGACCTTATCCGCATGGGAGCAACATTATGACCACGACAACAGACCCTGCGGATTCATCGGTCCGCCGCGCATACTCGGAACTCGAATCGCCGATACGTGTGCTGGCTCACATGGCCGCCATCGCCAGGTTTTATGTGTGCGAGAACACTGTGGTCAGGGCGGGTCATGAGAATGAAGATGACCGGATGGTGACCGCGATCGCGCACGTCGCGGAGATGGCCGAAGAGCTAAAAGCGCTTTACCATGCGGGCTTCGACAAAAGCATCAAAAACACCGACTGAAATCTCACTCGGCGCGGGGGCGGCTTTCGGGCCGCCCTTTTCCTTTTGGCGGCTGTGTCGCTACCCGCCGACTGCCCCGCATGATAACCATCGTGTAGCCACGATGCGCCCGAAAGCGGCATCGTGGTCAGGGCCGCCAAGTTCTGCCCCCCAGCCTCTTGGCGGCCCGCTTCTCCAGGTCTGATTGATCATCAACCGTCGCGGCCTGTCTCGGGCAAAGCGCTACCTAATCGCCGAGGCGGGACAATGGGGCGGCTTCGGCCGCCCTTTTCTGCGCGCTCGCCCTCGCTATGCCTAGCCCATGGTCCCATTGCCAAGAGGGGCGAAGTGCGCAAGGCTTGTCGGCCATTCCTCGACTAACGGGGAATGTTGGACGGTTGAGCTTAGGTCCGTCCCAATTCAACCAACGGGAGCACGCTCAAATGGCAAAACATCCTGCGTCCGAGCATCACCACACCGCGGCCAGTCACCATCACGCAGCTGCGCATCACCACCACCAGGCCGACCATCACCACGTGCGCGGCGAACACGAGCAGGCGAAGCATCATGCAGCGGCCGCCAAGGAACATAGCGAGCTCGCGCACAAGCATTCCGAGACAGCCCACACGCATACTCACGAATGAGGTTTGACGGCCCCCGCAGGAGAACCACGCGGGGCTTTCTGCGGGAATCACGACGGGGGCGGCTTTCGGGCCGCCCTTTCTTTTTGGCTTGCCACCAGGACGAGTTTGGTGTGCACTGCAACGCGCGGACGGGAAGCACCTCTCGTCCGTTGTAACCTCACCCCGCCCGCATCCCGTACGGGCGGGGCTTTTTATGCGGCGCATAATATCCTTCGTCCGAGCGCACCTTTACCCTGCCAGGATCCCCGACTGGGCCGGGATTTTACTTCTCATGAGGCGCGCCTGTGTGTCCTCTGGCTTGTCCATTTGCATCCAGCGAATGACCTCGTCGCTGAGCTGTGCCTCATTTAGGGTTGGCTGGCCCTGTGCAAGCCTGATGATGATTTTTCCGGCCCTGTTTCGATCAGCGAGGTCCCGCAGATCGAGTTCGGTTGTAACGGTCTCGAAGACCTCCAAGAGGATCGCGATCGCTTTTGAATCGAAGCTTCCTCCTTCCAACATCCGCCGCATCGGCATGGCCAAACCTCCCAATTACACCGTCGTTATGTTTTTAAGTTCTTGGCAACTTAAAAATCTATATTGAACGCTGTTTCCGTCAAGGCCCAGCGAGGCCTACAGCGACGTGATCAGGCTCTCGCCGGCGGCGGCATGGTGCAGGGAGAACGACCGTTTCGAGGCAGTCCATCCAGCCCAGCGCATTTTTGATCGCAAACACCCAAGAGGACGCCGAGGCTTAAGCCCGTAGCGTCGCGCCGCCAGGGCAAGAGACGAAATTCCTCGGATGTTGCCCAGAATGTTGCCCCAACAATTAATTGTCTTAATGTGCAATGTCTTGGACGCTAGATAAGCCGTTGATTTTGTTGGTGAGCGCGGTGGGAATCGAACCCACGACCCTCTGATTAAGAGTTAGAGGTATTGCATATCCCTCTATATCCCGATTTGACCTTAGTTGTCCATATCGTATTGATCCAACGCAAACATTCTTTCTTTCGCCATCCCGCCGCGTCTGCTAGTGTCCCGTTGCATTGGTCACTATATGGTCACTGAAATATGACTCCTGCTGACGCCCGTGGCGTGGCGACCCGCGCCACAGCCAGGCTCACGAAAAGGGCGATCGATCAGGCCGAGCCGCTGTCAAAACCCTACTTCGTTTGGGATGGCGAGCTCAGAGGCTTCGGAGCGCGGATTGACCCAGGCGGAGGAAAAACATTCGCGGTTCGCTATCGTCCGAGAGGCCATGGGACGTCTGCGCCCAAACGCTTCATCACCATCGGTCGTTATGGCGCGCTGACTGTTGACGAGGCGCGCAATCGCGCAAAGGAAATTCTCGGTGCCGTCGCGACGGGCGCAGACCCCGCCGCCGATCTTGCGCTCATGCGAGGGGCGTCCACGTTCAAGGAAATCGCCGATCTCTTCCTCAGGGAGCATGTCGGACCGAAGCGAAAGATGTCGACGGCGCGGGACTATGAATCGCTGCTCACAATTTACGCGATCCCCGCCCTGGGAAGCCGCAAGGCCGGGGCGGTGACGCGAGGCGAAGTCGCGCGCTTACACGATCAGATCGGCGATAGACCGTACCAAGCCAATCGTCTCCTCGCTGTCATTGGCAGCCTCTATACGTTCGCTGAGCGACGCGGCCTCGTGCCGGAAAACTGCAATCCAACAAGAAAGATCGAAAAATTCCCTGAGGACCGTCGCGAGCGCTTTCTGACACCGGAAGAGTTGGAGCGGCTCGGTGCGGCCATTCGCGAGGGTGAGACCGTTGGCATCGCGTGGCGCGAAGATGGCGGCAAGCCTAAATCGAAGCACCTCGTCAGGGAGGAAAACCAGAGTACCTTGCTCTCGCCCGACGCCGCCGCCGCGCTTCGCCTCCTGATCTTCACCGGCGCCAGGCTGCGAGAGATTTTGCACCTTCGCTGGGAACACGTCGACTTGGGGCGTGGCCTGCTGCTGCTGCCGGACTCAAAGACGGGGCGGAAGACGATTGTGTTGAACCGCCCTGCCCTCGAGATCTTGCAGGCGCATCCTCGCAATGGCCTATACGTCATCAGCAGCACCTATCCCGACCGGCCGCGGACAGATCTCAAGAAGCCCTGGTCGGCTGTCTGCCGGCGCGCGGGGCTCGAAGGCGTTCGGTTGCACGACCTGCGGCACACATTTGCGTCGATTGGCGCGGGAGCGAGTCTTGGCCTCCCGATCGTCGGCAAGTTGCTCGGCCATTCGCAAGCGCAGACGACCGCCCGTTACGCCCATCTGGACGCTGATCCGCTGCTCCGCGCAGCGAACCTAATCGGCGAGCGGATCGAGAGATCAATGAATCCGCCCGTCGCAACCATCTCGGCAAAGACGTAGCTGATCAAGGCGAGACGGACATTCTATATTCCCGGTCGCGCGGGGCCGCGGGGTGAACCGCATTCCAATTACCAGTACAAATGCGCATATATTTCCGCCGACAAGATAAATCACTTGACATATAAGTATTATTGTGACATAATGGTATTGTGGGAATTTCGTTTGCGCGCCATGCGTCATCCATCCCCACGCCCACCATCGTGTGCGCGTTCTCATGCCGTGCGCGTTCACCGCCGGGGCCCCTTCGGGGTCCTTTTGATTCAAGGAGCCTATTGTCAATGACTAATGCAGCCCAATCAAAACCAGACCCCCTGCCCGCAATCCTCGTCTACGGCACACCCAGCGGTCCCGCGTTGACCCAGGCCTCTTGGTTCCGAGCCGAAGACAAGGAAGCCGTCAAGGCCGCCGCGGAGGCCCTGAAGTTCTCGGTGATCGAATTGCACACTGATGCGGATAGGACTCTTGCCGCCGGGGCTCATGAGGGCGTCCTCAAAGGCAGCGGGCGCATGATCGTCGGATCGGTTTCCGCGGAAGTCTACCGGCGGATCGAGGAGCATGTCCGCAAGGGAGCGGGCGCCCCCGACGCGTCCCGGCCAGAGATCCCCGCGGCGACGACGACCAAATCCGCGTCAGAACACACCACGAACATATCCGGCCCCGGCGCGCCATCGACAACCAAACCCGACCCGGTCGGCGCGACCGACGCCTGGGATGCGCTTCGGGTCGGTTCCTACGTGGTCGGGAAATATTGGGAAAGCGATGGCGAGCCGTACGGCTGGTGGCTCGGCATAATCGCCGGCATCGACAAGACCGACTTCATCATTCGCTGGCCCGACGACCCAAAAACGCCACCCTTGAAGATCGAGCGGAAGCACGTCGCTCTCCTGCACCCGGCGTTCGACGTTACGCGCGAGTGGGAGAGGCGTCGCTAAAATTACGATCTTCGCAGACGCATCGGGGCGGCCTTCGGGTCGCCCCTCTTCGTTCCGGGCGTCGCCGAAACGGCGCGCGCAATCCCAACACCAACCTCAAGAGATCAAGCCGATGACCAACACCACCGCGACCACCGCCGAACGCATCCGCGCCCTCAACGACGCCTTCCGCCGCACCTTCGTCGGCGGCATGGTGATGATCACCGCCGGCGTCGAAGCCATGCCGGTCGACCAACGCCGCTCGCTCCTGCAGAAGGTGCGCAGCTTCGACGTCTTCACCGAAGACAACGATCCTCATGGCGAACACGAATTTGGCGCGATCGATGAGGGCGGCGTCCGCTGCTTCTGGAAGATCGACTTGTATGACCGCGCGACCGAGTTCGGCTCCCCCGATCCCGCGGATCCCACCGTCACCACGCGCGTGCTGACGATCATGCGCGCCGACGAATACTGAGCGCCCAGCGAACTTCCTTCGCGAGCGGGTGAACCCTTCCATCACAGGCAAAAGTAACTCATGCGCCGCCGCGCCATCGACGGCGCGCGCTCGATCACGCCCATCAACCTCAGGAGACTATCCCAATGCCCGGCAAACAAGCCAAAGTCGTCACGCCCCCCATGCTGAAGCGCATGCTGCGCCGCGTCTCGCATTCCTCGTTCCCTGCCCGCGACCGCGCGATGATCCTGCTGTCGGTCAAAGCCGGCCTGCGCGCCTGCGAAATCGCCGGCCTCGATTGGTCGATGGTGCTCGACGCGCAGGGCCACGTTTCCGGCACAATCCATGTCCGCGACGTGATTGCGAAGAAGCGCGGCGGGCGGCGGATTCCCATGCATCCCGACCTGCGGCGCGCCTTGGAACGATTGGCGCGGACCACGGAGCCGATCGGGCCGGTGATCCGCTCCTATCGCGGCGCGCATTTGAAGGCGAACAGCATCGTGAATTGGTTCGTGGCGCTCTTCAAGGAGCTCGGCTACGAGGGCTGCTCATCGCATTCGGGACGGCGCAGCTTCATCACGGTCGCCGCCCGCAACATCCACCGCTCCGGTTGCAGCCTGCGCGACGTGCAGCTGCTCGCGGGGCATCGTTCGATCGAAACGACGGAGCGCTACATCGACGGGGACACCTGCGCTCAGAGGCGATTGGTCGCGTACCTTTAGGGCAGGTCGCGCCGCGGGGCCACGCGAATCAGGCTGGTCGTCGCCCCGACGCCGCCTGCGAAGGTCTGAGTTTCCAGGCGTCAGAACGCTGATCAACGTCGACCTCTTTGTGCACGTCCGGATACCAGAATCCTCTTCGCCGGCCTTCGATGTCCGATTCCAAAATTGGCGGCCGGTCACGTCGACAGCGGGATTGTCGCTCGCTCCATGACAATCCACGGAGAGACGTGCGTCTAATGACAGAAGATTCGGCGCGAGCACAAACTGGCGTGACTTAAACGTATCTACGGGCCACGCACAACCCTTGTCAAAATCTTGGTATGTGCGCACTCTCACTGCGATAAGGCTGTCAACTGGGCAATGCGGGATTCAAGCTCGTACCACCGGTTGCCCTGGTAATGTCGGCGGAGACCGCTTGATCAAGAAAGCGGCTTAGTCACCGGGTCGTTGGACGTTATGCAATGGCAAAAACAAGGGGACGGGACGCCGAATTCGACAAAGTGCGAATCGTGCATTTGAAGTACTTTGATGAGTCGCTGACGAAAGCATGGCGAACCGGAGGAAGGAAGAAGAAGGCCGCGGAAAAGGTATTTGCACTTCTTGGGCGTTTGGGCTTTGCTCACAGCGCGTTCAAAGAGTTGCAAGCAACTGACCATGGAGAGAGCCGGATCAAAAGTTGTATCAAGTATGAGCTTGGCGCAGGTTGCCGACTTGTTACTGTCCAAACAGAGAAAACAATCGCTCTATGCTTTGTAGGCGACCACGACGATTGCGACCATTGGCTTAATCAGCACTCCGGGCTCGTCATCACGCGCAGCGACGGAATTCTCGAACCCGCATATCGGAGCGATGCCGGATCTGCTGTTAACCCCCTAACGCGTGATCCAACCCCATCCCCCCGGGGATTGGTTGAAAACTTGCCGGAGCACCTAGTCAATAAACTACTCTCGAATGTCCCGCCCAACGCAATCTTAAAAATTTCGGCACTCACGGGCGTCATCATTGCCGCAGACATTGATCGCGCGTGCGCCGAAATTCCAGACCCTGAAAAGCGCATAGTAGTTCGAGACGTATTAATGCTGTTGCTCACCGGCGACGTGAATGGAGCCGAGCAGCGAATCAGGCTTGCGATCGGCGATGTGGCAGAAATTGATGATCTGACCGACGAAGAATTTATGGAGGTCGGGGATGGAGATCAGGTCAGGCAGATCAGAATTGGCTCCCTTGAGCACGAACGATGGCTATCTCGTTTCGCACAGGATGCAAGTTATTTCGACTGGCTGCTCTTCATGCACCCGGAGCAGGAGGCTGTTGTAAACGAAGACTTCAGCGGCCCCTCCCTGCTATCTGGCGTGTCTGGTTCCGGAAAGACGTGCGTAGCAGTAAAGCGCGCGATAAGACTCGCCGAAGCAAACAAGCAGTCGCAGGTTCTCCTGATCACTCTCAACCGTAGCCTCGCTGGTCTGATCAAGCTGCTGGTCGATCAAGCGTCAATAGGTCTTAAGGAGACGATGAGGATCAAAGTCATTTCTTTCTTTGAGCTCTGCCAGGAACTACTAGCCGAGTTTGAGCCCAACAACATGAGATCTTACCGAGACGTCGCGTGGAAAGGCGGGAGTGGCAAGGGCGGCGGAGAGCACATCGACGAAATATTTCGGGAATATTATAGGTGTTGGCACAACAACAATGACGCTGCGGTACTAATTCCGCCGCACATCAGCCTTACCGCACAGGGCATTTCCGCCGAAACGTACGTCCGGGAGGAATTCGATTGGATCCGTAGCGCCCTACCCGAAGAAGGTCGCGACCAATACTCCTCTATACAACGCTCCGGTCGAAAATATCCAATTCAGGACGCTTGGCGTCGACTATTTTTGAAGGGTCTAACCGGCTGGGAGAAGAAGATGAAATTTGTCGGTGTAATAGACTACCTCGGCTTGACGACTGCGGTTTCGGGGCACCTAGGCAATCTTGCATCGCGCTACAATCATATCATCGTCGATGAGGGCCAGGACTTTGGCACTACCGAATTACAAATCTTGCGACAATTGGCGTGGCCCGGCCCGAACGATCTTTTTCTTTGCGGCGACATTGCCCAGCATGTGCTCGCCAAGCATCGCAACCTCAGAGAGGCTGGGATAGACGTCACGGGCAGAGCACGCCGGATCAATCGCAACTATCGCAATAGTCGTCAGATTCTCAAGGCTGCATACAAAGTGCTGTATGATAACTTGGACGACGACATGTTGGAATCGGCCGATCTAGAAATACTTGATCCAAAATATGCAAATCGCTCTTCTCCAGAGCCATACGTCTTGCGAGCCGAAACTTTCCCGGAGGAGTTCGCGTATGCGAGACAGCTTATTGCCGATCATCTGTCGGCTCGGCCCAATGACCGCTGCTGCATCGCGCTTGCCGGGTACAGCCTCCAGGAAGTCGTAATATTTGCCAAGCGGATTGGCCTACCCGCACTTGACGGTACGCATGAACCGCACCGAAATCCTCTTGTGCTCTCCGATCTGGAACAGACTAAGGGTTACGAGTTCAGTTTGATGGTGATTGTGAATTGCCGGCAGAACGTCCTTCCGCCAATGGACGCGCCAAAAGAGGAAGCCTTTCGGCACGGTTGCCGCCTCTACGTCGCCATGACCAGAGCACGTAACGAACTCTATCTTTCCTATCACGATCAGCCCAGCCCTTGGCTAAGGCGCGCCGAAGGTGATCTGTCGTTTGGTGACTGGTCCGAAGTTGTAGCGCTCTCGGACGAACTCATTGTCGAGGCACCGGCACGGCTCGCTAACGTGGAAGAAGGCTGGAAGCAGGACCTGCTGAGCCTGAAGGGCCGTCAGTTCAACTACACGGAATGGGCGCTGGGGCTCTCGACGGACGCCTTGAACAAGCTTGATGAGCTCGTCGATGGCCGTGGGTTGATTCGCGGCGGTCGGCGCGTGAAATGGCCGACGATTGGCGACGTTTCCACCGATCTGGAATCGTCTCCGCTTGCGCGGCAGCTTTTTGGACCGAGCGTGCAGATCGAGGTGCGCCAAAGGCTATCCAGTATCGCCGCCAAGGAAGCCACAGCAATTTAACCAGACTTTTGCAGTTCTCCCGGACTGGGATGAAAAAGGGCGCTTGGCGTCGTGGCGTGAAGCCTTGGATGACAACGAGAGCTTGCCGCCCTTGCTTGGCGCCGCGATTGTGCTTTTGGCGTGGGAAGAAATCGAACCGCTTCAACACAGAGCCTGGCTTGGCAGGCTCCTGTTAGGCGCCAATGCTCAGGGCTCGTTCTCGAACCCGGTCGCATCTTCTCTCCCTGAACACGGGTCTTCGTCTGATCCCGTGGGAGCGCCGGCGTGCGCCAGACTCGATGACGAAGCTCCTGGCCGTTCTTGACGGCTTTGCGGAGGCGGCGCGGTGGACGGCTGCCATGCGGACCCCTGGCTCGAGGTTCCGGCCTGGATGTTCGAGCGGCCATCATGTCCCGGCGATCTTCAGCTTACCGCAGCCCCATTCGTCAGCCTGGGTGCGCTTGGGGAGCTGTCGGCGCTGCTCGATCAGGCGCTGAAGACGTCCAGGGAGAGGCCGATGCGAGTGACGACGGCGACGAACAGCGGCAAGCACAAGCGGCCGCGTGGGCGTCAGCAGACGGACCTGTTCGACAGCGCCAGGCCGGCGGCCGGCGGCGCACCGCTCTGGCCGGAGCTACCGGAGCGAGCACGGTCGGCGCTGACGGAGCAGATGGCGCAGAGATCCTCGCCCACGGATAGAGAACTTCCAGGAACTCGGTCCCGTGGGCGTTCTCAAGCCTTATTGTTCAACGAAGAGAGGCCACACTCGAAATTAGGCTGGATGACGCCCAGGGACTACGCCGGCTCCATACGCGGAGAGACCGGCCGGCACGCTGCGCAACCTGATGGCTGCGGCAATTACCCACCCCCTTGCCATGAGCGTCGATCTCTGAATCCTTGGGTCGATGGACCGCACTGATTTGCAGCACCTGAGCAAAGAGCAATTGATCGAGTTGGTGCTCCAGCTTCAGCGACCCGATAAGAATTCGCGCACGTCGTCGAAGCCGCCCTCGACGGGCAAAAAGGAAAAGCGCGAGAACTCTCGGCCCGGCGGGGCGAAGCTGGGGCATGAGCCGCACAACCGTCGGCTTGCGGACGATCCCGATGAGTTTCGCGACCACACGCCGAGCGTATGCGAGCAATGCGGCGGAGCTTTCGCGTCGGACGCCGCGAGGGAATTGATCGGCGAATATGACGAAATCGAGATTCCGCCGGTCAAACCGTATGTCATCCGCCACCGGCGCTTCGCCTGTCGATGCGCACTTTGCGGCGTCGAGGCGAAAGCTCCGGCGCCCATCGTCGCGACGACCACGCCGTTTGGGCCGCGCATTCATGCGCTGGCGATTTATCTCAAGGGCTTCCAGGCTCTCTCCTATGAGCGGCTACGCGGCTTGTTCCGCGATGCTTTCGGGCTCGATGTGAGCGAGGGCGCGTTGATGAACATGTTCATCCGCTCGCATCCCCGGTTCGAGATCGAGGCCGAGAAGGCGAAGGCCATTGTACGCGCCGCCCAGGTTGTCGCCAGCGATGAAACCGGCGTTCGGATCGAGGGCACAAACTCGTATCACTGGGTTTTCCATTGCAAGGACGCGGTCGTGCATAAGCCCGATTATTCCCGTGCCGCGCGGGTCGTGGACGAAATGATGGCGGGGCATAAGCCGACGGTTTGGATTTCGGATCGCTATTCTGCGCAGCAAAAGCACGGCGAGCGGCATCAAACTTGTCTTGCTCATCTGGCGCGCGACACGGCCTTCGCGCTGGAGCACGGCTCGGATGATTTGCCCTTCCGGTTTAAGCTTTGGCTTGGAAAAGCGTTCGGCCTGGCCAAGGCCATCGCCGACTTCGCCGCATCAACGCTGGCGAGGAAAAAGCGAGATCTGGAAAGACAGCTCGAAGTTCTTCTGGCCGCGTCAACCGGGTGCGATCTGGCGCGAGAGCTGCAAGCAAAAATCGGGCGCGCGCGAAACCAGCTTCTCACCTTTTGTGACTATCCCGGCGAGGTCGACGTCACCAACAACACCTCGGAGCGCAAACTCCGTCCCTGCGTGATCCAGCGAAAAATCACCAATGGATACCGCGCCATGTGGGCCGCCCAAGCGGAAGCGGACGTGAGAACAACCATCGATACCGCAAAGCTCAAGGGCGCGAACCCCTTCGCCGTGATCGTCCGCGCCCTGGCTTGATCACCGTCCAAACCGCGAACGCCCGCTTAAAAAATAGGGGCTGGGTAATTGCTGGCTGCGCGCGCCGGCCTCTTGCAACACCCACGAATGAAGGCTCAGATCAACCCAGGACTCTCATTATCGCTGGATGACAAACGGGGGTCACGTCAGCGCCGTTCCCCGTTCTGCGTAAATTTGCTAGGATACGCTAATGCCGCGAAGAAGCAGCCCGACAGGTAGCGAACTCTTTATCGTCGATAACAGCGAAGATGATTGGAAGGTTCTTCGGTACCTTCGAGATTGGTGCCAGCTCTCGAAATCTATCGACATCGCCACTGCCTATTTTGAGATTGGTTCACTTTTGGCTCTCGAAAGCGAATGGCAGAAGGTTGAATCAATTCGGATACTGATGGGAGATGAAATCTCGCGCCGCACGAAGAACGCGTTCGCTGCGGGCTTGGCGCAAGTTGAACAGCGCCTTGATCTGAGCCTCGAGAGCGAAAAAGAAAAGAATGCGTTTCTGAATGGAGTCCCCGGAATTGTCGAAGCTATTCGTTCCGGAAAGATCGCTTGTCGCGTCTACCGGAAGGACAAGTTTCACGCCAAGGCCTACATCACGCACGCTCGTCTGGAGGTTGTCGGTTCTTCCGCGCTGGTAGGGTCGGCTAATTTTACCCAGCCAGGCCTGACCGAGAACATCGAACTCAACGTCCAGATCACGGGCCAGCCTGTAGCAGTCCTGCAGGAGTGGTACGACGAGCACTGGGCTGAGGCTGAGGATGTTTCAGCAGACATTCTAAAGACGATTGAGCGGCACACGCAAGAATATCTGCCCTTCGATGTCTACGCTAAGGCGATGCACGAGTTTTTCCATGGCCATGAGATGACGGCCAGTGAGTGGGAAGATACTCGGTCGAAAATGTTCTCGAAGCTCGATCGCTATCAGAAGGAAGCCTACTGGGCTCTGATGAAAATTGCGCGTCAACAGGGCGGTGCCTTTCTGTGCGACGGCGTGGGCTTAGGGAAAACTTTCGTTGGCCTTATGCTGATCGAACGGCTGGTTTTGCACGAAGGAAAGCGCGTTGTCCTCTTCGCACCCAAGGCGGCAAAAGAGGCGGTGTGGGAGCCGCATCTGCGTGATTGGCTCGCGCACATCGGCGGTGTGGGGGGAGGTGGCGATTTTAGCAACCTCGCGGTGTTCAGCCATACCGACCTCAATCGTAAGGGCGATTTCCCTGCGCGGTTTCGTCGCATTACAGAGCTTGCAGACGTTGTCCTGATCGACGAGGCGCATCACTTCCGCAATCCTGGACTGCGGGGCGTTGGCCCGGATGACGACGATCGGTCGCGCTATTACAGGCTCTATGACCTGCTCGACAGTTCGGTGCGCCCGAAGACGGTCTTCATGCTCACGGCTACGCCGATCAACAATCGGTTGAGCGATTTCCGACACATGGCGGAGCTCTTTACCCGCAAAGATGAAGCGTATTTCGCTCGGACGCTGGGCGTGAACAATCTACGTGCTCACTTCAACAATATGGAGAAAGCGCTCCGTAGGAGTTTGGGCGGGGATGGGTTCGATATCGGAGAGAACCTCGTCGAGATTCAAGACCGTCTGACAAGCGACGAGATATTCCAGCACCTCGTTGTACAGCGCAGCCGGGCGTACGCTCGAGAGAGCCAAATCCGTGAAAATCGAACCACAGCAGCATTCCCCGAGCGGAAGGCTCCCATAGTCGCCGACTACTCAATCCGTCAGACCTATGGCCGTCTGCTGGATTTGTTGGAAAAGGCATTTGAGCGAAAGGACCCTTTGTTCACTCTACCGATTTACTACCCGCTCGCGTATTACAAGGGCGACGACAAGAGGATCGACGCCTTCGAGGAGAACCGGCAGAAGCAGGTCGTGGGCCTTATTCGGACGGGATTTTTAAAGCGCTTTGAGAGTTCCGTGGCCGCATTTGAACTATCTTGCGATCGCTTGATGAGGAAGCTGCTCGCTTTCCTTGAGGTACACAGCGAGACACCGGCCGAGAAGAAGCGGTTAGAGCGATGGAAACATCAGAACGCGGAAGTGATCAATTACGTCGCGCACCGGCAATTCGAACTCTGGAAAGACGATGATGAGGAAGACGCAGATGACGACATAGTGCCGGAAGAGCTTCTTCAGGCCGTGACACATCTAGGTCGCGACGAATATGAAGTTGTCGAAATGATCCAGGAGACTTTCCTCGATCTCGACCAGATTGTTAGTTTTCTCGAAGAGGCGAAAAAATTTGAGCCTCGACATGATGACAAACTCAAAAAGCTCATTCGATTGCTCAAATCGAAGGAGCTCGAAGGTCAGAAGGTTTTGATCTTCACCGAGTTCGCGGACACCGCCCGCTATCTGCTCCAACAGCTTATGGAGGCCGGGATCAACGGGGTTGCCGAGGTTGACAGCGGAAGCAAGGGCAATCGCGCCGACATCCTTCAGCGCTTCTCGCCTTACTATAATGGAACGAACTCGGATGCCCTGCGAAAGCAGGGGAAGCAGGAAATTCGTGTGCTCATTTCGACGGACGTGCTTTCCGAAGGACTAAATCTTCAGGATGCGAGTCGGATGATCAACTACGATATCCACTGGAATCCGGTGCGTCTGATGCAACGGATAGGGCGCGTGGACAGGCGTCTGAACCCGGAGATCGAGGAGGCGCTAATACGCGATCACCCGGAAGTCGCTTCCTCTCGGGGCAAGGTTTGGTTCTGGAATTTTCTTCCGCCGGACGAGCTGAACGCGTTGCTGACCCTTTATACCAAGGTGACACAAAAAACTCTGATGATTTCAAAGATCCTCGGCATCGAGGGCAAAAAGCTGTTCACTCCTGACGACGACTATGCGGCACTTAAGGAGTTCAATCACGCCTACGAAGGCACGAAAACTGCGATCGAAGAGTTGCACCTTGAATACCAAGCGATCATTCAGGAACGGCCAGAGCTGCCGTCGTATCTAAGCGGTTTGCCTGGGGCGTTTTTCAGTGGGCGAAAACGTCCGGCCAAAGGAACATTCGGCGTTTTCTTCTGCTTCGCCCTTCCTGCACTGGATAAGGAAACTGGTGAATTTAGCGAGCAGGCAGGAACCGCGCGCTGGTATCTCTACGAAATTGAAAAAAACAAAATTCTCGAAGAGCCGGGTGAGATTATCGAGAGTCTTCGCTGCAAGCCGAACACGGCTCGTCACTGCATCACAGATGAGACGACACTCAAGGACATTCGGGCTAAGGTGCTGAAGCACATCAAGGACACGTACCTGAAGCGCGTTGATGCGCCCATAGGCGTCAAGCCGGTCCTCAAGTGCTGGATGGAAATCAACGATGCCTAACCCGCTTGCGAGCCAGCGCGAGGCCCTAAGAAACATTCACACCTTTTCGCAGCTCATCAAGTTTCTGCGGAACGAACTTGAGTGGCCCATTGAGTCCGAGGACTTCGAGGAGCTGACGTTCGATTACACGCCAGAAGAACTGGGCATCGATGCGGGAAGCGCCGCAAAAATTCAGGAAATTAGACGGCTGCGGCCACTATCCGCGAGCCAGCCCTGGGGTATCTTCTTTGTAAAATTTGAACCTAAGCGGCTGCCCGTCGTGGCCCTGCGGCGTATATTGAGCCGCGTCGTGCTCAAGAAGCGCGCCTCCGCTAACAGCGCCGACCGCGCGGCCTGGCAGGCGGACGACCTGCTTTTCATATCTAACTACGGCGAAGGGACCGAGCGGCAGATTAGCTTCGCTCACTTTTCGCAAGTGGGAGAGAAAACCGATCTGCCAACACTCAAGGTGCTCGGGTGGGACAACCGCGACACGCCCCTCCACCTGGACGACGTCGCGGGCACTCTCCGCGAAAAGCTCGCATGGCCCGAGGATGACAAGAACGCCAAGCGCTGGCGTGAGAAGTGGCGGTCCGCGTTCACGCTTCGCCACGGCGAAGTCATCACCACGTCGAAGGACCTCGCAGTTCGGCTCGCGGACCTGGCGCGCGCCATTCGCGCACGCATTCAAACCGTTCTCTCAATCGAGACGGAAACGGGGCCGATAACGAGGCTCATGAAAGCGTTCCAACAGGCTCTAATTCACGACCTGACGCCTGACGACTTCGCGGACATGTATGCTCAAACCATCGCCTACGGCCTACTGTCGGCGCGAGTGGCGCATCCTGCGCACGACACTGCCGATGCCGTCGCCACGCATATCCCCGTCACAAATCCGTTCCTCAAGGAGCTGATGGAAACCTTCCTGCATCTCGGAGGCCGGAAGCGGAAGGAGAGGGGAGGCGAAGGGATTGATTTCGACGAGCTCGGGGTCAGCGAAGTCGTGGAACTCCTGGACACTTCGAACATGGAAGCTGTGGTGCGCGACTTCGGCGACCGCAACCGTGACGAAGACCCGGTTATCCACTTCTACGAGCTGTTCCTCAAGGAGTACGACGCGAAGAAGCGCATGCAGCGCGGCGTTTTCTACACGCCTCAGCCCGTTGTCTCTTACATCGTTCGCAGCGTCCACGAACTCCTGCGAACCGAGTTTGGCCTCGAAGATGGCCTCGCCTCTATCGCGACATGGAGCGACATGGCCGCAAAGGATAGCAATCTGAATATCCCCTCCGGGGCTAAACCCACTGATCCCATCGTTTTAATTCTTGATCCCGCCACGGGCACGGCCACGTTCCTCGTCGAAGTGATCGACGTGATCCACCAAACCCTTGTGGCTAAATGGAAGCGACAACGCCTCACTGAATCCCAGCAGGGCGCGGCGTGGAACGAGTATGTGCCGAGGCACCTCCTGCCTCGCCTGCATGGCTTCGAGCTGATGATGGCTCCGTACGCCATTGCTCACATGAAAATCGGGCTTAAGCTCTATGAGACCGGCTACCGGTTCGGTAGCGACGAACGCGCTCGAATATATCTAACGAATGCGCTCGAACCCGCAAGCGAGCACAAAGCGCAGCAAGAGTTTGAGCAATGGGTGCCCGCCCTTGCGCACGAAGCTAAAGCTGTTAACGCAATCAAACGCCATCAACGTTTCACTGTCGTTGTTGGCAACCCCCCTTATAGCAAGGCCTCACAAAATTTGGGCGACCAGTTCTTGAATTTAATCGAGCCCTTCCGGATGTTTTCTGGAGCGCGAATCAGGGAACCTGGCGCAATCTTGTTCGAGCGTGACATTAACAACGACTATGTGAAATTCTTTGGACTGAACCGGCAATTGATTGAACGTGCTGGCGTGGGCGTTCAGGGCTGTTCAGTTCTTTAACCTTTGAGGGTCGATTTGGGATTCCCGAGGGCGGAAATGTCTGAATCTATACGCGACAACCCGAATCGGAGGTTGTCAGATGCAGGCGTCGCTGCTGAAGATTTTGCGCTCGATCCCGGACCGCCGACGGCGGGAAGGCCTGCGGTTCGATCTGGCGACGGTCCTGCTCTATTCGATCTTGGGCATGGTCGCCGGGGCCAATTCCTACCGGCAAATGCATGAATTCATTCGTATTCACCTTCAGCGCTTGAACGAAGCCTTCGGCCTTCGGTTGCCCTATTCGCCCTCCTATACCGGTTTGCGGGCGATCCTCCAGGGCGTCGATCCGACCGCGTTGGAGGCAGCGTTTCGGCAGCATGCGTCCTCGATGGAGGCTGCGCCTTCGTCGGACGGCCTGACCGCCATCGCCGTCGACGGCAAGACGCTGCGCGGCAGTTTCGACGCATTCAGCGACCGCAAGGCCACCCACATGTTGTCGGCGTTGCGGCAGGCCGACCAGATCGTGCTCGGCCATCTGATGGTCGACGAGAAGAGCAACGAGATTCCGGCTGCGCCGGAGCTGATCGAGGCGCTGGGGCTGAAAGACTGTCTGTTCACGCTCGACGCCGAGCACGCCCAAAAAAAACATTCGAGCGCGTGATCGCGTCGGGCAATCACCTGCTGACCCAGGTCAAGGACAACCAACCGAGCCTACGCCGCAAGCTCAAGCTGGGAACGGCGGGCCGTAAACCGACCGGGTCGGCCAAGAGCGAGACCTCAGGTCGCAATCGCTGGGAAACCCGCGAACTTGCGGCGTTTCCGGCCAAGGCGTGGTTCCGCCATACGCCGTGGGACGGCCTCATCAAGACCGTGCTTCGGCTCGAGCGCACGGTCTGCAAGCGCGACTTCAAGACCGGACTTTGCAAGCAAACATGCGAGACCGTCTTCTGGATTTCCTCGGCTTCCAGCCAAACGCCCGCGCGCTGGAACGAATGGATCCGCGCTCATTGGCGCATAGAGAACGGCAGCCACTACGTGCGCGACGCCGCTTTCGCCGAAGACGCTTCGCGCATCCGAAAGAACCCCGACATCGTCGCGCGCTTGCGATCGTTCGCTTACAACCTGATCCGGGCAGAAGGGGGCTCCAACATCCGCAACGCACGTTGGCGTGCCGCCCTCGATATCAATCTAATCCTCGAAATGCCCCACTTACATTGAGAACTGAACAGCCCTGCGTGGGCGTTCTGGGTATTATCACTAGTAATTCCTACTTGGATGGGAAGAATTTTCGAGGAGTTAGAGACGCCCTGACTTTAAGCTTCAACTGGCTTTCTGTTCTTAACCTTCACGGGGATAGACGGTCTGGAGCACTGGCCCGTCAAGGCATAGCCGACGAGAACGTCTTCGATATCGACACAGGGGTGTGCATACTACTCGGCAGCCGACTTGGATCAAATAGTGCGTGCAGTGAAGTTGAATATTGTGAGATTATCGGAGCATACGACAAGAAGGCGTCTCTGCTGCTCGGCTATGACCACAGTCTCCAAGGACTGGCTCGGCCAATCGAGCCGCGGCGTTATAAATCTTTCGTTCCGTCTGATTCTTCTGTGCTGGATGAATATTCTGAATTTCGCCGACTAGATGAAGCATACGGACTGGGCGTTGACGGTATCAAAACGTCTCGCGACGGTTTGGTTATAGCTAACACAAAAAGTGAATGCGCTTCGAAGATTTAGGCTTTTATGAGTTTCTCCGGGTCAGCGGAGGACTTGGAGCAGACGTTTGGCATTAGCGTCGCGAAATGGGATTACAAGACGGCGCAGAAACACTTGAGAAAGACATTTTCTGAGAAGCGTGTTTTTAGACTTGCGTATAGACCTTTCGATTTTAGGTTCATTTATTACAACTCCGATCTCGTCTTTAGTCACCGAGAAGGAAAGATGTCTCATCTCCTGAACGGAGATAATATAGCACTCGTCTGTGCAAGTCGACTGTCCTCCAAAGGCTTTAACCACATTCTCCCAGCCGATTGTCTGGTTGAAATGAAATATTCAAGCCACGACACGAATAGCCGTATTTTTCCAGTATTCCTACACAGTGATACACTTCTGAATTCCAAGGCTGAGCCTAATATGAGCGCGGCGGCAAGTGGAATTGCGGGTGGGCAGATAAAACAAGCCGAGTGGTTGGAATTTAACGAGGCGATCCTGGCCGTATTAAATTCAACAAAGTACCGAACTCGGTATTTCGAAGAAATCAAAAATGATTTTCCCAGTATTCCGCTGCTGAATAATACCGACTTGAGGCAAGCCCTAGCCAATCTGGGGCGACAATTGATTCGCGTGCAGTTACTCAGGGCGGAGATTCCCGACACTGCGTTTCCGTTTGAGGGCGCGCTTGGCGAGGAGATAGAAACTCCGAAACTTCACGGAGATCGTCTTCGTATTTCACACTCGGCTTATTTCGTCGGCGTTGGCCGCGAAATATTTGAATTCAGCCTTGCTGGTTACCAAATAAGTAAGAACTGGGTTAGTGCAGGCAACAAGAGTGGCATTCAACGAAAGGGCACTGTTTTGACGCGTAAGGACGCTCAATTGTATAGACGGGTACTGTATGGAATTCAGCAAACGATCGCAGTGCGAGCATTAATTGACCAAATGCTTGCCGAACGGCTCCGGTGGTAGATAATAAGGAAGACGTGGCAACGGCGCACCACAGTCGGACGGGATTCCTTCGGCTTCGTCTCGAAACTAGTGTAACATAATGCAGAGCGTTTTTAGGGGCTGTCCTCAATTAGGGGATTTGCGAATCGGGTAAAGCGTGATTTATAGGGAGCCTTCTTTTTGGGAGGCTTTCGGTGCGGCGCTACGGATTGCGCGACGACCAGTTTGCGCGGATTGAACATTTGCTGCCGGGTCGTCCGGGACATGTCGGACGCAATAGCGAATTGGGCAATCGACTTTTCGTTGAGGCGGTGATTTGGAAATTTCGGTCGGGTGCGCCGTGGCGCGATCTGCCCGAGCGGTTCGGCCACTGGAAGACCATTCACACGCGGTTCTCGCGGTGGGCGGAGAACGGCGTATGGGAGAGTCTTTTCAAGACGTTGGCTGACGATCCGGACAACGAATACGCGATGATCGACGCCACCATCGTTCGCGCGCATCAGCATAGTGCGGGCGCACTCAAAAAGGGGGTCTCGATCAAGCCATAGGCCGCTCGCGCGGCGGCCTGACCACCAAGATCCATGTGATTGTCGACGCCTTGGGCAACCCGTTGGCGCTTCGCCTCACCGGCGGCCAAGTCCACGACATCACCCAGGCTGAAGCCCTCGCGGCTGAGGTGAAGCCCGAAGCCCTCCTCGGCGACAAGGGCTACGACGCCGGCGCCTTCATCGAGAGCCTCGAAGTGCGCGCCATCAAGCCGGTCATCCCGCCAAAGTCGAACCGCAAGGTCGCTCGCGATTGCGACTTCGCCCTCTACGCCGAACGCAATCTCATCGAGCGTTTCTTTCAATTCATCAAACAGTTCCGAGGCATCGCGACCCGCTACGAAAAAACCGCACGCAATTACCTCGCCGGCCTCCATTTGGTCTGCGCCCTGGCTTGGCTCAAATGAGGACACGCTCTAGCTAATGCAGAGCGTTTTTAGCTCAATGCAGAGCGTTTTTAGCTCGGCGTCGCGGCGCACGGTCGCGTGGCAAGGTCGCCTCGCCTTCGGGCCGCGACGGTGAGCTAAAAACGGATTGGACTAAGCCGCCCGCACTGCCGTTGCAGCTGCGTGGCGCCTATGGGCGGTGAATGACGCCGGCAGGTTCCGTCGGGTCACTGCGGCGTCCGCGCAGTCAGAAGAAGGGACCGGATCGGGTGGCCTCGATGCTTCAGCGACCCCCTCCGACGGTCGAGATCCGCGGGGGTCTTGGTCAGGCTCATTGGCGGGGTCGCACGGGAATCGGTTGAGTACAGCGATCCTCACGCTCAGTTTTGCTGGCCATCGAGGATTCGTGGTCGGGGCGCGGATCGGTGTCATGACGTGTCCTGGAAACAGCCCCGGGCGTTCAGTTTTGGAATCGCCTCGAGGAAAATCATGTGTCCGTGGCCACAGACGGGACAATCCTTGAGCGAGACGCCGGTCACCGCTTGATAGTGACAGCGGTAGTCTTCGGGCGGCTCCTCCGTCGACGGATCCGCGGAGGCGCCGAGCAACTCTCGGCAGCGTTTGAGCTTTTGCTCCCGATAGCGATTGCAGAGGAACCCGTAATAGCGGATCCGTTTGAACCCCTCTGGCTGGACATGGAGCAGGAACCGACGAATGAACTCGTCGGCGGACAGCGTCATGGTGGCGACATGATCGCCGTTTCTGTAGTCCTTCCAGCGGAATCGAACCTTGTTATCGTCGATGGCGATCAGACGGTCGTTGGAGATCGCGATCCTGTGGGTGTAGCGCCCGAGATAGTCGAGGACTTGTTGTGGGCCGCCGAAGGGGCGCTTCGAGTAGACTACCCATTCCGCCTTTCGCGCTGGAAGCAAGTGGCGCATGAAAGCCGTGTGGCCGTTGAGCGGCTGCAAGGCATTGAAGAAGGCCAGCTTGCCGGCCAGGAACGCCTTCTCCAGGTCTTGCAAAAGCAGCCGGCGGAAGAGGCGCGACAGCACCCTGAAGGAAGAAAGAAGCCTGGCCGGCAGGCGACCCATCGCTCGCCACCGGGCGACAGGCCGCCGCCAGGAATGACGCAGTGCAGGTGGGGGTGATGAGACAGATTCTGCCCCCACGTATGAAGGATGGCGAAAAAGCCGATCTCGGCGCCGAGGTGCTGCGGATCGAGCGCGATCGTACGAAGGGTCTCGGCTGCCGCGTGGAACAGGATGTCGTAGACCTGAACTTTGTTCTGATAGGCGATGACGGCGATCTCGTCCGGGACCGTCAAGACCACGTGGAAATATTCCGTATCGAGCAGTTCAGCTTGGCGATCCTCGATCCACTGGGCGCGGGCCAATGATTGACACTTGGGACAGCTGCGCGATCGGCACGAGTTGTACGAGATGCGCTGATGGCTGCAGGTGTCGCACTGCTCCACATGACCGCCTAGCGCGGCGGTCCTGCAGATCTCGATCGCGCTCATTGTGCGGCGCTGCGCTGTCGAGAGCGACGCGCCGTGCTGTTCACGGTAGCTGTCGCCGTAGCGGCGGAACACGTCCGCCACTTCCGGCCTGCGCGGCGTCATTGACGCAGCGTTCAGAAATGCGATGGCGCCGGGGGCCTCGACGCAACGACGGTAGGTCGCGGCAACAGGTCCAGCGGACTGGCGGTGGAGCAGACCTTGCTGGTGGCGATCCGAAGATAGCGGGCCGTGGTGGCCAAGCTTCGGTGTCCCAGTAAAAGTTGGATGGTGCGGATATCGGCGCCGGATTCCAGCAGGTGGACGGCGAAGGCGTGGCGCAGAGAATGAGGCGTGATCGGCTTGCCGATGCCAGAGATCCGTCGCGCCGATTGGCAGGCGCACTCAACCGCAAATCTCGTGATGGGCCGCCCGGGCTGATCGCCAGGAAACAGCCAGTCCGTCGGATGGGCGAGCCGCCAATAGTTGCGCAAGGTGTCGAGCAACTGAGGCGATAGCATCACGTACCGGTCTTTCTGTCCCTTACCCTGCTCGACCTTCAGGACCATCCTTTTGCTGTCGATCGCAGCGGGCTTCAGTTGGACAGCTTCGGTGATCCTGAGGCCGGCGCCGTAGCTGGTCAGGATCGCGCGGTGCTTGATGCTCGTTACGCAGCCGAGGAACCGCCGGACTTCGTCCTGGCTGAGGATCGTTGGCAACTTCAGCGGTTTCTTGCAGGTCGGAATAGCCTCATCGAGATTCCAATCCTTTTTGAGGGTGACTTTGTAGAGAAAGCGGATCGCCGAAATTGCAATCGTGATTGAGCTTGGAGACAGCTTCTTCTCGTTCATCAGGTAAACTTGGTATGTGCGAACATCCTCCGCTGAAAGTTCAGTTGGCGATCGGGAGAAGTGGCGCGCGAACTGTGAAACCTGCAGAACATACGAGGCTTGGGTGTTCGCAGACAGATTCCTGATCTGCATGTCTTCCGTCATTCGTTGACGCAGAGCGGTCATGGGGAGCTCCATTGCCAGAGGTGGTGGCGCTGACGCGCAACCCCATACTGACCCAGAGCAAATGGTCGGACGAAGTCACCCGGACGGTCAGGTCAGCCACAACGTCGACCGCAAGACCCGAAACGCTGGGGCCGCACCGATCCCGCGTAGCGGGTTAGTCCAACGTCCTTTATGTTACACTATTATTATAGTGACCTAGCAGCTATTTACCCGACGGCACCTGCGTTCCTTCAACGAATCCCCAGGCGCCCAAGAGCCTCTGCCAATCCCTAAATGCCTCCTCGAACACGTCCAGAGCAGACTGATCCGCCCCCATTGAATTGGTCCACCTTGAAGTCTGTCTTCGGACGAGGAGGAGGTAACCCTCCGGCGTAGGCCGCGGTTATGCGGCCTTTTTATGGGAGCGTTCGGGGCCCCATTTCCACGGTAGCAGCTTGGCGAGCTGGGTTTGTGGAGTGTCGGCGATGCGGGCGAGGACGTCCGCGGCCAATCTCGTCAAGCTCAGCGGCAACTTCCTACTTGCAGCGATGATCGAATGCCTAGGCGAAGCCTTCGCGCTCGTCCGCAAAGGCGGAGTTGACCCGCATGCCTATCTTGAAATCCTGACCAATACGCTGTTCTCGGCTCCCGCCTACAAGACCTATGGGACGATCATCGCCGACCAGAAATACGAGCCGGCGGGGTTCAAGATGTCGCTAGGCTTGAAGGACATTCGGCTCGCGCTTGCGGCGGCCGATGCGCTTGCGACGCCGATGCCGTCGCGAGCCTCGTTCACGATCACTTTCTATCTGGCGTGGCTCAAGGCGCAGGCGATTCCGATTGGTCCGCGTTGGCGCGTCTCGCTGCGACGAATGCGGGTCTCTGAGGCCCGCGGCGTCTCGCCTTCAGGTCTGATACACTCCGGCATGTCCACTACGCCGCCCGTCGTTCCCGAACTCGACGTTGACGATCTCGCCCGGTCGTTGAGCTTCTACGTAGACGTCGTTGGGTTTGGTGTCCGCATTGAACGTCCCGAGGAGGGGTTCGCTTATCTGACGCGCGGCCCTGTCCACCTGATGCTCGAACAGGCGGATGGCCCTGGACGCCGGTTTCGCACGGCTCCCCGGGAATACCCGTTCGGAAGAGGGATGAACCTTCAGTGTTCGGTCGCATATGCCTCAACATGACTGAAAGCCAGTACGTCGCGCGCCTATTTGAAGTGCGCGGCTTCGATCCGAAACTTCAGATGGCGAAGATTCAAGTCGTACTCGGCGACGCATACCCGCCTGCCGAGTAGTTCATTCAAGGATTGTTTCAATGCAACATTCTCAGCCCGGCGCCGATGGCGCAGAGGGCTTTCTAACCATGCGCGAGTGTCGCGCCATATTCCACTTCGCCGATCGAGAGTTGAGGCAGGCCATAAGCAAGGGCCGGCTGCCAATCACGATCATCAACGGTCGCATCTTGATCGCTCCTGGGGTGCGTCACGGTTAGCTGAGACATCTGGCTGCGGTAATTGAACCGTAACCGGAGGTTTTGAAATGACGATTGATGCAGGACTGAAGCCCGAGGGGCGCCGGAGCGCTCCCCCCTAGCTGGCGCAGGCGCCCCCTCGGGCGTCGATGCAGGACCGAAGCGCTATTCGGTCCAACGCAAGATGGCGGTGGTGGCGCGTTCACATGGGGATGTTCGGGTCAAGAGCCAAATTCAGTGGCGCATAGGCAAAACTCCTGAGGCTGTTTCGGTATCCGAGGTTTGAGCCCGCTTCCGTAACCTGGTCGTTTCCGCACCAGATCAAACTCACATTCGGCCGCCGCGCGAAGCGACTGCACCAATATCCCGCTTGCGGCGGGTGGGGCTCAGGAGGACGAGACCATTCTTGTTGTCGGCTGTTCAAACCATACGCGCCATCAATTCATCCACCTCGATCCGCCGAGACTGATCGGGTCTCGGTAGATTGCGTCAATCTGTTGAGATCGTCTATGAGGAGACCTTCATTACGGCGCCTTCGATGACGACGCCGGCATTCACATATTTCCACAACGCGACTAACAATTTGCGCGCAAGCGCCACGATCGTCGTTTTGCGCAGGCGCCCGCCGTTGCGTTTGACGCGTTCCTTGAACCATTGCGCCAGTGCCGAATGCGGCTGATGTCTCAGCCAGAGCCAAGCAAGCTGGATCATCGTCGTCCGCAGCCGCGGATTCCCGGCTTTGGATACGCCTTGCTCGTGCGCGACGGTTCCACTTTGCCAGGGCGTAGGCGCCAACCCTGCATAGGCGGCGACTTGCTTTCGGTTGGCGAAGATTCGATAGAGCCCCTCCGACCATAGAACGGCGGCAAATTCCGGGCCAATTCCTTTCAGGCCCACCAACATCGCCGGTAGCGCCGACGTCTCTTCGGTCGGCTTCGCCGAGGCGAGCAAGGCATCCCGCTCAGCCTCGACAGCCTTGATCTGCTCAAGCAGAAGCTCAAGGCGATCGAGTTCGCGGCCAATCTGAGCTTTGAGATGCATCGGCAACGGACGGCTATCGCCCGTCTTCAGTTCGTCAAGTCGTTGGCGCCGGTTGCGGCGAAGCGGCTCGTAATCGGATACGCCTTGGGAGAACAACAATCCTTTGATCCGGTTAACGTGCTGGATCCGCTCGGCGGTCAGCGCCTTGCGCTCACGGCAAAGCCGGCGATTGTCTTCGTCTTCGGGCGTTGGCGCGCTGACGATGGCGCAGACGCGCGGTTCGCCCCGTTTGTAAGCCAGCAGCGCACGGACCAATGCCTCGCCATCAATCCTATCGGTCTTGGCTCGCCGCCGCCGGCGTGACGTCGCAATCGAGGCCGGATCGACCACGTAGCTCTCTATTCCCTCACTTTGCAGTACGCGATAAATCCAGAAACCATCCAGTCCCGCCTCCTGAATGACGACGATTGAAAAGGATTTTCCCGTCCGCGCGAACGCCTTCTGCTTGAGCCCCGAGAATCGCGCCAGCAGCGCGGCGAGATCCCCAGCCAATATGCCATACTTCGACATTTTCTCGCCGCTGCCCGGCGACAGCGACGTGATCAGCCAGGTCGAACGGCTCAGTTCCAAAGAAACGAAAATGGCGCCAACATTGCTTCGGATAGCGGTCGGTTCTTCGCAACGGTGATCGAGTGACATGGGTCGCCTCCAAGGATTGAGTGGATTAACAACCTCAGTCTGCTCCCAGAGCCGGCCGCTATCCACGCCCCATGGGATCTTGTTGCGGGGCGAACCGTTGGATGTCGTCGCCCGGGAAGCGAATGTCTCAGTGGCCAAGCTGACCGAATGGCGGGAGCGAGCGCTCGCCGGCGCGGCGTCAGCCCTGAAGGAACGCGAGCGCGACGATCGCGAGGATGAAATCGCCCGACTGAAATCCAAGGTGGGCGAGATCACCATGGACAACGAATTGCTGTCGGCCAAGATCGCCGCCATGGAGGCCAAAAGCCCTTTGGCCCGAAGGAGGTCGAGACGATGAGCCAGACGGTCTCGCCTTCCACGTCTCGTTGTTATGGCCTGGCGCGGGTCTCGCGCGCGTGGCGTGTTTCGCGCGCCGGCGTGTATCGTTTTCTCAAGCGAACGTCGCCTGCGATCACCCGTCGGCGCGGTCCGACAGGCCCTTGTCGGGATGCTGACCTGGCCGATCATATCCGCCGGGAAATCGAAGCGTCCGACTTTCATGGCGAAGGCTATCGCAAACTATGGGCGCGACTGCGGGTTGCCGGGGTTCGTTCGAGCCCTCGCCGGGTGCGCCGGGTGATGGGAGAGAACGGCTTGCTCGCGCCCCATCGGGTTGGGCGCAACCAACAGAAGACGCACGACGGAACCATCGTCACCGACAAGGTCAATGAAATGTGGGGAACGGACATGAGCCAGACCGTCACCCTCGAGGAAGGGCGGGCCTACGTTTTCGTCGCCGTCGAACACGCGAACTCAGAAATCGTCGGCATTCACGCCGCGCGTTCAGCCAATCGCTTCGAGGCGCTCGAGCCGGTCCGGCAGGGGGTGCTTCGGTGCTTCGGCGCCATCGCGCCCGGCGTGGCGCGTGGGCTCAAGCTGCGTCACGATCATGGCTCCAATTCCATGTCCGGCGATTTCCAGGACGAGATTAAATGTCTGGGCATCGAAGCTTCGCCGTCCTTCGTGCGCCAACCCGAGGGCAATGGCGTCGCCGAGCGCTTCATCCGAACCTTGAAGGAAAACTTGCTCTGGGTGCGGACGTTCAAAACCATCGAGGAACTACGCGGCGCATCAGCGCCTCCTCATTGTTCTGGATGCCGCGTCCGCTGAGCACGCCGCCGTGCTTCACGAGCGCCTCCTCCAGCTCTGCATACTGCATACTGCTTGGGGGCTGCGGAAGGCGGGCAGAGGAGCGCGGCGGGCGTGGCTCGTTGTCCATGCGACGACGCGGCAGCCCCCACTGAGTCAAAGCAAAGATTCTCTGACTGCTCGGACGGGTCGCCAAGAGCAGAAGTGTTGCAGTCAATTGCACACCCAGCAGACTTGGGGATTGAAGTGCGCTGGCCAGAGCGATGATCACTCGGGCCCGAGCCAATGCTGGCCGGGATGTCAGCCCTATTACGCCGTGCTCGATGTGACACCCCTGGCCGCGTAACTTAAATTATCAAGCCTCCGGCAATCTCGCAGCGGTTCAGTCGTCGAGATGAGGTTGTTGAGTTGGCTGGTCGCCAGCATCGCGCCGCGAGTTCAGCGCCAACCTCTTAAAGTCTGCCCGGCGCGCTTACGTGAAGCTGCGCGACCTGCGCGATCAGTGATGCCTTAAGTTGCTCAGCAAATAGGCTTGCAATAAAGGCCGGCGGCGAACGTTCGCGCGTAATGATCTGCAGTTGCTGCGGCCTGAGACTGCGATCCGCGAGTTCGACAAAGACAAGTTCGCCGTTGGCATGCTCGAGGACCGCATCGAGCGGATTGAGAAACGTCACGCGCGGAGGCTCCGCGACGAGCTGTTTGATCATCTCGATTGAATTGGACTCGAGAACTGGTTGATTTGTGATCGAAAGCTGCAAGAAGGCCGCGGCGATAAGATCGCGAACCGTCATACCGCGAGCGGCAAAATCATGGGATACGCGGCGACTTCAGCGATATACGCCCTCCCACGCTGGACGAGCGGATGATCGGGCGCCACAACGGCGACGATCGGAATGGCTATCGATAGCTGCGTTCGCAAATTCGCATTGCTTGCCAAATTGTAGCTGACCGCGAGGTCGGCCTCGCCCGTGATGACCGCGTTCGAGATGGCGTCGGCGACCAGGGCGCGGACCTCGATCTGGACTCCCGGATGCTTATTGAGGAAGTCCGAGACCATCCGTCGCAGCGGACCCATTGCGAGGCCGAGGGTGGTCGCAAGAGTGACCTTTCCGCGCTGAACGCCCTTCAAAGCCTCCAGCCGCGAGCTGACTTGGTCATATTCTTTCAGCGTGTGGCGGACGTGATCGATCAACAACTCTCCCGCCGCGGTGAGCCTGAGCTTTCGGGGCATGCGCTCGAAAAGCGGCGCACCAAGCTCCTGCTCAAGCGAGAGAATCTGGCGATTGACCGCCGACGAGGCGACGTTGAGCCGTGCCGCCGCCCGCCGGATTGAACCGCAACGCGCGACCTCGTCGAGGTGACGCAGCATCCTCGCGTGAAGCATCCTCGTGGCCAGCCTTTCCGATCCGGCGGCGAAGCTAGCAGCCCCACCGATGCCTCTCAAGCAGCGGAACGAGCGAATTTCGATGCTTTAAAAGCTCGCCGACTTACGCGATAGTGCCGCGTCACCTGCCGCGAAGAAGGTTGCAGGATGAGCCACGGGGCGGCCACACGGGGCGACGATGAGTGAAGAAGGTTGCAGGATGAGCCACGGGGCGGCCACACGGGGCGACGATGAGTGAAGAAATTCTCTACGAAGTGCGCGGTCCGAAGTCGTGGAGCATGATGACTTCCCACGAACTGAAGGAACAATTGACGCAAACGCAGATCGCCCTGGTGCCGGTCGGCGCAGTGGAACAGCATTCCGGTCACCTGCCGCTCGGTCAGGACAATTTTCAGATCGAGGAAATCGTCAGGCGCGCCGTCGTCAAACTCGGCGCGGAAGGCAAGCCGACGATATTCGGGCCGACGATCCCCTTCGGGCCCATCTCGAACCTGAAATTTCCTGGTAGCATTAGCATCAAGCCTTCGACGCTCGTGCTGCTGGTGAAGGAAGTATGCCTCAACCTCTATCGCGACGGCGTGAAGGTCATTCTGCTGGCGATGGGACACGATCTATCGCTAGGCGCCCTCATGGTCGCCGCGAGAGAGCTTGTGCACGAAACGGATGACGGTCTGTCGGTGATCGTCGCCAATTGGCTGCCCGCGGTCGTTCAGCTTCTTCCGGAGATTTTCGCCGATATGCCGACGGGTAAGCGCGACGGTCACGGGGGGGCGGGCGAGACGGCGCGCATGATGGCGCAGCACCCCAAGCTCGTCCTGATGGATCGGGCGCGCGATTATGATGTTGCTGCCTATCGGTCGCCCGTTCCGTTCACCTATCCGGTCGCCGCGGGCGGCGGCGTCTATGCGCCGCGCAAGACGACCAATCATGATCCGGCATTCCCCGGAATCCTAGGCTTTCCCTCGATCGCCACGCCTGAAATTGGCGAGAAGCTTTATGACGCTTTGGCCGAATGGATCGCCGACGTCGCCCGCGAATATTGCTACGGATCGGCGAAGGCGTACAACTACTGACCGGCGAACGTTCTGGCGAAGCGTTCTTGACGACAGCAGAGTGGGGTAGGCCATGATGACGAAACTCGACAGGCGTGAGTTCGTGCGGGCGCTGGGCGCTGCCGGCGGACTAGCGGCGGCTGCGCCGGCGCTTTCTCCTTCCGGCGCGCGAGCGGCAAACTTGGGCAAGGTCGCGTATCAGTTTAGTTGGATCAAGAATTTCCAATTCGCAGGCGAATATGTCGCTGACTACAAGAGGTACTACGCCGCGGAGGGAATAGAAGTCGACCTTCTCGCCGGCGGCCCGACGTTGAGCGTCGAGCCGGTGGTCGTTTCGGGCAAGGCGCTGATCGGTCAGGTCAACGCGGATTCGGCCGCAACCGCCAACGCCAAAGGCGCCGGGCTCCGCATCATTGGGACGGACTATCAGAAGAGCCCGTTCTCAATGATCTCTATGACCAGGGCCGCGCTGAAGACGCCACAGGACATGATTGGCAAGAAGATCGGTATCCAGAACACTAATCTGGTGCTCTGGCATGCATTCCTCAATATCAACAAGATCGATCCGGACAAGATCAGCACCGTGCCGGTGCAGTTCGACTTTTCGCCGCTGGTCTCCGGCGAGGTCGACGGCTTCTTCGGCTATTCCAATGACGACGTGGTTCATCTTCGCGAGAAGGGGAACGACGTCACCTACTTCCTGTTCGGCGACTTCGGCTACAAGCTCTATACGGCAGCCTACGCCGTGAGAGCCGACAGCCTGACGGACAAGACCAAGCGCGCGCAGATTCTCGCCTTCATGGGCGGCGACATTCGCGGCTGGCAGGACGTCGTGAAGGACCCGACGCTCGGCGCAAAGCTCACGGTCGACGTCTACGGAAAGGGAAACGGCCTAAATGAGACGGCCGAATACAAGTCTTGTCAGCTTACGAACGAACTTATGGTTAACGACGTCACCAAGGCGCACGGGCTGTTCTGGATGAGCGACGAAGGCATCAAGGAGACGATCGACACCATGGCCGTGGCGGGCATCAAGGCGACGCCCGACATGTTCACCAACGAAATTCTCAATGAGATCTACAAAGGAAGGTCGTCTCTCTGAGCGGGGGCGCCAATCAGGAAGAACATGACGGTCAATTATCAAAGCCAAGACTTGTGGAGCCGCAGCACGAGCGTCAACGGCTATCCGATCGACGAGCTGCGCTCAGTGCTCCAAAAATCAATCCGACGTGGCCTCCTCGAGGAGGCCATGCTCGCCGGCTATGAACTCTACGCCAGCGGTCCGGAATGCGAGGAGATGCTCTGGCGCCGGCTGGAGATCATCGCGACCGAGGATGTCGGAACCGGGCTGGTTCAGGGGCCGGCGATGATGGAGGGGCTGTACCAGCAGCAGAAGCGCATGGAGGACGGCGGCGACCGGTGGATGTATGCGGCGCATGCGATCCGGCTCCTGACGGAAGCGAAGAAGGATCGCATGACCATGGAGATCGCGAGCTGGGCTCGGGAAGTCTTGACTCGCGGCGAGCGGAAGATCGTGGTCGAGGACTATCATGTCGATCTTCATACGCGGCGAGGAGTTGAAATGGGTCGCGACGCCGCGCATTGGTGGGGAGAAGGCGCGCGTCTAGACAATCAGGTGGAGAATCTCAATCCAAAATATGGCGACTATCTGCGCGCGCGCTATGGCGGCCCAGGCGCGCCCAAACCTTAGCAGATCGTCGCGCCGTCTCGCGCAGGCTGGAGAGCGATGAGATCGGTTGCCTTTCTTCGCGTTGTGGCCGAGGGCGAAGCGGCGGCGGTCGACGATCGCGGCGGCGTAACGCTCATAGGCGTGCGCATGATGTTTCAGGTGCGCCGCCAGCCGGTTGTCGCCCTGGAGAGCGCGTCCTTCAGTTCAGCCGCCGGCGAATTCATCGCCTTGCTTGGGCCTTCGGGGTGCGGCAAGTCGACGATTCTGAGAATTCTCGCGGACCTCGAGAATCCGACCGAGGGCGTCGCGCTCCTTCACGGCGAGGTGCCGAGGGTGGCGCGCCGGTGCCATCAGATCGGGATCGCCTTTCAGGACGCCGCGTTGCTGCCTTGGCGCACGGTCGAGGCGAATATCCGCCTGCCTCTCGAGCTTTCGGGGCTGGAGATCGGCAGGCGGGCGGTAGAGGACCTCATTCGCCTGGTCGGCCTGCAAGGATTTGAGGAGGCGCGGCCGGCACAATTGTCCGGCGGCATGCGCCAGCGCGTCGCCATCGCACGAGCTCTCGTTGTCGAGCCCAAGACGCTGCTTCTCGACGAGCCCTTCGGCGCCCTCGACGAGATGTTGCGTCAGCGGCTCAATCTCGGACTCCTGAAAATCTGGACGGAGCGACCGACGACCACGCTACTGGTCACCCATTCGATCGCCGAGGCCGTCTTTCTCGCCGATCGCGTCGCCGTCATGAGCGCGCGGCCAGGCCGCATCGCCGCGATCGTGCCGATCGATCTGCCGCGCCCGCGCGCGCCCGAAATGATGCGCACGCCGGAATTCCACGCGCTCTGCGACAGGTTCAGCGAAATCCTATTCGGGCAGGGCGGCATCGTTTCCGAGGAGGACACGTGAGCGCCGGAAGCGTCGCCCGGGGAGAAGCGCCGGCCTTGCCGAGCTGGGCCTATGGCGCGCTCGGTGGGGCGGCCTTGTTGTTGGCGTGGCAGGTGGTTATTCAATTTGCTTATTCCGGCAACGGCACCATTCCATCGCCCGCGCAAATCGCTCAGCAATTCTGGTCGGACGGCTTACTGTTCTACGTTCAGAGCGCCGCTCATACGCTTCGTTCGGCGGCGATAGGTTGGGTCTGGGGCAACGGCCTCGCGATTCTTCTTGCGATGCTCGCCTTCACGATTCCGGCGGCTGCGCCGACGATCCTGCAGCTCGGCGTCCTTTCATATTGCCTGCCGATTATCGCCATCGGTCCTGTGCTGAGCATCCTGTTCAGCGGCGATGTCCCCCGCATCGCGCTTGCGGCGATTTCTGTCTTCTTCATCACCTTGGTCGGCGCGACGATCGGCTTGCACAGCCCAGAAGCGGCGATCCTCGATGTCGTTCTTGGCTTCGGCGGCGAGCGGTCGGACCAGCTTCGTAAGGTCAGGTTGCGCGCGGCGCTTCCGAGTCTTTTCGCCGCGCTTCGGATCGCAGCCCCCTCGGCGATCCTCGGCGCGATGGTCGGCGAATTCCTCGGTGCCGAGAACGGGCTGGGAGTATTGCTGATCAATTCTCAACAGGCTCTCAACTACAGCCGGACCTGGGCGATCGCGGTCTTCGCCACGGCCGTCGCGGGCCTCGCCTATGGGTTGACCAGTCTCGCGGCCAGATTGCTGACCCCTTGGGCGCGCGAGACGAACGTCAATCTCGCCGCCGGCAGTGGATTGCGCAGGCCGCCGTACGTGGGCCCGATGGCGCTCCGCATCGTACGTTCGGTCGCCTCGGTACTGTTCTCCTTCGCCTTCGTCCTGCTGGTTTGGCGCCTTTTGCTGACTGTGCTCGACGTCTCGCCGTTCATCGGTAAGGGTCCAATCGACGTTTGGGACTATCTGACGGACCCGAGCACGGGCGCGGCTAATATCGCGGCGCTCGAGACCGAATCGCTCATCTCAATACGGGACGCCACGATCGGCCTATTCGCCGGCGCTTGCGCGGCTGTGGCGACAGCGGCGGCCTTCGTGGTCTGGCCGTCCTTCCAACGCGCCTTGATCGGTCCGGCTCTCGCCTTGCAGTCGGTGCCGTTGATCGCCGTGACCCCGGTGATCGTCCTCATTTTCGGGCGTAATCTGACTGCGATCGCGGTGATCGGCGGGGTCGTGACGTTCTTTCCGACGCTCGTGAACGTCAGCCTGGCCCTCAATCGTACGCCGCAGCAAACGATCGATCTGATGCGCGTTTACGGCGCGTCTCAATTTGCGACTTTGTGGAAGGTGCGGCTACCAACGGCGTTGCCCGCGCTCTTCGCCTCGCTGCGCATCGCGGCGCCACTCGCCATGACCGGCGCCATGTTGGCGGAATGGCTGGCGACCGGCCGCGGGCTCGGCTACGCCATGTTGAGCGCCAGCGCGACCTCAGACTATGATGGTCTTTGGGCACGCGTCGCACTGGCCACCACCTTCACCCTGACGATCTATAAGCTGATCGGCGTCGTCGAGCAGTTCGTGATCAATCATCTGAGCGGCGTGCGCACATTCGGCGGTTCAAAGCGAGCCGGCGAACGCTCGCCCGCCGTCGACGGACGCCCAACATTATACGCCAGAATGTGATTGCGCCGGCCTCTCGGCGGCACAGTCCGTACCACGAGCGGGCATTGTCACACCCAGCAAGTAAAGGCTCTACTGAAGGTCGGCTGCAAGTCCCCATGCGGCAGAATGAATGACTGCTGTGGGTTGATTGACCTTTTCGACAACGCCGTTGCGGGACGACTGCCAATTGCGTTTTGCAGTCGTCCATTGCACCTGACGGCGCGTGTCGGCGGCGTCCCTCACCACCCTGTCCCCGGGGTAGCGAGAGCGTTTGCAGTTAATTGCACCGCTCACCCGCAACGATGATTATCGCCCTCGGGAAATCGTGTCCCTTGGCAGCACCTGCGCCATCGGGCCCGTGGTGGACAATGAGCTTAGAGTTCAGGGTTTCGAGGGTCTGCGAGTTGTCGACGCCTCTGTGATGCCGAGCATCGTGCGCGGCAACACAAATGCGCCGACAGTTATGATTGCTGAGCGCGCGGCTGACCTCATCCACGACGCCCAGGGCCGATGTGGATCTTGAGGGGCTCCTATGCCGTCACTTTATTTCAACCGTCCACCATGCTCTGGGGCACTGCTCGGCGTTACTCATTGCGGAACGGCCGCTATTTGCGCTTAGGTGTCGGTCTGCTTTGGCACTCTGCCGACGCGGATTGATAATGGGCGCCCCGCTATCGCGCCACCGAGATCATCCGTGATGCTGATGGGCAGGCATTTGGCGAGGGCTCCGATGGCGCCCGCTACAAAAGCGTTTTGAGCATCGGCGTCGCCGAGTAGGTGCGAATGGGTTATTCTGGGCTTGCCAAGCAAAGAGCCGTCACGCTTCAGGGCAAAGATGATCGTGAGCTCGGAACCTGCACTGTCGCCCGGCGACGCCTTCACGCAAGCACTGAGTTCGCGCCAGAGATCGGGGAGCGTATTGGCTGGAGCGCTTCTCGCTTCGATTGGGCTTGCGGCCAGGAATGCCAGAGAGGCGATGATCCGGATTTTCTGGTGCATTCGTTCGCTCGTCATTCGTTGCCGAGCCATACCGTGGCCGTGAGATGAAGACCAGAAGGCTGATCGCGCGATAAAATCCCGGCCCGCCTGATCGAGGCGCGCGAGCGTGCCGCCGTCAATGAAAAACATTCTACTTGTAATATCCGACGCCGCAGCCCAGATCGCCAACTCTGGTCACCAAGCTCACCTTCGCAACCGGCGTCTTGTCAGCGCCAGGCATTGGGAAATTGGGAACACGTAGCTGACCTCGGTTAATTCACCTTCCGGCTTCTGGGACGCGGCGTAGAGCTCAGCGCCAAAAGGTTTGCCGGTAGAGCCTCGAAGCCGAGGTGAATTTCGAAAGACGGCGCGAGCCCACAGCTCGGTCTGCAACGGCCACTCAACTCGTCGGTGCTCAAAACGCGTTGTTGGTGTACATTGGGAGAATTACACTATCCGGTTCTGGGCTGCAGAGCATCAGCATGAGCCGCGAGAGTCCCGAATTTGGATCCAGGGGGCTCACGCGCCCCCTCACTGCCCAGCTGCTTTTCAAGCGCCTGCCGCACTAAGCCGACTACATAAGGCAGTTCTGTGGGGCTGCTGATGCGCACCTCGACATCGCCGTTGCCCCAGCGACCGAGGCCTGTAACGTCCTTGCACAGGCCTTTGGGGTCGCTGATCTCGGTAAAGTCCATATTCAAGGAAAGTCGCAGCTGCTTTGCTTGAGGGCTCGGCCTTGTAAGCCACGTATAGTTTCAGAAATTCTTTGGTTTGGCCAGGGTCCAACTTTGTGGCTCTACCGTGGGCAACCCTGGCGAGCGGTCGTTGTTCGCGCCTCCCCCTCAGCGCCGCCAGTTCTGGGCTTGCACATCCTCTTTTTCGGCGCGTTCGAATCTTCGTCTCCGGATATTCTCGCGAACCGTTTCGTCGGGGTTGATTTGGATCTACTCTCGCCGGAGGTGCGCCGACCCCCGCCAAGCTTAGCGGCCTGATTTCGATTAAATCCATGCGGACATGGCGGCTGAGCTGGCTCGGGCCTCTTCCGGAAGAACGACACCTTTCTCGTGCGCAATCTTGGCGGCGAACAACATCTGCGCCGGACTTGGCGTTCTTGGATTACTCTTGCCGGCAGTTTCGCCATCAGATTTCCGCGGCGCGTGTTGCTCTAGGAATGCGCGGCAGATGGATCCGGACGTGGCATAGCCAGCCGGGGGCTTGATGCGCTTCTGACGCGCGATGCTGTCGGCAAATCGTTTCATCGCCGGCGTTGGCGGGCGTCCTCCGCCCGTGCCTCCACCGGACGCGGCGGCGAGCAAAGGCGATGTACGGCCAGGCGTACCCTGCTTGAGCTTGCCGATAATTCGCTGGGCGACGTCGCACACGGCGTCAATGGCGCCAGCCATCTCCTGCTTTCCAAAGACGACATCGTCAAGCAGACATTCAAGTTGCGCCGTCACGCCCGGATCGACGAGGGCGGGGTCCGCCTGCTGGAGAACGCCATACAGCGTCAGACCCGTTGCTGTGGGAACAATGTTCTTGGCCTGAACAGTCAGAAAATCCTGCCTCTTCAATCCGCCGATGATCTCGGCGCGGGTTGCCGGCGTGCCGATGCCTTTGGCCTCTTTCAGCCTGTCGCGCAGAACCTCGTCGTCGACAAAGCGCCAGGCATTCTGCATCGCCCCGATCAATGTGCCTTCATTGTAGCGCGGCGGCGGACGGGTCTCTTTGTCCTCAATCGTCGGCTCCCGCAATTGGGCCGTCTCGCCATTTTGCATTGGCGGAAGCAATTGGGCGTCGTCGCCCTTTTCGTCGGCGGGTTGCCATTCAGGAAAAGCGGCGCGCCAACCAAGATCAATGGGCTGGCGGCCAGTCGCTTTGAAGGGAAACCCTCTTACGTCCAGCACTGCCGTTGTCTGCCGATAGCGAAAGTCCGGCATGATGGCGGCGAGGTAGGCTCGCGCGATGACGTCGAACAGTTTCTTTTCCTCGATCGAAAGCCGCGGCCACACTTCTCGCAGGCCGTCGACCGTATTGACGTTGGGGATGACCGCGTGATGGCTGGCGCCGTCGAGCCCCTTGTCGTGGAAGGAGCCGCTTGCGCCCCTGCGGATGATAGGTTGCGCCGGCACGGGGATTCGACTGAAGGATTGACCTACCTGCAGTCCGGCCACGATCTTCGGGACGTCCGCTATGAGGTTCTCCGGTAGATAGCGAACCTCGGCGCGGGGATAAGTGATGATCTTCTTGCCCTGACCGTCATAAAGTTCCTGCGCGACCTCCAGCGTCTTGGACGCCGCCCACCCGAAGCGCGACGAGCACAGTTTCTGCAGCGAGGGCAGATCATGCAGCTTGGGCGGCCCTTGGCGCTTGTCTTCGACGCGTACCGCAAGCGGGCCCTCGAAGTTTCGAGCCGCGTGGGCAACGCTTTCGGCAACTTCGCGACGAAGAATCCGTTCCTGTGGAGCATGCCGCATTTTGAATTGACCGCGCGCGACCTTGGCTGTGGCGATGATCTCAAAATAGGCAACGGGAACGAAGTCGCGGATTTCCAACTCGCGTTTGCAGACGATCGCCAGAGTCGGCGTCTTCACACGACCGACCCCGATCACGCCCCGAGCCCGCTTGCCGAGAATGACGGTAGCCGTGCGGGTGAGCGACAAATTGTAGATCTGATCGGCCTGGCGGCGCGCAACGGCGGCCGCATAAAGGCGCGAATATTCGGAATTGGGTTTGGCTCGAGCGAACGATTCGCGGATGGTCTGGGCATCCTGCGCGGTGAACAGGACCCGCATGACCTCGCCGCGGTAATTGTAATGCTCAAGGATCTCCTGACCGATGAGTTGTCCCTCCCGATCGCAATCGGTGGCGAGCCAGACGCGTTTGGCGGAGCGCAGCGCCTCGCGAATGGCCTTGAGCTTGGCGGCCTTGTTGCCGCCATCGGCCGGGCGCGTCCCATACAGCCCTTCGGGGCGCAGCAGGATCGGCGACCAGCGCTTCCATTCGGGAACTACATCCTCCGGTTCTTGCAAATCGAACAAATGCCCTTCTGCGGGCAGCACCTCGCCGTAGCGAGAACCAATTGCCGCGCGGACATCTTTCGCTTGGCTGGTTTTCTCGGTGATGACGATTTGATCAGCCATGGGACACCGGTTTCGGAGGTGCGAATCGATGCTTTCGATGTGAGAACGTATAGTGAACACAGATCCCGAGCAATCCCGCCCGTTGCACAGCACGTGAAGACCAATGAATTGCAGGTTCAGGCAGCCCCACGAGTGCAGGTGCAACTTCTACCACCCATTCCACGCCGACAGGCGCACTTTTGTTCGCCTGGACTCGTTGCTGCGGCCGTGGTGCGTGGGTACGGGTGCAGACGCCCGACTCCGATCTTCGTGGGCGCGCTCGGCGCAGATCAAAGCCGACGAATTCTCCTGGGGAACACTTAAGCCCGAGAATGGCGACTGACGCTGGCGAATAGCGTCGTTGCGTTCCGCCTTATCCCGGATCGGCGGCGATGCGGATTAGGCTTGAACGGCCTTCGGCGGGCGACCGCGATTACGACCTCGCGCCTTGCCGCTCATTTGCCCAAGACCGATCGCCTTTGCCAGCGTCGAGCGCACAGCCGCGTAATGTGGGGCGACCATAGGATAGTCGGACGGAAGCTTCCATTTCGTGCGATATTGATCCGGCGTCAGGCCGTGTCCCGCAAGGTGCCGTTTCAGCGACTTGAACTTTTTTCCATCCTCGAGGCAGATCAAATATTCCGGTGTGATCGATTTGCGGAGCGAGACTGCTGGCTCCCTCGGTTCTTCTTTCGCGGCCGGAACCTCCGCCTGGTTGGAGAGCCTTGCCAAAGCGTCATGAACTGCTTGGATCAAAGCAGGCAGTTCGCCTTTTGGGACGGGGTTATTGGAGACGTATGCGGCGACGACTTCTGCGGCCGTATGAAGAGTAACTGGTGCGGACATGACAAAATCCTCCCCAAACTTGCTCGTCTTTCGGTACGCTAGCGTGCGCGATTCGTCGAGCATTGGCGGCGCATAATATCCATCGTGTTTGAGGCCAGTACGAATAGTGGATTTGTCTGCATCTGCACTATCAGCCCCGACCGATGCCGAGCACCGCCTTTCTCCGCGACATTTCGCTTCCTCGCGGGCCACAATTCGATCGAAACCACGGAGCCCCAGATCGGCCGACACACATGAGCTGAAAGGCGGCTGATCGGTTTCCGCGTAAACTTCGATCCCGCATTTTCACGGCTCCTGCACATTCGGAGCATGGGGCCGTTTGTGAAAAAACTGGGGGAACTGCAAAATCCTGGACCACCTAATCCCGTCCGCGGGGGACGCGCCAATCGGCGTTTGTCGACGAAGCGCTGAGGCAGTGAGGCAAATCGTAAGCAGAGCGACCAGACCCGCGGGATCAACCCCCTGAGATCTCGCGGCGATCGCGGACCTTGCGCCAACGCGGCATGCATGCCTGCTCCGCCAATCATCATGCGACGGACGCCGATCGTCACGATCAAGCGTTCCCCGGCATCCGCGCGCGGTGGCTCCGAGACCGCGTGGGGCGGCCGGCGCAGCTTCATCACGGGCGCCGCCCGCAACGTCCATCGCTCCGGTTGCAGTTTGCGCGACGTGCAGCTGCTCGCGGGGCATCGTTCGATCGAAACGACGGAGTGTCGATTTCCGCTGAGATTTGACCCGGGGTTTCCATTGAGAACTGACCCGGCTTGATGATGGTTTCGGGTTCAGGCGTTCGTCAAGTTCCGAGATTTCTCCTTTGCGGGTTTGGCGGCATTCGCCGAGCTGTTTTTGAAGCGGAAGCTGTCGTTTCCGGTTTCGAGGATGTGGCAGCGGTAGGTAAGACGATCGAGCAGCGCGGTCGTCATCTTCGGGTCGCCGAACACGGTGGCCCACTCGCCGAAGCTGAGATTGGTCGTGATGATGACGCTGGTGCGCTCGTAGAGCTTGCTCAGCAGATGGAAGAGCAATGCCCCGCCGGAGGCGCTGAACGGCAGGTAGCCGAGTTCGTCGAGGATGACGAGATCGGAATGGGTGAGCCGCGCCGCGATCTGGCCGGGTTTGCCCTGAAGCTTCTCTTGTTCGAGAGCGTTGACGAGTTCGACCGTGGAGAAGAACCGGACGCGCTTGCGGTGATGCTCGATGGCCTGGACGCCGATCGCCGTAGCGAGATGCGTCTTACCCGTGCCGGGGCCGCCGACCAGGACGACATTGTGAGTATCTTCCAGGAACTCGCAACGATGGAGTTGTCGTACGAGCGCCTCGTTGACCTCGCTGCTGGCGAAGTCGAACCCGGCGAGGTCGCGATACGTCGGAAAGCGCGCCGCCTTGAGCTGGTAGGCCGTTGATCTGACCTCTCTGTCGGCCGTCTCCGCTTTCAGAAGCTGCGACAGGATCGGCAAAGCGGCTTCGAAGGCCGGGGAGCCTTGCTCGGTCAACTCGCCGACCGCCTGAGCCATGCCATGCATTTTGAGGCTGCGTAGCATGATGGTGATCGCGCCAGCGGCGGGATTATGACGCATGGCGCGCCTCCCGGACTTTGCGCAGTGCATCGTAGCGTTCGACGTTGGCCTGCGGCTCGGTGGTGAGCGTCAAAGCATTGGGCGGCTTTACGGCTGGTGGGTCGATCGGCTTGCCGTCGATCAATCGGTGCAGCACGTTCAGGATATGCGTCTTGGTTGGGGCGCCTGCCTCCAATGCGAGTTCGACGGCAGTGAGCACGGCCTGCTCGTCGTGCTGGAGGACGAGAGCCAGAATCTCGACCATCTCGCGGTCGCCGCCGGGCGTCTTGAGCATGCGCTGCTGCAGAGTTCGGAAGGCGGGCGGGAGTTCGGCGAACGGCGCGCCGTTGCGGAGTGCGCCTGGTTTGCGTTGAATGACCGCCAGATAGTGCCGCCAATCGAAAACGGTCGTCGTACTCGTTCGTTCGTGAGAGCGGGCAAAGACTCGGCGGTGTTCGCAGATGATCTGCCCCTCGGCGGCGACGACAATCCGCTCGGGATAGACCCGCACGCTGACCGGGCGATTGGCGAAGGACGCCGGCACGCTATAGCGATTGCGGTCCAGATGGATCAGGCACGTCGGCGAGACGCGCTTGGCGTATTCGACAAAACCGTCGAATAGCCTGGGAAGCGGCATCAGATGTTGGGCTTCTTCAGACCAGGCGTCAGAGATCATGCCAGGATGCGACCCGTGTGGGGTCTGCGCCCAAAGCTCCCGGCAGCGCGTCTCCAGCCAGTCGTTTAGCGCCGCCAAGGAGGGGAAGCTGGGCGCCGGCTGCCAGAGCCGATGGCGAGCATCCTGGACGTTCTTCTCGATCTGCCCTTTCTCCCACCCGGAGGCCGGGTTGCAGAAGTCGGCTTCGAACAGAAAGTGGCTGACCATCGCCGAGAACCGCGCGTTGACCTGGCGTTCCTTCCCACGCCCGATCTTGTCGACGGCGGTTCGCATATTGTCGTAGATGCCGCGCCGCGGCACGCCGCCCAGCACGCGGAAGGCGTGATTATGCGAGTCGAACAGCATCTCGTGGGTCTGCTGCGGGTAGGCGCGGAGAATGAAGACGCGGCTATAGGAGAGCTTGAAGTGAGCGACCTGCAATTTGGTCCGCTCGCCGGCAATGACCGCCCAATCCTCTGACCAATCGAACTGGAATGCCTCGCCAGGCAGGAATGCCAGCGGCACGAACACGCCACGGCCAGTCGTCTTCTGCTCTCGCTGCCGGGCTGCCTTCCAGTCGCGCGCGAAAGCCGCCACGCGATTGTACGAGCCGTCGTAGCCGAGGGCGGCTAGATCAGCGTGCAATTGCTTGACGGTCCGCTTCTGCTTTCGCGACTTCCCCGCCTCCTGCCGCAGCATCTGCGACAGCTTGTCGGCGTGTGGGTCCAGCCTGCTCGGCCGATCTGGGACGGCAAACTTCGGTTCGACGCTGTCCGAACGCAGGTACTTGCGGACCGTGTTCCTCGACAGCCCAGTGCGTCGAGATATCTCTCGGATCGAGAAATGATCTCGATAATGCCAACGTCGGATGACGCTCAATAACTCCATGTCGATCACTCCGATGCCCCCCGCGTAGGTCAAGGGGGCGAGGTTCGAACATGGGTCAGTTCTCGGTGGAAAAACCCGTGCTGCCCGGGTCAGCTCTCAGTGGAAATCAACAGACTTCGAACGGCGAGTGAGCCTGCCCCGCGAAGTTCAGTCCGACGAAACCGTGAAGCGGCGCAACACGCGACATCGCGCGCTTTTAGCGCGGCAGAAGCTCGAACTCGCGCTCGCGCTCGACCGGATCGGCCTCGACGCACGCATGCTATACTTCGGTTTGCGCTTGGCGGACGTCAACGGCGAACCGATCATCCGCAGCGTCGACCCGACCGCCACAGACCCCGCACGGCCGACGCCACTCACGAGAAAAGTGGTAACCGAGCCGGACCAGCAATCTCTCGACCGGAGTCCAAGCCGTCCTTCTAAGGAACTTCGGGACAAATGGAATAAGATCCTCCGACGGGATCGCAGGAGGCACACGCACCGGCACCACTGAGCGATCAGACACCCTGACTCCGAACCATCGTAGCCGTCAGCGTTGACAAGGGCGGGCGTCGTTGATCGATATTCGATGACGCCTGCCCGTATAAATTCGTCCTCGGTCGCGATCGCCGTCGAAGCGATCGAGGCTTCTTAACAACCGCCCCCCATATGCGATGCCGAAGCCCTACCGGAGCCGGTCCGTGGGCCGTAGCGGAATCACTTCGACTTTCACCCGCCTGACGGCTCAGTCGGCACTGAATTCGCCTCGGCACCATTAGCCAGCGCCTCTCTTCGCGTTGTTCCCAACCCACGCGGTAAATGCTCTGATATCGAGCATCCAGAGCCGAACCTTCTCAACAATGTTCGGGGCGTTCTGGACTCGGATTTGCTCAGACGCGGACGCGTTCGTGCTTTGATGGACGCATTTCATCTCAACCAGATTGGCGAACATCCGTTCTCCAATTGACGTGTCACCGCCACAAAGGAGCGCCAGTCGTTCCTTGGAGAACCACGTCGTCGTCCGCTCGCCCGCCAGGACGCGAATGCCGATTTGGTCTTGCCGCCATGTCGGATATTGGCCACGCTTCGTTGTGACTTGAGGAAATCGGGTCGCGGACGTCAATTGACCCCCGAGTCGCCTCAGCGCCCGATTGGCGTCGACGCCTGCCGGGTCCCGAGCTCGACGGGAGTTCATGTAGCAGCCCCGAACGGCACGCCACGGCCAGTCTGGAGGCCAAGGCAACAAACCGGCCTCAACGGCGATGACACCCGCCGCGTATGGAACCGCGAACTTAGCGGCGAAGCGCTGCTCCAATCCGTTCTCGCCTCCGGCCGTCGCGGTGACGAATTCATCGATCAGATCCATCGCGCGTTCCGCCACGTCGTGGGAGACGAGGAAAGAAATCCAAGCGTCGAACAGCACGCCGTGGCACGTCAAGATCGTGGCCTCGATCTGTTTAACTAAGGCCCCAGAGTCTGCCGGCCTCTTCCCGTCCGCGGTCACAGCGCTGCCAAAAATTCCACCCGCTCCGAGCGACGGCAGGATGATGTCGAGCAGTCGCACGCGGTCGCCCTGGCGCCGATGGTGAAGGCGCGCAGCAAGCTCGGCGAGTGATTCCGGACCCGAACCAATCCCATATAATGTCCAAATGAGCTCTGGAAGATCCGACTTTCTGGCGCGCCCCGAAATAACCTTGCTCCGTCCCCGCGGTACTCGCTGCGCGAACTTCTGCATCTTCGCCCAGGTTTCTTCGTCGCGAAGTCCCGCGGCTTCGGTGTCATCGATAACGAGGGCGAGATGGCTGCGACGGTAGGCTTGTTCGGCAATCCCACGATCGGTTGCCTCGTAGTCCGTATCGATCTCCGGGGAGCCGGAAACCGATTGGGCGACTCGAGCGAGGGTGGTCTTTCCCGAACTCGAGTCGCCCGCAAAGTGAATGATCGCGGTCTCACTCAGGAGCCGAACCTTCCGCCTTCGGGCCACATAGCCGAGCAAGGCGCTCGCCAGAGGGATAAGAATTGCGAACGTGAGGTAGGGCGAGCTCAGCGCGGGTATAAGGACGCCGCCGCTGTAATCGGAAAGCTTGCCCTGGATCGCGCCGAACTCGGGCGGCGCGTTCTCAACGTCCCAAATAAATCTTCCCCGCGCACTGCCGTACTGCCTTTTCGGCATGACGAACCCCGCACCGTCGCCATAAAAAGCCGGCGATGCGCAAGCAATGAAAGGGGTAGCGGGCACCAGCCGGATCAGGCTTTCAGTGAACATCAGCGCGGCCTTCTTATCGAAGGGCAGGCGCGCGTTGCGCAGAGTCGAGCTCCCTGCGAATTCGGTCGAAGTCCGACCGCCAACCGGCATCAAGTCGCAGGCTCTCGACCTTTCCCGATCGAGTCCAAAATTGGATCCCGATCTCGTACCGCCCAGTCATCTCGATTTTGATTAGACAGACTTTCCAAACATGTGCCGGCCTGCATTCCGGCACATTGAGTTCGTTCAACGAACCGATACGCACCGGGCCTTAAATCTTAACTGCTTTCTTCTTCCGTCTGAGGCTAGGTCTCATCATAACTTAACCCCACAACCGGACTATCCCAGGATTGCTCTTCTGCTGTTTGAAGCTTTACGAGCGCTGCTTATGGATCGGTGGTCCGCGCTTGACTGGTCGACCGGCGAAGGTTCTCCTCCAGGAAGCTCCGGACATCCGAAGGCCGGTAACGAACCAGCGACCCAACTTTCACAAAACTGGGGCCCTTACCCTGCACTCGCCAATTCGCTAGTGTCTTCTCAGACGTGCCGAGCGTGTCGGCTGTCTCGGAAGGGTCCATTAGGGGTTCAAGCGCAAGTTCGCCCGCCGACGGCTTACTTCTCCGCTCGGTCAATTTGCCACCGACTTACTATGGCTGCAACACGAGCTGCAGCGTCGGACCCAGTTATGGATACTTCCCAGGGCTTGAAAAGCCCGGCCGAGACTAACCTAGGTCGACATTTTTTGACCTGGGAGGTTGCTGACGGCTGGACGCTTCGTCTCAAGCGCAGAGCGTCGAGGCTTGGGAGATACGTCTGCATCTTCCAATTCAGATGGAGTGCGAATTCCGACGCAATCCGGCCAGGGATTCCGATTTGATGTCGGCCACCGTTCCGATTTGATCCCGGCCACCATTCCGAAATGAAGCCGGCCACCTGAGCCGGTCAGGGCTCTCATCGTTTGCTCCCCGCGGTTCAGCAACTGCGGCACTCCTGACCCGTCGATGGTCGACGAGGAGATCGGGATGCCGGCGAAGCGGGAACTGAGCATGCGGCAATTGCGACACTTATTGCGGCTTCACCACGATGGGGTGAGCGCGCGCGAGATCGGGCGACGTCTTGGCGTGGCGCGCTCGACGATCCAGGACAATCTGAAGCGGGCGGCGGCGGCCGGGCTGGCATGGCCGCTGGCAGACGACATCACCGAAGAGGCTCTGGAAACCCGGCTGTTTGGACGGGCCGGGGTCACGCAAGGCCAACGGCGGCGGACCGAACCGGACTGGGCGGCCCTGGCGCGCGAGTTGAAGCGTCCTGGCGTGACGATGTCGATCCTCTGGGAGGAATACCGAGAGGTCCATCCCGAGGGTTACGGCTACAGCCGCTTCTGTGATTTGCTGCGTGGGTTCGAACGGCGGTTGACCCCGGTGATGCGCCAGCACCATGTCGCCGGGGAGAAGGCGTTCGTCGACTATTCGGGCAAGCGGATCGGGATCGCCGATCCGACGACGGGAGAAATCCGCGAGGCGGAGATTTTCGTCGGCGTGCTCGGCGCCTCGAACCTCACCTACGCCGAGGCGACCTGGACGCAGGCGTTGCCGGACTGGACCGGCGCGCACGTGCGCATGTTCCGCTTTTTCGGCGGCGCGCCGAAGCTGCTGGTTCCCGACAATCTGAAGAGCGGGGTCGCCAAGGCCTCGTTCTACGACCCCGAGATCAATCGCACTTACGGCGCGATGGCGGCCCATTACTCCGTCGGTATCCTGCCGGCGCGGCCACGGCGGCCGAGGGACAAGGCCAAAGTCGAGGCCGGCGTCAAATTCGCCCAGACCTACATTCTCGGCCGATTGCGCCATCTGACGTTCTTCTCGCTCGCCGAATGCAACGCGGCCATCACCCTCGTCATGCAACGCATGAACGAGCGTCCGATGCGCAACCTCGGCCTGAGCCGACGTGATCTGTTCGAGGCCATCGAGCGCGACGTCCTCATCGCCTTGCCCGCCGACGATTGGGAGTTCGCGGAATGGCGGCGCGCGCGGGTCAACCTCGACTATCACATCGAGGCGCATGACTTTCTGTATTCGGTCCCGCACGCGCTGATCCGCGCCGAGGTCGACGTGCGGATCACGGCGCGCACGGTCGAGATCTTCTATCGCGGCCAACGCGTCGGCGCCCATCAGCGCCGCACCATGGGCCGCAAGCACGGCACGGACCCCGACCACATGCCCAGCTCCCACCGGCGCTACGCCGAGTGGACGCCGGAGCGGTTCCGCCGCTGGGCCGGCAAGGTCGGGCCGAACACCGAAGGCTTGATCAGCGCCGTGCTCGAAAGCCGGCCCCATCCCGAACAGGGGTTCCGCACCTGCCTCGGCATTCTGCGCGCCTTTCGCGGCCTGGACCCGACCCGCCTCGAGGCGGTCTCGGCCCGAGCCGTCGAACTGGGCGTCTTCAACTGCAAGGGCGTCGCCTCCCTCCTTGCCCGCAAGTTCGACCCGCCGGGCGCGGACAGCAGCCCCATCACGCTCATCGACCACGCCAACGTGCGCGGTCCCCGCTACTACAACTGACAGGAAATCCCATGCTCGCTCATCCGACGCTCGACCAATTGCACGCGCTCGGCCTCCACGGCCTGGCCAAAGGCTTCAAGGACCTGGAGCACAACGCCGAGGCGCGCAGCCTCGATCACGCCGAATGGCTCGGCCTGCTGCTCGAATACGAACTCACGCTACGCCGACAGAAGCAGTTCGAAACGCGCGCCAGGGTCGCCAAGCTGCGTCACCCGGCCAGCGTCGAAGACGTCAACTATCAAAGTCACCGCGGGCTTGACCGCGCGCTGTTCCTCAAGCTCGCCGCCTGCGACTGGATCGCCGAGCGCCGCAGTTTGCTCATCACCGGGGCGAGCGGCCTGGGCAAGAGTTGGCTCGCCTGCGCCCTTGGCCACAAGGCGTGCCGGGAAAATCTCTCCGTCCTCTATACCCGTATGCCTCGGCTGTTCGCCGACCTCGCCATCGCCCATGGCGACGCCCGCTACGCCCGGCTCCTGCGCTCGCTCGCGCGGGTCAAACTGCTCATCCTCGACGATTGGGGCCCCGAGGCGCTCACCCCAAATCAAGCGCGCGATCTGCTCGAAATCGTCGAGGATCGCTACGACAAGGGCTCGATCATCATCACCAGCCAGGTTCCCGTGGACCGCTGGCATGACCTGATCGGCATTCCGACACTCGCCGACGCCATCCTCGACCGCGTCATTCACAACGCCTACCGCATCGAACTGGCCGGCGAGAGCTTGCGCAAGCGGCCGGCTTCATCCTGAAATCGACATGCGCGGAGGCCAGGCTCGCTTCACCCTCGGCGCGAAGGCCGTGGATAACGGCGGGCTCTGCTACGGCGCAATGGAAAGCGCGCTCCGCCCGCCGTTACCCACCGCCACCCAAGCGCTTGCGGAGCTCCAAATCCAACCCTGGCTTGACCAACGGCTCCGGGCAAAACATCATCGCAGAGATCCGCGGAAGCAGACGCCGAGTGGCCGACATCAAATCGGAATCCCGGCCGGCTTCAAATCGGAATCGGTGGCCGGCTTCCTATTGGAATGCGTGGCCGGCTTCGTCGGAATCCGCAGATGGAGGAATTGGTGTTAATTCCAATACTTGGTCAGGCTCTAGATTCTGCCAAGCTCCTTCCAGTCTGTCATAAAGTGTATTGTTTAATATTTTCAATATGAATTTACTCTTTGCCAAAAACGACTTATCTTTACCTAATATAAGTAAATCGGTATCAAGCTTTTGTAATACCTTGTTTCTTGCGTCATCAACCGAAGCAGAGGATTCGCCAAACTCAAGTATATCAAACTCCTCGTTCTTGCACAATTCGCAAGCCAACAAGAATGACTCCCGGTCGTGGCGTTCTCTATGTATTTGCGACATTGTTGATCGACTGACAATCCCCTTTGCAGGCTTATTATAAAGAAATTTAAGTGATTTATTTAAGCTCGCAAACATATTTTGATCTTGACCTTCCGGCACGCTTTTTCCTAAGCGGACTCTCACCTTTATCAAGTTATTTAGCTGCTTTATCTCTGAACGGTATGGTTCTTGGTTCCCCAATGGATCGATTTTACTGTTTATGAGCGCGTCTAAAGATGTATCCGAACGAACAGCATCATCTAATACCTGCTGCATGCTCGCCATTCCGCATGACAAAAGCATAAGTTTCCCGCCGGACAAAGTTGGCCATTTCCGCCGGTATTCGCGTATTTGCTGTTCCAGCTTCAATTGCGCAAATAATATTCCTCCCACTCTGAAGGCGTCAGGAGTAGAATATGTGCTGAGGAGCCAGTACCTAAATTGGAACAATCTCAACTGTAGCTCAGTCCGAGAAAATCCTCGGTTTTCGCCTGCAAGCAGTTGTACGGTGCGAAACAAACGATCGCGCGGCGGTTTCACAACGTTATCAGGCATTGTCATTGGTACGAGCCCAGGGCTGTTCAGTTCTTTAACCTTTGAGGGTCGATTTGGGATTCCCGAGGGCGGAAATGTCTGAATTTATACGCGACAACCCGAATCGGAGGTTGTCAGATGCAGGCGTCGCTGCTGAAGATTTTGCGCTCGATCCCGGACCGCCGACGGCGGGAAGGCCTGCGGTTCGATCTGGCGACGGTCCTGCTCTATTCGATCTTGGGCATGGTCGCCGGGGCCAATTCCTACCGGCAAATGCATGAATTCATTCGTATTCACCTTCAGCGCTTGAACGAAGCCTTCGGCCTTCGGTTGCCCTATTCGCCCTCCTATACCGGTTTGCGGGCGATCCTCCAGGGCGTCGATCCGACCGCGTTGGAGGCAGCGTTTCGGCAGCATGCGTCCTCGATGGAGGCTGCGCCTTCGTCGGACGGCCTGACCGCCATCGCCGTCGACGGCAAGACGCTGCGCGGCAGTTTCGACGCATTCAGCGACCGCAAGGCCACCCACATGTTGTCGGCGTTGCGGCAGGCCGACCAGATCGTGCTCGGCCATCTGATGGTCGACGAGAAGAGCAACGAGATTCCGGCTGCGCCGGAGCTGATCGAGGCGCTGGGGCTGAAAGACTGTCTGTTCACGCTCGACGCCGAGCACGCCCAAAAAAACATTCGAGCGCGTGATCGCGTCGGGCAATCACCTGCTGACCCAGGTCAAGGACAACCAACCGAGCCTACGCCGCAAGCTCAAGCTGGGAACGGCGGGCCGTAAACCGACCGGGTCGGCCAAGAGCGAGACCTCAGGTCGCAATCGCTGGGAAACCCGCGAACTTGCGGCGTTTCCGGCCAAGGCGTGGTTCCGCCATACGCCGTGGGACGGCCTCATCAAGACCGTGCTTCGGCTCGAGCGCACGGTCTGCAAGCGCGACTTCAAGACCGGACTTTGCAAGCAAACATGCGAGACCGTCTTCTGGATTTCCTCGGCTTCCAGCCAAACGCCCGCGCGCTGGAACGAATGGATCCGCGCTCATTGGCGCATAGAGAACGGCAGCCACTACGTGCGCGACGCCGCTTTCGCCGAAGACGCTTCGCGCATCCGAAAGAACCCCGACATCGTCGCGCGCTTGCGATCGTTCGCTTACAACCTGATCCGGGCAGAAGGGGGCTCCAACATCCGCAACGCACGTTGGCGTGCCGCCCTCGATATCAATCTAATCCTCGAAATGCCCCACTTACATTGAGAACTGAACAGCCCTGGGTACGAGCCCCGCTTCAATTCGATGAAAGACAACAGCAAAGCGAATCCTCCTTCAAGTCTCACATGCGCGGCGCTATGAGCCAGAGGGCTTCGGCGGCCACCATCCAAATCGGAAATCCAAGAGGCGCGACAAGCTCCTTATTCAGGCAGGCGGCCATGGCGTAAGCGTCAGGCCGCCTTGAACGCCTGATCGCAGCGAAGGATACTGCTTGAAATCAGCATCGGCATCGAGCACGGCTTATCCCGTCCGATCCTGCCTCCTCCCGGCTCGCTGGTCACAATATGGTCACTCCCACGACGGGGATATGCCGGTTTGAGTGATTTTCTCGGCATAAGTGTTTGGTTTAGTTGGTGAGCGCGGTGGGAATCGAACCCACGACCCTCTGATTAAAAGTCAGATGCTCTACCTATTGAGCTACGCGCTCGCCTTGAGGCCTAATGGCGAGCCCCGTGCCTACAGCCTCATCCGCGATGGGTCAACGTGGATGTCCGTCTCGAGACGCGCCGTGCGCGCCGCGCGAAGCCGGACGAAATCGTCGCCGGCGTGGTGCGAGGAACGGGTCAGCGGCGAGGACGACACAAGCAGAAAACCCTTGGCCGCGCCGATCGCCGCATAGTCGGCGAACTCTTCCGGGGGCACAAATCGCTCGACCGCGTGGTGCTTCGGCGTCGGCTGCAGATATTGGCCTATGGTGAGGAAATCGACCTTGGCCGCGCGCATGTCGTCCATCACCTGCAGCACTTCGTTGCGCTGTTCGCCCAAGCCCACCATCATGCCCGATTTGGTGAACAGCGAGGGGTCGAGCTCCTTCGCGCGCTCGAGCAGTCTCAGCGAAGCGAAATAGCGTGCGCCCGGTCTGACGGTCAGATATTTCGACGGCACGGTTTCGAGATTGTGGTTGAACACGTCCGGCTTCGCCGCGACGACAATGTCCAGGGCGCCCTCCTTGCGCAGGAAATCCGGCGTCAGCACTTCGACCGTAGTCTCCGGGGCGGCGCGGCGAATCGCTGCGATCGTGCGCGCGAAATGCCACGCCCCTCCGTCAGCAAGATCGTCGCGGTCGACTGAGGTCACGACGACATGCGCAAGCCCGAGCTTGGCGACCGCATCGGCGACGCGCCGGGGCTCGTCCTCGTCGAGTGCGCCCGGCAAGCCAGTGCGCACATTGCAGAAGGCACAGGCGCGGGTGCAGGTGTCGCCCATGATCATGAAGGTGGCGTGGCGCTTGTCCCAGCATTCGCCGATGTTGGGACAGCGCGCCTCCTCGCACACGGTCGCAAGGTTGAATTCGCGCACCAGGCTCAAGGTCTCGGCGAACACCGGCGAGCCGGGCGCGCGCACGCGGATCCAGGGCGGCTTGCGGGCGACCGGCTGGTCCGGCCGGTGCGCTTTTTCGGGATGGCGCACGTGGGGGCTCGCGCGCCGTTCGGCGATATCGATGAGCCGGGTCATGGTGGTTATGTAGGGTTGGCCCGCGGGGCGGTCAAACGCTGCGTCGTCAACCTGGCCAGCGATCGGCGCGCGGGCGCGATCCCTGGCCGGCGACGACCCAGCTCCGAGCCAATAAACGCCAATAAACGCGCTTAAACGCTAGTAAACGTTAGTAAAAGTGCTGACGTTTACTAGCGTTTATTTTTGGGAATGAGCCTTTTCAATGGGTTACGGCCGTTTGGAGTAAAAAAAATCCGGAGTTCGTCTCAGCCTCCCCAAGGGGTCGCCCCATGCGCGTTCGCCTCTTCGATAAAATCGGGCGAACCCTCAGGCTCCGCCCTCTCTCCTTCGGCCTCGACCGGCTTGTCATCGGGAATTTCACCGATGGCCCTCAAGTGCCCCTGCACCGCCGCGGCGAAGTTCTCGTCGATGCCGAAGTTCTCGGCCATGCGGTTGATCTTGTCCATGAGCTTCTTGCGCGCCTCGTCGTCATAGACCTGGTTGGCGGTGGCGACGGTCTGATAGCGATCGAGCCGGTCGAGCGCCTTGAGATAAGGGGTGATCGCCGAGATGTCGCCAGCGGCCATGGCTTCGGCCGCGAGCTGAATTGCGGGAGCAAGACGGTCCAATTGCAGTTTCGCATGTTCGGCCCCGCTGTCGACTCCACGTTGCTGCAGCTCCTTGGAAACGATCTGCCGGATGCGCGAGGGGCTCACGCCTTCGTCGGCGGCGATTTCGTCATAAAGTGAAGCCCTCGCGCAGGCTGGCGAAGATGCGCCTCCGCCGGAACATCATGCCATGCGCGCCCATCCGCCGGCGCCGAATGGGCGCCTTGTCCTCAGCCATGCAATCTCTCCTCACGCGACCCGGACATCGGGGAAAAGTAGATATAATAGCAAATCTTCTGCAAAACACAACCAAATGTCGATGCGATTTGCATCTGCTTTGCAAAAAGCTTCGTTAAATCAATTAATTAAGGCGTAAGGACGGGCGGTCGATTGCCTCTCTGACGACCTCCACTCTAGGATCAAACTAAAGCAGTTTGACCGGTTTCGACGTGAAGCGGCCATATCCGAACGCGTTCGCGGATGTCGCAGTTGGGCGGATAGCGGACAAGGTCACGATGAGCAGCAATGTCTGGTGTCGACGTAAAGCCGACATTGCAATCGTGTTAGGTATGCCGTCAGAGATCTGGGGCAGCAGAGATCGATTCCGATGACAGAAGGCCAAGCCCGCGACGCCGCTGGCGCTTCGCTCCCAGGCTCGTCGGAATCAGCGGGCGGATGGCAAGGCGACGGCCTCTATGCACGGTCGTCGCGGTTCGGCCTGATATTGCTCGCGCCGATCGGCGCGGGCATCCTCGGCCAAGGCAGCCAATGGCTCCCTTATGCGATCCTGACGTGCCTGCTTGGATTCGCGGCGGATACGGGCGCGCCGCCGCTCAGCCGCCTGACGAGCTTCCTGATCTCGGGGCTTGTCGTTTTGGTCGGCGGGATGCTCGGAACGGCAGCCCGGGGGGACGCCCTTCTCACGGCGCTGGCGCCAGGCATGGTCGCCGTCCTCTACGGTCTGGTCGAGGGCGGCCACGCGAGCTACGCGACGTCCGCCCGGATCATGTGCCTCAGCACGGTGATCGCGGCCTTCTTCGCGCCGGTCGAGCCCTTCGACATTGCCGTGATCGCCGCCTTCGCGCTCTACTCTTGGCTGGTTTCCATTGCCTGGGACGCTGTGACTGGGCTCTGGCGTCCGTTCACGGGACCGAGCCTCCAGGCGCTGGCCTCCGACCTCCGCACCTCGCGCCTTCCGCGCTGGTCCTTTGCCGCCGTCTGCGGCGCTTCTGTCGTCGCAGCCTCGGTCCTGGCGCAGAAGCTAGGCCTGCGGCATCCCGACTGGGCGATCTTCGCCCTGCTCCTTACGTTGCACCTCAACGCCAATGTCAGCCGCAAGGTGGTCCAGAATCTCGTTCTTGGCACCGTGCTCGGCGTCGCCCTGGCCTCGGCCTATGCGGCTCTGCTTCCCTCGATCCTCGCTCTTATCGTCGGCGCGGCGCTCGCGGCCCTCATCCGCTTTCCCGCACAACAGCGCCACGGCGCGCTCGGAATCGGCGCCATGTCCGCCTTTGTCATCCTCATCCTGCAACTCGTCGGTGACCTGACCGGGACCCCCTCGCGCGCGCCGGTCGATCGGCTGATCGATATCGCCCTCGGCTGCGGCTTATCGATCGTGGCGCTATGGATCAACAGCGTGGTCCAGCAGGCGTTGCGCCGGGGGACGGAGGCGGGCTGAGGGAAAGCCCGCGGAAGCCCACGCGAGCGGTTGGGTCGACAAAACCGTGGATGGCCATGTTGACACCCACGCGCCGATCGGGAAGCCGTCATGTCCGAAGACCCGTTTCTCCGTCTCATGTGCCTCGGTTGGGGTTTTCCTTCGATGAAGCGCTAGGGGTGTCGGAACACGGCATTGCGCCGGGGACCCGGTGGAAGGACATCCCCGAAGACTGGGTGTGCCCGGACTGCGGCACGCCCAAACATCTCCTCGAGATGGTCGTCCTTGGTTGCGCGGAGGGCGGAGCCGCCGCCGCCACGAGGGCCTGATTTCAAACAGGGAGAAAGCCCGTGCAGAACGCCTTTGTCCTGTTCGGACATTGCGGATTTCGCCGCCAGCACTCACGTCCGCGTTAACGTCGCAATATAAAACCCGTCGGTGCCGGTCGCTCGCGGGCTGAGACGAAAGCCGGGGCCGAGCGTCGAGCGATGTTCGGCGAGCGCCGGCAGGCCGGCCGCATTCGCCTGCGCCTTCGCGTCGATCGGCAGGACATTGTCGTGCCGGCGCATGAACTCGGCAATCCGGTCCTCGTTCTCGGCTCGCAGGATTGAGCAGGTGACATAGACAATGCGCCCGCCTTGCTTGACGAAACGCAACGCGCTTTCGAGCGTCTCGTCCTGATCCTTGATACGCTGTTCGAGTGCGCCGGGGCGGATGCGCCATTTGGCGTCGGGGTTGCGCCGCCAGGCGCCGGAGCCGGTGCATGGCGCGTCGATCAGCACGAGATCGCAGCGTCCTTCGCGGTCGCTGAGCACGTCCGTTTTGCCCCTCGGCGCCCGCACCTGGACATTGCGGGCGCCCGAGCGCGCGAGCCTGGCGAAGATCGGCGCAAGGCGGTGCGAGTCGGGGTCGGCGGCGTAGATCTGCCCCTGGTTTCCCATCGCGGCGGCGAGTGCCAGCGTCTTGCCGCCCGCACCCGCGCAGAGATCGAGAACCTGCATGCCGGGCTTGGCTTCGGCGAGGAGTGCGGCGAGCTGCGAGCCCTCGTCCTGGAGCTCGACAAGGCCTTTGACGTAGGCCGGGTCGGAGGCAAGCGGCGGCGCGCGGCCATCCGGGCGCATGGCGATGCGCAATCCCACGGGAGAGAGCGGCGTCGGCTCGGGCTTGAGATGGGCGAGCGCCTTGAGCGCCTTGTCGCGATTGGTCTTGAGAAGATTCACGCGCAGATCGACGGGCGCGCGTTCGGCGAGCGCCCTGCCCTCCTCCGCGGCCGACGCGCCAAAGCTCGCTTCGAGTTGGGAGCCAAGCCATTCGGGGAAATCCCCGACAACGTGCGCGGGGGCACCTGTCAGGTCGGCGGCCGTGAGTCGGGCGTTTTCGGCTTCGGTGAGCTTTGCCGGCGCGTGGCCCTCGCCGGAGAACAAAGCGGCGATCGCCTCGGCGTCGAGGTCGTGGGTCTGTCTCAGCGCGCCCAGCATTTCGGCGCGCGGGTTTGCCTCGCCCATGATCCAGGCTGACGAGCTTTTCCGGCGCAGCGCATCGTACACGAGGCCCGAGATCGCCGCCCGGTCTCCGGAGCCCGCGAAGCGGTGCGCGAGGCCCCAGTCTTTCATTGCGTCGGACGCGGGTCGGCGACGGGATTCGATATCCGTCAAAACTTCGATCGCGGCGGCGGCGCGGGCGGCGGGAATCATGGGGAACCTTTGGGATATGGAATCCGGTTCATATCCCCGGTAAGCGGACGAACCTATATCTCGCTCCGGGGACAATGTCGCGCCAAGCGGTGGAGCTTGGCTTCGGAACGAACTAGAACAGGTTTCACGGGTTGGCCGAGGGTCGGCCAAGCCGGATGCCCAAGCGGCCCGAGAGATCAGGAACTTCCGATGAATGATACGGCGAAACTCGAAGCCCGGCTCCTGACCGCGGCCGAACTCGACCTCGTCGCCTTGACCCGGCCGCCGGAAATCGAGCGCCAGTCTGTCGATGAGCTCAAGACCGCGGCCCGGCGCCTGCGGGAGGCGCATGATCGCGCCAAGGATATTGGGACGCGCCAGGCGCGCGAGATGCGCGGCAAGGCCGAGCCACGCGGGGCGACGCCGGCAAAGGACAATTCGGGGACTGTCGGCAAGGCGCAGGCTTTGCGCGACGCACTGGACCGCGTCGAGGCGGAGCTGAGCCGGCGCGACGCGGCGCCGGCTTAGTCAACAAAATCGCTGCGGCCGATCAGCCAGGCGCCCATTCCGGCAATCCAGAGCGGAAAAGGATGGGCGGCGAGGCGCTCGACGCCGCCTATGCCCAGTCCGAAATCATGGCCTGTCGCCAGTCCTGTGAGACCCGCCAAACCGAGCAGACCGAAACCAAGCGAGAAGAACCCGAGCACCCGCGGGGCCGACCCCTCGCGAAGCAACGCCACGCCGAGCAAAGCCGCGCCCGCATTGCAGAACAGAAGGTTCTCGGCGGCCCCGAGATAATGCCAGCCCGGCGCGAAATCCTCCGGCGCCAGCCCAACAAGCGCAACACCGAAGCCGGATGCCGCTACGAGGCCGAGTGCAAGCTGTGAGAGCACCCCACGCGCCAACAGCGGCCAGACCACGAATGCTCCGGCAAAGATCAGCACCCCCTGAAGCACGAAGGACGCGTTCATCAGCGGATGCAGAGGCGAGCAGTTTTCGCCGCAGTTCAAAGCGCCGAGATCGCTGATGTAGTTGCGGCGATAGCTGTACGAACCCGCGAAGCCGGCGGCGGCGACAGCTTCGGCTACGAAAAATTGCAGGCAACCAACCCACAGCGTCCCGCCCCACCGCCTCGAGGTCATTCGAAGCTACTGCCCCATGCCCGGCAAAGTCCCCATGCCCTTGCACAGGATGGTGAGCATCACTTCGTCGGCCCCGCCGGCGATGGAGGCGAGACGGCCATCGCGGAAGGCGCGGCTGACCGGCGTCTCGTTCATATAGCCCATGCCGCCCCAATATTGCAGGCAGGCGCTCGGCACTTCGCGACCGAGCTGACCGGCCTTGAGCTTCGCCATCGTCGCGAGCTGCGTCATGTCGGCGCCCTCGATCATCGCTTCGGCAGCGCGATAGACGAGCGAGCGCAGGAGCTCGATCTCCGTCTGCAATTCGGCGAGCTTGAAGTGAACCGTCTGATTGTCGAGGATGCTGCGGCCGAACGCTTTTCGCTGCCGCGCATAGGCGATCGTCTCGGCGATCGTGTGCTCGTGCGCCTTGAGGCAGGCCGCCGCGGCCCACAGCCGCTCTTCCTGGAATTGCATCATCTGGTAGACGAAGCCCTTGCCCTCGTCGCCGATGCGGTTGCGCTTCGGAACCCTCACGCCCTCGAAGAAAATCTGCGCCGTGTCGGACGCGCGCATGCCGAGCTTGTCGAGCTTGCGCGCAACCGTGACGCCCTTCGCTTTCATCGGCACGCAAATCAGCGATTTGTTGCGATGTTTGGGTCCCTCGCCCGTATTGGCGAGCAGGCACATCCAGTCGGCCTCAGCGCCGTTCGTGATCCACATCTTGCCGCCATCGATGACGTAGTCGTCGCCGTCCGATCGCGCGTTTGTTCTGATCTCGGCGACGTCAGAGCCGGCGCCCGGTTCGGACACGCCGACGCAGGCGACCATTTCGCCAGAAATCGCGGGCGCGAGAAACTCGCGCCGCAAGGCGTCCGAACCGAACCGGGCGAGCGCGGGCGTGGCCATGTCGGTATGGACCCCGATCGCCATCGGAACCGAGCCGCTGTGCACGGCCCCCAGTTCTTCCGCCATCATGATCGCGTAAGAATAATCGAGGCCCGAGCCGCCGAATTCGATGGGCTTATTCAATCCGAGGAAACCGAGATCCCCAAGCTTCTTGAACAGCTCGTGCGTCGGAAGCCGACCGGCCGCCTCCCATTCGTCGACATGCGGATTGATCTCCGCGGCGATGAATTTCTGCAAAGTTCGACGCGGCTCCTCGTGCTCGGCCGTGAACAACATGGCGCCCTCCGTTCCTGCCCCTGCTCGTCAATCTATCATTGAATGGCGGTTTGTCGCCCGCATCGGGTTCGGCCGCTCGCGATCGAAGCAGAGCCTGGTTTGGAATTGTTCTAATTACGAAATGATCGCAAGCGCTTGCGGCCCGATTGGCGCTTCTCTACCTCTGGCTCAATCGTCGGCGGCGTGCCGGCGCCAGCGGGGAGCCATTCATCATGCAGATTGCCGCCTTCAATGATGACGAGACGATCGCTGCGCTTGATCAGATGAAAAGATCCGCCCGGATGGCTTTTTGCGCTGTCATGCAATCGACGCGGCTTCCGCCCATGGCGGCGATGAGTTTTGCGGCGACTGCGGTCGGTCTTCTCTATCTCGAGGTCGCGGCGGCGCATAACGGCGACAATTCCTGCCCTTGCGGTTGGGAGCCGCGCAGCGCAGCCGATCTCGAAGCGCTTCAAACTTCGCTCGCGCTCGCAACGAAGCCGCATCGCGCCGATTTTCACGCGATTCAGGTCGAGGGCCACGCCTGAGGATCGCCCCGCCCGCGAGTCCGGGCCCCTCCCCTCACACGACGTCCGCTTCAAACCGCGCCGGCGCGTTGGCAAGACCGAGACAAGGGGCGACGAAGAGCGTTGTGCTCCATGCCCCTCGCAAAGTACGGTTCGCCACGACGACCCAGAAGATCGCCAGGCACAATGTGAGCGCTGCTCCGACGAAGCTGAACAGGCTGAGCCCGGTGACGCGCGCGAGCGCAAGCGTGGCGAGGGTGTAGACCGCGAGCGGGAAGGTAAAACCCCACCAGCCGAGATTGAACGGCAGGCCTTGGCGGAGATAGCGCATTGTCTTGAGGATTGCGAGGCTCAGCCACCAAACGCCGTAACCCCACAGGATCAGGCCGCCGATCATTCCGAGACCGAAGGCGACTTCGCCGACGGACGCTGGCCCATTGGCGGCGAAAATCTTCGGCGCTGCAGCGCCGAGCACGATGAGACCGAGCGCTCCCGTCCCGATCGGCCCGAGCGCGAGCCAAGCGGAGACCCCCATGTCACGCTCGGGCAGCTTGTGCAGCGCAAGCCTCAGGAACAACAGCACGAGGACACTCATGGCGAGCGGCACCGAGCACGCCCACAGGACGTAGCTGAGAATGAGGACCAGGAAACCCTCGGGGGCCGCGAGATGGGGCGCCAGCAGTCCTCCGCTCGCAGCAGCGACTTCCGAGGCGACGATGGGGAGCAGCCACACGGCCGTCAGCTTCTCCATCGAGTGCTCCTGGCGGGTGAACATGAAATAGGGGATGGCGAGGCCGCAAACGACCGACATCACAGCGTCCGCCTGCCAGAGCGCGCGCGCGATGCTGACGGCGGCGGTCGCTCCAAGGAAATCAGGGCCAAAGGCGAGAAAGCCATTGACGATGGTCGCGAGCCCCATCGGGATCGCGCCAAAAAACATCGACATCACCGGATGTCTGAAAATCGGCGCCGTCTCGCGGGGGAAGAGGGCCCAACGCGCGGAATAGAGCAGGCTGAACAGCGCGAAAAGCGCAATATTAGCGAGCCACAAACCGACCGCGACTGCGCGCAGGCCCGGAACGGACATCGGAAACTGGTTCAAGGTCAGCGCGAGCGCTCCGGTCCCCATGGTCACGGTGAACCAGTTTGGGGTGAAGTTGCGGACGATCTCCAGGAGCGGTTTGGCGTCCTTGAAGCGCGGCTCCGCGTCGCTGCGCACGGGTGTCTGAAACTGGGTGTCGAGGGCGCTCATCGATTTTTTCTCCTGCACGGAGACAAAGGTAACTTACACCAATCAATCATTCCAATAGATGATTACACTCGTTATGATCCAATCTATCGATTGAATGAGTGAACCCCATGACGCTCGAGCAGTTGCGCGTTTTCGTCGCCGTCGCGGAGCGCGGACACCTGACGGAAGCGGCGCGCGCGCTAAATCTCGCGCAATCGGCCGCGAGCCACGCGATCGCTGCGCTCGAAGCCCGCCACGACATATTGCTGTTCGACCGCATCGGCCGTCGCATCGCGCTCACCGAAGCGGGCGCAACGCTGCTGGTCCAGGCGCGCCGCATCCTCGCCGAGGTTGCGCACGCGGAGCAGGCCCTTGCGGAATTCGGCGCGCTCGAGCGCGGGGCGCTAAGCTTGCATGCGAGCCAGACGATCGCCGGCTACTGGCTGCCGCCGCGTCTCGTCGCCTTCCGGCGCGCCTACCCGCGCATCGAGATCAGGCTGACAATCGGCAACACCGCGGAGGTCGCCGAAGCCGTCGAGACCGGCGCCGCGGAACTCGGCTTTGTCGAAGGCGCGGTCAAAAGCGAGAGCCTCGAAAGCCTGGTCGTTGCGAAGGACCAACTGGTCCTGGTCGTCGGTCCGGATCATGCCTGGGGCGACGCCAAATCGCTTAAACCCGCCGACCTTCTCCAGGGAGAATGGGTGCTGCGCGAGGTCGGATCGGGCACGCGCTCGGCGTTCGAACAGGCGCTGAAGCGGCTCGGAATCCGGCCCGAGAAGCTCAGGATCGCGATGGAGCTGCCCTCGAACGAGGCCGTGCGCGCGGCGGTCGAGGCGGGCCTGGGCGCGACCGCTACCTCCGCCTCAGTCGCCGCGTCGAGTCTCGAGGCCGGCTTGCTTCGGCAGGTCCGGTTCAAGCTGCCGGACCGGGAGTTTCATGTTCTCAGCCAGAAGAATCGCCGCCGCAGCCGCATCGCCGAAGCGCTGCTCGATGGGCTCTCGCCGGCGCGCCCCGCAAAACGGGGGTCCTAGAGGCTTCTAAATTTCGATAGAATCAATGGGGTTAGCGCACCCGCCCCCTCTTTTGGGGGCGCAGGGGTGGGGGGTCGCGCGGGCCGGGAGAGATTATCGAATGCTTCGCTGCCCGCTAGTCCCACAGTACGGCGCGACCCCCCACAAGGGGGGAGGAAACGCGTCGGCGTGGTCCCTGCGTAAATCCAAGAGCAACCTGCTCTAGGCCGCGTAGGCGTAAGGTCCGCCTTTGGCGAACGCTGCGCGATAGGCGGCCCGGGCGTGGATGCGCTCGAGAAAGGCTTTCAGCTTCGGCCGGCCCTCGAACGCTCCGGCGCGAGACCCTCCCGCTTCGAGCGGATAGCTCATCATCACGTCGGCCGTCGAGAAGTCATCGCCGGCGAACCATTCGCTCTCGCTTAGTTCCGCTTCGATGAAATCGAACAGGGTTTTCAGCTGCGGCGCGACATGGCCCTTGCGCGTGGCGTCTGAAATCGCCTGCGCCGTCGGGCGCAAAGCTTCCGGCACACGGCCGGGCGCCATCATGAAGATGAGGTCGAGCAGAGCGGCGGCATCATTGAGCCCTCCGAGAAATGCAGCCAGTAGGTCCAGCGCAGCCTTTCGGGTGTCCCCTCGGCGGGGCGCAGCCGGCCGCCAGCCTTCTCAACCACATATTCGACAATCGCGCCCGTCTCCGCGACGGTGTGCTCCCGTCGACCAGCACTGGCGACTTGCCGAGCGGATGGACCTTGCGCAATTCCGGCGGCGCGAGGCGGCTCGCCGGGTCGCGCTCGTAATAAACGGTCTCGTACGGCAACCCGAGTTTCTCAAGCAGCCACAGAACTCGCTGCGAGCGGGAATTGTCGAGGTGATGAACAGTCAGCATGGATCCAGTCTCTCACGCACGTCTCATGGCAAGCCAGAGCCAAAATCGGACAATCTGCCGATATCGAGCTGGACGTCCTGTTTCTCTTCCCATTTGAGATCGCGATAATTGAAGCTCGCAATTAGGCTGGGTTTGACGACTTCGAAATAGGGAGACACATCGAAATCGCGCGGCACATAAAGGCTATGATGGCGGACCCGCATGACCTCCTCCACGCAATCGGGACAATCGCTGCGCGCCGCGTTGAAGTAGGTCACATCGGGGAGGACAGGATATCCAATCGTTTCAAACGACTGGGCGATAAGTCCGGAACAGATCGCGCGCGTTGGGTCGCCACTGCCGAATGCGATCATCTTGCGGCGCCACGAACTCGGAACAGGCGGCGTCGGCAGAAGGTATCGTGCGAGATCGACGATGTTTCGCGTGTCATAGGCATGGCCAACCTGCGCGGTCGCGTAGGCGACGACGCGCTCGACGTCGCTTTCAGACAGGCCGATAGGTCGGCAGACGCGACAGTGATATCCCGCGTAATTCTGAAGGCCGACAGAACGCACCCCCTCCACGAGATCAGCTTCGACAAAGCTGTAATCGCCTGTTCCTTGGATCGCATCGCCGACAAAAAGCGCGGCATGAGACCATGTCGATTGAGTTAGATATTTTATCGCTGTGGAGATGACACTCGTGCCCTCGACAAGGAGAACGTCAGCCGGACGAAGCGCCAGCTTCAAGAACTCCTGGTTTGTCGCCGGCGATGTGCCGTGCACATGCCTTTCCCTGGACAGGAAAGTCGCCAGTCGGTGACCTAGCGCCTCCAGCATCTCCTTGTTCTTCCATGCCGAATGATGGCGTCCGGCGGTTAAGTCTCGGACTTTGCGAGTTGGCTTAAAATCGCGTGGTGAGGTTCGTCAGCCATAGCGGCGACCAATCGACCAGTACCGTTTCAAGGCGCCGGTCGAGACCGCTGACAATCATCACGCCGAGAACGATCAACAGGGCGCCCAACACGATTTTGGCCCCCTTGCCGCCAGCGATCAACCGGGCGCGCTGCCGCGCCAGCGCCTGTCGCGAAGCGAACCCGATGGCGACCAGCGGCGCCGCCGCACCGAGGCCGAAAGTGATCATGGTCAAGGCCACCTGTCCCGGCGACTTTTCCTGCGCCGCAAGCAGGGAGGCGGCGCCCAGCGTTGGCCCGACGCAGGGACTCCACACCGCGCCGAGCAGGAGGCCGATCGCGAACTGGCCTGCCGGTCCGCGCGACTGCACGGCGCTGGCGCGATGATCGGCCCAGTTGCTGATGGGGCCGCCAGCTGCCGCCAGCTGCACTTGCAGCGACGGCATGGCGAGCACGACGCCGACCCCGATCATCAAGATCGCTCCGACGTTCCGAAATATGTCGGCGTCAAGCCCAAGAGCGAAGCCGGCCGTCGCGACGAAAAGGCCGATTGCGACGAAAGACAGAACAACGCCCGCAGCAAGCGCCGCCGGTCCCATTCGGTGCTCGCTCGCCGCCGCGCCGAGCACGATCGGCAACAGCGGCAGGACACAGGGGGAAAGAACGGACAGAAGCCCCGCGAGAAAGGCCAGGCCAAGGCTCCCGAGCGCCATGGACCAATATCCCTAGATGGCTTTGTCGAGCAGATTGGCGATGGACGCCCGGTCGGTGTCGCCAACCGAGCGGCCGGTTTCCTTGCCGTCCTTGAAGGTGATCAACGTGCTCTGCATGTGAGCGCCAAACTTCCTGACCACGTCCTTCTGGGAGTCGAAATCGACATGGAGCACCAGCAGGTTCTCGAATTTGGCGCCCTTTTCCAGGTCGGCGAGAATAGGGGTCTGGGCCTTGCAGGTCGGGCACCACGTCGCGTGGATTTCGACCAGAATGGATTTGCCGTCCTTCTGGGCGGCGTCAAACGCTTGCGGCGTGTAGGATACGGTCTCGGCGGCGAAAGCGGGAGCGGCCAGCAGCGCTCCGGCGACGGCGGCGAAGGCGAGAAGACGACGTCGTGAAATCATTGCGACGATCCCTTTCGAGGTGCGTCCATGGAGCAGTCCCACGGTCACTCCCCTATTCGGACGCGAGGCCAAGTCCGTTACAGACGCTGGTCGGTATCAGGAAAATGTGAACCGGGATCGCGGCGCGCGCTTTCGTTAGCTCTCAAGACGCAGCGCGAGAACCGCATGTGAGAAGGCCGAACTCTGTGGCCGCTCTACGCCCCTGACGGATGATAGTTCGGGCTCTCGCGGGTGATGGCGACGTCGTGGACGTGGCTCTCGCGCAGCCCCGCGCTGGTGATGCGCATGAAGCGCGCCTTCTCCTGGAACTCGGGGATGGTCTCCGCTCCGACATAGCCCATGGCGGCGCGCAGGCCCCCGGCGAGTTGGTGCACGATCGCAGCCGTCGGGCCGCGATAGGGCACCTGCCCCTCGACCCCTTCGGGCACCAGCTTCATCTGATCCTTTACGTCCTGCTGGAAGTAACGGTCGGCCGAGCCCTGCGCCATCGCGCCGAGCGAGCCCATGCCGCGGTAGCTCTTGTATGAGCGCCCCTGGTACAGGAACACTTCGCCCGGGCTCTCGTCCGTGCCGGCGAGCAGCGAGCCGATCATCACGCTATCCGCGCCCCCCGCGATCGCCTTGGCGAGGTCGCCCGAATACTTGACGCCCCCGTCCCCGATCACCGGCACGCCGGACGCACGCGCGGCCTCCGCCGCTTCGAGGATCGCAGTCAGCTGCGGCACGCCGACGCCAGCGACGATGCGCGTGGTGCAGATCGAGCCGGGCCCGATACCGACCTTGATCGCGTCCGCGCCGGCGTCGATCAGCGCCATGGCGCCCTCGCGCGTCGCCACGTTGCCAGCGATAACCGAGACTTTGTTGGTCACGCGCTGGATGCGCCGGACTTGGCTCAAGACCTGCTCGGAATGGCCGTGCGCGGTGTCGACGACGAGGCAGTCGACCCCGGCCGCCATCAGCAATTCCGCGCGCTCGAACCCCTTGTCGCCGACCGTGGTGGCGGCGGCGACGCGCAAGCGCCCGTCAACGTCCTTGGCCGCATTGGGATGCGTCGTCGCCTTCTCGATGTCTTTCACGGTGATGAGCCCGACGCAGCGTTGCGCATCGTCGACGACCACCAGCTTTTCGATGCGGTGCAGATGCAGGAGCCGGCGGGCCTCTTCGTGGTTTACCCCTTCGCCGACCGTCACCACCTTGCGGGTCATGAGGTCGGTCACCGGCTGGCGCGGATCGTCGGCGAAGCGCACGTCGCGATTGGTGAGAATGCCGATGAGCTTCGCGGGCTTGCCATCGGCGCCGCGCTCGACCACCGGGATGCCAGAGATCGAAGCCCGACGCATGAGGGCGAGCGCGTCAGCGAGCGTTGCGTCGGGAAAGATGGTGATCGGATCGATCACCATCCCGCTCTCGAACCGCTTGACCTTGCGCACCTCTTCCGCCTGATCCGCGGGCTGAAGATTGCGGTGGATGACGCCGATGCCGCCCGCTTCCGCCATGGCGATCGCCAGCCTCGCCTCGGTCACCGTGTCCATCGCCGCGGAAATGATCGGCAGATTGAGGCGTATTGTCCGCGTGAGCTGAGTTGCGATATTCGTCCCGCTCGGCATGACCGCGCTCAGGCCAGGGCGCAGCAGGACGTCGTCGAACGCAAGGCCTTCGGGAATAGAATTGGGTTCAATCACCGCCATCGCCATGCGTCCTCATGTGGATCGAAGGGGCGGATGGCGCAAGACTCGCATCCGCTGCATGGCGCGGCTGCCTAACATGGGCGAGGCGAAGTTCCTAGCAAGTTCCCAAGTTTCGAATGGCGCCAGTTTCTCGGGATCCCCGATGGTAGAAGTGCGAATGTCGAGCCCGGCGAGAAACGAAGACCTTGGCGGCCCTCGGGTCAGAACCCAATCAGCGCTCAACCTTGAGCCGTTGGCGATGGGCCGCTTGTTTCGCGCGATTGCCGCATACCGCCATGCTGCACCACCGTCGCCCTTGCCTCCGTGTGCGGTCGGCGAAGATCAGAGTGCAGACGTGTCCCTCGCACGCCCGAATGCTGGCGAAGTCATCGTCGCACACGCACCGCGCCAACGCTTCGCCGATCGGCATGAGTAAAGATTCGGGTGATCGCCAGAGCCGCATCGTTTGCAGCTCCAACCGATCGCCATCGCCGTCAGGACGCAACGCTATGCGGCTGAACATTTCATTACGCTCAAGAAGCGCGTTCAGGGGCCCGAGTTCACGCATCGCCTTTGGCGTGAGCGGGCGCCCCATATGCTTATGCACGAAGCCCCTGAACCACTCGCGTAGAGCGCGCGCCTGGTCGGCGACCTTGTCCAGTTCGCCGGGCGCCGCCCGCTTGGCCAGAGCATCCAGCGCGTGCGCAGGAACAAGGTTGGCTTGAGTCAGCCACGCGACGAGACCGTCGCCGCTGTCGAGCCAGTCAACCGGCTGATCGACCGGCGTCGCGATGGAGTTCAGGAAATCGAGCCCAGGCGAGTCGGCGATGAAATTTGCAGGCGGTCTGGGCGACACGAATCACCCTAACCTGCCCGACTGCTATTGACAAGTTATGTGACCTGACGTAACCCCTCAAGTATGAATTAAAAGGTTACTGACGGATGGACTTAGCCGGCTAGCACGGGAGGAACGACCATGATCTCTGCGGCGTTTTCGTATCAAAAGCGGCGGCCGGTCGTAGGCCGCGAAATGGCGTACGTGGAGGTGCGACGGGATGAGTCCAGAAATCCAGCATCTAGCGTGGATCGCGGGAAAGGCCGGTTTGCTCTACGCGACGGCGATCATTGGGCTACGGCTAGGCAAACGGCGAATTCTAGCGGAACTGTCTCCGTTTGATTTCGTCGCCGCTGTGGCGGTGGGGGCGATAGTCGGCAGAATTCCGAGCGCTGCTGACGCCGACTATCTTGCCGGGGCCGTCACTTTGATCGCGGTGCTGTTTGCCCACGCCGTAGTCTCCCATTTGCGTCACTATTCGAGTGTGGCGTGTCTTGTTGACCAAAGCCCGAGAATACTCGTCAGCAACGGAAATATATTGCAAGACGGGCTTCGGCGATCCGGGCTATCCCGAGCGGATGTGGAAAGCTTACTACGCCAGCACGGAGTGCATAAAATTAACGAAGTCGAATACCTGATCCTTGAGGAGGGAGGAAAAATTTCTATTGTTGCTGATAAAAGGCGAGATATGGCCTCGGAACCTGATTTGTTTTCGGATGTAACGCGAGTTTGATCCGGAACTCGGCTTCTGACCGGGCCAACTATACTGTAAAGAAGGAGAAGAGAACATGATCTCCGCGGCATTTCCGTACCAAAAGCAGCGGCGGCGGGTCCTCGGGCGTGAGATGGCCTACGTGGAGGTGGGACAAGGCGATCCGGTAGTCCTGTTGCACGGCAATCCGACCTCATCCTACCTCTGGCGCAACGTGTTGCCGCACCTGCAGCCACTCGGCCGCTGCATCGCCCCCGACCTCATTGGCATGGGCGATTCCGACAAGCTGCCTGACGGTGGCCCCGGTTCGTATCGCTTCGTCGAGCACCGCCGCTACCTCGACGGGCTGCTCGAGAGTCTCGATGTGCGCGAGAAGGTCACCCTTATCATCCATGACTGGGGTTCGGCCCTCGGCTTCGACTGGGCTAACCGCCACCGCGAGGCGGTGAAGGGGATCGCGTTCATGGAGGCGATCGTGGCGCCGCAGGGCAAGGATCACTGGGACAAGATGGGCATGCGTTCGGCCTTGGAGGCGGTACGTTCCCAGGCTGGCGAGACGATGGTCCTGCAGAACAACTATTTCATCGAAGAGATTCTGCCGAAAGCTGTCCTGCGTAAGCTCTCCGACGAGGAGATGGCGGCGTATCGACGGCCGTTCGCTGAGCCCGGAGAGGGACGACGGCCAACGCTGACCTGGCCCCGGGAGATCCCCATCGACGGTGAGCCCGCCGACGTGCATGCGATCGCCACAGAATACGCAAACTGGCTCGGGGCGAGCAATGTGCCCAAGCTGTTTCTGAAGGCTGAGCCGGGCGCGATCCTCGCCGGTCATGCGCTGGTCAACCTCGTCCGCGGTTGGCCCGGTCTGACCGAGAAGACGATCGCGGGCGTTCATTTCGTCCAGGAGGATTCGCCGGACGAGATCGGGCGGGCCGTAGCCCACTGGATGGGAACCTTGGCCGACGGGGCGCCAGGCACAGCCGCGATGTCGGGAGCAACAAAATGACGGCTAACAATGCGACAGTGGTCCTCGTCCATGGCGCCTGGGCCGATGGATCAAGTTGGGCAAAGGTGATTGCGCCGCTCGCGGCGAGAGGCGTCAAGGCAGTCGCGGCGCCTTTGCCGTTGACCTCGTTCCACGACGACGTCGCGGCCCTCGACCGGGCGCTCGAGCGCGTTGAGGGGCCAGTCGTGCTCGCCGGCCACGCCTATGCCGGCGCGGTCATCGGGGCGACCCGCAGCGACAAGGTGAAGGCGCTTGTCTACATAGCCGCGCTCGCCCCGGACGAAGGCGAGACGGTGGCCGAAATGTTCTATCGCAGCGAGCCGCATCCCCAGGCCCCCAAGCTCGCCCCGGATGGGCACGGTTTAATCTATCTTCCCGAAGCGGCCTTCGCCGCCGCCTTTGCGCAAAATGCCTCGAAGGAAGAACTGGCGGTGCTGGCGGCGGTGCAGCGGCCGATCTCGCCCGCGTGCATCACCGTCAAGATGGAGCGGCCTTTGTGGAAAGACCGGCCGGCCTGGTTCCTCGTCGCCGAGCAGGACCGCATGATCGTCGAGGACAATCACCGCTTCATGGCCGAGCGGATGAAGGCTCGGATTCGGTCGCATCCTGTCGATCACACGCCGCTGGTAACCGCGCCCTCGACCGTCGTCGACGTCATCCGCGAGGCGATCGGCGAAATCGGCAAGGGATGACGGTCTTGCAACCGCGGCGCCCGCCCCAGCCTCAGATCATCGCTCCGGACCGGCCTGGCATTGCTGCAGCCAGCTATTCGGCGGTGGCGCAGGTAAGGAAGAGAAGGAGCGATCCTGTGAACTCGCTGATCCTTTATCTCTCGAAGGCCACTCCGTTCCGGGGCGACCTTGACTATCACTTGATTCGCGCAGTGATGGTTTTCACTTTCTACATATTCAGCTACCAGAAGTGGTTTAGCTTCGAAGCCCATCAGATTGCCCCCTTCATCAGCCACAGCCCGCTGGTCTTCTGGCTGATCCCAGCTTTTGGCATTCGAGGCGCAGCTTTTTTCCTCGGTACGACGGAAGCGCTGTTCGGCACGCTGATCTTGCTGGGCTTCTGGTCCCGAAGGCTGGGCATCCTGGGGGCGCTTGGCTCGATCGTCGTTTTTCTTGGCACCGTCACCATCATCCCGTTCTTCCCCAACGCGTGGGCGCCGGAGGCCGGCGGATTTCCGGCCATGTATCTGCCGGTCGCCTTCCTCGTGAAGGATTTCCTGTTCCTGGCGGCCTCGTTCTACCTCCTCAAGCAGGATCTGACGCGCGAGGCGCGGGAGATGGCGCTGCTTTGAGCTCCGTGGCTTGGAGGAGGAGCAAGACAGAATCCGCGTGGCCGCGCCGGCCGTCCCGGTGGGCCGCGCCTGAGCGAAAGGAGAAGCGCAATGATTGCCATTAACTATCGGACCGCCAAGGTCGACGGCCGGAACGTTTTCTACCGCGAGGCAGGCGCCTCGGGCGCTACGAAGTTATTGTTGCTGCACGGCTTCCCGACCGCCGGCCACATGTTCCGCGATCTCATTCCGCGGCTCGCCGACCGCTTCCATATCGTCGCTCCCGATCTCCCGGGCTTCGGCAACTCCGATCTGCCGGACAAAGGCAACACGTTCGACCGAATCGCGGAGACGATCGACCAATTCACCGAGACCATCGGCTTCGATCGCTACGCCGTCTATGTTTTCGACTATGGCGCGCCGACCGGGTTCCGGCTCGCGGTCAAGCATCCGGAGCGGATCACCGCGATCATCTCGCAGAACGGCAACGCGTATGAGGAGGGATTGAGCGACGGTTGGAATCCGATCCGGGCCTATTGGAAGGATCCGTCCGCGGCCAATCGCGAGGCGCTGCGCAGCTTTCTCAAGCCGGAGACGACGATCTGGCAATACACCCACGGCGTCCCCAACTCGACGCGCGTGTCGCCGGACGGATACTCGCTCGATAATTTCTACATGTCCCGGCCCGGCGTCGCCGACGTGCAGCTCGATCTGATGGGCGACTACAAGAGCAACGTCGCGCTCTATCCGACCTTCCAGCAATATTTCCGCACCCACAAGCCGCCGTTGCTGGCCGCGTGGGGCAAGAACGATCCGTTCTTTCTGCCGCCAGGCGCGGAGGCGTTCAAGCGCGACATTCCGAACGCCACTGTACGCTTTTTCGACACCGGACATTTCGCGCTGGAGACGCATGCCGCGGAGATCGCCGCGGCGATCCGCGAATTTTTTCCCCACTGATCTCGCTTCAAGGGAGACGTCGGAATGGAGAAGTCAGTCGCAATCGTCACGGGCGCAAGCCAGGGCATTGGTCGCTCGACGGCCATTCGCCTTGCGCGCGATTTCTCCGCGCTCGTTCTCGTCGCGCGCAACCGGGCGAATCTGGAAGGTACGGCGGAAGCGGTGAAGTCCGCGGGCGCAAAGACGCTCGTGATCGATAGCGATCTCTCCCAGCCTGAGGCCGCCAAGGCCGTGGTCGATCAGGCTCTGCCCGCATTTGGCCGAATCGACGCGCTTCTCAACATCGCAGGCGCGGTCCCGCAGATCGACCTGTTCGAGATGACCGACGCGCAATGGGAGGGGGGCCTGGCTCTCAAGCTGCATGGGGCGCGGCGTCTGACGATCGCCGCATGGCCTGCTCTGAAGATGGCCAAAGGCGCCGTGGTCCTGATCTCGGGCAACTCTGCCTTGTTTCCGAAAGCGCCTTACGCAGCGGTTGGCACGATCAACGCCGCCATTGTCGCGCTCGCGAAGGCGTTCTCGGACCGCGGGATCACCGACGGCGTGCAGGTGAACAGCGTGCTCCCCGGCGCGGTGATGACTGGACGCCGCCGCTCCTATCTCGAGCATTGGGCGCCGCTGCATAAGCTGACGGTCGAAGAGGCGACGGCGAACTTCCCCGAGGAAGCGGGCATCGCCCGCTACGGCGAGCCGGAAGAGATCGCCGAGCTCATGGCTTTCCTTGTGTCGCCTGGCGCGCGCTGGATGACCGGCTCGACTTTGCGCATCGACGGCGGCGAGGTGAAGTCCATCTGACCAGGCCATTGGCGGCGAACGCCCTGCCTAACACGGTGGGCGGAAAGTTCCTGGGCGGCGAACGATTGCGCCGCCTAGCGATCCGGCCACCACTCGCGCGTGATGATGTCGGCGACGCGCAAGGCGTGGGCCGCCACCGTCAAGGCCGGGTGGGAAGCCGAAATCGAGGGCATGAAGGACGCGTCGGCCACATAGAGATTGCACATTCCGCGCACCTTGCCGCTCGGATCGAGAACGCTGCTCAGCGGCGAGTCGCCAAACCGACAGGTGCCGGCCGGATGCCCGAAATTGAGCTGGACGCGCGAGATGAACATCATGGGGCGCCCGCGCAAATGGGCTTTCAACGTCTTGCGCAGCAGCGAAGCCCGCTCCAGCAAATCCTTTGTCGCATCGTAGACGACCGAAAATCCGCTGGGGCTTTGCGGGTCCAGCAAAACCCGATTTCCGCGATAGGCGAAATCTTCGGTTTGCGTGCCGAAGATCGCGCAATCGCGGAACATTGGCGCGGCGACCGTCGCGAGCGCAAGCGCGCCAAGACGCGCTCCATGGATTCGGAAAGGAACCTTGCTCTCCATGATGTCGACAATGTAGTTGGCGATCTGCCCCACTTTCACGCGGCCCGTGAAGGATTGCACGCCGCCCAGCCTCTTCCCGTCGACCTTGTTGAAGATGCGGCTGGACATACTTTTGGCCGGCCCCACGGCGGAACTTGCTCGCGGCGACCGCATGACAAACGCCTGGCCGACGTGGAACATCAAGCCGCGGCCCACGAGGTCGTTGTTGTTGCCGAGTCCTGCCGGCCATTCGGGCGACTTCGAGTTCATGAGGATGAGCGGAGTGGCGAGCGCGCCGGCGGCGAGGACAAACACTTTTCCTCGGATCGTCATTTTACGACCCTGGCAATGTCCGATCGCCTGTCGAACGCCGTCGCCTTCGGCGTCGAGCCTTTCGACCTCAAAGTCTGTGAGAAGCTTCGCCCCGAATTGCGCCAGCGCCGGCTTCAAACCCCGGCTGGCTCCTTCGGACTTGCAATCCCGTGGACACAGATCGCCCAGACATTCCGCGCAGCCGGGCTCATAGTCGATGCCGAGATGGACCCGGAATGGGCGCAACCCGGCCTTCTCGAAGTCGCGAAAGATCGCTTCATCGCGCTCCGATAGCGGCGGCGGCGTCCTCAGCGCCGAATCGTCATCAGGGTCAGAGGGGTCGCGGCCGCCACAGATCCGAAGCGCCTCCTCGGCCTTCCGGTAATAGGGCAAGAACTCCTGGTAGCTGATCGGCCAGCGGTTCGGCATCGGCGGAGGTTCGACCTTCCCCTCCCCGCATCCTTCGAAATCCTCGCGCAAAAACCGCTCGAGCGTCGCGGCATAGATCGCCGAGGAGCCGCCGGGCCCATTGCCGATCGGGATTTGAACAGGCCTTGATCGGCCTCCCAAGCGGGTCGCGACGAGTTTGCTCCACCGGCCTCGCGAGACCAGTTCCGCCTCGCTGAGGAAACGTCTGGTCCGGATCGATCGCCGGCCTCGAGGAAGCGGACTGACCGCCGGGCCCCGCTCCAGGAACAGCGTTTTCAGCCCGTTTTGCGCCAGCTCGGAGCCGAGCAGACCGCCGCCCATACCCGCGCCGATCACCACGATATCCCACAGCGCGCCCTCCGGATCATCCGGCCGGTGATCGCCCCAAGAAAAGATCATTGCATCCCAATTGAGAGGTTGCCTGGTAACGCCAAGTCTCGCCGAGCGTTCCTCCCACGACCAGACTGGCGTGTCTGCAAACAAATTTCGGCCCGACGCTGGCAATCGCGATCAGCCGTTCTGGACCTCGCAAGCCGCTGTTTCCCAGAGTCGCCAATCGAACGGCAAAATGACTCACGGTTTAACTTCGCGGCAAGCGAAATGCACGTCGACGCGCTCCTCCTTTTGGGGGAGGATTGAGATGAGCCGCAAGGAATCCCAACTGACCGCAGTGTCACGGAGGAGCTCTGCTCAATCGTCGGCGCTAGATGCACCGGCCCCCGTCGACCTCAAGCACCAACCCCGGTCAGGAAGTTCGCCTCGTCGCTGGCGAGAAAGAGCGCCGGCTGGCCGGTGTGCTGCGGCGTCGAGAACCGGCCAAGCGCTACCAAGGTTCTCGTGTTCTCCAAGACCTATGCGCGGTCCAATCGCGCCTAAGCGGCTTCGCGCCTCCCACTGGCGCATTTCGGTTGATTTTCGAATATTGTAAAACTGAAGCTCGCACCGACAAGGCCGAGGCCATGCCCACGACGTCTCTCGGTTTCGCTCTCGCCTTCTTCGTCGCAGCCTTTGTCTCGACCCTCGTCGGTCTGGCGTTTCGCGCGTATTTGGCGGATCGGCTCGATCATGCGCGCGACATGGTCGGCGGCGTGACAGGCCTCGTCGTCACACTGGTGGCGCTCGTCTTCGGCCTCTTGATCTGGACGGCGTTCGGGGTCTTTTCCACGCAGAAGACCGAGCTGCAGGTGATGGCCGCCAATGCGCTCGAATTCAATCAGGAGACTCGGGAATATGGGCCTGAAGCCGCCCACGCTCGGGCCTTGATGCGCGCTGACCTGGATTGGGCACATAAACAACTCTGGGGCGACGAGCAGGCGAAAGCGGCGGCTATGGCGGCTTCCATTCGCAATATGGACAATTTGAGCGTCGCCCTCGACCACCTGGAACCGGCGACCGAAGCGCAGAAATCGCTGCTCGTGGACGCCAAGCGCAATTACGCCGCCATCTGGCAAAATCGGATTTTGATGTCGCTGCAAGGCATCGACGCGGTGTCTTGGCCAACCCTGTATTTCGTTTCCATATGGACTTGCATCGCGTTCTTTCTGACCGGCCTGAACTCGAAATCCGGCGCCGGGACCATCGCGCTCGCGGCGCTCGGATCCTTTTGCGTAGCCAGCGCGATGTTCCTGATCCTGGAGCTGTCGCAACCTTACTCCAGCGCCATTCGCGTCTCTTCGGACGGCATAGACCGCGTCGGTCTTGAACTCGACAAGCCGTGAGCGCGCCCACAATCGCGCATTGCTTCCGCGCCAATGCCCGGCCTCTCGCCTGTCGAGGGGAATAGTCCGGAGGCGCCGCTTGGTCCGGCGCTTCCTACGGCATTTTTTAAGACACGGCCTTTCGGCGCTTACTCAAATGCACCTGCCCCCATCGACCTCCAGCACCACGCCGGTCAGGAAGTTCGCCTCGTCGCTGGCCAGAAAGAGCGCGGCGGCCCCGATGTCCTCTAGCGTCGAAAATCGGCCGAGCGGAACAGTCGCCTTGAAGGCGGCGCGCTTTTCCGCCGTGTCCTCGCCCATGAACATAGCGAGCAGCGGCGTCTCGCCGGCGACGGGGGCGAGCGCGCAGACGCGAATCTTATCTGGCGCAAGCTCGACCGCCATCGACTTAGTCATCACATGCACCGCGCCCTTCGAGGCATTGTAGACGGTCAGCCCGGGACGTGGGCGTAGAGCCGCGGTCGAGCCGACGTTGATGAAGACGCCGCCGCCCTTTTCGCGCATGTGCGGAACGAACGCTTGCGCCGTCAGCAGGATCGATTTGACGTTGACGGCGAAAATCCGATCGAACTCCGCGTCCGTCACCTCCATGATCGGCTTGTTCCGATGCGTCGTGCCGGCATTGTTAACGACAATGTCGATCCGCCCCAGGGCGTCGATCGCCGCATGCGCGGCGCGGTCGACATCGGCGCGGTTCGAAACGTCGCCCTTGAGCGCCATCGCCGAAGGACCGAGACGCTTGGCGGCTGCCTCGGCGACTTCACCCTTCATGTCCAGGCACACCACCCGTGCGCCTTCGCGAACGAAGGCCTCGGCGACGCCGTAGCCGAACCCCTGCCCCGCGCCCGTCACCACCGCCGCCTTGCCTTCCAGTCGCATGCGTCTTTTCCTTCTCGCGCTTCGTGATCGTCCTCAGCCCGCTTTCCGCATTTCCGCGACGAGCTTGTCGTCGATCTCGCGCGCTCGCTGAGCGGCCGGACGCGCACTCAAAAGATTCCAATAGCGCTCGAACGCGGCCCGCTTGTCGATCGTGCCGAACATCATGCCCCAGCCGATATGCGATCCGACATAAACGTCGGCGGCGGTGAAGCTGTCGCCGGCAATGTACTCGGAGCGGTTGAGTTGATCTTCGAGCGCGGCGAGCGACTGCTCGCGGGTGCCGTAGCCGACCATCCTCGCCTGCTCAGGAAGGATAGCAACGCCAAGCGCCTTATCGGTATTCGCCGCCTCGATCGGGCCGGCGGCGAAGAACATCCAGCGGTAATAAGGGCCGCGAAGGCGCGATCCAGGCGGCGGCGCGAGCCCGGCCTCGGGAAAGACGTCCGCAAGATAGGCGCAGATTGCCGCGCCTTCAGTAACAATGGTCTCGCCGTGGCGCAACGCCGGCACCTTGCCCATCGGGTTGATCGCCAGATACTCGGGCGCCTTCATCGATCGGGCATATTCGAGAATTTCTGCTCTGTAAGGCTGGCCCACCTCCTCGAGCATCCATCGCGCGACGCGGCCGCGTGACATCGGGTTGGTGTACAGAACCAATTCGTCCGCCATCGGTCGTTCTCCTGTCGCTTTCGAAGCCCAAAGGCGCGCTCGTTGAGGTTTGCACCTTCGCTCACTAGATTGATCGAAGAAGTCCCGCCATTCGCGGGGTAGACTGGATCAGTCATGCGCATCGAAACCGACGTCAAGCTCGATTTCAAGGACGTTCTCATTCGCCCCAAGCGGTCGACCCTCAACACCCGCAGCGCCGTCGACGTCGATCGCGCCTTCCGCTTCCTGCATACCGGCTCGGAATGGAAAGGCTTTCCGCTGATCGCCGCCAACATGGACGTGACCGGGACCATGGCGATGGCGCATGCGCTCGGCCAGCACGGGGCGCTCACCGCCCTGCACAAGCACTACCCGGAGCCGAAGCTCGCCGAGTTTTTTGCCGGGCCAGATGGCGCGCACGCCTTCTATTCGCTCGGCACCACGCCTGCCGACGTCAAGAAGCTCGCCGCGGTCGCGAAGGCGGCGCCGATTCGGTTCATCTGCCTCGACGTCGCCAACGGCTATGCGGAGAAATTCCTCGAAACGGTCAAGCGGGTCCGCGACGATTACCCGCATGCCGTGATCATGGCCGGCAACGTCGTCACCGGCGACATGACGGAGGCGCTGATCCTGGCCGGCGCGGACATCGTCAAGATTGGCATCGGCCCCGGCTCCGTCTGCACCACGCGGCGGGTGACCGGGGTCGGCTACCCGCAGCTCTCGGCGATCATCGAATGCGCCGACGCGGCGCATGGCCTCAAAGGCCAGGTCTGCGCCGATGGCGGCTGCACGGTCCCCGGCGACGTCGCCAAGGCCTATGGCGCCGGCGCCGATTTCGTCATGCTGGGCGGCATGCTCGCCGGCCACGACGAATGCGACGGCGAAATCCGCTACGAGGTGCACGAGGGCGAGAAGGTTCCGGTCGGCATGACTTTCTACGGCATGTCGTCGGAGGCCGCGATGAAGAAGCATTCAGGCGGCGTCGCGCATTACCGCGCCGCCGAGGGCAAGTCAGTCGAGACCCCGTATCGTGGCCCGGTCGACGGGACGATGGGCGAGATCATGGGCGGCGTCCGCTCGATGATGACTTACATCGGCGCAGCCCACCTCAAGGAGGTCCCCAAGCGCACCACCTTCGTGCGGGTCAGCGCGCAGACGAATGACGTGTTCGGAGGATGACGGAGCCGAACAGAGGGTTGCGGCGCTCAGCGCAGGGTCTCGACCTTGCAAGGGGCCTCGAATTTCGTCCAGATTCGCTCGCAGGTGAGCGCAGTCGCGCGCTCCGCCGCCGCGAGCGCCAGGCAGGCGCGATCGCCGAGCGAAAGACCCAGCTTCCGAGTGGTTGTACGAAGAGAGCCGGCGAACCGAGCCTGAGTCCGATCGAACGGAATCACTTTCAGTTGCAGCTTGTCGATCAAGCCGTCGACCGTCGCCTCGTCGATTCCCGTCTCGACGAGTTTACCGACAACCTCGGAATAGTTGACGGCGCCGATTATCGCCGCCGGCAACGCCTCAGCGACGCGCTCGGCCCCTTTTTCCTCCTGGAGCAGGCAAAGAACGGCAGACGCGTCCAGCACATAAGTCTCACTCACGAACGGCGTCCCGTTTGCGCTCGCGCATCAACTCATCCGCCAAGCTTCGACCCGGCTTGACAGACTTGCGAACGACTTCCTGCGCCTCCCGAATCGCGGACGCGAGGGGGCGCACACGCAACTCGCCGTCCGAAAGCAATTCGACGACGACGGTGTCGCCGCGGGCGATCCCCATGGCTCTGCGCATGGCGGCGGGGATCACGAGCTTGCCACCCTCGATGATTTTGACCGCTTGCGCCAAAGGGACCCGCCAACTGTTAATACCAACGCCAAGGATACTACCCGAAGTGGGGAAAGGTATCAATCTGCCAGTAAGACCCTGCATTTCTGCCGCCCGATAGGCCTCCCACCACGCTCTGGGTCGGCCCTCCCGATACACGTGGACGTTGGTCGGCGGCGCGCCCGTATGCTAGAAGCCCGCTCATGACTGCCGCCGCCTTGAAAGCCGAGGATAGAGTGCCCATGCGCCTCGCCGGCGCGACGCGTGCGCAAATCCTAGGCGCGCTCGCCGAAACGGGCGTGCCCGAGCGCGAGCTCAAGATGCGGACCTCCCAGCTCTGGCACTGGATCTACCATCGCGGCGCGCGTGAGTTCTCCGCGATGCGCAATATCGCGAGGCCGGTGCTCGACCGGATGGCCGAACATTGCACGCTCGCGCGGCCCGAGATCGTGGCCGAGCAGGTCTCCGCCGACGGCACCCGCAAGTGGCTCCTGCGCTTCGCCCCAGCCCACCGCTTCGACAAGGGTGCGGAAATCGAATGCGTTTATATTCCGGAATCTGACCGGGGCACGCTTTGCGTGTCGAGCCAGGTCGGCTGCACCCTCAACTGCTCGTTCTGCCACACCGGCACGATGCCGTTGGTGCGCAACCTGACCGCGGCCGAGATCGTCGGGCAGGTCATGGTGGCGCGCGACCGGCTCGGCGATTTTCCCGGCGGTGTTCCTCCGGTCGACGGGCTCACACCCAAGGGCGAGGGCGTGCGCGCGGTGTCTAACATCGTCTTCATGGGCATGGGTGAGCCGCTTTACAATTTCGAGGCCGTGCGTGACGCCATCGCCATTCTGACCGATGGCGACGGCCTGTCTCTCTCGAAGCGGCGCATCACCGTCTCGACCTCGGGCGTCGTTCCGGAAATGCCGCGGCTCGGGGCCGAATGCGGAACCATGCTCGCGATTTCGCTACATGCGACTAACGATGCGTTGCGCGACACGCTCGTACCCTTAAATCGCAAATATCCGATTCAAACGCTTATCAAGGCCTGCCGCGAATATCCCGGCGCTTCCAACGCGCGGCGGATCACGTTCGAATATGTGATGCTCAAGGACGTCAACGATTCCCCGGCCGAGGCCAAGGCGCTCGTGCGCCTGCTGAAAGGGCTACCCGCCAAGATCAATCTCATTCCCTTCAATCCGTGGCCGGGCAGCACGTTCGAATGCTCCGACTGGGAGACGATCGAGCGTTTCTCGGAAATCGTCTTTAACGCCGGCTACGCAAGCCCGGTCCGCACGCCGCGCGGTCGCGACATTCTCGCCGCCTGCGGCCAGCTTAAGAGCGAAAGCGAAAAGCTCCGCGCCCGCGCCCGCCTGATGCTCGAAGAGAGTTTGGCGGTTGGACAGGACTGATCGGTGACCGCTTGTCGGAGAAGTGAGTTGCCCCCCGGTCTTCGCGACGCTATCCGACAAGAAATCAGAATTGGCAGAACAACCCGAGACGAATGACAGACGACCTTATAAGCCACGAGGTCTTGCGCACGCCCAAGCGCAGCGAGCGCCTGAGACAGCGCGCCGCCTGGATGTATTTCGTCGAGGAAATGACCCAGAGCGCCATCGCCGACGCGCTTGGCGTCGGGCGGGTCACCGTGGTTCGAATGCTCGCGGAGGCGAAGGCGCTGGGCGAGGTGCGCATCGCGCTCTCGCGCGGCGACGCCGAGCTCGGCGGTCTCGAAGCGGGTTTGTGCAAACTCTTCGAATTGTCCGAGGCGATTGTCGCGCCGCTGTCCTCCGACTTGGCCGACCCGACGGCGCCGATCGCTGCGGCGCTTGGCGATCACGTTTCCGCGCTGTTGCGCAACGATATGAAGATCGGGCTTGGGTGGGGACGCACGCTGAACTCCTCGCTCGAATATTTAAGCGAGCGCTCGCTTAAAGGTCTGAATGTCGTTTCTCTGGTCGGCGGCGTCACGCATTTCGTGGCCGACAACCCGGCCGAGTTTCCCTCCGGTTTCGCGCGCGCGTTCAACGCGGATTGCTACCTTATTCCCTCTCCCGCGCTCGTCGACAGCCCGGCCACCAAGACGGCCCTGATCGAGCGGTGCGGGCTCAAGTCCGTCTATGATTTCGCGGAAGCGCTCGACGCGGTCGTGGTCAGCGTCGGTTCTCTTGGGCCTGAAGCCTCGATCGCGCGATACGCCGTCATCGGCGAAGCCGACAGAAAGACTTTGGGGGAATACGGCGCCGTCGGCGAGATGCTCTGCAACGTCTACGACGACCAGGGTCGAGTCATCGATCATCCTCTCAACCAGTGCGTCATGTCAGTCCCGCTCGAGGTTGTGCGCGCGGCCCCGGTCCGCGTGTTGGCGGCAGGCGGCGCGCACAAGCTCGCCGCGATCCGAGGCGCGCTCAAGCTGCTGAAGCCAACCACGCTGGTGACCGACGCGGTGACGGCGCGGAGGCTGATCGCGGCGCCGAAGTAGGTCGCGGCCAATCCTACGCAATTTCTCCCAGGGGCGTCAGACCCGTTGCGCCCTGCTTCAGGCTTTCCTATGCCTTGAGTGCTTCGCCGCCAGCATCAGGGCCGCGCGCGATGGGTCCGGGTTAAGAGGCCCTCAAGGCAGCCCTCGACAACGACGTAGCAGGCGAGTCCAAGATAGCCCCAGGCGGTCAGTTCGATGAATTGCAGAAGGCCTCCATCGAACGCGGCCATCGCGCCATACTTGAATAACAAATTGTAATCGGCCTGAAACAGAAACAGCAGATTGAAGGAGCACAGCGCGAGGCCGCCCGCCGCCATCCCCATGACAAGGAACGTCAGCCACGCCGGCCCATGAAAGAGTCGATTGAGAAGCACGAAAAGGACCATCGCTCACCCCGAGTCCCGTCTCCGGACCTCGTTGTTTCGCTGGCAATAGCGGCTCCGTTACCGGACCGGTTCGAATCGAAGATGCGGTCAGTCGCCATTCCTCAGGGCCGCCGACCTATCGAGGATTGGCGAGCCGAAAGGGAAAATATCCCCATCCTGCTGGGTGACATTCCTGTCATTTCAAGGCAGTATGCGAGGGTCAAGGAGGGAAACGCCAATGTCTAAAAACATAAATTATACAATGTTGCTCGGTTCGGTTTGCATCGGGGCATTCGCAGCCGCGGGGGTAGCACAAGCGCAGGAAGTCAAAGGCGCGTCGAGCATGACGACCACGACTGCGGCGATCACGCCAGTCTCGCAGCAGCAGCTCACCAACGCCCATAAGGACGGGGAAAATTTCCTCCAAACCAACGCCAACTACGAGCAAACTCGTTTCTATCCGAATGCGCAGATCAACCGCGGGAACGTGCGGCATCTGCATCCGGCTTGGATCTTCTCGACGGAGGTCAAGGAATCGCTCGAGACCTCGCCGATCATTGTTAACGGCGTCATGTACGTCACCACGTCGTACAGCCACGTCTACGCGCTCGACGCGAAGACCGGCCAGGAGATCTGGCACTTCAAGCCGAAACTCGGCCCGGTCACGACATTCTGCTGCGGCCCGAACAACCGCGGCGTCGCCGTCTATGAGGACAAGGTTTACGTCGGCACGCTTGACGCCAAACTCGTCGCGCTCGACGCTAAGACCGGCGCTGTCGTCTGGCAGCAAGAGGTCGGCGATCCCGAGAAGGGCTACAGCGAGACGATGGCGCCGACTGCCGTCGATGGCAAAATCATCATCGGCACCAACGGCGGCGAGTACGGCATCCGCGGCTTCGTCAAGGCCTATGACGCCAAGGACGGCAAGCCCATCTGGAGCTTCGACACCATTCCGGAGAACTCTGTCGGCGTCTGGGCGACGAAGGACGCCACGGGCCGCGACGAGCATCGCGACATCGAGGCCGAGAAGGCGGCGCTGGCGAAAAGCGGCGATCCCTACAAGACGCTCGGCGGCGGCGTGTGGCAGAACCCGTCAATCGACCTCGCGGCGAAGCGCATCTACTTCGTCGTCGGCAATCCCTCGCCCGACCTCGACGGCGCGGTCCGGCCCGGCGACAACCTGTACACGGACTCGCTGGTCTCGCTCGACCTGGACACCGGCAAGTACGTTTGCCACTTCCAGTTCATTCCGCACGACGTCTGGGATCTTGACGCCGTGAGCCCGACCGTTCTGGTCAACGCGGCGGACAAGTCCGGCAAGATGGTTCCGGCAGTTCTGCACGCGGGCAAGACCGGGTATATCTACGTGAATGATCGCAAGGATTGCAGCCTCATCCGCTACTCTGACCCTATGGTGGATCAGAAGGGCCGGTGGACGCTGCCAACGCCGACCAAACCGCTTGACCCCAACTCCGCCAAGATGTTCCCGGGCGCGAATGGCGGCGTCGAATGGTCACCGATCGCCACCGATCCGAACCACGGCATGGCGTATGCGATCAACCTGCATCAGCCGATGACCTACACGGTCGCCAACGCCCCCTATCCGGACGGAAAACTCTGGCTCGGCGGCGCGTTCACGATCATCCCCGGCGAGGAGAGCTTTGGCAACGTAAGCGCGGTCAACTACAACACCGGCAAGATCGCCTGGCAGGTCAAGACGCCGCAACCGATGATCGGCGGCATTCTCGCCACTGCCGGCGGCCTCGTCTTCACCGGCGAAGCCAACGGCTGGTTCAAGGCGTACGACGACGCCAATGGCAAAGTGCTCTGGCAGTTCCAGACCGGCGCCGGCGTCAATGCGCCTCCGTCTTCCTATATGGTCGACGGCAAGCAATATGTCGTCGTCGGTTCGGGCGGCAACGCCCAGATCGATTCCAAGCGCGGCAACAACATCATCGCCTTCACGGTCGAGTAAGACCACGTCGCACTTCGTTGGCCGCCCCGCTCGATCGAGGGGGGCGGCCTTTTTGTTGACCTTGAGATGGCCCCGCGCACAAATGAGCGCGATCTTGGGCCGCGCGAAGGATTCCCTCTCATGTTGCGTAGCGTTGTTGTGGCCGCGCTCCTGTCTGTGGCGACCGCCGCTTGGGCGGATGCGATTGCGGACAAGGCGGAGGTCTGCACCGCGTGCCATGGCGAAAAGGGCCTGCCTATAGAACCCGCGATCCCGATCATCTGGGGCCAAAACGAGGGCTACCTCTATTTGGAGCTCCGCGATTTCCAGAAAGGCGCGCGCAAAGATGATCAGATGACCCCAATCGCCCAGAGCCTCTCCAAGGAGGACGCGCTGGCCCTCGCCCAATATTTCTCCGCCAAGCCCTGGCCGAGGACGGGGCGCCCAGCGCTTCCAAGGCGGACGAGGCGGCCGCGATGACCGCGATCAAGTCGGTGGTTTGCAGCAGCTGCCATCTGGAGCAGTTCCAGGGCGATTCCTCCATTCCCCGGCTCGCGGGGCAGAGCCATGATTATCTCGCCAAGACGATGACGGATTTCCGAACTCGCGCCCGCGCCAACAATCCCGGCATGTCGGATCTGATGAATACGGTGACGCCAGAACAGATCACTGCGATGGCGGCCTATCTGGCTGGGCTTTGAGGGCGCGAAACCCAGCTGAAAGGGATCGCCCTTTTCGAGCAGGAGCACGATTGCGCGGGACTCCCCTCTCCTACGGGAGAGAGGTTGGGGGTGAGGGTTCGCCCGCGAACCGCGCCGCGTCCGCGGTCCCTCATCCGGCGCTTCGCGCCACCTTCTCCGTGAGGGAGAAGGGAAAGCCAGAGCTAGCCACGCGACCTAGCTGAGATCCTCTTTCGAGCAGGAGCACGATTGCGCGGGACCCCCCTCCCCTACGGGAGAGGGGTTGGGGTGAGGGTTCGCGCGCCGCCCTCATCCGGCCGACTGCGTCGGCCACCTTCTCCCGGAGGGAGAAGGGCAAGCCTGCCCTACCGCTCCAGAACCTTCGCGGCCCGCTCGTGCCCGAGGTCGCGGGCGATGTTGGCGGCGGTCTTGCCGCGGTCGTCCTTGAGGTCGAGCGCGGCGCCGTGCTCGATAAGCGTCTTGATCGTGGAATCGACGTCGTCAACACCCGTCGATGCATCATGGCCCGCCGCCCACATCAACGCCGTGAGGCCATGCGCGTAGCGGCGGTTGACGTCGACGCCGGCTTGAAGAAGCAGCGCGACAACCGGGGCATAGCCGCGGCCGGCGGCGTAAACGATCGCGCCCTCGCCGTCGTTATCGAGCGCGTTGGGATCGGCGCCAAACTTCATGAGCTCAGCGACGCTTTCCGTCGAGCCGTTGAAGGCTGCGGCGGCAAGCGGGCGCACGCCTTTCCGTCCGGGAAGGTTGGGATCGGCGCCGCGTTCGAGCAGCAACGCGACCACCGCGCCCCGATCCTGCTCGGCGGCGTAGAAGAGTGGCGTCGAGCCGTCGACGCTGCGCGCATTGACGTTGGCGCCGCGCTCGAGAAGCAGCCTGATCAGCGGCAACTTGTCCGCCTCGGCCGCTTTGGCGAGTGCGGTTTTGCCCTCGCGATCCTTCGCATCGATCGCCGCGCCGCGATCGAGGAGCGCGCGTGCTTCAGCCTCGCAGCCGAGCCTTGCGGCCGCGAACAATAAAGTCGTCGCCTGATAGCGATCGTCATCGTGCAGCGCGTGCACCGCCTCAGCGGTGTCGGCGCAGCGGTCCTTGGCGAGCGACAAGCTTGAGGTCGAGATCGACGCGAGGCTTGCCAGCGCGGCCAGCCGCAGGAGCGCTGCTGGGGCAGCGAGAGACGACCGCGTTGTCGAAGCCTCACCCATGTAGCCTTCTCTCACTGGGGCGCGCTTCACGCCAGCGGACCCGCGGGACGCAAAAGCCCGACTTTGGCGCCGTTCCAGTTTAAGAGGCGCGGCGAGACGAAGCGCGTGAGACGGGCGCTTGTCTCGTCGTCGAAACCGCCGAAGCGGCGGATGAGCGCCGCAATCATCACTTGCGCCGCCCGCCCTGCCCCATCGTCCGCCTTGACCGCAAGACCGAGCCCGGCTTCGGGCAGCGCGGCGCAGAATACGCCCTCCGCGCCCGACTTGGTGAAGACGCGCGGCCCAAGCAAGCTCATCACCTCCGTGTCGAAGCGGCCTCTTCCAGCGACGGTCAAGGGATGCGCGGCGACGGCGGCGCGAATGCGGGCTGCGGCTTTGCGGTGCTCCGGCGATAGTCCATAGCCAGTCCCGAGGCGGGCGAAGCCTCGCGCGAGCGCCACCAGCGGGACGGCGTAAGTCGGGATGGCGCAGCCATCGACGCCCCGCATCGCCTCGCTCAAGCGCGCGCCAGTCATCGCTTCAATCGATGCCGCGACCTCGCGCTGAACCGCGTGATCCGGCGCGACATAACCCTTCGGATCCACGCCCATCGCGCAGGAAAGGCAGACGAAACCCGCGTGCTTCCCCGAACAATTGTTGTGCAGGGCGGTCGGCGCCCGCCCAGAGCGTGCAAGCGCCCGCGCTTCGTCCTCGCCGAGCGGCCAATGCGCGCCACATTCGAGCGCGCGCTCATCGTATCCCACTTTGGCAAGCATCCCGCGCGCGGTCGCGACATGGTCCTCGCTTCCCGAGTGAGACGCGCAGCTGAGCGCGATCTCCTTCTCGCTTAGACTTAAGGAGTCCGCAGCGCCGCTTGCGATGAGGGGCAAGGCCTGCAGCGCCTTGACGGCGGAGCGCGGGTAAACCGGTCGATCGGCGTCGCCAAAGGCCATCGCCACCCGGCCGTCCGCGTCAACGACCGCGCCGGCTCCGCGATGGGCGGATTCGACGAGGGCGCCGCGCGTGGCCTCGACGACCACGGGATTGGCCATGGGTTGCTCGCGTTCCGGTTAGCGTTTCAAGGTCACCCAGGCCATGAATGCGCCGACCCCGTCCGCCCCGATGGCGATGCGCCCGAACTCGGGGACGTCGAACGGCTGTCGAACGATCTTGCCGCCACGACTCTGAACCTCTGCAACCAATCGATCGACATCGTCGACTTCAAGATAGCTTAGCCAGTGCGGCGGATCGGCGTCGGGAACGATTCCGCGCATATCGAGGACGCCGGCGACCGGCTTGTCTCCAGCCTTGGCGACCCAGTAGGTGCGATTCTCATGCGGCATCGGCATGCCTTCGAACGTCCAGCCGACGGTCGCAGCGTAGAACGCTTTGGCGGCCTCAACATCGCGGGTGTAGAGTTCATGCCAACCGAAATTTCCGTGGGGCACAGGTTCCTCCTTGTTGCTGCAGTTTACCGGCGAAACCTCGCGTCAGTCGACCGCCCTACTCCTCTTCGCCGCGATGGAAGCGGTCAATCCTCAGCCGTCAGCCCCTCTCCCTTCCGCCCTTTCCTTACCAAGGGACCACATGCACCAAGGACAGGGACATGAAGGCCCGCGAGACAGGCTTGTCTGTGGATATCTGCTGTCCCCAGAAACATACCGACTGATTGGTACGTCAGTCAAGCCGCTAGCTGAAAGCGGCGACCTACATTACAGAACCACGCAAGGACAGAGACATGAAGGTTCGCGACGTTATGACCTATGGCGTGATCAGCGTGCCGGAAAGCGCGAGCATCGCCGAGGCGATCGAGACGATGTTGCGTTCGCGGGTGAGCGCGCTGGTCGTGTTCGACGCCGACCACGCGCTCAGCGGAATCCTGAGCGAGGGCGATCTGCTTCGGCGCAGCGAACTCGGAAGCGAAACCAAGCGCCCCTACTGGCTCGAGCTTCTCATCGGCAGCGGCCGGATCGCTGACGCTTACGCCCATGAGCATGGAGCGAAGGCCGGCGAGGTGATGACGCGCGATGTCCAGACGATCGGAGAAGATTCTGAGCTCAGCGAGGCGGTCGACCGGATGATCCGACATCGCGTCAAGCGGCTGCCGGTGCTGCGGGGCGAGACGCTCCTCGGAATCGTCTCGCGCTCCGATCTTCTGAAGGGCCTGCTGGCCGCGACGCCTTCATCCAACGCCCCCCATTCGGACGCCGAAATCAAGGCGGCGATCCTGGCGGAGCTCAATAAGCTTGATTGGGCGCCGCGAGCGAGCGTGGGCGTCGAGGTTCAGAGCGGAATCGTGACCTTCACGGGTTCGATCATCGATGAGAGGCTGCGTGGGGCGCTCAAGGTGATCGCCGAGAACACGCCGGGTTGCGTCGCCGTCCACGACCACATGGCCTGGATTGAGCCAAACTCCGGCGTCGTCATTCCCTCGGAGGGAGACGACCCGCAGGCGTGAAGCGCGCGAGCGATCTTACTCGGCGCCGTAGCCGCACGCGGCAAGAAAGAAAGCGACCGACCGCGCGGCATGCGGCTCGATCTCGCTGCGAAGGGCGGCCAGATCCTCGCCGAACAGCGCCCGCACCAGCATCGGCAACACCACCAGGTCGAGAAACCGGCGCGCGGTCTCGAGGAGCTTTTCCTGCTCGAACGCCGGCGAACCCCCGATGGCGTCGGACGCAGCCAACTCGCCAAAAATACGCGCCACCGCTTCCGTGGGCCGTTGGCGCCCCATGCAGCTGACGCTGGTCGCCAAAACGGGAAATCGGCGTGCTTCGGCGACCGCGACCCGGATGAGCCCGATTGTTTCCGGGGTCAGGACGCGCGTCAGGATAACGGCGGCAAGGGTGTCAAGCCGCTGCTCGATCGATATGCCGGGGCAGGAAAACGCGTCGAGGCTTGTGTTCCGGCGCACGAGGCGGTCAATCACGGCGGTGAACAACGCTTGTTTGCTGGGGAATCGAGCGTAGATGGTCGGCTTGCCGGCTGAGGCGACCTCGGCGATTTCGTCGACGCTCGCGCCCTGGAAGCCGTGTTCGAGGAAGACCCGGCCCGCGGCGTCGAGAATTCTCTCCTCGACCCGGCCGGCGTGTTCGCGCGGCGGCCGGCCATAACGCACAGCGCCTCGCCGAGCGTCACGTTTTTCCTCTACGGTGTCCGCTTCCATCGCTCCTTCGCCTTTCATCGCGCCCTCTCTCACTAAACGCGATCCCTGGACTTTCCGCCCCTTGATTTAGGGAGGATCCTCACCAAAGTAAACAGAACGGAACAGTTTCGTTTCGCCGGCGTTATGGGTGCTAGGTTCTCGAGGAGTTGCGGCGATGGCGCGCAGGGATCAAGACAGCGGCCAAAAAATGTATAAGGACGCGCCAGCGTCCGAACCCGACTGGGATAAGGTCTCGCCACCACGTTCGGGGGGCTCAGCCAGCCCCAAGCGGGACATTATCGCCTTGCGCCCTCCGCCGCCCGAGCGGCCCGCGGCTGAACGTCCGGTCGAAACCCCCGACCGCCCGGCGGAGCCCGCCGAGAAGACCGAGCGCCCGGCAAAGCCAGCCGAGAAGGAGACCCAACCCGGCGACCAGCAGGCCTCAAAAGAGAAGAAGCCTGACGAAAAGCCGCGCAAGAACTTCCTGCGCCGGCACCCGCTCATGGCGGGGGCCGGGCTTATTGCGCTCCTGGTCGCGGGGTTCGCCGGATACGTCTACTGGGACAATGCCTCGCATTTCGAATCGACGGATGACGCGTTCATCGCGGCGCGCCAGTTCGCCATCGCACCCAAGGTCGCGGGCTACGTCACGGCCGTTCCGGTCACCGACAACCAGCATGTCAACAAAGGCGATGTGATCGCCCTGATCGACCAGCGCGATTACCTGACCGCGCTCGCTCAAGCTCAAGCCCAGGTGGCGGCAGCCGAGGCTGGCATCCACAGTGTCGATACGCAGATCGCCACCCAAGACGCCCAGATTTCTTCGGCCCAGGCGCAGGTGGCCCAGGCACAGGCGAACCAGGACCTCGCAAAGGTCACCTGGGGACGCGACCAGCCTCTCGTCAAGCAGGGTTGGGCGACGGCGCAGCAGGGGACGACGGACGTCCAGAACCTCAAAGCTCAGCAGGCGACCGTCGACAGCGCGCAAGCGGCGCTCAAGGTGGCGCAGCGGCAGATCGACACGTTGAGAGCGCAGCGCGCCTCGCAGCAGGCGACCCTCGCGCAAGCGCAGGCTCAACTCGACCAAGCCAGGCTCAACCTCTCCTATACGAAAGTCATCGCCGACCAGCCCGGGCGTGTCGTCAACCTCTCAGGCGCGGTTGGCCAATATGCGCAGGCGGGCACGAACCTGGCCATGTTGGTGCCCGACGAGATTTGGGTCGTCGCCAATTATAAGGAGACCCAGCTCGACCGCATGCGTCCTGGGCAGCCGGTCGACCTGGAAATCGACGCATACCCGGAACGCCACTTCCACGGCCATCTCGACAGCGTCCAGCCCGGCTCGGGCCCGGCCTTCTCGCTGCTGCCGCCGGAAAACGCGACCGGCAACTACGTGAAGATCGTCCAGCGCGTGCCGGTCAAGCTTATCCTGGATAATCCGCCGACCGACGTCTCGCTCGGTCCGGGAATGTCGGTCGTCCCGACCGCCCGCGTGGATCCGACGCCTTCTCTCTATGAGAGGTGGAAAGCCGAATTCGGGCGGTGGCGGGGGCGGGTGTGAGCGACAGCGCCGCACAAGCCGGCGCCCCGCCGGCGGCTGGCAGCGCAGCAGGGACCAACCCTTGGATCATCGCCGTTCTGGTCGCCCTTGCGGCCTTCATGGAGGTGCTCGACACCACGATCGCCAACGTGGTCCTGCCCTATATCGCGGGCGGCATGGGGGTCAGCACCGACGAAGCGTCCTGGGTGGTGACCAGCTATCTGGTCTCCAACGCCATCAGCCTGACGGCGAGCCCGTTCTTAGCCCGTCTGTTTGGCCGCAAGAGTTTCTTTCTAATCTGCCTCGGGCTGTTCAGCGTGAGCTCGATCCTGTGCGCCCAAGCCTGGAATCTGAACTCGTTGCTCATGTTCCGTATCCTGCAGGGTCTTGCCGGCGGCGGAATGGTGCCGGTGTCACAGTCGATTTTGGCCGACGCCTTTCCACCGCAAAAACGCGGACAAGCGTTCGCTTTGTTTGGCGTCGCCGTGGTCGTGGCGCCCGTGGTTGGCCCGACTTTAGGCGGCTACCTCGCCGATAATTTCACTTGGCGATGGTGCTTCTTGATCAATGGTCCGGTCGGCCTCGCCACGATCGCGCTGATCGCCGTCCTTCTCCCCGCGGATAAACCTAATCCAGCCAAACAAGCGCGGTTCGATGTCCTCGGCTTCCTGTTGGTGGCGACTTTCCTCGGCGCCCTTGAGGTCGTACTCGACCGCGGCCTCGAGGATGACTGGTTCGGCTCAAACTTTATCGTAATATTTACAGTGATTTGCGCCCTCGCTTTCGTGCTCATGATTCCCTGGGAGTTGAGCAGAAAGGACCCGATGATCGATATGCGGATGGTCGGGTCGCGACAGTTTGGCGCCTGCTTTCTGGTGATGGGGGCGACCGGCGCGATCCTCTACGCAACAACTCAGTTCCTGCCGCTCATGGTCCAGACAGAATTTGGCTATACCGCAACCTGGGCCGGCCTCGTGCTGTCGCCGGGCGGCCTTGTCACCATGGTGATGATGTTCATCGTCGGGCAGGTTTCGAGCCGGATCCAACCCAAATATCTTATCATGACAGGCGCGATCTTCTGCGCCATCTCGATGTATCAGTTGACGAACGTCTACGCCGATCTCGACTTCTGGACCCTGGCGCGCACGCGCATGGCGCTCGGAGTGGGCTTGCCGCTCATTTTTATCCCAATCATTGCAGCATCTTACGACGGGATCCCGCAAAATCGCATTGATATGGCGTCGGCGCTCATCAACGCCGCGCGCAACACCGGCGGCTCGATCGGCGTCTCAATCGCGTCGAACGTGCTCACGCACCGAGAGCAATTCCACAACAGCCGGCTCATCGAGCATGTGACGCCGACAAGCCCAGCCTATCAAGACACGTTGCAGCAGGTGACGCACTACTTCGTCACACAGGGCTTCTCGGCGGCCGGCGCGCAGGCGCGCGCCATGGCCTGGATCGGTCAACAGGTGCAGAACCAATCCGCCTACCTGTCCTATGACGATGTGTTTTGGGTGCTGACGCTGCTGTCGCTCGCCGCCGTTCCGTTGGCGATGAGCCTTCGGAAGGTCAAGCTTGGCGGAGGTCCGGCGCCGGCGGCGCATTGAGATGCCGAAAAACGCGCGACTGGCGGCTGTTTTATGCACCAAAACAGTAATTAATGCGGCTGTATTGCTGTTTGGCGGCTTCAATTCGACGCAACTTCTCGATCGTGGGGATGACGAACGCCCTTCCGCTGGAGCCATCATGTGGACATCTAACGTTCCGCCGACATTGCTCGCCGCGGCCAATCTCCTGGTTGAATTACCAGGGCCATCGCGGGCCGCGGCTCCGAATGGAGAAGTCACCACGCTGAGGTCATGGCCGGCTTGACCCGACCATCCACGTCTTCGGCGCGTCGAAAAGGTGACAAGCGAGCTTCAAGGACGGAAAGCTTTGTTTCTGTACGCGTTGGCGCCGGCCGCCGCGATATCGGAGCCGTCTTTGAGGCTGCGCCGCGTGGGTGGCCGGGCCAAGCCCGGCCATGACGACAGTGGGCCAGAGGCGTAGTTGTAATAACTAACGCCATAAGAGCCAACTGTTTGTCGATAGCGAATTAAGTTGTCCGGTTTTGGTAGCCCATCATATGTCCGCTTCTTCTGGTTCTGTTCTGCCTCGTGGGCGGGGTGGGCAAGCCGGAGGCTTGTCCACCCCGTCCACGGGGGCTTCGCCGCCGAGCGGATTTAAGCGGCGTTTTTCGCATCTCTGATCGCTCCGTTCTGGTCATATCGGCCGATGCAGCGGGGCCCGTGGAAGAGGGCGTGGGAGCCGTCGGGGTAGACGTGGACCTTGACCCGCGCCTTGACGAAATGGGGCCGCATCGGGCTTTCGGGGATCTGCAGTTTCAGCGTCCGGTAGGACACGCAATTGTCGTTCATGACCTGACGCTCCTCCTGCACGCACAGGATCTCATCGAGATTGACGCCAGGGATCGGCGTGAAGGCTGAACCCTCGCCGGCCGGATCGACCGCAAAGCGGGCGTTGTGTTCCGGCAGATAGCGGTCGCGGATGAAGGCGTTGGCCGCCTCCACATCGGTTATGCCGGCGAGCCGGAGCTCCTTGGGCAGCCGGCCCTGAAGCGTGCCGAACATCCGTTCCGAACGGCCACGGGCCTGGGGAGAGAAAGCCCCGATATGCTCGATTCCGAGCTGCTCAAGGGCTCGCCCGACCTGGGTCGGTGAGCCGCGGTCGATCTCGCCGGCCTTGGTGGTGCGGAAATAGTGCGAGCCGCGATCCGTATAGAGGCTCATCGGCAGGCCGTGCTCGGCGAAAACCTCCTTCAGCGCCCGGAAGGTCGAGGCCGTGCCCTCCTCCTCGATGAGAAAGGCCGAATAGATCGCCCCCGTCGCATCGTCGAGCGTCACGATCAGGTCGAGCGCCGGCTGGCCCTCGAGCCATTCGTGGCGCGAGCCGTCCTGGTGCAGCATCATGCCCGGCAGTGGCCGCCGCTCGCGCTTGCGCCGGTGGGCGCCCTTGCGCGGCGCCTTCGCCACAACGCCCGCCCACTGAAGATGCAGCTTCGTCCAGGTGTAGCCCCAGCCGAAGCCGTGATCCTTGATCAGATGCTCGTGGAAGTGCTTGACCGTAAAACCCTGGTAGCGCTCGCGGTAAAGCCGCTCCACTTCCTCCGCCCGATCGGCGGGAACCCGCCTGCCCGACGCCTGGCCGAGCCGGCGGTCGACAAGCCCAGCCTCGCCTTCCTCTTCGTAACGCCGCGTCCAGCGCCGGAACGTCCGCTCGCTCACGCCGAGCAACTCAGCCGCCTCTTCCTGGTTCAGCTCCGCCGATTCCCAGCGGTTCAGAACGTTCAAAAACACCGTCATGCGCACACCCTGAAGGGCTTCTGTCCAGCGCATCCAACCCCTCCAAAAAGGGCCGGATCTACCGGACAGATCGTGCGCTACCTAAACCGGACATATCGTCTGCTACCGACACATAAGAGCCAACTGTTTTGCAAAAATCTGAATCTTATGTTATATTTTCTCGTTGGCAGATTTCATCGAAGGCGGTTAGGGCGGTGAAGGGAGAGTGGGGAACGCGTCAACACACTTGGCGAGACCTTTGTAGAGCCGGGAGTTTTTTTGTTTGGACTCGCTGTAACCCATTGAAAAGTCTCGATTCGGCCAAAGGAATCCAAGGAAATACAAGCTTTTTCCTTGGTTTTCCTTGGTTTTCCTTGGATTTATTTGGGGCGCCGGCGACCTTACGCCCGCCCCTCTCCCGCCTCGGCCAGGCTCTTGAGCCCCTCGCGATAGGTCGGATAGGCAGGCGCAAATCCCAGCTCTGATTTGGCCTTAGCGATCGAGACCCGCTTGTTGTCGGCGTAGAATTCGCGCGCCATCGGCGAGAGTTGCGCCCCGTCGAACGGCTCCTCGGGCGGCGGCTCAACGCCGAGCAGCGCCGCCGCATAAGCGATCACCTCCTGCGGCGGCGCCGGCTCGTCATCGGCAACGTTCCAGATCTGGCCCTTAAGGTCACGCGTGAGCGCAAGGCTTGAAATCGAAGCAATATCATCGACATGGGCGCGGTTGAAAACCTGCCCAGGCTTGACGATCCGCCGCGCCTGGCCATGGGCCAGATTGGCGAGCGCATTGCGGCCAGGCCCATAGATGCCGGCAAGGCGCAGGATGTCGGCTTTAGTTCTCCGCGCACGGGCCGCCGCCGCCCAGCTGGCCTCGTCCTCGAGCCGGGCCAGCCCGCGCGCCGTGCGCGTCCGCGTCGCGCTGGCCTCGTCGACCCACGCCCCGCCGTGGTCGCCGTACACCCCGATGGTCGAATAATAGATGATGCGCCGCAGCGCCGGCGCGGCAGCGAAGGCGCCCCCGAAGCGATCGACAGTCGCGCCAGCCCCGTCGCGCGGCGGGATCGAGACGACGATCGCTTCGGCTTTCGCGAGCGCCTGCTCCACGCCCGACTCCGCCTCAGCGCCATCGAACTGATAGGCTTCTACGCCCTCGCGGCGCAGCGCGACCACGCCCTCCGCCGTCCGCGTGGTCCCGCTCGCCTCGATCCAAGGCTCGCGCTGAATAAGCCGCTGGGCGCAATAGCCAAGCCCGAAGAAGAAGACCCTCATGCGCAAGTGCTCCGATTGGTGTGTGTTCCATCCCGCGCCCGCGCCACTTCTCACTCAGGGAGAAGGTGTCGGGCGAAGCCCGACGGATGAGGGTTTGGTCGGCGGCGATTAATCTTTGGAGCCGGCGAGCGCCATGTCCACGAAGGGTCGCTTGCGCCCTCATCCGGCCCTTCGGGCCACTTTCCCCCAGAGGGGGAAGGGGTGGCAAGCCCCGCTACTTCTTCTTCGGGATGTAGAGGTCGGTCAGCGTGCCGGCGAAGGCTTCGGCCGACATGGCGAACGTCTCCGAGAGCGTCGGGTGCGGATGAATGGTGAGACCGACGTCCTCGGCTTCGGCGCCCATCTCGATCGCCAGCGCCGCCTCTGAGATGAGGTCGCCGGCGTTGGGCCCGACAATTCCGCAGCCGATGAGACGCTGGGTCTCTTCATCCCATAAGGTCTTGGTCAGGCCCTCGTCGCGGCCGAGTGAAAGCGACCGCCCGCTCGCCGCCCATGGGAAGACGGCCTTGCCGTATTTGATCCCCTTCGCCTTGGCTTCTGTCTCGGTGACGCCCGCCCAGGCGACTTCAGGATCGGTGTAAGCAACCGACGGGATCGCTTTGGCGTCAAACGAGGATTTGTGTCCGCTCGCGACTTCCGCCGCGACCTTGGCCTCGTGCGTCGCCTTATGCGCTAGCATTGGCTGGCCGACGATGTCGCCGATGGCGAAAATGTGCGGCACGTTCGTGCGCATTTGCCGGTCGACGGCAATATAGCCGCGCTCGTCGACGACGACCCCCGCAGCCGCCGCGCCAATGCGCGCGCCGTTGGGGCGACGGCCGACGGAGACCAGCATGGCGTCGAACGTCTCGGTCTTCGCGCCGTCGGGCCCTTCGGAGCTGACCTTGAGCCCATCCGGCTCCGCCTTGACTGCTGTGACTTTCGTCTTCAGCAGGATCTTGTCGTAGAGCCGGCCAACGCGCCTGGCGAGCGGCGTCACGATGTCCGGATCGGCCCCCGGCATCAGCTGATCCATCATTTCGATCACGGTGATGCCGGCGCCTAGCGCCTGATAGACCGTGGCCATTTCGAGCCCGATGATGCCGCCGCCAAGCACCAGCATGCGCTTGGGGATGAAACTGATCTCGAGCGCCGCGGTCGAATCCCAGATGCGGGAATCGGCGGGAATGAACCCCGGCGCGGCCGGTTCAGATCCGGCGGCGATGATCGCCTTGTTGAAGCGGACCATCCGCGCCCCTTCTGCCGTCTCGACCCGTAGGGTGTTGGCCGAGGTGAACTTGCCCTCCCCGTATACGACCTTGACCTTGCGCTGCTTCGCAAGCCCGGTCAGTCCCCCCGTCAGCTTCTTGACCACGCCGTCCTTCCAACCGCGGATCGCGGCAGGGTCGAAGGTCGGCGCGCCAAAGCTCACGCCATGCGAACCCATCGCCTTGGCGTCGTCGACGACCTTGGCGACATGCAACAGCGCCTTGGACGGGATGCAGCCGACATTGAGGCACACGCCGCCAAGCGTCGGTCGCGACTCGACCAGAACGACGTTCTGGCCCAGATCGGCGGCGCGAAAAGCGGCGGTGTAGCCGCCGGGACCCGCCCCAAGAACCAGGATATCGGCCTCGAAATCGGCCTGGCCGCCGGGGTCAGCCGCCGCCTTTGGCGGCGGACCCGCCGGCGCGGCGGCCTTTGGGGCGGGTTCCTGGATTTCGACGCCCCCACGTTGGGCATCCGCGGCCGGCGCGGCTTTGGATGGCTGCGGCTCAGCCGCCTGTTTCGTCTCTTCGCCGCCCGAATAGGTCGCCAGCAGGTCGCCCTGGGTGAGTTTGTCACCAACCTTGACGTGAATCTCGCCGATCACGCCATCCTCCGGCGAGGGCACGTCCATGCTCGCCTTGTCGCTTTCGAGCGTCAGGAGCGTCTCGTCCTTGCGGACGCTCTGTCCCGGGGCAACAGGAATTTCGATGACCGGGACGTCTTTGAAGTCGCCGATGTCGGGGAGCCGGATTTCTTTCGCCATGCCTGTCTCTCTATCGGGCCGCGGTCACAGAATAACGCGCCGCATGTCCTCCAGGAGGCCCGCGAGATGGCGCATGAAGCGAGCGGCCGCAGCGCCGTCGATCACCCTATGATCGTAAGATAGGCATAGCGGCAGCATCAGACGAGGCTGAAAGGCCGATCCGTCCCAAACCGGAGCAATTTTCGACCGCACGACGCCAAGAATCGCGACTTCGGGCGCGTTGACGATGGGTGTGAAGGCGGTCCCCCCAATGCCCCCAAGCGAAGAGATGGTGAAGGTCGCCCCCTGCATTTCGGTTGGCGCGAGCTTGCCGGCGCGCGCCTTTTCGGAGAGAGCGCCAAGCTCGCGTGAAAGATCGATGACGCCTTTCTGGTCGACGTCCTTGACGACCGCAACCACGAGCCCGTCGGGCGTGTCGACCGCCACGCCAATGTGCCAATAGCGGCGCAAAACCAAAGCGTCGCCGCCCGGACTGAGAGCGGCGTTGAAATTCGGGAAGGCTTTTAGCGTCACGACCGCAGCCCGCATGAGAAGCGGCAGCAGGGACACGCGGTAAGGCTTTGACTTATCTTTCTTCGCGTCTTCGTCGAGGGCCTTCCGGAAGGCGTCGAGATCGGTGATGTCCGCTTCATCCGTATGCGTGACATGCGGAATGTTGACCCACGAAGCATGGAGCCGCGGGCCCGAAATCCTTTTGATGCGCGAGAGCGGGACAGTCTCGATTGGACCGAATTTCGCGAAGTCGACCTGCGGCACCGACGGCAGCGCACCGCCCCCCGCAGGCGCAGCCGATCCCTTGGATAGCGACGCCTTCACGTCCTCGCGGGTGATGCGGCCTTTCTCGCCCGTCCCCTTTAACTGGTTGAGATCGAGGCCAAGCTCGCGCGCCAGCCGCCGAACGGCTGGCCCCGCGAAGACGCCAGAGAAATCAGGAAGGGCGGGGCCCGACCCTGCCTTCGGCGGCCGGGGCGGCAAATCGCTTGGCGCGATGGGCGAGGTGCGGGGCGCTTCCGCGGCGTCCTCCTCCTCCTTCGCGTCCGCTTCGTCTTCCTGATCCGACGAAGTCTGCGCCGCTTGTCCGCTCGAACTCGAGCTTCCCGACTACCGAGCCCATCGACACCTTGTCGCCGACCTTGACGACAATCTCTGTGATCTTGCCGGCCGCGGGCGACGGCACGTCCATGCTCGCCTTGTCGGATTCGAGCGTAACGATCGGCTGCTCCGCCTCGACCGTGTCGCCGGCCTTCACCAGAATCTCGATGACCGGCACGTCTTTGAAGTCGCCGATGTCGGGGATCTTAATGTCGATCGCCGCCGCCTTCGAAATGCCCGGCGATGCGGCGGACTTGGTGGCGGGCGCCGACTCGGCTGCTTTGGAGGACGCTGGCGCGATCGACTTTGCGGGGGCGGCAGCGGTCTTCTCCGGGGCGGCGGCCTTGGCGGGAGCAGTTTCGGCCTTCGTCTCACCCCCTGCAGATTCAACTCGCGCGATAAGCGTTCCCATCGACACTTTGTCACCGACTTTCGCGACAACCTCGGCGACCGTGCCCGCTATTGGCGAAGGCACGTCCATCGTCGCTTTGTCAGATTCGAGCGAGATCAGCGACTGCTCCGCCTCGACGACGTCACCGGGTTTCACCAGCACCTCGATGACCGGCACGTCCTGGAAGTCGCCGATATCGGGAACCTTCACGTCGACTTTCGCCACCGGCGCTCTCTCCTCAGCGAACAGTTAGTTAGCGATACCGATTTCAGCTTCGCGCCGGATTCGGTCCCTCGGGATCGATGCCGTATTTGGCGATCGCCTCGGCCACGCGCCGGGTGGGCAGCAATTGCTCTTCCGCCAGCGCCTTCAAACTGGCGATTGCGACGTGATAGCGGTCGACCTCAAAGAACGAGCGCAGACGACGGCGATAGTCGGAGCGGCCAAAGCCGTCCGTCCCCAGCGTCTTATACCGCGCCGGAACATATGGCCGAATCCCGTCCGGGAGCGCCTTTATGTAGTCCGTTGATGCAATGACGGGACCCTTCCCATTCGCCAGCGCGCGGGTGATGAACGGGACCTTCGCGTCGGCTTCAGGGTGCAGCAGATTCCAGCGCTCGACATCGAGCCCCTCGCGGCGCAGCTCGGTGAAGCTGGTGACGCTCCAGATCTCGCTGCTGACGCCGTGCTCGTTCGCCAGCATCTCGGCCGCCGCTTCGACCTCGCGCAGGATCGCGCCAGCGCCCAGGAGTTGCACGTTCAGGGTGGGCTGATCGGCTTTGACCTCGCGCAGCTTGTACGCGCCCTTGAGGATGCCCTCCTCCGCCCCTTCGGGCATGGCGGGATGGGGATAATTCTCGTTCAGGGTCGTGATGTAATAATAGACGTCGTCCTGATCGACGAGCATGCGATTCAAGCCCGCGTGGACAATCACCGCCAGTTCGTAGGCGTAAGTCGGATCGTAGGTTACGCAATTCGGGATGGTCGAGGCCAGGATATGGCTGTGGCCGTCCTCGTGCTGCAGGCCTTCGCCATTGAGGGTCGTGCGGCCGGAGGTGCCCCCGATCAGGAAGCCGCGGGTTCGCATGTCGCCCGCGGCCCAGGCGAGATCGCCGACCCGCTGGAACCCGAACATCGAATAGTAGATGTAGAAGGGAATCATCGGCACATTGGAGGTCGAATACGAAGTGCCCGCGGCGATGAACGAGGCCATCGCGCCGGGCTCGTTAATGCCCTCCTGAAGGATCTGGCCTTTCGGATCCTCTCGGTAATACATGAGCTGATCGGCGTCCTGGGGACGATAGAGCTGGCCAACCTGGCTGAAAATGCCGACCTGCCGGAAGAGACCCTCCATGCCGAAGGTGCGGCTCTCGTCGGGGACGATCGGAACGACGTGGGAGCCCAGATTCTTGTCGCGCAGGAGCGCGGTCAGAATCCGCACAAAGGCCATTGTGGTCGATATCTCCCGTCCCTCTGCGGTCGCTTTCAAGAGCGCATCGAAAGTGGAAAGCGGAGGAACGACGAGCGCTTCGCTCTTGCGCCGGCGGGCCGGCAGATAGCCGCCAAGCGCCGCGCGGCGCTCGCGCAGATACGTCATTTCCTTGCTGCCCTCGGCAAAGCGCAGGAAGGGAACGGTGTCGATATCGGTGTCTGAGACGGGGATTTTGAACCGGTCGCGGAAGGACTTGAGCGCCTCGTGGCCGAGCTTCTTGGCTTGGTGCGCGATCATCTGCCCTTCGCCGGCCGACCCCATGCCATAGCCTTTGACGGTCTTGGCGAGGATGACGGTCGGCTGTCCCTTGTGGTCCGCCGCGGCCTTATAGGCGGCGTAGACCTTGACCGGGTCGTGGCCGCCTCGGGTCAGCGCCCAGATCTCGGCGTCGGTCCAGTCCTCGACCATAGCCGCCGTCTCGGGATAGCGGCCGAAGAAGTTCTTGCGGATATAGGCGCCGTCCTTCGACTTGAAGTCCTGGTATTCGCCGTCGACGCATTCGTCCATGAGCTGCCGGAGCTTGCCCTCATTGTCCTTGGAGAGAAGCGCATCCCAGCCGGAACCCCAGAGGCACTTGATCACGTTCCAGCCGGCGCCGCGGAAATCGGCTTCCAGCTCCTGAACGATCTTGCCGTTACCGCGCACCGGCCCATCGAGCCGCTGGAGATTGCAATTGATGACGAAGATGAGGTTGTCGAGCTTCTCGCGGCCGGCAAGTGATATGGCGCCGAGCAATTCCGGCTCATCCATTTCGCCATCGCCGCAGAACACCCAAACCTTGCGAGGCGCCGTGTCGGCAAGCCCCCGCCCATGCAGATAGCGAAGAAACCGGGCCTGATAGATCGCCATCAAGGGCCCAAGACCCATCGAGACGGTCGGGAATTGCCAGAAGTCCGGCATCAGCCAGGGATGGGGATAGGAGGCCAGACCCTTTCCGCCGACCTCCTGGCGGAAATTCACCAACTGGTCGTCGCTGAGGCGGCCCTCGAGATACGCGCGGGCGTAGATGCCGGGTGAGCTATGGCCCTGGAAGTAGATCAGGTCGCCGCCGTGCGCCTCGTTGGAGGCATGCCAGAAATGCATGAACCCCGTGTCGTAAAGGGTCGCCGCCGACTGGAAGCTCGCAATGTGTCCGCCAAGCTCGGAGGATTCCTTGTTCGCCTTGACGACCATCGCCGCGGCGTTCCAGCGGACGTAGCGGCGGATGTGTTGCTCGAGCTGGCGGTCGCCCGGATGGGGAGGCTCGGCTTCCGGCGCAATGGTGTTGACGTAAGCGGTATTGGCGGCGAACGGCAGCTTGGCGCCCTTACGACGAGCCGCGGTGACAACCGCATCCAGAATGTCGTCGACCTTGGCGATTCCCTCGAAGGCTTCGACGGAATCGAGCGCGTCGAGCCATTCGTCGGTTTCGTCGGATTGGTCCTTGACCCTGTCGTCCATCGGGCCGACCTCCCTGTCACTTATACAAAAGTCGTAAGCGCGCTGGCGCAGTCTTCTCATGCGTCCGTGCAATTGGCAATTGCGACGGATGGCGCTGCTGCCATGTCAATCATGCATGCAGAGAACCGCATTGGCCGACTCTCGGTCGTCGCGATAGGATAGCGTTGGCGCGGTCCGGTGGCGGGCGTTTGAAGCGCTGAGGGAGCAGAATTTTGGCCGGTCTTACGACCCATGTCCTCGACGTGACCAGCGGGCGCCCAGCGGACGGCGTCCGAGTGGAGCTTTACGAGTTAACGGACAGCTCAGAGCGCAAGCCTATCACCGATGTCGTGACTAACGCGGATGGCCGCACCGACAAGCCGCTGATGAGCGCCGACCAAGCTCGAGTCGGTCAGTTCGAGCTCATCTTCCACGCTGGGGACTATTTCCGGCGCCGGCGCGCGGAACTCCCCGACCCGCCGTTCCTCGACATCATCCCGATCCGCTTCGGCCTCGCCGATCCCCAGTCGCACTACCACGTGCCCCTTCTCGTTTCGCCGTGGAGCTATTCGACCTATCGGGGAAGCTGAGGAGGCGCACCGAGTGGGAGACCGGTATCGTCGAGCGAGCCGCGACGGTCGATCCGTTTGGATTTTCTTGGCCCGTCGCTGTTTGGCTGCGAAGACCCCCATTCATGAGGGTTGGATTTCCTTGGATTTCCTTGGATTCTCTCGTCCTAATCGAGACTTATCAATGGATTACGCGGCATAAACCGCGGAAAGTATTTTCTCACGCTTTTGTCCGTAGCGTCAAAAGGCGCCGGACGGGAGCACGCGGTCGAGGCCATGCGGAAGGGCAGGATCATTCATGAGGCAAGCTTAACCTGATTTCTGATTTTCTGCAAGAAATTGTCTTCGTAGCGTTTCCTTGGGCCGCCTCTATCCAGAAGCTTCTCGATCTCCGCGGTCAATAACTGAGCGGACTGCGACGGTTTGGCTACGGTGTCAACAATTCAACAGGAGTATCGTGCTCTTCTGGGGGCAAACTCCCCGACTTGGGCAGCGCCGTCCGAGGCTCTTTTTTGCACTGCACTCTTGAATAAGCCTGCTCACTATATTATAAGCACGCTTATGTTATCGCTTGCTCATAAATGGACCGTATCCCCCGCCCGCGAGCTGGGGTTCGCGCTCCATGACGTGGCTCGCCTGCTCAGGACCTATTCCGACCAGCGCGCCCGAGAACTCGGCACGACCCGCGCCCAATGGGCGGTGCTCTCGCGCCTGCAACGCTGCGAAGGAACCAAGCAGAACGAACTGGCCGAGGCGCTCGACCTTGCGCCGATCACGCTTGGGCGCCTGATCGACAAATTGACGGCCGTCGGCCTTGTCGAACGTCGCGACGATGCGAACGACCGCCGCGCCAACCGTCTCTATCTCACTGAAAAAGCCGCGCCCGCGTTGAGGGATTTGGGGGCGCTCGCCGAGGACTTGATGGGCCGTGCGATGGCGGGGGTCGACGAATCGACCACGCGCGCCATGCACGACGGCCTCATGACCATGAAAGCCAATATCAAGAACGAATTGATTGCTGGAGCCGAATCAAAGTGACCCAACCCAAGCCATCGTCCGCGCGCGATCCGGCGCAGGAGAACGATCCGCCCGCCGCGTCCCAGCCGGCGCAACCGCTGCCCTTCACGCTGTCAAAGGGATCCGCTCCGCAGTCGCCTGCGCGCGAATCCGCGGCGCAAACGCCGTCGGGGCAACAGCCATCACAGCCAATTCAGTTCACGCCCGCGCGAACACCGGCGCCTGGCCCGCAAGCGCCGGCAGCGCCACCCGCCGCACAGACGCCAATCACCGTCAAGCCGAAGCGCCGCATCAGCCGGTTCGTGATGCTCGTCGTCATTCCGCTCGCCGCGCTGGCGCTTGGCTTCACCTGGTGGCTGAGCAGCGGCCGCTATGTCTCAACCGACAACGCCTATATCGGCGCCGACAAGTCGCTCATCACACCACAAGTCACCGGCGCGATCGTCGCCGTGCATGTTGTCGAAGGGCAGAAAGTCAAGGTCGGCGATCCGCTCTTCGACATCGATCCCAAGCCTTACGAGATCGCCCTCGCCCTGGCAAAGGGCAAGCTGGAGGCGGCGAAGATCGAATTCTCCAATCTGGGATCCGCATATTCCAGCAATATCGACCAGATCAAGATGGGCGAAGACGCAGTGAAGGTCCGTCAGGCCGATTTCGATCGCAAGAACGAGCTTGCTATTTCGCGCTCAGGCACGACCGCCGACCGCGACACCTCGATGGCCAACCTCATTCAGGCCAAGCAAATCCTCGAATTCGTTAAATGGCAGCAGGCGACGGTCAAGGTGAAGCTCGGCGGGGGGCCCGCTACGACCATCGACCAGTTCCCCGATTTTATGCAGGCGACAGCCGCGGTCGACGACGCGGAGCGCAACTTGCGCAACACCAGGGTGCTGGCGCCGATCGATGGCGTCGCGACGCAAGTGCCTGAGATCGAGCTCGGGCGCGTCGCAGCGGCTGGACAGCCGGTGTTCGCGGTCGTCGCCAATACAGGCCTCTGGGTCGACGCCAATCCGAAGGAATCGGACTTGACCTACGTTCACGTCGGCCTGCCCGCCACGGTGAGCGTTGACACGTTCCCGGACAGGGAATGGAAAGGGACGATCTGCTCGATCGCGCCTGGCACCGGCGCTCAGTTTGCGATCCTGCCGCCGCAGAACGCCAGCGGCAACTGGGTCAAGGTCGTCCAACGCGTGCCGCTCCGGTTCTGCTTCGGCCCGAAGGAGGATACGACCGGCTTGAGAGCGGGCATGAGCGCTTACGTGACCGTCGACACAGGACGGGTGCGCACGCTCGCGGGTACGCTTGACGGGCTCAAGAAGTGGGTGGTCGGCTACGTCGACACGCTCATGGGGGCGAGAACCGCCGTCATCAGATGAACGCGCAAGCGCCCGCTCCACCGCTCTACGAGACGATCTCGCCGACGCTCAAGTGGCTCTTGACCGTTTGCATCATGATGGCGACCATCATGCAGGCGCTCGACACGACGATCGCCAACGTCGCCCTGCCCTATATGCAGGGGTCGCTCGCCACCACGCAGGACCAGATCAACTGGGTGTTGACGTCCTACATCGTCGCCGCCGCGATCATGACATCGCCGCTCGGCTGGATGGCGACGCGTTTTGGCCGCAAGAAGCTTTTTATCGTTTGCACGGCTGGGTTCACCGTGGCGTCGATGCTGTGCGGCGTTGCACTCTCGATCGAGCAAATGGTCGCCTACCGGCTGTTGCAGGGCGTGTTCGGCGCGGCGCTCGTGCCCTTGAGCCAGGCTGTGATGCTCGACATCTTCCCACCAGCCAAACGTGGCTCGGCGATGGCGATCTGGGGTATGGGCGTCATGCTCGGACCGATCATGGGCCCGACGCTCGGCGGCTGGCTCACCAACTCTTATTCGTGGCGCTGGGTGTTCTTCGTCAACCTGCCGTTCGGCATCCTCACCACCGCGGGCCTTTGGGTCTTCATGAGCGAGACGCCGACGCGGCGCGACGTGCCGTTTTCCTGGTTCGGTTTCTTGAGCCTGTCACTCGGCATCGGCTCGTTGCAAATGATGCTCGACCGCGGCGAGCAGCTCGGCTGGTTCGAGTCGCCCGAGATCATCATTGAAGCGATCCTGTCGGTTGTGGGCTTCTATTTCTTCCTTGCCGACTGCTTGACGTCCGCACGGCCGTTCATCAGCGTCCGCATCTTCAAGGACTGGAATTTTTCCATCGCGCTCGTCTTCATGTTCCTGGTTGGCATCATGCTGCTTGCGAGCATGGCGCTGGTGACGCCGTTCATTCAGAACCTGCTCGGCTACCCGGTGCTGTCGAGCGGATTCCTGCTCGGCACGCGCGGCATCGGCACATTTGTCGGCATGTTCCTGGTCGGCAGGCTGAGCGGCAGGGTCGATCCTCGGATCATGATCTTCATCGGCCTTGTGCTCGCGGCGGGGTCGCTCTGGCTCATGGTCGGTTGGAACCTTGACGTTTCAGCCAGGACAATCACGATCAACTCGATCGCCCAGGGCCTGGGCCTCGGCTTCATCTTCGTGCCGCTCAACACAATTGCCTTCGCCTCGCTGCCGGCCGCGCTGCGCACCGAGGGCGCCGCGCTCTGGACGCTGATCCGCAACATCGGCTCGTCGGTCGGCATCTCGGTCGTCATCGCGCGTCTGACCAGCATGACGACGATGTTCCACAGCCAGCTGGTCGAGCACGCGACGCCGTTCAACGACGCGCTGAGAATGCCGAATGCCTCTATGGTCTGGGGACATGGGCTTCCCAGCATGGCGATGCTTGAGGGGATCATTACCCAACAGGCGGCGATGATGGCCTATTCCAACAGCTTCCTGTTCATGACCTTCGTCGCGCTCTGCGCCTTCCCGCTGCTTGCGCTGATTCGCTCGACGAAGTCTGCGGCGCCCGTTTCGCGCCAAGAGGCGGCGGCGCATGCGGTCATGGACTAAGCCAACCCGACCTTGCGACGCTCAGCGCGTCGCGCAGGTTACGCCGGTTGCGCGATCTCAAGCACGAGATCGGCAAGCCGCTCGGCGGCGTCCGGCACGCCGATCGATTTCGCCGCCATAGCCGCAGCCTCGAGCTTCGCCGGCGCGGCAAGCGCGTCCCGCAGGATCGCGGCCAGCCGCTCGGGCGTGAACTCGGTCTGCGTCACGACGGTCGCACCGCCGGCCTTCGCGAGCGCCGCCGCATTCGCCGCCTGATCCTGATCGAGCGCGTGCGGGAACGGCACGAGTACGGAGGCGCGCCCGATGACGGCGAGCTCGGACACGGTCGAAGCGCCGGCGCGGCCGATGATGAGATGAGCTGCAGCGATCCGCGCCGGCAAATCCGCGAAAAATTCCGCGATCTCGACCGGAAAGTTCATTCGCGCGCAAGCCGCCGCCACGCGCGCGCTGTCCTCGCCGCGCGCCTGCTGAGTGAGACGGATGCGTTGCCGCTCGTCCGGGGCCAGAAGCGCGAGCGCCGCAGGCACGACATCGGCCATGACGCGGGCCCCCTGGGAGCCGCCGGTCACCAGAAGGTTCAGGCGGCGCCCAATGGGCTCGGGGTAGGGAATTGCGGCGGCGGAGATGACTGACGGGCGAACTGGATTGCCGGTCACGCGCGCTTTGGACTGATCGACGCCCTTCAGCTTAGGAAAGCCGCAAGCGATCGCGTTGACGCGCGGGCTCAAGAAACGATTGGCGCGTCCCATCACGGCGTTCTGCTCGTGCAGGACGGTCGGAATCCGGAGGAGCCAGGCGGCGAGAAGCGGCGGCACGGTCGGATAGCCGCCAAACCCAACGACCGCGCGCGGTTTGATGCGGCTGAGCTTGATGGCAGCGGCTGCGAGGCCTGCGCCCAGGGTCAGCGAAGCGCGCGCCTTGGCCAGCGCGCCGGCTTCCGTGGTTGTCGCGGAGGGGAAGGCGTGAATCGCGCGCGCGGGAAAATCGGCGCCGAATTTGAGCGCCCGGTTGTCGGTCGCCAGCTCGACTTCAGCGCCCCGCTTTGCCAAGGCGGCGGCCAACGCCGCCGCGGGAAAGAGATGTCCGCCCGTGCCGCCCGCCGCGAGCAGAATCGAGCGCGCCGAACTCATCCCTCCGTCGCCGCGGGATGGTCGAGATCAGCGGCCGGTCGTTTGCGCGTCGTCGCTATGAGGAAGCCCATGCCGAGGCCGAGCGCAAGCAGAGACGAGCCGCCATAGGAGATAAACGGCAAGGTCATTCCCTTGGCCGGCATAGCCCGCAAGTTGACCGCCATGTTGATCCAGCTTTGCACTCCAAACATGACGGTGAGGCCAGCGGCCGCGAGCCTGCAGAATGGGTCTGGGTTTCGCGCAGCGAGCGTAAGCGCGCGCAGGACGATGAAGGCGAAGAAGGCGATCAGCGCCATGCAGGCAATCATGCCGAATTCTTCGCCGGTCACGGCGAAGACAAAGTCGGTGTGCGCGTCGGGAAGGATTCGTTTGTAGATCCCCTCGCCGGGGCCCCGTCCAAACCAGCCGCCGGAGAGAATGCTCTGCAGCGCGGTATCAACCTGGAACGTGTCGACCAGGCCGCCGGTCGAGTCCGGGTCGAGAAAGCGCAGCACACGCTCGTGCACATGCGGCGACAGTTTGAAAACGGCGAACCCGCCGGCCATGCCCATGCCCCCGACGGCGACGACCCAGAACCAATGCAGACCGGCCAGGAAGAAGAGCGCAGTCCAAACGACCGCGACCAGCATCGTCTGGCCGAAATCCGGCTCGAGAATAAGCGGCACGATGGCGATCGGCAGCAGCACGAAAGACAAAAGCTTGGCCGGAATCGCAGTCGGCCCAGTCCGCCCGCCTTCGGTGAAGGCCCAAGCAGCCAGAACGACGAACGCCGGCTTGATGAACTCCGACGGTTGCAGGCCGAAGATCCAGCGCCTCGCCCCTTTGACCTCCGCGCCGAACATGAGCGCGAGGATGATGAGCGCGAACGACACGGCAAACGTGAGCAAGGCCGCGCGCCGCACATGCCGGGGCGAGAGAAACGAAGTTGCGATCATCAGCGTCGCCGTTGGGATCAACATCAGGGCTTGACGGTTGACGAAGTGGAAGGTCGAGAGATTGAGCCGCTCCGCGACTGCCGGACTTGCCGCCAGCGCCATCACCAGGCCGATCACCATCAAGGCTATGAACGACCCGATCAGCCATCGGTCGGCGGTGCGCATCCAATCGGCGACGGGACCGCGTTCCACTCTCGAAACCATGCGCTCTATCTCCCCGTTTGCGTGCGCGTTCCGGCCGCCGCGCGCTGCTCAAGCCATTCGGCGACGTGTGTCCGAAAGGCGTCGCCGCGCACCTCGAAATTTGCGAACTGGTCGAACGAAGCGCAGGCCGGCGAAAGCAGCACTATGGGCTCGCGCGCCGTCGAGCGCGCCGCGTCCTCGGCCGCCGCCTCAATGGCCGCGCTTAAAGTCCCATAGCGCTCGAAAGGAACAGCGTCCGTGAGCGTGCGGGCGAATTCGTCGCTCGCCTCGCCGATCAAATAGGCCTTGGCGACGCGCGGAAAAAGCCGCCGCAGCGGCTCGACGCCCCCGGCTTTCGGTCTGCCGCCTAGAATCCAGTGAATGTCGTGGAACGACATGAGCGCCTTCTCGGCGGCGTCAGCGTTGGTCGCTTTCGAATCGTTGATGAACAGCACCCGGCCAAGCCGCCCGACCTCTTCCATGCGATGCGCAAGGCCGGGAAACGTCTCGAACGCGCGCGCGATGCGATCGGGTTCCACACCGAGCGCCCTCGCGGCGGCGTAGGCGAACGCCGCGTTCTGCCCGTTATGAGCGCCGCGAAGCGCCCGGGCGCCCGAAAGATCGGCCGCCGGCGCTCCTTCGCCCCGCGCCATCACGCGGTGCTCGCTCACCCAAACGTCGGCCAGTGGAGACTCCATCCCCGAGACCGCAATGACGCGCGGCCCATTGGCGCGCGCCTTTAGCCGCGCATAGATGTTCCGGCAGTGCTCATCGTCGATGCCGACCAATGCGACTTCGGCCTGCGCGACCAGCCGCTCCTTGATCGCCGCGTAGCGCGCGAGATCGCCATGCCGATCGAGATGGTCGGGCGTGATGTTGATCAGGAGTCCGACGCTGGGGCTAAGCGAGGGCGCGAGGTCGACCTGATAGGACGAACATTCGACGACATGGATCAGCCCTGCCGCGGGGGGAGGCAGATCGAGAACCGGCACGCCGATGTTGCCGCCCATCGCGACTTCATGGCCCACCTCCTTGAGCACATGGGCGATGAGCGCGGTGGTTGTGGATTTGCCGTTGGTGCCGGTGATGGCGACAAATGGCGCGTCGGGCGCCCTGGCGCCACGCTCGCGCACAAAGAGCTCGACGTCGCCGATGATCGGGACCCCCGCCTCGTCCGCGAGGTTCACGGTCCAGTGCGGCTTTGGATGGGTCAGCGGGACGCCGGGCGCGAGAACAAACACCCGGAAGCCCCGCCAATCGGCGTGAGCGAGATCGACCAACGCAACGCCCGCGGCTTCGGCGCGCTCGCGCGCAGCCGGGTTGTCGTCCCAGGCGGCCACCTCGGCGCCGCCGGCGACCAGCGCCCGTGCGGTCGACAGCCCCGAGCCGCCAAGGCCGAAGAGAGCGACGCTCTGTCCACGCAGGATCTCGACCGGAATCATTGTCACCTCAGCTTCAGCGAGGCGAGACCGACCATCGCAAGCACGAAGGCGATGATCCAGAAGCGCATGACGATTTGTGGCTCCGACCAACCGAGCTGCTCGAAATGGTGATGAATGGGCGCCATGCGGAACACGCGCTTGCCCGTGAGCTTGAACGACACCACCTGTACGACGACAGACGCTGCTTCCATCACGAACAGCCCGCCAATCACGGCCAGCACGACCTCGTGCTTGATCGCGACAGCTGTTGTGCCGAGCAGTCCGCCGAGCGCCAGCGACCCCGTGTCGCCCATGAAGATCTGGGCTGGGGGCGCGTTGAACCACAAGAAGCCCACGCCCGCGCCAATCAACGCGCCGCTGACCACCATGAGATCGCCAGCAAAAGGCACATGATTGATGAGAAGGTAGTGCGAGTAGACATAGTTGCCGGCGATATAGGCGATGAGCCCGAGCGTCGCGGCCGCGATCATCACCGGCACGATCGCGAGCCCGTCGAGCCCGTCGGTTAGATTGACCGCATTGCCGAAAGCAACAATGACGAAGGGGCCAAACAGCAAGAACGCCCAGCCGAAATCAAACACGAAGCCGCTCACGAACGGCAAGGCGAGTCCGGTCGCGCCATTGGCGCCGACCCGCATCAGCGCGTAGCAGGCGAGCGCGGCGATGACATATTCGCCAAAGAGTCGCGCGAGACCCGAGAATCCGCGCTCCGACTGTTTCGTCACCTTCAGATAGTCGTCGTAGAACCCGATGACGGCGAAGCCCGCGGTGACGAACAGCACGATCCACACATAAGGGCTTTCAAGATTGGCCCACAGCAAAGCGGAGACAAAGAGGCCGAACAAGATCATGAGGCCGCCCATGGTCGGCGTGCCCTTTTTGCTGAGAAGGTGCGACGCCGGTCCATCGGCGCGGATTGGCTGCCCCTTGCCTTGTTTCAGACGCAACGCGGAGATGATGGTCGGACCGAAGAAGAAGACAAGAAAAAGTCCGGTTCCCGCGGCGCCAAGCGTGCGGAAAGTGAGATATCGGAACAGGTGGAAGGCGCCTGGAAGCTCGGCCAGCCAGGTCAACATGTCCTAGCCTCCCGGGCTGTGAGCAAAGCGGTCGCGCAAAGCCGTGACGAGCGGCCCCATCCGGCTGCCGTTCGAGCCTTTGACCATCGCGACATCGCCGCCCCGCAGAGTGCGGGCGACTTCGTCTGTCAACTCGCTTGAGCGCTCGGTCCAGGCAGCGCGCATCGACGCCGGCGCCGCCTCATAGAGCGCGCGCGTGAGCGGGCCCGCGCCGAACAAGAGATCCACATTGTTGGCGCTCAGGTCGGCTGCGAGTTCGGCGTGCATCGCCGCCGCTTTTGGCCCAAGCTCGAGCATATCGCCGATGACCGCGATGCGGCGCCCCTTCGGCCCGGGCTTGGCCGCCGCGAGCAGCGCCAAGGCTGCCCGCATCGAAGCGGGATTGGCGTTGTAGCTTTCATCGATGATGGTCGCCGGACCATCAGGCGTCGGCACTGAGAAACGCTCGCCCCTGCCCTTCTGCGGCGAGAAGCGACGAAGCGCAGCGGCGCAGGCCTCAAGGTCGACGCCGAGCGCTTCCGCCGCCAAAAGCGCGCCAAGCGCATCCTGCGCCATATGAACCCCTGGCGCGCCAAGTTCGAACGCCAATTCGTGGGCGAGAACGCGCGCCCTTACCCGCGAGCCGCCGTCGGTCGCCTCGACCTCAAGGAGTTGGCCGTCGCAATCGGCGCCGCCGCCAAAGCTCCGAACCCTCGCGCCGCGCGCCGTCGCCGCCCTCTTCAGCCGATCGAACTGCGGAGCATCGCGATTCAGGACCGCCGTTCCCTGAGGCTCGAGGCCGAGAAAGATCTCTGCCTTCGCGTCGGCGATCGCCTCGATCGAGCCGAGATATTCGATGTGGACCGGGGCGATCGTCGTCACGAGGGCGATATGCGGCCGCGACATGCGAGTGAGCGGCGCGATTTCACCCGCGTGATTCATGCCCATCTCGAACACGCCGAAGCGCGCGTCCGCGGGCATGCGCGCGAGCGTCAACGGCACGCCCCAGTGATTGTTGTAGGAGGCCGCTGAAGCGTGCGTTGCGCCGCAGGCCGTGAGCATTGCAAGCAGCATCTCCTTGGCGGTCGTCTTGCCGACCGAACCGGTCACTGCGACGATCTTTGCGTTAGAGCGCGCGCGCGCAGCGACGCCCAATCGCTCCATCGCCTTCAGGGTGTCTTCAACCACGAACGCGGGGCCGAGAGCAGTGAGCCGCGAAGCTCGCTCGCGCGAGACGACGACGGCCGCGGCGCCGGCTTCGAAAGCGCGCGCGACATGATCGTGGCCGTCATGCGCATCACCCCGGATAGCAAAGAAGAGGTCGCCCGCCTCAAGCGTCCGGCTGTCGATCGAGACGCCATTGACAGCCGTGCTCGGCGCAGCATTCGCTACCGCGCCGAGCGCTGCGCTCAGTTCCGCTTGAGTCCACAAGGCAGTCACGGCGCCTCCTTGAGCGCCGCGCGCGCCTCATCGGCGTCGGAGAACGGCAGCGTCTTATCGCCCGCGATCTGCCCGGTTTCGTGACCCTTGCCGGCGATCAGAAGCGCATCGCCGTCGCGAAGCATTGCGACCCCTGCGCGAATAGCCGCTGCCCGGTCGCCGATCTCGATCGCCGAAGGCGCGCTGGCCAGGATCTGCGCTCGGATCGCCGCAGGATTCTCAGAGCGAGGATTGTCGTCGGTCACGATTGTTAGGTCAGCGCCACGCGCGGCGATTTCGCCCATGATCGGCCGCTTGCCAGGATCGCGATCACCGCCGCAACCGAACACGAGGACGAGACGTCCGCGCACGAACGGGCGCAGCGCCGCAATTGCCTTCTCGAGCGCGTCGGGCTTATGCGCATAGTCGACAAAGACCGTCGCGCCGCGGACATCCCCAATGCGTTCGAGACGTCCCGGCGCGCCTTCCAGCGTTTGAAGCCGTTCGAATACCGCATCCGCCTTGCTGCCCGTGGCGATGCAAAGGCCGGCGGCAACCAACGCGTTGGAGATCTGAAAGTCGCCGACCAACGGAAAGTCTACGCGCCAGCTTCTGCCCCCGAACTGAAGATCGAGCGCCGACGACAATCCCTCGCGCGCGGCGGAATTCAGGCGGATCGTCTCGCCTTTCACGCCGACAGTAACGGCATTGAGCCCGCGCGCCCGCGCCGCCGCAATCACGCGGGGAGCGATGGCGCTGTCAGCGTCGATGACTGCTGGCGCGCGCTCCGGCAAGAGATCTTGGAACAGCCTGAGCTTGGCGGCCAGATAGTCCTCGACTGTCGGATGATAGTCCATGTGATCGCGCGTCAGGTTGGTGAACGCGCCCGCCGCGAGCCGCACGCCGTCAAGCCGCTTCTGGTCGAGACCGTGCGAGGAGGCCTCGATCGCGAGGTTCGTCACGCCGTTCGAGGCAAGCCGATCGAGAAGCTCATGCAGCGCAATCGGATCCGGCGTGGTCAGCGATCCGTAAACGGTCAGCGGGCGCGACACGACGCCGATCGTCCCGACCGAAGCGGCCTCGCGTCCCAGCGCCTGCCAGATCTGACGCACGAAGGCGGCGACCGAAGTTTTCCCGCTGGTGCCGGTCACCGCGACAATGGTCTCAGGTTGGCGCGGATAGAAGCGCGCGGCGGCGTGGGCAAGCGCGGCGCGGGCGTCGGCGACCTTGACGAAGGCTGCGTTCGGGGTTTCCGCCCAACTCTCGGCGACAATTGCGGCCGCGCCCTTCGCCACCGCTTCGCCCACATGCTTGAGGCCGTCGTCCTTCGCCCCGGCCAGCGCGAAAAAGACATCGCCGGGCGCCGTCTTTCGGCTGTCGAACGCTAAGCCCGCGATTGCGCGCGATGCAAGCGCGCGATCGGCGTCTTTAAGCTCGAGAATGTCGCCAAGCCGTCTCATCGCCCTTACGCTCACTCCTTGCCGGTCTTGTCGGCGTCGGCTCCATACCCCAGTCGGGCGATGATGGGGAACGGCTGCGTTGGCGGCTCTTTCATGGGCGGCACGCCCTCGAGCGGCTCGACCCGGCGGATCAGCGCGCCGGCGACCCGTCCGGCGTTGTAGGCGGCGGTATGGTATCCGTGATCCTCGGGCGTTGCCTGGGGATCGTCGTAGATCGTCAGATAAAGATATTTCGGCTTGTTGGCCGGCGTGATCGCCATGAAGGTGTTGAAAACCCTGTTCTGCGCGTAGTGCCCGTGGATGATCTTGTCGGCCGTCCCCGTCTTACCGCCGACGTAATAGCCGGGAATGTTTGCGAAACTTGCGGACCCATGGGTTGCGTTGGAGCGCATGAGGTAGCGCATCGACTCGGACGTCTGTTGGCTGATCACGCGATGGCTGACCTTCGCCGCCTCCTCTTCGGTTCGCGGAAGAAAGGTTGGCGTCATCATCTCGCCCCCGTTTGCCAGCGCGCACACCGCCATCACTGCCTGGATGGGGGCGACATTGAGGCCCTGGCCGAAGGCGATGGTCATCGTGTTGAGAAGCCCCCAGTGCTTGGGCACCAATGGCTCCGCGCTCTCCGGCAACTCGGTGCGCAACCGGTCGAGCTGGCCCATCTTTTTCAAGAAGGCTTTGTGACCCTCAACGCCGACCATCAGCGCCAGCCGTGCGGCGCCGATGTTCGAGGAGTGGGTGAACACTTCGGGCACCGTCAGCACACGATGGGTGGCGTGAAAATCGTGAATCGTGAATCGCCCGTAGCGCAGGCTGTCGCGCGCGTCCACATGCGAGCCGAGATTGACCTTGCCGGATTCGAGCGCCATGGCGAGCGAAAGCGCTTTGAAGGTCGAGCCCATTTCGTAGACGCCGACATTGATGCGATTGATCTTGCTCGGGTCTTGAGCGCTGCTCGGGTCATTGGGATTGAAGTCAGGCAGCGATTCGAGCGCGATCACTTCGCCGGTGTTGACATCGATGATCATGCCCGCGGCGGCCTTGGCATGGAAGCGATCCAGACCATCGACAAGTTCGTCGCGCAAAGCATGCGTGGCTTTCAGATCGAGCGACAGTCGAACCGGCTTCAGGCTGTCGGGGTCGACCGTGAAGCCCGCGACATGGGGATCGGTCAGGCTCTGCTGGTCGAGATATTTCTCCATGCCGGCGATGCCGACATTGTCCTTGTCGACATAGCCGATCACATAGGCGCCGATCGGACCGTTCGGATAGACGCGCTTGTTCTCCGGCAGAAAGCCGACGCCCGGCAGGCCGAGGTGAAAGATTTCCGCCTGCTCCTTCGACGTGATCTGCCGCTTGACCCAGATGAAGCCCTTTTTCGAGGACAATCGCTCGCGCAACTCCTTTGCGTCGACGTCGGGAAGCACGGCAGTGATGAGCTCGACCGCCTCGTCAATGTCGATGATGCGATTCGGCTCAGCGAACACCGACATGGTCTTGACGTCGGTGGCGAGGATCTCGCCATTCCGGTCCAATAAATCCGGCCTCGCGCCGGAGACCGCATCATCGGCCGCTGTCTTCAACGTCTGCGGCGGATCATGCGAGAGGCCGAGCGCAAGGAGCTTCACGCCGATCCCGGCATAGGCAACGAACAGCCCAAGCGCGATGGTGCGGACGCGCGCGCTCGAACGGTCGAGCCGGGTCGAAAGAAGCTGGCGCGCGAACGCCTTGAGTTTGGCTTTTTTTGCGCCCGCAGGCTGGGGGAGTCGCGCCCCCGGGGGCTCCAAATCGACGCCGAAGTTCTTCGGCAGATAGCGCCTCAGCCATTCGATCCCTGCGTCAGCTAGGGCATCGAGGAGCTTGAGGCGCGGTTTCAGCCGCGTCTTCGATGAAGCTGTTGAGCCTGTCGGGGTCTCAGCCATGTCTCACCTCACCTGCGGCGTCGAGGCGGAGGCGGTGACGGCCGGGGTCGAATTGTCGGCGGTGAATCCGAGCAATTCGAGCGTACGGCCGATCGAGTCGGTCTTGGGCTGGGCGTCAGGCAGCTCGTCGACAGTCGCAATCTGACTCAAAGCCAGCGGCTGCAGACCGAGCTTCGAGTCGGCGAGCGTCTGTATCCGGTCGGGCCGGGCGAGATGCGCATATTCCGCGCGCAAGAGATTGATCGCGTCCTTTTCCTTGTTGATGAGATGGCGCGTCTTCACCAGCTGCTCGGAGGCGTAGATCGTACGGTACTTGACGCCGTAGACGTAAGCCGCCGAGCCGATCAGCGCGGCAATGGCGAACGCGTGCAGAATACGCCACATCGATCCTATCTCCCCCTCCGCGCTGGCAGTCGCCCCAGCGCCTCGATGCCCTCGTCCGGTCCCCTTGGCGGCGCGCTCGTGCGGACGCCGAACCGCATTTTGGCCGAGCGCGAACGCGGATTTGCGCTTGTCTCCGCCTCGCTCGCTTCGATTGGCTGGCCGCGCGGAACCTCGAAAGTCGGCTCGGCCTCGGCCGGTTCGCCGGGCAAGCGGCGCGAGGCGGCTCGTCCACGGCCCGAGCGGCTGGCGAAGAACTGCTTGACGATCCGGTCCTCGAGCGAGTGGAACGTCACAACCACAAGGCGGCCGCCGACTTCAAGCAATTGCTCCGCGGCGCAAAGTCCGTGCACAAGTTCGCTCAGCTCGTCGTTGACGGCGATGCGCAAAGCCTGAAAGGCGCGCGTAGCGGGATGGGTGAGCTCGCCGCGCCGCGCAGGCGCGACCCGCGCGATCATCCCGGCAAGCTCCAGCGTCGAGGTGAACGGCTTTGTCTCGCGGTCGGCGACGATGGCGCGGGCGATCCGGCGCGAAGCGCGCTCCTCGCCGAAGTGAAACAGAATGTCGGCGATCGCCAACTCGTCTTCGTCGCGCAGAATGTCGGCGGCCGAGCGACCGCTTCCTCCCATGCGCATATCGAGAGGAGCGTCGAAGCGTAGCGAGAAGCCGCGCGCGGCCTCGTCGAGCTGCATTGACGAAACGCCGATATCGAGCACGACGCCATCCACGCCGCCGACGCCGAGGCGCTTCACGACCTCGTCGAGCTCGCCAAAGCGCGCTTCCACAAGTTCGAGCTGGCCGCCCGACGAAGCCGCGAGCGTTTCGCCGGCCCGAATGGCCGAAGGGTCGCGATCGAGTGCGATCACACGCGCGCCACGATCGAGGAGCGCGCGTGCATAGCCGCCGGCACCGAACGTGCCATCGACATAAACGCCGGCTGCGAGAGGATCGAGCGCCTCCATGGCCTCCTTGAGCAGAACAGGAACATGACCGAGCCCGGTGGGCGCGGCGGGACTCATCACGAGGCTCCCGGCGGCGCCTGCGCGTCGCGCTCGGCGCGCAAGCGCCGGACGCGCTCTCGCGCCTGATCGAGATGGGTCTGAAAGCGCGTTGGTTCCCAGATCTGGAACTTGTGCCCCTGCCCGACGAACACCGCCTCGGAGCCGAGCGCCATCGCAGTCTTGAGCCGTTCCTCGAAAAACACCCGGCCTTCCGCGTCCAGGCGCAAGACCTCGCTCATGCCCAGAAGCGCAGTGGCGAAAGCATCCCGGGCCTGTGAATAAGGCGGCATTGTTTGAAGGAGCGAATCGATTTCGGCGATCAGCGCGTTGCCGCCACAATCGAGCGCCGGCGCGTCCAGCGACGGATAGGCGTAGACGCCAGCGAAACCGTCCTTGGTCAGCACCTGACGGAACGAGGCTGGAATCGAAATGCGTCCCTTCGCGTCGAAGCGGTGGGTGAAGTTCGAAAGAAATCGATCCACCTGGCAGCCCTTCGGCGCGCGAGCAAGCCCGCCCTAGCCACTGTGTTGCGGCGTTAGGCGACGGCGCGGGGGCGCAGTCGAGTGACGGGACAGCGTGGGATAGCATGGGACCCCATGGGTATCAACGCATTAGGGCTTCAAGGTTAATCTTCCGTTAGGACGAAGACGACCTGCGTATTATTTGGCGGCTCACTCGCAATTACGCGATGCGCGCCGCCTTGCCCGTGATACACGCCCGAGTGCGCCGCCCAACGCCGCCGTATGGTTAACGAAGTGTGAGCGGCATCACGGCGCGCCGCCGAATAGGGGTCTATGACTGCGGGAGACAAACAGGACGATGAACTTCAACCGCCGATTTGCCTTTAACAATTTGTTACTTGCCATCGTACGGTAAATTCGTAATCATCCTGTAGAACGTGGGGTCAAGGCGATGATCGCGGTCATGGTTCTTTGGGGCTTGAGTTTCGCCGGTCTCGGCTGGCTCGTCTTCAAAATTGCCGAGCGGATGTGACGGACGGATCCACCTTACGAAACTGACCCCCCAACCGAATTCAAAAGGAAACCGTCGTGACGATCGTATTGGCCGGAGCTGCCGGTTGGTTCGTTCTTTTGCTCATGTGCGCTTATGCGAAAGCTCGCGACCGACGCTTTTAGCCGACCTGTTCGACCGCGAGGCTGCCTGCACGCAGCGGCTTCAGGATCGCCTTGGCTGAGATCGAGTGATCGAGCCAGGCGGCCCAATCCGCGCGATCGAGAATGGCGATCTGCCGGTCATGGTAAGGCGCGATGTCGGGGCCGGGCGGCATCGTCAACATCGTGAAGGCTTCGCCGACTTGGGCGTCGGCCCGCCAGATTCCGGCGACGCAAAACCACGGCTCGCCGGCCTTGGTGAACAGCCACTTATCCTTCCGCTTCTTCTTGTTGTCCGCCGGATCGGTGAACTCGTAGAAGCCATCGGCGGGAATGAGACACCGGCCTGAGGCGAATTCGCGGCCATCCGAGCGGAAATTGTAGACCGGCTTTCGGTTCTGCCCGGGCCAGCTCCAGCGCCGCTGCACGAGGTCGCCAGTCTCCGGCTCGCCGTCGATCGCGCGGACGATCGGCGCGTAATCCGTAATCTTGATGTCCTCTCGCGCCTCGATGTTGGGCGTGCCCTCCGAAAAGCGGATTTTGATTCGGGTCTGGGAGAAGCCTTCAAAGAGCGCCGCTGCATCCGTCACCAGGCGATAGGCGTTGCACATGGGCGTAAGTCCAACGGGAACGATTCGCGTCTAGCCTCACATACACTGGCCGAAGCGCAAGCCGTATTCTAGCGTACTCAGCGCCTGCCCCGTCTCGCCTGAACGCATCCGCCAGGAGGAAGTATGAGTGAGCTCAGCGATATCATTGATGCCCTGAAACCCGTGTCGACCGCGACGATCACGACCGTCCTGCTCAAGCATGGATTGCGCCGGGTCTGGATGAGAGGAACGCGGCCAATTCGTTCCGGGCAGCCACGCATTGTCGGGCGCGCGTTCACCCTGCGCTTCATCCCCGCGCGTGAAGATCTTGCGACGCCTGCTTCGTGGTCCTCCCCGCGCTCGACGAGAGCAGCGATCGAGGAGGCGCGACCCGGCTGCGTTATGGTGGCAGACGCAATGGGCGTCACGGACGCAGGCATCTTCGGCGACATCCTGTGCGCGAGAATCAAGCAGCGTGGCGTCGCTGGCCTTGTCACCGACGGGGTTGTGCGTGACATGGCGGGCGTTCTCAACACTGGCCTCTCCGTCTGGTGCCAGGGCGCAGCCGCCCCTCCCTCAGTCGCCGCTCTCACCTTCGTCAATTGGCAGGAACCAATCGGCTGCGGCGGCGTCGCCGTCTATCCCGACGATCTTGTCGTCGTTGACGACGACGGCGCCGTGCTGATCCCCGCCGCGCTCATCGAGGACGTGGTTCGCGTCGCTCCGGAGCAGGAGCGGATGGAGACCTGGATCATGGATGAAGTCTCGAACGGAGCCAAGCTGCCAGGCCTTTATCCGCCGAACGAGGAGAACCTCAAACGATACAAGAACTGGGCTTCCCATCGCTGACTGTCATCACAGGTATCCGCTTCGCGCGCAGCTGGACGATAGCAATTGGGGTGTTGCCAAGGCCAGCAAGCGGATCGATGAGACTCAAGAACGTCTCAGCGGCGGAACAGATAGGTGTGGCGCCCGTTTAGGTTTCGACGGGCGCCGACCCAGCCCCCCAGCCCAAAGGTGCTCGTTAGCCCCGCGTCAGCCCTCCCTGCGCGGGGCTTCGTTTGTTCGCAACCTGTGTTAGCCGAATTTCGAGGCGGCGGATTCGGCGGCCCCCTAGGTCGGCAGACCGGGGGCAGGCTTCGTTTTCTACTTACCGGACGGAGCGGCGCGGCCGGCGCCGGGTCCGCCCGGAGTGCTCGGTCTCGATCGCCGCCGACCGCGGAGCCGATGCACACCGGCCAAAAGCCGAATACAAACTGGAATAGGGATATGGGTTGAGGGCGCGTTCATCGGCAATTCATCCGGCCGCTGGAAATTGGAGAAGCTCCGAGCGTCGGCGCTCAATCAATCCTTTCGGGAGGACTTTAAATGATCAAAACGTTCGTCGTGATCGGCCTTGGCGCCGTCATCGCCTTTTCGCCGCTGACCGCCATCGCGCAGTCCGCAACTGGAACGGCCCACGCTGGTGGGGGCGGCTCTTACAGCAGACATATTCGCCACAGTCGTAACGCGCACAAGGAGAGGGCGCGCGCGGGAGCCGAACACATGCGCATGATGCGCCACGCTCCCACCGCTCCGAAGAGCTGATCGATCCGCGTCGATGCGCGCGGGTCGGCCCCCCTCGACTGCGCGCACGACGCTTGGATGCGGAAAGTTAAATTATGCGACCGGACAGGCCTTCGCGCCCCAAATGTCCCGCGCATATTCTGCGATCGTACGGTCGCTCGAGAACTTGCCCGAACCTGCAATGTTGAGAATGACCTTCTGCCTCCATTCATCCGGCTTGCCATAGAGCTCGCACAGCTTCCCGTCGGCGTGAAGATAGGAGGTCAGATCGGCGAGATGCATGAACTGATCGCCGTGGGTCAGGAGCGCGCCGCGTAGCGGCTCGAAGATCCCAGGCTCGTTCGGGCTGAAGTGATCGGAGAAAATCAGATCGAGCGCCTTCCGGGTTTCCGGCTCATTTTCATAGTGCCAATAGGGGCTGTACCACGCGCGGCTGTTGGCGACTTCCTGTGCGGTGAGGCCGAACAGGAAGAAGTTTTCCTCGCCCGCCTCCTCGGCCATTTCGATGGTAGCGCCGTCGCGGGTCCCGATGGTCAGCGCGCCGTTCATCATGAACTTCATGTTGCTGGTGCCGCTCGCCTCGTAGCCCGCGGTCGAAATCTGGTTCGAGACGTCGGAGGCGGGAATGCAGCGCTCGGCAAGCGTGACATTGTATTCCGGCAGGAACACAACCTTGAGCTTGCCGCGCATGGCGGGATCAGCGTCGATCGTCTGCGCCAGGTTGTTGATGAATTTGATGATGACCTTCGCGAGATAATAAGCCGGCGCCGCCTTGCCGGCGAAGAAGAACGTGCGCGGAGGGATATCGAGACCCGGGTTCTCACGCAGACGCTGATAGATGACGACGATCCTCAACGCGTTCAGCAACTGGCGCTTATATTCGTGGATCCGCTTGATCTGGCAATCGAAGATGGTGTCCGGATCAACGGTGATGTCCGTGTGCCTTTTGACCCAGTCGGCAAAGCGCGCCTTGGCGACGCGCTTGGCTTTTTGAACGCCTGTCAGGAACGCGGGGTCCTTCGACAATGGCCGAAGTTTTTGCAGTTCGGAGAGATCCGTGACCCACGAGTCGCCGATTTCGCCCGAAATCGCTTCCGCAAGCGAGGGATTTGCAAGCCTGAGCCATCGTCTCGGCGTGACCCCGTTGGTCTTGTTGTTGAAGCGCTCGGGAAACGTCTCGGCGAGGTCCTTGACCGTCGTCTTGCGCAGGAGCTCGGAATGGATCGCGGCCACGCCATTGGTGCTGTGGGACCCAACGATCGCCAAATTCGCCATGCGAATGTGCTTGGTCTGACCCTCTTCAACGATGCTCACCCGCGCTACGCGCCCAGAGTCGCCTGGATAACGGGCGTGAACGTCGTCGAGCAGCCGGCGGTTGATCTCGAAGATGATCTCGAGTTGGCGCGGAATGAGGAGCTGCATCCAGTCGACCGACCAACGCTCGAGCGCCTCGGGAAGCAAAGTGTGATTGGTGTAAGCGAGCGTGGCGCGGGTGATATCCCACGCTTCGTCCCAACCCAAATGCGCTTCGTCGAGCAAAATGCGCATGAGCTCGGGCACGGCAAGGGTCGGATGTGTGTCGTTGAGCTGAATCGCCGCTTTCTCGGGCAAGAGCCGCCAATCGGAGTTCGATTCCCGAAACCTGCGGATGGCGTCCGCCAGTGAACAAGCGACGAGAAAATATTCCTGCATGAGCCGAAGCTCGCGCCCCTGAGGCGTATGGTCGTCCGGATAGAGAACGCGGGTGAGCGACTCGGCATTGAGCGCCTCAGCGATCGCAGCGACGAAATCGCCGCCGCTGAACCGCTGAAAATCGAACGATTGAGAGGCGGTGGCGCTCCACAAACGCAGCGTGTTCACCGTCTTGCCACCATATCCGATCACAGGCCGGTCATAAGGGACGCCGATGAGCGTCGAGGGACGGTCTGGAATCATGCGCAGTGTTCCAGCGCGCAACTCAAACGAGCATCCGAACGTCACCGAGACGCTCTCCGCCGGGCGCACGATCTCCCAAGGATCCGGGTGACTGAGCCAGTTGTCCGGCCGCTCCTCCTGCCAACCGTTTCGAATCTTCTGCTGAAAGATGCCGTGCTCGTAGCGCAAGCCATAGCCCATCGCCGGCAGCTGCATGGTGGCCATTGAGTCCAGGAAGCAGGCGGCCAGACGGCCGAGACCGCCGTTGCCTAATCCCGCGTCGGGCTCCTCATGGAGGATTTCCCACCATTCGCGGCCATCGGCGCCGAAACTTGGGCCGACTATGGGATCCAGCAGGAGGTTCATCACGTTGTTGGCAAGCGATCGACCGATGAGAAACTCGATCGAAATGTAGTAAATCCGCTTCGGATTCTCACGCGCATAGGTCTTGTTGGTGCGCAGCCAACGGTCCGAAAGGATGTCCCTTACTGCGCGCGCGGCGGCCTTGTAGCGCTCCCTCGTATTTGCGGTCTCGGGTTCGACGACATTGTCGAACTTCAGATGCCGCTCATAGAGCGCATCTGGCGCGCCTGAGAAGAGGGCCGCGTTGACGGCGTAGCTTTTGAGAAGCGCGGCAGCGTCCGGCGAACCTTGGATCGGCGTCGCTCGCGCCGCTCGGTTGAGTTCTTGCATGTCGTTCATTGGCGATGCCCTCCCACCGAAGAGGGCCATTGTTACCCGTCGCTTGTGACGCTCTGGCGACGTTAGACGTTGTCGCCCTCGGTCGAGGCTGCGCCGGCCGCCGCGCCTTGACCCGCCCACGTCCAATTCTTGATCTCCGGCATATCGTCGCCGACGCGCCGGATGTATTCGCGATGATCGATCAGCTTGTCGCGGATTTCCTGTTTGGCGTAAGCGGCGCGCTCGCCAAGCTTCGGCACGCGGTCGATGACGTCGCCGACCAGATGGAATCGGTCGAGGTCGTTGATCACGCACATATCGAAAGGCGTCGTCGTCGTACCCTCTTCCTTGTAGCCGCGGACATGAATGTTGTCGTGGCCGCCGCGCCGATAGGTCAGGCGATGAATGAGCCACGGATAGCCGTGAAAGGCGAAGATAATCGGCTTGTCGACCGTGAAGAGGGCGTCGAAATCGCGATCGGAAATGCCGTGCGGATGCTCGCTTGGCGGCTGCAGCGTCATGAGATCGACGACGTTGACGACCCGTATCTTCAGTTCGGGCGCGTGCTGGCGCAAGAGCTTGACCGCGGCCAGGGTTTCCAGCGTCGGCACATCGCCGCAGCAGGCCATGACCACATCCGGCTCGCCGCCGCGGTCGTTGCTCGCCCACGGCCAGATCCCCAGGCCTGCTTCGCAATGCCTGACCGCCTGTTCCATGGTCAGCCATTGCGGCGCCGGCTGTTTGCCGGCCACCACCACATTCACGTAATTACGGCTGCGCAGGCAATGGTCGGTGACGGAAAGCAGGCAATTCGCGTCCGGCGGCAGATAGATCCGCACCACCTCCGCCTTTTTGTTCATCACGTGGTCGATGAAGCCGGGATCCTGGTGCGAAAAGCCATTGTGATCCTGCCGCCAGACGTGGCTGGACAAGAGATAATTCAGCGAAGCAATCGGTCGACGCCATTTGATGTGACCGCAGACCTTCAGCCACTTCGCATGCTGGTTGAACATTGAATCAATGATGTGGATGAAGGCCTCGTAGCAGGAGAAGAATCCGTGCCGGCCGGTCAGCAGATAGCCTTCGAGCCAGCCCTGACATTGGTGCTCGCTCAGCATCTCCATCACACGCCCGTCGGCAGCGAGATGGTCGTCGTACGATAACGTCTCGGCGACCCAGGCGCGGTTTGTGACCTCGAGAACGTCCTGCCAGCGATTGGAATTGCTCTCGTCGGGGCTGAACAGGCGGAAGTTTTGCGAGTCCAGATTGAGTTTCATCACATCTCGCAGGAATTCGCCCATGACCCGCGTCGCTTCTGCGTTTACAGAGCCAGGCGAGGGCACATCGATTGCATAGTCGCGGAAGTTTGGAAGCTTCAGGTCGTGCAGGAGCAAGCCGCCGTTGGCGTGCGGGTTGGCGCTCATTCGACGCGTCCCTTCCGGGGCAAGCGCGGCGATTTCGCTCTTAAGCCGACCCGCCGCGTCGAACAGCTCTTCGGGGCGATAGCTTTTCATCCATGTCTCGAGGACATGGACGTGTTCGGGATGCCCGCGCATCGCGCTCATCGGCACCTGATGCGAGCGCCAATAGCCCTCTTCTCGCTTGCCGTCGATCTCCTTTGGGCAGGTCCAGCCTTTCGGCGTCCGCATCACGATCATCGGCCAGATGGGGCGTTTAGAGAATCCATTCTTCCGCGCATCGGCCTGGATGCTGCGGATTTCGCCGATCACCGTTTCCAGCGTGGCGGCCATGAGCTCGTGCATCACCGCCGGGTCATCGCCTTCGACGAAGTGAGGCTTGTAGCCGTATCCACGAAAAAGCGACTCGAGCTCCTCATGGCTGATGCGCGCCAGCACCGTCGGATTGGCGATCTTGTAGCCGTTGAGATGGAGGATCGGCAGCACCGCGCCGTCGCGCACCGGACTCAGAAACTTGTTGGAATGCCAGCTCGTTGCGAGAGGTCCCGTCTCCGCTTCGCCATCACCGACGACGGCGGCGACGATGAGATCGGGGTTGTCGAACGCAGCGCCATACGCGTGCGAAAGCGAGTAGCCGAGTTCGCCGCCCTCATGGATCGAGCCCGGCGTCTCCGGCGCCACATGGCTTGGAATCCCTCCGGGAAACGAGAACTGGGTGAAGAGCCGCTTCATGCCCTCCACGTCCTGCGAGATGCCTGGGTAGACTTCGCTGTAAGTCCCTTCGAGATAGGTGTTGGCGACCAAGCCCGGTCCGCCATGGCCGGGCCCGGTGATGTAGATCATGTCCAGATCGTGCTTCTTGATGAGCCGGTTGAGATGCGCATAGACGAAGTTGAGCCCCGGCGTCGTTCCCCAATGACCGAGGAGGCGTGGTTTGATGTGCTCCTCCTTGAGAGGCTCACGCAGGAGCGGATTGTCGAACAGATAGATCTGACCGACAGACAGATAATTGGCGGCGCGCCAATAGGCGTCGATGAGCGCGCTTTCGCTTTTCGACAGGGTGCTCGCGGCCTTCGATGGTGCCTTGGCCATTAAAACCTCCCGTTGTCCCAGGCCGTCGCCCGCAAGTAAGTTCCCCAGCAAGCGAATGCGCTTCTCGCTTAGATTGTGCTCGACCCATGACGTTTAGACAACAGGGTCGCCTCTTCGTAGTGTTCCAGGGCGTCCCGTCCTGTCTCGCGCCCGCGCTAGCCGTGATCCGCGGGGCGGAGTAAACTCATTCGTCGCCCGCCGGATCGGCGAATTTGCCAAAGATAATTCATGGACGCCCAGGCCATTCCGCTGAAGACGACCGGAATGCGTTTCCTCCGGGCCGTCAGAACTTTCGCGCAATCTGAAGTTGGCTGGAGGGCCAAGCTCATCTTTGCGGCGCTGGTCCTGCTCCTTTGCGCCGCGAATGCGTTCAACGTTATCAACAGCTACGTCGGCCGGAATTTCATGACCGCGATCGCCGATCGCGACATGCCTGGCTTCGTCCGGCAGGCCTTTATCTACATTGGCGTTTTCGCCGCCTTGACCCTTGTCGCCGTGATCGCTCGCTTCGGCGAGGAGCGACTCGGGCTTCTGTGGCGCGACACGATGACCCGTGGGATCTTGCGCCGCTATCTTGCCGACGGAACCTATCAACGCCTTAATGCCTCGGGAACGATCGCAAACCCCGACCAGCGCATTTCCGAAGACGTTCGCGCTTTCACGGTCACGACGCTTTCCTTCGCCCTCATGGCGCTCAACAGCGCGTTTACGATCGTCGCTTTTTCGGGAGTTCTATGGACCATCAGCCCCCTCCTGTTCGGTGTCGCCGTGCTCTACGCGGCAGGCGGCTCGCTCTTCACCATTCTGTTTGGACGCCCGCTGATCAGACTGAACTACGACCAGTTGGATAAGGAAGCGAGCTTCCGCTCCGGACTCATCCATGTCCGAAACAACGCTGACGCCATTATGACCGCACGAGACGAGGACTCGCAAATGGCTCAGTTGCTCGATCGCCTCGACGACCTTGTCGCCAACTATCGCAAGATTACCTCGATCAACCGCAATGTTGGCTTCTTCACCACTGGCTACAATTGGATGATCCAGATCATCCCGGCCCTTATCATCGCTCCGGCCTTTATCGAAAGGAAGATCGAATTCGGCGTCATTACCCAGTCGGCGGTCGCCTTCTCGACGCTCGTCGCCGCCTTCTCTCTGATCATCACCCAATTCCAGTCGTTGTCGAGCTACGCTGCGGTCGTCGCGAGACTCAGCGCCCTCGTCGAGGCCGTCGAACAGTGCGGCGACCCCGAATGGAGCCGGGGGTCGCCGGTTCAATAAGCTTCGCGATTGCGCTTGAGCCGAACGCGGGTTCAACTGACCGTTTCGCCTAACGGCCAGGAAAGAAACCCCATGTCCGCTGCGCCAATCCACGCCGATAATGTCGCGCAGGCCGACTATTGGAACGCGAGCGCCGGACAAAGATGGACCGACCATCAGGAACATCAGGATCAGGTTCTGCACCCGGTTTCCGACCGGCTGATCGCCGCAGCGGCTCCAAAGCCAGGCGATCGCGTGATCGATGTCGGCTGCGGCTGCGGCGCGACGACGATCGAATTTGGAGCCCACGTCAGTCCTGGCGGCGAGGTCCTCGGGCTCGACATTTCGGAACCGATGCTGGCGCGGGCCCGCGAGCGCGCGCCGCAAGACCTGCCCGTCCGGTTCGAACGCGCCGACGCCACAGTCTACGATTTCGCGCCTGACGGCGCCGACCTCGTGGCCTCGCGGTTCGGAATCATGTTCTTCGCCGATCCGGCGCGCTCGTTCGCCAACCTGCGCAAGAGCCTCAAGCCTGGCGGCCGTCTCGTCTTCGCCTGCTGGCGCGAGGCCAAACAGAATCCCTGGCTGATCCTGCCGCTGCGCGAGGCGGGCAGGCACGCCCCTCCTCTGCCCGAGACGGACCCCGAGGCGCCGGGCCCCTTCGCTTTCGCCAGCGAGGCGCGGGTGCGGCGGATCCTGAGCGAGGCGGGCTTCGCCAACATCGAGCTGGCGCCTCAGGATCTCGAGCTCGACATCGCCGCCGGCCGCGGGCTCGAGACGGCGGTGAGGGCCGCGATGACGATCGGGCCAACAAGCCGGATTCTCGACGGCCAGAGCGAAGCCATTCGCGCCGCCGCGACGGCGGACATTCGCAAGGCCCTGGCGGCGCAAGCGCGCGGAGACAGCGTCCCGCTTGCCGCGGCGATCTGGATCGTCACGGCGACCAATCCGGCCTGATCGCGGCGTGCAGTTTTGACATCCTGCAGATTGCGAAAGGGTCCGAGGATTTAACTTTTCAGATCGGATGAATGGATGCCGCCGGTCCCAGGATTGAGAGAAGACGCTTCCACCGCTAGAGGTCCGAGGACTGATCGAACCTCCGATTCGTCTCAGACGAGACGCAACAATTGAGCCGTTTTTTCACACTGACAGCAGCAATGGCGTGGCGGTCGTCCTCGCGCTTGCCGGCCTCTCTGGGACGCCTGGCGTCTTGTTGCGGCTGGCTGTCGCGTTGCACGCGGCGATGGCCATCTGGGGCGTGTTCATTGCCCGGTCGTCTTCGGCCTGACGATCCGCGACATTGAATCACTGCGACGATCGTCGCTTCGTTCTCAACCGCCCTGCCCGCGCAAGAACGCCCGCATCAGGAAGCGCGCCTGTTCAGGCCCGTAGGCATGTTCCGCGCCGACCGGGCAGGCGCGCCGCGCCCGGCAGCCGAAGTCCATACAATCCGCGCCGGCTGCGCTTCGAAGGTGATCCGCGCAAGCCGCGACGTCATAGCCCGTGCTTGAAAATGCCCCCACGGGGCACGAATTCAGACACCAGCGACCCGAACACGTTAGGCATGGGCTCGGGACCGGCGCCGGCTTGGCGACGGCGAGCTCGTCGCTGAGCCCAAGCGCGCCGCGATAGGAATGCCACAGGCCATAATACGTGTGCATTAATAGGCCAATTGGTGAGGAATCCCCCGGTTCTGCACGCTGCGCCCATTGCTGGAACGGCAAAAAAGGAGGTCCGCTAAACGGAAACAGCGCCTTGCCGCCGAGCTCGCGGGCCAGACTTTCGATCAGCCGCCGGCTCCAACGGTCGAGCGGGTCGGAAAGCCCATCGTGCGCCTCGGGACTCGCCGCGAACGCATCCCAGCCATCGTGGCCGACCATGCCGGCGAGCACGATTGTACGAATGCCGCCGAGTTCGCCAGCCTGCTCGCTATCGTCGAGCCGAAGCGCGCCGCGCACCTTAAGCCCCGTTCGCTCGACCGCGGCGGAAAGGCGCGCCCAATCGCCGCGCGCGCTCATCAGGCGTGGATGGGGCGCACGGCGTGCCTGGCTCGCAGGCGCTCCAGGGCTGACAGCGCCTCGCGCTCCTGACACACCGCAACATTGAAGCGCATCCACGGCGACCGTTCGAGATGGGGGCGAAAGACGGAGCCTGGCGCCAGAAGAATGTGATCGGCGCGCGCGGATTGAGCCAGCGCGAGCGAATCGTCAATCTCCGGAAGCCGCGCCCAAACGAACATCCCCTCCGCCGGCTCGATGAAAGTTTCGAGGCCGATCCGGTTGAAGCCTCGCGCAACCTCGATACGCGCTTCGCCCAGCCTTTCGTGCAGGCGGGCGAGATACTTTCGATAATGGCCATCGACCAGCATCATGTAGACGAGTTGCTCGGCGAGTTGCGACGACGTGATGCTGGTCAGCATCTTGATGTCGGCAAACTCCTGCATCAGGCGCGCAGACGTTGCGATGAATCCGACCCGCAAGCTGCCCGAAAGCGTTTTCGAAAAGCTGCGCACGTAGACGACGCGCGACAACTGATCGAGACCCGCGAGCCGCGCTGTGGGCTTCACCTGGAGATCGCTGAAGATGTCATCCTCGATGATGGTGAAATCGCGCCTGTCCGCGATCTGCAGCAATCGGAACGCCTTGTGCGGACTGATGTCGGCGCCGGTCGGATTCTGCATCGCCGATTGCGTGAAGTAGAGTTTCGGCCGATGCGCCGCCGCCAGGTCGTCGAGAACCGAAAGGTCCGGTCCGTCGCGATCACGCGGAACTGCGAGCATCTGCGCGCCATGCAATCTCAGACTGCCGTACAAATTATAGTAGCCGGGATCGTCGACCAGAACTGTGTCGCCCGGCTTCAGGAAGTATCGGATCACGAGGTCAAGGGCCTGACTTGCCCCATGCGTCAGGAGGATTTGCCCAGCATCCGCAGCGATGCCCAGGGACGCCAGCATGCGGGAAAGCTGCTCGCGAAGCGGCAGATAGCCGAACGGATTGCCGTATTCGAGATGATGCGCCCCGTTCTTCCGCGCGAGCGCGCTGAGAGTTTGCCGGATTCCCGCCTCATCGAGCCACGCTCGCGGCAGCCAGGGACCGCCGACGAGCAAGGTGTTTTCGTCGGGCTCCAGGAGCTGGCGTATCAGCCAGACCAGCTGCTCGTTGCGCTTGTGGTCCTCCGCACGCGCTGTCGAGATTGAAGCAGGCGCGGCGGCATAGAATCCCGCGCCACGGCGCGAATCCAAATATCCGAGCGCCACCAGGCGGTCATAAGCCTCGACCACCGTGAATCGGCTCACGCCGAGCGTCTCGGCGCAATTGCGGATCGATGGCAATCTCACGCCGGGGAGAAGCTGGCGCTCGTCGATCTGGCGCTTCACGCCAGCGACAATCTGGTCCGTCAGCGGCTCCTTCGTGTGCTGACGCACGTCGAGCGACAGCATAGAGACTCCCTTCTTCATCAACTGGCCCGGTCAAGGTGCCGGTACAGTCACGTCGAACGACGAGCAGACTGTCTATTTTGCTTCTGCCGAGTGTTCGGCACGATGACCATCGCGTCAAGTGCTTTGACTGTCGACGCTGGCGCCGAAAGGCGTTCGCTTTTTTCATCGATTAACTAAGGAGCATTTCCATGCCGCTTATTCAGGTTCGCGTTATCAAGGACGTTTTCACCAGGGAGCAGAAGGGTCAGATCATCAACAAGCTCACTGACGCGATGGTGTCGATCGAAGGCGAGGCCATGCGCGGCGTGACCTGGTGCATGGTCGAAGAGGTCGAAAGCGGCGATTGGGGAATCGCCGGAAAGCCGCTCACGACTGCCGACGTTCAGGCTCTGGCGCGCGGCAAAGCGGCCTGACGGCGAGAACGCCACAAGAGGCATGAGGCGGCGGCGAGAACCGAGCGCACGTCGCCTCATGCGACGCTTGCGTTGCGACCAGGCGCGGCGCACATCGAAGGCGGAGCCGCCGCGCCGTGCCGAGCGGCGCCGCGGAGCTTCAATGTCGGACGCCGCCTATGTCGAACTCAGTGGGAACACTTTTCGAGCCAGTGACCTGACCCGCGGCCCTTGGCATCCCGACCATCAGCACGCCGGGCCGCCTTCGGCGCTGATCTGTCGCGCGATCGAACGCGCGGCCGCGAAAGAGGGATTGACCCATCTCGGACGGCTGACTGTCAACCTCATGCGGCCCGCGCCCATCGGCGAATGTCTCGTCGAGGTCGCGCCGGACTACGTCGGCCGCAACGCCGGCCACTTTTCGGGTCGCTTGACGGCCCAGGACAAAGACGTCGCGCGTTTCACGGCGCTCATGCAGCGCGAGGAGGATTCGCGCGTTCCGGACGGAACTCCAGGCCATCCGCCGCCTCAGGCGCCAAAGCCTCCCGACGAATGCCCGGTCGTCAAGATCCCGATGGCGGAATTGAGGACGGGTTACGGCCAGTTGGTCGAAAACCGGCTTGCCGCGGGTCGATTCTTCAACGGACCCTGCGCCGCCTGGTTTCGCATGACCCATCCGCTCATCCAGGGCGAGCAACCCAGCCCCTATCAGCGCGTGGCCGTCGCCGGAGATTCAGGCAACGGAGTGAGCGCCTCGCTGGACTTCACAAAATATGTGTTCATCAATTGCGATCTCACCATCAACCTCTTCCGCCGACCGGAGGGCGAATGGATTTGCCTCGAGGCGCGCAGCCTGTTCGGCGGCAACGGCTGCGGACTGGCCGAGTCCGCTCTCTATGACGAGCGGGGCCTGATCGGCCGCGCGACGCAGAGCCTCGCGATCAGGCTGCGGTAGGCTTGGCTAGTCGACGGTGTTGGATGCACATTTGGCCGGCGGAGAGTGCAGCGATGTGTAGTGATAAATTTCCTCGGCTCTTTGAACTTAGTGATTTGTTGCCAAGACCTGCACCGGCGGATCTCGCTCTTCCAGCGCTTAACCAAACGCTTTTGAAGCCCGGTAAGCGCGAGTATTCTGAGAAGAGAGAGGTTGACTTGCAGGGACTGGACGAGGCCGCGTGGGCTGCGATTAAAGAAAAGCTCAAGCATTGGCCGAAAGTCCGAACGCACGAACACCGCGCGCTCGAACCGCTATATGAGATTCTAAATGAGGCTAAGGGCTACAATTACCTGAAACGGATCGGCTGCTCAAATATCCGATTTGTCAGTGTGTCTGCCCGTCAAATCGGAAAAACTCCGGATTTGGCTGCGGAACATGGAGGCCAACAAGTCCTTTGCGATGTGAAGACCATTAATCGGTCCGACAACGAGGTCGAGCGCATTCGTACTGGCGGCGTAGCTACGAGCCCCGAGAGGGTGCCGGACGAGCTAGTTACCAAAATTCGCAAAACAGCAGAGTCGGCCCGAGCTCAAATAACTTGTTACGCCCCGGGCGGCACGGCGCAAAGGATTGCATATTTTGTCGTGAGCTACGACGAGCAAGATTACAGCACCCTATATCAGGCGCAGCTTAAGCACGAGTTTTCAACGAACCCGGTGAAAGCTATTCAGGTCATTATTACTGATCATTGGGAATAAAGCGCGAGCCGCCGGCTCTCTCGGTCCGGTTGCGATCGCCCCAAGACCGGCCGGGTTCATGAAGCCACAAGACCAGCGTCACGAAGAGCGCGAAAGCAGGTCCTGGCGCATGTCGCCAAGGTCGCCTTCCCAACCCAATCCTTTGAGCACCTTTAGCGCTCGAGCCTGACTGCGCAACCGAACGACCACCCGCAAGCCCTCTTTCACCTTTGGTCGCTTCGTCCGGTGCCTAGAAAGTTTCATGGCTAAACCGCCGGCGCGCGGCCGATCGATGCGTCTGCGCATTCTACTTCGCCCTGAGCGCCTCGACCCCCGGCAGCGCCTTGCCTTCCATCCATTCCAGGAACGCGCCGCCCGCGGTCGAGACATAGGTAAAGTCGTCTGCGACCTTGGCCTCGTTGAGCGCGGCGACGGTGTCGCCGCCGCCGGCCACGGAGGTCAGCTTGCCTTGCTTGGTGAGGCGCGCCGCGGTCTTCGCGATCGCCATTGTGGCCTTGTCGAAGGGCGGCGTCTCGAACGCGCCGAACGGGCCGTTCCAGACCAGAGTCTTGATCTCGCCTAAAACCTTCTCGACCGCGGCGATCGACTTCGGGCCGATATCGAGGATCATCTCGTCCTCGGCAACACCGTCCACGTCGACCACGCGCGCCGGCGCGTGCGCCTTGAATTCCTTCGCGACATTCGCGTCGACCGGCAGCAGGATGCTGCACTTGGCCTTCTCGGCCGCGGCGATGATCGAGCGCGCCGTGTCGGCGAGGTCCTTCTCGCACAGCGATTTGCCGATTCCCTTGCCCTCAGCGAACAGGAAAGTGTTGGCCATGCCGCCGCCGATGATGAGGACGTCGACCTTGTTGACGAGATTGCCGAGGAGCTCGAGCTTGGTCGAGACTTTGGCGCCGGCGACGATCGCGGCGACGGGGCGCTTCGGACTGCCGAGCGCGGCCTCCAGCGCCTCGAGCTCCTTCTGCATCGCCCGGCCCGCATGCGAGGGCAGCTTGTGGGCGAGCCCATGCGTCGTCGCATGCGCGCGGTGGGCGGCGGAGAAGGCGTCATTGACGTAGACGTCGCCGAGCCTGGCGAGCTCGTCGACATGGGCCGGATCGTTCTTCTCCTCGCCCTTATGAAAGCGGGTGTTCTCGAGCAGCAGCACGTCGCCGTTCTTCATTTTGGCGATCGCGTCGTCGGCCGTCTTGCCGATGCAGTCGGTCGCGAAGGCGACCGGCCGCTTGATGATCTCGGCCACCGCGGCGGCGATGGGCTTCAACGAATTGGCCTCGTCCGGCCCGCCTTTTGGCCTACCAAAATGCGCAAGCAGAATGACCTTGCCGCCCTTGTCGGCGATTTCCGCGATCGTCGGCGCCACGCGTTCGATGCGCGTCGCATCGGTCACCCGGCCGTTCTCCGTTGGTACGTTGAGATCGACACGCAGAAGCACGCGTTTTCCCGCGACATTGGCGTCATCGAGCGTGCGGAAGGGTTTGCCCATGTAAGCGCCTCTCAAGCTTTCGACAGCAACAAGGCCTTCCAGCTCATTGCCGTTCTGTCATGCCCGCGCCCGCAGGCATCCAGTCCTGCGGTCCCGTTAGAGCGAGGGCCTTCGCGGGGCGATTCTGGACCCCCGCTTTCGCGGGGGTGACACCAACCGTCAGATCAGCTTCGCCATCGCGACGGCCGTGTCGGCCATGCGGTTCGAGAAGCCCCATTCGTTGTCGTACCAGGAGAGCACGCGAACGAAATTGCCGTCGATCACCTTGGTCTGATCGAGATGGAAGATCGACGAGCGATCGTCATGATTGAAGTCGCTCGAGACGTTGGGCTCGTCGGTATAGCCGAGGACGCCCTTGAGCGGACCGTTGCCGTCCGCGGTCGTCTTGATCGCGGTGTTGATCTCCTCCGCGCTGGTCTTGCGCTTGGCGACAAACTTGAAATCAACGACAGACACGTTCGGCGTCGGCACACGGATCGACGAGCCGTCGAGCTTGCCCTTCAGCTCCGGCAGCACGAGGCCAACTGCTTTTGCAGCGCCGGTCGTGGTCGGGATCATCGACAAGGCGGCGCCACGAGCCCGATAGAGATCCTTGTGCAGCGTATCGAGCGTCGGCTGATCGCCGGTGTAGGAATGGATCGTCGTCATGAACCCGTGCTCGATGCCGATCGCGTCGTTGAGCACCTTGACGACCGGCACAAGGCAATTGGTCGTGCAGGACGCGTTGGAGACGACGAGATGATCCTTGGTCAGCTTGTCGTCGTTGACGCCATAGACGACCGTCAGGTCCGCGCCTTCCGCAGGCGCCGAGATGAGCACGCGCTTTGCGCCCGCCTTGAGATGGGCGGCGGCTTTCTCCCGCGCGGTGAAGATGCCGGTGCATTCGAGCGCAACGTCGACGCCGAGCGCCTTGTGCGGCAGCTCGGCTGGATCTTTGATCGCGGTCACCTTGATCTTATGGCCGTCGACCACCATCGTGTCGCCCTCGACCTTGACTTCGTGCGGAAAGCGCCCGTGGATGCTGTCGTAGCGCAAGAGGTGCGCGTTGGTCTCCACCGGACCCAGATCGTTGATGGCGACGACCTCGATGTCCTTGCGGCCTGATTCCAGAATTCCGCGCAGCACCAGCCGCCCAATGCGGCCGAAGCCATTGATCGCTACCTTGGCAACCATCGTCTCTTCTCCTGAAGCGCTCACGACAGGGCCGCCGACGCCTCGTAACTTAAAGCCACTGAAGCCGCGCTTATTGTCCGATCACCAGCCCGAAGTCTACAGGTTCGTCGGAGCGCACGGCACTTTGTTTGGCTGAACGCAGGCGCGTCCTGGCTTTTCAGACGGGCTAAACCGTTCCCCAAACCTGAACCATGCGCGGAAAAGCGGCCAGGGTTGAGGGGTCCTCGGCGAAAGCGTTTAACCGCTGGACGAGCGTGTCGATCTCCACCTCGGTCGCCAGCCCATAGCGCAAAAGCGACCCACCAATGAGTTGCATGGTCACCGCAGTCATATGCTTGTGCGGTCCGGACGCGTAAACCAGCTGAAAGACCTTCCACTGCGCGGCGTGCAAGCCGGCCGCGAGGGCGAGAGCCGGCAATCGGCGGCCAAGATTGGCGTCGGCCCCGCCGCGGCGCACGGCTTCGGTGTAAAGCGCCTGGAATCGATCCTGCGCGGGATTGGGCGGATAGCAGAACGAGCCGGACATATCGATATCTTCAATCGCGATCCTGCCGCCCGGCGCGAGAAGCCGCTTGAGGCGTGCGAAGACGCGATCAGGTTCGCTCACATGCGAGAGCAGATACCGCGCGTGGATGAAGGAAAATGGGCCGCCGTCGAAGCTCGACGCGTCAGCCGTCACAAACTCGACGTTGCCCGCCTTCGCCTCTTTGGCGTCCGCACGCGCGAACTCAAGGACATGGGGATCGAAGTCGACCGCGGTAACGTGGCCTGTCGGCCCGACAATGCGGGCCATGTCGAGCGCGACATGACCGCCTCCGCAACCGGCGTCCAGGCACCGATCGCCGCTTTTGAGCCCGGCGCTGTCGAGAAGCTCGAGCGTCGTCGCCCGCATGGTGGCTGAAAGCAGGTCCAGCCGCTGCTTGCCCTCTTTCCCACCCGCGATAGCGTAGGAGCCCACGATCGTTTGGTCACGAGCCGACATCTAAGCAACCTCGTGGGCAGCCGCTGGAGCGCCTGCCCGTTCGATCGAAAAGAGGAGCTTCAGGCGCGGAGCCTGCTGAGCGCCGCCTCGACCACCGCTTCGACCGTGATCCCGAAATGCTGGTAGACGGCTTTATAGGGTCCGCTCTCGCCGAAGCTCTTCATGCCGATGAAGGGGCCATCGCCGATGATCGCGTCCCATCCGAACCGCACCGCGGCCTCGACGCCGACCTTCACCTTCGCGTTGCCGATGACCGAGCGGCGATAATCTTCCGGCTGCTCGAAGAAGGCCGGGAAGCAGGGCATCGACACCACCCGGGCGGCCACGCCCTTCTCCTTCAGTTGCGCCTGCGCGGCGACAGCCATCGACACTTCGGAGCCGGAAGCGAAGATCGACACTTGGGCTTCCCCCGACGCCGGAGACACCTCGTAGCCGCCGCGCGCGCACAAGTTCTCTTCCACATGGGTCAGCCGAACCGCCGGCATGGACTGGCGCGTCAGCGCCAGGATCGAGGGCGAGTGCTCGCGCTCGAGCGCCGCCTGCCAGCACTCGACCGTTTCAATGCTGTCGGCCGGGCGCCACATATAGAAGTTCGGCATCGCCCGCATCGCCGCCAGATGCTCGACGGGTTGATGGGTCGGACCGTCCTCGCCAAGGCCGATCGAATCGTGGGTGAACACGTTCACGACTCTGATCCCCATCAGAGCCGAAAGCCTCAGCGAGGGACGGCAATAGTCGGTGAAGCAGAAGAACGACGCTCCCGAAGGGATAAAGCCGCCATGAATCGCGATGCCGTTGCAGGCCGCAATCATCCCGTGTTCGCGGATGCCCCAGTGGATATAGCGTCCGGAGAAGTCGTCGCCCTGTATTTCCTTCTCGTCCGTGAACTTGGTGTTGTTCGACGGGGTCAAGTCGGCCGAGCCGGTCACGAGCTCAGGCAAGGCGGCCCCGATGACGTCGAGCGCCGCTTGCCCCGCCTTGCGGGTTGCGGCTTCTGGCTTCTGGTCGGCAAGCTTCTTCTTGTAGGCATCGATGACTTGATCCAGATCCTCTGGCAGATCGCCGCGCACGCGTCGTTCGAATTCGGCGCGCAGCTTGGGGTCGAGCGCCTCGACCGCCTGGTTCCACGCTTCGCGCTTTGCTGAGCTGCGAGATCCCACGGTGCGCCAGGCGGCGAGAATATCGTCGGGGATAACGAACGGCTCATAGGGCCAGTTCAGGGTCTTGCGCGCGCCGGCGATCTCGCTCGGCCCCTGCGCGTCGCTGTGCGCCTTCTGGGTTCCCGCATGGGTTGGCAGGCCGAAGCCAATGGTCGTCTTGCAGCCGATCATCGTCGGCTTGTCGGAATTCTGCGCCGCATGGATGGCGTCGAGGATCGCCTTGGGGTCGTGCCCGTCGATGTGCATCGAATTCCAGCCCGCCGACTGGAAGCGCGCGACCTGATCCACGTTGTCGGCCAGCGTGCGCTTCCCGTCGATCGTGATCCCGTTGTCGTCCCAGAAGACGATGAGCTTCGACAGCTTGAGATGGCCGGCGATGCCAATCGACTCCTGGCTCACGCCTTCCATCAGGTCGCCGTCGGAGGCGAGGACGTAGGTGTGGTGGTCGACGATTCCAGGAAAGCGCGCCGCCAGCATGCGCTCGGCGACCGCCAGGCCAACCGAAGTCGCAATCCCCTGCCCCAGCGGGCCAGTCGTCGTCTCGACGCCCGGCGCGCACCAATATTCCGGGTGCCCGGGCGTCCTCGAGCCAACCTGCCGAAACTGCTTGAGGTCATCGATGCCCAGTCCCTTCGCGCCGCCGACGCCGGTGAGAAAGAGCAAGCTGTAAAGCAGCATGCAGCCGTGACCGGCCGACAGGACGAACCTGTCGCGATCAGGCCAATGGGGATCGGACGCGTCGAATTTGAGCACATCACGCCAGAGGACGGTCGCGACATCGGCCGCGCCCATTGGCAGGCCGGCGTGACCACTCTTGGCCTTCTCCACAGCATCGAGGGCGAGAAAGCGGATCGCATTGGCCATCGCGTCATGAGACACGCTTGTCGCAGCGGGGGACATGGTCGTTGTCGCCATCGGAGGTCTCCTCAAGAAATGGGCGCCGGCAATTTCGGAGTTCCGAGCTCGGGCCGTGATTTCGACCCCGGACGGAACGGGCGCGTCAATTAGGGGCGGTCGCAGGAACCTGTCAATTGCGGCTCAAGCCTGCGTTGACGTCCCGTTCAAGCATCGCGTAAACAAAACCCTGCAATGGATGGAATCAACACCTCCATGGATTCGCTTGAGACCTCGCTCAAACGTCTCGCCTCCGCGGTCGAAGCGCTCGAATGGGCGACGGACATGCGCATGCGGCACGACGAAGCGCGCGCAACCACGCAAGAGGAATTCGCGCTGATGCAAGACGATCGCTCGCGGCTTGCGGTCGAACTCGACGCCGCCGTCGACAGGTCGCGCACGCTCGAATCCGCCAACGCCGAAGCAGCCAAGCGGCTCGCCCATGCGGCCCAGGCGATTGAGCGCGCGCTCGGCAAATCGGCGCTGGACTCGGAAGATTAAGGCCAGTCCGCCTGTGGAGAAGGCGCGCGCGATGTCACAGGTTTCGGTCACCATCGACGGGCGCAAGTATCGTCTCGCCTGCAACGAGGGCGAAGAAGCGCGGCTCGAATCGCTGGCCGGCACGATCGATGAGAAGATCGGCGAAATGCGCAAGACGTTCGGCGAGATCGGCGACCAGCGTCTCGTCATCATGGCCGCATTGACCCTCGCCGACAATCTGGCCGAAGCGCGCGATGAGGCGACGACCCAGCGCAAGCGTTCCGACGATTCCGATGAGCGCGCCAACGCTCTCGCTTCGACCCTCGACCAACTCGGCTCGAGGCTCGAGTCCCTGGCCGCGCGCCTGTCAGGCGAAGCCGAGGCTTGATTCCTGTTGGACGGCGCATTCCTGAGGCCCTAGAGATCCTAGGGAGGGCGAAGTCCCGTCCGTCGGGAGTTATAGAACTTCCGCAACCAGCCCGAGGGCTTTCGCCTCGTTAGCCTCAATATACCAGTTGCCCGGCGCGCGGCTGAGAACCTCATTCATTGCCACTTTTGTACCGCGAACCAGGTTCTCAAAACCTTCATTCTGGATTGCGATCGACGCTTCGATCTCGTGCAGAGCCGCGGTAACCGTAGCGACACACGTCGTCAGCGGCCCATTGATGTGCAATTGTTTATCCAGCTTTCGCTCATGCACCATCAAACGCGTTCCGCGTGTCAGATATCGATTTTCAATTGAAAAGAAACTCATGAAGGTCGTTCCAGCGGAATAGATCGCCGCCTTTCCCAGAAAGACGAACCGGCAGTCGGTGGAATTTTCGCTGTGAAATCGGATGTCCTCTCCCATCATGCGAGCGACCTCCGGGTCGCCGCCGAGCGTCGACAATTCAGTGACGACCACGCCTTTCTTTTTTGAGGCGTTCAGCTGCGCCCGAAAACTCTTGTACATATCGTAGTCGACCGGGCCCCCCAATAGGATTGCGGGCGAGCTGAAATCCTGGGGCTGCAGTTTGTCCATCGAACATCGCTCCTTCCGCAAGCTCAGCCTAGTTACATCGACAACACTTCAGCGCAGAGAATCTTTGTCTCGTGGACTCAGTGCACAAGGCGTGCCGCAGGTAAAACCCCCTGCCCTCTTGCCGCTTGCGCGCCCCGTGCAATGCGGGTATGTACCCGGACATGACAACGACTTGCTACTGCGCCGCGATTCGGACCGCCGCGCGAAAGACAACCGCGCTTTATGACTCGATCCTCGAGCCGGCGGGGGTCACGCTCGCGCAATTCAGTCTCTTGCGAAAGATAAAGCGCGCCGGAACGGTTTCCCTGACTGGGCTCGGGCGGCTCGCGGAACTGGACCGATCGACGATCGGTCGAAACGTGAAGGCGCTGGAAAAACTTGCGTTCGTGTCTATGGCCTCGGCGGAGGACCAGCGTGAAGCCGCTGTGCGGCTCACGACTCAGGGAGAGCGTGCGTTGCGGGTCGGCGCTCCCTTATGGGACGAAGCCCAGCGGCGCGTCGAGGCGGCGCTTGGTGCGACTGGAGCGTCGCAGCTGCAGACGCTCGCACACAATCTTTGATTTTTTTGGCAAATTTGCGGGGTGATACCCGTCACGGAGTTTGAGATGACGATTTCGGCGCCGGCTGTTCAGAACACTGCCCAGCCGCAAAGGCAGTTCGCGGCGTTCTCGCTTTCCAACCGGCTCGCCGCGGCGATGGCCGAGCGGAATCTCTATTATGGCTGGGTCGTCGCGGGAGCGACCTTCCTCGTCATGCTGGCGACGGCGGGCGCGATGGGGGCGCCGGGCGTCATCATCCAGCCGCTCGAGAAGGAGTTCGGCTGGAACACGGAGCAGATCTCGGTCGCGCTTGCGGTGCGCCTTGCGTTGTTCGGCTTGATCGCGCCGTTCGCGGCCGCCTTCATCAACCGCTTCGGCGTGCGGCCGGTCGTCGTCTCGGCAGTCGGAATGATCGTCGCCGGCATCCTCGCCTCGATGGCGATGACGCAGGTGTGGGAGCTCGTTGCGCTCTGGGGCGTCATCGTCGGCATCGGCACCGGCATGGTGGCGCTTGTGCTTGGCGCAACCATCGCGTCGCGCTGGTTCGTTCAGCGGCGCGGCTTGGTGATCGGCATGCTGACGGCGAGCAGCGCAACCGGGCAGCTGATCTTTTTGCCGCTCATTGCCAAGCTGACGCAGGACCACGGCTGGCGCAGCGCCCTCGTCTTCGTCGTCGCCATGCTGCTGGTCGCCGGATTCGTCGCGTTGATGGTGCTGCGTGACCGCCCGGCGGACGTTGGGCTTGCCCCGTTCGGCGAGCGCGCGATCCAGCCGGCGCCTAGCCAAGATCTGGGGCTCGTCGCGATGATGGCGTCGCCGCTGCGCGCGCTTTATGCGGCCCGCACCAGCCGCACCTTCTGGGTTTTGTTCGCGACCTTCTTCGTCTGCGGGCTCTCGACCAACGGCCTCATCCAGACGCACTGGGTCTCGCTCTGCGGCGACTATGGCATCGCGCCGGTCGCGGCGGCCGGGGCGCTGGCGGTTATCGGGGCCTTCGACTTTGTCGGCACGATCCTGTCGGGCTGGCTGTCGGACCGTTACGACAACCGCTGGCTCCTCTTCATGTATTACGGACTGCGCGGCCTCTCGCTGATCGCGCTGCCCTTCACTAATTTTACCGTCATCGGGCTGTCCGCCTTCGCGGTCTTCTACGGCCTCGACTGGGTCGCGACCGTGCCGCCCACGGTGCGGCTGACCGCGGAGCGGTTCGGCGCGGAAAGGGCGAACCTGACCTTCGGCTGGATCTTTACCGCCCACCAGCTCGGCGCGGCGACGGCGGCCTTCGGCGCCGGATTCTCACGCAGCGATTTCGCGACCTATTTGCCGGCGCTCTACGTCGCCGGCGTCGCGTGCCTGGTTGCCGCCACGCTCGCGCTGACGATCGGTTCGCGGCGCAAGGAGGCGCTTGTGGCGGCATGAAATAGAGGCGAGAACCCGTGGTCACGCGTTTCTGATCCGTCTTACGGCGCCGCCACCCCTCGGGCAGGGAACCTGTCATAGTCCCGGCGCGTAGTCTTCCAGAACGAGGCGGGAAGCCGAATCCTGGGGGGAATCTGCGAAGACTAAGGAGGCGGAAAGGTGAAGGCCCGGTCTGCGGTCGCGCTGGGGCTCGGGATCACGCTGATCGGCGCCGTTGCGGCTTATGTGGCGGTGAGCCGGTCGAAGGGGGCAGACGAGGCCGCGCCGGCCAGCGATCCGCCGGTCCTGGTCGAGGCCGGCGAGGTCTCGCTCAAGGACATCCCCATCACGATCGATGCGCTCGGCACGGTCACGCCGATCGAAACAATCGCCGTTCAGTCGCGGGTGAACGGCCAGATCATGAAGGCCTACTTTCACCAGGGGCAGAAGGTGAAAGAAGGCGATCCCCTCTTCCTCATTGACCCTCGTCCGTACCAGGCGGCGCTTGACCAGGGTCAGGCTCAGCTCGCCCACGACCAGGCCGTTCTCAAGGAAGCGCAAACCGACCTTACCCGATATCAAACGCTCGTGACGGAGAATTCCATCGCCGCGCAGAAGGCGGTCGACCAGGCGTTCACGGTCCAGCAGGACGAAGGCACGGTGAAGCTCGACGAGGCCAATGTCGAGACCGCGCAGCTCAACCTGACCTACGCCCACATCGACTCGCCCGCGACAGGCGTAGCCGGCGTCATGCAGGTCGATCCCGGAAATTACGTGCAGGCTGGCGCCGGCACGAGCCTCGTGAACATCACCCAGATTCAACCCATTTTTGTCAGTTTTCCGATTCCGCAAAACAACCTTGAGGAAGTTCGCGACGCCCAGACGAAGGGCGCGCTCGACGCGCAGGCCCTTTCGCAGGGGGGAAAGAAACTCGACGACGGCAAGCTCACTTTCATCAACAATCAAGTCGCGGCGGCGACCGGCACGGTCACCCTCTACGCAACATTCCCCAACGAGAAAGAGACGCTTTGGCCCGGCGAATTCGTCAACGTCGACCTGGTCGTCGGCGTGCGCGAGAGCGCCCTCACGGCGCCGGTCGGAAGCGTCATGTCCGGTCCAGCCGGCGACTACGTCTACACGATCTCGGCCGACAATGTGGCGCACAGCGTCCCCGTCCTGGTCGTGGCCCGCCAGAATGGGATGGCCGTATTTACGAAAGGCGTTGCCTCCGGCGACCGCGTCGTCGTCGACGGGCAGTACAATCTCGCCGACGGCGTGAAGATCGCGATCAAACCGCCCACGGCGGCCGCGAGCGCCGCGAAGTGAGCATCTCGGAAATCTTCATCCGCCGACCGATTGCGACCGCGCTGATGACGGCCGGCCTTTTTGCGTTCGGCGCGCTCTCCTTCACGCTCCTTCCGGTCGCCGCGCTGCCTAATGTCGAGTTCCCGACGATCTCGGTTTCAGCGAGCTTCCCCGGCGCGAGCCCGACCGTAATGGCCTCGACCGTGGCGACGCCGCTCGAGGACCAGTTCACGGCCATTCCCGGCCTCTCGTCGATGACCTCGACGAGCGGACTTGGCTCGACATCGATCACGCTGCAGTTCGACCTGAGCACAAGCATCACCGCCGACGCCGGCTACGTGGAGCAGGCGATCCAGGCCGCGACCGCCCTTCTCCCCAAGTCTCTTCCCACACCGCCGACCTACAAAGTGGCCAACCCGGCGGATGCGCCGATCCTCATCTACGCGGTTCATTCCGACGCCTATCCAGTCCAGGAGCTCGATCAGTACGCGAACATCCTTCTCGGCCAGTCGCTCTCGCGGGTGAACGGCGTCGGCCAGGTGGTCATCGCCGGGCAGGCTGAGCCCGCGGTGCAAGTGCAGCTCAATCCCGAGGCCCTGGCGGCGAAAGGACTGGGGTTCGCTCAGATCAGCGCGGCCTTGAATTCCCAAAGCGCTCTCGAGCCGACCGGCAATCTCGAGGGCCATCGCGCGCAGTTTCCGCTCGACGTCAACCAGCAGCTGACCACCGCTGACCAGTTCCGCAAGGTTATTGTGGCCTACAGCAATGGCGCGCCGGTCGAGCTCGGCGATATCGCAACCGTGGTCGACGGACCCCAGAACCCCCGCACAGGCGCCTGGTTCGGGACCAAGCGGGCCGAGGTTCTGCTCGTGTTCAAGGCACCCGGCGCCAACACGCTCAGCGTCGTCGACAGGATCCAGGCGATGATGCCGCAGCTTCAGAAGTCGATTCCCCGCGCGGTGCACGTCGACCTGGTCTCCGACCGAACGCTCTCGATCCGCTCCTCCGTGTCGGACGTCGAGTTCACTCTCGTGCTCGCGCTTGGGCTGGTCGTCCTGGTGATCTTCCTGTTCCTGCGCAGTTTCTGGGCGACCGTGATCCCCAGCATCACGTTGCCCGTCGTGATCGTCGCGACGTTTGGCGCGATGTACCTGCTCTCTTACAGCATCGACAACCTCTCGCTCATGGCGCTCACGATCGCGATCGGGTTCCTTGTCGACGATGCGATCGTGATGATCGAGAATATTGTCCGCCACATCGAGGCGGGAAAGCCGCCGCTTGAGGCCGCCCTCGACGGCGCTGGCGAAATTGGATTCACCATCCTCTCCATCACGCTGTCGCTGGCGGCGGTCTTCATTCCGGTCCTGTTCATGTCCGGCGTGGTCGGACTGCTGTTCCACGAATTCGCGATGACGACCATTCTCGCAATCTTTCTCTCGGGCTTCGTGTCGCTAACCCTGACCCCGATGATGTGCGCCCAGTTTCTGACCCATCAGAGCGGCGAACAACAGGGGCGCTTCAGCCGCTGGCTCGAGAGCGGCTTCGATCGCACGCGCGACATCTATGACCGAGGGCTCACCTGGGCCCTTGGTCACCAATTTCCGATGCTGCTCGTCAGCATCGCCATGATCGCCTTGACCGTGGGCCTCTACGTCGTGATCCCGAAGGGGTTCCTGCCCGAACAGGACACCGGCATCTTTATCGGCGTGGCGCAGGCGCGTGAGGATGCGGCTTTCGGCGCGATCGAGAAAATCGAGAACGACTGCGCCGCAATCATACTCAAGGATCCGGCCGTGTCCGGCATCGTTGGCTTCGCCGGCGCGACCGGAGGAAACCCCAGCGAGAGCACGGCGCGAATGTTCGCCCAGCTCAAGCCGTTCAATGAGCGCCCCTCCGTGCAGCAGGTGATGGCGAAACTCAAGCCCAAGCTCGCCGAGGTGGTCGGCGTGAAGTTCTACATGCAGTCCGTGCCGGACATCAAAATCGGCGCACGCCTCGAGCAGGCGGAGTACCAGTACACCCTGACCGACACCAGCACCGACGACCTCAATCGCTATGCGCCGATGTTGCTCGACAAACTCCAGCGCATGAAAATCCTCAGCGACGTCGCCTCCGACCAGCAGATCCACTCGCCCCATATCGTCGTCGAGGTTGATCGCAATCTGGCTTCAACCCTTAACGTTCCGATCACCAATATCGACGCGGCGCTCCAGGACGCTTTCGGGCAGGCGCAGATCGCGAATATCTATCTGCCGACCCAGCAGGCCTATCTGATCCTCGAGGTCGAGAGGAAATTTCAAGCCGGGCCGCAGGCCCTGTCGAGCCTCTATGTCACGAACGGAACTGGCGGGCAGGTCCCGTTGTCGGCGGTGACGCATGTGACGCGCAAAGTCGAACCCTTGACGATCAATCACCAGGGCGTTTTTCCCGCCGTGACGCTGTCGTTCAACCTCGCCAAAGGTGCGTCGCTGAGCCAGGCGGTCGCCGCCATCACCGCGGCCAAGGCGAGCCTCGGAGCGGCTCCGACCCTGGTCGGGCAGTTCGAGGGCACGGCGCAGGCCTTCCAGGCTTCCCTCGTCACCATGCCGCTCCTGGTCATCGCGGCGATCCTGGTGATCTACGTCCTCATGGGCATGCTCTACGAGAGCTTCATCCACCCGATCACCATTCTCTCCGCCCTGCCAGCAGCCGGCGTGGGCGCGCTCATGATCCTGCTCGCGACCCGCTATGATCTCACCCTGATCGCGCTCATCGGCATCCTCCTTCTGATCGGCATCGTGAAGAAGAACGCGATCATGATGATCGACTTCGCCCTCGCCGCCGAGCGGGAGGAAAAGATGAGCCCGGTCGACGCGGTTCACAACGCCTGCCTGCAACGTTTCCGCCCGATCATGATGACGACCGTCTGCGCCTTGATCGTGGCGCTTCCGCTCGCCGTCGAAACCGGCGCAGGGGCGGAGCTGCGCAGGCCGATGGGAATTGCGATCGTCGGCGGCCTCATCGTCTCCCAGTGGCTGACGCTCTACACGACGCCGGTCGTCTATCTCTACCTCGATCGCCTCAACGCCTGGATGAGCCGGCCGCGTCTGCGCTTCTGGTCGCGAACCCGGCGTCCGGCGTGAG
>CAWCSA010000019.1:0-183242 GCA_963798015.1 uncultured Alphaproteobacteria bacterium
TGTCCGGTCTCGGCCAGCGCAGCTTTTGCGCGAGGCGGCAGGTTTGGCCGGCGCGCCACCGCCGTCTGGGCCACGACGTCTCCGCTCGCGACGCACTCGACGAGGTCGGCGTCGGTCAGCACGGGCGAGTGCTGAAGCACGGAGTGGCGGCTTCCGGTTCGTCCGCCGCCAGCGCCAAGACCACAGAGCGCGGCGCGTCCTGGGCCCGGCACAAGGCCTCCGCCAGCGCCCGGCGCACCAGAACCGAAGGGTCGTCGAGCAGCACGGTCATCGCCAGCACTGCCTCGGCGCGTACGGATGCGGGGAGATCGGAGTAGAGGTAAGCGCGGGCGAGCGCGCTTGCCCCTTGCGCCCGCGCGCCCGCGTCAGCGGATTGGACCCAGACCAAAAATCGACGCACTATGTCCGGCTTGGCGCAAGACGGCGGCGGCAAGAACTCGGTCGCTGGAAGGTTGGCGTGCATGTCGTCCTCCCTCGCCGGTCATGGCGGTAGACGCTAATCGCGTAGATTGCATGCGCATGGTTAAAATCAACTTAAGGTTGTGAGAGGAACGCCTATGGAGACCGGAACTCTTCGCCACCCGCGCGGCGGCCTCTATTTCGAGGCGTTCTCGATCGGCCAGGTGTTTCGCCACGGGCTGACCCGCACCGTCACCCAAATGGACAACATGCTGTTCTCCAACATGACGCTAAATCCGCAGCCGCTGCATATCGACGCGCATTTTTGCGCGACCGAAACCGAATGGGGCCGGCCGATCATGAATTCGCTGTTCACGCTCGGACTGATGATTGGCATTTCCGTCAACGACACCACGGTCGGCACGACGATCGCCAATCTCGGCATGACGGATGTCGCCTTTCCGGCGCCCTTGTTCGAAGGCGACACGATTCGGGTCGAGTTCGAGGTGATGGCCACGCGCGCCTCCAAGTCGCGTCCCGAGGCAGGGCTGGTCGAGTTCCGGCACCGCGCCTTCAAGCAGGACGGCACGCTGGTCGCCGAGTGCCGCCGAACCGCGTTCATGCGCCGGCGCGAGCTTGAGATGCTGACGGCCTGAAGCGCGTATGCGCTCGCTCCTGATGGCGCCGGCGGACGAACAAAAGCTCGCCGAGGCGCTCGAGAGCGGCGCGGATGCAATCATTGTCGATCTCGCTCGGGCGGCGCCGGCGGAAAGGGCAGGGGCGCGAGCCTCGACGCGGCGGTTTCTAGAGGAGGCGAGCGGCAAACAAGACGGGCCGGTGCTCATCGTGAGAGCAAATGCCCTCGATTCGGGCGAGACTGAGGCCGATCTGGACGTGGTAATGGCGGGCGCGCCCGACGCAATTTTGCTGCCGGGGAGCGTGGGCGCTGCGAGCATCCAGCAGCTTTCCGCCAAGGTTGCATTGCGCGAGGCCCGCCTTGGGCTCGCTGACGGCGCGACGCGGATCATCGCTGTTTCGGATACGGCCCAGTCTTTGTTCCACATGGGAAGCTATCGCGGCTCGAGCACGCGGCTCATCGGAATCGCCTGGAGCGCGGAATCGTTGCGCGCCGATATCGGGGCCGAGAGCGACCGCGACCCCCTTGAGGGTCATCTTGGCCCCTATCGCCTGGCGCGGCAGCTCACTTTGCTCGCCGCGACGTCGGCGCGAGTAGCCGCGATCGACGGGGTCTTCACCAACGTCCGCGACCTGGAGGGCCTGCGCGCCGAGGCGCTCGCCGCGCGGCGCGACGGCTTTACCGGCAAGATGGCCCTCGATCCGGCTCAGGCGGGCGTCATCAACGACGTCTTCCCCTCCCGATCAACCGCGCCTGCGAAAGGAAGTCCGTCGTAGCGCCGGAGGCTGATCAGTTCCCGGCGTCGAGCCGTTTACTGAATCGCGGCCTTGCGCGCTCCGATTTCGGCCACCCATTCATCGGCGTTCTTCGCCCGGGTGCACACGATTTTCATGTATTCGGAGCCGTCTGCTTGCACAAGATCTGTGCGGGCAATCATCGTCTGCGCATTGAGTCCGCACATCATCGGATTGTCGACCGTCGGGCCCCTGACCACGTCAACCGCGGTTTTTGCCTGACAATCGGCGTGTGACAGTGCAGTCGAGCAAATCAAAACCAGGATGGAATACATTTTGCGCCCCTAATTGTTGGTAAGTTTCTTGTTGGCAGGTCTCGGCCGATTGGCATCTGCGTGCGCTGCCGGCTCTCTCTGCAACCATGACGTGGTGACAAATTGCAACATAAGGATCGCGCAAGATCCGTGCCGTGATCTGGATCACAGTGCCGTGCTGCAAATTCCCCGGTCGGAGGGCTCGCTGGCGTTGTGACCCCAGCCCGCTATCGCTGTCGGTTTGGGTTCAATGTACGGGTCCAAACTATCAATTCTTAAACCTTGGAGCCTAACAATCGACGGAACGGCTCCGCGCCGCGCCGGCCGCAGTCCTACGCCAAGACATCGATGACGTTCGCCCAGACGCTTCTCTCGCCGCTCCAGCCGGTCGTTGCGACCCTGCTTTCGCCGTCGTCGATCTGCTCGGTTTATTCGCTGAGCGCCACCATCGTCATCGCCTTCGCCTGGTTCGCCTGGCGACGGAAACGTCGCGACCGGCCAGTGGTGCTCAGGACGCTGGCGCGCGCAATTTTCTCGCGCCGAGTTTTGCTGCATCGCTCGACCTTCGCCGACCTCGCCTATTGCGTCATTGGGATAACGACTTTGGGCGCGATCCTTGGCTGGGCCGTCGTCTCGACCTCATGGATCAGCGACGGCGTCGACGCGGTTTTGACACGCGGGTTCGGCCCCGAGCCACATTGGCGCGCTCCAGATTGGACGCTGAACGCGATGCGAACGGTCGCGCTCTTTCTGGCTTACGAACTTGGCTTCTTCGTCGACCACACGCTTAAGCACCGCGTTCCGGCGCTTTGGGAGTTGCACAAGGCGCACCATTCGGCCGAAGTGCTGACGCCGCTCGTCAACTTCCGCGTTCACCCGCTCAATTCGCTGATCCTCGCCAATAATCTCTCGCTGTTCATTGGTGTGATCGGCGGGTTCGCTCAATACACGCTCGGGCGAAAGGCGGTGTCGTTCACCTTGTTCGATCAGAACGTGCTGATGCTGCTTTACATTTACCTCACCGCGCAGCTGCAGCACAGCGAGATCTGGATCCCATTCACGGGTGTCTGGGGGCGGATGTTCATGAGTCCGGCCCATCATCAGCTGCACCATTCCGCCGATCCAGCTCATTTCAATTGCAACATGGGCGCAAGCCTGGCGATCTGGGACTGGCTCGCGGGTAGTTTGCGCCTGCCCTCCGTCGAGCCGCCGAGCCTCGCCTTTGGCGTCTCGGGACACAGACATGACCCGCACGGCGTGATGGGCCTGGTCGTCGACCCGGCCATAAACGCACTGAAAGCGCTCGTGGGAGGGAACGCTTTCAGGCGTACGGCGGCGGGCTCCGAACCCCCTTCGGTGCCGCAAGGGCCTGCCCGCCGCCAATTCTAACGTCTGATTGCCCCGTGGCCGTTTGCGCCGCGCTGCTAAATTCATTTGCGACAATGCCCATGGCTTAACGCAAGGGAACCGCGCCCGCAGTGACGCCGGTCACACTCCGAACACGGTGCGTGGCGCGCCCTTACTCGGCCGCGACCGAAACCTCGGAGGCCGGGCGCGGTCTGATTGTGGCGAGCGGCGCCCCGGGTTGCGCCGGCGCGTGCGGTTCTTCCGCGTCGCCGACGAAGCGACTGAGCAAGCGCCAGGTGAAGCTGCCGAGATCGTCGAGCACCGTGAACACGGCGGGTACGAAAACGAGCGACAGCATCGTCGACATGATGAGGCCGCCGATCACCGCGATCGCCATCGGCGAGCGGAAGCCGCCGCCGTCGCCCAGTCCCAAAGCCGATGGGAACATGCCCGCCGCCATCGCGATCGTCGTCATCACGATCGGCCGCGCCCGTTTGCGGCCCGCTTCCACCAAAGCCAGCGTGCGCGGCGTGCCGCGGCCGATCTCCTCGACCGCGAAATCGACCAGCATGATGGCGTTCTTGGTGACGATGCCCATCAGCATCAGAATGCCGATCACCACGGGCATCGACATCGCTTTGTGTGTGATGAGGAGCGCGATGATCGCGCCGCCGATCGAGAGCGGCAGCGAGATCAGGATGGTAATCGGCTGCAGGAAGCTGCCGAACAGGAGCACAAGCAGCCCGTAGACCATCATGAGGCCCGCGCCCATCGCCGCGGCGAAAGAGGCGAACACTTCGCTCATGATCTCGACGTCGCCGGTCTCGCGGATTTCGACGCCGGGCGGTAGATTCTGAGCGGTGGGCAGTGCGTGGATCGCTGCGACTGCTGCGCCGAGCGCCGAGTCGCCACGCAGATCGCCCTCGATCGTCACGCGCCGCGTTCGATCGTAGCGATTGATCGCGGTCGGCCCGTGGGCGATCGAAAAGTCTGCGACCGCGGACAATGGCGTCGTTGCGCCGCTGCTGGTTGGCACGCGCAAATCCTGCAGGAGGCCGGGGCGCGCGCGGGCCGATTGTTCAAGCTCGACCCGGATCGGGATCAGCCGATCGCCCGCATTGAACTTGGCGAGATTGGCGTCAATGTCGCCAAGCGTGGCGACGCGGATCGTGTCGGACAAAGCCTCGGTCGAGACGCCAAGATCGGCCGCGACCTGAGGCTTCGGCACGATGCGCAATTCCGGCCGCTCGAGCTCCGCGGTGGAGATCGGATTTTCGATTGTCGGAATCGTCCGCATCTCGCTCGCGATCTGGTTCGCGGTGTCGTTGATGACCTTGATATCGGGTCCGGCAATGATGAGCTGCAGGTCGCGCTGGCCATTATCCTTGAGGAACCAGAAACGAATATCGGGCTGATCGGCGAGAAGGGCGCCGATCTTGAGTTGCATGTCCTGCTGCGACGCCTCGCGCTTCGATTTGTGAACGAGATTGATGATGATGGTCGCCTTGCGCGGCTCGTCGTCGGAGCCTCCCAAAAGTTTGCCGCCGAAAATGAGCGCCGAGCGAACCTCGGGCATGGCGCGCAATTTCTCGGAGATCGCACGGGTGACGCGATCGGTGTCTTCGAGCCGCGATCCGGGCGGCAGCTCGATCGCCAGCAGCGCGCGCCCGTAATCGTCCGGGGGTATGAATCCGGACGGCAGCAATTGCGTCGACCACAGCGAACCGGCGAAAATCAAAGCGCCGACGAACAGGGTTATCCAGCGATGGCGCACGGAAGCGCGCACGAGCCGCGTGTAGAAGCGCATGATCGCGCCGTCGCGCTGGATTTCATCATGGGGCGCGCGCAGGAAATAGGCGGCCATCACCGGCGTGACGAAACGCGCGACGAGCAGCGAGAACATGACGGCGATGGCGACCGTCAAGCCGAACTGACGGAAATATTGCCCGGCGATTCCGCCCATGAAGCTCACCGGCGAGAAGATCGCCGCGATCGATAGCGAGATTGCGATCACCGCAAGCCCGATCTCGTCTGCGGCCTCGAGCGAGGCGCGATAGGCCGACTTGCCCATGCGCATGTGGCGGACGATGTTCTCGATCTCGACGATTGCGTCGTCCACCAGAATTCCGGTCACGAGCGTGATGGCGAGCAGGCTCACGAGGTTCAGCGAGAAGCCGATCGCGTCCATGACCCAGAAGGTCGGGAAAATTGAAAGCGGCAGCGCGATGGCGGTGACGAGCGTGGCCCGAAAGTCGCGCAGGAAGATGAACACGACCAGGACGGCTAGAGCCGCGCCCTCGATCAGCGTCTCCATGGTCGAATGATAATTGCCGACCTCGCTGTCGACCTGGGTGTCGACCTTGGTGAATTTCACCTCCGGGTGGGCCGCCGCGATTTTCTCCAGCCGCTTCTCGATAAGAGCGTCGACGGTCACGTCGCTTGCGCCTTTGGCGCGGGTCACGCCGAAAGCGACGATCGGCTGATCGAACAGGCGCGTGAAGGTGCGTGGCTCCGCCGCGCCGTCGGTTACGGTCGCGAGTTCGTCAAGCCGAACCCTGCGCCCGCCCGGCAGAGCGATCGGCAGCGCCGCCAGGTCTTCCAGCGTTCGCGCGCCCGCAAGCGTCCGGATCGCCTGCTCCTGGCCGGCAAGCTCGCCACGGCCGCCGCCGAGATCGACATTGTCGGCCCGCACCTGCTCGTTGACCGTCGCCGCGGTGACCCCGAGAGCCAGCAGCTTCTCCGGGTCGAGCGCGACTCGGATCTCGCGATCGACGCCGCCGAAGCGCTTGACCTCGCCGACGCCGTGGATGCTTTGCAGGTCGCGCGCGACCGTGTCGTCGATGAGCCACGACAGTTGCTCGACCGAGAGCCCTGGCGCCGAGGCGGCGTAGGTGACGATCGGCAGACCTTCGATATCGATGCGACTGATGATCGGCTCGTCGATGGTGCGCGGCAGATCGGTGCGGATCTTGGCGATCTGATCCTTCACGTCGTTGAGCGCGCGGTCGACGTCGACCGACCCGACCGTGAATTGCACGATTGTCGATGACGATCCGTCGGTGACGGTCGAAACGACGTGCCAGACGCCGTTGACGCTGGCGACAGCGTCCTCGACCTTCTTCGTCACCTGCAACTCGAGCTCCGACGGCGCAGCGCCCGACTGGGTGATGAGCACCTGAACAATCGGAATGTCGATATTCGGAAACCGGGTGATCGACATCGTCCGGAAGCTGATGAGGCCGAGAATCATCAGGACCGCGAAGCCGACGATCGCGGGGATGGGCTTACGGATAGACCAGGCGGAGACGTTGAGGCGCATCGGCGTGGCCCCTTAATCGTTGGCTGCGGTCGTTTCGGGCGTCGGGCGCACGCGGTCGCCCGCGCGTAAGAAAGCGGCGGCGCGCGCGATCACGCTCTCGCCATCGGCGACGCCGGCCTGGATTTCCACCCAGCTGCCGTCGGTGACGCCCGCCTTCACTCGCCGCACCTCGACCTTGCCGTCGCGCACGACATCGAGGCGCGCCTCATCGCCGTCCCGCTCCAATGCGGTCGCCGGAACGCCGACGCCGTCGCGACGGGCGAGTTCGACCTGGCCCGAGGCGAAGGCACCGATATGGGCATGGCTGACGTCCTCGAGCGCAATCCGAACCTTGCCGGTGCGGCTCGCCTTGTCGACCTCCTGGTTCACGAGGCGGACGCGGCCCAGGACCGCGCCCTCGACGCCGGGCAGCTTCAATTCCGCCGGCATGCCGACGCCGAGGCGGGCAAGCGTCTGCTCGGGCACGTCGGCCTCGAGATCGATCGCTCCGTCCTCGATGATGCGAAACAGCGGCTCGCCTGAGGTCGAGGCGGAGGCGCCAAGTTTTGCCGACCGGCGGCTGACAATTCCGGCGACGGGCGCCTTCACCTCCGTCCGGCCGATACGCACCTGAAGCTCCTGCCGCTCCGCGTCGCGGCTCTTGCGGTCCGCCTCCGAGACTCCAAGCGCATTCTGGGCGGCGGCTAACTGGGCCTGCGCGGTCTTCATCGCCATCTCGCGCTGCTCGACGGTAGAGGCGGCCATGACCCCCGCCTCGAGCTTGTGCGCGCGCTCGAAATCGGCGTTCGAAAATTGCACCTGCGCCTGGGACTGCACGATCAGGCTCCCCGCCTGATCGATCGCCGCGTCGGCGCGCTTGGTCGCCGCGTCGTTCTCGGCCATCAGTGCGTCGAGTTGGGTGCGATCGAGGCGGGCGAGCACCTGGCCCTCCTTCACCCGGTCGCCGTCCTCGGCGTCGAGTTCGACGATTGCGAGCCCATCGATGCGGGCCGCGACCTGCGCTTCCTCGCGCGCCACCAGGGTGCCGGAGACGAACAGCCGATCTACGAATTCGCGCCTGGCCGCGGAGACGATGCTGACCGCCGGGGGCTCGACCGCGCGTGGCTGATCAGCCGCGGATTGAACCGGGGCCGGGCAGGCGGCGGCTTTGCCCGGGGCAATCTTGTCGCTCAGCGCGCGCGGCAGAGCGCATGGAGCGATGGCGCTCGCCGCCCAGGCGCCGCCAAGCGTGGCCGCGGCAGCCGCGACGACGATGATCAGGGTCCGTCGCATCATTGGGTCTCCGCGCCCGGCTCGGGGCGCAGCGCCCCGGTGAACAAGGCCTTAAGCACGCCGAGCGCCATCGGCGTCTCCGCTTCAGGATCGAAATCGGCTTCCAGCGCGATTCGCTTGAAGAGACCCGCGACAAAGGTGAGGAAGAACCGCGCGCCAAAATGGGAGTTGAGCTCAGGCGACGCCACGCCGCCGGCCTTCGCCGCATCGATGAGCCCTTCCAGGCGCGCGAGCACTTCGGCGTCGATCGCGCGTGTCATCGCGGCCACCCGCGGATTGCGCCCGGCCTCCGCCCAGATCTCGATCAGCAGCCGGGCTTTCTCGGGCGGCTTCGCGAGCACATGCTTGCGCATGCCGCAGCAGACGGCCTCCATAATATGACGATTGTCGGCCATGAGCTCGGCGAAGGCCTGGGCCAACTCAGCCTGATCGAGCTCGCACAGGCCCTCGACGATCGCTTCTTTGGACGGGAAGCTGCGGTAAAGATTGCCGGCGCTCGTGCCGACTTCGTCGGCCACATGCTGCATCGTCGTCGCATGGAAGCCATGGCGGACGAAAGCGTGCTCGGCCGCTTCCAGAATTCGCTGGCGTCGCTCGACTTCGACGGGCCGACGTCCTACCGAAACCGAAGTTACCGACATGTCCTGGCCCATGAGAATGAACGTTCATTCTCACGAAGCGCCGCGAATATGGCCGCAGAATGGCGGCCGCGGGCGCGCGAACGTCATCGACGCGCCCGCCGAGACGCTCGATCCCTATAAGCCTATGATTTGCTCAGGCTTTCCTGAAAGGCGGCGGCGCGAACGCGTCGCGCCTCAAGCCGTCTTCGTGACGACGGCCTTGCCGGGCGCGGAGGGCAGGAAGCCGCCCAACAGGCCGACCGCCGGAAGGAAGGCGCAGACCTGATAGACGAAGGTGAGGCTCGTCTTGTCCGCCAGCATGCCGAGCAGCGCCGCGCCGACCCCGCCGAGGCCGAAGCTCAGGCCGAAGAACAGCCCGGCCACTGCGCCGACATTGCCGGGGGTCAATTCCTGCGCATAGACGATCATCGCCGAGAAGGCCGACGAGATGATGAGGCCAATCGCAATGGAATTGATCACCGTGCCCAGAAGCCCGAGATGGGGCAAGAGCAGGGTGAAGGGCAGAACGCCAAGGATCGAGCCCCAGATCACAAACTTCGCGCCAAACCGATCGACCAGCGGGCCGCCGAGGAACGTGCCTGCGGCGACGGAGGCCAGGAATACGAACAGAAGCACCTGTGAGGTCTGAATCGACACGCCGAAAGTCTGGATCAGATAGAACGTGTAATAGCTGTTGAGGCTCGAGAGGTAGAGCACCTTCGAGAACAGCATCACGATCAGCACAAAAAGGGTGCGCCGCACGACGCGGGACGGATGGGCCGGCCCTGTGGCCACGGCGGCCTTGCGAGGCCGAGCGCGAACGGCGGCATACCAACGGCTGACGCCGGTCAGAATGACGACCGCCGCCAACGCCAGCGCCGTGAAGATTAGCACCGAATGCTGGCCGAAGGGCACGACGATGAAGGCCGCGAGCAGCGGCCCCAAGGATTGCCCAAAGTTCCCGCCCACCTGGAACAGGCTCTGCGCGAACCCGTGCCGGCCGCCTGACGCCGCGCGGGCGACGCGCGACGCCTCGGGGTGGAAGACGGCGCTGCCGATGCCGACCACCGCCACCGAGAGCAGAATCAGCAAATAGGAATTGGCGAAAGCCAGCAGCACCAGGCCGACCAGCGTGAAAGCCATGCCCGATGGCAGGATGAAATTCAGCGGCCGCTTGTCCAGCCGCATCCCGATCAGGGGCTGAAGGAAGGAGGCGGTGAGCTGGAAAACGAAAGTAATGAGGCCGATCTGGAAGAAGCTCAGCTCGAACCGCTGATGGAAGACCGGATAGAGCGCCGGCGCCAGCGACTGCATCACGTCGTTGAGCATGTGCGAGGCGCTGAGCGCGATCAGGACGCCAACCGTCGCCGTTTCCACCCCCCGAGCGCTGGTCGTGGAGGCATCAGCGTAAGTCTGCGCAGTCGTCAAGGCTCTATCCCCGGGCGCTGCGTCTCGATTCGGCGCCGGCCCAAAAAATTCAGGCCGCCAAAAGCGGCCTTATGTCAGGTATGCCCCATTTATGAGCGCCCCAGCCCCTCATTGTCAATTCGGAGACGGTTATTTCCTGTCCGGGACGTTCAAAAGGGCGTGACGCGCGCTATTTCGGCGCGAGCACCATGGTCATCTGGCGGCCTTCCATCAACGGCTCAGCCTCGACCTTGGCGATTGGCGCCGTTTCGACCTTGACGCGCTGCAAAAGCTTGTAGCCAATGTCCTGGTGCGCCATTTCACGGCCGCGAAAACGCAGCGTCACCTTGACCTTGTCGCCCTCGTCGAAGAACCGGCGCACCGAGCGCATCTTCACTTCGTAGTCGTGGTCGTCGATCCCCGGCCTCAGCTTGATCTCCTTGACCTCGACCACCTTTTGACGCTTGCGCGCCTCGGAGGACTTCTTCTGCTCGAGAAAGCGATATTTCCCGAAATCGAGGATCTTACAGACCGGCGGGGTGGCGTTGGGGACGATTTCGACCAGATCGAGCGAGGCCTCGTCGGCGAGCTGCTGGGCGTCTGAAAGATTGATGACGCCGCGATTTGTCCCCTCGGCGTCAATAAGTTGGACTTGAACGGCGCGAATGTCGCGATTGGTGCGCGGCCCGCCCTTCTCCGGGGCCGCTGTTGCCTTCATAGGTCGACGAATAGCTACTCTCCTGTTATTAGCGTTTGAGGTCGCGCCGCCCCTCATGGACGCACGCGTTATCCCCCCCGACCAGAGCCATAAGTCCTGCGGACCTTAGAAATGGGTCACAAAGGGCGTGAAGTCAATCGCCGCAAGGGCTTTTGGCGTGAGCAAATGACGCCGTCCGACGCCGCGGACGCCATTCAGCCCTCGTCGCCTCGCCGACCCTCGGAGATGTTGACCGCACCGCTTCCGTCATTCGCCGGCAATCTCCGGTCGCTACACGTTCCACTCGGACTAGACCGTTGATAGTGTCCATCCGCGTGCTCTCCTGAGGAGGCTTCCCATGCTATCCCGACGCGCACTTCTTGCGGGCGGCGTTTCAAGCTTGGCGGTGCCCGCGATCCTCGCCCGGGCGCAAAACTCGGCGGACGGCGCCGGAGCGGCGCCGACGATCCTGCGGCTTGAGCGGCGCGATATCGAAGTGAACGGCAGGACGGCGTCGGTCTACGCCATCCAGCAGCCAAACGGGACCTTTGGCCTCACGACCGAGGTCGGCAAGCCCTTTCGGGTCCGGGTCGAAAACGGCATCGGCGAACCGAGCCTGATCCATTGGCACGGGCTGACGCCGCCCTGGCGGCAGGACGGGGTGCCGGGGATTTCCGGACCTCCGATTCCCGCGGGCGGCAGCGCGGACTATGACTTCCCGTTGCGCTTCGGCGGCACGTTCTGGATGCACTCGCATCAGGGGCTGCAGGAGCAGGGGCTGATGACGGCGCCGCTCATCATCCACGACGAGCGCGACCGGCCGGACGAGCAGGAGGTCGTGGTGATGCTGGCGGATTTCAGCTTCACGCCCGCGGAACAGATCTTCGAGAATCTGAAGAACTCGGGCTCGATGGCGGGCATGGCGAAGCCGGCCGCCGCGATGGCGTCGACGTCGAGCATGAAGATGGCGGCGCCGATGTCAGCGGCCCAGTCGGGGCCCGATCTCAACGACGTCAAATACGACGCTCTCCTCGCCAATTTCCGCACGCTTGCCGATCCGGAGATCGTCAAGGTCGAGCCGGGCGGACGGGTGCTTCTGCGCACCATCAACGGCTCGTCGATGAGCGCCTTCCACGTCGGGTTGGGCGCGCTCGAAGGCGAATTGATCGCTGTGGACGGCTTCGAGGTCGAGCCGATTCGCGGGCGGACGTTTCCGGTTGCGGTCGCGCAAAGGCTCGATATTCGCGTGCGTGTTCCGCCCGGCCCGGGCGCCTATCCGGTGCTCGCGCAGCTCGAGGGCGAGCGTGAGCAAACTGGGATCGTGCTGGTCGCGGGCGGCGCTTCAATCACCCGAATTCCCGATACGGCGGAAACGCCCTCTCCGCCATTGAATCTCGATCTCGAACAGAGCCTGCGCGCCCGAAATCCGCTCGCCGCGCGCAAGGCCGACCGCGTCCACATTCTGAACCTCACCGGCGAGATGGCCGGCTACGTCTGGTCGATCAACAACGTGGTCTGGAACAAGGACACGCCCCCGCTAGCCATAGCGGAGGGTGAGCGGGTCGAGCTCGTCTTCGTCAACCAGACGCCGATGCCCCACCCGATGCATCTGCACGGGCATGAGTTCCAGGTGGTCGAGATCGACGGCGAGCGTTTTCGGGGCGCAGTGCGCGACACGATCCTGGTTACCCCTGGACGGCGGGTGGTGGTGGCGTTCGACGCCAACAATCCGGGCTGGTGGGCGCTCCACTGCCACCTGCTGTACCATCTCGAGGCCGGCTGTTCACGACGATCAGGTACGTGTGACGGCCGGCAGCGCCTTCGCGCTTCCATTTGGATTTTCTTGGCTCGTGGTAGTTTCGTTACAAAAGACCCCGATTATGCGGGTTGGATTTCCTTGGATTTCCTTGGATTCTCTCGTCCGAATTGAGACTTATCAATAGGTTACGCGGGATTTTACGCGAAAAATTTTTCCTCACGCTTTCTTCCGGATATTCGATGCCCTCGAACGGGCGCCTGCGGTCTTGAGCTTGAGGCGCAGCAACATTCATGGGGCGAGCATAGCCGTGTTTCTGATTTTTCGCAAGGGGTTGCTGTCGAATTCGGCGCCCCATTAGGCCCGCGGCGTCTCAGTTCTCGCCGCGCGCCCCGCCGCCGCAAACCAGTGCGGTCGGCGCCGCTCGAGCCAATCGAGGACGCGATCGCGGAAGCGGCGTAACGGCGGGATGTCGTCGGCCAAAAGCATGAGGCCGAGCGGCAACATCCAGAGGCCGAAAACCGGCAGGATGGCGAGGCATCCGCCGATGATCAGCAATATGCCGGCCGGGAGGCGCGCCCAGCGCGAGGCAGGCTTCCTGAGCCACCGGGTGATCGCCTGCATCCGGCTCGGCAGGCGGCGAAGGAGCCGCCTCAGCCGCCGCTCAGGATCGGCGTAAGCGATCGTGTCGAAAGAGGTCATGGATTGCGGGCGCAAGCGCCTGAGATAGGCACCCCCGCCACGGCCCGCAATCCGTACTTTCCCCCATGCCGTGGTCGGCCGAGCGCGTTCAGGCGCGCTCGACCGTCTTGGCTGCCGCGTCGAGCGCGTCGACGATCGCCTGGATCTGCTGAGGGCTGGCGTCGCGGCCGCGCAGGCGCAGCTGAAGCGCGGCGCGCAGATTGAGCATCGCTCGCTTGACCGAAACGAAATCCGCAAAGCGCGACTCCCTGTCGCCGAAGCGGGCGAAGATGGCGTCGATCTGGGCCTTGTTGTCGGCGAGGACTTTCTCGCCCTCCGGGGTCAGCCCGTAGAGCTTGCGCCCCTGGGCGTCCTGGCTGGTCTGGGCGTAGCCCATCTCTTCGAGCATGGTGAGGGTCGGATAGACGACGCCCGGGCTTGGCGAATAGTCGCCCCCGACCCGCTCGCCGAGCTCCTTGATGATCTCGTAGCCGTAGCGGGGCTTCTCGGCGATGAGCGCGAGAATCACGAGCCTGAGCTCGCCGCCGTCGAACATGCGGCCTTCCCGGCCGCCGGCGGCGCCGCCGCGCGAACGCCAGCCGCGGAAGGCCCCGCGTCCGAATCCATGGTGGCCGGGGCCGCCGTGGCTGTGGTGAACATGTTCGTCAAAATGACGATGGAACATTGTTAGTCTCCTTAGATTTAAGACACATCACGATATGTCGCAGACAAAGATATATCTTACGTCGTCAGACGCAAGGGGGTGGCGACGAAAAATTTCTGGAGCGGTCAGCCCGAGCCTTGGACCTCGCCCTGAGGCGCCGCAAAGCGGCCTCGAAGGGCGCTCCAGAGAGCGCCGAAGTGTCGTTTTCCCGTTCGTCGCTTGACTGGATTATCCTTTGAGACGCCGCGCATTCGCGCGGCTCCTCAGAATGAGGCGGTGGATGGCGAGAAAGAGAAATCCTACCCCAGCGCGCCGTCGCTCGACTTCCGTTCCCCTTTAGGATAAGAGCCGCGCCTCAACTCAAAACAGCGCGCCGAAGCGCTTCGCTTGGGGCTCCGCCCTTAGCGTCACGGCAGGAGTCATACCAGTGAACGTCATTCAGCAGATCGAGGCCGAGCACGCGGCCCAATTGCCCGGCGCGAAAATGCCGACGTTTCAGCCCGGCGATACGGTCATCGTCAATGTGAAGGTGGCGGAAGGCGAGCGCACGCGCGTTCAGGCTTATGAGGGCGTCTGCATCGCGCGCAGCGGCCACGGCCTCAACGAGAGCTTCACGGTGCGCAAGATCTCCTACGGCGAGGGCGTCGAGCGCGTTTTTCCCGTCTATTCGCCGATGATCAACTCGGTCAAAGTCGTGCGGCGCGGCAAGGTCAGGCGCGCGAAGCTCTATTACCTGCGCGATCGCCGCGGCAAGTCGGCCCGCATCGCTGAGCGAGTGGAGACCCCCAGCGCCAAGGCCGCCGCCAAAGCAGCGCCTACCAAGGGATAAAGCTGGACACGTGCAAGAAGCGAGGGTTTCGCCGCATCAGGGCGGCGACACCCAAGCGCGTGTAACCGAAACGGGGTTTCGCTTTGAGACAGGGGCGCTGGCGCGCCTTTCTTGTTGGCGCGCGCGCGCCTGCGATGGCTGCTCAGCCGTAAACAAGTGTCCCGTCGCTGAGGTCAGCTGCGGCGAGGGTTTCCTTGTCGACCTCATAGTCGTGCGAGTGTCGCCATTCCGGCTTGTTTCCCTGTTTGGGCAGCAAATGGCCGCTGCGCATGACATAGCCGGGATTGAAGTTCTCAGGATCGATCCACGGAGACAAAGGCATCTCGCTGTCCTCGGGGCGGAGGCTCGGGACCACCTTGCTTAACCCTTTGGCCTTCATGTGGTTGAGAAGCCGGCAGACGAAATCGCCGACCAGGTCGACCCGCAACGTCCAGCTCGAGCGAAAATAACCGAACACCCAGGCCATGTTCGGCACCCCGACGAACATCGCTCCGCGGTAGGTGACCGTGTCTGAAAAGCTGAGCGGCTGTTCGTCGATGACGAAATCGATGTCGCCCAGCACGTTGAGATTGAAACCCGTTGCGGTGACGACGATGTCGGCTTCGAGGACCTTGCCAGACTTCGTCAGGATGCCGGAACTCGTGAACCTTTCGATCTCATCGGTGGCCACCGAGGCTCTTTTCGAACGGATTTCCTGGAAGAGATCGCCGTCCGGAATGAAGGCGATGCGCTGCCGCCAGGGCCGGTATTTTGGCGAGAAATGGGTCTCGACGTCGTAATCCTCGCCGAGGTATGCGCGTACCGCTGAAAGCAGCTCCTGCTTGACCGCTTCCGGCTCGCTGAAACAGCGGCGCGTGAAAGCAGCCTGATCGAACAGGACCTTCCTGCGGATGATTTCGTGGATCCACTCCGCGTTGACGTCGAGCTCGCGCAGCGTGTCAGCGAGCGCGTTGGCGTTGCGCCCGGTAATGTAATAGGTCGGCGAGCGCTGCAGCATGGTGACGTGGTTCGAGCGCGCGGCGATCGCCGGAATAAGCGTTGCGGCGGTCGCGCCGGAGCCGATGACAACGACCTTCTTATCCGTGCAATCCAAATCGTCTGGCCACGATTGCGCGTGAACGATCTGACCTACGAAAGTCTCCATGCCTTCCCACTCGGGCGTGTAGCCTTTCGCATGTTGGTAGTATCCCTGGCACATCCAGAGAAAATTCGCGGTGAAGCGAACGGTCGCGCCGTCGCTCTCGCGGCTTCCCTCCAGCGTCCAGAGATTGTCGCCGCTCGACCAGCGGGCGCGCCCAATCCTGTGCCTGTAGCGAATGTGAGCATCGAGGCCGTTTTCGTCGATGACTTCGCGGAGATAAGCGAGAATCTCCTCAGCGGTCGCAATCGGTTTGCCGAGCCATGGCTTGAAGCGATAGCCGAAGGTGTAGAGGTCGCTGTCCGAGCGGATTCCGGGATATCGATGTGTGATCCAGGTGCCGCCGAAACTGTCCTGGGCTTCGAGGATCACGAAGCTCAATCCAGGGCATTGCGCCTTGAGGTGGTAGGCCGCGCCGATACCCGAGATTCCTGCGCCGACGATCGCCACATCGAAATGCTGAGACGTCTCGGATTTGGAGTCGGGCGCGGGCGCGTTCTGCGTCATCGTTTCGTCCCCGTTGCGGGCGTCACGGCCTGTTATCCGCCGGATGTTTCCGCAGAATAAGGGATCACGTCTGACGGTTGATGGCAACCCTGACCGCCAATCGGCTTGGCGCGACAACGGGTTGTCGCTTGCCGCCACGGCCAAGCGCGCGTGCTAAACCCGAATCATGCCTTCGCCGTCTCCCCACACCGCCGATCATACAATGCCGCAGAGCGTCGTCGTTGACGTGCTGGCCCCGGTCGCGGTCGACACGGCTTATAGCTATCGCGCGCCCATAGGCCTCAAGCTCGAACCTGGCGCCTTCGTGCGCATGCCGCTCGGCGCCCGCATCGCGACCGGCGTCGTCTGGTCCGCCCGCGCCGCCGGCGGCGGCAATCTCAAATCGATCTCTGAGGTCCTCGACTGGCCGCCGCTCCGCCCCGCGTTGCGCGACTTCATCGATTGGACGGCGCGCTGGACATTGGCGCCGCGTGGCATGCTCTTGCGCATGGCGATCCGCGCCGGCGAAATCGCCGAGCCGCCCGCGCCGAAGTTTGGCCTTGTCGCGACCGGCAAGGCGCCCACGCGCATGACGGAAGCGCGGGCGCGCGTCCTGGCCGCGCTCGCGGAGAGCGGCGCGCCGACGCCCAAAGCCGCGCTCGCCGCGCTCGCCGCCTGCTCGACCAGCGTCATCGACGGCCTCGTCGCCGACGGCGCACTTGAGGCGGTCGCGCTTCCGCCGGATAGCGGCGCGGCGCCGCTCGATCCGGACTTTCGCGCGATCCGCCTCAACGCCGATCAGCGCGCCGCGGCCGATGATCTCATCCGCCTCGTCGCCGAGCGTGCGTTCTCGACCACTCTGCTCGAGGGCGTGACGGGCTCGGGCAAGACGGAAGTTTATTTCGAGGCGATCGCGGAGGCGCTCCGGCAAAAGCGCCAGGCGCTTGTGCTCCTGCCGGAGATCGCGCTGACCGCGCAGTTCCTCGACCGCTTCGCCGCGCGCTTCGGCGCACGACCCGCCGAATGGCATTCCGGCCTGACCGAGCGCCAGCGCGAACGTGTCTGGACGGCGGTCGCGGGCGGCGAGGCGCCCGTGGTCGTCGGCGCGCGCTCGGCGCTCTTTCTGCCATTCGCGGACCTCGGCCTCATCGTGGTCGACGAGGAGCACGAGGGCGCCTACAAGCAGGAGGAGGGCGTCATCTACAACGCGCGCGACATGGCGGTGGTGCGCGCGCGGTTCGAGAAGGCGCCGATCGTGCTCGCCTCGGCGACGCCGGCGATCGAGACGCGGTTCAACGCCGAAAGCGGCCGCTACCGCTGGCTCCAGCTCCCCGCTCGCTTCGGCCCCGCCCGGCTGCCCGACATCGCTCTTGTCGATCTCAAGCGCGAAGGCCCGCCGCGCGGCCGATGGCTGTCGCCGCGCACAATCGCCGCCATCGAAGAAGCGCGGGCCAAGGGCGAGCAGGCGATGCTGTTCCTGAACCGGCGCGGCTACGCGCCGCTGACGCTATGCCGATCTTGTGGGCATCGCTTCGAATGCCCCAATTGCTCAGCCTGGCTGGTCGAGCACCGTTTCCGCAGCCTCCTCGTTTGCCATCATTGCGGCCATGTCGAGAGCCGGCCGCATCTGTGTCCGCAGTGCCACGAGGCCGACACGCTCACGGCCTGCGGGCCGGGCATCGAGCGGCTGGCCGAGGAGGCGGAAGCCCTTTTTCCCGACATCCGCACGCTCGTCTTGTCCTCCGACACGCCGGGAGGGATCGAGACTCTGCGCGGCCAGCTTGATGCAGCCGCGCGCGGCGCCTACGACCTCATCATCGGCACGCAACTCGTCGCCAAAGGGCATAACTTTCCGCTTCTGACTTTTGTCTGCGTCGTCGACGCCGACATCGGCCTCGCCAACGCCGATCCGCGCGCGGCCGAGCGCACATTCCAGCTTCTGCGTCAGGCAACGGGACGTGCGGGGCGCAGCGACAAGCCGGGCCACGCGCTTTTGCAAACATGGCAGCCGGAGCATCCGGTCATCGCAGCGCTCATGTCCGGCGACGCCGAACGGTTCTACGCGCAGGAGACCGAGCAGCGGCGGCTGGGCCTCCTGCCGCCGTTCGGCCGCCTCGCGGCGATCATCGTCTCGGGCGAGGACCGCGGCGCGGCGGAAGCGCACGCGCGCATGTTGGCGCGAGCCGCCCATGGCTTGACGGGGGCCAAAAACTGGCGCGTCGCACCGCTCGGCGGGCAGGCCCATGAGAACGAGATCATCCTGCTCGGGCCGGCCGAGGCGCCGATCGCAGTCGTGCGCAAACGCCACCGTTTCCGCCTCGCCGCCAAGGCGCCGCGCTCTGCCGATCTGCAAGGATTCCTGCGCGCCATGCTGGCCGCGGCGCCTGAGCCGCGCGGCGGAGTCCGGGTTGCGATCGACGTCGATCCGCAGAGCTTTTTGTAAAGGCGAAAATCCAGCCGCCCATCGATGTGGTGATCGCGTTGAGCGGGCAAGCAGACAGTCTGGCGGAACAGCGGGATTGCACCAACCGCGGTGATCCTGATGACTTGGGGAGGGGCCTAGGCCTGATCGTGATCTTCTTGCCCTCGTCGCTCTGGGGACAAACCCCAGCACAGCTCCGCTTACGCATTGTGAGACTCGCGAGCCGGTGCTGATGTGTCGTCGGGTCCGTGGGTGTAGGGGTGAGCCCGATAGCCTTCGAGCGCATGCCTGCAGCGGCGCCCATCCAGATTTTGCGCGATGGAGGCGACGATGCTGAAGGTGATATTGACGAGTTTGCTGCTTGTTTTAGCTGCGAAAGCGGATGCGCAGAGTTTAGTCTTTTCTGGTCCTCAGTGCGGCAACGGTACTGGCAATTCCGGCACGTGCGGGCAACCCGTAAACACGAATCAAACCTACGCCGCAGTGGACATTTCATCAGATGGTATAAGTCAATTGGGGTCTACTATCAGATTGTCTGATCTTTTCGCGGCAGCAAACGCTCCCGTTGAGGTTCTGGGCGCACAGGTTTCCGCCATTTACAATCAGATGGATGCGCTGCAAAGGAGCCAAGAGCGCCTTTACGAAGGAATATCGCTTTCATCGGCGCTGACCATTGTGCCGCCCAATCCGGGTGACAGATTTTCCATCACATTTGGCGGGTCGGGATTTAATGATTACGGCGCGGGAGCAATTACCGCGACCGCCAGGCTCTCCTCAAATGTGATTGGTTTCGCCGGATATGCGCGAAGCCAGAGCGAGAACCTTTTCAAGGGTGGTGTCTCATTCTCAATCCACTGACTGCAAGCCAAAATCCATAGGCGGCCCGGAGCCGCCTATTCTATCCGGGTAGCAAATCCGATGACAACGCCTCTATACCTGCGCCTAACCCGCGTTCACGTCGGCGGGGCGCTTTTCGCCGTTTGCTCGTCCGCAATGAGCCTTGCCCGCTCGGTCTCAGCGAAGCTTTCCGCAGCCTCTTTGGATTCGAAGCTGAGCACAGTCTCGTGGTCATCGATGGTGACGATGACTGCGTAAGCGGTCGCCCCCGACGGGTCGTTTCGAGGCGTGATCTCAATCTTGAATGCCATTCCGCTGTTCCGTGCTTTCGGTAAGGCCTAGCACGCGCATCGGCGGAGAATGAGGCGCGTCAAGCGCGAGCGCCGCTCGCGTCGTCAAAAACCATATCCGCAAGTCCCTTTCGCAGCGTCGCCACTTTTTCCGCTCCGTTGAGTTGCTGGAAGCGCCGCCGCGCTTCGAGCCAAAGAGGGGACGCTTCAGCGTGTCGGCGACGGCCCTCTTCGGTGAGCCCGACGAGACGGCTACGGCCGTCGAGCGGCGATGGATGGATAGCGATCAGGCCATCGCGCTCCAGGAAGCCAAGCATCTTCCCCATCGCGGTCCGCTCGATATCAAGCCGTTCGGCGAGCGCGTTCACCGCGACGCTTCCGGCTTCGCTTAGCGCCGCCAGAGTGAGGAATTGCGTAATGCGCAGGCCCGCCGGTTCGAGATGGGCGTCGTAGAATCGCGTGATCTGCCGAGCCGCCTTCCTCGAAGCAAAACAGTTGCACGCATCGATTCCAAGCGGCTGATTCATCGGCGCCTATTTGCCCCTTCTTTTCCGTTGACGGCCAGAGCCTCGAGCCAACGGGATCGAACTTCCGCGGCCGTTGGCTTAAAGAAAAACTGTTCCGGCAAATGCTTCGAAAGCCTCTCCCGCAGATGGGCGGCCAGAGAGAGCACGGCGCCAAGCGGGCTCATCCGTACGCTGACACGGGGAACCGATCCGTCCGGATTGTGGTCGACGACGACGACCGCGGTGAGGTTCTCCCCGCTCGTGTGATGCGCCTCGTATTCGAGGAAAAGGCGCGAACCTACGCTCTGCAAAAACGTGGGCGTCTGCGAGGCGTAGAAGCTTCCGACCGCGTTGACGGCGAGCCGGATCTCGTCGCGTCCGATAACGGGACCGCGCAACGGGGAGCTGATCAGTTCCGCCTTCGCGGTCAGATCGTCCAGAAAAAGGTGACGCTCACCCTGCGCGTGCGACATTTTTCTTGTCTCCATCGTCTGCGTCCACGTTCAGGCGAATGCGGCTCGGTTTTGAGCGATGAACTCCTGGACTGTGAGCGGCGCCGCCCCGGTGATCCGCTCGACTACATCGTTCGTGCCCGCGAAGATTCCGTCGCGATAGTTCTGGGCGACTTCGACCAGATGCTGCACCAGGAACGGCGGGAACTTGTAAACATTTTCCATTCTGTCCTTGAACGCCTCGATCGACGTCGGCGCATAGTCGATTTTCGCGCCGAGGACTTCGCTCATGGCGGCGGCGATCTCGGTATGGTTCATCTCGATCGGGCCATGGAGCGTGTAGATCTTACCCTCGTGACCCTTCGGATTGGCCAGGATATGCGCGATGACGCGCCCCTGATCTTCGCTGGCGATGGGCGCGTGCCGGCCGTTTGCGAAGGGAAATTCAATCTTTTTCTTCACCCAGATGCCCTTGGCGAAATGCGGGTACACAAGCCACTCGGCAAAGAAGGTCGGGCGCAGGTGCGTCGCCGGCACGCCCGACCAATCGAAGATCCTCTCGGACACCCAGTGATCCTGCGCCGCATGGCTCGCGGATTCCCGTCGCGCCGAGATCTGCGACATGTTGACGATGGACGTGACGCCCGCTTCCTTCGCGGCCTGGGCGAAATAAGCCGTCGCCGCAAGAATTCCTGGCGCGATCGGATAGAGGAAATAGGCCGATCGAATGCCTTCCATGGCTGCACGGATGGCGTCGATGTCCGTGAAATCGCCCACGGCGATCTCGACGCCCCGCTTTCTTAGAGCGGCCGCCTGCTCGCCATCGGAGCGCACATAAGCGCGCACGCTCTTGCCCATTTTAAGGAGCTCGGCGATCGCGGCGCCCCCGGTTTTTCCCGTCGCCCCGCTCACGAGGATCTCAGTTCCGCTCATGGATTCGCTTTGCCTGGGAGTAAGAGCATATGCTCTTATTTGTCACATGAGGGCATATGCTCGTATCGTCAAGCTGTTTTGCGCCGCGGGCTGTTGGCGCGGGCTCTTGGGCGCGCCGTCCTCGGTCGGACTGAAAGGGCTAAAGGGAATCGCCTCAGAAGGCGCGGCGTGGCGAAAAGTTGCGCAAAAGAGCAGCCAAGCGTCTTAAATCATTAGCGCGCACAACTTCGCGCGCGGCCAGCGCTACGCGATCTGCATGCCGTCTTCATAACGCGCATGGGCCGAGCGCATGGTCACCAATTCCTCGGCGGCGGTTGGGTGCACGGCGATCGTCGCGTCGAAGTCGGCCTTGGTCGCGCCCATGGTCATTGCGACCGCGACAAGCTGGATCATCTCGGCCGCCTCGCCTCCCAGGATATGCGCGCCGACGATGCGCTCCTTTGAGCCCTCGGCGACCAGCTTCATGATCGTGCGCTCGGAGCTGCCGGATACCGTCGCCTTCAGCGGCCGGAAATTGGTCTTGTAGATGTGAACCTTCTTGAATTGCTGCAGGGCCTCGCTCTCCGTTAACCCGACAGCGCCCAGTTCCGGCGTGCCGAACACCGTGCTCCCGATCGTGTCATAGCGGAGCGGCGGAGCGCCCGGACCGAACAGCCTGTCGGCCAGCGTGTGCCCCTCGCGAATGGCGACCGGCGTGAGGTCGACCCGGTGCGTGGCGTCGCCAATGGCGTGGATCGACGGCACATTGCTGGCCAAATGGTCATTGACCTTCACCGCCCCATGCTCGGCGCTGAGCTCAACTCCGGCCGCTTCGAGGCCAAGGTTTTTGGTGTCGGGGTTGCGGCCGGTCGCGATCAGCGCCTGATCGGCCTCAATCACGGAGCCGTCGGACAGTGTCACGCGCAAAGCGCCGCCGGGCGTTTTTTCGATCGAGGTCGGCAAGCAGCTGAACCGATGGAGAATGCCGTCGTTCGCCATCGCGTCGCGCATCCCGTTGCGCATGTCTTCGTCGAAGCCGCGCAACAGGTTCGACCCGCGCATGACCATCGTGACCTGCGAGCCCAGGCGCTGGAACAGCGACGCGAACTCGACCGCGATATAGCCGCCGCCGATGACGAGAAGCCGGCGCGGAAAGACGGGGAGATCGAAGATCTCATTCGAGGAGATCGCGTGCTCGAGCCCTTCGATTCCCTTGGGCATCACCGGACGCGAACCGCAAGCGATGAGGATATGGCGGGCGGAGACCTCGCGCCCGTCGACGAGCCGCACCCGGTGCGGATCGACGACCGTCGCGCGCTGTTCGACCAGTTTTGCGCCCGACCGCGCGAGATTCTCGCGATAGGCGTCGGAGAGCCGGCTGATCTCCTTCTCCTTGGCCTTAACGAGCGTCGGCCAGTCGAATGTCGGTTTGCCGACGGTCCAGCCAAACCCGGCCGCGTCAAGGAAGTCATCGGCAAAACGGCTGGCATGAACGTAGAGCTTTTTCGGCACGCAGCCGCGGATGACGCAGGCGCCGCCGATACGGCCTTCTTCCGCGACCAGTGTCTTCGCGCCGTGACCGGAGGCGATACGCGCCGCGCGCACGCCGCCGGACCCTGCGCCGATCACGAAGAAATCGACGTCGAACGCCATCGTTCAGCCTCTCTCGCCCCCAAGCCCCGGATGGAAAACGCGACTGGCTAGAAGTCGACGCCCTTCTTCTTCATTCCAGCGCGGGCGCGCTCAAGGATGTCGGTCGACAGCTTTTCGCGCCAGGCTCCGGTGAGATCGGAAAGGTTCCGAATAAAGACCGGGGTGACCTGAATATATTTCTTGCCGGCGGGGCTATCGAAGAAGGCCGCGACCTGGGTGATCTCCGGCTCGGACATTTGCGAGGCAAGCAGGCTCTCCGCCTGAGTGTAAGTCTGCTTCGCGGTCTGATCGAATTCGGGTTGAATGCCCTTCAAAGTCGCGCGCAGCGAATCCTTGATCTCCGGCCGGGTCCTGGTGACGTTTGTTTCGAGCTCCTGCATCATGCCTGGAACGACGATTGCGATCGACTGCTTGAGCCCGATGGCTTCGAGGATCTTGTCGGCGGCGGCGATGGAAGCAGGGGACGGCGTCGCGGGCGCGGCAGATGTCGTCGCGGGGAGGACGGGGGCCGCCGGCGGCGTTGTGTCGGCCGCCCTGGCCGATACGCTCAAGGTTGCGAACATGAAGAGAGCGAGACCGCCTTGGGCGATTCCGGCGCGAGCGGGCATCAAATGACTCCTGGGAATGCGGCTTCGATTTTAGTTCGGGTCGCCAAGCACTTCGACGCCCTCGTCGCCGGCGATGATCGCCGCGCGCGCAAAGCCGACGAAAAGCCCGTGTTCGACGATTCCGGGGATCGGCGACAAGATCTCGCTCAGCGCTTTGGGGTCCGCGATGGCGCCGAGCGAACAGTCAAGAATATAGTGCCCGCCATCGGTGACGAAAGGTGAAGGTTCGCCGCGTAGACGCATCGGTCCAGCCAGCCCTAGCTTCGCGAAGGCGCGCTCGATATGCCGCCTTGTCGCCGCAAGGCCAAATGGAACGACCTCGATCGGCAACGGAAACGCGCCGAGCCGTGGCACGAGCTTGGTCGAATCCGCAATGACGACCATGCGCTTCGAGGCGGAGGCGACGATCTTCTCGCGCAACAGCGCCCCGCCGCCGCCCTTGATCAGATTAAGCTTGGGATCGACTTCGTCGGCCCCGTCGACCGTCAGATCGAGTTCCGGAATGTCGTCCAGAGTTCCGAGCGGAATGCCGAGCGCCTTCGCCTGCGCCTCCGTTGCCTCTGACGTCGCCACGCAGCGAATGTCGAGACCCGCTTTGACTTTCTCGCCCACGAGATCGACGAATTGGCGCGCGGTCGAGCCGCTGCCAAGCCCGAGCTTCATCCCCGGTTTGACCAATTGGAGCGCCCTTTCGGCCGCCTCCCGCTTTCGTTGATCCCTGTCTGGCGTCGCGGCCATGCGCTTAACTGCTCTCGTTCGCTTAAACGCCGCCGCACGGTTTCCGCGCGTAAGCTGTGGGGCGCGTCAGGGAAAAGCCGCTTTACCGGCTGGCGCGACGCAAGGCAAATCTCATTCCTTTGATGGCTTCGCCTTATCTCGCGCCGCGTCGAGCACGTCGTCGAACGTGCGCAAGCCGGTGGTCGGCGCGCTGACCAGCACGGCCATGTTGCCGGGCTTGTGCTCGTTCTTCCACATCTTGGTGTGGGCGGCTGGAATCTGCGTCCAAGGAAACACTTCCGACATGCACGGATCGATGCGCCGGTCGATCACAAACTTGTTGGCCGCCGAGGCCTGCTTGAGGTTGGCGAAATGCGAGCCCTGGATACGCTTCTGCCGCATCCATACAAAGCGGGCGTCGAAGGTGATGTTGAAACCCGTCGTCCCAGCGCAGAAAACGACCATGCCGCCGCGCTTGACCACGAAGCAGGACACCGGGAAGGTCTGTTCGCCTGGATGTTCGAAGACCGTATCGACGTCCTTCTTCTCGGTGATGTTCCAAATCGCCTTGCCGAACTTGCGGGCTTCCGCCATCGTGGCGTTGTACTCGGGCGAATTGACCTTCGGCAGCTGGCCCCAGCAATTAAAGTCCTTGCGGTTGATGACGCCCTTGGCGCCGAGCGACATCACGTACTCGCGCTTCGTTTCGTCGGAGATGACGCCGATCGCGTTTGCGCCAGCCGCCGCGCAGAGCTGGACCCCGAACACGCCCAGTCCCCCCGAGGCGCCCCAGACGAGTACGTTGTCGCCGGGCTTCAGCCGGTGCGGCTCGTGGCCGAACAGCATGCGATAGGCGGTGGCGAGCGTCAGCGTGTAGGACGCCGCCTCCTCCCAGGTCAGGTGCTTCGGGCGGGCCATCAGCTGCCGGTCCTGCACGCGGCAGAACTGAGCGAACGAGCCGTCGGGCGTCTCGTAGCCCCAGATGCGCTGTGAGGCGGAGAACATCGGGTCGCCGCCGTTGCATTCCTCGTCGTCGCCGTCGTCCTGGTTGCAGTGGACCACGACCTCGTCGCCGACCTTCCACCTTTTGACCTTGGAGCCGACCGCCCAGACGATTCCGGACGCGTCGGAGCCGGCGATGTGATAGGGGTTCTTGTGGACGTCGAGGGTGGAGACCGGCTCGCCGAGCGCCGCCCAGACGCCGTTGTAATTCACCCCGGCCGCCATCACCAGGACCAGCACGTCATGGCTGTCGAGGGTCCATGTCGGCACGACCTCGATCTGCATGGATTGCTCCGGCGGCCCATGCCGGTCCTTGCGCACGACCCAGGCATACATCGACGCCGGCACGTGACCAAGCGGCGGAATCTCGCCGATTTCGTAGAGGTCTTTCTTCAGGGCCGCGCCGCGCGCCTCGGCGCCCGTAGGGCGAGTATTCATGGCTCCCTCAGGGTCCCGCTTTGCGCCTCAGAACTGGAATCGCCTTATCTGTTGCGGCGCACAATCAACCATTGCGCTTGAATGTGCGAAAATCAACCCGACTTTGGTCAACAGTTCCGCCTAGCCGCAGTAGAATTTACGCCGCAGCAGGAAATCAAGCGTAAGGGAGACGGATCGGCTTCGGTCGAGGCGGGACAAGGACCTGCGGCATGTCGAACTGGCCGTTGTGGCAATTCGTTCAAGATCTGGAAGGTTTCGACCTCGTCGCGCTCCTGCTCGGCGCGGTCGTGATATTCTTTTCTGCCGGCTTTGCGATCGATTACATCGTTGGCCGTTACGGAATGGGTCCATACTGGAACGGTTTCTACGCGATGCTTGGCGCCTATGCGGGACTCTGTGCTCGCGATTGGTGGCTTCAACCCTACATGGCCTTTGATCCTTATTTGACGACAGGCGCGATCGCTGGCGGATTGTTGACCACGGTCGTGATCGTGAGCGCGGTCGCCAAACGCTGACCCCGGTAAGTCCAGGCTTTCCTCGGCGTCGAACCGCGGGCAAAAACCTGCCGGGCGCGGCGAATTTCCGTACCGCTGCGGCGCGCGGTCCTCGAGCAAGCGTTGGCGTCCCATAATATTTTCTGTAATTGTGCTCTGCACAATGATGGGGTGAGCGCGCGAGGCGCGAGGCTGGCCGCGGGCGCTGAGAGCGAGCGAATCATGGCGCAGGCGAACGGACGAACGACGGCGGCGCGCCGCGACGAACCCTGGATCTTTCGCACCTACGCCGGCCATTCGACTGCCCGCGAGTTCGAACATGCTCTATCGCCAGAACCTGGCCAAGGGGCAGACAGGACTGTCGATCGCCTTCGATCTGCCGACCCAGACCGGATTTGACAGCGATCATCTGCTCGCGCGCGGCGAGGTGGGCAAGGTCGGCGTCGCGATCTCTCACGTCGGCGACATGCGAACCCTGTTCGAGGGGATCCCGCTTGCGTCCATGAACACGTCGATGACCATCAACGCCACCGCGCCGTGGCTGATGGCTCTCTATATCGCGATCGCCGACGAGCAAGGCGTGCCCCGCGCCCAGCTCCAGGGCACGACCCAGAACGACATCATCAAGGAATATCTGGCGCGCGGATCCTACGTCTTCCCGCCTGACGCGTCGCTCAGGCTGACCAAGGACATGATCGTCTTCGGGGCCCGCGAGACGCCGAAGTGGAACCCGATGAACGTGTGCTCCTACCATCTGCAAGAGGCGGGGGCGACGCCGGTCCAGGAGCTTTCCTACGCGCTCGCGACGGCGATCGCCGTGCTCGAACGGGTCCGCAAATCGGGCGAGGTCGACGAAGTGGGGTTCGCGGAGGTCGTCGGCCGGATTTCGTTCTTCGTCAACGCCGGCATGCGCTTCGTGACCGAACTCGCCAAAATGCACGCCTTCGTCGAATTGTGGGACGAGATCACGCGCGATCGCTTCGGCGTCAAGGATCCGGCCAAGCGTCGCTTCCGTTACGGCGTGCAGGTCAATTCGCTCGGGTTGACCGAGCAGCAGCCCGAGAACAACGTCTATCGCATCCTCATTGAGATGCTTTCGGTAGTCCTGTCGAAGAAGGCCCGCGCCCGCGCCGTGCAACTGCCGGCCTGGAACGAGGCGCTCGGTCTGCCGCGGCCGTTCGACCAGCAATGGTCGCTGCGCCTGCAGCAGATCATGGCCTATGAAACCGACCTGCTTGAGTTCGGCGACATTTTCGACGGCAGCAAGGAGCTCGAGGCGCTGGTCGCCAAGCTGAAGAGCGAGGCATTGGCGGAAATCGCCGCCATCGACGCGATGGGGGGCGCGGTCAAGGCGGTCGAGACGGGCGCGCTCAAGGCGAAGCTCGTCGAAGCCAACATGCGCAGACTCGAAGCAATCGAGCGCGGCGAGCGGATCGTTGTCGGCGTAAACGCCTTCACCAAATCCGAGCCCTCGCCGCTGGCCGCGGATGAGAATTCGATCCACGTCCCATCCACGGCGGCGGAGGCCGAGCAAGTGGCCCGGCTCACGGTGTGGCGGGCTGAGCGCGATGAGGCGCGCGTGCGCGAGGCGCTGCGGGCGCTACGCAAGGCGGCGGCAGGCGGCGCCAATATCATGGGCCCCTCGATCGAGGCGGCCAAAGCCGGGGCCACGACGGGCGAATGGGGCGACGCGCTGCGGGCCGAGTTCGGAATTTTTCGCGCCCCGACCGGCGTCTCGCCGCGTGCGCGCCAGGAGGCCGGCGACCTCGACCCGCTTCGCAGCGAAGTCGAACGCGTGTCGCTCAAGCTCGGCCGCAGGCTCCGGTTCCTCGTCGGCAAGCCGGGCCTCGACGGCCATTCCAATGGCGCGGAGCAGATCGCGGCGCGCGCCACCGACGCCGGCATGGACGTCGTCTACGACGGCATCCGGCTCACCCCGGCCGAAATCGTCGAGGCGGCCAAGTCGGGGGTCCACTGCGTCGGCCTGTCGATCCTGTCGGGCTCGCATATCGCACTCACTGAGGAGGTGCTGAAGCTTTTGCGCGCGGCCGGCCTCGAACACGTGCCGCTCATTGTCGGGGGCATCGTTCCGGCCGCCGACGTGGAGCGTCTGAAGGCCGCCGGCGTCGCGGCGGTCTACACGCCGAAGGATTTCGAGATCAACAGCATCCTCGGCGCGATCGTCCAAGAGGTTGAGGCGCGATTTGACGCGCAGCGGATGGTCGGCCCGTGAGGATCGAGGGGCGCCCAGTTTCATCGGCGACGCGTTTTTGCGCGCATGAGCGCCTTGGGGCGCCCTGCGTTGGGGAGCATATATGTCCTAATATGCTGGGTTCTTGGATCTCCCAATTGTCGAGACGCCCGCTTTGCGGGCTCTTCAGGACGAAGCCTCTTCTGCCGCGCACGGGATCGCCCTCACTGCGCCGTGAGCCCCCCGTCGACCATGAATTCGGCGCCGGTGGTGAATGAGGATTCGTCGCTCGCCAGGAACAGGATGGTGTTGGCGACTTCTTCCGCCTTGCCCATGCGGCCCATCGGCGAGGCGCGCTCGAGGCCTGCGCGGATCCGGGCCGGATCCTTCGCCCGCGCGATCCCTTCGAGCACCATCGGCGTTTCGGCGAACGAGGGGTGCACCGAATTCACACGAATTTTGTAGCCGGCGCGGGCGCAATGGAGCGCGGCCGATTTGGTCAACAGCCTCACCGCCCCTTTGCTCGCGCAATAGGCCAGTGACGAACCGTCGCCGATGATTCCGGCGACCGAGGAGAGATTGACGATCGAGCCGCCGCCCGTTTGCTTCATCGCCCGCACCGCTTCGCGACAGCCGAGAAACACGCCCTCGGAATTGACCGCATTGACCTTGCGGAAGTCCTCGAGCGTCGTCGTCTCGATATTGCCGAGAATCGCAACGCCGGCGCTGTTGACGAGAATGTCGAGGCGCCCGAACGCCGCGAGGACTTCGTCGACGATCACGCGCCAGCGCGCTTCGTCGGTGACATCCTGCGCGAGCGTGAGATCGGCGTCGGGCCCGAGCGTCTTGAGCCCCGCTTCGTTGCGGTCGGTCGCGACCACCTTGCCGCCCTCACTATGGAAGAGAGCCGCCGTCGCCCGGCCGATGCCCGACGCCGCGCCGGTAATCAGCGCGACCTTGCCCGCGAGGCGCCCAACTTGTCCGTCCATCGTTTCTTCCCTTGTTCAAAGTCCGAGCGAACTTATAGGCTTGAGCGGGCCTGACAAAATTCGCATCAGGATCCGGCGTCACCGGGTCATGCCGCGGCTTGCGCGGACGGGCGCGTTCAGGAACCCTCGCCTCGATGACCAGCGCGCCTGCCCCAGCCACGTCAGCGGAAACCCTACCGAAGCCTCCAGGCGATTTCGGCGAAATCTTTCGCGTCTTTCTTCGGCTCGGCCTCACGTCGTTTGGCGGCCCGATCGCGCATCTCGGCTATTTTCGCGCCGAGTTCGTCGAGCGACGCCGTTGGCTCTCCGAACAGAGCTTTGCGGATCTTGTCGCGCTCTCGCAATTCCTGCCGGGGCCGGCGTCAAGCCAGACGGGATTTGCCGTCGGCCTCCTGCGCGGAGGCCTGTCGGGCGGTCTCGCAGCCTGGGCCGGTTTCACCCTACCGTCCGCAATCCTCATGGTCCTCTTCGCCTATGGAGCGGGAAGCCTCGCAGACAGCGTAATCGGCGCCGGGCTTCTCCACGGACTCAAGCTAGTCGCCGTGGCAATCGTCGGGCAAGCGGTCATGGGCATGGCGCGAAACTTGTGCCCCGACCGCACACGCGCATCGATCGCAACTCTGGCGCTGGCCGTGACGCTCGTCGCGCCCTCATCGATCGCTCAGCTTGGCGTGATCGTCGCTGGCGGCCTTGCCGGACTTTGGCTGTGCAGGGCTTCCGTCGAAGCCGTGGGCGACGGGCCGCTCGTGCCCGTCTCGCGCGGAGCGGGTCTTGCTTGCCTTGCAGCCTATTTTGCGCTGCTCGCCGCGGCGTTCCTGCCCGTGCATCCCGGCGCGGTCGCGCTATTCGACGCGTTCTACCGTTCGGGCGCGCTCGTATTTGGCGGCGGCCATGTCGTGTTGCCGTTGCTGCGCGAGGCCATCGCGGCTCCCGGCTGGGTTCCCGATAGCCTCTTCCTTACGGGATACGGGGCCGCGCAAGCCTTGCCGGGGCCCCTTTTCACTTTCGCCGCGTTTCTCGGGGGTGTCGCAAGTGTACGGCCGCACGGAATCGCCGGCGCGGCCATGGCGCTCGTCGCCATCTTCATTCCCGGCCTTCTTTGCCTTGCCGGCACTCTGCCCTTCTGGAGCGGGCTCAGCGCCGATCGACGCGCCCGCGCCGCCATGCTCGGGACCAACGCCGCGGTGGTCGGACTCCTCGGGGCGGCGCTCTACAATCCAATCTGGACGAGCGCCGTTCTTAGCCCGATCGATTTCGCGATAGCGACGGCCGGGTTCGTGCTCCTGGTCGCATGGCGAGCGCCGCCGCTCCTCGTGGTGATCCTGTCGGCGCTTGCGGGCCTCGGTCTCGGCCTATTGAATTAATGGAAATGAAGCGCCCGCCTATTCCCCGAGATGGGCGATCGCCTCCTGGAGCGCGGACGGGCTTATGCGAAAGACACCGGTGTAGGGAAGTCCGAGTTCGAGGATAAGAAAAAGGGCGAAAGCAATGCAGGCCGCGCCGCCCGCCATCGCGGTCATGACGAGCGCGTTCGATTTCGCAAAGATTCCGAAAGCGAAAAACAACGCGACCGCCCAAAAGATCAGAATGAAGACTAAACCCGGACTGACCGGGCGGCCCGCGACTTGAAGGGACATCAAGAGCCGCGATCGTGTGATCTGATCGGAGAGGCTGCTCACGGACGCGAGAGCCTGCTTCTGCTCTTCGGAGGTCGGCGTGACGGAGCCGAGAAAAGCCTTGATGGCCTTTCGCGATGCGAGCGGAACCGAGACGGACAGGCGTTGCGGATCGACCGACCGGGAACCCCAGAACGCGTCATAGGCGCTCTCGATCGTTTGCTTCAGCCTTTCGCGCGCGATCGCCCCCGCTGGCCCCAACTCTCCGAGCGTTTGGTCGAGCTCCAGCACCTGTGCGGCGAGCGCGTCGAGTTCGGTCTTTTGGGTCGTCTGGAAGGCGAAGCTCGTGCCGACCAGCGTTCCGAGGACGAGCGAGAGAAGGAGGCTCAAGACGCCTGAGATTTGGCTGATTACGACGCGCGCGCTGTCGCTTTTTTGCTCCTCCGGCAAGCGGTGCTGAACGAACAGGCCAAGCAGGCCGGACGCCAGGATGACCGCGAAGATCGCGATGCAAGCCAGTATGATCGTCACGAGGTCATGGCTCCGGCGGGTGGGCTCGTGGCGCGCTCTAGCAGTTTCGGGTTTGGCGAGCCACCGCAGGCGCCGACTTCCGGACATCCGCTGTTTTGCGGAGGGTGCTCGAGACACTTGTTCGAAGTTAGGGCGAGCCTCGAAGGCGCGGCTCGCGTGTCAATTCCGCAGGGTATGGCGCGCTGACGGCACGACGCTGATTTCCTGGCCGAATACGGCTTCAACTGCTCGTTTTCAGCAAATAACTCAGCTGCATTGAGTAAAACCTCGACCAATTTGGCGCGTGTCAGCGCGCAAATCGGCAGCTTTCAGACGATTCCAAGGCCGAGAGCGTCTATCGCCGAAGCTGTGCTCAAGGTCCGGGCGCGTGGGTGGTCGGGACAAGCCCGCCCACGACGGCGAGCGCTCAGCGGTACAGCCGCAAGACGCCGACCAACGGTGAACCCTTATGAGAGTCAATTTCATATTGCGGAAATAGAGAAGCATGCTATTTTATTCCCATGAGCGGAATTAAGACCCGCGCGTGCCCGGCCGCGATTCCTATCGTGTCGTGGGGTGCGCCGGAGCAGGTTCGAATACAACTTCACGCGCGAACCAAGGCGGAAGGAAATTTTTTATTTGGATTCGCCGTAACCCGTTGAAAAGCCCCGAATCGGCCAAAGAAATCCAAGGAAAAACAAGGAAAGTTCCTTGGATTTATTTGGATTTACTGGCTTTTATTTGCACGGAAGTCGCCTTCAGGTTGTAACCGCCTGGCGGACAGCCGCTATTTGGGCGCCATGCGGAGCGCGCCATCGATGCGGATCGTCTCGCCGTTAATGTAGCCGTTCTCGATGATGTGAACGGCGAGCGCGGCATATTCGGCTGGCTGTCCGAGGCGGGCGGGGAACGGCACCGAGGCGCCGAGCGAATCCTGCGCCGCCTGAGGCAGGCCGAACAGCATCGGCGTCATGAAGATTCCGGGCGCAATCGTGTTGACCCGGACGCCGAACTGCGCGAGCTCGCGCGCGATCGGCAGGGTCATCGCCACCACGCCGCCCTTCGAGGCGGAATAGGCGGCCTGGCCGATCTGGCCATCGTAAGCCGCGATCGAGGCGGTCGAAATGACAATTCCGCGCTCGCCCTCGATCGGTTCGAGCTTGGCCATCTCCGCCGCCGCGAGGCGGATCATGTTGAAGGTTCCGATGAGGTTGACCCGGATCACTTTCTCGAACTCGGCCAGCGGCTGGGGGCCTTCGCGGCCAACCACGCGCTTGGGCGTGCCGATGCCGGCACAATTGACGAGCACCCGCGCCGGGCCATGCGCCGCGGCGGCTTTGGCTATCGCGTCTCCGGCGGACGTTTCGTCGGCGACGTCGCCTGCGACCGCGAGACCGCCGATCGCCTTGGCAACCTTCCCTGCTGCCTCGGGATTGAGGTCGAATACCGTGACCTTCGCGCCCTTGGCGGCGAGCGCCTCAGCCGTCGCACGGCCAAGTCCCGAGCCGCCGCCAGTCACGATCGCCGCAACTCCGGTGAGTTTCATTGCGCTTGCCTCCTCGGCCCAAACGGGCTCGAGCCGCCCATATCAACCGCCGAAGCTTCGCGCCAGAGTGGCGCGCTCGCTGGGATCAGTTGAGTTTCAGGAGCAGCCTCCCGGCCTCGACCTTCACCGGATAGGTCGCGAGATTGATGCAGGCCGGCGCGCCCTTGGCTTCCCCAGTGGTGAAGTCGAACCGGCCGTTGTGCATCGGGCATTCGATGATCGTGCCCTGAACGAAACCGTCCGAGAGTTCGACCGCCTCATGCGTACACAGGCCATCGGTGGCGAAGTAGCGATCGTCCGCTGTGCGGTAGAGCGCGTATTGCTTGCCTTCATGTTCGAACGGCGCGACGTCCTCGGACAAGACCCGGTCGGCGGGACCGGTGTCGATCCAGCTCTCGCTCAATTGAGCCGCTCCCGTTCAACCTTCACGACTCTGGACGCAGTCACCTCCGGCTGCGCGCTCGGAGGCAGCTCGCGGCGCACGAAATAAGTCGGATCCTTCAGCTGGCGTGCGAGCGTCGGAATGATCTCGCGATAGGCGGCGATGGAGCTCGGATAGGGTGTCGGGCAATCCGCCTTGATCGCCTCATGCAGCTTCGGGAGCGCGTGATAGGGCACCGTCGGGAAGATGTGATGCTCCACGTGGTAATTCATGTTCCAATAGAGGAACCGGAAGACCGGATTCATGTAGACCGTGCGAGCGTTCAGCCGATGGTCGAGCACGTCCTCGGCCAGGCCCAGATGCTGGGTCATCCCGCAATAGAGCGCGAACCACCCGCCATAGAGCGTCGGCAGACCGATATACATGGCCGGCAGAATTGAGCGAAACGCGAAACAGGCGACGAGTACCGCTGCGTAAATGGCGAGGTAAATACGAGCGACAAAGTACACCTTCGATCGCTCGGTCTCAGGCACGAACGTCGCCTCCTCATCTGTGAGTCGGCCGGTCGCGTGCAGGAAAACCTTCTGAAAAAAGCCGAACGCGCTTTTGAGCGCGAAGACGTTGAGCGCGAGAGACAGAACGTCTGGCGGACGCGGCGTGATGATCTCGGGATCGCGCCCGACGATGACCGTATCCGTGTGGTGACGCGTGTGGCTCCAACGCCAAATCTCTGGCTCGCGCATGATCATGAAGCAGGCGATCTGGTAGACAGCGTCGTTCATCCATTGCGTCTTGAACGCGGTGCGATGGCCGCATTCGTGCCAGCGGCTGTCGGTCGAGGAGCCGTAGAGAACGCCGTAGACGATAAAGAAGGGAACTGCGGCCCAGGTCCCCCAAAAATAATAGCCAAGGCCTCCCGACACGATGAACGCCGCGATCCAGATGAGCGTATCCCGGATCGCCGGTCCGTCCTCGCGACGCATCAGCTCCTTGAGCTCCGCGCGCTTGATCGGCGGCGTGTACCATTTCGCCGACGCGAGCCCGGCCGCGACAGCTTTATCGGCCTCGGGGCCGATGAGGCTGTAATCGCGAGTGATGGTCGTGGTTGACATGTGTCTCCGCCTCCCAAAGCGGCTGCTGCAAAGGCGAGCCTAACGGCAACTCAACTTCGGCTCAACGCCGCTTTTATTTCTGCACCCCTGAGGGACCGGAGAGTCACTAAACGACGACGCGTCGCCCGATCAGATATCGCCGCCGCCTTTCGGGCGAGTCATCGCGAAGACTTTCTCGACCATCGCGTAATCCTGATAGCCACAGCGGGCGAGCGGGTGGGCGCGGGCGGTGTCGAAACGGCCGGCGACAAGAAAGCGCTCATCGATATGGAAGGCGACCACCTCGCCGAGCGTGAGCACGGCTCCGCTCAGCGCCCCGCTCAAAGACCTGATTTCGATCACCTCGACCACCTTGCATTCCAAGGCAGCCGGGCTCTCGGCGACCCGCGGCGCGGCGACCAGGCGGCATTCGGCCATGGTCAGTCCGGCGCGGGCAAATTCGTTGTCGCCCCGGGCGAACGAGGACGAGGTTTCGTTCATCGGGCCTTGCAGATCGTGGGTCGCCAGATTGGCGACGAACTCACCGCTCTCCCTGGCGAAGGACGCGGAGTCCTTCCAGCCTTCGCTGGAGAAGCCGACGATTGGCGGGGCGCTCGAAAATCCGTTGAAGAAGCTGTAAGGGGCGAGATTGATGCGCCCGTCCAGCGCACGCGTCGAGATCCATCCGATCGGGCGCGGCGCGACGATCGCCTTGAAGGGATCGTGCGGCAGCTTCGCCCGGTCGCGCTCTGCGGTCGCGTAGAACATGGCCTCAGGTTTGCTCCGGAAAGTTGGCCACAATCTCGGCGAGCGCCGGCCGCGGGCGATCCTCGATCGCGGCTGTCGTCCGGCCAATGTGAATGAAGCCGGCGACGCGCTCATATTCAGCCAGGCCGATCGCCGCGCGAAAGCGAGCATCGTAGGCCATCCATTCGGTGAGCCAGGTCGCCGAGAAACCAAGTGCGCGGGCCGCGACAATCATGTTCATGCACACGGCGCCCGCGGACAAAACCTGCTCCCACTCCGGAATCTTGAAGTGTGGCGCGGCGCGGGAGATCGTTGCAACCACGAGCGGCGCGCGGGTAAAACGGCGCAACTCTTCGGCTCGGGCGGCGTCATCCAGATCGGCCTTGTCAGCTAGGCGGATCTCAAGCGCGAGCCGGCTTGCGCGATCGCGCGCGCGCCCTGCGAAGACCAGGAACCGCCAGGGCGCGAGCTTGCCATGGTCGGGCACGCGCGAAGCGACCGTCAGGATTGTGGCGAGTTCGTCTGTGCTCGGAGCCGGGCCAGCCATCATCGGAGGTGGAACCGATCGGCGGCGTTTGAGAATCTCGATCGTGTCGTTCATGGGCGTTCTTCTTAAACGAAGCCTGCTCCTTGGCCAAAAACCCGCGAGGAGTAAAGCGCCTTCGATCCGCCTCAATATGTGGTCACGAGCCGCTTCCGCGACGAAGCACCGACGTCATTCTTCGACTAACGCGAGGCGGGTTGACAGCGACTTGGCGAATTCTGGCGGCTTTGGTCGCGCTGATGGCGCTTCTCGCGCCTGCTGGCGCTCAAACCTCGACGCCCTCCGGGGCTCAAGCCCCGGCGAGCGAATCCGCCCAGGCGACGCTCAGTCTTTCAGCGGTCCTTAGTGGCGGCGCGCCGCTCACAGGCGGGTTGCGCTGGCGGGTGTTCGGCGCGCGGGCCGACCCGGACGGCTCGCATCCCTTAATTGTCGAATCCGGTCTGGCCCAGCCGACCCTGACCATACCGCCCGGCGACTATGTTGTTCATGTCGCTTTCGGACTCGCCAGCGCCGCCAAACGCTTGAGCCTTGGCGCCGGGGTTCGCTCCGAACATTTGACTCTTTCGGCGGGCGCGCTCCGGATCGAAGGAACCCTTGCCGACGCCCCGATCGACGCCTCGAAGCTGTCCTTGGCCATTTACGTGCCCCAGAACCGCAATCCGCTCGGCAAGCTCGTCTACGCCAAAGCCAAGGCAGGCGATATCATCGGACTGCCCGAAGGCTCCTATCATATCATTTCGACCTATCTCGACACTGTCGGCGCTCACTCGGGGGTCAGCGCTGCGAGCAATTCCGGCAAATCGGCTACGGTCGTCCCGCCGACGGCGATCCCATCCAATTCGATCGTCAACGCCGATATCAAGGTCATTTCCGGCAAACGAATCGACGTTACGATCCGCCATCGCTGCGCGACGCTGACGCTCAAGCTTGTGAATAAGCCCGCCGGCGAGGCCCTTGCCAATACGACCTTCACGGTGCTCACTCCGGGGGGCGACGTCATCCGCGAGCTGGTAGGCGCGTTTCCTGCACTCGTCCTCGCCGAAGGCGAGTACGTCGTCATCGCGCGCCACGAATCAAAGGTCTTCCAATCGACGTTCCAGGTTCAGACAGGGATGGACCGCGACGTCGAAGTTGTTGCAGAAGAGAACGGCAAACAGGGGCCGTGACCGGATGCAAACCTTTTTTGTGCAAATCAAATGCGCCCTTGGCCGGACGTACGAGGTCGCGAGCGCGCTTGCGGAAACGGAAATCGCCTCTGAAATCTATTCGATCGCGGGAGATTTCGACATCCTGGCCAAATTCTACGTGGAATCCGACGTCGATATTGGCCATTACGTGGGCCACCGGGTCCAGGTGATCCCCGGAATCGTCGATACCCGCACCATAATCACGTTCAAGGCCTTTTAGGCTGACGCGCCGGGCGCTCGCGACGCCATGGCTTTCCGAGGGTCTCTCCTAGTGTCCAACAGCAAGCGGCCAGTTTCCGGGATGCGCCTTCTCTCTTTCGCTCTCGTCATTCTTGCCGGCGCCGCGAACGCCGCAGAAATGGAGACGGGGTTTCTGTTCGACGCCCTGCACGGCAAGACGCCCTACCGCGCCTCGTGGGACAAACTGATGAAGTTGGTGCAGCCGACCCCTGACTGGCTGGTTCAATTCAAGCGAAACTTCGATGGCGTTGCCGGGCAGATGACGAATCTCACCATCGAAGGCAAGCCGTACGAGGTATCGTTCGTCTGCAAGCCGACGGATTGCGGCGAGCACAAGTTCGTCGTCCTGTTCGACGCCGCCGGCGCGCACGCCTACGGAGCGTTGGGCGGCAAGGACAATTCGCCAGCTTTCTTCGGTTCTCCCACCCAGCCTGAGCAGGACGCGATGGCGAAAGCGGTGAAGGACTGAGCTGGAACCTTCAGTTCAGCTCGAGCGCGAACGGCTTTCCTTCGAAACAGTCCTGGCCGCGACCAATTTCCGCAATCGCTTCTCTCATGCGTCCGCGGCGTCCCAGCGCGTCATCCGCGAGCGCCACGAGGAGAGCGTTCGGCGAAGCGGTGGGGGACGCTGAGCGCAGCGAGCGGGCGATGGCGAACTCGTCGCGCTTAGGCGCGAGCGCGCAAGCGGCGATGTAAGCGGCAGCGGTCGAACGGCTGACGCCGGCGAAGCAATGGATCAGCATTGGCTCCGCGCGGTCCCAGGCGTGGGCGAATCCCAGCAGTTCATCCAGGTGCGAGGCGTCAGGCAGCACGTGTCCGGGCATCGCCTCGACGATATCGGAGACGGCGAGATGAAGATGCCGCGCGGGGATCGCTATCGGGCGCTCGATTTCCGTGCCAGGGCTCAACAAAGTGACAAGCGAGCGCGCGCCAGTCTTGTCGACGGTTTCGGCGATCAGGGCGAGCGAACAGACGTGGAGGCGCGGCATGAAGGTGATCCCTCGGTCGGCCTTATAGAGCGCCGCCGACCTCAGCGTCGAGTTCACCGAAACGGGCGAGAAACTGGGCTTCTACATCGGCCGGCCGCCTTGGCTCAAGGAAGGCGGCGAAGTCACGGATCGGCAGGTCGGGCTCACCAAACAGTTTCCGCGCCTCTGCGATCGAAAAGCCCGCAAGCGCGGTCGCCTCGAGATAGGCGGAGGCGCGGTCAGCGACCTTGATGCGGCGCTCGAGATCCTCCGAAGGTTCGGCGGTCAGGCCGAAGCGGATGAGGATCGCCCGCTTGAGGCGCGCCTCAACCAGCTTGTAATCGCCGCCGACCGCCGCCTTGAACGGCGAGATCATGTCGCCGATCACATATTCAGGCGCGTCATGCAGCAGCGCCGCCAGCCGGGCCTCGCGAGACGAGGCAACGTCCCGGGCCGCGAACAAGGCCTCCACCAAGAGCGAATGCTGCGCGACGGAGAAGATCTCGGGGCCTTTGGTCTGACCGTTCCAGCGAGCCACACGCGCGAGCCCATGGGCGATATCGCCAATCTCGACGTCGAGCGGCGAGGGGTCGATGAGATCGAGCCGCCGTCCCGACAGCATCCGCTGCCAGGCTCGGCGCGGTGGGCTCTCGCTCACGGGTCGAGCTTGCGCGCCAACGCGCGGCAGGCCTCGTGACGGCAGCAGCCGGCGAGATGATCGTTGACCATGCCAGTTGCCTGCATGAACGCGTAGACGATCGTCGGCCCGACAAAATTGCCGCCCCGCGCGCGCAGGTCTTTGGCGATGACGCGCGAGACGTCGGTCTCGGCTGGCACGTCCTTGAAGCTATGCCGCGCATTGTCGATCGGACGTCCGTCGACAAAGCCCCACAAGTAGCGCGCGAAGCCTCCTTTGTCCGAGAAATCCAGCACGATACGGGCGAGCGCGACCGTCGCCTCGATCTTGGCCCGGTTACGGACGATGCCCGCATCCTGCATCAGCGCATCCTTTTTCTTGTCGCTCCAGCGCACGATCTTCTTGGGGTCGAAGCCGTCGAACACCTGCCGGAAGGCCGGGCGCTTGCGCAGGATGGTGATCCAGGAGAGCCCGGCCTGGAAGCCGTCCAGCACGAGCTTCTCGAACATCGCCCGGTCGTCGTATTCGGGTACGCCCCATTCCTCGTCATGATAGGCGACGTAGAGCGGATCGACGCCGGGCCACGGACAGCGCGTCAATCCGTCGGCGCCCTTGACCGCGGTCAAGACACGGAGCGGCTTTTCCTTTTCGATGAGCAGTGGCTTTTCTTTTTTGGCCATGAGCGGCCTTCCCTCCTCAACCATCCTCAGGCCCAGCCATTTGACCGGCCCGGAATCCCGCTCCTAGACTTCGCCACTTCAGTCGCCAACTCAAGGGCATCAGGCCATGACGTTTCGCGCCATTCGAGCCGAGAAGACCGACGCCGGGCAGGTCGTTAAGTTCGTCGACATGGACGAGTCCGAGCTCATGGACGGCGACGTCACGATCCGCGTGACCCATTCGACCGTCAATTACAAGGACGGGCTCGCGCTGAGCGGGAAATCGCCCGTTATCCGGAGGTTTCCGATGGTCCTCGGCGTCGATCTCGCCGGAATCGTGGAGAGCTCACGCCGCTCGGATTTCGCGCGCGGCGATGAGGTCGTCCTGACCGGTTATGGCCTGAGCGAGACCCATTTCGGGGGCTATGCCGAAAGAGCGCGCGTGAACGGCGACTGGCTGGTCAAGCTGCCGACCGGCCTCACCCGGGCGCAAGCGATGGCGATCGGCACCGCAGGCTTCACCGCGATGCTGGCTTTGATGGCGATCGAGCGCCATGACCTCACGCCGTCCTCAGGCGCGGCGCTGGTGACCGGTGCGGCGGGCGGCGTCGGTTCGATGGCGGTTTCGCTGTTCGCCGACAAGGGCTGGCGGGTCATCGCCTCGACCGGCCGCGCGAGCGAGGCGCCATACCTCAAGACGCTCGGCGCGGATGAGATCATCGACCGCGCGACGCTCAGCGCCCCAAGCAGCAGGCCGCTCGGCAAGGAGCAATGGGCGGCCGCGGTCGACAGCGTCGGCTCGACCACGCTCGCCAATGTGCTCGCGCAGACCCGCTACGGCGGCGCCGTCGCCGCCTGCGGCCTGGCGGCGGGCATGGACCTGCCGGCCAGCGTCGCGCCGTTCATCCTGCGCGGAATCGCGCTGATTGGGATCGACAGCGTCCAGTGCCCGAAGGAGCGCCGGCTCGAAGCCTGGCGGCGCCTGGCGCTCGATCTCGACCGCGACAAGCTCGCGTCGATGACCGAGATCATCCCCCTGGCCGATGTGTTCGACGCCGGAGCCCGCATCCTCAAGGGCGAGACCAGGGGACGGCTGGTGGTGACCGTCTCCTGAGCTGCATCCCCCAGCCTTTCAATGCAACTTCACGCGCGAGTTTTGATTCAAATAAAAGCAACTAAACGCGCTTAAACGCTAGTAAACGTTAGCAAATTAGCTTTCATTTGCTAGCGTTTATTTTTTCGGATCGTGACTTTTCAATGGGTTACAGCCGTTTGGAGTAAAAAAATCCCTCCCGACTCTTAGGCGCCCGCGCTGGTTGTAAACGCAGGCGCATCATTCCTTGTGAGGACATCCGCTGGCGGTCTTGCGATCGAGTTTGTCATCGGCGAGATCATAGCCGGAATTTCTGCTTTGCGCAATATAATGTCAATAAATTGTGGAATTCTAGAGCCTATTGTTGGATGGAACCGAGGAGCGTTTTTGGGGTTCGCCGCATCTCGGCAATCCATGGCGTCAGCGCACTCGCCCGCTGACAGCCCGTCGTTCTTCCGAGTAGCCGTGGCGACGCGACGGTCTTATGACGCGATCATCGAGACGTACCGGGAAAGCGCGCTTCTGCCGTGACAGGTGTCGCGAGCAAGCGCTTCGGAACGAATTTGCCGCTCCAGGTGACCGAGATCGCGACGCGCGAACAGCGGCGGCGACCACAGCGAACCGGCTTCACGCGCTGCTCGGGGCAGGACGAGCGCAGCCCTAGCGCCTAATGCGTGTGAATTATTCATGGAAAATCCCTTAACCCGCGTTAGCGATCAGCCGACATTGACGCCGTGAACAGGGATGCGGCGCCCGCTCGTCGACGTGGCGTTTGCGTTACAGCGCGAGGCGCGGGCTTTTCTTTTCGATCCTTCGCGCCTATCCGACTGAGCGCGCGTTCAAGCCTGACGCCCCGGAGATGCGGTTATCCCCCAGAAGCCGAAGAAACGAAGGACGAGGCGGGTGGTCCGCGTGCAATATGGCGCGTTGCCCTATCGGTTCACGTCCATGGCGGCGCTTGAAATCCTCGTTGTTACGACGCGGCAATCGCGGCGATGGATCGTGCCCAAGGGTTGGCCGATCAAGAGGCTGACGCCATCCAAGTCGGCTGCGCGCGAGGCTTTCGAGGAAGCCGGCGTGAGGGGCAAGATCGGCGCCCGGGCGATCGGCAATTTCACCTACAAGAAGACCACGGGTCAGACCGCCGACGATCCCGACTACGAGGTCAAGATTTTCCCGTTGCTGGTCAAAAGGCAAAGTTCGAGCTGGCCCGAACACGGGCAGCGCGTGGTTCAGTGGGTCGATCCGGAGAAGGCGATCTCGCTCATCCGTGAGCCGGAACTGAAGTCGATCGTGGCGAAGTTTGCAAAACGGGCGGCGGCCTCGGCGAGCAAACTCATCTACTGACGCCGCTCAGTCGGTGATGAGATTTCCGTCGCCGACTTGAACGGAAGTCACGCCAGGGATCTCGCTCAGACGCTCGGCCAGGCGGGCGACCGACTTCGCGCCGCGAACCTCCACACGCAGCGTGACGATGCCCTTGGGCGGTGGAGTCCAATCGCCGCCAATGGCCTCCTCGGGAGTCAAAGCGTCCTGGCCGGGCTTTCGGGCGAAGCCAACCTCTTGGGCCGGATCCCTCTCGACCTGCACGCGACTGACCGCGAACTCGCTACCAGTGCAACATGCGAGCACCTCGCGAAGGATTCCGCGGCCGTCCTGATAGGAAATTTGCAGCGATGACGGCGCCCAACGCGATTTTGGCAGCCGGCGCTCTATGGCCGGAAAAAGGGCGATGACGATGAAATGGCCGAACGTCACGGCGATCGCCAGGATCGGAAGGCCCGCCCCGCAGGCCATGCCGACCGTTGCGGTCAGCCACACCGTCGCTGCCGTGGTCAGACCGCGAACGATATCCTTGCGAACAAAAATGAGGCCGCCGCCGATGAAGCCGATGCCAGACACGATCTGCGCCGCGATACGCGAGGGATCGAGCACCACCCGGCCGGATTCGAGGACGTTGGTGAAACCGTATTTGGAGACCAGCATCACCAAAGCTGCCGAGAAGCCGACCAGGGTGTAGGTGCGCAGACCAGCGCTCTTCTGGCGAATTTCGCGCTCGAGGCCGATCGACGCGGACAAAATAAACGCAAGCGCGAGTTCAGCGAGCTGGACCCAGCTTTGGCCAAGGGGCTCGCCCAGGAGCAGTCGTAGGTCCATTACGCGCCTCTATTGGCGATGTCCGCAATCCGGCAGCGCACGGGCGCGCTCTCATCGAAATAGACGACCGCGCAGATCCGATGATAGCCATCCGCGACGGTCAGAGGGAATCCATTCGCCAGGTCCCCGCGAACAAGGAGCACCGGCGCCAGCGGCTTGCCTTTTTGAATGCGCTTCAGGTCTTCGTCCACATGCGGGTCGTCACGCGGCAGAAGCGGGAGCTCAGCGGCGCGCAACATGTCTTTCGCGGCATGGTCGATGAGCTTCGAGCCACGAAGGCTCTTGACCAGCGCGTGGGCTTTCCTGTCGGAGCACAGAAGGGAAAGATATTTGCATGCGGCGTCGAAATCCGCGTCTTCCTCCTTCTCGCTCCACTTCAGTTTTGACTTGCTCACGGGTTGCCTGTTCTCTTTTCCGCGCCTTCCCCCGAGGATGCAGCTTAGCGTGTCCAGCGATACGACGACACTTACCTATTTCTCGGCTGTGGCGAGCTCAGGCGATCACCCATCGTTCACGCGAAGTTGCTCGCGGGAGAATCAACCTTGCTTCAGTTTTTCACGGAAAGCTGATTGATGACGTCCGCAATCTTTTGATCGCCAGCGCTCTCGGCTGAGCAGCAGGCGCCCGCGCATCGCAAAGGGGAGACGGGCATGGCCGGAGTGACCATCCTTTCCGGACCGATCGGGGCGGGCAAGACGGCCGTCTCGAAGGAACTGATCGCGCTCTCATCGGCCCCGCTCGCCTATATCGAGGGCGATCAATTCTGGCCGTTCCTGGTCAAGCGCGCCGAGGGCGACCGGCGCGAAGACTTCCGCGTGATCATGCGCGCCATGACCTCGGCGGCCGGGTCGCTCGCGCGCACGGGCTACGACGTATTGTTGGACTTCTCGATCCCGCCGCCCTTCGTGCCGGCGGCGCAGAAAATCCTGAGGGACGCGCCGCTCAGCTACATCGTGCTCCGACCGCCGCTCGAGGTCTGCGCCGCCCGCGCCCGCGATCGCACTGAGGGCAGAATCACGAAATACGACCGGGGCTTCTACGCGCTTTTCTCCACTGACGAGCGTCATGTCGTCTCTGAGGACGCCGCGACCTCGAAGGACATTGCCGAGATCATCTTCAAAGGGCTCGCGGAGGGCCGCTTCCGGGTCGCCGGGGGCGCAGCGCAGTCCGACAAGGCTGAGTGAGGTCGGGCGCTTTTTCGGCGGCTCTTGACATTTAAGACGATCGTTCGTATTGATTTAAGACGGTCGCTCGTATTGGTGGGCTATGCCAAGACACAACGTTCGGGAACAAATCGTCGAGGCGGGGCTGAAAACCCTGCTGCAGAAGGGCTTCAACGCCTGCGGTGTCAGGGACATCACCGACGCGGCCAACGTGCCGACCGGCTCCTTCTACAACCATTTCGCCAGCAAGGAGGCGCTCGGCGCGGAAATCGTCGAGCGTTATGCGCGAGACAATTCGCGGCGCCAGGACCTGCGGGACAAGACCCTCCCCCCTTTGGAGCGGCTCCGGCGTCATTTCGCCGGGCTGAACCAGATGTACGCCGATCTCGACTATGCCCGTGGCTGCCTGCTCGGCAATTTCAGCGCTGAGCTTGCCGATCACAGCCCGCTCATTCGCGAACGGCTGGCGGCGCTTTCCGCCTCGTGGACCAGGGAGATCGAGGACGCGGTGCGGGACGCCCAGGCGGACGGTTCCGTATCGACCAAGTCCAATCCGGCCGACCTCGCCGCGTTTCTGCTCGACGCCTATGAGGGCGCGCTGCTGCGCGCCCGGGTGGAGAAGTCCGGCGCGCCGCTCGATCGCTTCATGACAATCACATTCGATCGCTTCTTTGCCTGATCCGCTGCAAGCGGAGAGACTTTTTGCCTCAAAATAAGACGAACGTTCGTTTTAAACCCAGGAGATGCCCGCTATGCCAACAAACTCCTCTTCCAACCCGATGACGCCAATCTACTGGATGGCGCTTGGGACGTTCGCCATCGGCACCGAAGGTTTCATGATCGCGCCGCTGTTGCCACGCCTGGCCGGCGATCTCTCGGTCAGCGTGGCCGCGGCCGGCCAGTTGGTGAGCGTGTTCGCGCTCACCTATGCCCTGAGTTCGCCGATCCTGACCGCGCTCACCGGCGCCCTCAACCGGCGCCGCCTGCTCGTCCTCTCGATGATCGCATTCGCGCTCGCCAACGTCTTTGCCTTCTTGGCCAAGGATTATTGGGCGCTCATGGGCGCCCGGGTCCTCCTGGCCGTCGCCGCCGGACTCTATGTCCCGAACGCCAACGCGCTTGCCGGCGCTCTGGTCAGGCCGGAACGGAGAGGCGCCGCGCTCGCCATTGTCAGCGGCGGGACCACCATAGCGGTCGCGCTCGGCGTGCCTCTTGGGTCAATCATCGGCGCCAAATTCGGTTGGCGCGCGATGTTCGCCGGTGTGGGCGTCCTTGCCCTGATCGCGACGCTTGGCCTCCTGGCCGGACTTGCCCGAGATGTCGGTTCCAAATTGCCGGTCACGGGGCTCGGCGAGCGCCTCGGCGTGATCCGCCAGCCGGCCGTGTTGAGGACCTTGCTCGTCACCACGCTATGGGCGACCGGCGCCTATACGGTCTACACCTATATCGCCTCGCTTCTGTACGCGACGGCCGGGATCGAAGGCTCCTATCTGAGCGCCGTGCTGTTCATGTGGGGGCTCTCGGCCGCGGCCGGAATTTTTATCGGAGGAACGCTGACCGACAACCGAGGCCCTGAGGCCGTGATCGCTCTTGCTCTCATCTTTCTTGCGCTGGCGTTCGCAAGCCTCTCGATCAGCGCGGCGCTCCTCACCAAGGCCGTCGCAATCGGGCCGGTGCTCGTCGCGATCGTCGTCTGGGGCCTGTCGGCTTGGGCCTTCTTTCCCGCTCAGCAGACGCGGCTGATCGGCATCGCCGGGATCAGGGTCGCGCCGATCGTGCTCTCGCTCAACGCCTCCTTCATGTTCCTCGGCTTCTCGCTCGGCGCCGCGCTCGGCTCCGTGACTCTGACCTACGCCGCGCCTTCCGCGCTCGGCTGGGTCGGCGGCCTTTGCGTACTCGCGTCGCTCTTACTCTCGGTCCGAACGACGCGCACGACCGCTGCAATGCCGGAGCCCGTTCTTCAACAATGAACCGCGATGTCAACTCCTACCGCCTCCCTTCCTCACGGAGAACAATATGACCACCACATCACCCGAACAGAACAAGGCGCTCGTGATCGAAGCCTTCGACACGCTGTTCAACAAACGCGACTATTCCGCTGCGGAGCGCTTCTGGTCGGAACGCTACATCCAGCACAGCGCCCATATTCCGCCGGGCCGCGATGGCCTGTTCAATCTTGTTCGCGGGCTTCCCAAAACACTCCGCTACGAGAATCACGTGATCCTCGCTGAAGGCGACACTGTCATCGCCCATGGGCGATTTTCCGGCCACGGCCGTCCGAGGTCATGGATCGCCGCCGATGTCGTGCGCTTTGAAGACGGCAAGCTCGCCGAACACTGGGACGTTCTCCAAAACGAGGCGACCCAGGCGGAATCCGTGAGCGGCCTGCCAATGTTCGGCGATCGTTTTCCGGCCTGAGGCGGCGAGGGCTCAGTGCCCGCCCGCGCCGATCCGCCTCTCCAGCGCATCGTAGAGCGCATTGCGGGCGGCGAAGGTCTGTTCGAGCGCCGCGACGCTGACCCGCTCGGCGCCCTGCGTGAGCAGCCAGCCGGCGAGCTCCGCCACTTTGTCGCGTGCGCAATGCAGCGCGACGAACCCGTGCGGATCGACGTCCTCGCCGGTCGCAGAGACCGCGCCGAAGCGCTCGGCGGCCGTTTCGACCACGACATGCGCCGGGCTTGGCAGCCTCGCCCGGACTTCGCGCGACTTGAGCGCTTCCTCGCTCGCCGCGATCCGGGCGAGGATGTCGCGCGCCGCTTGCCTCGCGTTCGCCCCCCAGGGGGCGGTGAGCGAGGCGATCAGCGTCGCCTGCGACCGCAGGATCGTTCCGTCATCGAGGGTCTTCAGCGCATTGGCTTCGAGCGTCGCGCCGGTGGTGGTGATGTCGACGATGAGCTCCGCCGCGCCCGATGCAGGCGCCCCCTCGGTTGCGCCGAGGCTCTCGACAATGCGGTAGTCGGCAATTCCATGCTCGGCGAAGTAGCGGCGCGTGAGATTGACATACTTTGTCGCGACCCGCATGCGCTCGCCGCGCTTGGCGCGATAGGCTGAAGCGACATCGTCGAGGTCGGCCATGGTGCGCACGTCGATCCATGCTTTCGGCGCCGCGACCACGACATTGGCGTGGCCGAAGCCGAGCGGGCTCAGGAGCTCGAGCCGCGCCTCGACGTCCGGAACTTTCTCGCGCAGCAGATCCTCGCCGGCGACGCCGAAATGCGCAGCCCCCGCCGCAAGCTGGCCGACGATCTCGGCCGACGAGACATAGGCGACCTCGACGCCCGGCAGCCCGGCGATCGCGCCGCGATAGTCGCGCGCGCCCCGCCCCTGCACGAGCTCGAGCCCGGCGCGAGCGAAGAACGCGGCGGCGGCCTCCTGCAATCGGCCCTTGGAGGGGACGGCGAGAACGAACGGCCCCTCGGCGCCGTTGCCGGGATGCGCGCCCATCAGCGCTCGCCCCCGTTCATCAGCCGATCGAGATTGATAGCCGCGCCAACGGCGGGAATGTCCTCATTCGCGCCAAGGCGCCTGGCGAGCCCGTCATAACGCCCGCCGGCCAGCGCGGTCCTCGCGCTGGAGACATGGGGATCGTGGGCCTCGAACACGAAGCCGGTGTAATAATCGAAATCGCGCACGAAGGCGGCGCTGAACCGGGTCGCCTCGATGGCGACGCCGCGCGCGGCAATGAAGCCGTTGCGCCGCTCGAACGCGTCGAGCGCCAAGCCCAAGTCGAGGCCGGCGGACTGGGTCAGGCGCCGAAGCTCGACCGCTGCTTGGTCCGGATCGCCGGAAATGCCTAAGAAGGTGTCCAGCACCGCTCGCTTCTCCGCTTCGATCGGCGGACCGGACCTGAGCGACGCCTGTTCCAGAAAGCGGTCGGCGATCTCGCTGGCGCTCCGTCCCCCGACCGCGTCGATGCCGGCGATCGCCAGCAGGTCTTCGACCAGCGCCTTGGCGCCGGAATGATCGGCGCTCTCCAGCGCCGCCAGCACGCCAGGCTGGGCGAGCGCGCTCTGGCTGGGTCCAGCGAAAATGGCCTCGAGAGTGAGCCCACGGGCGACGCCCCGACGTAGCCGCCTTCGCCACGGCTCGGGAACTTTCAGCGCATCCAGCATGGCGTCGAACAGGCCAGCGTCGCCGAGCCGCGCCGTGAGCGCTCCGCCCCCGGCCGCCGTCGCCGCCTCCATGGCGAGCGAGAACAATTCCGCGTCGGCCGCCTCCGCGTCCCGGCGCCCGAAGCTCTCGAGCCCGGTCTGCGTCTGCTCGCCGACCTGGCCGGCGCGCGCGCGGAAAACGGGCCCGAGATAGGAATATTCGGCGATTTTGCCGGCCTTGTCGGAACTCAGATAGGCGCGACAGACGGGGATCGTATATTCGGGCCTGAGGCACAGCTCCTCGCCCGCGGCGTCGGAAGTCAGGAACAGCCGGCGGCGGACTTCCTCGCCCGACATGTCGAGAAAGATCGCCGCGGGGTGCAGGATCGGCGGCTCGGTGCGCTCGAAACCGGCCGCAAGCAGGCAATCGAGCGCGCGGTCGCCCGCGGCGCCCGGCGCTTGGCCGGCAAGGTCGCCGGTTCGCGGCGTTTGGCTCGCGGAATCGACGAGAATCGTTTGGGTCACCAGATGGCCCTCGTGGGTCTTGCGTCCCTTTAACAAAGCTAGCCTAAGTGCGCAGCCCCTAACCTTGCCCCAAGGTGAACGCTCCGTCAGCGTCCGGTTGCCGCCGCAGGGCCGCCATGGTCGGATGACAAAGGGGGCGCCGCCGAATCAACTTGGGGGCCGTTTAGCCTAGTATGAAGCCTTTATCCGCATTGCGCCTGTTGCGCTGGATCGTTCTCGCCTTGCTCCTGACGGCGCTCGGGCATGCGACCGCGCAAGAAACCCATCGGCTCAACCTCGACCAGACGCGGGCGACGCTGACCGCGATTGAGACAGCGTTTCGGGACAAAAACATCGAGGATGCGGGTTTGCAGGCGCTGCGCGCCCAGACCGACGCGCTTGCCCTCGCGTTGCAGGGAGCGATCGCCGAGTTGACCCCGCGCCTCGCGGACTCGGTGAAGCGCCTCGACGAGCTTACGCCCAAGGCCGGTGAGGCCGCGCCCAAGGGCGGCGAGACCGCACCCAAGGCTGGTGAGATCGCGCCCAAGGCCGGTGAGGCCGCGCCCAAGGCCGATGTCGCGACCCAGGACCTCGAGAAAGAGAAGCAGAGGCACGACAGGCTCGATGCAAACCTACGCGCGGCGCGGGCCATGTTGCTGGAAGCCAACGACCTCAGCACGCGCATCAGCGCGGCGCGTCGTGAATTGTTTGCGCAACGAACATTCGCTCGCTCGTACAGCGTTCTCAATCCGCAGCTGTGGACCGCTGTCGGACGGGAGCTCCCAGTCGACGCCGAGGTGGTCGGTAATCTCACCGACAATTGGCTCGGCGCCATCGGCGAACGGCCGTTGCTTGCCAAGATCGGCATGGCCGCGATCGTGATCGCGCTTGCGCTGGCCGCGGCGCCGCTGGGCTGGATCGCTCGTCGATTTGTCTATCGGAATCTGGGCCAAGCCAAGCCAAGCCGATTGCGCCGTGCGCTTGCCGCGGCCTGGACATTTGCACTCTTCGCCGTGCTGCCGATCGCGGGCCTCGGCGTGCTGGCCGGGGCGCTCGATTCCTTCGATCTCTCCGATCCGAGCATGCAGGGCGTCATCGACGCTGTGTTCGAGGCGGCGCGCGTGTTGATCGGCGTCAACGCGCTTGGCCGCGGCATGCTGGCGCCAGGGCGTGCGGCCTGGAGGCTCGTTCCGGTCAGCGATCGGACGGCGGGAATTCTTTATCGCCTCGCGATGACACTTGCGGCGATCTGGGCCGTCGAGCGGCTGGTCGAGCCTGTGGCCGACGCCACCGCCTCATTCAATATCGCAGTCGCCACACGGGGGGTCGGCGCGATACTCGCCGCGATCGCGATCGCTTACGCGATGCGCCAACTCGGGGCGCAGCCGACGGGGGCGCAAGGATCGCCGCAGAGTGACGCCTGGATGCCGCTCAGAACGCTGGGCTGGGCGGCCGCGTCGATCATCTTCCTGGCCGCTCTGACCGGCTACGTCGCCTTCGCCACTTTCCTCCTCAATCAGGCGATTTACCTCAGCGTCGTCGGCGCCGCGCTCACCATCGCCGATATCATCGCCCAGGACGGAACCGAAGCCGTCTTCAAGCCGGATGGGCCGATTGGATCGCGTCTGCTGGCGATGGCTGGACTGCGCCGCAATGCGCTCGCGCAGATCTCCGTCATCCTGCAAGGCATCGCCCGCGTGGTGGCGGCGGTGCTGGCCTTCGCGGCGGTGCTGAAGCCATGGGGCGTGCAGTCGCAGGACATGTTTGGCGCGCTGCGCTCGGCCTATTTCGGCTTCTCGTTCGGCGGCGTCACGCTATCGCTGTCGTCGTTGATCGGCGCGGCGATCGTGTTCGCCGTTGCGGTCTTCTTCACTCGCCTCATTCAGAATTGGCTTGGCTCCCGGCTGTTGCCGCAGACACGCCTTGACTCGGGCGTGCGAAATTCAATTCAGACGATTTTTGGCTATATCGGAATCATCATCGCCGCGATGCTGGCCGGCGCGCAGATCGGCCTCGATGTTCAGAAACTCGCCCTCATCGCCGGCGGCTTGTCCGTCGGTATCGGCTTCGGCCTGCAGACAATCGCCAACAATTTCGTCTCCGGCCTCATTCTTTTGTGGGAGCGCACCATCCGCGTCGGCGACCTGGTGGTGGTGGGATCCGATCAGGGATTCGTCCGCTCGATCAACGCCCGCGCGACCGAGATCGAGACGTTCGATCGCGGCAGTCTGATCGTCCCGAATTCCAACTTCGTCAGCGGTGTCGTCAAGAACTGGGTCCACAACGATCGCGTCGGGCGGATTATCATTTCGGTCAACGTCACTTACGAAAGCGACGTCGATCAAGTGCGCGACCTCATGATCGCCGCGGCCAAGGCGCAAGAGCAGGTGCTGGCCATTCCCTCGCCTTCGGTGCTGTTCGCCGAGTTCGGCGATTGGTCGCTCAAATTCAATCTGATCTGCTTCGTCGACGACATCGAGCAGGCGGAGCGGACTAAAAGCGACATCAATTTCGAGGTTTTGCGCCGGATGCGGGAGGCGGGCCTGCGCATCGCCTATCCCGCGCCCCCGCCAGCTGGCGTTCCGTCGAGATTCGAGCCGGAGGCGAAGCCGGCGGCGCCCGTTCAGGTGGTGCGGAAGTAGGCGCGCCGCCCGCCAACCTCTTCCTGAGGAGCCCGCTCAGCGGGCGTCTCGAAGGACGACTGCTTCGCTCAAACTCCGGCGCTCGCTCGAACATCCTTCGAGGCCCTGCTTGCGCAGGGCGCCTCAGGATGAGGTGCTCGCGGCGCCTGCTGGAATATCGTCTCATCCGCCCGAGCCGACCCGCCCCGCCTCCCAGCCGATGATCGCCTGCTTGCGTGCGAGCCCCCAATGGTAGCCGGTGAGCGCGCCCGACCGCCCCAGCACGCGATGACACGGGACGACGAACGAGATCGGATTTTTGCCCACAGCGGCGCCGACGGCCCGTGCGGCCGTTGGCTTGCCGATCTTGGATGCAATGTCCGAATAGGTGGTCGCGCGGCCCATCGGCACGCTGAGCAGCGTTTCCCAGACCCGAAGCTCGAAATCCGTGCCGATCAGGACGACGCGCAAGGGCGTGTCGGACCGCCACAGGGCGGGATCGAAGGCACGGCTTGCATAAGGCGCAGTCGCGCGCGCGTCCTCTACCAGGCGTGCTCGCGGCCAGCGCCGCGCCATGTCGGCGAGCGCGGCTTCGCGGTTGCCGTCGTCGACAAAGCCGAGCCCCGCCATGCCGCGAGGGGCCGCGACTACGATCGCCTCGCCGAAGGGCGAAGCATGGAAGCCGTAAGCCAGCGTCAGATCGTCGCGACGATAATCGCCGGGGGTCAGCGCCTCGTGGGCGACGAACAGATCATGCAGCCGGCTCGGGCCGGAAAGGCCGACGTCGTAGGCCGCGTCGAGCACGCTTGCCGAATCGCGTAAGAGTTCGCGCGCGCGCTCGATGGTGACAGCCTGCAGAAACGCCTTCGGCGTCAACCCCGCCCAGCGCTTGAAAACATGGCTGAAGTGCGAAGCCGAAAGGCCGACCTGGGCGGCAATCGCCTCGACCGACGGCTGATCGCGATACCGCCTGGTGATGAACTCGATCGCGCGCTTGACTGTGGCGTAATCCGCGCCGGCGGGCGGAGCGCTGGGTATGTCGAGCATGTCGTGGTCCGTGAGATCCTCTCGGCGGCAGAAATTGCGGGAGCCGATGACGATGATTTAGCGGCTCTGAAGGCCCGCGCCCACCCGAAAACGACGATTGAGCGCAGTCGACCTCACCCGCGCCGTATCAGACAGTCAGGGGCGTGGCCCTCATTCCGGCCAGCCCGAACACCCGGCGATAGCGCTCGACTTCCTCGGGACGACCCATCACCTTGTTCGGGTTGTCGGAGAGTTTGACCGCCGGCCGCCCGTCGGCTTCCACGACCTTGCAGACGAACGAAATCGCCTTGAGTTGACCATCCACCCCGGCCGGGGCGCAGCCTACGAAGTCGTTGGTCAGGTTGGTGCCCCAGCCAAACGACACGTTGACTTGTCCCCGGAGCGCACGCACCGCCTCTTCGATGGAATCGACGTCCATCGCGTCGGACAGCACGACAAGCTTCTCTCGCGGATCGCGGCCTCGTTCCTTCCACCAGTCGATCAACTCCCGCGCAGCCGCGATCGGCGACTTGGAATCGGGTCGGGCGCCCTTCCAGTCCGCCACCCAATCCGGCGCATTGTTGAGGAACGACGTCGTGCCAAAGCAGTCAGGCAGGACGACCAGCAGGTTGCCGCCGTACATCTTCGCCCAATCTTTCAGCACTTTGTACTGCGCCTCGAACAAAGCCTTGTCGTCCTCCGCGAGCGCTGCATAGACCATCGGCAATTCGTGGGCGTTGGTGCCGATCGCCTCGAGCCCCGTATCCAACGCATGTTTGACGTTGGAGGTGCCGATGAAACTGGCGCCAAGACCCTCCTGCATCGCCTCGACGCACCAGCGATGCCAGAGAAAGCTGTGGCGCCGGCGGGTGCCGAAATCCGTCAGCCGCACCGGCCCTTCATCACGCTCGAGGACGCGCAGACGCTCCACTTTCGACCACAGCTTGGCCTTGGCGCGGGCGTAGAGCACGTCGAGATCGAAGCGGCTCATGCGGCGCATCGCCGCGCGGGCTCTCAGCTCGCTGATAATGGCGAGAGCGGGAATCTCCCACATCGTGGTCCCGGTCCAGGGCCCGGCGAAGCGCAGCTCGTACTGCCCGTCGCGCTTGGTCAGTTCGTATTCGGGAAGCTGGAACGTCGCCAGCCACTCCATGAACTCCGGCTCGAAAATGTGGCGCGTGCCGTAGAAAGTGTTGCCCGCGAGCCAGATCAGTTCGTTCTTGGCGAGCCGCAGGCTGCGCGCGTGATCCAGCTGGTCGATCAGCTCGCGCTCGTCCACGATATCCGCGAGCCGGACCGACGTCGTTCGGTTGATGAGCTGGAAAGTGACCTGGCGTTTCGGATGCATCTTCCAGATCATCTGGAGCATCAGAAGCTTGTAGAAATCGGTGTCGAGCAGCGTCCGCACTGCGGGATCGATGCGAAACGCGTGATTATAGACGCGGGTTGCGATATCCGTGGCCATTATGCGAGCTTAAGGAGGCAAAGCCCGAGCGACAAGAGCGCGGCGCTCCCCTTGGGCCAAGGATCGATCAACAGATGGATATGACGGCGGCCCCCCCGGGCCCGAAATCTCAGCCTCGCGTCGGACTGTTCGTCACCTGTCTCGTCGACATCATCCGGCCGAGCGTCGGATTTGCGGCCGTCAAACTGCTCGAGGACGCTGGCTGCAGGGTCGTCGTGCCAAGTCAGACCTGCTGTGGTCAGCCGGCCTACAATGCCGGCGACCGCGACAGCGCGAAAACGCTGGCGCGGCAGGCGATCGACGCGTTCGAGGACTGCGACTACGTCGTCGCCCCGAGCGGCTCGTGCGGGGGCATGCTGATCAAGCATTATCCCGAACTGTTCGCGGGCGAACCGGATCTCGCGCAGCGCGCCGAGATTTTCGCCCAAAAGACCCACGAACTGATCAGCTTCCTGGTCGACGTCATGGGCGTCAAGAAGGTCGCGGCGCGCTATGACGGGACGGTCGCCTATCATGATTCCTGCGCTGGCCTGCGCGAGCTCGGGGTCAAGAGTCAGCCGCGGCGGCTTCTGGCCGGCGTCGAAGGCCTGAAGCTGGTGGAACTGGCAGATGCGGAGGTCTGCTGCGGCTTTGGCGGATTGTTCGCGACCAAATACGGCGAACTCTCGAATGCGATCGTGGCGCGCAAAGCCGACGACATCCGTAGCGTCGAACCCGATATTGTGCTCGCCGGCGATCTCGGATGTCTCATGAACATGGCCGGCAAGCTTCAGCGCGACGGATCTCCGATCAAGGCGCGTCATGTCGCCGAGATTCTGGCGGGAATGGCGGACGGGCCGGCGATTGGCGAAGGCAAGCCGGAGACTGCCCGATGAGCGGGGTCGCGACCTCGGCCAAATTCAAGGACAACGCGCATGAGGCGCTGACCGACGCCCGATTGCAGGGCGCGATGGCGTTTTCGCGCAATTTCGTCGGCCGTCGCGCAGCCGCGGCCGCAAGGCTGCCCGAGTTCGAGGCGCTGCGCGACAGCGCCCGGGCGATCAAGGATCACACGCTCGCCCACCTCGACCTCTACCTCGAAGCCTACGAGCAGAAGGTCCGCGCCAGCGGGGGCGAAGTCCACTACGCGCAGGACGCCGAGGAGGCGCGCAAGATCATCATCGACCTCTGCAAGTCCATGGGCGCGAAAAGCGTCACCAAGGGCAAGTCGATGATCGCCGAGGAGATCAACCTCAACCATGCCCTCGAGGGGGCGGGAATCGAGCCGATCGAGACGGACCTCGGCGAGTACATCATTCAGTTGCGTGGCGAAGCCCCTTCCCACATCATCGCGCCGGCGATCCATCTGACGGCGAAGGACATCGAGCAGGAATTCCGCAAGGCGCACGGCGATCTCTTGCCCGAGCGCAGTCTTGCCGAACCCGAACAATTGCTGGCCGAGGCGCGCCAGGTGCTGCGGGCCAAATTCCTCGCCGCCGATGTCGGTATAACGGGCGCGAACTTTCTCGTCGCCGAGACCGGAACGTCGATAATCGTCACCAACGAGGGCAATGGGGATCTGACGCAAATCCTGCCGCAGGCGCACATCGTCATCGCCTCGATCGAAAAGATCGTGCCGACGTTGGAGGACGCTGCACAGCTCCTGCGCGTGCTGGCGCGCTCGGCGACCGGCCAGGACGCCTCGGTCTATACGACGCTCTCGACCGGACCGCGCCGGCCGGGCGATCCCGACGGTCCGAGGGCCTATCATGTCGTCATTCTCGACAATGGCCGCTCAACCATGCTCGGCGGCGAGTTCGAGGATATGCTGCGCTGCATCCGCTGTGGCGCCTGCATGAACCATTGCCCGGTCTATCAGGCAGTCGGCGGCCATGCTTACGGCTGGGTCTATCCGGGACCGATGGGGGCGGTGCTGACGCCCTCGCTGATCGGCGTCGCCGAGGGCGGCCAATTGCCCAACGCCTCGACCTTCTGCGGCCGCTGCGAAGAGGTGTGCCCGGTCAGAATTCCGTTGCCTGGGCTGATGCGACACTGGCGCGAACGTGAGTTCGAGCGCCGCCTGTCGCCCGCGCCGATGCGCTATGGCTTAGGCTTCTGGGCGTTCTTCGCCAGCCGTCCGGGACTTTATCGAATGGCGACGGGTCTGGCCGCACGCGCGATGCATCTCGCCGGCCGTAAGAAGGGCCGCTTCGCTTCCCTGCCGTTTGCCGGCGGCTGGACGAACTATCGCGATCTTGCGGCGCCGCAGGGGGCGACGTTCCAGAGCCAGTGGCGATCGCGGAGCGGAGCGGTTCGATGAGTTCCCGCACGGCGGTGTTCGCCAGCATTCGCCGCTCGCTTGGTGTAACCGGCGACGAAGCGACGCGCCGGTTCGAGGTCGAAACGCGCCTCAAGCAGGCGCCGCCAGGCGTCGTGCCGAAGCGCGGTCAGGGCGACGTCCCGGCCCGGCTCGCGACTTTCAAGGCTGAGGCCGAGCGCGCGCAGGCGAGTGTGACTGAGGTGCCGGAATGGGCGGACGCGCCGGCGGAAATCGCCCGTTTCTTGCGCGAAAGTAATTGCCCGGCGACGATTCGCATGGGCGATGACCCGCGTCTGACCGCAATGCCGTGGAGCGAGACCACGCTCGACATTATGCGCGGCCCCTCCGACGGCCATGACCTCAACGCGGTTTCGGCCGCCTTCGCGGGAATCGCCGAGACCGGAACGTTGGCGCTCGTTTCCGGCCCGGACAATCCCACAACCCTCAATTTCCTGCCCGACAACCACATCGTCCTCTTGCCGCGCGAGGCGATCGAAGCCGATTACGAGAGCGTGTTCGCCAAGCTGCGAAGCGTCTATGGCAAGGGCGACGCGCCGCGTACGCTCAATTTCATCACCGGCCCTTCGCGGTCGGCCGATATCGAGCAGACCCTGCTGCTCGGCGCGCATGGGCCCCGACGCCTGCATATCGTCGTGGTCGGCTGAGCCCGGATCGCAACCTGCAACGATGGCCGGCTCACGGGATTAACGGCATCTTAATTGCTTAGGGTGTCTTACCGCAGCGCGAAAATTTTTATTCGCAGTTGCAGCAAATGCCATAGTGCTGTCACGGTTGACGCTTAAGTGTTCGTCACTGACCTCGTTTGGACTTGGGGGTAACATGTCCATCAGCTCAGCTAATCCGCGGCGGATTGCGGTCGCGGCCAGCTACGGTGCACTCGCAATCGGGTTGCCCTACGGGGCGGCTACATACGCGTCATCTGAATCATCTGCGTGGGCGCTTATGGCGCTTTGTGTCTGCGGTCTTGGCTTCGCCGGCTTCCGGCGCGGCCGCAACAACAGGCTCTCGCCCGGTATCGAGTGAGAGCTTAGAGCGCCTCGGCGTTCGTAAAAGGCCGCCTCTCGGGGCGGCCTTTGCATTTCTGGGGCAAGCGGCGTAATGGCCGAAAAGTCCGCGCCTTGCCGCGATATTGCCCGCGGCGACGAATTGGTTAACCTTAATGTGCATAGTGAATCGGTCCGGCGCGCGCATGAAGCGCGTCTCTCCTGGGTCCTGTCGCATGACGCTGCGGGTTTTGTTCACGGGCGCGCTCGCCGCGCTGCCTCTCCTCATCTCGGGCGCGCTGGCGCAGACCGCCGCGACTCCGCCCGCAGCCGCGACTTCCCCGGCGCCGTCGGCCAGTCCGGCGCCCCCCGCTGCCATACCCTCTCCTGCGCGGCCGGCGCCGATCCCGGCAAGTCCGTCTGTGCAGATTCCGCCGAATCAGCCGGCCGGGGCGGCCACGTCAACGCCGCCGTCCACTCCGGCAAGTCCGCCGGCATCGGGCCTCGCGAGCCCGTTCATGCCTCAGGCGACGACGCCCTCGACGGCGGGGACCGATTCGGTGCCCGGTGCTTCTCCGACTGCGGCTGCGCCCGTGCCTGCCCAGGCCGCCGCGGCCCCGCCTAAGCCGAAGAAAATCGCGCGGCCTGCGCCGCCGCGCGAGACGGCGCTCAGCGACGATCCTCGCCCGACCCTTGAGCCCAACACCTTCTTTGCCACCGCCAAAGCATCCGAGCGCTATTCGGCGATCGTGGACGCAGGCGGCTGGCCGACCGACATCGCCGCGATCGGTCCCGGCGCCAAGGGCCCCGCGGTGGCGAAATTGCGCAAGCGCCTGGCGATCGAAGGCGACCTCGGCGGGGGAGAGGCGAGCGGGCTCACCTGGGACAGCGGGCTCACGGCCGGCGTCAAGCGCTTCCAGGCGCGCATGGGGCTCCGCCAGACCGGCATCGTCTCCGGCGCGACGCTGAAAGCGATCAACGTTCCGGCGAGGGAGCGTTTCAACGAGCTCGCCTCCAGCGCCGATCGCCTTGCCGGGCTCAATTTCTCCTTCGATGATCGGTATGTGGTCGTTAACATTCCCTCGACTCAGGTTGAGGCGGTCGAGAACGGCCGGGTCGTCCATCACTACGTGGCGATCGTCGGCGATCCAGAGCATCCGTCGCCCGAGATCTCCGCCCATATCCAGGTCATCAACCTCAACCCGACCTGGACGGTCCCGACGTCGATCATCAAGAAGGAAATCATTCCCCGGATGCAGCGCGATCCGGGCTACCTCACGCGCGCCAAGATCCGGATTCTCGATGGGCAAGGCAAGGAGATCAATCCGAAGTCCGTGAATTGGAGCACCGAGCGGGCAGTGAATTACACGCTCCGGCAAGATTTGGGCGCCCACAATTCGCTCGGCTCGATCCGCATCAACATGCCCAACAAGCTCGCCGTCTATATGCACGACACGCCCTCGAAGGGGGCGTTCGGCGCCGACTACCGATTCCTGAGCCACGGCTGTGTCCGAGTGCAGGGCGTCTACGATTACGCCGCCTGGCTGCTGGAGGGCACGGGCGGCGACTGGGACAAGGCGGCGCTGCAGCGAAAAATCAAGGAAGGCGCGCGCTACGACATCAACCTCGTGAAGGCGGTGCCGGTGATCTGGGTCTATCTGACCGGATGGTCGAACGGCGCCGGGCCCGCCAATTTCCGCGACGATGTCTACAATGTCGACAATGTCGGCGAAGCGCAGGTGAGCGCGCAAGCCGCGCCGGTGCGATGAACCGCGGCTAGCGGCGCTCGGGCGGGATCGCCGCGACCTCGCGAACGAACTCCGCGATCGCCTCGCGGCTGTACGACAGCCCGACGCGCTTTGTGGAGGCCGGCCGCCTGCCAAGCGACGTCCCAGGGCGCCATTCCCGCGCTGGCCGAATCGGTCGCAGGGTGAAGCCGCCGCCGCAATTGGGGCAGACGTTGCTCAGATGCTGCTCGACGCAATCGGCGCAGAAGGTGCATTCGTATGTGCAGATGCGCGCCTCGAGCGAAGCGGGCGCGAGATCCCGATCGCAATATTCGCAATTCGGCCGAAGTTCGAGCGCCATGTCCCCTCGCCCAAAGACGCCAAGGCTTGAAGCGTGGACCTGCCTCTCGTGGAACGCAACCCGTCGGCGACGGCCATGTGTCACGCTCGCCGGCCGCTGCAAAATCGCGTCGATCCGTTCGGCGAATTGCACGCCGTCACTGAGCGCGGCGGGATGATGGGCAATCGCGGCGGGCGGCTGCATCGCGACGATCAGACGCTGAGCGGCAGCCACTGGAAAAATAAGCACTGGCTGATCTGCGTCTGCGAATTCAAGGACCGACGCCGTGACGTCTGGGGCCGATACTACACGGAGCTCTTTTTCCTCGACGAGCCGACCGCGCTCGCCGCCGGCCACCGCCCGTGCTTCGAGTGCCGCCGACAAGCAGCGAAAGCGTTCATTGCGTCCTTTCCCGGCGCTCCGAGCCACGTCCAGGCGATGGACGAGGCGCTCCATCGCGAGCGGGTCGAGAACCGGCGCAAACCCCTGTGGCGGTCGCGGCTCGGCGACCTGCCGGACGGGGCGATGATCGCGCGAGGCGAGCGCGCTTATGCCGTGCGTGCTGCCGCTCTTTTGCCGTGGAGCTTCGCCGGCTATGGCGCGCCGGCGCCGCTCGAGCCCGAGGCCGTCGTTGATGTCCTGACGCCGCCCTCGACCACCGCCGCGCTCAAGGCCGGATATCGGCCCCTGTGGCCGGAGGCGATAAAGGCGTCGCGTTGACCGCTGCTCTCCTGTGGCTTATTCTGCCTGCTCCCCAACAAAAAATGGTTTCCAATGGATAGAACGATGACGCGCGCTATGCTCGTCGCTCTGGCGGTCTTGGCGGCGTCCGCGCCGCCCGCGATCGCCAGCGAGCTGACAGGAATATGGACGCGGGACGATGGGTCCGCCAGACTTCGCTTCTCGGCTTGCGGAGGCAGTACGATGTGCGGCTTTCTGGCCTGGAAGAAGGAATCGGGCGGCGCCGCCAGGATCGGCCAACGATTGTTTTCAGATATGAGGCAGAACGGCGAAGACTCCTGGGCCGGTTCGGCGTTCAATCCTGAGGATGGCAAGCGCTACACGGCAAAGCTGACACTCTCCGGCGATCATCTGGTTACCGCCGGTTGCGTGCTCGGCGGGCTCATCTGCCAGTCGTTCGACTGGACCCGGACTCGGGCCCGGGCCCCGTAAGGAGCTAGAAACCCGACAGCGCTTGGCGCGAATGTCAAATTCGCGTTTCGAGCACTCGCGCCAACGCAACCGCCCGCTCCTCTGGGATGCGCCCAATCACTAGACGGCTTCGTCCGCTGCGCGACCACCAGGCCAGGGACAGATTGTCCCGGCGCTGCGAGCGTATAGGGGCGTCGGCCGCATCATTGGCGATGATGCACAGCAGGACTGGCGCGCCCGACGGTTCGACATAAGCGATCACGCCGAGCGGAGCGCCTTCGTAGGAAAGCATGAACGCGGTCGTGAACCTGAGGCCAGGCAGGGTCACATTTTCGGGCGTTAGATTCGCGCCCACTCTGGCGCCGACGGCGCTCAGCTCCTTCGCCTGCATCGCGACGTCAGGATTGAACGGAGCAAAAGTCTCGTCCGTATAGAGATGGGTGTATTCGGCGATCGCCGTGCGCCAATCCTCGCGCCCGTCGAACAGACCAAAGGTTGACGCCGCCCAAATGGCCGCGCCCGCCACGAGCGCCCCGACGACGAGGCCCGCCGCCAGCTCCCGGAGGGCGACGCCGGCGAAGCGCCTCGACCGTACCCGGGTCGCCTCGTCAGGTGGAAGCGCGGCGCGGAGACGGGCCAGTGGAGCACCTTCGAGCAGCCGGTCGAAGGAGGCGGCGAGCGGTGCGCTGGTAAGCCGCAATTCTTCGTAACGCTGGCGCAAGTCCTCGTCCACCGCCAGACGCGCCAGGAGGGTGGTTCTACTTCTGTCGTCGAGTTCGTCGTCGATCAGCGCGACAAGTCGGGCGTCATCATCGGACATGGATTGCTCGTTGAGCCCTCCTATTTCAGTTTCGCCAGCGCCGCCCGCCCCGAGGCCAGCCTGCTCATGATCGTGCCGATCGGGACGCCAAGCGCTGCCGCCGCCTCGGCGTAACTGTAACCTTCCCCGTACACCAATAGGACCGTCTCGCGCTGCGCGTCCGGAAGACGGTCGATCACTCTTAACACCGCGGACGCGGTAATATTCGTCTCGATTTCACGGGCGCCGTCGATCGTCAACGTTTCTTCGGCGTCAACGAAGCCGCCGCCCTCGCGAATCCGGCGCGATCGGATCTCGTTGAGCCAGATCGAGCGAAGGATTGCGAACAGCCAGCGGTCGACTCGCGTTCCCGGGACGAATTGATCGGCGCGCTCGATCGCCCGCAAGCATGTGGCCTGTACGAGGTCGTCAGCCACGTCCCGGGCCTTCGACAACACGAGCGCATATCGCCAAAGGCGTGCGAGCGAAGGCTCCAGCCCGGCGCGTACTTCCCGTCGGCTCGCTTCGCTCATGGCCCCGCTAGAGTTCACGCGCAGCCCTATTAGAGCATGATCGCCGCACGTGCGAGGAGCGCAACTAGCAATTTTACTCCACCCGCCGCTGCGAAAGCTAGCGCGCGCCGCGACCGCGCAAAAACGCTTCGAAGGCGCCGAGCGTGGTCGCGGAGACGTAGTGCTCGACGCCCTCAGCGTCGGCCTCGGCCGCCTCGCGCGGCGCGCCGACGGCGATAAGGAGGTCGACCACCAGCCGATGGCGTTCGCGCGCGCTTTTCGCCATCGCGGCGCCGGCCTCGGTCAGGAAGATGCCGCGATAGGGCCTGGCGCGCGCCAGCCCCTCACGCTTCAGGCGAGCGATCGTCTTGCTGGCGGTGGGGTGGGCGACGCCCATGCGCCGCGCAATGTCGGTCGTGCGCGCTTCGCCATTGGCGGCTATCAGGTCCGCGATCAGTTCGGTGTAGTCCTCGAGCAGCGAGGCTGAGCGGGCTGAGCGCGCCTTCAAGAACCGGTCGGCTTGCGCGGGCTCAGCCGCCAGTCCCGCATTGGCGGACGGCGGCTCTTTGCCGCGCTTCGTGGTCGCCAAATCGCCCTCGCTCGCCCGGCCGCGCCGGTGTCGCCTCTCGTTTTATTGTGCAGCCTTGGCTGCAAAATGCAACCCGGCTTCGGCGTCCCGCGTTTTATCCAGCCTTAGCGCTCATTTACAGCCTATTGACTATGACGTAGCTAAGGGTACATTATGGAGGTGAGGCGGGAACCACCAGAGATGAGGCGATGAGCGACGCGGTCGCGCGCGTAGACTTGACAGCCGCGCCCACGGGCATGACGGACCGGACGGTCGCGGGCATTCGCAACGCCCTGGCCGGCAAGACGACTTGGCGCAGCCCGTTCCTGTTCGCGGGGCCCGCGGTGGTCGCCTCGATCGCCTATATGGACCCCGGCAACTTCGCCACCAACATCCAGGCCGGGGCCAAATATGGCTACGCGCTGCTCTGGGTCGTGCTCACGGCCAGTCTCGCGGCGATGCTGTTCCAGGCGCTGTCGGCCAAGCTCGGCATCGTCACCGGGCGCAATCTGGCCGAACTGTGCCGCGAGAACTTTCCGAAACCGGTGGTGTGGGCTTTATGGATCGTCAGCGAGATCGCGGCGATGGCGACGGACCTTGCCGAATTCCTCGGCGGCGCGATTGGTCTTTCGCTCTTGCTGCATATTCCGCTTCTCGCTGGCATGGGCGTCACGGGCGTCCTCACCTATGGCATCCTGATGTTCGAAGGTCGCGGATTTCGCCCGACCGAACTCATCATCGGCTCGCTCGTCGCCGCCATCGCCCTTTGCTATCTCGTCGAGATGGTCATCGCCCCGGTTGATTGGGCCGCGGCGGGGCTGGGCAGCGTGATTCCAAGATTGCCAGATGCCGGCGCGCTCACGATCGCCGTTGGCATTGTCGGCGCGACGATCATGCCGCATGCGGTCTTCCTGCATTCCGGGCTCACCCAGAACCGGGCCCCGGGGCGCAACGACCGCGAGCGGCGGCTTCTGGTGCGGTTCTCGAACATCGAAGTGCTCGTCGCCCTCGGCGTCGCCGGCCTCGTCAATATGGCGATGGTCATCATGGCGGCGAGCGCATTCCATGCCGGCCACAGCGACGTCGCGGAGATTCAGACCGCCTATGAGACGCTGACGCCGCTGCTCGGCCCTGCTGCGGCGGGCGTGTTTCTCACCGCCCTGCTCGCCTCCGGACTGTCGAGCTCGGCGGTCGGCACCATGGCTGGCCAGATGATCATGCAGGGCTTCATCGGATTCCGCATTCCGATCATCGTTCGACGCCTGGTGACGATGATCCCGGCGTTCATCGTTGTCTGGCTCGGCGTCAATTCGACCAACGCGCTCATCGTCAGCCAGGTGGTGCTCAGCATCGCCCTGCCCGTTCCCGTCATCGCGCTGATCATCTTCACGAGCCGCAAAAACATTATGGGCGCTTTCGCCAACAGCCGCCTGACCAACGCCGCGGCGGCCTTCGGGGCCCTAATTATCCTAATCTTGAACGCCGTTCTTTTGCTTCAGACGTTCGGCGTCGCGATTCCAGGACTGCCAAGCGGCTGACGGCTCGCCTCGAGCTCCACGCGCAACGCCTGGTTTTCAACTTCCAGCGCTTCGAGCCGCGTGCGCATTGGCGCGAGCGCGGGGACGAGCTCGGCCTCGCTGAATCGCGGGACGATATGCTGCGGGCAGTTCCAGTCGAAGGCGACGAGATGGATGATAAGCCCGCGCTCGACCTTCGCTCTGTAGCCCGGGAGCGGCAGTTCGGCGGCCAGTTTCGGATCAGCTGCCAGATCTCTCGCCTCCACATGCGCGTAGAGCTTGAGGCGCCGCCGGTGGGGATAGTCCATCAGGATCAGCGCGGCGCGGTCATTGGTCGCGAGATTGCCGGTGCTGATGTACTGCCGATTGCCGCGAAAGTCGGGGATCGCCAGCGTCTTCTCGTCGAGAATGCGGATGAAGCCGGGCGGCCCGCCGCGGTGTTGAACATAGGGCCAGCCGCTCTCCGAGACGGTGGCCATATAAAGGCTGTCGCGCTCGGCGATGAACGCCGATTCGGCCGGCGTGAAGCGGTCGGACGGGCGGTCGCCTTTGAAGTTGGTCCAATATTCGCCGCTGCCATTGGCCTCCTGCGCGGCGCGCACGCCGAGCGTCGAGGCGATATCGAGAAATCCATAAGGCATGGGCTGATGTCGCGTAATGTTCGGCCACAATTGGCCTTCCTGACAAAAAATAGTGTATTTCACTTGATCTAATAATCTGGTATATTTGTAACATATCTTTCCAGATATTGGAATATGGACCGCCTCGAAGCCATGTCGCTGCTGCTCTCGGTCGTGGAGGCGGGCAGCCTGTCCGCCGCCGGCCGCAAGCTCGGCGTCCCGCTGCCGACGGTCAGCCGCAAGATCTCCGAGCTCGAAGCGCATCTGAATGTTCGACTGCTGACCCGATCGACCCGCAAGCTGGCTCTGACCGACTCAGGGACGGCCTATCTCGCCGCGGCCAGGCGTATCCTCGACGAGGTTAGCGAGGCCGAGCGCGCGGCGTCGGGGGAGCATGCCGCGCCGCGAGGCGACCTCGTCATCACCGCGCCCGTGGTCTTTGGCCGGCTGCATGTCCTGCCGGTCATCGCCGAGTTTCTTACCCAGTGGCCTGAGATCAACGTCCGGCTTGTCTTGGCCGATCGCAATCTCGACCTCATCGACGATCATGTCGACATTGCCGTGCGCATCGGCGCGCTTGCGGATAGCGCGTTGGTTGCGACACGAGTCGGCGCGGTCCGCAGCGTGGTTTGCGGCAGCCCCGACTATTTCGCCGCGCACGGCGTGCCGAAAAGGCCGGAAGACCTGGCGGCGCTGGCCGCGGTGACCTTCGATCCGTTCTCACCGTCGCAGCATTGGATCTTCCGCGACTTGAAGTCGAAGCGCGAACTGCGCGTGGCCGTGCGCTCCCGCCTCACGGTCAACACCGCGGAAGCGGCGATCGATGCGGCCGCCGCCGGCCTCGGCGTCACGCGCGTCCTGTCCTATCAGGTGGCGCAGGCGATCTCGGACGGCCGAATTCAGATTGTCCTTGCCGATTATGAGCCAGCGCCCTTGCCGGTCAGCCTCGTCCATGGGGCCAAGGGATTGACGCCGCTCAAAGTGCGCATGGCCCTCGGTTTTGCCGCGCCCCGATTGAAGGCACGGCTTGGGTAGTGCCTGATACCCTCACCCCAACCCTCTCCCAAAGGGCGAGGGGCGCGACAGTGCCGAAACACCTTCTCCCCCCGGGAAAAGGTGGCCGGCGCAAGCCGGCCGGATGAGGCTTTGCGGAGACTCGATCTCTGCCGTCCGCGCACTCCGGAGGCCTGACGCCATCCTACTGCGCCGCCTGGATGTTGGGGAAGGCGATCTCGATCAGCGTGCCTTGCTCACGGCGGCTCTTGATCGAAAACTCGGCCTTGTTGGCTTCGACCAGGGCCTTGGTCAGCGGCAGGCCGAGGCCGGCCCCGCCCTTGGCCCCGCCCTTGCCGACCTGGCTGAACGGCGTGAGCGCGAGGCCCACTTCATTCTCGTTCATGCCAACGCCGGTGTCGCGCACGCGGATCACCGCCTGGCCGGCGGCGTCGACAGCGGTCGACACGATCACCTGCCCGCCCGGCTCGTTGAACTTCACCGCGTTCGACATCAGGTTCAGCATGATCTGCTTGAGCGAGCGCTCGTCGACCATCACCCGAGGCAAGCGGTCGTGGAGCGAGACGCGCATGATGACCCGCTCGCGTGCGGCCTGCGGCTGCATCAGCGAGACGCATTCGCGAATGACGCTGTTGGCGTCGACGGAAGCGAAAGCGAGTTCGAGCTTGCCGGCTTCGATCTTGCTGAGATCGAGCAGGTCGTCGGCGAGGCTCATCACGTGGCTGCCGGAGGCGTGGATGTCCTTGATATAATCCTTGTAACGCTCGTTGCCGATCGGGCCGAAACGCTCCTCCAGCATCACTTCGGAAAAGCCCAGAATGGCGTGCAAGGGCGTGCGGATCTCATGGCTGACCTGGGCGAGAAAGTCGGTCTTGGCGGCGCTGGCGGCCTCGGCGCCCTCGCGCGCAGCGATCAGGCGCCGTTCTGTGTCGCGCTCGCGGCTGAGGTCGCGCACGAGAGCGCAAAACTCGGGCGCTTCGCTCGGACCGATGCGCGCAAGGGTCAGCGCCAACGGAATCGAAGCGCCGCTGCGATCGCGCCCGACCACCTGCAGCGGACGAAAGACCGCTTCGGCTTCGCCGCCCTGGCTCAAGGATTCAAGGCGTGCGGTCGCCTCGGGGTGGCTTTGGGGCGCGAGCAGCATCAAGAGGCTCTCGCCGGCGATCTCGTTCTGATGGTAGCCGAACAGGCGCTCGGCGGGCTCGTTCAGCGACAGAATGCGGCCTGACAGATCGAGCGTGACGGCGCCGTCGCTCGCGCGGTCGAGCATGGCCTGAAGGTCGCTGCTCGCCAGACCGCTAGGGATCGTTACCTCGCTCTCGGCGGCGCGCATTCTCGCGCGCAGCTCCGCTTCAAGCGAGCGGCGAAGCGCGATCAGCGTCGCCGGCGCGCCGTCCCAAGCGATCACCTGCGCGTGGCCGTCGACGGACAAGATCTGCCCGTCCGCCCTCACCACCGCAATCGCTCCCACGTCCTCGGTGGCCATGCCTTGCGGATCGCGGTCACGGAACATCTTTGAGAGAGCATTCGCTGCTTGAAATTCTGCGAAATCGCGATATCCGATGAGCTCGAGCAGCGTCCGATTGGCGTAGAGCGCCTGCCCGTCGCGGGCGACGAGCGCGCCGACCGGAAGACGGTCCAGAACGGCGCCGGCGTTGCGCCGAACTTCATCGTCGGCGGCTCCGCGCGCCATCCCAGCGTCGCCTTGCCGGTCCGCCGGGTGCTCTACGTTTGTATCGCTTCGAAGGTCCCGTCGATTGTCCGAGCGTTCGTCCGGGAACTCGTCGCGCGAAGCCGGCGCACGGCCGACCAGGGCGCGCGCGATTTCCCGGAACGCGTCGCGCTCGCTGCGGCTGAGCTCCACGCTCTCGGCGGGAAAGCTTGGCGCGGTTTCGCGGGCCAGCGAATCCAGCGCGCCCGGGCGGATCGGAACGATGTTGGACGAGGCGGTCGGCGACGGGTGGCGCAGGACGTAAATCGCGGCGGTGCGCTCGGGCGGCGACGGTTCGTTCGCCGCGGAGCGTTCAGTGAGATCCGGTTGTGCAATCTCCACCGCGGGCGCGTCGCTCGCGTCGGTGAAGGCCGAAGCGATGGGCTCGGTTCCGTTCGTCTCGAGCGAAGCCTCGGGCGGCGGGGCGCCGGGAGCGTTGCCGACTACAAGCTCGAGATTCGGTTCGACCGGCTCCTCGTCGTTTTCGGGCGCCTGGAGCGCGGCTTCAGGCTCGCTCGCGGGCAACGAGGGTTCGAGCGCCTCTGGCAGCGTGGATCGATGGTCTTCCGCAAGCTCTGCCGGCGCATAGGCCTCGGGCACAGCGGCGGCCTCGATCTCCTCGCCCAACACGCCAAAGCCGCGATAGCCCAAAAATTCGCGCTGACGGCCGAACATCGGCGCGGCGGAGAGCGCGATCACCCGGCGCCGATCAAGCCCGGCGACCGGCCATTCGACAGCGACCCGGGAAAAGGTTTCGCGCTCGCCAAGCACGCGGATGAGTTCGTCGCCGCGGTCGAGTTCGACGCGCCGAAAGAGAGCCTCGATCGACTCGCCGCGCTCGGGCGCGTTGGTCCCAACTGCGGCGCCAAGCACGGGATGCGGCGCGCCAAAACGGCCCTCCTCGTCGAGGGTCCAAAGGAAGCGCGAATTCGGCGACGGCGCACTGGCCATATGCGGCGCCGGCTGTTCGCCCAAATCCGGCGCCGAGACGGCTTCCGGCAGCGGAGCTTCGCGGGGCTCGGCGAGTGCGGGCAGTTCGTCGACCGCAACGCCCAGAGCCGGAGCCGAAACCAAAAGCCAGCTCGCGCCATCCGGCCCGGCGATACGGACGCAGTGCAAGTTGAGGCTGGTTGGTCGCCGATCGACGACAAGGCGCATCTGCTCGAGGCGCGGCGCCTCGCCGATGGGAAGTGTCGCCGCCAGATTGCGCAAACGGCGCGCCGACAGTCCATCGCCCTGAACAAGCCGAGCCTCGAGCGCCTCGCAGTCCCTGGCGCCGAATAGAGCGAGCATGGCCGGGCTCGCGCTCACGAGTAAGCCCGGGGGGAATAGGATCGCGAGCCGCGCCTTGGCTCTCAGCCATACTTCTGGGGCGTCATGCCGGGCGAAGGCCGCGGACGTGCGTTCGCGCCACTGCGCCCGAAGGTCGGCGGCGGACGGTGGCGGCGAGTGGGTCAAAGTCGGCGCTCGCAATTAGACTCAAATCGGCGCAGTCGCATCGCCGACGATTCGGGCTTTATCGTTAGCGAAAGCTTAACGCGCCCGTTGAATTTGCGCCACGGCATCGGCCTCTCTCATTGTTTTCAAGGTTAAAATCTCTGGCGCCGCGAAATTATGTTGCACTGCAGCAAAAAGCCGGCTATAGGACGCTCAAATAGCGGGCGCCGATTCGTGGTCGCCCCGCGAGAGGAAATAGCATGCCCAATTCGCCGTTTGAGGTTCCAAACGAAATGCGCGATTTCGCCGAGCGCAGCGTCGAGCAAGCGCGCAAGGCGTTCGAGGGTTTTCTCACGGTCGCTCAGCGCGCGACGAGCACGGCTGGCGAAGCGGCCAAGACGCCAGAGGGCGCGAAATCGGTTGGCGCCCACGTGCTTTCCTATACCGAGCGCAACGTCAACGCGGCCTTCGACCTGGCTCAGAAGCTGGTCAAGGCGAAAGACCCGCAGGAGGCTCTCTCCCTTCAGAGCGAGTATCTGAAAACCCAGCTTGCTGTGTTGCAGGAGCAGGCCAAGGAGCTCGGCTCCGTCCTGCAAAAGAGCCTGACGCCCGGTTCAAGCTAAGCGTTGGCGCCGCTCGAACCGATCCATCGTCAACTCATTATCGTCAGCACCAACATTGAGGTTAGTTTCCATGGCCAACGCACCCAAGAAAAGCGCTGTCTCCCTGAAGGTTTCGGCTCCGGTAGAGGCCGCCGTTGCGGCGTTCAAGGCCGTGCAGCCGAGCGAAGTCAAACTTGCCGCTGCGCCAGCTGGGGAGGTTCAACTGAGCATCCGCAACGCGCTTGAAAAGAGTGTGGTCGACTCGCGCGCGGCATTCGCCAAAGCCAAGACCGCCGCGGATGAAACCGCCAGCGCCTTCGAGGTCAGCTTCGCGGCCGCCAAGCACGGCGCGCTCGCCATCAACACCAAGGCCTTCGAAGCGATGCGTCTCAACGCGGACGCCAGTTTCGATTTCTTGAAGGCCGCGTTCGCCGTGAAGTCGCTCCCCGATCTCATCACGCTGCAGACCGAGTTCGCTCGCAAGCAGGTTGAAACGATGACCGGCCAGAGCAAGGACTTCGGCGCGCTCGCTCAAAAGGCGATGGCGGACACCGTCGAGCCAATCAAGGAGCAGGTGGCGAGGTCGTTCAAGCTCGCGGTCTGATCTCCGGTTCACCTTTTGGCGGCGCGTTCCCTCCCGCGCGCCGCCAATGGACGCCGTCCGCAGTCGCGGGCGGCGTTCTTTTGTTTAGCCTTGCGAGGGCGATTGATCGCCTCAACGCAAACCTTGCGCGCGTTTGGCTTTGTCACTAGTTTTCCGGCCAAGCCGGGTCGGGCCGCCATAGCTCAGTTGGTTAGAGCGCTAGATTGTGGATCTAGAGGTCCCCCGTTCAAGCCGGGGTGGCGGTACCAGTGATTTCAATATGTTAAACAGGGCGCGAACGGCAAAAAAGTCTCCCGCCCGCTCCAAATCGCCACCTCATCGCCACCGCCTCGAAAAAGCGTCCTGAATTTTCTAACTCTGACTGTTACCGCCAAGCACAGAAGCTGCCGAGCCGTTCATCCACCATGGCCAAAGCCAGCGCTGCCGTGAGGTTGGCGACAGGGTTCATTGTGTCCAATCAGCGTTGAGCTTTTCCGTGGAGATCACGTTTTACACTTGCCACCGGTGACGTTTCGTTGCATCTTACTCATCGAGCACGGCGCGTTTGGGAACGCACGGGAAGATCTGACGTTGCTTTTGGCATGCAACACGCTGGGGAGCGCCTGCATCACCAAAATTCTCGCCCGGATGATGGGGACCTTCTAAAAAGTTAATGCTCTTCAATGTCTCAAACAGATACTCAGAAGGCAGATTTACTGAAGTCCTTAACCGACTTTGTCATCGTTACAACTCCCGGGCTTCTGTTATATTTCCTTGGGTGGGCATACCTCTCTTATTATTTATTCTTGTTCGGCATCGCCCCATCCGAATTAAAACTTGACGCACAGACTGTTTTTGTTAATTCGTACGTTCCACTATACGGTCTTGTAGAAAGCCCTTTGAATTTATTGATGTCATCTCTTTTGGGCTTTTTATTTGTATTGTTTGTTTGGAGCTTTCTTAATTGGATAGCGCTTCACACAAGGTGGCGCCCGGTCTCTTCACTTAGTTCGACTTGGCGCACGATTTATTTTACCGTTATATTTTTCTTTGTGCTTGTGGTTTTCTTCAACTTTGTCTTGATCCCAGTTGGAAGAGCAAGCGCCAGGTCGACAGCCAATGAACGATGGTCCGGCCTTGGTCAGGAAATAACAGTCATCCTAAATCCAGAGAATAAGTCGATGAACCCAGGTCCATCGCCGGACACAGATAAGAATTCGATATCGGCCCAATGGATCAAGAACTTCACAAGCTGTCAGAATAGGGGTGCGTTAGTGTCGGTCTTTTCCGATGATAGCACCCTCTTTTTACTGTGCCGAGCCCAAGACGATCCGCATAGTGGCATAGTATTTGAAGTCACGAAAGAAAAGGGTCTAATATCAGCCAGAAGCGTGTCAGCAGGAGGATGAGATGAACAAACTGGGTAGCATAGTCCTATTTGGTCAGCTGATATATTTTATTTGCGGTACTAGTGTTACTCAAGCACAAGAACAAGCAACGCTTCCGCCAAGCGTTAACGGTATGTTGGTAGTTACGTTAGACGGTCCATACCAGTATAACTCTGGTGGGGTACCACTTTCTGGATATATTAGAACTGTTACGTTGAACATAGCTGTTACTTCAAATAATAATCTCTCAGGCAAGACGACACACCAACCGACAGACAAGGTGAAGTTTAACGTTTGTAAGACTGGTAAGGAAATAACCGTAAACTACAGCGACTTGGTGCCGGTGGAACTGGGATGTAAAACCCCAGGCCGGACCTGGCCTGAGACTACAGGATCCTTGCCAGAGTGGAAGGTCAATTCTGACAAACTTGTCGTCGATCAAAAGGCTAATTGGCCGCAAATCGTCAAACAGGCCCTGACCGCGGTTAGTCTGAAAGATATCCCAATTTCTGCTCTCCCAGTTGGCTATCGATCTGCCTTACTCTCTGGGAAGCAGGGCAAAACAGTGGCGATTACGGTTCCTGCCGAGGATGGTAGCCTGTTGCTCGGACTATTGCCGGAACGAAATACCGGCAACGGTTCTTGAATTGTCAAGATCATATAAGTTTGGCTGCCGCCGCGCCGCCTCCCGCACGTCCGGCGCGGCGGCGCGCGTCGTTCCTAACGATGTGGTTGCCGATGTCGGCCAGGCAAGGCGCAGGGAAGGGTGGCGGAATTGCGCCACCAACCAGGACAGTTTTCCCTTTTGCTTGACCACAATTCCCGCTCCGGCCTAGTCTTTCCTAGCTGGGAGGTAATCATGAGGATCGCCCTTATTTTGGCGGTCGGGCTCGCGCTTGCGGGCTGCGTCCACAACAATGAGTTGTCGCCGGAGGCGAAGGCAAATATGGCGCAGGCCCGAGAGGCATGTACGCTTGAAAAGCCAGCCGTAGCGAAAGCAAACTGTCTGAACGCGGTCGACAATGAATACCTCCTCCCCCACTTACGAACGACAGATCTCTTGGACCTCTATCACGCCGAACGTGTTGCGTTGGCAGAAAAGGTCGATGCCGGAGCAATGACGCCTGCGGAGGCTGAATTGAAGCTTGCGCAGATGAAGACTGAGATCATCTCTGAGGCCCAGCGACGCTCCAATAATGCAACGATGGCTGCGGCAGCTTCTATGGCTGGCTCGACAACCTGCAACACCTATGGCTACGGCTACGGCGTCACGACGAATTGCTATTAGACTTAACCTACGATTTGCACTTCTTGTATCCGCGCATTACCACTTGTGGCTATCCTCGCTGTCCCCCAGCGACAGCGCGCAACATTTTTCGCAGAGCCGTGCGCGCACCTTGTCAGAATCGGCCAAATCAGCTTACCCCGACAGATCGTAGGCCGCGTATGGGCAGGCGCTCGCTGGACGAGGCTGGTACGCCGTGATCAACGTCTTCATCGACAGCAACGTCTGGAACTTCTTATTCGATCAACAGATTGATCTTGCCGTCGCGCTGCCCTCCAACAAGTTTCGCCTCTACATCCCTCGGGAAGTGGAGCTTGAAGTTGGAGCCATCGTCCGGCCGGAGAAGGCGGAACTGAAGGCGTTCATCGAGGCGACCATTGCAAAATGCTCCATCCAGACAGACAGGTTGTTCGGCTTCTACAACGATAGCCTAGCTCCCGGCGAGCAAAGGGTCGGAGGGTTCGATGAGGGGCGCTGGGCAAGTCCGGAGGAACTTGCCTTCATCGCGCGATATACAGCGGCTCTTAAGACCAAGAAGCGGCCCACCACTCCCTTGTACCCGAAGGAGGCGGACATCCTGCTGGCCGCGCGCGCTTCCCACTCCGTCGTCTTGTCTTTTGACGACAAGTCCGGGCCGATCCGCGACGCCTATCAGCAAGGGGGTATGGTGGTATTCCTCACCGACTTCGAAAAAAGCGGCCGGTCACTCGGCGACTTCATCCTGAGTAGCCTTTCGCCCGCTCAGATCGCCACGGCGAAGCGGCTGGCAGGCGTTTGGGCTACCCCCATTGAGCCTAGAAAAGCTGAAACATTCGGTCGTGTGACTGAAACTTTCGGCGGCCTTTGAGGGCATTGCAATGAAGCGCGATATGGACTTGGTGCGGGAGCTGCTTCTGAAGCTGGAGGCGCTGCCTATGCGCAATGGCGGGGCAGTGACTATTTCCCCTGACGATAAGGCGATTGCAGTTGAAGGCTACGACGTCGATCAGATCGACTATCACCTCTCCCAAATTATTCGGGCCGGTTGGATCGATGAAGGAGGAGGGTCGCGGCCGATGGCATTGGGTTTCGATGCCTTACGCCCCCAGGCCATGATTTTCTGGACAGCGTCCGAGACCCTGAAACTTGGTCGAGAACGAAAAAGGCAGCGGCTGGCGCGGGCGGGTTTACCCTCGACCTCCTAAAGGATTTGGCAAAAGGCCTTATCAGGAAGCAGATCGAGGATCGAACGGGCGTGAAGCTTTAGGCCGCCGTTTGCCCCCCTACCCTACGCCGCGATCATCTTAGCAATCGCCGTGGCCGCATATCGCTTCCCGGCTCCGGTGATGTGGCCAGCCGTCTCAAGCTCGGCGGCGATGTCCCGCAACGAGCGCTTGCGCTTGTCGACCGGATAGCGGTGCAGCCGCTTAGCCAGGGCGACGGCCTCGGGATTGAGCTCGAAATAGCTCTTGCGGCCCTCACACTTGCCGGTGGTCGCCTTCTTCCGCTGGCGCGCGCCCCTGAGCTTGGCGACTAGAGCGGCCTTCTCGAATTGGCTGACTGCGCCGAGCACCTGCCGGATAAGGACAGCAGTCGGCGTGTCGTCAAGGAATGCGTCTGGGCTGTCGGCCGCGATCATTGTTACCCCGAGGCCCTGAAGGAACCGAAAGCCCGTCTCCTGCACGATGAGGTCGCGAGCGAATCGGCTGGCTGTCTCAACGATGATCGTGCGGACACCGTTACCCGCGATGCGATCCAACATCGCCGCGAAGCCTGGACGCTGGTCGACGGGGTCACTGCCCTTGACGGCGTCGTCGTAGAACTCGGCGACGATCTCATATCCTGCGCCCTTGGAAAACTTGGTGACCGCCTCACGCTGGCGCTTGAGCGTGTCCTTGTCCTCGCCGACATTCGTCATTGACGATGTCCGAAAGTAGGCCACAGCCTCTATTATCTCTTTGCGCGACATTTACTTTATGTCTCTGCATGTTATCTTATCCGGAGAAAAAATAACAGATAACTACAGAGCGTCAAGTGCTAACGTGGATGAGTAGGCGATACGTGGTGATGTCTATTCCCGCCCCGCGTGTTCTTAGAAGGATATGCAACTTGTGGGAGTGTTGGGACATGTCCGCTGCGCGTGCGGCTAATGCTGCGGACTCCAGCCCTTGCAGACGAAGGGGCATGCCCCTTCGCGCGCGCAATTGGCAGGAGAGCATGAGATCTCCATCCGCCGTTCCATCTCAATTTTGACGAAGGCCGCATAGTCCTCCCAGCCCAGGTCTGAACCGCCGCGGGCCACCGACGCCGCCGAGGCCCCCTGCCAAGCGAAATCCGCCCAAACGAACGACGTGACGAGGATGCAGCCGGCGACCGTCAGCACAGTCTGCGACACCACATACAAAAGGCGGTCGCCGCGCGCTTCTCTAAGGCGCCTGCGATTTTCGGGCGCCCGTTTGAAGCGCTTGAGCCTTTCGTGCGCGTCTCGAATGATCCTGCCCAATTCTTCTTCGAACTGTTTGGATAGGATCATTGGGACCAAGAAATCGTCTAGGTCCGGATCATCGGTCCCTTTGAACTCGACGCCGACCGATTTGGCGAGCGCCTTCGCATTGAGAGTCGACGGTCCGCGATCAGGTCCGCCGTCCTCCGGCGCAGCCTCCTGCCATAGGCGAAGCGCATCGTCTCTCCACCTTTTGGAGCGCTCATTTACGGCCATGAAGACGAACACGCCGCAGAGCATCGTCACGAGCTTGAAGGCAACATCAACCCAGCCCAGGAAGAAAGTCGTCCCCATCGGGCCGAACAAAGCGTCCATCCCATTGTCCATGGTTATTTCGTGCAGATTATAACAGTAAAACTAGGGATACAACGATACTGGCACTTGACGTCGTGTGACATGGCTCCCACATGACGTCGTGTGAGGGGAGCAAGTCATGAAAAAGATCATCGGTGGAAAATCGTACAATACCGAAACCGCCACCAAGGTGGTGGGTGGGGACAATTCCGAATATTCCGAGGCGTGGTGGGGGCTTTACCAAACACGCCACGGAGCCTTCTTTCAGGTCGTTGTTGATCACGATGGGGAAACGACCCTCAAATTCGGGCCAGTGACCGACGAAGAAGCGTTGGACACGCTGCAGAAGCACGCCCCGCATTTGGTCGATCAGTATTTCGGCCCCTTCCCGGAAGGTGGAGCTGCCGAACGGCGGATGACCATTAGAATCCCCGAAAATCTTGCCGAACGGATAGAGCGCGCTGCGGAGGCGAAGAGCCTTTCGCTCAACAGCTACGCCATGCGTTGCTTTGAGCGATGCGTCGCTGCTGACGGCCATCCCAAGCAAGAGGGGATGATGTGAATCACCCGCCCAACTTCGGGCTCCGCGCCAAGAGGCCAAAGGGCGGAAAGATGAGCTTGCGGGAAGTGTCGGCGGCCTTGGCCCTTGACCACGGTCCGCCCTGCTTTGACTTCGACCCATGGCCCGCGATGTCAGCGATTTGACGTAATTGAGTTTACGCAGCAGCGTAGTGGGGTTGGGGGAATTTTCTGCCCTGCAAGCCTTACTTTAAGTCTTCGCAGATGGCCATTAGTTTTACGCCGCGTCGCGGGTCCGTTCTCATGTGTGATTTTGGGCCTGACCCAAATGAGCCTTCAACGTATCCGATTCAGGCACCGCCCCTGTCGATGTCCCCGGAAATCTGGAAATTGCGACGCGCAGTCATCGTTTCCACGAATGCCTTGAACCATCTCCACGGCCGGGCCCCCGGCCTTTGCACAGTGGTTCCGTTCAGTGCTACCCGTCCGACTACGGTGGGACCTTGGGATTCCTACCGGATCGTCAACGAGGCGGGGCGCACTGATGCAGTTGAGCGCTGAAGCACCAGCGCGCATCAGGAGCGCAAACGATGGCAATGAGCCTTGCGGAAGCCGCCGCCGCGACCGGCGTAAACAGATCGACGCTGTTTCGGGCCTACAAGTCCGGACGCCTGAGCGCGCTCGCGCCGCCGCGAGCGACGGTTGCCGCGCCACCAATAGGGCGGCCAAGCTTGCCGCAGTCGCGAGGAAGGCGAAGTCCTCAATCGGACCTAAGAGAGCTGTGCGTCGACCGTTCGCAGAAGGTATCTCACGCATCACGGACTTGTGTTTCGACCTTTGGCCGATCCGGATTGTAGCAAAATCTCAAAGGGGGGAAATCGATGCAAAAGCTAGCCCGATGCCCTCACGCGGCACGGCGAAGAACGTTACGCACTGTCGTCGGCCGCGTCTGGCAGGACACTCCAGCGCGCGCTGGCAACGCCAGCGGTTCGCACTAGGCCGCGACTGCGTGAACCGCGCGCTCAAAGTGCTTCCAACGCCGCTCCTGCTCCATTTTTGGCTTGGCAGTCGAACGGGCGGTGCTCTTATAGACCCAAGTTCCGAAACTCTCGAGGTCGCCAGCTTGAAGGAAGACAACGACAGGCGGCGTTATTTCGCCGCTAATTGTGGCTCTATCCAAGGCGGCACCCTTCAGATTGGCTCGATCGAACCTGTCGCCGATCCTGTTTTGCGCCGCTCGGTACAGGGCGTGTTTCGGGCTATGAAGCCGGACGATGAAGGGATCGATCTCCTCCGGCGTAGCGGCGGCGTTGTATGCGTCAAATAGAAGCTTGGTCAGCGCGAGCGGCCCTGCGAAGTCAAAGAGCGAGGTGACAAGGACAAGCACAAGCTGACCTATGCTCTTGTCGTAGGCCCAAAAGAGAGCTTCTGGCTCCAGCCTCAGATGACGTAATGCCGCTAGATAGTTGCGACCAGCGTCGTAACGCTCTACGCCAAGGTCCTTCTGATCCACGTCACAACTCCGCTATCCCCAAAAGCCGCCTCAATCATAGACCGAGCCACCTTTCTCGGCATCAGATTTGGACTATAATCCTGCCCTCGGTCCCACTGGAGCACTGTCGCCCAGCTGGGGCCTATCGGGTCCGTTGTTCTTAGCTCGATCCCAGCCAGGTCGACCAGCTTTCTTAAATCGTGAGTGTAAAGCTCGGGGCGCGAACCCCTGTCGGGCCAGCCATTCATCCGCTCGCTCCACATGATGAACGCCTTCAACGCACATTCTGCCGCAGATCCAACATGGGAGTCTGCCTGCGCAGCGAGCTCGCGGTCCTCCGCCAGCAGGCGCGCAATCTTCTCATGTTGCCTCACAAGCGACAGCCACTCAGAGGGGGATTGCGGGTCCACGGTTCCTTGGCCAATCGGCGGTCCAATCTCCCACCCCGCCACGGCTCTGGCAATCCTTGAAGGGCGCGTTGTGTGGGCAGCGTTGTCCGAAACGCGGCCATTACCTCGGCAATTTTCCGATCTTGTCGGCTTCTTCCATCTCAGCGCGGTAGAGAGCGCACCACTTCGCGACGCCCATTTTGGAGTTCATGGCGGCCAGTTCGTTCTGGGCTGAAGTCTCACCAAGTTGGGTGAAGCGAGCGCAATCCACACATTTTCGTGTTTTGACAGGCGGTACAGCAAAGACTCTACTCCTTCGCCAAAGGGCCAAGGGAGGAGGCTATGTCACTTGCCGCATTGCCGGTTTCGGTCAGCGATTTGACGACCCTGCAACAGGGTATCCAGTTTTTCACGGACACAAGCGAGGCGACGATGGAAGCCGCAGCAATCAACACGGTCGGCTTCCCGCACACAGTCCTGAGCTACGCCGCGTCGCTTCTCGACAACAATATCTCCCTCTCCCAAGTCGCCATGGGCGTCAGCGCATTCGAGGAAGGCGGCACAATTGCAGTAGGCAACAGCACGACGCCAAATACACTGATGTTCCTCTCGACCCAATTTCTCCCAAACCAAGTTGCCTACGCGAACGCGCATGGATTCAACCCAACTGTCTATGCAGCTCAATCGCTTGGCCTCGCCCTCGCGGACACGCCCGGTTTCGCGACTGTAGCTCCATTGGGAACTTCAGCACTGGCCGCCGAAACGGGGGTGAACGTCAACGCGATAAACGGATGGCTGAGTTACTGGACAGGCTTCTATTCTGCGAACCCAGGCGCTCTACATGGCCTAACGGTCGCGGCCGCCGCCTTTGGGGCGACGCTTGGGGACACAGTCGGAGCCGCCATAAACTCCAACACAGGACACGCTCCGATCCTACACACAGAAGTCATTGGCGATACCCTAGCTGGTTTTGTCGCCAACGGCTTAGTCGATATTGCAGAAGGGGCATACAAGCTCGGCCTTCCGCTTGTAGGACTACCGGCCCACGCTTTGCTACAGGGCGAAAGCTCACCGCCGTAAACAAAACGCCGGGGGTTTATGGCCCCTGGCGAACGGAGCATTGCTTCCATGCTGACGGGGTAACTCGCTGTTTACCATCGCCGCCCATACGGTCGACCGGGGCGTCAACGAGCGGTCGACATGGAACCAAAATCGCTGACATATGCGGAGGTCGCTGACCGCCTGGGCATCCACCCGGAGGCCGCCCGGTCGCGAGCAAAACGTAGCGGCTGGCGAAGGCAGGCGGGGGCGATGGCAAGGCGCGCGTCCTGGTCGCCCTTGAGCCGCGACCGCCCGGAGGCCGCCCGATGGCCGCCCGGTCAACCCGGCCCTAGATCAGGCAAACGCAGCCACAATCAGCGCCTTATAGGCTCACGTTGAGACTTTGAAAGAGCAGCTAGCGACAGCGGAGGAGAGGCTTGCTGTTGCTGATGCTGAGAAGGCTCGGGCGATAGCCGACTTGGAGGCCGAGCGAACGAGGGCTGAGGCGAAGCTTGCCGTCGCTGAGGCTCAGAGAGGGGAGGCGATAGCAGCATTTGCGTCTCTGGCGGATCGGCTCGATGCTTTGGCGGCCGAGCGCGCCAAGCCGTGGTGGCGTCGGCTGACGGGCTAAGGGCGAGAAGAGCGTCAGATGTCCTGGGATCACGGACCTGACGTCGCGGTTAGCTCTACGGGCGGCCACACCTTCCGTGCCATCGAAATGAATTTCGCCACGGCAAGCTGGCCCCGTTGTCTCGCCTTGTTTCCTTTGGGGCCCTCCCGGAGAAGCTCCTTTTCCACCTCAGCGTAGGGCGCTTCCCACACCTCCTTCAGGTCCATCGTCTCAATTTTCAGGAGGGCGAGCATCACGACGTCACACGGGGCGTTGATTTTTATCCGCGACATGCGGCCTAGGCTCTTAATTCGAGGGTCAGCCGCGCGGGTTTTGATCTGGATGCGTTCCTCCCCGCGAAGTGCATCGAACCCACTCGTTCGCACTGGAGCGATTTCCAGCCCGAGCTTCTCGACTACCTCGACCTCTCCGATTTCCCCGGTCGCGCCAAGCGGTTTACCAGTCAGCCGGTAGTATTTCGAAGCAAGCTCCTTCGCTAACCTCACCACCTCACGCAGTTCGTTCCGTTCCTCTGGCGTAGTCATGACCGCTGATGCTCGCTAGCAGGCTTAAGAGGCTAGCAGACTTAGGCGAGATACGCTGCTATGGCTGCTTGCACGAACGCCTCGACCGTCACGCCTTCGTCTAGGGCTCGGTGGCGCAGTCTAAGGTGCACCTGGGGGTCGAGCGGGACGAGGATCAACTTCTTGCCGAGACGGCTCCTGGCGCGGCCCTTGGGCGCGGCGTTCAGGGCAGGGCGCGGTTCGTCGGCAACGATCTTCATGCTCTCGGCGAGGCTGGGGCGCTTAGACATACAAGGTGACTTTCACTGCTAGCACGGTTAGAAGCCAAGCGAGCAGGGCCGCGATCTCCTCGGCGGCCTTGCCTCCAGGCTCGTATTCCTCAGCCGTCTGGCCAACCGTCAGCGAATGCGCGAAGGCGGCGCGCTGGGCGATGACTATGGGGGCGACGTCGAGCCCGTGCGTCGCGACGGCGGATCTCGCGTCCTCGATCAAGCGCGGGGCATGCGGTGGAGCAGCATTAAGGATCACGAAGGCGGGCTTGGCGGCGAGCTTCACGATCCGGGCCGTCCGGCACCAGAACCAAGTCAGCAGCCTCAGCGGCAGTCATGGCGGCGTCAGCGCTATGCGGGGCCGTGTCGATAATCGCCAGAGACGCGCCTGCCTCCTTGGCCGTCTCAAGAGCCTTGCCGATCCGGCTTGGTTGGAGGGATGTGACGCTCGGCGCATCGTTCTTGCGGCTGTCGGCCCATGTCGCCGAAGAGGCTTGCGGATCAATGTCCGGAACGGCCACGCTGTAGCCACGGCGCTCGGCGGCGACGGCAAGATGCAGCGCAGTGGATTTCCCGGAGCCGCCCTTGCCGGATAGTACCGCGACTGTGTTCATTGGCAGGCTTGCCTCTCCTGGCCTGCTAGCAGCGTAAGCATGCCAGCGTGAATGGCAAGTTAAGAAGGCTCGCGACGCGTGCGTAGCCGTAAATCATGCTCCAAATTCTGCATCAGAATTTTGCATCAGAAAAGCCCAATGTTCATCAGCGGTTCGGGACTTCTGCACCGCTCGAAACTAGCGGTTTCCGCGGGGAGCGGTCGTTAAATTGGTGTTTTGGAGGGCCTGTCACGGTAATTCGAACGCCCTACGAGACGCCCGCCGCGGATCCACCCGCGGGCGTTTTCATTTGGGCTCAATGCGCGCCTAGAAGCAGCCGAAGCTTTTCCAAATACACGAGTACAGCGCTAATGAATGCAGAGGCTCCGAAAAGCACGGCAATCGCGGTTGTTCCTACGAACCATTTGCTAGGCAAATCCGATACGCGACCGACAATTTCCGAGACGGTAGCCGCGGATGCCTTCGCGTCTAGTTTCGCATCGACAGAACTTAGCTTCATGTCAACAGTATTGAAGCGGCTTTCAAGTCGCAGGTCCGCGGCGTGGCCCTGATCTACGATTTTATCCAGTTTGCCCTCGATCTTTTCGAAGGCTCTCTCAAGCGCTGATACTCGCCGTTCCATGTCATTGCCCGTAGGACCTCCGCCGCTGCCACCTGCTTGCGCGTGACCAGCCGACCCCTCGCGTGCCCGTTTCGCCCTAAAGTCCTCCACATCTTGTGAAGATATCAGAACCGGCGGCGTCACGTCTCAGTTTCCTTTCTATTTATTTATTTATTGCAAAAACTTCGTCCAGTTTCTTGCTAATCTCATCAATACTTTTGTCGAAATCTGGATCTTGGTTTCGAATTTCGCGAGGAATGCTCAAGAGGGCGATATACATTCTTGTAGCAATCGTAGTAAGGCTGGAGACAAGTTTCTCGAGTCTCTCGATGCGATTTTCCAACTCTTCAGGCGTCGCCACGTTCGTCCAACCCTTCGGGTGCAACGTAGTCGCTGTCCCAGTCTCCGGCAATGCCTTTCGCGCCGCCCCATGATTCAGCGGCCTTGCGGGCGATGCTGATGGGGGAGGCCCGCGCGGCGTCAGCGCCGGCCGCCAGCAGCTCGCGCAAACGATCCTCGAAGGGGGCAACGCGCGTCTCGTCTATCTCTCGGATTGAGAGCCTTGAGGGTCCGGATCTCCGAGCGAATGGCCTTCGGCGTCAAGACGATCATTTTGGCGAGGGTCGTCGTCACAAGTTGCGCAGTCAATTGCCATATCTTCGCTGCGGCCCGATCTGCTGTTCTCCATCGGGCCTCAAGAAAGGGCGGGAGACGCGCCCGAAAACCTTTTCCTATTTCCCGGACGTTTCGATTATGCAGACGATCCCGCCTACCGGGTAAGTCGCCCCGCAAAGGGTCGTACTCCCGTTAGGGAAGTGCACCCGACAGACCTTGGAAACGCCCGGTTTAGACAGCAGGCCGGGAGCCATTCCGTGCGGGGCGCATTCGGGAAGGCGGGTTTCGGCATGGGCGTTGCTGGTGAGCGCCAGCGCGGCGGCGGCAGTGACGGCGTTAACGAAATGGTGATGGCGTCTCACGATTTCAGCTCCTCAGAGATGCTGTAGAATGCCTTCGACAAAAGGAAGATGAACAACGCAAGCACGAGAAACCCCCGCGCCTTGTCGGCCTTCGTTAATGGTCCGCGAGCAGCTCTCTTTTCCCCGGCTACTTGCTCCTGATATTCCCCACCAGCGCAGATGGTGCTAATCCCAGCGGCCCAGATAAGCCCCAGCCGAGCTTGTTCGGGGGCGGCCCCGCGTTGGCTCCCATCTTGGCGCGAGGCGAGCGGCGGCGTTCGTTGGGCCATAGATCGACGGCGCAATCACGGGCGCTGAGGGCATCGGGGCCAGCTGGCCGCCTCCGGAGGCGATTGTTGCCCTAGCCTGCATATCCGACTGACCCGCTGTTGTTTTGGTAGGTCATTGGTTTTGCTCCCGATTAGGGGGTGATTAATGGATTAGGAGAACGTCACGTCTACGGTGTGGATGATGTCGCCAGGGCCAACGCCGTTCGCGGCTTTGAAGTTCGCAAGCTGATCGGCGCGGGGCAGCATGTCCGGCTCCTCAAAGCAGATGAAAGCGAAGTGTCGGACCTTGGGGGCGATAGCCTTCTCAAGGTCGGCTAGGCGCTGCTGAAGTCGGTTCATGGATTGTTCCCTTTCACGGCGAGCGGTAGTGTCTCAGTTTGAAAATTTCTGGGCTTGACGCCCGTCGCCTGCGCCCCCCATGTCCGGTGCTATGATCTCCCAAGGGATTTTGGCATGGCGGTCAATTGCAAAATTACGATAAGAAATAATCGCGCAAGGGCGCCGGAGCCAATTTCTCCATACGCGCTGATGGTCGCGACGAAAGCGGACGTCGAACGAGGATTGCGAGAGGCGTTTTTCCACTGGGAACAGCAACACCAACAAGGCGAGGACGTCTTTGAGGACGGCTGTCAAATTCTCATCGAAATAGAGGGCCGCCCGCGCCCCGCTGCACTGCAATAATTTTCTCGATAACGGATCGTTTTGTGCTATTCTGGCATAAAGGACCGGGAGCAAGTCGCCCAAAGAGTCCGAAGGGAGCGTGACCATGCCGAGAGGACCGCAAGGCCAGAAGCGCCCGGCCGATACCGTGGCGGCGGCTATCATGGTCGCGAAGATCGCCACGGGCGAAATCGAAGAAAAATTCAAAGCTCCCTCGGGCAAGGTCCGGTCTGGAAAGGCCGGAGGGAAAGCCCGCGCGGCGAGGCTATCACAGGAGGAACGGTCGGCTATCGCCAAAAAGGCGGCGGCTGGGCGTTGGGGATAATGGCAAACGTATTCGATGTCGCTCAGTTCATTCTGGAACAACAGGGTGGAATGACTGCGATGAAACTACAAAAGTTAGTCTATTATAGCCAGGCATGGCACATTGTCTGGACTGACGATGTGTTGTTCAGTAATAAAATAGAAGCCTGGAAAGACGGGCCTGTATGTAGAGACTTGTGGGAGAAGCACCGCAACGACTTTAGAGTATCAAAGATAGCTAAAGGTAATCCCGCACGCCTATTGAATAGGGAAATTAAGACTATAAAGAAGATTTTGGCTTATTATGGCAAAAAGTCTGCGCAGTGGCTTAGCGACCTTACACATATGGAAGACCCATGGCTTGAGGCTAGGCGCGGCCTAGGACCTGACGACCGCAGCAGCATTGAAATTACTCCCAAGTCAATGGGTGAGTACTATTCGTCGCTTTAATGGCAAAAAACCCTAGAATAAAATTTAAACCCAAGGGGGAAAGAGTAAAGCCAGGAGGGAACCCCGATTCATTTCTGGACCAAACACCAGTATGGAGGTTTAGCGATTTTGACTGGGATGGGCCTTGGGGCCTCAGCACATGCGCTCACAGAATTCAACATCTCCAAGCACACATTCAACAACATTTGGGCAGTTTTGAGAGTATGACTTGGAACGAGATTTTGAGCGCCAGCGGAGGAAAGGCTGAGGGAAAGGGTAACAATAGCCACCAGATCGCTAGAGACAAGTTGAAAAAGGCCGCTGTTGATCGACTAAGCGCCAAAAATATTATGGCTGATACGATATTTTCTTTGCGCTTGGACCAAGGCACGAGGGTTTATGGCGTGCGAGAGGGACGTTGTTTGAGAATTACATTCTTTGACCCGCACCACAAAGATAAATCTAAAAGCGCCTACGACTGGGAATGAGTTGAACTTTTTGCTTGCTATTGTCGTTAGCATGCATTATGTTCATTTCCATGAACAAGCTCGATACCGCCAAGCGCGCTCAAATCCTCGCCCTTCTCTGCGAAGGGTCCTCCATGCGGTCAATCTCACGCGTGGCCGGTGTCTCAATCAATACGGTCACGAAACTGCTGGTTGATGCGGGAACCGCTTGTGCTGGCTATCACGACCAGTACGTTCGCAATCTGAAAACGAAGCGCGTTCAGTGCGATGAGATTTGGGCGTTTTGCTACGCCAAAGAGCGTAACGTCGCGGACGCAAAAGCCGCTCCGGAGAGCGCGGGCGATCTTTGGACTTGGACCGCTTTGGACGCCGACTCCAAGCTAATGATCAGTTGGGGCGTTTGGGCCCGCCATGCCGGCGTCGGGCGTGTGTTCTTTGAGGATGTCGCCTCGCGACTAAGCTCGCGCGTGCAACTGACCACTGATGGTCATCGTGCTTATCTCGACGCGGTTCCAGCGTCATTCGCCGAAGTGGACTTCGCGCAATTAGTGAAGCTTTACGGCGAAGCTCCTGGAGGCGGCGCGAGCGAGCGCCGCTATTCGCCAGCGGAATGCACGGGAACTATCAAGACGCCGATCACGGGAAACCCGGACCCGAAGCACCTTTCAACGTCCTATGTTGAGCGACAGAACCTTAACATGCGAATGGGAATGCGACGGTTTACTAGATTAACCAATGCTTTCAGCAAGAAAGCTGAAAACCATCTTCATGCTCTCGCGGTCTACTTCGTTTATTATAACTTTGTGCGCTTGCATAAATCGCTTCGTGTGACGCCTGCGATGGCCGCAGGCGTATCCAATCGGCTTTGGTCCGTTGAGGATATGGTCAAGCTCGTTGAGAGTTACGAGGCCCGCGCGATTGCTTCCAAGAAAGGCCGCGCCCCGGCCGCATAGTCGGGGCGCGCTGTTTGTTACATTACGTCCGAAAGCGGGGAGAATGGTGCGTCAGGGAAAATTCGCCCATATATCGCGTCATTGATTCGCCCTGGGTTAACGCCCAACTTTGCCGCGACTTGGTGCTGCGCCATGCCGAGGCGCAAGACCATTGTCTTAGCTTTTGAGGCCAATTCGGCGGTCATCGGATTCGAGCACCTTGCCGCGCGTCGGCGTCGGCGTAGCGGGACAATTTTTGTATAATCGTGCATCGGTTTTCCTCAAGAAAACCGGCCAACTCCGCTTGACACGCGATTCGCGTTGAGCGATGATTCCAATGTTCGGAGGAATGCTCGCATTCAATCCAAATTTCGTGGTTCAACGGGGTCGGCCGATCTTGGTTGAACAACGATACGGGCGGGACAGTCTGAAGCTGTTCCGCCCATTTCGTATCCGCGAGATTCGCGGACGATTAATGAATCCTGAAAAAGTGTGCGCGGACAAGCGTTGCGCTTACTTGTTCGCACATATCTCTGTGGACGACGCGCGTCTATGGAAGCCAGGAAAGCCCAGGAAAGCAGACTGCGGAGCGCTCGGGTCGGCGACCAATTTCTAGAGTGACCTAAGCATTTGTGCACGTGCTCTGTCCATTAGGGGAGTAGAAGTCGCCGTCCCGGATAAACTCCCGACAAATCTAGAAGCCGTCAAATCGCGAAGCGCCGCTTCGCACCTTTGGTGAGCGGAGTTCCAATTATCGCGTGACGATCTTTGGAGCGAAGCGATAACTTCGACTTCAGAGGGGAAGTCGCAGACTTTAGCATACTCAAACAGAAATTCAAGTATTTTATCATTTGTTTCTTCAGTGGTCAGCCCCGAAAAGTCGTTTTGGGCTGCGTTTTTCAATCCGGAATATTGTTTTATAATGCCATTGTTCAGTGCCAACAGTGCGAACCGGCATGCTTGACTAGCTTGTTCGCTGCGGGCAACGTTTGTGCACTGAGCGTGGACGTGATGCATTACGCCTAAGTACGCCTCTAGCATCTCGTTCAGATTCGACAAAACGAATTTCCGTTGCTGAACGCGATAGTCCAACTCTTCTCTTGATAAACTCGCAAGGACTAGCCCTCCGGCTAGGGCTAGAGGGCGAAAAAAAATCCACATTAAACCGACCATAATCGCGAACGGAATCATCTCGCCAATAAAGGTCGCGGGTGATGTGCGCCCCAGCACTGTTGGAACCCCGAAAACAATGGCCCCCGCAATAACCACCCAAGTTAGCGGATTGCGAGCTATTGGATCGAGAGAATCTAGCCTCCCAGTCGCCCCAGGTTTCATATTTTCCCACCGCACGCCGACAGCGAGTGAGAGGAAACCGCAAAGCACAAGCAGCACCGCTCTTGACCATTCTCCGCTGGAAATATCATTTTGCTTGATGAAATCCGGGCCGACGGCTTCAATTGGCATAAGCACAAGGCCAAGCCCGACATAATCAAGAAGCTTAGCTGATGGCTTGGTCGGCAAAATATGGTCAGCCATCTAGCCGCCCCTCCAAAGGGCGCAAGATGACCATATGGCGAGCCTGCTGATTTAGCAAGCAAAACGTTCAGTCCGGCAAACTGAGACACTACTCGACGAGCTGTTCTTCGAGCTTGGCGAGGCGCGCGACGTTCGGCGGCGCATGAAGTCAGAGCTTACCGAGGGGTCGGCATCATCTGAGGGCCCGAGTTTGGATATGTTGCCCATGGGCTGTTTCCTTTCATGGAAATACAGCCGCTTGGATATTCTCAAGCTTATCGCCGGTCGCGGGGGGTAACTTCAACTCGTTTTGCCGAGTTCACCCCAAAAAGCAAAAAACTAGATAGCACTGCTCGTGCGCTCGCGACCGTGCTCGCGGTTTCGTTTTACCGCCAAGTTGACGCAATCTCTGATGTGCTCCCCTTTCGCCGAGGCTTCGCCGAGTAGGGCAAGACAAGTCTGCACGAACTCAATGTCTAGAGTGCGGGTTGGTGAGAACTTGCGGGCAAATACCTTGGCGTAGAGGTTCGGTAAATCCGTGCCGATCAATCGAGCGCGCGGAGCAATGGGGACAGGCCCCCACCGCTTCGAGCTTTTCACGGGCGCGTGGAGGGCTTCTTCGAACCGCTTGGCCAACGCATCAATTTTCTCGGCGTGCGCAAGCCACTCCGCGATGTCTAGATGGCCGCCAGCAAGAGCATCTTTCGACGTGTCCCCCAACTCCGAAGCTAGATCTGCTCCGAGAAGAATATCCCGGATTGCCACGTCGGCCTTAACGTCTGATCTGTCGAATCGTAGAATGGCATCCAACACTTTGCGTAATTTCGATATGGCTTCTCGTTTTTGTTTTATAGTTGGCCGTACCTGAATCGCCCGCCAAATAGGGCTCCGCGACTTCAACTTGGCAAGTTCATCTTTGAAGGCGAGAAGTTGCTCCTCGGACAGAGCAGTCAATTTGACGATTACGTCTTTGAAGCCGAAACATTGCGCGGCGGAGAGACCGGAGAGACCAATCTTGTCCATCTCGAGCTTCAAACGCTGCGCTTGTAAGCTCTCCGTGTTGGAGAGGCATAATTCGGCCGGCGCGCTCACTGCGCCTTCCTGCTCGCCTGCGACTTGGTGACGTTCAAGGGAACGATTTCCGCCGACGGCTTGCGGTCCATGGCCCCCGAGATTGCTGAACCGATGGTGTCGACTGCGCGCCGCATCGGGTCCGAGTCCAGGTGGGCATAGCGCGCCGTTGTGGCCGGTTGAGAGTGGCCTAGCAACTTCCCAATGATGGGAAGGCCCAGCGATGCGCCAGCGCCGAACGAAGCGAACGAATGGCGCAAGTCGTGAAGCCGCACGCCCTCCAAGCCAGCGGCCCGGCTCACAGCGGCCCATGGCTTCTTGAGGTCCGACCGCGGCGCGCCAGCCTTCGCGCCGGCAATTACATGCGGGTTGCCTTGGATGCGCGGCAAGTCTGCCAGTACATTTTGAGCGGCGGCTGAGAGATAGAGCGGCTTCTTGCCTGTCTTGCTGTCGGCGAGGAAAATCAATCCGCGCTCGACGTCGACTTGCTCCCATTTGGCGTGAAGGATTTCGCGAAGGCGAGCGCCGGTGAGGATCAAGAGCCGAAGGGCTGATGCAGCATATCGGTCAAGTTTGACGCGCCGATAATCGGCCTTCGCAGCGTGCTTGGCTGTCGGCTTGGTTTCGTCAACCGAATAGGGCAGCCCTATCGTCTCGCCTTCGCGCAACGTGTCGCCCAGCTGCGCCAGCTCTTCGCTTGTCAAAAAGCGCTCTCGCCCTTGCTCGCGGTATTTCTTGATGCCCTTCGCTGGGTTCTGCCCCTCGGGAACCAAGCCGGTGCCGGCCGCCCACGCAAACGCCTTCGACCAGATTGCGACGGCGCGATTGGCTGCGTAGGGGCGATCGGCCATGCCGAAATGAAGGGTCGCGACGTGCGAGCGCGTCAGCGCCGTGGCCTTCAGCGCTCCGTGAGCGCCCCGAAGCTCTTCGAGCGCTATGCGATAGCCTATCGCCGTTCCGGGCTTCAGCATCGGCCCAACGTATCGTGCGTCGAAGAGGTCGATCAGCTCGCCCACTGTTACAGAGGCCCGACGTTCCGCTTTTTCCTGCGCGGGATCTCCGCCCAGCTGGACAGCGGCCAGCATGTCGGCGGCGGCCTTGCGCGCATGATCGGGCGTCAATTGAGAGGTCTTGCCGAGCGTCACGCGCTTTTTCGCGACACCACGTCCGCCGCCGTGAGGACGGTACTCGCACACCCACGACTTGATGCCTGAGGGGTAGACCGCAACCCCGAAGCCAATAAGCTCCGTGTCATACTCGATATACGGCTTAGAGCGGGGCTTTAGGTTTGCGAGAGGTTGTCTGGTTAGCTTTACCATCGGAGGTTTCCTCTCAAATCGCCACCAAATCGCCACCGAAAAGAGACGGCGGGAAACGACCGGGAAGCAATAATACGCGAAAACCACTTTTTTGCAAGGAGTTGAGTAAGATCCATCGACGAATAGAAATGATCAGAAACCTAGGTCCATGAGATTGTGGATCTAGAGGTCCCCCGTTCAAGCCGGGGTGGCGGTACCATTGATGACCGCGAAGCCGCGCACGTCGCGGGGCATGTCTCCTGCCCCCACCGCCAGCGTGTCGATTTCCGCTGAGATTTGACCCGGGGTTTCCATTGAGAACTGACCCGGCTTGATGATGGTTTCGGGTTCAGGCGTTCGTCAAGTTCCGAGATTTCTCCTTTGCGGGTTTGGCGGCATTCGCCGAGCTGTTTTTGAAGCGGAAGCTGTCGTTTCCGGTTTCGAGGATGTGGCAGCGGTAGGTAAGACGATCGAGCAGCGCGGTCGTCATCTTCGGGTCGCCGAACACGGTGGCCCACTCGCCGAAGCTGAGATTGGTCGTGATGATGACGCTGGTGCGCTCGTAGAGCTTGCTCAGCAGATGGAAGAGCAATGCCCCGCCGGAGGCGCTGAACGGCAGGTAGCCGAGTTCGTCGAGGATGACGAGATCGGAATGGGTGAGCCGCGCCGCGATCTGGCCGGGTTTGCCCTGAAGCTTCTCTTGTTCGAGAGCGTTGACGAGTTCGACCGTGGAGAAGAACCGGACGCGCTTGCGGTGATGCTCGATGGCCTGGACGCCGATCGCCGTAGCGAGATGCGTCTTACCCGTGCCGGGGCCGCCGACCAGGACGACATTGTGAGTATCTTCCAGGAACTCGCAACGATGGAGTTGTCGTACGAGCGCCTCGTTGACCTCGCTGCTGGCGAAGTCGAACCCGGCGAGGTCGCGATACGTCGGAAAGCGCGCCGCCTTGAGCTGGTAGGCCGTTGATCTGACCTCTCTGTCGGCCGTCTCCGCTTTCAGAAGCTGCGACAGGATCGGCAAAGCGGCTTCGAAGGCCGGGGAGCCTTGCTCGGTCAACTCGCCGACCGCCTGAGCCATGCCATGCATTTTGAGGCTGCGTAGCATGATGGTGATCGCGCCAGCGGCGGGATTATGACGCATGGCGCGCCTCCCGGACTTTGCGCAGTGCATCGTAGCGTTCGACGTTGGCCTGCGGCTCGGTGGTGAGCGTCAAAGCATTGGGCGGCTTTACGGCTGGTGGGTCGATCGGCTTGCCGTCGATCAATCGGTGCAGCACGTTCAGGATATGCGTCTTGGTTGGGGCGCCTGCCTCCAATGCGAGTTCGACGGCAGTGAGCACGGCCTGCTCGTCGTGCTGGAGGACGAGAGCCAGAATCTCGACCATCTCGCGGTCGCCGCCGGGCGTCTTGAGCATGCGCTGCTGCAGAGTTCGGAAGGCGGGCGGGAGTTCGGCGAACGGCGCGCCGTTGCGGAGTGCGCCTGGTTTGCGTTGAATGACCGCCAGATAGTGCCGCCAATCGAAAACGGTCGTCGTACTCGTTCGTTCGTGAGAGCGGGCAAAGACTCGGCGGTGTTCGCAGATGATCTGCCCCTCGGCGGCGACGACAATCCGCTCGGGATAGACCCGCACGCTGACCGGGCGATTGGCGAAGGACGCCGGCACGCTATAGCGATTGCGGTCCAGATGGATCAGGCACGTCGGCGAGACGCGCTTGGCGTATTCGACAAAACCGTCGAATAGCCTGGGAAGCGGCATCAGATGTTGGGCTTCTTCAGACCAGGCGTCAGAGATCATGCCAGGATGCGACCCGTGTGGGGTCTGCGCCCAAAGCTCCCGGCAGCGCGTCTCCAGCCAGTCGTTTAGCGCCGCCAAGGAGGGGAAGCTGGGCGCCGGCTGCCAGAGCCGATGGCGAGCATCCTGGACGTTCTTCTCGATCTGCCCTTTCTCCCACCCGGAGGCCGGGTTGCAGAAGTCGGCTTCGAACAGAAAGTGGCTGACCATCGCCGAGAACCGCGCGTTGACCTGGCGTTCCTTCCCACGCCCGATCTTGTCGACGGCGGTTCGCATATTGTCGTAGATGCCGCGCCGCGGCACGCCGCCCAGCACGCGGAAGGCGTGATTATGCGAGTCGAACAGCATCTCGTGGGTCTGCTGCGGGTAGGCGCGGAGAATGAAGACGCGGCTATAGGAGAGCTTGAAGTGAGCGACCTGCAATTTGGTCCGCTCGCCGGCAATGACCGCCCAATCCTCTGACCAATCGAACTGGAATGCCTCGCCAGGCAGGAATGCCAGCGGCACGAACACGCCACGGCCAGTCGTCTTCTGCTCTCGCTGCCGGGCTGCCTTCCAGTCGCGCGCGAAAGCCGCCACGCGATTGTACGAGCCGTCGTAGCCGAGGGCGGCTAGATCAGCGTGCAATTGCTTGACGGTCCGCTTCTGCTTTCGCGACTTCCCCGCCTCCTGCCGCAGCATCTGCGACAGCTTGTCGGCGTGTGGGTCCAGCCTGCTCGGCCGATCTGGGACGGCAAACTTCGGTTCGACGCTGTCCGAACGCAGGTACTTGCGGACCGTGTTCCTCGACAGCCCAGTGCGTCGAGATATCTCTCGGATCGAGAAATGATCTCGATAATGCCAACGTCGGATGACGCTCAATAACTCCATGTCGATCACTCCGATGCCCCCCGCGTAGGTCAAGGGGGCGAGGTTCGAACATGGGTCAGTTCTCGGTGGAAAAACCCGTGCTGCCCGGGTCAGCTCTCAGTGGAAATCAACACAGATCCGACGGAAAGACCTTAGGAGCGCTCCAGGGACGCCGCGATAGACTGGCCTCAAGCGCAAAGCCGCGAGCCGCGCGGCGCCCGCCTCGCAGATTTTCGATGACGCGGCCAAATTTAAGGGCGCGCTGCCGCGGCCCGAAGGCCGCCAGCGCCGCGATATAGGCGTTGCGGCCCAGTTGCTCGCGCAATGTGGGGTCCTGCACAAGCCTCTTGATATAAAGGTACCAGTCGTCCCCATGGGTCGCAAGAAATCCGGTCCTTCCGTGATCGATCGTGCGGCGAAACGGTCCAGTCGGCGAGGCAATGGTCGGCACGTCGACCAGCGCGGCGTCGAAGAACTTGAGCTCGCTCTTCGCCTCGCAGAATGGGTTGCCGACCTCAAGAGGCGCCAGATTGATATCGAAGCGCGCCATCTCGGCCGGTAGGTTCATCAAGGGTTGGAGTGATCGCCACTCGACTTGCCGCTCTAGCCCGATCAGTGACGGATATTCCTCAATATCAGTGAACGCGACCGCCGCGTCCGGCGACCGGAAAAGCACGAGCCGGCATTCGGGATGCTCGCGCAAGATGCGAGCAACGGCCTCGATTGCGAGACCCAGATCCCGCTGATGCGTTCTGGAGCCGCTCGCATAGCCGATGCGAATAAGACTATCGTGACCGGCGCGCCAATCACGTCCGGACCGGCGCGACAGATTGTGCGCATGCTTTTCGAAGCCGTTCGGCAAGACGAAGGTCAGCTTGTGGGCCCAGCGCATGTGAAAGGCAAGCTCCTCCGTGCTGGCGAAGCAAACATCAGCCGCCAGCATCGTCTGGCGAATACGCGTATAGTGGCCCTGCACGCCCGCTTCGGTAAGATTCTGCGTACGAATGCCGTCGATGATGCTCGTCTGGGCAAGACTCGGCTCGGTCATCAGATCATCGCAATCGAATACAACGGCCTTTCCTTGCGCGCGCATTGTCTCGACCGCACGCGCAAGCAATTCGTCCCATGGCGTCCGCCATATCACCAGGACATCGAAGTCTTGGACTTCTTCCAACCGGTCCGCCAATTCTTGTGCGGCGAACCAGTCGGCGTAGACACCGTTCGCCTTCGCCGCTTCGACGTAGTTGGTGACGCGAAAGACGTGGCCGGGCGTGGTCGGTTCTCCGGAAATATAAAGAATCGAAAACGCGTCGCTTTTGCCTTCAGGAGCTCCGGACGCCGGCGCCAGTTCGAGCGCGCCCGGTAGCGAGGTCCCCAGCGCGAGAGCTCGTCCCTCCTTCCTGCCAAACATCTCATAGTGCAAAAGGGGATTCTGGGCTGCATTCGCGACGTCGGGATTCTTCTCGAAATACCGCCGTGCAGAGAAAAGTGGACTGGGCTCTTCACCGTCGTTCGCGCCATAGCGAAGATAATGCGTTGCCGGGTCCTTGCGCTTTCGCGCAAGCTCCGGATGTCTTTCCAGATACCAGAGACGATCGAAATATAGGGACCGCCTAATTACGTTCGCCTGTTTAATCTCCTCAAGTTTACCCGCCCATCCCATCAGCTTGTACGCCCGCTTCTTAAGCCGGAATTTGAGCTTACGTGATGGATCGTCAAATGCCGATGCGAAGTTACGATGGACTGCCGTTTCGAAGTCCGTCAAGGGGGGCGATCGGGACAACGCCCGCGAGACGCGTTCGAGCTTCGCGTTCAATTCGCTGATCGTTTTCCGCTGCTCGCCTAAGCGGCCTATCGCGCGGTCGTGGACATTCTTCAGCAGGCTATGTTCGGCGTCTGCGCGCTGAAGGAGCTGCTGAAGATCTTCGGTCCCTCGTTGCAAATCCCCGACCTGCTGGCGAAGCGGCACGCTCTCTTCGATCCTAAGGCGGTGTTCTTTGGCCAAGGCGAGCTGGAAGTCCGATCGAGTCAACGTCTCGCGCGTCGTCACGTACCAAAGGGTTCCCAGATGTGAAAACCTTTGACGCACCGCGGAAATATCCGTCGGGTGATTGATTTCGCAGAGAGACTTAACAGCGGCGGGCGCCGATGGTCCTACTACTAGAACGCCTAGCCCGGATCCGTGCAGAAATTCGAAATGAGGATAATGTTCGGACAGTTCCGCAAACAGGCGATGCACGCCGAAATCGCCATCAAGAACGTTCGTATCGTGAAACAGCACGACTCCGCGATCGGACAGCTTGGGCCGTCAGCTCTCAAAATCGTGCTTCACCGCTTCGTAGGTATGAAGGCCGTCAATGTGCAGGAGATCGATCGAGCCATCGGCGAAACGCGGAAGGGCATCATCAAACTTACATTTGAGCAGTTCCGAAAATGCGGAGTAGCGACGATCATGAAACTCCTTGAGTTCAGAAAAGACGGCCTCGTCGAAATAGCCGGCGTGCTTATCGCCCTCCCAGGTGTCCACGGCATAGCAGCGCGATCCGGTGCGCGCGCGGGCAGCGGCTTCGCAAAAACCTGCGTAGGAAACGCCATAATGGCTCCCAAGCTCAACGAACATGCGCGGTCGGCTACTGCTCATGATCCAGAACGCGAAGGGTATGTGGGCCCACCACGCGCTCGGCTTGCCGAGGAGTTCGGGCGTCCAGAACAAGGGCTCGAGTTCCGGCGAAACCAGCGTCCGCAGGCCGCTTTCGATCTCCCTCGCCAAAGCGTCGACGCCTAGGTTGGTGTCATTCATCACGGCAATTTCCTGATCGCGATAACGGGCACAAGCTCAACGAACAAATTTGAGGAGGTCCTTCTCTTTCCGCCTTTTCGATATGCAATCCCTTCCGTCCCAAGTCGAATCAACGCTCGGGTGTGCGAACGGATCGGACAGAAACCGATCATTCCAGCGAAAAACCAGACAGGAAAGTTCGGTTTTGTCGAGAGCCTGCTTTTCCGGCGTGAGGTTCGGACCCCGCGAAGCATTCTCGAGATGAATAATGGGCTCGAAGGGGGTGCGGATATTGCGATACCCGTGCTCGTCCACCTTCAGGCAAAGATCAACGTCATTGTAAGCAATCTGGAGGCCAACTTCATCAAATCCGCCCACCTCCCGGAAGACGGCGGCCCGCACGGCCAGGCAGGCGGCTGTGACGGCGAGATAGCTGCGCACGCCCGCAAGTTGAGCGTCGTATCCAAGTTCGTTTCCATCCAGGAGCCTGAAGGCGTGCATCGCGAGCGGTCCCTCATGCAGCACCACACCGGCATGTTGAACACGCCGGTCCGGATAGAGGAGGGTAGCGCCGACACAGCCGACATCAGGACGGATCGCGTGCGAGACCATCTCGCGGAGCCAGCCCGATCCCAGGATCTCGATATCGTTGTTCAGAAATATCAGGATCTCGCCTGACGCCTGCGCAGCGCCGAGGTTATTGATCCGGGAATAGTTGTAAGCCCCGGGACTTGGCAAAATTTTGACCCGCGGATCCTTGCTCAATTGATCGAATAAATTCGCAGTCTCCGATTCCTGACTGTCGTTGTCGAGAATAAGGAGCTCGAGCGAGGGATAGTCCGTTTCCTGGAGCACGCCTCGCGCGCAGGCACGGACAAGTTCGGCGCGATCGCGGGTGGGGATGAGAACGCTGACCATTGGCAGCCGCTCGGGGAGGGGCCAATGCACTCGATTAATAAAGGAGGCCAATGGCGCTCCGGTGACTTCAACCGGCTGGGCACAGAGGCTGCTTGCGGCCGATTGTGCGATGAGGCGGGCGGACTTCGTGTAACAATCGAGCGCGCGAGCGAGCTCCTCCTGCTCCTTAGAAAAAGGAGGTCGACGATGATAGAGAACCTCAGGGATGTGGCGGATCGCTGTCGGCGAAATCGAATAGGCCAGGCGGCAGTGTAAGTCATAGTGATGAGCCGGCACCCGATCCGGCCTTATTCCGCCGAGAGCGGCAACCTTCTCGCGGCGCATGAGGCAAAACCGGCCGAGTAAATCGCGCCCAAGCTGCGCCTCGGGGTCCCAGCCGGTCTTGAAGCGCGGCATGAGCCGTCGCCCCTCGTCGTTCAGCCAATCCTCGTCCGAATAGATGATATCGAGCTGAGGCTCCCGCTCGGTCAGAAGGGCTACCGCTGAAAGAGCGCCCGGCGCCAGCCTGTCCCCCGGCGACAGAAAAGCGATGAATTGCCCGCGGGCGAGTTCGGAAGCGGACGCTTCGGCTTCAGCGGTAGAAAGCCCAGTTTCCAGTTCCAAAACTTGTGCATCCGCGGCAAGATTGACCGACGCTAGCAATCCGCGAACTTGGTCCGCAGATTCACTTGGCGCGCCGACGACGATCTCCGCCACGCCGGAGGACGCGGAGCGCAGGGATTCGAGGCTCGACGCGAGGTCACCGCCGCCCGCGACGCAAATGATGATTGTAACCACCGGGTGATCGCGGCGCCGCTTCCAGGGCGATCGCGCCAATTGCCCTTCGATCTGTCCGGCCGATTTCGAGGATATCCAAGCCCGGTATGACGTTTCGTCGAAAAACGACAGCGATTTGCTTATTGACCATAGCGCTGAACGCTCATGCTCGTCATTCATAAGCACCGAACTGAACCTCCAATTGTCGAGTGCCGTCTATCCAATCGCCATGTAGCCCGCAATAAATAAATGAAGTCGAGCCGTGATATGACCCGGTCCTCGACTGCGTTACGTCGGGCCTCGTGCACGTCTGGCAAGAAGGGCTATCCTGGCTACCCGGCGATTGATCGCGGAGAGACGTGGTGGTTTTGTCAGACGCTTGGGCACGAAGCGGCTGGGTGATGTGATTCGGTCGAGCTTAAATATTTATAGTTTCGAACTGCGACTGGTTGTAGGGCTTGGGTTTACCACGGTCATCGAATGTGATCTGATTGGCGCGCCGGCACAGGATTTCGCTGGGGCTGCGGTAATTGATGACGAGTGGTTCGATGGTATCGAGCGGGTAGCCGGTGTCATCGTCGAGGGTGATGATGAAGCTCTCCGGGTAGTGCTCGAGCGTCGGAATGATCTTCTTGTAATGCCACAGCCGAACTCGATGACGGAAGCGACGTCGTGCTCGCGCACGAAGGCGTTGACGATTTCGGCCTTGAAGTTGGCCAGGCGACCGTAGGACCCCTCGCCCGAGTTGCCGCCCGAGCGACGGTCGCGCCAATACCGGGCGCTGTCGAAGGCGGGCGTCGGCTGGATGGGGGGCGCGCGACACCTGTTGCCAGCATTAGCGACTGTGCAGCATCATGGTCGTTGTAATGGTAGGATTTCGCCAAGAGCGCGAGTTGGCGAGGAGAGAATGATAAATTCGTCGCCCGTGAAGAACGCGTTCACGGCTGGGCAGGTGCAGGGATCTGATCGTCGGATGGGGCCGTGAGGGCTGCCAGGATCAGGCACAACAAGAGCCTCAGCCATTCGAGGCGGCGTCTGAAGTTGTAGCCGGCGGCGGCAAGGACGGCATTGGATGCGTCGCCTTGGGTTGCGGCGACGTGGTTTCGGCCCATGCGGTGCTCGGCCTTGGCGTGTCCGATCACCGGCTCGACCGCCGAGCGGCGGCGCAATTCCCGCTTGATCGGTTCGGTGACCCGGCGTCTCTGGCCGGAGATGTAGACCTTGAACTTATAGTCGGGCGGGGCGTTGTGGCCGCGATAGCCGCGGTCGGCGACGATGCGGGTCAGGTTCGCGCCGAGTTGGGCTTCCATGTCCGGAATCACGGTCGCCAGGGTGTGGCCGTCATATGGATTGCCCGGCAGCGCCTTGGCGTGGGCGATGAACTGACCACCCTTCGAATGATACAAGGTCGTGGCGATCGAGACCTTGACCCCAAACTCGTAGGGGCGGTGCGCCTTGCCCTTGCCGATGCATTCGACCTCGGGGGCGTGCAGCGAATAGACCTTCCGTCCGTGCTGATGCTGCCGCTGCTCGCGCACCCGGCGCGCCAGCATGAGCGGGTGGGCGAAGACGCTCTCCAGGTCGGCTTCGCCCACGATCTTGCGCCCGATGTCGCGAACGACCCGGCCGAGATAGGTGCGGAGCGTCTTCAGCGCCCGGTTGGCGCGTTTGAACTGTTTGGCGTGGGCATAGCGCTGATGGGCGATCAGCGCCCGCTTGCCCACCCGCTCGTAGGACTGGCGCAAGCTCACGCCGGTCTTCTTCGCCAGCCTCACCAGCCGCTCGCGCGCCCGGTGCATCAGTTTCGCGTCGGTCGGAAACGCCACCGCCTTCGGCTGCACGGTCGTGTCGACAATGACCTTGGCGAAGTCCGCGGGCTTCGCCGCGCCGGTGCGGCGGGTCGCCGTCGCAAGGCTTTCCTGGATCAGCGCGACAAGCTTCTCTTCGCCCATGCGCTGGCGCCAGCGCGTCAGCGACGAGCGGTCGAAGGTCAGCTTGTGCTGGAAGAACTCCTCGCCGTGTATGGACGGCCCCGGCTTTGCAAGGACATTAACGTTCCGACCGACGGGTCGCTTGCGATCGTGTATCCGGCCTTTGGCGCAGCCTGATCCGACCGCTGGCCTTGATGGTATCCGAAAGCCCGACGCCCTTTCACAGAATCGCACTCAAGGTGCGCGGCGAGGAACGGGATTGATCGAGCCCGGTTGCTGACCGTCCGCCATCACGTCGTTGTCCTTCGCAAGTCGAAGCTCTTTGAACTCCTTTCCTGATCGCCCCGGACTATGTCGTCAGTTCGCCTGCGTAATCTGCGGCGAGAAGGAAGTTCCTCGCGACATGATCGCCCAAGCAATCCGAGCAAGCTTATTCGCGATCGCGACCGCTACGATATTGGGATGCCGTCGTCCCATAAGGGCGGTCAGCCAGGCGGATGGCATCCCATGCCCTCGGCGCGTCCAACGCAAGACTGCGTGAGCGCCGACGATTAATAGACGCCGCATCTGGGGATTGCCTCTCTTGCTGATCCCACCGAGCTGCTGTCGACCTCCGGTCGAGAATTCTCGGGGAACAAGGCCGATCCAGGCCGCGAAGTGTCGTCCGGATCGGAACTGAGCGGCGTCAGTGACGGAAGCCGAAATGAGAGAAGCCGTAACGGGACCGATGCCGGGAATTGTTGCCAGGCGGCGGCTGACCTCGTTGGCCCGACGCCAGGCAGTCAGCCGATCGTGGAGATGGTCGATCCGTTCGTCGAAATCGCGGATCTGAGCAATCATCACAGCGGCTATTTCCTTGAGGAGGTCGGGAACCTGGGTCGGATCGGCGTCCGACATCATGGTCTCGAGGAGAGTCACGTTCCATGCTCCTTTCGGAGCGACAAGTCCGAACTCCCCCAAATAGCCACGGAGAGCCTGGATCAGCTTCGTGCGCTGGCGCACAAGAAGATCTCGTGAGCGGTGGAGAGCCAGAATGCTTTGTTGCTCGGCGCTCTTGATCGCAACAAAGCGCATCGTAGGGCGGCCGGCCGCTTCACAGATCGCCTCGGCGTCGGCGCTGTCGGTCTTGTTTCGCTTAACGAACGGCTTCACGTATTGGGGCGGAATCATCCGCACTTCATGCCCGATTTTGCCGATCTCCCGCGCCCAGAAATGAGCGGTGAAGCACGCTTCGAGCGCGACCACACACGGCGGGAGGTTGGCGAAAAATGTAAGAACCTGACCGCGCCTTATCTGCCTCCTGAGCACAGGGGCACCGTCAGCCGTGGCTCCATGAACCTGAAACACGTTCTTCGCGATATCCAGCCCAATGATTGCGATGGTGGACATATCTGATTCCTTTGCTGGTAAGCCCATACAGCGCCAACATGGCGCAGGCGCCGGGGCCGTCCATCCCATCACAGAACAGCTGGTAATAGGGGTTCTCGACCCAGCGCGCGCAAAGCTCCTCGTCCGAGAGATTGTGCATGTGCTTGAGAATCGAAAGCCCTGCCATCAACCGGGTAGCCAGCGGTGGATGGCCGGGTTTGTAGGAATAGACCGTCCCGAACCGATCCTCGAGAAACCGCCAGTCGATGACCTGGCCGAGCTTCGCAAGCGAATGACCTATGTCGACGATCTGGTCGAGCCGCGCCCGGAAGAGATCGTTCTGCCCGCTGTCCCGCCGCTCCTTGGGTCGCATCGAATCAACCTCCCGCCGAGCCAACAGCGGAAGAGAATCACAACACAACGCTTCGTTCAATTTGCAAGAAATCAAGCCGGCAAACCCTGCTTTCTTGCGATCGCAAAGACTCCAAGAAACCCGCTACACCCCGGAAAACAAGGCGTCTCCGGATTCTTCACGGACGACAAATTCGCGTTGAAATGACGGCCTCGGCCTTCCCGTGGTCCAGCCAATGCCGGAACGGGTTCTGGCGCGCGGCCGCTACATCCGGATACGTCCCCAAGGTACCACGCCCGGTCGAAGCCGAGAGCCTCTTCCGCTGGAGTGGCTGTCGGATGGCGGCCTTCTCCCTTCCCATGCACTTTATAGTGTTCGTAGGGATCAATGCCGGCCTCCGCCAATTTGGGGGGCATGCTTGCGCAAATGTCGGCCGCGCTCGAATACGGCGACACTGTCGTAGAAATGCATGGATAGAGTGGAGCGCGTGAAAGCGCTGGGCGGAAGCGCATCCCGGGCGTGGTCAGCGTTCAACTCGTCGATAAGGGCCTTGCACTGCTCGATAAACGAGCCATCGCGACGAAGTCCCCCTTCGTACTCATCCCAGTAGGCCGTGTGCAGATCCTCGACCATATAGACGCCCGTCGGCGACATGCGTGGGTAAAGATGTGCGAAAGAGGCTCGAATGTGCGACATCATGTGACTGCCGTCGTCGAGTACCACGTCCGGTGGTCCGAACTCGGCCAGCACGCCGTCCAAAAAGTTGGGATCGGCTTGGCTCCCGATCCGGACGGCAATTTGGTCCTCCTCGAAGTCCCTGCACGCTTCGACAATGTCGATCCCCACGATCTGTGCGAACGGCCCGAGATGCCGCTTCCATAGTTGCAAGGACCCCCCGGTTCCACAGCCAATTTCCAGGAACACCATCGGGCGGTTTATGTAGCGCCCGAAATGGTGCTCGTAGATCGGAAAGTAATGCGTCCATTTATGGATGAGGCGCCTGTCGTTGGTAAGGAATTCAGTCCATAAGCTCATTCAGGCTTCCATCACTTGCTGGAGGTTTTCTGCTTAGTTTGGACAATTTCGCATCAGGTGATCGCCAACGATCCCACCAACGCATCGGCGATTGCCTGACTTTGTCGGATTCGGACTGCCGCAACATTGTCTCAAGTTCTGCGATCCGCGATTGAGCGATCTCCAGGCGCGTTTTGGCCTCTCGGGCCTGCTCTTCGGAGAGTTGAAGGAGCCCGGTCACTTCGGCAACGCGCGCCTGTGCCTGGGAGACCGCCAGCACAGGATCACTCAAACCGCCCAGCGCCGCTTTCTGACGGGCAATCTCGCGTCGGAGCGCGATCAGCTCCAACTCGCGGCGCGAGAACTCCCGGCGCTCATCACCCGGCTGCTGCTCGAGACTGTCCTTCGTTTTGGATGTAGCCGCCAACGGCTCGACGTTACGAACCGACGCTCTCTCTTTGCCAACCCGCGCGCTTTCCTTTCTGGCGAGGTTGGCGTGAGCCGCCTCCGCAACGCCCAAGTCAACGGTCGCCGGAAGGAAATCCCTCAATTTGCGGAAGAGATATTCTGCGTCTTCGACAATGCGTGGGAAGTCGAGAAAGATCAGCATTATGTCTTTTTTCACCAGCGCCTGGACGAGGCGGGCGAATTTCACGGCAAGCAGTCGTTCCTGATCGATCGCGTCAAGGGAATAGATGATTCCGCCGGGCGTTTGCGCCCATTCATCCCATGTCTCGTCAAAAGACAGCATCGAGTTAGCCTGCTCGAAAATATTGCGCAGCTCCAAGATGACCCTGCTCGACGCCGCATCTCGAAGATCGCGCACGGGAATAAGGACGGCGTCGACCGCGAATTTGTCATGTGGACAACGGAAAATCGCGGTCGCTACGACCGCAGCCAGCTTCGCTATCCAAGCGATCTGACGGACGAGGAATGGAAGCATGTCGAACCGTTGATCCCGCCGGGCAAACGCGGCGGCGGCAAGCGCACGGTGGCCATGCGCGAGGTTGTCAACGGGCTGATGTATATTTTGAGCACCGGTTGCCAGTGGGCGGCGATTCGAAGGATCTTCCGCCCAAGAGCACGGTCTATGATTATTTCGACTTGTGGGGCTGGGACGGCACGCTCGATCGCCTCCATGAAACGCTCTACGCGAAGTGTCGCGAGCAAGCCTCGCGTGAGGCCAGTCCGACCGCCGCCATCATTGACAGCCAGAGCGTCAGGAGCGCTGAAAAAGGGGGCTTCACGATCCGCCGGGCTACGACGCTGGCAAGAAGATCAAGGGCAAGAAACGTCACATCCTCGTCGACACGCAAGGCTTGCTGATGCACGCCATCGTGCACGCCGCCGACGTTCAGGACCGCGACGGCGGCGCGCTGTTGACGGCGACGCTGTTCGGCATGTTTCCATTCTTGCTGAAGCTCTATGCAGACGGCGGTTATCAGGGGCCGACATTCCGGCGCGCGTTGAAGAAGGTCTTGTCGCGGGTGAACGTCGAGATCGTCAAACGCTCCGACACGGCAGGAAATTCGTCGTGCTGCCAAAGCGCTGGATCGTCGAGCGCACCTTCGCCTGGCTCGGAAGATGCCGCAGGCTGGCGCGCGACTGGGAGAACTTCAATCAAAAAGCGCTCGCCTTCCTGCGCCTCGCCTCGATCCGCTATGTTGAGAAAGCTCAGAGAGAACCTGGTCGATAATCTCACCTAGCCACGGGGACTTGACGACATAGGGCAAGTCATCTTTCCCACTGGTGAGGGGCAGGTCTTCCAATCCGGCGTTGGCAGACTGCGACCAAGAAGGGTCGGCGTGCCGCGAAAGGTGGGTGTCCAGCCCGAGCGCATGGAGGTATTGGACAAGAAAGCTCGTGCCCGCGCGCCCTGTCCCAGCTATGAAAAGATGGTTGCGTCGCCCGCCTGAATTCATTCAAATCTCCGCCCACTTGTAACTTGCCTACCGACGGCTCGTCTCGTCCCTCGACCTTCGACGAGCCAGCGACGATTCGCCAACGGATCGATCGACCTCTGGATATCGACGGGTATCACACCTACGAGGGGGTGTGTCATGGCTGTGGCCTGCCCCCGAGGGGTGATCCAGTTTCAATGTTAGTGCATGGCGTCTTCTGACGCCACGGTTGGGGTGGGCGAGCGCGCGCTTTCCGAGTGAGCTGGCGCGGTCGCCCACGGCGCGGCGGCTCCGCCGGGAAGAATGGTCGTCTCCGGCGCAGGCGGCAGATAACCCAGCGAGCTGTGTGGGCGCACGGTGTTGAAGTGGCGCCGCCAGGCCTCGATCATCACCTGGGCCTCGGCCAGGCTGAAGAATATCTCGCCGTTGAGCAGTTCGTCTCGCAGCTTGCTGTTGAAGCTCTCGCAGTAGCCATTCTCCCACGGGCTGCCGGGCTCGATGTAGGCGGTCTGGGAGCCAACGGCGGCGATCCAGGCTCGCAGCGTGATGGCGATGAACTCAGGCCCATTGTCCGACCGAACATAGGTTGGCGGCCCGCGCAGGATCATCAGATCCGCCAGGGTCTCCAGCACGTCGGTGGAGTTCAGCCGGCGTTTGACCCGGATCGCCAGGGCTTCGCGGGTGAACTCGTCGATCACGCAGAGCATGCGAAACTTCCTTCCATCATGGGTTCGATCCTCGACGAAGTCATAGGACCAGACGTGGTTCGGCCCCTCGGCGCGCAGGCGCACGCAGGAGCCGTCATTCAGCCACAGCCGGCTGCGTTTTGGTTGTTTCTGCGGGACTTTCAGCCCCTCCCGTCGCCAGATCCGCTGCACCCTCTTGGCGTTCACCGCCCAACCCGCGTGGCGCAGCAGGGCCGTGATCCGCCGGTAGCCGTAGCGGCCGTAAGCCTTGGCCAGCTCGACGATGTCGGCGGTCAACGCCAACTCGTCATCGCGGCCGCGGGCGGGCTTGCGCTGGGTGGACCGGGGTTGCCGGAGCACCGCGCACGCGCGACGCTCCGACACCCTCAGCTCGGCCTTGACCTTGTCCACGCAGCCCCGGCGACGGGCGGGGCTTAGAAGTTTCCCCGGGCCGCCTCCGTCAGGATCAGCTTGTCCAAGGTGAGGTCCGACACCGCTCGCCGGAGCCGCGTATTCTCCAGTTCCAAATCCTTCAGACGCCTCACCTGGTCGCTCTTCAGACCGCCATACTCCGCCCGCCAGCGGAAGTAAGTCGTCTCCGTCACCGAGATCGTCTTCACCGCCTCGGCGATCGACTTGCCCTGACCCGTCAGGACATCAACCTGACGCAACTTGGCGACGATCTCCTCCGGCTTGTGGCGCTTGATGCCCATCGCTCCATCTCCAAAAAATGGTCCTCGGACCAACATACGGGATGGATCACTTCAAGGGGGGCAGACCACTTTCGTAGCCATTCGCAGTCCTGACGATCTCGTACACGACCCCCCCAGAATTCTGGCTGCTCGGGTCCGTGGTTCCGAAAAGGTCCCCGTTGGCGTCAACGATCAGGGTTTTGGTGTGGTTTAGAGAAAGTTGTCCGTCTGCGAGGGAAAAGCTTGCCAGGATGACCGCTGCGCTGACGTAGCCGTTGGCCGTCTTCTCGATTTCAAACACCGAGCCGGCGTCATTCGCCCCACCCGAGATCGTGGTCCCGAAGATGTCGCCTTTGGCGTCTATGGTTAAAGTGCCGATCTGCGTCCCCACCGGGAAGGGGACGAGGCTAACCGGAGCGGCATAGCTGGCGCCTGTCTTCTTAACCTCAAATACCGAACTGGTGGTTGTACCGAAAAGATCACCGGCCGCGTCTTCGACAAGGTTGCCCGAACCAGAGGCCGTGATGCCTGCGCCGAAGCTGGTGAGCGTGGTTGGCGGGGTCAGGTAGACCCCGCCTGTCTTCTGGACCTCAAACACCGTGCCCGCGCCATTTGCGCCGCCCGAGGCCGTCGTTCCAAACAAATTCCCGCTCGCGTCGACGAGCAGCCTACCTCCCGGGTTAAAGCCGCCCGCGCCGCCGGCGAAGGTCCCCAATGTGATGGGATCGCCGCCCGCAGCGGGGAATTCGACGACCGTGCCGAGGTGATTTGCGCCGCCTGAGAACATCAGGCCAAAAAGGTCACCACTCGTATCGGCGCTCAGGTTCGCGACCCCAAGAAGCGTGTTCAAGTCAGTGGGTATGTCAGCCAGAAATTTCGGCGTGGTGGCGTAGCCGCCCGCAATCTTGGCGATTTCGTATGTTGTCCCAATCTCGTTTGCCCCACCATGGACCGTTGCGCCGAAAAGATCGCCATTGGAATCAATGAACAGCTGGCCATCGGGATCAGTGCCCTCTGGGCCTGCGCTGCCGGTGGTCGGGAATAAGGCAATGGTTGTTACGGAAGCAGGCATGAGCGTTTCCCTTGAGGGATATTTAACTTGAAATTTGAGGTAAATCTATAGGTATACCCGGGAAAATGCAACCACCCTGGAGTTGTATTCTCTTCACTTGCTCGCAATGGTTCACGACGCCGCGGACTTGCCCAGGCGCACCGTTAACGTTGGTATATTTTTTGCGGAACGGTCCCCTACGCGCTCGTCCCTTCTCGTAGCGTACTGACGCTCCGTCTGGGCCACGCGTGAAAGGGGATCATGCCCCAATGCGGCCAGATCACTTCGTTGGTGTTGAACGGCTCGTCGCTGTAGCGACAGAGGTTCAACGAGGCCCCGTCAGACAGCATTTCAACTTCGATTTTGCCGATCAGCGCATCGATGGCTCTATGGTCGGCGCCCGGCTCATAGGCAAGCTGTAAAAGCAGCGCCCGCCCGGCGGCCAGATAGGCATGGGCGCATTCGTTGAACGGACTATTCTCGTCCGTGACGCTGCCGGGGACGATCCCCCAGAGACAGGCGAAAGACTGCAGATTCAGATAGTCCTCCAACCGCCACGTCGTCAGGTCGAACCCGACTCTGGCGCTGGCAAGCGCCCGGATCGCGGGCAGATTGTCGCGGATCACCGCCATCTGGCCATGCGTGAGACCTGGAATTGAGACGCCCTGCGGAGGCGGTCCGCTGCGCCTCGAGATCCGATGCGCTTCGCTGGGCGACGCCGCGAGCATGAGGAGCGCCGCAATGACGGCGATGAAAGCGTCCCTCACAACAGGGCTCCCGCAGGCCCTAGCGCCACGAGATTCCAGCGTTGGCCATGACCGCTCAGTCTGGCGAGCGAGAGCGGCGCGACGTCGATCCGGGCAAAGGACGCGGCGCCCGCGCCAAGCGCGTTCACAATCGCCGCGCGAACGACGACGGCGTGCGTGACGGCCAGCGTCGCGCCCTCGCGCGCCAAACTTAGCGTGAGCCACGCGCCGACGCGCTCGATCAGGGCCGCGAACAACTCGCCGCCGTGCGGCGCGGACGCAGGCTCGCTGAGCCACGCTGAGAACGCATCCGGCTCCCGCTCAGCGACGTCCTTCGAAGCGAGACCGCGCCAGCGTCCGTAGTTGCAATCGCTCAGCGCCAATTCGACTTCCGCGTCGAGAGTCAACGCTTGAGCCGTCTCCCGCGCCGCCCGCGCTGGCGAGGTCAGCACCTGAGCATAAGGTCGCAACCGGCCGCGTGAGGCTTCGAGTGCGCCAAGGGCGGAGGCCTCAAGCGCTTCGTCGTCGTCTGGAAACCGCGCCGCGCGCGTCGCCACTGAGGAGCCATGCGCAAGCAGGTCGAGACGCGCGGTCATGAGCGCGCCCGCGCCCCGCAACTCAGTAGGCCGCTTGCAGCCGCCCCTGCTCGGCTTGCGCGAAATCGTGCTCGACCCAGGCCCCGAAGCCGAGCCCGAGCACAGTCCACATGATCGCCTGAGCGCCGAGCGACGCCATGCGGAACTGCCACAGCACCACGGCCGGAAACCCTTCGGGAACTTCGTCCAGCGGGGGCATCACAAGGGTGAAGATGACCACCGCGACCAGAAAGACGGCTGCGCCGACCAGCGTTGCATTCCATGCGCCAAGCTGATCGACGAGGCGATTGCGGACGTTCCAGGCCGCGATCATGGAGGCGAGCGAAAGCAGAATCATGCCGAAATAGATCGCGGTGCGCAGACCGATCGTGTCGGGGTTGCCAATCGACGGCGGGTTGGCCGGATATTTAAGGATCGGGACGGCGTAAATCGCGAGGAAACCGCTGAGCGCAATCACCGCCGCGGTCACGCGAGGGCTCCAATTCCCGATCCGGCCGTAAAGAATTGCGAAAGCAAGCGCGAACAGGCCGCCGAAGGCCAGGTTATAAGTGGCGACGCCGGTGAAGAGGCCAATGCCGGCCTGGACAGGGCGGCTGACCAGCTCCGGCTCTTCAACGATCGGACCCGGTTTTTCCCCTCTCGCCACCGCCGCATCGTGCTCGGCCTTGGCTTTCGCCTCGTCCATCGCCGACTCAAAAGCGATGGCGCGATCAACCGCAGGTTCGCCCACGACCTTCAATATACCAAACGAGAGCACGGCGGCGACGAAGCCGACGATCATTCCCCGCCACAACAAAGATCCTGTCGTCATTGCGATCATCCTCAACAGCAAGCTTGCGCGGGCGCTCGGCTTGCTCGAGCCAGCTTATCTTCCCGGATTAGGACTCGCCAATCGGAGTCCGAACGGCCGGCGTGTTAGTGGCAGGGGAAGCCGAGCAGATGGCGGCTGTCGTGCACGAATTCATGCACGTACATGCCCTTGATGATCGAAGTCGCGCCTTCCTCCGCGCCGACGAAATAGACGCCGAGCAAGCATATAAGGCCGGCGAAGATGACCCAGGGAAGCAATTCGCGGATCGGGATCGCGGCGGGTCGTGCGGCGGCGGGAACAAATGTTGAAGCCGTCATGTCGAACTCCTTGGGGATATCGCGTCCCCGTTTGAGACGTGCTTCGCCGCGGAAAGGATCTGACTCTCGGCCCGAAAATAACCGATCACAGTGGCGCGACCGTGCCGGACTTGCACCGGCTTCCATCCGCGACGCGCGTGTCCACATTACGAGCCTTGGCGGCGCTGTCAATTGAGCGCGTGGTCGATCGCAGCAAGGCCATCCATCCCAAATCTTGGCTATGTCGATGCGGACTCGATCGCAAAGCTCGAGGACGCGGTGTTCAGCAAGGAGTTTGCCGAACTGGGCATGCCTGATTTCACGGGCAAGCTGAAGGCGGATGATCTCGAAAAGATCAAAGCGTTTATCCAGGGCACCGCCGACGCGGTCCGGCCCAAGTGAGACTTCTCGCAAGGTCCAGGTAGCCTGCCCGACATTCGGCGGCTGCCGCCGTTTAACCCTTACAGGAACATCCCACGATCCCGCGTGACCGCCTTCGCGAGATGTTCGGTGACGGTCCGGATGCGGCCGAGGCCGCGCGTGTCCTCATGTGTGACCAGCCAATAATCGCGCGTCGCACGTCGCTCGGGCAGGACGCGCTTAAGGTCCTTGAACTTCTGGGCGATGAAGTCATGCACCACGCCTAAGCCTACGCCTGCGCGCACGGCCTCGAGCTGCGTGACTGCGTTGGCGCTTTCGAAGCTGGTCGGGGCGCCGCCGAAGAGTTCGCGCACGTAGTCGAGCGCCGACGAGAACGCGTGCTCCTCGACATAGCCGATGAGGCGATGGCTCTTTAGCGCCTCGATGTCGGGCGGCGCGCCATTGCGCTTGAGATAGGCGGCGCTCGCATAAATTCCGAGCGAATAGTCGGTGAGCTTGCGGGCGACGAAGCGTCCGGCTTCCGGCTTGTCGAGGCCGATCACCACGTCGACCTCACGGCGCGCGAGCGGGGTCAGTTGCGGCAGCGGCATCAGTTGCAGGCGCACGCCTGGATGGCGCTCGGCGAAGTCGCGCAGCGCACCTGCGAGGTAATAGGTCGAGAACCCGTCCGGCGCGCCGATCCGCACGTCGCCCGAGAGTTCGAGATCGACGCCGGAGATTTCACCCTGCGCATGCAGGAATGCACTTTCCATCTGCTCGGCGGCGCTGATGAAGCGCTCGCCCGCGCCAGTGAGCTTTGCGCCCGTCGTGCGCCGGTCGAACAGCTTGGCGCCGACCGTTTCTTCGAGCGCCGCGATCCGGCGGCTGACCGTCGCATGGTCGAGCTTGAGCCGCTTTGCGGCGGCGACGAATTGGCCGCCGCGCGCGACGGCGAGGAAGACGCGGACGTTATCCCAGTCCATCGAAGGCCTCTGCGGAGACGTATGGAGCATTGATCGCTTTGGAAGGCTCGCGGGGCCACGGTTCAAGCGCCTGTTTTCCAAGGGTCGATCACAATCAAGCCGACTGCAGCGAAAGCGCTTTCGTCGCGGGAAGCGACTGCGAAACTGCGCGACGCCGCTGTGGCGGCGATATAGCCGTCCGGCGTGGGAAAGCCCCTTCCGGCGGAGCGGGCCTTCACCGCCAAATCTGCATAGCGGCGCGCTGCGTCAGCGTCGAACGGAAGGATCCGATCGGCAAAAAGCGCGATCACGCCTTCGACCGCGGCGGTCAGTCTGGCTTTGCGCTTCCCGTCTTGAAGGGCGCCCACCCCGAACAGAAGCTCGGCGATTGTGACCGTTGAGAGATAGAGCGTTTCCGCAGCCTGCGCATCGAGCCATCGGCGCACCAATGGCACAGGCTCGGGTTTCATCGCTTCCGAGACGACGTTGGTGTCCAGCAGAATCATTCGAAGCCCAGAGGTTCGGCGGCCTTTCGGTCGCGGGTCTGCTCGAGGGCTTCCACGTCAGCATTGGTCAGGCCAATCCTGCGGCTCATGTCGAGGAGCGCGCTGCCAAGCCTAACGCGATCCGCAGGCCGCACGGCGGCCTCCAGAATGACGCGCATCTCCGCCTCCGCGCTGCGACCGTGTTTCGCCGCCCGCAGTTTCAAGGCTCGATGCGTTTCATGCGAGAGATTGCGGATCGTGACGGCCGGCATGATAGCAATAGCTCCTGATTGCGTTGCTATCAAAATATAGGCATTGATAGTATCCTGCAAGGATTGGCGCAAACGGTCGCGCGATGTTTGGTCGACACTCTCTCCGTAACTCAGTTTGCGACGTCGTCTTAGCACATTTTTGCACAGCCGATGCGCGATCTCTCAAATTGCTGTGCGCAAAATCGTGGCGCATAAAGCGCCCACGAGAGAACATCAGGGAGTGGAGCCATGATCGAATACGGGCATTTCATCGGCGGCAAGATGGTCGCCGGCAAGTCGGGTCGGACCGCGGACGTCTTCCAGCCGATGGACGGCACGGTGCGCGCGAAGGTGGCGCTCGCCTCCAAGGCTGAGATGCGCGCCGCTGTCGAGAACGCGAAGGCGGCGCAGCTAGGTTGGGCGGCCGTCAACCCGCAGCGACGCGCGCGCGTCCTGATCAAGTTCATCGATCTCATCGCCCAAAACAACGACGAGCTCGCCGAGACGCTGGCGCGCGAGCACGGCAAGACGATCGCCGACGCCAGGGGCGACATTCAGCGCGGCGTCGAAGTGGTCGAGTTCGCCCTCGGCGTTCCGCATCTGATGAAGGGCGAATATACCGATGGCGCCGGTCCCGGCATCGATCTCTATTCGATGCGTCAGCCGCTCGGCGTCGTCGCCGGCATCACGCCTTTCAATTTTCCGGCAATGATCCCATTGTGGAAGCTGGCCCCAGCGATCGCCTGCGGCAACGCTTTCATCCTGAAACCCTCCGAGCGCGATCCTGGCGTCCCGATGCGGCTCGGCGAACTGTTCGTCGAAGCAGGCGGCCCTCCGGGCATCCTCAACGTCGTCAACGGCGACAAGGAGGCGGTCGACGCCATCCTCGATGATCCCGACATTCAAGCGATCGGCTTCGTCGGCTCGACCCCGATCGCGGAATACATCTATTCGCGCGGCACGGCGGCGGGCAAGCGCGTGCAGTGCTTCGGCGGCGCCAAGAACCACATGGTGGTGATGCCGGACGCCGACATGGACCAGACCGTCGATGCCTTGATTGGCGCCGGCTACGGTTCGGCGGGCGAACGCTGCATGGCCGTCTCGGTCGCGGTTCCCGTCGGCCAGAAGACTGCTGACGACCTCATGCGCCGCCTCATTCCGCGCGTGGAGGCTTTGAAGATCGGACCGTCAACCGACTCTGGGGCGGACTATGGGCCTCTCGTGACCAAGGCGGCTTTGGAGAAGGTTCGCGGCTATGTCGATATCGGAGTCAAAGAAGGCGCGAAGCTCGTCGTTGATGGCCGCGACTTCAAGATGCAGGGCTACGAGAACGGCTTCTACATGGGCGGCTGTCTGTTCGATAACGTGACGAAAGACATGCGCATCTACAAGGAGGAGATTTTCGGCCCGGTGCTGTCGATCGTGCGCGCGCACGACTACAGTGAGGCGCTCGGATTGTGCAACGATCACGAGTACGGCAACGGCGTCGCCATCTTCACCCGCGACGGCGACGCGGCGCGTGACTTCGCCAGCAAGGTCAAAGTCGGCATGATCGGGGTCAACGTGCCGATTCCGGTGCCGGTCGCCTACTATACTTTCGGCGGCTGGAAGCGCTCGGGCTTCGGCGATCTCAACCAGCATGGGCCGGATTCGATCCGCTTCTACACCCGCACCAAGACCGTGACCGCCCGATGGCCCTCCGGCATCAAGGACGGGGCGCAGTTCTCGATCCCGACGATGAACTGAGGGGGTTGGACGCGGTGGGTTGGGGGCTTATGCTGGCTCCGGTCCCGTTTTCTTCGCGGGCTGGCGAGAAGCCCTGATGTCCACCGCGCTCAAGCTGATGACAGTCGAGGAGTTCTTGCCCTGGGCCGAGGGCAAGGAGGGACGTTGGGAGCTGCACGACGGCGTTCCGGTGATGATGTCGCCGGAGCGTGTCGTTCATAATCGAAGCAACCTCAGAGCGGCAACCGCGTTGCAAGATGCTTTGGCCGCGGCGGGTTTGTCCTGTGAAGTTTTTACAGACGGTCTCGTGATCAAGCTCGACGCGCGCATGTCGTATGAGCCCGATGCTTCCGTCGTGTGTGGCGCGCCGCTGTCAGACGACGCTATCGCCATCGACAATCCCGTCATCGTGGTCGAAGTCCTCTCCCCCAGCACTGCCGCAACCGACCACGGTCGCAAGCTCAGCGGCTATTTCTCGCTCCCCAGCGTGCAGCACTATCTGATCCTCGATCCCGAGCGGCGCGTCGTCATTCATCACAAGCGCGGGGCGAGCGACGCGATCGAAACCCGAGTGTTGACAGACGGCGTGGCGCGTCTCGATCCGCCTGGATTTGATGTTGCGGTCGAGGCGCTGTTCCCGCCGGCCTGATCGGTCCTCGCGATCGAGCCGAGCTCAGAACCTGAACAGGGTCAACCCTGGCCCGACGTTGCCGAGCGGATCGGTGAGCCTCTCCCGGCCACGCATGCCCTGGAAGGTTCCCTCGATCGGCGTCGGCTGGTTGAATGTGCTGTAGACATAGCCGTTGCCGACCGTGCCGACGGGAGCCTGGGTGCCAAGAGTCAGGTAGGACGGTCGGGCATGCACCGTGACCTGTCTGCCGGTCGGGGTCGGGCGCGTTGCGGCGCGCTTTCTGAGCGCTGTCTGACGGGGTTTCGCCTTGTGGGGCGTCGCCCCTAGAGGTCCCGTCGTCTGGACAGCGCCTTCGCCCTGCGGCCCAGTTTGGGCGTGCGCTGCCGGCATCGCTGCTGCAAGGCCGCACGCGAGCGCGGCTGCGGCCAGGAGCCGAATCGAGCGAACCATGAAGACTTCCTTTCACTCAACTCAGCCAGCGCTTAAGACATGGGGCGGCGGTAACTGAATACAATGGAGCAAGCCTCGTCGCTGCTTTGGCCCGCCCTGACCGATCGCCGCCGTCAATGCCCCGGCTTTGATGGAAAATCAATGGCCTCAGGCGGGGGGCCAAGTCGCTACGGCCGGGCATACTGGCGCCTTGCCGAGAACGGCGATCTGTTGCCAGCGAGCTCGATAACCACGAAACCGACATCACCAGGTCGCGGGCTCCGGGGCGGAAGCTGCGGGTGATCAGATTGGTGGGATCGGCGTGTAAAGTGTCGGCATCGACACCCTGCAATTGTTGTGCGTAGTAGGCGTTGTAGAAACGCTCGGGTCGGTCTCTCCTGGAGGATGGCGCCCACGTCCGGTACTCGAAAGATTTCGGGAGCGCGCGGCTCCGACCAGAATTCCCTCGTTGAGGCGCTGCTCGAGGGCATGGGCGAGGGCTTTTTCGCTTTTGATCACAGGTGGCGCTTGACCGCTTCCAACAGCGCCGCGGAGACAATCCTCGGCGCGCCGAGCGCTGAGGTCGTTGGCGAGCTTCTATGGAGCGTCCTGCCCCAAATCAGGGGGACAGAATTCGAGCGGCGTTGTCGCCTGGTCATGGAGAAGCGCACGAGAGAAGAATTCGAGATCCATTCCGCGTTGCGGCCTCATCGCTATCACGACGTGCGAGCTTTTCCCTTTGGCGCCGACGTTGGCGTGGCGTTTCGGGATATCACGGATCGCGACAGAGATACGCAGGCATTGCGTGACCGGGAATTGGAGCTTGTGCGGGTTCAGCGCATTGGTGGCGTCGGAGGGTTGGACGTGGATCTGGCCAACGGCTTCCGCAGTCAACGCTCACCGGAATATCTCCACCTTCATGGTCTTCCGCCAAGCGCCGTCAACGATACGCACGAGCAGTGGGTCGCGCGCGTCCACCCAGAAGACAGAGAGCGCGTTGAGAAGTACTTTCTGGCGGCGATTGCGGGCTCCGATAAAGATTATAAGGCTGAATATCGCATCGTTCGACCGAGTGACGGGCAGACACGATGGATTCGCGCTGTCGCGGAGATCGAGCGCGACAGTCAAGGACGGGCTTTAAAGCTTGTCGGCGCGCATCTGGACATCACCGACCAAAAACATGCGGACGCAACGGTGCAGGAGAGCGAGGGCCGGCTGCGGGCGATAGCCGACGCGCTTCCGTTCCTGATCTCCTACCTCGATAAAGAGCAAAAATTTCGCTTCATCAATAAGCCCTACGAGTCGTGGTTCGAACGTCCATTGAGCCAGATCATTGGCCGCGATGTGAAGGACGTTATGGGACCGGCCATGTATGAAGCTCGTAGGCCCTTCATCGAACGCGCGTACGCGGGCGAAAGCTTGTCGTACGAGGCCGATTTTCCTCGATCGGAGGGAACGGTCCAGACCGAGATCGTGCATGTTCCGCATCGGGATCCGGCGGGACGCGTCCTGGGCCTGTACACCGTCGTTATGGATATAACGGCCCGCAAACTCGCTGAAAAGGTTCTGTCCGAGAGCGAAGAGCGGTTTCGGTCGATCGCGGACAGCGCCCCGGTGCCGATGTGGGTGAGCCGGCTCGACGGTCTTCGACAGTTCGTCAATCGCGCGTATCACGAGTTCTTGGGCGTTCCCTTCGCGGATGCTCTGAATTTCGATTGGCGTAAGGCTCTTCATCAAGACGATCTCGAGCGAATTTTGCGCGACCAGCGAGCAGGAGAGGGATCTCGGAAACCCTTTGTGCTCGAGGCTCGTTATCGACGTCACGATGGCCAATGGCGTTGGCTGCGATCTGAATCACAGCCCCGATGGGGGCCGGCCGGGGAGCACATCGGCTTCATCGGCGTCGCGCACGACATCACTGCATCCAAGGAGGCCGAACAGGCCTTGACCGAACTCAACGAGACCTTGGAACGGAGAGTCGAAGATCGCACCCGGCAGCTGGCGGCTTCGGAGGCGCTCATCCAGACGTTTTTCAATCACTCCTCAGAATGTTACTCAATCATCGTGGAGGAGGATGACGGACACTTTCGGTATGCCGAGGTCAATCCGGCCACCTTGCGATTGTATAGAAAGACCCGAGAAGCTGTGGTTGGCCGCACAATTCAGGAAGTCCTCGGCGCTGAGCGCGCGTCGGAAATCGGGGCCCATCTTGCTGCGTGTCTGCGTGAGGGAGCGCCGCACCGATACGAACGAACTCAGGGCGGCGCCGTTATCGAGGCCGTTGTTACGCCGGCGCCGCAAGAGCCGGGCGCGCATCGGCAAATCGTCGTTAGCGCTCACGATGTGACGGAACGCCGCCGTCTCGAGCAACAATTACAGCAATCTCAAAAGATGGAGGCAGTTGGGCAGCTCACCGGCGGCGTTGCGCATGATTTCAATAATCTACTCACACTGGTGATCGGCGGTCTCGAAATCATCGGTCGCCAGATAACGAACTTGCCTGATCCCCTCGCTTTAACCCGAATGGAACGAGGAAGAGAGATGGCGATGCAGGGCGCGCAGCGCGCCGCCTCCTTGACCACCCGCCTCCTGGCCTTTTCGCGCCAGCAGCCGCTAAAGCCACAGGCGCTGGACACCAACGAACTGGTCGTGGACATTTGCGACCTTTTACGCCGAGCCATCGGCGAAACGATTGCTCTCGAAACGGTGCTGGGAAACGATTTGTGGCGCATGTACGCCGATGCGAATCAGCTCGAAAATGCGCTGCTCAACATCGGCTTCAATGCACGCGATGCGATGCCCAACGGAGGTAAGCTGATCATCGAGACCGCAAACGCCTCGTTGGACAAAGCCTACACGTCATCACTCAGCGAGGATGTCGAGCCTGGCGAGTTTGTGATGATCGCAATTACAGACACTGGCGTCGGCATGGACAAGACGACGCAGGGCCGGGCGTTCGACCCGTTCTTCACCACCAAGGAAGTCGGCAAAGGCACCGGTTTAGGGTTGAGCCAAGTGTACGGATTTGCGCGACAATCAGCCGGGCACGTCGCGATTTACAGTGAGGTTGGCGAAGGCACGACGGTGAAGATGTATCTGCCGCGCAGTGCGAGCGATGCTAGAATTCCAGTAATTGCCGAAGCGAGCAAACACTCCGGATGGACCGGCGCAGAAACGATTCTCGTTGTCGAAGACGATGATGAATTGAGAAAATACGCGAGCGACGTTCTAAAAGAACTTGGCTATCAGGTGATGAGCGCCGGCGGCGGCGTGGCCGCACTCGAGATCCTAAGCGGAGGCCATCAAGTCGATCTTCTGCTCACTGACGTGGTGATGCCTGGCGGCATCAATGGAAGGCAGGTCGCCGACAAGGCCGTCGGTTATCGACCGGATCTCCGCGTGCTCTACATGACCGGTTATACCCGCAACGCGATCGTCCATCAGGGTCGTCTCGATCGCGGAACAAATCTGATCAGCAAGCCATTTTCATTCGAAGAGCTCGCTTCCAAGGTTCGCCAAGTTCTGGATGCTGCGGATTGAGTCCGCGGATGATGTCACGCGTCGCGGTTTTGGCGGCGGGCATCTCGGCGGCCTCAGGCTAGGCGATGGCGCTTCCTAGGCGATGGCGCTTCGCATCGAGGAATACGCACTCGTCGGCGACTGCAAGTCGGCGGCTCTGGTTGGCGTAGATGGCTCGATCGATTGGCTGGCGTTCCCGCGGTTCGATTTGGCGGCTTGCTTCGCCGCCCTGCTCGGCGCGCCCGAGAACAGCCGATGGACCATTGCGTCCACTGACCCTTCGCTTCAGGTCGTACGGCGCTATCGGCCCGGTACCCTCATTTTGGAAACTGAATTCGAAACCGAGTCTGGCACGGCGACCGTCATCGACTTCATGCCGCCTGCGGACGGGCGTGCGCTTATCAAAATCGTTGTCGGTCAACCGGCCGCGTGGATCAATCTCAGCGAATATGAGCGTTCACGAAAGGAACGGGCTGCGTCCCGCCCGACGGGGCGCCGCGCGCAGACTGCAGACAAACGCCGCCGTAGCAAAGCAAGCTGAGTTCGTTTTCTTTGTGCCAGCAGGTTAGCGGTGTCGGGCTCTCGAGGAATGGCGATGGATTAACGCCGTTCCGGCCGTCAGCGCAACGAGAACCCACGATCGCGCAGAAAGTCCCGCAACACTTCTCGTCCCGTCAACGCCGCCTCGTCCCGCACGCGCAGCGCCGATTGCTCGGTCCAGTCGGTGACCCGCATTTTCTGCTCGGCCTGGAAGTCTCGAATCCGCTGATCGTAAACAGCAAGCACTGCAGGGTCGGGGGGCGAGTAGCGCTCCCGATGCAGGATCACATTCTGGGGAAGGCGCGGCTTCACGTCGGTCTCAACGCTCGGGTCAGGAATCCCAATCGTCATGCCGAAGATGACGAGTGCCTCATCGGGGAGAGCAAGTTCGTCGGCGACCGCCGCCGGGTGGTTGCGCATCGCGCCGATGTAACAACCGCCGAGGCCAAGCAATTCGGCCGCGACGATCGTGTTCTGGGCCGCGAAGGAAGCGTCCGCGATCGCGAAGATGAACGCTTCGATGTAGTTGAGCGCGATTCCCGCATGTCCGCGCTCAGTGCTGATTGAGCGCAGGCGCGCGAGGTCGGCGACGAAAATGAGGAGAAGCGGCGCGTCGACGATATGCCGCTGATTGGCGGCGAACGCCGCCAGCCGCGCTTTACGCGCCGGGTCCTCCACCGCAACGACGCTCCATGCCTGAAGGTTGGACGTCGTCGCCGCCGACGAGGCCGCGGCGATGAGGAGCTCGAGGGTTCCAGGCGGCAGGGGCTTGTCTTGATAGGAGCGAACCGAGCGATGCGACATCATTGTATCGAGCGCATCGTTCCAAGGAACGGAGGAGAGGCGATCGGCGAATTCTTCGTCCCGGTAACGGGCCCACAATCGGTCCCGAGCAGGAGTGTCCTGCTGCTTCGCTATGTCCGCCGTAAGGCCGTTAGCCATTCCGTGTCGCTCCGATGCGATAAGGCCAAGAATTCAGATGACCCCCTCCGCCTCGAGCCCGCGAATGTCAGAGGTCGAATGGCCGAGCAGTTCGCCCAGCACGTATTCGTATCCTCCGCATAGCATGCCGCGCCGCGATTGATGAGGCCGCCAACATGTGCGGGCGTGCGGCTGAGTTTGAAGGGCGCTTCAGCAACCCGCCACTCGCGTCTTTAGATCTGTGGAGGGCGGCGGCCGAACGGCCAACTGACGACCTGCGAGCAATACAGCGCCCACCATATGATGACCGGCTGAAGAGCCAATCGCGGCGCGTGGTACCACCAACTCGTCGGGAACTGCGGCAGCTGAACGTTGTCGACAGCATGCTTGATGTTCGCTGGAAAAACGCAAGCTGCATAGAGGGCAAGCATAACTCCAGCCCACCACCGAAGAGAACGTGTCACCAGCGCGAGCGCACTCACGACTTCGCACATGCCGGTAAAGAGAATAACCTCGCGAGGCGCCGGAATCCAATCGGGCATTATGGGCAGAAATGCCTCAGGCGTTCGTAGGTGGACGATGCCCGCAACGAAATAAAAAATCGCCATTGTCCAGCGCATCCAGCGCCGAGTTTGGTCGTTGCTCAAAGGCGCGTCCTCGAACTCACCAAGTCTTCTTGAGTGCTGTCGATGAACATTGCGATCCGATAGGTCCACCTCTACCAAGAAATGATCTGACGCGCCTGGACCGTGGCCGTCGATGACGCTGCTCGACAGTTCGAGCGCCGGCCGGGAACACCGGTCGTTTAGAGGTTCGCTCAAGCACTCTGTCAAAGGCTGTTGAGCGTCAACGCCAGCCGAGGGCTGGAGCGACATGGGTCAGGATCGCCTCGATGACATGAGCATTATAGGCGACGCCAAGCTGATTCGGGACCGTCAGGAGTAGAGTGTCTGCCTCCGCGATGGCTTCGTCTTTTTTAAGTTGCCCGACGAGAATATCTGGCTCGGCGGCGTAGCTGCGGCCGAAAATAGCACGCGTCTTCTCGTCGATAAAGCCGACTTGATCCTTCTCCTCGCCCCCGCGGCCGAAGTAGGCGCGATCGCGATCGTTCACCAGCGCGAAGATGCTGCGGCTTACCGACACGCGCGGCTCCCGCGCGTGTCCAGCCTCCTGCCATGCGGCGCGGAAGGCCTGGATCTGTGCGGCTTGCTGAACGTGGAAAGGTTCTCCGGTCTCATCGTCTTTGAGGGTCGAGCTTTGTAGGTTTACTCCAAGTTTTGCCGCCCAGATGGCGGTGGCGTTGGAGCCGGCGCCCCACCAGATCCGATCGCGCAGGCCCTCTGAATGGGGCTCGACGCGGAGCAGCCCCGGTGGATTAGAGAACATCGGCCGAGGGTTGGGCTGAGCGAAGCCCTCACCGCGCAGCAGGTCGAGGAAGACCTCCGCATGGCGCCGGCCCATGTCGGCGTCGCTTTCGCCCTCGGCTGGGCGATAGCCGAAATAGCGCCACCCATCGATTACCTGCTCCGGCGAGCCTCGGCTGATCCCAAGCTGCAGACGTCCGCCGGCGATGAGGTCCGCGGACGCCGCGTCCTCAACCATGTAGAACGGGTTTTCGTAGCGCATATCGATGACCGCCGTGCCAATCTCGATGCGGCTGGTCTTGGCGCCCACGGCCGCCAGCAGCGGGAAAGGCGAAGCGAGCTGGCGGGCGAAGTGGTGAACGCGGAAATAGGCTCCATCCGCGCCCAGCGCCTCGGCCGCGACGGCGAGATCGATGGATTGCAGGAGCGTGTCGGCTGCCGAGCGCGTCTGCGATTGCGGCGAGGGCATCCAGTGCCCGAACGAGAGGAAACCTATCTTCTTCATATGTCCAAGCCTAGCGATATTGAGATTTAGGCGACAAGCGGTTTCTGGGAACGATCGAAACCAGCCGCCCCACGTTTCGGTCACAAGTTACTCGTTCGACTTGCGCGCCGCTACATGGCGCGCCGAAGTCGATCATGGGAGGCGCCAGCCATGGGCTGAACTCCATTGTCAGCAGCGGTCAGTGTCGAAAGGCGCAGCCAACGTTTGCACTCAAACCGGAGCGAGTTTCGTCACCGACGAGGGATTGATCTCGGCGAGGTAAATCTCGCCGTCCGGTCCGAGAGCAACTCCATGCGCGCCGTTTAGGGACGGGCGACACCGGTCGATGCGCGCGCCATCAGGCGAGAAGGCCGTGACGCTCGGAACCTGATCACTAACCAAAATGACGCCGTCCTCCCGCTCGCACAGGTCCATGGGTCGACACAGGCCTTTCCAATCGGCCAACCATTGCCCGTCGCGATTGAGAACCTGCACCCGGTCGTTCTCGCGATCACACACTAGGAGCCCCTGCTCACGATCGACGATCACGGAATGGGGCGTCATAAACTGCCCCGGTCCGGCGCCGATCTCGCCGAAGCTCGACCGCCACTCCCCTTCGGCCGAGAATTCATGGATGCGCGCATTGCCGTATCCGTCAGCGACGAAGGCTGCGCCGTCGGGCGCCACGGCGGCGCGCGTTGGGTGGTTGAAGGGCGCCTCCCATTTCGGGCGATGGCGGTCGCCGATGCGTAGAATCGGCTGTCCTAATAAATTGAAGACGATGACTTGATGCGCGTCGCGATCGGCGACCCAGACACGATCCCAAGCGTCGATCGAGATCCCATGCAAATCGAAGATTTCGCCCCCGCCATAGGATTGGACAAAGGTCCCGTCCGGTTCGTAAACGATAACAGGTGGCTCTCCACGGCGGAGGACGTGCACCCGCCCAGAAGAGTCCACGGCGACTTGGCTAATGCGGGCTGGCAGGAGATCGGAAGGCATGCGGCCGAAGTTACGCAGCACCGCGTATCGCCGGCCGCCCAAGGATACGGCGCCGACTTCTCCACTCCCGGTCACTGAGCGTGCTCCAGATAGGCCCCCAACTTTGCAGACAATCCGGAAGAGGCTTTCGGCGCAGGGCGTTTGAAACTTCCGAGCGAGGCTTTGGCTGTTCCGAGCGCGACAAGCGCCTCAGCCTGTTTCACGGCCGCGACGATCGGGTCGATGACCGGGACGTGAATGAACTCGCGCGCCCGCCTCGCAAGTCCGGCCAGCGGCGCGCCTGCGAGGATAGCGACATCGGCGTCACGATCGGCGATGGCCGCATTGGCTAGCTTCACCAATTCCTCCCAATTCGTCTCACGAACGTCCTCCAACGAGCCGAAGCCCCGGTTCAGCGCAACGACGCCGGCGCAGCGATCTTCGAGTCGGTGCATTGCGACGCAGTCTCGAAACCAGCCGCAGAGCAGGCTGGCGAAGGTGACGATGAGAAATCGTCCGCCGAGCATGCACGCGGTCAACATGGCCGCCTCCGATATGCCGATCACAGGAACCTCGAACAACTCGCGGGCGCCAAACAGGCCCGGATCACCGAAGGCGGCAAGGATCGCTGCGTCGTATTCGCCTCGCGCCTCCGCCAGCATCTCGAGAGCGATCGCTCCACCGATCTGCGCCTCGGCGCGGCTTGTGATGTAGGGGAGACCCCGCGGCGCAGTGATGGCGCGGACTTCGACCCCCGGCGACGCTGACGCTCGGCCAGCGTCGAGCATGAGAGAAGTGACCGCCTCAGTGGTGTTCGGGTTGACAATGAGGATACGCATCTAGGATCCGGCAGTTGAGTTTTCCGCTACCCGCGTAAGCCAAGCGGCGGCGGACGTGAGTTCAACGTCGCGGCCCGGCGCGCCGACGGCCTGGAGGCCGATCGGCAGACCAGAGGCGCTGCGAAGGAGCGGCAGGCTATAGGCGGGCGCGCCGATCAGCGTCCACAATGTCGCGAAGATCGGATCGCCCGTCCCATCAGACGCGGGCGGCGTCGGGCCGCTCGACGCAAAGGTGAGCACCGCGTCGTATTCCGACATGCGCGCGATGAGTTCGCTCCGAAGCCTGTCGCGACGGGGCCAGGCTGCGAGCAGATCCACGGCCGACAGAGCGCGGCCTTCCTTAACTAACCGCACGATGAGTTCGGGAACATGGGTAGCGGCGGCGTCGATGTCGGGTCCAAGCAACTCCGCGACGCCCGCGCACATGAGCGCGCGCAAGGTCGCCTCCGCTACGGCGAATTCGGGGCCGAGTTCGATCTCGTCGATCGGCAAAGGCAAGCGCGTGACGAAACTGCTGAGCGCCTCACGTGTCGCCGGCTCGGCGCGCGATTCGAACGGACCGAACGCGAACGCCAGACGTGGCGTTCTACCGCGGTCGAGGGCGGCGTCGAGCAATGCGGCGGGCAGGTTCCGCGAGAGGGAGTCTTGCACGTCCTCGCCGGCGATCGTGTCAACGACAAGCGCGGCGTCGGCGACGCTTCCCGCAAAGACGCCCGGATGATCGATGAGCACCGCGTGGCGCAAGACGCCCGTGCGCGGCAGGACCCCGAGGCTCGGTTTGAATCCGACGATACCGCAATAGGAGGCTGGCCGAATGACCGACCCATTGGTCTGGGTTCCCAATGCGACAGGGGCGAATCCAGCCGCGACCGCCGCCGCAGATCCGCTTGAGGAGCCTCCAGGGGTGCGCGTAAGGTCACGTGGATTGCGTGTGGGGCCTGGGACGAAGAGCGCATATTGCGACGTGACGGTCTTGCCGATCACGATCGCGCCGGCGGCGCGCAACCTTTTCACGATCGTCGCGTCGTGCTGCGGCTGTCGCCCGAGGAAAAGTTCTCCGCCATACTCGGTCGGAAAGTCGCTGGTGTCGATGATGTCCTTTACCGCGACCGGCAGACCGTGCAGCGGCCCCGGCGGATCTCCCACCCCGCGTTGTTTGTCCGCGCGTTCGGCTGAAGCGAGGGCGGCGGCGTCGTCGAAATGAGCGAAGGCTTGCACCGCGGGTTCGAGCGCTTTGATCCGGCCAAGACGCGCGCGCATAACCGCAACGGCTGTCGCGTGTCCGCCACGCATGCGATCGACGAGCGACAGCGCCGATTCGTTGGAAATCCGATCGCTCATTGATTGACGGCTTGCAACGAGGGCGACCAGGCAAGCAGGCGGTTGAACAGACGCTCAATCACCCAATAGCTCGCCGACGTGTAGAGGATGAAAAGGAGCGCGATCAGGAACATCCGGTCCAGAAGACCGAACTGCTGAGCGTAGACGATGATATATCCGAGGCCGGATTGAGCGCCGAGATATTCAGCGGCAAGAACGGCCCCCCAGCCCGCGCCAAGACTGAGCAAGACGACGGAGCGCATGGCGGGCAGGATCGCCGGCAAAATCACGGTCCGGTAGAGATGGGATCGCGAGGCGCCGAGAACCCGGGCGTTGTCGATGTAGATCTGCGGAATGGTGCGTGCGGCATTGACCACGCCGGCGAAGACGATCACGCCGACGCCGTAGGCGACGAACAGCACCTGACCAAAGAAATAGGTGCCGAACCAAAGCTGGAACAGCGGCACCATCGCGAGGAGCGGCAGAGCGCGCAGAAACTGTGTCGGCAGTTGAACGAGCCTGCGGCTCCACGGCGACCAGGAAACGGCAAGGCCAAGCGCGAGGCCAAGAACGCCGCCAAGCAGGAGCCCGCTCGACAGCCGAGCAAACGTCGCGAGCGAATGGGAAATGATGGAGAGCAGGGCCGCGGGATAGCTGCGCGGTGCGCCGTCGGCGACGGCGGGCACGCCGAATCCGCCCTGCCAATAGTCGGATAGGCTGAGCAGGGTTCGGGTGAACAGTGTGCCCCAACCGGCGACCATTGGCTCGCCTGGTTGCGCCTCGACTGTATAGACGAAGGCAAGGATCTCCCAACCGATCGCGAGCGCCGCGAAGACCGATAGAGAGACGAGCTGTTGACGCGAAACAAAAGTCACGCGGCCCCTCTCTCGCTGGCGGCGGGGCGCACTGCATGCGCCAGGCCGAGGTGCCCAAGCAGCGTGTGCTTGATCGCTACCATGTCCGGAAGAAGGAGAGTGTCCGTGTCTCGAGGACGCGCGGCTCCGACGGGAATGTCATCGACGATCGCGCCGTCTCGCATCGCGACAATGCGGTCCGCGAGCAGGAGCGCCTCGTCGACGTCATGCGTGACGAACACCACCGTTGGAACCGCGCGGCCTGGCTCTTCCCAGAGATCTAAGAGAACCTCTTGCAATTGTCGTCGGGTCACGTAGTCCAGCGCGCCGAACGGTTCATCAAGCAGAAGGACCTCGCCGCCATTGGCGAACACCGCTGCAATGGCCACGCGTTTGAGCATGCCGCCGGAAAGCTCGCGCGGCCAGGCGCGCTCCACATGCGAAAGGCCGACGCGCTTGAGGTAGTCGTGCGCGATATCTCGGCGCGCTCCGGCTGCAATTCCGCGACATTTCAGACCATATTCAACATTATCGATTACGCGCATCCATGGAAACACGCTGTCGCGCTGGAAGACCATTCCGCGCTCTCGCCCCGGTCCGTCGATCTCCTTGCCGTCGACGACGATCGCGCCAGACGACGGTCCAACGAGGCCTGCGATCATCTGCAAGAGCGTGCTTTTGCCGCAACCGGAAGGGCCGATCAGGCAGACAAACTCACCTTCAGGCACAACCAACGACACGTCATCCACCGCACTCACGCGCTGTCCGTCCGCGCGCGTATAGTTGCGGCCGAGGTGAACGAGCTCGATCATCCGGCGACTGGTTTCAGTCGGCATCTTGCCCTCCGGCTCAAGATCCCGCGAATCGCCACGCCGCAAAACGCGCGATCAGGGTGACCGCCAGACCATCGGTGAGAATAGCGGCGGAGCCGAGCACGATCAGCGTGGCCAGAATCCCTTGCGGGTCAGTCGCTCCAGCAAGGACCTCGAGCACCTTGCCTATGCCGGATTGCGAGCCGAGCAGTTCCGCAACGGCTTCGAGCCCCCAAGCGCCTGCAAGGGCGATGCGGAAGCCGCCAAGGATCTCCGGGATTGTTCCTGGGATCAGGATGTCGCGCAGCATACGTCCGCGATGCGCGCCCAGAGTGAGCGCATAATTCTCGTAGATCGCGTCCAGGTTCAGCGCCGCGCGCTGAGCGGACACGTAGAGAATAACGACGATGTAGAATGCGACCAGGCTGACCGCGCTTGCCCGCCCGACCCCGAACCATATGAGCAGGAACGGCGCCGCGATCAGGATGGGAACCGTGCCGGCCGTCATCATGATGGGATCCATGGCCGCGCGCACAAACCAGACTCGGGCTGACAAGAGGCCGAGCGTTACGCCAATGACGGCGCCGATCAGAGCAGCAATCGCGACATTCTCGGCCGTATAGGCCAGATTCGCGGCAAGGCTCGGATCTTCGACGCCGTAATAGGAAAGCGCAGGCGCGGACCAGAAATCCCCAGCGGCTCGTCGAAGTACTGAGAACGGCCCTGGCAGGATAATTGGCGAAACGAAGACGGAGGCGAGTTCCCAGATCGCGACGAACAAAATTGCTCCGGCGAACCGCAACGGATCGAGGACGGCGAGCGCTCTCCGGACAACCCGGAACGCGTCACGCGAGAACGAAGCTTCGCTACGGCGAGGCCCTATCGCCATGGCTTCGGCGCTTCCGCTCACCGCGTCCGCTCCGTTAGCTCGAAGCGGCCAGCGCAAACCTGTAAGCGTCGAGGAAGTCGTAATCGGCGTAGAAGGTCTTCGCCCGATCGACGAGCTTCTGCTTGTCGGGCGTCAGAGCCGCGCCCGCGAGCTTCTTCAGGATTTCGTCGGTCTTCATTCGGTAGTCCACCATCTGGCGCCAGATCGGCCCGCCCCAGACGACGTCGTCAGCCGTAACCTTGTCGGCGGGAAGGATGCCGTGCTCTTCGAAGTTCTTGATCACCGCCGCCCAAACATTGGCGTAGTAGGTCGTGCTCTGCTTATCCTCGTAATATTGCTTGTTGTCGTCGAACGTCGTGAAGGGATGCAGAATTGCGACCGTGGCGGCTACGCCTTTGCCGTCCAGGTCAGTTCCGGCCATCGAGTTTAGATAGGGGGCCTGGAGGTCGTACAGCGAGGGATCCTTCTTGGTCGCGTCGATGATGCGCCAGACGACCGACATGAAGCGCAGCACGGTGTTTTGATGGCTGTTGAGATAGTCGGAGTTGCCGCCAATTCCTACGATTCCGATCAACGGTTCGATCGGCGAATCGACCCCGCCGGGCCCGTTCTTGATGAGATCGCCAATGTCGACGAGATTGGTCCAGCCCGCCTGGCGCAGCGTGTAAACGATTGGCGCGCCTTCGGGATTGACGAAGTCCTCTCTGCCTGCCTTGGCCAGCACGAGCGATTTCGCATCATCGAGCACCTGAAGCTTAAAGCCTGCATCGCCCGTCTTGTTGACATATTCTTCGAATGCCCGATCGCTGAGTTCCGGCGCGCCGACCAGCGTCTTGCCTTTCATCGGCGCCAGCGTCGCCTTTAGCGCTTCGTCGAAGCTCTTGCCCTCGGCGACATAATCTTTGAATGTCTTCAGCTTGAGCGCCGGGTTGGCGAGGATGGCGTTCGCTAAGAAGTTATCTGTGAAGGCGATGCACTTGAGCTTGTTGGCGTCCTTGTAAGTCGGCAGCATCAGGGGACAAAATTCCGAGATGATGTCGAGCTGCCCGTTAAGCAGCAGCGTCGTCACATTCGAGTCGTTCGCCTTTAGACCGTAGGGCGCAGGATCGAAGGTGATGCCGACGTCCTGGAACCAGCCCTTCTTCATTCCGATGACGTAGAAGGTGTTGTCGGCGTAGGGACGCATGCCGAATTTGACCGTCGATCCGGGGATATCCGTGCCGGGCTCAGGCGGCGCCTGCTGGAAGCGATCCGCCGTCTCTGCGGCCGCTGAGCTCCCGATGAGGAGCGCCGTGAGCGCGACTTGGCCGGCGGTCAGTTTCAGATAGCTCCACAGGCGCATGGCCGATCTCCTGTCGCACGCTTTTGCTGCGCAACGTTGCAGCCTCACGAGCTCGACCGCGAGGACTGCGGCGCCGGGTCTAGCGCTCCGGCAATTGGCACTCGCTTTGCAATGGCTGTGCCAACCGCTATCTTGCGCGAATGAGCTGATCTTGCGCTGACGACTGTGCTGATTTCCGGGGCTGTTTTGCATACAAAATGCAAAAATGCCGACTTTATGGGCGCGGGCGAGGCAATCGGAGCGCGACCGAAACGGGGCCGATAACAATGAATGAGGTGATGCGCTGACTGCTCAACTGGAACAGCGGCCCGTCGGGGCTATCGTTCGGCCAAAACCACTCCATGAAACAGTCGCTGAACGGTTGCGGGATATGATCGTCGAAGGGGAGCTTGCATCTGGGGAGCGTCTCCACGACGCTAACCTCGCGATAATCTTGCAGGTCTCGCGCACGCCGGTTCGCGAGGCAACCAAGCTGCTGGCGGCTGAAGGGCTTGTCGACCTCTTGCCTGGCCGTGGGGCGCGCGTGAGCGAATTGTCGATCGAGGACATTCTTGACCTGTTCGAGACAATCGCTGGCGTCGAACGCCACGCCTGCGAACTGGCGGCAGAGCGCATCAGCGGACCAGACCTCGACAAACTTCAGCGCATCCACAAACGCATGGCGCGCTACCACGCGGCGGGTGAGCGCCAGCCTTATTTCAAGCTCAACCACGAGATTCATCTCGCCATTGTCGATGCTTCGAAGAACGCGACACTGCAGGCAATACACGCGTCCTTGATGTCGCGAGCCCGGCGAGCCCGCTACGCCGCGCTTGCGTCGCACGCTCGCTGGATCGAGGCGATGGGGGAACACGAGCTGATCATGGCCGCCCTGGCGGAGCGAGACTCGCGCCGCGCGGGCGAGATCATGCGCCAGCACGATCTTGGCACTGCTGTCTCGATCGTCGCCGCGCTTCGGGCTGCCTGACGGGGACATCGACTACGAGCGATATGCGCGCGCCGCGAGATTCTCAGAGCTGCGTAACGCAGGCTCGACGCCGTCGATACGCGGCGGCGACCTTGGGTGCCGCGCAGGCCATGAATCTCGAGGGCGAGATCGGCGCCGTCCACGCCGGAATGAAGCCGATCTCGTCGTCATCGACCTGCACGATGTTGCGCCGAGAGCGCCAAAGTCTAGATCAATGGGGTACGAAGGGAATGAGGCCGGCGAGCGCCCCAACCATATTTCTGAAGGCATGCACCACAGGATTGGGTTTGGGCTGCTGGGCCGCCACGGGTTGCGCTGACGGCGCCGCCTGCGCCTCGGCCGAGGCTTGCGCGGCGTTGAGCGGCTTTGCTCCCTTCTCGGGTTTCACGGATGCCTCGCGCCGCGCTGGCTCGCCCCGCTCTGCGGGAGCCTTGGCGTCGGTCGCATCAGCCTTGGCGACCACGACGCGGGTCTCAGACTTACTTGAAAGCTTGGTCGGCAAATCGAGTCTAGACGTCGGCTGATGCGCAACCCCGGCCGCCTCGATCGCGGTCTTCGGCGCGGGCCTGACGGGCGGCAATGGCGCATGAATTGGGGGCGCCGCTACGCCCGGTTCTGCAGTGGAGGGGGTCGGCGTCGCGAGCTGCGTCGAGTTGGGCGGAAGCGAAACCGTGGGCACGGGTTTGAGATCAGGAGATTGCGACGCCATCGGCTGAGGGGCCGCGATCGGCGGTGCGGCGGTCGGCGTATTGACCGGCGCCGCAAGTGGCTTTGCAGTAGACGCATCGGCGGTCGGCGGCGGCGCCCCGATTGCTGGCGGCGCCAAATCCGACTGCGGCGGATGATTGAGCGAGAGGTGAGCGTTCGGGTCGATTGGCTGAACTTCGGGACTGGCGCCCTTGCCCGGACCAGGCTGCGTGACGTTGCTCAGCGTCGACCCGGCCCCGCTCGAAGTCGCGACGGCCGAATTGCTTCGGGGCTGCGTTGTGGTCGGGCCCTCCGTTGCGGCTGTGATGGACGGTGCGTTTGGCAGTCCGGGTTCGGCTCGTTTGAGCCAGAAGATCGAGCCCAGCACTGCTGCGCCAACCAGGACGAGCGCCGAAACCCTAAATGTCCAGGCCCCGGCGCGTCGTCCCGCCGCCAAATCGGTTCCGGTCGGATCGTTCGAATATGAATCGTTGGATTCGGGGGCTCGCGGCGGCTCGACGTAGATGGCCCCCGTCTCACCCGGCTTGCTCGACGGCGCCTCGACTGACGGGCGCAACGAGGTCATTTCGCGTCGTCGCATCGGATCCGTGTCCGTGCGGGTGGGCTCAGACACAGTCCCGGCAGGCGGCCGCGAACGATCCGGACTGGGGCCCGAAGAGTCCACGAGGCGCGCCAATTCGGCCAGCAGTTCCTCGGCGTTTGCTTGTTGGCTGCCGGGAGCGCGCGATCGGCGCCCAACTTCATCGAGATTGTTTTCTGCCAATCGTAGCCTCGAAACGCTTCGGACATGGATCGCGTGTTCGCGCGCGCCTCATGCGCGCCGTAGGAGGCGAAACCAAGGCCAACCGCCCTCCGCGACGTCCGCATCACAACAAGGCCGCGGCCGCCCGACCGATCCCTCACTCCGTGAAGTCTGCCGCGGGCGATTCAGACCGGTCGATTCGCCGCTAACGCTTTATGCCGATGAAGGATTTGCGCAGACTTCCTGTGGTGGACGCGGTCCTGCAAAACCGGTCTGCGAGGGTCCAATTTCCCACCTCCAGGGAAAAGAACGGGGAATCCTTCGAATTTCGGCTACTTACGGCGCAAAGCGTCCTCTGGAAACTTCGCATTATCAGAGCGTTACCGGCGAATTCCCTAAGAACCGGAACCGGGTATTCGTCTTCGCGAAAAGGCAATTCGATTTGCTCAATTGGGAATAGGCGCTCCGAAAAAGGGAGGCCCGCGGCAACTGGTGCCGCCGCATGGCGCCGGCCCAGCATTCGCGCATTTTCGCTCGACGAGGCAACGCGCCCAACCGAGCTGCAAACGGATACGCGACGCCGTTTTTTGGCGGCAACCGTTGAGTTTCTCGCGACGCCAGTGTGTATTAGACGCGCTAGGGAATCAACCGGAGAAAGTCCGATGATCATCCTATTGCACACTGACTACATTGCGCCCTGACTACCTGAAAGACTTTAGCACCATCGCCCGACTAATTTGCGGCGGCGACGCGCCATGGCTCGCCAGCCGCTGTGGCGCTCTTTGCTCGCAAGGATGTCTACGATTGCTGACTAGAAAACGGGGCGACCTGCTTTAGTGGTCAGCGGCCCGACCCGCCCGTTGCTCGGAGCCGCGCGACAAGTCGACAAGCTGCTTCCTCAGGCAAAGATTCAGAACTCCGGTCACGAGGCCGTCGATTCGCAGCGGCAAGTCGCGTAAGCGCTGGCCGGTCGCGTGGAAGATCGCATTGGCGAGCGCTGCTGACGTTCCCACAATGCCGATTTCGCCGATGCCCTTTACGCCGAGCGGGTTGATCAGCCGGTCCTCCTCCGGGACCATGATGATGTGAACCTCGCCGACGTCAGCGTTCACGGGGATCATGTAGTCGGCCAGGTTTGTGTTCACATAACGCGACGTGCGTGGGTCGATCTCCGTCTGCTCGTGGAGGGCGGAGCCAATGCCCCAGATCATGCCGCCCATGTACTGGCTGTGCGCGGTGCGCGGGTTCAAGATTTCGGCCCGATGCGAAGGCCCCGACCATCCTGGGTACGCGAATTTCGCGGGTTCGCGCGTGAACGCGCACTTCGACGAACTGCGCGCCAAACGCGAACTGGATACGGTCTGGCAACCGCGCGCCGCCCATGGGCATCGCCGCACCCCGATAGAGAGCCTGCACGCCGTCCTTAGCCACGCCATGCGGCAGCGACTCCGCATAGTCCTCAAGGGCGCCCATGCCTCGGTCTTTCATGGCCGCGATAACATCCGGAGCGGGCTTACCATCCTGCCCCAGACGCATGCGGAGAGAGCCGCAAGCCTGCGCGACCACCGTGCAAACGCTGGCGGTCGAGATCGACCCGCCAGCCACCGGGGCGGGCGGCAAATCGGTATCGCCGAGGGAGACTGAAACCTTGTCGACAGCAATGCCAAGATGCCCGGCGGCGGTCTGCGCCACGACCGTGTAAAGGCCGTTGCCGATCTCATGGCCGGCTGTCTCGACCAGCGCGCGGCCGTCTGAAAAGACGCGAACACGCGCCGTCGCCGCCGCCATCTGGGTCGGGTAGGCGGAGGCGGCACACCCGCACCCGACCAACCAATCACCGTCGCGCTTCGACCCCGGCGTCTGATCGCGCGCTTTCCAGCCGAACGCCTCTGCAGCTTGATCGAAACAGGTCATGAGGGCGCGGCTTGTGTAGGGCAACCCTTTGATCGGCTCTGTCTGCGTGTCGTTGACGCGGCGCAGTTCGATCGGATCCATCTTCAGCGCAACCGCAAGTTCGTCCATCGCGCTTTCGAGAGCAAAGAAATAGGGCGTTTCGGCTGGCGCTCGCATGAAGCCTGGCGTCGAGCGGTCGGCGCGCACGATCCTCACATTGCTGGCGACGTTGGGGCAGGCGTACATCCGCGTTGAAGCGTCTGTGCCGGCGACCGCGTAAGGATCGGCTCGAGACGTGACCTCGAACCCTTCGTGATTGAGCGCCTGAAGTTTTCCATCCGGCGTCGCCGCGAGTTGGATGCGGTGCCGCGTCTCCGCCCGGAATGTCGCAATCGTAAAGCCCTGTTCGCGGGTGGGCACGAGTTTCACTGGCCTGCCGAGTCTCCGGGCTGCGATCGCGACAATCGCCGTCCGTTGGGTGAGAGCGCCCTTGGAGCCGAAGGCGCCGCCGACATAGCGGCTGATAACCCGGATCTGACTGGGCTCGACGCCAAGCTGCGCTGCGAGCCCGTTTTTGATCCCATAAACATTCTGGCTCGGCTCATGGACGGTCAGCTGCGCGCCATTCCAAACGCATTGGGTCGCGAACAGTTCGATCGGATTGTGGTGCTGAGTCGGAGTCGAATAGCCGACATCGATTTTAACAGGAGCGGCTTCATAAGCCGCCGCGAAATCTCCGACTTTGGGATCGTCGTGTTTCTTGTTCTGCCCAGCGAGTTTCTGTTCAAGCGTCCCTTTCGAATCGAATGTTGCAGCTGACGGCTGCTCCTCGTATTCGACGCCAATTTGGTAGGCGGCGTCCTGGGCTACCTCCAGGGTTTCGCCAACCACCACCGCGATCGTTTGGCCGGCGTAGGCGATCTCGGCGGAGCCAAGCGGAACCACGGAATTCGAAGCTGGACCGCCTTCCGTGAAGTATTTCACTTTGCGAATGTCGCCGCCGATCGTTTGATAGGTAAGAATGTCCAGCACGCCGGGCAAAGCGCGTGCGGCTCTGAGATCGAAGGATTTGATTCGTCCTTTCGCGATCCGGCTTGAGAGCAGGTAAGCATAGGCGGCGTCGGGGAGCGCCACATCCGCCGCATAGAGCGCCTTACCGGTGACTTTGACGCGGGCGTCATAACGCGGAATGGGTTGGCCCATATTGCCGACGGGCGCGGGAGCAGCTGGATCGATCATCTTCAGCCCTCCAGTTTGGCGGCTTGCAGCAACGCGCGAACCAATGTCGATTGGCCCAGCGCGACCTTGAAGGCGTTGTGGAACTCGTGGCCTTGCGTCAGCGAATGCAGCTCGAGCCGCGGCTTCGGCGACCGTCTCGGTCAGAGGTTTCCCGGCGAGCGCGTCCTCCGCCTCCCGCGATCGCCACGGAATCGTAGCCACCCCGCCGAGAGCGATCCGGGCCTCACGGACCTTTGAGCCAACCATGTCGACCGCCACCGCGGCGGAGGCGAGAGCAAACTCATAGGACTGCCGATCGCGGACCTTGACGTACAGCGAGCGCCGCGTCCAAGGCCCCCCTGGAACATTGAAGCCGGTGATGAGATCGCCGGGCGCGAGAACGGTTTCGGCGTTTGGCGTTGCGCCCGGCAATCGATGCAGGGCGGCGAACGGGATAGTTCGGAAGCCGGAAGAGCCTGCGACGGTAAACGTCGCATCAAGCGCAATCAGACTTTGGGCAAAGTCGCCGGGATAAGTCGCGATGCAGTCGGGACTGCCGCCAAGGATTGCATGCTGTCGGTTAATACCGTCCATTGCGGCGCAACCCGAACCGGGATTGCGTTTGTTGCACGCGGTCCACGACGTATCGCGAAAGTACGGGCACCGTGTCCGCTGCAGCACGTTGCCGCCAAGCGTCGCCATGTTGCGAAGTTGCGCGCTGGCGGCGAGCTGCAAGCTTTGGGAAATGACGGGATAGGATTTGACAATCTCCGGATGGTCGGCGGCGGCCGCCATCTTGACCATGGCGCCAAGCCGCACGCCGTCGGGTGAAACGGAGATGGCGTCATGGGCGCCGACGAGCGCGCCCAGATCCACCACCTTGGCCGGCCGCATGACGTCGAGCTTCATCAGGTCGATGAGCGTTGTGCCTCCGGCGAGATATTCGACAGGCGCCCGACCCTGGACCAAAGGGAGCTGCGCGAGCATCGAAGCCGCCCGAATTGCGGTGACTTCGCTCGAAGCACGGTCATAGACGAATGGACGCATCGCCTCAGCCCTCCATCTGCGCTTTGGCTTGGGCGACTGCGGAGACAATGTTCGGATAAGCGGCGCAACGACACAGATTGCCGCTCATGTATTCGCGGATCGCATCGTCATCACCCGCGTGGCCTTCCTTCACGCAGCCGATGGCCGACATGATTTGGCCCGGCGTGCAATAGCCGCACTGGAACGCGTCATTGTCGATGAAGGCCTGCTGCATTGGATGAAGCGGTCCGTCCGCACGCGACAACCCTTCGACTGTGCTGACCCGATGGCCTTGGGCCGCAATCGCAAGCGTGAGGCATGAAAGGACCCGCACACCGTCAATGTGCACCGTGCAGGCCCCACATTGTCCATGGTCGCAGCCCTTCTTTGATCCCGTCAGCCCGATATGCTCCCGTAAGGCGTCGAGCAGGGTCGTCCGGACGTCTAGTCCGAGTCGGTAAACGTCACCGTTGACGGAGAGAGTGACAGGAGCCGGGTTGTCGCTGGGCGCGAGCGCCGCCGGCTCGGCCAAGGCCCCGTCGACCCGGGCGCCAACAAACGGGAGAGCTGCGGTGGAGACAGAGGCGCCGAGAAAACGGCGTCGGTCGACAGATTGTGGTTCATCGCTGCGTCTGATCGGCATGAACGCCTCCACTGCCCGAAAACGGCTCTCAAGCCCGCGAGGGCGCATCCCGAGGCGCATATCGCCGAGGGACGCTCCTCTAAATGTCGCCTTGTCCGAAAGCGTTCCCCAGTCGTGGAGTTAGTTGAATCACGTGCGCGTGAAGTGCCGTTGCCTAGTTCTACCGCAGCGATAGCTTGAACTAACGTACCGACCTGGTCGGGCGCCAATTGCGGCGCACGGAGCCAGATCGCCCGCTTCTGGACGGGTCTCAAGCCGAAAATCGAGGAGATTTGAGGGAGCCTGCGTTTCGACTGAGGAGGCTCGAACGCCACGCAACGATCGCGATCCACCACTGAATTGTTAGGCGGAGGGTCAGGTCGGGGGCGCGTGTTATGGCGGCGGCGGGCACGCGATGACGAGGTGTCGAGAACTAGATTAGATTCGACCCCAATGGATTGATCGAGATCTGGCGCATCGCAAATGCGATTGGCAACGCAGCGGCGCAAAGCAGCGCCATGACCCAGAACGCGCGCGGGCCAAACGCGCCGTAGAGTGGACCGGACACCAGTGTCATGATGGCGGTCATCGTACCGACGGCGATGGCGCCGTATATCGCCTGAGCTGTCGCTGCCAGGGCCGGCGGGACAACCACAGACAGCATCTGCATGCAGGCCAGGTGCAACAGGGCGAATGTGAGGCCATGCAGCGGTTCCACGAGCACCATCGCCGGGAGCCAGGCAGTAACAGCCGTGACGCTCCAACGAACTATTCCCGCGCTGGCAGCCAGCGCGGCCGCGCCGGCTGGCCCAAGCCACCTTAGTAGCGCGGGACCCACCACCACGAAAACGACAACCTCCGCTAGGACCCCCTCTGACCACAATAGCCCCGCCGTGCCGGGACCGATGCCTCCCTCCTGCCAGCGCAACACCTCGAAGCCATCGTGCAGCGCGTGGCTGCTGAGAACCAGCGCCGCCAGCGCCATGAGAGGCAAGAAGCCAGGCACAGCAAACAGGGCGCGGACATTGGCTTGCCGTGGCGCCACGGGCCGGTCCAGCGCGTTTCGGGGAAGCTGCAACGCCGCCACTGCCGCGAGCGCAAGCATCGTCCCGTTCATCCAGACGATGCTGTCGAAGCTCGTCGCTCCGACAACCTGACCGGCGACCACGGAGCCCACAACAAAGGCGGCCGACGCCCCACCGCGCACCCACCCATATTGAAACCGGCCTGGCGCTGCAGCGAGCGTCATCGCGTCGGAAATCGGCACGATGGGTGCGAGCGCTGACGCGTGCGCGACACTGACAAGCAGGAAGATCGCAAACCCAGCGGGAAGACCATACCCGAACGCGATGACAGCCGCGAGGGCGATCGACAAAGCGAGCGTTTGCTGGTGCTTGCCGAGCCGATCTGCAAGGCGAGAAATGGCCGGCCCGATGATCAGTCGGATGCCGGTTCCCGCAGCTAGCACCGCGCTGATCTCCGAAGGCCCGAGCCCGCGCTCATGAAGGAGCGCGGGCAGGAACGGGGACGCGACCCCGAAGGCCGCGAACAGAGTGCAGTAGAGAAGTAAAAAGCGATCGAACGACCCAAGCGCTAATCGGGCTTCGGCTAAGGACCGTCGTGACGGAAGGCTCATACTCTACCGACGTCCTTGGTTCCCCGCCGGAATGGCGCTTGGCAGAACCGGCGAGCCCGGATCGCCTTTGAGTTCATGTCGACCTTTATCTTCGACGACGAACAGGCCTGCGATCTGTCACCGCACGGCCGGCGTGATGAGCATTGTTCCCGGCTCGGCAGCGCTTTGCAACCGAGCGGCGAGATCGGGCGGGTTGTCCCATAGGGCGCTACCAGCGGTCGTCGCACCGAAAATGAAAGTTAGAAATATCGCGAGCCCCCGGCCGCGCGCCCAATCTGGCAACGCGACTTGGGCCGAAACGTATAGCTTGGTCAGCACCACCGTCCACGATGCACCGGCGAGTAGCAGCGCCGCAGTCGTAAGAGCGTAGAGCGTGGCGATGAAGAGGCTTGATTGTCCTTTTTTCACAGGGTCGCCTTTCGGAGGCGTCCTGCGTGTCTCGGCTGCACGCTTGAGACTTGAAGCCGCGAGAGCCGATTTCGTTCCTGCTGCCTTGCCCAGGGGCGAACATCGCCTCGCGCTCAAATCTGGGCTATCGGCTATTTGTAGCCGCAACAAGGGAACTGCGGACGCCGATTCTGTCGGTAAGCGAAAGGTCATCAACGCCGGGCAATGGTGCGACCCGTCTCGCGCGGGCCTCACGATTGGCGCGTGTCACAGTCTTCGCGGGCGCTTACCTCGCTGACAGACGGGCGGCGATGACGCGCGGACGATGGCCTCGACCGGAGACCGGCGCATCAAGTGCTTCCCGCTCACGCGCCAGGAGTGGTAGACCCTAGCAGGCTGCTGAAAAAGTCACTGCGTTTGCGCAACGAGGAGTGCGGACGCGGTTTTTTGCAGGCGGGCGCGGCTCAACTGCAGGCGGGCGCGGCTCATTTTCGAGGTTTTGGCCGACCGTGGGGTCATTGTTCTCTGGCTCTTCATGTCGCTGGACGCAGTTCGCCCCTCGGGGCGATAAGCTTGGGCAGGCGGACGATGTTGTAGGCGGCCATGGGGAAGACGAAAGCGGCGCGGACCTTGTCGAGGCCGCGCACCTTCACCTGCGCCAGACCGCCGACTGTCTTCGTCCAGCCGAAGCCTTCCTCGATGCGCTTGCGCAGCCGCTGGCTGATCGCATAGCCCACGCTCGCGGCGACCTCGCTCGGGACCGCGGTCTTGCGCGCCAAGCCGTTCTTGCTCACCGTCCCGTTGATCGCGACGTGCGGTGCGATTCCGCGCGCCTTCAGGCCCTCGACGAAAGCCTCAGCGTCGTAGCCCTTGTCGGCGCCGAGGGTCGCGCCAAAGGGCAAGCGCTGGCTGAAAGCAGCAGCCGCCTCGCGCTCGGCCGTTCCGGTCGCCAGCGTCGCCTCGGCTGCCGCCACGAGCCCGTTGCGGTTCTCCATCAAGACGTGGCCAAGATAGGCGAGACGGCTCTCGTGGCCTGCGCCCTTGCGAAAGAGCCGTGCGTCCTTGTCCGTTGTCGAGGCGTGCGTCGCGTTCGATCGCTTGGTCTTGCGGAAGTCGACCTCGCGGTTGCGCCCCGGCGGCGGCTCACCCGGGCCGCTCCCAGGGCCTTCGCCCGAGGCGTTCTTCGGACGGAAGCTCTTCATCGACGCCCAGGCTTTCAATAGCGTTCCATCGACCGAAAAATGCTCGGCGCTCAAAAGCCGCTTCACCTCCGGCAGGGCGATGAGCGAAGACAGAAACTCTTGCGCGATCTCGTGGGTGAGCAGGCGGTCGCGGTTCTTCGAGAAGGTCGAGGCGTCGAAGATCTTCTCGTCGATCGACAACCCGACGAACCAGCGAAACAGCATGTCGAACTCCAGCCGTTCGACCAGCTGCCGCTCCGAGCGGATCGAATAGAGAAGCTGCAACAGCGTCGCCCGCAGCAACCGCTCCGGCGGGATGGAGGGACGCCCGATCCCGTCGTAAAGCGCCGAAAACCTCGCGTCGAGCTCGGCCAGCGCCCCATTCGTCAGCCGCCGCATCGCTCGCAGCGGATGCTTCGCCGGGATGCGCGCCTCGAGGTCGACGTAAGAGAACAACGCCCCGCTCGTCCGATCCTCGCCCCGCATCCGCTTCCCCCCAAATCGCTGGTCGAGCCCACAAAATCATGCGGCAAAGGCAAACACCAGGCCCCTCTCGGCCGACTTCTTCAGCAGCCTGCTAGTGCAGAGAAGGCCGATCAAGGCCGCTCGAGCCATCTCTGGTGTTCCCCGGTCTCTATGCGTTGCCAGGCGCGGTGAACTCGAAAGATCAACTCACGCCGTCTTGTGAGCGCGCCTGACGCGCGAGGCCGCCCGCAATCTTAAACCCGAGGAAAGCGGCACGAATCGCCGCGCTCGGCGTTGCAGCCGAGGGCAAGTCGTTTGCTCGGAGCAGATCGATGGCAAAAACAAGCAAGACGAAAGGATTTGAGAAACTCAAAGATCCTGAGAAATACCTTATCGCTGGCCCGGGGGGCGCCACCCATCAAACCGCCGATGCAACTCAGGGACCCCTCACGACCAATCAGGGCGTCGTCGTTGCGGACAATCAAAATACGCTGAAATCCGGCGAGCGGAGTCCGTCCCTCCTGGAAGATTTCGCCTTCCGGGAGGAGATGACCTATTTCGGTCACGAGCCAATTCCAGAACGCATCGTCCATGCCCTTCTCTCCGGGGCGCACGGCTATCTCGAGGTGACCAATCCGATTCCCCGTTTAACGAGAGCCTCGCTCCTCGCGGAGAAAGGCAAGAAAACAGCGGTGTTCGCGCCATCTCCAGCGCTCTTGCTCGACTGGATGCGGGACGCTCTGGGGCATCTGAAGGTGATCGGGTACACAGCGGCGGCTCAGCCCCTTTTTGTCAAGGGTGGCATCGCAGATGATCCGCACGAAGGCGTGATCGAACTCGACGCACGAGCCAGCATCAGGCGGTACATCGAGGCCGCAAAGCAGCAACTCGTGTGGGCTAGGGAGGATCGCCTGTCGGAAAGCAGAGCATGACCGGGATCAGCGCAGCCCCAGCGTCCGCCGACATCATCTCCCTCGCTGACGAACGCGCGTCGATCCACAGGCGACTTTTGCTACGGTCGGCGAGAGAGGTTGCGGAAAAGGCGTTCGCACGCGCCAGCGATTATGATGAGGATGGCGCTTATCCGGCCGCTGATGTCGCCGCGGCCCACGAGGTGGGCCTGCTCACCGCCGTCTTGCCCGTGAAGTGCGGAGGGGCAGGGCTAACGGGTTTGTCCCTTAGCGAGGTCCTGCGCTCAATTGGTTCGGGCAGCTTGCCATTGGGGCGACTCTTTGAGGGGCATGTCAACGCGCTCGAGCTCGTGCTCCGCTACGGGAACCACCACCAGATCGAGCTGGTTGCGGAAGAAGCTCGGGCAGGCAACATGTTCGGCGTCTGGAACACAGACGACTCGAACGGTCTGCGCCTCATCCACCGGCATGGGCGCTCCTGGCTCGAAGGTCGAAAAGTCCTGGCCTCGGGCGCTGGCCACATCGAACGTCCGCTCGTAACCGCGACCGATGAAGACGGGCGCCGATTGATGGTCCTGCCCAAGCTGGACACTTCCGGGCGCGCCGATCTTTCGGGTTGGACGGCGCAGGGCATGCGGGCTTCCGCAACCGGAGCCGTCGATTTCACCGGCGTCGAAATCGAGCCGATCGAGATCGTGGGCCGCGAGGGGGACTATGAGCGACAACCCTGGTTTTCCGCCGGCGCATGGCGTTTCGCCGCGGTGCACCTCGGCGGTATGGAGAGGCTATTCGATCTCCTTCGGCGGCATTTGCAGGAGACCAACCGCGGACAGGATCCTCACCAGGCGGCCCGTCTGGGCCTGGCTGCAACGGCCATGGAAACGGCGAGGCTCTGGGTCGCGCAGTCCGCGACGATCACCGAAGCTCCGTTGCGTTCGAGAGCGCCGGAGCAGCTTGTCGCCTACGTCAATCTTGCGCGCCTTGCAGTGGAGGCTGCGGCTCTCGACCTTATGCAACTTGTCCAACGCTCGGTCGGGCTCCGCGCTTTCATGCGTCCGAACCCGATCGAGCGCATATCGCGGGACCTTGCAACTTATCTTCGCCAGCCCGGTCCCGATCGCGCGCTGACAGATACGGCGGCATGGATACTCGCGCAGCCCGTAGGCGTGCAGGATCTGTGGCGATGACCGCCGGCGAACTCTTGGAAGCCGCGCATCGGTTCCCATTTAGCCCGATTCGGGAAAAGCTCGAAGCGCGGTCCTTCATCGTGGTCGCGCCGCACCCTGACGATGAGAGTTTGGCCTGCGGCGGTCTAATCGCCGAAGCCTGCCGGCAGGGATTGCAAGGAAAGATCGTCATTGTCAGCGACGGCGTCGGCTCGCATCCGAACAGCAAAACCTATCCGTCGAACCGGCTGAAGTCTCTCCGCGAGGGGGAGGCAAGGCAAGCGGGCGCGGAGCTCGGGCTGAAACCCGAGGATATACTCTTCCTGGGCCTTCCAGATCGCTTCGTTCCCCCTGAAGGCGAAGAGGCCGAGCGCGCGATTGGCGTCATCGCTAATTGCGTGCGGGAAATCGGAGCCGAATCCCTTTTTGTCAGCTGGCGACACGATCCACATTGCGACCACGAGGCCTCCTATCGGATTGCACGCGAGGTTCAGCGCCGCGTCGGCGGATTCAGGCTGTTCGAGTATGTCGTCTGGGGACATACGCTCCCACCCTCGACTGAGGTTGATCCGATCCGTAGCGGGTTCAGGATCAGCATCGATCAGGAGGCCATTGAGAAGAAGCGTCGCGCCATTGCCGCGCATCGCTCGCAGACAAGTGCCCTTATCGACGACGATCCCGGCGGATTTCTCCTCAGCCAGGTCGACCTGGCCCATTTCGATCTTCCGTATGAATTCTTCTTCGAAAGCGACGCATGAGCGAGCCGCGCCAAACACTCAGGCCCGAGTATTTTGACGCCCTCTACACGGCTGATCCCGATCCCTGGAATTTCGCAGCGAGCCCCTACGAGCGCGGCAAATACACGCTCACCCTAAACGCAATGCCGAGACCGCGTTATCGATCAGCGCTCGAAGTGGGCTGCTCGATCGGCGTTTTGACCCGATCGCTTGCCTCGCGCTGCGACGCCCTGGTGGCAATCGACGCGGCCCCAACTCCGCTCGTCGAAGCGAGGCGTAGGTGCGTCGATTTGCCAGGGGTGCGCTTTGAGCAGATGTTTGTGCCCGCGCAGTGGCCGGACGGCGCATTTGAGCTCATCCTGCTCTCAGAAGTTGTCTACTATCTCAGTCTCGAGGATGTCAGTCGCCTCGCGGACAGAGTCACGCGTTCGTTGCCTAAGGGAGGTTCGGTGATCTTGGTCCATTGGACCGGTCCAACAGACTATCCCCTAAGTGGCGACGAGGCTGCCGCCCTCTTCATCGAGCAAATGGGTTCGACCTGCGTCGTCGAGCGCGCGGATAGGTATGCCGAATTTCGCCTCGACGTGTTGTCGCGCGCCTGAGGCGCTTTCGCGGATCGAGGCGAGCGAACGACGCGCGATTGCTATCTGATCCGGCAATTCGGTCGGTCTCAGCAATTGGCGCACAAATAGCGGGCTTCGATCCTCGATGATGCTCCACGCAGCGCCGAATGCCGACTCTTTGAGGATGTCATTCACGTCGCGGGCCGAAATTTTGAGTTCGGCCGCCCATTCTTGATCGAGCGCGAGAAACCCCGCGGCACGCCGTCGTCGCAAACACCCCCGCCAGGAGGCGCGGGCTAACGCCGTGCCGAACGGCTCCAAGGCGTCGTCACAGAATGCGTCCGGCTCCCTGCTTCGGATCGCAAGGGTATCCGCCACGCCCCCGGGGGCGCGCCCATTTGTTCGACCCGATGTAATCACGCGCGCAGTCGGGCAGTAACGGATCCTCGCATCCTGGCGCGAGAGCAAGGCAATCAGCGCTTTGTCCTCGCCAAGGGGGACGCGAGGAAGACGCCCGACACGGCAATAGGCCGTGCGGGTGATGCCAAGGCTCGCGGCCGACACCGTGGCGTGGTGTGGCCACGGATTGTGCTCAAGCGGATCGAGCAGCCACGACAATTCGGTGAGCAGTCGCTCGTACGCGTCCTCAAGAGCACCTCGCCGATGCAACGCCTCGGGTAAGAACTTGCCTTCGCCGTCGAGGTCGATGCGTCCGAGAACTGCCTCAGCGCCAGCCTCGATTGCGGAGAGGTTTTCCGCAATCCAATTCGGCGCCACTTGGCTGTCGGCGTCGGTAGTCAGGATGACGCCGCTTGCCTCATCTCGTTCTTCAAGCCAAGCCTCGGCAATATCCATCGCGGCTCGCCGAGCGTTGCCGGCGTGCGCGGATCCCGGAAGCAACGAGGCTTCGACAACACGGATGTCGAGCGACCAACTTTCTCCAAGCTTTCGAGCGAAGCTGGCGCTTTGATCGGTGCAATTGTTGGCGAACACGACAATGCGCACCAACCCTGGCGGAATCGGTTGACCCAATCGGTCGCGCTGTTGAGCGAGAGCGCGCAAGCAGACCGGCAGGCGTTCTTCTTCGTCTTTGACGGGGATGGCAACAACGAAGCCCGGTCGGATGGCCGAGGCGAGCCCCGAAAACGGCGCGGGGAACGGGGCAGCACCTGCGCCAGATGGGTCGTCAAACATCGAAATTCCTGAAGGGGTAGAAAAGAGGTGCGGACCCCCGGCGAGGCGACGAACAACAGATCAGCCGCGATTAAGTTCCTAGCCGGCTCTGCTCGAGGAATTTGTCGGGCGTCAAGTTCGGCAAGGGGAACGACCTGGCTTGCGAAGCTTGCCATTTCGAGTGGGACCCTGTGGTCAGCTGATGCGAGCGATGAAATGTCCCCTTACCATTGCGCGCTCGCCCGTGCGCCCCAGAGGCCGGAACTGGGAAAATTCCTGCAGCCGCCTGGACGCGCGCAGCCGGGTCGATCTACCTCGACATTGTCCGACCGACCGGGTGTGAGGGCGTCAACCTCCTGCTGGCCGCGGCCGAAAGACAGGGTAGAGGATATTCGCATTCGAGCTCGGAATCGATTTCTCCGCAGCGAATAGCGAGCTTCCCGCCGCAATTGAAGATCTTGCGTGCGATGAGCCCACGTTCACAGTGCGTTATTCTTGGCCCTTGCTTCTCTTAGTTGACGCTCCATTGCCAACTCGGCGCGGAGGGACTCGTCGTCGCGACCAACAGTTGCAATGGCGAGTTCGCGCCCATCCCCCCGAATGCGAACGATGGCATTTCGACGAGAAAGATCACCTTCAACGATTAAATCGTCCCATTGCTCGGCATGCCCAACATAGCGGATCGAAAGGTCGAAATGCTTGGTCCAAAAAAAGGGAACCATCTGAAAAGGGCGGTCTGCGCCGAGCATATTTGACGCAGCCACTTGCCCCTGCCGCTCGGCCACCACCCAGTGCTCCACACGAATACTTTGCCCGCTGTGCGGGTCTGGCCAACGAACAATGTCGCCTGCGCCAAATATGCCCTCGGCGCTTGTCTTCAAACGAGAATCGACAACAAGGCCCCGATCAACCGCCAAGCCGGCCGCCTGGGCGATTTCAAGTCGTGGCTCTACGCCGACGCCAAGGATGACCAGGTCAGCGCTCACCTGTTGCCCGTTATCGAGCGCGATGCTGCGATCGTGGATGCGCGTGACCTTCGAAGAGAGGCGTAGCGTTACGCCGTTGTGACGATGAACGTCGAGAATCAGATCTGACAAAGCGCGCCCGAATAAGGTCTCCATGGGGTGCGGTTCGGGCGCGATGACGCTCATGGACAGCCCGCGGCTGCGTAGAGAGGCAGCGCTTTCCAAAGCGATGAAACTTCCGCCGATGACCGCTACGTGCCGTACGTCCTTAAGCGCACCTAAAATGCGGCGGCAGTCCGCGAGCGAGCGCAACGTAACAACATGTGGCAATTCCGCGCCAGGCAAATCGATCCTGCGTGGCGCAGCCCCGGTCGCCAAGAGGAGTTTCGAGTAAGATCGGGTGACTCCATTCGCTAGCTGCAATCGTTTGTTCTCGACGTCAATGCTTTCGACATGCGCTTCCCCGTCGAAGTTGATCCCCATTGCGTCTAGCGAATGCCGCGCGATCGGCAGACGATCCTCTCCGAAACTTCCATCAAGATAGTCTTTGGTGAGAAGCGTTCGATCATAGGGAGCAGCGGCCTCGTCCGAGAACATGGCGATTTCCCCGCGCCATCCTTCGCGACGAAGCGTATCGGCGGCTGCGAAGCCAGCCGCTCCTCCTCCGACGATAATCATGACCTCTTCTTCCTCGCGCGCCAGGACGGCCGGGCTCGCGGGTGGTGCGGGCGTCGTCGCTGGCCTGACAGCAAAGCGGCCGTTTTCCAGATCAACCGGATAGGAGGTTAGCGTATCGAATGCCGGAGCAGCCGTCGCGGCTCCCGTGAGCAAATCGAAACAGGCATGATGCCACGGACAGCGGAGTGAGGTCCCTTCAATCAAACCTTCATTTAAAGGCGCGCCGAGGTGAGGGCAGGTCGCGCCATAAACCCGGATGACATCGCCGGCCCGCCAAACGAAAACTGGATCTTTTCCCACCCGACCAGACAGGATCTCTCCATCCGGAAGGATTTCCAGCGCTGTCCATTGCGTTAGATCGGTCTGGGTTTCTGGAGAGTTATCGGTCAAAGACTTGCCTCAGCTGCCGCGACGCGAATTCGAGGGAAAACGGACCATGCCTGGAAAGTTCGATTTCCGAGTCGCTTCGTCAATGTCGGCGGGGACTTCGGGATCGAAGCGATATCTGGCATCAAGTGCGGCGGCATGGGTCACAAACTGCGCAAAGTAGCGAGGCCGCTTGCGGCTCGCCCTTTAACTTCTTACTTCTGCGACTGGCTCTTGGTATGTGCCTTTTCAGTGTGCTCGTGGGCCATCTTGGAATGATCTTGGGCCTTGGCTGACTCTTCGCGGCCCTTCGCGTGATCACCCTTTCCGGGGTGATCGGCGGCCATTTTATGGCTCTTAGCGGCGCTCTCGTGGTGTTCGGCGGCCTTGCTAGGCGCTTCCTTTGGCATCTGTTCTCCTTTGGTCTGCCTACGGCATTTTACAACGCTATGAGGAAAGGAGCTGTTCCCAGCTCAATCAGGCATCCGCGCCGAGATTGATGGGTGCGCGCGCCCGGCAATCTTTTTTTTCAAACCGGGTTTCGGACGAGTCCGCCCGCTTTGGAAGGGACGACGCGATTCACTTGCGATGCCCGAGGCGCTGGCCGCTCAGGGTAGGGCGCCGAACCGATGGCTTGCCGGACTCGATCAGGGGTAAGCCAGAGAGCGCTGCTCGTCCTCGGCCGGCAAGGTGGCCGCGAGGAAGTCGAGATTGACCTCATCGCGGCGCTCCGCGGCGAGGCGACGATTGGACCGCTGTTGCCTGCGGGGTGAGCTCTCAAGTGCGGGTAGGTTTCCGCAATAGCCCCTCAAGCGCAGCCGCGAGCGCGACCTGAATCGAGGACTCGATAAGCGGTCGAACACTAATCCCGCCGGGTACGCGGTCGATAAGGTCTCCAGCTTTTTGCCAATCTCGTTGGAGAGCATTGTCGCTCCAGTTGCGACTTGCGATTGAGCGACGTCAACAAACTCTCGCCGTTTCGCCTCGGCTCGCTCCGGAAACACTTTTGTCGCGGACTGGACGATGGACTCGGAAGATTCTCGGAACGGAGCGGTTACATGATGACGAGTTGCCATGTGTCGGAGTTACCGAACATCGGATCCGTCGCGGCCTAAACAATTACGGCCGCACAGCACGAGGCGGAGGCCATCAGCGACCAGAAGTGTACGCTTCGCACGAACGGCGGTGCGCGTTTATGACCTAAGAGTCCGTTTGAGAACACCTATTCGTGAGCAATTCGCCTGAGCAGGATGCTTCCGAGAGCGACGTGGATCATGGCTTCGGAACAGTCGATGCGTTCCTCGTAGTCACGCACGAGACGGCGCCATCGCGTCATCCATCCGAACGTTCGCTCGACGACCCATCGACGCGGCAGGACCTCGAAACCCTTAGCGGTGTCGGATCGCTTGACGATCTGGATAGTGAAATCGCGGAAGGCGGCCTTATCCATGAGTTGGGTGCGGTCATAGGCCCCGTCGGCGAACAGATGCTTCAGCCACGGCCAGCGCTTGCGGACACCGTCCAGGATCATTTGAGCCCCGGCGCTGTCGGAAATGTCGGCCGGAGTCAGATTGATCATCAAGAGTTGGCCATCGGTGTCGACGGCGATGTGGCGCTTGCGACCCACGATCTTCTTGCCCCCATCGTATCCCCTTGTTTTCGCTTCCGGAGCTTTGACCGACTGGCTGTCGATGACGCCCCCGGTTGGGCTTGCTTCGCGTCCCACGCGCTCTCGGTCGAGCATCAGCGCGACATCGTGGATCGTCTGAAACAGGAACCGACGCACGAATCGTCGAAACCACCAATAGACGGTCTGCCAGGGCGGGAAATCATTCGGCAGCATCCGCCATCCCCCGCCCGAACGCGCCATGTAACGGATTGCGTTCAACACCTCCCGCAAATCGACCTCGACAGGGCGCCCCGACTTCGACGCGCGAGGAAGAAAAGGCTCAATCCTCGCCCACTCCTCATCGGTCAAGTCGCTCGGATAACGCTTGGTCTTCTTCTCGATCTTGGCCATTCGGCCGCGCGTCGCTCGGGTCCACATCCCAAGCTTGAATCACAGCCGAAAAACCCTTTCAACCAGTTTTCAAACGGACTCTAAGGGCAGTCTCTGCTCCAGACTAATTCCCGACACCGCCGCCCGCGTGTCGTTGAGCTCGGGACGCGGATGGAAATATGAGGTTTGGTGGTGAAGATCGCGCCGAGCAGCAGGAAGTAGCGGTCATCAGTCGCGCGCTCGACGGCGTCCCAATCGAACAGCGGGTGATTGACGCGCGGTAGCCCGCAAAGCGTGAGGGCTCTGGTGCAAACGGCGTGAACACAGCATAATCGCCGGCAAATTGGTCGAACGATAGAGCTAACGATCGCACTGAAAATGGACGAACTTTTCAAAGGCCGCCATTTCGACCGGGAAATCATCGTCCTCTGTGTCCGCTGGTATCTCCGCTATGTCGATTTCCGCTGAGATTTGACCCGGGGTTTCCATTGAGAACTGACCCGGCTTGATGATGGTTTCGGGTTCAGGCGTTCGTCAAGTTCCGAGATTTCTCCTTTGCGGGTTTGGCGGCATTCGCCGAGCTGTTTTTGAAGCGGAAGCTGTCGTTTCCGGTTTCGAGGATGTGGCAGCGGTAGGTAAGACGATCGAGCAGCGCGGTCGTCATCTTCGGGTCGCCGAACACGGTGGCCCACTCGCCGAAGCTGAGATTGGTCGTGATGATGACGCTGGTGCGCTCGTAGAGCTTGCTCAGCAGATGGAAGAGCAATGCCCCGCCGGAGGCGCTGAACGGCAGGTAGCCGAGTTCGTCGAGGATGACGAGATCGGAATGGGTGAGCCGCGCCGCGATCTGGCCGGGTTTGCCCTGAAGCTTCTCTTGTTCGAGAGCGTTGACGAGTTCGACCGTGGAGAAGAACCGGACGCGCTTGCGGTGATGCTCGATGGCCTGGACGCCGATCGCCGTAGCGAGATGCGTCTTACCCGTGCCGGGGCCGCCGACCAGGACGACATTGTGAGTATCTTCCAGGAACTCGCAACGATGGAGTTGTCGTACGAGCGCCTCGTTGACCTCGCTGCTGGCGAAGTCGAACCCGGCGAGGTCGCGATACGTCGGAAAGCGCGCCGCCTTGAGCTGGTAGGCCGTTGATCTGACCTCTCTGTCGGCCGTCTCCGCTTTCAGAAGCTGCGACAGGATCGGCAAAGCGGCTTCGAAGGCCGGGGAGCCTTGCTCGGTCAACTCGCCGACCGCCTGAGCCATGCCATGCATTTTGAGGCTGCGTAGCATGATGGTGATCGCGCCAGCGGCGGGATTATGACGCATGGCGCGCCTCCCGGACTTTGCGCAGTGCATCGTAGCGTTCGACGTTGGCCTGCGGCTCGGTGGTGAGCGTCAAAGCATTGGGCGGCTTTACGGCTGGTGGGTCGATCGGCTTGCCGTCGATCAATCGGTGCAGCACGTTCAGGATATGCGTCTTGGTTGGGGCGCCTGCCTCCAATGCGAGTTCGACGGCAGTGAGCACGGCCTGCTCGTCGTGCTGGAGGACGAGAGCCAGAATCTCGACCATCTCGCGGTCGCCGCCGGGCGTCTTGAGCATGCGCTGCTGCAGAGTTCGGAAGGCGGGCGGGAGTTCGGCGAACGGCGCGCCGTTGCGGAGTGCGCCTGGTTTGCGTTGAATGACCGCCAGATAGTGCCGCCAATCGAAAACGGTCGTCGTACTCGTTCGTTCGTGAGAGCGGGCAAAGACTCGGCGGTGTTCGCAGATGATCTGCCCCTCGGCGGCGACGACAATCCGCTCGGGATAGACCCGCACGCTGACCGGGCGATTGGCGAAGGACGCCGGCACGCTATAGCGATTGCGGTCCAGATGGATCAGGCACGTCGGCGAGACGCGCTTGGCGTATTCGACAAAACCGTCGAATAGCCTGGGAAGCGGCATCAGATGTTGGGCTTCTTCAGACCAGGCGTCAGAGATCATGCCAGGATGCGACCCGTGTGGGGTCTGCGCCCAAAGCTCCCGGCAGCGCGTCTCCAGCCAGTCGTTTAGCGCCGCCAAGGAGGGGAAGCTGGGCGCCGGCTGCCAGAGCCGATGGCGAGCATCCTGGACGTTCTTCTCGATCTGCCCTTTCTCCCACCCGGAGGCCGGGTTGCAGAAGTCGGCTTCGAACAGAAAGTGGCTGACCATCGCCGAGAACCGCGCGTTGACCTGGCGTTCCTTCCCACGCCCGATCTTGTCGACGGCGGTTCGCATATTGTCGTAGATGCCGCGCCGCGGCACGCCGCCCAGCACGCGGAAGGCGTGATTATGCGAGTCGAACAGCATCTCGTGGGTCTGCTGCGGGTAGGCGCGGAGAATGAAGACGCGGCTATAGGAGAGCTTGAAGTGAGCGACCTGCAATTTGGTCCGCTCGCCGGCAATGACCGCCCAATCCTCTGACCAATCGAACTGGAATGCCTCGCCAGGCAGGAATGCCAGCGGCACGAACACGCCACGGCCAGTCGTCTTCTGCTCTCGCTGCCGGGCTGCCTTCCAGTCGCGCGCGAAAGCCGCCACGCGATTGTACGAGCCGTCGTAGCCGAGGGCGGCTAGATCAGCGTGCAATTGCTTGACGGTCCGCTTCTGCTTTCGCGACTTCCCCGCCTCCTGCCGCAGCATCTGCGACAGCTTGTCGGCGTGTGGGTCCAGCCTGCTCGGCCGATCTGGGACGGCAAACTTCGGTTCGACGCTGTCCGAACGCAGGTACTTGCGGACCGTGTTCCTCGACAGCCCAGTGCGTCGAGATATCTCTCGGATCGAGAAATGATCTCGATAATGCCAACGTCGGATGACGCTCAATAACTCCATGTCGATCACTCCGATGCCCCCCGCGTAGGTCAAGGGGGCGAGGTTCGAACATGGGTCAGTTCTCGGTGGAAAAACCCGTGCTGCCCGGGTCAGCTCTCAGTGGAAATCAACAATGGGAAGGTTCTGATGGCGAAGGTTGCTCGGAAAGCTGCGGTCAGGAAGCCTCCGAAGGCTGCTTCCCCGGCGATCAAGCCGGTCAAGCAGACCTTGACCAAATCGGCCCTGATCAATCTCATCGCGGAAGAGAACGAAATCCCGCGGAAGACCGCCGCCGGCGTGTATGCGACGCTGGAGAACCTGTTCCTGGGCTCGGTCCATCCGCGTGGCATCGGCGAATTCGCCCTGCCGGGCCTTCTGAAAGTTGGTCTGCGCAAGGTCCCGGCGAGACGCGCAGGCACGCTCGTTCGCAATCCGGCGACCGGCGAAATGGTCAAGGCCGCCGCCAAGCCCGCCAGCGTCCGCGTGAAGATCCGCGCCCTGTCGAAGCTGAAGACAGCGGCGGGTTCGTAAGCCGGGCTTGCTTTCGCCCGCCGGGCTGAGGGGTAGCACTTCCGCCCGCCGCCGGACTGGGAGCTCGGGGACGAGCCAGGGCTCGCACTTGGTGCTGGACAACAAGGAGGCAGGCTCGCCCCTAACGGCGCCTCACGATCGCAATTGGGCGATTGCGTCCTATATGTCCTCGCCTCAAGGAGGGTCGACATGAGCGTTGCGTTTGTGCGGGAGGAAAGCGCCGAGGCCGCACAGGAGGTGAGCTTGCCTCCGCGAGCGATTTCCGCGCATCCCAATCTTGTGACCCAATGCGGCCTCCGTGCGCTCGAGCGCGCCCTCGCCGACAGCCAACAGGCGCTCAAGGCTGCTCAGGCTATGGCGGACGCCAACGACCGCCGGCGCGCTCTCGAATTGGCCGCGCGGGATGTACGCTACTTCGAGGAGCGCGTCGCGAGCGCGGTTCCGCAGCCTGAACCGGGTGACACGGTCGTAGTCGCGTTCGGCTCCCAGGTCACAGTCCTGCGCGACGATGATCGCCGCCAGACGTTCCGTATCGTGGGCGAAGACGAGGCGGATCCCCGCGGCGGATCGGTCGCGTATGTGTCCCCACTTGCCCGCCTACTTATCGGACAGCGGGTCGGTGAGGCCGTGGAGCTGGATGGTCGCGAAATTGAAGTTGTTGTGTAAGCGCCGGAGCAATAATCCCTCACTGAAGCGGCCGGATTTTCCGGTAGCGCCGGAGCAAAAGTCCGGCAGCAGATATCCCTTTGCATTGGGTGGGCAGAGGGTGGGGGATGAAGGGCGTGGAGCTTTATGGGCGCGTTCGCTACGCGGTTCAGATCGAGGGGTTGAGCCATCGCGCGGCGGCGCGCCGGTTTGGCATCGACCCTCGCACGGTCGCCAAGATGATGAAGTTCACCGCGCCGCCGGGTTACGTACGCACAAAGCCGCCGGCCAGGCCGAAGCTTGATCCGCTCATCCCGGTGATCGACCGGGTTCTCTTCGACGACAAGTCGCGCCCGAGGAAACAGCAACATACGGCGAAGCGGATCTTCGAGCGTCTCCGGGACGAGTACGGATTCACGGGCGGCCTCACGATTGTGAAGGATTACGTCGCGGGCTGGCGTCAGCGGGCTCAAGAGATGTTTGTGCCGTTGGAGCATCCGCCGGGACATGCCCAGGTCGACTTTGGCGAAGCCATCGGCGTCATCGGCGGCGTGGAGCGCAAGATCCACTTCTTTGCTTTTGACCTGCCGCACTCGGACGCCTGCTTCGTGGTCGGCTATCCCGCCGAGACGACGGAAGCCTTCTGCGACGGCCACGTTCGGGCGTTCAGCTTCTTTGGCGGCGTTCCGCAGTCCATCCTTTATGACAACACCAAGATCGCCGTGGCTCGCATTCTTGGCGACGGGAAGCGGCAGCGGACGCGCGGCTTCGCCGAGCTGCAATCACACTACCTATTCCGGGATCGTTTTGGCCGGCCTGGCAAGGGCAACGACAAGGGTAAAGTCGAGGGGCTGGTCGGTTACGCGCGACGGAACTTCCTCGTTCCGCTTCCGGTCTTCGAGAGCTTCGAAGCGTTGAACGCCTATCTTGTCGAATGCTGCCGTCGTCGGATGGCGGACCGCTTGCGCGGCCATAACGAGACGATCGCCCAGAGATTGGAGCGCGATCTTGCCGCGTTCCAGAGGCCCCTGCCGCCGCCCTACGACGCCTGCGAGAAGGTCGCGACACGAGTTTCTTCGCTGTCACTGGTTCGCTACCGGCTCAACGACTACTCGGTCCCGACGACGTACGGTCATCGCGACGTGCTTGTTCGCGGCTATGTCGATGACGTGGTGATCTCATGCGGCGCGGAAGTGATTGCGCGTCATCCCCGTTCCTACGAGCGCCACGACTTCATATTCGATCCGCTGCACTATCTGGCGTTGATCGAACAGAAGATCAACGCGCTCGACCAGGCGGCGCCGCTGGCCGGCTGGCGGTTGCCGGAAGAGTTCATGACCCTCCGGCGTCTTCTGGAAGCCCGGATGGGCAAGCAGGGCAAGCGCGAGTTCGTGCAGGTTCTGCGGTTGATGGAAGTGTTCCCTCTCGACGACGTCGCCGCCGCGGCCCGCGACGCCATCGCGCGCGGAGCAATCGGCTTCGACGCCGTGAAGCACCTGATCCTGTGTCACATCGAACGGCGCCCGCCGCGCCTCGACATGACGGTCTATCCCTATCTGCCGCGGGCGCAGGTCACGATGACGTCGGCTAGCACCTACATGAGCTTGCTGACGGGGGCGTCGTCATGACCGATACGCCGCAACTTCTGCTCGGTCATCACCTGAAGGCGCTCAAGCTGCCTACGTTCTTGCGCGAGTATGAGAAGCTTGCTCGGCAATGCGCCGCCGAGGGTCTCGACCATGTCCGCTTTCTCCTGCGCCTCGTCGAACTGGAGCTAATCGATCGAGAACGACGCATGGTGGAGCGTCGGATCAAGGAAGCGCGGTTCCCGGCGGTCAAGAGCCTCGACAGCTTCGACTTCGCGGCGATTCCTTCGCTAAACAAAACCCTCGTCCTGGAACTCGCCCGTTCCGAGTACGCGACCCGTCGCGAAAACGTTATCGCAGTCGGCAACAGCGGAACCGGCAAGACGCACATCGCTCTCGGGATCGGTCTCGCCGCCTGCCAGAAAGGGCTATCGGTCGGGTTCTATACAGCCGCGGCTCTTGTTCATGAACTGCTGGAGGCTCGCGATGAGAAGCGGTTGCTTCGTCTGCAGCGGCAGGTCGCCGGATACAAGCTCCTGATCATCGACGAGCTTGGATATGTCCCTCTCTCCCAGACCGGGGCCGAGCTGCTGTTCGAAATATTCAGCCAGCGCTATGAGCGCGGTTCAACCATCGTCACATCGAACCTGCCATTCGACGAATGGACCAGCGTGTTCGGGTCCGAGCGTCTGACCGGCGCGCTGCTCGATCGCCTCACTCATCACGTCCATATCCTGGAAATGAACGGCGACAGCTACAGGCTCAACCAGAGCAAGCGCCGCTCACGTCGCCAAAACGTCGACGAGCCCAAGGACGATCCGACCCCAACCTGACGCGCACCAAACAAGCCCATGCTCGAGGGCATTCTCGTCGGCATCATTGATGCATCTTTGCTCCGGAAAGCGATGCAATCTTGCTCCGGCGTTGACAAGTTGTCGCCATCGACTAGAGTGACAGGCGCCGTCAGGCCGCCGAAAGTTGGCAGGCCAAGGCTCTTCGACCAATAGCGGGCGATCGCGCCCCTCAGGGCCTGATCGAAGCTATGGAATGCATCAAGGCATCCATCGGGCCAGGATCGCCTGACGCTCGCCAGAAAGGTCGAGCAGGTTGAGCCATTGATTGACGTAGGCCGCGAAGATCGGATCGCGTGGCATCCAATAGGCGAGTTCCGAATGGTCGAACGGCGCGTTCGGATGGACGGGGCACAGGACGCCAGGATGCAGTTTCGCTTGCACTTTCGTTTCCACAGCGTCGGTGATCATCAGATCCGCTTTGCCCTCGGCCAGCGCGTCGAAGATCGTGGCGTTGTCGCTCCACTGGACAATCGTCGCTTTCTGTAGATGAGCTCGGTCGAAGCGCTCGTTGGTTCCTCCTGGATTGACGATCACGTGCACGCCGGCCTGATCGATCGCCGCAATCGTTTCATATTTCGGTTCGTCTCCGCAATGCGTGATCGGCGTCTTGCCGCTTGAAAAGACAGGGCTGGAGAACAATCCTATTTTCTGGCGATCGAGGGTGATGGTGATCCCACCCATCGCGATGTCGAAACTGTTGGCTTCCAGATCGGATTTGAGGGTCGACCAACTCGTCTTGACGATATCCAGCTTCACGCCGAGCGACTGCGCAAGGCTCATCGCCATGTCCACGTCGATGCCTTCGACCTTGCCGGAAGCGTCAGCGAACGAGAACGGCCGGTAGTCCTCGGTCAGGCCGACGCGAAGAGTCCCGCCTGCCACGATCGCGTCGAGGCGCGTGGTTGTCTCGGCGTGCGCGGCAGGAGCACCGAGGGTGGCCAGCAGCATGTAGGCGAAAAGGCCCGAAGCCAATCGAATGGGACACTGAAGACATTCAAGGATCATGGGATTTGGCGGGCCGCCACAGCAGGAACCGAAGAGGTTGCAGCATCTGGCGGATAATCTCCATCGGTGACGCGCTTTCGGAGGCTCAGTTGGGCGTCTTTTCGACCCAGTAATCCAGAACCGTCACCGAAGACACAAATGGCCGGACCCAGTTCGAAAAGGCTGTGTGATCGGGATGCACAAGGTAAGCGTCGCGCGCCCGCGCGCTAGCGAAAGTGAGCAAGAAAGCGTGGCTGTGTCCACGGTCGAGGCCCTCCGGGCTGGAGTTCTCGCCCCATTCGAAATCGTCGATGTCCGGAACCAGGGCTTTCAGTTCCGCGAACCGACGAATAACTTCGGCAGTCGCCGCTAGGCTTTGAGCCTTTCCGAATCCGAACAGAACCACGTGACGCAGTTTCATTAAGCGGCGCCTTTCAACCACGTTCCTCTGCGGGCCCTGAAAGTCGATTGCCGGTTGTTGGATTCTCAGGCGGGCGCTCGGAACTCCGGGAATCATACACTCCAAGATGCGCGCTGTGTGATCTTGCACACAGTTTGACTTGCTTTGCACGCCTACTGTCTCCCCCTGAGCCGCGAGATTTCAAGCCATGTAGGTTCGGCACGGCTGGGGTCGCCTCATGATTGCGCATCGATTTCTTTCAGCCGCTTTCATTGTCGGTTTGTTTGCGCCGCATTCGGCCTTCGCCATGGACTGGGAGATCGAACGCAATTTCCGCTATTTTCTCTATCCGTCGGACATGGCGGCGCAGAGGGTCGCGCGCGACCTCTATATCGTGCAGAAGGGCGCGACTCCGACGCCCGAACAACTCGAAAATCTCATGAACGGAGGGGGCTTCTGGAAGACAAAGCTTGGCGTCGCTGGCGATCTGCGAAAGCGGTGGCCAATCGCTTGGCCGCGCGATGACAACGCCACCCCCTATCAGCTTGTCGAACAATTGAGAATGCAGGAGGGAAGACCTCCGCCCGTCCTCGAGCAGGAACTCGACCGGCGCGGTTGGGCCAGTCTCCTTGTCCGAGAACGTTCATCGGCGCGCCTACACGAGGCCACTCTGACGGGATCGACCGAGACGTGCTGGAATCCAGTGCAGAGACTGCACAGCGGCTGCGCCGTATGGGGCGACTACGTGCGCCCGCCCGGATGGATCGTCCGCGTGTTTGATCCCGACGCCATAGCCGGGCAATCGTGCCAATGGAGCCTCGCTGGCGGTGTCATCGCCGACACTGACCCAAGTCAGTTCGTCGGCGCAACCCGGCGCGCGCTTCAAGCGGGGACGACAACGACCGCCGGCGATTGCCGCGAGGTCCGCATCGTCGTTCCCTCAATTCCGGCCGAGGCTAAGGCGGTCGGTGGTCAGGTGACCGTCATGCGAACCTCGCCGAACGGATCCCCAGTGAGCGTAACGGTTACGCCGCGGGACCGACTGGTGATCGGCTTTGGCGATTCCTTCACTTCTGGCGAAGGCAATCCGGAGCGCCTAGCCTTATTTTCCGGCAAGCCCTGGCCTGGCGGCAACCTTCCCGATCGTGCTCCCGATCCTGTGTCGCTCGCCACAAAGGACACACGCGCCCAATGGACTGACCGCTGGTGTCATCGCTCGGTTTATTCCTGGCAGATCCGAACCGCGCTCGACGCTGCGCTGAATGACCCTCACCAGTCCTTCACCATTCTACCTTATGGCTGCTCGGGCGCGACAATCATGGATGGCGTTCTCTATGGCTATAATGGCGTCGAGTGGAGCGCTGCGACTGACAAGGGCGTGGTCGGCAGCCGCTCCGAGGTCGGACTGGCGTATCAGGAAATCTGCCAGCCAGACGCCTTCCGTTCCTATTGCGCCTCGGGCGCGCCTTGGTGCGGACGAACTGACGCCCCGACTCCGCAGCAGGAACAGGCGCGCGGCTTCTACGCCGCCGCCGCACCCGCCCTGCGCCGCGCCGCCATGCGCTGCGGGCCGACGAATGTCTTCAAACGCTCGGCCGACGCGCTGCTGATCGACATCGGCATTAACGACGTCGGCTTCGCAAGCTGGGCGGCGGGCATCATTCTGCAGGACCCTTTCCTCCGCTCCGCCGCCAGCGCGATGACGCCCTGTTTCGACGGGACCGCGCGGTGCGCCGCGACGCGGGAGCTCTTCGCACGGCTCGACAGCCGGTACGGACTTCTGCGGAGCGTTCTTGATCAATACATGCTGCCTGATTTCGGGATCGACCCGTCGCATGTGATTGTCGCCGTCTATCCGCCGGCGCTCGAGAACGAGACCGGTGTGTTCTGCCCGCAAGGCAATGTGGGACTGACGATCGGGACCTTGCCGTCGCTTCTGGAGGCGCATTGCGCAGGGTCGTTCGCGCTCGGCGGCGTGCTGGCGCAATATCCTAAGAGCGATCAGGTTGAGCGGGACGTCGAGCAGGCGCGCGTGAAGTTGAATGAGAGCCTCGCGGCTTTCGCCTTAAAAACTCCGGCCTTCGACGTCGTCAACTCCTACACGTCCGACTACGCGAGGCGTGGGGTCTGCGCCACGACCGACGCGCAAAGCCACCCTACGGCTGGGGAGGCATGTTTCACGGCAAAGGACTTCGCCAATCTGCATTGCGCCCTAAGCCCCGAGTCCATGCATGTGCCGCGTGCGGAGGCCGGCGGCTGCGCCAGCGATCCCTCGCAATTCCTGCCGTTCTCGCCCAATCAGTTCGAGCCTTATCGCACCCGCACGCGGCTCTTCCGAACGATGAACGATGTGTTTCTCGCCATTAATCAGCGGCCTCCGCAATATCTTGACCAAAGCTCGTTCGGCGTCCTCGACCTCTCCGGGCGGGCCACCGGCGGCGCATTCCATCCGACCGCAGAAGGTCACGCAATGATCGCGAACGACGCGACGGAGGAACTCTGTCAGCGCATCGGCTGCGGTCCCTGATTTCGGTAGGCTTCATGAGCAGGAAGTGTGTGATCCGAAGGAGTCGCCCTAGGTGTAGTCCTCGCCTTCACATCGCCAGCGCTAGCCCAATCCCAATCGTCTGACAGCCAGGGCTTGGCCGCCAGCGATGGTCCTGGCAGCGCAGCGTCATGGACAACGGGAAACAAGCTTGCTGTCGGCGCGTCGGCCACGACCGATAGCAAGGTATGGTTCACCGTCGCGAAGGGGATCGTCAGCGAGACTTTCTATCCGCGCCTTGACGTTCCGAATATGCAGGACATGCAGTACGTCATCACGGACGGCTCGACCTTTGTCGACCTCGAACGCGACGCGACAAGCCATGCGGTCTCAATGTCGACGGAAAAGGCGCTCGAATACACCGTCACGAACACGGATACCCGACCGTCGGCTAGGTACCGCATCACCAGCACATATATAACCGACCCGAGCCGCAACACGCTCCTAATCCGCACCCGTTTCGAGTCGTTGGATGGAGGCGTCTATCGGCTGTATCTGCTCGCAAACCCGAGCATAGCCGGCGGCGGCACCAACAACACTGCCTGGTGGGATGGCGCCAATTCCGCGCTCATGGCAAGCGGGACGCGAACTCTCTTTGGCGCGCCCTTGACGGTTGTTTCGGCCTTGAAGGCTGGAAGTCCTAACGCCTTCGTCGCGAACGATAACGGCTTCGCGACGATGGCAAGCGACTGCAATGTCGAATTGCACAAGACCATGGCGCTCGTCACCCGTTTCGACAGCGCCAACAACGGCAATGTGGTCCAGTGCGGCGAGATTGGCGGGATCGGCGCGGATACGACCTTCACGGTCGCGCTCGGCTACGGCGGCGACGCCACGACAGCCCTCGCGGCGGCGGAAGGATCGCTGGGCGCCGGATTCCCGGATCGAGAGGCTGCCTATAAAAACGGTTGGAGCAACTATGTCGATAGCCTGCGATCCGCCCCGTCCAATGTTTCGACGGATACTTTGCGCCGGCGGGTTTATTATATAGCGGCGATGGCGCTGCACGCCGCCGAGGACAAGACGTTCCGGGGTGCAAGCGTCGCAGGCTTCGCCACGCCATGGGGCGATTTCGTCAACGGCGACCAGCCCAACGATGGCTACCATCGCGTTTGGGGTCGTGATCTTTATCAGCAGGCGATGGGGCTGATCGCCGCGGGCGATTCGAGTCAGGCTCGACGCATGGCGCAGTTCTTATGGAGCTCGCAATTCGTTGGAACAGCAACGCCCGGAGATGGGACGACTTACGAGCCCGGTTCGTTCCCGCGCTACACGCCCGTCAGCGGGATTAGCGCAGCGGCTGCGAAGGATCTTGGATGCTGCGAGCAACTCGATGAGGAGGCTTTCGCAATCGTGCTCGCATGGATGACAGGGCTGACCGACAGCTCTACCTATCGGAAGATCAAAACGACCGCGGATCATATCGTGGGCGTCGGAACGGCCACGACGGAGCGCTGGGAGGAGCAGTTCGGTCAATCCCCTTCGTCGATAGCGGCGGTCATTGCTGGGCTAATCGCGGCTACTGACATAGCGCGCCAGAACAACGATGCCGCCAGCGCGGCCCGTTGGGAGTTGACAGCCAATTCATGGCGTTCGAGTCTCGCCGATCGAACGTATACCACCGATGGATATTGGGGCGGTCATCGTTATTTTGAACGCATCGACACGGCGCAGGATCCCAACGGATCCCAGACGATTCATTTCAACGAGGGCGATTTTCTGGCTCACGACGTCGCGGATTTCGGCTTTCTTGATCTAGTGCGGCTCGGCGTCGTCGCGCCCAATGACCCAAACGTAGCGGCTTCGCTTGCGCCGTCCGCAGCCGCATCGGACGGCAACTCCACCGTTCAGGTCACGATGCCCAGTCGGGACATCTACTTCCACCGCTACAATCACGACAGCTACGGCGAAAGCAATGGCGACTGCACAGGGTGGCCGAGCAGTCCCAATGCAGCCAACCGTTACGGCCGGTTCTGGCCTGTTCTCTCAGGGGAACGCGGCGAATACGAAATCGCGAACGGACGCCCAGCGAATCTCTACCTACAGTCGATGGCCGATGCTGCGAACGACGGCTACTTACTGCCTGAACAGGTTTGGGACCGTCCTGACATCGCTTGTTTCACGGTCGGCCGCCCGACCGGTAGCGCCGCTCCTCTCAACTGGGCGGAGGGGCAATACCTGCGTCTCGCCCACTCAATCGACGCTGGTTACAACCTCGACACGCCATCCGTCGTTAAAGCCAAGTATCGCGGCGCAGGTCCAATTCTCGGCGCTGCCGGCAGGTGCATCGACGACGCGGCCGCGGGCACCGACAACGGGACTGCGATCCAGCTCTTCCCCTGCAACGGGACAGTCGCCCAGAATTGGTCCTGGAGCAGCCCCGACGGCACGCTCCGGGCGCTCAACAAGTGCTTGGACGTCACTGGCGGCGCGACTGCCAGCGGAACGCCGCTTCAGCTCTGGGACTGCAACGGCACAGCCGCTCAGGAATGGCGCTGGCGACAACAGACCCAACTCGTGAACCCGCAGTCTGGCCGCTGCTTGAATGTCGCCGGTGGAAGCATCGCCGACGGCGCGAGGCTTGAGATCTCAGACTGTGACGACACTGCAGGTCAGGTTTGGGGGCTGCCCTGAGGTGGGGAGGTCTCGACTGAAGACAACAGGTTCTTTTCCAAGTGGCGATCGCTCCCGTCTGAATCGATGAAGATCGCCAGTTTCAATATCAACAACATCAACCGCCGCTTGACGAACCTGCTGAACTGGCTCCGCGAAGCCGAGCCCGACATCGTGTGCCTTCAGGAGCTCAAAGCCGCGGACACCGAGTTCCCGGCGGAGGCAATCCGGCAGGCGGGCTATCATGCGGTATGCCGCGGCGAGAGGCGCTGGAACGGCGTGGCGATTCTTGCGCAATGGGCTCCGGTTGTGACTCGCATGGACTTGCCAGGCGACACCCCCGATGGGCAATGCCGCTATCTCGAGGCCGCCGTCAACGGCGTGCTCATTGCCTCGATCTACGCTCCCAATGGAAACCCCCAGCCCGGTCCCAAATTCGATTACAAGCTCGCTTGGCTCAAGCGCTTGAACACCCATGCCGCTGAACTCTACGCGACTGGAGCGCCTGTCGTGCTCGCGGGAGATTACAACATTGTGCCGACAGATCTCGACATCTACTCAACGAAGTCCTGGGATCATAACGCCCTGTTGCAGCCTGAGAGCCGCGCTGCGTATCAGCGCCTTCTCGCGCAGGGCTGGACCGACGCCATTCGCGCGCTCCATCCCAAAGAGCGGATGTACACGTTTTGGGACTACATGCGGAACCGTTGGGAGCGCGATGGCGGCCTGCGTCTTGATCACATTCTGCTAAGTTCCACGTTGACGGAGCGCCTACAAAGCGCCGGCGTCGATCGCCAAACGCGAGGAATGGCGGACGCTAGACTAGCGAACACGCGCCCGTGTGGGTAAGACTTCGGGATGGGCCAGACCGCCGCGGCAATCTGCTTCGAGAGGCTAGTGGCAAGACGATTGCGGCAGGGATGACGGCGGCGCCGAAAACGGAGCGATCAACCCATCGGGCCGGCGATGGGACAGGACGGAAACGGCCTCCAGCGAGAATTGGTCAGCCCACACTCTCGGGTCGCCCGCTGCTCGTGATCGACGGCGACTCCTTCGCCCATCGCTCGTACCATGCATTGCCGAAAACCATTCGCCGCAGCGACGGCAAGGGCGCGGGCGCTATCCTTGGCTTCGCGAACTTCATGTTGCGCCTCTACGCGGACGAGCGGCCCCGCGCGATCATTGTCGGCTGGGACAGCTTGGAGGCGCCGACGAAACGCCACGAAATGTTTCCGGCCTATCAGAGCGGGCGCGAGTTCGATGATGATCTGATAGAGCAGTTAAAGGTCCTGCCGGAACTTGTCGCCGCGTTTGGGTTTGCGAACGCCAAAGCCCCAGGGTACGAGGCGGACGACTTTCTCGCCGCCGCAGTTTCTGCTGAGGAGCGTGCAGGCGGCTCTGCACTGGTGGCAAGCGGCGATCGGGATTCCTTTCAGCTCGCCTCGTCGCGCACGACGATCCTCTATCCGTCGCGGGGCGGGGAAATAGCGCGCATAGGGCCTGAAGAGGTCCGGCAACGATATGGCGTTGATCCAAATCAGGTGCCGGACTTCATTGCGCTCCGCGGGGACCCTTCTGACAAATTGCCTGGCGCTGCCGGAGTCGGGCCAAAACGAGCGGCTCAATTGGTGCGACGGTACGGCACGCTTAATGGAGTCCTTGAGGCCGGTCTCTTTAAAACTCAGGCCGAGATGCTCCGCCTCTATCGGTTGATCGCGACGATGGACGCGAAAGCGCCGCTGCCCTTGCTCGCCGATCAGGAGCCGACATGGGGCTCAGCTTCGACCTTTACGCGCGATTGGGGGCTGAATCAGTTGGCTGACCGTTTGGGTGAGATGGCTTGACCTTGTGGTCAGGAATGTCGCGAAAGGCGGTTCGTCGTCATTCCCTGCACGGGCCGGAACAACATGGTTGCGATTGGATCAACCGTCAAAGATCGGGCGCTTACGCTGCGGGTCAGATTTGGCGCCTATCCTGAGAGTGCGCGGCGTCGCCCCGGAAAGGTGGGTTTCCCCACGAATTAGCGGTCATCGACCGCCACAACGCTTCGCTTGCGGCGCGGCCGGCCTCGTGCAGTTTGGGCAGAATGCTGGAAGGGATGAAAAGCATGGCCGCTAGCCCCTATGGCTTTTGGACGTCTCCCATAACTTCGGACCTCGTCGTCGCGGATTCGATCCGTCTCGAGCAGGTTTCGCTCGACGGCGACGCAATCTATTGGACCGAGACCCAACCGCAAAAGCAGGGACGAACCTTCGTCTACCGCATCGGCGCGGACGGGGAGCCGGAACGCGTGACGCCCGACGACGCCAACGCTTTCAGCGTTCGAGCGCGCGCACACGAGTACGGCGGCGGCGCGTTCGTCGTCAGCGACGGGGTGATTTATTTCTCGAACAATATCGATCAGCGGCTCTATCGTCAGGATGCGGCCCGGCCGCCGAGCCCGATCACGCCAGCTCCAGCCGGAGCTGCTGCAGATGCGTTCCGGTACGCAGATGGCGTTATCGATCGCCGGCGGGGGCGCATGGTTTGCGTCCGGGAAGGTCACACTGGGGAAGGGGAGGCGACAACGACGCTAGTGGCCGTTGACCTTTCTGGCGCAACCGCAACTCAGGTTCTCGTCTCGGGAAACGACTTCTATTCCACGCCACGTCTCAGCCCCGACGGAAACCGCATGTCCTGGCTCACGTGGCGAAATCCCGATATGCCGTGGGTGGCGACCGAGGTCTGGGTCGGGGACATCCTCCCGGATGGGACCATCGGAAATCCGCGCCGAGTCGCGGGCGGGCGAGACGAGTCGGTGTTTCAGCCGGAATGGTCGCCTGACGGGGATCTCTATTTCGTATCGGACCGAGGTTCGGGCTGGTGGAATCTCTATCGCGCGCACGATGGCGCTATCGAGCCCATGGCGGAGATGGACGCGGAATTCGGGAGACCGCAATGGCAGTTCGGCATGTCGACCTACGCGTTCGAGTCCGCGGACCGTCTCATCTCATGCTTCGTCCGCGACGGCGTCTGGACGCTGGTTGGTATCGATACGCGGTCCAAGCGCTGCGACGTCATTCGGACCGAATTTACTGACATAGCCCAGCTCCGCGCCGGTCGAGGGCGGGCCGTGTTCATCGGCGGGTCGTCTTCTCAGGCCCCTGCGCTCGTCGACCTCGACCTGAATAACGGAACTCACCGCGTCTTGCGTCGCTCGTTCGTCCTTCGCGAGGAGGTCCGTCGCTACGTTTCGGTGCCCCAGCCGATCGCTTTCCCGACGGGCAGCGGGGAGACGGCCCATGCGTTCTACTATCCGCCCTTTCGCCCGAGTTCGCCGCGCCAGCGGACGAGAAGGCGCCGGGGCTCGTGAAGAGTCACGGAGGGCCAACGTCGGCCGCCTCGAGCACCCTTTCGCTTTCGACGCAATACTGGACGAGCCGCGGGATTGGGGTGCTCGACGTGAACTATCGCGGCAGCACAGGTTACGGCCGCCCCTACCGGCTACGGCTCGAAAAACAGTGGGGCCTCGTCGACGTCGAGGACTGCGTCGCCGGCGCGCGCTGGCTGGTCGCGAACCGGAACGCCAACTCCAAGCGGCTCATGATCAGCGGCGGCAGCGCCGGCGGTTACACGACACTCTGCGCGCTCACGCCTAAAGACGACAAAGTGTTCAGCGCCGGTGCGAGCTATTACGGCGTCAGCGACCTCGAGGCCCTCGCGCGCGACACCCACAAATTCGAGTCCCGCTACCTGGACTGGCTGATTGGTCCCTATCCCCACGACAGAGACACCTATGCCGAACGCTCCCCCATCAACCATGTCGATCGGCTCTCGGCGCCGGTGATCTTCTTCCAGGGAGCGGAGGATCGCGTCGTCCCCCCGAGCCAGACAGAACTCATGGTCGCGGCGCTGAAGGACCGTGGCGTTCCAGTCGGCTATCTTCTCTTTGATGGCGAGCAGCATGGTTTCCGGAAGGCCGAGAACATAAAGCGCGCCCTCGACGCGGAGCTCTATTTCTACGCAATGCTGATCCTGCGCTCCGGGCTCCGGTTCTAATGTTTACCGTGGATTTGACGCTTGAGCCCGGTGTTCGCAGACAGACTGCCGTTGTCTGTCACTCGGCGTGGGGTCCGAACGCCGATCGGCTCGCCAACTCGTTGACTTGTCCGAGAAAGCAAGGGTCAACCTTGGAAGCCGATTCACACGTAGGATTCGGGCACGATCCATGAGGGACCACGCAGAAGTGCGAATCCCCGTGACTCAATCCACGGGTAGCCGATCGCGCGCGGATCGTCGGGCAGCTCGTGGAACGTCTCCGTGTCGATCGCAACAAGCACGTAGTTATCAGGCAACATGTCCCAGTCGAGGTCCAGATGGACGCGAACCTCGAGCACCGCGAGCGCCGCAGTCTCCGCGGCATTAGATCAGTGGTCGCCCGGTGTGTTCCAGCGGCCGCCATAGAGCGGGCGCCGTTACCCGAGAGATCTGAACGGCCGCCGACAAATCCGCTAGACCGTCGTCACACGGCGAGGCCATGATCGATCCGGCGAAGGAGGTCTTCTACCTCCCTTGCGCCTTCGGTGGTGTCGAGCATTCCAGCTGCGGCTAGCGTGCCTCAAGGTGAGCTTGGCGGGCTTCCTTGCCTTGGCGAATGCTGGTCAGTGACTCAAGCTTCACGTTCGGTCGCCGTCAGAAGAGTTGATCAAAGGAGGGCGTCCTCAACGGCGATGACCAAGACCGATGCCGATTGTCTTCGCCTTTTGCCGAACCGCCGCCTCGGTCCGTTTCATCGCCTTCGCGACCTCCACCACAGGTGTCCTTGTTTGCGAATGGGCCTTGAGTTGTCGCAGATCCTCTTTGGTCCACGGATTGCGGACAAGGGTCTTCTTTTTCGGCATGGCTTCCACTCCTCTCTCCGGCCGATCGATGGTGCTATCATCGCGGCCCGTGTTGAGCCGATTCGATCGAGGTCCTCGACTTCGTAACCAAGTACCACATCCCCCGATGGACGATGCGCGGATCCGCAAGATCATCCATATCGACATGGACGCGTTCTATGCGTCGGTCGAGCAACGCGATGATCCAACCCTGAAGGGCAAGCCGGTGGCGGTCGGCTATCCGGCCAAACGCGGCGTCGTTGCTGCGGCGAGTTACGAGGCGCGAGGTTTCGGGGTTCGCTCGGCGATGCCGTCCACCGTCGCAATCCGGAAATGCGCCGAACTCGTGTTCGTGCCCCAAGGTTCGACGTCTACCGCGAAGTGTCCAAACAGGTTCAAGCGATCTTCAAGGACTACACCCCGTTGGTCGAACCGCTCTCTCTGGATGAGGCCTATCTGGACGTCACCGACAATGTTAAAGGCATCCTGACCGCATGGGAGACCGCTAAGCAAATCAGGGCGCGCATCTACGAGGAAACCGGGCTCACGGCCTCGGCCGGAATTTCCTGCAACAAGTTTCTCGCCAAGATCGCATCGGACTATCGCAAGCCAAACGGCCAGTTCGCGATCATGCCTGACCAGGCGGAGGTCTTTGTTGCGGCCCTGCCGGTGGCGAAGTTCCACGGCGTGGGTCCAAGGACGACGGTCAAGATGAGCGCCCTTGGCATCGAGACGGGCGCGGATTTGAGACGGCAGACCCTCGCGTTCCTGCAGCAGCACTTCGGGAAGGCTGGGGGTTGGTACCACGACATCGCGCGAGGTCGGGACGACCGGCTCGTTCAACCTGACAGAGAACGAAAGTCTTCGGGGTCGGAGACGACTTTCTCGGAAGACTTGATTGATCTCGTTCAAATCGAGGCTGGCGTGATCGCGATGGCTGACGATGTGTGGGCCTGGTCCGAGAAGGCGGACGCTCGTGGCCGGACAGTCACGGTGAAGATCAAATGGGCCGACTTTCAGATTTCCACCCGCAGCCGGTCGATGGAGATGGCGATCCAAACGAGAGAGAAGCTACATCAGATCGCCCTCGACCTGATCCGGTCGGTATTCCCGCCGCCGAAAGGCGTTCGACTCGTCGGCGTGACCCTCTCGAACTTTCGATCACAATCCGGTAGCGAGGCGGATGAGCTCCCTTTTCGTGAGACGTAATCGCTCCTACCGACCCGCGCCGCATCCGCTCGCGCCAACTGAGCGCAGAAAAAGCGACAGCAAAATTGCCCTGATCACCGCGGTGATGGCCAGACCCCAACGAAAAGAAAGTCAAACCAGGGCAGAGGCCGCTCGCCAATCATCGCCACAGCCTGCCCTTTTACGCGCACGTGTTGCCGCGCAGCGCTTTTGAACGCCGTGCACCTTCCGCTTCGCCCCCAAGCACGAACCCGCTTCGCGGGATTGCCACTGCGGTGAGAGTAGCTCAATTTTCCCAGAGTCTTGAGCGAGGCACGGTCGCGGCTTGAGCATGGAGTTCCCTTCATCATGAAAGGAACTTCCGATGTCTCTTTCCTCTGTCGAACGCCCTGTCAGCGCTCTGCGCCAGCGCATGCTCGAAGACATGGCGATGCGCGGCCTGCGATCTGATACGCAGCGATTTCGCCGCCTTCCTTGGACGGGCGCCAGATACGGCGACCGCCGAGGATGTTCGCCGGTTTCAAGTTCATCAGCGCGAAAGCGGAGTGCAGCCGCCCACCATCAATTGCTCCGTGTCGGCGCTGCGCTTCTTCTTCACCATGACCCTCGACCGGCCGGATCTTTCGCGGCGTCTGGTCCTGGCGCGATATCAACGCAAGGCGCCCTCGGTGCTGAGCGTCGAGGAAGTCGGTCGGCTCCTAGAATCCGCGCCAGGCCCCAAGTGCAAGGCGATACTCGGCGCCGCCTACGGCGCGGGCCTGCGTGTGTCCGAAGTTGCCAGCCTCAAGGTCGACGATATCGACAGCGAGCGGATGCTGATCCGCATCGAACAAGGCAAGGGGCGAAAGGACCGCAACGCCATGCTTTCCCCGCAACTCCTCGCGCTGTTGCGGCTCTGGTGGAGGGAAGGCAAACGACGCGGCGTCATGCTGCCGCATGGCTGGCTGTTCCCCGGGCGCACCCATGGCGATCCGATCTCGACCCGGCAGATCAACCGCGCGATCCATGAGGCGGCCGAAGCGGCTGGGATCAGGAAACGGGTGTCGCCCCATACGCTTCGCCACAGCTTCGCCACCCATCTGCTGGAACAGGATGTCGATATTCGCGTGATTTAAGTTTTGCTGGGACACAGCAAACTGGACACGACCGCGCTCTACGCCCGCGTCGCGACCAAGACGATCCGCTCGGTCACCAGTCCTCTCGAACGTTTGGCGACGTTGATGCAAGGTGAGGAGCACAGCGACTGAACCCGCTTGCGCGCCGCGATCGAGGTCGCCGACATCTTCCGCGCTGAAGGGGCCAGCTACCGCTTTGTTCAGGCCGGTCACCTGAGCCTTACCCAGCTCAAGGTCATGTCGGCGATCGAGAACTGCCGGACGGCGGCGCTTGGCGGCCATGTCGATGGCTGCGACGACTGCGGCCACGTCAGGGTTGCCTATAACTCTTGTCGAAACCGACATTGTCCCAGATGCCAAGCCGCGGCGCGAGCCTGGCTCGCCGAGCGAGTGGCTGACCTGTTGCCGGTCGGCTATTTCCACGTCGTCTTCACGCTGCCGGCCGAGATAGCCGACATCGCCTGGCAGAATAAGGCGGTCGTCTACGACCTGCTGTTCCGGTCGGCGTCGGAGACGATGATGACGATCGCAGCCGACCCTAAGCATCTGGGCGCACGGATCGGCATTACCGCCGTGCTCCACACCTGGGGATCGGCGATGACGCATCATCCGCATGTCCACATGATCGTGCCCGGCGGCGGCGTCTCGCTCGATGGGCGGCGGTGGATATCGTCGCGGCCGGCCTTCCTGTTGCCGGTGCGGGTGCTAGGCGCGCTCTTCCGCCGCCTGTTTCTTACCCAGTTGATCGCGCTGCACGAAGCCGGCAAGCTTGTCTTCTTCGGCGCTCAGGCCGATCTGGCCGACCCGCGCCGTTTCCTGCGCCATTTCGTGCCGCTCAGGAAGAAGCGATGGGTGATCTACGCCAAGGCGTCGTTCGCCGGCCCAGAAGCGGTGCTCGCCTATCTCTCGCGCTACACCCACCGGGTCGCCATCTCCAATCAGCGTCTGATCGCCTACGACGAGACCGGCGTCACTTTCCGCTACAAAGACTACCGCCGCGAGGGTCCGGAGCGGCAGCGCGTGATGGCGCTTGCGCCGCATGAGTTCATCCGCCGCTTCCTGCTCCATGTCCTTCCCCATGGCTTCCACCGCATCCGCCACTACGGCTTGCTCGCCAGTTCCGCGCGCAAGGCCGGTATAGCCCGCGCCCGGGAACTGCTTGCCGGGGCATCGGCACCGTCCGAACCGGAGACCGTCGAGGCGTCGCAACCACTCGATTGGCGCCCGCCTTGTCCCTGCTGCGGCGGACGCATGCGCATCATCGAGACCTTCGAACGTTGGATGCAGCCGCGCGCGCCGCCCCGGGCTCCCACAGTAACCGAGTCGCCGTCATGACCCGGCACGGCAAGCGCTCACCTCGCGCCGAAACGCCCCTTGTTCCGGCGATCGCCATCTGCGCGCCCTTCGCCAGCTCCGTGACAAGAGACCTCAATCTCGCAGGCGACCAGTACCCAATCCAGCGACCGCCACGCGCAAAGCCTCACTCGCCGCGTCCCTGTCCGCCCCATCATAGCCCCGGCGCCGCCATCATCCCGCTCGGGCAAAAGCCGAAATCCCCATAGATCGTTGCCGCAGCCCCGCGGGTTCGTGCTTGCGCAGTTTTCGTACGCCTAACGGCATCCGAAAACCTTCACCATGGCGGTCATAGGGCGTTGATCGTGGCGTTCTCGATACCGGACATTCGGCGTCGAGCAACTGATGCCTGCTGGTGCCGGGGCTACCGGAAGCAATTCAGCCCAACGGAGAGTGCGCGGAGGCCGAGGTCCGCCTATCTCGCTCTATGGGCCGCCGCCCAACCCTTGAAGGTCTCCAACAGCGGCATCGGCTCGCGACCTAGGATATCCGTCAGGACCAAGCTGCCGTCCGCGAAGTCGCCTTCCGCCACGGCGTTCAAGAAGCCCGCTGTGTACTCCGCGACTTCGGGCGGGAAGCCGTTCGAGACGTATCGTTCGATGACCTCCTCCCGAGTGGTCGAGACGAATGGAACCGGCTTGCCGAGGGCCTCGCCGATGACTCCGGCCATCTCGCGAAAACTGAGCGCCTTGTTCGCGTTGAGGTCGTAGCTCTTGTTGCGATGGCGCGGGTCGGTCAGCAGCTTGGCGTTCGCCTCGGCGAGATCGGCGACGGCGGCATAGGTCGTCTTGCCTTCGGGGCCGAACGCATGCACGCCGCTGCTCGTCACGTCGTCGCTGCCGAAGAAGGCGGTGAAGGCCTCGGAGTAGAGCGTGTTCCGGGCGATCGTGTAGGCAATGCCCGACGCCTTGATGTCGCGCTCCGTGTCGTTCTCGACGTCGGTCACCTCGAAGAGCTTGACCTTCGGATGCTCACGGCGCTGGAGCGAGATGTAGACGACGTGTCCGACCTTGGCCGCCTCGATAGCCTTTACCATGTTCGCGTGCTGCGGCGCGCGATTGCTGCGGGAGACCGCGCCGATGAGCAGCAGCTTGTCGATGCCGGTGAAGGCGTCGATCATCGATTGGAGGTCGAAGTAGTCGCCCTTGAAGACCTTGATGCCGCGGTCGGAGAAGCGCTTCGCCTTCTCCAGGTCGCGGGCCAGCACGGCGATGTCGCTGGCGGGAACAGTCTTCAGCAGGTTCTCCACGGAGGCGGAACCCAGGTTGCCGGTCGCGCCGGTCACGAGATACTTGGTCATGTCTTGTGTCCTCTTTGATGGGGGTTAGCGGCGATTGCGGCGTCGAGGCGCCTTTCCCGGCTACAATGCGATGACGACCTTGCCGATCGTCCTGCCGCTCTCGAGCAGCTCGTGGGCGATCTTCATGTTCGCGGCCTCCAAGCCGTGCAGCAGGCGGTTGGTGATCGGTCGAAATCTTGGCGTCGGCGGCGAGCTTCGAGACGGCGCGCAGGATCTCGGATTGGCTCTCGACCCGGTAGCCATTCAGGCCCTTGGCGAAGACGACCTCCGTGTGGATGGAGATCGACTTGAAGAAGAGCGCGCCCAAATCGGTGACGCCAGTGACGTCCGAGGCTGACAGATGCCCGAACGGTCGCAGGACGCTCGCGATCCAGCCGAGATGCTCGCCGGTGCTCCTGGTCGACAGCACCATGTCGACGGTCCCGATCCCGGCTTCCTTCAACTGCTTGGGGACATCACCGGCATGGTCGACGACCAGGTCGGCGCGCATCGCCACGCACCATTCCCGAGTTTCGCCACGGGACGCCGTCGCGATGACCTTGGCGCCGGTGCGCGCTTTCAGGAGTTGGATCGCCATCGATCCGACGGCGCCAGCGCCGCCAACGACCAGGACGCTCTCCACAAACTCCGGAAGCAGATCCTCCTCGCGGAACATCGCTTCCCATGCGGTCAGGCTGCCGATGGGCAGGGACCCCGCGTCCGCGAAGGACAGGTTGTCAGGGATGCGGGCGACGAGGCGGTGGTCGATAGCGACCAGCTCGGCCCAGGCGCCGTCGCGCAGCATGTCGCCCGTGCCGTAGACCCGGTCGCCGACATTGAAGCCGGTAGCCGACGATCCCAGCGATTTGACGACGCCGGAAAATTCCAAGCCGAGCAGCACGCGCCCGCCGGGCTCGGCGCTCTTCGTGGCGCGGAACATCGCCTCGCCGGGATTGATGCCGATGGCTTTGACCTCGACGAGGATATCGGCGGGCCGCAATTCGGGATCGGAAAGCTCGCCGACCGCCATCGCGAATTGTTCGATGGGATGGGCGTTCTGGTAGACGAGAGCTTTCATGGGAAACCTACTGTCGAACCGGAGGCGCGCGCCGTGCTTCCACGGCGGCCGCCGAGGTTGTGGCAACAGATGAGCTATGCTTGGGGACGCCGCCGCGGGCCGGTTACTTGTACAGATCGCCCAGGCCGACCGTGGCCTTGATGAAGCCTTCGAACTGCTTTTCCGGCGGGAACGGCTCGGGGATGGTCAGCCCCTTCTGCACGGCGGGACGCGAGGCGACACGCTCCATCCAAGTCTTCAGGTTCGGGTAGTCGGAGAGCCGGATGTCGGCCATCATCGGGAATTTGGTCGTGGCCGCGACCCACGGAAAGAAAGCGATGTCAGCGATGGTGAACGCGTCACCGGCAAAGTAGGGCTTGCCCTCGAGGCGCGTGTTCAGCACGCCAAAGACGCGGGTGGCCTCCTTGAAGTAGCGGTTGCTGACCTCGGGGAACTTGTTCTGCCAGGGACCCCGGAAGACGAGGAGCTGGCCAAGCATCGGTCCCAGCGACGACATCTGGTTGAAGACCAATTCAATGGTCTTGGTGCGCCCCTTGATGTCCTTCGGCAGGAGCTTGCCGGTCTTCTCCGCCAGATAGAGCAGGATTGCGCCGGACTCGGTCAGGACAATGTCCTCGTCGCTGTCGACCAGCACCGGGATCTTCTGGTTGGGGTTCAGCTTCGTGAATTCCGGCGACAGCTGCTCGCCGCCGAGGAAGACCCGGTGAACGTTGTATTGAAGCGTCAACTCCTCGAGGGCGATCGAGACCTTCAGGCCGTTGGGGGTCGCATCGTTGTAGACTTCAAGCACAGCCATTCTCCTGCCGGATGACCGGAGCGCAATCCGGCCCCCCCGTAGAAGATTGGCCATTCGCGGTCCCTCAGTAGACCGGCGCAATAACTAGGAGAAATTTGCGAGACGAATGAGCGCGCACACCCCAGCGCGGCGGGCGATTACGCTGCAGATCTGGCGCCGGATGCTAAGCAACCCGGACAAATCCGATCCCAAACAAACTCCTGCTCCCGCAATTCTGAACTGACGAAATCGGCGAAGGCCCTGGCGGATGGCTTCGCGGCCCTTCCCGCCGGTAGGACCACATGGATGTCAGCCATCCCCATTTCCCAGTCCGGCAGCACGCGGACCAATTGACCGCTCTCCAGTTCCCGCAGCATGCTGAGCGCGCCCGACGATATGATCCCGAGACCGGCTGTCGCCTCGTGCGGCGAAACTCCTTAACAACCCGCTCCCACCCCAGCTGATTTAACGGTCTCAACGGTTTTGTCACGCCAACGGTCGCCACCCTGTATTTCGGGGGTAAGATGGCCGCTGGAGATATCGTTCGCTCGCCACCAATTCCCGCCTGACATCATCCGGCACGCCGTGTGGTTGTATTTTCGCTTTACCCTCAGCTTCCGCGATGTTGAAGATTTGCTGGCCGAGCGCGGGTTGGACGTCTCCTATGAAACGGTCAGACGATGGGTGTTGAAGTTCGGGCCGTTGTTCGCAAAGGAACTTCGCCGCCGAGGTCATCGGCCCACCGCGCACTGGCATCCGGACGAGATGGCAGTTCTGATCGCCGGCAGGCAATTCTGGCTCTGGCGAGCGATCGACGATGAAGGCGAGGTTCTCGATCTGCTGGTGCAACGGCGACGCGACAAGAGTGCGGCGATGAAACTGATGCGCAAGCTGCTCAAAAAGCACGGCTTCGCGCCCGACGTGCTGGTGACTGACAAGCTGCGTTCATATGCCGCAGCGAAGTCCGGGATTGACGGCTCGCCATGAGCAGGGCCTGCGGAGAAACAATCGGGCCGAGAATTCGCACCTGCCGGTTCGTCGCCGCGAGCGGAAGATGCAGCGGTTCAAATCGCCCGGATCAGCACAACGGTTCCTGTCCGTTCATACCGCAGTCCAGAACGCCTTCAACGTCCAACGCCATCTCGTTTCCCGCAATACGCTCCGCGCTCTCAGAGCCTGACTCAAAAGCCTACATGCGGGCGAGGCGTCTGATCGTGAATTGGATTGCGGCGAGGGTTACGAAGGCGGCGAGGGTATCGGCGAGGTTCTCATAGTCCTTGGCGAGGCGGCGGTTGCGCCCGAACCATGAGAAGGTTCGCTCGACCACCCATCGACGGGGCGACACGACGAAGCCTTTGATGTCGTCCGTGCGTTTGACGATTTCGAGCCGGAGCCCCGGCGATCTTGCGACGGCGTCTTCGACTTGACGGGCGTTGTAGCCGGCGTCGGCCCAGACAAGCTCCAGCCATGGAAAGCGCTTGCGGATCTTGTCGAGAACGAGAGTTGCGCCATCGCGGTCTTGTATGCCCGCGGAGTGGACGATCACGTGCAGCGGCAGGCCTTCGACGTCGACGAGGGCGTGGATTTTGCGCCCCTTCACCTTCTTGCCGGCGTCGTAGCCCACTGCGTCTTTCTCACTCCGGCTCGCGGCTCCCCTTTTTCCGCCGCTTTCAGCGACTGGCTGTCGATGATCGCGGCGCTCGGGCTGGCCTCGCGGCCGAGCGTTTCGCGCAGCGCCCTATGAAGCTCTTCCCAGATACCCTCCCATGCGCCGTCGCGCTGGAACTGGCGGAAGATGTTGTAGACCGTCGAGCGCGCAGGAAAGGCGCCGCGCGGCAGATACCGCCACGGGCAGCCCGTGCGCAGAAGATAGAAGATCGCATTCATCGCCGCGCGCATATCGGTCTTGCGCGGCCGCCCGCCCGACTTCGCCGCCGGAATCAGCGGCTCCAAACACTGCCACTGTGCGTCAGTCAAATCGCTGGGAAGGGCCGTCCCCGACTGTCTGTAGGTCGCCCTATGCGCTTGCGTCCACATCCCAAATCAAAGCCTCCGAGCCATCTCGGAGACGGTAAATCACGGTCCGTTCGCCCGCACCAGAAGCTTTTGGGTCAGGCTCTCAGAGGCGAAGCGTTTCAGAATTGGCGGGCGGCGACTGCGGCCTGAACAAGAGCCGAGCCCTTCGACTCTCGTTCGGCCGGAGCCAAGTTCACGTGACAATCCCGCGAAAACTATGCAATCCCGCATGATGTTCTCGGACAAACTCTGAGGGCGGTTAGAGGCGGATAGATTCTGCGCGCATCTCAGTGTAAGGCCTACTGAAAATTTTGCGCCAGTCGGACGTCATCTGTGACATCCACTTCAGCCCGCCATCTTGAAGCGACATCGGAAACCGCCGTCTGAAGCGTCTTAGATCGGGTGATAGGAAGCCTGGAAGGACACTTGCTTTCAGATACAGTTCCCGCGCGCGGCCGACGTTCGGCTTTCGCTGATGCCGCTTGGCCGGCGTTCGGCCCAGCGTGGACCCGGGTCGGTAGTAGACTAGCCGTCACCCGCCACGATCGCCGACTGTCGACGGCGGTTCGCGCCCGCGCCGGCGAGCTGGTCGCCCCCGCCGGGAAGGCAATTGACCGGCAGCCCTACTCCCACGTCGAGGCCGCATTTGGGTAGCCTTCCGTCCATAGTCGACAGGTCGCCAGGTCCGGGGCGCGAACGAAGTTGCGAGCGCCACTCCTCAAGTGCGCGAATCTAAGCGGTCAGGATTTTCGACCGTCCGGAACGATCGTCCCGAATTAGCGTTACAGCACGGGAGCGTCGGTTCGGGCTGAGTTGTGGCGCAGCTATTTCATCCTTACGCGGATACAGCGCTGCGTGTAGCGCTGCTGGGGCTTGCCGTAGCGCCGGCATTTGTGGTGGCGGGCGGCTACGCTCTCACCCGGTCGCCCTACGTTACCGGCCAGAACCTAGTCTCACCGCAACCCATTCCATTTAGCCACAAGCATCATGTCGGCTTCGACGGGCTCGATTGCCGGTACTGCCATTTCGGCGCGGAGAACTCGCGCTGGGCGGGCGTTCCGCCGACCGAGGTCTGCATGACCTGCCATTCGCAGCTTTTCGCTCACGCGGAGGTGCTGGAGCCGGTTCGCGAAAGCCTCGCCACGAACCGGCCCATCGCATGGACGCGCGTCCATGCTCTGCCCGACTACGTCTATTTCGATCACTCGATCCATGTCGCCAAGGGCGTCGGCTGCACCACCTGCCACGGCGAGATCGAACGAATGCCCCTTACCCGGCAGGCGACGCCGATGACGATGGGCTGGTGCCTCGACTGCCACCGCAATCCCGCGCCTTATCTTCGTGAGCCCGACCAGATCTTCGTGACCGCATGGACTCCGTCGCCCGACCAGAAGCAGGAGGGACTAAAGCTGATGCGCCACTACGAGATCGACACGACGCATCTCATGGACTGTTCGGTGTGCCACCGGTGATCGGTCGCCCGCCGATCCGCCCCGACGAGCTCTCGCGCCGGCATGCCCTGCAACTGCTCGCGGGCGGCGTCGCCTCGCTCGCGGCCGGATGCTCACAGCCAGATTCGAACAGCGTCGCTCGGGGCGCCAGGACAGAATTGCCCTATGTCCATATGCCGGAAGGCCTGCTTCCCGGCGTGCCGCAGCATTATGCAACCGCGCTTCCGCTCGCTGGATATGGACGCGGCGTCGTGGTGACGGCTTTCGAGGGACGGCCGACCAAGGTTGAGGGCAATCCGCGCCACCCGGCAAGCCTAGGCGCGACCGACGTCTTCGCGCAGGCCGAGACGCTGTCGCTTTATGATCCGGACCGGTCGCAGGCGATCCGCCTCTCGGGCGAAATCAGCGACTGGACCGCCTTCGCAAGCGCCGTCCGCACCCGCCTCTCAGAACATGGAACGGATAAAGGCGGCGGCCTCCGGCTGCTCGCCGGGCGCGTCACTTCGCCAACCCTGCTCGAGCAGATCGCCAATCTCCAGAAAGCGCTGCCCGACCTCCGCTGGCACGTCTATGAGCCGACGGAGGGCGCCGAAGGCGAAGCGGCGTGCGCGGTCTATGGAGAAGCGCTGCGGCTCCGGGCGCGCCTGAGCGACGCCGATACGTTGATCACGTTCGATGCCGATCCACTCGGACCGGGCCCGGGCCAAGTCGCCAATGCCCGAGCGCTGGCGGATTGCCGCCGGCGCGATCGCGCCTCCGCCCGGCTCTATTCGGCCGAGAGCGCCCTGACCCTGACTGGAGCCTCTGCCGACCGGCGCATCACCGCGCATCCGGACGCGATCGAGGGGATGATCGCCGCGATCGCGGCAGAACTCGGCGCTTCCATCGCGCGGCCGGCGCTTCCCGCCGGAGCGGTTGAATTCCTGGCCGCCGCCACCGGGGATCTGAAGGCGCGCCCCGATCGCGGCCTTGTCCTCGTCGGCCCCACGCTGTCGCTCGCCGCGCAGGCGTTGGGCTTGTGGATCAACAATCGACTTGGCGCCCCGGTCGACGCATTCGCGCCCGACGATCACGCACCAAAAGCCGGGACGATTGTGGCGCTCGCTGACGCGCTTCGCAACGGGGACGTCCGTACGCTCATCACGCTCGACTGCAATCCCGTCGCGACGGCTCCTGGCGATCTCGACTTCGCCAACCTCATGCCGCGCGCGCCCTTCCGCATTCATGCCGGCCTCTATTTCGACGAGACCGCCGTGGCCTCGACCTGGCACGCGCCGGCGCCCCACCCGCTCGAATCGTGGAGCGACATCACCTCGCCTGACGGCGCGATCAGCCTCGTGCAACCGTTGATCCGGCCACTATGGTCTTCGTGGAGCGCACACACCATCCTCGGGCTGATGGCTGGGGAGCCAGACCAAAGCGATTACGAACGCCTCCGCACGGCCTGGCGCGCGCGATGGGGCGCGGACGGCTTCGAGGCGCGCTGGCGGAAGGCGCTGACCGACGGCGTCATCGAGGATAAGGCGCCCGAGCCCGTGAGCAGGCCACCGGCGACGCTTCCGAACTGGACCGCGCCCGCTCATGCACCGGGATTCACGCTCGTCTACGCGCCGGATTCTTCCGTTTTCGATGGGCGCTTCGCCAACAATGCGTGGCTGCAAGAATGCCCACAGCCGTTCTCGAAGGCTGTCTGGGGCAATGCGATCGAGATGGCCGTCTCGGACGCGGGCCACCTCGATATTCGCGAGGGCGACGAGGTCGAGATCGTCGCGGAGGAGCGGCGGCTCAGTGGCCCCGTCCGGCTCTCGAACGGCGTTGCCCAGGGCGTCCTGCGGATCACGCTCGGTTATGGGCGCATGCGCGCTGGGCGGATCGGCAACGGTCTCGGAATAAACGCTGCGATCCTGCGCGCGAGCGCGTCGCCCTGGATCACGCGCGGCGCGGCGCTCCGGCGCGTCAGCGGCGACGGGCGCCTGTCGCCTGCGGTTGCGGGGCTCTACGCGCTTCCGGGCGAAGCTCGCAAACTTGCGCCGGGGCTGGCGCTCGGCGCCGTGCTACCGATGCCCGCGCCAAAACCCTCGTTCAACACGCCAAGCCCCACTCCGCCGGGCGACCCCTACGCCTGGGCGATGAGCGTCGACACTGACGCCTGCATCGGCTGCAACGCCTGCGTCGTCGCCTGCCAGTCCGAGAACAACGTGCCCTCCATCGGCCCCGACCAGATCCGCATGGGCCGCGACATGCACTGGCTGAGGATCGACGTCTACAATCACGGCGACGCGCAGCAGCCACGGCCGGTCTTCCAGCCCGTGCCCTGCATGCAGTGCGAGAAGGCGCCCTGCGAGCCGGTTTGTCCGGTTGAGGCCTCCGTGCATGATCACGAGGGGCTCAATGTGCAGGTCTACAATCGTTGCGTCGGCACGCGCTTCTGCGAATCGAACTGTCCCTACAAGGTTCGCCGCTTCAACTTCTTCGGCTACGCCGACGGACAGGAATATGGCGATCTCGGCGATCCGCTGGTCAAGGCTGCAAACAATCCCAATGTCAGCGTGCGCGCGCGCGGCGTCATGGAAAAATGCACCTATTGCGTCCAGCGGATCAGCGCGGCGCGGCGCCTCGCGGAGCGCGAGACCCGTCTGATCGCGGAAGGCGAGGTCGTCACCGCCTGTCAGGGCGCCTGTCCCACGCAGGCGATCCGCTTCGGCAATCTGGCCGACCCGAAATCGGTGGTCTCGGTGCTTCGCCATGACCCACGCCACTACACGCTGCTCGAAGAGCTCAATACGCGGCCGCGCACGACCTATCTCGCGCGGGTCCGAAACGCCGGCCCTGAAGGATCGAAGACGTGAGCAGCGCCTCGGCCTTCGCCTCCGGCTCGACGCGCGCCGAAGCCCCAGCCGTCTCGGGACCGCTCGATGACCGCGCGGTGACCGATCTCGTCTGCGCGCCGCTTTTGCGGCCAGCGGGCCTGCGTTGGTGGATCGCTTTTGTGGTCTGCACGGTTGGGCTGATCGCGACGCTCGTCGGCGTTTACAGGCTCTTTTCCACCGGCGTCGGCATCTGGGGCATCAACACCAGCGTTGTGTGGGGATATGCCATCGCGAACTATGTCTGGTGGATCGGCATCGGCAACGCCGGCACGCTGATCTCGTCGCTGCTCGTCCTTACGCGGCAGGACTGGCGCGCCTCGATCAGCCGTTTCGCCGAGGCCATGACGCTCTTTGCGGTATCGATCGCCGGGCTGTTCCCGATCTTCCATCTCGGACGGCCCCTCTATTTCTACTGGCTCGCGCCCTATCCGGCCAGCATGCAGGTCTGGCCGCAATGGCGCAGCGCGCTGGTCTGGGATTTCTGGGCGATCACCAGCTATCTCATCTTCTCGATGATCTTCTGGTATGTCGGCGTCCTGCCGGACTTTGCGACGGTGCGTGACCGTTCCTCGGGCGCATGGCGCAAGGTCTACGGCCTGCTTGCGCTCGGCTGGCGCGGCTCGGCTCGGCACTGGCGCCATTACCGTCGGCTTCAGATCACCCTCGCGGCGCTCGCGACCCCGCTCGTTTGCTCCGTTCACTCCATCGTCGGCCTCGATTTCGCCGCGAGCCTCATGCCCGGCTGGCGGGAGCCGATCTTCCCGCCTTACTTCGTCGTCGGCGCCATGTATTCCGGCTTCGCCGTGGTCATGATGCTGAGCATCGTCATCTCGCGCGGACTGGGCCTGCAGCAACTCATCACCGCGCGCCATTTCGAGGCGATGGCCAAGATCATGCTGATGGCCTCGGTCGTCATGGGGCTTTCTTACGCGAGCGAATGGTTTGCGGCCTGGTACGGCGGCAATTCCGCCGACCGCGCGCTGCTGGTCTACGAGTTCACGGGCGCCTACTGGAAACTCTATATCGCAATGCTCGCCGGCAACGTCGTCTTGCCGCAGCTTCTCTGGTTTCCGGCGATGCGCGCGAGCCTCACCGTCCTTGTCGGCGTTTCGATCGGGATTCTGGTCGGCATGTGGCTCGAACGGATTCTGATCATCTGGAACACGCTGTCGTACAGCTTCCTTCCCTCGATGGACCGGGTCTTTTTCCCGACTGTCTGGGACTGGCTCTTCCTGTTCGGGCCGATGTTCGTCTTCGCCTGGATGTTCCTGCTGTTCTGCCGCCTCGCGCCTGTCATCCCGATGCACGACGTGCGGGAGCTCCTGCATCGGGTGGGCGCCCGATGAGAGAGGCGAAAGGGCCGGCCTTCGTTGCGGAGTTCCGAAGCCCGTCGGATTTGACCGCCGCCATTGGCCGCGCACGCGACCGGGGATTTCTGCCGCTCGACGCTCTGTCGCCTTATCCGGTCGAGGGGCTCGACGAGGCGCTGCGGCTGCTAAAATCACCGATCCGCTGGCCGATGCTGCTCTTTGCGGTCTTCGTCGCCGCGATAGCTTACGCGTTGCAATACTGGACCGCGGTCTATGCCTATCCGATCCACTCGGGCGGACGGCCGCTGAACAGCTGGCCGATATTCCCGCTCGTGCCGTTCGAGGTCGGCATTCTGGCGGCCGGCGTCGCGGGCTTTGCGGCCCTACTCACGCTTTGCGGGCTGCCGCGCGTCAATCACCCGCTGTTCGATTGGGACGCCGTCGAGCGCGCGACTGATGACCGCTACTTCCTGCTGCTCGGCGCGCCTGAAGAAGCCTCGGAAAGCGCACGGCTTCGCACGGTCCTCGAGGGCGCGCGGGCGATCCGGGTGTGGGAGCTTTCGCTTTGAGGGCCGCCGCGCTCCTTCTCGTCGCGACGGCTGCGGGCGGCTGCTCCGACCAGTCGATGACCCGCCAACCTCATTACGGGCCGAATAGTCCAGCATCGATCTTCGCCAGCGGCTCCTCGGCCCAGACGCCTCCCGAGGGCGCCGTGTCGCGGGAAAGCCTCGCTTACATGACAGCCGCCGCCGATCCGCCCCCGGTCGACATGGCGTTGCTGAGGCGTGGCAGGGAGCGTTTCGAGATTTTCTGCACGCCCTGCCACGGCTTTGAAGGCGATGGCGACGGCGCCGTCGTGCGGCGTGGCTTTCCGCGCCCACCCTCCTATTACCAACCGGCGCTGATAGCCGCGCCCGGCAAACAATTCTTTGACGCGATCACCGATGGCTTCGGCATCATGTATTCCTATGCCTCGCGCATTCCCCCGCATGACCGCTGGGCGATCGTCGCCTATATCCGCGCGCTCCAGCAAAGCCGCTCGATGCGGCGCGCGGACGCGCCGCACGTCGACATGGCCAGGCCGCGCGACGGAGCGCCCCCATGAGCGCCCCCCGGTCTCCCGAGAGCCTTCCCGTGGCGAACGCGCTCCTGCTCGTGGCGGCTGCGTCGGCGATCCTGCTCGCCGCAAACGTCGCTCTTTCGCCGCGCGCCGGCGCTCTGGGCGGCCTCGCCGGATTCGTGTTCTGGAGCTCGGCGCCGCTCGGGGCGGTGGCGCTCGCCCTAATTCATGAAACGACCGGTGGGCGCTGGGGCGCGGCTTCGACGCCGATCCTGCGGCTCGGCTGCGTCGGGGCGCTGTTTCTGCCGCTCTTCTTGGTGGTCCTCCTGCCAGGGCTCCACCTCATCTATCCGTGGGCGCGGGGCGACGCGCCGGCGCCGGATGTCGCGCACGTCCTTCTCAACGCGCCGGCCTTCGCGGCGTGCGGGCTGGTCGCACTCGTCGTTTGGGCGATCATCGGCCTCCTGCTTGCCGGGGACCGGATGAACCTTCTCGGCGCGGCGCTGGCGCTTGTCATCCACGGGGTGGGGGTCAGCGTGGTCGCCGTTGTCTGGATGCTCTCGCTCGATCCGGGCTTCACCAATTCGGCCTTTGGCGCGGAATTGGCCGTGCAGCAGATCATGCTGGCGCTGGCGCTGGTCGCGTCGCTCATGCCGGAAAGGGCGATCGCGCTCGCAAAAGGCGACATTGGGGCGCTGCTGTTCGCGACGTCGCTCGGCGCCTTCTACCTTTCTTTGATGACCTTCGTCGTCAAGTGGTACGGCGACCAGCCCGAGGACGCGGGCTGGTATCTCGCGCGGGCGCATGGCCTGCCGTTCGCGCTGCTTATCGGCGCGCTTGTCTTCGGCGCGGTCATCCCGATCATCGGCTGCGCATGGGAGCGCGTGCGGCTCAACGCGCGGCCGCTAAGAGCCGTGGGGCTTTCAGCCATCCTCGGCGTCTTCCTGCACGACCTCTGGCTCGCGGAGGCGGACTCGCTCTGGGCCCTCGCCTCGGCGCTGTTCGGGATCGCTGGGATGGCGAGCCTTTCGCTCTGGTTCGGCAGCCGTCTCGAGCGGCGCTTGGGCGTCGCGAGCGCAACGGAAGCGGGAACGCGCCCGATGACAAAGGAGAACGCCAGGGCGCCCGAACAGCCGAAGGACAGGGCGAGCCTTCTCCCGAGAGGCTTCATCTTCGCGCTGCTCGCGGCGGCGGGCCTTGTCTTGCTCTACCGGCCGCGCTCCCGCAATCAGCTACTCGCGACCGCGAGGGATGTTACCGCACCCCGTCTGCAGGTTCCGTCCGGCGGCCGCGCCGATCCTGAAAGCGAGCCACAGACCCGCACCCTCGCCGCGGCGCGCGAAAAGCCGGACGTGCGCGCGGGCGTTCTGGCGGCCGTTCTCGCGGGGTTCTTCGCCTTCGTCCTGCTTGCGGCGACGGGGCTGTTTTTCTTTTACCAATCGCGCGCCCGCGACGCGACTTTCGTCAAGGTGCAGGCGTTTCCGGCCCCGCGTCTCCAAACGCTGTCCGACGGACTGACCGATCCCGAGATCGCGCGCCAGAAGTCCGCCCTGGATGAAGCGCGCTGGATCGATCGCGCAAAAGGCGTGTTTCAGGTCCCGATCGACGAGGCGATGCATACCGTCGCGGCGCGCGGGACCGAGGCCTATGATCCCATTCCACAGACCCAGAAGAGAGGGCCGTCGCAATGACACCGCTTCGCTTCCTGCTGCTCGCTGTCGCGCTCGCGGTCCCCGGGCCAGCCGCCGCCTCGCTGACGCCCGACCAATTGGCGAGCGTCGGCGTGCGGCCTCCGCCGGACGCCGCGTTGCCGCTCAACGCGTCGCTCACCGACATCGATGGACACGCGACCACGCTTACCGCCGTTATCAGGGCGCCCGGCAATCGTGATCTTCGCCGACTATGATTGCCAGCAACTGTGCTCGCCGATCATCGCTCTGGCCGGATCGGCGCTGAAGGACAGCGGTCTCACGCCGGGCGCGGACTATCGCCTCGCGATCATCGGATTCAATCCGGACGCGACAGCCGCGGACGCCAGGCGCATGGTCGACGGGCAGATCGGCTTGAACACTCCCGTCGGGCGTGTGACGAGCGCGCTGATCGCGAGCCCTCCCGTCGCGAAGCTTTTGACGGCGGCGGTCGGCTATCACTTCGTGCATGATGCCGACAACCACCGCTACGCCCATCCCGCGGCGCTCCTCGTCGTGACGCCGGACGGGCGCCTCTCGCGCGTCCTTTCCGGCCTCTCGATCAATGGAGACGACGTGAGTGCGGCGCTGAAGGGCGCAGCGCGTGGCGGGGTTGTCGCCATCGTCGATCAGATCCGCTCGCTCTGCTACGGCCTCGGCGCCTCGGTCGGCCGCTACACCAATCCGGTACGGCTCATGCTCGCCGCGGCCGGCGCGCTCACGCTGCTCGTGGTCGCCGGCGGCGTCGGGCTTCTCGTGCGAGCCGGCGGGGAGAGGCGCGTTTGAACGCCTTTCCGATCTTTCCCAGAGAGGCCTCGAGCTTCGCGCCGAAGACGGACGCGCTCTATTTCACGCTCGTTGCGGTATCGGGCTCGATCGCGCTTCTCGTCTTCGCGCTCATCATCGTCTTCGCCGCCCGCTATCGTCGCGGCTCGTCCGCGCCGCGCGGCGCGCTGGCCCCGCTCATCCAGCACGAATTCGAGATCGGCTGGACGACCGCCACGCTGTTCGCCTTCCTGATGCTGTTCTGGTGGGCGGGCTCGAACCAGATCTACCAGCTTCTTCCGCCGGCCCAGAGCGATGGAGATCCACGTTGTCGCGAAGCAATGGATGTGGAAGATCGAGCATCCCAACGGCGCGCGCGAGATCAACATGCTGCACGCCCCGATTGACGAGCCGATCCGGCTCGACATGACCTCGCAGGACGTCATCCACTCGTTTTCCGTCCCGGACTTCCGCATCAAGCAGGACATCCTGCCTGGCCGCTACGTCGAATCCTGGTTTCGCGCAACCAAGACCGGGACCTTCCGGCTCTATTGCACGCAGTTCTGCGGCACGGCCCATTCTGGAATGGTGGGCTCCGTCGTCATCATGAGCAAGGCGGATTTCTCTTCATGGCTCGCGGCGCAGCGTCCTGCGGGTGATCTCGCGGGAGAGGGCCGCGCGCTGTTCACAAGCCTTGGCTGCGCCGGCTGCCACACGCCGGGTGGGCCCATCCACGCGCCCGACCTCGCCGGCCTCTACGGGCGCAGAGTTCCCCTTTCCGACGGCGCCTTCGCGCTGGTGGGCGACGCCTATATCCGCGATCGGATCCTCGATCCGCAGAGCAATCCGCCAGCGGGCTACGATCCCATCATGCCGTCCTTCAAGGGCGAGGTGGACGACGGCCAGATTCTGGCTCTCACGGCCTACATTCGTTCGCTTGGGTCCAGTCGAGGAGCGCTCCGATGACCGATGCCGTCGTCCCGATCGATCACGCCGAGCCGGGCGGCGCGCGCGTCGCCACCGGCAGTTATCTCGATTCGGAGGGCGGGGGGTTGAGCGAATGGCTGCTCGCCACCGACCACAAGCGGATTGCGCTTCTCTATGCGCTCATGATCACGGCGTTCTTCTTCATCGGCGGCGCGGCGGCGACGTTGATCCGGCTCGAGCTCATCTCGCCGCACGGACACTTCCTGACAGACGACGAATACAACCATGTGTTCACGCTGCACGGCATCATCATGGTCTGGTTCTTCCTCGTGCCGCTCATTCCTGCGACTTTCGGTAATTTTCTGCTGCCCCTGATGATCGGCGCGCCCGACGTCGCCTTTCCGAAGCTCAATCTCGCGAGCTGGTATCTGACCCTGATCGGGGGGATCTGCGTGCTCGCCGCCATGATGCTGGGCGGGGTCGATACCGGCTGGACTTTCTACCCG
>CAWCSA010000020.1:0-79425 GCA_963798015.1 uncultured Alphaproteobacteria bacterium
GCCCGGCCGCCGTCGCCGGCGGAGATCGACGCCTATTTCGTTTCCCTCGGCGACAGCGAGCTCAAGTTTCCGGCGCGGGACGCATGAAATACATCATGCGCCAGAGCCGCGACGGGGCCATCGAACTTGTCGATCGATCCCCGGCGCCGACCAAAAACCACGACCTCATGTCGGCGATTTCGCGGGTGGACTGGGAGACCGCGCTCATCTGGTACATGCGCACGCTTGCGTGGGTCTGGATGGCGAAGGGTCTGTTCCACTGGGCGATCATTCTCGGCGCGCTGCCGACGCTTGGCCAATTCACGACGATGGCGCTCCCTCTGCAGGCGACGATTGTCGCTTTCGCCTGCCTCGATTTGCTGGCGGCGATCGGCCTGTGGCTCGCCGCGGCCTGGGGCGGAGCGATATGGCTCTTGTGCGCGGTGGTGGAGGCCGCGTCCCCGATCCTCAGCCCGCGCGCGGCCGCGATCGGATATGGCGGCGCTCTGTTGAACCTCGCGCTGGTGGCTGGTTATTTCCTGTTGAGCTGGCGGGCGGCGCGCGAACGAGCTTGACGTTGGTTCCCAACGTCGCCAGCCGAGCAACGCGGCCAGCCTCGCGTTTGCGTCTTGTCAACGTAAACAAAGCCTTTGATTCAATTGAAATTTACCACGGCTTGGAAACTTTGGATTCATCTTGACTTTTAAACTCGTATTCACGCGCTTCCGTTACAGTTCTACTCATAAGAAGACCGAAGGAACGCTCGGCAGTTGAGTGACGAAGAGGCGGGTGTGCAATGATTAACGCAGTCAAAACACAAGATATTGCAGTTAGGGGCGAGCCTGAGCTTCGGGTATCCGGTCTGTACCTGGAGACTTTGACGATGGTCGAGCGGCTTCACCGCCGATTGCTGGACGTTATCAAGGATGAGTTCGACCGCCGCGGGCGATCCGACATCAACGCGGTGCAGGCGTTGCTCTTGTACAATATCGGTGACAAGGAATTGACCGCCGGCGAATTGCGCACGCGCGGCTATTATCTTGGCTCGAATGTTTCCTATAACGTCAAGAAGCTGGTCGAGATCGGCTTCCTTCATCACTCCCGCTCGCGCATCGACCGTCGCTCGGTTCGGATCAGCCTGACCGAGAAGGGCAAAGAGGTGCACCGCATCGTCGCCGGGATCTATGAGAAGCATGCGCGGACGATCGAACAGATTGGCGGCATCCCTGGCGACGACTTCGTTCGGATGAATGCCTCCCTGCTGCGCCTCGAGCGATACTGGACCGACCAGATCAAGTATAAGCTCTGAGCGCCCCGCTCGGCGCTTTCGAGTTCAAAAAAAGTGGGCTGGGGCCTCCCTCCGCGGGAGCGCCCCACTTTGCGTTCACCTGACGTTAAGCGGACGGCCATAAAAACGCCCGAGTGAGACCTATGGTGCGTGTGGAACGGCCGGGGCTTTCGCAGTCGTCGCAACGCGCTTCAGAAGGTTGAGGCGTGGGTGGGGTAAGGCCTGCTAAAGAGATGTCCGTTCGTGGAGATTTGCATTTGATGCGTGGCATGACCGTCTCGTGGCTTTCACGCCGCGCACTTTTTAGCGCGACGGCATGCGCTGCTTTCGCGGTTGCTCTGGGATCGATCCCGTCCAGGGCCGGGGAACAAGACGTCAGCCAAGCGGAATGGCCGCAGAGCTACGAAGCCTCACCCAATATGGCTGTCCAGCGCGAGGCAACTCCTATTCTGTCGTCGGCGACGGTCGACGCCACGCAAGCGGCCATCGAGAGATATCAGGATCTCGTCGCCAAGGGCGGTTGGGGGACCGTGCCGGCTGGCCTTGAGCTGCGCATTGGCTCGAGGGGTGGGGCGGTCGAGGTCCTGCGCCAGCGGCTGGTCGCCTCCGGCGATCTCGATTCGGTCGCGGGTTCGGGACAAGTCTACAATTCGCTCGTCGAGGCTGGGGTCAAGCGATTCCAGGCGCGCAACGGCCTCAACCGGAGCGGCGTCGTCGACAAGGATACGCTCGCCTCGCTCAATGTGTCGGCTGCCGCCCGTCTCCAGCAACTGCAGACCAATCTCGTCCGCCTGCGCTCGTATTCCGGCGACCTTGGCGAGCGTTTTGTAATCGTCAACTTGCCGGGGGCTTCCGTCGAGACGGTCGAGAACGGGGTCGTCTACTCGCACCACCGCGCCGGCGTCGGCAGGATCGACCGTCAGTCGCCGATCATGCAGGTCAAGGCGACGGAGATCAATTTCAATCCCTACTGGCACGTGCCGCCCTCGCTCATCAAGAAGGACCTGATTCCGAAGATGAAGGCGGACCCGAATTATCTCGTTGAGGAGAAGATCCATATCCTTGACAAGGACGGGCAGGAGGTTTCTCCGTCCTCGATCAACTGGAACTCCGACGAGGCGACGCATTTCAGCTATCGCCAGGATCCTGGCAGCGAGGTTGACGCGCTGGGCTTCGTGCGCATCAACATTCCGAACCCTTATGGCGTCTACATGCACGACACGCCGGAAAAGGGCGTGTTCGGCGATGACTTCCGCTTCGTCTCGTCGGGCTGCGTGCGCGTGCAGGACGTCCGCGACTATGTCGCCTGGCTGCTCGAGGACAATCCGGGCTGGAACCGCGACCAGATCGACGAGGTCATCCGCTCCGGCCAGCAGCAGAACGTGAAGCTGACGCAGCCGGTGAATGTGTACTGGATCTACGTGACCGCCTGGGCGACGCCTGACGGTGTGGTTCAGTTCCGCCCCGACATTTATCAGCGCGACGGCGCAGGCCCGGGGCCGGTGGCTTCCGCCGTTCCGGTTGAGCCGCTGGCTATCCCCCAGGAGTAAGTGTCCCGCCCCGGTTGAGCGCGTGCGGTTTTGCACGCAACTCAATCTTTTCAATGATTTGGGCTCGTCTTTCTGCAACTCAAAAATTGTTGTCGTAAGAGTTTTATACAACTGTTTTACATTGGTAATATAGCCGTGCTGATGCAGCCCGTACAATTACCCCAGGTCGCATAAGCGAGGCGGTCGACAAGTCCCTCCGACTGGGGATAGCTGTTCCGCAAACTAACGAAGGTTGGAAGCGCCTCCGTTTGCCGGAGCAGCGCTTTTTTGGGCGCGCATAATCAGGCGCCTTCGCAATGGCTCCGAACGCCCCGCGGGAGCGAGATTCATGTCGAAGACCAATCGGATAGCCAGGTGTGGCCGCTTCGCAGCGAAGTTTGCCGCCGTGGCCCTGTTGTTGGCGGCGATTGCCGGACCGCTGCCCGCTTGGGCGGCCGGCGCGTGCGCGCTCGTCCCCAACGGGAGGTTGCCGTCCCAAATGATCCTGCAATGCGGCCAAACCCTGACGGTTCGTCCCACTCCAGGCACTAGCTATCAGCCCTTGTACAAGAAGGGCGACCCGCTCCCGGTCGCAATCCGCCTCACTGATGGCGCGTTGCTGATCGAATTTCATCCGGCAAAACCGAATGAGAAGTTTCAAATCCTGACGCCGCTCGCGATAGCCGCCGTCCGCGGCACGAAATGGGCGATGGACGTCACGAAAGCCCAGACCTCCACGCTTGTGGTCACGGGCACTGTGGCGGTGACCAACCGGCGCCTGAATCAGTTCGTTGTCCTTAACGCAGGGCAGGGCGTCGACATCACGCCGACCGACACGTCCGTAGTTGCAAGAACGTGGGGAGACGAGCGGGTCAGGGCGCTTCTTTCCCGTTTCGGCGAGTGAGTGGCGACTGAGCGGCCGGGACCTTCCCGGCTCCTGACGGGCGCCTTTCTCGCCGCGGCGCTCCTCGTCGGCGCCGCCCTTGGCGCTCTCGAGATCAACGGTCTCGCTTCCCCGCTCGACCGGATCGAAAACCTGACCCTCGACTGGCGCTTCCTTCTTGCCGGCGCGCGTCCCGCGCCATCGAGCGTCGTCATTGTCGCGATTGACGATGAGACGCTCAGCGAAGCGGGAAGCGATGCGCCGCCGCGTGAAATGATGGTTCGCCTCGTGCGGGTGTTGGCGGGTTTTCATCCCCGATCAATCGCGATCGATATCGCGTTCCTCAACCCGCGCGATGCCGACACGGACGCAAAACTCGCCAGCGCGCTCAAGGCGGGGCCGGCTGTCGTCGCGGCGATCGGCGATTTCGATGTGGTCGATCCCTCGAACGCAACAGCCGAGCCGGGCGATCTGGCGTTGGCGCCGAAACCGTCCTCCGTTCTCTGGCCGATCAACTCGATCCGCGATGCGGCCCAAGTGGGACTAGCCAACGTTTCAACGGATTCGAGCGGAGTGCCTCGCTACATTCCAATGATCTATGAAACCCCAGACGGCGTGATTCCGTCTTTTGCACTCGCCGCGGCGTCCCAGGCCCTGGAAGCCCAACCGGTCTTGGGTCCTGACCGGATCGAGATTGCAGGCCAGTCGAGAGCAATGGACCTCGGCTATCACATGCCATTGCGCTTCTACGGGCCCGAGGGAAGCTTCAGCCGCATCAGCGCAGTTCAGGTCCTGCGAGGAGGACTCGACCCGGAGGCGCTCCGCGGCAAAGTCGTCATTGTCGGCGTTACCGCCGCAGGCGCGTCCGACTCGTTTGCGACCCCGTTCGATCGCGTTGCGCCAGGGGCCGAAGTCTTCGCCACGGCGATTGGCAATCTCATCGCCGGCGACGGATTGGCGAGGACGCCATCGACCCGCCGCCTCGATGCCGCCGCCGCGGTTGCGCTCCCCGTTCTCATGATCGCCTTCATGGCGATGCGCCGGCCGGCGATTGGCCTCACGCTCGCGAGTTTGGTGTTCGTCCTATGGCTTGCGGGGATTTTTCTTGCGTTCGACAACGGCTACTGGCTCAGCGTCGCCGCGCCGCTCGCATCCGCCCTGCCGTTGACCGTCGGCTTCGCTGCGGCGCGGTCGATTGTCGAACGGCGTGCAGGAACGAAAATCGCGGCCGAGAGGTCGACGCTGGCCAGGTTTCACTCGCCAGCCCTTCTCGATCAACTTTTGAAGGAGCCCGATTTTCTAGAGAAGCCTATCCGCGAGGATGTCGCGGTGATGTTCCTCGACCTGTCCGGGTCGACGGCGGTTGCGGAGGCGCTTGGGCCTGAATGGACGCGTGACCTCTTCAGCGCGATGCAGACCCTGGTCGAGGGCGGAGTCACCGCCCATGGTGGCGTCGTCATCAACTACATGGGCGATGGCGTTCTGGCGGTGTTCGGCTTGCCGAAGCCGCAAAGCGACGACGCCGCGCGAGCCTTAGCCGCAGTCGAGGCGCTTCTCGAGTCGATGACCAGGTGGCTGGGCGATCTGCCGCCCGCGGCGCGAGAACGTCTGGATTTCCGGATCGGCCTGAATTTCGGGCCCGTTATCCTGTCTCGGCTCGGTTCGCCGACCCAACAGCAGATCTCCGCCACCGGCGACACGGTCAATGTCGCGAGCCGGCTTCTGGAAGTGGCCAAGCAGCAGCATTGCCGCATCGTCGTCACGGAGGATGTTTTCCAAGCTGCAAGCGCGACGGCGCCGTTGGCAAATATCGATCCCCGGCTCTACGCGCCGCTCATTGTTCCGATCCGCGGTCGAGCGAGTGATCTGCCGATTCGCATTCGACGCTGAAGTCGCCGATCACGGAAACAGGCAGGCGCTGGGTGGATGCTTTTCGCGGGCATGACAGACCCGATGTCCCTCTATTGCGATCCTCCGGTCAGTCTGCGCCCTTAGCCTGATCTGCGATCCGCCCAAGACTCTCCTCGCGCCCGAGCACCGCGAGCACGTCGAAAATGCCGGGCGAGGTCGAGCGGCCGGTCAAGGCTGCTCGCAACGGCTGGGCGACGATTCCCAGTTTTGCGCTCTCCTCTTCGGAATAGGCGCGTACGACAGCCTCCGCGCTTGCCGCCGTCCACTCTGTGAGCGCGGACAGGCGTGGCAGCAGGTTCGTGAGATGAAGCCGCCCGGCACGGGCGAGAATCTCCTCGGCCTTCGCATCCATTTTCAGCGGCCGCAGGGCGAACAGGAAAGCAGCGCCGTCCAGCAATTCGACCAGCGTCTTGGCGCGCTCTTTCAGGCCCGGAATCGCAGCTCGAAGCTGCGCGCTTTTATGCTCGTCGAGTTTGGCCGCAATTTCGGGGCCGCCGGGCAGATAGGGCAGGGCGTCGATCAGCGCCTTGAACATCTCGTCGTCGCTCGCCGCGCGCATGTAGTGTCCGTTGACGTTCTCGAGCTTGGCGAAGTCGAAGCGCGACGGCGAGCGCCCGATCGCGCCGAGATCAAAGGCGTCGATCAGCTCTTCGGTGGAGAAGAATTCCTTGTCGCCGTGGCTCCATCCGAGCCGCGCCAGATAGTTGCGCAAAGCAGCCGGCAGATAGCCCAAGGCGCGATAGGCGTCGACGCCGAGCGCACCGTGCCGCTTGGAGAGCTTGGCGCCGTCAGCCCCATGAATGAGCGGGATATGCGCCATCACCGGAACGTCCCAGCCGAGCGCCTTGTAGATCTGCGTCTGTCGCGCAGCGTTGGTCAAATGATCGTCGCCACGAATGATGTGCGTCACTCCCATGTCGTGGTCGTCGACGACGACGGCGAGCATGTAGGTCGGGTTGCCGTCCGAACGCAGCAGCACGAGATCGTCGAGATCCTTGTTGGCGAAGACGACCTTGCCCTGCACCTTGTCGTCGATAATTGTTTCGCCCTCTTGGGCGGCGCGCAGACGGATCACGGGCTTGACGCCCGCGGGCGCCTCTGCCGGGTCGCGGTCGCGCCAGCGGCCGTCGTAACGCATCGGCTTGCCCTCGAGACGGGCCTTCGCGCGCATCTCCTCCAGTTCTTCCACGCTCGCGTAACAGCGATAGGCGCCGCCGGAGCCGAGCAGCTGCTCTGCGACCTCGCGATGGCGGTCGGCGCGCTGAAACTGGCTGATCGCCTCGCCGTCCCAATCGAGACCGAGCCATTTGAGCCCGTCGAGAATCGCGTCCACCGCGCCTTGCGTCGACCGTTCCCGGTCAGTGTCTTCGATGCGCAACAGGAACGTTCCGCCGAAGCGCTTGGCGTAGAGCCAGTTGAACAACGCCGTGCGCGCGCCTCCGATATGCAGGAAGCCGGTCGGCGAGGGCGCGAAGCGGGTGATGACGGACATGGATCTCAGCTTGACGGACGGAAGACGGAGCCGAGCGCGCGCGTCTATCAGAAGGAAGCGTCGTCGGCAAAGGAGCGCGCCGTCTTGCGTTGCCTGTGTTGTGCGCGCCGTAAAACGTAAGGTAAACCAAGGCCTTGACTGTTCAACTTCGCGTGATCAAAGTCTTCGCCCAGGGCGCGTCGCGGCTGTCCCTTATTATGAGCTTGACTTTACGAAGCTTATCCGTTAAGTAGTGAAATACAATTTAGTAAAGAACGATTTATCGAAAACAACCAATTGCTGGGAGGCAACAATGGCGGGGATCTCCATTCGAATAGCTGTGGCTTTTATCTGCGTGTCCGCGACGATCGCCGGATCTCCAGTCAAGGCGGACCCGTTCGTTCAGAACATGTCCAACTCGGGCGTCCAGGGTCCGTCTTCAACTCTGGAGGCGTTGCCTCCAACAATTGATTATTCGATCACCGTCACGAACCCAAATCTTGTCAACTCCGTGGTGTTGGACTTCGCCTTGGTGACAGGGCTGTTCAGTTCTCTAACCTTTGAGGGTCGATTTGGGATTCCCGAGGGCGGAAATGTCTGAATCTATACGCGACAACCCGAATCGGAGGTTGTCAGATGCAGGCGTCGCTGCTGAAGATTTTGCGCTCGATCCCGGACCGCCGACGGCGGGAAGGCCTGCGGTTCGATCTGGCGACGGTCCTGCTCTATTCGATCTTGGGCATGGTCGCCGGGGCCAATTCCTACCGGCAAATGCATGAATTCATTCGTATTCACCTTCAGCGCTTGAACGAAGCCTTCGGCCTTCGGTTGCCCTATTCGCCCTCCTATACCGGTTTGCGGGCGATCCTCCAGGGCGTCGATCCGACTGCGTTGGAGGCAGCGTTTCGGCAGCATGCGTCCTCGATGGAGGCTGCGCCTTCGTCGGACGGCCTGACCGCCATCGCCGTCGACGGCAAGACGCTGCGCGGCAGTTTCGACGCATTCAGCGACCGCAAGGCCACCCACATGTTGTCGGCGTTGCGGCAGGCCGACCAGATCGTGCTCGGCCATCTGATGGTCGACGAGAAGAGCAACGAGATTCCGGCTGCGCCGGAGCTGATCGAGGCGCTGGGGCTGAAAGACTGTCTGTTCACGCTCGACGCCGAGCACGCCCAAAAAAACATTCGAGCGCGTGATCGCGTCGGGCAATCACCTGCTGACCCAGGTCAAGGACAACCAACCGAGCCTACGCCGCAAGCTCGAGCTGGGAACGGCGGGCCGTAAACCGACCGGGTCGGCCAAGAGCGAGACCTCAGGTCGCAATCGCTGGGAAACCCGCGAACTTGCGGCGTTTCCGGCCAAGGCGTGGTTCCGCCATACGCCGTGGGACGGCCTCATCAAGACCGTGCTTCGGCTCGAGCGCACGGTCTGCAAGCGCAACTCCAAGACCGGACTTTGCAAGCAAACATGCGAGACCGTCTTCTGGATTTCCTCGGCTTCCGGCCAAACGCCCGCGCGCTGGAACGAATGGATCCGCGCTCATTGGCGCATAGAGAACGGCAGCCACTACGTGCGCGACGCCGCTTTCGCCGAAGACGCTTCGCGCATCCGAAAGAACCCCGACATCGTCGCGCGCTTGCGATCGTTCGCTTACAACCTGATCCGGGCAGAAGGGGGCTCCAACATCCGCAACGCACGTTGGCGTGCCGCCCTCGATATCAATCTAATCCTCGAAATGCGCCACTTACATTGAGAATTGAACAGCCCTGGCCTTGGTGACCACGCTCTATGTCAGTGGCGACCCGGATGATGTTATCAGCTTTCCGACGGTTGTTTCGTTTCCCGCCGTTTTGGCCCCCGGCGCCCAAGGCACGTTCATTTATTCCGTCGACAACGGCGAGCCCCCGCCCTTCGACGGCACCAACTCCGGCGTCACCAATTTTAGTTTCTCGGCCGAGTACAGCGTCATATCAGGCGGCGTTAATCCAACGACCAATCTCGGCGCGGCAGGCGGAATGCTCATTCTTCAGGGCTCGCAGTCGGGCGTGCTTGATGCCGGCACGCTAACGGCGCTTGAGGGGTGCCTGACCAACCCGGCCACATGTTCGAACCCGCCGACGGATTTCCTCTACCCGCCCAGCGCCAACTTGGGCAACCCGGCTTATGGAACCTTTGCCTCCAAGCTGGTGACCGTGAACGACGCCCCCGAGCCCTCCACCTGGGTGTTGATGCTGCTGGGTTTCACGGGACTCGGCGCGGTATGGCGCCGCCGCTCGGGTGGTTCGAGGAAGTCGCTCGCCTAGCAGCGATGGCCTCCGACTTGCGGCGAGGCATGGGCGCGGTCGAACTGGCTGTCGCAGCCCGAGGACTGAGGCCAGCGCCTCGCGCGCTGGCCCGATCGCAGATCTGTCTACCCCGCAATCGTGCCCTCAGGTCAGCTTCAGCGAAGCCTGCGCCTGAGCCTCGTTGACGAACACTTCGGGCGGCCAATTCTCCTTGAGCGCCTGGCGCATCAAGTCCTGCTGGGTCTTGGGCGCCATGCCGCCTTTCGGCGGGTCGCGATCGAGATTGGTCGGGAAGGAATAGCCTTCCGCGCAAGCCGCGATAGCGTTATCGGCTTCGGCCGCGTTGATCGCGTTGCCGGCGACGAGACCTTTCAGCGCCGGATAGAGTTTTAGGCTCATCTTGAGCCGGTCGACGCTTTCCATCGCGCGGCCGAAGGCCGAGGAGACCTGCAGCAGATTGGCGATGCGGCGCACGTCCTTCGAGCGGTTCGTTCCCGCGGCGTGGAACAAGGCCGGGTTGAAGAACACCGCATCGCCCTTGGCGAGCGGCAACTGGACGTGATGCTTGTCGAAATAATCGCGAAACTCCGGCCGCGCGGTCGCCATATAGCCGGGCAGGTAGCTCTGCGAGAACGGCAGATAGAGCGTGGGCCCGGTCTCGAGCGGCATGTCGCAATGGGCGATCGCGCCTTGCAGCGTCAGGACGGGAGAGAGACGCTGGACGTGAACGGGAAAGCGCTCGATCACCTCCGCCGACTGGAAGCCCAGATGATAGTCGCGGTGCGCGACTTGCGCTGCGCCGCCGGGGTTCACGACGTTAAGCTGCGAGGTGATCTGATAGGACGGCCCAAGCCATGCCTCGCTCACCAGCGCGATGATTGCGCTGCCATAATAGGAAGCGAAGACCGCAGGGTCGCGCAGGCACAGCTTCTCGAGCGCGTTCCAGATGCGGTCATTGGCGCCCGGCTTGGCGAAATGGTCCCCGCCGCCGACGTTGCTCAACCGCTCTTCCTTGATGATCTCCCAGAAATGATCACTGGCCTGGTCGATCGCTTTATGGTCAGCGAAGGCGTTGCGAATGGCGATGATGCCGGGGCCGTCGGTCAGCGCCTCGACCCATTCCGCCATCAATTCCTTGCGCGTTTCGGGCGAGGCGGCGGCGCTGCGCGCCTCCAGGCCATCGTAGACAAGCACGTTGGACACGACGTCGTGGGCGAACGGATAGTCGGCGCGGTCGACCGAGCGCTCGACGACGCTCCGGAACTCATCGAGGTCGCAGGACTCGGCGGTGAGCCAAACCCGGTTGGCTCTTAGTCGCTTGGCGTTGTCGTCCTTCATGAACTGTTCCTCCGTGCATGTCCCCGCGCCGGATTATACAACGGCGCTCGTGCTGGAACAGGGCGGACACAGGTCAGCTCGACGCGCGCCGCCAGATCGTCATTTCGACATTATGCGCCGGATCGAGGGGCATCGTTTTGCTGAGGCTGAGACCATGCTGTTCAAGCACGGTCGCCGCGGCCACGCCGGCGTCGGCGGCGGAGAAGACCGACCGTCCGCCGGGAAGTTTGACCCCATGCGCGCGCGACAGGTGAAACCCGTCAAAGCCGATCATGAGGAAGAGGTCGAACACCACCTGGCCGCCACCCACGGCGACGACCCCGCCCTTCGGTAGAACTTTAGCCGCGACTTCCTCCCAGGTCGCGCGACGAGGGTCCCACCACCAACCATCCGGGCGCTCCTCAAGGCCCGGCGCCTCGCGTGAAACGACAAGACGCACGTTCCGGTGGACGTTGGGCTCGAGCTCGTGGCTGCGCCGCGCAAACACGACGAGGTTCGCGATCTCCTGCGCGCGCTGGTAAAGTTCCCAGTCCTTTTCGTTGCGTAGCGAGGTCGGCGTCAGTCCGTCGGCGCCGGCGATCTTGTCGTCGTCCGAAACGATGGCGTAGCCGGTGATGTCCAGATTGCCCGACATGAACACATGGTCTCCCCGCCCGACCAGGATAGCGAAAGCTCATTGCCTTCGCCAGGGCAGGCGCCGTTGTTACTCGCCGGCGAGAACCTGAGCGTTCTTGAGCTGCGCCTCGGTGATCGGGATCATCTTGATCGCTAAGGCGTGGAGCTTCTCATACTCGCCCCATAGCATGTAGTCGCCATAGAGGGTGAGAGCATTGGACTGATTTTCGCCCTGGTCGGCGACATAGGCCTTGTCGAAGTCGGCGCCGGACTTGCCCTGCAAAGCGGTCAGGCGCGCCTGATGCTCCTGGTCTAGCGCCGTTGGGACCGTCGCGCCCGACCCTTCGGACGCAGCTTTAAGCTCTGCCTCCGCGCTTTCATGATCCTCGACGGAGCGACGCGCGAAGCTCTTCACTTTCGAGTCACCGCTGCGGTCGATGGCAAGCTGCGATTCCTCGATCGCGAAGAGATTGCTGTTCGAGGCCCTGGTCAGGAAGTCGAGTTCGGCGCTGAAGTCCGCTGCCCATACGGGAACCAGCGACAAAGATGACAATGGAGACCGTCAGGGTCATGGCTCTTATCTCCCGGGCCACGCGCCGTACTGTAACGCGATGCAGGCTCCTCCATCAGGGTAGGCGTGAATCGGTCCAGACGCAAAACTCTCTCATCGTTTTACGGCGTTGCGCGTCGACGTCCTTCGCTATGCCGCCAGCGCGTCCAGCGACCGCTGCATCGCCGCCATCCCCGCTTCGATCGCCTGGGACATGTAGCCGCCGATATCGTCGGGCAGGAAATCGGCGGTCCAGACGACCGACGTTAGGCCATCGGGAAGCTCGGAAACCTGGAGCGCACCGTTATAATGGCGGGCGCGGCCGCCCTCGTGGGTCCACACCAGACGCCGCGCCTCATCGTCGAGCGTGACGATCGGCTCGCGCAGCATTATGCCATTGACGAAGGTCACGAGGCGCGCGCCCGGCTCGAGCTTCGTGTCGGTAACGAAGCCGGGGACGAGTCGCGTATGCAGCGCGCCGATATCGCGGATCGCCGACCAGACTTCGCTTGGCCGAGCGCGGGTTTTGAGTTCGGATCGAATCGTCGCCATGGGCTATTTCCCGCCGTAATAGGCTTCGAGCCGATAGCCTTCGGGATCATGGACGAAGGCGGCGTAATAGTGCGGGCCATAATCTTTGCGCAGGCCGGGTTTGCCATTGTCGCGTCCGCCATGCGCCATCGCCGCCTTATGGAACGCCTCGACGCTCTCGCGGCTCGGCGCGGTGAAACAGAAGTGGAGTCCGGATTTGGGATCGTCGGCGACCGGGCGCTCCGTCTTGAGGATCCAGAAGCCGGCGGCCTCTTTGCCATATCCGAGCGACGTCTCGTCGGCGCTGAGGCAGGTAATTCCCAACGGCTTCAGCGCCGCGTCGTAAAACGCCTTGGCCTTCGCGATGTCGCGAGCGCCGATCGATAGGTGGTCGAACATGAATGATTTCTCCTGATGCAGACGACAAGCCGGTGACAGCCGGTCGCCCTCGTCGAGGTGGAACCCTAGTTGCGCTGACGTTTCACGGCTTGGGGAAAATTGCTATTCTTATGCCATGCAAGGCGAAGTTCGACCCGTTGGCGCTCATGCGCCAGTGCTGCCCGACGAGGCGATCGACAAGCGATCGCTGGCAGCAGGCGACGGCTGGAGTCTGCACGAAGTCGTCTGCCATGCTGGCCCATCCGATAGGCCTTTCGAGGAGCGGCACGACGGGTTCAGCGTCTCGGCTGTCGTCGGAGGAAACTTCACCTATCGCTCGGATTCCGGGCGCCAATTGCTCTATCCCGGCGCGTTGCTGCTCGGAAACAATGGCTCATGTTTCGAATGTGGTCACGCGCATGGGATCGGCGATCGCTGCATTTCCTTGAATGTGCACGAGGAGCAGTTCAGGGAGATCTCTGCCGCCGCGACCTCGAGCAGCCGGTTTCGCTTCTCGGCTCCTAGCCTTCCGCCCTCGCCGAAAGCGCTGCCGATCATTGCGCATATGGAGGCGCTGTCGTGCGCTCCGTCTTCGCTGCGCTCAGACGAATTGGCGTTGCGGGTCATCGAGCGCGTGATCGCCCTGATGGCCAGCGATCGACACGCCCCGGCCGCGCCCAGCGGACGCGAGACGAGACGGGTGATCGAGGCGATCCGACTGGTCGAATCCGATGCGGCGCGACCGCTTGAGCTGAGGGAAATGGCGGCGGTCGCCGGCATGAGCAAGTATCACTTCCTGCGCGTCTTCCGCCGGCTCACGGGCATGACGCCGCATAGCTATCTCATCAGCGCCCGGCTGCGCCGCGCCGCGCTCGCGCTAGCCTCGTCCCGTCGGCCAGTCATCGCCATCGCCCTCGACGCCGGCTTTGGCGATCTCTCCACCTTCAACAAAACGTTTCGCGCCGTGTTCGGCCTGACGCCGACGCAATACCGGGCCGCGCGGCTGTAGCCACGCTCCATGGCCCGTCGTCAGACGGGCGTTCTTCCGAACGCCCTTGGAGGGCGGCCAGACGCGGTCGCCGACCGCGTCTACAGACGGGCTTTTTCCTGGCTCGCGTACGTCTGGCTCAGGCGTTGGCGCGGCTGCCCCTAATTCTGCGGTTCCTCGCGAAGGCGAGGCCGGCGAGGCCGATCGCCAGCATGGCCCACGAGGAAAGCTCTGGAACTGGGGCCGCGGTCGGACTTCCGGAGATCACGATTTTCGCGTCGCCATCGGAGGCGAAGAAAGTGCCGGTACGCAGGAAAATACCGTCTTCCAAAAAAGTGGCGTCGAAACAATTACCGTCGAATTTGCAGGCTGCGTTCAGAAGAAAGATATCGGAACTTCTGAACACTATTTCGTCGAAGTTCCCCGAGTGGCTCACAACTGTCCCTCCAGGACCAGGGGCAGATCCCTCATCGAAAAAGGAGGGATTGATGAAGGTAAAATCTCCTTGGTCGCTTGTGAACGTGTACGTGACCGCCGCCGATGCCGGGACCGCAAACAGAATGCTTGCCCAAACAGCAATGAAACCCAAGCCCCGCTTTCTGATCATTGGCTTCCTCCAAGACGCCTGCGAGAGAAGTTAAGGATCGCCTCTATTTTTTACCACTATTCTAACACACCCGGCGATGGTTACGAGTTGCTTTTGGAGTGAAGCGGCCGAAGGGGGGAACGGCTCGGACGGTAATTAGTTGCAGAAAAACAGAAATTGAGCTAAGCTTGCCCATGAACAATCCTGCCCTTCCGCATGGCTTGACCGTGGGCTTCCCTTCTGGCCGCCGCTCAACGTCACGGGAAAAAGCGGGAGGAAAATTTATTCCCGCTAAATTCCGCGTAACTCATTGAAAAGGCTCGATTCGGACGAGAGAATCCAAGGAAATCCAAGGAAATCCAACATGCCCTAGCAGGGGTTTTCGCAGCGAAACAGCGACCGGCCAAGACAATCCAAATCGACCGGATGAGCGTCCGGCCCGCGGCCACCAAGGCAGCCGAACCCGCTCCATCCCAAGGCAAGGCGGCCTTAAGCCCGCCTAGACCAATTGGCTGCCTTTCCCCAAGGTCACGCTGGCGTTAGTCTCATCCCGAATGGCGACACCTGCACGCACTGGCGCTCTCGCCGCGGCGGCCGGCTGGACCCGCGCTGCCGCGTGGGCGCCGGACTGGCACGGCGCGTTCGAACGCGCGCTGACCCGGGAGGTCGAGGAGCGGCGCTTCTTCCTGTGGATCCCGGTCGCGGCAATGGGCGGCGTCGCGCTCAACCTGTCCGCTGACCGCGAGCCGGTCCTGTGGCTGCCGGCGCTGATGATTGCTCTCTTCGCCGCGCTCGCGTGGTTCTCCCGCGCCCGGCCGCTCGCTCTCGGTCTCTCGCTCGCCATCGCCGCGCTGTTCGCCGGGTTCTTATCGATGTCGCTGCGCACGGCGCGAGTCGCCGCCCCGGTGCTCGACCGCATCCGCATTGTCAGCCTGCAAGGCTTCGTCGAGGAAGTGGACTTGAGGACCATCGGCGCGCGCATGGTGATTGGCGTCGTCAGCGCCGACGGCATGCCGCAAGAGAAGGTTCCGCGCCGGGTGCGGGTGACGACCCGCAACACCCCCGACGTCGCGGCCGGCGACTATATTCAGCTCAAGGCGCGCCTGCTGCCGCCCTCGCGCGCGTCCCTGCCGGGCGGATACGATTTCGCGCGCGATGCGTTTTTCGCCGGCGTCGGCGCCGTCGGCTCGACCCTCGGCCCCATCCAACACCTGCCTGCCCCGAGCGACGCCAGTTGGCGCCAGCGCTTCGACGCAACGATCGATCAGGCGCGCAATCGCCTGGCGCTCCGGGTCAACGCGATCATCGGCGGCGACGAGGGGGCGATCGCGGCGGCGATGGTCACAGGAAAGCGCGACTTTCTTTCCAACGACGCCAGGGACCTCATTCGAGAGGCCGGCATCTTTCACATCATCACGATTTCCGGCGTTCAGATGACGCTGGTCGCGGGCATCATCTTTGTCGTCGCTCGCCGGCTGTTGGCGCTGTCGCCGATGCTTGCGCTCAATTACCCGATCAAGAAGTGGGCGGCGGGTGTCGCCATGGCGGGCTCGGTCTTTTACGATCTTGCGACCGGCTCGCGGGTCGGCACTGAGCGGGCGCTGATCATGACCCTGATCGTGCTCAGCGCCGTGATCATGAATCGACGCGCGCTGACCATGCGCAATCTCGCCTTCGCGGTTCTCGCAGTCGTCGCCATCGAGCCCGAGGCGCTTCTCGGCGTCAGCTTCCAGCTCTCGTTCGCAGCCGTCGCCGCATTGGTCGCAGTCATGGAGTCACGGATCGCGGCCCTCGACATCGATCCTGACCTATTCGTGCCCAAGCGAGGCGCGGCGGCCAAGCCAGCGTTCGTCGGCGCCCATCTCATCGAGAAGCCGTTGGCGCTTCTCGTCGCCACAGCGTTCGCGACCGCAGCCACCGCCTCGTTCATGGCCTATCACTTCCATGATCTGAGTCCCTACGTGCTGATCGGCAATCCTCTCACCCTGACAATCATCGAGGTCTTCGCCGTGCCCGGCGCGCTGCTTGGCGCTGCGCTCTATCCGCTTGGGCTGGACGGGCCGGTCTGGATCTATGTCGGGGCGGGCATCAAGTTCATTCTGTTTGTGGCGCGCTTCATCGCGCAAGCCCCCGCTTCGACCGTGCATTTGAGGGCCTTCGCTCCTTACGCGCTACCCTTCCTTGCGCTGGCCGTGATGAGCGCGACCATCTGGCGGACCTGGACGTTCAGGCTCAGCGCCATTCCGCTCGCTCTCATCGGGATCGTCGGCGCGACGCAAGGGCCGCGTTATGATGTCATCGTCGCGCCATTCGGCGATCTGGCGGCGGTTCGCGACGCCGACGGCGCGCTCGAGGTGGTTGGTAAGCGCTTCAACGCCTTCGCCACCGAGCAATGGCTGACGGCGGACGGCGACGGACGCGACGCCGCTCAGGCTCGAGCCTTCGATGCGCCCTGCGATCGCCTCGGCTGCGTCGCCGCCTTGCCGGAGGGCGAATCGCTTTCGATCGTCCTAGACAGCCTCGCGTTTGACGAGGATTGCGCGCGCGCCGAGGTCGTGGTCAGCGCGCTCAGCGCTCCCGCCGGCTGCAAAGCAAAGTTCCTGTTCGACGAGCCGGCGCTGGCGCGCTTGGGCGCGGTCGGCCTGACATGGGGCGACAGCGGTTTCACTATGGCCAGTGACCGCAGCCCGCTTGAGAACCGCCCCTGGTCGCCCGCGCCAGAGCCCGCGCGCGATGACCGGATTGTGCGCCCTGGCCATGGCGGCTCGCACGGGGCTGACCCAGCCGACGCCGTGAGTGAGCCAGGGGAGGGGCGGTAGTCGTCGCTCCGCTGTGTCAGTTGCAGGGGGTCGCCCAGCCGTCCCGATCGCGCTCGCCGCAAAGCAGGCAATACCGATAGGAGTGGAGCCGGCCGTCCGCCAGCACTTCCCACTGACCGTACCTGCCGCTTCGATAGTTGCCGGGTTTCACCTCGTCCCGCCACTCGACGACGCCGGGCTCCGCCACCACCCAGGTTCCGCGATGGCCCCGATCGTTCAGAAACTGACCATTCGCCCCGTATAGAACCCAGCCGCGGCTGTTCCAGCAGAATTTCTTGCCCGCAAGGTCCTTGAAGGTGACGGGTCTGCCCTGCCCGATATCGGTAAATGCAAGGACACCCGTCGACCAGAACGCCATTGCGGTCAATGCGGCGTAGGGTAAGAACCTTCGAAAACAATTCATTTTTTGCTCCCGTGGTCGGCGAGCGAAACGTGTTCACCTCATACAACAAGCCAGTACTGCAACAATAGAACGTTAGGCGCAAGGGAAAGGCGCTCGCCCGTTCGGGCGCCGCCGGCCTGACCTGGGGCGACAACGGCTTCGCACTGGCCAGCGACCGCACTCCGCTCCAGAACCGCCCCTGGTCGCCCGCGCCAGAGCCCGCGCGCGACGACCGGATTATGCGTCCTGGCCATGGCGGCTCGCACGGCGCCGACCAGCCGACACGCCGAACGAGCCGGAGGAGGGAGAGTAGGCGATTCGATCGCTATGCGGATTCTGAATCCGCTCCGCGCTCGCTGGCAGCAGTTCTGACGACCGACGATCCGAGAACTCGGGGAAGCCCGCGCGACAGGAAGGCAAAGCGCTTTCAATGGCTGGACTTTCGCTCTAAGCTAAAAGGGCTTTAAAGACCTTTCGCGCTCGGCCAAAGGAGAGCGATCGAGCGTCAGATGAACAAATCCCTTCCCAGTCCAACTCAGGCCTACCGCGGCCTGATCGCCGGATACACCGAAGCGATCAGGTCGAGCGATTTCAAGGCAAACATCGCGTTCCTGTTCGTTGCGTTCATGATGGGCTCGGTCCTCTGGAATTACACGTCCTTTCCAAGTTACCTGCCGATCCAGCTCGTCTTGCTCCCCTTCCTGATCGTCTACTTCTCTTTGTTCATGGTGCTTATTCCGCGCTATCCCAAGCGCGGCGCCAAGAGCTTCATCGTCGCTCGAAATCTCACCCCTGCGGATTTCGAAAATGTCGCCCAGAAAGTGGATGACGTCGAACAGTTGAAGCTGACATGTGCGGTGCTATCCGACATTCTTTGGTGGAAGACGCTGTGCATTCGCGTCGGCTTTCTGGTGGCGATCGTTTGCGTCGTCCTGACCATGGTTCTGCTTCTATACGCCTCGCTGGCGTGATGCCGGGTCGGGTGCGTCGGAGCGTTTGATGACCCAGGACAAGACTGCACAAATGCGCAATCTCATCGCCGGATACCGCGACTCCATGATGCTCAGCGACATCAAGGCGCTCATTGCAGTGCTGTTCGTCGCGATTATGATGGGAACGGTTCTCCAGTACCGACAACATTATCCTTGGTATCTGAGCGCGCCGGTCATCCTGTCGCCGTTCCTGGTCGTTTATCTGAGCTTGCTGATTTCGGTCTATCCGCGATTTCCCCGCGCCGGGCGGCAACGCTTCCCAATCTGGCGCAATGCGGATCCGCAGGATTTTGACTTCGTCGCCGACACTGAGGCCGAGCTCGAGGGGCTCCCCGCTTTATGCGCGGGTCTGTCGCGCATTCTCTGGTGGAAGAACATAACGCTGCTGACAGCGAACCTTCTCTCAATCGCGTGCCTCGCGGCGGCTTTGGTCCTGTTGTTCGTTGGCTGGCTCTAAGCGCGAACCGGCGCCAGCGCGCTCGGGCGCGGTCGGTCTGAGCGAGGTAGACCTATTGCCCAGTTCGTTTTAGCGCTAATCATCCCGAACGATTTTGGGCCTTCACTGATTCGATCCATCAGCGACATCACGGTGTCGTGGGGCGCTTTAATTAGCCGTTCGACAATTATGGAGGGGACTGATGAAAGGCTTTTGCGCGACGGCGCTTGTCGCAATCGGCATTTCCTACGCCCCCGCGGCTTCAGCGGCTGATCCAGAAGTCGAGCGCGGCAAATATCTCGTTACCATTGGGAGTTGCAACGACTGCCACACGCCTGGCTACTTTCTCGGCAAACCCGACTTTTCACGCAGACTCGCGGGCTCTGACGTTGGATTCACGATTCCAGGTGTCGGCGCCTTTGTCGGCCGTAACCTGACGCCAGACAAAGAGACGGGCCTTGGCAATTGGACTGACGATCAGATCATCTCCGCTATCACCGCAGGCGTCCGGCCGGATGGAAGAAGGCTCGCTCCGATCATGCCGTGGCAGGGCCTATCGCATCTATCCGGCGACGACGCGCACGCCATCGTCACCTATCTGAGAAGCCTTCCGCCGATCAAGAAGGCCGTTCCCGGGCCATTCGGGCCCAAGGAAGTCCCCTCGACGCTGGTCTTTGTCATCGTTCCGGGCGATGTCTACGCCAAGATGCCGGCGCCGCCAAAGCCTTAGGCGCACCGCCACCGTGTCAGGTCGCGGCGTAAACGCCTGTATGGAAGTCGCCCGACGCCGGCGCCCCGACTTCCGGGCCGCCCGAGCTCATGCGCTATGGAAGGGCTGACGACATCTGCGCCCGATGGCGGCGGATGCCGATGTAACGCATGGTTGCATATGAGGTCAGGAACAGGGCGACCTTGCTGGCGACAGCCCAGACCGACATGAACGCCGCCCAGGCCGTGACGCTGAAACTCATCGCGGCGAGCAGGTTCAGCGCCGCCGACAGGAACATGAGCCCGGCCCACGCGTAGCCGAAGATGATGGCGATATCGGGCACCCATTGTACGGCGGCGGGCGGCAGGTATCGGTTCATCCACCCTCGCCTCAGCATCACCACGCCGACCACGCAATAAATGATTGTCGGCTTGAGCATGACGAAGCGCGGATCGGCGGTGATCAGGGTCGCTGCGCCCGAGGCCAGCACAAGAAAAAGGCTCATCCACTGCATGACGTCGATTGGCTTGCCTCTCGCAAACTCCCAGCTGACCTGAGCGACGCCAAGCGCCATGCCGAGCGCGACCGATAAGGCGATGCTTTTGGTCAGCAAGAAAAGCGCGAGAAAGAAGAACGTCGACGCCATGTCGAGAAGCAGCACCTTCGACGAAGCGAACAATTGCCGCATGGACACGCGCCTCCTTGTGGGCGCCCAAGCTTACAGGCTCCGCTCCCGAAAACAAAAAAGGCGCCCCGAAGGCGCCTTTGACTTCGTAAGCAGGAAGCCTGCTTACTTGATCTTGGTTTCCTTGAACTCGACATGCTTGCGCGCGACCGGATCGTATTTCTTGAACGCAAGCTTCTCGGTCTTGGTGCGGGCATTCTTCTTGGTCACGTAGAAATAGCCGGTGTCGGCGGTCGAGAGCAGCTTGATCTTGAGCGAGGCGGCCTTGGCCATAGCGGAGCGTCCTTCACGAGGCGGCGCGTCGGACGCGCCAAAAAAAGCCCGCAAATGGCAGGCCCGATGTTGGCCGGCAAAATAGTGAGGCTCGGCGCGAAGTCAAGCGATGTCGGTGTCTCAGTTTGAAATCTCAACGCGATCTCGTTTGAGAAAAAACGGAGAGTTCTTCCAATGGCTGATGCCCAATGCAGCTGCGGCGCCCTCACACTGGCGCTTCCAGGACCATCAAAATTGGTTGTCGCCTGCCATTGTCTCGACTGCCAACGGAGAACCGGCGCGCCATTTGGCGTAGGCGCCTTTTATCCGGTCGATGCTGTCGCCATTTCCGGAACGCCGAAAGAGTTCACCCGCCATGCAGCAAGCGGCGGGAAGGTCCACGCCTACTTTTGTCCAAAGTGCGGGTCAACGATCTATTGGAAGGCCGACAACCAACCGTCGCTGATCGGCGTTGCGGTCGGCGCGCTAGCAGACCCGAGATACCCGGCCCCCGTCAGATCGGTTTTTGAGCAGTCGAAACATAATTGGGTTCAAACTGATGGGGCCGTCGAACACTTCCAGCAAAGCAGCGCGGCAAAAAATTCAAACTGAGACACCAGCCGATAGGCAGAGCCGCGAGCGGCCATGATCCCTCCCGCCCCTCGCTTCGATCCGTGCGGTCGATTTCAGTTTCCCCGGCTCCGGCGGCCGGTATCATCAGATCGCCCGCGACGAGAAGCGGGACGGGAGAATGGATGTGAGCAGCCTCTTTACCGGCCCCGTATTCGAAATGGCCCGCGATCAACTCACCGTCATCGCCGACCATCTTGGCATCGCTGAGGACGAACGCGACTGGCTGCTCTATCCCAAGCGCGCGATCGTTGTCACCTGTCCGGTCCGCATGGAGGACAATCGGACGCAAGTCTTTATTGGATACCGGGTGCAGCATCATCTGGCGCTCGGGCCTGCCAAGGGGGGCACGCGGTTCGCGCCGAATGTCGACATCAGCGAAATCGCCGCGCTCGCGATCTGGATGAGCTGGAAATGCGCACTCGCTGATCTTCCCTTCGGCGGCGGCAAGGGCGGCGTCGCGGTCGACCCGCGCGCGCTCAAGCCCAAGGAGCTCGAGAACCTCAGTCGCCGTTACATGCAGGAAATGATTCCCTTCGTGGGCCCAAGGACGGACGTGATGGCGCCGGACATGGGCACGAACGAGCAGGTGATGGCCTGGTTCATGGACACCTATTCCATGTATCAGGGCGTGACTGTGCCGGAGATTGTCACCGGCAAGCCCGTCGGCTCCGGCGGGACGCTCGGCCGGCGCGAGGCGACCGGTCACGGCGTCGCCTTCCTGGCCTTTCGCGCGCTCGACGCCCTGGACATCGCGCCGACCAGCGCGACTGCGATCATCCAGGGCTTCGGCAATGTCGGCTCGCATGCCGCGCTCGGCTTATCGGCGCGTGGCGTTAAGGTGATCGGCGTCAGCGACCACTCCGCCGCCTATTACGACCCGAAAGGTTTCGACGTGAAGGCGCTTGCCGCTCACGCGGGGAGAAACGGCGAGCTGGCCGGCTATTCCACCCAGGCCACGATCGATCCGCGTGCTCTCCTCGAGCAGCCCTGCGACGTGCTTGCACCATGCGCGGTCGAGCGGGTGATCGACGGCGATCTTGCGCATCGCCTGCGCTGCCGCATCATCGCCGAAGGCGCGAACGGCCCGACAACGCCCGAAGCCGACCGGGTGCTCGCCGAGCGCAATGACGGAATTTTCGTCATCCCCGATATTCTATGCAACGCGGGCGGCGTGATCGTCAGCTATTTCGAGTGGGTGCAGGATCTGCAGCAATATTTCTGGTCACGCGAGGAGGTGATGGACAAGCTGGAGCGGGCGCTCGATCGTTCGTGGAGCATGGTCGTCGACAGGGCCAAGCGCGGCGGAGTCTCCAATCGTACGGCGGCGATGGCGATCGGGGTCGAGCGCGTGGTGAAGGCCAAGCAGATGCGCGGGCTGTTTCCTTAAGGCTTCGTCGCGCAAGCTGCCGTCACTCAAGGGATTTCGTCATCCTGTGTCCCGAGCGTGCGCCGAATTTCCCCGTCGAGGCGCCGGTCTCAGCGTAGCCGTTGGAACGATAGAAGTGGCGTGCAGTCTCGGTGCTCTCGAGCCTGCAGACGGCGATACTTCGTGCGCTCACGCGGGCCTCAAGAACCTTGAGCAGCGCGCGGCTAACACCACCGAACCGCACATCCGGAGATACGTAGTTCAACAGGACTTCGCCGGCGTCCGTAACCATCCCGACAGCGACAATCGCATCAGTTTCGACCGCGACAAGGACTATTGCGTCTTGCCGGGCGATCCATGAGCGGACGTTTTCCGGAGTCTTGTTGCTGAGCCACTGCGCCAGAATCTCGGGATCGTCGTCATGGTCAGCCGCACATAGTTCTGCGATTGACCGCCGGATAACCTCGCACGCTGCGACCGCGTCCTCTGGGCAAGCGTCCCGAATGGACAGCACTACGTTTCCCGTCATTACCCGACCGCGACAGTTTGCTATTGGCTCTTCTCCGCCGTATCAGGCCGGACAACGCCGACAATCGGTCCGAGCGGCTCGAGTTCGTCGCCCCGATTGAGTTCTGGCGCATAGAGCGACGACACCGAGCCATCGAGGAAGAGAGCGTTCTGACAGCTAAGCCCATCGCGAAACAGCCGCGCGAACGTGTCGAAGGTCACGGGGTCCTCGGCGATGGCGAAGGAGACGGCGCCTCCCTTGCACGCGCCCACCCCGTTGCGGATCTTCTGCGAGGTTCCATCCGGCCGAATTTTCGGATGCACCTTCCCGTCGATGATCAGCATGGGCCCCGATTGGGTCGCATAGCGCGCGGGCGGCGTGCTGGCGAGGTAGCGGCTGGTCTCAGTCACACCCGCGACGCCATCGCCGATCCAGAACACGCCATTCGGCTTCATGTGAAAATTCGTTGCGCCGCCCCGCGTGTCGGCCTCGTGCAGCTTGCGCCGATCCTCGACATAAAGGCCAACCGGCGATTGATCCTGCCCGAACATGCCGGCGTTCATTGCGAACGCAAGCGTCTCGCCCTTCTCCTTGAGCGCAGAAGCGAGTGCGCCCAGCGATCCGTAGGGCTTGCCGTCCGGCCCGCTCAGGAACAGGCGAATATCGTCGTGGCGCGGATCGAAGGTGCAGACGGTGAATTTGGCATTGTTGAAATCCTTCGGCGCGCACGCGGCCGAAGCGGTCCCGTCTGCCGCGCCGAGGCCGACCACAAGAAGCGCGCCAAAGGCCGCAGCTTGGCGCCGCATGGGGCCTTGGCGCCGCTTGACACCGTCCGGCTTGCGTACTGAACAAATCATGCGCCGCGACATTATCGTTTCAGCATGATTCGCGCCATTCCGCCCGCGTTGCGCGATGCGACGAATGGAGGCTTCGCGGTGGTTGCGTTTGCGGCGTGGAGCGGCTAACTGCCGCAACCTTGCCTTGGGGTGAGAATGATACCGCTTGAGTTCGCGATTGCTGTCGCGGTCGCCATGTTCGCCGCCGGGTTGCTTGGCCTCCTTCTGCAGCGCGTGTTGCCCGAGCATCACACGACCGGCGGCTCGCGTGACATGATCGGCGCGGTTGTCGGCCTTCTGACGCTCTTGTGCGCCCTGGTCACGGGGCTTCTGATCTGGACCGCCTATGGCGTCTACGCGGGCCAGAACGTGCAGATCCAGGCTCTGGCGTCGAAGGTCATGCAGCTCGACCTTGCGCTGTCCGACTATGGGCCTGAGGCCATCCCGGCGCGCGCCGAACTGCGGGATGCGCTGGGGAAGACCATCGATCAGGTTTGGGGCGTCAACGAGAGCGATGACAATTTCGCCGCCACCAGCTTCGCCGCCGCGATCCAGAACATGCGGGAACGGCAAAAGGCCCTCGCGGGTCTCCACCCCGCGACCGACGAGCAAAAGCAGGCCCTGGCCTCTGCGACGGCAACTTCCGATGCGCTCGCTCAGGCGCGAATGCAGATGTCGTTCGCGCTCACGGCTCCCGTTTCCTATCCACTCGTGCTGACTGTCGTCGGATGGGTTGTTTGCCTTTTTTGCGGTTTCGGCCTGATGGCGCGCAGCACGATCACGTCGGTGATCGCGCTCGCTGTTGGCTCCATCGCTGTCGCGAGCGCCGTCCTCTTGATCCTGGAGCTTTCCACTCCCTATTCCGGAGTGTTTCGCGCTTCGCGCGCGCCCTTGGAGCAGGCGCTCGCCGTCATGGGCAAGGAGTAGCCGGGACGGCCTTAAAGAACCTTGCCCGGATTCATCACCCCGTTCGGGTCGAGCGCCGCCTTGATCTGGCGCATCATTGCGAGCGACGCGGGATCCTTCCATTTGGCAAGCAGTCCGCGCTTGAGCTGACCTACCCCGTGCTCTGCGGAGTAGGACCCGCCGAGGCGTGCGACGATTCCGTGCACGATCTCGTTCATCGCATCCCAGCGATCGAGAAAGGCCTGCTTATCGGCGCCGATCGGCTGCGACACGTTGAAGTGGATATTGCCATCCCCGAGGTGGCCGAAGGCGACTACGCGAGCCCCCGGCGCGAACGCTTCGACTGCGGGCGTCGCCTCCCTGATCAGTGTCGGCACGAGGCCAACCGCCACGGACACGTCGTGCTTGATCGAGCCGCCCTCCTTGCTCTGGGCGTCGGACAGGCACTCGCGCAATTGCCAGAAGTCCGCGCGCTGCTCGAGCGAAGCGGCGATCGAAGCGTCCTCGATGACGTCCGTCCCCAGCGCCGCCTCGAGCGCGCCGGCGAAGGATTCGTCGAGTCCCTTCGGCGTCTGCGATGACGCCTCGACAAGAACGTACCAATCGTGGGCGCCGCGCAGGGGAGCGCGCGCGCCGCCGTGTCGAATCCCGATGTCGTATGCGTTGCGACTGATCAGCTCGAAGCTCGTGATCGCGGCGCCGACGCGCTCGCGGGCCATTCTCAAGAGCTTCAGCGCATCGTCGGGGCCCTTCAAACCGACGAAGGCCGTCGCCTGCGCGCGCGGATTGGGAAAGAGCCGGAGCGAAGCGGCGGTGACGATGCCGAGCGTTCCTTCCGCGCCGATGAAGAGGCTCTTCACGTCGTAGCCGGTGTTGTCCTTGCGCAACTTGCTTAAAGCGCGGACGATACGGCCGTCAGCGAGCACCGCCTCGACCCCGGTCACGAGATCGCGCGTGTTGCCGTAGGCGATGACGTTCAAGCCGCCGGCGTTGGTCGAGATGTTGCCGCCAATCGTGCATGTGCCTTCCGACGCCAACGACAGGGGAAAGAGCCGATCGGCGGCGAGCGCCGCGGCCTGCGCTTCGCCGAGTGTGACGCCCAATTCGCAAATCATCACGTTGCTGTCGGTGTCCACCTCGCGGATCGCGCGTAAACGCTGGGTCGAGACGATGATCTCCTCGCCGCTCAAATCAGGCGTCTGCCCGCCGACGAGGCCGGTGTTACCGCCCTGCGGCACCATGGCGATGCGCGCTTCATTGCAAAAAGCTGCGACGTCCGCGACTTCCTTTGTGGCGCCCGGCCGCACCAGCGCGAGCGCTTTCCCCTGATAGAGCTTGCGCGGCTCGACGAGCGCGCCGGCGAATAGCGTAGGGTCGGACAGCACGTGTCGCGAGCCCACGATATTTTGCAGGGCGGCGACAATGGTTTCTCGGTTCGTCGCGTCCACCTAGAGGAGCCTCCGCACGCGCGCTTTCGGTTTTGGTCGGCGAAAGACCGCCGCGATTTCGACATGGGCAGAAAAGCGAAACTGGTCAAGCGGGGTCACCGACTCAACCTGAAAACCGCCACAGATGAGAATGCGCGCGTCGCGGGCGAAAGTCGCCGCATTGCACGAGATGGATATGACGAGCGGGAGATGAGAGGCAGCGAGCGCGCGCGCCTGTTCGATCGCGCCAGCACGCGGTGGATCTAGGAGCGCTGCGTCGAATGCAGTGAGCTCGTCGGCGCGCAGCGGACGACGAAAGAGATCGCGTGTCTCTACCTCGAGCTTGTGCAGGCCAGGCGTTGTCGCGGCGCCTCGGGCGAGCGCGGCAATCGCAGCGGGGTCAGAATCAACGGCGAACACCTCATGGCCGCGGGCAAGCCTGAGCGCGAAGGCGCCGGCGCCGCAGAACAGGTCCGCGACCCTTTTCGTGCCCGCGAGCGCGCGCTCAGCAAATTCCCCAAGCCACATTTCCCCCGCCTCGGTCGACTGCAGGAAGCCGCCGGGCGGCAGCCTCGCTAGCGCCGCGCCAAAGGTGACGCGGGGCGGCCGGCGCTCGATCACGATCTCGCCGTGATTCGAGACCCGCGCGAGATCGAGCGCTTCCGCCGTGCGCGTAAGCTTCTGCGTCTCCGCGCGCCCGAGCGGCCCCGAGCCGCGCAGGTTGACATCGAGCCCGTCGAGCGTGGCGGTGACGCCGATATCGAGGGGCTTCATCAACCCGCGCAGATCGCCGCCGAGAGCATGGGCGGCCGGTATCGCGCCGGCCATGCCGGGACTGAACAAGGGGCAATTGTCGATCGCGATGATGTTGTGCGAGCGCGCCCGCATGAAGCCGACCTCGTCGGGCTGGCCATGGGGAAAGCGAGCGTGAAGGATCGCGCGGCGCCGTCCCGCGCCATGCGCATCGACCACGTCCCTGACCTCGGCGGCGACGCCCTCACGCTCGAGCGCCTCGACCACCAGGCCGCGCTTCCACGCGTGATAGAGCGAAGCCGGCATGTGCTGAGCGACGCAGCCGCCGCAGGTTCCGAACCAAGGGCAGATCGGCTTCGCGCGTTCAGGCGCGGAGCTCACCGTCTCGATGATGACCGCATGCTTGCCTTCGGATTTAATCAGCACCCGCTCGCCGGGCAGGGCGCCGGGAACGATAGCGCCGTTGTCGGTGACGCCATGCCCGTGCGCGTTGAGAGCGACGATCGATACCTCTTCGATGGGCTCAGTCACGGCGCGCACCGATGAGAAATTCTCGCGCCCCGGCGCCGCCGAGGATCGGCGACGGGATGAGCCCAAGAACAGGCCAGCCCGCCGCGTCGATCGCCGCGCGCACACCATCGCAGGCGCGCTCGAGCGCCGCTTCGCTCGTGACCCGGCCCTTGACGAGATCGGCGCGGCCGAGCTCGAACTGGGGCTTGATCAGGCTGACGAGCCACGCCCGCCTGGCGGCGAGCTTGAGCACATGCGGCAACACAAGCCTCTGCGAAATGAAGCTCACATCGACGACGATCGCCCTTGACTGCTCACCAAGCATTTCCGGAGTTAGCGCGCGTGCATCGACTCGTTCCAGCGAGCAGACGCGCGGGTCCGCCGCGAGGTGCGGATCAAGCTGTCCGTGGCCAACATCGACGGCGACGACGCGGGCCGCGCCGCGCGCGAGCAAAACGTCGGTGAAGCCTCCGGTCGAGGCGCCGACGTCGAGGCAGACAAGGCCGTCAGGATCGAGTGCGAAGGCGTCGAGCGCGGCGACAAGCTTGACCCCGCCACGCGACGCCCAGGGGTGGGGCGCCTCGGCTTCGATCGGCGCGTCACCGGCAACCTCCTCCGAAGCCTTCTTAATCGCGACTCCGCCGACGCTGACCAGCCCGGCAGCGATTGCGGCCTGAGCGCGCGCGCGGCTCGAAAAGAAGCCGCGGTCGACGAGAACGATATCCGCGCGCTGGCGCATGTGGCCTTTAACGACGACAGCAGGGTTCATTGTCAATGAAAATCCCGATCCCCGCCCCCGCATTGCAGGAGGTCGTCGGCCGGAACGAATGGCGGACAGGCCGCGTTCCGTGAGGGGGCTCGAGATCGAGCCATTCTTCGGACGTGCGCAATGATCTCTATCCCCTATGCGCTCGATGGGCTCAATTTCTTTGCGGCGGACGCCCGCAACGCGCTCGGCCCGTTCGTCAATGTCTATCTCGTGACGGATCGGGCATTGGAGCCAGACCGAGGTCGGCGTCGTGGCGACGACAAGCGGGCTTCTTGGCATTGCCCTCCAGACCCCGATTGGCGCCGCGATCGACCTGACCCCGGCGAAGCGTGCCGTCATCGTCATCGCGATCTCGGCGATGGCCTTCGCTTCGCTTATCATCTTCGGCCTCCCCACGTTCTGGCCGATGGCGGTCGCGTTTGGGGTTCTGGCAATCGCTGGCGACGCCTTTGCGCCCGCGGTCGCCGCGTTGACCCTAGGGGTCACGCCCAAATCCGGTCTCGCCCGGCGTCTTGGCCGCAACTCGGCGTTCGATCACGCCGGGAACATCGCGATTGCCATCGTGGCGGGCGCGATCGGATATGTACTTTCGCAACGCGCGGTCTTCCTGATGGTCCCGGTCTTCGCGGTTCTGACGACTGCGGCTGTCCTCAGCATCCCCGCGAGCGCCATCAATCAGGAGCGCGCGAGAGATGCGGGCTCGGACGACAAAGCTGCCAGCGGCCGAACATCGGCCGCCGGCTATGGGGTTCTTTTCCGGACGAGGCCGCTTGTCATTTTCGCGCTCTGCGCCTTCTTTTTCCACTTCGCCAATGCCCCGCTCCTGCCGTTGGTCGGGCAAAAACTCGCGCTTCAGTTTCCGCATGAGGCGACCGCGATGATGTCGTTTTGCATCGTCGCTGCGCAGGGCGTGATGTTGCCAATCGCGATTCTTGTCGGGCGCAAAGCCAATTCTTGGGGACGCAGGCCAATTTTTCTCATTGCATTCGCGGCTCTGCCGATCCGCGCCGCGCTCTATCCACTGTCGGATAACGCCTTCTGGCTGATTGCAATTCAATTGCTCGACGGGGTCGGGGCGGGCATCTATCAAGCGCTCACACCCCTGGTCATCGCCGACATCATGCACGGCACCGGTCGCTACAATCTTGCGCAAGGCGCCGTTGCAACCACTCAGGGAATCGGCGCGTCGATCAGCGCCTTGGCCGCTGGCGTCGTCGTCGATCATTTCGGCTATAGCGTCTCCTTTCTTGCTCTCGGGACCGCGGCGGCTATAGCCTTTCTCGTCTTTTTCGGCTTCATGCCGGAAACGCGCAACGAGGATTCCATCGCTCACGATCGTGAGACGCATGCGCTCGAAGGGGCGGCCAGTTCTTGACTCCCGAAAGCACCATAGCGCTCGCCATCCTCGTCCTGACCTATATCGGCGTGGCGGTGGGCCGGATTCCGGGCTTACGTCTCGACCGCGCGGGCATTGCTTTCCTCGGCGGCGCGGCAATGATCGCGCTCGGGCCCTTGAGCCTCGAAGAAGCCTTGCGCGCTATCGATTTCGACACCATTGCGCTTCTGCTCGGCATGATGATCGTGGTCGCGCATCTCAAGGTCTCAGGCGCATTCCGAGCGCTCGGCGCGCTCGCAATCGAATATGCTCATGCGCCGTTCCTACTGCTCGTCATCGTAACGATGCTGGCGGGCGTTCTGTCGGCCTTTCTGGTCAACGATGCGATCTGCCTCGTCATGGCGCCAATCGTGCTCCAGGTGGTCCGTTCGCTCGGCCGCAACCCGCTACCCTATCTGGTCGCCGTGGCCACTGCCTCCAATTGCGGCAGCGTCGCGACGATCACCGGCAACCCGCAAAACATGGTGATCGGGACGCTCTCCCAGATCCCCTATCCGGCGTTCGCTGCCGCGCTCGCGCCTGTCGCGGCTTTCAGCCTCGTCACCGTGATCCTCATGGTGCGTCTCGTTTATGCAAAGGAATTCGCGTTCAAGGGCGAGCTTGAGCCGCATCTCTTCCGCGGTCACATGCATGGCGGCCAGGTTCTCAAGGCGAGCGTCACGTGCGTTGCGCTCGCGATCGCCTTCTTCGCCGGCGTTGCCCCCGCGAAAGCGGCCATTCTGGGCGGCGCGTTCCTGCTGCTCACGCGCCAGATCAAGCCTCACCGCATCTATCGCGAACTCGACGGGCCGCTGCTCATTCTCTTCGCGGGCATGTTCGTCGTTGTCGCGGGCGCCGAGAAGGCGTTGCTCACGCCCGATCGGATCGCGATGGCGAAGACGTTCGGCCTCGACATGGTCTGGCGCCTGTCGCTGTTCACAGCCGTGCTTTCCAACATCGTGAGCAATGTGCCGGCGGTGCTGGCGCTGAGGCCGTTCATTCCGACCTTCCCCGATCCGCAACGCGCCTGGCTCGTGGTCGCGATGAGCTCGACGCTGGCTGGAAACTTCACCCTGCTCGGATCGGTCGCAAACCTTATCGTCGCCGAGCGGGCTCGCGCGGAGGGGATGCCGATCAGCTTCTGGGCTTATTTCAAGGTCGGAGCGCCACTGACGATTGTCACCCTCGCCGCCGGGACTTGGTGGCTCACTTGGCGGTAGCGCGCCCTCATCCGATCGGCTTCTCCGACCACCTTCTCCCCGAGGGAGAAGGGTACGCGCGGCCGGCTCAAGCCGGTCATGCGACTGCTGGCGCGACCTCGGCCGCGATCCGTTCGCCAAGTTCCGCCTCTGCAATTTGCAGCTCGTATGTCGTCTGCAAATTGAGCCAGAAGCGTGGGCTATTGCCGAAGTAACGACCCAGGCGCATCGCTGTCTCAGGGGACACGCCGCGCTTCCCGTTCATGATATCGGTGATGCGGCCGGAGCTGACACGGAGCGCCAACGCCAGCGCGTTCGCTGAGAGCTTCCGCGCCTGTATTTCCTGTCGAAGCAGCCTGCCGGGGTGGACGGGCCTCATCGTCACTTTCTCCTCAATGATAGTCAACGATCTCGACATCCCACGCATCGCCGTCTGCGAAGCGGAAGCAGATGCGCCACGGGCCGTTTATCCTCATTGCCCATAGTCCCTTTCTCGACCCGGTGAGCTTGCGCAAGCCGACCGATTTTAATGGACTCAGGTCATCCAATGAGGTTGCTGCACTAAGGGCGGCAAATAAATCTTCCGCAACTTCCGCATCCATGCCCGAGAACTTGTTCTTGCCGTTCTCAGCAAATTGCCGAGTTGCGCTGTTAGCCCAAGACCGGATCACCGCGTCACCGTACTACGCTAAGCGTAGTACGGCAAGAGGAAAGTCAACTCCCGCGGTGTTCTTACGTCGCGGCGGCCTTAGACGGCTACGCCTCCGCATTGTGGGTGAAGTAATCCGGTGGGGTTGGCCCCCAAACGTAGAACGAATCCTCCGGCGCGTGATCGCCGCTCTTCCAGTCGCAATCGGCGGGCACAAAATCGATGCCGGCCGAATATTCGCTGAAACTGCCCCACGGGTCGCCGACATAGTGGAAAAAGTTGGAGCCCAGAACGTGCCGCCCGAGACCCCATCCCCGCGCGAAGCCCTTGTCAAGCATATGCATGGCGCCGCGGCCGATGTCGTCGACGGAGCCCACATCCCAGCTCAGATGATGCAGTCCCGGCGCGCTCGATTTGACGAAGGCGATCATATGATGATCGCTGCCGTAAATCCCGTGCAGGAAGGCGATGCCGTCGCCGGATCGGTCGGAAAGGCGCAGTCCCAGGGTGCGCGTATAGAACTGAACCGCCTTCTCGACATCGCGGGTGAAGAGGAGGACATGCGCCAGGCGACGAGGCGTGACGCGCGCAACGTCGCGCCGGAAAGGCGCGCCGCGCACGCCTGGGCCAATCGAGACCTCGGAGAGATCTGACTTCTCGTTGGGCGAAGATTTCGCAGCGACTTTGATTTCGATGAGGTTGCCGTCGTGATCGTGAAACCATAGGCCGTTCGTTTCGACGCCCGGCGGCGGATCAAGCCGCTTGACGCCTGAGGCTTGGAGCCGCTCGGCGAAGCGGTCGAAATCGTCGTCAAATGCGCCGAACGATATATGGCCGAGCTTCTTGCGCGGGCCCTCGCCAAGGGTGACCCAGACATGCGGACTGCCGGGCGTCTTCAGGGCCAGGAGACCGCCGTCCTCATCGATCTCGAGTCCGAACTCGCCGTAGAAACTTTTCGCGACCGCGAGATCGGGAACAGCGAAATGAAAACGGTCGACCGAATGAACGCCGAGTTCGCCCGGACGTCGGATCGGCTTGATGGCGCTACGAATGGCGGTCATGGCATCCTCCCGTTCCCAGTCGCGCCGCGGCCGCTGTGACCGATCGCGCGTGGGCCTTTGGCGAATGCTACCCCAGGACGAGCGGACTGGCCAAGGTCAGCGCGAGCGGGCGTTGCCAGTCGTCGACGACGGATCGGGCGCTGGCTCGAACGGCGCCGTCGGCCGCGCATCGGGCGCCGCAACGACGGTCGGCGCAGGCTTCGGCTTCTTCTTTTTCGCCGCGTGCGCGGGGGGCGGAGCCGTCTGCTCGGGGGAGGCCGCATCGGCCCCCGGGTCGGTCGGCGGACTCTCGTCCGGATTCGGCGCCGAGGCCTCGGCCGCGGGTGCATCGCGTATCACCACCGTGCCGCCTTTGCAGGCCGTGAGCCAAATATCGAAGATCGGATGCTCAACGCCATGCAGGCCTGGACTGTCGGCGAACATCCAGCCCGAGAAAATGCGCTTCATCTCCTTTTTCTCGTCGATCTCGTCGACCTGCGCGAAGGCGTCGGTCTGCGGCGCGTCGGTCGGTGGGCGGGAATAGCAGACACGCGGCGTGATCTGCAGCGTGCCGAACTGCACCGTCTCGTTGATCGCCACTTCGAACGAAATGATGCGGCCGGTGATCTTGTCGAGGCCATCGAAAACCGCGATCGGATTGCTGATCTTGTCGGCGAGCGCCGGGTGGGACGCGGCCAGCGCGAAGACCGCCGTCAGCGTCGCGATGGCAAGCGTTGGCCTCATCCTCGCAATGGCGGGATAAGCGCGGCGCGGTAACGCCTTGGCCAGGCGGAAGAGATCCATGGCGGCGCTTTGCTGCTCAAGGGCGGCGGAATGAAGGCGCTCAGGGGCCGGGGCTCCAGGCCTCGTAATCGCCTCCGGTCGGCTGGCGCGGACCTGCCCTGAGCGTCGAGCCGTCGGGCCGAATCGCTGCCGGCGTGCCGGTCGGGTTTCCCATATGGGGCAGTTGCCAGGGGTGGGGTTTGTAGTCGTCCTCGGTCGGCGGCAAGTCGACCGTGTGGTGAAGCCAGCCGTTCCAGCCCGGCGGAGTCATCGAGGCTTCGGACACGCCGTTATAGATCACCCACCGGCGCTCAAAGCCCAGCGCCGGATCGATGCCGGGTCGCCGGTAATAGGCGTTGCCAAACTCGTCATGGCCCACCAGCACGCCAAAACGTCGGGTGTAAAAGCGCGTGTTGAAGTTCCCGCCGTTCCACCAGGTGAAATAGTGCAGTAAAAATTGTTTGATCTGTTCCAGCATCCGTGGAGCGCCGTTTTCATCGGGAAATGCGCGCAAGCCTTGCGCGCGGCGGACTATGGCGAGGAGGGCTTTGCGAGGCAAGCTGAACTTTCTCACCAGATAGGGCTGAAAAACGGCCTTGCGGGCCCGCCCCAACTCGTTGGATGGTGTCCGTCCGCTCTGACGTTAATCCCTTGTTATCCACGTTATCCACAATATGTTGTGTTGACGCTGAGCGGAAGGCACAAGGTGTTGACGAGGCCGTCATAGTTTTGTAATGTGCGACTGTTGCCGGATTGCGTGGGGATCAAGCGTCGAAGACAGCGGTTTTAGAGCCGGACGGGGCAGAAACCGAGCTCAAGCGTGGTCTGTAAATCTGAGGCGAGTGAGGGGCGGGCGGCGTTCGGGCCAGCCGACGGCGGCTTGCGCGTTGAGCGGGTCAGTCAGGACGTCTCAAGCTCGGTAATACAGGTTCAACGCGGCCGCGCAGGCCGCAAGAATGGGGTCGAAGGCGATGCGCATCGAACGGCACTACACGCAATCGGGCGTCAGCCCGTATGACCTCGTTTCCTTCGCGACCACCAAGAGCGAAATCCGCAATCCCGACGGCTCGGTCGTCTTTTCGCTTGAGGGCGTCGAGGTTCCCGCCGCCTGGAGCCAGGTCGCGGCCGACGTGCTGGCGCAGAAATATTTCCGTAAAGCGGGCATCCCCGCGCGCGTGAAGCGCGTCGAGGAGGAAAGCGTTCCCTCTTTCCTGTGGCGCTCGGTTCCCGACGAGACGGCGTTGAGCTCGCTGCCCAAGGACGAGCGTATGGGCTCAGAGACCTCGGCGAAGCAGGTGTTCGACCGTCTCGCCGGCGCCTGGGCGTATTGGGGCTGGAAGGCTGGCTATTTCGACGGCGAAGACGATGCGCGCGCCTATTACGACGAGATGCGCTTCATGCTCGCGCGCCAGATGGCCGCGCCCAATTCGCCGCAATGGTTCAACACCGGCCTGCATTGGGCTTATGGGGTCGATGGGCCGAGCCAGGGCCATCATTACGTCGACTTCGAGACCGGAAAGCTTGTGAAGTCGAAGTCGGCTTACGAACATCCCCAGCCGCACGCCTGCTTCATCCAGTCGGTCGCCGACGATCTCGTCAACGAGGGCGGGATCATGGACCTGTGGGTGCGCGAGGCGCGCCTGTTCAAATATGGCTCCGGCACCGGCTCGAACTTTTCCTTGCTGCGCGGCGAGAACGAAAAGCTGTCGGGCGGCGGTCGCTCGTCCGGCCTCATGTCGTTCCTGAAGATCGGCGACCGCGCGGCGGGCGCGATCAAGTCGGGCGGCACCACGCGCCGCGCGGCGAAGATGGTGGTCGTCGACGCCGATCATCCGGACATCGAATCGTTCATCGACTGGAAGGTGCGGGAAGAGCGCAAGGTCGCCGCGCTCGCCGCCGGCTCGAAGATCGTCAAGCGCCATTTGAAGGCGATCCTGAAAGCCTGTCTCAATTGCGAAGGCTCGGGCGACGATTGCTTCACGATCGAAAAGAACCCGGCCTTAAAACGCGAGGTCAAGGCCGCGCGCCGCGACGACGTGCCGGACGGCGTGATCAAGCAGGTCATCCAATACGCCCGCCAGGGCTATACGAAGATCGACTTCGAGGAATACGACACCGATTGGGAGTCGGAGGCCTACCTCACCGTCTCGGGCCAGAACTCGAACAATTCCGTGCGGCTGACCGACGCGTTCCTGCAGGCGGTCGAGAGTGACGGCGATTGGAATCTCATCCGCCGTCTCGACGGCAAGGTTGCGAAGACGCTGAAAGCCCGCGATCTATGGGAGAAGATCGGCTACGCCGCATGGGCCTCGGCCGATCCGGGCCTCCAATATCACACCACCATCAACGACTGGCACACCTGCCCTGAGTTCGGGCCCGATCCGCGCGTCGAACCCTTGCTCGGAGTACATGTTCCTCGACGACACGGCCTGCAATCTGGCCTCGCTCAACCTGCTGCAGTTCCGCGATACGACGACCAAGGCGTTCGACGTCAAGGGATACGAGCACGCGATTCGTCTGTGGACGCTGACGCTCGAAATCTCGGTCGCGATGGCGCAATTCCCCTCGAAGGAGATCGCGCGCCTTTCTTACGACTACCGCACGCTCGGCCTCGGCTACGCCAACATCGGCGGCCTGCTCATGTCGTCGGGCATTCCGTATGACAGCGATCATGGGCGCGCCATCTGCGGCGCGCTCTCCTCCATCCTCACCGGCCGCGCCTATGCGACGTCGGCCGAGATCGCCGCCAAGAGCGAAACCTTCCCCGGCCACAAGGCGAACGCGCAAGCGATGCTGCGCGTGATCCGCAATCACAAGCGCGCCGCCGACGGCGAAGCTGCGGGCTACGAGAAACTCTCCGTCGCCCCGACCCCGCTCGACCATGCCGAGCTCGCCAATTCCGGCCCGGAATGGGCGGAGCTCAGCCAAGCCGCGCGCTCTGCGTGGGGCGATGCGCTCGCACTCGGCGAGGCGCATGGCTATCGCAACGCGCAGGTCTCGGTCATCGCGCCGACTGGCACGATCGGCCTCGTCATGGATTGCGACACGACCGGCATCGAACCTGACTTCGCGCTGGTGAAATTCAAGAAGCTCGCGGGCGGGGGCTATTTCAAGATCATCAACCGCGCCGTGCCCGAGGCCCTGCGCACGCTTGGCTATGACGAGAAGCAGATCGGCGACATCGTCGCTTACGCGGTCGGCCGGGCGACGCTTGCGCATGCGCCGGGCGTCAACCATGCGGCGCTGAAAGCCAAGGGCCTCCCGCAGGAGTCGATCGACAAGGTCGAGGCGGCGCTCGCCGGCGCGTTCGACATCCGCTTCGTCTTCAACAAATGGACGCTCGGTGTCGAGACGCTGGCGCAAGCGCTGAAAATTACGCCCGAGCGTTATGACGCGCCGGGTTTCGATCTTCTGACCGCGCTCGGCTTCAGCAAGGCCGAGATCGAGGCCGCCAACAGCTTCGCCTGCGGCGCGATGACGCTCGAAGGCGCGCCCTATCTCAAGTCCGGGCATCTCGCGGTGTTCGATTGCGCCAACCCCTGCGGGCGCATTGGCAAGCGCTATCTCTCGGTCGAGAGCCACATCCGCATGATGGCGGCGGCGCAGCCGTTCATCACCGGCGCGATCTCGAAGACCATCAACATGCCCAACAATTCCTCGGTCGAGGATTGCAAGGACGCCTACATGCTCAGCTGGCGCCTCGGCCTCAAGGCCAACGCGCTTTATCGCGACGGCTCGAAGCTTTCGCAGCCCCTCAACTCGCAATTGATCGAGAGCGACGAGGAGGACGACAACTCGGTCGAGACGCTGGTCGCGCTCAACGCGCCCGCGCGCGCCGCGGCGGTGGCTGAGCGAATCGTCGAGCGCGTGGTCGAGCGGGTCGAGCGCCTGCGCGAGCGCGAACGGCTGCCCGATCGCCGCAAGGGCTATACGCAGAAGGCCGTCGTCGGCGGGCACAAGGTCTATTTGCGCACCGGCGAATATCAGGACGGGCGCCTGGGCGAGATCTTCATCGACATGCACAAGGAAGGCGCCGCCTTCCGAAGCCTGATGAACAATTTCGCCATCGCCATCTCGCTTGGCCTTCAGTACGGCGTGCCGCTCGAGGAATATGTCGAGGCCTTCACCTTCGTCCGGTTCGAGCCGGCGGGCCTGGTCCAGGGCAATGACGCAATCAAGAACGCGACCTCGATCCTCGACTATATCTTCCGCGAGCTCGCCATCTCCTATCTCGGCCGCAACGACCTCGCCCATATCGCGCCCGACGAGATCGGCTCGACGGTGCTTGGCGGGGGCGTTGAACAGGATCGGGCGCCGGGTTCAAGCGAAGGGTACGCGCCGCCCGCCACCGCCGTGGCTTCCGTCGTGTCCAAGGGCCTCCTGCGCTCGCGGCCAGGCGACAAGCTGATGCTGGTGCGAAGCGGGGCAGGGGATTCGCCCACGCTTCAGTCCGTCGGCGGGTCAAGCGCGCATGGGCCTTTCGTGCAAGGCGCGACCGCGCTCAAGGGCGAGTTGGCCGAGCGCGCTGCGCCGGCCATCGGCTCGAGCCTCGCGCCGCAAGCCGAAACCGTCGCCGAGAAGCGCGCCGAAGCGCGGATGAAAGGCTACGTCGGCGAATCCTGCCCCGAATGCGGCAACTTCACCATGGTCCGCAACGGCACGTGCCTGAAGTGCGACACCTGCGGCGGGACCACGGGGTGCAGCTGATGCTCAATTCGTCATGGCCGGGCTTGACCCGGCCATCCACGCGGTGACGTGCGAATGTCCGGCGGCTGGGTCTATATCATGACCAACCGCCCGAACGGTACTCTCTACACCGGCGTGACCTCCGACATCGAACGGCGCGCCTATAAACATCGGGAAGGGATCGTGCCTGGCTTCACCAAGCGCTATGGCCTCAAGCGCCTAGTCTACATGGAGCATTACGAGCGCATCACCGACGCAATCCAGCGCGAAAAGAACATCAAGCATTGGCCCCGCGCCTGGAAGGCGCGCTTGATTTTGGAATCGAATCCGGGATGGCTGGATTTGTATGAGACGTTGAATCAATGATTGAATGGGGGCGCCGCCGAGCCGCGTGGATGGCCGGGTCACCCCCGGATCACAGTCCGGGGGCGCCCATGACGAAGCGGCTGGCCTCAAGGAACGACCCCATGCGTTACGCCGTCGTGATCGAGAAGGGCGAGCGGAATTACTCGGCCTACGTTCCGGATTTGCCCGGCTGCGTATCCGTCGGTGACACGGCGGAGCAAGTGAAGGCCGAAATTCGCGAAGCGATCGAATTTCATCTCGAAGGCATGCGGGAGGATGGCTTGCCGATCCCAAAGCCGTCGAGCCAGGCGGACTATGTCGAGGTTAGCGAGCAGACTGCATGAGCCGGTCCCAAGCAAGCCGTCATGGCCGGGCTTGACCCGGCCATCCACGCAATAACGCGCCAATGTCTGGCGAAGGCTACGGCGTGACGACCAACAGGGTTGGAAGATTCGATCGGCGTTTAGGGTCAATCCGGATTGGCGGTGTGTACGAAAACGTCGGATCGATAGATATCTGTGGAAAGGCACGACGGCGCCGCGTGGATAGCCGGGACAAGCCCGGCCATGACGGGGTAAGGACGTCGGCAAATCCTGCCCCGAATGCGGCAATTTCACCATGGTCCGCAACGGCACGTGCCTCAAGTGCGACACCTGCGGCGGCACGACGGGGTGCTCGTGACGTACAGCAAAGAGAAGTAACGGATGACTGACACGACTCTAAATCCGCCGCGCTCGTTGTCAAAACGAATTGGGCTCGTTTTGGCATTTCTTACATTGCTGAGCGCAGTTTGGATTTCCGCTGCTGCGAAGCCCATCATTGCGAGAAGCCCCCGGGTGCCTTTGGTTCCGACTTTAGCGCTGACTTTGACGGTCAGCAGTCCGAGTGCAGAGACCTTCCTATCGCATATGTGATATTCGATAGTCTTCAGCGTTACGGTCAGATTGCCACACGAACCTTAGCTTCTGCTCGGCCATGACGATGCAGCCGACCTCAAGGACTGACCCGATGCGTTACGCTGTTGTGATCGAGAAAGGCGGGCGGAACTACTCGGCGTACGTTCCGGATTTGCCCGGCTGCGTATCGGTCGGGGACACGGCGAAGGAAGTAAAGTCGGAAATCCGCGAAGTTATCGAATTTCATCTCGAAGGCATGCACGAGGACGGCTTGTCGATCCCTAAGCCGTCGAGCCAGGCGGGTTATGTCGAGGTTGGGGAGCAGGCCGCCTGAGAGATGGCGGTGGTCGAGTTTCGCGGGGGCGAGGGCTATGGCGCTCATCAAGTCTTTTGAAGAAAAGAGGATGGATCGGAACTCCATCCACGACGCTATCGATGCCACGTACACGATGTTCGAAAGGGACGGGAGAAGATTCATGCAAATCGACAGTTACGGCCGCGCCGTGCGGGAGATGCCCGGCAAGAAGAGCCAATCCATACAACTGGACGAGAGATCCGCTCGCGAACTTTTCAAGATCCTTGCGGACTTTTTCCACTTCCACTGAGCTGGGTCGTCACCCGTCTCCAGTCTCGGCCTGCTCAAGGAGAACAAATCCCGCATCTTTGAGTTTTTCGCGGAGCACATCGCGCCAAGTGTCGCCAAAGTCCTCAAAGATCCTGCCGGCAAGATCGGAAGGTTCCTCGAACTTATTGACGACCCTTTCGGTTACCGGAGGGGTCCTTCGGAATACGAACACTTGCTCCTCGCCGAGTTTCCCGTAAAAATAGCCCAATTCCAGGATGACATTTTGCCGGGCTCGAAATTCGAGCCGCGACGGGCCCCCCGCTGGATGAGTGAATTCATGGAGCGACGTGCCGACGTCGTCTCCGCTAATCAGCACGATCGCGTGTTTCGCTTTGTCAGCGATCGCTTTGAATTTGGCGAACAGGTTGTCGTCCGAGGTTCGCACCCACTTCAAGACAACGGCTTTAATCCGCAGCCGCTTCAGTTCCGAAGTAAGTTCCAGCAGCATTTCGTCGTCGTGGCCGTGAACGACAAAGATGGATTCTGGCGGTCCAGCGCTACCGTTGTCTGAGGAGACTGTCGAGGCCTCGCGGGCAGTCTCGGCGGATGCCTGGGCGAGGCGCCGGCCCGCGTCGGCATCGACGTCCACGCGCGGTACGGTTTTCAGTAGCGCCTTGAGCCGCTCCGCAATCTCCCTTGCGGAGTCTTTCTGTCTCGCGTCGTCGAGGATGAGCGCCTGGGTCTTCGCAAGGTCCGCGGGAAGCTGTTCGGGCCGAAGCCCATCGACCAGGACGGGTGCAACGATCAGGCGATCCTCTATCGCAAACCTGATCTCTGCGTTGACCCACGAGCTTTGAATCGAACCTGGCGAGAGAAGTGCGACGACGATCGGAGCCTTATTCAGCGCTTCCATAATCTGCCGCTCGAACGACAGCCCTGGTAATAGATCCGCGTCCCACCAAACGCGCAGACCCGCTGCTTTCAATGCTGTGGCGATAGCGTCTGCGTAGTCCCTATCCTTTCTCGCGTAGGAAATGAAAACGTCCGCGTCCATTGAGGGTAGCCGCTGCAGACTGAAGAGAGACGATCAGTTCTCGAACTTGTCTTCTGGCTTACCATCCGTGTCAACGGCGCGCGCGTGCATCTCAGAAATTCGCATCGCTGAGCATTCGTCTCCAGCCTCCATCTCTAGCGAACTTCGCTCTTTGACAGGATCGAGGGTCTGGCGTTGGTCGCCTACCGACTTTTAGCGGCCAATCCCGACGTTGTTCTGCGCGTAGCTGGAGGGATTGTAGGGATTGCTGGTGGGATCGTTCGCGCAGAGGTTCGCCTGATTGGCGTTGCAGCCGGCGAGCGCGAGCGCCACAAAGGTGAGAACGATCGGGATCCGCAATTCGCATCCTCCAGTTCAATGACAGACGGCGCCGTCGGCCTTCGCGACCGGCGCTCAGCGGCCGCCGCGTCCGGTGTTGTTCTGCGCGTAGCTGATGGGATTGTAGGGGTTGGTGTCCTCGTAATGGCCGGCGAAGACCTGGGAGGGCGGCTGCGATGAGGGGTTGACCGCCTGATTGGCGTTGCAGCCGGCAAGCGCGAACGCCGCGACCGCGAGGATGACGGGAAACCGCATGGGCGCCTTCATTTTGGAGACCGGCGGCCGGAGGAGCGCTTGGTCGACGCGCGGGAGAACTCGGCCATCAGGTTCCCCCTAGGTTGCATACGCGGTTTGGCCAGCCGATCGGCCCAGCTGAAAACCGCCACCACGGAGCGGCTTTGGCGGCTCGGAAATGTCCACGCGTCGCCACGACACAAGATGAGCCCTCGGTCGCGTTTCGCTATCTCCTTCAACACGCTGTCGAGAAAGACACTTCAAAGAACACTTCTATGCGGTCTACAAATCCGATTCGTCGGAACTGAGGCCGAATTGCACGGGAATCAGAAATGCAAACAATCTCTTCCATCAAAACGGAATCAGTGTTATACCGTTTCCTGTCGCGAAACCAAGATCGGAATGTATGCGGATGCTGCTAGGAACGGGAAGGGGTATATCGCTCAGGCGGTGTGAATAGCAGACTGAGGACAGAGAAAGTTTTTACTCCAAACGGCTGTAACCCATTGAAAAGTCTCGTTTCGAAAAAATAAACGCTAGTAAATGCAAGCAAATTTACTAGCGTTTACTAGCGTTTACTAGCGTTTACTTGCGCTTATTTGCACGGCGCCTGCCGATGAAGCCGGCGTTACAGCAAATTGTACTTTAAGGATGCGCCCAAGCAGCCGTACGGGGAACGAGATGAGGCGCTAACGGCCTACCGGATCGCCGCGTCGGCCTCCGGCCTCCACGCGATGACATTCGCAAGTACGCACTAGGCTTCAGCGCGCAATTCGCGCCCGCCCGCCCCTCACTCCCTGAGCAACTCGTTGATGCCCGTCTTCGCTCTTGTCTGGGCGTCGACGGTCTTCACGATCACGGCGCAATAGAGGGATGGTCCGGGCGAACCGTCGGGCAGCGGCTTGCCGGGGAGGGCGCCCGGCACCACCACGGAATAGGGCGGCACATGGCCGATGTGGACGGCGCCGGTGGTCCGGTCGATGACCTTGGTCGAGGCGGAGATGAAAACGCCCATCGATAGGACCGCGCCCTGGCCGACGATGACGCCTTCCACGACCTCCGAGCGCGCGCCGACGAAGCAATCGTCCTCGATGATGGTCGGGTTGGCCTGCAGCGGCTCGAGCACCCCGCCAATGCCGACGCCGCCGGAGAGATGCACGTTCTTGCCGATCTGCGCGCATGAGCCGACCGTGACCCAGGTGTCGACCATGGTCTTCTCATCGACATAGGCGCCGAGATTGACGAAGCTCGGCATCAGCACGACGTCGCGGGCGATGAAGGCCGAGCGCCGCACGATCGCGCCCGGAACGGCGCGGAAGCCGGCTTCCTTGAAGCGATTCTCGCCCCAACCTTCCAGCTTCGAGGGGATTTTGTCCCACCAGTTCGCTTGGCCCGGTCCGCCGTCAATAAGGGCATTGTCGTTGAGGCGGAAACTGAGGAGCACCGCCTTCTTCAGCCACTGGTTGACCTTCCACGAATTCGGCCCGGTCGCGCCGGGCAGCTTCTCCGCCACCCGCACCTTGCCGCGGTCAAGCAGATCGAGCGCCTCGTCCACCGCATCACGCGCGTCGCCCTTCGTCGCCGAATTGATCTTGGCGCGATCTTCGAAGACCTTTTCGATCTGGGTCTGAAGGCGGACGTCGGTCATGGGCTATCCTGAAATTAAAAGCGCGGGACGTTTCGTCGCCCGATCAGGGCTTGTCAACGGCTGCGGTTCCGAGACTGTTCGAAGCGAGCTCGCCATGTTTGCTGGAAACGACAGGCGTGTCTCACCGACATTTGACCTTGTCGGGCGCTTGAAACCAAGGCAAACCAGAGCGATCTGAGCTGCGTTGGCGTCCTCATAGGCGAGGGTTTAGATCATGGCAAAATTGACAATCGTCGCCGCCTTCCTGCTCGCGACGACTGCGGGCGGCGCGGTCTTCGGGCAAGACAACAAACTTATCGCGCCGGAGCTCGGCAAACCCGCGCCGGGCCATCTTCTGGATCAGGACTATCTGGCGCCGACCGGCGCGACCGTCCCCCAGCCAGGCGTTCCTCAAGGGTCGGGACCGACCGCGCTCGATCGCAAGATTCAGCAACAGGATAACGCCATCGATAATAGCATCTGTAAGGGGTGCTGAGCCGCCCGGGCTCGGCATTCCGAGGCTGACCGACAGCCTACCTGACGGTGACCTGCCGATTCTCCCGCAGAATCGTCACTGCGCGGCCTTAAAACAACGAGCCTCATAGTAACCGTCTCAGCACGCCTTCGAGGTTGCGAAAGACATCGTCGTTTGTGAAGCGCAGAACGTCATAACCTTGTGCGGCGAGCGAGGCCGAGCGGGTGGCGCAGTCGATTTCGATGATCATGCGCCCCTCGAAGCAGGCGAAGTCGGCGATGAAGCCGCCAAGGATAACCTGGCGACGAAACCGGAAGCCCGCGACTTGCTCGCGCCGGAGCCCTTGCCATAGGCGCCGCTCGGCGCTGGTCGAGTTGCGTCTGAGGCTTCGCGTGAAAGTCCTTAATCGGACGGGCATGGCGCGACCCCCCACCCTGTCCCGCCACCACAAGGGGGGCGGGACGCCCGTCTCGACAGGCGAGCCCTTGTCGCCTTCGCGCCATAGCCGGGCGCCGCAAGTCAGTGGCTCGCCTACTCCACCGTCACCTGCGTCTTCACCGAATTGGCGATGAAGCAGATTTCGTGAGCTTGGTGGTGGAGGCGGTCGAGCTCCTCCTTCGAGGGCGCGGCGCTCGCCCATTCGATTTTTGGCCGGAGCTTCACCTTGGTCACCGCCAGTCGGCCCGGCGCGATTTCCTCGGTCGTTCCTTGCGCGCTGTCTTCGTAGGCGGTTATTGTGAAGCCCGCCATCCGCGCCAGATGCAGGAATGAAAGCATATGGCAGCTCGAGAGCGAGGCGACCAGCATCTCCTCCGGGTCGACGGCGGCCTCGACCGCCCATTTGCCGACAACATGGGGCGAAGCCGAGGCCGGAACCTCCGTCCCGCCGTCGAAGCTTACCGTATGCGCGCGGCTGAACCGGCCCTTGAGGAAGTCCTCGCCGCTCTCCTTCGCCGCCCATTTAATCTCTGCAAGATGGGTCGCCATGGTTCCTCATCGCCTGTGAGTTGGTTCGCGTTATCAGACGACCGTACGCCTGGGAGAGCCCGACTGGCAGATTGAAATGGATCAAAAGGGTCTCTGCCGAGTTTCTCCTGTTAACTGGATAAGGAGATGGACGCATGGGGCGCTTGACCGACGCGGACGTGGAAGCCTTGGAGAAGGACATTTCGCCGACGCTTGCCGAACTCGCCGAAACGATTGGCAAGAAGGCGAACGCGACGGCCGTATTCGGTTCACCTATCGTCGATAGCGGAACAACCGTGATTCCTGTCGCAAGCGCGCGCTTTGGTCTGGCCGGAGGCGACGGTTTTATAGCCAAAGGCGTCGGCGGCGGCATGACGGCAAGGCCTTTGGGCTTCATCGTGATCGACCAGAATGGCGTTCGCTTCCAGAAGACGCCAAGCCGTTCTGTGACCGCGCTGGCGGTCGGCGTTGTCCTCGGGCTCGCGCTGGCGATGCGGCTCTCCCGGCCGCCGAGGCCAAGAATCACGCGGTAGAATCATCTGAGGACGTCGCTGCAGCGGCGTCGAGTCGGGCCTTGCGCGCATAATACAATCGCATTTTACCTGCTTTCGAGCGGAAATGCGCTTGTCCGCGGCGACATTCATGCCCTTCGTCAGTAACGCAGCCACATTTCCCGTGCGCGTTCGGGTTGTATCGCAATAACGTTCTATGGCATGGTCCGCCCACGCGACGACGGCGAGGAACGCCGGATCGCAGGGAGGAAGTTATGACTGACGAGAAATTGGTATCGGACGATCGCCGCAAGCTGATGAAGGCTGCGGCCATGGGCGCTGGGGCCGCCGCTCTTTTCGGCGGATTGGGCGTCAACCCGTTTATTTCCGCGGCACTGGCCGAGGCGGCCGGAATGTCGCCGAAGCCGCTCAAGGCGGCATTCTCCAACGCCGGATTGCAGGCGACCTGGTGCGCGCAGGGCAAGCAGGCGGCCGAATATTGGGGCAAGCTGTTCAACGTCGACGTGACCTGGTTCGACGGTCAGCTCGACGCGGTCAAGCAACGCGCCGCGATCGACAACATGGCCTCGCAGAAGTGGGATTTCGTCGCCATCCAGGCATTCGGAATCGGCACCCTGACCGCGCCGGTCAACAAGATGATCGACGCCGGAATTCCGGTCATCGATATGGACACGCTGATCGCGCCGCTCGACACGATCAAAGTCCTGACGTTGCTCGCGCCGAACAATGAATTCATGGGCGCATCGGTCACCCAGGCGCTCGTCGACGCCATCAACGGCGAAGGCAATATCATTATGACTCAGGGCGCGCTCGGCCACACTGGCGCGCAAGGCCGCGCCAAGGGCTTCCACTCCGTCGTCTCGAAATACCCGAAGCTCAAGGTGCTCGACGAGCAGCCGGCAGACTGGGACGTGACCAAGGTGGCGCGAATCTGGGAGACGCTGCTCACGAAGTATCCGAAGATCGACGCGGCCTACTTCCACAATGACGACATGGCGCTCGCCGCCTACAAGGTGATGCAGGCGAAGGGACGCACCGACATCAAGATCGGCGGTTGCGACGCCATGCCGCCGGCAATCAAGGCGGTCGAGGCGGGCCAGATGCTCGCGACCGTCCGCAACCCGTCCTGCCGCATCCATGGCGGGTCGATCGTCGCCGGCGTACAGGCCGTGCTTCAGGGCGCCAAGGCCGGGATCCCCAAGAACATCGTCACGGACGGGCCGGTGGTCACCAAGTTGAACGCCGCCGGGATGCTGTGGATGGAGGAGCAGTTCCTCATCTAACGTCATCGAAGCCCGATGGCGCTGCTCGAACTGACTGACATTTCGAAGTCGTTTGGCGGCGTCCAGGCGCTTCGGAATGTCGACTTCGCGCTGAACGCCGGTCAGATCCATGGTCTGGCCGGCGAGAACGGCGCCGGCAAAAGCACGATGATGAAGATCATCGCCGGCGTCCATTCGGCCAATTCGGGCACAATGCGCGTCGAGGGCAAGGAAGTTCATTTCCGTTCGACGCGCGACGCCTTGGCGGCAAGCATCGGCATGGTGCATCAGGAGCTCAGCGTCGCTCCGGAATTGACCGTCGCCGAAAACGTCTTTTTCGGCAGCCAGCCCGTGAATGGACTGGGCATTGTCACCTGGCGGCGGATGGCCGAGCGCGCGGCGGAAGAGCTCAAGAACCTCGGGCTCGACATCAATCCGCGTGCGCGACTCGGCGATTTCCCGATCGGGGTGCAGCAGCTCGTCGAGCTGTCGCGCGTTCTGTTCTCCGGCGCGCGCATCATCATCCTGGACGAGCCGACCTCCGCTTTGTCGCCCCCCGAGATCGAAAGGTTGTTCGGCGTCCTCGCGAAGCTGCGCGAAAAAGGTCGAAGCATCATCTTCATCTCGCATTTCCTCGACGACATTCTCAAGATCTCGAACGCGATCACCATTTTCCGCAACGGGCGCAAGGTGGAGACGGCTGAGGTCACCCCGGCGATCGACAAGGCCTGGATCATCGAGCGCATGATCGGCACGGGTCGCGAGGAGCTCGAGGAAAGTTACCTCGGAGAGATCAAGCTCAATAGCCGCCCCGAGGCGCCGGTCGTGCTGCGGGCAAAAGATCTGACGTTCTCGCCCTCTTATCGCAATCTCACATTCGAGGCGCGCGCCGGCGAGGTTCTCGGCATTTACGGTTTCATGGGCTGCGGGCAGCTCGAATTGGCGCGGACTTTGTTCGGGAAGTATCGCCCCGGGAGCGGCGCGCTTGAGATTGACGGCAAAATGACGACGCTGAAGAGCACGACGGCGGCCAAGAAGGCGGGCGTCGCTTATGTCGCCGAGAGCCGCCGCACGATGCTGTTCGGCGACGAGCCCGTGTACAAGAATGTTTCCATTGCCGTCCTCGAGCGCCTGTCAAAATGGCTCTTGAAGCCGGACCGCGAGCGGGAGATCGCCAAGGTTCAGGTCAAGAATCTCGACGTCCGTCCGCCCGATGTCGAATGGCGCCTCGGCGGTCTCTCCGGCGGCAATCAGCAGAAGGTCGCGCTGGCGAAATGGCTGACCCATCCGCCCCGGATTCTCCTGCTGGCTGAACCGACGCGGGGCATGGACGTTGGCGCCAAGGAGGATGTCGTCAGGATCGTGCGGCATTTGCGCGATCAGGGCATCGCCATCGTCGTCTTTTCCACAGAGCCGGAAACCGTGCTCTCGCTTGCCGACCGGGTGCTGGTTATGCGCAAGGGCGAGATCGCGCACGAATTCGCTGACGAAGCGATCAGCAAGGATCGGCTGCTCGCCGCCGCCTGACGATAGGATTAAGTCGCATATGGATATGCAGAGCGCTGAGGCCGGATCCACACGCGCCTTTCGTCTGGGCGATTTCCTGCGCGATCAATTGCGCAACATCGCGCCCTTCATAACCCTGATCGCGCTCGTCGCCTTCTTCAGCATCGCGAGCCCGAGTTTCGCCTCGATCGGCAATCTGGAGAACATCCTCCAGCAGGTGTCGATTACCGCGATCATGGCCGTCGGTCTGACCTTCGTGATTCTCACGGCGGAGATCGACCTCTCGGTCGGCGCGATCGCCAACGCCACCGCGATCGTGCTCACGTATTTCACGCTGCAGCCCGACTACGTGAACATCGCCAATCTGCCGATGCCAGGCGCCATCGCCATCATTCTGGCCCTCTTGGCGTGCGGCGCGCTTGGGCTGCTTACCGCCTTCGGCGTGACCCGCATCGGCATCCCGTCCTTCATCATGACGCTCGCCATGATGCAGATCGGCGCTGGCATATCAGCGGTTCTGGTGCGCGGCCAGATCGCTTATTCGGTCCCCCCACTCATTCTGACGCTTGGATCCAAGACGCTCTTCGGCCTGCCGTGGATCATCATCGTCGCCGCGGTCTTGCTGCTCGTCGCCCATCTCGTGCTGACCTACACGCGTTTCGGGCGCTATGTTTACATGGTCGGCGGCAACCGCGAGGCGGCGGAATATTCGGGCGTCAACGTCCGCTTCGTCGTCGGCGCGGTGATGGTGATCTCGGCCGTGTGCTCAGGATTCGCCGGCATGGTCGGCGTCGCCTATTTCGGCAGCGCCCAGCAGAACGAGTTCGACACGTTCCTGCTCGACGCCATCGCCGCCGTGGTGGTCGGCGGCACCAGCCTGTTCGGCGGGCGCGGCGGCATCGGCAACACGATCGTCGGCCTGTTCGTGCTCGGCGTCCTCAACAACGGCCTCGACTACGTCAAGATCGACAGCTTCCTCAAGATCCTGATCCGCGGCCTGATCCTGCTGATCGCGCTGATCATCAACGTCTATGCCGAACGGTTGCGCACAGCGCGGAGCGGGGCGGCCACCTGAGCTTTGTTCGCCACACGATCGTAACAAGCGCTCTGCTCTTCGCCGCGACAGGGGCGGTTGCGGCGGGAAGCGGCGGCCGCGTTTTGACAGCCTCGGACGTGGTCGCCATCCGCATCATCGACCATCCGGAACTGGACACGACCACGCGCGTCGAGCCAGACGGGACGATCAACTTTCCCTATGTCGGCCGCATCAAGGCCGCTGGGCGGACGGAGGACGATCTGGGGCGGGCGATTGGCCGGCGGCTGGTCGAACTGAAAATTCTTGCCGGGCCTTGATTTTAGGAGAGCGGCGAGAGGGCCGTTAGAGAAGGCCGGTCCAATCTCACCCCTCACGGGGAGGCCTAATCACATAATACGCCAGCATTGAAATCAGAGCCATGCACCCCATCTGTACATCTGTCCAGCGCTTGAGCTGGATGAACACGAATAAGAAAAGACCAGAACCAAAATGCTTTGCCCATCAAATACCGATCGCCACGGAGAGCGGTCGGTTTCGCCGCTCCTCGTGTGCGATCTCCGCGCACAGCTTGCGCCCTTGAACCGCTACGGTCCTTCCGGCCTCGGCGTCGCCGTCGCTGACGGCCTTCACGCGCTCATCGGCGTGTCGCGCAAGGCGGTTGGCGCCGCACTCACACGCTCCGAGTCGCACCAACTGGCTGCATAAGGCTCGCGTCGTGGGGTCTATCGCACCAGCACGTTCTTGAACTGCCAAGGATCGCCCTGGTCGATGTCCTCAGGGAAGAGGCCAGGGCGACCCACGAGCGGCGTCCAATCCGTATAGACGCCGACGACCGGGCCAAGATAGGGCGTCTGAACCTCAAGGCACCGCCGGAAGTCCAACTCGTCGGCCTCGACAATTCCCGCCTTCGGGTTCTCGAGCGCCCAAACCATGCCGGCCAGCACTGCCGACGTCACCTGCATGCCGGTCGCGTTCTGGTAGGGCGCGAGCGCGCGCGTCTCCTCGACCGAGAGCTGCGAGCCGTACCAATAGGCGTTGCGGGCGTGACCGTAGAGAAGCACGCCCAATTCGTCGATGCCGTCAAGAATCTCGGCCTCGCCCAGAATATGGTGCGCGCTCTGGATCTCGCCGGCGCGGCCGAACAGTTCGTGCAGGCTTAGCACCGCGTCGTCGCATGGATGATAGGCGTAGTGGCACGTCGGCCGGTAGGCCGGCTCGCCCTTGTCGTCGCGCACGGTGTAATAGTCCGCGATCGAGATCGCCTCGTTGTGGGTGACGAGAAACCCGAACTGCGCGCGCGCGGTCGGGGTCCACGAGCGCACGCGCGTATTGGCGCCGGGCTGGTTGATGTAGATCGCTGCGCCGCAGCCAGCCTTGTGGTAGCCCGCGTTGGCCGGCGCCCATTTCTCATGGGCGCCCCAGCCGAGTTCGGCTGGCTGCATGCCCTCCGACAGAAAACCTTCGACCGACCAGGTGTTGACGAAGACGTTGCGCGGCTTCGGGCTCTTGGCGCGTTGAGTGTCGCGCTCGGCAATGTGCACGCCTTTGACGCCGAGGCGCTGCGCGAGGCGAGCCCACTCCTCTTTGCTTTTTGGCTCCGGAGCCTTGTCGCCAAGGTCCTTGGCGAGATTGACGAGCCCTTGCTTCACGAACCACGACACCATGCCCGGATTGGCGCCGCAGCATGAGATCGCGGTCGAGCCGCCCGGATTCTTGCGCCGCTCGGCGAGCACCGTCTCGCGCAAGGCGTAATTGGTGCGCGACTCATTGCCGAGCGACTTGTCGTAATAGAAGCCCGGCCAAGGCTCGACGACGGTGTCGACGTAGAGAGCGCCGAGTTCGCGGCAATGGCGCATGAGATCGAGCGACGAGGTGTCGACCGACAGATTGACGCAGAAACCCTGGCCGGGGCCCGCGGTCAAATATTTGGTCAGCACGTCGCGATAATTGTCGCGCGTGAGGCCTTCGTGCACGAAGCGCACGCCGCGGTCATCCAGGAGCTTCCGGTCGGAATCATCGGGATCGATGACGACGAAGCGGTCAGGATCAAACTCGAAGTGACGCTCGATCAGCGGCAATGTTCCTTTGCCGATCGATCCGAAGCCGATCATCACGATCGGGCCAGTAATGCGCCCGTGCTTCGGCCAATGAGTCATGAAATCTCCTACAGGGACAAGCCGGGCGTCTTCGAGGCGTTTAAAGCCACGGCGTTTTGGGCCATGTCAATAGCGCCAGAGGCCCGGTTTCTGTCGCAAAACTGTCGCGTGAGCGAGCGCGAGCATTGGCCATGCATGGTGCGATAGATTCCTCTCGTTTCCTGTGCCAGTCTTGTGAGGCTGATGGGGGTCGCCGCCTTCTTCCTCGCGCGTCAGGCTTTAGCCGCCGCGAGTAACGCCGGCGAACATCGCGTCAGGATGGGGAGGCGAAAGGTGACGAAAACGCGATCCTTGCTGATGACAATGCTGGCGGCGGGTGCTGCCGCGCTCGGCGGCTTGGCGATTGCCGCGCAGGACAGGTACACCTTGCAGGTGCCGGGCGGTCTCGCCTTCGGAGACTTCCGGGGATACGAGGACTGGCAGGTTGTCGCCGTCAGTCACAACGGCGACAGGCTTGCAACGATCCTCGGCAATCCCGCGCTGATCGAGGCCTACAGGTCGGGTATTCCGGGCAACGGCAAGCCGTTTCCCGACGGGGCGAGATTCGCGAAAATCCATTGGACCGCGAGGACAGCTGACGACCAGCCCGGCCCGCCGATCGTGCCGGGCGCGCTGCATGACGTGGATTTCATGGTGAAAGACAGCAAGAAGTTCGCGGACAGCGGCGGCTGGGGCTACGGCCAGTTCGAATATGACCCTGCGTCCGAGACGTTCAGGCCCGGCACGACCGAGGACTCGCCGCCGCAGGAGCATGACGCCAAATGCGGCTTCGCCTGCCATACGATCGTGGCCGACAAGGATTACGTCTTTACCGCCTATCCGAAGCGGTGAGGCCGCTTCGCACTCCACCGTCGAGGCCAAGCAGCCGGTCGAGCGAAATCGCGCCGGGGCCAAAGGTGAGGATCGCGAGCGCCATCGCCGCCCAGTAGAGATGGAAGTTCGCCCAGCCGTCCGGATAGGTGAGCTGGATGATTGCGGTCATGCCCAAAAGGCCGAGCGCCGCCCAACGGGTGAGGAGACCGAACGCGAGCAGGATCGGCAGCACGATTTCGCCCGTGCTCGCCATCGCCGCCACCAGCTCCGGCATTGGAAATGGAATCTGGGCGCCAAAGACGTGAAGCTTGTAGTCCTGCGAGAACAGGATCTTCGTTCCGAACGATAGCGTGAACCAGCCGTCCCAGCGCGTAAGCCCCGAGGCGAAGAAAGGCCGCGCCAGCGCGAGCCGCAGGATAAGCAGCGGGAGCCATTCCGGAACGAGCCCAAAGACGATGCTGGTGAGGCGGGCGATCGGGTTGGAGGGTGTGAGCATGGTTGCGTGTGCAGCGTCGGCGATCATGACGACCTTCCCGGGATGATGGAGGCGACGGCGCCGGACTCGACCAGTCCGACCAGATGGGCGCCAAAGTCGAAGGCGGGGTCGTTCACCGCGGCGACGGCTTCGACCAATGTCGCGCCCTCGCGCAACCTCAGAGCGAAATCATAGCCGAGCGGCGGCAGGACGCGCACGCGGACGTCGCAGTCGGGACGCGTGATGAGCGCGTCTTCAGCTCCGGCAGGTTCTGACGCGGCAGGCTCGGCGCCAGGTTGCCACGAAGCCCAGACCGAGGCGGCGGGCACAGCTAAGCGCATGAGCCGCGCTGCGGGGTGAAAAGCGATCCGCGTTTCGGGCAGGCAATCGGGGCTCAGCGCGGCAAGCTCGGTGACGCTCACCGCCGCGGCGTCTTCCGCGTGGTAGGACTCGACCCAGGCGTTCTCGAGCCGCGCGACGTCGACGAGGCCGGCGAGGCTCGGCGCGGTCTCGACCCCCGCGAGATAGGTGGCGGCGAATTCGGGAAACGCCCCGCCATAGGCGATCATGACCGGCGAGCGCGGCCTATGCGCGCGCACAAAGGTCCGAGCCATCGCGCGGAACAGGTCGTCGCCCGCGATCCGCCGTGAGACGGGATAGCGCGCCTCGAGCGCGCCAATCAGTCCGACCGCGACACTGTTGCGATAGACCGCGAACCGGCGGGCGTCGGGCGCGCCCATGCGTCCGTGGGTCATTGCGGACGGCGGCGCCGAAGGCTCGCCAAGCGCCGCCGCGAAAGCGTCGATCGTCGTCTCAAATGACATCGGCGCGCTCCAGGCGTACGGTCTTGGCAATCGCACGTTCCGCTCGGCGCGCTTCGCTGAGAAGCGTCGGCCACGCGGGCACGTCGTTGTCCCACTCGACCAGCGTCGGGGTCACCCCGAGCCGGCGTATCGTCGCGGAATAAAGCGCCCACACGGGGTCGCGAACCGGCGAATTGTGGGCGTCTATGAGCAGCGGCAGGCCGGAATTGTCGCTGTCGTCAGCGCAGCCCGCGAGGTGGATCTCGCCGACCGCCGAAAGCGGAAAATCGGCGAGATAAAGCTCGGGATCGAAGCCGTGATTGACGGCGCTGACGAACACGTTGCTGACGTCGAGCAGAAGGCCGCAGCCGGTCCGGCGCGCGATCTCGCGCAGGAAATCCGTCTCCGCCCACGTGCTTTCAGCGAACACGACATAGGTCGAGGGATTTTCGAGCAGCATCGTCCGACCGAGCGCGTTCTGGACTTCGTCGATATGCTCCGACACCCGCGCGACCGTCTCGTCGGTGTAGGGCAGGGGCAGGAGGTCGTTGAGGAAGGCGCCCTCGTGGGTCGACCACGCGAGGTGCTCCGAAACGAGAATTGGCTCGAAGCGCTTGGCGACCGCCGCGAGCCGTTGAAGATGGGCGCGGTCGAGCGGCCCAGGCGAGCCGATCGACAGGCCGACGCCGTGCAGCGATAGCGGATAGCGTTCCCGGATCGCGTCGAGGCGGCGATGCGGCGCGCCGCCACCGCCCATGTAGTTTTCCGCGTGGACTTCGAAAAACCCAAGCTCGGGCTGGGTCTCGACGATCGCCTCGAAATGCTCCGGCTTGAACCCGACGCCGACGCCCGGCGCGGCAAGCGCCCTAAGAGAACGATGATCCGCGACGGTCATGGGTTTCTCCAGGCCTCGTTTCGCAATTGCAGCCTCGTTTCGCAATTGACGACATTGGCGACTTCGCTCACGCGCTGGGGCATGTTACATCGGCGCGAATTCGTGCTTCGAGCGAAATATTTCTCCGGATCTGTAACGGCAGACGAAACGAAACGAAGCCTGTATGACCCCCCAGCCTATCAAGGGTGTGCCGGACGATCCTTGGTCTCGGATGATGATTGCCTCGATCGCGGGTGATGAGGGCGCATACCGGCGCCTCCTTGAGGACATCGGCCGGTCGGTGCGGGCGATGGCGCGCGGCGCTTTTTCGCGCGCCGGGGTCGGGGACGCGGACGTCGAGGATGCAGTGCAAGAGACCCTGTTGGCGATCCATCTCAAACGCCACACCTGGGATCCCGAGCAGCCGCTCGCCCCATGGGTGTACGCGATCGCGCGCCACAAGGTCGTGGACGCGCTCCGCCGTCGCGGCCGGCGGAAGGTCGAGCCGCTCGAAAATTTTGAGGAGTTCCTGGCCGCGCCGGAGCCAGAGGACCCGCACGCGCTGAGCGATGCGCGGAAGCTCATGGAGACGCTTAGCTCCCGCCAGCGCGACATCGTGACCTCGATCTCGCTCGACGGCCAGTCGATCGCCGCGACGGCGAAGCGCCTGTCGATGTCGGAGGTCGCGGTCAGGGTGGCGCTTCATCGCGCGCTCAAGGCGCTCGGCGTGGCCTGGCGGAGGTCGGTCCAGTGAGGACCTCCGAACTCATCGCCGTGCTTGCTGCCGATCCCATACCCGAGCCGATCCGGCTTGGCCGGCGGATTGCGACGGCGCTCATCATCGGCTTGATCGGCAGCCTGGTGATTTACGGGCTTTTCATGGGCCCGAGGCCGGGCATCGCCGAGGCCGCCCAGACAGTGCGCTTTTGGCTGAAGTTCGTCGACTCGTTCGCGTTCGCCTTGCCGTCACTGCTGCTGACACTGCGGCTGGCGCGCCCAGACGCCAAGATCAGGACGCTCGCGCTCTGGCTGATCGCGCCCTTCGTTTTGGTCGCTTGCGGGGTGGTCGCGGAATTGTTGGTCGTCCCGCAAGGCGAATGGCTCACCCGGCTCATCGGCCATAACTCGATGTTCTGCATGCGGATGATTCCGCTGCTGGCCGCTCCCTTACTCGCAGCGCTGATCGTCGCCCTTCGCGCCGGCGCCCCCCTTCATCCAGGCCTTACGGGAGCGCTCGCCGGCGCGACCTCGGCGGGGATCGCGGCCCTCCTCTACTCCTCGCACTGCCCCGATGATTCGCCGCTGTTCGTGGCGACCTGGTATCCGCTCGCCACCCTCATCTGCATGGGTGTCGGCGCGCTGGCCGGCCGGCGCTTTCTCGCCTGGTGAAGGGCCGCGAACGCTACTGTGACGCGAGGAAGCTCATGGAGACGCTTGCGCCCCGCCAGCGTGACATCGTGATCTCGCTCGGCGGCCAATCGATCGCCGCGACGGCGAAGCGCCTGTCGATGTCCGAGGTCGCGGTCAGGGTGGCGCTCCATCCGGCGCTCAAGTCGCCGGGCGGAGCTTGGCGCAGGTCAGTCAAATGAGAACCTCCGAATTCATCGCCGCGCTGACCGCCGACCCGGTCCCGGAGCCCATCCGTCTCGGGCGGCGGGTCGCGGCGGCGCTCGTTATCGGCGTTATCGGCAGCGTGGCGCTCTATGTCCTGTGGCTTGGCCCAAGGCCGGACATCGCCACGGCCTGCATGACGATGCGCTTTTGGCTGAAGTTCGTCGACTCGTTCGCCTTCGCCTTGCCGTCGCTTCTGTTGACGCTGCGGCTCGCCCGCCCTGACGCCAAGCCGAGGGCGCTCGCGCTTTGGTTGATCGCGCCCTTCGTTTTGCTCGCAGCCGGGGTGGTCGTCGAATTGTTGGTCGTGCCGCAACGCGAGTGGATGTCCCGGCTGATGGGCACCACCGCGATGCACTGCACGATTACCATTCCGAGGCTGGCCGCTCCCATCCTTGCAGCGCTCATCGTCGCGCTACGCGCCGGCGCGCCGCTCCATGCCGCTTTGACCGGCGCGCTCGCCGGGGCGGCTTCGGCCGGCGTCGCGGCGCTCGTCTACGCGTCGTCCTGCCCTGGCGATTCGCCGCTATTCGTGGCGACCTGGTATCCGCTTGCAACGCTTATCTGCATGGGCGTCGGCGCGCTGGCCGGACGTCGCTTTCTCGTTTGGTGAAGGGCGACCGAGCGGCTATTTCTTGATCAACGGGTCGAGGATCGCTTTCAGCTGGTCGATGCTGAGCTCTCCGCCATAGACCTTGCCGTCGATGACGAAGGTTGGCGTGCCGGTCATCTTGAGCTCGTCGGTCGCTCGCTTGCCGACCGCCACCATGGCGTCGGCCTTCGATTGATCCTTGAGGCACGCCATCGCCTGATCGTGGGTGAGGCCGGCGGGGCGCATGGCGGCGATCAACGGCTCGAGCGGCTTGTCGACGAACGCCCACTTGTCCTGCTCGCTGAACAAAAGCTCGATCGCGGCGAACGCCTTGTCATTGCCGACGCAGCGCGCGAGCAGAAAGGCTGCGACGTCGAGCGAGTTGCGCGAGAACTCGCGGAAGATGAATCGGACCTTGCCGGTGTCGATGTAATCCTTCTTCAGCTCGGGAAAGATCTCGCGGCTGAAGGTGGCGCAATGGGGGCAGGTCAGCGAGCCATATTCGACAACCGGGATCCCCGAGGCGTCGCCCATTGTCAGTTCGGGCAGCGTGCCGGGCTTGAGGACCGTCGCCATGTCCACCGTTCGATCGGGCTCGGGCGCGGCGCCCGCGGCAAGAGCGCTATTCGCGGCAAGGGCCGCGACGGAGAAGGCGAAGGCGAGCCGGCGAAGCGAGGCGAGGGCCAAAGAAAAGCTCCTGAAGTGAGGCGACGGGCGGAACGGCGACAAATGCGCACAAAGCTCCGCGAGCGGCAAGTGCGCGGGGGCCTGGCCCTCAGGGGCCTACCGGCCGTCAGCGCCGCGAGACTCAAGCTCCTCTCGCTTGGAGGTTTTGCTGGTGGCAGTAGAACTTCGAGGACAACACAGGGGCTTTGGGTTACACAAGCTGCGCAATCCACGTAGTTGAATTCGAGGCGTAGATCAATGGGAGGCGGCTTGTCAGTCGAGCGCAGGATTTGTGCTTGCCACTTCTTACGAATCCTCAGCGCGATCATTTTCTTGTTAGGATCACTTCTTGCTTCCGCGGCGACCGCAGATCAGGGCTGTTCAGTTCTCAATGTAAGTGGGGCATTTCGAGGATTAGATTGATATCGAGGGCGGCACGCCAACGTGCGTTGCGGATGTTGGAGCCCCCTTCTGCCCGGATCAGGTTGTAAGCGAACGATCGCAAGCGCGCGACGATGTCGGGGTTCTTTCGGATGCGCGAAGCGTCTTCGGCGAAAGCGGCGTCGCGCACGTAGTGGCTGCCGTTCTCTATGCGCCAATGAGCGCGGATCCATTCGTTCCAGCGCGCGGGCGTTTGGCTGGAAGCCGAGGAAATCCAGAAGACGGTCTCGCATGTTTGCTTGCAAAGTCCGGTCTTGGAGTCGCGCTTGCAGACCGTGCGCTCGAGCCGAAGCACGGTCTTGATGAGGCCGTCCCACGGCGTATGGCGGAACCACGCCTTGGCCGGAAACGCCGCAAGTTCGCGGGTTTCCCAGCGATTGCGACCTGAGGTCTCGCTCTTGGCCGACCCGGTCGGTTTACGGCCCGCCGTTCCCAGCTTGAGCTTGCGGCGTAGGCTCGGTTGGTTGTCCTTGACCTGGGTCAGCAGGTGATTGCCCGACGCGATCACGCGCTCGAATGTTTTTTTTGGGCGTGCTCGGCGTCGAGCGTGAACAGACAGTCTTTCAGCCCCAGCGCCTCGATCAGCTCCGGCGCAGCCGGAATCTCGTTGCTCTTCTCGTCGACCATCAGATGGCCGAGCACGATCTGGTCGGCCTGCCGCAACGCCGACAACATGTGGGTGGCCTTGCGGTCGCTGAATGCGTCGAAACTGCCGCGCAGCGTCTTGCCGTCGACGGCGATGGCGGTCAGGCCGTCCGACGAAGGCGCAGCCTCCATCGAGGACGCATGCTGCCGAAACGCTGCCTCCAACGCGGTCGGATCGACGCCCTGGAGGATCGCCCGCAAACCGGTATAGGAGGGCGAATAGGGCAACCGAAGGCCGAAGGCTTCGTTCAAGCGCTGAAGGTGAATACGAATGAATTCATGCATTTGCCGGTAGGAATTGGCCCCGGCGACCATGCCCAAGATCGAATAGAGCAGGACCGTCGCCAGATCGAACCGCAGGCCTTCCCGCCGTCGGCGGTCCGGGATCGAGCGCAAAATCTTCAGCAGCGACGCCTGCATCTGACAACCTCCGATTCGGGTTGTCGCGTATAAATTCAGACATTTCCGCCCTCGGGAATCCCAAATCGACCCTCAAAGGTTAAAGAACTGAACAGCCCTGGACCGCAGATACCCCGACGCCGACGCCATATGATGATGTCAACACGCCCGAGGGCTGGGCTTGGTCGCAGATCAGGCAGGGTCTGCCGGCCGATTTTCGCCAACACTGCCGCGTCGAACTCGATCCTAGAGCCCAAGACGATCCTCGGTGGCGCGATGATCCGTGTCGGACCATTCCAGCAAGTTTTATCGTCGATCTTCTGACCAAAAGCTCACTGCACGAGATAATCCCCCACAAGGGCATCGTCCTGATCAACGCGAAGATAGTCGGCGACGTTGATCTTGAGTTCGCAACGATTGACCGCCCGATCGGCATTCAATTCAGCCGCTTCGAAGGCGCGATGCTCCTTGACTACGCGCACGCTGACAGTCCCGTAGATTTTAAGGGCTCTTTGTTCCTAGGCCTGTGGAGCGCATTCGCTTTTCGTTCCGAAAGCAATTTGGACCTCACACAAGCGACGCTCCTGGCAAAAGTGAATCTCGGGGGAGCCAAAATCAATGGCGACCTCGTCATGACTGGCGTCAATGTTAGGGGCGACCTTGAGGCTTTTGAGATGGAGGTCCACGGATCACTGCTGATGCTACCAGCCGGCGCCATTAAGGCGAGGTTCAAGAATGTGACTTTGAGGTACGCAACGGTCGTAGGCCCGGTCAACATGTCGGGGGCCAACCTTGACGGAGGCTTGTATGCCGAGGGCCTGCACGTCGGGGCAGATTTGTTGATGAACTCCGTCGGCGAAAATAAAGCCGAATTCAAACATGTGGAGCTTTTTGCTGCGGAAGTTGCAAGCAATGTCGAACTGGTAGGAGCAAGTGTCGCCGGAGAACTCAGCGCAGGTGCCCTTAAGGTTGGCGGATCGCTGTTGATGAACTCAGAGGGCATGAACAAAGCTACGTTCGGGGATATCCGTTTGGTAGGTGCCAAAGTCACACGTAATCTCGAATTGAATGAAGCCCAGGTTTACGGCTATCTGTGGGTCGAATCGGCTCAACTCGGAGGTTCGCTGATCGCCAACCGCAGCAGGTTCAAGAAAGTTGACCTTGGGCTTTCGACAGTTGCCGGCCAAATTAACATGCAAAATTCGGTTTTTGACGGCGACGTTACTCTAAAACATTTGCACGTTTATGGTGACGTCCTGTTTGGCGGTATTAAGTGTGATGGTCGATTTGACGCTTCATCTACTCAAATGGGCGGCAATATAGATTTCGGGGGGGGCCAAGCTAAATACGGTTGATCTCGGAGGAGCGTCGATCGCCAGAGCTATGCAACTGGGCGATGTCAACTCCAAAGTGACCTGGCTTGCGCCAAAAGGCGGAGAGCTAGATCTGCGCAACGCACATGTCGGCAGCCTACCTGACAACAAAGATTCTTGGCCCGAACGATTATTACTTGACGGCTTTTCGTTCGGACATTTTGGAAGCAATAGCGAGCCCTCTGACGGCGAGACGACTGGCTCGGCGGCCTGGTGGAATGAGAATTTCATCAAACACGACTCACATCGAAGTTCCTGGCCATACGAGCAATTTAGGCAATGTTTACCGCGGCGGGTAATCGCGACGCGGCGGACGAAATCCATTTTGACGAGCGGGTTTGGGCCGAGCAAAAGACCTCGGGGATGAGTTTCTTCTTGTCGAGCCTTCTGAGATACGGTGCTGGCTACGGCATCGGAAGTTATATGTTTCGTGCGCTCTATTGTGCTCTCATCCTGTCAATTGTGGGTGCTGTAGTTTTGAGGTGTTGTGCGAACAAGGGCGTCGTTGAGCTTAAGTTTAAGCATGGCTGGGGACGTGTCCGATGTTTTGTCTGGTGTTTTGGCGCAAGCGTCAATCGACTCCTGCCAGTGCTCAATCTAAAGAAGGAGTTCGTCGAGTTCTTCGATAAGCCAGAAATCAATCAGTTTACCCCATGCCAGGAATTCTTCTTTGTGGTGTTCGCTCTGTTTGGCTGGGCGCTGAGCTTCATCGTCATCGCCGCCTTCGCAACGATAACCCGCGGGCCATAACAGCTTAGCTTCGAACCCGCCGCTCACAGGCGCGCTATTCGCGTGGGCGGCCTTGCGCATTTCGGCTGGAATGTTAGTTCGCATGGAGGACCGAACAGCGTCGAGCGAGGCAAGCACAATGGAATACCGGCAACTTGGCAATTCGGGCCTCAAGGTCTCGGTGCTGACGATGGGCACGATGACCTTTGGCGGCAAAGGGAATTTTGCCAAGGTCGGCAATCTCCAACTCGACGAAGTGCGCAAGCTGATCGACATCGTCGCCGATGCGGGCGTCAATCTGATCGACACCGCCAATGTCTATTCCGGCGGCGGATCGGAAGAGCTGATCGGCGAGGCAATGGGGCCGAAGCGCAGGCCCGGCATGCTGATCGCGACCAAGGCGCGCTTTCCGATGGGGGAGGGGCCGAACGATCGCGGCCTCTCACGCTGGCATCTCATCCGCGCATGCGAGGCTAGCCTCAAGCGGTTGCGCACAGACGTCATCGACCTCTATCAGGTGCATCAGTGGGACGGCCTGACGCCGCTCGAGGAGACGATGGAGGCGCTCGACAGTCTCGTTCGCTCAGGCAAGGTGCGCTACGTTGGCTGTTCGAACTGGTCAGGCTGGCACATGATGAAGGCGATGGAAGTGGCGCGCCGCGATGGCCGCATCCCCTTCGTGTCGGAGCAGATTCACTACACGCTTCAGGCGCGCGAAGCCGAATACGAACTCATTCCAATTGCGCTTGACCAGAAGCTCGCCGTCCTGGTGTGGGCCCCGATCGCCGGGGGGCTGTTATCTGGCAAGCATCGCCGCAATAAAGCGGCGCCGGAGGGAACCCGCCAGGTCGCGGGTTGGGGCGAGCCGCCGGTCCGGGACGAGAATGCGCTGTGGGATATCGTCGACGAACTCGTCGAGATCGGCGAAGCGCATCGCGTCTCCGCGGCGCAGGTTGCGCTCGCATGGCTGCTCGGCCGGCCGGCGGTGGCGTCGCTGATCATCGGCGGGCGCACCGAGGCGCAGTTCCGCGACAATCTCGCTTCCGTCAACGTGAAGCTCACCGACGACGAGCGCGAACGTCTGGACAAGGTGAGCCAGCCACCGCTCATCTACCCGTACTGGCATCAGTCGCGGGCGGCGAAGGACCGCCTCGGACCCGCCGACCTCGCGCTGCACGCCCCCTTCATGAAGGGTTGAGCGGCCCACTGACCTGACGGCGCATCGCGCGAGGCGGGTCCACAAGGCTGACGGCTAACCTCACCTTCGAGGGTGGTGTAGACTTGGGTCTATGGCCGCGCTGCTTTTATGAACGCAGGCGGCAGCAGAAATTCGGGTCGCTCATGCTTCGAAAAGAGAAGGCCGGTTGGAAAATCTCCGCCTTACTGGCCGCCGCGAGCGCCCTTATCGTCGGTCCGATGCAGGCCGCCACAGCTGACGACAAGCCGGCAGGTCCGCCGAGCATTTCCGTCCTGCCGTTCCCGGACCCTGTCTTCAAGGGCAAGATCGGGCGAACGACCGCCAACTCGAAGCCCGATTTTCCGCAGCCGATCCAGCCGCCGGCGGGCGCGCCCAATATCCTGCTTATCCTCACCGACGACGTGGGTTTCGGCGCCTCAAGCGCCTTCGGCGGCCCGGTTCCGACACCCACCCTGGAAGCGCTCGCGGCGAAGGGGATCAAATATAACGAGTTCAACACCACCGCGCTCTGCTCGCCGACGCGCGCGGCGCTCTTGACCGGGCGCGATCAACACAAAGCCCATCAAGGCATCATCATGGAGCGAAGCCTCGGCTATCCGGGTTACGATTCGTTGATGCCGAAGAGTGCGGGCACAATCGCCGAAATCCTGCGCGGCAACGGCTATAGCACGGCATGGTTCGGCAAGAACCATAACGTGCCGGGCTGGCAGAGCAGCGCCGCCGGCCCGTTTGACCTGTGGCCGACCGGACTTGGCTTCGACTATTTCTACGGTTTCATCGGCGGCGACACCGACCAATGGGACCCGACGCTGTTCGAGAACACGACGCCCATCGAGCCTAAGGAAAAGCTGACCGGCGCGGCGAAGGCGGCCTACAATTTGGATTCCGATCTAGCCGATCAGGCGATCCACTGGATTCAAGAGCACCATTCGCTGGCGCCCAACAAACCATTCTTCGCCTATTACGCGCCCGGCGCAACGCACGCGCCCCATCACGTGCCCAAGGAATGGATCGCGAAATTCAAGGGCCAGTTCGATCAGGGATGGGACAAGCTGCGCGAAGAGACTTACGCGCGCCAGAAGGCGCTTGGAATCATTCCGCGGGACACGATCCTGACCCCACGCCCGGCCAATCTGCCCGCGTGGGATTCTCTCGACGCGAGGCACAAGGAACTGTTCTCCCATATGGCGGAGGTCTACGCCGCCTTTCTCGCCTACGACGACCATAACATCGGCCGCGTGATTGACGCGGTCACGCAAGAAGGAATCGCCGACAATACGCTGATCATCTTCATCGAGGGCGACAACGGCGGCAGCGCCGAGGGTACGCTGCAAGGGACGGCCAATGAGATCGCGGTGCTTGGCAACGCGGCGCCGGAAAGCTTCGACTACCTCTATTCGATCAAGGACGGGCTTGGCGGCCCGATGTACTACAATCACATGCCCGTGCCCTGGTCCTGGGCGTTCGATACGCCGTTCCAGTGGACCAAGCGCTACGCCAGCCATTTCGGCGGCGTGCGCAACGGCATGGTGATGAGCTGGCCGAAGCGGATCAAGGGTGACGGGGGCTTGCGCGATCAGTTCCACTACGTGACCGACATCATGCCGACCATTCTCGAAGCGGCCGGAATTCAGGCGCCGGATTCGATCAATGGCGTGAAGCAGCTTCCGATCGATGGAACGTCGATGGCCTATACATGGGACGACGCCAAGGCGCCGCCGCAGCGCACGATGCAAATGTTCGAGATGTTCGGCAATCGCGGCCTCTATCATGACGGCTGGATGGCCTCGACCACGCCGCTCGTCTTCGCCTGGGAGCCGGAGCCCAAGGGGATCACGCCGGAGAGCTTCAACTGGGAGCTCTACGATCTGACGAAAGACTTTTCCCAAGGCCATGACCTCGCCAAGGCCGAGCCGGCGAAACTCAAGGAGATGGAGGAACTGTGGTGGGCCGAGGCGGGCCGCAACAATGCGCTGCCTCTGAACTTCAGTCCGCAGGCCACGGTCGAGGCGGTCTTCCAGCGCCCGAGCCTCACGCGTGGGCGCACGCATTTCGTCTACCATCAAGGCACGGTCCGCATCCCAGAGGGCACGGCGCCGGCGGTCAAGAACACATCCTACACAATCACCGCGAAGCTCAATGTTCCCGCTGAAGGCGCAGACGGCGTCATCGTCACGCAAGGCGGCCGGTTCGCCGGCTGGGGCCTCGTCGTGCTCGATGGCAAGCCAGTCTGGGCGTACAAGAACACCGAGCAGCCGGGCGACGGCATTCGCATCGCGGGTGCCGAGAAACTCACGCCCGGCGATCATATTGTCACGCTGGACTTCGCTTACGACGGCAAGAAGGGCGAAGTCGGCAAGGGCGGCGAATATGTGATGAAGGTTGACGGCGCCGAGGTCGCGCGGACCCGAATCAATCGCACCGTGCCCTACATCTATTCGGTCGACGAGACTCTCGATGTTGGCGAAGATCGCGGGACGCCGATCCTGGAAGATTACGCCGACCGCATGCCCTTTGCCTATACCGGCAGGATCGCCGAGGTCGATATCGACCTCGGGTCTGCGAATGTGGACGCCGACGCTGGCGAGCCCGACCCATGATTGGGTCGCCCCCTTCACATTCGGATCGTGCGGCCGGTCGCCTTGCCTGGCGCCTCTCCGGATGCGAAAAGCGCTGAACAAATCTGGGGTGAGGGAACGCGAAATGGCGCTCAAGGAATACAAGCCCGGCACGACATTCCCCGGCCGCATGGGCCGCACCATCGGCGAATCCGATCCGGCATGGCCGTCGCCGGTCCGCGCCAGGGAGGGCGCGCCGAACGTGCTCTTCATCGTCATCGACGACACGGGCTTCGGCCAGCTCGGATGCTACGGCTCGCCGATCGCCACCCCCAACATCAACAAGCTCGCGAAAAACGGGCTCTTGTTCACCAACATGCACACGACCGCGCTCTGTTCGCCATCGCGCTCATGCATTCTGACCGGCCGCAATCATCATTCGAACGCGATGTCCTGCATCACCGAGGGATCGACCGGATATCCGGGCGGCAACGGCGCGATCCCGTTCGAGAACGGCTTTCTGTCCGAGATGCTTCTGCAGCAGGGCTACGCAACTTATGCCATCGGCAAGTGGCACCTGACCCCATCCGAGCAGATCAGCGCGGCTGGCCCCTATGACCGCTGGCCGCTGGGGCGTGGCTTCGAGCGCTATTACGGCTTTCTCGGCGGCGACACCCACCAATATTATCCCGATCTCGTCTACGACAATCATCAGGTCGAGCCGCCGAAGACCCCGGAACAGGGGTATCACCTGACCGCCGATCTTGCCGACAAGGCGATCGACTTCATCGCCGATCTCAAGCAGGTCGCGCCCGACAAGCCGTTCTTTCTCTATTTCGCGCCGGGCGCGAACCATGCGCCCCATCATGTCGGCAAGGAATGGTCGGACAAATACAAGGGCAAGTTCGACGAAGGCTGGGACGTCTACCGCGAGAAGGTGTTTGCGCGGCAAAAAGAGCTTGGGATCATGCCCAAGGACGCCAAGCTCTCGCGCCACGATCCCGACGTTCAGGAATGGGCCAAGCTGCCCGCGGACGAGCGCAAGCTTTACGCGCGCATGATGGAGGTGTTCGCCGGCTTCTGCGAGCACATGGATCATCACGTCGGGCGGCTGATCGATTTCCTAGAAAAGATGGGCGAACTCGACAATACGCTGATCATGTTCATCTCCGACAACGGCGCGAGTTCCGAAGGCGGGCCGAACGGGTCGGTCAATGAGAACAAGTTCTTCAACAACGTCCCCGACGATCTGAAGCAGAATCTCGCGGCGATCGACGAACTCGGCGGCCCCAAATATTTCAATCACTACGCCTGGGGCTGGACACACGCCGGCAACACGCCGTTCAAGCGCTGGAAGCGCGAGACCTATCGCGGCGGCACCGCCGATCCCTTCATCGTCCACTGGCCGAAGGGCGTCAAGAAAACGGGCAAGGTCTGCCCGCAATTCGCTCACGCCATCGACATGGTCCCGACCGTGCTCGAAGCGCTCTCCGTCGAACCGCCGACGCATGTTCGCGGCGTCACCCAATCGCCGATCGAAGGCGTCAGCTTCGCGCATGTGTTCCAGGACGTGAAGGCGGAGAGCCGGCACAAGACGCAATATTTCGAGATGTTCGCGCACCGCTCGCTCTATCATGACGGCTGGCGCGCGGTGTGCCCGTTCCCTGGAACGTCGTTCAAGGAAGGCCCAGCCTTCGGTTCACTCACGCTCACCGAAGACATGCTTCGCGAACTCGACGCGAAGAACTGGGAGCTCTACGACCTCTCCAAGGATCCGACCGAGACCACCGATCTTGCGGCGTCAAACCGGCCGAAGCTGATCGAGATGATCGCGCTCTGGTATACGGAAGCCGGCAAGTACAACGTCTTCCCGCTCGACAGCCGCGGCACGATGCGGTTCGCCGACGAGCGTCCGGAATTGACCAAGGCCCGACAGAGCTACGTCTACTATCCGGGCACCCAGATGATCCCGGAGAACGTCGCGGTGAAGCTCTTGAACAAGTCGCACAGTCTCACCGCGGAGGTGGAGATCCCCAAGGGCGGCGCCGAGGGCGTGCTGATCTGCCACGGCGGCAATGTCGGCGGCTACACGCTGTTCGTGAAGGATAAGAAGCTCCACTACGTCCACAATTATGTCGGCGCGGAGGAATTCCACGTCGTGTCGAATGCGGACGTGCCCGAGGGCAAGGTTTCGCTGGCCTATGAGTTCGAGAAGACCGGCGAGCCCGACTTCAAGACCGGCAAGGGCGCCGCGGGCAAGGCGCAGCTCTATATCAACAAAAAGCTCGTCGGCGAGACGGCTCTGCCCTACACGGTGCCGCTCGCGCTGGGTATCGGCAGCGGCGTGTTCATCGGCCGCAATTCCGGTTCGCCGGTCAGCCAACTCTATGGCCCCCCGTTCGAGTTTACCGGCACGATCCATCAGGTGACGGTGGACGTTTCCGGCAAGCTGATCGAGGACAGCGAGGAGCAAAAGCACGCGGTCGCGAAGATGGCGATGGCGCGGCAGTAGGGCAAACCGCGATGGCCGACGCGCAATTCCCGACGCTCAAGCGCGAACCTCTGCTGGAGGAGGAGCTGCCCTCGGCGAACCCGACCGTTCTCGTCATCAAAGGCGCCCGGATCAAATTCGCGCCGGGACAGCCGACGGGGTTGCACCGCCATCCGATCTCGACCGTCGGCGTGGTGACAGCGGGAAGCTTCAACCTGCAGCTGGAAGGCAAGCCGGTTCAGCTGCTCAAAACCGGCGACTGCTTCTTCGAGCCGGCCGGGCACACGATTCTCAAGTTCGACAATGCGTCGACGAGCGAGCCGGCTGAGATCGTCTGCTTCTATCTCGCCGACACGACGGAGCGCCCGCCGATCGAAATGCTCGCTGGCGGCATGGACAGCCAATTGGGAAAGAAGTAGCTCAGCCTCCGGGCGATCCTCCGCCTCGTCCTGAGGGTCGCGCGAAGCGCGGCGTCTCGAAGGACGCTCCAGGTGGCGCGGACCGTTGCCCTAGCTGGAGCATTCTTCGAGGCCCGCTGACGCGGGCGCCTCAGAATGAGGGAGATGGGTACGCGCCGCCGCCGAGGGCTCTATCGGCTCGACTGGATGTGGTTGCGCAGCACCGGATAGACCTGCGTGTCCCAACGCCTGCCATTGAAGACGCCGTAATGGCCGACGCCCGCCTGCAAATGATGGGTCTTCATATAGGGACGTAAGCCCGAACACAGGTCCTGCGCGGCGAGCGTCTGGCCAGCGGCGCAGATGTCGTCCTTCTCGCCCTCAATCGTCAGAAGAAATGTATTCTTGATCGCGCGCAGATCAATCGGTTCGCCCTTGTGCTGCATTTGGCCGAGTGGCAGCAGATAGCGCTGGAACACCTGATCGACGGTCTCGAGATAGAAGTCCGCGCTCATATCCATGATCGCGAAATATTCCTTGTAGAAGTCGCGGATCGCATCCGCCTTCTCGATGTCGCCGGCGACGCGATGATGGAAGAGGTCGATGAAGGATTTCGAGTGCCGCTCGGCGTTCATGCTCATGAACGCGCAAAGCTGAAGAAATCCCGGATAGACGCGCCGTCCGCGCCCCTCGAACTTGGCCGGCACGGTTCCGATCATGTTCGAGCGGAACCATTCGATCGGCTTTTCCTGTGCGAGCTCGTTGACCTTGGTCGGCGACACGCGCGCGTCGATCGGGCCGGCCATCAAAGTGAGGCTCGCCGGCTGGATCCCGTTGCGCTCGCGCGCCATGACCGCAGTCGCCGCAAGCGCCGAGACTGTCGGCTGACAGACCGCAACGATATGGCAGTCCTCGCCGATGAAGCGCACAAAGTCGATGATATGCTGGGTATAGTCCTCGAGCGAGAAGCGGCCGTCCTCGAGCTTGACGTTGCGCGGATTGATCCAGTCGGTGACGAACACTTGGTGGTCGCGCAAGAGCGTGCGGATCGTGCCTCGCAAAAGGGTGGCGAAATGCCCCGACATGGGCGCAATCAAAAGGATCTTGGGATCGTCCTCGCCGCCTGCTTTCTGGAAGCGAAGCAGCTGGCAGAACGGCGTCCATAAGATTCCGCGTTCTTCGACGGATATGGGCGCGCCATCGATTTCGATGCTGTCGACGCGATAGTCGGGCCGCGCATGAGTGAAGCCGGCGAGCGCGACCAGTTCGTAATAGGCGCTCATCCGCGTCCATGGCGATGCGGTCGGCTGCGTCGACCAGGCGGCCAGGATCGCACCGGCGTTTTGCGCCAGCAGACGCACGCGATCGCCGACATCGGCCATCCCTTGATATGCGTCGTACATCATGAAGCCGCCCGAACTCCGCCGTTGAAGGTAGCAAACCGTATGCCATCGCAACTGGCACGCCCTTTGCTGGATTGCGAGCAAATGCAGTTGCGGGCCCCAATGTCGCAAACAACCCTGACCATCAGCAGCAGGAACTATTCGTCGTGGTCGCTCCGGGGCTGGCTGATGGCCAAGCTTGCCCGGATCGATTTCGAGGAAATCGTCGTCGCGCCCGACGACGCAGACGCCCGCGCCGAGATCCTTCTGCTGTCGCCCTCGATTCTCGTGCCCTGCCTCACCTATAATGAAATACGGGTTTGGGACACCCTGGCGATCGGTGAATTCCTGAACGAAATTGCGCCAAAAGCCGGACTTCTGCCTAAGGATCAGGCAGTTCGCGCCCATTGCCGCTCTGTTTGCGGCGAGATGCATTCCGGCTTCGTCGCGCTCAGGCAGGCGCTGCCGATGAACATCAAGGCGGATTTTCCGAGCTTCAAGATCTGGTCGAAGGCACGCGCCGACATCGACCGCATCGTCATCATCTGGAGCGAATGCCTGCAGGCCTATGGCGGGCCCTTCCTGTTCGGCAAGATCACCATGGCCGACGCGATGTATGCGCCTGTCGTGAGCCGGTTCCGCACCTATGGGATCAAGCTCGATGGGGAATTGAAAAGCTACGCCGAGCGCATCTGGGATCTGCCTGCGATGCAGGAATGGCGCGAGGCCGCGGCGGCCGAGCACGAGGAGATCGAGGAGCTCGAGGCCGAGTTTTAGCCAGGCCTCAGAGAGTTTGGAACGAAAGCGGCATTCTCCACGCGAGACCCGCGCGCCGCGTCGAGGCCGAGAGACAAGCAAATCCCCGAAAAGCTGGCGCCCTTCAGTCCTTGCCCTCATACTTGAAGGACACTTTGAGTTTGGTGCGATAGGCCTCGACCTTGCCCTTCTCGATCACCAGGTCCTGCTCGAGAACTTGCGCCACGCGCAGGTCCCGCAGGCTCTTCGAGGCGCGCGCGATGGCGGCCGCGGCCGCCTTCTCCCAGGACTCCGAGCTCGTGCCAACCAGCTCTATTACTTTGTAAACGCTCTCGGCCATCGAATCCTCCTTCGCGCCCGCGTTGCGCCCGCGGCTCGATTGGGCGGCCTTTTCAGGCGCCGGCGCCGGCAGCTTGCGGCCCGAACGCCCACGGGGTCAAGCCGGATGAGCGGCCAGCGCCGAAAACATGCGCGTGATGAGACGTCCGATTTCGGGCGCCAGCCGCTCAGGCTCCAGACCTTGAAAGGGCAGGGCGCGGTCGACCCACAGCGTCGCGAAGCCATGCACGGCCGACCAGGCGACGAGCACGAGGCCGGTGGCGTCGCCCTTTGGCGCTTGGCCGGCCTGCTGGCAGGCGACGACCGCGTCGCGCAAGATGTTGAAAGCGCGCAATCCCGCCTCGGCTGGGCCCGAAGATGTCGAGCCGCCGTGAAACATCACGCGGAAATAGCCGCGCGACGCGACCGCGAAGGTCACATAAGCGAGGCCGAGCGCCTCGAGGCGCGCGCTGGCGTTATCGGGCGCTGCGTCGCGTGCCGCGATCAACTGCGCCTCGAGCCGGGTAAAGCCTTCTTCCGCGATCGACGCCAGCAAATCGCTGCGGTTGGGGAAGTGATGATAGGGAGCCCCTGGACTGACGCCCGCGCGCGCGGCCAGTTCGCGCAGGCTCAACGCATCGATGCCGTGTTGGGCGATCGTCTTGACTGCGGTCTCGATCAGCGCCCGACGCAGGCGCCCGTGATGGTAGTCGGCCTTCCTTTTCGCTCGCATTTGATCCTGGCTCAGCGAGCGTAGGCGTACGGGCCGCCCCGGCTCAGCGCCCTTTGATAAGCAGGCCGCGCATGAATGCGGGCAAGGAAGCTCATGAGGTTCGGTCGCGACGCGTTCAATCCTCCCCGCGAGCTCGCGGCTTCGAGCGGGAAGCTCATCATGATGTCCGCGGCGGAGAACGCGTCCCCGGCGAACCATTGCTTGCCGTCCAGCTCCTTCTCCAGATAGTCGAGATGCAGTTTTATTTGGGCATCGACGAATCCGCGCGCCGACCAGCCGAACATTCCAAGCCTGCTGACCACGAGCTTGAGCAGCAGGGGAGGCATGAGGGAGCCTTCGGCGTAATGCAGCCAATAGCGATAGCGCCAATGCGCTTCGCCGTCCTGCGCCGGCTCCAATTCCTTGCCGTATCGATCGACGAGATAGTCGACGATGGCGCCAGTCTCAGCGAGGCGCAGCGAACCATCCTCGATGATCGGCGATTTTCCCAACGGATGGATGCGTCGCAGGCTTGCCGGAGCGAGCATCGTCTTCGCGTCCCGCTGGTAGCGAATGACTTCGTAATCGAGGCCGATCTCTTCGAGAAGCCACAACACGCGCTGCGAGCGCGAGTTGTTGAGGTGATGGACCTTGATCAACGGCATGAATCCCCAGCGCCATTATCGCGGCGACCGGCCGGTCATAGCACGCCGGTCGCGCCGCCGCGGGCGATCTTGAGCCCGAAGGCTGCGAGAATCACGCAGCCGAATGTCACGCTGAGGCCGATGACAAGCGGCAGATGCAGGACGCCAAGCGCCGCGCCGAGCCCGCTGATCGCCGCCGCGGTCCCGATGACGATCCCGACATAGGACACGAGCCGCGGCGCCAGCGGCTCGCTGCGGCAGATGTCCGCGCACAGGACTGCGATGAAGCCAAGCCCGTAAGGCACGTTGCCGGCGGCGAACAGAAAGTCGAACCACGACTTGATCGCGACGAACAGGGCGGAGTCTGAGGCGTGCGCCAGCGGCCAAAAGAGCGCCGCGGTCATCGAATCAAACACCATGGCGAGCGCAACGCTGACCGCCATCAACGCCCAGCCGGCGGACTCGACTTTGTTTGGCGGAGCTCTCGACGCCAAAGCGATGCACGCCGCCAGCAACAGGCAATCGCCCAGGAACGCGAAGCCGCCGGCGAGCGTCAATGCTTGCGGCCCGAGCCGGAGCACGTCCGCCAGAGCTTGAATGCGCTCCGCCGGTAGCGCGGGCAGGCCGAGTTCTGGCGTCAAACGGGCGTAGAAGAGCGTGCCGACAAACAACGCCGCCGCGCCCGAAGCCAGCAGCGCGCCCGAGATGACATCGCCCGGTGCGCGCGCGCGTCGCGCCGTCTCCGCTGCAATCGCCGCCATGACGTTTCTCCCGCGGTTAAGCCTGGTCGATCGATCTAATCATTGATTAGATCGGAGTGAACGTGTCCGTCAAGACAAATCTGATCGACGCTCAGACAAGGACCTTTCAGGCGTGTCGAATTCGATCAGCCTGTCATTCCAGCGCACGCGGGAATCCAGGCGCCGCCGGCGCCCTCCTGGATGCCCGCTTTCGGGCGTGTGAAGAAATTGCGGTCGCCGAGCCCACGCTCGAACGCGGGCATGACAGGCAATAGCTTCGCAGTTCGCCTTCCCGTCGTTGGGACAACGTTGTAGTGACCCGACGTGAAGCCAAGCGTCCATTCGAAGGCGTCTGCAGCGTCGGCTACACTGTCTCGATCGAGGGGAGGCGCTCGCCCGCACGCCGACCCGCACCGGAACAGCTTGAAGTGCGATCATGGCCAATGAACTCATAAAGCCAACGCCAGCGGGAACTTCGTTCGCCCCCGAATCTCAAGCCGTGGACGCCTTACTCCGAGCTCGTACTCGCAACGCGGAGCTTTTGGCCGCCGCTCTGGCCATGATCGCCGGCTTCATCGACGCCTATGGCATGATCACCTATGGCGTGTTCGTGTCGTTCATGAGCGGGAACACCACGCAGACCGGCTATCAGGCCGCGGAAGGCGCGTTTGGGCCCGCATCGCTGGCGGCGCTGGCGATCCTGTTCTTTGTCGCCGGCGCCTTCGCGGGAACCTTGCTCGTGCAGGCGGCGGGTCGCTTTGCACGCAGCCTGGTGTTTGGCGTGGTTGCGGTCGCTCTCGCAGCGATCGTCAGCTTCACGCAGATCGGCTTGCTATTCGGAGGCGCCGCGATCGCGGCCATAAGCTTCACGATGGGAATCATGAACAGCGCGCTCTCCCGCGTCGGCGCGCAATCGGTGAGCCTGACTTTCGTGACCGGAACGCTGAGCCGCGTCGGCTCCCATCTCGCGCTCGCGGTGAGGCGCGCGCCGCTCCCGGACTCTCAGGGACGGTGGGACACGCATCTGCGCCGGGCGTTGATGCTGGCGCGGCTTTGGATCGGGTTCCTGGTCGGCGCGATGCTCTCGGGCGCCGCGACGCCACGCTATGGCGCCTCGGTTCTATTGCCTCCGGCGCTGATCCTTGGCCTGCTGGCGGCGTTCGATCGCCCGGAGCGCGACGCGGCCTGAGCGCTTGGCGGCCCACGAAGGTCACGCGCGCGTCGCGTTGACGCCGCGAGCGCTCTCCCCTCGCGATCCCAGGGCGCGACATTTGATTGACGAAAACCAGAAATGATCTTATTCTTGATTCAGACGATCAGAAGGAGTGGGCATGGCGCAGGATGCAGGAGAGGCGAAGCCCAGGCGCCCGCGAGCGACGAAGCGTGAGCTGGCGCAACGCGACCTGAGGCTGATCGAGAAACTGGCCGCCGGCGTGACCATCGAGGAAATTGCCGCGAGCGAAGGGATATCGTGCAAATGGGCGCGGGAGCGCAAGGCGGCGATCCTCGCCGAGCGCGCGATCGATCCGCCGCACGAATTCATCCAGCTCCAGATCCGCCGCCTGAACGAGGCGATGCTGGTCGCCTACAGCGCCATGAGCAACGGCAACGTGAAGGCCGTCGATCGGGTGATCAAGGTCGTGCGCGAGCTCGACCGCTATCATGGGTTCGGGCCAGTCCCGACACCTCAGAGCTTGGCCGAAGCGCCGGCGCCGCCGCCTCTCGCCCTGCTGGAGGCCCCGGCGGGCGAGCCGGCGATGGGCTGGACCGAGAGCGAGCCCTGCGACGACGGCGCGCCCAGGGACCCCATCCCGGTCGCAGATTGAAAGCGCGCCCTCCGAGCCTCGAGGACCGGCCGAAGGTGCAATTGACGCACGGGCTGCTATTTCGCTGACCGCCGTGTGATCTCGGCCCGTGTCTCATCGCGGCGGGTTTCGACCGATCGAACCCATTCGGGTGGCCAGACAGGTGTGGTGACGGCCAGGCACGCGCCAAAGGCCGCGACCGCCTCGTCGAGCTTGCCTGTCCCGCTCTCCCGCTCGCCCAGCGCCCTGAGGGCATTGCCGAGATTCATTTGCGTCATCGCCCAGTCGAGCGGCACGCGCTCGCGCGTCCTTTCCTTCAGCGCCTCGCGATAAGCCGCGACCGCCTCCTCGAGCTTGCCGGTCCCGCTCTCCCGCTCGCCGAGCGCCTCGAGCGCATTGCCGAGATTGCTTTGCGTCGTCGCCCATTGGAGCGGCGCGCGCTCGCGCGTCCATTCCTTCAGCGCCTCGCGATAAGCCGCGACCGCCTCCTCAAGCTTGCCTGTCCCGCTCTCCCGCTCGCCGAGCGCCTCGAGCGCATTGCCGAGATTGTTTTGCGTCGTTGCCCAGGCGAGCGGCGCGCGCTCGCGCGTCATTTCCTTCAGCGCCTCGCGAAAAGCCGCGACCGCCTCCTCGAGCTTGCCGGTCCCGCTCTCCCGCTCGCCCAGCCTTGCGAGCGCATTGCCGAGATTCATTTGCGTCCTCGCCCAGTCGAGCGGCACGCGCTCGCGCGTCCGTTCCTTCAGCGCCTCGCGATAAGCCGCAACCGCCTCGTCGAGCTTGCCTGTCCCGCTCTCCCGCTGGCCGAGCGTTGCGAGCGCAACGCCGAGATTCATTTGCGTCCTCGCCCATTGGAGCGGCGCGCGCTCGCGCGTCCATTCCATGAGCGCCTCGCGATAAGCCGCAACCGCCTCCTTGAGCTTGCCTGTTCCGCTCTCCCGCTCGCCGAGCTCATCGAGCGCAATGCCGAGATCGCTCTGGGCGACGCCGGTTTCATCCTCCCCATTCGCGTGCGCGACCTCCTGCCGGGCGATCGCTATCGCGACTTCGAGCGAGAAATTGACGCCCTTGTCCCGGCCCTCCGCATCGAATTGGTCCTGCCGGGCGCGAAGCGCGTCAAACAGCGCCTTCGGATCGTCCTCGTGCTGAAGCGAAGCTATTTTCTCGACCCGTTTGGCCGCCGCGGTCGCATCGAACCGCAAGAGATCGGTCTTGAGCGCCGCTTCGAGCAGCGCGACCCCGGTGGCCGCAGCGCTCGCCCGCCGCTCCGTCTCCTGCTTCTGCCAGCGGGCGAAGCCTTCCTCCGCCTCGCGCGTCGCGCCAGCCGGATCGTTCGCCTTCGTTCGTTCGGCGATGCGTTTCAACACCTCGTCGACCAATTGGTCGCTCGAGCCGCTCGACCCTTCCGCAACGACCTTCATCGCGAGGTCGACGGCATGCGAGACCTCGACCACGGCCTCGGCGAAATCCAGCTTCTGCGTCGGTTTCAGCCGCGCGGCGAGGCTGGCGATAACCGGCGTTTCGATGCCCGCGTCTTCCGCCCGCCGCACCACGCCTTGGCGAACGAGTTCGTCAACGACGCGAGCGATATCTTCCTTGCTGAGACAGTGGATCTCGACGTGCGAGCCGATCATCGTTCCGCTGACGGCGCTCGAGCAATCCTCCGCCTTGACCTGCGTCTCGGCCCGAGCGGCGGCGGCCGCAAGACAGCAAACCAGCAGAGCGAATGCGAGATGCGCGGCCGCTCTCATGGCCGGGCGCTCCTTCTATTTCCTGGGCGGACAATTTGCGGTCGATGATGCGCCGCCTGTCGTGATCGACGATCCGATGAAAGTTCCCTGCGCGACGACGCTGCCGCAACTCGCTTCGAGCGTGTTCGCCCCGCCGCCGCCATCATTCTTCGGCGGCGGGAAGAAATAAACGAAAGCGGCCCAGAGGCCCGCGATCACCACCACGAGCCCTCCGCCGAGCCATCCCAGAGTCTCGCGATTGCGCTTATCGCGAATGTCCCACAATTTGCTCATGGCGACCACAGTTTCGAGGTAGCCTTATGGTTGTTCGTTTCAAATGCGCGCCGCATGATTTGATTTCTGCACAAGCGCAGCCTTCGCGCAAACCCTAATAGACATAGTGGACATGTTTAATTGTGGGAGTCCTGCGGAGCCGCCCGCTTTTTCGACGACCTCGTCTTGAGGCGCCGCGAAGCGGCCTCGCAGGACGCGCATCGCTCCTCACCGATGAGGTGCGCCATGGCGCCATTTTTTCGGCGCGGAACTAAACGGGGTCGTAAGCCCCTGATTCCGTTGGAGGGCGCCGGTAAAATGGCGGCTACGCCCGCCGCGACCGCTTCCACGGGCCGAGCGCTTACTCCGCCGCGACCGCGGTCACCGGCACATAGTTCAAGACCGGCCCGAGCCAGCGCTCGACCTCGGCGACGTCCATGTCCTTGCGCGCCGCATAGTCCTCGACCTGGTCGCGCTCGACCTTGGCGACGCCGAAATAATGCGACTCGGGGTGGGCGATATAGACGCCGGAGACCGACGAAGCCGGCCACATGGCGTGGCTCTCGGTGAGCTGGACGCCGGTCGCCCGCTCCGCGTCGAGCAGACGGAACAAGGTCGCCTTCTCGGTATGGTCGGGTTGCGCCGGATAGCCGGGCGCCGGGCGAATGCCCTTGTAGGGCTCGGTGATCAGTTCGTTGGGAGTGAACGCCTCATCAGGCGCATAACCCCAAAGCACGCGCCGCACCCGCGCGTGCATCGCTTCGGCGAAAGCTTCGGCGAAGCGGTCGGCGAGCGCCTTGACCATGATCGACGAATAATCGTCGTTGGCGTGCTCGAAGCGCTTGGCGATCGCATCGTCGGCCATGCCGGCTGTCACCACGAACGCGCCGACATAATCGTGGACGCCGCTTGAAGCGGGCGCGACGAAATCGGCGAGCGCGACGTTCGGCTTTCCATCGCGGCGGGAGAGCTGCTGGCGAAGCGTGAACAAAGTCGCGATTGGCGTCGCGCGCGAATCGTCGGCGAACAGCTGGATGTCGTCGCCCGCCTGCGCCGCCGGCCAGAAGCCGACCACCGCTTTCGGCGTGAACCATTGCTCGTCGATGATGCGCTTGAGCATCGCTTGCGCATCGTCGAACAAAGAACGCGCCGCCGCTCCCTGAGCCGGGTCGTCGAGGATCGCAGGATAGCGCCCCTTGAGCTCCCAGGTCTGGAAGAACGGGGTCCAGTCTATGTAGCGCGCGAGATCGGCGAGATCGTTCCACTCATAGGCGCGCGGTCCAAAGTAGGTCGGCGTCGTGGGGCGATAAGCGCTCCAGTCCGCTTTCAGTGCGTTGGCGCGCGCTTTGGCGAGCGGAACCCGGATCTTATCGGCTTCGCTGCGCTCGTGAGCATCCGCCACTTTGCGGTACTCGGCGCGCACCGACTGGATCGTCGAGGCGCGGGTTTCCGGCGATAGCAGCGATGACACGACGCCGACCGCACGGCTCGCGTCGTTGACGTGCACCGTCTGACAGCGGGAATAGCGGGGATGAATCTTGACCGCGGTGTGGACGCGGCTCGTCGTCGCGCCGCCGATGAGGAGGGGAATGTCAAAACCTTCGCGCTCCATCTCCGAGGCGACATGGACCATCTCGTCGAGCGAGGGCGTGATGAGGCCGGAAAGACCGATCGCGTGGGCCTTTTTCTCGCGCGCGACGGCGAGGATCTTCGACGCTGGCGTCATCACGCCGAGATCGATGATCTCGTAATTGTTGCAGGCGAGCACGACGCCGACGATATTCTTGCCGATGTCGTGCACGTCGCCCTTGACGGTCGCGAGCACAATCGTGCCCGCAGTCTTGCGCTCGTCGCCGCCGGCGGCCTTTTCTGCTTCCATATAGGGCAGGAGGATCGCCACCGCCTGCTTCATCACGCGCGCGGACTTCACGACCTGCGGCAGGAACATTTTTCCCCCGCCGAACAAGTCGCCGACGACATTCATGCCCGCCATCAATGGGCCTTCGATCACGTCGAGCGGGCGCTTGGCTTGAAGCCGCGCCTCCTCGGTGTCGGCTTCGATGAACTCGGTGTTCCCGGTGACGAGCGCATGCGAGATGCGCTTCTCGACCGGCCACGTGCGCCATTCGAGGTCTTGCGGCTTCGCCTCCATTCCGCCCTTGCCGCGGAAGCGCTCAGCGATGGCCAGCAGGCGCTCGGTCCCGTCCGGGCGGCGGTTGAGGACGACGTCCTCGCAAGCCTCGCGCAAATCGGGCTCGATCGTCTCATAGACCGCGAGCTGGCCGGCGTTGACTATCCCCATGTCCATGCCGGCCTGGATGGCGTGATAAAGGAATACCGCGTGCATGGCCTCGCGCACCGGCTCGTTGCCGCGGAAAGAGAACGACAGGTTGGAGACGCCGCCGGAAATGTGCGCGTGGGGTAGGGTCTGACGGATTTGCCGCGTCGCCTCGATGAAGGCGACGCCGTAGCCGTTATGCTCGTCAATTCCGGTCGCAACGGCGAAGATGTTCGGGTCGAAGACAATGTCCTCAGGCGGAAAGTCGGCTTTTTCGGTGAGCAGCTTGTAGGCGCGGGCGCAGATGGAGACCTTGCGCTCGAGCGTGTCGGCCTGGCCCTGTTCATCGAACGCCATCACCACGACCGCCGCGCCATAGGCGCGAACGAGTTTGGCCTGGCGAAGGAATTCCTCCTCGCCTTCCTTCATCGAGATCGAATTGACGATCGGCTTGCCCTGGACGCACTTGAGCCCCGCCTCGATCACCGAGAACTTCGACGAATCGACCATCACCGGCACGCGCGCGATATCGGGCTCGGAGGCGACGAGGTTGAGAAACTCGACCATCACGGCCTTCGAGTCGATCAGGCCCTCGTCCATATTGATGTCGATGACCTGCGCCCCGTTCGCCACCTGGTCGCGCGCGACGACGAGCGCGCCGGCATAGTCGCCAGCTGTGACGAGCTTGCGGAACTTGGCCGAGCCGGTGACGTTGGTGCGCTCGCCGATGTTGACGAACGGAATGTCGGAGGTGAGCGTGAACGGCTCGAGGCCCGAGAGGCGCATCAGCGGCGCGATCGTCGGCGCTGTGCGCGGCTTGAATTTGTGGACGGTTTCCGCGATGGCGCGGATATGGTCCGGGGTCGAGCCGCAGCAGCCGCCAACGATGTTGACGATGCCGTCGGCGGCGAAGTCGCCGATCTGCTCGGCCATCGCGTCCGGGCTTTCGTCATATTGGCCGAAAGCGTTGGGCAGGCCGGCGTTCGGATAGGCGCAGACCAGCGTTTCCGCAGCGGCGGAAATCTCCGCCAGATGCTCGCGCATCGCGCTGGCGCCAAGCGCACAATTGAGGCCGATGGAGAATGGGCGTGAATGGCGCACGGAATGCCAGAACGCCGTCGGCGTCTGGCCGGAAAGGGTGCGGCCTGAGCGATCGGTGATGGTGCCCGAGATCATGAGCGGCATCTGGAAGCCGCGCTCGGTGAAGGCCTCGAAGCAGGCGAAGATCGCGGCCTTGGCGTTCAGCGTGTCGAAAATGGTCTCGATGAGGAGGACGTCCGCGCCGCCGTCGATGAGACCTTTGATCTGCTCGCCATAGGCGATCCGAAGGTCGTCGAAGCTGACCGCGCGGAACCCAGGATTGTTGACGTCAGGCGAAAGCGAGGCGGTGCGGTTGGTCGGCCCCAGGGCGCCAGCGACGAAACGGCGCCGTCCGTCAGCTTTCTCCGCCTTGATCGCCGCCCGCCGCGCCAACCGCGCGCCATCGCGATTGAGCTCGTAGACCACGTCCTCCATCCCGTAATCGGCCTGCGCGATCGAGGTCGAAGAAAAGGTGTTTGTCTCGAGAATGTCCGCGCCCGCGAGCGCGTAGGCCAGATGAATGTCTTCGATCGCCTGGGGCTGTGTCAGGCTCAGAAGGTCATTGTTGCCCTGCAAAAGACGGTCGCAGGCGTGAAAGCGATCCCCGCGGAAATTCTTTTCGTCCAGGTTCAGGCATTGGATCTG
>CAWCSA010000021.1:0-53947 GCA_963798015.1 uncultured Alphaproteobacteria bacterium
TCCCCATCGCCCCGTCAATCAGCAGAATTCGCTGGCTAGCGGCGCTTCGCAGCGCCGTCAATGCGTCCTCGCGGCGCGCGGAGTCCGTGTCAAAGGCGGGGGTGGGAGACCAATTCATTCCGCGTTCCGCTCAACTCGTTGGCCGACTGACATAATCATATAAACATGTCTTTATATGAAAGCAAGTGAGTTTGCTGCGGTGCAACCAGCAAAAGCCCTTGCGACCGCACGTCGATCTGCCAAAAGCATGACGCCCTCTCCGTATGCGGCCAGTTAAAGCGATCAATGGATCCCGTGTGAATGAGAGGGTTACGGAGGAAGGCCGATCGAATCGGCGAATATTGTCTTTCCCGCAAGCGATCATCGACCGAGCCGCACTTCGACCGGCAATGCAAGCTTCCGTCCAAGATCCAGGCAGGGTTTCAGTTATGAATGACAGGGTCGACAGACCAAACACCCGCTTTTCGATCACCGATCAGGAGGCGCTGCAATTCCACTCGCGCGGGCGCCCGGCAAGCTCGAGATCATGCCGACCAAGCCCATGGCGACGCAGCGGGACTTGTCCCTCGCCTATTCGCCGGGCGTCGCGGTTCCGGTCAAGGCGATCGCCGCCGATCCATCAAAAGCCTACGACTACACAACGCGCGGCAACATGGTCGCAGTCATTTCCAACGGTACGGCGATCCTTGGCCTCGGCAACCTCGGCGCGCTCGCTTCCAAGCCGGTGATGGAAGGCAAGGCGGTTTTGTTCAAGCGCTTTGCCGACGTCAATTCGATCGACCTGGAGGTCGGGACCGAGGATCCAGACGAATTCGTGAACGCGGTTAGGTATCTTGGACCGTCGTTTGGCGGAATCAATCTCGAGGACATCAAGGCGCCGGAGTGCTTCTACATCGAGGAGCGCTTGCGCGAGATGATGGACATTCCTGTCTTTCATGACGATCAGCACGGCACCGCGATCATCGCGGCCGCGGGGATGATCAACGCCATGCATCTGACCGGGCGTGACATCAAAACGACGCGGCTCGTCTGCAACGGCGCCGGCGCCGCCGGCATCGCCTGTCTCGACCTCATAAAGGCGATGGGATTCGAGCCCACCAATGTCATTCTGTGCGACACGAAAGGCGTCGTCCATCGCGGTCGTCAAGAAGGCATGAATCAGTGGAAGTCAGCGCACGCGATTGAAACGCCGCTCAGAACGCTCGAAGACGCGCTGAAAGGCGCGGATATTTTCTTCGGTCTTTCGGCCAAGGGCGCGCTGACACCGGAGATGGTCCAAAGCATGGCTCCCAATCCGATCATCTTCGCCATGGCGAACCCGGATCCCGAGATCACGCCGGAGGACGCGAAGAAGGCGCGCGACGACGTCATCATCGCCACCGGGCGTTCCGACTACCCTAACCAGGTCAATAACGTCCTCGGGTTTCCCTATATTTTCCGCGGCGCCCTCGACGTGCGCGCCAAGACGATCAACATGGAGATGAAGATCGCCGCCGCGCAGGCGCTCGCCGATCTCGCGCGCGAAGACGTTCCCGACGAGGTGGCTGCGGCCTATCGCGGGGCAAGGCCTCGCTTCGGCCGCGACTACATCATTCCGGTTCCGTTCGATCCGCGCCTCATTCATGTCGTGCCGATCGCAGTGGCCAAGGCCGCGATGGCCTCTGCGGTGGCCCGGCGGCCGATCGTCGACCTCGACGCCTACAAGGCGCAATTGTCTGCGCGTCGTGACCCGATCGCAGGCGCAATGCAGCTCATCATCGAGCGGGTCCGACGCACGCCCAAACGCGTGGTGTTCGCGGAAGGCGAAGAGGAGCAGGTGATCCGCGCCGCTTATTCGTTCGTCAATCAGGGTCTTGGCGAGGCAATATTGGTTGGCCGGGAAGAGCGCGTGCAGAGCGTCGCCAAGGCGACCGGCCTCGATCTCTCGGACAAGGGCATCGAGATTCACAATGCTCGCCTATCGCAGCGCAATTCGATTTACGCCCAATTCCTCTACGAACGTCTGCAGCGGAAAGGCTACCTGTTCCGCGACTGTCAGCGCATGATCAACCAGGATCGCAATTATTTTGCCGCCGCCATGGTCGCGCGTGGAGACGCCGATGCGATCGTGACCGGCGTCACCCGCAACTTCTCGATCGCGTTGGAGGAAGTCCGGCGTGTGATTGACGACAAGCCGGGCCACCGGGTGGTCGGCGTCTCAATCATTCTGTCGCGGGGCGCCCGATTTTGGTTGCTGACACGGCAATCTCTGAGACGCCGACTGCCGCGGATCTCGCGGAGATCGCGATCGAAGCGGCGGGCGTTGCCCGGCGGCTCGGTTACGAGCCGCGCGTGGCGATGCTGGCTTTCTCCAATTTCGGCCATCCACCCGGCGAGCGCGCGCAGCGGGTGCAGGAAGCGGTGCGGATTCTCGACGGCAAGCGAGTCGACTTCGAGTACGACGGCGAAATGGGCGCCGATGTCGCGCTTAATAAGGAGCTGATGGCGGCCTATCCGTTTTGCCGGCTGAAAGACACGGCGAACGTGCTCATTATGCCGGCGTTCCACTCCGCCGCCATCTCAACCCGTATGCTGCAGGAACTCGGCGGCGCGACCGTCATTGGACCGTTGATCGTGGGGCTCGAGAAGCCGGTGCAGATCGTCTCCCTCGGCGCCAAGGATTCCGACATTGTGAACATGGCGGCCATGGCCAGCTTCAATATTGGCGGGTGACGGCGTCCTACGCTCGAAGCTTCATTCAAGTCCGACTGTCGTCGTCTCGACCCGCAAAAACGCCTTCTGATAAGCCCACTCGCCAAGGCTCGAGAAATGGCTGGCGACTCGCGCGCTCTCGCGCCCCAGTTTCCCAACAATCGATGAGCGGCGCGCCGCGGCTCTGCCGTCAGTCTCGGTCATTGCGGTCGCGAAGCTTTTGCCGGTCTTGAGGAGATGATCCTGAATCGCGATCGCAGGAACTAGCTGATAAATGGTGAGACCCAAGCGCCGCGGAGCGTTGGGGAAGACCGCGTAATCGGCGGGCTGGCTCGCGCTCTCCGTCAGCTCAAGGTAGCGCGTGGCGCCGTCGCGGCCCAGGATGTAGGCCGCTGCGCTTTCGTGGCGCGAATAGAGCCGGGCGATTTCGCGCTCCGCCCTCACGCTCAGCCTCTCGCCAAGCCGGACCTTCTGAAAATAGGTGTCCAGCTTCACCGCGTGAGCGTCCCTCGGGGCCCATTCCGTTCCGCTCAGCAGTGCGGCAAAGCCTGGTTGGACATGCAGGTCGTCCTCCAGGAAGCACGCGTGGCTTTCGGCGCTTGCAAGGAATTTCCGCCAGGCGGTCCGATGACTTTCCAGGCAGGCCAGTTCGAAGCGGGTAAGGCCTTTTGTCGTCGGCGGGCGCCTCGACCCGTCGACCGCGGAAACGCGCTCGAAGGCGACGCCATCCAACTGCTTGCGCATATGCGCAAGGCGTTCGGGGTGGCGATCCAGGTTGATCAGGTAGATCTTCATTGCGCTTCCACTCAGCGCTTTCACTCCGACTCGTTCAGCGTTGAGCGTGCACTTTCATAATTCGCCGAAAGCGTCGCGCTCAGACCTTCATCTGCGCGCCAAGCTCGACGACGCGATCCGAAGGCAAATTGAAGAAGTCGGGAGCGCTTGCCGCCTGTTTCGTCATGGCTATGAACAGCTTGTCCTGCCACTGGGGCATGCCCGAGTTGGGCGCTGTTTTCAGCGTGCGTCGCCCGAGGAAAAACGACGTCGTCATGATGTCGAACTTGAGCCCGGCCTTCCGCATCGACGCCAACGCTCGTGGGATGTGCGGTTGCTCCATGTAGCCGAAATGAAGCGTGACCAACATAAAATCGGAGGACAGGCTCTTCATTTCGTATCGATTGGCGGCAGGCACGCGCGGCGTCGTCTCGTTGCGCACGTTCAAAAGGACGACGCGCTCGTGCAGCACTTTGTTGTGCTTGAGATTGTGCATTAGCGACGACGGGGCCGAGGTCGGATCGTTGGTGAGGAACACCGATGTTCCCTGAACCCGAACCGGCTTCGACCTTTCGAGCATCTTGATCAAATCCAGCATCGGGATCGAGTCCCGATGCGTCCGAGCCAGCAAGATGACACTACCGCGCGACCAGGTCCACATCAGGATGAACATCGCCGCGCCGAGCGTGAGGGGTACCCAGCCGCCGTCCACGACCTTGTAGAGATTGGCGATGAAAAAGGCGATGTCGATTGAAAGAAACGCGCCAGTCAAAGCCAGCGCCGCCCAGAGCGGCCATCGCCACAGCTTCCAGACGACAAAGAAGGCAAGCGAAGTCGTCGCCACCATCGTGCCCGACACCGCGATGCCGTAGGCGTTAGCCAAGGCGTCGGATGAACGGAACAGCAACACAAGCCCCAGGACTCCTAGCAGGAGGATGCGGGTGACGCGGGGAATGTAAATCTGCCCCTCCTGGGTCGAGGAGGTGTGGACGATTTCGAGGCGGGGCAGCAATCCGAGCTGGATCGCCTGGCTGGCGAGTGAATAGGCGCCGGTGATGACGGCTTGGCTCGCGATCACGGTTGCGGCGGTTGACAGGAGAACGAGCGGCGCCAAACCCCAGCCCGGCGCCATCAGATAAAATGGGTTTTGGACCGCGCTCGGGTCGCTGAGGATGAGCGCGCCTTGGCCCAGATAGTTGCAGACCAGGGCCGGCAGGACGATGAACAACCAGGCGGCCTGGATTGGCCGCCGACCGAAATGGCCCATGTCGGCGTACAGCGCTTCCGCGCCGGTCACGGCCAGAAAGACGCTGCCAAGGACGATGAATCCGATCGTCCCGCGGGCATAGATGAAGGTGGCGCCCGGGATTGGGCTCAAAGCCTGTAAAATGCTCCAGTCGGAGGCGATATGCACAATTCCGAGCACGGCGTTGACAGCAAAAAACGCGACCATGATCGGGCTGAAAAAGGCCGCAACTTTGGCCGTCCCTCGGCTTTGCGCGGCGAACAGCATAACGAGGATGACGATGGTCGCCGGTAAGACATAGGGAGTGAGATTGGAGTCGACCTGCTTCAGGCCCTCGAGAGCGGAGAGGACCGAGATCGCCGGCGTGATCACGGCGTCGCCCGAGAACAGGGCGGAGCCGGCGACGCCGAGCAGAAACGCAACCGGCGTCTTCTGCCCAAGGGCGCGCTGAGCGAGCGCCATGAGAGAAAGGATGCCGCCCTCGCCCTTGTTGTCGGCTTGCATCAGGTACACCACATATTTCGCGGTGACGATGATCAGCAACGCCCAGATGATGAGTGAGACGACGCCGATGACATCGGCCGGCCGGAGCGCGGCGCCTTTGAACTGACCGAGGGCCGTCTGCAGTGCGTAAAGGGGACTTGTGCCGATGTCGCCGAATACAACGCCGATCGAACCAAGCATCATAACCCAAAAACGCCCCGACGAATGCGTCAGGTCACCCTCAGCGCCATAAATTGGCGGGGGGACGGCGTCCTTCGAAACGGGTTGAGACATGCGTAAAGGAAACCTCGGGGCCGGCTCTCGGCAACCCTGAAAACGGCGGGTGTCTATACCCTCTCATCCCACGAACGGGAAGTGCCGGAATTTCGGCACGCTGTTAACACTCGGCAGCCTTCTTTGTGCCGCCTGCTTGTGGGGCTCGTAGCGGGGCCCATCCGTGCGTTACACGGCCGGTTTTGTCGCGTGTTCCGCAACCAATTTCGCAACGATTTCCGGTTTCTCGACATTTGGCAAATGCCCTGCGCCCTCGACAATCTTGAAGCGCGAGCCTGGGATGAGCGCGGCCGTTTCCCTAACCAAGGCGACGGGTGCGGAGCCGTCCTGGTCGCCGACCAGGCACAGGGTCGGCGCGTCGATCCGTCCGGCATAGGCTCGGAGGTCGGCGCGCTTCAAGGCCCCGCAGGCTGCCAGATAGCCTTGGCGCGGCGTTCGCGTGAGCATGGCGCGCATGCCGGCAAGCTCGGCCGAGCGCCGGGATCGGAAATCGGCGGTGAACCATCGTTCGAGGACGGCATCGGCCAAGGCTTCGATGCCACCGCGCTTGACTTGAGCGATTCTCTGGTCCCAAGCCTCATCCGTTCCGATTTTCGCCGCAGTGTCGCAAAGGACGAGCGCCGCGACGCGCTCCGGGTGGTGACGATAAAACTCCTGCGCGATGAGGCCCCCGATGGAAAGTCCGACAATGGTCGCGCGTCCAACGCCGGCGCCATCCAGAAGCGCTGCGAGGTCGCGCGCATAGTCGGCCATGTCATTCTTGTCGGGTCCGGATTCGGAAAGCCCGTGGCCGCGCTTGTCATAAGCGATGATACGGAACTCGGGCGCGAGGATCTCGGCGACCTCGTTCCAGATGCGGAAATCTGTGCCGAGGGAATTGATGAAGACGAGCGGGGCCCCGTCGCGGCGCCCATGGTCGCGATAATGGACGACGAGGCCGTTGGCCTTTACGAATTTCATGGCGGGGGTTTCTCAGGCGGACCGCGTCGCGCGTTGCGGAAGAAGGTCCAGCAATACCAGATGAGGGCGAGCGGTGCGCGCCCGCCGGCCCGTCTTTCGGCGGTTAAACTCAGCCTAGCCGCAATTTTACCGGCGCGCTCTCAGGATTTCAAAGGGTTACGACCCCGTTTAGTTCCGCGCTCGCAGAGAGGCCAAAATGGAGCCTACCCGGGAAGCTTTCTCTAATGCGCCTTGACATCTTATATACATTTATACAATGTATATAAGATCCGACCAAAGCGCCATCAGGGTGGGAGCTTCTCGAGCGGCCCGCGTCGTGCGTTGCGGAAGAAGGTCCACCAATACCAGATGAGGGCAAGCGGCGCCCCGAAATCGACGATGGCGTCGAGACCAGGGATCGGGGTCGCGGGAATGACCAGCATCCCGGCCGCCGCCGTCGCCCCAACACGATAGCTCAGCGCGACCAGGATCCGCTTCAGCGGATTGTCGTTCGGCATGCGCGAGATGATTACGAGAAGCGCCGCGAGCACCACGGCCATCGCGACGATGAAGACGAGCAGGTCGCGCAGGATCTGTTCGAACGCCGACAATGTCTCCATGAGCAGTCTCCGCCCCGCCTCAAGCCGTGCTTGCCGCCTTCCTGCCCAAAGCCGCCTGCGCGGCAGCGAGGCGGGCGATGGGGATGCGGAACGGGGAGCACGAGACGTAGTCGAGGCCCGCCTGTTCGCAGAAGGCGATCGAGGCTGGATCGCCGCCATGCTCGCCGCAGACGCCGAGCTTGAGATCGGGGCGGACGCTGCGGCCGCGCGCGGCGGCGAGGGTGACGAGCTCGCCGACGCCTTCGGTGTCCAAGGTCACGAACGGATCGGCCTTCAAGAGTCCCTTGACGGTGTAGAAGCCGAGGAACGACGCCGCGTCGTCGCGCGATACGCCGAGCGTCGTCTGGGTAAGGTCGTTGGTGCCGAACGAGAAAAACTCAGCGCTCTCGGCGATTTCGCCGGCGCGCAGCGCAGCGCGCGGCAGTTCGATCATCGTGCCGACCTGGTAGGGCACACTGACGCCCGTTTCCTTGGCGACGGCTTCGGCCATGGCGACGATGATCGCCTTGACCAGGTCGAGTTCGGGCCGCCCGAACACCAAGGGCACCATGATCTCGGCGGCCACGGGCTTGCCTGTTTTGCGTCCCGCCTCGACCGCGCCCTCGAAGATCGCGCGGGCCTGCATCTCGGCGATCTCGGGATAGCGGACGGCGAGGCGCACGCCGCGGAAGCCGAGCATGGGATTGAACTCGTGCAGCTCCGCCGCGCGCGCCCGCAACTTGTCTGCGCTCACATTCATCGCCTTGGCGACTTCGTCGATCTCCGCGTCCGTGTGCGGCAGGAATTCGTGCAGCGGCGGGTCGAGCAGGCGGATCGTGACCGGCAGGCCGCTCATGATCTCGAACAGTTCGGCGAAGTCCTTGCGCTGCATCGGGAGAAGTTTTGCGAGCGCGGCGCGGCGTCCCTGCTCGTCGTCGGCCAGGATCATCTGGCGCACCGCGACGATCCGCTCACCCTCGAAGAACATGTGCTCGGTGCGGCAGAGGCCGATACCCTCGGCGCCGAACGAGCGGGCGGCGCGTGCGTCAGCCGCGGTCTCGGCGTTGGCGCGCACCTTCATGCGTCTGACCGAATCCGCCCAGGTCATAATGGTCGCGAAATCGCCGGTCATCTCGGGCTTCACCATGGGCGCCGCGCCAGCCATCACTTCGCCTGAGCCGCCGTCGATGGTGACGATGTCGCCCTTCTTCAGCGTTTTTCCGCCGGCGGTCATGGTCTGCTTGGCGTAATCGATGCGGATCGCGTTGACGCCGCAAACGCATGGCTTGCCCATGCCGCGCGCGACGACTGCGGCATGCGAGGTCATGCCGCCGCGCGTGGTCACGACACCCTCGGCGGCGTGCATGCCGTGAATGTCTTCCGGTGAGGTCTCGACCCGGACCAGAATCGATTTTCGTCCGGCCTGATGCAAAGCCTGCGCCTCATCGGCGGAAAACACGATCTCGCCGCTCGCCGCACCGGGCGAAGCGGGCAGGCCGGTCGCCAGCGCCGCCGGCTTGGCTTTAGGGTCGAGCATCGGGTGCAGGAGCTGGTCGAGAGCGCTTGGCTCGATTCGGATCACCGCATCCTCACGCGAGATGAGGCCTTCGTTCGCCATTTCGACCGCGCAGCGCAACGCGGCCTTCGCCGTGCGCTTGCCGTTGCGGGTCTGCAGCATCCACAGTTTCCCGCGCTCGACCGTGAACTCGAGGTCCTGCATGTCGCAATAGTGCTTCTCCAGAAGCTGGGTGGTGGCGACGAATTGGCCGAACACCTCGGGCATCAGCGACTCGAGCGAGGGCTGCTCGGAAGCGGCCGCCTTCCGCGCCGCTTCGGTGATGTTCTGCGGCGTGCGGATGCCGGCGACGACGTCTTCCCCTTGCGCGTTGACGAGGAATTCGCCGTAGAGCTCCTTGGCGCCGGTCGAGGGATTGCGGGTGAAGGCGACGCCGGTCGCCGAGGTCTCGCCCATATTGCCGAAGACCATCGCCTGCACATTGACCGCGGTGCCCCAGTCGGCGGAAATGCTGTTGAGGCGCCGATAGGTGATGGCGCGCTGGTTCATCCAGGACGAAAACACTGCGCCGATCGCGCCCCATAGCTGATCGCGCGGAGCCTGAGGGAACGGCTTGCCAGTCTCCTCGATCACCCTTGCTTTGTAATCGTCGATGATTGCGCGCCAGTCTTCGGCGTCGAGATCGGTGTCGAGCGCGTAACCCTTGCCATCCTTGTAGTGCTCGAGAATGTCCTCGAAATTGTGAACATCGACGTCGAGCACGACGTTGGAATACATCTGAATGAAGCGGCGATAGGAATCGTAGGCGAAACGCGCGTCATTCGACGTTTTCGCCAGAGTTTCAACCGAGGCATCGTTCAGCCCGAGGTTGAGAACGGTGTCCATCATGCCGGGCATCGAGGCGCGCGCCCCCGACCGCACCGAGACCAAGAGCGGATTGGCCGCGTCGCCGAATATCCGCCCGGTGTGGCGGTTGACCTCGGCCATCGCCGCATCGACTTGCAGCCCAAGGTCGTCCGGATAGGTTTTGCCGTTGGCGTAGAAGTGGGTGCAGACCTCAGTCGTGATGGTGAAACCCGGCGGCACGGGTAGCCCAAGCGAAGCCATGTCGTGCAGATTCGCGCCCTTGCCGCCGAGGAGGTTCTTCATTTCGCCCCGGCCTTCGGCGCTCTCGGCGCTGAAGGAATAGACCCATTTCGTCATTCTCACGTCCCCAATCTCAGGCGAAGGACCCCGAGCGTGCTCAGGCGCGCGCCTGCAACCCCATGCCGAAGCTCGCCCAGCCAACGCCGTGAAACAGCAGGTCGACGCCGAGCAGGGTGCCGAGGACATAAACGCTGTCGAGCGGCCAATGGCTCACGATGATCAAACCGAGCAGGATCGTCACGGCGGCGGCGAGAAAGACGAGGCCGCGCGGGTGGTCGGCTGGGAGTTGTGTCGCCAGATAGGCCCGCACCACACCTGCGGCGATGAGGCCGGCGCCGAGGAAAAGCGTGAGCACGGTGGAAGCGAGGATGGGATTGACGATGCACAAGAGTCCGGCGGCGATATAGACAAGGCCGCCGATCACCCAGAGGAAAAATCGTCCCCACTCGCGCGTATGCATGCCGATGGCGATCTCCGCCGCGCCGGCGATCAGGAACAGGATTCCATTAAGCGTCACCGTCACGATCGTCGCAATGAGGGAGAAGGCGAGCGCGGCGAAGCCGAGCGCGACCAGAAGCACGCCGAAGGCGGTGATCGCCGCCCATTTTCCACGCAAGCGCTCGATGGCTTCGCCGAGGCTATGCGCGGATGTCCCAACGTTCGAAGCGTTCGACATTGCGTTTCTCCAGACAGCGAAAACAGTTTCGGCCTAGCGGGGGCGTTTCAGCTCGCCAAGCACCTGCGCCGCATATTCGACCATCGGCACGATGCGGCCGTAATTGAGCCGTGTCGGCCCGATGACGCCAAGTACGCCGGCGATGCGATGGTCGCTGTCCCTGAGCGGCGCGGCGATCATCGACGATCCGGAAAGCGAGAACAGCTTGTTCTCCGAGCCGATGAAGATCTTGACGCCCTCGCCGGTCTCGGCCCGATGCAGGAGCTCGATCACGTCGGTCTTGGTCTCGAGGTCGGCGAACAGCGTGCGAATGCGCTCAAGATCATCCGAGGCGCGCACGTCGCCGAGCAGGTTGGCCTGCCCGCGAACGATCAATTGGTCGCCCGATCCCCCGGCGCCCGACCACGAGACGAGGCCAGCGTCGACCAGGCGCGCGGCGATGTCGTCGAGCTCCTGGCGCGCCTCGCGGCGTGCCGCTTCGATTTCCGCCGTTACTTCGGCCAGGGTGCGGCCGCGAATGCGGGCGTTGAGAAAGTTGCTGGCTTCAACCAGCGCCGAAGCAGGCATGCCGGGAGGCGTCGCGACCACGCGGTTCTCGATCGAGCCGTCCTCGGAGACCATGATCGCGAGCGCTCGCGAAGCCTCCAGACGCACGAATTCGACATGCTTCAGGCGCGCGTCGGTCTTACTGGTCAGCACTACGCCCGCGCCGCGAGTCAATTCCGACAAGAGGGTCGTCGTTTCGGCCAGTGCGCCCTCGAACCCGCCTTCCTGCGCAGCGGCGCGCACCTGGTTATCGATGCGCGCGCGCTCCTCGCGCCCAAGATCCCCGAACTCGAGCAGCGCGTCGACGAACAGCCTCAAGCCCTGCTGGGTCGGCATGCGCCCGGCGCTGGCGTGCGGGGCATAGATGAGCCCGAGCTCTTCGAGGTCCTGCATCACGTTGCGCACCGAGGCCGGCGACAGCGACATCGGCAGCATGCGCGACAAATGCCGGGAGCCGACGGGTTCGCCGGAGGAAAGATAGGAGTCGACGATGTTGCGGAAGATCTGGCGCGAGCGCGCGTTGAGCGTCGTCAACGCGCTCGACTCGGGGGGACGCTCTGTTGGAGCCGACATAGCGACAAGCATGGCTGGAACTGGCCCCACGCGCAAGGCGACGCACTTTTCGGGCCTGCGATTGAAAAGAACGGCGTGAACTGCCAAACATCGCCAGCAATGTGATGGGAAGCGAGGAACGGCGTTGGGCGAGCTTTTGCGATCCGGCGGACAAATTCTCGTCGACCAGCTTGTCGCCCAAGGGGTCGAGCGGGTCTATTGCGTCCCCGGCGAATCCTATCTCGCCGCCCTTGACGCCATGAACTATGCGCCGATCGAACTGACCGTCTGCCGGCAGGAAGCCGGCGCCGCGATGATGGCGCTGACCGAAGGGCGCCTGACCGGACGCCCCGGAATCTGCTTCGTCACCCGCGGCCCCGGCGCGACCAACGCCGCGCACGGGCTGCATATCGCCGAGCACGATTCGGCGCCGATGATCCTCTTCATCGGACAGGTCGAGCGGGCGATGATGGGGCGGGGCGCCTTCCAGGAGATGGACTATCGGGCTTTGTTCGCCTCGACGACGAAGCTCGCGACGCAGATCGAGTCCGCCGCGCAAATCCCGGAGATTGTCCAGCGCGCCTTCCACATCGCCATGCAGGGTCGGCCGGGCCCGGTCGCGATCGCGCTGCCGGAGGACATGCTGACTGAAATGGCGGCCGTGCCGGACGCCCCGCGCGCCGAGCCAGTCCCGATCTGGCCGGGCCTGACGCAAATGGCCGAATTGCAGAAGATGGTGTGGGCGGCCGAGCGGCCGATCGCCATTCTCGGCGGGACCGGATGGACCAAGCGGGCGAGCGCCGCCTTCGCCCGTTTCGCCGAACGCTTCGACTTGCCCGTGACCGGTTCGTTCCGGCGCTCGAGCACATTCGACGGCGAGCTTGACAACTTTGCAGGCGAAGTTGGCCTCTCGATCAATCCCAAGCTGAAAGCCCGCGTCGAAGCCGCCGATCTTGTTCTTCTGGTTGGCGGGCGGATGTCGGAGGCGGCGTCGCAAAGTTACACGCTGTTCGCCATTCCCGCGCCAACGCAGCAGTTGGTGCACGTCCACGCAGACGCCACGGAGATCGGCCGCAACTACCATCCGACCCTCGGCATTGTCGCGACGACTTCGGAGTTCTGCGCCGCGCTCGAAGGCGTTCAACCGCCCTCGAAGATCCGTTGGGCGGCTGAGACGCGCGTCGCGCGCGCCGATTATTTGGCCTGGAGCGAACAGGCGCCGGCCAATCCCGGCCGGGTGCAATTGAGCGAGATCATGTTCGCGATCCGACGGCGCTCGCCCGATGGCATCTTCACCAACGGGGCAGGCAACTTTTCGATCTGGGTCGGCCGTTTCTTGCGCTTTCGCGCGGTCGAGCAGCAACTGGGTCCGACGTCAGGCTCGATGGGTTTCGGCCTGCCGGCGGCAATCGGCGCGCAGCGCTTATTTCCCAAGCGGACTGTCGTCTGCTTTGCCGGCGACGGCGATTTTCTGATGAATGGGCAGGAATTCGCCACCGCCGTTCAATATGGCCTGCCGATCATTGTCGTGCTGATCGACAACGGCATGTATGGCACGATCCGCATGCATCAGGAGCGCATGTATCCCGGGCGCGTCATCGCCACGGCTTTGCGCAATCCCGATTTCGCACTTTACGCGCGCGCCTTTGGCGGCCACGGCGAAACGGTGGAGGAGACGGCCGAGTTCCTGCCGGCCTACGAACGCGCTTTGGCTTCCGGCCTGCCTTCGATCCTGCATGTCAAAGTGGATCCCGACGCGATCACGCCGACCACGACCTTGTCCGCCATCCGCGCGCAGGCGCTCGAAAAGGCAAGCCGAGGCGTTTAAAGTCTAGCCCGTATCGGCTATGCTTTTGCGATGACCAAGCTCTTCGAACGCGCCGTTGAGACTGTTCGCAGTCTGCCGCCTGAGATGCAGGACGCACTGGGGCGAATTGTTTTGCAGCTGGCGCAAGAGAACGATCTGACGCCAATTGCGATGAGTGTTGAGGAAGAGACGTCGTTCGAGGAGTCGATTGCTGAGGCTAAGCGTGGCGAGTTCGTGAGCGACGAGACGATCCGAGCCTTTTGGGCAAAGCACGGTTGGTGAGAGTCCGGTATACGCCGCGTGCTTTTCGCGAGATACAGGACATATTCGCCCACATTGATCAACAGTCTCCGTTGGGCGGACGCAACGTCAAGGGTCGCGTCCATGCCATCATCGAGCTCATCGCGTCTCATCCTCGTTCGGGACGTCGAATTTGGCACGCGCGGCCTTCGGCGGATCGCTGTATTTCCCTACCCCCAATTTCATCTTTTACCGGGACTTGGGGGACGAGGTCCTGATTCAAGGTGTGCGTCACGCCTCGCGGGGCTTGTTGCCGGGGCGCAGATGAGGCGTTGACAGCAGCGCGTCGGATCAGGTCCACGAAGACTCTACCCTCCAGTTCACTCGTCGCGCACTTCGCCGCGGCCGACCTCGCCGCGCGCGACCTCGCCGTCGGTCGGGGCGGGGAAGCGGTTCGACGCGAATCGGATGACGAAGACCGCGAAGGCGAGGATCAGAATGGCGCTGGCGAGAATGAGAACGCCAATGTCCGCGACCTCCTCATGCTGGACAAAGCCGATCAGGTGCCGCGTCAGCGCGGTGATGCCGACGTAGAGCAGGAACCGCACGGGCATATGATTGGTGCGAAAATAAATACCGACCATCGAGCCGATCTCAAGATAGATGAACAAAAGCAGCAGGTCCTCGATCGAGGCGCTGCCCTTTTGGACCATGGCGTAGAACGCCACAGCGCCGGCCCAGACGGTGGCGCCGCCGATCGCGAAGAGCGCGAGAATGTGGAAGCCGTCAGTCAGCAATCGGCCGAGGGGATCGACGAACGACAGCATCCACTGGTCGAGGTTTCTCGCGTGGTTTTTCTGGTCCGCCATGACCCCGCCCCCTTCGTCGCCCGCTCCGAACGCGTCGGATGTTGGGCGCGAGCAAAAGCGCGATCAGCTTATGCGGTCAAACGACCGCGCGCCAACGCACGATGAAAGACGAGCCGTGTCACGTCGCGCCGCGCGCGTCCGCAGCCCAATCGAGGCCCTGTTCGAGCCGGTCGTTGCCCCAGAACACTTCGCCGTCTGCGGTCACGAGACACGGCGCGCCGATGATTCCGATCTCGGATGCGCGGGCGCACTCGGCCTTGAGCCGCGCCTTGTTGGCGTGGCCTTGGGCGCGTTCGAACGCTGCGATGGGCTCGACGCCGCATTCTTCCAGCAGCGCGCTCAAGGTTACGCGGTCGCCGATCGGCAAGCCTTGACCGAATTCGGCGACAAAGACGCGGCGCGAGAAATCGGAACGCTTGGGGTCTTCAAGCGCGAGCGCCACCCGTGCGGCGAGCAGGCTCGGCTGCGGAAAAGGCTCGGGGCGCTTGAGCGGAACGCCCATGGCGCCGCACGTCCGCTCAAGGTCGCGCCACATATAGCGGCCCTTGGCGGGATAGACGTTGAACGGCGAGTCGCGCCAGCCTTGCGCGAAGAAGATTGGCCCGAGCAGGAACGGCCGCCAAACAAGGCGCACGCCTCGATCATCCGCGAGCGCGCCGACCCGAAGCGCCGCCGGATAGGAATAGGTGCTCGCGAACTCGTACCAGAACTCGGCGCTCGGCATTGCGCCTCCTTAACCGCGTGAGTTTGCCACGCGCGCCGGCGCGGCGGAAGCGACCTAGAGCGTGTCCTCATTTGAGCCAAGCCAGGGCGCAGACCAAATGGAGGCCGGCGAGGTAATTGCGTGCGGTTTTTTCGTAGCGGGTCGCGATGCCTCGGAACTGTTTGATGAATTGAAAGAAACGCTCGATGAGATTGCGTTCGGCGTAGAGGGCGAAGTCGCAATCGCGAGCGACCTTGCGGTTCGACTTTGGCGGGATGACCGGCTTGATGGCGCGCACTTCGAGGCTCTCGATGAAGGCGCCGGCGTCGTAGCCCTTGTCGCCGAGGAGGGCTTCGGGCTTCACCTCAGCCGCGAGGGCTTCAGCCTGGGTGATGTCGTGGACTTGGCCGCCGGTGAGGCGAAGCGCCAACGGGTTGCCCAAGGCGTCGACAATCACATGGATCTTGGTGGTCAGGCCGCCGCGCGAGCGGCCTATGGCTTGATCGAGACCCCCTTTTTGAGTGCGCCCGCACTATGCTGATGCGCGCGAACGATGGTGGCGTCGATCATCGCGTATTCGTTGTCCGGATCGTCAGCCAACGTCTTGAAAAGACTCTCCCATACGCCGTTCTCCGCCCACCGCGAGAACCGCGTGTGAATGGTCTTCCAGTGGCCGAACCGCTCGGGCAGATCGCGCCACGGCGCACCCGACCGAAATTTCCAAATCACCGCCTCAACGAAAAGTCGATTGCCCAATTCGCTATTGCGTCCGACATGTCCCGGACGACCCGGCAGCAAATGTTCAATCCGCGCAAACTGGTCGTCGCGCAATCCGTAGCGCCGCACCGAAAGCCTCCCAAAAAGAAGGCTCCCTATGAATCACGCTTTACCCGATTCGCGAATCCCCTAATTGAGGACAGCCCCTAGCCGCGGACACAAAAAACCGCCCCATCCGTGAGATGGGGCGGTTCATTCCGCGTAGATTGTTCGTCGACAGCCTTAGCTCTTCGGCGCGTCGGCCGGAGCGGCCATGGGCTTCTTCATCTTGCTCATGTGCTTCATGTGCTTCTTGTGCTTCATCGGCTTCATCGCGTCCTTGGCGGGCGCCGTAGCGTCGGTGGCGGCCGGAGCCGTCGTATCGGTCTGGGCGATCGCGGCGAGAGGCGCAAAAACGATCGCGGCGCTGATCCCGATGGCGGTCAATGTCTTAAGCATTTTACATTCTCCGTTTTGTTCAACTCTTGGCCGTTGGCGGGCGAGGGAATGCGCCCCTTGAGATGAATTGGCGATGAACGTTGCGTGGCGGGAATGGGGCGCTCCCACAGGTTTGACGAAGGTAAGAGCGGTCCTTATGAACCGTAGGAAGCCATGTCCCATAACACTTTTGGACACCTCTTCCGCGTCACCACCTTTGGCGAGAGTCACGGGCCCGGAATCGGGTGCGTGGTCGATGGCTGTCCACCGCGTATTCCCCTGGAGGTGGCTGACATTCAGGCCGAGCTCGATCGGCGGCGGCCTGGAACCTCGCGCTTCACCACGCAACGTCGCGAACCGGACGAGGCGCGCATTCTTTCTGGCGTGATGAACGACGACGCGACAGGCCGCCAGGTGACGACCGGAACACCAATCGGCGTGTTCATCGACAACGTCGATCAGCGGTCGAAGGACTACAGCGACATCAAGGACAAGTACCGTCCCGGCCACGCCGATTACGCTTACGAAGCGAAGTACGGCATCCGCGATTATCGCGGCGGCGGACGGTCTTCGGCGCGCGAGACGGCGGCGCGCGTCATAGCCGGCGCGATCGCACGCAAGGTGACGCCCGGCGTTCTCGTTCGCGGCGCGCTGGTGCAGATGGGCAAACTGAAGATCGATCGGAGCCGCTGGGACTGGGACGAAGTCGGCCGCAACCCGTTTTTCTCGCCCGACGCGCAAGCGGCTGAGCGCTTCGCCGATTATCTTGACGAAGTGCGCAAGGCCGGCTCTTCAGTCGGCGCGGTGATCGAGATTGTCGCTGAAGGCGCGCCGGCTGGGTGGGGCACCCCGATCTACGGCAAGCTCGACGCCGAACTCGCAGCGGCGCTGATGGGAATCAACGCCGTCAAGGGAGTCGAGATCGGCGACGGTTTTTCGGCGGCTGAACTCTCCGGCGAGGAGAACGCCGACGAAATGCGCGGCGGCAACGAGGGGCGGCCGCGCTTTCTCTCCAATCACGCGGGCGGCGTTCTCGGGGGCATCTCGACCGGACAGCCGGTTGTCGCGCGCTTCGCCGTCAAGCCGACGTCCTCGATCCTTGCGCCTCGCCGCACGATCACCCGCGCCGCCGAGGAGACGGAGATCGTCACCAAGGGCCGCCATGATCCATGCGTCGGAATACGCGCCGTGCCGGTTGGCGAAGCGATGGTCGCCTGCGTGCTGGCGGATGCTTTCTTGCGGCATCGGGGGCAGGTCGGCGCGTAAGCCAACACGTCGCGCTCCAATTCCAACGCAAGAAGCGGAGTGTGGCTGAGCCCCGCGATGCGTAGTCGTTCACTCGAGCATCATCGAGCGACTTCGATGATCCTCTGACAAGAACGAGAGGATCCATTTCCATGAGCAAGCAAGACGACAACAAAGCCGTCGTGGGCCGATGGTTCACTGACTTCTGGGGCAAGAGTGTGAATCTCGCGGTCGTCGACGCGGTCGCCGCCCCGGACATGCTGCTGAAATATTCGCTGCACGCGCCTCGCCGCGGCCGCGACGACATCAAGGCGTTCATGACCGATTTTCGCGCCGCGTTTCCCGACCTCAATTTCTGGGGGACTGCCGATCTGATCGCCGAGGGTGATTACGTGGTTGGTAGGTGGGAGGGCGGCGGAACCCACACCGGCCCCGCCTTCAACGACTTTCTGGTTGGCGGACTTCCGGCCGCGACCGGCCGCAAAATGCGCTTCACCGGCACGACGGTGCTAAAGGTGATCGACGGCCGGATCGCGGAGGAGGTCGGCCTCGACGACGGTGTCACGGCGCTGACTCAGCTTGGCTTACTCAAAGCCGCCTGATCAGCGGTCGGGAATGATGAAGCGCGATGTCCTGTGATCCGTGGATTGGTTCGTCGCGATAGCCCGTCCAGAAGGACGGACGTCTTTCGACGCCCTGTGCTCGTCGCAATGACGAACGATGCGAGTCTTTACCGCCGCGAGCAGATCAAGGTTTGGCCTCGATCAGCGCACCAAAGCGCGGCGCCGGGCTTATAGACGCTTGTCTCGAAAGGATAGTGATAGTTGCTGTTAAGCCCGTCGTTGTTCGGCGCCGGCTGCAGTGGGTCGAACGGATCGATGCTGAGAGACGCCACATGCGTCCCGGTGGTCTGCGATGTGACAGGCAGGGTGATCGAGCCGGGGGCTTCTCCGCGTTCGACCCAGGCGACGAGCTGAGGCATGAACTGCACGCTCGTCGCGGGGTCGCTATCGACCGGCTGCCCGCACGGACAATGGTAGAGACCGGGAACCATGTACAGCCGGCTGAACGATTGCGCCGCGGGCAGCCCTCCCGCCTGTCCCACGACGGCGCGATAGTAGTTGATGCTCGCGAAGGGCGGAATCGCCTGGTCGGCCCAGCTATGGTAGATGATGAGCTTGCCGCCATTGCCGGCAAACGCGCTCAAGTCCGGGTCGGTCGCATTGTAAATCCCGCCGAGTTGCTCGAGCTGCTCGGGCATCGCGGCGGTGAACGGCACGGAGCCCAGCGAGTACCTGCCCGGATGGTTGGGCGTGAAAGCCATATCGTTCAGATACGCGAGACCAATCCCCGCCGCATAGCTGTCGGCGGGCGCCGCGGCGTCCGCTGCCGGCATGACCAGCCAATTCGCCCAGGCCAGTTCGGAGCCGTAAGGTTCTCCGCCGTCGAACAAGCCATGACCGTCCTTGTCTGACGGCCTGCGGTACTCGTCGCGAACGACGCGAATCTGCTCGTCAGTCAGACAGTTCGGCTGGTCGGAGCCGTTGGTGCAGCGCATGCTCGCGGGATCAAAAGCACAAGCGCGCGGGTCCTTGATCACGCCGTTCTCGTTCGCACACGCGGCCATGACCGCGGCGTGCAGAGCGGGAAGTTTCTCTGCCGTCAGAATCTGGCCGCCCTGCGCGTTAAGGTTGGCCGCGGCGACCCAGGGCGCGACCAGGCCCACGAGCGGCGCCCAGTTGTTGGCGGGGGCGCCGGCGATGATGCCGTCAAAGTCGGCCGGATAACGCTGCGCCAGGACCAGCGCTTCGTGCCCGCCGTCAGAGACGCCGCTGAAATAGGAATAGGTCGGCTTGCGGCCATAGAAGGCGCGCACGATGGCCTTCATTGCGTGCGCGAGCTGATGCTCGGAACTGTATCCGAACACCGCCCGTAAGCGGAGGTCGTTCCTCGCCCACAGCGCGTCGCCGTTGCTCGGCGTCTCGTGTCCTTGATCGTCCGCTGCGACGACCATCTCGCCGTTCTGCAGCGTCGCGTATGGCGCCTGGTAGCCGCTGGTCCGCGACGGATCGTCGAGGCTCACGTCGGCCTTGCCGCACAGCCCTCCGCAGCCCTGCTGCAAATAGTCGCCGCGCCAGGTCTCGGTCGGCAGGAGCGCCTCGAACTGGGTCATCGGGCTGATATAGCCTTTGACGTCGCAGAAGGAATAATTGTTGCGCGTTGCTTTCGCGCTCGCGGTGATGCGCGCGTCCAGGGCGGTGAAATCTGAAGTCGCAAGCGCCTCGCACGAGATGACTGGAAGAATGGCGCCGGCCTCAGCTGCAGACGCACCGGTCTTCATCGCGACCATTGAGCCGGCGGTCGCGATTGCAGCGAGCGTCAACAAATTGGAGATTCGCGCGAACCGCATTCATTCCTCCCTTGGATCGCGTCCTCGACCCTCTTCGCGGGCCGACGCCGATGGTGCGCAAGCGTAAGGATGCGCTTCCGTCCGTGCCAGCTTAGCACGGTTCAATTGTCTGTGATCCAGGGGCTGTTTCCCTTCCGCCAGTCCCGCTTTAAAGCTCGCCGCGGGAATGGCCTGTTCGTTTCATGGCACCGTCATGTCTGGGTCATTTCCTGCCGAAGCGAATCGGAGGTTCGACGAATGTCTGAGCACCACAGCGATGGAATCACTCGGCGCGAGGTGCTGATCGGCGCGGCTGGCGGCCTCGCGCTCGCAGCGGTCGACGCTTCCGGAGCGCTGGCCCAAGATGCACCGGGAGCCCAAGTCTCAGGCGTCGTTTTCGAGGATCGCGACGGCTCGGGCGTGAGCGCAACCAATCCGGGGCTCGCCGGCGTGCTGGTCTCGAATGGCCGCGATGTCGCCGTCACTGGGCCCGACGGCCGCTACACATTGCCGTTGCCGGACGAGGCGACGATCTTCGTCATCAAGCCTGCGGGCTTCATGCCGCCAATCGAGCCGCTCACCAATCTGCCGCGCTTTTATCGACACCATCAGCCCAAGGGCTCGCCGGGGGAGCTCAACTTGCGCTTCGAGGGCTTAGCCCCGACCGGGCCTCTGCCGGCGTCGGTCGATTTCCCGCTGCGCCGTCAGGATGAGCCGAAGACGTTCAACGTGGTGATGGTGACCGATCCGCAGCCGGAGACCGGCGCCGAAGTCGACTTCATCCGCGAGGACCTGATTCAGGCGCTTGCCGGTGTCGACGCCAAGTTCGGACTCACCGCGGGCGACGTGATGTTCGACGATCTTTCGCTTTATCCGCGTTCGAACGCGATCATGGGCACGATCGGGCTGCCGTGGTGGAATATCGGCGGCAATCACGATCTCAATCTCGAAGCGCCCAACCGCAAATATAGTCGGGAGACGTTCAAGCGCGTCTTCGGCCCGAACTACTATGCATTCTTCTACGCGCAGACGCTCTTTCTCATGCTCGACGACGTCAACTATCTTGGCCCCGACCCGCATAAAGTCGGGGGAGGGGGCAAGTACGAGGGTAGGCTCGACCAGGTCCAACTCGAGTTCGTGCGCAACGTGCTCGCACATACGCCCGACGACACGCTGATCGTCATGGTGATGCACATCCCGATCAACACGTTTCTCGACAACGAACCCTATCAGAACCTGCAGGACCGGGACGCGTTCTTCGCGCTGTTCGAAGGGCGCCGATACACGGTGAGTTTCGCCGGTCACACGCATACGACCGAGCATCATTATTACGATTCCGCTGACGGCTGGAAGGGCGCCGCGCCCCACCATCATCATGTGCTGACCGCGCTCTCAGGCTCGTGGTGGAGCGGGCCATACGATCATCGCGGCGTGGCCTCTGCCGACAGTCGCGACGGAACGCCGAACGGCTTCCATATCCTCTCGGTCGACGGCTTGGACTACTCGACACGCTTCGTCCCAGCTAAGGAGCCGAACGGGCGCCAGATGCGCCTCTCGATCGACAGCCGCTTCCATGGGATCAGCAAGGACGCCGACCGCGATTTCCGCCAGGTGCGGCTCCTGGGTTCGCCGGTTCCGCGCGACGCACTGGGCGCTTCGACGCTGATCGCCAACGTGTTCGACGGCGGCGAGAAAACAAAGGTCAAGATGATCATCGGCGATCGGGCGCCAATCGAGATGACCCGCCGCGCCCAGCCCGATCCATTCGTGCAAGAGGTGTTCGCGCGCAACGAGGCGACGAAGAAGGCCTGGGTCAAGGCCGAGGATTCATCGCACATCTGGATCGCGCGCTTGCCCGACGACCTTGCGCACGGAACCTATCCGGTGGTCGTCGTGGCGACCGGCGAATACGGCCAGCCGCTCAGCGGGCGGCTTGCGCTCGAGGTGACGGGATAGGGGACGTGCCAGCTACGAATTGTGCACGCAGGCTCGAGAGCGCGGCGCAAGGTGGATCGAAAATCCGTTCTGCGTCGCCACGGCGCGCGACGTTTGTCGAATTCTCATCCGGTCGTGTAGCTGATTGCCGAGTAAAAATTGTGCCCGTAGAGCGCTATCGCCTGAGCTTTGTCGAGGCCATTGATGATCTTGCGGGCGCTTACCCAATCGTCGTTCGTTTTGCAAAAATAATCGCTGAGCGACTTGCCTGTGAACAAACCCTTGGTCATGCCGAGGAACAGTATGTTGGTCGCGTTGTCGAGCTCCAGCGCCAGATCGGGATGATGAACGAAGTCGATCCCTAGGAGATTCGACATCGTTTCGTAGTTGTGCTCCCAGGTTAATTGCACAAAGCCACGGCCGTAATAGATCTGCCCTGTGGTCGGATCAGCCTTTCCATACGGCCTTCCGCGCCCTTTGCCATATTCATCGATCGGCTGCATGTGCTGATCAGTCTCATGGTAGGTCGTCGCAAGGGCGTAGGCGAGCCACCGGTCGTCATCGGCCGTGTACTTCGCCTCCCATCCATCGAGAATGGCGCTCATCCCATCGACCTGAGATTGCTGCAGGACGTTTGAGAACATCACTCGACGCACCTGCGTGAAGAAAAATCCGCGATTGATTTAAGTCATCCGAACCTCGAGGCGACAACGCGTCATGCTTCTGAGTTTCCGTATCATAGCCTCATGGTTGCCTAGTTGCCAGAAAATGTTCATGTTTTGTTCTGAATGGCCTTAATCGTCGGATTTCTGGCTGACGCTTGTGGGCCTTCTCTTCGTCCGGGGATCGCTCCATAACGGCGCAATGGTCAGGCTGAACGAAGTCCGGCGAAACGAGGTCGCGGTCGAAGCGCCCAAGTCGTTCGACGCCGGGCTCGCCTTCATCGGTCTCATCCGCACGCCATGGACCTCGCGCCTCGATTGTCCCCGCCAGGGGCGAGCCAACGGTCCGATCTGCCGCATCGAAGTCGCCGAGCCTTGGGTTGCGGGGCTGGACGGGATCGAGGCGTTCGAGCGGATCGAGGTGCTTTATTGGCTGCACGAGTCCCGCCGTGACCTCGTGCGCCAAAGCCCGGCCAACGATGGTGAGACGCGCGGCACGTTTGCGCTGCGCTCGCCCGTTCGTCCGAACCCGATCGGCATGGCGCTGGTCGGTCTGGTTGAGCGGAGGGGGTCGACGCTCCTGGTCAGGGGCCTCGACTGCCTCGACGAGACGCCGCTCATCGACCTGAAACCGGACCGTTGCCAGTTCACGCCGCTCGCGCCGCCTCAAGCGGGAGATTTCGAAACGGGGTGACAAGATTCCGGCCGTCGAGCGGGCGTTTGATTTTCGCGACTTCGAGCGGCATGCTCGAAAAGGACGGCGACCCGGTCCATCGCGGAGAGTGCTTTTGAAGCCGTCTGACGCTCTCAGACTTCATCGAGTTGCCATTCGTAAAGCCGCCGAACGCTTCCGTTCGGTGAATCCGCGGGTCTTCGGCTCAGCGGCGCACGGCGCTGACGAGGAGGGAAGCGATCTCGACATCCTCGTGGACGCGTTGCCGGGAGCGACCCTGTTCGATCTTGGCGCCCTTCAAGTCGAGTTGGAGGATTTGCTTGGCGTTCCCGTAGACCTGTTGACCCCCGGTGATCTGCCTCCGAAGCTTCGAGAGATCATTCTCGCCGATGCGCGACCGATATGAGCTTGTAGTGTCTCAGTTTGAATTTTGAGCGGGCTTGACGCGCCGCTGGAGCCCATGTCTCGTGCTATGCTTCGTAAAGAACATGGGAGGACCCTTGTGGCCAACACGATTAAGATCTTCGGCGCGAGACGATCACCATCTGGATTCCGCGAGGTCGAATTCTTTGTCCGCAGCTCGGTTCTTGAAACGGGCCTTGCGAGCAACGAGGGAATTGATGGCTTTGTAAAGGAATTAAAGAAAGACCTGGACGTTGCAGTGAAAGAGGCGAAGGCCTTTTGCAGGGCGAACGCGCAAAAGACCCATTTACGGGAAACCCATTCCCCAAAGGACCTAATGGCTAGGTATCCGTCGAGGTAGAGTATGCGCCTGTCTCTCGTGGCCGTAATCGCGGCGGCGGCCGGTCTTTCTGCATGCGCCAATTCGGCAGACGTCTTTCCGCTCAATGATGCCGCCAAGGAGCTCGGGCCGGTTAAGGCCACCTTCGAAAGAACCGGGCTCGGTCGCGGGCCGGTGACTATCACGATGGCTGATGGAGAGGTTCTTACTGGGGAATATCGTGTTGCGTTCGGCGGAGGGGTCGGGATGACGTTCGCAGGGGGCCAGACAGCGACCACCCTGTTGGCTACGGACGGAGCGGTTCAGTTCGTCGCCACCGGTCCTAAAACTCAACTTCTTTGTCGGGGCGCGAGTTCGACCGCGGGGCACGGGAATGGCAAGTGCCAAAGCGCTGACGGGGCGCTCTGGGCGATAAGCTGGTAGATCGAGGCGGACGCCGGAAGCCGGAAGCCGGAAGCCGGAAGCGTGTGCGATAACGTGATGGCGCGCCGCCATGATCGCTAGGTCGCGATAGGCAAGAGACAATAGCCTCCCTTGACTCTCTCCCTCCTTAGGTCCAAAACAAGAACATAATGCGAACTTATAGGACGCGGACCGAATGTCGCCAGGCGGCAGAGCGGAGGGGATGGCGCGCCTGCGGCGCGCCATCGCTGAGATCGAGGCGGAGGCCGGCCGGCCAAGCGAGCGGCCCGCGCGGCGCTTTCCGTTCGCCCGCGATTTCGATTCTGCGCTTAGCGGCGGACTTGCGGACGATGCCCTGCATGAAATCGCGCCGGCCAAGCCTCAGGATGGAGCGGCGGCGATGGGCTTTGCGCTGGCGCTCGCCGCGCGGTTCTTGAGCCGACGGCCGGCCTCGGCGCTCGTCATCGGCGAAGGCTTCGCTGCTGAGGAATTGGGCGCGCTCTATGGGCCGGGCCTGGTCGCTCATGGGCTTGCCCTAAGCCGTCTCGTGTTCGTGCGCGCGCCCGACGCGGCTTTGGCTTTCTGGGCGATCGAGGAGGCGCTTAAATGCGGCGCGCCGGCCGTGGTCGTCGGCGAGATCTGGAGCCTCAAGGGCTATAGCCTCGCCGCCTCGCGGCGCCTGCTTCTAGCCGCGCGAAAGGGTAAGGTCCCGGCGCTTCTGGTCCTGGCCAGCGCCTATGGCCAGGCCGAGCGCCTCTCCAGCGCCGCCGAGACGCGCTTTGAGATCGCCGCTGCGCCCAGCGCCACAATCCCGGCGGCGGCTGGCCTTGACCTGCCCGGGCCCTTCGCCTGCAGGGCGCGGCTCATCAAGGCGCGCCTCGCGCGTGCGGGGCCTGAGGAATCTTTGCAGGCTTTCGACCCAGGGCGCGTCATCCGTCTCGAATGGCAAAGCCAGGACATGACTTTCAAAGACATGACTTTTGGGGACATGGGCGTTGACGACCAGACGATTTCTCTCCCTCTGGCTGCCGCGTCTGGCGACTGATCGCGCGCGGCGGCTAGGCCACGTTGACAAGCGCGCGCCGCTTGTCGCGGTCGCCAAGATCGACAATGCGCAAAGGCTGGTCTGCGTCGACGCTCAGGCTGCGCGGCTCGGCCTGAGCCTGGGCCTTTCGCTGCCCGACGCGCGCGCCCGCTTTCCCGCTCTCGTCATCGCCGAGGCTGAGCCTGCGGAAGAAGCGCAGCTTTTGACGCGCCTCTGCGATTGGTGCTCCCGCTATACCCCGCTTGCCGCGCTCGATTGCGCCGACGGGCTGATGCTCGACATTTCCGGCGTCGCCCATCTGTTCGAGGGCGAAGCGGCGCTGATCGAGGACTGTCGCGCACGGCTCTCCGCGCAAGGAATCTCCGTCGCCATCGGGGCCGCCGGCAATCCGCGGGCCGCCTGGGCGCTGGCGCGATTTTCGCGCGTGAGAACCGCGCCCGAGTCCTTGAGCGACAAGGCGTTCGTCAAGCTCTTTCACGATCTGCCGCTTGCGGCGCTCGGCCTCGATGGGAAAACCATCGCCGACATGGCGCGAGCCGGCTTGAGACGCATCGGCGACATCGCATTGAGGCCCCGCGCGCCGATCACGGCGCGGTTCGGCGCCCTTCCGATGGCGCGGCTCGACGCGCTCAAGGGCCTCGAGCGCTCGTCGATCGCGCCGCGCTTCAGGCCGCCGGATTTTTGCGCCGAGCGGCAGTTCGCTTCACCCATACAGACAGTCGAGGCGATCGAGGTTCAGTTGCGCAAGCTCGCCGACGATCTCGTCGTGCTGTTGGAGCGGCAGGCCAAGGGCGCGCGGCGGATCGAGCTCAGTCTCTACCGCGTCGACGGCGCGGTGCGCCGCATCCGCATCGGCGCCTCCCGGCCGCTCAACGAAGCGCGCGCGATCGTGCGGCTCATCGCCGAGCGGCTGGCCAACCCAAACGAAGACGCCATCGACGCCGGCTATGGCGTCGACCTGATGCGCCTCGCGTGCCTGACGGCCGAGCCGCTTGCGCTCTCTGAAGCCGAACTCGAGCGCGCACATGAGGCCGAGCGCGCTCGCTCACTGGCCGAGCTTCTCGATCGGCTCTCCGCCCGGCTCGGGGCGCGCGCGGTGACGCGGCGCGAGCTTATCGATGCGCATCTGCCCGAGCAGGCCGAGGCGGCTGCGCCCGCCGCATTGGGGGAAGCCCGGCTGCGTAGGGAGGAGTCCGGGACGATTAAAGGGGGCGCCCCCGCGCGGCCTTTGCGTCTTTTTGCGCGCCCGGAGCCGATCGAGGCCCTGGCCGAAGTACCCGATGGCCCTCCTTTGCGCTTCCGCTGGCGGCGGGTCCTGCATGATGTCACGGCGATCGAGGGCCCGGAGCGCATCGCTGCGCCCTGGTGGCGACACGCAGATATGCCAACGCGCGACTATTTCCGCGCCGAGGATTCGGAAGGCCGGCGCTTCTGGCTCTATCGCGAGGGCCTCTGGGGTCGCGAGACGATGCGGCCGAAATGGTTTGTGCATGGCCTGTTCGGGTAAGAGGTCAACGGCGCCGGGGGCGCACTTGACGCGCGACCGCGCTGGCGGACAACATGTCGCGCAGGCCCAGAGCGCGGCTCGCGATAAAGTGGACACCGGTTTTTCGTGAAAAGCGCGCGAAATCAATGATATATAGAGAGACAGCTTTCAGCGATTCGACCGAATCGCCATGGGCTATACCGGCGAACCGAGAGCGTCAAATGCAGTCTGGCAGGGCCATTTTGAATGTCCGCCATCTGACGACCTACCGCTATAAGCGGCCGGTCGAGTTTGGCGACCACCGCATGATGTTGCGCCCGCGCGATGGGCACGATCAGCGACTCTTGTCGTCTCAGATTGACATCGAGCCCGAGCCCAGGCGGCTGCGCTGGCTCTACGACACCTTCGACAATTGCGTCGCCGTCGCATCGTTTTCCGGCGCCTGGACATCGCTCCGAGTCGAAAACCGCTTCTCCGTCGAGCGGATCGAAGACGACCAGCCGGGCGGCGAGATCGACCCGCGGGCGCAGTTCTTTCCCTTTTCCTACGCTCCCGAGGAATTGCCCGACGTCGCTCGGGCGATGGAGCGCCTGTACAGCGATCCTGCCGGGGACATCGACCGCTGGGTGCGCCAATTCGTCTCGTCGGGAGCGACGATCCTGACGAGCCATCTTTTGATGACGATGACCTACGCGATCAAGGAAGGGTTCTCTTACGAGCGGCGCGAGGCGGCGGGGGTCCAGACGCCGGTCCAGACTTTGGAACGACGCCGCGGCTCCTGCCGCGATTTCGCGGTCCTGATGATCGAGGCGGCGCGCGCGCTTGGAGTCGCTGCGCGTTTCGTCTCCGGCTATGTCTATGTTCCGAAGGGCGAGGACGAGCCGGTTCGGCTGGGCGGCGGGGCGACGCACGCCTGGTGCCAGATCTATCTGCCAGGCGCTGGCTGGGTGGAGTTCGACCCCACCAATGGGCTGGTCGGCAGCAAGGATCTCATCCGTGTCGCGGTCGCCCGCAATCCCGCGCAGGCGGCGCCTCTGACGGGCGCCTTTTTCGGCGCTCCCGGTGACGAGTTGGGTATGGAGGTCACCGTCGAGGTGACACAACCGAAGCAGGTCGAACCGAGCCTCGCAGTGGGTCTAGGGGTCTAGCGACAAGGGTCAAGACCCAGTCGGAACGCCCGTTCGATCCGAACGGGACGCCGCTTCAAACAAGCCGTCAGGACGTTTTGTGCATCCGCAGGTTAGGCAAAAACGCCGCGAGAAAGCCGATCGCGGGCAGGAATGAGCAAAGCAGGAACACGAATCTGATGCCCTGCCAGTCCGCGAGCACGCCGAGCGCCGCCGCCGCCATACCGCCAATGCCGAAGGCGAAGCCGAAAAAAAGCCCTGACACCATGCCGACGCGGCCGGGCATCAGCTCCTGTCCGTAAACGACGATCGCAGGAAACGCGGACGCGATCACGAAACCGATTACGACGCTGAGCGCGGCGGTCGCCGTGAGACCGACATGGGGCAAAAGGAGCGTGAACGGCAGCACGCCCAGGACCGAAATCCAGATCACGAGCTTGCGACCCAACCTGTCGCCGATCGGTCCGCCGGCGATTGTTCCCGCCGCAACCGCCGCGAAGAACACGAACTGATAGATTTGCGCGTCCTTCGTTGAAAGGCTGAACTTATCCATCAGGTAAAAAATGTAATAGCTGGTGAAGCTCGCCAGATAGATGAATTTTGAGAACATGAGTGCGATCAGGATCGATATGGCCTTCGAGACTTGCTCGCGGGACAGGTTAGGGCGGCGGACCGGCGCTGCGCTCGATTGACGCTTGGCGTGCCCGTTTTGCTGATACCAATGACCGAGCCCGGTCAGGATGATGATGCCGGCGAGCGTGGCGAGCGCGAACCAGGCAAGTCCGGTCTGCCCCCGCGGCAGCACGATGAACGCGGCCGCCAGCGGCCCCAGCGCCGAGCCGAAGTTGCCGCCGACCTGAAACAGGGACTGGGCGAGACCATGCGAGCCGCCCGACGCAAGCCGGGCGATGCGCGAGGATTTCAGGATGAAAGATCGAGGACCCCAGCCCCAGCAGCATCGAGCCGACAATCAGCATGGCATAGCTCGGCGCGAAAGCGATTGTGAGTAATCCGGCCATCGATGACGCCATGCCGAACGGCAGCGAGTACGGCATCGGTCGGCGATCGGTGTAATGACCGATGAACGGCTGAAGCAGCGACGCCGTCAGCTGGTAGACGAAAGTCAGAAATCCAACCTGCGCGAAGCTAAGATCGAGGGCGCCGCGGAGGATCGGGTACACGGCGGGTAAAAGCGCCTGCGTCATGTCGTTGAGCAAGTGACAGAGGCTCACAGCCCAGAGAACAGGAAAGACCGTCTTGCTGCTGCTCTGTCGGAGCGGAATTGCTTCAGTTGCCTGGGTCGACATGCCGTCCTCTGACCAAATCCTTGCGGTTGAACTGGCACAAGGGTAGAGAGCGCTCCTGCAGCCCGCCACCGATGGCGGGCCTGTTTCTTATCTGAGTGGGCCAGTGGCGCGGGAAATCCACATAGACAGTGTCGATGGCGTACCCCGTTCCATCGTCGCCATTGGCAACGATTATCGAGACGGCCATCGGATCAAGCCCCATCACCACCGGCGCGGGCAATTGATTTCGGGCGCCACGGGTGTGATCGTTCTGTCGATGGCGGAGGGGACATGGGTGATGCCCCCGCAGCGAGGCATGTGGATTCCGCCTGCGACGGAACATCGCGTGCAGATGATCGGCGCCGTCAGCGTTCAGAGCCTCTATATCGAACCGCGTGCAATTTCCAACCTGCCAAGTCATTGCCAGGTCGTCAGCATCTCGCCCTTCATGCGGGCCCTCATCACGGAGGCCCTGAGCCTGCCTATCGAATACGAGCTTGAGGGGCGCGCGGGCGCGCTGATGCAACTCATCCAGTACGAGATACAGCAATTGCCGGTGTTGCCGCTGTCATTGCGCTACCCTGCGCACGGGCCTTTGTCGGCGCGCTGCCGTCAGTTCGTTCTGGAGCCGAACATTCACGAGACGATCGACGCCTGGGCTGACGCGCTCGGCGCGAGTCGCCGATCCTTCACGCGCCTGTTTCGTCGTGAGACTGGCATGAGTTTCGTGGCTTGGCGGCAGCAGGCTTGCCTGCTTTGCGCTATGCCCCGGCTCGTCGCGGGCGAAGCCGTCACCACCGTTGCGATCGATCTCGGCTACCAAAACCCCGCCGCCTTCACGCTGATGTTCCGGCGCGCCTTTGGAAGGGCGCCGCTCGCCTATCTTGGCCTGCGGGGTTGACCCAACGCGCGCCTCACGGCGCCCCGCGCTTGATGAAGGCTCGCTGGAGCCGGTGCTCGAGCCCTGGTGGCAGCGCTTCTCGGGACTGTTCCTCTACTATCCCAGCCGCCGGCTCTTGCCCCCGCCGCTTCGCGCCTTCGTCGACTATATCAGGCGTTAGGGAGCGCCGCAGGCAGAAGCTTGCTCATGCTGATGCGCGGTTCGATCTCATACCCGGCTTCCTCATAGAACCGAACGACAGCCGAGTTGGTCTCAAGGACTTGCAGATTGATCTTGACGCAGCCGAGCGCCGCCAGACGCCTTTCAGCTTCCAAAAGCAGCGCTCGCCCAATCCTTTTGTGCCGATGCGCCTGGAGAACGGCGATTCGGGAGATCCAACCCCTATGTCCTTCGTATCCAGCCATCACCGAGCCAACAACGAGCGGGCCTTCGAGCGCGACTAACATCAAGTCTGGCTGAAAGCGCATCTTTTCTGCAATGGCGGTCGAAGCTTTGTTCCACGGAGCGTCATTTGGAAACGCCTCTTGCCAAAGCGCTTCGACGCCAGCGAAATGCTCGTCTCTAAATTCTGAGATTGTTGGCATAGAGCTTCCCGCTGTGACATAGAAGCTAACAGCAGATAATCGACCAGGCCAAGGGTCCGCGCTGACGGCTCGCGCCAAATGCGATCATGGGTCATCACGCGAGAATGTGCGGTCGCATTCGAGTCTCTCTCGCTCGGTACGCGTCTCACGCCGCGGCCTTGATTGCGACGATGAAAAGACGGGGGTAGGCGAACAGGGTGCGGCCGTCGGACTGGACCGGATAGGCCTCCTTGAGGCCGGTGCGGTAGCGCGCCAGAAACTCGCAGCGCTCGTCGTCGCCGAGCCGCTCAAGGAACGGCTGCAGGGTTGAGCCGGCGAACCAATCGGCGATGCTGTGCGGTCCTTCGAGCGGATGAACGTAGGTCGTCATCCAGACCTCGACTTGCGAAGCGGTGGGCCTCAGCCAATCGTAATAGTCTTCGTAGCCGGCGATGAGGGGCTGGGTCTTGGCGATCGGCACCAGGCGCGACGACCAGGGTCCATCGGCGGCGACCATGCGCATCAGCGCATGCGAGGCTTCGTTGGCCGTGTTCGGCATTTGCACTGCGAGCGCCCCGCCCGGCGCAAGATAGGACATCAGGCGCGGAAACAGCCGATCGTGATCGGGCAGGAATTGCAGCGTAGCGTTGGCGAAGACGAGGTCCGGCTGATCCTCGGGCGCCCAATCCGCTATGTCCTGCTTGAGAAAATGAGCCCGCGGCGCGCGCACCCGCGCATGCGCAAGCATGGCATCGGACGTGTCGAGGCCGACGAGCCTTGCGTTTGTAAAGCGACGGAGCAGCAATTCCGCGCTGTTGCCGGGACCACAGCCGAGATCGTAGACGCGGCTTGCGGCGCTGAGCGGAATGCGCGACAGCAAGTCGCGCGCCGCGCGCATTCGCTCGGCCTCGAACTTCGAGTAGAGAGTCGGGTTCCAGTCGGTCATCAGCATGAGTCTTCGAAGCGCCTCGATTCGGCGCTCCCTCATCGCGCAGATTGAAGGCTGAAGTCGGGCGCTCTAACTGAGCGGCACGAAGTGGTTGACGACGACGAGCAGCGCAAGCAGCGCGATGCCTGTCCCCAGGCTCCAGCCAATCAGTTTCTTCTCGATCGGCAGCAGCGGTTCGTAGGCGCTTGTCGCTTCGCGCAAATCGGGTTTGGGCATCGAAGTTCCCTTGAAATCAAGACACGAGCGGCGGTTTGACGCCGGCGAAGAAGAGCCACGAGATGACAAACCCAACCCAGACGACGAAGCCGAACAACGACACCAGATAGACCGCCGCCAGCTTGCCGAAACCCTCCTGCCAGAGCTGGCGGAAGTTCGACATCACACCGATCGAGAAGAAGGTCAGCGCGAAGAAGATAACGCGCAGCACATTGGCTTCACCGATCGCCGCGGTGAGCTGGCCCGATGAGCCCGCTGCCGTCCCCAACGCGAGCGCAAGAGTGATGAGAAAGGTCGCGACGAAGCCGAGGATGAACTTCGGGAATCGCTCCCAGATTTCGCCGAGCTTGGCCTTCTGCGCTCCCGCCTGCGGATTGATGTGACTGGTCCAGATGTAGGCGAGGATGAAAGCCCAGACGCCGATGAAGACATCGATGAACACCTTAATCGTCGCCGTCACGGTCAGCATCCAGCCCGGCTGATAGACGATGCCCTCGGCGGCCGCCTTGGCCTGAATGAGCGATTGCGTGATGCCGCCCGCCGCGAGCGCTGCGCCGTCGGTTTTCACCGCAAGCCCCATCCAGGCTGCGGCGACCAGCGGCTCATGCGACATGAACGTTTGCGCAATGAACGGCAGGATCAGCACTTCGATCACCGCGAAGACGACCACCAGCGACGACACGAGGACCGGGACCTGCGGGCGGGCGCGGATCGCGCCGCCGGTGGCGATCGCCGCCGCGACGCCGCAGATCGAAACGCCTGAGGCGAGCGGTGCCGCCCATTCGCGGCTGAAGCCGAAGCCCTTGCGCGCGATCAGATAGACGATCGGCCAGTAGATCAGATAGGCCTCGACGATGGCGGCGAGGCCGCGCAGCATCAGCGACGACGCCAGCGTGAGCTTGCTCGCCATGGTGACCGCGATGAAAGCGCCAAGGATGACAATCGCGATCTTGATATAAAGCTCGGGGCGGACCGCGCTCTTGAGCCGCTCGGCGAAAGCCGGGAAGGCATTCGCAATGAGGAGGCCAGCGAGAAGCGCCACGATGTAACCGCCCTCGTTGGTGAGCTTCAGCGACCATGAGACGCCGAACTTGGCTTGATCGGCCGGGGTGACGGCGGCGAGATGGGCCCAAGAACCGACGAACCAGCTCGCATAGGCGATCGCAAACATGGCCGTGAAGGCCGCGGCGAACCGCTTGACGCCGTCGCCGAGCAGATAGGCGCCCGCCGATAGAACGGCCGTAAGGACAAGGTAGGTGAGGAGGAGAGCGCCGGCGCCGCCAAGGCTCGCGTAGGCTTTCGAGACGGGCGCAAGTGCGGTTGAGGGGTCGGTCCAGACGGAGGTCGTCACCAGCCAACCCAGCGCGTCAGCGCCGGCGAGTGATCCCAAGGCCAACAGGAAGACGACGAGGCCTAGCCCGACGGCGACCAGATCCTCACTGAACCGAGGCGGAGTCGCCTGGAGGGAGAGCGTTGCTTCGGACATTGCGGCGCCTTTTGGACCCAATACCGGGATAGTCAGTTGTTAATCCAGTGATTCTATAGACTTTTGGAAAAAGAATCAATCAGACTAACGAGGCGAATAAGGGCCTTTTTTCATATCTCATTTCAGATACGTATTACCGCTGCGGTGGAGACGATCGGCTGCCATACGCTCGCTGCGATCCGCCCCGGCCAAGCAGCGAGACAGCCTTGCCAAAGATCCTGACCATCTCTCGGATTCTTCTCTCACTCTACTTTACCATCTTCCTCAATCAATTAGATAATCTCTTCCCCTACACTGAAAAAGGAACAATTCGGCCCCGGTCCGGGTTGATTGGCGCCAGCTTCTCATGGCTTGGTTGAGGAGATTGTGATGTTTGGACGGATCTTCGCCGGCCAGTTTTCGCGGATGTTCAGCCGCCCGCACTCCGAAGGCGCGGGGGCGGTCGCCTGCGCCGCGGCGGTGCCTCTCGCCGTGCTGGCGCTCGCCGTGACCGCTGACTACGCCAAGGTGTCTCACTTCAGGGACCGGGTTCAACAAGCAACCGACGCGGCTTCCGTCGCCGCCGCTGAGGCCGTGGCGCGGCAACCGGACATCGCCACCGACAACAACGTCCTCGCCGGTCAAGTAGCCGGCGTCGTCTTTCAGGGCCACGCTCCACGCGGAGCAGGGACGCCGACCGTGGCTGTGAAGAGCGGCGCCGCCGCAGTGACGGCGACTGTCGGCTATGCAGGCCTGGCGCCGAGCAATTTCGGTTCCGTCCTTGGCTATGACGCGGTCAGCGCCGATGCGTCGTCGACATCGCTGGCGCGTGTCGCAGATTTCCGACCAACGGTTACTCGCTGAACCACGCGCGTTTTCGTTTGGCGTTAACGCGAGTCGTTGTAGACCTCGTAGGCTTGACCCCGCTCAGAGTCCGTTTGAGAACACCTATTCGTGAGCAATTCGCCTGAGCAGGATACTTCCGAGAGCGACGTGGATCATGGCTTCGGAACAGTCGATGCGTTCCTCGTAGTCACGCACGAGACGGCGCCATCGCGTCATCCATCCGAACGTTCGCTCGACGACCCATCGACGCGGCAGGACCTCGAAACCCTTGGCGGTGTCGGATCGCTTGACGATCTGGATAGTGAAATCGCGGAAGGCGGCCTTATCCATGAGTTGGGTGCGGTCATAGGCCCCGTCGGCGAACAGATGCTTCAGCCACGGCCAGCGCTTGCGGACACCGTCCAGGATCATTTGAGCCCCGGCGCTGTCGGAAATGTCGGCCGGAGTCAGATTGATCATCAAGAGTCGGCCATCGGTGTCGACGGCGATGTGGCGCTTGCGACCCACGATCTTCTTGCCCCCATCGTATCCCCTTGTTTTCGCTTCCGGAGCTTTGACCGACTGGCTGTCGATGACGCCCCCGGTTGGGCTTGCTTCGCGTCCCACGCGCTCTCGGTCGAGCATCAGCGCGACATCGTGGATCGTCTGAAACAGGAACCGACGCACGAATCGTCGAAACCACCAATAGACGGTCTGCCAGGGCGGGAAATCATTCGGCAGCATCCGCCATCCCCCGCCCGAACGCGCCATGTAACGGATTGCGTTCAACACCTCCCGCAAATCGACCTCGACAGGGCGCCCCGACTTCGACGCGCGAGGAAGAAAAGGCTCAATCCTCGCCCACTCCTCATCGGTCAAGTCGCTCGGATAACGCTTGGTCTTCTTCTCGATCTTGGCCATTCGGCCGCGCGTCGCTCGGGTCCACATCCCAAGCTTGAATCACAGCCGAAAAACCCTTTCAACCAGTTTTCAAACGGACTCTTAGCGCAGCGCGGGCCGGCACGGGAGGCCGCATGACCGGTTCCGTCGATCCGAGTAAAGAGGCTTTCGCCGCCTTTCGCGCCGACGACCGGCCCGGCCCGATTCACATGCTTAACCTGGTCAAACTGCGCGCCAAGGCCGCCTATCCGGACCGGCACGGCGTAACCGGGGCTGAAGCGTATTCAGCTTACGGGCGGGAGAGCGGGCCAGTTTTCTCGCGCCTCGGCGGTTCGATCGTCTGGCGCGGCGCCTTCGAGCAGACGCTAATCGGACCTCCTGGGGAGCGCTGGGATCTCTGCTTCATCGCTCAATACCCGACTGTCGCCGCCTTCGTTGAGATGATCCGCGACCCCGTCTACCGAGAAGCGGTCAAGCACCGGCAGGCGGCAGTGGAGGATTCGCGGCTCATCCGCCTCGCGCCGGGGGCGGTCGGGGTCGGCTTCGGCTGACCTTCCGCACAGATGAAAGTCACAGAAAGAGATTGCCTCTTGCCGCTCGTCCGGGCCTCGGCTAGACCCGCGCCATGACCAAGCCAGTGCCCTGGACCATCGGCATTATCGGCATCGTCGTCATTGCCATTATCGGCATCGTCTTCATTGGCCTTTCGCTGGTCTACTGGCTCACGCCCGCCGGCGGCCTTCCGGACTTTCTACCCGGATTCGAAGCCAGTTCCGATCACTTCCATCTCACCCACGCGCTTGGAGCGGCGATTATCGCGCTCGCCCTGTTCGCTATCGCCATCATCTGGTTTCAGCTTATCGCCGACGATTAGCTGGTGAGTTGGTGGGGCGTTAAGCGTTCGTCCGCGCACCGTATGCGGCTGCCAAGCCCTTGGCGCCGCGGACATCGATCCAGTAACTGAGGCCTTCCGCCTGTCGCCAAACCGTCACGAACGGTGCTTACCTATGGTGCGCGACAAAGACGCTGGGACGGTGCGCATGGACATGAAAGTCATCCAGGACGACGCTGACGTGACTCAGGTCGTGCTCGACGGACGCTTTGACATTCAAGGCGCGCAGGAGGTCGATTCGCGATTTGAGGAGCTGGCGAAGAGCAGCAAGGCTCTCGTTGTCGACCTCTCCAAGGTTTCGTTCCTCGCCTCGCTCGGGATTCGTACGCTAATGCTGAGCGCAAAGACGCTCCTTCGGCGGGGCGCCGAAATGGCGGTCTGCGGGGCCAGCGAGAGCGTCGAAAAGGTTCTGCGCACGACCGGCTTCAACGAAGTCGCTGGACTTTACCCCGACTATGACACGGCCATCCGCGCGCTCCAGGAGAGGCTTGCCGCGTTTTCGAGCAAGAAGGCATGAGCGAGCTTCGACCTCCGTTCTGCTCGCGCGATTTTCCCGGCACAGTCGAGGCCGCCTCGGAGGCTGAGAACTGGGTCGCCCGTCAGGCGAGCGCCATGGGACTTGGCGAAGAGGCTGAATTCGCGATTGGTGTTTGCCTGGAAGAGATTTTTCTCAACGCCGTCACCCATGGCCACGCCAATCGCGCCACCATCTCCGTATGCGCCGAGCCCCAAGGCGTCATCGTCGAGTTCGCCGACGACGGTGCACCGTTCGATCCGACAATTGCCCCGGCCAAGCGCATCAGCGGGCCGACCCAAGATTTCGACATCGGCGGTTATGGCACGGGGCTGATGCAAAAATTCTCCCGCCGCATGAGCTATCGCCGCTTTGAAGGCATGAATCGCCTCGTGCTAGAATTTGACGCAGGGCCCAATGCCGAGGTCGGCTCGGACTCGTTGAGCGCCCCATGATGACATGAAAGATTTCCCGGAGCTGCGCGCCGCCATTCGGGCGGCGAGCGCGTTCCGTGAGCTGTCCGACGACAACCTCGCGATCCTGATCGAAGCCGCCGAACTCGAGACATTCGATCCTGACGCCATTCTCATGGTGCAGGGCGAAGCCAGCGACTACGCGATGCTGATCGTGGAGGGGGAGGTCACGGTCAGCGCCGACGGCGCTCGCGGCGCGATTCCCATTTCGACTCTTCGTGCCCCCTCGCTGGTCGGCGAACTGGGGGCGCTTGCGCAATTGCCGCGCAGCGCGACCGCGCGCGCCTGCACATCCGTCACCGCACTTCGCTTCGGCCGCGCTTCGCTGGTGGAAGTCGCGCGCGCCACGCCGTCGTTGCTCATCGACATCATTGGCCGGATGGGCGATCGCATGCGCAAGTTCAATGGCGCAATCAGCCTCTACACCCATGCCCTCGGGGCTCTCGAGCGCCACGAGTTCGATCCCTCGCTGCTCGAGGAATTGCGCAATCCGATTCCCGACCTGGCCGATTTCGGTCAGACCTTCGGCCGCATGGCGGAGCAACTCATTCTGCGCCGTCAGCGCGATGACGAAATGGCGAGCGCAGCGGTCATTCAGCGCGCGCTTCTGCCCAGAGTTCAGGATTTCGCCGAAGAATCCCGCCTCGACGTCTGGGCGTCGATGACGCCAGCGCGTGACGTCGGCGGCGATTTTTTCGAACTCATAGCCCTAGCAGACGGGCGCGTCGCGCTCGGCGTCGGCGACGTCTGCGGCAAAGGCGTGCCCGCGGCTTTGTTCATGGGCATCACCAGGACACTCATCCGCATAAACTTACGCGAGAATCCAGATCTGCCCGGAGCGATCGTCAAGGCGAACGCCTTTCTCGCCGACAACAACGCCGGCCAGCTGTTCGCGACCGTGTTGTACGCGGCCTACGATCCGCGCTCGGGCGCGCTTGAATATTGCAATTGTGGTCACCTCCCAGGGCTGATCCGCCGCCCCGGCGGCGTAGTCGAGACACTGCCTGTCGGCGGCCTGCCGGTCGGCCTGTTCGAGCCCATGAAAATGTCCGTGCACAAGGCGCAACTTCGGCCGGGCGACCTTTTCTTGCTTTACACCGACGGCGTCACCGAAGCCGAAGATCCTGAGACGCTCCAGTTCGGAGAGGATCGCCTCGAAGGTTTGCTGGCCGGAAAAGGTCACGGCGCCAGCGCGTCGCAATGGATTGCGCGCATCGAGGCGGCGGTGCGCGCGTTCGCACGCGGCCGGCCCCAGTTCGACGACATCACCTGCCTCGCGCTGAGGCGATGAGGCCGTCGTCGCCGCTTGGGAGCAGGTCCACGCCTTGTCGAACAAGGCCTTCGTCGGCGCATACAGGTTGACTCCGATCCGCCCTTGACCCTTGTCGGCGGGGCGCGGAATCGCCGAGCCGGGGGCAGCTTCGCGTTAGCGTTGACGCGAAGATTTTTCGACAAATGCTTTTCGAGAATCCAAATCAAATGTATGATGTATTTTAATCGCCGAAACCAGTTGGTCACGACGGGAGGCAGCATGGTGCGGTATCGAGCTATGCAACAGACGCGCAACAGAAGAATAGGAATGAGGGGGGTTGAACGGGCGGCCGACGGCGAGTGGAAATTTTTACTCCAATCGCTCGTAACGTGTTGAAAAGGCTCAATTCGAAAAAATAAACGCTAGCAAATGAAAGCAAATTTACTAGCGTTTAGGCGCGTTTACAGTCGTTTATTGGCGTTTACATTCACCGGCACGGCTGCTCAAAGCAATGCGGTCACGACATGGAGGGATGGGTGGACGACTTTGAGGGCGAGCAGGGGCGCAGCGATGAAGGCGACCGCCCGGATTATTTCCACAGCGGCAATCTTGACCGGATCAGGGACGCCCTGCCGAACGCGACGGCCAGAGTTCACCGCCACGACGCCACGACAATGAGCGAACTGGCGCGACGCGGCTTTCATATCGTCGATATGAGCGGCGAGATCTGGACGATGCAGCGCGTAGGGTAGGGCCGCGCCCTCATCCGTCCGCGCCTTCGGCGCGTCCACCTTCTCCCTGAGGGAGAAGGCGTCACTCACTCCTCGCTCAGATCCTCGAAGGCGCCCCGGTCGACGCCATTGCCGATCAGGATCTCGCGCTTTCCGGAATGATTGGGGGCGCTGACCACGCCCTCTTTTTCCATCCGCTCGACGAGTGAGGCGGCCTTGTTGTAGCCGACCGAAAGGCGACGCTGGATGTAGCTCGTCGACACCTTGCGGTCGCGCAGGACGATGTTGACGGCGCGGTCGTAAAAGTCGGCCGATTCCTCGGCATCCATCGAGCCGGGGGAGGGCAGGGGGGCCTCGTCGTCCTCGCTCGCTTCGTTGTCCTCGGTAATGGCGTGCAGGTATTCGGGCGCGCCCTGCTTCTTGATATGGGCGACGACCTTCTCGACCTCGTTGTCCGACACGAACGGCCCGTGGACGCGTGAGATGCGCCCGCCGCCCGCCATGTAGAGCATGTCGCCCTGACCGAGCAATTGCTCGGCGCCCTGCTCGCCGAGAATGGTGCGGCTGTCGATCTTGCTCGTGACCTGGAACGAGATGCGGGTCGGGAAATTCGCTTTGATGGTGCCGGTGATGACGTCGACCGAGGGGCGCTGGGTCGCCATGATGAGGTGGATGCCAGCCGCGCGCGCCATCTGCGCCAGCCTCTGGATCGCGCCCTCGATATCCTTGCCGGCGACCATCATCAGGTCGGCCATTTCGTCGACGACGACCACGATATAGGGCAGTTCGTCGAGCGGGATGTCTTCGGACTCGTAGATCGCTTCGCCGGTCTCGCGGTCGAAGCCGGTCTGCACCGTGCGGCTCAGCGTCTCGCCCTTCGCGAGGGCCTCGGCGACGCGGGCGTTGAAGCCATCGATGTTGCGCACGCCGAGCTTCGACATCTTCTTGTAGCGATCCTCCATCTCCCTCACCGCCCATTTGAGCGCGACGACGGCCTTCTTCGGATCGGTGACAACCGGGGTCAAAAGATGCGGGATGCCATCGTAAGCGGAGAGTTCCAACATCTTCGGATCGACCATGATGAGCCGGCATCGCTCCGGCTTCATGCGGTAGAGGAGCGAGAGGATCATGGTGTTGATCGCGACCGACTTGCCCGAGCCGGTGGTGCCGGCGACCAGCAGGTGAGGCATGCGAGTCAGATCAACGATCACCGGGTCGCCGCCTATGGTCTTGCCGAGCGCAATCGGCAGGCGATGATTCGACTGGCCGAACTCTTCGCTGGCGAGGAGCTCGCGCAGATAGACGGTGTCGCGGCGCTGGTTCGGCAATTCGATGCCGATGGCGTTGCGGCCCTGAACCACCGCCACACGGGCCGAGACCGCCGACATCGAGCGGGCGATGTCGTCGGCAAGCCCAATGACACGCGACGACTTGATGCCTGGCGCCGGCTCGAGTTCGTAAAGAGCGACAACCGGCCCTGGGCGCACGTTGACGATCTCGCCCTTCACGCCGAAATCGTCGAGCACCCCTTCAAGCAAGCGCGCGTTCTGCTCCAGCGCATCCTGCGAGATTTTCGCGCCGACCGATTTCTTCGGCTCGGTCAGCATCGTGATCGAGGGCATGACCCATTCGCCGCGCGGCCGGGCGGACATGTCCAGCGGCGCGCGGACTGCACTCGGGCGAGTGGAAAGCGGGGAGACGACGGGCGGCGGAAAGGACGGGAACGGCGCCGAATCCTGCGCCCGGGGCGCGAGTGCGGCGGCAATGGTCGAAATGTCGTCGACGTCGCGGACCGCCGACCACGGCGCCGACGACGCGGGGTTGAAGACGGGCGGGGGCTGGCTCTTTGTCTTCGAGCCGCGCGAGGCCATCCGGCGCAGCGTCGCCTTTGCTGTCAGCAAAGCATGAATCACGGCGCCGATCGACACCATGCCAAGGCTCGGCTCGTCCGCTTCCTCTTCGTCATCGAAGCGCGCCCGCGCCAGAGCGCGGGCCTTTCCGGCGGTGGCGTCGGAGACGTCGTCCGGGGAGCTCGAACCCCCAAGGCTGGAGGCCGCGGCGAGCCCGAAGATAGCGATTGCAACGAGGCTGCAGCCAAGCGCGGCCGTGGCCCATGGCGAGGCCGGAATGAGGCGGCGCGGGAGCGCCAGGAGAGCGTCGCCGACGACGCCGCCGAGACCCGTGGGCAACGGCCAGCTGCCGGGCGCAGGGAGCAGGGAAGCCAGCCCCGCCGCCGCGATCACGCCGATCAAATAGAGGGCGACCTTCAAACGCGGCCGCTCGAGGCGTCGCTTGGTGACGAGGCTCCAGCCCCAGAACGCGGGCGGCGCCAGCAGGGCCGCGGAGGCAAGGCCGATGAACTGCGTCACGAGATCGGCGGCGATCGCGCCCGGAGCGCCGAGAAGATTGTGGACGCGCTCGTTCGTCGCGTGATTGAGGCTGGGATCGCTGACCGACCAAGTCAGCAGCGCGAGGGTCAGGCTGGCCACGCCCGCGAGCGCGACAAGGCCAGTGATTTCGGCCGCGCGCCGCTTCGGGAACTCGCGCACCGAGGCGGGCACATGGTCGATAAATGAGAATGTGGTCGTACGCATCGCTCACTTGCCGGGTCGAAGCGGCGGGATCGCGCGCCGCCCCCTGCTTGACCCTAGGGGCGCCAAGTTAATGCGGTCCTAACCTTAACGGGCGGTAGACCGCGGAGATCGCATAAACGCGAGGGCGAGAAATAAAAAATGGACGCCCCGAAGGGCGTCCAAGGTCGGGGAGGACTCTTCGCCTGGCGGCAGCCCAATGCCGCCAGGCGCTGCAGCTTTAGTGAACGACTTCGCCGTGAAGGGCGAGATCGAGGCCGTCGCGTTCCACCTCTTCGGTGACGCGCAACCCGATAGCGAGATCGACAATCTTCAGGATAATGAAGGTGACGATCGCGTCGTAGACGATGACCGTTACCACCCCCTTGATCTGATTGATGAACTGCCCGACATCGCCCTCCAACAGACCTGAGTGGCCGCTGAATTCGTTGACCGCGAACACTCCGGTCAACAGCGCGCCGATGATTCCGCCGACTGCGTGAACGCCGAAGGCGTCGAGCGCGTCGTCGTAGCCGAAGGCGGCCTTGAGCGAGGTCGCGCCGAGGTAGCAGCCGACGCCGCAAGCGACGCCGATCACTAGAGCTCCGATCGGACCGACAAAGCCCGAAGCGGGAGTGATGGCGACAAGGCCCGCGACCGCGCCCGAGCAGATGCCGATGACGGTCGGCTTGCCGCGGTGGCCCCACTCGACGAACATCCAGGTCAGAGCCGCGACGGCGGTTGCGATCTGGGTGACGGTCATCGCCATGCCGGCCTGCAAGCCCGCGGTCACCGCCGAACCGGCGTTGAAGCCGAACCAGCCGACCCACAGCAGGCTTGCGCCGATGAAGGTCAGGACCATGTTGTGGCCCGGGCCTGGCTCCTTGCGCTTGCCAAGCAGGAGGCAGGACACGAGTCCAGCAACGCCGGCGTTGATATGGACGACGGTTCCGCCGGCGAAGTCGAGGACCTGGAACCAGCCTTGGAAGTTGCCCTTGGCGTCGACGTTGGCCGCGCTCATGAACCCGTCCGGCCCCCAGACCCAATGGGCGACCGGCGCATAGACGAAGATCGCCCACAGGCCGATGAACCACAGCATCGCCGAGAACTTCATGCGCTCGGCGAACGAGCCCGCGATGAGCGCCGGCGTGATGATCGCAAACGTCATCTGGAACATCATGTAGACGGTCTCAGGGATCGTCGGCGCCAGCGGGTTGGGAGTATTTGCCCCGCTCGCCAAGTCATAGTGAATTCCCTGGAGAAACACCCGAGAGAAGCCGCCTATGAATGAGCTGCCGCCGGTGAACGCGAGGCTGTAGGTCAGGATGAAGTAGATCACCGTGACCAGCGCCGTTATGGCGAAGCTCGTCATCACCGTGTCGCCGACGTTCTTCTTGCCGACCATGCCGCCGTAGAAGAGACCCAGGCCTGGGATGGTCATCATCAAGACGAGCGCGACCGAGGTCAAAAGCCAGGCCGTGTCGCCGGAATTGCTGGTGCACTTTTCGAGGACCGTGGCTGAGCAACTTGGCGGCGCGGCTGGAGCTGCCGGAGCCGCGGCGGCGGCTGGAGCGGTGGCCGCCGGGGCGGCAGCGGGCGCTGCAGGGGTAGCAGCGGGAGCCGTGGCGGGATTATTCTGCGCCACGGCGGCGGGCGCGGCGAGGCCAATAAACATGGCCGTCGCTAGCGCCGCCGCGAGGCCAGTAAGTAGACGTGTCAGTTTCATGGTTGAGGCACTCCGAATCTGGAAGGGGAAGCGGCGCATGGCGCCTAAAGCGCGTCCTTGTCCGTCTCGCCCGTGCGGATCCTGACCGCTGAGTCGAGGCTGTAGACGAAGATCTTGCCGTCACCGATCTGGCCGGTGCGCGCTGCGGCAACGATTGCTTCGACGACCTTGTCGGCGACGTCGGCGCTGACCGCGACCTCGATTTTCAGCTTGGGAAGGAAGCTCACGGCGTATTCGGCGCCGCGATAGATTTCGGTATGCCCCTTCTGGCGCCCGTAGCCCTTAACCTCCGTAACTGTCAGACCGTGCACTCCGATGGCGGTGAGCGCATCGCGCACCTCCTCCAGCTTGAACGGCTTTATGATCGCCATTACGATTTTCATAAGCTCGCCCCATGGTGACGCGCCGCCGCGGTACTGACCGTACCGCTTTCGTGCGGTGAAATCGGAACGCAAGCGCGTCCCGCCCAGGACAGCCTTACAAGGCGCGTGCCATCTCCAGGCCAGCGCTCTAACAATCTGAAAAGCAGTTGCTATGCGGCGTTTTTGGAGCGAATCAATGTCCGCGGGCCGATCTGATGAGGCATCAGATCAGAAAATAGGCGCCTATGATTTGATCACACCTTCCGCGATTATAATCGCAGGGTCTGCCACCGGGAGAACCGCCAGCCTCGGCGACACGGCGAGCGCCTACCCTCGTCCAAGAGCGTGGCCGGGAGTAAGAGCCCCTGAAACGGATCCGTGCAATGGACGAGAGCCAGGCCATATTCCATCGAGAACGAGCGTCGGAAGGTCGCTCGTCATCGAACCAGGGAGGGCGCGCGCCGCATCGACCGCAATCGTTTACCCACCGCATTCGAGGAGGCGCCTCAATTCATAAGCTCGAAGTCGCTTTGATTGGCTGATCTTGCGCCAATTCCTCAAGCAAGAGTTCTGCCTCCCGCAAGTCGAACGCGTCGAAACCCTCGGTGAACCAGCCATAGACTGGAGCAAGAATGTCGCGCGCAGTACCCTGCTTGCCTTGAAGGCACAGCAGTCGCGCCATGCTCGTTGTCGCTCGGAGTTCCCAGGATTTCGCTTTTTGCTTGCGAGCAATCTTAAGCGCGCTGGCGAAATAGGCTTCTGCCTTCAGGGCATCCGCCTCCGTTCCCAGCAACGCAATTTCTCCGGCGACGCGATTGGTCTCAGCTTCGTACCAGCTCTCCTTTGTTACCTCCACCACAGTCATCGCTTCGTGAATATTGCTCCCGGCTGTTTTGAATTGACCGAGCTCTGCATTGGCCTGCGCGAGATGCGTTAAGAACAGCGGCGCCCACATGGTGTTTCCTGTCGACCGCATCGCGATGACGCCGGCGGTGATGTCTTGAACCGCTTCAGCGGCCCGTCCGGTTAGGGTCAATATACAACCACTTAACGCCAATCCCCATCCACCCCAGAACCCAGACCCGATCTGATCTTTCAAAATGTTGAATTCTTCGATGAGCGCGTTTGCGGCTGCGAAATCACCGTAATAGACGTGCTGGAAAACGCTGAAATTCAGTGCGTAGGTCAATGTCGCCGAGTGAGTGCTGTCCCGGCCGATCTTGAGCGCCTCCTTGGTGTCCGCGAGCGCCGCGTCCGGATAACCGAGCAGTAACAAAGCCAACGACCTCCAGCAGAGGGTTGCCGCGCCGGCGTCTTGGCCAAAGAACCGTGTCGCAAAATGGCGATGCTCGCCGGGATCGTACAGCGCAATCGCGCGATCGAGATGGGCTCGTCCCGCCGCGATCTCCCCGGTATGGAGGAGCGACAAACCCATTTGGCGATGCGCGATCATGAGCGGCCCGGTCGCCTTTTGTTTTTCCGCCAGCGCCGAAAATTGAATGGCGAGCTCTCGCATCACAGGGCCATTGAAAGCGACAAGGTTCGCGACCCACAGACCGTAAAGAACGGAGAACAACAACAGCGGATCTTCAGTAGGTTCTCCGTGAGCTTTCGCTTGTTCCATGAGAAGCCGCGCCCGGTCCACAGCGGCTCTCGTTTCGCGGGCCGCGTAGCCGCGAAGATGGAGGAGCGGAGTGATGAGCTCGACCTGAAGCTTGATCTCGTCGCGGCGCAGCACGGGTGTACTTGGCAAGGTCGCAATTAGGTCGAGCGCCCGTTTGAACTGCTGTGTGGCCTCAACCAAAGCCGACCTCTCCGCTGATCGCTGCCCGGCCTTTCCCCAAAGCGCCGCAGCCTTTTCGATATCGCCAGCCTCCGCGCAATGACGGGCCATTAGCACGGGCTTGTCCTCGGCGATCTCGCTGAACTTGCTCTCGAGGGTTTCGGCGATTCGAGCATGAAGGTGGCGTCTCGGCTCGCGTAACAGCAGGCTGTAGGCCGCATCCTGCACGAGGGCGTGTTTGAAGAAATAGGTTGCATCGGGCGGCACGCCCTGACGGAATAACAACCCCGCTCGTATAAGTCATTCGAGCTGCATTTCCAGCTTCGCCTCCGGCCTGCGAGCCACTGCAAGCAGGAGTTCATGCGAGAATTCGCGGCCGATAGCAGCTCCGATCTGGGCGAGTTCTTTGGAGCCGCCGAGTCGGTCGAGGCGCGCCATTAGCGATGCGTGCAGGCTTGCCGGCACAGCGATGGCTGAAGGGGGAACCGAGGCGGCGATCCGCTTCGCCGTCGCCTCGGAAGCCGTCTCGAGGACAGCTTTCGTCATCTCTTCTACGAACAGCGGAATTCCGTCAGTTCGTTCGATGATATCCTGGCGGACAGCCGCGGGCAGCGGGTTGTTGCCGATGATGTGATTGATCATGACGTCGACGTCGCCAGGCCCAAGCCGGTTAAGGGCAAGGGCGGTCACGTGCGTCTGCTGGCTCCAGGGCGACTCGAATTCCGGCCGGAAAGAAACGACCATCAACACGCGATGGCTCGCAACATGGCTCGCTAGCCGACCCATCAACTCCAGGCTTGTAGGGTCGGCCCAGTGTGCATCCTCGAAGATCACCAACAACGGACCCGCGCTGGATAGAATTTCCACTTGCCTGACAAGCGCGTCCATCGTTGTTTGCCGACGCTGCCGCGGAGGCAGCTCGAGCACGGGATAGCGTCCGTCGTTCGGCAGCGAGAGCATCCGGACGAAGAGCGCGGCGTCCTCAGCCGAAGCCCAAGACTGTCGAAGAAGCGTGTCGAGTTTGTCGAGTTTCGTTTGCGGCGCATCGTCGCGCGCAAAGCCGGCGGAGCGTTCTACATGGTCAATGATCGGGTGAAGCGCGCTGTTCGTGTGCTGCGGTGAGCAGAAACAACGGATGCGGAGAAAACGCTCGTCCTTGAGACGTTCGGTGAATGCGACTGTCAGATGTGATTTTCCGATACCGGCCTCACCGGACAGCAACACGGCTTGGCCTTCCCCCTCCTTTGCCCTCAGCCAGCGTCGCTGCAGGAATTCGTATTCCTCTTCGCGGCCGACTAGCGTCGTCATCCCGCTCTGATGCAGCGCTTCGAAGCGGCTCGTCGAAGAACTGGGACGAAGCACCGCCCAGACCTGCACCGGCGCCGAAATACCTTTCAAGTCCTGCGTCCCTAGGTCCTCGAGCTCGAAGAGATGCCCAAGAAGCCTCCGCGTACCTTCGCTGATAACGACCGTGTTGGGTTTTGTGAGGCTCTGGAGGCGGGCCGCAAGGTTCGGGGTTTCGCCGACGATGCTCGGGGTCAGATTACCCACCACGACTACGCCTGTAGCGATGCCGACCCTGAGTTGCTGGGGAACGCGTGTCTTTAATCCGGCGACCGCCGTGATGAGTTCAAGCCCAGCTCTCACGGCTTGCTCGGCGTCGTCTTCGTGAGCGTGAGGATAACCAAAGTAAACCAGGATGCCATCTCCCATGTATTGGGCGACGTTCCCACCGAACCTGCTCACGGTTTCTTCGGCGCAGTTCGAATAAGCGGCAAACACGTCCCGCAGATCTTCCGGATCCATGCCGGTTGAGAGCGCAGTCGACCCGACCAGATCAGCGAACATCACCGTGACTTGGCGCCGTTCGGCCCCTTCGAGTGGGCGTGACCCGGACATAACGGGGACTTGCGGCTTAGGAGCAAGCTCCGCAATCAAACGCAGAATTCGCCGACGATCCCCTAATAATACGCCGAGCTCCTTCAGATCGTCGTCGGTAAGATCCGGGAGGATGGAAAGATCGATCCGATTGTCGGCAAACCGATCCGCATACTCGGATAAGCCGTGCGAGTTCAGCCACTCTTTAATCCCCGGCATCCGGCTCTCCGCAGCTTGGGGGCTCCCCCTTACTAGGCCATTCCGGCGCAACCTGCTCGAGGTAACGCTCCGACACCCTATCGAAAAATCTCTTGGAAACCGATGATTCAACCGGACTTATCGGATAGAAAACACACTATTATCACACGGCTCAATGCGCACAATTGCCCATTACGAGTCACGCCACACGAGGTAGTCGACGCAAGCGCGAAGCCGGCGGAGGTCGGGACTTAGGGGAACTCCAACGAATGCCGAGGCGTCGAACTCCCGCGGCGCGGCGTCCGAAAATGCGTTCGCCGCTTGACGCGCCTATTCCACGCTGGTCTCTTCTTCAACTCGACGTGCCGCGCGACTGAACTTGGCCCTCGTGCTGGGAGCTACACGCTTAGACAGCGCTGCGGAGGCCGGGCCGAGCTTTGATCTGCGCAGCGGGACTTTCATGGACGATATGGCCGTTGTTGGAGGATGTCGACGTGCTGAGCCAGAGCAAGTGTCGCGGTCGGATTCCCTTCTGGGCGGCGGTGTCATCTCCATTTCGGATTGTCACCTTAACCCCCGTGTCGCGAGGTGAAACCCTGGACGCATTCGGCGGTCAAGCTCCGATGTTGCGCTTTGTATACCGCTATCTCCTGCGCGTGGCTTTGCGACATCGTCGCCGTTAACGCATCGCAGAACAACAATAATGCCGACACCCGCATACGAACTTTCAGCTTATTGAATTCACCTTACGACCCCACCGCGCCAGGGACGGCTGGCGCGGCTGAAGAACCAGGAGCCGTCTGGACCGCCGGTCGGACGTCGGGCCTGGGCGCGTCCTGCGCGAGCGCCGGCGGTCCGGCGCCAATCGACAAGAGCAGAACGAGGCCAGGGAGTGTTGTCCGTAGCATAGAGGGAGCCGCACCGCGACCCGGACTCGACTGGACGTCTCGATACTCATTCCGTTGGCACGGGGTCCTTGAGAAGCGCTAGCACTCGATACAGCTCTTCCGAGGGTCGGGCCCCAAACGACGCATCTCCGCGGATAATCAGCGAGCGAGAACCGCGCGTGTCGGCCATGTTGATGGTCCTTCAACACCTGCCGCAGCTTTTCGGGCGGCGGCTTCACGGACGAACGAATGGCGGCGATCGTGAGGGCAAGTCAGCGCCTGCGTGGGCCGCTCGTCCTCTGTCAAGCTGTGTAGAAGAGACCGACGTCGAGGGTCGCCTTCGACCGGATCGCCGAAGTGTTAGGGCATCGCCAAGACGCTCACAATCGCAATTGCCTTGGAATGATTCTAAAGTGATCTCGACGCGAAACCCTGCGACCGTTACGGCGGAGCTTGTGTCCTCGCCTCGCCTCATCACACCGGCCTGGATGCGTTTGACTTTGGTTGCGTCCAAATCGGAAGGTCGCATGCAGAGTGACCATGGCGCTCAGCGGCTCGCCGCTGCGGTCCTCACGCGGCAAGGGTCGTCAAATTGAACGCCGGTTGACGTTTACCGCTTCTGGTTCTGGCGCAGAGACGCTCAAGCACCTGCGAAACTTTTTCCTTTGGCTTTCGAGCCGTCCTCAACCTGAACGACGCCAACTACTTCACGCGCTCGGAACTGGGCGTACGCGTCGCAACGGCGCGCCGCGAGAAGCGGATCGCCGCACTAGCGGCCGAGTGCGGAGACCCAGCCTCATGCCAAACCGTTTGGAAAAAGATGAAACTCACGTCCGAAGCGGCGGTCAGTTTCTCGCTTTGTCATTTTCCGCTCCGCAGCTGAATTGGGTGTCAGGGATGTTGCCTTCATCTTTTACGGGCTGCCGAAAGGCTGCTCAAAATGAGAATTTTAGAGCGCCACTCCCACGTGCGACATGCGAAACCTCTCTGAGCCTGACTCAAAAGCCTACATGCGGGCGAGGCGTCTGATCGTGAATTGGATTGCGGCGAGGGTTACGAAGGCGGCGAGGGTATCGGCGAGGTTCTCATAGTCCTTGGCGAGGCGGCGGTTGCGCCCGAACCATGAGAAGGTTCGCTCGACCACCCATCGACGGGGCGACACGACGAAGCCTTTGATGTCGTCCGTGCGTTTGACGATTTCGAGCCGGAGCCCCGGCGATCTTGCGACGGCGTCTTCGACTTGACGGGCGTTGTAGCCGGCGTCGGCCCAGACAAGCTCCAGCCATGGAAAGCGCTTGCGGATCTTGTCGAGAACGAGAGTTGCGCCATCGCGGTCTTGTATGCCCGCGGAGTGGACGATCACGTGCAGCGGCAGGCCTTCGACGTCGACGAGGGCGTGGATTTTGCGCCCCTTCACCTTCTTGCCGGCGTCGTAGCCCACTGCGTCTTTCTCACTCCGGCTCGCGGCTCCCCTTTTTCCGCCGCTTTCAGCGACTGGCTGTCGATGATCGCGGCGCTCGGGCTGGCCTCGCGGCCGAGCGTTTCGCGCAGCGCCATATGAAGCTCTTCCCAGATACCCTCCCATGCGCCGTCGCGCTGGAACTGGCGGAAGATGTTGTAGACCGTCGAGCGCGCAGGAAAGGCGCCGCGCGGCAGATACCGCCACGGGCAGCCCGTGCGCAGAAGATAGAAGATCGCATTCATCGCCGCGCGCATATCGGTCTTGCGCGGCCGCCCGCCCGACTTCGCCGCCGGAATCAGCGGCTCCAAACACTGCCACTGTGCGTCAGTCAAATCGCTGGGAAGGGCCGTCCCCGACTGTCTGTAGGTCGCCCTATGCGCTTGCGTCCACATCCCGAATCAAAGCCTCCGAGCCATCTCGGAGACGGTGAATCACGGTCCGTTCGCCCGCACCAGAAGCTTTTGGGTCAGGCTCTCAGTGTCTCGTACGCCGTTTCAGTGGCGTAGAGCCAACAACGCGGAGGGAGAGACATGAGTGCGGCATCCGCTTTGAATCGGCGCCGAATAGGCTGGATCGGCCTCGACAAAATGGGACTTCCCATCTGCGAGCGACTTGCCGCCCAGGGATTCGCTGTGACGGCGCTGACGCGAAATCCTGAAGGGCGTGAGCGCGCCGCTCGCGCAACCCTTCAAAGCGAATCCAGAATTGGCGGTGTGGTCACCAGCGCCGATGTCGTCGTTTCCGCCATAAGCGACGACGCCGCGCTGCTCGACATCGTTTTCAAGGCCGGTGGACTGAAGGAGGCGCTGGAATGGCTGCGGAGATCGCGATTCTTCGTGCTGGCGCGAGAAGCCGCGCGTGTCGCGGGCCTCTGAACCTCAACATACGATGCACCAATAGCACTCCGCGGGCGCTTCATATGAAGCGCGCCGACGCGAGGCAAACAAGAACGGGGCGCAGATATGGGAAGTGAATCGCTCCGGTTTTTCCGGAGGCTGTTTCGTTTGAGTCACGCGGCCATGGCGGTGTCTTTCAGCATGGCGTAGTAACGCTCCTCGGGTTCGGCCGGCGGGATGTTGCCGATGGGCTCCAGTAGCGGTCGATTGTTGAACCAATCCACCCATTCCAGCGTCGCGAACTCGACGGCCTCGAACGAGCGCCATGGTCCACGTCGGTGGATCACCTCGGCCTTGTAGAAACCGTTGATCGTTTCGGCGAGAGCCTTGTCGTAGCTGTCGCCGACGCTACCGACCGAAGGCTCAACGCCGGCCTGCGCTAGGCGCGAGTGCTGACCGAGTTGCCAGCGGCAAAGGCTTCACTCTGGCGCTCGCCTTTCGAGGAGGTGTCGACGCCAGCCTGGCCGGACGCACAGGAATTCCGCTATCGAGATGAGGCAGAGGCTTTCCTTTTGCAGTACGGGCATCGCGTCGGATTGTCATTGTGGGAACGCCCGATCTTTTCCAAGCGCTTCCGTGGCCAGACCGGCCCCTGGTCAAAGGCATGGTGTTCGCCCTCGAGACGTGGAAAGGAGCAGACGATGGCTCCGGCGCCGCCCGGATTGAGGAAGAGGTCGTCGTCACGGATGACGGATGCGAGATCATCACGAACTTCCCGTCGGACCGCCTCATATCCTGTGGCCTCCCGGGTTGTGAGGTGTTCTGACCGGTGTCCTCGATGACCGTTGCAAGCCAGCCAGCCGATACCAGGGGGCGGATTCCTGTGACGCTGGTCACCGGGTTCCTTGGAAGCGGGAAGACGACGCTTATCAACGCTGCGTTGGGCTCCGCGGAGCTTGCAAAGACGGTTGTTGTGGTCAACGAGTTCGGCGAGGTGGGACTGGATCACCGGTTGTTCGCCAGCAGTTCCGACTCTGTGGTCGTCCTCGAGAACGGCTGCCTTTGCTGCACCGTTCGAAGCAATCTGATCGGGACCCTTAACGGTTTGTACCACGCGCGAGCGTGCGGTGACATTCCGGCGTTCGACAACGTCGTGATCGAGACGTCCGGCCTGGCCGAGCCGGGTCCGGTCCGTCAGGCATTTCTGTCGGAGCCGACTCTGGACGGGCTCTACCGTGTTGCGAGCGTGCTGACGCTTGTCGATGCCGTCAACTGCGCGGGGACGTCGGAAGCGCACGACGAGTTTGTCCGACAGGTCGCCCTGGCGGACCAGATCCGGATTACAAAACTCGACCTGGTCACCGGCAACAGGCAGAACGGCTCGTCGCGGATCCGACTGGAACTCCGTCGGATCAACCCGTCAGCGGTGATCGACGAGGTCGATTGGTTGGCGACGGCAATCGCCAAACTTCTTTCATCTCGGGGTTTCGACGCGACGGACCGCCAACCGAATCCCCGCCCGTGGCTCGCGCGTGCAGTTGTCGATCACGGTCAGGATGCGGAAGCGCCGCCCGTCCGTCATCTGGTCGGAGACGAAGTCTAGGCTCCAGCGCTTGTTGGCCGCCAGAGGCGTCTCGATCGGCCTTCGCGTGCCGATCGCCCGCTTGCGCCCGCCGCGGCGCCGCACCGTCAGCCGCTCCTCACGGTAGATCCGCTGGACGCGCTTCCTGTTAACCGCATGGCCCTCGCGCCGCAGCAGCACATGCAGCCGCCGATAGCCGAAGCGCCGTCGCTCCTGGGCCAAAGCCTTCAGGCGTTCGCGCAACGCTCCCTCATCCGACCGCCTGGCGTGATAACGCACGCTGGTTCGGTCGGTGCTGATCACCCGGCACGCCCGCCGCTGGCTCATCTCGTAGGTCGACTGCAGATATCCCGCAGCCTCCCGATGCGCGGCGGGCGTCACCATTTTTTTCCCAGGAGATCCTTCAGCGCAACGTTGTCCAGCATTGCGTCCGCCAGCATCCGCTTAAGCTTGGCGTTCTCATCCTCCAGCGCCTTTAATCGCCGAGCTTCGGACACCTCCAGCCCGCCGAACTTGGCTTTCCACTTGTAGAATGTCGGCGAACTCACCCCGTGCTTGCGGCACAGGTCCATCGCCGGGACACCCGACTCCTGCTCTCGCAAAATCCCAATGATCTGCTCTTCCGTGAACCTTGATCGCTTCATCTGTCCGTCCCTCTCCTGGGGCGGACTTTAGAGCATCGGACGGTCATTTGAATCCATATCCTGCGGCTTCGAAGTAGTTTGCGCATTCCTCTGGGATGAAGAGATCGCAGATTTGCCCGATGGCCTTCCAGAGTTGGTCGATGGTGCGCATAGCCATGGCGCGGAGATGCGCCTTGAGTTTGGCGAAGGCCATTTCGATGGGATTGAGGTCGGGGCTGTAGGGCGGCAGAAACATGAGCCAAGCGCCCCGCTCCCGGATGGCTTGTTCAGCGGCCGGGCTTTTGTGGGCGGGCAGATTGTCCAGGATGACGATGTCGCCCTCTTGCAGCGTTGGGACGAGCTGGGTGCGCACGTAGGTCTCGAAGATCGCCCGATCCATCGGCGCGTCGATGACCCACGGCGCGGTCAGGGCGCCGCAGCGCAGTCCGGCGACGAAAGTCTGGGTCTTCCAATGGCCAAAGGGGGCCTTGGAGCGAAGGCGCTCGCCCCTCTCGCGCGTCCGCGCGCACGGGTCATCTTTGTGTTGGTTCCCGTTTCGTCGATGAAGACCTATGGGGCTCGGTCCGCATCTTGGGCTGTCGTTCAGCCTTCCACGCCTCGCGCGCCTGGCGCACGTCGGGCCGATCGCATTCGCTGGCCTGAAGGCTTTTTTTTAAAGCTCAGGCCGTTGCGGATCAGCCAGCGCGACAGCGAGGCGGGGTCGGCCTTCACGCCGCTGGCGGCATGGAGATCGCCGGCCAGCTCCGGCATGCTGATGTCGTCCTTCTCCGCCACGCGGCGCAGGATGAAGACGCGGTGCGGGTCGAGCTTGCTGTGTCGCCAGCCGCCGAGCGCCTTGGGCGTAACCGCCCCGCGCTCGCGAAAAGCCGTCATCAAATTGATCACAAACGAGGGCGACACCCCGAAGCGGGCCGCCGCGGCGCGCCGCGAATGCCCAGCCTCGACGTAGTCCACCACCCGCTCGCGAAGATCCATCGAATAGGGCTTCGGCATCGCAAATCACCTCCAACCGGAAGTGAATTACATTCTCATCCCCGCCGGAATCCCCGATGATTTCAATCTGACCGTCTG
>CAWCSA010000022.1:0-60004 GCA_963798015.1 uncultured Alphaproteobacteria bacterium
GCATTGTCGAACGCCTATTTCTGTCCGCCGCAGACGAAGATCGTTGAGATCATCGCCGAGGGCCAGTACGACCCGTGGTCCGCGCATTTCTGCGCCATGCTGGGGCTTGAACACGTCGTCCTCTTCCAGCGCCAGTCCGACGAGATCCTGGCCAGCATGCCTCGGCATGTGAAGGATTCGACCTTCTCTTACGCGGTCGACATCCCGAAGCTCGTCGAGACAGTGAAGGCGTTGATTTGAAATAGCGGCGAATTGGTCGCAGTTTCTTTGAAGCCAGATCCGACCCTCGTTCGCCGAAGGCCGCGTCTGACGGATTAATTGCGGAATTGCGGCAGGCTCGCCTATGCAGGTCAAATATCGGTCGTTTACGCCTGGGCTCAATCCACGACGCACCAGGCTCGAAGTCCCAGGCTGGGGCGGCGAGCGCCAGCCGCGAAAAGACGGGTCGTTGGAGCAGGCCTGGCATTGCCTCCCATTTTCTGAAAGCGCTCGTTACGGAATCGAGCTGGTCTACCCGTATGAAAACGAACTGCATGTGAGCACCAGCAGGGGGAGGGTTTCCCTTGACGGCGATTTTGGCCCGCCGCCGGACAGGGAAACCGGCCAATGGCCGCCATTCCGCCCGTTCGGTGATCTTTACTACACCTACCAGCTGTCGCTTGACCTCAAGGTCGAGGAGGGATGGGCAGTTCGCACCGAGCCGCACCCGCGTTTCTACACCGACCCGACACACAGCACGCCGATCGCTGTCCCGGCCCTTATACGCCGATGGTGGCCGATGATCTTTTTCCTCGTGTTCAAATCGCCGCCCGAAGGCAAGACCCATATTTTCCGGCCGGGCGAACCGTTCGCACAGATTCTCATCGTGCCCGAAGAAGCGACGTTCGACCTTGTCCCAATGTCGGACGAGGAAGCCGCCGAGCGTGAACTGCAGTCGCGGCGTATCTTTCAAAGCCGCGGCACGCTATCCGCCGAGACAGAATGGACGTCCGCCACCAACACGGTGTTCGACGGCACGTATCGACATATCCTCGGCGCGGCGAGCGAAAAGGCTAAGCGGCAGCGCTGATCGAGGCCGTCTTCCCGAACGCCTGCCCCAAGTCCGTCGCGCTCTTGGCAGCGGCGCGCGCGGCCCTCGATACTCCGTTACAGCGAACCTCTTTGGATTAAGGTGGCCGAAAGAACAGCGGCTCTGCGACCATTTATTGCAGAAAATCAGAAATTGGGTTAAGCTTGGCCCATGAACAATCTCGCTTCAGCATGGCTCACCACAGGCTGCCGTACCGGTGCCTCACGGACAAAAGCGCGAGGAAAAACTTTCCGCGCTCTTATCCGCGCAACCCATTGATAAGTCTCGATTCGGACGAGGAAATCCAAGGAAATCCAAGGAAATCCAACCCTCGTAGTTGGGGGTTTTCGCAGCGAAACAGCCACTGCCCAAGGAAACCCAAACTGATCGCCGGACCAATGTTGCAGCCGCTGCAAAGAGCCGCCAAACGGCGCTTTCCAAATACAAAGCGCCCTAGGCCCAGGATCTAACTAGTAGTAGTGATGGTGATGATGGTGGTGGTGATGGTGATAGTAATGATGATGATGATGGTGGTAATGATGATGATAGTGGTGATGGTGGTGGTAATACTCAGCCACTACCATCGGCTTTTCTTCCGCCGCGTCGACGGCGGTTCGCTCATCCTCAGCGCGTAGAACCTTCTCAGCATTTGGGATCGGATCCAACAACTCGGCAAATGAACGGGCCGGCTGCAAGACGTTGACTTCGTCGACTTGAGGCGCGGCGAACGCCTGAGACCCGCCGAGGAGAGCGAGCGCCGATGCGCCGCCCAAGAGGCCCATGATGGTCTTGTCCAAGTGTGTTTCCTCCCCTGCCGATAAGAGACCAGACAGGCAACGAGAATGCAGCGCAAAGTGTTCCGCCGCAAGCCCGCCTTTTGTCGCGAGCGTCTTCGTCGCGGCACGCAGGCCCTTTTGGGCGAGATCGATCCGTACAGCGGGAGGGGCGACGGCGCGGTCGCGTCTACTCGCGCGCCACTCGGGCCGACACGGACGGCGGCGCGAGCTTCTCGTCGGCGAAGCGCTGGCGGTAGACGCCGAGGTTCTCGCTCACCCGCTCGACATAGTCGCGCGTCTCGTCGAAGGGTATGCGCTCGATCCAGTCAACGAGATCGACCGCTCCGTCACGCGGATCGCCATGCGCCGCGATCCATTGCGCGACCCGACCTGGACCGGCATTGTATGCGGCAAACGCAAGCTCGCGCGAGCCCCGTTGGTCTTCGATCAATTGACCCAGGAGCGCCGCGCCGAGCTGGGTGTTGAACGCAGGATCGACGATCAATCGCGCGTAATCGAAGTCCACGCCGGCGCGGCGAGCAGTCACGACTGCGGTCGACGGCAACATCTGCATGAGACCCTTCGCGCCAGCTCCTGACGACGCATGCCAGATGAATTCGCTCTCCTGCCGGGCGACCGCGTAGACGGTGGGCAGATCGGCCGAGCGAGGGAGTGGCACGAAGGCCGGCATGCCGGCGGCCGGAAACGCCATCGCTTCGAGCGGGTAGCCTCGCATGACGGCGATCTTGCCGAACTGAACCTGAGCGCCTGCATCGTCCCACTGCTTTACCACCTGGGCCATAGCGGCGAGTTGCAACTCGTCGCGCCATTGCCGAGCAGCGTCAAAGGCGAGTCCTGCCGCGAGATCGTCAAGCCCGTTGGCATAGAGCGCCTGGACCGCACGAACCGCCTCGTCGCGCCGATCGCCCTCGGCCGCCGCTGCCGGCGCGCGAAAGGCGAGACGGGTCTCACCCAGACGTTGTGCAGCGAGTTGGCCGTAGAACGCAATCGGTACGCTCGCCCCGCGCGCGTAGAAACTCTTGGCCGCCTCGGAGTCGCCCATAGCCTCGGCGGCTCGCCCCTCCCAATACGCGGCTCGGGCCACGGACAACGGATTCTCGGCCGCCTTCGCCGCGAGCGCAAAGCGCTTGGCCGCCACCGGAGCGTCGTCAAGGAAGCGCAAGGCGATCCAGCCGGCGTGGAAGGCGGCGTCGACCTGAGCCTCCGACGTATCTGGCCGTACCGTCTGGTCGCAGACCTCGAATGCAAGTCGCGGCTCGTCCAAGTCGAGCAGCGTACGGGCGACCATCTTCCGCTCGCTCCACCATCGATCCGGGTTGACGAGCGACGCGCGATCGTGCGGCGCGAGGCTCAGCATGACCGCCGCCTCGTAGACGCGCCCGGCGCGGCGGGCGTACTGAATCCTGGAGAACAGGAGACCGGGATCATCGCGCAAGGCCGGCGGAACCGCCTTGATGAGCCCGGGGCTCATGGGCGCGCGAGCCGCTCCGATGCGGGCCTGAGCGAGCGCTAAGACGTCGGCGCCGGCAAGCGCCGCAGCGCGGGCGCCAGCGCTGAAATAACCTGCATAGAGCAGGCGGTCAGCGCGATAAGCGTGGTCGGCCTTGGCGAGCGAAGAACCGAATTCGCGCAAGATCACGCTCTCCGCCAGCGCGTCGAAGGCGCCCTCGCGCCACAAGGCGCGGATGATTTGCGACGCCTCCTCGGAGCGGCCCAGCGCCTGCGCCGCGCGCGCGGCGGCGATCTTGCCCGCGCTCGACTGCGGCGGGTCGCTGGCGAAAAATGCGGCGACCCTCGTCGGCGCCTGCGGATGCGCGGCGAGGTCGGCTTCCTGCTGCTCGCGAATCCAGCCGCGGCTTGGCCAAGTCGGATGAACATCGAGGAAGTCGGCAAGCGCCGTGAAGGATGGGTGCGCGTCGGCGCGCAATGACGCCCATTCGAGCGCCGCTCGCTCGGCCGCGTCAGTCGCCGAGGCGGCGAGCGCCGCGAGGCCCGCGACGTCGCCCTTCCTGTAGAGGATCGGGGCTTGGGAAACGGGCAGAGGGGGCGGCAACGCTGTGTCAGCCGCAGGCGCAGATAGCTCTGGGCCTGGCGACGGCGCAGCCCGCTCCGGAACCGCCACGGTCAAAGGCGGCGCAAGCGCGGCAAGCGCGGGCGCCGCGCCCTCAAGGTTGGCGTATGCGAACTGGACGTTGACGTCCTTGTCGCTCTGGAGAGCGTCGACTGGGGACGCGGGGACGCGGGGTGCTCCTTCGCGGTCGGTGGAGGGGGGCTTAAGCCCGGCCGCCTCGGGGCTGGTGGAAGGCGCGCCGCCATATTCCGGTGGCGGCGTGGCGCGTAAGGATTTCGAGTCGCTCGTCACGCTTGCGGTCTCGGTCGGCACGCCGTCCACGTGCGAAACGGGCCCAGGATTGAGCGTCGCGACTTCACGCGGCGGCGAGGGACGCCCTTTAGGCATCCACGCAACCACACAAGCGGCGCCCGCAACGGCTAGAAGCGGGGCGAATCGCAAGATTCTCATGGGTCCAGCCCTCTCAAGGGAGGATGCCCCGATCTTGGTGACCAAGATGTAAACCATGGCGCTCGGCGCTGGACCCCTTTCGCCAACAGCGCGTCGGGGCTATGTGTCCGCCGGCGCTCAGAGCACGGAGATCGACCGGGCGCGAGACGAGCCGAGCGGGAAAAATGGAAAAGCGAGCGAAGTTTCACGGATCGATGACCGCGCTGGTCACCCCGTTCAAGGACGGCAAAATCGACGAGCCGGCCTACCGCGCCCTGATCGACTGGCAGATCACCTCTGGCTCGCATGGCCTCGTTCCGGTCGGGACGACCGGGGAGAGCCCGACGCTCACCCACGAAGAACACCGCCGCGCCGTCGACATCTGTATCGACGAAGCCCGCGGCCGGGTTCCCGTGATAGCGGGCGCAGGTTCCAACAATACCGCCGAGGCGGTTGAGCTTGCGCGGCACGCCGAGCAAAGCGGCGCGGACGCCGTGCTGGTCGTGACGCCCTACTACAACAAGCCGACGCAGGAAGGGCTCTACCAGCACTTCAAGGCCGTCAACGACGCGATTGGAATTCCGATCATCATCTACAACATTCCCCCGCGAAGCGTCGTCGATATGTCGGTCGACACGATGACGCGGTTGTCCGAACTACCCAACATTGTCGGCGTCAAGGACGCGACCGGCGACGTCGGGCGGGTGTCGCGTCAGCGGCACGCGATGGGAGCGGACTTTATCCAACTTTCTGGCGAAGACATGACGGCGCTGGCGGCCATGGCCGCCGGGGGGCACGGCTGCATTTCGGTTTGCGCGAATGTCGCGCCCAGGCTGTGCGCCGAATTGATGGAGGCGACCTTCAAGGATGACTGGGGCCACGCGCTCAAGATCCAGGACCGCCTGACGCCGCTGCATGCGGCGATCTTCGCTGAGCCGGGAGTCAACGGGGCAAAATACGGGCTCAGCGTCCTCGGCCGGATTCAACTCGAGACCCGCTTGCCGCTCGTTCCCGTCGGCCAGGCGACGGAGGCGCTCATCCGCCGCGCCATGGTCCATGCGGGTCTGTTGAATGCTTAAGAGCTGATATGGCGGCCGAAAAGGAAAAGCCGAACTTCAAGGTCGTCGCTGACAACCGCCGCGCGCGCTACGACTATGAGATCGGCGAGACGTTCGAAGCCGGCTTGATGCTCACCGGTACGGAGGTCAAGTCGCTGCGGACTGGCAAGGCGACGGTCGCGGAGAGCTACGCCGCCGTCGACCGCAATGGCGAAATCGTCCTCTACAACGCCAACATTCCCGAATACTTGCAGGCCAACCGATTCAATCACGAGCCTAAGCGTCCGCGCAAACTGCTGTTGCACGCCAAGGAGATCGTCAAGCTGGCCAAAGGCGTCGAGCGCGAAGGCATGACCATCGTGCCGCTCCGTATCTATTTCAACGCCAAGGGCCGAGCGAAGATCGCCATTGCGCTCGGGCGCGGCAAGAAGCTGCACGACAAGCGTGAGACTGAGAGAGTCCGCGACTGGAACCGCGACAAGTCTCGGTTGATGCGCGATCGGGGATAGCGAATGTCGGTCGAGGAGCTTCTCGCCGAGGATTTTGGCGCTTTCCCGGACCTGATCCGCGCCCACGCTCGCGAGCGCCCGGAGCATCCGGCGCTGATCGAGGGCGACGCCACTCTGACTTATCGCGAGCTTGCCGCCCTTATGGATCGGATTGCCTTTGCTTTGCAGCGCGACGGCGTCAGCGTGGGCGAAGCAGTGGCGATCTGCGCGCGGGCCTCGATCCCCTATGCGGCGGCCTTCTGTGGTGTCCTCGCGGCCGGAGCCGCGGTCGCGCCGCTTGCGCCGTCCTCGACGGCGGCGAGCCTCACGATGATGATCGAGGACTGCGGGGCGAAAATCCTGTTCCTCGACCGGGAGACGGGAGAGGCTCTGCAAGGCGTCCGGCGCTCAGGACGTTCAAAGCTAGTCGCCCTCGACGGCAGCGCCTCGGGCGAGCGGCTTTCGCGCTGGCTGGGTCCCGAAGGCGCGAAGCCGGCTGCGGTCGAGATTCGCCCAGACTGGCCGTTCAACATCATCTACTCGTCCGGCACGACGGGCGCGCCCAAAGGCATTGTCCAGCCCCATCAGATGCGTTGGCGACAGTTCACCCGCGCTTCATTCAGGGGCGCGGTGACGCTCGTCTCGACGCCGCTCTACTCGAACACCACGCTCGTCGTATTCATTCCGACTTTGGCGCATGGGGGAACGGCGGTTCTCCTGCCGAAATTCGACGCCGGGGAATTCCTTCGTCTCTCCGCAGCGCGCCGCGTGACCCATGCCATGCTGGTCCCGGTCCAATATCGCCGGATCATGGAGCGTCCGGACTTCGGGGACTACGACCTGTCGAGCTACCTGGTGAAATTCTCGACCAGCGCCCCTTTTTCCGCCACGCTGAAGGCGGACGTCCTCCGCCGCTGGCCCGGTGGCCTTGTTGAATATTATGGCATGACCGAAGGCGGCGGCTCGACAATGCTTGTCGCCCATGAGTTTTCGCACAAACTGCATACCGTCGGCCAGCCGATGCCCGGCCACGACATTCGTCTCATCGACGCGGAGGGCCGTGAGGTTGCGCAGAGAGAGATCGGGGAACTGGTCGGAAGCTCCGGCGCAATCATGACCGCATACCACAATCAGCCTGAGAAAACCCGTGAGGCGGAGTGGCGCGACGCCGAAGGGCGGCGTTTCATACGCACCGGGGATATCGGGCGTTTCGACCAGGACGGCTTCCTGATCCTTTTGGATCGAAACAAAGACATCATCATCTCCGGCGGTTTCAACATCTATCCGTCGGACATCGAGGCCGAGCTCACGCGCCACAAGGACGTCGTCGAGGCCGCGGTGGTCGGAGTCCCCTCCGAACGCTGGGGAGAAACGCCGGTCGGCTTCGTCACCCTCCGCAACGCTGCGAGCGTGGACGGGCCGGCGCTGCTCGAATGGGTGAACGCCAGGGTCGGCAAGACCCAGCGCCTTTCCGAACTGACCATACTGGATAGCCTGCCGCGCAGCGCGATCGGCAAGATTCTCAAGCGCGAATTGCGCGATCTGCCGCGTCAGCCGACGAGGTCCGGCTGACGGCGCCGCGTCGTCCCGGCGAGGCCCTTCACAGACACCGAGAGAGTACGCGCGGCTGGAACCGCGACAAATCGAGATTGATGCGCGATCGGGGTTAGACGCGAAAAGCCTCGCGCCGCTCGGTTACCTTTCGACCCCGCTAGGATGATCTGTGATCTCTGTCACAGCCCCTCTGCCAAATCCGTGCTTTTGCTCAATAGGTAGAATTTCCCTCTTGGCCGGGTCGCCTACCCCGGCGTAAAGGCGCGTATCGATCTTGACCGGAAACAATCTCAAGGGTTTAGTCGGATAATGGGCACTGGAAAGCGCGGCCTTTTCGGAGAGATGAGCGAGCTCAGATGAGCAACGACATCGTCATCTTCCTGTCCTATGCTCACGACGACGACCTCATCCTGTCGGCGGATCCGGACGAACCGGGCTTCGTCAGTTTCCTCGATCAACAGCTGCGCCTGAAGCTGCGCGATCTTGGGGCGCGGCAGGCGAATGTCTGGCGCGATCGCCGCCGGATCAGCCAGGGCGATCAGTTCGCCGACATTATCGACGACGGGCTCAGCCAAGCCGAACTTCTCGTCATCGTGATGTCTCCGAACTGGATGCAGCGCCCGTATTGCCGCAAGGAGTTCGAAACTTTCCTCAGCCTGCGAAAAGCTGCTGGCGTCACGAATCCCGCGACCCGAATGCTCGTCGTCGGCAAGGGCTATGTCGACCGCAGCAGCCGGCCGCCCGAATTGCAAGGGCAGGAAGGCTTCCTGTTCTACTCACGGGATGATGAGAACGACGTCTGCGCGATCACACCCTTCTTCAATCGTGGCAAGTGCAACGACCGGTTCTACACCGAACTCGACGATCTCGCGGGCGGATTGCAGAAGCGCGTGAGCCAGATCATGAGCGGCGCGCCGGCGCCTCAGACGATTCAGCAGGCCGCGCCGATCGTCACGCCAAACGGCCGCACGGTCTTTCTCGCTAAGCCCGCGAGCGACATGAAGGCGGCTTATGTGCGCCTCGTCACGGAGCTTCAGGGCAAGGGCTTCAATGTCGCGCCAGATCCTTCGGCGGACATGCCGAGCGACAAGAGCGCCGAACCCTTCCTTACCGACGCCCTATCGAAGGCCGAGGTCTTCGTCCATCTCGTCAGCGACAGCGGCGGATTCGCGCCCGAAGGTCTCGCCAACATTGTAACTTTGCAATTGGCGCTCGCCCGCGCCAAAGCGGCGCAGGCGGAAGGTGCGCCTGGGCAGAAGCTCACTCGCCGCATTGTCTGGGCGCCAAAAATTCTCGATGGCGGCGGCGCGGTTCCCGCGGGTCCCGGGGTCGAGCGCGATCCGCTGAAGGCACTGGAGCGCTTCGATCCGCAGATCGCGACCGACAAGATCGATGGCGACATCTTAAGCAAGTTCATTGAATTCCTGTTCCAGTATCTCACGGAGACGGCGCCAAAGCCGGTCGTGACGGCGGCCCCCGGCAACAAGCTCGACCTCTATCTTGCCTACCATACGGCGGATGATGACTACGCGGGAGCGATCGCGCAGGCTTTGCTCGAAAGCTCGGTGAAGCCGCGCATCCCTGTGGCTGATTCCGATGCCGACGCGCGCCGCTACAACAGCGATCTGCTCGCCAAGTGTGACGCGGTGACACTCTGCTGGGGCAACGCCTCAGAGGTTTGGGTCCGGTCGGAAGCCGACAGGCTGTCTGACTGGCAGGCGCTCGGCCGCAAGGGGCAATTCGCCTTTCGTGGCCTGATCGCGGGGCCGCCGCCCGCATCGCATAAGAAGAAGAACACCCTCTCGCTCATCTTCCAGGACGGCGAGTTCGACAAAGTGATCGACCTTGTCGATACGGGGCCGCCGACGGCGCAATTGCTGGCGGATCTCACCTCGGCGCCAAGCCCCAAGCCATGAGCGCGATCGAAATCAGCGACGCTGCGGCTCACGACACGACGCTGGGCGAAGTGGGGCCCGTGACTTCCGCTGCGCCGCCTCCCCCGGATGACGGGACGCGGCTCTCCAACGAGCGGCCTTTTCCCGGTCTGCGTCCCTTCGGCTTCGCCGACCGCGACTTCTTCTTTGGGCGCGAGCGTCAGGCCTTCGCGCTCTACCGGCTCGTTGAGAATGGCCGCTTCATCGCGGTGATCGGGGGTTCCGGCAGCGGCAAGTCTTCGCTGGTGCTTGCTGGGCTTCAGGGCCTGCTTGCCGATGAGACCGCCGACTCAGGCGGCCCGACCTGGGCGTTTCTCGACATGCGGCCCGGCGGCGCTCCGATCACGCGTCTCGCGGGCGCCCTATCGAAGCTGTCGACGACGGACAGCCCCGACGAGACGGCGCGACGACGTGACCGTATCGAATGGACGCTGCGACAGTCGAGCTTCAGCTTCGAGAGCGCACTCGCAGAAGCGGGCGGCCTGGGTGGCCGATCGCTCATCCTGGTCGTCGATCAGTTCGAGGAATTGTTCCGCTTCGGCCTCGCCGGCCTCGGCTATCGCCGCGGCGGCGTCGAGGAGGCACGACGGCGGGATGAAGCGACCCAGTTCGTGCAAATCCTGCTCGACGCCGACCGCCGCCGCACCCCGAACGTGCGCGTTCTCATCACTATGCGCTCCGACTTCATCGGCGATTGCGCCAATTTCCATGGCCTGTCGGAGGCGGTGAGCGCGACGCAATACCTCGTGCCGAATCTGACCCGCAGCCAGCTCGAGGAAGCGATCCGCAAACCGATCGAAAAGGCGGGCGGGACGATTGAGCCGGAACTGGTCGAACGATTGCTCAACGATTGCGGCGACGAACTCGATCAGCTTCCGGTGCTGCAGCATTGCCTGATGCGGCTGTGGGACCGGGCGGGGGCGGACACCCCCGCTGGAGGCGGCCGCCACCTCACGCGACTGACCTATGACGCGATCGGGCGCATGACGGAGGCGCTATCGCGCCACGCCGATGAGATCTTCGCCCAATGCGCAGGAGAGGAGCTCGCGATCGAGCAGGCGTTTCGGGCGCTGTCGGAAGTCGACCGGGAAGGCCGAGCCATTCGCCGCGCTCTTCGGTTCGACAAACTGCTGGCCGAAACGGGGGTGAGCGAGTCCGACTTGCGCGCCGGGCTCGACCGGTTCCGCGCCCCGAATTGTTCGTTCCTGCTGCCCTCGCTCTCCGTTTCACCAACGCTTGCCGCGGACGAACGGATCGACATCGGGCACGAGGCCTTGCTTCGCCGCTGGAAGAAGATTGCGGGCAGGACCGAAGCGATCGATCCAAAAACCGGCCGCCCGCCGCCCGGCTGGCTCTCTGAGGAGCAGATCGACGGCCAGCGCTATCATACGCTTGTGTCGTTGCTCGATGGGGCCGCCGGCGGCGAACGGGCGACACTGGACGATCCTGAGCGCACGAAGGACTGGTGGACGCGTCTGCCACGGACCGCAGCTTGGGCTGATCGCTACGGCGGCAAATTCGAGCAGGTCAAGAATCTGATCGATGGCGCCATCGAGGCGAAGCGACGATCGAGGCGCAACCGCTGGCTGACCGCGGCGCTGGCCATCGCCGTGGGGCTTGGAACCGCCATCTGGATCGGGGTGTCGCACCAGAGAGCGCAGCAGCGGCAGATCGCGCAGGAGAAGCTGCGGCAGGAAGAGCTCGACATCCGCGCGATGGCGTCGGCGGAGTCGCTGCTCAATGACGTTTTGAGGGCCTACAACGGCAAGAACCTTGATCTCCCCGGCGCCCGGAGCCTCGCGGCCATATCGGGACAATTCTTGGACAATACGCGCCAATCCACCAAGACGTCGGCGGCGGACGCCCTGTGGGGACAATCGCTTGTCGACGAGGCCGACCTCTATGCGATCGTGGGAAACAACGCTCAGTCTTTGACGGTGGCGAAGCAAGCCAGAGATGTCGCGCAATCGCTGACGCCGTCAGTTTCGACTGCGAAAGAGGGAATGCAACTCCTCTTCGATGCGTCGATCCGCATGGGCAATGCCCTCTGGGCGTTGCCAGGTCGGCGCCTGGAGGCGATGCAGGAATATGACGACGCCGTCCGGGTCGCGACGATAGTCGCCTCATTGAGCGGCGACAAAGGCGACAGCGACGTTATCGACGCGCATTTGAAAATCGGCGACGTGTACAAAGACGGCGACGCCAGTCAGCATCAGCAGGCCTTGAGGGAATATCAATCCGGCCTCGCGACCTGCGAAGCCGCGCTCACTCGGCACCCCGACGACTTTGATCTTCTGCGCAACAGGGGAAAGGCGTTCTACCGGATCGCCGAATTCCTCAGGGGAGACAATGCCCTCGCCGAGGCGAGAGCCTATTATCAGAAGGCGTTTGAAGTTCAGCGCGACCTGATCCCACGTGACGCGAAAGAAGCCGTGGAGAAGCAGAGGCCGCCTGACTCCTCCCTCAAATCAAACCTGGCCGCCACTTACACCCACTGGGGTCAACTCGAGCAGGGAGCCGGAAACCTCGAGCTCGCATTTGAGAAATTGCGGCAAGGCGTCGCCCTCGACGAGGAGCTGACCAGGAACGAACCCGGCAACCCGCAGTGGCAAGACTTTCTCACGCCAAACTACCTCTATCTCGCCCAGACGTTGGAGGGGCTCAAGCGGCCGGACGAGGCACTTACTTATTACCGAAAATTGAACGATTCGCGCAGGACGCTCGCCTATCGAGCAGCCGGGCGTGCGAAGCCGCAGAAGGATTGGGCCGAGGCGGCGAAACTGCTCGGCGACCGCTCGACGGGCCTTGCCCAGATTGAAGCCTATCGCGAGGCCGTGCGAAGCTGGAACCGGCTGGTCGACGACCCGAAAAACGCCGACGTCGCCGCCGCCCAATACGATATCGTTCTCAGCTTTGCGCGGACGTTCGACGCTAAGAACGACTGGCCCGACGCGCAGTCAGCGTATCACCTGGCAGGCAAGATGGCGACGCTCAACCTGGCTCATGACCCGTCCAACGCCGACTGGCGGGACAAGGCCGACGCGGCCGGGAAGGCCGAGATCGCAGCCGGCCTCGCGGCAGAGCGAGCGGCGCCGTCGCCCTGATCAGCTCTCCGCGCCCGTCATGCTGCCGCCCTCAACGCCTGGTCGAGGTCGGCGAGAATGTCATCGATATGCTCGATGCCGATTGACAGCCGGACGTAGTCGTCCGTCACGCCTGTCGCCTGCTGCTCCTCCGGCGTGAGCTGCGAGTGCGTGGTGGTCGCCGGATGGATGGCGAGTGAGCGGGCGTCGCCGATGTTGGCGACGTGATAGAGGAGCTTCAGCGCATCGATGAACTTGCGCCCAGCCTGGCTCCCGCCCTTGATCTCGAATCCGACCAAGCCGCCCATCCCGCCTTTGAGGTATTTTTCGGCGCGCTTCTTCGCTTCGCCTTTCTGAACCGACGGATGGATCACGCTCGTGACGGAAGACTGCTTGGCAAGCCAGGCCGCGACTGCGGAAGCGTTGGCCGAGTGGCGCTCGATGCGCAACGGCAGCGTCTCCACACCCTGAAGCGTAAGGAAGGCGTTGAACGGCGACATCGCTGAGCCAAGGTCGCGCAACAACGTCGTGCGCGCCTTGAGGATGTAGGCGATTGGCCCGAGCGGCTTTGCCGCTTCGCTCCACACCGCGCCATGATAGCTGGGGTCCGGGGTGTTGAGCGCAGGCTGGCGCTCTTTGTGCTCGTCCCACGGGAAGTTGCCGCCGTCGACTATGATACCGCCGATCGAGGTGCCGTGGCCACCGAGATATTTGGTCGACGAATACATGACCACCGCGGCGCCGTGTTCGAACGGCCGGGTCAGGATCGGCGCGGCGGTGTTGTCCATGATGAGCGGAATGCCGAGCGGCCGGCCGATCGCCGCCACCTCCGCGATCGGGAAAACGATGAGCTTAGGATTGGGCAGCGTCTCGGCGTAATAGGCGCGGGTACGGGCGTCGGTCGCCTTGCGGAAATTCTCAGGATCGGTGGGATCGACGAAGCGCACCTCGATCCCCTGGTCCTTCATCGTATTGGCGAACAGGTTCCAGGTGCCCCCGTAAAGGTCGGTCGACGATACGATGTTGTCGCCCGCGCGCGCCAGGTTCTGGATCGAAAAAACTGAGGCCGCCTGACCGCTGGCCAGCGCTAGTCCCGCCACTCCGCCCTCGAGCGCCGCGACGCGCTTCTCGAGCACGTCGTTCGTCGGGTTCATGATGCGGGTGTAGATATTCCCGAGTTCCTTGAGCGCGAACAGATTGGCGGCGTGCTCGGCACTCTGGAACTGGTAGGAGGTGGTCTGATAGATCGGCACAGCAACCGCGCCAGTCGCCGGGTCGGCGCGCCAACCCGCGTGAAGCGCTAGAGTTTCGACTTTATGAGACATGGTTTCTTCCCTGCTGTTGCGCTTGCGTCGCCAGTTTACGAAGCCCGGTGCGACTGACGAAGGCGACTATATTACTACTTAATAACGTATATTATATTTTAACCTAGATGAATTAGGTAGAATGCACCCATAGCGACTTCCTAACCGGTCCGCAAGGCGACGCATGTCGGTTAACCCGCGGGGTCGGCGCCTATCGTCTTGATGACGGCCGCCCGTCCCGTCGAAATTCATTCCGAATTCTGTATTGTTAGAGCGCGAATCGCAGGCCTCACCATCTTGGCTGGAGGCGAAGGGAAGGCCCAATGAGCATGCGCCAGGAACCGGAGGACCGCGCGCGGAGATTTCACCTGCCGCACGCCCATCTTAAATCGGCCTTTGGAAACGACTGGTTCGGAAAAAAGGCGGAGGATTTCGCCCGCTTCTTTGGCACACCGACGTTCCTGGTCGGGCAGACGTTAATCGTCGCGCTGTGGATCTGGGTCAACGCCGTCGGCTGGACCCAGTTCGACGTCTATCCGTTCATTCTGCTCAACCTCGCCTTCTCGACCCAGGCGGCCTATGCCGCGCCGTTGATCCTGCTGGCGCAGACCCGTCAGGCCGACCGCGACAAGGTGACGAGCCTCGCCGACGCCCAGCATCGCGAGGAGCTTCACCAGATCAGCGAGCAGCGCCAGGGGCAGATGCGGGTACAGGCTGGCATGATGATCGAAATGCTCCAGCAGAACACCGCCCTCACCGAACGGGTGGGAGCGCTGCTCCAGCAAAACACCGAACTCACTCAGACGGTCAGGACCCTGGTCGAAAGGATCGAGGCAATGACGAGCGAGGTCCACGCACGTATGGCCCCGATCGTACGCGGCTGAACGGCCTCGGCCGCCCGCCGAGACCGGCTACTTGTCGATGAACTCGATCGTTTGCTCGAGCGCGGCGGGCGAAACCCTGAATAGGCCGGTATAAGGCAGGCCGAATTCGAAGATGAGGAAGATGGCGAAGGCGATCGACAGCGCGCCGAAAGTGAGGGCCGCGGTGACGAGCGTGTTCAATTCCGCGTACAAGCCGATGCCGAAAAAGAGCGCCGCCGTCCAAAAGACCAGGATGGCGACCAGGAACCACGACACTGGCGCCGCCGCAATTTGGAGCGAGATCAGCAACCGCGATTGTTCGACCATGCTGGCGTAGGTGTTCGCTGTAGCAAGGGCGGCCTTCTGGGCGTCCGTTTTGGGCTGTAACGTGGCGAGATAGTCGGTCATCGCCTGCGCGCTGGCGAGGGGCGGGCCGACCGTCAGCAAGGCAGGGTCGACATTCCCTCCGCCCCAGATCGCCTCATGGGCTTTCTCGATTCCCGCTTTGAGCTGATCGCGCATCGGCTTGGTCTCGGGCCCAAATTGCCCGAGCGCCTGGTCGAGCCTCAGGACCTGGGCGGAAAAATTCTCCAGGTTGGTCCTCTGAGTCGAGAAATAGGCGAAGCTCACCCCGATCAGGGTGCCCAGAACCAGCGCTAGCAGAAGGCTGACCAGCCCCGAAACCTGGCCGACCACTCCCTTCGTCTCGCCAGTCTTGTGCTCCTCCTTGAGCTTTGTTTGCAAAGCCAGCCCAGCGTAGCCGGCGACCATGAACAAGACAAAAATCAGTATGCAGATAAGAAGAATGCTCATTTTATTGACCCGCCAGCCGTAATCGCCCCGCGGGGGCCGTACCTGACTCATTAGGGAATTTCAAGCTTGGCGCGTGCCAACCCTGCGCGACCTTCGAACTCGAGTCGAAGACCCAGTTACGGGCGCGCGATCGGCGCAGCATTCAAATAATTAATGCCCTAGTTACATAAGTTGATAAGAAATTAACACATTATACTGGCGACAAAAACGACCCAAGATCCGGGGTCCTCCCCGCCTCGCTCGCCCACTCGCCCGACCCATAGCGGGCGCCGATAAGAGAGCGAACCTGGCCCTACCGGATCAGTCGCGAAAGGCGAAGTGAGATTTGTACGGAGTTGCAGAAAAATGAGGTTAAGCAATTGAAAGGACTGCGTCACACGCAGAATTGCACCCATTCCGAAGCAGCCCACGCGAGCCGCTTTTTCATGTGAAATCCGTTGGCTCGAGCGTGACGCCAACATTGCCAACAATTCATAGTGAGCGCTGCGCGCCGCCCTTCTAATACTACGGTCGGTCTGCTAGTGCGCGTTCTCCTTTTTTCTTGCCGCCCGTTCAAGGTCGTTCCCCATGCGCATGTTGAGCCTCGCGCTCTTCGCCGTCCTCGCCCTGGTCGTTGGCGCCTACGAAGAAGACGGGATGACGCTTCTGATCGGCGTCGCCTCGGGGCTGGCCGCGATCGCTGCGCTGCCGCGCTGGAACATGTCGACCTTCCTCACAGTCCTCTGCGATCTGTTTGCGTTCGAGACGGTGCTGTTCGGCCTCGCCGACCTTGTCGCGCTCCTCGGCTTCTGGCCGAAAAGCCTCGCGGAATACGAACTTCCGCGCTACCTACCGCTCGCGACGGCGCTCTTCATTCTGGCCATTTTCGCCGTCTCTCATTTTCGCCTGGTGCGCAAGATGATGACGATCGCCGACCCGTTCTTCGCCGCGCGCACCCCGATCTCAATCCGGCCTTTGCCAACTCGGCCATTCATCCTGCGGCAGGACATCTACGCCCGCATCAACGTCGTCTTCCTTATCCTGATCAATCAGTTCCAAGTGGCGCTCGCGCTACGCTTCAACTTCTTCCAGCGGGATTTCGGTAACGCCATTCAGGTCGCCGACGAAGCGCACCGGGTCGCGTTCTGGTACCAGCTCATGTTCGTCTTCGTGCCGATCGCGACGATCGCCATCGTCTCCGGCATCGTCGAGTTTTTCATCGCATCGAATTTCGTGCTGCAGTGGCGGCGCTGGATGACGGCCTCCTTCACCTCGCGCTGGCTCATGCACTCGATGCACTACAAGCTGGCGCTCACTAACGCCGCGGACCATCAGACAGAAGAGGCGTCGGAGGAATTCGCGGGCCAGCGCATCTCGGCCGACAACCCCGATCAGCGTATCTCTCAGGACATCGGGGGCTTTATCAACGGCACCGGGACCGGCATCAATTCCGGCAACGTCGGCATCTACAACTACACCATCCAGGCGATCGCTTCAGCGACCAATCTGGTCTCGTTCTCGATCATCCTGTGGGGGATTTCCAATTCCCTCAACGCGCCGATTTTGGGGATGCGAATCCCCGGTTTTCTGTTCTGGGTCGCAGTCCTGTACGCTTGCCTAGCGACAGGCATCACCCAGTTGATCGGCCGGAGCCTGTCCAGGCTTTACTTCCGCCAGCAATCGGTTGAGGCGAACTTCCGCTTCGACCTCGCGCGCATCCGCGAATACAGCGAACAGATCGCCCTTCTCAAGGGCGAGGATCGCGAGATCGACCGCGCCGGCAGCGTGTTCGGCGATGTGGTGCGAACGATCCGCCGCATCATTCACGTACGCACCTGGCTGATCGCCTTCAACCAGTTCTACAGCCAGATTTCCGTCATCATTCCCTATGTGGTCGTCGCGCCGTTCTACTTCGCGAAAATCGTCGACTTCGGCCGCTTCAATCAGTCGGCCGACGCATTCGGCAACGTCAACGGCGCGATGAACTTCTTCGTCGACCGTTACATCGGCCTCGCCGATTTCCGCGCCACGGTCGAGCGACTGACCTCGTTCGAGGACGCCATCGCCCGCACGCGTGCGGACGAGAAAAAGACGCCGCGCCTAACGGCGAAACCGTCGGAGGCCCCTACCCTGGCGCTGAACAACGTCGAGCTCGCGTTGCCCGACGGGCGCAAGCTGGCTCGTGTCGCCGACTTGGTGCTGGTCCCACAGGAGCCGACGATGCTTGTTGGACCTTCAGGAGTTGGCAAGTCGACGCTCTTTCGCGCCATCGCTGGCTTGTGGCCATACGGTTCAGGCGAGATCCATCAGCCGGCCTACGCTAAGCTTATGCTCTTGCCGCAGCGGCCCTATATCCCGATCGGGCCGTTGCGTGAGGCGTTGGCTTATCCAGGGGCAACCGCTGATTTCTCCGACCAGCAGCTGACAGAGACGCTGATCAAGGTAGGCCTGCCGGCGCTTGCGAACCGTCTTGACGACAATGAGAATTGGCAGATGCGCCTCTCAGGCGGCGAGCAGCAGCGGCTTGCCGTTGCGCGTGCGCTACTCGCCCAGCCGGACTGGCTGTTTCTCGACGAATCCACCGCCTCGCTCGACGAGAAGAGCGAAGCCAATCTCTACCGCGCGATCGTCGAAACGCTCCCGCGCACGACAATCGTGTCGATTGGGCATCAGGCGACGATCAACCAATTTCACAAGCGTCGAATCACGTTCGAACCGCAGGACGGAGCCCCGGCTACGGTCAGCGCTGAGCCAACGCCTGCGACGTGACGGCGGATCAGGGTTAGAGCGAGCGGGCGAGCCGAAGAGCCCCGCGCGGCCCCTTGATGACGAGATCGCCGTTAACTAGGTCCCATGCTGGGTTGCCGACCAGCGCCGAGAGGAAACCCAATTCGACCTGCATCACATCCTTGGGGCACTGCTTTTTGGTTAGAGCATAGGGACCTACGGCGAGGTGCTGGTCCTTGACCGGATACAGCGTCGCCGACCACGAATTGCAGCCTGTGAAGCCTGAACCACGCAGCGTCCCGTCGATTTTGAGGCTAATGTCCAATCCGGGGGGCACCGGCTTGCCGTTGAGGTCCTTGAGCGACCACGTTTGATCCAGCGGAAAGTTCTTCTGCAGCGGGGGAAGGGGCTTGGGGGTGTCATCCTCTTCGCTTTGCGGGCCCTTATGCCCGGCAGCGTAAACCGTAGTGGCGAAACACAGGGCCACGGCTACGGCAGCCACAATCGAGATTGACTTCTTCATGTGCTCTGGACCCCTCCTCCGGAGGCGCTGGCCCCTCGTTGAGAAACTCCCTGGCGCTCGGCGATGCGCCTGGCGAGGACTGCTCTGACCCCAGAGCTAGCATTTTTTGTGGCAAAGTCTGCAGCCCGCCCCTTGAAATTGGGCTTTCCAACCAAAAATTATTGACTTGAGGCCGAGGGCTTCACCGCGGCGGGCGCAGCCAGTGTCTGGGGCGCAAGCCGTCATATCGCTCAACACAGAGGATGTGATTTATGTCAAATTACGATCTTTCGCCGTTCTATCGTTCCACCGTCGGCTTCGATCGTCTCTTCTCGATGCTCGACAGAGTCGCCGGAGGCGAGCAGAACGCACCTGCCTACCCGCCTTACAACATCGAGCGCACTGGAGAAAACGCTTACCGCATAACGCTCGCAGTGGCCGGGTTCGCCGAGAGCGAATTATCGGTCGAAACCCGCGAGAACTCGCTGACCGTGCGTGGATCCAAGGAGACCGCCCAGCAGGACGAGAAGCGCGACCTGCTCTATCAAGGCATCGCCGCCCGCGCCTTCGAGCGTCGCTTCCAGCTTGCCGACCACGTCGTTGTGACGGGCGCGGCGAGCGAGAACGGTCTGCTGCACATCGACCTCGTCCGCGAGGTCCCCGAAGCGCAGAAGCCGCGCACCATTGCGATCAACAAGGGCGCGAAGACCATCCAAAGCGTCAAAGCGCCTTCCGCCCAGGCCGCTTAAACCCAAACAGATCCAGCGCGCAGGGAAATTGGGGCGTCCCGGTCGGGGCGCCCCTTTTCATCTATTGGAACAATCCCGGGGGAACGATGCTCACCTTCGGCTTGTCACTCGCCTCGGTGGGCAAGCCTTGGGGCGCGGAGGCCGAGGGCCCGTTGCCGGCCTCGGTCGACGCGGAGTTGATCCGCGGCTGCCCGGAATCAGGGTTCTCAGTCGGCTCGGGTGCCTCCGAGCTTGATCCGTCCGCCTTCGCCGTTTCGCGCGGAGCGGGAGGCGGCAGAGGCGCGTTGATGGCTGCCGCCTTGCGTTCCGCCGAAGCCGACCTTGGCTTGGCCTTCGTTCCGGCCCGAGTTGCTCCGACACCGTAAGGGCCGACGGCCGCGGGAATATGGACATTCCCCGGACCGCCGTTCGTCATCGGCGCCGCTGGGGTGGCCGGCCCAGAAAAGCCGCGGTTGAGCGGCGGTCCGACACCACCGAGTTGAGGCTCGCCAAACTCTTCGTCGCGCGCGGCGAGCGCAGGTCCCCACCCTCGGCCCGAGACGGGAAAGCGTTCAAGAACTTGTCCGCTTCTGGCGTCGATGATGAGTCGCTGATAGCCCGCAGGGCCGGCGCTGACGTCGGCGAGATAGACTCCTGGCCGACGCATAAGCGGCGCCGTCAGCACATATCCCTGCGCCTCGAGACTCCGTTCGATGTCGCCGGGAAACGGCGCTCCCCAAGGCGACATCCATTGGGCCGTCGCAGGGGGAATGAAGGAGATGGCGATGAACGCGCCGAGCGCCGAGCCCCCCAAGCAACGCCCGAGCGCTCCGTTCATTTTGATCATCATGCTGATCGCTCCAGGATGTTTCCCAAGACGACCTTGAGGGGCCGAATGCGGCGCGGTTACGGCGTCACCGCGGCTGAGTCCGCAACGTCGGCGCAAATCCTCAGAAGCCGATCAACTTCGCTTGATTCGGTTTCGAACGAGGCCACCAACCTGACCAATGTTTCGCCATTCCGAGGCGCGCTCTTCGGTGCAATAGATCGGGTGCTCCACTCGTGGAAAACCGCCTCGGCGGCACGCCATCGCTCGACCATCGCCTTCGGAGCCACGACAAAGACTTCGTTGGCCTCCGTCTGCCACGCGAGGCGCACGCCCGGCATCGCCGAAAGGCCGCGAGCGAGCCGATGCGCAGAGGCGTTTGCTCGTTCGGCCAGCCGTAACCAGAGTCCGTCCTTGAGATAGGCCTCCATTTGTGCGCCGAGGAAACGCCCTTTGGACAGGGTCTGACCGCCCCGCTTGCGCTGAAAGGCGAAATTCGCCGCCCGCGCGGAATCGAAAAACAGGACGGCTTCGCAAGCAAGCGCGCCGTTCTTCGTTGCGCCCAGCGTCAGAATGTCGACCCCGGCGCGCCAAGTCATGTCGGCCGGCGTCGCCTTGGCCGAAATCAGAGCGTTGGCGAAGCGCGCGCCATCCATATGCACGCTGATCCCGTTGCGGTGAGCGATCGAGCTGAGCTCCGCCACCTCGCCCATGCTGTAGATCCTCCCCGCCTCGGTCGCCTGAGAAAGCGACAGCGCGCCCGGCTGCGCCGACTTCACGAGCCCCCGCGGAAACCTCTCCAAGGTCTCACGCAAGCCTTCCGAAGAGATCTTGCCGCCCTCGCCCGCGATTCCGACCAGTTTCGCCCCGGCGGTGAACAGCTCCGGGGCGCCGCATTCATCGTCGTGGATATGCGCTTCCTCGTGGCAGAAAACCGCGTCCCAGGGGTTGACGAGCGCGGAAAGCGCCAGAGCGTTCGCCGCCGTGCCCGTCGCCACTAGAAAAGCAGCGACTTCGGTCTCAAATACCTCGCTCAGAAGCTCTTGCGCTCGCGCGGTATATTCGTCGGCGCCGTAGGCCGGCGCGTTGACCCGCGACGACGCCACGATCGCATCCAGAATCTGAGGCGCCACTCCGGCGCCGTTGTCACTGGCGAAATTCATGCTTTCTCCGTTCGATTTGAGCAGACAATCTGCGTCAGATTTCGCCGCCCTGGCAATTCGCTCTCGCGCTGGAGTGAAGCAGCAAAAAATTTTGGCGCGCTGCTTGTGTCGGCGGTCCAGTCATGCCATATTCCGGAAATAGGACAGTTGTGCTGACCATTTTTTTGGGCGACCGAGCTGAGGCTTCGGCGCCAACAGAAGAGCAGGGCTCAAGCGTTGTCGAACGATACGACAGAGACGGATCGAAAAAAATCCGACGCGTGACGCTCTTGAGCTGCGCGTTAGCAGCCGCCTTTGTCCACTTTAATGCCTGAAAATCTGCAATAACGGTCGCACAAGGTGCGCGACCGTCCGGGGAGCGGAAAGATGAACGCCACAACTCGAGCGACGTTCGATGAGTTGCGCGACCGGTACGCGAAGGCCAACCCAGGCCGCGACCCGCTGATGCCGCCGGCGCAAGCGCTGTACGATCCCTCCAAAGAGCATGACTCGTGCGGCGTTGGCTTCGTGGCCGACATGAAGAACCGCAAGTCGCACGATATCCTCGAAAAGGGCCTGCAAATTCTGATCAACCTCGACCACCGCGGCGCGGTGGGCGCGGATCCCTCGCTCGGCGACGGCTGCGGCGTACTGACCCAAATCCCGCATGCGTTTTTCGCGCCGGAATGCGCCAAGCTGGGCTTCGACCTGCCGGCGCAGGGCCATTACGCGATCGGTCAGTTCTTCATGCCGCGGGGAAGCGAGGCCCGCAAGCAGGTGCAGGCGATCGTCGAAGAGGTCGTGGCGGCCGAGGGCCTCAACATGCTGGGCTGGCGCGCAGTGCCCGTCGACAATTCCGCGCTCGGCGAACGCGTCAAGGCGGTCGAGCCGGTGATGCAGCAGATTTTCATCGGACGCCCAACCGGACTCGGCAGCGAAGACGATTTTGAGAGGCGGCTCTATGTCGCGCGCAAGGTCATCTCCAACCGCGTGGTCGCGATCGGGACGCCGGAGGTCCTCGAATATTACCCGGTCTCAATGTCCGCTCGCACCATTGTCTACAAGGGCATGGTGCTTGTGCGCCAGCTCGCGCCCTATTACCGTGACCTGTTGGACCCACGTTACGAGACCGCCCTGGCGCTGGTCCATCAACGGTTTGCGACCAACACGTTTCCATCCTGGCGTCTTGCGCACCCTTATCGGACAGTCGCGCACAACGGCGAGATCAACACGTTGCGTGGCAACGTCAACTGGATGGCGGCGCGTCAGGCGAGCGTCAACTCGGAGCTTTTCGGCGCCGACATCTCCAAGCTGTGGCCGATTTCTTACGAAGGCCAGTCGGACACCGCCTGCTTCGACAATGCGCTCGAGTTCCTCGTTCAGGGGGGCTATTCGCTCAGCCACGCGATGATGACGCTCATTCCGGAGGCCTGGGCCGGAAATCCGCTGATGGACGAGGAGCGGCGAGCTTTCTACGAATATCATGCTGCGCTGATGGAGCCGTGGGACGGCCCGGCGGCGATGGCGTTCACGGACGGACGCCAGATCGGCGCGACCCTCGATCGCAATGGCCTGAGACCCGCCCGCTATTTCGTGACCGACGACGACCTTGTCGTTCTGGCGTCGGAAATGGGCGTGCTGCCGGTGCCCGAAGAAAGCATCATCTCCAAGTGGCGCCTGCAGCCAGGAAAGATGCTGCTGGTGGATCTCGAGCAGCACCGCATCGTCTCGGATGGGGAAATCAAGCAGACGCTGTCGCGCGCCCAGCCGTACTGCGCCTGGCTTCGCGAAGGCCAGATCGTTCTCGAGGACCTCAACCCTGTCGAGCCGCGCACGTTACGCACTGACGTGCCGCTGCTCGATCGCCAGCAGGCTTTCGGTTACACCCAGGAAGACCTGACGATCCTGCTCGCTCCAATGGCGACGACCGGCCAGGAGGCCGTCGGCTCGATGGGCACGGATACGCCGATCTCGGCGCTGTCGTCGAAGTCGAAGCTGCTTTACACCTACTTCAAGCAAAACTTCGCTCAGGTGACCAATCCGCCGATCGATCCGATCCGTGAAGAGCTCGTCATGAGCCTCGTCTCCTTCATCGGGCCTCGGCCCAACCTGTTCGACCTTGATGGCGCGGCGAGGCGCAAGCGCCTCGAAGTGCGCCAGCCGATCCTGACCAACGAGGACCTCGAGAAGATCCGCAGCATTGGTCATTTGGAGGATTCGTTCGACACCAGGACGCTCGACATCACCTATCCGGTGAAGAAGGGCGCAGCCGGCATGCGTGAGGCGCTCACGCGGCTTTGCGAACGTGCAGAGTCGGCGGTGCACGGCCGCTACAACATCATTATCCTCTCCGATCGCATGGTGGGTCCGGATCGAATCCCGATTCCGGCGCTTCTGGCGACCGCGGCCGTGCATCATCACCTGATCCGCAAGGGACTTCGCACCTCCGTCGGCCTCGTCGTCGAAACAGGCGAGGCCCGCGAGATTCATCACTTCGCTTGTCTCGCGGGCTACGGCGCCGAAGCGATCAATCCCTATCTCGCGTTCGAGACTCTGACCGCGATGGCGAAGGATTTGCCGGAGCCGATCAGCGGCTATGAAGCGATCAAGCGCTTCATCAAGTCGGTCGACAAGGGCCTTCTCAAGGTCATGTCGAAAATGGGCATTTCGACATACCAGTCTTATTGCGGCGCGCAGATTGTCGACGCCGTCGGCCTTTCGCGTGCGTTCATTGACGAATTCTTCTTCGGCACCGCGACCACGATCGAGGGCGCCGGCTTAGCGGAGATCGCGCAAGAGACCCAGCGCCGCCACGCGGACGCGTTCGGCCTGTCTCCAGTCCTGAGCACTTCGCTCGAAGTCGGTGGCGAATACGCTTATCGAGTGCGGGGCGAGACCCACAGCTGGACACCAGAGACGGTCTCCCTGCTGCAGCACGCCGTTCGCGGCAACGCCCGCGAGCGCTACGACGCCTTTGCCAAACTGCTCAACGACCAGAGCGCGCAATTGTTGACGATTCGCGGTCTCTTCCGAATCAAGACTGCGGAGGAGGACGCACGAACGCCTGTGCCGATCGACGAAGTTGAGCCAGCCGTTTCGATCGTCAAGCGCTTCTCGACCGGAGCCATGTCGTACGGTTCGATTTCGCGCGAGGCGCATACCACGCTCGCCATCGCAATGAACCGGATCGGCGGCAAGTCGAACACCGGCGAAGGTGGTGAGGAGTCCGATCGCTACAAGCGGATGGCCAACGGCAACTCGATGCGCAGCGCCATCAAGCAGGTCGCCTCCGGTCGCTTCGGCGTGACGGCGGAATATCTCGTCAACTCCGACATGATGCAGATCAAGATGGCGCAAGGCGCAAAGCCTGGCGAAGGTGGACAATTGCCCGGCCACAAGGTCGACGCGGTGATCGCCAAGGTACGCCACTCGACCCAGGGCGTGGGCCTCATCTCGCCTCCGCCGCACCACGACATCTATTCGATCGAAGACTTGAAGCAACTTGTCTACGACCTGAAGAACGTCAATCCCGAGGCCCTTGTTTCAGTTAAGCTGGTCTCGGAGGTCGGCGTCGGCACGGTTGCGGCAGGCGTCGCGAAGTGCAGGGCCGATCACGTCACGATCTCCGGCTTCGAGGGCGGGACCGGCGCCTCTCCGTTGACCTCGATCAAACATGCCGGAAGCCCATGGGAGATCGGTCTCGCGGAGACGCATCAGACACTGGTGATGAACGGCCTCAGATCCCGCATCGCCGTGCAGGTGGACGGCGGCGTACGCACCGGCCGCGACGTGGTGATCGGGGCGCTTCTGGGCGCGGACGAGTTCGGTTTCGCCACCGCGCCGCTGATCGCCGCCGGCTGCATCATGATGCGCAAATGCCATCTGAACACTTGCCCGGTTGGCGTCGCGACGCAGGACCCGGTTCTGCGCAAGCGCTTTGCTGGCAAGCCGGAGCATGTCATCAACTATTTCTTCTTCGTCGCCGAAGAGGTGCGCGCGCTGATGGCCGAACTTGGCTACCGCACGTTCGATGAGATGGTCGGCCAGCGGCAAATGCTGGACCAGAAGAAGCTCAACGAGCACGCCAAGTCGCAGGGGCTCGACTTTTCGAACCTGTTCTTCAAGCCGACGCCCTGGCCGGAAGATACCATTCACCATAGCGTAGCTCAGGATCACGGGCTCGAGAATGTGCTCGACCGCCGCCTCATCGCCGAAACGAAAGACGCTGTCGAACGCGGCAAGCATGTACGTCTCGACCTTTCCATCCGCAACGCCGATCGGTCGACCGGAGCCATGTTGTCGGGCGTCATCGCAAGGCGACACGGGAACGCCGGACTGCGTGATGAAGCCATCCACATCAAATTCAAAGGCACCGCGGGGCAAAGCTTCGGGGCCTTCCTCGCCAAAGGGGTGACGCTCGAGCTCGAGGGACAGGCGAACGACTATGTTGGCAAGGGATTGTCGGGCGGGCGCATCGTCGTTTACCCGCCGCAGGAGGCGAGAAAGCTGACGGCGCAAACCTCGATCATCGTCGGCAATACCGTTCTTTATGGCGCGACCGCCGGCGAGTGCTATTTCCGCGGTGTGGCGGGTGAGCGCTTCGGGGTGCGCAATTCCGGCGCGATCGCGGTCGTCGAGGGCACGGGCGATCATGGCTGCGAATATATGACCGGCGGTGTCGTCGTGGTCATCGGTGAGACGGGGCGCAACTTCGCTGCGGGCATGTCGGGCGGCATCGCCTATGTCCTCGACGAGGGCGGCACGTTCGCCGAGCGCTGCAATTTGGCAATGGTGGAGCTCAATCCGGTCGCGGCCGAGGAAGAGGTCATGCAGCGCCATCTGCATTCCGGCGGCGATCTCGAGCACCACGGCAGAGTCGACGTGATGCGCGACATGAGCCGATTCGACGCCGAGCGCCTGCATCAGCTGATCGGTAACCACGCGCGCTACACCGGGTCGACTCGCGCACGGAGCATCCTTGAGGACTGGGAGGCCTATTTGCCAAAATTCCGCAAGGTGATGCCGGTCGAATATCGGCGCGCGCTGGCTGAGCTCGCAGCGCAAGGCGCGTCGCCGATGCTTGTCGCTGGAGAGTAAATTATCCCGACGGTAGGTTTTGCCAATCGTCGTTTGAACTCGCCACCTGTCAATTGTGGCCGACCGTCGGTCGAACAGCCACCAAAGATCGAGTCGGCAAAGTTCTTGCAAGATAAAGTTGGCGCGTTATTGGAGCGGACCGGGGCTCCGGCGCGATATCGGGACCGGCGTCACGGCTCTGGGGTGCCAAGATGGGCAAGGTCACGGGGTTTTTAGAGATCGATCGTGCGGACCGGCGTTATGCGCCGGCCTCCGACCGAATTCGCCATTATCGCGAGTTTATGCTCCCGCTGAGCGAGGAGGCGACACGCAATCAGGCGTCGCGCTGCATGAATTGCGGCATCCCCTATTGCCACATCGGCTGTCCGGTGAACAACCAGATCCCCGACTGGAACGACCTCGCCTACCGTGGCGACTGGGCTGAAGCCGCGCGCAATCTGCTTTCGACCAACAATTTCCCGGAAGTCACCGGACGCGTGTGTCCGGCGCCATGCGAAGCGTCCTGCACCCTGAACATCCAGGACTCGCCGGTCACGATCAAGACCATCGAATGCGCCATTATCGATCGCGCATACTCTGAAGGCTGGATCAAACCAGAGCCCTCAGCCCGCAAGACGGATAGGAAGGTCGCGGTCGTCGGTTCCGGTCCCGCGGGTCTGGCTTGCGCCCAGCAACTCGCGCGCGCAGGCCACGACGTTCATGTCTATGAGAAGAACGGCAAGGCCGGCGGCCTATTGCGCTACGGGATCCCCGATTTCAAGCTTGAGAAGCGCCACATCGACCGGCGGGTCAAACAGATGGAGGCCGAGGGCGTCACGTTCCACTACGACGCTCACATCGGCGTGACGGTAATGGGGCAAAGCCTCGTCGAAGAGTACGACGCGATTGCGCTTGCGGGCGGATCCGAGTCGTCTCGCGACCTGCCCGTTCCCGGCCGCGACCTCGACGGCGTTCATTTCGCCATGGAGTATCTGCCGCAGCAGAACCGTCGCGTCTCCAACGAGCCGATCGGCACGAATGCGTCGATCGTCGCCGCCGGCAAGCGGGTCGTGGTCATCGGCGGCGGCGACACCGGCTCGGACTGCATCGGAACCTCGATCCGCCAGGGCGCTCTCAAGGTGACCCAGCTCGAGATCATGCCGATGCCGCCCAAGCAAGAGGATAAGACGCTGACCTGGCCAAACTGGCCGTTGAAGCTTCGCACCTCCTCGAGCCACGAGGAGGGCGCGGAGCGCGACTTTGCAGTGAATACGGTCGCCTTCGAGGGCGATAACGGCGTCGTCACCGGTCTTCAGTGCGTCCGTATCGACGAGAAGATGAAGCCGATCGCGGGGACAGAATTCACTTTGCCGGCCGACCTCATTCTGCTCGCGATGGGCTTCGTGTCGCCGGTCAAGGACGGCCTTCTCGCCGAACTTGGCGTGGCGCTGGATCCGCGCGGCAACGTGCTCGCGGACACGAAGAAATACGCCTCGTCAAAATCCAAGGTCTTTGCTTGCGGCGACATGCGCCGCGGCCAGTCGCTGGTCGTATGGGCCATACGAGAAGGCCGACAATGCGCGGCCTCGATCGACGAGACCCTAATGGGTTCGACGGTCCTGCCGAGGTAGCGGTAGGCTAGCGCGCGTTGGTTCAAGGTATAGCGGTGACACCGCGCTCACCCCAGCGCAATGTGGCGCGGCGATTTACGGATAATACCAAAGGCCCCGCCGGCTGACTCACGGGGGGATTCCCGAATCGGGTCTGGTCTGATTCAAGGCGGCATGGAGGATTGGGCCATGCCGTCAGCGGTGAGGTTGCGAGAGGACTACTCGGTCGAGGAGATTCGGGGTTTGGCCCGGCGGTCGAAGACCGTCAACCAGAGCCGTCGGCTTCTGTCACTGGCTGCGGTTCGGGATGGAATGGATCGCGGGTCGGCGGCGAAGATCGGCGGCATGGATCGCCAGACGCTGCGCGATTGGGTCCATCGCTTCAACGCGTCGGGGCCGGAGGGCCTGATCGACAACTGGACGGATGGCCCCAAGCCGCGCCTGTCGGAAGAGCAGATGGCGGCGTTTTCGCAGATCGTGGAAGCCGGCCCGGATCGGGCAAAAGACGGGGTCGTGCGCTGGCGGCGGGTCGATCTCAAGCGGGTCATCGCCGAGCGGTTCGGCGTCGACTTTCATCCCCGCTATGTCGGGAAACTCCTGCACAAGATCGGCTTCTCGCACATAAGCGCAAGGCCGCGTCATCCGGCGCAGGACGAGCGGATCGTCGAGGCTTTCAAAAAAACTTTCCGCGCGCGCTGACGGCTCATCTCGAAGGCCTGCCCGAGGCGACGCCGGTCGAAATCTGGTTCCAGGATGAGGCCCGAATCGGCCAGAAGAACGGCCTTGTCCGCCAATGGGCGAGGCGCGGAACGCGACCGCGACAGCCCGCCGATCAGCGCTACGCCAACGCCTATCTGTTCGGCGCGATCTGCCCGGCGCGGGGCGTCGGAGCCGCCTTGGCGTTGCCCTACGCCGACACCGAGATGATGCAGCTTCACCTCGACGAAATCGCGCGCAACATCGCTCCGGGCGCCCACGCCGCGCTGCTGCTGGACCGGGCCGGATGGCACATCACGGGCAGGCTCGACATGCCCGAAAACATCACGCCGATCTTCCTGCCTTCCCGCGCTCCGGAACTGAACCCGGTCGAGAACGTCTGGCAGTATGTGCGCCAGAACTGGCTCTCCAACACCGTCTTCGAAAACTACGACGCCATCGTCGACGCCGCCTGCAACGCATGGCGCAATCTCATCACCGATCCCGAACGCGTCACATCCATCGGAATGCCAGACTGGGCCCACATCGGTCGGTCGTTATGACCTTTGGTATAAGCCCCACGAGGGCGGCTTTCGATCGCCCCGCGCGCGTTGCGGTGACCGTCGATCAGGCCCCGAAACGACCCGGGCGGCTCACGCCGGAATGCGCTCTTCGTTTGGCGAGGGCTCGCGAAGCACGTATCCCCGGCCCCAGACCGTCTCAATATAGTTCCGCCCGAGCGACGCCGTCGCCAGTTTCTTGCGCAATTTGCAGATGAAAACGTCGATGATCTTGAGTTCCGGCTCGTCCATGCCGCCATAGAGGTGGTTAAGAAACATCTCCTTGGTCAGCGTTGTGCCCTTTCGCAACGAGAGCAGTTCCAACATTTGATACTCTTTGCCGGTCAAATGCACGCGCGCTCCGTCGACTTCGACTGTCTTCTGATCGAGGTTGACGGTGAGGTCGCCCGTGATGATGACCGACTGAGCGTGGCCCTTTGAACGGCGCACGATGGCGTGGATCCGGGCGACGAGTTCGTCTTTGTGGAACGGCTTGGTCAGGTAGTCGTCGGCGCCATGGCCAAGCCCTTTGACCTTGTCCTCGATGCCGGCCATTCCGGAGAGGATCAGAATAGGCGTCTTTATCTTGGTGACCCGGAGCGAACGCAGCACCTCGTAGCCGGACATGTCGGGCAGGTTGAGATCGAGCAAAATGATGTCGTAATCATAAAGCTTGCCGAGGTCGATGCCCTCCTCGCCGAGGTCTGTAACGTAGACGTTGAAGTTCTCCGACTTCAACATCAATTCAATGCTTTGTGCGGTCGCCGTATCGTCTTCGATCAAAAGTACCCGCATGTTAGGCTCCCCGCCTCGCCCGTCGCTTCATGACCGCGGTTATGTACGTCGCGCTCGTGCCCAATCCTCGCTTGCGCGACCCTGGCCCGATTCGAATTGAACACTGACCGCCATTGGTTAACAAACCCTGATTCATTTGCGCAAGTCCCCTGGCCCTATGCCGAAGGATATTAGTAACAATTTGATAAGAAACACTATTTGGCAAGACTAAAAATTAATGCATCACATCAACAAACACATCTAAGAGATTCTTTGGACTCGCGGTTCGACGATACGCTGAAAAGCAATGTCGCGCCGTGGAACACGGAGGGAAGATTGCCCGGCTCGTCCACTAGGCGCCTCGACCAGATTGTTAACGACTCGCGTAAATGAATCGCTAACGTTCCCAAATCGCCGGTGACCATTTGCCGCACGTCCCGACGCCGCTCTCGGCTTCGGCAGCCAAGGCGAGGAAGCGCCACTGTGCATGTGACGTAAGAAAGCAGAAACCTTCGTCATGCATCGTCCAGCCGTCTCGTAGTCGTGACCAGAGGATTGTGACGTCCTCGCGCGTTGGAGTTGCCAAGGAGTTTGCCGGAATGAAGTCGCGGGATACGCTTATCCGTCTGAAGCGCTTTCAACTCGATGAAAAGCGCCGCCGTGTTGGGCAGATCGAGATGATGCTGGCCGAGTTCGGCCGTATGATTGGCGACCTCGATCGCGAGATCGCCAACGAAGAGAAGCGCGCCGGCATCGCCGATCCCGCCCATTTCGCCTATCCGACCTACGCCCGGGCGACGTCGGTCAGGCGCGACAATCTGAAGAGCTCGATCGCCGAGCTTCTCGGCCAGATCGAGGAGGCCAAGGCCGGGCAGGAGGAGGCTGAGGCAGAGCTCCTCAAATTCGAGACGCTAGAGGTGCGAGACAAAACCAATGATCGCTTGGCCGAAGCCGTAGCGCGAGCCTGACGCGGCCGCGTCATCAATACAGCGCGGTCTCGCGCGTCTACAATTCCTGCTGGGCGAGCCCTTAGCCCCGTCACGACTCTTCGCGCGCTTTCCACCCTCCCATTCGCGTTGCGGCCCGAAGGCCGATGATCTAAGTCTGTCGCGACAGCAGCGATCTGTTGTCGTGCGCGGAGGACACTCCGAGCAAACGCTCGTTGCGCCGCACGGCGACGGTGTCGGGGGAAGTTTGATGCTGATCGGGGTTCCGGCCGAAACAGATCCCGCTGAAATGCGCGTTGCGGCGACCCCGGAGACAGTTAAAAAATTCGTGACGCTCGGCGCAGATGTCTCAGTCGAACACGGAGCGGGCGCGAAAGCCGGATTTCCAGACGCCGAGTACCAATCCGCGGGGGCGCGGCTCGTCTCGGCGGAAGAAGCGCTCAGCGCCGATCTGGTGTTGAAGGTTCGCCGGCCAAGCGGCGGCGAAATTCCCCGCCTCAAATCTGACGCGGTCGTCGTGGCGACGATGGACCCCTATGAACACCGCGAGGCGATCGAGGCGATGGCGAAGAAGGGGGTGGCGGCCTTCGCGATGGAGCTTCTCCCACGTATCACCCGCGCCCAGTCGATGGACGTGCTGTCGAGCCAAGCGAACCTCGCTGGCTATCGTGCGGTCATCGACGCCGCGGCCGAATATGGTCGAGCCTTGCCGATGATGATGACCCCAGCCGGCACAGTCGCGGCGGCGAGGCTGTTCGTCATGGGCGTCGGCGTCGCCGGCCTGCAGGCGATCGCCACCGGCCGGCGCCTCGGCGCCGTGGTCACAGCGACCGATGTGCGCCCAGCGACCAAGGAGCAGGTCGAGTCCCTTGGAGCGAAATTCATCGCCGTCGAAGACGAGGAATTCAAGCAGGCCGAAACCTCGGGGGGCTACGCCAAGGAAATGTCGGATGCCTACAAGGCGAAACAGGCCGACCTCATCGCCTCGCATATCGCCAAACAGGACATCGTCGTCACGACCGCGCTGATTCCCGGCCGTCCGGCGCCGCGCCTCCTCACCGCCAACATGGTCAAGTCGATGCGCGCCGGCTCGGTTATCATCGATCTTGCCGTCGAGCGCGGGGGAAATTGCGAGCTCTCGCGCCCCGGCGAGCTGGCGTTCAGCGACAATGCCGTCAAGATCGTCGGCTATTCCAACGTCACGCGGATCCCATCCTCCGCCTCCGCGCTTTATGCGCGAAACCTCTACGCCTTCGCTGAGACCCTGATCGACAAGGCGAACAAGTCGCTCGCCGTCAACTGGGACGACGAACTGGTGAAGGCCACATGCCTCACCCGCGGCGGCGCAATTGTTCACCCCAATTTCATGCCGCAATAGACGCTTGCGCGCTGCTAGCGCCGGAGAGAGCCGATGGACAATCTTGACGCCGCGATTGAAAAGCTCCGAGCCGCGGCCGAGGCAGCGCGGCAAGCCGCCCAAGCGGTGCAAGCCCACAGCGATCAGCTCGCCGCGGCTGGCCACGCCGCTTCTGGCGGCGCGATCGATCCGTTCGTGTTCAGGCTGGCGATCTTCGCGCTCGCTGTATTTGTCGGCTATTATGTCGTCTGGTCGGTCACGCCAGCGCTGCATACGCCGCTCATGTCCGAGACAAACGCCATATCGTCGGTCATCGTTGTCGGCGCCCTCTTGTCGGTCGGGGTCGCGGCTATTGACAGCGGATCGGGATTTGCCCGCTTTGTCGGCTTTATCGCACTCATCCTCTCGTCGATAAACATTTTCGGCGGCTTTATGGTCACCGAACGCATGCTGGCGATGTACAAGAAGAAGGGCTGACGCCGGTGAACGCCAATCTCGCGGCCCTGCTCTATCTCGTCTCCGGCATTCTCTTCATTCTCGCGCTGCGCGGCCTCTCTTCGCCGGCGACCTCGCGCCAGGGCAACCGCTTTGGCATGATCGGCATGGCGATCGCTGTTCTGACGACGCTGGCGGTTCGTCCGCCATCCAGCGGGTTCTCCTGGCTTCTCATCATTCTCGGGATCGCCATCGGCGGCGGCATCGGCGCATGGCGCGCTCGCACCGTACAGATGACCGCAATGCCGCAGCTGGTGGCGATGTTCCATTCGCTGGTTGGCTTGGCCGCCGTGCTGGTCGCCGCCGGAGCATTTTACACGCCCGAGGCCTTCGGCATCGAAGAAGGCGGCGCCATCCACCCCGGGAGCATCATCGAGATGTCGCTCGGGCTCGCGATCGGCGCTGTGACGTTTACAGGCTCGATCATCGCTTTCCTGAAGCTAGACGGACGGATGTCCGGCGCGCCGATCCTTTTGCCGCAGCGCCACCTTATCAATGGCGGCCTCGGCGTGGCGCTCGTGCTCTTGATCGCCGTCTTCTACGCCACGCAGGCGGCGGCGTTCTTCTGGCTCATCGCGCTCGTGTCGTTCGCGCTCGGTCTCCTGCTTATTGTTCCGATCGGCGGCGCGGACATGCCGGTCGTGATCTCGATGCTCAATTCCTATTCCGGCTGGGCGGCCGCGGGTATCGGCTTCACCCTTGGCAATTTGGCGCTCATTATCACCGGCGCGCTGGTCGGCTCCTCGGGCGCGATCCTCTCGTACATAATGTGCAAGGGCATGAACCGATCCTTCATATCGGTCATCCTCGGCGGTTGGGGCGGCGAGGTCGCTAGCGCGGCAGGCGCAAAAGAAAGCCGTCCGGTCAAGCAGGGCTCGGCCGAGGACGCGGCCTTCATGATGAAGAACGCGTCCAAGGTGATCGTCGTTCCGGGCTACGGAATGGCGGTCGCGCAGGCGCAGCACTCGCTGCGCGAGATGGGAGAAATGCTCAAGAAGAACGGCGTCGAGGTCAAATACGCGATCCATCCCGTCGCTGGCCGCATGCCAGGTCACATGAATGTGCTGCTCGCCGAAGCCAACGTTCCCTACGACGAGGTGTTCGAGCTTGAGGACATCAACAGCGAGTTCCCGCAAGCCGATGTCGCTTATGTCATCGGCGCCAACGACGTCACCAATCCTGCAGCCAAGACCGATCCGAAGTCGCCTATTTACGGCATGCCGATTCTCGACGTCGACAAAGCGAAGACGGTTTTGTTCGTCAAACGCGGCATGGGCTCGGGCTACGCCGGCGTCGAGAACGAATTGTTTTTTCGCGACAACACGCTGATGCTGTTTGGCGACGCGAAAAAGATGACCGATGCGATCGTGAAGGCGCTGGGCCACTAAACGCAGCGTCGGAGCGCGGCCCTCGTGCTGATCGCCATTGCGGCGTGTGTCGCGCTTTACATCGTGTTGTTCGTCGGACTTTTCTTCGGCCAGCGGAAAATCCTGTTTCGATGCGACGCCGCTGAGGTCGATCCGGCGACACTTGGACTCAAGGCGCAGACTCTCCGTCTCAAGACCGAAGACGGGGAGAGTCTGCTCGCGTGGAGCTTCCCGCCCGCGCCCGGACGGCCCTTGATCCTCTATTTTCATGGCAATGCCGGTGGCCTCAACCTCCGCGTCGAACGTTTTCGCGCCATGGCTAAGGCGGGCATGGGGCTGCTGGCGATCGAATATCGCGGCTACGCCAGCTCAACTGGCTCTCCCAGCGAGCATGGGCTCAAGCTCGATGGCGAAGCGGCTTATGCGGCGGCGATCGCGAGCGGGGTCGCGCCTGAGCGCATCGTGGCTCTCGGGGAGTCGCTTGGATCCGGTGTTGCTGTCGCGCTGGCTGCGCGCCACAAGATTGGCGCGCTCGTGCTGGACTCGCCCTATTCCTCGATCGCCGATGTCGCAGCGGCCGCCTACTGGTTCGTCCCGGTTCGCACATTGCTTCGCGATCCGTTCCACAACGATTTGCTGATCGGCTCGGTCACGGCGCCGACGCTGATCGTGCACGGGACCAAGGATGGTGTCGTGCCCATCCGGTTTGGCGAGAAACTGTTCGCGCTCGCCAATCCGCCCAAAGAGTTTTGGCGCGTCGAGGGCGCCGCCCATCTGGCGATGGGCGAGCGGCTCGCCGAAACTCTGGATTGGATCGGCCGAACGGTCGGATGATCTCCTGAGCCGCCGAAAGATCTCGAGCTCCGTTCAAGGGTGAACAGGAGCGCTTTTTGCCGGCAAAACCAGCTTTTTCCGTCGAAAGCCTCACCCAAACCCCGAAAAAGGGATCCCCCGGCGCCTTTTCCTTCCGTGGAATGAGCGATTTCAAAGCCTTAGCGAGAATTCCGACCCCTTCCAGCGCCACGGCAGCGCGTCAGCGAAACCCGGAGAGGCCGCGGCCCACGTTGACGGTCTTCGCCTGGGGCCTCGGCCTTGACACACTTGATTATCATACTGAATTTTCTTAACTGACCATCCGGCAATTCGATCGAAATCGACGACCGCTCTCGCGGCGGCTTTCGTTGAAGACGGCCGCGACAAGCCTTGGCGCCGAACAGAGCGTCAGCTATGCGTCGCGCCCTTTTTGCCCTCGACGAGTTGTCGTCCGCCGTGCTTGCCGCGCCCCAATCCATTCGAGCCGCGTGGCCCACGGGCGGGCTCAAGCGCGAGCTCGGCGCGACGCTTTCGCTCGGCTGGCCGATCATCCTCGCCAATCTCACGATCAGCGTGATGACCGCGACGGACTTCATGATGCTTGGGCGGCTCTCCCCGCACGCGCTCGCCGCAGGATCGCTCGGCTTCTTTCTTTATCAGCCGCTGTTCCTCTTTGGCCTCGGCGTCGTCGGAGCGCTGTCGCCGATCGCCGCCGCCAAGATCGGCGCGGGCCACAGCAAAGACGAGCTACGGCGCTCGACGCACCAAGCGCTTATCTCTGCAGTTTTCTTCTCCGTTGTTGTGTGGGTTGCTCTCATCGGCGCCGTCCCATTTCTGCTCGCGATCGGCGAGCCCGGGGACGTTGCACGGGACGCGGGGGTTTATCTCAGAGGATTCCAATGGGGCCTGGCGCCGAGCCTCCTGTACTACGCGGCGCGCGCCGCGTTTTCGGCCCTCGAGCGTCCGCGCCCAGCGCTCATCGCGGGGCTACTGGCCGTCGCGTTCAACGCCCTTGCCAATTACGCGCTGATCTTCGGCAAGCTCGGCATGCCGGCGCTCGGGATCATCGGCTCCGGCTTCGCCACGACGCTGTCGCAGACGCTAATGTGCGCCATTTTACTCGCCACGTCGCTGATCGATCCACGCACGCGGTCGTTGCGGCTCTTCGCGCTGCCCTGGCGCCTCGCCGGAACCGAGCTGGCGGCGCTCTGGCGGCTTGGCCTCCCGATCGGCGCGATGATCGTTGCGGAGGTCGGTGTGTTCGCCTCCGCGACGCTGGCCATGGGCCTTTTCAGCACCACCGCGATCGAGGCGCACACGATCGCGCTGCAGATCGCGTCGCTCGCCTTCATGGTTCCGCTCGGCCTCGGCCAGGCGGCGACCGTGAGGGTCGGCCTTGCCTACGGCGCGGGCGACGCCCGCGCGATCTCGCACTCGGGATGGTCGGCGTTCGGGCTGACCGCGTTATTCGCCGTCTTTTCTGCGGCGGCGATGATCGGCGCGCCCCGCCTCTTGATCGCGCCTTTCATCGATGTCAATGCGCCAGCGAATGCGGAGGCAATCGCACTGGCGGTTGCGCTCCTGCGGATCGCCGCCCTCTTCCAAATCGTCGACGCAAGCCAGGTCGCGCTCGCCAACATGTTGCGCGGTCTGCATGATTCGCGCGTGCCCCTCATCATTGCGCTTCTCGGCTACTGGGCGATCGGCGCGCCGCTCGGCGCGGCCTTGGGATTTGCGACGCCGCTTGGTCCGGTGGGGATATGGATCGGGCTTGCGGCCGGGCTTGCCGTCGTCGCGGTTCTTCTGTCGTTGCGCTGGGTCGGCAAGGAGCGCCGGGCCTTTGCGGTTTGACCCGGGGTCCCGCGCCGCGCTTTCGTCTGCGAGAGTAAGGAACGACCCGCGGAGGCGCCAAATTGCAGACGTTTCAGATTTCCGACTTCCGCGAACATCAGCATTACGGCTCCGTCATCGCGGACCGAGTTTGGAACGCCTGGTGGAAAAGTGAGGGGCGCCCAGTCTCGGATGTCGAATGCCACATGATCGAAATGGCGGACGACTGTCCGCTGCCGATGGCCGTCGTGGCTCATAACGACCACGGCTATCTCGGCTCCGCCTTTCTCATTCATTCCGACATGGAGGAGCGGCCGCAGTACAGTCCGTGGGTCGCGGCTGTGTGGGTGGAAGCCTCAGAGCGCAAGCGCGGCCTCGGCCGTGCGCTGATTGCAGAGGCTGCGAAGGCTGCGCGCGCCCTTGGCTATCGGGCGGCCTATATCTGCTGCCGCCCAGATCTGGAGGGTTTTTACTCGGGAATCGGCTGGCAGGTCATCGAACAAGCGGCGGGCGCAAATCGTCTTTCGGTTCTCAAGCGCGTTCTTGTGGAGAAAGCCAACTGACTATCGCCTGACCTGGCCTCAAGGGAAGGAGCGGGGCACGTTTGATGAGCGATAGATCGTCTCACCAGTATGTCCGCCGCGTCTTGAGCAAGAACAACGCGGGTTTCCCGCACCGCCGGAGATTGCCTTCATGTCCGAGATCGCTGAGCCCCTCATCCTTGACGTCGATACTGGCATCGACGATGCGTTTGCGCTGCTCTACGCCTGCGCGCATGATGGGGTGCGAATCCTCGGCGTCTCCACGGTCGTCGGCAACGTCTCGCTCGCAGCCGCGACGCGCAACACGCGAGCGGTTCTCGCGCTTGCCGGGCGAGCGGATATTCCTGTCTGGCCGGGCGCGGCGACTGCGATTTCCATTGCCGCGAGGGACGCGAGCGAAATTCACGGCACGACCGGCCTTGGCCATGCAATTTTGCCGGAGCCGGAGGAGTCGTCGGACGCGCTGCATGCCGCGGATTCGATCATCGCCGCGGCGCGTTCGCACCCCCGACGCCTCATCCTGTGCGCGGTGGGCCCGTTGACAAATATCGCGCTCGCCGTGATGCGCGAGCCCGAACTGCCGCGCCTCGTCAAGCGGTTCGTCATCATGGGCGGCGCCTATTCCGATTCGGGAAATGTCACGCCCTCGGCGGAATTCAATATCTGGCACGATGCGGAGGCGGCGCGGATCCTCTTTCGCGCCTTCGGCGGCGTAGGCGCTGCGCCGGTGATTGCGATCGGCCTCGACGTCACCCGCAAGACGATCATCGACGAGAGCGACGTCGCAGCCATCGCGTCGCGCATCGCCGGCAAACCGCATGGAGCCAAGTTGACCCAGTTCCTCGAGGATGCGTCGCGCTTCTATTTCGAGCGCATGGAAAAAATGCTGGGCAAACGCATTTTCACCATGCACGACCCGCTGGCGGTCGCCGTGGCGCTCGATCCAACGCTAGTCGAAACGCGCCGTGCAGCCGTCGACGTGGAGACCACAGGGCGTCTGACGACCGGCGCGACGGTCGTCGACTGGCGCGGCCAGTGGGGTCGCCTCGCCAATACCGAAGTCGCCGTCGCCGTCGACGCTGAACGCTTCCGCCAGTTGTTCTTCGATGCCATGGCGCGCCTCGCTGACGGCGCGGGCCGCGATTAGGATCTAGGTCGCCTATCGCAAAGTTCTGCGTGGGACCCAACCGCCGGGCGAACTCCTCACGGCCGGAGTTTCCGGCAAAGCCTTGACGCTTGTGCTCTTGCGCACAATTGTTCTATCTTTGTTCTATTCGACTTTTCTGTCCGTTCGCAACGCACAGGAGCGGCGCCCTTGATCCGGCTTGAGCCGCGATTCGCCGAACTGGCGACGATGACGAATTTTTCCTTTCTCCGCGGAGCCTCGCATCCCGAGGAAATTGCCGCGCGCGCCGCCGAACTCGGTCTCGCCGGAATCGGGATAGCCGACCGCAACTCGCTTGCCGGTGTTGTGCGCGCGCACACGTTCAAGCGCGACAACGTTGAGGCGATGGCGGTCACACGGGTCGTTCCCGGCGCGCGCCTCGTATTCATCGACGGCAGCCCTGACGTCCTCGTTTATCCAAAGGATCGCGCGGCCTATGGCCGGCTCTGCCGGATTCTGACTGAGGGCAACGCGCGTGCGCCCAAAGGCGAATGCTGGCTTAAGCTCGACGACCTTCTGGAGCGGAGCGAGGGGCTGCAGGTCATCGTGATGGAGGCCAGCCCTCATCCGTCGCCTTCGGCGACACCTTCTCCCGGAGGGAGAAGGGATTCGCCCCTCCGCCATCTGCGCGAGACCTTCGGCAAGCGTCTATGGATCGGCGGGAACCTCGCTTACGACGAGGACATGCGTGGCGGGCTGGCGCGGCGCGTTGCGCTCGCACGCGCCGTCGGCGCGCCATTGATTGCGACCAACGACGTGCTGATGCATATTCCCGAGCGGCGCACGCTCGCCGACGTCCTCACCTGTATCCGCGAGAAAACCACGCTCGAGGCCGCCGGGCGCCTCACTCAAGCCAATTCCGAGCGCCATCTTAAAGCGCCACGCGAAATGGCGCGGCTGTTCGCCGAAGCGCCGCAGGCCATAGCCGAGACTATCCGCTTCCTCGACGGTCTCGCCTTCAGCCTTGACGAACTCAAGCATTGCTATCCGGAAGAGCTCCGCGAGGGCCACGCAACGCCCCAGGAGGCGCTCGAAGCTTTCGCTCAGGCAGGCGCAGAAATGCGCTATCCGGACGGCGTTCCGGAGCGCACACGTGAAGCGCTCAAATACGAGCTCGCGCTGATCGCCTCGCTCGACTACGCGCCATACTTCCTCACCGTGCACGACATCGTGCGCTTCGCGCGCTCGAAAGGAATCCTCTGTCAGGGCCGCGGCTCGGCAGCTAATTCCGCGGTCTGCTATTGCCTCCAAATCACTGAGGTTAATCCGGCGAACTTCGATCTTCTGTTCGAGCGTTTCATCTCGCCCGAACGCAACGAGCCACCGGACATCGACGTCGACTTCGAGCACGAGCGACGCGAGGAGGTGATCCAATATATCTATGAACATTATGGGCGCGAGCGCGCTAGCCTTGCCGCCGCAGTGATCACCTATCGCACACGCTCGGCGATCCGCGAAACAGCCAAGGTCTTCAGCCTCTCGGACGATGTCATCGCCGCTCTCAACGGGACCGCCTGGGGCCAAGAGACAGCGCCGATCGGCGAGGATCGCGTGCGCGCGATCGAACTCAATCCCGCCGATCCGACCCTCAAGATCGCGCTTGAGATGGCGAAGGCGCTGATCGGTTTTCCGCGTCATTTGACCCAGCACAGCGGCGGCTTCGTCATCACCCGCGACCGGCTCGACGAAGTCGTGCCGGTGATGAACACGGCGATGAAAGAGCGCACGATGGTCGAGTGGGACAAGGACGATCTCGACGCCCTCGGCCTTCTCAAGGTCGACGTGCTGGCGCTCGGCATGCTGACGGCGCTGAGCAAGGGCTTCCAGCTTCTCGATAAACATTACGGGGAGCAGCTGACTCTGGGGAACGCTCCCTCCGAAGAGGCGTGCGTCTACGCGATGATCCAGCGCGCCGATACGATCGGCGTGTTCCAGATCGAAAGCCGCGCGCAAATGTCGATGCTGCCGCGGCTCAAGCCCGCGAACTATTATGACCTCGTGATCGAAGTTGCGATCGTGCGCCCCGGCCCGATCCAGGGCGACATGGTGCATCCCTACTTGCGCCGACGGCAAGGCATCGAGGATGTCTCCTATCCCTCGAAGGAGCTTGAGGCCGTTCTAAAGAAGACGCTCGGCGTGCCGCTGTTCCAGGAGCAGGCGATGAAGATCGCCATCGTCGCCGCGGGCTTCACGCCATCGGAGGCTGACCAATTGCGTCGAGCGATGGCGACGTTTCGTCGATCCGGCACGATCCAGACGCTTCAAGCGAAGATGATCGAAGGCATGGTGGCGAACGGCTATCAACGCGAATTCGCCGAGCGCTGCTTTCATCAGATCGAGGGCTTCGGCGAATACGGTTTTCCCGAGAGCCATGCGGCGAGCTTCGCGCTGCTCGTCTACGATTCTTGCTGGATGAAATGCCGCTATCCCGATGTCTTCGTCGCGGCGATGCTGAACGCCCAGCCGCTTGGCTTTTATGCGCCTGCCCAGCTCGTGCGCGATGCGCGCGAGCACGGGGTCGAAGTGCGCGAGGTCGACGTGAACCTGTCCGATTGGGATTGCACGCTGGAGCCTTTGCTCCCCTCTCCCCATAGGGCGTCCGGGAGGACGCCCGTCTCTCGACGGGCTATCGGGAGAGGGGTTGGGGGTGAGGGTGAACCCTCATTCGGCGCCCTAGAAGGGATTCATCCTCGCCATGCCGAGATGGCGCCTGACATCCGCACGACCCATGCGGTGCGCCTGGGGTTCAGGCAGATCATCGGCGTCAAAGAAAAGGACATGCTCGAGCTCACGGAGCAGCGCGGCGAGGCCTACAATTCCGTGCGCGACTTATGGCTGCGCAGCGGGTTGAGTTCGACTGTGCTCGAGCGGCTTGCCGACGCCGACGCCTTCCGCTCGCTCGGCCTCGATCGACGCCAGGCGTTATGGGCGGTGCGTGGCCTCGACCGGGTCGGCGACCAGGACGATCTGCCGCTTTTCGCCGGCCGGCCGAAGCGCGAGACGGAGCCTGACGCCAGACTACTGCCGATGCCGCTTGGCGCGCATGTGGTCGAGGATTATCGGCGCTTGTCCTTGTCGCTCAAGGCTCATCCCGCTTCGTTCATGCGCACCCGCCTTTCGGCGCGTGGAATCTTGCGCTCGGAAGCGCTGCGTTCGGTCAAGAACGGCGAGCGCGTCACGGTGGCCGGGCTCGTGCTGGTGCGCCAGCGACCTGGCACCGCCGCGGGCGTCATCTTCATGACGCTGGAGGACGAGACGGGCGTCGCCAATATCATTGTGTGGCCTAAAGTCTTCGAACGTCTGCGCGCAATCGTCCTCGGCGCGCGCTTTGTCGCGGTGACCGGCAAGCTGCAGAGCGAGCAAGGGGTTATTCATATCGTCGCCGAGCGCATGAGCGACCTGACGTCAATGCTTGGGCTTCTGTCGGAGACCGGCCAGACGATCAGCGCTCTCGCGCATGCCGATGAGGTTCGCCGGCCGCAAATGACCATGGCGCAAAAACGCCAGGGCAATCGCTTCGCCGGGCCGCCCCGCCTTGACGATCCGCGCGCCAAGCCACCAAGCCCGCCGATCGAGACAACGGATGTCGCCGAAGCGATGCCCGCGGGACGGAATTTTCGTTAACCGACGCCTCGAGCTGAAACCTCTTCACTGTAGGAACGCCGACAACAGCGAAGACCTCCGCGACTTACTCTTCAAACTCCAACATCCTAAGATATCGACGCCCATATCGCTTATCCCATGCAAGCGGGCCATGAAGACGACCATAGAAATTTCGGATCCGCTTCTTCGCGAGGCTCGTAAGCTCGAGGGTGTCACGTTGCGTGCGCTGATGGAGCGAGGTCTCACCGCGTCGTAACCGAGACCACCGACGGGATGAGACGCAGTCTAATTGCGTCTTCCTGAGATCAGAGCGAGGATGTGCCGCGCAAGCTAACAGGCCTTACTTTCGTTAGCAGCTCAATGCCCTTCGAGCGGCTTCCTCAGCTCGAGCGCTATATGGTCCCAAGAGTCGTCGCCGCGCGCTCGCCGATAGACATATGGAGCGAAAAAAACCACATACATCGCGGCTCTGTGGCGTGACGAGCGAATGCGGCTCGCTGTCGCTTAGACCGATTTATTGAGAAGGGGTCACGCGCAGGGGCGACCGCCGCAATCAAATCCGCCCTTCTCGCCAAGTGCGCCGACGCCGGTTACCTTACGCGAAACAGCCGGCGACTTGGAGACGAAGCGGATGCGGGCGATCGGATATCGCAAGGCGAGCCCTGAACTCAATCATCTGGAGGCGTTCGATATCCCGCGGCCTCGGCCGGAAGGTCGCGATCTTCTCGTCGAGGTGCGCGCGGTCTCGGTCAATCCAGTCGATTACAAAGTGGCGAGCGGTGGCGGCCCTGGCGGAGCCGCTTCCGACGCCGGCGCAATCAAGGTGGTGGGATACGACGCCGCCGGCGTGGTCGTGGAAACTGGGCGTGAGGCGCAGCTTTTCAAGCCTGGCGATGAAGTGTTTTACGCCGGCAGCGTCGGCCGCCAAGGCGCGAATATGGAGTTTCATCTGGTCGACGAGCGGATCGTCGGCCGCAAGCCGCGCACGCTCGATTTCGCCGCCGCCGCGGCGTTGCCTTTGACCTCAATCACGGCCTGGGAGGCGATGTTCGATCGGCTCGATGTCGCGAAACCCGTTCTCGGCGCAGCGCGCGCGATCCTGATCCTTGGCGGCGCCGGCGGCGTCGGCTCGATCGCCATCCAGCTCGCGAGGCAATTGACCGATCTTACAATCGTGGCGACCGCGTCGCGGCCCGAAACCGTGCAATGGGCGAAGGACATGGGCGCGCACCATGTCGTCGACCACACGAAGCCGGTTACGCCACAGATCGCGGCGCTCGGTCTTGGCAGCCCCGCGTTCATCTTCGCGACCGCGCCGATGGGCGGTCTCGTCGCTGACCTCGCCGAACTGGTCGCGCCGCAGGGACGCATCGCTCTCATCAACGCTGAAGCGGCGGATCTTTTCGTTTTCAGGCCGAAGAGCGTGTCAATTCACTTTGAGCTGATGTTCACACGGCCCTTGCTTCAGACCGCCGACATCGAGGCCCAGCACAAACTCTTGAACGAGGTCGCCGACCTCGTCAATTCCGGGCGCGTTCGCTCGACCATGCAGGAGAGCTACGGGCGCATCGACGCGGCCAATCTTATGCGTGCGATGACGTTCCTCAAGTCGGGCCGCGCCATCGGCAAGATCGTGCTCGCGGGGTTTTGACGCGCCCTCAGGCTGCCTTGAGCCGAAGAGTCTGAAGCCCTTCCTAATACGCCACCGATCATTTGCTTCATTCAAACAGGGACCGACGCGACGTGTGCCGAATCGCCAGAACATTGATTGCGTTCAACTCAACGCTGTAGAAAAGCCGATAGGGAAGATCGAGGAACGCAGCTACGCGAACGTCGGACCGCTGTATGACCTCTGGTGCGCTTAGCGGAAATTCAGCAATACGACGTTCGATCGCGGTCAAACGCCGCTCGAAAGCCGCACGCGATTCCGGTCACTGGAGACGTTGGTAATTCTCGATCAATGTGAGGTCAGCAAGCGCTCCGGCCGTCCAGCGAACAATCATTCGCCCCGGAACTTCGCGCGCACCTCGGCCAGCGCTTCAACCGCCGCCAAACGCGCACCGCGCACGTCGTCGAGTCCACAGTCGACCGCGGCCAGTTCCTCCGCCGTCGCCCGGTAGACGCCGGTTCGCCCCGCCTCAATTCCACGCGCTGCCTCCACCAGAGCTTCCTGATCCTCAGAGGGCCAAGCGTCGATGCGCGGAAACAGGTCTTTCAATGCAGCGATCATGGCCAGTCTTATAGCACAGCGCACCCGCGGGACGACAAGAGACGTCCCAATTCACGCCGCCTCGAGCGCCAAGCCATGCGCGGCCTTGGCGATGCGCAGCCGTCCGTCGCGCACGAGGATGTTCACATGCGCCAGCGCCTCGCTGAAAGCGAAGGTGAGCTGGTGTGGATCGTCGATATTGCGCCCGAAAATGACCGGCACGAGTTCGGCGACCGTCTGCGGTCCCTGTTTGCAGGCCTCGACAACCGCCATGCAGCGCGCCTCATGGTGAGCGATAAGCTCGTCAGCGCGCGTGCGCAGGCCGACGAACGGCAGCCTGTGTCCCGGCAAGACCAGTACGTCCTCCGGCAGCGCGCGCTTCAGCCTTTCGAGCGAGCGCAGATAGGCGCCGAGCGGATCGCCTTGCGGATCCATCGCTTCGACGCTGACGTTGGGCGAGATCTTGGCCAGCACCTGGTCGCCGATAAGGACGAAATTGTCGGCCTTCGAGTAGAGCATCACCTGCTCGGGCGAATGGCCGGCGCCGGTGATCACTTCGAATTCACGGCCACCGATCTTGATCCGCTCTTCAGCGATCAGACGCAGAAACGTTTTCGGAGGCGGGGAGACCATTCTCAGATATTGCAGCCCGTTGCCGAGCAGGAGCTCGGTGCTTTCCTCCGTCAGCCCATGCGAGCGGTAGAAACTGCGATAGGGCTCCGACCTCAGCCCCTGCGGGTCGAGACGAATGTTGAGCGCGATGAGATATTCGGCCTCGCTCATCGCAAGCTGCAGTCCGAAGCGCTCACAGAGCCACCCGGCCAGGCCCACGTGGTCCGGGTGAAAGTGGGTGGCGATGACCCGTGTCAGTCTACGGCCGCGAAGGGGTCCGGCGAGCAGGGCCTCCCACGCCGCACGCGATTGAGCGTCGTCAATTCCGGCATCAACGACCGCCAGGCCGTCATCATCTTCGATGAGATAGATGTTGACGTGATCGAGCCGAAACGGAAGGGGAAAGCGCGCCCACAAGACGCCTGGACTGACCTCGATCGTTTCGCCGGGTTTCGGCGGGTCGGGGTTGGGAAACACAAGCGTCTCAGGCATCGCGCTATTCGGCATCGTTAAGCTTTCGTTCCTTCTCTGATCGTGCCGCAGCTCGCCTTATTCGAGTGGCAAGAAGCGCGGCGCCGCAGCCGCCTCCAGTTCACCCTCGGAGCCATTCTTGTAAACTCCGCGGGCCTTCATATGCGGATGGGTCGCGGCCTCGGCGAGGTTCAGCACCGGGGCGAAACAGGCGTCGCTGCCCTCGAGCAGCCTGCGCCAGTGTGCGCTCGGCTGGCTCAGGAACAGCGCGCGCAACCGCGCTTTCAGCGCCGGCCAAGCGGCGCGGTCGTATTGCGCCTTCGGGTCGACGTCCGCAAGGGCGAGCTTGTCGATCAAAAGGGCATAGAATTGCGGCTCGAGCGCGCCGACACTGACATATTGTCCGTCAGCGCTGGCGTAGACGTCGTAGAATGGCGAGTCGTGGAACGGGCTCGGCGCGTCGAGCATTCCGGACGCCCTCGCTGAGAGCGCGATGCCGCCCAAGGCCGCAGCGATGTCAACGATCGAACAGTCGATCACGCAGCCCTTGCCGCTGCGCCCCGCGGCGAAGACGGCGGCCATGACTCCGAAGGCGAGGCCGAGCGCGCCTCCTCCGTCGCCGAGAACCGTTGGCGGGGCGATCGGCGCTTGTCCGTCACGTGCGGCGAGGGACAACACGCCGCTTAGCGCGAGATAGTTGAGGTCGTGAGCCGCGACTTGGGCAAGCGGACCCTCCTGCCCCCAGCCCGTCATACGCCCATAAACGAGGCGCGGGTTGCGCTTGGCGCATTCCGCGGGGCCGAGGCCAAGACGCTCCATAACGCCTGGCCGATTGCCCTCGATCAGTGCATCGGCCGTCTCAATCAAAGCCAGAGCTCCTTCGAGCCCTTCGGCGGTCTTCAGATCGAGGAAAACGATACGCTTGCCGCGCCGCAGAGGCGCCTCGGAGAGCGGCCGGCCGGGATCGCCGAGCGAGGCCTTGTTTGGGCGGACGATCGCGACAACATCGGCGCCGAGATCCGCCAGCATTCGCCCGGCGAGCGGACCCGGACCGATGCCCTCGAACTCGACCACCTTCAAGCCCGCAAGCGGACGCATCATGCAACACTCCCCGACACGATCCTACACCGCGGCGCGCTTGAGAACAGAGCCGCCCCTCAAGATCGCTCCGGGAACAGCGCCTTCAGCCCCTGCGGTGACGCGTCGGCTACGCCACGCTCGGTGATCAGCCCGGTAACGAGACGGGCTGGAGTGACGTCGAATGCCGGATTGGCTGCATGCCCGCCTTCCGGCGCGATCCTCACGCGCGTGATCGCGCCGTCGTCGGTTCGGCCTTGAATGAAGTTGACTTCGTCAGCGCTGCGCTCCTCGATCGGAATTTCCTTCACGCCGTCATGAACCGTCCAATCGATGGTTGGCGACGGCAGCGCGACATAGAACGGCACCGAATTGTCGCGCGCAGCGAGCGCTTTCAGGTAGGTGCCAATCTTATTGCAGACGTCGCCGTTGGCGGTCGTCCGGTCGGTGCCGACGATCACCATGTCGATCAGGCCGTGCTGCATCAGATGCCCGCCGGCGTTGTCGACGACAAGCGTATACGGCGCTCCGTGGTGAGCGAGTTCCCACGCGGTCAACGACGCGCCTTGATTGCGCGGGCGGGTCTCGTCGACGTAGACATGGACGCTCATGCCTTCCTCTATCGCCATGTAGATGGGCGCGGTTGCGGTGCCATAGTCGACCGTGGCCAGCCAACCGGCGTTGCAATGCGTGAGAATGTTGACCGGTTCACCACGCTTCTTGTCCGCGGCCACGCGGCGAAGAAGCTCGAGGCCGTGGGCGCCGATCGCGCGATTGATCTCCACATCCTCGTCGGCGATACGCTTGGCCTCGGCGTAGGCGGCGTCCGCTCGCGCGTGCGGGGCGAGCGGGACGAGAAGCTTGCGAACGGAATCCAGAGCCCAGCGCAGGTTGATCGCGGTCGGCCGGGTCGCGGCAAGCTTCTCGTGCGCGGCGTCGAGCGCCGCGTCACTTGGATCCTCGCGCATGGCGAGTGCGAGCCCATAGGCCGCCGTCGCGCCGATCAGCGGAGCTCCGCGCACCCACATGTCGCGGATCGCGGTCGCCGCCTCGGCGGCGTTGCGCAGCGTCGCGACTTTGAACTCATGCGGAAGCCAGCGCTGGTCGATGACGTCGACGCTTAAGCCGTCCTCGTTGAGCCAGATGGTGCGGTACGGCCGTCCATCAACGTTCACGAAAGCGTGCTCCTTGTCCCCGCGTCGACCCCGCGCTCACGGCCGCTCACGTCGATATCACAGTCCGTCAGCACGCTGAATCCGGACCGCCCTGCGCTTGACGTCACGGGGGAAGCGGGCATTGTCGCGCCCGTGACGGCCGCCGCTCGCAGTCTAACCCTCAAGCGCATGGAGCCCGAATTGGCATGACGCGGCGATTCACTCTCGAGGCGGCGACCGACTTTGCGGCGCGCGCAGTCCGCGCCGCCGGCGCCAGCGACGAGGCGGCGCTATCGCTGGCGCGGGCCACCGTCTCCGCCAATGCGCAAGGCAAAGGCTCGAGCGGCTTTTCCCATCTCATGGACTATCTCGCCGCGTTACGGGCGGGACGGATCGTCGGCGACGCTGAGCCGCTCATAACTTCGCCCGCTCCCGCGGCGATCCGTTGCGATGCAAGAGGCGGGATCGCGCAGGCAGGCTTCGACCGAGCTTTCGATTCGCTCTGCGAGCGCGCGCAGACCTACGGGATCGCACTATTCGCGCAGAACGGGAGCTACACCACAGGCGAACTCGGCTACTATCCGCGTCGCCTCGCCGAGGCTGGCCTCGTGGCGTTCGCCGCAACGAGCGGACCGGCGCTGATGACGGTCGCCGGGGCAAAGACGCCCGTTTACTGCACCAACCCGGTCGCCTTTGCGGCACCCCTCGACGAAGGGGCGCCGCTGCTGATCGACCAGGCGTCCAGCGCAACCGCTTTTGTGCAGCTTCGCCATTACGCAGAACGAGGCGAGCCTCTGCCCACGGGCTGGGCGGTCGACGGCGACGGGCGGCCGACCACCGATCCGCAGGCGGCTCTGCGCGGCGCGCTTCTCGCTTTCGGCGGCGCGCGGGGCGCCAACATCGCGCTCATGGTCGAAGTCATGGCTGCGGGCCTTGCAGGCGCGAACTGGGCCCTCGACGCGCCATCGTTCACCTCGGGTACCCGCTCGCCGGGCGCTGGCCTTCTTGTCATCGCGATCACGCCGGCTCTGCTCGCGCCGGACTTTCCGCAGCGCTTGAGACTGCAGCTCGACCGGCTCGCCAAGCTTGGCGTTCATATTCCCGGACGGCGGGCCGACGCGGCCGAAATCGAACTGCCCGACGCGCTCGCGGCCGAGATTGAGTGTGCCGGGGCGCCTTGAAACGGCTCCGGCCAAACGGCTAGAGAACCAACCGGCTGGCGACCATGGAGCGGCAAATGGCGAATCGATTGAGCCGAAGGCGCCTGCTTGGCACATTGGCGGGGCTTCCGTTCATGAGCGGTCTCGCGCGCGGCGCCGCGGCCGCGTCCCGGCGGCAAGCCCGTGTCCGTCTCGGCGATCCTGAATGGCCGTCAGAAGCGACCTGGAATCAACTCGATCACGACGTGGGAGGACGCCTCGTCAAGGTGCGCTCGCCGCTCGCGGATTGCGTCGGCGGAACGCCCGACGCGAGCTGCGACCAATTGTTCAAGGAGCTCAAGAATCCCTACTACCTTGGAGATGAGGTCGGGCTCACCCAGTCGCTCGGCTGGGTCGGGGCGTGGACGTCGGAACCAAGCGTCTACGCCGTCGCCGCGAGGACAACTCAAGATGTCGTCGCCGTGGTTAATTTCGCCCGAACCAACAATCTGCGGCTCGTGGTGAAGGGCGGTGGCCACAGCTATCAAGGGACATCCAACGCAGCCGACTCGCTTCTCATCTGGACGCGCCACATGAACGCGGTGACGCTCCACGATGCGTTCGTCGGCGCCGGCTGCACCGGAAACGCCGAGCCGCAACCCGCCGTGTCGATCGAGCCCGGCGCGATTTGGGGCCATGTGTACAACCAGGTGATGACCAGTGCGGGGCGCTACGTGCAAGGCGGCGGCTGCGCGACGGTCGGGGTCGTCGGCCTCATTCTGGGTGGCGGGTTCGGCAGCTGCTCGAAGGCCTTTGGGCAGGCCGGAGCGAGCCTGTTGGAAGCGGAAGTCGTGACCGCCGACGGCGAGATCAAAATCGCCAATTCCTGCGCGAATCCGGATCTCTTCTGGGCGCTGAAGGGCGGCGGCGCCGGGTTTGGTGTCGTCACCCGCGTCACGCTGCGCACGCACACGCTGCCGGAATTTATGGGCGGCGTGTTCTCGACCATAAAGGCGTCCTCTGACGAAGCGTATCGGCGCCTCATCGCGAAAAGCCTCGAATTTTATTCACAATCGCTTTTCAATCCGCACTGGGGCGAGCAGCTGGGCTTCCGCCCAGACGGCATTCTGTCGATTGCGATGGTGCTGCAAGGTCTCGACCAGCAACAGGCCGAAGCGACATGGCGTCCCTTCTTCGACTGGGTCTCAGCGTCCCCACAGGATTTCAGCATTGTTTCGCCGCCGAGGATCATCAGCGAGCCAGCGCGCGTATTCTGGGACCCCGTCGCGCTCAAGAAGGCTCCTGGCCTGGTCCTCTCGGATGACCGTCCGGGCGCGCCGGCCGACAATATCTTCTGGGCGAGCAACCTAGAGGAAACGGGCCGGGTCTGGTATGCTTACCAATCCGCTTGGCTGCCCCAGTCGCTGCTCGCTGACAATCAGCGCGAGCGACTGGTCGACGCGCTACTCGCGGCGGCACGCCATTGGGGCGTGTCGCTGCATTTCAACAAGGGGCTCGCCGGTGCGACCCCCGAGGCAACCGCAGCGGCCCGAGATACGGCGATGAACCCGGCGGTTGTCGATGCGTTCGCGCTCGCGATCAGCGGCGCTGGAGGACAACCCGCTTATCCGGACGTTCCAGGGCACGAGCCGGACATTGCGGGAGCCAAGACCCGGGCGGCGAGGGTGACAGCCTCAATGGACGAAATCCGCAAGCTGATGCCCCGCGTTGGCTCCTATGTGTGGGAAACAGATTACTTTCAGCCGCATTGGCAGGAGGCGTTCTGGGGCGAAAACTACGACCGGCTTCTCGCGGTCAAGGGTAAATACGATCCCGAAGGCCTCTTTTTCCTCCATCATGGCGTCGGCAGTGAGGACTGGAGCGCTGATGGATTCACGCGCCTGAACTGACGCTCTCGCCGACGCCGATCATCAACCTTAAGCGTGGCACGACGAAGGACACTCATGCCCACCACGCCCACGCGCTACGACAAGATGATTTACAACCGCTGCGGCCGCGCCGGGCTGAAACTGCCAGCGATATCGCTCGGCCTGTCGCATAATTTCGGTTTCGACAAGTCCGCCGATTCGACGCGCGCCAAGCGCATGGGCCCCGACTATGTCGACATCTTCTACTCTCACCGCTTCGATCCCGAGACGCCGCTCGAGGAAACTATGGCGCGCTCGATCACGCGGTTCGCCAAGGCAAGGCCCTCTATGTCGGCATTTCCTCCTAGAATTCCCACCATACGAAGGAAGCGGTCGCCATTCTCAAGCGGCTTGGGACGCCCTGCCTGATCCATCAGCCAAGCTATTCGATGATCAATCCCTGGATCGAGGACGATCGTTTGCTTGATACGCTCGAAGCCGAAGGCGTCGGCGCCACCGTTTTTTCTTCGCTTGCGCAAGGGCTGCTGACCGACAAATACTTGGCCGGCGTCCCCGCGGGCAGTCGCGCGACGGTCAGCCATTTTCTCAATCGGAGGCTGCTTACGCCTCAGAATATTGAACGTGCGCGCGAACTCGACGTCATCGCCAAGCGGCGCGGCCAAACGCTCGCCCAGATGGCGCTGGCCTGGGCGATAAGGGACAAGCGCGTGACATGGGCTTTGATTGGCGCGAGCAGTCCAGAACAGGTCACGGATAGCGTCAAAGCGGCAGACAGCCTGTCTTTCGCCGCGGACGAACTTGAGGAAATCGACTTCCACGCGGTCGAGTGCGGCGTCAACCTTTGGCGCCATCCGCCGAGCTTGGCCACCTGAGGGTTTGGCGGCGGATGCTCCATCGCTTCGCTCCTCGCAATGATAGCGTGCAGCATGTCCTGGGAGGAACGATATGTCGAAGCGTCCGCGCATCGGAGTGATTGGCTCGACCAATATGGATCTGACCACCACGGTCGTCAGCATGCCAGTTTGGGGCGAGACAGTCCTTGCCTCGCATTTTGAGACGAGCTTCGGCGGCAAAGGCGCCAATCAGGCGGTCGCCGCGGCGAAGCTTGGGGCCCAAGTCGTGATGGTTTCGGACCTCGGCGACGATACGCTGGGCGATAGCGCGCTCACGAATTTCGAGAGCTACGGAATCAATACGCAGCATGTCCGCCGCATCCCGAACCAGTCGACCGGCACGGCGACGATTTTCGTTGACAAAAGTTCGGGCGACAACGCGATCCTCATTGTCGCCGGCGCCAATGGCGACCTGAGCTCGGCCGACGTCGGCGCCGCAAGCGAGTCGCTTAAGGGGTGCGATCTCATCCTGCTGCAGCTCGAGATCCAGCTCGAAACCGCCTATGCGGCGATTCGCTTCGCACGCAAGAACGGCGTCAGGACTGTGCTGAACCCAGCGCCAGCGCGGCGCAACCTCGACATGGACGTCGTTAAGCAGGCGAGCTTCCTCGTCCCCAACGAGTTGGAGCTCGCGATCCTGACCGGCATGCCGGTCGAGTTGGACGACGAGATTTCAGCAGCCGCCCAAACCTTGGTGAAGCAGGGCATCGAAACGGTCATCGTCACGCTCGGCGCGCGCGGTTCGCTGCTGGCGACACGGCACGGCTCGCAGCGCATTGCCCCGGTCAAGGTTCGGGCGGTCGATACGACCGGCGCTGGGGACGCCTTCATCGGCAGCTTCGCCCGCTATCTCGCCGGCGGACTCTCGCTCGAGGCTGCGCTAACCGAAGCGACTCGCTATTCCGCCTTCTCGGTCACACGTCACGGGGCGCAGAAATCATATCCGACCGAGGCGGAGTTCGCGGCGTTTGGCGTCGAGCCCGCGTAAGAAGCCTCGCGCCTTGCCCACGGCTCGCCGGCGCTTTACGGATGCGGCGCCAATCAGATTAGGGAGTTTCGCGATGACCGAGGGAGTCATTGACAAGGTCCGGCTCGGCCGCACCGATCTCATGGTCACGTCCGTCTGCTTCGGCACCTCGGGCCTCGGCGACATGCCCGACACCTATGGCTACGGCGTTGACGAAGCGCGCGCCAGAGCGACGCTCCACGCCATTTTCGATGGGCCCGCCAACTTCATCGACACCGCGCGCAATTATGGGCTGGGCCGCAGCGAGGAGCGGATCGGCGCCGCCATTCGCGAGCGTGGCGGCCTTCCGCAAGGCTTCGTCATCTCGACCAAACTCGATCGTGATTTCGAGACGAGCGTGTTCGACGCCTCACGCGCCCGCCGCTCGCTCGAGCAAAGCCTGAAGACGCTTGGGATCGATCGGGTCGATCTCCTGCATCTGCACGATCCCGAGCACGCCAACTCGTTCGAGGGGGCGACCGCCAAAGACGGCGCGCTCGGCGAACTCTTCCGTATCAAGGAAGAGGGGCTGGCGAAGGCGGTCGGACTCGCGGCCGGCCCCGCTTCCATGATGATGCCGCTCTTGCGCAACTGGGATTTCGACGCGCTGATCACCCACAATCGCTTCACGCTCGCCAATCGGAGCGCCAACGACATGCTCGACCTTGCGAAGTCGCGGGGGATCGCCGTCCTCAACGCCGCGCCTTACGCGAGCGGCGTGCTCGCCAAGGGGTCGGCCGTCTACCCGCGCTACGCCTATCAGGAAGCGTCCGAGGAAATGCTCGATCCGATCCGCAAGATTGAAGCGATCTGCACGCTGCACGGCGTGCCCCCCGGCGCGGCGGCGTTGCAGTTCTCGATGCGCGATCCCCGCATCGCCTCGACAATCTGCGGCGTGACCAAGCCCGAGCGGGTCAAGCAGACGGTGAACTGGGCCCGCTTTCCCATTCCCGACGAGGCATGGGCCGAATTGATGGCGCTGAGCTACGCGACCGAAGATCCCGAGGCCACGCGCGACTACAAGCTAGGATAACGCCCATGTTCGAAACCACTGTGGCCGGCAGCCTGCCGAAGCCCCTCTGGCTTGCCGAGCCGGAAAAGCTCTGGCCCGCATGGAGGCTCGAGGGCGGCGCGCTCGCGGCGGGCAAGATCGACGCCACCATCCTCGCGGTGAAGCGGCAGGAGGACGCCGGCATCGACATCGTCAGCGACGGCGAGCAGGCGCGCATCCATTTCGTGCATGGATTTCTCGCCAATCTCGACGGCATCGACTTCGCGCGCCGCCAGACGATCGGCATCCGCGCCGATCGCTACAAGGCCGAGGTGCCGACCGTGACCGGCCCGATCCGCCGCAAAGGCCCCGTGCACAGGCTCGAGGCGAGCGCCGCGCGCGCCCACACCAAGCGCAAGCTCAAATTCACCTTGCCCGGCCCGATGACCATCGCCGATACGATCGCGGACGAGCATTATCGCGACCGCCCCGCCCTTGCGCATGCTTTCGCCGCGGCGCTGAACGAAGAGGCGCGCGAGCTCGAGGCGCTCGGCATCGATGTGGTGCAATTCGACGAGCCGGCCTTCAACGTCTACATGCGCGACGTCAAGGCCTGGGGCGTCGCCGCGCTCGAACGCGCCGCGCAGGGGCTTCGATGCAGGACCGCCGTCCACATCTGCTACGGCTATGGCATCAAGGCCAACAATGACTGGAAAGCGACGCTCGGCGAGCATTGGCGCCAATATGAAGAGACCTTTCCCGCGCTCGCCGCGAGCCGCATCGACCAGGTCTCGCTCGAATGCCGCAATGCGCGCGTGCCGATCGAGCTGATCGGCCTCATCAAGGGCAAGGACGTGCTGGTCGGCTGCATCGATGTCGCGTCCAATGTCGTCGAGACGCCGCAAGACGTCGCAGACACCATCCGCGCCGCGCTCGACTATGTCCCGCCGGAACAACTCTATCCCTGCACCAATTGCGGCATGGCGCCGATGTCGTCGGAAATCGCCTACGCCAAGCTCGCCGCGCTCGCGGCCGGCGCCGAGCTCGCCCGCAAGGCGGTGTAGTAGCGCCCCTTACTTGCCCTTGAGTCGGTCGCGGATCGCCTGCGCCTTTGGCAGTTGCGGCTCGAGTATCGCCGCCCATTGCGCTTGGCCGCCGTCGCGCAATACCTCGTACGCCGCCATGAGTTGCGCCGCCGCGCTCTCCGCCATCGCCGTATCATTGGCGCGGTCGGCGATCCGCATCATTGCGGCGGCCTGATTGCCGATGGTCGCCGCCCAGTCGAGCGGAACCCGCTCGCGCGTTCGTTCTTCGAGCGCTGCGCGATAGGCCTGGACCGCCTCCTCGAGCAGCGCCGTCCCGCTCTCCCGCTCCCCGAGCGCTCGAAGCGCATTGCCGAGATTGTTCTGCGTCGTCGCCCATTGGAGCGGAACGCGGTCGCGCGTCCGTTCCTCGAGCGCCGCGGAAAAGGCCTCGACCGCTTTCTCGAGCCGCGCCGTCCCGCTCTCCGGCTCCCCGAGCTTCTGAAGCGCAGCGCCGAGATTGTTCTGTGTCATCGCCCATTGGAGCGGAACACGCTCGCGCGTCCATTCATCCAGCGCCGCGCGATAGGCCTGAACCGCCACTTCGAGCCGCGCCGTCCCGCTCTCCCGTTCGCCGAGCGCCTGAAGCGCATTGCCGAGATTGTTCTGCGTCATTGCCCATTGGAGCGGAACACGCTCGCGCGTCCATTCCTGAAGCGCCGCGCGATAGGCCTCGACCGCTTCCTCGAGCGATCCCGTCCCGCTCTCCCGCTTACCGAGCGCTTGAAGGGCATTGCCGAGATTGTTCTGTACCCCCGCCCAGTCGAGCGGACCCCGCTCGCGCGTCCGTTCCTCGAGCGCCGCGCGATAGGCCTGAACCGCTTCCCCGAGCCGCGCCGCCCCGCTTTCCCGCTCCCCGAGCGTCGCGAGCGCGTTGCCGAGATTGTTCTGCGCCGTCGCCCATTGGAGCGAAACACGCTCGCGCGTCCATTCCCGGAGCGCCGCGCGACAGGCCTCGACCGCCTCCTCGAGCCGCGCTGTCCCGTTCTCCCGCTGCCCAAGCGCCTGAAGCGCAGTGCCGAGATTGTTCTGCGTCGTCGCCCAGTCGAGCGGAACCCGCTCGCGCGTTCGCTCCTCCAGCGCCGCGCGATAGGCGGCGACAGCCCCTTCGAGTCGCGCCGTCCCGCTCTCCCGCTCGCCAAGCCTCGCGAGCGCATTGCCGAGATTGTTCTGCGTCGTCGCCCAGTCGAGCGGAACACGCTCGCGCGTCCATTCTTGAAGCGCCATACGATAGGCCTGAACCGCCTCCTCGAGCCGCGCCGTCCCGCTCTCCCGCTCGCCGAGGCTCACGAGCGCATTGCCGAGATCGTTCTGGGCTGCCGCCCAGTCGAGCGGGTCGCGTTCGCGCGTCACTTCATGGCTCCAATCGAAGGCGTGCGAGTTCAACTGCGACTTCAAGAACTGCGTTGTTTCCCGAATCTCGTCCCAGCACATAAAGTTCATTCTGCTTCGCCCGCAAAGCAGTGACTCTGTCGAACGAATTGGAGTTTTCGAGGTTGATAATGCGTGCAAAACGCTTCGCTGCGATACGGAAGTCGCGGCTAAGCATGTCAAGGCGGGCGGCCTCGGTTAAAATGCGGACCCCCACAGCAACCGACGCGTTGTGTCGTTCGGCCTCGACGCGCTCCCACTCCGTGAACACGTGGTCAGCCTCGGCTGAACCGCCGGCGAAATCACCAAGTCGTGCACGCTCGGCGGTCTTCGCCAGGAGATTGTCGACGAGTGAGCCCAGATTGCTTCCGTGGACACCTGCCTCGATCGCCTTTGAGCCTGCGTCGTAGGCAGCGCGGGCGTTTGCCAGCGCCTGATCAAAGTCCAAAGCTGCATCGCTACCCGACCGGCGCGCAATTTCGAAAATGAGTTGGCGCGCGCTGCTGGCCTCGTTCTCTTTCAGAAGTGCTTGCTGAATGTCGCGCTGGCGCGCGTCGAGCTCTCGTTGTGCTACCGAATGGACGAAGGGCCAAATGATTGTGCCGGGTACGACGTAGGCCTCGCGAACCGGAGCGTTCTGCGGCTCTTCCCCAAGCTCGGCCATGCTGACAATGCCCGCCAACTGCTGGCCTGCTTCAATGAAAATTGGCGAGCCGCTGGAGCCCTTCTCCAGCCAGTAGCCAGTCCTAACTGGCTGACCGAAAGCGCGTCGTCCCTTCTCATCAACGTGCTTCCCAACCTCGCCCGGAATCTCCCGATCGGTGTCGCGGGTCGGCAGCCGGGCGAGAGCGCTCGCTTCGCCGGTTTCATACGCCTCGTCGCGGGCGATTTGCAGCTCTATCAGTCCCTGCGGCGGTTCGGTCGCACGCAACAGCACGATGTCCGGATCGTCCCCGCCGGACACCTTGCACAGGTCGATCAGCTCCAGCGGGCTGACTGCCGCAGCGCCGTTCTTTTTCAGGTGCGGAAAGACCGCCTTTGCGTGCTCGGCCGCGTCACGCCAGACGTGCCGGCAAGTGACGATCAGATTCTGCTCGATGTAGGCACCGCACCCGACGAAATCCCCATCGTCGCCGGCCGCATGAATATAAACTAAGCTCTGTTTGAGCATCGAAGAGGAGCGTCCCGTGACGAAGACGATGATGATTGTCACACTGCCGAGCGGCAAGAAAGTGCTTTTCGGCTCGCCTCCGAAAGGTGGCCTGCGTGAGGTGAGCGCTAAGGATAAGCTCGTTGAGACATCGAGCGCTGCATTTGAGAAGGGACTTTCCTCGCTCGGCGAACTCGTTGCAATCTTAGAGAAGTCTGTCGGGGCGTTGGAAAAGCGGCCGTCCAAGGTCGAGATGGAGTTCGGCGCGACCCTCAGCGGCGAGTGCGACCTTTGGATTGTCTCGGGTCATGGGGAGGCCGAATTCAAGGTCACGCTATCGTGGGAGGAGGACACTAAGGCTCCCGGATAAGCCAATCCTGATAGTCTAGGCCAGCCAGCGCTTGGTACGCTGGCTAAGCTCCGGCGACCGCAAGGAGATTTGGCATGGGAGATCCCGAAATCCGAGCAGCTCTGGATCGCCACTGGGCGGCGTCCGACGCCGACGATTTCGAGGCCGAGCATCAGATCTATCAGGAGGACGCGGTGCTCGAATATCCGCAATCCGGCGAGAGCATTCGCGGCCGGCGCAACATCCAGGCGTCGCGCACCGTGCAGCCGAACAAAAAGCGCTTCTCGGTGCGGCGGATCGTCGGCGCTGGCGACCTCTGGGTCACCGAATTCGTTCTGACCTATGATGGGCGGCCGTCCTATACGGTGAGCATCATGGAGTTTCGCGACGGCAAGGTAGCGCGCGAGACCCAATATTTCGGCGATCCGTTCCAGCCGGGGCCTTCGCGCGCGCATCTGGTTGAGCGGATGGGTTGAAGGCCCGCGTCCGCAAGAAGGCCCATACGCCGCTCGCCCGCGCGGACTTGCCGGCCGACACGGAAGCGCTCGCGCGCGCTCTCATCGGCAAGCTCTTGGTGCGGGAATTGCCCGAAGGCGTCGTCAGCGGCCGCATTGTCGAGACCGAGGCCTATGTCATCGGCGACGCCGCCGGGCACGCCTATGGGGGCATGACGTCGCGTAATCGCACGCTGTTTCTCGAACGCGGCCACGCCTATGTCTATTTGGCCTACGGCCTTTCCTGGATGCTGAACGTTTCGAGCGAAGCGAAGGGCGTCGGCGCCGGCGTCCTGATCAGGGCGCTCAAGCCGCTCGACGGCATCGCGATCATGCGGCGCAACCGGGGAACCGAGCGCCTGCGCGATCTGGCGCGAGGCCCGGGACGACTCGCCCAGGGGCTCAGGATCGATCGTTCGCTCGATGGGCTCGATCTCTGCCAAGAAGGCCCGCTCTGGCTTGCACGCGACGATGCCGAACCCGGCGAAATCGGCAAGAGCGTAAGGATCGGCATTACGCGCGAGGCGGACCGCGTGTTGCGTTTCTATTTGCGGGGCAGCCCGTTCGTCAGCGGCGCCAGGTCGCTCAACGAATGAGGGCCGCGTCGTCGCCGCTCTTGGGGTTGCGGCCCGAGCGGCCTCTTGGCGCCATTTTCGAAAGAGCGCAACATCTTGCAGAAATTCAGAATTCGTGCTATGACAATCGCCGTCGGCCCGGAGGAAGCTTGGCGTTAGCGCGGCCATCGCGGCGGCGGAGCGAGGTTGTACACAACCGGAGACAACGAGCGAAGGAGATTTTTTATTCCAAACGGCCGTAACCCATTGAAAAGTCCCGATTCGAAAAAATAAACGCTAGTAAACGCTAGCATTTTTACTAACGTTTATGCGCGTTTACTGGCGTTTACTAGCTCTTATAGGAGCCCGAAGACAACCTTAGAGTGCAAATCCGCCATCGATGATGAAGGTCTGGCCGGTGGCGAAGGCGCTCTCGTCGGAGGCGAGATAGACGGCGATCGCGGCGATCTCCTCCGGCTTGCCGAGCCGGCCCATCGGCTGGCGGTCGATGAACGCCTGGCGGACGCTCTCGATCGCCTGGCCGCTCGTCTTGCTCAACGTGTCGATGCGGCCGTCGAGCGACGGGCTCTCGATCGTGCCGGGACAGATCGCGTTGCAGCGCACGCCCTTGCGGATGTAATCGGACGCCACCGACTTGGTGAGGCCGATCACCGCGGCCTTCGAGGCGCCGTAGACATAGCGGTTGGGGATGCCGCGCACAGATGAAGCGCCGGAGGCGATGTTGACGATCGACCCCCTGCCCTTCTCCAGCATGCCCGGCAGAAAGGCGCGGATCGTGCGGTGCATGGACTTGACGTTGAGATCGAAGGAGAAGTCCCAGTCGGCGTCCGAAGTGGTGAGGACCGTTCCATGATGGACGAAGCCGGCGCAGTTGAAGAGAATGTCGATCGGGCCGACCTCCCGCGCGAGCGCCTCGACCGCTTCGCTCGAGCGCACATCGAGCTTGCGCTTGTCGGCGTCGAGACCCTCGAGGCCGGCTACGTCGATGTCCGTCGCGATGACGCGCGCGCCCTCGCGCGCAAAGGCTTCAGCCGTCCCGCGCCCTATGCCCGCGGCGGCCGCGGTCAACAACGCCACTTTACCCGCCAATCGTCCCGCCATGTGGGCCGCTCCTTCGGTTCTGTTTCCAGCGGCCGTCGGGGGGCCGCGCCGCGTTTCTAGGCGACATCGCGCCGCGTTCCTAGCCGGAGCGCGCCTTTGCCGGCGCACTTCGGCGTATTGCCAAGACGGGGAAAATTGGCATAGACAGCAGCGCCGTTCGATTGGCGCCAGCGCGGCGTTGCTCGAGGGGGCCGCAATAGCTCAGCTGGTAGAGCACATCATTCGTAATGATGGGGTCG
>CAWCSA010000023.1:0-833238 GCA_963798015.1 uncultured Alphaproteobacteria bacterium
AAGGCGGCTGACATCCACATCTCTCCCCAGTTTGCGCGTTATTGGCCGTTATCGTTGTATCCGCTTTGATACTACGACGGCTCCGCCTCGCCAAGAGGAGGTGAGGCGCGTGGACGCCTGCCATCGCAATGCGGAAGGCCGCCAATATTCAGTGCGGCGCGCCTACTTCAACACGGCGTTCGGCCACCTCGAGAAGGCGATGTAGCGCGCGATCGACCACAGGCCGTCCGGCGCGCGACGAAAGACATCCATCCCTTCCTCTCTCGTTACGTCGCGGACGCCGTTCTTTTCCGCCGTCAGAGTCCAGGTCAGCCGCACCGCCGCTAGGTCGCCCGAGACAAGAATCTCGTGGATGGTCGGCTCGTCGTAGCGCAGCTTTAGGTCGCGCCTTGCCAGCACCGCGTGGAGGTTGGCGCAGAGCCCATCTCGCGAGCCGTTGAGAATGTCGTCAAACGTATAGCTGAGGTCGGGAGCAAACAGATCGCAGACGGTGGCCAGATCTTGGGCGTTGAAGGCGACAGTCCAGCGATGAAGGCGATCGGTAATTGCGGTCTTGGCCGCCGCTGAATTGTCCGCTCCCATGGCTCCCGCAGCCGCGCCAAACAGCGCGAGCGCCGCGGTCGCGCCGGCGAGCAACTGCCTCCCTCGCGGAGCTTGCCGTTTGATTTGCGTCAGCACGACGACCCTCCTGGTCGACCAGCGATGACGGCCCTCGCAAGCGAAAACCTACGATTGCTCGGACGTCGTCTCTTCTCACCTGAACTCGTGCGCGAGTGCGCCGCCTATCGGGAGGCGTCCGTTCGTCCAAGCCGCGCGTCGGCCTCGATCTCCACCTTCATTTCCGGCTTTAAGAGCGCCGAGACGACGACGATCGTCGCCGCCGGGCGGATGGCGCCGAAGATCTCGCCCTGCACCGCGACAACCGGCTCGCAATACGAGACGTCGGTGACGAAAGTGCGCAACCGCACGATATCGGCAAGATCGCCGCCCGCTTCCTTCATCACCTTGGCGAAGGTCGCATAGATGTTGCGCGTCTGCTCGGCGACGTCGTCGGGCATCGCCATTGTTGCGTAGTCATATCCGGTCGTGCCGGCGATATGGACCTCATCGCCGAAGACGACCGCACGCGAATAGCCGTTCGCCTTCTCGAACGGCGAGCCCGAGGAAATCAGCTTGCGATCGGTCAACTCCGCGCTCATGCGAACTCCATGATCACCGCGTCGACCGCAAGCAAATCCCCTTCCTTGCACAGGATCGCTTTTACCGTCGCGTCGCGCTCGGCGGTCAGCACGTTCTCCATTTTCATAGCCTCGACGATGCAGAGCTGCTCTCCCGCCTTGACCTCCTGCCCGACCTTGACCGCGATCGCCTTGACGAGGCCCGGCATTGGACAGAGCAGAAAACGCGAGCCGTCGGCACCCTTGTGTTCGATCATCAGCGCCGCGAGCTGAGCCTCGCGGCGGGTGTAGACGCGTGCGTCGACGGCGACCCCGGCGTGGGCGAGCGCGTAGCCGTTGAGGATCGGGCGCGCCTGCACGGCGATGTCGGCGCCGTCGATGGTTCCACGCCACAAAGGATCGCCCGGCTTCCAGTCCGAATGCGCCTCGACCTTGCGACCATCCGCGAACACGATCGCGACGCCAATCATTCGCGGCTCGATCTCGAGTTCGACACGGGCATTGCCCATCGCGACCACCCGCTTGAGCTCGAAGCGCATCTGCTTGGGCTCGCGCAACTGCCCGGAAATATGCCGCTTTCTGAGGTTCTGCGTATGGTCGATCATCGCTGCGGCCACAACCAGATGGCGCTCGGTCTCGCCCTCGGCGACAAGCGCATGAAATCCGTCGGGAAATTCCTCGGCGATGAAGCCGGTCGACAGTCGTCCCTCGCGCCAGCGCGGATGCTGCATGAGCGCCGACAGAAAAGGGATGTTGTGCCGGATGCCGTCGATGACGAAGGCGTCGAGCGCGGTCGCTTGCGCCTCGATCGCGGCGAGCCGGTCGGGCGCGTGGGTGACGAGCTTGGCGATCATCGGATCGTAGTGGATCGAGATCTCCCCGCCCTCATACACGCCGGTGTCGTTGCGCACCGTGACGCCGTCATGCGTCCCTTCGGCCGGCGGACGATAGCGTGTGAGCCGTCCGGTCGAGGGCAGGAAGCCGCGCGCCGGATCCTCGGCATAAACCCGGCTTTCGACCGCCCAGCCGGTCAGCTTCACGTCCGCCTGCTTGAGGCGCAAAGGCTCGCCCGCGGCGCTTCGGATCATCTCCTCGACAAGATCGATTCCGGTGACGAGTTCGGTCACCGGATGCTCGACCTGCAGGCGGGTGTTCATCTCGAGGAAGTAAAAGCTGCGGTCTTGGCCCGCGACGAACTCGACCGTGCCGGCGGAATCGTACTGCACCGCTTTGGCGAGCGCGACCGCCTGTTCGCCCATCCGCTTGCGCGTTTCTGCATCGAGCAGCGGCGAGGGCGCTTCTTCGATCACTTTCTGGTTGCGGCGCTGGATCGAACACTCGCGCTCGCCGAGATAGATGACATGTCCATGCTTGTCGCCCAGCACCTGGATCTCGACATGACGTGGATTGACGATGAATTTCTCGACGAACACGCGGTCGTCGCCGAAGGACGATTTCGCCTCCGAGCGGGCGCGGGCGAAGCCTTCGGCGACTTCCTTGCGCGAATGGGCGATCCGCATGCCCTTGCCGCCGCCCCCGGCAGAAGCCTTGATCATCACCGGATAGCCGATCTCATCGGCGATCTCGGCCGCGCGCTCCGGCGTTTCGATCACGCCGAGATGGCCGGGGACGGTCGACACCTTGGCCGCGTTGGCGAATTTCTTCGATTCGATCTTGTCGCCCATCGCCTCGATGGCTTTGGGATTGGGGCCGATGAAGACGATCTTCGCCTCGGCCAGCGCGTGCGCGAACGCCGCGCGTTCCGAGAGAAAGCCGTAGCCCGGATGGACAGCCTCTGCGCCTGTCTTGAGGCAGGCGGCGACGATCTTGTCTATTGCGAGATAGGACTGGACCGCGGCGGGTGGGCCTATCGCGACGGCCTCGTCCGCCATCTCGACATGCAGCGCATCCTTGTCGGCTTCGGAATAGACGGCGACGGTCCGGATGCCCATGCGGCGCGCCGTCTTGATCACGCGACAGGCGATCTCGCCGCGGTTGGCGATCAGGATGGTCTTGAACATAGCGCCCTTGCGAGAAAAGCGCCCCGCTTTCCTTCAATTGTCATGTCTATGGGAACGACGGAAGCGGGTAAACAACGCCAGACACCTTGGCCGAGGGAACGCGCCTGGCCGCCAACCTCAGGAGCAGACTTCGACCTCTCGCCACGCGTTCTTCAATCGCGCGCGGGTGAAGTAGCAGCCATAAGTCGGTCTGAGATCTGGCGAGGCGAACGGCGGCCCGGGCCACGGAAAGCCGCTGAAGCCAAAATAGCCGGGGCCAACTTTCCACTCGACCCGCTCGGGCGGATAGCCATAGGGCTGAGCTTTGGCTGCGCCTGCCTGAGAAAAGACGCCGAGCGCGAGAACAGCGGCGCCCACCAGGGAGGCTACAGCTTTGGTCATGGCCGAGATACCCCTCGATCGCGGCCCGGCGCCTTCGCGCCTCTCGGCCGCTGCACTCCGATAGCGCGCAGCTTCGGCGGCTGCAAGGCGCTTCGGGGGCGAGGGAAAGCTATCCGGCAGTTGCGCGGAGCGCGGCTTCGGCGCCGGGCCTCCGTGCGGCGGCTCGCTCCTTGACCGCGGCCACGAACCAGTCGGGCGCGCGATGCGCCTCGGCGCAGACATTGACCAGAGCGGCCAAGGCCTCAATTGACTTGCATTCGTCGACATGGGCGAGAAGCCAGACGGCCCGCTCGTCATTGACGACACCCGGCGGTTCCGCTTGCCGGACCACGTGTTCGGCAATCATTTCGACAAAAAACTCTTTCCACTCAGGCGCATTATCCATCTCCGCGCGGACAACGGCGAACAGCTCATCTGCAGATTCGCGCGAGACTTCGCGAGTTGCGAACACCTCCCGCTTCAACCAGGCGACGTCCTGGGCCGTCACACGGCGGCCGAGAATCATCGCGCTGATGATTGTCCGGCTCCTGTCGATCGCGAAAGCCATCATACGCACCTGCACCCTCTCCAGTCCGCCGACTTTGTCGGCGAGTCCGGATATGGAGAGACCCTGCGCGTCAATGTTTTCGCGGAGGTGAATCCGGGGGTAACGTGACGAAGAGCGTGTTGGCACAGTTAAGCTTCAGCAAAGGCGCATGGTTTCACGAAGATGAAAGTCGCGTTAACGAACCATCAAGGAAGTCCTCACGCCCTTGTCATTGGACCTCCACGCGGCGCTGATCTAGCGTTTGCGTTGTCTCGGAACGCAGGATGAGGAGATTCGTTCCATGAAAACAACGCTTTCGGCGATCGCACTGGCGACCGCTCTTACTTTGGCGCCGTTCATCGGCGGTAGCTTTGCGGTCGCGGACGATTCCGCTCAAAGGGAAGATCATGGCCGTTTCAGTGCGGAAGACCGCGCCGCCTTTCTCGACGCGCGCATCGCCGCATTGAAGGCCGGCCTCGAACTGAACGCCGAACAGGAAAAGAATTGGGCCCCGCTCGAATCGGCGATGCGCGATCTCGCCAAGCAAAGAGCCGAGCGCTTTGCCGCCTGGCGGGAGCGGCGCGACGACAATCAGGACGGGAATGCGGAAATCAGCCCGGTCGATCGCCTCGCCCGCGCTTCCGAGCGGCTAAGCGCGCGGGCGGCCGACCTGCAAAAGCTGGCTGCGGCCGCGAAGCCCCTCTACGACAGCCTGGACGACGGCCAGAAGCGCCGGTTCGCTGTCCTTTTCCGTAGGCCCATGGGCCGCGGGCAGGGGCGCCACTGGCGCCGTGAGGGGTGAAGTCGCCGCTTAGCTCGACCTCTCAATTCGCTCTACATCCCGCCCCTGAGCGTCGCTTCCGGGAGTTAGTCGTCGCTGGCTCTTCCGACGCGAACGGCGATGGCGGTGCGCGGCTGTTTATGTCACAATTGAAGACTCAGCCGTTGGCCACAGGAGGAAAATCATGGCGAAGGGTCAAATGAAGAGCAACAAAGAGGGCAAGAAGCCAAAGTCCGACAAACCGAAAAGCTCATTTTCCGAATACAAGAAGTCTCAAGGCGCGGGCGGGCAGGCGTTGCAGGCGCCCGGCAAGAAATCCTGAACGGATTCATCGGCCAATCGCCGAAACCTGTAGCTTCGTATCGCCGCTTCGAGAGCCGTGCGCCTCACAGCGGGATGTTGTCGTGCTTCTTCCAGGGGTTCTCGAGCTTCTTGTTACGCAGCATGGCGAGCGCGCGTGACAGCCGCTTGCGGGTCGCGTGCGGCATGATCACTTCATCGATATAGCCGCGCTCGGCCGCGACGAAGGGCGAGAGGAACGCGTCCTCGTATTCCTTTGTTCTTTCAGCGATCTTTGTCGAATCGTTAAGTTTAGACCTGAAAATAATTTCGACTGCGCCCTTGGCGCCCATGACGGCGATTTGCGCCGTCGGCCAAGCAAGATTGATGTCGCCGCGCAAGTGCTTGGAGGCCATAACGTCATAGGCTCCGCCAAAGGCCTTGCGGGTTATAATCGTGACCTTGGGCACTGTGGCCTCCGCATACGCGAACAGGAGCTTCGCGCCGTGCTTGATGAGGCCGCCGTACTCCTGGGCCGTGCCGGGCAGAAAGCCGGGCACGTCGACGAAGGTTATGATCGGAATGTTGAAGCAGTCGCAGAAGCGCACGAAGCGCGCCCCCTTTCGCGAAGCGTCGGAATCGAGAACGCCGGCGAGCGCCAGCGGCTGGTTGGCGACGATCCCGACGGTCGCGCCGCCGATGCGCGCAAAGCCGGTGACCATGTTTTTGGCATGCGCCTCCTGGATCTCGAAAAAGTCACCTTCGTCCGCAACTTTCAGGATCAGTTCCTTGATATCGTAGGGTTTGTTGGGATTGTCCGGAACCAGCGTGTCGAGCGAGGCATCGGTCCGGTCGGGATCGTCGAAGCTCGGCAGCGCGGGCGACCGTTCGAGATTGGACGCCGGCAGGAAATCGATCAGCCGGCGCATCTGCAACAAAGCCTCGACGTCGTTGTCATAGGCCCGGTCGGCGATGGAGGAACGGGTGGTATGCACCTGCGCTCCGCCCAGTTCCTCGGCGGTGATGGTTTCGTTGGTCACCGTCTTCACCACATCCGGGCCGGTGACGAACATGTAGCTCGTGTTGCGCACCATGAAGATGAAGTCCGTCATCGCCGGCGAATAGACGTCGCCGCCGGCGCAGGGGCCCATGATCACCGAGATCTGGGGGATGACGCCCGAGGCGAGCACATTGCGCTGGAAGACTTCCCCGTAGCCGCCGAGCGCCGCGACGCCTTCCTGGATGCGCGCGCCGCCGGCGTCGAACAGGCCCACGATCGGGGCGCCGTTCTTGAGCGCCATATCCTGGATCTTGGTGATCTTCTGCGCGTGCGCCTCGCTAAGCGAGCCGCCGAACACGGTGAAATCCTTGGCGAATACAAACACCGTGCGGCCGTTCACGGTACCCCAACCGGTCACCACCCCGTCGCCCGGAATCTTGGTCTCCGCCATGCCGAAGTCGGAGGAGCGATGCTCGACGAACATGTCGAACTCCTCGAACGAGTCGTGATCGAGCAGGAGGTCGATGCGCTCGCGCGCGGTCAGCTTGCCCTTGGCGTGCTGCGCGGCAATGCGCTCCTTGCCGCCGCCGAGACGGGCGCGCTCGCGGCGAGCGTCGAGGCGGGCGAGCATGGGCTTCATGAGTGGCTCCGGAACTTAGAGTTGCTTCCGGCGTAGCCTAGCACGACAGGCGGCCGCCCGAATGTGGCCATCTCCCGCGCTTGAATGGCAGCCTTGGAGATCAGCCCAAGTCGCGCCTCGCGCTCAGGCGCGCTGCCCTTGTTCCCCGTCCAGTTCTGCGCCCGCTTCCGGCGCTTGCGATTGGATCGGAGGACGTTCGCCCACGCAGGGCGATTTCGACAAGAACGGATGGACCATTTGGCCAAGCACGGTTTGCAGAAGGATCGTCGATCCCCTAATCTTTAGGCAATTCGTTCGGGAGGCAACTCGTCCCGAACAGCCAGTCCCAGCACGGCAGCATCGAGGCGAAGTTGCGGTCCCTCGGGCCGGAAAGCGTATGATGCCAAAGATGGAAAGCAGGCGTCGCGATCAGCCACTCAAACGGGCTGGAATGGGACCAGGTGATGGCGGTTCTCGAACCCGATGACCCGCTCAACGCCTTCCACGAAATTTTCACAGGCACGTCGCCGTCCAAGCGGTTCGGCCGGTTTCCGCACCGCAACCGACTTCTTCAACGCACGAACACAGCGGCCGAAGAGGACTTCCTCAACAACAATACATTTCGATTTGATCTGCCCCTTGTCCGTCAGTCAGGCGGCGCATTCGTTTTCACCGGAGCGGTGAAGAAGCGCACCGTCAATCTGCTTGGTCATGAATATGAAACTCTACTGCCAGACCCCGAGGAGGCGCCGCACGGCGGATTCGAATTTAAATACACAGGCCCGACGACGTCCTCTCCCGGGCGCACGTCCACCTCGAAAAAGCAGGGCTACATTCGGATCGGCGACAGTGTTCCCGACTTCACGGCCGAGACGAGCCACGGTCCCATGAACTTCTAGGAGCTCGTCGGCGATTCCTGGTGCGTACTTTCTCACATCCGGCTGACGTCACGCCTGTATGCACGACGGAGTTGGGCGCGACCGCCAGGCCTGAGCCGGAGTGAAGCAAGCGCGGGGTCAAGGTCGTTGGCCTGAGCGTAGACAGCGCGGCGGATCACGAACGGTGGATCGCGGACATCAACGAGACGCAGGGTGCGGAGGTCAACTTTCCGATCATCGCGGACAAGGACCGCGAAGTCGCGATGCTCTTCGGCATGCTCGACCCCACGCATTTCCGACATGGGTCCAAGCTCGGCGAGACCCAGACCGTCCGCAATGTGTCCATCCTCTCGCCCTCGAAACGGGTCGAGCTGATTTTGTCTTATCCGGCGTCGGACGGGCGCGGTTTCGATGAAATCCTGCGCGTTATCGACGCTCTTCAACTGTCCGCGAAATATCGAGTGGCCACGCCGGTCAATTGGAAGCCGGGCGAAGGCACAGTCGTCCTGCCGTTCATCAGAGACGAGGACGTGGAATGCATTTTTGGGCATCAGAGCGGGTTCCGGAGGGTTCGGTCGTAACTTCGCTACGTGCGCGATCCCTCGCTGCGACGCCTATAACGCGGCGGCAATGGATGATTTGCATCCAGTCCAGCCCCTACCAGATCGTCAGATCCCGGCCGCGCCCAAAACCCCGCGCCAATGCTGAACCCGCTCCTTGAGCGCGCGTTCGCGGCCGTAGGTCAGTTCATCGAGATCGATCTCTTCGAGGATCCTGAAGGCGAAGCTTTCGGGCCCATGAAGGTTCCAGGCGGACTGAAGCGCTTTGTTCATCTCGACGCCTTGGCGCAGCCCGAACGTGCGTCGGGTCCAGATCGTGGAAAGATCGGGCGCCGAGCCGACCCATTGCTCGTCGGTCGCCACGCAGCGGATCGCATAGACGCCGGCGACGGCCTTGCGCTCTTTGTAGGCCGAAACGGCGGCCTTGCGTTCGCTTCGGTCCATCGTGGCTATCCCCGCCGCTTCTTCGGCGCGTAAGGGTTGTCGCTTCCTGGGCGCATCGACAGGCGGATCGGCACGCCGATGAGGCCGAAAGTCTCGCGCAGGCCGTTGACGAGGTAGCGCTTGTAGCTCTCGGGGATCTTGTCGACCGAATTGCCGAACAGGACGAAGAACGGCGGGCGCGCCTTGGGCTGGGTCATGTAGCGAATCTTGACCCGCCGGCCGGAGACCGCCGGGGGCGGCGTGCCCTCGATCACGGGCCTCAGCCAGCGATTGAGACGGCCCGTCGAGACGCGGATGTTCCAGATCTCGGCCGTGGCGAGGATCGCCTCCATCAGCCTGTCGACATGCGCGCCGGTCAAGCCGGACAGGGGGATCACGCGCGTTCCGCGCAGCTGCGGCAGAAGCCGGTCGGCCTCCTCGCGCAATTCACGCGCCTTATCGCTCTTATTGTCGATGAGGTCCCATTTGTTGAGGCCGATAACGAGCGCCCTGCCCTCCTTCTCGACAAGGTCGGCAAGCGTCAGGTCCTGCTTTTCGAAGGGGATCGTGGCGTCGAGCAAAAGCACCACGACTTCGGCGAAGCGCACGGCCCGCAGCGCATCGGCGACGGCGAGTTTTTCCACTTTCTCGACGATGCGCGACTTCCGCCTTAAGCCCGCGGTGTCGAAGATCCGGAGCTTGCGGCCGTTCCACTCGGCGTCAAGGCCGATCGAGTCGCGGGTGATGCCGGGCTCGGGGCCAACCAGCAGACGATCCTGGCCAAGGATATGGTTGATGAGCGTCGATTTGCCAGCATTCGGCCGCCCGAGCACGGCGATGCGCAAGGGCTTGGCGACATCGAGCTCGCTGCCGTCCTCTTCTTCGCCCAGAACGAGCGGCTCGGCTTCATCCTCCTCGTCGGGGTCGAGACGCGCGGCGGCCGGGAGGACTTCCACCAGCGCATCGTAGAGGTCATTGATGCCCTCGCCGTGCTCGGCGGAGAACGGAATCGGATCGCCGAGGCCGAGACTGAACGCCTCGTAGACGCCGGCCTTGCCCGCGGTGCTTTCCGCCTTGTTGGCGATGACGATGATCGGCTTGTCGGCTCGGCGCACGGCTTGCGCGAAATGACGATCGGCATTGGTGATGCCGGCGCGCGCATCGAGCACGAACAGGATCGCATCGCAATCGATGAGAGCCATTTCCGTCTGCGCGCGCATGCGGCCCGCAAGCGTTTCCGGATCGCCTTCCTCGAGGCCAGCGGTGTCGACGATGGTGAAGGAAAGGTCCGCGATCCTGCCCTCGCCCTCGCGCCGATCACGGGTGACGCCCGGCTCGTCGTCGACCAGCGCGAGCCTGCGCCCGACGAGCCGATTGAACAGCGTCGACTTGCCGACGTTCGGCCGGCCTATGATCGCAACTTTGGCGCTCATTTGTTTCAGCCGACGCCTAGGATAGCGCGCGATCCAAAGCCGTCATTGCGAGCCATAGGGCGGCTAAAGACGCCCGTCCTTCCGGACGGGCTATGGCGAAGCAATCCAGGGGAACGTAGGGCGCCTTGCGGCCCCTGGATCGCCGCGTCGCTTCGCTCCTCGCGGAAGCCCCGCTCTGGCTTCACTTCGCCGCCGCCGATCGGTTCGAAGCGATAAGGCCGAGCCAGCGGCTCGCCGCTTGCCGCTCGCTGGCCGAGACTTCAGGGTCGCCCAGCACCAGATCGAATTGCTTCGCGGCGTCGTCATAGTCTTTGCGCTCGAGCGCGAGCGCTCCGAGCGCGAGCGCTGCAAGGCGCCGATATGGTCCGCTGGCGGCCGAAAGCGCGGTCAGCGCCGCTTCGCCCTTCTGCTGCTCGGCGGGCATGTCCACTCGCAGGAGCGCGGCGCGCAAGCGCGCGGTGTCACGCATGAGCGGATCGATCGCGGCGTCGCTGGAAACGGCGTCGAAGGCGCCGATCGCGCCCTGCGGGTCCTTGCTCGCCTCAGCGCCGGCTGCCGTCATTTGTGCGAGCGCCCGATAGCCGCTCGGTCCCTGAGCCGCGATCTTGTCGAGACCGGCCTTGGCTTCCTCGGTCTTGCCGCCTTCGAGCGCGGTCAGCGCCTGCTGGAACTGGTCGCCGGCCGCTTGCGTCGCTCGTTCGCGCTCATATTGCCAATAGCGAAAACCGGCTGAGGCCAGCACGATCAGCACGGCGCCGGCCAGGATCTGATTCTGGTATTTCTTCCAGAATTCAGCCGCCTTGTCGCGCCGGACTTCCTCGTCAACTTCCTGAAAGATGTCGCTCATTATGAGCGCGGCCTATCACAGCGGCTAAGCGAAAGCGAGCGTCGGGGCCGGCGGCGCGACGGCGGAACCGTCTAGCGCAAGGGAAAGGGTTTCGCCGGAATCTTCGCCTCCTTGGCCAGGCGCACGATCACGTCGCTCATGTCCTCGCCGGACGCGAGCGCTGCCCGCAGCTTGGCGGCGAGGTTTTTTGGCATCAACACCGTGTATACGCCGCGTCTTCTGGACTTCGCGGTCACCCCTTCTCGGACCAACTCGTATGCCGCCGCCCTGAGCTCAACCTCAATCATAAGTGTCCTTCGCCGCCTTGTTCGCCTGCGTAAGTTAACAGGCGTCCAAAAGCGACGAAGGTGTGCGTGTTCGTCGAGCAAGTCCAACAATAGTTAGCCCATCCCCGCCCCACATATCTGCAGAGGAGGACAATCTAGCGTGTGGTTTCGATGGCCAGCAAACGGGCGGCGCACCAACGAAGTTTGGCGCGCGGACGCAGCCAACGAATAAAAGCGTTGCTTGAGGTATTATGCCGACGCCTTGCGTGGCCCCTTGGCCGGCAACGCCGATTGCGTGAACGCTCGGGCCTGAATGCGAATGCGGAACTGTGGAGCGGGTGGGCTCGGGGTTTGCTTCACACCCCCTCGCCCTGAGGCGCCCCGAAGGGGCCTCGAAGGGCCTGCCCCGAGCCTGCCGAGGGGCCGCTCCAGCATGCGCCGATCGGGCGCAGCCTTCTGGAGCATCCTTCGAGACACGAGGCTTTGCCTCGTTCCTCAGGATGAGGTTCGCGACGCGAAGTCTCTTTTCTGCAGGATGGCGCTCGCGGCTCTCATCGCCCTTCTCCCCCTGGCGGCTGCGGCGGCCGATCGCGCGCCCGTGGTCTCGCCCGACCGCATCGAGGACGCGCCCTCGATCAAGCCTGACCCTTACCCTGGCTTCGACAATTTCGCCTGGCGCGCCTTCATCGCGCTCAACTGGCCCTCGCTGACCGATTCCGCCCATCGCGGCGAGCCCGACCGGGCCAAGACGCTCGGCGATCAAGGGCCCCGCGTCTGGGAGACCTTCAAGGCGCGCTATGAACTGTTCCAGGTCGCTTCCGACGGGCGCCCGATCGCGCCAAAACCCTGGGGAACTTACGAAGCCGCAAATCCATGCGGAGCGGGTGTCAATGATCGCGCGAAGACGCTCGCGACCTTCACGCCGTTCATGGACTTCAACCAGTCCGCCTTCCTGCCCGGAATCGGCGCCAATCCGCTGGTGGCGCAAAATCGGACTTACACCCGCTACGAAGGGCGCCTCAACGAACCCGAATATTCGGCGCTCGCGGCCCATGGCTGGAGCCTCGGTGAGAGCCTGCCCGATCCGGCTCACCCGGCAGACCTGCCCGCGGGCTCGATCGCGGTCAAAGCCGCATGGCGTCCGCTCAATGCGACGGACACGCCAGCGATAAGAGCGCGCTATTACGTGGTTGAGAACGCGAACATTGTCGACGTCGCCGGGACGCTCGCCGCGGGACGCACCGTCTGTTCGAAAAGCGACGTTGCGCTGGTCGGTCTGCACATCGTCATCCGGACGAAAGACCGGCCGCAGGGACTGTGGGGCACGTTCGAGCATGTCGACAACGTACCCCCGGCTGGCGAGGGCGAAGCGCGCGAACCCGACGCCAAAGACGCCGGCGCGCCCTATTCCTATTTCGACGCCTCAAAGCCCAAGCTTGGGCTTTGGCCGACGTTCGGCTTCCCTGACACCCTGCCGGTCAGCATGGATCATCCGCCGAAGCTTGACCCAACGCCGATGCAGGTGGTCCGCCGCCATCCGATCCATCCCTCGACCATGGCGCTGAACCGGGCCTATTGGGCGCTGCCGGGAATCAAGGGAACCGTCTGGGAGCATTACATGCTGGTCGCCAGTCAATGGCCGACCATTCCCGTCCCGCCAAGCCCGCAAAACGACGGCGGCTATTTCCCCGGCCAGCCGCTCGCGGCTGACGCGCCGCGGGAGAATTATCAATCGGCGGACGCTCCACGCGAAAACCTGGTCAACACCACGATCGAGACCTACTTCCAGGATGCGCCCTCAAGCTGCATGTCCTGCCACCAGAGCCTATCCAACGCGCTGGGCCATGACTTCGTCGGGATGTTGGGCAGCTTTCGCTAGAGGGCCGATCGATCTAAAACCGTCATTGCGAGCCATGACGATCGCGGTTCGATCCAAATCAAATTGCTCTCGTTCAAGAGCGAGGCATCGGCCAAGAGCGAGGCATCGGCGATTGACTGCGCGCCGATTTAGAATCATTCTAAATCGAGTTTAGAACGTTTCTAAACTGGCGGAATGGTTCACCGGCCCGGCGAGCGCCGCTTCGCGAGTCATTGACGGGAGAGGCGCTCATGAGTGAGTCTTGCAACATTTCCGGCGTCAGCCGCCGCGCTGTCCTTCTTGCCGCCGCGGGCGCCGCGCCCCTTCTTGCGCTGACGGGCGGCCAGGCGCAGGCCAAGATCGCCCAGACCGCGGTCCATTATCAGGCCACGCCGAAGGACGGGAAGCAGTGCGACGGCTGCAACTTCTTCATGGCCCCCAACGGCTGCAAGCTGGTCGATGGCGAGATCGTTCCGACCGGCTGGTGCGCGTTGTGGGCGAAGAAGGCCCCTGCCTGAGCAGGAGCGCCGAACGCGGTCATCGCGCTCGCTAACGCATTTCGGGAGCCAACTCTCGGAGTTCGCCCAACCACGGCTCGTATTGCCGCCATCGTTCGACGGAAGTGCGGTAGATCGGCTGGCGCGCTTGCCAAACGCTCGCTGTCTTGATTTTGCGCGTGTTGCGGTGCGGCGCGAGACAAGCGTCGTTCCAGTCGAGACCGCAGGCGGCGAGGAGCCGTCGGGACTGAGGCTCGGGATCGCTGACCAACGCCTCGTAGTCCACCTCGACAAGCCGACCCGGCGGCAAAACAATTCGCTGTAACGCATTTTCGTGGTCCGGGGTGGTCGTCTCCTATGTCACCCTCTTTTTGTTTGGTTTTCCTTGGATTTCCTTGGATAGATTTGGAGGGCGTTCTCGCGCGAGTTGCAACCGAGGGCGGAGAGGGATCGCCGGCAAGGCTTGGGTGACGTTGCTGGCGAGCCCAAGCGGAGTCACAATGCTCCAATGTCCCTCGCCCCCTTCTCCTCGTCCCGCGCCGCTCCCGAGCCTTTGACCTTCCGCGAGGCGCGAGACCGCCTGCTCGAACTCAGCGACGACTATTACGGCGCGCGCGCTGCGTTCTCCTGGCCGCGCCCGCATGAGTTCAACTGGGCGCTCGAATGGTTCGACGCCGAACTCGCCGCCGGGGAGCACGGCGAAAGAATCGCGCTGAAAGTCATTGGCGAGCGCATTGAGACGCGGACGTTCGGCGATCTCCGCCTGGAATCGTCGCGTCTCGCCAACGGCCTGCGCGCGCTCGGCGCCAAGCGTGGCGATCGTCTCTTGATGATGCTGGGCGTGGTTCCCGAACTCTGGGCGACAATGCTCGCGTCGATGAAGCTCGGCCTCGTGCTGATCCCGGCGATGCCGACGCTGGGGCAAGCCGACATCGCCGATCGGATCGAGCGCGGCCAAGCCAAATATCTGGTCGCGCATGGCGCCGACGCCGAGAAATTCGCTGGCCTTGCGGAGGGCGTCGAACGCATCGCGGTCGGTCCGGCCCCGCACTCCTGGCGGCGATACGCCACGCTGCTCGGCAGCCAGTTCTTTACCCCCGATGGGCCCACCAAAGCCGACGACCCGATGCTTCTCTATTTCACCTCGGGCACGACCGCGCGCTCGAAGCTCGTCGTGCACACGCACGCAAGCTATCCGATCGGACATCTCTCGACGATGTACGGGCTTGGCCTGAAACCCGGCGACGCGCACCTCAACATTTCCTCGCCCGGCTGGGCCAAGCACGCCTGGTCGAGCTTCTTCGCCCCTTGGAACGCCGGCGCGACCATCATTGCGCTCGCCTTGCGCTTCGATCCGCGCGCGGCGCTCGATGCGCTGGTCGAGCATCAGGTCACGGTCTTTTGCGCGCCGCCGACCGTCTGGCGGATGCTGATCCAGCACGATCTCAGACAATGGAAGGTCGCTTTGCGCGAAGTGAATGCGGCGGGCGAGCCGGTCAATCCGGAGATTATCGAGCAGGTGCGACGCGCCTGGGGCCTGCCGTTGCGCGATTCCTACGGACAGACCGAGACCACCATGATGATCGGCAATTCGCCCGGACAGCCGGTCGTTCCGGGCTCGATGGGGCGGCCGTTGCCAGGCTATCGGGTGGTACTCATCGACGCCGACGGGCTCGAGAGCGACACCGGCGAGATCGCAATTCCTTTGCGTCCGCGCACCGTGGGTCTCATGTCCGGCTATCAGAACGAGCATGGGCAGCTCATTCCGATTGAGGGCGAATATTATAAGACCGGCGACGTCGCCTCGCGCGACGCCGACGGCGCCATCACGTTCATCGGCCGCGCCGACGACGTGTTCAAATCAAGCGACTATCGCCTAAGCCCGTTCGAGCTTGAAAGCGTGCTGATCGAACATCCGTCAATTGCCGAGGCGGCCGTTGTGCCCGCGCCCAATTCCATGCGCCACACGATCGCCAAGGGCTATGTCGCGCTTGCTCAAGGGTGCGCCCCGGACCGTGCGACGGCGGCGGCGATCTTCAAGCACATGCGCGGCCGCCTCTCGGCCTACAAGCTTGTGCGTCGTCTCGAATTCTTCGAACTGCCGAAGACCGTGTCGGGCAAGATCCGGCGGGTCGAATTGCGCATGCGAGAGAGCGCGCTTGCCGAGCGCGGCGAACGCGCGGAAGCGGAATTCAGGATCGAGGATTTTCCGGAGATGTAACAAAAGCGGCCCCGCCAGGGGGGAGGGCGGGGCCGCATAGCCAAGGGAGGGGGAACCTTGGCCTTACATCGCGGTTAGCGAGCCGTGACCTTTCGGGGTCTTCATGCCTTCGCAAGTGCCCTTGGCGACATATTTCCAGTGGCCGGGATCGTAATCGACGGTCGATGTTCCGGCGCAGCTCGTGCCGGCGCCGGCGGCGCAATCGTTCTTGCCGGAAAGCGCAATGCCGTAGCACTTGTCGGCCCCGGGCTGAGCCGGGGCGGGACCCGCCTTGGCGACGGTGGCGAGCGCGGCGGCGAGTGAAAAGGCGAGCGTCGTGGCGGTGATGGCTGATCGAGCGTTCATCCGAAAATCTCCAAAGAAGCAATGAGACCGGGGGTCGGGCAGGCCGCACCGCAGCCTGACCGTTGGAGCTTGGTGGCTCCTGCAGGCCACTACGCCACCGCCGAGGCGAGGTTACCGCACGGGCTGATCACGAATTCGTGATCGCACACCTGGACGGCAGTCTCTGACCGCTTGAAACGGCGCGGATTGGGGCCAAATATCGGCGAGCGCCGTCGAGGGGGCATTTCATGACCGAATCCGCCCACGTCGTCTGTCCCCATTGCTCTGCGGTCAACCGCATCCCCGCCGATCGTCCCGCGTCGGAGGCGAAATGCGGCGCCTGCAAGGCGAACCTGTTCACCGGCGAGCCAATTGCCCTGACCGCGAAGACCTTCGACAAGCATGTCGAGCGCAACGATATGCCGCTGATCGTCGACTTCTGGGCGCCCTGGTGTGGGCCGTGTCGTACGATGGCGCCAATCTTCGACAAGGCGGCGAAAGAGCTCGAACCCCGCGCGCGCTTCGCCAAGGTCAACGTCGACGAGGAGCCGGCGATTGCGGCGCGCTTCGGCATTCGCGCCATTCCGACTTTGATCGCGTTCGAAAAGGGCAAGGTCGCCAAGCAGCACGCGGGGCTGGTCGACCTCGATTTTCTCAGAGGGCTGGCGCGAACGTCCTGACGGCAGTGTTGCGAGCCGTCGACGCTGCGCATCAGTCAACTCAGCGCGTTCCCACGGTGTCGACCGTCCCGCCCGGGCAGCCGGGATCGGTTGGCGCGGATCCTGCGATCAGATTGGCGAGCGAAGGTTCGTCGCCGATCTCGCCCGCAAGACCGATCGTCAGCTCCACGATGAGGTTGCGCCCGCGGATCCGCTTGCAGGAGACGCGAACCCGATCGCCGGCTCCTTCGCCGAAACTCTCGTCGAACGCCTTGCGAATGGCTTTTCCTGTGATCTCGCCGCCAATGTTGGAGGCAAACAACCCTTGCGCCTTCGACGCGTTGAGTTGGTCCACGAGTGCGATCGCCCGGGAGAAATATTCGTCCGCCGAGTCGGCATGGAAGCAGGTTCCGTGCTTGATCCACTCATGTCTTTCCAGATTGGACTGCGTGCCGGGCATCACCTGAGCCAGTCTCCGTCGCGTTGCGTCGGTCAGTTTTGGCTCCGGGAGCCGATCCCAGTCGCCATCCTTGTCCGCCAGGCTCATTTCCGGCGGCACGTCGCAATAGGCGTTGCGCCTTGGCTGTGGCCAGAGGCCATGCAGCGTGAAATGCGTGGCGTCGAAGCGGTCCGGCGTTTGGGTTGCGCATTCCGCTTTATCGCGCTTCGTTTCGCAGAAAGCCGGCTGCCAACTGACCGAAAGGACGTATTCGGCGCGCGCTGTGTCGCTGTCCCGTTCTTCGCCGGCCCCGGGCTGTTGCGGCTGGCTTGATCCATCGGCAGAGACGACATGCTCGCCGCAATCGACCGCCACCCAACGGCGTGTCGGGTCGGCGCCCTCGACCTCGATGAAATAGTGCGACGCATTCGGTTTGTTCTTCGCGATCATCGGGTAAGACTTGCCGGGCTCGGTCTTGACCTCGCCGGGGTTCGTGCCGTTGCGCATCGATTGCAGCGCCGGGCAGGTTTCCCGGGCGATGAAGAACCCGGTGAGCGGCACCTCGGCCGCCGCCTCGGAGGCCAAGAGTGGGACCATGGCCGCCACCGCGAAAAACCAGCTTCGATGCATCAACGGCTCCGTGCGAAGGACAAGGGTAAAAAGACGAAGGCCGAGCCTAGAGCCTTCCAGATAATCATGCCGAGTTTATCTGACCGGGATCGTTGCTGGCGCGAGGCTGTCAATGACCCGTATTCACGGCAACCTGAAAGAGATTATGCCGCGTTGCAGCTGGAGGGATGTGAGCTACCTAGCTCACCGCGCGCCGACCCGGTACCGCGGCGGCATCGCTGGCGCAGCCGAGACCTTGCAAGCGGCCGCTTTGATTGCGGCGGCGGTTGTGATCGATGGATCGCCAGCGGTGGCTACGAGAAGGGCCCCGACCGCAAATCGGGTTCGTGCACGTCTTACGGTCGCCAAATATCAGGCTAGGGTCGAAATCGCCGGCGCCGAAGATGCTGGCCTCAACGAGGCCCCATGGGAACGCCTTGCTGCTGCAGGAAGGCTTTGCCGCCGTCCGCCCTTGCCTGGTAGAGCAACCAAGATCTTCGACGACTTTGCGAGTCATTTGGCGCCGCAACTGGACGGCCACCGAAACGAGAGGAGGACTGCCCAAGAGCAGCCCTCCAAGAGTACACTTTGTTTGCTTTTAGGCCTGCGCCGTGGCTTGTTTGCGGTGCGAAGCGCGCCGGGCAAGAAGGCCCATCCCCGCGAAGCCAACGAGCATCATCGCCCATGTCGACGGCTCCGGAGTTCCCGGCACCACCGATCCGTTCCGAACCTCGAAGATGTACTGGCCGGCGACGCCATCGTTCGTGCCGGCGACCAGAGAGTTCGGACCCCCGTCGATCAGCGCGCCATTCACGAGCGAGCCGGCGAGCTGCACGTAGGTTCCGGGGTCACCCGTGCCATTGGACAGGCCCACCGCAGCCGACGTGCCACCCAGACCGTCGATGCCCCCGCTGGCGCTACCTGTTTCCCATTGAACCTGATCGTAGTTGAACACGATGTCGAAGTCGCCGGCGCCCACGTCGCTTCGATTGACGAGGAGCACCTGGAACGTGTTCAGTTTGTCGGTTTCCGAGTTGTAATATCCTACCAGCGGCCAGGTGACGCCGAACGCCTCGTTGCCATCAAAGGTGCCGGTGCCATAGGATGTGAGACCGCTGCCACCGCCCCTCGTGTCCACGTCCGCAAAGAACGGCGCGATGATCGGCTGGCCAATGTAGCCGGAGCCAACGCCAAACGGCGTATAGGTGGCGAGCGGGTCGTTGAACGTCACGTTGCCGTTGTTGTTGACGTACAAGGAACTATAGGTCGTTCCAAAAAAGTTGACGTCGAACGGGAGATCGATCACGCCCGTCGAGCCGTCGTCGTTTGCCGCCAAGGTGTTTGCGTCAAATCCCGGGACAACGGCTCCAGCGCTCGCATGAGACGACATCAGCAGCACGCTCACCGCCGATACCGCAAGAACTCTACCTATACCGGTGTGAAACATCGCTTTCTCCCCTAGATCAGGTATCGCAGCAGTATTCCGTGCGACGGCTTAGCGTGACTATCAGCGCGCCGTAACGTTGGCGTAGCAAGCAATTTCTGCCAGCTCAAGATGTATTTAGACCTAGGCCTAGCACTAAGTCTCAACCATAAAGTTTGTTTACGCCGTTTATGCACGCGAAGGTAGAGAGGAATTCCCGAACGCATGTTGCCAAGTTGAGAATAAACTCGATTGAGGAAAACCCCTCAATAAGGTCTGCCAAAGCCTTTCATAAGCGTAAGCGTTTGACCTCCGTTGAAGCGCTCAATTCCCAGACCCAAAAGGTGAGCGGGATTGGGATTAGGGCTGGTGCAAGAATGACCGTGCTCGTCATCGGCAGTTCGGGCCATCTGGGCGAAGCGCTCATGCGCATGTTGCGCGCGAACGGCCGCGCCGCTCTCGGCCTCGACATCGTTCCGGGGCTGTTCACCGACGCGATCGGCTCGGTCGCCGACCGAGATCTGGTGGCGCGCAGCATGAAGGGCGTTGACGCGGTGCTGAATACCGCGACGCTGCACAAACCGCACGTGGCGACCCATGCACGTGAGGCTTTCGTCGAGACCAATGTTCTGGGCACGCTGATTCTGCTCGAGGAGGCGGCGCGCGCCGGCGTCCGCGCCTTCGTCATGACTTCGACGACAAGCACATTCGGCGATGCGCTGAAGCCGCCTGAGGGCCAACCGGCAGCGTGGATCGATGAGGGCGTCGCGCCGGTCCCGAAGAACATTTACGGCGTGACCAAGACTGCGGCCGAGGACCTCTGCCAATTGTTTCATCGCAACGAGGGCCTGGCGGTGATCGTGCTCAGGACTTCGCGGTTTTTTCCAGAAGACGACGACGATCCTGCGGCGCGAAAAGCTTATGCCGACGACAATGCGAAGGCGAACGAATATCTGTTTCGCCGCGTCGCGATCGAGGATGTCGTCGACGCGCATCTCCTTGCGATCGAAAGAGCGTCCGCGATCGGCTTTGGGAAATACATCGTCAGCGCGACGACGCCGTTCTTGGCCTCGGATTGCGCAGGCCTGCGCGTCGATGCTCCGGCGACGTTAAGCCTGCGCGCGCCGGGATGGGAAGATGAATACGCGCGGCTCGGCTGGCGCATGTTCCCGAGCATCGACCGCGTCTACGACAACGCGCTGGCGCGCCAAGAACTCGGATGGCGGCCGAAATGGGACTTCGCGGCGATCGTCGAACGAATGGGCGCGACCGGCGACGTCCGGGGTCCGCTCGCCAAGCAGATCGGTGTGAAGGGCTATCATGCCCAACGGTTCGACGGCGCGCCTTATCCGGTGACGGAAGCGCAGGGTTGAGTGAATTCGCGGCATGGAGGCGGCTCGACCCGCCGGGGCGCGACGCCGCGTTGCTTGAGCCGAGCGACGGGGGTTGGTTGCTTCGGGGCGCGGCCGCATTCGAGCACGATGGCGGATCGGCGACGGTCGCCTATCAGGTGGAGGTCGACGCGCGTTGGCAGACCAGACAGGGGCTCATCAGTGGTTTGGTGAGCGACAAAATCATTCAGCATGAGATCGAGCGCGACGTTATGGGCTGGCGTCTGAATGGGGTCCGGGTCGAAGGCCTCGAGCATCTGGTCGACCTTGATTACGGCTTCACGCCAGCCACCAACGTGCTGCAGCTTTCGCGCATCGCGCTGAAGCCCGGTCAATGGGCGGAGGTTCCTGTCGTATGGTTCGATCTGGACAGCGCGTCGCTGACAGAGTTGCCACAGAGATATGAGCGACGCGATGAAACGTCCTACTGGTACGAGGCGCCCACGGTTCCCTATCAGGGTGTCTTGGAAATCGCCGCCAATGGCTTCGTTCGATCCTACCCAGATCTCTGGCGGCTTGTCGCGTGAACTCACGCCAGCGCGGCCAGCCGCTCGATGAGAAAGGCGCGCGCGGCCGGATCGGTCTGGAGGCCGATCGCCAAGCCGTAGGCGCCGCGCGCTGCGTCGACCTCGCCCAGTTTCGCGCAAAGATCGGCGCGCGCGACCCAATAGGGCTCAAATCCGATGAGCCCGCCCTCTACCCCCACCTCGTCCAGCAATGCCAGTCCCGCCGCCGGCCCACGCGCGCGGGCGACCGCCGCCGCGCGATTGACGGCAACGACCGGAGAAGCGGTCAGGGCGAAGAGCGCGTCGTAGAGAACGGCGATCGCCTCCCAGTCCGTCGTGCCTGTCAGACGCCGAGCGGCATGGGCCGACTGAACCGCCGCCTCGAGCTGGAAGCGTCCCGGCGCGCCCAGCGCGCTCGCCGCATGTAACAGTCCCTCGGCCTCCTCGATCGCCGACCGGTCCCAGCGTTCGACCTTTTGGTCGCTCAGCGGAACATAACGCCCCAAGGCGTCGCGTCGCGCCTCCCGGCGCGAATGGGCGTAGAGCATCAGCGCCAAGAGCCCCATCGCCTCGGGCTCGTTCGGAATGAGGGAGACGACGACGCGGCCGAGCCAGATCGCTTCTTCGGCGAGGTTGCGCCCGCGCGGGTCGTCGGAGAACGCTTCTGCCCAGCCATGCGAAAAGGCGGCGTAAATCGCCTCCAGCGCCACGCCGAGCCGCTCGGGCAAGTCCTCCCGCTCGGGAATTTTGAACGGCACGCCCGCGAGCCGGATCTTCGTCTTCGCGCGCGAGAGGCGTTGGCCCATCGCCGTTGGCGAAACCAGAAAGGCCGAAGCAATTGCCGCCGCGTCCAGACCTAAGATCGTCTGCAGCATCAACGGCGCGCGGATGGTCTCCTCGATCGCCGGATGAGCGCAAGCGAACATGAGCGCGAGACGCCGATCGGGAATCCCCTCGGGCGCGTCGGCGGCCTCGTTCAATTCGGCGTCGATCAGCACAAGCGTTTCCGACCCGCGATCGGCGCTACGCCTTCGGCGCGCAGCGTCGATGAGGCGCCGCCGCGCGGCCTTTGCGAGCCACCCTTCCGGGTTCGAGGGCGCCCCTTGGTTCGGCCAGACGGCAAGCGCCGAGGCGAAGGCGTCGGCGAGCGCGTCTTCGGCTCCCGGCACGTCGCGCGACGCCGCCGCGAGATAGGCGACGAGCTTGCCGTAACTCTCGCGCGCCACGCGGGCCGCGACCGCGCGGGCGTCGGCGTCGCGGCCCGCCGTTACGAGGGAAGGGCGCGACGTCGGCACATGCCGCAGAACCGCGGGTTTTCTGTTCGCTCCGGTCATATCAATCGCGTGGCAAGATCAGGCGTTCTGAGACTCGCTCCCGTCCGTCTGCAGGTCAAGGATTTATGGTCGGGCGGCGAGATAGGACCGTTGTCAGTGAACTTGGCGACCTGCGGATGCGCAAGTCTCGGTCCCAACTCGCCGCGACGCGCCTACATCTCCCAGATCGGGCGCACTTCGACGGCGCCGTGCTGCGCGGAAGGGCATCGCGCCGCCCACGAGATCGCGGCGTCGAGATCGGGCGCGTTGATGAGGAAATAGCCGCCCAACTGCTCCTTGACCTCGGCATAGGGACCGTTCAGCACTTGGGTCTTGCCGTCCTTGACCCGCACGGTGGTTGCAGTCGAGGTTGGACGGAGCCGCTGGCCACCCTTGCTGACCCCGGCGTCCGCCATCGCCTTCATGTAAGCGCCATAGGCCGCGAGCGTCGCCCCGGTCTGCTCGGGCGTCGCCGCCTGCATCGCCTTTTCGTCAGTATGAAGCAGCAACAGGTACTCCATGATTTGTCTCCTCGAAATGGCGCGGCTCATTGCTCGCGCTCAGTGCAAAGACGCTCTGTCCCGCTACGCTTCTACAGCCGACCGGGGAAAATGCGCCAACCCTTCCTTATCCTCCTCGAGGCGGATCACATCTCCCAGATCGGCCGTACTTCGATCGCGCCGTACTGCGCGCCAGGACAGCGCGCCGCCCAGGAAATCGCGGCGTCGAGATCAGGGGCGTCAATGAGGAAATACCCGCCGAGTTGCTCCTTGACCTCGGCATAGGGACCGTTGAGCGCGTGGGCTTTGCCGTTCTGGACTCGTACGGTTGTCGCACTCGAGGTCGGGCGCAGCCGCAGGCCGCCCTTGCTGACTCCCGCGTCCGCCATCGCTTTCATGTAAGCGCCGTATGCCGCAAGGATCGAGCCGTTATCTTCCGGCGTCGTCGTCAGCATCGCCTTCTCGTCTGAATGGATCATCAACAGGTACTGCATGGGTCTACTCCTTGAAGAGCGGCAGCCTTCGTGCCGCGCTCACTGCAAAGACGGTCGATCTTGCCGTGTTTCGACAGCGGGGAGGGAGAAAATGCGCATAGGTCCAAATCGATTATCTACCCAGTTGGGGCCGTGAGAGGGGAATGGCCGGGCAACAAATTGGCTCTTATAGCGATACCTTTGCTTGTAGGCGGCCAGTTCCGGGCGTCCTGGCCGGGCTTGACCCGACCATCCACGAGAACACGGTCGGTCATCTAAAGCATTGATCGTGAATATTTATCTGTGCCGATGACCGATGGCGAAGTCGGGCCGGCGTGGATGGCCGGCGCAAGGCCGGCCATGACGGCGGAGGCAGGTCAACAACCGGGTGTCGCTGGAGCGACAAATCATTGCAGAAAATCAGAAATGGGCTTAAGCTTGCCTCATGAGCGATCCGGCACTTCCGCGCGCCAGAACCGTAGCCGCCCATTACGGTGGCGCTGACGTGAGGGGAGAGGCGCGCGAAAATATTTTCTACGCTTTTCCCCCGTAACCCATTGATAAATCTCGATTCGGACGAGAGAATCCAAGGAAATCCAAGGAAATCCAACACCCCTGAGCGGGGTTTTCGCCGCGAAATGGCGACGGGCCAAGAAAATCCAAATTGACCGGATAAGCATCCGGTCCGCCGCCGGGGAAGTGGCCAACCGACTCCATCCAAAGGCAAAGCGCGGCTCAGGCTGCATCCATCCGAAAGTCAGCCCGCCAGCCGAGCGCCGTGGTCCCCTTGCCGGTCGACACGTCGTCATTGGGATCGGCAATGTTGAAGACTCCCTGCTGGCCATGGTCGATTGCCAGCAATGCGGCGTAAGCCGCTGCATCGAGGTGCACCGCCGGCGCGTTGGGCGGCGTCTCCGCGCCGCTGCCGGGGCCGTACAACCGACCGTAGCGCAGCACCAGGCCTTCCATCGGCGAGGCTCCGAGGACCTGTCCTTCGAGGGCCTCGACGCCCCGCACGCTCACCAATCGGTCGCCCTCCCCGTTCAGGTCCAACGGATGGTCTTCGCGATAGGGCCGAGGTCCAGGCGCATAGGCCCAGGCGATGCTCTGGGCGATCAGCCGATGCGCGCCAGCCTTGTGCGCGGCTGCGACAAGGTTGCGCGTTCCTTCGTTGCGGATGCGTGCGTTGCGGGCAAGGGCGCCGGATCGTTTTGCCGGATCGTGAACCGCCGACAGGTCCGTTAGCTGGTGAATGACGATCTCGGGCTTTGCCTCAAGAACCGCCGTCGCCAGCGCCTCTGCGTCGAAGACGTCAACCACGACAGGGCGCGCGCCGAGCGTACGAACGAACTCGGCGTTGTCGGGCAAACGTGTCGTTCCCCAGACCGAATGGCCGTGGGCCAGGAGAAGAGGCGTGAGCCGGCGGCCAATAGCGCCGGCCGCGCCTGCCAGGAAGATCCGGCTCATGGAACTCCGTAGGTCCTACGCAACGAACTCAGGTCCGCAGATATTTGTTGAGCCAATCGAGCGTCCTTTGCCACGCCTCTTTCGCCGCCGCCTCGTCGTAGCGCGGCGTCGTGTCATTATGGAAGCCGTGGTTGGCGCCTTTGTAGATGTGCCCCTCGTGAGTCACGCCGGCCTCGGTTAGCGCCGCGTCAAAAGCGGGCCAGCCACTGGTGATGCGCGTGTCGAGTTCCGCATATTGCGCGTCGATCGGCGCCTTGATTTTGGCCGCGTCGGCGGCGCTCGGCTGAAGACCGTAAAACGGAACCGCAGCGTCGAGGCCGGAGCCCATGCTCACGGCGAGCTTGTTCACGACCCCGCCGCCGAAACAGAAGCCGATCGCGCCGAGCTTGCCGGTCGAATCGGGAAGGGACTTCAGCCAGGTAGCGGCGGCGGCGAAGTCCGCCTGCATCTTGGCCCCGTCGACCTGCTTGAACAGCGTCGCGCCCTTCTCGTCGTCGCCCGGATAGCCGCCGACCGAAGTGAGGCCATCGGGGGCGAAGGCGATGAAATTGGCGATCGCCAAGCGCCGCGCCACGTCTTCGATATAGGGGTTCAAGCCTCGGTTCTCATGCACGACCAGGACGGCGGGAAGTTTCTCCGCGCCTGCCGGCCGGACGAGATAGCCCTTGATCGAGCCGTTGCCTTGCGGCGAGGGCACGTCCACTCTCTTCGCGACGATCCGGCTGTCGTCGGGGGGCACCTGAATCGCCCAGGCGTAATTGGGCTTGAGCATTTCCAAGAGGGCCCCGGCGCTGGCGCCGCCGACCGCGAACTTCTGCGCCCCGTCGAGAAAAGCGCGCCGACTCATGCCGCCATGCACATAGACGTCGAAGAGGTTCAGAAGCTCCTGCGGGAAGTCGGACGCCTTCTTCCTGTCCATGACCATCCTCCTGGATTGATTTTCGCGCATGAGGCGCAGCTGCGTCTTCTTACACCTTCCAGAGTCATGGGCAGGCTTCAACAAAGCGGGATGCGTTAAGCCGCGTCGGCTGGGAGAAGCCAGCGTCGGATCCGGATACGCATTTCCTCCGGACCTGGCGCTGGGATCTCCCGCTCTTCGGCCACGAACGCCCCGCCACGCTCCCGGACGACCATTGCGCGCATCTTCGCCATTGTCGGATCTCCTTCGCTTGCGATGAGCCAACCGAACCCATGGCCCTGGGTTCAGGCCAATCTGGCGGATCGTCCTCCGGCGTCCGACCGCGCGACGCAATGCTCTCGGACTAAGGAACGAAGTTGCTCTGCCGCGGTCCCGTCAAACGATAGAGGTTCCCCTTGTCGTCCTGAATGACGCCAGCAGATCCGGCCTTAGGCTCAAGCGTCAGTTCATTAGAAAGCGCGGCGGTTCGAAATTTCCATCCCTGTGGCAGCTTAAGGACGTCGCCGAGGGACTTGAGCTTGTCGATCGTCAGGTCGGACATATCCTTGTAGGAAACCATCACCCAAGTCTGGCCCTTGGGGTCGTCGAGCAGGTAGATCTCCGACCCTTTCTTGAAGCCTGCGACGGCCGTTCTCGCAGTTGAGGTGGAGTGATAGGCGACGCGGGAAATTGGTTTGCCAGAGATCGCGCTGCTGGGCGCCAAGCTGTTTCCCATCCAGGCCGCGTTGAGACCGTCGAAGCTCCTTACGCTGCCAACGCGATCGGCGAGCCAGTCGATTGTCCAATGATAGGGCGGATCAATCCGCGCTGAGAGCGCCTGATATTGTTTAGCGATCTTCTTCGCATCCAGATTTTGCGCAAGCGACGCGGGCGCAGAGTCTCGCGAATCATCCCCGCCGTTCAGTCCCGTCGTATCGTAAACCGTGACGTAGAGAACCTTCTTGAGCGGATCCTTGGCGAAGAGCTCGATTTCCTCGTAGCGGTAGTCGCGCAAGCCATCGAATTTTCGAAGAGCTGCACGGGCACAGTCATCCGGCAGCGCGCTAAAATATTTGCAATCCTCCGCCCGGGACGTGCAGACGCCTAGCGTGGTCAGCGCCATCAGCGCCAACACGAGACGGCACACCGTCCTTCCGCCGCGGTGGTTTCCGACCGACGGCATGGCGACCTCCAATCCCGCCCGGGGTTGTCCCGCCGCATTCCGACATGGAATTGTAGTTCTGGCGCCACGCTTCCGCAACCCAAACTATCGAGCGACCCCGTATCGGGGCGCTCGCGCCGCCGCGTGAACGCCGCGCGCGTTCTTATCCTCCGACGAGCGCCTTCTCACCTCCCTCGTAGATGCCGTCGACAACCTTCTTGGCGTCGGCGTCCGGCGCCCCCTTGGCGTCATATTTGCCGACCCACTTTATCGACGACCCCTTGGGATCAGGTGAAACGCTGATCGTGGAGTGATAGTTCGTGACCGGCAGAGGACCAGAGAGAATTGTATAGGTGTACGTGTGGCTGGCGTTGTCGACGCTGTCGAGCGCCTCAACGAGCGTGCCACCGCCTCTGAGTGAAAGGGTGCGTTGTTTGCCGTCGGCGCTGAGCACGCATTTCTCGACCGCCGGGTGCCAATCGCCAATGCCGCAAAAGTCGCCGACCTTTTTCCACAGCGCGTCGGGCGACATCGACGAGGTCATGGTCACGCTGGAATCGAGCGCGAAAGCCGCGCCCGAGGATATGAGCAATGTCGCGGCGGCGGCAGAAATCGTGGCGATGCGCATGCGGTCCCCTCCCTGAGTTATTTTAGCGCGATCATTACACCGCGGCCCGCGACCATAGCGGGTTTCCGGCAACCGGCAAATCGACTTAAGCGCCGCGACAACGCGCGCTGAGGCCTATCGCTTCTTCTGCTTCTCCGCCGCGCGCAGCGCGAAGCAGTCAGCACGCCCTCGGCGCCGGCGCGCGACAAGAGTTCGAAACGGTCTACTTATAATAACCGACGCCGCAGCCGAGATCATAGCCGGCCCGCGCCACGAGGCTTACCTTCGCAACGGGCGTGCTATCGGCGCCCGGCTTTGGGGCCATATAGCTGACCTCGGTGATTTCACCTTCTGGCTTCTGCATTGCCGCGTAGATCTCCACGCCAAACGCCTCGCCGGTAGAGTTCTGAGCGGCGCGAATGTCTGTGCCAAGCGCTTGCTTGAGATTGGGATTGCCAATGGCAACGATCGTGCCGTCGCTAGTATTTGCGCAAAACACGTAGAGGTCTCGATCCCGGAATCCGCCTTCGCCCTTGTTGAACATGTCGAGCGCTTTGGCCTTATCCGCGTTCACAGCGGCGACCGCCTTCATCAGCATGGCCTTGGCTTCGTCGGCCGTACCGCCGGTTTGCTGAGCGAAAGCCGCGGGCGAGACTGCAATGACTGCGGCCGACGCCGCCGCGATCACGAAATTGCGGACCATAGTTTCCTCCTATCGCGAGCTCCGACGAAGGCGGCCGTCCATGCCAGCATCAGGGCCACGGAGCCCGCCAGCAGTGATCTGCGCCGGATAGACGCCGAACGTCAGAATGATGACAGGCGAAATCTCATCGAACGCGCAGCTTCTCCGCCGCGCGAGGGGCAAAATAGGTCAGCACCCCGTCAGCGCCGGCGCGCTTGAACGCGATGAGGCTCTCCATCATCGCCTTGTCGCCGTCGATCCAGCCATTGTTCGCGGCCGCCATGATCATCGAATATTCGCCACTCACCTGGTAGGCGAAGGTGGGGAAGCCGAACTCGTCCTTCACCCGGCGGACGATGTCGAGGTAGGGCATGCCCGGCTTCACCATGACCATGTCGGCGCCTTCCTCGAGGTCGAGCGCGACCTCGCGCAAAGCTTCGTCGCTGTTCGCCGGATCCATTTGATAGGTGCGTTTGTCGCCCTTGAGCGCGCCGGACGAGCCCAAAGCGTCGCGAAACGGCCCATAGAAGGCGGATGCGTATTTCGCTGCGTAAGCCATGATCTGAACGTCGGCAAAACCCTCCGCATCGAGCGCCTCGCGGATCGCGCCAACGCGTCCATCCATCATGTCCGAGGGCGCGATGACGTCGGCCCCCGCGCGCGCCTGATTGAGCGCCTGGCGAACGAGGACTTCGACCGTTTCGTCGTTCAGGATCGTGAGATGGCCCGAAGCGCTCTCGCGCACGAGCCCGTCGTGGCCGTGGCTTGTATAGGGGTCGAGCGCCACGTCGGTGATGAGGCCAAGCTCCGGAAATTCGCGCTTGATCGCCCGGCAGGCGCGGCAGACGAGATTGCCCTCGTTGAACGCTTCGCTCCCCTCGGCGTCCTTGAGCGCGGCCTCGGTATAGGGGAAGAACGCAATCGCCGGGATCTTGAGATTGACCGCCCGCTCGGCCTCGCGCACCGCTTCTTCGACGGTCAGGCGGTCGACGCCCGGCATCGCGGCGACCGGAACGCGACGTTTGTCCCCATCGATAAGAAAGAGCGGCCAGATGAGGTCGCTGGCAGTCAGCACATGTTCCGCCACCAGCCGCCGCGTCCATTCCGCCTTGCGATTGCGGCGTGGGCGGTTGCGAAGGTCGAGCCGGTAGGTCTCAGCCATACGGGGCGGCTTGTTCATGGGGCTCCTCTTGCGGCCGCATATACACCCGCTGCAGCGGGCTCGGCGAGGCGGGTTTGAGACGCTGCTGTCCGCCTCCGCGGACCTGGTTAGGGTTGCGGGCCGGAAAGTCGCAGGTGTTCGTGTTCGGCCCGGAAGACATTGCTGTAGAGGCCGTTGATCCACTGGCGCCCGCTAGCGGTCACATTGAGGTAGCGGATCGCGTCCCGGATATGGGGAGAGACTTTATTCCAGTAGAATTGCGGGTATTTGTCGACCAGGTCCGCCGGCGATGCGTAGCCAAGCTGGCCATTCAAGCCCACCTCCTCGAATTCGTGGTAAAGCGCATTGGCCTTTCGAAGGTAATGCGGATCGCCGAGCTGGCCAATCAGATCGGCGGCGCGCAGCAACGCGGCGTCCTCGTGGACGTCGTGGTCGTCGGGCGATGACGAGTAGGGAAAGCGCGTATGAGAGATGGCGTTCGCAACCCGCGAGCCGTCAAGCTCGTCGATCGACGCCAGGCGGTCGAGCACGAACAGCCTTGACCGCTCGACATGATAGGGGGCGAGCGCAGCATCGGAGCAGCCGCGCGGCAAGGTGACCTTGTGGCCGGCCGCGTCGATGACGTAGCCGTCCGGCCCGTCGCCCTTGAGGATGCCGCGCACGTAGCCGATGTCATGGGTGAGGCAGGCGACGATAAAGTGCGAGTAGTCGTCCGGGGTCGAGTCAGTCAGGAGCGCACGGCCCTTGAAGATGTCGTGGCCCGCCAGGGTGACGAGCATGGTGTGCTCGACATTGTGGTAAAGGGCGTCGCTGTTGCCGATGCATTCGAGCGCGAGCCGCGCCGCAAATGGAATGATCTCGGCGAGCCGCGCGTGCGACACCCCAAACCGGTCTCTGATGTCCTCCGCCAGATATGAGCCAAGCGCTTCGGCGGCCAGCCCGGGCATCGTGATCATCATGGGTCGCCCCGATGCTCGCAGCGGCGAACATTGGCGATCGACGCCGCTGGACGTGTTCGCGCGCGCCTCGGGTTGAGCATGCCCCGCAGTCCCTGAATTCCCGCAAGAGACGGTTTCTTTCATGCGCTCAGTGAGCGCCGGAGTGCAAGGCCTGTCGCCACTGAGGCACCCGGCCACGTCCCCGCCTGCATGAGGACGAGGGTAGTCGAAGCGGCCTCGGACCCCGCGATTGACAGGGGGAGAAGCAGGGGGGAAGGTCGCCTTCGGGGGGAGGCCGTGAGAATTGTCAAGACCTTTATCCTCGCCTCTATGGTCGTCGATCGAAGGAGCTGACGGTGAGCAAAACGGTTCGGGGTGTTCTGGCGACTCTCGCGGCCTCGGCGGCTTTGGCCGGCTGCATGGCCATGGGCGCGCAGGAGAAGGAAGGGCAGCTGGCGGCGGCGGGCTTCGTACGGCAGCAGGCGGATACGCCGCAGAAGATGGCCAAGCTTCAGGCGCTGCCGCAAAACACAATCGTCTTTTCGCAGCGCAAGAAGGGCAACGTCTACATCTATGCGGACGCGGCGGGCTGCAACTGCGCCTTCATCGGCGCCGACGCCGCCTTTCAGCAATATCAACAGATCCGCGCCGCCAATAATATCGCGCAGATGCAAGAGACGACCGCCATGCTCAACGATGAAGCCGCGATGGATTGGGGCGGCGTTTGGGGCCCTTACGCTCCCGGTTGGTATTGACGTCGGCGCGAGTTGGCGCCGCGACCATCGTAGGCGCCGGGGCGGCTGATTGTGTTCGACGTCGCCGCCGAGGGCGATGTCGGCTGACAATAGGCGCGCAATCGACGTCGCCGCGAACGAGGAAAGCTCTCGCGATCTTCCCGGCTTACAGATCATGTTCCGCGCAGGACAGGACTCTTAAAAGGCCTTGTTGATCGTGAGGCTGACGCGTTGCGTCTCCGCCCTCCAGGCGGAGTTGCCGACCAATGTTCCGACGCTCGTCGAACTGTGATCGACGAATGGACTAGCAAAGTTCGCAGTGTGGCCTGCCGTCGCGGCGTAGGTGTAATTCAAATCGAGAAACCAGGTCGGAATCAGAAAGTAGGTGACGCCGACCATAGCCGCGCCGCCAATGAGCCAGCTCGAGCTCGAGAAGTCCTGGGGCGCGCCGGATTGATCGACGATGCCGCCATCGACAAGCGCAAAACCGACCAGGCCATTCAATCTGGTGCGGGTTTGTGAAAGCGTCGGACCGCCTCCGGCGTAGACGTAGCTTGGACCGAAAGCGTGACCAAGGAATGGGATAAGGTCGATTTCCTGCAGGATACTCGTCTGAGCGGCGCGCACATAGGCTGGGCCGCTAAAAGGCACAGGCGTAGGGTTCGCGATCGTGGTGTATGTGCCGAATTGCGGGATAATCGAGTTGGTGTTGGTCGAAGTTGCTCCCAGATAATTGTACGAGAGTTTTGCTCCCCATAGCCAATCGCTCGCCCCGAAGCGTTGGAAGTAGCCGCCCTGGAACGATGGCGCGAACGCGAACCTGTCTTCCATGTGAATATTGGTCGGCCCCTGAGCGCTTCCAGAAGCCGACAGCACGCCGTCCGTGAAGACGTTCGAAGTTCCGATTGCATAGACGTGCTCGTGACCGAAATTAGTCCAGTTGGCGCTCGCGCCGAGGCCAAGAAAGAAGGCGCTAGTTGGCACGATAGATCCGGTTGAGATTGTCGGATCGAGGGGCGGCAGCGCGGTCACCGGCTGCGGCAGGTCTGCTGCAATGGCCGCGGTTGACGCGAACGTCAGGACTGACGTGAGCGCTAGGTATGCGTTTCTCATCTGAGCTCCTGGGCCGCCGACAAACGTGTCCCGAAGGCCCAGCTTTCCTTTCGTTTCCTTGCGCCAGACTGCCCAACACAAAGCGAAAGCGAAGCGCGTCGTTTCGCCAAACGAAACGAACGGCTTTGCGACCAGGGTCGCAACTGATTGAGACTATTGAGGGTGCTGAATCAGCGATTTCGCCGATCCAGGGTCAATCCAATGCAGTCCGCGCTACACCCCGAGCCCATGAAACGGGATGACGCGACACGGATCTCCGGCCTTCGCTGGCTTCGCGTGGGGCGGGCGGACGATGAGACCGTCGGCTCGCGCCATCGTTTTCACCAGCGACGAGTCCTGAGCCGGCGCCGGGGTCGCGACGAGAATTCCGTCTGCGCTGAGGCTCAGCGATGCGCGCATATAGTCTTGGCGGATTCCGTTGGCGGGTAAATCGACCGCGAGCCGCGCGGTTTGGCTGGGATCGGCGCCAGGGTCGGATTCGCCGTGCAAGGCGCGCAGCAGCGGACGTAAGAACAGGATCGAGCAAACCATGGACGAGGTCGGATTGCCGGGCAGGCCCAGGATGCGCATGGGCCCGAGCCGCCCATGCATCAGGGGTTTCCCGGGACGCATAGCGATGCGCCAAAAGCCGAGCTCCATTCCCGACGAAACAAGCGCCTGCTGGACGAGGTCGTAGTCGCCGACCGAGGCGCCTCCGAGCGTCACCAGCACGTCGGCTTTAGCGTCCTGGGCGCGGCTGACGGCTGCTTTCATCGCGCCGACTTCGTCCACCGCTATGCCAAGATCGACCGCGATTCCCCCGTAGGCCTCGACAACCCCCGCGACGGCGAAATTGTTGGATGCGACGATTTGCGCGGGTCCGAGCGACCCGCCGGGCGCGACCAGTTCGTCGCCGGTTGCAAGAATGGCGACCCGTGCGCGGCGGCGGACCACGAGCGCGGTATGGTTCGCGGCGGCGGCCAGCGCGACATCTCGCGGGCTGAGGCGGCGGCCAGCTGAAATGAGGGATTCGCCTTCGCGGAAATCCATGCCGGCCTGACGCAGATTGTCGCCGGGCGGAGTCGCGCTCGAAAGCCGGATGCGCTTATCCTCGCGCTCAACGTCCTCCTGAATGACGACGGAATCGGCGCCGGCCGGCATCGGCGCGCCGGTGAAGATACGCACCGCCTCGCCCGGGCCGACGACCCCTTCAAAAGCGCGGCCAGCGGCGGATTTGCCGATCACCGTCAATGTCGTCGGCGCCGGCGACGTGTCACCTGCTCGCAGCGCGTAGCCGTCCATGGCGGAATTGGGAAACGGCGGCTGGGTGCGTAAAGCGCCGAGGTCGCTGACCAGGACGCGTCCATAAGCCAACTCGAGGGCGACCCTCTCCTCGTCGAGCGGCGGAGCGCCAGAGGCGATCACGCGCGCGAGCGCCTCTTCAACCGTGATCATGGCGTTCATCGGCGCTCGTCCTTTGGCTCACGCGCAGCGCGCCATTCACCCGATTTGCCGCCCCGTTTCTTGATCAGCCGAACCGTCTCGATGCTCATGCCACGGTCGATCGCCTTGGCCATGTCGTAGATCGTCAGGCAGGCGACGGAAACGGCGGTGAGCGCCTCCATCTCGACGCCCGTCGGGCCAACGCATCGCGCCTCGGCGCGAACATTAAGGCCGGGTAGCGTGTTGTCTGGAGAAATGTCGACCGAAACCTTGGTCAAGGCTACGGGATGGCAGAGCGGAATAAGCTCTGATGTCTTCTTGGCCGCCATTATGCCGGCGATCCGGGCCGCGCCGATCACGTCGCCCTTCTTCGCGTCGCCGGCGAGTATCGTCCGTAGGGTGGAGGCGCTCATGCGCACCCGTCCCTCGGCGATAGCGACCCGGTCGGTCGTCGCCTTGTCTGACACGTCGACCATCCGCGCTTCGCCGTCAGCGCCAATATGAGTAAGCGGTTTCGGTCCGTCCGCAGATGAAACCATGGGCTAAGGCGCGCCTTCGCTCGAGCGACCGCATGAGCTTTGTTCGTTGACCGTTGTCCGGCCGCCCCTTCAAGCAAAATTCGCCGCGGCCGGCAATGATCGATGGGTCGATTGTCTTGAGCCAACCCTTCCGTGTAAGGACGCGCGCGGGCGGCGCGGCGCCACCTGAGCTTCAGAATGTGGTGAATGGCGCGCGAGCCGAAAATTGCCTATGTGATGCTGCGCAATGCGCATTTCGGGCCGAGGCTTGCCGCTTCGGTCGAGCTTTGCGTTCGCGACTTGGTCGTTCATAGCCGATATGCGCGCACGACATTGGTTGTGTGCCCCCCGGTGGATCGGCCGTTCGAGGGCATCGAGATTGCGAGGATTCCCGACGCGGGGATCAGCGGCAATCTAGGGAAAGCCTGGGGCGTCGCCCGGTTGCTGCGGCGCCGCGGCATCGATCTCGCCATTGTCGAAAATCATCTGCCGGCGGCGGCGTTCATCGCGCTGACCTCGGGAGCGCAGGTGATTTTGCAAACCCACGCCTATGTCAAGGCGCCGACGAGCAGGCTTGATGGAGCCTTCCGGCGCCAAGAGATGCGTCGGCTTTCTGGCTGCGCCTTCGTCAGCGAGTACGCCTTGGGCCAGTTCCACACGGATTTTCCCGGCTTGCGCCCGCTTCAGCGCGCTGTCCCCAATGGGCTCGACATGCAAGCCTGGTCGGCGACAAAACCTAAGGACCGGTCGATCCTCTGTGTGGGCCGCGCGCTCGGGCACAAAGGCCACATCGAAGCCATGGCGGCGATAACACGTGTTCTGCCTTCGAGGCCCGAATGGAGCGCCCGTTTCATGGTGTCCGACCCAGCGGCCGCCGACCGGGAGCCCGAAACCGTCCAGGCGCTTCGCGATGCGGCCGGGCCATTCAACGGCCGGATCAAGGTCGATGCGAACGTGCCCTATGCCGAGGTCAAAGCCGCCTGGGAAAGCGCCGCAGTCGGAATGGTGCTGACCACAGGTCCTGAGCCATTTGGCAGGACGGCGCTGGAAGCGATGGCGAGCGGCGCCGCGCTCATCACCTCGGGGCGGGGCGGTTTGGCCGAGATCTGCGGCCCGTGCGCGGTGATTGTCGAACCGAGCGACGCCCATGGCATTGCCGTGGCGCTCGGCAAATTGCTGGACACACCTGATCGGCGCGCTGATCTCGCGGTGGCCGGGCGCAAGCGGGTCGAGGCGCTGTTCGATATCCGAGCCATCGCTCGGCAGATGGACGAGTTCATCGAGGCCTGCCTCGGAGAAGGGCGGGGAGAAGCCCAAATGTCCGATCCCGGACGTCAGGCCGCGCTTCCACTTTAGCGAACAGTCCGCCTGGGCGCGGCCCAGTGTCTCGATTTTGACTTGCCTTTGTCCCCCGCAGGCAGAAAGGCTGCGGGGCGTGACGCCGAGCCCCACCATTTTGACATTGAAAGCGCCCGCCGGCGATCCGCCCCTGATTACGCGGGGCGGGGCGCGGTTCTGGCGCGTGAACTTTGCGCTGTTCCTCGGCAGCTTCGCCACTTTCGCGCTGCTCTATTGCGTGCAGCCGCTAATGCCTCTCTTCGCTCGCGCCTTTTCGATTTCTCCCGCCGCGGCGAGCCTGTCCCTATCTGCGGCGACCGGCGTGCTGGCGGTGGCGATGATCTTCGCTGGAACGCTGTCGGACGTCTTTGGACGCAAGGCGATCATGACAGTCTCGGTGGCCGCTGCTGCAGCGGCGACGCTTGCCGCGTCCTTCGCGCCGGATTGGACGACGTTCGTTGCGCTCCGGGCGCTGACCGGTCTTACGCTCTCCGGCGTTCCGGCGGTGGCGATGGCCTATCTGGTCGAAGAGATGGATCGCTCGGCGATCGGGCTCGCGATGGGCCTCTACATCGCCGGCAATACGCTGGGCGGTTTGGGCGGGCGCTTGGCGACCGCCGCGTTCGCTGAGGCCGGCGGTTGGCGCGAAGCCGTCGTTCTCGTCGGGCTCATTTCGTTGGGCTGCGCGATCGCCTTCGCCTTCGCGCTGCCGAAGGAGCGGCGGGTCGCGCCGAAGACGCGGACGTCGCCGTCGCTTCTGCCGACGATTCGCGCACACTTCAGCGACCCGGGCCTGAGGTATCTGTTCGCACTGGGCTTCCTGCTGATGGGCGCCTTCGTCACCACATATAATTACATCGGGTTCCGGCTGGAGGCTGCGCCCTTTTCGCTGAACCCGACGACGATCGGCTTGGTGTATTGCATCTATCTCGTCGGCGCGGTCGCCTCGGCATTGATGGGCGAACTTGCCGGACGATATGGCCGGCGCCGCGTCATCGGCTTCGCCATCGCCTTCATGCCGATCGGCGTCATCCTCACTTTGCCCGATAGCCTGTGGCTCACGATCATCGGGGTTGGCGTCATCACGATCGGGTTCTTTGGCGGCCATTCGATCGCTTCGAGCTGGGTGGGCTTGAGGGCCGACACGGGCAAGGCGCAGGCAAGCGCGCTCTACCTCTTCTTTTATTACGCGGGCTCGAGCCTGGCTGGCTCGATCGGCGGCTGGGTCTTTACCCTCGGCGCTTGGCCGGGAGAGGCTGCATTCGTCGGCGCGCTGTCCGTGCTCGCGCTTCTCATCGCCTTGAAGCTCGCCCGCGTGCCCCCGCCGGCGCATCTTCGCGCTTCGTAAGCGAAGGCGGCTCGGCCATGGAATGGCGCGACGAGGGGCTCATCATCGGGGTCCGCAGGCACGGCGAGGCTTCGACGATCGTCGAAGCGCTGACCCGCGCGCACGGCCGTCATCTCGGCCTCGTGCGCGGCGGACGGTCTGCGCGGCTGCGGGCGACACTCCAACTCGGCAATACGATCGGCCTCGTCTGGCGCGCCCGGCTCGACGAGCATCTGGGCTCCTATGCCGTCGAGCCGCTCTCGCTCCGGGCGGGCAGGTTGATGGGAAGCGCGCTGGCGCTGGCCGGTATCAACTATGTCGCCGCGCTGGTGCGGGTGCTGCCCGAGCGCGATCCGCATGAGGCGGTTTACGAGGCGGCAAGCCTCATCGCTGACGCGCTCGACGATGGCGCGCTTGCGCCGACGCTCATCGCCCGGTTCGAAGCGCAGATCCTGGCCGAGTGCGGGTTTCAGCTTGACCTCAGCTCATGCGCCGCGACCGGCGTAACCGATGACCTTGTTTATGTTTCGCCCAAGTCCGGGCGGGCGGTGAGCGCCGAAGCCGGGGCGCCCTGGCGCGATCGGCTGTTGCCGCTGCCCCCGTTCCTGCGCGAGGACGCGCCGCTCGAAGCGCAACCGAGCGCTCAGGAGATCGCCGACGGGTTCCGCCTGACCGGATTCTTTCTCGCCCGCGACCTGTTTGCGCTCCGTGGGGAGCCATTGCCAGATTCCCGGGCCGCCTTTCTGAAAGCGGCGCAGGGGGCGCGGTAGCGGATTGCGCTCCGCTCGCCGCATCCACGCTGCCCCTAAGGCCGCCAAGATTCTCAGCAATCATTTGACTGGAACAACGCGCGTTCTCTCGGGGTTTAAATGCGGCGGCGAGTTGCTCGCTGATGCCGGCCCGCATTCGAGGGCGAGCGGGACAGGGGAATGGCTGAGCACCGAAGGATATGGCCGCTTTTGGTCTATGGGGGCCTTGCTGCGATTGCCGCGGTGCGCCGTAAAGAACCGGAACGGGCGCCGGATAGCGAGAGCTACGAGAAGATCCGCACGCCGTACCGGACACCCTATCCCCAACTTGACGCAAGTAGCGAAACTGCCAGCGAATTGCCTTCGGCGTCGCAGGTCGATCCTGAAAAGAGGCCGAAGGAGCAAGCCGAGAACGACCAGCCGATCGCTGCGCAACTGAACCGCGCGAAGGAGCAGGGCAGGGGACGACACGCGGTCGTTCCGTGGCAAATTCCCTGGCGAGGTTGGAAGGACATCCTTTGGCGCGTGTATGCGAGCATCAATGACAATCGGCTGCTCGCTGTCGCGGCGGGGGTCGTGTTCTATTCGTTGCTGGCGATCTTTCCCGCAATTGCGGCGTTCGTCTCGCTCTACGGATTGATCGCGGACGCCTCTACGATTGACTCTCACCTTTCGCTCGTCTCAGGCGTTCTTCCCGCCGGCGCAGTCGACATTCTTCACGAACAGGTCACCCGGCTCACAGCAAAAGGCGACGCGAAGCTCGGTCTGGGCTTCGTAACGGGCCTCGCCATCGCGCTCTGGAGCGCCAATGCCGGAATGAAGGCGATCATCGACGCGCTCAACGTCGTTTATGACGAGAAGGAGAAACGAAGCTTCGTGAAGCTTAACCTGCTGTCCCTCCTTTTTACGCTTATCGCCATGGTTTCGCTCATGGGCTCCCTCGCCGCCGTGGTGATCGCCCCGATCGTCTTTTCGGCAGTCGGTCTTTCGTCTCTCCCGGCCCTTGCGTTCGCGGTTTTGCGGTGGCCGTTGCTGCTGGTCCTGGCGGCGATGGCCTTGGCCGCGATCTATCGTTATGGGCCAAGCCGCGCCGAAGCGCGCTGGCAATGGCTTTCGGTCGGGAGCGCGACCTCAGCCATCGGGTGGCTGATAACCTCAGCTCTCTTCTCCTGGTACATCGCCCATTTCGGCGCCTACAATGCAACCTATGGGTCGCTCGGCGCCGCCGTCGGCATGATGATGTGGATGTGGATCTCAGCCATTGTCATCTTGCTCGGCGGCGAGCTTAACGCCGAGATCGAACATCAAACCGCCAAGGATTCAACGGTTGGCTCCGAAAAGCCGCTTGGCGAGCGGGGCGCGGTGATGGCCGACACGATCGGGGCCGCGCGTTAACCGACCTCGAATACCGAAAGAGCGACCCGGTCGGGATGCCGGGCGCCTGAGGCGATGAACAAAGGTCGCGTCAACCATTGGTAGGCCGGTTCGGCGATCTCGAAGCGTGGCGTGCTGCGAAAATAAACTTGCGTCGGGTCGACGGGCTCCCCGCGGGCGATGCGCGCCATCGCCTCCGGAGGGCCGAAGCGAACCCCGGAATTCTCCACATAGAGCAGCGCGCCATCGGCGAGCCGGACGACATAGCGGGCCTCGAGCCTTGTGAAGCCATCCAGGCCGATGATTTGAAAATCAGCGCCGGCGTTGAGGATCGTCCCCTCCAGTCTCGGGCCCCGAATGGTTCCGCCGGTGATCGGCACTACGCGCCTCAAGCCCTGCGCGGTCTCGCCGACCGTAATCGGCTGGCCAACCTCGACAACGAAATCGGCGACGTGAGCGAGGGTTGGGATCATGGGACCAGCTCCAAATCAGATACAATGCGGTGTGTTTAGTCGCCTTTGTCACCTTTCGCGCCTGAGCGCGTTTAGCTGTGACGCAAATGCGCGCCCTCGAAGAGCCGCCATGACGGCGATGCCCGGGCCGCGCGAGTAGGAAACCAGATGGAAGCCCCGCCCCTCGAGCGAAAACTCGTCGCCATTCTTGCCGCTGATGTCGCAAGTTATAGCCGGCTCATGGAAATCGACGAGGAAGGAACACTGGCGACCTTATCGGCTTTTCGCTTGGTCACCGACCGTCTTATCTCGCAGCACGAGGGACGAATTTGCGGGACCGCCGGCGACAGCATTCTTGCCGCGTTCGGCAGCGCATTGGCGGCAGTTCAATGCGCAGTCGACATTCAGAACGAACTTGTCCGTTCGAATGACGACCTCGAAGAAGATCGCCGAATGCGGTTTCGCATCGGAATCAATGTCGGCGACGTCATGCTGAAAGAAGGGGATATCTTCGGCGACGGGGTGAACATTGCCGCGCGGTTGGAGGGGTTGGCGGATCCCGGCGGGATCTGCATCTCGCGCGGCATCCACGATCATGTCATGAAAAAACTGCCGTTCGAATTCGAGGATCTTGGCGAGCAAAGCGTCAAAAACATAGCGCAGCCCGTCCGCGTCTACCGGCTGGTCCTGAGCGGGCGAGCGCCAGAGCTGCGATCAAGCCCAGCTGCAGCGCCATCGCCAGATGTCGAGGCCGAGATTCCGTCGCTCTCTGAAGGCGAGGCTCTTGCAGCGGCTTCCGACCCGCGGGCCGTGGAAATCGAGTTCTGGGACTCGATCAAAAACAGCATTCTCGCCAGCGAGTACGAAGCCTATCTCGAGCAATATCCCGAAGGCGGCTTCGTTGCGCTGGCCCGCGTCCGTCTCGAGGCGATCAAGCAGGACGCAGCCAGCATGCGCGATCCGCATGACCGCGAGATCGAATTGTCGTTCTGGGAGTCGGTCCGCGAGAGCGACAACCCGGCGCTGGTCCGGGCGTACCTCGAAAAGTATCCGGACGGCGAGTTCAGTGCGCTTGCCCGCATACGCGTGGATGAGTTGACGCCAGACAATCACACCGGGTGATAGAGAGCGACGCCCGACAGAATAAAGCTGGGCGCTCTGGATACCCGCTTTCGCGGGCATGACCCGCGCGAGGCGTAGGCTGGCTGCGCCGACGATCAAATCCCTGCGTACCATTCATAGCCGCGGTCCTCCCAGAAGCCGCCGCGGCCGCGCGAGATCTTGGCGAAATCGTCAATCGCCTCGATGCGCATGATGTATTTGGCCATCTTGTAACCGAGCTGGCGTTCGACCCTCAGTCTTAAGGGTGCGCCGTGGCCGACTTTGAGGGCTGCGTAATTCATCTCGTAAGCAAGGATGGTCTGCGGATGAAATGCGTCGATGAGCCCGATCGTCTCGTAATAGCGGCCGGTGTTGTCCATCGTTTCTTCGAGCGTGTCGGCGCAGAAAAACGCGATGTAGCGCGCTTGTGGTTTCAGGCCCGCAGTCGTCAGCAACGAGGACAATTGCACGCCCTTCCACTGGCCGATGCAACTCCAGCCCTCGACGCAATCGTGGCGGGTGATCTGAGAGCGCGAGGGCAGGGCGCGCAGATCGGCGAGCGACAGCTTCATCGGCCGCTCGACAAGGCCGCCGACTTCCAATTTCCAGTCCTTAAATCCGCCCTGGCGCAGCGCGACATATTGGGGATCCTCGGGATCGACCGAGCCGTTCGGCTTGAAATAGGCGGAGATAGCGCCGGGAGGAAATTCCGGCGCCATGGCCGTTTCGGGCCCCAGCAAGGCGCGCTGGGCGGCCTTGGTCAGCGCCTCGGCTTTCTCCAGAATGTTGAGCGCGGCGGGCGATCCGGTGTCGAAGCTGCAGGCCGAGAGGGGCGCGGCGGCAGCGCCAACGCCGAGGCCAATGAGAAGCCTGCGGCGGGTGAGGCGCGTCTGGGTCGGGCGTATGAGACGCTCGCCGCTCATCGCTGAGTCTCCTTGATCCGGTAGCGGCCAGTGATCATTGAACGCATGTTGTTGATGGGACCGGAAAGCACCACCATCACCAGATGCACGATCAGGAACAGAACAAGGTAGGCGGCGAGCAAGAAATGCACAGAGCGCGCACCCTGACGCCCATGAAACAGGGTGAGGAGCCACGGGAAGGCCGCGTCGACCGCTGGCGACATGGTCAGTCCCGCTAGGATGAGGATCGGAAAGGCGATCACGACGCTGAGATAGGCGAGCTTCTGCAACACATTGTAACGCAGCGCCTCGTCGCCTGAGGGAAACCGAAGCCGAATGTGTTCGACGATCGCGTGCGGGATCGCTCTCAGGTCGGCGAGGCTCGGCCAGAGGTCGCGGATGTGGCGGCTCAGAGCAAGGTTGGCGAAATAGATGAGCCCATTGAGCACGAGAATCCAGGCGAAGAAGAAGTGCCAGCGCCGTCCCATCGCCAGATCCTGATCAGCCGGCAGCGTCACCCAGGAGGGAAAGCCGCGCTCTTCCAGATCGCCGTCGTCCCCGCGCGAGGCGCCGAGCACGCCGGTGGTGTTGAAGGCGTGTCCGAAGATCGTCGTTAGACCCGCGGTCGCGTTCCCGTCATCGTCCCGGCGCGCCGAGAGAGAGAAGAAGGGCCTGTCGAAATTGGTCGTCTGCGCCCAGGTCAAGAGCGGGCTCGCGTTGAAGATCTGCATCCCGCTCATCACCAGCACGACGAAGCAGATCGCATTGACCCAATGGCAAACTCGCACCACGGCGGAATGTCTGAAGACGAGCCGGCCCTCTGGAGCAGCGCGCGCGGGCAGGGCGGAAGAGAGTGACGTCAATCCAGGTCTCCAGTGCGCGAGTTAGGCCTCGGCCCTCAATACGCTTCTATTTGGCCCGGTGTTTCGCGCCTGAATCGCGATTTTTGTTAGGCCAATTTTTTTCGCGAGGGGCTGAAACCTCGCAAAAGCCGCGCCGTAACACTGTCACGCCCATTGAAGGCGGACGAGACAACGATCGGCTGGAACGGTCAACGGAGACGAACATGAACGCCAAGCTTTTGTACTGCGCCGCGGCGCTCGCCGCCGGAATTGCCCTCGCCGCGCCCTCTTACACCCTGCCAGCCTTTGCCGAGATGACCAAGATGGTCGGCGGCGCGGCGATGTATCCATCCAAGAACATCATCGAAAACGCCGTCAACTCGAAGGATCACACGACGCTTGTCGCCGCGGTCAAGGCGGCCGGCCTCGTCGATACGCTCGAAGGCGCTGGCCCGTTTACCGTCTTTGCGCCGACCAACGAGGCGTTCGCCAAGCTGCCGGCTGGCACGGTCGACACCCTATTGAAGCCTGAAAACAAACAAATGTTGACCACGGTCCTGACCTACCATGTGGTCCCGGGCCGCCTCACCGAGGCCGACATCGACGCCAAGATCAAGCAAGGCGGCGGCAAGGCGATGATGAAGACGGTCCAGGGCGAGGAGCTAACCTTTGAGCGCGGCGCGGGCCATCTATGGGTCATCGACGCCAAGGGCGACAAGGCCGAAGTCACGATCCCGAACGTGATGCAGTCGAACGGCGTCATTCAGGTGATCAACAAGGTACTGCTGCCGAGCTGAGCCCTCCTCCTACGGCTCATGGGGGTAGCAGCGGGGCGGGCGCCATTAGCGCCCGCCCTTTTTCGCGTGCGCTGGGGCGCGCTCGTTTGCGCCGGCGCCAAAGGCTATCTAGGATGTCGCAATGACGATCCGGGGAGGAGCGCCAGGCGGTCGAGCGCCGACTGGGGCCAGCGACGATCTTAACAATCTCTTAAGCCGTATCGCTACACGTGACGCGGTCGCGTTTGCGTCGCTCTACAAACAGACAAATGCGAAACTCTATGGGGTTGTGGCCCGTATACTTACAAGAGGCGACGCGGCGGCGGATGCGCTTCAGGAGGTCTATGTGCGTATCTGGGAAAGGGCTGGCGAATTCGATCCCCTTAAGGGCTCGCCGCTTGCCTGGATGGCGACCATCGCCCGCAACCGTGCGCTCGACGAGGTCCGCCGCGTTAGACCAGTTTCGCTAGAGGATCAGCCGGAAGGCTTCGAGCCCGCGGCGGAGGAGATTGATCCGCTTGCGACGCGTGAACGGTCCGAAGGACTTGCGGCGCTGGTCGATTGTTTGAAGGCGCTGGATGAGGAGAAGCGCGCGGTCGTGTTGCTCGCCTATTACCGCGGCCTAAGCCGCGAGGCGCTCGCCAAGCGCTTCGGGCGGCCCGTGCCGACGATCAAGACTTGGCTCCATCGCAGTCTTGCGCAGCTCAGGGACTGCCTGGCGTCATGACGATCGCGCCCGATGATGACTTCGCTGCAGCCGAGTATGCCCTCGGCACCCTCGACGCGAGCGAGCGGGCGACGTTGGCGGCGCGGCGGTTGCGCGAGCCGGAGCTCGACGAGGCGATCCGGGGTTGGGAGGCGCGGTTGGCGCCGCTCGCGGAGGCCTCGCCGGAGATAGCGCCGCCGCGCGACCTTCTGCCCGCAATCGAGGCGCGCATTCGAGGCGCGTTCCCCGATGCGCCAGTGAACGGGACGATTGTCGACCTTGAGCGCAGCATCAGGCGCTGGCGCGCCATGGCGATCGCCGCATCGCTGTTCGCCGGCGTGCTGGCGATCGGATTGGTCGCCCGCGAGACGAGCAGGCGGTCCGCTCCGCATGAGTATGTGGCGATCCTGCAGAAAGACGCGGCTTCGCCGGCCATCGAGGTGACCGTCAATCTCGACAAGCAGGAACTCACGGTTCGCCCCGTTGCCGCGCAACCCCCGCCGGGCAAGGCGTACGAACTTTGGATCATTGACGCGAAACTCGGAGCGCCACGCTCGCTTGGCGTGATCGGGGATACGCCACGCGGCGCCAGCCTGTCCGCATACGATCCCGCCGTAATCGCAGGCGCGACCTATGCGGTGACGGTCGAGCCGCCGGGCGGATCGCCGACTGGGCAGCCATCCGGCACCCCGGTGTTCGTGGGTAAGCTGATTCCGGTGTCGCCTTAGACGCGCTGACGCCGTGTCCTTCGATCCACCGTCGGCCAGCGCCGATCAATTCATCTGCTGCATGGCCGATGGCGTCGAAGCGCCATCAAGACTCAGTCGGCTTCGGAGCCGGCGTCGCGCGTCACGACGGAGGGACCGTAAAGACCGACCAGCCGGAGACGGCATAGTTCGCCGAGCCCCTCGCCACAGCGCTGACGCGCCAAGCCAGATTCTGAGCCCCCGGCGGGAGCGGCAAGCGCAGGCTGCTCACATCGACGAACCCGCTCCAGGCTTCGCGCGAAGCGGGCGCGTCAAGGACACGGAATTCGACGAAGTAGCGCACAGCCTCCGGTTCGAGCGACGACGTCCAGACGAGATCAACTTGTCGCAAGCCGGGCGCGAGCGAGCTTGCTTTCAAGGGAAAGAGAGGCTCCGGCGCCTGCACAAGCGCTGGTCGGTTAGCCGGTGGTTTGGTTTCCGCCAGACGTTCGCGAGCCGCTGGCAGCTCGGCGGCGGCGTACCAGGCGCGGGCCAAATCAATATTGGCGGGCACGCCCTCGCCGCTCTCATAGAGTTGTCCGAGGTTGAAGGCGCCGCGACGGTCGCCGCCGGCGGCCGCCCGTGCATACCAGATCGCGGCTTGCGCCACGTCGCGAGGCGTACCGCGACCGCTGTCGAGCATGGCTGCGATATTGAATTCCGCCTGTGTGTGACCCAATTCCGCAGCGCGCCGCATGGCCGCAAAAGCCTGGACGGAGTCGGGCGCGCCCTCGGCGCCGATGTCCAGCGACAGAGCGCGCTCGAACCAGACCTGCGCCTGCGCCGAGCCCTTGTCTTCCTTTGGCGTTGGCGCGGCGGGGTTCGAGACTTCAGCGGCGCACGCAGACGCGCTGAGCGCCGCGATGGCGATCGCCGCAATGCAAGTGCCCGTCGCGGTCTTCATCGCGCCATCACTTCCAGGTGATCTCGACCCGCCGGTTCTGGGCCTCAGCCACGCCCTGATTGGTGGGGACGGGCAGCTCCGTCTCGCCCTTGGCCAGCACCTGGAATCGGTCCGCCGGAATGCCACGGGCAATGAGGCCTTTAAGCACCGCCGCCGCGCGCAGCTCGGAAATTTGAAGATTGACCGCCGCGTCGCCCGTACGGTCCGCGGTGCCCGTCAAGATCATGACAATCGGCTTGCCTTCGTTGAAGGCCCGCGAGGCATGATCGAGCACGGCTTTGTCCTCGTTGCGGATCGTGGTGCTGCCCATGTCGAAATAGACTACGAGCGGCGCGGGCGCGGCCGGCGCCGCAGCATCGGCCTTCGCAACATCCGTTTTCGTGGGCTCGGTCGGATTGTTCGCGGGCGTGGATGAATCCGCAGCACGAGCCACCGCTGAGGCGGCGAGACAGGACGCGACGAGGACAATTGGCACAACACGCTTATTCATGGTTACTCTCCCTGCTTGAAATCGTTTTGATCGCCGCCAAATGACTGTCTCCAGACAGATTGACTTCGACCGTCCCTGGCCGAACCATGAGGCCATCCTTAGGCTGGAGACGGCGCACCGGCGCGACGTCGACAAGACGTCCGACTTTCCGCGCGATCGCCTCGTCGGGCGCATAGGCAAAGGTAAGCTCGGTTCGGATTGCGCCGGCGCTCTCGCGCAGGTCGGCTACCTCAACGCCTTGGCGCGCCAGCGCGGTCGCCAGATTTTCGGCTTGCTGTCGAGCCTCCGTGCTGTTCCGCGCGTAGCGGATCAGCACCCGCGTGGGCATCCCTTGCGGCAGGGTTGCCGACGCGGCGCTGAGGTTAAAACCGGACTCTGCTACAGGCGGCGCGGCCGGGAGCGGGGCCGGCGAAGCAGCGGCGGCCGGCGGCGGCGACGGGTTGGCCTGTTGCGGGGAGCTGCGCTTTTCCTGACGCTCGAGCCGCGCGACCTCTGCGGCCAGTGAGTCCCTTTCGCTCTCGACCGCCGCGATGCGGCTGTTGGCCTCCGCGAGAGCTTTCGAGTCGGGCGCCGCTATCAGCGCGGGGGCTGGAGAAGCCGCGGGGGGCGGGGCAATAGAAGCCGTAGCGGCGGGTGGGGGCGACGCTGCGGGGAGTGCATGCTCACGCGAAGTCGTTTCATGCTGCGACCCTGGCTGCGCCGTCTCCAAAACCGGCGCGGGCCTCTCGGGCTTAACCGCCGCGACGCGGCTAACTGCGTCCGCAGACGCTTTCGAGTCTGTTGAGGTGGCGGGGGGCGGCGTGGACCCGTCGGCGCCGGACTGGGGCCGCATAGGCGCCGCCGGCTCCCCGATCTGAACCGCGACTTTCGGTTTCTCCGACGAGGCTCTATTCGTTCCGGGCGTGGGGAGCCCGAAAGCGGCTGGGGGCGATGGCAGGGAGGCTACCTGATCCGCGCGGCCAGGAAACGGAAGTGTCAGTGGCGGCAGGTCCGGGGAAAGCATCACGACGGCCATCCCGACCGAAATGGGTGCAAGCACCGCGAATGTAGCGACTCCTGCGACCAGGAACTTCGGTTTTCTCCACCACGCGGGTCCCCGTTCACTGGTCGGCTGGTCAACCGACACGGCCGCGATAATCAATTCCAGCGAGGGCGGGTTGAGTATCGGCTCGGCGGCGGCGACAGCCGGGCGCTTCAAGAGTTGTTCCACCGTTCTATGCGATGACCTGGACCCGAGGGGCGGCCGAGTGTCCAGAGTTGCGTCACCCTGGGTTCCCGGATCGGCGGCGGGCTTATGCAAGGGCCAAGTTACAGGCTTATGCATCCTGCTTCTCCAGCTTCGTCCTCCGGATCTGGTCGGCGGGGAACCAACAACGGACTACAAAGTGATGCGCCTTTGCGTTGTTCCGGCCGTGCCGCAAGCCAAGCTTATCCAAGCGTCGCGCCCCAATCGCTAGACACAGCGGCATCGAGACTAGCGACAATGTTGCTTGATATGGCGCCGCCACTGTGCATACCCCACGAAGCCGGCGTGAAGCGGCCGGCATAGGGGTTACGTAATGTTAACGAAAAAGTTCCGCTCAAGCTCAAAATTTTCCCCGAAGCTCGTCGTGGGATTTTCCCAGAATTCTTCGCGGGCATTTCCGGCGGCGTCTTAGTCCGCCGCGCGGTCGCCGTTGGGCTTGCTGGCAACAAAGACCATTGTCGTTGACTGGCGCCTCAGATTGGAGCGGCCACCGGCCGGTGGGCGAGCAGCCGCTCCTCGAACTCCGCAAGCAACTTTCCGGCGCCCCAGCCCTCGCCGCCGTGGCCCGTTTTCAGTGATTGCAGAATGCCGACGAGGTTCTCGTCGCGAATCCGCTCGAGCTCGCGGATGGACAGGCCAGCCGCCTGCTTGTCCGACTGAGCGGCGATCTTCTCGATCAAAGCCTCGTCGAGGTCGACCACGTCGGTGAGTCTGGTCCACGGCCATTGCAGGCAGGGGCCGAACTGGGCGAGGAAATGGCGCATGCCGGCTTCGCCGCCAGCGATGCGATAGGTCTGAAACAAGCCCATCTGCGCCCAACGCAGGCCGAAGGAATAGCGGATCACATCGTCGAGCGTCTCGACGTCGCAGATATCGTCCTTGATCAGCCAGAGCGCCTCGCGCCAGAGCGCTTCGAGCAACCGATCGCCGACGAAAGCCTCGATCTCGCGGGCGATGACCACGCCCTTCATGCCGATGGCGTCGAGAACGGCGCGGGCGCGGTCTATGGTCGCCCGAGTGGTCGCCTTGCCGCCGACGATCTCGACCAGGGGCAAGAGATAGACCGGATTGTAAGGGTGGGCGACGAACAGTCGCTCGGGGTGGGCGAGCCCCGCTTGGAGTTCCGAGGGCAGGAGGCCGGAAGTCGAGGATCCGATCAGCGCATCCGGCGGGCATGCGGCGTCGATTTCGGCAAGCACGCGGCGCTTGAGATCGAGACGCTCCGGCACGCTCTCCTGCACCCATTCGGCGCCCGACACGGCGTCGTCGAGGCTTGCACTGAAGGTTAGCCGCCCGCGGGAGGGAAGAGGCGCCTCGGTCAGGAGGCCATAAGCGCGTTCGGCATTGGCGATGACCTCGCCGACGACGCGATCCGCCTCCGGATGCGGATCGAAGACCCGCACGTCGACGCCGGCCAGCAGAAGGCGGGCGACCCAGCCACCGCCGATGACGCCGCCGCCAATGCAGGCGGCTCTCGAAATAGGGGCGAGAGATTTCGTGTTCGCGCTCGTGGAACTCACTATGGACTCCTCAGCGCTTCACCAGCTTGAGCCGCTCGCGGACCTCCTGCGGGCCCATGATCCGGGCGCCCATGCCGGTCACGGCGCCGGCTGCTTTTTCGACAAGTTGCGCATTGGTCGCGAGTTGGCCCTTGCCGATGTAGAGGTTGTCTTCGAGCCCGACGCGGACATTCCCGCCGGCGAGCACGGCCGCAGCCGGATAAGCGAGGGCGTCGCGGCCGATTGAAAAAGCCGAGAACGTCCAGCCTGCCGGCACGTTGTTCACCATAGCCATGAGCGTGTCGAGGTCGTTCGGCGCTCCCCAGCGAATGCCCATGCAAAGCTGGATCAGCACAGGGTCTTCGATCAGTCCTTCGGCGACGAGTTGCTGAGCGAACCAGAGATGACCGGTGTCGAACGCCTCGATCTCGGGCTTGACCCCGAGCGCCGCCATCTGCCGCGCCATCTCGCGCAGCATCGAGGGCGTGTTGGTCATGACATAGTCGCCGAGATTGAAGTTCATGGTTCCGCAATCGAGGGTGCAGATCTCGGGAAGGCACTCCGCGACATGGGCGACACGATCGGTCGCTCCCGCCATATCGGTGTCTTTTTCGTTGACGGGCAGGGGCGCTTCAACGTTGCCGAAGACGAGATCCCCACCCATGCCCGCAGTCAGGTTCAGGACAACGTCGACGTCGGCGGATCGGATCCGGTCCGTCACCTCCCGGTACAGATCCCGCCGGCGCGAGGCGGCGCCGGTCTCCGGATCCCGGACATGGCAGTGGACCACAGCTGCGCCGGCCTTGGCCGCGTCGATAGCCGAGTCGGCGATCTGTTTCGGCGTGATCGGCACGTGGCGCGAGATGCCCACGGTGTCGCCGGCGCCGGTGACGGCGCAGGTGATGAAGACATCGCAATTCATGGACAAAGGCATGGGCGACCTCCGGATCGACCCCACGAAACTTGACGGGCAAGGCGAAGCGTGGCGCAACTCATTGCGCAGTCCGTTTTCTCCGGTGCGAAGCCATGATCTTTGCTCATTCCGATGTGCCGCTCAACGTCACGCTGCTACTGTTCCCTGGCCTTTCGCTCCTGTCGCTCGCGGCGACGCTCGACCCCATGCGCGGCGCCAATCGCGTGCTGGGTCGGCCTGCCTATTGCTGGAAGCTCACGTCTATCGATGGCCAGGCGCCGGTTGCAAGTTGCGGGCTGCCGATTCCCGTGCACGGCGCCTTCGATTCCACCCAGCAGCAGGATGCGCTCATCTTGATCGCGGCCTTCGACGCGATGCGATGTGCGACGCGCCCGGTCCTGAGATTGCTGCGCGCAGGCGCCAAGCGCTCGGCCGTTGTCGGGGGCGTCGAATCCGGTCCGTGGCTCATGGGGATGGCAGGGCTGCTCGACGGGCGCCGGGCAACGACCCATTGGGAGGACCTTGAGGATTTTGCCGCGCGCTTTCCGAATGTGGACGTCCAACCGGATCGTTTCGTGGTGGATGAGCCGGTCTTCACGACGGGCGGGGCGACGCCCGCGCTCGATTGTCTGCTTTCGCTGATCCGCGCGCGCAACGGCTATTCAGCCGCTCTCGATGTCGCCAGCCTCTATATCTACGAAGAGGTGCGAACCGGTTCGGAGGCGCAGCCGATCGTGTCGCTCGGGCGGATCCGGAAGCACGAGCCGCGTGTCGCCGAGGCGATCCGGATCATGGAGAAGCATATCGACCGGCCGCTGACGATCGCCGCCATCGCGCGGCGCGTCGGCGTCTCGACGCGAGCTTTGGAGACGCTGTTCCTGAAGGTCGTCGACGCCTCGCCCGGGGCCTACTTTGTCGCGCTGCGCCTCAACGCGGCGAGACGCCTCGTGCTCGACACCAATCTTCCGATCGCCGAGGTCGCCGAGCGGAGCGGCTTCTCCGCCATCGCTTCCCTGTCGCGCGCCTTCCGGCGCCAGTTCGGCGCGCCGCCGTCCGCGGCGCGCCGAACGAGGCTTTAGAGGCGAACCGCCGCAAGGGTCAAAACTCAATCGAGTGCGCGGATATTACTGCCTTGGGCGGAAGGCGAACTTAGCGATGTCGCCGCGCTTACGGCCGATTGGCGCCCACCGCGGTCATCTGAATGCCCGAAGCATCTTTCCTCAAAGCGGACATCGACATCAACTTGCCGATGGGCTGGGCTAGGGAGCGACAGCAGCGTTGCACAGAGCGCTGCCTCATGGATATGACCGAGCCATAGCGAGGGCATAGCGTTGGATGCCCGCCTGCAGGCGCTTGTCCCCTGCAGGCGTCGACGGCGACCTGCCTGGCGTCAGTCGCGCGATACGGACAGCCCTGCCAGAAGCGGAGCGTACGCGGCGAGCCTGCGGGATACGAACTCGGTGAAGAGCCGCACGCGCTTCGTCTTGCGTGTCTCCCCCTGTGTGAGAAGCCAAACCGTTCCGTACATGTGCAGGTCGGCGCCCGGCGCCCTCACCAATAGGGGGTCGGCGTCGCCAACGAAGCACGGCAGCGTCGTGATCCCGAGCCCTTGCCGGACTGCAGCGATCTGCGCCTCGCCGTCCGTGGTCCTGAACGGAACCCCCGTGGTGCGAACCTCACCCCCGCTGGCCCAATCCGGAATTCCATGAATGCTTATGACGATCCACCGGATGGGATCAGGCGAGCCCGCACGCCACGCGGCTAGTCGATCGCAGGACATGTAGACGCCGCCGAACAACTCCGGTCCCTTCAGGCCGTGAAGATTGAGCGGCAGGGTTTTGCGGTCGTAGACGACGCGGATCGCGACGTCGGCCTCTCGGTTGGTCAGATTTGCCAGCCCACCGGACGACAAGATTTCCATCTCGATGTCCGGATGCAGACGCGCGAAATCGGCGAAGTCCGGCATGAGCAGGTGTGTCGCGAGGGGCGTCGCCAGGGTCACCCGCAGAAGCCCGCGCACGCTCTGGTCGCGCCCGAAGACGCGCGTCTCCAAGAGGTGCGACGACGCTTCCATCTGGTCCGCGAACTCCAGCACCTCCTCGCCCGCAGCCGTCAGGCGGTAGCCCGATGGCAGCTTTTCGAACATGTGCACCCCGAGGCGTTCCTCGAGCTGGGCGATGCGTCGCAGCACGGTCGAGTGGTTCACGCCGAGGCCCTCAGCGGCGGCCCGCACCGAGCCTCCGCGCGCGACGGCAAGAAAGTAGCGAACGTCATCCCAGTCGATCACGGGGCAATCCGGCGCCGCGGGGTGCGCCTTCCAAGCCCCTGTCCAATACCATCCAATAGGGTCTCGTTCTCGGACAAGCGTGGCCGCGGCTCTGGCGTCTGGGGCGTCGCTCACCGCGGACGCCATGCCGTGGCTGAAGTTATTAGCTAGCCCGGTTCGATTTTGCACCACCGATGTGCGAACTTCCGCACTGAACGCCTGACGCAGTCGGACCCATTTCAACCCCACGCCATCCCAGGACGAATGCTCGGGGCAACTGGGGAAAGCCGACAGGAGAAGTCATGGGAAAGCTTGAGGGTAAAGTCGCAGTCATCACGGGTGGATCGAGCGGCATGGCGCTGGCGAGCGCCAAGCTTTTCGTTGAAGAAGGCGCCTATGTGTTCATCACGGGCCGGAGGCAGGAGGCGCTCGACGAGGCCATCAAGCTGATTGGCCGGAACGTGACCGGCGTGCGCGGTGACGCGGCCAATCTCGACGACCTCGACCGCCTGTTCGATACCGTCAAGCGGGAAAAGGGCAGGATCGACGTCCTGTACGCGAGCGCCGGCATGGGCGAAGCCGTCCCACTCGGCGAGATCACCGAACAGCACTTCGATGCGACCTTCGGCCTGAATACGCGCGGCACGCTGTTCACGGTTCAGAAGGCGTTGCCGCTGTTCAACGATGGCGGATCGATCTTCATGACCGGGTCGGTGGCTTCGGTTAAAGGTTTTCCTGGCTACAGCGTGTATGCGGCGAGCAAGGCGGCGTTGCGCTCATTCGCACGCACTTGGCTCAACGAACTGAAGGGCCGGAACATCCGGGTGAACGTGCTGAGCCCGGGGCCCGTCGCCACGCCGATGCAGGACCAAGTTCTCACCCCGGAGGCGAAGCGGATGTTCGAATCCCTGATCCCGCGGGGAACGATGGGTCGTCCTGAAGAAATTGCTGCGGTCGCGCTGTTTCTCGCTTCAGACAATTCGAGCTTCGTGAATGGCGTGGAGTTGTCCGTCGACGGCGGCTTCTCGGCCATCTGAATTCGCACCGATTAGAAAGGACACAATCCGACGTAAGGAAAACGGAGAGAGTCGATGAGCATCGAAGAGAATGTTCAGATTGTGAAGGATTTCTTCGCAGCCATGGGCGGCGCGAATAAGCAAGATCTGCTGAGGCTGGTTGCCGGAGATATCGAGTGGATCATTCCGGGCGAGGGCTGGCCGCTGGCCGGCGCGCACCGCGGGCACGCGGAATTGGCGGCTCTGCTTCGGAAGGCGTCCGAAGAGGTGGAAACGACATATCCAAAGCCCCCCGAGTTCGTGGCGCAGGGAGACCGGGTTCTGGTCGTCGGCGTCGCTACCGGGAAAATCAAAGCCACGAACAAGCCCTTCAAGGACGATTGGGTCTTCGACATCACCGTTCGAGACGGCAAAGTGACCAGGATCCGCGAGTATATCGACACGCAAGCCCTCGCCCGGGCCTCGCAGAAGGACGCGTCCAGGCTGACATAGCGCTGGCCATCTGCGGCCATCGGGCCGGATGGCGGATCACCCGCGGATCGCCCCCTTGCACGCTGCGCACTCAACGAATGCCCAACCGTAATGGAGATCCCGATGTACGACCAATCCAAGCTATCCGAGTTGATCCGGTTCGCACGAGTCGATGCGGGCTCCACGGTCATCGACGTTTACCCAGGCGACGGTGACTGGACCCGTCTCTTCTCCGACATCGTGGGACCCGAAGGACGGGTCACCAGCTTTGTGCCGGCCGAAGTCGCCCATTTCAAGAACGATCCGGTCGGCCGCATGCGGACGCTTGCGAAGGAGCCGGGCCGGGAGAACGTCGAAGCCGTCTCGGCGGACCTCGTGGCGATGCCGGAGGCCACGCAACCAGCGGATGTCCTGTGGCTGCATCTGTTCTACCACGATCTCCACACCGCGCTGATCCAGGCGAGGGGCGCGACGGCGGCCCAGTTCAATCGAGCCGTCTACGAGCGGCTGAAGCCCGGTGGATCCTACGTCATCGTGGACCACGCCGCCGCCGTCGGGGCGGGCGCGAGCGACGCCCAGTCGCTGCATCGGATCGAGCCTGCATCCGTTCGCGAGGAGGTGGAGGCGGCCGGCTTCGTACTGGACGCGGAAAGCACCCTGCTCGCTAACAAGGACGATCAGCACTCCGTCAAGGTGTTCGATCCCTCGATCAAGGGCGAGACCGATCGCTTCGCCTATCGGTTCGTGAAGCCCTGACGGGTCTCGGCGCCCAACAAATTCACGTCCGCTTACTAACCACGCTATCCGGAAGCGGACTGACCACTATCGGCCACGGTCGGATTTGCTGCTATGAGCCGCGAACCACCGCGAAGGGTCGAAACGGCAGTTCCTGACGCGGTTTGACCTGTTAATATGGCGGAGCAAGCGCAATCGTCATTGCGACGATTCCCAGATCTGGCGGGGGACGAGAGACGCCCGTGTTTTCGCTTGAAAAGCCCCGCGAGTGCGCGAAATTCCATCATATTCGGAGCGAAATTCACTTGCATTAGGATCTTTGCGCGCCAATGGCTCGCTAGGCGAACGGCTTGGCCCTGCTCCCGGTCAACAGCTCTCAACAGAGGCGTCGAGAATCAGCTTCACAAAATCAGAAATATGTGCTATGCATTCATGTTGACGGAATCTAGTACCCGCTCGCTCTTAGGCGGGCGGGAAGCGAGAAACCGCGGGTGTTTGAGACGCTGGCCCACAACCTGTAGCGCGAGCCAAGGGAAGAAGGGAATTTTTTTAGTAACTGCCCAGGGGGGTGAGTCGGATTTGTCACGGTGGGCAGGGATTTTTGGATTGTGTGGATTGGGGAGGAGTCAGGTTGGGCGGAATGTGATTGCCTTGGGGGATGATTCTGCCCTCCGAGGTCGCAGCCCTGATCGCGTCGCTCCAGCGGGAACTGGAAGTGTTGCGGGCTGAGAATGCGGAGCTTCGGCGCCGGCTGGGCCTTGACAGTTCGACGAGTTCGAAGCCGCCTTCGAGCGATGGTCTGCGGAAGAAGCCTTTGAGCCTTCGCGAGCCTTCGGGCCGGCCGAGCGGGGGCCAGAAAGGCCACAAGGGCGAGACCCTGCGCCAGAGGGCCAAACCCGACCGGATCGTGACGCACGCGGCGGCGGCTTGCCGTCATTGCGGCTCGGCCCTCAGCCTTGGCGAGGCGCGAGGCCTCGAGCGGCGCCAGGTGTTCGATCTGCCGGAGCGGCTGATCGAGGTCACCGAGCATCGGGGCCTGGTTTATGCCTGCGCCGGCTGCGGCGGAGCGACCCGGGCGGCTTTTCCCGAAGGGGTGAGGAGACCCGTCCAATATGGCGGGCGCGTCCGCGCCGCCGCCGTCTATCTCCACGCGCAGCATTTGATTCCCGAGGCCCGCGCGGCCGAGGCGCTTGCCGACCTGATTGGCGCGGAAAGCCTTTGTGCGGCGAGCGTGGCGGAATGGACGCGGCGGGAAGCGGGGGCGTTGGCGCCCGTCACGAAGCGGATCGGCGCGCTCGTGTGCGCCGCGCGCGTGCGCTGCCTCGACGAGACCGGCCTGCGCATCGGCGGCAAAACGCAGTGGCTGCATACCGTCGCCACCGAAACCCTCACGCTCTACCGCGCTGGCGCCAAGCGCGGCGCGATGCCCGAAGGCCTCGAAGGGGGCGTCGTCGTCCACGACGGCTTCAAATCCTACGCCAAGCTCGGGACGGCGGCGCAGCCCCCTGTCCATGCGCTCTGCAACGCCCATCACTTGCGCGAACTCAAGGCGCTCATCCAGTTCGACAAGGAGCCTTGGGCCGGAGCCATGAACGATTGTCTCCGCGACGCCTGCAAGACGGTCGCAGAAGCCCGCGCAAACGGCAAAACCGCGCTCTCCCCTGCGGTGCTCGAAGCCTTCCACGCCCGCTACTGGGAGGCCCTGCGCCAAGGCCTCGCCTGGCATCGCAGCCTTCCCCGCCTCGAAAAAGGGGGCGCCAAAAGCGGCCGCACGAAACGCAGGGCCGGAGACAATCTGCTGCTTCGCCTGCATAGATTCAAAGACGACGTACTGCGCTTCCTCGTGGACTTCGAGGTTCCCTTCACCAACAATCTGGCCGAACAGGCGCTCCGGATGATGAAGGTGAAAATGAAAATCTCCGGCGGCTTCCGGACCCCCGAGGGCGCTCATGCTTTCGCAGCCCTCCGCTCCGTCATCGCAACCGCACGAAAACAGGGCCTGAACATCCTCAAAGCCCTCGCCGCCAACCCAACAGCCCTCGCCAACGCCATCTCACCCTGACCCACTCGGCTGGGCAGTTACTTTTTTTATTTGAATCGGCCGTAACCCATTGAAAAGTCCCGATTCGAAAAAATAAACGCTAGTAAATGCGAGCTAATTTACTAGCGTTTACTAACGCTTACTGGCGTTTACGCGCGTTTATTCGCGGTCGAAACTCACGCTCCGGTTGTATCCGCAGGCTGGAGCAAGCGCCCATTGACGACCGCGGTTCGACCAGTGTTTGCGCTAAATGCCAAGCCCGCTCTTCACGGCTGCGAGCCCCGGCTTGCCGTCGATCGTCGTCACGCCGTCGAGCCATTTGTCCAGCGCGGCGGGATGTGCCTTCATCCAGGCGCGCACGGCGGCGTCGGGCTGCATGCCTTGATCAAGGATATCGCTCATCAGTCGGTTTTCGATTGCCGAGTCGAAGGTGAGGTTCTTTAGCAAACGGTCGACATTGGGGCATTCCTTCGCATACCCCGCTCGTGTCAGCGTAACGACCGTGGCGCCGCCGTCATTCGGCCCAAAAACGTCGTTGCCCTTCTGAAGATAGACCATCGGCAGGTCGACATTCATCGGGTGCGGCTGCCAGCCGAAGAAGACGACGGGCTTGCCTTCCTTGATCCGGTGCGCAGTTTCCGCAAGCATCGCCTGTTCGCTGGATTCGACCAGCTTGAAGCCGCTGAGGCCGAAGGTGTTGTCCGAGATCATCTTCGAGATGGTGCCGTTGGCGCCGCTGCCGGGCTCGATGCCATAGAGCTTGCCGTCCAGCTTGTCCTTGAACTTGGCGATGTCGGCGTAGGTCTTCAGGCCTAAATCATAGGCCGCCTTGGAGGTTGCGAAACCGATGCGCGCGTCGCTGAGGTTGTTTGTGACGGCGTCGATCTTGCCAGCCTTGACCAGCGGGGCCTGGCTCGGCTCCTGCAGCGGCATCCAATTGCCGAGGAACACGTCGATGTCGCCGTTTTCGAGCGACTGGAAGGTGACGGCCACCGAGAGAACCGTGATGTTCGGTTTGTAGCCGAGGTTTGACAAAATCTGGTTCGCGACCTGCGTGGTGGCAGTAATGTCGGTCCAGCCGACGTCCGAAAAATGCGGTTTGGCGCAGGAAGCCGCGTCGGCGGCGTAGCCCGCGGACGGGGCGAAAATTGCCGATAGGCTGAGGCACGCAACGAGACTGCGTAAAATCATTGCAGTTCCCTCCTGTTGGCGGCGGTTTCCGCCATAGGCAAGTTTAACTCCAGCTTTGCCTGTTGCTTGATCTTTTTTGAAGCGCCGATGACCGAATGCGAAGCTTGCAGATGCGTGATCAGCGCTCGCCAATTGAAGCAGCCAATCGGGCGTTAGCCCAAAACTATGACAATTGCCCAGCTTTTTATAAACAAAGTTCTTGCAATTGTTGGGGTCAGGGACGATATTGCTGCGGTGCGGCATGACCTTGCCGCATATGCCCTCCTTGGGCGTTTCCTCCCTAAACTCAAGGCCGCCATGGCAACGTGGCGGCCTCCTTTTTTGTCGGTGCTTTCCCGGCGAGGTCACGGTCGAACACACCAAGCGGGAGGGGGCGCATCGATCCCGACCAGATCCCGGTGGTTCGAAGCGCTTGCGATCTTGATGAGCTTTTGCGCCAGACCAGGCGCAGCGGCCGACGCGCTCCCCTACCGGTTTCTTTTTCCGTGATGCCTTGGCGGAGATCGTGATCCTTCGTGGTGCTTTATAGGGCGAAGCCATAGGCGTCGACGAAGTCGCGCATATGAGCTCGCAACTCATCGTGGATTTCGTAGAAGTAGAGTTTGACCGTAGCATGCTTGAAGGCGCGGTCCTTATCAGGCGGTATCATTCGCGTGGTGGAGAGGGCTTTCGACGATTTCGCAGAGGCCGCGATCGAGAAGCCGCAGATCGAGAGCGCGCTCGACATAAATTAACGGGGGAACGAGAATGGGGAATGGTCGAGGGACGCAGCGATCTCGGCAAGGGTGGCGCATAAAGCTCGGCATGACGTGGCCGGGGAGGGCGATTTCATCGGCGCCGTGCAGCGCATGGCATAGGCTCTCTCAACTGATTGCGTCGGTCGATCAACTATCTGCGTCGTCGTGAACAGCCAAGCCTTGCCGCATCGTTCGAATCGCTCAACGTCCACGGCTCCTGACGTTAGCGCTCCGCCATCAACGAGCGCCGTCGCTGCGATGCACGCTTTCGCCAGGAATGAACTCCACTGCCGTCTTGAACTGTACCCGGTCATGCGGGACCTTTAGAGCGTCTGGATCCTGCGGCGCTTGCTTCGCCGCGGCCCCCGCGAGTTCCGAGATCACGGCGTCCCCGAGGCGCTTGCCGATCTCGCCCCAGTTCGTTTGATAGGCCGACAGCTTCGGAGTGAGGTACTGCGCGCGGGCTTCCGGCAGGAGCCCCAGGATGGACACGTCTCGACCTGGCCGCAGGCCGGCTTCGTCCAGACGGCGATAGAGCGCGACCGCGTGCATCGAGTCCGTGACCAGAACCGCGCTCGGTCTCGGATCGGCCGCAAGCAGCGCTTCGGCGGCGTCGAGACCGCCCCGCTCGCCTGCCGGACGCCGCAAGTCCCAACCTTCGGCGACCGGAAGGCCTCGCGCTTGCATTGCGCGCCGATAGGCCGCCTCGACGAGATCGAGATAGTGAGTATGAAGGTCCGGAAGGGAAAGCGCGATCCGTCGATGCCCGAGCGCGACGAGCCGCTGCACCGCCTCCTGGACCGCCGCCTCGAAATCCGGATCGACCCATGCGTGTCTCGCTGAGGCCTGTGTCCGGCCAAAGGTGGCAAATGGCCGGCGCAGCTTCGCCAAATAGTCGACCCTCGGATCGCGGCTTTCCGTGTCCGCGATGATCAAAGCATCGGCGAAGCCGCGCTCCGTCACCCGGCGCAGAGTCTCGAGACGATCATCCCTGCCGCCCTCTAGAAAGATCGCGAGGTCAAGCCCCTGCTCGCTGAGGCGGCTCCTCAGCCCATCGAGGACGGCGAGAAAAACCGTGTTGATCAAGGTGTTGTCCGATCCCCCCGGCACGATCATTGCCACGAGATCGGTCTTTCCGCGCCTTAGGCTGCGACCGGACTGATTGGGCGAATAGCCGAGTTTCGCGGCGGCCTCGCGCACGCGCTGTCGCGTCAGCGGGTTAACGTCGGCGCGATCGTTGAGCGCGCGCGACACGGTGCCGATCGAGATGTCGAGATGCCGAGCGAGTTCGCGAATTCCGATCAAGACATTGCTTCGCCCTGAGGGCGGTTTGAGCTTTGCAGTCAGCCAGCGTGGCCAGACGATCGCGTCTTAGAGGCGCGTCGGTCGACTTGACAAGCCTGCTAACCATTACTAGTTTCGTAAACGTTTACGGTCATCCACGCAAGCTGGGCAAGACCGAGGAGAGAAGCGCTGATGGAGTTGAGGGCGGCCCTTGTCGGCTGTGGCGCGATGAGCCGTGCTTGGTTGCAAGCGGCGGCGCGGCCCTGATGGCAGCGACGGGCGGCGCGGACGCGGCGGCGTTGCGCGACAAATGGTGCAGCAAGGTCCATCTGCGCTTCTTCGTTGGTGGCGCTGAGGGCGACGCCTTCGGCACGATCGTCTATAACGGAGCGCGACAGGCCGCCGCCGATACGGGCGCTCAGGTCGACTATGTCTTCTCGGGTTGGCAGAACGAGAAGATGACGCAGCAATTGCGCGAAGCGGTCGCCGCCCACCCCGACGGCATCGCGATGATGGGCCATCCTGGCGAAGCGGCGATCCTACCCCTGGCGCAGCAAGCCGCCAAGGCGGGCATCAGGATGATGTACCAGAACGTGCCGGTGCCGGCGGCGGTCGACAAGGTCGGCGGAGGCTACATCGGCGCCCAGCAGGCGCCGCAGGGCCATGCGCTAGGCGTCGAGATGGTGAAACGCTTCGGCCTCGGAAAAGGGGATGTGGCGGTCGTGCTCGGCGGCTTCGACGATTCGATCCGGGCGGCGCGGGAGCTCGGCACGGCGACCGCGCTTGAGGAAGCCGGCGTTAAGGTGGTGAAGCTCAACTCGCCGCCCGAATGGGCGACCGACCCGAATCTTGCGATCCCGGTCGTCACCGCGACCTTGCAGGCCAACCCGACCGCGAAGGCGATTGTCTACCCGGGCGGGCAGGAGCTCGGCAACGCCGCCACCTACATGAAAGCCGCCGGCAAGAAGCCGGGCGAAATCATCAACGTCGGCTTCGACACAAGCCCCCAGATCGTCGAGGCGTTCAAGGGCGGCTGGGTGCAACTGACCGCGGATCAAGAGCCCTTCCAGCAGGGCTATCTGCCGATCTTGAGCCTCTGTCAGCAGATCGTATATGGGCTCGCGCCGATCAACGTCGACACCGGCGCGGGTTTCGTGACGCCTGACAACTACAAGGCGGTCGCCGATCTCGCGATCGAGGGCCTCCGCTAACATTCGGGCGTCTCCGGCGTGGCTTCCACGCCTGCCGGAGACCCCACGGCTCGGGGAGACCGGCCATGGGCGAACGACTGATCGAACTGAGAAACATCGCCAAGAGCTACGGCCGCGTCTTCGCGGTCGGCGGAGTCAACCTCCATGTGGACCGAGGCGAGGTCGTGGGTCTCCTCGGCGACAATGGCGCGGGAAAATCGACCCTCATAAAGATGCTCTCGGGGGCGATCGAGCCAACGAGCGGGGAAATCCTCGTGCGCGGCAAGCGCGAGACCCATTGGAATGCGGCGCGCTCGCGCAACGCGGGCATCGAGACCGTGTTTCAGGACCGGGCGCTCTGCGTGCAGCAGACGATCACGCGCAATATTTTCCTCGGCCGCGAAGTGACCAGAGCGTTCGGCTTTCTCGACGCCAGACGCGAAAGCGCCGAGGCCGAGCGGCTGATGCGCGAGATCGGTTTCACCTCGAAGGTGTTCACGCCCGACTCGATCGTCGGGCAGCTTTCGGGCGGCGAGCGGCAAGGCGTCGCGCTCGCTCGCGCAATCTACAACAAGGCCGACCTGGTTGTGATGGACGAACCGACGACGGCCCTTTCGCTTACCGAAACCGAGAAAGTGTTCCGCTTCGTCCGCGCGATGCGCGCCGGGGGACGCTCTGTACTGTTCATCGGCCATAACATTCATCACGTCTTCGATATCGCCGAACGTTTCGTCGTTATGGATCGAGGCACGATCGCGCTGCAGGCGACTAAAGAGGAGATTGGCGCGCCGGAGCGTCTGATCGCCTATATGGAGCGGCTCGCGCATCCACACGGAATCGAGATCCGCGCTTCGGCCGGAAATACGCCGGAGGCCGCCAAGTGACCGCCTCCCTCGAACCGATGGAAGCGCGCTCCCGACCGGTCGCGCGCCGCCAGATAGCGCGCTGCGGCGCTTCGCCGACCGCAATCGCGCCGCGCTCGGCACGCTTGCCGTCTTCGTCATCATGATCGCGATCTTCATGGCGGCGAGCCCGTCCGTGTTCCTGCACTGGCCGATCTACGACTCGGTGCTCGTGACCCTGCCGGTCGCGCTTTGCCTGGTGGCGCCGTTGGTCTTCGTCGTCGCGGTTGGAGAGATTGATCTCTCGTTTCCTGCGACGATGGGCTTCTCGGCCTGGATCTTCGCGCTGGTCGTCCATGTGGGCCTCAGTCCGTTCCTCGCGATTGTCGCAGCGGTTCTGACGGGCATGGCGCTCGGAGCCTGCGTAGGCAGCCTCGTCGTGACTGCGGGACTCTCGTCGCTGATCGCCACGCTCGGCATGAACTTTATGTTGCGCGCCTCATCATGATCGTGACCCAGGGCAAGTCGATCGCTCTTCTAGAACTGCAGGACACAAGCGCAGGCACGGTGGTCTCGGGTCAGATCTATGGCTTCCCCGTGCAGATCCTCTGGGCGCTGGCGTTTGTCGTGTTCGCTGGACTGCTGTTCAACCGGCATCGGTTCGGCGCGCGGGTCCGGGCGGTTGGCGACAACCCCGACAGCGCTAGCCAGATGGGGATCAATGTCGCGCGCGTTCGCATCTCAACCTTCGTCTTCATGGGCGTCGGGGCGGCGATCGCCGGCGTCTTCTCGACAATGGTGAATTACACGTGGTGGCCGACCACCGGCGACGGATATCTTCTGCCCGCCATCGCTTCGGTGTTCGTCGGCGGCACCCCAACCTGGGGCGGCATTGGCACCATCACGGGCGGCGCAATCGGCGCGCTCATCGTCTCCTTCATCCAGAGCGGCATCGTTGCGGCGGGCTTGAGCGGCTTCTACGTGCAGTTCTTCAACGGCCTCATCATCATTCTGGCTCTGCTCGGGCATCGCTGGAACCAGAAGCGCTATCGATGAAAGCGGGTCTGGTCCACGCGGTCTAAGGTCGACGAGGGGTTACGGCCGGCGGCGCCCGACTGCAGTTGAAGGTCCCACGAACATTGGTCTCGACGTCGCGCCACCAGTCCTCGGCGGCGGCGTCCCAACTGGGGCCAATCGCGAAAAAGGAGCCAGCATTGTTGATGAGAAGACTTGCCGAACCCAGGCCGGCCTTGATCGCCGCGAAAGCCTTGGTGACCGACTGGAGATCGACGACATCGCTGAAAGCCCTTGGCGACGCCGCCTTCCGTGTTGATCTCCGCCGCCACCGCTTCGATTTCGGCCGCCGTTCGCGCCAAGGCCACTTTGGCGCCTTCGCTTGCTAGCGCGAGCGCAATCGATCGACCGATCCCTCGGCCGGCTCCGGTGACGACCGCGACGTGGCCAGCGAGTCTCATGCGATGCCCCACTCTGCAAGGGAACAGCCAAGTGTCGGCCCCGATCATCGTCAACTTAACAACTCCACGGTGTCAATGGACGCGTGAAGCGTCTGCTCGAGGCGAGGCGCTCGCAGATTGCATCGGCGCTCCGCGAGGCCTCATACGGACTCGCGTTCCGAGGCTGCTCCCGGCCGTACAAGATTGGAGTACATTCCAGTCGTCCGGTACTCCGTTGGGCTCGCGCCGTAACTCTTGCGAAACGCCTTTGCAAAGTAGTTGGGGTCATCAAATCCGCAATCGCGCGAAACTTGTTTGACATTTGCCCCGCTGTTGACGAGCAGGCTCGCGGCGCGGCGCATGCGCTCATTGAAGACGTATTCCGCCGGTGAGACGCCTTCTGACGCGATAAACACGCGCGTGAAGTGGGCGCGACTCAGACCGGCTTGGTCGGCAAGACTCTTCACGTCGAGCGGCTCGTGCAGGTGATTGCGAACATAAGAGATCACGCGCCGAATTTGCCCGCGCGACGCCTGCGCGCCCTCGTCGCCGCCGAGCACATCGTCGTAAAGCTTCATCGTAGCCTCGTAGGCGAGGGTAGCGGCCTCGCACGGACGCGTGGCTTTGCCATCGCGTAGGTCGAGACTGATCGCCGCGAGGCGCTCGACGGTCTCCCACCGCAAACGAAATACGGGGCCCGCAGCCGCGAGAATAGCGCGATGCAACCGCAGAGCTTCCTGTCCCGTCATCGCCAGCCAAAAGAACTCCCATCGATCTCCGGGCTGAACCCAGTATCTATGCTGATGGGGGATGACGACGAGCATCGTCTCGCCCGGTCCAATGACGCGCCGGTGGTGTTCATATTGGAGACGTCCGGTTCCGGACAGCGTGATTTGCAGGACCGAGAATGGCGTGCGCCCTCGTTGCTGACCGTTCCAGTGGTACGAAGGATCCGTCGCAATCTCGTAGCCGGTGCTTGTCGGCATTACGTGCAGACGATCACGACTGCGGGCGAACGATACGGCGCAGCGACCAGGCCCGCGAAGCTTCATTGACTCCAGCACAGAATTACCCGTCACAGCACATTGCTCCTCTTCCCTCCTTCTATCCCGGTAGATACTAGCACTCTGAATAGATTTGACGATGAGTGAAAATCGCTCTTTCGCTGCCTGACTGCTAACTAAGGCAGGCCCGCCAACAGTTGGCGCCGTCGTTCACAATAGGGAAGTGCGCCTATGTCGAGACTAAAGATCGCAATCATCGGTGCGGGGAGCGTGGGCTTCACCCGAAAACTCGTCACAGACGTGCTTTGTGTGCCGGAGCTTCAGGATATCGACATCGCGCTGACCGACATCGACGAACGCAATCTCGGTATGGTGCGGCAGATCCTTGATACGATCGTGGACGTAAACGGACTGCCGACGCGTATCGAGTCGACCCTGGAGCGCAGGCGGGCGCTCGAAGGGGCGCGATATGTCGTCAATTGCGCACGAGTTGGCGGCCTTTCCGCCTTCTCCGACGACATCCGGATTCCGCTCCAATATGGCGTCGATCAGTGCGTCGGGGACACGATCTGCGCCGGCGGCATCCTTTATGGTCAGCGATCGATCCCTTGGTGCTCGATATCTGTCGAGACATCCGCGAGGTCTCCGAAGCTGGCGCCAGACTCCTCAACTACGCCAATCCAATGGCGATGAATACCTGGGCGGCGATCCATCACGGCAAAGTCGACACGATTGGCTTATGCCATGGCGTTCAGCATGGCTGGCGCCAAATTGCGGAGGTTCTCGGCGCTGAGGATCCGCGCGACGTCGAATATGTCTGCAGCGGGATCAATCACCAGACCTGGTATATCGACGTGCGCCTCCGGGGCCGGCCCGTTGGGCGCGACGAGTTGCTCGCCGCCTTCGAACGCCATTCGGTCTATTCCAGGCAAGAAAAGGTTCGGATCGACGTTCTCAGACGGTTCGGCTTCTATTCGACGGAGAGCAACGGTCATCTCTCGGAATATCTGCCATGGTACCGTAAACGACCCGAGGAAATAGGTCGTTGGATCGATATGTCCGAGTGGATCCATGGGGAGACCGGCGGCTATCTCCGCTATTGTCTCGAAACACGCAATTGGTTCGAGAACGAGTTTCCGGCTTTTCTCGAACGGGCGAAACGGCCACTCGATGTCGCGGCCCGAACAGACGAGCACGCAAGCTACATCATCGAAGCGCTTGAAACCGGCCGAGTCTATCGCGGGCACTTCAATGTGGAGAACAAGGGCGTCATTGCCAATCTTGCCGAGGACGCCATTGTGGAGTCCACCGGTTTCGTCGATCGGTTCGGCGTCAGTATGTCGGCCAACTTGCGGTTGCCTCTTGCTTGCGCCGCGACCTGCACAGCCTGCATCAATGTTCAGCGCATGGCTGTGGAGGCGGCGGTGACTGGCGATGTCGATCTTCTCAAACTGGCGACTCTGCATGATCCACTGGTCGGCGCGATCTGCACCCCGGAGGAGGTCTGGCAGATGGTCGACGAGATGATCGTCGCCCAGGCGGCGTGGCTGCCGCAATATCAGCATGCCATCGACGACGCGAACAGTCGTCTTAAGGTGGCTGCGCCCCGGAAAGCTGAACATATGGGCGCGGCGACCCGACCCGTTCGCACTGTGGAAGAATTGCGTGCCGCCCTCGCCGAGCGCCAGAGTTCCATCTCCGAGGATCCAGCAGCGGCCGCGTAGCATGAAGGCCGTTCCAAGAAGGCGGCCGGATCAATGACAGAGGTTCGTGGAGGACGTCCAATGAAGTACATGAGAAGCGGGCTCATAATCGCGGCGCTCGCCGCCTTTGGGATTGGTTCGCCGGCGTGGGTGTTGATTTCCACTGAGAGCTGACCCGGGCAGCACGGGTTTTTCCACCGAGAACTGACCCATGTTCGAACCTCGCCCCCTTGACCTACGCGGGGGGCATCGGAGTGATCGACATGGAGTTATTGAGCGTCATCCGACGTTGGCATTATCGAGATCATTTCTCGATCCGAGAGATATCTCGACGCACTGGGCTGTCGAGGAACACGGTCCGCAAGTACCTGCGTTCGGACAGCGTCGAACCGAAGTTTGCCGTCCCAGATCGGCCGAGCAGGCTGGACCCACACGCCGACAAGCTGTCGCAGATGCTGCGGCAGGAGGCGGGGAAGTCGCGAAAGCAGAAGCGGACCGTCAAGCAATTGCACGCTGATCTAGCCGCCCTCGGCTACGACGGCTCGTACAATCGCGTGGCGGCTTTCGCGCGCGACTGGAAGGCAGCCCGGCAGCGAGAGCAGAAGACGACTGGCCGTGGCGTGTTCGTGCCGCTGGCATTCCTGCCTGGCGAGGCATTCCAGTTCGATTGGTCAGAGGATTGGGCGGTCATTGCCGGCGAGCGGACCAAATTGCAGGTCGCTCACTTCAAGCTCTCCTATAGCCGCGTCTTCATTCTCCGCGCCTACCCGCAGCAGACCCACGAGATGCTGTTCGACTCGCATAATCACGCCTTCCGCGTGCTGGGCGGCGTGCCGCGGCGCGGCATCTACGACAATATGCGAACCGCCGTCGACAAGATCGGGCGTGGGAAGGAACGCCAGGTCAACGCGCGGTTCTCGGCGATGGTCAGCCACTTTCTGTTCGAAGCCGACTTCTGCAACCCGGCCTCCGGGTGGGAGAAAGGGCAGATCGAGAAGAACGTCCAGGATGCTCGCCATCGGCTCTGGCAGCCGGCGCCCAGCTTCCCCTCCTTGGCGGCGCTAAACGACTGGCTGGAGACGCGCTGCCGGGAGCTTTGGGCGCAGACCCCACACGGGTCGCATCCTGGCATGATCTCTGACGCCTGGTCTGAAGAAGCCCAACATCTGATGCCGCTTCCCAGGCTATTCGACGGTTTTGTCGAATACGCCAAGCGCGTCTCGCCGACGTGCCTGATCCATCTGGACCGCAATCGCTATAGCGTGCCGGCGTCCTTCGCCAATCGCCCGGTCAGCGTGCGGGTCTATCCCGAGCGGATTGTCGTCGCCGCCGAGGGGCAGATCATCTGCGAACACCGCCGAGTCTTTGCCCGCTCTCACGAACGAACGAGTACGACGACCGTTTTCGATTGGCGGCACTATCTGGCGGTCATTCAACGCAAACCAGGCGCACTCCGCAACGGCGCGCCGTTCGCCGAACTCCCGCCCGCCTTCCGAACTCTGCAGCAGCGCATGCTCAAGACGCCCGGCGGCGACCGCGAGATGGTCGAGATTCTGGCTCTCGTCCTCCAGCACGACGAGCAGGCCGTGCTCACTGCCGTCGAACTCGCATTGGAGGCAGGCGCCCCAACCAAGACGCATATCCTGAACGTGCTGCACCGATTGATCGACGGCAAGCCGATCGACCCACCAGCCGTAAAGCCGCCCAATGCTTTGACGCTCACCACCGAGCCGCAGGCCAACGTCGAACGCTACGATGCACTGCGCAAAGTCCGGGAGGCGCGCCATGCGTCATAATCCCGCCGCTGGCGCGATCACCATCATGCTACGCAGCCTCAAAATGCATGGCATGGCTCAGGCGGTCGGCGAGTTGACCGAGCAAGGCTCCCCGGCCTTCGAAGCCGCTTTGCCGATCCTGTCGCAGCTTCTGAAAGCGGAGACGGCCGACAGAGAGGTCAGATCAACGGCCTACCAGCTCAAGGCGGCGCGCTTTCCGACGTATCGCGACCTCGCCGGGTTCGACTTCGCCAGCAGCGAGGTCAACGAGGCGCTCGTACGACAACTCCATCGTTGCGAGTTCCTGGAAGATACTCACAATGTCGTCCTGGTCGGCGGCCCCGGCACGGGTAAGACGCATCTCGCTACGGCGATCGGCGTCCAGGCCATCGAGCATCACCGCAAGCGCGTCCGGTTCTTCTCCACGGTCGAACTCGTCAACGCTCTCGAACAAGAGAAGCTTCAGGGCAAACCCGGCCAGATCGCGGCGCGGCTCACCCATTCCGATCTCGTCATCCTCGACGAACTCGGCTACCTGCCGTTCAGCGCCTCCGGCGGGGCATTGCTCTTCCATCTGCTGAGCAAGCTCTACGAGCGCACCAGCGTCATCATCACGACCAATCTCAGCTTCGGCGAGTGGGCCACCGTGTTCGGCGACCCGAAGATGACGACCGCGCTGCTCGATCGTCTTACCTACCGCTGCCACATCCTCGAAACCGGAAACGACAGCTTCCGCTTCAAAAACAGCTCGGCGAATGCCGCCAAACCCGCAAAGGAGAAATCTCGGAACTTGACGAACGCCTGAACCCGAAACCATCATCAAGCCGGGTCAGTTCTCAATGGAAACCCCGGGTCAAATCTCAGCGGAAATCGACAGGGTGTCGTCTGAAAGGCGCGCATACTGGGCGCGAAAGCTCTTAGCGTCGCCAAAAGCGTAGTCGTCGACGAGACTGACGAGACCATAAAGCTCCATCAGGGAGTTCTGCAGAGGCGTTGCGGTCAGCAGCACCTTAGGCGAATTTGCGAGCGCTCCCTTGAGCGCCCTTCCGATCCGATTGTCCGGTCGGTACACATTACGCAGCCGGTGGGCTTCGTCGATGACCACCAGGTCCCAAGGAATAACCATAAGCTCGTCAGCATTGCGCGCGGCGAACTGGAAGGAGCAGATTACGAGAGACTTCTGCTCGAATGGGCGGCGGGCGCCGTCCTTCTTCAGCTTGTTGTAATTGCAGGCCTCAAGGATCGTAGAAGGCAGGAAGAACTTTTCGGCGAGTTCCTGCGACCATTGTTTCCGGAGATTTGCTGGGGTGATGACGAGGATACGCGGCTTGCCCTCCGTCCATTTCTGCGCGAGCACCAAGCCCGCTTCGATGGTTTTGCCTAAACCGACTTCGTCGGCGAGAATCGCTCCTTTGGAGAGTGGGGACTTAAACGCAAACAGGGCAGCCTCGACCTGGTGGGGATTGAGATCGACCTGGGCGTCCATCAAGGCACCGGCGAGCTTCTCGGAGTCAGCGACGGATCGCTGCCGGGTAAGCTCGTGCGCGAACAGCTTCGCGTGGTACTCCGTGGTCAATTTCGCCCCCTCGGCTTCACATAACCTTTTTTATCAACGCGCCGTTGCCGCGCAATTCAAACCGCGATACACGGCGCGCCCCTGACGGTATCGCCAAGTTTGAGCGGAATAGCCCGCTCTCTACCGTACCTCGCGAGAAATTCGATCAGCGCAATGGCGCACGATCGACCTACGGACGCACGAGCGCTAAGTGCGGGAGGCCGATTGAGATCTACGGCACGGAGTTTCAGCCTTAGAAACCGACCTCGATTCGACCGCGCGCAAACGGGCCATAAGATGTACCAAAATATGGCGCACTTTGCATACCGCTAATTAGTGGAGGCGGCCTCGCATCGAAGCGCCATGAGCCACCGACCCTGAACCCGGGGAGCTCGCCTTTGCCGCCAGCTTGTCGCTGTCTTCTCGTTGATTTTGAGCAGGGCAGCTACCTCACGCACTGTGAGAATTTCGCTCATCGTCAAATTTCCTTACTACAGGCGGAGCAAGTATAGAGAAAATCAGAGAAATTTGGAGAGAAAAGATACTGCTTTGCCAACATCGCGGCTCGTGGCGGAGCCGGCATAGACTCGGCGCATGGCGCGCTTCTGAAATTTAGACGCCTTCGCGTATAATAAGAATTTATACGCGAAGGCGTATATAAACAAATTAGTCGCTATCGCGTATATTGACAAATTATACGCTTTCGCGTATATTAATCCCCGGAGGCTTAGATGACCGAACAGATTGCCCGAACAGAAAAACAGCTTGGCGCTATCTTGCGCCGGGCTCGCAAACAGGCCCGACTGACGCAAGGCGCTTTGGGCGAGCAAATTCATCGGAGGCAAGGCACGGTCTCACGGCTAGAAGCCGGAGAACTTGCCGTGCAACTGCACACTCTGATGGAGGCCCTCTCGGCCCTCGACCTAGAACTGGTCGTCAGGCCTCGCAGTCAGGGCAGCGCGGCCGACATCGAGGCCCTGTTCTGATGGGGCGGAAGCGAGCGCACGTCCCTCTGAATGTATTCCTGAATGGCCGTCTTGTTGGCGTGTTGAGGCGCGAGGCGACGGGCGCGATCGACTTCCGGTATGAAGCCGACTGGCTCGCGTGGGACTCGACCTTCCCGATTTCGCTGTCGCTGCCACTCCGCGAGGATCGCTATATCGGGACGCCGGTCATCAATGTCTTCGATAACTTGCTGCCCGACAGCGATCCGATCAGGAAGAGTGTCGCGGAACGCGTTGGCGCGGAGGGCACGGATGCCTACAGCCTGCTGACCGCCCTCGGCCATGACTGTGTTGGCGCGCTCCAGTTTCTGCCGGACGGCATCGATCCTGGTCCCGTCGGCAGCGCCGACGGCAAAGCGGTCTCTGAGGAAGACATCGCGGACATCATCAAGAACCTCGCATCGGCCCCGCTGGGCATGAGCGAGGATGTAGACTTCCGGATCTCGATCGCAGGCGCACAGGAAAAAACCGCGCTGCTGCGCAAGGACGGCCGGTGGTTCAAACCCACGGGTACCACCGCCACTACGCATATCCTGAAACCGCAAATCGGCACGCTGCCGAACGGCGTCGACCTGTCAAACAGTGTTGAGAACGAATATCTCTGCCTAAGGCTGCTGGCGGCTCTCGGCGTCCCGACCGCCACCGCGGAAATTGCAGACTTCAGCGACCGTCGCACATTGGTCGTCCAACGATTCGATCGTCTCTGGACAAAGGACGGCCGCCTACTACGCCGGCCACAGGAAGATACATGCCAGGCCTTGTCGATTCCATCGACTCGGAAATATCAGTCCGATGGCGGGCCGGGGGTGCGCGATATTCTGGAGCTTCTCAAGGGAAGCGACCGGCCTATCGAGGATATCGCCACATTCCTGCGGGCCAACATCGTGTTCTGGCTGATCGGCGCGACCGATGGCCACGCGAAGAATTTCAGCGTCTTTCTAGGGCCAGGCGGACGGTTTTCAATGACGCCGCTCTATGACGTCCTGACGGCGCAGCCAAGCCTCGACGCCAACCAGATCCGGCGCAACAAATTCAAGCTCGCAATGTCGGTCGGCACAAACCGCCACTATGAGATCGCAGACATCGTGCCGCGCCATTTTATGCAAACTGCGGGTAATTCGGGCGTCGCAAATTTGCTCGTTCAAGCGATACTCGACGATCTCGCCGCTCGCGCTCTCCAGACGATCGACGCGGTCATCGAAACCTTGCCTCCTGGCTTTCCGGGTGCGGTCGCGGAGTCCGTCAGACGCGGGGTGTTTCAGCGACTTCGGTTGCTCAACGCCGGCACTGCGGCTGAAGAGATCGCTCTTCAATAGCCGTTCGCTGCTCATCGCGGTCGACCGAACCTTGGTCTGCTAGGCCAACCCAGCGCTTTGTCGCGAACGCGGCTCCAAAGTTATCCTCCCTCATCGTCCGGTTCCGTTTTTTCAGCCGTTTTTGGCACCGGTCTGTCTGGCAAGCGTGAAGCTGTCGATTTCCGCTGAGATTTGACCCGGGGTTTCCATTGAGAACTGACCCGGCTTGATGATGGTTTCGGGTTCAGGCGTTCGTCAAGTTCCGAGATTTCTCCTTTGCGGGTTTGGCGGCATTCGCCGAGCTGTTTTTGAAGCGGAAGCTGTCGTTTCCGGTTTCGAGGATGTGGCAGCGGTAGGTAAGACGATCGAGCAGCGCGGTCGTCATCTTCGGGTCGCCGAACACGGTGGCCCACTCGCCGAAGCTGAGATTGGTCGTGATGATGACGCTGGTGCGCTCGTAGAGCTTGCTCAGCAGATGGAAGAGCAATGCCCCGCCGGAGGCGCTGAACGGCAGGTAGCCGAGTTCGTCGAGGATGACGAGATCGGAATGGGTGAGCCGCGCCGCGATCTGGCCGGGTTTGCCCTGAAGCTTCTCTTGTTCGAGAGCGTTGACGAGTTCGACCGTGGAGAAGAACCGGACGCGCTTGCGGTGATGCTCGATGGCCTGGACGCCGATCGCCGTAGCGAGATGCGTCTTACCCGTGCCGGGGCCGCCGACCAGGACGACATTGTGAGTATCTTCCAGGAACTCGCAACGATGGAGTTGTCGTACGAGCGCCTCGTTGACCTCGCTGCTGGCGAAGTCGAACCCGGCGAGGTCGCGATACGTCGGAAAGCGCGCCGCCTTGAGCTGGTAGGCCGTTGATCTGACCTCTCTGTCGGCCGTCTCCGCTTTCAGAAGCTGCGACAGGATCGGCAAAGCGGCTTCGAAGGCCGGGGAGCCTTGCTCGGTCAACTCGCCGACCGCCTGAGCCATGCCATGCATTTTGAGGCTGCGTAGCATGATGGTGATCGCGCCAGCGGCGGGATTATGACGCATGGCGCGCCTCCCGGACTTTGCGCAGTGCATCGTAGCGTTCGACGTTGGCCTGCGGCTCGGTGGTGAGCGTCAAAGCATTGGGCGGCTTTACGGCTGGTGGGTCGATCGGCTTGCCGTCGATCAATCGGTGCAGCACGTTCAGGATATGCGTCTTGGTTGGGGCGCCTGCCTCCAATGCGAGTTCGACGGCAGTGAGCACGGCCTGCTCGTCGTGCTGGAGGACGAGAGCCAGAATCTCGACCATCTCGCGGTCGCCGCCGGGCGTCTTGAGCATGCGCTGCTGCAGAGTTCGGAAGGCGGGCGGGAGTTCGGCGAACGGCGCGCCGTTGCGGAGTGCGCCTGGTTTGCGTTGAATGACCGCCAGATAGTGCCGCCAATCGAAAACGGTCGTCGTACTCGTTCGTTCGTGAGAGCGGGCAAAGACTCGGCGGTGTTCGCAGATGATCTGCCCCTCGGCGGCGACGACAATCCGCTCGGGATAGACCCGCACGCTGACCGGGCGATTGGCGAAGGACGCCGGCACGCTATAGCGATTGCGGTCCAGATGGATCAGGCACGTCGGCGAGACGCGCTTGGCGTATTCGACAAAACCGTCGAATAGCCTGGGAAGCGGCATCAGATGTTGGGCTTCTTCAGACCAGGCGTCAGAGATCATGCCAGGATGCGACCCGTGTGGGGTCTGCGCCCAAAGCTCCCGGCAGCGCGTCTCCAGCCAGTCGTTTAGCGCCGCCAAGGAGGGGAAGCTGGGCGCCGGCTGCCAGAGCCGATGGCGAGCATCCTGGACGTTCTTCTCGATCTGCCCTTTCTCCCACCCGGAGGCCGGGTTGCAGAAGTCGGCTTCGAACAGAAAGTGGCTGACCATCGCCGAGAACCGCGCGTTGACCTGGCGTTCCTTCCCACGCCCGATCTTGTCGACGGCGGTTCGCATATTGTCGTAGATGCCGCGCCGCGGCACGCCGCCCAGCACGCGGAAGGCGTGATTATGCGAGTCGAACAGCATCTCGTGGGTCTGCTGCGGGTAGGCGCGGAGAATGAAGACGCGGCTATAGGAGAGCTTGAAGTGAGCGACCTGCAATTTGGTCCGCTCGCCGGCAATGACCGCCCAATCCTCTGACCAATCGAACTGGAATGCCTCGCCAGGCAGGAATGCCAGCGGCACGAACACGCCACGGCCAGTCGTCTTCTGCTCTCGCTGCCGGGCTGCCTTCCAGTCGCGCGCGAAAGCCGCCACGCGATTGTACGAGCCGTCGTAGCCGAGGGCGGCTAGATCAGCGTGCAATTGCTTGACGGTCCGCTTCTGCTTTCGCGACTTCCCCGCCTCCTGCCGCAGCATCTGCGACAGCTTGTCGGCGTGTGGGTCCAGCCTGCTCGGCCGATCTGGGACGGCAAACTTCGGTTCGACGCTGTCCGAACGCAGGTACTTGCGGACCGTGTTCCTCGACAGCCCAGTGCGTCGAGATATCTCTCGGATCGAGAAATGATCTCGATAATGCCAACGTCGGATGACGCTCAATAACTCCATGTCGATCACTCCGATGCCCCCCGCGTAGGTCAAGGGGGCGAGGTTCGAACATGGGTCAGTTCTCGGTGGAAAAACCCGTGCTGCCCGGGTCAGCTCTCAGTGGAAATCAACATCGGGTTATAGCGCTGTGCTTGCTTTATGCATTGTCGATTATGGTACGCTATATGCCGAGCACTTGGAGACGGGTCGAGGGAGGCGATCTCGACCAGTATTTGACAATTGTCAGAACATCGTTGGCGGTATTCGAGAGATCGCTTCCTCAGCTGTATCTTGAGACGATTACCGGCGAGCGCATCATTGCATTGCAGCCCGGCAGCTTGCTTGGATAGCCATACTAAGCGAAGCTTTGGGATATCCCCCGGAAGGCAGACGTGCTGCTCGCCAACTCGATCGATTCTCTCCGTTTCTGACGAGCAGGCGAGAAGCCCTTTGGGTCTGCCATATTGATGATCCGGGATCAGTCCTACGAGACCAGCAAGCCGCGGGACCCGCGCGGATCGCAGCGCGGCGAAACGGGCGAAGCGATGACCAATGCGCGGCCAGGATTCTCAAGGCCCGCATCCGCACATAGCCTTCATGAAGGCCCGGGCATTTACAAGACCATCGTCAGACGACGGCCATTCATGGCGCGTCATAGACGATCTCGCGCGTGACTGCCCCGTCACCCCGGCTGAACTCGACGCAGTCGAAGCCTTCCTGATGCCGCTCGTGCACGCCCTCATCGCCGACGGGTTAGACACTCAGCCGGGGAAAACAAACGCTGACCCCTCAATATCGAGGCCGACTCACAAGCGCCGCAATGAACTGCTGCCTGAGGAAATCTAAGCAGAAGACGATACCGGATGGCTGCCGCGCTCAAACCCGACCAAACCGAAGCGCCCCTGCGTGCCGCGCTCTACTTCCGCGTTTCGACCGGGCGGCAGGCGGAATCGGACTTGTCGATCCCCGATCAGCGGCGGCAGGCGCTTGCTTATTGCGCCACCCGTGGCTGGGATGTCGCCATCGAATTCGTCGAGCCCGGTATGAGCGGCACGGACGACCGCCGCCCGGAATTGCAACGCCTGCTCGACATGGCAACCGCCGGCGCCGCGCCGTTCGAGGTCGTTCTCGTTCATTCCTTTAGCCGGTTTGCCAGGGATCATTTCGCGCTGGAAATGCATGTGCGCCGCCTGCGCAAGGCGGCCGTCCGCTTGGTGAGCATCACGCAGGATCTCGGCGAAGATCCTATGAGCATGATGGTGCGGCAGGTCTTCGCACTCTTCGACGAGTATCAGTCGAAAGAAAACGCCAAGCACACGCTCCGCGCCATGCAGGAAAACGCTCGGCAGGGCTTCTGGAACGGCTCGAAAGCGCCTTACGGCTACGCCGTCGTCGCCGCTGAGCAGCGCGGCGCGAAGACCAAAAAGCGCCTCGCCATCGACCCGGTCGAAGCTGAGGTCGTTCGGCTGATATTCAAGCTATTCCGCGAGGGCGATGGCACGACCGGCCCGATGGGCGTCAAAGCCGTCACAAGCTGGCTTAACGAACACGGCCACCGCACCCGCCTCGGCGCGCGCTGGGGCATCGGCCAACTGCATGGGATTCTGACGCGCGCTACTTATAAAGGAGAGCACTGCTTCAACCGGAAAGTCTGGAAGACTCGCACGGCCAAGCCTGAAGCGGATCACGTTCCGGTCGCCGTCGATCCGATTATCGACGCAGAAACGTTCGACGCCGTGCAGGCGTCACTCAAATCCAGAAACCCGAAGATCCTGCCACCGCGCGTCGTCACCGGTCCGATTCTCCTTACCGGCATCGCCACCTGCGCCGGGTGCAACGGCGGAATGACGCTGCGTACAGGCAAGACCGGACGCTATCGCTACTACACCTGCTCAACCTGCGCCCGGCAGGGCAAGAGCGCCTGTAAGGGCCGCTCGATCCCGATGGACAAGCTTGACCGGCTGGTGACAGATCGACTCGCTGACCGCCTGCTCACACCCGAGCGCGTCGGCGACCTCCTCGCCGGCCTGATGGAACGGCAAGCGGCAAAAAGTGAAGATCACGCCGCACGTCTGTCCGCCCTTCGCGCCAAAATCAGCGACGCCGAAAGTCGTCTCGGCCGCCTCTATGCCGCCATCGAAAGCGGCGTCGCCGACCTTAACGACCAGACGTTCAAAGACCGGGTCGCCGCCGTCAAAACCGAACGGGACCTCGCGCAGATCGCCTATGACCGCGCTGTGACCGAAACAAACCCGCGCGCCCGTATTACGGATGAGAAGATCGCGAAATTTGTCGAGACGATGCGCTCAAACGTCCAGACCGGCGACACGCCGTTCCGCCGCGCCTACATCCGCTCGGTCATCGACCAAGTCGAAGTCGACGACGATGAGATCCGCATCTGGGGCCGCAAGGGCGTCCTCGAACGTCTCGTCGCCGCCAGCGGCGGCAGCGGTCCGGCAGGAGTTCCCAGTTTTGTTCGGAAGTGGCGCGCCCGGAGAGATTCGAACTCCCGACCCCCAAATTCGTAGTCTGGTGCTCTATCCAGCTGAGCTACGGGCGCGCAGGTCTAGCTTAAGGGCCGCGACAGCAAGCCCTAAGCGACGGCGGGCTCTAGCCGCTTTTGGCGACGCAGGCAAGAGCGCAGGCGAGACCGAACCTCCGTCATTACGCCTCGGGCGGCTTGCGCTGACAGGGGCCGCCCGTTAGTCAACGACGCGGCTCATGACTTCAGCTCCGCCGATCGCTTTCCTCAACGCGCGTCTCATCGATCCCGTTCAGGAGACCGAGACGCGCGGCGGTCTTGTGGCCATCGATGGCCTCATCGCTGGAGTAGGGCCCAAGGTCACGCGGGACCAATTGCCCCTCGCGGCGCTGATCGTCGACTGTCGCGGCGACGTCCTTTCGCCGGGCCTCGTCGACATGCGGGCTTTCGTTGGCGAGCCAGGGGCCGAGCATCGCGAGACCATCGCCAGCGCCAGCGCCGCAGCCGCCGCGGGGGGCGTGACGACACTTGTCACCCGTCCCGACACCAATCCGCCAGTCGACGACCCGGCGGTCGTCGACTTCATCCTGCGCCGGGCACGCGATGCCGCCAAGGTCCGCATCCGCCCCGCTGCCGCCCTGACCAAGGGGCTCAAAGGGGAGGAAATCGCCGAAATTGGCCTGCTCGCGGAAGCCGGCGCGATCGCCTTCTGCGACGGGACCCATTCGGTCGCCGATGCGCTGACCATGCGCCGCGCCATGACTTACGCCCGAGACTTTGACGCGCTCGTCGCGCCGATCTGCGAGGACTGGTCGCTGAGCCGCGAGGGGGTGATGGCCGAGGGCCTGCGCGCGAGCTGGCTTGGTCTGCCCGGCGTGCCGCGCGAGGCCGAAACCATTGTGCTCGAGCGCGATCTGCGCCTGGTCGGGCTGACCGGCGCTCGCTATCACGCGGCGCTGATCTCGAACCGCCTGTCGCTCGAGGCGATGGCGCGGGCGCGCCAGGCGGGACTGCCGGTAACCTGCGGCGTGTCGATCAATCACCTGACCCTGAACGAGCTTGACGTCGGCGACTATCGCACCTTTCTCAAACTTAAGCCCCCGCTGCGCCCCGAGGACGAGCGCCTGGCCTTGGTCGAGGCGTTAGCCGCCGGCCTTATCGACGTCATCTGTTCCGATCACGATCCGCAGGACGTCGACACCAAGCGGTTGCCGTTCGCCGAGGCGGCGGCGGGCGCGATTGGCGTCGAAACGATGCTGTCGGCGAGCCTGCGCCTCGTTGCCGGCGGGCATGTCTCGCTGCCACGCGTCATCCGCGCCATGACTTCGCGACCTGCCGAGATCCTGCGGCTGCCAGTCGGCAGATTGTCGGTCGGCGCGCCGGCCGACGTCATCCGCTTTGATCCGGATGAGCCTTATGTGCTCGATCCCGCTTCGCTCCATTCGCGCTGCCGCAATACGCCCTTCGATGCAGCTCGGCTCGAGGGCCGGATCAAAATGACCCTGGTTGCCGGGCGGGTCGCGCACGAATAGTCTCACTGAAAATCGGCTGGAAGCGTGCATGGTGGGGCTTTCTTACGGCGGGGCGTTGGCGCTCGCGCTCGGCTATTTGCTGGGATCAATTCCCTTCGGGCTCGTTCTGACCAAGCTGGCCGGGGCAGGGGACTTGCGTTCGATCGGCTCCGGGAACATCGGCGCGACCAACGTCTTGCGCACCGGTCGCAAGGGTCTTGCGGCTGCAACGCTCACGCTGGACGCGCTGAAGGCGACGCTGGCCATCGTTTTGGCGTGGTGGGTTTTTGGACCGCCGACGGCGCTGGCGGCGGCCGCTGGTGCGATCCTCGGTCACATGTATCCAGTCTGGCTGAAATTCCGCGGCGGCAAGGGCGTCGCGACCTACCTCGGCGCACTCATTGGTCTTGCTTGGCCGGCGGCGATCGCATTTGCCGTCGTCTGGCTCGCGGTCGCGGTGCTTACCCGCTACTCCTCGGCGGCGGCGCTCGCCGCCACGGTTGCTTCTCCGATAGCCGTGGCCGCGATTGGCGAGAGCGGCGCGGCTTTGGTCTTCGCCGCGCTGTCGGCGCTGGTCTGGTTCAAGCACAGCGCCAACATCGCCCGACTTTTCCAAGGCTCCGAGACGAAAATCGGGCAGAAGAATTAGAGTGAATGGCGAACAAGCCTGAGTCGCGCCTTACAGACCAGCAGCGCTTCGATTGGCTGCGGCTCACACGCTCGGAGAATGTAGGCCCGCGAACTTTTCGAGCGCTCACCACCAATTGCGGCGGCGTCCGAGCGGCGCTGAACGCGCTGCCGGAGCTCGCGCGGCGCGGGGGCGCGAAGCGCCCGATTCGCATCGCTTCGGTCGAAGAGGTCGAAAAAGAGCTCATCGCCGCCCGCAAACTCGGGGTCCGCTTCGTCGCCCTCGGCGAGCCGGACTATCCGCCGGCGCTACAGGAGATCGATTCGGCGCCGCCCGTTCTCGCTCTTCGGGGCCGCGCGGAGGCGTTGCGCAAGGCGGCGGTCGCGATTGTGGGCTCCCGCAACGCTTCGGCGGCGGAACTCACGTTCGCCGAGCGGCTGGCCCGCTCTCTGGGACAAGCCGGCTACATCATCGTCTCGGGGCTCGCGCGAGGGATCGACCAGCGGGCGCATGTCGCGAGCCTGGACACCGGCGCCGTCGGGGTGCTCGCCGGGGGACATGGAAAGCCCTATCCGAGCGAGGCTGTGCCGCTGATGGAGCGGATGGTCGAAATGGGCGCGGTTCTGTCGGAGATGCCGGTCGAGTGGGAGCCGCGCGGGCGAGATTTTCCGCGCCGCAATCGTATCGTCTCAGGATTAGCCTTAGGCGTCGTGGTGGTTGAGGCGGCGCGGGGTTCGGGGTCGCTCATCACGGCGCGGTTCGCGCTCGAACAAAATCGGCAGATCTTCGCCGTGCCCGGCTCTCCCCTCGATCCCCGCGCCCACGGAACCAACGATCTCCTGAAGCAGGGAGCGTCGATCTGCACGGGGCCGGAAGACGTGCTGACGGCGCTCGAGTTGATGCGGTCGGACGACGACCGCGCCGTCATGCGCGAGTCGGGTGGCGACGGTGGGGAGCCGCTTTGGGGGGAACAAGCGCTCTATGGGGTCGATCCGCAATCGACGCCTCGAACGCAGGCGGGCGACGAATTCGATGACGCAGGCGCAGCGCCCTACAGCGCCGGCGACGAAGCCGAGGTCGCGCGCGAACGGATCGTCGCCTTGCTCGGCCCTTCGCCAATCACGCTCGACGAACTGGCCCGGGCCGCGGAGGCTTCAGCGCGGACGGTGCGGGTGGCGCTGCTCGAACTCGAAGTGGCGGGGCGCGTCGAATATTCGGGCGGCGACCGGGTCGCGTTGCGCGCAATTGTCAACGAAATTTGAGCTGAACCGGAGCTCAATCGAAAGAATTGCTCACGTGAGGCAAGGCGATCGCGGTCTCGAAAGGCGCGTCGTTCGGGCGCTCGGCTTCCGCGACGGCGTTGGTGCGAACATAAATTTCGCTTTCCGCTCTGGCCATCCCTAGGAAATAGGCAAGCAGGTCGAGGCGGGCAGCGACCGCCATGGCTTCGAGCTGGGCGGTTATGTCTGTGATGTAACGGGCGACATCGAGCGCATCGTGCGTGACTGCCCGATACGATGAATCACTCGCCTTTCTTAGCGATCTCCCGGAACCGTTCCTTCCGGCTCTCACTTGCTCTCCGCGCATCCGTCTCGGGAAACTCATGTCCTCAATCATACGACAACGCTGTCCCGTTCGACGGAGGGAGGGCCCTCTCGGGCGCCCCGATCCGGGGCCGATTGCGCTGCTCAACGCGGGGTTCGCGTTGATTTGGGCAAGACCCTAGTTTACACGGTAACAGACGCCGATTTTACATCGAAAAACAAGATGTTCCTGACAATATTGGCGAGCCGGCGCTTCCACAATTATGGAGAGACAGTTGAGAAATAATGTTGATATCAAGGCTAGGCGTCGTCCATTTGTGGGCGATTGAGGCTGCCAAGCCGGTCCAGGGCGCCCTGAAGAATATAAGCCGCAGCCATCTTGTCGACGATCTGCGCGCGCCGGGCGCGCGATACGTCATTGGCGATAAGCGACCGGGTGACGACGGCCGTCGAGAACCGCTCATCCCAGAGGATCATAGGCAAATTGGTCCGCATCGAGAGGTTGCGCCCGAAAGCTCGCGTCGATTGCGCGCGCGGGTTGTCGCGCCCGTTGAGATCGAGCGGCAGCCCGAGGACGATGCCGGCGATGTCATGTTCGGAGAAAATCGCGGTCAAGGTCTCGGCGTTCGCGGCGAACGCGCCGCGCGGCAGGGTCCGAAGGGGCGAGGCTAGGCGCCGCTCGACGTCAGAGATCGCAAGGCCGATGGTTTTTGAGCCAAGGTCGATGCCGATCAGGCGCGCCTTGGGAGGAAGGCTGAGGGCGAGATCTTCGATTGCAACCGGACGACGCATTGGCGTGACCGGCCTATCACCGGGCGAAGCTGAAGTCGATTGACGGCGTCGCAAGCGAGCGGCTGCTCATTGCAGGCAAGTCTCGCATCGCTGTTTGCCAGCCAAAACTTGGCGATGTATAGGGGCGCACCCACGTTCCAAGGTGTTTCTGGAGCTTTGGATGTCCGTCGATCTCAACACTGTCCGACGCATCGCGCATCTCGCGCGCATCGCCGTGAGCGAGGCTGAGATTCCGCATTTGCAAGGCGAGATCAACGCCATTCTCAAGTTCGTCGAAGCCCTCGATGCGGTCGATGTCGACGGCGTCGAGCCTATGACGTCGGTCATTCCCATGCGGCTGCCGATGCGCGAGGATGTTGTCGCCGACGGCGATATTGCGCCCCTCGTGCTCGCCAATTCGCCGCTCACCGAGGACGGCTTCTTTGTCGTTCCCAAAGTGATTGAGTGACCCGCCGAAGTTGGACGCTCGCCTTCAAGGATCCAATTTGACCGATCTGACCTCCTTAACGCTTGCCGAGGCGCGCGATCGTCTCAAACGTCGGGCGATTTCCAGCGTCGAGATCACCAGGGCTCATCTCGAAGCGATCGAGCGCGCCAAAGGGCTCAACACGTTCGTCGCGATCACGGCGGACAAGGCGCTGCAAATGGCTGAGGCGAGCGACGCGCGCCTCGCCACGAAAGATGCGGGGCCGCTCGAGGGATTGCCGATTGGGGTGAAGGATCTCTACGCCACCGAAGGGGTTCATACCCAAGCGTGCAGCCATATTCTGGACGGCTTCAGGCCAGGCTACGAATCGACCGTTACCTCGAATTTGTGGCGCGATGGCGCGGTGATGCTGGGCAAGCTCAATATGGACGAGTTCGCCATGGGCTCGTCGAACGAGACCTCATATTATGGACCCGTGGCTTCGCCATGGGCGCCGCCCAACTGGAGCCGTGACAGAGCGCGCGCGGCAATGAGTTCGGATAAGCGCGGTCTGCTGACGCCTGGCGGCTCGTCCGGGGGCTCTGCTTCCGCGGTCGCGGCGCGTCTTTGTCTTGCCGCCACGGCGAGCGACACCGGCGGCTCGATCCGCCAGCCCGCGGCCTTCACGGGCATCGTCGGCGTCAAGCCGACCTACGGCCGGTGCTCCCGATACGGCATGGTCGCCTTTGCCTCGTCGCTCGACCAGGCGGGGCCGCTTGCCCGCACCGTGCGCGACGCCGCGATCATGCTGCGGTCGATGGCCGGGCCCGACCCGAAGGATTCCACCTGCTCGCCGTCCCCCGTTCCAGACTACGAAGCCGCAGTCGGACGCTCGGTCAAAGGCATGAAGATCGGCGTGCCGAAGGAGTATCGCCTCGAGGGAATGAACAGCGAGATCGAGCGCTTATGGGCGCGCGGCGCGGAATGGCTTCGCGCCGCGGGCGCGAGCGTGGTTGACGTCAGCCTTCCACACACGCCCTATGCGCTGCCTGCTTATTATATAGTGGCGCCCGCCGAAGCCTCGAGCAATCTCGCCCGCTACGATGGCGTGCGCTACGGCCTCAGAGAACCGGGGGCCGACATCACCGAGCTGTACGAGAAGACCCGCGCCAGGGGCTTCGGGACGGAAGTGCGACGGCGCCTGATGATCGGCACCTATGTCCTCTCCGCCGGCTATTACGACGCCTATTATGTAAGGGCGCAGAAAATCCGCACCCTCATCAAGCGCGACTTCGAGCGCGTGTTCGCGGATGGCGTCGACGCGATTCTGACCCCTGCCACTCCATCCGCCGCCTTCGGGATCGGCGAGAAGGGCTCGGACAATCCTGTCGAAATGTACCTCAACGACATCTTCACCGTGACCGTCAACATGGCGGGCTTGCCGGGACTCGTCGCGCCCGCGGGCCTGTCGAGCGATGGCCTGCCGCTTGGGCTGCAGCTCATCGGCCGACCGTTCGACGAGGAGACGCTGTTCGCGCTCGGCGAGACGATTGAGCAGTCCGCAGGCCGGATGACGCTTCCGGAGCCGTGGTGGACATGAGACGCGGGCGCTGAGATCCCAGCGGACTTCGGACGAGAGGTGAGCGATCAGCATGGCGACAGACAGAGCAGGCGCGAAGCTTATCAAAGGCGCGACGGGAGACTGGGAGGTGATCGTCGGTCTCGAGGTCCACGCCCAGGTGACTTCGCGCTCCAAGCTGTTCTCCGCCGCCTCGACTGCGTTCGGCGGCGAGCCCAACTCGCACGTTTCGCTCGTCGATGCGGCGATGCCTGGCATGTTGCCGGTGATCAACCGCGAATGCGTGGCTCAGGCGGTGCGCACCGGCCTCGGCCTCAAGGCTCAGATCAATCGGCGTTCGACGTTCGACCGCAAGAATTATTTCTACCCCGACCTGCCCCAAGGCTATCAGATCTCCCAGTACAAGAGCCCGATCGTAGGGGAGGGGGAGATCCAGGTCGACCTCACGCCAGACCATTCCATCAAGGTCGGAATTGAGCGGCTGCATCTCGAGCAGGACGCGGGCAAGTCGTTGCACGACCAGTCGCCGACGATGAGCTTCGTCGACCTCAACCGCTCCGGGGTCGCTCTGATGGAGATCGTCTCCAGGCCCGACATGCGCTCTGCCGATGAGGCCAAGGCCTATGTCGGCAAATTGCGCACCCTCCTGCGCTACATCGGCTCCAGCGACGGCGACATGGAGAAGGGCAATCTGCGCGCCGACGTCAATGTCTCGGTGCGCCGTCCCGGAGACGCCCTCGGCACGCGCTGCGAGATCAAGAACGTCAACTCCATTCGCTTCATCGGCCAGGCGATCGAGACCGAATCGCGCCGGCAGATCGCCCTCATCGAGGACGGCGGAACTGTCGAGCAGGAGACGCGGCTGTTCGATCCCGCGCGCGGGGAGACGCGCTCGTTGCGCTCTAAGGAGGAGGCGCATGACTACCGCTATTTCCCCGATCCCGATCTTCTTCCGCTTGAACTCGACGCGGCTTTCATCGACGCGATGGCCGCCGACCTGCCCGAGCTGCCTGACGCCAAGCGGGCGCGCTTCATGGCCGACTACGGCCTCTCGGCTTACGATTCCTCGATCCTCGTCGCCGAGCGGGAGACGGCCGATTTCTTTGAGGACAGTGTCAACCACGGCAACGTCAAGCGCGACGCGAAGGCAGTCGCCAACTGGCTGATGGGCGATATCTCCGCGCAGGCCAACGCACAGGGCGTTGCAGTGGCGGGCGCAGGCTTGAGTGCGGCGTCTTTGGCAAGTCTCGTCGATCTCATCGGCGAGGGCGTCATCTCCGGCAAGATCGCCAAGGATCTGCTTCTAAGGCTGTTCGCTGATGATCGCGGCGCTGACCCGCGGGCGCTGGTCGAAGCGTATGGTCTGCGCCAGGTGACCGATACGGGCGCGATCGACAGCGCCGTCGATGCGGTCATCGCAGCCAATCCCGACAAGGCCGAGCAGGCCAAAATGAAGCCCGGCATGTTGGGTTGGTTCGTGGGTCAAGTGATGAAGGCGACCGGCGGCAAAGCCAATCCGCAAGCGGTGAGCGACGCGCTCAAAAAGCGACTCGGTGTGTAACGGTCGATTCGAATCGCGCTGCGAATCACTTGATTGTCGGCGCGATTCGCGTGGAGAAGTCGGCGATTGCAACGATCAGCGATAAAAATTTCATGCTATCCACCAAGAAAAATTCGATTGCGATACGCATGCGCATCGTTTCGATTTGATACGCTCGTCGCGACGAATGCGGTTGGTTCTCGCATGGTTGCACGCGCGTAAGACCCGTGCCGCGCGCGCGATGAATTGCTTCTCCACGAGCAACCGAGAGTCGTGGAGAGCAGCGCAATATATGGGAAAATCAGGAATTAAGCGAGCTCGCGCCGCTGATGCGCAGAAGCTTCGCGCGAAACGCGTGCGCCGTTGCAACAGAGTAAACAACGTGCGCGAACGCTCTCGTCGACGAATGATCAGAGGCCCGAGTGCGCGCGATAATTCGATGATCACGACGCTGAGCGCTTGTTGCACGCGTGTGCAACGCTTGCGTGAAATCAAAACGAATGTACTTTCGCTCGCGCATCTGCATGGCGCAAAATTTGTGCTGAGAGCAGATGGTTGAGAGGGACGTAATAAATGCCGAAAGCTGCTACCAAGAAAACGGCGAAGAAGTCCGCCGCGAAGAAGCCCGCGAAGAAGTCCGCCCGCAAGGTCGTCGCCAAGAAGGCGACGCGCAAAGGTGCGGTGAAGAAAGCCTCCGCGAAGAAGTCCGCCCGCAAGGTCGTCGCCAAGAAGGCGACGCGCAAAGGTGCGGTGAAGAAAGCCTCCGCGAAGAAGTCCGCCCGCAAGGTCGCCGCCAAGCGCGCGCCAGCAAAGCGCAAGAAAGCGATGCCAATGCCGACCCCAGGATCGTCAGACGCGTCGCCCGCCTAATCGGTTTGCGCGTTCCGACGTATCGGCTGATCAGGCGCGGTTGCCAGCGGTTCGGCCTCGCCTGATCAGCCTGTTCGTAATTTGCGTTTGAAGTGGATGCGTGTACCTAGGTCCACCGATCGACGCTTGGCGCGATTGCGCACAGAAGGCCTCTGCCTGGTGCGGCTGCCGCCGCCATCTTGATCTCGACCAACGCTTTCGCACGCATGGCATTGCGCCATCAGCCTTGGCCACGATGTCTCAGTCGCGGCCTCGCCAACCTGGACCTCACGCGCTTGCAATGGTGGGGGGCGTCGGGCATATGTCGGCACGCGCATTGCGCCGGGGAGATGTGGCCGAGAGGCTGAAGGCGGCGGTTTGCTAAACCGTTATAGGGTTGTAAAGCTCTATCGAGGGTTCGAATCCCTCCGTCTCCGCCAGTACCGTTACCGGTGAATCCGGCTTCGGGGCCAAGGGCGACACCCTCTTGTTGGCTGCCACCGCTGAACCCCCTAGCGCAGGGGAACCGATTCGACCGGTCCTCAGTTTCAAGTAAAAGGGACGCTGTTTTGCGCCCGCCTTGGCGGTCAGGACACCCAATTCTAGCGGCGATTTAGCTCGGAATGGAGGCTCGTATCGTCATGATACTCGTGAGATAGGAGCCTTGGATGGATGCGCACGAACGTCCGGTCATAACCGAAGACAACAAGACAGCCGTGCGGGCCGGCTCCACGGGAAATCATGTCCGCTACATACTCATTGCCAGTTGCGCCTTGGTTATTATCGCCTTCATCGCCATCGCGCTATTCGTCAAGCCGTGACTACTGGCGGCGGGAAAACAGATGTCAGGATATCTATCTCAAAAAAGACGAAAATCGTGCTACAACAATCGGGTCGTCGGACCGGGAGCGGACGGTCAAAGGGGATCGTGGACAAGAAAATCGGGGGCGGATTTTATATTTAAATCGGCTATAACTCATTGAAAGGCCTCGATTCGAAAAAATAAGCGTTAACAGGCTGCTGAAAAGCTCGTTGCGTGGCCGCAATCGGGCGCCATGGGCTCGATTTTTTTGCGATGGGCCCGCGCGGGGGTGTTTTGTGTGCTCTGGCCGGGCTTCTCCTGGTCACTTCCGGCTATTTCCCTCCGGCGAGACACACTTCGCTCCTTGGTCGGAGCAGTTTTGTCGCCCCTTGGTCGGAGCAGTTTTGGCAGCCGCACGAGGTTGTCGGCGATGAGGCCGAAGGTGAAGTCCGCCTGGACCTTGGCAAGGGCGCGCACTTTCAATTGCGCGAGGCCGCCGACGATTTTGCTCCAGCCGAAGATCTCCTCGATCCGTTTTGCGACAAACCATGCTGATCGCATAACCCTCGCTGGCCGCGACCTCCGGCGGCACAGCCGTCTTGCGAACCCCGCCCAGCTTGCCCACCGAGCCATTGATCGCGATGGGCGGTTCGATCTTGCGGTCCTTCAGCCCTTCGACGAAGACCTCCGCGTCGTCGTTCTTGTCCGCGCCCAATGTCGCCCCCTCGGGCAGATCCTTGGTCAGCGCGGCCGCCGCCTCGCGCTCCGCCGCGCCCGTCGCCAGCGTCGCCTGCGCGCCGACGGCGAGGCCGTTGCGGTTCTCCATCAGGGCGTGGCCGAGATAGGCCAGACGGCTCTCCTGGCCGTCGCCTTTGCGAAAGAGCCGCGCATCCTTGTCGGTGGCCGAGGCGTGGGTCTCGTTTGATCGCTTCTTCTTCCGGAAGTCACGCTCGCCGTTGCGGCCCGGCGCCGGCGGCGCGTCCGAACCATCCTTGGCCAGAAAGCTCTTCATCGACGCCCACGCCTTGAGCCGCGTGCCGTCGACCGAAAAATGCTCCGCGCTCAGCCGGCGCTTGACCTGCGGCAGAGCCAACAAAGCGGCGAGAAAGGCTGGGGCGATCTCGCTCGTCAGCAGGCGGTCACGGTTCTTGGAGAAGCTCGAAGCTCTTGGAGAAGCTCGAAGCGTTGAAAACCGCATCGTCGATCGAAAGCCCGACAAACCAGCGAAACAAAAGATCGTATTCGAGCCGCTCAACCAACGGGCGTTCCGAGCCGATCGAAGACAAAAGCTGCAGCATCGTCGAGCGCAACAGACGCTCCGGCGGAATCGAAGGACGACCGCAGCCCGCATAGAGCGCGTCGAATGGGCGATTGAGCGCCGCAAGCGACGCGTTCACCAGATCGCGCATAGCGCGCAAAGGATGCGATTGCGGAACTCGAGCGTCCAAATCGACGTAAGAAAACAGCGACCCATTCGTCGCATCCGGCCCGCGCAGCAAAAAAATCCATCGCCAACTCAATCGCGACAAGAATCATGAGCGACCCTGAAAAACCAGAGTTTCTCAGCGGCCTGATAGTAAACGCCAGCAAGTTTACTACCGTTTACTGACGCTTACTGGCGTCTAGTGACGTTTGCTTTGCCGCACGGCGCCCGCTCATACCCCGAGGGAGGCGTTCCTGAGGGGCAGTGAACGGATGCGTTTGCCGGTGACGGCGAACACGGCGTTGGCGATCGCCGGCGCGATTGGCGGCGTGCCCGGCTCGCCAAGGCCGCCCCACTTGTCGCCGCCCGAGAGCACAAAGTGGGTCTCGATCACCGGCGCGTCGGCCATGCGGGCGATCGGATAGGCGTCAAAATTCCCTTGCTCGACGCGGCCCCGCTTGATCGTGATCTCGCCGAACAGAGCAGCCGTCAGGCCGTAGAGCACCGCACTCTCGATCTGCATCGCAGCGGTCAGTGGGTTGACGAGATGGCCGCAATCGACACAGGCGATCACGCGCTGGACCTTGACTTCGCCGCTCTTGCTGACGGCGACCTCGGCGATCTCGCCGACGATGGTGCCGAACGCCTCGTGAATGGCGACGCCCCGCCCAACTCCCTTGGGTAGCGGCTTTCCCCAGTCGCCCTTCTTCGCGAGCGCGTCGAGCACAGCAAGGAAATCGGGTTTGCCAACAAGCAGCGCGCGTCGGTACTCGACCGGATCACGGTTCGCAGCGTGGGCGCATTCGTCGATGAAACTCTCGACCGCAAACGCGTTCTGTGAAGAGCCGACCGAGCGCCAGAACATGACCGGCACATGGGTGTTCTTGAGGTTCACGCCGACTTTCAGCGCATCCGCCCGATAGGGGCAATTGGCGAGGCCTTCGATCGCCTGGGGCTCGACCCCGTTCGCAGCCTTGCCCCAGCCAAGCGAGCGGGTGATGGAGCCGACGGCGGTGGTGAAGTCGAAGCCGGCGGGCGCGCCGTCTTCGTGCAGGGCGGCGCGCATGCGCAGCGCGGCCTGCGGGCGATAGCGATCGGAGCGAACGTCCTCTTCGCGCGTCCAGATCACCTTGATCGGCCGCTTAAGCGCCTTGGAGACCTCGACCGCCTGGGTCAGTTCGTCGTTGACGGCGCGCCGGCCGAACCCGCCGCCGAGGAAGCAATTGTGGACGAAGACCGCCTTCGGATCGACCCCGCCAGCTTTAGCGGCTAAGGCCAGCGCCGATTCCGGAGCTTGCGTGCCCATCCACACGTCTATGCGATCTCCCTGCCAGTGGGCGGTCGCGTTGAGCGGCTCCATCGGCGCGTGCGCCAGATAGGGAACCTCGTAGAGCGCCTCGACCACTTTGGCGGGGCGAGAGAAGGCTGCGTTGCTATCGCCATGGCCGCCGCCGTCAGCGAGCGGCCCATCGAGTGCGGCGCGGTATTCGGCGGCGAACTGAGCGCTGTCGGCGGAGCCAGCCGCGCCAGAGTCCCACTCGACCGGCATCGCGAGAAGCGCTTCCTTGGCGCGCCAGAAATTGTCCGCGACGACCGCCACGCCATTGGTCACCGGCATCGCGGCGATGATTCCGCGCCGCTTGGAGATGGCGGTGAAGTCGAAAGTCTTGAGCTTGCCGCCGAACACCGGGCAATTTGCCACCGCGGCAAAGGCCATGGCGGGCAAACGGGTGTCGATCCCGAAGCGCGCCGCGCCGGTAGACTTGAGCTTGGTGTCAATTCGCTTGACCTCCTGGCCGATCAGCTTGAACTGGTCAGGCGTCTTGATCGCAGGCTCCGCCGCGAGCCTGATTTTGACGGCGTCGGCTGCAAGCTCTCCAAACATCGCTGAACGCGACGACGCATCGTGCCGCACGACGCCGCCGCCGGCGATGCACGCGGCAGGCTCAACGCCCCATCTCGCCGCGGCCGCGGCGATGAGTCGCGCGCGCGCCGAAGCGCCCGCCTGCTGCAGATATACACGCGAGCTACGCACCGACCGGGAGCCCCCGGTTCCCATCGATCGATAGACATTGTTGTCGACGAGGTTCCGGTTGGCGGACGCATATTCGACTTTCACCTTGGCGAAGTCGCATTCCAGTTCTTCAGCGACGATCATCGCCATCGAGGTCAGCACGCCTTGACCCATGTCGGACTTGGCTACGCGGAGCGTGATGGAATTGTCGGGATCGATGACAACGAAGGCGTTAACCTCATCGGGCGCCTTGCCCGTCTCGGGACTCCACGGCTGGCCGGCGATCATGGTCGCGCCGGCCAGTTCGGGCGCGAACGCCGCGATCGCCAAGCCTCCCGCGGCGGAGAGGCTCGCTCGGATGAAGGCGCGTCGGGAAAGAGCGATCGTCATCGGATCAGCCTCAAATCTTGGCGAGTTCGGCAGCGCGATGGACCGCGGCGCGCATGCGCGGGTAGGTTCCGCAGCGGCAGATGTTCGACATCTCCGTGTCAATGTCCTCGTCGGTCGGATCCGGATTATGCGAGAGGAGCGCGACGGCCGCCATGATCTGCCCCGATTGGCAATAGCCGCACTGCGGTGCGTCGGCTTCGATCCAGGCCTTCTGCACCGCATGCAGCGCCTTCTCGCCCAGGCCCTCGATGGTGAGGATTGTCTTGTCGGCGGCCTCGCCAATCGGCGTTATGCACGTTCGCATCGCCTGGCCGTCGATGATCACGGTGCAGGCGCCGCACAGTCCCGCCCCGCAACCGAACTTCGTTCCGACCATCCCCAATTCGTCGCGCAGCGCCCACAACAGTGGCATCTCCGGCTCGACGTCCAGAGCGATTGTCCGCCCGTTGACCAGAAGATTGATCATTGTCCTCAAGCCTCCACCAGAGTTCAGGTTAACACGAGAGAACGAGCGGATAACGACGGTTGGGAGGGATGGCGATCAAATTGGCGAGAGCCGAACACTACCGATGTGCATATCGGGAATGAGGGCCGCAATGCTCGCAGACTGGCTTGACGTCACGCGTCTCTGTCCGTCTTTTGCGACCCTACCGCCATGAACCCGACCCAGGGCCTTTCCCATTTGCGCGTCCGGCCGCTCGCAGGAAACAGGGCTCGCGGCTGGCTGACCGCCGGCCCGTTCCGGATGGCTTGCGCGCTGGGCCCGGCAGGCATCGTCCGCATCAAGCGCGAGGGCGACAAGGGCACCCCGGCGGGGCGGTTCCGGCTTTTATGGGGCTATTATCGGCCCGACCGTGTGCGGCTGAGGACGGCGGGGCGCCGCTCCTGCCTCTGCGTCGCGATCAGGGATGGTGCGAAGACCCGTCGAGCCCACGCTACAATCGGCCCGTGCGCCTGCCGGCGCGGGACTGCACGGACCGGATGTGGCGCGAGGATCATCTCTATGACGTAACCTTTGTGCTCGACCAGAACTTCTCTCGGCGGGCCAAAGGGCGCGGCAGCGCGATTTTCTTCCATCTTGCGCGCGTTGGGTTCGCGCCGACTGCGGGCTGTGTCGCGATTTCGGCCGCCGATATGCGCAAACTCGCACCACGTCTCGCGCGGAGAGCGGTTATGGTCATCGGGTAGTTGCGCCGCTGCAGGCCGTCGACACAGAATCGACGCGAGACGGCTCCATTCCCTATGATCGCGTGAGCTCACGTCTCGAGGATCATTGTTTGAGACCGTTTCAATTCGCCGCCCTCGCTTGTCTCTGCCTCATCCCCGCTCCCGTCTGCGCCGATCAGGCGGCGCTTATCTCACCCCTCGCCACGGCGCGTCCGGTCGTCGCCAGGCACGGGATGATCGTCAGTCAGGAGGCAGTCGCCTCGCGCGTCGGGCTGGACGTCTTGAAGCGCGGGGGCAATGCCGTCGATGCGGCGGTCGCGGTCGGCTTCGCGCTCGCCGTCACGCTTCCGCGCGCCGGCAACCTCGGCGGCGGCGGCTTCATGCTGATTTATCGCGCTGATCTCAACCAGACGATCGCCATGGACTATCGCGAAACCGCGCCTGCCGCGACGACCAAGGACGTTTTCCTCGACGCCAACGGCGAGGCCGATCCATTCAAATCGCGCTATTCCGGCCTCGCGACCGGGGTTCCCGGGACCGTCGCCGGCCTCGAACTCGCGTGGCGCAAATATGGCTCGGGCAAATTCTCTTTCGCTGATTTGATCGCGCCGGCAATCGCGTTCGCGCGGCAAGGGCTTACCGTCGACGACGATGTCGCCGATTCCCTGCCGCTGGCGGCGAAGGCGCTTGCCAGTCATCCTTCATCGGCGCGTATCTATCTGCGGCCGGACGGCAGCGTCCCGCAGGCTGGCGATCACATCGCGCTCGACGATCTCGCCGCAACGCTCGAGACGATCGCCGCCAAGGGCGCTGAGGGTTTCTACTCCGGTCCGGTGGCACAAAAGATCGTTGAGGCCGTCAATGCGGCGGGCGGGCGAATGACGATCGAGGACCTCGCCAATTATCGCGCTGTCGAGCGCGAGCCAGTCCGCGGGACTTATCGCGGCTATACCGTCGTTTCCATGCCGCCGCCTTCGTCCGGAGGGGCGCATATCATCGAGATCCTCAATATTCTCGAAGGCTTTCCGCTTGGCGAGCAAGGCCTCAATTCCGCCGCTTCGCTGCATGAGCTGGCGGAAGCGGAGAAGCTCGCCTACGCCGACCGCGCGGCTTATCTCGGCGATCCCGATTTCATCAAGATCCCGGTTGCAGGGCTTACTTCCAAAGCTTACGCCGAGCACTTGCGCGGGCTTATTGCGCTCGACCGGGCCCGTCCCGCAGCCGACATTCGCCCAGGCGAGCCGCAGCGCTATGAGAGCGACCAGACGACGCATTTCTCGATTGTCGACAGCAACGGGAATGCGGTCGCCAACACCTACACGCTCAATCTTCCCTATGGGTCCGGCTTGGTTGCGGAAGGGACCGGGGTCCTCCTCAACAACGAGCTTGACGACTTCGCCGCCAAGCCTGGCGCCGCCAATGTTTACGGGCTCCTGGGCGGCGACGCCAATGCGCCAGGACCCGCAAAGCGGCCGCTTTCATCTATAAGTCCGACGCTCGTGTTCAAGGACGGCGAGCTCCTGATGGCGACCGGCAGCCCCGGTGGCTCGACCATCATCTCGACGGTGTTGCAGATCATCCTCAACGTGATCGATCACGGGCTCAATGTTGCGGAAGCGGAGAATGCGCCGCGCGCGCACGACCAACTCTGGCCGGACGAATTGCGCATCGAGCGCGGCATCTCGCCCGACACCATTCACCTGCTTGAGGCGATGGGCCACAAGGTCGCCCTCCGTAACGCCATGGGCTCGGCCAATACGATCGTGCGGACTCCGGATGGCGAACTTGAGGGCGCGTCGGATTTACGCCAAAGGGGAACTTCGGCGGTCGGATATTGAGTGGCGAACGCCCGCAGGAAGCAGATTCATGACACTGAACGTTGGCGTCGTCGGGGTTGGAAAGATTGGGCAGGAGCACATTCGCCGGCTGACCGAGACGCTCGCGGGCGCTCGAATTGTCGCGGTGAGCGACGCCGACGCTGCCCGGGCGGATGAGGTTGCGGCCAGGGTTTCTGAGGCGAAGTCTTATCCGACCGGCGAAGAGCTCATCGCGGCGAAGGAGGTTGACGCTGTCATCGTCACATCGTGGGGCGATACGCACGCAGCTTATGTGATCGCGGCGATCCGCGCCGGCAAACCGGTCTTCTGCGAGAAGCCGATGGCGACGACCGAAGCCGATTGTTCGGCGATCCTCGATGCGGAAGCCGCCTTCGGAAGACGGCTTGTCCAAGTTGGGTTCATGCGCCGTTTCGATGCGCAATATCGCGCCATGAGGGAGACGATCCAGAAAGGCGCGATCGGATCGCCGCTCATGTTTCACAGCGTCCATCGCAACGCGTTCTCTCCTGGCCACTTCAAGGCGACCATGGCAATCACCGATACGGCGGTGCACGACATCGACATCGCGAGATTCGTGCTGGATGACGAGCCTGTCGCGATCGCAGTGAAGGCGCCGCGCGGGAACAGCCGCGCTGGGGGGATCGCCGACCCGTTGTTCACGCTCATGGACATGGCGTCCGGCGCGCTGGTGACGATCGAGACCTCCGTCCACATCGCCTATGGATACGACATTCGCGGCGAGGTCATCGGCGAAACCGGGACGGTGAGCCTCGCCGAGCAAAACGACGTCGTTCTCAAGACGAACGGAGCCTTTTCAGGTCGTGTGTTCGCCGACTGGCCGGAACGGTTCGACCCGGCCTTTGACGCCGAGTTTCGCGCCTGGATCGTTGCGGCCCGCAAGGGCGGCGCCGCAGGTCCGAGCGCATGGGACGGCTATGTCGCGACCGCCGCCACACTCGCCGGAGTGAAGGCGCTCGCGAGCGGTGCGCAGGAGCCGATCAACCTGCGGGAAAAGCCAGCTCTCTATGCGTGATTGCGAGGAGCGCGCCCGCGGGCTTGGTCGGGCAGGGCTCCCTGAGCGCTCGTGCCGCAACTCAATGACGCGCGTCATGCAACCAACGCTCTCGATTTGACACGGAATTATCGCGGCTTTGGCAAGCTCAGGCAATGTCCTTCGCCTTGCCGTTTGCCAGATCCGCGAGCAACGAGTTGCCCGAAACCCGGCTTGCCGGGTTAGGCCTCGCTGCAATCTCACTCTTTCTCTTCATGCTCGCTGCGTTCTCGCCCCGAGTGCTTGGTGACGGCGATACGTGGTCGCACGTGGCGACGGGAGCGTGGATCATCGCTCATGGGAGCGCGCCGCACGTCGATCCATTCAGCCATTCGATGGCGGGAGAGCCGTGGACAGCATACGAATGGCTGTCGGAAGCTCTGCTGGCGCTTGCCTTTCGCTTCGGCGGATGGAGCGGAGTCGTGTTGCTGACTGGCGCGGCCGCCGCGCTTGCAGCGCTGATCGTCGGACTGAGCGCCGCGCGTGAACTTCGGGGCGCGCCGCTCATCGCGGCCGTCGCGGTCGGCCTTTCGCTCCTGACCGCGAACCTGCTCGCGCGGCCGCATCTGCTGGCGCTCCCGCTCGCGGCTGTCTGGGGCGCAGCGCTTATCGCGGCGCGTGATTGCGGCCGCGCGCCGCCGCTTGGGCTCGCTGCGCTCATGACTGCATGGGTGAACATGCATGGCGGGTTCATTTTCGGCCTTATCCTGATCGGACCTTTCGCACTCGAGGCGGTGACGGAGGCGCCGGTCGGAGCGCGTCTCGTCGCCGCGCGCTCGTGGGCGATGTTCGGTTTTGCCGCGCTCGCCGCCGCGCTCCTCAATCCGTATGGGATCGACGCGTTCCTCCTTCCGTTCCGACTGATGTCGGTCGAGAACCTGCCGCATCAGCGAATGGCGGCCGCAAGACTTCAGCCATATCGGAACAATGGAGCTGGGGCTGCTGACGCTGCTGGGCCTCACGCTGACCCGGCCATTCGCCATGCCGCCGATCCGCGCCGCGCTCATCATCGCGCTCGTGGCGATGGCTTTGCAGCATTCGCGCCATCAGGTGTTGCTCGGGATCCTCGCGCCGATGCTTTTGGTGCGCCCGATCGCCGCGGCGATCGGCGCCGAGAGCGCCGGCGAAGAATGGCGGCGGGTCGCGCGCATCGCTTGGCCGGCGACCGTCGCGCCAGTGATGGCGATCGGCGCTGTCAGGCTCATGATGCCGATCGAGCAGAGCGACCGCGCCAGCGCGCCGATCTCGGCCTTAAGCGCGGTCCCACCGGAATAGAGACGGAGGCCCGTGCTCAACGACTATGCCTTCGGCGGCTTTCTCATCTTTGAGCATGTGCGCCCGTTCATCGACGCCCGCGTCGAGTTCTATGGCGATGGCATGCTGAATCTCTACGACAAGCTGCGGAGCGGCGACTGTGAATCCGTCGAGGACGTGCTCAAGCGTTACGATATTGCCTGGACCATTTTCGCGCCGGATAAAAAGATCGTCGCCGCCCTCGACAGGGAGCCCGGTTGGCGGCGCCTCTATGCCGACGCCACGGCGGTCGTCCATATACGGGACGCGGCGCCTGAGCCGGAGGGGCTGAGGGAGCAATAACGGCGCGAGCGGAGGCGCAAAGAAAGCGAGCGCCCAAGGCGCCACCGCCGTGGCGCGTGCGTGTCGCGAGAGCTTTCGGTTCCTTCAGGGCAGGGCGCCGCGCGCCACGAGTTCCTTCTCTAAATCGACGCCAGGGCGAAAGTGGATCGCCGGCATGCCGAGCGCTTCGGAGGCGCGTACGTTGGCTGGCAAGTCGTCGATGAACAGGAGTTCGCTTGGCCGCCGCCCGGCGCGCTTAAACAGGATTTCGTAGATGCTCGCGTCCGGCTTGGCGAAGCCGACATGACCCGAGATGACGCGGTCGTCGAATTCGCTCAGGAAATCGTGATTGCGCTCCGCAAGCGCGAAGGTTTCGTGAGCAAAATTGCTAAGCGCGTAAACCCGCTTGCCGGACGCGCGCAATCGGCGCAGCAGCGCGACGTTTGCCTCGATCGGTTCCCCAAGCGTCTCGATCCAGCGCTCGTGGAACATGCGTATTTCCTTGTCGAATTCAGGAAAGCTTTTGACCCGCTCGGCGATCGCGGCGGCGAAGTTTTCGGCGACGTCGGTGTGCGAAACAAAGTCCATCCCGAGCGCAGTGGCGAGAAAGCGCTCCATACGTTCCTCGTCGTCGAAAACCTTGCGGTAGAGATAGCGGGGATTCCAGCGCACCAGAACGTTGCCGATGTCAAAGACGACGATCATCAGGAGCTCCTTTAACCGCGAGGCGAGGGCAGGGCAGGGGACGTCTATGAGCCATGCGGGGCGGAAGGCGATTGGCGTTACAGCTTGACCTTCAGCCGTCGAGCGTCGGGACTTCGACCACATTCTTACGCGAGCTTGCGCCTTGCTCTGTTTCGACCACTGCGGTATTCTGGCCATCGATAGCCAGAATACCTGAAAAGACGTCGAATGGCCACGTATTCCATCGCGGAGGCAAAAGGCCAGCTCTCCAGGCTTCTCCGCCAGGTGGAGGAGGGAGAGGAAGTCGCCATAACAAGACATGGCAACGTTGTTGCTCACTTGCGCTCTGCGCTCGAGCGTCCGCATCGGCAGCCGAGCCACGAGCTTGTCGCGAAGATTGTTGAGCGTGCCCGATCGCGGCCCATTCGCGGCGAGAATGCCGTCGACATTATCCGCCGAATGCGGGACGGCGAGTGTGACTGAAGGGCATTCGCATGTCAGTTTATTCAATCGCTCAGGCGAAGGATCATCTCTCGAAGCTCATCGATGAGGCGCTCGGTGGCGAAGAAGTGACGATCACCCGACATGGAAAGCCGGTGGTCGAGTTGCGGCCAGCGCGGGCGGTCGGTCCGGGTCGCTGGTCATCCGAACTCATCGACGAGATCGCTGCTCGGGCGAAGTCGCTGCCGTCGCTGGGGGAAAACGCCGCTGATATTGTTCGGCGCATGCGCGACGAGTATCCATGACGATTTACGCGGACACCTCGGTACTCGTTGCCTTTGTGTTCGATGAGGCTGACTCCGACCGTGTCCGAGATTGGTTCAGGCGTACAACCCAGCGGATCATCGTGAGCGACCTCGCTCGCCTGGAATTCCCTGCTGTCGTGACGCGGTCCGCGAGGACCAGACGAACTCAATCCAAGCGAAGCCTCGGCTGCTCTGGCGAGCTTCGATTTGCTCGCCGCGCGATCGCATCCTCTGAGCCACGATCGAGCGGATTTCGCAGGCGCGGAAGTACTCGTCCGCGATTTTATGACGAAGCTTACGGCTCCGGACGCGCTGCATTTGGCGAGCGCCAAGAACGCCGGCGCGACATTGGCGACCTTGGACCTCCGGCTCGCGGAGGCCGCGCGCGCCCAAGGGTTGGCGTTGGCTGAGCTTGGGTAGGTGGCTAGGGGAGAGGGGAGAGGCCGATGTCGGAGCTCTTGAAACAGGTCGGGGAGTTCCTCGACCTGTTTGATAAGCTAAAGAAGGTTGCGGGCGACCCCAAGCGACTGGCCGCATTTTATGGGGAGAGTTCCGCGATCCGTGACGCTGCAGAAAAACTCGAGAACTCCGCGCTCGAACTCGATCGGCATCGACATCAACGATGTATTCCGACGCTGGCGCAAACTCCCACGATTTTCGCGCCACCGCCTGTCTCATGCAAGCACAGTGAGGAAAAAGAGTTCTCTGAACGATTTGTTGGATAACGCCATTCGCGCCTACGTTTGCGGCGCCCCGGCGGCGACAATCGCCATGTGTCGAGCAATTTTGGAGATGGTCATTAAGGATCATTACATAGCGGAACAAAGGATCAGATGCAGAAGTCAGACCGGCCGGAGACGCTGAATGCGCTTATCGTGCTCGCAAAGGACCGCTTCGAATTCCTTCGTCCGCTGAAACTCGCGGTGATGAAAGACGCGGGCGACGAGATTCTTCACCGCTACCACCGTCGCGAACCGCTGAGTGCGTCGGATGATAGGGCGATTATCGATTACATGCGAACCTTGAAGACTCAGATTCAGAAGGTTGCGGAGCGCCGCGGGCTTCCTCGAACCTCTCGCTAGCTAGCTAGGACGAAGTCTCCGAAATTGCTCTCGAACCCGATAGACAACGCCGCCGTCGTCGCTCGCGCGTCAGGCAGACGCCGCGCGGCGCTCGCCGCGCAGCCCTTTCTTCGGATGCCCTCCGTCTCAAATCGAGTTCGACTTCATCTGGTCGGCGATGTAGTCGGCCTGACGGATCGCCAGCGTCACGATCGTGAGCGTCGGGTTCTCGGCCCCGCCGGTCGTAAATTGACTCCCGTCCGAGATGAACAGGTTCTTGATATCGTGTGTCTGGCCGTGGCTGTTCACCACGCCGTCGCGCGCATTGGCGCTCATCCGGTTCGTGCCGAGGTTGTGGGTCGAGGGATAGGGCGGCGTTGGGAAGGTGCGCGTCGCGCCGACGGCCTCATACATCGCCTTACCCTGCCCAAAAGCATGGTTGCGCATGGCGACGTCGTTCGGGTGGTCGTCGAAATGCACGTCCACGACGGGTAAGCCCCATTTGTCTTTCTGATCGCTGAGCGTGATCCGGTTTGTTTCTTGCGGCATGTCCTCGCCGACGATCCACATGCCCGCCATATTCGAATAGCCGTCGAGCGCGGTCGTGAATTCGCGGCCCCAGGCGCCTGGGTCGAGGAAGGCGGCCATGAAGGGCAGGCCAAGCGAGAGCGTCTCCAGTTCGTAGCCGCCAACGAAGCCGCGGCTTGGATCGTTTCGAGCTTCGTCCCGCATGATGCCCGCCATCGTCGTGCCCCGGTACATGTGCACCGGCTGCTCGAAAATGGCGTAGACCGATCCGGTGGTGTGACGCATGTAGTTGCGGCCAACCTGGCCCGAGGAATTGGCCAGCCCGTCAGGAAATTGCGACGAAGCCGAGTTGAGCAGAAGCCGTGGGCTTTCGAGTGAATTGCCGGCGACTGCGACGATGCGCGCCTTCTGTCGCTCGAGCTTGCCGTCCGCATCGAAATAGGTGACGCCGGTCACCTTGCCCGAGGAATCGTGTTCGATCTGCGCGACATGGCATTCCGGACGAACCTCCATGTTGCCGGTCGCCTCGCCCTTCGGAATCTCGGTGTAGAGCGTCGACCATTTCGCTCCCCACTTGCAGCCCTGGAAGCAGAAGCCCGTTTGATGGCAGGCGACCCGGCCGTCGCCGGGAACGGAGTTGATCGCCATTCGGCCGGTATGACATTCCTTATAACCCAGCTTGTCCGCGCCGGCCTTGAAGACCTTGAAATTGTTGCTGCCCGGCAGGCCAGGCCGGTCGCCCGTACGGGTGACGCGCATCTTGTCCTCGGCCTTGGCGTAATAGGGCTCAAGATCGGCAAGGGTGATCGGCCAGTCGAGAAGATTGGCGCCCGGAATACGTCCGTAGGTCGACGCCTCCTTGAACTCGTGCTCCTGAAGGCGAAGGGAGGCGCCCGCCCAGTGGGTCGTCGTTCCGCCTACTGACTTGACGATCCAGGCCGGCAGGTTGGGGAAGTTCTTGTGAACCCGCCAGCTGCCGGAGGTCGTCCGCATATCGGTCCATGCGAGCTGGGTGAAGCTTGGCCATTCGTCGTTGATGAAATCCGAGAACTCCACGCGCTTGCCCGCTTCCAGCACGACGACTTTGACGCCCTTCTGCGCCAGCTCGTTGCCAAGCGTGCCGCCGCCTGCGCCCGACCCTATGATGACGACGACGCTGTCGTCGTTCTGATCGAATTTCGTTGCCATGTCCGTTTCCTCGAATGAATGGGCTTTTGCTTTTGCGGTCAGAGCCAGTTTTGCGGTCAGAGCCAGGTGATGTCGTCGAAGCCGCGATCGATGTAGCCACCCTTGGAGAAGGACTCGCCCTCGTATCCGAAGATCGGCCAGATCTCTTTCTGGTTGTAGAGCGACACGACCAGGCCGGAACGGATAGTCTCGAACATCGGATCCGCGCTCTGGTTCTTGAGGAGCGCGACGCGGTCGGCTTCCCAGGGGCTCCCGACATAGCCGCCCTCGCCCGCAGCTCCGTCGAGCGCGGCGACGAAGCCTTCGATCTCGGCTTTCATCGCCGGGTTGCCCGCGGCCTTGTCGTCGTAACCCTTCATCGCGATCGCGTAGTAGCGGTCGGCGACCTTGTCATGCGGGTAGATATCGCGCGCAACGAGGATCAGGCTCTTCATCGTCTCGGGCTTCAGGCCCTTGACGTCGAGGGCCCACGCTTCGGAGGCGTTGAGCAGGGCGCCTGTCGAAGTGATTGCGATCGCGGCCGCGAAACCGCCCGCAGATCTCTGCAGGAATCCGCGCCTGGATAGCCCTTCCCTCGCGAGCGTGGTTTCGATTGTCGTCATGGGGTTCCTCCTGTTTTTTCTCAAGATTTGCGTCGGCTGCAGGCTCGCTACCGGAAGCGGCCGGCTTTCTGCAGCACCTCGATCTTGTAGCCGTCTGGATCTTCGACGAAGAAAAAGCGCGCGATCTGCTTTCCGTCCTTGTTGAACTCGACGATCTTGCGCGGCTTGAGCCCTTCGGCCTCGAAACGACGACGTTCCGCGTCGAGATCCTCGACCACGAACCCGACGTGGCCGTAGCCGTCGCCGAGATTGTAAGGCTCGGTGCGATCCTTGTTGATCGTGAGCTCGACTTCGTGTGGCGCCTCGGAATTCGAAAGATAGACGAGCGTGAACTCGGGGAAGTCGAGGCGATCGGCGATATCGAGTCCGAACGCTTTTTTGTAGAAAGCGAGCGACCGCGCCTCGTCCATCACGCGGATCATCGTGTGGATCGCTTTCGCCATGTCTCACCCGGACCAAGTCGCCGCCTTAATGGCGGCAAGACCGGGAAACGCTAGCTCAGGCGAAAGCGGCCGGGTGTTATCGGCTTACTACGCTGCCTATTCGTTTCAGGCGGCCTCCGCGCGCGCTCCTCCGCTCAGTTCCGGTGAAATTCGAGCGGTGACGCAGATGCAGCGCAGGTGGGAGGTGAAATTGGGGACTTCTCCTCGCAGGAGCAGAATCTCCTGGTGCAGCGTCGAGATGAACCGCGGTACGGTCATTCTCTCAGCCGCGGCGATATCCTCAAGGATGTCCCAGAACACCTTTTCCACACGAATGCTCGTGCTCTGACCGTTCAGCCGTATGGAGCGCGTTTCGAATGCGTAGCTGTCCGGAGATTGACCTGCAAACAGGTGACACATGTTTCCTCCTTGGACCGGCCGTTGTTAAGCCGCCGCCGAGGTCGCCCTTCGGCTCGCCATCCGGCGGTCTAGTTTTGCTTTGGAACGTTTCTAATCGTGACCTTAGGCCGGTCGCGGCTCACCGTCGAGGGGATTGCGAAGGCGCGCGACAGTGTATGAAGCGGGTTTCATGAGCACGCGCGAAAGGTCGACTTATGAAAAAGGCGCGTAAGATTCCCGCCGCCTTCGCCAGAGAGGCCGAATAGCAAGCCTATTGGGAATGCGAGGACTCGACTGCCGATCTCGATTGGCGCCAAGCCAAGCGCGTTCGGCTGCCCAACCTTCAGCCGAGCACGCCCGCGATCTCGCTCAGGCTGCCGGTGAGCCTTTTGGAGGCATCAAGATCGCCGCCCATAAACGCGACGTGCGGTATCAGTCACTGATCAAGATGCGGCTCAGCGAGAAGGTGGGGTGGAGCGGCCGGTCGTCGCCACTCCTCAGCGAGAAAACTTCTTATACTTCAGCCGGTGCGGGATGATGCTGTCGATGCCGAGACGCCGCTTCTTGTCTTCCTCGTAGTCCGCGAAATTGCCCTCGAACCATTCGACATGGCTGTCGCCTTCGAAGGCCAGCATGTGGGTCGCGATGCGGTCCAAAAAGAAGCGGTCATGGCTGATGATGACGGCGCAGCCGGCGAAGTCGAGCAGCGCCTCTTCCAGCGCGCGCAACGTGTCGACGTCGAGGTCGTTGGTCGGCTCGTCGAGCAGGAGCAGGTTCGCGCCGCTCTTCAGCATTTTGGCGAGATGCACGCGGTTACGCTCGCCGCCGGAGAGTTGGCCGACCTTCTTCTGCTGGTCGGCGCCTTTGAAATTGAAGGCGCCCACATAGGCTCGGCTGTTCATCTCGCGCTTGCCGAGCGTGATGAGGTCGTAGCCGCCGGAGATTTCCTCCCACACGTTCTTCTTGCCGTCGAGCGCGTCGCGCGATTGATCGACATAACCAAGCTGAACGCTCTCGCCAATTTTGATCACGCCCGAGTCCGCCTTCTCCTGGCCAGTGATCATGCGGAAGAACGTTGTTTTGCCGGCGCCGTTGGCGCCGATGACGCCGACGATGCCGCCGGGCGGCAGCTTGAACGAAAGCCCGTCTATGAGCATCCGATCGCCGTAGCCCTTGCTGAGATCGACGACGTCCACGACGTTCTGGCCGAGCCGTTCGGCCACGGGAATGACGATCTGTACGCCGCTCGGCGCCTTCTCGTTGCTCTTCCTGACGAGTTCGTCATAAGCGGCGATACGCGCTTTGGATTTGGTCTGACGGGCTCGCGGCGATGAGGCAATCCACTCGCTTTCTTCGGCAAGCGCGCGCTGTCGCGCGACGTCCTCGCGGCCTTCCTGCTCGAGTCGCTTCTGCTTCTGGACGAGCCAGGCGGAGTAATTGCCTTCGTAAGGAATTCCGCGGCCGCGATCGAGCTCGAGAATCCAGCTTGTCACGTTGTCCAGGAAATAACGGTCGTGGGTCACGATGAGGATCGCGCCTGGATAGGCGCGAAGATGGCCCTCGAGCCAGTTTACGGTCTCGGCGTCGAGATGGTTGGTCGGCTCGTCGAGCAGGAGGAGCTCCGGCTTCTCCAGCAAGAGACGGCAGAGCGCAACGCGGCGTCTTTCGCCGCCGGAAAGCTGCGTTACGTCGGCATCGTCCGGCGGACAGCCGAGCGCGTCCATCGCCTGCTCGACCTGGCTCTCGAGATCCCACAGGCCCTTGGCCTCGATCTCGTCCTGAAGGCGCGTCATTTCATCGACGGTCTCGTCGGAATAGTTCATGGCGAGCTCATTGTAGCGGTCGAGGATCGCCTGCTTCTCCTTCACGCCGAGCATGGCGTTGCCCTTCACGTCGAGGGCGGGGTCGAGGTCAGGCTCCTGCGAAAGGTAGCCGACCTTCGCGCCCTCGGCGACAAAGCCCTCGCCGATGAATTCGGTGTCCAACCCTGCCATGATGCGCATGAGCGTCGATTTGCCCGAGCCGTTGACCCCCAGCACGCCAATTTTCGCGTCCGGGTAGAAGGAGAGGTTGACGTTGTCGAGGACCTTCTTGCCGGCCGGATAGGTCTTTGAGAGACCTCGCATGTGATAGATGAACTGGCGCGCGGCCATCGGAATTCCTGAATTGTTGGGAGATTGCGGCGGGCATATCAGGGCACGGCAGGGCAGGCAAGGTGCGCGAACGGATTGGAATCCGGTTCGAACCCGGATCGTCATTGCGAGGAGCGAAGCGATGAAGCAATCCAGGGGAACGCAGGGCGCCCTACAGCCCCTGGATCGCCGCGTCGGCCTTCGGCCTCCTCGCGATGACGATTTTCCGTACTCTCTTCTAGCCGGCTTGCCCTTCGTCGATCCACACCGTCATGCCCGGCTCGAGCTTCGGCGTTGGGCCAGTCGGGTCGGCGCGCAGCAGGAAATTGTTGATGTCGTGGTCGCCGACCGCGCGCGCCGCGCGCCAGACTGCGAATTCTCCGAGCGGTCGGAGTTCGGTGACTTTGGCTTCGAAACGATCTCCGGCGGCCGTCCGAAGAGCGATCTTTGAACCCATGGTCAAGCCCTGAAGACGGTCCTCGCGGATCGTGAACGTGAACCAGCGGTCGCCGGCAACGCCAAGGGTCAGAACCGGCTGGCCCGGAGAGATCGCTTCGCCGCGCTCGGCGACGAGAAGCCGCGCAATCCCGTCGACGGGCGAGGTCAGCGTCGTCTTAGCGAGCTGAGCCTCAAGGTCGGCGACGGTCGCCAACCCAAGCGCAACCTGGCTCTGTGCGACGGCGAGCTCCTCCTTGGTGGGTCCAGCCTTGGTCTGATCCAGCCCCGCATTGGCGAGAACAAGACTGGCCTCCGCTTTGCTCAACGCGGCGGCGTCTTCGTCATACTGCTGCCGGCTCGCATAGTTCTTTGCCGCCAGCACCGAAACCCGCGCGAACTGCTGCTTGGCCAGCGTGACGTTGGAGTCGGCGATCGCGACATTCTGCGTCGCGGTGTCGCGCTCTTCCTGGCGCACGCCCGCCGCGACGTTGGCTAGATTGGCGCGCGCCGATTCCGCGTTTGCTTTCGCTTCTTCCAGAGAGGCCGCGACCTCTGGGCTCGACAGCGTCGCGAGCGTCTCGCCCTTCTGCGCGGCTCCGTCCGCTTTCACCGCGATGGAAGCGAGCCGGGCCGAAATTTCGGGCGCGATCCGGATCTCCGTCTCGTGCACGACGCCAATGAGCGGAGGCTTAGGCTTGCGCTGCGTCTCAAACCGGAATGCGGCGGCGCCGACCACTCCGATGAGAAGCACCGTCGCCAGGATCGCGATGGTTCGGCCTCTAGCGTTCATGGGCGGCCTCATTGCGGGAAGCGAAATGGGTGGCAAGCACGGCGAGCAGCCCGTAGACGATGGTGAGAACCCAAAGGAACGTCCAGTCGCGTTTCACGTCAAGGATGCTCGCACCCATCTGATTGATGCGAACCAATCCATCGATGGCTGAGGTGCTGGGAACGATGCGGCTCGCCGCCCGGATGAAATCAGGAAGGGCTTCGACCGGCCAGGAGACGCCAACCTGGAAGAAGAGCGGCAGGCTGACGGCGATGAAGAGGAGAATCGCGGTCTCTCGGCGATGAAACCACGCGCTTGCGAACTGGGCCAGGAAGCTGACGGAGAGCACGAAGGGAACCGCCATGAGGATAAGATCCTCGAGCCGTCCGAGCGTCGAAAAGCCGTAAACGCGCGGCAGCACGATCAGATAGAGCGCAAGCCCAGGCAGCGCGAAGCAAAGATGCGCAAGCGCCTGGCCGAAGACGGCGCGCGCCCCGGATCGGAGCCAGCGATTGGCAGGACCGCCGAGCGCGTAAGCCGCTCCGCCGAGCGACGCGATGCCCAGCAGCAGCGTCTGTTGAAGGATTAGGATGAAGGCGGCGGGCACGACGTAGCTGGCGTAGCCGCCTGTCGGGTTGAACAAAGGTTGGGAGAGGAACTCGATTGGCGAGCTGCTGCGCGTCATCGCTGCATAGACGAGGCTGCCCTCGGCTCGCGCGCCGCGGGTCGCAATGTTGGCGGAGACCGTAGCGGCGGCCTCCGATATCCCCTGCAGGGTACGGCTGTAGAGGAGGAAATAGGCCGCGTCGACATAGGCCGCGATCCGAGCCTTCTCGCCCCGCAGGACCTGACGCTCCGTGTCCTTGGGAATCGCGAGGATCGCAAAGACCTCGTGGCGGTCGAGGGCGGCTTGCGCGTCGGCGATGGTGTCGCTCCGCACCTTGACTGCGATCGCCTCATCCGCGTTCAAGGTCTGCACGAGGTTGCGGCTGAGCTCCGTTTGATCCTGATCGACCACGGCGATCGGAATGCTGCGAAGAACCTGTCCGAGATAGGGTTGCGGGTAGAGCGCTCCATAGGCGAGCGGCGCAAGCACGATCAGGCCCAAGACCCCGCGGTCGCCAAGAATGCGCTGAGCTTCGTTGCTCATCGCGATGGCGACGCCTCGTCCGTGTCGCAGGCGGATGACGGGTGTCTCCTCGCGTTTCGGCGGTGCGTTGGCGATGGCGCGAAGCCTCACCCAGGCAAGCGCGAAATAGAGGCACGCGAGCCCGGCGAGGATCATGAAAGGCCTGACGGAATCCGACGCCGGCAGGCCGCGCGCCGCCTGGTCGAACAGGATCTGCAGATACCAGCGAAGCGGCAGGATCGAGCCCCAGGCCTGGGGGAAAGCTCCCATCGCTACAACGGGAAAGCCCACGCCGGCGAAGCCGAACGCCGGATTGCAGAACAGGGCGATGAGGCTGAGGCCAGTCGGCAGTGACTGAGTGAGCAGAACCAGCAAGGCTCCAAAGGAAAGATAGCCGATGAGGAGAAGGCACGCTGACGCAGCGACCAGCAACGGGTCGCCTCGAAAGGACACCCCATAGAGGACGTGGATGATCGCGGCGTCCACCACCATCATGACCAGGAAGATGGCGAACAAGGGCAAGAACTTGCCCATGAGCGCGACCACCGGCCTCTCGCCGGCGGCGCGCATCCAGGCGCGCTTGCTGCGCTGCGAGAATTCCGAGCCGACCGCATAGCCGCCGGCGATCGCGGTCACGACGTGCAGCACAGTGGGCAGCACCGTCCGCAAGAGGAACTGGGCGAAGTTCAACGCCGGGTTCGAGAGGACATATTGTTCGGCGACGAGGACGCCGGGCTTGTAACCGCTCTCCGCCTCGTGCGGCAGGGCAGCGGTCGCCGCCGAGATGGCGTTCGAGATCGCCGAGGCCGCGTTATTGCCCGGCGTGAAATATTGTCTGTTGTACAGCGACACTACTTGCGGCCGCTTCCGCGCCAGGAGATCGCGTTCAAAATTCTCCGGGATGTAGACGGCGGCGATCGCGTCGCCTGACCGGACCGCCTGCATGGCGCTTCTCATGTCGCTCGATCGTTCGGCGACCGTGACGCCCGGCGCGGAGGCGATCGATTGCACGTAGATGAGCGAAGTGGCGGAGCGATCCGCGTCGACTATGGCGACGCGAAGATTGCGAATGACTGCATTGCTGAACGTCAGTGTGAGGATGGAGAAGGCAAGGACCGGAACGAGGAGGGCCAAGATAAGGGCCACCCCGTCGCGCTGCATCCAGCGCAACTCGCGCGTCGCGACCAGAAGCAGGCCCGGCTTCGGGGCGCCCTCATTTGTGCTCGGCCGTTGGCCATTCGGCGTAGACGCTCATGCCGGGCCGAAGCGCGGGAAGGGGCGAGACCGGATAGGCGCGCACCTCGAAGGTTCTCAAGTCAAAATCGCCGGTGGCGCGCGTCGCACGCCATCCCGCATATTCGCCGCGCGTCTCGATAAGCTTGATCTCCGCCTCGATCTCCTGATCGCCGAGCGCAGGCGCGTGCATCTTGAACCTGTCGCCGACCTTGAGGCCCTTGACCAGATCCTCGCGGAGATTGAATCGCAGCCAGATATCGCTGAGGTCGATCAGCGAGAGAAGCGGCACGCCGGGGGAGACATATTCCCCGATCTCCGCCCCGATCTGATAGACCTGCGAGGCGATCGGCGCCTTGACCGTGAGTTCGTCGACGTCGGCCTTGATCGTGTCGACGCTCGCTTGCGCCTTGAGCACGTTGGTTTGGGCGATCTCACGCTCTTCCTTGGTCGCCCCGTTCACGGCTTCGTCATAGGCGAGCCTGGCGCGATCCTGGTCCCGCTTCGCAACCTCACGCGAGTTCGTGACCTCGTCGAGTCGTTGCAGCGGCGCGTTGCCGGATCCGGCGAGGTCCTTGATGCGGGCATAGGTCTTATCGGCGAGCGCGAAGTTCGCATCGGCGCTCTCCACCGCGGCTTTCTTTTGAGCAACGATTTCCGCGCGCGTTCCCACCAGAATATTGGCCAGCTGAGCCTTTGCGACGTCAACGCCGGCCTGGGCCTCATGCCATTTGGTGATCAGCTCCGGGTTGTCGATCTCAAACAGCAATTGCCCGGCACTGACGTTTTGGCCGCGCTCGACGGGACGCTGGCCCACACGTCCGTCGACCCGCGCGGCGATGTCGATGCGGGTCGCATCCGCTTCGCCCTGGACAATGAGCGGCTGAGGCCGCGCGAGATACCAGATCGACAAGCCCACGATCGCGGCGAGGATGAGCGTCACGATGGCCGCGGCAGCCGTTGCGCTTCCCTTTGGCCGTTCCCGCTGCGGCCGCGCTTCGGCGCGCTCGTCAGGCGCCGCGCTCTCTTTTACGTCCGTCATGCGATGCTCGTCTCCGCCGCGAGGGCCGTCTGGCGCTGATCGTCGCTCGGCGCCATGCCAGCGCGCTACCATAAAGAACGAATGGAGTGGCCGCTATTTGGCGCGGTCGGCCGCGCTCAGCAAAATAACGAGGTCGGGCGCGCGGCCCTCGCCCCTGAGCAAAGGTGAATTTGAGGGAGACGAAGAGAGCGCCTAAAAAGGGTGGGGCGGACGCGGTCATATGTGGAGATTCCGGTATGCGTTCAGCTCTTTGCCTTGCAACGATGTTAGCGGCGTCCAGCGTGGCGGCTGCCGAGGCGCCGCTTACGATCGGCCAGTTGCTCGCGCAAGGGTGGGAGATCGCCGGCTATGCGAGCGGTTACGACAACCGCACCTCGCTCATGCTGTTTCGCCACCCGGGCACGAATGCGCTGGTCCAGTGCGGGGTTCTTTACGACGTGACGCGCAATCCGCGCACCATCATTAATTGCTACGAGCTCAAGTGAAGGCGCGGACTAGCGCGCAGCGAGTCTTGCGATGACCACATCCGCCGCTCTCTGCGCCGCGGCCCCGAGGCCGCTTAGGAGCTGCTGAAGCAGGGTCTTGCGCGCTTCGGTCGAGACTTCATAGAGGCGCGCGTTGTCGCGGGCCCGGAACAACAGATCGTCGCCCGTCATGATATCGTCGACGAGGCCGAGCGCCAGCGCTTCCCGCGCCAACCAATAGTCGCCGTTGGCCACGCGGGAGATGTCCACGTTTGGGCGGCACTGCGCGATATGGGCCTTGAATGCTTCGTGGGTCGTGTCGAGCTTCTCGCGGAAATGTTCGCGCCCGGCGGGCGTGATTTCGCCCAGGATGGAGACGGTGCGCTTGAACTCGCCTGCGGTTATTTCCTCAAAATCGATCTCGTTCTTCTTAAGTAGCCGGTGGAGATTCGGCACCGGCGCCACGACGCCGATCGAGCCGACGATGGCGAACGGCGCGGCGACGATGTGGTCCGCCACGCAGGCCATCATGTAGCCGCCGCTTGCCGCAACCTGATCGACCGAGGCGGTGACTTTGATCTTACGGTCGCGCAGACGCAAAATCTCGGCAGCCGCGAGTCCATAACCGGTCACAGTGCCCCCCGGGCTTTCGATCCGGATCACCGTTTCGTCGGTCTCCGGCCGCGCGGCGATGAGAACGGCGTCGATTTCCGCGCCAAGGCGTTTGACCGCGCTCGCCCGCAGGTCCCCCTTGAAGGTGAGCACATAGATGCGCTTTCCCGGCTCCTCGCCGCGGCCTGTCTTGACGGCCGCCTTGGCCTTTTTCTTAAGGGCCTTGGCGAGCGCCTTGCGTTCCTTTCTGTCGAGCAGCGCGCCGTTCATAGCGTTGCGCATGTCGTCGTAACGCTCGTCGAGCGAACGGACCTTGATCTCCTGGTCCTTCGGTTCGCTCGAGCGCGCGAGGCGTACGATCAATGCGGCGAGGCCGCCGAACGCCGCCACGATGATTACGGCCTTGAGAAGAAAAGCGGCGATGTCCAACCAGAACGCCATGCGCGGGTCCGTTCACGAAAAGGTCTCGGGCAGCGCGTGTTTCACGATGAGGAGCGAATGGCAAGCCGCAGATCGGTGGCTCGCTTCCCGGCTTATTCGCTGCCCAATCGAGCGACTGAGGCTTCCAACGCCGCGATGATCGGCTTTTGCCCCTTGTTGATCTTAATGAACGCGTCATCGATCGAATACCACGCGGCCCTGTCGATCTCCGGGAATTCTACGGTCCGTCCCGAGCGCGGAGGCCATTCGAGCGTGAATGTATTGCTCTTGAGTAGCGTGGGATCGAAATCTCCCTCACAAGCCCAGGCGACGACCGTCTTCCCGCCAGGCTGCTTGTGCGCTCCTAGATCGAGAAACGCGCCTTCGACCGACATGCCCGTCTCTTCGAGAAATTCACGCTTCGCGGCTTCAAACAGATCCTCGCCTTCATCGACGAGGCCCTTGGGGATCGTCCAGGCACTCATGTCTTTTTTTGCCCAGAATGGGCCGCCCGGATGCGCCAGCATCACTTCAAGCCCTGCCGGGCGATGTCGGAACAATAGGATTCCAGCGCTCAATTTGGGCATTGTGGTCTTCCGCGTCAGCATCGTCGCGTCTCGAGCGTCCGCGCCAATTTATCTTAGGCAGATCGCACGCCAAACGCCCTTCAACTAGGTTAAACTGTAGGAAGATGTGCAATCGACGCGAGTGACTGACTCGCTAAACGCGCCGCAAGCCACTGAAAACTCTCAAAATGGACTCGCTAATGGCGTTGCCTATTCGCGAAAGGGCGTGACGAACAGGCCGCCGAGTTCGGCTGGCGCGTTCGGGCCGCGCGGGAGCTTGAGAGGCGAGCCGTCGCCGAGATTGCGCGTATACATGTCGGCGTAGGAGCCCGCGGCGCCGACGACGCGCTTGGCCCAGTCGTCAGCGAGGCCGAGATCCCGACCCTCGACGCCTAGAGACTTAACGCCCGCCGCCGACCAGGGCGTCGCTGGGAGCTCGGCGCGTTGCAAAGCGTAGATCGCCCACGCGACAATCGCCGACCATTGCGCGTCGCTCGCTGGCGCCGCGGCGAACACCGGGAACGTCGCCAGCAACTCGGTCAGGATGCGGCTCGCGGGCGCTGAATGTTCCTCGAGCCTGGCGGCAGCCAGATCGCCGCTCTCGCCGACTTGCGCGTCGCAAACTCCGGAATTGTAGGCGTCGTGGAGCTCGCCGTATTCCATGTAGCCCATGCGGACAAAATCGACATGCCGCGCCGCCATCGACGCCTCCAGGTTCATGTGCGCATTGCTCCCCTGGTAGAAGCAGACGGACTTCCCCGTGAGGTCGTTCAACTGTTGGATCGTCGCATCGGCGTGGACCATGGCTGCAGTGGAGACGAAGTAAGCCGCCGGCCCAAGCGTCACTGCGCCGGCGAGGCGATGATCGGCGATGTCCGATCCGTCCAGGAAGAACAGATCGTCGGCGCCGTCGCTGACGCGCGCGAAGGCCTTGCCGGAATCATAAGGATGGAACTCGATTTTACCTTCGGACCCGAGCAGCGCCGCGCCGATCGCGCGGCAGAGGTCGAGATAGAGGCCGGATGGCGCGCCGTCGGGCGCTTGCCCGACAAGCCCCGGACGCGGGACACCGCCGCATCGAATGGCGCCTGAGGACTTGATGCGATCCACGATCGGCCCGGCGTGCGCGAGGGGGCACAAGGCGAGGGTGAAGGCGAAAGCTATTATGACGGCCGCGGGTCTCACAACGCCAGCGCAGCTCAATTGTACGCGGGCAGCGTCGCGGGCAGGGAATTGAACCCCTCCGGAATCACGTTCAGGATGCCTTGGCGCACGTCCTCCGGCGTGACTCCGATCGCCGCGCACCCCTTGCCGCCATAGTGCGGAAAAGAATCAATGTCGGCCTCGGGGATCGTCGCGTAGGAGCCGGGCAGCGGCGGCAGCGCGCCGGTGATCCGCGCCTTGTCGAAGCCGGACAAGAGGCTCGCGGTCGTGGGCGATTCGTTGTCGCGCGGCCCCAGATATTTCTGCTCGAAGCCGGGCGGCGCGAAGGCGTTGAACTTGGCCGAGTCTCCCGCCGCAAGCGCCTCCTTTTCATCCGGCAGGCTCGATAAAGCCGGTAGGCCGAACAGCGCGTTGATCGTCTCGATCACCGCGTTGTGGTCGCCCTCGGCGTGGGAAACGGCGTGAACGCGCGCGTAAGGCGAGATGAGCAAGAGCGGAATCCGAATGCCGCGCGCAATCGGCAGCCCGTCCGGACCGTAGCTCAGGATCCGCGGCGGGACGTGATCGTAAAGGCCGTCGGATTCATCATAGGTGATGACGATGGCGCTGTGCTCCCAGACATCCTTGTTGGCGGCGATCGCGTTGATGACACGCGCAGCCATGGCTTCCGTGAGCTGGCTATCGGAATAGCTCGGATGATCGTCGTCGCCGGACTTCGCGGTTCTGATCGCCGCGAGCTCAGTCGGCGTGAAGCCGTTTTTGTTGGGGTAGTTCGGATTCTGGATGATTGCAGAATCGTTCGGATATTTAAGGTTGTAATAGCCGCCGCGGATATAAAAGACGCCGCCTGAGCGCGGCAGAACATTCTTCGCCATGTCCGAGAAGAAGTCGCCTTCGCCGCGGAGGTTGGTCTGCTCAGCCGGATTGTTGGCGAGGTAGCCGAAATATTGCGCCCCGTTGTGGTGGCTGACGTAATTCTGGTGCGAGGCTTCGCTTCCGGAGTCGGTCGGCTCGTGGTCGTAGCCGTTCTGATACCAGCGCCATTGCACCGGCTGCTGCCCGAGTGCGCCGATGTAGGGAATATCCTTCGTCACGTCCGGCAAGTCGAAGGCTGGATTGCGATCCTGGTCGGTGAACCAATTGATCCACCCGCCCATGAACGTGAGCGGCAGCGTCGCAAAGGTGAGGTTGGAGGCGATGTTGTTGGACTTATACCATTCCTTATGCGGAGCCCCGGCCGGTTCGCGGCCAGCGACCGTGTTGTCGAACTCCGAACCCCACCACGGCTGAGGATCTTCGACCAAGGGCGGACCCAGCGTGGTCGCCGTTCCCGAATAGGTCTCGCCGTTGATCGTGCCGCTGATGGCTCCGGTGAAGCCGTCCTTAGTCGCGTCTTGCGTATCGCTTGGGTGCTTCACCCACTGGGTTTCGCCCGATTGGCCGGCGATCATGGCGACCGCGTTAGGCGTCGAGGGCGTATCTTCGGTGGCGAAAATGTTGTCGAAGATGGCGAAGCGGGTCGCATAGCGCCAGAAGAACGGGACGGTGTCGCAATCGATATGCGCCATGACGAGGCGCGCGAACTGCTTGCCCATCGCTTCGCGGGCGGCGCCGCCCGAGCGGGCGTAGCGACGCCACTCGACTTCAGCGAACTTGTCCATCTTGGGCACGCCGTTCTCCACGTCGAGCTTGGCGGCGAGGCCGGTATGAGAATGGTCGGTTGAGTCCTTGATCGTCGAGTTCTGCTCGGGACCGAGGCGGAACGGCTGGACGGTTACCATCTCGCCGGTGTTTGTATCGAGGTAGCGTTCCGTAAATCCTGGCGTGTCCGCGGGCGAGCGCGGATTCTTCCCGTCGGAATAGAGGCCGTCGACGCCGGGGAGCGTGCCGTATTCGTGGTCAAACGAACGATTCTCGTTGAAGATGACGAAGACATATTTGACCTTCTGTCTTAGCGCCGCGATGTCATCGGCGGACCACTCAGGACCGGTCCAGCGGGAATCTGTGTCAGGAATGAAATAGGGCGCGACGTCCGCTGGCGGGTAGGGCTGGGTCGTGACCAAAGGAAGCGATGCGGCGAGCGCGGGCTGCGACAAAGCCACGATCGCCGTCAGAGCCGCCGCGTTGCGAAGCATGCGTTTCATGGACTCAACTCTCCCAAGGAGCCGTCGTGAAAGCCGACGACGGTAAAATGGACATCCGCCAAGAAGTCGGATGGCGCGATGACAGTTGGATGACGAGGCCTTGTTCGTCACACGGCATGCGGTCGCATTAGTCACGCGCGGCGGGGATGAAGCAAACCAGACCGAGACCTGCAGCGCTGAGAATCGCGCATACTATGAAGATAGATTCGTAGCCGAATGCCTTCGCCAAACCGCCGGTCCCAAGAGCAGCGAGGACCGAGCCGAGTTGGCCGGAGTTCGAAAACAGCGCCGCTGCGGCGCCGGCGCGGTGGGGCAGGAGCGACTGGAGGAAGCTGATCCCGAGATAGGTCACGAGAGCAATACCAATCGCCCGCGGGATCTGCGCCCAGAACACCGCGCCGACGGAATGCGCGAGCGTCAACGCGATGGAGTATGCGATGAACGCCGCAAAGCCGGCGGCAATCGCCACGCGCTCGCCCCGCTGAAGCGGTCGCCAGATAAGGGCGCCCATGACAACGATCTCCAGAGCGGCGCATAAGCTCATCGTGATTCCAACGTCGCTTTCCGCGCCGCCGAGCGCCGTCGTGAGAACGATCGGAAGCGCGATCGAACCGAGGAACATAGCAGTGTGAAACAGGGCGAGGGCCGCGAAGGCCAATACGATCGCTAACCCTCCGTTCGGGGGCTTGGCTCGGTGGAGGTGAACGGCATCGGCGGTAAGCGGCCTCGCTCGCACCAAAGTCAGGGTCGCGAGCGCGGTCACGCCGGACGCGGCGCTGGCGAGAAAGGCGCCGCGAAATCCAGTCGCCGCGACGAGTATAGCGCCGATCACGGGTCCGATGGCCCACGCCAGCGAAAAGCTGGCGCGCATGACGCCGATGGCGCGATTGACGGTATGAGGGCTGGCCCGATTGAACTCTCGTTTGACGAGCGCAATCGATTGGGAAAAGGCGGCCGCGCCGATCGCGATCGGGATCGCCGAGACGACCAACAGGACGACGAAATTCGTCGTAAATCCAAGCAGAGTATAGCCGACCGATGACCCGGCGAGCGCCAGGAGTAGCGGCGCCAGGGTGGTTCTTTTGTCGATCCAGGCTCCAAACGCCGTGCTGAAGGCGATCGCGCCGAGCGCTCTCGCAGTCAGGATAGCGCTTAACCCAAGGGGGCCGAGGCCAGCCTTATCAACGAGAAAGAGCACAATGTAGGGGCCGGAGATGGCGTCGGCGAGGCCAACAAAAATGTCGACGACCACAAGCGCGATGAAGAAAGACGAGCGTTCGGCGTCCGTTGTCAAAGCGGTCCCGTTGCTGCGGCGAAAGACGCTCAACGCGGCTCGATTGTGAACGAATTGACCGGCTGGCAAACCCGACTCATAGTTGAGCAGGGAGCGTTGGTCGCTCCAATAACCGCAGCTTAACTGGAATTGATTGATCGGAACGCCGGCGACTGAGCGGCGTGGCGCGAACCACGTCGCCGCCGCCCAGTCGATTGCGGTCGATCGAGCCGGCGAATGAGCCGGCTCGAAACAAGGTTAGATCACATAAGATTTCAGCGGCGGGAAGCCGTTGAAGCCGACGGACGAATAAGTCATTGTGTAGGCGCCTGTTCCCTCGATGAGCACCTTCGCGCCGATTTCGAGTGAGACCGGCAGCAGGTAAAGCTCCTTCTCGTACAGGACGTCGACCGAGTTGCAGCTTGGACCCGCGATGACACAGGGGCCGACCTGGTCGTCGTCGTATTCCGTCCGGATCGGGTAGCGGATCATCTCGTCCTGCGTCTCCGCAAGTCCGTTGAACCTGCCGATGTCGAGGTAAACCCAGCGGCTCTTGTCCTCGTCCGACTTCTTCGAGATCAGCACCACCTCGGCCTCGATGACCCCCGCGTTGCCGACCATGCCGCGGCCCGGCTCGATGATCGTCTCCGGAATCCGGTTGCCGAAATGCCGGCGCAGCGCCCGGAAGATCGTCTGCCCGTAAGTCTTGATTGTGGGCACATCCTTCAGATAGCGGGTCGGAAAGCCGCCGCCCAGGTTGATCATAGCGAGTTGAATGCCGCGCTCGGCAAGGTCGCTAAAGATTGCGGCCGAGACCTTCAGCGCCCGATCCCACATGCGCGGGTTGGGCTGCTGCGAACCGACATGGAATGAGAGGCCATGGGCGATGAGCCCGAGCCCGTGCGCACGCTCGAGCACGCTCGCCGCCATAGCGGGCGCGCATCCGAACTTGCGCGACAGCGGCCATTCCGCGCCCGCACCGTCGCACAGGATTCGGCAAAATACTTTCGCCCCCGGCGCGGCGCGCGCGACCTTCTCCACCTCTGCCGCGCAATCGACGGCGAACAGGCGAATCCCGAGCGTGTAGGCGCGGGCGATGTCCTTTTCCTTCTTGATCGTGTTGCCGAAGCTGATGCGGTCGGGCGTCGCCCCCGCGGCCAGCGCCTGCTCGATCTCGCCCACGGAAGCGGTGTCGAAGCACGAGCCGAGCCCCGCGAGCAGATCGAGAATCTCGTGCGCCGGGTTCGCCTTGATCGCGTAGAACACGCGCGTGTCGGGCAGGGCGTTGGCGAAGCCTAGATAATTCTCGCGCACGACGTCGAGGTCGACGACCAATCGCGGGCCGTCTTCATGGTTGCGGGCGAGAAACTCCTTGATGCGGTCAGTCATGAGCGGCATCCCCCAAGAGCGCGGATGACTCCGCGCCTGGCAAATGAAGGATTCGCGGCGATGCGACCTCGCGCTCGCGCGTTGGAGACGCGACGCGCAGTCGTTGACCCGCCGACGCGACTGCTGCGCGATCCGGCGATAGCTTAAGAAAGCCGTCGACGGACCGCTCACGCGGTCAGCTGCTAAGCCGTGGCCAAGACGCACATGAGGCTGAGCAGCCTCACGCGATCAAAGCCATCGTTTGGACGAGGAAATTTCCCGTCCGCACGCCCGGCAAGATAGACAAGCCTCTTTGGGCGCCGACCTTTGGAGGGCCAGCAGAGACCAAAAAAGCCCGGTCCGTCGTTGCTTCAAGTCGCGTCCCCCGTTGGGCGGGGTTCGCCGGTTCGCCTCCGGCTGCCGGTCTTCCAGGGGCGGTTAACTGGCCTCTTGTCCAGATCCCCGCCGACCGACACACGACCACAGGCACGTGCGTATTGGGCAAGATCACTATTTGGGTGAATCGCGCCTCGGCGCAAGAGTTTTTTCCTCCTCCGGCGAACAATTTCGCGCAACGGTCGCTGGACGGGGGCAATCGGCGAGGTCGCGGGGTGAGGCGATCCGCCGGCTCTCCGCCGTACGAAAACAAGCTCCCGCGCCGCCTTGAAATTATTCTAAATTGAATCTCTTCTAATCTTACCGTCCCATCCTTGCTGAAGGAGTTGGCCCCCTCTAGCGTGAATCTAGGTGACAGAGCTTCGGCCTCTCGTCTGAAGAGGGGACCATGGACAAGTTTCTACGTTGCGCTGCTGTCGCGCGCGAACGTGGATTCTGTTTTATTCTTCAGGAGTGAGAAAAGAGCTCGCTAAAGATATCGCGACGATTGACCTTTGAATCCAATTTGCTGGGAAGATAACAAAGTGGCGGCCTCTTTGACTGAAACAACGCTCATCAAGAGCCTTCTGCTCGGTTCCGCAGCTGGTATCGTCGCCGTCGCCTTTGCTCAAGCGGCCGATCTGCCAACCCGGAAGGCGGCGGCAGTCGACTATGTCAGGGTGTGCAACGTCGGCGGCATCACCGGCTGGACGCTGCCGGGCTCTGACACTTGCCTGAAAATCAGCGGCTTCGTGACTGCGCAGTTCGCTGGCGGCAATCTCAACACCCAATACAACTGGGCCGGAAGCCCGATCTATTCGGCAATCACCAGCCTGAAGCTTCCCGCCGCCATTTCCGCCGCAGCGACGCCGAGGCTCCTGGTTGCGGCGAGCAACGCCCAGCAGAACACGACCTTCTACCGAGATACGACCGGCTGGTCGACGCGCGTGAATCTCGGTTTCGACATGGCCTCGAATACCGCCTATGGGCCGCTCATCGGCCATTTTGACTTCAACGCCGACGTATCGAACGGCTTCGACCCGATCCAGCCCACTCCGATCAACAACGTCGTCTATGTCAACACCGCGTATCTTACTTGGGCGGGGATCACCGCCGGCATGGCGCAATCGTTCTTCTCGTTCACCGCGGGCGGGGACAATTTCTCGAACTTCTTCTCTCCCGACCGCAAGGGCTACAATGAACCCTTGTTGTTGGCCTACACGGCCTCGTTCGGAGGCGGCTTCACGGCCACGCTGTCGGCGGAAAGCCCGGGCTCGGTCGGCGCTTCCGGCGGCGGCACGCAGATGACCGGGGCTGGGGGACTGAACCAGGGTCCCATCGGCGGGTTCGAACCTGGCAATATCACTTTCGGCGGGCAGCGCTGGCCCGACATCGTCGGCTCCCTGCACGTGAAGCAGAGTTGGGGCGAGGCGCAGGTCTCCGGCGTCATTCACAATGTCAACGTGTCGGACAACAGCTTCGACAACGCGGCCGTTTGCGGTGCGGATTTCGCGAGTGTTTGCGACGGCCGGGAGAACAAGGTCGGCTGGGGCGTCGACGTCGGCGTTAAGGTGAATTTGCCGTCGTTTGGCGACGGCGACGACATGCTCCTCACAGGCGCCTACACTCAGAACGCGACCTGGTATTCGGGCATCCCCGATGGGATGTGGGGCGAGAACGGCCAGGTCAACGGCAACGGCCAGCCGCTCTATCTCGCCGACGCATTCTTCAATCCAACCACGAACACTTGGGCGAAGCCGACGGCGTGGTCGGTTTCAGCGTTGGTCGAGCACCATTTCACGCCTCAGTTCTATATCGACCTCGAAGGTTCGATCGGTGGAGTCAATTGGAGCAATCAGGGCGGCTGCGGCGGCGTTGCTGTCCTCGCCGGGGTGTGCCCGCTCTCCGCCATCGGCGGCCCGTTGTCGCCGAGTGCGTTCACCTGGATCGCGGGCGCGGATCTCGGTTGGAACCCGGTTACAAATCTCAACTTCGATCTCGAACTCATGTACCAGGCCGTAAATCAGCAGACCCCGAGCGGCGCGCTCGGCACGGTTTACAATTTGGGCGAGGCGAACCAGGTCTTCGTCCCAGGCGCCTGGCAGGGGAACAGCAACGGCTTCGCCGGACGCCTGCGCATCACCCGCTACTTCTGATCAGTCTGGCCGAGCGGCGGGAAGAGCGGGGGCCACGGCGCGTAACCAGCGTCGGGCGCTTGCTATTCAGCAACGCGTCGGCCCGGGGCCTGCTTGTAGCGGCCAGCAAATCGAATTGAAACGATTCCGAATTGAAATCATTCCGATCTTCCGCGGGAAACTTTGGAAAAGCGCAGTTGGGGTGTTAGCTCTCTGACTGCGTACCGCAGTCCTTGAAACTTCTGGCTGCGGGGCCTGATGACAAATCGACGGGGGCGGCGCTCAGGCGCCAGTATATTTGCGTCTGTTTCACTGTGTGCGGCAGGATGGGGAATTCCAATCGCTGAGGCGCAAACAGCGAACTCAGTTACGTCCGGAATGCCCTTGCCTAGTCTTGGGCAGGTGACGACCCCCGACCCCTATCACGAGCTCGAGACGAAATACATTTTCGGCTTCACTGAGGGCGCCGATATTGGCGCTGAGGGTGAGAAGTCAATCGAATTTGAGACGACGACCGCATCGGGCCTGCGCGGCGGCACATACGCAGCCCTCGAGCAGGAGGTCGAATTCGAGAGCGTGCCGACGCAGAATTTTGGCTACGAGCTCAGCGCTCATGGGCTGGGCTTCTCCGTCAACGACGTGCCCGGAATGCCGAACGCCCATGGGGTCAACTTCAGCGGCCTGTCAGCGGAATTCCGCTATCTGGTGATTGGTCGGGGGCCGGGCTCGCCAGTCGGAGTCACGCTGGTCGCCGAGCCGGAGTGGGCGCGTATCGACGACGGCGGACAGCCCATCACCGACTTCAATCTGACGCTGAGAGGGATCCTCGATACCGAACTTATTCCCAATCGCCTCTATGCGGCGACGAACGTCTTCTACACCCCTGACTATGCTCAATCGCCCGGTGAGCCTTGGGGATGGTCCGCGGAATATGGAGTGTCGGGCGCGCTCGCTTATCGTTTCACGCCCAAACTGACCATGGGCGCCGAGATCGAATATGACGCTGCTTATGACGGGGCGGGCATTCAGTCGTTCCAGGGCCAGGCACTCTATCTCGGCCCGACGCTTCATATTCAATTCAACGGCCACATGATGCTCGCGGCGGCGTGGTCGACCCAGATCGCCGGCCACGCGATGGGTGAAAACTTTGGCCTTGATCTTACCAACTTCCCGCACCAGCAGGGCAATCTGAAGTTCGAGATTGAATTCTAGCAGCGACACGGAGAATCAGGAGTGAAAAACATGCGTGTGGTTTCATCGGTGAGCCTCGGCCTCATGATCGTCATCGGACTTGGCGCCCCCCTTGCCATTGCGGAAGATTCCGCCCGAGTGAGCGTGACGCTCAAGGACCACAAATTCTCGCCAGCCGAGCCGAGCGCGCCAGCGGGCAAGCCTATTGTCATCGATGTGTCCAATCTCGACCCAACGCCCTCGGAATTTGAGAGCAAGACGCTGCGGGTGGAAAAGGTCGTCCCGGCCGGTGGGAAGATCTCGATCCAGATTCGTCCGCTGTCGGCTGGTCGCTACCGTTTCTTTGACGACTACCATGAGGACACGACTGAGGGCTTCCTGGTCGTCAAATAAGCGTCGGTCATTCAACAAGGCTTGAATAGAGAGCGGCGATGCTTGGCGCGTTGATTATTGTCTTTCGTGAGGTCATTGAAGCCGGCCTCATCGTCGGCATCGTGTTGGCGGTGACCAAGGGGCTCGCCGGCAGCCGGCTTGCGATTGCGGCGGGCGTCCTGGCCGGAATTGTCGGCGCGTCGCTGGTGGCGGCCTTTGCGGGCGCGATCGGCGAGGCTCTGGCGGGGATCGGCCAGGAGATCTTCAACGCCACGATTCTTCTGATCGCCGTCGTGATGCTGACCTGGCACAATGTCTGGATGGCGAGCCATGGGCGTGAGCTCGCTGCCGACGTGAAGCGCGTCGGCGAGGCTGTGCGGACCGGCTCGCAATCGATCTTCGCGCTCGGCGTTGTCTGCGCCGTTGCCGTGATGCGCGAAGGCTCGGAGGTCGCGCTCTTCATGTACGGCCTCGTCGCGGCTGGAGGCTCAACAGCGACCGAGCTCATAGCCGGCTCGCTTCTCGGGCTTGCGGCGGGCGTCGCGGTGACGGCACTGACCTACCTCGGTTTGGTCGCGATCCCGCAGCGGCGCTTGTTCGCAGTGACGACCGGCCTCATCAGCTTGCTCGCCGCAGGCCTTGCGGCGCAGGCGGTGCTTTTCCTGCAGCAGGCCGGCGTCTTGACGGTGCTGAGCCAGACGGCCTGGGATACGTCCGCCATCCTGTCGGATACGAGCCTGTTCGGGCGCGTGCTGCACACGCTGATCGGCTATTCCGATCAGCCTTCGGTGCTGCAGGTCGTCGCCTACTGCATAACGCTTGCCATCATCGTAGTTCTGACCAAGACCGTTGGGTCGCGGCGCGCGCCAGCAGCAAAGGCGAGACGGGCGACGGCTGGCTGAGAGTCAGCGCTTGCCGGTCCCTCTCCGATTGAAAGTAACAAATTTCGCGATTGAGCGTATGTTATACCCAATCAGTCCGCGCGAGATTTCGCGACGTACGGTCCTCCCTGGCTGACGCCCGAATCTCGCTCGGCGCAGACAATGCATGGAGGAACAGCTATGACTTCCGCTTTCCACGTCTATTTCGGACCCGAGGCTCTGACTGCGACGCCGCGAGTGCGACGGATCGGCCCCGAGGACTGCTTCTCCGCACTCAAGGAGGGGCTCGACGATTTCTTCTCGATGCCGACGTACCCGGTATTCGTCGGCCTGTTCTATGCCGTTGCGGGAATCGCGCTATTCGCGATGACATCACTCGGCGATGCGCTGCATCTGGCCTTTCCGCTCGCCGCAGGCTTTGCGCTTATCGGTCCGTTCGTCGCCATCGGCCTTTACGAGATGAGCCGGCGACGCGAACGCGGGCTAGCGGTGAGAGGGCGTGACGCCTTCACGGTGCTTCGCTCGCCAGCGCTGCCTTCAATTCTTGCGTTCGGCCTGCTCCTGCTTGCGATCTTCGCCGCCTGGATCTTAACCGCTGAGTTCATCTACGTATGGCTCTATGGACCTAATCCACCCGCGACCGCGAGCTCATTCTTTCGGGACGTCCTGACCACCGATCGAGGGCGCACGTTGATCGCCGTGGGCGTGCTGGTCGGCTTCTGCTTTGCAGCGCTTGCGCTCGCGCTTAGCGTTGTCTCCTTTCCGCTGATGCTCGATCGCGACGTTGGCCTCGTACCGGCGCTTGAGACTTCGTTGCGGGTGACGCGCGCCAATCCGCTTGCGGTCGCGCTCTGGGGCCTGATTGTCGCAGTGGCGCTCGTCCTGGGCTCGCTGCCGCTGTTTTTTGGCCTCGCCGTCGTCTTGCCAGTCCTTGGCCATGCGACATGGCGTCTTTATCGAAAGACGATTGAGCGCGACCCCGCTCATGAGCTTCCGATTGAAGGTCCATTGGACCCGGACGTCACAAAAAACCCGGTCCTACGGCTCGTTTTTATTTTCCTTGATATGGTCGATTTCCTTCGAGAAGGAAAAGAGCCAAAGCCGCCGATCGCTAAAAATTGACGCGACAATGCCGCGGCCCTACGGCGCGCCGTAAGGCCGCCGGCCCTGCTCGCTTCATTGCATCAACGGGCCCCAGGAAGGATCGCTGCCGTAGTTAGGAGTTGGCACCAGGAATTCAGCGTGGCCGAAAATGTCGGTCATGTAGAGCTTGGGACCACCCGAGCCGCCGGCGTCGCGGAAGAACATGAGATAGAGGCCGTTGGGGGCAAATGTGGGCCCCTCGTTGTGGAAGCCTTCAACCAGGATTCGCTCGCCCGAGCCGTCCGGTTTCATCACGCCGATGCCGAACGAGTCGCCCTTGATGCGGGTGAAGGCGATCAGGTCGCCGCGCGGCGACCAGACCGGCGTCGAGTAATGGCCTTCGCCAAATGAAATGCGCTTGGCCGCGCCGCCGCCCGCGCTCATCACATAGATCTGCTGCGAGCCGCCGCGGTCGGATTCAAACGCGATCTGCGAACCGTCTGGCGAATAGGTCGGCGAGGTGTCGATCGCCGAACCTTCGGTGAGACGCGTCGTGGCGCGCGAGCGCAGGTCCATTGAGTAAAGGTTGGTGCTCGCCCCGTCGGAGAGGGACAGCGCGATCTGTTGACCGTCTGGCGAGAATCGCGGCGCGAAGGTCATGCCGGGAAAATTGCCCACGGACTCGCGTTGTCCAGTGTCGAGATTGAGCAGGGTCACCTTGGGATCGCCGCCGCCGAACGACATATAGGCGACTTGCTGAGCCGAAGGCGAGAAGCGCGGGGTGACGACCAGCTCTTTGCCGCCATCGAGATATTTGATGTTGGCGCCGTCCATGTCCATGACCGCGAGCCGCTTGCGCCGCTTCTCTTTCGGGCCGGTCTCGTCGACGAAGACGATCCGCGAATCGAAAAATCCCTTCTCGCCGGTCACGCGCGAAAAGACCGCGTCGGCGATCATGTGCGAGACGCGCCGCGCGTTTGCCGCTTCGGTCGAATATTGTTGACCGGCGACCTGCTCGCCGGTCGCGGTGTCCCACAAGCGGAATTGCGCGGTGACGCGCCCCGCGTCCTGATGAAGGACCCGCCCGGTCAGCACGAATTGCGCGGCGGCCGTCTTCCACGCGTCTAGGTTTGGCGAGGCGTCAGGATTGGAGATTGTTTCGGGAAAGCTCGCCGAATTGAGCGGCAGAAGGAAGATCGAGCGGGCGAAATCCGAGGCTATGACGCTGCTGATCTTGTCGCCTGCCTGTTCACCCGCGAACGGGGTCACAGCGATGGTCACCGGTTTGAAATTGGTGCCCGCATGCACGTAGATGTCGCCGTCGGCCATCGCGGGCGCGCTGATGATCGCGGCGAGGCCAGACGCCAAGGCTGAAAGCACCTGGCGACGAGAGAGGAAACAAAAGACGCTCATTAACGATCTCACGGACGACAAGGACACCTCGCCGCCTGCGCTCACCGAGCAGCGACTTGAGGATCAAAGTGGATGGTCTCGCTTTTCCATTGCTCATAAAACGGGCGATATTGCGCCGGCACCGACAGCGGGTTGCAATTCTCGACTGCGGCGAGGACGCTCTTCGCCTGCGGTTTGAGGGCCGGGTCCGACGGCGGGTTGACAAGCTTCGCCGGCTTCGACAGCGAGCCGTCCGGGTTATAGGCGAGGCGTACGTGCGCGACGTAGACATCGGCGTCTGCCGGCTGTCGCGCCGGCTTCCAGCATGCGAGATAGGTCTTGATCAGCCAAGTGTCGAAGCCGGCCTGCTGAGCTGAGGTCATGCGCGTGGGCGGCTCGACCTGCAGAGGCTCCGTCGGGGCTCGAGACGCGATGGCGGCTGGCGGGATGGGGGGCATGGGCCGCTGCGCCGCCGGTTTGGGAGCCTCTGCCACCCGGGACGGGTGGCGATGCCAGACGCGCTCATAGCCGCCGTAAGCGGCAGCCGCGATGGCGATGAGGATGAGCGCCCCGATAGGCCTGGGCAAAATACGCATGGTGGTTGACTCTCGTTTTCTGGTGTGGGCCGCGCGCGAAGGAGCCGGGCGCCGCGGTTGCGTCGACGTCATCCCTGGGTCTCCCGTGGATCGAAATGGATGGTTTCGACCTTCCATTGGTCGAAAAAGGGCATGTATTCGGCTGGAACCCTCAGGGGATCGCATTTTCGGACCGCGCGCATCGCGCTCTCCGCATGTGCGCGCCAAGCACGGTCGCTCGGCGGGTTCAAGAGAACCGGGCGACCCGAGAGCGAACCGTCTGGATTGAAGACCACCTTGATTTGCGCGACATACGTGTCGCCGTCAGGCATGCCCGGCGGGGGCGACCAACAGTTGAGGTAGCTCTCCGTCAGCCACGCATCGAGCGCCGAAGCCATCGACATCGACATGTGTGGAGCGTCGTGGTGCGGCAGCCCCTGCGGGGTCGCCGAAGCCGTCTGGTTCGGAGCGGCGGTCGGCGTCTTGCCCTGGCCGAGCAGCTTGGCGATCGAGTTCGGGTCAAAGTTGCGCGACGGCTTGGGCTTCTCCGCCGGCCGCTCGGGCGACGGATCGGTGAATTTTGGCCGCACCGGCGGCTGAACCAACGCCTCCTGGATGGCGAGCTTCGGCGGCGGCGGCGGTTCGGGTCTTTCGGGCGGCATCGGTTCGGAGTTTGGGGAGGGCGTCGCATCCGCTTTGGGCGGCGGCGGGGGTTTCGGCGGCGGGTTCTCAGCTTTTGGCGGCGTGGGCTGCGACGGCGCGGTCTCCGGTTTGGGCGGCGGGGTCGGCGCGGGCTGCGGCGGGGGCGTCGGCTCTACGGACGCACGCGGATCTGGGGGCGGGGTCGGCGGCGCAGGCGCGGACTGTGGCGCAGGTTTGGCGTCCTTTTCGCCGTTGGTGATCTGATTGAGCTCGCTCAGCGAAATGGTTTCAATCGGGATCGCTTCAGGAGTGTCCGCGAATTTCGGGGCCGAGGCGAAGCCGAGCACGAGCAGCGCCAGCAATGTCCCGTGCAGCGCTATGGAGCCCGCAAGATTCGAATATGACTGCCGTTCTTCCAACGCCGCTCCCGGCTATTGTTTGATCGGCTCGGTGACCAGGGCCACCTTTTTGAACCCGGCGGAGGTGACCGCTGCCATGATTTCCGCCACGCGCCCGTAGGGCACGACCTTCGAGGCGCGAAGGTAGATGCGCTGATCGGTATCGCTCTGCGAGGCTGCCTGGAGTTTGGCGACCAGATCCGCGTCGGTCGTCGGCTGGTCCATCACATAGAGCTGGCCCTGCTCGTTGAGCGAGACCGCGATCGGCTTGCGATCGACATTGAGCGCTGTGGCGCTCGCCCGCGGCAGGTCGACCGACACGCCCGTGGTGAGAAGGGGCGCGGCGACCATGAAGATGATCAAAAGCACGAGCATGACGTCGATGAACGGCGTCATGTTGATGTCCGCCATCGCTCCGTAGCGCGGGACGCCGCGCCGCCTTCGACCGCTCTTGCGACCGCCAAGGACAGGGGAGGCCATCGGGTCCTTCCGTCCGTCTCAGGAGACTTTTTCGATCGACAAATGATGGTCGATCTGCCGGGACAGGATTGACGAGAATTCATCGGCGAAGCTTTCCAGCCGCGCCTGCGCCTTGGCGACGTCGCCCTGGAGCTTGTTGTAGGCGATCAGCGCCGGGATGGCGGCAAATAGCCCGATGGCGGTCGCCAGCAGCGCTTCCGCAATGCCGGGGGCGACGACCGCGAGCGAAGTGTTCTTCGACGCCGCGATCGACTGGAACGAGTTCATGATCCCGAACACAGTGCCGAACAGGCCGATGAACGGTCCAGCGGAGGCAATGGTCGCCAGAACCAGGAGGTTCAATTCGAGGCGTTCCACCTCGCGCGCGATCGAGACGTCGAGAACCTTGTCGATGCGCGCGTGAAGGCCGCGAAATGAGCCGGCCGCCTGCTGGAACGAGCGCTTCCACTCCCGCATCGCCGCGACGAACAGGGCGGCCGCGGCGCTGTTGTTCGTTTGATTGGAGAGCGACGTGTAGAGCTCCTCGAGCGATTGGCCCGACCAGAAGATCTGTTCGAAACTTTCCATCTCGCTCTTGAATTTGCGAAACAGCCGCGTCTTGTCGAAAATGATCGTCCAACACCAGAGGGAAGCGAGGAAAAGGCCCAGCATCACCGCCTTCACGACGATATGGGCCGACCAGAACATCGCGAGGATGCTGGTTTCCGGAGTTGCGGCGGCGGCGGCTACGTCGGCAGGATTCATCGGGACAGGCGACCTCTTGTTGGCGGGCAGGACCGCGAGCCACGGCGGCGGAAACGGGATCGGCCGGGTCCTGCGCCGCAAATCGGCCGAAACTTGGGCTTTTGTCAGACGCTGGAAAACCTGATTTCTCGTCGCGATTTAAGACTCTGATAGTGTTAACGCTGCGTTATCAACGCGCCGTTAACAGCGGGCGGTTTTTGCGGCCGGGGGCGCCAGAGCCGGCGACGGGAGCGACTCCCTACCAGAATCGCGCCGCCGCCTTTATCGTGGATTCGGCCCGGCGTTTCGCCCGGAGGAGGCAGGTTGATGGGGGCGCTTTGGACCTTCGGCTGGGAATGGGGCGCTGCGCTTTTGCGCTGGCTCCACGTGATAGCCGCGATCGCGTGGATAGGCGGGTCGTTCTTCTTCATGCACCTCGACGCCAGCTTGCGGAAGAAGGCGGGTGACGATTCGTCGATCAAGGGGACATCCTGGCAGGTCCACGGCGGCGGCTTCTATGAAATGAAGAAGTACCTGCTCGCGCCCGCCGCGCTGCCCGAGCATCTCATCTGGCACAAATGGCAGTCCTACTGGACGTGGATGAGCGGCTTCGCGCTACTCTGCTGGGTCTATTACGGGCAGTCGTCGCTTTTCCTCATCGACCCCGCGGTCATGCCGCTCGAGCCGTGGCAGGCGGCGCTCATCGGGATCGTGGCGCTGGCGCTCGGCTGGCTCGTTTACGATTTCCTCTGCCGCTCGCCGCTCGCCGCCAACGAGCCGCTGCTCGGCTTGGTCGGGTTTGGTTATGTCGTGGCGACGAGCTGGGTTTTCACCCTTGTCTTCTCAGGTCGGGGAGCGCTGATCCACACGGGCGCGCTCATGGCGACGATCATGACCGCGAATGTGTTTTTCATCATCATGCCGAACCAGCGCAAGAGCATCGCCGCGCTGCAAGCGGGCCAGAAGCCCGATCCCGCATGGGGCCAAAGTTCGAAAATACGGTCGACTCACAACAACTACATCACCTTGCCCGTGGTGTTCATGATGCTGTCGAGCCACACGCCGTCGGCCTTCTCCAATCCGCGCGCGATTCCCGCCATCGTCACCTGCATCATCGTCGCCGGCGCCATGGTGCGCTATTTCTATAACGTCTGGCATCTCGACCACGACCGCGCGCCGTGGTGGGCGTGGGCGGCGGCGGCGGTCGCCATCCTTTGCGCCTTCGGCTTCGCCGCGACCGCTTCGCCCGGCATGCGCTCATTTATGGGATTGGCGGACCTGCCGACCGCGACCGCAAGGCTTGACGAGCCGAAAGCGCCGCAGGAAGTCGTCGATATCGTGCAACTGCGCTGCATGATGTGCCACGCGGCTGAGCCGATGGAGGAGATTGGAGAGGCTCCGAAGGGGGTCCTTCTCGACACGCCCGAACACATCGCCCGCTTCGCGCCCGCAATTCGCCAGCAGGCGGTTCTGACCCACGCCATGCCGCCCAACAATTTCAGCCAAATGACGGACGACGAACGCAAGACGCTGGCGCGCTGGCTTGGCCTCGAGACGGCGCAGAATTGATGAAGCCGCGCATATCGGACGCGGATGTCGCGGCTGGCCAGCGGTTGATGGCCCGCCTCGAGGCGTTCGCGGGTTTCAGCGACGAACCGCGCCGATTGACGCGGCTTTTTCTATCGGAAGCCCATCGACGCGCCGCACAGGCCTTCATTGGCTGGTGCGGCGAGGCCGGCCTCGAAGCCAAAATCGATGCGGCGGGCAATGTCATTGCTCGCTATGAGGGACGACGGGCAGGCGCGCCCGCTCTCATGCTTGGCTCGCACATCGACACCGTGCGGGATGCCGGGCTCTACGATGGGAATTATGGCGCGCTCGCGGCGCTTGCCCTCGTTGAGGGCTTTAGCGCGCGCGATGAGCGCCTTGATCATGCGATTGAAATCGTGGCCTTCGGCGACGAGGAGGGCGTGCGTTTCCGCACCACGCTCACCGGCTCGCTCGCGCTTGCTGGAAGCTATCCGGAGGACGCGCTCGATCAGCGTGACGTGGGCGGCGTTTCGATGCGCGAGGCATTGATCGCGTTTGGCGGCGATCCGGAACACGCGCTCTGTCTTCGGCGCAAGGGCGTCGCCGCGTTTGTCGAGGCGCATATCGAGCAGGGCCCGCGCCTCGAGGCGGAGGGTCTGCCGCTCGGCGTCGTCACTGCGATCAACGGCGCAACGCGCTTCGAGGTCGGCGTAGACGGCGTCGCTGGCCATGCGGGCGCGACTCCCATGAGCCTGCGTCGTGACGCGCTCACCGCGGCGGCCGAGATGATGCTCGCGATCGAACAGCGGGCGCGTCGCGAGCCTGACCTCGTGGCGACCGTCGGGCGGCTCGAAGCCTGGCCTGGCGCGACCAACGTCATTCCCGGCCATGTGCAGTTTTCCATCGACATACGAGCCCCGGCGGACGCGAACCGGACGACCGCGATCGCCGATATCGAGGACCAGATGAACGCCATCGCCGCGGCGCGGCGCGTCAGCACGAGCCTCATCAAGTCGCATGAGGCGAACGCTTTCGCGTGCGATGCACGCATCATCGCCGGCCTGACGAAAGCGGTCGAAGCGATTGGCGTTCCGCCCCGGCTTTTGCCGTCGGGCGCGGGTCACGACACGATGGCCATGGGCAAGCTCTGTCCCGCCGGCATGCTCTTCGTCCGGTGCAAGGGCGGCGTGAGTCACAATCCGCTGGAATCCATAACCGTCGAGGATTGCGCGATCGGGCTGAAGGCGCTCACCCAATTTGTGCGGGACTTCCGCGCTGATTAAAGTCTCGAGCCGGCGCGATGGGGATCGACCTTCCGGGGTCGCGGTTAACGAGTCCGAAATCGAGCCTTTTCAAGTGGTTGCGCGGCGATTAGCGAGTCGCCGAGTCGCCTGCCCCGATCAGGCTCGCGCCGTTCGAAGTGAACCCAAACATCGTAACGATCAATTCTGAAAAAGTCAAGATGTTTATCTTAATTCTGACTAGAAGGATAATGGCGATGCTCGCCGGCCCGCGCCGCCCCAGCGACTGCGCTCAAGCCATTTCCGAGGATCGCGGACACCTGTTGAGCGGCCCGCACAATTCTGCTTTAGACCGCTGACATTCGAGGAGACGGACCCATGAGCAAGCGCTTTTTCGGCGATATCGGCCCCGTGCGCTTTGAGGGGCTGACGAGCGACAACCCCTACGCCTATCGCCACTACGACCCGTCCCGCGTCGTGATGGGCAAGACCATGGCCGAGCATCTCAGGCCCGCTGTCTGCTACTGGCACAACTTCGCCTGGATGGGCACTGACATGTTCGGCGCGCCGACCTTCGAGCGTCCATGGGACGGCGAGACAATGAAGGGCGCGCGGTCCAAGGCGGACGTGGCGTTCGACATGTTCTCGACCCTTGGCTTTCCGTTCTTCACCTTCCACGATCGCGACGTCGTTCCGGAGGGCGATAGCCTGAAGGAGTTCGGCCGCAACCTCGGCGAGATGACCGATCTGTTCGCCAAGAAAATGCACAAGACCGGGACCAAGCTTCTCTGGGGAACCGCGAATCTCTTCAGCCATCCCCGCTATCTCGCGGGGGCCGCGACCAATCCCGATCCGGATGTGTTCGCTTACGCAGCGGCCCAGGTGAAGAACGCCATCGACGCGACGCATAAGCTCGACGGCGCCAATTACGTGCTGTGGGGCGGCCGCGAGGGTTACGAAACGCTGCTCAACACCGATCTGCGTCGCGAGCAGGATCAGCTTGGACGCTTTCTATCGCTGGTCGTCGAGTACAAGCACAAGATCGGTTACAAGGGCGTGATCCTGGTCGAGCCGAAGCCGCAGGAGCCGACCAAGCATCAATACGATTTCGACGTCGCGACCGTGTTCGGCTTTTTGCAGCGCTTCGGGCTCGAGCGGGAGGTCAAGCTCAACGTCGAGGTCGGCCACGCCGTGCTTGCGCACCATTCGTTCGAGCATGAGATCGGTCTGGCGACCGCGCTTGGAATGCTGGGCTCGATCGACGCCAACCGCAACGACTATCAGTCCGGCTGGGACACGGACCAGTTCCCCAACAACGCGGCCGAGCTTGTTCCGGCCATCTATTTCATCCTGAAGGCGGGCGGCCTTGCGCCGGGCGGTTTCAATTTCGACTCCAAGGTGCGCCGGCAATCGATCGACCCGGCAGACCTGTTGCTCGGCCATATCGGCGGCATCGACGTCTGCGCCGCGGCGCTGGTCGCGGCCGCGCGCATGATCGAGGATGGCAAGTTCGATGCACTGCGCACCGAGCGTTACGCCGGCTGGGAGAAGCCCGGGGCGCTGGCGATGCTGGCGAAGGGGGCGACTTTGGAGTCGATCGCGTCGCGGGTCGCCAAGGAGAAGATCGAGCCCGAGCCCAAGTCGGGGCGGCAGGAATATTACGAGAACCTGCTTAACCGCTATCTGTGAATCCGGCGTGGGAATATCAGATGGCTCGACGCTTGACCTCGATCGCGCTTGTCGCGCTGGGCGTCGCGGCCGGGGCGCCGACCGCCGGGGGCCGGCCGCTGGTCACGCGCGTTCATGGCATCGCGACAGGGATCGCCGCCTGCTGGCGCCCACTGCACGATGACGATCAAGTCACGGTTCGCGTGAGCTTCACGCGGGATGGCGCCGTTATCGACGAGCCAAGAATCGTCTACGCGCATTCGAGCGGCGGCCGGGCCGACAATTCGGCGCTTGCCCATTCCATGGCGACGGCGATACGCGACTGCACGCCTTTGCATTTCTCCGCTCAGCTTGGCTCGGCGATCGCGGGGCAGGTTCTGGACATACGCTTCGTTGGCCGCAGCCGGGCTACCATCGTAGCGCCCCCATGATGTAGGCGCCGCCCGTTCCGAGCGAAATGCTTAGAGATTGCGTGCATCGATTCACCGGATTTTCGCGTGTCTCGGCGATGTTCTGAGGCCGGCGCCGCACGAGGATGGCGCCGGGCGGAGGCGCAATGTTCGGGCGCGTCATTGTTTTTGCGGCGGTGTGTGTGGCGCTGGCGCTGCTGGGTTCATCCTTCCTGCTGAACCGTCTGCCCGCGCTGGCGCCTGTTTCCGTCGCGGGCGCGACGGATGCGGTCGCGGCCGAGACGCCGTTGCCGGAGCTGCCTCAGCGTGAAGCGACCGGTTATCGCGAAGCGCTGCTCGAGGCTGACCAGCGCGGCCAGTATGCGGCCGGGGTCCTGGTCAACGGGGTTGCGGTGCCGATGCTCATCGACACGGGCGCGACCGAAGTCTGCATCGCCGCTTCGACCGCGAGGCGGTTGGGGCTTAGTCCCTCGGGAGGACGCAAGCGCGTGATGCAGACGGCGAACGGCCAGTCGATCGCTTTGTCGACCGTTCTGAGAAGCGTCAGCCTTGGCGGCCTTTATCTGAACGATGTCGAGGCGCTCATTCTCGCGCCTGAGGCGGGGGAAGTGAACCTGCTCGGGGAAAGCTTTCTCAAGCGCCTAGTGAGCGTCGAGCAGCGCAACGGGACGCTTGTTCTGCGCCAATAGGCAGCCGGCCTTAGGAGACGCGAATGAGCCGCGTAAGCTCGAACGGGATGTCGTAACCGTCCCAGATGAAATCGAAGTCAAGCGCCGTCCCGATCGGCGCCCAGCGTGAGACGCCAGGGCCCACCCGGGACGCCGCGACCGTTTCGACCTCGCCGCGCTCCCAGCCGAAATAGGTGATCGTCTGGTCGCTCTCCCGGATGAAGCTCGGGACCTCGTCAAGCGAACGGATGAAGACGACGCTGAGGAAGCCCCCGCCGACTCGGATATCCTGACGCTCAGGCGCGCTCGCGACGACGCTGGTCAGGTTCGTATTTTGCCAGTTGACCGACGAAGCGCGTCCGGTGCCCGCAGCGTAGAACGCGGCTGTCATCTTGCCGATCGCATGCCCGATCCGGCCCGCGGGATCATCCATCTTCCATTCGAGCGCTGACGCGTCGAGGAGCCGCCGGACCCCGGCGTGATGCGTCGCGGCGTCGCCGACGACATAGAGCGCATGGGGGGACGAGCAGGCCATCTGGTCGAAGACGAACACGTCGTTGTGGAGTTTCTTGGCGAGCGCCCGAAGCGCAGGCTCGTCCAGCTTGTCGAGGGCGGCGCCGTTGACTGTCGAAAACGAAAACCGATCGCCGAACCAGATCGACTTTCCGCCATTGCGCAAGGGCAGGGGGGCGAACAAAGCGACCTTGGCGTCGCCACCCCACACGACCCGCGCGTCGCTCCTGGCGGAAATTTTTGCGCCGAGATCGCCCTCAGACGGGTAGTGAACGAACAATTGCAACTCGTCGCCCGCGGCCTCCAGCCGCTCCAGGAAGAGATCGACGATGGCGCGCATACGCGCGCTGACTGCTTGCGGCAGGCGCACGATATTGGCATTGCCGGCGAGATAGGCGAGCGCCCACGAATAGAGGAAGACGGTCTCGACATTCTGCGGCGGCAGTTGGAAGACGAGGCCGCGCGGTCGCGCGAGCGCATGCTGCGGCACGCGCGCCGCGAAATTCGCGGCGATTTTGGCGAGCGCGGCGCGGCGGGTCCAGAAGGCGAAATGGGCGGCCGGGCCGGTGGCGGTCGACCGCTGCGCGCCGAGAAGGGTGTCGGCGACGGCTGCGATCAAATCGACGCGCTCGGGCGCGAACGGCACGGCAAGCCGTTGGCGGGCTTTGTCGAGCTTGGCCAAGAGCGCGCTTTCCTGGACCTCAGCGTCACGCTCGGTGGCGCTGTAAGCGAGCACGTCGGTCATAATGATGTCCTCGCGTCGGCGCAGGTTCTGTAGACGCGGTCGCTGACCGCGGCGCCGCGACCAGCGGTCGCGGCTACAGGGCGCCGCGTCAATTCAAACCCCGTTGGCTCGAGCCGGCTCACGCAGCGATCACGTCGCTGCAGCCCCTGAGCTCAGTCTTCGGGGCGCGACCGACAACACGGAGCGCCTTGCCGAAGCGGCCGCCGGCTCCGGCGTCAATCGTCGCCACGACGCCCATGTCCTCGGTCAGCACGCTATGGCCGGGATAAGATCGCGGCAGCAGCGAGACAACCTGGATGACGCCCTCTTCGCCAACTTCAGCGGGCTCCCAGCTGTGGGGTCTCCTGATGATGATGTCGGTGAAATTCGGCGGATAGAGCAATCCATCCGGACCTTCGATGAAAACAGACCCGATCTGCTCGACGAAGCCATAGAAGTTAAAGATGTTGGTCAGATTGAACCGTTGCTTGAGCGCGGCTCGGAACTCGGCGTTGGAGACCTTCTGGGCTTCGAGCTTTTTCCAGCCGCCGGAGTGAATGAGGATCGCGTTCGAAATATCGATTTCTCCGTCTGCGAACGCTCGATAGAGCTTGTCCCAGACGAGAAAGGTAAAGCCGAAAATGAGAAACGGCTCGGCGCCATTCGCGCGGACGAAAGTCTCGACCAACTCCTTATCTATCTCAAGTTGCGCATCGAGGGCGAAGGCCGCTTTGGCGCCGAACTTCATCATGCCCAACACGCCGCCGCCTCGCGCCGTCAGATCGGTTGGCTTGATCACGTCTTTGGTGTCGATCGCAAGGAAAGGCAGACGGCGGTTTCCAAGAATGGGGCGGAATGACGCGACCAGCGCCTCCGACTGACGTCGCGCCGTCTCGTTGTCGATGATGATGCGGCTCGTTCGTTGGCCGGTGGTGCCGCTTGACCGCATCACCATCGCCGGAAGCGTGGTGCTTTTCAGCTCCATCTCCTTGAACAGGCTGACCGGCAGATAGGGAACGTCGGCAATCGAGCCGTAGGTCTTAAGGCCGCCCCAGGCCGCATCGATGATTCGCGCATATACGGGACTCTTCTCGTAGTGATAGCGCGTCAGCTCGTTGAGCCCCCCGAGTAGAAGCGGCTCCTTCTCGGATTGCCTCAGCGAATAGGGCGGCTGGCTGAGGAGACGCTCAAACACTCACGAGATCCTTCAGTCGCGCATAATCGATCTTGCCGCTCGAAGCGCGCGGAATTTGCGTGACCTTGCGCAACGCGAAACTCGAGGAGGGCACCTTGTAACTGTCGGCGAGCTCGCGGACACGAGTCTTGAGCGCCGTCTCTGACTCCTGCTCGTGCGCGACGGCGATTTTCTCTCCAAGATCGAGACAGGCGACCGGGCAGACGGCGAACAGCTCCTGTTCGATCTCGTCCAGACCGAGGCGATACCCGGCGATCTTGGCGAAGCGTTTGGTGCGGCCGGTCAGGTACAGAAAGCCCTCTATGTCCAGTCGTCCAAGGTCGCCGGTCTCGAGGCGGCCGTTCATCTCGTCGCCCTTGCCGAGGTCGGCTCTAGACATGGCATAGCCCAGCATGACGTTAGGGCCTTCATAAACCACCGACCCGACGACGTCGGCCGGCAGCATCGCCCCATTCTCGTCAACGATTGAGAGCTGGCCGCCGGCCAGCGCGACACCCACTGAGCCTGCTTTCCGAACGTGGTCGGCGTGCTGCAGCGTCGCCATGCGCGGAGAAGCCTCGGTCTGTCCGTACATGACGAAGAACTGGCCCCCGCGCTGCGTCGCCCAATCCCGAATCTTGGTCTGCACGCGAAGATCGAGCGCTCCGCCCGCTTGCGTGAACACCTTGACCGACTCTGGCACGATACCCGCGCCCAGGCGGGCGAGCGCGACATAGTGAAAGGGGACGCCCGGGAAATGCGATCCGCCGACGTTACCGATCTTCGACCAGAAACTTGGCGAAGTGATCGAATCGTTAACGACACACAGTCGCCCGCCGGAAGTCAGATGCGAAGTGACGACGGAAAGCCCGTAGGAGTAATGCAGGGGCAAGTGCGCGATGCCGACGCTCTGTTCGTCGATCGCCAGCGCTTCAGCGATTTGACGCGCGTTTGCGGTGACAGCGTCACGCGACAGCCGCACGTATTTCTGGCTGCCGGTCGTCCCGGACGTGGAAAGAAGCAGCTGCAAGGCTGGGTCGATGGGCGCAAACGATGGATCGCTCTTCCTCGCGGTCCATTCGACCCCGCTCGCCGAGCCCACGGTGACCTCGCCGCCTTCTACCCGGGGTAGTTGCTCGGCAAAGCCGCGCGCTCCCAGAATGAGTTCAGGCTGATAGGAACTCGATGAGTCCCCTCATCAGGTGCTCAGGGAGCGCCGGATCAACCAGCGCAGTCGCATGGCCGGCGGCCGCCGCCGCAAGAAGACCGATGATCGTTTCAGAATTAAGGCCACAGAACAGAAAGACCAGACGCTTCTGTTCGGAGGCGATGGTCTTGGCCAGATCGAGGCTCGCAGTGCGAAGCTCTTCGCGCGTCAACCAGCTGTCGCTGCGATCGTTATAGACCGCCGGCGACGCCTCGAGGCGCGAGATCAGCGGAAGAAGTCCGCCGCAGGAGTGGTTTAGATCCTTCATAACAATTTCCGACCGCGATCGAACCTTTGACGCGATTTCCGATCCGCCTCACACAATGAGGCCGCCATCGACTCCGATGATCTGGCCCGTCACGTAGGACGACAGGTCGGAGGCGAGAAACAAGATTGTATTGGCGACATCTTGCGACGCGCCAACCCGACCCATCGGGATATTCGACTCCAGGTTCTTGCGTTTGTCCCCGGGGATCGCTTCGATCATCGAGGTTTGGATCAGGCCAGGCGCAACCGCGTTGACGCGAATGTTCATCGGTCCCAGCTCCTTCGCTGCGGAAAACGTGGCGCCAATGACGGCGGCTTTTGTCGCGGAATAGACCATCTGACCGCTGTTTCCTCGTCTCCCGACGATTGATGAGATGTTGATGATTGACCCGCTCTTGCGTCTCGACATCAAGCGCGCGGCGAGCTGGGTGATCTTGATCAGCCCGATGATGTTGATGTCGAACAGCTCGTTGATCTCGGCGTCCGAGATCATGCCGATGAGCTTGTCGCGAAGGATGCCTGCGTTGTTGACGAGGATGTCGAGGCGCTTGTGTTTCATCGCGGCGTGGATGAGCGCGGTTGCAGTGGCGCTCTCCGCGACGGAGCCGTAAACCGCGGTCACCCGATCGGGATAGGCCTTCTCCAATTCTGCGAAGCTCGCGGATGCCTCATCGGAGGCGCGAGCGTTGAGCACGACCGTGGCCCCTGCGTTGAGCAGCGTTTCCGCCGCGGCTCGCCCGATGCCGCGCGACGCGCCGGTCACGATGGCCACGCGGCCGCTAAGGTCGATGACGGTCATGGGTTATGCCTGCAATCAACCGACGGCTGGTTTCACGAAGCCGCTTTTTCGGGAGCTTTTTCGTCGGATACGGACGGAGTTGCTCCGAAATCCGGGCGGACCGTGCGATCGATAATACCCCTGGCGCCGGTCCTGATACCCTTTTCCATGATGCGCGCCGGGTTCCCCGCGACCAGGCAATTCGACGGCACATCCTTCATCACCACGCTCGCCGCCGCGACCACGCAATTGTCGCCAACCCGGATTCCCGCCATGATGATGCTGTTCGCGCCGATATTACATTGCTTTCCAATCCAGGTATCTGCGTGAACGCCGCGCGTGGTGTCGTGGGTCAGAACGACGGCCCCGAAGTTGATCGCCGTGCTTTCGCCGATATGGATGCCGCGCGGGTAGCTTTTGTCCATTCTAGCCGAATACGAAATCGCACATCCAGGGCCAATGTCCATTCCCCAAACATGAACGAAATAGAGGCGGCGCAGCGCGCTGAAGAGAGGTCGGAGCTCGCGGCGCACAACCGCGAGGGGGCCTGTGGAGCGCAGATCAGATAAAAGCACGGTCGAACTCCATCAGCAAAAGGCGCCGAACCCCGCGTTTTCGCTTGGCGCTCGGTGACCGTCCGTTCGTTTCGCCCCTACACTATTGAGAGATATCACGTCCTTACGGGCAGCGAAAAAACGCTCGCTCCGCCTTAAACAGGACTACACAGCAGGTTTTAACAGTTCGCGCATTAGGGTCAAGCGCCATGGTCCCGCCTGCGCTGGCCCACCGGGGACGTGCGCCGGTTGCTTCGAGCGCCCCCGTCCTCTAAGCCGCGCCCGGCCGGTCGCCGAGCCGTGCATCCCCATTCGCTGAGGCCCGCCTTGTTCCCAAAGCCTGAGCCCAAACTGTCCCCCAATACATACGCATTTGAATCGCAGCCGATGGTGAAACCAACCGGCTTTCGCGAATATGATGCGCGTTGGCTGTTCGAACGGGAGATCAACCTGATGGGCGCGCAGGGGCTGGGGCTCGGCCTTGCGCGCCTTCTGAAGGAGCTGGGCGTTCGGCGCGAAATCGTCGTCGGCCACGACTTCCGCTCCTATTCGGCGTCGATCAAGCTGGCCTTGACCACCGGACTGATGGCGGGGGGCGCGCATGTACGCGACATCGGTCTCGCCATCACCCCGATGGCCTATTTCGCCCAGTTCGCACTGGATACGCCGGCGGTCGCGATGGTGACCGCCTCTCACAACGACAACGGCTGGACCGGGGTCAAGATGGGCGCCGCGAAGCCGGTGACGTTCGGGCCCGAGGAGATGGCGCGTCTGCGCGACATCGTCATCGCGGGCGACTATTATCCGGAGGCGGGGGGCGGCTATGAGTTCGTCCCCGACTTCCCGGCCCGCTACATCGCCGACCTGACCAGCCGACCCAAGCTGCGCCACCCCCTCAAGGTCGTCGCGGCTTGTGGCAATGGGACCGCCGGGGCATTTGCGCCCAAGCTCCTGAGCGCGCTCGGCGTCGAGGTTGTTCCCCTCGACTGCGAGCTCGATTTCACCTTCCCGCGCTACAATCCGAACCCCGAGGATATGCGGATGCTGCACGCGATGGCCGCGGCGGTGAAGGAGAGCCAAGCCGATCTCGCGCTCGGTTTCGACGGCGACGGCGACCGCTGCGGCGTGGTCGACAACGAGGGCCAGGAGATTTTCGCCGACAAGATCGGGGTCATGCTCGCGCGCGATCTGTCGACGGTCCACAAAGGCGCAAGCTTCGTCGTCGACGTCAAGTCGACCGGGCTGTTCGCGACCGATCCCGAGCTTCGCGCCAATGATGTTAAGGTCGACTTCTGGAAGACCGGCCATTCGCACATCAAGCGGCGGGTCAGGGATTTGAACGCGCTCGCGGGCTTCGAGAAATCGGGCCACTTCTTCTTCAATGCGCCGATCGGCCGGGGTTATGACGACGGGTTCGTCACCGCGATCGCCATCCTCGACATGCTGGATCGCAATCCGGGAAAGTCGATGGCCGATCTCTATCGCGAGCTGCCGAAAACCTGGGGCTCGCCGACGATGTCGCCCCATTGCGCCGACGAGATCAAATACGACGTCGCCGACCGCGTCGTCGAACGGCTCCGGGCGATGCAGGCGCGGGGCGAGCCGTTCGCTGGCCAGCCGATCCGCGACCTCGTCACCGTCAACGGCGTCCGGGTTACGGTCGAGGATGGCACGTGGGGACTGGTCCGCGCCTCGTCGAACAAGCCGGAGCTGGTGGTCGTCGTCGAGAGCCCCGCATCGGAGGCGCGCATGCGCGCGATGTTCGAGGCGGTCGACCGGATCTTGCGCGAGAATCCCGAAGTCGGCGCCTACAACCAGACGATCTGATGGAGGGGATGGTGAACAATCCTGCGCATGTGCTGCCCGAGCTGCTCCAGCCCGGCCTGAAGATCGTCTTCTGCGGCACGGCGGCGGGAAACATCTCGGCCGCGCGCCGCGCCTATTACGCCCATCCGCAAAACCGGTTCTGGTCGGCGCTGCATGACTACAAACTGACGCCACGAAAGCTCGAGCCGGATGAGTATCGGGAGCTTTTGCAATGGGGCCTGGGCTTGACCGACATCGCCAAGGACGTGAGCGGCATGGATCACAAATTGCGGTCGGGGGCGCTCGGCGAGGAAGCTTGCGCGGCGCTCAAGGCGAAGATCATCGCTGACGAGCCGGAATGGCTCGCGTTCACCAGCCTTAACGCCGGGCGCCGCTATCTCGGCCGCGCGGCCGCATTCGGCAAGCAGTCCGAATGCGTCGGCCGAACCCGCCTCTGGGTTCTGCCTTCGACGTCGCCGGCCGCACGTTGGAACTGGGAGCCCAACGCGCATTGGTGGCAGATGCTGGCGGACGAGGCAAGACTAGCCGAGCCGCCCGCCGTCCCGGCCTGACACGATTCCGCGCGCGCGGCCCGTCAGCCAAACAAAACCAAATAAAGCCAAGCTAAGACCAAAGGAATCCAAGGAAAAAAGCTTGCATTTCCTTGGATTCCCTTGGCCGAATCGGGGCTTTTCAATGGGTTACAGCGAATCCAAATAAAAAACTTTTCGCCCCGGCTCCGTGGGCTCCTGCTCCATGGAAATGCCTCCAGCACACCTCTCGTTTCCTCTATTCCGATGCGGTGCGGTATCTTGTGAGCCGGTCAGCAGAAAAGATAACACAGGATCTAGAGCGTGTCCTCATTTGAGCCAAGCCAGGGCGCAGACCAAATGGAGGCCGGCGAGGTAATTGCGTGCGGTTTTTTCGTAGCGGGTCGCGATGCCTCGGAACTGTTTGATGAATTGAAAGAAACGCTCGATGAGATTGCGTTCGGCGTAGAGGGCGAAGTCGCAATCGCGAGCGACCTTGCGGTTCGACTTTGGCGGGATGACCGGCTTGATGGCGCGCACTTCGAGGCTCTCGATGAAGGCGCCGGCGTCGTAGCCCTTGTCGCCGAGGAGGGCTTCGGGCTTCACCTCAGCCGCGAGGGCTTCAGCCTGGGTGATGTCGTGGACTTGGCCGCCGGTGAGGCGAAGCGCCAACGGGTTGCCCAAGGCGTCGACAATCACATGGATCTTGGTGGTCAGGCCGCCGCGCGAGCGGCCTATGGCTTGATCGAGACCCCCTTTTTGAGTGCGCCCGCACTATGCTGATGCGCGCGAACGATGGTGGCGTCGATCATCGCGTATTCGTTGTCCGGATCGTCAGCCAACGTCTTGAAAAGACTCTCCCATACGCCGTTCTCCGCCCACCGCGAGAACCGCGTGTGAATGGTCTTCCAGTGGCCGAACCGCTCGGGCAGATCGCGCCACGGCGCACCCGACCGAAATTTCCAAATCACCGCCTCAACGAAAAGTCGATTGCCCAATTCGCTATTGCGTCCGACATGTCCCGGACGACCCGGCAGCAAATGTTCAATCCGCGCAAACTGGTCGTCGCGCAATCCGTAGCGCCGCACCGAAAGCCTCCCAAAAAGAAGGCTCCCTATAAATCACGCTTTACCCAATTCGCGAATCCCCTAATTGAGGACAGCCCCTAGTTTTTCGCAAACAAAGGCGGGCTCTTATGGCCTAACCTGTTGGTCGGGTGAGTTCGAAATATGGGGAGAGCCTACGGCGACTCCGAAAGTGTCATGAGCGCGCTTGACCAGATCAACCCCCGCCCATGACGACAGTGGCCCAGAGGCGTATCCGCAAGAGGCCGATCAATAGCTAACGCTATAAGAGCCGAAAGCAGCGCCGAGATTCGTGGCGGGCGGTTCCGTCGGAACGCGTCAGGGGCTTATCGACCGGGCGGAATTCAGTCCTCGGGCAGGCCTGCTTTTCGCAGGGCAGAGAGCATCCCCGGCGGCGAATCGGCGAGAATCGGGACATTAGAGCGCAGCCAATCGACCGAAACCTTCGGATTGGCCCGCCGCGCGGCTTCGATCGCGTTTCTGGCGTCGAGGTCATCCCCGTTTGCCGCGTAAGCGGCGGCCAGCGCAATATAGGTCTGGAATGATCGATAGCCTAAATCAAGGGATTTGAGTTCGTCCTGGATGGCAGCGTCGTACTGACGCAGCCCGAAATGAGCGCGTCCCATCCACATCAGCCAGGGGCCGATGAGAAAATCGCGAGGGCTTAGCCGGATGGCCTGTTGAATATGCGAGATCGCCTCCTCGTAGCGTCCCAAATTGACTTCAATAATTGCGGACACGTAATAGCCGGAAGCGAAGCTGGGGTTGATGCGTATCGCGGTTTCGATTGCGGCGAGCGCCTCGTTGCCAACTCGCTCGTCGCCGGGCTTCATGCCGTAGGCGAGGAGGTCGGCTTTGATGTAGTAAGCGTAGGCGTAGTTGGGATCGAGCGCGATGGCCTGCTCCGCCTCCCTCATGGCGCGTCCTGCGCCATCCACGCCGGGCTCGCTCCACCCGTTGATGTGGCCGCGCATGTCGGCATAAGCCAAGCCAGCCAGCGCGTCCGGGAATTTCGTGTCGACGGCGAGCGCTTTTTCGAACAGGTCTCGCGCGGCAGCGTCGTTTTCCTTCGAGGGCGTGCGAAACATCAAGGACCAGCCGCGCATGGCGAGGTCGACGGCATCGGGGTTCTGCCCGCCCTCGCGTAAGATGCGTCCGCTCTCCGCGTGCAGAAGTTCGACCTGGAGGGCTCGAGCCAGGTGCGCGACTATATCGTCCTGAAGCCTGAAGATGTCGGCGATGCCGTCGGTGAAGCTTTCGGCCCACAGCTGGCCGCCCTTGTCGGCATCGATCAACTCGGCGTTGACGCGGACCTGTTGGCCGACGCGCTGCACACTCCCCGACAGAACATAGCGGACGCCCAGCTCCTTGCCGATTTCCCTGGCGTCGACATTCTTGCCCTTGAATGTCGAGGCGGTGCTGTGCGCGATGACGAAGCTGCCGCGCAGCTGCGACAGCGCCGTCGTGAGATTTTCGGTGACTCCCTCCGCGAAATAATCCTGCGCCGGGTCGCCTGACAGGTTCGTGAAAGGCATGACGACGATCGAAAGGTGCGGTGAGCTCGCAAGCGTATCTTCAACGCTCGGTGCGCCTGTTATCCGCGAAGCCAGACCAGAGCGCCAAGCATAGGCGCCTGCTAGGAGCGCGATGCAGACAAGCGCCGCGGCTATCACTCGCCCGAAAAGACCGCGAGATCTCGCGGCGGGGGCGTTGAATTCGCTTTGCGGGGCCGGCTTCCGCTTCGCGGGAGCGCCAACTCCCAGCGAATAGACGTGGATCGGCTCGGCAATGTTCTTCAGTTGGGTTGTGCCGAGGTCGCTGACCGCCAGCTCGAGTCTCGCCTTCACCTGGCGGAAAGCATCCTCGGAAAGACAGATCGCGCCAGGCTGAGCAATCCCTTCCAAGCGCGCGGCGATATTGACGCCAGCACCCATCAGGTCGCCATCGACTTCCTCGACGACGTCGCCGAGATGAATGCCAATACGGAGTTCGATGCGGCGTTCAGGCGACACGCCGGCGTTGCGTTCGACCATCGCGTTTTGCACTTCGACAGCGCAGCGAACTGCGTCGACAACACTGCGAAATTCTATCAAGGCCCCGTCGCCCGTCCGTTTAAAGACGCGCCCGTTGTGCACCGCGACCGTAGGGTCGATCAGATCGCTTCGGAGAGCTCGAAGCCGAGCTAGAGTTCGATCCTCGTCAGCGCCGGCCAGTCGGCTGAAGCCGACAACATCGGCGGCAAGGATCGCCGCGAGCCTTCGAGATTCGGACACCTTGCCCTCCGCCCCTATAGAACGTGTCAGGCCGGTCAGGGGCAACCTCAATTTATTGGATCGAACGGCGGCCTCGGTCGATAGCCGCCAAGCGTGATCGGGTTTTGACCCTAGCCTGGAGACGACGCGGCATGAGGGGCAGGGGCTTGGTAGCGTAGCCCATCTACGAGCAGCGCGACCATGCGCCGCGCGTGGCCGGGCCTGTCATCGCGTGCGGACATGCATAAGCTCGCGACCGCACTTAGAATATCGTCGGCGTCGACATCGGCACGGACCTCGCCGGCGGCGACCGCACGCTTAAGAAGCGTCCGAAGGGCGGGCCGGAGCCGCTGGTCGAAGTAAGCCGGCAAGGGGCCGAACGCGGGATCTCCCGAGTGCAATGCCTTGGCGAGCCCGCGCTTGGTCGCAACGAAGGCGGCATATCGCTGCATCCAGTTCGCCAGGGCCTCGAAGGGCTCGCACTCGGCCGCGAGGATCGGCGCGGCGTCCGCGCAGGCGTCCATTTCGCGACGGAAGACGGCTGCGATGAGGTCAGCACGGCGTGGAAAGTGACGGTAGACGGTGCCGACGCCGACGCCGGCCCGCTCTGCGATCTCCCGCACGGGAGCGTCCACCCCGGAGGCGGCGAACACCGCCTTGGCCGCCTCGAGCAGTGTCTCGATGTTGCGCCGCGCGTCTGCCCGCACACGCCGATCCGCGCCGCCGCGCGGCTCGAAGCCATCGCCTTGGTCTTCCGGTTTGTTGCTCACGACGATCTCGCTTGCTAAACGGAACGGTGTTCCGTATAAATACGGAATGTGGTTCCGTTTAAGCCAGGTTAACGCCGCGGAACGGCGCTGACAACAAATCGAAAGAACAAAACCTCCAGCAGGAGAGCCCACATGAAAACCATCCTGATCACCGGATGCTCGTCCGGGTTTGGTCTCGAGATCGCCCGGTATTTCCTCGATCGCGATTGGAACGTCGTCGCCACGATGCGCAGGCCGCGCGAGGACGTTCTGCCTCGTTCCGAGCATCTGCGCGTGCTCGCGCTCGACGTCACCGATCCGGAGAGCATCCGTCACGCCGTCGAGGCTGCGGGGCCGATAGACGTTCTCGTTAACAACGCGGGCTTCGGCGCGGCATCGCCCTCCGAGGCCACCCCGATGGCGACGGTGCGCGCGCTCTTCGAGACCAACACCTTCGGCACGATGGCTATGACGCAGGCAGTGCTGCCGCAGTTCAGGCAGCGCAAGGCCGGCGTCGTCGTGAACGTCACGTCGAGCGTGACCTTGAGATCGCTCCCCCTGCTTGCTTCGTACACCGCGAGCAAGGCGGCGGTGAACGCATTCACCGAGTCGATGGCGCTGGAGCTGGAGCCGTTCGGCGTGCGTGCGCGCCTAGTGCTGCCAGGGCGTTCGCCAGAGACCCGTTTCGGCAATAACGCGCGCTCCCACACGCAGGGCCTTGACCACGAGGCCTATGCGGACCTGGTGAAGAGCTTCTTCGCGCGGTTTGCCGAGCCGGGACCGATCACGCACGCGCAGGACGTGGCCGTAGCGGCGTGGCGCGCGGCGACCGACCCGTTGTCCCCGATGCGCATCCCGGCCGGCGCCGACGCCGAGGCGTGGGCGGCCGAGGCCCGCTGACTGGCCGGCTGCCGCCCACCGCCAACGAGCAAAGGAAATGACTATGCAGGACAAACCCGTCGCTTTGGTCACCGGGGCCAATCAGGGTATCGGCCTCCAGATCGCAAAGGATCTGGCCGCGAAGAACTTCACCGTCCTGGTCGGTTCGCGCAATCTTAAGCGCGGCGAGGCTGCGGCCAAGCAGGTTGGGCCGGACGCTCGCGCGCTCCAGGTCGACGTCACCGATCCGGCTTCGATCGCCGCCGCTGCGGAGCGCGTCCGCAACGAGTTTGGCCGTCTCGACGTGCTCGTCAACAACGCGGCCATCTCGAATACCAGGATGCGGCCCGACATGGCAGTTGAGGAGTACTCCAAGTCGACTCGCCCGAGCGTCGTGTCGCTCGATGAAGTGCGCGCGGTGTTCGAGACCAACGTGTTCGGCGTCGTCGCGGTCACCCAGGCGATGCTGCCGCTCCTGCGGGAGGCGCCGGCGGGCCGCATCGTCAACGTCTCGAGCGGGGCTGGCTCGCTGACGCGGAACTCGGACAAGGGCTTCGCCCATCGCGCGATCTTTGGCCCTGTCTACCCTGCGTCCAAGACGGCTCTCAACGCCATGACGCTGGCCATGGCGATCGAGCTCGAGTCGACGAACATCAAGGTCAACGCCGCCTGCCCTGGCTTCACCGGGACGAACCTCAACAACTACGCGGGCACGCAGAGCCTCGAGGAGGGCGCCCGCGAGCCGCTGCGCCTTGCGCTGATCGGCCCGGACGGTCCCACAGGCACGTTCTCGAACGCTGCCGGACCGCTCCCGTGGTGATCGGCAAAGCCGAACCGTCAGCGCGTCCACACCTGTCCAACAGCAAGAGGGAGACGGCCATGCACTATCGCACGCTCGGGAAAACCGGGATTAAAGTGAGCCCCTATTGCCTGGGCGCGATGATGTTCGGGGGCATGGGCAATCCGGACCACGACGATTGCATCCGCATCATCCACAAAGCCTTGGACGCGGGCGTCAACTTCATCGACACCGCCGACAGATATAGCCGCGGCGAGTCGGAGGAGATCGTCGGCAAGGCGCTGAAGGGCCGGCGCGACAACATTGCTCACCGGCCGCTACCGAAAAGGCCAGCCGCTACCTGATAGTTTGCGCGTCAAGGCGTTCCGCGAGCAGATGGCCGACGACCGCAACCTGGACGCAGTCGAGCACCTCATTCCCAATGCGGAGGCGGCAGGGCTGTCGCTGACGCACATGGCGATGGCGTTCGTTATGGCGCACCCCGGCGTGACCTCGGCGATCCTCGGCCCGCGAACCGATGCAGCAACTGGATGATCTGCTCGCCGGCGCCGAAATTGTCCTCAGTGACGAAATCCTCGACCAGATCGATGAGGTTGTGGGGCCCGGCGCCGATTCCGGACCGATGGGCGCGCTCTATGCGCCGCCGGCCGTGACCCAGGCAAGCCTCCGTCGTCGCCCGCCGGCCGAGCGCAGAGCGGCGTAGGCCGGAGCCTGAATTGCGGCTGGCGCGCACTAGGCGCCGATTGCGGTCGCCTCGAGCCTAGCGCTAAGCCGCAGCGCGTCATTAATGACGATCGCGCCGCGCCGGCGCTCGATGAGGCCTTCGCGCTCCATGGCGTTGATCTCGCGGGACACGGTTTCGCGCCTTGTATTGATGCGCGAGGCGAGTTCCGACTGGTTCGGCGGCGCGAGGATGATGGCGCGCTTCGGATCCTCGCGATCTGGGCGGGCGAGGCGCAAGAGCTCGGCGTGGACGCGGCTGCGAACGTCGAGCGCGCCAAGCTCGCCGACCCGGCGGGTCATCGCGCGATTGCGTGCGACCAGCGTCGCGACGACGGCTTCGCCGAGCGGGCGGTGCGTGAACAACGTCTCCACGAAGATCGCGCTCGGCATTTTCGCGATCGTCGAGTCATTGACCGCGAACACGCTGAGCGAGCGGGGGCCGCCGTCGAGGGCGGCCAGTTCGCCAAAGAACGAGCCCGCTTCCATGTCCGAGAAAATAAGGTCCTGCCGCACCCCGTGAGACACGGCCCTCAGGCGTCCGGTCATGACGAAATAGACGTCGCGGTCATTTGCGGTTTGACCGAGGACCCACTGACCCGCCGTCGTCTTGAGCCATATGCAATGGCGGTCGAGAACCCGACAAGGTTCCGGATCGAGTGTCTTGAAACAGGGGTGCGCAGAAAGCGAGCTTATGACCATCGTCGCGCCCGTCGGGGATTGGCGCTGATGCGGCAGACATCGGCGAGTAAGCGGATTTGTCCACGTCGTCCCAGACTTGGGCGCTCAGCCGTGAGCCCTGCATGGATATGAGCCGCCTCGGCGACCTTGCGGGTCAATGCGCGATGGCGGACGACCAGCGTCGCAATGACCGCTTCGCCGAGCGCCCGGTGGTTGAACATTGTCGCGATGAAAACGCCGCTCGGCATTCTGGCTAGGGTCGAGTCCTCGACCGCGAAGGCGCTAAGGGAATTGCGGACGCCTTCGAGGGCGCTCAATTCGCCGAAGAACGAACCCGCCGCGATGTCGGAAGTGACCGGGTCTTGCCCCGCCCCGTGAGGCGTCACTCTTATGCGGCCAATCAAGACAAAATGGACCTCGCGGTCGCCGCCCGCCTGGCCGGCGACCCAGGCGCCCGCCGGCGTCTTGAGCCAGGTGCATTGCCGGTCGAGAGCCCGACAGGCTTCTGGATCAAGCGTTTTGAAGGATGGATGTTCTGAAAGCGAATGTATGACCATCTTCCGCCGCCGATGATCCCCCGCGACGGTGGAGGACGCGGGCCCTTACGTCAAGCGCCTTCGCGGCGAGCGCAACGGCTTTGGCCTGACAAAAATGGGGAGAACCTCCGCGCAGGCACGCGCCAATTTTCCATAAATCGCAGGGGTTTAGCTTTTTCTTGACTGCAATGTGACCGCCATCACAGCCGGGGCCCGCACAATCGTATATGCGAGTGTTGCGGGGGTGTTTGCCCACTCCCTAAGTTTGCGGGGTTCGGTCGCCAGGGGCGATCGGTCTCCGGAAGTGACGATCCCGCGTTTCCGCGCCTTGGGGCCTGGAGCGAAGCGCGGTCCTGGCGCTGATCTCCCACAGCGCGAGGAAAAGAGCGCGGCGCCTGTGCCATCTTCCGCGGGCTCAGGCGCCGCGCTCGCCGTCTTAAGCCAGCGCTTGTGGCAGGCTCTCATCGGACTTGAAACTCCATATGCACGCGGCCCCGGACGCGCTGTGCGCTCTGGGGGTTAGTGAAGCGCGCGGCCGGCGCGCGGCCATGGGCATGCCCATACCAAACCCGGCGCTGCGCGGCGGCGTCGGGTTGGGGTCCGCCGCCGTGAAGCTGACCAACTCCGTTGGCTTTGGGCCCGTGCTGGGAAAGGCACAGGTTGTACGCCATGGCTTCATGATATTGTGCGCAGGCCGGATTGTCTTGCGCCCGCGCGGCTCCCGCCCACGCGAGAACGGCAAGACAAAGCGCGATCGCGGCGCGGGCGGCCATGGCTTCAGCTCCTGAGCGTAGCGCCGGTCTTCTTCGACACCTCGGCTACGATTCTGGACATTGCGCCGTCGATTTCGGCGTCGGTCAGCGTGCGCTCGCGCGGTTGCAGGGTGACATGAATGGCGATCGACTTCGCGCCCTCGGCGACGCCCTCGCCGCGATAGACGTCGAACACGCCAACTCTGGCGACAAGCGAGCGTTCGGCGCTCTCCGCTGCCTTGAGGATGTCAGCGGCATTGACCGGCTCGCCGACGACGAAGGCAAGGTCCCGCTCCACGGCCATGAAGTCGGAGCGGATGAGCTTCGGCTTGGTCTTGGTCGGCTTCGCCTTCGGCGCTGGAAGGGCGTCGAGCGTGATCTCGAAGGCGACGATGGGGCCCTCGGCGCCGAGCGCTTCGCATGTGCTTGGATGCAATTGTCCAAACCATCCGACGACCGTCTTCGGCCCGAACTGGAGAGTCGCCGCACGTCCCGGATGCAGGAACGATGGTCCGCCTGCGACGACCTGAACGGCGTTCGCGTTCACGCCCAGCGCGGAGAGAAGCGTCATCGCGTCGCGCTTGGCGTCGAAGAGGTCGACAAGCCCGCCGCCATTCCAATTGCGGCCTTCTTCGCCAGCCTTCGCCCAGCCTCGCCGCACAGAAGCGGCCGCGATGCGCTGGTCATTCTCGCCGGCGCCGAGAAACACCTGGCCGACCTCGAATAGCGCGACGTCGCCGATGGCCCGGCGCGCGTTGCGCTCGGACGCCGCGACCAGGCCCGGAATGAGGCTCGGGCGCATGTCGGAGAGGTCAGCGGCGATCGGGTTGGCGAGCGCCAGCGACCGCGACCCGCCGCCGAACAGCTCCGCTGCGGCTTTCGGCACGAACGACCAGGTCACCGCCTCGCGTGAGCCCAGCGCGGCAAGGGTGCGCTTGGCGAGGCGCATGCGCTTCTGCATGAGCGTCAGCACGGGTTTCGGCACGCCGTCGTCGAGCCGGGGCAGGGGCGCGGGCGGCGCGCGGTCGACGCCCGCGATGCGCAGGATCTGCTCCACCACGTCGGCCTTGACCTGGATGTCGGGGCGCCAAGAGGGAACGAAGGCGCGCCCGTCTTCGACCCGGAAGCCCAGCCAATTCAGGATCGCTTCGCCTTCCTCGCGCGGAATATCGACGCCGAGGAGCCGCTTCACTTCGCCATATTGGAAAGGAACCGAGCGCGGCGGCATCGATGGATCGCCGGCCACGATCATGCGTGACGGCTCGCCGCCGCAGATCGAGAGCACCAATTCGGTCGCGAGATCGCAGCCGGGGACGCAGAAATCAGGATCGACGCCGCGCTCGAACCGATAGCGCGCGTCGGTCGTAATCCCGAGCTTCCGGCCCGTTTGCGCAATGGTCGTCGGGTCCCAGAGCGCGCTTTCGATCAGAACGTCGCGCGTCGTCTCGTCGCAGCCGGAATGTTCGCCGCCCATGATGCCGGCGATCAACTCGACGCCGTTCGCGTCCGCGATCGCGACCATGGTCTCGTCGACCGCGTAGGTCTTGCCGTCGAGCGCCAAGACGCTTTCGCCCGGGCGCGCGCGGCGGACCGTCAGATCGCCGGCGACCTTGGCGAAGTCGAACACGTGCAGCGGGCGTCCGCGATCGAAGGTGATGTGATTGGTGATGTCGACCAGCGCGCTGATTGGCCTGAGCCCAATCGCCCGCAGCCGCTTCTGCATCCATTCGGGCGACGGGCCGTTGGTCACGCCGCGAACAAGCCGCAAAGCGAAAGCCGGGCAGAGATGCTTGTCGGCGGGAGTGAAATCGAGATGCACCTGAGTCGGGCAGTCGAACGCGCCCGCGTACGGTTTCGGCGTGGTCGTTTTCAGCTTGCCGAGCCCCGCCGCCGCGAGATCGCGCGCGATCCCGGCGACGCCGGTCGCGTCGGGACGGTTCGGCGTCACCGCAACGTCGATGACGGGATCGTCGAGTCCGGCGTATCGGGCGTAAGCGACGCCAACCGGCGCGTCGTCGGGCAGTTCGATGATGCCGTCGCGATCCTCGCTGAGCTCGAGTTCCGCCGCCGAGCACAGCATGCCGTTCGACTCGATTCCGCGGATGACGCCCTTGGCCAGCGTCAGCTTCTTGCCCGGAATGTACGTGCCCACGGGCGAGAACACGCTCTTTATGCCAGTGCGCGCATTCGGCGCGCCGCAGACGACTTGCACGGGCTCGCCGCCGGCGTCGACGATGCAGACCTTCAGCCGGTCGGCGTTGGGATGCTGTTTCGCTTCGATGACCGACCCGACCACGAAGCCATCGTACTTGCGGGCTGGATCCTCGACCAACTCGACCTCAAGCCCAACGCGGGTCAGCGTGTCGACGATCTCGGCGAGCGAGGCCGAGGTGTCGAGGTGGTCTTTTAGCCAGGAGAGGGTGAATTTCATCGCTGATCAGTTTGCACAGTGTCAGAGGTTGCTTGGCGCGAGAGTGCTCAGCTCGGTTTGGAAACCGGCTCTTTGGCGTCTGGCGCTTTCGCTCCCCGCAGCATGCTCGCGACGCTGATGTCCTCGTCAATTTCGGGCCAGTGGATTCCCAGCGGTGAAAGCTCAACTCGCGACTTCTGTTCGGCCGTAGCGGCCACGAGCCGCGGATACCACCAGAGAGGAGTCTGGAGCACACGGCCGTCAACAAGGGTCACCGTGAGGTGACGATCGTCGCATTCAGCGGCGAGCGGCTGAGCGTCTTCAACCTCTATCTGCAAAGTAGTCATTCCAAGCCTCTAACAACACGCCGCGCTCTTCGCGGATCTTCCGAAGAGCATTCCCAAGGTCACGGGCAGGAAAGCCGACGTTGATCGCAACGGAGCAGTCGCTTAACCAGACTTTCGCTTCGTGCTCTCCCTTTACCACGTGAACGTGCGCGGGCTCGTCGCCATCGGTAGAATAAAAGAAAAAGCGATAGCCGTTCCATCGCAAAAGAGTTGGCATCCGCTCATCCGCTCAACCCTCCAGCCAGCGACGGGATGTCCAGCGGCTTGAAGCCGTAGTGATTGATCCAGCGCAGGTCCGCGTCGAAGAAGTCGCGCAGATCCGGCAGGCCGTATTTGAGCATCGCCAGGCGGTCGAGGCCGATGCCCCAGGCGAAGCCCTGATAGACCTCCGGGTCGAGGCCGCAATTCGTTAGCACGTTGGGATGGACCATGCCGCAGCCGAGGATTTCGAGCCAATCCTCGCCCTCGCCGAACCGAATCTCTCCGCCCGAACGGCGGCACTGGATGTCGACCTCGAGCGAAGGAGAAGTGAAGGGGAAAAAGCTCGGCCGGAAGCGCATGCCGACATGTGGGACTTCGAAGAACGCCTTGCAGAATTCCTCGAGTACCCACTTCAGGTTGGCGAGCGTCGCGCGATCGTCGACGACGAGGCCCTCGATCTGGTGGAACATCGGCGTATGCGTCTGGTCAGCGTCGCGCCGATAGGTGCGCCCGGGGCAAATGACCCGGATTGGCGGCTTCTGGCTGAGCATCGTGCGCACCTGCACCGGGCTCGTGTGGGTGCGCAGAACCTTCCGCTCGCCCTTCTCGTCGGGCTCGAGGAAGAACGTATCGTGCATCTCGCGCGCGGGGTGGCCAGGCGGGAAGTTGAGCTTGGTGAAATTGTAGTCGTCGCTCTCGATGTCCGGCCCTTCGGCGACGGAAAAGCCCATCTCGGCGAAAATGGCAATGATCTCGTCCATCACCTGGCTGATCGGATGGATGCGCCCGGTCTCGACGCTGGCCAAGGGGACGGGCAGCGTGACGTCGAGCGCCTCGCGCTTGAGCTGCGCCTCGAGCGCCGCGCGCTTGAGCAATGCGCGCCGCGCGACAAGCGCCTCCGTGACCTGATCTTTCAGCGCATTGATCGCCCCGCCTTGGCTCTTCCGCTCGTCCGGCGCAAGCTTGCCGAGTGTTGCAAGCAGCGCGGAGATCGATCCCTTCTTGCCGAGCGCAGCGACGCGCGCGGCCTCAAGCGTGGTTTCATCCGGCGCGCCTTCAATCGCGGCCAGCGTCTCCCGTTCAAGGGCGGAAAGGTCCGACATTCCCAATGGACTCCCGGCGAAGCGCCAGCCTCCGTCCCAACCTAGCGGGAAAGGATCCTGGCCTCGCCCAAGTCCTCCCTCGCGATTCGGGGGCGGGGAGGAGTGGAAAGGCCGCCTCAGGCGGCCTTCGGCAGCGAGCCTTTCGCCTGCTCGACGATCGCGGCGAACGCCGCAGGCTCCGAGATGGCGAGGTCGGACAAAACCTTGCGGTCGACTTCGATCCCCGCCGTGGCAAGGCCGGAAATAAAGCGGCTGTAGGTGAGCCCATGCTCGCGCACCGCCGCATTGATGCGCTGGATCCACAAAGCGCGAAACTCGCGCTTGCGATTCTTGCGGTCGCGGTAGGCGTATTGCATCGACTTGTCGACCGCGGCCTTGGCGGCGCGGATCGTGTTCTTGCGCCGGCCAAAGAAGCCCTTGGCGGCCTTGAGCACTTTCTTGTGTTTAGCGTGGGCGGTTACGCCCCTTTTGACGCGTGCCATCGTTCAAATCTCCGGGAAAAGGGTTCAGCCGTTCGGCAGGAAGAATTTCTTGACCTTGTCGCCGTCGGTCTTGAACAGAATCGACGTGCCGCGCAGATCGCGGATCTGCTTGGGCGTGCGCTTGATCATGCCGTGGCGCTTGCCGCGCTGGGCGTAGACGACCTTGCCGGTCCCGGTGATTTTGAAGCGCTTTTTCGCGCCTGATTTGGTCTTCAACTTGGGCATTTGGCTCTCCTTAAGGCTTGACGCCTTTTTGAATTTGCCGGGGCAAGAGCCCCGTTTCGCATCGGAACGAGCGAAAAAACCGCCACGGCAGCCCTTAACGGCCGGGCGGTTTTCAACGCGCGCTCATTACGCGAATGAAGGCACGGATGCAAGAGCGGCGAGCGGCCTTGGATAGAGCCGTCCGCGCCGGTCTTACCTGGCCATTGTCGAGATTACGGCCGCGCAGCCATCGGCCAGATTGCGCGACTGCGCATGGAGCTGACCCGACACGGAAACCAGGCCAAACGCCAGCATCCACACCGTCACAATCGTCGCCAAGGCGATCGTCAAGGGACGCGCATTCCTGTGGTCTATGAGGCCCTCATCGTAAAGGCCTGAATTCGCTAAATGTTGCGACATCGTCGCTCTCCACAACACCCGCCGCTCCTAACCCTCGGCGGTTCGTCTGATGTCGTGACTTAACCATAAGTCTCCACAAGGCGATGTGACGCACATCACACCCCGAAATCGGCGTGTTGAATTCCCTATCGGCTTCGGGGCGCGTGCAGTCGCCGGGTCGCGCGCGCTGGCTGTCGAAAGCGGCGCCCGCGGGACCGCCGAAACGGGCGCTCAGCCCTGGTATTGCTGGTCGCTGACCTTCTCCATCCACTCGACCGCCTTGCCGTCGAGCGCCTCCTGGATGGCGATGTGGGTCATGGCGGTCGTAGGGGCGGCGCCGTGCCAATGTTTCTCGCCCGGCGCGAACACCACGACGTCGCCGGGACGAATCTCCTCGATCGGGCCGCCCTCGCGCTGCGTTCGGCCGCAGCCCATGGTGACGATGAGGACCTGACCGAGCGGGTGCGTATGCCAGGCCGTACGCGCGCCGGGCTCGAAACTAACCGCATTGCCGGCCGCCCGCGCGGGAGCGCTGACCGGAAACAGCGGGTCGATGCGGACCACGCCGGTAAAATAGTCCGCTGGCCCTCTGGTCGAGGCGCTCGAACCCGCGCGCTTGATGTCCATGCGTAGCTCCCTATGTGGCGAGGCCACCGTTCCTCGGCCGGCCCCGTGTTTTTGATTTCGTCGCGGCGCGCTTCATGGCTGGGCCACGGAGTTACTTGTCCCCGCGCTGCGACCTTAAACCATCGACCAAAAGGTCGATAAGGCGCCGCGCGCTCGCCTCCCAGTCTGGCGCCGAATTGACGTAGGCGAAGCCGATCAGCGCGCGCAGGAGATCGTCGGAATCGGCGTCGGGACGGATGTCGCCGCTTGCCCGCGCGCGTTCGACCAGGAGCGCGATCGCCTCGTTGATCCGCACGCTTGAATCCGCATAAACCGCCGAGCCGCCGCCGACCAACGATTTGAGAGCCGGCGCGATCACTTTCTTGGCGGCGATATAGTCGATGAAGACGCCCATCCAGGCGCGCAGCGCTTCGGCCGGGGGGAGGGTCTCACTGAGGCGCGGCGCGGAATCGGCCAGCTGCTGAACCTCGCGGCGATAGACCGCCTCCACGATCGCGTCACGCGTCGGAAAGTGGCGGTAAAGCGTGCCGATCCCGACGCCCGCGCGGCGCGCGATCTCGTCGAGGCTCGCCTCCGACCCCACTTCCACGAACGCCGCCTTGGCCGCCTCAAGCAGCCCGTCGCGGTTGCGTTGCGCGTCCGCGCGCGGCTTGCGCGCTGCGCCAGGCGCTTTCCCACCGCCCGCGCGACGGGAACTGGTGACGACGGCGCTCAAGTTTCGCGTGTCCTCTTGCCAAACGGAGGGCCCCTCCGTATATCGACCGGAGACATCCTCCGTTTATTCCTGCTTCTCGCTTCTGGCAATTCTTAGCCGCGGCGCCGAAGCGGCGAGGACCTTGGCCTATTAAAGCTGGAGACGATCATGTCGAAATCTTTTGGAGCGGAATCCACCACCGACGAGGTGCTGGAAGGCGTCAATCTGAGCGGCAAGCGCGTGCTCGTGACCGGCGTATCAGCCGGCCTCGGCGTGGAGACGGCACGCGCGCTCGCGGCACATGGCGCCGAGGTGGTGGGCGCGGCACGCGATTTGACCAAGGCCAAAGCGGCGACCGCAACGGTGCGCGCCGACGCGGCAAATGGCGGCAGCCTTGAACTGGTGCAGCTTGATCTTGCGTCGCTCGCGAGCGTCCGCGCTTGCGCCGACGCGCTCGTCGCCAACGGCAAGCCGTTCGATCTCGTGATTTGCAACGCGGGCGTCATGGCGACGCCGCTCGGCAAGACGGCGGACGGATTCGAGACGCAATTCGGCACGAACCATCTTGGCCATTTCGCGCTCGTCAACCGGATCGCGTCGCTGATGAAGTCGGGCTCGCGGCTGGTCAATCTGTCCTCAGCCGGCCATCAGATTTCTGATGTCGATCTCGACGATCCGAATTTCGAGCGCACGCCCTACAGCGCCTGGGCGTCTTACGGTCGTTCGAAGACCGCCAACATCCTGTTCGCGGTCGAGTTCGACCGCCGGCACAAGGATCGCGAAATTCACGCCGCCGCGCTCCATCCGGGCGCCATTCAAACCGAACTCAGCCGCTACCTGGACGAAGAGGCGCGACGGGAGCTGACCGAAATCATGGACCAGGTCGCGCGCCTGCCCGGGGCGAAGCCGATTGCCTACAAATCGGTCCCGGCGGGCGCGGCGACATCGGTCTGGGCGGCGGCGGTCGCGAAGGCCGACGCGGTCGGCGGGCGTTATTGCGAGGATTGTCACGTCGCCGACGTGGTCGACGCGCCCGGCTTCACTTTCTCCGGCGTGCGCCCTTATGCGCTCAATCCCGAGACGGCCAAGGCTTTGTGGGCGAAGAGCGAGCAAATGGTCGGCGAGCGCTTCGCCTGATCCAGGCTGACGGGCAGCTTTTTATTGCCAGAACCGGTCGCTTGGCGACCCTAACATCTTAGGAGAACTCCATGCCTGCCGTGCAACAGACCATCGCGCCGACAACGTTCGGTGCGACATCCACCACCGACGAGGTGCTCGAAGGCGTGAACTTACGCGGCAAGCGCGTCCTGGTGACCGGCGTGTCAGCCGGCCTGGGCGTGGAGACGGCCCGCGCGCTCGTCGCGCACGGCGCCGAAGTCGTCGGCGCCGCGCGCGATCTGACCAAGGCCAAAGTGGCGACCGCGGGCGTTCGCGCAGGGGCGAACGGGGGCCGCCTTGAGCTGGTCGAGCTTGATCTGGCGTCGCTGGAGAACGCGCGCGTCTGCGCCAATGCGCTTGTCGACGCCGGCAAGCCGTTCGACCTCGTGATCGCCAACGCTGGCGTGATGGCCTGCCCGTTCGGCAAGACCGCCGACGGGTTCGAGACGCAGTTCGGGACCAACCATCTCGGCCATTTCGTTCTGGTCAACCGCATCGCCTCGCTGATGGAACCGGGCTCGCGGCTGGTCAATCTGTCGTCCGCCGGCCATCGCTATTCCGACGTCGATCTCGACGATCCGAATTTCGAGCGCACGCCTTACGATCCATGGGCGGCTTACGGCCGGTCGAAGACCGCCAACATCCTGTTCGCGGTTGAGTTCGATCGCCGCCACAAGGCGGACGGAGTGCGCGCGACCGCTGTCCATCCCGGCGGCATCCAGACCGAGCTCTCCCGTCATATCGGCGAGGAGGGCATCAACCAACTCGTGGAACGCATCAATGCGGCGACGCGCGCCGCGGGCGAGCCGGACTTCAAGTTCAAAACAATCCCTCAGGGCGCGGCCACCTCCGTCTGGGCGGGCGTGGCTGCGGCGGCCGATCAAGTCGGCGGCCGCTATTGCGAGGATTGCCACGTAGCGGAGATCGAGCCCGATGCCGCCAAGCGCGCCGGCGTCAAGCCTTATGCGCTCAACCCCGAGACGGCCAAGGCGCTATGGGCCAAGAGCGAAGAGATGGTGGGCGAGCGGTTCTGAGCGACGCGAGCAGGGAGACGGATTCGTCATTGCGAGGAGCGCCGCGACGAAGCAATCGAGAGAACATCGAACGCTCTGCGTCCTCCTGGATTGCTTCGCCATAGCCCGTCCGGAAGGACGGGCGTCTTTCGACGCCCTATGGCTCGCAATGACGGTTAAGCAAAGCGAGGCGGCGCGAAAGCGCCGCTCACCCTCAGCCGCCCATCTTCCCCTTCATAGCCTGCAGCGCCTTGCCGCAGCCGATGCTCATCTCTTCCTTGTGCGCCTTAAGGCAGGCGATGATACGCCCACCTCCTGGCTGCACGCCAGGGCAAAGGCGCGCCACGTCCGCCTTGCAGTATTTCATCGCCTCGGCCTGCAGGGCGAGCGCGTTCGGCGCCGCGGACACGAGCGCCGCGAGCGAAAGCGCCGAGGCGGTTGCAAAGTGACGAATGCGCATGGTTTCCCTCCCTTGCCGCGTGAGCGCGGACTAAAGACCGCCGCCAGATAGGACGCACGCGATCGGGTGGTCAAACAAAAAACTTCAAGTCTTTTGGTGGAAGCGAATTCGTGAAGGGCCGTCGTGGCGGTCGCCCCTAGCTTCCGTCCGCGCCAGGCTCTAAGACCGCGACCCTGGCCACATAGGAAACTGTCTTGAACGCCCCGCAAGCCGCTCACGACAAGCGGCCCGTGTTCACGCACGGCTCGTTGATGCGCCATGTCGCGGTGATGACCGCGACCGGCGCCATCGGCTTGATGGCCGTGTTCGTCGTCGATCTCCTGTCGCTGTTCTGGGTGTCGAAGCTCGGCGATCAGGCGTTCAAGGCTGCGGTCGGTTACGTCGGTTTGATGACGTTCTTCGTCATGTCGATCAACATCGGGCTGACCATCGCAGCCTCAGCCATGGTCTCGCGCGCGCTTGGCGCTGGCGACCGGCCACGCGCAAGGCGCCTGGCTGCGTCCTCGCTCATCATCACCGCCGTCTTCTCCGCCGTCATGGCCGCGGCAATGTTCCTGTTGCGCGATTGGATCCTGGTCACGGTTTTGCACGCGCATGGCGAGTTGGCCGAGGTCGCCTCGAAGTTCATCGCCATCAGCATTCCAGCCAACGTGCCGCTCGCGGTCGGGATGACGTTTTCGGGGATCTTGCGCGCCGTCGGCGATGCGCGTCGCGCCATGTATGTGACGCTGTCGGCCGGGATCGCCACGGCTTTTCTCGATCCGCTGCTGATTTTCGGCCTGGGGCTCGGCGTCTATGGCGCCGCCTGGGCGACCGTCCTGTCGCGTCTGATCCTGCTTGGCGTTGGCTGGCTTGGCGCGGTCGGGGTGCACGATCTCGTCGCGCGGCCGAAGCTTAACGCGGCGCGTGGCGATTTCGGTCCGATAATGGCGATCGGATTTCCGGCGATCATGGCCAATATGGCGGCGCCTGTCAGCTCGGCCTATACGCTCAGAATCTTCTCCGATTTCGGCGAGCCGGCGATCGCCGCGTCGGCCGTTATCGATCGCGTGACCCCGGTGGCGTTCGGGGTCGTTTTCGCCCTCACCGCGTCGGTCGGGCCGATCATTGGCCAGAACTATGGCGCGAAACTGATGGAGAGAGTGCAGCGGACGCTGACCGATTCCTTCATTCTCTCGATTGGCTACGTTCTCATCGCCTGGGCGGTTCTGGCCCTGGCCGAGCCGGCGCTTGTCGCCGCCTTCGAGGCCAAGGGCGAAAGCGCGCAATATATCGCTTTCTATTGTCGATACGGCGTGGTTGCCTGGATCTTTCTGGCGTGCCTGTTCGTGGCCAATGTGTCGTTCAACAATCTCGGCTTTCCGGTGCTGTCGATGACGTTCAACTGGGCGCGCGCGACGCTGGGCACGATTCCGTTCGTAACAATTGGCGCTCGCTATGGCGGCGTGCAGGGGGTCATGCTGGGCTTCGCGCTTGGATCGGCTCTGTTCGGACTTATTGCGGTCGCGACGGCCTATGTCGTGACCTGGCGACTCGCGAAGGCGATGGGCGGTGGCGTTCGCGCTGGCTTGCGTCCGGTCGCGAAAACGCTCTGAGGAAGGCGGCGCCGCTACGGAAAGGCGCTTGCGATACGGGTGAAGCTCGAGCTGAGCTCGGTTCCCACCGAGCCCACCGCGGTCACGATCACGAGCGAGATGAGGGAAGCTATGAGGGCATACTCGATTGCCGTCACCCCCTGCTGGCAGAGCATGAACCGACGCAACAGTTTGGTCATGGCAGGCATCCTCGAAATTCCACCGCATCAGGCCTGAAAGTTCCTAACGCGGGGTGAGGCCGAGCGAATACTTTTGGGTTTCCGGCAAGCGCCTGCCGTAACGGTTAAGGCGGTCCCAAGGCCGGACACTTTTCTGTATCTTTCGGAGGCGGCCTTTGCATTGTCGGAGCGGCGCGACTATCTAGCCGGTTCGCCGGTTCGCCGGCCGAGGGGGTAAGCGCCTTTATGGCTCGCGACGTCGTCGATAGTGAAGTTGTCGAATCGCGCGGCGCGCTCGTCGCCTGGCTCGAGGCGGGATGCAAGCCGGCGGGGCCATTCAGGGTCGGCACCGAACACGAGAAAGTCCCATTCTATCGCGCCGATCATTCTCCCGTCCCTTATGGCAGCGAGCGAGGGATCCGGGCGCTCCTCGAGGGCATGTGCGCGCATCTTGGCTGGGAGCGCATTGAGGACGGCGAAAATCTGATCGGCCTCTACGACGCGAAAGGCGAGGGCGCGATCTCGCTCGAGCCGGGAGGACAATTTGAGCTATCCGGCGCGCCGCTCCCCGACGCGCACGCGACAGCCGACGAGCTCGATCGTCATCTGACCGCTTGCCGAAAAGTCGCCGAGCCGCTCGGCATCGGGTTTCTCACGCTCGGCATGAGCCCCAAATGGTCGCTGGCCCAGACGCCGGTCATGCCGAAAAGCCGCTACGCGATCATGGCGCGCTACATGCCGAAAGTCGGAACCCGCGGCCTCGACATGATGTTTCGCACCGCGACCGTGCAGGTCAATCTCGACTTCGCGAACGAACAGGACATGGTCACGAAGATGCGCGTGGGCCTCGCGCTGCAGCCCGCGATCGCCGCCTTGTTCGCCAATTCGCCGTTCACTGACGGCAAGCGCAATGGACTTTTATCCGCTCGCTCGGAAATCTGGCGCCATACCGATCCGGCGCGCACCGGCATGCTCGCCTTCGCCTTCGAGTCCGGCATGGGATTCGAGCGCTACGTCGACTACGCGCTCGACGTTCCGCTCTATTTCCTGAAGCGTGGCAACCACTATCAGGACGTGGCGGGAGCAAGCTTTCGCGATCTGCTCGCCGGCCGGCTCAGCCAGGCGCCGGGCGAGCGCGCCACGCTCGCCGATTGGGCGAACCACCTGTCGTCCATTTTCCCCGAGGTGCGCCTCAAGCGCTTCCTTGAAATGCGCGGCGCCGACGTTGGGCCGCCGGATCGTATCGTCGCGCTCGCCGCGCTGATGGCCGGCCTCTATTACGATCCGAACGCGCTTCAGGCGGCTGAGACGCTGACCCGAGGCTGGACCGCCGAAGACCGGCAGAAGCTGCGCGACGACGCGCCTGTGCTTGGCCTCGCCGCCACGATCCGCGGCCGGGATCTGCGTTCAATCGCTATCGACATGCTAGCGATCGCCCACGGCGGCCTCAAGCGGCGCGCTCGCCTGAACGCGAAGGGCGAGGACGAGACCGTTCACCTTCGTCCCCTCGAAGCGATCGCCGAGAGCGGCCGCGAGCCGGCTCGACATTGGGTTGAGCGCTATGAAGGCGCGTGGGGCCGCTCGGTCGAGCCGGCGTTTCACGAGGCGGCGTTTTAGGCCTACGCCCTGCGGCGCAGCTGTCTCAGCGCGCTATGTCGCCCGAATTTGCCGGCGTCGTCAAAATGCGGTCTCCGCCTAGCGGCGCGCGGACGATCGTTAGGCCGGAATCCTGGGCGCCGGCGATCGCCGGTTCATCGATCGGCTCAAACGGGCCGTGTCGCCCGCCGATCCGCTCGTCGGACCCGAAACTTGCGCCCGCGGCGATATAGCCGCTGATGCGCGCACACCCGGCTCGGACAGGCGCCGCCGCATCCTCGCTTGATTCCCCGCAATAGGACCCACGCAGTAGCGGCTGAGGGTCAAGCGCGATGGCGCCTCCGGCAATTGCCGTATTGGGCAAACTTGCCCCAATGATCGCCAACAATGGCGCGCTGAGCGCCCCAATTATACGAGCGACCCTGGGCGGCGCTCCGATGGAATGGTGAATCATTGCCACCGGGATGCCGCTACATCGTGGCGGCAAAATGGCGAACAGGCTGGCAATGGTAAACTAAAGCTCGGCTCGTTTTGGCCAATCGCCGAGTGTCGCCTGGATAAGCGTCAGCGCCGCGACCGCGGCCGTGTCTGCGCGCAGAATGCGGGGGCCTAGGCTCAGTCGCAGTACCCGCGGCACTGACAGGACCGCGGCGCGCTCGTCATCTTCGAAGCCGCCTTCCGGCCCTATCAGCAAGCCGACGCCGCCATCCCCGCGCGCGTCGGCCAGGGCGTCAAGCGGGCTCGCCTGCTCCGCCTCCTCGTCACAGAAGACGAGGAGGCGCTCCGGCGGCCAGCTCTTGAGCGCTTCGGCAAGAGGCTCGATGGGCGCGATCTCCGGAATCCAGATCACGCCGCACTGCTCGCAAGCCTCGATCGCGTTGGCGCGCAACCTCTCCAGATTGACCCGAGCGACCTGGGTGTGGCGGGTGATGAGCGGCCGCAACCGACGCGCGCCCATCTCGACCGCCTTCTGCGCCATATAGTCGAGCCGGGCGTGCTTGAGCGGCGCGAACAGATAATCGACGTCCGGCGGCGCCTCCTGCGGCCGCATCCGCGCGCCGACGGCGACGGTGGCCGCTTTGCGCGAGCTCGCGCTGATACTGGCGGAGAACTCGCCGTTCCGGCCATTAAACAGAATGACGGGATCGCCGCGGCCGAGGCGCAACACGTTGACGAGATAATTCGTCTGCTGAGGATCGAGCTTGACCTCGACGCCTGTCGCGAGCGGCTGCGAGACGTAAAGACGGGGGTGACGAAAATCGGTTCGAGCCATACGCTCCCATAGCTTGGGGCGAGGGCGACGGCCATCGTGGGGGCGACAGTAACAATTCCCGGCCACCGGCGAATGCGCCGTCAGAGGACGCGCTTGCGCCCGCTTTCAGGGAGAAGGAACATGACGGCCCGGAGAAAAATAGGCGTTGCGGTTGCGGCTTTGGGTTTGTTCGCCTTTCCGTCGGGTCTGGCGCTTGCAAGCGATGCGGCGCATCCGACCGTGATCGAATTGTTTCAGAGCCAGGGCTGTTCATCATGCCCGCCAGCGGAGGCCAGTGTCGGGGCGGTCAGCGGTCGCCCGGATGTGCTGGCGCTCTCGTTTGAGGTCGACTACTGGGACCGGCTCGGCTGGAAGGACACATTCTCCAAGGCCGCCTGGACGGCGCGTCAATACGCCTACGCTCGGGCGCTGGGTCATGACGGCGTCTACACGCCCCAGGTGGTCGTCAACGGTCGGGTCGCGGGAGACGCTTTGGAGCCGGGCAGTCTCGCCGGGCTTATGAGCCGCGGCGATCGCGGCGCGGGCGGCCCGAACGTCGGCTTTTCCGGCGGGGCGGTGACGGTCGGGGCGGGGGCTGCGCCGTCCGGCGGAGCGGACGTATGGCTCGCGCGCTATATACCGCACACCGTCGAGGTCACGATCCCACGCGGCGAGAATGCCGGCCGCACTTTGCCCTTTAGGGGCGTGGTGCGGGAAATGGTCCTCTTGGGCAAATGGCGCGGCCAGGCGGAGACCTTTCCGGTGGCCGGCGGCGATCCAGGCCTCGGCGAGGCGGCGCTCTTGCAGACAAGCGGGGCAGGCCCGATCCTCGCGGCGGCGAAGAGGTAGAGCCCGGCCGAAATCGCTCGGCTTTGTCATTCCGGCGAAAGCGGAAATCCAGGCGCGTCGGCAAAAACCTGGATGCCCGCTTTCCGCGGGCATGACATTCGGGGGCGGGCGAACAGCGCTCAGTGCGGGAAGTCGGCGGAGCGGTCCTGAATGTCCTCGACGCGGACCTTGTCGAGCGGGAACGACGAGATGGCCTTACCCGCGAAGTCCAGCTTCGAGAGATCGACCGAGCGCATCCTGCGATCGTACATCGTCCAATAATAATAGACCTTATGGCTCATGTCGGCGATGACGGACCATTGCGTGTAGCCGAGATGAAAATCCTCAGGCGTCCCTTCGCGCACCAGGCCCTTCGGAATGTCGAAGTTGTTGAGCATCACCGATGCGGCGTTGACGGCGTCGGCTGCGTCCTTGGCCGGGATCATGGTGTTGACGAAGGCGACCGCTCTCACGAACCGCGAAGGCGGCGTGAAATCGCCCGGCAGCCCGAGCATGCCGCTTCCGGCTCCGAAGGGCGCGAGCGAAACGCCATCGATCTCACGCGGGCGCGCCGCGTCAGGCGTTAGGTTCGCATAATTCCGCAGGTTCAAGAGATGCCAGTCATAACCGGGTGAATTGGTCATGGCGCCAACCTTGTTGTCGGTCACGCTTAGTTTGCCGTCCATATATTCGATCACCATCGACGCGCCGGTCGCGTCACTCACGACATGATGCAGGGGCAGGGGCATGCCGAACTCCTTTTCGATCTCGGTGTTGCGCACCACCCGGATCTTCGGCATCGCCTCACGCACTTCATCCACGGTCTTAAAGTTACTGAGGATATAATTGACGAGATCGACGATGCTGATGGTGGTCGCGAGTTCGTCGGCTTTCACCTCCTGATATTTGGCGAAGCCCGGAAAGAAGAGCGCGCCGACGGTCAATCCAGCTTCGTTCATGCCGTCGGTCGCATAGGCGAGGCCGGCCGCGTTCACGCCGACGAAGCCATATGGGTTCTTCCACGCCGCGCCGGTCTTCCCCTCACCAAGAGCGGATGAGAACGCCATCGATCGAGGCACGAGCATCATCTCGGATTTGAGATCCGAGGCGCCCCATTCCATCGTCCGCGCATAGATGCGCGTGCCGTCCTCGGCCTTGAAAATCATCGAGGTGCAGGCGGCGGCGCTCCCTGCGCCAGAGCTGGCCAGCGCGCCAGCAAGTGTGAGCGCGATCAGCGTCCTGTTCATTGTTGAGACCCTCTGATGTTCCTGGAGATCGTGTCCGCGTCTTGGCATCGCGCTTGATCGCTCCGGCCTAGACCGCTGCGCTCGCCCGAGCGGGGCGGGCCATCTCTAGGTTAGTTTTGTTAAAAAATAGCGATGACGCTTGGACGACAAATCCTTGCAGAAAATCGAAAATTGAATTACACTCGCTCCATGAACAATTCTGGCCGTCAGTATCATTTGCTACGCTCTCTGGCGCTTCGAACGGCCCTGAGCCGCCGATAAAAAGTTTTGCGCGTTTTGTCCCCATAACCCATTGAAAAGTCGCGATTTGGTCGAGAGAATCCAAGGAAATCCAAACAAATCCAACCTCCAGAATCGAAGGTTTTGACGAGAAACGGCGACCGGCCAAGAAAATCCAAACGGGTCGAGGGACCCAGGCGGCCTAAAAATTAACAGCGCCCTCGGGCCCATCCGCCCGCTGCCAGAGCCGCATCGTATCCGGCCTATAGTGCAGCGTCTCAAGCGGACGATAGCGCGTCCCGTCCAGCAGCGCGGCGCGCGCCTCTTCGTCGAGCGCGGCTACGCCCGGCCGGCCGAGCGGCTTATCCGCCGTAATGACCGCAACCTCGTCGGCGAGGCCGAGCGCGATGAGCCGCGCCGCGACCATGGGCCCCCCTTCGCTGAACACCCGGGTGATCCCGCGGACGCTGAGCGCGCGCAGGGCGTGCCTGAGATCGACATGGCCTTCCGCATCAAGGGGCGCGCGCTCGATCGTCACGCCGAGGCCCTCCAGCCGCCGAGCGGCTTCGTCTGGCGCCGTCGATCCTGCGATGACCAGCGTCGGCGCATCCCTGGCCGTTGCCGCCAGTCGCGAGCCCTCAGGCAGGCGCAGATGGCTGTCGAGGATCACGCGCAATGGCCTGCGATCGACGCCGGCCAGCCGCACGGTCAAAGCCGGATCGTCCACCAGCGCCGTCCCAACCCCGACCATGATCGCTTCGTGGGTCGAGCGCATGATTTGCACACGCAGGTCAGCGATCGGACCGGTGATGCGCAGACGCGCATCGTTGGCGCCGGCGGAGGCGAACCCGTCTGCAGTCTCCGCAAGCTTGAGCGTCACGCACGGGCGCCCTGCTGTGACACGCAAAATATGGCCCAGATGGTCGCGCCGCGCGTGGGCCGCGCCTGCGCCGACCGAGACTGCGATTCCTGCGCTTCTCAGCCGCGCGTGTCCCTGTCCGCCCACCAGCGGATTCGGATCCTCCATCGCCGAGACGACGCGGGCCACACCGGCCGCTATGATTGCGTCCGCGCAGGGGGGCGAGGCGCCGAAATGCGAGCAGGGCTCGAGCGTCACATAGAGTGTCGCGCCGCGCCCCGCTTCGCCAGCCTCAGCAATGGCGATCCACTCGGCATGCGGTCTTCCGCCTGGCGCTGTCGCCCCGCGCCCGACGACCGCTCCATCTTTCACCAGGATCGCGCCGACAGCGGGGTTGGGGGCCGCGAGGCCGAGCGACCGTGATCCCAGATTGAGCGCCGCTTCCATCCAGCGCAGATCCTCACGCGGGTCTGCGCCTGCGCTTTCGCTCATGTCGCGGGCGCGTTCCGGCGTTGGCGCGGAGCTTCCTTGGCCGGCGCAGGCTCGGGTTCCGCCTCTAGCTCGCCGACGATGGCGTTGAAGTCTCGCGCCTCGCGGAAATCACGGTAGACCGAGGCGAAACGCACATAAGCGATGTCGTCGAGGGCCTTCAGGCCCTCCATCACCAATTCGCCGATCCGGTCGGTCGGGATGTCGCCGTCGCTCTGGCTCTCGAGCTGGCGCACTATGCCGTTGATCATGCGTTCAACCCGCTCGGGCTCGACCGAGCGTTTGCGCAGCGCGACCTGGACCGAGCGCATGAGCTTGTCGCGGTCGAACGGCGCGCGCCGGCCGTTCTTCTTGACCACCTGCAATTCGCGCAGCTGCACGCGCTCAAAGGTGGTGAACCTTCCGCCGCAATCGGGGCAGATGCGACGCCGGCGGATCGACGCGGAATCGTCGGTCGGCCGCGAGTCCTTCACTTGCGTGTCGAGGCCGCCGCAATAGGGGCACCGCATCTGAGAGACCGCCCTTCAAAGACCGTTCAGCAGCGCCCTCAATAGATGGGGAACCGCCGGGTGAGTTCGGCGACGTCCGCGCGCACTTTCGCCTCGACCGCCACATTCCCCAATTCGCCCTTCGTCGCCAAGCCGTCCAGAACCTCGACGACCATCCGGCCGACCTCGGCGAACTCCTCCGTGCCGAAGCCGCGTGAAGTGACGGCGGGCGATCCAAGTCGGATGCCTGAGGTCACCATGGGCTTTTGCGGGTCGAAGGGAATGCCGTTCTTGTTGCAGGTGATGCTGGCGCGATCGAGCGCCGCTTCGGCCGCCTTGCCGGTCAGGCTCTTGGGCGTCAAATCGACCAGCATCAGGTGGTTGTCGGTGCCCCCGGTCACAAGCTTGTAGCCGCCGGCAAGAATCGGTTCCGCAAGCGCCTTGGCGTTGGCGACCACGGCATGCGCGTAAGCGGTGAATTCTGGGGTCAGCGCCTCATGCAGCGCGACCGCCTTGGCGGCAATGACATGCATCAGCGGGCCGCCCTGCAGGCCAGGGAAGATCGCCGAATTGATCTTCTTGGCGAGGTCCGCGTCATTGGTGAGGATCATGCCGCCGCGGGGCCCGCGCAAGGTCTTGTGCGTGGTCGTGGTGACGACGTGGGCGTGCGGGAACGGGGAGGGATGGGCGCCGCCCGCGACCAGCCCGGCGAAATGGGCGATGTCGACAACGAAAAAGGCGCCGACGGCGTCGCAAATGGCGCGGAACCGCTCGAAGTCCCAATGGCGCGCGTAGGCCGAGCCGCCGGCGATGATCATCTTCGGCTTGTGCTCGCGCGCAAGCGCCTCGACCTGGTCCATGTCGATCCGATGAGTCGTTCGATCGACGCCATAGGGGATCGGCTTGAACCAGCGGCCGGACATGTTGACTGGCGAGCCATGAGTGAGGTGCCCGCCGGCGGCGAGATCGAGGCCCATGAACGTGTCGCCGGGCTGCATCAGGGCCATGAACACGCCCTGATTGGCCTGGCTGCCGGAATTGGGCTGGACATTGGCGAACCGGCAGTCGAACAGGCGGCAGGCGCGCTCGATCGCCAGGCTTTCGGCGATATCGACGAATTGGCAGCCCCCATAATAGCGGCGGCTAGGGTAGCCTTCCGCATATTTGTTGGTCATCACCGAGCCCTGAGCCTCGAGCACGGCGCGCGACACGATGTTTTCCGACGCGATGAGTTCGATCCCGTCGCGCTGACGACCGAGTTCGAGTTCGATCGCGCGGGCGATCTCCGGATCGGCGTCGGCGAGGGGCGCGGAGAAGAACGAGTTCGAACGAATCGATGTTGCGGCGACGGGCGCTTGAGAGGTGACGTTCATGGCGACGGACCTTCCGTAATTTAAGGTTGGCTCTAACACGGCGAATGCGAGGCGGGCAAAGGCGGGAACCAGGCGCAAACAAAAAGGCCGCCCGGAGGCGGCCTTTTTGCAGTTGAGACTGCAACGTCGATCAGGCGGCCACGGACCTGATCGCACGACGGCGCGAAAACCCAAGCCAACCGAGCCCCGCGAAGCCGGCGATCATCATGGCCCAGGTCGATGGCTCGGGGACGGCGCCCGTCGCGAGCGTGACCGCGGCGAGGAACGGTTCACCGTTCGGGTTATTCGTGTCCGGCGCGCCGCTCAAGGTGATCGAGGTCAGCGTGTTGCCCTCGAACGACGCGGGAAGCACGTATTCATAGGCGTCGAAACGAACGCCATCGCCATAAGTCGCCGTGCCGTAAATGTCGGTCGCGACATCATTGTAAGCTGTCCAGTGGTCACGGATGTTGACCCCTTCCTGCAAGGAGATCGTATCCGTATCGCCAGCCGAGTCTTCGAAGACCAGCGAGCCGACAGTTTCACCCAAAACTCCAAATGCCGAGTTCACCAGCACATAAACGGTCGAGTAACCCGCCTGGTTGATCGGAATTACAAAACTGTCGCTTGGCGACGAGACCTGGATCGCTCCCGTCGTGCCGGCGGCGCCCGCGTCCGACGACACCAAAAATGACGCCGCTCCGATGGTTATGGTCGATCCTGCGATCGGGTAGGCAGTTCCGTCGGTGTAGGTCTGAAGATTGGCGCTCGTGAGGGACGAAAGGTCGATTTCGGACTGAGCGGCATGCGCCGCGCCGACCAATCCCGCAGACAGAATCAACGCAAAAGCGCTCGACCTCATGACTTTCATTGAAACCCCCGTTTCTCGTCCATCGCCCTGACGAAGCGATCCGCACCTAAATTACGTATGATTTGCTAGACGCGATGATGTCAATGGACCAAGGGTCTTAGGACCTCGGCGAGAAGCTCGCCTATCCGGTCAAAATCCGTTGATCCTAGTCCGCGCGTCAGCGCCAGGCGTCAGCGGCCTTTGGCGGCCCCGGTGAAAATGACCACCTCGTCCTTGCCCACACGATCGAGCAGCGCGTGCGCTTCCTCGTCCAGGAGATCCTTGTCGATGCTTTCCGGCCGAAGGCTGGTGACGCGCAACTCCCAGCGGGCGCGTTCGGCTTTCAGCACGGCGAGCTCAGCTTTCAGCTCGATCGCCTCGGCGTCGAATTTGACTTTAGCCTTCAGCCCGTGTTCGCCGTTCGACGCGCCCCACACCAGATAGCCGCTCGCGACCCCGAGCACGAGGTAAAGAACGATCGGCAGCACGATCGAGCGCAGGCGAGTCCTTACGACCATGCGCCGATCTTGGCGGGGGCAGCGTTAGCGCGAAGTTAATAAAAGGAGCTTTTCACGGCTGATCATAAGTACTTCAGCAGTTCGAGCGCACGGCAAAGACAATCGCGCAACTTGCGTATCTTGGATAGCGCGGCGATGGTCAACGTTCCGACGCTTGGTTCCGACGCTTGGCCAAGCGCGAAACGCTTCGATAGGAGAGATGATCCGTTGCGGTCGGGCCTGCGCTTTCCAAACATCATCAGCCTCAGCTTCGCGATCGCCTTGGCGGGTTCGGGCCTAGCTTGTGCGGCGGGGCTGCCGTCGGATGTTCCGGCTTGGCTGCAGGCCCATGTGGGCGAAGGCGAAGGTCAGATCGCACCAGTTGTCTTACAGAGGGCTCGCGCGCTCTACCTGCAGAAGGGGGTTAGAAATCCCTGTTACTTCGCCATGGACGCTACACGCCCAAATGCTGGCGCAGCGGGGCGCCGATTTTACATCATCTGCGAAGCCGACCAGTCCTTTCGCGCGATTTCCGCGGGCCACGGCGGCGGTCGCGATTTGAAAGGCGTCGCTGATTTCGCAAACGGAAGACGGTGCGCGAAGAACTTCGGCAATGCGATGGATTCTGAACTGACGGCCGGCGGGGCCTATGTGACGAGCGAAACGAAAACCTCTTTCAAAGGCTATTACCGCGTCTCCGCGAAAGAAGACGCGGTTTTCCTCCGCTCGTTCGTGCAGTTTGACGGCGACGGCGAGGCCGCAAACGCCAGGCAGCGCGCAATCGGGGGGCATGCAGCCGAGGTGTTGGCGGGAATATGTCTGCGAAAAAGTCCGGACAGCCAGTACGCGAACCATGACGGTTACGTTCCGGTTGGAAAACTGGTGGATTACGCCGGCGGCCGCAGCGACGGCTGCACCAGTTGGTCGCCATCAGACGCTCGGCAAATCATCCCGATGATGACGGGCAACCCGACGACAGTTTACATTTATCCAGAATCGCACGACATCGACGCCGTCGCGCGAGCCGGGCGCGGAGGGTCATATTGGAACGCCTCCTGCTTGAAGGAAATCGGCTCTCCGAAATTTTGGCCTAAGGAAATTCTCGAGCCGATCCTTGTTCGATATGAGAAGGATCACCCGGCGCCGCCGGCGCGCACGCCGCCAATCTGCAAGCAGCCTTGAATCCCCTAGACGGCCTTGATCGCCTCGCGTCCGGCATAGCGGGCCTGATCGCCGAGTTCCTCCTCGATCCGGATCAGCTGATTGTACTTCGCCAGGCGATCCGATCTCGAGAGCGAGCCGGTCTTGATCTGTCCGCAATTCGTGGCGACCGCGAGGTCGGCGATGGTCGAATCCTCGGTTTCGCCCGACCGATGCGACATCACCGCGGTGTAACCAGCCCGCTGCGCCATATCGACGGCGGCCAGCGTCTCGCTGAGCGAGCCAATCTGGTTGACCTTAATGAGGATCGAATTGCCGACCCCTTCTTTGATGCCGCGGTCGAGGATTTCGACGTTGGTCACGAAGATGTCGTCGCCGACGAGCTGGCATTTCCCGCCGATCTTGTCCGTGAGCAGTTTCCAGCCCACCCAGTCCTGCTCGGCCATGCCGTCCTCAATCGATAGGATTGGGTAAGCGCCTTGAAGCTTGGCGAGATACTCGACTTGCTCCTCGACCGAGCGCGTCTTGTCTTCGCCCTCGTAGACATACTTCCCGTCCTTGAAGAACTCGGACGCCGCGCAATCGAGCCCGAGCACCATGTCGTCGCCAGGTTTGAAGCCTGCGGCCTCGACCGCCTTGAGGCAGAAATCGAGCGCCGCCTCCGCCGAAGGCAGGTTTGGCGCGAAGCCGCCTTCGTCGCCGACGTTGGTGTTGTGTCCCGCCTTCTTCAAGGCGCTCCGAAGCGCGTGAAACGTCTCCGCGCCCCAGCGTACCGCCTCGGCAAACGAGGGGGCGCCGACAGGGAGGATCATGAACTCCTGAAAGTCGATTGGATTGTCGGCGTGCGCGCCGCCATTGACGATATTCATCATAGGCGTCGGCAAAACTCTGGCCATGGCGCCGCCGACGTAACGGTAAAGCGTAAGGCCCGAAGCTTCCGCTGCCGCCTTGGCGACGGCAAGCGACACGCCGAGAACGGCGTTCGCGCCGAGCCGCGACTTGTTATTCGTGCCGTCGAGCGCGATCAACGTCTCGTCGATCTTCAGCTGATCTTCAGCCTCGAGCCCGGAAACGGCGTCGAAAATGTCGCGATTGACCGCTTCGACTGCTTTCAGCACGCCCTTTCCGCCGAAACGTCGCTTGTCGCCGTCGCGCAGTTCGACCGCTTCGCGCGTGCCGGTCGACGCGCCTGAAGGTACGGCGGCTCGCCCCATCGAGCCGTCTTCGAGCACGACATCCACTTCGACCGTAGGATTGCCGCGGCTATCGAGGATTTCGCGGCCGACCACGTTCACGATCGCAGTCATTTTCACTCCAGAGCTGCAGGTTTGACCTCAGGTCTTAAGGCATCCACGTAACCGATGAAAGACGGGCCGCAGGCGACAAGGTGGTAGAATGCGTAGCACTTTTGCATTCGGCGGTGCACATTTGACCAAAATGAGCCAAGCTAGAAAAAATATGCATGGCAGCAGCGCTTAGCCACGTGACAGAGCCAAAAAATTGGACTAGCAATGATGCGCTAAAAGGAGGCCGCTGCCAAAAGGTTTGGCGCCGGACGCCGTAGGGTCTGTGGGAGGACACAAGCGTTCGACAGTCTTAATTGCCGCTTTCATCGCGGAATGGATAGTAAAGAATATCCGAGATTGGTGAACGCACTACGTGGATGAAAAAAGGGGCGGGCCGCCGGAAGAGCGCCCCGCCCCTTCATCTTTTGCCGGTGACGTTTTTACTTACTTGGAACAGCGTTCCTGGAGCACCGGGCAAAGCGGCCTCGGATGGAGTTTGAGCTGACCGCCCATCCCGAGCCCTGGCGATGATGGCGCCGGTCTCTAAGTGACCGCCGGTCTCAACGTCCGTCCGCCTCGCCCTCCGCCCAATTTTGTTGCGTCTCTGCGATATAAATGTCCAGTCGCCCCTCGCTGATCGCGAGGCGGGCGCCGGCCATGAGGTCTTGATAATAGGCGAGGTTGATCTCGGTCAGGCCCATCATCGCGAGGATTTCGCCGGCCTTTGTGAGATGGCGCCAATAGGCGCGGGAATAGTCGCGCGCCATCGGCGACGAGGACATGGGATCGATCGGGCGAGGATCGTCGGCAAAGCGCGCGTTACCGATATTGAGACGGCCCTGGCGGGTGAACACCATCCCGTGCCGTCCGGCGCGCGTCGGCATCACGCAATCGCACATGTCGACGCCGCGCCGCATCGCCTGAAGCAGATCGTCGGGCGTTCCGACGCCCATGAGATAGCGCGGCTTGTCGAAAGGCAGATGCGGGACGACGACGTTGAGCGTGTCGAGCATCGCCGCCTGCGGCTCGCCGACCGCCAATCCGCCGATCGAATAGCCGTGGAAGTCCATCTCGACGAGCGCCCGGGCGCTGAACAGGCGAAGGTCCTTTTCCGTGCCCCCCTGGACGATGCCGAATATCGCTCGGCCCGGCTGTTCGCCGAAGGCGTCCTTCGAACGCTCGGCCCATCGAAGCGACAGGCGCATCGCGCGCTCGGCCTCGTCATAGGAGCACGGCAGTCTCACGCACTCGTCGAGCTGCATCTGGATGTCGGACCCGAGAAGGCGCTGCACCTTCATCGACCGCTCGGGCGTCAACTCATGGCGCGATCCATCGATATGCGACTGGAAGGTCACTCCGCGCTCGGTGAGCTTGCGCAGCTTGGCGAGGCTCATCACTTGAAAGCCGCCCGAGTCGGTGAGGATGGGGTGCGGCCAGTTCATGAATTTGTGCAGGCCCCCGAGCGCCGCGATCCGCTCGGCCCCCGGCGCCAGCATCAAATGATAGGTGTTGGAGAGCACGATATCGTAGCCGAGCGCTCTCACCGCATTCGGGTGCATGGCCTTGACCGTCGCGGCGGTGCCGACCGGCATGAAGGCGGGCGTGCGGATCATGCCGCGCGGGGTCGAGATTGCGCCGGTCCGTGCTCGGCCGTCCGTGGCGTGGACCGCGAAGGAAAATTCATCGCTCACGGGCGGTCGTCGCTTGTGGCCGTCTGGCTGGCGCGGGTCAAAAGGCAGGCGTCGCCGAACGAATAAAACCGATAGCCGGCTTGAGCGGCATGCGCATAAGCCGCCTGCATCGTGTCAAGTCCGCTAAAGGCCGCGACGAGCATGAACAGGGTCGATCGTGGCAAATGAAAGTTGGTCATGAGCGCGTCGACGCAGCGAAACTTATAGCCTGGGGTGATGAAGAGGTTCGTGTGACCTGAAAACGGCCGAAGCCGTCCGTTCGCATCGACAGCGCTTTCAAGGACCCGCGCGGACGTCGTGCCGACGCAGACGATCCGGCCTCCGGCTTCCCGCACGGCATTCAGCGCTTCGGCTGTGGGCGCGCTGATCGAACCCCATTCGGAATGCATCTTGTGATCGCGCGTATCCTCGACCCGGACCGGCGCGAAAGTCCCGGCGCCGACATGCAGCGTGACTGTATGCAGCGCGACGCCACGCGCGGCGAGGCTGGCGACCAGCGCGGGGGTAAAATGCAGCCCCGCCGTCGGCGCCGCGACCGCGCCAGGCTTGGCGGCGAACATCGTCTGATAGTCCGCCTGGTCGCTCGGCGACAATGCGCGCCGCGAGGCGATGTAAGGGGGCAGGGGAGGGGCGCCGAGGCGTTTAATCGCCTCGTCCAGCGCCGCGCCGGTGAACTCAAAGCGCAGCAGAACCTCGCCCGCTTCGCCTTTGTCCTCCACTTCCGCGTCGAGCGCTGCGAGAAGGCAGGCCATGCTCTCGCTCGCCTCGCCGAAGCGGATGCGCTCGCCGACTTTGAGCCTCTTGGCGGGCCGCGCGAGCGCCCACCAGCGGCAATCATCGACGCGCTCGATCAGGGTTGCTTCAATCAAGGCGGCGGCCTCGCCTCTGACCCGGACGCCCTCGAGTTCGCGCCGGAATGACTCGGGTGTCGTTGACGACAAGCGCATCGCGGGATGTGAGAAAGTCCGACAGATCGCGCACGTGCGCGTCCGTCAGATCGCCGTGTGGGCCGACAACCAGCATCCGTGCGCTGTCCCGCGGATTCGCGGGAGCCAGCGCGATGCTTTCGGGATCGAGAACAAAATCGAAGGCGTCGACGCGCATTGCGGTCATCGCCATCCTGTTGAGGCTGTCAATCTGCGGCGCGGCGACCGCAACCAGGGCTGTGACCCTGAGCCTGCGCCCTGGTTGTCCCGCTCATCATGAGCCGTAGGCGTCGCTATGATCTCAGCTCAAGCTGGCCTTGATGATCTTGTCGGGATCGCGGACGGGCTCGCCGCGCTTGATTTTATCGACGTTCTCCATGCCCGAAACCACCTTGCCCCAGACTGTATATTGGCGGTTGAGAAAGGCCGCGTCGCCGAAGCAGATGAAGAACTGCGAATTGGCCGAATCCGGACTAGAGGAGCGGGCCATCGAAACGGTTCCGCGCACATGCGGCTCGGCGTTGAATTCGGCCTTGAGGTCCGGATATTTCGACCCGCCCGTTCCGGTTCCCTTGGGACAGCCGGTCTGGGCCATGAATCCGTCGATCACGCGATGAAAGACAATGCCATCATAGAATCCCTCAGAAACCAGGCGCTTGATGTGCGCGACATGGCCTGGCGCAAGCGCCGGGTTCATTTCGATCACCACCGGGCCCTTGCTCGTCTCAAGCGTTAGCGTATCGCCTGCGCTGCTCATATCGTTGCTCCTGCTTATTTCGCGCTAGACGCCATGCGCATGCTGACGATCTTGTCAGGATTCGTGACTGCGCCATTGTTTTCCTGAGTTCCGGCCTTGATCTTGTCGACGACGTCCATGCCCGAAGTGACCTCGCCGAACGCCGTATATTTGTTGTCGAGGAAGCCAGCGTCGGCGGTTGTGATGAAAAACTGCGAATTGGCCGAATTCGGATCCTCCGCGCGCGCCATGCCGAGGATGCCGCGAGTAAAATGGGTCTGGTTGAACTCGGCTGGCACGTTGGGAAGGCTGGAACCGCCTGAGCCAGTTCCGGTCGGATCGCCCGTCTGCGCCATGAACCCAGGAATGACACGATGGAATGTCAGGCCGTCGTAGAACTTCTGCTTCACGAGCGTCTTAATCTGCGCGACATGCTTAGGGGCCCAGTCCGGACGAAGCTTGATCGTGACCTTGCCGTGCTTCGTCGTGAGGATGACCGTGTTGTCGGAATCTTCGGTTGCCCAGGCGGTTGAGGCGGCGAGAAGAGGGAGCCAAAGCGCGACGCGTCGGCTGATAGCAAACATGAATGAACCCTTTGAAGAGCGGCTGCCGGTTGCGGCGGGCGGCTTGATAGCAGGTTAAAGAGGCATTGCAACCCGCGCCGCCTCGGGCCGCCTCGACAGCAGGCAGGTGCGGAAATTTCGCGCTTTCGCACATCGCGGGCCTGATAGTATACATCGTTTCGCCTTACACCGATCGGAACTCCAAGCGATATGTCCCGCACCTGTCTCGCCCTGGTCGCATTTGCCGCGCTGTTCGGCTCCGCAGCGTCGGGTTGGGCGGCCGGGCCGGTGACGCGTCAATGCGATTACCGGGGCGAAGGCAAGCTCGGGCCCCTCGTCGTCGCCTATGACGCCTCCGCCCATCTGGTTCGCGTAACCTCGGCAGACGGCCAGTTCTGGCTCTACCAGAATGGGGCGATCGGCCGCCTCGGCCCCGCGATCGCCGCAGCTGACGATCCCGGACCGGTGCAGCAATTCGTTATCGAGCGGGCGGGACAGGTGGAGGTTGGTTTCCGCTGGCCAGACGACGGCACGACCGGCCATCTGGCCCACTTCGACGCCGCGGCGTTCAAAGATCCGGCGAAGCGCTGCATCTGGCGCTCGCTTTGGGACTTCGCGATGGGCTGAAGAGGCCGGCCGACGCAGCCAGCCACTCTTCACATGCCGGCCGTCTGTTGCGGCGAGGGGTCGCGGTAGTACGTATTAAGGATCGACAGCCGTGGCTTCTCGACCGGAACCGAGATCGCCTCCCGCCCATGCCAGCTCGACCTCAGAAGCGAAAAAGCTGGATGGATGACGACGAACGCGTAACCCGAGTTCGGCAGGAACGGCACGGTCTTGTCCTTGACGAGCCCATAGGATTTCCAGGCAAAGACGCTCATCGGGGAGATCTTGTAGATGGCCGTGCCGAGCTCGCGCTGAGAATCGTCCGAGGGCAGGTAGATCTGCATGGTCAAGACCTTCCTGCGGGTGTCGGGATGAGGCTTGATCGCATAGCCGTTGAGGTCGGTGTAGAGGACGGGCCGCGGGTGCATGGTGACCGGCCAGCCTTCGCCGCTTCTCTTGGCGCGGATGCGGAACCCCTCGTCCAGCTTTTCCCTCAACGCGGACGCGACTTCGCCCGACACCAGCACCCGCCGCACGATACTCCATAGCTCGCGGCTCTCCTCCGAGCCTGGATCGCCGCGCTCGTCGTAGAGCGCGTATTCCCGACGTGTTCCGTCCCCGTTCAGTCCCGCAAAGCGGTCGACGTCGGGGAAGCGCTGCACCAGGCGGACGTAAAAATCGCTGGGGAAGAAGTTGCGAAAATGGATCAGCGGGTAGGGCTTACAGAACGCCTCGGCATTGAGGATCGAGCTGATCGCGGATTCGAGAACCCGACGGAACTCATCCTCTTGTGTGCGCGTTTGAGACAAGCCCGCTTTTTCGCCGACCTCGGCCATACCCATCATGTCTTACCTCGATAGCGATTGCGATCGACCAACCGCCTTATAAACCGGACAACGGAGTAACCCCAAGTTTCTGCGAACTCAAATCGGCCGGCCTCGGCAAGTCGGCTTGACAGAGACTCGAGCCTCGTCGCGATCGCCCGTCGCGGCGGGACGCGGATATCTGTCCGAGCGCTGACCGTCCCCCGACCTATGCGTCACCGGCTGGAATACCTCGTATTCCGCGCCGTTCAGGCAGCCGCGACCGCCTTGCCGCTTGAGGTCGTATCCTCGACATCAGGCCTCGCGTGGCGGCTGATCGCCCCTCGTCTCCACCGGCAGAAACGCGCGCTCCGCAACTTGGCCCTGGCCTATCCCGAGCTTTCGCCGGCAGAGCGCGAGCGCATCGCCGCGGACATGTGGGAGAACCTCGGCCGTACGTTCGGCGAATCGTTTCATCTTAAGGAAATCATTGCCGAGAAGCGCATTCGCTTCGAGTCCCTGGAGTCCCTCGAAGACCTCGTCCGCGGCGGCCCATGCGTGGTCTGCGGGCTGCACCTCGGCAACTGGGAACTCGTGGCTTATGCGAGCAAGCTCATGGGCGCTGAGTTCACTGCCGTCTACCAGCGCCTCAGCAATCCGCTCGTCGACGAGGAGAGTCGCAAACTGCGCGCCTTCCTCTATGAGGGAGGGCTTCTGCCGAAAACCCCGGTCACCGCCCGCGCGCTGATGAAGACGGCGAAGAGCGGAGGCTATCCCGCGTTCCTCGCCGACCTCCGCGACGACAATGGTGCGGCGGTGCCGTTTTTCGGGGCGCCCGCGCTCGCGACCGTCTTTCCCGCTCTGCTCGCCCGCAAGATGGGGCTTCCGCTCTACGCCGGGGCCGCCTTCCGTGAGCCGAAGGTTCGCTTCGTGATCCGGGGCGTGTGGGTGGAGGTGCCTCGGACCGACGATCCCTTCGCCGATGCGGTCGGTGGGACCGCGGCGCTGCACGCGCAGTTCGAAGCGTTTATCCGCCAGGCCCCGGAACAATGGATGTGGGCGCATCGGAAATGGGTTTAGGCCGAACCGCCGCGCCTCTTCTCTTCTCCCTTTGGGAGAAGGTGGCCCGAAGGGCCGGATGGGAGAGGCGGCGCTCAGCCTCCCTACCGCGCCTTCACAAGCCGCTCCAACAGGCGGATCTCTTCCTCGATCAGCTTGACGAGCCGCGCGCAACAGGCGTCGTCCCCGCCCGGTTGACCTCCGCCGGGCGGCGGCGGCTTCAGCTGGCCATTGACGTATTTCGACAGAACTGCCTCGCGCGTGACTGGCTCGTCGTCGTGCGAGCGGCCGGTGGCACGGAAGGTGAATGTGTAGCTGCCCGCCGTCGCGGTCTTGGTGAACTGCGCGGCATATTCGCCGTCGTTTGCCGCGCTGTCCTGGTGCGCGCCGTCATCGTAGAGCGCCAGATTCCAGCTCTGGCCGTTCGGCGACACCGCCTGCACCGTCACCGTGCAGCCTGTCACCGGCAGCCCCGCCTCGGTGATCACGCCGGTCAGCAGGATCGGGTCGCCCACGTTGACCGGGCCCGGGGTCACGTAGGGCTGCAGCCGGAAATTCGATCCGGCGCCGATCGCGATGCCGTATTCGATCGGCGACTTGGTCGATCCGCAGTCGCGCGGCAGAAAGCCGAGATGGCGCCCGTCGCCCTTCGGGTCGGCGAGCGGCCGTCCGCGGCAGGCAAGGCCATCGTGCCTGACAATCACCTTCCAGCGGCCAGCGTAGCGGCTGGGCTCTCCCTGCGGCAGGCGGAAGTCCAGGAAGCGCGACGAATCCGTGAAGCCGCTGCGCAACTGGAAGCCTGGCGGCACGAAGCTCGCGTCGACAGTCTCGCCGCTAGGGCTCATCAGGAAGAAGGGCAAGCGGATACCATGCAGATCGTAGAGCACGACCATCGCGCCGACGTCGCCGCGCAGCAGGTCGAACTCGAGGACGTTCACTTGGCCCGGAGATATGACAAAGTGCGGATCCTTGATCGTCGCAAAGTCGACCATACCCATGTAGATTTGCGTGAAATACTTCATGAGCTCGTAGACAACCAGGGGCGAGGTCGGGTCGACGGTCAGGAACTGCCCGCCACCGCCGGTCGACAGCGTCTGCAACTGGTGAATATCGATGTCCTGCCCGACGCCGAGCCCAACCGCGTAGACCTTCACGTCGCTTGGCGGCGCGAAGGCGTTGGTCGAGACGGTCGCCGGCGGGGGCGTCGGATTGGCCGCCGTGATGCCTTCGACCGTGTAGTATTTGTTGTCCGCGGGGTTCAGGAACGCGGTGTTGTCCTGCCCGTCGGTCAACACTACCATCGACTTCGTCAGCGTCGCTGGCGCCGGCCCGCTGCGCGGGACTTGGTATTGCGAGAGCGCGGTCATCGCGCCCGCCGCGATTGCCGTGCTGCCACTGGGCGCGAGCGCCGTGGCGTCGACCTGCTGGGCGAGATTCGCCTGGTTCGCCGACGTCAGTTCCGTCATGCCGATGAAATTGTCGGCCGTCGTGCTGAAGCGGGTCACGCCGATACGGTTGCCGAGGTCGGGCGGAATCAACTGCACGAGCAGTTTGCCGGCCTGGACCGCGGCATCCGTCTTCCGGCCGCCGCCGGGCACTGGATCGTTCATGCTGCCCGACTTGTCGAATACTGCTGTGACGTCGATCACGCCTCCGGCGACGATGTTCGCCGTCAGCGCGAAGAGGAAGCTCGGCGGCGCCATCGGATCGTTGTGGTTGTCGATTGTGAGAGTCGCGGTCGCGGGGCCGAGCGCATGCGCGGGGTCGGCGAAGAACGCGACCGCCAGCTCGACTATACCCAGACCGGCGGCGCCGATGCAGGGACTGACCGGCAGCACCGGGCCGAACGGTAAGGTCTGCGCGACGTCGGTGATGGAATTCGACGGCTTCATGATGCCGAACAGTGCGGCGTCCGTCCCGGACAGACTTGCGGTGAAGTTCAGCGGCCCATCGCCGGTGTTGCCGATCGTGATGACCCGCACCGTGCGGTAGCTCTGCTGCACGTCGGAATAGGCGGGAAAAGGCGCTGGCGGAACGCCGATGACGGCGTTCGGAATGCAGCCCTCGCCGTTCAGCGTGACATTGTGGGTCCCGCCGGGCACGCCGGTCACCGTTACCGTGACCTGCGTCGCAGGGCCGTCCAGGGTCGGCGCGAAGGTCACGGTGATCGGTTGCGAGGCGCCGCACGTCAGCGTGCCGTTGAACCCGGTCCATTGGAACGGCGAGCCCGGCGTTGGGCCCGGCACGGAAATTCCGATCGGAACCTGCCCGTTGTTGGCGACGGTAAAGGTCCGAGGCGCCGAGGTCGTGTTGACCAGTATGTGGCCGAAATTGAGATTTGGGCCAACTGTGAAGCTCGGCGTCGCTGCGACCGCCTGGCCGGAGCAGGTGAGCTGACTGGCCCCGTTCGGCGGATTTCGGGTGATTGCGAGGTTGATGCCGTTGAACACGCCGATCACCGTCGGGGCGAACGTCACCGTCACGGTCATGCTGCCGCCGGCGGCGAGATCGGCCGGCAGCGGCATGCTGGTCGAGGTGACGCTGTATGAGCCGTTCGGCGCAATCGCCGTCACGTCGATGCAGTCGTTGCCGGTATTCGTTAGCGTGAACATCTTGGTCGAGGGTGGCGGCGGGCAACCGCCGATCGGGACCGACGTGAAGGTCTGGCTCGCTGGGCTGACGGAGAGCTTGCCGGCTGGGAAGGGGACAGGCCCCGCGATGATCGTACCGCCCTGCTTGATTTGCACGGCGGTGGCCGTCGCCTCGCCGATCACCTGCCCCGTAGGCGTGAAGGGCGGCACGCTCGCCAGCACGGAACCGTTGTCGCTGCGCAGGATCGAGACTCCGGCGAGATTGCCGTTGCTCGCCGCGCCAATGCAGCACAGCGCGCCGCTCCCCTGGCTTTGCTGCAGGAAGGGCAGCGACTCGGTCGATAGCGCGGGGACTTGCAGGACAAGATGCGTCGTCAGCGTCAGCGTGGTGAAGTCGATAATGACCAGCGAACGGGTGCCGAGGCCGGCGTTGGTGTCGATGGTCAGCACGGCCATGAAGTTATTGGCGCCGAAGAAACGGTGTTTCACCGCCTGCGTTGCGCCTGGGCTGAAAACGGTCGAGCCGTTCGGTCCGGTAACGGTCAGGACCCCGGCATTGTAGTCCGCGCTTTTGCCCGGCGCGGGCGCTTCGTCGAAATTGTTCCAGACCCCTTGCGTGGCGTTGATGAATAGCCCGGGTGAAACCACAAGCGGCGTGCATGCCATGAACGTCCCCTCCGTTTCGCGGACTGCGCTGGTCCGCCTCCCCAACTCATGTCAATAAACGCCCACTCATGGATCAGCTGACACATTCGCAGCTTGCTTCGGTGACGGTCGCCTCCGGCGCGAACCCTGGCGCCACGGAAGGAAGGCCCTAGATCGACAGCGGACTCGCCAATTTAAAAACTGGAAACCGCGGCCGTGGCCGCTATCGACGCGTGTTCCGGTTCGGGAGCACAGGCATGAGGGACACTTGGCAGTATGTTACGTGGCGCTAGCTAATGGTATCTAGAAATGTCAACTCAAAATTTAGAGACTTAACGCATCCAATTTGGCTGTCGGCAATAGGCAATTCTACCTAGATCGTGTGCCCTTCGCGATCGAAAGGGTAAAATGAGCCGCCCTCCGGACAATACGTGATATGAAGACCGCTCCACTTCTCGGGGGAGGATAAGGCATGAAAAACCGCCAGTGGCTGCTCGCGCGGCGCCCGGAAGGAGCGATCCAGGACAGCGACTTCAATTTCGTCGAGACTGAAGCGCCGGCGCCCGGCGAAGGCCAGGTGCTTGTGCGCAACATCATGTTGTCCTGCGACCCGACGCAGCGCGGTTGGATCGCGTTCGACACCTATCTGCCGGCGGTCAAGATCGGCGAGGTTGTCCGCTCGATGGGCGCGGGCCGGATCGTGGCGTCGAACAATCCTGGCTTTGCGATCGGCGACATCGTGTCTGGCCTTGTCGGCTGGCAGGACTATGTCGTCATGAACCCCAAGGGCCAACTTAACAAACTGCCTCCAGGGGCGCCGCTGGAGCTGGCGATGAGCGCGCTCGGCGCGACCGGGATCACGGCCTATTTCGGCCTGCTCGAGGTAGGCCGTCCAGTCGCAGGCGAAACCGTCGTCGTCTCAGGCGCGGCCGGCGCGACGGGTTCGGTCGTCGGGCAGATCGCAAAGATCAAGGGTTGTCGCGCCATCGGCATCGCGGGCGGAGCGGAGAAATGCCGTTGGCTGACCGACGAGGCCGGGTTCGATGCGGCGATCGACTATAAGTCGGAGAACGTTCCGGCGCGGCTGAAGGCGCTGTGCCCCAAAGGAATCGACATCTTCTTCGACAATGTCGGGGCGCCGTCCTCGATGCGGCGCTGGCGCGGCTCGCGATGCGAGGACGAGTCGTGCTGTGCGGCGGGATCGCAAATTACAATGCGACTGAGCCGCCGCCGGGACCGAAGAACTACATGAACCTGATCGTCCAGCGCGGACGGATGGAAGGCTTCATCATACTCGACTACCTGCAGCGCGCTGCGGAGGCGATCGGCGCGCTTGCCGGCTGGGTGCAGTCGGGCAAGCTTAAGAACAAAGTCGACGTGCAGCATGGCCTGGAGAACGCGCCGGCGACGCTGCGGCGGCTGTTCGAAGGTCGCAACGACGGTAAGCAGCTCCTGCGCATCGCGGAGTAAGCCGATCCTTCACGCGGACCGCAGCGCGGAGCGAACCGATCCGGGGGACCGGCCATTGATTCGCTTGAGGGCCGCATGCGAGCCGTAGCCGAGGCGATGAGCCGCAATCTCGATCGGCATGCGGTCACGCCCAATCCACTCGGCGGCGAGCCGCATGCGGAGTTCGGTCAGGTATCTTAATGGCGTCAAACCGGTGACGGCCAGGAACCGCTCCGCGAAGATCGAACGCGAACTCCCCATCTCAGCGGCCAGATCCGCCACTGTCCAGTCCCGCCCCGGGTCACGATGGACGGCGGAGATCACGCCGCCGAGACGCGGGTCGCGCAGAGCCGACACCCACCCGCTCGCCTCGCCGCACCCTGACTCCGCCCAGGCGCGCACGATAAAAGCAGCCACGACATTGGCGAGATGAGCCAGGATGCCGGCGAAACCAAGCACGTTCGCCACATGTTTCGCGCTCCATGGCTTCCAGGATCGGCACAATCTCCGGATAGCGCTCCGACAACGTGCCGACGAACATGGCCTCGGGCATCAAACCGACCAGCGAACCTATGCCCCCCAGATCGAACTCCATGCAGCCGCTGAAGATAAGGACGTGCGTGGACGGGCACTCCCCGACCTTGCAAGCCGTCAGCGCGCTGACGCCCTCGCAGAGCGTAGAGGTGGTGAATGCGGTGACGTCGCGGCCCGCCAAGTCGGGTTGCGACACAACATCGTGGATTCCGCCGCGTGGAAGCAACACGGCGTCACCCGTGTCCATCCGATGGACCTCGTCGCCTTGACGCAGGCAGACCGGGCCGCGGGCAACGAAATGGAACTTTGCGCGGCCGCCCGAGGCGCCGAAGCCGAGGCCGAAGGGTGGCGAAAGCTCAATCCTTCGATATTCGACGCCAGTCAGGCGCATGCCGACCAGAAGTTCATTTAGCGGATCTGGTTGCCTCGCAGTGGGCGAGTTTCCGGATGAACGATCAATCATATCGGTGTTTGTAACATAGATCGTCCGAACCGAATAGCGTAAGCGTGTGTCAAAGACGCATGCCCGCAAGGACCAATGATGAACGAACTGGTGCGCGATATCGATGAAACGGCTGCGCGAGGCGCCCGACTCACCAGCTTGCCTGTCGACCGGACCATGGATCGCAATGGGGGGCCTCGGGAGCCGGCATGGGCCGCCGTCGGTTCGATGGCGCTGGGTGTGTTCGCCTTGGTCACCGCCGAATTTCTGCCGGCGAGCTTGCTCACGCCGATCGCGGCTGATTTCAAGATCAGCGAAGGCGCGGCCGGGCAAACGGTGACGGCGACCGCCGCCTTCGCATTGCTATCGAGCCTTCTCGTCACGGCGGTCATCCGGAACCTTGACCGACGGATCCTGATGCTCGGCTTCACGATCCTTCTGTTGCTATCCAACCTCATCGCGGCTTTCGCTCTCAACCTCCCCATGCTGCTCGTGGGGCGCGTCCTGCTCGGCGCGGCGCTCGGCGGATTCTGGACCATGTCAGCAGCATTGACGATGCGTCTGGCGCCCGAGGCGTCCGTACCGAGGGCGTTGTCGATCATCTTCAGCGGCGTCTCGGCGGCCACCATCTTTGCTGCGCCCGTCGGGATCTACCTGGGCCATCTTTTCGGCTGGCGCGCCGTGTTCCTCATGGCGGCGGGTTTGTCCGCAATCACCTTGATCGCGCAAGCCGCGACCTTACCCCGGATGCCAGCCCTTGGATCGGCGAGGCTCGGCACCCTTGTCGAGGTCCTCAGGCGACGGGGCGTCGCCGTCGGCATGATCTGCGCCATGTTGGTTTTCATCGGGCACTTCGCCTTCTTCACCTACTTGCGGCCGTTTCTTGAATTCACGACGGGTGCGGGGATTGCGATGATTTCCAGCGTGTTGCTTGGATTCGGTGTCGCGAACCTCATCGGCACGCTGCTTGCCGGCTTCATGCTGGAGCGCAGTCTGCGCGCGTCGCTGGCGTCCATGCCCCTCGTGATGGCTATCCTTGGCGTCTGTCTCGCGACGATCAATGGCGCGCTGTCAGTGGATCTCGTGCTCATTGCGCTGTGGGGAATGGCGTTTGGCGCCGTGCCCGTCGCTTGGTCGACTTGGCTCACCCGAACCGTTCCCGACGAAACTGAAAGTGCAGGTGGTCTGCTCGTCGCGGCGATACAACTCGCCATTACGATCGGGGCGGCAGGCGGGGGCGCGATCTACGACTTCAAGGGAGCGACCGCCGTCTTCGGCGCCAGCAGCGTGGTTCTGTTCGCCGCCGCATTGATGGTACTTTTCGTTGTTCCGACGCGGGCCGACGAGGCCTGCTGAGGCCACCACTGGCGCAGCAAACACAGTGCGCTTCTCTATATGGCCTCCTTAGGGGAGGATTTCTTGGCGAAAGGCACACAGAGCAAAGCGCCAATGGTCAAAACGGCGATCATGATCCAGGCTTCGTTGATCGCCTGAACCAGCGCCGCCTTTTTGACGAGCGACTGCACCATCGCGAGCGCCGCGCCCTCGAGCGGGCCGGCCGGGCGGTTCGTGAACATGTCGAGGGGTATGCCGACAAACTTCGCCGTGTCGACATCCCCGGCCTGCAACTTCTCCATGAAACCAGTCCCGAGCGCGGGGGAGCGTGTGTAGATGACGGTGTCGATCATGGCGAGCCCGATGGCGCCGCCAAGATTGCGCATCAGATTGAAAAGGCCGCTCGCGTCGGGCACGCGGCTTGCCGGCAGGTGGCCAAGCGCGAGCCGTGTCGGCGGAAGCAGACAAAACATGATCGCAAGTCCGCGAATGACCTGCGGCCAGAACATCCCGTTGAAATCGGTTTCCGGCGTCTGCAGTCCACTTAAGCCCAGACCGAGGCCAAACAGTCCAAAGCCAAGCGACGTGAGCAGCCGAGCCTCAACGCGCTGTTCGAGCGCAACGGCGATCGGGGCGGTCATGAGCTGCGTCACACCCGTGACCAGCATGATTGCGCCGATCTGCAAAGAATTATGGCCTCTGACGAACGCCAGGAAGACGGGCATGAGATAGACGGAGCCGAACAGGCCGACGCCCAGGACGAAACTCAGAACGCAACCGACCGCGAAACTTCGATCGGCGAAGGTCGTGAGATTGACGATCGGACGCGATGCGCTAAGCGTTCGTCTGACAAAGGTCACTGAACTTGCGACGCTGAGCCCGAGAAGACCCGCGACCAGGCCAGAGGTCCAACCGCGCGTCGGCGCTTCCTTCAGCGCGACTTCAAACGCGGCGAGCCCAATCGCCATGAAGGCCAATGACAGCACGTCGAGCCGGCGCGCCTCGCCGAGCCGCATTGGCTCCTTCGGCAACAGAGCGCCAGCGACAATCGCCGAAACGGTCCCGGGCGCGACATTGATCAGGAACAGCCAGTGCCAGGAATAGGTCTCGGTGATCCAGCCGCCAACGATCGGTCCGACGGTCGGCGCAAGCACCGCGAGCACACCAGCGAATGTGGTCGCAAGACCTTGGCGAGCGACCGGGAAGAGGAGGAACACCGCCGAAAAGACGCTTGGGATGAGCGTGCCGCCGGAAAAGCCCTGTAGGACCCGCCATGCGATCAGCATCGGGAAATGGTCGCTCGCGGCGCATCCTATCGAGGCAAACGTGAACACGGATACGGACAGCACGAACAGCCAGCACATGCTGAGCAAGCGCGTGAGAAAGCCGGTCAATGGGATCGCGACCACCTCCGCGATCAGATATGCGGTCTGCACCCAACTCATCTGGTCCGGCGGAATATCCAGCGCGCTTTGGATCGTCGGCAATGAGGTCGCTACGACTTGCACGTCAAGGATGGCCATGAACATGCCGACGCACATCATCGCAAATCCGACCGACGTCGAGACGGACGAGGCGGCCGAAATATTGTGCTTAATCGTGTTTGCCATCGCGTGACCCGGTCAATGCGACATTTTCCGCACGGATCCGGATCGATAACAAGATCGCATTGGCGCCAGAGAAGACGAGAGCAATCCAAGGCAGGCCAAGGCAAAGGGGCAGGGCGGCGATTTCTCCAACGACAACGAGATAGTTTGGGTGCGAGACAATGCGATAAGGGCCGTTCGACACAAGGGCCGAGCCCGGAAGGACGATGATGCGAGTGGTCCAACGAGGGCCGAGCGTCACGAGAGTCCAAACTCGCAGAACCTGGAGCGACAGAAAGACTGTGAGCCAGGTTGGATTGATCATGCGCGTCGCGCCGAAAATCCATAGACTGGCTAACCAGAGCGTGTGCATCAGCACGATTGCTGGATAGTGCCCGGGCGCGAACTCGAGGGCGCCTTTTGCCATGAGCGCCGCTGTGTTACGGCGGGAGAGAGTGAGTTCCGCAATCCGTTCCGCGGTGACCAATCCGAGAAGCAGCGCGGCGCCCGTCACGCGGCTCTCTTCAGGGAAACACAACTCGAGGTGAAACCCGGCCCCATCGCGGTCAACAATGTGCGCGAAGGCAAGCCCGCGCGAAGGATGCGGTCCAGCACGAAGAGCGCGGTCGGCGACGACATGTTGCCATATTCCGCCAGGATCGCGCGTTCGTGGTCGAGAGAACCCTGCTCGAGCGACAACGCCAGTTCGAGAGCGGCGATGACCTTCGAGCCGCCGGGATGACAGGCAAAGCGATCGACATCTTCGAGAGCCAATCCGCCTCTGGCCAGAATGCCGGCGATCGCTGGTGCGATGTGCTGTTGCGCGAACGGGGGAATCGCACGGTCGAATATGACGCCGAAGCCTTGGGGATCGATTCTCCAACCCATGATGTCGAGTGTGTCAGGCCAGGTGTGCTGACCGCTCATCTCGACGGCGGCGGCGCCACCCTCGTAAGCCCTGATCACGCATGCGGCCGCGCCGTCCCCGAACAGCGCCGTGGCGACAATATTGCCCTTGGTCAATTCATCGAGCCGGAAGGCGAGGGTGCAAACTTCAACCGCGACCAGCAACACGATGCTGCCTGGACGTGAGGACGCGAGGCGGGACGCAATCGAGAGCCCCGAGACGCCGCCGGCGCAGCCAAGGCCGAAGACGGGAACGCGCTCGACATCGGCGCGAAACCCCATGCGCCCCGCGACCCTTGCCTCAAGACTGGGCGTCGCAACCCCAGTCGATGAGATGGTGACGATCGTGTCGACCTCTGCGGCGTCAAGTTCGGCGGCCTCCAGAGCGCGGGTCGCTGCGTCGACGAAAAGCTGGCAGGCTCCCTCGAGATATGCGCTTGTGCGCTCTGGCCAGCCGAGCGGCTTAAGGTACCAATCGATCGGCCGCACCGCATGTCGTCGGCGAATTCCAGAGCTCTTAAAAACGCGCGCCATGCGGTCGAAATCGTCATAGCGCCCGGCGAAACCGCAACTCGCGGCCAACTCGACGTCGGACTGATTCAGGACGTGCGGGGGAACCGAGGTAGCCAGGGAAACAAGCTTGGCGGACTGACCCATCGACACTCCGATTGTAATCCCGATATGGGGCGCTCACGAAGAAAACAATCGTGGCCCCAATTTATTCGGTAAGATGTAATTGGCTGTTTATCTAATCGTTCCGAGCGCTGCACTCACAATTTTGTGAGGCGAACAAGTCGAACAATTTGAAACATGGCGATGTCCGCGCGCCAGCCTTGGTGGGCGGGAATCGAAACCGTCGCTTGTCAAAAAGAAATGTTTCAGGACATCGCCGCTTCAGTCGAGTGGAGTTCGCACAAGACGTCGCGGGAGCACGACACCTTGGGCAGGCTTGCCGATGAGCGCCGGATGGGCAATGTGGGTGAACGGCGGCGAGACGATCGTCGGCGCGAGGGGAGATGGAGACCCGGAGGGTCTTGGTTCTGAAGCTAAGGCGAAGACGTCGTGGGCGTCAAAGTCGACTGAAGCATAGCGCGGGGAGCGGCATGAGGGGTTTGATTGCGATCCTCGGAGCGTTGGCCGCGGTCCCGGCATGCGCCCACGACCAATGGACAAATGGTGCGCCGATCCCGTCCTGGGTGAAAGCTTCGTGCTGCGGTCCAGCAGACGCGCATCATCTGACGTCCGACCAGGTTCACCGGTACGGCGACTACTACCGCGTAGACGGGTATCGTCGACCGATCCCGATCGCTGTGGCGCTCCCGAGCCAGGACGGCGACTATTGGATTTTCTATCGGGATAAAAATGGCGCGCCGGGCGTAAACGGCGGCGGAAGCGACGGCCAATCAGGCGTCTACTGTTTCTTCGTGCCGATGGCGTTTTGAGCCATGCGCGATCGTCAGCAACAGCGACGCAGACCACTCCGCAGGCCGATCTATCTGGCCGCTCGCGACGAAGGCCGGCGTCGCTTCGGTCGATCCCCGAAGACCTTTTCGTAAAATCGAACCGATCGTCCGATTTCAGAGACGGTGAGAAAGGGCACGATCGTAAACCCATCCTGCGGCGGCATCTGATAGTTTTTCTGCTCTACTTCGACTTGGTTCATGGGCGGCTCCGATTCGGATAAATCTTTCTCCGTTCGCCAGAATGCGGGGGTCGTGTGCCTCAGCAATGAACTGAGACTGACAGCTACTAAAAACACAACCCTAGGGTCCAAGAAGAAGATCTCGAGTGCTCACGTGGGCCTGACTATTTTGCCTTTTTGTTTAGCGTATCCATCAGAAGCTTGGCGGCCGGGCCGGACGAGGCCGGATTCTGGCCGGTGATCAACTGGCCGTCGGTGACGGTGTAGACGCCCCAGTTCTTCACCTTGGAAAAAATGGCGCCGAGGCTCATCAGCTCGTCCTCGACAAGGAAGGGCACCACTTTCGTCAATTCCTACGTCGGCTTCCTCGCCATTGGTGAAGCCGGTCACGGTCTTGCCTGCGACCAGCGGCTTGCCGTCCGGGGTCTTGACATGGCGCAGCGCGCCAGGGGCATGGCAAACGAGCGCGAAGGTCTTGCCGGCGGCGAGGAAGAATTCGATCAGCTTGATCGAGTTCTTGTCTTCGGCGAGACCCCACATCGGCCCATGGCCACCGGGGTAGAAGACGGTATCATAGCCTTCCTGCTTGACGCTATCGAGGCGCACAGTCGTGTCGAGCTGAGCGTTGGCGGCGGCGTCCTTTTCGAACCGACGGGTGGTGTCGGTTTGAAAGTTCGGCTCATTGCTTTTGGGGTCGAGCGGCGGGCGCCCGCCCTTGGGCGATGCGAGGGTGATCTGTACGCCGGCGTCCTTGAAGACATAGTAAGGCGCCGCCAGTTCCTCCAGCCAGAAGCCGGTCTTGCGGCCTGTATTGGTCGTGAGAGGTAAGAACTATCAGGATTTTCATGATGCGCTCCGTTCCTTGATCGTTGAAGAGTGACCCCGTTGCGGTGCTGGCCGAGCCTCGCCCGAGTCGTTGTCGTCACTTGATGCCACGTCTTCTCGGCCAAAGCCTCGTGGCTCGCTCTGATATCCCGGACCGCTGCCGCCGAGAAGGACCCTCTTCGCTTAAGCCGTCACTCGGGATAGCACTTCGCCCTGAGTACCTTTTGACCGCAGTTCGATCTATCCGGCCGCCAGTGACGAAGGCCGGCGTCGCTTCGGTCGCTCAGGCGCCGGGTCGCCGAGTTCGATCCAGACCGGCGCGTGGTCGCTCGTCTTTTCCCACCCTCGCACCTCGCGATCGACGCCAGCCTCCTTGAGGCGCGGGGCGACAGAAGGGCTGAGCAGCAGGTGGTCGATGCGCAACCCGGCGTCGCGCGCGTAGGCGTTACGGAAATAATCCCAGAATGTGTAGATGCGCTCGCCGGGGTGAAGCGTTCGCAAGGCGTCGGTCCAACCCTGATCGGCAAGCCGGCGAAAAGCGTCGCGCACCTCGACGCGAAATAGCGCATCGTTGACCCACCGCTCCGGCTTATAGACGTCGAGTTCGGTCGGCATAACATTGTAATCGCCGACGAGCACGACCGGCGCGCCGGTGGCGAGAAGTTCTCCGGCATGGGCGATCAAGCGCTCGAACCAGCGCAGCTTGAAGCTGAATTTCTCGCTTTTCACCGGGTTGCCATTCGGCACATAGAGGCAGCCAATCAAGAGGCCGTCGACCGCGGCCTCGATGTAGCGGCTGTGGAGGTCGCCATCGTCGCCGGGGAGGGCGCGCCGGGTCTCGATTACGGCTTTGCCGCGCGTCAGAATCGCCACGCCGTTCCAGCTTTTCTGCCCCTGCCAGATCGCCTCGTAGCCCGCCGCACGGAGCGCGCTTTGCGGAAACGTCTCGGATTTCAGTTCCTGCAGGCAGATAATGTCGGGGGATGTCTCCTCGAGCCAGCGAAGAAGGACGGGAAGCCGGCCATTGACGCCGTTGACGTTGAAGGTCGCGATCTTCATGGGCGCGACTGTAACGCGCGCGCCACCGAACCGGGCAAATGAATGATAAGGGATCGTTGGCGGCTAGCGAAGTAAGCTTCAGAAACCGTCGGTGCCGGCGCGCCCGTGGGCCACTCAAAAAAAGCCCCGCGTTGGGGGAGCGACGCGGGGCAAGGCGCGCTTCTAACTGTGGGAAAGCACGCGAACGACGCATCTTTGGATTGCTGCAACTGAAATAACAATTCGCCATAAATGCCAAGGCATTTTAAGCCGCAATTGAAGGCTTTGTATTGCGATCAGTTTCCGACGATTTGCATCCACAAAAATGCGAAGGTTATCTCCCGTAAACATTCCAGTTAAGTGCGTCTTCAAGCAGCGAGATGCATAAAACGACAATGCGCACGACTACCGAAAAGATAGAGTACGCCGTTCAGCGCCAGAACTCTGATTTTGACGACTGGAATACGATCCAGACTTCGATCATCACCCCGAACGAAGCGCGCGCCCGTCGGCTCATGCGCTGGCAGCAAGACCTGCGCACACAGTTTCAGTTTCGGGTCGTCAAACTAGAGACGCAGACGACGGTCATACCGATCGAAGAGGGGCGGTCGCGTGGCGCGGCCAAGTCAAACGGATCCGCTCGACGGCTGCCCAGATGATTGCTTCACCGCAAACGAGCAGAGCCGGACCCACAGCGCGGCGTTAATCTGCGAGGCACCCCGATCGCCATCATGCGCTTGGAGACTAGGACTGCCGGCTCGCGTGCTCATGCGCCAGGGAAGCCTGCACCGACAGCAGCTCACACTGGGTCCGGCGGAAATAGAGTCGTCCATCTCTATCGAGCAGCGGAAGCTCGGAAACAGGACCGGCGCCGCCAATCGGCTGTCGCGTGATTGCAATTTTCATCGACATAATAACCGTATCAATTCTTTTCGTGAGGTAGAATTCGACCAAGTGTCGCAGCATTTTGGGTTGGACATAGATCTCCAGCCGGGGCGCCTCAACATCCACGTCGTTCCAAATCATTTTCGCTGATCGATTAAGCTCCGCCGCCTCGAAAGTTTCGTCCGTTTGCACAAACGCGGCGACATCGACCTCGAATTGGTTGAAGGTTGTGTCGCTATTTCCGACCGAAAGCGCGTTCTCGACAATGCCAACGCCATTCAGAATGGAATATTGCAGGGATGACAGAGGCGGGGGCGCAGTTTGACGTCTCGAGATAATACGGTCCTGGCGCATGATATTGCTGAAAGTAACGTCGATATCCAGCCAATACAGTCTCGTGCGCGAATCTGGTCGTTCGCGAGATGAAGTTCGGACAGTTCCCGTTGCCATCGTTCGAATGTAGCTGTTGGCGCGCTTAATCCATACGATACGCTTAACATAGTATCTAAGGTTGGGGTTCCGCATCAATTTTTGAAACTTTTCCGCAAAAAACTTCGGTCGAGCTCGTTCCCGGGCCGGCATTTGCAAGTTTCGTTGGAAATGGCCCGCCGGCGCGATAATTACGATCCTCTTGGCTGCATGCGGGGTTGAGGTTCATATGTTCACCGGGATTATCAGCGACGTCGGTCAAATTATTGATATCAGACCTTTAGGCGAGCTGAATCGGCTCAGGATCGCGAGCGCCTACGACGCTAGAACCATCCCACTCGGAGCTTCGATCGCCAATTCGGGCGCGTGCCTCACCGTCGTCGGCGTCGAGCCGCGCGAAGGGGGTTCGGCGCTCGCTTTCGACGTCGGCGCCGAGACGCTTGCAGTAACGACGCTCGGGCAATGGCCGGCAGGGGGGCGCGTCAACCTCGAGCGCTCGCTGAAGGTTGGCGACGAGCTCGGCGGCCATATGGTGAGTGGCCATGTCGATGGGATTGCCGAGATCCTGTCCCGACGCGATTTCGACGGCATGGCGCATTTCCGTTTCCGCTCGCCGAGGGGTCTGGCGAAGTTCATCGCCGTCAAGGGCTCGGTCGCGCTGGACGGGACTTCGCTCACCGTGAACGCGGTTGAGGGCGAGACATTCGAGGTTCTGCTGATTCCCCACACGCTACAGGTGACGACCTGGGGTGACCGGCGGGAAGGGGACCGGGTCAATATCGAAATCGACCAGATGGCCCGTTACGCCGCGCGCCTCGTGGAAGCGGGGCGGGGAACTTGACGATGCCCGCGGGGCAGGGTCGTTCAAGCGCTATTAAGCGTTCACTTGTTTGAGGTCGGCTCCGCGGCTGCAATTCATTTTGGCAAAATGTTTGGGAGGGTCGACGAATGTCCAGTGTTTTCGAGACTTTGGCCCCGCGAGGCCCGATCAAGGCCGCGGACGACAAGTGGGACGTGTTCCTGAGCTATCGGTCCGTGAACCGGCCCTGGGTCCTCCGCCTATACGACCAGTTGCGCCATCTCGGCTACGAGGTCTTCATGGACCAGTTCGTGCTGACGACGAGCGGCGGCTTGAACCCGCAACTTGAGCAGAATCTCGAACGCAGCGCGACGGCCGTGCTCATTTGGTCCTCTCGCAGCGAAGAGTCCCAATGGTGTCTGGACGAGTACGAAGCGCTTCGCACGCTGGAGAAGAGCAAGGCCGGCTTTCGCTATGTGGTCCTCCGCGTCGACGAGATCGATTTGCCTCTGTTCGCGCAAGCGAAGCTGTGGGTTGACTTCAGCGGCCAGCCAGACGGGCCCACCGGAACGGGTCTGTTGCGTCTGCTCCATGGGCTTAGGGGCAATCCGCTGTCCGACGAGGCCGTGCGCGTCGCCGCGGCCTACGACGACGCTGCCAAGCGCGCGCTTGCCAAGGTGGCCGCAGCGCGCGCCGCGGGGGATTCCGATAGGCTGGTGGAACTCGCCAAGAGCGCAGCGCCCGAATGGACCACGACTTCCATGCTGCCCTGCAAGGTCGCCGAGGGGTTGATCGCGCTAAAGAAGGCCGACGAGGCGCTGAAGATCCTCGACGCGGTGACAGAGAGATTTCCGCGCTCCGTGCGGCCTCAGCAGCTGAAGGGTCTTGCGCTTGCACGTCAGGGAAACTGGAAGGCCGCGCAGCAGGCGCTCGGCGAATTGCACGAACTCGGCGAGAAGGATCCGGAGACGCTCGGCATCCTGGCGCGCACGTGGAGGGACCGCTACGACCAATCCGGCGACCTTCTGCATCTGCGCAAGGCTCGCAACCTTTACGCCGAGGCGTTCAACTCCACGCCGTCGGACTTTTACACGGGCGTTAACGCCGCGGCCAACAGCGTGCTGCTTGGCGAACTGGACGTCGCGGATAAATACGGCGCCGCGGTCGAGAAGCTGGTCGGAATCATTCCGCTCCCCGGAGACTACTGGGCCGGCGCAACTGTCGCCGAGGTCCAGCTGATTCGCCGCCGGTTCGCCGACGCGGCGAAGCTTTATGCAGCCGCCGTCGACGACGATCCGGAGGCCAAAGGCAGCCATGATAGCACCCGCGCTCAGGCACTGCGGCTTATGGAGAAGCTGACCCCGACCCCCGAGGAGCGCGCCGCAATCGAGAAGGCTTTCGGAGGGTAGCGGACCTTGTTGGTCACCTCGGCATTACCTGCGATCCGTCGAGTGCTGAGGGGCGAGCCGCAGCGGATTTGGATTGTCTTGGCGAGCCCCCGTCCGACGGCAAAAAGGGGTCAAATTGGGGGCTGGAAAAGCGTGGATTTCCTTGGGTTCTCTCGTCCGGATAGCGAATTTGGTGGAGTTCCATTCTGAGTTGCCCTTCACCCACGTTCCACATGCGGACCACCACAGGCGATCCGCATGTGGCATGACGATGCAAGATGAAAGCGGGCAACGTCGTGATGGAGGGCGCGCCAACTATCGGAATCACTTAATCGGCATTGGAGCCAACGGAAAGGTCAGAGCCCAATCGTCGCCAGCGTCGCGACCTCGGCAGATCAAACCGCCGGTTCAGTCGGACCCGTAGCTTCGGCGTTCACGAACTGCCAATCGGGCGCCGCCGTGCAGACCCTGTTCCTTTTTGAAAGGCCCCGACCGGATAGAATGCAATCCTCTCGCGCGAGGACACCGCCAAATCGAGTCTGGGTGTTCTCAATGCGCGATTGGCCCAGTGCTGGCTCAGGGGTACCCGACGCTAGACTAGCGGCGCGAGCGTTGTGGCTCAATCCGAGCTCTCGGGGTCTACGCCAGGGGTTGATAGGACTTAAGTTGCGGATTGCACGGGCAACGAACGCAGTTCACGCGCCCCCGTAGCGCTCGGTCCGGATGGTGTTGGCGGGGACGCCGGCGGCGATCGCGCCATCGGCGGCCTCGTTGACGAAGCCGTTGGTCCCGCACATGAACGATAGCGACGGCGGGGTGCTGAAGGCGCTCAGGACATCACGCATCATGGCGGGGTCGATCCGACGACTGTAGTCTGACTGACGCCAGGCCGGTTCGCGCGTGATAGCGAACGTGACGCTGAAGCCGTTGTTCCGTACCGCCAGTGCTTCGAGCTCATTTCGGTAGGGAATGTCGGCCGAGGTCCGGGCGGACAGGAGCAGGTGGAACGGGGGCGTAGCGCCCGTGGCGGCGCGATGGCGGATCATCGCCAGGAGCGGCACGAGGCCGGACCCGGCGCCGACCAACAGCACCGGGCCGTGATCGACCGGCCTCCACACGAAGTGACCTCCCAGCGGCCCCTTAAGCTCGACCGCGTCGCCGACCAGGGCGATATCGTGGAAGAAGGGCGACACCTCGCCATCCGCCAAGCGATCGATGGCCAATTCGACCACCCCACTGTTATCTGGCGCGGAGGCGATGGAGTAGCTGCGGACAGCGCGATAGCCGTCCGCCGCCGTGAGGCGAATGTCGACGTGCTGGCCTGCTTGCCACTGGAACGGCGCGACGGGACGGAGCAGGAAGCTGGTGATGTTCGGCGTCTGCGGTTGGCGTGCGACGATCGTTGCATTTTGCCAGCGTACCGGCATGAGCGCCGCTTGGGCGGGCTCAGTCATCAGTGTAACGCTGCTCCCGCCAAGGATCGCCGTAGATGTGGTAGCCCCTGAGCTCCCAGAAGCCGGCCTCGTCGCGCGGCGTGAATTGTAGGCCCTTTACCCATTTTGCCGACTTCCAGAAGTACAGGTGTGGGATGAGAAGCCGCGCCGGGCCGCCGTGGTCGGGTGGCAGAGGCTTTCCATCGTAGCGAAGCGCAACCATTGCCTTTCCGCGCACGAGATCGGCTAGCGGGACGTTTGTGGAATAGCCGTCAAAGGAGTGAACGAGGAGGTACTCGGTCGGTGGATCGATCTCCGCGCTGTCGAGCAGATCGTCAATTAGGACGCCGCTCCATCGCGTGTCGAACTTGGACCAAGTGGTCACGCAATGGATGTCGCGCGTCAGTTCGGTCTGCGGCAAGGCGAGCATCTCAGACCACGTCCAGCACCGCACCACGCGCGGCCCAACCTTGGCCGTAAATGCCCAGCTGTCGGTAGCCACGCGCGGCGTTGGTCCGGCCGAGAGCACCGGGAAATCTTCCACCAGATGCTGACCGGGCGGCAAGCGTCGCGCCGCGTCGGGGGCGGGTCGGCGGCCGCTGAAACCTCGGGTCACCATGATGCGGTCCTCCATTATTTGAAGCTCACCCAAGCCGCTTAAGCGGCCTTCGACCGGGGGAAACGGAAAGTATAGCCATTGGGAATGCGCTGGAGATAATCCTGGTGTTCCGCTCGATCATACTCGTTGCCGATGAACGGCGCGCAGCATTCACGAAAGGCCGAGCCGAATGCCCCGGTGCGGCCGCCACACCTGCGGAAGCAGAGACGGCCGCGGGCCGCGTTGAGTTCCTTGCTAGCATTGAACTCCTGCTTGTTGTCTGTCACCTGGGATCGATGGGATCAGCGGGCGGATCGGTCAAGTCCCAGATGAGCCTTGGAGACGACGTAATCGGTGTCCGAAGCGAGCGTCACGTGGCACGAGATACAGGTGGTCGTTGGCTGCGCGGACGGAAGGTATGGTTGCGGCTGATGGCCGAAGCTGAAGTAGCCCCAGTGACCAGGCTGCTCCGGAAAGCGGACCGAGTCCTTGACCATATATCCGAGCCCCATATAGCGGCTCTCATAGATTCCATCTCCGAACCTGGTGCTGCAAACGAAGGTCTTGGTATCGCATCCCGGTCCGACCTGGACCGCGGTGAATTCTTTGATGATCTGAGTCCCTTCCGGCCACTGGCCGGTTTGTTGGTAGACCGCCATGGCGCTCGGCTCGACATAGGCGTTGAGGATCTCGGGGGTCTTGGTCACCTTCTGGTCGAGGATGTTCAGACCGATGGGTTTGTATCGGGTGCCGACGTGGACCCACTGCCGCCATTCCACTGGACGTATCGCCGACCCGTCCGCGGCGAAGTGGGCTCGGTTAACCTCTTCTTCCGACTTGGCGTGAGCGAAAGACCAGGCCGCGGCGGCAGAGGCGAGAATCGCCAGGGCCGCGACCGCTGTCTTGGCGCGTGCGAACTTCACGGGTGGACCTCAGTCTTCGGAGCGGGTTTGGGCACCGGCGGGTTGCCAACCTGCTCCTGCGCCGTGAAGGGGGCGCCGAAGTAAGGGAACTCCGTTCGTATCCGCGTTTTGTCGGGCGCCACGCCGTCCGCCAACGCGACATTGCTCGCGAGAGTGATGATGACGTCCATGACGTCGTCCGCCAAGCTTCGGCCGTTGAAGCCGGCGAAGTCGAAGGCCGCCTCCGATCCGAGCTGATAAGGCAGCATGATGGGGCAGAGGCGATCAGCGACCTGGCGCCCATATTCGGCTGGATTCGGGGTCGAGCCGGCGAGATCACTGACGGTTGACGCGTATTGTGCGAGGGCTGCCCCGAGCTTCTCGCGATCCTCGGCCGGTCCGGTCCGGTTGTAAATTTCTCGCAACGCTTCGTCGGCTATGAGGACGTTCGTGATCAATGGCAGACCCCAGCGGGACACCTGCACTTCGGGGGCGTGGCCATACAGCGAAGCCGTCGCCCACGCGTGAACCCGGCTCCCTTCGCTCCCTATCATCCGGGTGGGAACCTCAAGCACGATAGTCGTGACGTTGCGGTTGGCGAAAAAATTCTTCCGATTCTCCCACGCCTCGGCGGCGAAGCGTTTTTCTTTGGCCAGCGCGGTCCTGAACTTTCCAAGCGCCTGTGCGTCTCCGGCGAACAGGTCTGGCGCAAGCCCCGCAAACGCCTTGATCCCGTCCCTGCCCGTCACCGACGCGCCGGTCACGCCCGAGGCGATGAGCTCGCCTTCGACCCCTTTGAGCGCGTGGGCGCCGGTCGAGCGCAGGACTTGGAAGGGTTGGACATGATTGTGTTCGTCGCCCGCAGTATGTTCAACCGCGCCGAATCGTACCTTGAAGGCCAACTCCTCCTTGGCGTCGCCATTGAGATCGAAGCGGAAGGCATAGAGCCCTTCATCACGGAAGGTGTCAGGCGCGGAGACGCCCGCATCGGGATTCACCGTCATCGCCATTACCGTGGCGCCCGCCGATCCGCCGAATAGGTAGAAGTCGCAAACGTTGATCCGCGGGTCCTCGCGCGCAGTTGGCGTGTCGAAGTGATGGGACATGGTTGGCCTCGCAGATTAGATGGCGACGAAATAGGGAAACTCGTTGCTGGCTGCGTACCGTGCGATTGCGTCGCCTCGTCTTGGCGTACCTGCCAAGATGGTCCTCACGATCGGATCGATCGCGTCATCAGGCTTGCGACCGTTCATCGCCGCGAAGGTGAAGCCGCCAGGACGGGAAGGATTGAACTCAAGCATGTCAGGCAACAGCTGAGCGGCGAGGCGGGTGACCCGAGGCAGACTGTGGCTGCTAGAGTCGCCGCCTCCGCGCTCCGCGATTTGGCGGGCGAGCGCGTCGAACCGGAGCGGCTGGCGGCCCCGCTCGGGTTTCGGCTCTCCTTGCATTCCGGCCAGTTGGCCGTGCTCCGCAAGCAGGTGCGAAATCGCGGGATTGCCAATTCGTGCCCTGATTCCATCGGCGCCGATGACTTCCGCCCACACGCCAATGTTCGACCTCGGGAGCTGCTGCGCCGGCGCGGCCACCGCGATTAGGTGCGCGGCGGCGCTCCCGCCCTCCCGCAATTGCCACACCTTGCCGGAGAAAATGCGTGCACCGTTCGGTGACAAACCTGCCGCTGGTATGAGCGCGACGGGACCGATGGTCCAGGTGCTCGCGCCAGCGTGCAACCGGACGGTTAACGCGTCGTGCTCGGTTTGGCTGAACGGCTGCGGCGGCAATGCGACGGCGAAGACCACCTCGGGACGGTCTGGTGCGGTAAACGCAAAGAGGTCGCCAGCAAGGTGTCGAGTCTCGGTCGACCGCGCGGCTCCGGGCGTTAATCCGATGGCTGTCGCCAGGCCAGCGCAGCCAGCTATGAAGCCGCGGCGAGAGGGCGCCAACCCTCCGGAGACGCGAGGACCCGTTAAGGACACAGGCATAGGGCTCTCCTACGAAGTTGCTGGTTGCGAGCAGTCAGGACCGTGCGCATCCTCGCGCCGGCTCTGCCTAAAACAGTCCAAATCTGGATCAGCAGGAACATCTTCAAAGCCGAAACGAGCGGCAGCAATCCGAGGAAAACATGATCGCAAACGGACCGAGAAGATCCCGAAATAGCAACGCGACACGCGGAAGCGACCAGCAGTCGGGACGACCCTCTACGGTGGCCCGTATCACCGCTGTGGGTCGCGAGCGAAAGTGACAGCCCCCATGGCCATCGGCTGGTGAGTAGCCGCAATGAAGCGTCGGGTGCGCGCGTCAGCATTTCGCACTATTCAACCGCGCGCGGCCGCCTCGCCAGTACCATTTGGGCATGGATTCCATAGCAAACGGCAATCGGGCTCTCGACCGCGCCGGCGAATTATCATGAACTCAAGTTGGACGGTAGGACGCCATCGAAGGATCTCTGACGCGCGCGGAAAGCATCTAAAAATCCAAAACCCCCCACCGCCCTGGGCCCAGGCCAGACTGAGTTGCTTGATGGTCTGTCGTCCATCACCTGAACCAATCTCGGTCCCAGCAGGTCCTAGTAGCCCGTGCGTGAGGCGCAGTTGGGCGATCGGTCACCTTCGGAGAGGAAACCATGCCCAACCGTGCGCCCCCGGCCCGCCCACCGGAAAATCAGCTCCGGCAGCTGACCCAGGCGCTCGAGGTCGATCTGGTCGCTTTGACCGAATGCCTGGTTAGCCCAGGCTATCGTCTTTCATTTGGCGGCAGCGAAGTCGCTAGCGTGCATTACAACCTCGCGGGCGTCGGTCGCATCGTTGTCGAGGGCCATGAGCCGGTCGAAGTGCATCCCCATACCCTAGTCATCGTCCCGGCGGGCAAGCTCTTCCGCTTCGAGGTCGATGGGCCGCAGGGTACGCTGGAGACGTTGAATCTACAGCGGCCGAGCACGACTGAACACGACGCCTTCCATCGCTTTGAAGCCGGGGAGGGCGATCCCCGCATGACGCTGATCTGCGGCAACTTTCGTTGCCACCATGGCCCTAACCAGGACCTGTTCGCGGACTTGCAAACCCCCGTGGTCGAACATTTCTCGCCGGCCGACCGTGTCGACACCCGCATGCGCGAAGCCTTCGAGGAACTCCTTGCCCAGGAAGAGGGCGACGGGACGATGGCCACGACCCTCCTGAAGCAGGTCGTCGTGAAGCTGCTGCGCCGATCGGTGGCCTCGAACGAGCTATGGGTCGAGCGCCTTTCCGCATTGCAGGACCCGCAGATTGCTCGCGCCTTCGCCGAGATGATCGCGCGGCCAGGCGGTAACCACACCTCCGACTCGTTAGCGGAATTGGCTGGCATGAGCCGCTCTGTGTTCATGGAGCGGTTCACCAAGCTCTTTGGTCAGTCGCCAATTGCCATGCTGCGCTATCTACGCCTCAATCACGCCACCATACTTTTGCGCCGCAGCTCCTCCTCGGTCGACCACATCGCCCACGACGTCGGCTATTCGAACCGTAATAGCTTTCGCGCGCGCCTTCTAAGGAGGAATTCGGGCGGGACCCTGCCGACATCCGCGAGCAGGCCCGCACTGAGCAGCGCGCCCAGCGCGGCTGAGGCCGTCACCACGGCGGCGGCCACAGACGCCTACGCCGTCGGACGCTCGAGGACCAAAAGGTGGGCCTTGGCCTCGAGTCCCCCTGAAGCCAGTTAGCTCGCCGGATGCGCCAATGACCCGGTGACAGGGTGCAATGATGGCGATTGATGGAGTGGATGCCCCCTCCTGACGGCATCGCAATGTGCCAAGGTGGCGATGTTTGCGCATCCCACGAATGAAGACGGCATCCATGGAAAAAGTTAGCATTATCGGTCTTGACCTTGCAAAGCGGAGCTTTCAGCTGCATGGTGCCCGCGCTGATGGCGGCGTGGCGTTCCGCAAGAAACTTTCGCGCGAAAAGGTCCTCTCTTTTCTGGCCGAGCACCCGCGCTGCGTCGTTGCTATGGAGGCCTGCGGGAGCGCCCATCATTGGGGACGCGCCATCGGCGCTTCAGGCCATGAAGTTTGGTTGATTCCACCTGCCTATGTCAAACCGTTCGTCAGGCGCCAGAAGAACGATGCGGCGGACGCAGAAGCCATTTGTGAGGCGGCAGTCCGGCCAACCATGCGCTTCGTGGCGGTCAAGACCGGGGAGCAGCAGGCGCGCGCCATGCTGTTTCGCACCCGTGATCTTCTGGTTCGCCAGCGCACGCAACTGATCAATGCCCTCCGCGGTCACATGACCGAGCATGGCGTCGTCGTCGCGTAGGGACCCGCGAACGTGAAGGGCCTTGCAGAGGCGATCGAGTCGGAAATGACGTCCCTGCCGCTTCTCGTCGTGGAGCTCTCTCGCGTCTTCCTCGACCAGATCGACGGGCTGTCGAAGACGATCGCCGAACTCGAGAAGGCGACGGTTCAGGAAGCCACGCGCGGAGCGACGATGCGCCGCCTGCAAACCATGCCGGGCGTGGGACCGATCACCGCGATGGCGGTTGAGACTTTCGCGCCGCCGATGGCCGTCTTCAGTCGCGGCCGCGACTTTGCCGCTTGGCTCGGGCTTGTTCCCCGGCAACATTCGACGGGCGGCAAGCCGCTTCTCGGCAAGACCTCGAAGATGGGCCAGCGTGACATCCGGCGCCTGTTGATTATCGGCGCGATGGCCGTCATCCGCTCGGCCTCCCGAAAGGGAGGGGCAGAGGGAAGCTGGCTGCATCGCATGCTGGCGCGCAAGCCACGGATGGTGTTGGCGATCGCACTCGCCAACAAAATGGCGCGCGCGATCTGGGCCATGCTGACGAGGGGCGAAGATTATCGGGTTCCTGCAGCTGCAGTGCGCTGATCCACGATCGGACACTGCGGCCAAGGGAACGTCGGGCGCGTGAGGAGGTCGACGAACGGTAAGGGCAAATGATCGGTCAGATCCGGACCAGGAAATGCAATAAAACCCATCGAGCTCATAAGCTCGCCCGATGAGCTATGCACGAATTTAGGTGACGGCATGGATCAAGCGGCGGACATTTCTTTGTTCGCGACTTCGATTCCGTCGTGGAATTTTACACCACGGACGATCTTGGGCAACTGATTTTGTCCTCGCAGGCGCCGCCAGCTTTTCGCCGCCGCCATGATCAGCTTGAAAACCATGAGCCGCGCCGTGTCCTGGGAGAGCGCGCCTTTCATGCGCACAGTGCGATGCCGAACCGTTGCAAAGGCGCTTTCGATCGGATTCGACGTCCGCAGATGCGTCCAGTGCTCAGCGGGGAAATCGAAGAACGTCAACAACGCGTCGCGATCCTTGAGCAGACAGTCGACGGCCTTGTCGTATTTGGGAGCATATTTCTTCGCGAAGATTATCATCCCGGCTTCGGCGGTCGCGCGGTTCTCGGACAGCCAGATTTCGCGCAGATCCTGATGCGCGTTGGGCTGAACGGACTTCGGTAGCTTGTCGAGCACGTTCAGCGTCTTGTGCTGCCAACACCGCTGGTGGCGGGTCGAGGGAAAGGCTTCGTCCAGGGCCTTCCAGAAGCCAAGCGCGCCGTCGCCCACCGCGATGTCAGGCGCAATCGTTAGACCCCGCGCCTTCAGATCGACAAGCAGTTCCTTCCAGCTCTGACCACTTTCCCGCATGCCCGTCTGCAAGCCCAGAAGCTCCTTCCTGCCCTCTGGTGTCGCGCCAATCAGGACCAACATGCATTCCGCCTGCGGCTCCATGCGCGCCTGCAGATAGACGCCGTCCGCCCAGACATAAACATAGCGCCGGGCCGATAGATCGCGGGCTTGCCAGCGCCGATAGTCGTCCTCCCAATCGCTCTTGAGCCGCCCGATCACGGAGGGCGAAAGATTGGGCGCATCCTTGCCGAGCAAAGCCGCCAGCACTTCCTGAAAGTCGCCGGTGGAAACGCCGCGCAGATAAAGCGCCGGCAAGAGAACATCGAGGCTCTTGGTCCGTCGCGCCCATTTCGGCAGGATCGCCGACGAATAGCGGATACGCTCAGCCCCCGGCGTCGCCCCACGATCGCGCGCCTTCGGCTTCGCCACCTCGACTGGCCCGATCCCCGTCTGGATCGGGCGGACGGGATCGTGACCATGCCGAACCACCCGCCGGCGACCGTCCGGCAGCTCGAGACTGGCATGCCCGGCCAGGAAGGCCGCGAACTCGGCCTCAACCGCCTGCTGGACCAGTCGCTTCGCCCCGGACCGCAGAATTTTTGTCAGAGGATCGTCAATTTCGTCTGGCTGATGCAGAGCGAAAACTCTATTCTCATTCATGGCGTAACGCTCCTTCGGGAGGTTCGGGACGGCTCGACACCAACCCCGTTACGCCGCTCAAATCACACCGTCATCACCCACTTTCCCGCATAGCTCTCGCCCGATTGATCTGCGCCTGGTCCGCGCATCTCCATACCGGCCCGCGGCACCTAACAGCCGCATCTGAGGCCTGATACATGACCGCACCCGATCACGTGACCAAGCCGATCAGAAACACCTTGCGCGAACGGGCGCATCCATACATGGGTTTTTGCCGTTGGCAGCTCCCACCGCGCGCATCGCATTAGGATTGCTAAGCTCTCGCGCGATTTGTCCGTAGGTCTTGGTCTCGCCGAACGGGATGCGCAGGAGCGCCTGCCAGACCTGGTTCTGGAATTCTGTGCCGACGAAGTTGAGCTTCAGGTCGAATGTCTTGCGCTCACCGGCAAAGTATTCGTTCAGCTGACGCTCGGTCTCCACGAGGACGGGGTGGTTTGCATCCTCGCCGACGATGTTCAGGCGGACTCGCTTGGGACTGTCTCGAGCCCACAGAATGGCGGCAAGGCCATTCTCGTTGCCGACCAGCTTCAGACCGCCGATCGGTGAATCCATCGTTGTAGACGAACATCGCTGAAGGTTTAGGCGCGAGCAATTGCATCTTGGTCTCCTCAATCGGCCCGCGCACTGACCGCGGACGACCGTTTCCTTCGCTCAGAACGTAAGCCCTTAGGGGTTGAGGCGCCTCCAGCTGCGGACTCTCAGACACGATCTGCAGACGGACTGCGGCGTAACCTGGGCGCTCCAGATCACCTGCGGTGGGTCTCGCTGTTCGCTCATTGCTGTGGGCCTTGGCCGCGACCACTGGTCACGCGTGGGCCTCGAGTTCTTCTGGCTCAACCTTCAATTCCATCGTCGGCTCGAATACGAGAAAGGCGTGCCGCTCGCGCCTCATCGGCCTTGGCGACTGACGATGTGAACGCGACCACCTTCGCGCCCCAAGGGTGCGCGAACTGCAACCCCAAGTGCCCCAAGCCTCCGATGCCGAATACACCAATGGTGTCGGTTGGGCTGATACCGTTCTCTAACATTGGCGAGAACACGCTAACGCCAGCACAGAGCGGGGGTCCAGCGTCCTCGGCGCGGGGGTCCTGGGGCAACGGAATGGCCCAATGCCAATGAGTTTTTACGTGACCAGCGAAGCCACCGTGATTGCTCAGGATCGTGAACTGCGGTGTCTTATAAAGATGCGTTTCTCCTTCAAAACAGGGATCACAGTGAAGACAGCTCTCCTTGTTCCAGCCGATGCCCACCACATCGCCGATCGAGAGGCCCTTGGTTTCAGCGACTTCGCCCAAACGCGTGACCTTGCCGACGATCTCGTGGCCTGGAACAAACGGGTAAGTGCTCATGCCAATTTCTTTGTCGAGGAACACCAGGTCGGTGTGGCAAATCCTGCGATGGGTGACCTCGACCTCGACGTCATCCGGGCCGAGAGGTCCGAGCTCATAGGTGAAGGGTTTCAATTCGCCGCTCGCCTAAGACCTGGCGAGCCTGCCCGGGAGAGGCACGGCGCCCGGGCGATCGCTCTCGCCGCCGCCGGCTTTGGATCTCGCCGCTGAGCGAGGCCTTGATGAGACCGACGGCATGGTAAGCGTCTGGTCGGATGAAGTGAAAGGCTGCGCCAGGGGCGGTCGTCTATCTCTCGCGCGGCGGTGCAGCAGAGATTGAGCTCGGCCGGATGCCGAGAAAGTCGTCGTCGGTGTAGAACCGATTCGGTCTGCCGTTAGTCGCATCGGTTGCTCAATTTTGGAGTTGCGTATACTCAGGTGGCGTTCGACAGATCTGGCGTGAGTTTACAGGGTCTGCACAAGGTCGAACGCTCAGAGCACTTTCGCGACGCGCTGCGCGATCGCGAGACTCGCAGTCAGGCCCGGAGATTCGATGCCGAACAGGTTGATCAGCCCTCTGACCCCGTGTTCGTCTTCAGTCTGGATCAGGAAATCGGTCGATGATCCGCCCGGCCGGGCAATCTTCGGGCGAATTCCCGCATAGGCCGGCTGCAGAGCCCCGTCGGGCAAGCCCGGCCAATAGGTTCGGATCGCCGCGTAAAAGGATTTACTCCGCCGGGGGTCGACGTCGTAGTCGATCGCGTTGACCCATTCGACGTCCGGCCCGAACCGCGCCTGACCAGCGAGGTCCAGGGTAAGATGGACGCCAAGGCCCCCCTCCCGCGGCATCGGGTATACGAGCCTCGAGAAGGGTGAGCGGACGCTCAACGAGAAGTAATTGCCCTTGGCCAGATGCAGGGCAGGGATTGTCTCGATCGGCAGACCCTGGATTGTACGAGCCACGGCCTGCGCCCCGAGGCCCGCTGCGTTGATGACATTCGCGGCCGTCAGCCGCATCGCCTCCCCCCCGCCCGTGTCGATCGTCACCCCCTTGTGCTCCGCTCGCCCTGACACGACCGGAGTCGCGAACGCGATCGCTGCCCCATGCGCCTCTGCGTCACCCCACAACGCCAGCATCAGGGCGTGGCTGTCGACGATGCCGGTCGAAGGCGAAAGAAGAGCGCGCTCCGCCTTGAGTTCCGGCTCGAGCGCTCGCGCCTCCTCGCCCGTGAGCCAGACGAGATCGACGACTCCATTCGCTTTCGCCCGGGTCTCAAGCGCCGCGAGGCCCGCCACGTCGCTCTCGTTGGCCGCGACGATGAGCTTGCCGCAACCTCGATGCGGCACGCCGTAGTCGCGGCAGAAGCGATACAACATCTCTTTTCCCTCGACGCACAGACGCGTTTTGGTCAGGCCGGTCGGGTAATAAATGCCGGCATGAATAACTTCGCTGTTTCGCGAACTTATCCCGGCGCCGATGCCGTTTTCCGCCTCGACAACGACGACCTCCCGCCCGGCGCGCGCCAGCGCTCGGGCAATCGCCAGCCCGATGACGCCCGCGCCGATGACGAGACATTCCACTGAGGACACATCCACACCCTTCTGGAGACGGGCACCAAGGAATTTGCGGCGTCCGTCGACATCATGCCCCCTCGAATTCCAGGAGTTCTTGATCAGCTTAGCGAGCGGAAGACCCGGAATCGCAAACGGCAGGAATTCTGCGGCGTTCACTACCAATGCCGGAGAAGTTCAGGACAGCCGACATAGTCGACAATCTTGTGCACGACCTTGGCGCGTCATGCCAGGACCGGCGATGGCAGGAGAACCCTGACCCGACCGCGTTAAGCGGCGTCAAACATCAGTGGCCGGCCATGTGGCGTCCGATGGTCGTGCGATCGGCGCCGGCGGCATCGGTAATATAGGTCACCTTGCCGCCCGACATCACGGCGATGCGGTCGGAGAGTTCGAGTATCTCGTCGAGGTCCTCCGACACCAGGAGAACGGCGGCGCCGCGGTTACGCTGCTCCATGATCTGCGCCCGAATGTCAGCGACCGAGGCGAAGTCGAGGCCGAAGCAAGGATTGGCGACAATGAGCACGTCCACGTCGCCGGACAGCTCGCGCGCGAGTATGGCGCGCTGCACATTGCCGCCCGAGAGATCGCGAATTGGCGTCTCGGTCGACGGCGTTTTAACATTGTAGCGGCTGATCAGGTCTCGAGCGGTGGCCCGCATCGGCTCACGCGACAGCCAGAAGCCGAGGCGCGTCATCGGCGTTTTGTCGAACTGGCGAAACGCCATATTCTCGGCCACCGACATCGTGGGCACCGTGGCGTTCTTCAGCGGCTCCTCCGGCAGGCCGAAGACCTTGAAGCGGTCGAAATGGTCACGTCTGGGCTCGAAGTCCTGGTCGCGGATGAGAACCTGGCCAAGCTTGATGGGGCGCTGGCCGGAGAGCGCCTCCACGAGCTCGCTTTGGCCGTTGCCGGACACGCCCGCAATGCCGACGATCTCACCGGCCTGGATCTTGAGATCGAGACCGGTGACGGCCTCCCGACCCTCGTCGTTTTCGGCGAAGAGCCCAGCGATCTCAAGCGTCACGCCGCTCTTAGGGGAAGTTGTGCGGGCCGCGGATGGCCGCACGACGGCATCTCCGATCATCATCCCCGCCATCTCTCGCGTCGAGACGGCGCCGACCTTGCCGCCGCCGACCCTCGCGCCGCGTCTCAGCACCGTGAAGTCGTCGCAAAACGCCTCGACCTCGCGAAACTTATGGCTGATCATCATGACGGTGATCGTATTTGCGTGCGCCATGTCGCGCAGCAGGCCGAGGATTTCATCTGCCTCGCCAGGCGTCAAAACCGAGGTCGGTTCGTCCAGGATCAGGAATCGCTGATCAAGGTAGAGAAGCTTCAGGATTTCGAGCTTCTGTTTCTCGCCGGCCGCCATGGCCGAGACCGGCTTGTCGAGCGGCACGCGAAACGGCATCCGGTCAAGGAAGGTTTCAAGCCCCTTCATCTCCTTGCGCCATTCGATGACGGCCGGCGCGTCGGCCCGACTGACAACGAGGTTCTCGGCTGCGGTCAAGGCGGGAACCAGCGTGAAGTGCTGGTACACCATGCCGATACCGAGCGCCTGCGCGTCGCGCGGGTTGCGGACCGCGACCTCCTCGCCGTTAAGCAGGAGTTGCCCCCGGTCGGCCGAATAGAACCCCATGATGCACTTGACGAGCGTCGACTTGCCGGCGCCATTCTCGCCCAGCAGCGCATGGAACGAACCCGCCGGGACCTTGATCGAAACGTCCTGCAGCGCCTTGAGCGCGCCGAAGGACTTCGACATGCCAATCGTTTCGAGCGACGGCGCACGGGGGGATTCTTCTCTGTCACGGCAGCGCCTCAATGAAGGCCTTCGACCTGGCGACCGCGCCGAACACGCCGCCCTGCATCTTGACCATCTTCAGCGCCGCGAGATGATTGCCGTAGTCCGTCGCGGCGCAGCAATCCTCAAGCAGCAGGCACTCAAAGCCCCGGTCGTTCGCCTCGCGCATCGTCGTGTGCACGCAGACGTCTGTCGTGATGCCGGTGAGGACAAGATTGTCGATGCCGCGCGTGCGCATCATGAGCTCGAGATCGGTGGCGCAGAACGAGCCTTTGCCCGGCTTGTCGATGATCGGCTCTCTGGCCAACGGCTTCAATTCGTCGATGATATCCCAGCCCGGCTCGCCACGGATGAGAATGCGCCCGCAAGGGCCCTTGTCGCCGATGCCGGCGCCGATGCGCTGCGAGCGCCAGCGCTTGTTTTGGGGCAAGTCAGCGAGATCGGGGCGATGGCCCTCGCGGGTGTGAAAGATGTGGTAGCCCTTCGCCCGCGCTGCTTCGAGCAGCGCCTTGATCGGCTCGATCGGCGCCCGGGTCAGGGCCAGATCGTAGCCCATCGAGTCGATATAGCCGCCCTTGCCGCAGAAGTCGGTCTGCATGTCGATGACGATGACGGCGGTGTTGTCCGGCCGCCACGCGCCGTTATAGGGCCACGGATAGGGGTCGGCTTCGAATGTGGGCATCGGCTATTCCGCGGCTTGCGACAGCTTGTCGCCGTAGCGACGAGAGGGTTTCGGGAAGCCGTAGGCGGTTCCGTCCTTGTGAACGACCTCATCCTCCCAAGGCAGGCGATAGCGGCCGGCGACGAGGTCCTGCATGAAGGTGTAGGGACAATCGCCCGCGCCGCCCGCGACCGCGGTGAGGCCGCGATGGCCGAGCTGATAAATATTGTTCTCGACCGCCCAGTGCTTGCGCGCCTCGCGGACGAGGTCCGGCCTCAGCTCGGCGGTGATGATCTCGTCGGCCCGTCCCGTCGTCCCCTCGGCGAGGATCGAGCCGTCGAAATTGACAATCATGCCTTCGCCCATGGAATCGAAGTCGCCATCCGAGCCGCACATGCAGACGTTGGCCGACGCCATCAGGTTCTGGAAACTGTTGGCCTGGTTGGTGAAGCGCCAGGCGGCGCGGATCGGCGCCGTGTAGCCCGCCGTACGGATCATGATCTCGGCGCCCTTGTAGGCGCATTCCCGCGCCATCTCGGGGAACATGCCGTCGTGGCAGATGATGAGCGCGAGCTTCGCGCCCTTCGGCCCGTCGCAGACGGGGATGCCGATGTCGCCAGGCTCCCAGGGCTCGACTGGCGTCCAGGGATGCATTTTGCGATAGTAGAGCTGGAGCGTTCCGGTCTCGTCGATGATCACGCCCGAATTGTAAGGGTTCCCGTGCGGGTTGAACTCCATGATGGAGAAGCAGCCCCAGATGCTGTTATCGCGGCAGGCTTGTTTGAACGCGGCGATCTCCGGCCCTTCGAGCGAGCACATGATCGCCGGATTCATGTCCATCGACAGGCCATGCAGAGAATATTCGGGGAAGACGACGAGATCCATCGTCGCCATGTTGCGGCGCGCCTTGCCCACCGTCGCCACGATCTTTTGCGTCTGCGCAGCGAGGTCCGCGGGTGTGACGACGATCGGCAATTGTAACTGCACGACGCCGACGACAACACCGTTTGGAGATTTGTTGAGACCGCCGAGGCCGTTCATCGCTCCTCCTTTCGCTCCCCGATCCGCCGGCCGCTTATTTCGCCATCGACAATTCGCCGGGCATGTCGCGCGCCGAATGCTTGGCGCTCGAGGTCGCGATCATGATGACGAGCGTGAGGATGTAGGGGGCGGCGTTGAAGAAGTAATAGCCCTGGGTGATCCCGATCGACTGCAGCGAGGGCCCAAGCGCGCCCGCCGCGCCAAACAGAAGCGCTGCGGCGATACAACGCAGCGGGTCCCAGCGGGCAAAGATGACGAGCGCTACCGCCATCAGGCCCTGGCCCGACGAGAGGCCCTGGTTCCACGAGCCCGGATAGGAGAGCGACAGGAACGCGCCGCCGATCCCAGCGAGAAATCCGCCGACCGTCGTCGTCAAGAGCCGCACCAGGCTGACAGAAATGCCCATTGCGCGTGCAGCCGCGGCGCTGTCGCCCACCGTCCGCACGACAAGGCCCCAACGCGTGTTGCGGAAGGACCAGGCCATCAGCGCCGCGAGTACGATGCCGATGAAGAAAAGCGGATTGACCTGCAAGGCGCTCTTCAAGCTCGCGCTGTCGCTCCAGAAGCCGAGCGAGATCGAGCCGAGCCGCGGCGCCGTCGGCTGGATGTAGGGCTTGCCGAAAAAGAAGGCGACGCCGACGCCGAACAGCATCATCGCGATGCCGACGGCGACGTCGTTGACCCGCGGGAGGCCGCAGATCGAGCCGTGCATCGCGCCGAGCGCCGAGCCCGCCAAGCCCGCCGCAAAGACGCCGACCCACGGATTGCCGCTATGATAGGATGCGGCGTAGCCAACCATGGCGCCGAGCACCAGCGTCCCCTCAAGCCCGAGGTTGACCCGTCCGGATTTCTCCGTAAGGCACTCGCCGAGCGCGACGAACATGAATGGTGTCGAGACGCGAATCGCGCCGCCCAGCATGGCGATCAGGACCGTGAGGATATCGCCGCTCATGTTCGGTCATTCCCGGCGCGCGGCTTGAAGATGGAGAAGCGGCCGTAGAGGGTCTCGGAGGTCAGCAGCACGACGAAGATCAGGCCCTCGAGAACCTGCACGGTCGCGTCGGGCAGACCCATGCGCCGCTGGATGAGGCCGCCGGCGGCGACGATGCCGCCAAACAGGATCGCGACCGGAGGGATGACGAGCGGATTATGCCGCGCCAGGAACGAGACGAGAATGCCAGTGAAGCCGTAGCCAGCGGCGAGCGAAGCATTCGCGCGGCCCTGAATCGCCGCCACTTCGAAGAAGCCGGCGAGCCCGGCGCAGGCACCGGCGATCGCCGAGCACGCGACGATGAGCCGCCCGACCGGCAACCCTTGCGCAAGCGCGGCGCGGAAATTGCCACCCGTGACCCGCGCGGCGAAGCCAAAGGTCGTCCGCTCGAGGAGGAAATAGAGTGCAACGCAGAGCGCGAGGCCGAAGACGATTCCCCAATGCACTTCGGTGCCGGGAATCACTCCGACCATATAGTCCTTGCCGAGGGGCTTGGTTGACGGCTTGTTGGGATCCGAGAGGTCGCGCAGCGCGCCCTCGACAAAGAAGTTCATGATCGCGATGCCGATATAGGTCAGCAGAAGCGACGAGATCGTCTCATTGACCCCGCGGGCGTAGCGCAGGAAGCCGGCGAGGCCGACCCAGAAGCCGCCGACGATCATCGAGAAGATCGCTATGACGATGAGCGTCAGCATCGGCGGCACGTGGCCGATCATGGGAATCGCGAGCACGGCCGCGGCGAAGCCCCCGAGCACGAGGGCCCCTTCGCCGCCGATCATGATGAGGCCGATGCGCGCGGGAATCGCCACGGCGAGCGCGGTCAGGATAAGCGGCGCCGAGCGCTGCAGGGTGTTCTGCAGCGAGAACCAGGTTCCAAAGCCGCCGCGCCAGACATAGGAGACGAAGTCGACCGGCGACTTGCCGATTGCCAGCAGAAAGACTGCGAACAGCGCCGCTGCGATCAGAAGCGCAATGAGCGGAATGACGACATATTCCGAATTGGCGCGCAGCCGCACGCCAAAATCGAAACCGGCCTTCCGCGACCCGGCTTCGATCAGGTCGCGTGAGGCGCCGGTCGCAACGGGGGCGTCCGACATGAGGCTTTCCGTCTCTGCTGGCGATCTTTTAAGTCGTCGAGCCCACGACCCCCTCGAGCAGATAGTCCATCTTGTCGAGGAACGGGTCAAGATTGTCGTAGGTCTTGTCGATCACGACCTTGCCCGTCTTGTTGTCCTTGAGTGGGCCGACATAGATCGGCTTCTTCGCCTTCAGCCCCGCGATCGCAGCGAGCGCCGCCGTCTTCGCCGGATCGCTCGCGCCGGCGCCGAACGGCGTGTTCTGCACGAAATCGACCTCATAGCCGCCGGCCGTGAAGTTCGGCAGCGCCTTGCCCTCGGCAAGGTCGTCAGCGTAGCCCTTGTAGATCGTGATCCACTTGTATTCGGCGCCGGTGATGAAGCCTTTGGGCGCGAGCGGCCCCTGGCTCGCATTGTGGCCGCAGCTCTTGACGCCGCGCTTCTCGGCCGTCTCGATCACGACCTTCGGACCATCGACGTGGCAAGTGATGACGTCGCATCCGGCGTCGACCAGCGCGTTGGTGGATTCCGCTTCGCGCACTGGCATCGACCAGTCACCTGTGAAGATGACCTGAACAGTCGCGTTCGGATTGGTCGAGCGTGCGCCGAGCAGGAAGGAATTGATGTTGCTGAGCACGATCGCAATCGGCTTGGCGGCGACGAATCCGAGCTTGTTCGACTTGGTCGAGAGACCGGCGGCGACGCCGTCAACGTAATGCGCCTGATTGAGATAGCCGAAATAGGAGCCGGCGTTCTTCGGGTCGGTGTCTTTGTTCCAGAGCGGCGCCGCGTGGCGGAACTGGACGTCGGGATATCTCTTCGCCAGGTCGAGCACGAACGGTTTGTAATAGCCAAAGGAGGTCGCCAGGATGAGGCCGGCGCCGTCGAGGTTGATCATCGATTCCATCGACTTCGAGACCGCGTCGGTCTCGGGCACGTTCTCTTCCTCGACCACCTTCACGCCCGGCACTTCCTTGAGCGATTTGATCGCCACCGCATGGGCCTGGTTCCAGCCGAAATCGTCGCGCGCGCCGACATAAACCACGCCCACCGTGAGGTCCTTGGCGGCGAACGCGCGACCCGCGGCTCCCATGCTCAGCGAGGCGCCGGCCAGGCCGAAAGCGGTCGTCTTCAGGAGCGAACGTCTGGAAATCGCGGGTGCAGTCATTGTGATCCTCGGGCCGGCAGCGCTGCGCAGATGAGGTCTGCGGCTACTCAAGTTAACGGCAGCAAAGAACGTGCCGCACCCGAAAGCCCATGAGCTTTGTGTGAGGTCGAGCCTCATTCTGCGGCGCCACGCCTGATTGTTAGCCGTGGCGCGCCTCATTTTAATCGATCGGGTCAGTGAACGCCGCGCAGCGTCAGTCGCGCAATTTTTTGGGCCTGGCCCGGGCGGCCCCGGGCCTCAGCCCAGACAAACGGCTAGCAGCGGCGAAGCCGGGGCCGCCAGTCCGTCAATGATGTCAAAGTGGTGCTTGCCACTTTCCGGCGTCCACGGGCAGGACCAGGCTTCAGACAAAAGTCGAGCCTGCCAAAGAAAAGAGGGCCGTTCCTGCGCGCCGACCCAGACATGGGCCTCGACGCCTTGACGCAGCGGGAGCAGGGCAGGGCTCTCTTGCGCAATCTCCGCCGAATCGAGACGCAGGTAGGTGTTCATGGCGGTGAGCGAAATGGGCTCCAGATCGGCAAGCGGCGAAATCGGCACGACCCGCTTGACGGCGGCTGACGGGGTCACGTCAGAGCAACCCATCCGGGCGCTCAGATGACCGCCTGCGGAATGGCCGGTGACGACGACCGGACCCGCTACCAGGCCTGCCGCGACTTCGACGGCGCGCACGATCTCCTGGGTCATCGCGCTTATCCGGGCTTCGGGCGCCAGCGTGTACGACGGCATTGCGCAGGCCCATCCGCGCGCCAGCGCGCCTGCGGCTAGATGCGACCACATGTCGCGATCGAATCTCAGCCAATAGCCGCCATGGACGAACACGAGAAGGCCCTTCGGGTCGGACTCGGGCAAAAACAGGTCGAGCCGATTGCGCTCGCCTGGACCATAAGGGATAGCCGTCCGCGCTCGTTGGCCGAGGGCCGCGCGAAAAGCCGCAGCCTCTTGCGCCCAGCGAGGCGGAAATGTTTCGGCGCCCGGAACGAAGGGGCCGTTTGCATAGGCGCGGTCGGTGTCCACTCGGGTGTCCTGTGTCGGAGGGGTTCAGATCGCTATGCTGTGAGATTGTCCGCGATCCTTTTTAACCGATCTCGCAGCGCTCCTATCTCCGCTGAGGAGAAGCCGGTCAAGGCCCGATCGGTTTCCGCCAGTGTCAGTGGCAAAATGCGGGCAAACATTCGTCGACCTTTGGCGGTGAGCGAGATCACCAGGCTCCGGCGGTCGCTCTCGCGTTCTTGACGGGCCACGAGCCGCGCCTCTTCCATCAGTCCAAGCGTGCGCGTGAGTGTGGTGCGATCCACGGAGGTCAGATCGGCGAGCTCGCCCATCGTCGCGCCGGAATGCTCCTGCAGCACAGCGAGCACGCGCCATCGGGAATAGTCGAGACCGTAGGGACGCAGCCGCGCATTGATCGCCCGCGTGCGCCGCGCGAGGATCTGGCTGAAATAGAAGAAGAGATGATCCTCGAGCTTGAAAGCTCGGGTCGCCCCTTTGTCCGCCTTGCGCGCGCGTCCCAGCAATCGTCCTCCGCAGCGCCGGTCGAGTTGATTAGGTTGACTTGCACATATTATGCGCCACTATTCCGCGATCGCAATCGGCGGAAGACCGGAATGTGAGCGCGCGCTCCCACCGCTCACAGATCGACAAACGTTAAGGAAGGACGCGAACATGTCATTGGCTCCTGGAATCACCAAGGCTGGCGACGGCCTAGACAACATCGCCTGGAACATTCTTGGCCAAACCTACGTGCCCAAGTCTGTGTCCGAGGATTCCTTCGCCTGGCATGCGACCCTCCCGCCGGACACGTTCGTGCCCCCTCATATCCACCCGACACAGGACGAGTTCATCTACATGTTCGAGGGTCAGTTCGAGCTCATGATCGACGGCCGCGCGGTCTTCGCCAATCCCGGCGATCTCGCGCGCATGCCGATGGGGCTGCCGCACGCGATCTACAACAAGTCGGGGCGGACGGTGAAATGCCTGTTCTGGGTCGCGCCAACTCGTCGGCTCTACGACCTGTTCTGGGGGATCCACAACATGGCCGAGCAGACGCCGGCCGAGGTGGTCGCGCTCTCCGCCAAGCACGAAGTCGACTTCCTCCCGCCGCCCGAGGAGGCGAGGTGAGCTTGCGCCGGAGGTGAGGGCAGACCGATGAAGGTGCTCATTGCAGGTGCAGGCCTCGGTGGACTGACGCTGGCGCTCATGCTTCATCGGCGGGGCGTCGAATCGGTCATTTTCGAACAGGCCTCCGAGATCCGGGAAGTCGGCGTCGGCATCAACATTCTGCCCCACGCGATCAAGGAGCTCGCGGCGCTCGATCTCTTGCCCAAGCTCGACGCGGTCGGCGTCCGCACCAAGGAGCTGCACTATGTCAGCCGGCTTGGCCAGAAAGTTTGGTCCGAACTGCGCGGCGTAGACGCCGGTTTCGACTATCCGCAGTTCTCGATCCATCGTGGCCGCCTGCAGAAGGTGATCCACGACGAAGTCATCGCCAAACTCGGTTCCGGCGCGGTCCGCACGGGGCTCAGACTGCAGGGTTTTATGCAGGACGAGAGCGGGGTGGTGGCGCATTTCACCGACGCAAAGTCCGGAGTAAGCACCGAGACCGTGCGCGCCGACGTGCTCGTTGGGGCCGATGGCATCCACTCCGTCGTGCGTCGCCATCTCCACCCCAAACAGGGTCACCCGAAATGGCAGGGGCTCATGCTCTGGCGCGGCGCCGCGGAATGGCCGAAGTTCCTGACCGGCGGGTCGATGGTTATCGCCGGCGGCATGACCGCGAAGCTCGCGCTTTATCCGATCGCGCCGGGGTCGACGCCCGACACGCGCCTCACCAACTGGGCGATCGTCTCGCGCATCGCCGATGGCGAGATCACGCCCGCACCAGTCAATTCCTGGTCGCGAACGGGGCGCATGGACGAGGTCATCCCTTACGCCCGGCGTTTCAACGTTCCGGCCGTCGACGTCGAGGCGCTCGTGCGCTCGACTTCGGTCTGCTGGGAATATCCCATGTGCGACCGCGACCCGCTGCCGCATTGGAGCTATGGCCGCGTCACGCTCATCGGCGACGCGGCGCACCCGATGTACCCGGTCGGTTCGAATGGCGCGGCGCAAGCGATCCTCGATGCGCGCTCCCTTGCCGATTGGCTTCGGAAGGCCGACCACCCGATGCAGGCTTTGCACGCGTACGAAGGCGACCGCTTGCCTAAGACCGCGGAGATCGTGCGCCTCAACCGCAAAGGCGGACCCGAGCGCGTGATCGATGAAGTCGAGAAACTCGCCCCGGCGGGCTTCGAATCTGTCGAGCGCGTGCTGAGCCATTCCGAGCGTGAGGCGATCGTCAAAGGCTATGCCAGCACGGCCGGCTTCACGCAGATCCAGGTCAACAAATAACGGCGCCCCTCAAGCGAGAGCGCTGAAAGCGCCGCTCGATCATGAGAGAGAGCGCAGCTGGAAGCGCTGGATCTTGCCCGTCTGCGTTTTCGGCAAGGCCTCCACAAACCGCACCGCGCGCGGATATTTGTAAGGCGCAATGCTCGCCTGAACATGGGCTTGCAGCCTGATGACGGTCGCCTGGTCGGGGAGCACGCCCGGCTCTAGCACGACGAAGGCGGCGACGATCTGTCCTCGCTCCTCGTCGGCAAGCCCGATCACGGCGCATTCGCTGACGCATTCGTGCGTGAGCAGCGCCGCTTCCACCTCGGGGCCGGCGATGTTGTAGCCGGACGAGATGATCATGTCGTCATTGCGCGCGGCGAAACGAAAATAACCATCCTGATCCTGACTGAATGCGTCGCCGGTGACGTTCCAGCCTTTGTGCACATATTCCTGCTGACGAGCGTCGGCGAGATAGCGGCACCCGGTCGGGCCGCGCACCGCGAGCCGCCCAATCGTTCCGCGCGGAACGTCATTGAAATCCTTGTCGACGATCTTGGCCTCGTACCCCGGCACCGGCGTTCCGGTGACGCCCGGCCTTCGGTCATCGAGACGGCAACCGATGAACACATGCAGCATTTCGGTCGAGCCTATGCCGTCCAGGATCGGAACGCCGGTGCGTTTCGTCCAGGCCTCGTAGACCGGAGCAGGAAGCGTCTCGCCTGCGGACACGGCGACGCGTAGCGAGGAGAGATCGGCGCCCTCGTCCATCGCCGCCAGCATCGCGCGATAGGCGGTCGGCGCCGTGAAACAGACGGTCGCCTTGTAGGCTTCGATGATCTTGACGAGGTTCGGCGGAGTTGCGCTTTCGATCAGCACCGCGGACGCGCCGAAGCGCAAGGGGAAGACCGCAAGACCGCCGAGACCGAAGGTGAAGGCGATCGGAGGCGAACCGACGAACACATCCTCGGGCCGAACCTTAAGCACCTCCCTCGCATAGACGTCGGCAATGATGAGAATGTCGCGATGAAAATGCATCGTGGCCTTGGGCGCGCCGGTTGTTCCGGAGGTAAATCCGAGCAACGCGACATCGTCCCGCCCCGTGGGCACGGCGGCCAGGGCCGCGGGCTTATTGAGAGCCAGGCGGTCAAGCTCGGCGTCGTGATTGGCGGTGCCATCGAAGCCGACGACGCTTTTGAGAAAGCCGCTCGTCTTGGCGCAGGCGACCAGTTCATCGAGGATCCGGGTGTCGCAGAGCGCAAGTCCGATCTCGGCCTTGTCGACGATCTTGGTCAGTTCCCCGGCCCGCAGCATCGGCATTGTATTGACGACGACCGCGCCCGCTTTTGTCGCGGCGAGCCAGCAGGCGATCATCGCGGGATTGTTGGCCGAGCGGATGAGCACGCGGTTGCCGGGCTTGACGCCGTAGTCCTCGATCAGCGCCCGGGCCAGCCGATTGCTCCAGTCGGCGAGCTCTTTGTATGTGCGGCGCCGGCCATGGCCGACGAGCGCGGTGTGGTCGCCAAAGCCGCGCTCGACCATGCGGTCGGTGAGTTCGACCGCGGCGTTCATGTGCTCTGGATAGTCAAGCCCGTCGAGCCGAAAGTCCGGCCATTGGTCGGGCGGGGGCAGATTGTCGCGCGCGAACGTGTCAGTGTGAGCGGTGGGACCGAGCATGGGTTCGTTCCTTCGGACGCCGCCTCAGAAGCCCTTGCCCTCCGACCCTGTCAATCCGCGCAACTCTACACCTGCCATGTGCGGGCGCCGGTCAACGCCTTCGACATGCGGTTTCCGCATAGATCAAATGCAAATAAAACAGCATAAAGGTGAATAAAAGGGCTTAAACGTTAGTAAACGCTAGTAAAATAGCTAGCGTTTACTAGCGTTTACTTTTCCGGATCGAGACTTTTCAATGGGTTACGGCCGTTTGGAATAAAAAAATTTGTCCTCGCTTTTCCTCGCTGATCCGAAATGCTTTAAGCGCGTGCCTCGCTTTGCTCGTTTGTCATCGCACACGACCTGCGCCCCAGATTCCCGGACAGGGGAAGGTATAGCACGGATTCCGTGTTTCAAAAAGAAATTGACGCGGTTTCTATAATTTTGGTTCAGCTGCGTCCCTGCGCTCCTCGACGGTCAAAGCGCTCGGGCAGCGGGAACAGGTTCACGAAGCGCTCAGCGAGCGTGCGGAGGGTGGCGATGACGAAGACAAATCCAAAGCACGTTGCGGAGTGCCGGTGCGGCGCGGTCGAAATCGGCGGCTGGAGCAACCCCCTTGTCGTCGCCGCTTGCTATTGCGACGACTGCCAGGCCGCCTCCGAGCGGCTCGCCGCATCCGCCAACGGGGCGCCCGCGGCCGGCGCCGACGGCGGCACGGAATTTATGGTGTTCCGCCGGGACCGCATCGCCTGCATGCGAGGCGCGGAAAACCTTCAGCCGATGAGACTAACCGCCGCCACGAAGACCCGGCGGATGGTCGCCGACTGCTGCGCGACGCCAATGTACGTCGGCTTCGACGACAAGCGGCCCTGGGTGTCGGCGTACCGCGCCAGTTTCGGCGCCGTTGCGCCTCCGGTGGAAATGCGGATCTGCACCCGGTTCAGGCGGCCAGAACACAAGGCTGAAGACGGCTTGGCCGATCACCCCGGATATCCGGCGGCGATGATCCTCCGCATCCTCGCCGCCTGGCCGCGCACGCTGTTCAGCCGTCCGGTTGGCGCCTTGCCTTAATTCGGGCGCCTTTCGCCATTGCGAGAATGCTAATTCAATCGTATTTCGCGCGAGTCGCAACCGAATTTTCAGTCGAAAGGCGTCGAAAACGCCTCATGTCCTGACGGTGTTCCGCGAAGCCATCGAGGGATGCAGGCGTCCTCACTCTTGGATCGCTGCGTCAGTCTCCGGCTGCGCCAGGGCGCGCCGCGTTCGGATGGAATCGGGGCTGTAGGCGCGGTCCCTGACCGCGCCGGCCGGGCTCATCGAGCGCGGCTACGAGGCCCATTCGGCCCAAATGCAACTGGCGCTAGTCCCCTTGCACTAGTCGCCCGCCTCGCAGGTGAGGCGATTGATTACCCCGGCGACGCCTGCCGTCATCCGCGCGTCCGCTTCGGCGCGTGCTTTTTCATATTCGCGCGCGACCCGACCGATCAGGATTACCCATCCGTGGGAGACGTTCACCTCTATACGGTCGCGCGGAACGGCCAGATCCCAGTGCAGCGCGGTCATGACCGCGAGCTTGATGCGCTCGTCGCTTCGACCTTGCCAATTGTGCTTGTCGTCGGTACCGAACCCGAATTGCGAAGGGACTTGGGGCGGGCCGCCAAAAGGATTAACCGCCTCGCTCGCTCGTTCGAAGGAATCTTCCCCAGCAAGTCGTTCCAATTGTCGTCTCCTTTGCTCTCGGACTCTCTTTCCCGCTGCTCACAACGCAAAAGTTGACACTTGGTTCCCTGGAGCCTGCAATCGCAAATAAGGCAACTGGCCTCGTGTCAAAGGAACCGGATGTCCCTCCGGGCGTTATTTGCGCTGAGGGAATAAGCGGCCCATGAACGCCGCGCGGGGGACGGGAAATGGAAATCAGCGAAGGTAAGCCGTACCCTCTTGGGGCCACGGCTGACGATAAGGGCGCGAATTTTGCTGTTTTTTCAGCGAATGCGACGAAGGTCGAAGTTTGCTTCTTCGACACGGACGGCAAGCGCGAAATCGGCCGTTTCGAATTGCCCGAGCGAACCGACGAGGTGTTCCACGGCCATGTGACGGAGGTCGGGCCGGCGACGCTTTATGGCTTACGCGTACACGGCCCTTATGAGCCCAAGGCTGGCCACCGTTTCAATCCCAACAAGCTGCTGCTTGACCCTTACGCGCGCGCGCATTCCGGGAAATTGACCTGGGATCCCGCTGTTTTTGGATACACGATCGGCGCCAAGGGAGACGACCTGAGCTTCGACAAGCGGGACAGCGCGTCCTTCGTGCCGAAGTCCGTCATCGTCGATCCGAACTTCGATTGGCACGGCGAGTATCGGCGGCGAACCGTCCCGTGGGAAGCCACGATCGTTTACGAGACGCACGTCAAAGGCTTCACCAAACTGCACCCGGACGTCGACGAGAAGTTCAGAGGCTTTTACGCCGGCCTCGGTTCAAAGCCCGTTGTCGATTACATAAAGTCGCTCGGCGTCACGACCGTCGAGCTGTTGCCTATTCACACCTTCATCGACGATGATTACCTGCTCGAGAAGGGTCTCAAGAACTATTGGGGCTATAGCTCGATCGGCTTTTTTGCGCCGGATCCCCGCTACGCTTCCGACGTGCCCAACTCGTTGCGCGAATTCAAGGAGATGATCGCGCGGTTGCACGACGGCGGGCTCGAAGTGATCCTCGACGTTGTCTATAATCACACCGCCGAGGGCAATGAGCGCGGCGCGACGCTTTCCTTTAAGGGCATCGACAACAAATCCTACTACCGGCTCGTGCCCGACGAGCCGCGGTTTTACATCAACGACACAGGCACCGGGAACACACTCAACCTCAGCCACCCGCGCGTCATCCAGATGGTCGCAGACAGTTTGCGCTATTGGGTGACCGAAACACGGGTTGACGGATTTCGTTTCGATTTGGGGACGATCCTTGCGCGCGAGCCCGACGGCTTCAACACCGAAAGCGGATTCTTGAAGGTCGTGGGCCAGGATCCAGTGCTCGCCGATGTCAAACTCATCGCCGAGCCTTGGGACTGTGGCCCGGGCGGATATCAGGTCGGCGGCTTTCCCCCTGGATGGGGGGAATGGAATGACCGGTTTCGCGATGACGTGAGAGACTTCTGGCGAGGCCACGGAGACGCAAAATCGGTGGCGCCGCGCCTTTGCGCTTCGCCGGACAAGTTCAACTTTCGCGGGCGGAGACCTTGGGCGAGCGTCAACTTCATCGTTGCTCACGACGGCTTCACGCTCAACGATGTCGTCTCCTACAACGACAAGCACAATGAGGCGAATGGCGAGGACAATCGCGACGGGAGCTCGGACAATCGTTCATGGAACTGCGGCGCGGAGGGGCCGACTAAAGACAAGGCGATCCAAACGCTGCGATGGCGCCAGCTTCGCAACCTGCTCGCCATGCTGATCTTGTCTCAAGGCACGCCGATGGTTTGCGCCGGCGACGAGTTTGGACGAACGCAGAACGGCAACAACAACGCCTATTGCCAGGACGACGAGATCAGCTGGGTCAATTGGAAGATGGATGAGGAGCGGCTGTCGCTCGTGGCCTTCTTCCGTAGCCTGACGTCGGCGTTTCATCTCTACCCGGTGTTGCGCCGCTCGCGCTTCCTGACCGGCGAAATGAATGCGGACCTTGAGGTCAAGGATGTCGCGTGGATCGATCCCGTGGGTTCGGAGATGACAGACGAGGCGTGGGACAATGGGATGCGCTGCTTCGGCATGCTCCTGGACGGGCGCGGGCAGGCGACAGGCATCAAGAAGCGAGGGGCGGACGCAACGCTGCTCTTGGTGTTCAACGCCCATCACGAGGCCGTCGAGTTCACCCTGCCGCCCTGCTACGAAGCGGACGGCTGGAAGCGGCTCTTCGACACGACGGACCCGCAAATGGACGCGAGCCAATTCGCTATTGGCGCTGTCTACGACGCGACCCCTCGCTCCATGCTGCTTTTCGAGCGCGTTCCGGAAAAGACGGATCGCCAGCCGGGGAAGTGACGCCGCGGGCCTCACGCTGTAGTCGCGATCCGTTGCAGTTGGCGTTAGCGCACCCGCCCCCTCTTGTGGGGGCGGGCGGGGGTGGGGGGTCGCACAGAGCTGGAAAATTATCGAATGCGCCGCCACTCGCTTGTCGCATAGGACCGCGCGACCCCCTCCTTAGTCCTCCCCCACAAGGGGGGAGGAAACGCACGGGACGATGGCCCTGTAGCCCCAATCGTCGGTCGCAGACAGCGCCGTCGGCGATCGCGGCGCCAACGGCCCGAAGCGACCACTACCTGGCCAGCAGCACCGCAAACGGCAACGGGTTCAGCCACTCATGCAGGGGAGCGCCGACAGTGGCGTCCCGACCGCGAAACAGGTCGAACCAGCGCGCTTCCGGCAATTGCGCCGTTGCGTTCCACTCTCGCTCCGCCTCTCGGTGTGCGGGGTAGCGGGCCATCACGACAGCGAGCTTCCGTTCTCCTGAAGTTCGCATGTAGCCAAAGGCCCAATCCGAGCGATCGCCTTCGATGACGAGCGGTTGATAATCGCTGCTCGCGAAGAGCTCCGGCTCGTCGCGCCGGAGAGCAAGCAGCAGCGCGGTGGTCGCCAGCTTTGCGCGCCCGTCCTGCCATTCGTTCATCAGCGTCGTGAACAAAGCCGAGCGCTGGTCCGGAGCTTTAAGACGCGCGGCGAGGTCCGCGATCGCCGCCTCGCGAAGCGCGAAGTCGACGGGCCGCCGGTTGTCGGGATCGACAAGATTGAGATCCCACAGCTCGCAGCCCTGATAAATGTCGGGCACGCCGGGCGCCGTGAGTTTGCCGACGGTCTGGATGAGGCTGTTCTCGATTCCCAAGCCCGCCACCCGCCGCGTGAAGGGCAGGAAATTGGACAGGAACGTCTCAGATCGAAGCGCTTCCTTCGCGAACGTCTGCGTCGCCTGCTCATAGTCAGCGTCGGGCGCGGCCCAGCTCGAGCGGCGTTTCGCTTCGCGCAAGGATTTCTCCAGAGCCGCCTGAATGCGCGCGCCATAGGCCTCCCGCTGCTCGGCGCTCGGGGCGTCGAGCATATCGATGGGCCAGGAGCCGACGAACATCTGGTAGAGCATATATTCGTCGTCGCGGTCGGGCGCGGCTTTGCGCTCCACGTCGCCGCGTCTCGCTCGCAAGAGGCGGGTCCAGGTCTCGACCTGGCGGCGCCATTCCTCGGGCATTTCGGAGAGAACAGCGAGCCTCGCCCGATTGTCTTCGCCGCGCTTGGTGTCGTGCGTCGCGGTTGCCAGCATGGCGTGCGGCCAGTTCTGGGCGCGCGCGGCGTTGGCCTTGTGAAACAGGGCAGGGGAGAGGCCAAACCTCTCGGGCGCGCCGCCGACTTCGTTCAGCGCGACGAACCGATTGTAGCGATAGAAGGCCGTATCCTCGACGCCCTTGGCCATCACCGGACCCGAGAACTGCTGCACCTTCATCGCAAAGCGCAGCGCCGCGGAATGGCTGATCTCGTGCGTGGGCGGTTGTTCCGTTTCCGCCATCAGCGTGTTCTGCAGGAAATCGAAGGCGGATGGATGAACATCCGGATCGGAACGCCGGGCGCGCGTCATCGCCCAGGCAATGTCGCGGCGGTCTGCGTCGGCTGGCATGCCCGCAAAGTCGAGATAGGTCCGGTAGACCGGAAAGTTCGCGACCACCTGCCTGATCGCGCGCTGGAGCAGCGCACGCGTCAGATCCGCGGTCATGGGACTTTCGCCAGCCAATTGCGCGGCGCGGCGGCCGAGCGCGTTGAGCTCGCTCGCCATTTCATTTTCCATGATCCGGAGCTTGCCGTCGCGCGCAACAGAAGCGAAATCCTGGTCCTCGCCGGCGAGGTCGAAATAGGCCTGCGTGAAGGCCGGCTCGCTGCCGGGGTCTATGAGAACGCCAAGCGCAAGATTGGTGTAGTCGTAGCCCGTGGTGCCCTCGACCGGCCAGTCAGCGCGCAACGCCTCGTGGGGCGCGAGGATCTTCTCGACGACCAGATAAAACGGCTGCTTGGCGCCCGCCCGCAGCGCCTCGAGATAGGCCCTGGGATCGAACAGTCCGTCGATATGGTCGAGCCTGAGGCCATCGATCTCGCCGCTTTCGAGCATGCGGAAGATGCGCGCGTGGACGTGGTCGAAGACCGGTCCCGCTTCGATGCGCAGGCCGGCAAGATCATTGATGTTGAAGAAGCGGCGGTAGTTGATTTCGTCCTCAGCCACGCGAAAAAAGGCGACGCGCCAGAACTGGTCGTGGATGAGCCGATCAAGCTCGCGCCAGTCGCCGTTGAACTCTTCAACGCGAGCCTCGATCGCCGAGCGCGCGCCCTCATCTTTGAGGGCGAGGGCAACGAGCTCGCTCTTCAGCGCCCGCGCCCTTTCCGCCACCTGCGGGCGCCATTGAGGAAGATCGAGAAAAAGGTCGGCCATCCGGTCCAGCGCCGGGTGCTGATGGCCGAGGATGAGCGGGAACGTCAGCGGGTGGATCGGCAGCTTATGAGCGTCATAAGCCCAGACGGCAAAACTTCCGTCCTCTTCGAAATGGAGTTTGAGTTTCCCCGATCTCAGCTCTTCGCCATATTGCGCGCCAAGCACGGGCGCGAGCAGCTTGCCGTCTTGCGCCGACCAGTCGATGTCGAACCACCCGGCATATTGGGAATAGGGGCCCCACTCCAGAACATCGAGCCATAGCGGATTGTCGGCGCCCCAGACGCCCACGTGATTGGGCACGATGTCGAGAATGCGCCCGAGCTCGTGAGCGCGGAAGGCGTCGATCATCGACGAGAAATCATTTTCCGTGCCCAGTTCCGGATTCAACTGGTTATGATCGGTGACGTCATAGCCATGCACGCTGCCCGGGCGCGCCTTGAAGATCGGCGAGAGGTAGACGTGGCTGACGCCAAGTTGCGCGAGGTAAGGCGCAATTTTGGCGGCGTCGTTGAAACCAAAGCCGGCGTGCAGCTGCAGACGATACGTCGCGCGAGGAATAGTCATTCCGGATCGAGTCCCCAGCGCACGGTCCAAGGCTGGAACGAGGCGCCGGCGTCGCCGCAATGCCAAAACGGACGGACATCACTCTTGGGAAACGCGACGCCATTGGACGAGAGGTTGGCATCGAGGACGAGCCGCCGCTCACCGGCCCGCCAGATGACGCGCACAGCCTGCTCATCCACCACGAGCGCTTCGCCTCCATGTCGAATGGACGGCAGCAACGGCTGCACAACCTTGCGGCGGATCGTCAACAGTTCGCGATAATAAGCAAGATGCGCCGCGTCGATCCCGCTCCAATCGAGCTTGGACGCGAGGAACGTCGATTGCGCGCAAGGATCTGGAATCTTCGCCACTTGCTCCGGATCGGCAAACTCGGGAAAGCGCGAGAATTCCTCGCGCCGCCCCTTTCTTACCGCCTCCGCCAGCTCTCCAGTGAAGTCGCAGAAGAAAGGGAATGGCGACGTCGCGCCCCATTCCTCGCCCATGAACAGCATCGGGATCTGCGGCGCGAGCAGGGTGACACCTGCGAGCGCGCGGATGACCTCCGGAGGCGCCAATACGTTCAACCGTTCGCCAAACGCACGATTGCCGATCTGGTCATGATTTTGGATGAACGAGACGAACGCGTCTGGCGGTAGGTCGGCGCTGGGACCCCCGCGCGGCGCGTTCCGATACGGCATCATCTGGCCTTGATAAGCGAAGCCTTCGGCGAGGGCTTTTCCCAGAAGTTCGGTTGAGCCATAGGCGGCGTAATACCCGCTGCTCTCATGGGTGGCGGCGACGTGCAGCACATGATGGATGTCATCGTTCCATTGCGCGCTGTAGAGATCGGCCTTGTCCCCATGGCGCGTCAGGCGGCTCGGAACATTGTCCTCGTTTTCCAAGATGAGATGGATGGGCCGCGAGAAGCGCGCGCGAAGTCGCATGGCGAGTTCGTCGAGCAGATCGGGGCGCGAATCATCCTTGATCGCGTGGACGGCGTCGAAGCGAAGTCCGTCGAGGTGAAATTCCTCGATCCAATATTCGGCGTTCTCGATGAAGAAATCGCGCACCGGGCCTGAGCTTGGCCCATCAAGCTGGATCGCGTCGCCCCAGGGCGTTTTGTGCCGGCTGGTGAAAAAGTCGGGCGCGTAGAACGAGAGGTAATTCCCTTCCGGCCCGAAATGGTTGTAAACGACGTCCAGCAGCACCGCGATCCCGCGCTTATGCGCCGCCTCGACGAAGGCCTTGAAGTCTTCCGGCCGTCCGTAGCTTGCGTCCGGAGCGTAGGGAAAGACGCCGTCATAGCCCCAGTTCCAGCGGCCCTTGAAGTCGCTGACCGGCATGATCTCGACGGCGGTCACCCCGAGGTCCGCGAGATGGTCCAACTTTCCGGCTGCCCCCGCGAACGTGCCCTCAGGTGAAAAAGCGCCGAGATGGAGCTCGTAGAGAACGATCTCGTCCCATTCGCGGCCTGTCCACGACTCGCGCCAGCTATAGGCGCTTGGGTCGATCGCCTCGCTCGGACCGTTGACGTCGTCAGGTTGAAAGCGAGACGCCGGATCGGGAACGCGTTGTCCGCTCGCCAGCGCGAACATGTAACGTGCGCCGGCAGTCAGACCGGTGACCAGAGTTTCGTGAAAGCCGTTCTCTTTGCGTTCCATCGCAATGGGATCGCGGCCATCAATCACCAGCGCGATCTGCTTTTCCTTTGGCGCCCAAAGACGAAAGCGTATCGCATCGCCCTCGAACGATGGGCCATGCGTCCACTGCAACACGCCCTCTTTCATTCCCGCCAGCCAGCCCCTAATTTCAACCCCGAGCGTAAACGAGTTCCGGCGTCGGCGGTTCCATAGTCTTTCGGGATCACGAACTTGGGTTCGTCCACTCCGAGAAGCGCCAAGCGATATGCGCCGGACAGAGGAGTCCGACCCGCGGGCCGCCGACCGACCGAGTTCTGCCCGCAACTCGACAAGCTGATCGTTCACACCTTCAGATCGAGCCGCGCCCCGGCGCCGCCCTCGAAAGACTTTGTTCCCTCCTTCGGAACAAAATCGGATGCCAAAGGTTTTAAGGCGCTCGCAATGTCAACTCGGGTCATGATCTGCTCACCTCAGAGCTTAGTGCTCAAGATCCCCAATTATCCCAAGCGCCATCCGCACCCATGCTTCACCACAGAAAGTGACAGGGCTTGCAATTGGCGCAATTGCTTGTGAACTAGCCGTGACCCGCCCTTAAATGCCCAAAGACGAGGAGCACCGACATGTCAATCTCGGACGCCATCGCGCCGCACATTCCCTTTTTGCGTCGATTTGCGCGCGCTTTGTGCGGCACACAGGCGGCGGGCGACGCCTATGTAGCGGCCACGCTCGAAGAGATTTTGGCGGATCCCAAGTGTTTTGACGCTAAGCTCGAACCTAAAGTCGCCCTCTATAAGTTGTTCTTGCGCAGCTGGCGCAACGTCCCTCTCAACGCCCATGTCGATTCCCCCTCGTTCGACGAAAGCGGCGCCAGCCGGAATCTCGCGGCCATCTCGCTAGAGCCACGGATGGCTTTCCTTCTGAGCGCTGTGGAGTCGTTCAGGCCGCACGAAATCGCGCAAGTCATTGATTGCTCGGACGAAAAGGCGGCCGACCTCATCGAGCGCGCCGGACGCGAAATCTCCGAACAAATTCGCACCACGGTTCTGATCATTGAGGATGAACCGCTCATCGCCCTCGACATTCAGACCCTTGTCGAGCAGCTGGGTCACGACGTCACAACGATCGCCCGGACCCGTACCGAGGCTGTGCGTGCGGCGCTGAAGAGCCGCCCGGGGCTTATTCTGGCGGATATCCAGCTTGCCGATGGTAGCTCCGGGCTCGATGCGGTTAACGAAATTATCGGCACTCGAGAAGTCCCGGTCATCTTCATAACCGCCTTTCCCGAGCGCTTTCTCACCGGCCAGGCGCCGGAGCCGGCGTTTCTGATCACCAAGCCGTTCAGTGCGGATTCGGTCAAAGCGGTGATTAGCCAAGCCTTGTTCTTCGATCGGAAGTCGCAGAAAACGGCGGCGAAAGTGGCGGCTGGCTGACCCCGCAACCGAGGGGCGTCCCATTCCGCTTCTGGGTCCCATTTGCCGGGCATTAGATAATGGTTGCTCGGCCGGAACCTTAAGGCCTCGCCGGACGTTCAGCGCTAGCAAGACGAGCGAGGAAACGTTGTGCCGTATTACGAATTCTGCCTGATCGGCGGAGACGGGTTGCGCCTGTCGCGAGAGCGACACTCGGCAGCCGACCTCGAAGCTGTTTGGGGGAGGGTTTTCCGTATGGCTGAGCTCGAGGGCAAGCGAGGAAAGCAGATCCATGTCTTGGATGATCAAGGAAGGATCGTCATCGGCATTGGAGCGATCGCTGCTGGGCTCTCCGCACAATGCGCTCGCGCGGCGCGGGGTCGCTTCGACGAAGCACGAGGCCCGGACCGCGTCGTCGAGCGGTGATTGCGTCGACCAGAGCCCGTCGGGCCCGCGAGCGGCGGGGGCTACGAAAGCCGCTGATATCTCCTGGACGGTTAGCGCCGCGGGAGAGCCTCATGCGGGGGGAGGCGTTCACCCTTCCGAAGGATTTGGCTGACAGGACCGACCCCATGGCCAAGTCCCGCTCCTTGAGCTGGCGGTTGGGCGTGTCGACGCTTGTCATCGTTCTGCCCCTCGTCGCCTTTGCATTGATCATGGTCGGATGGATTGCCCATGACGAACGCGAAGCGGAGCGGAAACAACTGATCGGCGACGCTTACGCTTTCGCTGACACCGTCGGGCGCGAGGTCAACGCGTATTTCCTCCTGTCCGCGGCGCTGTCACATTCGAAGCTCCTTCAACGCGGGGATCTGACGGGCTTCGCGGATCAAGCTCGAGATACGCTTGCCGAAGCGCCTGGCGTAAAGTTGATTGTGTCGACCGCGGACGGCGATCCCGTGCTCAGCGTTCCGCCACAGCCTTCGGATTCGCCGCTGCTTCGCAATCGTGCGGCGCTTATTCGACGGGCGTTCGAATCGAAATCCCCCTTCCTCTCAGACGTCAATGCTGATCCGGCTTTGCCCGAGGCGACCGCTTCGATCGAAACCCCCGTGTTTCTCGATGGCAAGCCCGTCTGCGAAATCGCGATGCTTCTTCCCCTCAAAAAATTTCGCGATCTCATCCAACGTCAGAATTTTCCGTCAGATTGGCTGTCGGGAATCGTCGATCGCCAGGGCGCCTTTGTCGCGCGGCTCCCGGTCGGATCCGGCCCCGGGACGTTGGCGAGCGCGGAGTTTCGCGATGCGACGCGAAACCTGCCTGCATCCACCGTCACTCACAATTCGATTGGCGGACAGAAGGTGATCTCGGCCTATGCGCCGGTGGAAGGCGGGTGGACGGTTGGCGTCGCCGCGGATGCGCGGGGCCTCGGAATCGCGCCCAACGCATTGCTGCTCACGTCGCTTCTGGCGTCGCTTGCGATTCTTGGCAGCCTGCTCTTGTCCTATTTCAACGGTCGCGCGCTCACGCGTCGCGTGCGGGACCTCGAATCGAAAACGAGAAATGTGCTAACCGGCGCGCCGATCGCGACGACGCCGACTGGCGTTCGCGAGTTTGACAGCCTCTCCGACGCCTTGGCCAGGACTTCCGAGCTGTTGGCGTTGCGAACAGAGCAACATCGCGAGACCGAGCAGGAATTGCGAAGCCGAGAAGAGCATTTTCGGCTTCTGGCCGACAGCCTGCCTCAGCTGGTGTGGACGGCGGGGCCCGATGGCCGCATCGAATACACCAATGCGCTCCGCGAGCGGTACGGAGCGATCGGTCACACAAATTGGGAAGGAATCATTCATCCGGATGATCGGCGCGGGACGGCGGAAGCCTGGCTCCGCGCCAGGGAGGCCGCGGCCGCATACGAAATGGAGCATCGGCTGTTTGCGGTTGGCAAAGGATACGCGTGGCATCTCAGCCGCGCCTCACCGCTGCTTGACCCGCACGGCAAGGTCGTGAGGTGGTATGGCACGACCACCGACATCGACGATCAAAAGCATCGCGAGGCGAATATCCGGGACCTCATGGCGGAGGTCAATCACCGTTCACGCAATCTGCTCGCCGTGGCGCAGGCGATCGCGCGCTCTGGCGTGGCAAACGCGAAAACGGTCCAGGAGTTTCAGGAGCGATTTTCGGAACGGTTGGTCGGACTGGCCGCCAGTCAGGATTTGCTGACCGATCGGAATTGGCGTGGCGTGCCGCTCGAGTTCCTGGTGCGGGCTCAAACAGCGCGTTGTCGGGAAAAGAACCTGGTGAGCGGAGGGCCGGAGGTTCTGCTCAATCCCAACGCAACTCAAACGCTTGGCCTTGCTTTAAGCGAGCTATGCGATAATGCCCTGAAGCACGGCGCCTTCTCGAAAGCTGGCGGCGAAATCTCTCTCCGTTGGCAGATCAACAACAGCGAGGCCGAGCCAATGCTTGAGATGATATGGCATGAGCGCGGCCGCCCTCTCGTGAAACCGGCGACAACTTTCGGGTTCGGCAAGGTCGTTATCGAGCGTCTCACTGCCGCGGGTCTCAATGCCTCTTCGATATTGAGTTTCGACTCCGACGGTGTGATCTGGCGTTTGGTCGCGCCCCTGAAGGATGTGGTGAAAGCTGGAATCAGCGATCCGCTACACTCCGAGCCGTCGGGCGAAGTCGCACCAGACTGAGCAGACCCGATTATTTCCTTGCGGGTCCTGCACTTATCCTGCGAGTGTTTCTCGCGTGAATGAGGCGGGTCTTCTCAGGGCTTTTGGGCTGGCCGCGGCAAAATGAACAGGATCGGGGGTTCGTCAGTGCCGGACACAAGTTCGGGGAGACCACGAAAAAGGGCGAAAAAGGCTGCGCCGCGCCGCGCCGCGCCGCTCCCCGCAGAGGACGCGAAGGCGGATCAATATATCGCCGATCAGTTGAAAGCGATGTATGATTCCGTGGTTGTCGAGCCCATTCCCGACCGCCTTCTGCAGTTGCTCGACCGTCTTCACGGCGACTCCGAACAATGACGTCGGTGTCTAGGGGGCGAGCGGGGCGGTAATTACGAACTCGACGCCTGGATTCTGCGCAACGACCTCTAACGACGCGTTGAGCTGTTCAGTAAGTGCGCGGACCATACGGGCGCCGAGGCCCTTTCCCTTGCCGAACTGGAAGCCTTCCGGAAGTCCGTCGCCTTCGTCGCGAATGGCGATAAAAAAGCTGTCGACGCCCGTGGTGGCGACATTGACCCATACGTTGCCGGCGCCCTGGCCTTGATAGGCATGCTTTGCGGCGTTCGACACCAGCTCATTGACGATCAGCGCAGATGAAATCGCGCGATCGGTCGAAATTATAATGCCAGCCTGCGCTTGAACGTGAATTTGGCATTGCGCGAAGCTTGCGCTGAGGTCCTTGCAAATCGCTTCGATGTATCGTCCGATGTCGAAACGCTCGACGTCCGCAGATTGATACAATTGCTCGTGCACGCGGGCGATGGCGCCCACGCGGAGCGTTGCGTCTTCAAGTCGCTGCGCGAATTCGGGCTCACTAATTTCCCGCGCCTGAAGACGCAGCATGCCGACGACCAGGGCAAGGCTGTTCTTGACCCGATGATTCATCTCCTTGACGAGGAATTGCTGCCGCTCCAGCGCCGCCTTCAGATTGCGCTCATGCCGCTCACGCTCGATCGCCATCCCCAGGATATTGGCGGCGCCCTGGAGGAACGCGAGATCATGCTCGACGAACTCAGTCTCCGATCGGCTGTCGACCTCCAGCACGCCGAATGGCTGGCCATCGCCTTGCAGGATAACGTTCATGGCGCGGTGGATGCCGTGTCTGACCAGGATCTCAGGCGTCCTGAACCGCTCCTCGCTTTGGAGATGATTGGAGATCACTGGTCGGCCGGTTTTCAGCGCGAATCCGGCCGGCGAGGCGAGATCCGCGCCGATGCTCACGACGCCGACAACCCCCGGCTCCCAACCAACGCCAGCCCGAACGAGAAGGCGGTTATCAGTCGGAACGTATTCGAGCACCTTACAAAATTCAGTGCGAAGGCCTTCAGCAGTCAGGCGCGCCGTGTCGTCTAGAAGCTGATCGAAGCCCGGTCCCTGCAGCGCGCCGACGCCCAGTTCGGCGAGGATTTCCTGCTGACGCACACGGTGGCGAAGGGCGTGCAGAATGGGATCCGCCGCCTCATTTGTGGATTTGGATTCGACGACGGGTGGAGCCGGCCTATCGGAGCGCGGCATCAAAATTGGCCATGCGGCAAGCTGTGCCCTTCCGAAGCTGGGTTTTGTCCCGCCAATCTATGTTGCTGCGCGCAACCGCGCCAGTCCCGCCGGCTGCCGGCTCTGGAACAGAATGACCAAGCACGTCGTTCATGTATTCGACAAAGGAGGCCGCAATGGACTGGAACCGGGTCGAAGGAAATTGGAAGCAAATGAAGGGCGCCGTGAAGCAGCAGTGGGGAAAACTGACCGACGACGACCTTACGCAAATCAATGGCAACCAGGAGAAGCTCGAAGGGATCATCCAGGAGCGATATGGAATCGCCAAGGATGAAACCCGCAAGCAGCTTGACTCCTGGTATCAGAATCAGAGCTGGGAATAGGAGCCTCGACTAAGGCGCCGCGGGCTGCAGCGGGGCTTTCGTTCGGCAGAGACTCGGGCCTACGCTTCGAGCCGCGACCGAGGGACAGACAAGCAAATCGCGAGTCCCTCAGGACGCCAGTCGCGGACGATTTCGCCGCCGAGCTGGTCGGAAACAGCAATCCGCGACAGCACGTCGCCGAAGCCAAAGCCGCCAGTTGGCGCGATCGCTGGCGGACCGCCGCGTTCAGTCCAGTGGACCACAATGGAGTCGCCATCTTCGGCAAAGACAATCTTTACCGATCCCTTGTCCGTAGAAAGGGCGCCGTATTTGGCTGCGTTGGTCGCGAATTCGTGCAGCAGCAGCGCGAGGCTGGTGATGGCCGACCCGGAAACGCCATCGTCAATTCCCGAGATTGCGATGCGCGGATGTTCGGGTTCGTCAAACGGCGCCACAATGGTGCGGAGAAGCGACTGGAGCGTCGTCCGCTGGTGTGCGGCGTCATCGAAGCCGTCCGAGAAAGTGAGAGCGTGGGCTCGGGCCAACGCGGAAAGTCGCGCTCGAGTTCGACTCGGCAAGCTCGCGCGGGGATTTCGCCGAGCGCGCGCTCAAAGCCACGATGCTGCCGGAGATAGCGAACAGGTTTTTGACCCGGTGGCTCATTTCTCTCATGAGCAGGTGCTGACGATCGCGAACTTTTCTGAGGTCCGTGATGTCGCGCGCAATTTTCGAAGCGCCAATAACGGCGCCGCGTGAATTCCGAATCGGAGAGATGGTTAGCGAAATGCTGACGAAGCTTCCGTCCTTGCGCTGGCGGACTGTCTCGAAGTGCTCGATTCGCTCGCCGCGGTGAATCTTCTCGAGGATCGTGGGCTCTTCTTCCCGACGGTCGAGCGGTATGATGATCGTCACCGGTTTGCCGACGGCCTCTTCGGAGGTAAAGCCGAAAAGCCGCTCCGCGCCCCGGTTCCAGCTGAGGATGACGCCGTTCAGGTCCTTCGAAAGGATCGCGTCTTCGGACAACTCGATAATGGCCTGGTAGTGGTGCTCCGCGAGATTGTCGAGCCGCGGAGTTCGACGCACGACCGGCACCGACCTTGGTGTTTTGGTCGGCTGATCCCCGCGCTTCTTATGAGGCGGACGATCCGCGCGTTTCAATACAGCGTCCTCAGAGGAAACTGAATCCTGAGACGGCATACCAACCCTATTGTCGGCAAAGCAAGCACAAAGGGGCCGACATTGGGCCGCCGTCGGCCGTGCGCCGTCTGAAAGCGCTCGAATGAGAAACCGACGGCCAAACGGCCTCGAACTCTTATCAGCCCGAACCCGCCACCCTCGAAGAATCGACTATTCCGCCGCCGTTCGTCGAGCACGAGGCGGAGTCGGAGCCTCACTTACGGGCTCGCCAGGAGGCTCGCCTTCGATACGCTTCCGTTGCTCAGGCTCGGACTCAAGGGCGGCTTCGGCCGCGGCCCAATGGCGCTCAGCCCCGTCTTCGGGACATCCCTCGTCGAGCCACAGGAAATACGCAATCTCGCGGATGCGACCGTCGCGATCTGGAGTTGCCGGCCCCGGCTCGAGTTCGCCACCCGAGAGGCTTTCTGCCTGAGTATCGGCGGCGTTTTGAAGACTGCCCAGTGAGGACATAAGGAAACCTCCCTTGAAGGATTGTCGCCAGGTAAACGCGACTTGATTGCGCCGTGTTCCAATGAGGCCGGCTAAATAACGCGTTAGAATAGAATTGCTCCACCGGAGCCGATCAGAGGCACTAAATCCTCTGCTCAGCCTTTGGCCGGCCCAGACTGATGACGAACGGCCGGCCGGCAATCGCGCCGCCGAGCGACGGCGTGATCCGAAATGGCAGGCATGCCTCGACCGCGCGTTCGACGTCGTCCACGAAGGCTTGTCGCGCCTCCTTATCGCCCTCGAGATGGGAGAAGGTGATCCGCGGCTTGCCGAAGATCGAGCCGTCACGCTTCATCATCAGCATGATCGTCAGCCGCGAGCCAGCGGGGCCGCCCGACTTGCCGCTCATGCAAGCGCCGAACTGGCGCTGAAGGTCCACGAGCGTGTTCGCGGGCGCCGCACCTTGAGCGAGCGCCAGGTCTTCGGCGAACATTCGCGGGGCGCAAGCGAACGCCGCGGCCAATGTGATGATCGCCCGAGCGCCCCTCATTGCCCCTCATTTCGACATGACAGCCGCCATGAACACCATGTTCGGCCTGAAACTGTCGAAGATCAATGCGCAGCGGTTCAAGCCGGGATATTGTCACCGAGGGCTCGAAGGGCGGGAGCACAGCGTGCCGGACCCAGTTGCGAAACGCCACGCCTATGCGGCCGAGATCACACGAAGCGCCCACGTCAAGGACCCGAGGATAGAAGCGGCCTTCGCCGCCGTTCCCCGCGAGGATTTCGTGGGGTTCCCGCCCTGGCGGATCGGTTCCGGCGGCCTGTTTGGCGCGACCACGTCCGACGACCCCGCCCTCCTCTACGAGGATGTCCTCGTCGCTATCGACGCTGAGCGCGGCATCAACAACGGCCAGCCGTCGCTGCACGCGCAGGCGATCGACGCACTCGGCGTGAAGGCGGGCGAGACGGTCCTGCAGATCGGCGCCGGCGCCGGCTATTACACGGCGATCCTCGCTGAGCTCGTCGGGCCGAAGGGCAGGGTGATCGCCTATGAGATCGCACCGGACATCGCCGCGCGCGCTGCCGCCAATCTTAGCCCTTACCCCCAGGTCGAGGTCCGCGCGCGCTCCGGCGTCGGAGACCTGCCCAAGGCCGACGCCATTTACGTCAACGCCGCCGCCTCGCATCCCGTTCGCGGCTGGCTCGCCGCGATGAACCCCGGCGGCAGGCTCGTCTTTCCACTCCAGGCGGCGGGCTCGAGCGGGGCTATGTTGATCGTGACGCGGCTCCAAGGCGATGAGGCGTGGCCGGCGCGCTTGCTGACGGGCGTGGTGTTCATCCCCTGCGAAGGGGCACAGGATTCCGAAATGGGCCGCAAGCTCGATGACGCGTTCCGCCACGGTGGTTTGGGGCGGGTCCGCTCGCTGCGCTTCGGGGGCGCGCCGAGCGAGACGGACTGGGTCCGGGGCGACGGCTGGGCGCTATCGACCGAGCCGGTGGCGTAGGATCCCAGGCAGGGGCCCTCCGATCGCCACGAGACGCGGCATTTTCCTCCCGTTTGGGAGGAACGAGAGGTTTTGGGATGCGCTTAACCCATGCTCGCCTGACGGTTTCCCGAGCGATGATCTGGAGCGGTTTTCCGTCGCCAAAAAGGGGTCAATCATGAGCAGGAAGCTTTTGCTTTGTGGGGCGTCGATCCTCGCCATTTTAGTCGCCGTGGGCGCGGCCGATGCCGATACATTCTCGACCCCAGGAAGGGTGAGCTTCACCGCGAGTTTGAGCGGCGAATACGCATTTAAGGTCGTGGGGGCGGCCGGCGGGGGTTTTTTGAATCCCGGATTTGACATTCATGGCGGGGCCGGCGCCGAGATTTCCGGCGAGGTTTCCCTCACTGCAGGCGAGCAGCTGACTCTGATCGTCGGCGGGGCCGGCGTCAGCGCCGGCGCCGGCAGGATACGGGGGCAACGGCTTCGGCATGGGTTCCGGATCCGGCGCGAAATTCCCCAGTGGCGGCAGTGGTTCCGGCGGCGGCGGCGGGTAAGGGAGTGGCGGCGGGGGCGGCGGGTATTCCGGGGGCGGGGGCGGCGGCTACAGCTACGGCGGCCCTCTTGGCATCGCGCCTTCCCCCAGGACAAGACCCGGAAGGCGTCGCAGTAACGATTCCATAGGAAGACAGGTTGTAATGCTTTAAGAGCGCACAAATACGTTGCGTAAATCGGAAATCAGAGCTATATTGCTTTTCGCTGAACTACTCACGGGAGCTAGCCGACATCTCGTCAATTGCAAGGAGTGTCAGCCGGCGGCCGCCTCGCGATGAGGATCCCGCCGCTAAACCGTAAAGCTGACCCCGCAGCCGCAGGAGGCAACCGCATTCGGGTTATTGACCCTGAACGACTGGCCCATCAGGTCGTCGACGAAATCGAGCTCGGCGCCCTTCAGCATTTCGAGCGACACCGGATCGACCAGCAGGGTCGCGCCGTCGCGGGTCACCGCCACGTCGTCTTCGGCGCGGCTCCTTTCGACGTCGAACGCATATTGGAAGCCCGAGCAGCCCCCGCCTTTGACCGAGATGCGCAGAGCAGCGCCGGCCTCGCCCTTGAGGATCTTGTTCAATCGCTTCGCCGCGCTGGCGCTGAGCGTGACGCCCTCGAGTACAGGAGAGACAGCCTCGTTCATGGCTTTGGCCTTTAATCGCTCGCGCCGTAGAGCCGGCGCCATCAAGAATTTATAGACCCCAAGATATGGACGCCGAGCAAAGAGCGCAATGTCAAGGCGATCGACGGCGGACGGCTTGACCGCCCGCGCGCCTTACGCCGCCAACCCCGGGCGGGCGACGCGCCTGGTCGCCGAGCCGTCCTCGGCGACGCGGACTGACTTCCAGCGCGATCGCGACCGCATCGTCCATTCGACCGCCTTCCGTCGTCTCGCCCACAAGACGCAAGTGTTCGTCGATCACGAGAGTGACCATTTCCGCACCCGCCTCACCCACACGATCGAGGTGGCCCAGATCGCGCGCGCGCTCGCTCGCGCTTTAGGGCTCGACGACGATCTGGCGGAAGCGATCGCGCTTGGCCACGATCTCGGCCACACGCCCTTCGGCCACACGGGAGAGGATGCGCTCAACGCCTGCATGGCCGAGCACGGCGGATTCGACCACAACAGCCACGCTTTGCGCATCGTCACCGCGCTCGAGCGGCATTACGCCGAGTTCGACGGCCTCAACCTGACCCAGCCGACGCTGGCGGGGCTCATCAAGCACAACGGGCCGCTGCTCGACCCGTCGGGCGCCCCGACCGAGCGATACCGTGCCCGCGGCGTTCCGGCCGCAGTTCTCCGCTACGATGCAATGCAGAGCCTGGAGCTCAGCCTCTATGCGAGTCTGGAAGCGCAAGCGGCTGCGATCGCTGACGATATCGCCTACGACGCGCACGATATCGACGACGGCTTGCGCGCCGGTCTGTTCTCGCTTGGCCAGCTTCGCGCCGCCGTTCCTTATGTCGATGGCCTTATGAACGAGGTCGACGCGCTGTATCGCGGCCTCGAGACGCCGCGCGCGATCCACGAGCTGACCCGTCGCCTCATTACCCGGTTCATCGAGGATGCGATCGGCGAAAGCAGCCGACGGATTGCCGAAACCCGGGTCGACAGTCCGGACGCGGTCGCCGCCGCCGGGCGAACTCTTGTTGGGCATTCGGCGGTCATCGAGGCGGCCGATCGCGACATCAAGGCCTTTCTCGTCGTCCGCATGTACCGGCATCCGGATGTCAAGAAGGTCCGCGAGCAGGCGGATGCGATCGTGCGGCGCTTGTTCAAGATCTATATGAGCGATCCTTCCGCCATGCCGCCCGGATGGGCGGCCAAGGCCGACGGGCAGGCGCGCGCTCGCGCGGTCGCCGATTACATCGCGGGCATGACGGACCGGTTCGCAATCGCCGAGCACGCGCGGCTTTTTGACGGAGCTTCGGACTTGCGATAGAGGCGCGCGGCTAGGCCCGTCATGGCCGGGCTTGTCCCGGCCATCCATGAAGTTTAGCCGGTTACGCGTCATCAAGGCTGCGCTCGGGCCGGAAACGGTCTTCCGGCATGACCGCGTGGATAGCCGGGACAAGCCCGGCCATGACGCTGACAGCGGCGCCTAGGCATTGGCTCTCCCACGGTAGGAATGATGAACGTTTTCGCCGACTTCCAGTCGCGCATCGCGAGCCTGCTCGAAAAGCGGATTGCGGCGGGGGAACTGCCGCGCGACCTCGATCTTGGTCGCTTCGTCGTCGAGCCGCCGCGCGAGGCGACCCATGGCGATCTCTCAACCAACGCGGCGATGGTCTACGCGAAAGAAGCAAAGCTTGCTGGCTCCAATCCGCGGGCAATCGCGGAACGCCTTGTCGCCGATCTCAAGCTTGAGCAAGACGTGCAAAGTGCCGAGGCGGCCGGCCCCGGCTTTATCAATATCGTCCTACGCCCAGAGGTTTACGAGAAAGTCCTGAAGACAGTTCTCATCAACGGCCAGCGGTACGGCGCCGGGGCGCCGAGCGACGGAGGACCGGTCAACGTCGAATTTGTGAGCGCCAATCCGACTGGCCCCATGCATGTCGGCCACGCGCGGGGCGCGGTGTTCGGCGACGCGCTCTCGAGCTTGCTTGTCTTCTCGGGCCGAGAGGCGACACGCGAATATTACGTCAACGACGCCGGCGGCCAGGTCGATGTGTTGGCGCGCTCGGCCTTCCTGCGTTACCGCGAGGCGCTGGGCGAAGACATCGGCCCGATCCCGGAGGGCCTGTATCCCGGCGACTATCTGAAACCCGTCGGCGAGAGCCTCGCGCGAGAACATGGCGCAGCGCTCAAAGACAAGCCCGAGGCGGAATGGCTGCCGATCGTGCGCAAGTGCGCCATCGACGCCATGATGGCCATGATCCGCACGGATCTCGCCGCGCTCAACATCACCCACGAAGTGTTCGCCTCCGAGCGCGCGCTGACCGGCGTCGATGGCGGCGAGGACCGCGTGCGCGAGACGATCGAATGGCTGCGCGCGAAAGGTCTTGTCTACCAGGGCCGCTTGGCGCCGCCCAAAGGCGCGCCCTCAGAGGATTGGGAGGATCGCGAGCAGACATTGTTCCGCTCGACCGACTTTGGCGACGATGTCGACCGGCCGCTCATCAAGTCCGACGGCGGATACACCTATTTCGCCAGCGACATCGCCTACCACAAGACCAAGATCGACCGGAATTATCGCACCCTGGTCGACGTGTGGGGCGCCGATCACGGCGGCTATGTCAAAAGGATGCAGGCCGCGGTTGCCGCGTTGTCGGACGGCAAGGCGAAACTCGAGGTGCGGCTCTGCCAGCTCGTGCGCCTCATGCGCGCTGGCGAACCGGTAAAAATGTCGAAACGTTCCGGCGACTTCGTGACGCTGCGTGAGGTCGTGGATGAGGTTGGCGCGGACGCTGTCCGGTTCATGATGCTGATGCGCAAGAACGACGCCACCCTCGATTTCGACCTCGCGAAGGTGATCGAGCAAAGCCAGGACAATCCAGTCTTCTATGTGCAATACGCGCACGCGCGCGCCCGCAGCGTCATGCGGCAAGGCAAGGTCGTCTTTGCAGACTTTGATCTTGATCAAAAGGCGCTGGCTGAAGCCGACCTCGCGCTTTTGACTGACGAGGGCGAGCGCGAGCTCATGCGAACCTTTGGGCAATATCCACGCGTTGTTCGGCAGGCCGCTGACGCGCACGAGCCCCACCGGATCGCTTTTTTCGCCCATGATTTGGCGACGCGTTTTCACGCGCATTGGAATCGGGGGAAAGACGCGCCGCGTTTGCGGTTTGTTAACGAGAAAGAACGAAATTTATCGTATGCGAGATTAGCTTTGGTCGCGGCCGTGAGCCTTGTTTTGGCCTCTGCCTTGTCAATTTTGGGCGTTAGCGCCCCCGAGGAGATGCGGTAGCGGATTTGTTAGTGGGCGGCGTTTGACGCCCACTCTAAGTATGATCCGCGACGAGTGAGGGTACCATGAGTTCTTCCGGGTCACGTGCAATGGACGAGATCAACCTCGACGAATTCGAGCGGCGATTGCGCGCCGCCGGCGCTCAGCAGGCGCAGACCGAAGATCCGCTCGCGGAGCTGTCGCGGCTGGTCGAATTCTCGCACATGGGAATCTCGAACGGCGAGACGGCGTCGCGGCGCGCCGCCGAGGCCCCGGTTGCGCGCGCAGCGCCTTCGACCTCGATCGAAACCGGGACGCTGCGGCCAACGCTCGACGATGAGGTGGAGGAACTTGCGCCCGGCGCGTCCGAGGCCGATCGCGCGGCGCGGCGGGACTACGAGTTCGACGCCCATCATTCCGACGGCGCTTCGGCACGAGATCGGGGCGAGGAGCGCCGGCCCATGCGCTGGAAGATCGCCGTCTCCGCGCTGGCGCTTGCGGGCGTCGCGATGATCGGCGGCGTCTTCGCGCTGAGGGGTGGGGTTCCGGGCCTGAAAAGAGATGCCCCGTTCATCGCGGCGGCGCAGGGACCGACCAAGGTTGCGCCGCCCACCGACCAGACAGTCACCACGTCCAGCGACGCTGGGGCCACTCTGCTCCATGACAACGGCAAGCCGGCCTCGGTCAAAGTCGTCAATTCCGAGGAACAGCCTGTGGACTTGAACGCACACGCAGCGGTCAACAACCCTCCTGCAGCGTCCGCGGCGGCCAATCCCTCGGCCTCAACCGATGCGGCGGCGCTTGCCGCGACCATCAACACGCCGCTTGTGCCGCCGCCGGCCGCCGGGCCGCCGACGGGCATCACGTCGGAGTTCCCCGAGCCGAAGCCGGTGCGCACGATCTCACTCAGGCCGGACGGAACGCCGATCAACTCGATGAGCCCGCCTGATCAGCCGGCAAGCAGCGCGAGCGCCACGCCAGCCCCAGCGGCGCCTGCCGCGCAGCCGAGCAAGATGGCCGAAGCGCCGAGCGCACCTGCGCCGAGCAGTCAGGCGCCGAAGACGATAAACGAAGCGGCTGGCGTCCCGCAGCCGTCGACGCCCAAGATTGATTTGCCAACCAAGCTTTCACCCAAGTCGTCGGCGCGCGTGGCGGTCGGCAAAACCGATACGACTGCGCCCGACGGGACGGCTCAGATCCCGCCTGGCGAAGCGCAAAATAGCGCTCCGGCGAAACCTGAAAAGGCGGCGAAGAAGCCGAAGTCCGGACAAGTCGTCGATGCGACCGAGACGACTGGAGCGATCGCCGCGCCTGTGGACGCCACCGCCGCGACCACGTCTGGCGGATGGTCCGTTCAGCTAGCCGCCCCCAAATCCGAGGCGGAGGCAAAGAGCGTCGCCGCGCGGCTGACCAGCAAGTACAGCGCCGAACTCAACGGCTCCGCCATTGGCGTGCATAAGGCGGAGGTCAAAGGCGACACCATTTATCGGTTGCGCGTGAGCGGCTTGACGAAGGCGGACGCAGCGGCGCTTTGCGCTCGCCTCAAAGGCGACGGCGGGCAGTGCTTCATCGCTAAATAAGCGTAAGCGCCCCCGCCTTTTCGCAGCCCCCGCGCGGAGCCGCAAATGCCCAAGGCCTTCATCAGCGGCTGCGCGGGCCTCGTGCTCAATGACAAGGAACGGGCCTTCCTGCGTCAGGAAGACCCTTGGGGCCTGATCCTCTTCAAGCGCAATATCGCCGACCGCGATCAGGTGCGTGAGTTGACGCAGTCGTTCCGGGACAGCGTTGGGCGCGCCGACGCGCCCGTGTTGATCGATCAGGAGGGTGGCCGGGTCCAGCGCATGGCCCCGCCTCATTGGCGCTCATATCCGGCTGCGGCCGCGATCGAAGCGGGCCTCGAGCCGTCCAAGGCTGAGGCCGCGGCGCGTCTGGTCGCTCGCCTCATCGCTCATGATCTCATCGAAGTCGGAATCACCATCGACTGTGCGCCTGTCCTCGATGTCGCGGGCGAGGGCATGCACAATGCGATCGGCTCGCGGGCCTTCTCGTCCCGGCCCGAACGTGTCGCAGCGATGGGCCGTGCGGTCGCTGACGGGTTGCTGGCGGGCGGGGTCGCGCCCGTCATTAAGCACATGCCGGGACACGGCCGGGCGCGCGTGGACAGCCATCACGAACTGCCCGTTGTCGACGCTGCACGCACCGAGCTCGCCCATGATTTTGCGCCGTTTGCGGCCCTGCGCGATCTCCCGATGGCGATGAGCGCGCACCTCCTCTACACGGCGATTGACCCGCGTCGCCCGGCGACGGCGTCGCCGATCGTGGTCGCGGAAATCATGCGCGGAGAGATTGGGTTCGAGGGGCTCATTCTGAGCGACGACTTATCGATGAAGGCGCTCGCCGGCTCGTTCGAAGAGCGCGCCGCAGCGGTGATCGAGGCGGGTCTTGACATCGTCCTCCACTGCAACGGGAACATGGAAGAGGGTCGCGCCGTCGCTTCCGCCACGCCGATGCTGTCCGGCGTGTCGCTGCACCGCGCCAAAGCTGCCGCAGCTACCATAAAAGCGCCGCAGCCTTTCGATCTTGAGCGTGGCGAGCGCGAGCTTGCGGCGATCAACGCGGAACTTGGCGTCGTTTAAGCGCGCCCCAGCGGGCGGCGCATTGCGCGAATCATCGTTCGGCTTCAGCTTGTCGGCGATGCGTGAAAGTCATCTGACCTTCCTGGAATTCTTCGCTGGCGGAGGCATGGCCCGAGCTGGCCTCGGTAAGTCTTGGAATTGCCTGTTCGCCAATGACTTCGACGCGATGAAGGTTGCGACCTATGTCCGAAACTATGGCGACGCTGACATCAAGCTTGAGGATGTCGCCAGGCTGACGCTGGACGATCTGCCGTCTGAACCGAGCGACCTCGCGTGGGCGTCCTTTCCATGCCAGGACCTTTCGCTCGCAGGGGACTATAAAGGCCTCGGCCGGGAACGTGACGAGGCTCTCACCAGATCTGGCACTTTCTGGCCATTCTGGAGGCTTATGCGCGGACTCGCGGAGGCAGGACGGCCGCCGCGCACCATCGTTCTGGAGAACGTGTACGGCTGCCTTACATCGCACGCGGGAAAGGATTTCGCCGCCATCGGGTCGGCGCTTTCGAGTTCGGACTATCAGTTCGGCGCGATTGTCATCAACGCCTCTCGCTTTGTCCCTCAATCACGCCCACGCGTGTTCTTCATCGCGATTGCGAGGAGCGAGGCAGCCCCGACCGAACGGGTTTCGAACGGCCCGGATCCTGAATGGCATCCCCACTCGCTCGTCGACGCCTATGCGGGCCTGTCTCCATCCACCAAAAAGCGTTGGATTTGGTGGAAGCCGCCGACGCCACGGGTCCGCAATACCCGCTTTGCCGACCTTATTGAGGACAAGCCGAACAGCGTCGACTGGCATTCGCGGGAGGAGACGGACTATCTTCTCAACCTCATGTCGCCCGTAAATCTAGCGAAGGTTGCTTCGGCCAAGCTGTCGGCGAAGCGAACGGTTGGAAGCGTTTATCGGCGTACGCGACCCGATACGAATGGCGTGAAGCGTCAACGGGCTGAGGTTCGGTTCGATGATCTTGCCGGATGCTTGCGTACCCCCGCAGGCGGTTCGTCCCGTCAGTCGATTCTCGTCATAAACGGCGAACGCGTTCAGTCCCGTCTTCTCTCGCCACGGGAGGCTGCAAGGTTGATGGGCTTAGACGACAGTTACCGTCTTCCCGAGCGGTACAATGACGCCTATCATGTTTGCGGAGATGGCGTGTGCGTGCCGGTCGTTCGCCACATTGCGAAGACGATACTCGAGCCGATCCTCGCAGCAAATCGTGCAGAAGCACTCGCTACGGCGGAATGACGCAGCGACGGCCGCTTCCTCGTAGCGACGACGCCGGCCCTGCGGATTACGCGGCGTCCTGAGTGACGCGATTGCGGCCCGCCGATTTGGATAGGTAAAGCGCCCGGTCTGCTCGACGATAAAGCTCAGAGTAATTCCAGTCATCCCGCCATTCTGCGAGACCGATCGAGACCGTGATCGAAACGGAGCCGGCGGCGCCGTCGACCAGGAATTCGTGGCTCTCTGTTGTTCGGCGCGCGCGTTCCGCGATGCGCGCCGCTTCGGCAGCGTCGGCGCCCGGCATCACGACGACGAATTCCTCTCCGCCCAGACGGCAGATGAGGTCGCCGCTCCGAATGGTCTCTTGCAGCTGAGCGCCAAAGCCCTTGAGCACGCGATCGCCGGCATCGTGACCATAGGTGTCGTTCACGCGCTTGAAATGGTCGATGTCGAGAACCATCATGGCGAGCGGCGCGCCTCTCGCCCGCGCGGTTTCGATCATCGCCGGCAGGCGGCGCTCGAGCGAGCGGCGATTGTTTAGCCCAGTGAGCGCGTCGTACAGCGCCATTTCTATCGATTGCTGCACGGACTGGCGCAGTCGATCCGCATAAAGCTTTTGACGGATGTTTGTCCGCACCCGGGCCAGGAGCTCGTTTCGGTCGATTGGGCGCGTGAGATAGTCGTTGACGCCGAGTTCAAGTCCGCGAAGAACTTTAGGGCGATCGTCCGGATCGGCAACGAGGAGGATCGGCAGATTGCGCGTGCGCTCGTGCGAGCGGGCCTGGCTGCACAGCCTCAAGCCGTCGAACGCGCCCGACCCGAGACTGACGATCATAAGGTCGATTGCCTCTTCGCGCGCCGCGACCAGCGCCTCGCCGGGCTCCTCGGCGTGGATCACGTCATGATATGGGCCCAGCGCGCCGGCAATGCGCTCACGCGAACTTCGCTGCTCGTCCACCAGCAACAGCCGTCCCCGCTCTGATGCCCCCAGATTCAGAACTTCGGCGGGCGCCGGCGTTCCCGTCTCCCCGCTATGCGCGGCGCGACTGCGCAATTCATCGATCGAAAACTTGAGCCGGACCAGCGAGCGAACGCGCGCAATCAGCGCAATTTCGTCGACGGGCTTGGTTAGGAAATCGTCAGCGCCGGATTCGAGACCGCGCATGCGATCGGCCGGGCGGTCATACGCAGTCAAGAGAACGATCGGCAGATGAGCGGTGCCCGGATTGGTTCGCAGGCGCCGGCAAACCTCGAAACCGTCTATGCCCGGCATCTTCACATCGAGAAGAACGATGTCGCATCCACCCTTTTCGCAGATCGCGAGTGCATCGGGCCCGTTGGCAGCCGTCAGAACCTCGAAATATTCGAGGCTCAATCTCGTCTGGAGCAGTTTGCGGTTGGACCGGACGTCATCAACGACCAGCACGCGAGCCGTCATTCGGTGGACCCGGGCCCGAGGAAATGATCGATTGTCTCAAAGAATTTAGCGACCGATATCGGCTTGGAGAGGTACGCCTCGCAACCGCCCCGCCGGATTTTCTCCTCGTCGCCCTTCATCGCGAAGGCCGTCACTGCGACGACCGGTATCCCTTTAAGCTCCTCGTCATCCTTCAGCCATTGCGTGACTTCGAGACCGGAAACCTCAGGCAGCTGAATGTCCATCAGAATGAGATCGGGCCGGTGCTTGCGCGCCAGATCGACCGCTTCGATGCCGCTGCGCGTTTGCACAATTCGATGCCCGCGGGTCTCGACGAGATCGTTGAATAGCTTCATGTTGAGTTCGTTGTCCTCAACAATGAGCACGGTCTTGGCCATCGGGCGTTCCATGGAGGGTGAATTCGGCCGGCGCGCCGGGTAAGATTGGGCGCAAGACATTGACGAAAGGCGAATCGGACTATGCGCGATTCCTTGAAAAAGATGCAATCCGCAAGCGCCAATTCCGCCCAATCTCTGGCGGTGAGCGCGCTCACCTTCATTGCCGCCGATGCGGACCGGCTGAGCCGGTTCCTCGGGATAACCGGATTGGGCCCCGATAACCTCCGCACTGCGGCCGCCGATCCGGCGTTCCTGGGCTCGGTGCTCGACTATCTGGTCGCCGACGAAAAGCTGCTCGTGGAGTTTGCCGCCGACGCCGGTCTCAAGCCGGAGGCGGTTTCGCGGGCGCATGAGGCTCTCCGCAGGCCATACGAAAGCGAAACCTGATGGAGCTGCCTCGGCTGCGCCTCTGCCGCGACTGTCTGAGGAAAGATCCTCAGGGCTCGGCCCGGTGCGCCCATTGCGGCTCGCCTCGTACGATCAGCCTCGAAGACGCGGCGGGCCTCACGATCGCCCATGTCGACTGCGACGCCTTCTATGCCGCGGTGGAAAAGCGTGACGACCCGAGCCTCAAAGACAAGCCGTTGATCGTTGGCGGGGCCGGCCCGCGAGGCGTCGTTTCGACTTGCTGCTACATTGCCCGAACCTTCGGCGTGCGCTCGGCGATGCCGATGTCGCGGGCCCGGGCTCTCTGTCCGAACGCCGTGGTGCTCTCGCCAGACATGGCGAAATATTCGCGGGTCGGGCGCGAGATTCGAACGCGGATGATGGCGCTCACGCCGCTTGTCGAGCCGCTGTCGATCGACGAGGCTTTTCTCGACCTCGCCGGTTGCGAGCCATCCAACGGAGCGGGGGCCGCGGAAACTTTGGCCCGCTTCGCCCGCGGCGTCGAGGTCGACATCGGTGTTACGGTCTCGGTGGGGCTGAGCTACTGCAAGTTTTTGGCGAAGATCGCCTCCGATCTCAACAAGCCGCGCGGCTTCGCTCTGCTTTCGCGGGAAGAAGCGAAAGCCTGGCTCGCGTCCCAAAGCGTCGAGCGCCTGTGGGGCATAGGCAGGGTAGGGCGCGAGCGGCTCGAGCGCTCGGGCTTTCGCCTGATCGGCGATCTGCAGCGGATCGACGAGCCGGACGCCCTCTTGCGCCTCGGCGAGGACGGCTTGCGTCTGTGGCGTCTGGCGCAGGGCCGCGACGACCGCGCGGTCCATGCCGAGCGTGAAACGAAAAGCGTTTCCTCCGAGACGACGTTCGATCGCGATATCAGCGACAAGGCGGAACTCACGCGCATCTTACTTGCGCAATGCGACCGGGTCGCCACGCGCTTGCGCCGCGAGTCGCTGGCGACCAGCGGGGTGACGCTGAAGCTGCGGCTCGCCGATTTCTCTCTTCGAACGCGCAGCCGCGGCGGCTTCAGAGCTACGCAGCTCGCGCCGCGTCTGTTCGCAGCGGCGCGCCCGCTTCTGGACGCCCAGCCGGATGGCGTCGCCTATCGGCTGCTGGGCGTCGCCGCAACGGAGCTTGGGCCTGCCGACGGCGCGGACGAAGACGATATGTTCGTGCGCGACAGCGGCCGTGAGAAAACACGAGAGGCAGCGATTGCGACTTTGCGCGACCGGTTCGGTCCCTCGGCGGTGCAGCGAGGCCTCACCTTCCGGCCCGGGCCGCCGACCAAGTGAGCTGGCGCGGCGCGTTCAGAGGAGTGTAGTGACGGAGCAATCGGGGAACGAAGGGGCTCTACGATCCTTGGATTGCTTCGGCTCAAGCTCGCAATGACAGTTGCGGTTCGATCTAACTGCGTGCTCCAGAGACGCCGCGCTATGCGCGGCCCTCAGGACGAGGCGGGAAGCGGCTTGGACGATCCCGCCGCGATGTGCACGCCCCCTATTTGCAGGCTGTCGCGGGCAGAATCTCAAGCTTGCGAAGGTTTGCGCGCAAGGCGAATGCGCCGTAGTCGAGCTTGAGGCTGCCCGAGACGCCGTTCTCATAGAGGTCGAACGAAAGCGTATATTCAGGCGGGGCGTCGCCCGACGCCTCGTTGAAGTAGGAGATCACAACCGGCCAGCGGCGTATTCCGCTCAGCGCCGAAGCGGTCTGGGTATCTTCGTCTGGCTTCGTCGCTTCCTTTCCGATTACCGACATGGTCGCAAAGATTTTCGCGCCCGTATCGGAGCCGTCGTAGACGCGCGCCTGCATGGCGCCGCCGCCGTGCTTGGCCGCCTCAATCAGACGCTCGATATGCTGGGTGGGAAACAGGACCTCGCGGCCAAAGTCCAGCGTCTGCGCTTTCGGTTTGGTCAACATGACGCGCATGTCGTCATTGTCGCCGCGTGTGGCAGTGCCGGCGACAGGGGGAGTCTCCTGGGGACTCCGGGAATCGATCTGGAAACGCATCGACTTCCCCTTCCCGTCCTCGAACGACATGGCGTTCACTTGCATGTTAATGGGATCGCCTTCGCTGCGTTCCATTTGCGTCATCTGGCGGAAATTGGAGGTGTATCCTTCGCAGGCGGAGCCGTGAAATTCGTAAGCAATGAGCCCGGCGGCCGAGATCGGCGCCTGAGCGGAAGACGACGCCGGACCCGAGGAATCGGCGAGCGAGATGTCATAAGCCGCGCGATGCGAGACAAGCGGCAAGACGGGTGACGCTTCGGCAAGCGCTGCGGAAGAGGCGCAGAGGATCGTGGCGAAATAATAGAAGGCGAACCGCGAGACCATTGTCTCTCCATGGACGGTGACAATCTTTAAGAGCTCGCGCATTGTCAGCGCTTTCTTGACGCCGTCAATGCCCGTGATGGGGAAGGCGGCGCTCTTGACGCTCAGCTGTCTTCCGGCGCGACAGGCGCCCAGGCTTGCTCCAGCGGGGAGTCTTCGAGCGGCTCCTCGTCCGCCCTGAGCGCCGATGCGTCGTCCGGTTGGGGAACGTCATAGCCGGCCGGCAGTTTTCCTTCAAACAATCCGGCGCCCTTGAGCTCGTCGAGGCCAGGCAGATCGGCAATCGCGTTAAGCCCGAACTCCACTAAAAACTCAGTTGTCGTGCCGTAGGTAATGGGCCGACCCGGCGCCTTTCGGCGTCCCCGCATGCGCACCCAGCGCGCCTCCATCAGCACGTCGAGCGCGCCCTTCGACACCGCAACGCCACGGATTTGTTCGATATCGGCGCGGGTGACGGGTTGGTGATAGGCGACAATGGCAAGCGTTTCGAGCGCCGCGCGCGAGAGTTTTCGCTTCTCGTCACGGTCCTGGGCCAGCGCCCAGCTAAGATCATCGGCGGTGCGGAACATCCATCGGCGCGCAACCTGCACCAGATTGACGCCGCGTCCCTCATAGATCCGTTGCAATTCCTCCATCACCGCTCCGAGGTCCGCCCCTTTGGAAAGGCGCTGCGCGATGGCCGTCTCCTCCACCGGCTCCGCGGCGGCGAAAACCAGCGCCTCGGCGATCCGCACGTCCTCCGGCGAGACACTGGGCGCGGCGGAAGGAAACAGTTGCGCGACATTGTCCGCGCCGGTCATCCGACCCATGGAGCGCCTTTCTTGAATTGCGACTGATGAGACAGGATCACATCCTCCTGGATGAAGGAGCCCGCGAAGGCTTGCGAAGCACGCGCTTCGCGAGCTGGCGTATATGGCGCAGCTTCGTTAGTCGGCGACAGGGGCAAAATCATGCTGCGCGTTCTTCGCCTGGTTTGATCTCCGTCGGCCGGAGCCAAATTGGCGCGAAAGCCTTTTCCTGGCGCATTTCGATTTTGCCTTCGCGGGCGAGTTCGAGTGACGCTGCGAACGTGGAGGCGCGCGCGCTCCGGCGCATGTCGGGAGCAACGCACGCCTCCAACAGAAAATTGTCGAACGCCGTCCAATCGACCTGCGCGCCAACCAGGCGAGTTAGGGCCTGGCGAGCCTCGGCAAGCGACCAGACCACGCGCGCTTTGAAGCGCACGCGCGCCAGCGCGTGGCGTTGACTCTGCCGCGCGTAGGCGGCCAACAGGTCGTAGAGGTTGCTTTCATAGGAGATGCGCCCCGACGTCTTGACGGCAACCTCCGGTTCTCCTCTCGTGAAGAAATCGCGCCCCAAACGGGGCCGGCTCATCAAGTGCTCGCCCGCCGTGCGGATCGCAGCAAGCGCCCGCAGCCGTTGCGCGAGACCCTCCGCGAGCGCTGGAGCATCCAGTTCCTCCGGCTCCGGGGGAGCGGGAAGGAGCAGACGAGATTTGAGGAAGGCAAGCCACGCCGCCATGACCAGATAGTCGGCGGCAAGCTCGAGACGCAATTTGCGGGCGGCTTCGACGAACAGCAAATATTGCTCGGCGAGCGCGAGAATGGAAATGCGCGCCAAGTCGACCCGCTGCCGCCGGGCGAGCTCCAACAGGAGGTCGAGCGGTCCCTCGAAACCATCGAGGTCGACGGTGAACGCGGGCTCGCCCGTCGCCTGAGCGAGGTCGAAATCGGCGCTAAACCCGTCCACTGCCAACGAATCATCTCCTTGACGCATCGTGACGCGTCCGGAGGGGTCGGGCAAGAGCGGCCCAAGGCCTCGTCAACAGGCTGCGCTGTTCCCAGCGGCCTAAAATATATGCTTTCCCGTCAACCCTATACTTGTGTGTAAATCGCCGTAAGCCATGGTTTTAACTTACGTAACGTAAGGATTAGCTGAATTTATTTAGGTAAATACGACGACGTTGAATTGAATGCTCAGATTACTGTTGTATATCCATGCCTCAGGTGTATTATTCGATTGTCCGTCAGCACAGCGTTGGCGGCGACGCCCAGCGGCCCCGGTCCGCCGCAACCCCGGGAGCCGTAGGGCCGGCCGGCCTGAACGCGACATGGAGCGTCTCCACATCCGCGTTCGGCCGGCCACCCTTTTCTTCTTTCGCCCCGTCAGTACCTGCGCAGCAAGCTCACCATTTTCCCTTGGACACGGACCCGGTCCGGCCCGAAGATCCGCGTTTCGTAGGCCGGATTTGCAGCCTCCAGCGCAATCGAGGCGCCCCGTTTGCGCAATCGCTTGAGGGTTGCTTCCTCCTCGTCGATCAGCGCGACGACAATCTCGCCCGTCTCAGCTGTGTCCTGTTTGCGAATGATGACGGTGTCGTTCTCGAGGATGCCGGCCTCGATCATCGAATCGCCCCGCACCTCAAGGGCGAAGTGCTCGCCGCTGCCTAGGAATTCCGGCGGCATGGCCAAGGTTTGAAGCCGCGTCTGGATGGCCGAGATCGGAGTGCCGGCGGCGATCCGGCCCATCATCGGCACCATGACTGCAGGGTGGTCGTCGGCGTCGCGCGTCGGCGCAAGGGGCCGCACCCGACCCAGATTGCCCGGGATCACGCTCGGCGAGAATCTCTGCAACCTGGGAGTTGCGACTGTCGCCGACTTCGGCAACCGCAAAACTTCAATCGCGCGGGCCCGATTGGCCAGCCGGCGAATGAAACCGCGCTCCTCGAGCGCCATGATGAGGCGGTGAATTCCCGATTTCGAGCGCAACTCCAGCGCCTCCTTCATTTCGTCGAACGACGGGGGCACGCCCGCGTCCTGCAGGCGCTCATGGATGAAACGCAACAACTCGCTCTGCTTTTTGGTAAGCATCTCGGTCTCCAAGTAACCGCCCCTATTCGCCGTCGAAGTACAGTCGGGCAAATCAACGATTTTGGCTAAAACAAATCGCGAACAAACCCTAGTCGTTCACGCCTTGTTCGGCAAGGGGAATTTGAGAAATCCGTGGCCTGATCGGAAACCGGCGCCAAATCGCCGTCGCTTGTCGGAGGCCGAGGTCTCGGGCGCCATGGCCAAACGGTTCTCTCCCGCCTTTTAGATCCGAATAGAGTCGAGCACCAAAGTGTCGGGCCGCGTTCGCGGCGCTGTGATCGGGATCACAGCTGGATTGAAGACCTCGGACTATTCGTGCTTACTGGGGAGATTGCTGCTTCTGCCTGGCGCGGCTCGGGGCAGCGTGCGGCGCAGAGGAAATACGAGGGCCTCGTCCTGTTCGCCGGACAAAAGCCATATCCGACTTGGCGGCAGGCTCCGCCCCCGCCTGACGATCCCGGTCGCAATTCACCTGCCCGGGAACGGGAACACGCGACGTCGACTGGCGTTGTTCCCAAGCCCCGTCGATCGCTCGTCCTTCCGATCGTTCTCGGGATCGGCTTTGCCGTCGTCGCCGTGGGCCTGTTGGGATTTGTTGTATCGCTCACGTTGCGCCCAGCCCCCGCGCCGAAAACGGCTGCGGCCGCGTTGCCGGCGCTCGAGGTAGCACCTCCTCCCTTGGCGGCTGCGACTTCGAATTCTGTCGACCAGACGATCGGTCCCGAGGAGCGCCTTGCCAGGCTCGAACCGCCGCCGATCCAAATTGGCGTTCCTCAGGAAGACAATCTCGAAATTGTGCCGCCGCCGGATTCGAGCCCGCTTGTCGAGCTGCAGCCATCGTCTCGAGAGGCAAGTCCGCCTGCCGTTCTCGCGCCGCTGCCGCCGACCCGGCCCCTGGCGCCGCCCGCCAATCCCCCGACCGGTTATGACCAGTCGACCGCGGTCTACGACATCTCGGCGCATACCGTATATCTGCCGAACGGCATGCGTCTGGAAGCCCATTCGGGTCTCGGCGACAGGATAGACGATCCCCGTTTCGTGGATGAGCGCGATCACGGGGCGACGCCCCCGGGCGTCTATCAACTCACGCTGCGCGAATCGATTTTTCATGGGGTTCAGGCGCTGCGTCTGAACCCGATCGGGGCAGGGTTCACCTTCAATCGCGTTGGACTGCTCGCGCACCCCTACATGCTGGGCCCGAATGGCGATTCCAACGGCTGCGTGTCCTTCAAGACCTACGACGTCTTCCTGCGCGCCTTTCAGAGTGGGGAAGTCAAACGCCTCGCGGTCGTCGCGCGCTGGACCGGAGGTCCTCGCCAGGCCGGGACTTTCGCAAGCCTAAGCCAGGTTCTCAATCGGTAATCAGGTACGGAACTTCAAGAACGGCCTAGACTTAATGAGGCGTCGAGCCTTGTCGCAGATGCGCAATCGCGACGTCCACAAAACTCAGGAGAATGGTTAGTCCCGCAGTGTAGCGGGTGGCTACGGCGAACGCGGCGGCAAATGACGCCACCGGGAGCGGGCGCGCCTACGGATCGCCTCGGGAGATCGCGGCCTTGGCGAGGGCGTTACGCTTTGACCGCCGAAAAGGTCGTAGGTCTGCCCCAGAAATTCGCTGGACGACATTCCGCCGTCGCTCTTGGCGGAGCCGCCGCCGGACGGCGGATTGGCGGCGATCTGCTGTTGGAGCGTCTTGAGATCGGCGGCAGCCGCATCCGCCGCGGCGGTGGCCTGCGGCGAGGGCGGAATAGCCACCGACAGTTCGCTCGTGCCCGAACCGGGCGTCTCCGATTGCGCAGCGCTTTGCGGTTGAGCCGCTTGCGTCGCTGGCGAACTGGCGGGTTGCGTGGGCGCAGCCGGACTTGTCGCCGCCTGTTTGTCCGCTCTCGGAGGGGCGGTCTGGGGCGGCGCGTCGGCTAGCGTCTGGAACGAAGCGGGCTGCACGTCGGCTTGGCCCACTTTCCCAGACGCGGGTTTGGAGTCTGAGATCGGCTGCGCCTTAAAGGGTTCGATCTGCACCGTCGCCGTCATGCCGGCGACAAGCTTAACGCCCTCCGGAACCTCGTCGATGTGAATGCGGACCGGCACGCGCTGGGCAAGGCGGACGAAGGTGAAGATCGGATTGACCGAAGCAAGCCCCGAAGCGTCCGGCGTCGAATTGGGGACGTTGATTCCGCGCGAAAGCCCCTGAACTCTGCCGCGCAGCAAGGGGGAGTAGCCCATCAGTTTGATCGTCGCCGCATCGCCTTCATGGATGCGGCTCAGCGCCGTTTCCTCGAAATAGGCGTCGACCCAGAACGAGTCGGAATTGACGATCGAAAGCTGGAGGCTTCCCACGTCGGCATAGTTTCCAAGCTGCGCCGAAAGATTGGTGACATAGCCGTTGACCGGGGAGCGGACCTGCGTGCGCGTGAAATTGATGCGCGCCTGCTCGAGATTCGCGAGCGCGGTTTGATAAGTGGCTTCGGCGGTGGTCGCCTGGCTAATGTAGGTCTGCCGCTCCTCCATGGTGACCGCGATGTCGTTAAGCTTCTCGCGTCTGATCATTTCAGCGCGCGCGTTGTCGGCGACTGCCTGCGCTTGCTCAACCACGGCCTGCGCCTGACGGACGGCGATGGTGTAGTTCCTCGGGTCGATCAGCATCAAGAGATCGCCCTTGTGGACGAACTGGTTGTCGACGATCGGCAATTTGACGATCTCGCCCGCCACCTGCGGGGCGATTTTCACGACATAGGCGCGCACCGCGCCGTCGCGCGTCCAAGGCGTTCCCATGTAATATTGCCAGGCACCCCAGCCGAGCAGCGCCGCAAGCGCAACAACGGCCAGAGTCACCAGAACAGGCAAAGCGTGCACGGACGCCAGGGCCGACCGGCGCTTGATCGCAGGCGCGGTCCCAATGACGTTGGCGTTCAACTCGACGCGGGACATCAGCGCCCCCAGTGCGCCATGACAAGGACAATCGACGAGACGATCATAACATAGAGCGCGAGCTCAAACAGCGCCGGATGCCAGACTTGCTCGGTCAGGCCGATGCGGTCGCCCGCGCGTCTCAGCAGAAGGTAGACCACCCAGGCGACGCCGAGGATCACCGCGATCGGCGCTACGTAAAGGCCGAAAAGGTTGATCTCGTTGAATCTCATTGGAGCTGCCGGTCGAAATAAGACGCAAACTGGGAAAGCTGGCTCGAAATGACCAGGATGCTGGCTCGGAGGCTCAACGGAATGCGGGTTGCCGCGCGGGGCAGGGCGGCGATCCGGCGGTCGATGTCGTGAAGACGCTCCACCGCCTCGCCGCTTCGCCCGTCAGCTAACGCCGCGAGCGCCGCGTCGACCATCGCGCTTGGGACAAAGCGCGGCGCTATGTGGCGAAGGCGCACAATCTCTTTGCCGACCGCGACGGCCGAGGCGAGTTCGGCGCGCTCGACCGGCTCGGCCTTGTCGGGCAGCGCAAGCAGGCGGGCGACGCCGCGACCTTCCCACGTCCTTGCTTTACCCGGCGAGGCCCGTTTCGCCAGGCGTCTCAGATCGGCGAGCGTCAACGCGAGCAGCCTTTGGGTGCGGGTGGCCGGCGACAACGGCGGGATCACGAGCATGGCGACGACGCCAAACGCGATGCCGGCGAGAATGGCGATCGCGCCGTTCCAGAACGCCGACCCGTCATAAGTCATGCCGTTTGTGATGTTGAGCATCGGCAGGAAATTGACCGCTGCCGCGAAGAAGAGCATCGGCTTCCACCCCCGCGCATTCAGAAACCCCAACGGCACGAGCACAAGCCCGAGGGTCAGACAGAGCGTTGGAAACGTGATCACTTGCGGCAGAAGCCCGAATACGACGATAGCGGCGAGGACCGCGCTCAACGCGCTTCCGTGGAGAAACATCACCGATGCGGAATAAGCCGCATCTCCGGAAGGCGGCAGAAGGATGACGATCACGGCGCAGAACGTGATCGCCGCCACGCCGTTCGGCCAGGCGCTCACGACCCAGAAAAGCGAGATCGTTCCGACCGCGAAGAGGACGCGCGTCGCGTTGACGAACGCTGGCAGCCAGTCGGCCACGTACAATCGCGCGCTTCCCCGGACACCGACAACGTCGCGGGGGTCGATCACGCCCGTTAAGCCATTGAGGGCGCGCGCCATGCCGAGCATTCCGGCGGCGGCATTATCCGCCAGCAGCCTCTGCATCGGCGTCTGCGCGTCAAAGCGCGTCAGCGACCGCACGGCCGAGCAGCACGCGTCGCGTAACGCCGCCGGTTCCTCGGTTGAACCCGTTGCGTCTGGCGAAAGCCGCGCGCGCGGGAGCTGGTCGTGAACAGCGTTGGCCTCCTGGTGGATCATAGCATCGCCATTGAGCGCGATCGCGATCGCAACTTTGCGCCAGGCCGAGACCGTCTCCATGAGGCCGGTGACTGCCCGTTGCAGAACCGTGGAATGATAGCGCAGGTCGGAGGCCTCGCCGATTGCCGCGTCGATCATGGGGTAGAGCGCAATAACGCGCCGCAAGAGTTCGCGTCGCAGGGCCTGAAGCTGGTCTAGGCTTTCGCCGGCGGACGCAAAACATTCGATGAACCCATTCATGATCACGCTCGACAAGGCCGAGAATTCCGCTGCGAGCTTTCGTCTTGAGCGCCCGAGATCGGTCAGCGCGAGCACGACGCCTGCGGAGACGATGCCGATGCAGATCTCGAGCGCGCGGTCGATGGCGAAGATAAAGACAATTCCATTCGTGCTTCCGACCGGCCCAAGCACGTCGATCGCGATAATCGCCGCGGTGTAGCCGGCGAGCGCCGCCGCATAGGCCGCGAAATTTGTCAGCACCGTCGCGACGAAGCCGGAGGCCGCGCACCAGAGCATAAGTCCGATGAGAAAGTTCACCCGATCCTGGCGAAAAAAGGCGGCGAGGACCACGATCGCGATCGCGCCGATCACGGTTCCGATCATTCGGAACATCGATTTGCGCAGCGATGCGCCGAGCACTGGCTGACAGACCAGCGCCGCCGTCGTCGCAGCCCAGGAGGGCTCGCTCAGCTCAAGCGCGAAGGCCACCCAAAGGGAAAGACAAACGGAAGCCCACATCCTTAGGCCGAACAGGAGGGCTGGGGTCGCGGCGCGCAACCATTCCGTGAACGGAGCGCCGGCTGAACCGCTGATTGTTGGCTGCGCCGCAGTCATGACTTGCGATCATATCACGGCAAGCAGCCCGCCATCGACATAGATAATCTGCCCGTTCACATAATCCGAGGCCGACGAGGCGAGGAAAACGGTGACCCCGATGAGGTCATCCGGCTTGCCCCACCGCCCCGACGGCGTGCGGCCTTTGACCCAGGCGTCGAACTTAGGGTCGTCGAGCAGCGCCCGGTTCATTTCGGTCGCGATGTAGCCGGGACCGATCGCATTGGCCTGGATGTCGTGCTGCGCCCATTCGGCCGCCATCGAGCGGGTCAGCATTCTTATGCCGCCCTTCGCGGCGACGTAAGGGGAGATAGTCGCCCGAGCGACTTCGCTCGCGAGCGAGGCTATGTTGATGATCTTGCCCCCGCGACCGCGCGCGATCATGCGCTTCGCCGCCTCTCGGCCGACCTGAAATGCGCCGGTGAGATGGATTTCGATCACACGACGCCATTCGTCGGTCTTGAGATCCACCATTGGTTTGCGAAGCTGAATGCCGGCGTTGTTGACGAGGATGTCGATCTCGACGCCTGCCGCGTCGAAATGCTCGAAGGCTGCGATGACCGCCCCCTCGTCTGCGACATCGAAGGGGCGCGTTTCGATCTTAAGGCCGTCATCCGCAAACGACTTTGCCGCATTCGCCAGCTTCTGCTCGTCGCGGCCGTTGAGTATGAGTCTTGCGCCAGCCGCCGAGAGGCCGCGCGCCATCGCAAGCCCGAGTCCTTCGGAGGACCCGGTGACCAGCGCGGTCTTACCGCTAAGGTCGAACAGACGAGACAGTTCCATGGCGCCCCCCTCTCGCGGCGTTGCTTCACGCGGCCAGGTCGATCCGCACGGGCGTATGGTCGGAAGCTTTGTCGCGTCCGCGCATCTCCTTGTCGATCGTCACCGATTGCAGCTTGTCAGCGGCCTCAGGCGACAGAAGAAGATGATCGATGCGGATGCCGTTGTTCTTTTGCCAGGCGCCCGCCTGATAATCCCAAAAGCTGTAGAGGCCCGCAGCGTCCGTCGTCGCGCGCAGCGCGTCGATCAGGCCGAGCGATATGAGCTCGCGGAATTTGAACCGCGTTTGAGGCAGATACAGCGCGTCGTTGACCCAATCCTCAGGACGCGTGGCGTCGCGGCCGTCGGGAATAACATTGAAATCACCCGCCAGCACCAGCGGCTCTTCGTATTCGAGAAGCTCGCGGGTGTGGATAATGAGCCGCTCAAGGAAGGCGAGCTTATAGGGATATTTCTCGGTGCCCACCGGATTGCCGTTGGGAAGATAGATGCTCGCCACCCGCACCACGCCGTCTCCGGCCGGGACAACCGCCTCGATATAGCGCGACTGCAAGTCGTTCTCGTCGCCCGGCAAGCCGCGCGCGACCTCGAACGGCCGCTTGGAGAGAATGGCGACGCCGTTAAAAGTCTTCTGCCCGTGAGTCTCGATGTTGTAGCCAAGCTCCTCGATCTCCATCCGCGGAAACTGCTCGTCGAGGCACTTGATTTCCTGCAGGCAAAGAACGTCGGGCTGAACCTCCTTTAGGTAGGCAAGGAGGTGCGGCAGTCTTTGGCGGACCGAATTGACGTTCCAGGTGGCGATGCGCAACTGGCAGGTCCTTGAGCTTAGTGGGCACGATCGTCATTGCGAGCGAAGCGAATCAATCCAGGAGTCGCCGGGCGCTCCGCGGCTCCTGGATGGCTTCGTCGCTTTGCTCCTCGCAATGACGTTTCGATCCGACCGCATCATACTCTAGAGGCGCCAATCCGCCATGGGTCGGCTGGCAAGGGGGCGGCTGGGCGTCGTCCTCCCAGGACTAACCCGCCCTAATCCTCGATCGCCTGATAGGCGAGCGCGCGCAGGTCCAATTCCGGCAGGTCGAAGCCCATCATCGACTGAGTCATGAAGAGGCCGACGACCTCTTCCTTCGGATCGACCCAATAGTGGGTTTTCGCCGCCCCCGACCAGCCGAACTCGCCAACCGAGCCGGGCGCGCTGGATTGCGCCACATCCAAAAGGACTCGTGAGCCGAGCCCGAAGCCATAGCCGGGCATCGGCAGGCCGCCGATCTCGAGGGGCAGGAGCGACGCCGGCACGTAATTCGCGTGCATGAGCTCGAGCGTCTTGCGCCCGATGACGCGCTCCCGGTCCAGCTCGCCGCCATTGGCCAGCATCTGGGCGAAGCGGAAATAATCGCCGATGGTGCTGAAGAGGCCATGGCCTCCACGCACGAACAGATCCGGCGAATCGACCGGGTAAGACTTCGATACGTCGATGCGGTCGTTGACGCCCGCCATCCAAGCCGCAAACTCGCTGCCCATGGTTGTGCCCGGCGTCATCACGTCCGGACGGCCGTACATCGCGGCCACACGGTCCAGCTTTTCGGGCGGGACGCCGAAGGCCGTGTCGGTCATGCCCAACGGCTCGAACAGGCGTTCGCGTAAGAAAGCGCCGAGTGGACGGCCAGAAATCACCTCGATCACCCGCGCCGCGACGTCGATGCCGACACTATAGCGCCATCGCGAACCCGGCTGGAACGCGAGCGGAAACCGCGCCAGATCGTCAATGGCAGCCTCAAGCGTGTGGTGTGCGGCCAAGAGCTTGGCTTCCGTGTACATCTTGCCGACGCCGGCTTCCTCGACGAAATGGTAGGAGAGGCCGCTCATATGCGTCATCAAGTCGCGGATCAGGATTGGGCGGACCGGAGCGACCAGGCTTCCGTCGGCCTCCAAAACCTTCACGGCCCCGAAAGCCGGAATGTATTTCGCCAGCGGTTCGATCAGCCTGAAGCGCCCCTCCTCGAGCAGCGTCATCAACGCTGTGCAGATGATTGGCTTGGTCATCGAGTAGAGGCGGAAGATCGTGTTGGCCGCCATTGGCGCGCCAGCCTCCTTGTCGCGCCAGCCGAATTCGCCGGCGTGCACGATTCTGCCGCGCCGGGCGATCAGCGTATTGACGCCTGCGTAAACGCCGCGATCGACATAGGCCTGCATCGCCGGACCGACACGCTCGAGGCGCCGGGCGCTCATTCCGACCGCTTCAGACGGTTCGACTGCGTAATTCATGTTTCCTCCGTATGCGGGCGGTGGCGCCTCCGCCACGGTCGAGTGAGCATCGGGCCTAGGCTGCCGCCCCGCGGAATTGGAGTTGCCCGGGCCTCTCTAAGGCGGTACCTGCTTTAAACGACGAAATGACGAGGGCGTAAACCTCTCATGAGGGCTTAATGGCCAAGCGCAAGTTCACGATCGTCATGATCAAGCCGTCGCATTACGACGACGACGGCTATGTCATCCAGTGGCGCCGCTCGACAATCCCCTCGAACAGCCTGGCCAGCGTCTACGGCCTGTTGCTGGAATGCGCCGAAGCCCACGTTCTTGGCCCCGACGTCGAAATCGAGTTCGAAATCTACGACGAGTGCAACACGATCATCGATTTTCCCGCGGTTTCCAAGCGTATTCTCGCCGACAGCGGCATGGTCGCTCTGGTCGGCGTGCAATCGAATCAGTTTCCGCGCGCGCTTGATATCGGCCGCCAGTTTCGGAAGCAGGGCGTGACGGTCGCAGTCGGGGGCTTCCACGTCTCGGGCTGCATCGCCATGCTGCCGGAGTTGCCGCCGGACCTGAAAGAGGCCCAGGCGTTGGGCATGATCCTTTACGCAGGGGAGGGCGAGGGGCGACTCGCGGACTTCCTGAAGGACGTCGATTCGGGCAAGCCGAAACCTGTCTACAATTATCTCAACGACATGCCGGACATGGCCGCGGCCGCGATACCTGTGCTGCCGCGCGAGGTCGTGACCAGGGTCGCCGGGCACTACACTAGCTTCGACGCGGGCCGCGGCTGCCCGTTCCAGTGCAGCTTCTGCACCATCATCAACGTTCAGGGCCGCAAATCGCGCTATCGGACCCCGGACGATGTTGAAGCGATCGTGCGCGCCAATGCCGCGCAGGGCGTCACGCGCTTTTTCGTCACCGACGACAATTTCGCCCGCAACCGCAACTGGGAGCCGATCCTCGATCGCCTGATCGAATTGCGTGAGAATCAGGGTTTTCGGATCCGGCTCCTGCTGCAGGTCGACACGCTCTGCCACAAGATCCCAGGCTTTATCGAAAAGGCGGCGCGAGCGGGCTGCAATGCGGTTTTCATCGGACTTGAGAACATCAACCCTGCGTCGCTGATGGGCGCGAAGAAGCGCCAGAATAAGATCTGGGAATATCGCGAGATGCTGCAGATGTGGCGGCGCGCGAAGGTCATGACCTGGGCGGGCTACATCCTTGGATTTCCGACCGACACGCCGGAATCGATCGCCCGCGACATCGACACCATCAAGCGCGAACTGCCGATCGACATTCTCGAGTTCTTCTTCCTCACGCCGCTGCCGGGCTCCGAGGACCACAAGACCCTGCATCTCAAGGGCGCGTGGATGGAAGGCGACATGAACAATTACGACCTCGAACATGTCTGCGCCGAGCACCCGATCATGTCGGCGGATATTTGGCGTGGCGTCTATCGCGACGCCTGGAAGCGCTATTACTCAGAGGCGCATGTCGAGACCGTGCTGCGCCGTGCGGTCGCGAGCGGCATCAGTCCGCGAAAGATCACCGATGCGATGACTGTGTTCTCCGGGGCGTCACGGATCGAGCGCGTGCACCCACTGCAGTTCGGCTATGTGCGGCGCAAGATCAGGACCCAGCGCAGGCACGGCTTGCCTGTTCTGAATCCGCTTGTCTTCTATCCCTGGCGGGCGTGGGACTTTCTGTCCGTTGCCGGAAAGTGGGCCGCGCTCGCGTTGCGCTATCGCTCGATCCTGCGCCGCGTACTCGGCGACAAGGACGGCGCGGCTTACACGGACGAAGCGCTCAAGCCGGCGACTGAGGTCGATCACGACCACGACTTCGTCGCTGGCTACGCCGACAAGATTCCCGACACTTATGGCGCGCCGAAGCGGGAGACGGCGGCGGCGGAGTAGCTAGCGGAAGGCCTCATCCGCCTCAGCGCGACAACGATGGTGGGCCGCCGCCGCGCTCCGCCGCAAAAGCGGAGAGTGGGCCTCTGCCGAAGGACATGAAGAGAGCAGCGTAGCCTACTGCGCGCCGGCGTCCGTCGGGCTAGCGCAGGCGAGAAGATCGCCGCGAGCGCGCGAGATTGGAAACGATCGACCCTTTTGGATTTTCTTGGCCCGTGGCTGTTTCGCCGCAAAAACCCCCATTCATGAGGGTTGGATTTCCTTGGATTTCCTTGGATTCTCTCGTCTGAATCGAAACTTATCAATGGGTTACGCGGGATTTTTCGCGAAAGTTTTTTCGTGCCGGTTTTGCCCTTACGTTCGAGGCTCCGGTCGCGATAGCCACAATTCTGGCCTGTGGAAGGCAAGGATTGTTCATGGAGCCAGCTTAGCTTAGTTTCTGATTTTACGCAATAGATTGTCGTAAATCCGTATCACAACGTCCGGTGGCTGTAGCTCACCGCACCACGGTCAAGCGCACTTCTTCAGTTGGCTTCGTTGAGTGGGTCTCCTCGGCGGCGCCGCCACGTGACGCCGGAGCAAAAAAAGCATAGTCGGGCATCACCGCTTCGAGCTCTTGCAGGTAGGCGATGTAGCTGGGGGAATCTGCTCTGATGAAGCCGAGTTTCGGCGCCGCGTCTGTAATGGGCTTCAGCACGATCGGGGCACTCACGGGAGTGAATTGCATGCCGCCCGGATTCGATAGGGTGATGATCAGACCGCGTGCGGACGTCAGACCGACGGGGCGCGACACCATGATGACGCGGACAGCGCCTCTCTCGGTCGTCACCAGGCTCATGTAGGGCTTTCCGTCTGGAACGTAGATGCGTCCTCGCTGCGTGTACGTCGCGTCGACGCGACCTTGTTCCTCAAATATTAGACAAGATTCCGCGTCTTCCCAGCGGATCGTCACGAGGTAGGCAGTGATGACGCCCGCCGACGAAAACGCTGGCCTGAGGCAGAGGTATTTCCCCTCCAATCCCTCGACGTTCGCGTGGGTATAGCCGCCCAGGTTTTGTGGCGCTTCGGAGCGGGGCGCGACTCCGATCTCGCCGATCATGGCCGGCGAGCGGAATTCTGGAAGAACAGGAAAGGGCGTGCTGGCGAGGCGCGCCGCGACATCCTTACGCGCAAGCTCGGATTTCCGGAAAGCGACAAGAACCATGGCGCCGATCACCGCGCCAATCGAACTGGTGCTCACGACGATAATCATCCGGGCCTGCCCCGGATAGACGTAGAATTGTGCTAGCACATCATCAGAGAGCAGTGAGGCAAGAAGGAGCCCTGCCACCATAAAGGCAAAACCATTTCCGATTGCCGCCACCACCGAAACGCGTGGCCACCCCCACTCCAGAGGCCCGAGATAGGAGCACAGAAGGCCTAGCGAAATGGTGCAAGTAAACGGTACGATGATGCCAGGCCAGCGTTGAGTGAACTGGGTAATGACATCTTGGAAGCCAGCGATGCCGTTGTTAAGAATCGCTGGAATAAGCGGTATGGCAATACGCAGCACGACCGCGAGTCCTGCTACGATAAGCCCAGCGAGAAGCAGTTCGGCAAATGGAGGGAATGCTGATCCGCTGTTTTCTCGCCGCTCGATGAAGCGCTGGGCGACCAGGATCGACCCCATGACCGCGAACCCAATCGATATGGCGAACGTGGTGGCGATGCTGAGGACCGCGCCGCTGCCAATCGATCTCGCTCCTGGCGTCATCGTCATGATGAGAGCGCTAAGCGCCATAACGGCAACGTTCGTCATTGCCCACTTATCGAGTCCGAAGCTTGGCATTGGATGGGACGGATCGAACCCCATATTTGCAAGTCGGTGGCGTCGTCCGACGGCAGTCTTGTCACAATAGAGGACGTATCTGGCGATCAAGCTGCAGATCAGGTTGGATTCATCGGCAATTGTCCGGCTGAGTCCATTCTTCGCTTCCTTGGCGGGACGGTCCGAGCCGAAATACTCAAGGCCAGCCTGCATCAATTCTTCATAACCCTCTTCGGCGCGCCTCACGATGGACTCGCTGAGCTGCATAATCGCGGCGTAAGACGATCGCGCGTGCGGGCTCGCAGGAAAGGACAACGGCGTTCCGCAGTTTTTGGGCGCGATGAACAAATAATACAAGCCAACTGTTCTTGTGAATCGCGCTTGGAGCGTAGATTCCCCTGCGAATTCTAATGCCTTTGAGCCGACATTCTCTAAGATGAACTTTGCAACCTGTGCTTGAAGGTCTTTGCTTTTCGGCAAGAAACCCGTTTGTGTGAGTTCGAGCGCTATCCGGTCTGCTTCGCGAGGTATAGCCGCCAAGCTCACACAAAACGCGCGGGCCGCTTCATCAATTCGGTGTACCGCTTGGAATTGAGAAGCGACCACAATGATCAGCGCAGCAAAAATTGGTTTGTATTGCTCGATCTGGGTTTGACCGCTGGGATTGAGTTCGATCTTACCAAAATAACTTAGGCCGATACTGCTTTGGCTAATCACGATGGTTATAATAATCCAAAGCGTTAAAATCATACAATAGTAAAAGATGACGCCAAAGAAAAATAGGGCGAAAGTTGTTCCAGATCTGTTAGTTGGTGGAGAATTGAACTTAACCCAAGCCACAATAAATAATAGCGAGGCTGAAACCATCCACTCGCCGTAGTGGATTATTTGCTCAAAGAGTGTCTGGAGCTCACTCGACTGATTAAGCGCCGCTCCCATCGTAGCCTCCCCGGCAACGGAACGAGAATTATTGGATCGTTCAGTGGACACCCTATAACAGCGTCTGCAAACCCTAGCCGATCTGCCCTTTTCGTCTTCCCCTTAGGTCATATTCGGGAGCTCTGCTGTGAGCGAGATCACACTTCGGAAGCGGCCTTTGGCAATGACGCTCTGCCTCAAAGGAGGGTGGCCGCAGCGACTGATCGCTCAGTCGGCGCGCCTCGCGCTCTGGCCCGGGTTCGCTGCCCGCGCTGCGTTTCAGCTCAACCGTTCCACCGCGCGCTCAGAGTCCGTTTGAGAACACCTATTCGTGAGCAATTCGCCTGAGCAGGATGCTTCCGAGAGCGACGTGGATCATGGCTTCGGAACAGTCGATGCGTTCCTCGTAGTCACGCACGAGACGGCGCCATCGCGTCATCCATCCGAACGTTCGCTCGACGACCCATCGACGCGGCAGGACCTCGAAACCCTTGGCGGTGTCGGATCGCTTGACGATCTGGATAGTGAAATCGCGGAAGGCGGCCTTATCCATGAGTTGGGTGCGGTCATAGGCCCCGTCGGCGAACAGATGCTTCAGCCACGGCCAGCGCTTGCGGACACCGTCCAGGATCATTTGAGCCCCGGCGCTGTCGGAAATGTCGGCCGGAGTCAGATTGATCATCAAGAGTCGGCCATCGGTGTCGACGGCGATGTGGCGCTTGCGACCCACGATCTTCTTGCCCCCATCGTATCCCCTTGTTTTCGCTTCCGGAGCTTTGACCGACTGGCTGTCGATGACGCCCCCGGTTGGGCTTGCTTCGCGTCCCACGCGCTCTCGGTCGAGCATCAGCGCGACATCGTGGATCGTCTGAAACAGGAACCGACGCACGAATTGTCGAAACCACCAATAGACGGTCTGCCAGGGCGGGAAATCATTCGGCAGCATCCGCCATCCCCCGCCCGAACGCGCCATGTAACGGATTGCGTTCAACACCTCCCGCAAATCGACCTCGACAGGGCGCCCCGACTTCGACGCGCGAGGAAGAAAAGGCTCAATCCTCGCCCACTCCTCATCGGTCAAGTCGCTCGGATAACGCTTGGTCTTCTTCTCGATCTTGGCCATTCGGCCGCGCGTCGCTCGGGTCCACATCCCAAGCTTGAATCACAGCCGAAAAACCCTTTCAACCAGTTTTCAAACGGACTCTCAGCCCTGACATCACCTGCCGCCCGTCCGCCCATAGCCGCCCGGTCAGCGCCTCGGCGCCCTCGTCGCGTGCGAGCGCTGCGGACTCGCCTGCCCAGAGCGGGGAAAAGTCGCTGCTGCCGAGTTTCTCGGCCGCAGCCCGCAGCGGCGCCGCGGCTCCCGCCGCCAAGGGGAACTGCGGCGCGTCCTCGCACATCGGTCCGACCTCGGCCACGAACCGATTGATGAGACCGCGGGCGGGCCGGCCGGTGAACACGTTCGTCAGCCGTGTTGCGTCGTCTCTGGCGCTCGCGAGCGCGGCGCGGTGTAGCGGCGAAATCGTCGCCTCCGGGGTGCGAAGATAAGCGGTGCCGATCTGGACCGCGTCCGCTCCGAGCGCGAAGGCCGCCGCGATTCCGCGCCCGTCGGCGATTCCGCCGGCCGCCACGACCGGCAAACGCACGGCGTCGCGCACTTGCGGCAGAAGCGAGATCAGACCCGGTTGGGCGTCGATGTCGTCGGACAGGAACATGCCGCGATGCCCGCCTGCCTCCCGGCCCTGCGCAATGATTGCGTCAACTCCGTGCTGCTCGAGCCACCGCGCCTCGGCGACGGTCGTGGCCGATGACAGGATCAGCGCTGCGGTCGCCTTAACGCGCGAAAGCAACTCAGCGGGCGGCAAGCCGAAATGAAAGCTTACGACCGCCGGCCGCGTCTCTTCAACCACGGCGCACAGCGCCTCGTCGAAGGGCGCGCGGACCGGCCCTGCGGGAACGGGGGATGGATCGATGCCGGCCTCGGCATAGTAGGGTGCGAGCCGCTTGCGCCAGCGTGCCTCGATCTCGGCATTGGGCGCGGGCTCCACGTGGCAAAAGAAGTTCACGTTGAAAGGCGCGATCGTCGCGGCCCTGACGGTGGCGATTTGCTCGCGCAGACGGTCCGGGGCGAGCATGGCCGCCGGCAACGAGCCAAGCCCGCCCGCGCGGCAGACGGCGATTGCCAGCTCGGGACCCTGCGCGCTCGCCATCGGCGCCTGGACGAGCGGAATTTTCGAGGGGAGGAAAGTCATCAAAACTCGTCCTGTCGGCCACCCCGACAGGACGAAGTTAAGGCAGCCGGGCCGAAGAATCACGCACATGAGGAGTCAAACCCCGCGCGTGAGCGTCTTTACGCGTGAGTAAGCATGTTAACCCAGCGTCATCGCGCGGCGGAACATGCGCGCTCCGCGGCCGTTGGGTTCAGGTAACAATCTTCCGGCCGTTGCGGGTCAGCCGCGATGGGGAAATGGTTCACTCGATGAACGACAATCATCCATTGAGCGGCGTTACCGTGCTCGTGGTCGAAGACGATCCGCTGCTAGCGATCGATCTTGAGGACACGCTCGTCGAGATGGGCGCGGCTATTGTCGATGTGTGTCGTACTCTCGACGAGGCGATGGCGCGGGCCGACGCCGACGACTTCGCGGTGGCGGTTCTTGATTTCAGTCTTGGGTCGGATTCGGTGACGCCGCTTGCGCGTCGTCTCTCACACCGAAATGTGCCCTTCATTCTTCATACAGGGATGTCGCCTAGCGAACCGAGCTTGATGGAATGGAAGGACTCGCTGATCGTCGAGAAGCCCGCCTCTCCCCGCAGATTGATGGCGGCAATAAAAGGTGCGCTAGCGCGGGAGCCTGCCCGAAGACGGGGCCGGCGCTAGCCTGCCCGCCGGACCTTGCGCTCGCGCTCGACTGGCGGCTGAGGTGCGTCGTCGAGTTGCAAGAGCTCCACCAACTTAGCGCGGGCGCGACTGAGGCGGCTCTTGATTGTTCCGATACCCACTTGGCACACAACAGCCGCTTCCTCGTAAGAAAGGCCGCTCGCGCCGATCAGCGTCAACACTTCCCGTTGCTCAGCAGGGAGTTTCGTCAAGGCGTTACGAAAATCCTCGAGGTCGAGATGGCTTTCCTGGTCGCCAGGAACGGTGAGACGGCGCGCGTACAGACCGTCGCTGTCTTGAACCTCGCGCGAGCGTTTCCGATAATTCGAGTAGTAGATATTGCGGAGAATAGTGAACAACCAAGCTCTGAGGCTGGTCCCAGGCTGGAACTTCTCTGAATTGCTCCACGCTCGCAGGAGCGATTCCTGAACCAGGTCGTCGGCGAGCGAAACCGAGCCGGACAAAGAAATCGCGAACGCGCGAAGATTCCTCGTTTCCGCGAGCAGCTCGTCCTTGAAACTAGCCGAGGGCATCGCGCTTCCCTTGAACCTTGGAGGCGCTCTTATCTTGGGGCTTGGACGCGATCTTATCGCCCTCAAGACGAGCCAACAACTGCAAGAACTTGTCGGGCAAAGGCGCCTGAACCAAGTCGGCATAATGCGCCTCGAGCGCGCGCCCGATCGCCTGCACGGCTTCGGCTCCGGACTCAGCCGGCACATCAGGCGCAGGGCCCGGTTTCTCAAACTTGCTCACGCGCGCGGCATTCATACTCAACATCCCCCAGCCCCTCTAAACCGACGGCGCGCAATTTGGTTCCCTTAGCAGCCCAAATTTTTTTTTTGCTTACTGCGGGCTGATCGGGCCCGATACAGCTTACGGCGCTCCGCGGCGGGCGACCTCGACAACGGCAGAAATGAGGAATGCGAGTAAGGCGAGTACGAATATGACTTTCGCGGCGGCGAACGCCGCTCCCGTGACCACGCCAAAACCGAGCGCGCCCGCGATCAAACAAACGCCAAGAAAAGCGATCGCCCAGCCAAGCATCAAGTTTCCTCTTCGCGCTGCCCGGGTTTCCAGGCGTCGAAACGTCTGGGCGCCGCCTATGTTCCAGTGTACCAACCCCCCGTTGAGCATCGAAGAGCCGATCTTCGAGGAGATTGTTCGCGGGAGGGCGCCGCGTCGAGGCGGGAACGATGACGACGCTTGCGGAGTTCACTAGGCATCGTAACTCAAACCGAGGAGAAGGCATGCCTAAGGAAGCTCACACCAAGGCGGCGGAACATCACGAAACCGCCGCGAAGAGCCATAGGACCGCCGCAGAACACCATGGCAAAGGCGAACACGCCAAGGGGAACGAAGAGTTGATGAAGGCCCAGACCCACTCGAAGACTGCGCGCGAACACTCCGATATGGCGCACGGCAAGAGCCAATCGCATAAGTAAGGCCTAAACAATAAAGCATACCGGTGAGGCTCGGAGCCTCACCGGTCTCTCCATCATTCCGAGCAATGGATGACAGACGATTTTCCGGAGACAAACTTTCCGGACCACGTCGGCAAGGCCGTGCGTTCGGTTTCGCAGCTGCATTCCGAACATCACGGTAGGACTACCGCCACCCAGCGCGCAGTGAACCGCGTCGCCGGGCTTATGGGGCGGCCCTGGTTCATTGGCCTTGTGGGGTTCATTGCAGCGGCGTGGATCGCCATAAATTTGATTGCGGCCAGGCTTGGGGTGGAAGCGATTGATCCGCCTCCTTTCGCGTGGCTTGAGGTGGCGGCGACCTTGTTTTCGCTCTTCCTTGTCGTGCTCCTTCTGGTCGCGCAAAAGCATGAGGATGAACTGAACGCACATCGCGACACCCTCACGCTCGAGCTTGCGATCCTGAGCGAACACAAAATCGCCAAGGTAATTCAGCTTTTGGAGGAATTGCGCCGCGACAGTCCCCATGTCCAAGACCGGGACGACCCGCAGGCGCAGCAAATGGCCGAGCCTGCCGACACCGGATCCGTTCTGGCGGCTGTGCGCGCGAACGACGAGCAGTAGCGCGCCCGGCCCGCCTGAGGGTGAGGCGGGCGGAACAAATGCCGGACTCCGCTGGTTTGGACCGCGGCGAAGCGCATTGTGCTGGCTCGCGCTTGGAGGCAATTCTAATGGATATTCTCTACGGCTTCGATATCGCCATCGATTTCGCACAGCCGACGACATTTCTCTCCATGATGGACGTTCACTCCGACTTTCGGAGCGGCATAACGGAGGAAACGGAGCTCGACCTCGAGCCCATCATCCCCGCCCAAAGGTTTGTCGACGACAACGGAAACGTGGTCAGACGAATCTCCGCCCCGACGGGTACGGTGTCCTTGCGCCTTCAGGGCGTCTTTCGAACCGACGGCCGCCCTGATGAGGTCGATACTGCCGCGGAAACAACGCCGGTGTCGAGCCTGCCGCCCGAAACGCTACCGTTCCTTCGGCCAAGCCGGTATTGCGAAACCGACCTGCTCTCGCAGTTCGCTTGGGCGAACTTCGGCGGAGTCAGCGGCAGTTGGGCCCGCGTACAGGCGATCTGCGATTTCGTCCATGGGCGCCTCAGATTCAGCTATCCCGAAGCGCGGCCCACGCGCACCGCAAATGAAGCTTTAGCCGAGGGAGTCGGCGTATGCCGCGACTTCACCCATCTGGCGATCGCGTTGTGTCGTTGCCTCAACATTCCGGCGCGTTACTGCAACGGTTACCTCGGCGATATCGGCGTGCCGCCAGATCCAGCGCCAATGGATTTCAACGCCTGGTTCGAAGTCTTTCTCGGCGGTCGATGGTTCACTTTCGACGCGCGACACAATCAACCTCGTATTGGCCGTATCCTGATCGCTCGCGGGCGCGATGCCGCCGATATCCCAATGATCGCGACCTTCGGATCTCACGGGCTTACGCGCTTCACCGTGGTGACAGAAGAGATCACAGCACGCGCGGCAATCGCGGCTTAATCGCCAGTCCAAAGAACAAGGAAATCCATCATGATGACGATTTTGCTGATCATTCTTATCATCGTTCTGCTGGGCGGCGGTGGCGGCTATTACGCCCATGGCCGCTACGGCGGCGCTGGACTGGGCGGCGTGCTCGGTTTGGTGCTTATCATTATCATTGTTCTGTGGCTCGTCGGCGCGTTGTCCGGCGCAGTCGGGCCGTCCCATATCTAACAAGCGCTTTTTGTCCGCGAGACGGCCGTGAACTCTCGCGCCGTCTCGCGGGTTTGTACACGCCTGGTATGGCGGGCCGGCAAGGTGAGTCAGTCTAACGGGCAATCGCCAGCAAAATGAGGAACATTCACAGGGTCGCTCGAGTTTTTAAGACACACACGATCAGACTCGAGGAGACAGCTCATGCGCAAACTTCTATTCGCAGCGACGGCGATCGCCGCACTCGGAACCGCCAGCGCCATGGCGCAGAATGCCACGGACAACAAGATGAATACCGCGGCGCCAGCCAACACTACGACGCCGGGCGCGGTCGTGAATCCAACCCCGATGGCTCCGGCGAAGACCCCTACTCAAGCGGTCCCCACAGAGGGACCAAGCTTCATCCAGGTGCAGAGTGCCGACATGCTGAGCTCGAACGTGGTCGGACTCGCCGTCTATAACAGCCAGAACAACGACATCGGTAAGATCCAGGACATTGCTTTCGACTCGTCGAAGCAGGTGACCGGGTACATTCTGTCCGTCGGCGGTTTCCTTGGAATGGGCACCCATTACGTCGCGGTCAATCCGGGCTCAGTCATGGTTTCCTACGATGAACAGAACAAGTCCTGGAAGGCGACGATGAACGCCACGAAGGACCAGCTCAAGTCGGCTCCAGAATTCAAGTACGGCGGCCAGTGGACGGCGAGCAAAAGCTAAGCTGGAAAAGTTGGGCGGAACGGAGATTCACTCCGTCCCGCTCGAAACTCAAGCGATCAGAAGAAGAGCGCCATGGCTGATAAAGCGACGGATATCGATCACGTCTGGAAGCTGATCGAGGACATCCCTATTGCGATGGTCGTCACTCATGAAGGACAGGGCCAAAACATGCGAGCCCGGCCAATGGCCGTTCGTCCGGCTCGAGACGAAGGCGCAATCTTTTTCTTGACCGACGCCGACACGCCAAAGGCGCATGAAATTCGCCGAAACCAGTCGGTTTGCCTCGCCCTCTCAGACAACAAGAGCCAAAAATACGTGTCGATCTCCGGCCACGCGGAGATGATCGACGACAAGGAGCGAGTCAAGAAGTACTGGTCGGTTTACGACAAGGCCTTCTGGCCCGATAAGAACGATCCGCGGATAGAGTTCTGCGGGTAACACCAGAGAGCGCCGAGTTCTGGGAAGGGGCGGGAAAGGTCGTCACCGCGGTCAAATTGGTCGCCGCTATCGCCTCTGGCGAGCGGATGAACCTGGGCGAGAGCGAAAAGGTGGTTGGGTTTCCTCAGGGCGGCAGGCTCGCCGACTGAAGCTCGAAGTCCGCAGTCAGCTCGCGATGCTGCGAGTCGAATCCCGCGGTTAGCTCATAGGCGCCTGGTTGGATCCGCCACCTCCTGGCGTCCTCGTCGAAAGTCGCAAGCAGGCGCGGGTCGATCGAGACAGCGACCTGCCCCTGTTCGCCTGGATTGAGATCGACTCGATCCGAGCCGACAAGGCGCAGCATAATGTTCGCGCCGTTCGGTCCGGTGAGATAGAATTGTGGGATCGCCGTACCCGCGCGCTCCCCCGAATTTCGCACTGTCGCCTTGGCCGTGACCGTGCGGCCAGCGACATGCACGGCCAGCTTACTCAAAGCGAATTTCGAGTAGGAGAGGCCGAAGCCGAAAGGAAACAATGGCTGCTCGGTCCGCGCGAAGAACCACTTATAGCCGACCGCTGCGCCCTCATTGTACATTGCGGTGAACATCGCGCCGTAATGCCCGCCTCGTCCCACAGGCCCAATCGGCGCGCCGTTCGGATCGCCCTGGGTCTTCGGGTGAGGCAATTGATCTTCGCTGACCGGGAAAGTGACCGGCAGGCGTCCTGAAGGGTTCGCGGCGCCAGAGAGAATTTCGGCAATCGCCTCGCCGCCCTTCTGCCCCGGATACCAGGCTTCGAGAACAGCGGCTGTCTGTTCGAGCCAGGGCATGAGCACTGGACCGCCCGTTTCGAGCACTACTGTGGTGCGGGGATTGGCGCGACTGACAGCCTCGACAAGGCGATCCTGCCCGCGCGGCAGATTGAGGCTTCGGGCGTCAGCGCTTTCGGTCATCCACTGATCAACGAAAAGGATGACCGCATCGGCCCTGGACGCCGCCTGCGCGGCTCGCGCCGGGACCGATCCGTCATAGAAATCCACGCGGGCGTGCGGAAACTGAAGACGGATCGCTTCGAGCGGCGACCCCGGGTCAAAGACCATGGCTTGGTTTTCGCCGATCTGTTCTTTTGCCGCGATTCCTCCGCGGGGTATGACTTGCGACGAGCCGCCCCCGGAGAGCACGCCGCGGTCCGCGTGAGCACCGATCACGACGAGGCTGCGCGTGTCGGCCGGGAGCGGCAGGAGCCCTTGGTTCCTCAACAGAACCGTTCCTTTCCGCGCAACGGCGAGCGCGGCCTGATCGCTTGCAGCGAGATCGACGGGTTCGGAGACGTCTGTCTTATCGGCGAGGCCATGCGCGAAGATCGAAGCCAACACACGCCGCGCCATGTCGTCGAGCCTCGCCTTGGGGACCTTGCCGTCGGCGATCGCTTTCGACAAAGGGTTCTCGAAGAAATTCTCCGTATCGAGTTGCTCTCCGGATTCTTGGTCGAGGCCAGCGATCGCCGAGCGAGCCGCAGAGTGGACCGCGCCCCAGTCGGACATCACGAAGTACGGGTAGCCCCAGTCCGTCTTCAGCACCTCGTTGAGGAGCCAGTCGTTTTCGCAGGCATAGCTTCCGTTCACCTGGTTGTAGGCGCACATCACACTGCCCGGGCGCCCGCGTTCGATGGCGATCTCAAACGCGAGCAGGTCGGATTCGCGCGACGCGGCCGGGTCAATGTGCGCATTGAGGACAACCCGGTCGGTTTCTTGCGCGTTAAGCGCGAAGTGCTTGATCGTCGAGATGATGTGGCGACTTTGCACGCCTTCGATCATGCCGCCGGCCATGATTCCGGTGAGCAGCGGGTCCTCGGAAAAATATTCGAAATTGCGCCCGCCGCGAGGGTCACGAATGAGATTCGCGGCGCCCCCAAGAAGCACATTGAAGCCCTTCGCTCGCGCCTCGGCGCCGACTGATTGGCCCTGAAGCCGCGCCATCTCCGGGTCCCAGGTTGAGGCGAGAGCGAGGTTGGACGGCATCGCCGTCGCCGTGTCGCCGGGACGCACGTCGCCCGGGTTCGCGATGCCGAGCTCGGCGTCCGTTTCCTGCAGCGCTGGAACGCCAAGGCGCGGTATGCCAGGCACGTAACCCGCCGAGCCGATCGATCCATCCGGCTTAGGCTTGCCGCCCCACGGCGCCGCAATCACGCCGTGGACCAGCGAAAGCTTTTCCTGTTGGGTCATCTGGTCAAGCGCCATTTGGGCGCGTTGGGCTGGAGGCAGAGAGGCATCGTCGCCCGGCCCGTCTTGGGAAGCGGGAGCTTCGGCTGAGGCGAAGAGCGCAAGGAAGACAGCCGGGAAGAGGCCCCGGAGTTTCGCGCGCCGCCTGATCAAATCAGACCATTTGCAGGAGCAGTATCATTTCGTGATCGCACGATCCCATCCGCGTCGATGAAACCCATCCTATGAAATGGAGGGTTCGCCGCGGTGTCTAGTCAAGTGGGAAGGCGGAAGGATGTCAGACCGGGTGAGACGAAACGATCATCGCCGACGGCGCCTCGTCGTAGCCGCGATAATGCCGGCTCAAACGATACTCACGTTCCTGCTGTTTAGCGGCCGCCTTCTGTATCGCGGCGGTCTCACTGCGCTCAGCTGCGCTCGAAATGGCGTTGCTCTCATCAGCCAGTGCGAGGAAAGATGAGGCGTAAAGAATGGCTGCAGCCGAAAAAACGAGGGGCGCTCGTGACATAATCTGCTCCTCTGATCAATCCGAAGGGACGCACAAGGGATCACGCTGCCCCACTAACCATTAGGGTTACCAAAAGGTTCCCATCGTCGGATCGCGTCGTGACCGAGATCGCATGTCACAAGTTTGATAGACGTTGCCCTGTCGTCGCTGCATTGCCGATGCGCCCACGCGTTGAGTGAAATAAAACACCGGTGTGAGCACGATCATTGAAGTGGTTGTTTGTTGCGCGACAACTCAGATATGCGTTCGCTTACTCTTGAGTGGTGAGACCGCGATGAACTAAAGTCCTTGCCGCGCCGCACGCTGGACCGGCGCGGTCCGACGTCTAACCGACCGGGGACAATTTGACGGGCGAGTGGTTTACCTACAGGCAGGCCGCCGAACTGTTGAGCGTGTCGACCGAGGCGGTTCGCCAGCGGGCGAAGCGCGGCCATTGGCAAAAGACGCTCGGAAACGACAAGCGCACGCGGATCCGACCGCCCGAGGGTTGGAACGATGGCGTTCGGATTGGCGGCCGTGCTCAGCGCCTCCGGAATCCGGATGAACGAGCGCTGGTCAATCAGGTCATCCGGGCGCTTGAAGCCCATGTCGAAACGCTCAAGACGCAGCTTGCGGCTGCTGAGCTTCGCGCCGAACAGCAGGTGGCCGAATTTGCCACGCGCGAGGCGCGGCATGCGTCGGATCTCACCGTCGAACGGACTCTTGCTGACCGGATGTCGGCGAGGGTCGATCAGATGACAGTCGACTTGGCGGTTGAACAAGCGCAGCGGGTGGACGCCGAAAAGAACTCGCCGCGGAGCTCGCGCGTGGCTGGTTTAGGCGTCGGCCCGGATAAAGCGGGCCAGTAACTCCGAGTCATAGCGACCGGCTCAGGATCACGGCGCCATCACATCGAGAAAGCCAGCGTACAGCGCGGATAGGCATCGCCCGCCTCCTACGCAGATCACACTGTGACGCCCATCACAGCGCTATGCCCGGCGGCATGGTTAAAGCTTATCCCGCCCTAGAAGGCGTCTTCAGAAGGAGACTACATCGGCGGGAACATGGATGGGGATCTGATGGAGGCCATGATGGATGGCATCGGCAAACATGCGGCGTTCTATCGCGCCTATCTGCCCCATGATCGCAGCCTGGTTCCAGTGGCGGTCGCATTGGGCGCAATCGTTGCGCTGTGGCTAAGCCTTTACTCGGTCAGCACCGAGCGAAGCCCTCAAATCGTCCAGAAGGAAGCGCGCGCCGCGGCCGTGCTCGTCTGCCGACCCGTAAGCCACTGAACAGGAGGAGACACCGCACTCCCGCGCGTGTCGCCATAGACTTGCATGGGCCGGGCTTCCGGACACGTGTGAAGCGCGTCCAAGGCGACGGCGTCGGTCAGCCGAGCACCACGTCCTTTAGCGCCGCGGAGGCGACGCCTTGCTCGGCCGCGATGCGCCCCGCTCGTAGGACCAGCGCGCGGACCGGGCGTTTGACGACCGCATCCGCGACGCTTGGGACGGCGACTGCGACCAGATCGGCGGCCTCGCCCGCGCGGAGCTCGCGGCGATGGCCGCCAAGCGCCTTGTCCGCTTCCACGGTCGTCAACGCGAAAGCATCTTCAAGCTCGCGGTCCGTGAACAAGGCATGCCGCTCGGCGATGATCGCGGCCCGGTCGAGCATGTCGCCGTTGCCGTAGGGCGACCAGCAGTCTCGAATGTTGTCGGAGCCGGCGAACACTGTCACGCCCCGCGCGCGGAGCTTGGCCGGCGGCGGCACGGGCGCCGATGGCGGGCAGGAGGTCATGATCGCGACTTGGGCACGGGCGAGCGCGTCGGCGGTCTTTGCGAACAGGTCTGGCGCGATCGATCCGAGCGCAAACGCGTGGCTGACCGCAACGCGTCCTTGCATGCCGGCGGCGACCGTCCGCTCAGCGATGTCGCAAAGCTCTAAAGCGCCGGTCTCGCCACCATCGTGCAGATGGATGTCGATTCCCTTGCCAAACCTGTCGGCGAGGCCGAAGACGATGTCGAGCTGGCCCTTGGCGTCGCCGTCGAAACCGGCGGGATCGAGACCGCCGATCAGGTCCGCGCCTGCGCTGAGCGCAGCCGCCATGAGCTCGGGCGCGCCCTTCTCCGTCGTCACGCCGCTTTGCGGAAAGGCCACGAGCTGAATGTCGATCCAGTCACGATAGGCCTCACGCACCCGGAGCACGGCTTCGAGATTGGCCAGGCCGACGTCGTTGTCGATGTCGATGTGGCTGCGCACGCGTGTCGTGCCGTTGGCGATCAGCGTTCGGATAAGCGCCGAGGCGCGCGCCTCGATCGGCAGCACGACGCGATGGCGTTCGACGCGTTCGGCCGCGATCCGCTCGCGCACGCTGTGTCCCTCGACGTGGGGGCGCCGGGGCGCGCCCCATTGGGTCTTGTCGAGATGGATGTGGCCGTCAACGAACGCCGGCAGGAGGAGCGCGCCCTCAAGATCGATGCGCTCGCCTGGCTGATCAGCGCTTCCAGGCGTATGCAATGCGGCAATGACGCCACTCACGATTTCGACATCGGCGAGACCGCCTTGGGGAAGACGCGCGTTGGCCAGGATCATCAGACGAGGCTCAGGCGCTTTGCCGCCGCATATTGATAAAGCCGGTCGCCGTAGCGCGCGAATTCTTCGCCGGCTGAGAAAGCAAGGCTCAGATCATGCTCGTCATCGCGCGAGACCGCCTCGCGATAGATCTCAGGCCAGTCGGGCAGGCGGGCTCCCCGCCATGTCTCCAGCTCATCCGCGTCTGGCAGACTGGGAAAGCCGATCTTCGGGACCAGTGATGCGATGGCTTGCCAGAAATTGCGCAGCGGCGTCGCCGCGTTGGGCGTGCGCGGCGCCATGAGCCTCAGCCAGTGTGTTCCCGTGACCGCATGCAATGCGCAGAAGTCGAGCGTTCCGGCGTATAGCGCCAGCGAGCAACGAGCGATGCGGTCATGGGTCTCTGGCCCGATCGCGAGCCTATCGACGACGGGCTTAAATTCCGGCTTCTCCGACACTGCCCGCATGAAGTGCCACAGGAGATCGCGCTCAGGCTCGACATGCCGGAACGACGCCGGGCCGGACATGAACGCGAGAACCTCTGCCGGATCGTCGGTCGAGGGCGTGAGGCCTTGCGAGGGCCCAAGCGAAAGATAGGTTGCGGCCCAGTAGGCGAGTGAGACTCCGGTCTCCTCGTCGCTGTCCGTCATCGTCGCATAGGCCATGCGCATGAACGCGTGCGTGGCGCTTGCCGCCATGCCCGGCATGAGCTGCGGCAGGTAGAGCAGGGCGGCTGGCGTTGCGCCGAGCCGGGCCACCTCGCCGGCGAAAAAGGCGCGATAGTCGCCTTCGCGCTCGCGCTGGCTCAGGAACTCGCGCCAATTGTCGCGCGTGATCGCACCGATCGGTTCCGGAACGGGAACGAGTCCATTCTGCTTATGGTAGATCTGGCAATAGGCTTCCAGCCGCTCGTCGCCCGCGCCCATGCGATGCAACGCGACCAGGACCATCGGCAGGTGATTGGCGAGACAGAATGGGAACTCCGCGCTCCACTGTCGCGACCAGGCGACGGCCCGCTCGAGGCCGTCTTGCGTCGCGGTGTTCCGATGTGAAGCGATGGCGCGCGCCGCCGCGCTCATGAGCTCCTCCAATGCGCGTTCGTGTTGCTATCGCATCCGCAGCGGCTTGAAAAGCGCCTCGCAATTACCCGGCGACCGCTCCCAGCTTTCGCTGTTCCCGCGCGATCCGATCGAGAAGCGGATCAAGCTCACCGGCCTTGGCGCCCTCGGCGGAAAGACGCGTCTGAACGCGCGCAATGGGCTCGGCGAGCACGCGCGCCAGGTCCTTCTCGCAAGTGAAATCGCCCGCCACCCGCTTGACCTTGGAATTGTCGAACAAAGCCGACCACGTCTTGTCGCCCATGAGGGGGCCTTCCCACTCAGGGTTGTACCGGACAAGCGTGTCCGTCGGCACGCGGACGATATCGGCCTTGACCCCGAGACCGTCAGCGATCGTGGCGTAGATGTCGTTCCAGGTGTAGGCATGATCCGAGGTGATGTGAAAGTCCTCGCCGAGCGCCTGCGGGACCGAACAGTTTGACGAACGGCGTGGCGAAATCCTCACATCGCGTCAGCGTCCAGATGGTCGTGCCGTCACCGGCGAGGATCACTGCCTTCCCCGCGAGCATCCGACGAGCGACGGCGTCGCCTTCGTTGAAAATCGTCGGCAGCATCGAGCGCACCGTATGACTCGGCCGCACGATGGTCCAGGGCAACCCGCTTGACCCCTTGAGCATACCTTCGCAGGCGATCTTGTTCTGGCTGTATGTCCAGTAGGGATTAATTGTGGGCGTCTTTTCGGTGATCACATAGCGCCGCGGCGGCTTCTCGTAGACCGAGGCTGACGAGATGAAGATGAACTGGCCGGTCCCGCCGGCGAAAGCCGCAATGTCGTCCGCCATCTGCTCGGGCGTGAAGGTGATGAACTGGCAGACTACGTCGAAGCCGGCTCGTCCGAGTTCGCGATAGGCCATATCCTTGAGGTCGCCGGCGATGGTGGTCACGCTCCGAGGCAGGTCGACTGACGTCTTCCCCCGATTGAAGACCGAGACGCGATGGCCGGCCGTGACCGCCTCGGCGACGCAGGACAGCGAAATGTTTCCGGTGCCGCCGATGAAAAGGACTTTCAGGGACATTGGTTTTTTTGCCTGCTGCTGACGCACGATGGCTGGGGGTCCCGGATGCCGGGTCGCGAACGATAATCTTGGCGCGCGCCGGCGCCAAGGTCGGGCTCTCAGTCAAAGAAAACCTGTTTGTTTGTTTGACCGCTGCACAATCTGATTGCTCTCGTGAAAATCAGAGTGTTAGCGTGGCCCTCATCGTCATCATGGGAGAAGCCGGCATGAAACCGTTTATCGGTCAGGCGTCAGCGCTTGCGCTCGGCGTTTTGGTTTCGCTTGGCGTCTCCGGCGCGGGAGCGGCCGACAAGCCCTATGAGGGGATCACGCTCAACCTCGCCTCGCAGAACGATCAGTTTGCCACGGTGCTGGCGTCGATCGCGCCGCAGTTCGAGGCGCAGACCGGCGCCAAGGTCAATGTCGACATCCTGAGCTACCCGGAGCTTCTGACCAAGATCACCGCGGACTATGTCGGCCACACCAAGGGCTACGACCTCGCCACCGTCGACATCGTCTGGTCCGGTCAGTTCGCGGAGGCCGGCTACACCGTCGATCTCACCGATTGGATCAAGCGCGACGCAGCCGAGATCAAGGTCGATGACATCTATCCCTCGCTCATGGCTTCGCTCGGCGGCTACAAGGGCAAGCAGGTCGCATTCCCCTTCGCCGGCTACGCCAATGTGCTGGCGTATCGCAAGGATCTCTACGAGGCCGCCGATCTCAAGCCGCCGGCGACGATGGAGGACTTCGTCGCTGACGCGATCAAGCTGACCGACAAGAGCAAGAAGGCTTACGGTTTCGTTGCCAACGGCCAGAAAGGCCCGGCGGTGGCACAGGACTGGATGCAATACAATCGTCAGTTCGGCGGCTCGATCCTCGACAAGGACGGCAAGCCGACGCTGAACTCGCCAGCCAACATCGCGAGCGTCGTCGCTTATAAGAAACTGTTCGACGAGGCCGCCCCTCCCGGCGCCGCCGACTACGACTGGGGCGGGCGCGAGGAGAGCTTCCGCCAGGGGGCGGTCGCCAACATGCAGACCTGGTCGATCGGCGCCGCCGACTATGACAATCCGAAGATCTCGAAGATCGCCGGCAAGGCGGGGATCATGCTGACGCCGTCGGCCAAGGGACAGCCGCAGGAATATGGCATCGGTGGCTGGGCGCTGGGCGTGAACAAGGACATCGACCCCAAGCAGCAGGAAGCCGCGTGGGCGTTCATCAAATGGGTGACCAGTCCGGCCGTCCACAAGGAGCTCAACCTGCGCGGCGCCGGCAGCTATCTGCGCAAGAGCGAAATGACCGATCCGGAGCTTCTCGCCAAATACCCGTTCCTGCCGGTCATCGCGACGTCGTTCGAGCATGGCGACGGCGACTTCCGCCCGCGCATTCCACAATATCCGGAATTGCAGGATCTGATCGGCGGCGCAATCAATGCGGTGCTGGTCGGGCAAGCCGATCCGAAGGCTGCGATGGACGATATTCAGGGCAAGGCGGAGGCTCTGTTCAAATGATTCCGGCACGGCGCGCCTGACGGGGTTGCCGTATCCACGAATTGCAGGAAGCGCCGCTGGGGCTTTGGCGCGATTTAGCATGCGGCGCAATCGCATTGGTTATACGCGGATGATAGCGGCTAGCGCCGCGCCCTCATCCCGCCCTTTGGGCCACCTTCTCCCCGAGGGAGAAGGGGTGCGCGTTTTCGACAAGCGACGCCGGAACGCCGTATGCGCCGATACCGGCGTACAGACCCCGGCGTTCTCATGATCATTGTCCCCGATGACAACTATGGCGCCGCGATCGACGATGAAGCCGCCGATTCAGTCGGCTGGTCTTATACCCGCAAGCGCCAGTTGTTTCTGGCTGCGATGGCGGCGCCGGCGCTTCTCTACGTGCTCGCCGTCGCCGTCGGGCCGATGGTCCAGGGGTTTCTCTACTCGTTCGACAGTTACAGCCTGATCCGGCCGGCTTCGCGCCATTTCGTCGGCCTCGACAATTATTTTGCGATGTGGCGCGATCCGACCGCGCGGCGCGCATTGATCAACACTTTCGCCTTTACCTTCGGCGCGGTCGCGCTCGAATTCGTTCTCGGCCTTGGCGTTGCGCTGCTCCTGTGGCGCGACGATTTGTTCAACCGCGTCGCGCTCGGGCTCTTGCTCATTCCCGCCACCGTCACGCCGCTGGTGGTCGGGCTCGTGTTCAAGGCGCTGCTCAGTCCGGAATACGGGATGCTCGGTTATCCCTTGGCCGAGCTGGGCCTCAGCAGTCCGCGCGGGCTGCTTGCGGACCCTCAGCGCGCGCTCGCCACTTTGGTCGCGATCGACGCGTGGGAATGGACGCCGCTGATGGCGCTCATTCTGCTCGCGGGGCTAAAAACGCTGCCGACCGACATTCTCGAAGCCGCCGCGGTCGACGGCGCGAGCGGGCCGCAACGATTCTGGCTCGTGGTGCTGCCGCTCCTCATGCCCGCTGCCTTTCTCGCGCTGATCCTACGCATGATGGACGCCTTCCGGGTGTTCGACATCATCTTCGTCACCACCAGCGGCGGTCCGGCGGACGCGACCAACACACTCATGATCTATGGGGTCAAACAGGGCCTTGAATTCTTCAACATCGGCGCTGCTTCCGCCGTCAGCACATTGATCGTCGTCTGTATCCTCCTCATGGCGGCGGCGTTCATCGTGGTCCTCAAGCCGGGAAGGAACCGGCATGTTTGATAGCGATCGGTTGCTTTTGATCGTACGCCGCCTGGCGATCTGCGTTGTCCTCGTCATCGCGCTCGCGCCAGTCGTGTGGCTGTTCTCGATCGCCTACAAGCCGACGCGCGACATCTTCGCCTCCCCGCCGACGTTTCTGTTCACGCCGACCTTCGACAATTTTGAAAGCGTGTTCCGCTACTTCCATTTGGGTGCGCTGCTCGAGTTCGAGCCTCATCATCGCGATCGGGTCGACGGCGCTGTCGCTTCTTCTCGGCGCGCCGGCAGGCTATGCCCTGGCGCGATCGGAAAGTCCGCGCGCAATCTGGCTCGCCTATTTCTTTCTTATCATCCGCACGGTGCCGCCGATCGCGACGCTGATCCCGTTCTACCTTCTGATGCGCGACATTGGTCTTCTTGGCACCTGGTGGGCGGTCATCATCCTCAACACCGCACTCAACAGCGCGTTCGTCGTCTGGATGATGTTCTCGTTCTTTCGCGCCGCGCCGGTTTCGATCGAGGAGGCGGCGCGGACGGATGGCTGCACGGACTTCGGCGCCTTTTTCCGGATCGCGCTGCCGACCGTGGTTCCGGGCCTGATCGCGAGCGCCATTTTCTGCGTCATGTTCTCCTGGAATGATTTCCTCTACGCGATGTTCCTCACCAAGGCCGACACCAAGACGATCTCGGTCGCGCTTCTCTCCGCCTATGGGACGAAGGACATTTCCTGGGGCACGCTCGGGGCGCTGGCGCACTTCTCCACGCTGCCCATTGTCGCCATGATGATCCTCCTCAACCGCTACTTCGTCCAGGGCCTGACGCAGGGCGTGCATTGAGGCGCAGTCGGCTTTGGGCCAGTGACAGGCGCATTCGCGGCAGTCCGCAACGCGACTGTCATGCCCGCGGATCCCGCTTGCGCGGGAATGACAAGACGGCTGGCGGCGGCTCAATCTCAAAGGAGGGCGCTCGCTTTTCCGGCAGCGCGACTTGGTCTAGTATCGCCGCATTATCGGCAACCCGTCGGAGATACAGACGCAGCGCGCCGCCGCGTGGCGCGCCTGCGCGTTCGACCGGTCGGGGATACGCCGTCGTTATCGGAGGAAGCGGAAGCAATGAGCCATACGTCTCTGCGGCAGGAGTTCGAGGAATTGGTCGAGCTCGACGCGCCGGCCATCCAGGTGGCGACGGACTGTGTGTTCACTGAGGGGCCTGTCTGGCATCCCGTCGATCATTTTCTGTTGTTTTCGGACATGCCGGGCGACGTGCGGCGCCGCTGGGACCCGCAAGGGGGCGTTGTCGAGGTCAGGCGACCGTCGAACAAGTGCAACGGCATGACCTATGACGTCGATCTCAACCTCATCGTCTGCGAGCATGCGACGTCCCTGCTCGTTCGCGAGAGGCCGGACGGAACACGCGAGGTGCTCGCGAGCCATTTCGACGGGAAGGAACTGAACAGCCCGAACGATGTTTGCGTGCGCGCCGACGGCTCGATCTACTTCACCGATCCCTATTACGGGCGCGTCCCCGTGTTTGGCGTCGAGCGTCCGCGCGAACTTGGCTTTCAGGGTGTTTATCGCGTGGCGCCCGATGGTGGCGGTCTCAATCTCGTGGTTGATCGCGATCTGTTCGAGCAGCCGAACGGCGTTTGCCTGTCTCCGGACGAGAAGCTGCTCTACGTCAACGACAGCGCGAAAAAGCTGATCCGCGTTTTCAACGTCGCGCCCGACGGCTCGTTGTCGGGAGAGCGGCTGTTTGCAAGCGAAATCCGCTCGTCGTCACAGAGCGGTGGCCCCGACGGCATGAAATGCGACGAGCGCGGCAATGTCTGGGTCACCGGTCCGGGCGGCGTCTGGGTCTACGCCCCGTCAGGCGAGCTGATCGGAAAGCTGCACATCCCGGAGGGCGTGGCCAATCTCGCCTGGGGCGGCGCCGAATTGCGCACCCTGTTTTTGACCGCCACCCACTCGGTCTATCGCCTGACGACGAAGGTCGGCCCCAGGATCGAGCCTTACATGCGCGCGCATACGGTCGTGAAGGATGCGTCTGCGCCTGCGGAACAAGGGCTCGATCTCGACCCGCGCCGCGCCGTCCTGATCATTCAGGACATGCAGAACGACGTGGTGAGCGAGGGCGGGGCTTTCGCCGCATCCGGAGCGCCCGCCCATGCGAAAGCGCAGAACGTCGTCGAGAATATTCGCCGGGTCGCGGTGGAAGCTCGGGCGCATGGCGTTCCGGTCATTCACGTCTGGTTCGTCGTCGAGCCGGGCGCGCCTGGCGTCACGCTTAACGCCCCGCTGTTCAAGGGCCTGGCTGAGCATAGGGCCGTGGTGCGCGGGACTTGGGGCGCAGCCCCTGTCGAGGGTCTCGAGCCTGACCTTGGCGATTTCGTCGTCGAGAAGATGCGCATGAGCGCGTGGGAAGGCACCCGGCTCGAGACGATTCTGAAAGCGCTGCACCGCGACACGATCATCAACACCGGCGCCTGGACCAACATGTCGATCGAGCACACCGCCCGCACCGGCGCCGACAAGGGTTATGTCATCATCACGCCCGAGGATTGCTGCGCAACGATGAACGCCGATTGGCACAAGGCCTCGATCGATTACGCGATGCAGAACGTCGCCGAGGTCACCAAGGCGGACGCCGTGATCGCGGCGCTGAAGGGCAGATGAGGTGCGACGATCAAGCCTCGAACAAAGCCACGACCTCCATGAGCGTCAAGATTGATCGATCGGCGCCGACGAACGCATTTCCGTCGGGCGCGTAGCCGACCACATAAAGCCCCGCCGCGCGCGCCGAACGCGCGCCCGCGCCGCTGTCCTCGACTGCGACGACTGCCTGGGGCTCAGCGCCGAGGCGGCGCGCGGCTTCGCGATAGGGTTCAGGATCGGGCTTGCCTGCGGAGACGTCTTCGAGGCTGAGCGAGAACGCGATCGTCGATCGAATACCGAGCGCGTCGATATTGGCGTCGACGATGGTGCGACCGGAATTCGACACGCAAGCTTGCGCCACTCCGCGCTCCGCAAGCTCCCGCATCGCCTGGATAGCCCCCGGAATGGGCTCGAGCTCTCCCGCATGAGCGACATAATAACCCTCGATCGCCGCGATCCACGTCTTGAACAATGAGCCTGCGGGAAAGCGTGGCTTGAGCGCCTTCCATATGTCGAGCGCGTGGACGCCGCGAAACGCATCCGGCTCAAGATCGCCGAGATCGGCGCCAAGGGCGGCGCTCGTGGCCGCGAGAGCGCGCTCATGCAGCGGCTCGCTGTCGATGAGCGTGCCGTCAATATCCCAGGCGACCGCGCGAAAGAGGCTCATGAACCAACCAGCTCGGACCGCTCAGCGAGGCGGCGATAGAGGTCGCGATAACGACGATAGCCGCGGCGGTAGACGTTGGCAGTTTCGGGCCGAGGTTCGATCCGGTCGGCGGGGCGAACGAAGGCGGAGATGCCCGACCAGTCGGACGCGAGACCCGCGCCGATCGCGGCCGTCCAGGCGGCGCCGACGCAAGAGCCAGGATGGCCGGCGAGCCGCTGCAACGGGCGCTGAAGCACATCGGCGACAATCTGCATCCACACGCGGCTCGTCGAACCACCGTCAGAGACAATGAAGCGTTCGGTCCTGTAGCCGATCTCGTTAAAGACCTCGACGTGATGCGCGATTGCATAAGCGTAGGCCTCGAGCAAGGCGCGCCAAAGATGCCCGATGTCGTGCGAGAGCGTGAGGCCATCGAAGGTCGCGCGCGCGTTGGCGTCGTGGATTGGGGTCTTTTCGCCGAGGAAATAGGGCGTGACCACGAGCCCGTCGCTGCCGGCCGGACGCGCCTCGGCGAGACGATCGAGCCGTTGGTGAATCGAGAGGCCGGCCTCGTCCGCCGCCTGTTTTTCACCAGAGGCGAACTGGCGGACGAACCAATTGAGCGCGGAGCCTCCGGTCGCCATGCATCCATTGGGGACGAAGAGGCCGGGCTTCAGATGATAGTCGAGAAAGAGGCGCGGGTCCGGGCGCGCGTGATCGGTCGCGGTCAGAATGTCGACCGACCCGCCGAATTTGAGCAGGACATCGCCAGCGTTGACGACGCCTGCGCCAAGGGCGGAAGCAATGTGGTCCGCTGCGCCGCCGATAACAGGCGTTCCGACGTTCAGCCCGCTCTCCGCCGCGCCCTGAGCGGAGACGACGCCAAGAATTTCTTGCGAAGCGACTTTGCGCGGCAGGGCGCGGCGAAGGATATGAGCGAGCGCGACCAGCGCGTCGTCGACTGCGTGTGTCGCGAGGTCGACGAAACCAGCCTCCAGCGCCCAGTTCTGCTCAATCGCGCGCTCGCCGGTAAGCCGCCAGTTGATATAGTCGTAGGAGCCGAACACGGTGGCGACGCGTGCGAAGATCTTGGGCTCATGCCGCTCGATCCATCGGAGCTTGGTTGCGACAAGCTGCTGATTGATTCCGTTGCCTGCCTTGGCGAGGAAGAGTTTTTCGTCGATCTCCGCGCGAAGCTCCTCGACTTCCGTGCCACAGCGCGCGTCGCTTTGCTGGATGCTGGGCCTCAACAGCCGGCCCGCCGAATCCAGAAGCACCACCGCCGGCAGCATCCCTGTCACGCCGACAGCGGCGATCTCGGCTGCAGAGACGCCAGTCGCGTGCCAGAGCTCACGCACGATTTCGCCAACATTGCTCCACCATTGCTCGGGATCCTCCTCCGCCCAACTAATATGGTCCGAGCGCAGGGTGACAGGGCGCGAGGCAAGTGCGAGCGTTTCGCCCGGCGGCCGGATGAGGATGCCGATGGTGGACGTCGTGCCGATGTCGAGGCCGAGAACGCAGCTTGTCAATTTGAATTTGCGCCTATGCGCAGCTTGCAATGCACGCACCTTCTTGCGACTCCGTTGTAATACCAACGAGCGGCAAAAAGCTGTTGCTGACAGCGCGAGCATCGAAAAGTCATCACACGCTGCCCGACGGTCCAAATCATCAGCATCCACGAAATGGCGACCGGATAGAAGAAATAGTCTGGCCGGATCCCGGTTAGGGACGATAGCGGCAGCCCGATCAAGAAGACCATTGCGAAAACGCCAGGCGCGAAACCCAGGAACGTCCCCCGAGCAATAAGGCGACGCTTCTTAAGGTCACGCCACGCGGCGGAGTAATCCCCCTCAATGTCCGGTGACGGCACCGCGGTCACCGCAACTTCGCCACCGCGTCCATGAAGCGCTTGACGCGCGCGCCGTCGACTGGATTCCAGGTGTTTCCGTCAACCTTGAAATGCGTGCCGATCACCACGCCGTCCGAGATGGCGAGGATGTCGCGCACGTTGTCGATGGTGACGCCGGTGTTGGCGAGCACGGGAACATCCGGAATCGCTTCGCGTACGGTCTTGAGGTTCGAGCGGTCGACCGGATCTCCGGTCAAAGGGCCGGAGACAAGGATCGCGTCGGCAAGCGACGAGAAGACGGCGCTTTTCGCCCTTAACGCGATCGGCCGCTCGTCGAGCGAATGGGCGAACTCGGCGTTGATGTTGAACAGGAGCTTCATGTCGTCGCGGCCGAGACTGTGGCGCAGCCGGAGGGCGCCGGCGCAATCGGCCTGCCAGAGCCCCATATCGGACGCGAACAGGCCGGTGAAGATCTCGCGCACGAAGCTCGCGCCCGTCGCGGCCGCGATGGCGACGCTGGCCAGCGGGTCCCAAAGATAATTGACCCCGAACGGGACCTTGAGCTGCGGCTTGACCGCCTGGACGACAGCGGTCATGGCGGCGATGCCTTCCGGCGGCGCCTTGAGGACGTAAGGCCGGTCGTTCTCGTTGCCGAACATGACCGCGTCGACGCCGCCCGTTTGCAGAGCCTCGATGTCCTTGAGCACGCCTTCGATCAGCTTCAGGACGCCTCCGTCCGCGTCGTAAAGCGGCGATCCCGGCAGCGCGCCGATGTGCGCCATGGCGATCACGACTTTCGTCTTGTCGCGCAGAAAGTCAAAAACCATACGAAGAGTTCCTCAGGCGCGAGAGGCGCTCGATCGATTGCGCCGAATGTTGAAAGGGTTCCGCGTCGCGCGGCGCGCAACCTAGCGCCGGAGGCGACATTATCAAATAAAAAGCGCCTTCGCGGCCTCCGATTTTGTTGATATGACTTCGCGAGCCCGTGGGAGGGATGATGCCGGCAGATAGTTCGCCCTATTCGGAGCTCAACGGCAAGCGTGCGTTCGTGACGGGCGGAGCGCAGGGCATCGGCTGCGCCATAGCGCACGCGCTTGCCCGAAGCGGCGTGAGGGTGGTGATCGCCGACATCGATGGCGAGGCGGGCCGGCGAACGGCGCACGAGACTGGCGCGGAGACCGTCGCTGTCGAGATCGATGTGCGCGACCGCGCGTCCGTCGAGCGCGCGTTTAACGAGGCGCTCGCGCTTTTGGGTGGCTGCGACATCTGCATCGCCAACGCCGGCGTCTCGACGATGCAACGCGCGCTTGACCTCACCGACGCGGACTGGGACTTCAATTTCGCCGTCAATGCGCGCGGCATATTCCTGACCAACCAGATCGCAGCCCGGCATTTCGTCGCTCAGGGCGCGGGCTGCATCGTCAACACCGCGTCGCTTGCCGCCAAGGTTGGCGCGCCGCTGCTCGCCCATTATTCGGCTTCGAAATTTGCCGTGCTGGGCTGGACCCAGGCGCTCGCGCGCGAGCTCGCCCCGACTGGCATTCGCGTGAACGCCGTGTGCCCTGGCTTCGTAAAGACCGGCATGCAGGCGCGCGAGATCGAGTGGGAGGCGAGCCTGCGCAATATGTCCGCCCAGCAGGTCGTCGATGATTATGTGGCGCAGACGCCGCTCGGACGGCTCGAAGAGCCGGAGGACGTTGCCGACGTCGTGGTGTTCCTGTGCTCGGATAGGGCACGGTTCATGACGGGGCAGGGGATCAATGTGACCGGCGGCGTCTATATGACGTGAACCGGCCGAGGCTCTGTTGGACTAGGCCCCGATTATCGCCAGTCCAACGCCGGGCTCTTGGTATCCGTCTGAAAGTGACCTACGGTCCTCGGTACGAGGAACGCGCCATTCGTACAACTGAGGTCGCCGTTCCTCATCTCATTGCATCGATTGCCTCGGATCCAACATGGCCCTCGTCAAAAGCTCGAAAGTCGCCGCCCGGACGCTTAAAGCGACCCCGAGTCCCAGCCTGTCGGAACCGAAGCCGCTCGCGAATCCCCCGACGCCAACCCAAAGGTCCGGCGCCCGCACACCCGAAGCCCTATTCGAACGAGTAGCGGCCGCGACTGAGGAATTTGCGAGTGGACTTACGCAAGCTTCGGCAGCGGCCGAGCAATTGCGCAAGTCGATGGAGCAGATTGCCTCCGGCGCCGAAGAGGCCGCGGGCGCGTCGCAGGAGCAGCTCGCAGCGATCAAGCGGATATTCGACGGCCTGCGAACGGCGCGTGGCGAAACGGACGCCTTACGTCGGCGCACCGAGAACGTGCAAATCATGCTCGGCGACGCCGCGGAGCGAATCACCGCCTCGACTCGGGCGATCGAGCGCAACGCGCAGCGGCAGGGCGCGACCGTCGTGATCATTGTCGAGCTCGAGCGCCGCGCAGGGGATATCGGCGAAATCACCCAAACGGTGAGCCGCATCTCTGACCAGACCAATCTGCTGGCCTTGAACGCCGCCATCGAGGCGGCGCGCGCGGGCGATCACGGACGCGGCTTTGCGGTGGTCGCCGATGAGGTTCGCGCGCTGGCCGAGACCTCCGACAAGAGCGCCCAGGAGGTCAAAAGACTGGCGGGTGAAATTCAGGTCGACGTTGGCGGCGTCGTCGGCGCGGTGAAGAGAGCAGCTGAGATGTCAGCCACGGAAGCCAGGGCGGCCGCCGCAGTCGTGGAGACAATCGAAAATCGCCGGGAGGACATGCGGCGAATCGCGAAGGGGAGCGAGGCAATGCTGAACGCAGCCCTCGAAGCCGAACGGGCGGCGTCCGAAGCACAGAAAGGCGCCGAGCAGGTCGCCAGCGCGGCCGAGCAACAATCTGCCGGCGCAGGCGAAGCGCAATCGGCAGTCCGGGAGCAGGCGAAGTCGCTCGATCAGGGACAGGCAGCCGCGCGCTCGCTCGCCGCGCTGGCTGAAAAGCTTCGCAGCGGAACGGCTGCTGCATTGGCGTCCGAGCAGATCGGCACGACTGCCGAGGAGCTTTCGGCGACGATTCAGGAACTGACGACCGCCGCCACGCAAATCATGGCGGCCGTTCAGCAAATCGAGCGCGGTTCGCAACAACAGGCGTCCGCCACCCACGAAACTTCGGCGGCGCTGGTCGAGATCGAGAACAGCGGCAAGCTCGCGCAGAAAACAACCCACGATTCCACAGAGCGCGTTTCGCAAATGGAGACCGCGCTCAGAGAGAGCCGCGCGGCTGTCGGGCGGTTGGTCGCCGGGGTCGACGCGGCGCTCGCGGACACCCGTATCAGCTTGGCGACGATTGTGCGTTCGGAAACGGTCGGGCGCCGCATCGAGAAGATCGTCGACGCGATCGCCTTGATTGCGGTGCAGACGAGCATGCTCGCGGTGAGCGGTTCGGTCGAGGCGGCGCGCGCCGGCGACGCCGGACGCGGTTTCGCCGTCGTGTCGAACGACATCAGGAGCCTGGCGCGGGAGGCATCGCAGAATGTCGAGCGCGCGAAAGACACCGTTCTCGGGATTCTCGATCAGGTCGCGACGCTCAAGCGCGATCTCGAACAGGTGGCCGCGAGTGCCGAAACCGAGGTCCAGGGTAACCGCGCCGTGTTCGCGGCTCTCGACAAGGTGGATGCGGATATGACCGCGCTGAGCGGCGCCAATCAGGCGATCCTGGAAGGGGCCGAGATCATCCTGGCGAGCGTCGCGGAAGCCGCGGGCGGCGCGCGCCAGATCGCGGCGGCGGCCGAACAGGCGCGCAGCGCCTCTCGGCAGGCGGCGGCGGCATCGACGGAACAGGCGCAGGGCGCCGACGATCTAGCGGCGGCCATCGAGGAGATCGCGTCTCTCGCCGACGCGCTGAAGCCTCGGGCATGAATAGCGTCGTCATCCCGGAATCCTTAAGCTTCGCAAAGCGTCGTTTTCTCGTCTTCCGGCTTGCGGAGCGAGTTTACGCGCTGCCGGCCGAAACTGTGGCCGAGGTGATACGAATTCCGGCAACGGCGCGCGTACCGCAAGCGCCGAGAGCGCTTATCGGCGTCGCAAACCTGCGCGGCGCCGTCCTTCCGGTTGTAAGTCTGCGGGCCATGCTCGACCTCGAAGTGGAGCAGGGCGCCGCCTCGCGCGCGATCGTCCTGGATGGCATCGCCCCCGTCGCGATCGTGGTGGATGCTATCGATGCGCTCGTTACAATTGACTCCGAGCGGCTCGAAACTCGGTCGGCGCAACTCAGTGTCGAAGCCCGCGAACAGTTGAGCGGCGCCTTTCCGCTGGGCGACCGTCAGGGCGCGGCGAAGATCTTAAATGTCCAGGCGCTTCTTGCCGAAACGTTCGCCCGGCGGGCTCGCCCTGACCCCTCAAACGCAGCACGCAATGTCATCGCGACCCACGCGCCAGAAGCAGGGACGGTGGAGCACGAGACCTTCGTCACCTTCGACGTCGCTGGCCAGGAATTTGCTCTCGATCTCGGTCTCGTTCAGGAGATCATCGGGCTGCCCGGCGCCGTCACTGCGGCGCCGCGCGTCGACAAGACGGTTGCGGGCATGATGGCGTTTCGCGAGCAATTGCTTCCCCTGGTTTCAATGCGCGAGTTGCTTGGCTTCGCGCCTGCCCCGATTTCGGAAGTGCGCGCGAAGGTCATCGTCGCGTCCGTCGGCGGCGGGCTGGTCGGCTTCATCGCCGATCGCGCTCGCGCCGTCATTGCCGCCGACCCGGCGCTGATCGATCCCGTGCCGCCTGTGATTCAGGCGCGTTCGGGTGGAGAGGCTCGCATCAAAGCGATCTATCGCGGCGAGGAAGGTCGACGGCTGGTCTTGATACTCGCGCCGGAACAGCTCTTTCGGGGGGACGTCATGAAACGGCTCGGCGAAGCCCACGATGCATCGGCGCTGCGACCACAGATCGAAGAGACGAGCGAGGAGCGAAAGTTCCTGGTGTTTCGGCTCGGCGACGACGAATTTGCATTGCCGGTGGAAGCGGTGGTCGAAGTGGCGCGCGCGCCGGATCGGGTCACCCGCGTCCCGAAGGCGCCAAAATTCCTGGAGGGCGTCATCAATCTACGCGGCGCTGTGGTCCCGGTTATCGATCAGCGCCAGCGTTTCGACATGCCCCGCCTCGAAAAGGGCGATGGGCGTCGGCTTGTCGTTGTTCAAACCGGACGCCACCGCGCGGGTCTGATCGTCGACAGCGTTTCGGAGGTGCTGCGCACGACTGCCGACGCCATCAAGGACGCGCCGGACCTCACCGAGGACATCGCGCGGCTTGTTACTGGCGTGGTCAATATCGAGTCCGAGGGGCGCATACTCCTCATTTTGGATCCGGCCGAGCTCTTGACGCGAGCGGAGCGCGGCCTGCTCGACAAATTCGAAGGCCTCGCGCAGGCGCCTTCATGATCAAGGTCCTCGTGATCGACGACTCGGCGCTCATGCGCAAGCTATTGGGGCGCGTGCTCGCCGACGTCGCCGAGTTCGAGGTCTATTTCGCGCGCAACGGAATGGAGGCTCTGGAGCAACTCGCCACTGTCAATCCCGACGTCATAACGCTCGACGTTCATATGCCGGGCATGGACGGCTTGACCTGCCTGGACCGGATCATGATCGAGCACCCCCGGCCTGTGCTGATGGTCTCTTCTCTGACGCGCGACGGCGCGGATGTGACGCTCGAGGCGCTGCGTCTGGGCGCGGTGGATTTCGTGGCCAAGCCCGAAGGCGCGCTTTCCTTGCACATGGATGTGTTCGGTCCGCTGTTCGTCGCCAAGGTGCGTGCGGCCGCGGGCGCCAAGCTTAAGGCGAGCCTTCGCCTGCGCGAACGCGTTCAGCATCGCATCGGCGCCAACACATCCGCGCGTCCGCGCGTTGGCGGCGCCGGCGAGGCGCCCGTGCGAGCGAGGGGGGACGGAATTGTCGTGGTCGGAGCCTCAACTGGCGGGCCTCCGGCGCTGGAGGCGCTTCTCGGCGCGTTGCCGTCGACGTTTCCGTGGCCCATCGTCATCGCTCAGCACATGCCCGCGAATTTCACCGGGGCGCTCGCCCGCCGCCTGGACGGCCTCTGTGCGATCGGCGTGAGCGAAGTCGCGCGCCCCACGGCGCTCGAGCCCGGGCACGCCTATATCGGACGCGGCGACGGGGACGTCGTTGTTTCGAAGATCGCCAGCGATCTCGTCGTCTCTCCGGCGCCGGCCGACGCCGGGCGCCGCTGGCATCCGAGCACGGACCGGTTGGTGGAGAGCGCGATCGCGCATGTTCCGCCCGCCCTCCTGATCGGGGTTCTGATGACCGGCATGGGCGACGACGGCGCTGGATCCATGACGAGGCTTCGTGCGTTGGGTGGGCGGACGATCGCTGAAGCGGAGGAAACCGCTGTTGTGTGGGGCATGCCGGGAAAACTGGTTGAAGCGGGCGGAGCGACCTGGGTGCTCCCGCTTCACAATATCGCTGGGCAACTGACAAAGCTGGCGCCCCTGCATGCCCCTGATCCGCAACGAGTTTGACAAGGTCGCCGCGGGCGTTTCACGCCAGGCCCTCCCCGCATTGGCGAGCGCATCGCCTGACGAACGCTGGGCCGCGGCGCGCGCGGCGTGCGACCCCTCCGCCATTTCCTCCCTTGCCGAGGCGCTCGCCCAGGAGCGCGACACGCGCGTGCGCGAGGCGATCTTTACTGCGCTTGCGCGAATCGCGACCCCCGAAAGCGCACAGGTCATCTTGCCCTATCTGAGGGCCGACGACGCCAACGCGCGCACCGGCGCCATGGACGCACTTCGCGCAATGGGGGACGCGTGCGGGCCATACCTGCCGGAGCTGCTTGCCGACCCGGACCCGGACGTGCGGCTACTGGCATGCGATCTCGTGCGCGACGCGGGGGGCGCCGACGGACCGCGCTGGTTGTGCGCGCTGATCGAAACCGAGCCACAGGCCAATGTTTGCGCCGCCGCAGTGGAAGCCCTGGGCGAGATCGCAGACGCGGCTGCGGCGCCGGCCCTTTCGCTTTGCGCCGAACGATTTCCGGACGATCCGTTCCTCGGTTTCGCCATCAAGGTCGTCACTGAGCGCCTGCGCGGCCTGCCACTGGCGCCTCGTGGTTGAGGCCAAACTGCTCGACGCTGAGGAATATCGCCGGCTGTGCGACTATCTATATCGTCATACGGGAATGGCCTTCACGGAGGCCAGACGCTATTTCGTGGAACGGCGCGTCGAGGAGCAGATGATCGCGACCGGATCCTCCTCGTTCGCCAGCTATTTCGCGCGCCTGCGCGCAAACATGCAGGGCGAATTGGAAAAGCTGATCAACGCCTCCACAGTCAACGAAACCTATTTCTATCGGGAGGACCATCAGTTCGCATGTCTGACATCCAATTTGCTTCAGGAGCGCCTGCGCATGAAGCCGCCAGGCGAGACGATGCGAATCTGGTCGGTCCCATGTTCGACTGGCGAGGAACCCTATTCGCTCGCTATCTGGCTACTTGAGAACTGGCCCGAGGTTGACTCTCACGACGTCGAGATCATCGGCTCGGATATTGACACCAATGTCCTGGAAGCCGCGCGCGCCGGCATTTTCGGCGAGCGCGCGCTCATGCGCTTGAGTCCGGCGCTGACCGACAAATATTTCACGCGCGCCGGCCCTGAGCATTGGCAAATCATCGAGGAGCTACGCCAGTCGGTGCGGTTTACAGCGACCAATATCGTCGAGCGGACCGAAACACGGCCGCACGTTCTGTTCGACGTCATTTTCTGCCGTAACCTGCTCATCTATTTCGACGACACCTCGCGCCGGTTAGCGGCGGAGAATCTCTATGAGAGCCTGGCGCCGGGAGGCTATATTTGCCTCGGCCATGCGGAATCGATGAGTCGCATCTCCTCCCTGTTCGAGGTGTGCCGGTTCGCGGACGCTATCGTTTATCGCAAGTCCCCGGAGGCGCCGCATGGCTGACCGGAAGATGCGCGTCCAGGTCGTGGACGACGCCAATCTCGTCAGGCTTTACTATCGACAAATCCTGGAGGAGGCCGGCTTTGAGGTCGAAGAGGCGCTCAACGGTCTCGAAGCGCTCGAAAGACTGCTCGTCAGCCCGGCAGACGCGTTGATCGTCGACATCAATATGCCGCAGATGGACGGCGTCACTTTCCTCCGCGCGCTGAGGCGGCAAGCTTTGCCGCTGTCCTCAATTCCGGCCCTCGTCACCAGCACCGAGTCGAGCACGAGCGACGTTGCAGCAGCGCGCGGCGCGGGCGCCAATTTCTATTGTGTCAAGCCGATTGGCCGCGAGGATCTCGCACGCGCCATGGCGATGTTCTGCGGCGTCCGCGCATGAACGAGTTCCTCGAACAGTTTCTGGTCGAGGCGCGCGAGCTCGTCGAGCAGGCTGCCGCCGACCTTCTTGCGTTGGAGCGCGAACCCGGGGACCGCGCCAGTCTCGATGGTTCTTTCCGCGCATTCCACACGCTCAAAGGGGGCGCCGGCATCGTCGATTTCGCAGCGATGGGACGCGCGATGCACGCCGCCGAGGACGTCCTGTCGATGGTTCGCCGGCATGATCGCGCAGTCACGGCTTCCCTCATCGGCGACTGCCTTGCCTGTCTTGACCAAGTCGTTCAATGGCTTGATTCGATAGAGGAAGGCGGCGAACTTCCCGGCGGGGCCGACGCGGCGGCGGATCGGCTTGCGGCGCGGTTCGCGGACGGCGAGGCGGCGATCGAGGCCGCGGAGGCGCCGGCCTTCGGAGGGCGGGCAACGACCTCTGCGGCGGCGGTCGCGGTTCTGCAGGAGCAGATCGCGTTGCTCGCAATCCGCGGCGAGGGACTAGAGGGTCGGATCGCGTCGGCCGGGCGCCTGGCGGCCAATGTATTTCGCCATTTGGGGCGCCCCGACGTTACCGAACGGATTGTCGACGCCGTCACGGAAAGCCTTACTGGCCACGACCCGACTAGCCTAGCGCGCGCTATTGAAACGGCGGCGGAGAGCCTGAACGAGGCGCCTGCGCCCGATCCGGTCGCCATTCGGCCCGACCCCCTATCCCGCTCGCTGCGCGTCGACGCCGAGCGCGTCGACGCGCTCGTGAACCTCACTGGAGAACTGACTGTTGCAAAGAACGCAATCGGCCATATCGCCATGTTGGCGCAGGAGAGTGAAAATACGCTCTCTGCCTCCATCGTCAGCGAATACGGCAAGCTCGACCGCCTGATCGACGGCCTGCAAAGAGCCGTGCTGGAGTTGCGGATCCTTCCGCTGCGTCGCGTGTTCCAGAGGTTTTCGCGGCTTGTGCGAGAAATGTCGGAAACGCTGGCGAAGCCGGTGCGGCTGGTCATCGAGGGCGAGGAGACCCAAGCCGACAAGGCGATCGTCGAGATGCTGTTCGAGCCATTGCTCCACGTCGTGCGCAACGCGATGGATCACGGCGTTGAGCCCAGCGCCGAGCGCGCGGCCGCGGGGAAATCCGCGATCGCCACGATTGTTCTGCGCGCGCGCCGCGAGGGCGAACATGTCGTCGTCGAGGTTGAGGACGATGGTCGCGGCATCGACGCGGATCGAATTCGCAGGGCGGCGGTCGAGCGCGGTTTGGCGACCGCCCAGACGATCGACGGCATGAGCGAAAGCGCCGTCATCGACCTTATCTTCATGCCGGGCTTTTCGACGGCCGCCGATGTCACCGACTTGTCGGGGCGGGGCGTGGGCATGGATGCGGTGCGCGCGTCCATCGAACATTTGGGAGGGCGTGTCCAGCTCGAGACGCGCATCGGCGCCGGCGCCATTGTGCGCTTCGTGCTCCCCTTCAGTGTGATGATGACGCGGGTGATGACGGTCGAGGCCGGCGGCCAATGGTTCGGCATTCCGTTGGACGCTGTCATCGAAACGATTCGCGTCCCGCGCCACGAGATCCGATCCGTCAGTCAGGCCCATGCGTTCGTGCTCCGCAATCGGACCGTTCCCCTAATTGGGCTAGCCGCGACCCTTGGATGGCCGAAGGCGGAATCGAGCTCCGACGCGACCGTGGTCGTGGCGTCGAGCGGCGGCGTGTTGGGCGGTCTCGAAGTTGACAGGCTCGGCGCGCGTATGGACGTTATGCTAAAGTCGGCAGAGGGCCTACTGTCCGGAATTCCGGCAATCGCTGGCACGACCATGCTCGGCGACGGCGGGGTGCTGCTCGTTCTCGACGTCAAGGAGGTGCTTACGCTGACAACTTCTTAAGCGGTCTTTAAGCTTTTGCGCTCGCTGTTTGGTTGAGGTTTCATGGCCTTCAAAATTCTCGTGGTCGACGACAGCAAGCTGGCGCGCATGGCGGTCGGCAAGGTATTGGCGGGGCTTTTCCCGGATTGGATCCGTGTTGATGCGGCCAACGCCGACGAGGCGCTTGCGGCGCTGGAGGAGCAAAAGCCAGATCTCGTCGTGCTGGACTTCAACATGCCAGGCCGAGACGGCCTGGATCTAGCGGCGCAGCTTCGCCGGATGCGCCCGACGATGCCTGTCGCGGTCATTTCCGCAAACCATCAACAAGAGATCATCGACCGGGCAAACGCGGTGGGCGCCGCCTTCCTTTCCAAACCGCTCACAGAACCGGCGCTAAGGGGTTTTCTCGAGGGCGCCGTACGGCAGATCCGAGCTAGCGGCGCATGAGCGCAGAGCCGCCGTCCACACTGAACGAACTGGAGCTGGATGCGCTAACCGAGCTCGTCAACCTTGGCGTGAGCAAGGCGGCGCTCAGCCTGCGGGAAATGATCGGCGAGCAAGTCTTGCTGTCGGTGCCGAGCGTAGACTTGATCCCGCGCGCGCGGGCGATAGAAACCCTGGGAAAGAACGAACCCAATAAGCTCGTTGCGGTGCACCAGGTGTTCGACGGCGACATTCACGGCCGTGCGCTCTTGATATTTCCGGAAACACGCAGTCTCGAGCTTGTTCGCGCCGTCACCAGCTCGACCCTTCCGCTCGAGGACATTCTCGAACTCGAGCATGAAGCGCTCGCAGAGACGGGCAACATCATCTTGAACGGCTGCCTGTCCACGATTGCCAATCTGCTGCAACGGACCTTGATGATATCCCTGCCCGAAATCCTGCGCGGCGATAGCGCCGCGCTGTTCAACCTGCCGCCGCCGCCCGACGCCGGCGATTTCGTTTTATTCGTCTACATCAACTTCTTGGTTCGCGAGCGCGACATCCAGGGGTATATCGCGCTCTTGATGGACTTGCCTTCGCTGGAATCTCTAAAGGGCTTGCTGGACGATTTCATCCTGAGAACGACGGGCGAAGCCCCGCTATCCTCGAATGCTTGACACGAGCCAAAAAGATCTACCGTGGACCCTATTCGATACAGTGGACTTGGGCGTCGCGCTTCTCGACTGCGATCGCCGAGTGGTCGCGTGGAATGCGTGGCTGGCGTCCGCTACGGCTATCTCACCCGAGGCGGCGATCGGCCGTCGGTTCGAGGATTTGTTCCCCGACGGCAGCGTCCAGCACGTTGCTCTCGCCGTGACCGCTTCGCTGGAATCGGGCACGTCGCGTCTCCTGAGCCAGTCCCTGCATCCGACGCTCCTGCCGCTGAAAACCCGCTCGGGTCAGGAGATGATCCACGACGCGACGGTGCGCGCGGTCGACTACCCGCCTTCCCGCTATTGTTTGATCCAGGTTTTCGACGTGTCCGTTGCGGTCAAACGCGAACGCCTGCTACGCGAGCGGCAAAACGCGCGCTACGACGCCGTGGTCGACAGCGCGCCTGACGTCATCCTCACGCTCGATGACGAAGACATTATTCAGTTCGCCAATCCAGCCGCGGATCAGCAATTCGGCTATGGGGCGAAAGAACTGATAGGCCGGCCGGCCGTGCTGCTTTTCGAGGATCGCACCGCTTGGAACGAGACGCGACGCGCGGTCCTCGACGGCGACGCCGTGCGCCAGCCTGTAGAGGTGATGGCTCGTCGCAAGGATGGCTCGGCGACTTATCTTGAAGTGTCGCTCTCGCGCTGGGTCAGCCAGTCGCGCGTTCTCATCACCGCCATTCTTCGCGACGTAAGCGAAAGACGCGCGGCGCAGGAAGTCCTGCGGAACAGCGAAGCGCAGTTTCGCGCTCTTGCGCAGGCCATGCCCAACCACGTCTGGACGGCGCGGCCGGACGGTCAACTCGATTGGTTCAACGAGCGGGTCTACGAATACAGCGGCATGAGATCGGGAACACTGGACGGCGAGGGATGGAGCAGCCTTGTCCATCCCGACGATATGTCTACCGTCGCCGAGCTTTGGCAGGCTGCGCTAGCGTCCGGTACGCCCTACGAAGCGCAGTTTCGGATCCGAAGCGCGAACGGCGCCTATCGATGGCATCTCGCGCGCGCGTTTCCGACACGCGGGGCCCATGACGCCATCGTGCGCTGGGTTGGCAGCAACACCGATATCGAAGACCAAATGGTGGCCGCACAGACGCTGGCTGACGTCAACGCGGCTCTCGAACAGCGCGTGTCTCAACGGACCAGCCAGCTCATGCAAGCCGAGGAAGCGCTGCGACAAAGCCAGAAGATGGAAGCGGTGGGGCAGCTCACCGGCGGTATCGCTCACGACTTCAATAATCTTCTGCAGGGGATTCTCGGCGCTCTCGATATCGTTAAGAGGCGCATTGCCGAAGGGCGGATCGGCGACCTTGATCCATTTCTGAACGGGGCTCTGGATTCGGCTAGTCGCGCCGCGACTTTGACGCATCGTCTGTTGGCCTTCTCTCGACGCCAACCCGTCGATCCTCGCCCCCTGGACCTCAACGAGCTGATCGGGACCGTCGAGGAATTGCTGCGCCGCTCCCTGGGGGAGAATATCGATTTACGCGTCGCTGCAGGCGATGACCTTTGGCTCGTCAGGTGCGACGGGAATCAACTCGAAAACGCGCTCTTGAATCTAGCGATCAACGCGCGCGACGCCATGCCAAACGGCGGCGCCGTGACGATAGACACGGCAAACACCGTGTTCGATGCGCGCCAAGCGCGCCGGCGCGATGTGAGCGCAGGCGAATACGTCTGCCTGCGCGTGAGCGACACGGGCGTCGGAATGCCGCCGAGCGTCAAGGCGCGAGCCTTCGATCCATTTTATACCACCAAGCCCATCGGCAAGGGCACGGGGCTCGGCCTGTCGATGATCTATGGCTTCGTGAGGCAGTCGGATGGTTCCGTGCTGATCGATAGCGAACCCGGGAACGGGACCTCGATCGAGATTTGCCTGCCGCGTTATAAAGGCGGTGCAGTCGATGCGCCCGTCCAGGAGTTTTCGGGCGACAATCGCGCCGAAGCCAACGAAGTTGTTTTGATCGTAGAGGACGAAGCGGTCGTCCGCCTCCTTATCGTCGAGACCCTCAACGATCTGGGCTATCAGGCGCTCGAGACGGCCGACAGCGCAGCTGCGTTGAGAATCTTGCAATCGTCGCAGCGCGTCGACCTGCTCGTGAGCGACATTGGCCTGCCGGGCCTGAATGGGCGCCAGCTCGCGGACGCCGCGCGCGTCACGCGTCCGAGTCTGAGGATCCTGTTCGTGACAGGATACGCCGAAGACGCCGCAGGAAGCACGTTCCTGGAGCCGGGCATGGAGATTGTCATCAAGCCGTTCACGATGGAAGCGCTCGCGAGCAAAATCCGCGAGATGATCGAGGGCGTCTCGGCCAGGAAAATCGCTCAGTAGATAGGCCGCCTTCCGGATAGCGACACTGCTATGTGTGGCGGCGCATGACTCCGGGCATGTCGACCCAAAAGCGTGATTGCGCCATTACCCTAATAGCCGAGCGCCGCGCCGTCCTTGCGTGGGTCTGAGCCGCCGCTCAAGATTCCGCGCTGGTGGTCGATCATGATCGCTTGTCCACCCCCGAGGGGCCGCTTGACTTCGGTCAGCACGTGGCCGAGCGCGATGAGCTTCTCGCGCATCGCTGGCGAAACGCCGCGTTCGATCTCGACTTCGCCCAGATGCGGGCAGACACGGGGAAAATCGAGCGCCTCCTGGATGTCCATGCCGTATTCCACGGCGTTGCTGAGAACCCAGGTCTGGCCCATCGGCTGATAATGCTCGCCCATCACGCCAAAGCAGATCGCGGCCTTGCCGTCCCGGGTCGCCAAGCCCGGCATGATGGTGTGCGCGGGGCGCGTGTTGGGCGCAAGGCTGTTGGGATGGCCGGGCTCGAAGACGAAGCACAATCCCCGATTCTGCAGAAGCACGCCTGAGTCTCTGGCAAGGATGCCGCTGCCGAAGGTCTGGTAGATCGAATTGATGAGACTGCAGGCGCCGCCGTCGCGGTCGACGACCGAGAGGGTCACGGTGTTGCCGCTCGCCGCGAGCGCGATCTCGCCTGGAGCGGGCAAAGCGGGAAGGGAGCGCCGATCGTTGATATGTCCCGCCAGAGCGGCGAGGTAATCGCGAGACAGCAGGCGGTCTAGAGGCGTCTCCCGCTGCCGTGGATCGGCGAGGAAAGCGCCCCGGTCGCGATAGGCCATGCGTGCAGCCTCGATGTGCCGATGGAAACGCGTCACGCCGGCGGGTCCGTCCGGAGCGTCGCCGAGCGCTTCGAGCTCGCCCAGAATCATCAGCGCGACCAGACCCGGCCCGTTGGGCGGACACTGCCAGACGTCGAGGCCGCGCCATTTGATCGAGATGGGCTCGACGAATTCGGCCGCATGGCGTCCAATGGCGAAATCCTCTTCCGTCTGCACGCCGCCGGCGGCCTTCAGCGTCCCGGCCATGTCGGCGGCGACCGGACCGCTGTAGAAAGCGTCAGCGCCGCGCTTGGCGATTGCACGCAATGTGCTTGCAAGCGCTGTCTGAACGAAGCGATAGCCCTCGCCGGGCGGGCGGCCGCCGGGCAGGAAGAGCGTGTTCCCGGCGCGATGCAGCTTCGCCTCAAACATCGACCAATCCCAGGCCACGCGCTGATGCACCGGAAAGCCATCTTCGGCGAAGCGGATGGCGGGGAGGAGCAATTCGTCGAAGCCCTTCGTGCCGTGAGCCTCAAGCAGCAATTGCCAGCCGGAGACGGCGCCGGGGATGGTGACGCCATGCGGCGATGTATCGTCAGGCGGAGTGGCGCCGACGCGCCTGACCGCATCGAGCGAAGCGGCGGCCGCCGACCGGCCCGAGCCATTGATGGCGACGACCTTGCCGCCACAGGGCGGCGCGTAGAGGCAGAAACAATCGCCGCCAAGCCCGGTCGACTGCGGCTCGACCACCGCGAGCACGGCGCAGGCCGCAACCGCGGCGTCGACAGCGTTGCCGCCGGCGCGCAACATTTCGATCGCGGTCAGCGAGGCGATCGGCATGGAGGTCGCCGCCATTCCGTTCACGGAATAGACCGGGCTGCGTCCGCTCTGATGGAAGTCTCGCAAGGGCCCGTCCTCTTTGGATGCCGGCGAATTGAGCCGACAATGTTGCTCTAAGGGTTTAAGCCGGCTCGGGCCCCTTTTTGCAACCCGCCTCGCCATAGCGCAAATTGCACGGAACTTGCGTGAGCGCAGTCGAAATCAACGTGAACGAGAGCGGAGTTTAAGCGGAATGGAATTCGATCTGGTCATTCGGGGCGGGACGGTGGTCACCGCCGCCGACGTCGGCAAAAGCGATGTTGGCGTGAAAGACGGCCGCATCGTCGCGCTCGCCGAAGACCTGCCGCGCGCCGCCTCCGAGATCGACGCTTCCGGCCTTTTGGTCCTGCCGGGCGGAATCGACAGCCACGTCCATTTCGACCAGCCCCAGGGTCCGGGGGTCGTCATGGCGGACGGGTTCGAGAGCGGCACCCGCAGCGCGGCGGCGGGCGGCAACACGACCGTTCTTGCGTTTGCACTGCAGCCGCGCGGGCAATCCCTCCGTCAGAGCGTCGAGGACTACCACGAGAAGGCGAAGGGCAAGTGCTACGTCGACTATGGATTCCACCTGATCGTCACTGATCCGACGCCAGCGGTTCTGGGCCAGGAACTGCCGGCGCTCGTCAGCTCCGGCTATCCGTCATTCAAGGTTTTCATGACCTACGACAATATGGTCCTCACTGACCGACAGTTGCTGGAAGTTTTCACCGTCGCGCGCGAACAGGGTGCGACGGTGATGGTTCACGCCGAGGGCTACGACCAGATCAAATACATGACCGATCGCCTCGAGCGCGACGGCAAGACCCATCCCTACTTTCATGCGGAGTCACGGCCCGAGCTCGTCGAGCGCGAGGCGACCCATCGCGCAATCTCGCATGCGGAACTGATCGGCATTCCGATCATGATCGTGCACGTCTCCGGGCGCGAGGCGATGGAGCAGATCGAATGGGCGCGCGGGCGAGGCCTGAAGATCTACGCCGAGACCTGCCCGCAATACCTGGTGTTGACCGCCGATGATCTCAAAGGCCTCAATATGGACTTCTCGGGGGCGAAATATGTCTGCTCCCCGCCGCCGCGCGATCGCGCATCGCAAGAGGCGATCTGGCGCGGCCTCATCGGCGGCGTGTTCCAGACTTTCTCCTCGGACCATTGTCCGTTTCGATTTGAAGACGAGGCCGGCAAAAGCCACCCGAAGGGGCGGACTTCGTTTCGCTGGGTGCCGAACGGCATTCCGGGCGTCGCCGCGCGGCTGCCGATCCTGTTTTCAGAGGGCGTCAAGAAGGGGCGCATCTCGCTTTCGGACTTCGTCGCGCTGACCGCGACCAACCACGCCAAGATGTATGGCCTCTATCCGCGCAAGGGTTCCATCATGGTCGGCGCCGACGCGGACATCGCCATCTGGGATCCGGATAGGAAGGTCACCCTCTCCCAGGATCTCATGCAGCATGGGAGCGACTACACGCCCTACGAAGGCATGGAAGTGACCGGATGGCCGGTCAAGACGCTGCTGCGGGGCGCACTGATCGCCGACAACGGCCGCGTGGTCGGCGCCCCGGGATTCGGCCAGTTTCAAGCCCGGCAGACGACGCAGAGTCCGGGAAGCGCTTAGTGGCTACATGTCCGGGTCCAGGTGTGGCGGGAGTGGCGGGAGCGGCTTGAATAGCTCGTTGCTGTTCGAAAGAACGTCAGTGAGCGTGAGCCGGCCGATCGACGAGGGAGCGAAGAGGGAAAGAGCAGCGGATGCAAGTCCGCTCTGCGGGTCGATAGAAAGCGGAACGTCGATGACTTCCTCGAAAAAGGCAAAAGGCGAGGCGCCGGGGCCGTCGAAGGCCTGAGCGCCCATGGACACGATCGGGGATGGCGGTCCGCTGACCAGAACCGACGGCACGGCCTCGGGGTCAAGGACAAGATCGGGACGAGCGTCATGCGCATTCCCGGAGCCCCTGCCGCCCCCAAATAGAGATAAGATAACGTCCCCGGCCGACGCGGCCTCGGCGGCAGCTTCTTCATCGCTGGTGGGGGGAACACAGCTTGCAGAGCATTCGTCCAGATTGATGGAGAGGACGTCCGAGCTCGCGCCGCTGACCGCCGCCATCGCGACCAGCGCCGCGCCAACACCAAGCGCCCACCGCGCGCCACGCCGCACTGAGCTTATCCCTTTCAAGTTACAGCTGCTGCATGGGAGTCACTAGGGGCCAAGGGCGAAGGACTGTCAATGCGCGCGGACGGGCGAACGGAGGAATGACAAGGCTTTTTGCACCTGTCGGCTACAAGGGTGAGTTAAGGATTTCTCGCAAAAAGCTTTTGATCGCGGTTAGCATGCCGTCATCCACTTCCTCCTGGCTCGATCCCAGCGCCTTCAGCGCCGTCTTCGCGACCATGAGGGAATGGTCGCCTCCCTGAACGATGGTGAGCGTCGAGGGCACACGCATCCGCGTCCGAACATTCTCGAGGAGGTCGAGCGGGCAGAGCGGGTCGCGCGTTCCCTGCGCAAACAGGGTCGGCATCTCCAATTCCATGAGAACCTGATCGCGCAGCTTCGATCGGTCACCGGCGCCGCAAAGCGGATAGCCGAAGCAGATGATGGCTTGGACCGGATCGACCAGGGCGACATGGCAGCCGACGCGCCCGCCCATGCTTTTGCCGGCGAGCACGATCGGTCCGTCATGCTTGGCGCGAAGCGCGGCCAGCGCCGCTCGATGCGCTTCGATGAGCCTGGGCAGCGGGTCCGGCCGTTTTCGACCCGCCAAGGCATAAGAATAGTCGAGCGGCTCGACCGGACCGATCGTCTCCAGGAGCCGCGCGAAGGTTCGCATGCGCGGATGCGACGACGGCGCCCGGCGCCGGGCGCGAGGAGAAAGGCGGGAAGAGCCATGAGCGCCAGTTTATCGGTTCCAGGAAGCGACGTCAGCCAGCAGTTCATTTGCCCGCGGAGGTATCGCCGAGGGGACGCTTAGGCTTCATCAGAAGCTCGCTGCGACCGATTTCGATCGCTAAGCTGCGATCGAGGCCGCGCTTTCCGGTCAAGCAAGGACGCTGGTTAATGATGGACATCAACACTCCCGAAGTGGTCGCCGAGGTCGAGCAGGCCTTCGCCCGTTACGAGCGCGCCCTTGTCACCAACGACATCGCCGAGCTCGACGCGCTGTTTTGGAGGAGCCCGCACACCCTGCGCTTCGGCGCGACCGAGAATCTGTACGGCTACGACCAGATCGCCGCCTTTCGCGCCGGGCGCTCGCCCGCCAATCTAGCGCGGGATCTCGTGAAGACCGTCATCACCACCTACGGGCGGGACTTCGCCACCGCCAATGTTGAATTCAAGCGCTCAAGCTCGACGACGACCGGACGGCAGAGCCAGACCTGGTTGAGGACCGAGGAGGGCTGGCGGGTCGTGGCCGCTCACGTGAGCCTTTTGCAAACGCCATAGGGCGTGAGGTTGCTCGGGATTTCGCCGGCTTGCGCGGTCTTTTCGAGAGCGCAAAGCTTCGGCTGGACGGGCAGGGGCGCCGGGACACGCCGATCCCGGAAACCGCGCGCTATCGAAGATCGGCCTTGAGCCGTTCGAAGATTTCCCGCCCCTCGAGATCGAGCAGGCGCAGGCCGACCGCGCGCGGCGGCCAGTTTACCGTGACGGCCTCGCGGATCGCGCCCGACGCGTCGCTGGCTTGAATTTCGGTTTCGGCAAGAACGGCCGGGCCGTGATCGGCGCCGAGGCCAAAGAACTGGAGCCGGAAGCGCTGTGGCCTTACCGCGAGAACGCGTTCGAGCTCGTCCAAAGGATCAACCTCGAAAAATCGGACGGCGGGACGCACGCCCAGCTCCCGACCGCGACGAGCGGCGTGGGCGTCCAGCTCTGTCAGGGTCGACAATTCGTCGGCGCGCGATCCATCCGCCCGACCAGCGATGAGGCTCGCCACCAGACCCCAATGGGCGACGGCTTCCGGCGCCGCTGCTTGTCGCTGGCGTTGGCGCGCCTCGGAATAAGCGCGGACTCGGAACGTCGCCATCAACTGATCGGCGTCGGCCAAGGGTGTTTCGGCGGTTTCGACATCGACCGCGCGAACACTCGCCGCTGGCGTCATGAGCCGGCGGACAAACGACTGAGGCCGTCTTCCACGAATGGACATCTCTGGACCCTTTGAACCAATCTTTGGGACGAGACGCGGCTCCGGATCATCACGATCACGTTACAACTCAGACAGACCAGTTTGAACTCTCGCGATCGGTTGTGTTTTAAAATGCCAATAAGCTCAAGAGTCAAGCGCCACAACCGAACGGTTTAAAATTGGCTTAATTTCTTGCGAACACGGTTGTAGCGTCATCCGCAACACAAAAAAGGGCCGCCCGTTCGGCGGCCCTCGAAGCCATTGAAGGCGTGCAGCTTTTAGCCGAGGCTGGGCTCCAGGCGGCCCGTGCGCGGACGGTGTCGGCCAACGAAAGTGAGCGCCGCAAAGCCCAAAGCCAGGATCGCCCAGGTTGACGACTCCGGCGCTCCCGCAACGCTCAGCGTTCCGCTTTCCTCAATCGGGTAATTATAGCTGCCTGCCAATTCATAGAGCGAGTAAGCGCCCGGCGAGCTCGCCCAGAGATTCCAGTAGCCGCCTGGATTCTCCGCCGTGGTGAACAACAGCCCGCTGTAATCGAAGGCCATGCCGGTCGGGGAGTACAAATTGTCGAAGATGAACGAACCGTCGGGGCTATAGGACGCGCTCGGGAACGTCGGATTGGCCGTGACCCCGCTGATGGCCTGATTAGTGAGGCCAGCGACGGCGCCTGAAACGCTGGTCACTTCGTTCACGGAATTGACCGTGAACTCTCCCGTCGCCGTCAGTTCCGCGTCGCTCGACTGAAAGGTGAATTTGTAAGTCGCTGCGTTCGAGGCGGTAACGGTAAGCAACGTTGCGGTAGCCAGTGCGGCAATCATTGTAAGCAGAGTCTTACGCATCACGCATCTCCTGCCTAGGTTGCAAGTCATATCTTGTTTATGACTGACCCAGAAACCGCCAACACCTGACATGGTGTGGCTCTATTTTTATTAAATACACTCGGGGTGGCAGTGTCGCAAGCTATGGTTGTGACTTTAGTTACAGACAATTGAATCGAGGTTGTGTCAAAGCGTAATCAAATTCCTATCACCTACGGCGACTCTCTTCCGGTCTGACGGCGGCCTGAGGCATGGTCGCCGCGAGTGTGAACACTTGCGGACGCGCCGTCGGCATGGCGGGTGCGTGCCCGGCTTCCAAATCGGCGCGCTCGGCATGAAAGCGTGCATGGCGGACTTGAGCGGCGACGCGCTCGCGGCCGGCGCCGCCAAGGTCCGCGCAGCCGGTTTCTCTGCGATCCTTCGCTGTCGACGTCAGCAACTTCGACGACGTCCGACGCCTGAAGGCCTCAGTCTACGAGGCGTTCGGCGAGGTCGCCGTGCTCAAGAACAACGCCGGGACAGGCGGCGGCGGGGAATTGTTTCGCGATCCCGCTGGCTGCGCATCATCCACGTCAACCTTGGGGGCGTGATCAACAGGGTTGAAGCCTTCGTTCCGGACATGATCAGGCAGGAGAACGGTCGCGGCGATCGTCAAGCGTCGTCGCCGAGGGCGATGCGACCTGCGGCTGATGGCGCTCTCCGTGCATAAAGCGCGCGACCGAAGACCTGGGGGATCGCGCCTCAATGTCTTGTTGCCCTCCGTACAGGCTTTCGACGGCACGACTTCACTTCACTGATATGAAGCCCTCTTTCACTCGATATAATGCACATCCTTTCCGCTGGTAATATAACCCCGACTTCCCTTATAGCTTTGACGTTCGGCATCCCAGATGAAGTAGTCGAGGCTAGGGTCCGTCACGTTCGGCTTCGCAAAAGGCATCCATCCTCCAGGGGTTTGGGAAGTGACATACGGGCTTCCGTTACAAGCCCACTGCCACCTCCCGATTGTGCAACCGATGACCAAGCCTCCGAAGTATCGATATACAAACGACACCCAATCCCATTTCGAATCGAGAGATCCGCTCCAATTCAAGGCGTAGTAATCGGAATCCTTTGCGCCGCCGGTCAGCCACCACCGCCTCGGCTCATCCTGAGCAGAGACAAGCGACCGGTTCGACAGCGCGGCCTCACCCTCATGCTTGAGATACTCCGCCGCCTCCTGGGGCGATGTGATCTTGAGGTTCAGAGGGTGGCGGTGGGATTCCAGCGCTCGCGCCTGTTCGGCTGCCGAAGCGTCGATATTCCCCTGCGGCTGATTGTTCGGATCAGGACTCATCAAATCTTCCTTTGCGTTCCACGAATTCGACGTTGCTCGGCGCTCATAAACAAATCGGTGAAGCTGAACGAACTGCGACACGTTTCCTTGCCTCAGAACGGGTCGATGACGTTGGCATTGGTAGCGTAAACTGACAGGATAACACTCGCAATCTTGCGATAATAGCGTCTAAGTGACTTCGTTTGTCGCCCACAAAAGCTCGGGTCCGTTGGATCGAAGAAATCGAGAGTGGTCTCGGGGAACTTTCGCTGTCTGGGGGACTGGATCCAAGGCAAAACAGCCAATTGTCGGTGCGTCGCTGAAATGGTGTATCTACTCCCGAGGCGATGAAATGAAGAGGCCCTCTGGTGAGCAATCATCCTGCACTTGTCTCGAACAGGGTGGCGGTCGTCACCGGAGCGGCGAGCGGCATCGGCCTCGCGGCTTCAACCAAATTCGCCGCGCTCGGCATGAAGGTGTGCATGGCCGACGCCAATGGGGAGGCGCTGGAGACCACCGCAGCAAAGGTGCGCGCGACGGCAGGGCGTCCGGACCATGTGCGATCCTTCGCTGTCGACGTCAGCAGCCTCGCCGACGTTCAGCGCCTGAAGACCTCGGTCTATGACGCCTTCGGCGAGGTCGCGGTGCTGATGAACAACGCGGGGACCGGCGGGGGCGGGGACTTGTTCGGCGATCCGGCCCGCTGGCGGCGCATCCTCGACGTCAACCTGTGGGGCGTGATCAACGGGGTCCAGGTGTTCGCTCCGGACATGATCAAGCAGGGAACGGCGGCGGCGATCGTCAACACGGGCTCGAAGCAGGGCATCACCTGTCCGCCCGGCGACACGGCCTATAACGTCTCAAAGGCGGGCGTGAAGGTCGTGACCGAGGCCCTGGCGCACGAATTACGCAACGCCGAAGGCTGTAGCGTGACCGCGCACCTTCTCATTCCGGGCTTCGTTTTCACTGGCATGACAAAGGGCGCAAGAACGGAGAAGCCGGCCGGCGCCTGGACGCCGGAACAGCTTGTCGACTTCATGCTGCCGGCAATGGGCGCGGGAGACTTCTACATCCTCTGTCCCGACAACGACGTGCCGCGCGAGATGGACGAGCGCCGCATTCTTTGGGCCGCGGGCGATATCGTCGAGAACCGGCCGCCACTCTCCCGCTGGCATCCGGACTACAAGGAGGCGTTCGCCAAATTCGCGAAGGCCCAGCGCCCGTCATGATCTTTTCTGGGGTAGAATAGGCGCCCCCAACGCGTCGGGCGCAGACGCCGACTGGAAGCGTCTGGCCGGCTCGCGAACATCCGCGGACGGAGGAAAGTCGCATGTTCTCTTGCTTGTCGGGCGATCAGCCGGAAGCAGCAGGCTCCCAGGGCTGTTCCTGTTGCGCAGAGGAACTCCAATCCCTGACGCGTCGCATCAACGCAGACCTTTCGCGTCGCGGATTCGTGGCCGGATTGGGCGGTTCGATCGCGGCGCTCGGCTTTCCCCGCGCGGCGCGCGCCCAAAACGCGTCAGATCCAACGCAGCCCATCATCTTCAAGAATTTTCTCCTGTTCGACGGGAAGTCGAACGCCTTGCGCGGGGGACTTGCTCTTCTCGTCGAAGGAGGACGGATCAAGGCGGTCGCGACCGGCGACACGGCAGGTCCGGAAGGGTCGCGCACGATCGATTGCGGCGGTCGCATCGTGATGCCGGGATTGATCGACGCGCACTGGCACAGCATTTTCGCCGCGCTGCCGATCCCAACTCTGCTTTCGGCGGAGCTTGGCTATATCTTCCTGGCCGCCAGCGCCGAGGCGGAGCGCACGCTGATGCGCGGATTCACCACGGTCCGGGATCTGGGCGGTCCGTCCTTTGCGCTCAAGCAGGCGATCGACGAAGGACTCGTTCCGGGGCCGCGCATCTATCCGTGCGGCGCCATGATCACGACGACCGGGGGACACGGGGACATGCGTCCGCTGTCCGACCTGCCGCGGAGCCCAGGCGCCCCGGTGAGCCTGATGGAACAGACCGGCGCCGCCAATATCGCCGACAGCGCCGACGAAGTTCGCCTGCGCGTGCGCGAGCAGCTCTTGGAGGGCGCCTCGCAAATAAAACTGGTGGGCGGCGGAGGCGTGTCGTCGCCGCGCACCACGCTGGACATGCTCACGTTCAGCGAGCCCGAGCTTCGCGCCGGCGTGGAGGCCGCAGCCGATCGGAATACTTATGTGGCCGTGCACGCGTACCCTCCCGCCGCCATCCAGCGCGCGATCGCTGCGGGCGTTCAGTGCATCGAGCACGGGCATCTCATGGACGAGGACACCGCCAGGCTCATGTCGGAAAAGGGCGTCTGGCTGAGCATTCAACCTTTTGTTAGCGACGAAGACACCGTCCCTCTCAGCGGGCAAAGCCGGATAAATCTGGAGCAGGTCATTGCAGGAACAAACACAGCCTATCCATTGGCGAAAGCCCACAAACTCAAGACCGCCTTCGGCTCGGATATGCTGTTTTCGGCGCAGAAGGCGACGCGTCAGGGAATCATGCTGACGCATCTCAGACGCTGGTACGAAAACGCCGACATTCTCAAGATGGCCACCGCGACCAATGGCGAACTGCTCGCGCTATCCGGGCCGCGCAATCCCTATCCTGGGAAGCTCGGAATCCTCGAGGAGGGCGCGCTCGCCGATCTTCTCGTCGTCGATGGCGATCCGCTCGCCAACATCGCGCTGGTCGAGAACCCGGAGAAGAATTTCGTGATCATCATGAAGGACGGGAAGATTTATAAGAACACACTCCTTTCATAACGCCGCGTAACCGGGCCGACCTGCCCAACGCGCGGCAGCTCCGCTAGGCGCTGCTGGACGGAACTTCGCGGACATGTCACGAAAGTCATGTCCGCGGGAGGCTGGATTGCCGGAAATGAGTTCGCTCGCCATCGCGGTCATTGTGACCGGAGTGATCGCCGCGGGCGGCCTGATCGGCCTCGTGCTTCAGCGCGTCCTCCCGGAGCGCTGCACGGCGGACAAGACCCGCGACATGATCGGCGGCGTCGTCGGGCAGCTGACGCTGCTGCTCGTGCTGGTCAACGGCCTCCTCATCTGGACGGCCTACGGCGTTTACAGCAACCAACAGACGGAACTCCAGACGATCACCGCGCGGGCGCTCGAGTTCGATCTCGAAATGCGCCAGTTCGGGCCCGCGGCGGATGAGGCCCGCAGCATCTTGAGGACCGACCTCGTCTGGGCGCACGAACAGTTCTGGGGCGACGACACCTCGCGCGCCGCGGCCTATGAGGCCTCCTACAAGGCCATGGCGAACATGATGACGTTTCTCGATAGCCTCGAGCCCAAGACGCCCTCGCAGACAGGCCTGCTCTCCGCCGCGCGCGCGAACTATGCGTTCATCGGCGAGCAGCGGCTCCTCATGTCGCTGCAGGCGGCGACCCCGATCCCCTGGCCTATGGTCTACGCCGTGACGTTCTGGTCGTCCGTCATGTTCGCCAGCATGGGGCTTTTGTCGAGATTGAGCCCGATGTCGCTTGCGATGCTCCTCCTGGGCAGCGCGTCGATCGGGCTTGCGATCTTTTTGATCCTCGAGTTCAGCCAGCCCTACACCGGCTGGATCCGCGTCGCGCCGGCGCCGCTCGAACAGGCGATCCTTCAGCTTGACCAGCCGAGCGCCGCGGAGGTGGGCGGCGCCCCGAAGTGAGATAAGGAGCAAAACCCATGGCAAATTATAAGATTCTGAGCGACGCGGAGATCCGCGCCGCGCTCGCTGAATTGCCCGACTGGTCGCTGAAAGCGCCGAACATCGAGGCCAAGTTCGAGCTGAAAACCTTTCGCGACGCGATCGCCTTCATCGTCGAAATCGCCATTCAGGCGGAGGTGATGAACCATCATCCCGAGTTCCACAATTCCTACAACATCCTGTCGTTCTCGTTCTGCACGCATGACGCCGGCATGAAAATCACCGATCTCGACATCGAGACTGCGAAGCACATCAGCGCACTCGCACGCCGCTTCCAGACGATGGCCTAAAAATTCCCGCCCCCTTGGAGTTCGACGGCAAGGTCGCGATCGTCACTGGGGGCGGCGCGGGAATAGGCTACGCGATTGCCCGCGCCTTCGCCCGTGAGGGCGCGCGGGTCGCGATCGCCGGACGCGCTGAAGCGACGCTGATCCACGCGGCCGGCATGATCGAGGAGGAATGCGGACGCCCCGTTCTGGCGATCCCAGCCGACGTCGCCGAGGCGGCCGACTGCGAATTGTTGATCGCGACGGCCGTCGACAAGTTGGGCGCGGTCGACATCCTCGTCAACAATGCGGCTCGGTTCGCCGTTCTGCCGCTGATCGAAGCAGACGCGGCCGAGGCGGCCCGGGTTTTCGCCGTCAACGCCATCGGCCCTCTGAACGCGGCGCGAGCGTTCGCGCGCTGGGCGATCGATCAGAAGAGGGGCGGCGCGATCGTCAATGTCAGCAGCATCGCCGCCGGACGACCTGCGCCGGGCCTTGGGCTCTATTCTGCAACGAAGGCGGCCCTCGATAGCCTGACCCGAACCATGGCGGTCGAGTGGGCTGGACATGGGCTGCGGGTCAATGCGGTCGCGCCCGGCCATGTGGCGACCGAAGGCGTGCTGGCGGACTTAAAGACGGGACGGCTCGAGGAGAAGGCCGTGCTTGCCCGCATTCCCGCCGGCCGCATCGCCGACGGCGACGACATCGCCAACGCTGTTCTGTTCCTGTGCAGCGACCGCGCACGCCACATTCTGGGCCACGTGCTGACCGTCGACGGCGGGGAAGGATTCTAACGCGCCTATTCGCCCGCCGAATAGGTGTGGCTCTCGTCCTCGCTTCTTACTGGCGCATCCTGGCAGCTCCAGGCTTCGAGCGCGCACACCCAGACCGTCGCCGACAGCGCCGCGCCGACGAACAGGATCTGCTGGTACAGAGGCCAGTCGATGGCGACGAGAACACAAAGCAGCGTAGCTACGAACGAAATCGGCAGGATCGGGGACATATCGTGACCCAATGACGGCAAGACTGGCGCGCTTCGCCATATTTGCCAAACCGAGGCCGGATGGGTTTGTTCCGCTGCGGCAGATGAAAAAAATTAGGGAAAAGTTTACCTCGTTCTCCCGGTGGAGGCCGCTGGTTGGCCATTTCGGGACGGCGCGAACGCAGAGGCGGCGCCTTTAATTTCCGCAGAGCTTAGCACGAGGGTCGGTGCGCGTGCCGAAGGCCCAAGCTTGCCGGCCAGCGCAAGATTGGAGATTAGCGTTCCGAGTGACTGCGAAGCCTGCTCTCGTCGTCGGTCCGCACTGGGATCTCGCGCGCGCTCCAGGCCTCGAACCAGCACACCATTATAGTCGCGGAGAGCGCCGCCCCGACGAACATCAGCTGCTGAAACAGCACCCCCTCGACCGCCCCATAACCGCAAAGCAGCGTGACCAGAAATGAAATGGGGAGGATGGGAGACATGCTCGTAAGGCCCTTGAGCAACAAGCCCAGGCGCTTGTTGCATCTCAAGTTCGTAACGCGGCCGTGCCGTTTCAGTTCCCAGTGTAAACGCTCGCGCGCGAATTCGTGAACTCGTCACGGTGCATCAACACGAGGCCGCTCGGCGGCGGACGAAACAGACGGGCCAGGCTCCACCTGTTGGACTCCAAACCAGACTCGCCTATACGGGTGTCAACAAGCACCATTGCTGGGCGAAGCCTGCAAGCGGCGGTGATTCTCCCCGGTCGAGGGCAATCATGAGAACCATCAAAGAGCCCATGAGCGGCAAGGACTATGAGAAGGCGCTCCGCGAGCTGCAGGTCGATCTCTGCGCTTTGCAGGAATGGGTCAAGCACAAAGGCCTGCGCGTGGTCGTCGTGTTCGAGGGACGCGACGCGGCCGGCAAGGGCGGGACGATCAAGGCGCTCACTGAGCGCGTGAGCCCTCGCGTGTTCCGGGTGGTGGCGCTGCCCGCGCCATCCGATCGCGAGAAGTCGCAGCTCTACCTGCAGCGCTACGTGCCCCATCTTCCGGCTGCAGGCGAAATCTTGATCCTCGACCGCAGCTGGTACAATCGGGCTGGGGTCGAATACGTGATGGGCTTCTGCACCGAGGCGCAGCACCGCCGCTTCCTCACGCTCTGTCCGCAGTTCGAGCACGCCATCGTCGACGACGGCATCATCCTCGTTAAGTTCTGGCTCGAGGTCAGCGACGAGGAGCAGGAGCGCCGTTTCAAGGCGCGCATCAAGGACCCCGTGCGCCAGTGGAAGCTGAGCCCAATGGACCTTGCGTCGCGCAGCAAATGGTATGAGTACTCGCGTGCGCGCGACGTCATGTTCAAGGCGACCGACACGGATTTCGCGCCCTGGATCATCGTGCCGTCCGACGACAAAAAGTGGGCGCGGCTCAACTGCATCCGCCACCTGCTCAAAGTCATCCCCCACAAAGACGCGCCTCGGGTCAAGATCAAGCTGCCCAAGCGCTCGACCAAGGGCGGTTATGACGACGTGGCTTCGCTCAAAGGCCTGCGGTTCGTTGAGGAGACGGCCTGATCTGCCAGCTTCATTTCGGAAGAATCGATGGCGTTAGCGCACCCGCCCCCCTTGTGGGGGCGGGCAGGGGTGGGGGGTCGCGCGGACCGAGGAGATTGTTGAATGCGCCGCTGCTGCCGTGTTGCGTCGGGCGGCACGACCCCCCTCCTAAGTCCTCGCCCGCAAGGGGGAGGAGACGCAACGGAGCGGTCGTCGCGTAAACTCAAGAGCAGCCGCGCTCGCTGAGCGCAGGACGCGGTCAACGACCGCGTCTACTACAAAGTCCAATTCGACGGACTTGCAATGTGCGCCAGCACGCCGCCGGCGGCCGAAAACAGCGCCGCGTCCGCATCGGCGAATCCGAGCAGCTGAAGCCCGAGCGGAAGGCCTTCGTCCTCAAGCACCGGAAGCGAAATCGCCGGAACGCCGAGCATCGAGCCCGGAATTACGAACGCCGGGTCTCCCGTCCAGCCAACGCCGACCGGCGCCGCGCCTGGGGCCGACAAGGTGAGACAGGCCTCGAACTCGACCGCTAGCGCTTGGTAGACAGCTCGGCGCCGCGTGCGTTCCTTGATGTCGCGGCGATAGTCGTCGAGGGTCATCGCTTCGGCCCGCGCGGCGAGGTCGTGCAGCGGCTGGCTGAGTTTGCTCGGGTCGCGCGCGCCATAGGTGTTGAGCGGCCAGCGCGATTCCCAGGCGATGATGTTGTGGGAGAGCTCGCGCGCGTCGTGGATCGCATCCTCCACCGCGGCGATTGTTTCGCTTTCCTGCCGCGACACGAGCGTGACGCCGGCTGATTTGAGTTTTGCCGATGCTTCCTCAAGCGCTTCCTTCGCGGCGGTCGTCGCCACCGGCCAGCCGTCGGTTTCCAGAACGGCAAGTCGGCGCGGCTTTGACGGCGCAGGGCAGGTGGCTGGCCCGTAGAGGCCCGGATAGCCGGGGTCGCCGCCCGCGCGTCGCGAGATCTCGTAGGCGACTTGCCACGCTTCCGGCAAACTCGCGGCGATTGGCCCGTGCGTGCTCTGCGACAGCGCGTCATGGCTGCCGCCGCGATTGATTGCGCCGACGGTCGGCTTGAAGCCGAAGCAGCCGCAGAAACTTGAGGGCCGCAAGATCGAGCCGAACACTTGCGTGCCGATGCCAACGCTGATCGCGCCCACCGCGACCGCCGCCGCCGAGCCGCTGCTCGAGCCGCCAGGCGTGCGAGCGAGGTCCCACGGATTCTTGGTCGCGCGCGGCTGCATCCACGCGAACTCGGTCGTCACCGTCTTGCCGACGATGATCGCTCCAGCTTCACGCAAAGCCGCCACGCTCGCGCTGTCGCGTTCGCTGCGAAAGCCGGCGAACAAAGGCGACCCGTGCTCCGTCGGCATGTCGATCGTTTCGATAATGTCCTTGATTCCGACCGGCATGCCGTCGATCGGCGAGAGCGGCTTGGCCGTCCGCCAGCGCTCGGTCGAGCGGTCCGCGGCCGCCCGCGCGGCGGCAAGGTTGAGCGCGACGAAGGCGCCGATCTTCGGCTCCCACCCTTCGAGCTCGACGATACAGCGCTCGAGGAAAGCGCGAGGCGTGTCTTTGCCGTTTGTGAAATCTGCGGTCGCTGGAAGAAACGGTTGCATCCGGGGTTTGATGGCGTCCAAGCTCGCTGTCTCCGCCGCTACGCGCTGTCATGCCCGCCTTCGAGCGTGTGAAGGAATCGCATTTTTTGGGTTTGGAGGGGCGTGGTGGGCGTTTCTTCCGCCCTCAAGCGCCTGGGCGCTCGCCCTTGCGAAGGCGGATCGGGTGGCGAAAGGGAGAAGGGTGATGACCTTGTGAGGCTTCATGGGGTTTTGATCCTCAGGCGGCGAGCGGCGACGAGATGTTCGCGAGCGCATGCCAGAGCGCATGAGCCTTCGCCTTGATCAGCCCGCGAACGGGGAGAAAACCAAAGCCATGGTTCTTGCGACAGGGTTCTTGCGATCGGCGATGATCCGCTCGATGCGCTGGCGCAAGGCGTAGACGGCCTTGCCCGCTTCGCTCGCCATGCGCTCCCGCCATTTCTTGAGACAGGCGGGCCGAGCTTCACCCATCGCCAATTCGCCCCCGAACATCGGCGACAGAGAATCACAACCCCAGCGAAAGCGCCAATTTCTTCACACGCCCGGACGCGGGCATCCAGTCAATGCCGACGATGCCTGGCATTCTCGCTTGCGGGAATGCGGTATGCCCAGAAGCGTGTTGCAGCGCACGGTAGCCCATTTTCTTGCGGAAAAATCGACATTGTGTTATAAGATTCTATTGGGCTGGATACAAGTGTCGCCTGACGCGAGGACGAAGGCTGGACGCAACGAAAACCGATTTTTGCAACCCTTCGCGCGAAATGCCTTTGCCTACAAAGAGGGAAGGAAATTTTTTAAGTAAATCGGCCGTAACCCCTTGAAAAGGCTCGATTCGAAAAAATAAACGCTAGTAAATGAAAGCAAATTAACTAACGTTTACTAGCGTTTACAGGCGTTTAAGGGCATTTATTGAAATCCGACTTTCGCCTCTGGGTTGCATTTTACTCGCCCGCGTCTTGCCCCCATGTCGGCCGGCGCTTTTCGAGGAACGCGCTCATGCCCTCGACGCAATCGGGTTCGGCGAGATTGTCGATCATCGCCACTGAGGCGATGGCATAGGCCTGGTCGAGAGGCTGCTCGATCTGCGCGTAGAATGTACGCTTGCCGATCGACAGCGTCGGGCCGGATTGCTGGGCGATTGTTTTGGCCAGCGCCTGCGCCTCTTCGACAGCGTGACCCTCGGCAATCACACGGTTGACGAGACCGAAACGCTCGGCGTCAGCGGCGCTGTAGAGCTGGCCGGTCATCGCCATTTCCATCGCCCGCTTGCGCGAGATCGCCCGGCCGACCGCCACCAGCGGGGTCGAGCAGAAGAGGCCAAAATTGACTCCCGATAGGCCGAAGCGGGCTTTCTCTCCTGCGACCGCGAGATCGCAGGCGGCGACGAGCTGGCAGCCGGCCGCGGTGGCGACGCCCTCGACCGCCGCAATGACCGGCTTCGGCAGCGCGACGATGGCCTGCATAAGCGCCGAGCAGCGCGCGAACAGCTCCACGTAATAGCTGCGGCCTCGGTCGCAATCATTGCGGTGGGCCTGCATTTCCTTGAGGTCGTGGCCGGCGCTGAGCGCCGGGCCCACGCCCGCCAGCACAATGACGCGGGCCTGATCGTCACCGGCGATCGCCTCGAACTCGGCGATGAGCGCCTCGAGCATGGCGAGGCTGAGCGCATTGAGGCTGCGCGGCGTGTTCAGTGTCAGGGTGACGACGCCGTCGTCGTCCTCGCGTCTGAAGAGGTCGGCGGTGGCGACGGATGGGGCGGGGGATGCGGGCATGAGCGTGTCGACCAATGGGAAGCGTCCGCGCAACATTACTCAGGTCCGCCCGGCGAGTAAATCAAGGGATGGCGATCTCGTGCAGTTCGGCGAAACGACGAGACTCGATGAACATTCGTAAGCAGTTTTTGAAACCTGATTATCTGTGGTCCGTATCCGACACGATCGGCGCGTCGATCCTCATTGAACGTAACCACCGTCTCAGCATCTCGGGAAAAGGTCACAGCAATGAAACCCAGTCATTTGGTCGCGATCGCTTCGCTCGTCCTTGCAAGCCCGGCGCTTGCGACCACGCTGATTGTCCCGGGACCAGCCACAGGAAACGCGCAAGCGCCGACGCCGTTCAATTATTACGGCAGCTCCGGGTCACGCGTTCAGGAGATCTACGCCTCGAGCTTCTTCCCAGGCGCCGAGCTAATTAGCGGCTTCAGCTTCAGAGCCTATCCCGGCGCCGCGCCGAGCCCTTTCTTTGGCGCCAGCGTCGACATTTCCGACGCCATCATTCAGCTTTCAACCACGGCCGCAGGAGCCGATGAAAGCGGGTCGCTTCCGAGCGCGACATTTGCCGACAATCTCGAGAGCGATGTCACTACCGTATTCTCCGGTGCGCTGGCTCTCACCACTGCCGCCACCGGAACTGGCGCGCAGCCATTTGACTATACCGTCAGCTTTTCGCAGCCCTTCTTGTACAATCCGGCCGATGGCAATTTGCTGCTCGACGTGACGATACCGTCTGGCGCGACCGTAAGCGGCCCGGGCTTCGGCTTTCTTACATTCGATACCGTCAATACGATCGATGACGGCATCTACAGCGTCGTCAACATACGCGACGGGGGAGCCGCAAGCGGAACGCTCTCGACGGCCGGCGCCATAACCGCTTTTTCGGTGAGCCCGGGGGCAGTTCCCGAGCCCAGCACCTGGCTCATGATGGTCACGGGCTTTGGAATTCTGGGCGCCGCAATGTGGAAGCGCCGATCGGCGTCTACTGATCCAAAAACGGCGTGATCGACCGCGCGAAGAACGTTGGTTGGCCGTCAAACGCTTTGCTCAAGGGTCAATCATTGCGAGGCTCCAACGCCTCGCTGTCGGTGACGCGTCGTCCCGTCCAACTGCCGCGGCGGGACTTCGCGCTTTCCCCTTTGTCCATTTTCGGTTAGGCAGCGCGGCGCAACGCCGCCTTACCCGAAAAAGACCCGATAATCATGCATCGCTACCGTACCCACACCTGCGGCGCCCTGACCCTCGCCGAGGATGGCGCCGACGTTCGGCTTTCCGGCTGGTGCCATCGCATCCGCGATCATGGCGGCTTGTTGTTCATTGATCTGCGCGACCATTATGGGATCACCCAATGCGTGGTCGATCCGGATTCGCCCGCCTTCGGCGAAGCCGAGAAGCTGCGTTCGGAATTCGTGATCCGCGTTGACGGCAAGGTGCGCAAGCGCCCGGCAGGCACGGAGAATGCCGAAATGCCGACTGGCCTCATCGAAATTTACCTCCGCGAGATCGAAGTTCTGGGGCCGGCCGGCGATCTGCCGCTGCCGGTCTTCGGCGACCAGCCCTATCCGGAGGATACGCGGCTCAGGTACCGGTTCCTCGACCTGCGGCGGGAGAAACTTCACCAGAACATCATGCTGCGCGGTCAAGTTATTGATTCGCTTCGCAGACGGATGAAAGGGCAGGGATTCTTCGAGTTCCAGACGCCGATCCTCACCGCCTCGAGCCCGGAAGGCGCCCGCGACTTCCTGGTGCCCTCGCGCATCCATCCGGGTCAATTCTACGCGCTGCCCCAAGCGCCCCAGCAGTACAAGCAGCTCCTGATGATGGCGGGCTTCGATCGCTATTTTCAGATCGCGCCGTGTTTTCGTGACGAGGACCCGCGCGCCGACCGCTTGCCGGGTGAGTTCTACCAGCTCGACATCGAGATGAGCTTCGTCGAGCAGGAGGATGTTTTCGCGGCGATGGAGCCGGTGATTCGGGGCGCGTTTGAAGAGTTCGCCCGCGGCAAGCCTGTCACCCCCTCGCCCTGGCCGCGCATCCCTTACGCCGAAGCGATGCGCAAATACGGGTCCGACAAGCCTGACCTGCGCAACCCGCTCGTCATGCAGGACGTGTCCCAGCATTTCCGCGGCTCGGGTTTCAAGATTTTTGCCCGGTTACTCGAAATCGAGAAAAACGAGGTGTGGGCGATTCCAGCTCCCGGCGGAGGGCAGCGAACCTTTGCCGATCGGATGAATGCCTGGGCGCAAGGCGAGGGCCAGCCTGGGCTTGGATACATTTTATTTTTCGACCGATCTCAGGACGAAACTTCGCTTAGCGCCGACCCGAAGGCGACCGGAATAGGCGGGCGCGGGCCGCTTGCCAACAACATCGGCCCTGAGCGCGTCGAAGCCACCCGCCTTGCTTTAGGCCTCAAGGCCGGCGATGCAGCATTCTTCCTCGCCGGCGATCCGGACAAGTTCGCGAAATTTGCCGGGCTTGCGCGCACGAAGGTGGGCCAGGAGCTCAAGCTGGTCGACGAGGGTCAATTCGAATTCGCCTGGGTCGTCGACTTCCCGATGTACGAATGGGATGAAGACGAGAAAAAGGTCGAGTTCTCCCACAACCCATTCTCGATGCCGCAGGGCGGACTTGAAGCCCTCCTCGGCAAGGATCCTCTCGCGATCAAGGCGTTCCAGTACGACATCGCCTGCAACGGCTATGAACTCGCCTCGGGCGGCATCCGCAACCATCGTCCTGAGGCGATGCTGAAAGCCTTTGAGATCGCCGGCTACGGCGAAGAGACGGTGGTCGAGCGGTTCGGTGGCATGTACCGCGCGTTCCACTATGGCGCTCCGCCGCACGGGGGGATGGCGGCGGGCGTGGACCGCATCGTGATGCTGCTTGCTGGTGAGCAGAACCTGCGCGAGGTGGCGCTTTTCCCGATGAACCAACGTGCCGAGGACCTGCTCATGGGCGCGCCGTCGCCGCCGACGCTAAAGCAATTGCGCGAGCTCCATATCCGCGTCGTCTCGCCGGAGAAGTGAGGCGGGGCGGGCCGGAGCGCGGTAACGATGGACGGTGCTCTCTCTTGTCCGCAAGGGCTCCGCATGATAGCCCACAGCCCGAACGACGGGGTATAGCGCAGCCTGGTAGCGCGGAAGTTTTGGGTACTTCAGGTCGCAGGTTCGAATCCTGCTGCCCCGACCACACAAAGTGGGGAAAAGACTAGGGGCCATCATGACCGCTCGCATCTACCAGCCCACCCGCAGCGCCATGCAGGCGGTGCAGTCGAAGGGCGATTGGCTGCTCGAATACGAGCCCGAGAAGCCGCGCGAAATCGAGCCGTTGATGGGCTGGACAAGCTCATCTGACATGCGCTCGCAGGTGAAGCTCAAGTTCGACAGCAAGGAAGAGGCGATCGCTTATGCCGAGCGCAGCGGCATCGCCTACCGCGTCGAGGAGCCCAAGCCGGAAGAGACCAAGATTTTGTCCTATTCTGACAATTTCGCGCCGAATCGTGTTGTTCCGTGGTCGCACTAAAGCGCTAATGGGGCCGGTCGGCTCATTGGTTCGGCTCCGTAGCTCAGCTGGATAGAGCAGCCGCCTTCTAAGCGGCAGGTCGAAGGTTCGAGCCCTTCCGGAGTCGCCAGCTAAAAAATCAACTAAATCAAAGTAGTTATTAGAAATCGCTGAAAGAATCATGCACACTGTCCCGTGTCACACTTGCGCGAGTGAACTCACGATCAGGCAGCGCCGCGCCATTGCCACACGCCGCTCGCAGACAAGCGCTCTCATCGACGACGATCCCGGGGGATCTTCAGCCGGATCGACCTGGCGCATTTCGATCTTCCGTATGAATTCTTGACACGGACACGCGCGCTGGCGCCGATCGAAAGGACCGCGGGGCGGACAGGACGGAGCGCGCGCCACGCCTCGCGGCCTAGCGAACCCCCTCGCGAGCCCCTCAATGTCGCGCTTGCGCCGAGCGCGACCTCGAATGGGTCCATCTGCGTCGTCACGTCTGCGCCGATCTCGACAGGGTTCTGCGCGTACCGGGCCGCGACCGCAGCACTTCGGTCAAATTGAGCTAGTATCCTCGAGCGGCCGCACGAAAAGCCGGCGGCCGTCCGAGGTCAAGCGATGATCAGTATTTTCGAACTGTTCAAGATCGGCGTCGGTCCGTCGTCGTCGCATACGGTCGGGCCGATGAAAGCCGCGGCCGCGTTCGTCAGCGGGCTTGCCGCGACAGGCGCGATCGATCGGGTCGCCTCGGTCGAGGTCGCGCTTCTTGGCTCGCTCGCGTTCACCGGCAAAGGCCACGCCACCGACAAGGCGGTGATCCTGGGCCTCAGCGGCGAGACGCCGGATAAAGTCGACCTCGACGCCGCCGAGGCGCTGGTCATGGCGGTGCGCGAGACAAAAGCGCTCAACCTCGCGGGGCGGCGCCCAATTCCCTTCGACGCCGAGAGCGCGATCCGCTTCGACACATTGACGCCTGCGCCGCGACATCCCAACACGATGCGGCTCGTCGCCCGCGACGCAGAGGGCAGGGCGCTCGCCGACGAAACCTGGCTCTCGGTCGGCGGCGGGTTCATCATTCGCGACGGCGCCGACGAGGGCGGGTCTACGTCCGAACCGCAGCTTCCGTATCCCTTTCGCTCGGGGGCCGAGCTTTTGGCGCGCGGGCGCGAAGCCAAGCTTTCGATCGCCGAACTCATGCGCGCCAACGAGGCGGCGCTTCGGGCTCCAGGCGAGGCCGATGCGCACGCCGAGCGCATCCTCGACGTGATGTTCACCTGCGTCGACCGGGGCCTCGCCCGTTCCGGCCCGCTGCCGGGGGGCTTGAAGGTCATGCGGCGCGCCAAGGCGATCCATGACCGTCTGACCGAAGCGGCACATCGCAACTTTCATCCGGCGCACGAGATCATGGATTTCGTCGGCGTCTACGCGATGGCGGTCAACGAGGAGAACGCAGCGGGCGGACGCGTCGTCACCGCGCCGACCAATGGTGCGGCCGGGGTCATTCCGGCGGTGCTGCGCTATTACCGCGACCATTGCGAAGGCGCGAACCAGGCGGGCCTGTCGGACTTCCTCATGACCGCGACCGCGATCGGCGCGCTGTTCAAGCTCAACGCGTCGATTTCAGGCGCGGAGGTTGGTTGCCAGGGCGAGGTCGGGGTCGCCTCGTCGATGGCCGCCGCGGGCCTGTGCGCTGCGCTCGGGGGCACGAACGAGCAGATCGAGAACGCCGCCGAAATCGCGATGGAGCATCATCTCGGCATGACCTGCGACCCGATCGGCGGGCTGGTGCAGATCCCCTGCATCGAGCGCAACGCCTTTGGCGCCGTCAAGGCGATCGCCGCGGCGTCGCTGGCGCTGCATGGCGATGGGCGCCACCGGGTGTCTCTGGACAGCGTCGTCGCCACCATGCGCCAGACCGGCGCCGACATGCAGTCGAAATACAAGGAGACGAGCTTGGGCGGGCTCGCGGTGAATTTTGTGGAGTGCTGAGGCGCGGGCGGCAGGATTTGGATTGTCTTGGCTGGCGTCCTCCCGGACACGAAAAGGGGTCAAATTGGGGGTTGGAAAAGTTTGGATTTCCTTGGATTCTCTCGTCCGAAGCGAGCCTTTTCAATAGGTTACAAGGGATTTTCGGCGAAAAGTTTTTGTCGTCTCTTCCTAGTCGTCGTGACGCCGCTTGCCGGCCTGCTGAGCGGTTCGCTCGTTGTCCCAGCCGCCTTCCCGATACGGCGGCCCGATAGTCCCGGTGTTGGCCTCAGAGATTCTCTCCTCTAATCGGAGCCGGTCGTTCGCCAGTCCCGAAGCCCTTCCATCATGAGGCCGCCCCGCGCTTCCGGCAAGAAAATGTCGATAATTCTGATTTGGGTGGTCGGGCCGCCACCACGCGCCAGACCGGCGTCGACATGGAGTCAAAGTACAAGGAGACGAGACTGGCGGCCCCGCGGTGAATTTTGTGGAATGCTGAGGGGCGCGCTCACTGTCGCGAGCGTCAACCCTCGTGATTGTCGGCAACTGAGATGAGACCCCGGTCGAACATCCAATGGACCGTTCCGCACAAAGCGATTCCGTTCCGAAGCGAGTCCGGACCCGACGATGTGACAGGGCGGATATGAGCCGCCTGTACCTCACTCCGTCCGCCCCCGTTGATGATCTTCAGCCCAGTGAATGCGCAGGTGTCGTTGTAGGCGGACTTGATGGAAGCGGAAAACGCTGCTTCCCGAAAGGGGCGGTTGACCACATGCTCGACGATCGGGCGTTCAAAGGTTGCTGGGGGCTCTACGAATCCTCCCTCGAAACGCGGAACGGGAAAGTCGGCGGAAGCTGCTGGGAGCACCGCGGCGAAACCGGCTTCGAAGATGGCGTTGTATTCATTTTCCGGAAGCGACCGGACAGCGCGCCCAAAGGCGCCTTTGTTCGTCGCTCCGTCGTCGCGTTGAATCGCGGACTCGTAGTAGCGCTGCCCTTCGCGGAACGGGACGGGCCTTGGAAAATCGAGATAAGAGTCGACGTCAGCGTAAAAATGGTCAGCGCGAGATAGATTGGGTCTCACGTTAATGATGCGTGCCGTCGCGAAATAGGCTTGCCTTCCACCATGACTCGACAGGTCGCTGGTCGTCCTACGGGGCTCGTAGTAAATGACGAACTCGCCTTTTGCAGCTTCAATCTGCCGAAGATAAGTGCGCGGGAAATGGTAGCGCTGCTCGGGCAGGTCATCGTAAGTCGGGTCGATTTTAGTGGTGAGAACGGCGTTTGCCATGCTGTCTGTCGGGAGTGGTCACAAACGAAGCCCACGGTAAGGCGATCGTTTATTATTCGGCAACATAGATTAATGTAGCGAGCCCAACACCGTTCAGGGCAATTAGGTTCAGGCCGATCTCGGCGATGGCGAGGCTGAGCCATCTGCCAGAGGAATGTGCCCCCGCATCTTTTAGCCCGGCCGCGCCCGAACATACGCGCGCTCGCCGGTTCTCGGACAAGACCAGACTTCCAGCGTCTCTCCGGATGGTGGATCGAGGAAGCGCTCACCCGTAAAGCTCCAGTCCGGTCCAGGCGGGGCGTCGAGCGGTCGCCGCTTGTAGCCGCCCTTGCGGAAGACAAACCAGATCAGAAGAAGCGCAAGACCGAAGCCGAAGGGCAAGCCAAGCGCGATCATGAAACGGGTTCGATCACCGCCGCGGTGCCGTAGGCGACGATCTCGCTCATCGTCTGGCCGATCTCGGCGCTGTCGTAACGCATCATCACGATGGCGTTCGCGCCCATCGCGGTCGCGTTCTCGACCAGGCGATCCAGGGCGTGGCGGCGCGCCTCCTCGAGAAGGCGTGTATATTCATGGATCTCCCCGCCGACGATGGTGCGCAAACTGGCCATGATGTTGCCGCCCAGCCCACGGCTGCGCACGACGACGCCGAAGCATTGTCCGAGTGTCTGGACCGTGCGGTGGCCGGCAATATTTTCAGTGGTGGTGACGATCATGCGCGAGTTCCTTCCGGAGCGATCTGCCCGTTTCGGGGGAAGGTTCGCACGCCAAGCCTAATCAACAGTTGCATCATGGGCGCGCGGCGGCGCCGATCCGACGAGAATCCAGCCGCCAGCCGCGCTATTTGTTGATGGTCGCCGCGCCGACCATGCACGCGGCCTCATCCTGCGACCCGGCGCCGCCGGAACAGCCGATCGCGCCGATCAGCTTGCCGTCCTCGATCAGAGGAATGCCGCCCCGCGAGGCGATGATGTCGTCAAGCGTCAGGACATATTTATAATCGTTTTTCTGAATTCCCTCTTCGAAGGCTTTAGTGGGGCGTCGAAATTTGACCGCCGTCCGCGCCTTGTGCTCGGAGATGGCGATTGAGCCGAGCTGCGCGCCATCCATGCGCGCGAAGGCGACGAGATTGGCCCCGGAATTGACGAGGGCGACATTGAGCGCCCAGCCGCGTTTCTCGGCCTCGGCAGTGGCGGCGGCGATCGCCCCTTGAGCGCGGGCAAGCGAAATCGGCGCGCCATAGGGAGTTGCGTTCGGCATCTTGTCGGGGATGACGTCGAGCGGGTTCTGCTGCGCCGCCGCCGCGCTGCAGACGCCAAGACAAGCAGTCAAAATCGCAACGCGCAGCGTGAGCGTCATGGTCGTTCCTCCCGAATGGCCCAGACCAGGAATATTGCGCCGCTCGGCGCCGCTCGGCAAGGACGCGCTGAGGTGGCCCGCGGCACTTTACGAAATCACCGATCCGACTTAGTTTCTTGAAAAGCGCGAGGCGGTCGGTTGGAGCGGGGTCAATTTATGCGAGGCGTGGGAAGTCTTATTCTGATCAGCATTGCGAGCGTGGGCCTCGCGGCCACCGATGCGTCGGCGGAATCCTTGTTCAATTTTTTTCCTCTAAATCTACCGGGGCGCCGCCGGCGCCCAATCCTCAGACCTTTCTGCCGCCGGACGCGGATCCGAACTATTCGACGCCGGGAGGGTTCGACAATGAAGTCGACATGGCCCGCACGACCCGCAAGGAGGTCAATGATCCGACCGGCGAGCCGGCAGGCACGCTCACCATCAACACGCGCGAACGCAAGCTCTATCTCTCGGAGGGCGACGGGCGCGCGCTGCAATACGGGATCGGCGTCGGGCGACAAGGCTTTGCCTGGAAAGGAGCGGCCGAGATCGCCCGAAAGGCGTTCTGGCCCGGATGGACGCCGCCGCCGGAAATGATCGATCGGCAGCCGGGACTGCCGCGGCACATGGAAGGCGGCATGGAAAACCCCCTCGGCGCGCGCGCCCTCTATCTGTTTCAAGGCAAGAAGGACACGCTCTTTCGCATCCACGGGACCAATGAGCCGAACTCGATCGGCAAAGCCGTGTCGTCCGGCTGCATCCGGATGCTCGATTCCGATGTGATCGACCTTTATGGCCGGGTCGCGAAGGGAACGCCTGTCGTCGTACTCTGAGTCCTCGCCCCCGACCCCTCTCCCCGAGGGGGCTTTGCACAATAACTCCTAATTTAGGACCGGTTGTTGTGCAGGTGAGGTATCTGCCCAAAAAGTCGTATCGATCCCAAGTTCGCTCGTCTCCTGAATGAGACAGCAAATGTTGTGGCAGATGATTTTGCATAGAACCTCGTTGATCATGGCAGTCGGCGTCTTGCTCCGAACGTGATCACGGAACTTGGCCTTGATCATGGAGAATGTCGATTCGACGTTGCTCCGCTTGTGATAGTGCGCGAGGAAGTCGGCGCGGTTGAACTGCCAGAAATGATACATGCGCTGCCAAAGCCCTTCCGCGCGCCCTGTGTGGATGCTCTTGAAGGCGATGTACGGCGTCGCTCCGTGAAGCTGCGCCGCCTGATAGTTTTTGACGCTCCCGTAGCCTTTGTCTGCTGAGATTTCGCGGATCGCGAAATTCTTAGCCGTCGTGGCGAGCATCGGCGGAAGCAATTTCGTATCGCTGGCATCCTTGTCCCGAATTTCAACCGCCGTGACGATGTTGGTCTTCACGCCGCACATCAAATGCACCTTGACCCATTCGTGCTGTTGGCGCGGCGCGCCGTATTTGTGATCGAACCATTTGATGAAACGCGAGGTTGTGAACCCGGACGAGTCGGCGGCGAAGTCCATCTCGACGGTCTTAAGGGGCAGGCTGCTTTCCGTGATCATTGCGCGCAAGATCGGCGTAAGGTTGGGATTGTCCAGATAATTGAAGATCGAGTTGAAGTGCAGCAGGCGCGAGAGGTAGCCCTTGGCTGTGGCGTCGCGCAAGTCCGACATGAACCGGCGACCAGAGAAGGTCGAATAGACCTTGAAGCAAGCCGCGAAAATGGCGTCCTGAATGGGCAGGCGTGGCCGTCCCTTGTTGGGCCGCGCTTCCTCAGTGATGCCTCCGCAGAGATCGCGGAGAAGGTCTAGGAAGCGTTCCTTTTCATGTGTCTGCGCCGCGTTGTAGGCGGTCCAATTCTGAGGGTAAGTCCGCTTGATGATCGTCTTTTGAACCGTGACCGTTTCCGTGACGGTCGTACTCCCGTCGCTGTTGCGCTCGCGCGAGATCGCATACTCAACTGCAAAGATATGCTTGCACTTTAGACCGCGCGTTTCATGGTCTGGGCAAGTGCAATGCGCCACATCATTGTCCGCGCGGACGGTGTATCGGCCCTTTCCAGATTGCGAAGGAACGGTCCATGACGCGCCCGCTCGCACGATGTTGGCCGTCGCCGCGATCTCAAGGCCGCGCTGTTGTCTTGGGTCTGAAATAGAAAGCATGGTGTTACCCTCGCTGTACCCATTAGGTATATACCTAGTAGGTAAGTCAGTCAACACCTCATAATCAAATAGTTGCGGTATATCCTTTTTGGTGTCATACGTTAGGGTCATGGCGAAGATGATCCGAATCTGGGGGTATCGTTGCGAACGATGCCTGCACGAATGGGTCCCCAGAGACAAGGATCAGGCACCAAAGGTCTGTCCGAAGTGCAAAAGCCCTTACTGGGATCGACCGCGACAGAAAGACGGCAAAACGCGGGAAGGGGACGGCGCGGCATGACCGTAGGGACGAACAAATACGGCAAGATTCAGAATTTGCGCAACGAAAGCGATGTTGAGCAAAATTTCATTGTCAAACTCTTAGAAGATATTGGATACACGGAAGATTATCGTAAGACAAAAACCGTACTACAGCCGGCACAAATCGACAAAGGGAAGCGCAAGCGTTCGTATGTTCCGGACTACATTTGCTATATTGACATCGGACACAGAATCCCCATTCTCATTGTTGACGCGAAGTCCCCATCAGAAAACGCGGTCGATGGGGTAACGGACGCGCAACTTTATGCCTCAGTGATCCGGCGGACGCTTTCGAAACCGAAGCCAGATCAGTTCTGTCTGGGGAGCAACGGTCACACAACGGTTGTTCGAGCCTACGATAGCGATACTGGCTTTCCGGCTATGTCCTTTGAAGAGTTTCAGGACGGTAATGCCAAATTTGAGGAATTAAAAGACAAATTCTCCCGTGCGGTTCTGAGAAAGGCTCACCAGACCAGATCGTCTCAAGAGGAGCAGTGGAAGCCGCAAAGGCCATCGATAGAGGAAATCAAGGGCGTCTTTCAGAAGTGTCACAATAGGATTTGGAAGCGTAAATCGTTGCTGCCGACTGCGGCCTTTTATGAGTTCACGAAGCTAATATTCCTAAAAATGCGTGAGGACGAGCGGCTTCATGTCATCATGGATCGCGACGAGCCTGTTCGCAAGAAGGACTTACGTTTTCATACCGAGTGGATTGACAATAATTCTGAAGTCTCTCCGAATCCGGTTAATCGATTTTGTTCCGACGCCTAAGCGATAATCTCGACGAACAGGTTAGAAAGAACCAGAAGAAACCAATATTTGATTTGAACGAGCAAATCAGACTTAAGCCGTCAACCATACGATCCGTCGTTGAATTATTGCAAGATTACGATCTGTCCGACATTGATGAGGACCTCAATGGACGTATGTTTGAGGTCTTTCTCTCTGCTGCTGTGCGGGGAAAGAATCTGGGGGCGTTTTTCACTCCACGAAATGTTGTGGAGCTAATGGTTGGAATCGTATCTCCTACAGTATCGCGGAGGGGAGCAGAGACGAAGATCGAAACTCTTCTGGATGGATGCTGTGGCAGCGGTGGCTTTTTAATTGATATAATGGCAGATATGCAACAGAAGATTAGAACAAATCCGGGGCTCACAAGCAACGCTGCAGTCCTTGAGCGGCAGCTTATGACACAGCACATATTTGGTATTGAAAGCAACCCAGATATCGCCAGAATTGCTCGCATCAATATGTTTCTACACGGCGACGGCGGCAGCCGTATTTACCGCCTCGATGCCTTAGACAAACAGTTTACGATTGAGGAGGGGGAGTCTCACTTTTCGCGAGATGAGGCTCTAGAAATGAAGAAACTTATTGACGATGGGCTGCGGTTTGACGCGATCCTAACCAACCCTCCGTTTGCGACTTCATACACCGCAAAGGACGAACACGAGAAGCGTATCTTATCGCAATATCGCTTTTCAGACGACCTGGGGGCCGCAAAAGAGTCTCAATCAGCTAAGTCAAACGTTCTTTTTCTTGCTAGATACTACGACCTCCTGAGAGACGGCGGGCGTATGGCAATTGTCCTTGATAATTCGATGCTCAATAGCCAAACGTTTTCCATTTATAGAAACTGGCTCCTCAGACACTACATACTTAGAGCGGTTATAGGTTTGCCAAAGTATTCGTTCATACAAGCGGGCGCTGGGGGGGTTACGTCGATATTATACCTAGAAAAGCGAAAAGACACTGATCAGCACCAGCCTCCCGTCTTTGCAAGGGACGTGATGTTCACTGGGCTCAGTAAATCTGGAAAGGAAATATCGGAAAACGACCTCCCCGATGTTCTGAGTGAATGGCGGGAGTTTGAGCGGACCGGGAAATTATTTTTCCAAGGCAAATCTCTTATCGGCGAGAGCGAGTTGGATTCGCTATTTCTTATCCGTCCCGAAGACCTCTTGGATAGGATTGATGTGGCCTACCACGTGCCGTCCTTTCGTAGGGCAGTTGCGCGGATCGATAAGATGGGAATCGCCGGAACACATGATATTAAAACGGTGTCGGACTTCCGCCTTGCGGAGCGAATAGAATCGGACAGTGAGAACCAAGAGATATTCAAGTACATTGACATCGGAGCCATAGACGGAGAGCGATGCCGCATTGTCTATAGCGAACTGGAGGAAGGCTCCATTGAAGAGTTAAGTGACAGAGCGAGGAATATAGTACGGGAGAACGACGTTCTCCTCCCTTTGTCGTACGACTCTCTTGGAAAGGTGGCAATTGTCCCAAAGGAGCTTGACGGTCACTTGGCATCCACCGGGCTATTGGTAATCAGGAATGATTCATACGAAGAGGCCCTGATGTTGTGGGCCATTGCGCGGTCGGAAGTGATGCAAATGCAGTTTCGGCACATATCTAGTGGATACACTCAAAGGGGACTCAGCCGTGAGCATTTACCGCAGATACGTTTCCCCTTTCCTCGGACAGGTCGCCCGGAATTGATCGCGGCGATAAAGGAACGCCTCGGCAAAGCCGACGAATCGCGCACCTCAGAACTAGCCGCATTGAGCGGCATTACTGAATCGGTAATGGCCTGTTTAGGGTCGGGAGCAGAGTGAGTTTTTTGTGCAGAAGCCCGACTTTTTGTGCAGGAGGGTATTTGTGTGCAAAGCCCCCCGAGGGAGAGGGAGCTTGCAGCGGGCGCTAATCCGCCACGGTGAAGACCGCGCATGGGGCAGCGATGCCACGCAAAGCATGCGTTCCGAGCGGGATCAGCGGCGTCCCGGTCGCGGCGGCGAAAGCGCCCGAGATCAGGACGGTCCGTTCGAGCGGACGGCATAGGCCCTCTAGCCGGCTGACAAGATTGACGGCCGGACCGATGGCGGTGAAATCGAGCCGGTCGGCGGCGCCGATGTTGCCCCACAACATCTCGCCGAGATGCAGCGCTACGCCAAACGGCAAAGGCGGGAGGCCGTCTCTCACTCGCGCCTCGTCGAGATAGGCCATCCCGCTCCGCGCGGCGGCGACCGCCTTGAGCGCGGCGTCGCACGCGTTGCGCGGCGATCCGCTGGCAACCGGAAAAATCGCGAGCATGCCGTCGCCGATGAATTTGAGCACTTCGCCGCCGAAGGCATGCACGGAACCCGCGATGCGGTCGAACCAGGCGTCGAGGGCGGCGATGACCTCGGAGGGCGGAGTGCTTTCGGAGAGCGCGGTGAAGCCCCTGAGGTCGGCAAACAGGAGCGCCGCCTCGATGGTCTCGCCGATGCCGCGCCGCAAGGGACCGGCTAGCACACGCTCGGCGCTACGCCGGCCGAGATAGGCCTCGAGCGCCGCATTCAGCGTGGCCCGCGCCGTCAGCGCGGCGAGCGGCGCCGCCGCGAAGCGCGCGGCCTCGCGCAGGCTTTCGGCCTCGTAGGACGTGAAGGGACGCGGTCCGATCCATCCGAGCCTTGGTCCGTCCGGGGCCGGCCCAACAACGTCTTCATGCACAGGGCCGCCCGCGAGCCCTGCGAGCCAGCGCCGGCCGTCGCCGGCTGAACCGTCCGCTCCCATCGTGGAATGGGCTCCGGCCACGAACCCCAAGGCCTCGACCACCTCGTTGCTCTCGGCGCGCCACAGCCAGGTTCGCCGGGCGATCAGCGGGTGGGGCGAAGCTAGCATCAGCGCCCCGCCGACGACTTGCGCTCCATCCTCGATCAGGCGCTGGCCAAGGCTCGCCAGGAAAAGTTCGGGCGTCGGCGTCTGCGCCGCCGAGTCGACCAGCCAGGCCAGGGTTGAAGTGAGCTGCATGGATCGATCATCGGCCGGTCGCGCCTCGATTGTCATCAACGTTTCGGCCGAGGGTCCACGTACTGTCACGTTGCGCGCGGGTTTCGCATTATTCAACCAAACGGTTGATCTTTGGAGCCGGCAGGCTCATATGCGGCCAATCGACCAGTGCGTGTCGGTTTGACGACGGCCCGCGCGTCATAGGGCTGGAATGAGCTTCACTCGAGGAGAGTTCACATGGAAGAATCGCTCGTGGTCCGGCGCGAGACCCAGATCGCGGCTCCGCCCGCAACTGTCTTCGCCTTTCTGACCGATCCGCAAAAAATCCTGAGCTGGATGGGGGCGGAAGCGGACACGGACGCCCATCCGGGCGGGCTCTATCTGGTCAAGGATGTCGCTGGACGACCGGGCCGCACCGTGCGCGGCCAATTCCGCGAGGTCGTCCCGGTCCACCGCCTCGCCTATAGCTTCGGCTGGGACGACGATGCGAATGTGCCGCCGGGCTCGAGCCTGGTCGAGATCGACCTTTTGGAGCGGGACGGCGGCACACTGGTGCGCATGACTCATACCGGACTTCCCAACACCTACGAATGCGAGGGCCATGCCAAGGGCTGGGCGTATTACCTTGGCCGACTGGGGGTCGCCGCTGCTGGCGGCGATCCGGGCGTCGATCGTGGCCCGGTCGGCCACGCCTGAAGCGGGACGGATTGGATTTGTAGACGCGCTCATTGACCGCGTCCGCCGCGCTCAACGAGCGCGGCTATCGTGCTCCTCTTACAGCTTGGTCTACCCGCGCGCCCGCACCCGCCCAAAATGCCACGCGCAAAAGAGGGCCATCAAAAGCGCGCCCAAGCCGACAAATACCCATTCGAGGACGACGTCCGCGCCTTTCGGGGCAAACTCGAACAGAAGCGCGAAGCCCACAGCCAGATTAAGAAACCCCCACAGCACATTGACCACAGGGGAGGATTCGCCGACACCCCGCGGTGAGGCGAACGGGGTCTGGAACCAGGCGCCGCTGATCCCCTGAACGAAGTGCGGGACGCCATTCGCCAGAAACAGTCCAGCGACGAATTGCAGCACAAAGATATACCCGGGAATGCTGAACATGCGGGTCCGCCTTCACTTGCCGCTTTGAATGCTGGAAGGCGCAGCGTCGCTTCCCGCCCAGCGCGCGATCGTGCGCGCAAGGATGGGCCCGACCAGAAGCGCCACGAGCAACCGTCCGATCTGCATCGCCATGACGAAGGGAAGGTCGACACGAGACGATGCGGCGATGATCGCCACCGCGTCGGCGCCCCCGGGGCTGGTTGCGAGATAAGCGGTCAGCGCGTCCGTCCCCGCAGCCTCATGCAAGGCGAAGGCGAGACCGCCGCATAGGGCGATCAGCGTGAAAATCGACGCCAGGATGACCGGCAATTGCTTCCACGCATAGAGGACCGTCTCGCGCGTGAAGCGGAGGCCGATGGCCCAGCCAACCAGCGCGTAGCAGATCGCCAGCAGCCATGGGGGCAGCGTGATCGTGAGCAGATGGCTGGCCGAGAGAGGCGCGCCGACGAACATCGGCACAAGAAGAGCGCCGGCGGGTAGCTTGGATTTGACCCCAACGATTGCGCCGCCCACGCCCAAAGCCAAAGTCGCCAGGAGTGGTCCGGGCGCAACAGGGGGAAACCAGACGATCGAAGCAGGCGACGGCGCGCCGGCCGGCAACCAGGCCCGGGCGACGAGCGACGCCACCAGTCCGACGCAGGCGACGCGCAGATATTGCATGACGGCGACCAGTCGCATGTCGCCGCCGAACGCGCCGGACATGAGCACCATCGCCGTCGCCGCGCCGGCCGAGGATCCCCAAACCGCGGTCGTGCCCGGAAGCACTCTCAGGCGCGTGAGCACGTAGCCGAGGGCGGCGGCGAACACGATCACCGCGCCGATCAAAACGAGGAACATCGGCCATTGTCGAAAAATCGTGACGACGATCTCCGTAGTGATGGCACGAGCGACGAGGCAGCCAATGAAACCTTGAGCGATGACAAAGCCCCAGGGCGGAATCGTCACACGCCCCTCGAACCAGCAGAGAAGAATCGCCGCTCCAATCGCGCCGAGCATAAGCGCCGCGGGCAATTGCATCAGTTCGAAGGCCGCGATCCCGACCACCGAGGCGCCGAGAAGCACGGCCCATTGGATAGGCTGTGGCGTCTGGCGCAGCGTGAAATGCGACATTCCCCGTCTTCAGTCGCGAAAGGCGAGGGCGTGGCTGTCCGTTATCCGGGCGATCCGGGGAAAAATATGCCGCATCGATCCTTCGTGGGGCTCGGGGCCCATGCTCGAGGTCACGTCACGCGCAATGACGAGTTCATAGCCAAGCTCCCACGCCTGCCGGGCGGTCGCCTCGACCCCGATATGCGTGGCGACGCCGCCGAGGACGATGGTGCTTACGCGCCGGCTCTTGAGCTCGGAATCGAGGTCGGTGCCGAAGAATGCGCCCCAGGTCGATTTGGTGATCAGAATGTCGCCGGACGCGGCGAGGCCAGGCGCGAGGTCGCCGAAACCCGCCAGCAGGGTTTTGGGCATCGCTGTGGGCTCGTCGACCTGCCGCTCCGGCCCGTCCAGTTTTGGCATGACGTTCACCAGCACCACCGGCGCCCGAGCGGCGCGAAATTTTTCCGCCAGCGCCTTGCCCCGCGCGAGCAGTTCGTCGGCCGAGACCGGAGCAAGTTTCCTGCCGAGGATGCCGGTTTGCAAGTCAATCAGCACGAGCGCGGTCGTCTTCGGGTCGAGTGCGATCATTGGCGGCCTCGGATGGCGGGCGCGAGTTGCGCGAGAAGGATTTATGAGGAATACTCGTAAATACGTTAATATGAGCGATCCTCATAAATGTCAAATGAACTTCAAACAGCGGCCAAGGAGCCGAAGCGGGAGCGGGGGAAGCAGCGGGTCGCGGCCCTCATCGACGCGGGCGCCGAGCTCTTCGCCGAGAAGGGCTACGAGGCGACGACCATGACCGAGATCGCCAGCCGAGCAGGCGCGGCGATCGGCTCGCTCTATCAGTTTTTTCCCGCCAAGGAGGCGCTGGCCGAGGCGCTATTTGATCGGTTTGCGGAGCGGTGGGCCGCGTCGTTCGCTCAAGTGGAGGCGCGCGCGGCGGGACGTTCGGCGCGCGAGCTCTCCGACCTGTTCATCGACCATAAGCTCAGGCAGCGAATGGATCAGGACGCCGCGATCGCGCTCTCGACAGCGGTCTCCGGCATTGTCGAGCGCCGGAAACCGCTTGGCGACGCGCTGCGCGGGCGGATCGCCGCGATCTTCAGCGCCGGCAACCCGGCGCTTGGTCAGGATGAGGCGGCAGCCGCCGCGATCATCGTCAACCAGGTCATGAAGATGATCCCGGCGCTCGCGTCCACGGAAGACGAGGGCGCGGCGGCGCTTGTCAGCGAAGCGCGCAAGCTTCTCGCGCTTTACATCGACGAGGTTCTGACGCGGTGAGGCAGTTGGCGCCGTCCAACCGGACCGGACGACAATATCTTCCGGAAAACCGGAAATCAGAGTAAGCTTGCCCGGTGCCAATCCTGCGCTTTCGCATGGCCTCGACCGCGCGCTCCGTCCCGGCGTTTGTCAACGCCACGGGGAAAAGCGACAAGAAAAAATTTCCGTCGCTTTTTCCGCGTAACCAATTGATAAGTCTAGTTTCGTACGAGAGAATCCAAGGAAATCCAAGGAAATCCAACCCTCATAATCGAGGGTTTTCGCAGCAAAAAGCCACCGGCCAAGAAAATCCAAACGGATCGACCTGGCCAACGTCCCAGGCCGCCGCCGAGTTGGGCCAACCTGACTCCATCCCAACTGGCGCCGACTGTCAGTCGGCGTAATTGTCGATCACGGTGTCGGCGATCGCGCGCTTGGTGATGACGCCGACGACATCGGTGGCGCGAGGTCGATGCGTCCCGTGGAAGACGATCGCCGCGCCCGAGCGGTGGCGCTTGAGGCGAGCCAGCACAAGGCTCAGTAGATCGATGTCGCGGCAGACGACTGCGCGCTTCTCGACGAAATCGTCCACCAACCGGTCGGGATTGTTCACGCTTTCGCGCCACAGGCCGGAGCGCGGGGGGATCAGGCCGACGATCCTGCCCTCATCCTCGACGATCATGGCGCGCAGATCGTCCACGTCTTCCCAGCCCATGCATTCGCGCAAGGTCGATCCCGCTTTCGCGAGGATGAACCGCCTCTCCATGATGTCCTGCGCCTGCTGGACGAGATAAAGATTGACGTGCCGCTCCTTCGGAATGCGATGGCCCCGATGGCGCAGCTTGATGGTGTAGATCGTCTCCGGGACCAGCGCGCGCCTGACACCCGACGCGACCGCGACGGCGACGATGACTGGCACGATGATCGCGTAGTCGCGCGTCATCTCGAACACCATGACAATGGCGGTTAGGACGCCGCCGGTTCCCGCGCCGACCATGGCCGCCATGCCGACGATCGCCGCCGACGGCAACGTCAGGCCGGCATTGGGGAGAACAAGGGTCGCAAGGGAAGCGAACGCCGCGCCGAGCGTCGCGCCGAGATAGAGTGAGGGCGAGAAAATGCCGCCCGAAGCGCCGCAGCCGAGGCTGACGGTCGTGGCCAGGAGCTTGAGCGCGAACAACAGAACCAGGAGGTTGGTCGCCGTCATGTCCTTGTCGAGGATCGACTGGATGGCGCCATAGCCGACGCCGTCGACATACGAGTGGCCGAAAGCATGAGTGAGGCCCACCATCATCAGGCCAACCAACGTCATGCCGATGATGTTTTGCGTGTAGAGATTGCCGGGCAGCTTGGGAAAGCCGTCCTCCATGAACACCAGGAGCCGAATGAACGCCCAGGCGGCGACCCCGCACAGGGCCCCAAGCAGGGTGAAGGCGATTGCCTCCTCGACGCCGAAAGAGCTGGCGGAGGGAAAGAGGATTTCGGGAACGGCGAATGCCGGATTGGGGCCGATGAGGATGCGCCCGACCAGCGTCGACGCGCCAGTCGCGATGACGACCGGCAGGAAGGTGCGGTTGGAGACTTCGGGCAGAAGGATTTCGATCGCAAACAGGACGCCGCCAAGCGGCGTGTTGAAGGTGGCCGCGATGCCCGCGCCAGCGCCGGCCGAGAGCAGGGTGATCTTTTGTCCGGGCGAGAGCCCAATCGCCTGTGAAAACGACGATCCCAGCGCCGCTCCGATCTGGATGATCGGCCCCTCGCGACCGACCGAGGCGCCCGAGCCGATCGATAGCGCCGAGGCCAGCGATTTGATCACAGCGACGATGCCGCGAATGTTGCCGCGTTTGTAGAAAATGGCGTCCATAACCTCCGGGACGCCGTGACCCTTGGCCTCCGGCGCGAAGCGCTCGACCATATAGACGACGAGAAGGCCGCCGAGGATCGGCGAAAGGATGACCCAGTTTCCCCACCGGCTCGGCCCCTCGAGGATGTTGGCGTCGTAGGCGATCTTGAATACGCCGTTGAACATGATGTTGTGGATAAGGCCGATAAGTGACCTGAGCGCCACCGCGCCGATGCCGGTGAAGATCCCGACGCCCAAAGCCAAGAGGCAGAGGATGAGCATGCCCACGCGTCTGTCGTCCTGGTCGCGAGCGGGGGCGGGCGCAGACGGGATAGCGGTCTCAGCGGTCGTTGACGACATTTTCCAGCTTTTCTTGGGATTAAACTAGGGCGACATGCCGTCCCGACCGGATATCGCGGCAAACGCCGTCAACCCTGAATAAGGTTAGATTAGGGCAGTCTCGTCGACCGGGGCCCGATCCCCGCCCGCATCACGAAGCGGCGCAACGGCCCGATGGCGGAAAGAGTCGCCAAGCCAGCGCCGCGCGCCAAGTCGACCGGGGAGAAATGAGTGAGCAATGATTGGTTGAGACCGTCGACCGCGCCGGTCCTGAGCGCGATGTCGCCGCGCCTCGCGCGCTCGTAGGCGTGCAAGGTCTCCGCTCCGCCGATGTCGCGCCTCTCCGTTCGCGCATCAGCAGCGCAGGCGATGATCGCCTCGACGTCGCGCAAGCCAAGATTGAGCCCTTGCGCGCCGATCGGCGGCAGGACGTGCGCCGCGTCGCCTACGAGCGCCAGCCGTTCGGCGGCGATCTTCGGCACGGTCTGACGAATCATGGGGAAGAATCCCCGCTCGCCCTCGATGCGCACGGCGCCAAGCAGCGAGTGCGCCTCAAGTTCGATCTCACGCGAAAGCGCTTCGTCGTCGAGCGTCTCGCGCCGGCGCGCTTTCTCTTGAGACATCACCCAGACCAGGCTCGAGCGGTTGGGCGCGGTCGCTGAGGAGGGCAAGGGAACGAGGGTGAATGGCCCGCCCCGCGTGTGGAACTCGGTCGAGAAGTCCTCGTGCGGCAGTCGGTGGGCGAGATGCGCCGTCAATGCGGTTTGCGGATAGCGATGTGTGCGCGCCGTCAGGCCTGCGGCGCGGCGCGCCTTCGAATCTCTGCCATCGGCGCCGATGGCAAGCCGGGCCACGATCTCGCGCCCGTCTCCGAGCCTCGCTCGGAGCGCCTCGGCGGAAAAATCGTAAGCCGCAATCCCCGTCGAGACGCGCTTGACGCTGGGAATCTCTGCGACGCTCTCCGCGAGCGCCTCGGCCATAAGGTCGTTTTCGATATTCCACCCGAAAGCGTCCAGCTCGATCTCTGCGGCGTGGAACTCGATCGGACGGGGGGGAAACAACGCCCCGGAATCGTCGATAAGGCGTAATGAACGCAGAGGCGCGGCTCGGGATTGCAGACTTTCCCATAAGCCGAGGGAATCGAGAAACGCGACGGATTGGTCGAGCAGAGCGACAGTGCGTCCCCGCCCGGTCCTCTCCGCGGCGCCGCAGCAGACGACCGCGAACCCGGCCTTGGCCATGCCGTAGGCCGCGGCAAGCCCCGCGAGCCCCGCTCCTGCGACCAGGATGTCTGAGTCGCTTTGGGAACGCTCATCGCCGTTGGTCATCGCCAGTCTCCCCGCACGCTTCCTTGCTACCGCCGATGGCTCAGCTTGCAGTCGGGAAGACGGCGTTGTGCAACTTTGATAAGGCGGACACTATAAGGTCAAGCCAACGCCCGACCCGCAAAGCGAGTCGCGCGGGTGGCGGGCAGGGCAGGACATGTCGATCGAAAAGCGGCCTGTTGGCGTCGCGAACGCCGCGGGTTTCTCAGTCCATCTCTTCACGGCCTCAGGCGGGGCGGTGGCGGTGCTCGCCTTATACGCGGCGATCGAGCGGAATTTCGCTATCTCCTTCGCCTGGCTTGGGCTCGCTTTTTTCATCGACGGCATCGACGGCACACTCGCAAGAGCCGCAAAAGTGCAAATCACCGCTGCATCGATTGATGGGACGGTTCTCGACCTGGTGATTGATTTCCTCACCTACGTACTGGTGCCGGTGGTGGCGCTCTGGCGCTCGGACCTCATGCCGACCCAAGTTTCGTTCTGGATCGGACTTATTGTCACGATCGCGTCCGCGCTCTATTTCGCTGACACAAGGATGAAGACGGACGACTTGTGGTTTCGCGGGTTTCCAGCCACCTGGAATATCGTCGTCCTCTATATGTTTGTGCTTCGACCCCCGTGGATGGTTAGCGCGCTTATCCTGCTTGGCGCGGCGGCGCTGATGTTCACGCCGGTCGTATTCATCCACCCGTTGCGGGTTATCCGGTTGCGCTATCTGACCATTGCGATGACATGCGCGTGGTTCGCTTTTGCCGCGACAGCGATCGTCGAGAACTTAGCGCCCCAGGCCTGGGTCGGCTGGGGCCTGATCGTGACGGCGATTTATTTTCTGGGCTTACCGCTGCTGCGTCATTCGCCTCTGGCGGAACATTGAGCGCGAAGCGTATGAGAGAGGAACGGCTTGCGAGCCGGATTGAATCCTTGGTATAGCCGCGCCTCGCGATGCTGCCTGGCTTCATCGTTGGCCTCGTGGCGGAGTGGCTACGCAGAGGACTGCAAATCCTTGCACCCCGGTTCGATTCCGGGCGAGGCCTCCAAACAATTTCCATCCGGGGCGGCGATCCGCCGCGGATCGCGGTTCTGAGCCAAGGGGGCGCACATTTCCGGCGAAACGATGCTTGACCGGCGCTTGCACATGGTTAACGGCCAACTCCGCACCGGAGGGGTGGTCGACAAAGCCGTGCTAGCGGCGTTCCTCGAGACGCCGCGCCAGCGCTTCGTGGCGCCAGAACAGGAGTCTCTAGCGTATCTCGATCGCGAGCTGCCGGCGCGTCACGCAAAGTTTCGCCGCTTGCTGGCGCCCATGGTGCTAGCGCGGATGTTTCAGGCGGCGACCGTCGTTCCCGGTGATCGCGTGCTCGATGTTGGAGGCGGCTCCGGCTATGGCGCGGCTCTCCTTTCCTCCATGGGCGCGAAGGTCGTCCTGCTGGAATCCGACGCCGCTGCGGCGGAAGCGGCCAAGAGTGAACTTCACAATCGCGCGAGCGTCACCGTCGCCGTCGGGCCGCTGGATAGCGGTGCTGCCGCTCTTGGACCTTTCGATCTCATCATCGTCGAGGGCGCGTTCGGAGTTTTTCCGGACAGTCTGATCGCCCTGATGGCCGATCCGGGGCGCCTTGTTGGCGTCGATGCGTCGTCCGAGCCGTCTCAAGCGGTTATCTACGAAAAAAGAGGTGGAGGACTCAGTCGGAGAGCGTTGTTCGAGACCAAAGCGGAGATTCTCGATGGCTTCACGCCTAACGTAAGCTTCGCCTTCTAAGCCGTTGGGCTGCTGTTCCGTGCAGTACTTCCGCACCCGAACTGTCTCATCTTTGCGACGCTCGGTGGAAAAATGGACCAGACGCGCGCGGGCTGTCGCAGCTCCCGTAGCACGGCGGAGATCTATACGCCTATGATGCTTTAAGTTTGGCTCCTTTCGATATGCGAGCGGAAGGCAGCGTGGGTTGAAGTCAGTCGTGACTGTCGCGCGCGCGTCTTTGATTTTCGCCTTGGACGTGCGAGTTAAGCGGCGGCGAGAGGGCCGGGCCGCTATAGTTGACGACGCGGCGAAGGGCGCATGAGGCGGGGATGATTTGGGGCTCAAGCGCAGATGAGGAGCGGCACGCCGCGCGGCGCGTCGTGGAGCCGCGGCGCTTCCTGCGCGCGGCGCTTTTGGCGGGAGTCGGCCTGACGATCGGCGCCGGCGCAGCCCGGGCGGAAACGATCGGCGGCGCCCTCATCAAGGCCTATTTGACTAGCCCTGACATCAACGCGCAGCGCGCCGCTGTCCGAGTGGCTGACGAAGGCGTGCCGAAGGCGAACGCCGGGTATCTGCCGACCGTCGAGGCAACGGGCAATATCGGCATCCAGCGCGGTCAGGCCAATATTATCACAGGATCCGGCGGTGAGTCGCCGACCGCGAACTTTCTTGCCAAACCCCGAGGGGTTGCCCTTCAGGCGAACGAGACCGTCTTCAACGGCAGCCGCACGCTCAATTCGATCAGGCAGGCCGAATTGCAGGTTTTCGGCGCCCGGGAGCAGTTGCGCAACACGGAGCAGAACACGCTTCTTTCGGCTCTTACCGCCTATATGGACGTGCTGGAAGATACGGCCATTCTTGGCCTCGACCGCAATAACGTCGATGTGTTGAAAGAACAGCTGCGCGAGACGCGGGACCGCTTCACAGTTGGCGAAGTGACCCGCACTGACGTCGCGCAGGCGGAGGCGAGCCTTGCGGGCGCACAGGCGACCGCGCTCAGCGCCGAAGCGACCCTGCAAGCGGCGGTCGCGCGCTACCGTCAATTTATCGGCGACCAGCCGAGCAGCCTTGCGCCGGTGAAGCCGGTCGCGCGGCCGCTGCCGAAAACCCTGCCCGAGGCGGTATCGATCTCACAAATCGAGCATCCGGCGATCAGCGGTTCACTGCACGGCGTCGACGCTGCGCAATTGCAGGTGAAAATCGCCGAGGGCGCGCTGTACCCGACCATCGGGCTCTCTGCCTCGGTCAGCCAGCAATATGACGTAAACGGGGAGCCCGGTATCCACGTTCTTTCTGGGCAGCTCATGGGCCAAATCACAATCCCGATCTATCAGGGCGGGGCGGAATATGCGGAGACTCGACAGGCCAAGGAGAGCTTGTCGCAGCAGGAAATCCAGACCGATTCGCTGCGCAACCAGGTCCGCCAGGCCGTCGTCGCCGCCTGGGGTCTCAATGAAGCCGCGGTTGGCGTGGTGCGCGCAGCTCGCGCGGCGGTCTCCGCCAACGAAGTGGCGCTAACCGGCGTTCGCGAAGAAGCCAAGGTCGGCCAGCGGACCACCCTCGACGTGCTCAACGCCCAACAGGCCTTGTTGTCGTCGCGAACCACACTGGTTCAGGCCGAACACGACCAGGTGGTCAATTCATACCAGTTGCTGTCATCGATTGGCCGACTGAACATCCCGACGCTAGGGCTTGCGGTCGCCGAGTACGATCCGCGGGTGCATTTCGATCAGGTGAAGAGCAAGTGGATCGGCCTCAGGACGCCGAGCGGACAGTAAGGTCTTTTGGTTAGGGGTGTTTGCCGGTGGCGGCTCCGAGTGGCTATCGTGCATTGGAGTTTATCGAAGCGCCGCTCGAATCGACGGCGGCGTCGGCTGTAGTGCGATCTCGCGACAGACGCATAGGACAAAGCTTTTTGGATTGGAGCAAGGCGGTCTAATGAGCTCGACCAATTCGAATGCCAGCGATCGCGATTTCGAAGCAATTCATCGCGCGCAGAGAGCGCACGAGCCGTCGATGGAAGAGATCCTCGCCTCGATCCGAAACATCATCGCGGATGATCCCACGAAGGGGTTGGCGCCCAAAGCGCCGCAGCCGATGCCCACCCCTCAAATCGTCTATGCCAAAAACGCTACGGCGCCGCACGGCGATACTTCCGGACTGTCCCAGCGCCCAGATGCGGACACACCGACCGTCGCCTGGCGTCGGCCGCAAGCCGTCGAAGCCGAACCGGAAGCCCATACGGGCGAGTCAAGAGCGGAGCCGCTGCTGTCGCCCGAGGCGAACGAAGCGGTCGCTTTGTCCTTCGGGGCGTTGTCGGCCAATCTTGAGGTTCGTAGCGCAGAGCTCGCCGACAGCATGGTCCGCGATATGCTGCGGCCGATGGTCAAGGAATGGCTGGACGACAACCTCCCGGCGATGGTCGAGCGGCTGGTCCGGGATGAAATTCAGAGGATCGCGCGCGGGCGGAAATAGGCTCCCGGCTTGCGTCGCGCGTTGACTTCGACCGCGACGATGCCTTTATAGCGCTCGTGGCGCTTGCGCCTGCGGCCTCCGTAGCCAGCGCCACTCGGAACGCCGCCATTTGATCCAAGGGCGTCTCCGACGGGATCGCAGACCAGAAATCCATGATGGACAAATCGTTCGACTTCGCTGCGGCAGAAGGCCGCGCCTCCGCGCTTTGGGAGGAGACCGGCGCCTTCCGGGCCGGTCGCGCCGACCGGGCGGGAGCGCAACCGTTTTGCGTCGTGATTCCGCCGCCGAATGTCACCGGCAATCTGCATATGGGCCACGCGCTCAACAACACGCTTCAGGATGTTCTATGCCGCTATTGGCGCATGAACGGCCGCGATGTGTTGTGGCAGCCAGGCGTGGACCATGCCGGCATCGCCACGCAAATGGTGGTCGAGCGCATGCTCATGGAACGGCAGGAGCCGGACCGCCGCGCCTTGGGACGCAAAGCTTTCGTCGAGCGCGTCTGGGCGTGGAAGGCAGAATCGGGCGGGGCGATCGTGTCCCAGCTCAAGCGCCTCGGCGCTTCCTGCGACTGGAGCCGGGAGCGGTTTACGCTCGACGAAGGCCTATCCCGCGCGGTCGCCAAGGTGTTCGTTCAGCTTTATCGCGAAGGGCTGGTCTACAAGGACAAGCGCCTCGTCAATTGGGACCCAAAATTCCAGACCGCGATCTCGGATCTGGAAGTGGTGCAAGTCGAAACCAAGGGCTCGTTTAAGTGGTCCCGTGACGACGGCGCGCCGCTCGACGCGGCGGCGCTCGCCAAGGTCCTGGTCAAAAATTCCAACGGCCACCTCTACTACCTCGAATATCCGATGGTGGACTCGGAGGGCGAAGAAACCGGCGAACGGGTGACCGTCGCCACGACCCGGCCCGAGACGATGCTGGGCGACACCGCGGTCGCGGTCCACCCTGACGATCCGCGCTATCAGCACCTAGTCGGCAAGCGCCTTCGACTGCCGCTGGTCGGCCGCCTGATCGCGATTGTCGCCGACGAATATTCGGATCCCGAAAAGGGCGCAGGCGCAGTCAAGATCACGCCCGCGCACGACTTCAACGATTTCGAGGTCGGCAAGCGGCACGAGGCCGAAGGCGTGCGAGCAATCAATATCCTCGATGCGCAGGGGCAAGTGACGCTCAAGGGCAATGTCGACTTCTTCGAAGGCCTGGAGAGCGACAACGATCACGCGCGACTGATCGCCGCGGTCGATGGCCAGGATCGCTTCGTTGCGCGGAGCCGGATCGTTGAGATGATGGCGCTCGCTGGTCTTCTGGCCAAGATCGAACCGCACGCTCACGCGGTGCCGCACGGCGACCGCTCGAACGTGGTTATCGAGCCGTGGCTCACAGATCAGTGGTATGCCGACGCCAAGACGCTCGCCGAGCCGGCGATCGCCGCGGTGCGTGAAGGCAAGACCCAGCTCGTTCCAAAGACCTGGGAAAAGACCTACTTCGACTGGCTCGAAAACATCCAGCCATGGTGCATTTCGCGCCAGCTCTGGTGGGGACACCAGATCCCGGCGTGGTACGCGCCCTGGGGCGCGGTCTTTGTCGAGGAGACTGAGGACGCGGCCTACGCCGCGGCGCTCGCCGATGGAGTCGAACGCGGCGCTTTGGCGCAGGCCGAGGCTGAGGCACTCGCGGGCGATACGGCGCGACTTGCCGAAATGTTCAAGCGCGACGAGGACGTGCTCGACACCTGGTTCTCCTCGGCGCTGTGGCCCTTCTCGACGCTCGGCTGGCCGGAGGAGACGCCGGAGCTTAAGCGCTTCTACCCGACCGACGCGCTCGTTACCGGCTTCGACATCATCTTCTTCTGGGTCGCACGGATGATGATGATGGGCCTCCACTTCATGGAGGAGGTCCCCTTCCGCGATGTCTACATCCACGCCCTCGTGCGCGACGAGAAGGGCGCGAAGATGTCGAAGTCGAAGGGCAATGTCATCGACCCGCTCGACCTCATCAACCGTTTCGGCGCCGACGCGCTGCGCTTTACGCTCGCGGCGATGGCGGCGCAGGGCAGGGACATCAAGCTCAGCGAATCCCGGATCGAAGGCTACCGCAATTTCGCGACTAAGCTCTGGAATGCCTCGCGCTTCGCCGAGATGAACGGCTGCCTTCGCGTCGAAGGTTTCGATCCGTCAACCGTGCGCGAACCGCTCAACCGCTGGATTCTCGGCGAGGCTGCCTCGGCGGCGGCGGAGACGGCAGGAGCGATTGAAGCCTATCGCTTCAACGACGCCGCGAACGCGGCTTATCGGTTTGTCTGGAGCGTCTTCTGCGACTGGCATCTTGAACTGGCTAAGCCCGTGCTGCAGGGCGCCGCGGCCGACCTGGCGGCGAAGGCCGAGACGCAAGCGACGATCGCCCATGTGCTCGACATGATCTACGCGATCCTTCACCCGTTCATGCCGTTCCTCACCGAGGAGCTTTGGGCGATCACAGGAGAGGCCGGCCCCAAGCGCGTGGGTCCTTTGGCGCTGGGACCGTGGCCCAGCCAAGGCTTCGAAGTCGACGAGGCGGTCGAAGCCGAAATCGGCTGGGTCGTCGATCTTATCGCCGAGGTGCGGTCGGTGAGGTCGGAAATGGGGATCGCGCCGTCGATCCAGACGCCGCTCATTCTCGTCACCCCGAGAGAGCGAACGGCTAAGAGCGCGCGCGCCTGGAGTGACAGCATCGGGCGTCTTGCCCGCGTCGCATCGATTGAAACTGTCGACGCGCCGCCGCCCGGCGCGCTGCTTCTGGTTGTGCGTGGCGAAACGGTTGCGCTGCCGCTCGCCGGCGTCGTCGATCTTACGGCGGAGCGGGCGCGTCTCGACAGGGAAATCGCGAAGGAGAAGCTTGAGATCGCCAAGGTCGTGTCAAAACTTGGCAACGACGACTTTGTCGCCCGCGCCCCCGAGGACATCATCGCCGAGCATAAGGATAAACTCGAGACGTTTCAGGCACGGCTCGTTAAGCTTACTGGCGCACGCGAGCGTTTGGAACGGGTCTGAAACGGCCCGAGACGGGCCAAAATGTTGCTTTTGCGCAACATGTTCGATGCAACTCTGGCGAGTCGAGATTCCGGCTGGAAGGTGCCGCGATTGCGCCATAAACCGCCCGCACTTTGAAATCATTCAAGACGAAAGTCGTCGTGTCGCGAGCGCCTCAAAGCACCCGCGACGCGACTGGATGATAACTTGGGATCGATACGCGGGTGGTTGCGTGTGCGAAAACGGGGGTGGAGAGGGCGTCGTTGCGCCGGCGCTTCGCTTTCGCAATCATCGGATCGATGACGCTCGGATTGGGGCCGGCCTTCGCGTTCGACGGTTCAACGTCCGATCCGTCAGAGAAGATTCCGAAAAACTTCACTGATCCGGGCCAAGCTTTCCGTGCGGGCCTCGCCGACTTGAAGGCTGGCGACGCCGATGCGGCGGCCGCAGCCCTCACTTACGCTGCCGAAGGGGGGCAGGACCTCGCGCGCTGGAAACTCGGCGAGATGTATGCGGACGGTCAGGGGGTCCAACAGGATGATCTGAAGGCCTACCATTTCTTCAACCAGATGGTCGAGGACTACGACGAAGACCAGCCTGATCGGCGAAACCTCAGCGCGATCTCGAACGCCTTCGTCGCGGTCGGCGTCTATTGCCTGAACGGCATACCGAACAGTGAAGTGCGGGCTGACCCCGGGCGCGCGCACGAATTGTTTCAATATGCGGCCACGATCTTCGGCGATCCGAATGCGCAATATAATCTCGCCCACATGTACACCGTCGGCGCTGGGGGCCTCGCCAAAGACAACGTCGCGGCCGTTCGCTGGCTGGCGGTGGCTGCCCAGAAGGGCCATGCGCCGTCTCAGGCTATGCTCGGACATATGCTTTTCTTGGGCGACGGGGTGCCCCCTCAGCGCGCGCGCGGATTGATGTGGCTCGAGTTCGCCAAGGACGCTGCGCCAGCGCCGAGCGATTCATGGATCCACGACCTCTATCAGCGCGACCTCGGCTCGGCGAGCGACAGCGATCGGCAAGCGGCCGCGGCGCTGCACGACGCGCGCGGAAAGCAGACTTTCCCGTCGGCGCCCGTCAGAGACGTCGTGAAATTTATCCTGAAGCCCCTCCAGTTCGGCCCGCTGGCCAGCTTTCCGCCGTCACCGCGGTGAGCGGCGGTTGAGGGCCTTTCGGCGCCCCGGACCTTAAGGGTTTACCGGCACACCGATAGTCTGAGCAAGAGCGCTCGCCCAAAGGGGCAGTGCGCGAAATCGGGCGCAGCCGTGCTCCCCGTACTGTCAAATTGATGCTGAACCGGCATAGAATGCGCGGGGCAAGCAGGGGCCAGCGGATGCCGCAAAGCGAAATCGACGCCATTCGCGCGCTCTTGAGCGCCAAGCCGCGACCTGTCGGCTGGGAAGAGCGGCGACGCCGGATCGAGGAAGTTGGCGCGGTCTGGCCGGTCGCGGACGACGTCAAGCTCGAGCCGGTCGATCTCGACGGGGTCAAGAGCGAATGGTCGATCATTCCCGGCGCTGACGCTTCGCGCTTGCTGATCTACTTTCACGGCGGAGGCTATTGCTCAGGTTCAATTGTGAGCCACCGCCGACTGGTGACCGAAGCCGGACGGGCAGGGGGGGTCCGCACGTTGGCCGTCGCTTATCGTCTGGCCCCCGAGCACCCCTTTCCTGCTGCGCGCGACGATGCGCTGACCGTCTGGCGGCGCCTGCGGAGCGAAGGCTACCCGGCCCAACACATTGCGATCGGCGGCGACAGCGCGGGCGGGAATCTGACGCTAGCTCTGGTCGGAGAGCTCAAGCGCGCGGGCGAGGATCTGCCGGGCTGTCTCTGGCTCCTTTCGCCGTGGCTCGACCTCACCATGTCGGGGTCGACGCTCGTGACTAAGTCCGACGTCGATCCGCTCATTCAGAAGAAGTACCTGGAAACCCTGACCAAGGCCTTTGTGCCGCCAGGAATGGACCGGAAAGACGCGCGCCTTTCGCCCCTCTACGCCGATCTCAAGGGGCTGCCGCCCACCCTGATTCAAATCGGCTCGGCCGAGACCTTGCTCGACGACGCTGTCCGCTTCGCCGCCGCCGCCGGCGCGGCCGACGTCTCCGCGACCCTCGAAATCTGGCCGAACATGATCCACGCTTGGCCGCTCTGGAATGCGCGCCTTGAGCCCGGCCGCCGCGCGCTCGCGCATGCGGGCGCATTCCTCAGGGAACACCTGTGAGCGCCGGCGCCCCATCGGGTTGCGCTCGATCCGCGTCCCTTGTAGCTGCGCTTGCCAAACCCTTTCAATGCGGGCACGCAAATCCCAGGTGCCGGACCGCGTCCGGATGTCGGGCGGGTGACTTGACCACCGAACTGAACGTCGACCCGAACTCTCCATCGAGCGCCGAACCGCGCTGGGGTCTGCTCGGCAATCCCGCTTTCATGGTCATCCTCACCGCGACGTCACTGTCGAGCGTCGGATTGGCGATGTTCGACACGGGTTCGGCCTGGATGATGACCAGCCTCAACCCCAGTCCGAGACTGGTCTCCGCGGTCCAGGTCGCGACCACCTTGCCGCTCTTTCTCCTGACCTTGCCGGCCGGAGCGCTGACCGATGTCGTCGACCCGCGCCGGCTTCTGATCTTCACACAATCGCTCGCGGTGGCGATTTCGATCGCTTTCGCTGCCGCGGTTTCAGCTGGGTTGGCGGGCCCGACCTCGCTGCTCACGACTTCGTTCCTGATGGGCACGTGCGGGGCGCTCGCGGCCCCGGCGTGGCTCCTCATAACCACGCTTCTCGTGCGAACGGCGGAACTCGACAGCGCGATTGCGATCGACACCGCGGGCTATAATGTCGCACGCGCGATCGGTCCAGCGATCGCCGGATACGCAATCGCAAAGCTCAGCATCGCTGTTCCGTTCTGGTGCTGCTGTGTCGGCAATCTGGCGCTGCTTGCGGCCTTGATCTGGTGGCGGGCGCCGCGAAGGCCGAAAGAAACTCTGCCGGCCGAACGCCTGATCAGCGCGATGACGGCCGGCGTGCGTTACGTTCGCTACAGCCGCGAAATGGACGCGACGCTCATCCGCACCATCGCTTTCTTTCCCTTCTCCAGCGCCTATTTTGCCTTGCTGCCGCTCGTGGCGCGCAGCGAGACCGGCAACGGAGCCGAGGTCTATGGCCAGCTGATGGCGGCGGTCGGCGTAGGCTCGATCGTCGCCACGCTCGCGCTGGGCTCGCTGAAGAGACGGCTAGGCGCGAACGGGCAGGCCGCTCTTGGCGCGCTCGGAACCGCCCTCGCGCTGTTTCTCCTCGCCGCTGCGCGTGAGCCCATGCTGGCGCTCATTGCCAGCTTCATTTGCGGCGCTGCGTCGATCGTCGCGCTGACGACCTTTTTTGTCTCGGCGCAGGTGGCCTTGCCGGAATGGGTGCGCGGCCGGGGCTTGGCGATTTTCCTCACGGTCTACTTCGGCGCGTTAACGCTCGGGAGCGCGGTGTGGGGCGAAGTCGCGACGGCCAAGGGCGTGCCCTTCGCCCTCTACTGCGCCGGCGTCGGAACGTTGATCGGTCTCGCGCTCACATGGGCGTGGAAGCTGCAATCGAGCGAAGCGCAGGATCTGACTCCGTCGATGCGTTGGCGCGCGCCATCCTTCGCCCATCGGGTCGCGGACGATGAGGGACCGATCCTGGCGATCATCGACTATCGGATCGACCCTTCGGATAGCCAAGCCTTCCTCGCCGTAATGCAGGACATCAGCCTCGAGCGAAAGCGGGACGGCGCCTATGCGTGGCATATGTTCGAGGACCCGAACCATGAGGGCAAGATGGTTGAGACGTTCCTCATCCATTCCCTGCTCGAACTCAGATATCGCGAGGCGCGCGTCACCAAAGCGGACCAGCTGATCGAGGACCGGGCGGCGCAGTTTTTGAGGGCGCCGGTCGAGCCCCGCTTCCTGGTCGCGCCGCAACGCCGGCGACGGTCGCATTGGTGGAAACGGCGGGGATCGGGCCGTTCGACCATGACGGCGGACAATGCGGCTGGAGACATCTAGCTCGCCGCGACAGGGTGCGCGCAATCGATCCGTTTGGATTCTCTTGGCCGGTCGCGGTTTCGGCGCCAAAACCCCCGATTATGAGGGTTGGATTTCCTTGGATTTCCTTGGATTCTCTCGTGCGAAACGAGACTTATCAATGGGTTATGCGGACTAAAGCTATGAAATTTTTTTCTCGGCGCTTTTCTGTAGCGTCAGCAGCGCGGAAGCGGGCGGCCATGCGAGAGGCAGGAATGTTCATGGGGCGAGCATAATACCAAAGGTCATAACGACCGACCGATGTGGGGCCAGTCTGGCATTCCGATGGATGTGACGCGTTCGGGATCGGTGATGAGATTGCGCCATGCGTTGCAGGCGGCGTCGACGATGGCGTCGTAGTTTTCGAAGACGGTGTTGGAGAGCCAGTTCTGGCGCACATACTGCCAGACGTTCTCGACCGGGTTCAGTTCCGGAGCGCGGGAAGGCAGGAAGATCGGCGTGATGTTTTCGGGCATGTCGAGCCTGCCCGTGATGTGCCATCCGGCCCGGTCCAGCAGCAGCGCGGCGTGGGCGCCCGGAGCGATGTTGCGCGCGATTTCGTCGAGGTGAAGCTGCATCATCTCGGTGTCGGCGTAGGGCAACGCCAAGGCGGCTCCGACGCCCCGCGCCGGGCAGATCGCGCCGAACAGATAGGCGTTGGCGTAGCGCTGATCGGCGGGCTGTCGCGGTCGCGTTCCGCGCCTCGCCCATTGGCGGACAAGGCCGTTCTTCTGGCCGATTCGGGCCTCATCCTGGAACCAGATTTCGACCGGCGTCGCCTCGGGCAGGCCTTCGAGATGAGCCGTCAGCGCGCGCGGAAAGTTTTTTTGAAAGCCTCGACGATCCGCTCGTCCTGCGCCGGATGACGCGGCCTTGCGCTTATGTGCGAGAAGCCGATCTTGTGCAGGAGTTTCCCGACATAGCGGGGATGAAAGTCGACGCCGAACCGCTCGGCGATGACCCGCTTGAGATCGACCCGCCGCCAGCGCACGACCCCGTCTTTTGCCCGATCCGGGCCGGCTTCCACGATCTGCGAAAACGCCGCCATCTGCTCTTCCGACAGGCGCGGCTTGGGGCCATCCGTCCAGTTGTCGATCAGGCCCTCCGGCCCCGACGCGTTGAAGCGATGGACCCAATCGCGCAGCGTCTGGCGATCCATGCCGCCGATCTTCGCCGCCGACCCGCGATCCATTCCATCCCGAACCGCAGCCAGTGACAGAAGCCGACGGCTCTGGTTGACGGTCTTCGACCGCCGGGCCAAACCCCGAATCTCCTCGACCGAGTAGTCCTCTCGCAACCTCACCGCTGACGGCATGGCCCAATCCTCCATGCCGCCTTGAATCAGACCAGACCCAATTCGGGAATCCCCCCGTAAGTCAGCCGGCGGGGCCTTTGGTATAACTTGATTTCTGATTATCTGCAAACAATTGTTGCCGTCCGAGCGGTTCCCTGTCGGCCGATCCAATCCAAAAGCGGCTCGCTCTAACACTGGGAAGTAGCTTATAGTCGAAGAGGCTTATGGTCGCTTGAAGTCTGCTAACTCCGAGTTCGCCGCTCAATTCGGCTAAGTATGGGTCAATCGTCCCGTGCGGGCGACTGAGAGTCGGCGAGGGCGCCGGACATTAGTAGTAACGTGGGATCGGCCCGTTATGCGGCGTCTTGCGGTCGGAGAGATCGAACATCGCTTCATCGACGAAGCACCATCCCCAACCCTCAGGCGGGTCATAGCCCTCGATGATCGGATGGCGGGTGGCGTGAAAATGCTTGGTCGCGTGCTTGTTCGGGGAGTCGTCGCAGCATCCCACGTGCCCGCATGTGCGGCAGAGTCGGAGATGGACCCAGGCGTCCCCGGTCTTGAGGCATTCCTCGCAGCCGAGAGCGCTCGGCGTCACGTCGCGAATGGTCGCCATATGCGTGCAGGTTTCCGACATTTCGAGCGCGCCGATCGGTTAGAGGTGGGGACCAGGAGCATGCGATAGAAACTTATGGATCGCGGCCACCACCTGGGCGCCTTCGCCGATCGCGCCGCCGACCCGCTTGACCGACCCTAACCGGACGTCGCCAACCGCGAACACGCCTGGCGCCGACGACTCCAGCGGCGACAGGGCAGGGGCTCCGTTGCCCGCTCCAACCCCGGTGATCACGAAGCCCGCCTTGTCGAGCGCCACGCAGCCTTGCAGCCATTCGGTCGCAGGATCGGCGCCCACGAACAAAAAGACGTTGCGGATGGCGGCTTCGGTCTCTTTGCCGGCGCGACGGTCGCGCCATCGCACCCCTTCCAGATTGCCGGCTGCCGCGCCACTGAGCCCAACGAGTTCGGTCTCGGTCATGAGTTCAATGTTCGGCGCGGCGGCGATGCGATCGATCAGATAGCGCGACATGCTTTCGGCGAGGTCCGGCCCTCGCACCATCATGCGCACCTTGGACGCGTGCGCGGACAAAAACACCGCGCCTTGACCGGCCGAGTTGCCGCCGCCAACCAAGGCGACCTCTTCGCCCGCGCACAGGCCCGCTTCGATCTGCGATGCCCAGTACCAAATCCCGCGGCCCTCGAATCGGGCGATATCGGGGATCGCCGGATGGCGGTACCGCGCGCCGCTCGCGACCACGACCGTCCGGGCCTGAACGCGTTCGCCGCCCTCCGTCTCCAGGACGAATGCGCCGTTGGCGCGCGAGCAATCGAGTGTCTTGACGGCGACCGGTATCATGACGTCGGCGCCGAATTTCTGCGCTTGAATGAAGGCGCGGGCGGTGAGCGCCTGGCCGCTTATTCCGGTTGGAAATCCAAAGTAGTTTTCGATCCGGGCGCTGGCGCCCGCCTGACCGCCGAAAGCGCGGGCGTCGAGAACCGCAACCGACAGGCCCTCCGAGGAGCCGTAGACTGCGGTCGACAGTCCCGCAGGCCCGGCGCCGACCACGGCGACGTCATAGACGAAGTTCGGCCGCAACGTGACCGTCAAGCCGATTTGACGCGACAGGGTCTGCTCCGACGGATTGCCGAGCACCGTCCCGTCGGGGCAGACCACCAGAGGCAATCCGCCGGCGATATCGGCGTATCGGCCGATCACCTCTTTGGCCTCGAGGTCCCGGGCCGGATCGAGCAAATGGTGCGGATAGCCGTTCCGGGTGAGAAAGCCGTCAAGCCGGATGACGTCCGCCGCGCCCGCTGAGCCGATCAGCACGGCGCCGGCGGCGCCGCTTTGAAGGTGAGCCACCCGTCGAAGAATGAGCGCCCGCATGATGCGCTCGCCGAGTTCGGCTTCGGCGACCAGAAGCGCGCGCAGGCCTTCGGTCGGGATCACCAAGGTCTCGACGCCGCCTACCGCCACGGCGTCGACGAGGGTCGCGCGGGTGGAAAGCTGGCCGACGTCGGCCAGGAACTGGCCTGCGCCCTGCTGGACGATCGGGGTCACATGGCCCAAGCCGTCGCGCTGCGTGATCGCCACCAGGCCCTTGAGCACGACGAACATGCCGGGGCTGATCTTTCCCGCCTCGACGAGCGTCTCCCCGTCCCCATATTTGCGTAACGACCCGTAGCGCCGCAGCCGGTCAACCTCCTGCGCCGTCAGGGTGGGAAAGGTCTCCTGGTAGCGAGGTCCGTGAGCAGGGTAGACGATATCGGCCATAGGTCTCGACTTTTCGCGCCGAACGACTGAGTGGAATGGCGCGTCCGTAGGGAGCGAGCTTGCGCTGCGAAGGGTCTTGAGCCGCTGAGCCGCCCTCCGGCCGGCTGCCCGATCGCCTCAAGCGTTGCCCGGTGTGGGCCTTTTTTTCAAGCCCCCGCGACAAGCGCCCGAGATTATGGGTCGGCCGACCGACGCTTGGCGGCGTCGCCCCATGCCGATTACCACTTGCATCGATGACTGTCGTTCCCGATGAGGAGGGTGGCGCAGCTGGAGCCCATTCGACGATGACCGAGACGTTTCAAATTCTGATCCTGCTTTTGGCGGTCATATCCGTGGTCGGCCTGATCGCGAAACGATTGCAGATTCCCCCTGCTATTCTGCTTGTGATCACCGGCGTTGGGCTCGCCCTGATCCCAGGGCTGCCGAGCCTGCAACTCGCACCCGATCTGGTTTTGCTGCTCGTGCTCCCGCCCATCATCTATTGGGACGCGGTGAAGATGAGCTGGAAGGAATTCCGCTTCAACCTGCGTCCGATCGCGCTGTTGGCGATCGGCTGCGTCGTGTTCACGACAATCGCCGTCGCCGCTGCGACCCACTGGCTGTTGGGCTTTCCCTGGGCGGTCGGCTTCGTCCTGGGCGCCATCATTTCGCCTCCCGACGCGGTCGCGCCCCTGGCGATCGCGCAACGCATGCAGCTTCCGCGGCGCCTGATCGTCGTTCTCGAGGGCGAGGGGCTGGCCAACGACGCGACCGCGCTCGTCCTCTATCGCTTCGCGGTCATGGCGGTCAGCGCGGGGTCGTTTTCTTTTGTCGAGGCCGGCGGCAGCTTTGTGGCTATCGTCGTCGGGGAGGTGGTGTGGGGAATTGGCGTCGGCTGGCTCATCCTTCGCCTGCGCCGATGGGTCCGCGATCCCGGGATCGAGATCATGATCTCGATCCTGACGCCGTTCATGGCCTATTGGCCGCCCGAGCAGCTTGGCGGCTCCGGCGTCCTCGCGACATTGGCGGCGGGGCTCTATGTCAGTTGGAACGGTTTGCGGCTGATTCCCGCGGCGACCCGGCTCCCAGGCGCCGTGTTCTGGGACTTCCTGACCTATCTGATCGAGGGCATGGTGTTCCTCATCACCGGTCTACAGGCGCGCACGCTGCTCCCCTCCATTCGCCACTATACGCTCGCGGAAATCGCCATGGCGGCGGCTGTCGTCTGCGCCGTGGTCATCATCACCCGCTTCGTTTGGATGTTTCCGGCGACTTACCTGCCGCGCTGGCTCTTCCCCGCGCTTCGACGCCGCGACCCTGACCCGCCGTGGCAGCACCCGTTCCTGCTCGCGTTTACAGGCATTCGCGGCATCGTCTCGCTCGCAGCGGCGCTCGCGATCCCGTTCACCGTTGCTGACGGAAGCCCCTTTCCACACCGCGATCTCATTCTCATTCTTGTCTTCGCCGTCATTTTCGTGACCCTGGTCGGCGAAGGGTTGACCCTGCCAGCGGTGGTCCGCGCGCTCGGTCTCGCCGACGCCGGACGGCGCGAGCGGCAGGCCGAGCGGGAGGAGGAGGTCAAGGTCCGCAGGCTTGCTGTCGAGGCGGCGATCGAACGGGTCGAGTTGCTCGCCGAGAGCCGCAAACTTCCCGAGCCGGTGGTCCGACCGGTCCTCGCTCATCTGCGCAACCGGCTCGAGGATGTCGACCATCGCAAGGATGGCAACGACCACCACAAGAAACTCGCCGAACTTGGCGATGAGCTGGAGCTTGCGCTGATTGAGGCGGAGCGGGACCTCGTCAACAAGCTCTATCGCGGCGGCGAGTTGAAAGACGAAGGCCGGCGGCGCATCGAGCGTGAGCTCGATCTGCGCGATACCCTTCTCGCCAGCCTGCGCTCATCGGAGTGAGCCGCGGTCCTGGGAGCGGCCAGGCGAGGTTCGGCGCCGGGCGTTCGGGGGCAAATAAAAGCCGGTAAACGTCAATAAACGCGCTTAAACGTTAGTAAAAGAGCTTGCATTTGCTAGCGTTTATTTTTTGGAATCGGGACTTTTCAATGGGTTACGAGCGATTGGAATAAAAAAACTTCTTCTCTCTCGGACTCGGTGCTGACCGCGTCCAGCGCTCCGCTTTTCTCCTTCTCATTCTTTCGCCCCCTCTGTGGCGGGCTCGGGTTTCGATCAGCCGAAAGTATACTCATGTTTCTGGATTGCCAAGACTTTGTTTGCCGCGACCGAGAAGGGGCGGCTGAATCTCGCGCGTTTCCAATTACTTCAAGGCTCGACTTCAACCATGCGCAGTGGCGCGGGCCGTCAACCTTGGCCGCGAAGGCGCAAGATTCGCGACGGAATGTACTCGACGTCAATGCTGATCCCGTCCCCGCTCAGTGGATTTGCCGTGTAGACCACGGAGACGGACAGTTCGAACTCGCTCACGATCGTCAGGATGGCGATGGTGAGCGGAGCGTCTCCGCTCGGGGCTGCGCCCAGCAGCAGCTCCGCGATGCGGCAACAATCGTCCATCGTCGCCCCCAGCGGGGGAAGTTTGACGACATCGACCGGGCGGCCACGAAGGAGAGCGGGGTCGGCGACGTTGGGCTCACGCGCCACGACTGCCCCCGAGTTGATCAAGGGCAGGACGAATTTCAAAACCGGCGCGGTCACGAGGTTGAGATTTTGGATGTTGACCTCGGTCGCGTACACGCCCGGCCGGACCCCTGCGCTGCAACAACAGCTTGCATCGGTTTGTTTGCCGCACACGATCTTGGCGCTGTAGGCGAACAGACCCTCGGTTGCAGCAGATATGTCGCCGAGTTGTTCGAGAAGGGGATGCGTGAGCCGGTCAGCGCGCGAACCCGCAGTGTTGCTTGCCATCTCGACCTCCGTGAAGGGGTTTGTGGACGGATGAGCGGCGGGAGGCCCGGTGCTATCTTCCTCGATTTAAGCTTCAGTGTTCTTGAGCAGCCATCATTGCTCGACCCGAATGAGACGCTCCGCGCCTTCGGAATGCGCGAGGCCCTTGCGCCAAGCCGTGTGATGGCGCCGCGGAGCCCAATCGGCAATTCGTAGAACTACCTATCCGTCGTTTGACAGGCCTGTCGCCGCGTTTCGCCGCGAGGCATGCGGACCGCCAGCCGCTAAGGCGCGGTGGGCTGGCCGCTGATTCCGACCTACGCGAATGGATGGCGGAGCCAAGCGCCGCCGCCGCGCGGTGCAAGCCCAAGGCCAGGCATTGCTCGATGCGCCGACGGTAGAAGCCTATCGCTTCAACTAGCCACCGCGGTATCTTTCAATCGCTTAAAATGAAGATCTCGCAAGGCGGATCGGAACCAAGGGGCGTGGACATACAGAAGGGATGCCAGACCAGCGCGAGGGTCGCCAGCTTCCTCATTCCTCCGGCAGCCCGGCTTTGATCAGGGCTTCGCGGAAACCCGGCGGCCAGTTGATAAAGCTAGGGATGTGCGCGTGAAACCATGCCACGGAGAGTTTGGGATCCAATTTCATCGCCTCCACCAGCGCGGCCTTCGCCTCCGGCATCTTGTCCACGGCGGCGTAGAACGCCGCAAGGCAGGTGTAGGACGTAATCGTTCGAGTCCCCGAGTCGATGGCTTTGAGGCCTTCCTGGATCGCCGCATCGTATTGACCGAGCGCCAGAAGGTCTCTGCCTATATTCATGCGCCAAACTCCGAGACTTAAATCGCGGGGACTGATCTTGATGGCCTCTTCGAGATGCAATATCGATTGCTGATAGCGGCCGAGCAGCTCTTCCCCGACGGCCATCGGAAAGTAGGCGTAGGCATAACTGGGATCGGCGCTAAGCGATGCCTCGGCTTCCGCGATGACTTCGTTCGCGGACGCGTCATTCGGTTTCGCTTTTAGCAGGAGCAGGTAGGCCTTGACAGAATGCGCGCGGGCTTGGTTCGGATCGAGCAAAAGAGCTTGGTTAGCCCGCTGCATCGCCCGCGCATACAGGTCCACCTGCTGGTCGGACCAACCCAAGGTGTAGTCCACCGAGTTGACGGACGCGGCGCCCGCGAGAGCATCGGCGTTCGTTGGATCGAGTTTCAACGCTTGCTCGAATAAGTCCCTCGCCCCGAAACGATTGGCTTTCGTGTAGGATTGGTTGAGTAGCGCGAGACCGCGCATCGTCAGATCGATGGCGTCGGGATTTCGCGGGCGGTCATGCAGGCTTCGCTGGGCTTCGGCGTTGACCAACTCGATCTGAAGCGTGCCGGCGAGGCGCGCGACCACTGCATCCTGCAGCTTGAACAGGTCCGCGACGTCGTCCTCGAATCGATCGGCCCACAGCTGCGCGCCCAATTCCGTGTCGATCAGCTGGACGTTGACACGGACCCGGTCCTGATCGCGCTGCACCGAGCCTTCGAGGACGTAGCGCACGCCGAGCTCCTTGCCGATTTCCCGAGCGTCGACATTCTTGCCCTTGAAGGTGAAGGCGGTATTGCGTGCGATGACGAAGCTGTCGTGGAGACGCGAGAGTTCGGTGGTGAGATTTTCGGTGACGCCGTCGGCGAAATAGTCCTGGGAAGGGTCTTTGGAGAGATTGGCGAAAGGCAGAACAACAATTGAGAGTCGCGCGGTATCGGGCGGCTTGGAGCGCCCGCCGGCCAGGAACCACCACGCGCCGCCGGCAATCAAGATGAGAAACGCGGCGATCCCGATGGTTAGCGGCGTCAGCGCCGAACGCTTTTTCGGCCGGGCGGTCGGCGCGCGAATCGCTGGCTTCGCCTGGGCGGGAACGCCGACTCGGAGCGAATAGGCCCGAATCGGCTCGGCGATGTTCTTGAGTTGGGTCGGCCCAAGATCAGTCACCGCGAGATCGAGCCGGCCCTTCACCTGACGGTAAGCGTCCTCGGAAAGGCAGATCGCGCCTGGCTCGCAAACGCCCTCCAGCCGCGCGGCGATGTTGACGCCGTCGCCCATGAGGTCGCCGTCGCTCTCCTCGACGACATCGCCGAGGTGAATGCCGATGCGAAATTCGATCCGCTTGTCGAGGGTGACGCCCGAGTTGCGCTCGACCATGGCGTGCTGCACTTCGAGCGCGCAGCGCACCGCGTCGACGACGCTGCGGAACTCGATGATGCTGCCGTCGCCGGTGCGCTTGACCGTGCGGCCACGATGCACGGAGATCGTTGGATCAATCAGATCGCTGCGCAGCGCGCGCAGTCGAGCCAGAGTTCGATCTTCGTCCGCGCCTGCGAGCCGGCTGTAGCCGACCACATCCGACACCAGGATCGCCGCAATTTTCCGGTTCTCGTTCATGGCGCCCCTCGCCGCCATTCAGAGTTATCACATAAACCCGTTCGCTTGCTGGCCCCCGATCAGGACCGCTCGAGCCGCTTAGAGGCTAGTCGACGCCTGCGCCGATGGGCGGAAGCTGCCCGATCAGGATCATGGGGATAGCGCCTCCGCGCGACTGGGCTAGGGGCCCCCGCCTCCGCTATAGTCACGCCCATGCCTCTTCATCTCATCAAGCTCGCCGTCGGCGCGGACTCGCTTGCGGACCTTCGCGGATGGATGGCGGAGCGCATAGCGGACGCGAAGCGTCGCCGCGCGCCGCTTCGGCATGCCCACGTCACCCGGATGGCGCCGAAACGAACCGAACAGGTCCTGGACGGCGGCTCGCTCTACTGGGTCGTCAAGGGCATGATCTCGGCCAGGCAAGAGATCGTCGGGCTCGAGTTGTTTGTCGATGCAGACGGGATCGGCCGCTGCAAAATCTGGCTCGGGGAGACCGTGGTCGCAGTGGCGCCGCGGCCGATGCGCGCCTTCCAAGGCTGGCGCTACTACGAGGCCAAGAGCGCCCCGCCGGATATCGACGAGGCGCAGCCCGGCTTTGCCGAGATGCCCGAGGGGATGCGCCGCGAGCTGGCGTCGCTCGGCTTGCTGTAAATTTGCGGCTTGCGGCTTGTCGCGCGCTTCTCCGCGCCCAATTTAATAACCGCGGTCGTGAATTGGGCTCGTGATGGAAAAGGACAAGAACAGCGCGTTGACGAACCGCGGCGGCGAGGGCATCGCCGCCTTCGTCGATGCGGCCAAAAAGGTTCCTGCGCCGGCGCGGTCCGGCCGCGGACGGCTGATCTTTGCCCTGGACGCGACCATGAGCCGTCAACCGACCTGGGACCTTGCCCAGTCGCTGCAGGCGAAGATGTTCGATGGTGCGGCGTCGCTTGGCGGCCTTGACGTGCAGCTCGTCTATTTTCGGGGGCTGAACGAATGCCGGGCGTCGAACTTCGTCTCCGGTGGGCAGGGGCTCGCGCAGCTCATGAGCCGCATCGATGTGCGCGGTGGGTCGACGCAGATCCGAAGGGTGCTCGTCCATGTGCGCGATGAAGCCAAGCGCGCCAAGGTCGGAGCGCTGATCTTTATCGGCGACGCCATGGAGGAAAACCCGGACACGCTCGCTTCCCTGGCGGGAGAGCTCGCGCTGCTCGGGGTGAAGGCCTTCATGTTCCAGGAGGGGCAGGACCCCGCGGCCAAGCGCACGTTCGGCGAAATCGCCCGCTTGACTGGAGGAGCCTACAGCGCCTTCGACGCTGGCGCTTCCGCGCGGCTCGCGGCGCTCTTGCGCGCGGCGGCGGCTTATGCGGCGGGCGGCCATGCGGCGCTGGTTCGGGAGGCGGAGGCGGATTCCGCCGCCCGGATTTTGCTATCGCAGATGCGCGGAAAGTGAACTTGGCGTAGTTTCGCCTTTGGCGACCGTTACGTCCGGAGCGTCACCACGCCGGCCGGGCGTCAGCCCAATTTGGAAGCCTTACGACAATGAATCTCGTTATAGGCTTGATCTTGCTATTTATTATCGTGCAAGCGATCAAGCAATTCGGCCGCATGGATGCGGCCACGGCTGCGCGCATTGTGCGCCACGGCGGCGGCGTCCTCGGGATGATCGGCGCGCTGCTCCTGCTCCTGCGCGGACGGGTTGGGCTCGCCGCGACGGTCGCGGGAATGATGGCCAACTTCGCCGGGTGGCGGACAACGGGGGGAGCCTCGTCGGCATTTCGCAACGTGGGCGGGGGCGCGGGCGGACGCCCGGGACGGGCTTCGACCGCCCGGTCGGCCATGGTGGAAATGCGGCTGGACCACGACACGGGCACGATGACCGGGATGATTCTGGCCGGCGCCTATGCCGGCCGCGCGGTCGAAACCTTGTCCCGCCCGGAGCTCATTGCCTTGCGACAGGATCTGGCGCGTGACGATCCGGACGGCGTCAGCCTGTTAGAGGCATATCTCGACCGCCGGTTCGCCGGCTGGCGTGAGGCAGACCAGGGTCAGCGTCAGGGGCGGGGCGGGAGTGGGGCGATGTCGCGCCGGGAGGCGTTCGAAGTCCTCGGTCTCGCCGAAGGCGCGAGCGCGCCGGACATAATCCGCGCGCACCGAACTTTGATGAAGAAGTTTCATCCAGATCATGGCGGCTCGACCACGCTTGCCGCGCGGGTCAATCAGGCCAAGGATGTTCTGATGCAGCGTCAAGGCTAGGCAACTCCGAAAGCGTACGCGTCAGTCGTGGGCGGTGAAGCAGGAAAATCCGGTCCGTTTAAGCGACCGGCACGCGGCTTCCGCCGAAGCCGAATCCAGGCCCGCGAAACGTGCGCGGTAGAGTGTGGCGTCGCCTTTGCGCACCTTCTCGGTGACTGGCTTGGCTGAGGCGAGGGTCGAACGGTTGCGCTCGCGGGCGCGGCTCAAAAGGGCGTTCGCCTTGGCGAGGTTGTCGGGGGCGCCGATCTGGATCATGACGCCGCGCGCGCTGAGGTTGTCGCTGTCGTCATCTTGACGGGAAGCGCGCCGCGCGTCCTCGGCCGCATTCTCGGGCCGTCCAAGCGGGGGCATGACCAGAGCGCTCGCCGCCGCCAGCCGAGCCTGAATTTTCCTTGACGACCTGGCGGGGCTTTTGAGCATGCCGAGATCGGCGGCCGTGGGCTGCGCGGCGCGCGGAGCGGATTCGGGCGCCTTCAGCATCGGTTGCGGCGGCGCAATCTCCTCATCGCCAGCGCCATCGTCGCCTTCTCCGGCAGCGTTAGCCGCGCGTGTCGCGGCGGAGGCGCGTTCAAACCTAGCTTCGACGATTACGGCGGGGCGCGCCCGCGTCGGGGTCGCCACGACCGGTTCGTTACGCGGCTCGGTCGTCTCGACCGGCGAAGCGTCTGCGACTGCGGTCGCGGTATGCGCGGTTGAAGCCTCGGCAATGTGGTCGGCGATCAGATTCGCCATGATCCTGTCGCGCCCGGCGGCGGAGCGCCCGCCCATGACGACGGCGATGAGCGATCGTCCGTCACGGTGGAGCGAGGTCAGGAGATTGAAACCGGACGCTCTCGTGTAGCCAGTCTTGATTCCGTCGACGCCGTCGATGCGGCCGAGGAGATGATCGTGGCTGCCGATGATCTCGCCGTCGAAGTCGAATTGGGTAGTCGAGAAATAGCGGAAGTAGCGCGGGAACCGCTCCTGGATCGAACGTCCGAGGATCGTCAGATCATGCGCTGTGGTGATCTGCCGGTCATCGGGGAGTCCGGAGGCGTTGACGTAGACTGTGTTCGCCATGCCGAGCGCATGCGCCTTGCGCGTCATCATCTCGGCGAAATTGCTCTCTGATTGCCCGACGGCCTCGGCGATCGCGACTGCGATGTCGTTGGCCGAACGGGTGACGACAGCCTTGATCGCGTCGTCGACGCTGATCGAGTCGCCGGGAGCGAGGCCGAGCTTGGATGGCTCTTGCGCGGCGGCATGCTCGGAGATTGGAATCGGAGTCCGCAGCGTCATTGCGCCGCTGTCGAGCTGTTCGAACAAGAGGTAGAGCGTCATCACCTTGGTGATCGAAGCGGGATGACGCAGTCCGTTCTCGTCGGCGGAATAAAGTGTCCGCCCGCTGTTGGCGTCAACGACAAGCGCCGAAAAGGCCGGCGAATTCGGAACCGCGCCCGTCCCCGCTGAAGCGTAATGGAAAGCGTGATGCGGGGATGCGCGACGGGCGTAATGAGCGGAACGCGCGTGATGGGGAGCGCGCGCATAATACGAGTGATGCGCCGCGTGCGCGGTGTGCCGATGCCGTGAATAATGATGCGCTTGCGCCTGCGCGCTGGCCAGGCAAAGGGTCGAAGTCGAGATCAGGGCCGCGGTCGCTATGCGAGCAAGCCAGCCCATTCGAGAGCAACCGATACGCAACGCCATGAAACGCCCCACGGACTTCACGCAACCTTGACGCTTGGCGGCCGATCACAGTTGCGTTACGCACACAGTCGCCAACGATATGACGCAGCGGTTACGCAGGGGTTAACGGGATTCCAAAGAGGCGCGGATATTTTCAGCAAGCCGTTGGACTCGCTATCGGCGAGCGACTGCGGGGGTCGAATTGGATGAAGTTAAAAGCGAGTAAATTAGATCTATTGATTGAAATAATTCACTCTTTCTAGTTTTCGGACAGGTCTCATATGAGCGTTGGGCGGCGATTTTGCTGCAATGCAACAATTCGGCCTTGACTTCGATTGTGCAGTGCACATATTGCGTTCATCGCCCGTTTGCCTCTTTTCCGATGCGAAACGGACTCATTGCAGGGAGCCCCACAAATGACAGCTACGCTTGAAGACTTCCAGAAATTTTCAAAAGACCAGCTCGAGGCTTTTGCCTCGGCATCGACCACCTTTTCGAAGGGTTTGCAGGAGATCGCTTCTGAGTCGAGCGATTATTCCAAGAAGTCCTTCGCCGCCGGGTCCGCGATGTACGAGAAGCTTCTCGGCGCGCGCAGCGTTGAAACCGCGATCCAGATCCAGACCGAATTCGTGAAGCAGGCCTATGAGAGCTTTGTCGCCCAGGCGACGAAAGTTTCCGAGCTCTACACCCGGGTTGCCTCAGACGCTTTGAAGCCGGTCACGACGGCCTACGCGAGCATCCAGAAGTAATCATCGAGCGATCCTCTCGCCGCCAAGCGCGGCGGGAAAAATCCCTTGAGCCCATCCGGCGCTGTTCAGCGCCGGTTTTTTGTTTCGGCCCATCCGGCGCTGGTCAGCGCCGGTTTTTTGTTTCGGCCAACGCCGGCGCTCTTCCAGCGCCGGCTTTTTTTATTTTCGGTCCCCTCCCGGCAACCTGCCCTCCATATAGGGAAACGGAACAGGAAAGGGACATTCGAAGTTGCGTCTCACGAGGCTCTTGCGCGTGACGAGCAAATTGGCAATGCTGCCATTCGACAATGACATCTGGCGCCGACGGCGCGCCGCGCCTAAATACGGTATCGTTCTTGCTTACGCGTCAACCTGAGTTCTAGCCAAACCGGCATCAATCGGGGTCTTTCGGTGGCTGCCGCCTCAATTCCCTTAGTCGTTCGACTCCGAGCGGGAATGGCTCGGCTGGCGCGTTGGTTCTATCCTGGCTTCGGCGTTGCCGCGCCGGAGGCGGCGATGCGGCTGAGCGCGTCACGCGAACCGAAGAGAGGGGGAGAAGCCCCAGGGTCGGGCGCGGCGGTCATCACGCGCACACGGACGCAGACAAAGCGCCCGAATCTGTATCGCGTTCTTCTGCTCAACGACGACTACACGCCTATGGAGTTCGTGGTCTCCATCTTGCAAGCCTTTTTCAACAAGGACGCTCAGGAAGCGATGCAGATCATGCTTCAAGTGCATAACAGCGGCGTAGGCGAATGCGGCATCTTTAGCTACGAGATCGCGGAGACCAAGGTGTCGCAAGTGATGGATCACGCACGCAAGAACCAGCACCCCTTGCAGTGCATCATGGAAAAGAAGTGAAAGGCGCCCGATGCCAATTTTCTCCCGCGCGCTAGAAAAGACCCTTCGTCGAGCCCTGTCGCTCGCGAACGAGCGCCGTCATGAATACGCGACCCTCGAACATCTGCTGCTGGCGCTGATCGACGACGTCGATGCGGCGGCCGTGCTACGGGCGTGCGGCGTCGACCTCGACGCTCTGCGCAAGACCGTCGTTCAGTACCTCGACACCGAACTTGAAAACCTGGTGGTCGACAGCCAGGAGGAGGCCAAGGCGACCAATGGCTTCCAGCGCGTCGTTCAGCGCGCGGCGTTCCACGTTCAGTCGTCGGGTCGCGAGGAAGTGACTGGCGCAAATGTCCTGGTCGCCATTTTCGCCGAGCGCGAGACGCATGCGGCATATTTCCTGCAGGAGCAGGACATGACTCGCTATGACGCGGTGAACTACATCAGCCATGGGATCGCCAAGCGTCCTGGAGCCTCAGATACATCGCGCCTGCCGCGCGGGACCGAGGAGGAGCACGAGGCGCGCGATTCCAAGGACTCGAAGGACGGCCCGGATTTAAAGAAAAAGGAAGGCGCTTTGGAAGCTTATTGCGTCAACCTCAATCGAAAAGCGCGAGAGGGGCGCATCGATCCGCTCATTGGCCGCGAGGCCGAAGTGCAGCGCACCATCCAGGTGCTATGCCGCCGGCAGAAGAACAATCCGCTCTTGGTCGGCGATCCGGGCGTCGGCAAGACGGCGATCGCCGAAGGCCTCGCACGTAAGATCATCAATTCGGATGTGCCTGAGGTTTTGGCCGAGTTGACCGTCTTCGCGCTCGACATGGGCGCGCTGCTCGCGGGCACGCGCTATCGCGGCGACTTCGAAGAGCGCCTGAAGCAGGTGATGAAGGAAATCGAGCAGCACAAGGACGCGATTCTGTTCATCGACGAAATCCATACGGTTATCGGCGCCGGGGCCACCTCGGGCGGGGCGATGGATGCGTCGAACCTGCTCAAGCCGGCGTTAGCGCAAGGGACGCTTCGCTGCATCGGTTCAACGACTTACAAGGAGTACCGTCAGTACTTTGAGAAGGACCGGGCGCTGGTCCGGCGGTTCCAGAAGATCGACGTCAAGGAACCAAGCGTCGCCGACGCGATCGAGATCCTCAAGGGCCTCAAGCCCTATTTCGAGGAGTTTCACAAATTGCGCTACACGAGCGAAGCCGTGAAGGCGGCGGTGGAACTGTCGTCGCGCTATATCCACGACCGCAAGCTGCCCGACAAGGCGATCGACGTCATTGACGAGACCGGCGCCTCGCAAATGCTGTTGCCGGAGCCGAAGCGCAAGAAGACGATCGGGGTCAAGGAGATCGAGGCGACCGTCGCGTCGATGGCGCGTATCCCTGCGAAGTCGGTGTCCAAGGACGACACCGAAGTGCTCCAGCATCTCGAACAGACCCTAAAGCGCGCTGTCTACGGCCAGGATGAGGCGGTCGCCGCGCTGGCCTCGGCCATTAAGCTTGCCCGCGCCGGCCTCCGCGATCCGGAGAAGCCGATTGGCTGCTACCTGTTCTCCGGCCCGACCGGTGTCGGCAAGACGGAAGCGGCGCGCCAGCTCTCGGTCAGCCTTGGGTTGGAGCTGACCCGCTTCGACATGTCGGAATATATGGAGCGGCACACGGTCTCGCGGCTCATCGGCGCGCCCCCCGGCTACGTCGGTTTCGACCAGGGCGGCCTGCTGACGGACGCCATCGATCAGCACCCGCACTCGGTTCTGCTGCTGGACGAGATCGAGAAGGCCCATCCCGACCTGTTCAACATCCTGTTGCAGATCATGGACCACGGCAAACTGACCGATCACTCCGGCAAGCAGATCGACTTCCGCAATGTGATCCTGATCATGACCACCAATGCGGGGGCGCGGGATCTCGCCAGCGCTGCTTTCGGCTTCCACAAGTCGAAGCGAGAGGGCGACGATACCGAGGCGATCGACCGGCTGTTTGCGCCGGAATTCCGCAACCGGCTCGACGCCATCGTGCCGTTCGCGCGTCTTCCGGAAGGCGTGATTGCCCAAGTCGTCGACAAGTTCATCCTTCAGCTTGAAGCCCAGCTGAGCGACCGTAACGTGACGATCGAGCTCACGGACGAAGCGCGCGAATGGCTGGTGAAGAATGGCTACGATGAGGCGATGGGCGCGCGGCCGATGGCGCGCGTGATTCAGACCCAGATCAAGACGCCGCTCGCTGACGAGGTGCTGTTCGGCCGACTTAAGGGCGGAGGCGTGGTCAAGGTTGTGGTCATTACCGACGATGCAGGCGTCAAGAAGCTGAGCTTCGTCTATCCGGAAGGTCCGGCCCAACCGCGACTCGAGCGGGATATTATCGTCGCGGCGGGCGCGCGACGGTCGCGCAAACGGGTGGAACCCGCCAACTCGGACGCGGACGACAAGGAGCCGGCGCCCGAGGAACCCTAAGGATCACTTCGCGCTACTTCGATTAAGCATCAAGAAGCAGCCCGCGCCGTCCAGCGCGGGCTGCTCTGCGTTTGGACCCGGCGCTGAGCAGATGGAAACGGGGCGGCCTTAGCGCCTCTGCCTCGATGCGGCGCGAAAAGCGAGCGCGGTCTCCCGGACGCCAGTTTCGAACGGCGTCACGTCGGACCAGAACGCGGCTTCGAAACGGCTGGCGTCGACCTGATACGGTCGGTCCCACTGGAAGCGCATTTCCTTCAGTTCTCGCAGGAGCGGCGAGAACATGGCGCTTGGGCCCAGCATCCAGGCCGGCATGGCGCTGATACGCAGCTTCACGCCAAGCGTGTCGGCCGCGATTTGCAGAATATCCCGCGTCGTCCGAGTTGGCGCACACGGCATATGCCAGGCTTGGCCGAAGGCCGAGTCGGGAGCATCCAGGAGCGTCGTCGCCGCGCGCGCGATGTCGGGCACATAGGCATAGTCGTGCAGCACGCCCGGCGAGCCGACGAATACCGCGGGCTTGCCCTGAACAAGCTTGCCTATCGAAGTGTCGCCGAGAAAAGAGCGACCGACGCCCGGCCCATAGAAGTCGGGCGGGCGAAGAGCCGCTACCCGCGCCTCACCGGCGGCCGCCGCGGCCATCCAGACCCTAGTCGCGGCTGCGCGCGCGGCAGGCTTCAGACCATAGTCGGAGAGCGCCATCGTTTCGATGAGCGGCGCGGTCTGGGGACCGTACATGTAGAGATTGTCGACAAACACCATCCGCGCGCCGGTCGCTTTGCAGGCAGCGACGAAATTGCTGATAACTCTTGGCCAGACGTCGCGCCAGAGGGGTCCGGAATAGGGAAAGCCGATTGTGACCACGAACTGTCCCGAGCCGTGTACAGCCTTCACGACCGCGTCGCGGTCGAGCGCGTCCACCGGCGCGAACGTCGCTCCCTTTGGAAGATCGCTTGGCGGGTTCCGCTGCGCGACGATAATTTCGCGGCCTTCGGCTATGAGCCGAGCCGTGGTCGCGCGTCCAGTCGGGCCGTAGCCGAAAATTGTAATTCTGTCGGTCATTTGTGACCTCCATGCTCGGGCGCGAACCGCGAGAGCGTGACACGTATTTCCTGCAACCCCACATCCGGCGCGGGGCGCCAGTCGGTCTACAATCAGATCAAGCGCGAGCCGAATGCGGCCGCGCTGGTCCGGAAGGACGCAACCTTATCCGATCGATCTTTGAGCGAACGCGTAGCGCAGATAATTGGCGACAAAACTCGGCACCCGCGCTTCGTCGATGTCTTCCGGGTCGCGCACGATGTGCATGCGCGCAAACTCGGCCAGAGGGTCGCGCGCCAGGAACGCCTCGATTCGCGCCTTGAGCCGGGCCGCGGGGAGCGGAAACGTCATCAGTTTCATGCATGCGATCCGCTGATCCGCTATCACCACCGTCCAGCCGGGCGCTATATTCGTTTCAGCAGCCAGGAGCCCGGTCTCTTCGAGCAATTCCCGGCGCGCGCTTGCCTCAAGATCCACCCTATCGTCGAAGACGTCATCCGGATCCGGCGTTCCCGCGGGAAAGTAGATCTGGCCGGCGTTGTAGGTATGGTGCGCCATCTCGCCGAGCAGAAACGCCCCGTCGTCCGAGCGCAGCGCAGCCATCGCGAAGCAATTGTCGACAGGGTCGCCCGGATGGCCGAACGCTGTCCAGGCGAGGAAGTCAGCGTAGTCGGTCTCGAAATAGACGCCCCTGAGCCTTAACGTTCCGTCGGGGCGTGTCTCGATCAAGCGCTTGCCGAGAAGCAGTACGCGCCCGTTGAACAGCGACGGCTTGGCCTTCGTCAGTCGCGCCCAGTGCGTGGCGATGGCGGCGGCCTGGCGATCGGCGAATTCCCAGGGCGAAGACTCAAACGCAAGGTCAAGCTCGGCGACCTTGAGAAGGCGGGCCTGCTCGCTCAAAGCTGGAGCGTACCGCTAGAGATGATGACGACCGAGCCGCCGATGGTCGCTGCGACCAGCGCGCCATTCTCGATCACAAGGCCAAGCGCGATCAGGCTCGGCCGGCCCATTTCGAAACCTTGCTCGATCGTAAGCATGGACTCGCCGTTGTGCGGGCGATCGAACGCTTGTACGACCCCAGCAAACGCGGCGACCGCGCTTCCGGTCGCCGGGTCTTCGTATACCCCCCAAGCGCTGGCGAACATGCGCCCATGATAGGCTGACCCCTCGCGCTCCGCCTCCCTCGTGTAGACAAACGTAGCCGGACCGTCCTTGGTCGCCCAGGGCATGATTCCGGGCGCGGCGCGGCCGATCGCGTCAAGCGAGCGGACCGGAACGAACAGAAAGGGCGCGCCCGCGCTGAACACGCTCGGCTCGTGTCCGTCGAAACCGATGTCCTGAAGTTCAAGACCCAGGCTTGCTGCGATTTGCACCGTGGAAGGCGGTTTGTTTTCAAGCCGTTCGGGCAGCTTCGGCAGCTCGAAATAAGCGGCAAGCGCCTGGCCTTTGCGCCGGCGCGCCACGCAGACGACGTTGCCAATCGGCTCCTCCAGCACGATCCTGAGATCTTGAGCGGCGAGCAGATCGCTGGCGCGTAAGTGCGCAATCAGCGCCGCTGCTCCAACCGTGGGGTGGCCAGCGAATGGCAGTTCGCGCTTTGGAGTGAAAATCCTCACGCGGGCGCTATTGACAGCGTCCCTGGGCTCCAGGACGAACACGGTCTCGGAAAGGTTAAACTCGGCGGCGATCGCCTGCATGCGTGAGTCGTCGAGCCCTTCGGCGTCGAGGACCACGGCAAGCGGATTCCCAGCCAGCGCCGTCTCGGTAAACACATCGAGGGTTTGAAACCGGCGCGTCATCAGAGTCCCGTGCCCCGCAGCACTCCTCTAGCGTGCGGGCGGGTCTCGTCAATACAACTGCAACCAAGGCCCACTCAGGCCAGGCGAGGATACGATCAGCAACGGCCGGTTCGCTTCAGGGAGAGAAACATCGTTCGGCAACCGATCGATGCCACGGACGCCCTGAAATGTCTCTTGGTTGGCCGTACGCTGAGCCTGAGGAGGCCGGAACGTGTCAAGGGCATAGCCCTGGCGCGAGCCCACGGGAGCCCAAGTGCCCAGCGTCAGCCACGGCTCCACGCCCTTGCTAACAGTAATCTGACGGCCGGCCGCAGCCGGATGCTTGGCACGGTGATGCACCGTCTGCGCGTTGGCGCACGATGCTGCCAGGACGATGCCAAGCGCTGCCGCTCCTAAGAGACTGACTGGATGTGTCATAACCGATCCCCCTTCACCCGGCCCATTGTACACGAAACGCTGTTCACTCATGCGCCGATGTGCAAAAAAAGTAAACGTTCGGTTCAGTTGTCAAACTGCCTCCGCGGCAAAAAGTTGCGATGGGTTGGTAAACTCCTCTTGAGCCGCGATCAGGCTCAGCTCCCGTGACCCCGAATCCAGCGTGGCCTTCACGACACCGTGAACCGACGACGTTGCACGCGATAGCGCGTCGCGGGTGTCATGCGTCCCAAGCCAATGATGAAAGAACAACGCTGCGAACAGATCGCCGGAGCCGTTGACAGAAATCGGCAGGTTTGGCGTGCGCGCTCGCCAGAGGCCGGCTTTGTCTCCCGCCAGAATGTCGAGAGCGTCGGCAGGCGTGTCGTCGAGCTGGAGGGACGTCGCCACGACGACGCGGGGTCCCCGTGCGCGCAAGGCGGCGATGGCCCGCCGGGCTTTTTGCAAATCGCGAACAGGTTCGCCAGTCAGCCATTCGAGCTCGAAGGCGTTCGGCGTGGCGATGGTCGCCAGGGGCAGTGCGCGGTCACGGAAGAATTCACCGACGCCGGCGGCCACGTAAACACCCGGCCCGACATCGCCAATCACCGGATCGCACATGTAGGCCGCTTCGCTATTGGCGGCGCGAATCCGGTCCAGCGCGCGGAGAGCCGCCTCGCCGATCTCCGCCTTGCCAAGGTAGCCAGTCAAAAGACCGGCGCAGCGCGGTAGCACGCCGATCGCCTCCAATCCGCCCACGCAATCGTCGATCATCGCTGCGTCGAAGGCGCGACCGCGCCATCCGGAATAGCCGACATGGCTGGAATATTGCACCGTCATCAGCGGCCAGACCTCGCGCCCAAGCCGCTGCAGAGGAAATACAGCCGCCGAATTGCCGACATGGCCGTAGACGACATGCGACTGGATCGAGAGGAGGGGCTGAAGCATAGGCTCGGACCAGAGGACAATTCGCGGGCAGGTCAAAGCGGAATCGCCTCTCGCGCGCGACATGTTTCAACCTTCGTGTGGACGGATCGCTTGAGCGGGCTCAGCAAGCCTGAAACAATGCCTCGGGGATTTTGCCGAACCTTCAAAGGGACACCGCATGAGCGACGCCATCGCCTTTCTTCGTCGCGCCATCGAGCAGGGGCAGGGACTCACCAAGGCCGATTTAGTGCTGAAGGGCGGCCGGATTTTCGATCTGGTCGGGGGCGAACTCATCAAGAGCGACGTCGCGATTTGCAACGACCGCATTACCGGAACGATGGGCGAATATAGCGGCGAACGCGAGATCGACGTGAGCGGCAGGATCATCGTTCCGGGTTTCATCGACACGCATTGCCATGTCGAATCCTCGCTTCTCACTCCGCTCGAATTCGATCGCTGCGTGCTCGCCCATGGCGTCACGACCTCGATCTGCGATCCGCACGAAATCGCCAACGTTCTCGGGCTCACGGGTCTACGTTATTTTCTCGGCGCCGCGATGCTGACCGCTATGGATTTGCGCATCCAGCTCTCGAGCTGCGTGCCGGCGACGGCGCTCGAGACTTCCGGCGCTCGTCTCGAGGTCGATGATCTTGTGCCGCTGGCGGATCACCCCAAAGTGCTGGGATTGGCGGAATTCATGAACTTTCCCGGCGTGCTGGCGCGCGACCCATCATGCCTCGCCAAGCTTGCCGCGTTCCAGACCCGGCCGATCGACGGACACAGCCCGCTTCTGAGCGGCGCCGCCCTCAATGGCTATTTGAGCGCCGGCGTGCGCACCGACCACGAGGTCACCAACCTTCCCGAGGCGAGAGAGAAGCTCGCCAAGGGGATGCAGCTCCTCATTCGCGAGGGCTCGGTGTGCAAGGACCTGCACGCTCTTGCTCCCATCATCACTGAGCGAAACTCGCCGTTCATCGCCTTCTGCACCGACGACCGCAATCCGCTCGATATCGCGGAGGAGGGCCATCTCGACTTTCTCATCCGCACGGCGATCAAGCTTGGCGCGCCGCCGCTCGCCGCCTATCGCGCAGCGAGCATTTCCGGAGCGCGCATCTTCGGCCTCCGGGACCGCGGACTGGTCGCGCCCGGCTGGCGCGCTGATCTCGTTGTCATCGACGACCTCGAACATTGCGCCGTCTCGATGACGATAGCGCGCGGGCGCGTGGTGGACGAAGCTCTGTTCGCCGCGCGCGCTTCAATCGCGCCGGTCGGGCGCGAGAGCGTCAAGGCGCGGCGGGTCGAGCCGGCCGATTTCGTCGCCCGGGGGCAGGGGCCCTCGACCCAGGCGATCGGCGTCATTCCGGGCAAGATTATCACCGACCGTGTTCCGGTTACGTTGCCGTTCAGACATGGCGAGCGCGGCGTCGATCTCGCCCAGGACGTGGTCAAGGTTTCGGTGGTCGCTCGCCACGGCATCAACGACAACCACGCGACCGCCTTCGTCAAAGGCTTTGGCATGAAGCGCGGGGCGATCGCTTCGTCCGTCGGCCACGACAGCCACAATCTCTGCGTGGTCGGCGCCGACGAAGTCGACATGGCGGTCGCGATCAACCGCTTGCGCGAGACCGAGGGCGGGTTTGCGGTCGCGCGCGACGGCAAGGTGATCGCCGAACTGCCGCTACCGGTGGCGGGCCTCATGAGCCTGAAAAGCTTCGAGGACGTGCGCGAGGCGCTGATCCCGCTGCGCGCCGCGGCCAAGGGCCTGGGGGTGACGCTTTCCGAGCCGTTTTTGCAGGTCGCGTTCCTGCCGCTGCCGGTGATCCCGCACCTCAAGATCACCGACATGGGGCTTGTGGACGTCGACAGGTTCGAATTCGTGCGGGATTGACGACAGCGCTGGCTTCTAGTGGGGGCTGTTAACTGGAAGGATCTGCCCTCCCTTTTGGAACACCAGTTGGAGCCATGATCGTCGCCCGTCGCAGCACGTGGGCGCGCGAGGCGACTTGTAAACCGTCGGTAGACACCGTACATGGCGGAATGATCAAGCGGTTTCGTCACAAGGAACTCGGGGCCTTGTTTCGAACCGGCAGCACGAAAGGCGTCAGTGCCCATCTTGCCCCGAAACTGCAGCGAGGATTGTTGCGTTTGAAGGACGGTCCTCTCCCCGAGGCGATGGACTTGCCCGGTTTTCGGCTCCATCCGCTGAAGGGGGATCGCGAAGGGGCGTGGTCAATCTGGATAACCGGCAACTATCGTCTGACTTTTGAGATTGACGGCGAGGACGCGACCGACGTGGATCTCGAGGACTACCACTAGAGAAATCGGTCATCGGTCATGGAAATGTTCAACCCGCCGCACCCTGGCGAAATCCTTCGCGAGGAATGCCTTAAGCCTCTCTGCTTGACCGTAACAGCGGCGGCCAAGGGCCTCGGCATTTCTCGCGGGTCGCTCTCGGAACTCTTAAACGGCCACAATGGCGTTTCCCCTGAGATGGCGATTCGTCTCGAGAAGGCGGGATGGGGCTCCGCCAATTCTTGGCTCCGCAATCAATTGTCCTACGATCTCTGGAATGCACGTCGACGCGCAAAGGCCATCAAGGTCAAACCTTTTCCGGCGCCGGGAGCAGCTAATTAGGCAAAAACGGACAATCGGCATCTTGCCGCCCCGCGCGACCATGGGCCTGGTCGACGTCGACAAAGTCGCCTTCGTGCGCGACTAGCCGCAGCCCGGTGCGTCAGATGCGATGCGCATGCCCAAAGGCGTGCGCATGCCCGCCGGCGTTAGCGGTCCTCGTCGTAGCATTCCTCACATGACTCTCGGGGCGTGCCGCGTGGGCGCCCGTTTCAACCACCCTTCCGGAGCTGGCCATTGGTAGGCCGTGCAGCGCCGAGGCGCTGGACCCGCCTGCGCATCCGAGGGTTCCGCTGCCGCCGCCGCTCCCGCTCGGCGTCGCTGCTGTTGACGTCGCGACGTGAACGCCGCCGCCGCCGCTCCCTGCCGTGTGCACCCCGGCGGGATGGCTTGACGTCCCGCAAGCCGCCAGCGCCGGGTCCGGGGCGACGAGCGTCAAGACGGCGATAAGCGGAGCGCCGGCCAAAATCGCAACGGACAGACCGACGCTACGTGTATGAAACGCGGGTTCGCCGCGCTTGAGCTTCGCTTGCATGGGTAACCTCCTGCAATCGCTCCAATGCGCAATTCTTAAGCGCTGTGAGAAAAGCTAGGCTTGGGCAACCGGGGCGTCAAGCCGCGCGCAACTCACGACTTCGCGACGGGCTCCGCAAACCGCGCAAGGCCAAGCCGGACTTTTAGCCAGCTCCGCCGACCGCGCGGAGCGGAGCGCAAACGTCATGCCGCGCGTCGGCTGGCGGCCGCAAAAACCACCGCCAACGCCAGCCAGGATAGGATCATGGTCGTGCCGCCGATCGGCGCGGCGAACGGAAAAATGCGCTCGCCGGTGAAGACGTGCATTGCGAGCTCGGCGGAAAACAGGATCGCGCCGGCCTCCATCACGAAGCCGACAACAAGAAGCGCACGGGCCGAGGCGGTCGCGATTCGAGCGTGCGCGGCGATCGCAAGCGCTGCGACTGCGTGCAGCAGGAGAAACAGCGCGGCCCGCTGTGCGAGTTCGCCGCCGTTCGCGTGGACGCCCGCGGCCGCCAGCGCGACGCCAGCCGCGCCCATCAGCGCCGCGACGCCAGCGAGAATGAAGGGCGAGCGGGTCATCTCTGGCTCCATCGCCGACGAGGTCGGTCGGCGCGGGCAAAGCAGTCCCTCGGACCCATGTTGTCAAGACGGTTCGAACAATCAATTCTGCTGATTGCGCGCGTGTCGCGAATCGGGACGAGCGGGGAGAGCAGCAATTGCCGGACTTCAGAGTGCGCGCCCTTGAGCGAACGGATCACGCGCGATGGGAGCCGCTGTGGCGCGCCTATCTTGTTTTTTATCGCGCGCAATGGAGCGATGAGGTCGCCAACGCCACCTTCGCCCGCATCTTTGATCCGCTCGAGCCGGTGCATGGGCTGGTCGCTGAGCGCGGCGATGAGCTGATTGGTCTTACCCACTATTTGTTTCAGCGCAGCACGTGGCTGATCAATTCGCAGTGCTATCTGCAGGACCTTTATGTCAGCGAGGCGGTCAGGGGCGGCGGCGTTGGTCGGGCGCTGATCGCAGCGGTCGTGGACGCCGCCAAGGAAGCGGGCGCGGCGCGCGTGTATTGGAACACGCACGAAACCAACGCCGTCGCGCGCAAGCTTTACGACGCGGTCGCCGTGCGCTCAGGCTTTATTCAGTATCGCATCGATCCTCCGGGCTGACTCGCGGCGCCAGACTTGCCGCTGCCCCTAACTTGCCCCATGGTGTGCGGCCCGGAAGCCTTGTGTTCGGGCGTTACGGTCGGGCGTCGACCGGCAGGGGTTCCGGATGGTCTCACGACGTCTCGCCAAACGATCGCTCGCGATCGCGAAGGCCAATGCGCAGGCCGGCGCGGATGCGGCGTTGACCATAGCCGCTCGTACCCAGAGTCTGCTCGGGCCTGGCCGGCAATCCGATAAAACACGCGAAGCGCGCCTCATGGTGCAGGAGAAGATCGACGCCACAATCGAAGGCGCCTTCGCGGCCCAGATGGCCTGGAGCTCGTTCTTCATCAAGGCCGCGTTCGGCGGCGTGCGCACGCCAAACGACGTTTCCGCAGGTCTGACTGCGATTGCTGAAGCCGCCGCCGCGCCAGCTCGGCGCACAGTGCGCGCCAACGCGCGCCGCCTGACCGGGGTCAAGGCGTCGCCTTGATATGGAACTCGTTCCGCATCTCCAGCATGTCGTCGCGACTTATGGCTATCTCGCGGTCTTCGTGATCGTCGCGTTGGAGAGCGCCGGGATTCCGATGCCCGGCGAGACGGTTCTGGTGACAGCCGCGATCTTTGCGGCTTCGGGCACGCTGAAGATCTATTGGGTGATCGGAGCGGCGGCCGCGGGCGCGATCATCGGCGACAATTGCGGCTATTGGATTGGCCGGGAGCTCGGCTTTCCGCTCATCTATCGTTTTGGCCACTATATCCAACTCGACGAGAAGCGGCTCAAAGTCGGGCAATATCTATTTCTCAAGCACGGTGGGAAGATCATCTTTTTCGGCCGCTTCGTCGCCGTGCTGCGCGCCTTTGCGGCGTTCCTCGCCGGCGTCAATCGCTACAATTGGGAAGAGTTTTTTCTTTACAATGCCGCGGGCGGAATCGTCTGGGCCACGATCTTTGGCGTGGGCGGCTACCTGCTCGGCCGCGCTTTCGAGCATTACGCCCGGCCCGTTGGGATGGCCGCGCTTATCATCGCCGTGATCTGCGCGGTCTTCGCCGCCCGCTTCATCCGCTCTCACGAGCAGGCGCTGGAGGACGACGCCGAGCGGGCGCTTCCAGGTCCGCTCAGGCCACCGAAGGCTTAGGCCGCCGCACTATTGACGCCTCGAGCGCTCAATGAGGTTGCGGAAGTCAACCCAAGGAGCGGAGATGCCGGCCAGCTTGATCGCGGCAATTCCAGCATTGCCAGCCCTGTTGCTGGGCTTCTGGCTCATGCAGACGGGCAATACGTTTCAAGGCACGATTCTCAGCATCCGCGGCGAAATCGAGGGCTTCACCCTGGCTCAAATCGGCGCGGTCGGGGCGGGCTTCTGGGTCGGCGTCATCATCGGATCGTTACGTGCCGCGGGAGTGATAAGGCGGGTTGGCCACATTCGAACCTTCGCGGCCTTTGGAGCAATCGCCGCCACTGCGCCACTCGTGCACCTTCTTGTGGTGGATCCGTTCGTGTGGATGGCGGCGCGGGCGCTGACCGGGTTCTGTTTCGCCGGTATGTTCATTGTCGTCGAGAGCTGGCTGAACGCCGGCGCGAGCTCCGAAAACAGGGGACGGATTCTAAGCATCTACGGCATGACGGGATTGCTGGCCGGCATATGTGGCCAGCTTCTCCTTCCGGCGACGGATCCAGCGGGCTTCACGGCGTTCTGTATCATCGCTTGTATAATTTCGCTTGCGCTTGTGCCGATCGCTTTGACCCAAGGCGCGGCGCCCCCGCCTCCGGGCGAAGGCAGCCATGTCGGTCTGCGCAGGCTCTACCGGGACTCGCCTCTAGGGGTCGTGGCCGGATTCCTGAGTGGCGTGACCACCGGCGCCTTTTTCACGCTCGGGCCCATTTTCGCCGAGGGGCGGGGTCTAAGCATCGGTGAGATCGCGGTCTTCATGGCGAGTGGGACGGTCGGCGGATTTGTCGCGGCCTGGCCACTAGGTTTGCTCTCGGATCGCTACGACCGGCGCCTGGTGATCATCGGCGCGGCCGCCGCGGCGGCTGCGAGTCTCATCGCTATGCTCGCGCTCGTGCCCGGCGACGCTTATCCGTGGCTCCTCTATCTTTGCGTTGCTCTGTTCGGCGGTATGATCATTCCGACCTATAGTTTGGCGCTCGCTCATTTGAGCGACGCGGTTGAGCAACAGGAGATGGTGGCCGCCTCAGGCGGTCTTCTGCTGGCGCACGGCGCTGGCGCCGCGGCCGGCCCTTTGATCGCGGGCTTCGCAATGTCGGCCACGCCGCGAGGCCTGTCTTACACGCTCGTCGCGGCGCAGGGCCTCATCGTCCTTTTCGGAGTTTGGCGGCTCATATCGGGAGCGAAAGTTTCCACCACACACAAGAACGCCTTCAGGGTGGAGCCTCCGGTCCCGGTCGGGACCGAGTTCGCCGCCGCCCATTCGACGCACGTGTAGGCCGGGCTTGGAGCGTTCGGGGGGAACGATGGCGCGCCTCCCTTAGTTTCATTTTACTTTCGCGCCCGCATATTTTTCAGTGACTTACGACCCCGTTTAGTTTCGCCCTCGGCTCGGGGGCGTTCAGCCACGGCAAAGAGGCGTAATAACATACACAATATGCTATAATAACAAAGCAGCGGCGACGCCGTCCAGCAGCAAATCTACGCGGCCAACAGGCGCTCGACCGGTCCGATCCAAAGCCTCAGCTGCTCCGAACGCCGCAGAAAATCGACGCTGACCGTACGATCGATCTTGTCGGCGTCGAGCGCGCGCACGAGGTCGCTGACGCTCGTCACCGGCTTACCGTCGAGGGCGATGACCAAGTCGCCGGTCAACAGCCCCGCCTGCGCGGCCGGCCCCGCCTGATCGACAGAGAGAAGCCGCGCGCCGGTGGTCTGTTGGAGGTCAAGTCTGAGCGCTATGCGGCGTGGAATCGCGATCGTCGCGGCGCCGACGCCGATATAGGCCCGCCGCACGCGGCCGTGCCGGGCGATCTCGCCGGCGACGAAACTCGCGGTGTTCGAAGCCACCGCAAAGCAGATGCCCTGCGCCCCCATGATCACCGCCGTGTTGATGCCGATCACTTCGCCGGCCGAGGACACCAGCGGGCCGCCAGAATTGCCCGGGTTGAGCGGGGCGTCGGTCTGCACCACGTCCTCGATCATCCGGCCGGTGCGCGATTGCAGCGACCGTCCGAGCGCCGAGACGACGCCTGCGGTCACCGTCGCATCGAAGCCGAGCGGATTGCCGATCGCGATTGCGATCTGGCCACGCTTGAGCTTGGCGCTGTCGCCCAGTTTCGCTGCCGGCAGCGAGACGTCGGCTTCGACCCTGAGCAGCGCAAGATCCGTGTCGGGATCGTCGCCGAGCACGCGCGCCTGAAGCTCGCGGCCTTCGAGCGTGGTCAGACTGACCGTCCGCGAGCCTTGGACGACATGGCTGTTGGTGAGCGCGAGGCCGTCCGACGAAATGATGACGCCGGACCCTGAGCCGGCGCTGCGGCCGTTCTTGCGCACGTCGATGCGCACCACGCTCGGGCCGACGCGGTCGACGACGTCGCTGACGACGCGCGAATAGTCGTCAAGCAGAGCGGCGTCGCTGGGGGACGAGGAAACGCCTGGACCCTGCTCGAGACTGTCGGAGTCGAGGGTCCAAACGGGAGAGGGAGATGGGAGGGGATCGATCATTGCGGCGATATGGTGACGGGAGCCGGGGCGTGCAAGCTGGCTAAGTTCCGAGTCCCTGCAGGCTGGCGAGCGACCCGTTGTGCTTGCCAGCTTGAAGCAAATGGCCCAGAGATCGGCCAAATCCTTGGCGCGCCGCGTCGCCAGAACCGAACTCTAGATGGCGCTAACCGATCCCGCTACTCTGTCCTCCGTACGGCCTTTCGACCCGCCGGCGTCGAGCACGCTCGGATTGAGCGCCGCGGTAATCTGCCTCAATGAGGCTGACTGTATCGGGAAATGCCTGGAAAGCCTCCGCGACTGCGCGGAGATTGTCGTCGTCGATTCCGGCTCGACAGATGCAACGCCCGCAATCGTAGACGATTTTGTTCGCCGCGGCTTTCCCGTTCAATTCATTCACCAGCCATGGCTTGGCTATGCACTTCAGAAGCAATTTACGCTCAATCAGACGAAGGAACCGTGGATCCTAAGCGTCGACGCGGACGAGTGGCTTGACGAGGACTTGCGGGCATCGTTGCGGCGCCTGATGGCGGCCGATGAATCGGTCGCCGGCTGGAAGGTGCGCCGTTCGCTCACACTCTACGGACAGGCGAAGCCGGTCAGCCGCTGGACCCGGCCCGAGCACATTTTGCGGCTCGTGCGGCGGGGCAGGGCGCGGTTCGATCCTGCCCTTATCGTGCACGAGGGCCTCGTCGCTGATCACGGCGAGACGCCGGTCGCGCGCGACGGGCTGCTCAGGCACGAGCGCAGCTTGCCATTGAACGAGCAGATGAAAAAGGAAATCACTTATGCGCGGCTCAAGGCCGAGCAGCGGCTGAAGCAGGGACGGAAGCCGTCGACGCTCAAGCTCGTGTTCAGTCCGCCGATTTATTTCCTCCGCATCTTCTTCTGGAACCGGTTCTTTCTATCCGGCTGGGCGGGCTTCATCCATGCGGCGACCGGGGCCATGTATTCTCTCATGACCGAATCGATCCATCGGCAATTATACCGCGCGCGATCGGAGCGTTGACGGGCTCTTGTTCAGGTCGATGCGATCGCGCGAGGCGGGATGAGCCGGGAATTTGATGACGCGACCCTCGACGCGCTCGAGGTCATCATCCCCAATCTGAATTGGCGCTATTCGGGCGGCACGGCCGTGAACCGCACCATCGCGCCGCTGATCGCTAAACGCTGGCGCGCAGCATGGTGCGGGCCGGACCAGCCGGACGGTATTACGGCCTTGAGCCTCGGCGATCTTGTGCGTCTGCGCTTCCGTCCTCCCGCGCACGGCAAGGCCCGCATCTGGCATGCGCGCCGCAACGTCGAGATGCTGGCGGGACTTTTCCTGAACCTGCTCGGCTACGGATTTGCGCTGATCTTCAATTCGGCCTCCCAGCGCAAGAAGACTTGGCTGACTCACTTTCTCATCGCGCGGATGGACACGGTGATCGCGACCAGCGAGATCGCGGCGCAATTTCTGCAGCACCCGGCGACGGTCATCCTTCACGGCATCGATGTCGAACTCTATCGGCTGCCGGACGACCGCCTGGCCGCCTTCGCCGAAACAGGCTTGCCGGGAAAGTATGGGGTCGGAACGTTCGGCCGCGTGCGGCGGCAGAAAGGCAGCGACCTGTTCGTCGAGGCGATGTGCCGGCTGTTGCCGCGATATCCGGATTTCTGCGCCGTGGTGGTCGGGCTTACGACCGTCGACAATCTGCCATTCGTCGAAGGGCTCAAGCAGCAGATTGCCGCCGCGGGTCTCACGGAGCGCATCCGTTTCCTGGGCGAATTGCCGATCGAGGAGGTGCCGCTCTGGTATCAGCGGATCTCGATTTACGTTTTTGCCTCTCGAGTCGAGGGGTTCGGCCTCACCATGCTCGAGGCGATGGCGGCAGGTGACGCGGTTGTCGCAACGCGCGCCGGCGCCGCGGAAATGGTCATTACGGATGGGGACGACGGAATTCTGGCGCCGGTTGACGATGTCGAGGCGCTCGTCGCCGCGCTCGAGCCGCTCATGCGAGATCCTGAACGCATCGAGACGATGGGAAAGCGTGCGCGCGCTCGGGTTGTCAGCGCGTTCAGCCGCGACCGCGAGGCCGACGAGATCAGCGACGTATACCGGCAAGTCTGGGCGGCGCGGAGGTCTTAGAACGAACTTCGCACCAGGCTCGTGGCAAGGCGAAGGGCGCCGGATCGGTAGAGAATTAGGATGCCCAATCCGATCAGAATGAAGGGCAGAACGACGTGCCCGTAACGACGCAGCGGCTTACCCAACACCGTATGCCTGACGAGCCACCACGCCGCGAAGCACCAAAAAATCGTGAGCGCGGCGAAGATCGCTATTGTCGCAATTATTTCCTGAGGCGTTTGGTTCGCGAAGATCGGCGTATAGGCGGCTATGTTGTCGCCTCCATTCACGATCGTGATGGCTGTGACCTGGAGAACGCCTACGGCCGTTGGCTGTCCTTCCTCCTCAATCTTCCCAAGGCGCAGCAGTTTTCCTATGCCGATGACTAAGGGGGCGACGCCAAGCAAGCCCACATGCGCAGGCGAGATCGCTAGCGCTGCAAAAGCAGCCGCCAAGCTTATTGCGACGAGGCTTGCAATCCCCAGGATTTGGCCGCTGAAGATGCTGAGGCGCGAGAAGCTTCGGTCGGAGAAAAAGCCGACCAGAAGGAACAAGTCGTCGATATTCGTCGATATGAAAGCGCCGGTCGACAGCAGGGCGAGCGAGAGAAGATTCACGCTGCCGCCGGCTTGTCGTAACCGCGGACCGGGTTCTCGGACGATCCGTTCAGGCGGCGCTCGGCCGCATGGCGGCGAACAGGCGCTTCAGGGGCGCCGAGACGTGGTGACGCAGCATCGCCATCCGGCGATCGCCTTCCGAAGTGACCCAGTTGAACTGGATGACCCGGCGTTCGCCAGCGAAGGGCTTGTGGCCATGCCAGGAATTGTCGGATCGCTTGAACGCGAGCAGCGTTCCCTCGGTCGGCGGCACTTCCATGATCATATCGTCGAGGTCGTACGCCGATTTCAGGAGGCGCAAGCGGCCGCCGGAATTCTCCCAAGCAGGGTTCATGTAGATGAGGACCGTAATGATCTTGCTTTTCGTATCGGTATGGATTCGTCCATCCTTGGCGCTGCACTGACCGCGGACCGTGGTTGTGGTGGGACGCCCGGCAAGATCGAGGCCGAACTTCTCTTCGAAGGCATCGCGGAAATCGTCGCTCTCCAATTCGGCGACGAAGTCGCGGAACGCGGGTCCATACGACAGTTGCCCGACGGGAAAGCTGCCGCCCTCGGAGATCTTTGGATAGTCGGCGTTGATTTTCGCTCGCGCATCCGGCCGAACAAAGCCGGGAACGACGAAATATTCGAACGGCTTCCGGGTCAAGGGCGTCGCTTTTAGGGCTTCCAGGTCAAGACAACGCAAGGTCATGGAACTGATTCCGCAATGACGAATTTGCCGCCTTTTAGATCGCGAAGCCTAACCCGTCAAAAGCGGCGGCGCGTCATCCGGGCCGCGGGTGCGTTTAGACGGATCACATCCCCCGGGCTCTGAACCAGGGGATGTGATCCAATCCGTCAGGCGCCTAGAGGGGCAAGCCGTTCTTCTTGAGAATTTCCCCTGCGTTGTCCTTGTCGATCAACATGGTCGGCAGAACAATGACCGGCGGTATTTTCTCGCCATTCAAGAGCTTGACCGCCTGCCGCAGGCCCTCGGCGCCCGGCGTGGCGTAGAGGAAGGTCGCCGTCAGCTCTCCCTTATGCACCCAGGTCACGCCTTCGTCGGGCAGTCCGTCGATCCCCAGAATGAATTTGATGTCCTTGTCGCGTCCTGCGTCCTTCGCCGCGAGATAGGCGCCGTAGGCCATCGGATCGTTGTGGCCATAGACCAGATCGATCTTCTCGTTGTTGCGCAGCGCCGTCGTCATGATGTCGTAGGCTTTGTCCTGCTTCCAGTCGCCCGATTGGTTGTTGAGCAGGTATTTGATGCCGGGTTCCTTGTCGGTGAAGGCGTGGAAGCCGTCATGCCGATCGTGCGCGGGCTGGGTGCCCGTGCCGCCCCAGATCTCGACCACATTGCCCGCCGCCTTGCCGGGGCCGCCGAGCAGCTTCACCGCATATTCGCCGGCCGCCTTGCCGATCAGCGCATTGTCGCCGCCGATGAACTGGGTGATGCGCTTGGTGTCGACGTTGCGGTCGAGCACGATCACCGGAATCTTGGCGTCGATCGCTTTTTCAACGACGCCGGTGAGACCGGCCGATTCCTTGGGCGAGATCAGCAGGACATCGACTTGCTGAGCGATCAGGTTCTCAACGTCGGCGACCTGCTTTTCCGTCTTGTCCTGCCCGTCGGTGATGATGAGCTGGACTTCGGGGTGGTTCTTCGCTTCCGCCTCGATGTCCTTGTTGAACTGCACCCGCCACGGCTCGAGCGTGGTCGCCTGGCTGAAGCCGACCTTCCATTTCGCTGCCGCCTTGGCTGGGGTCCAGCCGGCAGGCAGATAGACGCTCACCGCGGCGCCCGTCAGGGTCGCCGACAGTTTCAGAAACTCACGACGCTTCATGGATGTCCTCCCTAGTTTTTGATTTCATATTCACTTGTGGCGGCCGATTCACTTCGACCGATCCGGTCCTCGTCGGCGGCGGCGGAGCTTGTCCTCGCCACCGCGTCAGAAGTTGACCCAGATTCTGTTCTTGCACGAGCACCGTGCCGACGATGATAAGCCCCTTCATCAGGAGCTGCACGTTGGAATCGATGTTCTGGAGTTGAAGGATGTCGGACAGCAAGCCAAAGATGAGGACGCCGACGAACGTTCCGGCGAGTCCGCCCCGCCCGCCCATGAGGCTCGTCCCGCCGATCACCACGGCCGCGATGGCGTCGAGTTCGAGGCCGGAGCCCGCGTCCGGTTTGCCTTGCCGATACTGGGCCACGAACAAGACGCCGGCGAGCCCGGCCAACAGGCCCGAGATCATATAGGCGGCTAGCTGAACCTGCGCGACCTTGATACCTGAGAGCTTGGCCGCTTCCGGATTGCCGCCGATCGCGTAGATATAGCGGCCAAAGGTCGTGAAGCGCAGGACAGCGCCGAATATAAGGATTGCGGCGAGAAAGAAGACGCTCGGCATCGGCAGGATGCCCCAGACCATCGAGCGCAACATTTCGAAGGCCTGCGTGGCGTTCGTTCCGGTGTAAACGGCGATGACGGCATTGTCCTGGCCCGCCGTCAGGCGGCCGAGGCCAAGCGCGCTCACCATCATCGCCAGGGTCGCAATGAAGGGTTGGAGCCGACCCGCGACGATGAGCGCGCCGTTGATCGCTCCGAGCGCCATCGCGACGCAAGGCGTGACGAGCAGCACCGCGAGCACGCCGAACTTGGTCGAAACCTGTGAGGCTGTGGCGACAGCGACGAGCGCTCCACAGACGAGGCCCAGCAGCACCGGAATGCGAAGCCCACGCCAGGGCCCCAACACGATCTCGTTTCGCCGGCCGGCATCCACGTCGCGGCCGCGCGCGAGCCCGTGGAATACAAAGCGAGCTAGGAACCCGACCCCGAGCCCCGCCGCGATAGAAGCGGCAGGCACAGCCACGATCGAGGCCGGCGTCCATCCAGACTGAGTGAGCAGCATGGCGCAGATGATCGTCGAGAAACCCATGACCGAGCCGACCGACAGATCGATGCCGCCGAGCAGAATGACGAGGGTCATGCCTGTGGCGACAAGGCCGGTGATCGACACCTGGCGCAGGACGTCCGTCAGGTTGTTGAACGAGAGAAAGATGTTTCGGCCCGACGAGGTGTGCGGGGAGGCCAAAGCGCCGATCAGGCAAATGATCGCGAGCCCCCAATAGAGCTTCGTGCGCGACAGCAGACGCACAACAATCATGGCGCGACGCGCTCGCTCATTCCGGGGGCGGCCAGGCGCATGATCGCTTCTTGCGTCGCCTCAGCGCCAGACAAGATTCCTGTTTGCCGACCCTCGCACATGACAAGCACGCGGTCCGACAACAGGAGCAGCTCCGGCATCTCCGAAGTCACAACCACAATCGCCAATCCCTCAGCCGCCAAGCCGAATATGAGCTGATAGATTTCCTGCTTCGCTCCGACGTCAATGCCGCGTGTCGGCTCGTCGAGAAGGAGCACCCGGGGACCCGTCGCCAGCCATTTGCCGATAGCGACCTTCTGCTGGTTACCGCCGGACAGCGTGGCGACGATCTGATCGATCCCATAGCAACGCACTGCGAGCTTATCGACGACGTCGGTGGCGAGCTCAGCCTCGCGGGCGAAGCCGCGGACGCCGAAACGCGACGCGGCGCCGACCGAGGGCAGCGCGACATTGTCCCGAATGGTCGAAGCAATGTGCAAGCCGAGGGCCTTGCGATCTTCGGTCACCAGCGCCACGCGGAGTCGGCAAGCATCCGCCGCTGAATTGATGGATACGCGTTCGCCGTCGATAGCGATCTCGCCCTCCCGCCAACCGCGCGCGACGCCGAAGATCGATTCGAGTATCTCGGTGCGTCCGGAACCCAATAGGCCGCCAATGCCCAGGATTTCGCCTGGCCGGACATCCAAGCTCACGCCTTGGAGGACCCGTCGCCAGCCGCGGCTGCTCACCTTGTCGAGCGTGAGATTGCGCACCGAAAGAACGGGCGAGCTGGAGTTGGCGACAGAATCCCGGCGAGTGAGCGTCACCTCTCGCCCGACCATTGCGGAAATGATGGCGCCTTGCGACAGCCCCTCGATCGGAGCAGTCAAAACGCGCTGGCCATCGCGCAGGACGGTCACGCGACTGGCGAGCGCAAGAACTTCGTCGAGGCGATGCGAGGTGTAGATGATCGCAACGCCCGCTTGCGCCAGCTGCCGCACGACCTTGAACAGAGTGTCGCACTCGGCCGTCGAGAGTGCGGACGTCGGCTCGTCCATGATCAAGATCCGCGCGTCCAAAGATAGCGCCTTGGCGATTTCGACCAATTGCTGTTCGCCGATCCTGAGCTCCGCAATGCGACGTTGCGCGTCGATCTCGATGCCGAGCCGCTTCAACAATGCGCTTGCGGCCTTCACGATCCGCCGGTGGTCGACGATGGTCCCGAGGATGAGCGGCTCGCGGCCAAGGAAGATGTTCTCGGCCGCGGTCAATTCGGGAACCAGATTGAGTTCCTGGTGGATGATGGCGACGCCAGCGCGTTCGGCGTCCTGAACACCGGAGAAGTGGACCGGGGCGCCTTCGATCAGGATCTCGCCGTCATAGTCGACGTGCACGCCGGCGAGAATTTTCATCAACGTCGATTTGCCGGCGCCGTTCTCACCCATGAGGGCGTGGACTTCGCCGCTCCTCAGGTCGAAGTCGACATCGCGCAGAGCCGTTACACCGGCGAAGGTCTTGGAGACGCCTTGAGCTTTAAGGACGACGGTGTGGCCGTCAGGCGTCTGACCTGCGCGGTCGACGGCGAGCCGTGCGCTCCGTCCTGCGGGCAAGGTCGTTGGGTCATGACTGGGAACCCCGCGCCTCGTCGTGCCCATGACGTTCCCACCCGCATTGCCGCCACGCGCCAACTCGACGTTCTCGATCGAAGGGTCGGCGTTCGCGGGATTTTGTCTATCACCGCTGATATGCTAGTTATGTCAGATGTTCGATGTCAAGCCTTCGCGACCGGGCGCGGCGCGTAGAGGGGCGAGAGAATGGACACGATGCAGTCCGTGGGCGGCTTCGACGGCGCAGGGGACACCGGCGGGGGTCGCGGCGCGCGACAATCCAAGGTCGACCGCGTCTATCTCGCGCTCAAGCAAGCGATCGTCTCGGGCGGGCTCGCGCCGCTGACCTTGATCGACAAGAACGATTGGAGCGCCCGCTTCCAGGTTTCGAGGCTATCGATCACAAGCGCTATCAACCGGCTCGCTTTCGAGGGCCTTGTGGTGATCGAGCCTCAGCGCGGTTCCTACGTCAGCAAGATTCGGCTGGCGGACGTCAAGCAATGGATGATGATGCGTCGCTTGCTTGAAATCGAGGTCGCGGCGCTCTGCGCGACCGAGCTGTCTGAGCGCGCGATCCAGCAATTGAGCCAGAACCTCACTTATCAGCGCGCTGCCCTTGACAGCGACGATCTTCCCGGCTTTCACGAATTCGACACACGTTTCCATCGCCAAATGACCAATGGACTCGACCTCCAGCGCGTCGGTGAGGCGCTTGAGTCCTTATGCATGCATCTCGACCGGGTGCGCCGAACGCTGCTCCCCGCGCCGGGGCGTAAAGAGGGAACCTACGCCGAGCACCGAGCGATCTTCGAGGCGATCGCCGAGCGACGCCCGGAAGGCGCTGCCGAATCAATGAGGGCGCATCTCGGGTCGGTGCTGCGGGAGCTTGAGGATTTCGTTCCGAGGCATCCTGGCTTTTTCGAAGGCTAGCTGGCGGCGGACCTCGGCCGGGTAGGCGCGGGATTCGGCGTGCGCCTTACGCGCCGCGCTCAGATCCGCCCCTTGGCCAGCGCTTCAAGGACCGCCTGCGCCCGATGACTGGCGAAGGCGGCGGCGACGTCTCGACCCACCTTAAGGCGCCAGTTTGGGCGCTCCTGATCGGTGCCCGGTAGGTTGGTCGCGATCGTTTCGCCGACGAGGTCATCGAATTGGGCGTGGGCGAACGTCGACGCGGAACCGCCGATCAGCGCGTGAACGGCTGCCGCCGTCGCGTCAGGAAGCGGCCCGTCCTCCGCCTGTGAGACAGTGAATCCTGCCGCGGCCAAGGCACGCAGAAGCGCGCGCTTCTCCTCCCGTCGGCCGGCGATTTGGTCGCCCGCCCTGGCGAGCGTCAGGAGGCCGAGCTCGAGCCTCTCGGCGATGTCTGCGGCTTGCCACCAACCCGCGAGCGTCGCGAGATCATGCGTCGCGATGCAGGCGACCGAAGTCGGCGGATAGGACGCAGGCGACAGGAATTCCACGCCCTTGCGCTCGAACCATAGCACTCGCATGCCGGTGATCTTGGCGCGCGTCAGACGATCGCGGAAACCCTCCGGAACGGTGCCGAGGTCTTCACCGATCACCATGCACTGCGCGCGTTCGCTTTCGAGCGCGATATGCCCGATGAGATCGTCGATCGGATAGGAGAGGTAGGCGCCGTCGGCCGGGCGCGCGCCATCGGGAATAAGGAACAGACGTTGCAGGCCCATCGCGTGATCGATGCGCAGCATGCCGGCGTGACGCATATTGGCGCGGTAGACAGCGCTGAGCGAGGCCCAACCTTCGCGTGCTCCAGCCACCGGATTGGGCGCCGGCAGGCACCAATTCTGCCCCTGGACCGAAAACGGATCGGGCGGCGCGCCGATCGTGACGCCGCGCGCGAGCGCGCCTGCGTGCGCCCAGGATTCGGCGCCGTCGGGCGCTGCGCCGACCGCAAGGTCGCGGTAGAGACCAATCTCCAGGCCATGGTCGCGAGCATGGCTCGCCGCTCGGCCAAGCTGACGGTCCGCGAGCCATTGGCAGAAGAGGGCGAATTCGAACCCGTGGCGGTTGCGTTCGATCGCATGGTCGATCGCCTTGGGATCGCCGTTGCGCAGATCTTGCAGCCAGAGAGCCCAATTTGGGCCGGAATCTCCATCAGCGGCGCCCTGAAAGGCGGCAAAACGCCGCAACGTTTCGCCGCCCGATCGCGCGAAGGCATGGTAGTCCGCGATCAGCGGGTCGCTTGGCCGCGCCGCGCGAATGCGGACGAAGGCCGCGCTTCGAGCCTCGAGCGCCGCGCGCTTGGCGAGCCACACCTCCTCGTACTCGACATAATTTGTCGCCGAAGCGGCGGCAAACTGCGACGCCAGTGACGCGAGCACGGTGGTGAGCGCCTCGTCGCGCGGCAGGCCTGAATCGTCCTGCACGTCGATGAACATCGGGTCGAGGAATCGGCGATCCGAGGGATAATAGGGGCTCGCCCGGCCTCGGTCGCGCGGGAACAGCATATGCAGCGGGCTGACCCCGAGATAAGCCGCGCCGGCCTGGCCCGCCTTCTCTCCCGCGAGTGCGAGCGCTGAAAAGTCGCCGATCCCCTGGTCGCGACCGCTTTCGTCGGCGCGGCGTAGGGCGTAGAGCTGAGCCGCCGCGCCGAAACGCTTACGTGAGGCCGATGCGGGGCTGTAAGCCTGCGGCGGCGCGACAGTGAGCGCACATTCTACGCCGTCGACGATGAGACGATGGCGCCCGAGCGGCAGTGCGGGCAGCAGAATTGTGCGCTCGGTTATCGAGCGTCCGTCGGCCAGATCGCGCCGGACGCCGTCTGCAACCTCGATCGACCATTCGGCAACGGCGCCGTCTTCGCGCTCGATCCGCGCATCGGTTTTGCGAGGCGTCTCGCGCAATTGCGCGACGAGCGGCTGGTCGGCGCGCAGCACGAGGGAGAAGGGCAGGCGGCGGCGCCGCGTCTCATCGATGAGCCGCGTCAGGCTGTCGCGCGCCTGGGCTTCGCTCACGACCTCAAGGCCAAGCGCCGACAGAAGCGCGATCTTGGTCTCAGGCGAAACGATCGTGAGTTCGCCGCTGATGTCCGTCCAATCGGCCGCGACCCCCGCGGCGCTCGCGAGCTTGTCGATCGTTTCGACGCCGGGCGCTCCAGAATTGAGGCCGCCGACCGCCGTTCTCGCTTCAGTGAGGATGAGCGACGAGCGCGCTCGAAGGCGGACGAGGTCGGCGAGCGCGAGCCAGCGCTCAGGCGCCGCGGGATCGTATGTGTCGATAACGGCGCGCCACGCCATGCCAGTGCGTGGCGAGGGCAAGTGAACCTCTGCGTCCGCGTTCGAGCGGTTCATCGCGACGGCCACACGATCGACACCGTCGCTCTGAGGCGTGGAGAAAACTGCGACGAAAACGTCGCCCTTGGAATCGTTCCAGGCGCTTTGGGTCATCGGCCCGTTGGCGTCGCGCCATTCAACATCGGGGAGCTGGCTCGCGTCGAATGGCGACCCGGTCAGGAAAGCGTCGCGCGACAGCGCAGCATTGGCGCGGCGAACCGCAATGAGCTTGGTCGTGAAGGCGATCAGCGAGGCGTCGGCGGCGCGCCAGTCGATCGCGCTCGTCGCGTTGTCCTGGGCGTAGGCGTTATTGTTGCCGCCCTGGCTGAAGCCAAGCTCCGAGCCCATGCTGAGCATCGGCGTCCCGCGCGAGGCGAGCAAAAGCGTGAGCAGATTGCGCTCGTCGCGCGAACGCGATTCGACAATCGCCGGATCGTCGCTTGGCCCCTCGACGCCGTGGTTCCAGCTGTTGTTGTTATCCGTGCCGTCGCGATTGTGCTCGCCGTTGGCCTCGTTGTGCTTGCGGTCATAGGAAACCAGGTCGCGAAGTGTGAATCCGTCGTGGACGATGACGAAATTGACGCCCGTGGATGGCGCGGCGGCGCGCGAGAACACGTCGCGCGAACCGGCGATCCGGGTTGCAATCTCGCCCCGCAGACCTGGATCGCCACGCCAGAAACGGCGCGCGGCGTCGCGAAAGCGGTCGTTCCAGTCGGCGAATGCTGGCGGGAATTCGCCTAGGCGATAGCCGCCTGGGCCCATGTCCCAAGGCTCGGCAATGAGACGCGCCTTGGCGAGTATGGGATCGGCGGCGAGCGCTTTGAAGAACGGGGCCTCGGGATCGAAGCCGGTGTCGCGGCGACCAAGAGTCGTGGCGAGGTCGAAGCGAAACCCGTCAAAACCGCCATGAATCATCCAGCGCCTGAGCGCGCGGATCGCCATGTCGATGACCAGCGGACGGTCGAGCGCGAGGCAATTGCCGGTGCCGGTATCGTTGATGTAAAGCTCGGGATTGTTTGGGTCCAGCCGGAACCAGGCTTGATTGTCGAGGCCGCGGAACGACAGCGTCGGCCCTAGCTGGTCACTCTCGCCATTGTGGTTGAAGACAACGTCGAGAATGGCCTCCATCCCCGCCGCATGCAGCGCGTCGGTCGCCGCTCGAACATCGGCCCAACCGCCAGGGGCCAGACGCGGATCGGGCGAGCCGAACACGACCGAGTTATAGCCCCAGGCGTCCGACAATCCGAGCGGGGGCATATGCCGATCGTCGATGAACGGGTCGGCCGGCATGATCTCGACCGCGGTGATGCCGAGCTTGGCCAGGTGCTGGATGGACGCCGGATGAGCGAGACCTGCGAAGGTCCCGCGCGCGGCTTCGGGGATCGCCAAATTGAGCCGCGAAAAGCCGCGCAGGTTGAGCTCGTAGATGACCAGCGCCTCAGGCGTGATGCGCTTATGTCCAGGCTCTCCCGCGGGCGGATCTCCAGCAATCGCCTTCGGAATATGCGGGCCGGTGTCCTCCCCAAACTTGAAGATCGAGGGATGGAGCCGGAACGGCCGGTCGAAACCCGAGGCGTAAGGATCGGCCAGCAGTTTGGAATCATCGAAACGCAAGCCCCGCTTCGGATCGTAGGGACCCTGGATCCGAAAGCCGTAAAGCGCGCCAGCGCCGAGCCCTGGCGCGAGCCCGCGCAGGACGCCGTCAGCGTCACGCGCCATCGGCGCGCGAACAATTTCGCGATCGCCGTCGTAGACACACAGCGACGCGCCCTCGGCGTTGGGCAGCACGAGCGCCGCTTCGAGGCCGCGCGCAGAGACGAAGACGCCGCGAGCGGCTTTTGCGTCGCTCATTCAGCGGGCCTGATGATATCGCGATAAAGTGCAGCATATCGCTTCGCTGGGCCGCGCCAGGAGACGTCTGACCGCATGCCGTTCAGTCTGAGCCGCCGTAACACTGCGGGATCACGAGCAACATCGAGCGCGCGGTTGAGCGCGTAGGTCAGGGATTCGATAGCGGGCGGGTAGAACTGGAGACCGGTCGCCACGCCCGCGGCCATCGCCGCCTCATTGGCGTCGATGACGGTATCCGCAAGTCCGCCAACACGCGCGACAACCGGCGGGGCGCCATATCGGAGCGCACAGAGTTGGGTGAGGCCGCAAGGCTCGAAACGCGAGGGCACCACAATGAAATCGGCGCCGGCCTGAATGAGATGGGCCAGCTTCTCATCGTAACCAAGGACGCAAGCAATCGCGTCTGGCCTCGATGCGGCGGCAGCGGTGAAGCTGCCCTCCAACAATGGATCGCCGGAGCCAAGCAGCGCGAGTTGGCCGCCTCTAGCGATAGTTCCGGGAAGGGCCTGCAACAGCAAGTCGAGGCCCTTCTGATCCGACAGCCGGGAGACGACGCCGAACAGCGGCCGGTCGGTTCCCGGCGCCAGCCCCATTTGCGTCTGCAGCGCAATCTTGTTGCGAACGCGCATGTCAATGCGCAGGGCGCTGTAGTTTTGCGGCAGCGTGACGTCGGTCGCCGGATTCCAGACATTGTCGTCGATGCCGTTGACGATCCCCTGCACGACCGCCGCGCGGGTGCGCAAGAGACCATCGAGCGCCATGCCGAACTCAGGCGTCATGATCTCGCGCGCATAAGTGGGGGACACCGTGGTGATGCGGTCGGATAGCCTCAGACCCGCTTTCAGATAGCCGACGCCGCCGAAATATTCGACGCCATCGATGGAAATGGCTTGAGGGGGCAAGCCAAGCTCGCCGAAGATCGACATCGGAAAATAGCCCTGGAAAGCAATATTGTGGATCGTGGTGACGACGCCAGGTCGCGGCGTGACGGCATAGTTGAGATAGGCTGCCGTAAGCGCCGCTTGCCAGTCGTGCGCGTGAACGACCTGAGGCCGGAACGCGTCAACCACGCCAAGGCCGATATCGGCGCCGACCCGCGCGAGCGCCGCAAACCTTTGCGCATTGTCGGGCCAGTCGAGCCCGTTGGGTCCAAGATACGGATTTCCGGGCCGGTCATAAAGATGGGACGCATCGATCGCGAACAGGTCGAGACCGGCCGCCTTACCGGAGAGGATTCGCGCGGGTCCCCCGAACAGATCGCTGTAAGCGTGCGCGGGCTGCGCGCCGACGAGCTTAGCCATCACAGCCGGATAGCCGGGGACGAGCGTTCGGATCTCGACGTCCTCGCGGGCGAGCGCCGCGGGCAATGCCCCCGCGACGTCGGCAAGACCCCCGGTCTTGATAAGCGGGAAGACCTCCGAGGCGACCGAGAGGACTTTCAGCCCGCTCATTGCACGAGTTTGTCGATCATGGGTTTGGTGATCAACGTGACGCCGCTTTCAGTGCGACGGAACCGCTTGGCGTCGAGCTCGGGGTCCTCGCCGACAACGAGGCCGTCGGGAATCCGCACTTCGCTGTCGATGATGGCTTTGGAGAGCCGTACGTTGCGCCCGATCGTCACGTAAGGGAGCACAACCGTCTCATGCACCGTGGTGTACGAATGGACGCGAACGCCGGTAAAGATCAGCGAGCGGCTAAGCGACGCGCCTGAGATGATGGAGCCGCCAGATAAAAGCGAAGAAACAGCGAAGCCGCGGCGGCCGTCAACGTCATGGACGAATTTGGCCGGCGGCGTGATCTCCCCATAGGTCCAAATCGGCCAGCCGCGATCGTAGAGGTCGAGATCGGGAACGACGTCGGTCAAGTCGACGTTGGCGGCCCAATAAGCGTCGACGGTTCCAACGTCGCGCCAGTAGGCCTTGCCCTCCTCGCTCGACGTTACGCAGGATTGCGAGAAGTGATGCGCCACCGCTTTGCCGTTCTTGACCAGGTAGGGAATGATGTCCTTGCCAAAATCATGGGCGGAATTCGGATCGGCTGCGTCCTGTCTCAAAATATCGATGAGGAACGACGTCTCGAAGACATAGATGCCCATGCTGGCGAGCGCGACGTCGGGCTTACCGGGCATGTGCGGCGGATTCTTGGGCTTCTCCAGGAAGGCGATGATGTTGTTCTTCTCATCGATATGCATGACGCCGAAAGCCGTGGCTTCCTCAAGCGTCGCCTCGAGACAGCCGACCGTCACGTCGGCTCCCGAATCGACGTGCTGCTGGAGCATCTTCTCGTAGTCCATTTTGTAAATATGATCGCCGGCCAGCAGCACGATGAAGTGGGGACCGTAGCCTTCGATAATATCTATGTTCTGGTAGACCGCATCCGCGGTGCCGAGGTACCACATCGTCTCGGACACACGCTGGGAAGCGGGCAGGACGTCGAAGCTTTCGTTTCGCTCTGGCCGAAGAAAGTTCCAGCCGCGCTGCAGATGGCGAATGAGGCTGTGGGCTTTGTATTGCGTCGCGACCGCGATGCGGCGAATGCCGGAGTTGAGCGCGTTCGACAACGCGAAGTCGATGATGCGCGACTTGCCGCCGAAATAGACCGCGGGCTTCGCACGTCGGTCGGTAAGCTCAAGCAGGCGGCTTCCGCGGCCTCCGGCGAGCACGTAGGCCATGGCGTGGCGCGCATAGGGGGCCGAAATGCCCAGTTCCTTGGCTGTTTTCAACTTTGGCATCGCGAACTCCGTCGTCGGGCTGCCGCCTCAAGCCGAGGGCGGGCTGAAAACGAGGAACAAGGTGGAAAGCGGCGGCAAGGTCAGGGTCGCTGAGGCGGGAAAACCGTGGGCGGGTTGCGCTTCCGCCGTGACGCCGCCGAAATTGCCCATATTGGAGCCCCCGTAGGGGCCGGCGTCGCTGTTGAGAGCCTCGCGCCAGAAGCCTTGGTAGGGCAGGCCGAGCCGGTAGCCCACGCGCGGCTCGGGGGTGAAATTGCAGACGACCGCAACGGGTGGATCGCTCTGCGCGCCCTGACGCAGAAAGGCCAGCACCGACTGGCTTTCGTCGTTGACGACGATCCAGCGGAAACCGTCAGGTTCGCAATCGCGCGCATAGAGGGCGGGCGTTTCGCGATAGAGCCGATTGAGATCGCGGACCCAAGCCTGCACGCCCTGATGCGGCCAATAGTCAAGGAGCCACCAGGGAAGCGATTCTGAGGCGTTCCACTCGTTTGTTTGCCCGAACTCCTGGCCCATGAACAGGAGCTTCTTGCCGGGATGGCCCCACATGAAGCCATAGAAGGCGCGCGCATTGGCGAAGCGCTGCCATTCGTCGCCCGGCATCTTGCCAATGACAGAGCGTTTGCCGTGCACGACTTCGTCGTGCGAGATCGGCAGCACGAAGTTCTCGCTGAAGGCGTACAAGAGGCCGAAGGTCATCTTGTTGTGATGCCAGCGCCGATAGATCGGATTTTCCGACACGTAGTCGAGCGTGTCGTGCATCCAGCCCATGTTCCACTTAAAGCCGAAGCCAAGGCCGCCCTGGTCAGTCGGCCGTGAAACGCCAGGAAAGGCAGTCAATTCTTCGGCGATGGTGACCGCTCCTGGAAAGCCACCGTAGACGAGCTCATTGGCGCGGCGGAGGAAGGCGATCGCTTCGCGATTTTCCTTGCTACCGTCCGCGTTGGGCAGCCATTCGCCCGCTTTGCGGGAATAGTCGAGGTAGAGCATCGAGGCGACGGCGTCGACGCGCAGCCCGTCGATGTGGAAGCGATCGACCCAGTAAAGCGCGTTGCAATAGAGAAAGTTGGCGACCTCGGTGCGGCCAAAATTGTAGATCGCGGTATTCCAGTCCGGTTGGAAGCCCTTGCGCGGGTCGGCGTGCTCGTAAAGCGCGGTGCCGTCGAAATGCGCCAGCCCCTGTTGATCGGTCGGAAAATGCGCCGGGACCCAGTCGAGGATGACGGCAAGACCGGCGGCGTGGGCTCGATCCACGAAGCGCGCGAAGGCGGCCGGATTACCGAAGCGCCGCGTCGGGGCAAAGAGGCCGATCGGCTGGTAGCCCCACGATTCGTCGAGCGGATGCTCACTGATAGGTAGGAGTTCGATATGGGTGTAGCCCATGTCGGCAGCGTAAGGGATCAGTTGCTCGGCCAGTTCATCGTAGGTGAGGAATCGTCCGCCCTCACCGCGTCTCCAGGAGCCGAGATGCGCTTCGTAGATCGACATCGGCTTCCGGCGAGGCTCTCCCTCGCCGCGCTTGGCCATGTACTCGGAATCGGTCCAGGAGAAGTCAGCGCTGTCGGCGACGACAGAAGCGGTTGACGGCCTCAGCTCGGCCTCGAAGCCGAACGGGTCCGCTTTCAGCGGCAACAGCGTGCCGTTGTAATCCAAGAGCTCAAACTTATAAACCGCTCCGACCGCCAATTCTGGAACGAAGATCTCCCATAGGCCGCTGTCAAAGCGCCGACGCATCTGACAGCGCCGCCCGTCCCACCGATTAAAGTCACCGACGATGGACACACGTGTCGCATTCGGCGCCCAGAGCGCGAACAGCACACCGTCGACGCCCTCATGACGGATGAGCTGCGCGCCAAGCCTACGGTAGAGCTGCCGATGCGTGCCCTCCCGCACCAGATAATCGTCGAGCGGACCTAACGCTGGGCCAAACGCATAAGAGTCCATGTACGAATAGGACCCATGCGCTGTTGTAACCTCGACCCGATATGTCGGCCGCTCCTTGAGTGACGGAATGAGCGCCTCGAATACGTCGTCCTTCCGGCGCGGCAATTCGGCGATGAGCTTGCCGTCACGTGTGAGTGCGCGCACGGAAATCGCTTCAGGCGCAAAGACTCGGATAACCCATCCCGTTGCGGTTTGATGCGGCCCTAGCACTGCGAACGGATCGAGACTGCGCGCGGCCATGATCGCATTAAGATCTTGGTCCCGCGCTTTCCAGTCCTCCCCCATGACTGTCTCCATGACTTGGCTCAGCTTATCGGCACGAAGGACGCACTCCAGATTTCTTTTGCATATTCGGCAATCGTTCGATCGGAGGAGAACCAGCCAACATTGGCCGTATTCAGAACGCTCGAGCGCATCCATCGGTTCCGGTCGCGCCAGAGTTCATCGACCTTCAGCTGGGCCTTCCAGTAGGCGTCGAAGTCGGCGCAGATCATGAAGTAATCGTGATGCGTGAGCGTGTCGACAAGGCCGCGGTAACGGCTCACGTCGTCGGTTGAGAACACGCCGGAAGCGATTTCGTCGAGCGCTTCGTGCAAGATCGGGGAGGCGGCGATGTGTTCGCTCGAATCGATGCCGCTGGCGCGGGAGGCTTCGACCTCAGCGGCAGTCAGCCCGAAGATGAAGATGTTGTCGTCGCCGACCAGATCGCGCATCTCGACATTGGCGCCGTCGAGAGTGCCGATCGTCAGTGCGCCGTTGAGCGCCATCTTCATGTTGCCGGTGCCGGAGGCCTCCATGCCGGCGGTTGAGATCTGCTCCGACAGGTCGGCGGCGGGCATGATGATCTCGGCCAGGGAAACATTGTAGTTCGGCAGGAACACCACTTTCAAAAGGCCACGCACGGTCGGGTCCGAATTGACGACCTTCGCGATATCGATGGCGAGCTTGATGATCAGCTTGGCCTGGGTATAGCTCGCCGCCGCCTTACCGGAGAAGATCTTGACCCGAGGCGCGAAGTCGATGGTCGGATTCGCACGGATGGCGTTATAGCGCGCGACCGTTTCGATGAGGTTGAGCAGCTGACGCTTGTATTCGTGGATCCGCTTGACCTGAACGTCGAACATCGCCTCCGGGTCCACACGCAGGTTGAGCTGATCGGTGATGACGCGCGCAAGCGCGGCTTTGCGCTTGCGGCGTGCTTGCGCCACGCGCTCCTGCAGCGAAGAATCATCTGCATGCGCGGCAAGACCCTTGAGCGCATGATAGTCGTCGAGCCCGCGCTCGCCGAGCGTCGAGCGAATGATGTCGGCCAGGTCCGGATTGCATTCCATGAGCCAGCGGCGAAACGTGATGCCGTTGGTCTTGTTGGTGATGCGGCCGGGATAGACCGAATTCAGCGAATGGAACACGGTCTTGCGCATCAAATCGGTGTGCAGCGCCGAAACGCCATTGATCTTGTGCGAACCGATAAAGGCGAGGTTCCCCATTCTCACTCGGCGCCCGGCATGTTCGTCGATCAGCGAGATGCCGGCGAGCATGCCTGCATCGACGAACCCGCGCCGTCGCGCGCTGTCGAGATGCGCCGCATTGATGAGGTAGATGATCTGCATGTGGCGCGGCAGCACGCGCTCCATCAATGGCACCGGCCAGGTTTCGAGCGCTTCCGGCAGAAGGGTGTGGTTGGTGTAGGAGAATGTGGCTTGGGTGATCGACCAGGCCTCATCCCAGTCGACTTTGTTGAGGTCGACGAGAATACGCATCAGTTCCGAGATGCCGATCGCCGGATGGGTGTCGTTGAGCTGGACGGCGGCGTGCTCGCCGAGCGTGCGCACATCGCCCCACTGCTTCACGTGGCGGCGAGTGAGATCGAGCAGCGAAGCTGAAGTGAAGAAATATTCCTGCCGGAGCCGCAATTCCTGGCCGGCCGGGGTGGCGTCGCTGGGGTAGAGAACCTTGGAGATTGCCTCAGCCCGGACCGTCTCGGAAAACGCGCCGACATAGTCGCCGGCGTTGAAGGCCTCGAGCTTCAACGGGTCGGTCGCCCGCGCCGACCACAGCCGCAGCGTGTTCACATGCCGGCCGCGCCAGCCAACGATCGGCGTATCATAGGCAACCGCTTCCACCGTCTCCGACGGATGCCAGACGTGGCTGGTGCGCTCGTCGTTCTCGACCATTTCGACCCAACCGCCGAACCCAATCGCGTAATTGTATTCGGGACGGACGAACTCCCACGGATTGCCGTTGACGAGCCAGTCCTCCGGCGCTTCCTGCTGCCAGCCGCCGCGAATAATCTGGCGAAACAAACCGTTGTCGTAGCGGATGCCGTAGCCGTGCGCGGCGATCGACAAGGACGCCATGCTGTCCATGAAACACGCGGCGAGGCGGCCGAGGCCGCCATTGCCGAGCGCCGCGTCGGGCTCGATCTTGCGCAAGTCAGTTAGACTGACGCCGAGCTCATCGAGCGCCTCCGCCATCGGCTGCGCGACGCAGAGATTGGTCAGGGCGTCGAACAACAGGCGCCCGATCAGGAATTCGAGCGAGAGATAATAGACGCGCTTGCGCCCGTCGACATAGACGCCGTTCAGCGATTCCAGCCAACGGCCGACGATGATGTCGCGGGTGGCGAATGTGACTGCCAGAAACCAATCGTGCGGAGTGGCGCGGCTGGGCGTCTTGCCAACAGCGTAAGTCAGTTTCGCCAGCACCGCCGCCTTGAGCTCCGCCGCGGAATACGGCCGCATCTCTGCCGCCTGAGGCGCAGGCTTTTCCTTCGTGACCAGCTCGTCCATGAAGCCTTCCGCCTGCGTCAGTCTCCGGCGCGGCCCTGAATGTGCCGATCGGTTCTCTGTTTAAACACGGGGCGCCGAGCCGCACAATCTCCCGTGAGCCTTGCCAACCTCACGCCCGGACGATCCTGTCATGGATTCGGGCCCGGGCTCGTTGCTGGGTTCGCCGCCCGGATTTGTGCTTGAAGAGCGTTGAGCTCTGCGGTCGCCGTGTTGATCTGGCTTTGTAAGGCCTCGAACTCCTTCTGGGCGGATGCGGTCTGTGTCTGAGCGTCCACGAGCGACTTGCGGCCAACGTCGGCGTCGCCTTGCAACCGGGTCAGCTCAGCCGAGAGGGATTGGTCCTGGCTCTGCAGAGCCGTCAAATGGTCGCTTTCGTCCTTGAAACGCGCGTCGACAGCTTGCAAATCGCGCGTCCTGGCGCTCGTTTCTTCCTGGGCCCCCGAGATGGCAAGTCTGGCGTCGCTGATCTGCTTGGTCAGGTCGGCGAGTTCGTTCTGCGCTGACGCCCTCGCCGTCGAGGCGTCCGACAGCGCCTTCTCGGCGTTGGCCGCCTGCTTTTTCAGGTCAGCCGCGGAGCCTGCCGTCTTTTGCAGGTTCTGCAAGTCTGAGGCCAGGGATTTGCGCGCCCCTTCGGTGGCGGCCAATTGGTCGGCCAAATGAGCCTGACTCTGCCCGCCTTGCCACCAGATAAAGCCGGCGGCCAGCCAGCCGACGGCCGCCAAAGCGGCCAGCCCCAGCAAGATGGGTCGCCACGACTGTTCGTCGCTCTGATCCGCCATGGCGCAATATCCTTGAGGCGTCGCGAGACCCACGACGGCCTCGAATTGGGAGGCCTATGCATATTGCGGGCGCCGGGGCGGTCCGCCAAGCATAAAATGTCCCAATTGCCGACTGCGTATGGGTTGATGGGCCTCGGTAAAAAGCGAAAAGACAAGGTCAAAGAACGCCGCATCAACACGGTCGACTTCGCGTTGAATTGAGTGAAAAGAATTTTTCATTTGTCAACGAGTTGCCGGGCCGTCTATTGTTGCACCGCGATGGAATTGAGGGGCGTGGCGCATCGCGGTCGTTTTGCGCTAACGACACACGTGAGTGAAGGAGACGGGTCGGTATGCGCGTACGCTTAGACGCGATCAGGGCGGGTCTCGTGGCGCCGTTGGCCGCGCTCGCCGCGCCAATGGCGCAGGCGCAAGTCTTTGGCGGCCCTAAATCGGGTGGGATCGGGTTTCTGCCGGCGAATAGTGAAATTGCCGATGACATGTTCTGGTTTCACAACTCGATCCTGCTTCCGGCGATCATTGGCATCTCGCTGCTTGTGTTGGCGCTGATCATCTATATCGTGTGGCGTTTCAACGAGACCGCGAACCCCGTGCCCTCCCGCCGGACACACAACGCTGTGCTCGAATTTGTCTGGACCGTGGCGCCAGCGCTTATTCTGGTCATCATTGCGGTACCCTCGTTCCGGCTGCTCGCGCAGCAACTCATCATTCCCGCGCCGGACTTGACGCTGAAGGTCACGGCCTCACAATGGCATTGGAACTACGGCTACCCGAAGTCCGAGGGCGGCTTTTCGTTCGACTCGCTCTATGTCGAGGAAAAGGACCTCAAGCCTGGCCAGCCTAACATCATTACTGCCGATCACGAGATGGTCGTCCCGGTCGGCAAGGTAATCGAAGTCGACGTGACCTCGCAGGACGTCATTCATTCGTTCTCCGTCCCGTCGTTCGGCATCAAGATCGACGCAATCCCCGGCCGGCTGAACAAGTCCTGGTTCAAGGCGGAGCGCGAGGGCATTTTCTACGGACAATGCTCGAATATCTGTGGTATCGATCACGCCTTCATGCCGATCAACGTGCGCGTCTTGAGCCAGCCGGATTATGAGGCCTGGCTTGCCCAAGCGAAGAAACAATTCGCCGCTTCGGACCAAATCGACGTTGCGGCTGCGCCGCAGGCCCAACCCTAGTCGGCGCTGTCAATGAGGCTGCCGATCGTGCATCACCGGAGTCGTTAAAAACATGGCGTCCGTCACCGACTTCTCTCATCACGACGTCGATGCTCATCATGAGCACGAGCACCACATCCCGACTGGGTGGCGGAGGTATCTCTATTCCACCAACCACAAGGACATTGGGACGCTTTATCTCATCTTCGCCATTATTTGCGGCCTCATCGGCACGGTGCTTTCGATCCTGATCCGCGCTGAGCTGATGTCGCCAGGCGTGCAGGTTTTCCCCTTGATCTCTACGATTATGACCGGCGACGGCTCGGCTGACGCGGCCAAGAATATGTACAACGTGTTCTTCAGCAGCCATGCCCTCATCATGATCTTTTTCATGGTGATGCCGGCGATGATGGGGGGATTCGGCAATTGGATGGTGCCGCTCATGATTGGCGCGCCGGACATGGCGTTTCCCAGGCTGAACAACATGTCGTTCTGGCTTCTGGTGGCGTCGTTCCTGCTTCTCATGTGCTCCATGTTTGCCGAAGGCTCGCCTGGCATGCATGGTTTCGGCGGCGGCTGGGTGCTCTATCCGCCGATGTCCAGCGAGGTCGGAACGCCGGGTCCGGCTGCGGACTTCGTCATCCTGTCGATGCATTTGGCAGGCGCGTCCTCGATCCTGGGCGCGATCAATTTCATCGCCACGATCTTCAACATGCGCGCGCCCGGCATGACCATGTTCCGCATGCCGCTGTTCCCGTGGTCGGTGCTGGTGACCGCGTTCCTGCTCCTGCTGGCGCTGCCGGTGTTGGCGGGGGCGCTCACGATGCTGCTGACGGACCGCAACTTCCACACCACGTTCTTCGATCCGGCCGGCGGCGGCGATCCAATCCTGTTCCAGCACCTGTTCTGGTTCTTCGCCCATCCCGAGGTCTACATCCTCATCATCCCGGGCTTCGGCATGGTCAGCCAGGTCGTGGCGACGTTCTCGAAAAAGCCGATCTTTGGTTATGTCGGCATGGTCTACGCGATGCTGGCCATCGCCTTTCTCGGCTTCGCCGTCTGGGCCCATCACATGTTCACGACCGGCATGTCGCTCAACGCCCAGCGCTATTTCGTCTTCGCCACCATGGTGATCGCGGTGCCGACGGGGGTGAAGGTGTTCTCCTGGCTGGCGACGATGTGGGGCGGCTCGATTTCGCTCAGGCCGCCGATGCTGTGGGCGATCGGCTTCGTCTTCGTCTTCACCGTCGGCGGCGTCACCGGCGTCGTGCTCGCCAATGCGGCGATCGACCGCTATCTACACGATACCTATTACGTCGTTGCGCATTTTCATTACGTGATGTCGCTCGGGGCGGTGTTTTCGATCTTCGCCGGCTTCTACTACTGGTTCCCGAAGATGACCGGCTACCTCTACGACGAGAGGCTGGCGAAATGGCACTTCTGGGTCTCCTTCGTCGGCATCAACCTCGCCTTTTTTCCCCAACATTTCCTTGGCTTCCAGGGAATGCCCCGGCGGGTCGTCGACTACACGGAAGCTTATGCTTTCTGGAACATGGTATCGTCGATCGGCGCATTTATTGGCGGCGTGGGCACCCTCATATTCGTCTACGTCCTGTACGAGGCGTTCAAGGCCAAGCGGCCTGCAGGCGACAATCCCTGGGGCGTCGGGGCCACGACGCTCGAGTGGCAGCTGCCTTCTCCGCCGCCGTTCCACACATGGGAAGAGCCGCCGCACATTCTTGGCGACGAGCATGACCACGCGCCGGCTATCGTGGGGCACGGGAGCGCAGCGTGACCGCTTCCGGGGATCACGACGGCCGCACGGTGTCTGTCGGCGGTCGTACGGGACGCGACAATCGCCTGGTTGGCTTGGGCGCCATCGCGTTCGCGGCGGGCATGATCGCCCTCACCTACGCCGCGGCGCCCTTCTACTCCGCCTTCTGCCGCGCGACTGGTTACGAAGGCACCCCGCTACATGTGAAAGCCAACACAGACGCCGAGGGTCATCGAATCCTGCGGGTTGGCTTCGACGCTAATATCGCGCCGGGGCTGGCTTGGAGCCTCGAGCCGGAGGACGAGTCGATCCGGATTCGCACGGGCAAGACCGCTACTGTATATTTCCGGGTGAAAAACCTCAGTAACAGTGCCACTGAAGGTCACGCCACATTCAATGTGAGCCCAGAGGTTTCGGGCGAATATTTCAACAAGATCTCGTGCTTCTGCTTCACGACGCAGCATTTGGGACCGCACGAGAGCGCGGAATGGCCCGTGGTGTTCTTCCTCGATCCGGCCCTCGAGAAGGACCGGTCGATGGCCATGGTCGATTCGATTACGCTGTCCTACACGATGTTCGCACCGCCATCTGAGAAGCCGACGGCCGATCGCGGCGGGCCTGCGGGATGACAATAATCAGGAGAAGACTATGACCGACGCGGCGGTTCCGGACCGGCCGGGATTTCATCTCGTCGAGCCAAGCCCTTGGCCGCTCGTCGGCGCGGCCTTCGCGTTTTTCACGGCCTTTAGCCTCATATTGTTCATGCACGGGTCGAGTTTCGGCCTAGGGATGCTGACAATCGGCGTCGCGGGCATCCTGTTCACGATGGCGGGCTGGTGGCGCGATGTCGTCTCCGAGGCTCAGGGCGGCTATCACAACATTATCGTTCGCCACGGCCTGACCTTTGGCATGCTCCTGTTCATCGCTTCGGAGGTCATGTTTTTCGTCGCCTGGTTCTGGGCTTTCTTCTGGTCCGCGCTCTATGCGGCCGATCCGCAAACCTACGGGCTCTTGGATTTCAGTGGCGGGATGTGGCCGCCAAAGGGGATGGAGGTCATCAATCCGCTCGCGTTGCCGTTGATGAATACGTTTGTTCTGTTGACGTCGAGCGCCGCGGTCAATGTCGCCCACGACGAGCTGCGCGAGGGAAACCGCCGCCTATTCGAGATCTTCCTTGCGATCGGCATCGCCCTGGGCGTGCTGTTCGCGTTCACCCAGGCCTACGAGTACATCCACGCGCCGTTCAGCTTCAAGAATTCGATCTATGGCGCGACGTTCTTCATGGCGACGGGCTTCCACGGCGCGCATGTCATCATCGGCGTCATTTTCCTTTTTGTCTGTCTCATGCGCGGGCTTAGGGGACAGTTCACTCCAAAACATCACGTCGGGTTCCAGTTCGCCGCCTGGTACTGGCATTTCGTCGATGTGGTCTGGCTGTTCCTGTTCGCCTGCATCTACATCTGGGGATCCTGGGGCGCGACGTTCGAATAGGCGGCGCGATAGGGCCACGATCGCGTAGCGATGGCGGAGCTGTGCGACAATGTTCGGGCCGGCATGACCAGCCGGCACGAGGCCGTGATTACGCGCGAACGGCATGCCGTTCGCCTTCGGCGTCCACAGGATTGCGATGGGACGCACCGCCGCGGCGCGGTCAAACTGGAGACCTTCGGCAAGCGCCTTCCGGATCATCTTTGCTCGCGACAAATGCCGCCGATCTGCTAAGGGGCTTCTAGGGAAATCTGATCGCCGAAAGAGCGGCGAGAAGAGCGAGCAGCCGATGTTGGAACGAGTGCAGGACGGGCCAGCGCAGACCGTGGCGTTACGCGCGAGCGGTCCGGTCGAGGCCCAGGATGTCGAGGCGGCGATCAACGCGGCCGTGGGAGAAGCCGCAACCGGCCTCGTTGTGATTATCGCCCCGGATTTTGGCGGCGATTTTGCGGAGCTGGCGCGTGGGCTTGCGACCTCCGCGCTCGCTCACAAGTCGCTGGTCAAGCTCGCTGTCGTCGTCGACCCTGAACAGATGGATGGAGCCACGCTCAACAGCTTTGAAGCCTCGCCCGTCGGCATTCGTCAGTTCGCTCACGTCGACGCGAACGCGGCGCTCGAATGGGCGGCCGCAGCCCGGCGAGGGGAGTAACGCCAAGTCCGACGGCCTGATCAGGACGCTTTGTCTTCGGATCGAGCCGTTCCCTTTCGGCCGCCTCAATCCAATAGCAGCTCGCTCAACGTCCGCCGGAGACCGTCACGACGCTGCCGGTGACAAAGGCGGACGCGGGTGAAATGAGCCAGGCTGCGGCCTCCGCTATCTCCTCGGGGGCGCCGACGCGGCGCAAAGGCGTCATTCCCTCGATGCGTTCGCGGAAGCCCGGCTGGGCGATCTGATCATGGGTCAGGTCGGTTGCGGTGAAGCCGGGCGCAACGACATTGGCGCGAACGCCTTCGGGTCCGACTTCGGTTGCAAGGCCCTTGGTGAAGCTCTCGACCGCCCCCTTGGTCGCTGCGTAAGACGCCAGCCCCGGCAGGCCGCCAAGCCTCGCGGCGATCGACGAAATATTGACGATCGACCCGCCGCTCCCCCCGTGCCTGGTCGACAGCCGAAGCACGGCCTCCTTGCAGGCGAGGATGGTTCCAATCACGTTGATCTGAAAGAGCTGATTCAGCTCTTTGGCCTCGCGTTCGTCGGTCGCTGCGGCGCGCCCCGTAATCCCGGCATTGTTGACGAGGCCGGCGAGCGGCCCCAGCGCCTTTACCGCCTCGTCGAACAGCGGGGGAAGCTGCGCCGGTTCCGAGACATCGGCCTTGAAAGCCTGCGCCCGCCCGCCTGACTTCTTGATCTCCGCCACGGTCGCCTCAGCGGCCTTCGCGTCGACGGCGTAGTTGACGGCGACCGCGTGGCCGTCCGCCGCGAGCCGGCGGCAGATGGCCGCGCCAATGCCGCGCGAACCTCCGGTGACAATGATGAGGCCTGAAGGCATGGCGAGACTCCAACGGTGGCGGGGATGTTCGAGCGATAGTGAGGCCGAAGTCTACGTCGGGTCAATTCTCGAGCGTGTGGCGCGTCACGGCTTGAGGCGCCATCCGGTGCGGAAGATCCAGGTCAAAACCGCGAGGCAAACGGCAATGAACAGCGCCGTGAACCCGAGGCTCGCGGCGACGCTGACGTCGCCCTGGCCATAGAAGCTCCAACGAAAGCCGCTGATCAGATAGACCACGGGATTGAACAGACTGACGGCGCGCCAGAACGGGGGCAGCATATCGATCGAGTAGAACGCGCCGCCGAGAAACGTGAGCGGCGTCACCACCAGCGAAGGGATCACGGCAAGTTGTTCGAAGTTTTTCGCCCAGATGCCGATGATGAAGCCGAACAGGCTGAACGCGATCGAGGTCAGCGCAAGGAAGGCGATCATCCAGAATGGATGCTCGACGCGCACTGGCACCAACAACGCCGCGGTCATAAAAATGATGAGGCCGATCGCGATCGACTTGGTCGCCGCCGCCCCGACATAGGCGCAAACCGCCTCCATCGAGGATAAAGGCGCGGAGAGGAGCTCGTAGATCTGGCCAGTGAATTTGGGAAAGTAGATGCCGATCGAGGCGTTGGAGATGCTTTGAGTCAGAAGCGAAAGCATCATGAGGCCGGGCACGATGAACGATCCGTAGCTCACGCCGCTGACTTCGCGGATGCGCCCCCCGATCGCCGCCCCGAACACGACGAAATAGAGCGCGGTGGTGATCACGGGCGTCGCCACGCTCTGCAGAATCGTGCGCTGCGTCCGCTGCATCTCGGAGCGGTAAATCGCCCAGACGCCGCTCAGGTTGACCGCCGAAACCGTCATGCCGCGCGTCCCACCAGATCGACAAAGATGTCTTCGAGCGAGGTTGTGCTGGTGTCGAGATCCTTAAAATCGACGCCAATCTCGTTCAGCCGACGCAGGAGCGTGGGCACCCCGGTGTCCTCCGCTCCCGCGGAGAAACGATAGGAGAGGCGACGGCCGCCGTCCTCGAGCTCGAGCGGCCAGCCAGCCAGTTCCTTTGGCAGCGTGGCCAAGGGTTTCTGCAACGCGAGCGTTAGCCGCCGCTTGCCGAGCTTGCGCATGAGCGCGGTCTTCTCGTCCACAAGCACGATCCGGCCGTTGTTGATGACGCCGACCCGGTCGGCCATCTCCTCGGCTTCCTCGATGTAATGCGTCGTCAGGATGACGGTGACACCCTCACCGCGGAGCCGCCGGACCAATGCCCACATGTCGCGGCGCAGGTTGACGTCGACACCCGCGGTCGGCTCGTCGAGGAACAGCACATCCGGTTCATGCGCCAGCGCCTTGGCGATCATGACGCGCCGCTTCATGCCGCCCGAGAGTTCGACGATCCGCGTGTCTCGCTTGTCCCACAGCGAAAGTTCGTGCAGCAATTGTTCGATATAGGCGGGATTGGGCGGCCGCCCGAAAAGTCCACGGCTGAAGGTCGCCGCCTTGTGGACGGTCGCGAAAATGTCGAGCGCGATCTCTTGCGGCACGAGCCCGACAATCGAGCGGGCGGCGCGATAGTCCCGGACGACGTCGTGTCCGTCAATCAGGACTTTGCCCGAAGTCATCGAGACCGAGCCGCAGACGACGCCGATCAGGGTCGTCTTGCCGGCGCCGTTCGGGCCCAGAAGCGCAAAAATCTCGCCTCTGGCAATCTCCAGGTCGATCCCGTCGAGGGCGACGAGGCCGGACTTGTAACGTTTGGTTACAGCGGCGATCGATATCATCGGCGACATCGCCGGCCCCTCCCCTTAGGCGCGCTGCAACGCGCGGCTAGCGGGGCGGCGACGGCGCCGCGCGCGGGCCGAGGCCGCGAACCTCCGGCCGCGAGCCAGGTATGTAAGCGCCTGAAGGCCGCGCGTCATCCCCCTGGGAGGCGCCTAACAGAAAAGCACGCTGCCGAAACGCCTCGGGCGCCGCTCCGACTCGACCAAACCCTGATGGACTCAGAAGGCCATTGGCACAAAGAAGCAGTAGATGCCGGATTGTCCGTTCGCCCCATCGTCCCGGTAGAAGATCCAGTAATCTCCATCCTGGCTAGGCAGCGCCTGGTCGACGGGAATGCGACGGACGTAGCCATCGACCGAGTAAAAGTCGTCCGAGATCCGGTGCACCTGCTCGGGACGAAGGTGGTGAGCGTCCGCCGGACCGCAGCACGAAGCTTTCACCCAGTCGGGAACGGCTTTTCCGTTCGACCAATAGTCGTGCGCGTCCGCGCCGCCAGCGGACAAAGCAAACAATAATACGGCGATTCGAGCAATCATCTCAGTCCCCTCTGCGGGTTTCCAAGTTGGAGTGATGCTGAATCCCCGGGAGTCTTCCTCCTCTAAACCCAAGTCCACGCTGAACTCCGCCGCAGCAAGTCTTATGCCGACGGCTCGACTCAGTGATGTAATGCTCTGCTTGAGCGGCTCAATGGGCAAGCGAGAGTTCACAACAAATTTGAGGAGTTGGCCCAAGGTTTATCGGCTCCGGCGTGCCGCCAACCCCGGCGCACGTCGGTGGAAGAATTCACATGTTCGGGAAATGTTCTCTAGCGCCGGTCGGCCTCAGCCTTGCCGCGACTTAAGCCTCAGGGTAACCCGCAATCCATGGCCAGACCTGTTCCGCCGCCTCCGGCCCCGCCTTCGGTTCCGATCGACATCAACCTGCGTGATGCGCTCGAGGAGCGTTATCTCGCCTATGCCCTGTCGACCATCATGGGCCGGGCGCTTCCCGACGCCCGCGACGGACTTAAACCCGTGCACCGCCGCATTCTCTACGGCATGCACATTCTCAGGCTCGACCCCGGCACGGCCTTCAAGAAATGCGCGAAAATCGTCGGCGACGTGATGGGCTCGTTCCATCCCCACGGCGACCAGGCGATCTACGAGGCGCTGGTGCGCCTCGCGCAGGACTTCGTCTCCCGCTATCCGCTCGTCGAGGGCCAAGGGAATTTCGGCAACATCGACGGCGATAACGCCGCCGCCTACCGCTACACCGAGGCGCGCATGACCGATGTCGCGCGCCTCATCATGGAGGGCGTCGACGAAGACTCGGTCGACTGGCGCGACAATTACTCGGGCGACACGAAAGAGCCGATCGTCATGCCGTCGGCCGTGCCGAACCTGCTCGCCAATGGCTCGCAGGGCATCGCGGTCGGCATGGCGACGTCGATTCCTCCGCACAACATCGCCGAACTTTGCGACGCCGCGCTCTATCTGATCGCCCACCCCGACGCCGACGCCCAGGCGCTTTCCACTTTCGTGCCCGGTCCGGATTTTCCGACCGGCGGCGTGGTCATCGACGACAAGTCCGCGATCATCGAGACTTACCGGACCGGCCGCGGCGCCTTTCGGGTGCGCGCGCGCTGGACGAAGGAGGATACGGGCCGCGGCGGTTGGGTCGCGGTCGTCAACGAAATTCCCTACGGGGTGCAGAAGTCGCGGCTGATCGAGCAGATCGCCAACCTTCTCAACGAGCGCAAGATTCCGCTACTCGCCGACGTCCGCGACGAATTGACCGAGGACGTGCGCATCGTGCTCGAGCCGCGCACTCGCGCGGTCGAGGCCGAGACACTGATGGAATCCCTGTTCAGGCTGACCGAGCTCGAGGCGCGAGTCTCGGTCAACATGAATGTGCTGGTCGACGGCGTCACGCCCAGGGTCGTTTCGCTTGGCGAGGCGCTAAGGCAATGGCTCGATCACCGCCGCAACGTTCTGGTTCGCCGCTCGCGTCACCGGCTGGCGGCGATCGACAAGCGGATCGAGCTGCTCGCCGGCATGATCGTTGTCTTTCTCAATCTTGACGAGGTCATCCGCATCGTTCGCGAGGACGATGATCCGAAAGAGGCGCTGAAAGTCCGCTTCAGCCTGTCAGAGCTGCAGGCCGTCTACGTTCTCGACACGCGCTTAAGAAGCCTGCGCCGCCTCGAGGAAATGGCGCTGCGCAAGGAGCAGGACGACCTCACACGTGAGAAAGCGACGATCGAAGGGCTGCTCGCGAGCGAAAAGAAGCAATGGCAGATGATCGCGGTCGAGATCCGCGACGTCAAAAAGAAATTCGGCCCCGACACCAAACTCGGTCGGCGGCGCACCAGTTTCGAAGCCGCGCCGGATGTCATCGTCTCCGATCTCGCCGAGGCGATGATCGAGCGTGAACCCTTGACCATCGTGGTGTCGCAGAAGGGCTGGATACGGGCGATGAAAGGCCAGGTCGCCGATTTGTCCACGGCCACGTTCAAGGGCGACGACGGATTGAAGACCTCATTCTTCGCCGAAACGACCTCGAAGATTCTCGTGCTGGCGAGCGACGGCAAGGTGTTCACGCTCGAGGCCTCCAAGTTGCCCGGCGGACGAGGGCAGGGCGAGCCGATCCGTCTCATGGCCGACCTCGACGAGAGCGCTTCGATCGTCGCCGTCTGGGCTTACGCGGCAGGCGTGAAGCGCCTCATTGCGTCGAGCGACGGCAATGGCTTCATCGTTGGCGACGACGAGCTTCTGTCCTCGACGCGTAAGGGTAGGGCGGTGCTCAACGTCACGGCGCCAGCGACCGCCGCCCTGATCGTGTCCGCCGCCGGCGACCATGCCGCAATCATCGGGCAGAACCGCAGGCTGCTCGTGTTCCCGTTTGCGCAGCTCAACGAAATGGCGCGCGGCAAGGGCACGCGGCTTCAACGCTACAAGGATGGCGGCATTTCCGACGCCAGGATTTTCGCCATCGCCGACGGCCTCACCTGGCGCGACTCGGCCGGGCGCACGTTCACGGTCGCCAGGCCCGAGCTTAAAGAATGGATCGGCAATCGCGCCGAAGCCGGCCGCCTGCCGCCAAAGGGCTTTCCGAAGACCAACAAGTTCGAGGGCTAGCCCCCGCCCGACAGCCCGCGCTTTTGGTCGGGATCGATCGTTTTCAGTCGCTTAGGCGCCTAAACCTGTCCGTGCCGCAGCTACGCATCTTGGGGTGAAGTTGGTGAACCCAACGAGCGCCCTCGTCCTGAGGCGCCGCGAAGCGGCCTCGAAGGACGACTCCAGGAGGCGCAAACGAAGGTACGAACTGGACCATCCTTCGAGACGCCGCGCTGCGCGCGGCCCTCAGGATGAGGTCCGTGGGATTCGGCCCCGTTCCGAAGCTCCACGTGGCAGTTGCGTCAGCGCCTCCGACTCCGCCGAGGTTTCTTCCGGAGGCGAAACTGCATGGAACAGCTGAAGCGGCGGCGGCGCTTCGATTTCGTGCGGAACCGATAAGCCGGGGTTGGCGCGATCCCTCAAAGCGTCGCTCAGCGCATGATAGCGATCCATCGCCGAAACAACTGTGACGAGCGCCTTCACGGCTTTTAGGTCTCCGCGCTCGAGCGCCGCGTCGGCGAAACGCAGCGCCTTGGTCAGCCGCGCGACCTGCAGATGAACATAGCGGTCGGGGGCGTCGAGTTTGCGACCGGCGATGGCGGAATCGATCTCGCGTCGGATCGTTCGGACGCTGACCTTGCGGACTTCCGCGATCTGTTCGGGACTGTAACCGGACGCGAGCAAGTCAAAGGAGCTCTGGGCCCAGGCCAATTTCGCCATTTTGCGCGCTTTCGCTTGCGACGGTTCGCGAGCGCGTCCGGATTGCGGTACTTTTTTTTCGCTCATCGCGGACCATGGGTGGATATGGACTAAGAGAATACCATACGGCATATTCTGCTTGTCAGCAGCACAATGTTGCGAAAGGCCCCACGAGGAGGCGAAACCTGTGGGATGCAACGGCAAGTCCGGTTGGCGCCAACATTCCCTTGTTGCGCATTCACAGGGGAGGTGATCGGCCGCACCTGGCGCCTGTGGCTCTGTCTCCATGCGGTCGCCCGTGATCACGAAAGCGTGATCGCTCCGTGAGCGATCTTCTCACCAAACCCTGAGCGGAAATGCCGAGCCCTGCGTACTGATTGCATGCACAAACAAATGACGTCTCGCGCGCTCGGCAGCATTTTTGCGCTCGCGGCGTCAGTCCTTATCGCCGCTCAAGCGCCGCTCTCGTCTCCTGCCGCCAAGCAGTTGAGCATCATTCAGTTCCTTTTCCTGACCCAGATCGCCCTTCTCGTCTCCGTCCCGCTTTTGCTGATCTCCGCCGACGGCCGCCGCGGTCTTGTTGGCACGCTCGGGTCGATGGCGAACTATGGCAAATTGGCTGTGATCTTCGCGGTCAGCGCGGCGGGCCTCGTCCTTTATAACGTCAGCCTCAGCCACGCTCATCCAGTCGTTGTCGTGGCGATCCTTAACCTCGCCCCCTTTTGGGGCGCGCTCGTTGCGCTGCTCCTGAGCCGGACGCCGATACCAGTCTCGCCCCTCGTGTTCTTACTCTGCGCGGCCGTGGCGTTTCTTGGCGCAACCGCCGTGGCCTGGAGTCAGACGAAAGACGGTTCCGGTCTCGTCGCCGAGCTTCTGAAAGGATCCTGGCTCTTCGCGCTGCCGATCCCGATCTTCACGGTTCTGAGCGCCTCCCTCATGTCCAAGTGGTTCTCGGACTTGAATGCGTCCGGCGTGATTGCGGCGAACATTCTTGTGGGCTGCGCCGTCCTGATACCCGTGACGGCGATGCTGGTGATCGCACGCGGGGAACCCCTATTTTCGCATATCGAGGTCACCCTCCTGATGGTTTCGGGCATCATTCTCGCCGATACGATCGGGAGGGTCTTCTATCAAAAGGCGCTTAACATCACCGGCAACGACAATGGCTTCGTCACCATGTTCCAGAACCTGGAGCCGGGGATCGCGGCGCTCATTGCGTTTTGCCTGTCGCCATGGATCGAAGGCTTGCGCTTTGAGGCGGGATGGCCGTTTTTCGCCGGGCTTGGGCTCACGGCGGTAAGCCTCTTCATCTTTTCGTGGAGCTCGCTGCGGCAGGCGAAACATGAGGAGACGGACAAGCAGGAGGAGGCGTCATCCGCCCCTCTGGAGCGAAGCTTCGCAGTTCGACTCTAGAGCCGCGAGTTCATGATGCTCAGGCCGGCGCCGGCTCGAATGTCCGCTGCGCTTTTGGCAACGGCCTGAAGGTCATGGCGATCAGGAAGGCGCCGATCCCCATCGCCCAGGAGCCGATGTAGAGCCACGTGTAGCTGGCGAGAGCGTCGTAGATGAGCCCCCCGGCCAGCGGTCCCAGCGCCATGCCGAGGCTGCCGGCCATCGCCGTTCCGCCGATGACGGTTCCCATCATCCGGAGCGGAAAGTTTTCACGCGCCAGAACCGCATAGAGCGGCATGACGCCGGCGTAGATGAAGCCGAAGATCGCCGCCACAGTATAGAACTCGCCCAGGCCTCGGGCGAAGACGTAGGCGAGCGCGCCGAACGCCTGCGCAAGCAGGCCGAAGACCAGAACGCGCTTGGCGCTGAACCGATCGCCCGCCAAGCCGAAGCCGATCCGGCCGCCCATGCCCGCAAGGCCCTCGACGCTGTAGATCGAAACCGCGGCCACGAGCGGGATGCCGCAAGTTTGCGCGTAGCTCACGGTATGAAAGATCGGGCCGGAATGCGTTGCGCAGCAGAAGAAATTGGTGAGCACGAGGACGACGAATTGCGGAGAGCGCAACGCTTCGCTGACCGACATGCCCGATTGTGGACCGCTCGCCGGCGCGGCGATGGCGCCGACGAGCGCCGGAGGCCGGCGCACTAGTAGCGCCGCCGGGATCATGAGGAGTGCGGCGACCCCGGCGAGGATCTCGAGCGTGGTTCGCCAGCTCATGGTTGAAACGAGCCATGCGGCCAACGGCGCCATCGTCATCGGCGCCATGCCCATGCCCGCCGAGACGAGCGACACGGCAAGGCTGCGATGCGTGTCGAACCAGCCGGTGACGCAGGCCATCATCGGCACGATGATGGCCGCCGCGCTCGCGCCCACGAGCAGTCCGAAGACGAGCTGAAACGCGAGAAGCGACGTCGCCTGGGACGCGAGAGCCAGGCTGAGTGCCAGAATGATCGCGCCCGTCAGGACAATCGCGCGCGGACCGAACCGATCGGAGAGGTTGCCCCATGCCATGCTGCCGAACGCCATGGCGAGGAAGCCAATGGTCATGGCGCTCGACACGCCGGTCACCGACCAGCCGGTGTCCTTGGCGATCGGCTGCAGCAGGACGGGTAAGGAAAACATCGCGCCGATCGCCACGCAGCCCAGAAGGCCGCCCGCCGCAACGATCACCCATCGGTAGAGAGATTCGGTCATTCCATACCGTACCAACTGGTTGGTATTTTTGTCAAGAGACCCGCCGCAGCGCGCCTTTTCGGTCCCGCAAAGCAGTCTGCGACTTCAACCATCTCGTCCTGAGGCGCCGCGAAGCGGCCTCGAAGGATACTCCAGAAGGCGCAAATCATGGAACGAGCTGGATCATCCTTCGAGACGCGATGCTCCGCATCGCCCTCAGGACGAGGTCATTGGATTTGACGTCGGTCCACGATCCCGAATCACTCTGCCGGCGCGATCTCGTCATGCGTCAAATGGGGGCCCATCGCATCGAACACCCCGTCGCGGCGGATCAGCGCGTGGAACAGCCCGGCGGCGAGATGCATAAGGATCAGGGCGAAGAACAGGAAGGCCAGATAGAAATGCGCGTTCCACAAGAGCGTATGCAAGCTCGCGCTTTGCGGCACGATCTGCGGCAGCCAAAGGCTGGGCCACAATGTGACGGGATAGTCAGCGGCCGACAGCATTGCCCAGCCGATCAGCGGCATCGCGATCATGAGCGCGTAGAGCGCATAGTGCGAGAGATAGGCCGCAAGCTTCATGGGTTCGGGCAGGTCGAGCGGCAGGGGTGGGGCGCCGTAGCGCAGACGCACAACGAGGCGGATCAGCGCGAGGATCAGGATCAAGATCCCAAGTGGTTTATGAATGTTCACGAGCGTCAAATATTCCGACGCCACGGTCGACGCCATGCCGACGCCGATGAACAGCATCGCCAGAATGCAGACGGCCATGAGCCAATGCAGCGTTCGCTGCAGGGGGTTGAAGCGTTGAATGATCTTGATCGGGCGAATCCGCTGAACGTTCGTCATTGGGCGGCTCCGGTGGCAGTTCGCGGATAGTCTTTCTCCTCGGCCGTGCGGCGGTCGTAGGAGACCCTGTAGGCCGATGAGCGGGCGGCGGGGAACGGATCGTCCGACGTCCTTATGCCGCTCGGCAGGACGGTCGGATCGAAATTGATGTCGCGGCAAGGGCCGTCCGCTTCGGCTTCGATCTTGTCGACGGTGAGTGTGCCAACCTCGACGCTGCGGCGGTCCTGCGGCCAGGCCTTGCTCGGGTCCGAGGTCTGATCCCCGGCGTTGGCGACGGTGACCTTCATCGTCCAACGCGCCGGACCTTTTTTGATGCGGTCCGTAATCTCGGTTTCGAGGAAGTTCGGCCCGCGCTTCGCGAGCTCCTCGGGCGGGACCGGAACTGGCTGCGCCGCCGGCGTCAGAGACCAGCGCACCGTGTGGTCGTTTCCGGAACTGTCGGTGAAGACAAAGGCATTGAGGGCGTTGTAAGGCTCCTCGGCGTAGCTGCCGGTCCAGGGCGCGCTCTTCGCCCAACCGCCGAAGGCCGCGATCTCGGGATGGGCGCCGGCGAACTTCGCCATCGCGTCAGGCTCCTTGCTTGCGGACGCGATTTGGAGCGCGCGGAAAGCCTCGACCGACGCCACGGGGAAGAACGGCGGGTCGATCATCGCCATCCGCCATTGCTGGCCGTTCGGGGTGGAGATCATGAGGCCCAAGCCGCGCACGCGCTCCTTGGAATTGTCGGCGTCAGGGTTCGGCGTGCCCAGATTGAAGCGCCCGATCACGGGATACTGACCTTTGGCGAACACCTGAGCGTGCGACAGCTCAGATCCGGCGCCGTTCGCCTCGAACATTCCTGTGAAGCAAATTCCCTTGGCATGATTGCGCCGGTGGCCGAGCGGCGGTCCTGAGGGCCCGGCGAAACCGTCAACAAGCTTCTGCGGCGTGAGGCGGTCCGGCGAGAACCATCCGGCCGTATAGGCGAAGGTTGCGGCGACGAACGCGACGACGCCGGCGATCAGCGCGAGCGATCCAATAGGATTGCGCGGAGCCGTTCGGAACGCTTCGGGCAATGTCCGTTCTCCCCTCCGACAATCTGACCCAGCCTAGCACAAAACGGCCGGACGAAAGCGGATTTAGGGCGAAAGTTCGCCGAAAGTCGTTGGCACAAGCTCGGAGACCGTCGGATGGATCGCGACCATGCGGGTATAGGCGGAAGCCGTCACACCCGCGGCCATCGCCTGGATCACGCCATGGACGGCTTCGTCGCCTCCGACGCCAAGGATCGCAGCGCCAAGGATTGCATCGGTGTCGCGGTCGACCACGACCTTCATGAACCCTTGCGTTTCCCCTTTTTCGACAGCACGGCCGACGCGGGTCATTGGCCGGCGGCCGATGCGGACCGTATGGCCTTTGGCTCGCGCGTCGGCCTCGCTCAGGCCGACCCGGCCGAGCGGCGGATCGACATAGAGCGCGTAAACGGGAATGCGATCGCTCACCTTGCGCGCGGCGCCGTCGAGCAGGTTCGCCGCGGCGATCTCGTAATCGTTGTACGAAGTGTGGGTGAAGGCGCCGCGCCCGTTGCAATCGCCGAGCGCCCAGATGTGGGGCACGCTGCTCTTCAAGGACTCGTCGACGACGATATAGCCGTGTGCGTCGACCTTCACGCCAGCGGCGTCGAGGCCAAGGTCGTCGGTGTTGGGGCGACGGCCGACGGCGAGCAGGACGTGGGAGCCTATGACCTCGGGTTCGCCAAACGCGCAATTGACGCCGACCGCGATCTCCGCAGCCCGCGGTTCGAACCGGATGCATTCGGACTGAAGGCGAATTTCTATGCCTTCCGCCTCCAGGATTTCGCGGATCGCATCCGAGACCTCTTCGTCCTCGCGGGAAACCAGCCGTGACGCTTTTTCAACCACCGTCACTTCCGCGCCCAGCCGTCGAAAGACTTGTGCGAATTCCAGCCCAACGTAGCTTCCGCCCACGACGACAAGGCGCTGGGGCAGGGCGTCGAGTTCGAGCAGCGTGGTGTTGGTGAGAGTTCTTGACCTGATCGATCCCAGGGAAGTCTGGCGCCAAAGCTCGGCCGCCGACATTGATGAAGAAGCGTTCGGCCTCGAGCGTCTCGTCGCCGACCTGGATTGTCGTGGGCGAAAGGAAGCGGGCGTGGCTTCGGATGACCGTGCAATTCGCCATGCCTTCCAACCACGCCGTAAGACGCGAGCGGGAGTTGCCGACCACTGCGTTCTTGCGCGCCATGACGGCGGCGAAATCAATGCCGACCGGCCCGACCTTCACGCCGAAATCCATGGCCCGCCGCGCAAGGTGAGCCGCATAGGCGCTCGCGACCAGCGTCTTGGTCGGCGTGCAGCCGGTGTTGACGCAAGTGCCGCCAATCAGATCGCGCTCGATCAGCGCGACCTTCTGGCCCGCAGCCGCAAGCCGGCCGACCATCGGCGGCCCAGCCTGTCCGGCGCCGATCACGATCGCATCGAAATGGCGGTTCATCGGAACGCCCAGATGATGATGAGCCCAAGGACGATGGCGCCGGCGTCCTCGATGAATGCAGCTGGCGTGTCGCGACCAAACGCCTTCGCCATGGAGCTACGAATTTCCGCGCCGCCGAAGGTTCCGACCACCGCGCCGATCACGCCGGCTATAAGGCCGATGATCCAGGAGCCAGCGGCCGCGCCGATCGTCGCGCCTGAGAGGGCGCCGCCGACAACGCGGGCCCCAAACTGCATGGGGACTTTTCGGCTTGGCGTCGAGGGCATCTGGTCCGTGACCAGTTCGACGATCGCCAGCAGAGTGAAGATCCACGGCGTCCAGGCATAGCCCATGAATGCGAGCCAGGAGCCGTCGAGATTGAGATAACCCAGTCTCGCCGCCCAGCTGACGGCGGCAAGTGCCGTGAAAACGCGCGAACCGGCCACGACGCCGGCCAATAGCGCAAGTCCGTAGAGCATTGTTGGTTCCTCCCCAGCGGCCTTTTTTCGCCGCAGCCCAGCTTAGGTCGGCAACCCCAGCAATGCGTTGACCGACACGTCCTCATCGAGGTCCGGCCAATGGACGCCCTCACCACGGCCGATCAGGCGCCAGTTTGCGCGTTGCGCATCCGAGGCGTCGCGCAACCGAGGAAACCACGCGAGCGGCACCGATATTTCTCGGCCGTCGTCCAGGATGACGCGGATTGAAGCGTCGACGAATTCGACGTTCAGCGCCTGGACGTCAAGCCGATTTGCCGAAATGGGCATGCCAAGCCTCCAAGAATTCGTGACGATGCTCGATAATTGTCGCGCGGAGCCGCGTCAATTCACTCGCTCTAAATCCGCGCGACCGCGCCAGTTCCGCGGGGGTTCGAGCCAATACTTGGCCGTAGCGTCCCCGCTTTCGACATGGACGTGCGGCGGCTCGGCGTTTTCCAGGCTGTAGAAAAAGAACCGTAGCGCGCCCGGACGCAAAATCGTCGGCATGTTAGGCTCGTGCGCTTGCTACGCTCGCTGTCTTGTTAGGACTTCACCCGCACATAGTCCCCCGGCGCGTCGCCCAGTGGTTTGAGCTTTCCGTCTCCGGGCTTGCGAGCCGGGACCTTTTCCGGCGCCTGGGCCGTCAGCCAAGCGAGCCAGTCGGGCCACCACGAGCCAGGCGTCTCCTTGGCTTTCGCGACCCAATCGTCGAACTGGCCCTCGGGCGGGCCGCCCGACCAGTATTGGTATTTCGTCTTGGCAGGCGGATTGACGACGCCAGCGATATGGCCCGACCCCGCCATCACGTAGCGCACTGGCCCGCCAAACGACTTGGCCCCCGTAAACGCCGACCGGGCAGGGGCGATGTGATCTTCCTTCGTGGCCAATTCATAGACCGGGATCGTCACCTTCTTAAGATCGAGCGTCCTGCCGTTCAGCTCCATCCGTCCGTTCGACAGATCGTTCTGCAAATAGCAGTGGCGCAGATAGAACTTGTGGTTGGCGGCGGGCATGCGGGTCGAGTCCGAATTCCAGACCAGCAAGTCGAACGGCATGGGCTCTTTGCCCTTGAGATAATTGTTGACGTAATAGGACCAGATGAGGTCGTTCGGCCTCAGCATGTTGAAGGCGTTGGCCATCGCCGAGCCTTCCAGATAGCCGCGCTCGGCCATTCGCTCCTCGACCGCTTTCAATTGCTCTGCGTCGACGAACACCTTGAGCTCGCCGGGATCGGCGAAGTCGATCTGGGTGGCGAAGAACGTCGCGCCAGTGATGCGCTTGTCGCCGGCCGCGGCCATGTACGCGAGCGTTGCCGCGACCAGCGTGCCGCCGACGCAATAGCCGACCCCGGCAAGCTCACGTTCGCCTGTCGCCTGCTCGATGCAGTCGACGGCGGTGAGGACGCCCTCACCCATATAGCTGCCGAAATCCTTGTCGGCGTGGCGTTCGTCGGGATTGACCCAGGAGATCACAAACACGGTCAAGCCCTGCGCGACCGCCCAGCGGATGAACGACTTCTCGGGATTGAGGTCGAGAATGTAGAACTTGTTGATCCAGGGCGGCACGATGAGCAGCGGGCGCTTATAGACTTGAGGCGTGGTCGGCTCGTACTGGATGAGCTCCATCAGCGCGTTGCGAAAAACCACCTTGCCCGGTGTCGCCGCCATGTTGACGCCGAGCTGGAAGGTGCGCGCGTCCGACTGGCGAATGCGCAAGTTGCCATGGCCCGCATGGATGTCCTCGGCCAGCATCTTCAAGCCCCGCACGAGGTTCTCGCCGCTCTCGGCGAGCGTCGTGCGCAGGAGTTCCGGATTGGTGGCAAGGAAGTTCGAGGGCGAGAGGGCGGCCGTGACCTGCCGCAAGTAGAACTGCGCCTTCTCGCGCTCGTGCGGATCGAGCTCGTCGGCGCGCTTGACCAGATCGTCGGCCCAGCGCGCCGTCAGCACGTAAGCCTGCTTGATGAAATCGAAATACGGATTGTCGCGCCACGCGGCATCGGCGAAGCGCTTGTCACCAGCTTCGGGCGCGGCGACCGGCGGCGCCTGTTCGCCCTGGAGGCGATGCAGCGTCGAAGCCCAGAGGTCGACGAATTGCTTGCTCAGCGCCGTTTGCGCCGCGAACGCCCGTTGGGGATCGGTCATGTAATAATCGACCACCCGACCGATGGAGCGCGCCATCTCGCCAATATCATCGACGATCGTAGCCTTGATCTCGCCGCTCTGCCTTGGAGCCATATAAGCGGCCAGCGCCTTGCCGCCGTGCTCGATGGCCAGCGCGATGTTGTGTGCGAGCGCCTCCACATCGAGGGCGGGAGATTGGCCGTGCGTGCTGGTCGCCTCAGCAAGGGCCGCCGGAAGCGGCGCAAGCTCCCTTGCCAGCGCGGGCGGCGCGGCGGCGACGGTCGAGCAAATCGGCTCCGCGAGAGCGGCTGTGGTCTCAATTTCGCCTGCGCGCCGCCCTTCAGCCTGGCGACGCTTAGGGGGCGATTGCTTTTTCTTCGAAGCTCGTGCGGAGGCCCGCGCTGTGGCGGCGGCAACCTTGGACGCCGGCGGGTCGGCTCGCCGCTGAACGTTTTTCGTGGCAGACGCTTTGTGGTCCGGAGGAGGTCGGTCGCCGCGCGATTGTCGCTTGGAGAGGCTCGCGACGGGGTTTCCGGGCGCGGCCTTGGCCGGCTTGGACTTGCCGCGCGCCCTTGGCTGGCTTGGGGTCTTGGCCATAACGAGCGTTTCCTGTCGAGTCCGGGCGGGAGGCTTAGTCCCGTTTTGGTCATAATAGGTCAGTACCTGTCCGCGAAGCCAACAACACTTTTCGGACAGAAAAATGTTTTGCACGATTTGTGCCGAACGCGGCGGACCCAGCGTCCGGAGGATCGGACTGGCCGGGCTCCTCGCCCTTGCCGCGCTTTTCGCTTCCGGCTCGGATGTTTACGCCCAGCAGCAGGACAGCATCTTGAAACAGGCGTTCAAGGTGTTTGGATTCGCCACCGACGTCGGGCCGCCGGTCGATTTTGTCAACAAGACGCGGCCGGGCGCGGCCCCCGACTATATTCCTGTGTTCCAGCCACCGCCCGAGCCAGCGCGGCCGGTTTTGAAAGGCGCTGAACTTAAGGCGGTCAAAGGCGACCTCGATGGGGTTCAGAAGCAGCACGATACGCTGCGGCAGGGCTTTGCGCCCGCCGCCAAGGCGATGGCGGAGCAACAGGCGGCGCAAAAAAAGCCGAAACCGAAGGCTCCCAGCGCCCAGCAATAAAGATATCCCGTTTGCCGCCTTTGGGCTTCCGATGCTACAGGCCCATGTCGGCGCTTCGATCGACGAATCGGGATCAGACCCAAGGCCAGTGGCTGCGATGAGCGATTTTCACCGGGTGCGGCGCTTGCCGCCTTATGTCTTCGAGCAGGTCAACAAGCTCAAGGCCAAGGCCCGCGCCGCCGGCGCCGACATCGTCGATCTCGGCATGGGCAATCCCGACTTGCCCGCGCCCAAGCACGTGATCGACAAGCTCGTTGAAACGGTCGGCAAGCCGCGCACCGACCGCTATTCGGCCTCGAAAGGCATTGCCGGACTCCGCCGCGCTCAGGCGGGCTATTACGCGCGCCGGTTCGGGGTCAAGCTCGACCCCGAGACGCAAGTGGTCGCCACCCTCGGCTCGAAGGAAGGCTTCGCCAACATGGCCCAGGCGATCACCGCGCCGGGCGATGTCGTGTTGGTGCCCAATCCGTCTTATCCGATCCACGCCTTCGGCTTCCTGATGGCCGGCGGCGTCATCCGCTCGGTGCCGGCTGAGCCGGGCCCTGAGTTCTTCGTCGCGCTCGAGCGCGCGATCGCCCATTCGATCCCGAAGCCGATCGCGGTCGTGGTCTGCTATCCGTCCAACCCGACCGCGATGGTCGCCTCGCTCGACTTCTATCGGGACCTGGTGTTGTTTGCGAAGAAGCACGAGATTTTCGTGCTGTCCGACATTGCGTATGCTGAAGTCTATTTCGAAGACGAGCCGCCTCCGTCGATCCTGCAGGCGCCCGGCGCCTTCGAGGTCGCGGTCGAGTTCACTTCGATGTCGAAGACCTTTTCGATGGCGGGCTGGCGGATCGGCTTTGCGGTCGGCAACGAGCGGCTGCTTGCGGCGCTCGCGCGCGTCAAATCCTATCTCGACTATGGCGCCTATACGCCGATCCAGGTCGCTGCCGCCGCAGCGTTGAACGGTCCCGACGATTGCGTGCGCGAGATGCGCGCGACTTATAAGCGCCGGCGCGACGTCATGATCGAGAGCTTCGCCGCCGCCGGCTGGGCGATCGACAAACCGAGCGCGTCGATGTTCGCCTGGACTCCGGTGCCCGAACGGTTCCGCCATCTGGGCAGCCTGGAATTCTCGAAGCTCTTGATCGAGAAGGCCGATGTCGCGGTCGCGCCGGGCGTCGGTTTTGGCGAGCACGGCGACGACTACGTGCGCCTCGCGCTGGTCGAGAACGAGCAGCGCATCCGCCAGGCTGCGCGGGGGATCCGGCGCTTTTTCGAGACCGCCGACCAGACGCTGCACAATGTGGTGAAGCTCAAGATGCAGGCGTGAGGTGGCTTCGCCCTAGCTCAGCTCGAACTCATCCAGCCGTAGCGTGAACGCCCCCGGCGCAACCGACGGCGCGAGCTGGTCAGTGGGGCCGAAGTCGCGCGCGTCCCGATAACCGTTCGCGGCCGGCTCGCGAAACACTCGGGTCATCAGCCGAACCGCGTCGATCACCCACAGCTCGCGAATCCCGAAGCTGGCGTAGAGCGCCGCCTTGCGCCCGATGTCGTAGCGGAGCGAGGAGTCCGCGATCTCGACCACTAGCAAGACATTGTTCGCGCTGAGGCCTCTTATGCCAGTCGCGCGGGAATAAACGACGACGTCGGGCTCGAGATAGGTGTCCTCACTGAGGCGAAAAGTGGTTTCGGGAACTAAGCTGAACTCGTCGGGAGTGGCGCGGTACCACCTTTGGAGGAGCGCGGCCTTCACAACCTCGTGCTGGTTTCCTTTGGGTGACATCGGAACCAATTCCCCCCCGATCAGCTCGACCCGTTCGTCCTCCTCCATTACGCCTGCAGCGACCATCGCTTCCACTTCAGCGACCATGAAGCGCCGGCGCGGCAGACCCTCGGCGGCGGACGTGACCCGGACAGCCGATCCCATAATTCCAACGCTCCTCTTTCAGCGGCGACGAAGCCGCGCTCTCATGCTCAGTCTATCACAGGCGCAAAAGCGCGTCTCACGGTTCAGCAATCGCCGCGTCGCCTTGCCGACGCTTATCGCTTGGCAATAATCAGGGCCTGTGATCTCGCCCGCCTCCAATGTCGAAATCCGGCCCGCGGTTCTCGCGGACGCGGCGAGGATTCGCGATCTGACGCGCGCAGCCTACGCCAAATGGGTCGCGCTGATCGGGCGGGAGCCGTTGCCCATGCAGGCCGATTATGAGCGCGCGGTCGACGAGCACACGATCGACCTTCTCATCGTCGACGGCGCGCTCGCCGGCCTCGTCGAGACGATCCTACGACCCGGTCATCTGTGGATCGAGAATGTCGCGGTTGCGCCTGGGCAGCAGGGCAAGGGCTTTGGTCGCCTGCTGCTTGACCATGCCGAGCACCGCGCCGTTCAGGCTGGCTGCCCGGAAATCCGCCTGCTGACCAATCAGGCTTTCGCGGCCAATCTCGAACTCTATGCCAGGCGTGGCTATTCCATAGACCGCACCGAACCGTTTCGTGGCGGAACCACGGTCCATATGAGCAAGCGGATCGAGCCCCCGGAGGCCCGCGCAGGCGCCACGGCGGGCGCCGGCTCGCCGGCTTGACTGCCTGCGCGGACGGTTCCACGATTGCGAACATGAAAACCGCGGGGCGAAAATTCGAACTGACGGCGGACATCCTGCTCCGGGCCTATTCCATCGGCGTCTTTCCGATGGCCGAAAGTCGTGACGCGAAGGACTTGTTCTGGGTCGAGCCGCAGGAGCGGGGCGTCTTCCCGCTCGACGGGCTCATCGTCTCGCGCAGCCTCGCCAAGACGGTGCGGTCCGATCACTTCCGGGTGGTCGCCGACCGCGCGTTCGAAACAGTCGTGCGCGCTTGCGCCGAGCGTGAGAAGACCTGGATCAACGACGAGATCGTGCGGCTGTATGGCGAATTGTTCGCCGCCGGCCATGCGCATTCCATCGAGGCCTACGAGGGCGACACCATGGTCGGCGGCCTTTATGGGGTGAGCCTGCGCGGCGCCTTCTTTGGCGAAAGCATGTTTCATCGCGTTCGCGACGCCTCGAAGGTCGCGCTCGTGCATCTGTTCGCACGCCTTCGGACCGGCGGCTTCCGATTGCTCGACGCGCAATTTTCGACCGAGCACCTGGCGAGCCTCGGCGTGGTGGAGATCCCGCGCGATACGTTCCGGTTCCGGCTCGCCGAAGCGCTCGACGTTGAGGCGGATTTTACGGCGTGGCCGACCGAGGTTCCGATGAGTGGCGCCGAGGCGCTTCAGCGCGCTTGCGGCACGGAAGTTGCGACGCTCGATCCACCGAGACCGAGCGTCGTTCAAGCCCGACGACGCGAGTAAATGGGGTAAGGACAGGCGGTATGACGGCGTTCGACGAGATGGGCATTGCGTCGGGCGAGACGAGGCCGCTCTATCGCCAAGTCGCTCGCTGGCTCGAAGAAACGCCGCCCGAACTGCTCGCCTCTCGCCGCGTCCAGGCGGAATATATGTTCCGCCGCATCGGCATTACCTTCGGCGTCTATGGGGACAAGGATGCCGCCGAGCGCCTGATCCCATTCGACATCGTTCCCCGTCTCATATCGCAGGCGGAGTGGCGCAAGCTTGAGGCTGGGCTCACCCAGCGTGTGCGGGCCCTCAACATGTTCCTCACGGATATCTACGGAAAGCGCGCCATTTTCAGGGAATTGATCATCCCGCCAGAACTGATTCTGTGCAATCCCTACTATCGACCGGAAATGATCGGCCAGCGTGCGCCCCACGACATCTGGGTGCACATTGCCGGCGTCGACATTGTGCGGGTCGACGCCGACGAATTTTACGTCCTCGAGGACAATGCGCGCACGCCGTCGGGTGTGTCGTACATGCTGGAAAATCGGGAAGTCACAATGCGGCTCCTGCCCGACCTGTTCGCCCGCCACAGCGTCGCTCCAGTGGACGATTATCCCGATCAGCTGCTCGCCTGCTTGCGCTCGGTCGCGCCGCGGCTCAATGGCGGCGAGGCGACGATCGTTATCCTGACGCCGGGCGCGTTCAATTCCGCCTATTACGAGCATTCGTTTCTCGCCGACAAGCTCGGGGTGGAACTGGTCGAGGGCCGCGACCTGTTCGTCGAGGATGATCAGGTTTTCATGCGCACCACGCTTGGGCCCCGCCGGGTCGATGTCATCTATCGGCGGGTCGATGATGATTTTCTGGACCCTCTGGTCTTCAATCCGGCCTCTGTGCTGGGCGTGCCTGGACTGGTCGGCGCCTATTTGGCGGGCAATGTGACGATCGCCAATGCAATCGGAACCGGAATCGCCGACGACAAGGCGATTTACTGTTATATGCCGGAGCTGATCCGTTTCTATCTTTCCGAGGAACCGCTGCTCAAGAACGTGCCGACGTACCGTTGCCGGGAGCCCACATCGCTCAAATATGTGATGGAGCGGCTCGATCAGCTGGTGGTCAAGGAAGTCAACGGTTCGGGCGGTTACGGCATGCTGGTTGGCCCGCATTCGACCGCTGCGCAGCGCGAGCAATTCGGCGCCAAGATCATGGCCGATCCCAGCAACTACATCGCCCAACCGACGCTGGCTTTGTCCACCTGTCCGGCCTCGTTCGACGGCGGCGTGGCGGCTCGCCACGTGGACCTGCGGCCCTTCGTCCTCTCGGGAGCGGACGGCGTGCGCATTGTGCCTGGCGGCCTCACCCGCGTCGCGCTGAAGGAGGGATCACTGGTCGTCAACTCGAGCCAGGGCGGCGGCACCAAGGACACCTGGATCGTCGACGATCCGGAAGGCTCAGCTTGACGTCCATGCTCGCCCGGACGGCCGACAACCTATTCTGGCTCGCCCGCTCGATGGAGCGGGCTGACTACATCGCCCGCACCATCGAGGCGACACTCCGGCTCGAATATCTGCCGAAGACTGACAGCGAGCAGGTCGGCGAGTGGGAAGGCGCGCTCAATGCCGCCGGCGCCCATGAAAGCTTCGTGGAAAAGCATGGCGTGCTGAGCGAAGAGGCCGCCATTGAATATTTGACCTTCGACCTCACGAATTCTTCCTCGATCCGCAATTGCCTGGAAAACGCGCGCGCCGCCGGACGCGCGGTGCGCACCGCGCTGACCGCAGAAACCTGGACGGCTATTAATGATGCTTGGCTCGAACTCAAGCGGTTCGAGACCAGCCGTCGCGTCAACCGCGCGCTTGGCCGCGAGGAGCTGATGCGCTTTCTCGACTATGTGAAGAAAGCTTCTCTCGATTTCGACGGCGCGTGCTACCGCACCATGCTGCGCAACGAAGCCTATTGGTTCAATCGCCTCGGCGTCTTCGTCGAGCGGGCGGACAACACGGCGCGCCTGCTCGACGTCAAATATCATCTGCTCCTGCCCTCGACGGAAACCGTTGGCGGCCCGCTCGACTACTTCCAGTGGGTGGCGATCCTGCGCGCGGTTTCGGCGGCTACCGCCTACCACTGGGTCTATCGCGATCGGGTGAAGCCGTGGCTGATTGCCGACCTCCTGATCCTGAAGTCCGCGATGCCGCGCTCACTGATCTCCTGCTACGAGAGCATTGACCGCGCGCTCGACGCGCTCGCCCGCGACGACGGGCGCAGTGGTCTCGCTCAGCGCCAGGCGCGGGCGATGTACGCCAAGCTCGAGCGGTCGAGCATGACCGAGATCTTCCAGGGCGGATTGCACGAGTTCATCACTGGATTCATCGAGGACAACGCGCGCCTCTCGGCCACGATCTCGGATCAATATCTCTTCAACTGAAGGCGGCGCGACTTCCAACATGCGGATCAGGGTTTCGCACCAGATTGTCCATCGCTTCGATCCGTCGGCCCGAACGGTCAACCAGATCCTGAGGCTGACGCCGCTGTCCTTCGACAGCCAGTACGTGCTCCGCTGGCGGGTCGACATCGATGCCGACGGGGCGCGGCGCGAGACCGAGGATGCGCATGGCAACGCGGTCACCTCCTACTCCCATTACGGACCGATCGAGCGGGTGACGATATCGGCGGTGGGTGAAGTCGAGACGAGCGACGCGGCCGGCGTCGTCCGGGGCGCTGCGGAAAGACTGCCGCCCGAGATGTACCTGCGCGACAGCCCGCTTGCCCAACTCAACGGGACGCTGCGCGCCTTCGCCGCCGAGGCGACAAGCGGCGGCGCCAGCCCGCTCGATACGATGCATCGGTTGATGGCCGCCCTGCATGAGGGCTTGCCCCACCACCCGGACGAGAAGGACGCCGCCGGTTCCGCCATCGAAGCTTTCGCGCTGAGGCGCGCGCGAGCCCGCGACTTCGCCCACATCTTCATCGCTTGCGCGCGCTGGCGCGGAATTCCCGCCCGCTTCGTCGCGGGCTATCGCCTCGCCGACGGCTCCGCCGAGGCGGGCGCGCATGAATGGGCCGAGGCCCATATTTCGGAACTGGGTTGGGTCGCCTTCGATGCGACCGTCCCAATCTGTCCGGACGAGCGCTATGTCCGCGTCGCCATCGGCTTCGACGGCCAGGACGGCGCGATGACCCGCTCAGCCCATAGCGGCGGCGCGGAGAAGGTCGAAGCCGCTATCCGCGTCGAGCAGGCGGGCGTACAGAGCCAAGCCTGACCGGGGATCCGCTTCCGATCGGCCCCCGCCGCGACAGCGCGGGGCGTGCAGCCGAGACCGCCTGACGCGTCGCCAGACGTCTCGTTAAGACGACCCTCGTTTGATTTATCAATTCCGGAATGGTATTAAAATACAATACCGATGATCGGCAACCCGGATGGCGGTAGGGAGGTTCAAGGCGTTGGAGCGTGGCGATAGTACTTCGGTCTTCGCTGCCGGAGGCGACGCGTGACTCCTTTGGCCAGAACCCTGATCGTGGCGCTGCTGACCTTCGTGAGCGGACTGTTCGGCTTCTTCCTTCAATGGCTGCTGCCGGTCCAGGATGTCGCTGGCGCGAAGGATATGATCGGCTCGATCATCGGTTTCGTGACCTTGCTGCTGGCTCTGGTGCTCGGCCTGCTGATATGGACGACCTACCGCCTCTACACCAACCAGAACACGGAATCGCAGTCGCTGGGGCCGCTGATCCTGAAGCTGGACTTTTCCCTTGAGCAATACGGGCCGGAAGCGGATCGGGGACGCGATTTGCTGCGAGCGGCGGTCGTGCGCGCGCGCGATCGTTTTTGGGGCGGTCAGGCGATCGGCGTGACACCTCATGCGCAGCTGCGCGCGGATCTGCATGACATCATAAGTTTTTTCGCCACCCTCGAACCCACCACAGATCAACAGAAGCAGCTTATCACGACGGCCATGCCCAATTTCATGCAGGTGGTGGAAACGACCTTGCTGATGACCCGTCAATTGGCCAATCCAGTGCCAAAGCTTCTCCTTTTTGTGGTCATCGGATGGGCGGCGCTGCTGTTCATGAGCTTCGGATTGCTGGGAGCGTTCAACGGGCTCAGCGTCGCCGTCGAGGCGCTTGGCGCGATCACGGTCGCCAGCGCGATCTACCTCATTCTCGAGTTCAGTCAGCCCTATTCGGGGATGTTCCGGATTTCGCCGGTCGGCGTCGACAATTTGATCGCCGTGCTCGGCCGGTGAAGGCGCGGCGCTCTCGCCTCGACAAGCCCCAAGTCCTGAGGCAACATGGAGTTTCCCGCCCGGCTCGGCCGCTAAGCGGCGAGGACGATTTTGGGGGGGAGCGTATGTATCCAGCGCTGCGCGCCGCGCGCCAGCTCAGACGGTCAGCCGGCGCTTGAGGTTTGCGCCATTCGAGTGCGGCGAGCTCGCCAGCCGGCGAGGCCCAGTCCAGTGAAGCCGGTCAGCATCATCGCCCAGGTAGATGGCTCCGGCACGAGCGCCGGATCAGTCGTCCCGGTCAGCACGTCGAAGGCGAGGTCGGCGGTCAGCGCCTGGCCGACCTTGGTCGGATGCTCTCCGTCCCAGAACAGGGATTGGTCCGGATCCGCGCATACGCTTCCAGGCGTCTCGAAGTCCCCCGAAAAGCAAGGCGTCGTCACATTGGTGAGGCCGAACGCGCTTGGGTCGGCCACGATCTTGTCAATCGCGGAGAAAATGGGGATGTCGAAAACATTGAGGCCCGACAAATCCTTAACGGCGTTGAGCACGTCGGTGTTGAAGTCGGTGGCGAGCGTGCCCGCGTCGGCGGCGAACTGGGATCCGAGATCCCTGTAGTCAGGAACCACCGAGAGGTCTGGCACTTCGTAGTAGAGCAAGGACCGCATTCCGTCGGCATACAAATCGCTGATCGCGCCAACCGTGTTAGCGACCGCCTCGTTGAGGAAGGTCGTCGTCATGTCGCTGAAGCTGATTTGGCCATTTTTCAACGCGGTGACAGCCATGAGAATATCGTTCGCGCCGATATCAAGGGTGTAGAGCGCGCCTGGCGTCGGCGACGGATCGACGATTTGGAAGGACTTGACCTGGTCAGTAAGGCCGATAACCGGAACCGGCGGATCGTTGACAATCGTCTCGCCGGTTTGCGCTCCGCCGACGGCGAAGTCGTTGCCCCCCAGGAGCGCCGGGCTCATGCTGAGCCCAAGCTTGGCCGAGAGATCGTCCAGCCAGTTCGGTCCGTTGCTGAAGCGCCCGTTGAAGTAAAAGCCGGGGAGAGGGAGGGTGTCCGCCGTGCCGGCAAAGACGTTTCCGACGTCCGAGAGGCTATCCCCAAATGAGTAGACAGCCGGATATGTCGCTGCTTGCGCGCCGCCACACGCGACAAGACCGGCCAGAAGAGCCACGCCCAGACGCTTCCCCATGAACGACCCTCCTTGCTATATTTCCCGCGCAAACGCGGCGCCGGCTAAAAAGTTCCAACCTCGCTTGCCGGAAGCGACCGACCCAAACGATCAGGCGGCGTCGCGGGGAAACTGTGTCTGCGCGATGTGCGTATATGTGCGCCCCTGCGCCAGGAGCTCGCCATGCCGCCCGCGCTCGACAATGCGGCCACGGTCGATGACGCAGATTTCGTCGGCTTGCGCCACGGTCGACAGCCGGTGAGCGATGACGATCGTCGTGCGTCCTTCGCACAAAGTGCGGAGCGCTTTCTGAATCGCCTGCTCGGATTCGGAATCGAGCGCTGAAGTCGCTTCGTCCAGAAGGATGATCGGCGCGTCCTTGAGAAAGGCGCGGGCGATAGCGATGCGCTGACGTTGTCCGCCGGACAGCTGCATGCCGTGTTCGCCGCATGGCGAGTCATAGCCGCGCTCGAAGCCCAAGATGAAATCGTGCGCATAGGCCGCTTTGGCGGCGGCGACGATCTGGTCCTCGCTGGCGCCCGGTCGGCCCATCGCGATGTTGTCGCGCACCGAACCTTTGAACAAGAAATTCTCCTGCGCGACATAGCCGATCTGCTGGCGCAGCGACGCTAGGCTTACGGTCGCGATGTCCTGGCCGTCGCACAGGATCTGCCCTGATCCCGCCTCGTAAAGGCGAAGGATGAGGCTCATCACCGTCGACTTCCCCCCGCCTGAGCGGCCGACCAGCGCCATCGTCTTGCCGGCCTCGGCGACGAAGTTGACGCCGTGCAACACCGTCTCCCCGCGCCGGTAACCGAACATCACGTCACAAAATTCGATCCTGCCGTTCGTGACCTTAAGCTCGGGCGCTCCAGGCGCGTCCTCCTCGTAGTCGCGCTCGTCGAGGAAGCTGTAGAGCATGTTGACGCCGAACAGAGCTGACGACAGGTCGACATGCATCCGCGCCACCCGCTTCAACGGCTCATAGAGCATGATGACCGAGGTGATGAACGAGAACAGGCTCCCAGGCGGGTTGCCGCGGACGATCACCGAGTATCCCGAATAGAGGACGACAGCGGCGATGGCGAATCCGCCCAGGCTCTCCATGATCGGGCTGGTGCGAGAACTCACGCGCGCGAGCTTGTTGGCCGCCAATCGGAAACCTTCGATCGCGGCCGCTTGGCGGTCGCGCATGAAATTCTCGAGGGTGAAGGCCTTGACGATGCGGATGCCCTGCGAGGTCTCCTGCATCGATTCCATCATCTGCGCGGCGCCGTGAAACTCGCTCGCCATGATCGTGCGCACCCGGACACCGATCTTGCGCACGCCGAACACGGCGAGCGGAACCAGCATCAACGCCAGGAGCGAAAGCAGGGGATCCTGCGAGACCATGACGATGACGAGCCCGACGATCGTCAGGGCGTCGCGAGAGAATGTCGTGATCAGGAGGTTGAGCACGCTGCTCGCCGATTGGGCGATAAAAGCCTGACGGGCGATGAAAATCGACGAATGCGACTCGAGATAGTAGCTCACCTTCATCCGCAGCATCTGGTCGAACATGCGCTTCTGGACGTCGGCGACAATGCTGTTGCCGACCCGCGAAAGGGCGACTTGCTGCCCGTAGGTGGCGAGGCCCTTGACCGTGTAAATGACCACGATCGCGGCTGTAATCTCCCACACCGCCATGAGGCTGCGCCCGACAAACACCTCGTTGATGATCTTGCCGATGATCCAGGCCGACAGCGACGTGGTGAGGGCAATCAGCCCCATCATCGCGAAGCCGACAAGATAACCCTTCCAGTGCCTGGCGCCCTCGTCGATGAGGAGCCGGCGCAAGGTCATATTCGAGGGCGCGTTGAGGAAAGAGAGCACGCGCTCTCGGGCTTTCCGCCAAACGAACAATTGCTTCAGTCCCTTGCCCCGGCCGGCGGCCGACCCGCATTCCTAACCGCTTCGGACGGGTCCCGCTCGAGCGCCGACTCCATATCATCCGTGGCGAAATTATGGAAATCACCAGATGCGTATGGTCACGACCCAGTTAAGATTTGTAAATTTCGACCGGTCGGATGACGTGGCCGCAAAGCCCTGGTGGGCGCGGCATCGCGTGCCTAAGCCGCAGACGAAGCGGCAACAGGCTGGCGTTTTGGCGCGCCATAGGTATCCGGGATCTTGTCAGCGAAGGCCACAACGAGCTCGTCGGTCTCCATGTCCTCGATCGAGATCGGACGGGTTGCGTCATCGACATAGGTCTTGCTGGCGGGATCCTGGACGACGCGCTTCTTGATGCTGTGATAGCGCCACCCGACACTGAGCCATTGCGCGACCACAGACACGAACTCGACCGCCCGGACAGGATAGAAAACCAGCGGATTGACGATTCGCATCCCGTGCCGGCGAGTCGTCCTGACCTTGCGGCGGATGATGCCGCATTGCAGCGGGTGCACGCCCTCTATCCGCGCAGAGGAGGAGAAGGCCGTCATCACGTCGGCAATCTTGTTCATCCTCAAGCCCGTGGCGGCGGCGCGTTTGAGCACCGTCTCGACATGCTCGTCGGTGTAATAGCGCTTCCAGGCGTCGCGATAGGTTTTGTTCCACGCCTCGTTCGACATCAGAGAATGGCCGGTGCAGACATGCTCGAGATCGTATTTGTTCATGTCCGGGTCCATCGCGACCCCTTTGAGGTGAAGGACTTTGTGATCCTCGGAGCCGGGAAGGGGGGTCAGGCAAAAGAACTCGAGGATGTCGAGCGGCAGCTCTTTCTTGATGATGTCGATATCGCGGGCGACTGATTCGGGCGTGTCGGTCGGAAAACCGATGATGAAGCCCGCCCAGGTCATCACCTTGTGGTTTCGCCAGGCCTGCAGCATGATCCGGTATTCCCAGATCTTGTTCTGCCGCTTTTTCGCGCCCTGGAGCGATTGGGGATTGATGCTCTCAAGCCCGATGAAAACCTGGTTGCAGCCGGCCCGCGCCGCCTTCTCGATGAATCCCGGGATCTTGTGGCAGAGCGTGTCGACCTGAAGGATCAGCTTGATCGGAATGCCCTTGTTGGTTCTCAGATCGATCAGCCGGTCGAGGATCGCCTCCCAGTTGCGGTTACGGGCGAAATTGTCGTCGGTGACGAAATAGTGGTTGATGCCCTGGGCGTAATTGGCGCGCACGATCGCCTCGACGTCATCGGCGCTCCGATAGCGCGACTTGCGGCCCTGGACATTGATGATCGTGCAGAAGCTGCACTGGAACGGACAGCCGCGGCCGGCGTCGAAGCAGGCGTGATGGCCGACGATCCGCCCCACGATTTCCTTCGGCAATATGGGGATCGCGGCCGCCTCCATGCCGGGCATATCGTGGAGGTAATTGTAGAGAGGCTTCGCCTGGCCCGCGTCGATGTCGCGGAGGAGGTCGGCAATCCGGCCTTCGCCCTCGCCCGCGTACAGGGTCACGCCGAGCGACTGCGCTTCCTTCATGTCCGCAGGCAGTTCGGGGAGCATCGATATGCAGCCCGAGACGTGGAATCCCCCGATCACCACAGGCACGCCTTTGGCGCGAAACTCGCGGGCCAGATCAAGGGCGCGCGGAAACTGATTCGACTGAACCCCGACGAGCCCGACAAATCCACCGCCCGCCGTCTTTATCCGGCGCGAGATCGCCTTGACGTCGACGACCGTGTTGCATTCGTCGCAGGCGTCGATCTCGATGTCGACGTCGGGACCAAGAGCCCGCTCTTCCCGGCAGGCGGCCAAAAGCCCGTAGACGCTGGCGAGGCTGTTCGAGGGGATGGTGGAGAGGCGCCACTGGATGACATAACCGTCGTCGTCATAGTGCGACGGCTTGATAAGGAAGATCTTGAACGTCCGGTTTCCCATGGGCGTGCTCTTCATTGTCGCGCAGGATTGTCGCGTGAGGTCGCGCCGATCTCATCGGCTTCCTACGCTTCCGTCCAAACAGAATCCCCGGCCCTCCCGGCCCTTGGGAGTCGACCCGGCATACTGTGTTTTGTTTGGGCGGTCCAGAAGGGATCTCCAGGCGTGGCCTGAGTTCTTGGGCTCGGCTCGAATCGGCGGGCTGATCGCCCGGTCAGCCCTTCTTGCGACCGCCTTGTGTCCGACCGTCCTTCGCTTCCTTGAGGGCCGCGTGGTATTTGCGTTTTATCTCCTCCAGGTTGACCGATGGCTTCGGGAAGGCGAGGCCGAGATCGGCCATGGTGTCAGCAATGATCTGCGACACCGCGAGATTGCGAAACCACTTGTGGTTTGCCGGGATCACATACCAGGGCGCGTTCGCCGTGCTCGTCGCGCGAATCGCGTCCTCAAAGGCGTCGACGTAATCGTCCCACAATTCACGTTCTGAATAGTCGGATTCGCTTATCTTCCAATTGCGCCCCGGGTCATCCAGGCGTTGCGCAAAGCGAGCGAGCTGCTCTTCCTTACTGATATGGAGGAAGAACTTGAGGATCGTGGTTCCCGATTCGGCGAGCAGCGCCTCGAAATCACGAATATGCTCGTAGCGGCGGACGCAGGTTTTCTTGTCGACGAGCTTGTGGACGCGCGTGACCAGCACGTCCTCGTAGTGTGAGCGGTTGAAGATGACGATCTGGCCGGCCCTCGGCGCCTGGGCGTGGACGCGCCAGAGAAAGTCGTGCGCGAGTTCAAGCGGCGTCGGCTGCTTGAAGCTGGCGACATCGACGCCCTGCGGGTTGACGCCGCTGAACACGTGCCTGATCGTGCCGTCCTTGCCGCCGGCGTCCATCGCCTGCAAGACGACAAGGACCGAGTGCTTGTGCTCGGCGTAGAGTAAGACCTGCTGATGGGCGACCTGTTTGAGATAATGTTCGGCGTCCTCCTTCGCCTCATCCTCCGATATGGATTTACCAATGTTAGACGGGTCGAGCTTATTGAGCCGGACTTTTTCACCCGGTTTGACGCTAAAGTGCCTGCGGTAATCCACGTTTCCTCCGTCCGCTGCCTTGCGCGCCAGCCCTGGCCTCACTTTGGAACGAAAATGAGTGTCAGATCAATGGTATTGGCCGACGGATGGGTCGGGATCGCGCGATGAACATCACAATCATCGGCGCAGGCGCGATCGGCGGCCATATCGCGGCGAGGCTTGCCGCGGCGGGCGAGAGCGTGAAAGTCGTGGCGCGTGGCGAGCACCTGAAGGCGATCCGCGAACGCGGGCTTAAACTCAAGGAGAACGGCGAAGAGATCGTCGCGCGCGTCGATGCGACGGATCGCATCGCCGAAGCCCGCGGCGCGGATCTCGTCGTACTCGGAGTGAAGGCGCATCAGCTCGCGCCAATCGCCACCGAACTCGCTTCGATCGTGACTCCCTCGACGACGCTCATGACGACGCAAAACGGCATACCCTGGTGGTATTTCTATAAGCATGGGGGGCCGCACGAGGGGGTTCAGCTCGAGAGTGTCGATCCGGGCGGCGTGATCGCTCGCCATCTGCCGATCGACGCCGTTGTCGCCGCCATCAGCTACCAGGCGGCGGAGATCGAAGGCCCAGGAATCATCCGACATATCGAGGGCCATCGCTTCCCGGTCGCCGAGATCGATGGCGCAAAGACCGACCGCATCGCCGCGCTATCCGAGCTCTTTACGAGAGCAGGCTTCAAATCGCCGGCGCTGAGCGACGTGCGTGCGGAAATCTGGATGAAGCTTTGGGGCAATCTGACCTTCAACCCCGTGAGCGCGCTGACACATGCGACACTGGAGGACATCTGCCGCTTCGCGCCCACTCGCGCGCTCGCGTCGGCGATGATGCGCGAAGCGCAAACGGTCGGCGAAGCCTTCGGCATTCGTTTCCGTCTCGGCGTCGAGAAGCGTATAGCCGGCGCCGAGAGCATCGGAGCGCACAAGACCTCGATGCTGCAGGACATCGAGCACGGCCGCGCGACCGAGATCGACGCGCTGCTCGGCTCGGTCATCGAACTCGCCCGCCTCGTCAATGTCCCGACTTTGCACCTTGAGGCGGTCTATGCGGTGACGAAGCTTCTGAGCGAGACCGTCGCTCGGAGCGGGAGCGGACTGTCGCTTGCTCGGCAATAGCGCATTTGGAGAAAGCATGAGCGCGGATCGCACGTTGAGGGGCCTTATCGAATCGGGGCGTGATGACGCTGTCGCCATCTCTGCGCACGGCGCCACGCCATTAAGCTACGCGGCCTTACGCGCTCTGATCGATCGCACGCAGTGCTCGCTTAACGAACTCGGAATCGGCCGCGGCGATCGGGTCGCCATCGTGCTGCCGAACGGCCCCGAAATGGCGGCGGCGTTTCTGTGCGTGGCGTCAGCGGCGACGTCGGCGCCGCTCAACCCCGCCTATAAGCAGGACGAGTTCGAGTTTTACCTCGAAGATCTCAAGGCAAAGGCGTTAATTGTTGAGGCAGGCAGCGAGTCGCCCGCGCTTCGCGCGGCGGAGAAGCTCGGCGTTGCGGTCATTGTGCTCACTCCCGAGCCGCAAGCCGGAGCCGGCGCCTTCCGGCTTTCCGGCGACCCTGTAGACGCGGTCGTTGACCGCGTCAGCCACGCTCAGCGAGCGTGGCTACAGCCGGCCGAAGCCAATGACGTTGCGCTCATTTTGCACACCTCGGGCACCACTTCGCGACCGAAAATCGTGCCGCTTCGCCATGCCAACATCTGGACCTCGGCCCGCAATATCGCGGCCTCGCTCGAGCTTTCGGCCGATGACCGCGCGCTCAACGTGATGCCCCTGTTCCACATTCACGGGCTGATCGCCGGCCTTTCTGCTCCGCTCTCGCGCGGCGGCGCTGTGTTCTGCACACCCGGGTTCAACGCACTGAAATTCTTTGCTGAGATGGAAGAGGCCAAGCCTACCTGGTACACGGCCGTGCCGACCATGCATCAGACGATCCTCACGCGCGCTGGACGCCACAAGGAGATCATCGCTCGCCACCCGTTGCGCTTCGCGCGCTCGTCGTCGTCGTCGCTGCCGCCGACGGTGATCGGGGAACTCGAGGCGGTATTCAAATGCCCGGTCATCGAGGCCTACGGGATGACGGAAGCGACGCACCAGATGGCGTCCAATCCGCTCAACGGAATCCGCAAACCCGGATCGGTTGGCGTCCCTGCCGGTCCCGAGATCGCCATCATGGACGAAGCGGGGCAGCTGCTTGCCCAAGGCGAAACCGGCGAAGTCGTCATTCGCGGCGACAACGTCACGGCTGCTTACGAGAACAATCCGAAGGCGAATGGCGAGGCGTTCGTCAACGGCTGGTTCCGCACTGGCGATCAGGGAATCATCGACGCCGACGGCTATCTGACGCTGACCGGGCGGCTGAAGGAGATCATCAATCGCGGCGGCGAGAAAATCTCGCCGCGCGAGGTTGACGAGGCGCTGATGGACCATCCGGCCGTCCTGCAGGCGGTGGCGTTCGCGGTGCCGCACCCGATGCTCGGCGAGGACGTCGGCGCGGCGGTCGTCCTGCGCGAGGGCCTGACCGCGACCGAGCAGGAACTCGGCGCCTTCCTCTCCGAGCGCCTTGCGGCGTTCAAGACGCCGCGAAAAATCCTCTTCCTGGAAGAAATTCCGAAGGGCGCGACCGGCAAGCTGCAACGCATCGGCCTCGCGCAAAAGCTGGGGCTGGGGTGAGGGGAGAGGCCGAAGTCAGCGAGTTACAGTCTGCTTACCGGACCGGCTGCTCCACTTTTGCGGCCTCGTCCGCGGCGGGGTCGTCAGCGCCTTGGTTTGGTTCAGGTTGTGGCTGCTCGACCTTATGCGCCTCCTCCAGGCATTTCCGCACGGCCTCATGAAGCGAGCTCGTGACCTCAGTTGCGCCGGTCATTTCCTGCACCGAGCTATCCTGAAGCAACGCGTCGTCCGCTTCCCAGAACCCGACAAGGATCGGACAGAGGGGAAATCTCTGTCTCACCCGACGCAAGAGGTAGCGCATATGCGGCGGGCTGCCGATGACCTCGGCGTAGGTGATGCACACCATCGCCACGCCGGTCGTATCGAGTTGGCTGATCGCCCACCTCGAAACCTGGTCGCTGGGCGCCGCCTGCGCGCCAAGCCCATGCTTGCGCAGCAACTGCGCGAGCATCGACGCCGCGACTCCGTCAAGCGGACCACGGCCCGGGATGCAAAGCACGCTCCGTTCGGTGCGCCAGATGTCGGGGAGATTTGAATCAGCGCCGACCTGTCCCTCTGGCGCCGGCTGGTTGGACGTCTCGCGTTCCGGGCGGGCGACCCCAGCGACCTCGACGACCGCCGCCTTCGCTTGCGCTTTGGTGAGCACCGGGTCGACGTCCTCGTGGGGCTCAAGATCCTGAATCAGCCCAAGCATCGCCTCCTGGATTTTTACAAGCTGGGCAGCCGGCACAACTCCGCGCGCTATGTCGCTCGCGACCAGGCGAAGCGCCTTCAGCGCGATGTCATCGTAGTAAGAGCACAGGGCCCGCCCTTTCAGCAGGGCGTCCGCTTGCTCCAATATTTCGTCTGGGTCGCCGGCGAGCAATCGCTGATAGAGGGTTTCGACCGGCGTCAGGGCGGGGCGGTCTCCCAGCAACACATCGAAGAATTCGAGATGCCGGACATGCCGGCCGACGACGACCAGGCATAATGTCAGGGGCGTCGACAGGACCAGTCCGATCGGTCCCCAGATCCAACTCCAGAAGATCGCCACGATAACGACCGCCGTCGGAGAGAGGCCGGTGCTGCTGCCGTACAGCACCGGCTCCAGGAACTGCCCGGTCACGCCCTCGGCGAGGATGAAAAGGCCGGCCGTCCAGAGCGCAATCGACCAGCCCGGATCGACCGCGGCGGCCAGCGCGATAGGAAGCAGGGCGGCGGTTATCGAACCGACATAAGGAATGAACCGCAACAGCGCGGCGAGAAGCCCCCAGAGCAGCGGGCTTGGCAGCCCGATGAAAAACAGCCCGACACCGACGAAGATCCCAAAGCAGGTGTTGATGGCGGCTTGCGTTAGAAAATATCGGGTAAGGCGTCCCGTTGCGTCGTCGATGGCGTGCGTCGTCCGGTGAAGATCATTGGAGCCAAAAAGCCGTATCAAACGATCGCGGAGATCCTCCTGGCGAATGAGGATGAAGATCGTGACGATCAGGACGATGGCGAGCGTGGCCAGCGGCGAGAGAATGGGCTCCAGAATCAGACGGGCCGTCTCGAGATAGCTGGTCGATGAAGACGCGAGGATGACCGGAATCGGCGCCTGTTCCGGCGCGACATCACTGACGGAGCCCGGGGCAGGAGCCGGGAGTTGGTGAAGCGTTCCGAGACGGCTCGTCACCTGCGTGACCAAACCGTTTAAGACGCGGTGGCCCCACTCGATTTTGTCGTTCACCGTCGACACATATTGGGGCAGATTGCCGACGAGCGCTTTGATCTGGGAGCCGATGATCGCGCCGACCAACAATATCACCGCCAGCGCCGCCAGCACCGCCACCATGACGGCGGCGACTTTCGGCAAGCGGGCGCGCTGGAGCAGCTTGACGATCGGGGCGAGGAAAAAGCTGAGAACGACGGCCAAAGTTATCGGGATCAGAACATCCCGCGCCAGATAGAGCGCGGAGACGATAACCACGCCCGTCACTAGGCCGAACAGAGCCTCGGGCTTCGGTGTGTCCGCGGCCGGAACTTGCACTTTTGGCAGTTCCGCCAAACCAAGAGGATCATCGGCCATCGGTGACGATCCTACTCTGGGCGGCTGGCTGGCGCGAGGTGCGTCCGGCCCTAAACGCTGAACCCGGACGTTCGTTCCAAGGATCGGCAGGCATGGCGCGGGCGCCGTTCCGCCGGTGAGCGCGATCGCGCCCTTGGGCATGGACTCCGCTTTGTTCGATGCTAACATGCTAGCGAGAGCGACGGAAGCGTCCGCACGGTAGCGGGCGTCCAGCTCAAGGGAGGATACGACAATGCTGAAACTATCTTTGTGTTGCGCCGTCGCTGCTGGCGCGCTGCTTGCGGCTTCCGCGGGCGCCCGCGCGGCGGAACCCTACACCTTTGCGCTCGTGCCCAAGAGCACCAACAACCCGTTTTACGACCAGGCCCTGGCGGGCTGCAAGAAAGCGGAAGCGGAACTAAAGGGGGCGATCAAGTGCCTCTACATCGGCCCGAACGAACATGGCGGCGGCGACGAGCAGGCGCAGATCGTGGGCGACCTCATCACCAAGAAAGTCGACGGGATCGCCGTGTCGCCGGCCAACGCGGCCGCGATCGCCGCAGCGCTGCAGGGCGCCAAGGCCGCCAACATTCCGATCATCACCTTCGACTCGGACCTTCTCGATAAAGACAAGGGCCTGCGCGCCACTTACATCGGCACTCACAATTACGACATCGGCGTCAATCTCGCGAAGCTGGTGATGGAGACGAAGCCGAAGGGGGGCACGATTTGCATCCAGTCGGGCGGCGCCGCCGCGGCGAACCATAACGAACGTATGCAGGGCGTGCGCGACACGCTGGCCGGCAAGAAAAGCGCCGAAGCGCCCGGCGAGAAGCTCACGGGCCAGAATGGATGGACCGAGGTCGCCGGCTGTCCGCAATACACGAACGACGACTTCCCTCTCGCCATGCAGATGGAGCAGGACCTGCTCAACAAGGACCCCAAGCTCGACGCCTTCGTCGCGACCGGAGGCTTTGGCGAGTTCCTGGTCGACGCCTACAAGAACTCGATGGGCCAGTTCAAAGACAAGATCGCCAAGGGTGAAATCGCCATCGCGGTCGCTGACACGCTGCCGATGCAGCTCGACGACCTGAAGGAGGGTCTCGCGACCGGCAATGTCGGGCAGCGGCCATTCGACATGGGCTACAAGGCCATGTACGCGCTGAAGGCCATGAAAGACGGCAAGGCCCCGCCGCCCGATCCGACCTATACCGGGCTGGATGTCTGCACGCCGAAGAACGTCGACACCTGCATTGGCGGCGGGAAGTGAGCTGAGAGAAAAGGGCGCCAGCCCGGTCAGCCGTTCCGATGATACAGCGTTCGAGTCATCATTGAACGGCAACCGGGCCGGCCTCGGCGACGTGCTCGCCAGTGCGAAGGAAGAATGGCGTTTACAGCAGCGATCGAGGCCATCCTGCCCCGGCCGGCGGGTGGTCCTTCCAGGCTCAATCCGCCTTGGCGCCACCGTTCGAGCCGCGGCCCTTCCGCTTGGCGCGGTAGCCGGCAAAGGCGAGGCTCGCGAAGCCGACGAGCATCGCCGCCCACGTCGGGGTCTCGGGAATCGCGGCGAGCGTCCGCCGCAATTTGCAATTCAACAACAAGCATCACCGGCAACGCGTTCATCCGTCGGGTCCGTCGAGGCCGAGAAGCCAGCGGCCTAAGATCCCAAAGCCACTCTCGCCAGAAAACAAAACGCCTGGAATTTCGTCCCGCCGAACGGCGTCGCGCATTTGCGTAGGAGACATTCCATAGGTGCGACGGAAGGCGCGGTTGAACACCGCGACGTTACTGAAGCCACAGCGAGCGGCTAAAACGCCGACGCGCTGACGCGCATGGGCTGGATCGATGATCAATCGATAGGCTCCAGCCAGTCGGCGGTGAAGGATGTACTGCGTCACGCCGCCTATCGATTCAAAGGCTCGATAAAGCGCGGAGCGCGAGACGCCGAGCTGGCGGCACATAAGGTCCGGCCCCAGATCGAAATCTTGTAAGTTCATCTCAATGAATCGACGAAACGAATAGAACGTCATTGCGGAATTTGATTGAGCAATAAGGTTTCGCCCACCCTCGGAGGCGCCGGCGAAGGCGGCGATGAGCGCGGCGGTTCCATTCGCCGCCATCCGGCCATCCGCCGCTCCCAGCCCCGGCGCTTCCGCAAACAATGTCCGCAAATGCCCAACCAGCATTGCATTTAGCGGCTCCGACTTTCGTAAGATTCGTCCGTGGAGGTCATCCAGATCGGCCAGATGCGGTTCAAGCGCCGCTCGGGGCAATATCAGAGTTAGGCTTTCGTAGTCCGGCGCCCGCAAGTTGATGGGTCTTGAGAGGTCGAGAAAGCACACGTCGCCCGGGCGGACGTCGGCAGCCTCGCCTTGTACGTCGAGCGCGCAGCCACCTTCAGCGTAGACAAGCAGGCTGATGTAGTCGAGCCCGCTGCGGGCGATGAGCGGCCATGTCCGTTGAAACGTCGCGGCCGACGAGCGACCGGAAATGATGGCGACGTCCGCGAATTGATAGGCGGTCAAGTTCGCGCTGAACGAGGCGCGCGCCTCAGCATCGGGGACGTCCAGCTTGAACAGCGGATCCATGCCGCTGCGCCAAAGGTCGAACTCTCGCGCATTGCCGGGAGTGACCCGCAGGTCCACCCGGAAGGGAGATGGCGTCCTGCCACCCCCTTTCGCCAACGCCCTCTCCATGGAACCCCCGCTCGATGGTTCGGCGAGCATGATGCGCGGGATCGCGGTTTGCAAGGCGTCTCGATCTTTTGACGCTCTGTCCCATTCGCCTCCGCGCCCTTGCGCCGCGTGACGTACGAGTGAGACTGAACCGCCCGTCCTTGGGCCGCCTTTTCAACGGGGAATGACGATGGCGGGCTGCGGATTCGTTCACCGTCATAGTTGACAGCGGCGCCGCCTAGCCGGTCCCGGAGCCCCGCGAGTTGGGTGATGATGCTGATCGGCTTCGCGGGCCTCGGCTTTGCGGGGGCGCGGGGCAGAAGGGGCGCTTCGGGCGCCGTTCAGATAGAGGGCGCCTAAGTCCAGCGCGCAGGAGTGGGGGTTACCATGTCATTGAAATCCGTTCTATTCGCCAGCACGATCCTGGCCGGCTCCATAGCAACCGCGATGAGCGCGCATGCCGCTACTGTGCTGCTTGCAGCGGGCGGAGGCGGCGGCGGGACTTCATCTGGTTTTGACGGCGGCGACGCCCTGATTACGACCTCGGGCGAAAGCGGCGGCGGCACGCATGGCGGGGCTGGCGGAGCGAGTGGTCTCGGCGGCGGCGGCGGGACGCAATCCTTGGGCGGCGGCGGCGGTTTTGGCGTTCTGGGGAATGGCGGCGACGCCGATCAGGCCACTGGCGGCACGGGTTCGCCATATTTCCTCGGCGGGAGCGGCCGAGCATTTGGCGGTCGTGGCGGGGGCGGGGGCGGGAGCGCAGCCGGAGGCGGCGGGGGCGGTTTCTCCGGCGGCGGCGGGGGGAGCGGTGGCGTTGGCGGCGACCTCCCGACCTTTGGCGCGGGCGGCGGGGGCGGATCCTACGTCGCTCCGACCGTCACGTCGGTGGTCGAGACCGCTCACGCGAATGGCTCCGGCACGCCGGGCCAGAACGGTCTCAACGGCTCGGTAGAAATAGGTAGCGTGACTTTCTCAGACGCCAGTGTCCAAACCTACACCATCCCCACGACCGGCGATTACTTTCTCGAAGCGATAGGCGGCGAGGGCGGTGGCGCTAAGAACAGTGATTCTTCTGGCGCGGTGTCTGGCGGCTTCGGCGCGCTCGTTTCCGGAGATGATTTTCTAACCGCCGGCACGGTGCTCGAGATCGTTGCTGGCGGCGGTGGGCAGTCCGGGCTTGCGTTTCCAGCATTCCCGGTGGTCGGCGGCGGCGGCGGCGGCGGCAGCTTTATCTTCGAACTCTCGGTCGGCCCGTCTGTCCCCGAACCGGCGACTTGGGCGCTCATGGCGGTCGGCTTCGGAGCCCTTGGCTTTCTCGGCGTCCGCCGCGGCAAGCTTAGATCGACAGGCGGCTAAGCGCGGGCGGGGATAGCGCGGCGCCACACTTGCGCGGCGCATTTGGCCTTGGCTTCAGGGCTCTCGATAGCGTTAGCACGTCAAGCAGGCGCGTTGTGAACGAGCGAGTCCAGGTTGGGGACCGTGAGTCAAGTTGGCCTCGACCCGAGGTCCTGCTCGCATGTACCCCGAGGAAAGTCGTGACATGCTGAATCTTCGCCGTCGATTTCAGCCCACAATGATAGGGATCGTTGCGAGCACGGCCCTCGCTTTCATGGGCAGCGTCGGGTTCGTGAGCGCATCCCAAGCAGCGGCGGTGACGTTCAATTACACGGGCGCCGATGTCTCATACACGATCAGTCCCGGAGCCTACAGAATCACGGTGTACGGGGCGCAAGGCGGGGACGCTTGCCCGTCTGCGAATTGCAATGGAAGTGGAGGTCGCGGCGCCGAGGCTTCAGCAGTCTATCAGATCGGGCAAACCCTCAATCTGCGGATCGGCGTGGGCGGCTCGGCTCCAGAGAATGATGTCGCCGCGGGCGGCGGGGGGGCGAGCTTTGTCGATTTCCTCGTCGGCGATCCTGGTTTGGACGTCTTACTTCTGGTTGGCGGCGGCGGCGGCGGCGGTTCCCAAGACAACGGTTCCGGCGCAACCGGGGGGAACGGTAGAACGGCGCCGACCGATCCACAGGCTAATGAATTGGCCAGAGTCGGCGCCGGCGGCGGCGGCGGCGGATTTTCCACGAATGGTCAGTCGAACATAAGTGGCGGTGAGGGCGGCACGAGCCTCTCGAGTGGCGGGGCGCCGGGTCAGTTTGAGGCGCCAGGAGGATTTGGCGGTGGCGGCGGAGCCGCCATCAGTGAAATCGGGGGCGGGGGTGGCGGCGGGTATAATGGCGGAGATGGGGGCTACGCCGTTTTTGTCGGCGACCAGCTAACTCTCTTTGCGTCGCAAGGCGGCACATCGTACGCAAACGACAATCCCGATGGATGCGGCCCCGATGGGGGCCCGGCATGTTTCGTTGGCGGGCTTGTCCTGGCCGTTGGCGCGGGAGGCGACGGCCAGGGACTGGGCAACGGCTCGGTCGTCATAGAGCTCATCAGTGGAAGCCCCGTGCCCGAGCCCTCGACCTGGGCGATGATGGGACTTGGCTTTGCGGTTCTCGGGGCCGCCGGGTATCGCGCGTCACGGAGGCGCGCCGTAAACACGTAAGCACCGGTTCGAAACCGCAGGTCAAGTTGGTCTTGGCCTAAGGCTCCATCGCATTTGTTTAGTGAGAAGGTCGTGACATGCTGCATCGTCGCCGTCGTTTCCAGCCCACAATCATAAAGATCGTCGCGAGCACGGCTCTCGCTTGGATGGGAAGCGCCGCCCTAGCGGGCGCCTCCCAAGCGGCCCCAGTGACGTTCGATTACACGGGCGCCGATGTCTCGTACACGATCAATCCCGGTACCTACAGAATTACGGTGTACGGGGCGCAAGGCGGGGGGATAAATTGCACTGGGGATTGCGCCGGCGGTCTCGGCGCCGAAGCCTCGGCAATTTATAAGATTGGGCAAACTTTGGATTTGCGGATCGGCGTGGGCGGCACGGGGGCTCAACCGCTTTTCAACTTTAACGGCGGCGCTGGGGGCGGGGGGGCGAGCTTTGTCGATTTCGAGATCGGCGATCCTGGCTTTGACATCTTACTCCTGGTTGGCGGCGGCGGCGGTGGTGGTTGGGCGCTCGATCAAACCAATCTCTCCAGCGCTGGAGGCTTCGGTAAAACGACGCAGACTGATCCACAGGCTACTGGGTCGGCCCTCGGCGGCGGCGGCGGCGGCGGATTTTCTACGAATGGTCAGTCAGTTTTCAGTGGCGCAGAAGGCGGTACGAGCCTTTCGAGTGGCGGTCTGGGCGGCGCACAGGAAGTAGCGGGAGGATTTGGGGGCGGCGGTGGGGGCGCCGACGACCCGAACGCGGATACCTTGGGGGGCGGGGGCGGCGGCGGTTTTAATGGCGGAGACGGGGGGTACCTCCAGGTTGCTAACGGCGTGTCGACCGTCTTTGCGGCGCAAGGCGGCACGTCATACGTGAACAGCAATCCCGATGGATGCGGCCCGGACAATGAGGGCCCGGCCTGTTTCATAGGTGGGCTTGTCCTGGCTGTTGGCGGAAACGAACAGGGGCAGGGTTTTGGCAATGGTTCGGTCGTCATAGAGGCGATCACCGGAAGCCCTGTGCCCGAACCTTCGACTTGGGCGATGCTGCTCTTCGGCTTCGCGGGGCTCGGCTTTGCAGCCATCCGGCGCGGCGCGATCCGCGCGCATTGCTGACGGGCGCCCGAGCCAGGGCGCGACTTCGCCCAAGCGCGGGCGTTGACGGGTGGCGCGCGCACTGCTCCGCGGCGCTGCACGGGTGCGTGATACGCCGAAGCGCTACGCTCTCACATCTTCCCATCGCCCCGACTTCGCCGATCGCAGCACGGCATCCGTCACGAAGTCGGTCGCCATCGCCTCGCGGAACGTCGGGCTTGCCGCCTTGCCCCGTGTGAGCGCTCCTAGGAAGTCGGCGGCCTGATGGATGAAGGTGTGCTCATAGCCGATCTGCAGACCCGGCACCCACCAGTGCTTCATATACGGATGGTCGCTGTCCGTGATGTGCAGCGAGCGCCAGCCGCGCAGCCGGCCTTCGTCGCTATGGTCGAAATATTGCAGCCGATGCAGATCGTGCAGATCCCATGAGATCGAGGCGTTCTCGCCGTTGATTTCGAGCGTGTATTGCGCCTTGTGGCCGCGCGCGTAGCGGGTCGCTTCGAATGTGGCGAGCGAGCCGTTGGCGAAGCGTGCGAGGAACGCCGCGGCGTCGTCGATCGTCACCTCCTGCTTCCGGCCGGTGAGATTATGCGTTCGCTCCTTCACGAAGGTCTCCGTCATCGCCGTGACATTGTCGATCGGCCCGTTCAGCCACATGGCCGTATCGATGCAATGGGCGAGCAAATCTCCAGTGACGCCGCTGCCCGCGACGCTCGCGTCAAGCCGCCATAAGGCCGCGCCGCCCTGTGGGAGATCGGCGGAAATGGTCCAGTCCTGCAGGAACTTGGCGCGATAGTGGAAGACGCGCCCCAGCCTTCCTTCATCGATCAGCTGCTTGGCGAGGGTTACGGCGGGGACGCGGCGAAAATTGTACCAGACCATATTCGGGCGCTGGGCGGCATCAAGCGCCGCGACCATCCTTTGCGTCTCAGTGGCGTTCCGGCCGAGCGGCTTTTCGCACATCACCATCTTGCCTGCCTCGGCAGCAGCGATCGCGATCTCCGCATGCGTGTCGTTGGGGCTTGCGATGTCGATGAGGTCAATGTCCTCGCGGCGAACCAGGTCGCGCCAGTCCGTCTCGAAATTTTCGTAGCCCCAATTGGCCGCAAACGCCTTGGCGGTTTCCGGATTGCGGGCGCAAACCGCCTTGAGGACCGGTCGAGCGTCCAACTCGAAAAACTGGTTGACCTTGGCGAAGGCGTTCGAATGCGTGCGCCCCATGAACCCGCAGCCGACAAGACCGATGTTTACCGTCCTTTTCGTGCTCATTCAGGTCCTTAATGCAGCTGCATTACGCCCCTAGCGAGGCTTCCCCGTGTCGCTTACGGCCCCGGAAGGGGCAACGCCAGAGCCATCAGGCGTTGCTCAAGGCTCGCCGTCTTTGAACGGGGGCTCTTTATCAGCGGGCACGCCCTGCTCGGCCATTGCCAGGAGCATGGCGACGCCGACATAGGTTCCAGCAACTCCAGTCAGATCGACGACCTGCTGTTCGCCGAGAAGCTTCTTCGCGCGATCGAACAATTCGTCCGACACCGCATGTTTGGTCGTGAGGTCAGTGACGAAGTCATAGACCACCTCTTCCTCCGGGCTCATGCCAGCGGGCCGCTTGTTGGCTTTCAGGTCGGCGATGATCGAATTGGCGAGACCCGCCTTCTTCGCCAGCGGCGCATGCGCATACCATTCCACTTGCGAGCGCCATTGGCGTGAGACGACGAGGATGGCCATCTCGTTGAGCTTGGTCGGCACGGACGTATGCCAGCGCAGATAATCGAGCAGGTCGTACATCCGCTGTGCATAGACGGGACTGCGCAACATGGGATTGTAGGGGCCGCCGAGCCCCACGCTTGAGATCTTCACGATCTTTTCGCCGACCGGGCGCTGCTGGTCGTTGAGCTCTTCCAAGGTCAACTGAGGAAATCTGGGCTCCTTGCCTCTGGCTGGCGAACTGTTCGCCGCGATCCACGCGAGAGGGAGAGCGGCCGCCAGGCAGGCGGTCGCGATCAGCATCTGGCGCATGAATTTGCTCCTTCTTTCGACCTCGTAGCGATGGCGCAGCCCAAGGCCATGACGTGCGTAGCGAGGCGCATTCAACGCTTCATTTGCGCGAGCGCGGCCAAGCGCCCGCGCGATCGGCAACATCCTCGTCGACAATGGCCCAACACGGCCTGGCTCGGCAATCACGGCGGAACACGGTGAGCAGCGCGCGGTTGTAGATTAACCGGGTGCGATCCCAGGCCATCGGCCGAGAGAGGCGCCTGCTAGCCCCGCGCTTGAGAGCCCAAGCAGCGTGACGGAGGAAAACGGCCATGACGGACGATGAGTTACGACAGAAGAACGCGTCCTTGCGTGACAAGATCAAGGAGATCTCGGATAGGCATCCGGAGCTGCGCGACCTTTCAGACGAGATTGCGCTGGAACAGAGCACCCATGTGGAGGTGGGCACGCCATTCCTTGAGCGGGTCAACGGCAAGCTGCAGGAGCGGGCGCGAGCCATCATCGAGCGCCGTCCGGACCTGGAACGCTTTTTCGAGAACTGACAGGCCAAGGCGACCCGTTCAGCCGCCCGCGCACATTTCGCCCGAAGCCCTCCGCCATCGGCTTGCCATTACCGAACACGGGTAGGCGCAGTCGGTGAGTTCATGCCAACGAACGGCCAAATGGTCGAAAACGGTCAAAACTCGATGGAAAACGCCTCGAAATACAGACGTATTAAGCGGCAGGTTCAACCGGGAGGTGGCGCCCGGGTCGCCGCTTCGGCGCCCCGCTTTCTAAGGCGCGCTCTGTTTACTCTGGAACAAGCGATCAATCCCGGAACGCCGTCACGCGAACCTCCACTCCCATGCCCGGATCGTCAAGTGCGGCAACGCCCAGACAGGTCCAGATCGGCTAAAGGCGCGGCACGCACGCGGGGAATTGGTATTTTATACCGAACCGCAGCATCGTGCTTCGCGGTAGCCGGCAAAGCCAAGATTCACGAAACCGACAGGCATCGCGGCCCACGTCGGAGCCTCGGAAATCGTGGGCGTCGGCAGTGAGTCGGCATAGGTGATGACGCCATTTAGCGGGGCGTCGGGGACGGTTTCCGTCCGCAAGAACTGCGCTACCTAATTTAGGTGTTGTGAATGTCTTTACCGTGACACATGGGCCGTGTTATCCCTCTGTTTTTGGTGCCGATTTCGGTTCGATAGTTTCAGTTCTCAACTACCAGGAGGAGGAGCTTATGAGGTCAAAGACTCTGTTTGGCGCCGTCCCCGCTCTGGCGCTCGCCGCTATGTTTCTTAGCGCGCCGGCGGCGCACGCGGCGGTGGTGTTCACCTGGTCCGGAAATTGCGTGCTAGGCTGCCCCGCGGGGCAGAACGTGAGCGCCGAGCTCGACCTCGACCAAGACTATGTCTTCGGCACTCCGATAACGAACAGCAATTTTGCCGAACTCACCTTTCGATCAAGCACCCTTAATCTGCTCATCACAACATTGGACGACCCGACCACTGGGATCAATCAAGACGGGTCATTCACCGCTCCCGCTACCGCGATTGCGTTTCAGAGCGGAGCAAACGTCTTTGGCTTCCAGGTCGCCAGCGGCGGCGGGTTGAACTTTACGGCGGCAGGACCGAGCGTCACGGTAAGGGGACTTGGGGCAAGCAAATTCTCTCCAGCGGGCATCCTCTCCACCCCCGAGCCTTCGACCTGGGCGATGATGCTTCTTGGTTTCGTGGGGCTTGGCTTCGCAGGCTATCGGTCGACACGCAGAAGCGCCGTCGTCGGACGTGGAGCCTAGCCGCCGACCGCCCAAGGTCCGGCCGCGGTTCCGCTGAAGGTCGTAGACGGAAATAAAGGCTCCGGACCGGCTCAGGCGGGCTCGCTTGGAAGTGGTCACCGTTAGGAGCCGCCTTGCACCGATCGAAGGTGTTCGGCGGCGCTGGCTTGAGAAGACATTTCCAGGCTGAGTTGCGGTCTGGGCAGCGGCCCAAAAGCAAAGTCGACGGCAAAGCAAAGTGGACACTTTCTTTGTGAAAAGACAAATCTGTGCTACATTCTTCCTGTTCGCCGGATCGGACCGGCTCGGGTAGTTCCCCAGAGAAAGCATGCCTTTGGGGCCAATGGTCGCGTTGGAAATGGGCGAATACAACCGGAGATCAAGGAACTCCAAATTTTTTTACTCCAATCGGCCGTAACCCATTGAAAAGGCTTGATTCGGAAAAATAAACGCTAGTAAACGCTAGCATTTTTACTAGCGTTTATGCTCGTTTACTGGCGTTTAAGAGCGTTTATGCGCCTTTACATGCGAGATGTTCGCGCAATAGGTTGTACCTCTCCGGGGGTCTCAGACAGGCTCCCCCTCACTCCGGTCCGGTCACGACCGGGCAGTCGACGCGCGAGCCCCACTCGGCCCACGAGCCGTCGTAGAGGCCCTCGACCTTGCCGCCGGCTTCCTCCACCGCCAGCGCCAGGATGGCGGCGGTCACGCCCGATCCACAAGTGGTGATGATAGGCTTGTTGATGTCGATCTTATGCTCGGCGAACGCGGCCTTCAGCGCGTCCGGCGACTTGAGCGAGCCATGCTCGACGATCTCGACGAAGGGCAGGTTGAGGCTGCCAGGCATGCGGCCGCTTTTGACCCCGGGCCGTGGCTCGGGGACGAGCCCATGGAAGCGCTCGGCAGGGCGCGCATCGACCACCTGCGCCGAACCGTCCGCCAGCGCCGCGCGCACCTCGTCGAGCGAGGCGACGAACTTATCCTCGAGGCGCGGCGTGAAGACGCGCGGTTTGGGGTGCGCATCGCCCGTTTCCAGTTGTCTCCCTTCCTTGATCCATCTCGGCAGGCCGCCGTCGAGTATGCGCACGTCGTCGATGCCGTAAGCGCGGAGCGTCCACCAGACCCGCGCTGCGGCATAGAGGCCAAGCGCGTCATAGACGACGAAGCGCATGCCGTCGCCGAGACCGAGGGCGGACATCGCTTTGGCGAGCGCATCAGGTTTCGGCAGCATGTGCGGCAGATCCTGATCGTGGTCGGCGATCACGTCGATGTCGAAGAAGACGGCGCCCGGAATGTGCTTCTGGCGGAATTCGGTCGCGCCGGTGCGCCCGGCATTGGGCAGATGCCAGGAGGCGTCGATCACGCCGAGATTGGCGTCGCCGAGTTCGGCCGCGAGTTCAGCTGTGGTGAGGAAGTTGCGAGAGGGCATAGGACTTCGATCCGCTTCAAGCAGAGCCGAGCGCGATGCGCACGCGGCGGTTGATCTTGCCCTTTTTCTCGATTCCCGTCACCGAGGCGTGGCCGATTTCGCCCGTGCGCGCGACATGCGTTCCCCCGCATGGCTGAAGATCGAGGCCCTCGATCGCGATCAGACGGACGCGACCCGTTCCCATCGGCGGCTTGACCGACATGGTCTTGATCAGGCCGGGATTGGCCTCGAGCTCAGCGTCGGCGATCCAGCGATGGCTCACCGCCGCGTCGCGCGCGATCAGCTCGTTAAGCCGCCGCTCGATGTCCGCTTTGTCGAGCGCAGCCTCGCCTGAATCAAAATCGAGCCGCCCGTCGGCATCCCCCACCGATCCGCCCGTCACCGGATAGGGCGCGACGACCGATAGCAGATGCAGCGCAGTATGGGCGCGCATGCGCTTGTAGCGCAGCTCCCAGTCGATACGGGCGATTACGCGCATGGCCGGGCGGGGGAGGGCGGCTCCTTCGGCAAGCACGTGGAGAATGGTCGCGCGGTCCGAGTCGTAGACCGTATTGACGATCGGAAGCACTGTCCCGTCTTCGAGCACGAGCGTTCCTCGATCGCCGCTCTGTCCACCGCCCTGCGGATAAAAGACCGTACGATCGAGCGCCACGCCACGCGGTTCGGACGACAGCACAGTCGCTTCCGTCTCGGCTTGATACGCGTCTTCGCGAAAGAGCGCCTGTGTCATTGCACGAACACCTGAGGCGCGCTGCCTTTGGCTTCCAGCCAATCCGGGACGGGCAGGTTTTTCGAGCGCAGGAAGGCCGGGTTGAACAGCTTGGAGGCGTAGCGGGCGCCGGAATCGCAGAGCAGCGTCACAATCGTGTGGCCGGGACCCAGTTCGCGGGCGAGATGGATGGCGCCGGCAATGTTGATGCCCGAGGAACTGCCGAGCAGCAGCCCTTCCTGAACCACCAGATCGAACACGATCGGCAACGCCTCCTCGTCGGGAATCTGGTAGGCGAAATCGACCGGCGCGCCTTCCAGGTTGGCGGTGATCCGGTTTTGGCCAATGCCCTCGGTGATGGAGGAGCCCGAGCTCTTGAGCTCGCCGGTGGTATAGAAAGAGTACAACGCCGCTCCCAACGGATCAGCGAGCGCGATCTTGACGTTCGGCGCGCGCTCTTTGAGGGCCATGCCGACGCCAGCCAGGGTCCCGCCGCTGCCGACCGCACTGACGAAGCCATGAACCTCGCCGTTGAGATCGTCGTAGATCTCCGGCCCAGTCGTTTCGTAGTGGCCGCGCCGGTTGGCGACATTGTCGAACTGGTTCGCCCACACAGCGCCATTGGGTTCGGTCTTGGCGAGCGCTTCGGCCAGGCGCCCCGAATAGCGTACGTAATTGTTGGGATTGGAATAGGGAACGGCGGGAACCTCGATCAGCTCAGCGCCGGCAAGGCGCAGCATGTCCTTCTTTTCCTGCGCCTGGGTGTCGGGGATGACGATCACAGCGCGGTAGCCAAGCGCGCTCGCCACCATCGCAATGCCAATCCCGGTGTTGCCGGCCGTGCCTTCGACGACCACCCCGCCGGAGCGCAAGGCGCCGCGCGCGACCGCGTCATTGATCATCGCCAACGCTGCTCGGTCCTTGACCGACCCGCCTGGGTTCATGAACTCCGCTTTGCCGAGAATCGTGCATCCCGTGGCCTCGGAGGCGGCGCGAAGCTTGATGAGCGGCGTGCGGCCGATCGCTGCGACGACATCGCTTACAGGCTTCATCGGGATCCTTTGGGCTGAAAGCCTGAAGGGTAGGCGACGGCGCGGCTTGCGACAAGCCTCCGCCCTTGCCATGAAGCGGCGCGATTATGGGGTCAGCCGTCGGTGTTCTTCGTCGTCTCGAAAATATTCTGGATGGTCGCATCGCCGATCAACCTCTTGTTGTTCGCCGCGCTCATTGGCGTCTTGCTCTGCTTTGGCCGGCGCGCGCGCTTCGGGCGCGGATTGGCGCTGGCCGCGATCCTCGTTTTGGTCGCGGCGGCGACCTTGCCGCTGGGCAAGCTCATGATCGCGCCGTTGGAGGACCGCTTTCCTCTACCACCGCCCGATCTGCCTCCTCCGGAGGGTATTATCGTGCTCGGCGGGGCAATCGACGACGGGACGAGCAAAGCCCGCCACGAGACTGTGTTCGACGAGGGCGGCGAACGGCTGACGGAAGCCGTGGTTTTGGCCAAGCGCTATCCGCAGGCGCGGGTCGTCTATACCGGCGGCAGTGGGTCGTTCACGGGCGCGACATCCACAGAGGCGCTGCAAGCCCGAACATTCATGTCGCAAATGGGGATCGCGCCGGAGCGGGTGACGATAGAGGACAAATCACGCAACACCGATGAGAACGCCCGCTTCACCGCGGCGATCGTCCATCCGCAACCTTCCCAGCGCTGGATCATCGTCACCTCCGCCTTTCATATGCCCCGCTCGATGGGCATCTTCGAGAAAGCTGGATTTCACCCGATCGCCTACCCGGTGGCCTTTCGCACGCGCGGTCTTTGGTCCGATGATCTGACGCTGACGTTCCAGCCAACTCGAAACCTGCAGATTTTCGAGATCGCCGTGCATGAGTGGATCGGGCTTGCGGCCTATTGGCTCAGCGCCCGTAGCGACCATCTGTTTCCTGGACCCGGCGACCGCGGTGAACGCTGATCTTTTGCGGCGCACACCACTTGCCTTCGCAGTGCAACTGACTAGAGTGTAGGCAGAATGAGTTACGCCCAAAATTTAGGCGTCTCCCCGTCGATCACGATTGGACCGATCCGGCTCGAGGGGCGGGCGCTGCTCGCCCCGATGTCGGGGATCAGCGACCTGGCGATGCGGCGGATCGCCCGTCGCTTCGGGGCTGCGCTCGTCTTTTCCGAGATGGTCGCGGCGGAGACCTTTCTCCGCGGCGAAACGGAAGCCTCCGTCCGTGCCGATGGCGAGGGGCTGTTTCCCCACGCGGTTCAGATCGTTGGCTGCGAAGCGGGGGCGCTGGCGGAAACCGCCCGCAGGGTGGTCGACGCGGGCGCCGTCCTGGTTGACATCAACATGGGGTGCCCGTCGCGGCGGGTGTCGGGGGCTCTGGCCGGCGCGGCCCTGATGCGCGATCTCGACAATGCCGAACGCCTGATCGCAACGGTGGTCGAGGCGGTCTCGGTTCCTGTGACCGTCAAAATGCGCCTGGGCTGGGACGAAACATCTCTGAATGCGCCGGAACTCGCGCGGCGAGCCGAACGGGCAGGCGCGCAGATGGCAACCGTTCACGGCCGCACGCGCTCCCAATTCTATGACGGTCGCGCCGATTGGGCCGCCGTTCGAGAAGTTGTCAGTTCGGTCGCGATACCAGTCGTCGTCAACGGTGATTGCGCGACGGCGGAAGATGCGCGGACCATGCTCGCCCTCTCCGGCGCGGCGGGGGTGATGATTGGGCGCGCGGCGGTCGGCGCGCCCTGGCTGGTCGGCGCCCTAGCGCGTGCGCTCGACCAAGGCGGCTCGATGCGGGAGCCTTCCGGGGAGGAGCGCCGCGAGGCCGCGCTCGAACATCTTGATTGGCTCGTTGGCAAGCTGGGCACTCGCGCCGGACTTCGCCACGCGCGAAAGCACCTTGCCGCCTATGCCGATCGGGCGGGAACGGACGCGAGGCTTCGGCTTAAGCTCGTGACGAGTGACGACGCGGCTCAGGCCCGGCGCCTGCTCGCCGACGCCTTTGATCGCGGTGCGGCAAGGCAGGCGGCATGACCGCGCACCCAGCTCAAAGGCGTCCGGACGCCGCGAAGGTGTTGAACGCGCTCGCACAGCCGCTGCTCACGGTCGACGTGCAAGGGATGGTGATTGACGTCAACGCAGCGGCCGAGACCTTCTTCGATATGGGGCGGGGGACATTGCTGCGCTCGCGCATCACAGACCTTTTTCCGCCCGACTCCCCGATTTTGGGTCTCGTCGCCGACGCACTGAGCAATCGCGCGACTGTTAATGGTTATAAAATTGACGTTTCCACGCCTCGGATCGGTAATCGAGATGTCGATGTTTTCGTCGCGCCCTTGTCGCAAACGGACGATTCCGTCGCGATTATGCTGCAGGAACGTGCGATTGCCGAAAAAATAGACAGACAGCTAACGCACCGCAGCGCAGCGCGCTCAATCAGCGCGCTCGGGCTCATGCTCGCGCATGAGATTAAAAACCCGCTCTCCGGCATTCGCGGCGCCGCTCAATTGCTGGAGGCTGGCGCAAGCGACGAGGATCGCGCCCTGACTCGGTTGATCTGCGACGAAACCGATCGGATCGTGAAACTCGTCGACCGGATGCAATCCTTCTCCGTCTCCATGCCGTCGCAATGGGAAAGTCTGAATATCCACGCCGTACTGGACCATGTGAAGCGGTTGGCGCAGGCCGGGTTCGCGCGCCATATCCGCTTTGTCGAGGCCTACGATCCCTCGCTGCCGGATGTGCTTGGATCTCGCGATCAGCTTATTCAGGTGTTTCTCAATCTGGTGAAGAACGCGGCTGAAGCCATTGGAAAAGATAGCATCGAGGGCGAGATAACGCTCACGACGGCCTATCGCCCGGGCGTGCGCCTGCGCACAACGCCGAACGCCGAATCGGTCGGGCTGCCGCTCGAGATCTGTGTTCGCGACAATGGCCCTGGCATTGCCCCAGAAATCCTTGGCAATTTGTTCGATCCATTCGTTACTACGAAAGCCCAGGGCTCTGGTCTGGGTCTTGCACTGGTTGCCAAGCTAATTGGCGACCACGGAGGCATCATTGAGTGCGAATCGCATCCACGCAGGACAATGTTTCGGGTGCTGATGCCGTTGCGCTCGCCGCGCGCGGCGGCGAGATGATCGGCCGAGCGTGGGGGCGAAGGAGCTAACGGGGATGCCGTCAGGGCATATTCTTATTGCCGACGACGACGCAGGGATTCGCACCGTTCTCAATCAGGCGCTGACCCGCGCCGGCTACGAGGTCCGCGCGACCGGAACGGTTGCGGGACTTTGGCGGTGGGTGGCGGCGGGCGAGGGCGACCTCGTGATTACTGACGTCGTCATGCCCGACGATAATGCTTTTGACCTCCTGCCGCGCATCAAGCGGATGCGGCCTGATCTGCCGATCATCGTCATGAGCGCGCAGAATACCTTCATCACGGCGATCAAAGCCTCCGAGCGCGGCGCCTACGAATATCTGCCGAAGCCCTTCGATCTGAGGGAACTGGTGGCGATCGTCGGCCGGGCGCTGGCCGAACCCAAGCGGCGGCGCGAGGAGCCGGAGGCACCGGGCGAGGTGATGCCGATCGTTGGCCGCTCGCCGGCGATGCAAGACATTTTTCGTATTCTCGCCCGACTGATGCAGACCGATCTTACGGTGATGATTTCGGGCGAATCCGGGACCGGCAAGGAACTCGTCGCGAAAGCGCTGCACGACTATGGCAAGCGCAAGGGTGGCCCGTTCGTCGCCATCAACATGGCCGCCATTCCGCGTGATCTTATCGAAAGCGAGCTGTTCGGCCACGAGAAGGGCGCCTTCACCGGGGCTGCCGCCCGCTCCGTTGGGCGCTTTGAGCAGGCGGAAGGGGGAACCCTCTTTCTCGATGAAATCGGCGACATGCCGATGGAGGCTCAAACCCGTCTTCTTCGCGTGTTGCAGCAGGGGGAATATACGACCGTCGGCGGCCGCACCCCGATCAAAACGAACGTGCGGATCGTCGCCGCGACAAACAAGGATCTTCGCTTCGCCATCCAGCAGGGGACCTTCCGGGAGGATTTGTTTTTCCGCCTCAATGTCGTGCCGATGCGTCTTCCCCCCTTACGCGAGCGCCCAGAGGACATACCCGACCTCGTGCGCGCGTTCTTCCAGCGCGCATCATTGGAGGGGCTTCCGGTCAAGACATTCGAGCCCGCGGCGATGGAGCGGCTCCGTCGCTATCCGTGGCCGGGAAACGTGCGGGAACTCGAGAATCTGACCCGCCGCCTAGCGGCGCTCTATCCCCAGGAGGTGATCGGGGAGGCGTTGATCGAATCCGAACTCAGCGCCGGAGGGTCGCCCATGTTTCCGCCGCCGGCGGCGACGGGAGACGATGGAAGGAAACGCGTCGGGGCGACGGCCGCCCAGATCGCGGGAGATGGGTTTGACGCCGCAATGGAGCGCGCCGTCGCGGATCTCTTTCACTCGTTCGGCGGCGCGAGCCCTCAGGTCGGGCTTTATCACCGGGTGCTGCACGACCTCGAGGCGCCGCTGATCGCCGCGACGCTCACCTGGACGCGCGGCAATCAGATCAAGGCGGCTGAGATCCTCGGGCTAAACCGCAACACCCTGCGCAAGAAGATCCGCGACCTCAACCTTCGCGGCGTCGCGAGCTTCCGCTAAGCGGGGGCTTGAGAGGACCCTCTGCTCCCAGCCCCAAAGCCCGATTGGGATCGGCACGGCGGTGATCGGGCCAGCGATAGTCACATGTTAATCGGGTGATTTTGCGAGGTCTCGGCGCCGCGCCGACCCCTCGGTTTGGATTTTCTTGGCCCGACGTAGTTTCGCGACGAAACTCCCCGCTTTTGAGGATTGGAAAAGCTTGGATTTCCTTGGATTCCCTCGTCAGAATCGAGCCTTTTCAAAGACTTACACGGGAATCTCTGCGAAAATATTTTCGTCAGCCTCCACCGCCGGCGCGGCGGGCTGGAGATTGTCGGCCATGCGGTTGATCTTGTCGAGCAGACGCTGCCGCTCCTCCGGCCCATAATGATATTTCGCCACGACCGTGTTCTGGTGCTTGTCGAGCCGGTCGATCACCTTGATCAGCGGGGCGACCGCCTTGAGCTCTCCGCGGACGATCGCCGCGCCGACGATACGCAAGGCGGGCATCAGGCGTTCAAGCTGCAGGTGAGCGTGGTCGACGCCGCGGTCGATGACCCGCTTGTCGAGAATCTCCGAGACGATCTGGCGAATCCGCTCCGCGCTGACGCGCTCCTCGCCGGCGATCTCGTCATACGCCCAGCCTTCGCGAAGCCGCGCGAAAATCCGCTTCCTGCGCGCGGCCTTGCCAAGAACGTTGAGCCGCCGTCCGGGTGTAGGAGTGAGTTCCATATTGTGCCTCGCTTCTCTGGAAAAGAGGAACAATAGCACAGTGTTCGGAAAATAGGAATATTTGGCTGCAAAAGTTTCGAGTCGAAAGGACCCGTGAGCCGACACTCCCGTTTGATGTCTGCATCGCGTAACATACCGATCCATCCGATAAGGGCTGCTCCTGCGTGACAATTGTCATCAGGGTCTTATTGCGCGCATTGAGCTTGTGGCTTGGAATATCGAGTGAAGATCGCGGGTTTTGTCTTAACCGTCTGCATTCGCTGGTTGAGCTTGGCGTTGGGGCTAGGCAGCGCTCTCGCGCTGCCCGCAGTGTCGCAATCCCTCTCGCGGCTCACAGGCGACTATGTCTGCGCCTACGGTTGCCGGCTCACCGACGCCAATCCCAGCATCATGGTCAAAGGCCGTGAAGTCGATTGCGTGAACGAATATGGCGGACTGTTTCGGGGGAAGCCCATCGGCGCCGACGGCGTGGCCTGCTTCCACAAGACCGGCCAGCTATCAGCGGACGGCGTTACGATCACCTGGAGCGACGGAGTCATCTGGAAGCGGCACGGCCCAGCGCCAAAGTAGGCGTTCGCCCGCCACGCTGAATCAGTGCCGTTGCGGTGGGGAAAATGCCTTAGGTCTTCCTGTCCCCAATCGCCGGCGCTCCGCTCTCAGAGGCGCCGAGAAATTTTTGCTCCCACCAGCTGAATAGAATGTCGCGCAGAGCAGCGCCGTCGTCGGCGCCGTAGACGGGCAGGCGAAGGCGATCGAGCATCGCGGCCTCGTCGTCCGAGAGTTCGACCGCGACGTCTTCGAGCCGGATCGGCGTGTTGACGAACTCGGCGACGTAAGATGCATCGCGGCTCAGCTTTCGGTCCGTTTTGATCGTCGGGTTGCGAAAGTCCTTCGGCGTGCGCTGGCTTTTCAGGATCGGGGTCGCCGGCGCAGCCGCCAGATCGGCATCCGTCGCCTCGAAAAGCGTGAGCTTGATCGGCTTCAGGGCAAAGTTGCTCGTGCGCATGACGTCGGCGCCGCAAACGTTCGGCACGGCGAGAACGTCGACAAGCGCCAAGAGGTCAACATGGTCGCCCGGCTTCGTGTCCTGGCGGGTGATGGTCGCGCGGCCATCGCGACTGATCTCGGTGACCATGAAGAGGTTGAAGCTGTCGTGCACGTCGTCGGGCGTGAGCCCGTATTCGCGCTGCGCCTCAGCCTGAATGTCATGGCAATTGGTATGGGCGTCGAACCCGTAGGCGCTCTCGTAGACATAGGCGCTGCAGCGCGGAAAGAGCACATCGTTGCGCCCGACCGTGTCCTCGAGAATGTACATGAGCGCGCGCTCGCGCGGCGGCGCAGACCATAGAAAGTCGCCCTTGGTCGGATGGAAGCCGTGCACCGTCCGGGTGCGGCCGCAATGCATGAATTCCTTGTAGTCATGCAGATTGAAGCAATTGAAGTCGACGCATTGCAGGCCTTCGATCTGTTCGATGCGAAGGATCTGGCCCGTTTTCATTTCAAGCGCCTTGCCGGTCCCCGGCTCCAGGACCATCGTGGTCAGGATATTCCGGCCCATTATCGGGCGCCCGCTTCGCGTTGCTTCCCCGCCTGTTCCCGCAGCGCTTTGCGGATCAGCGCAACACGGTCTGCCGCTTCGCCGCGCTGGATTGTCCGATCGATGAGTTCGAGCTGTTGCTGGTTGAGGCGCACAACCACCGTTCTTCCCGCCATTCCGCTCCCTCGCTCAGCCTGATCAATCCGCGTGCGCAGCATTTATGTCGCGAAAATAATTGTCAGAAAAGGACAAAGGTTAGGCGGCAACTGGGTACTTTTCTCGCGGAAGCGATGCTTTTTAAAGCGCAGGGACTGGCGCGCGCGACGGAATCATCAACTCAATCACCAAGCCTGTCGACCGGCGGAAGATGGACGCGATCGGCAGGCTCGGGGGCATGGCTGCTCGCGCAGCCGCGACCAGTTCGAGCTCCCAACGATGTCGGTGGACGAGTGGCGTCGCCGAGGAGTGGCTTCGCTTGGCGCCGATCGTGGAGATTGACGCTCCTGGCGCGCGATTTGCTTCGTTCGGAAGAGTTCTGACGCGCCCCACCTGCGGCTCGGCGGTTTGGAAGGAACATTAAAATGCAAATGACCCGGCGTGGTTTTCTGGGAGGTGTCGGCGGGGCGGCGCTGGCGCTTGGCGGCATCTCCACGGCGCGCGCCGCGGGCACGACGATTGGCTTCATCTATGTCGGCTCGAAGGACGACTTCGGCTGGAACCAGTCACACGCCGTCGCCGCAGCGGCGCTTAAAAACATCCCTGGCATCACGGTCGTCGAGGAGGAGAACGTCCCCGAAACCGACGCGGTCTCGAAGACTATGGAGTCGATGATCAATCTCGACGGCGCGACGCTAATCTTCCCCACCTCGTTCGGCTATTTCAACCCCTTCATGCTGGAGGAGGCGAAGAAATTCCCCAACATCGAGTTTCGCCATCCAACCAGCCTGTGGAAGAAGGGAAAGGATCCGGACAACGCTGGCGGCTACTATTCCTACATGGACCAGGGCCACTACGTGAACGGGATCGCCGCCGGGCTGTCGACGAAGACCAACAAAATCGGCTACATCGCCGCAAAGCCGATCGGCCTCGTGTTGCGCAACGTCAATTCCTTCACCGTCGGCGTGAAGAAGGTCAATCCGGCGGCCGAGATTCATCTCATCATCACCGGCGATTGGTCGCTTCCGGTCCGCGAGGCGGAATCGACGCAGGCGCTGATCGACACCGGCTGCGACGTGATCGCCTGCCATGTCGACAGCCCCAAGGTCGTGATCGAGACCGCAGAGTCTCGGGGCGTGAAGACGCTGGGCCACAACGCCGATCAAAGCTCGCTTGCGCCAAAGGGCTTCATTACCGGGGCTCAGATGAAGTGGAGCACCATCTACGACGCCTATGCCCGGCTGATCGCCAAAGGCGAGAAGCTGCCGAACCTCGACGAGGGCGGCTACGACAAGGATCTGGTCCTCAGCACGCCGTTTGGCGCCGGCGCGAACGATTCCGCTCGCAAAGCCGTGCTGGCGGCGATCGACGACATGAAGGCCGACAAGCCGATCTTCGTGGGCGGCGTCAAGGACAACAAAGGCAACGTGATTTCCGCCAAGACCCTTGACCTGTATGACGGCAGCCTCTGGGGCACCAACTATCTGATCGAAGGCGTCATCGGCTCGATCACCTGAGACTTCGCGGGTAGCTTTTCCCAAACTGCGCGGATCGCCCGGTTCGCATGGCCGATTTAGGCGTCGCAGTTGAGCAACATCGTTGCCAGTTTGCCACTGAGGCGCTAAAGGTGGTCGCCGTTGCGCGAAGTGCTTCGCGGCCCTCGGTTCGCTGATTTGACTGGAACGACGAGTATCACTGCGCGGGTGTCGCCGCTTCTGGACGACAGCCCGCCAACCGGCCGCTTTGGAATTGTCGTCGTTGGCGCGGCTTTCCTCCTCGCTTTGGCAACATTCCTGGTTTTTGCCGGTTTCACGCCGATCATTCCAACGGCGACCGTCGTCCTGATATTGATGGTCGGCGACGGCTTGATCGTCGTCATTCTTATCATCCTCATCTCGATCGAGCTGGCGCGTTTAAGGGCAGCACGGCGTGCGGCGCGGGCGGGCGCCCGGCTGCACAGTCGGTTCGTCGCCTTGTTTTCGCTGGTCGCCGCGATCCCGGCTATCATCACCGCGATCGTGGCGGCAGTTTCGGTCGAGTGGGCGATCAATCCACGATTTATGAGCGACGTCGCGGCCTTCATCAACGAAGCCAACCAGGCTACCCAGCTCTACCGCGAATCCCAGTGCCGCGCTCTGTTGCGCGATGTCGAACTCACGGCCGGCGATATCGGCAGCAGCGCTCTCCTGCTCCAGTCGGATCCCACTCAGTTCAACGCGTACTTCAGCACACGCGCCAAGACGTTAGGCTTTAGCGCCGCGGCGCTCATGAAGAACGACGGAACTCCGATCGCGGTCGCGCAAGGGTCGAATGACAAGCTGATCGCCAGACCTGAGCCGTCTGACTTCCGGGACGCCCTGAATGGTCAAGCGCTCTGCGGCTTTCTCGGGGTTGGCAACATTTTCGTCGGCATTCGGCCAATTCCGGGGGCTGACGGGCAATTCCTGTACGCCGCGCGAGAGATCGACCCGTTGGCGGCCAAGGTCGCGGAAGACGCGGCGCTCGTTTCCAACATCTGGGCACGTTTCGAAGCCCACAGGCACAGTCTTGAGTTGGGTTTCGCCACCGTTTTCGTACTCCTCGCGCTCACCATGCTGTTTTCGGCCATCTGGCTCGGCCTCTCTTTCGCAAATCGGCTGGTCAGACCCATCCGCGGCCTGATCCGCGCCGCGGACGAGGTCGCCTCCGGCAATCTTCAGGTTCAAGTGCCGACGCGCCGATCTGACGGAGACCTGGGCCATCTTGGGGACACCTTCAACAAGATGACCTCTGAGCTCCTGCGCCAGCAGACCGGACTTATCGACGCGAACGCGCTCAACGATGAGAGGCGCGCGTTTATTGAGGCAGTGCTGTCGGGGGTGCCTGCGGGCGTCCTCGGCGTCGACAATGATGGGATCATCACGATTTCGAACGCTGCCGCTGATCGGCTCCTCGGCGGCGAACACGGCCTCATTGGAAGCTCCCTTGACGCTGTTCAGCCGAGTATCGGATCCATTTGGGAACAGGCGCGATCCCTCAAACTCAGGCTTCATCAAGGACAGGCGACCGTATTGCGGGACGGCCGTGAGCGCGTTCTCAACGTTCGGGTCACCGGAAATCCTGGACGCGACGGTCGCGCCAGCGTCATCACGCTCGACGACATCAGCGATCTCGTGACGGCTCAGCGCACCGCCGCGTGGGCCGACGTCGCCCGCCGCATCGCGCACGAGATCAGAAATCCCCTGACGCCGATCCAACTCTCAGCCGAGCGGCTCAAACGACGCTACGGCAAACACATCGTCGAGGGCAAAGATATATTCGACCAGTGCACGGACACGATCATCCGGCAGGTGGACGACATCAAACGCATGGTGGACGAATTCTCATCCTTTGCGCGCATGCCAAAGGCGCGCTCGGCGCGAGACGATCTCACCGATTGCGTCCGTCAGGCGATCTTCCTGATGCGTGTTGGCCGCGCAGACGTCACATTTGAGGAGCAGTTGCCGGATGAGCCGATTTTCGCCGATTTCGATCGTCGGCTCGTTTCTCAGGCGCTCACCAATGTTTTGAAAAACGCGACCGAAGGCATCGATGCTCTGAACGGGGAGCAAGGCAAAGGTGTCGTCACAACGACGCTGTCCATAGACGGCGCGGGCTTTGCGGAGATTGCTGTCAGCGACAACGGCAAAGGCTTTCCAAGCGAAGATCGGCGCCGTTTGATCGAGCCCTATGTCACGACGCGCGCCGAGGGAACGGGGCTCGGCTTGCCGATTGTCGTCAAGATATTTGAGGACCACGGCGGCGGCGTTGAGCTTCTTGACGGAGCCCCGCGTCTCGATGGCGGCCGGGGCGCCAAAGTGTTGATGAGGCTGCCGTTGCAGCGCGCCGAACAGAACGTAACGCCGGCGGAGAACGAGAGGATCGGTTCGTCGTAATGGCTGCTGACATTCTTATTGTCGATGACGAGGACGACATTCGTGGACTTGTCGCCGGCATCTTGGAGGACGAGGGGTACGGGGCCCGTGTGGCGCGCAATTCGGACGAGGCTATCGCGGCGGTTGAAGCGCGCCGTCCGCAACTGATCCTCCTCGACATATGGCTGCAGGGCTCGAAGCTTGACGGGCTGCAGCTGCTCGAAGCGATCAAGCGCCAGCATCCGAATGTGCCCGTGGTGATGATTTCGGGGCACGGCAATATCGAGACCGCAGTAAGAGCGATCAAGCTCGGCGCCTACGATTTCATCGAGAAGCCGTTCAAGGCCGATCGTCTCATCCTTATCGCCGAGCGGGCGCTGGAAACTTCGCGGCTCAAGCGGGAAGTCAACGATCTGCGCGCCCGCGGCGGCTCCGCCGATCGGATGGTCGGTTCTTCCTCAGCAATTTCGAATCTTAAGCGGATCATTGAAAAACTCGGACCGGCCAACTCGCGGGTTCTGATATCGGGCGCGGCCGGATCAGGTAAGGAACTGGCCGCTCGGTTGATCCACGAAAATTCAAGACGCGCCAATGGTCCCTTTGTCGTCATCAACGCGCCGACAATGTCGCCCGAGAGAATGGAAGCGGAACTGTTTGGAGTGGAATCCGGCATCGAAGGGCAGGGGAGGGTCGGCGCGCTTGAAGAGGCGCATGGCGGTACGCTCTACCTGGACGAAATTGCCGACATGCCGCGCGAGACGCAGGCTAAGATCCTCCGCGTTTTAGTCGATCAGAACTTCCTGCGGGTCGGCGGCGCCTCGCGTGTGTCCGTCGACGTGCGCATCATTTCGTCGACCAGCCGAGATCTGGCGGAGGCAATCACCGAGGGACGTTTTCGCGAAGACCTTTTTCATCGGCTGTCGGTGGTGCCTGTTCGCGTTCCCTCGCTTGCTGAGCGGCGGGAGGACATTCCTGAACTCGTTCAATACTTTTTGAAGAGCGCTGCAGCCAGTATGGGGGTCCCGCCTCGCCGGGTCGGCTCGGACGCCATGGCGGTGCTTGAATCGCATGACTGGCCAGGGAATATTCGCCAGCTCAGAAACAATGTCGAACGATTGATGATCCTCGCCCTCGGCGACCCAAACGCCGAAATCTCGGCCTCGATGCTTCCGGCGGAGGTAGGCGCGCTCGTGCCGGCCGTGCCGAGCGGCATCGGCGGCGAGAAATTGCTGAGCCTTCCGCTTCGCGAGGCGCGGGAAGCCTTCGAGCGCGATTATCTCGTGGCTCAGATCAGTCGCTTTGGCGGCAATATATCCAGAACCGCGGAGTTCATTGGGATGGAGCGCTCCGCGCTGCATCGAAAGCTGAAGTCTCTCGGGGTCGAATAATAGCCCCGCCTGCTTACGCCAAAGCGTTGTCGCTGTGTGTCTTGCGATAGCCGAGGAAGCCGAGGCCAGCGAAGCCGAGCGCCATCATCGCCCATGTTGAAGGCTCCGGGACGGCATTGATCGAGTAGGACGCGAAGTAGGTCGGCTCCGATTCATTCCCGGCTGGGTTAGTCAGGGAGTTCAAGATATACGCATGTCCGGGGCCATTGCCGGGGTCGGTGGAGATATTGATCGATTCGCCGTCGCTGAGTGCAAGCGATATACCAGCGAACGACACATTGCCGTTTTCGAAGCCCAAGGCGTAGATCAGGTTGTCCGAGGAGGCATAGCTAGAGATGCCAGTAACAACCAGCGGGCCCCCGAGGTCTGGATCGCTCCAAATTGTGCCAGTTGCCGAGGTAATGGCGGTCGGCAGCGAACTGGCGGGACCGGCGACGAATGTGCCGGCGCCAAGACCCTTCGCCGTTCTCAAGCGTGTATGACCAATAATAAACCTCCGCCATAGCGGGAACAGAGGCTGTTATGACGCCCAGCGCTACCGCTGCGGCGAGAATCATCTGGTTTTTCATTTAGTTGTGATCTTTCAGGAGGTTGTCCATTCGGTTTGAGCCGTGAACGCTGATGTCGCCAAACCTCAGTGATTCGCGGGAGAACCGAATGGACATGCACGAGAATGCGTCCCTGACGCCGAAAGGTCGAGAGGCGATGGCGCGCAGCGTGATCGAAGGCGGCCTGTCGAAGGCGGCTGCAGCGCGCCGGTTCCACACCACGCCCAAGACCGTCGACAAGTGGGTCGAACGTTTCCGCATGGAAGGCCTGGCGGGCTTGCGCGACCGCTCGTCAAGGCCCCATTCATCGCCAAGCCAAGCGACGCCTGCCGTCTGCGCGGCGGTCGAGGCTTTGCGCAGGCAGCGCTACACCGGCGCGCAGATCGCCGCCGAGGTCGGCGTTTCGGCGGCAACTGTCAGCCGCATCCTCAAACGCCGGGGCCTCAATCGCCTGTCGGCGCTCGAGCCGGCCGAGCCAGTCCGTCGCTACGAACGGGCCACCCCGGGCGAGATCATCCATATCGACATCAAAAAGCTAGGCAAGTTCAGTCGGATCGGCCATCGGGTCACCGGCGATCGGACCAGCCAAAGCAACACCCGCGGGGTCGGCTGGGAATATGTGCATCTGGCGATCGACGACCATTCCCGTCTCGCCTGCTCGCAGATCCTGCCGAACGAAAAGCGCAGCTCCTGCCTGCGTTTCCTGTTCAACGCCCTGCGCTTCTTTCGAGGCCTCGGCGTCAGGGTCGAGCGCGTCATGACCGACAACGGCTCAAGCTTCCGATCGCATTGCTATGCCAGGGCCCTGCGCCGGCTCAAGATCAAGCATCTGCGCACCAAACCTTACACCCCCAAAACCAACGGCAAGGCCGAGCGCTTCGTCCAGACAAGCCTGCGCGAGTGGGCCTACGCCCAAGCCTACAACACCTCCGAAGAACGCGCCGCCGAACTGCCCATCTGGCTGCACCGCTACAACTGGCATCGCCATCATGCCGGTATCGGCGCCAAGCCGCCAATCAGCAGACTTATGCTAACCGAGGATAACGTGTTGAGGCTCCACAGCTAGCGTTGCTCCCCGTCTACCAACTCACCTTGGTAGCAGTTCGCGGCTCTTTGCAGCGCAGGCTCGGCGATCGACGAAGACCTGCTAAAGCCTCAAGGTGGAGGCAGGCAAGGCCGCCCAGCCCACGATCGTCATTAAAAATGGAGGGGGCCAGTTGGCCCCCTCCAGATCGCCGACCCCTGGGCGAGCGGGTTGTATGTTCCGCGGACGATTACGCCGTCCGAGGTTCGCGAATGAGCTTGCCGTCCGCGCCAAGGCGCTCGATTTCGACCTGCTGGCGGCGGAGTTTATCGTGGATCGTCTCGACGTGGTCGGTGCCGATCTTCTTCAGCCCGACTTCCTCGACAACTCGCGCAGTCTTGTTGACCAGCGCGTGCTCGGCAGTCTCGACGATCTCGATCGTGCCGTCCGCCCAATCGATTTCGCCAGCGTATGTCGGATCGGAAACCGCCTTGCGCAGCACCTCCGCATGCTCCTCGTGGAGGGTTACGTCCTGAGCGACTTCGCGCTCGGTAACAAACCGCCGAACGCGGGTCCGACCTGTTTCGGCCATCTCTTTGCCGACTTCCAAATGCTCCTCCGCGAGGCGCAAGACATCGGGTTGCGCAGCGGCAAGCTTGGGAGAAACGGCAACCTGTTGCTCGTCCGCGAGCGGGATGGCGGCAAGTTTCCTCTCAACCGCTTCGACATGCGCGGCCGGAGCGATGCCTGAAGTCACCGCGCGGTCGTGAACGTCGACTGGACGATGGATGTTGAGAACTGCCGACGCGTGGGCGACCTCGCTCTCGGGAACGCGAACCGAAATGACCACGCCCCCGTCTTCGATGGTTTGGCCGTAGATATTCGCCTCGTGCTCATGGACATCCGTACCGAACAGGCGATGCCACAACCCAGCTTCTCTCACGCCAGGAGACGAACTCGTTCGGCCAGCCTTAAGGCGAGAGGAATCAAACATGCTGATGTCGGAATCAGCGAACCCAGCAGCCTTGAGAGCCTTTACAGCCGCCTCGGCATGGGTAGGGGTGTCGTATACAGCAACCAAAGTCTCGTAAGCCATTGTCTACTCCCTAAAAGTCAGACTGTTTGCTCTCCTTGGTCGACGCGTTGTCGACCACCTCACTCGGACTCTGAACGCGGGTAACGACTGCTTCTTGATAGCGAAGCGTGACACGATCATGAAATTGTTCTGTAGTTTTTCGCCGAGTTATTCGGATTTCTTCTTTCAGTATCAAACGACGCTCAGTATGTAGTACTTCCTCTACAATAGGTACGACAATTGTTTCGCCCTCGTGCCGGACGGACGGCATCTCGAAAATCTGCCGTCCGATCGGAATGGTCTCAATTTCCGCGCTTTCTCTAAGAAGGGCTTCATCGACCGCCACCTCTCTCGTATGCGTTCGCTTGCTGACGCGCACGCGGCTTGTCTCGACAGCTTCCTTTCCGACTGTAAGCTCCTCCGTGAGCAGAGTAAGCTTAGGATTGTCGTTTGAGTTGGCTGAATGCTCAGAGAACGAACGCTCTCGCCCTCCGTCGTTTGGATCACTCACGACGGTAGCTCCGGCTTTTACGAATGATTTGCGCGAATAGGCTAGCTTACTTGGCTGGTCACAACCGTCGGTCCCGCCACAACTCAATGAACGCTATACCTATCCTTTGGCAATTCTATGACAGTATGGATTGGCACACGTCATTCAGAAAGCTAGCGACAAAATGTGATCCGTTCGCTGACGGGAAACGGACATGAGCCTGCCGGCCGCTTCAGCCGCTCTCGGACTTCGCCCAATAGGGCGGCGCTATTTCTTCCCGGTGGTGGCTCCGCGCGCCATCATTCCGAGCGCGACCGCCAACAGGAACGCAGACAACAGGGGTCGCTTCAGCGCGAGCGCTGGCGCGGTCTGCGCCAATAGCGACGCGAACTGGGGCGGATTGGGCGCGGGAGGAGGTGGCGCCGGCTGTCGCTTGACGACAATCGGCAACAGAGCGATGAGCCCCAGGACCAGCGCGACCGCCGCGACGACCAGCGCGGCGGTTATCGGCCCGTACAACGACGTCAACCAGTAGAAGAGCGCGGCGAAGAGCGAAAACACGACAATGACGAAGAACATTGCGGCGACAAATCCGAATGCAGCCGGAACGGCGACGCGTTTTGCCGCAGTTTGCACTTTATCCTGCGCATATTGCTGCGCCAGACCGACGATATCGTTTCGCATGTCCCCTAACCGCGAGTGAGAAGCGCGAGGAGGAGCCCAGCCGAAAACGCGATGCCGACCGCAGCGAGCGGGTTCTTCCGAACGGCGGCGCTCACATTATCGGCCGCCTTCGACAGGTCGTCGTTGCCGGCGATCAGGTCGCGGCCTCCGCGGTAGAGGTTCGAGGCCGTTTCAGCAGCTTGAGCGCGCACGTCGTCGAGGTTGGCTCCGGCAACGAAGTCCTTGGCGCTGTCCATTGCCCGCTGGGCATGTTTTGCGACCGCCGACACCGCCGCCGAGCCCTGTTGCGCGGCCTGGTTTTGGGCGGCGCTGAGTTCGTCGAAGCTTTCCGGTTCTTCCGTCATGCGCTCGCTTCCTGTCCCGCTTTCCGATCGCTGCGCGTATCAACGCGCTTGGCGCACTCACGTTCCGGCGCAGGTCGTCGCCACCCCGATCCGCTGCCCACGTGCGATGCATTTCTTACGAGGTCAATGCACCGAGGTGAGCGTCAGGGTGGTCACTCCGGCGGCAAAATTGAGCCCGGCCTGACCTTGGACGGAAAGCGGCTGCAGAGAAAACGAGCGGCCGGTTCCGCCGACCAAGAGATTGGCGCCCAGCCCGGCCCCAGCGGTCGCCTCGGCGCCGACGCCCCCGTAGGTTCCCGCCAGCGCTCCATGGGGGAATCCGGTCGAGGGCGCGAGCACGCCCCAAACCATGGTTCCTTGCTGCACCGCGCCCAGGGCGAGGCCGAATTTCTCGATGCGCCCGGTATAGGTGTCGGGCGGCCCCCCGCTGGCAGGATCGAAACCGCAGGTCATGGTCTGTTGCTGCGATATCAGCATGCCGATCCCGGCTGACACGTCGCAAGTGAGTGTTCCGACCTTTATCGACGATTGAGCGAGCGCAGGGGAGGCGGCGAACGCGGTTAGCGCAGCCGCAGCGCCCAAAGATGCGAGAAAGCGATTGGTCATTTTAAAACCCCTCCCTGAGAGCTCATCAAAGGCGCCGGATCGACGAAGCACAAGCCGGCCCCGAACGTAGCAGCGAAAGCTGGGCCCGTCCACGACGAGAGCGATCCGGGATTGGCTTCGACGTCGACAACACGCGGCTTCGGCGATGGCTCCAAGCCTCGAAGCCGAAGCTGGGACCGTTCAATACAGGCAGCCCCAACAGCCATTGGACTTGGCTCCGTCGAGCCGCTCGCCATCCGAATGCCTGTTCGGTACAGAAGGGGCGGCCGGAGCCTGACATGTTCGCCAACGTCCTCATTGCCAATCGCGGCGAGATTGCCTGCCGCATTGTTCGCACCGCGCGGCGGATGGGAATGAAGTCGATCGCCGTCCACACGCCGGCGGACCGCGGCGCGCTTTTCACCCGTGTGGCCGAGGAAGCGCATGAGATTGGCGAGGGCGCACACGGCTATCTCGATCAGGCCGCCATCGTCGCGCTGGCGACGAAAGTCGGCGCGGAATGCTTGCATCCAGGCTACGGCTTCCTGTCGGAAAATGCCGATTTTGCCGAACGCTGCGCAAAGGCCGGCGTTGTTTTTGTCGGGCCGCCTCCCGAAGCGATGCGGACCATGGGCTTGAAAAGCTCGGCCAAGGCGCTGATGCAGCGGGCTGGCGTTCCGGTCGTGCCCGGCTATCATGGCGACAACCAGAACCCCAAATTCCTGCGCGAGAAGGCCTATGAGATCGGCTATCCGGTGCTCATCAAGGCGATCGCGGGCGGGGGCGGCCGGGGCTTGCGCCGCGTCGATGCTCATGTCGAATTCGACGCTGCGCTCGAGAGCGCCATGCGCGAGGCGCAGGCCGCTTTCGGCGACGGACGGGTGCTGATCGAAAAGTATATCGCCGCGCCCCGCCACATCGAGTTGCAGGTTTTCGCCGACGCGCATGGGGGTTGCGTCCACCTCTACGAGCGCGACTGCTCGGCCCAGCGCCGGCACCAAAAGGTGATCGAGGAATGCCCGGCCCCTGGAATCCCTAAGGAAACGCGCGCCGCGATGGCGAAAGCCGCGACCGAGGCGGCGCTGGCCGCAGGTTATGTCGGCGCAGGCACGGTCGAATTCATCGCCGATCCCTCGCGCGGGCTGAAGCCCGGCGACTTCTACTTTCTCGAGATGAACACGAGGCTCCAGGTCGAGCATCCGGTGACCGAAGCGGTGACCGGCCTCGACCTTGTCGAATGGCAGTTCCGGGTGGCTGCCGGGGAGCCTCTGCCGCTTAGCCAAGGCGAGATTGCCTGCGCCGGCGCGGCGATCGAAGCGCGAGTCTATGCCGAGGATCCTGAGCACAACTTTCTGCCCTCGGCGGGGCTGATCCACGCCATGAACTTCAAGGACGCGCAGGCCGTCCGGGTCGATACCGGCTTCGAAACCGGCGACAGCGTCACGCCCTATTACGATCCGATGATCGCCAAGGTGATCGTTCATGGAGCCACCCGCGCCGAGGCGCTGGCCGCGCTCGTGCGCGAGCTCGAAGGCGCCGTCATCGTCGGGCCGAAGACCAACCTTGCCTTCCTGCGCGATCTGCTGCGGAGCCCGGAGTTTACGGCCGGAACGATCGACACCGGCTTCATCGACGCCAATCTCGGGCGCCTTGGGGCTGAGCCGCATCCGCCGAATAGGAAGGCTGTTCACGCCGCCGCAAGGCTTCTCATCGACAGGCGCGACGAAGGCAGACCGTCGCGGCTTGACCCGTTCGACCCGTGGCGGGTCGCCGATTCCTTCGAGCTCATCGGTTCGCGACGCCTTGGCCTCGACATCACCGTCGACGGCGTTCCCATGCAGGTGCATCTCGTCGAGGGAGCCAACGTGGATCCGGTCGAGAAGAACGAGGGCCGGGAGGCCGCCGACGAAGTCACGCTCCACGAGGCCAATGGCGGCGTGTACGCTTTCGCCGGCGGGCGGCAGGCGTTCGTTGAGCTGGTCGATCCGTTCGCCAGGGCCGAGGCCGGGGCGGAGGAGGGCGACGCAGCGATCCGTGCGCCGATGAACGGCCGGCTCGTCGCGATCGCGGTCGAGGAGGGCGATACGGTCGAAGCGGGGCAACGCCTGGCCGTGGTCGAAGCGATGAAGATGGAGCACGCGCTCGTCGCCCCCTTCGCGGGCGTCGTACGCGACCTAACCGCCGCCGTGGGCGAGCAGGTCGAGATGAGCGAGCGCATCATGTGGATTGAGAAGGAGGGCGAAGGGGCGGCCAAAGGCAAGTGACCGGCCGATGGGGCGAGGCCAACCTTCGGCGCCGGCTGCCCCGAGCGGCGCGCATAAGAGCCAGTAAACGTCAATAAGCGCCAGTAAGCGCTAATAAACGTTAGTAAAAATGCTGGCGTTTACTAGCGTTTATTTTTTCGAAACAAGCCTTTTCAATGGGTTCGGGGCGTTTGGAGTAAAATTTTTCCTCGATCGCGAGCGTGTGCACAACCTAGAGCTGTCGTCCCTCCATCCTCGTCATCAACAGGCTTCCGCTCCGAGTTCGATCGTCCACAAGCGTAGCTGGGATTTCGTATTTTGGAAAGTCATTTCTTATGTTACTTTTTCTCCCGACATAGAGCTTCCCCCTGAGTCACCTCGATCCCACAAAGAACCGCCCGCATTTAGAGGGCAGAGCATCGCACGAACGCCAGCGGATTTTCTGTGGTGTGAGCGGGCGAGGGGTTAACTTGGCGGATGGCCATTACGAAGAGGTGGCGAACTAAGACCGAAGACGTGGCTGGAAAGGTTTCGTACGTTGTTGCGGGAGCGCGAGGACGACCTGGTGGCGCTTGTTCGAGCCGAAGATAGGAACGTTACCTATGAACACGCGTACCATGGACTATGCCGCGATCGAGGCCCAGCCTGGTCTGGCAGGGAACGTTTACTTCCTCGCGCCCGTGAACTTCGAGAACGCAGCGTTCTGCAAGATCGGCCAGACCAAGAACGACCCGGAGGCTCGCTGCGCTCAGATCAACAAGAGTGCTTGCGGCGACATTCTGTGGGCCGTCAGGCACGTCGTCACGGTCGACGATCACATCCGCTTCGAGCGTCTTGTGCACCAACTGCTGGCGTCCCTGCGCAACCAGGGAGCGGGGGGACAGCGGCGAGAGATTTTCCACCTGCCGGCTCAGGACGCCCACGCTCGCGCCCGACAGATGCTGGCGCAGCTGACCGACATCAAGGAAATCCAAGTCGTCATCCCCACGGCGGTCGTGAAGGCTCGGCGCGCCACGGCGAGCGGCGGCCCAAAGGGTCACGTCCTCAAGAAAGGCGACGAGGTCTACTTCCCCTTGTTCATGTCGTGGGCGAGGCGGCTGGCGATCAAGGGCGGCGGCAAGCCGTTCGGGCAGTGGAAAAGTCCCGGCTTCGGCTACAGCGACGACGTGAAGGGCGTGCAGTGGAACATCCACGTCGACCGAAACACCGGAGAGATTCAGCTCGGCGTCAACCTCGAAGGCTCGGCCACGGGCGGCGGCAACTGGCTGATCACTAACTTTATCCTCTCGGAACTCGCTCGGCCCACGATCGAAACGATCAAGGCGAAGGTCGACCACGGCCGGATTCAGCTGACGCTCGCGCGCGACGCTTGGCAAGGCGCCTCGCGCTACGACATCGTCGAACACCTGATTGGCGGGCAGCGCCCTCTCCTTTCGGAGATCGATGCTCAGCTTTGGCGTCAATTGCTGATCCAGGCGAAGGGCTGTCTCGACCCGAGCCGGCGGTTCCGCGCCCGGGCGACGCAGACCGTCACTGTGCTGGACACGGGAGAAAAGCGGCTGGCCGGGCCGCCGATGGGCGGGGTGTCTCCGCATCTTGTCATCACCGCGCCGGTCGAGGCCGAGCCGGGCTGGGATGACGATAGGCTGGACGCCGCAATGGACCAAGCCATTGCCAGGCTGCGGCCGGTCTACGAGTGGGTCTCCCGAACCGCCAAATAGAACAACCCGCCGCGGCGCAAGGCGGGCGAGAGTCCGCTCAGGAGGCGCGAGCCGGGCACCTGCGCAAGAATTACCGGCAATTCAGTTGAATGATTCCGGGATTGGATGCGGGTTTCGGCCTTCGCCGCAATTTCGCCACCCGGCTCTTAGCTCGCTGAGACCTCGATCTCGTCGTAGCGGTTGACCCGGTAGACGACGTAGGAGATCGCCCAGGCGGCGACGAACAGGCCGACGATCAAGTAGCCGAGCAGGCCGAAATTGTCGCTGAGCGAGCCGATCGCGCCCCAGAAGCCGCCCCCGTCCGTGAGGCCCAGCTGATCGCCGATCAGATTGAGCGTCTCCAGTCCACCCACGAGAAGAGCCACAACGACGGAAACCGCGGTGATGGTGAGATTGTAATAGAGCTTGCGGATCGGCTTGATGAAGGCCCAGCCATAGGCGCCGAGCATGAGAATGCTGTCGGTCGTATCGATCAAAGTCATGCCGGCGGTGAACAAAGCCGGAAAGACCAGGATCGACCAGATCGACAGGCCCTGCGAGGCCTGGGTCGCCGAAATGCCGAGCAGGCCGACCTCCGTTGCGGTGTCGAAGCCGAGGCCGAACAGGACGCCCAGCGGATACATGTGCCAGCTGCGCTCGATGAGCCGGAAGAAGCGGCGGAACAGGCGCCCGAGCAGGCCGCGATTGGCGAGCATGAGGTCGAGGTCTTCCTCGACGAACCGGCCGCCGCGCTTGACGGTCTGAAAGGTCCGCCAGACCGAGGCGAGGACGATGATGTTGGCGATCGCGATGGCGAACAGGAACAAAGCCGACACCAACGTGCCGACGACGCCGCCGAAGCTCTTGAAGGCGTCGAAGCGACCTTGCAATTCGCTCGTCGCGATCGCGATGGCGACGGTCAGCGCGACGACGATCGTCGAGTGGCCGAGCGAGAAGAACAGGCCAACCCCCACCGGGCGGCGGCCTTCCTGCATCAATTTGCGGGTCACGTTGTCGATCGCTGCGATGTGATCGGCGTCGAACGCGTGCCGCAGGCCAAAACTATAGGCGAGCGCGGCGGTGCCGAGGAGGACCGGATAATTGTGGAAGGCGACAATCGCCCACAGCCATGCGGCGGCGTTGAAGACGAAGAGGAGGACGTAGACCGCGATCACTTTACCCCGAATGTTCTCACGGCTGTCATTGAAGAGATTGGCTAAGGTGACGATCATTCGGGAGCCCCCTGCGTTCGAGGAGAGACTATCCGAGCCTGATTGCCGCGCCAACGGTTTGGACGGCGGCCATGTCGCGAGTTCTTGGCCATGAAATTCCGTCGCTGGAGAGCAACGCCATCTCTTGTCGGCATGTCTCGATACGGCTGCCGTTAATTTTATCTCAATGCGATTGGTCGAATATTGCGCAAATCGCTGGGGAACCCAGCCGCCGTCGCTAGGACACGCACCCCAAGCCGCGCTCCGGCGTCAAGACCAAGGTTAGCGTTATGCTTGCGTGGTTGCTTTGGCAACTGGAAGGGACTGAGCGGATACGCGCCGCCGCGGGCGCGCTGATGGATGAGTTTGGCGATGGGGCCTACGCGGAAGCGAGGCGACGGGAACGCCAGGCCAAACTCGACGAGACGGCGGGAATCTGGAGACGGGTCGCCTTAGTCGTTGCCCGCTGGACGCCCAGACGGATCGAGCTTGATGCTGCGCCTCCGACCCTTCCTGAGCCTCATCCGCCGGCCGAGATCATTTCGGAACAGGCGCAGACGTTCCGGATCCAATTCGTCTGCGGGACGGCCGACGAGGGTCCGACCAATTTGACGGAAGAGCAAATTGAGGTGGCGGATACACCCGCGGCCATTATCGCGGCTGCGAACATAAAGTGGCCGCCGAAGACGGTCGGCGTGCGTATCCTCGATCGCGAAGGCCACGAAGTGTTCGCCCGACAGAAGGCGCGGCGGGCGTAGAGCGCGGGCGCGCAGAGGATCGCGGAGAAGCGCGCCGCAATCGGCTTGGCCGATCTTTCGGAACGTCTCGCTGCCGTGCCCCGATCATCATTTGAAACGGCGGCTCTCCGGTCGCACTTCTTGTTGCGCGCTGTGATCCGGGTCACGGCGCTGCGCTGGCCGTTGTGCTTTGATGGGAGATCGAACGAAATGGGAGTTTCCACGATGTCCTATCACCAACGGCCGCATGAATTGCGGCTCGCGATTTCCACCGAGGCGGAAGCGCTCATGATCTCTTTTGGCGATCAGGCCTACGCGGAAGCTTGTATGCGCGCCGGAGAAGCAAGCAGCGATTTCCTGGCGCGGGATTGGAACGAAGTCGCCCAAATAGTCGCCCGCAAGACAAGGAAGCGCCCGACGCTGTTTGCTCAGGTGTTCCACTAGTTCGGGCTGTCAAGAACGACGCCTTTGGCCGAGGCCGCCGTGACAAGCGCAGACTGCGACAAGCACGCGGCGGCCCATTCAGCGAGCCATGTTCGAAATCGTCTGCGGTTCCCCCCGTAGAACGACGCCGCGGAGGGGCCTACGTTGCGGGCCTATGCAGCGTGCGCGGCGGTCTTTCGCGATCCGCGCCAGCCCATGAGGCCGAGACCCGCAAAGCCGAGCGCCATCATCGCCCATGTGGAGGGCTCAGGAACCCCGGAGCCAAGGCTGAACTCGAATGCATTGGCCGTTGAGGAGAACGTCACCTGCGTGAAAGCGCCAAGGCCGTTGATCGTAACCCACTGGTTGTCAGCGGAAACGCTTTGGTTGCCCGTACCCAACGCTCCAAGCGACACCAAATCCGCTCCCGTTAGCGTATAGCCATCGACGGTGATGGCGAGCGAGTTGAGGTTGTTGTTTCCGCCAGCGTCGCCGTCGATCGAGCCCCAATAGATGCTAAGGCTGGTCTGAGACGTTGCCCAGGTCGCGAGTTCCGTGCCGCCGCCTTCAACGGACATATACGTCGTGCCATCGGGTCCGACGCCCATTCCCAAGGGAGCCGCAGAGACGTTGGGCGTCGTTCCTTTTGCAGTGCCAGCGACGCCGGAAACGAGCGTCCAGGTGATGTCGCCCAATGTGAAGTTGTTCTGGCCTGCGGCCAACGGAGCGAAGTATTGCGGATCCGCCGGCCCTTCGTTCAGCGTGACCGTCACGGCGGCGCTTGCCGCTCCCGTCAGGGCCAGCCACGCCAGTCCCGTCGTCATCAACAAAGTTTTACGCATTGTAATTTCCCCATCAACGAAATGTACACGATTATTTAGTAACATTTAGAACGAGTGGAATCAATTGCGCATTCAATTGGCAAAGGCTCGATTGCGAATGAGCTATCCGTCAAAAACGATTGATTTATTTCGATAAAATGATAAATACGTTATTCCGCGCGACCTTGATTACATTGTAATACGGTTAAACTTGGAACGGCTGCCGAGGTCGCGCCGAGCCCGCGCGGAAGTGTGATTCCGCGTAAACGCCCGCAACGCGCAGAGCAAAATTATCGGCAGTGTTTTAAGCGACCGGCCGCTGCCGATGCCTCGCATGCACGGGGAACACTAGCGATTGTCGATAATCTGGTCGGACAGGTCCCCGCGGGCTCACCCTGTTGTGGGCTAAGCAGTCTTTCGCGCCGTGCGCCAGCCCATGAAGCCGAGGCCGGCGAAACCGAGCAGCATCATCACCCAGCCCGACGCCTCCGGTGCGGCAATAATGGAAGGAGGCAGGCCGTCGCCCGTAGAATTCCCAAGCGTCAGAACGGAGCCCGAATCGGTAAAAGAACTTGAGTCCGAAGCGTCCGAAGCCCCAGCGCCGAGGCCGCTGGCCAAGTCCAGCCCTGACAGAGGCGAAGGCGGATTTATGCCATACGCTATGTGGTAGAAGATTTGGCCAAGCGCGAAATCGCCGCGCGCTTCCGACAGATAGCCCAGCAGACGCAACTGGTCTTGTTGATCGCTATAGGCTTGCTGAGCAGAGGTCATCGGCTGACCGCCAAGCATAATCTGGTAATATTCCTGACTGGTGTAACGACCTGACGGCCCCAGAACGTTGCTGAGGTCGAGCACGGCGGCGCGCGTCGTCGAGGCGGTGAGGGTCAGGGCGGCAAGGGTCGCCAAAAGTCTTAAGGTTTTCACGAAATCCTGTCGATCTGCTGGTGCGGGCTTAAACCCGCTTCTCATATAGCGCACAGGTAGCGTAAAAACTAGGGCCCAGCTTTTTGGTTCGGGATGTGACGACCGTCAATGCGTTCGTACAACGTCTGATCGCTTTGGCGCGCCCAACGGGAATCGAACCCGTGTTTTCGCCGTGAAAGGGCGACGTCCTGGACCGCTAGACGATGGGCGCGGGCTTGTAAGGAATCCGTTCTGCCGGACCGGCGCGATGCTATAAGGTCGGCTGTTCGCGCTGGCAAGCCTGCCGCCGGCGTGTCGGACACGAGGCCCAAGGAACCAGAGGAAACGATGCGCGCCATCCGCATAGATAAGCCCGGCGGTCCAGAAGTCATGCGCCTCGAGGAGGTCGAGGCGCCGCCGCCGGCCAAGGGCGAGGTTCGACTGCGCCAGCATGCGATCGGCATCAACTTCATCGACATCTATCACCGCAGCGGGTTCTATCCCTCCGCCCATACGCCGTTCACGCCCGGCTCCGAGGGCGCGGGCGAAGTGGTCGAGGTGGGTCCGTCGGTGGTGGGATTGAAGCCAGGCGACCGCGCCGCTTACGCAGGCTCCCCCGGAGCTTACGCGGAGGAACGCAATATCGAAGCGAAGTTCCTGTTCAAGCTGCCCAAAGCGATCTCCTATGAAACCGCCGCGGCGATGATGCTCAAGGGCCTCACGGCGCAATATCTGGTGCGCCAGACCTATCGCGTCAAAGAGGGCGACACGATCCTGGTCCATGCCGCGGCCGGCGGCGTGGGCTTGATCTTATGCCAATGGGGAAAGGCGCTTGGGGCAACGGTGATCGGTTGCGTCGGCACGCCGGAGAAGGCGGCGCTCGCAAAAAAGTCCGGCGCCAAGCATACGATCCTCTATCGCGACGAGGATTTCGCCAAGCGGGTGGCCGAGATCACCAAGGGCGCGAAATGTCACGTGGTCTATGACGGCGTCGGCAAGGCGACCTTCCCGGCGTCGCTCGACTGCCTGAGGCCGTTCGGAGTGTTTGCCAGCTTCGGGTCCGCCTCAGGCGCGGTCGACGCATTCAACATCAGCCTGCTCGCGCAAAAAGGCTCGTTGTTCGCCACCCGGCCCACGCTGACCACGTTCACGGCGGATCGCGCGCAGGCCGAGAAAATGGCGCGCGATCTTTTCCGCGTGGTGGCGAGCGGCGAGGTCAAGATCAAGATCGGCCAGCGCTGGCCGCTGGCGGAGGCGCCGCAGGCCCACATGGCGCTCGAGAAGCGCGAGACGACCGGCTCCCTGCTTCTGATACCGTGAAGCGGGCCCATGGCCTTGCTTGCGCCAAGTTTACGCGGCACCAGCCGGTGCTTGGCGCAAGCTGCCCGCCTTTGTATAGGAGGCGTGGGCGGCGAGCGCCCCGCGTTGCGTGGACGAGATTAGGAAGGGCGTGTTGAGCCGAATGATCGAACCGACCGTGAAATCCGCCGACGCCGCCGTCACGTCCGTCAAGAAGGAGGAGGGCTGGTGGGAAACCGTCAAGGTCATCATCGAGGCGCTCCTGATTGCGCTCGTGGTGCGCACGGTCTTGTTCCAGCCTTTCAACATCCCATCGGGTTCGCTCATACCGACGCTGCTGGTCGGCGACTATCTGTTCGTCTCCAAATACGCCTACGGTTATTCGCACTTTTCGCTGCCCAGCTTTCTCGATCTGGACCCCCAGGCGATGCCCGGCCGGATCTTCGCCTCCCAGCCCAAGCGCGGCGACGTTATCGTGTTCAAGCTGCCGAGCGATGGCCAGACCGATTATATCAAGCGGCTGATCGGTCTGCCCGGCGACAAGATCCAGGTCACCCACGGTCGGCTGATCATCAACGGCGAAATGGTCAAGCGCGAGCCGATTGCGGCTTTTCAGACCGTCAATCACTTCAACAAGCCGGAGGAGGCGCCACAATATCTGGAGACGCTCCCGAACGGGGTTCAGCACAAGATCATCCAGATCGACGGCGACGACGGAACTTTCGACAACACCAAGGTCTATGAAGTGCCGCCGGGCCACTATTTCATGATGGGCGACAATCGGGACAATTCCAGCGATTTAAGGCTTTCCGGGGATCAGGGCGGGGTAGGCTACGTGCCGTTCGAGAACCTGGTCGGCAGGGCCGAAATCATCTTCTTCTCGATCGAAGAGGGGACGCCGGCTTGGGAAATTTGGCGCTGGCCTTGGGACGTGCGCTGGGACCGCATCTTCCAGCGCGTGCGTTAGACGCTACGCAAACGGGTCGCCGGAGCGACACGAAAGCTTTATGGTCGTGCGGGCAGTCTCCCTTTTGGCCGCCTGCCGTTAGCGGCGCCGTTGCGTGGCTCCTCCTCGATCGATTGGACAATGAATAAACAGCCGCGCGCCGAACTGTCCGCGTTGGAGTCCCGCCTCGGCTATTGCTTCCGCGATACCGGGCTGGCGGTCCTCGCGCTCACGCATCTTTCGGCGCAAAATTCGAGCGGGCAGGGTAGGGATCAGTCCTATCAGCGGCTCGAATTTTTGGGCGACCGGGTGCTGGGCGTCGTGATCGCGAGCCGACTTTACCAGGCCTTTCCGAAGGCCAGCGAGGGCGAATTGTCGATGCGGTTCGCCAAGCTCGTGCGCCGCGAGACCTGCGCCGAGATCGCCGCCCAGTGGGATGTCGGTCCGCATGTCGCGCTGGGTCTCGGCGAAGCGCGCGGGGGCGGCCGCAAGAAGCAGGCGATCCTGGCCGACGTGTGCGAATCTCTGATCGGGGCGGTGTTCGTCGACGGCGGCTTCGCCGCGGCCGAGGCGCTCATCCTTGGCGGCTGGGGCGAGCGCATCACCACCGACGCCGAGCCGGCCCGCGATGCCAAGACCGCGGTGCAGGAATGGGCCCAGTCGCGCGCGCTCGCTCCGCCCCGCTATGAGGAGGTCGAGCGCAGCGGCCCGGCGCACGCCCCCCATTTTATCATGCGGGTTGCGCTCGAAGGCTTCGAGCCGGAAGTCGGCGCGGCGAGCTCCAAGCGCGCGGCGGAACAAGCGGCGGCGCAGGCCTTTTTCGACCGCTGGGGCGCGAAATGAGCCAGACCCGATGCGGGTTCGTCGCCATCATCGGTGCGCCCAACGCCGGCAAGTCGACCCTGGTCAACGCGCTGGTCGGCGAGAAGGTCTCGATCGTCACCCGCAAGGCGCAGACCACACGCTCGACCGTGCGCGGCGTTCTGACCCGAGGCGAAGCGCAGCTCGTGTTCGTCGACACCCCCGGCCTGTTCGCGCCCAAGCGCCGCCTCGATCGGGCGATGGTCGCGTCTGCGTGGGGCGCCGCGGGCGACGCTGACCTTCTCATGCTCCTGATCGACGCCCGCAAGGAGGTCGATGAGGCGAGCCTGACCGAGGAGACGCAATCGATCCTGAGCGCGGTCGGCAAGACCGGCAAGGCACGACTAGCCGTCCTCAACAAGATCGACCTCGTCGAGCGGCCGAAGCTGCTCGAGCTTACGGTCAGGCTCAATGCGGCGCTCGCCTTCGACGAAACCTTCATGGTCAGCGCCACGACCGGCGACGGGCTCACTCAACTCCTCGATCGCCTCGCCGCGATGATCCCGGCCGGCCCCTGGCTCTATCCGGAGGACCAGATCGCGGAAGCGCCGATCCGTTCGCTCGCCGCCGAGATCACGCGCGAGAAGCTGATCGAGCGGCTGCACGACGAATTGCCCTATCAGGCGACCGTCGAGACCGATGAGTGGAAGGACAAGCCCGACGGGTCGGCCCGCGTCGAGCAGACGATCTTCGTCACCCGCGAGAGCCACCGCAAGATCGTGCTCGGGGAAGGCGGCCGCACCATCAAGGCAATCGGCACCGCGGCGCGCAAGGACATCAGCGAAGCCCATGGCGCGCCCGTGCACCTCTTCCTGCACGTCAAGATACGCGAGAAGTGGCTCGACGATCCCGAGCGCTACCGGGCGATGGGGCTCGACTTCCCGAAGGGGTGAGACGGCGCGCCGGAGGCCGGACAAGAGTGGGCATGATTGACAGGACGGAGACCTTCCGACAGTTGCTGTACATTCCCCATGTCAGGAGACATCATGCGATTCTTTGCACCCGTCGTTGGCGCTCTTCTGGCCGGCCTGACGGTTTCTGCGGCCGGCGCCGCGGTTCCCAATTCGATCGCCTCATTGCTCGGTCCGTCAATCGGCTATCTCATGGCCCAGAGCGATCTCTGCGGGTGGAACCTGAACGAGAGGATTCGCGCCACCTATCAGAAGGATTTTGCGCAAATCGGGATGACCGAAGCGCAGCAGAGCGCGGCCTGGCAGCAGGCTCAGGCGCGGGAGACCAAGCTCACGAGCCTCTCACCGAAGGCGAAAGCCGGCATGAAGGCCGGCATATGCACCTCGCCCGCGCGCGCTGAGGTCGAGCAGCAGCTCGCTGACTAGCGCCGCCTGCAAAAAGCCCTGAAGTCAAAGGCTCGAGCGAAGCCTGGCTGTGCCTGTCACCCCTGGTTCTGCAAAAAACGATCTGCGGACAAGTGAAAAGGCAAGCGGCCTCGCCCGTACACGGGAGAAACAACCGAGCGAGGCCATGCCCCCAGAAGGTCGACGAGAGCAGCTCCCAGGTACGCCGATAACATCTCGGAGTCGTGACAGACGTCGCAAGTCTCGAATCGAACCCATCGGCCGACCGTTTTCGACGTTCGCTGGACATCGATAAATCTCTCGCCCCGGAGAGCAACCCCGGGGCTTCGGCCTTCGAAGCTCGGACCCTAACCGCTCGTCAGGGTCGCAAGATCACCTTGCATCGCCGTCGCTCAGTTACGAATTTGCCGCCAGTGTAATCGTGGTGCCGCTGTGGCCATCCGATTTGAAGGTCCATGAGGCTGACTGGTAATTGCCCTCTAGATAGAGGTTCGAGCTTAACGACGTCCCGTTCGAGATCTGCAGGGCGCCGTCGAGAGGCCCGAAACCGGCGTCGCCGCCAGGGACAGCCGAGGCGGTCGCCAGCTTCATTTCCGAGGGGTTGGCGCTGTTATACGCAAAGTCCCTGAGATCGATCGAGTCGCCAACCGTCATCTGGTAGATGTTGCCGAAGAAGTTTGCGGAATCGTCAAGGATGAGCTGTCCCCCGGAACCCTGGGCATATCGCACGTCATTGTCGGCTTCTGCGCCGAACTCCATCGATCCGTTGCCTCTGATAATTGAGAGGCCCGGCCCATAAACGGCGTCCTGCGCATCGACCGTACTGCCGGAATTGGCGATGAGGTAATGCGAATTATACATCGCGCTGTCGATATCCAGCGTTGCGCCGGTGCTCGCCTCCATAATACCTGCGTTGTTGATGGAGGTCGTCTGCGTCGTCGGATTGTAAGCGGTCGCATCGAGGGTGAGCGTGTTAGAGGAACCCTCAACCATCGCGTTGATGGTGGAGCCGTAATCCTCGTCGATCATCATATTGGTATCGCCGATCGTGCCTGCGCCTTGGATTGTGTTGCCGCGGTTCCTCAGCTCCGCGCCTGCGCCCTGGCTGACAATCGAGTCGTTGAATCCGTTAAGAGTGACCGTGCCGCCGTCCAGCAATGTCCAATTCTTGCCCGCTTCGATTTCCACCTGCGCCGCGCCGGCCGCGGAGCCATTGAGGTTCACCGCGCCGGAATTCTGCCAGATCCCTTCCAAGATCGCAGTCGAATCGAATCTGACGTTGAATGATCCACTGCTTATCAGATTGTTTTCCACAATGTCGGCCGTGTCGCCGTTTGAGGTCCGCATCAATCCCCCAGCGGCAATCGAGATAAAACCCTGGTTGATCACCTCGGCATTGTTCTCGAGAATGATTGAACCACCTGCAAAGGCCTCAACGATGCCGCCGCCGCTATAGAGGCCGGGGTTGGCGCCGAGATTCTCCCCATTGATGGTGAGCGCGCCGGTTCCCAGCGCCTCCAAAATGCCCGCGTTGCCGAACGCGCCGTCGATCGTCAGTCCACCCGAACCCGTCGTCGCGACAGTGCCGGCGCTGTAATTCTGGCTTTCGGTGCCGGCGGCCACAGCATTTGCGTCGGCGACGATCGTCAAGCCGACGGCTTGATTCGCGTTAATCCTGCCAACGGGCGACTGGAAAAGACGCATCCATCCGTCGCCGATGGTCCCGGAGCCGCGAAGGATACCGTGATTGCTGAGCTGGGTTCCGGCTCCGTCGCTGACGATCGAATTCTCCGCGCTGTTGGAAAGAAGGATGTAGCCGCCATCAACGCTTACGCCGGTGCCGTAGATCTCCAGTTTTGTCGGACCGGTCGAACCGTTGAGCGCCAAGGTTCCCGTGCTTGGGCTAGTGACGGTCGCGTTGAGACTCAGCGTCGAATCGTTGGCTACAGCGATCGTGCCGTAATTGTTGATATCCGCGGTCAGCACGTCCGCCCCTGCGAAGCTGTCGTCCGAGCTCGCGAGGAGGCCAAGCGTGTCTCCCGAGGTCGTGGTCAGCGTGCCGCCCGGCGCCGCGGCCGAACCGATGTCGACGAGGCCGCTGGCCGACACCTGTCCGTCGTGCAAGACGATCGTCCCGACGTTGCTCGTCGCGACGTTTCCCAGTCCCCCAACATCGGCGCCGTTGATTGTCAGCGCGCCTGTTCCCGCCGCAATCAGGCTGCCGTTCTGATACATTTGGCTATCGATCGTCAGGCCTCCAGCCGTCGTCGTCTCAATCAAGCCGCCGTTGGTGATGGCGTTGGCGCCCGTCTCCAGCACCATGGCGTGAGCGGCGCCGCTCGCGTTTATCGTGCCAAGTGCGGTGACGACGAGCGTCAGGCCGTCGCCCGCGGGTGCGTTGGCGCCGTTGCCGATATAGCCGCCGCCATAGATGGTGGCGTCTTTGACCGCCAAGTTGGTAGCGCTCGTAGTCGAGCCGAGAATCTGCCCGTTGGCGCTGACCCCGACTCGCGTGCCGCCAAAGAGGCCAATGTAGGACGCATTGATCTGCATGGTTGCTATCGTGCCGGGCGTGCTTCCCGCGCCAGCCAGGAGAACGGTTCCAGGGCCGATGATCTCGGTATTGTCGCCGGCGGCGCTAGCCCCTAATCGCAGGGTTGAACCCGCTCCGACAGTAATCGTCCCGTAATTATACAGGCCGGAAAAAGGATTGACTGTGGAAACCACCGAGAACGTGCCGCCGGTGATCGACAACGCTGCGTTGGGGTCCACGTATAAGGAGTCAAGGCTGTCATTCAGGTCGCTCGTTACCGTGTAGGCTTGGGATAGCGTGGGAAGGACAGCGTCTGAACTTCCCGAATTTGGCACCCCGATTGGCGACCAATCATGCGTGGTAGTAAACGCGCCGCCATTGCTGTTATTCCAGCTGGAAAAAGTCGTCATGAGCACGCCTCCCAAAAAAATTGATTCGGAGGAGCCAAAGGTGGGGGCCGCTCCCCACTTATGCCCTCACTTTAACGGTTAATTGCTAGCACAGTTGTACAATTTGGAAAGGCTGTCAGGCTGCCTAAAAAAAAATTTAATATCGGCGTCAGGCGCGAAAGAACAGTTCGTGCTTCGGCGCGAGATCGTCCGTTTCCCGGCCGGGACTACTGCCCTATCCCCGGAGTTGCGCGGCGCTCATGCCTCAGGCATTCCTACCCTCGCAAATCTGAGACGCCGACGACGAGAAACGTTCGTCGCCAGCGGGGAAATCCGTGACAGGGCCGAGGGCATGAGCCTCGAAGACGGAACGACCGTTCGCATCTTCCGACGCCCAGCGCAGAGCGAACCGGTCCGACCCCTTATGATGGGAACGATTCTGAGGCCAAGAATCGCCCCCTTCCCTAGACGGTTCGCCATGACCACTTTTTGCCGCCGACTGGCTCGCGCGATTTTTGGATTTTCGCTGATCGTTTTCTTATGGGGCACGATCGATGCAAGAGCGCAAGAGAGCGCCGCTGGCGCGGCAACGGCCGGCGCGTGTCCGAACGACGGCGCCGCCGCTTTCTCTGATCCGCTGAACAAACCGCATTGGAACGGGTGGGGGGTCGATGCCTCGCAACACCGTTTCCAACCCGCGGACATGGCGCGGCTCGCCCCTTCCGACGCGGCCCGCCTGAAACTGAAATGGGCCTTCGGCTTCCCGGGCGCCGTCCGGTCCGTCGCGCAGCCGACGATTTTCGGCGGGCGCGTGTTTGTCGGGAGCCAGAATGGAAAAGTCTATTCGCTCGGCGCGAAAAGCGGGTGCGCGTACTGGCAGTTCGAAGCGGGCAAGCCCGTCCGATCGGCCGTCGTCATCGGTTCGCGCGGCGACGGTTGGGCGGCGTACTTCGGCGATGCCGGCGCAAATGTCTACGCGATCGACGCGCTGACCGGCAAGCCGCTGTGGACGACGAAAGTCGATCAACACCCAGCGGCGATCATCACGGGCTCGCCGACGCTGGTCGGGACGACGCTGTTCGTGCCGGTTTCGTCCTATGAGGAGGCGAAAGCCAAAGCCGTGTCCTACGCCTGTTGCACGTTCCGGGGCAGCGTGGTCGCTTTGGACGCCGCATCGGGAAAGATCTTATGGAAGACATACACGATCGCGCAGGAGGCCAAGCCTGGCCCCGTCGATGCGGCTGGATCTCAGCTGATGGGACCTTCGGGGGCCCCGATCTGGTCCGCGCCGACCTATGATGCCGCGAGCCAAAGACTCTATGTGACGACGGGCGACAATTACTCGGACCCGACGACGGAGACGTCGGACGCTTTCCTCGCCCTTAATGTCGGCTCTGGCGAGTTGGCGTGGACGCGACAGATCACCTCGGGTGATGCTTTCACCTTGGCCTGCCCGAACGGGATCAACTGCCCCCAATCCCACGGACCGGACTTTGATTTCGGATCGTCCGCCGTTCTCGCCAGTCTTTCCAATGGCAGACGCATTCTGGTCGCCGGGCAAAAATCCGGCGTCGTGACCGCGCTTGATCCCGACCACGGCGGCGCAATCGTCTGGCGGACGAGGGTCGGGAATGGCAGCACGCTGGGCGGCGTGCAATGGGGCGTCGCCGCTGATGAGAACAACCTCTATGTCGCGGTCTCAGATCCCAAATTCCACCCTGCGGGGCCAGCAACTCCCGGCGCGCAAAGTCTTGGCCCCGATTCAAGCGCCAAGTTACTCATCGATAGCAAAGCGGGCGGAGGGCTTTGGGCCCTTAAACTCGAAACCGGGGAAGAGGTCTGGCGGACCCCGCATCCCGGTTGCGGCGATGCGCCGGGATGCAGTCCCGCCCAGTCCGCCGCCGTAACCGCCATTCCAGGGCTTGTGTTCTCGGGCGGACTCGACGGACATTTGCGCGCTTATTTCGCCGAAAACGGCAAGATCGCTTGGGACATGGACACGAAGGGCGACTATCAGGCAGTCAACGGCGTTGCGGCCAAGGGCGGCTCGATTGACGGCGGGGGAGCGGTCGTCGTTGACGGCATGGTCTATGTCGGGTCGGGTTCAGGGTTTGTCGGAACCGCCCCCGGCAACGTCTTGCTCGCATATTCCGTCGACGGGTTATGACCGCAATGGCGCGGCGATCCGGCCAGCGGCTCAAAGTCCATCCGCCGGGATTCGTGATCCCTGCTGGGTCAAGCGCGCTCTTCGCAACGACGAACGCCTTTCCGAACGCGTCTGTGCCACGGCGCCACGGCACGTGGTCACACCCGACGGCTTGATGATGGTATCGCGCCGCCGGCGGCAAGGTGATGCGACCTACCTTCCACCCGAATGGAGCCGACGCCTCCATCTGGCGGAGAGCGCAAGATTCACTGAGAGTTGCGACCGCGAATGACCAGCTCTCAGCCCTCGCAAAAGACCATGTCGCGCGCCTCGATCGCCGTCGCGGCCTTCTCGACGGTCGTCGAATGGTACGACTTCACGCTTTACCTTTACTTCGCCACGGTGCTTTCGCGGGTCTTTTTTGGCGCCGGCGAAGCCGCGCTGAGCATCACTCTGGCCACGTTCGCAATCGCCTATCTGTTGCGCCCGCTCGGCGGCTTTGTCTTTGGCCATATCGGGGATCGGTTCGGGCGGCGACGCACGATGCTCTTGTCCGTGGCGCTCATGACGGTGACGATGCTCGGCACCGCGCTTCTCCCCACGCACGCCCAGGTGGGGGCCACGGCCGGCTGGCTGCTTTTTCTCCTCCGCTGCGTCATGGGGTTTTCGGTCGGCGGCGAATACATCGCGGTGGTCGCCTATCTGCTCGAAGGCTCACCTCGCAACAGGCGTGGGCTCATCACCTCGCTCGCCTCCGCGTCCAGTGAGATCGGAGGGCTGCTTGCGGTCGCAATCTCGTTAGCTACCGTCAATTCGATGAGCGCGGCGAGTTTGGACTCGTGGGGATGGCGGATCCCTTTTCTCGTCGGCGCGGTTCTGGCGGGAAGCGTGGGCATCGCCCGCACGACAATGGAAGAATCGCCGGACTTCGAACGGCAGCAGGCGAGCGGGACGGCGCCTGCGAACCCGCTTCTCTACGCGCTTACCAACCATCGCGCCGGCGTCCTGCGGGCGTTCGCCATTTCCGCTTTGGGCTCGATCACCTATTATGTCGGGATCACCTATGTTCCGACCTTCCTGACGTCTGCCGGAAAGCTCAATGAGAGCGACTCGCTTCGGCTCTCAGTGGTTGCGGCGGTCGCCGTCATCCTCGTCACGCCGTTCGCGGGCGCCTTGTCCGACCGGATCGGCCGAAAGCCCGTCCTGATTGTTCTCAGCCTATTGAGCGCAATCCTGCCGATCACGCTCTTTCAACTGATGGCCGGCGGCTCGCCTTCATACGCGCTCTCGGCGGCCGTGGTCCTCGCTTGCGTCGCGGGCGCCGTCAGCGCGGTCGGCGCCATAGCGACCGCTGAACAATTCCCCGGCGAAGGGCGCATCAGCGGCCTGGCGCTCGGAGCGACGACGGCCACCGCCATCTTTGGCGGCCTCACGCCCTATGTCGCCCAGGTCCTGACGGAGCGAACCGGTTGGATCATGGTCCCGGGCGCGATGATCGCGGTCGTGGCTGTTTTAGCTCTGCCGATATTGGTGACTTTGCCGGAGACGGCGCCGACGAAATGAACGGCGGCGCCAGGACATAAATGTGGCGTTTCCCAGTGCCCTGCGCCGATTTATAGTCGGATAAGCGGACTCCGATTCTATTTTCCGCAGCGACGCCAAATGGACGGCCTATTGCGAGGCCAACTCAAGCATTTTCTTGAGTAGATCCGGTATTCGCAGCCAACACATAGGAGCCAGACATGGGCGGAAAAGGCATTGTGCGGCGCTTGGCTTTGGCGCTTGGATTGATTTTAGGACTGGGCGCCGTCGAGGGTCGGGCGCAACAAACCGACGCATTGGGCACGCTGACCTACGCCGCACAGGGCTGGTCGGCCGCGGATCGCGAAACGTTCTACACCACCAGCCAGGGCTCGCACTTGATCCCGTACGCCTGGTTCAAGGCGCTCAGGCGCACCGATCTCGACGAGCCGTTCGCCGCCGACAAATTGCAGCGCTACGGCTTTCTCGCCCACGACGTCTCGGCGGCAAACCCGGAAGGCCTGCCGGTCGGCTTCGTCGTTGATGGTCCGGTCGCATCGGGTGAGCTCGGACTGACCTGCGCTGCGTGCCACACGGGACAGCTCGAGTACGCCCAAGGCGGAATCGTCCATGCGATGCGCATCGACGGCGCGCCGGCCAAAACAGACGCCCAGCAATTTCTCACCGATCTTCTTGCCGCCTCGCGCGCGACTCTGGCCGAGCCCACCCGGTTCGACACGTTCGCGAAAGCGGTGCTCGGCCCCGGCTACAATGTGGCGAAGGCGGCGCAAGTCAAAGAGGGCTTAAGCAGATGGGTCGCGCAATTCGGCGAGTTCATGGACATCAGCCTGCCCGCGGCGAGCCCGTGGGGGCCTGGCCGGCTCGACGCATTCGGCATGATCTTCAATCGTATCGCCGCGCGCGATCTTGGAATTCGCGACAATTACAAGGTCGCCGACGCGCCGGTCCGCTATCCGTTCCTATGGAACGCCTCGCGGCAGGACCGCACGCAATGGAACGGTGGCGTTCAGAACGGACTCACCATCCAGGCGCTGGGACGCAACACCGGCGAAGTCCTTGGAGTGTTCGCCGATTTCGTCCCACATCGCTTGTTCCCACCGACCCCGCTCGCGCCCGCGATCGTCGACTTCAAGAACAATTCCGTGAATTTTGCCGGACTGCAGACGCTGGAAGAAAAGATCGCCGCGCTGCGTCCCCCGCCATGGCCCCGCGAGATATTTGGACTGGACGAGCAGTTGGCCGCGAAGGGCCGGCCGTTGTTCGACGCCAATTGCGGCAGTTGTCACGCAGTGCAGGCTTCGCTCGATCTGCCGGGACTTTGGCGCACCCCGATCCTCGCGGTTGGCACGGACCCGAAGATGCTCAAGAATTCGCAGCGCACCGCTCGGCCCGGGCCGCTGTTGGGCGCCTTGATGCCGCCGCCGGCCATCGGCGCCCGGATTCGCGATCCGGCCAAGGCCGGCGATCTTCTCGCCACGGCGGTCGTCGGAACCCTGCTTGCGGAGGCTTTCGTGCCACCGGTCCCGCCGCCGACGAAGCTTGTTCAGAGCGGAGTCTTCCGGGCGCTGCGCGGGGACTTCGCCGAGCATTTTCCGGGCGAGAACCTCGACACGCTGCTCGCCCCGAGGCTGTTCGCGAAGGCCAAGCTTGACGCATTGATTGAGCTCAAGGCGTTCATCGACGCGCGCTTAAGCAACATGTTCAGCCCTCCGCCAGCCGTCGGCGAGGCTGCCTACGAGTTGCGCGTTTTGGATGGCGTCTGGGCGGTCGCTCCCTATCTGCACAACGGCTCGGTGCCGAACCTATGGGAATTGATGAAGCTCGCCAAGGACCGCAAGTCGAGCTTCATGGTTGGCAGCCGCATCTTCGACCCGAAAAACGTCGGCTATGCTGTCGACGAGTCGCCGTTCAAGGCCGGCGCCTTCATCGCCGATCCGGCGAACGCGAACGGCAACGGCAACGGGGGACACGAATTCGGCGCCGGCCTCACCGACGACGAGCGGTGGGCGATCATCGAATATATGAAGACCTTTTAGGCGTAGGCTCGTTGTGAGCGAGCGCTTTCGGTTCGCGAGGAATCGAGCTAGCCTGACTTGAGGGGAACGCCGTCCATCCGGAAAAATGTCAGCCTAGCGCCTCGGTGGGCGCTCGCTGGTGTTGTCTGTTTGATCGGCGGCCATCCTTCACGATCAAGCCTCTCGTGCTTCTCGCCATTCCAGCGGGGCGCCGTCTTTGAATCCGCGGTGGGCCATGTCGACGCAGACTCTGCCATCTCCACTCGCCCAACCGAGTTTCGCGGAGCTCTTCACGCCAAAACTGGTGACCGTCTTCCGCGAAGGCTACAGTTTCCCCAGCTTCCGCGCCGATGTGATGGCCGGGCTGACGGTCGCAATCGTCGCGCTGCCGCTGTCGATGGCGATCGCCATCGGATCGCACGCGACGCCCGCGCAGGGGCTTTACACGTCGATCGTGGGCGGCTTCGTCGTGTCGCTGCTGAGCGGCAGCCGCTTCCAGATCGGTGGGCCGGCGGGCGCCTTCATCGTGCTCGTTGCGGCGACCGTCCAGCAGCATGGCATGGATGGCTTGATCCTGGCCACGATCCTTTCGGGGATCATGCTGATGGCCATCGGCTATCTCCGGCTCGGCACTTACATCAAGTTCATTCCGTACCCGGTTACTGTCGGCTTCACCGCCGGCATCGCGGTCACGATCTTTTCGGGCGAGATCAAGCCGCTGCTGGGCTTGTCCTTCAGCGGCGCCGAACCGGGGCCGCTCCTGGAGAAGATTCCCTTCCTGTGGTCGAACATGTCCACCCTCTCGCCTGCCGCGCTCAGCCTTTCCGTCGCGTGCATCGCGCTTTTGGCGGGCTTGCGCTTTTGGCGGCCGCGTTGGCCGGCCATGTTGATCGTTGTCGTCTTGGCTGCGCTCGCGAGCCTCGTGTTCAGACTGCCCGTCGAGACCATCGGATCGCAGTTCGGCGGCATTCCGCGTGACCTCCCGCTCCCGGCGTTGCCGCATCTCAGCCTGGAGAAGGTGCAGGCGGTGCTGCCCAACGCGATCTCGTTCGCGCTGCTCGGCGCCATCGAATCGCTGCTCTCCGCCGTCGTCGCCGACGGCATGACGGGACGGCGCCATCGTTCAAACTGCGAACTGGTCGGTCAGGGCGTCGCCAATATCGCGTCCGGCCTGTTCGGCGGCATTTGCGTGACCGGGACCATAGCCCGAACCGCCACGAACGTGAGGGCAGGGGCGCGCAGTCCCGTTTCGGGCATGGCGCATTCGCTGTTCCTGCTCTTGTTCATTTTGGTGGCGGCGCCGCTCGCCAGCTACATCCCTCTCGCGGTTCTTGCCGCGGTGCTCGCGGTCGTTTGCTGGAACATGTTCGAGCGCGACGCTTTCGCCACTTTGCTGAGGGCCTCGCACGGTGACGCAGCGGTGCTGCTGGCGACTTTCGGCATCACTTTGTTTAGAGGGCTGACCGAGGCGATCGTCGTCGGCTTCGCGCTCGGATCGGTCTTGTTCATCAACCGCATGTCGCACACGACGGCGCTCGAAACGCATGTGCCGCTGGCAGCCGAGGATGTCTCGGACAACGACTCGAGCGAGCCTTACGACGAAGCCACCCAACAAGATCCGACTGTGGTCGTCTACCGGATTTCCGGCGCATTCTTCTTCGGCGCCGCTGCGTCCATCGGCGCGGTGCTCGAGCGCATCGGCGACGCGCAACGCAACCTCATCATCGATTTCTCCGCCGTGCCCTTCGTCGACTCGACGGGCGCCAAGACCATCGAAGGGCTGGCGCACAAGGCCGCCCAGCGCGGCGTCGGCGTCACCCTCACAGGGATGTCGGAAGGGGTAAGGAGGGAATTGGCCGCGCAAGGCGCCCGCCGACCGCTGGTCAACAAGGCCGCCTCGATTGATCAGGCGTTGGCTGAAATTCGCGGCAACGGGCAGGCGTCGCTCACGGGACCAGCACGCCTGGGTTCATGATCCCGGCCGGGTCGAGCGCGCTCTTCGCCGCGGCGAACGCTTTGCCAAACAGGTCGGGCCGCTGCGCGCGGTACCACGGCATATGGTCGCGCCCGACCGCGTGATGGTGGCTGATCGTGCCGCCGGCCGCGATCAAGGCGTCTGAGGCGCGGGTCTTGATATGCCGCCATTGCTCGATCAGACGGGCAGGATCGCCGCGCACGTTGAAGGTGTAATAGACGGCGGGGCCATCCGGATAGACATGCGTGAAACGTGTCGAAACAGTTCCTTTAGCGCCGGTCGCCTCGACAAGAGCGTCTTCCGTCGCCTTGCGCACGACCTCGTGGAAGGACTCGAACCTGTCCCAGGTGATGGCGGTCTCGAACGTGTCGTTGATGATTCCCATCGGCACGGTCAGCTCGCGCGCGTAGGGCATGCGGATGAAGGCGGTGCGCCAGCGCAAGCCCGCCGCCTCATCGACATGGCGCCGCCCGCCGTTATCCTGCATCAGCTCGATCGCGCGCGCCATCCAGGCGTCCACGGCATGATCGGCGGATTCGAAGGCCAGCACGAGCAGGCTCTCCTCATAGGCATTGACGCCGTAGGCGCCTGCTTCGTGATTGTCGATGACGCGCAGGTTCGACGGATAAAGCCCCGCCTGCGAAGCGGCGCGCACAGCCTGCGCGGCAGTGGAGAAATCGGGAAAGCCGAACACGGCATCGGCACGGAAGCGCGGCCGCCCTTGCAGCCGCATCCATGCCTCGGTGATCACGCCAAGCGAGCCCTCCGAGCCGATCATCATGCGGTCGGGGCTGGGGCCGGCGCCAGAGCCCGGCAGGCGTCGCGACTCCATGATTCCCGCGGGCGTCACCGTGCGCAGGCTTTCGACGAGATCGTCGATATGCGTGTAGAGCGTGGCGAAATGGCCGCCCGAGCGGGTGGCGATCCAGCCGCCGAGCGTCGAGAACTCGAAGCTCTGCGGATAGTGGCGCAGAGCGAAGCCGTGCGGCTTCAGCGCCGCTTCGATCGCGGGGCCCAGGATGCCGGCCTGAATGCGTGCGGCGCGGCTGGTCTCGTCCACTTCGAGCACGCAATTCAAGCGCCGCATGTCGAGGCTGATTGCGCCCGCGTAGCCGTCGCCGACGATTGGCTCGACGCCGCCGACCACGGACGAGCCGGCGCCGAACGGAATGACCGCGACCTTTGCCCCGCTCGCCCAGTCGAACACAGCGGCGATATCGGCTTCCGTCTCCGGCAGCGCGACATAGTCAGGCGCGTTGGCGAAATCGCGCGCGAAGGCGCGCACGGTCTCGGGGTAAGACTTGCCGTACGTGTGCAGCAGCCGTTCGTGGGGATCCTGCGTGAGCATGTGAGCGAGCGCGGTGGGCGCTGAGATGCGCGGCGCGCGCAGCGTAATCTCGGAGGCTTGCGGCGGTCCTGCGCGCTTAGTCTCGGCGCCGAGCTTGTCGGCGACAAAGCGGGACACGCGCTCATATTCGGTCTCGTCGAGGCCTTCGCCCTCATGCCCCCAGCCGTAGAATTTGAGCCTCAACTCCATTCGTTTCCCCGCCTTCGATAGTTCAAATCAGCGCGGCGCTTCTGTCCCTGCGCGTCGAGGCCGCCTATGCTGCGGCCTCTCCGAGAACTACCGAGATCGGACTTGCGACAGGGCCACGCCTTCGCCGAGGGCGACCAACCCTACACGGCGTTCCGCGCCCAGGCGAGCGCCGCGCCGGCGATGGGAACGGCTTCCGTGATGTCGATAACTGGCTTCACCCGCACATCATTCCAAAAGACGAACTTTCCCACGAATGAGGCCACGACCTTGGGGTCCTCCGCCTCGACCAACACGTAACCGTTGCTAGTGAGGTCGGAAACAAACGCCTGGACATTCAAACCCGCGTCAGGCTTCCAGGTGCCGAAAGCCTTCAAAAGCGCGTCACGGCTCGCGAAATTTTGCTCATAAGTAAGGCCAGTGTCTCGGATCGTGTATTCAATCATGTACTTCATGCGACCCTCCTTTTGTTTCTAATCGATAGATCAATGAATATGCGCCGCGTTAGCCTGCGCGCCTGGCAGACTGAGCCTAATTAGCTTGGACAGCAAGCTAAATTGCCGCCTTCCTGGCCTGACGACGAACAAGCGGACCATTGCAGCGAGAGCCTCCGAACCCCTCCCTATTTGAGCGGCGAAACCGGCGCTATGCGCACCCCTCCGCCGCCTCACGCATCGCCGCCCAGACCGCGGCGACGTCGGCTTTCTCCGTCGCAAGCGCGCCGATCGAGACGCGCGCCATCCAGCGACCCTCGAGCACCGCCGGCGTGAGATAGGCCGCGCCCGAGCGATTGACCGCCTCGACCCAGGCGGTCGTGTGGGCGTCGAGCGCTTCGCCGTCGACGCCGCCCGGCTCGTGGCGCACGCACAAAGTCTGCAAGGGAACCGGAGCGAGCACCCGCCAGCCCGGCGTCACGGCGACCTTGTCCGCGAGCCAACGCGCATTGGCCATGTCGCGCCTGAGCCGCTTCTGCAATCCACTCACCCCTTGTTCGCGGATGATGAACCAGAGTTTCAGCGCCCGGAAGCGGCGCCCGAGCGGGATGCCCCAGTCACGCAGGTTCTTGACCTGCCCGTCGACGGAGGATTGCAGGAAGCTCGGATTGGTCGACATCACGCGCATCAGATGCTCGGGATCGCGCACGTAGTAGACGGAGCAATCGAACGGCGCGCCAAGCCACTTGTGCGCATTGATCACGAGCGAGTCCGCGCCCTCGACGCCATCCCACATCCAGCGGCATTCGGGCAGGATCATCGCGCTGCCCGCCATCGCGGCGTCGATATGCAGCCAGATCCCGTGGCGCCGTGCGATCTCGGCAATCGGTACAATTGGATCGATCGCCGTTGTCGCCGTCGTGCCCACAGTCGCCACGATCGCCGCAGGTAGGTCGCCGTTCGCGAGATCCTTTTCAACCATCTCGGCGAGCGCGTCGGCGCGCATCGCGTATTGGCCATCGAACGGAACAAGGCGCAGATTGTCGCGGCCGAAGCCGGCGAGCAGCGCGCCTTTGTCGACCGAACTATGGGCATGCGCCGAAACGTAAACGCGCGGCTTGCGTGTTTCGCTCTGCAGGCCGCCGCGCGCCAGCGCATAATTCGTCGCCCGCTCGCGCGCGCAAATGAGCGCGACCAATGTGCTGGTCGAGGCGGTGTCCTGAATCACGCCGCTGAAGGCAGGCGAGAGTCCCAGCATCTGCCGCAGCCAGTCGGTGACGACCTCTTCGACTTCGGTCACCGCCGGACTCGATTGCCACGAGAGCCCGATCACGCCGAGCCCGGTGCTAACGATGTCGGCGAGGATGCCAGCGGGCAGCGCGTTGGCGGGGAAATAGGCGCAGAAACGCGGATGCTGCCAGAGCGACAGGCCGGGGACGACGATGCGATTCAGATCCTCGATCACCGCGCCGAAATCTTCCGGCCCGTCGGGCGGCGCGGAGGGCAGGGCGTCGCGGATTTCGCCGGGCCTGGTCTTCGCCATCACCGGCCGGTCGGCCATGCCCTCGTGATAGTCGGCGAGCCAGTCGATGAGCTCATGGCCGTAGCGGCGGAAGTCTTCAGGAGACACGAATGACCTTGCAGATTGAGAGGGATCAGGCGGAGGCGCCTACGCGCCGCGCCCCCTGTCCACCGAACCCTGTCATGGGTCTGGGAAAGAGACCTAGTAGCGCACGACGCCGGCGCACCTGGCGCCGGCGTCGACATTTGAACTCGTCTGGCTGCGCTTGAGCGGCCGTCAAAAAGAGACGCGGCGCAGAATGATCTTGATCGGAACGTCCGGCCGGTGCGTCTCGCTAAGGACGGTGATCACGACGCGCTCGGCCCAGGCGTAGCGGGCGAGTTCTTCGATCTCGTCCTCGCGACTGAAATATATACGTTCGTGTCCCTCCTCGGTCAGGAGATGGAAGCCTTCGAAGTCGCCGAAACGATCGTATACCACGCCGTTGACCTTGCCGGTGTGACCGTGTTCTCCGTGCGGCTTTCCTGCGGTCGGGAGCTTCAAAGGCGGCTGATATCCATTTGGAGAAGGCGGAATCTTGGAAGGGTCGGCTCCCATGCCGATGATGCGGCCGGATATATATCCGATCCATCGCACCAGCACCGGGTACCACCGGTTGCTTGGATCGATCAGGGTCAGGCGCCATTTGAGGATCGCGAGCAGGTTCTCATCGCCGGGAAGGATGATGCTTTCAGCCTGAACCGAAATCCTCATTTGGAAGTTTCCTGTGATGTAACGCCACAGGAGCTGGGTTACGGGGGCGGCTTGCGGCGACATCGCGGGCTGAAGCAGTATTTTCGGCTGAGGCGGGGGTGCAGGCGGCGTGGGAACGATGACCTGTTTCGTCGTGATGCGGCTCACCAGGATGTCGAACTCATCGCCGCCACGGACGGAAGCGGGCAGGTCGACGGTCAGCAATCCGGCAAAGCTGGCCCCGGAGCCCGGCGGAATCGGGAGATAGGTGACCGGACTGACAACCGGACACTGAATGGTGTGGGCGTCCGCGGCCGTCAGAGTCTCCTCCGGATAGAGCTGCGCCGCCAGTTTCAGGACGGAACTCGCGCTCACTGCTGGCCAATAGAGACTGGCTACGCTGCCGAGCGGAGTCTTGCCCCATTCGATCATCATTTCGTCGGGATAGCTCAGAATGCTGGTCTTGTCCGAGGATTGGGGCGGCGGACTGGGCCGGGCGTCAATGGTCTGCGGAACCCTGTGCGTCGCGGGAAATCCCGGATTGCCCGACGTCTTCACCTGAAGATTTCGCTGCGCCAGTTTGTCGGAGATCTGCGTGTTCTCGATCACCCCATTGACGTTCTCGATCGGCGCGCCGGTATAGGCGATCTGCGCCACCAGGCAGCTGTGCTCGGCGCCGATTAACCAATGCTGTACGGTTTGTCCGCCATATTTGTTGGACGAGTCATTGACGTTAAGAAAACATCCAAAGAACGCCCAAGCATAATCATTCGTGCCCGGAATGATTATGGTCTGGTTGTTGGCGCCCGTAGACCCGTAATCGTTGGGATTGGCGTCGTAATTGGCGTTGGCGAAGAACGGCAGCGAGCAGCCGTTGATGTTGTTGCTTCCGTCGGTTCCGGGCAGCGGGCTCTGGGGGTTGTTGAGACTTCCAGTGCTCGGATAGGTGACGTTAGGGTCCACGCCGCTCGTGGCGGAGGCGACGTTGATGTAATCCATGTCGAAAGTCTGGGTGGTCAGGACACGGAAGAACACCTTCACGTTCGAGGCCTCGGCGGATGTGCCGGGGGAGCCCCTGAGGCGAACGCGGGCGATGGCGAAGTTGTAGTTGTTGTCCTTTCCGGTCTTTGGATTAACGAGAGAATCGCCGTTGAGCGCGCCGTTCTGATTCGGGAGAAGTGTATCGAGCGGATCCGAGACTTCTGTATCAGGCGGCGGATAGGCTGTATTCAGATAGCCGTAGTTCTTGTTGAGCCAGGTGATCAGATTCTGGATGTAGGTGTAGGCGCCGGAAAAACTGTCGGAGAGAGTTGGCGCCGGCGTGGTTCCGGGCGGAGATTTGACCGGGGTCTTGTCGAGCGCCGGGGTGCCGGTGAAGACGCGCAAATCCTGGCTGAGCCAGAAGCCATTGTTGGCCGCGCTATTGACGTTGGTAAAGTAGGGATCGTCGCCTCCCAATAGGAAGAACTCCGCGTCCGGAGTGAGTTGGTCGGCTTGCCCGAGGATGCTGATCGAGGCGTTGGCCGTGAAGGTCTTGGGCGCCGCCCCTGAAGCGGGGAAGACGCCAAGAGACGAGTTGGTGAAGTCCACCCCGTAGCCAAACCGAATGCGCTGCGGCACGGTGGCGTTGGCGCCGGTATTCCCGAGATCGTAGATGATCGTGGGGTCCGCGGGAAGCGTGAGACCCGGGATGTTGGGGGCTTTGAAAGAACCGGATAGCGAAGGCGTCGAAGATCCGACCGCGTTCGGCGTCAATCCTTCAAGGAACAGGTAGAAGGCGTCGGCATAGGTGGGCGTGTCTTTCACCTCGTCGCGGCCAAAGTTGTTCTTTCGCGTAACAAAATAGAAGTTCTTGGTCGCGCAGGCGCCGCTCGCAATCGAGTCGTTGTATCCAAGGGCGTTTTCTGGCGTCCCAGATTCGGGCGTGAAGGCATATGTGAAGAAATTGTTCGGATTGGGAGAATAGCCGGAGGTGGTGCTGCTCGTCTGACTATCCCATTGGGCCACCCTGGCCGGATCATAACCTACGCAGTAGTTCCCTGAGACATTGCTGTCGAGCGCGTAGCATAGAAAAGTGGTAGGGCCAGCGTTCGGAGTGAAACCTTCGGGCGTGCTGTATGTCTGTCCTGGCCCAAGATTGAAAATGAAGGCCACCAGGTACCGGGGAGAAGCAGAAGGACCGAAGTCAAGGAGGCCCATAGGCTGCGTGCCGCTCAATGTCGGTATCGGCTGCGTCCCGTCTAACAGGGAGGTGCCGAAGCCCCCAGCGAGATAGATGGGCCAAAACGCGCCACCAAAGATATAGGTAGGGGTTTCGGCCCCTCCACGGTAAAGAACGACTGCGTGGCTATTGGTCGTGTCCGAGTTTACGAATGTCCAGGTTATATTACCCCCAGACGGGCTGCCATTCCAGGCCCAAGTAACGGTCACGTATGCGGATATCCTCGGAGTCGGGGCTGGGCGCATATCCGGATGGCCCCGGTGAACAACGGGATGAGGAACTGCTCCCGCGTTCAGAAGTACAGTGTTACGGGCCCGAAGAATACGCGAAGTCGTTCTTTTAGCCATTGAACTGCTGCTCCGGTAATAAATTATATTTCGAAAATCGTATTAATAATCGCGTTTCGAATGGACAAAGCTCTCTCTGACCGAATCGAGCCAAATTTCATTGTCTTAGCCGAGTGCAGCCTAGTAACTCTGTGGACCGGACAGCGTCCCTATGTCTGTGGAGCCGTTGTGAAGGCCAGCGATGACAGTCGATAGCGTGGCTCTGTATCGTCGCCCTTTTTTGGGCCACGCTCCCTCACCCTGAAGCCCCCCGGCGCTGGGTCGCTATGATCCAATACTCAGCCCAATTGGTATTTCTCGCAAATCTTTGCGGAAGTTGCCACAACGGAAGCGCACGCGCTGTGATTTGGGTCACACTATCACGCGAATCTTTTGGCAAGTGTCGGACGCGTCCGGCGAGAGGCGCAGGCCTTCAATCGCCGTTCAAGTAGTGGCCTTCAGCAGCGCCTCCAGCGCTTCCGGCGTCGTGACCGGCAAGCTGCAGGTCTGCCCCTGGCACAGCATCGCGATTGGCTTCTCCGCGCGCGGCAGGTCGTCGCGCGGCGATCCGTTCGGCCAGAGAAGCCGGTCGAGGCGCAGCACGGTCAGCGACGGATCGGGCGCGCGCAATGCGCCTACGGCGAGCGCTTGGGCCGCTGGGTCGTCGAGCGGGCCGTCGATGACCACCGAGCCGCCGCGCGCCAACATGTCGGCGCTCATTAGCGTCAACGGGCTGCCGCCAAGCCCCTCGGGGAGTCCGGAGACAGAGCGGATGAGACCTTCGGTCGCCTCGCTCCAGCGCGCTTCGCCGGTCAGATGCCAGAGGCGCACGAAGACTTCAGCGAGCAGGCCGATTCCGGACGGCGTCGCGCCGTCATGCGCTTGGCGCGGGCGCGCGCCGGGCACGTCGGCGGCGTCCTTGGCGGTGAGGAAGAACCCGCCCGCACCGTCGCCGAACAGATCGATGGCCTCGCTCGCCAATTGGCGCGCGGCTTCGAGATCGCCGGGCTCGCCACTCGCCTCGAATAAGCCAAGCGCGGCGCGGGCCATCGATGAATAATCATCGAGGAGTGCGCGCGCGCCGGGATGGCCCTCACGCCAGGCATGCAGGAGCCGCCCGTCAGCGCTGCGCAGCTTCGTCATGATAAAATCGAATGCGGCGCGCGCAGTTTGAAGCCATGCCGGCTCATCGAATATAGCGCTGGCGCAGACGAGCGCGGCGATGGTCAGACCGTTCCAGTCCGCTAGCACCTTGTCGTCGCGGCCAGGCTTCGGACGCGACTCGCGCAGCGCAAAGAGCTTTGCGCGCGAGGCGGCGAGGCCGGCTTCCTCTTCCGGCGAGCCGCGCGGCGTGATGCGGCGCAACACATTGCGGTCCTCCCAATTGCCGCCCCGCGTCACATCGTAGGCTGTCTTGAACGCGCGCGCCGCGTCGCCCAGCGCGGCTTCGACCTCGTCTGCGTCCCAGACGTAGAACAGGCCTTCCTCGCCGTCCTGATCAGCGTCGAGGGAGGCGGCAAAGGCATCTCCGACCCGCATCTCCCGCATCAGCCAGCCGACTGTCTCATGCGCCCGCTCGGCGAAGGTCGGATCGGGCCAGAGGGAATGAACAAGCGCGAGCAATTCAAGGATTTGCGCGTTGTCGTAGAGCATCTTCTCGAAATGCGGCACGAGCCATTGGGCGTCGGTCGAATAGCGCGCGTAGCCGCCGCCGAGATGATCATAGATGCCGCCGGCGTTCATAGCCTCCAGCATTGCGCGTAAGGCTTCGCCGAAGGACGGATCGCTGCGGCGGAACATCTCGTTCCAGAAGAAACGGAAGATCGGCGCGTTGGGAAATTTCGGCGCGCCGCCGATGCCCCCATGGACCGGATCGACTGCGCTTCTCAGCGCATCGCCGACGCGGGTGAGGTCGGCGGGCGAGACGCCGGGACCCGCGTTCAGTTCCGAGAGTTTCGCCAGATGGTCGGTGAGGGTAAGCCCGCGGCTCTCCATCTCATTGCGCTGCGTGCGCCAGGCGGAAGCGATCGATTGGATAACCTGCCCGAACGAGGGCCGCCCATAACGCGGCTCGGGCGGCCAGTAGGTGCCGCCGATCATCGGCTTGCCGTCGGGCGTGAGAAACATGGTGAGCGGCCAGCCGCCCTGTTGGCCCAGCGCATGGAGCGCGGTCATGTAGATGTGGTCGATGTCCGGCCGCTCCTCGCGGTCGACTTTGATGTTGACGAACAATTCGTTCATGAGACGCGCCGTCTCCGCGTTCTCGAACAATTCATGCGCCATCACGTGGCACCAGTGGCAGGCGGCGTATCCGATCGACAGCAGGATCGGACAGTCGCGCCGCTTGGCCTCGGCAAGGGCGTCGGCGCTCCAGGGCCGCCAATGCACTGGATTCCCGGCGTGTTGCAGAAGATAGGGCGACGTCTCCTGACCAAGGAGATTGCGGTTGGCTTCCATTGACGTTCTCCGCAACCGGCGAGGGTAGCACCCGTTGGCGACGTGGTCCCAAGCCCGTCGACAGACGGACCGTGTCAGCCGCCTATTGTAGACGCGGTCGCCGAACCGCGTCGGCCGCGCTCAGCGAGCGCGGCTACACGAGCGCGGCCTTCAGCATAGCCTTGAACCGGCTCGAGTCGAAGGTCCAAAGGATGTCGGCGCCCTCGTGCTCGCCGGCCGCCTCGCGCCACACATGGGCGTTGTTGTCGTCGTGGTGCACGTTCAGCCGGTCGACCACGGTCATACCCCGGGTGAGTCTGCTCCCGGTCTCAATCGCCACGCGATGACGCGACCACGAAAGGCCGATCGAGCGGTCGAGTGCCACCGCCATCGCGGTCGGATCGGCGAGCGAGAGGCCGACCTCGCCGGTCTGGAGCCGATAGGCCTCGCGGGCGGTCGTGTTCGAACTCGATGGCGAACTTGGCCTTCGCCGTGCCGAGCGCCTCGATGGCTGCGATTTCGTGGTCCTGCAACACAGACGCGCCGCGCGAGACGTGCCAGCCGACCATCTCGATGTTGAGCTTCGAGCGGAAGACGGCGCGCGCTGCTTCCGGATCAACCCAGATGTTATATTCCGCCGCCGGCGTCACGTTGCCCTCGCAGCAGGGCGCGCCGCCCATCACCACGCAGCGGCCGATCCGCTCCGCGAGTTTGGGATCGCGCTTCAGCGCCAGCGCGACATTGGTCAGCGGACCGAGCGTCACCAGGGTAAGACCCGGCTTTTCGTGCGAAAGCCGTTGGATCGCGTCCACAGCGTCTTCACGCTCGGGCCTGCGTTTCGGCTTTGGAAAGCCGTGATCGCCCATACCGTCTTTGCCGTGGAACCAATGTGCATGGTCGTGTGCGCGGGAGAGCGGCTTGTCAGCTCCAACAAAGACGGGAACGTCGGAATTGCAGACCTCGGCGGTCAAGAGCGCGTTCTGGGTCGCCTGCTCAAGCCCCACGTTGCCCGCGACCGTCGTCAGTCCGAGCACACGGACGTTCGGATCGGCGAGCGCCATGATGATCGCGACGGCGTCGTCGGAGGCGGTGTCTGTGTCGATGAGAAAGTTGCGCATGGATCCTAGATTTCTCGCGTCGCCCGATCAGGCAGCGCGTGTTCGTCCAAAAAGGCTTACGAGAATCGACTGGGTAACGTGAACCTCGCCGCTGATCTTTGGAATGTTGCCGGAGATACCCGCGACGCGACGATCATAGAAGATGTGTCGGTCTGGTGCAGGGAGCTCTCCGGCCTTGGGAAATCTTGTGAGGGGACGAACGCCAGCGCCAACCCGCGGCCCGACAAACTAAGCGCGGGATTGCCGCATTTCATGAAGGTCCCGCGCCTCATTGCAGGTGGCGGTCGGTAACGGCGGAACTCGATTGGCTGATTGGGTGGAAGCGTAACGGAAGAAGCCCGAAAATAGGTGACGTCGGCGAAAGGCTTCCGGTAGATCTTCCGGCAGATCGCGCAATGGCAAAAAAAGCGACCGATCGGGTTCCCGGCGATACTGAAGCGCGAAGCGCCACAGAGGCAGGCGCAACTCTGGTTCATTTGGTCTCCCGCCTCACGCCACGATCATTGCGACCGCGTCATCGGAAGCGGTGTCGGCGTCGATGAAAGAGTTGCGCATCGGTCCAAATCGTCTCGCGGCTCATTCCGTCCGTTCATGCGCTGAAGCGGCTTTCGCTGAGATCGGGCCTCGCCGCCTCGTGATAGGCGGAGGCGAGGCTGAGGCAGTCAAGCTCGCCGCGATTGCGGCCGATGATCTGAATCCCCATCGGCAATCCGCGCGAGTTCGAATCCGGCCGGCGCCGCGAGCGCCGGGCCCCCCATCATCGTCGCCGGAACAACGCATTTCATCCATTCGTGATAGGTCGTCATCGTGCGCCCCGCGATCGCCGCGGGCCAGTGGGTTTCGACCGGAAAAGGAAAAAGCTGCGCGGTCGGCAGGACGAGAAAGTCGTATTGCCCGAGGAAGCGCTGCATGGCGTGAGTCCAGCGGGTGCGCACGGATGATGCGGCCGAAATGTCGAAGGCGGAGAGCTTTGAGCCGCATTCGACTTCCCACTGGGCCTCGGGCTTCAGGAGCTGTCGGCTCGCCGGATCGTTCCAGAAAGGCAGGAGGTTCGCGCTCGCCTGCCAGTGGCGCAGACGGACGAAGGCGTCCCATAGTTCGTCGAAAGAAAACTCGGGAATAGCAGGCTCGATAATGCAGCCCAGGTGCGCGAACACCTTCAGCGCCTGCTCGCAGACCGTCAGCACGCCGGCCTCGCAAGGGAGAGCGCCGTTCCAGTCGGCGGCCCAGGCGATGCGGACGCCCTTCTTAGGCGCGCTTAGGGGTTCGGCGAATTCGCGTCCGTCGCCACCGAGCGAAAGCGGCTCACGTGGATCGTAGCCCGCCATCACCGAGAGCAGAAGAGCAAGGTCCGCGGGGTTGCGCGCCATCGGTCCGTTGACAGTCATCGTAGGCAGCCAGATTTCGCGTCCATTGTTCGGAACCCGCCCGATCGACGGACGTAGGCCATAGACGGCGTTCCACCCCGCCGGGTTGCGCAGGCTGCCGCCGTAGTCGGAGCCGTCCGAAAGCGCGACCATTCTCAGCGCCAGCGCGACCGCCGCGCCGCCGCTACTGCCGCCGGCGGTGAGAGCTGGATCGTAAGCGTTGCGTGTAGCGCCATAGACGGGATTGAAGGTCTGGGAGCCGAGGCCGAATTCCGGCGTGTTGGTCTTGCCAATGATGATTGCGCCCGCGGCGCGAAGCCGCTCGACGAAGATCGAATCCTCAGCTGGCATGAAGCGCTCGAGCAGCGGCGAGCCCATCGTCATGGCGATGCCCTTCACCGCCGCGAGATCCTTGACCGCGAGCGGCAGCCCGAACAAGGCGCCGCTGGCGGGCGCGGAATCCTTGGCGCGCGCGTCGGCCAAACAGTCCTCGCGGGAACGCCGCGCGACGATGGCGTTGAAGGTCGGGTTCAACGCGTCGATCCGGTTGAGCGTTGCTTCCATGAGCTCGACGCAGGAGAGCTCGCGGGCTTTTAACCGCCTCACGAGTTCGACCGCGTCGAGACGGAAGACTTCGGGAGAGGCGGCCTGCGTCATCTCAAGCGGCCCCGCGCCGTTTCGCGCAGGCGCTCACGCCGTCGCCTTGAGCCGCGCGAAGCCCCGGTCGAGGTCTTCTTTGAGGTCCTCGATATCCTCGAGCCCGACGCTGAAGCGCACGGTCGGGCCTCCGGGCGCAAAGCGTTTCGCGGTGCGGGCGGGCGTGCAGTCGAAGGGAAGGGCAAGGCTTTCGTAGCCGCCCCAGGAATAGCCGAGTCCGAACAGCTCGAGGCCATCGAGGAACGCGGCGACTGCCGCTTCCGGCGCCGGCTTCAGTACGATCGAAAACAGGCCCGACGAACCCGAAAAGTCGCGCTTCCAAAGCGCGTGGCCAGGATGATCGGGCAAAGCCGGGTGGATGACACGCAAGACCTCTAGACGGCTGCTCAGCCATTGCGCCAGCGCCAGCCCCTGGCGCTCCGCCTCTCGCAGCCTGAGCTCCATGGTGCGCAGACCGCGCAGCGCGAGAAACACATCCTCGGGGCTGGGGGGAACGGCCATCAGATGGACGCATTGATGCAGCCGCTCGAACCACGTTTCATTCGCTGAGACGAGGCCGAGCAGAAGGTCGGCGTGGCCGGAGAGATATTTGGTGCCCGCTTCGATCGTCAGGTCGACGCCATGGGCGTGCGACGAGAAAAACAGCGGCGTCGCCCAGGTGTTGTCCATGATGACGCAGGCGCCCCGCGCGTGCGCGGCCGCCGCGATCGCGGGGACGTCCTGGACCTCGAGGGTCTCCGAGCCCGGCAATTCGGTGAACACGACTTTGGTGTTCGGTCGCATCAGCGTGGCGACGCCTTCGCCGATTGCGGGATCGTAGTAAGTGGTCTCGATCCCCATCCGCCTCAGCGTCATGTCGGCGAATGCGCGCGCGGGCCGATAAACGGAATCCGTCATCAGCATGTGATCGCCAGCGCTCAGCGCCGTCATGAGCGCAACAACGATCGCCGCCAGCCCCGAGGGCACGAGCACCGTTCCCGCCGCGCCCGAAAGGTCGGTCCACGCGGAGCACAGGGCCTCGGTCGTCGGCGTGCCGCGGGTGCCATAGGTGAAGCGCTGGGCGCGGCTCTTGAGCGTCGCGACATCGGGATAAAGCACGGTCGAGCCGCGAAACGGCGGCACGTTGATGAAGCCCTGCGAGGACTCAACGTCGCGGCCGAGATTCACGAGGCGCGAGCGCCGCCTCAAGCTCGCGCGCGTTTCGTCGGTGAGTTTGGCCATTGAGGTCGTGCGGGCTCCGAACGTCAGTTTTGACCGTTGCCTAGCACGCTTCGGCGGCGTTGGCAGCCGATTGACTTCCTATCCCGGTTATCCCGACTATGGCGCCATCATCTTGGGCGAGAGCCCTGAGTGTTTCGCGTCACTAAGGAGATTGTCATGCGATCGCACTTTGCTTGGCTTGCCGGCGCGGCGCTTAGCGCCATGGCCGTCTTTTCCGCCAACGCGGGCACGCTCGACAAGGTCAAAGCGCGCGGGCAATTGATCTGCGGCGCCAATCCCGGCCTCGCCGGCTTCGGCCTGCCGGACGATCAGGGAATGTACAAGGGCCTCGACGTCGACGAATGCAAGGCGATCGCCGCGGCGATCTTCAACGATCCCAACAAGGTCAAATACCAGCCGATCAACGCCAAGGACCGCCCCACGATTCTGGCCGGGGGCGAGATCGACGTCCTGATCCGCAACACCACCTGGACGCTGTCGCGCCAGACCGGAGGCATGTTCTTTACCGGGATCAACTTCTACGACGGACAGGGTTTCATGGTGCGCAAGAAGCTTGGCGTCAATTCGGCGCTCAAGCTCGACGGCGCGTCGATCTGCGTCCAACAGGGGACGACGACCGAGCTCAATCTCGCCGACTATTTTCGCGCTAACAACATGAAGCTCGAGGCGGTGGTTTTCGCAACCGACGAAGAGGCGACCAAGGCCTATGACAGCGGCCGTTGCGACGCCTACACCACCGACGCCTCGGGCCTCTATTCCGAGCGGCTCAAGATGTCCAACCCGGACGACCATATCGTGCTGCCGGAAATCATCTCCAAGGAGCCGCTCGGCCCCTCGGTGCGCAGGGACGACGTGCAGTGGTTCCAGATCGTGCAATGGACCCACTATGCGCTCATCACCGCAGAGGAGCTGGGCGTCACCCAAGCGAACGTCGACGAGAAGCTCAAATCCGACAATCCGGCAATTCGTCGTCTGCTCGGTGTCGAGGGCAGCTACGGCGAGGGCCTCGGCCTGACTAACGATTGGGCCTATCGCATCATCAAGGCCGTCGGCAATTACGGGGAGATTTTCGAGCGCAACGTGGGCCAGGGCTCGCCGATCAAGATCAGCCGGGGCTTGAACGCGCTATGGAACAAGGGCGGCCTGCAATATGCCCCGCCAATTCGGTGATGACGAAATTCTGGCCCAGTGGCGGTGATAAAGAACCGGGGCCGGCGCCGGGTTGACGTTGAGAGATGACCGCCTCCCGCAAGCTCGCCGCAATCCTCGCCGCCGACGTCGTCGGCTACTCGCGTATGATGGGCGAGGACGAGGCGGGCGCCGCAGCTCTGGTGCGCGAGCGGCGCGAGATTGTCCAGCCGATCATCCACGCGCATAGCGGACGGCTATTCAAGACGATGGGCGACGGGATGTTCATCGAATTCGCGTCCGTCGTCGCGGCGGTCGAGTGCGCCCTGGCGATGCAGAGGCAAATGGCCGCTGGCAACGAAGGCGCGCTCGAGGCGAAACGCGTTCTCTACCGGATCGGCGTCCATCTTGGCGATGTATTGGTCGAAGGCGAGGATATCCTTGGCGACGGCGTCAACATCACCTCCCGCTTGGAGGGTGTCGCGGAAGCCGGCGGCGTGTGCATTTCCGGCGCGGCCTACGAGCATGTGCGCGGGAGGATCGAGGCGGAGTTCATCGACCTCGGAGAGAAGGTGCTCAAGAACATCGCGCGGCCGGTGCATGTCTATGCCGTCCGCATCGAGGCTGACGGTCCTCAGAGCGCGCCTCACCCGGCGCTGTCTGAATTCGGGCCGCCTCGCCTCTCCATCGTCGTGCTTCCGTTCGCCAACATCGGTGGCGACGCGGAACAGGACTATTTCGTCGATGGCGTGACCGAAAGCCTGACCACCGATCTGTCGCGGATCCGAGGGTCATTCGTCATCGCGCGGAACACGGCCTTCACTTATCGAGGCAAGGCGCTTGATGTCACGAAAATCGGGCGCGAGTTGAACGTCCGCTACGCGCTCGAAGGCAGCGTCCAACGGAGTGGCAATCGCATGCGCGTCAACGCGCAGCTCATTGACGCCCAAAGCGGCAACCATCTTTGGGCTGAGCGCTTCGAAAGGCCGATGACCGATCTCTTCGAAATGCAGGACGAGATCGTTGCGCGCATCGCCAACACGCTCAACGCGCAGCTGGTCGCGGTCGAGGCGCGAAGGGCCGAGCGTACGCCTGCGCCCGACTCCCTCGACCTCTATTTTCAAGGCGAGGCTTGGGTCAACAAAGGGGTCACTTTTGAAAGCATGACCAGAGCGCACAGCTTCTTCGAACGCGCCTTGGCCCTCGATCCCGGCAATGTCGACGCACTGGCCGGCATGTCGCAGGTTGAGGCCAATTTCGCGATCAGCCTGTCCACGAGCGATAAAGCAGCCCGGTTCGCCGCGGCGGAAGAAGCGGCGGCGAAAGCTTTGTCCCTGGCTCCCGATCATGCCCTCGCGCATGTATCCCTCGGCATGGTCCTCGGCTTCACCAACCGCGCCGCCCAAGGCATCGCCGAATACGAAAGAGCGTTGGCTTTGGACCGGAACATGGCTGGAGCTCATGCGCTGATCGGACAAAACAAACTGTTCATCGGGCGCGCCGAGGAGACCGAGGCGCATGTCCTGGAAGCGCTCCGCCTTAGCCCTCGTGATCCGTGGGCTTATATTTGGCGTCTGACGGCCGGCTTCGCGGCGTGTCTACTCGGCCGCAATGAGGAGGCGGCCTTGTGGTTTCGCCAATCCATCGAAGCCAATCGAAATTTCGCCCTGTGTCGTTTCATTCACGCCACGGTCTTGGCGAATAGCGGCAGAATGGATGAAGCGCGGTTCGAGCTCGCGGCAGGGCTGGCTCTCGATCCCGGGTTTACCATCGTGAATTTTCAATCGGCCGTATCGAGCGACAATCCCCTCTATCTTCAGCAGCGGGCCAGGGTCATGGACGAAATGCGTCGCGCCGGAATCCCCGAGGCATGAGCGGAGCGGGCAAGGCCTCGCCGGACCGCGCGGCTAAGCCGGCGCTGCGCCAAACTCCAGCGCGAAGATCTCCTTACGCTCCTTGACGCCGCGCAAAGCGTGGCTGCCAAGCGACTTGAGGCGGCTATCGGCACCCTTCATTCCCTCTACGAACTCGGCCGAAACCAGCACCGCGCGACCCAGCGGCTGGCAAAGCGCCTCGATGCGCGCCACCTCATTGATCGCCGGGCCAATGACGGTGAAATCAAGCCGATCGATCGCGCCGACGTTGCCGTACAGCACGTGTCCAAGATGGAGCGCGAGATCGACCGGGGCGACCGGCCCGCCTGCGGCGACGCGCGCTGCGCTGAGCGCTTCAACCTTGCTAATCGCCTCGAGCGCGGCGTCGAGTGCGCGGCGGCAGGTCTCGGCTCGGTCCGCGTCTTCGAACGGGAAGATGGCGAGCATCGCATCGCCGATGAACTTGAGCACCTGGCCGCCGCGCTCGCGGAGCGAAGCGGTCAGGATCTCGAATATTTCGTTGAGCAGTTCGACGACGATAGGGCCGGGCGCCGTGTCGCTGAGCGGCGTGAAGCCGCGAATGTCGGCGTACCAGATCACCGCGCGCAGATTGTCCACAGAGCCGCGCATGATCGAGCCGGCATGGACCCGCCGTCCGGCGTCTTCTCCGAGATAGGCGCCAAGCAAGCCCGAGGCGATGACATGGCCGGCGTGCGCCTTCATCGCCAGCGACAGCGCGGGCAGGGTCGCCCGCACGAGCGTCGTATCGTCGTCACTGAACCCGCCCTTACGATCTGTCGCGAACGAATAGGCGATTCCTGCCCCCTGCGAGCGGTCGCCCATCTCGCCGTAAACGAAAATTTGGGCCAAATAATCCGTCGCGCCCTGTGCGTAGAGCTCCTCCAGAATTGGAAAGTCGCGCTCCTCCGGACCGGTTTCGATGCGTCGGCGCAACTCCGGAGTGTCTTCGCCGGCGCGAGCGCGGTGCATGAGGGCGTAGAAGGGGCTTGCGGCCAAGACCCGCTCATTTTCTTCACTGCGGGCGTAATTCTCGGGCTCAATGGCGTTGAGGTGGCGCCGCCAGGTATAGCCATAGCCATTCCATTGCGGATGCAGCGTCTCCATCGCGGCATGCGCCCGCCACAGCGGGATTCCATCGATCACCAGCCGCTGGCAGTAGCCGTCAAACAGGTGGTAGGCGTCGGCGCCGCGCAACCCCTCGCGCACAGCCCAGATGTGCGTGTCGACGATCCGCCGGCCGAGCGCGTCGTCGAACGTCCTATGGCGAAGCTCGGGGAGCGTCTCGTCGCGGCGGTCTTGGGGCATCGCCACTTATGGTTTCGTGTCCGACTTCGGGACGACGAACACCTCGCCGGGATAGATGAGGTTGGGATTGTGGATCTGCGCCCGGTTCGCCTCGACAATCGCCGGGTAGCGCGTCGGGTCGCCGTAGTAGCTTTGGCTGAGCGCCCACAATGTGTGGCCAGTGACGACCCGCTTGGTTTGAATCGAGGCGACCACCGGGTCGGCGGGCGAGGGCGTTGACGATTGCCCGGTGCTTGTGGAAGCCGCGATTGGGACGGCAGGCGAAGTGGGCGTCGCCGCCTCCTCTGGATAGTCGAACGGGGTATCGGCGGTCGCGACCACGCTCGCATCGCCACGGCCGATCTCGTCGGCGCGCATGACATACCCACCTGGACTCATGCCCTGTTTGATGGTCAACGACCAGCGACCGTCCGATTGCGTCTTGGCCTCGGCGAGGTCGGCCTGATTGAGATAAAGGCGCACAATTGCGTTGGGCTCTGCAGAACCTTTCGCGACAAGGCCCCCGACGGAGTCGGCCTCGACTGATTGAATTGCGACGCGAGAGCCCTTGACCGACGCCGGCGTCGCCAAAGTCCGCATCCCTAGCGCAGATGGCGAGGGCCCATTGGGGTTCGTCGGCGTGGGGACCGCGGCCGGGGCCGCCTTTGCTTCCTGTGCGGGGACGGAGATCGCGACCGTATCTGATGTCTGCGGCGGCGCCGTCTTGTCGACGCTCGTCGCCAATGACAGCTGATGATCGCCCCCCGCGAGGGCCGGCGGGATGATGACAAATTGGCCTGCCGCGTCGGCGGTCGCCTCGGCGACTGTTTTGCCGCCGTCGCGCAGTTCGACTTTCGCATTCGGCGCCGCCCGGCCAGCGATGACCGCTTCGCCCGACGGATCGACGTTCACGATGTCGAAAGCCGGCCCAGGCGTCGGGACTTTGTCGCTGGGCGCCGCTGCGCTTACCGCGGCCGGCGGAGCTTGGGCGGCCGGCTGAGCCGGAGCGGCGGTTGGCGGCTTCGGCTCGGTCGGGGCGCTGGCCACAACTGGAATATCAGCGGGGTTCGGCTCAAGCTGTTCCGCACGGATCCATAGCACGGCGCCCGCCCCGGCGATCGCGACCGCCAGCGCGCCCGCTCCGACACAAACCATTGTACGCTGCGACGGCATGCTTGCTCACTCTCGCCCAACTTATACTGCCGAGCGATCATTGCGACAAATCCCTGTCGCCAAGCCGTCATTTGTTGTCGCTGAATTCGTTCAGGATCCCGGCCACGACAGCGGCGCTGGCGTCTCCTCCGGCGCGATCTCGCCGCGTTTGACGCCGGGGCGGCCGGCCCCTCGTGGCGTCTTCGTCAGCGCGTAGAGCGCGAGGTCAGCGCCCTTGCCGCGCAGCCTCAGATCCCCCAGCGGGCGTTTGGCGATCCCGCGAGGCAGTTCGAGGCGACCGATCAGATCGGCCGAGGCGAGCACGCGATCACCCGTCTCACGGCAAAGCTCCTGGATGCGCGCCGCAGTGTTGACCGTGTCGCCGAGAAAAACGATCTCTCGCTTCACCGAGCCCATCTCGCCGGTCACCACCGGACCGCAATGAAGGCCGGCTCTTACAGCGACCGCTGCGCCGAAGTCGCGCCGGTAGTTATCCGCCCGTCTCGCGAGCTGGTCGATGGCGGCGAAACAGGCCGCGATGCAGCGGCCGTCGGCGGTTCCCTCATCGAGCTTCCAGGTTGCGATCAGCTCATCGCCGACATAGCGATGGATTTCGCCTCGCGCAGCGACGATCGGCTGGGTGAGATCGTCGATGAAGCATTTGACCAGGCGGTGGAAGGCGAGCGGACCCAGCCGCTCGGCAAATCCCGTCGAACCCTGCATGTCGATAAGCAGGAACACGCGCAATTCCACTCGCGGCGCATAATAGCGGCCGGTGATGAAGTTGATGAGCACGTTCTGGCCAAGCAGACTGTTCACGTCAACGATGAAGGCGAACACGAACGCTGCGGCGAGCGAGAACAGCACGTCGCCGCTCTGGATCCCGTTCTCGCCGGTCGCGGGAAAGAGAGAGCTGCCGAGCTTGAGGCCGAACAGGATGACGCCGAGGTAGATGACGGTCTTGACCGCCACATGCGCCGCAAAGGGCGCCCCCGAAGCGGCGCGCCCGGCGACCCGTTCAGTACGAGCGCATCGAAGGACGTCAGAATACTTCCGATCACCGCGCCGGTCAGCGCGCCACGCACAAAGCCAGAGATCGCGAGCGCCTGCCCGCCGCCCTGCAAGAGACGTCTCTCGGCATAGGCTGCGCCCACTGCTGCCGCGAGCGCGGTCGCCCAGAGGATGTGCCGGAACGGTTCCTGCAATCGAGGGAACATCATCATCTTGCGGTCGCGCTGCTGGGTTATGGCCGCAGTCTATCAGACAATCGCAGGGACAGCCGGCGCTCTCCGAACCGTCACGCCCGAAAGAGATCGCGCTCGATCCCCGCGGTGGCGAAGAGATAGTCGCGGCTCGCATTCAATTCGGCCCGCAGCTTTGGAATGTCGTAGCCGATGATCCCGCCGCGCCATTTCTTGATCTGGCCTGCGCACAATACGGTCGACACGTTGGACCGGTCCATCAGCGTGACGACCGCGCCCGGCGCGTGATTAAGCGGCGCAACGTTGAGCGCGGTCGCGTCCAAAAGGATGATGTCCGCCTCCTTGCCCGGGGTCAACGAACCCGTCTTGCTCTCGATCTTGAGACCTTTTGCTCCGCCCATCGTCGCAAGCTCGAGGGCGTCCCAGACCGACATGAGTTTCGGGTACTCCTTGCCTTGCAGGGCAAGTTCGTTGGCGAGCATACGCTGGAGCGTAAGCACGCCGCGCATCTGAGTGAACATGTCGGCGGTCATCGTGCACTCGACGTCCGACGATAGCGAGGCGCTCATTCCGAGGTCGCGCACGTTCTGAATCGGCGGCGTTCCATGCCGCATGTGCATTTCGATCGGCGCGGCGATCGACACATGCGCGCCGGCGTCGGCGGCGGCCTTCCAGCCGAGGTCGCTCATGCCAGTCATATGGATGAAGAGGCAATCCGGGTCGAATTTTCCGGCTTTCGCGAGTTCGTCGAAGGTCGGCTGCATTCCGAAAGTGCCGACGACATGCAGAGCAATTGGCAGGTTTAGCTCGCGGCCGACTTTCCACGCCTCCTCATAGCCCGGCAAGTAGATCTCGCCGCCCATGAACATGCTGAGCAATTGGTCGGAGGACGAGAAGTGCTTTTCGCGGACGCGCTTGGCGTCCCCACGGTACTCCGCCTTTTCGCCCCAGCCCTCGAAATAGCCGAACACCGCGCGCCGGCCCGCCGCCCGCAGGCTCTCGATCGCGGCGTCGGAATGCTCCGGCGAATGGTGGATCTGACTGACGTCCATCACCGCCGTCACGCCCGCATCGATCTGCGCGACGCCGGCGAACAATTCGTTGATATAGATGTCCTGCGGACGGTAGCCCAGCGAAAGCTTTTGCAGGATCAGTTCGTAGTAATTGTGCGCGCTTTCCGGCCGCCCATCGTTGATCAGAATCGCGTCGGCGAGGAAAGAGCGCAGCGCCGTCTCGAATTGATGATGGTGGGTGTCGATGAAGCCCGGCATGACGATATGCCCGGACGCGTCGATGATTGCGGCTTCGGGCGCGTCGATCCTGGCGGCGACCTCGGCGATTTTTGTTCCGTCCAGGAGCACGTCGCCGACCGCATGATTGCCGACGCGGGGGTCCATCGACAACACTGTCCCGCCCTTGATCAGCGTCCGGCGACCCTGAACGCCGACGCCGTCGGGCATGGCGGCCGTCGCCGCGCGGTGCGCGGCTTCAAGATTGACGGGGGCGGCCCGGCGCAAAGCCGGACTGGTCGCGGATGCGGCGGCGAAACGCGGAGCAGGGCGCGCGCCGAATTCCGACGCGGCGACCTCACAAATCTGGCACACGGGCGTCGCTCCCTGATTCCGCGTTCGCCTGGCCGCTTGAGCCGGCGCTTCGGCGAAGACGTACGGAACTAGGCTCGGGACGTCAATTCGAGGCTATTTGCTGGCGGTCGCGCGCAAGGCCAGTCTTTGAAGCCCGACCAGCTCTTCCCGATCGCCGCTGTCGACGAGCAGCGCCGTCGCCCCTTCGCCGCAGGTGAAGTTGAGCGAGCGTCCCTCCTCGCTGTCGAGACCCGCGGTCTGTCCGGGGTCGAGTACGAGGCGAACGCGCGTTGCGGTGCTCGAAGAAGCCGCGTCTGGATCGCGCTTTTCGAAGACCATCAGCGTGACAACGCATTTCGCGGCCTGGTCGACGAAGTAGCCGCTCATCGACTTCGAGCCGAAATCATAGCGCACGCTCTGAATGGGCGCGTACTTGACCTCGCTCTTGGCCGACTGGGACTGGGCAGAAGCCGCCGACGCCCAGAGGCTGATCGCGACTGTTCCGACAAGGGCGGACGCCTGAGCAATTTTATGAACGAACATGGAGTTCCCCTCTTTGGAATCGGCGCGACGTCACGCCGACAGAATGTCGCGGATCACATGCAAATCACGCATGGCAATCGGTTGACAGTACGGGAGATAAAGGGGTTAGGCCGCAGCGTCTGTGATCGAGATCACACTGTGGTTATTTAATGCCGCTCGCCGCCCGCTTATTTTGTGGGAGGCTAATCCCATCTCCTGCCGGAGACGGGATGGATGAGGTTTGCGTGCCAAGCGCGTCTGGCCTCAAGACAGCTCCCCTCATCCGGCGGGCTGCCGCCCGCCACCTTCTCCCGGAGGGAGAAGGGAGGGGCCTTTACTGCCCGCGCTTGCCCCGAACGGCGAATCGGACCGCCTCTTCCGCGGCGCGAAACAGGGCGCGCGCCTTGTCGCCGCATTCTTTCTGCTCGGCGGCGGGGGAAGAATCGTAGACGATGCCGGCGCCCGCCTGCACGTGCATCAGCCCGTCCTTCACCACCGAGGCGCGCAGCACGATACAGGTGTCCATTTCGCCGCCGGCGCCGAAATAGCCAATGCAGCCGGCGTAGATGCCGCGCTTGTCTTTCTCGAGTTCGTCGATGATCTGCATTGCGCGGACTTTCGGCGCGCCGGAGACGGTGCCGGCCGGAAAGCCGGCGGCCAACGCCGCGACTGCATCGACCCCATCGCGCAGCTCGCCCTCGACGTTGGAGACGATGTGCATCACGTGGCTGTAGCGTTCGACGAAAAAGCTGTCGGTCACCTTGACCGTGCCGATCTTGGCGACGCGGCCGACATCGTTGCGGCCAAGGTCGAGCAGCATGAGATGTTCGGCGCGCTCCTTCGGATCGGCCAGGAGCTCGGTCGCGAGCGCGTCGTCCTCGGTCGGGCTTTTTCCTCGCGGACGGGTGCCAGCGATCGGCCGGATGACGACCTTGCCATCGCGTACGCGCACCAGGATTTCGGGGCTCGAGCAGACGATCTGGAAGCCGCCGAAATCGAGGAAGCAAAGATAGGGCGACGGATTGACCCGCCTCAGCGCCCGATAGAGGGCAAACGCCGGCACGTCCAAGCGGCTCGTGAAGCGTTGCGACAGCACGATCTGGAACGCGTCGCCGGCGGCGATATAGTCCTTCGCCCGGGCGACCATCGCCATATATTCGGCCTCGGTCGTATTCGACCGCGCCTCGCCCGCCTTGACGAGCGGATCGACGGCCATCGCGGTCGTGTGATCGAGCGGCGATTCGAGCGCGTCCACCACCGCGTCGAGTTGGGCCATTGCGTTCTCGTAAGCAGCACGGGCCGAAACTCCGGGCGCGGGCCGGACCGGCGTCACGATCGACATCTCGTCGCGCGCGCCATCGAACACCACCATCACGGTCGGGCGGATCAGAAGCGCTTCCGGCACGCCGATCGGATCAGGCTTGGCCTGCGCCAGGCGCTCCATGCGCCGCACCATGTCGTAGCCGAGATAGCCGAACACGCCCGCGGACATAGGCGGCAGGCCGGGCGGCATCGCGATGCGCAATTCGGCGAGCAGCGCTCTCAGCGCATCGAGCGGATCGCCGGGGCAGGAGACGAACGCATCCGGATCGATCAGCGCCCGGCGGTTGATCTCGGCGTGATCGCCGCTCGAACGGAAGATGAGGTCGGGATCGAGGCCGATCATCGAATAGCGGCCGCGCTGCGCGCCGCCCTCGACGGATTCGAGCAGAAACATATTGCCCGTCCGGCCGCGCGCGAGCTTGAGATAAGCTGACACGGGAGTTTCGAGATCGGCGACCAGCGTCGTAATCGCGACCTCAGCCTCGCCGGCGATATAGGCGCGCGCAAAGGCTTCGTAATCGGGCAGCGTGGTCATCGACGTCTCAGCTGCCCTCGGCGGATTGGAGAACGTCCTGGTGGACAGAGACGCCAAGCGCCTTTCGTAGCGAGGCTACATATTGATCGAGCAGACTGTTGCGGGTCGCCGTGTCGAGTTCAGACGCCATGGCCTTGACGCGGGCGTCGGCGAAGTCGACCGGCGGCGTCCGGTCGGCGGTGATCTTGAACACCATTCGTCCGTCTGGCGTGGCCGCGGAGCCTGCGCCGTCGGCAGGCTGGCGGAAGATGGCGGCCACCACCGATTCCGGCAGGCTCTCCTGCTCGGCGCGATGGATGTCGGTCGCCGTTTTCACGTCAGTGGCCGCGCCTTTCGCTGCGTCGGCGATGCTTCCCCCGGCGCTGATCTGCTTGACGAGATCGTCCGCCTTGCCGGCCAGCGCCTTATCGACTTCTTCGGCGCGCCATTGCTTCTCGACCTCGGGCTTCGCCTCATCGAACGTGAGGTCGTGCGCCGGATCGATCTTGCTGATTTCAAACCAGACGTATCCGCCGTCCTTGGTGTTCAACGCCGCCTCGTCCAGCCCGACGTCGGACGCGAAGGCGGCGCGCAACAGTTCGGGCCCGTCCGGCAGGTTGACCGGAGCGCCTTTCGGGTCACGGCCCGCGGCATCGACCGCGGCGATCGTTTGCCCGGTCAGACCCACGGCCTTCGCCGCTTCGAGGATGGTTTTGCCAGACACCCGCGCGTCCTCGATCTTGTCGTGGAGGTCCTGGATCTTGTCGCCGGCGCGGGAAGCGGAGACTTGCTTCTTCACCTGGTCGGCGACCTCAGCGTAGGGCTTGACCGTCGACGGAGTAATGCCCTTGACGCGAATGATCACCGGGCCAAACTGGCTCTTCAGAACGCCGCTGACGGCCCCTTTCGGCAAGGCAAAGACGGCGTTGGCCGCGGCCTGATCGAACATGGCGTCCTTGGTCGTTTCGCCGATGTCGGTATCCTCCGCTTTGAGGCCTCGGTCCTTGACGAGGGCGTCGAAACTCGTCCCGGCTTTGAGCTTGGCCTCGGCCGCGGCGGCGTCGGCCTCATTGGGAAACAGGATCTGCTGCAGATCGCGTTTCTCGGGCGCGCCGAACTGGGGATCCTTTCCCGCAACCTTTTGATAGGCGGCCTGGGCGTCGGCGTCTGTCACTTCGGCTGGATTGGCGATCGTGTCCGGCTCGAGGGCGAGCACGGTCATCTCCCGGTATTCGGGCGCGCGATAGCTCGTCTTGCGATCGTTGTAGAAGGCCTTGAGCGTATCCTCCGACGGCGCGGGAATGTCACCCGCCGCCGAAGCGGGGAGGAGGAAAGTATCCGCGGAGCGAGTCTGGCCCTGATAATCGGCTTCCGCAATGACCTCCGCCTTGGGCGCAGTGATCCCGGTCGACAGCGCGGAGACGATGAACTGCCTCAGCACCTGCTTGCGCAACTCCGCGATGAAGCCGCGCTCGCTCATATCCATGTCACGCAGAGCGCCGGCGAAGCGGTTTGGATCGAATGCGCCGGATTTGTCGCGGAAGTTCGGGTTCGAGGTGATGACCTCGCGCAACGCTTCGTCGGAAATGCCAAGCCCGAGCTTGCTCGCCTCGTCGTCAACCGCCGCTTCACTCAGCAATTGCTGGAGGACGCTGCGATCGAGGCCGACCTGGCGCGCCTCCTCGTTGGTGAACGGGCGCCTGAGACGGCGCTGATATTGCTGAATCGCCCGATCGTAGGCCACGTGATAATCCTGGGCGGAGATTTTCGCGCTTCCAACCGACGCGACGGTGGACGGGGTGAAACCGCGCAGCATGTCGCCCACGCCCCAGACGACGAAGCTGACGATAATGAGCCCCATGACGACGGTCATGATCGCCTTGCCGACGAAACCCTGGGAGGCATTGCGTATCGATTCGAGCATTTCGCCGTATTCGCCTTTCTTTCTTGGGCCGCGAAGCGCGCCCTCTCTAGCGGCGCTTGAGCGCTTTGCATAGGCGAAACGGTGGCTTTGCAGGGGCGGGGGGCGATGGTAACAACCGCCGATCGAAGTCGCGGAGAGGCCTGAATGACCCCTGGCGTACGGCCGTTGGTCGCCGGAAATTGGAAGATGAATGGCCTTTCCGGATCTCTGGTCGAGATCGATGCGATCCGGCAGGCGGCGGACGCAGGGGAATCCGGCCCTGCCGAACTGCTCGTCTGCCCGCCGGCAACCCTGATCGCGCAAGCCGCCTTCAGGATCAAGGGCGCCGACCTCAGCCTCGGGGCCCAGGATTGTTACACCGAGGTCAGCGGCGCTTTCACCGGCGACATTTCAGCTGCGATGCTTAAGGACGCGGGCGCGACTTACGTGATTGTGGGGCATTCCGAGCGTCGGAGCTATCACCACGAGACGGACGAACTGGTCCGCGCCAAGGCGGAAGCGGCGCTGAAGGCCGGCCTCATCCCGATCGTCTGCGTCGGCGAGACCAAAGCGGAGCGCGACGCAGGCCAGCAGGGCGCCGTCGTCGTTCGGCAATTGCGGGGGTCGCTTCCTCCGGGAGCGACCAGCGAGACCGTCGTGGTCGCCTATGAACCCAGATGGGCGATCGGCACCGGCGTCATGCCCACACCCAAGGATGTCGCCGCTGTCCATAATGGAATTCGGGCCCTGCTCGCCGACATGTTTGGGCCGCCGTGCGCCAAAATTCGCCTTCTCTACGGCGGCTCGGTCAACTCCACCAATTGCCGCGGGCTTTTGACCCTCGACAATGTCGACGGGGCGCTCGTCGGGGGCGCGAGCCTCAAGGCGACGGAATTCCTGGCCATCGCCGCCCATTATCGCTGAGAGCCTGCGCCTCTCCGTTCCGATGGACGCCCCCCTTGCGCCGTGTTAGGAGCGCGCCATCTTTCGAAGACGCTGGCCCCGCGGCCAGGCGCTTCGCCCGGTTGAGACCTTCATGCAATCCGTTCTGATCGTTATTCATATCCTGATCGTCGTCGCGCTCATCGTGGTCGTCCTGTTGCAGCGCTCCGAGGGCGGCGCGCTCGGGGCCGGCGGGGGGACCGGCAGTTTCATGACCGGGCGCGGCCAGGCGAACGCGCTTTCGCGGGCGACCGCCGTCCTTGGCGCCTTGTTCTTCGCCACCGCTCTCTTGATGTCGATCCTGTCGAGCTGGAGCCGCGCGCCCCATTCGATCCTGCAAAGGGGCCCGGCGCCGGCGGGGCAAACCGCGCCGACCCCGATTTCGCCAGGCAATATTCTCGATCAGCTGAAGAAGATGGAAGGCGGGTCGAGCGTGCCGTCAGCGCCGGCTCCGGCCGCCCCTTCCGCGCCAGCGCCCAAGCCGTAACGACAACGAACGCGGAGCGCAGGAGGTCCGGTAACCCTTGCCCGTGTTTCGCGACGAGCGCCGCGTTCGCCACACCGCCGATCAGATGTTCGATCTCGTCGCCGACGTCGAGCGCTATCCGGAATTCGTTCCCCTATGCAAGGCGCTCGGAGTACGCACCCGAAGGCCCGAGACAGACGGCCGCGAGACGCTCGTCGCCGACATGACGGTCGGCTACAAGCTCATTCGCGAGACCTTTACGAGCCGGATCTCACTCGACAAGCCCAATCTCAAACTGCGCGTGGAATACATCGACGGGCCGTTCAGCCGCCTTGAAAACATCTGGGCCTTCAAGGACGAAGCTGAACCTGAGGGTTCGCGCGTTTGCTTCTTCATCGACTACGAATTCAAAAGCCGGACGCTCGGCGTGCTGATGGGCTCGATGTTCGACGCTGCGTTTCGCAAATTCGCCACCGCCTTCGAACATCGCGCTGACGCGGTCTACGGTCGCAGCGTGTAGCTGCGCTCGGAGACGCGGTCAAAAGGGCGTTAAGAAGCACCTCTCTCTCGCCGGGCCTTGGACCGCATCCTCAAAGGCCAACGACGCTACTGCTTCGGAGCGGGTGCGGGGATCGCGCTGTTCGGTGCGCCCTTGATCGCGCCTGCGAGGGGCGCGTCCTTGTGCGGCGTTCCCTCGGACTGCTCCGTAACTTCCGTGAGAGAATCCGGGTTGATCACCATCATCACCGGATGGCCCTCAGAATCCTTGGCCCTGACCATGAATGACGACGGCATGATCGTGATATCGGTGAACCCGGCCCTTGTCAGATCATCGTGAAGTTTCTGACTCAGATGCGTTGGGGCTGGCGTGTCCGTGCTGCCCTGAGCCGAGTCCATCGCCGCGAGCGCAGAGCCGGCGAAGCCGGAGCCCAGAAGGAGAACAAACAAAGTTCTGGCCGTAGCGTTCATCGTTTAGCCTCCAAGATCGTTTCGTCCAGTGCTTGGTGAACAACTTGGAGCCCGCGCTCGTTCCATCCGACGAGATGAACTTTCTCCACCGAGTGCGATCGGCCCTAATTTATGGGAAAGGTCAGATTTCCAGCGTAAAAACGTCGCAACGCTACGCGGTATGACTTCCAAGGGCTGAGAACGAGTTTTGGGGAGGCAGGCGCGCCGGAAGCGACGCGCCTGCCTTGCTTATTACTTCGCCAGCGCCGCTGCGGGCTTGGCGGTCGAATTCGACGCAGAGCCGGTCGCATTCGAAGCAGAGCCGGTAGTATTCGACGCATTTCCCTTCATCGCGCCCGAAGCGGCTGGCGCTGACTGTGCTGTGACTTCGGTCACCGAATCTGGATTGATGACCATCATCATCGGGTTGCCTTGCAAATCCTTGGCTCGGACCAGGAAGGACGAAGGCATGATCGTGATGTCTTTGAAGCCGGCTTTGGTGAGATCATCGCGCAGCTTCTGACTCACGTGCGCTGGCGGTTGCGTGCTCGGCGCGGCGGTCTGACTGTTGGTCGATCCGTTCGTAGTCGTATCCGTTGCTGCAACTGCCGAACCGGCGAAGCCGCAACACAATATAACCGCACATAAGGTCTTGCTGAGATCAGTCATTTGCTTCATCCTTGAAAATAAGCCTCCCATTGCTCTACCAACTGGAGGGGACTACACACGTTCCGTCGGCAAAGATGAACTTTTCGCAAGTATTCGCCCCGTCCGGTTTGAGATGCGTAACGCCGCCGCCTTCAGCGTCCCAAAGATTGGCGCCTGCGTGCGCGCCTGGGCGAGGCGCAATTCTGCTGTAGCCGGTGCGCGCCCCAGCGAAAACGTCGATCCGACCGGGCTTAGGGGTCGCCTGCCGCCTCGAGAAGATCGAGCGCGACCCTGACCGAGGCGAGCCGAACCGCCTCGCGCCCGATGGCGCCAAACCGCTCCTCGCGCGCGACCGTCGGCTTCCCGCGCCGGGCGCAGGCGAAATGGACGAGGCCGATCGGCTTTGCCGCCGTCCCGCCGTCCGGCCCGGCGATCCCGGTGACGCTGACCGCGATTTCGGCGCGCGAAGCGCGAAGTGCGCCCTCCGCCATCGCGACTGCCGTTTGCTCACTCACCGCGCCGTGGCTCACAAGCATGTCGGCCGGGACGCCGAGCAGTTCCTGCTTGGCCGCGTTCGAATAGACGACGAAGCCGCGCTCAAGCATGTACGAAGACCCGGGAATCTCCGTCAGCAGCCCGGCAACAAGGCCGCCGGTGCACGATTCCGCAGTTGCGGCCATGAGGGCAACCTCACGATAGCGGGCGACGAGCGCGGCGGCGCGGGCGATGAGGTCTGGGGAGAACATGGGAGGCCTGCCTGTCACAAAGTTTCGCAAAGATCAGGATGAACCCAACTCACCGCGACCTTTCGATGAAAGATAAATCTTGATCCTCGGGCGCCGTCCAGACAAGACAATTGCCGCGGGGAGATCAATGGCCGACGCGACTTCACAGACAGACACCGACGTCGTTGCACAGCCGGTATCGGCGCCGCTGACGCGCGTCGCGATCTTCCTGGTCGTAACGATTAAGCCGGGCGAGGACGATGTCATCGCCGTGCGTTCGTTCTGCGCGGACTTCGCGGGCCTGGTTCGCGCGGTTGAATTTCGCGATCTCGAGGCCGGCCTCTCCTGTGTGATGGGAATCGGGTCCGACGCGTGGGATCGGCTGTTCGGCGACCCGCGCCCGGCTGAACTGCATCCGTTCCGAGAGTTCCGGGCCGGGTCGCGCCAGGCAATCGCAACTCCGGGAGACCTGTTGTTCCATATCCGCGCCAAGCGGATGGACCTGTGCTTCGAGATCGCGGCGCAGATCATGGCGAAACTCGGCGATGCGGTCACAGCAGTCGACGAGGTGCACGGCTTTCGCTACTTCGACGATCGCGACCTCTTGGGCTTCGTCGACGGCACGGAAAATCCGCGCGGGCAAGCGGTGATCGACGCCGCACTCATTGGCGCGGAGGACCCCGCGTTCACCGGCGGCAGTTACGTGATCACACAGAAATATCTGCACGATCTTGCAGGATGGAACGCGCTGCCGACCGAGACGCAGGAGCGCATCATCGGCCGCATGAAGCTCTCCGACATCGAACTCGATGATTCGGTAAAGCCGACATACGCGCATAATGCGCTGACGGTCATCTCCGAGAATGGGCAGGAACTTTCGATCGTTCGCGACAACATGCCCTTCGGCAAGGTGGGGGAGGGCGAGTATGGCACCTATTTCATCGGCTATTGCCGCACGCCGCGGGTGACCGAGCAGATGATCGAGAACATGTTCATAGGCAAGCCCCCCGGCAATTACGACCGTATCCTCGACTTCAGTCGCGCGGTAACTGGAACGTTGTTTTTCGTGCCCTCCGCGACCTTCCTGGACGCGCTCGGCGAAGATGGCCCGACGCCTGCGCCGCCGGCTACGAAATCAACCGCTGAACCGGCGTCGTCTAAAGGCGCGGCGTCGGATGGTTCGCTTGGTATCGGCTCCCTCAAAGGAGAAAAGGCCCCATGAATAATCTTCACCGCGAGCTTGCGCCGATTTCCGATGCGGCCTGGGCCCAAATCGAAGAGGAAACGAAGCGCACGCTCAAGCGCATCCTCGCCGGACGGCGCGTGGTCGACGTCGAGGGCCCAGGCGGCCCCGGCCTCTCCGCGATCGGAACCGGCCACCTCAAACCGATTGCCGCGCCGGGCGAGGGCGTGCTTGCGCGACAGCGCGAGGTCATTCCTCTCGTCGAACTCAGGGTCGCCTTCGAGCTCGATCGCCAGCAGATCGACGATGTCGAGCGGGGCTCGAACAACTCCGACTGGCAGCCGGCGAAGGACGCCGCGCAGACAATCGCTTACGCAGAGGATCGCGCCATCTTCGAAGGCTACGCTGCCGCCGGGATTGAAGGCATCCGGCAGGGGACGAGCAATCCGATCATGACGCTTCCGGCCGACGTTCGTCAGTACCCGGATGCGATCGCCCAGGCGTTGAGCCAGCTTCGTCTGGTCGGGGTCAACGGGCCGTATTCGGTCGTGCTCGGCGCCGATGCCTACACGGCGCTCGCGGAGACCGTCGATAACGGCTACCCGGTGCTGGAGCACGTCAAGAAGCTGGTCAAGGACGAGATCATCTGGGCGCCAGCCATCGACGGCGCGTTCGTGCTCACCACCCGCGGCGGCGATTTCGACTTGCACATCGGGCAGGATGTGTCGATCGGCTATCTGAGCCACACCGACAGCGTCGTGCGCCTCTACCTCCAGGAAACGATGACGTTCTTCATGCTCACCTCCGAATCCGCGGTCGCGCTGGCCCCGCGCGCTACGAATCCGCCCACCTGACGCGACGGATCGAGGGCGCGCATGGATACGGCCTACATATCGGCCTTTGCCGCGCTGGCCGGGACGGCCATCGGCGGACTTGCCTCGTTCACCACCTCGTGGGTGACGCAGAACGCGCAAAGCCGGGCCCAGAGACGGGCCGCCGAGAGGGATTCCCGGGCCGCATTGTTTGGCAGGTTTCTCGATGAGGCGGCGAAACTCTATTCCGACGCCCTGCAAACCAGCCGCGACGACGTCACGGGCCTCATTCAAATTTACGCGCTGACCAACCGGATACGCCTTCTATCGACGCCGGAAGTCGTGGAGGCCGCCGACACGGTGGTTCGCATCATCGTCGACACCTATCTGGCGCCGAACATCACCTTGCATGAGATGCGAACGAATTGGATCGACAGACACGTCGATCCGCTGCGGGATTTCAGCGAGGCGTGCCGAACAGAGCTGCAGGCGTTTTGACGCCGCCCGTGGCGGAGCGCGAGAGGCGTATCGCCCGGCCGCCTGCGGTCCTTTCGCCTATGCGCTGAGAACGGCTCGATGAGAGACCACGCGTCCGCGCGTCCGGCGGAAGTGGGCGTAGCCGAGCGCGGCGAAGCCGAGGCCCAGCATCACCCAGGTCGACGGCTCGGGCGTCGATACGGACAAGGCGCCGAGGATCGGCGACTCCTGGGAGTTCCCGGAGGAGAACTGGCTGAAAGCAAGGGTTTCGGTCGCGCCTGTCGCCGTAAAGATCAGGTCGACATCGTGGGGCGCGGTCGAGCCCGGAAACTGATCCACGCCAGCATAGGTGATCGGCGCTCCGCCATCGAGCGTCAGGAAAAGATCGTAGAATCCCGGGAACGAGGGGTAGGTGGGCGCGCCGTCGTTCGGACGGTTGTCGCCCCAGTAGCTGAAGTCAAGGTGATAAGTCTCGCCCGCGGTCAGTCCGGTGATCGTGGTCGAGGCCATCGCCCCGCCGCTTCCGGTCACGCCCGTGTTGCAGCATTCATTGAGATAAAGCGCGCCAGCGCCGAGGTCGGGCGATCCGCTTGTCGTATTGATGATCAAGAAGTCCGAACCGGTGAACGTCCAGCCATTCTGGTCGGCCGGCGCGGCGCTGCTGAAGACGTTGTAGGAGACGTTGAGCCAACCTGACCGGTCGGTGAGGTTGCCCACCGTCCCGTCGTTCACCGTCCCGCTGATCGCGAAACTGCTCGCATTCCAGTCTTCGGACCAGACCACGTCTGCGCGCGCCGACCCTGCAACGGAAAGGCCGATCGCCGCCGTGATCGCGGCGACCGAGAGGCGACGCAGCACCTTAGTTTTCATGACGACCCCTCGTCCGCACCAGCCACAGGCTCAATAGGCACATTTCTCTCCCGTCTTTTACGCATGCCAAACAAAATATGTCAAATAGTATGTTTGGGCATTGTGCTCGACTCTCGAACCCGAGTTGGCCGTCGCCGGGCGTTGTCTGGCGCGGACGCTGATGAGGCGCTTAAGTAGCGAAGGACCTCGCAAGTAGGGAAGGACCTCGACCCGCTCACCGGTTCGTGACCTGAAGCGCGTAGGCCTCATCCGCGCGATAATCTATGAGTGCAGCGAGGCTTGGCCTCCGCTTGCAGTTTCAGGATCGGTGGATGAACGAAACCGTTAGACCGCGTCCGTTCACGATCGACGAATTGCGCGCCTATCTCGTCGAGGTCTTCCCGGAATTCTGGGAGAGCGGCGACCTTCGCCTCGAAGAGATCGCGCCGATGAGCGCGACGCTCCGCTTGGCTTACCATCCCAAGCACCTGCGGCCTGGCGGCACGATCTCGGGGCCGACGATGTTCGGAATATGTGACGCCGCGCTCTACGTGGCGATCTTAAACGAGATCGGCCCCGTTGCGCACGCGGTCACCACCAGCGCCTCGATCAATTTCCTGCGCAAGCCCGCGCCGGTCGATCTGATCGGCAAGGCGAGGCTGATCAAGCTCGGCAAAAGGCTCGCGGTTGGCGAAGTCGCAATCTATTCCGACGGAGAGAGCGAGATGGTCGCCCGTGCGACCGGGACCTATTCGATTCCGGCGCGAGGCGAAGCTCTTGCCCTATGATCTATGTCACCCGATTTCGCTGGCGAAAACTGCACGGTACGCAAGCTCCGGCGTCTTCCGATCATGCGCAATTGCCTATTCCGGCCCCGCGCGAGCGCCCTTCTCAGCGACAGAGCGTTTCATAAACAATACCGCGAACGTGACCCCAAACGTCAGCACAGCCGCCATCCAAAAGGTGTCGAAATAAGCCAGCGAAGACGCCTGCTGCTGACGCAGGTTTTCGAGTTGCTGCACGGCCAGCTGCTGAGAGGCGGCTGGATCGCCGGTCTGTTGAACAAAGAACGCCTGAGCCCGCGCGAGAAAGCTGCTGGCGGCGGCGTTGAGGGGGTCAACATACTCCCCAAGTCGAAGAACGTGAAACTGATCGCGCCGCTCTTGGAAGGTCTGGGACAACGACACTCCGACGCTGCCCCCCTCGTTGCGTAGGAGACTCAACAAGCCGATGGCGGCTCCGCGCAACGCGAGTGGCGTGTAAAGGTAAGCGGCCACGTTCGCAGGAGCAAAACATACCGAGAGCCCCGCGACGAGAAGCACGCGAGGCCAAACAACCTCGCTTGGGCTGATGTCGAGGTTGAGTTGCGACATCCAATAGTTTCCCGCGGCCATGAGCAGAAGGCCTCCCGCGATCAGCCATCTCGCATCCATCTTGAGGCCGATCAGGCGGCCGACGATCGGCATCGCCAGCACGGCAAAGATTCCGGCAGGCGACATCACCAACCCAGTCTTAAGCGCATCATAACCAAACAAAGTTTGCAGCAGACCAAGCAATGACTTAGTGCCTGCAAAGAGCGCAAGGTAAGCGCAGAATATGATGATGCAGCAGGCAGCAAAGTTGCGTTCGCCCAGCACGCGGAAATTGACGACGGGGTTGCGGTGACGCAACTCCCAGAAGATCAGTGCAACCAAACCCACCCCAAATAAAATGACGAGCGTCTGGACGCGCCAGAATGGATCCCCCAGCCAGTCCCACTCCTGGCCCTTGCTGAGCACCACTTCCCACGAGACCATGACGATGACCAGCAGCGACAAGCCGATCGCGTCAAAATGGAACGGCTGCTTCCTCAACTCCTTGCGCTCAGCGACGAGATAGTCCGGATCGTCAAGTAGGAAGTAACAACCGATGAACGCCAGGATACCGACTGGCACGTTGATCAAAAAGCACCAGCGCCAATTGTACGTGTCCGTTATCCAACCACCCAAGGTCGGACCGACTATGGGCGCGATCAGCACAGCAAGGCCGAACAGCGTCATGGCTACGCCTTGCTTTTCCCGTGGGAAGGTGTCCAGCAAAATACCCTGACTGCCGGGTTGCAGACCGCCGCCCGCGAGACCCTGGATGACGCGAAACAGGATCAGCTGACTGAGGCTACCAGCAAGCCCGCACAGCAAAGAACTAAGGGTGAATATTGCTATCGACGCCAGGAAGTAGTTGCGGCGACCCAGATGAGCGCTGAGCCAGCCGGTAATCGGCAGGATGACGGCGTTGGCGGCAAGATAGCTGGTGATAACCCACTCGGCGTCATCGGCGGCAGCCGACAGTCCTCCCGCAATGTAGCGCAGCGCCACCAGCACGATCGTGGTGTCGAGCACCTCCATGAACGCCGGCACCACGACTACGGCGGCGACTAACCAGGGATTCCGGGCGACATGGGATCTGGCGGGCGAAAGCGCCGCAGCTGTCACTTGTTTGCGCCCGGCGGGTTTGCGGCCGAACCGCCGGTCTGCGATTGAGACGAGGCGGTCTGCAAGAACTTCCCGGCGTCGGGTCCGGTCGGGGGTTTGTTGAAATAGACGTAGGGAGTAACCGACGTGCCGATAAACAGCGGGCTCTTGTTTGGATCGTAGTCTGCAAGGTCGATCCGAACCGGCAGTCGCTGCACCACTTTGATGAAGTTGCCGGTAGCGTTCTGCGCCGGCAGCAGCGCCAATGTCGATCCGGTCCCCTGGGTAAAGCCGGAAATGCGCCCCTTGAACACATGGCGGTCGCCATACATGTCGACATAGAGATCGACCGGCTGGCCGATACGCAGATCTCCGAGCTGCGTTTCCTTGAAATTGGCGTCAACCCAGATTTCGTCGAGCGAGCGAATCGCCATGAGAGCTTGACCAACCTGGACATTGTCGCCCGGATTGACGTTTCGGCGCGTGACGACCCCGTCGATCTCCGCGAGAACATCGCAGTAGCGGAGATCGAGCTCGGCCTCATCGAGATCGCGCTTGGCGACCTCGAGCTTGGCCTCGGCCTGCTTGATGTCCGGCGCGTCTGCCGCCAGCCGGGCGAAGGTGCTGTTGACGTCGCCTTCCTTCTCGAACGCCTCGACCATGTGGCTCGGCCCCTCGTCGAACGAATGGATGACGCCGAGTTGAGCCGCGCTCTGAATCAGCGCCGCCTGCGCCTGGAGCACGGAAGAAAAGGTTTGATTGAGATCAGCCGGGACCTGGCCGAGATCTTGGCCATCGGATTCCGGGGGCAATCCCAAGGACGCACGGGTTTGACGAACGTCGGCAAGCGCCGCGACAACGTCCGCGCGGGCCGCCAACAAGATGGCCTGCCGGCGGTCGTACTCGGATCTTGGGGTATCGTTCGACACCACCAATTTGGCGGCCCGGTCGAAGTCAAGCTGAGCCAACGCGAGCTGGGCTTTGCTCTTGTCGACGCCGGCGACCCGGGCGTGGAGCAGAGCGACCTGGTCGTCGACGGACTCCATGGCGTGCTCCAGCGCCCGGCGTCGGCTCATGGCCTCTGCTTCGATGCCGCGCACTTTGGACTTGGTCACTTGTAGGTCCGCCATGGCCGTATCGACAGCCGCCTTTTTTATCGCGACGGCGATCTGAAAGGGCTCCTTGTCCAGTTGGACGAGAAGGTCTCCCTTGCGCACCCGGTAGTTGTCGTCGACGAGGACGCGCGCGACCTGGCCTCGAACGCGTGCGGCGACGAACGTGACGTGACCGTTGACGTATGCGTCGTCGGTAGAAACCGTGTTGAGCGCTGTCTGGACCGAGGGAATGCCGAACCAGAGGGCGGCCGCGAGGATCACGACACCCGCTGCTCCAAGCAGCATGTTTCGCCGCCCCCTCGGCTTCGGCTTCTCTGGCGAGACTGTTTCGGCGCCGGTCGGGTCCCGTGGGTTTGGATCAACGTTGCGAGACGAAGTTCGCTCGCTACCTGTATCGCTTGACGGGCGGCTCTGCTCGCTCATGGCGGATTCCTGTCATCGAAATGGATGAATGACAGATCTGCCGAACGTGCGCCATATCACACCTTTTGCCGCTAGGACCCAAGTGCGGCCGCTAGCGCCTACTCTTCGAGGGTCGGTTCTTCGAGGGTCGGTCGCGGTATCCTGATACCGCATAGTTGACATCGGCGGTTTTCTTGACAATTCCGGCGCTTGGCGGTTGACATTCCGGCGGCAGCGCGGCTAGAAGCGCGCCTCCTGAAATAGAGCGGACGAATCCATGTTCGGCAGAACCCATTCGACCAAGACGGCCGAGGTCGAGAAGAAATGGCTTGTCATCGACGCCAAGGGCCTGGTGGTCGGGCGGCTTGCTTCGATCGTGGCCATGCGGCTGCGCGGCAAGCATAAACCCAGCTTCACGCCTCACATGGACGACGGCGACCATGTCATCGTGGTCAACGCGGAAAAGATCGTGCTCACCGGCCGGAAGTACGACAAAAAGGTCTATTACCATTATTCGGGCTACATCGGCGGCATCAAGGAACGCTCGGCCAAATCGATCCTCGAGGGCAAGTTTCCCGAGCGCATTGTCGAGAAGGCGGTCGAGCGCATGCTTCCGCGTGGACCCTTGGGCAAGAAGCAGCTCGGCAACCTTCGTGTCTACAAAGGTCCGGAACACCCGCACGCCGCGCAGTCGCCGACCGCGCTCGACGTCGCCAAACTCAATCCCAAGAACAGCCGGAGCGCTGAAAACAATGGCTGAGACTCTTGCTTCGCTGGCCGACCTCGCAGGCTCAGCCGCCGCGCCCGTCGCCGCGGAAGCCCCCGTCCATGTCCAGAAGCTCGACAAGTACGGACGCGCCTACGCGACCGGAAAGCGCAAGAACGCAGTGGCGCGTGTGTGGATCAAGCCGGGCAGGGGTCTCGCGACCGTCAACGGGAAACCGCTTGACCAGTATTTTGCGCGGCCGGTGCTGCGCATGGTGCTGAGCCAACCGCTCGTCGTCGTAAACCGCATCACTCAGTATGACCTGACGGTGACGGTGAGCGGGGGCGGTCTCTCCGGCCAGGCCGGCGCTGTGCGCCACGGTCTCGCCAAGGCGCTGACCTATTTCGAGCCGGACCTCCGGCCCGCGCTGAAGAAGGGTGGCTTCCTCACCCGCGATTCCCGTGTCGTCGAGCGCAAGAAGTACGGCCACCGCAAGGCGCGCGCGAGCTTCCAGTTCTCCAAGCGCTGAGGCGCGATTCCCTCATCCGGCCCTTCGGGCCACCTTCTCCCCTGGGGAGAAGGGAAGGGCGGCGAAAGCCGTCCTTTTTTGCTGACGGGGCCGAAGAGCACTTGGCGCTTTAGCTTGCCAGGACCTCGTTACAAGGATGAGGGTGTGGATCCGCCAACTACCATGTTCGCGGACGTCGCTCGCGATTTTTCGACGATCGCCGTCATATGGCCATTTGCGCACCGACGACGCGCGCGATTAGATGTCCCCGAGATAACGATCGACGGGGGATTCGCTTGAAGCTTGTCCTTTTACTCTCCGGTCTTGCGGTGCTCGCCGCTCTTCCCGCGAGCGCGCTGGAATGGCGCTGGAGCTATCAGGGCGAGGGCGTTACGGCGGGGGGCGCCTTCACCACGACGGACACTTCCAACGCCGACGGCTTCTACGCGATCACCGCGATAAAAGGCGAGGCCAACGGCGTCGCCATTACCGGCCTTCAGCCTGCGGGGACGTCGATCCCTGGCAACGACGGCTATCCGGTCGACGGTCTCGTGGGCGCGAAGGCCCCGCAACTCTCTTTGCATGGCTTCGGCTACGCGCTCGCCGACGGGACCTACGCCAATCCGTTTTACGGCGACCATTTCGTCCCGCCGGGCGTTTACGCGTTCTTCTCCGATCCAAAGAACCGCAAGACGAGCGAGCCGTTGGTGAAGTTCACGGCGACGATCGTCCCTTAGCGCGTCCCGCGCGGCCGAACCCTCGTCTTGACCATGACGGCCGTTTGTACGAAAGAGCACTCATGACCACCCGCTCGCTCATCCGACTCCGACGACGCTGAAAAGCGAGCTCGCGCCATGAGCGCGACTTATCTTTCGGCTTTCGGATTTGAGCAGGGGTTTTCATGTCAGCGACAATCTTCATCGACGGCGAAGCGGGCACTACCGGCCTGCAAATCAGGGAGAAGCTCGCGGGCCTCTCCGGCCTGAAGATCGCCAGTCTGCCGTCCGAAGCGCGCAAGGACGCGGCCGCCAAACAAAAGCTGTACGGCGAAGTCGATGTCGTGATCCTTTGCCTGCCGGATGAGGCGGCGAAAGAGGCGGCGCGCCTGATCGATGCGATGGGCGCGGACGGCCCCCGTATGATTGACGCGTCATCCGCCCATCGGGTCGCGCCGGGCTGGACCTATGGTTTCCCGGAGCTCGTGGCAGGGCAGGGCGAGGCGATCGCCAAAGCCAATAAGGTCAGTAATCCGGGCTGCCACGCGACCGGCGCGGTCGCGCTTTTGCGCCCGCTGACCGACGCGGGCTTGATGCCTAAGGACGCGGCCGTTTCGATTGGTTCGGTCAGCGGCTATTCGGGCGGCGGCAAGTCCATGATTGAGGCCTACGAGACAGGCAAAGCGCCCGCGTTCGAGCTCTATGGGCTTGGGCTCGAGCACAAGCACATGCCGGAAATTCAGCTCTATTCCGGCCTGACCGCACGGCCGATTTTCACCCCTTCCGTCGGCAACTTCCGGCAGGGAATGCTGGTCAGCGTGCCGCTGCATCTCGACACTTTGCCGGGCAAGCCCAAGACCGCCGACCTCATCGCCGTCTTTAAGAAGCAGTACCGAGGCCAGAAGCATTTCCATGTCTCGGAGAGCGGGGAGGCTCCGCGCATCGAGCCGGAATCGCTGAACGGCACGAACGACATCGAAATCCACGTCTATCCGAATGAGGCTCGTGGGCACACGCTGCTGGTCGCCAAATTCGACAATCTCGGCAAGGGCGCCTCCGGCGCTGCGGTGCAGAACCTGATGCTGATGCTGGGGCGGTAAGCGCGAGCCCGTAGGCGCGAGTTCATAAATCGCCATGGTCGCCGTCCGGAAACGACGGCCCACGCCCCTGTTTTGTATTCCAACCGACTTGGTTTGAGGCCCAGTGCGAGTTGGAGCGTTGCAGGGCCCCTTGGGCGGTTAAGACGGGGTTATTTTGATAGCGTTGCATGTCCATTTGAGCCGGGCAGGTTGACTCCTGAAAAAAATCTTATATCTCTTTGGGTGCTCATGCCGTCATTGCAATCTTACCGCAAGGCGTTTGCTTCTAAACGGCCCGAGGGACGACTTACGACGCACGCCGAACGCTACATACTGGCGGCGTTGCTCTCGCCATTGCGATTGTCCCTGAACCAGATCTTTACTTTATTTGGCACGGACAAGCAAAGAAAAGGCGGCCATTCTTATGCAAAGTCCTATGCTGACGTGCTCGGCCCCTTGCGATCGAAGCGCATCAAGATGCTGGAGATCGGGCTTTTTAAGGGCTCTTCTCTCTTAGGGTGGCGCGCTTATTTCCCGCGCGCGTCTATTGCGGGGTTTGATATTGAGCCCAAGCCAGAAATGGCCCGTGGTCGGGTGCGAGTTTATCAAGGAGACCAAGGCTCCGCAGCCGACCTTGATCGTCTCTGCGCCGCCGAAGCGCCGTTCGACCTCATCATCGACGACGGCTCGCATTTCAACCGGCATCAGCTGTTTAGTTTTCGTCACCTATTTCCTCACCTAAAGGACGGTGGGATCTACGTGATCGAAGACGTGCAGACTTCATATTGGAACGGTTCTGTGGGCGGCGTGGCATACGATGGCGCTGATCCATTTGCGCCAAACTTTAAAGATACTTGCGTCGGTCAATTTTTGGAGTTGACGAAGTATCTCAATCACGCCGAGTTCATGTCCGACGAGCACGCGGACGCGGGATCAATGACACTCGCTAAGCACATCAGCCGAATCGCGTTCGAACACAACCTCATTTTTATCTGGAAGGGCGAAAACGTCGTCGTGTCTAATCTCTTGACGCGGGGATGATGGGAGCCACAGGCGCGCGGTAAACGTAATATCCGTGTCGCCACGCATAATGCCACGTCGGAAGCCGGTCGGAAGGCTGCTTCGCGTCGACCGGATAGCGGTCGAACGAGTGATATGAGATCCGCCCTTAAGCGAGGCGCGCCGATGACTCGCTTTGCCAAGGCCCGTATGTCCTACCTTATCGCGGGCGTCAGCGCGGAGGCGACGCGCGCGAGCCCAACGCCAATCGCACGATAAGGCGAACAATTGTCTCCACGATCAGGCCAGCGATATAGGCGAGCGTCGAGTCGAACAGGCCCGCGGCGACCACGCGCCCCGTCATCGGGCCGCCGAAGTCGAATGAGCCGCCGTTCAATGCCCGCATGACGAGCGTGAAGGGCAGGGCGGCGAGCGACAGCGGAAGGTCGGCGAACCAGGTCCCGGAGCGCCGCACGTAGTCGACGTAGAGCGCGACGAACGCCAGCGCGTAGACGGCGGCGAAGACCGCCCCCGTCCACGACCACAGGCCTTTCATTCGGCTCGGCTCAGCCCGCCTTCCAGGCGATCACTCGCTGCGCTTGCTGCCCGAGCCCGTCGATGCCCAGCGACATCGTATCGCCGGCCTTGAGGAAACGCTGCGGCTTCATGCCAGAGCCAACACCAGGGGGCGTGCCGGTGGTGATGACGTCGCCAGGCTCGAGGATCATGAATTGCGAGATGTAGGAGATGAGCGTCTTGACGCCGAACACCATCGTCTTCGTCGATCCGGTCTGCATGCGCTCGCCATTGACGTCGAGCCACATGCCGAGCCCCTGAACATCCTTGATCTCGTCCGGCGTGACCAGCCAGGGCCCAAGCGGGCCGAAAGTCGGCGAGCCCTTGCCCTTCATCCACTGACCGGACCGTTCCAGCTGATATTCGCGCTCCGACACGTCGTTGCAGACGCAAAAGCCCGCGACATGGGAGAGCGCCTCACGCTCGCTGACGTAGCTCGCACGCGTGCCGATGACGATCGCGAGTTCGACTTCCCAGTCGGTCTTTTTTGAGCCCTTGGGGATCATGACGTCGTCGTTTGGCCCGACGACGCAGGACCGGGCTTTGTTGAACAGCACCGGCTCCTTGGGGACCGGCATGCCGGACTCGGCCGCGTGGTCGGCGTAATTGAGCCCGACGGCAATGAAATTGCCGACTTGCGCAAGGCAGGGGCCTATCCTGGGCGTGCCACGCACTGCGGGCAGAGACTCCGGCTTGAGCTTGGCCAGACGCGCCAGAGCGCGGGGGCCAAGCACATCGATGTCGATGTCCGTCACCACTTCGCTCAGGTCCCGCAATTTTCCACTTCCGTCGACCAGCGCCGGCTTTTCCTTACCTGCCCTGCCATATCGTGCGAGTTTCATAAGCCCTCCGTTGAGGTCCCCCGTGAGCCCAGGAATCGCCATCGCGTCCGGCTGCTCGGCGGCCAATGCCATCCTACCAGACGCTGGCGGATCGGCCTCGTCAATCCTGGTTGCTTCGCGTCCCGCCGGGGCACGCAGACGGCGGATGAACCGCGGCGGCGCAAAGTTGCCGGCGACCGCTTGGATTCCAAGCTGGACAAACCCTATATTTATCTCTTGTTTTGGCTTATCGCTTCTTCGATATTCGTAACTTCCGCGCCGCCCCGACTGGTAGAAACGAGTGAAGTTCCCGTGGAAGAAAACGAAAAATTGAAGAGGAGACCTGCGTCCTGTCTCATTTCAGACTTGATCGTGGTTTCATGAAAATGTCATGTGCTCTCGTTGCTCTGGCCGCTCTGGATGCTCTGATTGCTACATAACAGTCAATTTATGTTAACATCGAAACGCGAAAAGAACCCCCGATATGTCATCATTGGAACGGATCGCCCTGTTTATTGACGGGGCAAATCTCTACGCCAGCGCGAAAGCCCTTGGATTTGATATCGACTACAAGCGCCTGCTGAAGGAATTTCAAACCAAAGGACACCTCATCCGAGCCTATTATTACACGGCTTTGGTTGACGATCAGGAATATTCCTCCGTCCGCCCCTTGGTCGACTGGCTCGATTACAATGGCTATTCGGTCGTGACCAAACCGACGAAGGAGTTTGTCGACTCGACGGGACGCCGGAAGGTCAAGGGCAACATGGATATCGAGCTTGCGGTCAACGCCATGGACATGGCCCCGCATCTCGACCTGATGGTCCTGTTCTCCGGCGATGGCGACTTCCGATCGCTCGTTGAATCGGTTCAGCGCAAGGGCGTTCGGGTCGCAGTCGTGTCGACGATCTCGACCCAGCCACCGATGGTGGCGGATGAACTGCGACGCCAGGCGGATGAGTTCATCGATCTCGCTCACCTGATCCAGCGGATCGGCCGCGATCCCGGCGACAGGCCGCCGCGCGCCGTCGACCATCGCCGAACCCAGTCCTTCGCCCCGGTCCAGCAGCCGGCCGAGGAAGTGCGCGAGTAGCGCGTCGACCGCGGCGTGGCGTTCGACGTCGGCCCATCGCACGACTGCCCGGATTGTCCGCGACTCGCGGCCTTCCGGGCCGCGAACCGGGACGCCTTCCCGGACTGGTGGAACGCGCCAGTTCCAACCTTTGGCGAAGCGAACGCTCGCGTGGCGATCGTCGGCCTGGCGCCGGGATTGCGCGGGGCCAACCGGACAGGGCGTCCCTTCACGGGGGACTACGCGGGCGATCTTCTTTATTCGACACTGCTCGAGTTCGGCTTCGCCTCGGGCGTCTACGATCGCCGGCCGGATGACGGCCTGACCCTCGTCGACTGTGCGATCATCAACGCCGTGCGCTGCGTTCCGCCGCAGAACAAGCCCAGCCCACAGGAAATCGGAACCTGCCGCCGCTATCTGACACCGGCGATCTCGGCGTTGCCGCGGCTCAAGGTCATGGTCGCGCTCGGCAGGATCGCACATGAAAGCACGCTGCGCGCTTTCAAACTGACCCTGGCGAAGTTTCCCTTCGCGCATGGCGCACGCCACCCGGTGACGCCCGCCGGCCTCAGCCTCTTCGACAGCTATCATTGCTCGCGCTACAACACCAATACCGGCGTGCTGACCGGGGCGATGTTTCGCCAGGTCTTCGCCTCCGTGCGCGCCGAACTCGACCGCGCGGAGGCGTAGGCGCCGGCGATCGGATGAGAGTTGAAACGCGGCCTGCGGGTCACAGCGATTGGGGGGACAAATGAGCGCACGAAGTTTCGGGGAGATTGATGGATCGCCAGTGTTCGAGGTCACGATCGCGTCCCAGGGAGGGGCGAGCGCGAAAATTCTGACTTGGGGCGCGGTGGTGCGCGACCTCGTCGTGCCAGCCTCCAACGGTCTGCAGCGGGTCGTGCTCGGCCTCAATACGATCGAGGATTACCTCGCTTACTCGCCGTCTTTCGGGGCGGTGCCGGGGCGGTTCGCCAACCGGATCGCCAACGGCCGATTTGTCCTCGACGGAGTAACCTACCAACTCGATCGCAAGCCCGGCCAGAAGCACACGCTGCACGGAGGCCCGCATGGATTTGGCCACCGGATCTGGAAGCTCGGCGCTTATGATTCCTCATCGGTCGAGCTGATCCTCGAATCGCCGGACGGCGATTCCGGTTTCCCCGGCGCTCTTACCGCGACTTGCGTCTACCGGTTGCTTGAACCGGCGACGCTCAGTGTCGAGCTCTCCGCGGTCTCGGATCGCCCGACGATCGTCAATCTCACACAGCACAGCTATTTCAATCTCGACGGCTCGCCCGACATTCTCGATCATGAGCTCACGCTGTTCGCTGACTTCTATACGCCAGCGGACGAGGAGCTTATCCCGACCGGCGAGATCCGCGCCGTCGCCGGCACGCCCTACGACTTTCGCACTCCCCGCACGGTCCGCAATCCGATGCTGACGCCCTACGACACCAATTTTGTCGCCTCGCGTCAGCCCGAAGAAGAAGGCGGTCTTGCGCAAATTGCGGCGCTGCGTTCGCCGAAGAATGGGCTGACGATGAGCCTGTTCTCGACCGAACCCGGCGTGCAGTTCTATTCTGCGGCGCCCCTCAACTGCCCGGCGCCGGGGTTGGACGGCCAGCATTATGGAGCGCATGCGGGCTTGGCGCTCGAGCCGCAGGCTTTCCCCGATTCGCCCAACCGGCGCCATTTCACCGATTGCGTGCTGTGGCCGGAAGACGAGTACCAGCACTTGAGCGAATTTCGCTTTGGGTAACAAACGGTTCCGTGAGGCTCCTGTGAATTAACGAGAGCGGAGGCAAGGTGCTAAGCGTCGATAAAAGGATGCGCCTCCAACCTCTAATTTTCAAGCCGTCAGGGGGACGCATTCTCGTGCATGTCCATTCGGTTCTCCCGCGAATCACTGAGGTTTGGCGACATCAGCGTTCACGGCTCAAACCGAATGGACAACCTCCTGAAAGATCACAGCTAGGCGGCGGGAAACGTCGCCACGAACTCCTGGTCAGCGGGGTGAATTCCGGCGACGGGCGCATCACTTTCACGCTCCTCGATGGATCGATCCCTGCCGTCCCCGAGACCTCGACCTGGGCGATGATGGCCGCGGGCTTCGGCGCCGCAGGTGGCTCGCGCGGACGCGCAGGCGCAGGCCCAGCCTGGCCTGACTCGCCTCACCCGGGGCGGTATGCTTGTGTCACACGTTCGCCTCAATTTGACAGCGGCGGCAATTCGGCGTCCACTCATTCTGCTTTACGGTCGCGGATAATTCTGGCCGAGACGCCAGGGGGGAACTATGAACAAGAAGTTGTTGCTTGCCGGGGTTTCGGCCCTGGCGATCTTGGCGTGCGCCGCGCAGGCGAGTGCCGACACCTTCATCCTGCCGGGAATGTTTTCCTTCATCGCGCCGTCCACGGGTGAATATGCGCTCGACCTTTTCGGCGCGAGCGGCGGCGGCGGCCCATTCAGCCCGGTCGGCGGCCTGGGCGCCGAGGTTTCCGGCGACGTTTTTCTCACGGCCGGAGAGGATCTGACCCTCTATGTCGGCGGAATCGGCCAAGCCTCCTCAGCCTCCGGCGGCGGCGGTGGCGGCGGCAGCTTCGTCTTCGTCGGGAGCGAGGTTCTTGCCGTCGCCGGCGGCGGCGGGGGGGTCGGCTTTGCCGGGTTCCGCTCCGGAGGAGCCGGCCAGGCTGGGACTAGCGGCGGGGCAGGGAGATCAGGCTCCGGCGGTGCCGGCGGCGCGAACGGGACCGGCGGCGGCGGGGGAACCTATCAGGTCCGTAACGGCGGCGGCGGGGCCGGCGTCAGCGCCGGCGCCGCAGGATACGGGGGCAACGGCTTCGGCGTGGGTTCCGGATCCGGCGCGAAATTCCCTAGTGGCGGCAGTGGTTCCGGCGGCGGCGGCGGCGGCGGGTACGGGGGTGGCGGCGGCGGCGGCGGGGTAGGCAGGTATTCCGGGGGCGGCGGCGGGGGCGGCGGGTATTCCGGGGGGGGGCGGCGGCTACAGCTACGGCGGCGGCGGCGGTGGCTCCTATCTGGCGAGCGCGTTCACCAATCAGGTTCTGACCGCAGGCGTGAACAGCGGCGACGGTTCGATCAGCATCAATCTCCTGCCTGCGGCCGTTCCCGAGCCCTCGACTTGGGCGATGATGGCCGCTGGCTTCGTCGGCATCGGGTGGCTCGCGCGGATGCGCAGGCGAAAGACCTCGCCCGCTTGAGGAGCAGCTGAGGTGCGATGCGGTCGTCATCGCGACAGAATGCGATGCAATCCAGGGGATCGTGGGGCGCTCTATCCCTCTTGGCATCGCGCCTTCCCCCCAGGCCAAGACCCGGAAGTCGTCGCAGTAACGATTCCATAGAAAGACGGGTTGTAATGCTCATCCCTGGATCGCCGCGTCGCCATGAGGGCGTCGAAAGACGGGCGTTTCTCGACGTCCTGCCGCTCCTCGCGATGACGACACAAGCGGCTTCTAGCGACCTGGGCGCACCAGCCCTTCAGCCGAACGACCGCGCCTGCCATCGACCGGCCTTTGACAAATCGTTCAAATATGGGCATATGCCCATTATTGTATCCAGCAGCCTATTCCCGCAGATCTAGGTCGCCGCCGAACTGGGCTGGCCTCGCGGCCCACGACCGGACGGCGATCGGCTGCGGGACGAAATGAAGGAGCGCGCCATGTCGCAAGCGCCGATGGCCGGTTATCGCGCAGGCGAATGTTTCGTCGGCGCGGCTCGCAAAGCGTCACGCCGGCTCACTCAGTTCTATGACGACGCGCTGGAACCCTCCGGTCTGAGATCGACCCAATATACAATTCTGGCCGAACTCACACGCTTCGCGAGCCCGCCGACGCTCGCCGAATTGGCGAGCGCTCTCGTTTCCGATCGTTCGGCGGTTGGCCATAATTTGAGGCCCCTCACGCGCGACGGTTATATCGCGCTCGAACCGGGTGCGAAGGATCGACGCGAGCGGCGGATCGTCTTGACCCCTTGCGGGCAATCGAAACAGCGCGAGATGTGGCCGCTTTGGCATGCGGCGCAGAACGAATTTCTTACTGTCCACGGGGCTGAGCGAAGCGAAAGCCTGCGCACGGCGCTGCTCGACATCGCCTATGACGCGCGGCTCGGCCGAGCCGATCGGAGCATCACGCCATGACGCAAGAGGCTGTTGCATCGGCCCCTGTGGCGCGACAGCGCCCAGTACAATGGGTCAGCGGGCGGCGGGCGCGCGTGCTGCTTTGCGCCTCGGGCGTGTCGTTCATGATCATGCTCGATTCGAACATCGTCGCGGTCTCCCTGCCGTCCATCGCTCGCGATCTCAATGCGACCTTCGCTGACATCGAATGGGTGGTGAGCGCCTATGTCCTCACCTTCGCGGCGCTTCTGATGCCCTCGGGAGCGCATGCGGATCGGTTCGGGCGCCGGCGGATGGTGATCGTCGGCCTGGCGATCTTCACCTTGGCGTCGCTGCTGTGCGGCCTCGCCCCATCCGCGCTAATTCTTAACGGGGCGCGAGCGCTGCAGGGCGTGGGCGCGGCGATTGAGCTTAGCGCCGCGCTCGCGGTGTTGGGACATGAGTTTCGCGGCGCCGAGCGAGCCAGGGCTTTTGGCTTCTGGGGAACGGTCGTCGGCATCGCCGTCGCCGTGGGTCCGCTTGTCGGCGGGCTGATCACCTCGACGCTCGGCTGGCGCTGGGCGTTTTTCGTGAACATTCCAGTCGGCGCTGCGCTCATCTGGCTCGCGGTTGACGCTATCGAAGAGTTTAGCGATCCGGACGCGCAGAGACTGGACATCGTGGGCATGCTGTCGTTTGGCGGCGGTCTCTTCTGTCTCGTCTGGGGGCTGATCGGCGCCAACAGAGTCGGCTGGTCGGCGGAACAGACGCTTACGAAGCTCTCGGCGTCCGCTGTCCTTTTTGCGCTCTTTGTCGCGGCCGAATTGATCCAGGAGCGGCCGATGGTGGACTTCTCGCTCTTTCGCAAGCGCACGTTTCTCGGCGCGAGCTTCGCCATGCTCGGCTTCGCCGCCGCCGCTCAGGTCATGATGACCTATCTGCCGCTCTATTTGCAGAACGTCTTCTCGCTCAGCCCCGCCACGGCAGGTCTTGGCATGCTGCCGTTCGCGCTGCCGCTGTTCTTCTGCCCACGCGTCGCTGCGTCTCTTTCAAATCGCATATCGGGCCGCGATCTCCTCGCCCTCGGCCTTGCGATCGTGGCCGTCGGCAATCTCGCGACGGCAGCCATGGTCGCCGCTCATCTTGGCTACGGGTTCGTCGCGATCGGCATGCTGATCACTGGCTGCGGCGCCGGTCTGCTCAACGGCGAAACGGCAAAAGTGTCGATGAGCGTCATCCCGCCGGAGCGCGGCGGCATGGCTTCCGGCATCAGCGGCACGTTGCGTTTCGTCGGCCTGGTGACCGGGATCACCGGACTTGGCGTCGTGCTCGCTTCTCAGACCGAAAGCCATTTCGTTCGCGGGGCCTCCGCGCTTCCGTTATCGGCTTCGCCAGGCGACGCGCACCTGATCGTCGCCAGGATTGTCGCCGGCGACATCTCAGGCGTGGCCGGACACATTCCCGAGCCTTTTCGAGCGGCGCTTGCAGAGCTGGCGCGCGTCAGTTTCGCTTCCGGGTTCAGCCTGGTTCTGTTGGCCGCAGGCGTGACGGCGGCGCTGGCCGCCGCGCTGACCTTTGGCTTTGTCAGTCCCATTGAAACGGCGCCGGTTAGAATCCGGGCCGTTGCCGATACGGGGACCCCCGAACTCCTCGATTAGGATTTCTCTCGTGGCGACTTTCGCGAACGTGAGCGCTTTGGATCGCCCCGTCTGGTCGGCGCTCACGACCGGCGACCGCCGGTTTGCCGAAGGCGGGTCGCTGGCGCTCCGTTTTCCTCCCGGCATCACGCCCTTCGGGGCGACGGCGGATGACTTGCCCGAAGCGTTCGCAGCCTTGAGGGAGCTCCTTGCGGAAGACGAGCGCGTCGCTTTGGTTACGGTCGACAAGCTCAAGCCTTATCCCGGCCTCGACGTCGTGCGGGAAGCGCCGATCATCCAGATGATCGCCAATGGGGAGACGCCGGCACCGTTCCAGCCGACGGCGCCCATCGTGCTCGGTCCGAGCGACGTCGCGGAGATGGTGCGTCTCGCCGAGCTGACGAACCCCGGCCCGTTCGGCGCGCGCACGCATGAGCTTGGTCAATATATTGGCGTTCGGGTCGATGGCGCGCTCGCCGCCATGGCTGGCGAGCGCATGCGGCTCGATGGCGCGGTTGAGGTCAGCGCGGTCTGTGTCAGCCCCGAGCATCGCGGCAAAGGCTATGCCGCATTTCTCGTCGCCTGGCTTGTCCGCAAGCTGCGCGGGGAGGGCGCCATGCCTTTCCTGCACGTGTTCACGGACAATCCCGCCATCGCTCTCTATGAGCGGCTTGGATTCACGAAGCGCAAGACGCTCCGTCTCACGGTGCTGGCGCGGGCCTCCAAGGCTTAAGCCAGCCGTCTCGTGACGGACATCCGGCGAGACTACCGCTGACAGCTCGCGTCGCCGGCTCGGCGCGAGATCGGTAGACGGGCGGGTAAGCGTCGGCCTCGGCAGCCTTTCGCTAAGGCGACTCGGGTCCGCAGCTTCCACGAGCGAAACGGTGCGGCCAACACAAGCGCCATGTGTCATCAGTGGCAACATTTTACCCCGAATAAGGCGCTTCGGCGAGGTGTTGAGGACATTCATATCGGTAGCAGACGATATGTCCGGTTTAGGTAGCGCACGATCTGTCCGGTAGATCCGGCCCTTTTTGGAGGGGTTGGATGCGCTGGACAGAAGCCCTTCAGGGTGTGCGCATGACGGTGTTTTTGAACGTTCTGAACCGCTGGGAATCGGCGGAGCTGAACCAGGAAGAGGCGGCTGAGTTGCTCGGCGTGAGCGAGCGGACGTTCCGGCGCTGGACGCGGCGTTACGAAGAGGAAGGCGAGGCTGGGCTTGTCGACCGCCGGCTCGGCCAGGCGTCGGGCAGGCGGGTTCCCGCCGATCGGGCGGAGGAAGTGGAGCGGCTTTACCGCGAGCGCTACCAGGGTTTTACGGTCAAGCACTTCCACGAGCATCTGATCAAGGATCACGGCTTCGGCTGGGGCTACACCTGGACGAAGCTGCATCTTCAGTGGGCGGGCGTTGTGGCGAAGGCGCCGCGCAAGGGCGCCCACCGGCGCAAGCGCGAGCGGCGGCCACTGCCGGGCATGATGCTGCACCAGGACGGCTCGCGCCACGAATGGCTCGAGGGCCAGCCGGCGCTCGACCTGATCGTGACGCTCGACGATGCGACGGGGGCGATCTATTCGGCCTTTCTCATCGAGGAGGAGGGCACGGCCTCGACCTTCCGGGCGCTGAAGGAGGTTTTCGCCGAGCACGGCCTGCCGATGAGCCTCTATACGGATCGCGGCTCGCACTATTTCCGCACCACCAAGGCCGGCGAGATCGACCGCGGCTCACCGACCCAGGTCGGGCGAGCCCTTGAGCAGCTCGGAATCGAGCATATCGGGGCTTTCTCTCCCCAGGCCCGTGGCCGTTCGGAACGGATGTTCGGCACGCTTCAGGGCCGGCTGCCCAAGGAGCTCCGGCTCGCCGGCGTCACCGACATCGAAGCAGCCAACGCTTTCCTCCGCGACGTCTATCTGCCGGAACACAACGCCCGCTTCGCCGTCGATCCGGCCGGGGAGGGTTCAGCCTTCACGCTTATTCCGGGCGTCGACCTCGACGAGATTCTCTGCGTGCAGGAGGAACGCCAGGTCATGAACGACAATTGCGTGTCCTACCGGACGCTGAAACTGCAGATCCCCGAAAGCCCGATGCGGCCCCATTTCGTCAAGGCGCGGGTCAAGGTCCACGTCTACCCCGACGGCTCCCACGCCCTCTTCCACGGGCCCCGCTGCATCGGCCGATATGACCAGAACGGAGCGATCAGAGATGCGAAAAACGCCGCCTAAATCCGCTCGGCGGCGAAGCCCTCGTGGACGGCATGGACAAGCCTCCGGCTTGCCCACCCCGCCCACGAGGCAGAACAGAACCAGAAGAAGCGGACATATGATGGGCTACCAAAACCGGACAACTTAATTCGCTATCGACAGGTGTTGAGGACATTCATATCGGGAGGAACCTCACCATGCGCCTTTCCCTTCTTCGCCTTGGCGTGGCCGGCGCGATTGCTGGAGGTTGCCTTGCAGCGGCGGCCGTGTCGGCTGCGGCGAGCGGCGCCGGGATTCCGCCCGGTTTCACCTCGAACATGGCCAATGTGAACGGCGTGCGGTTGCATTTCGTGAGTGGAGGCGCGGGACCGGCTCTGATCCTGATTCATGGCTTTCCGCAGGATTGGAGTGAATATCGCGCCATCATGCCAAGACTGGCCAAGCGCTTCACGGTGATGGCGTTGGATCTGCGCGGCATAGGACAATCGAGCATCGCGAGCGGAGGCTATGACGCCGATACCCTGGCCAAGGACGTGTACGAACTCGCAAAGGCGCAAAAGCTCGACGACGCCTATGTCGTCGGGCACGATTTAGGGGGCCAGGTCGCCTATGCCTTCGCCCGCCAGTATCCGTCGGCGACCCGGGGCGCGATGCTCCTGGACGCGCCGCTTCCCGGCATCGACGGCTGGGACGATGTCGATCATGATCCCAGTGTCTGGCACATCCATTTCATGCAGGTGCCCGGCTTGCCTGAAAAACTCTTGGCGGGTCGCCAGGATGCTTGGCTCGACTACTTCCTGCAGTTCGGGAAATTCAGCGCGGCGGACAAGGCGGATTCCTACGCAGCTTACGACTCGAGCGGCCACGTAGAGGCGGCGCTGGCGATCTACCGCGCCTTTCCCGCCAACGGCCGGGTCAACGCCGCCGCCAAAGGGCCCAACGACACGCCGATCACCATCGCCACGGGCGACAAATCGCCGTTCGCTCACCTCATCCCGACGATGGCGGCCGGTGTGCACGCCGTCGGTTTCAGCCACGTTGACACCGACACGGTGGCGAACAGCGTCCACTATCTGGTTGAGGACAATCCCGACGGTGTCGCCGATCTGATCGAGCGGCATGCTGGAAAGTAACTGGCGATATCATCCTCGCGAGTGCGCGCCCTCAAAGGCAAAGGCCATGACCCAGATCAACCAAGGCGGCCCCGCGGCCGGGCAGCCCAAATCGCTATTTCCCATGGGTCGAGTGCTCGAGATCGGTTTCCCGACCTTCACACCGCGCATCACTTTCCGCTCCGAACGCGAACTCACCGTGGAAATCGTCGCGGGCGAAGGCGCCGGCTTCGCCGATACAGTCGAATATGAAACGGTCGCCGTTCGCGATGGGCTCATAATTCTCTCGTGGCAGGAGCATATCGGAAGCACGATCGTGCACGTGCTCGATTTCATTTCCGGTCAGGCCTACACTGCGGTAACGCCAGCGAGAGGTGGGTTCTGGCGACTGACCGGCCGGATCGAAATCAAATCTTGAATTTGACTCTAGGGCATGACGCGTTCGTCGCGCGGGTTGCGATTCCCAGGCCGGCGGCTCAGGAACGGCTGCGCCCGACTCTGGACCGCGTCCGGCGGATGCCGGCAAAGCCGAGCGCCGCGAAGCCGGTGAGCGCCATGACCCAAGTCGCGGCTTCGGGCACACTAGAACCGATCGTACTAATCGCGATGCCCGCAGGGAGGTCGAGCCCCGAGATCAACGCGGCGTTCACCGTCGCCCCAGAAGTGTTGTATTCGCCGATCGTCCCAGCCTGAAGGTCGGTGATGAACAGATCGCCGCCCGACACGGCGATGCCGCTTGGAGCGATGAGCCCGGAGATAAGCGAGGCGTTCACCGTCATGCCGGAAGTGGTGTATTCGCCGATCGTACCATCCTCTTGTTCGCAACGAATAGGTCGCCGCCCGACACGGCAATACCGCTTGGACCTCTGAGCCCCGAGATCAGTGCGGCGTTCATCGTGTCCCCGAAAGCAGTGTATTCACCGATCGTGCCGCCGCTCTCATTAGTGACGAACAGATTGGCGCCCGACAGCGCAATAAAGGAAGGCTCACTCAGCCCCTTGATCAGCGCAGCATTCACTGTCGCCCCGGAGGTGGCGTATTCGCCGATCGTATTAGCTCCTCTGTTCACGACGAACAGGACGGAGCCTGCGACTGCGATGCCCCAAGGACCGGTTACGTCCGAGATCAGGGCGGCGTTCAGTGTCGTGCCAGAGATAGTGTACGCGCCAACCGTGTTTGAGCTCGAGTTGTTGTTCGTAACAAAGATTGTTTCTGCCGCCCGCGCGGCGCCGGGAGAGAGGGACGCAAGCAGGACCGCAAACAGACCAGACGCAATGATTTTTTGCTGATAAATCGGCTTCATCGTTTTGCTCCCCGCAGGTGAGATAATTTACCTAACATGTAAGAACTTTGGATCATTGAGTAAGAAATCCGCATCACATCATCGTGAACTGCATCATGGCCGCCGGGCTGTCCCGGCCGTCCACGCCGCCGCGCCGCTCGGCGCCAGTCCACATTCCGCGCCTCCTTGCGAGGCGCACGAAGTCAATGCCTTCTCGTCGTCGCGTTCACTCGCGGGAGCCTATCGGCGCGATCAGGTGGATGACGGGATGAGCCCGGTCACGTTCGCAAAGGTCCGCGACGCAAGTGGTTGCGTGGGTTTTCTGATTGCCAGGATCCAAGTTGGCGCGCGCAAACATGTGCGCGCGCCCTTCGCGCCTCATCACTGCTCGAAGCTTGCATTGGGTCCGGCCTCGGCCAGCGCCCGGCCAACTTCGAGCCCGAGGTCGTCCATCGAGGTCTGTTCGCGCACCGAGAGGTCTTCGCCCTTCGCCTGTCTTTCGGCCTGCTCAGGCGAGCGGGCGACATTGACGGTGACCTTCAACTCGACTTCCGGATGCAGGTGAATCGGGACCGGGTGCAGCCCGAGGGTCTTGATCGGCTGCTGGATCGCGACGTGGCCGCGTTCAACCTTGTGCCCGGCGGCGGTCAGAGCTTCGGCGATGTCGCGCGCCGACACCGAACCATAGAGCTGCCCGGTCTCGCCGGCTTGGCGGATGATGACCACCTTGACGCCGTCGAGCTTGCCCGACACTTCGTTGGCGCTGCGCTTGAGTTCAGTATTGCGCGCCTCGAGATCGGCGCGTCGGACCTCGAATTTCTTCTTGTTGGCGTCCGTCGCGCGCAACGCCTTGCCGCGCGGGAGAAGGAAATTGCGGGCGTAGCCGTCCTTCACGCGCACCGTCTCGCCGATGTGTCCAAGCTTGCCTACGCGCTCGAGTAAAATAATGTCCATGTTATCTCCTATTGGGTCCAGTTGGGGCAGGGGAGGCAATGAGCGCCGCGCGCGAGCGCAGCTTCAGGAATCCATCGATGATGCCGAGACCGGCAAGAGCGGGAAGGGTGTATTTGGCTCGCAGAATGCAGCAGGCGTAGAGCGCAATCAGCATGAGAGGCCGCATCTTGAGACCGCGCGACAGCGCGTGTGCGACCGCGAGGCCCTGCAGCGCCAACGCCGCTCCCAGCCCTCCGGCGCCGATGGAGAAATATTGCGCGGTCGGAGCGGGTAGGGCGTAAGCGCCTGCGAGACAAGCGAGGAATGCGACGCTCATCGGCCAGGGCAACGCAAGCGAGGACGGCACGTCGGGCCATGGCCTCGGAAGATTGTGCGACAGTTGCGTGGAACGGGCCGCGGCGTAGAGGTTGACGCATAGCATCATCAGCGTCGAAGCCGCGATCGCAGGCGGGCCGTAGCGGACGAGCGCGTCGGCGAACTCGCGAGCGGTCAAGTTGCCCGGCGCGCTCTCGAACGTGTCGGCAGCGAGGGTGGTGATCGCCTCCGCGACGTGGGTTGCGGCCTCACGGTAGCCGCCATAGATCACAATGACCGTCGTCAGCACGGCAACGCTGCCGAGCATTCCCAATAGCGCCGCGAGCGAGACGATGGCGCCGAGCGGCGCGTGGACCGGCGCGTCCGGTTTGAGGCGCTTCAGATAACGTGCAAGCGGGCTGGCCGAAAAAGCAGCCAAGGCCCACGCAGGAACAGCGACCGAGCCGGCGAACACCAGCGCCGACAACGGCTCGGCCACAACGGCGAGCACCGCGATTGCAATCGCCGCGGCGATCGCCCCGCTATCGAGTCCCCAACCGAGGGTCGCGATCATGATCGGCAAGGGCGCGAGATACGCGAGCGACATCGCCAGGAGGCTGGACTGTGCGCTCACCGCGAACAGGAGCGCTGCTGCGCATCCAGCCCCAATAGCGACGACAAAGCGATGCAACATGAGGAGCGCTGTCCCGCGTTGGCTTGCGGTTAGAAGGGGGCCGCCCGCCCGCCTCCAGCTGCCGCCGCGTCGAAACGCGGCGGGTTCGAAATTCAGGCGCGGCGATGCCCGACGGTTGTTAGCGGATCACGTAAGGCAAGAGGCCCAGAAATCGGGAGCGCTTGATCGCCTGGGCGAGTTCGCGCTGCTTGCCGGCGCTCACTGCGGTGATGCGCGAGGGCACGATCTTGCCGCGCTCGGAGATGTAGCGCGACAACAGGCGCATGTCCTTGTAGTCGATCTTCGGCGCGTTGGCGCCTGAGAACGGGCACGACTTGCGGCGGCGGAAAAAAGGGCGGCGGGGCGAGCTGGCCATCAGATTGCTCCTCCGACGGCTGCATCGTCACGCGGGCGGCGGGGAGGGCGATCTCCCCGATCACCCCGATCACCCCGGTCGCCGCGATCCGGCCGATCCCCACGCGGTCCACGCGGTCCGCGATCGTCGCGATCGCTCTCCTCGCGCTTGCGCAGCATAGCCGACGGTCCGGCCTCATGCTCGTCGACGCGAATGGTGAGATAGCGGATGACGTCCTCATTGAGGCCCAACAGGCGCTCGACCTCGACCACCGCCTCGGAAGGCGCGGCAATGTTCAGAAGCGTGAAATGAGCCTTGCGGTTCTTCTTGATGCGGAAGGCAAGTGACTTCAGACCCCAAGGCTCGACCTTGGTGACGGCGCCGCCGAGGGAGGCGATCTTCGTCTTGATCTCCTCCGTCAGCGCCTCGACTTGCTGCTGCGTGACGTCCTGGCGCGCCAGGAATATATGCTCATAGAGAGCCATTTTGGGCCTTTCCTATTTCAACCGCGTCCCACGCGGAGCCCTTCGAGCCCGGGAAAGGCTCGAACGTTCGAAGGCGGGAACACGGGAGGACGGGCGCTTGAGCCCTGCAGCGCGCTCGCTGTGAAGTAAGCGCGCGGCCCTCCGTTCAGCCCCCGGCGGGACGCAACGAGGTCGCCCTCATACAGAGACTTGAGGTCCGCGGCAAGGAAAAATCCGCACCCGACCGCGCGGCGCCATCGACTGCTGGACTTTACTGCTTCCGCTCAAGGATGCCGGACTGCGGGGCCTGATCGGATTCTCCACAGGCTTTCATCAGATCGTCCAAGGTTTCAAATTCCTTATCCCCGGGCAACGACTCCAACACCTCGAGTACGTCTTGGCCGGCGCCATTGTCTCGAGCTCGCACCAGCAGATCTTCCTTGGACGCCGGGAAATGAGCTCTCGCGAGATGATGCGTGGCGTTCGCGGGTGAATTACCGCCAAGTCCTTGCGTCATGATCATTCTCCATAGAGACTCGCGTAGAAACTCGCTCGGTTGCACAGGGTTCCAAACGAAACGGCGTGCACATTTCACGATGGTCGCGCTGGGGGAACGCCGCAAAAGGCCAAAAAAGGCCCACGCGCTCGACTAGGCGCGCCCGGTCAGGTGCGACCGCTACGCCTTAGTCGGGAGCTTTGAAGCTGAGGATGCGGTCCGAGGGGAAATCATAAAGCTTGCCCGTCTCGGTCCACCCGGGCGAGCACATCTCGACAATCTTCGGCGCGAGTTCGTCAGGCGTTCGCAACGTATGCGGATCTTCCCCAGGCATTGCGGTCGCGCGCATGCGGGTGCGCAGGGGTCCCGGATTGATCAGCATGACCCGGACGTTTGACGTGTTGAGAGTCTCCGCGGCGTAGGTGCGGGCGAGGGCGTCGAGTGCTGCTTTGGAAATCGCGTACGGTCCCCAATAGGCGCGCAGATCGGCCCGGCTCGCTGCGCCGGAAGTTATGAACGCGACGCGTCCTGCGTCCGACAAACGAAGCAGCGGGTCGAGCGACCGAATAAGGCGCCAGTTGGCGGTTACGTTGACCGCCATCACGTCGTCCCATGTTTTTGGATCAAGCTGATGCAAGGGGGTCAACAGACCAAGAACGGCGGCATTGCCGACAAAGGCGTCGAGGCGGCCCCATCGGCGACTGAGAGCTTCGCCCAGCCGATCGATGGCGGCGAAATCACGCAAATCCATCGGAACCAAGGTCGTCGCCTCAGGCTCTTCGGGCCGGAGCGCTCGAATTTCGTCGTCCAGTTCCTCAAGGCCGCCCTGGGTGCGGGCCAGCGCCACGACATGGGCGCCCGACTTGGCCAAGGCGAGAGCCGCGGCGCGGCCAATGCCGCGAGAGGCCCCAGTCACCAGCGCGATCCGGGGCGGTTCGTCGTAGTTCGACGCACTCAATCGACACTCCTTGCATCATTTGCTAGGCTTGCCTATGGGGCATGGTTGCGGGAGGACGCAAGACGACGGGGGGCCGGGTCGCACCAGCGCCGGTTGCGGCGGTGCGACAAACGTGGATTTTCTAATCCACAGATTATAGGCTCGACCCCTCAGGGACTGCCGGGACGAATAAAAGGGTCCGATCCGGATCGGACACGAGTGGCCGGCGTGCGTTTGAGGGCCTGCGCGGTCAAGGGCTGACATTGCGCGGGAGGGGGAAATTGAGTGGGGCTCGATATGGCGAACGCTAGGGTTGGCGGCGAATTTGGAAGGACCGTGACTCGCGCCGATTTGTCGGAAATCGTTTATCAAAAGATCGGATTGTCGCGCACAGAGTCGGCGGAGCTGGTTCAATCGGTTCTCGACGAGATTTGCGATGCGGCCGCACGCGGCGAAACGATCAAGCTGTCCGGCTTTGGATCGTTCGTCGTCCGCTCCAAGGGCGAGCGCGTGGGGCGCAATCCCAAGACCGGGGTCGAGGTGCCGATCCTTCCGCGCAGGGTGATGGTGTTCAAGCCGTCAAATGTGCTGAAGGCGAAGATCAACGGACGCGACGAACCGGAAAAGGAGTAGGGCGCTCCCGCTTCCGCAACTGCCGCTCTGGCGTTCCGGCGCCGTTCGGGGGATAGTGATTCATCGCCAAACGGAGGCGCCATGATTCTCACGCCGCAGGCGCCAGCGAGCCCGCCAATGGAGAAGAGCCCGGAAGCCTATCGAACAATCCGCGAAGTCGCCGACTCGTTGGATTTGCCACAGCATGTGCTCCGCTTCTGGGAGACCCGCTTTCCCCAAATCCGGCCGCTCAAGCGGGCCGGGGGGAGGCGTTATTATCGCCCTGATGACCTTGAGCGGCTCAGGATCATCAAGCGTCTGCTGTATGACGAAGGCTACACGATTAAGGGCGTCCAGAAGTTGTTCAAGGAGCAGGGCGTTCAGGCCCTGTCGGCCGTCGCTCTGTCGCCTGTTGGACCGCCCATGGACGCGCCGAGCCGCGCCGAGGCTCCCGCGTGGACTCAGGAAGATCCCGGCGCGCCAGAAACCCGTCCCAGGATCGCGGGCGATGAGCTTGCGGCGCTGCGCGAAGCACTGGCCGAAATTATGGAGGCCCAACGAATCCTTGCCCAAGCGAGCGCGGCGTCGTGATGCAATGTGTGGAAGCGCCACATTGCGCGGCGTCGCGACGGCCCCTATAAGGAGCGCCGTCGGAGTGTAGCGCAGCCCGGTTAGCGCACTAGTCTGGGGGACTAGGGGTCGTGGGTTCGAATCCCGCCACTCCGACCATTTCAACGAGCTGAGGGCCAAAGACCGTGTTCTCGCGCGGGGCCTCCACTTCAGTTAGCGACGTGGCTCTTCCCCCGCGCCGAGGCAATATCGGCAAGCAATTCTTCGAGCCGGTCCATCGTCACCGGCTTTACCAGATGGTGATTGAATCCTGATTCGCCGGGCGCCGCGCGAGCTTGGATCGGGCCCCATCCGGTCTGCGCAATGATCACCGTATCGTCGAAGAGGGGCTGCTCGCGAAGAGCGCGACAGACGGCGTAACCGTCCATGCCAGGCATCCCGATATCGAGCAGGATGGCGTCGGGCCGGTATTCGTGCGCCGTCTGAATGGCGAGCTTACCTTCATGGACCATCCGATAGTCGTGACCGATCGTCTCCATCATCCAGCCGATCGTCTGCGCGACATCGACATTGTCGTCCACGATCAGGACCTTCAGCGCGGTCTCATGTGACGACTGACGTAAATCCGGCTCAGTCGCATCTGGCGCCGCTGGCGCAAACTCCATCACAGGCAGGCGCAGCCGGAAGGCGCTGCCCTTGCCGGGGCCGGCGCTTTCGGCCGTGATGGATCCGCCATGCATCTCCACAAGCTGCTTCACGAGGGCGAGACCGATTCCGAGGCCGCCACGTGAGCGATCCAAATTGTCGCGAACCTGAGTGAAGAGATCGAAAACCCGCGGAAGCATGTCGGAAGGTATGCCGACGCCATTGTCAGAAACGGTCACAACGGCCTCGTTTCCTTCTCGTCGCGTTGAAAGAAGGATTGCGCCGCCCTCGGGGGTATATTTCGCCGCGTTGTTGAGAAGGTTGCTGACGACCTGAGACAGTCGCATCAGGTCGGCGTCCAGCCAGACCGGAGCCTCCGGCATATCGAGCTTAAGTTCGTGACGACCCGCATTGATCAGCGGATTGCTTGCGTCAACGGCTGTCTTAACGACCTCGCTCAACGCGACGCGCTCTTTCCGAAGTTCGATCTTGCCCTGGCTCACTCTCGACACATCCAGGAGATCGTCGACCAACCGCACAAGATGCGAGAGCTGTCGGTCCATCACGTCGCGGATCTCTCCGGCGTTTGGCGCTGTCGGAGACGTCCGCAGGACGTCCAGCCCGTTGCGTATCGGGGCGAGCGGATTGCGTAACTCATGGGCGAGCGTGGCCAGAAATTCATCCTTGCGCCTATCCGCTTCCGTAAGCGCCGCGGCATAGGACTTGAGTTCGTCGCGTTGGGCAGCGATCTGGTTGCGCTGCTGGTGGAGTTCGAAGAACACGCTGGCTTTGCTGCGCAGAATGTCAGGCTCGATAGGCTTGTTGAGGAAGTCCACGGCGCCGGCTTCGTATCCGCGGAATCTGCGTTGACGATCGGCAGCTCCGGCCGTGAGAAAGATGATCGGCGCCCGGCGGGTTCGTTCGGTTCCCCGCATCAGCTCGGCGAGTTCGTAGCCGTCCATCTCCGGCATCTGCACGTCGAGAATGGCGAGCGCGACGTCGTATTCGAGGAGCCGCTCCAGCGCTTCGGGTCCCGAGCGCGCCTTGAGCAGCACAAGCCCGTCGCGCCGCAGGAGGCCTTCCAGCGACAGCAGGTTTTCCTCAAGGTCGTCAACGAGCAAAAAATAGACGGGTCCGATCTCGGACGTCATCGGGCTCCAACCTCCCGCAGATACGCGGCGATCTCGTTCAGCGGCAGAACGCGAGCGTCGGGGCAGGTCGCGATGGCGGCTTCCGGCATCGCGACCGCATAGGCGCTCTCCGGACTCTGTACGACCGCCACGCCGCCTGCTTCGACCACAGCCTTAAGGCCTTTTGCGCCATCGCTGTTGGCTCCGGTAAGCACCACCCCGATCAGACCGCCGCCGAAGGCGTCAGCCGCGCTCTCAAACAGAACGTCGATCGAGGGACGCGAAAACAGGACCGGCTCGTCGTCCGACAACGACAGGCGCTTATCCTGTTCGACCAGGAGATGATAGTCGGGCGGGGCGAAGTAGGCGACTCCAGGTTCGACAGGCTCCTTGTCCTCGGCTTCGCGCACTCGAATTGCGCAGCGTGCACGCAGAAGCTCGGCGACCAAGCTGGTCTTACCCGCCGGAAGATGAACAACAATCAGAATCGGCAGGCGATAATCCGCCGGCAGGCCGGGCAGGAGGCTGGAGAGCACCTCCAGCGCCCCAGCCGACGCGCCAATCACGACCGCCTGCGGAGCAAGTCCGCTCACGGGCCGCTCCGCTTCTGATAAATTCGCTCGTCTTTCGCGAACTCGACAAATGCGTTCGCATATTCCGTGAAACGAAGGCTCTCCTTCGCGCCAATTCCGAGAAACGCTCTGCGCGCAAGTGAGTCCCTAAATAATCCAACCGCGCGGTTCTGCAACGCCTTATCGAAATAGATCAGCACGTTTCTACACGATATAAGGTTCATTTCGCCGAATGAAGCGTCGGTCACCAGGCTGTGGTCGGAAAACACCACACGCTGACGAAGGCCCCTGCTAAAGGAAGCGCGGCCATACGCTGCAGTGTAATAGTCTGATAGAGACGACTTTCCGCCTGACTGGCGATGGTTCTCCGTAAACATTTTGATGCGATCGAGTTCGTAGATGCCGATCTCGGCCTTTGTCAGGGCCTCTTGATTGACGTCGGTCGCATAGAACAATGTCCGGTCTTCGAGACCCTCTTCGCGGAACAGAATCACAAAGGAATAAAGCTCTTCGCCCGCACTACAACCGGCGATCCAGACTTTCAGCGAAGGGTAGGTGCGGAGGTGGGGAATGACCCTCTTCCGAATCGTCCGGAAATAGGCGGGATCGCGAAACATCTCGCTGACCTGAACCGTCAGATATCCAACGAGCTTCGGCAACATCGCAGAGTCGCGCAGCAACCGGTCCTGCATGGCGGAGGTGGTCGCAAAACCCAGGTCATCACGAGCCCGCTTCAGGCGCCGCTTCAGCGAAGCCATCGCGTAACCGCGAAAGTCAAAATGGTACTTCTGGAACATCGCCTCCAGCAGCAACCGAATCTCTATTTCCTCAGTCTTATCCACCGCGCCGTCCGATCACCTGTTAGGCATCCATACGCGGATGAGTGACAGCAGCTTCTCGACGTCGAGGGGCTTCGCCATATAATCGTTGGCGCCGGCTGAGAGGCATCGCTCCTGATCGTCGGGCATGGCCTTTGCTGTCAACATGATGATCGGCAGCTTTCTCCAGTCGGGGTTCTGGCGGATCTTCTCCGTCGCTATCAGGCCGTCCATCACCGGCATCATGACATCCATCAGGACGAGGTCGATCGCGCTGCCTTCCTTGAAGGATTTATCGATCTCCTCGATGGCCTCGCGGCCATTTCGTGCAATCTGAACGCGCGCGCCACGCGGTTCGAGAACGCTTGTCAGAGAGTAAACGTTCCGCACATCATCCTCGACCACAAGGATCCGCCGTCCTTCGAGCAACGCATCGCGGTTGCGCGCCTGGCGGATCATCCTCTGTTGTTCGTCCGGAAGGTCGGAAATGACCTGATGCAGGAATAGGCTAACCTCATCGAGAAGCCGCTCGGGTGATTTCGCGCCCTTGATGATGATCGACTTCGAGTAGCGGCGCAGTCTCTGTTCTTCCTCGCCGGAAAGATCGCGGCCGGTGTAAACAATGACCGGCGGAAAGGAATAGGCGCCTTCCTGGCTCAAGGTTTCGAGCAGCGAATATCCGGACGCGTCCGGGAGAGAAAGGTCGAGGACCATGCAGTCGAAAGTTTGGTTCTTGAGAAGAAGGAGGCACTCCGCGGCAGTGGCCGCCGCCACGGTCTCGACCTCGTGCGAGCCCAACAGTCGGCGCACCGCGTCACGCTGAACCGCATCATCTTCAACGATGAGCACTCGGCGCATTCGCTGCGCGAGCTTCGTCTCGAGCTTCTTGAGAACCTCGGTTAAGTCCTCATGTTTCACCGGCTTCAACGCGTAGCCAATCGCGCCGAGCGAAAGGGCCGTTTGCGCGCTGTCGGTGGCCGAAACCACATGAACCGGAATGTGGCGGGTGCGAACGTCTCGCTTCAGCCGATCGAGCACCCAAAGGCCGGAATGGTCCGGCAAACCCACGTCCAGCACGACCGCGCTTGGAAGGACTTCGGTGGCGAGCGCGAGCGCCTCGGTCGCGCTGCCGGCGACAAGGCATTCGAACCCCATCTCGTGCGAGAGATCCCGAAGGATGCGAGCGAAACTCTGGTCGTCCTCGACGATCAAAAGCACCCGCCTCTGACCGGTGAGCCGCTCCCGATCGTCCTCGACGTGCCGCTCCGGCCTTCGAGTTGCAGCAGGCGCCGCGACTGGCTGCGGCGTCTCGATAGCGAGCGGGGCAGGGGGCGCTCGCGGCGCCTCCGCCCGCGGCTGCACTTTCGCGGCGCTAAAGGTTTCGGGAACGAGGACTGTGAACGTGCTGCCCTGACCCTCCACGCTTCTGAGCGCAAGCGTTCCGCCAAGCAGACGGACAAGCTCCCGGCAGATCGACAGCCCGAGGCCGGTGCCGCCGTACTTGCGGCTGATCGTTCCATCCGCCTGCCTGAAAGGTTCAAACACGGTGTTCTGCTTGTCTTCGGAGATGCCGATGCCGGTGTCCGCGACCGACAGCGCGATCTGGCCTTCGGAGGCGCGCCGGACGCTCAACTCCACCTTGCCCTGCTCAGTGAACTTGAATGCGTTCGACAGCAGGTTCCGCAACACCTGCTCGAGTCTTTGATCGTCGGTCTCGATGTAAGCTGGGCATTCGGGCGCCACTTCGACCCGAAACTCCAAATTTTTCTTCTTCGCAATCGGCGTGAAGAGGTTCGTTAGATCTTTGGTCAGCCGCGCGAGAGCAAGCGGCTCAGGCTTGATCTCCATGTGTCCTGCCTCGATCTTCGAGAGGTCGAGGATGTCATTGATGAGAATCAGCAAATCGTTGCCCGACGATTGGATCGTCAGGGCGTAACGCACCTGCTCCTCGCTCAGCCGCCCGGCCTCATTGTCGCCGAGGAGCTTGGCGAGGATCAGCAGCGAGTTCAGGGGCGTCCTGAGTTCGTGCGACATGTTCGCCAGGAAATCAGTTTTGTACTGGCTTGCCTGCTCGAGTTCGCGAGCCCTGAGCCGCACGATCTCGTTCACACGCTCCAGGTCGTCGCGTTGGCTCTCGAGCTGCTGCGTCTGCTCTTCGAGCTGCGAATTTGTCTGCTCGAGTTCGGCTTGCTGGAGTTCGAGGCGAGATTGCGACTCCCTCAGCGCTCGGCCCTGCTCTTCGAGTTCCTCGTTCGATACCCTGAGCTCCTCTCCCTGCGCCTGAAGCTCTTCGGCTTGACGTTGCGTTTCTTCAAGAAAGTTCTGAAGCTCCGCGCGATAATTGGCGGAACGGACGGCAATGCCGATTCCCTCCGACATCTGTTCGAGAAGGGAGAGCGCGTCTTCCTTGAGCGGGTGGACGAATCCGAACTCCAGCACAGCGTTCGTCGACCCGTCCACGTATGCGGGGGCGATAACCAGGTGCCGCGGCTTGCCTTCCCCGAACGCCGAACCGATCGCAAGATAGCCGTCGGGGACGTCGCGAACGAGAATTGATCGGCCCTCGACCGCCGCCTGCCCGAGCAGGCCCTCGCCGCTGGCAAAATGATCCAGAATCTTCGCTTCTGCAGGGACGCCATAAGTCGACATGCGGCGATAGGGGCCGTTCCTGTCTCTCGAGAAAGCAGCGCCAGCGTGAGCGTCGAGATATCGGCACAGGTAGCTTAGGATGTTATCGCCGAGCTGGTTGATTGGCTGGTCGCCGAGCATCGCCTTCGAGAGCCCGACGCGACCAGTCTGAAGCCAATCCTCTTGGCGTCTGGCGGCTTCCGAGCGAAGGATCAGAAAGCCCACGAGTCCGGTCAGGCCGAGACCGAGAAGGCTGGAAATGATGCCGCTAGCGATCGCCTTCCAATAGGAATCGGCCATTTCGGCCAGCCGCACCTCGCGCAGGCCAACCTCCTCGTGCTCCATCGTCGAAACGTCGGCGCGGATCTCATCCATATCTTGTTTGCCGCGGCCACTCTGAACGACCGCCAGCGCGGCGGCGGGTCCCTCGCTTTGGCGCAGATCGATACTTCGCTTGAGTTCTCCGAACTTGGCGTCGACGCGCTGTTTTAGGGTCGTGAGGCGGTCCTGTTGCGCGGGACTGTTCAGGGTCAGGCGCCGCAGCGCCTCGAGGCGCGACCCGATTTCCTGCGCCGCCGCGTTGTATGGACTGAGGTAGGCTTCATTACTGGTGAGCAAATAGCCGCGCTGGCCGGTTTCGGCGTCTTTCACTGCGGAGAGGACGTCGTCCAAGGCGGCCAGCGTATCACCGCTGTGGACGACCAGGGCGCTATCCGCTTTCAAGGTTTGGAAATTGAAATACGCGACTGCGCCGGTCGCCATGAAGAAGAGGACTGCGGCGGCCAGGCCCAACCAGATCAGCGGATCTGCGCCAGACCCCAGCGCCGTTGAACGGGGCATATAGCTCTTTCCTTTCATCCGTCTTGCGCGCGAGCCGCGAAAGTCCTACCGCAAAATTGTCACTCAATGTGTTCAATACCGAGCGGGTGGACATCCCAGTAATGCCTGCGAACCATATTCGGGCGCCATTACGATCAGTTTCGGCTCATAAAATCTGAGCAGGGCTGCGATTCTCCGGCTTAGGAGCGCGCTTCGCCTTTGGTCCGCGCTCGCAACGGAGTAGGGCACGCCGGCCGTTTCCGTAGCTGCGATCGTCCTGTCCAGATTTGGGACCCTGTCGACGCCGGTTAGAGATGTCGCGGTTTGCGCCAGACAGGGTGTCACCGCCGCTGCCGGTCATCGTTGGAGCGGCCGGCGGTCGGCTCGTTGTCAGGATTGGTCCTCTTGAAAGGTCGTTGTTTCGAAACGCCAGAGGAGAACGCCATGAGAGACCTGGTCCTGAAGATGTTCATGTCCTTCGATGGGTTCGTGGGCAGCGCGGACGGCGAGCACGCGTGGGTGATCAACCCGGCCCCGCGGCGAAGGCCCGCGGGATAGAGAGGGCGTGGAGCGCCAGCCTACACGTCATGGGCAGCCGCAGGTTCGATTCGCATAAGAGTTATTATGGAACCGAGCCGTCTCGATAGATCGCGGCGGCCGGCGCAGGACTTCGCAAGGAGAAGGAACTCGACTGGACCTTCCTGTCGCCGTCCGCTGTGTGAGCGCGGCTCCGGTCGACTGCGACGTCTTGGCCGCCCGTCTGTGCCTGAATGGCGCTTGGCCGGCGGAGTCGGGTTCGAGATCAGAGCTTCGACCACGCCGGCGTCGATCGGTTCACGAACGCTGTCTAGAAGCTCTTCGAGCCCGATTCCATGCCTTCGCTTCGCGATCGACGGCCTGCCGGACAAATTTCGCTGATTGCATTAGGGGCGTTGGGCTTTTCGTGGCGCGGCTGAGAACGATCGCGCCCTCCAGGCAGGACAGAACGAAGCCGGCGAGCGCTGTTGCATCGTCCGCGGGCGCGCCCGCAGAAGACAGCGCCAGCGCGATCGTCCCGAGCCAGCCGCTGAATGCGTTTGCACAAGCGACCCGCAGGCTTTCGTTGGTGCTGGCGACATCTAGTGTGACGGAGGCAATAGGACACCCATCCCTGTAATCACTCTTCTCGAGGATGGCGGCTTCGCCGAAGAAAATCCGTTCGATTGCCTCCGCTGGATCGCCGAATCGTTCAAGGGCAACTTGCAGGCCGGCGCGATAAAGCTCACCGGCATAGGTGACGATTTCGGCGCCCAACTGCTCTTTCCCGTTAGGAAAGAAATGATAGAGCGAACCCCAGGGCGCCTCGGCCGCTTGGCTAAGCTGCTTTAGCCCTGTGCCCGCATACCCTTGCGTGCGGAACAGCCGCTCGCCGGCGCGGAGCAGGCGCTGCTTAGTCTCCGGAATGGCGCGACCCTTCATGCTTCACCGCATACGACGATTTGAGGCCAATGGATAGATCGATCGATCTATCCATTTGACATTTATAAATAGATCGATCTATCTATTTGGGCGACGATAAGCGAGCAGCAAGGAGCGTCCGATGCGGTCCCATGATGACTGGAACAATCTCGGCCCCCTCCTCACGGCGATCGCGATCGGCGGGCTCGTTGCGGGCAGTCTGGACGTCTTCGTCGCCAGCGCCATCAATCATGCCAGTCCCGCCACGATTTTGCAGGCAATCGCCAGTGGCCTGCTCGGCAAGGCCTCCTACGAGGGCGGGATGGGGACCGTGGCGCTTGGGCTTCTGCTTCAATTGCTCATGTCGCTGGCAATCGCAGCGATCTATGGAGCTGCCGCCCTGCGAACACCCGCGCTGTTCGACAAGCCCGGGCGCTTCGGCGCCCTCTATGGCGTGGGCGTTTTCATCGTCATGGGCTTCATCGTCCTGCCCTTGTCAGCCGCCTATCCGAAGCCGCAGCCCTCGTTAAGCGGTCTGGTTCTAAACCTCGCCGCGAATATCCTCTTCGGTCTCATCGTGGCCTTGACGCCTTCGCTGATGATGGCCGGGCGGCGCAGCGCCCGAATCTGAAGGAGCGCGCGCTGAGCGCGCCCGACGCGTCAGAGATCTCATCTACGTGGCGCTCAGCTATAGTCCCATCAACTCCGCCAGAGTCAGCGCGATCACTTCTGTCGCTTTGTACAAATCCGACAGCGGCAGGCGCTCGTCGGCGCGGTGGGCGTTGGCTTCCTCGATCGTGCGGGGGCCTGCGCCATAGAGTACGATCGGAACGCCCGCTTTGGCGTAGTGGCGCGCGTCGGTGTAGAGCGGCACGCCCGAGGCGGCGATGTTTTCGCCCATCACCTGGCTCGCCCGCCGGCAAAGGATCTGGGTCAGCTTCGCTCCGGCCGGGGTCGGCGTCAGCGGCTCGGCAAGCAGGATGCGCTTGACCTCGACCTTGGCGGCGGGATGGAGCGCCGCCGACAGGTCGATGACCGCGCGCAATTCCGCTTCGACCTCGGCCGGATTTTCCTCCGGCACAATGCGGCGGTCCAGGCGAAACGTTACGCGATCCGGCACCACATTCGTGTTGATCCCGCCCGCTATGAGACCGACCGTCATCTGCGGCGAGCCTATCCCGGGCATCGCCGAGGTCCGCGCCTCAAGGCCGACCCGCCAGTCGTAAAGAGCGGACAGGATTGCGTTCGCCGCCTCAAGGGCGTCGACACCGGTCGAGGGCCGGGCGGCGTGTGCCGAGCGGCCAAGGACCTCGACCTCCAGGTGAAGCGCGCCATTGTGCGCGTTCACCACGGCGTAGGAGAAGCCAGCGCCGATCGCCAGATCCGGACGCGACAGGCCCTTCTCGAGCAGATAAAGCGGGCCGATCTCGCCGCCCGCCTCCTCGTCATAGGTGACGTGCAGTTCGACCGCGCCATTGAGCGCCGCGCCGCATTTTTCGAGCGCCAGCATCGCGAACGCGTAGGTCGCAATGTCCGACTTCGACACAGCGGCTCCGCGCCCGACCATCCAACCGTCCACGATCTCGGCGCCGTAAGGGTCGTGCGTCCAGCCCGAACCCGGAGGCACCACGTCGCCATGCGCGTTGAGCGCGATCGTCAGACCCTGCCGGAACCGGCGCCTGACGATCAGGTTGGTCGCCGAAATCATGCCATTGGCCTTGACGAGGGGGTCGGGAACCTTGTGCCGCTCGACCTGAAAACCCAGTCCTTCCAGTAGGGTGGCGACGACTTCTGCGGGGCGGCTGCAATCTCCGGGCGGATTGTCCGACGGAATTTTCACGATCTCAGCGAGAAAGCGCGTCTCGGCATCGGCATGCTCGCGCACGAAGTCACGTATCGCCGTCTCGACTGGCGTCATCGCGTTTCCCCCTAGCGAACCTCAGGCGTCGAAGCCCTCGACGCGCATCCCGTCATAAGCCGGCGTCACATGCGCCGGCAGTTTCATCCGCAAGGTCTCGTAATCAAGATCGGTATGCAAGTTGGTTAGGATCGCGCGCCGCGGACGCATGGTCTCGATCCACGCCAGAGCCTCGTCGAGGCTGAAATGGGACGGGTGGGGGCGATAGCGCAAGGCGTCGATGATCCACAGGTCCAGGCCTTCGAGAAAAGGGCGGCTGGCCTCGGGAATGCGTTTCACATCAGGGGTGTAAGCGAGCCCTCCGAAGCGAAATCCGAGCGCGCTGATGTCGCCGTGATCGAGATCGAACGGCATCGCCTCGACGGCGCCTCCCGGGCCCTCGATGCGGCAGAGCCTGCCGGCGGTGAGGCGCAGCTCCTTTGCGATCGGAGGATAAGAACTGCCTTCAGGGGTTTGAAAAATATAGGAGAACGCCTGCGCGATGCGGCGCGAGGTCTGCTCGTTCATATACACGTCCAGGGGACGGCGCATGGCGAGGCAGAGGGGTCTCAGATCGTCGATGCCGTGCGTGTGGTCGGCGTGGGGGTGGCTCAAAAGGACGCCATCGAGCCGCTTGACCTCAGCGTCGATCAGTTGCTCGCGCAGGTCGGGCGAGGTATCCACGAGGACCGTCGTCGCGCCTTGAGACCCGAAGCGCTCGACCAGCACCGAGCAGCGGCGGCGACGGTTCTTCGGGTTCGCCGGGTCGCAGGCGCCCCACCCTTCTGCAATCCGCGGCACGCCCCCGGATGAAGCGCAGCCCAGGATGGTCAGGCGCAGCGTCAATGCGAAGACCCTGCGGCCTGCGGCGGCTTGCCGACGGCAAGAGGCAGCCTGCCGAATATAGCGTGAGTGTTAGTGCGCGTCGCCTCGGCCAGCGCTTGGGGCGTCATTCCGCGCGCCTCCGCGACCACACCCGCCGTGGAGACCACGAACGCCGGCTCGTTCCGGCGACCGCGATGGGGTGTTGGCGCGAGATAAGGCGCGTCGGTCTCGACCAGAATGCGGTCGAGCGGAACGTAACGGGCGATGGCGCGCAAGTCGTCGGACTTTTTGAACGTCACGACGCCGGAGAACGAGATCGAGAGCCCGAGGCCGAGCGCGGTCTCGGCGAGTTCGCGCGAGGCGGTGAAGCAATGGAGCACGGCGCGGAACCTCCCCTGCCCCATCTCATCGGCCAGGATTGCCGCCATGTCGGCGTCGGCGTCGCGCGTATGGATCACGAGCGGCAGGTCAAGCTCGCGAGCAAGCGCGATGTGGCCGCGAAAGACGCGCTGAGCAACATCGCGCGGTGCGCTGTTGTAGTGATAGTCGAGGCCCGCCTCGCCGATCCCGACGCATTTTGGATGTCTTGCGAAAGCGCGCATGGCGTCGAAATCCTCCGCTCCTTCACTGGCCGCCTCATGGGGATGCGTGCCGACGGTGAAGAAGACGTCGTCATAGCGCTCTGCAATGGCGACCACGCGCGGAGCTTTGTCGACTCGCGTGCCAATCGTGATCATGCGTTCGACACCCGCCGCGCGAGCGCGCTCGACGACCGCATCGAGATCGTCCGCGAAGTCGGGAAAATCGAGATGGCAATGGCTGTCGATGATTGTCATTTTAGCTGCCCCTTCTCCGCCCGGGAGAAGGTGGCCGGCCATAGCCCGTCGATCGACGGGCGTTCCAGAGAACGCCCCATGGCCGGCCGGACGAGGGTTTTCGAGCCGAGGGGCTGAGAACCCTCACCCCTGCCCCTCTCCCAGGGGGAGAGGGAGATGCAAAGAATCACTTCGCAGCCTCGGGTTCAACGTAGCGAGGAAAGACCGGCGCAGGCGGGGGCAGCGCCCTGCCCGGCTCGAGCCGATGCGGCGCGTCGAGATGGCCGACCCGCTCGCCAGTGTCCAGCGCTGCAAATGTGCGGGCCTCCGGCGGGACGCCGAGGAGGTCGAGCAGCCCGCCCATGCTCGCCGGCATAGCCGGCTGCAGCAGGATCGCGGCGATGCGTAAGGTTTCGACCGTCACGTAGAGCACGATCCCCATGCGCGCAGGATCGCTCTTGGCGAGCCTCCAGGGCTCGGCGTTGGCGAAATAGCGATTGGCCTCCGATACGACCTCGAAAACGGCGCCGATGTAGAGATGCAGCGCAAAGCTCTGCATATGCCGGCGCGCTTCGCCAAGGAGCGCATCGGCGCGCGCCAGCATCGCCAGATCCTCCTTGGACGGCGCCGCCTCGCGCCAGTCGGGCGTGCGTCCGCCGGCCTTGGCGATCATCATGAGCGAGCGCTGCGCCAGATTGCCGATGTCGTTGGCGAGATCGGCGTTCATGCGGGCGACGATCGCCTCATGCGAGTAGCTGCCGTCCTGGCCGAACGGCACTTCCCGCAGGAAAAAGTAGCGCACCGCGTCGAGCCCGTAAGCGTCGACCATCGCCTTCGGGTCGACAACGTTGCCGACCGACTTCGACATTTTCTCGCCGCGGTTGAACAGGAAGCCGTGCACGACGACCTGTTTCGGCACGGGCAGTCCAGCCGACATCAGGAAAGCTGGCCAATAGATGGCGTGGAAGCGGGTGATGTCCTTGCCTATGACATGCGCATCTGCGGGCCAGAATTTCGCCAGCGGACCCTCGTCCGGGAAGCCGGTCGCGGTGATGTAATTGGTCAGCGCGTCGACCCAGACATACATCACGTGCTTCGGGTCGCCCGGAACCGGCACGCCCCATTTCAGCGTCGCGCGGCTGATCGAGAGGTCGGACAAACCTCGCTTCACAAAAGCGACGATCTCGTTCAGATATTTTTCCGGCGTGACGAAGTCGGGATGCGCGGCATAATGCGCCAGCAGCTTATCCGCATAGGCCGAGAGCTTGAAGAAATAGCTTTCCTCCTCCACCCATTCGACCGGCGCCCCGCTCGGCGCGAGCTTGGTCCCGTCCGGGCCATCGGTCAGCTCGCTGTCGACGAAATAACCCTCGTCACGCACCGAATACCAGCCGGAATATTTCGACAAATAGACGTCGCCGTTCGCGGCCATGCGCTCCCAGATCGCCTGCGAGGCGCGGGCGTGCCGCGGTTCCGTCGTGCGCACGATGTCGTCGGCGCGGGCGTTCAGCATGTCGCCCATCGCCTCGAATTCGGCCGCGACGCGATCGACAAATTGCTGCGGCGTCACCCCCTCGCGCGCGGCCGCCTGCTGCACCTTGAGGCCATGCTCGTCCATGCCGGTGACGAACAACGTCTCGCGCCCGTCGAGGCGCATGAACCGCTGGATCGCATCGGTCGCGATGCGCTCGTAAGCATGGCCGATATGCGGCGCGCCATTCGCGTAAGGGATCGCCGTAGTGATGGTGAAGCGGCTCATGAGCGCCCCTTAAAGCAAAAGTTTTTGAGCGGCGACGAAAATCTAGGTGTCCGGCGAGTTGGAGTGGTGGCGTTTCGTGCCCACGAAAGCGGGCATCGTCGGCATTGAGTGGATGCCCGCGTCCAGGCGTGTGAAGAAATTGGCGCTTTCGCTGGGGTTGTGATTCTCTGTGGCTGATGTTCGGGGGCGAATTGGCGATGGGTGAAGCTCGGGTGGTGCGGCCAGATCGGGGTCAGTTGCGCTGTGATATGGTCGATCTTGAGGGGCTTTTGCCGGCGGACCATCGCGCGCGCTCAGGTCGTGGCGTTTCGTCGAGAGCCTCGATCTTTCGCCCCTTTACGATCAGGTTCTCTCGCGCGAGGGGGAGGCGGGACGGCCGGCCGCCGATCCGGCGGTTCTCATGGCGCTGTGGCTTTATGCGACGGTCGAGGGGGTGGGTTCGGGCGCGCGAACTGGAGCGGCTCACGCAAAGCGACGCCGCCTATCGCGGGCTGGCGGGCGGCGCGCCGGTCAACGATCACGGGCTCGCCGATTTCCAGATCGAGCCGGTGGACGTTCTCGATCGGCTGCTGACCCAAAGCGTGACCGCGCTGATCGGCGAGGGGCTGACCAGCCTTGGCTCGAGATCGCCGTCGACGGCGCGAAGATTCGCGCCAGCGCCAGCAAGGCATCGTTCAAGACGGGCGAACAACTGATCAAGATCGAAGCCGCGGTCGCCGAGCGGCTGGGCGCCCTCAAGCGGGAGCTGACCGACGACCCGGGAGCTTCGGCCGTCGGCGCCAAGCGGCGCAAGAGCGGGCGGCGCGTGATGTTCAGGCGCGCGCGGCAAGAGCGCGGGCGGCAAGAGCACGGGCGGCGCTCGAACGGCTCGAGGCGGAGCGCAAGGCGCGCGCTGCGAGGCCCGTCAAGGACGAGGCCAGGAAGAAGGCGCCCAAGGTTTCGACGAGCGATCCCGAGGCGCGTTGCATGCGCTTTCCCGATGGCGCAATTCGTCCCGCCTACAATGCTCAGATCGCCGCGGCGCCGAAGGAAGGCGTGATTGTCTCGATCGAACTGACCGACCGGCGCAACGATGCGGGCCTGGCGGGGCCGATGGTCGACGACATCGCCCGGCGCCACGGCCGGACGCCCGACCGATTGCTGGTCGACACCAGCTACGCCACGAGCGAAGACATCGTTGCGCTGGCCTCTCATGCGGCGGGTCCGGTCAGCGTCTATACGCCGCCGCCAACGAAAAGGAGACCGTCAAGCCGGCCACGCTGGCGCGGCGGATCCGCAAGCGGGCCAAGGGACCCGCCTGTCTCAAGGAATGGCGGGAGCGCATGGCGAGCGAAGCGGGCAAGGCCGTCTACGCCTTGCGCCAGCGCATCGAGCGGATCAGCGCCGATCGCAAGAACCATGTGGCAAGAACCATGGCGCAAGAACCATGGCTTTGGTTTTCTCCCCGTTCGCGGGCTGATCAAGGCGAAGGCTCATGCGTTCTGGCATGCGCTCGCGAACAATCTCGTCGCCGCTCGCCGCCTGAGGATCAAAACCCCATGAAGCCTCACAAGGTCATCACCGCCTTCACCGCAAGGGCGAGCGACCAGGCGATTGAGGGCGGAAGAAACGCCCACCACGCCCCTCCAAACCAAAAAATGCGATTCCTTCACACGCTCGAAGGCGGGCATGACACAGGGATTAAGTCGGCTGGGCGCGTGTTGACGGTGCTTGAGCTTGAATCTTGTCAGCCGGCGAAAAAAGCCCCGCGCAGGAAAACCGGCGCGGGGCAAAAACAGCGCGCTAGGGCTGGGGGGCAAAAAAAGGCGCGCTGAATAACGAAAACACCGGCAGCCCCAAATTGTTCCGTCCACACCGAAAAATTTTGCGCAAAACCTCTAGGTAGTTCCCGCACTTGCGAAGTTCGCACCGTTAACGGACGGACTCGCCCGGAATAGGAACGTCGCTTGCCCTAGGCCCGACCGGGAGATCTACCCGTTACCGACGCCAGTCGGAGACGTAGCCGTCGACCTGGGCCGTGGCTTATAGGCTTTTAGGGACCTCGGTTATGCCGGCGAACGCAAAGCTAAGGCGCCGCGCGCCGCCTAAAAAGGGCTGCCACAGCCGCCGTAGTCCGAGAAGCGCCGACGGCGGTAATCTCAAGCTCAACTTGTCACGTCCTTGCTCGGACGGCGGCCGGGCCTCAAGCCGCCGATCAGAACATATAGAGAACACGTCGGCCACAAAAAAGCCCCGCGCAGGGAGGGCCAACGCGGGGCAGACGGCGCACTTGGGCTGGGGGGCAAATTAAGCGCACCGATGATCCGTCAACCGGCTCGACGGAGAATTGTTCCGCTTGCCATCAATTTTTTTCTGAAATTTTTCCTTAACCCGAGTCCGCATGCGATGCCGCACCATGTTCATCCGCAAAGTGGGAATTCTCCTGAGCGTGCAGGCGTTCTCGGAATGCCTCAGATGCGCGCTCTGGCGGTGCGGACAACGAGTTGCCGCCGATCCATTGGCCCCCCTCTCTCAGGGAGAAAAGAAACAACGATTTACATTGGGTTAGAGCGGCGCGCCGATGGATCAATTACCGTCTCGTCTTGACGGCAAAGTCGATGAGGGCGGCATGTAGAACGCGCAGGCAATCGAGAAGATGCTGCCTGCCGCGAAGCCCTGATCCATGCGCATGTCTGCGATTCGCGGCTCTCTTCTCTCGTTAACGGCGGCGATGGCGCTGTTAACGATGAGCCGCGGCTTCGCGGACGATGACGAACTGACGGACCCGTTCCTCGGCCAGCCGGACGCCATCGCCGCTGGCCGGGTCACCTACGCCGGCAAATGCTACGTCTGCCACCACAGCGCCGGCGCGCGGGGGCCGAACCTCTTCGCGACGAAGCTCAGCGACCAGCGCTTTTTGGAGACCGTGATCCAGGGCCGCAAGGGGACGCAAATGCCAGCCTTCGGCCTGCGCCTCTCGCCGGACGAAGTCTGGCAGATCCCACGCCTTCATCAAGTCGACCGACCATTATTAGTCGGCGAGCGCGCCGCTTCGAATTCGACCTAACGAAGCCCATCCGCTCCCCGAAACGGCCCAATTCCCCCGTTAGCGCCCAGTCTCGTACAGCTTCGGGCTGCCTCCCGGCACGGTGTCACGATGACAATGAAATCGCTCCGCTTGACCCCTGCCCTGCCGCTGGTCCTCTTGCTGTTAAACGCAGCCGGCGCTTCCGCGGCGTCCGACGATAAACCAATCCCAGTCACGCCCGACAATTTCGTCCGCGCCGAGTTGGATCTCTTTTTTAGCGGCGTGGTCAAGGATGGCGGCTTCGGAAAGTTCATGCATCGGCGCGAACCGACGCCGATCGCCGCGCAAACCATCATCCGGATGAACCGCGACACGCTCTATTCGGCGGCGGTGTTCGACCTCGATGCGGGTGCCGTGACCATCACCCTGCCCGACCCGGGCAAGCGTTTCCAGTCGATGCAAGTGATCGATGAAGACGAGTACACCCCCGAGGTCCACTACGGCGCTGCCGTGCGTACGCTGACCAAGGACCAAATCGGCACGCGCTATGTCATTGTCGGCGTCCGCATATTGGTCGATCCGGACGATCCCAAGGACGTCGAGACCGTCCACGCCTTGCAGGACAAGATTACGGTCAGCCAGCCCGGCGGCCCAGGGGCCTTCACGATCCCCAATTGGGATGCATCGAGCCAGGTCAAAGTGCGGGAGGCCCTGCTCAGCCTCGGCTCGACCGTCCCTGACACCAAAGGCATGTTCGGCCCAAAGGACAAGGTCTACCCTGTGCGTCACCTGATCGGGTCTGCGGTCGCGTGGGGCGGCAATCCTGAGGAAGACGCCCTTTATTTGAACGTCACGCCCGCCCATAACGACGGCAACACGATCTACAAGCTCAACGTCAAGGACGTGCCGGTCGACGGCTTCTGGTCGATCAGCGTCTACGACGACAAGGGCCATTTCGTCGCCAATCCGCAGAACGCCTATTCGCTCAACAACCTTATCGCGAAGCCGGCCGACGACGGATCGTTCGCCATCCAGTTCGGCGGTTGCGACGGCGTGGTTCCCAATTGCCTGCCGACTCCGCCCGGATGGAACTATCTGGTGCGCCTCTATCGCCCGAAGCCCGAGATCCTGAACGGCGCATGGACCTTTCCCGACCCGCAAGCGGCGCATTGAGGCGTCGCGCGACGCCGCGATGACGAGTCACGTCCCGCCGCACGGCCACAACTCGGCACACGCGAACCACGCGAGTTGATTTGACTTTTTGGCGATTTGATCTATGCGAAGAAGCGCCGAGAGCGAATAAAGCTTCGGCGCCGCGCGAAAGTTTGCGCGCCGGGATCCGCAAACTCATTGACGCGGTCCACTGAGGCTCCCATATCACGAACCAGCGAATGCGAGGCATTCGCACCAGCGAGAACAGATGAAATTTAACGAACTCGGCCTGAGCGAGAAAGTGCTCAAAGCCGCCGAAGCGTCGGGCTACGACACGCCGACGCCGATCCAAGAACAAGCCATTCCCCACGCCCTCCAAGGCCGCGACGTTCTGGGCATAGCCCAGACCGGCACGGGCAAGACTGCGGCCTTCACATTGCCGATGCTGTCGATGCTGGAGCGCGGCCGCGCTCGCGCTCGCATGCCGCGCACGCTCATTCTCGAGCCGACGCGCGAGCTCGCCGCGCAGGTCGAAGAGGCCTTCGCCAAATACGGCATCAACCACAAGCTGAACCTTGCCCTGCTGATTGGCGGCGTCTCGTTCGGCGATCAGGAAACCAAAATTGCGCGCGGCGCCGACGTGGTCATCGCGACGCCTGGACGCCTGCTCGACTTCACCGGACGCGGCGGCCTGCTCCTGAACGCGATCGAGATCCTGGTCATCGACGAAGCCGACCGGATGCTCGACATGGGCTTCATTCCCGACATCGAGCGCATCTGCAAGCTCGTGCCGTTCACGCGCCAGACGCTGTTCTTCTCGGCGACGATGCCACCTGAAATCACCCGCCTCGCCGACGCCTTCCTCCACAATCCAGTGCGCGTCGAAGTCTCTCGCGCCGCCACGACCGCCGAGAACATCGTTCAGGCGCTCGTGCCTTCGGGAGGCACCCCCGAAGAGAAGCGCTCCACCTTGAGGCGCATCATTCGCGGCGCGGATAATTTCAAGAACGCGATCATCTTCTGCAATCGCAAGCGCGACGTGCAGGTCGTGTACCGTTCCTTGCAGAAGCACAATTTCTCGGTCGGCGCGCTGCACGGCGATCTCGATCAGCGCATGCGCATGGCCGCCCTCGACGCGTTTCGCAATGGCGAAGTCCAGTTGCTCGTGTGCTCGGACGTGGCTGCGCGAGGCCTCGACATCCCGGACGTCAGCCACGTGATCAATTATGACGCGCCCCATCACGCGGAGGATTACGTCCATCGGATCGGCCGCACCGGACGCGCCGGCAAGTCGGGCCAGGCGCTGACGCTCGTCTCGCGCATCGATCAAAAGGCCGTGGCCGAGATCGAGAAGCTCATCGCCCGCAAGATCGACTGGCAGGATGGCGCGCAACTGCCGCCCGACGAGGAAGTCGAGGCGCCCAGTCGCGAGCGGAGCCGCGGCCGTGGCGGCGCCCATAGGCGGCCCGAGCGAGCGGAACCGGTTGAAGCCGGTGGACGTCCCGCTCGGCACGCCGAGCGCCGGGCGGATTCGCGCCGCCACCACGCCGCGCGCCCCTCGCAAGAACGGGTCCCCGCGGATCAGGAAGAAAGTTCGAGCGCCACCCCCGCGAGATCCGCCGATCGCGCGCCGCGCCGTGACCGACCGCTGCGGGAGCGCACGGCCGCCGGTCCGACCCATGGTGAGGCTCCTCGCGCCTCGAATTCCGTCGACCGGGCGCCACGCAGGGAGCGCCCGCCCCGCGACGCGGCGCAGCCACGCCGGGACGACGACGCGCCGGTCGTCGGGCTCGGCGATCATGTGCCCGATTTCCTCCTGCGCCCGGTGAAGGCGCGCCCTCGGACGATGCCCGAGCCGGTCGAAGCGAAAGACTAGCCGTTCGGAGCGCGGCTTCGCCTTAAAGGGGCGAAGCGACACGGGGGGAATCCCGATGGCCAGAATCGGTCTCTATCCGGCTCTGATCGTCGTCGTGTTTGGGATTGTCGCGCCGTTTTTTATTTTCAAATTTGGCCGCTTGATCGGATTCGCGCCTCTCCTCGCTTTGGCTTTCGTCCTTGGTCTTGGCTACGGCGCGGTGAAAGCCGACTATCCGTGGGTTGCGAACGGAACGCTCGGAAATATCGCTTTCATGGCGGGAAGCGCCTTCATCCTCGTCGCTTATGCCGTTGTCAGCTACAGCGCCGGCGCCCTTATCGACAAAACGATTTCGACTCTCCGTCGAGAGTGAGCGCGGAACCTTCTTGCAGCGTGATCGAAGCGAAGCCCGAATGTGCGACGCGATGCCACACCGCCAATTGGAGGACTGAAAGATGAAACGGACTGCTCTCGCCGGTCTGTGGCCTGAACTGCGCCTCCTCCCACCGGTCGCCATTTTCGCGTTCTGCGCCGCCTACGCCTACGCTCCAGATAGCTTCCGCAAGATCGGCCACCCCGTCGCAGCCGCCGCGACGGAGTTGGCTCCTGCCCCCGACCGTGTGGGCGAACGGTCGTCGGAGAAATTCGGCACCCCCTATGCGCCTGCCGATTTTGGCTCCTCATCCGAGGCAAGAGCGTGCGTCGTCCGGTACAACAGCACGATCGTACCGGCATGGAGCGACTTCGCCGATGCGATTGTTCAGTACAACGCCGCTCACGATGCGCTCGCATCGCCAGCGGACGTTCCTGGGTTTCTGCCGATCATGAACAATACGCTCGCTTTGTCGCAAACGGCGTGGTCAGCACTGGCGGATTTCGATAAGGCGTGCGGGCAGAAATATGCCGACGTGAGCATAGCAATGGGCCTTGCGGGCCAGAGAGATCACCTCGATACAGGACGTCATGGCAAAGGCCCACTTGCGCTGACCCAACCCGTGCTTTGAGCCTATTATCCGTAAACTATTTTGACTTTGCTCGGCTCTTCGCGCGCGACCCTGACTTCGGCTTGGGTTTTGCCTTGGCCTTATCGGTAGCCGCGCGACGCGACGCCTCCAGTCCCATATTGGCCCAGCGGCGCAACTCGTCGCCCTCTTCATGCGCGGCTGTCGGCAAGCTCCAGTAGGACGTCGGTCTCGACTTGCCCTTCGCCGTGTAGGTGAATGGCGCGGAATCAGTCGCGGAAAAGACGGCTCGCGAAAGAGAGTCGGTTTTTGATGAAAACCTCGCCCTTCAATTCAATGGCGAAGCACAAGCCTTCGGCATAGATCCCAGAGCCGCCGAACATGCGTCTGATTGTAACCGGCCCGAATGGCTCGAACAAAGCCTTCAGGCCCTCAGCGTCCATGCGCGTTCGGGTAGGTTAAGCCGGCACGTGAAGCGCCTCGGGGCTCGCAGGCGTGATCGCAACGCTCTCGCCGCAGCCACAGGCGGACGTCTCGTTGGGATTGGAGAAGGCGAAGGTCGCCGACAGACGGTCGACCTTGAAATCCATCTGCGAGCCAAGCAGGAACAGCACCGCCTTGGGGTCGATCAGAACCTTGACGCCCTTGTCCTCGATGATCTCATCGGTCGGATTCGCCGCTTCGGCGAGTTCCATCGTGTAGGACATGCCGGCGCAGCCACCGTTCTTCACGCCCACGCGCAAGCCTGCAACCGGCTTGCCGGCGGCCGCGGTCAGCTCGCGCACGCGCGCAGCCGCCGCATCGGTAAGGGTCATAACCTGCCGCCGTAACAATCGCGACGCCATTTCAGGTCTCCAGTAACCGACGCGCCCCGCCGGCTCTCAAAAGATATAGCATCAAATGAGCCAGTTTTACAGGGCCGCCCGCCTTCGGCCATTTCGCGCAAGCGGCGCGCTTCATCCGGGAACAGCCCGCAGAATCCAAAAAGCGAGCATCGCGACCACCCCGGCGACGACCAGAACCGAGCGAGGTCCGAGGACGAAATAGACGTAGCCGGCTCGGTTTGCGAGCATCATGAACCCGAGCGCCATGAGGACGCAGCCGACGGCAATTAAAATGACGTTCATGCGATTCGTTCTCGGAGCGCCCTGAATACCAGCGCGATTGCGCGCAAAAGGCAAGCCCAGACCGTTAGATTCCCCTCAACGTCTACAGACTGGCATTGTTGGCGTATGCCGCGCCCGCGGTTCGTGCTAGGCGAAGCTTATGGCCTCCCAGCGCCCTGGCAAGAACACGAAGTCCCTCCTCACCATGCATGAATGGGAGGCGAAGCATTACGTGCTGGCTGCCGTCATCATTCTCGTCGTCATGGGACTGTTCGCCTACAGCTGGTCCTGAGCATCGACTGCGATCCTATTGGACGCACAAGCTTTTTTCCACGCCAAAATCAAAATGTGATCCCGAGCGGCGTCAGATCCAGCACCGATAGCCCATAGGGCCCCGAGGGCGGCGTCGTCCCGCCACTCTGCCAAGCCGCAACGATAAGTTGGAACGGGCCGGCGGGCCTTTTGGGGAACCCGTTCGGAAACCACTTCGCGTGATTGCAATTGTAACCCCAATCAGTGATCGCGAAAGCGGGGTTCCGAACGCGGTACTCGTAGAGATAGATGGCGTACATGCCAGCCTGGTATGTACGGCTCGGCACGCAACCCCGGTTCGATTCGAAGACCACCCATTTACCGTCAGGCGACCACCAGGGCGCGCGACCCTGAAACGCCTGGCAATAATCGCCCGCGGCCGGAGCATTGTATTCAAGGGGAACCGCTGGGTCGGGGCTCGATATATCTTTCACCCAGATGTAATTCCTATCCTGATTGTAAGGTGAGCCTAAGGGCTGCCCGGCGAAGGCGATCAGATTCGGATAGGCGGGATTCACGCTGGGCATCCCGCCATACAGGTTCAGACCCTCGAGGTCCGCGGTGAGAATGACGCCGGTCGAGGAGTCGATCGTCGTCGTGTTCGGCTGGGGCTTGGCGCTCGCCGCATAGTTTTCGACGGCAAGCGTCGTGCCGTCGGGAAACCACGTTGGATAGTTCATGCTGGCCGTCTGTGCCCCGAGGGATTTGAAGTTCCCCCCGCTCGAGTTGACCACGCCCACCCAGATGTCCGAGCCGAAGTTTAAGGCGACGTCGCCCGTGACCCAGCACCAGTCAGGGCGATCGGAAATCTCTATCTTTTGGTCGTCAATGAACGAAGACGGCATGGCCCCGCTCTGCGTCAAGTCGAGCAGATAGAGCTGCGAATTTCCGAAGCCCCCGGTCGATTTCAACATCGAGCGCTCGAAGATGACCGCCGTGCCCAAGGCATTGACGACGCAACGATAGTCGTTGGTGGTTGCCGAGGAGGGCAGAAGAAAATTTGGCGTGATCAGGATGGGCGACGCGCTCGCCATTGCTTCCCCCCGCTTAGCATGTTGGCGCGACGGTACCAGAACGCAGTTCTGCGGCAAGGGCGTCCTCGCTCTGGAGCTTGGCCTCTCCTTGTGTCAAACCCTCGGCCCTTCCAATCGAACTGGATTTTCCTTTGGCCGCCCTCGAAAGCCAAGCCGACCTCCTCCGCCGCATCGCCGAGGCGCTTGAACGCCACGCGCCCCCTGCCCCGGCGAAGCCCGATTTCGAAGCGGCCGAGGCCTTCATCTGGCGCGCCGATCGCGGCGCGCTGGCGCCGGTTGCGCGCGTCAACCGCGTCGATCTTTCGCTCCTGCGCGGCATCGACCGGGTGCGCGACCTGCTGGTCGAGAACACCCAGCGCTTCGCCCGCGGCCTGCCCGCCAACAATGCGCTCTTGTGGGGCGCACGGGGCATGGGCAAGTCGTCGCTGGTCAAGGCGGCGCACGCCGCCATCAACCGCGAGAAGGACGTGTCCGGGCGCCTCAAGCTGGTCGAGATCCATCGCGAGGACATCGAGGGCCTGCCGGCGCTGATGGGCATCATGCGCGAGGCGCCCTATCGCTTCATCGTCTTCTGCGACGACCTTTCGTTCGACGCAGGCGACACGTCCTACAAGTCGCTGAAAGCCGCGCTCGAGGGCGGCATCGAAGGCCGTCCGGCCAACGTGCTCTTCTATGCGACGTCCAACCGTCGCCATCTCATGCCGCGCGAGATGGTGGACAACGAGCGCTCGACCGCCATCAATCCGGGCGAAGCGGTCGAGGAGAAAGTGTCGCTGTCCGACCGGTTCGGCCTCTGGCTCGGCTTTCATCATTGTAGCCAGGACGATTACCTCGCGATGGTCCGTGGCTACGCGAAACACTTCCACCTCGAGGAGCCGGCCGCCCAGCTCGAAGCCGAGGCGCTCGAATGGGCGACGACGCGGGGCTCGCGCTCGGGGCGGACGGCCTGGCAGTTCATTCAGGATCTGGCCGGCAAGCTCGGCAGGCCGCTCGACGGTGGGAGCTGAGAAACACGAGTCCCGCGACCGCCCGCGCACAATTCCATCTCACGCTTTTGTGATTTGGCGCGGGTAGCCTTTCGGCGGCCCCTTACGAGGGTCTCAGCCGGCGGGGCGGCGGGCGGCGTCCGTCGGAACTCGAAGCAGGTCACCACATACTCGTGCCGGCGTCGTAGGGACGCGACGACGAGAGCGGTGCTGAAAAAAACGCGCCCACGGATGACGCGCCCGTACCGAAAGTGATTAGCAGCAGACCCCCCGGCGAGTGCGAAGTTCTTAAGGAAGTCCCAGAAGAGGCTTCGGGCGCGGCTTGCCCCCTCTTTCCAGAAATCGCCGGGCTTCCAGAACTGCTTCCAAAGCAGGGCGGTCGCGCCGCAGTAGCCTGCCAAGATGAAAGCGGCCGCCCGGTCCGCGATACCCGTGAGCAAACCTGCGGACATCGCCACCTCGACGATGAAACCGATCAGGATCAAAACCGAAGCAGCTTGACGTGACGACACGGCCTCGCTGGCCTGCGCGATCGCGCCCCGGTGATTGAAAATCTTGTCGAAGGCGCTGAAGATGAACAGCAGCACGAGGAGGAGTTGGATGGCGAACGCTATGGCGATGCTCGACATGATCGCTGGCCCTCCCTTACTCGGTCGTCATGTCAAGGGCGCCTCCGAACAGCCAACGGAGCTCATCGACCTCAGGGCTCTCCTCGCGCATTAGCCGATGGTGACGGCTCGACCGGACGTGGCGGACGCCGCGACGGCCTTCGCGAGCTTGAGGCTCCAAACCCCATCCTCGCCCGATGCCGAAGGTTTTCCGACGCCGCGAACGGCAGCGGCGAAGTCGGCGATGCTGCGGTGGTACGCGACCTTCGGCTCCAGAGGGACGACCCGCTCGCCCGCCTTCGTGCGAACCGTCACGCTGCCTCCGGGCGCTTGGGCCATCACATCGACGCCCAAGATGCTGCCCTCCGACCCATGCACCTCAATGCCATTGGGGGCCGAGCCAACGACAAAGCTGTCATGACACTGCACGAGGACGTTGTCGGAGAATTCCCAGACAGACATCACGCTATCCTCGATGTCCTGCGGGCCGTCGCCCGAGGTGGCGGCGAAGGCGGTGATGCGCTTGGGGTTGCGGCCGAGGTAGAAGCGCAGGAGGTCGGCGTCGTGAACGGTCAGGTCGAAGATGGCTCCGGCGCCCGCGGCCTTTTCGTAGAGCCGCCAGGTCTTGAGTTCTGCGGGCAGTTCGCCCGCATGGAAAAGCCGGATGGAGTTGACCGTGCCAACCGCGCCCTCGTCGACTAATCGCTTGATGGCGCGGTGGCTCTCCATATTGCGCAGATGGTGGTTGGCGCCGAGGACCACGTCCGCTTCCTTGCAGGCCCGGACGATCTGGTCCGCCTCCTCGGGTTCAAGAGCCAGCGGCTTCTCGCAAAGCACGTGCTTGCCCGCCCGGGCCGCCGCCAGGGCTTGCGGAAGGTGCTTCTCGTTGGTCGTGCTGATGTAGACCGCCTGGACGTTCCGGTCGCCGAGCATCTCCTCAAGGGATCCGTACGCCTTCGGGATTGCCTTGTCGGCGGCGAACGCCTCGGCCCGCGAGAGGTCATTGCTGAACACGGCAGCCACTTGGCTGCCAGGATCGGTCCGAATGGCGTCCACCATCCATTCGCGGGCGATCGTGCTTGCGCCGATCAAGCCCCACCCAAGTGTGCCTTCGCTCATGTCATCTCCCTTCGCGGCTTCTCTTGATTGCACCGGCGCGGCGAGACGCATGCGGCCGGCGATGGACTGGGAGCTATCGAGCTTGTTTGCCATAGCCGCCGCCGCCGGGCGTCTCGACGACGAGCCGCGCCCCGCCCGGAACCAGTTGCTTGCCCTTACCGCGGAGCTTGGTTCCGTCGGCGAGATGTACGCGCCCCGGCGCCCCGTCTCCACCGCCGAAGCGGCCTCGCGCGGGGTTCTCGATCCGGTCGAGCGCAGCAAATAGGTAGAACGGATGGCCGTCTCGGTGGCCAATCTCGATCACCTGGCCGAGGCCGCCCGCATGGCGGCCCTCGCCGCCGCTACCGTCTCGTAGCTCCTTGCGCCAGAAGACCAGAGGCGTAATCGTTTCGAGGATCTCGACCGGAACGCCGGCCACTCCGCTCGGGAATGCCGTGGCGCTCAGCCCGTCCAACGATGAGCGCGCCCCGGTGCCGCCGGTTTGCACCGAAAGCGCGGAGAAGCGCTGCGTGGCGCCGATACCCTGCGACAGGCAGGCATCGTGTGCGTCCTCGAGGATCAGGTTCCACAGCGAGGAGGCGCCCTCGGCCAGGACACGATCGGGAATGACCTGCGCGAGGCAGCCGAACGCGACGTCCGGCAGCATCTGGCCGACGACGTGCCGGGACGATACCGGCGCCGGCCGCCGCGCGTTCAGGATGCATCCTTCCGGCGCAGTGATCCGCATGACCGACAATGTGCCCGTGTTGTTGGGAACGTGGGGGAATATCGCGCAGGCGAGGGCGAACGCAGTGTAGGCTTGCGCGTAGGCGATCGGCACATTGATCCCTCGCGCAGAGATGCGGGACGTACCGGTGAAGTCGACAGAAAGCCCGTCGGCCTCGACGGTCAGCGTGGCGCAGAGCGTTACAGGCGCTTCGTAACCATCGATCACCATTTGCGCCGAGTAGCTGCCGCGCGGCAGGTCGGCGATTTTGGCCAGTGCGGCGGCATGCGAGCGAGACACGATCGCATCGCTGATGGGTTGCAGCGTGGAGAGCCCGAACTCCACCATCATCTCGTTGAGGCGGCGTCCGCCGATGTCATTGCAGGCGGCCAGGGACATCAGATCCCCTTCCGCCTCGGCGGGATAGCGCGAGTTCGCCCGGACCAGCTCGATGAGGGTTCGGTTCACCTCGCCAGCGCTCATCAGGCGCATCGGCGGGACGTAGAACCCCTCCTCATAGACGTCCCGTCCATCCGGTCCGAAGCCGATGCCGCCGACGTCCATGAAGTGGCACGTCGAGGCAAAATAGCCGATCAGGCGGTCCTGGTGAAACGCTGGCGTGACAACGACGAAGTCGTGCAGGTGGCCGGTCCCCAGCCAGGGATCGTTGGTAACGAGGACATCGCCGGCCTTCGCCTCCGACGCGGGGAACCGATCGATGAAATGCAGCACCGACGCGGCCATCGTATTGACGTGGCCCGGGGTGCCGGTGACCGCCTGAGCAATCATCCGGCCTGTCGCGTCGAAGAAGCCAGCCGACAGGTCGCCCAACTCGCGAACGATTGGGCTGAAGGCGGTCCGCCGCAAAGCCTGGGCTTGCTCCTCCACGATGGCGATGAGGCGGCTCCAGGCGATCTGGAAGTCGATTTCCGCCAGAGCGTCGCCGTGCCCGGCGGAAGATGAAGGTGCTTTGCTCATCGCATCACTCCGAGGCGACCGGGTCGCGTTTCTGACGGTCAGGACTAGGTGGCCAAGGGGATTTACCGACGCAACGAACCGGGACGAGACCACGGTGCTCGTTTCCTCCTCCGTGATCACCGCCGGGCCTTCAACGACGAAGCCGTTCGGCAATGAATCGCGCCAGTAGATCGGCGCGTCCCCGACGGCGCCGGCGTCCGGGTCGTAAAGGCGGGTGACGCCGATCGGCTCCGCGTCTCCATGGGCCGATTGGAAGGGCAGCGCGCCAGAGCCGCTGCCCGCCTCGACCGTCGCCGTCACGGTCCAGGTGAGCACCTCCACCGGATGCGCATCCAGAGAGCGCCCGAAGATCGCCCGATAGGCATTGGCGAAGGAAGAGGAGAGCGCGGCGATGAAGTCGGCCGCCTTGCCTGCCGCCGACACAGGACTATCCGGCAAGTCGATTTGCAGATCATGGCCCTGGCCGACATAGCGCATGAAGGCTGTCCCCTTTACGGAGATGGCGCTCCCACGGGCGGCGGGAGCCACGATCCCGCGCGCCTCCTCCTCCATCCCGCTCAGAAGCGTGGCGACTCCGCGGAGGCCGCCCTCGCCCAACCGCACGTGGTGGCTCCTCACGACTTCATAGGCCGCGGGAGCGAGAAGAAAGCCGATCGCCGAGCCGACACCGGCGCCCCGCGGGATCACGATCCGCGACAGGTTGAGCTTGGCCGCGAGGCGCGCGGCATGCAGCGGCGCCGCGCCCCCGAAGGCGACCAGCGTTCTCTTACGCAGGTCCTTGCCGTATTCTGCGGCGTGAACGCGGCTGGCATTGGCCATGTTCTCCTCGACCATCTCGCTGACCGCCAAAGCCGACGTCAGCGCGTCCAAGCCAAGTCTGCCGCCGATGTCGTCCAGCAGCGCCTGCTCGGACAGTTCGGGCCGTAGACGCAGACGCCCCCCCGCGAAATGATTTGGATCGAGCCGTCCCAGGACCAGGTCGGCGTCGCTCACAGTCGGGCGGGCCCCTCCCCGGCCGTACGCGGCCGGGCCAGGCTCGGACGATGCACTCTCGGGTCCCACCGCCACTCGGCCCAAAGCGTCGACATGCGCGATGGAGCCGCCACCGGCGCCGATCTCCACCATTTCGATCACCGGGATGCGCACAGGCAGGCCGCTTCCCTTGAGGAAGCGCTCGGTCCGGTCGACCTCGAAGGTTCGGGACTTAAGCCATGCCGGAGGCCGTCACGACGGCCGCCTCCGCGCCTTCGAGGTTGGCGATCCGGCGCTCGAGCAAGTCCTGCGTCGGATTGTGCTCGCGCCCGTAAAGAAAGCCATGCGCCTCGTCGGCGATCACCGCATTGGCTGCGGCGACGTCGGGAAAGGCGAAGGTCGAGGTCATGTAAATTGGCGGCGCCACGGCGCCACGATCCTCGAGTGGGTCGTAACCCGAGTGGATCGCCCGCGTCTGGAAGCCGAGGACGCGATTGGGGAGATGCGAGGTCATTCAGCGGCTCCGGGGGCCGGCCTGGCGTTACCCAACGCGCCGGGCGCGCGGTCGAAGCGGGCGCCATGCGCATGCGAGGCCTCGAGCAGCTCCTCGATCAGCCAGCGTGCATAGGTGGAGCCGACGATGAGGTCGAAGCCCGGCGTTTCGTCGGCGAGACGGATCGTGCAGGTCACATGCCCAACCCGCGTCGTCGCAGCCGAGCCCGGCCCGAAGACGCGCGGATGGAGGTCGAGGCGGCAGAGGGTCGCGAGCACGGAGCGCGCGGGCGCCCCTTCCAGACGGATCACGCTGCGGCCGCTGCTCTGGTCGACCGCAGCGCCGAGGTCGCCCGCGGCGGCCGCGACCTTGGCCCGGAAGGCGCCTGGCGGGGCCGGTTCGGCCATGAGCAGCCAGCCGCCGGGCTCGATCCAGATTGCGTCGGCCCCGGCGCCGGCCGCCCACTTTCCCGGCGGCGGGAGGTCGAGGCCTAGGCCCGCCTTGACGGCGGCGGCCAGCGCCTCCACCCTGCCCTTTCGCGCCATCAGCTGAACCAGGCTCAGCGGACGCTCGGCTAGGGTGAGCGCGGGTTTGGACGCAATTCGGTCAGGCGCGGCCACGGGCGTTCTCCGGATCGACGAAGCAGGGGCTCGTCACGACGACCTCGACACTCTCGTCGTGCAGCGGCGAGACCGCCCAAAGGTGCTTGTTGCGCCAGGTCTCGGCGTCCTGAAGCAGCGCAAGCCCGATCCATTGGCTGAGCTCGATCGATCGGGTGACGCTCGTGACGTAGCCGAGGCTCTCGCCCGAACCCGGCGCTGCAACGAGATGCGCACCGCCGCGAAGCTGCCGGGCAGCGTCTACGGGCCGGATGCCCGTGAGGCGCGGCCGGCGCGGATCGGCCATCGCCGGCCGCCCGGCGAGTACGCGACCGATGACGTCGCCGCTTCTTTTCATCATCCGCCCGAGGCCGAGGTCAGGTGCGGTCGTGAAGCCGGACAGTTCGGCGCCGGCCGGATGGCCCTTCTCGATCCGCAAGACGTTCATCGCCTCAAGTCCATAAGGGCCCATTCCGAACTCCCGCCCGGCGCCGAGGACGGCCTCCCAGACCTCCTCGCCGAAACGCGAGGGCGCGGCGAGCTCGTAGGCGAGCTCGCCGGAGAAGCTGATACGGAAGACGCGCACGGGAACGTCGCCGATTGTCCCTTCGCCTGCCGCCATGACGGGGAAGGCGGCGTTCGTGAGGTCGAGGCCGTGAACGATCTTGGCGAGCGTGTCCCGGCTCTTCGGCCCGGCGACCGACATCTGCGCCCATTCGTCGGTCACTGAGCAGAACACGACGTCCAGTTCGGGCCAGACCGTCTGCGCATGAAAGTCCATGTGCTCGAGCACGGCCGCGGCCGCCCCGGTCGTCGTCGTCACGAGGAAATGCTCGGGCGCGAGCTGCGTGACGGTGCCGTCGTCGAAAACGATCCCGTCCTCGCGCAGCATCAGCCCGTAACGGGCGCGGCCGACTGGCAGCGTCGACATCGTGTTGGTGTAAAGGCGGTCGAGGAAGGCGGCGGCGTCCGGGCCCGTGAGGTCGATCTTGCCCAGCGTCGAGACGTCGCAAAGGCCGACGCCGGAGCGCGCCGTGCGCGCCTCGCGCAGGATCGCGGTCCACGCGTCCTCGCCGGGCTTCGGATAATAGAAGGGGCGCATCCACGCGCCGGCCCGCTGCATCACGGCGGCGTTCCGGACATGCCAGTCGTGGAGCGCGGTGCGGCGGATCGGCTCCTAGCGATCGCCAGTTGCGCGCCCCGCGAAGGCGCCGAAGGCGACGGGCGCGGTGTAGGGCCGGAAGGTCGGCAGGCCGACCGCCTCGGACGTCTCGCCCCGCGCCTCGGCCAGAATCGCCGCGCCGACGAGCCCGCCGGTCTTGCCCTGATCCGTCGCCATACTGTGGGTCGTGTAGCGTTTGGCGTGCTCGATATGGCTGAAGCCCTCCCTATGCGCGAGGCGGATGTCATCCGTTGTCACGTCGTGCTGGAAGTCGACGAAGCTCTTGCCGCGTCCCCTGACCTCCCACAGCGGTTCGAGCGGGAGGGAGGGCGGCTCCTCTGGCGGAAGGGGAAAATCGGCCTCGGTCGGAAAGCCCGCGAGGCGCGCGGCGCCGCATCCGGCGGAGAGGCCGTCGCGGGCGTCGGCGCCGATCCCGAACAACCCGCGCGCCGCTCCGGCCGAGCGCTCCGCCTGAACGGGTGCACCGGGGATCGGGCTCGCAAGCTCGGCGCTCCAGGCCGTCTTCGCGCCGGACTGGCTCGCCAGATGGACGTTCGGACTCCAGCCGCCCGAGACGCAGAGGAGGTCAGCCTCGATCCTCTCGGCCTTGCCGCTGGTTCCGCGACGGCGGACTTCGACCCGCCGCCCGTCGAACCCCGCGACTTCGCAGCCGGCGCGGATGTCGAGGCCGGCGGCATCCGGGCCCTTCGCCCGCGCGTCGACCACGATCACGCGCTCGAGTCCAGCGTCCTTCAGGGCGCGCGCCGTCGCATAGGCGCTGTCGTTGTTGGCGAAGACCACGGCGCGGCGCCCCGGCGCGACGCCGAACCGGCGCAGATAGACGAGCGCCGCCCCCGCCATCATGACGCCGGGCCGGTCGTTGCCCGGAAAGGCGATCAGCCGCTCGGTCGCGCCGGTCGCGAGCACCACCTGTTTCGCCCGGATGACGTGATAGCGCTGCCGCAGCCCGCCTTCGCCGGGCGGCCCGTCGGACAGCGTCTCGACGGCGCCGAGGCAATTGTGATCGTAATAGCCGAAGACATTCGTGCGCCGAAAGATGCGCGCCTCCGGCATGGCCTCGAGCGCCGCAACCGCATCGGCCCGCCAGCGCTCGAAGGCCGGATCGAGAAGAAGGCCGCCGCCGGCGAGGTTCTCGCGCTCGCACAGGATCACGCGCGCGCCTGCGGCCCCGGCGGCGCGCGCCGCCGCCAGTCCGGCCGGCCCGGCGCCGACGACCAGCACGTCGCAATGGTCGTTCGTCGCTTCGTAGGCGTCCGGGTCGGAAGCATACGTCGCCTTGCCGAGGCCGGCGGCGCGGCGGATTATCGGCTCGTAGAGCGCCTCCCAGAAACGCGACGGCCACATGAAGGTCTTGTAGTAGAAGCCCGCCGAGATCGCCTTTCCGGCGAGGCCGTTAACCGCCATCAGGTCGAACGCGAGCGAGGGCCAGCGGTTCTGGCTTCGCGCGACGAGTCCGTCGAAGAGCTCGACCTCCGTCGCCTTCGTGTTCGGCGCCGTGCGGCCGCCTTCGCCGAGTTCGACGAGCGCGTTCGGCTCCTCCGGGCCAGCGGTCAGGATTCCGCGCGGCCGGTGATATTTGAAGCTGCGGCCGACGAGGCTCACGCCGTTGGCGATCAGCGCGGAAGCGAGCGTGTCTCCCGGATGGCCGACGAGTGCCTTCCCGTCGAAGCGGAACCCGAGCAACTCGCTTCGATCGACGAAGCCGCCCTGCGGAAGACGCCAGCCGCTCATGCGCCGGCTCGGGGCAGCGAGTCAGCGGGGCCGACGGCGGCGCGAATCTCGTGGGTCAGCGTGTTGCGCTCGACCTTCAGCCATTGCCGGCAGCCTGCGTAGTGGCGCCACCATTCGGCGTGCCAGCCGCGCGGGTTCGTCCGCGTATAGACATATTCGTAGAAGGCCTGCTCGCCCGCGTCCGGCGCTGGGCGCTTCACCGTTGCGTCGCCGCGGTACTGGAATTCGTCCTCGGGCCGCACGCCGCAGAAGGGACAGGGAATGAGCTGCATGGCTTCTACTGCGCCCAGGGGTTGGGGCCCGCGCCGCGCTCGTCGATGAGACGGCCTTCGCGGAAACGGTCGATCGTGAGGTCGGCGTTGATCCGATGCGGCTCGTCCGTGGCGATCGTATGGGCGAAGCACCAGCCCGAGCCGGGAATCGCCTTGAAGCCGCCGTAGCACCAGCCGCCGTTGAAATAGAGCCCCTCGACCGGCGTCTTGCAGATGAAGGGCGAGCCGTCCATGGTCATGTCCATGATACCCGCCCATTGCCTGAGAACGCGCAGGCGCGAGAGCGAAGGCATCATCGCGACCGCCGCGCCCATCAGGTGCTCGACCAGCGGAAGATTGCCGCGCTGCGAATAGGAATTGTAGCCGTCGAGGTCGCCGCCGAATACGAGGCCGCCCTTGTCGGACTGGCTGATGTAGAAATGGCCAGCCCCGAACGTCGCAACGCAGTCGATATAGGGCTTGATCGCTTCCGACACGAAGGCCTGCAAAAGATGCGTCTCGACCGGCAGGGTGAGGCCCGCCATGGCGGCGAGCCTCGAGGTATTGCCGGCGACCGCGATGCCCACCTTGCCCGCGCCGATGAAGCCGCGCGTTGTCTCGACGCCGACCACTTTTCCGGCCTCGCGGCGGACGCCGGTCACCTCGCAATGTTCGAGAATGTCGACGCCGCGCCGGTCGGCCGCCCGAGCGAAACCCCAGATCACCGCGTCGTGCCGCGCCGTGCCGCCGCGCGGCTGCAGGAGCCCGCCGAAGATGGGGAACATCGGATTGTCCATCGCAGCCATCGGCAGCATGGCGCGTACGCCTTCACGGTCCAGAAGCTTTGCGTCGACGCCCTGAAGACGCATCGAATTGCCGCGCCTCACCGCGGCGTCCCGCTCGGCGTCCGAATGGAAGATGTTGAGGACGCCCCGCTGGCTCATCATCACATTGTAGTTGAGGTCATGCTCCAGCCCTTCCCACAATTGCAGCGACTTCTCGTAGAAGCGCGTATTGCTCGGCAGCATGTAGTTCGAGCGGACGATCGTCGTGTTGCGGCCGCTGTTGCCGAGGCCGATCGGCCCCTTCTCGACCACCGCGACATTGACGATCCCGTGCAGGCTCGCGAGATAATGGGCGGTCGCGAGGCCATGGCCGCCGCCGCCGACGATGACGACGTCGTATCTCGGCTTGGGCTCGGGCTTGCGCCAGGCGGCCTTCCAGCCCGTGTTGCCGCGAAGCGCTTCCGTGAAAAGTCGCCAGCCGGAATAGTCGCCGCTCATGGATTCAGGCCGCATCGACAGGGGTTGCGCTCAGCGACGGTGTCCAGCCCTTCCGCTCGCGCCAGCCCGGCGCGAGATTGCCGAAGCGCGACAGGCGGAAGGTGGAGAGATCCGTGAAGCGGCACTCGCCCTCGGTCACGATCTCAGCGATCGCCCTGCCGCTCGCGGGCGACAGGCCGAAGCCGACGCTCGACATCGTGGCGACCGTGGCGTTGGCGGCTGTCGGCAGGCGATCTATCACCGGCCGGCCGTCCGGCGTGTTCTCGATGATACCGGCCCAGGTGCGGATGACGCGGGCGTGGGCGGCCTTCGGAAAAAGCTCCGCGAGGCGCTTGGCGACGTTTCGCGCAATCGGGCTCGAGGGCTTCAGCGCCTCCGACCCCATCCCACCGGCCTCGAGCCATTCGTGCGGGCCACCGCCATAGGCGAGATTGCCGCGCAGCGTCTGCCGGCCGTAGAGGCCATTGCCGTCGATTCCGCCCATCGGCATCAGCGGCAGCGGCTCCGTCACGATCATCTCCGCCCGCGCCGGCGCGACCGGGACTTCGGTCTCCAGCATGGCCGAGAGCACGCCGGTCTGCGGCCCCGCTGCGACGACGACTTCGTCGCAGGCGAAATCCCCCGCCTCGGTCTTGACGGCCCGCACCTTGCCGCCGGCCAGCGCAAAGCCCGTCACCGCGACGTTCTGCAGGATGCGGCCGCCGAGGTCGCCGAGCGCCCAGGCGTAGGCCTGCACGGTTCGCTGCGGATTGGCATGGCCGCCGCAGGCGAAATAAGCGCCCCCGACGACATTGTCGCCTGTCAGCGGCGCCATATCGCGCACCTGAGCGGCGTCGAGCCATTCGGCGGGAAACCCTTGCGCGCGTGCGTTGTCGATCCCGCGTCTCATAGCCTCGAACTGGCCGTCGTCCAGCGCGATCCGCAGGCGGCGCGGCTGGAACTCGGTCGGATAGCCGAGCATCTCGTCCATCATCGGCCAGAGCCGCTGCTCCTCGGCGAAGAGCGGGGACTGGTGATGGGTGCAACCGCCCCCGTTGCGTCCGGACGCTTCCCATCCCGCGACGCCCTTGTCGATGACGACCACGTCCACGCCGGAGCGGGCGAGCCACCAGGCCGTGCTGAGCCCGGTCACGCCCGCCCCCACGATAACGACGGACGCGCCTTTGGGCGGAGCGGAATCTCTCATCGGCCGCCCTCCTCGTCCGTCGCTGGCAAGGGCTCGCAGAAGGGGATCCACTGGCTCTCGATGCCGAACCAGACGTCCCAGTGGTCGGCGATGGCGGGCCCTTCCGACGGGTCGGCGAAGGCGGTGAGGGGGAGCGGGCGCGCCGGCGCGCGATAGCTGGGGAGTGGAATGGAGGCCAAGGGGACGCCGGTCGCCTCCGCCAGCGCGGCGCCGACCTGCTCGCGACAGCGGCGCCCCTGGCAGGGCCCCATGCCCGCCCGGGTCAGACGCTTCACCTGATCCTGATTGATCCGGCCCTCTGCCGCGAGCGTCGCGAGGTCGCGCGCCCCCTGGGCAGGTTGGTCGCGGCGGAGATAGCGAGGCGGCCGGATGCCGAGAAGGTCGTCGAGCGAAACCTCCTCGCACTGGCAGACGTGGGTGTCGGCGTCCGCGACCGCTCGCACGGCCCGGGCCCAGACGAGGCGCGGCGAAGGCGCGTCCTGCGAGGGCGCGACGACCCTCGGCGTCGGCCAGCCGGCACCAGCGCCGGCCGCGAGCGCCGCGGCGGCGGCCCGGGCCGCCCGCACGCCCCCGGCCGCTGCCTCCGCAGGATCGGACTTGATTCCGGTGCAATCGCCGGCGCCGAACAACATCAGCTCAGTCGTCCGTCCGTCCGCGTCGACGAGCGGAACATGGCCCCCGCTTTCCGGCCGGAAGACAATTCGCGCGCCCGCGATGTCGAAGAGTTCGATCGCCGGGGCGGCGCCCGTCGCGAGCACGATCGTGTCGCAGGCGATCGCGACCTCGTCCTGCCGGCCGTCGAGGCGGACTATGGAAGCGCCCTCCACGCCGGCGCGCCCGAGCGCACGGCCGATCATCATGCCCGCAAGGATTTTTACGCCGGAGGCGGCAAGGAGGGCGCAGCCCGCGGCGTCGATCGCTTCGGGCGCGGCCTCGACGAGCGCCGCGACCATTCGGCCGGCGGAACGGAGCGCCTGGGCGAGAGCGGTTGCCTCTGGGCCCGAGCCCATTATGACAAAGGTTTGGCCGCCGAGCGCATTGTAGCGGCGCAGCAGACAATGCGCCGCCGTTGCCCCCATCACGCCGGGAAGGCTCCAGCCGGGAAAAGCCACGCCGACGTCCCGCCGGCCTGTCGCGAGGATGGCAGCATTGAAACTTGAGAACCAGCTTTCCTCGCCGTCCGTCAGGCCGGCCGCGCGCTGGTCGACCCAGGCGACGCCCGGGTGCGGCGCGACGAGGCCCCAGGCGGCCACGCCGAGCCGCACGTCAACTCCGGCCTCGAAGGCTTCCCCGAGAGCCGGATCGTTGGCGACTATCGCCTCAGTCATCGAGTTGCGATTGCGGACTGCGCCGGTCATCCGGCCGCCGAAATGGAAAGGAACCTCGAGCCCCATCGTCGCCGGGTCCACGGGATTCTCGTCGACGAGCACGACCTTGAGCCCGAGGCGAGCGCCTTCGCGCGCCGCGGCGCATCCGGCGGGCCCGGCGCCTATGACGAGCAACTGAGCGTGCTCGCGCGGCGCGAGCCGCTTGCCGTCGGTCGAGACCGGGTCGAAACCTCAATTCAACGCCTGTGCTCCTGCCCGAGGGGCGTGCCCAAACGCCCATCATCGGATGGAAAACCGAGTGTTTGTGTATCGAAATTCGACAGGATCATCCCTTTCCCGACAGGACGTCAGGAAACGCCTTCCTGACGTTGCCGCAGGGGCGACAGTCCGAAGATCTCCCGGAACCGCGCGGAGAATTGCGTGGGCGACATATAGCCGCAGCGCAGCGCAACCTCGGTGATCGGCAGATCCGTTTCGACGAGCAGCTTCCGGGCGCGATGAAGCCGGATCAGATCGTAGTAGCGCTTCGGCGGCATTCCGAAGGCGCGGGCGAATAGGCGCTGGAGCCGCCGCGTGGAGAGCCCGAGCCGGGCGGCCATGTCGTCGATGAGGAGCGGCGGCTCGACGTGATCCTGCATGAGGGCGATGGCGCGCCTCAACGGACGGGCTGCCGATCCGCGGGCGTCCTCCACGCGGCGTTGCTTGTCGGCCTCGGTGCGGACTCTCCCTAGAATCAGGAGCTCCGCTACGTCGTCCGCGAGCGCCTTGCCGTGCTGCAGCCTTAGGAGATGCAGCATCATGTCGAGGGCCGCCGCTCCGCCCGAGCAGGTGAGCCTGCGTCCGTCCTGCGCGAAAATCTCGCGCTGCACATTGACCAGTGGAAATCGGATGGAAAAGGTCGGGATTTCATCCCAATGCACCGCGCAGCGGCGCCCATCGAGCAGTCCGGCCTCGGCGAGCGACCAGACGCCGGTAGAAACTGCGGCCGTGACCGCGCCACGGATGTCGAGGTCGCGCAGCCAAGCGAGCACGCGCCGGTCGATGTAGCGGTAGCCTTCGAGGCCCCCGCAGACGATGACGGCGTCCGGCGCAAGTCCGGCAACCTCGTCGACGGTGCGGTCCGCATTTAGGATGACGTGGCTCGACAACTCGACGGTCGGCTCGAGCCCGATAACGCTCCAGCCGTAGAGTTGGCGCCCCCGACCCGGTTGGCCAGACGAAGCGCGTCGACGATGCAGCCCAACACCAGCAGGGTGAACCTTGGCAGGAGAACGATCGCCACCTCCTGCCTCGCTCTGGTCGGCGAACTTGCGATCGGGACAGACGATTTCATTTGAGCTGCAGAACGCCTCCGAGGGCATTGCGTGGCCGCGGCCGCGACTTGGACCCGGACGTCGGATAGACTATCCGCCCCGGTCCTCAGTACAACACCACTGCCGAGCGCGCCGCTATGGTGGTCACCCGGTGGTCGCCTCGCCCGCCATCAGCAAACAGCACCGGCGATCGTTGCTCTAGATTCTGTTTATTTTTTCAATGGGTAAAATGGTCGGAGTGGCGGGATTCGAACCCGCCTAGCTTCCCATTCGGGAGGTTCACAGAATGAAGCGAAATGGTTTGATCGACGGCGTCGCGGCGATTGCCCGCTTCGCGATACCCTTGGCCTTCGCCCTTGCCCCGGCCGCACTCGCCGCCAGGGCCGCCGCGGCCGCGACGGTGGGTGAGCGCCATCTCGTCGCTCATGAAGCGTCAGCCGCGCTGCGCAACGCCTCCCACAGCGACGAGCTCCAAATCACGGTCTGGTATCCGGCCGCGCCCAGCGCGGTCGAGGCGCCGCTCGACATCGGCCCTCCCGGGAAACCCCTCTTCACGCCCGGCTCCGCCGCGCCAAATGCGGAGTTCGAAGACGCCCGCCCGCGCCCGGTGATCCTTCTTTCGCACGGATTCGGCGGAACGGCGCGGATCATGGCGTGGTTCGGAACGGCTTTGGCCCGACATGGCTATGTCGTGGTCGCCGTCGACCACCCGGGCAACAATGGCCGCGACCCGATGACCGTCGCGGGCGCAGTTCTCTCCTGGGAGCGGCCGGGCGACCTCGCGACGGCGCTCGACAGAGCGAAGACCGATCCACTGATTGGGCCCCATCTCGATCTCAGGCGGCTGGGCGCCGCGGGTTTCTCGGCCGGCGGCTTCACGAGTCTCGTCGAAGCCGGCGCACGTGTGGATTTCGACCGCTTCTTGCAATTCTGCGACGCGCATCCGGAAGACGGCATCTGCGCGCCGCAGAAAGAGTTTCAGTTCCCACGCTCCGACGCGGAGGCGCTTTTCGCCCAGCCCGCAGGCGCGGCGGCGCTCGCTCACGCCAAGGACGATTTGAGCATACCCGGAGTCAAAGCAGCCTTCGTGATGGCCCCTGGCATCGTCCAGAGCCTCGATCCGAAAAGCCTCAAGGGCATGCGGGTTCCGGTGAGAATCCTGCTTGGCGACGCCGACAAGGTCGCTCCGCCGGCAACCAACGGCGAAGTCGCCGCGGCCCTCATTCCCGGCGCCAAACTCACGACGCTGCCGCACGTTGGCCATTACGACTTTCTCGCCGAATGTACGGCCGCGGGCGACGCCGTGGTCCCCGTCTGCCCGACGGACGTCCCACGCACGGCCACGCACAAGGCAGCGATCGACGAGGCGCTGGCGCTCTTCGACGCAACGCTGGACGCCCAGTAACCGATCACGATTTGGAGCATCGACCGGTTTATGCACGACGCGCGCCGCGGGGCCAGTTGACGAGCGCGAGACCCGCGATGACCAACACGATCGCCAGCGAAAACCCCCAGCTCGGAGTTTCGCCGAACACGAGCCAGCCGGCGAGCACGCCGACCAGCGGGGTGATGAAGGTGAAGGCCGAGAGCTCGGCCACGGCGTAACGTGTGAGCGTCCAGAACCAGAGCGCGTAGCTCACGCCAGCCACAACGACGCCTTGCCACAACAGCGCGACGACCGACGTTGTCGTAAGATGGGTCGGCCATGCTTCGCCGAAAGCGTAGGCCGCAAGCGGCGCGGTGAGCGCAGCGAATCCGATCTGATAGAGCAGCACCTTGATCGGATCGATGCGTCTGAGCGGCGTCGCCTTGATGACCATGGTCGTCGCCGCCCAGAAGATCGCAGCCAGGAGCGCGAGCAGATCGCCGGCGAGGCTGCCGCCATTCGTCCGCCCGAGGAAGCCGCAAGCGACGCCGAGAAAGGCGAAGGCCAGTCCGGCCCATTGAATCGGCCTTAACCGCTCGTCCCGAAGCAGGAACGCCGCGCCGACGGCGACAAAGAAATGCGCGGCATAGACAAACACTGTCGCTCGCGCCGCGGTGGTGAAGCGCAAAGATTCGTAAAGCGCGATGAATTCGGCAGTGAATAGCGCGCCGGCCAGCGCCCCCGCGGCCTCCGTGCCGTCAATCTCGAAGATGCGGCGCTTGGTGGCGAGCGCGTAGGTGATGACGCACAAGGCTCCGATGCCCGAGCGGATGCCGGTCTGCGCGATCGGCCCGACATCCGGCAGCGCAAGTTTGACGACGACCTGATTGAAGCCCCACACGACACAAAGCGCGAAGAGAAGAGTCGCGGCGAACGCATCGAGGGGACGGGCATGCATCGCTCTCCCTCTCCGGTCGGGAGTGCAAAATCAAGGGCGGCGGGCCTTTCTTTGGACCCGCCGCCCTCATTGGCCGCTCAAAGGATTAAACGTGTGCCTAGGGTTCCTCGGAGGTCGGCCTCTGAAGATCCGGTGGAGGGCCGGACCTTGCCACTCTTGGCCTTAGAGCCCGGCGAGATAGCTCGTCGGGTCGACCGGCGTTGATCCCTTGCGCAATTCGAAGTGAAGCTGCGGCGAGTTGACGTTGCCGGTGTCGCCGGACTTGGCGATCACCTGCCCGCGCTTGACCTGTTCGCCCCGCTTCACGTCGAGTTCGCCATTATTGCCGTAAGCCGAGACGAAGCCGTTCGGATGCTTGATGAGGACGAGGTTGCCGTATCCTTTGAGTCCGTCGCCCGAATAGACGACGACGCCGTTCTCGGCCGCCCGAACCGACGTCCCCGCGGGAACCGAGATGTTGATGCCGTCGTTGCCCCCTGATTTGAACCCCTGAATGATGCGGCCGCGCGCGGGCCAGCGGAATTCCGGTTCCGTGCCGGCGGCGTCGGCCTGCGCGCCGGTCAGCGCGCTCTTCGATTGCGAGGCGCCCAATTCGAGGTTGCCCGTCGGCATCTTATCGATCGCCGGTTTTTTCACTTCCGAGGACTTGGACGGCTCGGCCTCGGCGACCGCTGCGCCCTTGGATTCTTTGGCGTCCTTTGACGCGGACTTCTCCGCGTCCTTGGACGCCTTGTCAGCTTTGGCTGACTTCTCTTTCTCTTTTTCCTTCGCCTTCTTGATGGACTTGGGGGTGTCGGCGTCTGCGACGTCCGTATCGTGTTTCTTTGCCGCCCTCTCAGTGCTTGCGACCGCGCGGCCGTCGGCGTGATAGACGGGCACCACGAGGTGCGTCCCGCTCTTCACCTCAGAGGCGCTCGAAAAGCCGTTGGCGGCGAGAAGCGCGGAAGCCGGTACGCCATAGCGGCCCGAAATCGTGTCCAGCGTCTCGCCTTCGCCGACGACGATCGGCGAACCGCCGGCGGCGGTCCAACCCGCTGCCGATCCACCCACCGCCTGCGGCTTCGAGAGCGAAGCCATATGCGTCCTGGGCGCGGCTTGCGCGAGCGGCGACGTCGTCACCCCGGACGTCGGCGCGGCGTGAGTTCGTGTTGCTCGCGAACGGATTGGTGAACGGGCTGTCGCTTTGGTTGAAGCGTGTTACGTCGGACGAACATCCCGACAGGAAAATCAGGCCGAGCCCGGCCAACACAAGACGCGGAAATGCGCGTCCTTTTAACCCCGAAACGCAATCACTCATCGGCTTCCACCCACGCCCACGCGACTACATACAAATTCAGCTTGCGCCGATCGAGTTAAGGGAAGGTTTAAGATGAATCGTCGGTTGACGATTATGTCGAAATTCGCGCGCCAATGTGCGCATTGAGGCTAGAGCGCCCGCGCCAGCCCGTGCTCGAGCGGCCTCATTCCGCGCGCCGGACCCAGGTCATGGGCCCCACCCGCCACGCTGGTCGTGTCGGTCAATCTCACTATGTGCTGCTCGGCCCGCTCCGGGCCGTCGACGGCCGCAACCAGAACACCGCCTGGACGAACCAGACGGCGAAACGCTTCGGCCGGCGGCTCGATGAGACCATGGACGACGACCCGATCGAAGCGCTCCCCCGAAATGTGATGCTCGAACCCGTTCGCCCAGATCACGGTGACATTGGCGAGCCCGAAGGCCTTGATCCTTGCCGATGCCTCCAAAGCCAGCGTCTGGAATCGTTCGAGCGACACGACCGCGCTCGCAAGCTGGGCTAAGAGCGCGGCGCAATAGCCCGTTCCGGTTCCGATTTCGCAGACACGATGCTCGGGCTTGAGCTCGAGCGCGGCGATCATAGCGGCGACGATGGAAGGCGGCGGCGACGTCTGTCCGCAGCCGATCGGCAGCGCAATGTCTCGCCCGGCAATGTCGGCGAACCGCGGCGGCATGAAGAGGGCGCGCGGCGCGCGCTCGAGCGCCCGTAACAGGCTGAGGTCGTTGATGCCCCGCGCCCGCATGGCGAGTGTAAACTGGGCGCGTTCTTCTGATTCGGCCACGGTCATGACGGGTCCTTATCCCGCCGATGTCGTTTCCATTGCGTCAACGACGGGCAAAAGCCTCCTCGAATCGCAGACGCGAATCATGATCGGTGAGATCGAGCCTGAGCGGGGTGATCGAAACCTTCTTGGCCGCGAGCGCCGCAAGGTCGGTTCCCTCCGCCTGCTCGTAAGGGCCGCGCTGGAACATGAGCCAGAAATAGGGAAAGCCGCGGCCGTCGCGCCGCTCCTCGACCCGCATCAATTCGGTGTTGCGACGTCCCTGGCGGGTAAGCTCAATGCCTTCCACCTCGGACGCTGGGCAGGCGGGAAAGTTGACGTTGACGAGGCCGCCCGGGGAGATGCCGGCGTCGAGAATCGTGCGAATGACCGGCGCCGCATGCGTTTCCGTCGCCTCCCATTCGATTTTCGGCCGGCCGACCGGGCCGCCATAGGCCTGCGACAGGGCGATCGAGGGAATCCCGAGGAGCGCCCCCTCCATCGCGCCGGCGATGGTGCCCGAGTAGGTGACGTCCTCGGCGACGTTCTGCCCCCGGTTGATCCCCGAAAGGACCAGATCGGGCGGGTGATCAGCCATGATATGCCTCACGCCCATAATGACGCAGTCGGTCGGCGTGCCTTTCAAAGCGAAATGGCGAGGCCCGATCTCGCGCAAGCGAAGCGGGTCGCTGAGGGAGAGCGAATGGGCGACGCCCGACTGATCGCTCTCAGGCGCGACGACCGTCACGTCGTCCGAGAGCTCGCGCGCGATCGATTCGAGGAGCTTGAGCCCCGCCGCGTGGATGCCGTCGTCGTTGGTCAGAAGAATTCGCATGACCCAGATTTTTGCACGAGGCGCGCGTTGAGGCGAGCGCGTTCTATGGAAAAGGCGCAATGCGCACGGTGCAAGGAGGAGCGAGAGCGCTCATTCAAAACTTTAATGGAACATGTGTCGGCTTAGAAATCGTGAGGGAAAGCTCTGAACCGCGAAGGCATCCTGAGCCGCGCGGTATCCAGCCTCGACGGCTTTGTCCAGCGCCTTGAATGACAGCGGGCTGATTCCGTCGAGCATCGGCTCGATCAGCACGTCGGTCGCTGTCCTCGCCGAATCGCGCTGGGCTCGGCTCGCCGCGGCGCTGGACGACATGCTTTATGTCAAGTAATTTCGGTCTGAACGTGTGCCAACTAAGCTGGATACGATCGCATTTCTGCCGGCGCCGATCCCGACTATTGCGGCAGCGGCCCGAGCTCGGGCCAGCCGTCCGCAGTCCAAATGATCGGCGAAAACTGAAGCTTGGACGCGCCCGCCGCATCGCCGTCATAATAATGGTAGGCCAGTCTATCGCCCTCGGAGGTTTTCACCGCCTCCTGCCCGCCCGGCCCGATAAAGCGGCCCGTCGTCGCCAACATCAGCGAGCCTCCGCCCTCTGGCATCGCGTTGCCGTCTCGGTCTCGGTATGGACCCTCGATCCGGTCGGCGCGGCCAACGCGAATGTTGTAGGTCGAGGCGACGCCCTTGCAGCACTGGTCGAAGCTGACGAAAAGATAGAACCTGCCGTCGTGCTCGAGGATCGAGGCGGCTTCGATCGCGCCACCGTGGCGACTGGCGAGCGGTATGCGCGGGGCATCCGCGCGGATGACCTTACCTGTGTCCGGGTTGAGCTCACTGAGCTTGATGCCGGACCAGAACGAGCCGAAGGCGAGGTAGGCGCCCCCGTTTGACGTGTCCACGCGGAACGGATCAATGGCGTTGAAATCATCGCCATCCCTCGACATCAGAACGAGGCCCTGATCCTGCCAGCCTTCACCGGGCTTGAGCGGATCGAAGGTGCTGTTGGTCATGAGCCCGATGGCGCTCGTGTTGTGCCCGAAGCTCGACACGCAATAGTAGAGGAAGACTGTGCTTCCGCGCTGGCCGATCGAGGGCGCCCAAACATTGGAAGGCTTGAGGCCAAGCGCGGCTTGCGCCCACGCCGGAGGCCCTTGGCCGATCACGCCGGCGTTCGTCCATCTCACTCCGTCCGGAGAGGTCTTCACGCGGATCGCGCCATGCGTCGGCCCCTGCTGTCCGGTGCCGAGAGCGACAAATTGGCCGCCGATCTCGATCACGGACGGATCGTGGATTTGCACGTCGCCCGTCATTTGCGGCTGCGGCTCGGCCGCTCTCAGCGGCGCCGCGAGGAGAAGCGCAATCGCAAGCCCGAGGGCCCTGCCCGGCCTTTTTCGCGAAACGGCTCGCATGGCGACGCCTTGGCCCGTCCTGCCTTACTGCTTCACCATAACCTCAGCGTTTCCGACCCGCCGCAGAACGTTGACCGAAACATCGGAAGCGTGGCGCTGCAGGAGGATATCGACACGGGCTTCGCCAATGCTGAGCGAGCGAATGATGACCCGATCCAGAAATTCCGGCAGCGCCGGTCGCCGAAAGCAGATCTGCTCAGCCTGGAAATCGAACTCGAGGCCCAGACAAGCTTGCAAAAGCGCCAGTGGCGCGGCGCTCGCCCATGCTTGCGGAGAACAAGCCACCGGATAGAGGGTTGGCCCTTTGCCAGGAGTGCGTCTGAAGCCGCAGAACAATTCCGGCGGCCGGCGCAAGTCCATATAGCGCGAAGTGTTATAGAGACCCGCCAGGAGCCGCTGGGCTTCCCGTCTCAATCCATAGCGCGCGAAGCCGAGGCCGATCAGCGCGTTGTCGTGCGGCCACACCGAACCGTTGTGGTAGGACATCGGGTTATAGCGCGCTTCGGACGAAGCGATCGTCCTGATCCCCCAGCCGGTGAAGAAGTTCGGGCCCAACAGTTGCTCCGCGACCGCCGCCGCTCTTTCCTTCGCGACGATGCCGGTGAACAACAACTGACCGGCATTGGACGAGCGCACCCGGCAAGGGCGCTTCCGGCCATCGAGCGCGAGCGCGTAGGTCCCGATGTCGTCGCACCAGAACGCCTCTTCGAACCGAACCCTGAGCGCCTCGGCCTCGCGGTCGAGTTCGTCGGCGCGTTTTGCGAGACCCTTGGCGGCCGCCATCTTCGCTCCGAGGCGCTTCGCGGCATAGACGTAACCCTGCACTTCGCAGAGCGCGATCGGGCCCACGGGATCGCTGCCGTCGGCATGGAAGATCGAATTGGCCGAATCCTTCCACCCCTGATTGGTGAGCCCGGTTTCGCCGCCCTGATATTCGACGAATCCGTCTCCGTCCCTGTCGCCGTAGTCATCGATCCAATTGAGCGCGGCCTCGATGTTCGGCCACAAGTCTGAAACGAGGGCCAGATCCTGCGTGCGCTCGAAATAGAGGCCGGCTAAAATGACGAACAAAGGCGTGCTGTCCACGGAGCCGTAGTAACAGGCGAACGGAACCTCGCCGAGGCGCGCCATTTCGCCCGAGCGCATTTCGTGCACGATTTTTCCGGGCTCGGCTTCCGCGTCCTTTTTTATCTCTTTGGCTTGGGTCGCCGAGAGAAACCGCAGCACGCCGGTCGCGACCGAAGGGTCCATCCACAGCATTTCAGTCGCGGTGATGATCGCGTCGCGCCCGAACGCCGTCGAGTACCAGGGAATGCCAGCGTAAGGGATGGCGCCTTGCGGCTTGTCGGTCATCAGCATGGAAAGGTCGGCGACAGACCGGCACAGCACTTCGTTGAAAATGTCGTTGGACGTCTCGATCGACGCGGCGCGAGCCGACCGCGCGCGCAAGGCGCGACGGGCGTCGCGGAGACCGGTGAAGAATTGGCGGATGGGCCTCTGTTTGGACGTGCTCTCTTCACACTCGACCGTCATGAAGATGGAGCTGTGCTCGCGGGGGCCAAGTTCAATGAGAAAGCGAGCGCTGCCTTCGTCGATCTTCGCCGGCGCCGGGTCGAATCGAATAGTGGAGCGGCGAATGATTTCGTCGAGACCGTGATACAGGAAGACGACGCCGCCCTCTTCGACCCTCGCTTCGATGTTGCCTCGGCGCTTCCGACTATGGCCACGAAGCTCGAAGATATCAGCGAAATCCGCGGCGAAGTGGAACACAAACTCGAAGACTTGCGCGCCGGCGCCGTAGCTGCGAACGCCCAGCCGCTCGTAACACGCGCCGGCCCATAGAAACTTCGAGCGGACAATCTGGATCGTATCTCGCGGAAGCTTGAGGTCGCCGCCCGCGAAAAGATCGGGGTTGGTCAGATCCGCTGTGAGCAGCGCATTGTTGTCCTCGACATTCGAGCTGAGCAGGAGCGGCCGCTGCCCGTCGACCAGAACGCGAAGATCGGAAAGGAAGCGCGTGTCCTTGTGAAAGACGCCCTCCGCGCTCGCTCCGCGGGAAGAGACGTCGCCATAATGGTCGAACACGGCGAATGTATCGTCGTGCTTGAGCGTTCTTGGCCGCCGCTCCAGTATGGAGGTGGTCGTCGAGATGTAGAAAGGATTTGGGACCGCTTCTGCCGTGGAGGCCTCCAATGCTGCTTGGGCGCTAGGGCTCGCTGCTGTCAAACCGTCATCCCCTGTTTCGTCTGTCCAACCGCCCGCAAAGGCGGCTGGTTTACAATGATTGCATTCCCAGGAGGCGCCCGGAGCGGCCGCGGTTCGACGCCTCGCCGCGCCCCGGCGCCGGTGGCAAGCAGGATGGGTTCGGCCGCGAGCGAATGGTATACGCGCAGGTAGTCGTGGGCCACGCGCTCGATGGTGAACCTTTGCTCGAAGCGCTCGCGCACGGCTTGACGGTCGAGGGAACGGGCTTTGTGGACGGCATCGACCGCTTCATCGATGTCCTCGACCATAAAGCCGGTGACGCCCTCGTCGATCACTTCCGGGACTGAGCCTCGGCGCCACGCGACAACCGGCGTTCCGCAAGCCATCGCCTCGATCTGGACGAGACCGAAAGGTTCGGGCCAATCGATCGGAAACAGCAAAGCGGAGGCGCCGCCGAGGAAAGCCTGCTTCTCGCCGTCGTTGAGTTCGCCAATATATTCGATGCCCTGACCTTTGATGAGCGGGCGGATCGTCTCGTCAAAATAGGTTTGGTCGGCCTTGTCGACCTTGGCTGCGATCTTGAGGGGAACGCCAGCGCGCTTGGCGATCTCGATCGCCCGGTCGGGACGCTTTTCCGGGCTGATTCGGCCAAGGAAAGCCAGATATCCGCCTTCGCCCGCCGCCGAGAATGAATAGAGGTCTTTGGGAAGACCATGCAGCACGGTTGCGGCCCATTGCGCTGGCAGTAGCCTGCGCTGATCGTCAGAGATCGAAACCAGCGGCATGTCGGGGAATTCGTCAAGCAACAGTTGGTAGAATGGAAGGTCCAGCCGGCCATGCAGCGTCGTTACCGAGGGTGTTCCCAGACTGCGCACGAGCGGGAAGTGAAAAAAATCCGAGTGAAAATGCGCGATGTCGAAGTCACCTGCGCGCCGGCGGATCTTCTCGAGCTGCAGCACAGTGTAAGGCGCCGCGTCAGTGACTTGCGCCAAGCGTAGCGCGGTCGGAGCGCAGGAAACCAGCTCCGCCGCCGTCTCGGAATCGCCGCTCGCGAACAGCGTCACCTCATGTCCCTGCCGCACCAACTCCTCAGTCAAATAGGAAACAATCCTTTCGGTGCCGCCATACAGCTTCGGCGGAACGCTTTCTATTAAGGGTGAAATCTGCGCTATTCTCATCTCCGAAACTCCATCTCGGCGTGGTTGCGAGATGAACGGCCGGGAGACCTTTGAAGTTCCTTCGCTTCAAGACCGCGTCCGCCGAAAGTCCAACAAGTGTTGTTGGCGAAGGTATGGCGGGCGGACATCGTTTTCCTAATCGTGATAAGCCGGCGCCAGGGCGGTAAGCTATCGTCACCAAGGCAACGGAGGACTCCGCGGCTCATGAACCTTCACGACATCGCCAAAGACGTGCTCGAGGTTCTCGGGACGGGTCGGCAACTCGATCCCTTCTCCAGAGCCTACCCCGACTTTGGGCTTAAGGACGCTTACAACGTCACGGCGGCGGTCCGCGCGGAGAGAGAAGCGCGGGGCGAACGTCCCATCGGCCGCAAGATCGGTTTCACCAACCGGACCATTTGGGCGGAATACGGCGTCTATGCGCCGATCTGGGGCTATGTCTACGACGGCACGGTCCGCGACCTCACCAGCGACCCGCTGGAGGTTTCGTTGAAGGGTCTGGCCGAACCCCGGATCGAGCCCGAGATCATGTTCGGCCTTGCCGCCACGCCCACGCCCGGCATGGACGAGCAGGCCCTCATCCAGTGCATCGATTGGATCGCCCACGGCTTTGAGATCGTGCAGTCGATCTTCCCGAACTGGTCTTTCCAGGCGCCAGACACTGTCGCCGCCTACGGCCTTCACGGAAGGCTGTTTGTCGGACCGCGTCATCCGGCGACGTCACGGCGGGAGGAGTGGGCGCGCGAGCTTTCTCGCTTCGAGATCGATCTGTTCCGTAACGGAGCCCATGTCGATCGTGGCGCGGCGGCTAACGTCCTCGACGGACCCCTGTTCGCTCTGCGCCATCTGGCCGAGACGCTGGCGGACGATCCGGAGAGCCCGCCCCTCACCGCAGGCGAGATTGTCACCACCGGAACGCTCACGCGCGCCTTTCCCGTCGCCGCCGGCGAGGAATGGAGCACGAAACTCACGGGTATTCCGCTTGAGGCCGCTCGCATCCGCTTCGTCTGATCGGGCAGATCCCAAGCTCCATTCCGATCACATGCGATTCAATATGAATTCAATGTGATTCCCGCCCCATAAGGAGGTCTTGACCAGCCCAAAGCGAAAATCATGGGTCTACACATATGGACCTTGACTTGTATCCAACCCTCGCCGCAATCTTAGGTTGTAGAACGATTCTGTCGTCGAAATTGACGGCCGATGGTTGCAAGTGTGGAGGCTAAGGCCTTGGATATTCTAGCTTTTTACGGTGCCGGCAGCGCCATTACGACGATTGCATTCCTCGTTTTCTGCTTCCGCGCCGCCGAGGCGCCGTACAATGATTGAAGTTCCCTCCGAGATCCTCAACGCCCTGTTCATGCTCCTCATCGTGTGCGCGAATATCTCCCGGGCGAAGCAGCGGTCTTTATGACCTAGGGGCGTTGGCGCCGTATCGAGCGCACTCGTCACTGACATTCAGTCTGAGCGATCCAGTCGATAATTGGCACGCGCAAATGCTCGCATTCGAGCGAAACCTTATCGGTGCGGCGCGCCGCCCGGGGTTAAGAAAACCGGCCCGCTTGGCTCCTCCACGTAGTCGCCACCGACGACCATGGAGCCGAAGCGCGTAGCCGGCATGTGATCTCGCTCACAGCGGCGAACAGCGGATCGTGTTAGACTGTCGCTTCCAGTACATTGAGACTGGTTGGAGACGACGGCCGATAATCAACTCGATGCGAAGGGCTTCTTTCGTTCTGGATTTGCGGGCGCCGCTCCGGAGTCCTGCGAGAACGGGAACTCTTTCGGGCTTTACGCCGTTGGACCCATAAGATTGGGAGTTCACCGATGCGAAACATAACCAGAGCGAGCATAGCGGGCTTGGCCGCATTGTCCCTTATGGGATCCCTTGTCGTGACGACTGAAGCATCCGCAGCCGGCAGCTTTCATGGTGGCGGCTTCCACGGCGGCGGCTTCCACGGCGGCGGCTTCCATGGTGGCGGCTTCCACGGCGGCGGCTGGCACGGTGGCGGCTGGCACGGCGGCGGCTGGCATGGCGGCGGCTGGGGCGGCGGAGGCTGGGCGGGCCCGGCTATCGTCGGCGGGTTGGCCGCAGGCGCGCTGCTTGGCGGCGCCTATTATGGCGGCTATGGCGGATACGGCTATGGCGGCTATGGCGGTTGCACGTCCTACGCGCCGATCTATGACGCCTACGGCAATTACATCGGCCAGCAGCCTGTGAGAACCTGCTAGCGAGCAGCCTCGATTTTCGTGACGCCGCCCATATAGGGCAGCAAAACGTCCGGGACGGCGACCGAGCCGTCCGACTGCTGGTAGTTTTCCAGCACCGCGATCAGAGCTCGGCCGACCGCGACACCCGAGCCATTGAGCGTGTGGACGAAGCGGGTCGCCTTGGCGTCCGCGCCTTTGGTGCGGGCGTTCATGCGCCGAGCCTGAAAATCACCGCAGATCGAGCAGGAAGAGATTTCGCGAAACCGCCCCTGCCCCGGCAGCCAGACCTCGATGTCGTAGGTCTTCTGCGCTGCGAAGCCCATGTCACCCGCGCTCAAGGCCATTGTGCGGAAATGCAGGCCCAGGCGCTTGAGCACCTCTTCGGCGCGGCGGGTCATGAGATCATGCTCGTCGCGCGACTGCTCGGGCGTCGTGATCGAGACCAGCTCCACCTTCTTGAACTGATGCTGGCGGATCATGCCGCGCGTGTCGCGTCCCGCCGCGCCAGCCTCGGCGCGGAACGATAACGTGCCGGCGGTAAAGCGCAGCGGCAAGTTCTTTTCGTCGACGATGCTCTCGCGCACGAGATTGGTCAGCGGCACTTCGGCGGTGGGGATGAGCCACATGTTTTGTGCCATCATCCGAACCTGCGCAAAATCGATGAATTTTCTTAAGACAAGGCTGGCCGTCTCATTCTCTGCGGCATAAGTTTTCTCCTGCTCTTCGGTGATTGAGGAGATTTCGTTCGCGACCGACCGTAGTTCGCTGGGCTTTAGTGGCCGGGTGAGCCAACGAGCATTTGGCTCTGAGTCCAGAGCGCCCTCCGCATTCGTCCAATCAGTTTCTCGGGCTGCAAAATACTGATCATCTTTGAACTTAGGCAGTTGCGCAGTGCCGAACATCGCCGCGCCGCGCACCAAAACCGGCGGTGAGACCTCGACATAGCCATGTTCGCTCGTGTGCAAGTCGAGCATGAACTGCTCGAGTGCGCGCTCGAGCCGGGCCAGCGCCCCCTTCAATACGACGAAGCGCGCGCCAGACATTTTGGCCGCGGCGTCGAAATCCATGAGGCCCAAAGCCTCGCCGATCTCGAAATGCTCCTTCGGCTTGAAGCCCTCCGGGAAGTCCGGCCGGCTTCCGTGTTGGCGAAGCTCGACATTATCGTTCTCGTCCTTACCGTCCGGCGTATCCGCGAGCGGCAGGTTGGGAATCGCGGCGAGTTCCACATCGAGCGCCGCTCCGGCCTCCCGCTCGGCCGCCTCCAGTTCCGGCATCGTCGCCTTCAGGCCCGCGACTTCGGCGCGATAGTCGTCGGCCGCGACAACATCCTTGCGCGCCATCGCCACGCCGATCTGCTTTGAAATGGCGTTGCGGCGCTCCTGAGCGGTCTGGAGCGCCAGGATCGCCGCGCGGCGCTTTTCGTCGAGCGCGACAAGCGAGTCTGCGCGCGCGCCGAGCCCGCGCCGCCGCAAGCCATCATCAAAGGCTTGAGGGTTCTCGCGGATCGCTCGGATGTCGTGCATGATCGGGTCTCAAAAGGGCAATCGCCACACCCCCAGTCACTGAAGGCTTTGGAGAGGAAGACGTGGAGAGCAGGCTGCCCCTAGCAGATCGTGGAGGGCAAGCTCAACCGTTGGGACTCCGTCGGCAGCGCGGTCGCCCGACGTCTGGTCGAACCGTCAGTCGTTCAGGCTGTCCAATAGCCGCGCGGCCTGTGGCTTCAGCGCGGCGCAGGTCATGCCCCGAGCGAAGCGTTCCGCGTCTCGCCGGTCGGGATTGGCTCGGAGGCGGTCGAGTTCCTGTTTTTCTCGTTCGCAGGCGGCTGGGTCCGCCGCAACGCTGTCGCCGGGCGCCACGACCGCGCGTATGTCATTCGCTTTCGGAGGCAGCGCGGCGGACGCATCCCCCAGCACGGGATGCGGGCTCGGCTCCTCGACGACGATATCGAGGCTCTCCATCAGCATGCGCGCCTGGGGACGCAGCCGGTCGCACTGGAGCCCACGCCAGAACGCCTGGGCTTCATCGATGGAAGGATCGGCGCGCACGCGGTCGAGGGCGGCCTGCTCGGAGGCGCAGTCGGCGGCCGGCTTACGCTCCGCCACGGCCGCCTGCGCCGGGGGCGGCGCTTGCGGCGCCGGGGCGGGTATAGCGAACCCCAAGCTCTCCATCAGACGCGAAAGTTGAGGCCGCAACTTCTCGCAACTCAGTTCGTTCGCGAAACTCGAGGCCTCCTCGTTGGTGGGATTGGCGCGCAGGCGAACCAGGCGATCCTCGTCGCGCTCGCAGAGCGCCTCGGCTGAGAGCGGCAGCGCGACTTCCGTTCTCGCCGTCACCAGCGGCGCGGCTTCCGTCTTGGCCGCCTCAGTTTTTTGCCGGGCGAGAAGCTTGTCGACCTCCGCTCGAGCGAGTCGCGCATAGGCGCCGTCCGGATGAACCGCGAGGAACGCGCGCCAGCCATCGAGAGAGGCGAATCGTTCAGTCGTCCGATAGTCCGAAGCCTCATCGGCGTCGGCATTCGCAGGCGGCGCGGCGGCCGGACTCGGCGCCGCCGGGGGTAGCGTGGCTACGCTCGGCGGCGCCGGGGTGTTCGCCGGCACAAGGGCGACACTGTCTCCGCCCAGCGAGCCGTAGACATAAGGCTCCTGACGATGGTTGGTCGCGCGCAGGACATCATCACGCACCTTGCCGAGCGCAAGGCGGATATCGAGGCCCGGCTGAGTAATGTATTTGACGAGCGCGGTCGTGAACGGGCTGTTGCGCCCGTCGCCGTCATAGGAGACGGAGCCGGCCTTGGCCGCGAACGCGATCAGCGTGTCGGCGACAGTCGGGCCGACCCCGGCGAGGCCCATCGAGACGCCTCGGGTCACGCGAGCATCGTCCGCTGTGGGATGAAATGGATTCTCCCGGCATGCATCGAGAATGATCAGGCTCAGCTTTTTGACATGGCCCGCCGCGACCAGAATTCGGTCCAGCGACACCGCCTCGTCGTCCATGTCGAGCACGCTCGTGAGCTTGGCGTCGACTGGAATGAGGTAGTTTACGCCCCCGATCTCCAACCCATGTCCGGAATAATAGACGACCGCGACATCGGCGCTGGCCGCGCGATCGACGAATTCCCGAACCGCCCGCTTGAATTCGACGACGCCCAGATCGCGGCGGCGATCGACGGAATCGAACCCTGCCTTGGTGAAGAGGTCGGCGACCGCGTCGGCGTCATTGGTCGGATTGGCAAGGACGCCCGCATTCTCGTACTTGCCGTTGCCAATGACCAGGGCGACCCGCCGTTCAGCGAGCGCGGCGCTTTGCGTCGCCAGGGTGATCCCAAGCGCAAACGCGAGATAGAACGCGAACCTGCCAAGGACGCCCATCGGCTAACCTCGCCGTTCCCCAACTAAACCCCATGGGGGAACGAGCGAAAAGGACATTCCCACGATGTCCTGCATGCGTCAATTCACGTCTCTAGCGACCCTGAGGCCGTTGGCATAATACCGGACGTCTTCGTCATAGCGAAACCGCTCCGAGGAGCGGACGTTCGCGGCCTTGTCGGCAAACGAACCTCCCCTGAGGACATGAAGCGAGCAATCCCCACTCGTCCACGCCGATCCGTCATTCGGCGCGCCCCGGTAGGAGGGGTTCCAGCAGTCTTCCACCCACTCAGCCGCATTGCCGGATGTATCATAAAGCCCAAAGGCGTTCGGACGGAACGAGCCCACGACCGCCGGTTTGCTGGCGTCGCTCACCCCACAGCCGGCGCATTGGGCATGTCCAGTCCCAACCTCCTTGCCCCACCAGTAAGGCAGGGTCGAGCCGCCGCGCGCGGCATATTCCCATTCCGCCTCGGTCGGCAGCCGATAGGGCTTGCCCGTCGTCTTCGCGAGCCAGGCGATGAATTCCTTGGCGTCATCCCAGCTGATATTGGACACGGGCTCATTTCCGCGCCCCCAGGCCGGGTCGGGAGGAGAGTATTTGCAGCCCCCCGCGGCCACGCACTTATCCCATTCCGCAAATGTCACTTCGCGGCGGCCGATGGCGAAGTCTTTTTTGATCGCCACTTTATGAACAGGCGTCTCGGCCGGCTTGACGTTCGAACCCATTTGGAAATCGCCGGCCGGGACGACGACAAGCTCGACGCAATCAGCGCAGTCGCGGAACGTCTCACCGGGCAATCGGGCTTCGCCAGACTCGGCAGCGCAAGCTGAGCCGCCGACATAGAGCGCGAATGCGGCGCCCGCCAACTCTGCGGCGGCGCTCGCCAAACGACTCCCTAGCCACCGTTTTTGGATGTGCGGTCTCCCGTCCATGCGCCCTGCAACCCCTTGGCGCGTCTTATTTCAGAGAAATATCAACTCGCGAAAGCCCTAACAAGAACCTACGAAAAAAGCCTAGCGATTCGAACCACGGATCGTAAGAGCTTTACAATCTCATCGATCGCGATAACAAATTCATTGCCGGGTTAACCTTGGAGGGGTTTGCCTCCAGCCAAGTGAGCAGATTGCTGAAGGCCGCCGGCGAAGATTTGGGCTAACGCCCTAAGATAATTGGAGATCGACCATGGGGCGGACGGCTTGGGCGACGATCGCGGTCATTGTGGGCCTTTTTCTCGCGGCCCCCGCCTTCCCACAGGCCACCACTCAGGGAGGACCCACCCCATCCCCTGCCGGCGCCAAGGTTGACTTCATCGACATCAAGGATGGCGCCGTCATCGGACCAAAAACGACGATCCATTTCGGGCTGCATGGGATGGGCGTCGCGCCGGCGGGAACCATAAGGCCCAATTCGGGTCATCATCATCTCCTGATCGACACAGACCTGCCACCGCTCGACAAGCCGATCCCGAATGACGAGAACCATCTCCATTTCGGCGGCGGCCAGACGGAAACTGAACTCTCGCTGTCTCCCGGACCGCACACGCTCCAGCTGCTGCTCGGCGACGCCAACCATATTCCCCACACGCCGCCGATCTATTCCGACAAGATTCACGTGACGGTCGCGGAAACTGCGCCTGCGCCCGCCGCTGCTGTGGCGCAACCCTCGGCGCCAGGAACTCGCCACCCCTCTCCTGCGGGCGCGCGTGTTTATATTGTTTCTCCGGACAACGGCTCTTACGTCCCCACGACGTTCACAGTTCGCTTCGGTCTCGAGAAGATGGGCGTTGCGCCCGCCGGAGTGGACAAGCCGAATTCCGGACATCACCATCTGCTGATCGACACAGAGCTGCCGCCCCTGGATAAGCCGATTCCGAACGACGAGAACCACTTGCATTTCGGCGCCGGTCAGACCGAAGCGACGGTGACCTTGCCGAGGGGCCGCCATACGCTCCAACTACTGCTCGGGGACTCGGGGCACGTTCCGCACGATCCTCCAGTCTATTCCAAAGTGGTGGTGGTTTATGTCGGTATGTCGCCGCCGGCTCCTCGGGTTCGACGCCGTTGGCGTTCGCACTTCCATGGGCGGGCTTAAGGCGAGACTGACGCCAGTCGGCGATAGTGTTATTATAAGCCAATGACCGAAGAGCCCGCGAGCCTGATCCTTGAGCTTTTGCGCCAGATGCGCGCCGATATGGCGACCAAGGAGGACTTAGCCGATCTCGTCACGAAATCCGAACTCGGCGCTCAGTTGACTTCGTTGCGGGCCGATGTCGCCGCCGGCATGCATATGCTTCGCGCCGACGTCGCGGCCGACCTCCTGACCACCCGCAAGGAGCTTGGCGAGCAGATTGTCGGACTTCGCCGCGCGGTGGTCGACTACCACACCTCGGTCATCGGCCATGGCGTGATCATCAGCGAGCGCAAGGCGCGTGTGCGCCGGGTCGAGCAGCACCTCAACCTGCCCCCGCTCTACCCGACTTAAGAGCGCGCTCTAGGTCGCTGGATTGTTCGCCGCCCGCTGCTGCGCCTGTGCGCGTCGCTTCTCGACCATCTTCACCGCAATCACCGAGCCTTCGTAGAGCAGGATCATCGGCAGGGCGAGCGAGGTCATGCTGATGAGATCGGGCGGGGTGAGAATCGCGGCAATCCCGACCACCGCGACGATCGCGTAGCGCCGCATCCGGACGAGATATCCGGAGTCGACGATGCCGACGTGGCCGAGCAGGGTCAGAATGACAGGCAGCTGGAAGGCGATGCCGAAAGCGAAGATGAGCGTCATGATCAGCGACAGATATTCGTCCACTTTCGGCAGAAGCTCGATCGTCGCCTCGCCCGGGACATTGACCTGCTGCAGCGACACTGAAAAGCGGATCAAGAGCGGCATCACGACGAAATAGACGAGCAGCGCGCCCATCAGGAAGAAGATCGGCGTCGCGATCAAATAGGGTCGAAAGGCCATCCGCTCGTTGCGGTAGAGGCCTGGCGCGATAAACTTGTAGATCTGCACGGCGATGACCGGAAAGGCGATCACGGCCGCGCCGAACATGCTGAGCCGGATGTTGGTGTAGAATTGCTCGAGGAAATGGGTGGCGATCAGCGTCGCCTTTTCCGCGCCCACCACCCGCACGTAAGGGTACGTGAGAACGTTGTAGATGTGGCGCGAAAAATAGAAGCAGACCAGAAAGGCGGCCATGAAAGCGTAGAGGGACCTGATGAGCCGCGCTCGCAGCTCGATCAGATGGTCCATCAACGGCGCCTTGGTGGCGTCGATGTCCTCTTGGCTCATTCCGCCGCGCTTCTCTGGGCGGACGCCTCGGGCTCTGCCTCATTGTCAGCCGGAGCGGCCGCTGCGGCGGGCTCGGGACCGGTCAGAGCAATCTCCGGCTTGTCGATATCGGGCTTGCCAATCTCGGGCTTGGCGGCATCAGGAGCGCTGGCTTCGGCAGCGCCTTCGGAGGTCGCGGCGGCTTTCGTCATGTCTTCGCGCATCAGGCCGACCGGATCGAAGCTGGTGTCGATCTTGGCCTGGTCGCTGATCGCCTGAAATTCCTTCTTCACGCTGTCGAGGTCGGCCTCGCGCTCGACCTCGCGCATGGCTTCCATGAACTGGCCCTGGAACTCGGACGCCATGCGCCGCATCTTGCCGATCGTCTGGCCGACGGTACGCATCACCCGCGGCAGATCCTTCGGTGGAATTACCGCCAAGGCGACGATCCCGACAAGGATCATCTTGCTGATGTCAAGATCGAACATGGCTAACCGGGCGGGCTCCCACCGGCGTTAACACGGGCGCGCCGCCGTTCCTGTCGGCGGACGTTTCGCTTGAGCGAGAGCTCAGCTGACCTTGTGAACGTCGTTCGCGTCGACGGCGACGCGGTTCTCGAGCGGCCGCGGCGTGACAGTCGAAGCCGTCGTCGGCTCGTCGTCGTCGGCCAGGCCCTTCTTGAACGATTTCACGCCCTTGGCGACATCGCCCATGAGGTCGGAGATCTTGCCCTTGCCGCCGAACAGCAGAAGCGCAACCGCGCCGAACAGCATCCAATGCCAAATGCTAAAGCTACCCATGGCAATTATCCCATTGCGCGCCGCCCGGTCGGAAAGCCGCCGGCGCATCCTCTCTTTCGCCCGAACCTAAGCGCGCAGAGTAGCAAAAACAAGCTTGCCTTCGCGGGAAAGGCGACATAGGCGAGGGTCGGCCGCCGACAGCTTCCGCCCACGCGCGAGCGAGAGGCAAGCCGAGGAGTCTCGCGCCGCCATGAGCCGGACCGCCAAACGCCTGAAAGAGATGGGCGTCGTTTTGCCGAAACCCGCGGCGCCGGTCGCGAACTATGTCCCCTCCGTCCGCACTGGCTCGCTTCTGTTCGTCTCTGGCCAGCTGCCGCTGGGAGAAGACGGAAAGCTGGCCGAGCGGCACCAGGGCAAGCTCTCGGCCGATTCGGAGGTCGAAGCCGCGCGCGAGGCGGCGAGGCTTTGCGTCATCAATGTGCTGGCCCAGGCGCAGGCGGCGCTCGGCGATCTCGACAAGGTGAGGCAGGTCGTTCGGCTCGGCGGGTTCTTCGCCGTCGAGTTCGAGCTTCGACGCCCTGCCCCAAGCGATGAACGGCGCCTCCAATTTCGTCGCCGAACTGTTCGGCGATCAGGGCCGTCATGCCCGAACCACGGTTGGCGTGGCGCATCTGCCCCTCGACGCGCTGGCCGAGGTCGAAGCCGTGTTCGAGATCGAGGCTTGAATCCGGTTAACGCGCCTTCCTGGCTTGTCGAGCGTCCGATCGCCCATCGCGGCTTGCACGACAGCGCCAATGGCGTGATCGAAAACACGCTGCGCGCGGCGGAAGCGGCCGTTGCAGGCGGGTTCGCGATCGAATGCGACATCCAGTTGAGCGTCGACGGCGAAGCGATTGTTTTCCATGATGAAACGCTCGATCGCCTGACTGACACGACCGGTCCCCTTTCCGCCTTGAGCGCAGCAGAGATCGCGAAGGTCCGCATCAAGGGGGCCGGCGAGCCGCCCCCGACCTTCGCGGCCTTTCTCGAGACCGTCGGCGGCCGGACGCCGATCATCTGCGAGCTCAAGAGCCGGTTCGACGGCGACTGGCGCATCGCCGACCGCGCCGCCGCCCTCGCCGCAACTTATGATGGGCCGCTCGCGTTCAAAAGTTTCGACCACGATCTCGCCGCCTACTTGCGGCTGCGTCGCCCGCACACACGCCTGTCCGGGGAACCCTGCCCGATTGGCCTCCTGGCCCAAGGCTCCTACGACGATCCATATTGGGATTTTCTAAGCGCGGAGCAGAAGCGGGAGTGGATGGATTTCGATCATTACGACCTCGCCCGCCCCGACTTCCTGTCCTTCAACGTCGACGACCTGCCCCACAAGATTCCATTCCTGGTCAAGGAATTCACCGACGCGCCGATCATGGTCTGGACCGTGCGCACCGCCGAGCAACGGGAGGCTGCGCACAAATGGGCGGATCAGATCGTGTTCGACGGCGACCCCGATGCGCACCGATCCTGGCGGCCCCTAACCTATGTCGGATCGCTCCCCTTTTGAGTCACATCGCGATCTCTGGGTAATTTGACGGGAACATCGCGCGCTTAGTCTGCTCGTCCACGTCTTTCTTGAACGTGTGATCCTTTCCGACCGCTTTGGCCCGCGCCGCTGCCGGCCGTGCTTCGACCTTGTCGAACAAACGTTTGACGTTGGGGAACTCGGCGAGCGGATCGTCAGCGCCGGGCAAGACCCGGCCGGCGCGCCCCAGCCAGCCCCAAACGGACATGTCGGCGATCGAATAGTCGCCGACAATGAAGTCCCGGCCGGCGAGGTGGCGGTCCAGAACCCGATAGTGCCGCTCGATCTCGCGCCGATAACGGTTAACCGCATACGGAATCTTTTCCGGCGCTGCGTGCTGGAAATGCACCGCCTGACCGGAGAACGGACCGATCCCGCTGGCGGTGAAGAAGAGCCACGACAGAAGCTCCGGGCGATCCGCGGGAGAGCCAATAAACCGCCCGGTTTTTTCGGCTAGATAGAGCAGGATGGCGCTCGAATCGAACACCCGCGCCTCACGCCCGCCCGGCCCCTCGGTGTCGACGATCGCCGGCACCTTGCCGTTCGGATTGATGGCGCGAAAGGCGGACGCGTGCTGCTCGCCCTTGGCTGTGTCGACGGGAATGACTTCGTAAGGCATGCCGAGCTCCTCGAGCAGCAGCGCGACCTTGGCGGGATTGGGCGTCGGGTGGAAATAGAAGCGGATCAAGGGCGCTCTCTCCGAATTGCTGGCCGCGGCTCAAGCCGCGATGGATCGGCGGCAAGCTAGGAAGTCTTGGCCCCAAGGCCAAGACAAATTTCAGGTGATCGACGCGGGCGCAAGGCCGATTGCGCGTGAAAACGGCCGCGCCTAGTCTTCTGCTTCAGAAAGAGGGCCAAAGGCTTGACGCCGTTCAAAACCATCCGCGCCCGGGCCGAAAAGCGCAAAGGCGGCGCCGAAGCCCTTGCGAAGCTCATGCCGCCCAAGCCCGACCTCAAAACGCTGCGCAAGCTTCGCGACGACCGTGTGCTGGCCGAAATGACCAGGCGCGTGTTCTCGGCGGGGTTCGCCTGGAGCGTGATCGAGTCGAAATGGCCAAGCTTCGAGGACGCCTTTCTCGGCTTCGAACCGTCGCGGCTGTTATCCGAGCCCGAGGAGTTCTGGCACAGACTGACCATGGACGCCCGCATCGTCCGCAACGGGGCGAAGATCGCCTCGGTGCGTGAGAACGCCCGCTTCGTCCTGGATGTGGCGAAGGAGCATGGTTCGTTCGGCAAGTTCCTCTCGACATGGCCGCCGTCCGACGAGGTCGGGCTGCTCGAGCTTCTCTCCAAACGCGGCAGCCGGCTCGGCGGAAACAGCGGGCAGATGCTGCTCAGGTTTCTCGGCTACGACGCCTTCGTGGCGACGAAGGATGTCGCCGCCTGCCTGCGCGACGCCGGCCTCGATATCGCGGCGGCGCCAACATCGAAGCGCGATCTTGCCAAGATCCAGGAGCAGTTCAACGCCTGGGCAAAAGAAACCGGCCTGCCCTACCGCCACCTCTCGCTCATCTGCGCCATGTCGATCGGCGAGAATTATGAGGGCGACAGGTATGGGCGCGATCGGGGCGAAGTGGACTAGGGTCAGAACCGCAACGTCCGCTTATCGACGTGAGAGCGAAGATGGCGGAGCTCAAAGGGACGCCGGCGGCGGAGCCCCGCCATTCGGCGTCACGACTTTGAATGGCAGGGGTGAACTCGCCGATTGATGGCGGCGCGACGAAATCCCGCAAGCCCGAGGCCGGCAAAGCCAATCACTAGCATCGCCCAGGTGGAGGGCTCGGGCACGCCGCCCGCTATGGCGCCGTCCGGCAGCCCCTCGAAATGATAGAGGCTCGCATATTGGCCGCTCAATGCAAAGGTCGGGTCGACATAGGCGTCGGCGGAGCCGCTGTCTTGGGCCGGATCGTACGGGCCGTCCGTATAGGGCAGGTGACCGTAGGCGGTTGCCATCTCGCTAACCACATAGAGCGTGTTCGGCAAAAGGTCGATCGTCTCGCCGGGCCCCGTTTGGTAGCTCTCTCCGCCCACGAGTTCCCAATCTACGAGCTTATTGTAAGGATCACTGTAAATAAAAAGATAGACGGACCCAGTACCGGCGCCCACAGTTTTGACATAGGCGTTGGCGTTGTAGATCACAGGGATCGTCGTGACGGACGACGGCCCAACCAGATGGAAACTATAGATTACGGTTGCGCTCGCGACTGTGTATCCCTGCTGCGGGTAAGGAATCCCTCGTTGTGGATCGGTCGAGGTTGAGTAACCCGAGAAGCCCCCGTCTCCGAACGCATAAGCATGCGCAGTGCCGCCATGCGCATTGCTGGCTTCGGCGCTCACATTATAGTCGCCGTCAATTCCGTCGATTTCGTTATTGCCGGGCGTATACTGGAAGTCAGCGAACTGGGGGACATTCGTCGGGCCGTCCAGGTCCGTGGCGTATTGCTGGATGATCCCATTTTGATAGGGAATATCTCCGGCCGGACCGGACGTGGCTTCGCCGACGATGATCTGATAACTGGCGGCACGGGCGTCGCTGGCGACGGATGCAAAGACGAAGCCGAGGCTCGCCGCGATGACGAAACGCGAAAAGCAGTTTTTGCTCAGGCTGATCATTTCTGGCTCCAAATGCTTGAGAGTGAAATTCGCGGAGCAATCCCCTAGGCGAAGCGCTCCGGTCAGCCGGGACCGTAGCCCGGCCAACGCCAGGCCAACTCATCAATTCTGATGAGGCCGGTCGATTTTCGTTCTTGTCAGATCGGTTTCAGTCGCGTCGCCGAGAGACCGGCGAGCAATGCGACGACATCTGTCTGTCGATTGCAGCCGGTCTTTTCGAGAACGCCGCGCACGTGGGTTCGAATCGTGCTCTCCGACGCTCCCGCGCCCGAAGCGATGTCCGCAACCGTCTTTCCCTCGGCCAGATCGCGGGCCACCCTCGCTTCGGCCGGAGTGAGGTCGAACAAAGATTTCACGATCGCCAGAGAAGGCGCGTTCGGGGCAGACAGAGGAGTCAGCGCCAGCACGCCGGCGCAGCGAACGAAGATGTCGCGCGCGGACAAGCGGATCGGCACGACGTGAGCGACCATGGTCGCGGACCCATCGGCGCCGCGAACCGGAAAGGAGCGCGCGGTCGCGCCGTCCGCGGCGCCGATCAACTCAATGGCGGCGCGCAGCAAAAGGTCGGCGTTCCGATCGCTGAGCGACAGGCGGTCGCGCGCCAGCCACCGAATCTCGTTCGTCATCGCCTCGATCAAGGGGTTGGCCGCGATGACTTTGCCACTGTCGTCGAAGACCAGGGCCGCAAGACCGAGCGCCTCCAGAACCTGGGTGGTCGCGCGCGCCCGTTCTAGTTGCAGACGGGCTGACATGGTGGCGGCGCGGGCGATATGGGGACGGATGTCATCGAGCTTATCAAGCGCGCCTCGCTCGACCGGTCCGCGCGCGAATTCGCGTTCGAGGCTGATCATGAAGCTAACACCGGTTGCCAGCGGGACCGCTGTTGCCGCGGCATGGCCCAGGCCGCGCGGATAGAGCAGATTGCGATAGGACGGGTCGTTGGCGGAATCGCCCGCAGGATAGAGTTCAGCCTCGGTCAAGAACCGGGAATCGCGAGCAGTCAGAAGGCGTCTGGACCGTTCGGTTTTGGCGATCATGCCGCTTTCGACGAATGGCTTGATAGCCAATCCAAAATCGGTCGAGCTGGCGACGCGGTGAACCTCCCCTTTCGAAACAAACAGGAAGCCGGTGCGCGCGGTCGCGATCGCGGCCAGTTCCCCGAGCACGCTCGGCCACTCGTCCGGCATGAAAGCGCATTCGTAGATGCGGTCGACCAGTTCGGGGTCCATCCATCCACGCTCGCTGTCAAAGCCGGCCGGGCGCTAACCGACATAACCTCTAGCGACTGTGAGCGTTCGAGCAAAGAGGGAGACAGATCTCGGGCGACGGCCAATGGACGAGCTTGTTCTTCATGGTAGGCCACAGGGACGAGGTGTAGCGGGGACGCGACTGAATCGCTCGCTTCCCGCTGCTAGCGTATCTTTCCGTACTAGGATCGACCACGACCGGCAGCCTCCGTTCGCGAACGGCCGCTCTTTGTGCACCGCCGTCGCCTTCAGCCCCCACCCCGCCCCATGAGCAGCGCCTTGAGCGCGGCCTCGACGACGGGCTTGTCGCGGCGCCAGCGCAGCATCCGGGGAAAGCGCACAGCGACGCCGCTCCCGTCGCGTCTGGTCGGGCGTCTTCAACTAATCACGAACTGCAGGCCTACAGCGGTCTCGAGAGTGGCGCTCGCGGCATGCAACGAGACGGCCCAAGTCTGGTCGCCGACGATCCCGTCCTGCGCAACGCCACCCCAGGCTTGGAACGCTACAACCGCCGCCTTCGTATGAGGCCCGAAATTGCCGTCGATTCCCTGCGGCGTCGTAATCCACTGTCCCGGCGCGCCATTGGTGAGCAGCGTCTGTAACGAGCTGACAATCGGTCCTGTCGAGCCTTCTTGCAGCGTAGGCATCGGTCCTCCGTCCGGTAGGGCGGCCCAAGTGGCTGCGCCGACAATTCCGTCCACGGTTAGCCCCGCTCCCTGCTGGAACTGCTGGACCGCGGTATCGAGTTGCGGCCCGAAGACGCCATCAACCTTAAGACCTGGATTTGGCGTTCGCCGAAGCGCCCGCTCCAGTCGCTTCACCGCGTCGCCGGAAGCGCCCAAGGAGATCGTCGGTTGTCCAGGGTTTGCCATGCGCTTCTCCCCAAAATCTATCAGCTCGAGCCTACTTTATTGAGCGCTCGTCGGCGACTGTTAAAGCCATGCCCATCACGACTCGGACACGCTCCGAGTTCGGAGTCGCCCCACAGCAAAAACGTAACGGGATGTCTGCCTAAGCGCTGTGAGGCGCGTCACACCTGTATTACGGAATATTCCCTCTCCTCACCGCCCGCCCTGCCCCGCCAGCAGCGCCTTGAGCGCGTCCAGCGTGTCGGCTTCCGCGATCGGCTTGTCGCGGCGCCAGCGCAGCATGCGCGGAAAGCGGACGGCGACGCCGCTCTTGTGGCGTTTGCTCGGCGCAATGCCTTCGAAGCCCAGCTCGAAAACCTGCGTCGGCGTGAGGCTCCGCACCGGACCGTAGGCCTCGACCGTGGTGCGGCGGACGATTGTGTCCATCTCGCGAATTTCCTTGTCCGTGAGGCCCGAATAGGCCTTGGCGAATGGCACGAGCTCGCGTGCTGACGCCTCTTCGCCCGCGCTCCAGACAGCGAAAGTGTAGTCGGTGTAGACGCCCGAGCGGCGGCCGTGGCCTTTCTCGGCATAGATCACGACGGCGTCGACGCTCATCGGGTCGAGCTTCCATTTCCACCACACGTCCGCGCGGTCGCCGCCCTTGCGCCGGCCGATCCCGTAGGCGCCGTCGCGCGCTTTCAGCATCAGGCCCTCACGAAGGAGCGCCCGCGCCTGCTCGCGCTTCTCCGCCAGCGCCTCCCATGTGTCGGCGGAAACGGTCGGGCTGATGCGGATCGGTAGGCGCTCGCCCCGCGCCTTCGCTACCGCAAACAGCCGATCGACGAGCGTTTCGAGCAGAGCCCGGCGCGCATGCTGCGGCTCGGTTCGAAGATCACGGCCCTCGCTCTCCAGCATGTCGTAGGCGATGAACGCGACCGGCAATTCGCGCAGCGTCTTTTCGCTCACGATCTTGCGACCCAGCCTCTGCTGCAGGCTCGCGAAGATCGCGAGGCCATCGAGCGAATCCGTCGCAAAGTCGTGCTCGGGCGGGATGAGAACCACAAGCTCGCCGTCGACCGCCGTGCCCGAGGGCAGCGCGGCCGCCAGCGGTTCAAGATCGGGATAGGCGTCGGAAATGAGTTCTTCGCCGCGCGACCACAGGCGCCAATTGTCGCCGCGCTTCAAGAGCTGCGCGCGGATGCCGTCGTACTTCCATTCCACGATCCAATCCGACGGCGGGCCGAGCGTGGCCGGCATGTCGGCGAGCGGGCGGCTCCACGATTGCGCGAGATAAAAGGGATAGGGCTTGCCCGCGTCGAGCGTCTGCGCCTCAGTACGCAACACTTCGACAATCAGCGCCTCGAAATCAGCAGCCGTCGGGATGCGTCGCGCCTGCGAATAGCCGATCAGCCGCTGAGCCATGTGGCCCTCGTCAACGCCCGCGACTTCGGCCAGCGCCTTCACCACCTGCAGCCGCGACACGCCGACACGCAATTCACCGGTGATGAGCTTGAAGAAGGCGAGGCGCTCATCGGTCGCGAGCTCGCCCACCCATTGCTTGAGCCTCGCGTAACGCTCTTCCTCGGGGAGCAAAGGCAGCGGAAGCAGCCGCTCGCGCATCCAGACGTCGAGCGAAACCTCTTCGCCGCCCACGCCCTCCGGCAGCAGCAGCGACAGCATCTCAGCAAGATCGCCGACGGCGCCGTAGCACTCCGCACACAGCCAGTCCGGGTAGCCCGAGCCTTCCACGGCGAGGCGCCAGAGGAGGCGGGACGGCGCGGTCTGACGCGGCTTGCCGCCGCTCAGGAAATAGACGGTCCAGGCCGCGCTCGCCCATTGCGCGGGCTCGGCCTTGGCGGCGGCGAAGAACTCGACCATCGCCGCCTGCTTGGCGCGGGTCGAGGTCCCGGAATCGAGCCGTCGATAGAGCCCAGCAAAGGCCTTCACGCCTCGGCCTCCGGCGCTGCCCCGCCGTCGCCCTCCGCTGGCGCCGCGCCGCCCGCGTCTTCGTCGTCGCCGTAAGCCGTCGTGAGCGCACGCGCGTCGAGGCCCTTCTCGCGCAGATATCGCGTCAACGGCTCCGTGTATCCGTGCGTCACGAGAATGCGCTCCGCGCCCGTCGCCTCGATGGCCGCGATGACGCCCGGCCAATCGGCATGGTCGGACAGCGCAAAGCCGCGGTCGAGTCCGCGCCGGCGGCGGTTTCCCCGCACCTGCATCCAGCCGCTCGCCAACGCATCGGAATAGTCGCCAAAGCGCTTCAGCCACGGGCTTGCAGCCGCCGAGGGCGGCGCAACAATCAGCGCGCGGGAGAACTCGCGCTTGCTCTCGATTTGCGTAGCGAGCAGGGTTGGCGGCAAGGCGATTCCGGCCTCGCGATAGAGCGCGTTGATCGCCTCGACTGCGCCGTGACAGACGATCGGCCCGAGCGATGGGTCGACATGGGCGATGAGCCGCTGCGCCTTGCCGAGCGCATAGGCGAAGAGAATGCTCGCGCGTCCGGCGGCGATGTTCTCGCGCCGCCAGGCGTCGATCGCCGCGAACGTCTCGGCTTGCGGACGCCAACGGTAGATCGGTAGGCCGAAGGTCGACTCGGTGATGAAGGCGTGGCAGCGGAGCGGCTCGAAGGCGGGCGAGACGCCGTCGCTCTCGAGCTTGTAGTCGCCCGAGGCGACCCATGTCTCGCCGTTCAGGGCGACGCGAACCTGGGCCGAGCCGAGCACGTGGCCCGCGGGATGAAACGAAAGCTCGACCCCGTTGCGCCTCAGGATTTGGCCATACGTCGCCGTCTCGATCGTGACGTCGCCGAGACGCTTGCGTAAGGCCGGCGCCGTGTCGCGATGGCAGACATAAACCTCCGAGCCGAAGCGCGCATGGTCGGAATGCGCATGGGTGATGATGGCGCGCGAAACCGGGCGCCAGGGATCGATGTGGAAGTCGCCCGGGGCGCAATAGAGCCCGCGTTCGGTTGAAGCGATGAGATCCAAGGGTGACGGGTGCTCGATGAGGGGATCGACTAGCCCATATAGGGTGCAAGTGGCCGAAGTCGAACCGGCGTGACGCTTGAGCCTCAGCCGGCGCGGCGAGGCCCGGCGAAGCGGCAGTCACCAAGCAGGTTGTCGGCGCCGACCGGCCACCACGCATGCGGCGCCTTGGCGTAAGTGGCGAGGATCAGGAATTGATCGTCGCCGTCAACGCGAGCCCCGACGACCACGACCGTCAGGTCGCCCGGGGCCCCCGCCTTGCCGCCAAGCTCCTCGGAAGCGAGCCGAAACGGATTGACGTTCGCAAGGTCGGTTCCCGGAATGCGATAGGCCCAGAACATCGTATGAGGGACGACCGGCCCAATCTGCGCCCATTCGCCCATCGGGACCTCCGGCGCAGCGGCCGCGAGCGTGCGGCGGGCATAAGGGCGGAGGCAGCCGACGTGGATGTGGAGCTGGTCCTGAGTCCTGACGATTTCGGAGTTCACGAACAGCGCGATCGCGTCGCGCTCCGGCCCCTGACCGTCCGCATTCTTGAGGAACGTGCGCGCACGCCAGGCGGCGTCGAAATAATTCGGCGCCTCGGGCGACTGCAGGAACGGGTCCTCAATTCCCTTGATCCGTCGCGTCGGGGCCAGGACCGTGTCCGCCAACAGCGGCGGACGCAGGACGACTGTACCGCGCTCCTCGCCTCCGGAAAGATCGACCTCAAGGCACGGAAACGGCGTCCCGGTCAGCTTATAGTCAGCCACGCAGGCGCGCACGACCTGCCACAGCGCCATCCGATGGAGCCCCATCCCGTAAGCCGCGAACCCGGCCGACAATGTGAGAACGGCGACCACTGCGAGAATCCGCACTGTCTTTGCGCCGCGCGTCACGGCTTCGTCCTGCACATCGCGCTCGGGCCCTCTCATTAACGGTCCTGCGCGCCTAGCATAACGTTGGCGTGAACCACACTATCTGATCGCAAGACCATGATGTCGGATCGCGGCGCTTGTGCGACCGTTCGATCAGGCGCTTACGCAGGATCGGCGCCGCCCCGCAACGGCAGACATAAGTAACCGAGCCCAAACGCGCGTGGTCGGAATGCCGGGGACTGTTCAGTGGACACGCTCCTTAAGGCCCTCCAAGCCTTATGACCCTCTGAGCGTTCGGGAAAACCTGTCAAGTCGATTTCTCCATGGACATTGTCCGAGTCCATGTCCGAAGTTGGCATGCTCGGCTTATAGAGGCGGGAATGGAAGTCGCGGGTCTCATCTTGCCGGTGTTCGCGGTGATCGTCACCGGCTGGGCCGCCGCTCATACAGGCTACGTATCGCGCGACTTGTCGGACGGGTTGATTCATTTTGCCTACAATGTCGCGATGCCAGCGCTGCTGGTGGTCACGATCGCGCAAGAGCCCGCGCACTCTCTGCTGGCGGGGCGATTCCTGATCGCCTTCGGCGGCGGTTCGCTGGTCTGCTTTGCTTTGGTATTCCTGGTGGCGCGCATCCTCGACGGCGGTGGCGTGGCCGGACCATCGATGCAGGGCTGGGCTGCCTCAATGACGAACACCGGCTTTGTCGCGCTGCCGATCCTGCAGGCGACTTATGGACCGCGGGCGGTGCTGCCGGGGGCGATCGCAACGGTCTTTGTCGCGGTCGTGATGTTTCCTGCGGCGGTGGTTTTGCAGGAGCTCGATCCAGGCAATGCGCGCGGTTCGCGCATCGAGCCGGCCAAGCTGGCGCGAAGCGTCATCCTCAACCCCATGGTGCTTTCCACCCTCATCGGCGTCGCCTGGTCCGCGCTCGGCGCGCCCATGCCGGGCCCTGTCGGCGCCTATCTGCGCATTCTCGCCGACGCGCTGACGGCCTGCGCCCTGTTTGCGATCGGGCTCGGCCTCTCGATCGACGGACTCTTGGCCAATTTCGGACGTTCGGCCGCGCTGACGGTCGTCAAGCTCCTGATCATGCCGCTTATCGTCCTCGGTCTGTCGATCGCACTTCGCCTTGACCCGCTCTATACCGCCGCAGCCGTCATCTGCGCGGGAGTGCCGACCGCGAAGACGGTCTATATTCTCGCGGGCGAGTATCGCTGTGAAGAGGCGCTTGTCGCCGCGACCGTCTCGATGACGACGCTGTGCTCGATCGCCACGCTCATCGTGTGGATGTACGCTTTGGCGGAGTTCGCTCCCCTTCGCTTGGCCCAGTCGCTTGCGAATGTGTCCGGGATTCAATGATGGTCGAGTCTCCGTAATTCCGCTTTGCATCACCGTCGTCTGAGCGGCAACGGAGCGGCAGCCTTCCTGGCTGCCGCCTCCATGTCGGGACGAGTCGTCTCGAGACGTCCCGTTGGAGGGCGTGCGCTTTCGGCTCCTCGGCGTTCACTCCTCCTTGAATCCGTACTCCGGAACCCCCTGTTCAGCCCCGTAATATTTGTACGGCAGGAACTTGCCGGACATCACCAGCCGAACGCGGTCGCCCTTTGCATGCGCTTGCCGGTCGATTTCGAGATCGAAGTCGATCGCCGACATGATGCCGTCGCCGAATTCCTCCTCGATCAGCGCCTTCAGCGCCGGGCCGTTGACCATCACCAGCTCATAGAAACGGTAGAGCAGCGGGTCGGTTGGCGGCATCGTCGTCCCGCGCGTCGGAACCTCGTTCAGCATCCGCTTTTCGACCTCGGACAAGCCAAAGAGCTTGCTGGCCGTCTCGGCGAGCGGCTTCGGCAGCTTCATCTGCCCGAGCAGCGCGCCCACGACCAGAACGGGCGACATGCCGCCGATTTCGTCCGTAATGTGTTTCCAGGTCCAGCCCTTCTCGCGCTTGATGTCGAGGATCTTTTCGACAAGCTCGTCTCGCTTCATGGGTCAAAATCCAATTTGGAAAGCCGGGTGGTGTTGAGCCCTGCGCCGATGCAAAAGGCGATCCACCTGCCGAAGGCAAACCGGGTAAGCCGAATTCCGTGATGCGGAAACGTTGTAGGACGCGCGCCGCGGCCGCTTCGTCACTAGCCTTTGGACGCCTGTCATCCCCGCGAATGCGGGGATCCAGCGTTTCAGCCGCCCTGTCGCCTGGATGCCCGCGTGCGCGAGCATGACATTGAGGGGAGCCTGCTGGCTGGCCGAAGCCAAATATGGCGGCCAAGACGAGAGTGGCGCCGGAGAAACTGACGCAGCGGACCTCGCTTGGTAAGGTGCGCGCTCCCATGCGAATGCTTCTTCGCGGCATGGTCGCGCTCGTCTTCACGATTGCCGCCTATCGGGTTTGGCTCTGGCTGACGCGGCGCAGCTGGCGTCGGCCGCAGGGCCACTGCATGATGGAAGCGCGTCCGAACACGCTCGCGGCGCAAGACGCTCATCGCGAGATCGCCGCCGATGAGCCACATTCCTCGGATTTTCGACCAGAATTGCGAATTAATGCGATTGTATTAGCCGCTGGACGCGACACAGACGGCGCCAGGCGGGCGCGATACGCAGTCATTTTGCGCGTGCTGGCTGACGCCGCGCCTCCCGATCGGTAAGGTGCAGCCCCATGCGCATCCTCATTCGCGGCGTGGTCGCGCTGGTCATCCTGTTGGCGGTCTATTGGGGTTGGGCGCTGGCTGGTGCGGCGCAGCTGGCGTCGGCGGCCGAGCGGGGCGACGCGGACGCTTTGATCGAGCGCGTCGATCTGCAGGCGCTGATCCGTTCGCTCAGCGGCCAGATCGCGCGCGCCTTCGCCGACGAGCATCCACAGATTCAGAAGCTGCCGTCGCCTCGGCAGGGGGTCTTTCTTAACGGCGCCGCCGCCGAAATGCTGCTGCGCGCCCTGCTGACGCCGGACAACATCGCAGCGCTCTTGAGCCAGGGGCGCGTCGGCGTCCTCGGCGCCGGCGGTAAGGACGCCGGAACCGTTTGGGCCATGCCCTCGCTCGGCGAAGCGTTCCACGCCCGCCCCTGGCAGGTGATAATGCATTCGTATTTCGACGGGCCGCGGAGTTTCGTCGTCGGTCTCGACAGTCCCGATGGGCGTTATCGCATCCATATGGTCCTTTCCGGCCTCACCTGGCGCATGTCGGGCGTTGACGTTCCCGAGGCCATTACGGCCCGGCTGGCGCGCCTCATCGCGCAAAGGATTGGCGGGGCGGTCGACCTCCCCGGCGGTTGAGCCAGTTTCCGCCTTTATCGCGGCGCTTAGAGCAAATCGCATTTGGGTCGAACCCCGACCCTTGTCGCCCAAACATTCACTTTACCAGAAACCAGAATTCATGCTATCTTCCATTCTGGGAGGCCGCAGACTCGGCCTCCACGAGCGAGGCGAGTGACCAAAGCGCAAAAGCGAGGCGGCGTACAACCCAAGAGGCGAGTTGAAGAAAAGAGGGAAATTTTTTATTCCAAACGGCCGTAACCCATTGAAAAGTCTCGATTCGAAAAAATAAACGCTAGTAAACGCTAGCATTTTTACTAGCGTTTACTAGCGCTTAAGAGCGTTTATTGGCGTTTACGCCGGGAGAATCTCGCTCCTAGGTTGTGCTAATGGGCCGGGCTGATCGCCCGAACCCAATTGTCCGGGAAAGGCGCGGATATCATCGCGCCGCCTCCGCGACGTCGACGACCCGGATCTGCGCCCGCTCCCGCCCGCCGAACCGGTTGACCGATAGCGTCCCGGCGAGGTGCACCGGCGCGCCCTTGAGCCGGATTAGCGCCTCGCCGAGCTTCTTGTCCGAGGCCCGGAACGCGATGCCCTCGACCGCCCGCCCGTCGCCCGCGACCGCGCGCAGGCGCAGATGGCGCCCGCCCGCGCCGACAGGCGTCACCTCCGCGAGACGATGGCGCGGCAAGGCGAACAAAGGCTCGGGCGCGCCTGCGCCATAGGGGCCGGCCGCCTCGAGGCGATGGACGAGTTCCGGCGTGGCGGCATTGGCCGTCAAGGCCGCGTCGACCTTGAGACCCGCTTCGGCCCGCGCATTCGCCACCGCCTGGCCGAGCCGCTCCTCGAGAAAAGCACGCCAGTCGCCGAGCCGCTCGCTCGCCAGCGTGACGCCCGCCGCCATCGCGTGGCCCCCGCCCTTGATGGCGATACCCGCGTCGACCGCCGCTCGCACCGCCCGGCCGAGATCGACGCCCACGATCGAACGACCGGAACCCGTCGCCTGCCCGTCAGCGAGGCTCAGCGCGAAGGCTGGGCGCTCGAACCGCTCCTTGAGCCGCGCCGCAAGCAGGCCGACGACGCCAGGCGGCCATTTCGCCCCCGCGACCACCACCGCGGCGCCCCGCTCCTCAAGGCCGAGCGACAGCAGCGCTTCCGCTTCGGCCTCCGCCAGCGCCTCGATCTCGATCAGCTGGCGCATGCGGTTCAGCCGGTCGAGCTCGATCGCAATCGCGCGGGCCTCGATGTCGTCGGTCGCGGTCAAGAGCCGCACGCCCAGGGCCGCATCGCCAATGCGTCCGCCCGCGTTGATGCGCGGGCCAATGACAAAGCCCAAATGGTAAGGCCGCGGCGGGCCGTCAGCGCCGGCGATGTCGAACAAAGCGGCAAGCCCAGGGCGGCGCCGTTCCCGCATGATCGCAAGGCCCTTGACGACAAAGGCGCGGTTGAGCCCGATGAGCGGCACGACGTCGGCGACCGTCGCAAGCGCGACGAGATCGAGCGAAGCAATAAGGTCCGGGCCTTTGGCGCCATTCCAGAAGCCTGCCTCGCGCAAAGTGCGATTGAGGGCGACGAGCGCCATGAAGACGACGCCTGCGGCGCACAGGTAGCCAAGGCCCGAAAGGTCGTCCTCGCGATTGGGATCAACGAGCGCCGCCGTTTTCGGCAGCACCTCCGGGGCCTGATGGTGATCGAACACGATCACGTCGAGGCCTAGCTGGCCAGCGAACTCGAACGGCTCGCGACTGACGGCGCCGCAGTCGACGGTCACCATCAGGGTCGCGCCTCGCGACGAGAAACCTTGAATCGCCTCGACATTGGGGCCGTAGCCCTCGGTCACCCGATCGGGGATATGGACAATCGTCTCCAGCCCGCAGGCCTTCAGATATTCGCTCAAGAGCGCCGCGCTGCACGCGCCATCGACATCGTAGTCGCCGAAGATGGCGACCTTCTCATGGGCCATGACCGCCCGCCTGAGGCGCTCCGCCGCCGCGGCCATGTCGCGCAGGCTATTGGGATCGGGCATCAGATCGCGGAAGCTTGGAGCCAGATGGCGGTCGACCGCATCCGGCAGGACGCCGCGCCCCGCAAGCACACGGGCAATCAGCTCGTCATGCCCGCCAATCTGGGCAATGGCGAGGGCGTGCAGTTCCCCGGCCGCGTCAAGCCGAGGCCGCCACGGCTGCCCGAGCGCCGAGGTTTGCACGTCAAGAAAGTAATCGGAGGGCGTCAAAACTGCGCCTTGGATGGAAACCGGCAGGCGTGCGAATCACTTGCCGCAGCGCAAATCATGACAGAACACGTCTAGTTTCAGAAGGAATTCGCGCCGGCCAAGAGTCCGTCGTCCCCAGGCGTTTTTTGGAGCAGCGGCGGGAACGCGAAGGTCCTGGACAGACGCCATCCGAGGATGGCAGGTGGATTGTCGCGATCTTCCGAACGATGCGAGCCGCAGAGGGCTGCGGCCAAGCCGCCATCACGTTCGAATTGGGGGGTGAGCGTGTCGCATTTTCTGTCGAGCCTTCCGTTGTGGCTTTTGATCGCGCTGATCGTGGTTGTACCTACCGCCTTGGCGATGATCGCCCAGGTCCTGATCCGCCGCTGGGTCGGCGTTGAGATATTGGTCAAAAACAACGAGATCGCCGGTTTCAAATTTGCGACCGTGGGCGTCATTTATGCTGTTCTTCTCGCCTTCTCGGTCATCGTCGTGTGGGAAAAATTCAACGACGCGCAGACATCTGTCGCCGAGGAAGCGGGCGCGACCGCTGCGCTTTTTCGTTATGCGGACGGCAAGGAACCCGAGGCGGTCGCCCTGCGAACGGCGCTCGTCAACTACCTCAAGGCGGCGATCGACGAGGAGTGGCTCGCGATGGGCCTCGAATCCGAGGCTCACGGCGTCACGCAGGCCCTCAACCGGCTCTACTCGGCGGCGCTGGCTCTCAATCAGTCCGGGACGAGAGACACGGCGGACATGTCAGAGGTCTTCCGGCAGATCGACAACGTGACGGCGGCCAGGCGCGTCAGGCTCCATCTTGCGACCGGGCTTGTGCCGGACGTCATTTGGATAGCGCTTTTCGCAGGCGCGCTGCTGACGATCGGTTTCACGCTCTTCTTCGGAAGCGAGAACCTGCTTGCGCAGGTTTCCATGACGGGCGTGCTTTCGCTTTTGGTGACCCTTGGTCTCGTCGTCATTATCTCGCTCGACCACCCGTTCACCGGCCCGGTCTACATCCACGCCGATGCACTCTCCACGGTACTCGAGGAATTCGGCAAACCGCCGGGGTAGCCGTGCTTAAGGCGACCGTAAGCTCAGAACGCGAGGCGTCCGCCAACGACCGCAAGGGTTCCAGCCAAAATAGGGCGCAGAACGCGGTCAGGAACGCGAGAAGCGAAGTGGCTGGATATCATAATGCCTGGAATCGAGCCCACGAGCAGCGACCCGAGCATATGGAAGTCGACCGATCCGAGCCACCAATGCCCGGCCCCGGCGATCAGCGTCAGCGGCACCGCATGCGCGATATCGGAGCCGACAATGCGCACGATTGGGGACTTCGGGTAGAGCGTCAGCAGGACCGTAGCGCCGATGGCGCCCGCCCCGACCGACGAGATCGTGACAAGAACGCCAAGAACCGCGCCAAGCGCAATGGTGAGAGTTTTGACGGTCTGCTCGCTCGCGCCGTCCATCACGCGGGCTAGCCGGGCGAGGAGCGCCTTCCGGAAAATGAGCGTGACCGCAGTCAGGATCAGCGCGATTCCAAGCGTCGTGCTGATGATTCCCCCGCTCGCTTTAGAGGACGACCCGAGATGCGCGAGCAGGAGCAACGACAACAGCGCGGCTGGCACGCTGCCATAGGCGAGGCGGCGCGTGATCCGCCAGTCGACAGAGCCGTGATAGGCGTGAACCGCCCCACCGCTGATCTTGGTGACTCCCGCGTATAGGAGGTCAGTCCCGACAGCAGTCGCCGGATGGACGCCGAAGGCCAGCACGAGCAGCGGAGTCATGAGCGAACCGCCGCCTACTCCGGTAATTCCGACCAGAAGCCCGACAACCAGCCCGGAGACCGCGAAGACAGGATCGATGCCATGCAACATTGTCGAAGCCTGTTGGTCGCTAAAAATCTAATGTCGATCGAATTACTAGACTTTTTGGTCCGCGTCAACGGCTATGGCTATGGGATAGCCCGTCCTTTGCGCTCTTTGACAGCGAGATAGGCGCCGCAAGCAACGACCAACGCCGCTCCGACCAAAGTGGCAGGCGCCGGCCACTGTCCAAACACCACGATGCCAGAAATGATCATCCAGATGAGCTGGGTGTAGGTGAAGGGCGTTAAAGTCGGGGCGGGCGCGTATCGATGTGCGACGATCAGCATTCCGTGGCTCGTGGCTGCGAAAATGCCCATTGCCGCCATGATTAGCCAGTCGAGTGCGGACTGGGGCTGCCGCCAGACCCAGGGCAATATCGGGGTTAAAAACACGATCCCGGCGATTTGGGTCCAGGCGAGCGTTGTCTGCGGGGCGTCCGCTCCAGCGAGCTTACGAGTTGCCAGCACGTATCCTGAATTGCAAACAACGCCCGCGACAGCGAGAAGAACGATCGGTTGAAACGCTCCTGCTCCTGGGCGGGTCGCGATCACCACGCCGAGAAATCCAAGCGCGATTGCGATCATGCGTTCCGCGCCGACCTTCTCGCCCAGAACGGGTCCGGCAAGAAGAGCCACGAACACAGGCGTGAGAAACGAGATTGTCGCGGTCTCCGAGAGCTGGAGCTCGCGAACCGCCAGCACGTTCGCGGTCGTCGAACAGAACAGCAAGACGGAGCGCACCAGCTGCAATCGAGGACGCCTCGAACGCAAGATTGCCGGCCGCGACAAAGGGCGCGACGCCATGAGCGCGATCACAGACGCCCCGACGTAGCGGGCCCATACGATCTGTGCAATCGGCAAAGAGGCGCTCAGCCATTTGGCGCACGTGTCCTGCCCGGTGAAGCAGACCATCGTGGCGCACATGAGCGCGATCGCGAGAAACCGCATGCGGCGGTCCTCGTCTTCGGCCGAAGCGATTTTCGTGATCGCCGACGACGCCACCTCAGACTGCTTCGCGTTCGATGCGGATGACCTGAGGCCGCTCGCGCACGAGCCCATCTTCGACAGTTCGTGCAAGCGCCTCCCGGACGGACAACTCGGTCGTGCCATAGGTCATCAGCACAACCGGCGCGACCCCCGCTGAAGCCGCTTCTTTCGTGGCCCGCTTCTGCATGATCGCTTCGAGCGAGATAAGCTGTTCGCCCATGCGCGCCGCAATCGCGCCCATCGCTCCCGGGCGGTCAACGACTGCGAGGCGCACATAATAGCCGCCCTCATGCCGCTGCATCGGCACGCGGTCGGCCTCGACAAGCGATGCGGCAGGCCGGCCGAAAGGCGGCGCACGGATCCCCCGCGCGATGTCGACGATGTCCGCTGCGACCGCCGACGCAGTGGCGTCGCCGCCTGCCCCCGGTCCGACCAAGGTCAGCTCCCCGACCGCATCGCCATCGATCGAAACCGCGTTGAGTACGCCCATGGTTTGGGCGAGCGGCGCGCTCTTGGCGACCATCGTCGGATGCACGCGTTGCTCAACGCCGTGGGCCGTTCGTTCGGCGACGCCCAGGAGCTTGATGCGAAACCCAAGTTCGTCAGCCGCGCTCAAGTCGGCGAGCGTGATGGTCTCGATTCCTTCGACCGAAACAGCCCCGGCGTCGATCTTGGCGCCAAACGCGAGCGAGGCGAGGATCGCGAGCTTGTGTGCGGTGTCAAACCCGCCGACATCAAATGTTGGATCGGCCTCGGCATAGCCAAGCTTCTGAGCCTCGCTGAGACAGACCGCAAACGGAAGACGCTCGGTCTCCATGCGCGAGAGGATGTAGTTGCAGGTGCCGTTGAGGATGCCGGAGACCCTCTGAATCGTGTTGCCCGCCAGGCTCTCGCGAAGAGTCTTGATGACGGGTATGCCGCCGCCGACCGCGCCTTCGAAGAACAGCTGAGCGCCCGATCGCTCCGCAATTGTCGCGAGCTCGAAACCGTGCGCCGCGAGCATCGCTTTATTTGCCGTAACAACGGAAGTCCCGCGCGAAAGCGCGGCCTTGACGGCGTCGAACGCGACGCCCTCGGCGACGCCGATCAATTCGACGAAGACGTCAATGTCTGCGGAGGCCGCAAGCTCGGAGGCGTTGGCGAAGAAAGCAGCGGCGCCAAGATCGACCCCGCGGTCGTCCTTACGTCGCGCGCTGAAGGCGGTTAAAGCAAAGCCACGCCCCACCCGCTTGGCCAAGCCGACGTCCTGCCGCTGAAGGAGCCGAACGAGACTTGTCCCGACCACCCCGAGACCGGCGATTCCCAGGCGAAGCGGGTTCGACATCTTCTCCTCGCTCCGCTCCGCGGAGAACTTGATTTCGAGCGAAGTGTCCCGAGTCGCGGCTGCGAATCAAGGGCGAATGGCGACTCAGCCGTACCGTTCGGCAGCCGACTTCTTCTTCTTCTTTCGCTCCTTGCGCGCGGCGTAGCGTGCATCTCGCTCAAGCTTACGCTCGTATTCGAGCCGCTCATCCTCTTCTCGCTGGCGTTGGGCTTCGCCCTCGCGCGCAAGCGCTTCAAGCCTCAGCTGCTCCTGGCGATTTGCCTCCTCGGCGGCGCGTCGGACAGCGTCAGCGGCCTCTTGTTCCGCCTTGCGCTTGGCGCGCTCGACGTCGCGCACCTTCCGAGCCTCGAGAATCGCCTTGCGCTTAGTTTCGCGCTCGACGACTGCGGGATCTGCCGGATCGTATTTCGAATTGGCGAGAAATTTTTCCGCCATTTCCTTACGCGCCTTGGCCGCCGCGGCCGCGCGGTCAGTGAATCTGGTACCGTTCAAGAAAGACATCGCATTCCTAGGCGACAGGTTGTTGGGGACGCGCGCTCATGACACAGCGTGGACAGAACAGCAATTGTTTTTCAGCAATGCGGCAATGCGCCGCCAGCAAGCCCTAATGATTTCCCGCGACACTTTGTTTGCGCCCGTTACAACTTAGCGGTTCCCTGTTCACGACTTCACGTCTTCACAACCGCGTGATCGCCCAGCTTCTGTACGCCGACAGAGCGCAAGCCGAACCCCCGCTCGGGAAAACGGGCGAGCCTGCGACGCAAATCGGCTCAACACGACCCCGCGTAAGCGCTATTAAACGTCAATAAACGTTAGTAAACGCTAGTAAAATCGCTTGCTTTTACTAGCGTTTATGTTTCCGAATCGGGACTTTTCAATAGGTTACAGCCGATTCAAATAAAAAATTTCTCCCGATCTCCGGAGCCGCGCGACAGGTCCTCGAGGCACCCTCATCCTGTTTCATCGCGACGCCACGAAGCAGCCCTCAAATTCCGCCAATAGAAACCTATAGCAGAAATCTCGGTTTTTGCCAAGAAGATGTCATCGGCAAAAATCTGTGCGCCTGCCGTCCTCGTGTCCCCACTTTGGCGTCTCCAAATCGCGAGCGCATCCCCTGCACAAGGATCCACCGACGCCCAGTGCCGCCTTTCGTCCGCGTTGCGCCTCGGACATGTTTGAGACAAAAGGCGGTCTTCAGTTCCTTCGAACCGTTCCCGATACAAGCCTTCATATCCCCATGGCCATAACGCACAGTGCGCCCGCCGTCGCTCAAACGGCAAGCCTTGACGATCGCTGGGCTGTTCGATTCTGGCTGATCGCAGTGGCGGGCCTTGTGTTCCTCATGGTCCTGGTTGGCGGGGCGACGCGGCTGACCAAATCCGGCCTCTCCATCACGCAATGGAAGCCGGTCACCGGTGTGCTTCCCCCGCTGAGCGGCATGGAGTGGCAGGCCGAGTTCGACCGCTACAAACAAATCCCTCAATTCGCGCAGCTCAATTCAGACATGAATCTGGATGGGTTCAGAGCCATCTTCTGGTGGGAGTGGGCGCATCGCCTGCTGGCGCGCGTCATTGGCGCGGCGTTCATTCTGCCCGCCTTGTGGTTCTGGTGGCGAGGCCAGTTTAAGGGTGCGCTCGGCCGGCAGGTCGCCGTCGCGACAGGCCTGCTCGCGCTTGAGCCGATCGTTGGCTGGTGGATGGTCTCCTCAGGCTTGTCGGAACGCACCGAGGTGGCGCAGGAGCGCCTGGCGCTGCATCTCTTGATTGCCGCCGCGACGTTCGGCGCTCTGATCTACGCCGCCGTGGGCTTGAGCGAACGGCCGCGCCTGAAGACCGCGCCGCGCGGCTTCGCGATTTCGGCCTGGATCTTCACAGCGCTCATCTTTTGTCAGCTTGGGCTTGGCGCCCTCGTCGCCGGCTTACGCGCCGGCCTCGTCTACAACACTTGGCCGCTCATGGGAGCGAGCCTTGTTCCAGGCGAGGCGTTTCGCCCAAATCCGCTGCAAGCGATATTCGGCGATGCGGCGACCGCGCAGTTCGACCACAGGATGATCGCCTATGCTGCTGTCGCCTTCGCGATCGTTCAGGCGATCGTTGCGCTGCGGACCGTGCCGGGATCGCCGCTTGCGAGCCGCGCATTCGTCCTTGCAGCAATTGCTCTCCTGCAGGTCGCGCTCGGCATTGCGACGCTGCTTGCCGTTGTTCCGATCGGGCTTGCCTTGCCCCATCAGGCGCTTGCGCTCGCTCTCTTCGGCCTTGTGGTCGTCCATCTGCGCGCGACCGAGTTGGAGCAAGATCGCTGACGCGACGACTTGACTCTTCCGAGCGCCGGTTGGCCACGCACGATAACGGCTGCGAGGCGCGGAGCGCTACGATCGAGTGCAAGCCATGACGGCACGCCTGCGCAAGCTGTTAAGCGACATGAGCGAGATGTTCTGGCTGCTCCCGGCCGCCATGGTGATCGTCGGGATCCTGCTCGCTGAAGGTCTCGTCAGCCTCGATCGAAGCGGCGTCGTCCCCGACTGGCTGATCGACAGCGCCTGGCTCTACAATGGAGGAGGAACGGGCGCTCGCACGCTCCTCGGGGCAGTCGCCTCGTCGACGATCGGCGTGGCGGGCACTGTATTCTCGATCGCCATCGCCGCCCTATCGCTTACAGCAGGGCAGATGGGTCCGCGCCTGTTGCGGAATTTTACTCGTGATCGCGGCAACCAGTTCACACTGGGCGCTTTTCTCGGCACGTTTTCCTACTCGCTTATCGTACTGCGCAGCGTCCGCACCGAGAGCGAAGGAGCCTTCGTCCCCCACTTGGCGCTGAGTATCGGGATACTCCTCGCGTTCGTTTGTGTCGGCACGCTGGTTTACTTCGTCGGGCACATGGCCGGCCGCATCAATGTCGATACGGTCGTCGCGTTAGTCGGGGATGAGGCGTGGCTGGCGATAGGCCGCCTAACCACCGAAACCGCCCCACCCGCTCCGCCTCCCGCCGATTTCTGGCGCGGCGCGATTCCAATATCGGACGTGAGGCGCGGGTACCTGCAGCAGTTGGACGTCGATGGTCTGGCCGCGTGGGCGGCCGCCCATGACACGGCGATTCGCCTTCTGGTCCGGCCAGGCGACTATGTCTTTCCCGGCACGCCTGTCGCTCTCCTGCTCCCACGCGTAGACGGGGCGGAGGCGGCGATCCGCACCGCGACGGCGCTCGGGTCGACACGTGTAAGCTCTGCCGACCTCGAATATGCGATTCGGCAGTTGGTCGAAGTCGCCGTTCGCGCGCTTTCCCCCGGCATCAACGATCCCGATACCGCGATCAGCGTTCTCGACCGATTGGGCGCCGCACTCTGCGACCTCGTGCCGAGGCGCCTGTCAACCGGCGTGGTGCTGCGCGATGAGCGAGTCGCCTTGTCTGTCCCGAGCATCGACTACGATGGGCTGGTCGACACCATGTTCAACATGATCCGACAGAACGCCCGCGGATCCCCGGCAGTCCTGATACGACTGGTCGAGGTGCTGACGGCGGTCGCAAGCTGCGAGCGCGATCCGAGGCGGCTAGAGAGCCTGGAGCGCCACGCCAATTTGGTGCGCGCTGACGCCGAACAATGCATCTTGTCCAAAGGCGATTTGGAAGACTTGCTAAGGCGGCACACGGCGTTCCGTGCGATGAAGCAAAGCGGGATTCCGGAACCGATCCGCGGCCAATAGGCCGGCCTCATACAGCCGAGCGCGCCGGACTCGCTCGCCACAACGCCCGGATGGCGACGATCACAAAAGCCGCGCCGCCCAGAATGGTGAAGATCGAAGCGATGCCGTGCACCGCCATGCCGGCTGCGGCGACGGTGTCGAGCGATCCGGCGCCAGACGGGGTTTTGCGCAGCGCGCCATAGCCGCCGGCGACGAACATCGCGATCGAGGCGATAAACTGACCGCCGCCGTAGAGGCCTATGAGGATGCGCGTCGCCCGGGCTGGCGCAGGCGGCTTGCCCAGTTCCTTGAGCCCGTAAGTGAGCAGCATGCCGGCGCTCGAGACGCTGACTGCGGTGATGACCGCGTGATAGTGCGCGGGCGTGCGCGTGTCGGAGCCGTCGATCAGGAAGCCCATCATTCCGCCGAGCGCGAAGAGCGCCAGCGAAACCGCAAGGGCGAAGAACGCCGGATCGCGCCAGGGCCATGGGCCGATTGAGCGACGCGCGCGGACCACAAGCGAAATCGCGAAGATCAGCGTCGGCGCGGCGATCCCAAACTGCAGGAACCGGAACGCTTCACGCTGATGGTCGGAGAAGGGAGCGAAAGCTGCGTAGAATGCTGGAGCGGCGATTGCGATCAGCGCGATGAGACCGACCGAACCAAGGAAGATGCGGTTATCGACCGCCTTTTCGCGCAGGCTCATGCGGGCAAGGAGCGACCAGTTCGTCACCATGAGCGCGGCGTAGACGAATTGCAGCACGTGGCCGCCGCCCCAGAACAATTCCTCGCGCGAGGCCAATTCGCCAGCATGTGCGAGCAGCGTCGTGGCGACGGCAAAACAAACGAGCGCCAGAATGTAGACGAATCCGCCAAGTGACATCGCGACCGCAAACGGCGGCGCGGAAGCAAGCCGTCCGGGGAGATTGAGCAACAGACGAACGACCGGCGCCAGCGCGCCCAACGCCAACACAATCAGCCCGATGTCATAAGCAGGATGACGAATGATCGGGATGTAATTGGTGAGCTCGGGCTGCGTCGCCTCGAGGAAAGCCGGCGCGAAAAGGCAGGGGAAAGCCAGGAGGACGGCGCCCTGCCCGATCCGGCCGAGCGGCGCGGCGCGCACGTCATTGTCGGCGAGCTTCAGGGTCGCGACGCTGACCAGAAATGCGAAAATGCCTTGCAGCCAGATCACAAGCGAGAACACGACGTGGATCACCAGGCCCTTGTAGAAGAAGTCGATCGGCCAGAACGGCGTCTTCTCCATTCCCGGAATTCGCGACAGCGCCAGCAGAAGCGCGAACACGCCAGCGATCGCAAGCGCGCCGACAGCCAGCCAAGCCCATCCGACGAGCTCGCGTTGGACTGCGCTCCTCGAGCCGGCGGCGGGTCGCGCGCGGTGGAGAGAAGTTACGGTTTGCGCCGTTTGAGTCATGGAACGGTCAGCTGGCGTTCAACGGGTAGAGGTGGACCGCCATCACGTAGACGACGAGGCCAGAGACCGCGACAAAGAGCCACGAAGGGAACGTGAAACGTGCCAGCCGCTTGTGCGTAGCGAACCGCTGTTTGAGCGCGTTGTAGAAGGTCACCGGCACGAGGACCGCGACAACGAAGGCCATAAACACGTGAATCGCGAGCAGCGTGAAATAGATCGGCCGGATCACGCCATAGCCGCCAAATTTCGCCAGGCCCGCGAACGCGTGATACACAAGATAGACCGCGAGAAATGCGACGCCGAGGCCGATGGCGACGAACATCGTGCGCCGGTGCCCCTCGCGATCGCGAGCGCGGATCAGACTGTAGGCGCGCAAGAGCGCGACGATGGTCGCCGCATTGATGATGGCGAGCACATGCGGCAACTCGCGGATGATGTTCATGGCGGCGTCACCCGGTCTTCATCTTGACTATGAGGGTGGCGTACATCGCCAGAGCCACAGCGGCGAGGACGATCAGCACGATCCAGTTGCGTCGCTTAACGTTTGGGTCAGGGTTTGGCATCTTGACATCGTTGCGGCGGCCCGAGGTCCGTTTCGCGCTCCGGTGACGGGCGCGTGGGAGCCGCCAGGGTTAAACGTGTCCCCGCAGCATGACCTCGGCGAGCATTGCTGCGAACAGGACGAACAAGTAGAGAATTGAGAAGCCGAACAGGCCCATCGCCGCCTTGCGCCGCGCCGATTCATCAGCGGCCCGCAGGCGATACAGGGCGAACGCGCGCCAAAGAAATCCTGCGTTCGCCGCAGTCGCGATGGCGCCGTAGAGAAGCCCGACGCCAGGAATCAGCATCGGCCCGAGCGACGCTGGAACGAGCAGAAGTGAATAGGCCACGATCTGCCGACAGGTCTTAACCGGCCCGACGACATTGGGCAGCATCGGCACCCCGACCCGCTCGTAGTCGCCGCTGCGGCACAAAGCGAGCGCCCAAAAATGCGGCGGCGTCCATAAGAAGATGATGAGGAACATCGCGATCGAGCCGGCCGAGACGCTATTCGTCGCGGCGGCCCATCCGATAACGGGCGGCAGCGCTCCAGCGGCGCCGCCGATGACGATGTTAAGCGATGTCGTGCGCTTGAGAACCATGGTGTAGAGCGGAACATAAATCGCGATGGTCAGCGCCAGCAGAGCTGCCGACAACACGTTGACCTTGATCGCAAGCGCGGTCACCGACACGATTGAGAGCAGAATTCCGATCGCCAGCGCCTCCAGCGGAGGCACGACGCCGCGCGGGATCGGGCGCATCGCCGTTCGCGCCATATTGGCGTCGATGTCGGCGTCCCACCACATGTTGAGCGCGCCACAGGCCCCTGCCCCTCCGGCCATGGCCGAAAGCGTCGTGAGGAGCTTCATCCAATCCATTTGCGCAGGCGCAAGCGCGAAACCGACGCCACCGGTGAAGACGACGAGCGACATAACCCGGGGCTTGAGCAGAACAAGATGATCGAGAACCCCGTCCCACGGCCGCGCCGGCGTCGACCTAGCGACCCGGCCCTCGCGCGCAAGTGTTGTCGATCGAATGGTCACTCTGCTTCGCCTAAAGTAACGCGCCCCGTCAGGGCGCCTTCGAACGCCATCGCGACAAAGCGCGGGCGGGAGACCTCTACCATAATTGCAAGGGCCGTCGACCGCAAAAGTGAGGCCGCCGCTAGCTGGCCGCATTTGCTTCGCTAAGCGCGGCCGCACCGGATTCGAACTGCAGCCGCGCCAGGCGCGCATAGACGCCGTTACGCGCCACAAGCGAGGAATGATCGCCCTCTTCGACCATGCGACCGGCCTCCATTACCAGAATTCGGTCGGCCTTCAGAACCGTCGCAAGCCGATGCGCGATCACCAACGTCGTACGGCCGGTCATCACGTCGTCAAGCGCGCTTTGCACCAGCGCCTCATTCTCCGCGTCCAGCGCTGACGTCGCTTCGTCGAGCAGCAGGATTGGCGAGTCCTTGAGGATTGCCCGCGCGATCGCGAGCCGTTGTCTCTGCCCTCCGGAGAGCGTCACGCCGCGCTCGCCGAGCTTTGTCGCATAGCCGAGCCCGAGTTCACGGACAAACCCGTCCGCCGCCGCTCGCCGCGCCGCTTCTTCGATTGCGAACTCGCTCGCCTCGGCGCGCCCATAGGCAATATTTTCAGCCACCGTGGCGCCGAAAATCGCAGCTTCCTGCTGGACCGGCGCGATGCGCGCGCGCAGATCCTTTGGATCGACCGCCTTCACGTCGACGCCATCGACAAAAACCTGGCCCTCGTCGGCGTCGTAAAAGCGCATGATGAGCTGGAATATGGTCGACTTGCCGGCCCCGGAGGGGCCGACGATGGCGACCCGTTCGCCCGGTTCGATCGAGAAACTGAGGTCTTCCAGGACACGAATTTCGGGCGCGCTCGAATACGAGAAGGCGACATGCCTGAATTCGATCGCGCCGCGCGGAGGCGAAGGCATGCGCGTCGGCCTCGCCGCCGCGACGATGCGCGGACTGACGGCCAGAAGTTCGGCGATCCGGCCGGCCGAGCCGGCAGCGGCGGAGACTTCGTTCCAGACCTGCGACAATTCGCCGAGCGAGGTTGCGCCCAGCACCGCAAACAGCACGAATTGCGACAAAAGTCCGCCGCTCATGCGTCCCGCCAGCACGTCGCGCGCGCCGAGCCACAGCACGAATACAACGCTGCAGAAGGCGAGCGAAACCGCAATCGCAATGAGGAGAGAACGTGTGGCGGCAGCGTCACGCGCCGCGCGATAGGCGCTTTCGATTTCGTCGCCGAAACGCGCCTGACTGGCGCCCTCGGCGCCAAACGCCTGCATTGTGCGGGCGGCGCCGAGGCTCTCCGAGGCAAAGGCGGTCGCCTCCGCGAGCGTATCCTGTGCGCGCCGCGACCGCCCGCGGACCACCCGTCCGGAGGCGATCAGCGGCGCAGCGATGACGGGTATAGCGACCAGCACCAAAGCCGACAGTTTGGGGCTCGTATAGATCATCAACGCGGTTGCGCCGGCGAACATAAAGAGGTTGCGCAAGGCGATCGAGGCCGAGGCGCCGAAAGCCGCCTTGATCTGCGTTGTGTCGGCGGTGAGACGAGACACCAGTTCGCCGGTTCGCGAGCTGTCGTAAAATGAGGCGTCGAGACGCGACAAATGCGCGAACACATCGCGTCTCAAATCGGCGACCACCCGCTCGCCGAGCGTGGTCACCAGATAATACCGGATGGCGGCCGCCAGCGCGATGACAACCACAAGGGCGCCCATGGCGAGAAAATAGACGTTGATCGCGCCGCCGCTCTCTTTCGAGAAGCCGAAATCGATCATCGAACGCAGCGCGAACGGCACGGCCAATGTCGCGGCAGAGGAGATTGTCAGCGCCGCGAGCGCGGCGCCCGCACGACCGAGATAGCGCCTGCCATAGCGGACGAGCGGAAGCAGCGCCGCCACGGACTCTGCGCGGTTCACGGACTCAGTCGTCATCGCTCATCCATGAGAGGCACCGCTAAAGCTCGACCGACGGGAAGTGAAGCACGGCTCGATGGCCCTCGAGCCGTGCTTCCTATTGGTGAATATGGGCGAGTTGAAGGGGAGGCGCCATTTCAACCGATCCGAAGTGCGTCACCGGCGGGTGGACTCTGCCCGACTATGTCCCGCCGAAATCAGGCGGTCCATTTGACGAGGGACACCTCGTGCTCGAGCCGACAGGTTTCCGCCGGCTGCAAACCCGCCTCGCGAAGAACGTCCTCAGGCGACTGGCCTAACCGGCCTTGGTGGAAAACGGGCACGCCGCCGAGCAGGTGCACCTGCTCGGCCCGCGCCAGATAAAAGACGTCATAGCCAATCGTGAGAAACAGGCTGTAAACATCAGTTCCTCCCGCGATCGCCAATGTGCCGTCGCCACATCCGACCGCCACGCACGCCTCGTCCAATGTGGCGCCGGCAGGGTTCCAGAGCCAGGTGTTCGGATTGTCAGGAGCGGGGGCGAGCCCTGGCACGCGCCGGGTGAGGATCAAGCGGCGGCGCGCGTGCGATTCGGGGTGGCCCTCGTGCGACAGGCGGCCGTGGCAAACCACCTGCACCCGATCGAGCGACTCAATGAAAAAACGCTGGTCGGCCTCGAATTTGAGCGAGTCGGGCATATATCCGGTCGCGTCCGCGATCATCCCGTCGGCGGACGCAATCGCATAGCCCTCAATCCGCAGATTACCGCGCATTCACACCCGCTCCGCCCGCTCGCAACGCGCCCAACGGTTGCGAGCCGAGCGCAGCCTCCCAATCGTGCCGGTTGGGAGATATATAGCCGTTGAATATAGGAATTACTTTACTCAAGAATCAAGCCAATCGCGCGAACAAACACCGGGCGGGACAAGCAATCGTCATGATCGCCATTCCACTGGCTGTCGAAACTGTGCCATAGGCGCGGAAACAACCAAGGACCGGCAGGAGACCGCGGTCGACAACGAAGGCTTTGCAACAATGAGCGGCCGCAGGCTTCTTCCCGGGAAGCCTATCCCTCCAAACGAGATTCCCGACTATTCGATAACGCGCGACACCCTTGAGGAGGTCTTCGGCGAGCGGTTCCGCTCGCGTCTCAAGCGCATTGCTGAACTCGTGAAGCAATCCGGCGAACGCCTGGAGGGCAACATTTTCTACGCCGATCTCGACGAGCTTTATGCCGATCAGCCTCCCGAGATCGGGCTTGCCCCGGCTCGCCGCAATGCGTGGCGGGCGTTTCGGTTCAAAGAGCGGCTGCTTGAAGTCGGCGTCAACGCCGGCCACAGCGCGCTGCTGGCGCTATCGTCGAATTCGCGACTCGAATATTATGGCGTCGACATCATGTCGCATGCCTACACGGCCGAATGCGTCGATTTCCTCAAAGGGGAATTCCCTGGCCGCGTGCACTTGTTTACAGGTGATTCGCGCGAGGTTCTCCCTTGGCTGGTCAGCCGCCGCGCGGAGCTTGCATTTGACATTTTTCACGTCGACGGCGGTCACACCGACGAAGTCTGCCGCTCCGACATGAGCAATTGCATTCATATCGCTAGCGGCCAGCGCGGCCGGCATGTTCTGCTCGATGACGTCCATGCGAGCTGGATCTTCGACGTTTATTGCGAATTCGTATCGCGCGGGGATTTGACGACCGAGACGTTCTTCGACGAGTGGGAGGAAGCCGGCCGTAACGTGCTGGCGAGGATCGAGTGACTCTGGTCGACGACTGCGAATTCGCGTCCTTCTGGCACGGGAACCTCAACCCATTCGCTTACGCATGCCTCAGTTCATTTCCCCAAGCGGGATTGAGCCTGCGCGTCTTCACCTATGACCCGCATCTCGAGCTCCCTCGAGGAGTGTGCCACGCGGACGCGCGGACGATCTGCCCCGATGAATCGCTGACCCACAGATTCATCGCCAACGGCAAGCCGTCGCTCGCCCACTTCGCCGATATGTTTCGCTATCGGATGATGCGAGAGACAGGCTGCTGCTGGGTCGATACCGACATGCTCTGCTTGAGCAAGCCGGCTCTTGGGAACGATGGCTTCGTGTTTTGCCGTCAGGCGGACGCGCTCGGGACAAGCCTCGTCAACAATGCGGTGCTGAGACTTCCGCGGGCGAGCCCGGCTCTGACTGAACTGATTGCCGCGGCGGACGCCGCGATCGATGTCGACCAGCGATGGGGCGCGATAGGCCCGTTCCTGCTGACGCCCGTACTCGACAAGCACAACCTTAGCCAGCATGCGCTCGATCCGCATGTCTGCTATCCGATCGAGCCCGAGCAATTTTGGAAAATGTTCTTAGCCAGCTATCGCGAATGGGCGGAGAACGCAGCGCGCGGCGCGAGCTTCGTCCATCTCTGGAGCGAGGCGATCGCCTGGAGCGGCTATGATTTCTGGGCTTGCCCGCCCCTCGGGTCTTACCTGCACGAAGCGTTCGAACGCGTCGGCGCGATCGATCGCTTTAGCAGGGTCGCGACGGAGGACGAGGTGCTTCGCGTGATGGCGAAGCCGATCGCGGACTCGAAGCGCCCTGCCCGCAATGGCGCGGTTGCCTCCAACGAAACGAGACTATCCTAAGCCCGCTATCCGATCGGGGCGGGTTCACGGGCCGCCCGAGGCGCAAACCGCCTCGATCCTTTTCGCCTCTTCTGACGATGGCGCTTCGGCGCCACAAGAAAGGTCACCTTCACCGGCTGCGTAACAAATGCGCGGGCTTGCTCCTCAATCATGCGGTCAGCCATCGTCACCCGCGTGCGCAGATGCCTCAGTTCGAGCAGCGACTGAATGAGAAAGGTCTCGACGATCCGGCCGCTGACCTGCGTGTCCTCGAAAACGCCCCACGCATAAGCGCCATCGCGCTTTCGCTCAAGGCCGATTTCATGGATCAAGGCAAGGAAGGGTTTAAGGTTTCTCGGTTCGATCAAGTATTCGACCGTGAGCAGAATAGGCCCCTGGTCGTCTTCAATCGGATGCACAAACACAGGCGTCCGCCAATGCATCGATGGAGTGAGATCCAACGCGGCGGCAGTTTGCAGTCTCCACCGCGCGGTAACGATCATCCCGATCGCTGCACCCGCCGCGGCAAGAAAAAGGGCGGTAGGCACGCCTTGGACACTGGCGACCCTGCCCCAAACCGCACTGCCGAGCGTCATCGCGCCGAAAAACGCTGTGAGAAAAATCGCGAGGCCCCGCCCGCGCACCCACTCCGGCAACGCCACCTGCGCTGAGACGAACAGCGTTGTCATTATCGTGATCCACGACGCGCCGGCGATCAGGCTCGCGAGCGCGGCGACGACGGGCTCTCGGGCAGCGCCATAGAGACAAAGGGCGAGAATCGTGCCGAGGGTCCCCAGTGTCGCCAGTCGATCTGGACCGAGGCGCGCCTTGAGACTTTTGAGCGCGAACGATCCAAAAATCGAGCCTACGCCGATCATGCCGAGAAGGATGCCATAGACTTCCGGTCCATTGTGCATCTGTGTGCGTGCGACCAGAGGCAGAAGTGCCCAATAGGCGCTCGCGAACGGAAAAAAGCCGACTGCGCGGATCAGGGTCGCGTCGATGTCGCGATTGTTTCTGGCGTAGCGCAAGCCAGTGCGGAGCGCGCTGAAGAGGCGCTCCGCAGGAAGGGTCTCTTTTGTCCGGCGCGGAGCGCGCCACCACAGCAGCGCGAAGAGGACGGCGATATTGCCGGCGCAGAAACACCAGAACGGCAAACCGATGCTGAAGGTCGCGATCCCCAACCCGGCAATCGCTGGACCGAGCGCACGGCTGACATTATAGCTCGCATTGTTGATCGCGATGGCGCTATCGAAATCGCGCTTCGGGACCAGCATCGGCGTGATGACCAGCCATGCCGGCGCCGCCAGCGCGCCGGTGCCTCCCAAAAGAAACGCCGTCGCCAGCAGCACAGCCGGCGTCGCCAAATGCATCGTCACGACGCCTGCGAAAACGATCGATATCGCGGTGACCGCAATCTGAGCGCCGATCAACATGCGGCGCGCGTCGATGATGTCGGTCATCGCTCCCGCGGGCAGAGTCAGGAGAAACATCGGCAGCGTGGTGGCGACCTGGACGGCCGACACCATCATCGGATCTGGATTGAGGCTGGTCATGAGCCAGTTCGACGAGGTGTCGAACATCGCAAATCCAACGTTCGACGCGGAGCTCGCGATCAGCATGACCGTGAACGCCCAGTTGCCGAAAACGCCCCAATCACCCGCTGCAGGCGCGCCCGACTTGGCGGTGGACTCGCTGGACAACAAGATCCCCATTGGAAGAGCGAGAAATCGGGCGGCTACGACCTGCCGAACCTCAGGATCAAATGGCGAACAACGCGTAAGTTTCAAGGTGCCGCAGTGCAAAAAAGCGCCTGGGTCATGGTTGCGGCTGCCCAAAAAGTGGGCCCGCCGCAATTCGCGCGAATTGCGGCGGGCGCAACATACGAGGTGCGAAAAACAGTTGCGAAAACACGCCTCTGTTCCGCATCGCAAAGTCCGCCGCCACGAACTCGACAAATTTCGCGAGCCTGTGGCGATTGTGGAGCGGAATTTTGCTCAACTTGTTTTGACAGTGAACACCTTTCTCTAGCCTGCTATGGCATGCGAAAATGACGCACGCGGCCCCAGCCCGTTGCGAGAGGCGTGTGGCGGCGTGACCCAGGATCTTTAAAAAGGACGAGAGCTGCACGCTCGGTTCACGCTAGTCGCGTGAGTCCGGCGAGGAGCGAATTGAGATGAACTTACGCTTCATTCAGGAGCCGCCTTCCCGCCGGTCGACGATGCTCGGCGCGTTCGCCCATCCGGCGTTCGCTATCGTTTGGACGGCGAGCACCTGCGGGCTGATCGGCATCGCCATGTACGATACGGCGTCCGGCTGGTTGATGACGACGTTAGACCTCAACCCGTTCGACGTCTCGCTGCTGCACACGGCAACCACGCTGCCGATTTTTCTGTTCACACTTCCTGCTGGCGCCATCGCCGACATCGTCGATCCGCGTCGGATGATCATCGCCATCTCCTACGCGATCGCCGCGCTAATGACGATCTTCGCGGCGGTGGTGGCGCTCGATTTCGTGTCTCCGGTGCTGTTGCTTTTGACGACGTTTGTCCTCAGCGCGGCTTGGTCCCTTAACACGCCGGCATGGCTATCGATCGTGCCGCAACTCGTGCCGAAGCCCGTGATGCCGGGGGCCATCGCTGCGCAGAGCGTCGGCTACAACCTCAGCCGTACACTCGGTCCTGCGCTCGGCGGTTTCATCATCGTGCGCTACGGGGCGGCAGCGCCGCTTTGGATTTTTGTCGGCGCCAATCTCGCGGTGATCGCCGCGCTCACCTGGTGGCGCGCGCCAGGGCGGCAGAGAGCGTCTCTGCCCGCCGAAAGACTGAGCAGCGCACTGCGTACCGGCCTTCGCCACACCGCCAACAATCGGCTTCTATGGGCTACGCTGGCGCGAACGATTGCGATCTATCCGTTTACCGCCGCCTACTGGGGCCTCTTGCCGTTGATCGCTAGGCGAACCGGACAAGGCGCGGAGCACTACGGGATCCTGCTGAGCGCAATCAGCGCTGGAGCGATCTTCGGATCGCTTGGACATGAGAAACTTCGTCGCAAGTTCGGCGCCGATCGGCTGGTCGCGGTCGGCACGATTCTGACCGCCGTCGCGCTGACGCTGTTCGCCATCGGCCAAGACCTCCCGATTGCGCTTTGCGCCTGCCTGCTCGCTGGAGTGGCGTGGATCAACAACCTGACCTGCCTTTATACCTCCGCACAGAATGTCTTGCCAGATTGGGTGCGCGGCCGTGGCCTCGCGGTGTTTCTGACCGTCATTTATGGGACGATGACTTTGTGCAGCGCGGCTTGGGGCGAAATCGCCGCGAGATCCGGACTTTCGGCCGCACTGCTCATCGCCGCCGGAGGCGCGGTTGCGGCGATTCCCCTCACCTGGGGATGGAAGCTGCAGCGAGGGGCGCTTGACCTGTCGCCCTCCCAGCATTGGAGCCTACCAGAAACCCGGGCGGAAATCGATAACGATCGTGGCCCCGTCCTGGTCAAGATTGAATACCGGATCGACCCCAAAGACAGCGCCGCGTTCGTGCAAGCTCTAGACGAGCTCGGATTTGAACGTCGCCGCGACGGCGCGTTCGCGTGGGGAATCTTTGAGGACGCGGGCGACCTCGGCCGCTATGAAGAAGCCTATCTGATCGAATCGTGGCTCGAGCTCATGCATTTGCGCGAGCGGGTCACCAATGCGGATCGGGTGCTCGAGGACGAAATCCGCGAGATGCTGATCGCTGCCCCACGCATCGAATTTCTCATTGCCGCTGAGCGCGGTGATCAGGCTCGGAATCGACGCGTGGAGCCAGCCGGAGCGTAACGTGCGGATTCTTGTCGTCTTCGCGCATCCGCTGGAAACGAGCTTCGTCGCTGCATTGCACGCGCGCGTTGTTGAGGTTCTGCGCTCCGCTAGGCATATCGTCGATGATCTCGACCTCTACGCGGAAAAGTTCGACCCGGTCATGTCGCGGGAGGGGCTACTCCATTACGTCGATACGAGCGCGAATACTCGAGAAGTCGAAGCCTACGTTCAGCGCTTGCAGGCAGCGGAAGCGCTCGTGCTCGTGTTTCCGGTCTGGTTCGACGGCCTGCCGGCGATCATGCAAGGCTATTTCCAACGCGTGTTCGTGCCGGGCGTCTCAGTTCGCGTCGACGAGTCCGGGCTCTTCCATCCTAACCTGCGCAACATTAAGCGCATGGCCGCCGTTTGCGCCTACGGCGAAGGCAGGCTGGGCGTCGCGGCAAAAAAAGACCCGCCACGGCGCTTCGTGCGTGACAACATCCGCGCGCTGATTGATCCAAAAGGCGAGTTCCAGTACCTGGCCCTGTACAATATGGACTTCAACGCTTCGCTCAGGCGAGCAGCATTTATGAAGAGTGTCACGCGCGCGCTCGCGAACTGGTGAGCGCTCGCAACAGCGCTCCGGATCAGAATGCGTATTTGGCCCCGGCAAACGGCCCGTACATCCACGACTGATAGCGGTAGTCGTGGAGGGCTCCGTTGTCGTCGCGGAAGTAGGTGTAAAGGACGCGGTAGCCGAGCGTTGTCGAGAACGCAGGCGTCCAACTGTAGCCAACCGAGCCGAGAACCTGACCCGTGGCGCTGTTGCTCAGCCCGCCCATGTCCGCCAGGAAATTGATGAAATATTTGTCGTTGATGGCGTAGTGAGCTGCGAGACCGGCGACGGGATCAGCCCAATTTTTTGTAATGGCGAAGCCGGAGGGTGGGAAACCGCTCACCGGAAACGACAGATCGAGCGCCGTGCGGCTGTAGAAATAGCGAACGCCTACGGTGCCATAAAGCTGGAGATTCGGCGGCCCAACAGGAAACCTCATGCCTCCGAAAGCGGTCGCGATTGCCTGTGTCAGTGTAAGATTAGCGTGGTCGCCAAACAGCGCGCTGGTCGGGTCCTTAAAGTTGGTTCCCCCACCGATGCGCGACAAGATAACATCAATGCCCGCAATAAAATTGTCGTTGCGGGCGACAAAGGAGGTCATCAACCCGCCCTGAAAATGTTGGAGAATTTTCAGGAAGTTGATGAAGGAAGCCGAGGTGGGAAAAGGTCCGACCCCCGTCTGGCTAGCGACATCCGTTCCCCAGCCGTAGCCGGTGATCTCGTAGTGCCAGCTCGACGGCAAGTCTGGAGCGACGATTTTCTCTGGAACCGGCTTCCCCGGCAAGTCTGCGGCTAAAGCCGGGGCGGCGAAAACACCCGCAATGAGGGCCAGCGCCGCCACATATGTCCGCATCGTATCGCCCCGATCCCCGTGCGATCGGCCGCCAGATTGACGCCTTACTTAGGGTGCGGCGCGAGCGTCGACTCAATCACATTCGATCTGAATAGAAGGGAACGGAGGCTCCGGCAATAGCGGGGGCGAGGCTTGATTGTGATAATCGTTCAGAGACATGCCGGGAATTACCCGTAGCCTCGCCCAAGTCAGTCTCCGTCTGAGACGCCGCCGCCGCAGACAGAGCAGGATGAGCTCGAGATCCCTAAATCGGGTCTCCGGCCGCTACACTCTCGCCTTTGCCGACTTGAGTTAGCATAGACAGAACGAAATCTGGAGCAAGGAAGCGCGCGCAGGTTTCACCGCCAGATACGAGCGCAATCATCGAGCGGCCGTTCACGCTCGCGATCACGGCGCTGTCTCCAGGAGGAAGCGCACGCGAAATCGGGGGGATGGCGATATAGAGAGCGCGGACAAATTGGAATTGCTCTCGCGTGAGCTTGGTAAGGTGAGCTACCGAGCCGATCGTGGATACCGCCACGCATTGGGGCGCGTCAGAGCTCAACCATTGCGAAAAGACACCTGCTTCTCGAGTATAGTCTGGCGTGGAATTCACCACCTGGGCAGTTTGCACAGGAGACGTTTGCGCGTTGATCCCGTATCCACTGAGACCGGCCAATCCTGCGGCCGTCAAGGCCAAGAACGCGTTCTGCATCATGTCCTCCTACCCGCCGAAACCGCTACGACGAAGAAGAAAACCAACCCGACTGGCGACGCCCTGGTCGACCGGCCGGCCTTCCAGACGTCGCGGGGCCAACTCTGCGACTTTAACGTCTGCGCACTCTGTTAGTTCCACTTACCGGCAGCGCCCGAAGGCAATACTTAGTGAGCGCTGCCCAACGGCGGCGAGGCCCAATCGATGAACACGCTCTCGTTTGAGCCTTCGGACGATCGCCTCTTGTTCATCGACCTGAGAACTACGCCCGAACAGGAGGCCGTCGACGCACCGAACAGCGACTGATCGCATATCCAGATCGTGGCTAGACGGGGTAAGGTGCCGGCATCTTGAGCGCCATTGGCGGCTAAGTCGCGGATTGGGTTTGCCATGCTTCCTTGCGTTTATCTCGTCCGCCATGGCGAAACCGAATGGAGCGCGAGCGGCCAGCATACGGGACGCACTGACATTCCCCTCACGGAAGAGGGCGAACGCAAAGCGCGAGGGCTCCACGAGCGTCTTAAGGGACTCACGTTTGACAGGGTTTTCACTAGTCCCCTTCAGCGTGCGACGCGCACTTGTGCACTCGCTGGGTTCGGCGAAGCGGCAAAGGTCGATGCCGACCTGCTCGAATGGAACTACGGCGACTACGAAGGGCGCAAGAGCAGCGAAATCCTGAGCGAGCGTCCCGGCTGGCTCCTGTTCCGCGACGGATGCCCGAACGGCGAGCAGCCAGCCGAGGTGGGCGCCCGCGCCGACCGCGTCATTGGCCGCCTTCGCGCAGCGGATGACCAGGCGATCGTGTTTTCCAGCGGCCATATCCTCAGGGTGCTTGCGGCGCGCTGGCTCGGCCTTGCTCCGTCGGAAGGGCGTCTCTTCTTGCTCGGCACGGCGAGCGTCAGCATCCTCGGCTACGAGCACCACAAAGACGAGCCGGCGGTCGCGTTGTGGAACTCATTGTAGGGTTTGCTGAGGGGGCCGCGCATTCTTCGCGCCCGGCAGGAAGCCCATGATCGCGCCCGGGCTCGCGGACTGTCTATGAAGCTCTCGGGATTCGATCGGGTCGAGAAGGGCTTAGATTCGCCCCTCCCGGACTTTCCCGGTCCCTGCTAATGGGGCGGAATTGCCGATGTCTGCGCGGTCACGTCAGGCAGAATCGACTGGCTCCAGCCGCCGCCAAGCGCGACGATCAGATCGACCGCGTCGGCCTGGAGCTGCCCTTGGGTCGACAGCAGAGACTCTTCGGCGGCCAACTGTTGCGTCTCGGCGGTGACGACGGCGGTGAAGGCCTGCGTGCCGGCCTGATATTCGTTAAGCGTGATCTGCGTCGCCTGCCGGGAGATGCGAACGTTTTCGACCTGCACCTTGACCTCACGCGACAAAATGCGAATGCCCGCGAGCGCGTCCTCGACCTGCTGGATCGCGGTCAGCACTGTCTGGCGATAGGTCCCCACGTCCGCGTCATAGAGCTGGCGCTGCGCCTCGACTTGCGCGGTCGTGAGCCCGCCGTTGAACAAAGGCTGCGCAAGCGACGCGCCGAACGACCAGACGGGATTGCTCGGACCGAACTCTGTGGCGAATGGATTGCCGGAATAGCCGATCAGGCCGTTGAGCGAGAGGGCTGGGAAATAGCCGGCGAAGGCAACCCCGATCTCAGCGTTGGCCTGGCGCATGGTCTCCTCCGCCGCGGCGACGTCGGGCCTTCGCTCAAGGAGCGAAGACGGCAGCCCGATCGGGACCGGCGGGACATGGGTGGTCAAGCTACCGCGCGGAATCGACAGGCCCGCGGGCGGGCGGCCCATAAGGACTGCGATTGCATGTTCGCTCTGCGCGCGCGTCACGCCGGCGGCGATGAGCGCCGCCTGAGCGTTCAGGACCTGAGCCTGGGCGGTGATCACGTCGGACTTGGCGGCAGTCCCGGCATTATACTGGTTTTGCGTGATTGTTAGCGAATGTTTGAACTCGACGACGGTCTGTTCGAGTAGGTTTTCGAGCGAATCCGCCTCTCTCAGCGTCACATAGGCAAGCGCTAGCGCCGACTGCTCGGAAAGCGTTGCGTTGGCGAGCGTGGCGGCGCTTGCTCCCGCGCCAGCCTGCTGCGACTCGATCTCGCGCCGGACCTGACCCCAGATGTCAAGCGTCCATGACCCCGACGCCTCGGCGGTCAGAATCGTGTTGGAGGGTAATTCGTGCGTCCCCGAGCCCGTGCCGTTGATGGTCGGAAAGAGTCCGGCCCGCGCCTCATTGATGAGCGCCAAGGCTTGGCGATAATTGGCCTCGTCCGCCTTGATCGTCTGGTTAGACACCGCGACGACCCGAATGAGCTGGTCGAGTTCGGGATCGTGAAACACGGACCACCAGTCGCCTTTCGGCTCGTTCGCGCGTGGCGTGGCGATCTTCCAGCCCTTGATCTCCTTGAACTGCGGCGACACGATCGCCGCGGGACGTTCAAAGTTGGGACCGACCGGCGCACACCCGGAGAGTGCAAGAACAGCGAAAAGCGGCGCCGCCCGCGCGAGCGTCGAAAGGTCAAGCGCGCGTCCGTTGGATGCCGGGCGCGCCCAACCGTCGGACGCGGACACTACGTCAACTCGTGGAGGCTCGCCTATCGTTATTCTTGCGCCCGCTACGCGGGCCAGGTCGTGAACGCACACAGCGATAGTGAAGCTCCCCCTCTCGGCCGGTTGCCCCGTCCAACCTGCTGTCGGCTGCTCTTTAGGCGCCATCCGGCATGCCCGCGCAAGTCCCGCGCAGAAGCAATCACGCACACGTGTCGCCGCTTCACGCGGCCATCGACGGCCGGAACGAGGCGGTTACGGGCTCAGACGCCAAGGGGGAACGGCTCAGCCGCGCTGATGCGAGCGATGGGTGCCCCACCAGGCAAGCAATCCAAGCGCGATCAGCACGAGGCCGATGAGAAATATGAACAATCCGGCGTCGGCAACCCAAGCGACAAACGGCACCGCAAGCGCAAGGAAAGCGCCCACGACGCAAAGCTTCCAGGTTCGCAGGTCCAGTCCCGGAATAAAAACTCCGAGCGCGAGCAGCGTCAGCAGAATGCTCCCCAGCGCGTCGTGTGTAACGAGACCGTCAATGTTGCTCACGTGGATGAGATACATCGCGACGAGCACTGCGGCCCATTGACCAAACTGAAGCGCGACCATTTCGAGCCGACTGCGACCCCGCGGCAAATGCGCCCAGCCTACGCAGACGCAGAGAAGGCCGGCAATTGGGGTCATAGTGACCCAGTAGGTGGGCACAGAAACGCCCAGCATGTTGGTCCACGAAACGCCAACCATGCCGATGATAACGATAGCAAAATAGGGGAGCTCAGCGAGCAGACTGATCCATTTTCTCGTCCCCCGGCGATGGGGCTCGGCGAAGCCGCCGGAAGACGTCGAACTTGTATCTGCCATGGCTCGCGTCCAGTCGCGCTTGGGGCGCGGAACTGCGCCCAGGCCCGTTTCCTATCATGCGCGCCGATGGCGACGCCAAGAATCGGCCACGCCGGGCTTCAGCGCCTCGTCAGCCGAGGTCTGCGGCCCTCAGACACCCGGATGTTGTCTTGCCTGCCGTCAGTTCCGCGCGCCGACGATCGCCCGCCAAAACCCACTATAGGCCAACTCAAGGCCGACGATCTCATAATTGAGATCGATCGCGTCCATCACCTCATAGGCGGAATTGTTGCAGATCGAAAAAATGATCAAGCCGTCCTTTGACACGTGGCGGCGCGCCTGGCGCAGGTAAGATTTGGTGATGCGCCCCTGTGGATCACACAGGCTGTAGCGCTCAATGTCGTTTTCCGGGTTTTTGTCGACCAGCGGAGTATTGAAAACGATGAGGTCGAAATCCTTCTCGTCGATTTTCTCAAACAGATCGGACTGGAAAGCTGTAAGATTGATCTTGTTGAGCTTGGCGTTCGCGATCGTCGCCTCGACGGCGATCTGCGAGATATCCGTCGCGACCGTTCTCGATGTCCAGTTGGCGGCCATGTAGAGCGAGATAATGCCGCAGCCGCATCCTATTTCGAGCGTCTTGGCAATGAGGTTTGGGTTCATCGCCTTGATATTGCGAATGAAAAACTCGGAGCTCGAGTTCGGGCAGCGGATGGTACACACCCGCGGGAACATCGACGACGAGGCCGTCGGCAAATATCCGCTCGGGCACTGCCTGACGGCGAACCAGCGCCTCATGTGCGGAGGCAATGTCGAACATCGCCGTATCGACCAGATTGGAAATTCCAAGCTTCCGCAGAACAGAGGCGCGCCGCGGCGCAACACGCCGCTCGACCTTGAGATACCCGATATTCATCTGACCTCGCCTTATACTTACGGCGCGAACTCGGTCGTTCGACGGCGCCCCAGACGCAAAAGCGCCCGCCCCGGCTGACATGATACGACAGATTATCTGGTTTGTTTCAGGTTTCTCGCCCGCGCTCGCTGTCATGCCAATCGCGCAACAACCAGTGCGACAGCGCAGTCAGCAGCAGATGAATTGTGATCCCCGCCACCGAAATCAAGAGCAGCGCAGCAAACATCCGCGGAATGTTCAGGCGAAATCCGGACTCCACGATGCGATAAGCGAGCCCAGACCCCTGCCCGGCAGACCCCGCGGCGATCTCGGCGACGATCGCGCCAATGAGGGCTAGTCCGCCGCTTATGCGAAGTCCGGCAAGAAAATACGGGAGGGCCGAGGGCAACCTGAGCAACATGAACTGCTGCATGCGCGAGGCGCGATACATCTGGAACAGGTCGACCAGGTTGTGGTCCGCCGAGGACAGCCCGAGCGTGGTGTTGGCCAGGAGGGGAAAGAACGCCACCAGAAACGCACAGACCAGGACCGCGACGCCGGGTGAAAGATAGATCAGCAGGAGGGGCGCGATGGCGACGATTGGCGTCACCTGCATCGCGACGGCGAACGGATAGAACGCACGCTCGACAAGTCGCGACTGGGCGAAGAGGATCGCCAGCCCGACACTGCCGATAACCGCGATCCCAAGAGCCTTGAGCGTGATCGACAGCGTCACCCACAGCGACGCGGATAGCGTCGGCCAATCGGTGAAGAGCGTGGCGATGATGAGGCTTGGCGCGGGCAATAGATAAGTTGGGACCGCGAAGTACCGGACCAGCCCCTCCCAGGCTATTAGCCCCAACCCCAAAGTGAGCGCAGGCACCGCATAGCCGACAAAGTCATCCTTGCTCACGCCACCCCGCCCTTGAGCATCGTTGGCGGCCGATCTCCCATCGCCACATGGAGTGCTTCGGAAGTCTGGACGCAGGTGTCAGCGTACGCTTTGCACAGCCGGAATCCTTCCTGGCGCGTCTGGGTCGGGGATTCGACGATGATTTCAGCAACCGCCCGTCCGGGGCGCGCCGCCATTACAACGATGCGGTCGGAAAGGTAGACGCTCTCGAACACTGAATGGGTCACGAACACCACCGTCGCCCCGAGCGAGGTCCGGAGCGCCGCCAAATCGTCGTTGAGCTTGAGGCGCGTGATTTCATCCAGGGCCGCAAACGGCTCGTCCATCAAGAGGACCGTCGGCCGCGTCACCAGAGCGCGTGCGATCGATACACGCATCTTCATTCCACCGGAGAGCTGGCGCGGATACGCCTTGGCGAAACCCGCCAGACCGACCTCCTCAAGCGCCTCTTCGATCCGCGGCCGAGCTTTTTCTTTCGACACTCCGGCAAGGCGCAACGGCAGCCAAACATTGGTGAACACGTCGTTCCACGGCGTCAGTGTCGGCTCCTGAAACACAAAGCCGAGTTCCGGACAGTCTGCAACCCAGTTGATCTCGCCACGCGTCGGCCCCGTAAGCCCGGCCAACAACCGCAAAACCGTCGATTTGCCGCAGCCGGACGGCCCAAGCAACGAGAGGAACTCGCCCGCCCGGATGTCGAGGTCGAGGCCCTCAAGAGCCGTGACTTGATTGGCGAAGACCTTGTGCACTCCCCGCAAGGTTACGAGCGGCGGCGCGACTACCGGAATCGCCGCTTCTTTCGTTGGCAGAGTTGCAATCTTGTTCATGATGCGAACCCGTCGTTACGCCGCGTCCATTCAGTCCGCGACATCCTCCCCGTGTGGTGCAAATCGCATGCCGTCGGCATTCCAGCATACTGCAAGAACTCGCGCCTTGCTTTTCGACATTCGCCTGCGACTGTCCACGTCATCCTCGCGCTTGGCTGCTCAGAGCGCCTGAATCATGGACATCATAAACCTCGCTTTTCGGGTCGAACAACAGGTAATGCGAGAACAAGTTAAGTACAAGTGCCTTTAATTTGCTGCATTGCGGCGCCTAGCGCCCGGAGACGCCCGCCATTCTTGACGCCAGATACGGCGGCGTGCCATTCGCCTCAGACCACGGCGCGCCGCGACAGAAGCTCCCCGAAATGGATCCAAATTGAATGCAGGCGCGGCCGTTTCGTTCCTTTGCTAGAGGTCCGATCCATGGCTAAGGACTACGTCGCCTCCAACCTGGAAGCGCCGATTCTCGATCATCTCTTTCCGAACATGATCGAGGCGGACAAGAGCGCCTCGACCTGGCCCTATTTCCGCAAGCAGATCGACCATCCGTTTCGTGTCGACAGACGCAATCCGACAGTCGGCTTCATCAATCGCGACGAAGCTTCGATCCTGTACGCCAACGCGCGCGCGTTCAAAGGGCGGAGCGGAATCGAGATTGGCGCGTGGCGCGGCTGGTCCACCGCCCATCTCGTTGCCTCCGGCATTGCGCCCCTCCATGTCGTTGAACCTCTGCTCGCCGATACGGAGTGGAGGCGCGAATTCGAGCAGGCGATTCGCGGGGCCGGCGGAGGCTCGACGACGATTCTCGTTCCAGAAACGAGCCCCGCGGCTGTCGCCAGTTTGGGCGAGGCGGGTGCCCGATGGTCGTTCGCCTTCATCGACGGCGACCACGACGGGGAGGCTCCGACCCGGGATGCGCTCGCTTGCGCGCCCTACCTCGAAACAACCGCAATGGTCATCTTTCATGACTTGGTGTCGCCCCATGTGGCGGCGGGCCTGCGTGCGTTAGCGGCGAAAGGCTGGAACGTGATGGCCTACCAGACGGCGCAGATGATGGGCGTTGCGTGGCGGGGAACGATCCAGCCCATGGCGCATAGCCCGGATCCCTCGCAGCATTGGGCGGTTCCCCCCCATTTGGAGGGAATTCCCATATCTGGCGCCAGCGGGGCCTGAAGCTTACGTCGAAAGCGGAGAAGGAGAGAACCATGCGTCAAACCGTCTTTGCCACGGCCCTTGGGGGGGCCCTGACCGCATCCGCGTGCCTTGCGCTTCCGGCGTCCGCGGACGACGCCCAAGTCGCTCATGGCCGCTTTCTCGTGACGATCGCCGGCTGCTCGGACTGCCACACACCCGGCGCCCTGCTCGGCTCGCCCGACATGAAGCGCTATCTCGGCGGATCTGACGTCGGCTTCGCAATTCCAGGCGCCGGCGTCTTCGTGGGAGAGAATCTGACGCCCGACAAGGAGACCGGCCTCGGCGCATGGACAGACGAGCAGATCATCGCAGCGTTCCGCACCGGCAAAACGCCCGAGGGAAGAGAGCTTAGCCCAGTGATGCCTTATCCAGCGCTGTCACACCTCACGGACGCCGACGCGCAGGCAATCGTCGCATTCCTCAAGAGCCTCCCAGCCGTCAGCAACAAGGTCAAGAATTTCGGCCCTGACGACAAAGTCACGATCAGCGTCTCCGCCGTCTTGCCGCCCGATGTCTACAATGCGTTGCCAGCGCCGAAGAAGTAGCTTCGAACGAAACTGATCGTCACTTCGGGCGCAAGTCGAGGCCCACGCCCTTGTTGACGAACTGGAGCGTGTAGGCCTTCTTGTAGTTGATGCCTGGCTGGACCACGCCGGACTTCACCATCTCATTATAAAAACCGCTCCAGCGCTCGTCCGTCATCGCGCCGATTCCAAGTTTCAGCGTGTCGCCTGAATCGACGATGCCAAATTGCTTCATTTTGCGTATCGAGAAGGCGATCTCGTCATCCGTGATTTCCGGATTCTCCCGTTTGATCGCCTCATTGGCCTTGGAATTGTCTCCGTAGAGATAGTGGTTCCAGCCAATGGTGGAGGCGTCGACGAAGCGCTGCACGATATCAGGATGCTTCTCCACAAGATCGCGGCGGGTCTCGATCAGAGTCGAATAGGTGGAGTAGCCATAATCGGCGAGCAGGAAGACGTTGGGCTTGAAACCACCCTGCTTTTCAACCTCGAGCGGCTCCGAGGTCAGATACCCCTGCTGGATCGAATGCGGCTCAGCAATGAAGGGGGCCGAATTGAAATTGTACGGCTTGATGTTCTCGTCCTTGAAACCGTAAGCGAGCCGCATCCAGGCCCAGAATGTGTTAACCGCGCCGGAGCTGACGAAAGCGGGGTTCGCGTTGGGGAGATCCTGCCATTTGTCCAAGCCAACGCCCGGATGCGACATGAAGATTTGCGGGTTTTTCTGGAAGTGGGCGGCCACGGCGATGGTCGGAATGTTGTTCTGCACCGCCAGGAAGTCGCCGATCATGTCGCCGCCCATGAAGAATTCGATCTTCCCGGCGATCAGGAGCATGCCGCCGTTCGACATTGGGCCGCCCTGGAGGATTGTGACGTCGAGCCCGTATTTGGTGTACGTGCCGTCGACGAGCGCCTGGTAATAACCGCCGGCCTCGGGATCGGCGACCCAGTTGGTGCCGAATGTAACCTTATCGAGGGCGAAAGCCGGTCCGGCGAACGTGATCGCCCCAGCCAACGCCGCCATTGTCGCAACGCGCATATAAATCCCTCCCGCAGTCCAACTCGATCGCCGGTTCGGCTGCCACGCCGCCTCCGCCGTGAGCGAGGTTCCCGTTCGATCCACGCCATAGGCATGGTCGTTCACGTCCCCGCGAACGTCCACCATAAGGGCCGAAATTCCACGCGTCGAATACATTTTTCAACATGCCATCCGGGGTGATCTACCCAAGCAAGACACAAGCCAAAAGCCTTTACCTTTCGACCCGCCTCGCCTATGCGCCCGCTCTCTTGCCTGCCGAAACGGAGCCAACCATCGCATGCGCTTATGGATCAAGGACCCGCTCGCCATCCTCGCAGCCGATTCCGAGCGCGGAATCGTGGTCGAGGGCGGCGAGATCGTCGAATGCGTCGCGCGCGGCCAATCGCCGACAATTCCCCCCGATACGACGTTCAACGCCTCGCGCCATGTCGTGCTGCCGGGGCTCATCAACGCGCATCATCACTTCTACCAGACGCTGACGCGCGCCCATCCAGCAGGCCTCGGCAAGGAACTGATTCCCTGGCTCGTTTCGATGGAGCGGGTTTGGGATCGCATGAATCCCGAGGCCTTGCGCATCGCGATCCGAATGGCGCTCGTCGAACTGATGCTGTCCGGCTGCACGACTGCCGCCGACCATCACAACCTCTTCCCCCCGGCGATCAGGGACGCGATCGACATCGAGGTCGAAGAGGCGACCAAGCTCGGCATGCGCATGACCGTCACGCGAGGATCCATGGGCATTTCCGAGAAGGACGGGGGCTTGCAGCCCGACTCGATCGTGCAGGATTCGGAGACGATCCTCGAAGACAGCGAGCGGGTGCTGCGCCTCTATCACGACGCGAAGCCGGGCGCGATGATTCGCGTCGCCCTTGCGCCCTGCTCGCCGCTCGCGGTGCCGAAGCGGGTGATGCTGGGATCGGCCGAACTCGCCGAGCGCTACGACTGCCGGCTGCACACCCATCTCTGCCAGTCGCTCGACGAGGACGTCTATAGCGTCGAGACGTTCGGCGTGCGCTCGGTCGATCTCCTGGAGCAGGCCGGATGGCTCACGCCCCGCACATGGGTCGCGCATGGGATTCATTTCAATGCGAGCGAGATCGAACGGCTAGGGAAAGCAGGCGTCAGCGTCTGCCATTGCGCCGCCTCCGATATGGCGTTCGGCATGGGCGTTTGCCCGACCAAGGAGCTCGAGGCGGCGGGTGTCGCCATCGGGCTCGGCGTCGATGGCTCGGCCTCCAACAATTCGTCGAACATGATGGAGGCCGTTCGCCACTCTCTGATGCTGCAGCGCCTGAGCTACGGCCCTTCGTCAGTGACCCCTTACGATGCGCTCCGCTGGGCGACGCAAGGCTCGGCGCATTGCCTCGGTCGCGACGACATCGGCGCGATTGCGCCCGGGCTGCAGGCCGACCTCGCGCTGTTCACGCTCGACGAGCCGCGGTTCTCGGGCGCGCAGGATCCCGTAGCCGCGCTCGCGCTCTGCGGCGCCCATCGGGCCGACCGGGTGATGGTCGCGGGCACATGGCGGGTCATCGACGGAGAGCCCGAGGGCGTCGACCTGCCCGCCCTCATCGCCAAGCACAAGGCGGCCGCGCGCGCCTTCGCGTGAAGGCCACGAGGCGAACGGGCGCGGATGCAACCGGCGACGAGAACCGCAGCTCGCGTAAACGCCAATAAACGCGCCTAAACGCTAGTAAACGTTAGTAAAAGTGCTAGCGTTTACTAGCGTTTATTTTTTTGAATCGGGACTTTTCAATGGGTTACGCGCGTTTGGAACAAAAAATTTCGCCCTTCCGATTGGGTTCGCGTTTGGGTTGTGCGCCATGCTTTCCAGTGGCCGTCTGATTTCTTTCAACACACGGAAAGCAAGTTCAATCCGACGCATGGGAGAAATATAGCACCACTTCTGCTTTTCGTAAACGGTTTGATTGTCACTTGTCGGTAGCAGACGATATGTCCGGTTTAGGTAGCGCACGATCTGTCCGGTAGATCCGGCCCTTTTTGGAGGGGTTGGATGCGCTGGACAGAAGCCCTTCAGGGTGTGCGCATGACGGTGTTTTTGAACGTTCTGAACCGCTGGGAATTGGCGGAGCTGAACCAGGAAGAGGCGGCTGAGTTGCTCGGCGTGAGCGAGCGGACGTTCCGGCGCTGGACGCGGCGTTACGAAGAGGAAGGCGAGGCTGGGCTTGTCGACCGCCGGCTCGGCCAGGCGTCGGGCAGGCGGGTTCCCGCCGATCGGGCGGAGGAAGTGGAGCGGCTTTACCGCGAGCGCTACCAGGGTTTTACGGTCAAGCACTTCCACGAGCATCTGATCAAGGATCACGGCTTCGGCTGGGGCTACACCTGGACGAAGCTGCATCTTCAGTGGGCGGGCGTTGTGGCGAAGGCGCCGCGCAAGGGCGCCCACCGGCGCAAGCGCGAGCGGCGGCCACTGCCGGGCATGATGCTGCACCAGGACGGCTCGCGCCACGAATGGCTCGAGGGCCAGCCGGCGCTCGACCTGATCGTGACGCTCGACGATGCGACGGGGGCGATCTATTCGGCCTTTCTCATCGAGGAGGAGGGCACGGCCTCGACCTTCCGGGCGCTGAAGGAGGTTTTCGCCGAGCACGGCCTGCCGATGAGCCTCTATACGGATCGCGGCTCGCACTATTTCCGCACCACCAAGGCCGGCGAGATCGACCGCGGCTCACCGACCCAGGTCGGGCGAGCCCTTGAGCAGCTCGGAATCGAGCATATCGGGGCTTTCTCTCCCCAGGCCCGTGGCCGTTCGGAACGGATGTTCGGCACGCTTCAGGGCCGGCTGCCCAAGGAGCTCCGGCTCGCCGGCATAACCGATGTGGAGGCGGCCAACGCTTTCATCCGCGACCGCTATCTGCCGGAACACAACGCCCGCTTCGCCGTCGATCCGGCCGGCGAGGGTTCAGCCTTCACGCTTATTCCGGGCGTCGACCTCGACGAGATTCTCTGCGTGCAGGAGGAACGCCAGGTCATGAACGACAATTGCGTGTCCTACCGGACGCTGAAACTGCAGATCCCCGAAAGCCCGATGCGGCCCCATTTCGTCAAGGCGCGGGTCAAGGTCCACGTCTACCCCGACGGCTCCCACGCCCTCTTCCACGGGCCCCGCTGCATCGGCCGATATGACCAGAACGGAGCGATCAGAGATGCGAAAAACGCCGCTTAAATCCGCTCGGCGGCGAAGCCCCCGTGGACGGGGTGGACAAGCCTCCGGCTTGCCCACCCCGCCCACGAGGCAGAACAGAACCAGAAGAAGCGGACATATGATGGGCTACCAAAACCGGACAACTTAATTCGCTATCGACACGGTTTGATTGTCACTTACTCCAATAATATAATAATATCTGTCCATAAGCGTAGCACGATAAACTAATGGATGAGGGTCGTTCTCAGAGATCACAGAAGACGCGCCTGTTGATGATCGCTTTCGCAACTAGGGGCTGTCCTCAATTAGGGGATTCGCGAATTGGGTAAAGCGTGATTTATAGGGAGCCTTCTTTTTGGGAGGCTTTCGGTGCGGCGCTACGGATTGCGCGACGACCAGTTTGCGCGGATTGAACATTTGCTGCCGGGTCGTCCGGGACATGTCGGACGCAATAGCGAATTGGGCAATCGACTTTTCGTTGAGGCGGTGATTTGGAAATTTCGGTCGGGTGCGCCGTGGCGCGATCTGCCCGAGCGGTTCGGCCACTGGAAGACCATTCACACGCGGTTCTCGCGGTGGGCGGAGAACGGCGTATGGGAGAGTCTTTTCAAGACGTTGGCTGACGATCCGGACAACGAATACGCGATGATCGACGCCACCATCGTTCGCGCGCATCAGCATAGTGCGGGCGCACTCAAAAAGGGGGTCTCGATCAAGCCATAGGCCGCTCGCGCGGCGGCCTGACCACCAAGATCCATGTGATTGTCGACGCCTTGGGCAACCCGTTGGCGCTTCGCCTCACCGGCGGCCAAGTCCACGACATCACCCAGGCTGAAGCCCTCGCGGCTGAGGTGAAGCCCGAAGCCCTCCTCGGCGACAAGGGCTACGACGCCGGCGCCTTCATCGAGAGCCTCGAAGTGCGCGCCATCAAGCCGGTCATCCCGCCAAAGTCGAACCGCAAGGTCGCTCGCGATTGCGACTTCGCCCTCTACGCCGAACGCAATCTCATCGAGCGTTTCTTTCAATTCATCAAACAGTTCCGAGGCATCGCGACCCGCTACGAAAAAACCGCACGCAATTACCTCGCCGGCCTCCATTTGGTCTGCGCCCTGGCTTGGCTCAAATGAGGACACGCTCTAGCCTTTTGGAGGCTTTCGGTATGGCCGAATGGAACCTGCGGGCGGTTGCCGTCAATGACTTGCGCGGCTGTTAGGATTTGCAGCTTCAAGAACTTTCGTCCGCCGGCCTCGTAGACGCCGTCAGCGGCGGCCTCTTTTTCCATCTCGCGCGTCGGATCGCTCAGCGTCAGGAAGATTCCGAGCGGGATTCAGGCGTTAGGACACGAGAAATGGCTCAATTCGCGAAACTCTTCGTCCTCGTGAGCGCGGTCGCCGCGTCCGCCGGTCCCGCCCTTGCGACCGGAGCGCGCTACACGTGTAGCGAGGGCTCGAAGCTGACCGCCCAGTTCTCTCCCCCAGACACGGCCAAGGGAAGCGTCGCGCTGGCATTGGGCACGGGGCGCGACCTCGAACTGCCGCAAGTCCTATCCGCCAGTGGCGGGCGCTACGCCGACGCCGACATCGAGTTCTGGATCAAGGGCGGAGCGCCACGCTGACGATGAAGGGCGTCAAAGAAACCCGCTCGACGCAATGACCTTGCGAGACGCCCCGAAATCGGCAGCAACAAGGTTTCTCGCGCTGTCGGCCGTTAAGCCGGCGCCGATCTTCCGCCGCCACCCCGCCAGTCGTTACTTCTGGTCGACACCCTCGATTCCGATGGTGCGGAAGCTGGCGTATTTATCGCCAATGTCCGCCTGAAGTTGGCGCTGTTTGACGTTGAATGCCTCGACCGCATCCATATCAGCGAATTGTAGCAAAACCACGCGATTGGGCGGCGGGGAACCGCTGAAACTGATCGCTTTGTTATAGCCGCCGGCGAGGTATTTGCCGCCGGATTCTTTGATGTTGGCTTGCGCCTTGGGCAGATAGTCCTTGGTGTAGCCATCCTGATCTTTGACATCGATTTCGGCGAGCTCAAATCCCGGCGGCTTGGCCTGCGCATGCAAGACATTGGCGGCGCCAACGCCCAAAACAAAGCTGCCGATTACCGCCGCTGCAATTTTATAGGTGGAGTTCATTGCTTCCTTCCTCCCTCAACCGACATTCGTCGGATGCCGTCTTCGACAACGGCCAATTGTTCGGTGGTGACGAATTTCTCGTGCGGGTTGCCGGTTCGACAGCCCCTGACGCGCTCAAGGCGTCAGGACAGCCATCGTGCTATGAACTCCGCCCGGCCGAACACCCAGCGCTGGCACGGAAATTCGATTGACGCTGTGATCCGCGTCACACTGCGACTAGCTTGACAGTCGTCGTGTCCGCTCGAACCAGCCGACGACTATCGACAGTGTGGCCATAACAAGCGGCAGCACGCCGTGCCCGTATTCGCCGTGGAGTGTGACGGTCGCGAGCGCCGCCAACATCACGGCGCAGCCGAGCCCCGAGCCCCAAAGCCGCGTCCGTTCCCGCACCAGCAGAACGGCGGTCGTGAGTTCCAGCGATCCGGTCACGAAATGGAACCAGTGCGGGTATCCCCACCGCAGATATTCCCCATAGATCGATGGAGGGGCGAAGACGTTGCCGAGCGATCCCGCAACGAAGAAAGCGGCGAGCGCCAAGGCCGAGACCTGACGCCAGGGAATCTTGGACATTTGTCCGATCAGCCGTCCCGTTCCGCCCGTTGCATCCGAAACAAGAATATTCATGTTTAACCTCGATCTTTCTTAGTGTTAGCGCCGCAGTTCACATCGACTGGGCCATTTCAAACTCTCTGCCAGGAGCCCGATGTACATCGGGCTCCGGTTGCGCCACTCCGGATGGCCGGCCGCATTCATTCCGAAGGAGACGCGGATTTCCGGAGCAGGTCCCGGAAGTCGCATCGCATCGCTGATCCGCGGGCCTACGCCGTGATGGCCTGCCGCGCCGCCGCGAACACATCACGGGCAGGCGTTGTGCCGGCGACGTGCTCCGTGCCCGCGACGCCGAAGTCCATCCAGCCCGCGTTGACGGCCTCGAACATCGCTTCAGCCGCTCCGGTCTGGCCCTTCGGAATGCCGAACTGCTCGAATGCTGCCGGCCACTCGGCCCGCGGGACGGCGAAGGCCTTGACGTCGAGCTTCATGACTTCACCCAATTGCGCAGCGACTTCATCCGCGCTCACTGTCGAACCGAGTTCGATGACCCGATGCCCCGACCATGCCGGCCCGCTCAGAAGCGTTGCGACCTCGGCGCCGATGTCGTTCGTTGCGACCATCGTCGATTTCCGGCTGGTCGGATTGTAGTAAACCGGGAGCGTGCCGCCCTGGGCGACGTGCAGGCCGTAAAGGAAGTTCTCGAAGAACCCGCCGGCGCGCACGAAAGCGACCGGCGACGCCAAGTCGCGAAAGCCTTGCTCCATGAGCGACAGGGCGGTGATCATTCCTAGCCCGCTGGTCCGGTTCGCCCCCATCGACGAGAGCGCGACCACACGCGGCGGCGCGGCCTTGGTCAGCGCCTCGGCATAGTTCGCGATGACGCCCCTGGCTTCCTTGAAATCCGGCGTGGGGGCCCAGACGGCCGGCAGCATGACGAATGCGCCGTCGACGCCGTCGAGCGCCCGCTCGATGGCGGCTGCGTCGTTCCAGTCGCCGTCGACCAGTTCGACGCCCCGGTCCGTCCAGCTTGCCGCCTTAGCGCGGTCGCGGACCAGCGCGCGGACCTTCTTCCCTTGCGCCAGCAAATGCGTTGCCGTTGCGCCGCCAACTTTTCCCGTAATTCCCATCACTAAAATCATGTGTTTGCTCCTGGCCCCATATGGTCTATATTTGGGGGCAGGTCTCAAATAAAGACCTCGATCCTGCGCCGCAAGGAGGCAGTTTTTTGTTACCAAGAGAGATCAAGGGAACCCTTATGGGCACCGCAGTGAGCGCGATCGAGCGTTTCAGCCGATACCAATTGGACGACGCCCAGTCAGTCGGACCCGTACACTGCCCGGTGCGCGACGTGCTCGACCGCATCGGCGACAAATGGAGCATACTCATGATCGCGACTCTCGCGACGCGACCGCAGCGCTTCAGCGAGCTTCACCGGGCTATTCGCGACATTTCCAAGCGTATGCTCACCCAAACCCTGCGCGATTTGGAGCGCGACGGACTGATCACCCGCCATGTCTTTCCGACCAAGCCGCCGAGCGTTGAATATCGCCTTTCCCCGCTAGGCCAATCCCTGCTGGACCCGATGGCCGGCCTCGTGGATTGGGCCGACCGCCGTTATTCCGACATCCATGATGCGCGCGCCCGCTTCGACAGCGCACCAGTGTGATGTGGCGCGCTAGTTGAGTTTGGTTTCTGGAAGGCGCGAGTTTGCAGAGGGGATTCAGACCCGCGCCCGTTGGGGTCCGATGACCTAATGCAATTGAAGTTTTGTCGCAGATCAGGCGTAAGGACACCGGAAATGGCTCGATTCGCGAAACTCTTCGTCCTCGCCGGCGCGGCCGCCATCCTGGATCCCGCCACCCCTGCCCTTGCGACCGAGGCGCACTACACATGTAGCGACGGCTCGAAGCTCACGGCAAGCTTCTCTCCGCCAGACACGGCCAAGGGCGCCGTGGCGCTGACCTTCGGCACGGGGCGCGAGCTGAAATTGCCGCAGGTCATGTCGGCCGATGGCGGTCGCTACGCCGACGCCGACATCGAGTTCTGGATCAAGGGGCAGAGCGCCACTCTGACGATGAAGGGCGTCAAGCAAATCTGCTCGACGCAGTGATTTCAAGTTCGACGAGGGAAGCCGGCGCGGCCTCGAACTAGGGGACCATGCCTGGCTGGGCCGCCTGGAGCCGGGCGCGTTGGTTGACCGTCACGGCTTAGGCCCTGTCTCGCGAACCGGGGGACAATGGATCTGCGCCAAAATGCCCCAGCATTTATGTCGAATTGTGATTCGAGTTGTAGCAAGTATAAAGTGCTTCGTTAGCGCGCGGTCGCACAACGCCCGCACACGAAGCCCCGCGCGGGAGACCTCCAGGCGCGGGGCTTTTTACATCACATCGCCGGCAGAAATTACCGGCCGATCCTCATAACGGGCGGCTAAGAGGGCGAGCGCCGTTTCTTATGCTGCGGACGCGGCTGTCTCTCGCGACTTCGGATATCCAGCCCAGCCAAGTCCGCTGAATCCGTTGATCAGCATCGCCCGTCGCCTGGCCGCCGCGCCCACCGACGCCCGCTTCAGCCTCACGCCTTGATCGTCCACTTGTGCGCGCCCGTAAACTCTCTACCAAACGTTCAATCGATGATGGGGGTGACGTGCCGATCCTGCCTTGGAATGACACGCTTTTGCGCCATCCCCCCAAGGGCGGAAAAGCGCGAACAATGCGGCCGTTCTACTTACAAAAAAAGCACAGCGGTCGATCGCTTCTCGTGGCCAGTGTCGGCGCCGTTTTTCTGGCGCTTTCCGCGATCGGGGCGCCTGTTTCCGCCCTGACGACGCTGACCTACGATTTTACGCAGAGCGGATATTCCAACGGGTCGGCTGATGGCGTGCTGACAGGCAGCTTCACCGGAGACCTCGAGCCCAACGGCTTTATAACCGACGTCTCCTCGGTGACCATCCAGTTCCAGTTCGGGACCAACAACAGCAAGCTTTTTGCAACGAAGGAGGTCAGCTTTTTCTCGTTTGACACGGCGTCGAATGAGCTCGAACTCGTGGCCCCGGCCGGGGGGAAATTTCAGGGAGGCGATCTCTGCATCAATGCGCCCTCGGACGATTGCGGACGCGCGAGAGCGGGAATCGATGTGGGTTCATTCGCCTTGAGCCCCATACTTGGGACCTACACAACTGAAGACCAACCTGTGTTGCGCCTGGTCCAAAGTAACGCGCCGCCTTCAGATCCGCCGCCGTCGAACATCGGCGGCGGGCCGTCTCCGGCCGCCCCAGAACCTTCGACTTGGAGCATGATGGTGATCGGCTTCGCGACCTTCGGCCTGGGGTACTGGCGCCGCACAGGCTCGCCCACAGCGTCGGGCGTGGCCCAGCGAAAGCCGTCTTAGCGAGCGGCCGTCGGGATTTCGGTTCCGCGCTGGGTCCGCAATTTAGCGCACACAATCTCGCCAATGCCTTTAGGGACCGCTGGCTGTCGGGGACGATGATATAAGGAGGGGCGCTCCCCATAGCCCATGAATTTGGCGGGTAAGCGCTTTTTATTCTTGCTTTGTTCCTGTTTCTCCCCTACCCTCGGTCGCGAGCCACGAACGCCTCAGGCAAGCTGAGATGGCGATCGTCGCTGGCGAGGTTCATGGGCGGAAAGTACAGGGGAACATAACATGAATACTGCCGGTCAAATCGCTGTGACGCTGGCTGCATTGATTGGCTTCGGCCGTCTCTTCCTGGCGGACGAGGGCGACAGCCACCGCCTGAGCGGAATGCTCATCCTCGCCGGCCTTGTGGGGAAAATCGCGCTCTCGGTCTGAGCGAGGCCTCCGGCGCCGCCAGAAGGGGCCTGCCACGGCAGACGGCCGGCGCGCGCCTTTCCAAAGCCCCAGAGAGAGCTCAGCTTGTCTTACGACCCGCCATAACCCGGCCAGCCGAAATGGCGATGGAGTTCCTCCTCGCTGACCTCGTTGGTCATCGCCAGCGGGTCCCAGGCTGGAGCCGACCGCACCTGATCGCGGGTGACGTTCATATTGATGTGCTCGCCAAACCAGTCGATGTCCTTCACCGCGTGAGGCGAAAGCTGCACGACCTTGCCCGGCCACCAGTTCCGCGTCGCGATGACGAGATAGCGGATGTCCCAATTGCCGTCGTCGGCAAGAAGGTTCTCGACATGGCCGATATCGCCGTCCACCGCGTGAACGGCATAGCCCGTGAACTCCGCCACGCTGTGCATGTGATCGCCGCCGTCGAGTGGCGGCATCTGGGCCTCAGCATTGCGACGCGCCGCGTCCGCCACGATCTCAAATTCCGCATTCGCCAAGGGGGCGCCGCCGAAATACGACGCGCCCCAATAGGGATCCCAGCCGTAATAATCGTACAGCAGCCCCTCCATATCCTTCGTCACCGGCTCGTCTTCGTGGGCGTGTGGGCCGGCCTCGATCTGCGCTCTCGTGAGATTGACGGTCAGTTGAAGCGTCGCCGGTGAGCTCATCATCGGCAGGGTAGGCTTTGGCGGCAGCGCCAGCGGACCGATCGCCGACGGATGGATGAAGACCCGGCGCCGGCCGGGCAGCCAATGACCAGCTTCGACCGCCATCCAGCGAAGCTTCCATGTCTCATCGTCAAACAGGAAGTCCTTGACCAGGCCGACCTCGCCGTCGCTCGCCTCGACCGCGCAACCCATGAGACCACTCACGGCGAACAACATGGCGCGTCCCTCCTGGCTCGGTCAGCCGGCCAACCCGAGCTCAACCGCCTTCAGGCCCGGAGGTTACTCGGCGGCGGCCTTGGCGGCCACAGATTTTAAGTAGCCGACGAAGCCCACGACGTCCTTGGCGACCATGCGGCCGATCGCGCTGCTCGAGTAGACAGCTTCCTTGACTGTGCCGTCCGGGCCGAGGATGAAACCGGCCGGCTGCAAAAAGTGAGGGTTCGCGTTGACGTATGCCCCAGTCGCGGCTGCGACCGCGTCCGCGTTGGCGCTGTGGCCGACCGGGAACTGCAAATGATTCTTGGCGACGGTCGCCGCGCTGGTCGCTTCGTCATCGACTGATAGCGCGATCACCTTGAGCCCGAGAGCGTCCAACGCCTCCTTCTCGGCCGCGAAGCCGGCGAGCTGCGCGTTGCAGAACGGGCACCACGCGCCGCGATAGATCACGACGGCGCCCCACGACCCGGCGAGCGCGTCAGGCAGGTTGATCGTGCCGCCGCCGACGGCGGGGATAACCAGCTTTGGGAAGGCGTCGCCATTTTGCAAAAGGGGCATCGAAATCTCCTTGGGTTTGCGCTTTTTACTGGACTGGTTAGTCCAGTTGCGCTCCCGAGCCTCCACGGTCATAACTGGACTGTCAAGTCCAACTCGATCTGAGTCGGGCAAGAGCAAAGGCCAATCGGTGCGACAGCAAAAGAATGCTCACTTGAAGGAGCCCCGGAAGGCGACGGCGCGGGGCTTAGCGACGCGCGCGCGCATCATCGAAGCGGCGGCCGACCTCGTGTGCCGACGTGGCGCGCGCGCAACCAGCCTCGACGACATCATGGCGGCCAGCGCGACCAGCAAGTCTCAGCTTTACCACTACTTCGCCGACAAGGACGCGCTGATGCGCGCCGTGATCGAGCTTCAAACCCGCCGTGTGACCGGGGGGCAGGCGGTCCTCCTGGAAGTGGTCGATAGTTTGGACAAGCTCAGGGGATGGCGCGATCAAGTCGTGGCCATGAACAAGGCCGCGAGCAGCGTCGGCGGCTGTCCGCTCGGTTCACTGGCGAGCGAACTGGCCGATCAGTCCGAGAGCGCGCGAGCCATGCTCGCGGACGGCTTTGGCTTATGGAGAGCCCATCTCGCGACGTCTTTGCGGTCGATGCGCGATCGCGGCGAACTGAAGACAGACGTCAAACCGGAAGACCTCGCGACCGCGGTGATCGCGGCGCTCCAAGGCGGCCTCTTGCTCGCTCAGACCGCGCGCACAACCCGACCCCTCGAACTCGCGCTCGACATGGCGATCGACCATGTCGCACGCGCGTCTGTCGGCACCGCCGCGCCAGCCTGAGACGGCCCATCTGACGATCCAACAAGGCGGTCAGGTCGACAAGCGGCGCTCCTGGCGCTAGGGGAGCATGTTGCCACTGTGCACGAACACACAGGGACGGGAGGAAACTTGGAAACCCTCGTTTCGATCGTCGGCGGCGTCGGCCTTTTTCTTTTGGGCATGGCGGTGATGACCGACGGGCTCAAGGCGCTCGCCGGCACGGCTTTGAAGACGGTGATGGAGAAAGCGGCCGCGACGCCGCTGCTTGGCACGTTCTTGGGCGCGGTGATCACCCTCATCGTGCAATCGTCGAGCGCCACCACGATGACCACGATCGGCCTGGTCAGCGCCGGGCTGCTGACGTTTCCGCAAGGCCTGAGCCTCGTCTTCGGCGCCAACATCGGCACCACCGGCACCGGCTGGCTGGTGGCGGCGTTCGGGGTGCGGATCTCGCTCACCTCTGCGGCTTTGCCGATCGTTTTCGTGGGCGCTCTGCTCAAGGTCGTCGGGCGGGAACGATTGGCGGCGGCGGGCTCGGCAATTGCCGGCTTCGCGCTGATCCTGGTGGGCTTGTCGACGTTGCAGCAGGGCATGGGCGGCTTGGCCGAATCGTTGCACCCGTCGGACCTGCCCACGATCACCAACGCCGCCGGCGCCATCAATCTCGCCGGCATGGCCAACGTGCTGCTGCTGGTGGTGGTCGGCGCATTGATGACGACTGTCATGCAGTCGTCGACCGCGGCAATCGCGGTAACGCTGTCGGCGCTCTACGCTGGCGCGGTCGGCCTCGATCAGGCTTTGGCGCTCGTCATCGGGCAGAATATCGGCACGGCGACCTCTTCCGCCGTCGCCGCGATCGGCGCATCGAGCACCGCCAAGCGGCTTGCCGTGGCCTATATCGCCTTCAAGCTGGTCGCCGCATTGATCGCGATCGTGCTCTTTCCGTTCGTGACGCCGATGATCGTCCGGGCATCGCAAACAGTCGACGCCACTGGCCTGCTCGCCGCCTATCACACCGCCTATAACGTCACCGGCGTTGCGGTCCTCTTGCCGCTGATGGGCCCCTTCACGCGCCTGATCGAGCGCTTCGTGCCGGAACGCGGCTCGCCGTTCACGAAATACCTCGATCCGGCTTCCCTTCGCTCGCCGATGGTTGCGGTCGAGGCGGTGCGCCGTACCGTCGAGCGCGCGCTCGAGACGCTGTGCGTCGCAACCGCGAGCGGACTCGAAGGCGCGACCGCGGGCCAGACTGTCCGACCTGCGGTTGAAGAAACGACGTTGGCGCAGGCCTCGGACGGCGTGCGCCGGGCGAGCGATTTTCTGTCGAAAAGCGACGCGCCGCCTTCCGACGAAGGCCACGCGTGGTTCACGAGCACGGTGCATGCGCTCGATCATGCGAGCCGGCTTGCCGAAGCGGTCGAGGCTATGGCCAAGACCGGCGTCGCGACGGACGGCCCCGAAGAGCTGAGCGCCGCGGCTTTATGCGCGCAATCGATGCGCGACGCGGCCGGGGCTGCGGCAAATCTTGCGGTCGCGTCCGGACCGGGGCATGCGGCCGACGACGAACTGGCTCAGACGATCGCCGGGGCGAAGACCTCAGTCGCCACCGGCCCCGAGGCCGGCGCTAATGGGACCAAGGATCTCGAGCGCGCCGCCAAGGCCCTGGCCGATCTTCGAGCGACGCATCGCAGCGCGACCCTCGACATGGTGGCATCGGGCAAGGTCACCGCGAGCGCAGCGATCGCGCGCGTCGACGCGGTCGCGCTCATGAGCCGGCTCGCGCATCACGCATGGCGCGCAGTCGCGCATCTCGAGCGCGCCGCCTCGGCGCGTATGGAGGTGGACCAATGAGCGAAGCAGAGCAGACGGCCTGGCACGCGCTGACGGCGGATGAAGCCGTTCAACGGCTCAAAGGCAGCGTGACGGCGGGGCTCGACGATTCCGAAGCTGCGCGCCGCCAGGCGGAATATGGTCCCAACATGCTGCCGACCGCGCGCAAGCGCGGTCCGTTCATGCGTTTCCTGCAGCAGTTCAACAACGTCCTTGTCTATGTGCTGCTCGCCGCTGGCTTCATCAAGCTGATGATGAACCTTTGGCTCGACGCCTCGATCATCCTCGGCGTCGTCATCATCAACGGCCTGCTCGGCTTCCTTCAGGAAGGCCGGGCGGAGAAGTCGCTCGATTCGATCCGCAACATGCTCTCTTCGGAGGCGCGAACCTTGCGCAACGGGCAGACGTCGATGATCCCGGCGGAGACGCTGGTGCCAGGCGACATCGTGTTCCTCGAATCCGGCGACAAGATCCCAGCCGACATCCGCCTCATCGACGTCAAGAACCTGCGCACGGAAGAGGCGGCGCTCACCGGCGAATCGGTGCCGTCGGACAAGTCGACCGCGCCCGTCTCGGACAAGGCGACCGTCGGCGATCGTTCGGCCATGGCCTATTCCGGCACGCTCGTCGTTTCCGGCCGCGCGAGCGGCGTGGTTGTCGCCACGGGAAGCCAAACTGAACTCGGCCGCATCAACCAATTGCTCGCCGGTGTCAGCGCGCTGGAGACGCCGCTTCTGCTGCAGATCAAAAAATTCGGCTATGCGATCGTAATCATCATTCTGATTGTCGGCGCGATCACCTTCGCCTTCGGACATTTCGTCCGTGACATTCCGTTCGTCGAAATGTTCCAGGCGGTGACCGGCATCGCGGTGTCGATGATCCCGGAAGGCCTGCCGGCGCTGATCACGATCACGCTCGCGATCGGCGTCCAGCGGATGGCGGCTCGCAACGCCATCGTGCGGCGCCTGCCGGCGGTCGAAACGCTGGGGTCGGTCGCACGCATCTGCTCGGACAAGACCGGCACGCTGACGCTCATGGAAATGATGGTCGTGTCAGCCGTGACCGCGGACGACGCGCTCAAGGTCACCGGCGACGGCTATGCCAACGAGGGCCAGGTGCTCAAGGACGGCGCGCCGGTCGGCAAGAGCCCGACGCTCGAGCTTCTGGGCCGCGTCTCCGCGCTTTGCAACGACGCCGAGCTGCGCCAGGAAGACGGCGTCTGGAAGGTGGAAGGCGACCCGACCGAGGGCGCGCTTTATCCGTTCGCCGCGAAACTCGGAACCAAGCGGCAAAAGGAACAGGCCGCCTATCCGCGCATCGACGCCATCCCATTCGAATCCGAACATCGATTCATGGCGACTTTGCATAAAGGCCCGGAAGGCAACGAGATCCTGCTCGTCAAAGGCGCGCCGGAGGCCATCCTCGACAATTGCGACCGTCAACAGGACGAGGCGGGCCAGAGGCCGCTCGACCGCGCTGCATTCGAAAAGGCCTCGGACGTTCTCGCTTCGCAAGGCGAGCGCGTGCTGGCTTTGGCGTGGCTGCTCGATCCCGGCATGAAAGCCGGAAGCCTCGGTCCGGCCGATCTGCCGAAGAACCTCGTTCTGCTTGGCCTGGTCGGACTCCTCGATCCGCCGCGCAAGGAAGCGATCGAGGCGGTGAAGGAGTGCCATGCCGGCGGCATTCGCGTGACGATGATCACCGGCGACCATAAGATCACCGCTGCCGCGATCGCGAAAATGCTCAACATCGGCGACGGCAAGACCGCGGTCACCGGCGCCGAGATCGCGGAAATGGACATGGGCACACTTCAGGAGACGGTCGCCAAGGTCGACGTGTTCGCGCGCGCCAGCCCCGAGCACAAGCTGCGCCTCGTGAAGGCGATTCAGGCCAACGGCCAAGTGGTGGCGATGACCGGCGACGGCGTCAACGACGCGCCAGCCTTGAAGAAGGCCGACATCGGCGTCGCCATGGGAATCAAGGGCACCGAGGTCACCAAGGAGGCGGCCGAAATGGTGCTGGCCGACGACAATTTCGCTTCGATCACGGCGGCGGTGAAGGAGGGACGCACGGTCTACAACAACATCGAGAAGGCCATCCTGTTCATGCTGCCGACCAACGTCGCGCAGGCTTTGGTCATTCTGGTCGCGATCTTCGTTGGCTTCACCACGCCAATCACCGCGCCCCAGATCCTGTGGGTCAACATGGTGACCTCGGTCGCGCTCGGCCTCGTGATCTCATTCGAGCCGCACGAAATGGATGTGATGCTGCGGCCGCCGCGCATGGTCAATCGTCCGATCCTCGATGCCTTCGGCGTGTGGCGCGTCGTCTTCGTCGGCGCGTTGCTGCTGATTCTTACGCTCTGGGCGTTCTTCTGGCTGAAGTCGCAAGGCGCCTCCGATCCGCTCGCGCGCACGGCGGCGGTCAATGCCCTCGTCATCGGCCAGGTCTTCTACCTGCTCAACAGCCGGTTCAAGATCAACTCCTCGCTGTCGCCGATGGCCCATCTTGGCAATCGCTATCTGCCGATGGGTATCGGCGCGGTGATCGTGCTGCAGCTTCTTTACACCTACGCGCCGCCGCTGCAGTCCATGTTCGAGACCGAGGCGCTGCCGCTCGGCGTCTGGCCGTGGCTGTTCCTTGGCGGCCTGATCTTCTTCTTCGTGGTGGAGATCGAGAAGGCGATCATCCGCGCGATGCGTCCGCGTGAACCATCCATGGAGGCCGTGTCGGCGTAAGGCCGCGCTCGCATTCGTGCTGTGTCATGCCCGCGCAAGCGAGAATGCCGGGCATCGTGGGCATTGACTGGATGCCCGCGTCCGGGCGTGTGAGGAAATTGGCGCTTTCGCTGGGGCTGTGATTCTCTGTCGCTGATGTTCGGGGCGAATCGGCGATGGGTGAAGCTCGGCCCGCCTGTCTCAAGAAATGGCGGGAGCGCATGGCGAGCGAAGCGGGCAAGGCCGTCTACGCCTTGCGCCAGCGCATCGAGCGGATCAGCGCCGATCGCAAGAACCCTGTCGCAAGAACCATGGCTTTGGTTTTCTCCCCGTTCGCGGGCTGATCAAGGCGAAGGCTCATGCGCTCTGGCATGCGCTCGCGAACATCTCGTCGCCGCTCGCCGCCTGAGGATCAAAACCCCATGAAGCCTCACAAGGTCATCACCCTTCTCTCTGTCGCCACCCGATCCGCCTTCACCGCAAGGGCGAGCGACCAGGCGCTTGAGGGCGGAAGAAACGCCCACCACGCCCCTCCAAACCTAAAAAATGCGATTCCTTCACACGCTCGAACGCGGGCATGACAAGAAACGCCTTCAGCGTCGCGGCGCGGTCGCGGCGATCTCGGCGAACAGCGCCAGAATATGCAGCTTGCGGTCGAGATTAAGCGCCTCCGTCTCGCGCTCAGCATCTCGAATCCGGTCCCAGAGCTCTCCAATCTCCTCGACCCGAAGGGATCCAGGCTCGACATCGCGCGCGTAGGTCACAAGCCAGTCGTAGAGTTCGCGATGAAAACCCCGGTAAGCCTCGTCCGCAGCGCGCCCGCCAACCGCATCGGCGAGCCTCGCGACCGCGCGCGGATCGGGACGCGGCAGGCCGGCGACGATCGAATCGATCAGCGCGCCCGCCCCTTCCGATTCGGGCGCGAGGCGAAGGAGCGCCTCGCGCACCGATCCGTTGGCGCGCCTGGCGGCCGCAGCGACGGCATCGCGGCCAGCTTCGCTCCAGGGGACCCCGAGGCCGATCACCGCCTGCACGATCTCATCCTCCGACAAAGGATCGAGCCGCAAACGGCGGCAGCGGGAGCGAATTGTGGGCAGGATCTGGCCCGGCCGGTGCGACACGATGAGGATCAGCGATCGTTGCGGCGGTTCCTCAACCATTTTGAGCAAGGCGTTGGCGCTGTTGCGATTCAGGTCCTCGGCCGCATCCACGATCGCGACCCGCCACCCGCCAAAGGCGGCGGAGAGCTGGAAGACTTGCAATCCCTGCCGCACGGCGTCGACCGAGATTTCGCTGGCGAGCCTCTTTGACGCCGCCTGCCATTCGCGGCGGATCAGAGCAAAATCGGGATGGGCGAGCCCCGCGAGAAGCCGCGCTGCCTGATGCGTCGGCTCGACATAGAGGTTGTGCGCCTCACGGACCGCCTTCGCGGCCGGATCGGGGTTGGCGAGCACAAAGCGAGCGAATCGCCAGGCGAGCGTCGCCTTGCCGATCCCCTCCCTGCCCCCGATCAGCCAGGCATGGGCGAGGCGGCCTTCGCGATAGGCCGACAGCATTTCCGCTTCGGCGCGCGCGTGGCCAACCAGCGAATGGACGTGGCGGGGATGAGGCGCGCCAGCGAGCGCGTCGGCTTCGGGAAGATCGTCGCTCTCGGCTTTCTTCATGCGAGCTTGGCCGTGAGCGCGCTCGCCGGATGGAGCCTGCTCGCGACCGCCGACCATATGGCGTCGGCGACATCGTCTGCGCTTCGATCGGCCGCGATGACGACGCAGCGCAAAGGCTCGGCCGCAGCGATGTCGAGGAACGCCCGCCGAAGGGTTTGGTGAAAGTGCAGGCCCTCCGATTCGAACCGGTCGGCAGGCCCCGTCCGCCTTCGCGCGGCCGCCCGCTTGAGGCCGACTTCGGGCTCAAGGTCGAGGATCAAGGTCAAGTCGGGCTTGTTCGCGCCGACAGCCAGGCGCTCGAGTGAGGCGATGAACTCTCGCGGCAGATTCCCCGCCGCGCCCTGATAGGCCCGGGTCGAATCGGCGAAACGGTCGGAAACGACCCAGGCTCCGCGCGTGAGCGCTGGCAGAATCGTCTTGTCGAGATGGTCGACACGGGCGGCGGAGAACAAGAGCGCCTGCCCGGCGGCATTAAAGTCGGAGGCGAAGCCCGAGAGAATCGCCTCGCGCAGCGCCTCGGCGCCCGGAGACCCTCCGGGCTCACGCGTTCGAACAACAACAAGCCCGAGCGCGGCGAGGCGCTCCTCGAGCCGCTTGGCCTGAACCGACTTGCCTACGCCCTCGCCGCCCTCGAGCGTGATGAAATGGCCTCTTGCCGGCGTGGTCATTGGCGCACCGGGCGCGGCGCCGCTTCCACCTGAATCTTCGTCCATTGTCGCCGAATGAAGTCCACGACCGGTCCTTGGGCAGACGATCCATTGAGCTCGCCGCCGCAGTCTCTTCTCTGCCGAGTTCAGGGCGGGATATCAACGCGCGAATCGCAGCACGTCAGCGTTTGGAGCCGATCGAAGCAGCCGCCTAGTAATCGGCGCGTGCGGACTTCGAAGACTTCAGGCGATCGAAGGCGCCGGTCGTCGGCTTCTTGGGCGGCAGACGAACGGACCCCGAATAGTAGAGCGCCCTCTCGGCGCTGGCATGAAGTTCAGGCCGGCGCGTAGGCTCGACGGCGTGCGCCGGCGAGACCCGCATCGACGAACCTGACGAAGATGAGGTGGCGGCCACCATGCTTGTGGTGCGCCTCAGGCTGAGATCAAACGGCCGGGGCGGCGGCAGCGGAATGGCGCCTTTCGCCAGATGAGCGGAATGGATCGACTCCGGCGGCAATGGGTCTGCGTCACCGGATTCAGCGGGCGCATCAGGGTCCACAGGCGCGGCCGCGACCCGCACGGGCTCAGGGGGCGCCGGGGCAGGCTCAGGGGCGCTTGCAACCTGAACCGGCGGGGGTTCCGGCGCGGGCGGAGGCGCCGGGGCTGGTTGAGCTTCCGGTTGTTCTTGTGGCTGAGCCTGTTGCCCGCCGCGGCCGCCGCCGGAAAAGAACGACCAGATCGTGTCGGTCTGCTCCGCAGCGGCGTTAGCCAGCATGACCGGCGCCGAATAACCTATCATATTGGCCGGAGATCCGTCGGTGCGAAGGCTCGCCAGCAACTGCGAATCGTCCGACCCCTCGATTGGCGCGGCTCCGACATAATCGACTTTCACCTTGGCGGTGCCCATCGCCTTCATGTCGAGGACGTCGGCAACCCGCGAGGATACGTCCATCACCCGCCCGGCATGATAGGGGCCGCGATCGTTGACGCGCACGATGACCGAATAGCCGTTCTGGAGATTGGTCACGCGCGCATAGCTTGGCAGAGGCATTGTCGGATGGGCGGCTGACAACGACGCCATGTCATAGACTTCGCCGTTGGCGGTGCGGCGGCCATGGAACGCCGCGCCATACCAAGAGGCCATGCCGACCGCCGTATAGGAGGGGTTCTCCGCTGGGTAATATCGGCGGCCTGCGACCGTGTAGGGGCGGCCGACCAGATATTGCCCGCCGCCATGAGGCACGCGTTCGCCATCGGCGATAACCTTCCGGCTCGCGCGGCCGTATTTGGACTGAGAGAAATGTTCGTGGCCGTGGGAATAGGACACGTGGGGGGCTGGAGGAGGAGCGCAGCCGGCTAGAGCCCATGCCGCCACACCGAGGCTCATGGCGCCTCGCCATCTCCGATTGCCCGCACTCGCGTGCGGTCCAAGGCCCGAAACGCTCATCACGCATACTCGGGTCGCGCACCAGCGCAAAGTTCGAGCTTCAAACGCCGAGCCCGCCACAGCAACAGAATATTTCCGAACCATCAAACCCGCTGCGCACTATTGATCCCGCTTCGTTTCGAATTCGCTAACGAATTCCGTCTCCCGCCGGCGAACGAGGAAACGCAGGACGCTGCACCCCACGAGGCGCCGATTCGCCGGACAGCCGCCCCGCCGTCCACGCATTTCGGCCGCGAGGGATGACGCCCAATCGCGGCAACAACGTGGCCAGCCCGCGGCACACAGGGAACCGGCCGATCTCCTGCGCCGATCTCCTGCAAAGACCCGCACGGACGAATCACAGCGCCCGGCCGAGCTCATTCCAGAGACGGGGATCCGAATCAAGAGCCCCGTGGAGCGCCTACTGATCGTGGAAATCGAATCGATCAAATGCCGCTGGACTGCGGTATTCGCGATCGACGGGTGGTGATGGTCAGCAAAGGCCGGGCGGCCCGATTGCGCAAGCATTCGAACCGCCCAGTTTTTTAGGAAGCGACTTTGCCAGACGAACTTGCTGCAAGCCCTCCCGGCTGGTGCTAGTCGCGTCGCCTCCACGTGCCGCGTCACTCATCGGGTTGAAGGGGGTTCTCAACCCAAAGGTCCAGGTTAAAACCCGTCGCGACGTCACGCTTTAATCACAGGTCCCGGCAAACGTCCAGTAAAATATGGCGTTCCCGGTGTCATCGAAGTTTCATCCACAGAAATCTGAACGCGTTCCTCCTAAGTAATTTAGCGGGAACTGCGACTGGCGACCGCGCTTTCGATCTGTGATCTATACGGGCGCCATTATTCGCCGATGAGATGCAACGCGATCTGTCGCCGATGCGGCGCACGCCGATGCTCGAACAAGTAGATACCCTGCCAAGTCCCCAGGGCGAGCTCCCCTTGCAGAATCGGAATTGCCAGCTGCACACCGGTCAGGGCCGCGCGGATATGGGCGGGCATGTCGTCGGGGCCTTCATCCGTATGCCGATATCGCCCCACGTCCTCGGGCGCCAGGCGATCGAAGAATGTCTCAAGGTCGGCGCGAACGTCCCGCGCGGCGTTCTCCTGGATGAGCAATCCAGCGGAGGTATGACGGCAGAATAAAGTCAAAAGCCCGACCTGGACGGCATGCGGCTCGAGCCAACCGAGGACCTCGCGCGTAATTTCCACGAGCCCGCGGCCGCGGGTCGAAATTGAAAGGATATCAACGGCTTGTCGCATCGCCCACTATTTGCTGCTGTTGAGCTAGCCGGAGCATCGGGAACGTTTCGCGAATTTTGGCGTTGTTGCGGCGCGAGCGGTCGACCCAAGCAGAGGCCAAAATGCGGCTCATCATCCTTATCATCCTAATCATTCTGGTCGTCGGCGCCCTGCCGTCTTGGCCTTACAGCACGGGTTGGGGCTACTATCCGGTCGGCGGACTCGGGACAATCCTGATCATCGTCCTCATCCTCGCGTTGCTTGGCTACGTCTAGCCGGCCAAAGATCGTTACTCAGGCGACCCGATAAAGAATGACCCCGCTGCGATTGCTGCGGGGTCATTCTTTTGTGGCCGCTGAAGTCTCGAGGCAATCAGCCCGGCTGCTACCTGCGCCAGATCACGCCTGCCAGGAAACCGAGCCCGAGAGCGAGAGCGAGCGTGGCGAGCGGGCGCTCTTGAACTGCGTCTTCGAGTGAGTCGCCAAGTGAGGAAGCTTGAGATTGAGCCCTGTTGGCGACGACGCCGAGCCGATCTGAGGCATCATTCACCATGGATCCCATATTGGCGCGGGCATGTTTCATCCCACGTCTCGCCTGCTCTTGCGCGACCGTGCCGATATCGCTCGCCGCGTCCGAAATCTGGTCAGAAAGACCACCGATCGCATCTCTCATGTTCGCCATTTCCTTCTCCAGGCGGGCAAAGGCGTCGTCGTTGCCTGTGTCTCGCGTTTCGTTGTTTCGCTCAGCGTCGGACGGAAAGTCAGATGTCATCCGTTCCTCCGAGACACTCGTCTCTTGAAACGCTGGTGCGCGCGGAAAGTTCCCGTGTGGGACGATTCAGCGGTCCTCGTCGACATACAGCCGTTGCTTGAGGATCAGCGCCACCATGAGAATGGGCGACGAAAGGAACGCGCCCATCGGACCCCAAAGCCAGGTCCAGAACGCCAGCGAGAGCAGAACCGCCAGCGCATTCAGTTCGAGGTGGCGCCCGATGATCATCGGGGTCAGGAACTGACCCTCCACCGTGATCACCATGAGGAACGCCGCGGCCGGGAGGAGGCCCAACAGAAACGTCGGTTCGGCCACCACCCCGACTACGACGAGAATGACGAACATCACGATCGGTCCGATAATCGGAATGAAATTCAGCGTCGCCGCCAATGCGCCGAACCCGATCGCGTTCGGCATTCCGGTCAGCCAGCAAATGATCCCGGCCAGCGCGCCGACGCAGACGTTGATCAGTGAAACGATCAACAGATAGCTCGCCAATCCGGCCTCGATTTCGTTTAGGATTTTGAGCACCGTCAGACGCGAATCGCGGCTTGCGAAGGTCATGACGAGACCGCGCCGCAAGTCCGGCCATTCCGAGATGACCAAAAGCAGCACAACGAGAAAGAACAGGAAGCCCGTAATCGGCGGCAACAAGATCGAGATCGTTGAGGGAACCCAGGAAATCCCGGGTAAAGGAATGGCCACCGCACTCGCGCTGGGGGGGTCGCCGATCATCGTTGTGAGGCGCCGCCACGCTGCGACCAGACCGTCGAAGACGTGCAGCTTTTCTTTGAGCGACGCGACAATGCCGGGCAAGCCACTCGCGAGTTCGGACACGCGCGGGAAGATCAGCAGGATTACGAAGGCGAAGATCAGCGTCACGCCAGCCACGAGCAGCAGCGCCACGAGCGGGCGCGGAACGTGCAGCGCTTCGAGTCGCCGCGCCGCCGGCCCCAGCATTATTCCGACGACGAAAGCCGCCACGACCGGCAGCATGATGTCGCGCGCGGCGTAGAGAAGGAAGCCGACCCCGATTGCAGCAAGGGTCGCCAGTGACCAGGCCGAAATTTGCCGAAGCGTGATCTCGGGATGGGGATCCGCGTCCGCCACCGCGACCGCTTCGGGACGCTGACTTTCCTCCATCGTTCCTCCGCCTCGCCGAATCGGCGGCGCCGCGTTCATTGGCGCGCCGCTTGACGCTCGGGACACCGGTTAGCGCTGGCGAATCCCGACGGCCGATCGCTTGAGAACAACTTTGGCTCTATTCTAATGGGGGGAGCTTAAAAGCGTCGAATCGAGTCGACGACCGCAATAAACAGGCCAGCACGGGAAAAGTTCCCGGGGGCGCGGTTATGAACGCAAAATACGTGGGATCAAAGTTTGACCGTCCGGCATTGAGGATTTAGTGGTTGGCGGTTCAGGCCGCTTTCAGAACTTCGCGAGGTCGACATTGTCGCCGAGAGCAAGCTGGAAAGGCTTCCTGAAGATCGCCGATGTGACGGTCCCGGTCGGCCTTTACTCCGCCGCGTCGACCTCGGAACGCATCGCTCTGCATACGATCAACCGGCCGACGGGCAACCGGGTTCGACGCGAGTTCATCGACGCCGAGACCGGGAAGGCCGTCGAACGGGACGATCAGGTCAAGGGCTACGAAGTCGCCAAGGACGAATATGTATCGGTCGAGCCCGATGAAATCGCCGCGATCATGCCCCATGGCGACAAGACGCTCACCGTCAGCGCGTTCGTTGATCTGGCCGGCGTGGACGATCTTTATTTCGACAAGCCCTATTACCTCGCCCCCGCAGACCGCAGCGCCGACGAGAGCTTCGCGCTGGTGCGCGAGGGCATGCGCAAGGCCGAGGTCGCGGCGGTCGCCGGAGCTGTCTTGTTCAGGCGTGCTCGGACTGTTCTCGTCCGCGCTGTCGACGAGGGTCTCGCCGCCTCGATGCTGAACTACGATTACGAGGTGCGCCCGGCCAAGCAGGCGTTCTCGGAAGTTCCAGAGAAGACGATTAGCGGAGAGATGCTCGATCTCGCCATCCACATCATCAGAACCAAGCAGGGCGCGTTCGATCCGCGCAAGTTCGAGGATCGCTACGAGGATGCGCTGGCTGAGCTGGTCAAACTGAAGCTTCAAGGCAAGGAGATCCCCAAGCGCGGGCCGGCGCCCCGCGAACCGACCGTCAACCTCCTGCAGGCCTTGCGCGAGAGCGCCGCAACGGGTGGCCGGAGCCGTCAGCAAAGGAAAGCCCCGGCCAAGAAAAAGACCGGTCGGCCAGCCGCAGCAAAGACCAAGCCCGCCGCGCCGCGTCGTAAGGCGGGCTAAGGAATGGCGCTCGAAACCTATCGGAAGAAGCGCAATTTCGCGGCGACCGCCGAACCGAAAGGCGCCGCGCCGGACGCGGACAGCGATATTTTCGTCGTCCAGAAGCATGACGCGACCCGATTGCATTACGACTTCCGCCTCGCATTGGACGGTGTCCTCAAAAGCTGGGCTGTGACCCGAGGCCCGAGCCTCAACCCGGAGGAGAAGCGCCTCGCCGTCGCGGTCGAAGACCATCCGCTGGAATATGCCAATTTCGAGGGTACGATCGCCAAGGGCGAGTACGGCGGCGGTGCGGTCATCGTGTGGGACAACGGAACGTGGGCGCCGCTCGGGGATGCGCACAAAGGCTTGAAGAAGGGCCATCTCGAGTTCGAGCTGCACGGCCAGAAGCTCAACGGCCGCTGGCACCTCGTGAGGATGCACGGCAAGCCGGGCGAAAAGCGCGAGAACTGGCTTCTCATCAAAGGGGATGATGAATTCGCCCGCGCCAGCGAGGAAGCCGATATCCTCGAAGAGCGGCCCGAGTCGATCAACACCGGACGGACGATTGATGAGCTCGAAGGCGAAGCGCCGGGCTGGTCGTCGAAGACAGGAAAGATTGCGAAACCCGACGGCGCGGGAGCCACGGCCAAATCGGGCGCCCGCGCGTCGGCGGGCAAGTCCGTGAGCGCGCCGCCGGACCAATCTCCGAACGAGTCCGCGATCGAGGGCGCAGCCAAAGCCCCCCTGCCCGGCTTTGTCGGGCCGATGCTGGCGACGCTGACCAAGTCTCCGCCCACCGGAGACCGATGGCTGCATGAGATCAAGTTCGACGGCTACCGGCTTCAAGCGCAGATCGAGGACGGCAAGGTTACGCTCTGGACCCGGGGCGGCCTCGACTGGACCCATAAATTCGGCGAAGCCGTCCCGGCGGCGCTGCGAAATCTGCCGGTCCGAACGGCCCTGATCGATGGCGAGATGGTGGTCGAGAACGAGAGCGGCGTCGCGGAGTTTTCGCTCCTGCAGGCGGACCTCAGCGATCAGCGGCTCGACCGCTTCGCCTATTACGCCTTCGATTGCCTCTATCTCGACGGATACGATCTGCGCGAGGCGCCGCTCATGCGTCGCAAGGAGCTGCTGAGCCAGCTGATCGGAACCGACCGCGGCGCTATTCGGTATAGCTCCCACTTCGTAGAGGACGGCAAGCTGGTGCTGCAGCGCGCCTGCGCCCTTGGTCTCGAAGGCATCGTTTCGAAGGCCAGCCAATCCGTCTATGCTTCGGGCCGCGGCAAGAGCTGGGTCAAGGCCAAATGTTCCGCCCAGCAGGAGTTCGTCATCGCCGGTTACGTCCCCTCGTCGACTGGGCGCAAGGCCATCGGCTCGCTGGCGCTCGGCGTCTATGACGCCGAGGAGTTGCGATATGTGGGACGCGTTGGCACCGGCTTTTCCTCAGGCGTCGCCGAGGCTCTGTTCGCGCGGCTGGACACGATGCGCATTCGTTCGAGTCCGTTCGCCAAATCTCTCACCACGGGGGAGGCGCGTCAGGTGCGCTTCGTCAAGCCGGAGCTGATCGCGGAGGTCGACTTCCGGGGCTGGACTGGCGATGGTCTCTTGCGCCAGGCGTCCTTTCAGGGTTTGCGGGACGACAAGCCGGCCCGCGAGATTGTGCGCGAGACGACCATGGCCACGAATGCGGCGCCCGAACGTCCGAAGAGCAGCGTGACGCTGACCCATCCCGACCGCATCTATTGGCCGGACGTCGGCGTCACCAAGGAAGGCCTCGCCGATTATTACGCCGAAGCGTGGCCGTTCATGAAACCCCTGATCGTCGGCCGGGCGCTGGCCCTGGTGCGCTGTCCGGACGGAATCGGCGGGCAGACGTTCTTCCAGAAACACGCCTGGAAGGGGCTCAACCGCAATATCGTCCTGGTTAACGATCCGAAAGAGCCGGAGGCGCTCATCAGCATTCGCGACTTCGACGGGCTGATGGCGCTCGTGCAGTCGGCCGCGCTCGAAATCCACCCCTGGGGATCCGTCGTCACCGATTGGGAGCGGCCGGACATGATCGTGATGGACCTCGACCCGGGCGACGACGTGGCCTGGACCGCCGTCGTCGCGGCCGCGGAAGAGGTTCGGGAGCGGCTGAAGAACGTGGGCCTCGCGTCGTTCGTCAAGACCTCGGGCGGCAAGGGTGTGCACGTCGTCTCGCCGATCAAGCCGAAAGCAGAATGGCCGGCGGTGAAGGCCTTCACCAAATCGATCGCCGATTCCATGGCGGCCGACAGCCCCGAGCGCTTCGTCTCGACGATCCCGAAGGCGCGACGGCACGGCAAGATCCTCATCGACTATTTGCGCAATCAGCGTGGCATGACGGCGGTCGCGACTTATTCCACCCGCGCTCGGCCAGGCGCCACCGTTTCAATGCCGCTTGCCTGGGAAGAGCTCACCCCTGAAATCGGGCCTGCGTATTTCACGACGCGCAACACCCCCGCTCGCCTCGCCTCTGTCGCCGATCCGTGGGCCGATTTCCGCGCCGCGGCAGCGCCGATCGAGGAAGAGCGCAAGAAGGCCAAGCCCACGCGAAAGCGGTAAGGGCGCGGGCGCGCGGTGAGCCCCGTCAGATGCTGCCGCCCCCTCCGCCTCGTCCCGAGGAGCGCCAAAGGCGCGTCTCGAAGGGCGCTCCAGCGAATGAGGGCAGAGGTTATTACCGCCCCTTAGGCTTTTTCGCGCTGGCAACGCTTCGCCGCAGCGCATCCATGATGTTGATGACGTTGCTCGGCGGTTCGGCTTCGGCCTTCGGTTTCGCCTTGGCCTTCCTCGCGCCCTTCTTTTTCGCGGCGATAATATCGAGCAACTGGGCCTGCACCGGATCGGCGACCATATCCGGGCTCCAGGTTTTCTTGCGCGATTTGATCAGGTCGCCGATCAGCCGCAGCAACTGGGCTTCCGGCTTCACTTCACGGATCGCGCCGAAATATTCGCCCGCGTCGCGCACTTCATCGCCGAAGCGCAGCGTCCAGAGCACAATTCCGTTGTCCCGCGGCTTCAGGATCACCGCCCGCTCGCGCCGGTTGAGAACGAGGCGCGACACGCCGACCATCTCGGTTGCGCGCATGGCGTCGCGAATGACGCAATAAGCCTCCTCGCCAATCGGATTGTCGGGCGTCAGATAGTAGGGCGTGTCGTACCAGATCCAGTCGATGCTCTCGGCTGCGACGAAACTCTGGATGTCGATCGTGCGGGCACTCTCGAGCGCGACCGATTCCAGTTCCTCGTCCTCGAGCAGAACGTAGTCGTCCTCGCCGCGCGCGTAGCCTTTGACTTCATTGGCCTCAACGACGGGCTTGCCCGTTTCGGCGTCGACATAGTGGCTCTGGACCCGATTGCCGGTCCGACGGTTCAGGACGTGGAACCGAACCTTGTCCTCTTCGCTCGTCGCCGACATCATCGCCACCGGACAGGTGACGAGGCTGAGCTTCATGTAGCCCTTCCAGAATGGACGCGCCGCCATCGAAAGGTCCTTCCGTCACTCGCTTCAGCGCGCCGAGTCGCGGGCGCATCTCACAGACCGTCGATCTTTCCAGCCTCACGCCAGTTAACGGCGCGAACCTGCGAAACCGAATTTCCGCGCCTTATGTTCCGGTTGCGTACAATTTATCTCGCTGCTTACAGAGCTTTATAGAGGTTCGCCAAGAAGATGGGACACGCCGGAAAGCAGACGGGCGCCACTGCGGCGCCTATCGAGAGCCAGGACAGCACGATGACGAAAATCGATTGTCTCATTGAGGTCGCCCAAAAATTGCGAGAGGCCCGCGCCCTCGGGGAACGAAGCTCGGACCGAGCGCTCTTGTATTTCATCGACATGACCATCGCCCACGTCTGCGACTCGCTGGATGCGCGCTCCGGGACCAAGGGCGCCGAGGACAATCACGCGAGCCCCATCAAAGCCGCCGCGTGACCGCTCGGAGGCGTTTCGCCTCCAGCCAACGAGCGATCTCCGCCGACCTATCTAGCCAGAGATTTGGACCTCTGCGACCCGCCAAGGCTTGATCCCGTCCGCCCTCGCGAGCTTGCGCGACATTCGCTACCCAGGGCGAACTCAACATCGCCGTGGCGAGCTCGCGGCCTCGGAATGGCCCGTCCCCTCCTAAAAGCCCGACGCCTGTACACAAACGCGCCGTTCAGGCACAAGCGCCGCGTCCTCGCGCATGCGGGACCTTCGCCTTTCTGGGAATTTTCGCATGGCTCGCGACTCGGCGCTCAATGTCCCGGTCGGGATCATCGCTGCGATCATGATTTGCGTCGCCGCCTCTCAGGCGAGCGCCGTGTTTGCGCCCTTGGCGTTAGCCCTGTTCATCATCGCGCTGGTCTGGCCTTTGCAGTCCTGGTTGCAGGCTCGGATGCCGGCGCTCCTCGCGCTCGCCGTCACGATGACCTTTACCGTCGCCGTCTGTATCGCCTTCGCCTCGCTCGTCGCATGGGGATTTGGGCGCGTTGGGGTGTCTTTGATCGCCGATTCCGCGCGCTATCAGGCGATCTATGAGAGAGCGATCGATTGGCTCAACGACCGCGGAATTTCGGTCGCCGGTCTATGGAGCGAGCATTTCAACGTCGGCTGGCTCCTGCATTGGGCGGGACAGATCACCGGTCGCGTCAATACGACTTTGAGCTTCTGGCTGATCGCCCTTCTCTACGTCATCTTAGGTCTCATGGAAGTCGATGTCCTGCGCCGACGCGCGCGGGCCTATCTCCAGCCCGAGACCGCTCGCATCCTCCTGCAGGGCAGCGCGGCGACGGCGGTGAAGATCCGCAAGTATATGGAAGTGCGCACGCTGATGAGCGTGGCGACAGGCGTTCTCGTCGGCGCGTTCGCCTGGAGCGCCGGATTGCCTCTTGCCCTCGAATGGGGTGTGATCGCCTTCGCACTCAACTACATTCCGTTCATCGGCCCCTTCGTCGCCACCCTGTTTCCAACCCTGGTGGCGATGACTCAGTTCGAATCGTGGGAAGCCGTCGTCGGCGTCTTCGTCTGCCTCAACGTCATTCAATTCGTCGTCGGCAGCTACATCGAACCGCGTGTGTCCGGCGCCATGCTCGCCATGTCGCCGACAGTCGTGTTGCTGGCCGTTTTCTTGTGGACTTACCTTTGGGGCCTGTTCGGCGCCTTCATTGGCGTGCCGATCGTCATCGCGATCGTCACCTTCTGCGCCCATCATCCGTCCAGCCGCTGGATCGCTGATCTTCTCGGCGGGCCGGTGGAGAAGGGCGCCGTGGCGCGGGTTTAAGGGCGATGTGGCGTTGGACAGGATCGGCCTTAGTTCCGTTTTACTTCCGCGGCCCTAATCATTTCAACCCTTTAGGACCCCGTTTAGTTCCGCGCTCGAAAATCGGCGTTTGAAATGCCTGACTTCGCCTTCGGAGTGACTTCGTAAGGCAGCCTATTGGACAGCGATCAACGGTAAATTATAACTTATTCCCGTGGGGCCAGATCAATCCGTTTTGGCGCCATAAGCGCCAAGCCGCCGTTCGGCCCCGGCCCAAGCGCGTGGACATAGAAATGCGTCGGCTTGGATTCCGGCGCCATCACCGGTGACGGGGCGGAGACGACCCTAAGCCTCCCGCAAGCGCCGATCCAATCGACATGCCGGTGGCCATGCATGACGATCACTCGGTCCGCATAGGGTTTGAGTACGCGCTGAAACCAGCTGCCGTTGATGAGAGCCGTGCCGATCCGCTCGGAGAATTTGGCGACCGGCATCGGATATTCGATCAAATGATGGTGCAACGCGACGATCCATCGCGCCCTGGGGTAGGCGTCGAGCGCAGCCATGAGCTTGCGCGCCTGGCCGACCGGAATCATGCCGAGAGCGTTGGTGAAGGAGAAATTCGTGTCGGCGTTCGAATTGAGGATTGCGACGCCAAGACCATCTTCCTCTGTTGGAGGCAAGATCAACGGAAAGAGCTCATCCCACAGGCGCGCGAGCTGGTTCGACAACCGAAGTCCGCCCCGATCGGCGAAAGCCTCGATCGCCTGACGCCGCGGCGCAAGCGTCGCCGCAAGCGTGAGACCGGGCTCCGCGGCGCCCGCGCTCATCACGCGCAAGCGGTCGGCGCCAAAGGCGGCCATCGCTGACAAAGCGCGCATCTTGCGTAATGTTTTCGCCGGACTGAACGGCAGGTCGAGGCGGGCCGGGTTGGCGCGGTCGACGACATTGACGTCGTGATTGCCCGGCAGAACGAGGATCCGGCCAGCGAGATCCGGATGGCCGCCAAGAATGTCGAAGAATTCGGCCCATTCGCCCGAGCGCCCGGCGTCGGTCATGTCTCCGGTGATGAGGATAAGGTCCAGCGGCCGGGCGGCGTGCTCGGCCTCAAGGCGAGCCATGACCCGCCTCACGCGCTCATTGCCGCGCGGGCCGCCCCGCCCGCTCTCGATCCTGAAGCCGTAACGCTCGCCGACGATATGGATGTCGGAGAGATGCGCGACTCGCCAGACGCGATCGCCTGATCGCGCGGCGTCGAATCCCTGGAGGTCGAGCGGTTGGTCCATGCTCGCGTCGGCGAAGCCCCAGACCAGCGAAGCCGCGGCGAGGTAGGCGGACATGATCACGATGGCGTTGGCAAGCGTGGGTACGATCAGATGATGCGGGACGGCGAGATCAGCGGCCGAGCCGATCCAGCGCGTATAAGGCCATGCAACGCTCGCGACCAATGTCGCGACGGCGGCGAGCAGGATCCCAGCGGTCGCGCAGCTCGTGGCTCGCATGCGCGCCAGCTGCGCTCCGCCGCGCGTCGGGAAAGCCCGTTCAGCCAAATGCCGGATCGCCTCGCGGCACAAGGCGTACCCAGGCTGAACGCCAAGCGCGTTGAGCGCCCAGAAGTTGGCCTCTGCAACGCGAAACAATGGACGCCAGCCGAACCAGCCTGCGGCGACGATCGCCAGAAACACGAGCGCGGCGCCGTATCCGTACAATTCCAGGACCCTGGAAAAAACGCCGCCGACCCACGCCGTGACGATCAGCGGCGCGAGACCAAGGATCGCCGCCGGCAACACGATCGACACGATCCATGCGAGCAGGAGCTTGGTCAGGCTGATTTCGGCCAGCAGGCTGCCGGCGATCGCCAGAAGCGACTTCTGCTTAGGGCTCGAGACGTCGTCCTCAGCGTCGCCATTGCGCGGATCGAGGATCAACTTCTCGCGATCCGCAAGCTTGGTCTCAGCGCTCGAGGGGAAAACGTCGGGCGCTCGCATCGCGTTGGACAACAGAATTTCCGGGGATGTCGAAAGCCCATAGCATGCCGCGCTTCCCTCCGATAGCGACGCATCCCGGCCGACGAGGCGGCGCCTCCGTTCATCTGGCGTTCAAACGGCGCGTCCACAATCGAGGCCTAAGGAGGATCCACTTCATGTTTCGCAAGCTTGTCTTATCTCTCGCCGCCGCGGTGGGGTTAGTCTCTCTGCTGGCCGTTCCCGCTGAAGCGGCGATCGACGCTGGCGCTTTCGCGCCGCCGGCCGCGCTGGCCGAGACCTCGCCGGTCCAAGACGTGCAGTTCGTCTGGGGCGGGCAGCGCTATTGCTGGTACACTTCAGCCTGGCGGGGCCCCGGCTGGTACCGATGCGGCTTTGCGTGGAATCGCGGGATCGGCTGGGGCGGCGGCGCCGGCTGGCACGGTTGGAACCACCGGAACGTCCACGTCAATCGTAACGTCCATGTTCATCGTAACGTCCATGTAAACCGACCCGGCCACAGACCAGGTCACGGTGGCGGCCACCGCCCCGGCAACAGGCCTGGCCACGGAGGCGGCCATCGCCCCGGCCACGGCGGCGGTCATCGCCCCGGCGGGGGTGGTCATCGGGGCGGCGGCGGACACCGCGGTGGTGGAGGTCATCGAGGGGGCGGCGGCCACCGTCGCTGAGCTTATCCGAAGCGATAGCGCAGAACGGCCGCCCCTGATCGTTGCGCCCTCTGCGCTCGCGCGATAAGCACGGGCGGGCCCGTGAGAGGACTCGCCTTGGCTTCATACCCCGCTCATCCCCAAGCGCGCGGACGCATTCGCGCGCTTGTCGGCGTTGTTGCGCTCGGCCTGTCCGTGGCCGGCTGCAATCAGGAAGCCAAGACCGAGCCGCCGCAGCCCCGCCCGGTCCGCACTGTCACGGTTGAGAAAGGCGCGATCGGCGACGCCGTTCAGCTTACCGGGGACATCCGCGCCGAAAATGAGGTGAACCTCGCCTTCCGCATTGGCGGGCGGATCATCGAACGGAAAGGCGAGGTCGGCGATAAAGTCGAGCCGGACCAGGTGCTGGCGAAGCTCGATCCGCAGGACGAACTCAACACGCTCCGCTCGGCGCAGGCGGCCCTCACCGCGGCCCAGGCCCAGCAGGTCGAGGCGCAGAACACTTTCGATCGCCAGAACCACCTGATGGAACGCGGCTTTACGACACGAGCGATTTTTGATCAGGCGAACCAGGCGTTGCAGACGGCGCAGGCCCGGGTGGACGATGCGAGCGCGCAGCTGGATATCGCCCAGGACCGGGTTGGCTTTACCGAGCTCAGGGCCAATGTCGAGGGGACGATCACCGCGCGATCCGCCGAGTCGGGTCAAGTGGTGCAGGCGGGACAGCAAATCTTCACCATCGCTCGACAGGACGGGCGCGACGCCGTGTTTGACGTTCCAGCCCAGGTTCTGCGCGCCGCGCCGACGGACGCGACGATCACCATTGCGCTCGCCAACGATCCCTCGGTGACCGCGAAGGCGCGCGTCCGGACGGTCTCGCCTCAGGCCGATCCGGTTACGCGCACATTCCAGGTGAGGCTCAGCCTTATCGATCATCCGGAGGCCATGCGTCTCGGCGCCACGGTGACCGGGCGCCTTCAGCTCGAGAGCGGCGCCGGCATTTCGATTCCGGCGAGCGCGCTGACCTCGACCAACGCGAAGCCGGCGGTGTGGATCGTCGATCCGCAAAACCTTACCGTTGCGCTGCGCAATGTCGAAGTTCAGCGGTTCGATCCGGCGTCGGCCGTGATCTCGCAGGGCCTCACGCCCGGCGACGTGGTGGTGACGGCGGGCGTCCAGGCGCTGCATCCGGGCCAGAAAGTGCGGCTCCTCGGAGCGACTTCGTGAGTTCACTTAATCTTTCCGATTGGGCGCTGAAGCACCGCTCCTTTATCGTCTTCATTATGATCGCGGCGACGCTGGCCGGCGTCGTGTCCTTTTTCAGCCTTGGCCGCGCGGAAGATCCGCCCTTCACCTTTCGCACCATGATCGTGCAGGCCGGATGGCCGGGCGCGAGCATGGACGACACGCTGAGCCAAGTGACCGAACGGCTCGAACGCAAACTGCAGGAGACGCCAGGTCTCGACTTTCTGCGCAGCTCCACCATTCCCGGACGCACGACGATCTTCGTCAACCTCAAGGGATCGACCAAAGCCTCCGAAGTGCCGGACATCTGGTACCAGGTGCGCAAGAACATCGGCGACATCCGCGGCACGCTGCCGGCCGGCGTCGTCGGACCCGGCTTCAACGACGACTTCGGCGACACGTTCGGCCTGATCTACGGCTTCACCGCCGACGGCTTCACCCACCGCGAACTCCGCGACTACGTCGAAGACATCCGCTCGCGTCTCTTGCAAGTTCCGGACGTATCAAAGATCGAGCTCCTGGGCGCGCAGGACGAACAGATCTTCGTCGAGTTCTCGACCCAGGAACTTGCCGGCCTCGGCATCGACCGGGCGGCCTTGCTAGCAGCGCTGAGAGCCCAGAATGCGGTCAGCCCTGCGGGCTCCCTCGAGACTGGCGATGAAAAGATTTCGCTCCGTGTTTCCGGCGCCTTCGGCTCGGAGGCCGACCTTCTCAACGTCAACTTCCTCTCCAACGGACGGCTGATCCGGCTGCGCGACATCGCGACCGTCAGGCGCGGCTATTCCGATCCGCCGCAGCCTCTGTTTCGCGTCAATGGCAAGCCGGCGATCGGCCTCGCCATCGCAATGCGCGACGGCGGCGACATTTTGACGCTCGGCCGCAACGTGAAGAAGGCGATCGACGGCAGCGTCGCCAACCTGCCGATCGGCATCGACGCGTCGCTGGTCAGCGACCAGCCGGTCGTGGTTCAGACCGCGATCGGCGAGTTCATGGAATCGCTCTGGCAGGCGATCGCCATCATCATGGCGGTCAGCATCATCAGCCTTGGGTTGAGACCGGGTTCGGTGGTGGCGCTGACGATTCCGCTGACCATCGCGATCGTGTTTCCGATCATGCAGGCGATGCACATCGACCTCCAGCGCATCTCGCTCGGCGCGCTGATCATTTCCCTGAGCCTGCTCGTCGACAGCGCCATGACCGCGATTGACGTGATGACGACCCGGCTCGCCCAGGGCGACAGCAAGGAAGAAGCCGCGTCTTTCGCTTACAAGACGCTGGCGCTGCCGATGCTGACCGGCACCTTTGTCACCATCGCCGGCTTCGTGCCGATCGGCTTCGCCCGCAGCGCAGCCGGCGAATACACGTTCTCGATCTTCGCCGTGGTGACGATCGCGCTCATCGTCTCCTGGTTCGTCGCGGTCCTGTTCGCCCCGCTGCTCGGCGTCTGGATCCTCAAGAAGCCGGAGAACGCGACGGAGGCTCAACCCAACTTTGTCTTGCGCGCGTTCCGTTCGATCCTCGTCGGCGCCATGCGGATGCGCTGGATAACAATCGCGGTGACGCTCGCCTGTTTCGCCGCTGCGCTGCTCGCGCTGCCTTACGTGCCGCGGCAGTTCTTCCCGGCCTCCGACCGCCCGGAACTCGTCGTCGATCTGACCTTGCCGCAGAACGCCTCGATCTTCGGCAGCGAAGCCGCGTCAGCCAAGGTCGACGCGATACTGAAAGACGATCCCGACGTCGCCAGCTGGAGCACCTATGTCGGACGCGGCGCGATCCGCTTCTATCTGCCGCTCGACGTCAAGCTCCCAAATGATTTCTTCTCGCAGATCGTGGTGATCGCCAAAGACGTTGCGGCCCGCGACCGGCTGCACGCCAAGCTCGAGAAAGTGCTGGCTGAGCAGCTGCCGAACGCGGTTACGCGGGTGTCGCCGCTCGAGCTCGGGCCGCCAGTCGGATGGCCGGTGCAATATCGCGTCAGCGGGCCGGACCCGGCGCAAGTGCGCGAGATCGCGCTCAAGCTTGGCCAGACAATGGGCGAGAATTCTAATCTCCGCCTCGTCAATTTCGACTGGATGGAGCCGTCGCGTGAGATCCGGGTCCGTATCGACCAGGACCAGGCGCGGCTGCTTGGGTTGAGTTCGCAGACGCTGGCCGAAACGCTCAACGCTGTCATGTCGGGAACGCCGATCACTCAGGTTCGTGACGGCATTTATCTCATCAATGTCGTCGCGCGCGCGAATGACGAACAGCGTGTCTCGCTCTCCACCCTTCGCTCTTTGCAGTTGCCGCTCCCCGGCGGGCGCACCGTGCCGCTCAGCCAGATTGCGACCTTCGATTTCGATCAGGAATATCCCTTGATCTGGCGCCGCGACAGGGTCCCGACCCTTACCGTTCAGGCCGATGTCCGCGACGCCGCGACGCCCGAAGGCGCGGTCGCTTCGCTCCAACCGGGCATCGAGAAACTCGAGGCGAGCCTCCCGAGCGGTTACCACATCGCGACCGGCGGCACGGTCGAAGAGAGCGCGGCGTCGCAGGCGTCCGTGTTCGCGCTGCTGCCGGCCGCGTTATTCCTGATGCTCCTTTTCCTGATGGCGCAATTGCACAGTTTCGGACGCGTGGCGCTGGTGGTGGCGACCGTGCCGCTCGGACTGATTGGCATCGTTCTTGCGCTCCTCCTCGCCAACCGGCCGCTCGGATTCGTGGCCATTCTCGGCATCCTCGCGCTCGTCGGCATGATCGCCCGCAACGCCGTCATCCTGATCGACCAGATCGAGACCGAACGGGCGCAAGGGCGTGACATCTGGACCGCAGTGGTCGAGGCGACGCTCTCGCGCTTCCGCCCGATCATGCTGACGGCGGTCTCGACCGTGCTCGGCCTGATCCCAATCGCGCCGACGGTGTTCTGGGGGCCGATGGCCTTCGCCATCATGGGCGGCCTGTTCGTCGCTACTTTGCTGACGCTGCTGGTACTGCCGGTCTTCTACATCACGCTCTACCGGGCAAAGCAGCCGGTGGAAGCGGCGGTCGCGGCCTAGCGGCAAAGTCCAGCTGCCCGCGGGAGGACGTCATGAAAACGCTCAAGGTCGGCGAGATCACCATCACGAGCCTCATCGAGCGCGACGGTCCCTGGCGCACACCGGAGGCGATGTTCCCGGCCTATGATCCCGAGATCGGACGCAGACATCTCGCGGAGCTTGACCCGATCGTGTTCGATCCGGCGAGCGGCCGCATGGTGATCACCTACCAGACGTTCCTCGTGCGCACACCAAGGCACACCATCCTGATAGACACCTGCACCGGCGAGGACAAAGGCTATCCGGCCCCTTACGACTTTCCCAAGCAGCCCTGGCTCGACAATCTGCGCGACGCGGGCTTGCGCCTGGAGGACATCACGCACGTCTTCTGCACGCATCTGCACTTCGACCATACCGGCTGGAACACGATGCTTCGCGACGGGCGGTGGACGCCGACATTTCCGAACGCGAAATACATCTTTCACAAGGACGAGTATGCTCAGTGGGAGGCCGTCAGCGCGCGTGGCGAGGCGCCGCCGGGCATCCTCGAGGGGAGCTGGCCCGGGAACTCATGGAGCTACAATTGCCGGCCGATCGTGGAGGCGGGACAGGCTTTGCTGGTCGACGACACGTTTCAGCTCGACGACAATTTCACGCTCATTCCAACGCCCGGTCATTCGCCGTGCCATTGCTGCGTCATGATCCGCTCGCAAGGTCAGGAGGCGATCGTGACCGGCGACCTCATGCACCATGCGCTGCAATGCCGCGAGCCGGACTGGTCGACCATCTTCGACTTTGACCCCGTGCAGGCCGCGCAATCGCGCCGGCGCTTTTTGAGCCAAGTCGCGGACACGGGCACGTTCGTCCTGCCGATCCATTTTCCGAACCCGACCACCGGACTCGTTTCCGCCGACGGCGACCGCTTCCGCTATACGTTCGTGCGGTAGCCTCCCTTCTCCCTCAGAGAGAAGGTGGCGCGAAGCGCCGGATGAGGGATCTTGCAAACGCCAAGGCGGCTCCTCACGAAACCCTCACCCCTACCCCTCTCCCGTAGGAGAGGGGGGCGCTATGTAATGCAACGGACGCCACCCTGCCTCAGAAATAGCCGACCGTGCTCCCAAGGATAATCACCACGGCGAGCGCGAGCAGGCCGCCGACGATCGACACCATGACGATGTCGAGATAGCTCTCGCGATGGGTCGAATTGCAGACCGCGAGCAGCGTCACCACCGCGCCGTTGTGCGGGAGGCTGTCCAGCGTGCCGGCGCCGATCACCGCCACACGATGCAGAAGTCCAGGATTGATGCCCTGCTCGTGCGCGATCTTGAGATACGTGCTGCCCAGCGCATCAAGCGCGATCGTCAAGCCCCCCGAGGCCGAGCCCGTCAATGAGGCCAGCACATTGGTGGCGACCGCGAGCGATACCAGCGGGCCGCCCTCGATACCGAGCACCCAGTCACGCACCATCGAAAATGCAGGAAGCGCGGCGACGACGGAGCCGAAGCCCACGAGGCTCGCAACGCTCAGCACTGGCAACACCGACGCGTTGGCCCCTGCATCCATGCTGTCGCGCAGGGCCGGCAGCCGCCGATAATTGATCGCGATCAGAACAACGATAGCGACAAAAAGCGCGGTGACGACCGCCCAGACGCCGCCGACCGCGGGGAGCGAGGTCGCGCCCCATTCCGGCTTGCCAAGAAAAGAGGCATCCATGCGCGGCAAGACGAACAGCGACATCAGGAGATTGACCGCGACGACGATGACCAGCGGCAAGGCCGCGAGCGCGATCGGCGGGCCGACATCGCTCGGCCGGCCATGCACCGCTTCCGGCGGATCGAACGTGCTGGCGGTGGTGGCGCGCTCGCGGACCACAAGATCTTCCGCCGCGTTCGCGTGCGGAACCTCCGCGCCATAGCCCTCGCCCTTGGCGCGCGCGCTTCGCTCGGCGCGCCCGAGCCACCACATGCCGAAGCCAAACATCACAATCGCCGCGATGAACCCGAGCCCCGGCGCGGCGAAGGGCGTGGTGCCGAAGAACGGCATCGGGATCGCGTTCTGAATCGCGGGCGTGCCGGGCAGAGCCGACATAGTGAAGGTCGTTGTGCCGAGCGCGATCGCCGCCGGCATCAGCCGCCTCGGAATGGCCGCGGCGCGAAACAATTGATGCGCCATCGGCGCGATGACAAAGAAGGCGACAAACAGGCTCACGCCGCCATAGGTGACGATCGCGCCGGCGAGCACGACCGCAAGCACTGAGCGCTGCGGCCCGAGACGCTCGGTCATGTATTTCGCGATCGAACTTACCGAGCCCGAATCCTCCATCAGCTTGCCGAACAGGGCGCCGAGGAGAAAAATCGGGAAGAACTGCATCACGAATTGCGCCGCGCTCGCCATGAAGGTTTGCGTCCAATGGGCGAGCAGCGGCTCGCCGGCCAAGGCGGCCGCAAGGATCGCGGCGGCCGGCGCCAGCAGGAGGATGCTCCAGCCGCGATAGGCGAGCCAGATGAGTAGGCCGAGCGCAATGAGGATGCCGATCAGCCCCATGGCCTCACACTCCCTCAAGCAGAACGTCGATGTCGAGCGTCGAGCGTTTTCCTAGATCCGTCCCGTGCGCGTCGAGAAACGCCTGCGCGGCCTTGCGGCCCTCGTCGCGCAGGAACGAGAAGAACGACCATTCCGCGTTGAGCTTCGACGATGCGCCAAGCTCGGTCATGATGGCGTTCCTGACGACATGCACGCGCATCTGGGTCCAGAGCCTGCCCTCGCCGTCGCCGGGATCGGCGACCTTGCGCAAGAGCGCCATCATCCTCAGTTCCTTCAGGACCACGGCGTTGAACGACACCTCGTTCAGGCGGTTCAGGATGTCGGACGCGCTGCGCGGGATGCCCGGGCGCTCGATCGGGTTGATGGGAACGAGAATCGTGTCCTGCGATTTGCACTCGCGGACGAGCGGGGTCAGCGTCGGATTGCCGGAATAGCCGCCGTCCCAATAGGCCTCGCCGTCGATCTCGATCGCCTGGAACATCGTCGGCAGACAGGCCGAGGCGAGCAAAACATCGGGCGTCACCGCGTCGTTCTTGAACACTTTGCCGCGTCCGGTGCGCACGTTGGTCGCGGTGATGAACAGGTGGATCGGCGATTGCGCCAGGACCTTGAAATCGATCAACTCGGCGAGGATCTCGCGTAAGGGATTCTTGCCCATGGGATTGGTGTCGTAGGGCGACACCAGGCGCGACATGAGGTCCATCGCGACAAACATGGGCGAGGAATCGAGCGTCCAGCGCCCGAGCAGCACGTCGAGCGGCCCGCGCTGGAACGGGCTGAAACGGGCGGCGTCCGAGACGCGTCGCCAGAAAGCCCCAAGCGCCTCACGCGCGCCGGCCGCCCCGCCCAGCTGATGGCCGTAGACCAGCACCGCGGCGTTCATCGCGCCCGCCGAGGTGCCGGAGATGCCGTCGATCGTAAGCCACGGCTCCTCGAGCAGGCGGTCGAGCACGCCCCAGGTGAAGGCGCCGTGTGACCCGCCTCCCTGTAGGGCTAGATCGATCAGGACGGGCTTGCGCGTTATCGGCTTGGCTTCAGTCGGCATTTCGTAAACCTCGAACGTCGGGCGGCCTGGCGCCGTCCCTACCGGCTTCGGACGAAGCCGAAGGCGGCGCGCAACGGCTTGAATCCAACGCGTGGAGCGCGAGGATCAAAGCGACCAGCCTAGTTGTTGATTTTATCGGGCGCCCAAGACTTTCGCGGCGCCAAAGACGCCGTCGCGTTATTGAGATAGACTCGGAGCCGACCACGCGTAAACATTTTTGCGCTACACCGCAAATTGGACGGACGATGACCGACCCGAATGATTTTCTAGACCCGGAGCCGGCGCTCGAGCTCGAGGCCGCCCCTGAGCCTCCGGCTCAGTCCTTCATTTCGATGGCCACTCTATATCGCAACCTGCCTTTTATAATTGCGCTGGCGCTCGCCATATTCGGGGTGGCCTACAGCAATTTCGCCGGCCACATGATCAATGGCTATTGGGAGTTCCTGGCGATCGCGACTGGGATTGTCTGTGTCATCACCGCATGGCCGAACGCCCCTGACCGTCAGGCGCGATTCAAGCTGATTGGGACACAAACGGCGCACTGGATCACGATCCTGGTGGCGATGAACCTTCTGCTTCTGCGAGGTTTTCAACTCGTCCTGCCCGTGCAAGCCGCGGGGCTCGTTTTGCTGCTACTGCTCGGGGTCGGCGCTTTCCTTGCCGGCATCTATCTGATGTCGCTCCGGATCTGCTTTCTCGGCGCCGCCATGGCGCTCTCCATTCCGGCGATGACATGGCTCAAACAGGCATCGCTGCTGCTTGTTCTGGCCGGCGTCGCAATTGCCGGCCTCGCCATCGCCTTCTGGCCGCGGAGCAAGAAGGCGTCCGCCTGAGCGGCTGAGCCTCCGCAATTCTTTTCAAGGGAGGTCCTCATGGTGGAGTTCCCCGTCAATCCGAACCGGTTCAACCCGTACAAGAATTTCAAGTTTCGCATCAAATGGGACGGCGTATACGTCGCTGGCGTTTCCAAAGTGAGCGCGCTCAAGCGCACCACTGAAGTGATCGAGTTTCGCGACGGCGGCGACGCCTCGGCGTCGCGCAAGTCGCCCGGCCGCACGGAGTACGATGCGATCACGCTCGAGCGTGGCCTGACCCAGGACCGCGCCTTCGAAGACTGGGCCAACAAAACCTGGCGCCTCGGCGCGGCGCTCGGAAGCGAGGTTGCGCTCGCAGACTTTCGCAAGGACGTGTTGCTGGAATTCTACAACGAGACGGGGCAGCTCGTGCTCGCCTATAAGATCTATCGCTGCTGGCCTTCGCTCTACCAAGCGCTGCCGCCGCTCGACGCCAATAGCGCGGACATCGCGATCGAGCAGCTCGTGCTCGAGAACGAAGGCTGGGAGCGCGACACTTCGGTGACGGAGCCGGTCGAGCCGAGTTGAGGCGGCGGGGCTTGCGCCTCAGCTGTCATCCGCTTGTGTCGCGGCTATGACGCTTAAGAGTCGCTAGCTTCGCCGCTTGCCGGAACCCCTCCCCTCGCTCGCCGTTGTTAAGCCTGATGGTGAATCCGGAGGGAATCATGAGCAACAACCTCAACACTGGCGATCTGATCGATATGATGGGCGCGCGTTTCGAGATGGTTGCGCGCATGGGCGCCGAGCAAAACGACACTGTTCTCTTTCGCACGCGTATGTCGCCCGGCAGGCTCGTCCCGCTGCACAGCCACATCGATCCCGAATGCTTCTATGTGCTCGACGGTCAGATCGAGGCGTTTGTCGTTGATGATACGCCCATGTGGCGTGCGGTCGAAGCTGGGAAAAGCCTTCTGCTTGCAGACGGCGTGAAACATGCTGTTCGCAATGCAAGCGAGAAGACGGCGGACATCGTTTTGGCGACGAACAACCGATTTTCCAGTTTCCTTAGCGAGGCGGGCCGCTCCGCGACTCCGGGCGCAGCTTTCGCGCCTCCGTCGCCTGAAGACATCCAGCGCGTGATCCGCGTTTCACAAGATTACGGATATTGGAACGCATCGCCGGCTGAAAGCGCAGCCATCACGGGCTAGGGCTGCGTCACAGGGCGGCCTGCCCCACAAGAGGAGCCGGGTGCGCTAACGCCCAGGCCCGCTCCTCCGTCCCACTACCCGCCACACTTCGACCGCGCCCGCGCCTTTCACTGGAATGGTCCCGGCGGATTCGCACTCGAACGCGGCGCCGACCAGATCGTAGGTGCTGCGCGTGATCTGGATGGTCCCGCTTTGCCCGTGCGATTCCATGCGGCTCGCCAGATTCACGGTCGCGCCCCAAAGATCGTAGATGAACTTCTTGTGGCCGATCACGCCGGCGACCACCGGCCCGGAATTGACGCCTATGCGGAATGCAAGCGTCTCGCCGCCGAATGTCCGGCTCGCCACAACGTCGCGCATGTCGAGAGCGAGTTGCACCAAAGCCAGCGCGTGATCGGCGCGCTTGCGCGGCACGCCAGACGCGACCATGTAGCGGTCGCCGATCGTCTTGATCTTCTCGAGGCCGTGCTTTTCGACGAGATCGTCGAAGCTTGAGAAAACCTCATTGAGGAGGTTGACCAGGCTGAGCGGACTCATCGCCGAGGCCATCGCGGTAAAGTCGACGACATCGGCGAACAGGACGCTGGCGGATTCGTAATGCGCGGCAATGGCGCTCCGTTCCACTTTAAGCGCGTCCGAGATTTCCTTCGGCAGAATATTGAGGATGAGCGTCTCCGACCGCTCCTGGAAGAAGTTCCGCTGTGCGACGAAATAATAGAGCAGCGCGAAGACGATCGCGATCACGCTGCCGAGGTTCAAGACGAAGAACCAGATGACGAACGCTTCGGGCAGCTTGGGAGGCTTGAGCGAGGGCTCGAGAATCGCGCTCAACGTCAGAAGGAGGACGAAGCCCACGATCCACAGCAAAGTCTGGCGCAGATCCTCGACCAGAAGCGAGACGAGCGGACAGAGCGCCGCCCAGATGATCACCGCGCTCGAATTCCTGAAGCCGCCGAGGCTTATCGTAACGAGCGAGGGCAGCACAAGGGTCATAAGAAGCTGGATGAAGCGGTAGAGGCGAAATCTGCGGGTCCAGGCAAACAAGACCGTGTTGACGGGAGTGACGACCGAATAGACCACGGGCGCCGCGGCTGCGAGCGGCGCCCCGGCGGCGAGATAAACTACCGACCACAGGATCGTCGCCGGCAGGGTGCCAACGGCCAGGAGGACCATCACCAGGCGCTGCAACGCCGCGTCACTGCTTTCAAGAGGGTCGGCGCCGACCCGTGCGGCGAGGGCGACCAGCTTCGTGGACGCGGCGGTCGCCCAGCCGAACCGGCGGATGTCCGACGCCTCGTCTCTCCCCATGGCTTCCCCTCGGGCGACAGAAACGTGCCGCGCCGCCTTCACACTTTACACTCGCCATAACACAAAGAACGGCCCAAGATGGATCGCGAGGCGTTTCGGCCGCCTCGTTTGCGCGCCGCGCCTTTACTCCGGAACCTTTGCGAGGGCGACGACTTTTACTTAGCAGCGTGGCGTTGCCCCGAGGCAGCGAGATGATTGTTTTCCTGGATACGGACGACCGAGGCGAACGGGGTGATCGGACACTCATGGCAGCGTCGCCGCCGCCCGCGAAGGCAATTTGATGATTCAGGAAAAAGTCGACGCAGCTGCTGAAGCTATGGCGACGCTGCTTGACTGGCCGCAGCTATCGCAAGGAGGATTTCATGCCGGAGCGCTTGGTTGACGTCGATAAGCAGGGCGCCAAGGTCCTGCACACGTTTCCTGTCACGATCAAAGCCACCCCAGCCGAGGAGGAGGAGGCGTTCAAGCAGAAGGCGTTGGAGGCCGCGGCCAACGCCAAGTTGGTCCCGAACGAGGAACTCGAGAGTTCTGGCGCCAAGATGCATGTCAGCCGCGGCGGCCAACTGACCCCATTTGGAGATCCCCATGGCGTGCTGGCGGAAACCAAGGAGGGTCTGGACCAGTTCGTTCGCGATCGGGCCTATTTCCTTTGGGAGCAGGCGGGTCGGCCAGAGGGGCGAGGCGACGATTTCTGGCACCAGGCGCAGCATGAGCGCTTCTGCGACCGCGCCTACGCACGGTGGGAGCGGGAGGGCCATCCGGAAGGCAAGGCGGACGAGCACTGGCATCGGACGCGCGCCTTTGAGGAGAGCTGATTCGTCAAGCGCGGCTGGAGCTTCCTGTGACGGACTCGCGGTAGGACTATGCACTCCCCTCTCCTATGGGAGAGGCGTTGGGGGTTCGCGAAGCGCGCCTTGATGTGGGGGCTGCCTCGTCCGGCGGGTTTCACCTGACCATCACCAGCCGCTGCAGCGCCGCATCGCCGCCCTCAAGAGGATTGGCGCCGAGCCGAGCGGCCAACGCGACCAGCTTCGCCGACGCGGCGGTCGCTGAGCCCAACCGGCGAATGTCCGGCGCCTCGTCTCTCCCCATGGGGTTCCTCTCGGGCGATGGAGCCTCGCGCGCCCATCCACACTTTGCACTCGCCCTAACATAAAGGATGCATGACGAAGAAGGCCGCGGGTCTCGAGCCGTTTCTACTAAGCCGCGTTCGGTGACGCCTGACGTAAAAATTCTCTCTCCTGATTGTTCGGGCGTCTCCGCGAGACGCGACGGCGTCGGCCGCCAGACGCATATGGACGAGCGACCGATTGCAGCTCTCGATTGTTTCGATTACGAATTGCTAAGGTGCGGGCTAATTGCCCGAGCAAGCCGCGGGGAGGCGAACGGTGAAGCCTTTTTATCAGCCCAAAATCATTGCGTCCGGCCTGTTTGCCGGCCTGCTTGCATCCCTCGCCCCCAGCGCAGCACGCGCGGGAGGCACAATCTTTGAAACAAATCAATTTGCCACGGTCGGCGTCTACACCGCCGACGGAGCGACGGTGAACCCCTCGCTGATCTCGGGCTTCTTGCCGGGAGGCATCGTCGTGTCGGGCTCCGATCTGTTCGTCACGAATGTAGGGTTAGGTAGGATCGGCGAATACACCACCGACGGAGCGCCGGTGAACCCCGGCCTGATCTCGGGGTTAAGCTTACCGGTAGGCCTCGCCCCGTCGGGCTCCGATCTGTTCGTCGCGAATATGGGGGGAACTACGATCGGCGAATACACCACCTCCGGGGCCACGGTGAACTCGGCGCTGATCACTGGGCTGAGCAGGCCATTCGGCATCGCGATTTCCGGCTCCGATCTGTTCGTCACGGACGAAACGGCTGGCACGATCGGCGAATACACCCTTGACGGGACGCCGGTGAACACCGCGCTGATCTCGGGACTGAGTACGCCAACCGCCATTGCGCTGGTCGGCGACGACATATTCGTCGCGAACGACGGCACCGGCACGGTTGGCGAATACACGACCTCGGGTGCGACGGTTAATCCGACGCTGATTTCCGGGCTGGCCCAGCCACTTGGGATCGCGGTGTTTGGGTCCAATCTGTTCGTCACGGCCTCAAGCTCTGACTCGATCGGCGAATACGCCCTTGACGGGACGCCGGTGAACCCCGCGCTGCTCACAGGAGTGGGCCAGCCGATAAGCATCGCAATATCTGGCTCTGTCCCCGAAGCCTCCACCTGGGTGATGGCGCTGACCGGCTTCGCTGCGCTTGCCTTTGCGGGAGTTCGCCGGGCGCGGTCGAGCGCCGTTTCGGCCTAGAGGCGTTCATTGGCGTAAGGGCTGGCGTATGCAGCCGGACGGGGCGAGCGTCGTTCGCGCGCTCTCCCCTGATTTTCCAGGTGTTCCGCCAAGGCGCCGAGAACGTCGGCCGCCTGACCGCGCGTCTGACACGAATGTATTCCATCTCCCAGCTGTTTACATGCTGGATAAATTGCTCGAGCGCCTCAGGGGGAGAAAACCGATGAAGCCCTTTTATCAGTCCAAGGTCATTTCGTTTGGCCTGTTTGCCGGTCTGCTCGGATCTCTCTGCCCCAGCGCAGCACGCGCAGGCACGATCTTCGAAACGAACCTGGGTGACAACACGGTCGGCGCATACACCACCACCGGCACGACATTGAACGCCGCGCTGATCTCGGGGCTGGAGGCGCCAACCGGCATTGCAGTGTCGGGCTCCGATCTGTTCGTCGCCAACTTTAGCAATGGCACGATCGGCGAATACACCACCTCTGGAGCGCCAGTGAACCCCACGCTGATCTCGGGGTTAAGCAACCCGTCCGGCATTGCGCTGTCAGGCGCCTATCTGTTCGTCGCGAACCAGAGTGGCACGATCGGCGAATACACCACCTCCGGGACGACCGTGAACGCCGCGCTGGTCTCGGGGTTGAACGACCCAAGAAGCATTGCGGTGTCGGGCGGCGATCTGTTCGTCGTGAATGAAGGGAGTGACACGATCGGCGAATACACCACGTCGGGGCTGCCGGTGAACCCCTCTCTGATCTCGGGGCTGAGCACGCCGTTCGGCATCGCTGTGTCGGGCGCCGATCTGTTCGTCACGAATGCAGCGATCGGCACGATCGGCGAATACACGACCTCCGGGGCGCCGGTGAAGCCCGCGCTGATTTCGGGGCTAGGCCTTCCTGAGGGCATTGCCGTGTCGGGCTCCGATCTGTTCGTCGTGGACTTTAAGGCTAATACGATCGGCGAATACACCACCTCCGGAGCGCCGGTGAATCCCACGCTGATCTCGGGGCTGAACGGGCCACAGGATCTTGCAATATCTGGCGTTCCCGAAGCCTCCACTTGGGTGATGGCGCTGGCCGGCTTCGCGGCCCTCGCCTTTGCCGGCTTTCGCCGGGCGCGGCCGAGAACCGCTTCGGCTGAGCGCTGAGATTTATTTGGACGCGAGACGCCAGTTCGGTCCGCGAGCGGCGGAGCCTTACCGGCTAGCGTATCCCGCCGCGGCGAGGGCGAGCGCGACCAGGAGCAGGGCCAGGCCCGCCGCCGGCCACTCGCGCAACCCGCGATCGGCCCGCTCGAACAGGGGGCCAAGAGAGAGTGAGGCGCGGAACGCGGCCTCTTCGGCAACGACGATGTCGCCGGCGGGAATGCGCGGAAGTTTATCTTCCGCGGCCCACACTCCCGCAGCGATCCCAGCGCCGATCAGCATCGGCCAGACCGCGTCCCAGAGCTTCGCGGGTTCGAGCGCCTCGGCCGGCGCGCCAATAGCGGGAAACATGAGCCAGGGGATGAGCAACGCGGAGGCGGCCAGCGCCGCCCATGACCACAGGCTTCCGGGCGACGCCCCTGCCCGCTCGGCTGCGGGCAAGCGCGCGAGCCGCATGACGAACACCAGCATGAGCGCCGTGGTGGCCGCCGCCGACAGCTGCGACGCCACGCCCGCCGCGCCGTCGCCGAACTGGTCCTTGACCGCGAGCTTGGCGAGCGCGCCTCCGGTCAGCGGCAATCCGGCAAGGCTGAGGCCGAGCAACGCCGCCACGATCAGCGCCGGTATTCGCGCGCGGCCGTCGAGCACGGCGACCGCGCCTAATGTCAGGAACAGAGCGGCCTTCACCAGCACGTGGTTGGCCGCATAGAACGCGACATTCGTCGCCGCGCCCTGGTCCGCGCTCGCCAGCGCCATGCCGAGCGCCGCGGCGATCACGCCCATTTGGCTGATGCTCGAATAGGCGAGCATCGTCTTGGGGTCGCGCTGCGTCATGCCGATCGCGACGCCATAGAAAGCCGAGATGAATCCGACCCAGACGAGCGCGTCGCCCCAGCCCGGAAAAGCCGCGCTTAAGGGGAGAAAGCGGATGAGGCCAATGATTCCGGCTTTGACCCCCGCGCCGCTCAACACAGCCGCGGCCGGAATGGGCGCCGCGGTATACGTGAGCGGCATCCAGCCATGCAGGGGCACAAGCGCGATCTTCATGCCGAAGCCGAGAATGATGAGCGCGAGCGCTGCATCGCCCCAGGGCGAAGCCGGAAGCGCCGCCACGGCATCGCGAATTTGCGTGGCTCCGCTCGGCTCGGCCGCTGCCAGCATCACGAACGCGATCAGCAGCACTGCCTCGCCGAGCAGCGCGAACGCCATATAGACCGCGCCGGCGCGGCGCGAGCTTGGCTCCTCGTCATGCGCGACGAGATAATAGGCAGGCACGCTGACCAGCGCATAGACGAGGTAGAAGGTCAGAAGGTCGGCGGCGATGAACACGCCAAGACTGCCGGCCATCGTGAGCAGCCAGGCGATGGCAAAGCGGTCGGCGTTGGGCCTCCCTTGGCCCATCTTGTAGACGCGGTCGCTGACCGCGTCGCCGCGATCAGCGATCGCGGCTATAGGCAGCTCCCTGAAATCGACAAGGCTCACGATCAGCCAGACGAGCGCCGCTGCGAGGAGCAGCAATCCGCCTGGCCGATCGAGCCACAAACTCACGCGCAATGCCGGCAGCTCGGCGCCGAACGGCGCGCCGCCAATTGCGAGTGCGCCAGCGGCAAGCGCGGGGGCCGCAGCGAGCGGCGTGATCGCGCGCGCCAGGCTGCGCAGCCCAGGCATGAGGAAGACGGCCAGAACAACGAGTGGCGCTGCGAGCGCTGCGACGAGCAGGCTGGGTCCGAATTGTGCGGCCAGCGCGCTCATTGCAGCGCGACGCCCGCGGCCGGACGGCCAATCTGCAGGAAGGCGAAGAACGATGGCGGCGCAAACGCGAGCAGGAGAGCGACAAGCGCCAGAGCCAGGGCGATGCTTTCGCGGCTGCGCGCGGGCGCTTTCTTCAGTTGCGGGCGGTTCCCCGAAAGCGCCGGCGCCAGCACGCGATACAGATACCCGCCGGCTAGCAGGCCGCCAGCCGCCATGACGATCGCCCACACCCATTGGCCGGCCTCGATCGAGGCCTTCATCAGGAGCCATTTGGCGGCGAAGCCGCCGCTTGGCGGCAGACCCATGAGCGACAATCCGCCGAGACCGAGCGCGAGGAACGTCACCGGCATCGCGCGAGCGGCGCCCCCAAGCTCGGCAATGCGGTCATGGCCAAGGGATTCTGCGATGAGGCCGGCGGAGAGGAACATCGCGGCCTTGGCGAAGGCGTGCGCGAGCGCCTGCATCACGCCGCCGCTGAAGGCGTCCGCCGCCCATGGGCCCGCGGCAAGCGGGAACATCATGAACAAATAGCCGATCTGCGCCACGGTCGAATAGGCGATGAGCAATTTCAGCCGAGCCTGACGCAGAGCGAGCACACTGCCGAACAGGATCGCGGCCGAACCGAGCGCGGCGAGGATCGTGCCCGGGATCACGCCCGGTAGGGAAGCCAGCACGTCGAACCAGAGCCGGACGACGAGGAAGAACGATCCCTTCACCACCAGCCCCGACAGCACGGCGCTGGCCGCGGCAGGCGCGTTGGCGTGCGCCGGGGGCAGCCACAAATGGAGGGGAAAGAGCGCGGTCTTCGCCAGGAGCCCCGCGGTCATTAGCCCGGCCGCCAGCCAGACGGCCGGCCCTGGGCGAATAAGCGGTGCAAGGAGCGCGATGTCGAGCGTGCCATAGGAGCCGTAAAGCAAGGCGACGCCGAGCAGATAGAACACCGAGCCGAACAAGGCGAACAGCAAATAGCGCAGCGCCGCGGCCAGAGTCTCCGGCCGCCCGTCGAGACAAACCAGCGGAACCGCAGCGAAGGTAAGAAGCTCGAGGCCGACATAAAGATTGAACAGATCGCCGCCTAGAAAGAGCAGGCTCAACGCCGCCTGGATACCTTGCAACAAGGTCCAGAAGACGAGCGGCGCGCGCTTCTCCGTTAGGTCTTGCGGCGTCGCAAAAGTGGTCCGGGCGTAGAGCGCGGCGGCCGGCGCGATCAGTCCCGCTGTCACAAGCATGACGGCGGAAAATCCGTCGGCCCGGAGCGCGATGCCGAGCGGCGGCGCATAGCCCGCGAGCGTGTAGACGAGCGGGTGGCCGGATCGCCACACCAGACACGCGATGGCGATAGCGACTCCCAGCTCCACCGGCATGAGGCCGAGCGCGATCCATTCCGACCGTCGCCCGCCGGTGAGAAACGACAGCAGCACGCCAAGCGCGGGCAAGAGCATCGCCAGCGGCAGCAGGCCTCCGCCCGCCGTCGCCGCGATCGCGGAAACGGCGGCCGTCATTCGGCGCCGGCTCCGCCGTCCGAAGGTTTGGCCCAAGAGTCCGGGTCCAATGTCGCGTGGCCGGCGGCCTCGAACAGCCGCAGCACCAGAGCGACGGCGAGGGCGCTGGCCGCGAAAGCGACGACGATGCCGGTGATCACCATTGCCTGCGGGACGGGATCGGCCTGCAATCCGGCCGCCGCGCCCTTTCGCGCAACGATGCCGAACACCAGGAAAACGCCGCTGCCCATCAGGTTGAACGCGAGAATCTTTCGCAGCGGCTCAGGATTGGCGATGAGGCCGTAGAGCCCAAGGCCGACCAGCGCCGCGCCCACAAGCCCAGCCAGAGTCGCCGAGGTCATTGCCGGGGCTCTCGTCGCGGCGGCCCGGCCACCAGCATGGGAAGGGTCACGGCGATCGACAGGACCATGAACGCCTCGATGAACAGGATCACTGGCTTCGCGAATCCGGGCGGATAAGCGAAAAAGCTCCCTGCGAAAATCGCTCCCGCAACGCCGGCGGCGAGAAACACGACCGGACCCGCGACAAGCGCGAGCCGCAGCCAAAAGGCGTTGGTCTGCGGCGCCTCGGTCAGTCTCGCCATCATGACGATGATCCACATGGCCGCGAGAATCGCGCCGCCCTGAAATGCGCCGCCAGGCTCGTCGGCGCCGACCCAGAAAACGTGGATGCCGACCAGGATGCCGAGCGGCGCCAGGATTTGCGCGAGAAAGGCCAGCGTCGGCTCAGGCCGCTCCGCGCGCACCTCTCCCGGCGCGCCGCCCCAGTACTGGTCGGCGGCGAGCGACCAGACGCCGACCACGGCCAGAACCAGCACCACCTTCTCCAGCATGGTGTCGAAGGCGCGATAGGCGATCAGGACGGCCGTGACCGGATTGCCGAGGCCGGTCTCGGCCAAGCGCTGCATCGATTGCGGCGCCAGGGACGGGCCCTGGTCGGGCAACAGCAGCACGACTCCGGCGAGCGCGAGAGCGACAAGAACGCAAAGACAAGCGACCAAAAGGCGAGAGAGGCCGCTCAAGGATTTCTCACGGCCCCCGCTCTCCGCTGTGCGAAGCCGCGCGGCGGCGCTGATGAGCAGAACCCCGGTCACGCCGCTGCCGATAGCGGCCTCCGTCAGCGCCACATCGACTGCAAAGAGGCGTATCCAGACGAGCGACAGCAGCAGTCCGTAGACCACATAGCCAACCGTCGCCGCGAACGCCCCGCGCGCGAAAATGGTCCAGGCCGCGACCGCGAACACCAGGAACGCGAGGCCGATGTCGAGCGCCTGCAAAACGCTCATACGGCCGATCCCTTGCGACGCACCGCGCGTCCGACAAGCTGTGCTGCGGTCGCGCCCGCCAATTGCACGAGCGCCCAAATGGCGATGAGCTTGAGCGCGGCAAGCGGACTTTCGGAGCGTGGCAAGAGGCCAAGGACGACGAGGCCCAGCCCGAGATTGTCCGCCTTGGTCAGCGCGTGCAGCCGGCTGAGCGGATCGGGAAAGCGCAACAAGCCAACCGTGCCGGCAAGGAAGAAAAAGACGCCGGCGCCGATCGCGACGATGCTGAAGAGGTCAACGACAAGGCTCATCGGCCGTCCGCCGGATCAGGAGCCTCCGCCGGCGCGACGCTGTTGACGAAGGCGGCGGAAGCGAACGCGGCGAGCAGCGCAAGCCCGAGGGCGACATCTTCGACACCATGCGCGCCTGTGGCCACTGCAATCAGGAGCAGTGAAGCGATTCCCCCGGTGCCGATGAGCTGCGCCGCCATCAGGCGATCGGCGTCGCCCGGACCGCTCAGGATGCGCACGAGCCCGACAGCCACCGTGAAGAGGATGACGCCCGCAGTCGCGAGAAGGAACTCAGTCACCGCCGAACGCCCGGATAAAGAGCTGCTCTTCCGCCTTGAGATTGGCTGCAACCGGCTGGCTTATGTCGAGGCAGTGAACCAGCAGCGCCCCCTGCTCGTCAGTCCCCGTCGGCAGGGTTCCGGGCATCAGACTCGAGAAAGCGCAGAAGGCGCTTCGCTTGCCGCCCTCGGGTAGACGCAACGGACAGGCGACCAATCCGGGCTGGAGCCGCAGCTCCGGAGTGAGGGCTCGCCGCGCCACATCCATTCCCGAAACCACAGACTGGCGGAAGAAACTCATTGCGAGCGAGGCGATCGACCCCAGCCGGTACCGAGGCCCTATCGGCGGCAGGAAACGCAAACTCACCCAGGTGGCGCCGACCACGGCGGCGAGCCCAACCGGAAGATCAGCCGGCGCCCATCCAGAGATCATGAGCCAAAACGCAAGGAAGAATGCCGCCCGCGCGAGCGCGGTGCGCGAAAGACTAGCCGCACTCAACGCGCCAATCCAGGGCGGCGAAAAAACGGGACGAGTGGGACGCGGGAACTCAGCTCGCGCCCATCGCTCGAACAGCTCGGCATCGCGCTTCTCAAGCCTCTCCGCTGCGACACGGAAGAGCTAGCATGTTCATTCTAACGGGGAAAGCGCCGGTCCGCTTCGCTTGGGCGGCCGGTCTCATCAGCAATTGGGCAATATAAAGAAAGAGGGCGTGGGATAGACCGATGGTCGGCCTACTGGCGTGGCGACTCATTCGCCGGCCAGTCAATTTGTTCAACTCGTTATCATCACGAACGGGGCCGCTATGACACGGCCCCCTTCGCATCTCGTTCGCGCCCCCCAATGGCGCGAATTTCATCAATCAGCTCTTCGGAGCCATGGCAGGGGCCTTGCGCATCGAGTGCATGTGATGAGCCGAAGCACGCGCACGGTGAGCAGACGTGTTGCCCTTGCGTCGAACGTGGCCGCGATGCGACCCGGTGTGTCCCATCGCGGGCGAGGCCATGCTTGTGCTGTCGGTGGCGGCCTGGGCGACTTCGACGGAAGCGACGACCGGCGCAAGGGCGATCAGGGCGCCGAGGCCCATCGCGACATATTTATTGATCATTTGAGTTCCCTTTGAAGCGAGGCGTTCGAGTCTAGTTTGCCGAACATCCGCTCTCTGCGCTTTGCATGCTGAATTGAAAATGAATGTCGGGTTTAGCGGCCGTTCATTTAGAGCCGAGGCCGAAACGATCGCGACCACGTCGGCCAGTTCTCGTTGGCGCCGACCCATCACGCGCTGATTGAAGACACGGGCAAGTTCGCCTCCCTCCCCATTTCTGCGAGTTGCGGGTGGATGCCGGAAATAACATCATTCTGCCGCTGCACTACACGCTGGAGTTAGAGGCCTCGGCTAGGGCCAAGCCGAGATGCTGCCCGCGCGGCCCAAGAGGGAACGAACAGGGAATTCGGGGACGAGAGGATCATGAGTGCGGGAGCTGACCGCTGAACAAGGAGATGAGCAAGTCTGTCGGCGATCCCCGGCTCGTGTCTGCGCCGCGCATTCTGGTGGTCGAAGACGAGATCGATGTCGCTTTGCTGATCAGCTACAATCTGGAGGCTGAAGGCTACGTCGTGGAAAGCATTGGTCGCGGCGACGAGGCCGATTTGCGACTGGCCGAAAACGCGCCCGATCTTCTCATTCTTGACTGGATGCTGCCGGGCGTTTCAGGCATCGAGATTTGTCGGCGTTTGCGGGCGCGCGAGACGACCCGCACCTTGCCGATCATCATGGTCACCGCGAAGCACGAAGAATCGGAGCGGGTGCGCGGCCTTGCCGTCGGCGCGGATGACTATGTCGTCAAGCCGTTTTCGGTGATGGAATTGATGGCCCGCGTGCACGCGCTGCTCCGACGCAGCCGACCCGAGCGGGTCGCCGAACGACTTTATGTCGGCGATCTCGATCTCGATCGACTGACCCGGCGCGTTCGACGCGGCGATCGCGACATTCGCCTTGGGCCCACTGATTTTCGGCTGCTTGAATATCTGATCGAAAAGCCAGGCCGGGTGTTCTCGCGGGCGCAACTGCTCGATCTGGTGTGGGGGCGTTCGGTCGACGTCGACGAACGCACCGTCGATGTCCACATCGGCCGCCTGCGCAAGAAACTGTCGAAAGGGAGGGAGCGCGATCCCATCCGCACGGTGCGTGGCGCCGGCTATTCCATCGACGAGGGCTTCGGGTAGGGCGGCGCTGATGTGAGCGCGCGCCCCACCGACCTCGTCCTGAGGCGCTCTTGCGAAGCAAGAGCCTCGAAGGACGCTCCAGAAAGCGCCGCCGGTTGGGAAGCCCGGCTCACAAGCGGTCCTTCGAGCCCCTCTTCGCAAGCGCCACAAGCGCTGAGAAATCTCCGCGCATGTAAGCCTCCTTCTTCGCCCTCGACCAGCCCTTTATCCGCCTCTCCGCGGCAATCGCGTCGACAATCCTTTCATAGTGTTCGCCGGGCATCAGGCCTTGGGCGTGCTCGCTCACGCGCTCTTCGACGGCGCGTCGCGTGACGCCGGCATAATAGCTGCCATCGGAACACAGGAGGATGTAGACCGACGCCCCGTCCAACTGAACGCTCCCAACGGTTCAAGATCACTATCTGGCGCCAGCCCTCCGAGAAGGCGTATGGCACCTTCTGGAACTGCCCTTCGAGGCTCTTGCTTCCAAGAGCACCTCAGGACAAGGTGGGTGGGGTGGCGCCGTCCGCTGGCGTTGACAATCCAAGGCTCGCAGGCTCCCCTCGGGAGCAGCCTAACTGAACGAGTCTCAGGACCGCGCATGGCCCATAGATCAGGAAGCGCCGATCTGCCTTTGCACGGCGGGCGGGTGCCTTTGTGGCTCGCGGGCCGCATGAGCCGGCTCGGCGCGGTCATCAGCGAGGCGATCGTCCATTCTTATGGTCGCGACGAGTTGCTGCGCCGCCTCGCGCACCCGTTCTGGTTCCAGTCGTTCGGCGCTGTCATGGGCATGGACTGGCATTCCTCGGGCATCACCACGAGTGTGATCGGCGCCCTGAAGCGCGGGCTCGAGCCCCTCTCGGGCGAGCTCGGAATCCATGTCTGCGGCGGACGCGGCAAGCAGTCGCGAAAGACGCCCTTTGAACTCGCCGGGGTCGGCGAGCGGGTCGGGGTCGATGGCGCCGCGCTCGCCAACGTCAGCCGGCTGGTGGCGAAGGTCGACAGCGCCGCCGTTCAGGATGGTTTCGACCTCTACCTGCACGGCTTCATCGTCACCGACGAGGGCAAATGGACCGTCGTCCAGCAAGGCATGAACGATGCGAGCGGCACGGCCCGCCGCTATCATTGGCTGTCCGAAGGCCTGCAGAGTTTCGTCGAGGAGCCGCACTCGGCGATCGACGGCGCCCATCAGGGCGAAATCGTCAACCTCACCGACCGGCGCGCCGACGCCTCTCGTCGGGTCCAGCTCGAGCTTCTGGATTCGCTAGGACCCGACGGCTTGGCGCGCGAGTTCGCCGCGATCGAGACGAAACCGGCCAAGCCCGTTCGTTCGCCTGCTCCCGTCCAGCTCACCCTGCCCCATCTCGTGATGCCCGCTCATCACGACGTGCGCGCGAGCGACGTGCTCAGCTCCCGCCTTCACGCGACCTTTGCGGCAGCCGCGAACCGGGGGCCGGCCGACTTCGCCGAATTGCTTCTCGTGCCCGGAATTGGCGCGCGCACGGTGCGGGCGCTGGCGATGGTGGCCGAGGTGGTCCATGGCGCGCCCTATCGTTTCACCGATCCGGCGCGCTTCTCGTTCGCCCATGGCGGCAAGGACCGGCATCCGTTCCCGGTGCCGCTAAAAGTCTATGACGAGACGATCTCCGTCATGAAGGCCGCCGTGCAGAAGGCGAAGCTCGGCCAGGACGACAGGCTCGCCGCGCTCAAGCGGCTCGACGACGAGGCCCGCCGCGTCGAGCGACGCGCGGCCGGGCCGTCAGTGCCGGAGGTCATCGCGGACGAACGCAGGCTCTCGCATAGCTTTGGCGGCCGCAGCGTTTTTGGCTGGGAGCCGGCGCCCGAGGCGCTCGACAACGAAGCTAAGCCGAAAGCAGCGTTCAATCGCGGATAAATTAGGTTTAATTGGCCAAGTTTCGGCGCCCGAGAGTGCGCAATGTCTTCTACTTCATGGTCGGGGGCATCTGCGACGGGGCAACCCACGATTTCTGAAGCAGGCGGCGGACCATCGGCTCGAAGGTCGATAGCGGCTCGTTCTTGTAGTCGGGGTCGAAGGATATTTCGTCGTACTTTGCACAGAACTCGATCGTCTGCTCGTAAGCCGGATCGGATTTGTAGATTTCGCGCGCGTTGGGATCGAGGCCCATGTGCCGGGCGTAGAAATAGGTCTGGAACAGGCCATGCTGCACCAGCATCCAGTGATTGTCGCGGCTGATGAAGGGCCGCAGGATCGCAGCGACAATTTCGCCGTGGTTGAACGGGCCAAGCGGCTCACCGACGTCGTGCAGCAGCGCCACCGCGACGTATTCGTCGTCCCTGTTGTCGCGCAATGCGCGCGTGGCGGCCTGCAGGCAGTGATCGTAGCGCGTGATGTTGTAGGCGGTGTCCTGGCGCAGTTCGCCTAGCATCGCAAAAAGCCGGTCGGGTACGGCGCGAAGCGTCTCCTCATGCACATGCCGCAGAACAGCGAAGTCCTCGTCCGTGCCTTCATCCATTCGCCGGTAATGCATCTTTTCCATAGGGATACCCCTTCACCATTCCGGAACCGACGGCTATCGGGCGAACCCAGTGCAGTTAAGCCTCGACCATCGCCCGGTCGCGAAGTGAGGGCGATCGCCGCAACTCCCGCATTGGCTGTATGAGTAGCATGACATCGCCGGCCGCGCTAAGCAGCGCATGCGCGTTTGGCCATTCATCTTCTGCTCTCCACCGCCATTCGGACAGCGAGGCCGGCAAGAACTGTTCCCATCAGCCAGCGCTGGACCAGCGCCCACGACGGATTGGCCTTCAGGAACACGGCGATCGAGCCGGCCATCATGGCGATGGCTGCGTTGACGGTCACGCTGACGATGATCTGCGTCGATCCGAGCGCGAGCGATTGCAACAGCACGCTGCCGGCGTGCAAGTCGATGAACTGCGGCAGCAGCGACAAATACAGCATCGCAATTTTCGGATTGAGGAGATTGGTCAGAAAACCCATCGCGAACAACCGCCGAGGGCTGTCAACGGGCAAGGCCTTCACCTCGAATGGCGACCGCCCGCCAGGGCGCAACGCAGCCCAAGCAAGCCAGAGCAGATACGCGGCGCCCGTCAGGCGAAGCGCGTCATAGGCGTAAGGCACAGCAAAAACGAGCGCGGTGAGGCCGAACGCCGCGCACAGCATATAGAAGACAAATCCGAGCGCCACGCCGCCGAGTGAAATGAGACCCGCGACCCGACCCTGGATGATCGAACGCGAGATCAGATAAATCATGTTCGGACCCGGCGTCAGCACCATGCCCAACGCAATGAACGCGAAAGCGATAAGGTTGGTGAGCGATGGCATCGACGGGTCTCCTGGGCGAGTTTATCGCTGAATAGGGCGCCGTCGTCGAGGAAGCACCGTGGCTTCCGCCCTGAATGGGCGCTAGGCCGACGGTTGAGGAGATATTCTGGAAGGCGGCTCGGTTCGCGCCGTCGCGGGAGGTGACGTCGTTCGAGGTCCGGCCTTCGTCGGCCGTCGCTCGCCGTCGTGTGATCCTTTAAGACCGAGGATCGGACATCGACTGCCGGCCCTCACTCCGATACATGACGGTGGAGACGGCGCCGAAACAGCCGCGGCAGCCGCACTGGTCTTCAATCGTTTACTTCGGGAGGGCAGCCATGACCGATCGCTCCGAGCGCGACACCGTCTCTTTCGAGGTCGCGGACCGCATCGCCTGGGTCAAGTTCAATCGCGCGGAGAAGCGTAACGCGATGAGTCCGAAGCTCAACCGCCGGATGATGGAGGTGCTCGACGAGCTCGAATTTCGCGACGACGTCGGGGTTCTCGTCCTCACCGGCGAAGGCGCGGCGTGGACCGCCGGCATGGACCTCAAGGAGTACTTTCGCGAGACCGAGGCGGGTGGGCTCGCCGGCACGCGCAAGGCTCAGCGCGAGTCCTACGGCTGGTGGCGACGTCTGCGCTGGTACCAGAAGCCGACCATCGCGATGGTCAACGGCTGGTGCTTCGGCGGCGGCTACGGGCCGCTCTTCGCCTGCGATCTCGCCTTCGCCGGGGAAGATGCGCAATTCGGCCTCTCCGAGATCAACTGGGGCATCCTTCCCGGCGGCGGCGCCACGAAGGTGGCGCGCGAACTCACGACGTTTCGCAACGCGATGTATCATGCGCTGACCGGCGAGGCGATCGACGGCCGCAAGGCCGCGGAGTGGGGCTTCGTCAACGAGGCCGTTCCGGCGGAGAAGTTGAAGACGCGCGTCGAGGGGGTCGCCAAGGTGTTGCTGGCCAAGAATCCAGTCGCGCTCAAGGCGGCGAAGGACGCCATTCGCCGCGTCGGCGCGATGACCTACGACGAAGCCGAAGATTATCTCGTGCGCGCTCAGGAGGCGGCAAACAGCTTCGACAACGAAGGCCGCAAGGAAGGCATCCGCCAGTTTATCGACGAGAAGAGCTTCAAGCCCGGCCTCGGCGCGTATGACCGCACGCGCGCCAAGCTGAAGCCCGCCAAGCTCTGAAGTCCGCCAAGAACTGAGGCTCACAATGCGGCTTTCGCTTGAGCGGCTCCTCCGCCCGCGCTCGATTGCGATCGTCGGCGCGTCGGAAAAGCCGGGCGCGCTCGGCGCTTCCGTGCTTGCCAATCTCGAGCGCGCTCATTTTCAGGGCGACATTCACCTGGTCAACCCGAAGCGGGCCGAAATTGGCGCCCGCCATTGCGTAGCCTCGGTCGACGACCTGCCCGAAGGCGTCGACGTGGCCGTGCTCGCGATCCCCCGGGCGGCGGTTCTGGACGCCGTCCGCGCGCTCGCCCGCCGCAAGGCCGGCGCGGCGATCATCTTTTCCTCAGGCTTCGCCGAGACCGGCGCCGAAGGCCTCGCCGAGCAGCGGGAACTGGCGCGGGTCGCCGCGGAAAGCGACATGGCGATCGAAGGGCCGAACTGCCTCGGCCTCGTCAATTTCGTCGACGGCGTTCCGCTGACCTTCGTCGAACTCCCGGGCGATCGGTTGGGCGCGCGCCCCGGAATCGGTCTTGTCTCGCAGTCCGGGGCGATGGCTGCGGTGCTGGTGGTGACGCTCGCGAGCCGCGGTCTCGGCCTCTCCTATTCCATATCGACCGGCAACGAGGCTGCGAGCGGCGTCGAGGATTACGTGGACTATCTCGTCGACGATCCCAATACCCACACGATCGCAATGATCGTCGAGCAGTTCCGCAAGCCCGCGCGCTTTCTTGCCGCAGCGATGCGGGCGGCCGCCATGGGCAAACCGATCGTGATCCTCCATCCTGGCCGGTCGAGTGCGGCGCGCGAATTGGCTGCAACGCACACCGGAGCGCTCGCTGGCGATTACGACGTGATGCGGCTCAAGGTTAAGCGCGCCGGCGTTCTCCTGGTCGAGACGCTCGAGGAACTCGGCGACGTCGCCGAAATGCTGCTGAGACTCCCGGCGCGAGCCCCGGGCGGCGCCGCGGTGGTTTGCGAGTCCGGCGCCTATAAGGCGCTCACGCTCGACCTCGCCGAGCGCGAGGGTCTGCCGCTCCCCCCGCTCGGCGATGCTGACAGTCCAGGCTTGCGGACGGCGTTGCCTGATTTCGTGCCAGTGTCCAATCCGCTTGACGTCACCGCGCAGGGCCTCGTCGATCCCGATCTTTACGCGCGCGTCCTCGCAGCGCTCATCGGCGACGACCGCGTCGGCAGCGTGCTGCTCGCAATCATCCAGACCGATTCCGTGACGGCGAAACTCAAATTCCCACCAATCCTTGCGGCGATCGAGAAGCTTCGACCGACGAAGCGAGTCGTCTTCGCTGGCCTGGATGAAGGCGCCGCCGTTCCGCCCGACTATGTCGATCGCCTGCGGGTGCTGAACGTCCCCTATCTCCCCTCCGCCGAGCGTGCAATTCGCGCGCTTGCGCGCCTTGGCCGCTGGACCGGCGCGGCTTCAGCTTCCCCGATGCCGCAAGCGGCCAGGTCCGCGGTGTTCGCTGGCCTTGCTGGGGTGATCCCGGAATGGCGCGCCAAGCTCGCCCTCGCGTCGATCGGAATTCCGTTTCCGCGAGGCGCGCTCGCGACGACGTCGGGGGAGGCCATCGCGATCGCGGCAAAGATCGGCTATCCGGTCGTCATCAAGGCGCAGTCCGCCGAGCTCGCGCACAAAAGCGATATTGGCGGCGTGATCGTCGGCCTTCGCGACGAGGCCGCCTTCGAGCACGGATGGGCGAAGCTTAAGGACAATGTCGGACGCAGCCGACCAAGCCTCGCACTCGACGGCGTTCTGGTCGAGGCGATGGGCGCACCAGGGGTCGAGCTGATCATTGGCGGGCGCAATGATCCGGAATGGGGGCCGGTCCTGGTCGTCGGCTTCGGCGGCGTGCAGGCCGAAATCCTCAAGGATTCACGCCTGCTGGCGCCGGATGCGGACGAACCTGAAATTCTGGCCGAACTCAAAAAACTCAAGGCCGCCGCGCTCTTCGAAGGCTTTCGCGGTTCGCCACCGCTTGACCTCGAAACCTTTGTCCCGATTGTGCGCGCCATCGGCCGCTTGCTGCTCGACGAACCGTCGGTCCGCGAGGTCGATCTCAATCCGGTCGTCATCTATCCGCGCGGTCAAGGGGCGCTCGCGCTCGACGCGCTTATCGTCGCATCGGGTTGACCTGTTGGCGTGGAATGCTTTTGTTTCCGATCCGATGGGTAACCACATCGAGCTTGTCGAAGGCAACGCATGGTCGGATTAAGGACTTCGTTTGGAAAAAGGGAGCTCCATGCTGCACGGACAATGCCATTGCGGGGCCGTTCAATTCGAGACGCCGGACAGGGCGCTGCATAGTGCCCTCTGCTTCTGTAACGACTGCCGCAGGCAATCGGGCGCGCCAGTGTTGGCGTGGGCGATGTTCCCCAAGGCGGCGGTATCCGTTAAGGGCCAGACAAGCGTCTATCATTCCTCGGAGACGGGCCGACGCTCCTTTTGCAGCGCCTGCGGTACGGGCCTGTTCTTCACGAATGGCCAGCTTGACCAAATGGGGATGATTCAAGTGCGGATCGCTGCGCTCGATGACCCGGACGCGATCGCGCCAAAGATGCAGGTGCAGACCGCTGAACGCGCGGATTGGATGACATCGATTGACACCCTACCCGCCTTCGAGCGGTTTCCCGGATAAGAGGACCAACAATCTATTCCTTAAAACAAACGATATATGTGCTATATAACTTGCCCGGTACCGTGAGGTTTGGCTCGAACCGAGATTGTGATTGCGAGCCATAGGGCGTCGAACGACGCTCGTCCTTCCGGACGGGCTATGGCGAAGCAATCCAGGGAACGTCGGGCGCCCTTCGGCATTCTGGATCGCCGCGTCGGCCTTCGGCCTCCTCGCGATGACGATTTCATCCGAACGCAGCCACCCTCTAAACAGGGTTTCTTGCGCCCGGGCGCTCGCGAGCCTATCTAACACAGAGGAGTCGAGCCCGATGTTCATCCAGACCGAAGTCACGCCCAATCCAGCCACCCTCAAATTCCTTCCCGGACGGCCGGTGATGGATGAGGGGACGTTCGAGGCGCGCGATGAGGCTCAGGCCGAGCGCTCGCCGCTCGCCAAGGCGCTGATGCAGCTGCCGGGGGTGACCGGCGTGTTCTTCGCCAATGATTTCATCTCGGTCACCAAGACCGACGGCGAATGGCAGCATCTGCGCCCGGCGGTGCTGGGTGTCGTCACGGAATTCTATCTCTCGGGCGCGCCCTTGATCGAATTGGGCGGCGCGGATTCCAGCACGAACGGCGAATTCTTCGACCCGAAAGACGCCGAATTGGTCGAGGGGATCAAGGAATTGATCGAGACCCGGGTCCGCCCGGCCGTGGCCAACGACGGCGGCGACATTATTTTTAAAGGCTACCGCGACGGAATCGTCTATCTCAAGATGAAAGGCGCCTGCTCCGGCTGCCCGTCTTCCACCGCGACGCTCAGGCACGGAATCGAGAACCTTTTCAAGCACTTCCTGCCGGACGTTCAGGCCGTGGAAGCGTTCGAGGGCTGAGACAGGCTCGCCCTTCTGTAGGCGCGGCCCGCCAGCCGCGACCATCGGTCGCGGCTACAAGCGGCAATCCGCCCTACCGCGTCGCCTTCTCCCCGCCCGCTGCGGTGATGACGGCGACAATGATCAGCCCTGTCAGCAGGAGACGCACGCCGGCGCTGACGCCGAACGTGTTGAGCATGGTCAGTAGCAGCACGAGGAACAGCGCGCCTCCCCACACGCCGGGCAGGTTCGCCTTGCCCCCCGACACCGACGTGCCGCCGATGACGACGACGGCAATCGAGGCCAAGAGGTATTCGTTGCCGATGTCGATGTTGGCGCCGCGGAAATAGCCGGCCAGCAGCGCCCCGTTGAGCCCGCCCAGCGCCCCGCAGAGGGCGTAGGTCGCGCAGCGGACCGGCTCGACTTTCAGGCCCGCCAGTCGCGCCGCGCGCTGGTTCTGTCCGATGGCGACGACCGATCGCCCCCAGATCGTCCGGTGGAGGGCGACGCTGGCGCCAATGGTGAACAGAACCGTCAGCACCGCCAGCAAGGGCACGCCAGCGACCACGATGTTGGTGAAGTCGGCGAAGCCGGGCGGCGGCTTGATCTGCAACCCGCGCCCGTAAGAAATGTCGATGGACTGGATGATGAAACTCGCCGACAGCGTCGCGATGATCGGCGGAATGCGGAGCGCCCAGATCAACAGGTAATTGGCAAGTCCGACCGCGAGCCCGCAGGCGATCGCGGCGGCGAGGCCGACGAGGACCAACCGGTCGTCGCCGCCCATCGTCTTCATCGCCACCGCGCTGGCGAGCCCGATATTGGCGGGCAAGGACAGGTCGACGTTGCCGGGCCCGAGCGTGATCACGAACATCTGGCCAACGCCGACAATCACGGTGAAAACCGCCAAGGATAGCGCCGCCGTCAGCATGCCGCCTGCGCCATAACCTCCGGTGAAGACGATCGCCGCGAGCCAGACGAGAGCGGCGCCGACGAACGACCAGATCCACGGCCGCTTGAGAACCGTCTGCAAGGCGGCCGTCATTGGTCCGAAGCCTTGCGGGTGATCACGACGCGAGCGGCAAGAACGATGATGAGGATCGCGCCATTGGCGGCGACCTGCCAGTCGGGCGGAATACGCATGAAGGTCAGCAGCGGCGAGGCCGCCATCGCCATGGTGAGCGCGCCAAGCACCGCGCCGACTGGCGACACGATTCCGCCAACGAACTCGCCTCCGCCTAAGATCACGCCGGCGATGGAGAGCAGCGTATAGCCATTGCCGATATTGGCGTCGGCCGACGTGGTGATGCCGAGCAGCGCCGTGCCCGACAACACGCCAAAGATTCCAGCCAGCGCGAACAGGGTCATTTTGGCGCGCAACAGCGACCACCCGGCGCGCTCGATCGCCAGCGCATTGCCGCCGGACGCGCGCAGAATCGCGCCATAGGACGTGCGCATCAGTCCGAAATAGCCAACCGCCGCAATGACCAATGCGGCGACGATCGGGAAGGGAACGAACGGAGGTTTGACGCCCATGATCGCCAGCAGCCAGCCCGGCGCCTTGCCGCCCGGCTTCGGCAGGAGAAGAATGGCCAGGCCCTGCCAGACGAAACTCATGCCGAGCGTAACGACAATCGAAGGCAGATTGCGCAGATAGATGAGCGCGCCGAGCGCGGCATAAAGCGCGATGCAGCCGAGCAACGCGAGGGCGCCGAGCCATGGCGTGTCGTGCAGCCAGGTCGCCGCCACGCAGCAGACGAAGCCGGCGAACGTGCCGATCGACAGATCAAGATCGTTGCCCGCGATCACGAACATCTGCGCCATGGTGGCGAGCGCGATCGGAATCGCGAGGTTCAGCATCAGCGTGAAGCCGAAATAGCTGATCGCGCGAGGGTTGAGCCAGGCGATCGCGGCGATAACCAGAGCCAGCGACAAAGCCGGGAGCGCCGCCCGCAGCCGCCTACGCCACTCGGCGCCGCTCGCATTCGCCGTCCGCACGGGTGCGACTTCGCTCGCGGTCACGCGGCGCCCGCGAATGAAGAGTGGATCACCCGCTCTTCATTGAGTTCGTCGCGCGCGAGTTCAGCGACGATCGCGCCGTTGCGGAATACGTAGGCGCGGTCGCAATTCTTCAGTTCATCAACCTCGGTCGTATACCAGAGGAAGGTGCGGCCCCGCTGCGCCTCGGCGCGGATCAGGTCATAGACTTCAAGCTTGGTGTTGAAATCGACGCCGCGCATCGGATCGTCCATCAGCATGATGCGCGCGTCTGAGCCAAGCGCGCGCGCGAACAATGCCTTCTGCTGATTGCCGCCCGAAAGCGAAAGAATGTTGTTGTGGACGTCGGGCGTGCGGATTTTGATGCGCTCGCGCCACGCGTCGGCGAGCTCGTTTTCAAGGCGAGACGAGAGCAGCGGGCCCAAGCGGAATTTCTTCAGCGACCGCACCCCGATGTTGTGAGCGATCGACCATCCCGGAAAGATTCCGTCCGACTGCCGGTCTCCGGCGACCAGCGCGACCGGCGCGCTGACCGTTGCGCCTGCGCGCGCATGCGAAGCAGCAGAAAAGGTCGCCAGCAAGAGGTCGGTCTGGCCATGGCCCGCAAGACCGGCAAGGCCGATGATCTCGCCTTCGTGCGCCACCAACTCCCGATCGTCAGCCTGTCGCTTGGGGCGCACGCGCACCATGACCGGGGTCTCGCCACGCGCGGCGCTCGCGGCCGCGGCTTGATTCTGTGGGACGTCGGGTTCAATGCCGCCCATCGCTCCGACCAGCTTGGCCCGGTCGAAATTTTGCGCGACGTCGGCAACGACAACCTTGCCGTCGCGCATGACGACAATACGGTCGCAGGTGGACAACACCTCGCCCAGGATATGGGAAATCAGGACACAGCTCACGCCGGACTCGACCGAACGACGCACATGCGCCAGGAGCTGCCCAGCCGTATGGGCGTCAAGCGACGACGTTGGTTCGTCGAGAATGATGAGGCGCGCATGCGCATTCGAGACTGAGAAGGCGCGCGCGATTTCCACCATCTGCTTTCGCCCGATGGTCAAGTCCTGAACCAGATCGCCAGGCCTTACGCCATGGCCTGGAAAAATCTCGTCGAGCTTATCGAGAATGAGCCGCCCTGCCCTGCGCCGCCAGCCAAAGCCTTAAATCGCCGGGTGAACGACGCGGGCGTTCTCGGCCACGGTCAGGTTCGGACAAAGCGACAATTCTTGAAAGACGCAGCGTAGGCCCAGCGCCCTTGCTCGCGCCGAAGTCCAATGCGGCTGTTCCTCGCCGCCGACGATCAGCCGACCGCGATCCGGCGCGACGCCGCCGTTCAGGACATGCATCAGCGTCGACTTGCCGGCGCCATTGTGACCGACGACGCCGACGCATTCGCCGAGGCGAAGCGAAAAATCGGCGCCGTCCAGAGCCCGGACGGCGCCGTAGGATTTTTCGACGCCGGTGAAATCGACGAGAGCGCCCGCGTCCGCCATGGTCTTATCTGCTTAGCTCGCAGGCGCTCGTCTGGTTGGGCTACTTCATATTCGCCTTGATCGCGGCGACCGCATCCGCCTGAGTATATTCGTGGCTGGCGACCCCGCCCTTCGGAACATTCGGCAATTCTTTCTCGAAGTCGTCCTGAGTGAAGGCGAGGTAAGGCACGAGCAGGTCATGAGGAATGGTCTTGTTGCCGTCGAGAACCTGCTGCGCGACCCAGAAGGCAAGGGTCGAGACGCCAGGCGCGATTGATCCTGACCAGGTCACATAACCGTCCTTATCCTTCTGCTCCTTCCAATACTGCAATTCATCCTGGCGGTTGCCCATGATGATGGTCGGGCGGGGCTTGCCGCCAGCCGCGAACGCCTGCGCGGCGCCATAGCCATCGCCGCCCTGATCGACGACGCCGACAACCGGCGGCAATGACGGAAGGACAGTCGCGACCGCCTTCTGCGCCGTCGTCTGATCCCAGTCTCCCGTCACCGAGGCGACGATCTTGAATTCCGGGTGCTCCTTCACGCCCTCGACGATGCCGTCATGGACGGAGGCGTCGATTCCTGTTCCAGCTAGCCCACGGATTTCCAGCAGATTCCCGCCCTTGGGCTGGAACTTCGCCATGTGCTCGACTTCCTGTTTGCCATAGTCCTTGAAGTCGACCACGACGCGGTAGGCGCAAGGCTCGGTAACGACGCCGTCGAACGAGACGACGACAATGCCGGCGTCACAGGCCTGCTTGATCGCGCCGTTCAGCGCGTCGGGCGAGGCCGCGTTGATGACGATTGCATTGTAGCCCTGCAGGATGAGATTCTGGATCTGGGCGGCCTGGGTCGGTACTTCCTTGTCCGCGGTCGTGAATACGTCGGCGGCGGCGACGATCCCGTCCGCGACCGCCTTCTTGCTGACGAGGTCATAGCTCTTCAGCATCGCCTGGCGCCAGGAATTGCCAGCGTAATTGTTGGAGAAGGCGATTTTCATCTTGCTCGTGTCAGCCAGCGCCGGCGTGACTAGGAGCCCGGCCGCTGCGGCCAGTGCAAGCATCGAGACGTTGCGTTTCATGGAAATATCCTCCCTCGGAGACAGGTATCGCGCGCTTGGAGCGCGCTTGAATAGCTGCGCTTGTCCTTGATGGTGCGTCGGGCGGTAAAGACCGCCGCTCCAGCCAACGAGAGCTAACATGCCAGAGAAAAGGCGGTCAACGGGATACCCTCACGAAAGACAGGGAGTTGACCTGCAGCGTCCGTCGCGCAGGACGGCTGAGAAGCGCCTGCCCCATCTCGCTGAGCCGTCGGTCATGTCGGCGGGAAACTGGGCGACGGCCTCAGGGCCAAATGGCTTTCGTGTGTCGCCGACGAGAACTCCGCCGTCTTCTTGAGTTTTGACTTCGACATCTGGCCGCATGGTTCCGGCTGCCTTCCTCCCAGCATTGCGCGCTCAACTTGACGGGCGCGGCGCAGCATCGGAAAAGACGGATTCCTTGGATCGCGGGAGTTGGGATGCAGCGGGTCACGCTGATCGACAACTATGACAGTTTCACGTTCAATCTCGTCCACTACCTTGGCGAGTTGGGCGCGGACGTGTCCGTGTGGCGCAATGACGAAATCACGGTCGCGGATGCCCTCGCCGACAAGCCGGACGCCATCGTCCTCTCCCCTGGTCCCTGCACGCCGAACGAAGCGGGCGTTTGTCTCGATCTCGTCCGCGCGGCGAGCGAAACGACGCCAATGCTCGGGGTCTGCCTTGGCCATCAGGCGATCGGACAGGCGTTTGGTGGCGATGTTGTGCGCGCCCCGACGCCGATGCATGGCAAGGTGTCGCGCATTTCGCACAATGCGCGCGGCCTCTTCCGTGGTTTAAACGGGTCCTTTTCCGCCACGCGCTATCACTCGCTCGTCATCGAGCGATCAAGCGCGCCCGCCGAGCTCGAGGTGAACGCGGAGACCGACGATGAAATCATCATGGGCGTTCAGCACCGTGACCGCCCTACATTCGGGGTGCAGTTTCATCCAGAGAGCATCGCCAGCGAACACGGCCGGCAAATTCTGCGCAATTTCCTGGACCTCGCCGACGCCTTTCACCAGCGCCAGCAGACCTTCTGACGAGAACGCGAAATGAGGATATGGAATCTTTCAAGCCTCTGATCGCTAAAGTTGCCGCGGGGGCGACGCTGACGCGCAGCGAGGCGGAGAGCGCCTTCAATTCGATGCTTTCAGGTGAAGTTACGCCTTCGCAAATGGGTGGGTTCCTCATGGCGTTGAGGGTCCGCGGCGAGACGGTCGAAGAGATCACCGGCGCCGTTGCGGCCATGCGGGCCAAGATGCTCAGCGTCAAAGCGCCGCCGGAAGCGATTGACATCGTTGGCACCGGCGGCGACGGGTCGGGCTCTTTCAATGTGTCGACGCTGGCCGCGATCATAACCGCGGCCTGCGGGGTCGTGGTCGCCAAGCACGGCAATCGCGCCGCGTCCTCGCGCTCGGGCGCGGCGGACACGCTCGCCGCCCTCGGCGTCAAGATCGGGCTGTCCCCTGACGGGGTCGAGCGCTGCATCCATGAGGCCGGGATCGGCTTCATGATGGCGCCGACACACCACGCCTCGATGCGCAACGTCGGCCCGACCCGGACCGAGCTCGGCACGCGGACATTGTTCAATATCCTCGGGCCGCTCTCCAATCCAGCCGGCGTCAAGCGCCAGCTTGTCGGCGTCTTTTCGGCCGCCTGGCTCGAGCCCATGGCGGAAGTCCTGCGGAATTTTGGCTCGGAACGCGTCTGGGTGACGCACGGGCTCGACGGCCTCGACGAAATCACCACCACGGGGCCGACCAAGGTGATCGAACTCAAAGGCGGCGCGCTGCACGCCTTCGAACTGACGCCGGAGGCGGCCGGCCTTCCTCGCGCGACGCCGGCGGCGCTGAAGGGCGGTGAGCCGGCGTACAATGCGAAAGCGATCGTCGATGTTCTCGATGGCGCGGAGAGCGCCTATCGCGACATCGCGCTCATGAACGCCGGCGCGGCGGTCGTGATCGCCGGCAAGGCGGGCTCCATCAAAGAGGGTGTCGCCATGGGCGATGCCGCCATTCGCTCCGGAGCGGCCCGCCACACGCTCGATCGATTGATCGCGGTGTCGAATAGCGAAAGTCGGGAGCGCCGATGACCGACATCCTGAAAAAGATCGAAAGCTACAAGCGCCGTGAAATTGCCGAGGCCAAGGTCAGGGTGCCGCGTGCGACGTTAGAGCGCGAGATCGACGGCCAATCCCCGCCGCGCGGCTTCATCAAGGCGCTCCAAAGGGCGATCGAGGAGGGTCGTTTCGGTCTGATCGCGGAGATCAAGAAGGCCAGCCCCTCGAAAGGGTTGATACGCGAGGATTTCGAACCGGCGGCTCTCGCCAAGGCCTATCAGGCCGGCGGCGCATCCTGCCTTTCCGTCCTGACTGACGCGCCCTCGTTTCAGGGGGCGCCCGAACACCTGGTGAAGGCGCGCAAGGCGACGACGCTTCCAATCCTGCGCAAGGATTTTCTGTTCGACGCCTATCAGGTGCTCGAGGCGCGCGCCTGGGGCGCCGACTGTATTCTTATCATCATGGCCGCCGTCGACGACGACCTCGCCAAAACCCTCAACAAGGCCGCCCATGATCTCGGCCTCGACGTGCTGATCGAGACGCATGACGAGCATGAGCTCAAACGGGCGCTGTCTCTCGAGGGTCGCCTGATCGGCGTCAACAATCGGAACCTGCGCACGTTCGAAACGTCGCTCGAAGTGTGCGAGCGGCTCCTGCCCTTGATCCCGCAGGGCAAGATCGTGGTCGCCGAAAGCGGCATTTCCGACCACGCGGACTGCAAGCGGCTCGCCAAAGCCGGGGTGGAAGCTTTCTTGGTGGGCGAAGCGCTGATGCGCCATAAGGATGTCGCGGCGGCGACACGCACTTTGCTGACGGGGATGTAGGAGCTAGATAGGGCCGTCGGTTGCTGAGCGTTGGCGTCTTCGGCCGCTTTTCGCGTCTCAAGTCCGGTCGGCGTACGGGGGAACGTCGACCAGGGTTCCAACCAACCGCAATAGAGCCTGCTGCTCAGGCCCCGCCCCTTCCCTCAGGAACGCGCCGACTTCAATGTGTGACAAACGGCCGCCAGAAGGCGCGTTGGGCTGATGGATTACGAACGCGTGTCCGTTCGCCGGCTCCCGGCCCAGAAACCACGTATCGCCGTTTGGGCTGCGGTACAGCTCTCGACGATCTGACATATTGCGCTCCCATGCTTGTTGCTTCGCATAGCATGAGTTAGGGGTCCCCCGCGAAGTCGCCTCACGATCTCTCAAATTTCAACTGGGCCGCGACGAGAGACGCGCGCTTGGTCGCCGTTCTCTTTCCTTCTTCAAAAGCACCCGGCTATCCCAAGGCGACTGCATCGCGGACGCGAGTGTTCTATTTTCGTTCTCCCCCACCCGTGATAGCTTGAACAAAGCGCAATTCGGCGGAATGTGACAGGACATGAACGATCTTTTCGGCGCGGGAGCGCCTCAGGGCGGCAAACCTCAGCCGGTCAAAGGCAAGCCCGGCCTGCGCAATGGCACGCCGGACGAAGCGGGCTACACGGCGGCATCGATCGAAGTGCTCGAGGGCCTTGAGCCTGTGCGCCGGCGGCCGGGGATGTATGTCGGCGGCACCGATTCCAACGCGCTGCATCATCTCTTTGCCGAAGTGATCGACAATTCGATGGACGAAGCCGTCGCCGGCCACGCGACGTTCATCGAGGTCACGCTCGAGGACAGCGGTTATTTGACTGTGGTCGACAACGGCCGCGGCATGCCGGTCGACCCGCACCCCAAATTTCCTAAAAAGTCCGCGCTCGAAGTGATCATGACGATGCTGCACGCGGGCGGCAAGTTCGACAGCGGCGCCTACGAGACTTCCGGCGGCCTCCACGGCGTCGGCGTCTCGGTCGTGAATGCGCTGTCCGAGAAGCTCGAGGTCGAAGTGGCCCGCGCGCAGACCCTCTATCGGCAGACTTTCGAACGCGGCAAACCGACAAGTAAGCTGACGATTGTCGGCAAGACGTTGAACCGCCGCGGCACCAAGGTGCGCTTTCTGCCCGACCCGCAAATCTTCGGCGCCCAGGCGCGCTTCGACCCCGCGCGCGTGTTCAAGATGGCGCGTTCGAAGGCCTATCTGTTCGGGGGTGTCGAGATCCGCTGGCATTGCGCGCCTGCGCTCATTGGCGAGGGCTCAAAAGTCCCGGCGGAGGCGACGTTTCATTTTCCGGGCGGGCTACGAGACTATCTGGCCGCCGACATCGAGGGTCAGGCGCTCGTCGCCGACCAGGTCTTCGCCGGCCGGGTCGACAAAGCGGGCAAGCATGGCTCGGTCGAATGGGCGATCGCGTGGCTCGCCGGCGATGATGGCTTCGTTCATTCCTATTGCAACACCATCCCGACGCCCGATGGGGGCACGCATGAAGCGGGCCTCCGCACCGCCTTGCTGCGCGGGCTCAAGGATCACGCCGACCGCATCGGCCAGGGCAAGCGTGCGGCGGCGCTGACCACCGACGACGTTATGGTCAGCTGCGCGGCGCTGATCTCCGTCTTCATCCGCGAGCCTGAATTCCAGGGTCAGAACAAGGGTCGACTGCAAACGGCCGAGGCCGCGCGCCTGGTCGATAACATGGTTCGCGACGCCTTCGACCACTGGCTTGCCGCGGCGCCGAGCCAGGCCGCCAAGCTCCTCGACTGGGGAATCGAGCGCGCTGAGGAGCGCCTTCGCCGCCGCATGGAGAAGGAAGTCGCCCGTAAAACCGCGGTGCGCAAACTGCGGCTACCTGGCAAGTTGGCCGATTGCACGAACTCGTCGGCGCAGGGCTCTGAATTGTTCATCGTCGAGGGCGATTCCGCGGGCGGTTCAGCCAAACAGGCGCGGGATCGCGCGTCGCAGGCCGTGCTGCCATTGCGGGGAAAGATCCTCAATGTCGCCTCGGCCGCGCGCGATAAGCTCGCGCAAAATCAACAGCTCTCCGATCTGATGCAGGCGCTCGGCGCCAGCGCCGGCGTCCACTACCGCTCGTCCGATCTCCGCTATGACAAGGTCATCATCATGACCGATGCGGACGTCGACGGCGCCCATATCGCCTCGCTTCTGATCACCTTCTTCTACCGGCAAACCCTGAAACTGATCGAAGAAGGGCACCTCTATCTCGCCGTTCCGCCGCTCTACCGTCTGACCCAGGGAGCGCGCTCTCTCTATGCGCGCGATGACGCCCAGAAAGCGGAATTGATAAAGTCGGGATTCACCGGCCGGGGCGCGATCGAGGTCAGCCGGTTCAAAGGCCTCGGCGAAATGCCCATGCGCGACTTGCGCGATACGACGATGGACCCTGCCAAGCGCACTCTGCTGCGTGTCGCCATCATCGCGGAAGAAAAGGATTCGACGGCCGATACGGTCGAGCGGCTCATGGGCGCCAAGCCCGAAGCGCGTTTCGCCTTCATTCAGGAGCGCGCGCCGAAGTCGCTGGAGCTCGTCGATCTCTAGCAACGGAACGCCTGCCGCGCGCTCCGCGGCGTAACGGGCGCCGCTGCCTACCCGCAATAAGGGAAGTATAAATCAGCCTCTACTGGAGGTTGGCCTCGCCAGCAGTTTGAGACAATTGGGAGCAAAATAAATCACTCAACACAGCGGTTTAAACTAACAAATAGTTTATCGACCCCGCCTGGACCATCTGGCGATGACGATAAAAATGCGCTATTCTCGGTTGGCAAGGTCCGTGTACGGTTTGCGACCGGCCTAGCGGGTATTCGATGATGCGGGCGCGATTTTTTATTTGCAGGCCGGTGGCGAAGCGCGCTTCGCCTTCCGAAGCGCTGAAGCGCGCTGGAAAATCTCCCGAGTTCCCTCCGCCTCGTGAGGGGGCCTGTCTTTGACCGGATCGACGGACACTTTAGGAATTTCGCGTCCGATCGACGAGGTCTGTTCACACGGAAAGTTGCTACGGAGTTTCGCTGAAATTCAGCGGATCACAAGGGGTCGCAATGCGCTCCTATCGATTAGGTTTTGGGTGAGGACTTGGGACTAACATGAGCAAGGGCAAGGATTTCAGGGCGCCTCGCAAGCGCGGGTTCGATGACGATGGGCCGATGCCTTACGAGTTGAGGCCTCGTCCGGGTCGAAGCTTCGGCGGCGGTCCGGACGCAGGGGGTTTTGGCGGGCCGCCCTCCATGGGGGGAGGCGCTGCGCCAGTCGATTCCGGCGCCCCGCCGGTCGACGCGGTCGTCAAATGGTTCAAGGCGGACAAGGGCTATGGATTTGTCGAGTTGGCGGGCGGCGCGGGCGACGCGTTCCTGCACGCCAACGCCTTGCATGCCGCAGGCCATGACGCTGTCCCTGCAGGCGCCAAGCTGCGCGTCCAGGTCGGCGCCGGCGCCAAGGGGGCGCAGGTCACGCGGGTGCTCGAAGTCGACGCTGCTGGCATTGTCGAGCGGCCGCAAAGGCCGTCGAGCGGCGATGGGGTTCGACCGCCTCGCCGGGTCGCCCCTGATCCGTCTACCGCCGTTTCGGTCATCGGGAAGGTGAAGTGGTTTGACGACGCCAAGGGTTTTGGTTTTGTCGCCAGCGACGACGGCGGCAAAGACGTATTCGTCCATATCTCGGTCTTGGGTCCGGCCGGCATTTCGCATTTGGCCGAAGGCCAGCAGGTGACGATGAGAGTGGTGGATACGCCCAAAGGCCGCGAGGCGATTTCGCTCTCGCTCTGAACGATCCCGAGCCATAATGCAGGAGCGCCTTTGCGGCGCTCCTTCTGGCCGCCCAATAGTCCTTTCATCGCATTTGCAGACTGTTGGCCCTGCCCATGCAGCCCTCCCGCGACATTCGTCGCCTCATCGACATCATGGCGGCGCTCCGTGATCCTGTTCACGGTTGCCCGTGGGACGTCGAGCAAACCTTTGCCTCCATCGTACCGTTCACGATCGAAGAGGCCTACGAAGTCGCCGACGCGATCGAGCGCGGGGCGGCCGAGGATCTACGCGAGGAGCTTGGCGACCTTTTGTTGCAGGTCGTCTTCCACGCCCGCATGGCGGAAGAGGCGGGCCTGTTTGATTTCGGTGGCGTCGTCGAAGCCATCACCGCCAAACTCGTGCGCCGGCATCCTCATGTGTTCGGCGACGCCAAGGCCCTCAGCCCCGACGAAGTAAAGGCGCTATGGGGGCGTATCAAGGCCGATGAGAAGCGCGCAAAGCTCGGATCGGAAGCGAAGGCCGGACGACACGCGGAGGCGAAGGTGAGCGCTCTGGACGGAGTTCCGCTGGTCTTGCCGGCGCTGTCTCGCGCCATGAAGCTGCAAGAGAAAGCCGGGAAAGTCGGTTTCGACTGGAACGATGTTCGCGCCGTCATGGATAAGATCAGGGAAGAGATCGTCGAGGTCGAAGCCGAGATCGCCGAGGGTTCGGCCCAGGCGCGGTCGGGCGAAGTGGGCGATCTCCTATTCGCGGCCGTGAACCTGGCCCGACATCTCAAGGTCGATCCCGAGGCGGCCCTACGCAGCGCAAACGCCAAATTCGAACGCCGCTTCGCCTACATCGAGAACCGTCTAGCGGAAGGTGGCCAAACGCCCGAAAACGCCAGTCTCGATGAAATGGAGCGCCTTTGGGCCGAGGCGAAGGCCAAGGAGCGCTCGGCGGGGTGAAAGACGCCGCGCCGGTCCGCGCGATGCGGCGCTCCAGCCAATCGGATCACGCCGCGCCGGCCCCAAGCAGGGTCGACGCGACAATGATGGCGAGGACAGTCACGGCGATGAGAGCGAAATCGCGATCGTCGTTGAGCAGAAACCACACGGCCATCGTCGCCACGCGCACGGTCGGAAGCGCGATCAGCAAGACAATTCCGGTCAAGACAAAATCCGCACTGACAAATCGTGGGCTCGCGTCCAGCGCAGGCAACGCCATCCCGATCATAATGAGTCCGCACGACGTCCACGTCCCAAGAACCAGGAGCCGCGCCAGGCGATTGTTCAAACGATCCGGAGCGCCAGACGTCAAAACCGTCATGGCTCAAGGCCCTCCGAGAGCGCCAACCGCCGCGAGCGCCATCTGGACTGCCAGGACAAGCAGAACAGCGACAAAGGCGAGGCGAAGCTTGCCGGGCGTGACGAACACCAGCAGACGGGCGCCCAGAAGCGCGCCGACAACTGAACCCAGAGCGACCGGGCCCGCGATCTCAGGCACGATCGCGCCTCGTATGAAATACGCGCCGGCGCTCGCAGCGGCCGTCACGCCAATCATGAAATTCGATGTCGCTGACGAGACCTTGATCGGCAGCCGAAGCGCAGTATCCATCGCCGGGATCTTCAAAACGCCGCTGCCAATGCCGAGAAGCGCGGAGAGCAGGCCCGCGCAATACATCAGGCCGAGGCCCATCGACAGCCTATCCACCCGATAGCCCACGTCGCCGCCTAGATTGCGGTCCGGATAGACAGCGTCAAGCCTCCGCGCCCAACCGCTTGCCGGCGCGCCGCCAGCAGGGATGACGGCGACCCGCCCGGGCGTCAGCATCTGCCAAGCGGAGATGAGAAGGACCGAGGCGAAAATCGCATAGAGGACCGAAACCGGAACCACGCCGGACACCAGCACGCCGCATGCGGCGCCAAGCGTGGTCGCCGTCTCCAACACGATGGCGAGCCGCACGTTTGTCAGGCGCTCCTTGAGCAACGGCGCAGCGCTTCCGCAAGAACAGGCGATCACGGAGACGATACTCGCGCCGATCGCGAGATGGACATCCATACCGGCGACGACCGTCAGGGTGGGAACGATGAAGATGCCGCTGGCCATTCCGAGCGCCCCACCGAGAGCGCTGGCGCTGACCGAGATGCAGAAAAGCCCGGGAACAGACGTCGCCAACATGTCAATCGCACTTCGGCGCGCGGGGAATGAGCCGCCGGGCCAAGCGCGTCTTGAACCGAATGGAGTCGCCTCGGTAGTGCAATCTTTCGTAGTCCACGGCGCGATGTCCCGAAGTGTAGGAGGTCCGCTCGATCACGAAGATCGGCCCGCCAACCGAAATCTCGAGCGCCGCTGCGACGTCGGGCTCAGCCGCGGCGGCCTCCAATACATATTCGGCCTCGACCAGCGGGGTGTCGTAGCGTTCCTCCAACAAGGTGAAGATGGGCTCCCTGGCGAGGTCATCGGTCATGACCCTGCGGCCAAGATTCTCCGGCAGGTAGGTCTCGTCGAAAGAAAGCGGCACGCCGTCGGAAAGGCGCACACGCTGGATCTTGACGACCGTAGCGCCCGGGGGCACTCCAAGCTTCTCTGCGACGAGGGGATGAGCCGAGACGATTTCGCGGCTAACCACGCGGGCCGTGGGGATCCGTCCCAGGATCCGCATGTCCTCGACGAAGCCTGTGAGTTCGCTGAGTTCCTGAACGATCCTGGGCCAAGCCACGAAGGTCCCTCGGCCGCGGCGAATTTCCACCAGGCCCTGGCGCACGAGGTTTTGGATCGTTGCCCGGATCGTGGTCCGGCTGACGTTGAATTCGCGGATCAGCTCTTCTTCAGATGGGAGTTGGGTTCCGACCGGCAGCGCGCCGCTCGATATCCGGGCGGCGAGAACATCCTCGACCTGCGCGTAGAGCGGCAGCCGCGTTGAAGGGCCTTCAGCCATCGCTTCGTTCTAACCACTCTGGACCAGTCGACGAATAGGCCGTGGAGCGCGCGATCTCTAAGCGCGTGCGCGATCCGGCAGGCGTCGCCATGACCTACTTTGAGCGAAGGGGGAGCCATGTTTTCGGCAGAGACGCCAAAAACAGGACGAGACAAATGCAAAGAAGCGCGATGTCTTTGTACAGGAATTCGCCTGCGAGATTCCACGCTATTGGGTCCGTGGAGAGGCTCCATTTGACGACGCCGGGGGTGGTAAAGAAAAATGACCAGGTGATGAGGAATGTAACGGTTCCCATCAAGGCGCTCAGGGCTGAGAGGAAGGGGACGAACGCTCCCGCCGCGAGCAACACGGCCGTGGTGAGTTCGATCGTCCCGAGGAGATAGGCTTCGCCCCGGTGGCCGAATATGCCCAGCCACGAAACAAACGGGCTGTTTGAAATGTACACAGCTATGCCTTCAGCGGACTGCGGCGTGAATTTCTGGATGCCGAAAGAAACAAAGACGAGCACCATCACCCAGCGAAGAATGGACAGCGGCCAATAGGAACCGGCGCCCTTCTCGGCGATGCTGAAATCTTGAAACATGGCGTCCTTTTCGCTGTGTACGCCAGAGCGCCCTGACGTCTGTCAGGCCTTGCCAGGTTGGCATTCATCGCAGCACACGGATGGCGCATGGTTTGGGGAAACCCCTTCAACCTCGATGGCGCCGGGCACCCACGCCCTGTCCCTTAGTGAGCAGACATCATGACGTCATGATGTCTCAGAGTCAAGCCGATTTGCGGCCGGCGCTGAAAAACGCATCGTTACCCGAAAAAATGCGGTTGTATTAGGCCTCCGACCGGCGTCGGGGCGATGTGGATTAGGGCTAAGCCTTTTTCCTTGGTTTTCCTTGGAATTATTTGGCCGAAACTCGCGCGCTGGTTAAATCGTCGATCGTTATCGACTGGGTCAGGCGTCGGCGGGTGAGCTTGGGCTTGAGCGTCGCCCGACCGGGAAGCGCCTCTTCAGCCGCTCGATCTGGTCAGGGGGAACGCGGACGGTCAGGCGAAGCTCACCCTCGTCATCGCGCCGGCTCATGACCTCGGCATGTTCGTAGAGCCAATGCAGCCCCTGCCCGTCGCTGGCGTCGAGCGTCAGTTCGAGTTCAGGCCGCCCACGAGCCAGGCGATCCTCGATCGCGGACAAGAGACGATCGATCCCCTCCCCGGTCGTCGCGGAAATCGCGAGCGGGGCGGTGTCTCTCGTTTCCTGCTCCTGAGCCAGCGCGTCGCGCGCGTCCCCGTCCAGCAAGTCCACCTTGTTCCAGGCCTCAATCATGCGGTCGGCGAGATTGGCGACGCCGATTTCCGCAAGAACCGCCTCGACGTCCCGGGTCTGCGCCTCGCTATCGGCGTGCGAGATGTCGCGCACGTGCACGATTGCATCGGCTGCGCGCACCTCCTCAAGCGTGGCGCGAAAGGCGGAAATAAGCGTCGTCGGCAAATCGGAGATGAAGCCGACCGTGTCGGAGAGGATGGCTGAGCCGCCATGGGGCAATTTGATCAGGCGCATGGTCGGATCGAGCGTGGCGAACAGCATGTCGGCTGCGGTCACCTCCGCGCGGGTGAGTCGATTGAACAGCGTCGACTTGCCGGCGTTGGTGTAGCCGACCAGCGCGACAATCGGATAGGGCACATCGCTGCGGCTTGCTCGTTGCAGGGCGCGCCTGCGCTTGACAGCCTCGAGGTCCCGCTCGATGCGAATGATGCGCTCACTGATAAGGCGGCGATCGGTCTCGATCTGAGTTTCGCCGGGGCCGCCGAGAAAGCCGAATCCGCCGCGCTGCCGCTCGAGATGGGTCCATGAGCGAACCAGGCGGGAGCGCTGATATTTGAGGTGGGCGAGTTCCACTTGCAGCGAGCCCTCGGCGGTGCGGGCCCTTTGCCCGAAGATCTCCAGGATAAGCCCGGTGCGGTCGATGACCTTGCTGCCGAAGGCCTTTTCGAGGTTGCGCTGCTGCGCCGGGGACAAGGCGCAGTCCATGACGACGAGATCGATCTCCTCGGCCTTGACCTGGGCTGCGATCGTTTCGACTTTGCCCTTGCCGATAAAGGTCGCCGGCCGGATCGCGTTCAGCGCAATGGTTTCGGCGCCGATCACCGCAAGATCGATGGCGCGCCCCAGGCCGACCGCCTCTTCGCGCCGCGCCTCCGGACTGCGCAACGCCTCATTCGATTCCCGCGTGAGGCTCGGGCAGATGACCAGAGCGCGCGTCGTCAAACCCGTGCGCTCCCGTTCGACTGCCGCTTCGCGAGACGGAGCGCTATCAACGGGGGTCTTCGTCGACCGCCTCAAACATGGTGATTGGGCTTGCCGGCATGATGGTGGAGATTGCGTGCTTATAGACCAGCTGCGAGTGCCCATCGCGCCGGAGCAGCACACAGAAATTGTCGAACCAAGTCACGAAACCCTGCAATTTCACCCCATTAACGAGAAAGATCGTGACCGATGTCTTGGACTTTCGCACGTGATTTAGGAACGTATCCTGGAGGTTTTGCGCCTTCTCGGTTGCCATTCGTATTTCCGTTTGTTGGGCCTTTCCGGCCAGCGTTGTTCTTCGTCACCCGCGCCTTTGCCAACGCGCAGTTCTTAGACTTCATACCATACAAACTAAGGCGAGCGAACTCATAGGCCGAAATACAATGTTAAAGTGGCTTTCGATAACCCCCGATCGGGGGAACCATCACAGTGGGACAGGAGCAAGGAACGGTCCACAAGCGTCTCCTACATCCTCTCCGACGTTCTCCAGCCGACCCTGACGGTGATCTGCGAACCTGCGGTCGGCGCGGGCGCGGTACGGCTGATCGAGAAGCACGGTGACGCCAAGCTGACCACGCTGCTCGACACGCTGACTGGCTGCCCGAAGCCGCGGAAAGGCGATTTCAGAGACGTGTGCAAGGCGGTCTATGGACAGACCATTCCATGATGTCGCTGGCCCTTTTGCACATGGCAAAGTCGATCACGCTAACGTGAAGGGCGAAGGGTCTCCAAGCACCAACCCCTTTAGGTTGCCACAATACCCTCGCTGTACTTTGCCAATGTGCCAAAGGGGGCGCACGGGCGAAGGGCGCTTTTGCAATTTGCACCAAGGCCGGGCTGGCCTTTGAAGGGCGCTAGCTGTGGAGCCTCAACACGTTATCCTCGGTTAGCATGAGTTTGCTGATTGGCGGCTTGGCGCCGATACCGGCATGATGGCGATGCCAGTTGTAGCGGTGCAGCCAGATGGGCAGTTCGGCGGCGCGTTCTTCGGAGGTGTTGTAGGCTTGGGCGTAGGCCCACTCGCGCAGGCTTGTCTGGACGAAGCGCTCGGCCTTGCCGTTGGTTTTGGGGGTGTAAGGTTTGGTGCGCAGATGCTTGATCTTGAGCCGGCGCAGGGCCCTGGCATAGCGATCCGATCGGAAGCTTGAGCCGTTGTCGGTCATGACGCGCTCGACCCTGACGCCGAGGCCTCGAAAGAAGCGCAGGGCGTTGAACAGGAAACGCAGGCAGGAGCTGCGCTTTTCGTTCGGCAGGATCTGCGAGCAGGCGAGACGGGAATGGTCGTCGATCGCCAGATGCACATATTCCCAGCCGACCCCGCGGGTGTTGCTTTGGCCGGTCCGATCGCCGGTGACCCGATGGCCGATCCGACTGAACTTGCCCAGCTTTTTGATGTCGATATGGATGATCTCGCCCGGGGTGGCCCGTTCGTAGCGACGGACTGGCTCGGCCGGCTCGAGCGCCGACAGGCGATTGAGGCCCCGGCGTTTGAGGATGCGGCTGACAGTTGCCGCCGAAACGCCGACCTCGGCGGCGATCTGCGCGCCGATGTAGCGCTGCCTGCGCAAAGCCTCGACCGCCGCGCAGACGGCAGGCGTCGCTTGGCTTGGCGATGAATGGGGCCTTGACGAGCGGTCGCGCAAGCCCGCCAGGCCTTCCATGCGGAAACGTTCGACCCACTTGTCGACGGTCCTGGGCGTGGTGTGGAACCGGCGCGCTGCAGCCGCCTTCGACAGGCCGCCTTCGATCACGCTGCGCGCCATCGCCTCTCGACCTTTCGGCGTCAGGGACGCATTCTCGTGCATGTCCATTCGGTTCTCCCGCGAATCACTGAGGTTTGGCGACATCAGCGTTCACGGCTCAAACCGAATGGACAACCTCCTGAAAGATCACAGCTAGGCAAGACAATTGCTGTCGATAGCGAATTAAGTTGTCCGGTTTTGGTAGCCCATCATATGTCCGCTTCTTCTGGTTCTGTTCTGCCTCGTGGGCGGGGTGGGCAAGCCGGAGGCTTGTCCATGCCGTCCACGGGGGCTTCGCCGCCGAGCGGATTTAAGCGGCGTTTTTCGCATCTCTGATCGCTCCGTTCTGGTCATATCGGCCGATGCAGCGGGGCCCGTGGAAGAGGGCGTGGGAGCCGTCGGGGTAGACGTGGACCTTGACCCGCGCCTTGACGAAATGGGGCCGCATCGGGCTTTCGGGGATCTGCAGTTTCAGCGTCCGGTAGGACACGCAATTGTCGTTCATGACCTGGCGTTCCTCCTGCACGCAGAGAATCTCGTCGAGGTCGACGCCCGGAATAAGCGTGAAGGCTGAACCCTCCCCGGCCGGATCGACGGCGAAGCGGGCGTTGTGTTCCGGCAGATAGACGTCGCGGAGGAAAGCGTTGGCTGCTTCGATGTCGGTGACGCCGGCGAGCCGGAGCTCCTTGGGCAGCCGGCCCTGAAGCGTGCCGAACATCCGTTCCGAACGGCCACGGGCCTGGGGAGAGAAAGCCCCGATATGCTCGATTCCGAGCTGCTCAAGGGCTCGCCCGACCTGGGTCGGTGAGCCGCGGTCGATCTCGCCGGCCTTGGTGGTGCGGAAATAGTGCGAGCCGCGATCCGTATAGAGGCTCATCGGCAGGCCGTGCTCGGCGAAAACCTCCTTCAGCGCCCGGAAGGTCGAGGCCGTGCCCTCCTCCTCGATGAGAAAGGCCGAATAGATCGCCCCCGTCGCATCGTCGAGCGTCACGATCAGGTCGAGCGCCGGCTGGCCCTCGAGCCATTCGTGGCGCGAGCCGTCCTGGTGCAGCATCATGCCCGGCAGTGGCCGCCGCTCGCGCTTGCGCCGGTGGGCGCCCTTGCGCGGCGCCTTCGCCACAACGCCCGCCCACTGAAGATGCAGCTTCGTCCAGGTGTAGCCCCAGCCGAAGCCGTGATCCTTGATCAGATGCTCGTGGAAGTGCTTGACCGTAAAACCCTGGTAGCGCTCGCGGTAAAGCCGCTCCACTTCCTCCGCCCGATCGGCGGGAACCCGCCTGCCCGACGCCTGGCCGAGCCGGCGGTCGACAAGCCCAGCCTCGCCTTCCTCTTCGTAACGCCGCGTCCAGCGCCGGAACGTCCGCTCGCTCACGCCGAGCAACTCAGCCGCCTCTTCCTGGTTCAGCTCCGCCGATTCCCAGCGGTTCAGAACGTTCAAAAACACCGTCATGCGCACACCCTGAAGGGCTTCTGTCCAGCGCATCCAACCCCTCCAAAAAGGGCCGGATCTACCGGACAGATCGTGCGCTACCTAAACCGGACATATCGTCTGCTACCGACACTCGGACGGTAATTAGTTGCAGAAAAACAGAAATTGAGCTAAGCTTGCCCCATGAACAATCCTGCCCTTCCGCATGGCTTGACCGTGGGCTTGCGTTCTGGCCGCCGCTCAACGTCACGGGAAAAAGCGGGAGGAAAATTTATTCCCGCTAAATTCCGTGTAACCCATTGATAAGTCTAGATTCGTACGAGAGAATCCAAGGAAATCCAAGGAAATCCAACCCGCATAATCGGGGGTTTTCGTAGTGAAACGGCGAGGGGCCAAGAAAATCCAAACGAATCAACGTCGCTACCCGCCGACTGGGCTCATCGTCACGCGGTCATGCTATTCGGCAAAATAGCTGTCGTCGATCTTTCGCACCTCGTAGACGTCCTTGACCCGAACGCCAACGCGATGGCGGATCATCAGATTGGCGAGCGCCTGTCCGTCAATCAGTACGACGCGCTTCGAGACCCGCGTGATAAAGTCATAGGCGCTGCTGGGGAAGTACGACGTGGTGACAAGGACGCCCTTGCTCGCCCGATGGCCCTCGAGGCCGCCCACGAAATCGCGCACTTCGGACAGGGGAACGGCCTTGTTGGGATCGAGCCGCTTGGCCTGTACGTAAACGACGTCGAGGCCGAGCTCGTCCTCCTTGATGACGCCGTCCACGCCGCCGTCGCCGACCCGGCCAAGCGCCTTGCCCATCTCGACTCGTCCGCCGCCGTAGCCCATCCGCACCAAGAGGTCGATGATGAGGCGCTCGAAGAAGGCCGGACTGAACGAATGCACTCGCCCGACAATGTTGCGCGCCAGTTCGGCGTTGATGAGTTCGAAACTCGAAGCGATCAACTCCTCCGCGTCGTCCCGCGACTCGGTTTCCTCCGCCGCCTCGCCGCCTTTGGTTTGGGATCGCCAGGCGACGAATTCCGGATAGCGTTCCAAGAGTCCGAGGTCGATCTCGCTCACGCCCTCGGCAAGGAGCTCGCGGCCTCTGTCAGTGGCGCGACAATAGCCGCGTCGGGGCAGTTCGATCAGCCGTGCCTTTGACAAATAGGACCTGGCCCAGTTGAGTCTATTGGCGAACAGCGTCTGATTGCCGCTGGGCAGCCTGAGCGTCCGTTCCTCAAGAGACATCTTGAGCGCCTTGCTGACTTCGTCCTCCAACCCCGAAATGCTGATCTCGTCATAACGCCGCCCAATCGTTTGCAGCGCCGGCAACATGAGTTGCTGAAAACTGGGCACGCCCATTTGTTCTTACGCTCCCCCTACCCCACCCAAGACTACATGCGAAAGACGCCGAACCGGGTCGGTTCGACCCCGGCGTTAAGCGTGGCCGAAAACGCCAGCGACAGAACTCGCCGCGTTTCCCGAGGCGCTACAATGCCGTCGTCCCAGAGACGAGCCGTCGCATGGTAGGGCGATCCCTCGGACTCGTATTTGGCCCGGATCGGCGCTTTGAACGCTTCCTCGTCCACACTCGGCCACTCGCGCCCTTCCCCTTCAAGCGCGTCGCGCCTGAGCGTCGCGAGAACGCTCGCCGCCTGTTCGCCCCCCATCACACTGATGCGGGCATTAGGCCACATGAAGAGAAAGCGCGGAGAATACGCGCGGCCACACATCCCATAATTGCCAGCGCCGAAGGAGCCGCCGACGATCAAGGTGATTTTGGGCACGTTAGCGCAGGCCACCGCCGTGACCAGTTTCGCGCCGTCCTTGGCGATGCCTCCCGCCTCATAGCGCTGTCCGACCATGAAGCCGGAGATGTTTTGTAGGAACAGCATTGGCACGCCACGTTGGACGCAGAGTTCGACAAAGTGCGTGCCCTTCAGTGCGCACTCGGAAAACAAGACGCCATTGCTGGCGATGACGCCGATGAGCATCCCTGAAAGGCGTGCGAATCCCGTGACTAATGTGGGGCCGTAGCGAGGCTTGAACTCGTCGAACTCCGAACCGTCGACGAGGCGGGCGATGATCTCGTGCGCGTCGACCTGCTGGCGAAGGTCGACCGGCACCACACGTTCAAGCTCCTCGGCCGGATAAAAAGGTTCGACCGGCTTCGCCCAATCAATCGAGCGCTTTGGCGCCCGATTGAGGTTGGCGACCGCGCGCCGGGCGAGCCCGAGCGCATGGGCATCGTCACGCGCGAGGGTGTCCGCGACTCCCGAGACGCGAGTATGCAGATCTCCGCCGCCCAGGTCTTCCGCGCTCACCGTCTCGCCGGTCGCCGCCTTGACCAGCGGTGGTCCCGCGAGAAAGATCGTGCCTTGCTTGTCGACGATGATCGTCTCGTCCGACATCGCGGGCACATAGGCGCCGCCCGCGGTGCAGGATCCCATCACCACCGCGATTTGAGGGACGCCGGCCGACGACATGCGCGCCTGGTTGAAGAAGATCCGCCCGAAATGGTCGCGGTCGGGAAAGACCTCGGCCTGGTAAGGCAAGTTGGCCCCGCCCGAGTCGACAAGATAAATGCAAGGAAGACGGTTCTCCGCCGCAATCTCCTGCGCGCGCAAATGCTTCTTCACCGTCATCGGATAATATGAGCCGCCCTTGATGGTCGGGTCGTTGGCGATGATCATGACCTCCCGGCCTTCGACAAGACCAATTCCGGCCACCAGCCCCGCACCGTGTACGTCGCCCTCGTACATGTCGAAAGCCGCGAGTGCGCCTATTTCCAGAAACGGCGAACCGGGATCAACCAAGCCGGCGACGCGTTCACGCGCCAGAAGCTTGCCACGGCCGACATGACGTTCGCGCGCCTTGGCTGAACCGCCCGCCGCCGCCGCCTCCCGGCGCAAGTGGAGTTCGTCAACAAGGCGTCGCCATTCTGCAGCGTTGGCTTCTCCCTCGCCACTCTTCGCTGTCAATGCGCTCTTTAGTCGCGCCATTCCGTTTTATTTCCTTAGTCCCAGCCGCAGAGCTTGGGGAAGTTCTAACATTGTTGTCGTTGTTCACCCGTGACACTGAGGGTACATCCATTGCCGATTTTATAATTTGATCTAGCGAATGCTTCGCTTCCGCAAGAGCATGCAAGATGTTGTTTATTTGCAACATATCTGCCCTACTCTAACTTTCGCCGAACTTTACGGAAGGGCCTCCGGCGCTGTCACCGGGTTCGCCTTCGGTTAGATGGCGTCATAGCGTTGGATCCGCCAGGGCTCGGCATGCGCGTCCGCGATCCACGCCTTCCACGCCGGTAGGCCCATGATCGCCTCCATATAGGCGCGCGTCTGCGTCGACACTGGGGCGTCATAGACATGAAGGCGGTTGACGACGGGCGCGAATATTGCGTCGGCGGCGGAGAAGCGCCCGAACAGGAAGGGCCCGCCCCTTCCGAAGGTCGCACGCGCATGCGCCCATGCGGCTTCGATGCGCGCGACATCGGCCCGGACCTCATCACTAAGCAGGATCGGCTTGACCGGCCGGCGGAAATTCGTTGGGCACGCCTGCCGCAGTGCAACGAACCCCGCATGCATTTCGCTGGCGAGCGAGCGGGCGTGGGCGCGAGCGGCTTTGCCTTTCGGCCAAATCGTCTTTTCGGGGTAAGCCTCCGCAAGGTATTCGATGATCGCGAGCGACTCCCAAATCGCGATCTTGCCGTCTTGTAGTGACGGACACTTTCCGGTTGGCGCGTACTTAAGCATGCTTGCGCGGGTTTCCGGCTGATCCATCGGGATAATCACTTCCTCGAACGGGATCTTCAGCTGCGCGAGCAGGATCCAGGGCCTCAGCGACCACGACGAATAGGCTTTGTTGGCGAGAATCAGTTTCAGCGGCACGGGTTCATTTCCGGAAGGGTTTCGCAGCAATTGATCTGCGGGCGCCAAAGCCAAGTCAAGACGCCGCTCGCCCCAGCGCGCATTGACGCAGCCGCTTCCGCGCGGGAAAAGCCATCTCAAGGATCGTCGGAGCCCTCAATTGTCATCGAATAAGGTCGGGCTTCTGGTCGTCGCCGGCGGTCGGGGCGTGAGGCTCGGCGCAGATCGGCCGAAGCAATATCTCAGTTGCGCTGGCCGTCCGCTCATTGTGCATACGCTCGAGGCGCTGGCCGCGAGCTGCCCATTCTCGGCCATAACGGTGGTCATTCGGCCCGACGACCAAGCGCTTTATAACCAGGCGGTCGCGCATCTGGCGCCGCGCGCCTCGGCGGCGCTCGGGCCGCCGGCGATCGGCGGCGCGACCCGTCAACAAAGTGTTATGGCAGGGCTCGAGGCCCTCGCCGCAGCGGATCTGGATATCGTGCTCATCCACGATGCGGTGCGGCCCTTCCCCTCCCCTGCCCTAATCGCACGCGCGATTGAAGCCGCTGAGCGTCATGGGGCGGCGGCCCCTGGAACGGCGATGAACGACACCGTCAAACAGGTCGACGTTGACGGCCGAGTGCTGGCGACCCCGCCGCGCTCGGCGCTGAGGGCCGTGCAAACGCCGCAGGCCTTCCGCTTTGCGCTTATCCTTGAAGCGCACCGGCGCGCGGCGGCCGCCGGCGCCGGCGATCTCACTGACGATGTTGCGGTCGCCGAATGGGCAGGCGCGCCGGCTTATGTGTTCGAAGGCGATCCCGCCAACGTCAAGGTGACCACCATGCAAGATCTCGAAGCGGCGGAGGCGCGGCTCACCCCCGGCCAGGGCGAGACGCGGGTCGGCCAGGGCTTCGATGTTCACGCCTTCGCGCCCGGCGATCACGTATGGCTGTGCGGCCTTCGCATCGCCCATTCGGCAGCGCTCGCCGGCCATTCCGATGCTGACGTCGGCTTGCACGCGCTTGCCGACGCGCTCTACGGCGCGCTCGCCGAGGGCGACATCGGCCAGCACTTTCCGCCCTCCGATCCCCAGTGGAAGGGAACAGCGTCGAAGGTCTTCCTCGCCCATGCGGCGGACCGGGTGCGTGCGCGCGGCGGCGCGATCGTCCATCTCGACGTCACGCTCATCTGCGAAGTCCCGAAGATCGGCCCGCACCGTGAAGCGATGCGCGCTCGCGTCGCGGAGATCGCGGGCCTCGACATCGGCCGCGTCGCGGTCAAGGCGACGACGAGCGAGGGGCTCGGCTTTACCGGGCGCGGCGAAGGAATCGCCTGCATGGCGACCACGACCGTGCGGCTGCCGTGAGCAATGGCCTGCTCGCGGCCACTTCACGCCTTGTGATGGACCTTCTGCAGCCCGTAGACCGGCGTCGGTATGCCCTCGAGGCGCGCCTTCAATTGCAGCGCCAGAAACTGCGAATAATGCCGCGACTGGTGCAAGTTGCCGCCGTGGAACCATAATGCCTCCTGTTGGGATGGCTTCCACATATTGCGCTGCTCGCCCTCCCAGGGGCCTGGATCCTTCTTTGTGTTTGAGCCGAGGCCCCAGACTTTGCCGACTTTGTCGGCCATTTCCTGACCGCAGATATCGGCGATCCAGCCATTCATCGAGCCATAGCCCGTCGCATGAACGATCACGTCGGCCGGCAACTCCTTGCCGTTGTCGAGTTTGATGCCGCGAGGTGTGATTTCATTCACCTGTCCGGATGCGAGTTTGACCTTGCCGTCGATAATGAGTTGTGAGGCGCCGACATCGATATAATAGCCAGAACCCCGGCGCAGATATTTCATGAACAGGCCGGATTCGTCTTCGCCGTAATCGAGCTTAAAACCCGCCTTCTCGAGCGCCTTATAAAAATCGGCGTCGACTTCGCGAATCTTGTCGTAGACCGGCTTCTGCAGCGAGGCCAGGACGCCGTATGGCAACGAGGCGAAGATAAGGTCCGCCTTGGCCGTCGTCATGCCGCCGCGGACTGCGCGCTCGGAATAAAGATCGCCCAGCGCGATATCCATCAGCGTACTCGAGCGCACGATATGCGTGCTCGACCGCTGCACCATGGTCACATCGACGCCGGCTTCGTATAGCGCCGCGCAGATGTCGTGCGCCGAATTGTTCGAGCCAATGACGACGACCTTTTTGCCCTTGTAGCCGTCGGGACCGGGATGGCTCGACGAATGATGCTGATCGCCCTTGAACGTCTCCATGCCCTTGAAGCGCGGCATCACGGGCTTCGAGGACATGCCGGTCGCAAACACGAGCTGCTTGGGGTGCAAACTGACCTTCTTGCCGTCGCGATCGACGACGACTGTCCATTCCTTCTTCTTTGGATCGAAGGTCGCTTTCTTGACGGTCGTCTTGGCCCAGTAGTTCAGCTCCATCACCTTGGCGTACATTTCCAGCCAATCGCCGATCTTGTCCTTCGGAGAGAACACCGGCCAATTCTTCGGAAAGTCGATGTAGGGCAGATGGTCGTACCAGACCGGGTCGTGCAGACAGAGCGACTTATAGCGCTTGCGCCAGGAATCCCCGGCGCGCTCGTTCTTTTCCGCGATGATCGTCGGCACGCCGAGTTGCCTGAGGCGCGCGCCAAGCCCGATGGCGCCCTGACCGCCGCCGACGATCAGCACATAGGGTTGCGTGTCATGGCCGAGCTTCTCCGCCTCCTCGTCCCGCAATTCCTTCCAGGTCTTTGCGCCAGGGTTGACGCCGTGCCTCGCGCCGAGCGCGCGGGTGAAGCCCGCCTTCTCTTCGTGGCCCTTGAGCTCGGCCATCGTGGTCAAGAGAGTCCAGATGAGGCCGTCCTTAATGCGGATGAGGCCATAACCCCGTGCGATCTCGGTCTCGAACGAAATCCAGGATTCGAGGACGCCGTCCGCCTCGGTCGCGACCTTACCGTCGGCGACGCGCCAATCGCGCGGCTTCGTCTGCTTGAGGCAATGGGTCAGCATGTCGCGAACTTGATCGCGCCCCTCCATCGTCTTGATGTTCCAGGTGAAAGCGACGAGGTCGCGCCAGTAGCTCTCGGCGCCGAACAGGGCGGCCGCCGCGTCGACATCGCCGGCCGCCAGCGCGGCGCCGAACTTGCCGAGGAAGGCTGTCACACGAGCATTGGGGGCTTTGTCGAGCATCGTTTCCTCCCGATTGGATTTCGCCCGGCGCTGGCCGGCGGGTTTCGCTGCGGGGAAAACTGCGCGCGTTTTGAGGCGGTGGCAAGCCGGAGCACCGCTTCGATCGGTGGCGGGTCTTGGCGCCTAGGGTGGCCCCGGGCGCCCGAGCGATGTAGCCTCCCCTCCCCTACCGGAATTGGCGCCTTTCGACCTTCATAATGCAACTCTTGCGCGAGTTGACTGCAACGAAAAGCAAGGAAATCCAAGGAAAATTCCTTGCTTTTACTTGGATTCCTTTGGCCGAATTAGGCTTTTTCAAAGAGTTACAGAAGAAAAAATAAAAAAATCCGTCGCCGACCGAACTCGCGTCTCAGGTTGCGCAATGCGGCTTACAGGAGAGAGCCCCCTGCCCTACCGAACCCTAACAGCTCATTAGTTTGCATCTGTATAAATCTATACTTTACTATTCTAGGTTTGTCAAGAAATTGGCCTTCTGATCTTCAGGGCGCATCTCAAACTGAGCGGCGAAGCCTGCGCAGAGCGGCCTCGTCTCGACCCTGAGATGAGCCTAGAGGGTCCTCTTCGGTCGTGGTCCGCTCAACGATCCCGTTGCCGTCAAGCTCGTCGCGAGGAGAACTGGGCTCCCGCTTTTGGCATTTGCGCGGAAGTCCTTTCGCCATTAGAGCCTTTGCCTAGAACCTGTTGTGCTTGGATGGAACCGAGGAGAGCTTCAGGGCTTGCCCCGTCTCGGTGATTAGCGCACCCGCCCCTCTTGTGGGGGCGGGCAGGGGTGGGGGATCGCGCGGACCGTCGAGACTGTCAAATGCGCCATCGCTCGTTCGTGACGTAGGACGGCGCGACCCCCCCTCCTTGGTCCTCCCCCGCCATAGGGCGTCCGGAAGGACGCCCGTCCGTTGGACGGGCTTTGGGGGGAGGAAACGCGCCGAAGCAGCCCCGCGTCGCTCACCGAGTGCCGTTTTGCGCTCTTTGCGACAGTCAATTCATCCGCATTAAATCCCCCTTCCGGGTCGAAACAGTCCAATTGGCTGAGTTTTTTTGACCTTAGATCGCCAGGAAGAAGAGCCCCTGGCCCCCAATCTAGCGCAGGATGCGCCTCACGGATGGCCCGCTCCTCGAGACGCAACGTGACCGGCAGCGTCACGACAGCGCGGGCCTAGCGCCAAGCCGCTCCAGGTCCTGCTCGAGCCCTACCCTCCGGATGGCAGCGCATCGGCCAGCACGCGGATCGAATGCACCGCGGCCCGCCCAGAGAGAGCCGCGATCTGATGGCGACACGAAAAACCGTCGGCGACGATCAGCTCGTCAGGTTCGGCGTTGCGCACGGCGGGCATGAGATCGGCCTCCGCCATCGCGCGCGAGACGTCCTGCGTCTCGGACTGATAGCCGAAGGCGCCTGCCATGCCGCAACAGGACGAAATGATCGGCGCGACGGTCAGATCGGGCGCCTGGCGCAGGGCGGCGAGAGTCGCATCGAAAGCGCCGAAACTTTTCTGATGGCAATGGCCGTGGACATGCGCCTTGGTCGGCGTCGGTCGAAGTTTGAGCGCAATCTTCTCGCGCGTCATCCACTCGCCGAAGGTGACGGCGCGGCTCGCGAGCGCTTTCGCTTCGCTTCCCGGCAAAAGGGACACGAACTCGTCGCGCAAGGTCATGAGGCACGAGGGCTCGAGGCCCACCACGAGCGCGTCGCCGGCAAGCGCTTTCAATGTTCGCCGGGCCTCGGCGCGCGCCTTCTCGATCAAGCCGGCCGCGAGATAGGTTCGCCCGCAACAGAGCGGACGGCCGTAGTGGCGCGGCGTCAATGGCCTTCGTCCAGCCACTGCGATGACGCGAAGCGCAGCGCGCAGATTGTCGGGCTCGAAATAGCGGTTGAACGTGTCGGCAAAGAGCATCACGCCCATGCTGTTCCGCGGCTTGGCGTAGCGCAGGGCCTCTTCGTCGCGGAAGGGATCGGACCGCCAGGCTGGCAGATCGCGCTCTTCGGCAAAGCCCAATTGTCGATCGAAGACACGGCGCAGCCAGGGAAACTTGTTGCGAAGATTGGCCGCGCCCGAAAAGGTTGCGGCAAGCGGCGCGTAGCGCGGCAGTTCGGCAATGATCCGTTCGCGCAAGCTGACTCCGTGCCGAGCCGCACGCGCGGCGGTCGCCTCGATCTTCATCTTCGCCATGTCGACGCCAGTCGGACATTCGCGTCGACATGCCTTGCAGGAAACGCAAAGTTTCAGCACATCCGCAACATCGCTCGAGGCCAGCGCGTCCTGGTCGAGCTGGCCTGTGAGGGCGAGCCGAATCGTATTCGCTCGTCCGCGAACGAGATGCTGCTCGTCGCGCGTCGCCCGATAGCTCGGACACATCGCGCCGGCGTCGAACTTGCGGCACTGTCCATTATTGTTGCACATCTCGACAGCGCCCATGAGACCGCTGAGCGGCCCAGGATTGTCCGACCAGTCGAGCTGAGGCGTGAAACCCTGGATGGGACGATAGTCGGGCCCGTAGCGGAACAGCGACCGGTCGTCGAAGCGCGGCGCGCGCACGATCCGGCCGGGATTGAGCAAGCCGTCGGGATCGAACGCGTCCTTCACCGCCTCGAAGGCGCGGGCGATGGGCGCCCCGAACATCGGCTCGTTGAACTCGCTGCGCGCAATGCCGTCGCCGTGCTCGCCACTGTGCGAGCCCTTGTATTGGCGGACGAGATCGAAACATTCCTCGGCGATCGACCGCATCCGCGTGACGTCCGCCGGATCCTTCATGTTGAGAACCGGGCGTACATGCAGACAGCCGACCGACGCGTGGGCGTACCAGGTCCCACGCACGCCGTTGCGCTCGAAGACCGCGTTGAGTCGCTCGGTATAGTCCGCCAAGTCGTCCAGAGGCACGGCGGTGTCCTCGATGAAGGAGATCGGTTTGCCGTCGCCTTTCATCGACATCATGATGTTGAGGCCCGCTTCGCGCACTTCGGCGATTTGCGCCTGGAAGCCCGGCTCGGTCGCGCGGACCACGCTGTGCGGAAAGCCCAGATCGCCCATGAGCCTCTCGAGCCGTGCGAGCTGAGCCCATAACGGCTGATCGTCCAGCCCATGGAATTCGACGATCAGCAGGCTCTCGGGCTCACCGATCACCATGCGGTCAATCGTGGTACGGAAGATCGGGATGCCCCGGCCGAGATCGATCATCGTACGGTCGACCAGCTCCACCGCCTCGGGGTCGAGGGCGACAATATGACGCGTCGACTCCATCGCGGCCCGAAATGAGGGAAACTGGCAGATGCCAACCACTTTCCGGGGCTTGATGGGATGAAGGATGAGCTCGATCGCCGCCGAAAAGGCGAGCGTTCCTTCCGAACCGACCAAGAGCCTCGCCGGGTTGTCACGGCCCTCGGCCGCCGCCGCCGGCGTCAGCGCGTCGATGTTATAGCCGCCGACCCGGCGCAGCACTTTCGGAAACCGGGCGGCGATCTCCGGCGCCAAATCCTGGCCCAAGGCCTGCAGCCGGGTCATCAGCGCGCCGATGGCCTCTGGTTTCGTTGCCCCCTGTCCGGACCAATCGGGACCTAAGCGGAAGCGCGCGCCGTCGGCCAGAATCGCGTCGATCGCGGCGACATTGTCGGCCATCAGGCCATAGCGGATCGACTTGCTGCCGCAGGAATTGTTGGCCACCATGCCGCCGATGGTGCAGCGCGCGTGCGTCGACGGATCGACCGGAAAGAACAGGCTATGTGACCTCAGCGCCGCGTTGAGATGGCCGAGCACAATCCCCGGCTCGACCAATGCGCGGCGCCGTTCGGGGTCGATCTCGAGCACGTTGCGGAGATATTTCGAGCAGTCGATGACCAGGGCCCGATTGACTGTCTGGCCGCATTGGCTGGTGCCGCCGCCACGCGGCAGAACGGGCACGGCGCTCTCGCGCGCGATCGCCATTGCGGTCGCGACATCGTCGATCGTGCGCGGCACGAAAACGCCGACAGGTTCGATTTGGTAGATGGAGGCATCGGTCGCATAGCGGCCGCGATCGGCGCGCGAGAACAAAACCTCGCCCCTCGTCTCGCGCCTGAGTCTCGTAGCAAGCTGCTCTCGTAGAGCCGGATTCGTGTCCTGCATCCCCTACCCTGCCACGGCCTGGCGCAGGATGCGCCTTAACGACGCGGGCTCCTCGAAGCGCAATGTGACCGGCAGCGTCACGATTGAGCGGGCCTGACGGGCGGTCAGCCGCACCGAATCCTTCTCGGTCGTCGCCAAAAGCGCGCCTCGCCGGCCCGCCTCCTCGATCAGCGCCTCGACCTCGCGCTGCGTATAGGCATGATGATCGGCGAAATCGCGAGTGGCGACGATCTGCGCCCCGACTCGGCGTAGCGTAGCGTAGAATTTCTCCGGTCGCGCAATGCCGGCGAAGGCGACGACCTCGCGTCCGATCAGGGGCGCCGCGGCAAGCGCGTCCGGCTCGAGGCTGGCGCGGAGGAGCGGCTTGCCGGGCGCTAAAGCCGCGATTCGAGACGCCGCCGCATCGTCGCCGCCCAGCACGATCAGCGCCTGCACGAACGGCAGCTGCGCGGAGACTGGCGCGCGCAGCGGACCAGCCGGAACGCAGAGACCGTTGCCGAAACCGCTTTCGCCATCCACGACAGCGAAGGACAGGTCTTTGATGAGCCCCGGATTCTGCAGGCCGTCGTCGAGAATGAGCGTATCCGCTCCGGCTTCGACCGCTCTTCTTGCGCTTTGCACCCGATCCGCCCCGACCCAGCATTGCGCCAGTTTGGCGAGCAGCAGGGGCTCGTCGCCGACCATCGCCGCACTATGGGCGCTCGTATCGACGGGCAGCGGCTCGGCGCGCTCGGCGCCGCCATAGCCCCGCGACAAGAAGGCGACGCGTCGGCCGTCCCCGATCAGCATCCGCGCTAACGCCAGCGCGGTTGGTGTCTTGCCTGCCCCCCCGACCGTGAAATTGCCGACGCAAATAGTCGGCGCGCCGGCGCGCTCGCTCGAGCCCCGCATGCGCTGCGCGGTCGCTCGTCCGTAGGCCCAGCCGGTCGGCTGGAGCAAGCGGGCAAGCAGAGTTGGTCTCGGTTTGCTCCAGAAACGCGGCGCCTTCACCGAGCCGCCCCGGCGGACGGCAACAGGCCTCTCAGCGCGCCCATCGAGCGGTCGACCGCCCCCGCGCGCCGCTCGACCGTATCGCCGGCCGCACGCGCCATGGCGCGCAGCCGCGCCGCATTGGCAAAGAGAGAGATCAGCGTCTCGCCCAAGTCCTCCGGCCGCGCGACGGGAAGCGCGCCGCCGGCCTCGTCGAGCGCTGCGTAAGCGTCGGCGAAATTCCCGACCATCGGCCCGTGCAGAATGGCCGAGGCGAGGCGAGCGGGCTCGATCGGATTTTGCCCACCGCCGGCGACGAAGGACTTGCCGACGAACACCACCCCGGCCAGGCGATAGAAAAGCCCCAGCTCGCCGATCGTGTCGCAGATGTAAACCGCAGTCCCCGGATTGATCTTCTCGCCGCGCGAGCGCAGCGCGCAGCTGAGGCCCTGCTCCTCCAATTGCCGCAAGATCCTCTCGCCGCGTTCGGGATGGCGCGGCGCGATCAAGGTCAGCGCGTCGGGAAACACCTGGGCGAGGCGCTTGTGCGCGGCCGCCGCGATCTTCTCTTCGCCCTCGTGCGTGGAGGCCGCGATCCACATCTGGCGCCCAGACGTGAGGCCCGCAAGCTCGGCGAGTTCGCGCCGGTCGGCCGGCAGCGTCGGCGCGTCGAACTTGATATCGCCGGCAACCAGGACGTTTGGCGCGCCAAGCGCCGAGAGACGATCGCCGTCCGCCTCGCTACGCGCGAGGCACACGTCGAACTCCGCCAACAACGCAGCGATGAACCGCGGCGCCCTGCCCCACCTGCGGAACGACCGCTCGCTGATCCGCCCATTGATCATCGCGAGCCGCGATTTCGAACGCTTCAGTTCGACGATCATATTGGGCCAGAGTTCGCTCTCCGCCACCAGCGCCGCGTCGGGGCGCCAGCGTTTGACGAACCGCCGCACGAACACCGGACTGTCGAGCGGCGCATATTGATGCAACGCGCCAGCCGGCAGGCGCTGCGCGAGCATCGCGGCCGAGGTCACCGTTGTCGTGGTCACCAGCGCCGTCGCGCCCATGCGCGTGATGCGCTCGACGAACGGCAGCAGTACGCCGGCTTCCCCAACACTGGCGCCATGCAGCCAGACGAGCGGGCCCGGCGGACGGACAAGGCCACTCAACCCCCGCCGCTCGCTCACCCGTCGCGAATCCTCCTTGCCGCGCCTGAGCCGCATCGCCAGGAGCGGCCCGGCCAGCGGCGTCGCCAGGAACGAGGCCCATCGATAGCCCATGAGCGAGAGCGGAGCGATCATCGTGGTCTGAGATCGGCGCCCGGGTCGCTTGCGCCGACCATGGAATAACCCTGCCGGTGCACCTCGTCGAGCCCGTGCTCGACCGCCAGTCGTGCGGCTTCCATCTCCTCGTCATCGGCGTTCGGCGAAACACGGATGAGGTCGCCGACGACAATGATTGCGCGCCCGAAGGGCAGTCCGAGGGACGCACGATCCCACGTCTTGAACTGAACACGCCGGCTCATGACTGCGGCGGTCGGAACGATCGGCCGGCCGGAAAGTTTGGCCAGCGTCACGATTCCCCGCCCCGCCACACGCCCGCGCTTGGGGACATCGGCGGTCATCGCGACGGACGAGCCCGATTCGAGCTGGCGCAGAAGTTCGCGCATCGCCGGCGCGCCGCCCTTGTAATAGTTACGATCGGCGGGACCGCCCGAGCCGCGCACTGGCGTTATCCCAAGACGTTCGGCGGCTAAGGCCTGGGCGCCGGCGTCTTCATGACGGGAGATGAGCACCGCGAGCCGATCCATGGTCACGGGCCGCGCGAAGGGCATCATCAAATGCTGGCCGTGCCACATCGCCGCGATGAGCGGCAGTTCGTCCTTGATATAGGCGTCCACGTCCTCGGGAACCGTGGTGAACCGGTTTGTGCTGCGAACAAACGACAAATAGGTCGCAAGCCCGAAGCCGATCGCCCCTTGCGCCCATTGCGATCTGCCTATGCGCCTCGCCATGCGGCGTTCAGGCCGTCCGTGTCGGAGGCAAGAGGTCGGGCTCGAGAAGACGATGCAGATGGGCGATGAAATAGCGCGTGTCCGCCTTGTCGACCGTCGCTTGAGCCTTGGCGCGCCAGGCGCGCTCGGCGCTGGCGAAATCGGGAAAGATGCCGACAATATCGAGCTTTCCGGGATCACGAAATTCGTGGCTTTCGAGCGATTTCAGCTCGCCGCCGAACACCAGGTGCAGGCGCTGCGGCTTTGCCTCGTCTTGGGCCTTTGCGTCGGGAGGGGTCATGGTCACAATTCCTTGAAGGTGCGCGGAGAGCCGCGGCCCGGCGAGCTGGCCTTTGCCCTCGTGGCGGCGAAAACGCAAGCGTCCGAAAACCGCCGCCGGTCAGTCTGGTGGCGAGGCCGTGGCCGCGCGAAAGCCCTTGATGAGCCGGGGCGCGCCTACGTCCGACGCAGCAAGGAGCGCGCCGCGGCGGACCTGCCGGGAATTGTAGCGGAGCCGCTCGCCCGAGGCGTCGATCAGGCGCGCGCCCGATTCCTCAAGCAGAATATCGGCGCCGGCTATGTCCCAGTCACTGGAGTTTGCCGCCGAGACGGCAAAATCGATGGCGCCGCGCGCAATCATGCAGAGCCGGTAGGCAAGCGAGGGGACGCGCGGAACGATCTCGATCGAGGCGCCGACCTCGCTCGCCATTGCCTCAATGATGAGCTTGGGACCCGCGGCGGCGCGCGGAGGCCAACCGGCGGAAGAGGCGAGAGGCGCGCCGTTGAGCGTTGCGCCGGCGCCACGCGCCGCCGCATAGGTCTCGTCCAAGGCCGGCGCGTAGACGACGCCCGCGACCGGCCGCTCGTCGACGATCAGCGCCACCGAGACGGCCCAGCGCGGATCGCCGATCACGAAGGCGCGCGTGCCGTCGATCGGATCAACGATGATGAGGCTTCGGCGTGAAAGCCGCTCGAAATCGTCGACCGTCTCCTCGGAGAGCCAGCCCGCATCGGGCAATGCCTCCTGCAAGCGGCGCTTCAGGAGCGCATCCGCGGCGAGATCGGCGTCCGAGACCGGCGATCCCCCGGCTTTCGTCACGACCGGGGCGGAGGTACGGCCGCCGGGATTAAAATATTCGAGCGCCAGCGTTCCGGCCTCGCGCGCGGCGGAGAGCAGAAGATCGCGCGCGGCAAGCGCGTCAGTGTCCGCGTCGACGCTCAAAGGGGATATCCGATCAAGGGTTGCGGCTTGCCTTAGCCGCCCCAGCTCGACGGCGCAATCGCAAAGGGCGGCGCCGCGGCCTTTACTCTATGGAGACCGCAGGAGGGGCGAGCGCTCCGCGAATCGCCTCCGCCACCGCGAGGCCGAGCAATTCGTGTTGATCGACCTCGTAGTGGATGCCGTCGAGATCCGAACATCGAATGACCTGTCCGGCGTCCAGGAACGCCACGCCTTCGCGCTCTGCGACGTCGCGATAGCGCTCGCTGAGGAGTACGGACTTTTCCTGGCCGCCCTCGAACATTTCCGCATATTCTGAGAGCTTGGCGATCGGGGGCGGCGCGATCAGCAGGATTTTCGGTGGGCGGGCGTCGGGGCGTTGCCCATAGGCGCGCGCAAGAAAGATAAGGCGGCCCGCGCCTTCGGCGATGTCGAAGGCGGAAACGGAGAACCGCTTCTTCAAGTCGTTGCAGCCAAGCGAGAGAATCAAGAAATCGACAGGCGCATGACTCATGAGGCAGGGCGGGAGCGCATCCGCGCCACAGCGATAAGGCTCGATCGGATCGTCGTGGACCGTGGTGCGGCCGTTGAGCCCCTCGGCGATCACCTCAAAATCCGATCCGAGCTCGCGTTGCAGGACGCTCGGCCATCGCTGGGCGCGGGGAAATCGGCTCCCGGTGGCGGGATCGTAGCCCCAGGTGTTGGAATCGCCGAAGGCGACGATGACGGACATAGGCTTAAACTCCTTTGATACGGCGGATCGTCTGTTCGTATGGAATCGTCATCGCGAGGAGGCCGAAGGCCGACGCGGCGAATTAGGGATCGAAGGGCGCCCTATGCTCCCCTGGATTGCTTCGCTTTGCTCCAATGACGATGATGGTTCGACCAAACCGCAGCAAGCCCTAGCTCTCGCCCTTCAGAAGCGCGGCGGCGATCGCCGTCCATTCTTCGTCGAGCGACGCTCGGCAAACCGGCTTGCGCGCGCGGCGGTACCAGTAAGCTGCGTTGCCGTCGTCGCCCTCCTTGCGATGCAGATAAGCGTGCACCCAGTCGCCAGCCCCGCCCTCGTCCGCCTGCGCAGAATCATGCGCGCCGTCCCAATTCCCCCGCGCGTCGAGCCAAAGCGCGCGCAAAGCGTCGCTCAAGGCTGGCGGCGGCTCAGGGGCGTCGAGCGAGGCGCGAAACGCGTCCATGTCCATGATCGGCGCTCCTATCTCGTTTCGCTCCAGATGAGACGCCCCGCGAAAGCGCCCATGAGCACCGCGAAACCATAGTCAAGCACCCGCAGCGCGCGCGGATTGCGCTTCGCCGCCGCGACAAAGTGTCCCGCCACAAGCACGACGATCGCGTTCACCGCCGTCGTAATCGCGATGAAGCCGAAGCCCAACACGAACAGCTTCATGCTCGCATGCGGATCGCTCGCGCTGATGAACTGCGGCAGGAAGGTCACGAAGAAGAGCATGATCTTCGGGTTGGTGAGATTGATGAGGAGGCCGTTCGCGAAAGCGCCGCGCAAACCTCCGCGCGCCGAGGCGTCGGTCTTCAGCTTGAGCACGGAGCCATGGCGGATCGCGCGCCAGGCAAGCCAAAGCAAATAGAGCGCGCCGCCGATCTTCACCGCCTCGTAGGCTTGCGCCGAGGCCGCGAGCAGCGCCGACAGGCCCAGCGCGGCGGCGAAGGTGTGGGCGACGAGCCCGACGTTTGCGCCCGCTTGCGCAGCGAAGCCTTGGCTCCGGCCGCCAGCGAGCGTGCGTGACAGAAAGAGCGCCATGTCCGCGCCGGGCGTTGCCGCGAGCAAGACGCAGGCGACGATATAAGCGGCCGCCAATGAGGGACTGGGAAAGAACGTCGTCACGACGTTCGCGCCGCCATGACCGCTTCAACGTCGGCGCGTGTTGGCAATGGCGCGACCGCGCCGTAGCCCAAGGTCGAGAGCGCTGCCGCCACATTGGCGAAGCGCGCCGCGGCGAACGGATCGCCGTGCCGCACATATTCCGCGAGAAAAGCCCCATCGAAGCAGTCGCCTGCTCCAGTCGCATCGACCGCCTTGACGCCATGCGCATAGACGCGCTCGCGCTCCTTGGGCGTCGCCACCAGCGCGCCGCCCCGGCCCATTTTCACCGCGACCACGCGCGCGCCGAGGTCGAGGTAGAAACTTGCAATGGCGTCGGGATCTCTCAGGCCCGTCAGCGCTTCCGCGTCGTCGAGGCCGGGAAGAGCGATGTCGCAGGCTCGCATCGCCTCGTGAATGATTGCCCGCGCGCGTCGTAGCGGCCACAGCTTCAGCCTCAAGTTCGGGTCATAGGAGACGAGCTGCTTTGCCTCGTGCGCGATGTCGATGGCGGCGAATGCAGCGTCAGCGGCGGACGAAGAGACCGCCTGGCTGATCCCGGAAATGTGCAGGATCTTGGTCGCGCGGATGCGGTCGACCGGCAGATCGGTCTCGCTGATCCGGCTCGCCGCCGAGCCCGCGCGCATATAGGAGAACTCGTGGCCCTGCGCGCTATGGGTGACGAAATAAAGCCCGGTATGAGCGCCGCCATTGACCACGATCCGGGCCGCGTCGACGCCTTCCTTCAACCAAAGCTCGGTCAAAGCCTGGCCGAATCGGTCGGCGCCAACGCCGGTGAAATAAGCAGCGTCCGCGCCAAGCCGCGCCGCGGCGATCATGGCGTTCGAAGTGTCGCCGCCGAACCCCTGCACGAACGGGGCGCCGTCCTTCGGCTGATTGAGCTCGACCAGCGCTTCGCCGATCGCCAGGAGATCCGACAAAATCTTACCTCGTCGCGACGGCCAATGCGACCCCGGCCATCAGGCCGCCGGCGGCGCGATTGACGAACCGCATCGCCCGGGTCGAGCGCAGAAACGTCCTCGCCCGGTTGGCGGCGAACGCGTAGGCCGCCAAGGTCGCAGAAATCACGATTCCACAAACAGCGGCGAGTTCGACGAGCGCGAGAACGCTCAATGTCCTGACGTCGACGACGAGCGGCACGATCGAGAGGAAGAAGATCATGACTTTCGGGTTGCCGAGCGTCAGCGACAGCGAGCCGAGGAATGCGCGCCAACCGCGCGTGGCCTCAGCCGGCACCGCTCCAATGACGGCCGGCGCAGTCGCCATCCGCCATGCAAGATAGAGGAGATAGGCAGCGCCGGCGAATTTGATTGCGACAAATACCCCGGCGAATGTCTTGGCGATGACGGCGAGGCCTGTCCCCGCCAGCGCGAGCCAGATCATGTCGCCGACGAAATAGCCGGCGATGAACGGCGCCACGCCCTTGAGTCCTTGCCCGAGCACGCGCGCGATCAGCGCTGCGACGCCTGGCCCGGGCGTGGCCACGGCGGCGAAATAGACGGCGGCGAAGAGGATAAGAGAGCTAAGCGTCATGCCGCCGCCTGGATTTTCGCCGCGCCAAGACGTTGAACGTCTCGACCACAGAGGAAAAAAACATCGCTGCGTAAATATAGCCTCTTTCGATATGAAAGCCGAAACCGTCGGCGATCAGTGTCATGCCGATCATCAGGAGGAAGCTCAGCGCCAGCATCAACACCGTAGGATTGCGGTGGATAAAGGCCGCGAGCGGCCCTACCGCGACCATCATCACCCCGACCGCCACCACGACGGCTATGACCATGATCGGAAAATACTCGGTCATGCCGACCGCGGTGATGATGCTGTCGACCGAGAAGACGATGTCGATCATGATGATCTGGATGAGGCCGGAGATGAGGCCGAGCGGCGCAGTCGGCTTTTTGTCAGCATCCTCGTCATCCGGATCGACGCGCTGGTGGATTTCGCTCGTCGCCTTCCAGACCAGGAACAGCCCGCCCGCCAGCAACAGCAGATCGCGGACGGAAAAAGCCCGCCCGAGCACCGTGCCCAACGGCTCCGTGAAATGCACCACCCACGACGCCGAAGCGAGCAGCGCGAGGCGGAACACGAGCGCTAGCGACAGGCCGAGTTTGCGCGCCAGGCCCCGCCGGCGTTCGTCGATGCGGTTCGTGAGCAGCGCGATGAACACAAGATTGTCGAGGCCGAGGACCACCTCCATGGCGATGAGGGTGGCGAGCGCCGCCCACGCGTTGGGGTCTTCGGCCAGGCGAAGAAGATCGTCCATGCGACGCTTGAGCCCTCAGTCCTTAAGCTTCGACCCCACGCCGCTGGGGTGCCCCAATCTAGGGCGCCGCAGCGCGTTTCCAAGCTCGGGCATGAGATCGCCGGCTCAGTACTAGAGCGTGTCCTCATTTGAGCCAAGCCAGGGCGCAGACCAAATGGAGGCCGGCGAGGTAATTGCGTGCGGTTTTTTCGTAGCGGGTCGCGATGCCTCGGAACTGTTTGATGAATTGAAAGAAACGCTCGATGAGATTGCGTTCGGCGTAGAGGGCGAAGTCGCAATCGCGAGCGACCTTGCGGTTCGACTTTGGCGGGATGACCGGCTTGATGGCGCGCACTTCGAGGCTCTCGATGAAGGCGCCGGCGTCGTAGCCCTTGTCGCCGAGGAGGGCTTCGGGCTTCACCTCAGCCGCGAGGGCTTCAGCCTGGGTGATGTCGTGGACTTGGCCGCCGGTGAGGCGAAGCGCCAACGGGTTGCCCAAGGCGTCGACAATCACATGGATCTTGGTGGTCAGGCCGCCGCGCGAGCGGCCTATGGCTTGATCGAGACCCCCTTTTTGAGTGCGCCCGCACTATGCTGATGCGCGCGAACGATGGTGGCGTCGATCATCGCGTATTCGTTGTCCGGATCGTCAGCCAACGTCTTGAAAAGACTCTCCCATACGCCGTTCTCCGCCCACCGCGAGAACCGCGTGTGAATGGTCTTCCAGTGGCCGAACCGCTCGGGCAGATCGCGCCACGGCGCACCCGACCGAAATTTCCAAATCACCGCCTCAACGAAAAGTCGATTGCCCAATTCGCTATTGCGTCCGACATGTCCCGGACACCCGGCAGCAAATGTTCAATCCGCGCAAACTGGTCGTCGCGCAATCCGTAGCGCCGCACCGAAAGCCTCCCAAAAAGAAGGCTCCCTATGAATCACGCTTTACCCGATTCGCGAATCCCCTAATTGAGGACAGCCCCTAATACCCAGGGGGAGGCCGACGGCGAAAACCGACGCGCATCATAGCCCAGGTCGAAGTTTCGGGAACCGTCGCTCCAGGAAGCGCCACTAAAGGGGTGGAGTCCGATATAACAATCATGCTCAAGCGCTTGCCTCGTTAAGGCCCTCTAGGCCGTCGAAGCCTTTGAAGATCTGGTTCGGAAGCCCGGCGCAGCGTCCGCCAGGTCGAGAAAAGTTTGCTGTCGAAGAAGCCGCGTGGCGGTAATACCGATAACCGCGACTGCCGCTCCCGCTGGCAGGTCCACGAGGTAGTGCCCCCCGACGCTAAGGGTGGCCACGATCAAAAGCATATTGAGTGGGACCAAAATTGCCAGCGCCCAGCGGTGATGGCGCACCGCGTACACGAGCAGGATCGCGAGCGTCGTATGGAAGGACGGAAAACTGACGATACCCTCGACGTGCGAAAAATCGAAAGCAGCCCACTCGCCGTTACGGATCACCATCAACGTTTTCATCCAACCTGTACCGATGTGCGCAACATGGCCGAGGGCGGGAGTGAAAACAAAAATCGCGCAGGTCAAGACGAGACTAATGCAGAACTGCCAGATTAGCTCGCCATTGCGGTCGCCCGGACGGCTGACGCTGCCGATTAAGAATACAAAAGCGCCTTGATAATATATGCTAAAGTACGCACGCTGAAGAAGCCAATCGACCGTCGGGTGATTGGCGACCCAATGGGCCTCCACATCCCATTTAAAGCCGAACAATATCGCATCGAGCTTGGTCAATGCACTGTCTACCAGCGGATATCCGGAAGCGGCAGCAAGGTAAGTAAGCGGTGTAAAGGCTTTCAACACCACTATAAGCTGCAAAGCTGATAGCAATAGGTCGGATACTACTGCAGCCGACCACCCAAGGCGGGGCGCGTTCGCGCCAACAATGCTGTAGATTACGGCGCACACAACAAGTAATATGTCGAACTCAATCGCTGCCCAAAGAGAATTCCAAACTATTGTTACGTTTAGCGCCCGTAATCCCACCGCAGAGACGAGACCAACGATTGCTATAACGACCCAACGGGTAATGTTGTCGTTAAGCAAAGGGCAAGGAGTTGGAAAGAGGCCTTCGAAAACACAATCCACCTGCCGGCCACTGACGAGACCAAGCTCGTCCGCCCTCCTATTATCCATTGATATATCGTCAATTCCTTCCCGTTTGGGGTCGTGCGGCGGCTCGACGCATTCTGCCAGTGACGCGTGCGGCCGGTCTCTGGCGTTCACCACCCGCGCTGCCCTCATCGCGAATTCTTCAATGCAGCCGGTGGTCGACAAAGCACGGATCTTCCAACTCCAGCAGCCGTAAGCATTGGCCTCAATCGCGGGCGTCCGACCGGCTTCAGCGCGTCGCTCGATTGCGTGCAGCCGTGCGGAGCGACGTTCGGCGGGTTGGCCATGAAAGTCCCCGACGAGACGCCGGAAACCGAGACTTGCCGCGGATTGGCAGGCGCCCAGCCGCTCTGCCGCCGCGGCGTCAAGGCAAGGCCCTTAACGTTCAGGCCTCGCCATCTTTTGCGTGCGGTCGCGATATGTAAACCGCATATCCGAATTGACCGCGCGCCAGCCGAAACTCTCGGCCGGCGCGCGTTCCTGACTCACTTCAGCGTGGTGCCGATCTCGGTGAACACGGTGCTGATATTGGTGCCGACCGTCGTGACGGCGGTGATGATCGCCACCGCAATCAGGCTCGCGATCAGCGCATATTCGATCGCCGTCACACCAGATTCATCGCTAACAAAGTTACGAACACGAAGCATGGGATTCTCCTGACGCTCTATGGGCCCTGCGTTCGCTAGCTGTGGCCGTTCCTAAGCCGAAGCCTTCGAAGCGGCCGCAGGATCCCGACCACGATGCAAAATCCCACCCCTCGATTGCCAACGGCTAGATTGGACGTGTAAAATTTTATCGACCCCCGGTTGCGAGGCCTGATTGCGCGCCGATCCTTAATTTAGTGACGATCCGAAGTCAGAAATGCCGCGTCAATACAGGCGTCATAATCACTCCGACGCTCCGGCGCTCGGTTCCGTCCCTTTGCTTACGCTTATGACACGCGCGCAGGGGCTGCCTGGACCGCCTCTTCGACCTGCGCCAGCCGGTCCTTGCCGAAGAACATGTCGCCGCCGACGAAGAAGGTCGGAACCCCCAACACGCCGCGCGCGACCGCAGCGGCGGTATTGTCGGCAAGCTTGAGCTTGACCCGGTCGGTCTGGGCTGCGGCGAGCAGGCTCGCAGAATTAAGGCCCGCGGAATCGATGCGGCGCGCCAGTATTTCCGGATCGTCGAGCTTGAGGCCCTCTTCCCATAGACCCTCGAGGCCCATCTCGAGATAGGCGGTATCGACGCCCGCTTCGCGGGCGGCGACAAACCCACGCATCAGCATGAGCGTGTTGACAGGAAAATTCGGGTTGAAACGAAACTTGTCGAGTCGATGCTTGGCGATGAAACGGCGGATCTCGAGCAGCTCGTAATCGAGCTTGCCCTTGACCGCTGCGTAGGCGACGCCCGGCGCCACATTGCCGGTCGCCTTGAAGATGCCGCCAAGCAGACAGGGGTTCACCGTGAGCCCGGCGCCGGTGCGTGCAAGAACCGGCTGCAGCGCGCGAAAAGCGAGATAGCCGTTGGGGCTGGCAAAGTCGAAAATGAATTCGATGGTCGCGCTCATCACCACGTCTCCGACCACGGCCGCAAGTCGATCTCGAATGTCCAGGCGCTGCGTTGCTGCCGATAGAGCCAAACATAGTTTTTGGCGATCTCGTCGGGAACGAGAATTTCCTCTCGCGCCAGCTTTTCGGCGGCGTCCGGCATGAGCCCGCGGATGAAGGCGCCGTCAATCGCGCCGTCGATCACGACATGGGCCACGTGGATTCCCTTCGGCCCCAGTTCGCGGGCGAGGCTCTGCGCCAGCGCCCGGAGCGCATGCTTTGCGCCAGCGAAGGCGGCAAAGCCCGCGCCGCCGCGGACGCTCGCGGTCGCGCCCGTGAACAGCATCGTGCCCCGCCCGCGTTCGATCATTGCCCGCGCCGCCTCGCGGCTGGCGAGGAATCCGGCAAGCGCCGCCATCTCCCAAACCTTGGAATAGACCCGCGTGGTCGTCTCGACGATCGGGAAACGCACATTGGCGCCGATATTGAAGACCAACACCTCGATCGGGCCGATCTCGCGCTCGATCCGTTCGATGAGGGCCACAACATCGTCTTCGACGCGGGCGTCGAGCCCGAAGGCGTGAGCCTCGCCGCCCGCCGCGCGGATCGCTTCCGCCAGCGTGTCGACCGCCTCAGTATTTCGCGGCCGCCGGGTGACGCAGATGCGAAGACCCTCGCGCGCGAAGGCGTGCGCGATCGAGGCGCCGAGCCCGTCGCCCGCCCCGATGACAAGGCAGACCCCGCGCTTACCGTCTGCATCGCTCATGGGCGCAACCCCGGAAAATTCACGATGCCCGCGTAAAGTGGATATTCGGACCGAACCTGCCGCGACTGTGGCGTAATGACCAGCCAATCCCCCTCCGACTTATCGAAATCGACCGCGCCGGCCAAAGTGAAGCTGTCGAAGACGAAAGGCAGGCTGCGCCCGGCGATCGGATCGGGCTTGTCGAGAAGACCCAAATGGAGGTGGGGTCCGGTGGACGGCCCCGTGTTGCCCAATTTGGCGATGGGCGACCCGCCCTTCACGGCGTCGCCGACTTTCACTTTAAGGCTGCCCTGGCGCAAATGCGCGTACCACACGAAGACATTCGGACCGATTTCCAGCATCAAATTGTTGCCGCCAAAGTCCGACTTCGACTTAGGCGTCATCGCAACGAACGGCGTCGCATCGGCCATGCCGTCGTGGGCCGAGACCACGGTTCCATCGGCGACCGCCAGAACGTCTTCGCCGAAGCCGTAAAAGAGCTCGACCTTTTTGCCCTCGCCGTCGTAGAGCCTGTCGCCTTTGACTTTGCCCCAATCGACGGCGAAGGTTTCAGCGGTTTCGATGCGGGCGCCGTCGATCGCAATGCGTTCGTCCCGGTGGATGTTGGGCTTGCAGCAGCCGCTGTTGACGAGCCAACCATCCCCCGCAAGCGGCGGCCGGAGCACGATGGCCGGCTGGCGGTTGATCGCAACCTCGGGACCATCGACCTCCGGGCGGCCGATCATCGCAGCATTCTGCGTCTCCGCTGCAAGGGTGTAGGCGATCCGGTGCGTGACCCGCCGCTCGGGCGCCGCGCCCGGCGGCAGAACGAGATCGACGTCGATCGATACGGCCCCCGACGCGGGAATGACGGGTGAGGGCGTCTTCGAGAACAGGGTCTGGGTCGCGGCGGCAAGAGTGTCGCCGTCCATCCGCATCAGCTCTTTCCCGAAGGAATCGAACACCATGACGCTCGACAGCGTCACCGGCTCGGAGAACACGCTGACGACAAGAAGCTCGTATTCGACGTGATCCATACCGTCGTCGCCGCGGACGATCTGAGCCTCGTGAATTGGACTGACCATGATTGCGGTCGGCCGGCCGTAATCCTCGGCCGATGCGCCTGACACGAGAATGAAGACAGCCGCCAACGCCAAAAAAATGCGCATCTTGCACCGGTCTCTGATGCAGGGATGAATATCACAGAATTGACTCCTGCGAACTCGGCCTGGACATGCCAATCGGCGACGCCTCGCCGCGGGCGACTATGAGGAGGGATAAGGAAACTCAATTGGCGCGAGACGCGCCCGCGGGCCGCTTGGCTTCGATCACACGCGTAAGGCCATCCGGTCTAGAAGCCCCACTTCAGTCCGCCGGTGGTATGGCCACCCTGATCCTGACCCATGGAAATCGACAGGCCGCCCTGCGGGTCTGTCGGAATCCGGTACGAATAACCAGGAAGGCCGCCACTTTTTCTTACAACGGTCGTGCCCTCCGGCGGCGCGTAGGGGTCCGAGAAGCGAACGGAATTGTCGAGGCTCGCCGACTTCTGAGCGGCCGGGTGCTTAGCCTTCGCCGCGTGCGGTCGGGGGGTCTTCGGCGGATCGGAGGACAGACTTTCGGATGACGCCTGCGTGCAGGCGATAGCGCTGAGACATGCAATCGTCAGACAAAGGCGAATCATCGCAGCGCCCTCTAAATTCGCGCTCGCCGCAAGCCCTCTTTACGAATTGTTAATCAAACGTGAACGCTGACGCAACCCCGAATTCGTCCCGTTCGATCACTTTTTTCGCGAATCCCTGCGGCGGGGATTTCTGAATTGCCCCTCCCGAACGAGGCAAACTCTGGCGCTCAGCGGAAAACACCCCACATCAAAGGGTAAGGCTGGGAGACGTGCGGCATAGGCCAAGCGAGGTTTTTCCCATGCGAAACCCCAGCCCGTTACCTGGACTGATCTTTGTTATCCTATTCGTAGCTGGTCTGGCGCTTGCGTACGCTTACATGAGCCCGCTAAGCTACGTCGTGAGCGTCTCGATTGCGGTCCTGAGCTTCATCGTCGCCTCGATCGTCGCCAATGCCGTCAAGGTCGCCGATCAATGGGAGCGCGTGGTGGTCTTGAGGCTCGGTAAGTTCCGCGGCCTCGAAGGCCCAGGCCTGTTCTTCATCGTGCCGGTCATCGAGACCGTTCCATACAGAATCGACACCCGGGTCATCACGAGCACTTTCCGAGCGGAACAGACGATGACGCGCGATACGGTGCCGGTCGATGTGGATGCGGTGCTGTTCTGGAAGGTGGTCGACCCCAAAACGGCGGCGCTCGACGTCGCCGACTACGGCTCCGCGATCAACTGGGCGGCGCAGACGGCGTTGCGCGACGTGATCGGCAAGACCCCGTTGGCCGACATGCTGGAGGGGCGCGAAAAGCTGAGCGTAGAGCTCCAGCGCATCATCGACGCGCGCGCCAAGCCGTGGGGCATCGACGTCATCTCGGTTGAGCTCAAGGACGTGCGGATTCCCGCCGCCTTGCAGGACGCCATGTCGATGCAGGCCCAGGCCGAGCGCGAGCGGCAGGCGCGCGTGATATTGGGCGATTCGGAGCGGCAGGTGGCCAGCTCGTTCAACGAGGCCGCCAAGATGTACGCCGACAACCCGACCGCCTTTCACTTGCGCGCGATGAACATGCTCTACGAGGGCCTCAAGCGCAGCAACGCGACGATCGTTATTGTGCCTTCGACTGCAGTCGAATCGATGCAACTCGGCGGCATGCCGACGATGGCGACGGTCGCCAGCGCCATCGCCCATGCGCAGTCCGCTGGCGCGGTGCCGTTGGCCACTTCAAGCGACTGAGGGCGAGAGAGCGAGGCGCCATGGTCGGCCTCGTCAAGGCATCAACGAATATGCCGACCGAAGAAGTCCTTCCGCCGATGGAGAATTCGCACGATGACGACACGGGTTGCCGACGCCTTGAAGAAAAGAACGTGCGAGCCGACGGATAATTTGCGATAGCCGGAACGAATCTCGCCGCAGGCGAGGCCTCGACGCGGATCCTCCGCGACCACGAAGGTATAGATCCGGCCTGTCGAGGCCGAATTGGTCGGCCGAATATTCCCAGAGTTCCTCGATGTCGCGTCGGGCTCTTGGCGTGAAATCGAGACCCTCATCGCCCTCGGGGCGCCGCGCGCCGCTTGTCCCTAAGAAAACCGTCAAAGTCGAACGGTTCCGGCTCGCCGCTCCGCTCGCCTTCAACCAGCGCAGCCTGAAGGGCCGAAACTCGCGCTTCGCGTTCTTCGAGGAGCCGAAGGCCCGCGCGCACCACGTCGCTCGCGGAGCTGAAGCGACCACGGACGACCTGCTCTTCTATAAACTCGGCGAAATGGTCGCCGAGACTGACAGATGTGTTCTTGCTCATTGTAAGCGCAGGTGTACCAAAACTTGGTACTCCAGCCAAGACGCTCGCGGCGCGGTCACGCCAGGGCATCCTTAACGACCCGCCCGTCCTTCATGATGACAAGGAAATTCTTTTCCGGATCGGCGATGAGCTTGAGATTGGCGGTAGGGTCGCCGTCGAGGACGATGAGGTCGGCAAGCGCGCCCGCCTCGATCACGCCGAGCTTGCCAGGATAGGGATTGCGCGGCCCGGACATCGCCAAGAGTTCGCCGTTGACCGCGGTCGCCATCTTGAGGATTTCGACCGGCCGATACCAGCGCTCGAGCGTCGTCAGGATCGCGCCCTGATGCGCAGTCATCTTGGAATCGAACAAGATGTCCGTGCCCCACGCCGTCTTGATGTCGAAGGCCTTGGCGAATTTGTAAGCCGCGTCCGTTCCCGCATAGACCTGCTGCGCTTTCGCCTCGCCTTCGGGGGTCGCCTGAGGATTGGAATATTCGTTGTTGAGGAAGGGTTGGGTGCAGAGCCATATGCCGTTCCTGGCGATGAGCTCGGCGGTCGCCTCGTCCATCAAGTGGCCATGCTCGATGCATTTCACGCCGCCGCGGATCGCAGTCTGAATCGCGCGTGGCGTATAGGCATGCACGGCGACATAGGTGCCCCAGTTTTCCGCAGCGTCAGTTGCGGCGCGGAACTCGGCCTCGGTGTATTGGCTGACGTCGATCGGATCGTAGTGCGAGGAAACCCCGCCGCCGGCGGCAAGCTTGAGCTGGCTCGCTCCCAACATGAGCTGCTCGCGAGCGCGCTGGAGCACGCGATCGACGCCATCGGCAATGGCGCCCCCGCCAATCGCGTCGCCACGACTGAGCGGCGCATTCGGGGATGCGGGAATTTCATAAGGAAAGCGAAAGTCGCCGTGGCCGCCGGTCTGCGAGATCATCGCGCCCGACGGCCAGATGCGGGGGCCGGGCACGAGGCCTGTGTCGATCGCACGTTTCAGGCTGAAGGTCGGTCCGGCCATGTCGCGGACGCTGGTGAAGCCGCGCATCAGCGTCTTTTTCGCTTCGTCGGCCGCGACAAGGGTGATGTAGCCGACATCCGCCGTCAGCAGGACGTCGATCGGCACGGATGCCATCATCGCGTGCCAATGCGCATCGATTAGGCCCGGCATCAGAACCCGGCCGCCGCAATCGACGACGCGAGCGTCGGGGGCGAGCGGAGTTTCGGCCGGCTCGACCGACTTGATCGTCTTGCCCTCGACGACCACCCGCAAGCCCTCGATCAGCGCGTCCGAATTACCGTCGAAGAGCCGAAGATTGGAGAACGCGAGGGGCGCCGCTGAAGCCGCCGCAGGAGTCGCGGCCATGCTTCCTGATCCCGCGGCGAACGCGCCGAGTGGCAGTTCCGGCGCCAGCCATGAAGGAACGGCGGGAAAATTTTTGCGTAAGACGCGCGTTCAGCCGCGCAAAAGCAGGCGTGTGACAGAGGCATCCGGCCGCACGCGACGCTTCCCCATCATCTGGCGCGCATAGAAACATCGTCCCCCCGAATTGACCGTCGCGCTGTTGTCGCGCCCGGAGAGAAGCTATGTCGGATTGGCGGACCGCCGCAATCGGGAAAGTGGCGAGCTGTTCGAAGCTTGCGCGCCAAAAAAGGTTTAGCCTGGCGTGGGCGTGGGCGCGTCGGAGCGGATCAATTTGTCGTGTTTGAGCTCAGCCCATAAGTCGGCGGGGACGGGATGGCGGAAGACGGCCACGTTCCGTTCGACCTGGGCGCGCGAAATCGCGCCGGGAATGATCGAGGCGACGATGGGATGTCCGAGCGGAAATTGCAGCGCCGCGGCAGGAAGCGGAACACGATGGCGCGCGCAGACCGCCTCGATTTTCTTCACTCGCTCGAGGATCTCAGCGCCGGCCGGGGCGTAATTGTACATCGCGCCTGGAACGGCGCCGGTCGCGAGAATTCCGGAATTGTAGCCGCCGCCGACGATGATCCCGACGCCCCGCGCCTCGCAGCGCGGAAACTCGCTCTCAAGCACGTCCTGCTCGAGCAGCGTGTAGCGCATCGCCAGCAGGAAGAAATCCATGTCGAAGAGATCGAGGAAGCGCGGAATGCTGCCCATCGAATTGAAGCCCGCGCCAATTCCCCCGATCACCCCGGCCTCGCGCAATTCCGCAAGCGCCTTCCACCCACTCGTCTTGAGCTGCGTGAAATAAGCATTGAGCGTTGCGGGATTGTGGTCCCAGGGGTCGAGATCATGAATCAGCAGGACGTCGACCCGATTGATTCCGAGCCGCTGCAGGCTGTCCTCAAAGGAACGCATCACGCCGTCGTAGCCGTAGTCGAAGACGGTCTGAAACTCGCGGCCGCCCAGCCATTGATCCTTGATGGCGTTGGGGCCAAGCGGGCGCCGGAGCACGCGGCCGACTTTGGTCGAGATGAAATATTGATCACGCGGCCTGCGGTAGAGCGCATGGCCGAGCGAATGTTCGGCGAGTCCGCGTCCATACCACGGGGACGTATCGAAATAGCGCACGCCCCCGTCCCAGGCGGCGCCAATGATCGCCGCCGCCTCGTCATCGTCGACCTTGTCGAAGAGCTCGCCCAGCGGCGCAGTGCCAAGCCCGAGCTCGGTCACGCGGACGTCCGTCCGGCCAAGCTTGCGCGTCTTCAGGGGCGGGAGAGTTGCGCCTGTCATATCTGAAGATCCCTGAGGGCCAAACCGCGAGCGCGCTATTCCTCAGGCTCGGTGCTGAAACGCAGCGGATAGCCTTTCGCCGCTCCCGCTTCGGTGGCGCGCGCCGCCTTCGTCTCGGCGATGTCCTGCACGAACACCGCCACGACGCAGACGCCCTTGCGATGCGCGGTCATCATGACGGCGGCCGCCTGGGTTTCATTAAGACGAAACACAGCCTTGAGCACCCCGACCACGAAGTCGCGCGGCGTATAGTCGTCGTTGAATAGAATGACCTTGTGCAGACGCGGACGCTGAACGCGGGTCTCGGTCTTGGTCGCAATCTTGGTGGCGGCTTTGCTCATCGTGCTCTCTTGCCGTCGCGCGTCGCGAAAGCGATCATATTTTGCACCCTGGCGCCGCCAGTTTCAAGCCGGTTCGCTGGCGCTGGGCGCCGGGCGCGATTTCGAACTCGACAGGAAAGCGCGAGTTCCGTGGCGCCGGCAATATTCTACAACGTTTTTCGCCATGGTAGATCGCCTCTGGTGGGGCGTCCGCGAACAATGAGCCTCACGGACAATTGTTGTCACATTGAATCGTCTGATTGAACCGCGGCAGCGTTGATAGCGTTAGGAAGCGACGGCGACGCGTCCGCGCCCGCAGGTCACCGCGCCGACCGATCCAAAGGAGGAAGGAAATGATCGTTCGACAGGCGGCCGCAACGGCAGGAATAGCGTTCATTCTCGGCGCCCCGCCAGCTTATGCCGGACCATGCACGGAGCGGATCTATCAGACCGACCTCGACGTCGCCAAGCTTCTGAGTTCCGCCGCCGCACAAGGGGGGACGGAGCCCCAGTCAACCTTCGCCACCATGCACCGCCAGCCAACTCCAGGCTCGATCGCCACCGCCGAACAACAGGCAGGCGATCTCACCAGCGATGAGGCGCAGGCGATCACGGAAGCGATGGACGAGGCCCGCCACGCTGACGATGAAGGCGACAGCGCTGCTTGCGAGAAAGCGCTGAGCGACGTCGACCGCATGCTCAAACAATAGGCCAGGCTCTTGCGATAGAACGGGCTTGCCGCGCCCGCGGTGCTGGTAAGCACACGTTCTGACGCCTAATGTGGGGATGTGACGCTCGCCCCGCTCATCGACGCTCCGCCGATCATCCGGTTCCACGCCGCTTTCGCCTTTGCGGCGATCGGCCTCGGCGCCGTGCAGCTTCTGGCCCCCAAGGGTACGCTTCCGCACCGAACCATGGGTTGGACGTGGGCCCTCCTCATGATTCTGGTCGCGGGAAGCTCGCTCTTCATCCATACGATTCGGACCTGGGGACCCTGGAGCCCCATCCACCTTCTCTCGCTGTTCACGCTGGGGGTCGTTCCCCTCGCCGTCCTGCAAGCACGCCAGCACAGGGTCGCCGCTCATCGTTCGACGATGCTCTGGATTTTCACCCTGGCGCTCGTCGTCACAGGCTTGTTCACGCTCGCGCCCGGGCGGATCATGAACAAGGTGGTGTTCGGCGGCTGAGCGGGCGGCCCCAGTCAAAGCGCCAGAGAGGCGGGATCCCTGCCGGCAGGCGCGGCGTTCAACGCATTGTGACCGCAGTATCACGCCTTCGCCTTGCGGCGGCGGCGACGCGGCGCCACAAGGCCTCGACCTGAAAGCCGCCCATGCGCCCCGCCGTTCTCACCGCCCTCATCATCGCGACCGCCCTGTTCATGGAGAACATGGACGGGACCGTCATTTCGACCTCGCTGCCGGCCATCGCGCTCGACCTGCATCAGGATCCGATCGTCCTCAAGCTCGCGCTCACCTCCTACATGTTGACGCTCGCGGTGTTCATTCCCGCTTCCGGCTGGGTCGCGGATCGCTTCGGCGCGCGCAGTGTGTTCTGCAGCGCGATCGTCGTCTTCACCTTCGGCTCGATCCTGTGCGGCGCCTCGTCCTCGCTTTCGACCCTCATCGCCGCGCGCGTGTTCCAGGGGCTGGGCGGAGCGATGATGGTGCCGGTCGGACGCCTTGTGCTGCTGCGTTCCGTGGCGAAGAGCGATCTCGTCAGCGCGATGGCCTATCTCACCATGCCGGCGCTGATCGGCCCGGTCACCGGTCCGCCACTCGGCGGCTTCATCACCACCTATTTTCAGTGGCGCTGGATCTTCTGGATCAACGTGCCAATTGGAGTTCTGGGCGTGCTGCTGTCGCTAAGGTTTATCGAGAACCTGCGCGAGGAGGCCGTGCCGCGTTTCGATTTCAAAGGATTCGTCCTGTCGGGCGTCGGCCTCTTGAGCCTCATATCGGGCTTGAGCATGATTGGGCGAGGCATCGCCCCTTATTGGCTGGTGGCGGCGATGATCGCGATCGGCGCCCTCTCGCTCGCTTTCTACGTTCGCCACGCTAGCGCCAAGCCGGACGCGATCCTCGATCTCAAGCTGCTCAGAATTCCCACGTTTTTCGCCGGCGTCGCCGGAGGGTTCATCTTCCGAATTGGCATCGGCGCCATGCCGTTCCTCCTGCCGCTACTGTTGCAGGTCGGGTTCGGCCTCACGCCGTTTGCATCCGGCTCGCTCACCTTCGCGACCGCGGCCGGCGCGTTTCTCATGAAATTCACGGCGTCAACGGCGCTGCGCTGGATCGGCTTCCGCCAGACGCTGGTGTTCAACTGCCTGATTTCGGGGGCGTTCCTCGCCGCCTGCTCACTATTCACGGCCTCGACGCCGCATTGGCTGCTGCTGCTCACGTTGCTTACCGGGGGATTCTTCCGCTCGCTTCAGTTCACCGCGTTGAACGTGATCAGCTATGCGGACATTGACCCGCCGCGAATGAGCCGCGCCACCAGCTTCGCCAGCGTGTCTCAGCAGATGTCGGGCGCAGTCGGCGTCGCGGTCGCGGCGATGTGCGTGGAAGCGATTCAGGTCGGCTTCGGCGATACCGAACTTGTCGCGCGCGATCTCTCGCTCGCCTTCGTCCTGGTCGCAATCGTCTCGAGCCTCTCCGTATTCGTCTTCGCCCAGCTCAAGCCAGACGCGGGGGCCGCGGTCTCCGGTCGGATGATTTCGACCAGCGAGAAGCAAGCGACCGCGGCGGCGGAGTGAGCAAGAGGCGCCAGTCGGCGCGCGGCAGGCTTTGCCGGGTGATTTCCACGCTATAAGCTAAACCGATCGTCGACGGTCGCCAGATGGGGGGTTGATGGATCAGCCGCGCGGCCGAACCATGCGGTTGCTTGCGCTCGGCGCGGTGCTGGTTGCGCTGACGGGCGGCTATGTCGTGATGGTGCGCCAGTTCGACGTCACGGAACTGCCAGTGGAGCGGCATTTTGGCGCCAGTGGCGAGGTCGTGCCGGCGGGAGAGGTTTATCTTGAGCCGGTCAGCATCGACGCCCTCAACGACGCGATGCAGGTGCGCGCCTCTCTCTTGCCAGGCGTATCGAAAAGCAAAAACGCTCGCGCCACCTCCGACCACGATCTGACCTTGTTGGTCAGCCACGACAACACGCTCGAGGAAGTCAAGCTGGCGGCGGGCGACCATATCGCCAGCTCGACTTTCGAGGTCGACTTGAACGAGGGGAGCGTCACTCGGTACCCGTTCGACTCCTATAACGCCCGGCTCGGGGTCCAGGTCCTGGACAGCAAGTCTTCACTCAGGCTCCCGGCCAGGGTCACGGCGTGGGAGGGCGCGCTCGGGTACCGTCTGCAGACGACAAGCCGGCCCGGACCCGAGCCGGATGACATTCAGCTGACAACCACAATTACGCGCAGCGGCGCCTTTTCGCTGTTCGCACTCTGCGCATACGGCGCCATGCTCGTCCTTGCTGGTTGTGCGCTTGCGATCGGCATCCTGACATTTGCCGACGTGTGTCGCCCGGAGGCCACATTGATCGGTGCGCTCGCTGCAATCGCCTTTGCCCTGCCCGTGTTGCGAAACGCGCTGCCAGGCTCGCCGCCGCTCGGCGTGACCGCCGACATGTGGGTGTTTCTGTGGACCGAGTTGGCGGCCGTGTTGGCGCTTGCGGTGCTGGTTTTCAAATGGGCGAAAGCCGGCCCCGGCCCTTGAGGAGCGCGGACGGCGGCGACTGCCACTACCACGTGGGCTTGGGGTAGGCGGGCGGATAGGTCACCGGGTTAGCAAAGCACTTCTTCACTTCCTGCTCGAATTTCGTGACGTCCGTAATACCTTTATTAGTCACCGTCTCCCGGCAATAGCTAAGAGTCATGGTCCAGCCCGGCGGGCCGCCGCCGCCTCTCGCAAGGGCCGGCCGAGCGCCTCCCGCCGCGAGCGCGAAGACGAGTGTGAGCCGCAGGGCGCGGCCCCAGTTCAGCGCCCGCCCCGCGCCCCAGGGAGGCCTGCATCTCAATCCAAGAGATCCGGCTGCTCCTTAACGATGCGCGAATAGAGAGGCTGGAACTGGAACCAGCCGGAAAATGGGCTTCCAACGATTTTATACGCCTGCGCTGCGACTTTCGGCGAAATGAGCTTCAAGGTCTCGCCGTTCCTGAGCACCGCCTCGGCTAGGAGTTGCACCTGGCACGAACGCTCCATGGTGATGAACCACCACACCGCCTCGTCGACCGTTCCCCCGACCGTGATCAGGCCGTGGCTCTGCAGGATCGCCGCTTTGCGTTTGCCGATCGCTTCGGCGATCCGCTGGCCTTCGTCGAGTTCGACCGCGACGCCGCCAAAGTCGTCGTAGACCGCATGATCCTCATAGAACGCGCACACGTCCTGAGTGATCGGCGCGAGCGGGCGCCCGAGCGTCGAGAAGGCCCGCCCGTAGGTCGAATGGGAATGAGCGGCGGCGTTCGCGTCGGGCCGCGCGGAATGGACACGCGAATGGATGACAAAGGCCGCGGTGTTGACCGGATAGTCGCCCTCGACGACATTGCCGTTGTGATCGCAGCGGATCAGGTTCGAGACCTTGACCTGGCTGAAATGGACGCCGAACGGATTGACCCAGAACGTGTCCGTAAACTCCGGATCGCGCGCAGTGATGTGCCCTGCGACGCCCTCGTCGAAACCGAATTTGGAAAACAGCCGAAAGCCCGCCGCGAGTCTCTGCTTCCGATGCAGCCGCTCGTCCGCCAGATTGTCGAACTTCGGCGGGGTCGGCAATTTCCCCATCAGCGTCGCCGGATCGACCGGTGCTTTGATCTGGACATTCATGGTGCTCCTCCCGGAACTGTCTTGTTGCGCCGTCAACCATAAGGCCGATCGACGTGCGCGTCAGCACGGGAATTGGGGGAACCGGCGCCGAGCCAGTGCTCGATCATGTTCACCGCTTTTTCGCTAAACTCTAAGTCACCCGTTGACGGCTAGTGAAACCTTCTCTATGCAACCGCCTCGTTGTCACTTTCCGTCACCGTGGGTTTCAAAAAATGAGCTTGGCTTTCCCTATGTCGCGTCTGCAGCGCGGCCTCACGGCTGTCGCGCTTGCGGCTCCTGTATTCGTCGCGGCGCTGCCGGCCCACGCGACCGTCATTAGCGCGAACGAGATTCTTGGCCAGTTCAACGCGGTGGTCTCCAACAATTTCTCCACCAACTCGGATGTCGAGGGCCGTCTGGTCGCGGGCAACATTAACAATGGGGGGAGCTCGACATTCTATGAGAACCCCAATGCCTTGAGTGCGCCGTCGTCGTTCCAGGGCGTGAACGCGCTGACGATCCAGAGCTGCCCGAGCTGCAACGTGAACAACGGCGGCGGCGTAAACTTCATCACCAGCAATGCCGGCACGTTCAATTTGAATGGCGGTGGCTCGATCGCCCAAAATAACCCCTCCTTCGCGATGAGCGACTTCACCACGCCGCTCAACGGCCTTCAGACCGATCTCACAGGTCTGACATCCAACAGCACCGTCAGCAGCCCGAATTCGAACAGTCTCGTGTTTGACGTCACGCCCGTCGACGGCGTCTCGGTGTTCGATATTTCAGGGGCGGATCTCGCCGGAGGGGGCGGCGATAACTATAACATCACGTTCAGCAACGCGACATCGGCGTCGACCATCGTCATCAATGTCACCGGAAACTTCACCGAGGGCGGCGGCGAAAATTTCAACGGCGATGCCTATCTCAACGAACATGTGATCTGGAATTTCGAGGATGCGACCAGCGTCAACGTCAAGAGCTGGCATGGCGCGGTCCTCGCGGGTGACGCCTCGGTGACGAACAGCTCGCCAATGGAAGGCTTCCTCTACGCCGAGAATTTCACCGGCGGCGGCGAACTGCATGACTTCCCGTTCCAGGGGAATCTGCCCGGCGCGGTTCCTGAGCCCTCGACCTGGGCGATGATGGCGATCGGCTTCGCCGGCCTCGGCTTCCTGGGACTGCGAGGCCGCAAGACGGCGACGGCGTAAGCCTAGCGGTTCCGGTAGCGGCGCTCAGGCGGTCGCGGCCTCCAGCCGCGGCCCTCTGAACCCGGTGGCCAGCAGGTAAAGCTCGGCGCTGTCGGCGCGGCTCGCCTTCGGCTTTACGTGGCGCACGCTCGCGAATTCGCGCTTGAGGAGGGCGAGCAGCTCGCCCTCGGCGCCGCCCTGCAGCACTTTGGCGAGGAAGAATCCGCCCGGCGCCAGAATTTCGCCGGCGAAATCGGCGGCGAGCTCGACCAGGCCGATGATGCGCAACTGGTCGGTCTTGCGATGGCCGGTGGCGTTGGCCGCCATGTCGGAAAGCACGCCGTCCGCAAGACCGCCCAGCCACTCACGAAGCTGATGCGGCGCCTTACGATCGTGGAAGTCCATCTGCCGGAACTCCACCCCCTCGATTGGGTCCATGGCCAATAGATCTATGGCGATGACCCGTCCCCTGCCCTCGTGCGCGCCAACGCGCGCCGCGGCGACCTGGCTCCAGCCGCCGGGCGCGGCGCCAAGATCGATAATGTGCTCGCCCCGCTTCAACATCTTGTACTTGTCGTCAATCTCGATGAGCTTATAGGCCGCGCGCGACCGGTAGCCTTCTCGGCGCGCCTGGGCGACGTAGGGGTCGTTAAGCTGGCGCTCGAGCCAGCGGGCCGAGCCGACCGTGCGCTTGCGGGTCATCTTGACCCGGGTCTTGAGCCCCCGTCCGCCCTCGCGACCCGAGCCGCCCGTCGTCACCAGCGCTCGCGCGGGCGGCGGTGCGGACCCACCCCATCGGCGCGCATCATATGACTGAGGATTCCCTCGCGCAGCCCCCGGTCGGCGATGCGCAGCCGCTCGGCGGGGAAATGGTTGCGAATCGCCTCCAAAATGGCGCAGCCCGCGAGCACCAGATCGGCGCGTTCGTGACCGATGCAGGCGTTGGCGGCCCGCTCCGCATAGCTCATGGCGCGCAATCGCGCGATCGCCTCGTCGACTTCCGCCCTGCCAAGCCACAGTCCGTCGACCGCGCGCCGGTCATAACGCGGCAGGTTGAGATGCACGCCCGCAATGGTCGTCACTGTGCCGGAGGTGCCAAGAAGATGGAAGCGGTCGCAACGCGTCTCGTCCGCCACCCGGGCGACGAAAGGCGCAAGCGCGTCCGACACATGAGCAGTCATGGCGACGAACGCTTCCTCGCTCACGTCCACGCCACCGAATGTCTCGGCCAGCGAAACCACGCCGAGCCTGAGCGACTCCCAGGCCTTCACCCGGTTCGTCGCGCTCTGCGCGCGAGGATCGAAGCCGAGCCATATGATCTCCGAGGATCCGCCCCCGATATCGAACATCACGGTCGACTGGGCGTCCTTATCGGCGAGGTCGCCAACGCCCGCGGCGGCGAGATGCGCCTCAGTCTCGCGGTCGACAATTTCGAGCTCGATACCGAGCCGTTCGCGGACCACGGCGACGAAGTCGGACCCATTGGCGGCCGAACGGCAGGCTTCGGTGGCGATCGTGCGGGCGCGAGTGACCTCACGCGCCACCATCTTGTCGCGGCATACCTTCAAGGCTTCGAGCGTGCGCGCGATCGCCGCCTCGCTCAGGCGTCCGGTTAGCGACAGCCCCTCGCCCAGGCGAACTATGCGCGAAAACGCGTCGATGACGCGGAATCCCTGAGCGGTCGGCCGCGCGACGAGCAGCCGACAATTGTTGGTTCCGAGATCCAGCGCCGCATAAGTCCCGCCCCAGCCATTGCGCGAGCCGGCCGGACTCTCAGTTGAAAACGGCGCGTGGAACCCAGAATCTGGACTCCACGTCGAAACGTGACTCGAACCCACTCCCACCCCGCCTCACGCGGCCTTCGCAGGCGGCGCCCAGTGTCAAAAGAGTGTAGCAATGTTGACGCCGGATGCAACGCGCTTGGTTGCAGGGTCAGGACTTGAAGAACGGATGACGAACCTTGTCGCCCACCTTGAGCCCGATCGAAGCCGCCATCCCGCCGTTCAATTCCAGCACCGCGATGCAGGGACCGCCGGACGGAACGACGCGCTCGGACAAAGGCTCGGCGTTGGCGGCGATGCGCGTCACAACGCCTGAAGGCGCAATGAAAATCATGTCGAGCGGGATGTAGGTGTTCTTCATCCAGAAGGCCACCGGCTCGTCGCGGTCGAACTCAAACAGCATGCCGTGGTCGGGCGCCATGTAGCGCCGGTCCATGAGGCCGTGTTCGCGGCTCGCGTCCTTGTCGGCGATTTCGATCTGAAACGCGTGCAGTCCGGCGGAGGTGACGATCTCGAGCGAATCAAGCGCGCCCCCCTGCGCCGGGACGCCGGCGGAAGCGGCGAGGAAGACGGCGAAAGCGACCGCCGCCCATATCCGAACTCCGATCGCCCTCATCGCCGCTCCTCGGTTCCGCGCGCTCACCGAGCGAGGCGCTGACAGCTGGGTTCAAGAGCAAGCGGAAGAGCGCGTCAAGCGCCAAGAGTCTGCTGTGTTTGGTAGAATGGATGGCATTAGCGCACCTGCCCCCTTATAGCCCGTCGAGAGACGGGCGTTCTCCCGAACGCCCTATGGGTGGGGGTCGCTCGGACCGAAGAGATTATCGAATGCGCCATTGCCTGGCTCATCACGCAGGACGGTGCGACACCCTCCTCTGTCCTCCCCACAGGGGGGAGGAAGCGCTGCGGAGCGAAGTGCCCGTAAACTCAAGAAGGCGCTACCAGGGCGCTGAGAACTCTGGTTTTTCAGGGTCGCTCATGATTCTTGTCGCGATTGAGTCGGCGATGGATTTTTTTGCTGCGCGGGCCGGATGCGACGAATGGGTCGCTGTTTTCTTACGTCGATTTGGACGCTCGAGTTCCGCAATCGCATCCTTTGCGCGCCATGCGCGATCTGGTGAACGCGTCGCTTGCGGCGCTCAATCGCCCATTCGACGCGCCCTAGGCGGGCTGCGGTCGTCCTTCGATTCCGCCGGAGCGTCTGTTGCGCTCGACGATGCTGCAGCTTTTGTATTCGATCGGCTCGGAACGCCCGTTGGTTGAGCGGCTCGAATACGATCTTTTGTTTCGCTGGTTTGTCGGGCTTTCGATCGACGATGCGGTTTTCAACGCTTCGAGCTTCTCCAAGAGCTTCGAGCTTCTCCAAGAACCGTGACCGCCTGCTGACGAGCGAGATCGCCCCAGCCTTTCTCGCCGCTTTGTTGGCTCTGCCGCAGGTCAAGCGCCGGCTGAGCGCGGAGCATTTTTCGGTCGACGGCACGCGGCTCAAGGCGTGGGCGTCGATGAAGAGCTTTCGGGCCAAGGATGGTTCGGACGCGCCGCCGGCGCCGGGCCGCAACGGCGAGCGTGACTTCCGGAAGAAGAAGCGATCAAACGAGACCCACGCCTCGGCCACCGACAAGGATGCGCGGCTCTTTCGCAAAGGCGACGGCCAGGAGAGCCGTCTGGCCTATCTCGGCCACGCCCTGATGGAGAACCGCAACGGCCTCGCCGTCGGCGCGCAGGCGACGCTGGCGACGGGCGCGGCGGAGCGCGAGGCGGCGGCCGCGCTGACCAAGGATCTGCCCGAGGGGGCGACATTGGGCGCGGACAAGAACTATGACGCGGAGGTCTTCGTCGAAGAGCTGAAGGACCGCAAGATCGAACCGCCCATCGCGATCAATGGCTCGGTGGGCAAGCTGGACGGGGTTCGCAAGACGGCTGTGCCGCCGGAGGTCGCGGCCAGCGAGGGTTATGCGATCAGCATGGTTTGTCGCAAAACGGATCGAGGAGATCTTCGGCTGGAGCAAAATCGTCGGCGGCCTCGCGCAATTGAAAGTGCGCGCCCTTGCCAAGGTCCAGGCGGACTTCACCTTCGGCCTCATCGCCGACAACCTCGTGCGGCTGCCAAAACTGCTCCGACCAAGGGGCGACAAAACTGCTCCGACCAAGGAGCAAAGTGTGTCTCGCCGGAGGGAAATAGCCGGAAGTGACCAGGAGAAGCCCGGCCAGAGCACACAAAACACCCCCGCGCGGGCCCATCGCAAAAAAATCGAGCCCATGGCGCCCGATTGCGGCCACGCAACGAGCTTTTCAGCAGCCTGTTAGACGGCGGGAGGCGCTTTGCAAATTGTCGCGAGGCGGCGTCAGTGCGGCAAGATCTTCGAACCGTCGAGCGGCCTTACCTCGGCCGCCATCAACCCCTTCGGCCCTGGACCAAACCGGGCGAGCATGCTGTCGCCAGGCTTCGGGTCGACGAAGCCATAGCGGCGCAGCGTCTCCATGTGGACGAAGACGTCCTCCGTGCCCTCGCCGCGCGTGAGGAAGCCGAAGCCCCGGGCCCTGTTGAACCACTTGACGATGACGATCTCGAATCCGCCGACCGAACGCGCGTGCGCGCGCGTGCGCGGGGGCGGAAGGTCAGCAACCGAGGCCGGGTCGGGCTCGGTGATCGAGAGCACCCTGAACACCTGCAAACCGCGGTCGCGCCGCTGAGCCTCCGCGACGACACGGGCGCCTTCGCGAAGAATGGTGAACCCGTCGCGTCTGAGAACGGTCACATGGATGAGGACGTCGGCCTCACCGCTGTCCGGCAGGATAAAGCCATAGCCCTTGGCGGCGTCGAACCATTTGACTCGGCCGGCGATTTCGACCAGCCCAACTGGGCGCTCGCCGCTTTCCGCTACACGCGCCGTCGCTTCCAGCGGCTTTACGAATTCATCGCTCAATTCGGCCCCCACTCTACGCTTCGGCTGCACATCCTCGCCGCCAGTGAACCTCTTGCGCGTCGCGATTGGGACCATCCGCTCGGCCCCCGCCAAACGGCGGAGGTCCGCAACGCAAGTGATTCGGTCCCCAAGATAGCAAATCGCTCGGCGCTGAATACAGGAAACATGCGAAACTTGAGCGTGGCTGTGGATGGACTCAAAAAAAAATCCCGCGGGCCGCGATGGCCGACGGGATCACATAAGTGCACGCAGCGGCGCCGCTGCGCAATGGCGACTGTCTGACTGCGCTATTCGCCGTCGTCCTCCGGCTCCGGCGGCGGCGTTAGGCCCTCAAGCCCGCGCAGCAAATCCTCTTCGGTCATGCGATCGAACTGAACGTCAGCGCCGGCTTCGATCTGGGTCTGCACATCCGGATTGACCATCGGTGGAGCCGCTTCCGCTTCCGGCTCGTCGATCTCGACGTGCTTCTGGAGCGCGTGGATGACATCCTCGCGCAGATCGCCAGGCGCGAGCTTGCCGTCGCCGATCTCGCGTAGCGCAACGACGGGATTCTTGTCATTGTCGCGCTGGACCAAGAGCGGAGCGCCGGACGAAACCGCCCGCGCGCGGTGGCTGGCCATCAGGACCAGATCAAATCGGTTCTCGACCTTGTCGACGCAATCCTCGACGGTGACGCGAGCCATGGAGACTCCTCGGCTATTGAAACGATGAGCGAAATGGAAGCGCGCCTCCTACACCGCAAGGCGGGGAGATGCAAGTCATTCCCACGCGGGCGCTTCGGCGTTTTGCGCCAGCGCCCCTCGGCGCGCCGCGCGCATCCGTGCAATCGCGCTTGCGAAGGCCGCGGCGAAGCGCTCGACGTCCGCCTCCGTTGACGCCCAACCCAGACTGAGGCGGATGGCGCCGCGCGCCAACTCGGGACGAACGCCCATCGCCGCCAGCACATGCGACGGCGCCACCTTGCCCGATGAGCACGCCGAGCCCGAACTCACCGCGACGCCGGCGAGATCGAGCGCAATCATCAGCGTCGCCGCCTCGACGCCTGGAACGGCGAAGCAGACGGTGTTGGGGAGTCGCGCCGCGGTCTCGGCAAAGATCACCGCGTCGTTGGCGACCAAACGGACAGCGTCTGTCAGGCGTTCGCGTAAGTCGGCGAGACGGCCCGGCTCCGCGTCCAGTTCGGCCAGGCACGCACGCGCGGCGGCGCCGAAAGCCGCGATCGTCGCGACCGATTCGGTGCCTGCGCGCCCGCCGCGTTCCTGGCCGCCGCCCCGCATGAGCGGCGCGCCCAGACTGATTCCGGCGCGGGCCACGACAAGCGCGCCCGCGCCTTTGAGGCCGCCCATCTTGTGGGCCGACAGCATGAGCGCGTCGGCGCCGAGCGTCGCGATATCGCAAGACATCCGCCCGGCGATCTGCACCGCGTCGCAGAACAGGAACCCGTCGGCGGAATGGACCAGCGCCGCCGCTTCCGCGACTGGCTGAATCACGCCCGTCTCGTTGTTTGCCCCCTGCAGGGCCACAAGCGCACGACCGGGACGGCGACACGCGGCCTCGAGCCAGACGAGATCGATGCGTCCATCCGGCCGCAAAGGCGCCGCCTCGACGATCGGAAACCGATGTCCCGACAAGACGCAGGGGTGCTCGCCGGCGGAGACGATAAGGCGCTCGAGCGACGGTGCGTTCGGGCCGCCGCCGAACTGGGGATTGAGCGCGGCATTCGCCGCCTCGGTGCCGCCGGAGACGAACGTGACGCAGCGGGAGGCCACGCCCGCCAGCCACGCGACCTCGTTCCTTGCGTCCTCGACGATACGGCGCGCGGCCCGGCCCTCGGCGTGGACCGACGAGGGATTGCCGGTCGTCTCCATCGCTGCGAGCGCCGCCTCGCGCGCATCCGCTCGCAACGGCGCGGTCGCGTTATAGTCGAGATAGGGTCGGTTCAATGGGCTTGCGGCGGCGGCGATCACGGCTCCGATTCTCGCGTTGGGTGCGAAAACCGTGGCGGACTTTGCGGTTTTTCCTTGCAATTGCCGGCGGCTAGCGTGCTATGAGGCGGCCTCCGAGGCGACCCCCCGTCGACTGACCGAGACAGATTCGCGCTCAACTGCGCGCCGCAAGGCGTGGCGGAGCGCAGTCGAGACCCGACCGAGGGCGCTTCAAGGCATTGTGGAGATTTCATGCCCGAGGTTTTCTTTACCGGTCCCGCCGGTAGGCTGGAGGGTCGTTTTCACCCCGCAAAGCAGCGCGGGGCGCCGATCGCGGTGGTGCTTCATTCTCATCCGCAATTTGGCGGGACGATGAACAACCAGATTGTCTATAACACTTATTATAGCTTTGCCGAACGCGGGTTTTCCGTGCTGCGCTTCAACTTCCGCGGCGTCGGACGGTCGCAGGGCGCTTTCGATCATGGCCAGGGCGAATTGTCGGACGCCGCTTCCGCCCTCGACTGGGCGCAATCGATCAGCCCGGAGGCGCGCGCCTGCTGGATCGCCGGCGTGTCGTTCGGCTCCTGGATCGGCATGCAGCTCCTGATGCGCAGGCCCGAGATTGAGGGCTTCATCTCGATCGCTCCCCCCGCCAATCGCTTCGATTACAGCTTTCTTGCGCCCTGCCCCTCGTCCGGCCTGTTCGTCCATGGCGACAAGGATCGGGTCGCGCCGCTGAAAGAGGTTTTGGCGCTGATCGAGAAGCTGAAGACCCAGAAGGGCATTCAAATCGAGCACGCCGTCATCCCCGAGGCGAACCACTTTTTCGAGGATTGCATGGACGAGCTGCAAACCGTCGTCGGCGCCTATCTCGACAAGCGTCTCGGCATGCCGCGTCATGCGCCGTTGCCCGTGCGCAAGGACCGGGCAAAGCCAGTCGCGCCGCCCCGCGACAGTCAATAGAGACGCGAATCCAGTGTCCCTGATAACAACGACGGACGAGCTCGCTCAGGCCTGTCAGCGCCTAGTGCGTTCGCCGTTCGTCACGGTCGACACCGAATTCCTGCGTGAGACGACGTTCTGGCCAATTCTGTGCGTCGTCCAGGTCGCCTCTGACGACGAGGCGCTTGCGATCGACGCGCTGGCCCCAGGACTCGACCTCGAGCCGCTGCTGCAGCTGATGGCCAACGAAGACGTGGTCAAGGTATTCCACGCCGCCAGGCAGGATCTCGAGATTTTCTGGAAGCTTTCCGGGCTCGTGCCAATTCCGCTGTTCGACACCCAGGTCGCGGCGATGGTGTGCGGCTATGGCGAGCAGGTGTCCTACAGCGAACTCGTGCAATCGATCTGCCACGTCGGAATCGACAAGTCGTCACGGTTCACCGATTGGGCGCGCCGCCCGTTGGCTGAGGCACAGATTACTTACGCGATCGGCGATGTGACCCATCTGCGGGACATTTACAGGGCGCTATCGAAGCGGGTCGCGGCCGCGGGACGTCAATCCTGGCTCGACGACGAGATGAAGACGCTGAACTCGCCTTCGACCTACGAGCAGCATCCCGAGCGCGCTTGGGAACGCTACAAGAACAAGGCGCGCAAGCCGCGCGACCTCGCGATGCTGATGGAGCTCGCGGCCTGGCGCGAGAGCGAGGCGCAGGCGCGTGACGTGCCCCGGGCGCGCGTCCTGAAGGACGAGGTGCTGATCGAGCTCGCGCTCGCCGCCCCACGCAGCGCGGAAGCGCTCGCCAATCTGCGCGCCTTCCCGCGGGGCATGGAACGCTCGCGTGCGGGCGCAGAGATTCTGGCGGCGGTCGAGCGGGGGTTCGAGCGCGACCCCAAGACCTTGCCGAAGATCGAGCGCGAGCGACGCAACGGCGTCAATGTCGGCGCCACGGTCGAATTGCTCAAAGTGTTGTTGAGGCAAGTGAGCGAGGACAGCGGCGTCGCCGGCAAGCTGATCGCCACCGTCGACGACCTCGAGGCGGTCGCCCAAAGCGACAAGGCGGATGTGCCTGCGCTCAATGGCTGGCGGCGGAAATTGTTCGGCGACAGGGCGATCGAACTCAAGCACGGGCGCCTAGCGCTGACCGTCGAAAACGGCAAGGTCGTCACCCTCGAATGGAAAGACGCGGAAGCGCCGCCCACCGCGGATTAAGGGCAGCGTTGGGGCGCAACGCCGGGATGGCTTCGTTGAGCGAAAGCATCGACATCGTCTGGCTGCGTGACGATTTCCGCCTCGATGACCAGCCGTCGATTCACGCCGTCACGAACCGTCCGGCGCTATTCGTCTATGTCCATGACGACGCAGGCGGCGGCTCGCGCCCGCTTGGCGGCGCAGCGAAATGGCGGCTCGCCGAGTCGCTGACAGCGCTGGAGGGCGAACTTTCCGCTCGCGGCGGACGGCTCGACATCATCAAAGGCGACGCCGAGGAGACGATCCTCGCGCTCGCCGCCGCGGCCAGCCCCACCCGCGTGCTCTGGAACCGCCGATATGAGGGCGGCGCCAAAGCGCTCGACGCGCGCGTTGAGAAAGCGCTTAAAGCGAGGGGCGTCGAAGGGCTGACTTTCAATAGCCGGCTGATGCGCGAGCCAGCGGAACTGGCCAAGCCCGATGGGATGCCGGTCGGCATCTTCAAGGCGTTCTTGCGCCGCCACCGCGCGCTCGGCCCCCTGCCCGCTCCCACGTCGGCGCCTAAGCGCCTCACCGCCGCGCCGTGGCCTCACGAGGCGCCGAAGCGCGGGTCAATCGAAGCTCTGAAGCTGAAGCCCACCAAGCCCGACTGGTCCGGCGAGCTCAGTCGCGGCGAGGCGCTCGGCCAAACAGGCGCGCTCGCCTCGCTCAAAACCTTCGTCACAGGAGCGCTCAAGACTTACGCGGGCGAGCGCGACATTCTTGCGCAGGGCGCCGCCTCGCGCCTGTCGGCGAACTTGCGGTTCGGTGAGATTTCGCCGCGTCGCATCGCGCACAGTGTCGAAACCGCGGCCGCTGCGAAGCCTGCGCTGGCCGATGCGGCGGAGAAATATCTGGCCGAGGTCACCTGGCGCGATTACGCAACCGCCTTGCTCGACGCCCATCCCGATTTGGCGACGCATCCGCTGCGGCCCGAGTTCGAGCGCTTTCCCTGGCGCCACGACGAGAATGGATTTGAGGCCTGGGCGCATGGGCACACTGGCTATCCGATCGTCGACGCCGGTACGCGGCAATTGTGGCGGACGGGATTTTTGCCCAATCGCGCGCGCCTGATCGTCGCTTCCTTTCTCGTCAAGCACCTGCTCATCGACTGGCGGCATGGCGAGACATGGTTCTGGGACACGCTCATCGACGCCGATCCGGCGAACAATCCGCTCAACTGGCAATGGGTCGCAGGCGCCGGAGTCGATTCCGCGCCCTATTTCCGGATCTTCAACCCCATGCTGCAAGCTGAGAAATTCGATCCGAACGGCGCCTATGTGCGCCAATGGGTCCCAGAGCTGGCGCGTCTCGAGGCGCCAGCCATCCACAGCCCGTGGAACGCGTCAGGGGATGTGCTGGAACGCGCTGGAGTCGTATTGGGAAGAAACTACCCCAGGCCGATCGTCGATCATCCGGCCGCTCGCTCGCGTGCGCTCGACGCTTTCGCGAAGATGCGGGGCCGCTGAGCAGCTTGAGCACAAGCAGCTTTTTCACCAGCGCGAACACTTCCTTGTAGGGCAGCTTGGTCGCCCCAGCGATTGCGAACGGCACAAGCGCGGCGGCGAGCGGCGCGACCGCCGACCAACTCATCAGAAAAATCGCCAGCTTGCGGGCGGCGGAATATTGCGCCGTTGGATCGGGTAGACCGGGCGCAATGGTTTCGGATGCGTCGTTGGCGGCCAGGTTGAGGCCAATGAGACGCGCTCAGCCGCATGATGATAGCGCGTCGCCTGCGCGCCGAAGATTTCGATCGATCTGCTCTTCAGGTCGGCGAGAGGCTTTGAGAACGCCAGCAATGGAAAGGCGAAAAAGGCAAACACAATCGCCAGCCACGCGGTGCTGATATAGCCGAACGTGACCGAGGAAATGTTGGCCTCGAACACGTGCCTGACGACCGTGATTGCCAGCCCCGAACTCATCCCGAAGACGAACATCGAATAGGCGTTCGGATAATCGGCGAGAAAGGCCAAACCACCCTTGCCATCGGGATGGGTCGCGACCGGCCGAAGCTCGAGCGCCGCGATCCGCCAGAGCAACGTCCCCCAGACAATATAGCGCCAAAGACCGCGGAACAGCAGGAAGAAGAAAAGCGGCATGCTGCAGACCACGCTCCACCATCCAGCCAGCGTCACATGCGCGCCGCCATTGACGACCTCGACCTCCCAGGTCGAACTGTCGGCGGTCATGAGATTTGCGAGGCGCGCCAGGGTCCCGGCGATCGCCAGGCCCAGACAAGCGATTTCAGCGGTGCGCGAGTCCCGCAATCTGAGCGCCCGCACCACCGCGTTCGCCGCCGCTTCGAATGAGCCAGGCGCAATGATCGGCGCGAACAAGCTGACCAATCTTGCCGTGCAGGCCGTATTCGACCTGCTGCTCCGCCAGCACGAATAACCCGACCGCGATGAAGAACCGTGCCCAGGCGCCGAAGTCGAGCACGAAGGGGCGACCACCCGTCAGGGTGAATGCGTCTCCCCGAATGAGGCTCAAGATGAGAGGAACGCCCCAGGCGAGCGCAACAAAGATCGCCGCCCGTCGGCCAGCCAAGAGCGCATCCTCGCGTAGGAAGCCCAGCCGACGCTGCAGCTCAAAGAACGGTCCGCCATGCGAGGCGAGATAGTTCCCGATCCGGCTAGCTTCATCCCGATCGATGTCGTCGATCCTGGCGATATCTCCGCCCGAAGCCAGTTCCGCCATTCGCCCCCCTTCGACGCGCCTTATGGCGATCCGTCATGCAGAATCGCGTGGCGCGCCACTGGCCGTCATCGCCGTGCCACCGCGTCCGCGCAAGTGACAACTTCACAAGACAGCGATGGCTCAGGCTCGCTTTCCGAGCGCCTTCAGAAGCATGGCAAAATTTGCGCGCGTGATCGGAACGGGCTTTACGGCTGCGCGGCTCGACGTCCTGAGCGGCGACTCAGACCATCTCGCTGATTTGCCCATCGCGAAGGGTGACCCGGCGGTCCATGCGGGCGGCGAGGTCGAGATTGTGCGTGGCGACGAGGGCCGCGAGCCCGCTCGCCCTGACCAGCGCGGCCAGCGTGCCGAACACGTGATCGGCGGTCTTCGGGTCGAGATTGCCGGTCGGCTCGTCAGCCAACAGCACTCGCGGGCCGTTGGCGACCGCGCGCGCAATCGCGACCCGCTGCTGTTCGCCTCCGGACAATTCGGCCGGGCGATGGCTCTCGCGCTGAGCGAGACCGAGATAGGCAAGGAGTTCCCGCGCGCGCCTTGCGGCCTGAGCGCGCGGAAGCCCCGCGATCATTTGTGGCAGGACAAGATTCTCGAGCGCCGAAAACTCCGGCAGCAAATGATGGAACTGATAGACGAAACCGATCTCCGTGCGCCTTAGCGCCGTCCGCTTGTCGTCGCTCATGGTCGAGGTCGCGGCGCCCCCGATCCTCACTTCGCCGGCGTCAGGCCGCTCCAAAAGGCCCGCGAGATGCAGAAGCGTGGACTTTCCAGCGCCGGACGGCGCGATCAGCGCGACCGATTGGCCCGACAGGAGCTCGAGCGAGGCCCCGTTCAGGACCTCGACCGTCGTGTCTGCTCGCCCGTATCGCCGCTCCACCGCATCGAGGCTCAGCGCGGCGACCCGCGGCTGATCATTCATAGCGCAGCGCCTCGACCGGATCGAGCCTGGCTGCGCGCCAGGACGGATAGATCGTCGCCGCAAGCGACAGGATCAGAGCTATGGCGACGACGGACAGAACGTCCGTCATTTCGACCCGCGAGGGCAATTGCGACAGAAAGTAAAACTCAGACGGAAAGAGATTGGCGCCGGTGATCCAGCTCAAACCCTTGCGGATCGGCTCGACGTTGTAGGCGACCAGAAGCCCAAGCGCGAGGCCAACAGCCGTGCCGACGAATCCAATGGTCGCGCCCGTGATGAGAAAGATGCGCATGATGGCGCCACGCGTCGCGCCCATCGTGCGCAGAACAGCGATGGCGCGCGCCTTGTCCTGCACCAGCATGATGAGGCCGGAGATGATGTTGAGCGCCGCCACCAGCATGATCAGCGTGAGAATCGCGAACATCACGTTGCTCTCGACCGCCAGCACGTCGAAAAAACTGCGGTTGAGCTGGCGCCAGTCGGTGTCGATCATCGGGCGCCCTTGGGCCGGCTCGATTTTGGCTCGCATCGCGTCCATATTGTCGGGATCGGCGACGTAGACCTCGATCACATTCGCTTGCCCATCCTGATTGAAGAAGGTCTGAGCCTCGCCGAGCGGCATGAAGATGAAGGTGTTGTCGAAGGTCGTCATGCCGATCTGGAAAATAGCCGCAACCGTATAGCTCTTCATGCGCGGCGTGACGCCGAATGGCGTCTCCGCGCCATGGGGCGCAATGATGGTGATCTTGTCGCCGGTCCTCAAACTCAGATGTTCCGCAAGCTTGGAGCCGACCGCCACGCCTTGGCCCGAGTCGAAACCGTTGAGCGAGCCCTGGATGATATGCCCCTCAACTCCGGGCAACCGCGCCAGATCGCTGCCACGAATGCCACGCACCAGCACGCCAGACGAACCGTAGGGGGAGCTCGCGAACGCCTGGCCCTCAACCAGCGGCAGCGCCAAAGTGACGCCTGGAACCTTGCTGACGCGCTGCGTCACCGCGTCGTAATCGGTGAGCGGCGTCTCGACCCCTTGCAGGAACATGTGGCCGTTGAGGCCGATCATCTTGTCCATGAGGTCATGTCGAAAGCCGTTCATCACCGACATGACGACAATCAGCGCCGCAACGCCAAGCACAATGCCAAGGAACGAAAAGCCGGCGATGACCGAGATCGAGCGCTGGGCGTTGCGCGCGCGAAGATAGCGAAACGCGACCATCCACTCGAAAGCGGAGAATGCCTTGGTGGCCGGGGCGGTCTGGGTAGCGGGCGCCTCCAGCGCGACGGACTTCAACGCGCGCCTCGCAGGGGAGAGGGCACCCCTTTCCTTCTCCCTCGGGGCGAAGGTGGCCGACGAAGTCGGTCGGATGAGGGACTTGGCAAAAGACGCGCTGAACCCTCACCCCCAACCCCTCTCCCGTTGGAGAGGGGGGTTTCTACCCTTCTCCCCCGGGGAGAAGGTGGCGCGAAGCGCCGGATGAGGGTCACGCCTGCCCGCCGAGCCGGGCGATCGCCGCATCGACGCTGATCAGCTCACGTTCGCCGCCGCGGCGGGTCTTGAGCTCGACCTTGCCCTCGGCAAGGCTCTTGGGACCGACGATCGCCTGGTGCGGCGCGCCGACCAGATCCATGGTCGCGAACTTCGCGCCGGGCCGGTCGTCGCGGTCGTCATAGAGCACGTCGACACCGGCTTTGCCGAGTGAGTCGTAGATACGCGCGCAGGCCCCGTCGCAGGCCGCGTCGCCAACTTTCAGATTGATGAGCCCGACCCGAAACGGCGCGACTGCCTCCGGCCAGATCGGGCCGTTGTCGTCGTGGTTGGCCTCGATCAGCGCGGCGGCAAGCCGGGTCGGGCCGATGCCGTATGAGCCCATATGCGCGGCGTGCTCCTTGCCGTCCGGTCCACTGACAACCGCCTTCATGGGAGCCGAGTACTTGGTTCCGAAGTAGAAAATATGGCCGACCTCAATCCCGCGCGCGGAAATCTGGTCCTTGGGGTCAATGCGCTCGAACGCCGCCGCATCGTGTTTGTCGGACGTGGCGGCGTAGAGCGAGGTCCACTTGTCGACGACCCCCTGCATCGTCTCCACGCTGCCGAAGTCGATGTCCTCGGGCGGCGTCTTGAACGAGAGATAGTCGCGATGGCAAAACACCTCGCTCTCGCCGGTCGCCGCCAGAATGACGAACTCGTGGCTGAGGTCGCCGCCGATCGGGCCAGACTCCGCCCGCATGGGAATGGCGGTCAAGCCGAGCCGCGCGAAAGTGCGCAAGTAAGCCGTGAACTCCTTGTTGTAGGAATGGCGCGCGCCGGTCTGGTCGAGGTCGAACGTATAGGCGTCTTTCATCAAAAATTCGCGCGAGCGCATCACGCCGAAGCGGGGTCTGACCTCGTCGCGAAACTTCCACTGCATATGATAAAGATTGAGCGGCAGATCCTTGTAGGAGCGCACCGAGGCGCGGAAGATCTCGGTGATCATCTCCTCGTTCGTCGGCCCGTACAGCATGTCGCGGTCGTGCCGGTCGCGGATGCGCAGCATCTCCTTGCCATAGTCGTCGTAGCGTCCGGATTCCCGCCAGAGATCCGCCGACTGGATGGTCGGCATCAGAACCTCGATCGCGCCGGCGCGGTCCTGCTCCTCGCGAACGATGGCGCAGATCTTGTGCAGCACCCGAACGCCGAGCGGCAGCCATGCGTAACTGCCCGCCGCCTCCTGCCGGATCATGCCGGCGCGGAGCATCAGCCGATGCGAAACGATCTCCGCCTCTTTCGGCGTTTCCTTCAAAATCGGCAGGAAGTAACGGGAAAGACGCATGAAGCGGGCTCAATGGACACGAATCGAGGCGGGAGCCTTTTACGCTTCCCGACGGTGCGGCCTTATGGCGGCAAAGATCGGGCGGAGCAAGCCGCTGAGCGACATCGACGCATCCCTTCTCCCTCCGGGAGAAGGTGGCGGATGAGGGATCAGACCGAAGGCGTGAAGCGCGCTTCGCGCGCCGAACCCTCACCCCCAACCCCTCTCCCGTTGGAGAGGGGAGTCTCGCTTCTTAGCCGTGCGTCTGGCTTGACGGGCCTGGCGCACGGTCCCACGCATCCCTCGACGGCTCCCGTCTCCCCCGAGGGGAGAGGGAGCGTCTGAGCCTTAAAGTTGCACGAACCCGATCTTGCCGTCGGCGCCTTTCTTCCAGACGTACCAGACATAGTCGACGGTCGTGCGATCGCCCTTCTTGTCAAAGGAAATGTCGCCGATGACCGTATGGAAAGGCATGCCGGAATGCATGACTTCCGCGACTTTCTTCGGATCGAGCGAGTTCGCCTTCTCGGCCGCCTGTTTGATGATCTGGACCGCGGCGTATGAGTATAGGGTATAGCCCTGCGGGTCGAACCCCTTCGCCTTGAACGAGGCCACGGCGTCTTTTGCGTTGGGGTTCTTGCGAGGCTCCGGGCCGAAAGTCATGAGCGTGCCCTCGACGCCTGGGCCGCCGATCGCCGCGAATTCGCTATCGGTGATGCCGTCGCCGGAGATCATGATGGTTTTCATCCCCTGGTCGCGCATCTGCCGCACGAGGAGGCCGCCTTCGATATGCAGGCCGCCCCACATCAGATAGTCGGCCTTCGCCTGCTTGATTTTGGAGACGACTGCCGAATAGTCCTTTTCGCCGGCGTTGACGCCCTGGTAGAGGACCTCCTTGACGCCGAACTTGTGCATGTTGCCGAGCGCAGCGTCCGCTAACCCCTTGCCGTAGGTCGTCTTGTCGTGGGTGACGGCGATCCTCTTGCCCTTGAGATGGTCGCGCGCGAACTCAGCCCAAACCATGCCCTGCTGGTCGTCGCGGCCGCAGGTGCGGAATGTGTTCCACAGCTTGCGATCCGTGATCTTCGGATTGGTCGCCGCGGGGGTGATGACCAGGACGCCGTGTTCCGCCAAGACGCTGGAAGCAGGAATCGTCACCCCGGAATTGAAGTGGCCGACCACGAACTTAACGCCGTCGCCGACGAACTTGTTGGCGACGGAAACGCCCTGCTTCGGATCGGACGCGTCGTCGCCGGGGTCGACGTCGATCTCTTGCCCTAGAATGCCTCCCGCCTTGTTGATGTCCTCGGCCGCCTGCTTGACGCCTTGAGTCAGCTGCGCTCCGAAGGCCGCACTGGCGCCGGTGATCGGCGCGCCGACGCCGATTTTGACCTGGGCCTGCGCCATCCCGGCGAACCAGAGCGACAAAGCGACCGACATCGATCTTAGAATAACGGCCCGCACGTGCCCCCCAAATGGCTTTTGCAGGTCGCTTATATCAGGTCGGCTTATAAATAGTAACGCGTGTGTCTTAAGTCATAAAAATGCAACCGCGCGCCCGTTTTGGAGCGCGGTTCTTTCTTCTCATCTGCTATTGGCCGGCGACGCCGGAGGAACGCGCCGCTGGGTCGGCGTCCCTCAGATGTCCTTCGGGACGCCGCCCCCGGACTAAGATCCGGAGTCGCGCGACCCTAAGGACGTCGGAGGGCGGAGCATGGCATCTCAGAGCTGCACGAACCCGATCTTGCCCTCGGCGCCCTTCTTCCAGACGTACCAGACATAGTCGACGGTCGTGCGATCGCCCTTCTTGTCATAGGAGATGTCGCCGATGACGGTGTGGAAGGGCACGCCGGAATGCATGACTTCCGCGACTTTCTTCGGATCGAGCGAGTTCGCCTTCTCGGCCGCCTGCTTGAAAATCTGCACAGCGGCGTAAGAATAGAGGGTGTAACCCTGTGGGTCGAACCCTTTCGCCTTGAACAATTCAACCGCCGCCTTGGCGTTTGGGTTGTTACGCGGCTCGGGGCCGAAGGTCATCAGCGTGCCTTCGACGCCCGGACCCCCGATCGCCGCGAACTCGCTGTCGGTGATGCCGTCGCCGGAGATCATGATTGTGCTCATCCCCTGGTCGCGCATCTGCCGCACGATCAGACCGCCCTCGGTGTGCAGGCCACCCCACATCAGATAGTCGGCACCCAATTCCTTGATCTTGGAGACGATGGCCGAATAGTCCTTCTCGCCGGTGTTGACGCCTTCGTAGAGGACTTCCTTGACGCCGAATTTGTGCATGTTGTCGAGCGCTGCGTCGGCAAGCCCTTTGCCGTAAGTCGTCTTGTCGTGGATGACCGCGATCTTCTTGCCTTTCAGCTTGTCGCGCGCCAGCTCGGCCCAGACCATGCCCTGTTGATCATCGCGCCCGCAGGTCCGGAACGCGTCCCACAGCTTGCGGTCCGTGATCTTGGGGTTTGTCGCCGAAGGGGTGATGAACAGAACGCCGTTTTCCGCGTAGACGTCGGAAGCCGGCATCGTCACGCCGGAGTTGAAGTGGCCAACGACGAACTTGACGCCGTCGCCGACGAATTTGTTCGCCACCGACACGCCCTGCTTGGGGTCGGAAACGTCGTCGCCGATTTCGACTTCGATCTTTTGCCCCAAGATTCCGCCGGCCTTGTTGATGTCTTCGGCGGCTTGCTGCACGCCTTGAGTGAGTTGAGCGCCAAAGGCCGCGTTGGCGCCGGTGACCGGTCCAGCGACAGCGAGTTTGAGCTGCGCGTGGGCTGAGCCAGCGAGCAACAACGACAGGGCGAGCGGGATGGACTTCAGAATGGCTGTCCGCATCTTAACCTCTTAAGACAGTTTGACAGGTTAGCTTGCGGACACTAGCCAACGTACCATAACTTGTAAAGACGCAAATGACAGTTATATCGCCCGACCTTCCCTCTCGCGCTGGCTCGTTGGACCTGATCGCCGACGATCTCGCGCTCAATTTCGCCAACACGGAATCCGGCCGCGGCTTTCCCTCGCATCAGAACCATTTTCACGAGGCCGCGAACGTCGTGGAATGGTTGAGGCATGCGAAGGCTTTGCCTGCCAAGGAGGCCGACTGGCTACGAGCGCGCGCAGCCGAGCGTGCGGATCTGGCCAGCGATCTCCTGGGGCAGGCGGTCGCGCTTCGCGCGGCGATCCACGATATCGGCGCGGCGCTCGGGCGCCACGCCAAGCCGCCGGAAGCCGCGCTCGCCAGTTTGTCCGCCCTGCACGCCCGATGTGTCGCCAAGGCTGAACTCGCGCCGGGCGCCTTGTCGTGCCGCTGGTTGTGGAGCGTCCGGACTGCGCCGGTCGAGGCGGCGCTGGGTCCGATCGCGCTCGCAGCGGTCCGGCTGTTCACGGAAGGCGATTTTCACCGCATCAGAGAATGCGGCGGCCACGCCTGCGGCTGGTTGTTCTATGATCGCAGCAAGAACAACCGCCGGCGGTGGTGCGAAATGGAAGTCTGCGGCAATCGCGCCAAACAAAAGCGCCTCGCAGCGCGGAGACGCGAGGCTTGAGGCGTTTCGCAGGCGTTCTCCTGATCCTTCTCATGGCCGCCGCAATGCTCGTCGGCTGTTCGCCGGTGTTGGAGACGGACCAGGCGCGGCTTTGCCGCATGTCCCTGCCGGCGCTTATGCCGCCAGAGTCGCGGATCGCCATTCTGACCCAAGCGCCTGACGCGGACGGGCGGGGCTTGCGCGTCGCGTTCACCGCTGAGACGCGGGGCGAAGAGCCTCAAAATCATCTGGCCGCCTGCCGCTTTCGTGTGGCTGGACGGCCCCGCGAATCCCGCGATCTGACGGCCTTGACCCTCGACGGCCAGCCCCTCTCCGAAACCCGGCTCTTTGTTCTCATCCGCTACTGGCTGGCGACGCCGGAGGGCCGAGGCGCCGATCCCGCGCCCCTCGGCGACTTGAGCGCCCTCCCCATCGTTCCGCACGCGGTCGCTTATGGGTTGCAAATGGCGCTGGGTGGGCTGCCGCTGGCGTCGATCTACGCTCTCTTAGCCGCGGCCTATTCGCTGATCTACGCCCTGATCGGACGGATCAATTTCGCCTTCGGCGAAATCGCCGCGGCGGGCGGGTATGCGGCTGCGATTGCGGCGCTCGCCCTGCTCGGCTGGCCGCCCGCCCCCTTGCTGACCGCGGCCTTCGTACTCGCGGCCGCGGTCGCTTCCTCCTGGGGGTTCGCGTCGGCGCGAATGGTGTTCATTCCGCTGCGCCAGGCTCGGGGCCAGCAGGTGCTGGTGGCAACCGTGGGCCTGGCGATTTTCTTGCGCGAGCTCCTGCGTCTGGCGCAGGGCGATCGGTCGAGCTGGATGAGCCCGCAGCTCAACCAGCCGTTCGCGCTTGCGCGCGCTGGCGACTTTGTGGCCGTCGCCACGCCGATGGCGTTTGTCGTCAGCGCCCTCACGCTTGCCGCCGGTCTCGTCCTCGTTGTCATCTTTCGCTACAGCCGCCTCGGGCGCGAATTGCGCGCCTATGCCGACGATCCGCTCGCCGCCGAGCTGATGGGGATCAGTCCGGCGGCAATCACCGCGCGCGCGTTTGCACTATCGGGAGCCCTGGCTGGCCTGGCTGGCGCAACCATGACGGCGGCCTATGGCGCGGTCGGCTACAGCCTTTCGGCGACGCTCACCTTGAAGGCGCTGACGGCGGCGATCATCGGCGGCATCGGGTCGCTGCCCGGCGCTTTCCTTGGCGGGCTCATCGTCGGCGCCGTCGAGACTGGCTGGTCGGCCTTGTTCCCGATCGATTATCGCGACATCGCGGTTTATGCGCTCTTGGCCATCTTCATCGCGCTACGCCCCTCCGGCCTGCTCGGCCAACGCGAGTCGGTCACGCACAACCTATTCCCACGTCGGTCTTGACTTAACGCCAGCGTCTCCCACATCCTGACGGCGCTGGGTGATCTTGGCGTGAGGAGGCTCCGATGTCCAATGCTTACGCCGCCACGCCGCCGAACGCGATGCGCGCCGACGCGCTCGCCGGCGTCCGCACGCGGCGCATCCTCGCTGTCTGCATCGACCTTGTTCTGGTGAGCCTGCTGGTGGCGGTGCTGTGGGTGATTTCCATCGCGCTGACCTTCGGGCTCGCGCTGTTCTTCCTGCCGCCGCTCTATCCGTTCGTCGCCTTTTTCTACAATGGGCTCACCGTCTCGGGCCCCAGAATGGCGACGCCTGGCATGCGGGCGATGGATCTCGAAATGCGGATGCAGGACACCGGCGCGCGGGTTCCGTTCATCAATGCGGCCGTTCAGGCGGTGCTGTTTTATGTGAGCTGGTTCTTCCCGCCGATCCTCTTGGTGTCGCTGGTCGATGGGGAAAAGCGTTGCCTGCATGATATCATCGCTGGCGTCGTGGTCGTCCGGAGGCTGTGATTCGCCAGCTTGAGCGCAAGTCGAGAGGATTGCTCAAAGCCGCGACGAATTCCGGTGGAGAGTTGGAGACGGCGTGAGCAGGGAAGCGCGCGACGCCCCGCAGTTTTATCTGACCGCTCCGTCGGCGTGCCCCTACCTGTCCGGCCAGCAAGAGCGGAAGATTTTCACTCATCTGGTCGGCAAACGGGCGGCCCCTTTAAACGACCTCCTGACCCAGACTGGATTCCGCCGCTCGCAGACAATCGCCTATCGACCCGCGTGTGAGAGCTGCCGGGCCTGCGTATCGGTGCGCGTGCTGGTGGACCATTTTCGTCCCTCCGGTAGCCAGCGCCGGGCGACCCGAGCGAACGCCGACCTTGTGGGGGCCTTTGTCGCCCCGAAACCGACCAACGAACACTACGTCCTCTTCCGCTCCTATCTCGACGCCCGTCATCCGGAGGGCGGCATGGCCGACATGTCGTCGCTCGATTTCGCCATGATGGTCGAGGACACCCATATCGACACCGTACTGACCGAATATCGCGCGCGGGAAGGGACTGGCGATCAGCCGGGCTCGGGGCCACTGCTCGCGGTCTGTCTGACCGACCGCCTCGCCGACGGCCTGTCGCTGGTCTATTCCTTCTACGATCCCGACGTCGCGCGCCGGTCGCTCGGGAGCTACGTCATTCTCGATCATATCGAGAAAGCCCGCCGGCTCGGTCTGCCCCATGTCTATCTCGGCTATTGGGTCGAGGGGTCGAAGAAGATGGGCTACAAGGCGGGCTACCTGCCTCAGGAGCGCCTCGGCCTGCACGGCTGGGCGCGGGTCGAGCGGTAATCTCCCGGCCGCTGCGGTTTTTACGCCTTACCCGATCGCGCACATGGGCTTTCGGGCCTGCCGATAGCCGATGAAGCCGAGCCCGGCAAAGCCGAAGATCATCATGGCCCAGGTCGAGGGCTCAGGAACCGCCGAATAGGTCAAATTGAACGCCAACTGTTCTGGCATGACCTCCATGCGCCGGGCGAGAGCACGTCAAATTGAGCCGCCAATTGGCCCGCTGGCGCCGTTGAGGTCGTCTCGGCGCCCCAGGAGCCGCCCGGCTCAGCATTATTCTCCTGAATGAAGAACCAATAGGTCGTCCCAGCCGTCAAACCAGTGTACGGCGGGGACGACACGCTATACGCGTATTCATCATATCCTCCCGGGCCGCCAATCACTTTGCCGGTCGCCGTCTGGTTCGCGGCGCCAAAATCCACCTCCACGATCGGGGCGCCCGGCATGCCACTGTCGTCGGCAAGGTAACCAACCGTAAAGTCCGGTGAAGCACCGCAGGTGGTCGCCGGGAAGCAGCCGCCCCACCAGTTGGCGCCGGTCACGACGCTGGAGCCCGCCGAAAGCGTAAAACTTATTGCGACCGCCGCGGGCGAGAGGGCGTATAGCGTCCCGCCCTGATCCGGCGCGCCGCCATTGTAGATCACAGCCGCCGACGCGGGCAGCGAAGCGAACCGGCCAGAAACGCCGCGGCCGAAACCGTCCTTCTCCCTGAAATCAGTTTTGCCATTTCGAACCCCCATCGATCGGCGAGCTCACGAAATCGCATTCGAGGCGCATCCGCTCGAGTAATCCCGGCGCCGCCGTAAGGTAAACTTCCACCAACACTGCCTCTTGTCAATCCAACTGTTGCGGACCGATGTTTGGAGTGCTTCATCAAACCTTCATATTGATCAACCCTTCGTCTTGGATCGCTCGCGCTGAGCGGCGATAGCGGACCTGGCCTAGTGTCGCGGGATGGATTGCTTCGCCTTCGGCTCGCAATGACGGCTCTGGACTAAGGGTCGACCTCGCGTCATTGCGAGGAGGCCAAAGGCCGACGAAGCATGTGTGGACGGCCGCTTGCTTGCAAGGTTGGGGAAGGGATTTTTTCGGGCATGGGTTGGCTTGCGTGCCTGTGTCCGGCCTGTTGGTGCAGCGAGGGCTGCTGGCCAAGATGGTTTGCGCGGGCGGGGAGATCCAAACAATCCAGCGACCTCGAACGGCCGTTGCTTCGCGCGGTTTATCTCCCGTTGCGGATCGAACGATCCGGTCCATCTTCCTCCGTCTCTTGCAAGGTCGGCCCGGCGCGTTCAAACAATGTCCGCGCGCGCCGATCTCGTCAGGCGGCTGCGGGCGCGGGAGCCATGGCGGCGCGTGCGTAGCGCTCGCCGCTCACCCTCAGCTTCCAGGCGATCCGCGCCATCTTGTTGGCCAGCGCGACCGCCGCGAGCTTGGGCGCCTTGCGCTCCAACAGCGCCAGCACCCAGCCGGACGGGTTTTTCGCGGGCGCCCCGGCGCGTCTGCCAAATCGCTGCCGTCGCGCCGACGACGAGCAGGCTGCGCCGCATCGGATCGCCGCCCCGCGTGATCCGCCCCGGCCGCGCCTTGCCGGCGGTCGAATGGTCGCGCGGCGTCAGCCCGAGCCAGGCGGCGAAGTCGCGCCCCGACTTGAACAGATGCGGATCTGGGGCCTTCATCACCAGGAGCGAGGCGATCAGCCGGCCGACGCCGGGGATCGGCCGTCAAGCGCCGGGCGACCTCATTTTTGGCGTGCCAGTCGCGCAGGCGCCGGTCGAGCGCTGCGATCCGCGCGCACAGGCCCGCATGCTCTTGCGCAAGCCCGGCGAACAGATCGCGCGCCAACGCAGGGATGTCGGCCCCCGCCAAACGCTCGAGGAGCGGCCCGATCCCCGCCGGCCCCTTGGCCGCGACGAGGCCAAACTCCGCCCCATGGCCGCGGATCGTGTTCACGAGCTGGGTTGCGCTGGCGAACCAACCGCTCGCGCTGGCCCGCCAGCATCAGAGCTGCCTGCTCATCCGTCGATTTCGCCGGCACGAAGCGCATCTGCGGCCGGCTTGCCGCCTGGCACAACGCTGCCGCATCGGCCGCATCGTTCTTGCCGCGCGCCACATAGGGCTTGGCGAGCTGGGGCGCGATCAGCCGCACCTCGTGCCCAAGCCGCGTCAACTCACGCGCCCAATGATGCCCCGCCCCACACGCCTCCATCGCCACCAAGGTCGGCGCCAGCTTCTCGAACAAGGGCAGCACCCGGGTGCGCGTCAGTTGCCGGCGCAGCACCGGCCGATCTTCAAAATCGACGCCGTGCAGCTGAAAGAGACGCTTCGACGTATCCACCCCAATGCGCGTAATCTGGTCCATGGACGGCTCCTCTCTGATGAAGTCTTCGACAAACCTCATCATGGCACACAGATGCCCCTCAGGGGCCGTCCACCCCAACAATCCATCCCCGGCGCTTCGCCGAAAAGGAGAAGCCCCTTGCCGCGCGAACCTTGCGTCTACATCCTCGCCAATCGCAGGCAGGGAACGCTTTACACCGGCGTCACCTCAAACCTGGCGGAGCGCATCTTCCAGCACCGTGAGGGCCTGACCCCCGGATTTTCGAGCCGCTACGGCTGCAATCGGCTGGTCTTCTACGAAAAGAAAAATATGAACGCATGGACGAGGCTATCGCTCGCGAGAAGCAGATCAAGGGCGGCTCCCGCGCGAGAAAACCTTCACGTCCTTGGCGTTGAATTCCTTGCCGTCGTGGAACTTCACGCCCTTCCGCAGAACGAAATTCGAGCGTATGCGGGTCGATGAGCTTCCAACTCGTCGCCAGGTCCGGCTCGATCTCGTCCACCTTGCCCTCTCGCATCGGCGATCGCGTCAGATGGCTGAAGATGAAGGACTCGAAACTCAGCTGGCCAAGAGTCGTGTGCGAGGTCGGATCCCAGTTACCTGTAACCGAGCCCATCGACGCGAGCACAAGCGTTTTCTTGTCTTGTGCTTGGGCCCGAGTGATGAGCGGGCGCGAGACCTCAAAACCAGCGGCGGCCGCCATGGCCGATGCGTTGCCCAAGAATCGCCGGCGGGTCTGGTCCATCGTTTGCGTACTCCCACATCTCGGGGCCGCGGCGGTCAAACGACCCGAATTACTGCGGCCGTTCGGCCAAAACCGGTGCCCGTCCGGTTGACTGAACGGTAAGCCTACGGCAACCGTTCAGTCAACAGCGCAAAGTATTCCGTCCCTATTCGGCGATCAGGACCTCGACGTTCGCGCGCAGCAGGGCCTCGTTCATGGCCGGGTCTAGGCGCCGATCCGTGACAAGACGAGCGACCTCTTCCAGTGGGCAGACCTGCGCCATGGCGACGCGTCCGAACTTGGAGTGATCGGCAACCACTGTGACGCGCGCCGATTGCTGGATCATCGCCCTCGCGACCATGGCTTCCTCGACGTCGAAGTCCATGAATCCGCCGACGGCGTCGATCGCGCCGACGGTCAGAATCGCATGATCGGCGCGATACCGGCGGATCTGGTCGAGCGCGACGGAACCCAGCACTTCGCCAGTCTCTCCGCGGTACTCTCCCCCGACGAGCTGAACGCGAGCCAGCGATCCGGGGCCGTACAGATTTTGCGCGAGTCCGACGGAATTTGTGATGATCATCAGTCGCATGGGCCCAAGCTCGCGGGCTAGCGCCTGCGTGGTCGAACCGGTGTCGACCATCAAGGTGTCATCGTCCTGGAACAACTTGGCGGTCATCCGCGCAATGCGCTCTTTCGCCTCGGCGTTCTCAGTCAGCCTTTTGTGAAAAGGCGCTTCGGCCGCTGTCTGAGGCTTCTGGGCCCCGCCGTGCACACGCCTCAGCAGGCCTTTTGCATCAAGTCGAGCCAGATCGCGGCGCACCGTTTCGCGCGAGACGCCGAAACGGGACGCGATATCCTCCACCTTCAGTTCGCTGTTTCGTCGGGCAAGTTCGAGGATGGCCCCGCGCCGCTGCTCCGGAATCATAAAATACCCCGATCTTTAGTCTTTTAGCGATGGCTAACACACTCGGTGGCGCTGTCGCCCCAAATCACGCTTGCGGAGATTGGAGGCAGCAGCCTATCATGACTGAGCAGTCATACCTATGAAATTAGCTTATCAAATACGACCGCTCGGTCATCGCCACCAACGACGTTCGATGTCGCCGTAATCGGAGCGGGGGTGGTCGGGTGCGCAATCTTCCGCGAATTCGTGCTGGCGGTAGCACGGACGATCATCCTTGAGCGGGACGCGGACTTTCTCAACGGCGCGAGTAAGGGCAACAGCGGGTTGCTGCATACGGGTTTTGACACTCAACCCGGAACTCTCGAGGCGAAATGTTGGCAAGGCCGGCTATCGGAAGTATCGTGAGCTTCACGAGCGGTTGAATCTTCCATTGCGAAAGACCGGCGCCACGGTCATCGCATGGACGGAAGACGAGGTCGCGAAGCTGCCGGCAATGCCGCCGGTCAGACGATCGCGATGCGGCGGATCAACGCGCTTCCCGAGCGGCGTCTCAGCCTGACGGTCCCCGGCGAGCGCTTGCGCGGGCTGTCGATTTCCGCTGAGATTTGACCCGGGGTTTCCATTGAGAACTGACCCGGCTTGATGATGGTTTCGGGTTCAGGCGTTCGTCAAGTTCCGAGATTTCTCCTTTGCGGGTTTGGCGGCATTCGCCGAGCTGTTTTTGAAGCGGAAGCTGTCGTTTCCGGTTTCGAGGATGTGGCAGCGGTAGGTAATACCAAAGGCCCCGCCGGCTGACTCACGGGGGGATTCCCGAATCGGGTCTGGTCTGATTCAAGGCGGCATGGAGGATTGGGCCATGCGGTCAGCGGTGAGGTTGCGAGAGGACTACTCGGTCGAGGAGATTCGGGGTTTGGCCCGGCGGTCGAAGACCGTCAACCAGAGCCGTCGGCTTCTGTCACTGGCTGCGGTTCGGGATGGAATGGATCGCGGGTCGGCGGCGAAGATCGGCGGCATGGATCGCCAGACGCTGCGCGATTGGGTCCATCGCTTCAACGCGTCGGGGCCGGAGGGCCTGATCGACAACTGGACGGATGGCCCCAAGCCGCGCCTGTCGGAAGAGCAGATGGCGGCGTTTTCGCAGATCGTGGAAGCCGGCCCGGATCGGGCAAAAGACGGGGTCGTGCGCTGGCGGCGGGTCGATCTCAAGCGGGTCATCGCCGAGCGGTTCGGCGTCGACTTTCATCCCCGCTATGTCGGGAAACTCCTGCACAAGATCGGCTTCTCGCACATAAGCGCAAGGCCGCGTCATCCGGCGCAGGACGAGCGGATCGTCGAGGCTTTCAAAAAAACTTTCCGCGCGCGCTGACGGCTCATCTCGAAGGCCTGCCCGAGGCGACGCCGGTCGAAATCTGGTTCCAGGATGAGGCCCGAATTGGCCAGAAGAACGGCCTTGTCCGCCAATGGGCGAGGCGCGGAACGCGACCGCGACAGCCCGCCGATCAGCGCTACGCCAACGCCTATCTGTTCGGCGCGATCTGCCCGGCGCGGGGCGTCGGAGCCGCCTTGGCGTTGCCCTACGCCGACACCGAGATGATGCAGCTTCACCTCGACGAAATCGCGCGCAACATCGCTCCGGGCGCCCACGCCGCGCTGCTGCTGGACCGGGCCGGATGGCACATCACGGGCAAGCTCGACATGCCCGAAAACATCACGCCGATCTTCCTGCCTTCCCGCGCTCCGGAACTGAACCCGGTCGAGAACGTCTGGCAGTATGTGCGCCAGAACTGGCTCTCCAACACCGTCTTCGAAAACTACGACGCCATCGTCGACGCCGCCTGCAACGCATGGCGCAATCTCATCACCGATCCCGAACGCGTCACATCCATCGGAATGCCAGACTGGGCCCACATCGGTCGGTCGTTATGACCTTTGGTATAAGACGATCGAGCAGCGCGGTCGTCATCTTCGGGTCGCCGAACACGGTGGCCCACTCGCCGAAGCTGAGATTGGTCGTGATGATGACGCTGGTGCGCTCGTAGAGCTTGCTCAGCAGATGGAAGAGCAATGCCCCGCCGGAGGCGCTGAACGGCAGGTAGCCGAGTTCGTCGAGGATGACGAGATCGGAATGGGTGAGCCGCGCCGCGATCTGGCCGGGTTTGCCCTGAAGCTTCTCTTGTTCGAGAGCGTTGACGAGTTCGACCGTGGAGAAGAACCGGACGCGCTTGCGGTGATGCTCGATGGCCTGGACGCCGATCGCCGTAGCGAGATGCGTCTTACCCGTGCCGGGGCCGCCGACCAGGACGACATTGTGAGTATCTTCCAGGAACTCGCAACGATGGAGTTGTCGTACGAGCGCCTCGTTGACCTCGCTGCTGGCGAAGTCGAACCCGGCGAGGTCGCGATACGTCGGAAAGCGCGCCGCCTTGAGCTGGTAGGCCGTTGATCTGACCTCTCTGTCGGCCGTCTCCGCTTTCAGAAGCTGCGACAGGATCGGCAAAGCGGCTTCGAAGGCCGGGGAGCCTTGCTCGGTCAACTCGCCGACCGCCTGAGCCATGCCATGCATTTTGAGGCTGCGTAGCATGATGGTGATCGCGCCAGCGGCGGGATTATGACGCATGGCGCGCCTCCCGGACTTTGCGCAGTGCATCGTAGCGTTCGACGTTGGCCTGCGGCTCGGTGGTGAGCGTCAAAGCATTGGGCGGCTTTACGGCTGGTGGGTCGATCGGCTTGCCGTCGATCAATCGGTGCAGCACGTTCAGGATATGCGTCTTGGTTGGGGCGCCTGCCTCCAATGCGAGTTCGACGGCAGTGAGCACGGCCTGCTCGTCGTGCTGGAGGACGAGAGCCAGAATCTCGACCATCTCGCGGTCGCCGCCGGGCGTCTTGAGCATGCGCTGCTGCAGAGTTCGGAAGGCGGGCGGGAGTTCGGCGAACGGCGCGCCGTTGCGGAGTGCGCCTGGTTTGCGTTGAATGACCGCCAGATAGTGCCGCCAATCGAAAACGGTCGTCGTACTCGTTCGTTCGTGAGAGCGGGCAAAGACTCGGCGGTGTTCGCAGATGATCTGCCCCTCGGCGGCGACGACAATCCGCTCGGGATAGACCCGCACGCTGACCGGGCGATTGGCGAAGGACGCCGGCACGCTATAGCGATTGCGGTCCAGATGGATCAGGCACGTCGGCGAGACGCGCTTGGCGTATTCGACAAAACCGTCGAATAGCCTGGGAAGCGGCATCAGATGTTGGGCTTCTTCAGACCAGGCGTCAGAGATCATGCCAGGATGCGACCCGTGTGGGGTCTGCGCCCAAAGCTCCCGGCAGCGCGTCTCCAGCCAGTCGTTTAGCGCCGCCAAGGAGGGGAAGCTGGGCGCCGGCTGCCAGAGCCGATGGCGAGCATCCTGGACGTTCTTCTCGATCTGCCCTTTCTCCCACCCGGAGGCCGGGTTGCAGAAGTCGGCTTCGAACAGAAAGTGGCTGACCATCGCCGAGAACCGCGCGTTGACCTGGCGTTCCTTCCCACGCCCGATCTTGTCGACGGCGGTTCGCATATTGTCGTAGATGCCGCGCCGCGGCACGCCGCCCAGCACGCGGAAGGCGTGATTATGCGAGTCGAACAGCATCTCGTGGGTCTGCTGCGGGTAGGCGCGGAGAATGAAGACGCGGCTATAGGAGAGCTTGAAGTGAGCGACCTGCAATTTGGTCCGCTCGCCGGCAATGACCGCCCAATCCTCTGACCAATCGAACTGGAATGCCTCGCCAGGCAGGAATGCCAGCGGCACGAACACGCCACGGCCAGTCGTCTTCTGCTCTCGCTGCCGGGCTGCCTTCCAGTCGCGCGCGAAAGCCGCCACGCGATTGTACGAGCCGTCGTAGCCGAGGGCGGCTAGATCAGCGTGCAATTGCTTGACGGTCCGCTTCTGCTTTCGCGACTTCCCCGCCTCCTGCCGCAGCATCTGCGACAGCTTGTCGGCGTGTGGGTCCAGCCTGCTCGGCCGATCTGGGACGGCAAACTTCGGTTCGACGCTGTCCGAACGCAGGTACTTGCGGACCGTGTTCCTCGACAGCCCAGTGCGTCGAGATATCTCTCGGATCGAGAAATGATCTCGATAATGCCAACGTCGGATGACGCTCAATAACTCCATGTCGATCACTCCGATGCCCCCCGCGTAGGTCAAGGGGGCGAGGTTCGAACATGGGTCAGTTCTCGGTGGAAAAACCCGTGCTGCCCGGGTCAGCTCTCAGTGGAAATCAACACCTTCGGGCCAATCACTGCGCGCTGGTAAATTATGGGCGCCGCCGCCATAAAGGCCTGCCCATTTCAACCGCCTTCGTCGAGAGCGCGGTCAACGAGATCGTGTCAAAGCGCATGATCAAGAAACAGCAGATGCGGTGGAACAGGTGGACTGTGCAACCCTTCCTTGACGTGCGCACGGCGGTTCTCAACGGAACGCTGCAGGGTTCATTCAAGCGGCGCTACCCAGCTTTCCGGATGGGCCATGACAATCATATTGCGCAGCTCGCCGCGTGAGACACCCCACTATCTTGCATGCTCTCGTTCTGCTGCGCTGAGGCCGCCATAGATTCTGACGATCTCGACCACGGAGGCTTCCTGCTCGCGCGACAACGCAGTGATGGCGTCGGAATCGAGGCTCGGCGGGGGGCGTCCTGTGCCGAGAAAAAGCGATTGCCGTCCAAGAACGGAATAAGGAGTCTCCCCGCTCGTCCCGATTTGACGATGAAGCAGGTTGCCCAAGGCGTTCAACCGGTCCCGCGCCTCCTTAAGCGCGGTCGGCGGGCCAGGGATATTTGGCGTTGCCGTAGCTTGCGACAAGGTCCGAGCGATCTCGCCGAGCGTCGACTTCTTGTTGGCGGTCTTTGAGTGTAGCTCCAGGCAGACATCGCGCAGCCCCGACTTGACGAGACGTTCGTACACAACTGACAGCGCAGCCATCTTTTCAGCGAGGAATAGCACTCGCTTTCCCTCGCTCGCCGCAGCGGCGATGATGTTGGTGATGGTCTGCGACTTTCCGGTTCCGGGCGGACCCTGGACGACGAGATTGCGGCCGCGCCGCGCCTCCTCGATCACGGTCGCCTGAGAGGCGTCGGCGTCGACCACATGAAAAAGCTTCTCCGGCGGGAGAACTTCGTCCAGGCGATCCTCAGGGCGGAGCGCCGGCTCTTCGCCCTCAAAACCTTCATAGAGGAGCCCGCGCGTCAGACGGTGGGTTGCAAGCGCGTCCTCCGGCCAGGCGTCAACCGCGAGGTCCCGATACATGAGGAGCTTGTTGAAGCTGAAGAAGCCAAGATGGATCGCGTCCGAATCGATCTTCCATCGCTTGCGCGACGCGGTAGCGGTCGACACTGCAGCGAAATAATCCGAAGGCCGCCACTCCTCCTCGACATCAAGCTCGGGAAGATCGATGCCGAAATCGTCGTGCAGCCTCTGTTGAAGCGGCAGGTTCGTAAGGATGTCGTCCTGGCGGCGCCGGAGCTCATAAGAAGACGTTCGTAAGTTCCGGACGAGTTCCACGGGGAGAAGGACGAGCGGAGCCTCCCGGGCTGTGCTCGACGATTCGTCTTCGAACCACGTCAAGAAACCGAGAGCGAGATAGAGGATATTGACGCCCGACTCTTCCTCGGCGGTCTGTGCCTCGCGAGCGATTTTGAGGAGTTTCTTTTGCAGCGCCTCCGGCTCAAGTCGGGTTTGCAAAGCATCCGCACCGTCCTGAGCCCCGGGGAGCGCAAGTGCGTTCGATCCTTCCACTTCGCTCGTGCGCCCCGGTCGGGCGGGTAGGAAGGGCGTAAGCGCTCCGCCCGCCAGGAGTTCATAGACATCGTCCGACCGCGCATCTGCTACGTTGAGAACATTGCCACGCGTGCTGGCTCGGTTGACGTGCACGAGGCGGTTGCGCGTGCCCGTCTCAACCAGTCTTCGGCGGGTTTCGTCGTGAGCCGTTTTGTCCTTGACCATGTCAGTCAAGATCACCCCTATTGGTCCCAGACAATATTTGTTACTCTGCAAAATCAGGACCGAGATCCCAATCGATCAATATGATGCGGGGAGCCGTCCGGAACGCGCCACAATGGAATAGGGACGATTCGCCGCAGCGGCGTCGGCTATCTCCGCGCTCGTTCCACGAAACTTGACCCATTTCCGCCCAGCTCATACGACCGCTTTATGCCGCTGACGGAATGATCTTGCAGTATTCCCTTGGTGGAATATATTGGGCTGGCCCCGAATGAGTTGGAATGTCGAATTCACCGACGAATTCGGCGGCTGGTACCAAGGGCTGGTCGACGTCGTCCAGGACGACATCGACCGGGTGGTTGGGCTTCTGGAGGCCAAGGGTCCCCAGCTTCCCTTCCCCTACTCCTCCGGGATCGAGGGGTCTCGACATACGCATATGCGGGAGCTTCGGATTCAAAGCGGCGGTGAGCCGCACCGCGTGTTCTATGCCTTTGACCCGCGCCGGACTGCCATTCTGCTGATCGGCGGCAATAAGGTTGGGGACAAGCGGTTTTACGAAACCATGATCCCGATAGCCGACCAACTTTATGACGAATACCTGGCGGAGCTTCGAAAGGAAGGGTTGCTATGACCGGACACCGCTCATTCAAGGAACTCCGCAGAGCCATGTCGCCGGAGCGCCAGGCGCGCAACGCCGAAGCAACCAAGGGCCTACTGCGCCAGATGGCGCTCCGCGAACTCCGTCAGGTCCGGGGTAGGGCTCAGGCTGATCTCGCGCAAGACCTGCATGTCGGACAGCCGGCCGTTGCGAAGATGGAACAGCGGGCGGACATGTATGTCAGCAACCTCCGCCGCTATATCGAGGCGCTCGGCGGCACGCTCGAGATCACCGCCCGCTTCCCGGACGCAGACGTGACGATCACGAATTTCAGCGAACTTGGCCGGGGAGAACAGCCGTCCTGAGCGCTGCCGGACGATCACAACCTCCGTCGGCTTGACGATTTCGAGCCTGGAGCACGCCCACCTGGCGACGGTGGCGGCGACCTGACGGGCGTTGTAGCTCCCGTGGGCGGAGACGACATCCAGCAACGGAAAGCGCCCTCGCTCCTGTTCAGAACGAAGGCCGCCCACCGCGATCCTGCACGTCAGCGGATTGGACGACCCCGCGCATCGCCAGTCCCTCGGCATTGACGAGCGCGTGAATAAGCCGTGCGCTGGACACAGCTTTTCGATCCATCGACAATGACAACGCCCGATACATAAACTGTCATCAACGAAGGAACACTAGGCCGCTCTGCCATGAGCCAGATTGCCGTCAAGTCTTCCGCGGCGTGCGCGCGTTTCCGTCGCGCCGAGGTGTGGCTCGAAGGCCGCGACTGGTCTGCCTTGAAGTGATCATCCGTATGTTGGTCGAGGAATTTTTTGGAGATGGAGCGATGGGCATCAAGCGCACAAGCGGAGGAGATCGTCGCAAGTTGCGTAGGTTGATGTCCTGACGGGTCAGGGCAAGTCGATCGCCGAGGCGGTGAAGACGATCTCGGTGACGGAGACGACTTACTTCCGCTGGCGGGCGGAGTATGGCGGTCTGAAGAGCGACCAGGTGAGGCGTCTGAAGGATTTGGAACTGGAGAATACGCGGCTCCGGCGAGCGGTGTCGGACCTCACCTTGGACAAGCTGATCCTGACGGAGGCGGCCCGGGGAAACTTCAAGCCGCCGTCGCCGGGGCTGCGTGGACAAGGTCAAGGCCGAGCTGAGGGTGTCGGAGCGTCGCGCGTGCGCGGTGCTCCGGCAACCCCGGTCCACCCAGCGCAAGCCCGCCCGCGGCCGCGATGACGAGTTGGGGACCCCGATGAAGAGCTGCTTCTCATCGGAGCTACCTTGGATGCGGCCAATGAACTTGCGCGCACCGTTGCAGAGAGGAAAGGCGCAGCGTTCGGCTGGCATCGGTTCACGCTGCCGCAGTTAGCTTTCACGATAGCTGCGCCCGTTCTGGCGGCGCGCGGGCTGACTCCGCTCACCCGAATTGGCGCGGACGCCATTGTCGCGCGGCTCGTACACCAGATAAACGCGGAGGGTAAGCTCAGTCACTATCAATCGGTTCAAGCTACCCCTGGATTTCCACGCGCCGTCGCCAGCGTGATTGCCGAATTACGGCTTGCGCATATCCCCCCAAACGCTCTCCCTGAACTCGGCTCCCTATCTCGTGCCGCTAGTCGAAGCCTATCACGTCGGGCTCAAGGAAGCGGGGCTGACCGATTGGGCCGGCGTGCTCGAGGTCGCTACCGAAGCGGCCGGTGCGATTGGCCGCGCGAGGCCGCACTTGATCGGCCTACCGATGCTTTTACTTGACGTGCCCATAGGCAATGAAGCAGAGCGTACCTTCATTCACTCGCTTGCCTCGGCCGCACCCGAAGTGTTGGCCACGGCGCCCACTGCAGACGACCCAACTCTTGGCGCTCTGCGGGATCTACTCGGCGTACAAGTTGGTGATCTCGATCAAGAAGCAAATCGCGACGACAAGGCTTCGACGAACGCAGGGGCTCTCAAGAACCTCCAACGGCGGCTCTTCAAGCAGGGCGGTTCGCTCGACACGACGGCGGACCACACGGTTGAAATGTTCTCGGCGCCTGGCGAGGGACGGGAATGCGTCGAGATTGCGCGCCGGGTACTATCGCTCGCTCGCAATGGACTCGCCTTTGACCGGATCGCGGTGCTGCTGCGATCGCCCGCGGGGTATCGCGCATACCTCGAGGAGGCGTTTGGCCGGGCCGGTATCCCGGCTCACTACGCGCGCGGCGCTGTGCGGCCCGATCCAGCCGGGCGGGCTTTCTGCGCGCTCCTCAAATGCGCCGCCGATGGTTTGTCGGCCCGGAGGTTCGCTGAGTATCTTTCGCTGGGACAGGTCCCTAATGCAATGGCTGACGGCGGGCCCCCCGGCGCGACTCCGGCCGGCGAACGGTGGTTCCCGCCCGATTGGGAACTTGCTCAATTCTCTGCAAATGACGCGACTAAGTCTTCTCCAACAGCAACACCCGAAGACGACGCCATCGACGGAGCGCCCGTCGCAGCTGGGCAGTTGAGAGCGCCACGGCGTTGGGAGCGTTTGCTAGTCGAGGCGGCGGTAATCGGAGGACGCGATCGGTGGCGACGGCGCGTGGACGGGCTTGCCAACGATCTTAAGCTGAGGCTTTCCGAACTTGCCGCGGAATACGAAGCGGAAGCTGCGACCATCGCGCGGGCGATTGAGGACCTAGCCTCCTTTGGAGCGTATGCATTTCCCCTGATCGATGAGCTCGATGGCCTGCCTAGGTCAGCAAATTGGGCCGAGTGGCTCGACCAATTGACTGCTCTCGCCACGCGATCGCTCAAACACCCTGACCGGGTGTTGGCGCTGCTGGCAGAGTTGGCGCCGATGGGGCCAATCGGCCCGGTCGGGTTGAACGAAGTCCTGTTGTCGCTCGAGCCCTTGCTCCTTGAGGTTGCTGTCCCGCCTGCTTCCCTGCGTTACGGGAAGGTGTTCGTGGCGCCGATTGAAGCCGCGCGGGGCATGAGCTTCGATGCCATCTTCGTGCCCGGCCTTGCCGAGAAAATGTTTCCGCATAAGATCGTCGAAGAGCCCATTTTGCTCGACGCGGCGCGCCAGCAAATCGGCGGCCTGACGACGAGCCAGAACCGAGTCGAAGAAGAACGTCTTGCGCTCGCCTTGGTCGCGGGAGCGGCGGATGAGCGGATTTGCTTCTCCTATCCCCGTTTGGACCTCGAACAAGGTCGACCTCGCGTCCCCTCCTTCTACGGTCTCGAAGTCTTTCGAGCCGTCGAGGGGTCTTTGCCGGATTTCGCCGAGCTTGCGCGACGTGCCGAGACAGCGACGAATGCGCGCCTCGGTTGGCCGGCCCCGTCTGAGCCAACCGACGCCATTGACGACGCCGAATACGATCTCGCCGTTCTCAACCTTGTGGAAACTCAAGGGCGGGAAACTCTCGGCGCTGTAAGACACTTAGTCACGGCAAACTCATTTCTCGCTCGAGCGCTGCGAGCTCGATATCAACGATGGGGCAGGACTTGGACGGTGAGCGACGGGCTGCTCAGTCGTTCCGACGCGGTCCAAGCAATCATGGCAAAACACGCGCTGGGGGCTCGCAGCTTCTCGCCAACGGCGCTCCAACAGTATGCCAAATGCCCCTATCAATTCTTCCTTCACACGATCCACGGCCTTTCTCCGCGCGAGGTCCCAGAGGCGATCGACGAACTGGACCCATTGCAGCGCGGATCGCTGATCCACGAGGTTCAGTTTGACTTGTTCGCTCGGCTTCAAGGCGATGGACTGTTGCCGGTGCGGCCAAGCAACCTGCGGCAGGCCCAAGAGCGCTTGGACGTCATCGTTGCGGAAGTCGCTAGCCGTTATCGCGATGATCTGGCGCCGGCCATTGATCGCGTTTGGGATGATGGCATCGCAGCAGTTCGGGCGGACCTTCGCGAGTGGCTACGGCGGGCGAGCGAGGACGAGTCCGGCTACGTTCCCTGGCTCTTCGAGCTTTCGTTTGGACTGAAGGAAAAGAGGGAGCGACGCCGAGAGGACTCGCATTCGGTGCCCGGGGTAGTCGATCTTGATTGCGGCATTCAGCTTCGCGGCTCGATCGATCTCGTCGAACGCCATCCTTCCGGAACCGCTCGCGTCACGGATCACAAGACCGGGAAGGTGGACGCCAAGCAAGCCCAATTGACCGCGGGGGGAAGGACGCTCCAACCGCTGCTCTACGCTCTCGCTGCGGAAAAGCTGCTTGCCGACCACGCGCGTGTCACATCAGGGCGACTTTACTTTTGCACCTCGGCCGGCGGCTTCGCGGAGCACGTTGTCCCCCTCGACGGAAAGGCACGCAGTTCGGCCGGTGAGATCGCGGAGACGATTGGAGGTGCTCTCGCGCAGCCCTTCCTACCTGCCGCACCTGACAGCAAACGATGTGACATCTGCGACTTTCGCGTCGTTTGCGGCCCGTACGAAGAGCGCCGCACGGCGCGAAAATCGCAGGCACAGCTGGCTCCGCTTCAAGCCCTGCGAGCGCTGCCATGAGCGACTTTGCGGATGCCGAAGCGCGTCGTCGCATTCAAGAGGATTTTGGCGATACCTTGTTTGTCGAGGCGGCGGCCGGAACTGGCAAGACCACCGCTCTCGTCGGGCGGATCGTCGGATTGCTTCGTGCAGGCCTGGGCCTCCTCGACCACCTCGTCGCGGTCACCTTCACCGAGAAAGCGGCGGGTGAAATGAAGCTGCGCCTTCGGACCGAGATCGAAAAGGCAAGGGCGGGCGCCACGCCTCAGGAGCACCGCCGGTTAGATCGTGCGCTCGAGGAGCTGGAGCTGGCGCGGATCGGCACCATCCATTCATTCTGCGGCGACCTCCTACACGAGCGGCCGATCGAGGCGGGCATCGATCCTCTGTTCGAAGTCGCCTCAGAAGACGAAGCGCAGAAACTTGCCGACGAGGCTTTCGATAGCTGGTTTGAAACCGTACTCGCCGATCCGCCCGAGGGAGTACGTCGCATCCTTCGCCGCCGATCGGGCTGGAGCTCCCCGCGGGAACAGCTGCGTACCGCGATGCATACACTCCGTGATCACCGTGACTTCCCGACGCCCTGGCGGCGTCAGCCGTTTGAGCGAGATCGAGCCATTGATGTCGTGATGACCGAACTTTCCGCGCTCGGTGAGCTCGCAGCCAAGAGCTCCTGGCGCGACGACCATCTTACTCAAAACCTCGCGGAGATCTCTCGCTTCGTTGCGGAGGAGGCCCGGCTGGCGGCGGTCCGCGGGCGTGACTACGATGGACTTGAGGCGGATCTTCGTGCTGTTGCACGGTGGCGAAGTTGGAATCGGAAGGGCGCTCCGAGGACGCGCTTTGGCGGCATTTCTCGTGACGAAGTCCTCGCGCGCCGAGACCGGGCCAAGACCAGTCTCGACGTCTTCATTGAAGCTAGCGAAGCGGATCTCGCTCCGCTCCTGCGCAACGCTCTGCAAACCCCCATCAGGGCCTACGACGTCCTGAAGATCAGAGCGGGACGGCTCGACTTCCTTGATCTTCTCGTCAAGGCGCGTGATCTCGTACGCGACAACGCGGCCGTTCGGCACGAGCTGCAGCTGCGCTACGGCCACTACTTTGTCGACGAATTCCAGGACACCGATCCGTTGCAGGCGGAGATACTGTTGTTGCTTGCAGCGGACGATCCGAACGAGGCGAGCTGGCACACCGCTCGACCGATTCCTGGCAAACTCTTCTTGGTTGGCGATCCGAAGCAGTCGATCTATCGGTTCCGGAGAGCGGATGTGTCTCTCTACGAGGAGGTCAAGGAGCGCCTTCAACGTCTCGGCGCCGAGGTCCTGCACCTCACCACCAGCTTTCGGGCTCCGCCTTCAATTCAATCGTTCATCAATCTGGCCTTCGCACCGGCGATGGCGCTAGGTGCGGGGGGCAGCCAAGCGGCTTATGTTCCGCTCGGGCCGTCAAGGCCGGAGATCGTCGGTCGACCGACGGTTGTCGCACTGCCGGTGCCGAGGCCCTATGGGGACTACGGCAAAGTCGTGAATTTCCGGATTGAGCAATCATTCCCGGATGCGGCCGCTGCTTTCATCGCCTGGTTGGTCAATGAGAGTGGTTGGACGGTCGAAGAGGGTGGCAATTCGGTTTCCGTGCAGCCGCACCATATCGCGATCTTGTTCCGCCGCTTCCGCAATTTCGACGTTGACATGACTCGAGCCTATGTTCGTGGGCTTGAGGCGAGACGTGTTCCTCACGTCCTGGTCGGCGGACGCTCTTTTCACGACAGAGAAGAAATTATCGCACTCCGCAATGCTCTTACGGCAATCGAATGGCCCGACGATGAGCTGAGTGTGTTCGCCACCCTCCGAGGTCCATTCTTCGCCATCGGCGACGAGGCCCTCTTGGTTTTTCGGCAGCACGTCGCTCTCGACGGGGAGCTCAAGACCCAGCGCCTCAATCCAATGCGTACAATCGATCGATCGGTTCTCAGTCCTGGCGCGGTCGAGGTTGCCGATGCGCTGGAGGTCTTGAGAACCCTTCACGGAAGTCGCAATTATCGCCCTATCGCGGAGACGATCTCCAAGCTCCTCGCGACATTGCGCGCGCAGGCCGGGATCGCGCTTTGGCCCAATGGCGAGCAAGCGCTTGCAAACTGTCAAAGACTGATCGACATGGCGCGCCAATTTGAAAGCGGCGCCTCCTCTTTCCGCGCGTTCGTGGAGAAACTCGAGGCGGACGCAGAACGTGGCGAAGCCGATGAAGCACCGATCGTCGAGGAAGGCGTAGAGGGTGTTCGGATCATGACCGTGCACAAGGCCAAGGGGCTGGAGTTCCCTGTTGTCATTCTCGCCGACCCGACTTGCAATGCCGCGCGCGACAAGCCTAGCCGCCATGTTGACTCTACCCGACGCCTCTGGGCGGAAGCGGTCTGCGGGTGTGCTCCGATCGAATTGTTGGAAGCCGCCAACGACGAGTTGCGTCGCGATCAGGCCGAGGCCGTCAGAGTTGCCTATGTCGCTGCGACTCGAGCGCGCGACCTGCTGGTCTCGCCGGTATGCGGCGACGAGCCGATTGATGGATGGCTGGATGCCCTCAAGTCTGGGCTCTATCCACCGGATGCTCTTCGTCGCGCCCCCTCTGACGCAGACGGTTGCCCTGCTTTTGGGGATGACAGCGTCCTCGACAGGGGTCCTCAAGGTGTGGCGCCGGTTGAAGGATCTGTCCGTCCGGGGTCACATCGACTGGTGCACGAAGGACCGAACGTCATATGGTGGGACCCATCCGCGTTGAGTTTGGAAGTGGAGGAACTCGGAGCGCTGCGCCATCAGCGCATCCTTGAAGGCGGCCCCGACGGGACAGCAGGTACGGAGAGCGAGCAAGATTACGCGGCTTGGAAAAAGCGGAAGACCGATCTTTTGAGCCAGGGCTCGCAGCGATCCCTCTCCATCCGGACGGTAACCGCGCTCACGGGCTCGGACGTGTCTGAAAGGTTCGCTGATCTCTCGGTCCAAATTGACAAAGTCGAGCGTGACGATCCTGATCGGCCCGGAGGGCGACGATTCGGAGCTCTCGTTCACACAGTTTTGGCGTCCGTCGATCTCAACGCCGAGACAGAGGATGTCCGAGCATCGGCGGTGATTGCTGGAAAGATGATTGGAGCAACCGAAACTGAGGTCAGTGCCGCTGTAGTCGCGGTTCGCGCGGCTCTCGCGCATCCGCTCTTGCGAAGGGCGGCCGACAGCGCCAGAGAGAGGGCGATCCGTCGCGAAACACCGGTTGTGCTCAAGTTAGATGACGGCAGCCTCGTTGAGGGGGTAGTCGATCTCGCGTTCTGGGAAGAGGGGCCCAAATTCGCCGGTTGGACCGTGGTGGACTTCAAGACTGATCGAGAGTTCGCGGCCTCCTCAGAACGTTACATCACCCAGGTGATAACATATGCTGCCGCTATACGCGCAGCGACGAGACGACCCTCGCAGGGAATCATACTGATCGTGTAGTCCGGCGTGGCGATTGGTCGCGGCTGACGTTAATCAGCGTGACCAGCTCGGCGGCTTTGCCGAGCCGGTTTCAGCGCCTCAAACGCGTCAGGCCGGCTTCAAATTATCCGCTGAGGATTTGCCGGTGCGCCGGTCGGCAACAACGTCGTACGCAATCTTCTGCCCTTCATTCAGGTCACGCATGCCCGCCCGTTCGACCGCGCTGATATGCACAAATACGTCGGCGCCGCCTGCGTCAGGTTGGATAAACCCAAAGCCCTTCGTCGCATTGAACCATTTTACCGTGCCGGTGCGCTCCTCTGGAATAGGCCGCGAACGTAGCCGAACTCTCATTCGTTGCGAGGCAAGGGCCAGGGCGATTGGCGCGCACGGCGGAGGCGGTTTCGAAGAATTCAGGTCCCGCAGAAGGTCCGGAAGACGCGCTCATCCGCGTCAGGCGCGTCGGCGTAGTCTGCGTAAGCCGCTTGATCCTCATAAGGTCGCGAGAGCACGGTCAGCATCTCGGCAAAAGGTGAGAAGTCGCCATATTCGATCGCGGTGTTGAGCGCTTGCTCCACCCGATGATTGCGCGGGATGAAGGCTGGATTGATCGTTCTCATCGCCTGAGCGCGCGCGCTGGGTTCAAGCGTCTCAGCGGCCAAACGCGATCGCCACCTCGCGGCCCAATCGTCGTAGCCTGCGGGGTTCGCGAACAAGGCCCGCACATTCATGTCCGCTTTCTCATCCGCGGCCGCGTCGCACAGCCGACGGAAGGTCAATGTGAAGTCCGCGGCGTTTTCATGCATCGCGCGGAGAAGCGCCTGGGCAAGGTCGAGATCGCCGTCTTCACTGCTGGAGAGCCCGAGCTTGTTGCGCATACCGGCGAGCCAATGCTCCTGAAACCGGGGGGTAAACGCGGAGATCGCCTCGTTTGCGAGCTCGACCGCTCGCTCAGGATTGGGATCCAAGAGCGGAAGCAGGGTCTCGGCGAATCTTGCAAGATTTCCATTGCGCGATCTTCGGTTGATTCCCGTAGGCATAGCGCCCCAATTCATCGATCGCGCTAAACGTCTTCGCCGGATCATACGAATCGATGAAGGCGCACGGCCCAAAGTCAATGGTTTCTCCTGAAAGCGCCGTGTTATCCGTGTTCATCACGCCGTGGATGAAACCTACATGCATCCAACGCGCAACGAGCAGAGCTTGGCCCTCGACAACGCTTCGGAGCAGGGCCAGCGGCGGTCTTTCAGAGTCTCGCGCTTCCGGAAAATGACGATCGATCACGTAGCCGGAGAGGCGTTCAACAGCTTCCATGTCGCCGCGCGCGGCGAAATATTGGAAGGTCCCGATGCGGATGTGACTCGATGCGACGCGGGTCAGTACAGCCCCGGGCAGCGGGCGGTCACGAAAAACACGTTCGCCGGTTAAGGCCGCGGCCAGCGCCCGCGTCGTCGGAATCCCGAGCGCGTGCATGGCTTCGCTGACCAGATATTCGCGTAAGACCGGCCCCAACGCGGCGCGGCCGTCGCCCCGCCGGGAGAACGGCGTTCGGCCCGAACCCTTCAACTGAATATCGCGCCGCTTGCCGTTGCGGTCCAAGACCTCGCCAAGGAGGATTGCACGGCCGTCGCCAAGTTGGGGAACGAAATTGCCGAATTGATGCGCGGCGTAGGCCATCGCGATCGGTTCGGCGCCCGGCGGAATGACGTTGCCGGCAAACACCGCCGCCAACTCATCCGGTCCCAATCCTTCTGTACGGATGCCCAACTCCGAGGCGAGCAACTCGTTGAACTTGATCAAGTGGGGCTTTGCGACCGGGGTCGGAGAAAGCCGCGCGAAAAAATGTTCCGGCAAGCGCGCATACGTGTTGGAGAAGACGGCAATCGGGCTGACCGCGCGTTCGGCGATCAGGGGCTTTTCGATTGATTCACTCAGCGGCATGCGTCGCAAATCTCCCTTTGAGGGCACGCTATCGATATCGCGGCATTGATGGATCGATGTCGCAAGCCCAAGCATCAACGCCGCCGTCGAGGTTGACCGCGTTATCAAATCCGGCGTCTCGAAGATAATCGACGACCATCTGACTGCGAGCGCCATGATGGCAGACGACCACCAATAGTCGGTCCGTCGGAAGCTCATCGGCGCGAGCCGAAATCTCCGCCATCGGAATACGCAGAGCGCCGTCCAGTCGGCAAATCGCAAGCTCTCTCGCCTCTCGGACGTCAAGAACGGTATGCCTCTTTCCTGCGCTCCGCATATCCGCAAGCTCGCGAACGGAGATTGCATCGGATTGTCTGAGAGTTTCTATGGACATAGCGAGGCTCCCCCCTGACTTACCATATGGCGGAGTGGAAGTAGGACAAGAATCATTGGCGCAGCAACCCACTTTGGTGACGATGAGTATCGCGCCAAGACGCTAGAGGCAGTGAGCCTCTAGGCGCAGCTGGTTGACGGCAGCCAGAGCACGCGGAAATACCTCGCGTTAGTGACGGAGAGCATGCAAGATAGTGGGGTGTCTCACGCGGCGAGCTGCGCAATGTGATTGTCATGGCCCATCCGGAAAGCTGGGTAGCGCCGCTTGAATGAACCCTGCAGCGTTCCGTTGAGAACCGCCGTGCGCACGTCAAGGAAGGGTTGCACAGTCCACCTGTTCCACCGCATCTGCTGTTTCTTGATCATGCGCTTTGACACGATCTCGTTGACCGCGCTCTCGACGAAGGCGGTTGAAATGGGCAGGCCTCCATGGCGGCGGCGCCCATAATTTACCAGCGCGCTGTGATTGGCCCGAAGGTATTGGATCAGCTCACGGATGTACTTTTCGCTCGTGAGCGCGCCGCGCGTATCGCGGACATGAGAGCGCCGAACCAGCCCGCCAGTTTCGCCAAGCGCCCGAGGCAGGAACTCGAACGACCGTGCCAAAGCAACCACTTGGCGCCCTCGAGGTCGCGAACCGCATAGCCGCGAAGGTGGCCAGCGGGCGTATTCGCGCCCAGGCCGCGGGCCGCTTGCAGAGCGTGCTCAAAGCGCATCGCGATGTGCCACCAGTCGAGGACCAGTGTTGCCTCGGGCATGACCTGGCGCTGAAGCTTCCACAGCCCGGCGTCGCCATCGGACAGCACCGTCGCTGGCGTTCCGGTGCGGACTCCGGCGGTCACGAGCGCCTCGGCGAACTCGTTCGCTGAATCGCCATTGCGAGCAAAGGCAAAGCGGTGCTGCGACCCATCGAGATTGAGCACCTTGCCAGCGACCACTTCGAAATTGCGCTCGGGGCGCCGATGTCGGCTGCGCAGGTAGCCGCCGTCGAGGCCGATCACGACCGCGGGCGTCACCGCGTCGATGTCCGGATCGGGAGCTTCGGCGGGACGCAGCCGCGCCATCCGCTCACCGACGCGGCGGGTTCGATTGCGCACCGTGCCGGCGTTGACGGCACCGCCGACAGGCAGCAACTCGGCGAGAAGACCTGCCGCTCTTGCGAATGGTGCAAGGGCGGCGAACTTCGCGGTCAAATAGACAAGTTCCGGCGCTACGCCGCCGTCAAGAGCCAACGCCGAGAAGCTTTTTGGCCCCTCCTGTCGGCCCTGACATCGGCAACCGACAAATCGCCGAACTCTGAGCGGCACGTCGCCGAACAGCGATCGAAAGGTCATGCTCCGATATCCCTTGCTGGACAAATTCAACCCGCAATGCCCACAAGATCTGAAATGCTCACTCATCGTCGATGCTTGCGCGCGGACCATCTCAGCCTGGATAGCCGCGGCAATTCTTTTGCCCTCATCCAGCGACAGGCCGAGCGTCTCAGGAACCGGCCAATCCTCCCTTTCTATTCGAGCCACCTCGATCTCGGTCGCTGGTCCGCCTGTCTCGGCCACAAGTTTCACCCGCCAAACCAGCTTCCCCACAGCGCCGTCTCCTTGCCAAAGGCCCGGAGCTTAGCGTTCAAAATTTACCGGCCCCCCACGACTTTGCATGCTCCCCTACTCCGTCCGCGTCTTTGGCTCGCATGGCCTGCGCCCACGAATCGATCACCGACCGAACCTGGGCCTCGGAGGATTTGGTGAGAGCTGGGTCTGCCATGACGCTCCGATCCACAGTGTGACGTCAATCATACTGCAACGGCATCGGCGAGCTTAGTTCTCCCCGACAATCGGTCGAGAGATCGCGCAAGAGCGGCGCGACCAATAACCATTTTGCACGGCCGTGAACGCGGTCTCGATATAGTGTAAGCGCCGGAGCAATAATCCCTCACTGAAGCGGCCGGATTTTCCGGTAGCGCCGGAGCAAAAGTCCGGCAGCAGATATCCCTTTGCATTGGGTGGGCAGAGGGTGGGGGATGAAGGGCGTGGAGCTTTATGGGCGCGTTCGCTACGCGGTTCAGATCGAGGGGTTGAGCCATCGCGCGGCGGCGCGCCGGTTTGGCATCGACCCTCGCACGGTCGCCAAGATGATGAAGTTCACCGCGCCGCCGGGTTACGTACGCACAAAGCCGCCGGCCAGGCCGAAGCTTGATCCGCTCATCCCGGTGATCGACCGGGTTCTCTTCGACGACAAGTCGCGCCCGAGGAAACAGCAACATACGGCGAAGCGGATCTTCGAGCGTCTCCGGGACGAGTACGGATTCACGGGCGGCCTCACGATTGTGAAGGATTACGTCGCGGGCTGGCGTCAGCGGGCTCAAGAGATGTTTGTGCCGTTGGAGCATCCGCCGGGACATGCCCAGGTCGACTTTGGCGAAGCCATCGGCGTCATCGGCGGCGTGGAGCGCAAGATCCACTTCTTTGCTTTTGACCTGCCGCACTCGGACGCCTGCTTCGTGGTCGGCTATCCCGCCGAGACGACGGAAGCCTTCTGCGACGGCCACGTTCGGGCGTTCAGCTTCTTTGGCGGCGTTCCGCAGTCCATCCTTTATGACAACACCAAGATCGCCGTGGCTCGCATTCTTGGCGACGGGAAGCGGCAGCGGACGCGCGGCTTCGCCGAGCTGCAATCACACTACCTATTCCGGGATCGTTTTGGCCGGCCTGGCAAGGGCAACGACAAGGGTAAAGTCGAGGGGCTGGTCGGTTACGCGCGACGGAACTTCCTCGTTCCGCTTCCGGTCTTCGAGAGCTTCGAAGCGTTGAACGCCTATCTTGTCGAATGCTGCCGTCGTCGGATGGCGGACCGCTTGCGCGGCCATAACGAGACGATCGCCCAGAGATTGGAGCGCGATCTTGCCGCGTTCCAGAGGCCCCTGCCGCCGCCCTACGACGCCTGCGAGAAGGTCGCGACACAAGTCTCTTCGCTGTCACTGGTTCGCTACCGGCTCAACGACTACTCGGTCCCGACGACGTACGGTCATCGCGACGTGCTTGTTCGCGGCTATGTCGATGACGTGGTGATCTCATGCGGCGCGGAAGTGATTGCGCGTCATCCCCGTTCCTACGAGCGCCACGACTTCATATTCGATCCGCTGCACTATCTGGCGTTGATCGAACAGAAGATCAACGCGCTCGACCAGGCGGCGCCGCTGGCCGGCTGGCGGTTGCCGGAAGAGTTCATGACCCTCCGGCGTCTTCTGGAAGCCCGGATGGGCAAGCAGGGCAAGCGCGAGTTCGTGCAGGTTCTGCGGTTGATGGAAGTGTTCCCTCTCGACGACGTCGCCGCCGCGGCCCGCGACGCCATCGCGCGCGGAGCAATCGGCTTCGACGCCGTGAAGCACCTGATCCTGTGTCACATCGAACGGCGCCCGCCGCGCCTCGACATGACGGTCTATCCCTATCTGCCGCGGGCGCAGGTCACGATGACGTCGGCTAGCACCTACATGAGCTTGCTGACGGGGGCGTCGTCATGACCGATACGCCGCAACTTCTGCTCGGTCATCACCTGAAGGCGCTCAAGCTGCCTACGTTCTTGCGCGAGTATGAGAAGCTTGCTCGGCAATGCGCCGCCGAGGGTCTCGACCATGTCCGCTTTCTCCTGCGCCTCGTCGAACTGGAGCTAATCGATCGAGAACGACGCATGGTGGAGCGTCGGATCAAGGAAGCGCGGTTCCCGGCGGTCAAGAGCCTCGACAGCTTCGACTTCGCGGCGATTCCTTCGCTAAACAAAACCCTCGTCCTGGAACTCGCCCGTTCCGAGTACGCGACCCGTCGCGAAAACGTTATCGCAGTCGGCAACAGCGGAACCGGCAAGACGCACATCGCTCTCGGGATCGGTCTCGCCGCCTGCCAGAAAGGGCTATCGGTCGGGTTCTATACAGCCGCGGCTCTTGTTCATGAACTGCTGGAGGCTCGCGATGAGAAGCGGTTGCTTCGTCTGCAGCGGCAGGTCGCCGGATACAAGCTCCTGATCATCGACGAGCTTGGATATGTCCCTCTCTCCCAGACCGGGGCCGAGCTGCTGTTCGAAATATTCAGCCAGCGCTATGAGCGCGGTTCAACCATCGTCACATCGAACCTGCCATTCGACGAATGGACCAGCGTGTTCGGGTCCGAGCGTCTGACCGGCGCGCTGCTCGATCGCCTCACTCATCACGTCCATATCCTGGAAATGAACGGCGACAGCTACAGGCTCAACCAGAGCAAGCGCCGCTCACGTCGCCAAAACGTCGACGAGCCCAAGGACGATCCGACCCCAACCTGACGCGCACCAAACAAGCCCATGCTCGAGGGCATTCTCGTCGGCATCATTGATGCATCTTTGCTCCGGAAAGCGATGCAATCTTGCTCCGGCGTTGACAGCTGAACCAGTCCGAAGACGTCGCCTTTGGCGTCACTGGTCGGATCCCACCAGCCTTTGCCGCCGTGGCTGACGATCAGGATCTCGCCCTTGCCACGACGGTATTTATGATCGATGCGCCAAATGAACTTGCCGAAATACCGTCGTCGCTCGACTGAAAGCGAGGCGGTTGCGCAGCGTTAGCCCGCTTCCGTCGGGATTAACGGAATAACGCACGACCTGATGGCGGCCGGCCAGCGTCCCGCGCCTCCCTCCCACTCCTGAGGAGGCCCGCCACACTCTTGTGGCTTATCTAGCGGCCCTTGGCTTACGTAGCCTCGGGCGATCTTTACCGCTTTCCCTCAGCCCGTAAGGCCACCAATGCCTCCGAATGCAGCGCGTGCATCAGTGTTTGGCACCATCAGATCCGCCCTGATTCGACCAAAGGCGAACTAAGCCGTAGATGCTGATGAGAGCCCAAAATCCTTCGATCACGACCGACGGGAGGTTCCAGGCGTCGACCAACGAAATCAAAATTCCGACCGAGCCGGCAAGATTCATCGCCAGGTAGGGCAAGCTCCTCGATTTGAGCCACCCACACTGGTCCGAGAAGTAAGCGGTGACAATGACCAGGGAACCCACAACGCCAAGAGTCTGATCCAGATAAAACATTGCAGGAAGGTCCTGTTGTCATTCGCGTTGCGCCGTCGATATCGGCGGTCATTCACCCATCCCACGTGGAATTCTGTCACAGAGGCGGCTCTGTTGGGCGCGAGCGAAGCAGGGCGCCGGAGTGTGAGCCATCAGCGGCGTGGCAAGACTCTGCCCAGGGGTTCCGTATACTGGGGAATGAGGTCGACCATCGGTTGATAGCGCCCGCCGTCGATCTCCCCGCGCACATAGGCGGCGATTTCCTCCATCGGGGCGAACCAGACATCTCCCTGCCCCACCACCTTTTCGAGGAACTCGGCGAACACGTGCCAGCGGGCGAGGCGCCCGGTGACGAACGGATGCACGACCGGGACCCAGAGCGCGCCGTACGCATAGGCCGCCTCGAACTCGCGCAGATAAAGGTCAAAGCCGTTGCGGGCGCTGCGGATCGGCATCATGTAACTGAGATCCATGGACTGGACCCATTGCGGCCAATCGTCGAGGCCCCAGTGGCTTGGCAACTCGATGAGCTCGCCTCCGGTTTTCCGGCTCCGGATCACGTAGGGGATGTCGGCCCCCATCAGGGATGCGTCGTATTTGAAGCCGCGCTCGAGGAGCAGATCGAGCGAATTGTCGGAGAAGTTGTAGAGCGGCGCGCGCCAGCCGCGCGGCGTCTTCCCGGTCGCCTTCTTGATGACCTCGATGCCGGCGTCGAGCCAGTGCGCCTCGTCGGCCTTCGTCTGCTCCAGCGGGTTTTCATGGATGTAGCTGTGGTGGGCGATTTCATGGCCGCCGCGCAGAATGGCATCCACCGCGGCGGGATAGCGCTCGATGCACCAGGCGGGAATGAAGAACGTCTGCGTGAGGCCAAGCCGTGCGTAGGTCTCCACGATCCGCGGGATGGCGACGAGCGGACCGTAGCGCAGCATCGATATCGCTGAGATCCGACGATTACCGTCATGGGGATATTCGACATGGATGAGACTGTCCGCGTCCATATCGAAGGTCAGGCACGCCGCGCATTTGGCGCCGGTCGGCCATTTGATTGCATTGGAAATCATGACAACAACCCCTATCCGAACGGCTCGAAGGGCGAACGACGAACGGCGCCGTCATTCGAGAAATCTCTTGGCCATCGCGCCATGCTCGTGGCGCAAGCGCTTGACATCGACGCCGACCGGGGCGCCGTCCTCGACGAGCCAGCGGCCCGCCACCATCACCCGGTCGGCGCGATGAGCGCCACAGAGAATGAGAGCCGCGATCGGGTCGCCCGCGCCGGAGAAACGCAATTCATCCAGCGTGTAGAGAGCCAGGTCCGCCTGCCGGCCGACCGCGATCGCGCCGATGTCGCCGCGCCCGAGACATCGCGCCGAGCCTTCGCTCGCCCAGCGGAGCACGTCGAGATGCGTCACCGTCGCGTCGTAGGTCAGGCGGTTGATGAGCAGCGCGTGCCGGGCGCTCTCCATCAGATTGGAGCTGTCGTTCGAGGCCGAACCGTCGACGCCGAGGCCGATGGTCACGCCGGCCGCTTCCAGTTCACGCGTCCGACACTGGCCGGAAGCCAGCACCATGTTCGACGTCGGACAATGACAGACACCGATCTCTGAGCGACCCAAGCGCTCGATCTCGGCGTCGTTGAAATGGATGCCATGCGCAAGCCAAACGTCCGGGCCCATCCAGCCGACATTCTCAAGGTAGTCCACCGGACGGCATCCGAAGCGGCTCTCGCAATAGGCGACCTCGTCGCGCGTCTCGGCGAGATGCGTGTGAAGCCGGCACCCGTGTCGACGCGCGAGTGTGGCGGTCTCGGCCATCAGTTCCGGCGACGCCGTGAATGGTGTGCATGGGGCGAGCGCGATCTGGACCATCGCTCCCTCGCCGCCGTCATGATAGCGGCTTGGTCTGCCCCCCTTGAAGTGATCCATCCCGTATGTTGGTCCGAGGACCATTTTTTGGAGATGGAGCGATGGGCATCAAGCGCCACAAGCCGGAGGAGATCGTCGCCAAGTTGCGTCAGGTTGATGTCCTGACGGGTCAGGGCAAGTCGATCGCCGAGGCGGTGAAGACGATCTCGGTGACGGAGACGACTTACTTCCGCTGGCGGGCGGAGTATGGCGGTCTGAAGAGCGACCAGGTGAGGCGTCTGAAGGATTTGGAACTGGAGAATACGCGGCTCCGGCGAGCGGTGTCGGACCTCACCTTGGACAAGCTGATCCTGACGGAGGCGGCCCGGGGAAACTTCTAAGCCCCGCCCGTCGCCGGGGCTGCGTGGACAAGGTCAAGGCCGAGCTGAGGGTGTCGGAGCGTCGCGCGTGCGCGGTGCTCCGGCAACCCCGGTCCACCCAGCGCAAGCCCGCCCGCGGCCGCGATGACGAGTTGGCGTTGACCGCCGACATCGTCGAGCTGGCCAAGGCTTACGGCCGCTACGGCTACCGGCGGATCACGGCCCTGCTGCGCCACGCGGGTTGGGCGGTGAACGCCAAGAGGGTGCAGCGGATCTGGCGACGGGAGGGGCTGAAAGTCCCGCAGAAACAACCAAAACGCAGCCGGCTGTGGCTGAATGACGGCTCCTGCGTGCGCCTGCGCGCCGAGGGGCCGAACCACGTCTGGTCCTATGACTTCGTCGAGGATCGAACCCATGATGGAAGGAAGTTTCGCATGCTCTGCGTGATCGACGAGTTCACCCGCGAAGCCCTGGCGATCCGGGTCAAACGCCGGCTGAACTCCACCGACGTGCTGGAGACCCTGGCGGATCTGATGATCCTGCGCGGGCCGCCAACCTATGTTCGGTCGGACAATGGGCCTGAGTTCATCGCCATCACGCTGCGAGCCTGGATCGCCGCCGTTGGCTCCCAGACCGCCTACATCGAGCCCGGCAGCCCGTGGGAGAATGGCTACTGCGAGAGCTTCAACAGCAAGCTGCGAGACGAACTGCTCAACGGCGAGATATTCTTCAGCCTGGCCGAGGCCCAGGTGATGATCGAGGCCTGGCGGCGCCACTTCAACACCGTGCGCCCACACAGCTCGCTGGGTTATCTGCCGCCTGCGCCGGAGACGACCATTCTTCCCGGCGGAGCCGCCGCGCCGTGGGCGACCGCGCCAGCTCACTCGGAAAGCGCGCGCTCGCCCACCCCAACCGTGGCGTCAGAAGACGCCATGCACTAACATTGAAACTGGATCACCCCTCGGGGGCAGGCCACCTCGATCGCCGGCAGGACGAGTTCGCGCACCTTGCCCAACAGGGCCTCGTCCGACCAAGCCGCCTGACCCACCAGATGCAGCAGCGATTGATGTTTCGCCGAGACGTGAGCCGGCGCCACAACCGCCGCCATTGGCTCGACGCTCTTGCGCTCACCAGGCATCAACAGGCCTGTGCAATAATCCTTGAGCGGCCGCGCCCGGTCTTCCCGACCCAGAACTGCCGTCAAGGCGTCGACATACTCAGCAAAACGCGCTTCACTCGATTGCGCCTCGTGATCCATCGTATCCGCCATTCAACCGAATCAGCAAAATAGCGAATTCCAAACCCTCGCAAATCTACGAAAATCGTGACTCAGTAGAAGTAGGAGTCGACGAGAAAGCGAATCGGATAGCGATATCCATGTTCAAAACGGTCGCGGCCCACTTGCCAGCAGACATGTCGTCGCCCTCCATCGCCGTTGGCCGCATTCTTCCGAGCCTTGTCCAGGAGCAAGTCGACGCCAAAGGCGCCCAATTGAAGAGCCAAGGGACGCTGCCGAAGCCGTTTATGCCAAGCAAGCGCCAGCAGACGGGTCAGCCTCCGGCAAACTCGGCCAGCAGATCCATTCTACCGAAGATCTTGAGCCGTCGGTCGCAGCGGCCACGATAACTCCGTTAAAGCGTCCGGCGCCCTTGGGCCCGAGCACTTCAAAGGCTGGAACGTCAAGGTTGGAAAGACGGACCCGGCGTCATGCGGGAAAGCGCGAGAAGTTCGATCACGCTTCGAGTACGTCTACCGACATGCCTAAATCCCCACCGGTGACTTCAACCGCCGATCTATCGGTGATTGACGAGCCTTCATCGCCATCGCGCGCAAGCCAAATCCTCGGTCGCTATGTCTTTCGCGACGAACGGGGTCCGGGAGAAAGCTGGAAGCGCAGGATTGAAGCGCGCCGAGAACGTCGCTCGTAAGCACCTGTGTCTCGGGCCGAGACGCGGGAGCGTCGCGCGGGTCCCGGCGGTGATGTTCGTCTTGGTTGAGCGCCTCGTCGGGGCCGAGGTCGAAGGCGCACCAGGCCTGTAGCTCTCCGGTGCTGCCATTATATTCGAGAACCTCGGAGTTGTCGCGTCAGTTACATAATTTGGTGGTCGCCCCGCTTACTGCAAGGCTCCGGCGAGATCGCCGCCCCTCACAACAAGGCAGGGGAATCGGGTGAAGGACTTTATGCAGCGATCAGGCTGACGAGGTAGTCGTCGTCCCATGCGGCGGTGTGTCGTCTCATTCGTAAGGAGTCCTTGCCCGGAGCCTTGCGGAACAGATTGTTGGCCATGTGGATCAAGGTGGTGAAGTTGGACGGGGCGTTTTCGGTTCGGATGCGTCGTTCGTCGTCGCGGAACGTCATGTCCAAGACCCAGTGCAAAGCGTTTTCGATGGCCCAGTGATCGCGGATCATGGGTCCTGAACGTTTGGCAGGGAGGGTGGTCGAGGTGATGTAGTAGCGGGTCTCGCGTTCGACTTTGTCGCGGAACTCGCGTTGGCTCTCGACCATGATGACGCCCCTCAAAGCGGGCCAGTCGTGCCGCGCCTGCAGCCATTCGACGTTGTGAAAGACCGTGTATTTTCGCGTCTCGACGCGACCGTGATCGGCGTCGACGGTTTCGTGGGTGGAGATCTGGAAATCCACGAAGTCCCTTGTTTTCTGCTCGTTGGCGAAGGTTTCGACGTCTTCGCGCAGGCTCCCCTGATTGCCTTTGAGCGCGAGAATGTAGTCGGCCTTCTTGGCGATGATCCTGGCGGCGATGTCACGCTGGCAACCCATGGCGTCGATGGTCACGACAGCGCCCTCGATCGCCATCATGTCGAGCAGAGCCGGGATGGCGACGATCTCGTTCGACTTCTCGCTCACCTTTGTCTGCGCCACACGAGGCGTTGGCGCGCGGCGAAGGCCGAAACCATATGGATCGGCGCTTTGGATTTCGACTTGGCTCCCGACCGGCGCACGGTCTTGCCGTCGATGGCGATGACTTCGACAGGCGTCTTGGTCAGTGCGGCGACCCAATCGACGAAGCAGCGCTGGAACGCCTCGGCGTCCAGCGTGGCGAAGATATCGCCCAGCGTGTCATGCGGCGGCGTCCCGTCCGCAAAGGGCAGAAAGCGACGCAGCAGCCTCAGTTTCTTCTCCCCGAACCGGGCGATGCCCGCGAAGCTATCGGCGCCGGCAAGCACCCCAAGCAACGAAACAAGCAGAACCTCGTCCAGCGGATACACAACCTTCCCCGCTTGCCTGGCATCCGGCAAAGTGCTGAAATAACACAGAAAAGACGCCGTCTCGGCAATCAGGCCAAAATCCGCCTTCGAGATTCCGTCCATCGTCCCCACCTCGCGAATCAGTGGGTTCCGACAGATTCAGCAATTCAGCCCGTTGTCACCAACTCGTTCACCCGATCACCCTGCACAACTGATTGACAACAAGGAGAACATGTATTAGCATATCATGAACGTATTCTCTGACCTATGTGCAGGCAAGTCGCCGAGCTACCGCCTTCGGCCGAGCGCTTTCGCGGTCTATCCGTCGAATCGATTCGAAATCCGAATGGCGAGAGGTCGATTGATTCGAAATGTGCGTTGGACGCGCGCGCGGTCTGGCACCTTAGCTTCGAACTATGGACCAGCAAACCAAGAATCCGGACGTCCTGAACGTGCTCGGGGGCAGGCCACCCTAACGGGGCCCGACACAGTAGGCCCCATTAGGGGGCCCTACGCTTTTCTTTTGAACGTTGGCCTTGCGTGCTTGTGCGGCTTCTACTGTCGCTATTTGTTCGTAGTCATGCGTCCCGTCTTTGGCATATTTGCCGTGTTCTTTGGCTCCCAGGTAGGTGAGAGACACGAGCTCCACCCTGAGGGCGTGGGTGTGACTCGTCAGTACACATCTTCGAGCCTGACGAAATGAGTTGTCGCCGCATCGCCTCTCGCCGTGCTCGTTCAGCTCACATCGTCGCCGTTGCTGCCCACCAGCGGGGCCAAGCACCACGGTTGCCGGCATGGAAAGAGTGCCGAGTAGGTCTTCATGTACTCGGCGGCATTGCCCACGATCACCTGTCTCCCCGTAAATTCCCGAGCCTTGCACCGCAACCTCGCCGGTTCGGTTGCTGTTCCACGGGTGCAGGCGTCTACACTGCAACGAGTAAATGACTGCGATCACCGCCACGCGCTATGCAGCATTGGGAAGGACAGAGTTTGCGTTGATGGGGAAGTCCCCGAGCCTTCGGCCCAGGGTGTGTGGCTGATCCACAGGTATGCTTGGTCAGCCGTCGCGCGCGATTCCCCCAATCTGCCGCTTCAAGCCGCTGTGCGAGTAGGGCTTTACGTAGAACTCACTCTCCTCTGCGGACTCGACGGGGTAGTCTGCCAATTCGGCGTCGTCAGGCAATGACCACTCAGAGCTGCTCAACGCGCAGGCTGACCAGGCGACTAGCGCGCAGACGACGCCGAAAACGCCTAAAATGATAAGAAACAGGGTCATTTCTTCCCATCCATCCAACTTGAAGCACGCCGCGTCTGATCGAGGCGAATGGCGCCGCTCCTAAACACTGACCAATAGCGCCGAAATCCCAACCCCGCGAAGCCGATCATCACCATCGCCAAGGTCGAGAACGTCCTCGTATAAAGAACATCAACAACCGCGGCGGTGGCAAACGCCAACGAACCCAAGAGGCTTGCGCCAGCGATGCTCTTCGCGCTCGATCGTCGAACCCACTGCACGCAAAAATACATCCAACCAAATGCCGAGGAATTAATATGACATGACTCCCGGCGCTGTCAAACGGAATGTCCGGGACAAGGCACAAGATATATGGGCCCCCAACGTGGATGCAGTTGAGCGGTGTTTTCAAGTGGAGAAGACGAGTGAATCATCGGCATGAACTGTTTGGCAATCTCGGGGTCGCTTTCGGCAATTGCATCGTCGTCGTAGCCTCGCTTGCGCAAGCTGACATCGCCGCTGCGATCGTCGGTGACGATTATGGAGCCTGGCATGATGGCACTCTCGACAAAGCCACACAAGAATTGGCGCTGCAGTCGGCACGATGGGCCACAGTCGCACTTGACCGGCATAGCGGCCGTCCTTCCGCTGTCTTGCGCCGGGCCCGGCTGGCGGCGGCAAACCTCCACAGCGGCGGACACCAGAGCTCTCGCCACGGCCTTCGCTGCGCGTCCTTCCGCCGACCCACGTGTACGAATGAATTCAAATACGATCGCCAAAGTGCTGCATCGCGCCCGCCGCTGCCCAGAGTTCTCGTCGCGGCGACTTGCTCATGAATTCTGGCCAATCTGAGTCAGAAAAAATGAGGGGATTCGTGAGACGGAACCCGGCTTCTCGTCGGTCGGTCGCATACGTCGGCTACGGGACGTCGGCTGCAAGCTATCGGGCTGTCGACAACCACATTTATGACCGCGTGCGATGCTTCCTCGTTCGGCCGCACAAGGTGCAAGGACGCTGCACGCGTCGGTTGCCCGTAACGATGTCTACGGCGAATTGGGCGTGCTTCTCCTCAAGCGCCTGCACTTTGGGTCACGCCGTGCGCGTTATGATGAAGCCAGTCGGAAAGCTGGATGCGGGCAACCCGCGCGTCCCGTTTGATGAGCGGGGAGGGGAGACGGAGCGCGGTCCTACGCGCCACCGCGCTCTTCCTCGATTCTACTAAGAGCAATTTCCTGTCCGATTGAATTGGTTGGGGATTCCCGAATCGGCTGGTTCTGATTTATGCTTCTGGCCGGCGAAAGGGCTGGCCTGCATGGCTAAGCAGAGATTCGTAGCCTGGCCAACGGAACGGCGGCGCGCTCGGCATTGAGGGCGTCGACGGCCTGGTGGATGGCGTCGTCGAGTGCGTCGATGTCATCGAAGGTCTGGTGGGCGAGATGATGCGCCTTAAGGTCGCGCCAGACGGTCTCGATGTCGTTCAGTTCCGGCGCGTATTTGGGCAGCCATTCGACGGTGAGCCAATGGGCGCGGGTGGCCAGCGCCGCCATCGCGAGTTTGCTGGTGTGGATGGGGCCATTGTCCTCGACCAGCACCACCGGTGTGAGGGGCTGCCCGGGTTTTGGGCCATAGAGCCGGTCGAGTTGCTCGAGATGGGCGACGAAATCGCTGCTGCGCTTGGTCGGGCTGGTGTGGACGACGAGTTCGCGGATCGCGTGATCGAGCGAGCCCAGCAGCGCGACCTTCTTGGCCTGCCCCGGGGCCGGCACACGCAGATCCGCGCCTGTCTTCGCCCAGGCGCGGGCCAGGTAGGGATGCGTCAGCGCCTCGCTCTCGTCGCCATAGAGCAGAATGATGTCACCGGCTTCGGCCTGCTGCTTGCGCAATTGCAGGCGCAAGCCGACCCGCTCGACCTCGGCGGCGTCCTGGCGACCCTTCAGCGTGTGTCGCGGACGCCGCCAGCGGAACTTTTTTTGCGCAGCGCCTTGGACAGTTGCGAGCGGCTGATGCGCACGCCCGCCTGCGCCTCGATCTCGGCGCGCAGGCGCGGAATGGTCCAGTTCGGCCGATCGGCGACCGGCGCCTCCAGCAACGGCGTGACCACGCGCAACGCCGCCTCGCTCTTCACCGGCGCCGGGCCGGGCGCCACCGTCGCTTTGAGCGCCCCCACGCCATCGCGCATGAAGTCGCTGCGCCACAGACGCACCGTGTCCTCGCGTACGCCGAAGGCCTCCGCGATGCGCGGGCTCGTCCAGCCGGACAGCGTCAGCAGCACCGCACGCGCGCGATCCGCTTCGCCCCGATCCCGCGACCGGGCCAGAGCCATCAGCACCGTGCGTTGTTCCTCGGTTGCCAAGAGTGGCGATTGACCGGCCATGCCCTGCACCTCCGATTCGGCGCCCGCGCCGAATCAGCCCGCCAAACGTTGGTCAAGCTGCCGGAGTTTGCTTAGATGCTTGTCCGTTGACCTTCGCAGACGTGCCGTTGACGCGATTGAGGGCGGATTGTCGTATCGACCGGCGGCCGAGCGGTTTGGCGTCAGCGCCTCGAGCGCGATCCGATGGCGGGCTCAGGAACGGCGCGAGAGCGATCTTAGGCCCAAGCTCCAAGGCGGCGACCGCCATTCGCAACGGATCGAGGCGCATGCCGAACTGATCCTTTCGGCGTGGCCGCCAAGAGCGATATTACGCTTTCGGAACTGCGGAAGCGGTTGAAGAGGCACGGCGTCGCCGTCGCCATCGGCACACTCTCGCGGTTCTTCAAACATGCAAGATCACGCGCAAAAAAGACCGCGCAGGCCGCCGAGCAGCGCAGTGAACGCGGCGCGAGGCGTCTTTTGAAAGGACAACTCGACCTCGATCCGACGCGCATCGTCTTCATCGACGAGACCGCCGCCAACACCAAGATGGCGCGCCTTTACGGTCGTGCGCCCAGGGCGAGCGATGGCGCGCCGCCGTGCCCCATGGCGACTGGAAAACCACCACCTTCACTGCCTACCAGCGGCGAGCGAAGCGACCGACGCCCTGATCGCGGGCGCCTATTTGTCCGGGACCAACACGCGCCGGGTGCGTCGCGGCCCTGGCGGCGCTATTCGGCGGCGCGGTGGGGAAGGACACGGTCAGCCGAGTGCGGCGCAAAACCAAAAGCGACTGGGACGTCTGGAACGCCCGACGGCTTGCCGACGAGCCGATTGTCCGGCTGATCCTTGACGGCACGGTGGTGCGCGTGCGCCTCGACAAGAGGGCGACGTCAATCTCGCTGCTTGTGGCGCTCGGCGTGCGGGTGGACGGCCAGAAGGTGCTGCTGGGCGGGGAAAGCGAAGCGGCCTGGCGGGCTTTGCTGGACGACCTGGTCGCGCGTGGCCTGAATACCCCGGAACTCGTCATTGTCGATGGCAGTTCCGGCCTGGACAAGGCGCTGGCGGCGCTATGGCCCGATGCGCCGGCCCAGCGCTTCACGGTGCCCAAGCATCGCAACCTTCTCGCTCACGCGCCGGATCGGCTGCATGAGGGGGTCACGGCCGATTACAACGATATGATTTATGCCCAGACCCGCCAAGAGATCGAGGCCAAACGAAAAGCCTTTATCCGGAAATGGCGGCTCAAATGCCGCGCCGTCGCCGACAGCCTGCAGGAAGCGGGCGACCGATTGTTCACTTTCGCCCGCTTCCCGCAAAGCCAATGAAAATCGATCCGGACCACGAACGCCATCGAACGCCTGCATGAGGAATTCAAGCGACGCATCAAGACGCAGACCGTCCTGCCGTGCGCCGAAACCGCCGCTATGCTCTTCTAGGCATTGCTGGCCTCGGGGCAAATCGTAATGCGCAAGGTCGACGGTTGGAAGAGCCTCGCCGAAAAGCCCTTCCGATCAGATTATTGACCTCGTCGCATGATGCGATAATCTCAAACTGCCGGGGATCGCCTCAGGACAATTTCAACACTCCTTACGACGGCACCGCTGCGATGGCTCGAGCTCACAAATTTCGTGTTCGCTACTTTGCACAGTGCGGAACGCTTCGTGATGTCGAAATTGCTGCGCGAGACACTGCTACGGCCGTCGATGCGGCGCGCGAGGCCCAATGGCCGCCAAAGGCGATCGGGTTTCGCATCGTTGACGTTGAAGGCCGCGAAGTCTTTGAGGAATTGAGGAGGGACCGCCGTTAGAGCTACGGATGCTTTTCGTTCATGGCGGCGCGGGCACCCGCCGCCATGGCGTCGGTTTCGCACATGTAAGCCCTTCGCGTCGTATGACGGTAATTCTCGGGCCCTTCGAAATCGTAAACTCGGGACTTTGTGTTCACCCAGACGAACCGCATCGCTCGGGCGGCGATAGCAGCGCTTGCTGCTCTGACGTGAACTCGCCTGCGCCAGCGGGTGTGGCTGCGGCGCCATAGTTGCCGGGCGCGGGCGCGGAGGCGGGAGCATATGTTGCCGGAGCAGGCGCGGGGGCTGGGCCCGTCGGCTGTTGCCATGGGAACCGACTGCGGCGGCACGGCTGCTGGTGGTGCTGTGGCGGCTCCTTGCGGGATGGTCTCATTTTTGATCGCCGCCTTGTTGGCGGCGTATTCCGCGTTGCACTGGCTTCCGGTCTTGACCAGCCCGCTGGTGCTGACCATAGCTCGGGGCCAGCGCGGCCGGCGTCGGTGCAAACATGCCTTTTCTTTTGTTCGTGTCGCCGGACGCAAATCGTCGAAGTAGTTTCAGGAGATGTCCACATGAGTTCAGTTTGGAGGAAGTTATTCGCGAACCGTCCGGCACCAGCGAAGGATGCGGGGCACTCCCCTTTCCACGGCGGCGGTCTCGAGGAATTTGAGGTCGCGTTGAGCCAGGAAAAGACGACTTACGCGAAACTGGTGGAGGCCGCCCCTTCTCGACGCCGAAGAGGCATACCGCATTAGCGACATCAAGCTGAAGGAAGGACTCGGCGTCATGGGCGCGGAAGCCGCCGAACGGTTCCTCTCGGAAGCGCGTGCGGCGTTGCGATCGCGAGGCGGCGATTCGAGGGTTCGAGCAGCGGGCGCTCGAAAGCTCGCCTGCGGCTCAATTAAAGAGTGCGCGTTGGATCTCGCAAAGGATCTATACGCGTTGCGCAAGATGCATGCGGAGGTTGACGCGGCGCCTTTGGCCGCCACCGAACGCTCCACGGGTCTCGCGAAGACCCTCGAGGACAGAGACGTTACGTTGCAACGTGCTGAACGGAAGATTGAGGCGCTCGAAGCCAAGCTCGCGAAGCAACAGAAGGACGCGCTCGGCGAGCAGGGCTGTTTGAGGAGAAGATCGCCAAACTCCAGCAGCAGTTCGAGTCGGGGTCGGATGCTCTTTGGGCATTGCTTGCGCGTCAGCGCAGTTCGCGGGGCGTGTCGCCGAACTCTTGGGCGCCAGGTGAAATTCTTCAGCTTTTGCAACCCGCGGTATAGTGCGTATCCGCTGCCGCAAGTGGAGCAGTCTCAAGCCCCGAGGATCAGTATGCCCGAGCCTCAATGACCACTTCGGCCGCGTGCCGGTCTCTTCTTATTTCTGCAATCCGGACTCCGATTCTCTCGGCTATCGTCTCCGCCGAGTAGTGCGCTTCTATGTACAGTTTCCCTCGGATGGCCCTTCTTGCAGCGTCCGCAGGATTATCTACAACGCCTCTCATGTGTCTGATGGCCTCCTCTAAATCCGGTTCCGCCCAGCTTTGCCCCTCTCCGTAGGCGTACTCGCCGGGCATCAGCTTCCGTAGTGTATAGTGAACGGGAAACCCGGTTTCCTGCGTAAGAAATTCCGCATTTCCAGAAAAGTCTGTTCCTATCACGGTTTCTCTAGCGCCATTGCCTCGGCCATGCCCGCGCCGAACCCTTCGGACCGATGCAAAGAAATATAGCAATCACTCACCGATATCAGCGACAGCATCTCATCCCTCAGCATCACCTGAGTAAGCAGTTTGATTCTGTTGTCAATTCGCGTGACATTCTGAAGCTGTTGAAAGGCGGTTGGATCGTGTTCTCCCGGACCAATCGACTTGATAATAAGTCCTATTTTTCGCTGCTGGTCCGGAAATGCGTAGGCAAAAGCCTGCACCAGGTACCAAAAGCGATTTTTCCGCACCGCGCTAGAATAAAAATCAAACGAGAATAAGAAATAGAATGTACTTTTATCTAGACCAAAATATGCCCTATCGTGTAGGCTGGCGTTCTTCACGCTTACAATTGGAGGAATTAACGTGACCACCCCATCAAATATTGAGGAGAAAGCGTTCTGGACGAAGTAATTAGGAACCCGAGCGAGCTCGTCAATTCGAACGTGTTCCATTCAGTGGGGGCCTTCGGAAGCTCCCAATAAGTCCTCAGGACGTTATAAGAGCCAGAGTCGAGCTGCGCTTCCAACAAATCATAGCGTTGCAGGGAGTTGATCGGTCGCCATATACGCTACACTTATGTCGTATATCCCGTGACGATCTACAATTCAGGGAGGAAAGGAGCCCCTAGGCGATTTGCAATATTCCTGCGAAACGGATAAATCTGAAAACTCCATGCCGGATTTATGGAGCGCTTCAAGCATACTGCGGAAATTTCGCCAAGTCCTAACCCGCCTTCAGCATACCCGACAAATAATACCGAATCCCTTTGCCGAAGTCGGCGCAAACCTTCCTTGACTTGGCCGAGTTCCACGCGGATGCCGGCAATTTCGCCTCGCAACGGCTCTATTTCGCCTCGCAACGAGGAGATCTCCGTCTTGATAAATACGTCGAAATCTGAGTGGGCTCCGGGTTGATTTCAATCTGTTCCTTGCCGCGGCGAATGTTTTTTTTCCAATGCGCCGAATGTGGACAACTGATCAGTTGTCCAGCTCCCGAACCTCGACAGCTACCCCCATTCTCGCGTCACCAGCTGCAGTGGTATTCGGTCAGACGAGGTCTCCGCTGGGCTTTTCGGCGGGCACCTCCACCTCCTGTCCTCTTCGCCTCTCCCGTGGACTG
>CAWCSA010000024.1:0-149463 GCA_963798015.1 uncultured Alphaproteobacteria bacterium
AGCGGACGGCGCCGATCTCATCGAGCTCGGGCGCCAATGGCGCGCGCTTCTGCCCGAGGCAGCGTTTGTCTCGCCACACGCGCCCGAGCGCGCCCCCGGAGCGCCGATGGGCCGGCAATGGTTCGCGCTTTCCAACCGGTCGCCGGACGACACTGCGGGCGGCGGGGAGCGGTGGACAGGCGCGGTCAAGGCGCGCGGCGCGATCGACGCTTTTCTCGACGCCGAGCTCCAGCGGCTGGGACTCGACGATTCGAAGCTGGCGCTGGTCGGCTTCAGCCAAGGCTGCATGATGGCGCTGCATGTCGGCCTCCGCCGTCCGCGGGCGCCGGCGGCGATTCTTGGCTTTTCCGGTCTGCTGGTCGGCCCCGAGCGGCTTGCGGAAGCGACGGCGCGCGATGCGCGCGGCGCGGCGCCGCCCGTCCTGCTCGTCCACGGCGACCAGGATCCGATGATTCCGTTTGACGCGATGTTCATGGCGGCGGAAGCGCTCGCCGGCGCGTCAATCCCGACCCAGTGGCATCTCTCGCTTGGCGTCGGCCATGGGATCGACGCCGAGGGCCTGCGTCAGGGCGGCCTTTTCCTCGCCAAGGCGTTCGCTGACCGTAGGCGCTAGCGGGTTTTGCATTGGGATGGACGGTCTGGCTGCCTTCGGCGCCGGGCCGGACGCTCATCCGGTCGATTTGGGTTTTCTTGGGCAAAAGCAGCTCGCCCTGGGCGACCAAGCCGCAGCGCGCCGAGCAGGGCGCACTTCCACGCGCGACCACGCCTTTTCAGAGGCTTAAGGCCGATGTTCCGGCCCGGAAGGGCCCGCGGCCCTCCTCCTCGCTTTCGTTCCGGAGTGTGACGTGGATCACAGCGGACGCTGCGGCATGGCCTTAACTTACGATTAAGGAATTGGAAGGAATTGGATCATGAAGAGGATTCTGGTCGCCGTGGCCTGCCTCCTCCCATTTGGGCTTGCCGCGGAAGCAGGCATCAACCGGCATTCCCCCGAGGCGGCTATCAATGCCGCATACGTTGCCGATGAAGCGGCCCTTCACGGCCGTGGCGACGGCGTCATGGGCGACAATACGCTTCGCGCACGCTTCTTCTCACGTTCGCTGTTGCGCTCGATCGCAGCCGGAGAGGTCATCGCCACCGGCGGTAATGCGTCGGCGGCACTCCGCGATCCATTCACAGACCAGGCGCCCCACCTGGTCGCCCTCAGGGTGGCGCCGATTTCGGAAACCCACGACGCCGCCAAGGTCCTGGCCGAGTTCGCCCGCGGCGACGGCGCTCGCGAGCGGTTGACTTACGCCATGTTGTTCGAACGGGGCGAATGGCGCATCGACGATATCGGTTACGCCACGCTGGATGGCGAAAACCACACCCTGCGCGGCATGCTCGCGGCGAACTAGCGCAAACGATTGCCAGCGGTCCGCCGTGAAACTCAAACGCGAGAGGAGACCTAAATCAAGGATGCGTCATAAGGCGTAAGATCCCGTTTTGGGCTGCAGACGCACCGCTAGCGGCGGTCTTTTTCGGATCGTCCTTGATTTGGTTCTCCTCTCGCGTTTTCTTGCCCTGAAGCTGGATGTCGAGCATTCCTGCTTTCGTTTCAGCTTTGGCGCGAGAGCCCAGGCGGACCGGCCTTCAAATCAAAGTGACTGCGCGCGCCCCTTCCAGGGCGGGTCTCGTCGCCGTATGCTTGCACGGCGGGGCGCGGAGGAGGCTTGATGCGCAGCGGCTTGCGGATCAAACCGGCGCTTTGCGCCGCGGCCGTGGTTGCGCTCATCGCTGCCCAAGCGCCTCAGGCAGGCGCGGCGAGCGCGCCGGTCGCAGTCGACGCTGCGATCGTGCTGGCCGCGGATGTCTCTCGCAGCATCGACGACGACGAGTACACGCTCGAGCGACACGGTTATGCCGACGCGATCCAGAGCCAGCAACTCCTCGACGCCATCTCGACCGGGCCGCACGGCGCGATTGCGCTGGCTTACGTCGAGTGGGCGGGCGATGGCGAGGAGCGGGTGGTGGTCGACTGGGCGGTGATCCGCAACCAGAACGACGCGGGCGCCTTCGTCGCGGCGATGACCGCGGCGCCGCGCTCGTTTATCGGCCGGACCGCGATCGGCGCGGCGATCGATTTCTCCTTTGCCCTGTTTGCCGAGAGCGCCTTTGAGACCGACCGGCGGGTGATCGACGTCTCGGGCGACGGCACGAGCAACCAGGGCCGCCTCGTGGCCGAAGCGCGTGATGTGGCCGTCGGGTCGGGCGCGGTGATCAACGGGCTTGCCATCTTCAACCGCAAGGCGGCGGCGACGGGCGGCTATCTCGCCATGCACACCAATCCGGCCGGCGGCCTGGCTCAATATTACCGCGAGAACGTGATCGGCGGCCCCGGCGCGTTCGTAGTCCAGATCGACGATTTCAGGACCTTTGGCGACGCGATGATGCGCAAGCTCGTCAACGAGATTTCGGACGCGCGTTAAGCCCGGCTGAGCGGGAATTGGGTCAAAGGGCGATCAGCCTGAGTCGCTTTGCCCCTGAGCCGCCCTGCAACTCCCCCTCTTTCTACGATGGTTTACGCCGGTTCACGGCCACCAGAATAGCGATCAACAGCAGCAGCGAGGCGGGCCATTGAAACCAGAGGTGGTCGAGGCCGCTAAACGCGTTGATCAGAAACATGAAGACTGCGAGGGCGATCGTCGTGGCGGCTAGACGAGGCAGCCGTATGTACCATCCCCAGGCGCGAGAGAAGAAGCCGGCCTGCGTACTATCCGCGGGAGGTGGAGGTATACCGGGCCCCCTTCTCACATCGGGCCGCGATGCGAGTGGCCGCGGCGCCGCGCCGCCTTGAAGCACGCGATAGCCCGTTACCGGGTTGGCGACGTTCTTCAACTGCTGTTGGCCGAGGCAGTCGAACCCGATGGATAGCTTGTTGTGCACCTGATCATAAACCGGGCCGGATATCATTATTCCCCCCGGTTCGGCCAGCTCCTGCAGTCGCGCGGTGATATTGACGCCGTCGCCATAGACATCATCGCCCTCCACCATCACGTCGCCCACATGGATCCCGATGCGGAATCTCATCCGTCGTGGTTCGGGCAGCCCGCCATTGTAGCCGGAGAGCTCTTGCTGTGTCTCGACCGCGCATTGAACGGCCTCCACGACGCTGGCGAACTCGGCGATGACGGCATCGCCCCAGGTGTTGACGATGCGCCCATCGTGGCGCTCCATCAGCGTCGCCATGGCGGCGCGGTAACGGCGCAGCGTCGCCAGCGTGCCCGCTTCGTCCGCCTCCATGAGGCGAGTATATCCCTCAACATCGGCACACAGGAGCGTCGTCAGACGCCTTCTTACCTTCGTCGTCATGGCGGCACGCTAGCGCAAAAATTTGCGGACGGCACGGCGCATTCTCACCGATCCGACCGCGACGCGCCTCTCGGCCTGAACTGTGCTCGGTCGATCGAGTTTGGCCCTACTGCAGACGCGGGCGCTTCATGAAGGTCGAGCGATCGGCGGAGCGCAGGCGCAAGCCGATCGCCCGGCCATCGCGGATGATTTCGACTGGAATCTCGACCCCCGCCGGACCACGGCTCCAAACCTTGCGATAGAAATCGCCCAGACTTTCGATTTCCGATCCGCCGACGCCGGCGAGAACATCGCCGCGACGGATTCCCGCCTCGGCCGCCGGGCCCTTTTCAGCGACGCTCGCGACGATGATTTCATCGCCATTTTCGGCCGAAAAAACGCCAAGCCACGGCCGCGCTGGCTTATTGACCCGGCCATAGGTGAGCAGATCGTCGAGGATCGGCGGCAGAAGGTCGATGGGCACGATCATGTTGATGTCGCGCGGGCCGCCTTTCTCACTGAGTTGCTCGACATGCAACGAGCCGATACCAACCAGCCTGCCCTCCGCGTCGATCGCGCCGGCGCCGCCCCAGAACGGATGGGCGGGCGAGGTGAAGATCGCCTCGTCGAGAAAATATTCCCAATAGCCGGCGAATTCCTGCCTGCCGACAACCATGGCGCGCACCGGTTTTGTCCCGGCGCCCGCGGCGACCGTCACCGGATCGCCGAGCTTGACCTCGCTCGAGCGGCCGAGCTCGAGCGCCGGGCACTTGAGATCGCCCAGCGCCTGGACGAGGCCGAAGCCGGTCTCCGCGTCGATGGCAAGCGCGTGAGCGGGAGTGACCCGCCCGTCAGCGTCGGCGAGCCAGACATGCTCGGCCTCGGTGATCAGATACCCGATTGTCAGCACAAGGCCGCTCTCGCGGATGACGATCCCGCTACCTGAGCGTTGCTCACCCAGCGTTTGAGCCGTGAAGGCGTCTTCCGGAATTGAAGCTTGAACGGTCACGATCGATTTGAGCGCGCGCTTCACGTTCGAGGCGGGACTCCCGTTCGGCAAGCCCGATTGCGGTTCGTCGCGTCGCCGCTTCTCGGTCATCGGCTTGATCCTTTTTCCTTCCGCTCCAAGGCGCGGTTTAAAACTCGGGTTAGACAACAAAGTTGCCGGCGATCGCCATATGCGTGACCTGAGGGTATCGATTGCCGTCGATCAACTTGGCGCCGCCCGGACTACTTGCCCCATAATTGTGGCGCAGTTCGTTCCGTTCGCGCAATGGGGAAGTCTCGGGCGACCGATGAGTATCGGGTTCGCCACATCCGTAAGGGGCGGAATCGAAGCGTCCTAAATCAGCGCCGCGCCGGAACCCTGGCTGCGCTCGTCGAGCACGGACCGAAGATATTGCCCGTACGAGCTTTTGCCGAAGCGGGCAATGAGGCGCTTGAATTGGGCGACGTCGATGAGGCCGAGGTCGAGAGCGATCTCCTCCGGGCAGCTGATTTTTGTGCCCTGCCGCTGCTCGAGCGTCCTGACGAAGCTTGCGGCGTCGATCAGCGAGTCCGGCGTTCCGGTGTCGAGCCACGCGTAACCGCGTCCCATCCGCTCGACGCTCAGATCCCCGGCTTCGAGATAGATGCGATTGACGTCGGTGATCTCGTACTCGCCGCGTGATGAAGGCTTGAGCCGCTTGGCGATTTCGACGACGCGAGAATCGTAAAAGTATAGGCCAGTCACCGCCCAGTGCGACTTGGGAGCGGCGGGTTTCTCTTCGATCGAAATGGCTCGGCCGGCGGAATCGAATTCAACCACCCCGTAACGCTCGGGATCCGGCACGTGATAGGCGAACACAGTCGCGCCCTGATCGCGTCGCGACGCCCGGCGAAGCTGCTCGCTTAAGCCTGCGCCGTAAAAGATGTTGTCGCCAAGGACGAGCATCGCCGGCTCGCCGCCGACGAACTCTTCGCCGATAACGAAAGCTTGCGCCAGCCCGTTCGGTTCGGGTTGCTCCGCATAGTCTATGCGGATTCCCCACTCCGAGCCATCGCCCAGGAGGCGGCGAAACATCGGCAGATCATGGGGCGTCGAAATGATCAGCGTCTCGCGGATCCCGGCGAGCATGACGACCGACAGCGGATAATAGATCATCGGCTTGTCGTAGACGGGGACCAGCTGCTTCGAGACCGCAAGCGTGATCGGATGCAGGCGGGTGCCTGAGCCGCCCGCCAGAATGATGCCCTTCATCGCCGCTCCTCTAGAGCCCTTTGCTTGAGTTTACGCGGAGATCGTGCAGACGCGCGCTAACGTCATCGATTCTGCCGAATTGCAGCAAGCCCTAAGCCAAGGTCCCGGCCTCGGCGATCACGCCGAGACGCTCGCCGGCGTAGACTTTGTCCCTCAGCGGGCGCCACCACCACTCGTTGTCGAGATACCAGCGCACCGTCTTCTCGATTCCGCTGTCGAAAGTCTCGTGCGCGCGCCAGCCGAGCTCGCGCTCGAGCTTGGCTGCGTCGATCGCGTAGCGGAGATCGTGCCCGGGCCGATCGGTGACGTAGGAAATGAGGGAGTCGTGACGGCGCGCCGCCGGCCGAAGCTCATCGAGTATTGTGCAAATGCGACGCACCACATCGATGTTACGGCGTTCGTTGCGGCCGCCGACATTGTATTTTTCGCCGATGCGCCCGCGCGTCACGATGACATCGAGCGCCCGCGCATGGTCTTCGACATAGAGCCAGTCGCGCACGTTGGCTCCGGCGCCATAAACTGGCAGCGGCTTGCCGTGGACGGCGTTGAGAATGATGAGCGGAATGAGTTTCTCAGGGAAATGATAGGGGCCGTAATTGTTCGAGCAGTTCGAGATCACAGCCGGAAAGCCGTAAGTTCGAGCCCAAGCCGAGACTAGGTGGTCCGCCGCCGCCTTGGAGGCGGAATAGGGGGAGCTCGGATCGTAACGTGTCTCTTCGACGAACGCGCCCTCGTCTTCCAGAGATCCGTAAACCTCGTCGGTCGACACATGCAGAAAGCGGAACGCGTCCCGCCGCTCGGGCGGCAGCGCCTGCCAATAGGCTCGCGCCGCCTCGAGCATCGAGAAGGTGCCGACAATGTTGGTTTGGATGAAGGCGTCGCCGGCCGTGATCGAGCGATCGACGTGACTCTCGGCGGCCAGATGGATGACCTGATCGGGAGCGAACGTCTCGAACGCCTCGGCGACCGATCGCCGGTCGCAAATGTCGACCTTGGCGAAGCGATAGTTCGGCGCATTGCCGATCGTGGCCAGGGATTGCAGATTGCCGGCGTAGGTGAGCGCGTCGAGGTTGAGCACCGAGGCGCCGTCGGCCACCAGGCGTCGGCATACGGCCGAGCCGATGAATCCCGCGCCGCCGGTTACAAGCACTTTTCGCTGCATGAGCACCCCTAAAGTAACTCTCAAGCTCTCCTCTGGGACCTCGTCCTGAGGAGCGCCGAAGGCGCGTCTCGAAGGAGGTTCCAGAGCACACGAACGGCGCCGCCTTCTGGATCATCCTTCGAGACGCCGTGCTTCGCACGGCCCTCAGGATGAGGCAGGTGTACGAGTCCGGGATTCGGACGCCACACCTTGCCTGTTACTCCCTGAAGAGATCGTCCGCCTGGGCAGCGCCCGTTCCGGCGATCACGACAGAAGGCGGTCGCAACAGTCCGCCGCCGACTGGCGCCATTCCGGCAGTCTGACGCCGTATACGCGAGCAAGCTTTTCGTTGTCGAGGCGGGAATTCGCCGGTCTTCGGGCAGGCGTCGGGTAATCGGCGGTGGCAATGCGCTTCACGCGGGTCTGTCGGCGGCCTCGGGCGGCGGCTTCATGGAAGATGGTTTCAGCCAAATCGGCCCAGGTCGCCTCGCCTGAGCCGGTCATATGAAAGACGCCCCGCAACGCCGGTGACGCGTCGTCCTTCATCCTTGCGGCAATGGCGATCACCGCGTCCGCGATGTCGAGCGCCGAGGTCGGGTTGCCGCGCTGATCGGCGACGACGCCAACCTCATCGCGGGTCTCGTTGAGCCTGAGCATCGTTCGGACGAAATTCGCCCCGAACGGGCTGTAGACCCAGGCGGTGCGCAAAATGACGCTGTTTTCGCAACGCTCAGTGACCGCCTTTTCGCCGGCAAGCTTGGAGCGCCCGTAAGCGCCTGTGGGCGCGGTCGGATCGTCTTCCCGATAGGGGCGGTCGAGCGCGCCGTCGAACACGTAGTCGGTCGAGAGATGCATGAGTGGGAACACCGAGCCGCGCCGCGGCTTCCGCGACGTGCCCTGCCCCCTCGCCGTTTACCCGAACAGCCTCGGCCTCTTCCGCTTCCGCTTTGTCGACCGCCGTATAAGCGGCGGCGTTGACCACGACGTGCGGGCGCGCCGCTTCAAGTCCCGCGATGACGACAGCGCGGTCGGTAAGGTCGAAGGCCGGCCGGCCGAGCGCGACGACCTCAACCTTGCCCTCGGCGCGCTCGATGAGCGATGTCGCCACCTGGCCCTTCGATCCGGTGACCGCGATCCTCATCATTCGAACAGTTCCGGAGCGTCCTTGAGCCGCGGCCACCGGCGATCTTTGTCGGAAAGAACCGGGCCTCCTGACGGCGACGGCCAGGCAATGCCGATCGCCGGATCGTCCCAGGCGACGCCCCGGTCGTTTGCGGCCGAATAAGGCGCGGTCGTCTTGTAAAGAACTTCGACGTCGGGCTCCAAAGTGATGAAGGCGTGCGCAAATCCGATCGGAACCAGCAACTGGCGCCAGTTTTCGGCCGACAACTCGACCGCGACATGGCGGCCGAAAGTCGGCGACGAGCGGCGAATGTCAACGGCCACGTCGAGGATCCGGCCGCGCGTACAGCGCACCAATTTGTCCTGCGCAAATGGCGGCGTCTGAAAGTGTAGACCTCGTAAGGTGCCGACCGCAGCGGAAACGGAATGATTGTCCTGTACAAAAGTGAAGTGAAGGCCCGCCTTGTCCCAGTCTGCGCGATTGTAAACCTCGGAGAAAAACCCCCGGGCGTCGCCGTGCTTCTTCGGCGTCACAATCTTGACCGCCGGAATAGCTGTATCTTCCACTTGCATTGCGGACCCCCGTCCTTACGGCCGACCAGCCCGGACGCCGCTCTTCTGCCAGAAGCTGCTACGCGCGGCTGGCCTGCCCCCGAGGGGTGATCCAGTTTCAATGTTAGTGCATGGCGTCTTCTGACGCCACGGTTGGGGTGGGCGAGCGCGCGCTTTCCGAGTGAGCTGGCGCGGTCGCCCACGGCGCGGCGGCTCCGCCGGGAAGAATGGTCGTCTCCGGCGCAGGCGGCAGATAACCCAGCGAGCTGTGTGGGCGCACGGTGTTGAAGTGGCGCCGCCAGGCCTCGATCATCACCTGGGCCTCGGCCAGGCTGAAGAATATCTCGCCGTTGAGCAGTTCGTCTCGCAGCTTGCTGTTGAAGCTCTCGCAGTAGCCATTCTCCCACGGGCTGCCGGGCTCGATGTAGGCGGTCTGGGAGCCAACGGCGGCGATCCAGGCTCGCAGCGTGATGGCGATGAACTCAGGCCCATTGTCCGACCGAACATAGGTTGGCGGCCCGCGCAGGATCATCAGATCCGCCAGGGTCTCCAGCACGTCGGTGGAGTTCAGCCGGCGTTTGACCCGGATCGCCAGGGCTTCGCGGGTGAACTCGTCGATCACGCAGAGCATGCGAAACTTCCTTCCATCATGGGTTCGATCCTCGACGAAGTCATAGGACCAGACGTGGTTCGGCCCCTCGGCGCGCAGGCGCACGCAGGAGCCGTCATTCAGCCACAGCCGGCTGCGTTTTGGTTGTTTCTGCGGGACTTTCAGCCCCTCCCGTCGCCAGATCCGCTGCACCCTCTTGGCGTTCACCGCCCAACCCGCGTGGCGCAGCAGGGCCGTGATCCGCCGGTAGCCGTAGCGGCCGTAAGCCTTGGCCAGCTCGACGATGTCGGCGGTCAACGCCAACTCGTCATCGCGGCCGCGGGCGGGCTTGCGCTGGGTGGACCGGGGTTGCCGGAGCACCGCGCACGCGCGACGCTCCGACACCCTCAGCTCGGCCTTGACCTTGTCCACGCAGCCCCGGCGACGGGCGGGGCTTAGAAGTTTCCCCGGGCCGCCTCCGTCAGGATCAGCTTGTCCAAGGTGAGGTCCGACACCGCTCGCCGGAGCCGCGTATTCTCCAGTTCCAAATCCTTGAGACGCCTCACCTGGTCGCTCTTCAGACCGCCATACTCCGCCCGCCAGCGGAAGTAAGTCGTCTCCGTCACCGAGATCGTCTTCACCGCCTCGGCGATCGACTTGCCCTGACCCGTCAGGACATCAACCTGACGCAACTTGGCGACGATCTCCTCCGGCTTGTGGCGCTTGATGCCCATCGCTCCATCTCCAAAAAATGGTCCTCGGACCAACATACGGGATGGATCACTTCAAGGGGGGCAGACCACGGCTGGCTCAAATTGTCTTCCTTGCGTTGGGAGCAATTGGCTGGCCGCAAAACGCGGCCCCTTGAAGTGCGGCTGCCGCCGCTGAGGCCCGATTTTGATGTGCGTCCTTATACCATATATTTTGTGCTATATCAAGATCCGAGCGACCCATTGGGCACGGAACTAAACGGGGTCCTAACACACTGAAAATATTGAGGGGCGCCGGTAAAATGGCGGTTAGACCCAGCGGGCGATCGAGCCCGCTCTCCCGGCGGCAGCTTCGGGCGTCGCTTACAGCCTTGCGCGCTGAAACTTCTGGAACGCCCGGGCGCGATGCGACAGAGCGAGCGAGCCGTCGGCGGGGAGCCCATGCTTTTCCTTCGCGCTCATCTCGCCGAAGGTGCGGTCATAGCCGTCCGGCCGAAAGATCGGATCGTAGCCAAATCCGGCCGTCCCCCGTGGCGGGAAGACGAGGATCCCATCCACGCGGCCCTCGAAAGTTTCCTCTGCGCCATCCGGCCAGGCGAGCGCGAGTACGCTGACGAAAGCCGCCCGCCACGGCGGGGGCGCGGGGAGCGCCTTAAGTTCTTGCTCGATGCGGGCCATGGCGGCGCCAAAGTCTTTCTCCGGCCCAGCCCATCTGGCCGAATAAATGCCCGGCGCCCCGTCAAGCGCCTCGACGCAGAGCCCCGAATCGTCGGAGAGCGCGACCAGCCCCGAAGCCTTCGCGGCGGCGCGCGCCTTCAGCACGGCGTTGTCGTGAAAGGTCGATCCCGTCTCCTCGGGCTCCTCGAGACCCATCGCGGCTGCGCCGAGCGTCACGACGTCGAAGGGCCGCAGCAGTTCGTCAAACTCACGCAGCTTGCCGGAATTGTGGGTGGCGATGACGAGGCGGCCCGTAAGGCGCCCGCGCTCGCCTGCGCTTCCGACCGCGCCGCTCAACGGGCGACGACCTTGTAGCGCTGGCCGGGGACAAGTGCGGCGTCTCGCTCGAGGCCATTGAGAATCAGGAACTGATCGAGCCATTGCGGCAGGAAGCCCATCCGCGCGGCGAGCGTTTCGGCGGTGTCGCCGTTCGCCGCCTCGACGATCTTGATCTTTTCCGGCGTGGCCAATGCTGAATCCTGCGCATTTATAAGCCGAAACGAGTCGAGCGAGGCCATGAACCGCAAATCGACGGCGGGCGAAAGGTCGTGTGCGGCGAAAATCAGCCGATAGAGCCGACCGTTCAGGCGCACGGCCCCGAGGCGGAAGCTCCACTGGTCGCCCTGAGCGACCGCCGTCGCCGCTTCCAGGCCGTCGATCTTCTTGGATTCGATCGATGTCGTCTTGACGCCGTCGATCCAGTCCGAACCGATGGCGCTGGTGACGGGTGTCGACTCCGGAATCGCAATGCTGTCGAGGCGTAGCGCCTCGCCGCCCGTTTCGCTGACGCCGATCAGCGCTGCCGACTGGTTGTCGAGCGTGAAGCCGTCCGGGGCCTTGAAGGCGAAACCGAGTTTGGGATGAATGAAGGCATTGTCGCGCACCACGCCTTGTGATGGGTCGTCACCGAACGCAAGGCCGTCAATGGCGGCGAGATAGGCGTTGCGTCCAGTTTCACCGGTCCCCGGCGGCCCGAATTGCCGCGCCGCTTCGGTCGCCTGGGCGACACGCTCCGGTGTCGAGGGATGGGTCGCCATCATGTCCGGGCGATTGGCCGAGCCTGCGCCCGAGACCGAAGCGCGAAGCGCGCTCCACTCGCCGAGCGCGGTGAGGAATCGAGCCGCGGCGTAGGGGTCATATCCCGCCCTGCCGATGGTCTTGATGCCGATCTGGTCGGCGGCGAACTCCTGTTCGCGAGAGAAACGGGCGATAGCGAGCTTCGAGCGCGCCTCGACTTCGTCTTGAGCTTGACGTTGTTCCAGCAATTGCGAATTGACGCGCGAGAACAGCGCCGTCGTCTTTTCGAACTCGGCTCGCTGGGCGGCGTGGCGTGCAGTGATATGGCCGATTTCATGCGCCATGACCGCGGCGATTTCCGATGTGTCCTCGGCGAGCTCCAAAAGGCCACGGGTGACGAAGATATCCCCCGACGGCAAGGAGAAGGCGTTGACGATCGGCGAATTCAGCACGGTGACATGGTATGATGGTCCGGTGGTGTCGGATGGAGGCGCGATCTTCGTGAGAACGCCGTCGAGATAAGCTTGGGTCACCGGAGCCGAGTAGACGCCGCCGAACACCTCGATGAGGCGCTTGCGCTCCGGGTTGGGCTTTTCGGCCAAAACAGGGCGCGGAACGGGTGTTGGGGCGATGTTGGCGGGCGCCGGCGGCGGATCAATCGAAGCGCAAGCCGTTAAGCCCAGCGCGAGACAGGCCATGAGCGCGATCAGAACGCGCGGGCCGCGCCAGGATGCAAGCCTGCGTCCCAGATTATCCGGCGAACCACTCATGGATGGGGCCTCGCCTCCCCTGACGCGTCGGCGCGGCGTGCAATTTCGATCATTGCCGGATCAGCGACCTCGATTCTCGGACCGAACCGGTCATCGAGGGCGCCGCGCGCTCGGATCGTCTGTCCGACCAGGGCGCCAACCGGCAGTCCCTCTCGCGCCAAAGCCGTTTCCAGCTTGCGTGCGACCACGATCGTCGGACCGTCGCGCGGGACGAGTTCAAGATAAATGCGCGAGCGCGCGAAGCCAACCCTTCGCACCATGCCTTCAACCACCACAAATCTGCGAGCCCAGCGACGGAGCTCGGCCGAGTTGGACGATTGTATCACGGCGAATTGCGGATCGCGCCATATTCCCGTTTCTCCTTGGCGCGCTTGCTCTTCGATCGCCAGACGCTCGACGGCGCAGCCGCGGGACTCGAATTCGGGCCGCACACGGGCATAGCCCGCCGTGAGCAGCGCCGCAGCGGTCGACCCGGCGGCTCCTTCCCGCGGATCGGCGACGACGAGATCGGCGACCGTCCTACCCCAGCGATCGGAACCGCCGGCCAATTGGATAAGATCGGCTCCTCGACCGACCAGGCGGTCGCTCAGGAACGCATGGGCGCCATTCGCGATCTCCGGCGCGCCGCGTTCAGCGTTGGGCATGTCCAGCCCGCCAAGCCTCACAACTCGGCCATCGCTGAGTTCAATATCGAGACGCTCATCGACGTTGACGACCTCCACGCGTCCGGTCGGCCGCCCGCAAGCTGCAAGGCAAGGGGAGGCGAGAACGAGGGCGCAAAGCGCGACGCAAGGTCCGCGGAGCCGCCGCGTGACCTGGGGGAACGATGCCCAAATGCGGTGCGCAAAGCGAAAATTCATGCTAAAGGCATGCCGCGCTTGGCCTTGCCCTGTCCATAGAGTTTTGGCTGCCGCGCGGTTGATCGGAGTCCCGGTAGCTCAGCTGGATAGAGCACAGGTTTCCTAAACCTGGGGTCAGAGGTTCAAGTCCTCTCCGGGACGCCAGCTATATCAGGGGCTTATCCGAAATAGTAACACTCTGAAAAGGTAGCGAATTCTTTGGGGTAACAGGCCTCGGAATAGGCCAAAGCCGGCGGACCAGGTTCGGCTGGGATGAATAAGGTGGAGGATGTGATTCTCATTCAACCTCTCCGCCAATGAGCCGATGATTGCGCCTGCCTCGCTTTTCAGCCGGAAAAAAACTTTGCTCAGCCTGCCGCCGCGTAGCGAAGGCCGCGCACGGATCGGCGCTCATTCAAGTGGTGCTAAATCACTCCCACTTTATCGGCATCCTTATGGCCTGGCGAGGCATTCCAGTTCGATTGGTCAGAGGATTGGGCGGTCATTGCCGGCGAGCGGACCAAATTGCAGGTCGCTCACTTCAAGCTCTCCTATAGCCGCGTCTTCATTCTCCGCGCCTACCCGCAGCAGACCCACGAGATGCTGTTCGACTCGCATAATCACGCCTTCCGCGTGCTGGGCGGCGTGCCGCGGCGCGGCATCTACGACAATATGCGAACCGCCGTCGACAAGATCGGGCGTGGGAAGGAACGCCAGGTCAACGCGCGGTTCTCGGCGATGGTCAGCCACTTTCTGTTCGAAGCCGACTTCTGCAACCCGGCCTCCGGGTGGGAGAAAGGGCAGATCGAGAAGAACGTCCAGGATGCTCGCCATCGGCTCTGGCAGCCGGCGCCCAGCTTCCCCTCCTTGGCGGCGCTAAACGACTGGCTGGAGACGCGCTGCCGGGAGCTTTGGGCGCAGACCCCACACGGGTCGCATCCTGGCATGATCTCTGACGCCTCATCGCAACCGCCTGTATGCGATTCGCCACGTTCAGCGCCTTGAAGAGCGCGGAAACATGGACCTTGACGGTCTTCTCAGAAAGACCAAGCTTCCGACCGATTTCCTTGTTCGAACGGCCTTCGCGAAGCAGCCGCAGCACGTCCGTTTGTCGGCTCGTTAAACTCACGGTACTTTTTTTTGCGCTATCGTCCCCAGGCTCGTCCTGCATGGACACTGGGTTCTCGGCCAATAAAGTCGGCACATAAACATTGCCAGCGAGCACGAATTGCACCGCCGCGAGGATGGTTCTCGGCGGCGCTGATTTGGGAATATAGCCAAGCGCACCGGCGGCCAGCGCGCGGCGCACATCGCGCGGGTCCTCGGACGAGGACACAACGATGACCGGAAGCTGAGGCTGGAGCCTGCCGAATTCATGAAGCGTCGCGAATCCGTCGCTGCCGGGCATCGCCAGATCGAGAACGACAAGGTCGAGATCGGGATGCCCATTGGCAAGGCCAAGACCTTGCGAGCCGCCCTCGGCCAGGAGCACGGTGACCTCCGGGCCCAATTGACGGAGCAAGGCAGCGAGGCCGTCCCGGACAACCGGATGGTCATCGACGATCAAAAGCTTCATGGGCGGATTGTCACTACGATCTCCTCGCTGCGCAAGATTGACCTGACGGGCTAGGCCAGGTCCTAGGCCTAAGATCAATGCGCCGAAAATCGGTCCGCCCCAGTAGTTTCCACTGTCGGCTCGCGTGCGATAGGATGATTCACGTCTCCCTACCCAGGAACCCATCGTGCCGAACGCTGCCGCGGTCGAATCCGCCCAACTCGAACCCATGGTGCGAAATTCGCCCGTGGGCGCGGCGAGCGCTTTGCTTGGCGGCGCGATCCTGGTGGGCTCCGTCACCTACGAAGACGGCTTCCTCAGTCTCGATTTGGCGCTCTGGTACGCGCTGCTGTTCGCGGTCTACGCCGGACAAGTGGCGCTTGCATTCATGCTCCGCCGTCGCGCAAGCCCAAGCATGAGCACGCGCAAGGCGCTTGCCGTTCACCGCTATTGGTCTCACCAAGGGGCTCGTCTGGAGCATCGCGATCGTCGGCGTCAGCGTAACACGGCCGATCGAGCAGGAGCTCACCGTTCTGTTGCTCGGCGCTGGCGTCGCGGCGGGGGCGGCGCTCAGCTTCAGCTTTCACATGCCAACTTTCCTCTGCCGCTTCCTCGGCGCCACCGTTCCCTATGTCCTCTTGGCGATCTTTCGGGGCGACGGATTCCATTGGATCCTGGCGCTCACCGTGTTCATCTACTCGCTTTCGAGCATTCAGATGACGCTCGGTTTCAACAGAAATTTCATCCTCAATACCCGCCTCACACTTGAGAACGAGAGTTTGGTCGGCGAGCTGCGCGTTCAAAAGGAGGCCGCGGACGAGGCCAATGTCGCCAAATCGAAATTCATCGCCACCGCGAGTCACGATCTGCGGCAGCCGGTTCACGCCCTCGGATTGCTCATGGGCGCATTGCAAGGCTACCCAATGAACGACGAGATGCGGCGGGTCGTCGGGCAAATCGGCGGTTCGGTCGCCGCCATGGACGGCCTTTTCAATTCGCTGCTCGACATCTCCCGTCTCGACGCCGGCGTCGTCGAGATCCAAGGTGAAGACTTTCCGATTGAGCCCTGCTGGAGCGTGTTTGCCGTGACCATCTCGCGGAGGCCAAAGCCAAGGGTCTGCGGCTGATTTCCGTAGGTTGCTCTGCGATCGTCCGCACTGACCCATTCCTCTTGGAGCGCATCCTTCGAAACCTTGTTTCTAATGCCGTTCGCTACACCGATCACGGACGCGTCCTCGTGGGCTGTCGTCGTGGGAATAACCTCCGCGTCGAGGTGTGGGATACCGGATGCGGCATCCCCTTGGAGCGACAGCATGAAGTCTTCCATGAGTTCGTTCAGCTCGGGAATGTTGAACGCGACCAGGCAAAGGGACTTGGTCTCGGGCTCGCAATCGTCGACCGGCTCGCCAAGCTGCTCGACTGTCCTGTCAGCCTGCGTTCCGCGCCGGAAAAGGGGTCGATGTTTCAGGTCAACGTTCCGTTGGCGCAAGGGCAGGTCCTCACCATACCGATCGCGCAGGAAACTCCAATGTTGGGGGCGCGGCGCGGGATGGTCCTGGTCATTGATGACGACACGGTCATCCAGAGCGCGATGCGGGGCTTGCTGTCGAGTTGGGGACATGATGTCATCGTGGCGGGCTCCGGCGCAGAAATGCTTGATCGCATCCCAGCCCTCTTGCGCCGGCCGGATTTCATTCTCTGCGACTATCGGCTACGCGACGGCGAGAACGGCATCGGCGCCATCAAGCGCTTGCAGTCCCAATACGCCGAACGTGTTCCGGCGGTCCTGATCACTGGCGACACTGCCCCGGATCGCCTCCGGGAGGCGCGGGAGAGTGGTCTGATCCTGCTGCATAAACCCGTTGCAGAGATCAAGCTCAGGGCGACAGTCGGCAACCTGATGCGCACCCGCGTCTCATGACAGCGTACCCAACGACAGCCGCGACGCGTCTGGCGCCTCGATAAAAATGGGCGCGGCTAGATCACGAACAGCCGCTAGAGCTGCTATGATATTCGCAGCCCGGCGATCCACATAATCAGCCGAATTGCCGCTAAGTCCTAAGACCTTTGGGCCAATTGACCGCGGCAAGCCATGGTTTCTACAACCTTAAGCGTGCAGATTATAAACCTGCACCATTCTGGCCAACTCGCCGCATTCACCTGCATTCGTGCAAGGGGGAACAACGCCATGCAAACTAAACTCATCGTCACTGCGGCCATGCTACTCGGACTGGCTGCGCCCGCTCATGCGGGACTCTTCACCATTGGAGCAGACTTCACCATCGCGTTCGAAAACTCGCCGACCAGCGAAACCGACACCACCGTGAAGTTCTTGCCGGGCACGACGCAGCTCGTCGACGGCGGCAATCTCGATCTGACGATTCTCCTTGTCTCCGCAGGCGGCGGCAAGGAGTGGGTGGTGCTTAACTACCAGACCCCTGTTGCCGGCTCGCCGTTGTCGTTGGGGGGCCAAGACTGGAGCATCAATCCCCAGCTGCCGGCCGCCGAAGCGCTTAACTTCATCGGCGACTACACCCAATGGCAAGGCGCGAACGGATTGAACATTCCGCAAACCGGCGCAATCTTCAATCAGACCCTAATGGCCTCGCCGATTGCCGGGGTGACGGGAAGCGGTGAAGGGACGCAGGGATTTGTCGATCCCATTGGCGGACCGGGGCTGCTGCCCTCTCTCGGCGCCTTCGCCGACCCGTTCCAGATCGTGTTGAACGGCCTTCCGGCCGCGGAGGTGGAAGGCTTCACCCAGGCTTTAGAGTTCTCGGCGCAGTCACCCGTTCCTGAGGCGTCAACCTGGGCCATGATGCTCGCCGGATTCGCGGGACTCGGGCTCATGGGATGGCGTGGATCCCGAAAGGCCGCCGCGCTCCGAGCGTGAGCGACTCAGCAAGAAAGGGCGGCCCAAAAGCCGCCCCTTCCATCGGCTATCGAGCCTCCTCCGCCTGGTAAGGAAGTAGATCAGCGCCGCGGGTTGTCTGGCCGACTGCAGCGGTCAGCCGTTCGAGGGCCGCTCCATCGGCAGCGCGTCGAGCCGCACCGCCACCCCCTTGAGTTCCGGAGACGGCGGCGGATAGAGCCGCATTACAAGCGGATCATGACCCGGGACGATGTGGTCGGGGCTCGGCGCAATCTCCCTGAGCCGGCCATAACCTTCGAGCGTGTCGCCGACATGAAACGTGGTCGTGAACGGACGTCCGCTTTCCATGTGCTCGTAATAGTGCGTCACGTCCGACGCCAGCACCAGCCAACCTCGCTGCGTGTGCACGCTGACAAACTGCAAGCCCGCCGAATGCCCGCCTGCCAGATGCAGGCGCAGGCCGGGCACGAGCTCCACGTCGCCATTGTGAAATATGACGCGCCCTCGATAGTTGAGACGAACCATGCCGACCACGTCCTCGACCTCGAACGCGTGCGACAGGAACGGGTGCCGCATGTATTTTCCGGTCGCGAACGCGAGCTCCGCCTCCTGAAGATGAAAGCGCGCTTTGGGAAATCGATCGAAATTGCCAACGTGATCGTAGTGGAGGTGGGTGATGATGACATCTTCGACCTCGGCGGCGCGAACCCCCAGGAGCTCGAGCGCATCGACCGGATTGCGCAGGTAAGTGCGTTTGCGCTGGGCCGACACTTCCTCGGTAAATCCGCAATCGATGACGAAGCGGCGCTCGTCGCTGATCGCGAGCCAGCAGAAGTAATCCATAGGCATCGGCCCGTCATGGGGATCGCCGCCAATAAAATTGTCCTGTCGGCGGCCCTCGCGGGTCGCATAGCGCAGCGCATAAACCTGATAGCGCGGAAGATCCTTATCGTCAGGCATGGCTCCCGCGCCTCTATCGCTCACGTCGGTCCGCTGCGGGCGAGTCCGAAAGCTATGCCGCGCCGGCTCTGGCCGCCGGCGCGAGAGCAAGTTGCATCAGGGCGCCGACATCCGTGCTCCGGTCGAGGTCGTCGACTGCAGCTTCGAGCGCCCTGGCCGCATCCGCGCCGATCGCCTTGCTTGCAGCGGTACGGAACCGGCGACGGATGAGGTCGAGATCCGCCGGGATGACGTCCTGAAGGCGATGCGAGAGGACGCGCCCGTCCTTGAGGCGCACCGCCACTTCGGCCCCCTGTTTGCCGGGGAAGGCGGCGGTGAATTCGTCGCCCGCATGAACCGTCACTTTCGCCGCCAACGCGAGCAGCACCGGATCATCGAGCTTGAGATAACTCGCTTCGTCGACCGTTCCGCGCATAAGCGCACTCGCGACCGCATAATGGATGCTCATCTTCGCTTGAAGGACGCGCGCGAACGGGCCGGGATAGTCGCAGCCGGGATAGGCCTTGGCGGCGTGCGACGCGCTGACGTGGACCGAAACGACCTCTGAAGGATCGAACTTGTTGTCTTTGGCCAGCGCCACCGCGGCGAGGCAGGGCGTCTGCGCGAAATTGCAAACCGGAACGGGCTTGAAGAAAACCGACATGATCTCCGGCTCGCCGTCGAACAGGCGAACCTCGGGCGCCTTATGGTCGGGCCGATAGGCAGTGAGCAATCCGGCTTCCCCGTCGAGCGCCTTCTCCGAACCATACGCCCCAAGCGCAGCAAGTCGGGCGGCGGTCCAACCATTTCGCGCGGCCACCCCCGCCTCGAAGAACATCTCGTCTGCGCCGGTGTGAGGCCATTGGTTCTGTCCCCCGACAAAATTGGCGGCAAGTGAAAGCGCAGTCGCTGTCGCAGCCTCGTCGAGACCGAGCAACCGGCTGCAGGCAGCCGCCGCAGCCAGGGGGCCGGTGAAACCGGTCGGCCGGAAGGTTCGGGCGAATTCAGGTGTCACGATCGCACGTCCGACGCGGCCGCCGACCTCATACCCGATGACAGCGGCGGTGGCGAAGCTGCGTCCATCAACGCGCTGCTGCTGAGCCAGCGCAAGCAGAGGCGGCAGAACGACGATGCCAAGATGACTGACGCTGCCGGTATGCATGTCCTCGCGCACCAGCCCGTGTCCGGCGACGCTGTTGGCGAAGACGGCGTCGATTGCGGGGGCTTTGACGTTCGTCCCAATGATCGAGCAGGGACCGGCGCCGGCTGTGGCCAGCGCCTGCGCCTGCCGGGCCCAAGGCAACCCATGCGCTTCGAATGCACAGGCAAGAAAATCGAGCAGGCAGATCCTTAGCTTTTCGCGCGCGGCGGCGGAAATCTCGCCATCCCGCTTGTCCACGATTGCGGACGCCATACGGACGGACAGCGGAGTTGCGCTCATGGTTGTGGACGCTTTTGCTAGGGCGACGGAACTCGACATCGAGACCTCCCGGGTCTTGGGTTTGCTCAACTGCTGTCAGCCAGCAGGTCTACATTTGCGAACTCGGCGCGACCTTCGCCTCGGAGCGCGTGCGATCCGCGGGCTGATTGTCGCCGCGAAGGATTGCCTGAACCTCATCACGAATGAGGCGAGCGACAAGTCGAGTGGCAACGCTCATCGGCCGCTGAGTCGAAGTCGCAAGCAAAAGTTCCCGCATCAAGGTTGGGTTTGTCAGCGACCAACTCCGAATGCGCCCGGCGTTCAAGAGATGCTTCACTGCGCCCTCCGACAATACGGTGTATCCGACGCCCCGCTCCACAAGGCTCAGCGTCGACGGCATGGCGTCGACCTCGAACACGACATTGGCGACGACGCCAAGCTTCTCGAGTTCGTTGTCGATGAGGACGCGCAAGCCATGCGGTCGCGCCGGCAAAATGACCGGAATGTCGGCGAGCCGCTTGGTCGGCACGCGGTCGCCTCCCAGGCCAGCCGGATCGTCGACGGCGCCGAGAAGGATAAGCTCGTCCGTCAGCAACGGTTCGGTCTGAAGCGTCGACAGCCTCGGCGCCTGATAGACCACGCCAATGTCTACCCTGCCGGTGGAGAGCCACTCCGCGACGTGACCGCTGAAGCCTTCCGCGAGATGAAGAAGGATCCCGGGGAAAGCCTCACGGCAGCGCACGACGAGCGGACCGGTCAGCATCCAGCCAATCGAAGGCGGCATCGCGATGGCGACGCGGCCTCTCGGCTCAGCCTTCAGGGACCCGATTTCGGAGCGGGCCTTTTCGACGAGACCAACAACGCTGCGGGCATAGGTCTCAAGCACCTTGCCCGTCTCGGACACGATGACTCCACGCCCGTTGCGATAGAGGAGCTCGACCCCAAGCTCCGACTCCAGGAGTTTGATTTGCCGGCTCAGGATTGGCTGGGCGACCGACAGACGGATGGCCGCCTTGGAGAAACTCCCCGATTCCGCGACTCCCAGGAAGTAGTCGAGCTGCTTCAATTCCATTGAAAAGAGTTTCGGACCGGCGGCGCTCGGCGCACCAGCGCCGGAATGGGCGAAATTAGCAAGCACAATCTCGCTCCGCAATGCGGCCGAAGTTAGCGCTGAACGAAGGGGTTCGCGACCTCGCCGATCGTATCGATCCACACGCTCTTTTCCTGCAGGTATTCGCGGATCGCGGTCAGGCCGCTTTCACGTCCAATGCCAGAACGCTTGTAGCCGCCAAACGGCGAAAGATAGCTCGTAGCCCGATAGGTGTTGACCCAGACCGTGCCCGCCTCGAGGCGCTCAGCCATGGTGAAGGCGGTCCCCATGCTTTCGGTCCACACGCCCGCGGCAAGCCCGTATTGCGTGTTGTTGGCGATCTCGATCGCCTCTTCTTGGTCGTCGAAAGTGATCACAGAGAGGACGGGCCCGAACACCTCCTCCTGCGCGATCCGCATCTCGGGCTTAACCTCGGTAAAGATGGTCGGCTCGACGAACCATCCTTCGCCGCATTCGGCGCGAATGGCTTTGCCGCCGCCGAGCACGCAAGAGGCGCCCTCGCTTTTGGCGACTTCGATGTAGTCGAGCACCTTCTTGAATTGCGGCCGGGTCGTTATCGGCCCGACCTGAGTCGTCTCGAGCAGCGGGTCGCCCATGCGCGCGGTCTTGCCGAGCGCGACGAGTTTGTCGACGAACTCGTTGTAGATCGAACGATGAATCAGCGCGCGCGAGCCGGCGATGCAGGTCTGCCCGGTCGCGGCGAAGATGCCCGAGACGACACCCTTGACGGCGTTGTCGATAACGGCGTCCTTGAATACGATATTGGCCGATTTGCCGCCAAGCTCGAGCGTGACCGGCTTGATGGAGCGCGCGGCAAGCTCGTAGACGCCCTGTCCGGTGCGGTCGCCCCCGGTAAAGGCGATCTTCGCGACATGCCGATGGGTGACGAGACGCTCGCCGATCTCGGAGCCGAAGCCGGTCAGGATATTGACGATCCCGGGAGGAAAGCCGGCTTTCTCGAACAGGAGTCCAAATTCGAGCGCCGACACGGACGAGAATTCCGAGGGCTTCCAGACGATTGTGTTGCCTGCGGCGAGAGCGGGCGCGAGCTTCCAGGCAGCCAGCATCAACGGTGAATTCCACGGCGTGATCGCCGCCACGACCCCGAGCGGCTCTTCGCGGGTGAAGTTGATCATCCCGGGCTTGTCGATCGGAATGACCCGCCCCTCGATCTTGTCAGCGAGGCCGCCGAAATAGTTGAACCATTGCGGTATGTAGCGCAGCTGCGTCCGCATCTCGGTGATCAGCTTGCCATTATCGCGGGTTTCGATCTCCGCCAGCCGATCGGCCTCGACAGCGATCAGATCGGCGAGCTTGCGGAGAAGCGCGCCGCGCGCGGTCGCGCTGATCTTTGCCCACGATGGCGCGCGGAACGCCTTCCATGCGGCCTCCACCGCGCGGTCGACGTCGGCCGCTTTGGCCCGCGGAACGAAGGCCCAGGCCGCGCCCAGATAAGGGTTTTCAGTCTCGAATGTCTCGCGCGCCTCGGCGTCGACCCATTCGCCGCCGATCAACATTTGGTAGCGCTTCATAAGCCCGTCTCCACGCCCGCGAGTGCGCGTCAGGCGCTCTTTTCAACCTCTACGAACGCTTCGCGAGCAATCCGGAACGCGTCGACACCCGCCGGGATTCCGGCATAGATTGCGACCTGCAGCAGCACTTCGCGGATTTCATCCTTGGTGACGCCATTCTTCAGGGCGCCCTTTACGTGCATCTTGAGCTCATGAGGCCGATTGAGGCAGCTGATCATGGCAAGGTTGAGCATGCTGCGCGTCTTGTGCGGCAGCCCCTCGCGTCCCCATATCGCGCCCCAGCAATATTCCGTTGTCAGCTCTTGCATCGGCATGTTGAAGTCGTCCGCTGAGGCAAGGGACTTTTCAACAAATTCCGCCCCCAGAACCTTCTTGCGGATCGCGAGGCCACGGTCGAATAGTTCCTTGTTCATTTCACTCTCCAGTGTCTCAAGGCTCGATAGGAACGGAGCGAATTGCGGCCGCGTCGGCGGTGGGTTTTCAGCCCCTGACTTCGACGCCGGCCCACTCCTCCACGACGCGCGTGATCGAAGTGAAGTCCGACGTCGGCCCGAATTTGGCGTTGGTCACGGCGAGCATCTGGCGCACCGCTGCCCCGACGACCATCGGCACGCCCATGTTTTCTGCTTCGTCGACGCACAGACGGACATCCTTATAGGAGAGCCCGGTCGCAAATCCGAAATCAAAGGTGCCCGTCAAAATCGAACGGGGAAACTTGTCTTGCGTCGCGCTGTTGCGGCCGCTGCCGGCGTTGATGATATCAAGCATGATCTTTGGATCAATGCCCGCCTTGACGCCCATCACCAAAGCTTCGGAGGAAATGACCATCGCGGCCGCGGCGAGCAGGTTGTTGCCGAGCTTTGCGACCTGGGCAAGGCCGGCCTTCTCGCCGACAAAGAAAACCTTGCCAAAGTTCTTGAGCAAAGGCTCGGCGACTTCAAACGACGCGCGTGGGCCCGAGGCCATCACGGCGAGCGTTCCATTCTTGGCGCCCGCGATCCCGCCCGAAACCGGCGCGTCGATCCATCCGACGCCGTGAGGCTCAAGACCGCGCGAAACACGCGTCGCCATGCCGGGGCCGCTGGTCGACAGATCGACTACGGTTTTGACGCGCGAACCCTTTTCGACCCCGTCGAGGACAACCTTCTCGACAATGTCAGGCGTGGGCAGGCTCACAAACGCGAGATCAACCGCATCGAAGACATCCTTCGACGAGGCGGCGACCGTCGCGCCCGCGCTTTTTTGAGGCGCCGACGCATCCGGGCTTGTATCGAAGATGACCAAGTCGAAGCCCGCACTGATCAGTCGCAGGCTCATCGGGCCGCCCATTCGCCCGAGTCCGATAAAGCCGATTTTTGGCGTCGCCATCCCGAGTGATCCTTGCGCCATCACGATCGGGTAAAGTGCCCGACGTTCTTGTTGCTCGCGAACTCTAGCCCACCTGCCTCGTCGGCCGCACCGCCAGAGCGGGCATAACAGAAATATCCAGCTTGCAGCACAGGCGCGCGGCGCGCGTTAGTCGTCCGACGGCGTTTGCCTCAGGCGACACGGCTCGGCTCGCCATCCGCGAGAGCCAGCTCCACGACATGCAGGCCCGCCGCCGTCGCGCGCGAAGGAAAGACGCTCTTGAGCCTGTCCTCGTGCACGGGGATCACGCGTTTGTGTTCGCCGCCCACTGCTTTCAACATGTCAGCGCTCGTGAACATGAGGTTCGACTGGCTGCCCACCGCCAGGCCGATCGGCACCAGCTGAGGATCGTTCTTATCAAGGCCGGTGAGGTTATCGTAGGTGTAGATGAGATCGCCTGCGAGGATGAAGGCGTCTGTGCTCGCGCGGGCGCCGTCGTTGCGAACGGTCACGTACATCGAACCATAGGTGTGCGTGTCCGCGGCGAGGTGGAGGTCGATGCCGGGCAAAATGTCTTCGCGATCTCCGTCGACCACGATCATCCGACCCTCCCGGGCCAGGCGCGTCGCCCTGACGATGTCGGCCGGGTCGGCGGCGCCGACCAGAAAGCGAAACTCCGGTCCGAGTGTGAGCGCCCACACCCACTTATCGATTTCGCGTTTCTGGATATAGAACTTGGCGTTGGGAAACAGGTCGAGCCCACCCATGTGATCGAAATGGGCGTGAGTGATCAGGACGGTCGTGACATCGGCGGGCTTAACGCCGCATTCGGCGAGAACTTCCGACGCGGCATGCCAGTTCGAGACGCCGTAGAGATCGGCGAGATACTTGCCGTACTCTTTGTGATCGTAGCCGGTGTCGACGAGGATTACCTGGCCTTGCCCTTTGATCAGCACATAGGCGTAGGGCAAATTGCGGATGCCGACATATTGCGGACCATAGAGCATGACGCTCTGCGGAAACTTGTTCACCGCGGCATAGTCGAGCACCCAGATCGAATATTTGCCCATAACGCTCCTCGCCTGTTCGTTGCTTTTTATCCGGCGAACCGCGCTTCGAACGGGGCGCCGCCGCCCTGCATCGCACAGCATGCCTGTTTGAAATCGACGGTCTCGAATCCGGGCGTTACCCGCCCGACTGCCCGAAGATGCCGCTCGGATTCCTGAACGAAGTGAAACAGCGCGTTCCCGTCCCGATCGGTCGTGGACAGGGCCGCCGCGACCGCGCTCTCGAGCGCAACAAGCGCGGCGACTAAGTGACCCCGATGGTGGACTGCGCTCGGCGGCGCGCGAAGGCTCCTTAAGCCTTCGGCCGCCTCGCGAATGCGTTTGCGGGCGGCTTCGACAGGTTCGTAGTCGGCGATTGCGCGGCGGCCGGCGATCGTACGCTTCAGCAGGAATCCTGAGAGTTGGATCAGACCTCGACGCAGCAGATCATGCAGGGGCTGGGCTTCGGAGATGTAGCGCGCGAGCGGGTCGGCCTGACTCAAAGCGCGCCTTCCTCCATAGGTTCGCGGGACCTCCGCTTCGTCCACTTCTTCCCGTACGCTAGCAATGATGGGCCTAGTCAGGCATTCGGGTCCACAGGATAACAGTTATAGCGATCTTAGGCAGTCACTTCATTTCACTTCACGGCTCGCGGTTGGCAAAGTGTGGCCGAAAGCGTTGATAGTGTCTCACCGGGAGGAGACGACGATGGCCAGTCCGACGGGCAAGACCGACAAGCAGACGCCCGGCGTCTACAGGCGGCGCATCGGGGATGCGCTGGTCACGACAATCAATGACGGCTTCCTCGATATCAGTTTCGAGATCTTGAGAGGCGCCGAGCTTGACGACCTGCAAGGGCTGATGCGCGGCGCATTCCGCGACGGACCTCCGCGGCTGACGGTCAACGCCTTTGTCATCGAGACCGACCGCAACACGATCCTTGTCGATTCGGGTGGCGGCTCGACCACCGTCTATTCGATGGGCCGGCTCCCCGACAATCTGCGCGCCGCGGGTTTCAAGCCCGACGACTTCGATACGGTGCTCGTGACCCACATCCACCCCGACCATACGAGCGGCCTTCTGGACACGGAGGGGAGGCCGGCTTTCCCGCGGGCGGAAGTGATCGTGCATGAGGACGAGATCGCATTCTGGTCGGACGAGACCCTTCGCGACGGCCGGTCGGCTGCAGCGACGCCCTATCTCGATTCCGCCGACCGGGTCCTCGAAGCCTATCGTGAGAGATTCCGGCCAAGCCGAGGCGGAACTGTTGTCGCCGGCGTGACACAATTACCGCTTCCCGGCCACACCCCGGGGCATAGCGGATATCGCCTCGATTCCGCGGGCGAGACTTTGGTAATGTGGGGGGACACGGTCCATGTGCCGGAGATCCAGATTCCCCGGCCCGAGGTCACGAGCGAGTTCGACATCAGCGAACCCCTCGCTGCCGAGAACCGTTTCAAGATTTTCGAGTATGTCGCGAAGGAGCGCCTGCTTGTGACCGGCGGGCATCTGCACCTGCCCGGCTTCGCTCACGTCGTCCCGAACGGACGAGGGTTCCAGCTCATGCCGGAACCCTGGATGGTCGTGATCTAGTCCGGCGCGATTGGCCGCGGGCGGATAATTTTTCCGCCCGCCAGAATCTCAGTCCTTGACCTCGACCCATTGTTTGCTGGCGGCGTCGTATTTGACCAGCGTCAGCTGCTCGGCGTTGATCGTGATGTGGTTCTTCTCCGAGAAGCCGAGATCGCCGGTAATGCCTTTGAAGCCCTTGACGGAGTTGAATCCCTTCTGCAGGTCCGCCGGTTTGGTCGACTTCGTGTCATTGACCACCTGCGCCAGCATCATGATGCTGTCGTAGCTCGTTTCGGCGAACGGCGTCGGATCGATGTTGAACTTCTTCTTGTATTCCTCGCGGAACGCCGCGAGCTCGGGGCTCGGATGGAGATCGGAGGTGAGCACGGCGCTGATCGTGCCGTCGGCGATGTCGCCAGCGAGCTTGGAAAAGGTGTCGTCGGAATTGGTCTCGTCATTGCCGAAGACGGCCGCGTTGTAGCCGGCCGAATGCAGGTCCTGCACGAAGGCCGCCTGATCCTGCGGAGTGAGCCAGGCGTCGATGCATTTGATGCCCGCGGCCTTGGCGGCGTTGACCTCGGGCATGAGGCCGGTGGTCGCGCCAGTCGACCAGTTCTCGGTGATTGCGTGGTCAATTCCGATCTTCTTGCCGGCTTTGTCATAGGCCAGCTGGATGCCATAAAGCCCGCCCTGACCGTAGGTCGACGGATCATGCAGAACGGCGATGCCATCGGGGCAGTGCTTGAGCGCGTATTCGCCGATCTTCTCGCCCCAGGCGAAGGTGTTGAGCCCGAAGTCGAACACCCAGGGGTTTGGCGGAGCGTTCGGTCCTTCGGTGTTGACGGTGAGACCGCCGTCGTCGACGACGCCGATGGTCGGGAACTTGTGCCGGATTGCAAGCTGCGCTGTGACGGGACCGGTGTCGGGAGAACCCGCGATCGCGATCGCGCCCGCGGCGATGAGCTTCTCGTACAATTGCCCGGAGACTGTCGCCGAAGCGTCGTCGTTGTGCGGGTCAAGTTTGAACTGGCGGCCAAGCACGCCGCCGGAGGCGTTGAGCTTGTCGATCGCCATCTGCGCGCCGTTGACGGTCGCGACGCCCGTCGACCCGTATGCGCCAGTCGTTCCGGCGATGAGGCCGACGAGGTATGGCTCCCCGGCGGCGCGGGCCGAAGTCTGTGCAGCGGATAAGGCGGTCGTGGCGGCGAGCGTCGCCAAAATGATGGCTTTCATGAGCCTTGTTCCTCCCTTGAACGTGAGCGGTTTAAGTTGGGCGCGAAACCCGCCGCGCCTAACGAAGCCGTCCGTCAGCCTCGAATTTCCTTGCGCAGATCGGGGGTGTTGTCAAAGCAACGACAATTGGAAAACCAGCGGTTCCAAATAGCCAGCGACGGGGCGATCGCTTACGCACGAATGTCGACACTCCCGCAAAGCCAAGCTATGCCCGACGGTTTCCTAAGCGTCGCTAATCGCTATGATATTCTGGTTACGGATAAGGCGACGGCTTCACCGCCGGCCTTCCACCCGACGCGAATGAAACTCCATCCCTTGAAAGCTGCGTGCCGTGGGCGGCGCCTTCCCGACGGCGCGCACATACCTGTTATGTCAGGCCTATTCATTGCTGCAGCCGCGGCGTAACGGATAGCTACCTTGCTCCAGATGGAGGCGACTCGCCTGCCTTGGGAAACGTGATAGGCTTTGAGCCGACGCCTTCGGAGCCGAAGCATGTAACGCTCCCCATCGCGTCCGGCGAAGCGCCGTGAGAAGCGCGCTGGTGCTTATAGTCTCGCGGGACGCCAGGGAACGGACCAGTGCTGCAATTCTTGGTGAGCGGCATCGCCATTGGGGCCGTCTACGGACTCATCGGGATGGCGCTGGCCATCACCTTCTACGTCACCCGCATCATCAACTTCGCTCAAGGGCAGATGATGATGGCGTCGGTGATGATAACGGCGGAAGTTTCCGCCGCCGGTTATCCGACATGGGCGGCGGCGCTCCTTGGCGTTTGCTGCGCCTGTATACTCGGCGTTCTTTCGTATCTCGTCGCCGTTCGGCCTATCCTGGCGCTCAATCGCTTCAGTTTTGGCTGGCTCGTCAGCACGTTGGGCTTTGCGGTCATTCTTGAGAATGCCGCCGCCTATATTTGGGGGCCGACGTCCCGGGCCTTTCCGACAATGTTCCAGGGCACGAGCTTTCACTTAATGGACGCTGTGGTGACGGGTCAGCAGCTGCTGGCGATCGTGACCGCCGCGGTCCTGACCGTTGGCTTCGAGCTGGTGCGGCGCCGCACGCTGTTCGGTAAGGTAGGTATGGCCACAGCCGCTGACCCGGAGATGGCGACCGCCGTCGGCGTCAACACCACCGTGGTCGCGATCGTCGCCTTCGCCGCCTCGGCCTTTTACGCAGGCGTGGCCGGTCTCCTGATCGGGCCGACGACCTTCGCCAACCCTTATCTGGGCGACACATTCGGCACGTTCGGTTTCATCGCGATGATGATTGGCGGGGGAACCGAAAAGCCCATTGCGGCGATGTTTGGCGGCCTCTTGCTGGGCGTCTGCGCTGAAGGCGCCAACGCCATGATCAATTCGCAAGCTTCCGACTGGTTTCCTTTCATCATCCTCGTCATCGTCCTGATCGTCTCGCCGCGCGGTTTGTTCAGTGCGGGAAATCCGCTCCGCTTGCGCGCGCGAGCCGCTGCGTCGGCGCAGGCCTAAGGGAGCCGTGGAAACGGAGCGCATAACGGCGCCCCGCGCCACTTCCGCTCTGGCCGGCGCGGGATTTAAGCTTCGGCTCAGGACTGTCGGCGTCGCTTTGTTTGTCGCCGCCTATTTCGCGGCGACTGCATTCGTCGCGCACTCGGATATCGGCGTCCAAAGCCTCGTACTGGTCGCGGCGGTCTTCGGCATCCTCGCCATCAGCCTTGACCTCGTCGCCGGCATGCTCGGGCTCTACTCGCTGGGCCAGGGAGGCTTCTTCGCGATTGGCGCTTATTTCACGACGATCGTCGTCAACAATCTTGGTTGGAACATTGCCCTCGTTCTTCTGATCGTGCTCGTCGTCGCAGGCCTCATCGGGCTCGCGGTCGGCGCAATGTCGCTGAGGGTCAGCGGGCTTTATTTCGCCATCACCAGCTTCATTTTCACGCTCGTACTGACGGTGCTGGCGACCGATCTCAAGATTACGGGCGGATTGCAGGGATTGCTTGGCCCCGCATTTCCCAACTTTCCTGAGGGCCTCCAGGCGCTGGGTACGCCAGTGGCCTGGTGCGTGATGCTCGCTCTGCTCCTGTGCATCGGCTTCGTCTGGAGCATCCGCCAGTCGCCGCTCTATCCCGTGCTGCTCGCAATTCGTGACGCTGAACGTTTCGCGGAGGCGGCTGGCGTGCGCACTTCGCTCATCAAGATTGGCGTGTTCGGAGTCTCCGCCGCGATGGCTGGCGGCGCCGGATGGCTGTTCGCGTTTCTCGGCGTCGTTTCGCCCGGGCAATTCGATTGGTCGGTATCGTTGAACATTCTCGTCATGGTGCTGATCGGGGGCATCAACACGACCTTGGGGCCAGTGATTGGCGCGGCCTTCGTCTCGATGTTCCCTGCGCTCGTCAACATCAATCCCTGGCTGCAGGAGATGGCGTATGGGGCGCTTTCGATCTTGGCGGTGACCCTGCTGCCGGGCGGCGTGATGAGCCTTCTCAAGCGGGTGAGGGTGGGCGCGGGCGCGGCACCCGTAACGGAGCCCGCAGTCGCAGCCTTCGATCGTACAGAGGCGCCGGTCGAGGCGAGCCTCTTTCGCAAGCTCGCCAGCGGAAGCGCCGGCGTGGCGGAGGCGGGCGGGTCCGAGCGGGATTACGCGGTCGAATGCCGCGGCGTCCAGTTCAGTTATGGGACCGGACTTATGGTGCTGCGCAATGTCGACCTCGCGGTGAGGCGCGGCGACATCCACGGGCTGATCGGGCCGAACGGTTCGGGCAAAAGCACGCTTGCCAATGTGATCGCGGGGCGTCTGCAGCCGCTCGCCGGCTCCACGCTCATCAAAGGGGTGCGCGTCGATGGCGCCTCGCCCAGCAAGCGCGCCGAGCTCGGCATGCGCCGGACGTTTCAGGCGGCCGAGCTCGTGCGCGAATTGACGCCGATCCAGAACGTGATGGTGGGCCTGTTCAGCCTCAAGCCGCGCATCGTTCCCCGCGCGCCTATCTGGCCAATTTTGCCGTCAGGCATGCGCGACATGGCCTGGATGGACGACCGATCGCGCGAGGCGCTTGAAATGGTCGGTGCGGGCGCTTGGGTTGGACGGGTAGTCGGCGACGTGCCGCACGGCGTCGAACAATTGACCCAGCTCGCGTCGGTCTGCGTCGCGGGCCCCGACATCATTGTCCTTGACGAGCCGGCGACGGGCCTGTCGGCGCGCGAGGTCGATCATCTCGCCGAGATCCTTACCCACCTCAAGGCGCAGGGCGTCACGATGATCATCATCGAGCACCAGACGCGCTTCCTGTTTCCCCTCTGCGATCGGGTGACCGTGCTCAACGCCGGCGAAGTGATCCTCACCGGGACGGCGGAGGAAGTGCGCGCGCATCCGGTCGTCCGGCAGGTCTATCTGGGCGAATGAGGCCGGACCCATGATGAACAGCCAAAGTCTGGCGCTCGACGTCTCCGCTCTCTCCGCCGGTTATGGCCGTTTCGATGTGGTCCACGACATCGCGCTCAAAGTGGCCAAGGGCGAAGCCGTCGCGCTGCTCGGACCCAACGGCGCCGGCAAGACGACCGTGCTTAAGTCGATCATGGGCCTGGTCAGTCAACGCCGCGGGTCGATCCGGGTGGGTGGAGAGGATGTTTCGGCCTTTCCAGCATATCGCGTGGCTCGCGGCTTCGCGGCGATTGCGCCCGAAGGGCGGCGGCTTTTTCTCGACCAGACCGTCGAGGACAATCTTTTGCTTGGAGGGCTGCATCTGCGCCGCGATCGAGCCCGCCTCCAGGCTTTGTTGAAATCTGTCTACGACCTGTTTCCCGTCCTTTACGAATACCGTCTACGGCTTTCGTCTTACCTCAGCGGCGGCGAACAGCAGATGGTTGCGATCGGGCGCATGTTGATGAGTGATCCGAAAGTGCTGCTGCTCGATGAGCCCTCGGTGGCGCTGTCCCCGGTCGCTGTTGGAATCATGGTCGACGCGCTGATCAAACTGCGAGGTCGCGGCGCATCGCTTCTCCTGGTCGAACAGCGAATCGACGTTGCGGTGCGCGTTTGTGACCGCCTGTACGTGATGACCCACGGCGCCATCGTCGATGAAATGACGCCCGACGACGTCCGCAATGAAGGCCTCTCGATCATCAACAAATATCTGGGCTGAGCGGGCCACCTCGCGCCTCAAAACGAAGAGGCTGCCCGTGCGCTTTCATGCCGGCTCCATGCCGTGACGGCGTTTTGCGTCCTCTGTTTCGAGAGACGCCAGATAGCCGACAAACGCGCGCGCCCCCTCGAGGTTTCGCGAATTTATCGCTACGCCCGCTGAGAATACGGTGACGGCCTGAATTTCCGGCGGGAGAGGACCAACGACCGTAATGCCTTGTTGACCAATCAGCTCGCTGAGCTGCTGGAAGCCGAGGTCGGCGTCGCCGTTCGCGACCAGCGTCGCCACTGGCACGCCTGGAGCCGCGATGAGCACGCGCTCCGGCGGCACGCCCCACTTCTCGCACAAAGCTTTCAGGTGGTCGCCGCTCGGGCCGGTCGAATAGCAAAGCTTTCGCCCATCCAGCATGGCCTGCCTGACGGCTTGTTCGCTGCCAACGCTTGGCAGGACCGAGCCCTTGCGCACCGCGATGCCGATTTCCGATCGCGCGAAGGCCCTTGTTTCGCCTTTCGCGAGATGGCCCTCGGCCTCCAGGGCGCCCATGACCTTCGACGCGAGGACGACGATATCCGTCGCCTCGCTAGCCCGAACCGATTTCGCGGCTTCGACGCCGCCCATGGAACGGATTTCGACGCGCGTCCCGCGGCGCGTCTCATAGTCGCCAGCAAGATCGGCGAGGATATGCCGGGTCGCCATCGAAGACAGGCCCGAGAGCCGGCCGTTCATGCGCTTCGCCGGGGCATGACGCCAAGCGGCAAGAGGGTGGTTCGGAACGCGCGATTCATTTGAAGCCGGTTCCTCCCTGGCCGCAGTGGGCAAGTTGTTTCGTAAGGGATATTAGCGAACGGCGGTCCCTCCGCAAACGTCCAGTCCTGCGAGTCAGGAAAGCGGCTTGCGAATTCGCATGCTGGCGCCCGCGCGCATGATTCACTAACTAGACGCGCGCGCCACTTTCTCGGCCCGCCGATGCGCCGAGCGACCTCATGCCGGATTCAACCATAAGTTCGGGCTCCATCGCCTTCCTCGGCTTCGGCGAAGCCGCGCATGCCTTTCTCGATGGTTGGCGCACAAATTCAGATTTCAAGGCGCGCATCTGCGCCTACGACATCAAGACCGATTCCCCCGATCACGACTTGCGGACCGCGAAGCGCGCCGATTATGCGGCGGCAAAAGTGCTCGGCGCTTCGACCGCAGCCGAGGCGGTGACAGGCGCTGAGGCGGTCTTTTCCGTCGTTACCGCCGACCAGGCGCACGAAGCGGCGGTAGCGGCCCTACCGGGCCTCGCAGAAGGTTCGCTCTTTTTCGACTGCGATTCCTGCGCGCCGCAAACCAAGACGCGCACCGCGCACGAGGTCGATGCCGCTGGCGGGCTTTATGTCGACGTGGCCGTAATGGCGGCGGTCCATCCGCGCCTGCACCGGACTCCGCTCCTGATCAGCGGGCCGCATGTCGGAGTCGCGGCGCCGGCGCTTGCGTCTCTCGGCATGTCAGCGACGATCCACGACGGCCCGGTCGGCGCCGCCTCGGCAGTCAAGATGATCCGCTCCGTCATGATGAAGGGGCTTGAGGCGCTGGTGTGCGAGTGCGTGCTCGCCGGCCTAAAAGCCGGCGTCATCGAGACCGTACTCGATTCGCTCGACGACACTTACCCCGGCTTCGACTGGAAGAAGCGCTCGGCCTATATGCTGGAGAGGGTGATGACCCATGGCGTCCGGCGGGCGGCGGAAATGCGCGAGGTGGCGCTGACGGTCGATCTGCTTGGCCTCAAGGGCGAAATGTCGCGCGCCTCGGTCGGCTGGGAGCAAACGATTGGCGAACTCGGCTTGCGAGCGAATGGCGCCGAGGCAACAGACTATCGCCTTCTCGCCGACCGGATTCTCGCGGCGCTCGATCCCGCCGCCCGTGAAGGCTGAATGGGCATCAGCCCAAGGCCCTTCCTTTCGTCAGCCGAGAAGGGTTGACGCCAAGTTTTTGAGTGTTCGACGCCGCTCTCGCCGCGCTGCTGCCCGCGGCTCCGCGTTGCAACGCCCGAAACCCTCGGTTAAGGCTTGATGGATTGGTTAGACTTCGAGCTTGTTCATGGCGACCGATCTCATCCGCTACGACCTTCTGGTGCAGGACGCGCTGCGCTCCGTGGTGCGCAAAGTTCTTGCCGACGCGGCGCGCCACGGGCTCGTCGGCGACCACCATTTCAACATCGCGTTCAAGACCCATGCGCCGGGCGTGGTCGCGCCGGCTGTCGTCAAGCAGCGCTTTCCCGACGAGATGTCGATCATCCTCCAGCACGAATTCTGGGACCTCGCCGTCACGCAGGACGCATTCGAGGTCAGCCTGAACTTCTCCCGCAAGCCCGAGCGGTTGGTCGTGCCGTTCGACTCGATTACCGGCTTCACCGATCCGTCTGTCCCGTTCGGGTTCAAGCTCGAGCCGCGCGTTTCGGAGACGGCCGGTCGTACGCCGGCCGTGGAAGAGGAAAAGGCCGCGACTCCCGGCCCGGCCCCAGCAAAGTTGACCCCCGTTAAGCCGGCCGCCAAGCCCGTCTCCGCCTCGAAGTCCGCTCAGAACGCGGACAAGCCCGCGGAACCCACGGGCGAAACGAAGGTTGTTTCGATTGACGCCTTCCGCAAGAAATAGCCGAGGCGCGATCTTTGGCTGAGATCGTCAATCTGCGTCGAGCGCGAAAGTTGAAGGAACGCGAGCGTGAGCAAGCGGACGCGGCTCAGAAGCGAGCCGTCTTTGGGCGCTCAAAAGCCGAGAAGCGTCTCATCGAGAGCGAGCGCGCGCTGGCCGATGCCAATCTTGACGCCCGCCGTCTTACAAAGCCCGATGGAGATTGATACGGAGATCGCGGTCCTTGCCGAGGGCAGCGGAAGCGCCTGGTTGAGGGCCGGGAAAAATCGACAATTTCTTGCCAATGGACTTTTGATCCTGTAGTATTGTTTTTCAGAAATTATGATAAGTCCGGTGAGCACTTTCCGTGGACGCGACCGAGGCTTCGGCGTTAAGAGCGGGCAACGAACTCACAAGCCGGGTCCAGCGCCCTCACGCCTCAATGAGCCCGCGAAGCGGGCGTCTCGAAGGACGGTCCAGCGGGCGGCGCCGGTCCTGCACCTCTGGATCGCCCTTCGAGACACGCCTTCGGCGCTCCTCAAGGCGAGGTCCGAGGAGGGGCTTGGGAGATACAATGACTCGTTAACCGAGCCGCAAGCCATTGAAAATGCTCAAAATGGACTCGTTGATGCGTGGGCTCGCGGTCCCTCGGAAGGAGAGACAAATTCCTGACGCGCGCGTCATCAAGCGCTCGCTCGTTATCGCCGGACATCGAACGAGCGTCTCCCTTGAGGACGCGTTTTGGCGACGGCTGCGGGCGATTGCGGCCGAGCGTGGGTTGTCCCTCAATTCCCTTGCGGCGATGATCGACGCCTCGCGCGACGGTGCCAACCTGTCATCGGCCATCCGAGTTTTTGTGCTTGAGGCTGAAGGCGCCGGGTCGTCCCGCGCGGCGGGCGACAACGTCGTTCGCCCCGGTCAGTAGAGTTTGCCTGGCGCCGGATCGACTTGCGTCGGTCGCGCTTTTGGCCTCGGCGGGGGCGTCGGCGCCGCGGGGCTGGGCCCGTTGGCGCCGACCTCGTCGCTCTTTGGTGCGGGAGCGGACGTGAACGGCGCATTTTTCGATTGCCCGCCTTCGCCGTCCTTCGCTGGATCGACGCTGTTCGCCGCGCCCTTTTCCGCCTTGGCTTTCTGAGCCGCGGCTTTGTCTGTGGCGGCTTCCGCACCCCCTTTTGCCTCCTCGGCCTCGGCCGCTTTCTGCGCTTCCTCGAGAGAGCGCAAGTGTTCTGCTTGCCCTCTCAGCCGCGTTTGTTCGACTTCCCAGTCCTGGATTTCCTGCTGCCTTCGATCCATCAATCGCTCGCCCTTGAGACGCCGGTTGAAGTAGGCGCGCTCGCGGATGTCGGCCTCCATCGTGGAGATGCGATCGGTCTCGCGCGCGATCGCCTGCGCGGCGAGCGCGGCGGACAGGGAGCTGACGTCGATCTGCCGCTTCGGCGCCTCCAACACATTGTCGACCGTAACCCCCGCGCTCGGCGGCGGCCCGGACCAGAACTTCAAACCGCTAGCCGACGAAGTGAGCGTAAAGCGCGCCTCTGTTGTTAGCGTGCGCAGGTCGAAATCCGCGTTCAGCGCCTCGTCCCCTTGTCTCTGGGGGATTGTGATTGGACCGATCTTCGCAACGCCAGCGCTGAGCGAAAGCGGCGCCGACCCATCGGCGATCGCGAGCGGCGCCCGATTGAGTTCGTTGCCGAAGGCGAAGGCGATATTGGTCTCATCCAAGGACGCGTCAGGGGTCTGAGCCTTGGCGAGCACGCGTTCGAGAGCCGTGGGATCGCTCCGGGCTAAGGCCGCGCCGGCGAAGGTCACAGTCCCCGAGCCGGCGAGTCCGTTGATCAGCGCGGCGGGGCTTCGTCCGGTCGAAGCAAAATCGAGCGCAGCGCCGATGCGGCCTGAGAATCCGGTTCGGTCGAGCGCTATCGAATCAAGGGCCAGCGCGCCGGTCAGCGTCACATTGTCCGCATCACGACGCAGCGTCGCATGGCCGGACGCTCCCCCTCCCGCGATCCGCATCGCGAAATCGTCAAAATCGAGCCGGCCCTTATCAAAACGGAGTGTCGTCGCGAACTCGCGCGCTGTCAGGGCGTCCGCCAAATCGAGAGTCTCGACGCGAAGCTTTACGGCCGCGGTCGGCGGGCGCAGCGGCACGGGCGCGAATCTCACGTCCGACCAGCGCGCTCCCGTCCGCGCAGGCCGGGGCGGCCCAAGCGCGAGCGCGAGGACGCCGCCGAGCGGCATGCGTTCGACCGAGAGTTGGCCCTCGATCTCCGCTGTCGCAGGCGGCGGCGACTTGCCGGGAGGGCCCCCGGAAACCGCCTCCTCGGCGCGAGCAACATCGGCGTTCGCCTCAGTCACGGCCTCGAGCGGCTTGGCAGGCTTATAGGTGAGGTCGCCGCTCGCCTTGACCCCGGCAAGCGTCGCCGCGAGCCGCGAGAAACCCCATCGGTCGCCGCGCAAGGTCGCATCGAATCCGATATCGGCGGGACCGAGCACGCCGCCATTGGCGGGCGCAAGGCCAAGAGCGACAGCAAGCGGAGCAAGGTTCGGCGATTTGGCCTTGGCGGAGCCAAACAGCTTCGCGTCGTCACTCTCCGCGGCGGGCAAGAAGCGGCCGCGCCACGTGAGGTCCGTTCCGGCAAGCTGCGAGGTCGCATCGACGTCGTAACCCTTCTCCCACCCTCCGTTCGCATTCACCGCAATATGGGCGCGGCCGCCTCCCGACGTTGGCGTATGCACGCCAAGCTGACGCAGGAGGGCGCCCGAGTTCGGGGAATCGAGGGTGACGGTGAGCGCGCGGCCGGTGTCGTTCGGCCGAGGATCGAGGGTGACTGAGAACTGCGTTTCACCCGCCGATCCATTGGCCCTGAGCGAATCGACGGAGGGAACGTCGCCAGCGTCGGTCGCTTCGCCATGAGCGTCGAAAGTTAACGCCGCCGGCGAAAGCTCGCCCGCGCGGGCGACCAGCATCCGGCTCCAATCGCTCGGCGCCACACGCGAAACCAGCACCGCGAAATCGTGCAGCCTGTCGGCTCGCAAGCGACCGGTCGCCGCAGTCGAGTCGGGACCGCTCGCGCCCTCAATGTCAAAAGAGGCCCCATCCAGGCCAACCACGCTCAGGCGCTTGAGAGTGACGTTCGGCCCGCTCTTGGCCACATTCAGCGCCAGCGAGCCGCTGTCGATCTGCGTTTCGCCGACGCGGGCGATATGCAGCGAACCTGCCCTGAGCGAAAGCGAGAGGTCGAGGTCGCCGATTAAATTCCCTCCCGCGAGGCTGGGCAACCCGTCGGCGTCGAGCGAATCGCTGGCGAGATCGACATCGATGCGGCCGGGTTGGCCGCCATCAGGCCCTTTGAACGCCAGAGCGCCGGTCAGCGTCGAGCGGTCCAGCGTCAGCTTGAGATTGCGTCCCGAAAATCCAGTCGGCGAGGCTTCCACCGCGCCCGATAACGATGCGCTGCGGTAAGGGAGCGCATTGGCGAAAGCGGCGACCTTATCCAAAACCGGCGGCGCGCCTAGGCTCGCCCAATCGCGCAGCAGGGCGAAGTCGGCGCTGGTGAAGGCCACGTCGCCGCGGAACTTGGCCTCTGCGCCGGTCTCCAGGGTCCCGTCCGCTCGCAGGCGGCTTTGCCCCGGAAGGCCCAGGTTGAACGCGAGATTGAGCGGCGCGCCGGGCGCAGCCTTCAGCGTCGCGCTCGCATCGGGCAGGGTCTGCGAGCCAAGAATGATCGGCTGGGCCAAAATCTGCGCGTCGATCGTTGCCTGGCTCTCGCGGCCCTGAAGCGCCGCCGAAACAATGCGGGTCATAAGCGTCACGGCGCGAGCGGGCGCGACCCCGTCCTCGCCCTTGCGACGCATGAGCGAGTCGACATTGACCTGTTTTGCCCTCAGCGCGAAGCTGATTTGGGCGGGCGAGCCGAAAACCAGTTTCGCGTCCCCATCCGCCCGGATCCCCCGTTCCTCTGGTCCGAGACGAAATTCCGCCTGTCGAAGGATCGCCCGGTCGAGATCGACGGTCACAGGCCCGGCGATCCGCCAGGGGATCGGCGCATCCTCGCCGGGCGCCGTTCCGGTTAGCGTGGTTGCGCCGGCGAACCGAAGGCCGCCAATCCCCGCGGCGGGATCGCCTTGGAGCACGCCGTCGAATTGCGCAGCAGGCCAGCTCGGACCTCCGTTCACTTCGAGGCGGAGCGGCGTCCCTTCCGGGCCGGGTTTTTCCGACGCGAGCGAGAAGACAACAGAAGCATTGTCCGGGCCGGAGAATTGGCCGTTTAGACGCCCGGGTCCGTCGAGCGACGGCGCGGCGGCATCAATCTCGATGCCGGAAATCTCGGTTCCGGCGCCGGAGCCGACGATCCTCATGCGCCCGTCCTGCACGCTGAGGCGATCAAACCCGGTCGAGTGAAGGCCCGCCATCCGTACCGGCGGCAGTTTGAGCGCGCCGTCAAGCCCGCGCGTGAGGGTCAGGACGGGCTTCTCGAGACGAATGTCGGAGAACCGGATCTGCCCGCTCGCAAGCTTGACAAGCGCGAGCTCGAGCCGAGCCGAGGCGAACGAGAGCTTCGCCCCGTCTGGACCTCGCGCGCTGACCAAACCTTCGCCCAAGGCGAGATAGGGCGTCGGCAGCACCCTAAGTTCGACCGGCCCGGTCAGGGAGACGTCCGCGCCCGTGATTGCGCTGAGCCGCGCCTCGATCTCACCGCGCTGCGCAGACCAGTCGATGAGATACGGCGCGACGAGCGCAGCCGACATCAAAGCGACGAGCGCGACCGCGACGATGGTCAGGACATAGCGCACAGGAAAATGACTTCCACTCCGCTTGGACGAACTGTCGCAAGAACGATTCGGCGACCATCCCGGTTCAAAATGCCGCGAAAGTATGACCTTGACAACAAAAGCGGCTTCTTGCGGTTCATGCGAACGATTGTGCAATGGAAATCGACACGCCCCGGCTACCGGGGAGTCAGCAGATAACCGTTGACTTATGCCCTTTGGCGACCCTCGCTGCCGCCGCTTCGGCAGGTCGAATAGTTGACGGCGTTGGGCTAAGGCCCGACATTGGGCGCCAAGGCGCAAATCGCGCGCCCAAGCCCGCTCCGGGCGCGCTGTGATATGGGAGGCGACCCATGGACCTTCGATTGACCGAAGATGAGATCGCGTTTCGCGCCGAAGTTCGCGCCTTCGTGCGCGAGAACCTGCCTGTCTCTATCCGCGAGAAGACGGTCGCCGGCCGGCGCCTCTCCAAGGACGACTATGTGCGCTGGACGCGTATTCTCGCCGCCAAAGGCTGGGGCGCCCCGCACTGGCCACAGGAATGGGGCGGCGCTGGATGGAGCCCGGTCCAGCTATCGATCTTCCTCGATGAGACGCAACGCGGCAATGCGCCGGAGCCGGTCGCGTTCGGCGTCAGCATGGTCGGCCCGGTCATCTATACCTTTGGCTCCAAGGCGCAGAAACAGCGATTTCTGCCGCGCATCATCGATCTCAGCGAATGGTGGTGCCAAGGTTTCTCGGAACCCGGCGCAGGGTCCGATCTTGCGAGCTTACGAACAACCGCCCGCTGCGACGCCGACGACTGGGTGATCTCGGGCCAGAAGACCTGGACCACCATGGCCCAATACGCGGACTGGATTTTCGTCCTCGCGCGCACCAACGCGCAGGCAAAAAAGCAGGAGGGCATTTCGTTCTTCCTCGTCGACATGAAGACCCCTGGCATAACGGTGAAGCCGATCCAGACGATCGATGGCGGTTACGAGGTTAACGAGGTCTTCCTCGACGACGTGCACGTTCCGGCTGACGCGCTTGTCGGCGAGGAGAACAAGGGGTGGGACTACGCCAAGTTCCTTCTCGCCAACGAGCGGAACGGCATCGCCCGCGTCGGCGTTTCAAAAGCGCGTCTCGACCGAGTGCGCCAGCTCGCCTCGATCCCGGTCTATGGCTCTGGGCCGAAGATCGAGGACCCCTTCTTCCGCGCTAAGCTGGTCGAGGTCGAAGTGGAGTTGAAGGCGCTTGAAATGACACAGATGCGGGTCATCTCGGCCCCTCGCACGGGCAAGCCAGATCCCGCCTCTTCGGTGCTCAAGATCAAGGGCTCGGAGATCCAGCAGGCGACCACGGATCTTTTGATGGAGGTTGTTGGACCTTACGCGCTACCGTATCGAGAGTCTGACGACATGAGCAACGAGCCGCCCGTGGGCCCGGATTGGGCCTCGCCGCTCGCGCCGATTTACTTCAACAACCGCAAGGTCTCGATCTATGGCGGATCGAATGAAATCCAACGCAGCATCATCGCCAAGGCGATACTGGGACTCTGAGACACATGGACTTCGAGCTCAACCCCGAACAGGAGCTTCTGCGCGATAATGTCGTGCGGCTGATGAAGGACCGGTACGGGTTCGAGGCTCGTAGGACCTATCAAGCGAGCCGACACGGTTGGAGCGAGGCCCTCTGGCGCGATTACGCCGAGATGGGCCTGCTCGGCGCGCCTTTTGCTGAAGCCGACGGCGGCTACGGGGGCGGCGCGGTCGAGACCATGATTGTGATGGAGCAATTCGGCAAGGCGCTGGCGCTCGAGCCTTACCTTCAAACCGTCGTCTTGTGCGGCGCGTTACTGAAGCGCGGGGCAAGCGACGAGCAGCGTGCCGAGCTGATCGGCGCCATCGCAGCGGGCGAGCTTAGGTTGAGCTTCGCGCATATGGAGAAGCAGTCCGGCTTCGATCTCAACGATGTGGCTCTGAGCGCAGTCAAGGACGGCGTCGGTTTCGTCCTGAACGGAGAAAAGACGCTCGTCGGCCAGGGTGACAGTGCCGATAAGCTCATCGTTTCGGCGCGCGTCAGCGGTGATCGCCGTGACCGCGATGGGATCGCCCTTTTCGTTGTCGACGCCAACGCTCCGGGTGTGAGCCGGCGTGGCTATCCGACCCAGGACGGACAGCGAGCGGCGGAAATTGGCTTCGCCGATGTCCGCGCCGCGCCGCATGACCTGCTGGGGGGTACGGATAGCGCGCTGCCAGTTATCGAGCGGGCGGTCGACGAGGCGATCGCCGCGTTGTCTGCGGAAGCCGTCGGCGCGATGTCCGAGGCGCTGACGATGACGGTTGACTACCTCAAGACGCGCAAGCAGTTCGGAGTCACGATCGGCTCGTTCCAGGCGTTGCAGCATCGCGCCGCGGATATGATCGTCGCGCTCGAGCAGGCGCGCAGCATGATGTATCTGGCGGCGATGATGGCGGATGACGACGACGCGGAGGAGCGCGCCAAGACCATGTCTGCGGTCAAAGCGCAAATCGGCCGGTCGGCCAAGTTCATTGGCCAGCAGGCGGTGCAGATGCACGGTGGCATCGCGATGACCTATGAGTACAAAGCCGGCCATTTGTTCAAGCGTCTGACGATGATCGATACGGCTTACGGCGACGCGGATGTTCACGTGCGCCGTCTGACCGACCGCAGCAGCCTGTTCGCCTGACCTTGCCGAGCGTGGCGCGCACAATCCTTGTCACCGGGTTCGAGCCATTCGGCGGCGAGGCCGTCAACGCCTCGTGGGAAGCGGCGCAAAAGCTCGAGGGTTGGCGCCACGGCCACACGGTGGCGGTCGCGCGCTTGCTGCCCTGCGCCTACGACGCCTCGGTGAGGAAACTTGTCGAAGCTATCGAGGCCCTTCGGCCGGATGCGCTTCTGATGACTGGCCAGGCCGCGCGCCGCGGCGTCGTCTGCGTCGAACGGTTCGCGCACAATCTGGACGACGCCAAAGCGCCGGACAATGACGGCGCCCAGCGAAGAGGGCTCAGGATCTCCCGCGCCGCGCCCGATTGGCTGGAGGCGGCGGCACCGGTCCGAATAATAGCGCGAGCCATCAATGAGACGGGAATTCCGGCGCGCATGTCGAGGAACGCCGGCGCGTTTGTCTGCAACCACCTCTACTTCGAAGCCCTGCAATATCTGGGCGAGAAGAAGTCGGCGATTCCCGCCGTCTTTGTGCATTTGCCAGTGACACCCGAGCAGTCTCCGCAAGGGGCGAGCGAAAGGCGGCTTACGCCAACCGAAGCCGCGAAAGCTCTTCGCGTCGCCGCCGCGGTGATGCTCGACCGATTGGAGGCGGGCGAAGCGGCGTGACCAGCGCGCCGCTCTTTCTCGGGGTAGATGGCGGCGCGACCCGTTGTCGCGCGCGGCTGCGGGACGCCGACGGACGAGCGCTTGCCGAGGCGAACGGCGCAGCGGCGAACATTCATGTCGATTTTGCCGCCGCGGTCGCGGCTATGCGCGCGGTCGTCGACGAGGCTCTGCGAAAGGCCGGGCTTGGCAACGTTCATCGGGGAAAGATCTCGATCGGTCTCGGGCTCGCCGGGTTCAAGCAGGGAAGCGACCAGACGCGAGTGGCCGCGGCTTTTCCCGGCTTTCGGCTCGTGTGCGCGGCGAATGACGCGACCACCGCCTGCATCGGCGCGCACGCCGGCGCTGACGGCGGACTGGTGATCGCCGGCACCGGCTCGGCGGCGATCGCGCGCGTTCAAGGCCACGAAACCATAATTGGCGGGCGCGGATTCGCGCTCGGCGACGACGGATCGGGCTCGCATATCGGCCTGGATGCGTTGCGTTCTGCGATGCGCGCATTCGACGGCCTTGCGCCGGCGAGCGCGCTGACTGACGACATCGTGGCCGAATTCGGCGGCGATCCGGTGGCGATGATGAATTGGGCGCTTGAGGCGAAGCCGGGAGATTTCGGCGCGTTCGCCCCGCGCGTGTTCGAGCATGCGGCCGCCCATGATCCGATTGCACTGGGGATCGTGAACGCCGCGGCGCGCGCCATCGACGCGTTGATCCGCGGCGTGGTCGCGCTTGGCGCGGAGCGGGTCGCGCTGGTTGGGGGCGTGGGCGACGCCATGCGTCCCTATTTCGAGCCTGATATCGCCGCGCAACTCTCGCCCCCGTTATACGATCCAACCGACGGGGCGATCCTGCTTGTTGGCGGCGCCATCGCGCCTCAACGGGAAGCCGCGCAATGAAGGTTCTGTACGGAGCGCGCATCTTCGACGGCGAGCGACTGCACGGCGATTGCGCGCTGGTTGTCGAGGGCGGGTTGATCCAGGCGCTCACTCGCTTCGAGGACCGGCCCCGCGCCGGCGAGCAGGTCGATCTCGGGGGCGGAATTCTGAGCCCAGGCTTCGTCGATTGGCAGATCAACGGCGGCGGCGGCGTACTGTTCAACGCCAATCCGACTGTCGAGGGAATTGCGGCAATCGCGGCCGCGCATCGGCGCGCTGGCGTGACCGCCTTCCTGCCGACTGTGGTGACCGATGCTCCGCTCGTGCTTGCCGAGGCGCTTACGGCGTCGCGAGGGGCGCGCGACCGCGTGCCCGGCGCGCTCGGAATCCATGTCGAAGGGCCGTTCATCGATCCCGGGCGCAAGGGGGTGCATCCGCCCGAATTCATCCGCCCGATGTTGGAGCGAGACGCCAACGCGCTGATCGCCGCACGCGCCGACGCTATGGTTGTCACCCTCGCGCCCGCCTCGGTCTCGATGGATCTCATCGCCCGCCTGGCGAAAGCTGGGATCATCGTCAGCCTCGGCCATTCGGACGCGAGCGCCGAGGAGGCGCAAGCGGTCTTTGACGCTGGCGCCAGCGCAGTCACCCATCTCTACAACGCCATGAGCCAGCTCGCCTCGCGCGCGCCGGGCGTCGTGGGGGCGGCGCTCGCTGATCAGCGCATCATCTGCGGCCTGATCGCGGACGGCGAACACGCCCATGCGCTGGCTTATCGCGCCGCTTTGGCCGCCAAGGGACCGCGCGGCATTGCGCTCGTATCCGACGCCATGCCGCCCGCTGGCGGCGGTCCGGACGTGTTCGAGTTGCAGGGCCGGCGGATGACGCGGGTGGGCGCCAAGCTGACCGCCGAAGACGGAACGCTCGCCGGAGCCGCGATCACCATGCGCGACGCCGTCGACTATGTCGTCAACGTGCTCAAGGTCCCGCTCGCCGATGCGCTGACGATGGCGACGCTGACCCCGGCGCGATTGCTGCGCGTCGACGACCGGATCGGCCGGCTTGAAGCCGGCCATCGCGCCGATCTCGTGCACCTAACCGACGACCTTCAGGTCAGCGCGGTGTGGACGGGCGGCCGCGGGCTGAACGAGGTCGATGCGGCGGCGTAGGGGCCCTGCGCGAGCAGGCTAGCGCTCCCGCCGCGCGCAAGTTCACGCGTCCCAATGATTTCAGTGACTTAAGTGCGCTTTTGCGCAACGTCTGCGTCTGCTTGGTGTCGGAACACGAACTTGCCTGATCGCCGCTCGTTCCCAGCGACGGCGCGCTCCCGGATTAGCGAGTCCGTTTTGAGCGATTTCAATGGCTTGCGGCGCGATTAGCGAGTTGATTCCGGCATCGACCCCAAAAGTTTCGGGTCGCGCGTCGCCCACAAGAACCGCCAGCCGGTTTATCGGTGTTTCTGAAAAACAATATATCCGACTCCAGCCGGCTTGGCAAGCAATTGTCGATTTTTCCTCATGGAGCATCCCGAGGAAGCCGGGAGCGACCTGTATGTCGGTGACGCCTCCGCATGGTTCCCAAGGCGACCTCGCCACCCCGCGCGCTTTAAGGAACGGTCTGCGCATTGATGCGTTCAAGACGGTATGCGGATCATCGGTTCACGACTTTGCTTGTTTGTCGCCGGCGTCACATTTGTCGCCGGCGCGGCGTTCGCTCAGGCCACGAGCCCAGCGCCAAATGAGACCACCAAGCTGCCGGCTCAGAACCTCAGCAAAGAGCTGAGCCAGTCGAACGGAATCATCCATCCGAAAGAGGTGGACCCGGGAATCCAAAAGCCGGTGCCCAGGACTCACGATCCGAATGTCGTGCCGCCGCCAGGGACTTCGGGCGGCGCTCCCGCGCCGCAGCCAAAATAAGCGCTGCCTTTTCTGGGCGAATCGCAAAGGCCCCGCGTCAACGGTGTGATACAGCGGCCTTTATGGCGGTGACCGTTTGCGAGACGATCGCGTCGACACCCAACATTCCGAGCTTAGCGCTCGCCCTGGACGGATCCCCGTAAACGCCATCGGCGCTGCCAAATTTGGACCCGCGGGCAAGCCGGTCCTCGCGGACGAGGCTCGGGTCGAGCGCAAGCATCAGCGACGTGTCGTTCAGGCCCGCATGGGTTCCAATCTCCGAGGGCGTGAACCCCTGACCCTTCAGAATCCGGACGAAATCGACTTGTGCCGCGTCGTAATATTGCGTCACCGCGTGCGCGCGCACGTTCGATGAGGCCCATTCCCGGTTGAGTTTGTTCGCCACGGTCCTTTCGTTCGCCTGGTAACCACCGTGATCCCCTAAGAAGACGATGTCTTTGAACCCGTGCAGCTTAAAACTCCGGGCCGCGGACTCGAGGATCGCTTCAAACGCGGCTTCCGGCACGCTGATCGTTCCCGGGAAACGCATGTGGCCGGACGGCGGATTGATACTGCCTTCAGGCACGTAGGCGATCACGGGCGCGACAAGCGCGTTTCCTAACGCGATCGCGATCCGCTCGGAAAGCAGCTTGACGCGCCGGTTGTGTTTCCCGAGCGCCATAGCCGGGCCGTTCTGCTCGGTTCCCCCGATCGGCACGATGATGGTGGTCGTGCCCGCGCCGATGTCGTCCCTGAGCTCGGTCCACGTGAGGTCCTCGAGGAAGACCGAGGGGCGCGCCTGCGAATATGCGACCGGCGCGAAGTTCAGAATGAGGAACGGCAGAAGCAGAAGACGCGCCGCCCGCGCCAACCCTTGCGTGTTCATTGGCCCGCCCATGCCCCCCGAATCTCGAAACCGAAATTGCCCTGCCCGGGAGGCTAAACCGATCCTGACGCTAGGCAACGTGACACAGAACCTGAGCAAGGTGCTGGTGCAGTCGAACGGCGTCGTCCATCCGAAAGAGGTGGACCAGCCACCGAGAAGCCGGCGACCAACGCGCAAGACCCGAACGTCGTCCCGCCGCCAGGGACGTCGCGCGGCGCCCCCGCGCCGCAGCCAAAATAAGCGCCGCTTTTGCCGTCGGGCTGTCAAGAACGCGGCCGGGGGGCCAGGCCTCGGTCAATTGTAGAGCGATATCGGCAGCTTTGCAGAATGCGGTTGTCGCTCCGATAGAGGCTTGGTTCTCGACGGTCGGCGACAGTGTTGGCTTCCGGGCGCTCTCCCACCGCGCCGCTTCACGGCGCGGCCGCAGTCAGGCCGGAGCTCAGCGTGAGAACACTAAAAATCCGGTCGTGTCGCCCACGACCGTGATGTGCCCTTTGCAAGGCGCGGCGTCCTCCAGATGAACCACGTCGCCAGCATGCAACCGCCGCGTCTCTCCATCCGTCGCTGTGATGGCGAATACGCCCTGCGCCACGGCGAGGAACTGGATTGCGGGCGTAGGATGGTAGAGGTGGTTCACAAGGTCGGCGGCGCCCCAATGCGGCCCAAACCCCGCGAAGAACAGGCTCGAAGATGGCTGGCTGCCGCCAATGGAGATCGGCGCCGCAGGAGGCGCAAAATTCTGCTCGGCGAGTTCCGCCGTCACGTCCGCAAAGTGCGTCTCGTGGTCCGGACTGCAATAGAGTCGGACATAAGAGAACCTCGACGCGTCATTCTGTGACTGCATCTTCGTGCTGGCTTCTTCCGCTCTTGCGGTTAAGCTTACCGCGCCCATGGCCAGAGCTAAGACCGCAGCCATGACAATCGCGGCGTCCGCCTTGTTCCTCACGTTTTCCCCTCCGTCAGATATCAATCACGGGAATCCTCAATTAACGAATAACGTACGGCGCGCCATTTGTCGGGCGCTCGGCGTTCCCCTTGCTTCGTCGCTTCTCTCCTCGCAATGACGGGCCCATCCGATCGCGGACGGGACCTCAGTCGAACACGATGACCTGCCGAACGCCCACCCCCTCGCGCAGCCGGTCGAAGCCTTCGTTGATCTCCTCGAGCTTCAGGCGATGGGTCAGCAATTGGTCGACCGGCAGGCGGCCGGCGCGGAAGAGGGCGATCATGCGCGGCACGTCGCGCTGGGGAACAGAGGACCCGACATAGGAGCCCTTCAAGGTGCGCTCCTCGGCGACCAAAGCGAGCGGGGAGAGGCTCATGCGCTTCTCCGGGTGCGGCAGGCCTGCGGTCACAGTCGCGCCCCCGCGCGCGGTCGCGGCATAGGCAAGCTCGAGCGCGGGAACTGAGCCCGCCATCTCGAAGGCGACATCGACGCCATTGCCGGAAATGCGCTTGATTTCGCTCGCCGCGTCGGCGGAGCTGGCGTTGACGGTATGGGTTGCGCCGAGTTTCGTGGCGAAGGCGAGCTTCTCGTCCGACAGGTCGACGGCGACGATCTGGCGCGCGCCGGCAAGTCTTGCGCCGAGGACGACGCTCAAGCCCACGCCGCCCAGGCCCACCACGGCGACCGATTGGCCCGGTTCGACTTTGGCGGTGTTGACGACGGCGCCAACCCCGGTCAGCACCGCGCAGCCGAACAAAGCCGCGAGCTCGAGCGGCAGGTCGGGGTCGATCTTCACGCAGGATTCGCGCGCCACCACCGCATGGGTTGCAAAGGCGGCGACGCCGAGCAGGTGGTTGACCGGCTCGGCATGGAAGGAGAGCCGCCGCTCGCCGGAGAGCAGCGTTCCGGCGGCGTTCGCTTTTGCCCCCGGCTCGCAGAGCGCCGGACGTCCCGCCGTGCAAGGGCCGCAGCGGCCGCAGCTTGGGACGAACACCAAGACGACGTGGTCGCCGGCTTTGAGGTCGGTCACCCCGTCGCCAACCGCCTCGACGATTCCCGCCGCTTCGTGGCCGAGCGCCATGGGCGTGGGGCGCGGACGCGAGCCATCGATCACCGACAGGTCCGAATGGCAGAGGCCCGCCGCTGCGATCTTGACCTGGACTTCGCCCCGGCCGGGGGGGCTAAGGTCGAGCTCGATGATTTCGAGCGGCTTCGATTCCACATAGGGCGGCGGAAGGCCAGGCTGGCGAAGAACGGCGGCTTGAATGCGCATGGACTGGGGTCTCGGAACCGGAAAACGCCGATGCTGGGCGAGATCGGCGGGCGGGGCAACCGGAAAATTAGCCCGCCGCGCGCCCGCTCTTGCGTCGCGAATGCGCTCGCGCCACATAGGCATCAAGCCGCTTCGCCCTGATGCGGGCGCCGTCCCGGAGCTTAAAGTTATGCCGCAGACCAACAGCCGCCTTTTTGACGATTTCTCGCGCCTCATGACCGATGCGGCGGGTCTTGCCGACGGCGCGAAGCGCGAGGCGCAGACCTTCGCCCGCTCGCAGATGGAGCGGGTGATGGCGGGCATGAACGTCGTCGCCCGCGAGGAGTTCGAGGCGGTCAAGGAGATGGCCGCGCGGGCGCGCGACGAGAACGAGAAGCTTGCCGCGAGGGTCGCCACGCTCGAGGCCAAGCTCAACGAGCCAAGGCTTTGATCGGACTCGCATTCCCTTACCAGAGCCTTGATTCCGTTAACTGATTTTGTGGATCAAGGTTGGTAATCGGTTTACGAACGGGCGCGAATCAGCAAGGTTGTAGCGGGTTGCGCGACCAAAGGGTCGACGCGGCCACTGCTTCGTTCCTCGATCCGCCGAAAGACCCTGATGACCTTCATCGACACCGAAACCAGCGCTGACGAGCGTCGGGAGCATCCCGTCGACGTCGTCGAGCGATTGGCCGCCGTCAACGAATGGACCTTCGATCGGGCCGAGACGGACGAGATTTCGATTCTGGTCTCTGGCCGGTTCGCCAATTACGACGTCGCCTTCACCTGGCTGCCGGATATGGAATCGCTGCATGTCAGCTGTTCGTTCGATCTCAAGACGCCCGCGCACAAGCGGGCGGCGATCGGCGAACTGACACAACTCATCAATGAACAATTGTGGCTTGGGCATTTCGACCAGTGGAGCCAGCAGGACGTGGTGATGTTTCGTCACGCTTTGTGCCTGGCGGGAGGCGCGGGAGCGAACGACGCGCAATGCACCGCCGTGGTCAAGGCGGCTCTCGACGCCTGCGAGACGTATTACCAGGCGTTCCAGTTCGTCCTGTGGGCGAATCGCCAGCCGCGCGAGGCGATGGCGTTTGCGACATTCGAGACGCGCGGAGCGGCCTGAAGACGTCGGTCGGGGGACTGGCGCTTCTACTCGATTGCGTGTATGAGCCGCGCCTTCTTATTCCCGGGCCTCGCCGCCCGTCTATGAATTGGAGTTCCCCCGGTGGCCGTTCCCAGACGCAAAACTTCGCCCTCGCGCCGCGGCATGCGCCGCTCGGCCGACGCGCTCAAGGCGCCGTCCTACGTCGAAGACAAGGATTCCGGCGAACTGCGCCGGCCGCACCACATCGACCTCAAGAGCGGCATGTATCGGGGCCGCCAGGTTCTCAAGCCGAAGTCCAAGAACGTCGACGCCTGAGCCACGGGTCCCTCCCCCCTCATCCCGAGCTTGTCGAGGGACGGGAGAGAGGCGAGGGTTCGCGTGCGAAGCGCACCCTCTGTCATCCGGCGGGCCATAGCCCGTCCGAAGGGCGGGCCCTTCCGGCCGCCCTATGCCAGTCCGCTTCTCCCGCGGGAGAAAGGGGAGGCGCGCCACATTACCAAGCTTTCATGTTCGCGCCATCGCGTGTTTAGGCGACCGAGCGCATTCTCTCCATCGTGAGGCGGCGGGGACAGTCTCCGCGGCGATGAATGAGATGCTCGGAGCCCTTGATGTCGTTTGAGCGACCCTCTTATTCACTCCGTGCGGCGCTTCTGGGCGCTGTCGCGCTGGCGGCCCTCGGCGGGGTTGCGGTCGAGACCTCGGTCGCGCCCGTTTCTGCCGCCGCCACGACCGCGCAGGCGGCCGCCACGACTGCGCAGGCGCCCGCCGTTCAAGCTCCTGCCGGTCCGGCCTCATTCGCTGACGTCGTCGACCGCGTGAAACCCGCCGTCGTCTCGGTCAAGGTCAAGCTGACCGACGCGGACCCGGTTGATGACGAGGATTCTGACGGGATCCCGGGATTGCCCGACATTCCCAAGAACAGCCCTTTCTACCATTTCTTCCGCCATTTCGGCATGCCGGACGGCAATGACGGCGCCGATCGTGGCGACCATGCGCCGCGCCATCATTTCTCGCAGGCTCAAGGATCGGGATTCTTCATTTCAGGCGACGGCTATATCGTCACCAACAACCATGTCGTCGATCATGCCTCGGAGGTGACCGTCACGACGGCCGAGGGCAAGTCGATGTCGGCTAAGGTGATCGGCGTCGACAGCAAAACGGATCTTGCGCTTCTGAAGGCCGAAGGCAGCAACTTCCCCTACGTGACGTTCGCCGCTCACACGCCCCGCGTCGGCGATTGGGTGATCGCAGTCGGCAACCCGTTCGGTCTCGGCGGAACGGTGACCGCGGGAATCGTCTCGGCACGCGGACGCGACATCGGCTCGGGCCCCTATGACGACTTCCTGCAGATCGACGCACCGGTCAATCATGGCAATTCCGGCGGCCCGACCTTTAATGCCGAAGGCGAAGTGGTCGGTGTCAACACTGCGATCTTCTCGCCGTCGGGCGGCAGTGTCGGCATCGGCTTCGCCATCGCCAGCGACGTCGTGAAAAACGTCGTGGCGCAGCTCAAGGACAATGGCTCAGTCACGCGCGGCTGGATTGGAGTTCAGATTCAGAATGTGACCGCCGACTTGGCTGATGACCTGGGCCTCAAGGATCAGAGCGGCGCGCTGGTGGCTGCGGCGCAGAAGGATTCCCCCGCCGCCGCCGCGGGCGTGAAGAGCGGCGACGTCATCACTGCGGTCGACGGCGAAACGGTCGCCGACCCACATGATCTCGCCCGTCGAATCGCGGCGCTTGGCCCGAAGAAGACAGTCAAGCTCGGGCTGATCCGCAACGGCTCGCCGATGACCATCGACGTTATCCTTGGAACCATGCCCGCCGATAAGACGGCGAATGCGCAATCGCGCAACTCCGACGACAACGGAGGGTCGGCGCTGGCCAAGCTCGGACTGACCTTGCGCCCGGCGCATGGACAGGATGGCGTCGTCGTCGCGGAAATCGACCCGGACGGCGCCGCGGCGGACAAGGGCCTGAAGCAGGGCGACGTGATCCTCGAGGTCGCTGGCAAGTCGGTCAACCGGCCGGCCGATGTCGTTGACGCGATCGACGCCGCCAAGTCCGGCGGCAAGAAATCGGTTCTCGTGCGTGTCAAATCCAACGACGGAGAGCGCTACCTGACGCTGCCCACGCGCGCGTCCTAGTTACCCTGCGTCCCACGGTTCGCCGTAGGACGCTGGCATGAGATTGGCGGAAAGGATCATGGGCACGTCCCCGGCCCAGCGCATAGCGCGCCTTTCCGTCCAAGTCGGCGTCGCACACATCCCCGCCCGCGCGACTCCGACAAAAGTGGCGGCAGGTCCACTCCCCCGCGGGCCTGCCGCCATCTTTTTTCGCCTTAGCGCCCGGGTTTCGCTATATGTCCGACATGCGCATCCTCATTATCGAAGACGATCGAGACGCGGCTGCGTATCTGGCCAAGGCCTTCCGCGAAGCCGGGCATATCGCTGACCAGGCGAATGACGGCGTCACCGGGTACGATTTGGCGCTCGAAGGCGCTTATGACGTCGCCATCGTCGATCGCATGTTGCCGAAAATGGACGGCCTCACGCTGGTCGGCGCCCTTCGCGAGCAGAAGAACGAGACGCCGGTTCTGATCCTCTCGGCGCTTGGTCAGGTCGACGACCGGGTCAAGGGCTTACGCGCCGGCGGCGATGACTATCTGTCGAAGCCTTACGCATTCTCCGAGCTTTTGGCTCGGGTCGAGGCGCTGTCGCGTCGCGGCCCCAAGGGCGCGCCGGAGGAGACGGTGCTCAGGGTCGCCGATCTGGTGCTTGACCGGCTGTCGCACAAAGTCACGCGCCGGTCCGAGGAAATCGTCCTGCAGCCGCGCGAATTCCGGTTGCTCGAATATCTGATGCAAAACGCTGGCAAGGTGGTCACGCGCACCATGCTGCTCGAACATGTGTGGGACTATCACTTTGACCCGCAGACCAATGTGATCGACGTGCACGTGTCGCGCCTGCGCGCCAAGATTGATCGCGATTTCGATGCTCCGCTGCTGAACACGGTTCGCGGCGCCGGTTATATGATTCGTGACGGCGCTCGGTAAGCTCTTTGGCGCCACCGCTTTTCGTCTCGCGCTGGCGATTCTTCTCCTCAGCGCGGTCGGCGCCGGCATCGTCCTCTCCGTTATCGCCTGGCAGGTGGTCTCGGTGGTGGACAGTGAAATCGCGCGGACCATCGACGCGGAATCCAAGGGCCTCATAGACGCCTTCGACAATGAAGGGATAAGACGGCTCGAGTCCATCATCGAGGCGCGCAAACGCGAACCCGGCGCCTCCCTCTACCTGCTCACCAACCCGATCGGCGAACCGCTCGCCGGCAATGTCGAACAGATCCCCGCCGAGGTGCTGCTGCACCGCGGCTTTCTGCCCATCATCTACCGCGGCAGCGGCAGCGGCGATCGCGGGCGCCAGGCGCTGGTGGGGGTCTACGTTTTGCCGGGCGGCTTCCGGCTGTTGATTGGGCATGACCTCGGCGATCGGGCCCGCATCGGCAAGGTGATGGTGCGCGCGCTGGCGAGTTCGCTGGTGTTCTTCGCTGTCCTCGGGGCGATCGGCGCTCTCTTCGTCGCCCGGCGGGTTCTCAAGCGCATCGACGACATAAGCACCTCGGCGCACGGGATCATGGCTGGCGACCTCACCCGTCGCCTGCCGGTGTCCGGCTCGGGCGACGAATTGGACCGGCTGGCGGAAGGCCTGAACGAGATGCTTGGCCGGATCTCGGAATTGATGGAAGGCCTGAAGGCGGTTTCCGACAACATCGCGCATGACCTGCGCACGCCGCTCACCCGGTTGCGCAACCACGCCGAGGCCGCGCTCGCATTCGGCGGCGACGCCGCGACGTACCGTCAGGCGCTGGAGAAGACGATCGAGGAATCGGACCAGCTCATTCGGATCTTCAACGCGCTACTATTGATCGCGCGCGCGGAAGCGGGCGGCGACCTGGGGCCGCTTCAACCATTGGACGTGGGCGAGGCGGCCAGGAGCGTCGCCGAACTCTACGAGCCGATCGCCGAAGAGGAGGGCGTGGAGCTGACCGTTCGCGCCGAGGGCGGGCTCAACGTCCGTGGCAATCGCGAACTGATCGGCCAGGCGATCGCCAATCTCGTCGACAATGCGCTCAAATATGGCGCGCCCCAGAAGGGCGTTGGCGACGCCGAAACGAAGCCGGAGGTCGCCATAATTGCGCGGCGGGCTGGCAGATTTGTCGTGCTCACGGTCGCCGACCGGGGTCCGGGAATTGCGGCGGCGGACCGGGCGCGGGTGCTCGACCGGTTCGTCCGGTTGGAAGGCTCGCGTTCGCGGCCTGGATCGGGCTTAGGACTTTCGCTCGCCGCCGCGGTCGCGCGCATGCATGGCGGAATAGTCGACCTCGAGGACAACCAGCCTGGACTTCGCGTGCGCCTCACCTTGCCGGCGGCGGACGAGCGGCCTCAATCGCCGGCTCCCGCTGAGCTGGTCCTGAATGACCGCAACGCTCGCTGAGAGCCTCGTTGATGCGCCGCGGCTCTCCGCCCCGGCGGAGGCGCGCCGTCGCCTTGCTGCATTGGTCGATACGGCGTCGTCCGCGAAGCTTAAGCGCGAACTCGAACGCGGCCGGACGCGCGACGTCCTTCTCGGCCTTGCCGATCATTCGCCTCATCTCTGGACGCTGGTTCAGGAAGACCCTGCGCGGCTCGTCCGCCTGCTCGCCCGTCCGCCCGGCGAATCGCTCGACGCGCTTGTTCAAACGCTCGTCTTACGACGCGACGAGCACGAGGCGGACCTCATGCCGGCGCTTCGTCGCGCCAAGCGCGAAGCCGCGCTCTTGGTTGCGCTTGCCGATGTCGGCGGCGTTTGGGACGTTGTCGCGGCCACTGAGGCGCTAACCCGTTTCGCTGATTCCGCTGTCCGCGCCACGCTCGCTTTTCTACTACGCAAGCACGCGCGCGCTGGCCTTTTGGCGCTCGACCCGGATGTGCCGGACGTTGAGAGCGGCTCCGGCCTCGTCGTGTTGGCGCTCGGCAAGCATGGCGCGCGCGAGCTCAATTACTCGAGCGACATCGACCTCATTGTCCTTTTCGACGCCGCCGCGTCATCGATTCCGCAAGGAACCGAGCCAGGACCGTTGTTCGTGCGTCTGACCAAGGCCCTTGCGCGCCTGCTTCAGGAGCGGACCGGCGACGGCTATGTGCTGAGGGTCGATCTACGGCTGAGGCCTGATCCGGCCTCGACCCCGGTCGCGCTCGCGACGTCAAGCGCCTATCAATATTACGAGACGGTCGGCCAGAATTGGGAGCGTGCGGCGCTGATCAAAGCCCGCCCGGCGGCGGGCGACCTCAAGCTTGGCGAGCGCTTCCTCACCGACCTCGCGCCCTTCATCTGGCGCAAGTATTTCGATTATGCGGCGATCGCCGACATCCACGCGATGAAGCGCCAGATCCACGCCGTGCGTGGTCACGAGCGAGTCGTCGTGCCCGGCCACGATGTCAAGCTTGGGCGCGGCGGCATCCGCGAGATCGAGTTTTTTGTCCAGACGCAGCAGCTCATTTTTGGCGGACGGCGCCCCCAGATGCGCGGATCGCGCACCCTCGACATGCTCCAGCAACTGTGCGCCGACAAGTGGATCAGCGCGGACGCGGTCGATGACCTAAGCTTGGCTTACGCGTTTCTACGCCGGGTCGAGCATCGGCTGCAGATGGTCGCCGACGAGCAGACGCAGCGCCTTCCGTTCGAGCGAGAGGCGTTGACGCGCTTCGCCAAGTTCTGCGGTTACGCGCGGCTCGATGGCTTTGTGACCGATCTCACCCATCACATGACCCAAGTCGAGCGGCACTATGCACAGCTGTTCGAGGACGCACCGGAGCTCAGCGTGGCCTCCGGCGATCTTGTGTTTACCGGCGTTACCGACGATCCAGCGACACTGACCACTCTAAGCGCGCTTGGCTTTCAGCGCCCGGACGTCGCAGCGGAGACCGTTCGCGGCTGGCACTTCGGACGGCGCGCGGCGGTCCGCAGCGCCCGCGCGCGGGAGGTGCTGACGGAATTGACGCCGGCGCTGCTCGAAGCCTTCGCCGGATCGGGCGACGCGGACGCTGCGCTTTCCGCCTTCGACGAAGCGCTGGCGCGCATGCCCGCCAGCGTCGAGCTTTTGTCGATCCTCCGCTCGAACGCATCGTTGCGCGAGTTGTTCGGCGACGTGCTCGGCAGCGCCCCGCGGTTGGCGCAGGTGATCGCGAGCCGACCGCATGTGCTCGATGCCGCCATCGATCCGGCGCGTAGCCTCGACTTCGACTTAAGCTTCGACGACGAGGCGATGGGCGCGCGGGTCGAGACGTTTGTGTCCCAGGGGCAGAGCTTCGAGGATGCTTTGAACCGGTCTCGCGACTTTGCCGCCGAGGAGACGTTTCATATTGGCCTCAATCTGCTGTCGGGGCGCCTCGATCCCGACCGCGCGGGCCGCGCCTATAGCGCGCTGGCGCAGGGGTTGATCGCCGCGTTGCTCAAGCGCGTGATCGAGGCCTTTGTAGCCGAGCACGGGCGCATTCGTGGCGGCCGGGTCGCAATTGTCGCGCTCGGCAAGCTCGGTTCGCGCGAAATGAATGCGGCCTCCGATCTCGACCTCATGCTTATCTACGATTTTCCCGTCGACGCCAGCGAGTCGGACGGCCGGAAGCAACTCGGTCCCACGCTTTACTACGCGCGCCTGACGCAACGGCTCATCTCGGCTCTGACGGCGCCGACCAAAGCTGGCCGCCTGTACGAAGTCGACATGCGCCTCAGGCCTTCGGGCCGTCAGGGCCCGGTCGCGACCCAGTTTGCGTCGTTCAAGCTCTACCAGCGGGACGAGGCGGAGACCTGGGAGCACATGGCGCTGACCCGCGCTCGTTTCGTCGGGGGGGATGCGAGCCTCGGGGCCGACGTCGCCAAGACGGTGCGGCAGACGCTAACCCGCAAACGCGACGCCGCCAAAATCGCCCGGGAGACCCACGCCATGCGTGGCCTCATCGCCAGGGAAAAGGGCCACGCCGATGTCTGGGACCTCAAGCTGGTCGCGGGGGGACTGATCGACATCGAGTTCGTCGCCCAGTATCTGCAATTGGCTTTCGCGCACGACCATCCGACGATCCTCGACGTCTCGACCCGCAAGGTTTTGGAAGAGGCAAACCGTGCGCGCCTGATCACCCCGGAACAAGCCGAAATCCTTGTTGACGCGCACCGGCTTTATACCGACGCGACGCAGTTCATGCGCCTGTCGACCTCCGGTCCATTCGATCCCGCCAAGGCTGCGGCAGGCGTAAAGCGCCGCATCGCCGCAGCGAGCGGCTTTCCTGACTTTGAGGCGTTCGCGGCCGCGCTCGGCGATGCGCGTAAGCGCGTGCGGGCCGCTTTCGAGGCGATTGTCGGCAGCTAGGCTAAACTACGACCGGCCTTGCGGTCCGCTCCACGAGGCCTCGATCTCTTCCAGCGATCGGCCTCGTGTCTCAGGCACGGCGGCAATGACCCAGATGAGACCGATCACGCAGAATGCGGCAAACAGCCAGAACGTGTACGCCTGCCCAATCGCGTGCACGAGCGACAGGAAGAATGCGCTGACGAGGAACGCCGCGCCCCAGTTGACCGCGGTCGCCACCGCCACGGCCCGTCCACGGATCTCGTTTGGATAGATCTCGTTGATGACTGTCCATGTGACCGGGCCAGCCGAGAACGCGAATGAGATGATGAAAGCAACAAGCGCGACGAGCGTGATCACGCCCGCCGAGCTTCCGAGGCTGCCCTGCGTCCCCGATTGCCAAAACGCGAAGCCGACCACGGCAAGGCTGAGCGCCATGCCGATGAGACCCGCGATCAGGAGCGGGCGCCGGCCGAGGCCATCGATGAAGGCGATCGCGATGAAGGTCGAGAGCACGTTGACCGCGCCGATCCCCCAGGTAGTGGCTTGGGCTTGCTCTGCGGGCGTCGCATAGCCCGCGGCGGCGAAGATGCTGTTCGAGTAATAGATGATGGCGTTGATGCCGGTGAGCTGCTGCAGGACGGCAAGCCCAAGGCCGATCATCAGCGGCGTTCGCCAGCGCCGCGCAAAGACCTCCCCCCAGGACGGCGTTTTGACCTCAGCGCGCAGCGACTTCGCGATCGCTGCGAGTCGCGCCTCGGCGTCATGCTCCGCGCCGAGAGCGACCAGCGTGCGAAGAGCTTCCTCGCGGCGTCCAACCTTGGCGAACCAGCGCGGGGACTCGACAGCGATCAGCACGGCGAGCGCGAGGAGGGCGCCGGGAACCGCCGCGACCCCGAGCATCGTGCGCCAACCGTCTGGACCGGCAAGCGCCTGGTTGACGAAATAAGCAACGAAAATGCCAACGGTGATCGCGAGCTGATACGACGAGACGAACCGTCCACGCTGTGCAGCGGGAGCGAGCTCCGCCGCATAAAGCGGCGCGGCGACCGCGGCGACGCCCACGCCGAAGCCAGCCACGAGCCTGCCGATGACAAGGATTGGCACGTTAGGGGCGAAGGCCTGCACGAGCGCGCCGATAATAAAAAGAGCAGCCGCCGCCAGGAGCGTGCGCCTTCGGCCAAAAAGATCGGCGAAATAACCGCCGGCGAGCGACCCGAACATGGCGCCCAGGGTTACCCAGCTGGTGACGATCTCGAGCGCGACGTGACCGACGTCGAACGCCTTCTCGATTCCGATGAGCGCGCCAGAAATGACGCCTTGGTCGTAGCCGAAAAGGGCGCCGGCCAACAGAATGACCGCAATGATGCTGGCGGCGCGGGCGAAGGGAAGCTTGTCGGGAATGACACTCAGAGCTTCGCCGGGCGAAGCGCTGCTGGCAGCGCTTGTCGCGCCGCGCCGTCCTATGTCAGCCATGCGCCCGTCCTCCCCCTTCCGCCATCGCCTCACGGGCTTGGCGGAGAAACTCTAGAAGAAATCGACCGTCGTTCTCACACCCAGCACAAACGCGTTGCGATTCGACGAGTTCGTATAGCCACCCGGATTGATCACGTATTGCGCGTCGAGCTTCAAGTTCAGCCAGGGCGTCGTCTGCCATCCATACCAGGCTTCCGTTACGTATTCATTTCGCTGCACGTATCCGGGGCCGACGCCCAAGGCGTTGGCCAGGATCTGCCCGTCGGCGATATTCGGATTGACGTGCGTGGTGCCGACCGCGATCCCATATCCATCCCTGGGCCTCCAGGGCCCGAGGCCGTATTGTACGATTCCCCCGAAGATCTGGTAGTCCGTTGTGGACGTGCGGCGATCCGCATAGGAGGCGAGGAGAAAGACGTTCAGGCCTTTGTTCTTCTGGTCCGGGTTCGTGGGCTCACGCATGAGTTGCTGCTGCAACACGGTGGAAAAACCGTAGCGTCCGTGGCCGGGAACCCCTGGCAGCCCTGACACCAGGATCGGCTCTCCATTGATGCTGGTCGCGACATTTGCTGCGCCGTCGCTGCTCCACCAGCCGCCAATTTGGTAGCTTCCCGCGAGGCCATTGAATTTTGGCGTCCAGGCGATTTCGGCGGGAAAAATGGCGCCTTGCGCCTCGCCCGGGAATGCGGGCAACGATGCGGGATTGGGCGTCGTGTCCAGGTAGGCGGTGTTTGAATCGAAAACCCCGAACTTGAAGTAACCCTCAGACCCGAAATTCACTTTGGCTACGGCGGCCCACTGGCTGACCGGCCAATTGTAGATGTAGTCGCCCACGAGGTTGCCTGCCTGCCCGGGGCAAAAGGTCAGATTGATGAAATCGCAAGGGTAGGAGAAGAACTCGTCGCCGAATGCCATCCGGCCGGCGGTGGTCTCGAGCCGGTCGTCGAACCACTTTTGATTCCAGGCGAATTGCTCCAAGCGGAGGATGTTGCCGCGCCCGTAAACTTCGTTGAGCAATTGAAGCGCGGGGATGCCCGCATCGGTGGCGGCGTCCCGGCCCCAGCGATTCACCAGCGTGACCAGGAACGAAGCGCCTTGGAGACCCAAGCTCTTTTGCAAGTCGAATTGGGCCTGCAAGGCGACTTGCCCGGCCTCTTGGGCGTTCCGGCGTAGGCCGCCGGAGAGATTCAACACCGCTTCGTCGACGCCGGTGATCGAGACATTGATGCCGAGATCGTTCAGCTTCGAGCGGATGCCTGGCCATTCGCCGAGAAGATGGGGCGTGGTCGCAAAATAATCGGACGGTAGCGCGGGCAAGATGGGAAAAGGCGAGGGGCCACTCACGGAAGCGCCTGAAGCCGACACGACGGGGGGCGCGCCTTGCGTCGCTTGGGACGACGTCGGGGCGTCTACTGCCGATGGGTCGGCAGCGAACGCCGCAGATCCTGCCAACACGATGATCGCGATCGAGCCCGCCGCCCCACGGACCAGCATCGCGTTCCTCCATTCCCCAGACTTCTGCGCCGACTCGGGCGCCTCGCTATCGATAGCACAGCGTTGCGTCCGGCGCTGCGGGTCACAGCTTTGTGATTCACAGGAACGTTGGGCGCCTGTTTTCGGCGCGGTGACGCTCGGCGCCTACAATGGCTCGGCGCCGATTGCGGCCAGCCCCGCCCGCGCACATTCCATGTCCTGCGTATAGTGCCCGCCGCTCAAGCCGATCGCGCCGACGATCTCGCCCTCGAGCTTGATCGGAAATCCGCCGCCAAAGACGGTCAGGCGTGGCGTGTGCGTGATCCCGTACAGCAGCGGCGGATCGTCCTTGATGAAGTCGAACCAGGCGTGTGTCGGCATCGAAAACGACGCGGCCGTATAGGCCTTGTTGTGCGCGATATCGATCGAAAGCTTGGGCGCGCCATCCATGCGAAGGAAAGCCTTGAGATCGCCGGCCTCGTCCGCAATGGCGATGCACATTTTGAGCTTGAGTTCGGTCGCCTTCTTTGCCGCCGCGATAACTGCCTTCTCCGCCGTTTCCGCGTCAATGCTGTGCTTGACCATGGTCATCGTATCGCCTCCCCAGTCCTATCGCGGCGCATCAGTCGCGCGGGACCACCTTAAGGCATTGCTGTTGCGGTTGAAATGCGCGCTGCCTGCGAAACTCCGCTGGTGTTTTCTTGAGGAAAGAGCGGTTACGTCCCCGGCATCTCCATAATCTCGATCATGTCGATCGTCGCTCCGGGCATTTGCAAGAAGGGCTGATCCTTACCGAAGATCTTCGCCGCGGCCTCGGCCGACTCCGCCTGGACAATGGAATAGCCGCAGACGTCGTTCTTGGCGTCCTTGATCCCCTTTGCGTCGATGCGTTTGGTCTTGCCGACCGGGGCGCCGCGATCGGCGAGCGAGGCCTTGTTGTCCTGCATCCACTTCTCCCACGCCTCGGTCCCCTTCTTTCGTTGTTCGGGCGTGGAGTTTTTCATCATCTCGGCCATCCCCGAGGCATCGGCCAAGTACAAAGCGAGAAATCTTTTCATGGCGGTTCTCCATGCTCGAGCTCGGGCTACACCGCTCATAGTCGGCTTTTTTGTCGGATCGGTGACCGCCAAGCGAAATGCCGCTCATGCGGACTTGCGGCCGATGCGGCGCCCGCGGTCCAACCGGCGGTGTTGCGGTGCGCTGCTCTGCCGCTCTACGACTAGCCGCTCTGTAACGAACAACGCTCAGCTTGAGGCAGGCGTGAGGGAAAGGTGGGGTCTTCGTCATGTCGACGCTCCGTGAGATTCTGAACGCCCGTCCAAAGGACCGTGTGATCGCAGCGCCGGGCGTCTACGACATGGTCTCGCTGCGGATGGCGGCGGCGATCGGCTTTGAGGCGCTTTACATGACCGGCTACGGCGCGGTCGCCTCCCATCTTGGGCTTCCCGACGCCGGGCTTGCGAGTTACGCCGACATGGTCGGCCGGGTCGAAGCGATGGCGCGTATGGCCGGGGCGCCGCTCATCGCCGACGGCGACACCGGCTACGGCGGCCTACTCAACGTGCGCCACGCCGTTCGCGGCTATGAGCGGGCCGGCGCGGCGGCGATCCAGCTCGAAGACCAGGAATTCCCTAAGAAGTGCGGGCACACGCCCGACCGACGCGTTATTCCGACAGACGAGATGGCCCGCAAGATCGCGGTCGCCGCAGACGCGCGAACAAGCCGCGATTTTCTCATCATCGCCCGCACCGACGCGCGGACCTCGAAGGGTTTGCCCGAAGCGATCCGGCGCGCCCGCGCTTATTCCGAGGCCGGGGCGGACATGCTGTTCGTCGAATCGCCGGAGACAGAAGACGAGATGGCGACGATCGGGCGGGAGCTCGGCGACAAGCCGCTCATCGCCAATATGGTTGAGGGCGGACGCACGCCGATGCTGAGCAACGCGCGCTTGGCCCAGATCGGCTACGCGCTCGCCATCTATCCGGTCGCCGGCCTGCTCAGCGCCGCCGCGGCGCTGGAGACGGTCTACCGGCAGATCCGTGAGACGGGCTCGTCGCTCGGCTCATCCGCGCCGCTTTATCCCTTCGCCGAGATGAACCGGCTGATGGGATTCGAGGAGGTGTGGCGTTTTGACAAAGCGCACGCCGAGCCCTGAAGCAAAAACGGACAGCTCTGAGGAAACGACCATGACAACAACAAGAGCGACTGTAGGGGTGAACGACGCGCGGCGCGCGGGCGTCGGCAGGATCGCGCTCGCGAGCCTGGTCGGCACCACGATCGAGTTTTACGACTTTTATATTTTCGGCACGGCAGCGGCGCTCGTGTTCGGGCCGATGTTCTTCCCGAAATCCGCCCCCGCGACTCAAACGCTCAACGCCTATCTGACATTCGGCCTCGCCTTCCTCGCGCGGCCCGTCGGCTCGTTCCTGTTCGGCCATTTCGGCGATCGCATCGGGCGCAAATCGACGCTCGTCGCCACCATGCTGACGATGGGGCTGGCCACGACGTTGATCGGCGCGTTGCCGTCCTACGCAAGCGCGGGCGTTTTCGCGCCAATTGCGCTCGCCGGTTTGCGCTTCGTGCAAGGCGTTGGGCTTGGCGGCGAATGGGGCGGCGCGGCCCTGATTGCTGTCGAAAACGCGCCCGAGGGCAAACGCGCCTGGTACGGCATGTTCCCGCAACTCGGGCCGCCGATCGGCTTCCTCATTGCGACCGGGCTGTTTCTGCTGTTGCTCGTGAGCTTTGGCGAAGCGGCGTTCGTCGATTGGGCGTGGCGAGTGCCTTTCCTGGTGAGCGCCGTTCTGGTCGCGATCGGACTCTATGTGCGCGTCTCGCTCGAGGAGACGCCGGCGTTCCAAGCTCTCGATCAGGACGAGCGCGCCGCGGTCCCGCTCACGACGATTCTTCGCGACCATCTCGGAGCGCTGATCCAGGGGTCGCTCGCGATCGTCGTCTGTTACGCGCTCTTCTATATCGCGACCGTTTATATGCTCGGCTATGGCGTGCGGGCGCTCGGGATTCCGCGCGTCCACTTTCTCGGATTGCTGTGCGGCGCAATTGTTTTCATGGCGCTCGCGACCCCGCTTTCCGCTGCGCTCGCTGACCGGTTTGGCCGGCGGCCGGTGTTGCTCGTTTCCGCCGTCGTCGCGATTGCGGTCGGATTGGCCATGCCGGCTCTGCTTTCAGCTGGAACAGTCGGCGTCTTCGCCTTCCTCGCGCTGGCGCTGGGCGCGATGGGGCTCACCTTCGCGCCGCTTGGCGCGCTCTTGCCGGAGCTCTTTCCGGTTCCCGTCCGCTACACCGGCGCGGCGAGCGCTTACAATCTCGGGGGCATCCTCGGCGCTTCCTTCGCGCCGTCGCTGGCGCAGGTTTTGGAAGTCCGCGGCGGCGTGGCCTGGGTCGGCTATTACATTGCTGTGGCGGGCGTGATCAGCTTTTTGGCTGTGTTCAGCATGAGGGAGACCCTCGACTGATGCTCCGGACCAAATCAGCCAACGCCGAGCTTCATCAGCCTCTCGTTTGCCTCTGTGTGCCCCTGCTCGGCCGCCATGCGATACCAAGTGGCCGCCTCTCGCTTGTCCTTCTGCACGCCTCTACCATTCTCGTACATGACGCCGAGCTCGAACTGCGCCAGCTTATACCTCTGGGCCGCCGCCTTGCGAAGCCAGACGACAGCCTCACGCTCGTCCTTGGCGACACCTTGGCCCTGTGCGTACATGAGGCCAAGACAATACTGCGCGATCTCCTCGCCCTGTTCCGCCGCCTTGCGATACCACCCCACCGCCTCGCGGTCGTCCCGGGCGACGCCGTCACCGGTGGCGTAACTGAGGGCAGTCATCAACTGCGCTATGCGATCGCCCTGTTCCGCCGCCTTGCGTCTCCACTTAACGGCCTCGCGCTCGTCCTTGGCGACTCCACGCCCGTTAGAGTATGCGAAGGCGAGATGGGACTGCGCGGTCCGGTCGCCCTGTTCCGCCGCCTTGCGAAGCCAGGCAACACCCTCGTGCTCGTCCTTGGCGACGCCTCGGCCGGTTGAGTAGCAGGTGCTTAGAAAGAACTGCGCGTCCGCGTAGCCCTGCTCGGCCGCCTTGCGATACCAGGAGACTGCCTGGCGCTCGTCCTTGCCGACACCTCGGCCGGATGAGTAACAATTTCCGAGTTGGTGCTGCGCTTCGGCGTGACCCCTCTTGGCTGCCTCGCGATACCAGGCAACGGCCTTGCGATCGTCCTTGGCGACGCCTTTGCCATTCCAGTACCTGTGGCCGAGATCCAACTGCGCCGCGGCCTCACCGCGCTCAGCGCGATGCCGCAGGTCTCCGATTTCTTTGGGCTCGGGCGCAGTCGCACGGGTTCGCGCTTTAGCGCTGGATTTCCGCGGCGCGGCTACGGTTGGTGCCGGTGGCGCTACCGAACGAGCCTTAGGCCGGCGCAGCTCATTCCGAATCCCTGTCGCCAAACTCTCCAACGCGAGCGCTACCTCTTCGCTGTCCGGAGGGCGGAACCGGAGGCGGCGAAAATCGACCCATTGGCGCGTGCCCAGGAATTCGAGCACGTCGCGATCGTGACACTCGTGCAGGTCGATAGGGTCGATATGGTCCGTGTCGATGTAGTGGATGGGGAAGATGAGGCCGCTCGCGCTGAGCCGCTCTTCGTGGCGGCGGAACATTTCGACCTCCTTGCAGCACCATTCGCTCTGCAAGAACGCCGGCGTCACAATCGGAATGAGAAACGAGGAGGACTCGATCGCCTCATCGATTTGCCGCGCCCATTCACGGCCAGGCGGAATCGCTGCGATGTCCTGAAAAATGTTGACCTTAAAGGCGCGTCCGATCTGCTGTTGCAGCTCGGCAGCCAGAAGCGCTCTCAACTGACTGAGCCGACCGCGCGAACTTTCGTCGTCGGAAGAGGAATAGCTCCAGAAACCAGTAGGAATCAGCATCGCCGCCGCCGCAAATATTCCCGGTTATATAACCGCTTTGCTGTGGTGCAGCGAGCGAGCATTGATTCCGCGGCCCAAACCTGCTATCCGCGGCCCCTTCACGGAAAACGTGGGAGAACGCCCGGTCGCCAGCCGGATCAAACGTTCGCACCACGAACTGCAATCTGGCGTAGCCTTCGGGGCGACCTGATGGCTGCGCCTGCGCATGGAGCAGCCTTATGGCTAAAAAAGTTACCGGCTACATCAAACTGCAAGTGCCGGCAGGCGCGGCCAATCCGTCGCCCCCGATCGGTCCCGCGCTTGGCCAGCGCGGCTTGAACATCATGGAATTCTGCAAGGCCTTCAACGCGCGCACCGCGCAATTGGAGAAGGGGACGCCGATCCCGGTCGTCATCACCGCCTACCAGGATCGCTCATTCACCTTCGAGATGCGCCAGCCGCCGGTGACCTTCTTCTTGAAGAAGGCGGCGAACCTCAAGATCGGCAAGAAGCCGGCCTCCGGCTCCAAGACGCCGGGCCGCGGCTTCGTCGGCCAGGTGACCAAGGAGCAGGTGCGCGAGATCGCCGAGAAGAAGATCGTGGATCTCAACTGCGATAACATCGAATCGGCGATGAAAATGATCGAAGGCTCGGCCCGTTCGATGGGCCTGCAAGTGGTGGAGGGCTAACCGATGGCGCATCACGGCAAACGAGTTCTCAAGTCGCGCGAAGGCGTCGAGCGGACCAAGCTTTACGCGCTCACTGACGCGGTCAAGCTGGTCAAGACCAACGCCACCGCCAAATTCGACGAGACGGTTGAGCTTTCGATCAATCTCGGCGTCGATCCCAAACACGCGGACCAGATGGTGCGCGGCGTCGTCAACCTGCCCAACGGCACCGGGCGCACGTTGCGCGTTGCGGTGTTCGCTCGCGGCCCCAAGGCCGATGAAGCGCGCGCGGCCGGCGCGGATGTGGTCGGGGCGGAAGACCTCGTCGCCCAGGTGCAGGGCGGCGAAATCAACTTCGACCGCTGCATCTCCACGCCCGACATGATGCCGCTCGTCGGCCGTCTCGGCAAGGTGCTGGGCCCACGTGGACTCATGCCGAACCCGAAGGTCGGCACGGTGACGATGGACATCAAGACGGCGGTTGCGGCGTCTAAGGGCGGCTCGGTCGAGTTCCGCGCGGAGAAGGCAGGCATCGTGCAGGGTTCGGTCGGCAAGGCCTCGTTCGGTGACGAGAAGCTGGCCGAGAACGTGCGCGCTTTCGTCGAGGCGGTGAACCGGGCCAAGCCCCAGGGCGCCAAGGGCCACTACCTGTTGCGCGCCGCCGTCTCCTCGACGATGGGCCCGGCGGTCAGGCTCGACCTCGCGACGCTGAACACGACGCAGTCCGTCGGGACGTAGCGCTCGCGTTTCATATGAAATTAAAGGCGGCCCTTCGCGAGGAGGTCCGCCTTTTTCGCGCCCTGCTTTTAGCGCCTGCGCGCCAAAAAACGGATCCTAATTTATCTCTAAGATTTGGTCATGGCTGAGAACCCAGACATGCGCCGGCAATGGAATGAAGTTGGCGTCAGCGAGTTGCTTCGCGTTCGTTTCGTCGGGCGCGATCGCCCACAGGAGGAAGCTGCGCACAGCAGCCGCGGTCTCGGGGCTCGACTGCTTTTTCGACACGACGGCGTATTCATAGTTGATCAGCGGGTAGGCGTTGGCGCCTGGCGCATTGACAAGCGTTAGGCGCTCGTCTTCCGGAGTGCGAGGCCAAAGCGCGGCGGCGGCGGCCTCGATCGCCTGAGGCGTCGGCAGCAGGAATTCCCCGTCATAGCTCCTGACCGCCGCGGTCCCGATTCCTGCTTTGGCGACATCGTCGTGAAAGCTTACGCCGACGTAGCCAATCGAATAGGGCGTGTCGTGGATTTTGGCGATCATGCCGGAATTGCCGGCGGCAGTTAAGGCGTTCGGCGCAGCGGCCCACGCAATGGCGGTGCCGTAACCCGGGCTGTACTCCCACGACGGCGTAGTGAAAGTCAGATATTGGGTGAAAATGAACGTGTCGCCCGAAACGTCGCTTCGGTGGATCGGGGCGATTGGGTGGTGGGGCAGTTTCACGCCGGTGTTGATCGCGGCGATCGCCGGGTCGTCCCATGATTGGATCTTGCCAGAGTAGATGCCAGCAAGCGTTGGGCCGTCGAGCTTCAGGTTCCGCCCGTTGAGATCAGGGATGTTGTAGTTGACGGTCTGCGCCGAGATCGCCATCGGCACGTTGATGATCAGAGGATTGTCTCGGACCTGCGTGTCCGACATATAGGCGTCCGACACGCCGATTTGCGCCGCGCCCGCGATCGCCTGGTCGACACCTGCGCCTGAGTTGGTCGCGGCGGCGGTGACGGTGACTCCAGGATGGGTCTTGGGATAGTCGGCGGCCCAAACCCGGAACACGGGATAAATGAGGGTCGATCCCGTTTCCGCGAGCGAGACTTGAGCGGCGTAAGCTTGGGGGCTTGACGCCAAAACGAGCCCCGGACAGCCGAGCGCGAGAGACGCGCACAAGCGAGCGATCATGTTCGGCCTGGTGAGACGAACCATGGCAGTTCCTCCTAGCCGCCGACCTGGCGAACGGACCTGTCGGCGGCGATCCCCATTGGGCCGCCCTCAGCCGTTAGGCGTGTCTTCGTGTGCAGCGTGTCGAGGTTCACGCCGGTCGTCTCTATCCGGAATAACCACGTGACTGCCGCGCCGAGAATCGAAGTGACGATCAGGCCATAAAGCAAAGCCTGGGTGCCGATCGAGTCGAGCAGGATAGGAAAAAGGAACGCGGTCATGACCGCGCCGACCTTGGCGAAAGCCGCGGCAAAGCCAGCGCCCTTGCCGCGGATGGCGGTTGGAAACACCTCGCCCGCAAGAAGATAGGTTTGCGCGTTGGGCCCAAGGTTGGTCATGAAGTTGAACAGCATGAACCCGGCGAAGATCAAGAGAATCCTCTCGCCATCAGAGAAATTCGCCGAAAGCGACGCCAGGAACAGACCGACCGCACACCCCAGGAAGCCAAACACCTGCAGCGAAATTCTGCCCACCACGTCCGCGAGCGCGATGGCGAAGACGATGCCGACGAGAAGCAGGGACGTGGTCAGCGCCGCGCCCTTGGCCGCGTTGATATCCTGCAAGATCACGTCGGCGATGCTGCGGACATGGTCGGAAGTGGCGCCGAGCGCCGCGGCAAGGATGGTCGGCGTGAAGATGCCGATTCCGTAGGTTCCAAGATCCTGCAGGAACCACGGGACCGACGCCAGGATTGTCGCGCGCCGGTTTTCGCTGTTGAAGAGGGCGCCATAGCTGCGATCCCCCGCGGCGCCAGCCTCGGCTTCGGGCGCGGCGAGCTTGATTTCACTCGGATATTGCGGCTTGCGCACCAGGAGTCGCTTGGCCTCGCGCTCGGCCTTTTCCATCTCGCCCCGGCTCGATAGCCAGTTGGCGCTCTCGACAATGTAAAAGCGGCCAAGCGTAACCAGGACCGCCGGAATGATTGCGCTCGCGTACATCCATCGCCAGGCGCCGAGCTCGGGCAAGACCGATAGGACGAGAAACCCGACAGCGGTGCCGGCGAGCGCGCCGACCGCCTGAAACGCGAACGCGCCTAGCACCAGCTTGCCCCGCGCCGAGCTCGGGATGTTTTCGGAGATGATCATGTGCGCGGTCGGGTAGTCGCAGCCGAGCGCAAGCCCCAGCCCGAACAGGAAGATCACCACCTGGACGTAGCTGGACGCAAAGCAGAGCGCCACGAGAAACGCCACGAAGATGATCATCTCTGCGATGAACATGGGCTTGCGGCCGAAGCGGTCTGACAAACTGCCAAGCGCGAGCGCGCCGACGAGAATGCCAAACAGGCTCGCCGCGCCAATGACGCCATGTTGATAGGAGGCGATGTTGAACTGGCGCTCGAATAGCGGAAGCGCAACGCCGGTCATGAAAACCACGTAGCCTTCGAAGAATTTGCCCGCGGCGGCGAGCGACCAGATCAGCCACTGCATACCGGTCATCGGCGCGGAGGGAAGCGCGGTTCCGTCCGCCCAAATCGGCAATTCGTCGATGTGTTCCTGGACCGACCTTCTGCGCGCCAGATTGTCGCGGGTCGGCGTCGCAATGTTGGCCATGGCGCCTCATCTCCCTTGGATTGAGCAAAAGCCGGCTGCAAGGGCGCCGTCCTGACTCGGCGCTTGCAGGACCGACAGCCAACGTTCCCGATGCCTTTGTCGCGCCTCTAGGTGTCGGGTGTATGACACCGGCTGCGCCTTCGTTTCTGCGTTTATCCAGGAGCGATAAGGCGTTTCGGTTCTTGGCTCCTGCGCCAAGGCTGTAAGGAAGCGTGCATGACCCACGCCGCGCCTCTGCCGATCGATGACGTGCTCGGCGCGCTTCGCGCGGCGCTCTTCGAGCGCTCAAGCGCAGTGCTCGTCGCGCCGCCCGGGGCTGGCAAGACCACGCGCGCGCCACTGGCGCTGCTCGACGAGCCCTGGGCGAAGGGCAAGCGCCTAATCCTGCTCGAGCCGCGCCGTATCGCTGCCCGCGCGGCCGCCGCCCGCATGGCCGCGACATTGGGCGAGAAGGTTGGCGAAACAATAGGTCTCCGCGTGCGGCTGACGAGCCTCGTGTCGAAGCGCACACGCATCGAGGTCGTGACCGAGGGCGTGTTCACGCGCATGATCCTCTCCGATCCCATGCTCGATGGCGTGGCGGCCGTTCTGTTTGACGAGTTCCACGAGCGCTCGCTCGACGCTGACCTTGGCCTCGCCTTCGCGCTCGACGCGCAGCAAGGTCTGCGTGAGGATTTGAGGCTTCTTGTGATGTCGGCGACGCTGGACGGCGGGCGTGTGCGTGCGCTTCTCGGTGATGCGCCATTGATTGAGAGCCAAGGCCGCGCCTTCCCCGTCGCGACACGGTATGTCGGTCGCAACCCGAGCTCGCGAATCGACGACGAGGTCGCGCGCGTCACGCTCGACGCGCTCGGCAGTGAAAGCGGCTCGATCCTTGTCTTCCTCCCGGGCCAAGGCGAAATCCGCCGCGTCGCCGAGACTTTGCAGGCGCGCGTCAAGCGCCCTGACGTCGACATTGCGCCGCTCTATGGCGCCTTGGATAGCCGCGCCCAGGATCTCGCCGTCGCCCCGGCCCCCGCGGGACGGCGCAAGATTGTGCTCGCGACTTCGATCGCCGAGACCTCGCTCACGATTGAAGGCGTGCGCGTCGTCATCGATAGCGGGCTCATGCGGGTTCCGGTCTATGAGCCGGATGTCGGCCTCACTCGACTGGAGACGGTGCGCGTGAGCCGAGCCAACGCCGATCAACGACGCGGGCGCGCGGGGCGCATTGAACCAGGCGTTTGCTATCGGTTGTGGGAGGAGGCCGCGAACGGCGGTCTTCAGCCCTACGCCGCACCGGAAATTCTCTCCGCCAATCTCTCCGGTCTCGCGCTCGACTGCGCCCTCTGGGGCGTAGCCGATCCGGGAAAGCTTGCCTTCCTCGACCCGCCGCCGCGCGCCGCGCTCAGGCAAGCCCGCGCGCTCCTCACGGCGATCGGCGCCGTGGACGACGATGGACGCATCACTGAGGAAGGCCGCGCGATCACCAGCCTCGCATTGCCGCCGCGTCTCGCGCGCATGGTGGTCGACGCCGCCCGCGCAGGCGAGGCAAGAATCGCGAGCGAAATCGCCGTGCTGCTGACCGAACGCGGGCTCGGCGGCGATACGGTCGATCTCGCCATCCGGCTCGATGCCTTTCGCCGTGATCGTTCGGCGCGTTCTGACGACGCGCGACGCCTGGCGCGCGGATTGGCGGCGCGGGCGGAGACCCTCATCCGGCCTTCGGCCACCTTCTCCCCGAGGGAGAAGGGACCACCCTCCTCTCCCTATAGCCCGTCAAAAGACGGCAGCGGGGAGCGCACCCTTCTCCCCTCGAGAGAAGGTGGCCGAAGGCCGGATGAGGGCCCAGCGCAAGTCGGCGCCCTGCTTGCGTCCGCCTTCCCCGATCGCATCGCGATGGCGCGCGGAAAGCGTGGAGAGTTCCTCATGGCCAACGGACGGGCAGCAGCGTTGGAAGCGCATGACCCGTTGGCGGGCGAACCGCATCTCGCCATCGGCGAAATCGCCGGCCGCGCAGCCTCCGCCCGTATCCTCACCGCCGCGTCGCTCACGCTCGACGGCATCGAGAAGGTGGCTGGCGCATCGATCGAAAGCGTGGACGAACTCAGCTTCGATCGTGCCTCGGCCTCGTTGCGGGCGCGTCGCCGTCGCCGGCTCGGCGCCCTCACCCTCGCCGAGCAGACGCTTCCCGTTCCGCAGCACGACGCGGCAGCGCTCACGCTCACGCGCGGGGTTCTTTCCCTTGGGCTCGCGCGCCTGCCGTGGACCAAAGCGCTCAAGCAACGTCGGGACCGCGTGATGTTTCTGGCCCAAGCCGAAGGCGAGGCGTGGCCGGATCTATCGGATGAGGCCTTGGCCGCCGATCCGGGTTGGCTGGCGCCGTTCCTCACCGGCAAAACGAAGCTCGACGAGATTGGCGCCGATGATCTCGCCAGCGCGCTCGACGCGGCGCTGCCCTGGGACCTGGCGCGACGCCTCGCCGACGAAGCGCCGACACATTTCCAGGCGCCGACCGGGACCGCGGCGCCGATCGATTACGAAGCCGAGGGCGGCCCCGCGATTGCGCTGCGCGTGCAGGAGCTGTTTGGACTGAGCGAGCACCCTTCGTTGGCGGGGGGACGCATTCCGCTCACCCTTCATTTGCTCTCGCCCGCCAACCGCCCGATCCAGATCACGCGCGATCTGCCGGGCTTTTGGCGCGGCTCTTGGGCCGCCGTCCGCTCCGACCTTCGGGGCCGCTATCCCCGCCATTCCTGGCCCGAGGACCCCGCCGCCGCCGCGCCGACGGCCCGAGCGAAGCCGAGAGGAACGTGATGGCGCGACGAGAACCGCGGACAAAGTCTATCGACAATAAATCTATTTTATCTTTCTTGTCTTTCTTGTCCCGTCGTGCTCTAAATGAGCCCAGGGAAGCGTCGTGCGTCCCCGTGCCAAACGGGAGTGTTGAAATGGAGACTATTACGCTCGAGATCACCATCCGCGTGAAGCCAACGCCGTCGATTGTGAGTGTCAAATCTGCTCCTCCATCAGGTGGAACGGGGAGTGAGCCGATCTCGGTCAGCGAACCGCTTGTCTCGTCGGAGATTGAGCGCCTCGCTCGCAGTGAGGAGAGCGCCGCACTTGCGCGAAAGGCGTCAATTGGCGATCCCAATACCGAGAACCACCCTTCCGCACGGTATCACCATCATTACCGAAGCCCTGACAAGCGTAGAGCATGGATTGGTGAATGGGCCCAGCGGCGGGTTTTAGCTGAACGAGGAGTCATCCCCCCCATGCCTGACTACTCAGCGCCGACCCATGATGCTTATCGGGAAAAGATTGCTCTGATCAAGCGGCTCGTTGATGAGGGCGATGTTGAGACATTAAAGGCGATTACTATCGTCGAACGGTCCTCGACGCCCTCGTCGCTCGCAAAATACCGGGACCTAGCAATTCATGCTCTCACGTTTGAGGGAAGAGGCAAGCGCTCGCTCGATTAACGCGAAAAGGGGATAGCGTCGCTTGCAATGGCCGTCGTTCTCTCCCCCTTCGATCGCGAACTCGTGGACGGCGTGCATGGCGGCGGCGCGGCCTTCGCGATGCGGCTCCTTGCGCGCTTCGCCGAAGCGGTCGACGCGCGTTCTTTCATCGATATCGAGGCGGCGCATGTCGACGGCTGTCTTTATCATGGGCGCGCGAGCCTCGACTTCACTGAGCGGATGATCGAACTCGGAGGCAAGGTTCGCGTGCCGACAACCCTCAACGTCGGCTCGGTCGATCTGATTCATCCCGAGCTTTTTCACGGAACACAGGAGCACGCGGAGAACGGAGCCCGCCTCATGCGGGCGCATGTCGAGCTCGGCTGCGCGCCCACCTTCACTTGCACGCCTTATCAGAGCGCCTGGCGCCCCCGCTTCGGGGCGCAGATCGCCTGGGGAGAATCGAACGCAATCGCCTTCGCCAATTCCGTGATTGGCGCGCGCACCAATCGCTATGGCGATTTTATCGACCTCTGCTGCGCCATGACTGGCCGCGCTCCCGCCTATGGCCTGCACCTGAGCGAGAATCGCTTGGCGCGGGCGGTCGCAGAGATCGTCTCGATACCGGAAGCTTGGGATAATGAACGGCTCGCAGTGGCGGTCGGCCATGCGATCGGACGTCGCTGCGGCGGCCTCATTCCCGCGATTGTCGGCTTGCCTGCAGGCATCGGCGAGGATGATTTGAAGGCGCTCGGCGCCGCTGCCGCTTCGTCTGGCGCGGTCGCGCTGTTTCATGTCGTTGGCCGCACGCCCGAAGCGCCGGACCTTGAGACGGCGTGCGGCGGCTTGACGCCAAAACTTCGCTTGCAACTGACCGCCGAAGATTTGCGCGAAGCGGCGCGCTCGCTCTCCAACGTCGCCGATGGCGCGCCCCTCGGCGCCGTCTCGCTCGGCACGCCGCATTTCTCGGTTGATCAATTCGCTTGCCTCATGCCGCTCCTCGACGGCGCGCGTCCGCTCATCGACATCTTTGTCAACTGCAGCCGAGCGACGCTGGACGAACTCCGCCAGCGCGGTTGGGAAGAGACGCTTCGCGGCGCGCAGGTCACGCTGGTCGTGGACACCTGCGTTTACGTCAGCGCGCTGATGAAGCCCGGTGTCGGCGCGATCATGACTAACTCAGGAAAATGCGCCTATTACGCGCCCGGCAATCTCGGCGTCGAGATCGCCTACGGGTCGCTTGCCGAATGCGTCGCCTCGGCGTGCGCTGGCAAATTGGTGCGGCTATGAGCGCGCGAGCGTTCGACGCCGTGACGCTCGTTTCCGGCGCCGCGTCCGGGCCTGTTCTGCGGCTCGACGAACCGCTCAGTTTCTGGGGCGGCCTTGATTCAGCGACAGGAAGGATCATCGATCGCTTGCACCCGCAGCGCGGCGCATGCGTGACGGGCCGCATCTTGATGATGCCGACGGGGCGCGGCTCAAGCTCGGGCAGCGCCACGCTTGCCGAGGCGCTGCGTCTCGGCGCCGGGCCGGTGGCGATCCTGATGTTGGAGCGAGACGCGATCGTCGTCGTCGGCGCGATGGTCGCCGCCGAGCTCTACGGGCTTGCGTGTCCCGTCGCGCTAGCGAGCGGGCAAGACTGGGAAGCGCTGGCGGCCGCGGCCAGTCTCACACTGGAGGCCGGCCTGGATGGCGCTGCGATCAGCGCCGACCTTTAACCTCGCGGCCAAGGCGCGCGCCGCCCGAGCGAAAGTCCGGACGGCGGCTCGGTCGCGTCTCGACGGCGACAGGCCTGCCGCCTCGCGCGTCCCGATGCGGCATGTGATGCGGACGTTTCGGCGATGGCGCGGCCGCAGGCGCGCTGGCTGCCTTGCGCACGACGGGCGCGGGCTTCGGACCGGCTGCGCCACGACGATCGGTCTTGAACAGCGTGAGCCGCGTTAGGCGCTCGATCGCCCGCAGAAGATCGCGCTCTTCATGATCGCAAAGCGAGATCGCCTGCCCTGCCTTGCCCGCTCGCGCGGTGCGGCCGATCCGATGAACATAGGCTTCGGCGACCTGCGGCAGTTCGAAATTGACGACATGGCTGACGCCGTCGATATCGATGCCGCGCGCCGCGATGTCGGTCGCAACGAGCGCGCGAGTCTGTCCGCCGCGGAAGGCGGCCAACGCCCGCTCGCGCTGGCCCTGGCTCTTGTTGCCATGGATCGCGGACGCGTCGATGCCCGCCTCGTCGAGGGTGCGGGCGACGCGGTCGGCGCCGTGCTTGGTGCGGGTGAACACGATGACGCGCGTCAGGTCTGCATCGTTGAACAGTTCGACCAGCAGGTCGCGCTTCCTGGCCGCTTCGATAAGAAGGACGTTATGCTCGACGCGGTCGGCGGTCTTCGCTGCCGGCGTCACCGAGACCTCAATCGGGTCCCGCAGCAATTCGCCGGCGAGCGCGCGAATGTCGGCGGGCATCGTTGCGGAGAAGAACAGGTTCTGCCGCTGCCTCGGCAATTCCCGGACAATTCGACGGATCGGCTTGACGAAGCCGAGGTCGAGCATCTGGTCGACTTCGTCGAGCACCAGAAATTCGACCGCGTTGAGATGCGCGACGCGGGCGTCGAGATGATCGAGTAGCCGGCCGGGTGTCGCGACCAGCACATCGAGGCCAGCCTGAAGCGCGCGAATCTGCGCGCCGTGCGGCACGCCGCCGAACACGACCGCGATCTTCAACCCAAGTCCGTCGGACAGGTCGCGGAAGCTTTGGGCGATCTGGCTCGCGAGTTCGCGGGTCGGGCTCAGAACGAGCACACGCGCGCCGCCTCTCGGCGCGGGGCGCCGGTCGGTCACGATCTTGTTGAGGATCGGCAACGCGAAGGCCGCGGTCTTGCCGGTGCCGGTCTGGGCGATGCCGATGAGATCCCGGCCCTGCATCAGCGGCGGGATGGCCTGGACCTGAATCGGGGTCGGACGCGTATAGCCGAGCTTGACCAGCGCAGTATTAAGGGGCGCGGCGAGGCCGAACCCGTGAAAATTATCCAAGATGAAGTCTTTCAAAATACCGCGACGACGCAAGACGCGCCTATGGCGGCGGGGGGCAGGGAACGCCCCGCGTGTCCGGACGTCGAATGAGGATTAAGGGCGGTCGGCAGGCGGACTGAAAGTCCTTCACGCGGCCGGAGCGCCAATGACCGCGCGATGGCGGCTTGCCCTGCATGTGGACTCGAGGAAGCGCAAAGTCAAGGATCAATCGATGTGAGCCATGAGACTCGGCGCCCGCCGCGTCAGGCGCTTACCGCGAGGTGTCCGTGGAATCGCTGGCGCAATTCCGTCTTGAGCAGCTTGCCGGTCGCGGTATGAGGGAGAGCATCGACGAACACGACATCGTTCGGCACTTGCCACTTCGCCAGCTTTTCTGAGAGGAACTGGAGAAGCGCCGCCTTGGTCGGGTTCCGGCCCTCGCGGGGATGGACGATCAGCAGTGGGCGCTCCTGCCAGACCGGATGCTCGACCGCGATGACCGCGGCTTCGAACACGTCGGGATGCGACATGGCGAGGTTCTCGATCTCGATCGAAGAGATCCACTCGCCGCCCGACTTGATGACGTCTTTCAGCCGGTCGGTGAGCTGTACGTAACCATCGGGATCAATCGTCCCAACGTCGCCGGTGCCGAGCCAGCCATCCTCGTCTACCACCTCTCCACCCTCGCCTTTGAAATAGCCTGAGATCACCCAGTTTCCGCGCACCTTCAGTTCGCCGACCGCAACCCCGTCGTGCGGCAGATCGCCGCCGTCGGGGCCGGCCAACGTGAGTTCGATCCCATACACCTGGCGCCCCTGCTTCACCTGCATGTCGGTAAGTTCGGTTGCGCTGACGCCCTCGTGCTTGGCTAGCGGTGCGCCGGTCGTGGCGAGAGGGCTCGTTTCGGTCATTCCCCAAGCGTGCAGCACGGTCGCGCCAAGCAGCTCGCGGAATTTCTCGATCGTCGCGCGTGGCGCCGCCGAACCGCCCGAGCCAACCATCTTGAGCTTGAGCTTGGAAAGGTCGAGCTTCGCCTTGTTCGCCTCTACCCAGGCAAGGAAGTTCAGCCAGATCGTCGGAATACCGAAGGCCTTGGTGCACTCCTCGCTCTCAAGCAGTGTGTAAAGGCTTTCGGGATCGAGCTTCGGACCGGGGAGCACGAGCTTCGCTCCGCACATCGCCGCGGAAAACGGCAGGCTCCAGGCGTTGGCGTGGAAGAGCGGCACCACAGTGAGGATCGAATCGCGCGCCATAAGGCCGAACGCGTCGGCCGCACAGGCGGCGAGTGCGTGCAACAGCGTCGAGCGATGAGAGTACAACACGCCCTTTGGATTACCGGTGGTGCCGGAGGTGTAGCAGAGCGTCGAGGCCGTGTTCTCGTCGAGAAGCGGCCATTCGTGGTCGGGCGAAGCCTTCGCCAGGAGATCTTCGTAGGCGAGAAGCCCGTCCAACTTCATCGCGGGCAACGCTCCTCGCTCACATAGCGCGACCCAGCCGCGCACAAGCGGCAGGCGTGGGGCGAGCTCCTCGATGAGCGGCGCGAAGACAGGATCGAAGAATACATACGCGTCTTCCGCGTGATGCATGATGTATTGGATCTGGTCGGGAAAGAGGCGCGGATTGACGGTGTGCAGAATGCGCCCAGAGCTGGTCACGCCATAGTAAATTTCGAGATGCCGATGGCCGTTCCAGGCGAGCGTCGCGACGCGATCGCTTCGACCTGCGCCCAGCGCGTCGAGAGCGTTCGCAACCCGTTTCGCGCGCGCCGCGACTTCGGCATAGGTCGAGCGATGGATCGCCCCATCCAAGTCGCGGGAGACGATCTCGCGTCCGCCATGCCAGGTTGAGGCGTAGTCGACGAGGCCCGATATGAGGAGCGGGCGCTGCTGCATCAGTCCGAGCACGTTTGCCTCCCCATTTGTTTTTCGACCATCGCCTTAGGCGCGGCGAACCGGCGGCAGGCTCTTTGCGACCTGCAATGTCCAATTCTTAACTAAGTTTATCCAATCCCAGCCTGTTGGCAATGCGAGGGCGCGAGCTGCGTCCGCGGGGCGGAGAGCCGATCGGAAGGGACGGCGCCGGCTGTCGCTCGCCTCGAATTGACCACGCCTCCGCGCAATGCGAGGTACCGCCGCTGCAAACAATTCGAGAGGGCTGCGCGATGGTCGAAGTCTTGGGGCTGGGCAATTCACTCGTCGACCTTCTTGCCTACGCGGACGACAATTATCTGTCCGCCCAGGAGATGCTGAAGGGCGCGATGAACCTTATCGACGAGGATCGCGCCGAGGCGCTTTATGCCGCCCGCGTCGATCCGCGCGTGATCTCGGGCGGCTCGGCCGCCAACACCATCGTCGGCGTCGCCTCGTTTGGCGTCGCGGCCGCCTACATCGGCAAGGTCAAGCAAGACCCGCTCGGCGCGACATTCGCCGATGACATCCGTTCGACCGGCGTTGCTTTTTCTACCCCACCCGCCGAGGGCGGGCCAAGCACTGGGCGCTGCTTCATCTATGTCACGCCCGACGGCGAGCGGACGATGAACACCTATCTTGGCGCGAGCTCATATCTGGCGCCGGTCGACGTCGACGAGGCCTTGGTCAAATCGGCGAAGGTCGTCTATCTCGAGGGTTATATGTGGGACCGCCCGGCGGCCAAGGCGGCGTTCCAGAAAGCCGGCCAGATCGCCCGCGCTGCGAACAGCAGGGTGGCGCTTACTCTGTCGGATTCGTTCTGCGTCGACCGGTTCCGCGGCGAGTTCATCGAGCTCATGCGATCGCGGACGGTCGATACGATCTTCGCCAACACCGACGAGGTCCTGTCGTTATACGAGACGCCGGATGTCAACGAGGCGCTCGACAATCTGCGCGCTGAAGGCGTGCTCGGAATCGTCACGCGCTCGGAAAAGGGCTGCATCATCGTCAATGGCGATCAGACCTGGGAGGTCCCTGCCTTCCCAATCGCCAAGCTCGTCGATACGACGGGCGGGGGCGACATGTTCGCGGCCGGCTTCCTCGCAGGGCTCGCGCGGGGACGAGACATGACGACATGCGGGCGGCTCGGCGTGCTGGCCGCGGCGGAGATCATTCAGCATATCGGCGCGCGGCCCAACGTATCACTTGCGGGGCTGGCCAAAGAAAACGGCGTCGCATTCTAGATCGATGCTCTTGGATCGGGGCGACAGAAAACAAAATTGGCTGGACGGCAATTTATTGCAGAAAAGCAGAAATTAAGCTAAGCTTCCTGCATGAGCAATCCTGCCATCTCTGAATGCCCGGGAGTCCGTGCGCCCGTTCCGGCGCATCTGCGGGGGGAAAAGGGCGCAAGAATTTTTTTCTCGAGAAAAATCCTCGTAACCCATTGAAAAGTCTCGATTAGGACGAGAGAATCCAAGGAAATCCAAGAGAATCCAAGGCTCATAATCGGGGATCTACGCGGCGAAAAGGCCACGGGCCAAGCAAATCCAAATGGCCCGATCGCATTGGCGGCGCGGCTCGCCGCCGACCAGGCCGAACCCACTCTATCTGAGTGGACAACGCTCTGAGGAGAACGTTTCCCTTTCGTGGAAGCCCCCCAGGTGGCGCGAGGGTCTTCCCTTAAGCGCCTTCGGGATCTATTCGGTCGGGGACGCCGTCTTCGCCTTCGTCTCGAGAAGATGGCGCTTGAAGTCGCTCATGGAGGCGAACTGGAACGTGCCTTCGCCCGTTTCGGCCTCGATCGAGCCGTCTGAGAAGATCTTATAATTGGCTCCGGCTGACGAATAGCTGCCGATCAGGCTCGGTGGTCCCTGCGGCTCCTCTGGCGTCTCGAGGACCGTTTCGATCGCCTCGAACGAAGGCAGATGCCCGCTGCGGTTGAAGTTGATCGGACTCTCGTCCTCGGCCCCAGGCGCTTCGTCCAAGCGTTCCGGCGTGGCGGAGACAGCTTCCGCCAGCGCGGTCTCGGGCGTGGGCGCCGCCTCGAAGGCGATTGGGATCGCCGAATGCCCAGCCGATTGCCGCACGAGCTTGGTGAGCGCGCCGATCCGCCAAGTCAGAACCCCGATGGCGAAGGTCACGACCGCGGCGCAAGCGGCGACCGCTCCGGACAGCGCGTACAAAACCCCGGTGCTGAGGGGCAAAAGGTCGAGGCTCTCATACCCGCTCGCCGCTGCGGCGATCAGCAAAATGAGGCTTAAGGCAAAGATCAGGATCGCCACGAGACCGCCAGCGCCCACATTTTATCAAAACCTCAATCGGGTCAGCGACGTATCTTGAAACGGCATATCGGCCGATTCATGTTTCAATGCGATGAATCGCGGGCGCCGAAAATCGCGGAACCGACGCGCACATACGTCGCGCCGAGCTGCACCGCAAGCGGCCAGTCGGCGCTCATGCCCATAGAACGTTCGGTCAGTCCGTTGCGTTCAGAGATCACGCTGAGCAGGGCGAAATGGGGCGACACCTGCTCGTCCGCCGGGGGAATGGCCATCAGGCCTTCGATCGTCAATCCATAAGTCTGTCGGCAGAGCGCGATAAAGGCGTCGGCGTCCTCGGGAAGGACGCCGGCTTTCTGCGCTTCCCCTCCGGTGTTGACCTCGACAAACAGGCGTGGTCGCTTGCCGACCCGGTCAATTTCGCGCGCGAGCGCTGCGGCGATTTTCTCCCGGTCGACCGTCTGGATCACGTCGAAAGTCTCCACCGCCTCGCGGGCCTTGTTGCTTTGCAGCGGGCCGATCAGATGAAGCTCGATTGTCTTGCCGAGATCGGCCGCGCGCGCCCGCAAATCGCGCCATTTTGGAATGGCCTCCTGCACCCGGTTCTCGCCAAAGCTCGTCTGGCCGGCGCTCGCGATCGTGGGCCACACCTCGTCGGCAGAAAAGGTCTTCGAGACGGCGACGAGCTTGATCGATTCCGGCGCGCGCCCGCAATCGCGCGCCCGCCGGGCGATTGATTCCCGGAGCGCTATGAGACGGGCCACTGCGTCTTGCTCGCCATGGTGCTGCGCCGCGCCGGTCAAACTCGTCTCCATCGCTCTTCCGGCCGCCTCTCGCAGAGGCGACGGCCATCGCCTATTGTGCGCCAAAAGGAAATGCGAACTCAATCGTCGGCAGTCGGATGGTCACGACCAGGCGAGCCTCTTGCCTTTTGCCTGAAGCCCGCGCATGAGGTCCGACCTTTTCCCATTCCAACGACGGCTTCCATGGGCTTTAAATGCGGCATTGTCGGCCTGCCGAATGTCGGCAAGTCGACGCTTTTCAACGCGCTGACGCAGACCGCCGCGGCGCAGGCGGCCAATTACCCGTTCTGCACCATTGAACCCAATGTCGGCGATGTCGCGGTGCCGGACCCCCGTCTCGCGACGCTCTCGAAAATCGCCGCCTCCAAGGAGATCATCCCGACCCGGCTGTCCTTCGTCGACATTGCCGGGCTCGTGCGCGGCGCCTCGAAGGGCGAAGGGCTCGGCAATCAGTTTCTGGCGAATATTCGCGAATGCGATGCGATCGCCCATGTCGTGCGCTGTTTCGACGATGGCGACGTCACCCATGTGGAGGGCCGCGTCGACCCCTTGTCCGACATCGCCACGATTGAAACCGAGCTGATGCTGGCCGATCTCGAGAGCCTCGAGCGCCGCGTCGTGCAGATGGAAAAGAAGACCAAAGGCGGCGACAAGGAGGCCAAGGAGCTGTTGGCGCTCGCCGAGCGTAGCCTCGGCGAACTGAAAGAGGGGCGCCCCGCACGCGCCATTGGCGTCAGCCGCGACGAGCGGCGTCTTTTCCAGTCGCTGGGCCTCCTGTCTTCGAAGCCGGTTCTCTACGTCTGCAACGTTGACGAAGGATCAGCCGACCAGGGCAACGCCTATTCCGATTTGGTCAGGGAACAGGCGGCCAAGGAAGGCGCTGTCGCGGCCGTGGTGTCAGCCAAAATAGAGAGCGAGATCGCCCTCTTGCCCCTGGCCGAACAAGAGGCTTACCTCGAGGCGATCGGCTTGAGTGAGCCCGGTCTTAGCCGCGTCATTCGCGCCGGTTACGCGCTCTTGCACCTCGTGACCTTCTTCACCGTGGGGCCAAAGGAGGCGCGCGCGTGGACGATCGAACAGGGAACCAGGGGCCCACAAGCGGCCGGCGTCATCCACACCGATTTCGAAAAAGGCTTTATCCGCGCTGAGACCATCGCCTATGACGACTATGTCGGTAATGGCGGCGAGGCCGGCGCGCGTGAAGCCGGCAAGTTCCGGCTCGAAGGCAAGGACTATGTGGTCGCCGACGGCGACGTCCTGCACTTCCGCTTCGCGAATTGAGGGTTGATGCAGGAGGCGCTCTATTTCGAAGACTTTCCGCTCGGCGAAGTGGTCGAGTATGGCAGAGTCGACGTTTCGGTTGACGAGATCATTGCATTCGCCCGCGACTTCGATCCCCAGCCTTTCCATACCGATGAGGAGGCCGCGCGTGCGGCGACCGGCGGCCTCATCGCCTCGGGATGGCACACGTCCGCGCTGCTGCTCAGGATGAATTGCGACGCGTTCCTCACGCGCGCGGCCATCCTCGAGGAGGCCGGCGTAGAGGAAGTCCGGTGGCAACTGCCGGTGAGACCGGGCGATCGGCTGCATGTGCGCCGCCAAACGCTCGCGTGCCGCCCCCGCGAGGGCCGGACCAGCACGAGCGAGGTCGAGTTTCTCTACGAAGTCGTCAATCAGGACGGCGCGGTCGCCATGATTCAGCGCAGTGTGCTCGTGCTCAAGCAGCGTCCACAGCCACTCAAGAACTAGCCGGGTTTTCATGTTCTACGAGGACATCCGCATCGGCCAGTCGACCGACCTTGGCCAAACTGAGTTCTCTCGGGAAGCGATTCTCGCCTACGGGAAACGGTTCGATCCACGCATCGTCGCTCAAGCCGCCGCGGGCAATGCGTGGCTCGCCGCCTCGGGGATGCACGTGGCCGCCGCAGGTATGCGTCGACTGGTGGACACGCGCAGCGCCTTGCGCGCCGCCCTGGCCGAGCAAGGCCAGACGCTTCCGCAGCTTGGTGTCTCGCCGGGTTTCAAAGACATGCGCTGGCCGTACCCGGTGCATGAGGGCGATATCGTTTCTTATTCGGTGGAGCCGGTGTCGAAACGGGAGACCTCCAAGCCGAGATGGGGTCTCGTCACCAATACATTTCGCGGCGCCAACCAACACGGGGAGGAGGTTCTGGTCTTTTCGAGCGCGGTTCTTATCGCCCGTCGCCCAGAAGAAAACTTGTAACATTTGTCTCTGAAGCCGGGATTTCCGTAGTGGGCGGCCGGGCTGACGCCGCCTGCAACTAATTTTCTGATGGCGCGGGGCGCGCCAAGCGCTCGAAAGTCTGTTAAAAGGCTGCCGGTCCTAGACCTTGTTGGTTCGAGGGGAAGCTGCAATGGCACTCAATCTGGTTAGTCTCATCTCCCAGTTCCTGACGCCGCAATTGATCGGCGGTCTCGCGCGGACGCTTGGCATTAATGAAGCCGTCGCGCAGAAACTTGCCGCTGCAGCAATCCCGGCAATCCTCGCTTCGCTCGGTACAGCGGCGGCTGCGCCTGGAGGCGCTCAGAAGGTGTCTGACGCCGTCTCTATGTCCGATCCGGATATTTTGACCAAGCTGACCGGCGCCATCACCGGCGGCAACACTCGCTTCCTCAACGAAGGCGGCACGCTCCTCAGCGGCCTTCTCGGCGGAGGTGGCCTCTCGAGCCTCACGGGGGCGCTGAGCCAGTTTTCCGGCGCTCCGCAGCCCGCGGCACAGGCGCTGCTCGGCACGGTCACTCAAGCGGCGGTCGGCACCATCGGTCAGCAGGACCCTTCAAACTGGTCGGACCCCTCAGCGATTCTTTCGATGCTGAACAGTCAGAAAAGCGCAATCTCGGCCGCGCTTCCGCCTGAACTTTCGAAAATGCTTGGCGCCTCCGGGCTGCTCGCCGGCCTCGGCGGTCTCGGCGCCGCGGCGGCGGGTGCGACACAAACCGCAGCCTCGACGGTTTCTGGCGCGACGAGCGCCGCAAGTTCGGCGGCGAGCTCTGCCGCCAGTTCCGCAGCAAGGAGCGCAGAAGCCGCCGCGAGGACGACTCAAACCGCCGCGTCGAGGATCCCGACACCGCCTGCGCCGACGTCGAGCGGCTTCCCGATGTGGGCGATCATTCTGATCGTCGTTGTCGTGTTGCTGGCGATCTGGTGGTTCATGACCCACAATGAAAAGCCGGCGGAACCGGCGAAAACCGGCCAGCTGGCTCCAATCGAGTACGCCTTGCGCAGCTTGCCCGCTCCAACCGACCTGCAGCTCGACTAAACAGCCCGCGCCATGGGGCTGGGGGAGCGCTTATGGCGCGGGCTAAGCGCGCCGCTGATGGGAACAGCAGCGCGATCTCGAGCCAGCGTCATCTGTGCAATCGCGCTGTCGGCGATCGCCGTGGGTTGCTCAAGCCGCCCTTACGGCACCCTCGTCGTTGGACAAAGCGCGCCAGACGCGAGCCGGGTCGACCTCCTCGTGGCGACGACGCGCGCGCCGGTGCTTGAGCCTCCGGGCGTCATGTTCGGCGGATCGAGGGGACGAGGACTGGATTTCGCCGACATCGTCGTGTCGATCCCGCCGGCCGGCGCCCGTCAGCCTGGGGATGTCTCGCTTCCGTCTTCTCTGCCAGCCAATCCGGAGCGCGACTTCACCATCCTCCGCGCCGATCGCATGGACCTGGCCCAGGCGAAGGCCAATTTCGATACCCGCATCAAGCGCGTGCCGGGCCGCAGGGTTCTCCTCTTCGTCCACGGCTTCAACACCCGTTTCGAGGAAGCCGTCTATCGTTTCGCGCAGATTATTCATGATGCGCGCGTCAATGTCGCCCCGGTGCTGTTCACATGGCCCTCCGGCGGCAGTGTGACCGACTATGTCTACGACCGCGATAGCGCTGTGTATTCGCGTGACGCCTTGGAGGCGGTGCTGCAGGCTCTGGTCAAAGACCCAAACGTGGACTCGATCTCCATCCTCGCTCATTCGATGGGCAACTACCTCGCGGTCGAGTCGCTGAGACAAATGTCGATCCGTGATCACGGGCTCTCACCCAAGATCCGGGATGTGATGATGGCTTCACCGGATATCGATGTCGACGTTTTCCGTCGACAGATTGCTGAGATCGACGCGGGGCCGCGCCCGGCGCAGTTTACCCTGTTCCTGTCGCGAGACGATCGCGCGCTCGGCCTGTCAAGTTTTCTCGCGCGCGATTCGACCCGCCTCGGCGCGCTCGATCCGGCCAAGGAGCCCTATCGCTCGATCCTCGAGCAAGGCAGGGTGCAAGTCGTCGACCTGACTGGCGTGGCGTCGAGCGACTTCACCAACCACGGCAAATTCGCCAGCGGCGAAGTCGTCGGCGCCATCGGCGAGCGGTTGGCGGCGGGTCAGTCGCTCAGCGAAGCCAAGGGGGGTCTGATCGAATCGCTCGGCACGTTTACGGGTGGCGCGATCAATGTCGCCGCCGGCGTCGCCACTGGCGCGGTCGCGGCGCCAGGCGAGATCCTCGATCCGACGAAGCGCGAGAGGTCGGTTGACACTGCGGCGCAAGCCACGTCCTTGAGCCAGTGACGGCGGCGGACAAAGCTCTGCCGTTTCCCGTGGAGCCGCGCGGCGAATTGACCGTTCGGGTCGCCGCCATGCCGGCCGACACCAACGCCAACGGCGATATTTTCGGCGGCTGGGTCCTGAGCCAAATGGATGCGGCGGGCGGCATCGCCTCCGCCGAATACGCGAAAGGGCGCGTCGTCACGATCGCCATCGATGCGATGACCTTTATCAGGCCAGTCAAGGTCGGCGACGTGCTCTGCGTCTACACGGCCATTGACGGGGTCGGTCGGACCTCGATGAAAGTCCATGTCGAAGCGTGGGCGCGCCGGCGGCTGACGCATGACCGCGAAAAGGTGACCGACGCTACCTTCACCTTTGTCGCCATAGACGAGGATGGCAGGCCTCGACCCGTCACCGGCGGGCAGGCCGAAGGCGAAATATAAGGGCTCTGCGCCGGCCTCAGAGGATCGGGCCCGTGGTCGCGCCGGAGCGCTTCGCAGTTGGTGGATTCGGGCCGTCTGCCGTATTGGCCGCGCGGGCCGCCCGCTCGCTCGATTTGGATTTTCTTGGACCGTCGCGTTTTTGCCCCGGAAAACCCCGAAAACAAGGCTTGGATTTCCTTGGATTTCCTCGTCCGAATCGAGACTTATCAATGGGTTACGCTGGATTCTCCGCGAAGAAAATTTCTCGCGCTCTTTTCCCGCTAGACAGCGCGCTGGGACGGGAGCCGGCACTCTTACGATGCAGAAACGCAGTGTCACTCATCGGGCAAGTCTAACTCGTTTTCTGCTTTTCTGCAACCAATTGCCGTCGACAGTGTCGGTAGCAGACGATATGTCCGGTTTAGGTAGCGCACGATCTGTCCGGTAGATCCGGCCCTTTTTGGAGGGGTTGGATGCGCTGGACAGAAGCCCTTCAGGGTGTGCGCATGACGGTGTTTTTGAACGTTCTGAACCGCTGGGAATCGGCGGAGCTGAACCAGGAAGAGGCGGCTGAGTTGCTCGGCGTGAGCGAGCGGACGTTCCGGCGCTGGACGCGGCGTTACGAAGAGGAAGGCGAGGCTGGGCTTGTCGACCGCCGGCTCGGCCAGGCGTCGGGCAGGCGGGTTCCCGCCGATCGGGCGGAGGAAGTGGAGCGGCTTTACCGCGAGCGCTACCAGGGTTTTACGGTCAAGCACTTCCACGAGCATCTGATCAAGGATCACGGCTTCGGCTGGGGCTACACCTGGACGAAGCTGCATCTTCAGTGGGCGGGCGTTGTGGCGAAGGCGCCGCGCAAGGGCGCCCACCGGCGCAAGCGCGAGCGGCGGCCACTGCCGGGCATGATGCTGCACCAGGACGGCTCGCGCCACGAATGGCTCGAGGGCCAGCCGGCGCTCGACCTGATCGTGACGCTCGACGATGCGACGGGGGCGATCTATTCGGCCTTTCTCATCGAGGAGGAGGGCACGGCCTCGACCTTCCGGGCGCTGAAGGAGGTTTTCGCCGAGCACGGCCTGCCGATGAGCCTCTATACGGATCGCGGCTCGCACTATTTCCGCACCACCAAGGCCGGCGAGATCGACCGCGGCTCACCGACCCAGGTCGGGCGAGCCCTTGAGCAGCTCGGAATCGAGCATATCGGGGCTTTCTCTCCCCAGGCCCGTGGCCGTTCGGAACGGATGTTCGGCACGCTTCAGGGCCGGCTGCCCAAGGAGCTCCGGCTCGCCGGCGTCACCGACATCGAAGCAGCCAACGCTTTCCTCCGCGACGTCTATCTGCCGGAACACAACGCCCGCTTCGCCGTCGATCCGGCCGGCGAGGGTTCAGCCTTCACGCTTATTCCGGGCGTCGACCTCGACGAGATTCTCTGCGTGCAGGAGGAACGCCAGGTCATGAACGACAATTGCGTGTCCTACCGGACGCTGAAACTGCAGATCCCCGAAAGCCCGATGCGGCCCCATTTCGTCAAGGCGCGGGTCAAGGTCCACGTCTACCCCGACGGCTCCCACGCCCTCTTCCACGGGCCCCGCTGCATCGGCCGATATGACCAGAACGGAGCGATCAGAGATGCGAAAAACGCCGCCTAAATCCGCTCGGCGGCGAAGCCCTCGTGGACGGCATGGACAAGCCTCCGGCTTGCCCACCCCGCCCACGAGGCAGAACAGAACCAGAAGAAGCGGACATATGATGGGCTACCAAAACCGGACAACTTAATTCGCTATCGACAGAAGTTGTCTATTTTCCTGCCCAACCGCCCATTCCCAACTGGGCGCCTCAGCCGCTCGCAGGGTCGCCTCGTAGCTCGCGCAGATGCGTGACCAACCCAGCGGTCGACGAATCCAAGTCTGAAATGGCCGCAGCTGCGTCAGCGACGATTGGCGCCAAACTAGAAGCCAGCTCCTTGCCCAATTCGACGCCCCACTGGTCGAACGAGTTGATGTCCCAAACCGCGCCCTCGGTGAACACCTTGTGCTCGTAAAGGGCGATGAGCCGCCCGAGCATGCGCGGATCGAGATGGCGGTAGAGGAACGTGCTCGTCGGACGGCTGCCGGAGAAGCTCTTGTGAGGCGCAAGGCGAATGGCGTCCGCCTCGCTCGCGCCCTGCTTGCGGGTCAGCGCCTCGGCTTCCGCCGGGGTGCGCCCATGCATCAGGGCTTGCCCCTGCGCGAAGCAATTGGCGACCAGGAGATCGTGGTGATGCGCGTCGGCTTCCGTCGGCGTCGCCGCGACGAGGAGGTCGAGCGGAATGATCTCCGTTCCTTGATGGATGAGCTGGAAGAAGGCGTGCTGGCCATTGGTGCCGGGTTCGCCCCACACGACCGGGCCGGTCGCCGTATTGGCCGGCGACCCGTCGAGCTGGACGTGCTTGCCGTTGCTCTCCATTTGCAATTGCTGGAGATAGGCCGGGAACCGCCCAAGCCGCTGGTCATACGGGATCACCCCATGCGTGGCGTGACCGAGAATATTACGGTTCCAGACGCTGAGCAGTCCCATCAGGATCGGAATGTTCCGCTCGATCGGCGCTTCGCGGAAGTGCTGGTCGACTTCGTAGGCGCCGCGGAGAAATTCGTTGAACCGGTCAGGCCCGATCGCGATCGCAAGCGGGAGTCCGATGCTCGACCACACGGAGTAGCGGCCGCCGACCCAATCCCAGAAGCCGAACACGCGGGTCGACTGGATGCCGAACGCCGCCACCTTGTCGAGCTGCGTCGATACGGCGGCGAAATGGTCCCCGACCGCCGCTTCGCCGACGCCCTGGGCGATCCAGGCGCGGGCGGTCGCCGCGTTGGTCATCGTCTCCTGCGTGGTGAAGGTCTTCGATGAGACGATGAAGAGCGTCCGCGACGGATCGAGCCCGCGTAAGGTGTCGCCAATATCCGCGCCATCGACATTGGAGACGAAATGGCTGCGCAATTGCGGCGGCGCGAACGGCGCCAAGGCGCGCGTCGCCATGGCGGGGCCGAGGTCGGAGCCGCCAATGCCGATGTTGATGACGTCGGTCATCGGCTGGCCGAGCGCGCCCCGCACGCGTCCCTCGCGCACGTCGGCGGCGAAGCTCAGCATCTTTTCGCGCACGCCGATGACTTCGGGCATCACGTCCTTGCCGTCGACCAGAACTGGCTTGCCGTCAAAATTGCGCAGGGCGGTGTGGAGGACAGCGCGCTTCTCGGTTGTGTTGATCTTTTCGCCGGCGAACATCGCCTCGCGCTTGGCTTCGACCTTGGCGACCTTGGCGAGTTCGACGAGCGCGGCCAGGATGGGGGCGTCGATGCGCTGCTTCGAGAAATCGAACAGGAGATCGTCGAGGGTGACGCTGAACTGCTTGAACCGGGCCGGATCGTCGGCGAACTCCGCTCTCGCCGCCCGCGCGAGCACGCCCTCGCGCAAGTCCGTCAGTTTCGCCAATGCCGCTAAAGTCGCCTGGGTCGCCATAGCCCTTTTCCTCATCCACGCTTGCCGTTAAGCAGGACGCCGCCGCGCCCGGAAGTATTCATATGCCGCCCCTTCTACAATTGCGAGACATTGGTCTGACCCTCGGCGGCGCGCCGCTCCTGGACGGGGCGGAGCTGTCGATTTCCGCCGGCGACCGGATCGCCGTCGTCGGGCGCAACGGATCGGGCAAGTCGACCCTGTTTCGCATTGCCGGCGGCCAATTGACGGCTGATAGGGGAAGTCGCTTCGTTCAGCCTTCTGCGCGCCTCGCCTATTTGCCGCAGGAGCCGGACATGTCCGGCTTCGCCACCACGCTCGATTATATCTTTGCGGGGCTCAGCGACTTCGACAACCCGTATGCCGCCCGAGCCATGATGGAAGAACTCGGGCTGGACCCCGAGGCAGATCCGGCCAGCCTTTCGGGCGGCGAAGCGCGCCGCGCGGCTTTGGTCAGGATCTTGAGCCCGGAGCCTGAGATTCTGCTGCTCGACGAGCCGACCAATCATCTCGACCTGGTCGCGATCGAATGGCTGGAGGCGCATCTCGCGAACATGCGTTCGGCGCTGGCGCTGATCAGCCACGACAAGCGGCTGCTGGCCGACTTGACCCGCGCCACGATCTGGCTCGATCGCGGCCGCACCCGTCGTCTCGATCAGGGTTTTGGGGCGTTCGAAGCCTGGCGCGATGTGAAGCTCGAGGAGGAGGAGCTCGAGCGCCACAAGCTCGACCGCAAGATCGTCAACGAAGAGCATTGGATGCGCTACGGCGTGACTGCGCGTCGCAAGCGCAACATGCGGCGTGTCGGAGAGCTTGCCGATCTCAGAAGCGAGCGCCGCGAAGCCCTGCGGTCGGTCGGCGTCGCCGCCATGATCGCGCAAGACACCAAAGCGTCGGGCGCGTTGGTGATCGACGCCCAGAAGATCAGCAAATCTTATGACGATCGCGCAATCGTGCGCGACTTTTCGATGCGCGTCATGCGCCGTGACAGAATCGGCGTCGTCGGCGCCAACGGGGCTGGCAAAACTACGCTTATCAACCTTTTGGCCGGCGCGCTCGAACCGGACTCAGGCTCGGTGCGTCTCGGCGCGAATGTCACGATGGCCACGCTCGATCAGCAGCGCGCTTCGCTCGAGCCGACCACGACGCTCGTGGATGCGCTAACGGGCGGCGGCAGCGACTATGTGACGATCAATGGCGAGCGCCGGCATGTCATGGGTTACATGCGGGACTTTCTGTTTCCACCCGAGCAGGCCCGAACGCCGATCGGCAAATTGTCCGGCGGAGAGCGGGGGCGCTTGATGCTCGCCATAGCGCTCGCGAAGCCTTCCAACCTGATCGTTCTCGACGAGCCGACCAACGATCTCGACATCGAGACGCTCGATCTCCTGCAGGAGCTGCTCGGTGATTATTCCGGCACGATCCTGATCGTCAGTCACGATCGCGATTTCCTCGATCGGGTGGCGACGTCGGTCATTGTCGGCGACGGCGCCGGGCGCTGGGTCGAATACGCTGGCGGCTATTCGGATATGGTCGCGCAGCGCGGCTATGGGCTCGCCGGTCCGCTCGCCGGCCCGGTCGAAGCGACGGTGGCAAGGCGCGAGAAACAGTCTTCGGAACGGGCCGCGCCTAAGCGCAAGATGGCATTTAAGGAGAAACGGGCACTCGAGACGCTGCCGGGTCGAATTGAGAAGCTCCGCGCCGATCTTGGCGCGCTTGATCGCAAGCTGGCCGACGCCGACTTTCCGGCCCGTCAGCCTGCCGCATTCAAGGCCGCGACCAACGCTTATGCCCAATTGCGCGACGAGCTAAACGGCGCGGAGGACGAGTGGCTGGGACTGGAGATGCTGCGCGAGGAACTCGAGCAGCAGTAGAGCGGCGTCAGTTCGAAAATTGCCGGCCTTCTAACCGCTCCAGAAGTTCGATCGCATCCCGCGTCGAGAGGATCACCGCGCGAGATTGGGCTATCGAGTCCTCGACTTCGACGACCAGACGTCGAAGGAGAGTGAGGGGCTGATGATCCTCGACCCGCCACGCGTGGAAGCGGGGATGGAAACTCGCTGAACGGGCTTCTGTCACGGGTTCCTCCAGCGGGAAGACGGCCGAGCAACCCGGACGGCGGAAAATGGTTCCATGTCGCCGTCATGGAAAGTCGACAGGGTTAACGGATGATTATCCCGGTTGGGGTCAGTTCCTCGCCATCCTGTTTGGAGGCGGGCGTTGCGCTGGGGTCTTAGCCGGTCGGATGGGAAGACGAGCGACGTCGCGGCCGATCTCGCTTCTTCGCGACGCTTGAGGACGCTGCGGTTGGATTGAGGCGTACGGAAGGAAAATGCCTCAGACGACAATCTATTGCTGAAAATACGAAAGGAGGGTAAGCTTGTCCCATGAACGAGATCCTGAGCTTCCCCATGGTCTCGACCACGCCCGCCCGCTTCGCTGGCCCGACGCGAGGGCAGAAGCGACGCGAAAAACTTTTGCGCCGTTTATCCCGCGTAATTCGTTGATAAGTCACGTTTCGGACGAGAGAATCCAAGGAAATCCAAGGAAATCCAATAGCCAGAAACGGGGGTTTTCGCCGTGGAGGGGTAGGGCGCCAAGACAATCCAAATTTGATCGACCGCATCAATTACACTGGTTGAATATGGAGAAACTCTAGCGCTTTAGCTGCATTCAGCGCCTCGCGCCGCGCTGCCGGGAGGCAAGCGCCCATAAAGCGCGGGTGGCCAGAACCTCGGCCAGTCGCGTCTCGGTCCGAACGCGGGCGCTGGCCTGCCGGACGGCGGGCAGGCGCTCGGCGATCGACCCCGTCGTCCAGCGTTCGGCCTGTTTGGCCAAAGCGCGCCGCGCCGATATCGGCAACTTCACGAAGAGCGCCTGGCACGCGGCCTCGAACGGCCGGCCCTGATCCATCTCAAGCCTGAGCCGGTGCAGAAGCGTCAATCGCGCGACAAGCCGGATCATCAGATAGTCCGCGTCGCCCCCGTCGTGAAAGTATCGAGCGACCGCCGTCTCGACCGCGGGCAGATCGCCGAGCAGGGCCTCGTCGATGACGTCGTCGAGGTTGGATGGTGCGGCGTCCGCGACAATCGCCTCAACGTCTTCCGCGGTGATCTGGGACTGACCTTGCGCATAAAGCATGAGCTTCGTGATCTCGCCGCGTGTCGTTCGGCGGTCGGCGCCGACCATGTGGACGAGGGCCGCGCGCGCGTCGGGCGTGATCGCCAGCCCCGCGGCGCGGGCTTCCGAATTGATGAGGGATTCAAGGCTGCTCGAATCGTCGGGATAGCACTCGATCGAAGCGCGCGCGGCCGACCCCTCGAACGCGGACCTTAAGCCGGTTCCCTTCTTGAGTTGCCCAGCCTTGATGACGATTGTGCAATCCGTCGGCGGCCGGGTGAACAAAGGCTCGAGCGCCGGCAGGAGATCGCGTCCCTGAGCATCGATCCAGATCGCCCGGTCGCCGCCGAACATCGAGATCGCATAGGCTTCGTCGGCAAGGCCGCCCGGATCGCGCGCGATCGCATCGCCCTCGAGGCGCACAAGGCGCATCGGGTCCGCCTCGTCGCCGATGCGGCTGCGAATGATGGCCTTCACCCGTTCGTGCGTAAGTCCCTCGTCGAGCCCGTGAACCAGGTAGAAGCGAATCTCCTTTGGCAATCGCTGAATGAAGCCGTCAGCGGCGGCGCTGCTCACTATGCTCATGGCGTCGCCCTCAACCGCGACATCCGGATGCTTGCGAAAGGGGCGCCCAGCGAGACTTTGCCGAGGCTCTAAATTCCCGCGTGCGCGGGAACGACAAGACGGCCGGCTGTGATCCCATCTCATAGCGCGTTGCTCCGACCGCCAATGTCGGCCGCGCCGGTTGCGCCCAAGCCGGGCTTTCGCGTTGGCAGGAAATCGTCTAGCACACGACCCCGCATCCCCCTGACATAACGTGACGGACCATGGCGACTTTCAAGCTCCTGCTCTTTCCTGGCGATGGCATCGGCCCCGAGGTTATGGCCGAACTCGAGAAGATTATCGATCATTTCAATAGCGAGGGCGTCGCCAAATTCGAGATCGAGAAAGGCCTGGTCGGCGGCGGCGCGTACGACACGCACGGCAAGGCGATCAGCGACTCGGACATGGAGCTCGCGCAAGCGGCCGACGCGATTTTCTTGGCGGCCGTCGGGGGTCCGAAATGGGACGGCGTTCCCTACGACGTCCGCCCCGAGGCGGGATTGCTGCGACTGCGCAAGGAGCTCAGCCTTTACGCCAACTTGAGGCCGGCGATCTGCTACCCGGCGCTGGCTTCGGCTTCATCGCTCAAGACCGAAGTGGTCGAAGGGCTCGACATCATGATCGTGCGCGAGCTCACCGGCGGTGTGTATTTTGGCGAGCCGAAGCAAATCACGGACCTTGGCAACGGTCAGCGGCGCGCGATCGACACTCAGGTCTACGACACCTACGAAATCGAACGGATCGGACGGACGGCTTTTGAGCTGGCGCGCAACCGCGACAATAGGGTCACCTCGGCCGAGAAGCGCAATGTGATGAAGTCCGGCGTGCTGTGGAACGAGGTCATGACCGCCTTGCACAAACGTGAGTTTTCGGACGTCAAGCTCGAGCATCAGCTTGCCGACGCGCTTGGCATGCAGCTTGTCCGCTGGCCGAAGCAGTTCGACGTCATCGTCACCGACAATCTGTTTGGCGATATGCTGTCCGATGTTGCCGCGATGCTGACGGGTTCGCTGGGCATGCTGCCTTCCGCCTCGCTTGGCGACGTCGATCCTAAGAGCGGGCGGCGGAAGGCGCTCTACGAGCCGGTTCACGGATCGGCGCCGGACATCGCTGGCAAGGGAGTCGCCAACCCGATCGCCATGATCGGGTCGTTCGGCATGGCCTTGCGCTATTCCTTCGGACTTCATGCCGCCGCCGACCGGGTCGACGCCGCAATCGCCGGCGTGCTCGCCGCTGGGTTCCGAACCGCCGACATCCGCGGCGAAGAAGAAGCCGCAGTGTCGACGAGCGAAATGGGCGACGCCATCGTCGCCGAGCTCCAGCGGAATCCCGGTTAGCGTCCGGCGAGCCACGCCAGGCGCTCCATTTCAGCCCGCGCCAGTAACACGAAGCTTGCATCGCGCCTCTTTCCTCTATAACAAACGATCTGTTCGACAAAGAGAACAGGCTGTCTGTTGATAATGTGAGAAGGCGGGATCGTTGGGCGACGTTGGAGCGCTTCTGAACGACGCGGCCACGCAATCCGTTTCGCCGGATAGCCTGACCCTGCGCTTGAGTTCCACTTCCCCGTTTCTGATGGATTCGGGCGCGGCGTTGGCGCCGCTGACTGTCGCTTACCAGACCTACGGCGCCCTCAACGCGGCGAAATCCAACGCGCTTCTCCTCTGCCACGCTCTGACAGGCGACCAGCACGTCGCCAATCCGCACCCCGTCACCGGCCGACCGGGCTGGTGGGAGACCATGGTCGGCCCTGGCAAGCCGTTCGACACCGATCGGTTCTTCATAATTTGTTCGAATGTCCTCGGTGGTTGCATGGGCTCGACGGGCCCCGCTTCCCTCAACCCGGAAACAAGCGAGCCGTACGGCCTCGACTTTCCAATTGTGACGATCGCCGACATGGTGCGCGCGCAGGCGCTTCTGATCGATCACCTCGGCATCGACACACTGCTTTGCGTGGCCGGCGGTTCGATGGGCGGGATGCAGGTGCTTCAATGGGCGGCGACCTATCCCGATCGCGTTTTCGCCGCTTTACCCATTGCGACGGCGGCGCGCCATTCCTCGCAGAATATCGCCTTCCACGAGGTCGGTCGGCAGGCGATCATGGCCGACCCGGACTGGCGGCACGGGCGCTATCTGGTCGAGGGCACGAGGCCCGGCAAAGGCCTCGGCGTCGCGCGCATGGCGGCGCACATAACCTATCTCTCCGAGAGCGCGCTGCACCGCAAATTTGGGCGCAATCTTCAGGACCGCGCGGCGCGCACCTTCTCTTTCGACGCGGATTTTCAGGTTGAATCCTACCTGCGCCACCAGGGCGCAATCTTTGTCGAGCGCTTCGATCCGAATTCCTATCTCTACATGACGCGGGCGATGGACTATTTCGACCTCGCCGCGGACTATGGCGGTTCGCTCGCGGGTGCCTTCAAGGGCTCGCGTACACGGTTTTGCGTCGTCTCCTTTACCTCCGACTGGCTGTTTCCCACCAGCAACTCGCGCGCCACCGTGCGCGCGCTGAACGCGGGCGGGGCCTCCGTTTCCTTCGTCGAGATCGAGACCGATCGCGGGCATGACGCCTTCCTGCTCGATGTCCCCGAACTCATCGACACCACGAAAGGCTTCATCGACGCGGCCGCGCGCGCCAGGGGTATCGATTGAACTTTGCTCGACACCCTGCCCCGCCGCGCGTCGACCTGTTGCGCGTGGCGGAACTTGTCGCGCCCAAGTCCCGCGTGCTCGACGTCGGCTGTGGCGATGGGGCATTGTTGCGCCTCCTGGCCGAGGAGCGGAGCGTCGACGGGCGGGGCATCGAGCTCTCCCAGCATGGCGTGAACGATTGCGTCGCCAAGGGATTGTCGGTGATTCAGGGCGACGCTGACGCCGACCTCGTCGATTACCCGGACGACGCTTTCGACTACGTCATCCTGTCGCAGACGTTGCAGGCGACGCGTCAACCTCGCGTCGTGCTCGAACACATGCTGCGCATCGGCCGGCGGGCGATCGTTTCAGTGCCGAATTTCGGCCATTGGCGCATCCGGGCCCAGGTCGCCTTCCTTGGCCGCATGCCAGTAACGAAGAGCCTTACCCATTCCTGGTACGACACGCCGAACATCCATTTCTGCACCATCGCCGATTTCGTGGCGCTGGCGCGCGACGTCGGCGCGACGATCGACAAGAGCGTCGCACTTGATCTCGCCGGCCAGCCGCTGCATCGGATCTTCTCGCCGTGGGCATGGAATCTGCTGGGCGATCAGGCGATTTTTCTCCTGCATCGCAAGCGCTGACGCCGCGCGCGTTGACAGCGTCTTCGTCGCGCCGTCAACTGGCGGCTGTTTGCAAGGAGCCTCATCCCGATGCCGATCCGCTCCGACATCACCGACCTCGTTCCCGACGTTCGAACTTGGCGCCGGGAGCTCCATCAGAATCCCGAGCTCATGTATGACGTCGAGGAGACGGCGAAATTCGTCGCTGACCGCCTTCGCGTGTTCGGCTGCGACGAGGTCAAAACCGCAATCGGCCGCACTGGCGTCGTCGGCGTGATCCGCGGCGCCAAGGGATCGAGTTCGCGGGCGATTGGGCTGCGCGCGGATATGGATGCGCTGCCGATTGAAGAAGAGACCAACCTCCCCTATCGCTCCAAGGTTCCAGGCAAAATGCACGCCTGCGGCCACGACGGCCACACCGCCATGCTGCTCGGCGCGGCCCAGCGCCTCGCGCAGACACGCGATTTCGCGGGCGCCGCTGTCGTCATCTTCCAGCCGGCCGAGGAGGGGGGCGCGGGCGCTATGGCGATGATCGACGACGGACTGATGGATACGTTCGGCATCGAGCAAGTCTTTGGCATGCACAATTGGCCCGGCGCGCCGGTTGGCTCGTTCGGCCTTCGCAAGGGCCCGCTGATGGCGTCGGCCGATGAGATCACGATCACGATCGAAGGCAAGGGCGGGCACGGAGCGATGCCGCATCAAGGCATCGACCCGGTCGTCGTGGGTGCGCAGATCGTGATCGCCTTGCAGACCATCGCGTCGCGCAATGTCGATCCGCTCGATTCCTGCGTCGTCTCGATCACGCGCTTTCAGGCCGGCACGGCCAACAACATCATCCCGCAATCGGCCTGGCTCAACGGAACGGTTCGCACGCTGAAAGCCGCGACCCGCGACCTGGTCGAAAAGCGAATCCACGCGATCGCGATCGCTCTTGCCGCGGCAAGCGGCGCGACGGCGCGCGTCGACTACCGTCGCGGCTATCCGCCCACCGTCAATCATGGCGATCAGACCGACTTTGCGGCGACCATTGCGCGCAAGGTCGCAGGCGAACGCCATGTCGAGGCGAACGTCCCCCCGACCATGGGCTCGGAGGACTTCGCCTTCATGCTCGAGGCGCGGCCTGGCGCATTCATCTTCATCGGCAACGGGGACAGTGCGATGCTGCATCACCCGGCTTACGATTTCAACGATGAGGTCCTGCCCTATGGGATGAGCTACTGGGTCGAATTGGTGGAGACGGCGCTCGCGCCCTGACTGGCGACCCCTTTCCCGCCGGGAGAAGGTGGCGGGCGTAGCCCGCCGGATGAGGGAACCACCGCCAAAGGGTAGCCGCGCTTCGCGCGAACCTCACCCCGACCCTCTCCCGTTGGAGAGGGGGAACGGATCCCCTCTGCCGCCGACTTCGGCATAAATACAACCTAACAGCGAGCTCCGTCCAAATAAATCCAAGGAAAACCAAAGGAATCCAAGGAAAAAAGCTTGGATTTCCTTGGATTCCTTTGGTCGAATTGTGACTTTTCAGAGGGTTACAGCGAATCCAAATAAAAAATTCCCCTCAGCCTCAACTCGCGTTCAAGGTTGTGGTCCAAACCTCTCGCTCGCCCTTCGCCGCTCCATTTCGCTAGGATCGCAGGCCGACCAGCGGCCAGCTTTATTCCGATGAAGGGAAATAAACTAGCACAGAGTACCGCTTTAGAAAAGCTCTTGCCGACTTATTGTCGGTAGCAGACGATATGTCCGGTTTAGGTAGCGCACGATCTGTCCGGTAGATCCGGCCCTTTTTGGAGGGGTTGGATGCGCTGGACAGAAGCCCTTCAGGGTGTGCGCATGACGGTGTTTTTGAACGTTCTGAACCGCTGGGAATCGGCGGAGCTGAACCAGGAAGAGGCGGCTGAGTTGCTCGGCGTGAGCGAGCGGACGTTCCGGCGCTGGACGCGGCGTTACGAAGAGGAAGGCGAGGCTGGGCTTGTCGACCGCCGGCTCGGCCAGGCGTCGGGCAGGCGGGTTCCCGCCGATCGGGCGGAGGAAGTGGAGCGGCTTTACCGCGAGCGCTACCAGGGTTTTATGGTCAAGCACTTCCACGAGCATCTCAAGGATCACGGCTTCGGCTGGGGCTACACCTGGACGAAGCTGCATCTTCAGTGGGCGGGCGTTGTGGCGAAGGCGCCGCGCAAGGGCGCCCACCGGCGCAAGCGCGAGCGGCGGCCACTGCCGGGCATGATGCTGCACCAGGACGGCTCGCGCCACGAATGGCTCGAGGGCCAGCCGGCGCTCGACCTGATCGTGACGCTCGACGATGCGACGGGGGCGATCTATTCGGCCTTTCTCATCGAGGAGGAGGGCACGGCCTCGACCTTCCGGGCGCTGAAGGAGGTTTTCGCCGAGCACGGCCTGCCGATGAGCCTCTATACGGATCGCGGCTCGCACTATTTCCGCACCACCAAGGCCGGCGAGATCGACCGCGGCTCACCGACCCAGGTCGGGCGAGCCCTTGAGCAGCTCGGAATCGAGCATATCGGGGCTTTCTCTCCCCAGGCCCGTGGCCGTTCGGAACGGATGTTCGGCACGCTTCAGGGCCGGCTGCCCAAGGAGCTCCGGCTCGCCGGCATAACCGATGTGGAGGCGGCCAACGCCTTCATCCGCGACCGCTATCTGCCGGAACACAACGCCCGCTTTGCGGTCGATCCGGCCGGCGAGGGTTCAGCCTTCACGCTTATTCCGGGCGTCGACCTCGACGAGATTCTCTGCGTGCAGGAGGAACGCCAGGTCATGAACGACAATTGCGTGTCCTACCGGACGCTGAAACTGCAGATCCCCGAAAGCCCGATGCGGCCCCATTTCGTCAAGGCGCGGGTCAAGGTCCACGTCTACCCCGACGGCTCCCACGCCCTCTTCCACGGGCCCCGCTGCATCGGCCGATATGACCAGAACGGAGCGATCAGAGATGCGAAAAACGCCGCTTAAATCCGCTCGGCGGCGAAGCCCTCGTGGACGGCATGGACAAGCCTCCGGCTTGCCCACCCCGCCCACGAGGCAGAACAGAACCAGCAGAAGCGGACATATGATGGGCTACCAAAACCGGACAACTTAATTCGCTATCGACAGCTCTTGCCGACTTATTCTCGGCTGAGGTCGTCGCTTCGACCGGATCGGCAGTTGCTTCGGATAGGATGACAGGACGCGCGGGACGTTAGAAGGCGGCGCAGACCGTCGTGTCGACGCGCAAGGGCGCGTCCTCCTGATTAAATTGCTTCTCGTAGGCGTCGCGCACCGCCTCGATTTTCTCTTCGCTCGTGGCGTCGGTTTGGAGGATGAGAAGCACACAATTCTCTTCGCGGTAGATGCGTCCGTCACTGGAGCGCCACTGTCCATGAGCGTCAAAGACGGTGAGGCCGTCGGGAAATTTTGGCGTCACCTCGGAGTCTAGAAACTGGGACCGCGCCGGCTCGGTGACAACCGAAGTAAAGCTCGAGCTGTTGCATCGAATTGGCCGACCCGGGCATCCCTCGGCGCGAGCGGTAGGCGTCGACAGGCGCCGGCGCCCATCAGTGCGATGGCGACCGCAATCCCGCGCGCGATCGGCAGAGAACGCCGATAAATCCCTTAAACAAATGCTGCTTCTCCGCCCATCGCCATCGAGCCGATGGTGCACAGTGTTACCCCTTCGGGTCAACCGCGCTAAGACGAACAGTCCCGCGCTTGACGTGGTTAACACTGTGCGGCATCGCAATGTGGTCGCTCCCATACCCGCCGGCGCACTCAGCCACGATCCTCTCGAGGGGGCTCGGAGCCATTCCGTACTGAGTGGGCTCCTTCTTTCAAAAGCCCGGTTCGGACCGTGTCGCCTCCTGCTTGGTGGGATGAATGGCGGCTTTCGGCGACGGAATCACCCGGACTTCAAGGCTTGTATGCGATAGCCGCGGCGAAGCGTGCCGCGATGAAAACCGAGACGTGCGAGCAGGCCGGCGGGAGCTGGAATGAGAACGATCAGCCGAAACATGGGACGACATGGCGAAGGTCATGACGAAACACGTCATGGACAAGCACCCTGTCGTCGGCAAGCCCGCACAATACATGCGCATTATCGAGTGTAAGTTTATGTTTTTAGGAGATTGGCCCTCTCGTTTGCGAGCGGCCGCCTCTTTCTCGCGGCGCCGTTCAGTTTCGTGGTCGGTCCGGCGCGCACGATTTTTTGACCCCCGAACCTTTCACTCAGGAACAGACGGCTTTTGCCGCTCCTGCAGCGCGCGAGCGATTCGATCGTGCAGCCGTTCCAGGACATCGACTTTCATTGACACCGAGACATTGTGCTGGCCGTCGATCGCCGTCAGAAATGAGAGAACTGCAATGTTGCCCTCGATCAGGACATCACCGCTTCTCGCGCTAAATGGCTCTTGGTGTTCCATGACGGCTCCAATGGTCAAAACGAACATCCCGCTTCGGCCGGGGCCCTAATCGCCACTCCATTCACAGCACGCCGAATGTCTCGAACGCTTCCCGCGCGCCCATGCCGTGCCGAATGGCGGTGGCGACCCGGTTCTCCGTCGACGCCTTTTCCAGGGCCGCCTGGATCGCGTCGGCCGCCACTTCGGAGGGAATGACGAGGACGCCTTCGCGGTCGCCGAAGATGAGGTCGCCGGGCGCTATTCGCACCCCTTCGATTTCAATGCGCACGCGAAAGTCGATCACTTTGCCGCGCGGCCCCTGATCTTGGGCGTAGAGCCCGCGAGAGAATGTCGGAAAGCCAAGCGCCTCGATGCCCGCCGCATCGCGGACGAAGCCATTGAGAACTGCGCCCGCAGCGCGCAAATAGCGGGCGCGGGTGGACATGAGCTCGCCCCAAAACGCGTAGCGAAACGAACCGCCGGTGGCGACATAGACCTCGTTCGGACGGAGATCGTCGAGCGCCTCGAGCATCAGGCCGAAGGGTTTCGCGTCGGCGCCGGGCGAATGCGAATTTTCGTCGAAAATGTCGGCCTCGAGGACCGGCATGGCCCGGCCGATCACCTTCATGTCAGGCTTGAGCGGGCCGATGGCCTGCGGCAGGAACTGGCGCCGCCATCCCATCTTATCCAGCACATCGCCCACGACCGCCGTGAACAGCTTGTCGCGTAGGGTCGAGAAGACGACGTCTTCCTCCATCCTGGGCATCTTTCCTCCTGGCATGAGCGGCGGCGAAACCTGGAGTCTTCTTGGGGCAAAAGCAGCTCTATCAGCTGAGCTACGCTATGTCAGGTTGTGTAAAGACGGAACGCTCCGCGCGCGCCCTGGGTCGACGGCCGGACGCAGCGCAGGCCGCCAGTTCGCGCAGCGCGCGAGCTAACGCTCCGCCGATTGACCAAGCCGGCGGCAGAAGTCATCGAGCTGGGCGAAATCCCGGAAGGCGACGCGGATCTCGCCGGTCTCCCCGCTGTGGCGAATGGTCACCTTCGTGCCCAGCGCCAGCGCCAGCTTCTCCTGGAGCGCACGCGTGTCCGCGTCGACAGGTGGTGCGCCCTTTCGCGCTCGCGTCGTCTTGCCGGAATTCTCGCCGAGGCGCTCGATGTCCCTGACGGTCAGGCCGTCGGCGACGATGCGGTTGGCAAGCGCATCCGGATCGGAAACGGCGAGCAGGGCGCGCGCGTGGCCGGCCGAGATCTGCCCGCCCGCAAGAAGGCTGCGCGTGTGTTCGGGCAGGTTGGTCAGGCGAAACGAGTTGGCGACGTGGCTCCGGCTTTTGCCGACCACGCGGGCGATGTCGCCGTGCGAATAGCCATAATTGGCGCCAAGCTGGGCGTAGCCGGCGGCCTCCTCGAGGGCGTTCAAATCGGCCCGCTGCACGTTTTCAACGATGGCGATTTCCAGCGCCTCGCGGTCCCCCGCCTCGACGATGATGACCGGGATCTCGTGCAGTCCTGCCCGCTGCGCCGCCCGCCAGCGCCGCTCGCCGGCGATGATTTCATATGCATCGGCGACGCCAGGTATCGCGCGAACGACCACAGGCTGGATGATCCCGCGCTCCTTGATCGAAGCCGCGAGTTCGTCGAGCTCCGCGTCGTCGAATCGCTTTCGCGGGTTGCGCGGATTCGGGCGCAGGAACTCGATCGGCGTCGAACGAATGCCGCGCGAGACCTCGGCGTGCTGCGGGTTCGCCCCGCCCAGCAAGGCCGCAAGCCCCCGCCCAAGGCGAGGCCGGTTTTCGGTGCGGGCTGCGTCTTCGGCCATGGATCTCTCCCGTAGTTCTTAAGCGGCGCGCCAGCGACCCTCGCGCCGGATGACCTCGGACGCGAGCTTCAGATAGGCTTGGCTGCCGGCGCATTTGAGATCGTAAAGCAGCGCCGGCTTGCCATGCGAAGGCGCTTCGGACAGGCGGACATTGCGGGGAATGACCGTCTCGTAAACCTTGTCGCCCATATAGGCGCGCACGTCCGCAACCACCTGGCCGGCGAGGCTGTTGCGGGGGTCGTACATGGTCAGCACCACGCCGTGAATCGTGAGCCCCGGGTTGAGCGTGCTGCGAACCTGCTCGACTGTGGTCAGGAGCTGGGACAGGCCCTCAAGGGCGAAGAATTCGCACTGCAGCGGTACGACAACCGCGTCGGCGGCGGCGAGCGCGTTGATGGTGAGAAGGTTCAGGGACGGCGGGCAATCCACGAGCACATAAGTGACTCTTTCCGGATCATCCGCGCTCGAGGCGCCATAGGCGCGAAGCGCGTCGCGCAATTTATAGGAGCGGTTGGAATGGCCGGCGATCTCAAGTTCGACGCCGAGAAGATCCATGGTCGAGGGCGCGATCAACAGGCGCGGCACCGAGGTCGGAATGATGACCTCGCGCAGCGTCTTCTCGCCGACCAGCATCTCGTAGCTCGACGTGGTTCGAGCGCTCCGATTGATGCCGAGCCCGGTCGAGGCGTTGCCCTGGGGATCGAGATCCAGGATCAGCACGCGCTCTCCTATCGCGGCGAGCGCCGTTCCAAGGTTGATCGCGGTGGTCGTCTTGCCCACGCCGCCCTTCTGGTTCGCGAGGGCGAAAACGCGAAGTCGCGCGACGCCGTCAGGCTCGCGAACGAGGGGCTCCGTCTCGGTCATGGCGTTCAAGTCTCAGCCTCGGCGAATACGCAGGATCGCGGCCTTGGGGACGACGATGCTCGGAAGCGTTTCGATTGCATAAGCCGTCGCCTCAGGCAGCGCCGCGATTTGGTCCTTAGCTGATTCGCCGCGCGGAAACACGGCAATTGCCCCGCGCTCCATCCAGGGTCTCGCCAATTTGAGCGTAAGCGGCAAGGGGGCGAAGGCTCGCGCGGTCACGGCGTCCACAGTTCCGAGGCTTTCGGGGTCGATGGCTTCGACACGCACGGGGTGAATTGCCGCCGCTGCGCCGGTGGCGCGGGCTGCTTCGCGGAGGAAGGCGCATTTCCGTCCTTCGCTCTCGATGCAATGGACGATAGCGCCGGGAACGTCCGCGAGCTGAATGGCGATCACGAGGCCCGGGAAACCTGCGCCGGAGCCCAGGTCGACCCAACGTTTGGCCTCCGGCGCGAGCGCGGTGAGCTGGGCCGAATCGGCGATATGGCGGGTCCACACAGAGGGGAAGGTCGAATTGGAGATGAGGTTAGTCTTATGCCGCCATCGATCGAGCAGTTCGACGAAGACCGCGAGCCGATCCTCTGTTTCACGTGAAACAGGCACGAGGCGGAGAGCGGCCCGGCGATCGTCTTCGAGTTGGTCAGCCAAAGCGTCGTTTGACGGCGGCCGGCTCATACGAAATCCGGTTGATCGGCTCTGTCATTCCCGGCAGACCGGAGGTCTGACCGGGAATCTGGCCATCCCAACGACGGCTGATGGCGCCCTGGATTCCCAGTCGGCCGCGGTGCGGGCGTCGGGAATGACAACGGGAATCGATCAGGCAGATTCGGTATCACGTCCCGACGGGGAGCTGGCTGCGGCCGGAGGACCGTTCGACCTTCCGCGCGTGGGCGGCGATGAGCGCCAACGCTGCAGGGGTCACGCCTTCGATGCGCCGGGCTTGGCCAAGGCTGACGGGGCGGACGGCGATGAACTTCATCTTGATCTCGTTGGAGAGGCCCGACAGCCGGGAATAGTCGAGATCGGCGGGCAGGGCCGCTGAATCATCGCGGCGATAGCGGGCGACATCCTCGGCCTGGCGGTTGAGATAAACCGAGTATTTCGCGTCCGCTTCGATCCGCCGAACAAGGTGAGCCGGGATATCGGCAAGCTGAGGCCACATGCCCGCAAGAACAGAGAGCGGAAACTGGGCTTGCGCCGCAAGCTCGAAGGCCGAGCGGCGGGCGCCGTCGCGATTGACGATAAGGCCGTGCGCCTCGAGCTCCCGCGGCGTGGCGGTCGCGGTCTTGAGCATGGCCCGGGAGCCGTCCAGCTGGTCGCGGACTTGCGCGTAGATCCGCGCCCGCTCGGCGCCAACGCAGCCAAGCGCAATCCCCTTCGCCGTCAAACGCTCGTCGGCATTGTCAGCCCTGAGCGACAGCCGAAACTCGGCCCGTGAGGTGAACATGCGATAAGGCTCGGTGACGCCGTGAGTGGTCAGATCGTCGATCATCACGCCCAGATACGACTCCGCCCGGTCGAACGTCGCCAGCGCGTGCCCGCTCGCCTTGCGCGCGGCGTTGATGCCCGCGACCACGCCTTGCGCCGCCGCCTCTTCATAGCCGGTCGTGCCGTTGATCTGTCCGGCCAGGAACAGGCCGCCGAGCCGGCGCGCTTCCAGCGTCGGATCGAGCCCGCGCGGGTCGATATAATCATATTCGATCGCGTAGCCGGGACGCAGGATACGCGCATGCTCGAGGCCCGGAATCGTCGCCACGAGCGCGCGCTGAATCTCCTCGGGCAGCGAGGTCGAAATGCCGTTCGGATAGACGGTCGGATCGTCGACGCCCTCCGGCTCGAGAAAAATCTGATGGCTGTCGCGATCGGCGAAGCGGATCACTTTGTCCTCGATCGACGGACAATAGCGCGGGCCGCGCCCGGAGATCGCGCCCGAATAGACGGCGGAAAGATGCGCATCCGCGCGAATGATGCGATGGGTCTCGGTGGTGGTGCGGGTGATGTGGCACGGGAGCTGCGTCGCGGTGATCCCAGTCGTCAGCGAGGAGAAGAATTCGGGCTCGGAATCGCCGTGCTGGATTTCCAGCTGGTCCCAGTCGATTGTCGAGCCGTCAAGCCGAGGCGGCGTTCCAGTCTTGAGTCGGCCAAGCGCAAAGCCGGCGCTGTCCAGGCTTTGCGCGAGCGAGATCGAGGGTGGATCGCCGAAACGCCCGGCCGGCGTCCGCTGGTCGCCGAGGTGGATCACACCGCGAAGAAACGTTCCTGTGGTGAGGACAACGGCGCCGCAGGCGATCGCGCGGCCGTCAGCGAGCTGAATTCCGGTGACGGCGCCGGCGTCGGAGACGATCCGAGCCGCCTCCCCCTCGACGACGCTCAGGTTCGCAGTTTCGGCGATGAGCGCCTGCATGGCGCGCCGGTAGAGCTTCCGGTCGGCCTGGGCTCGCGGCCCCTGAACTGCGGGGCCTTTGCGGCGATTGAGGACGCGAAATTGAATGCCTGCCGCATCAGCGGCGCGCGCCATCACCCCGTCCAGAGAGTCGATCTCGCGCACCAGATGGCCCTTGCCCAGACCGCCGATTGCCGGGTTGCAGGACATTTCGCCGATTGTCGCGAAACGGTGCGTAACGAGCGCCGTCGCGGCGCCACAGCGGGCGGCCGCCGCTGCGGCTTCGCATCCCGCATGCCCCCCGCCAATGACAACGACGTCAAACTTCATCTTATGCCCATTTCACCTGGGCGCGGCGCCCCTCATCCGGCCCTTCGAGCCACCTTCTCCCGGAGGGAGAGGGGCCATTGCGCCCCCTCTCCCTCGGGGCGAGGGTTGGGGTGAGGGGCCCTTGAACGAGCGAGATTCGACTCATTTTCATCGCTCTTCGTCTTAGGCGCTGGCCTGTTTCACGTGAAACATGAACAATTCGCCTCCTATTTCCCAACACACAGACGCGCAAAAATCTCGCCCAGTACGTCCTCGACCCCGATGCGCCCGACTATGCGATCCATTGCCGACGCCGCGCGTCGAAGATCCTCGGCGATCAATTCCGGCTCCGCTGCCTCCGGCGCAAGCGCCGAAGCCAGCGCTTGGCGCGCCTCCTGAAAACCGCGCCGGTGCCTTTCAAGCGTCAACAAAGCCGGCTCGTGCGAAGACATGCGCTCTTCGGCCAGATCGGCAATGGCGTCAAGCAGCCGGTCGATCCCCGCTCCGGTTTTCGCCGATATGGCAAGGCTTGCCGTATCTTCCGCCGGCGCGGCGCCCGGCTCCCAAGCGCCATTCGATGAGGCCGCCGCGCGAGTCGACTCTCCTCCCCCCTTGTGAGGGAGGCTGGGAGGGGGGTCGGGCCGGCGCCTCCCGTTTCCTGTGGTGTCAACTCCAATCGGGCCACTCAGTGTTCCATGGTCGGCGCGACCCCCCACCGCATCCCGCCCCCGCAGGGGGGGCGGGGGCGCCAGAGGCGGTGGTAGTTTCTTCTCTGGTGGAGAGTCACCTAAAAGATCGATCTTGGTGCGGACGTCCAGAATAGGACTACCCAGGCTCTGCGCCTGACTGTCTTCGCCGTCGCTCAGCCACAAGGTCAGGTCCGCGCTCTTGGCTTTGCGACGCGCTCTTGCGACGCCTTCCTGTTCGATCGGATCACGGGCGTCGCGAATCCCCGCCGTGTCGAAGAGAATAACGGGGTAACCGCGCAGATCGAGGAACACCTCGATCAAGTCCCGGGTCGTTCCCGGGATTGGCGACGTAATCGCGACATCGCGGCCGGCAAGCGCGTTCATCAGCGTCGACTTGCCGACATTGGGAGGCCCGGCGATCACGACGGTAAAGCCGTCTCGCAGGCGTTGGGCCGAGTCCGCAGTCGCGAGCGCCCGGTCGATCCGTTCGATCGCCGCCCCCGCCGCGCGCCTGACCGATTCAAGCGTGAAATCCGAGGCGTCCTCGACATCGGTGAAATCAATCTGCGTTTCGACCGCCGCCATGGCCTCGAGGAGGCTCAGGCGAATCGCCTCGCACTCGCGGCTGAGCGCCCCGCCGGCGATGCGCTGAGCCTGTCGCCGCTGTGCCTCGGTTTCGGCTTCGACCAAACCAGCGATCCCCTCCACCTCGGAAAGGTCGATCTTCCCGTTCATGAACGCGCGCCAGGCGAATTCCCCGGGCTCGGCCGGCCGCAGTCCGGGCACGAGCCCCAATGCCCGGACGACCGCGGACGTGACCGCCCGTCCGCCGGTGACGCTGATCTCCGCTATCTCCTCGCCGGTGAAGCTGCGGGGCGCCTGAAACCGGGTGATCAACGCGCGGTCGAGCGGTTCCTGAGACTGAGGATGTCTCAACGTTCGCAGGACAGCGCGGCGGTCGGGAAACTCAGCCCCAGGCGCGATTGTCTTGAGCGCCTCCGAACAGCCGGGACCGGATATGCGCACAACCGTGATTGCGGCTCGGCCGACGCCAGAGGCGGGCGCGAAGATCGTGTCGTGATTGTTGGCGAACATGGGCCGGTCGCTCTAAAGCAACGCGTTCAAATTGAAACACGGCCGCCTCTCCTGTCATTCCCGCGCAAGCGGGAATCCAGAATATTGGCAAAGGCTTGCTGGATGCCCGCTTTCGTGGGCATGACAGACGACGGCGTTTGGCTGATAGCACTTTGTGCTAGCCAGTTCGAGCGGCGGGCGGCTGCCGGTTTGCGTCAGTCTCGCGTCGGAGCAGCGGCCGGCAATTCGCTGACTGCGCCCGAATGTGCGGGGGCGGAGGTCGCCTGCTTCCAGGGCGGCGTGCACACAACATACTGATCCGCAATCGCTTCGTGATCGCCCTGCTTTTCACGCTGGAAATAAAGATAGCAAATGCTGAGCCCGCCGGTGCGATAATCGACGCGAAACACGCCGCCTTCCTGTTCGTGACGCGTCGCGATCAGCCCATAGTCGCTGGGCTCCTGCTTCGTCGCGCCGTCGCCGCTGCGATAGCAGGAGGTGACGCCGAACGCGCCCGGGCCGACATCGGGCCGCCCCGGATTGTGAGCGAACTGGCAGGCGATGACATCGCCCGACAATTTGTCGAGGCGGTAGACCAGCGACAGGTTGATTTGCGGCGCGGCGAGAAACTCATATTGGGCAGCTTCAGCGCCCGTCGCAAAGAGGCACGCGGCGACCACCGCAAACCCAAAACTTGAAGCTTTCGCCAACATTTCTGACCTCTGCGAAACGCAAATCACGGGAGGTCAACATGGCGCCGAGCGTCTTCACAAATCGTTAAGGCTAACGGAAAATTACCGTCAGCCTAGGATCTCTTTGCTGGCGACGGTCGAGTTGGCGTTGAGCCGATAGACAAGGGGCACGCCAGTCGCGAGCTCCATCGTCGGAATCGTCTCCGGCGTCAGGCGGTCGAGCACCATGACCAAAGCGCGCAGAGAGTTGCCATGCGCCGCGACCAGAACGCGCTTGCCGCTGAGCACCGGAGGCAGGATGTTCTGGCAATAATAGGGGAGCGCGCGCGCGACTGTATCTCTCAGGCTTTCACCGCCTGGCGGATTGATGTCGTAGCTGCGCCGCCATTTGTGGACCTGCTCCTCGCCCCACTTCTTGCGCGCATCATCCTTGTTGAGCCCGGCCAGATCGCCATAGTCGCGTTCGTTGAGAGCCTGATCCCGCTCTTCCGGCAGGCCGGTCTGCCCCATTTCCGCCAGCGCTAAGCTAAGCGTGCGCTGGGCGCGGATGAGGGCCGAGGTGAAGACGAGATCGAAAGCGACGCCATGCGCCTTCATCCGCCGCCCGGCTTGTTTGGCTTCCTCGACGCCGGCGGGGGACAAGTCTACGTCGCGCCACCCCGTGAAGAGGTTCTTGAGGTTCCATTCACTCTGACCATGGCGCAATAAGACAAGAAGACGATCAGCCATAGGAATTCGCCTTGGTTGGAGGTCGACGCGCGGCCTTAAAAGCATGGCGCATCGGCGGCGCCAACCCGAAAACCGAGAGAACTGTTATTCGGAGTGGCGCTCGCGCCGGGTGCTCGGCGCGAGAGCGGGTTTCAGGGGAGGCAATCGCGCTCGGGCGACCTTGCGGACGCCGACCGGCCGACGAACCTGCTTGATCGCCTCGACGATGTATACGCCCGCAAACGGCGCTCCAAGCGCTCCTCCGACCCGCTCGATCGTTGTCGCGGACCGGATCATGAAAGGCCGGGCGACCGGTGGCGCGTGAAGCGCTTCGCCCCAGAAAACCGGCGAGAACTCCGCTCGATGAAGCAAGTCGCGAAGCTGGGATTTCGAATAGGGCAGGCCCTGTCCATAGGGCGTACTGTCCGTGCGCGCCCAGACGCCCCGGCGGGAGGGAACGATTACGATCATTCGACCTTCCGGCGAAGTAATGCGCCACAGTTCTTCAAGCAGCGCGTCCGGCCGATCGGCTGCCTCCAACGCGTGAGCGATCAACAGCCGGTCGATGGAGCCGTCAGGCAACGGCAACATTTCAGCGTCGACGAGGGCCGCCGCGCAGCGTTCGCCGTCCGGCCAGATCACTGCCCCCTGTTCAGCCGGCATCAGGGCCAGGCATCGGCGAGCGCCGTCGCGGAATCGTTCGAGATAGGGGGCGCCATAACCGAACGCGGCGATGGAGAGGCCAGCGCTGCTGTTCCAGCGCTCACGGATCACGCGCCCGATCAACCTGCGGGCGACGCCGCCGAGGGGCGAGCTGTAGAAGCTCTGTAAACTGAGGACGTCGAGAGGCATCGATATCGGCCGGACCGGGCCCACGACTTTGAACGAGCGCCCGACCTTTCGCAATGCGCTTGCGAACGCAACCCGCGACCGAGAAGTTGCGGAGGAGAGACAGGGACCGGCCGGGCCGTTATAGAGGAGTGCGGTCGGGGAGGCGCGTTCGGCTCAAGCGCCGCGCAAAGCCCCGAGAACCCCGAAGCCTAACCGCCGAGCGAAATCGCCCATGACGATCAGCATCTATCAATATCTGTGTCTCACGGACAATTACGGCGCCCTGGTGCACGATTCGGCGACCGGGGCGACGGCCTGCGTCGACGTTCCGGAAGCCGGACCCACACTCGCCGCTTTGGCAGAGAAGGGTTGGAGCCTAACCGACATCCTGGTCACCCATCATCATGCCGATCACATTCAAGGCGTGCCGGACGTAAGGGCGGAATTCCCCAACGCGAAGGTGTGGGGTCCGGCCAAGGATGCGGCGCGAATCCCTTTCCTCGATCACCAGGCGAAGGAAGGGGACACGGCCCAAGTCGGTTCCCTCCGAGCGAAAGTCATCGAAACCCCCGGCCACACGCTCGGTCATATCGCCTATCATTTCGAGAAAGACGCAGTTGCCTTCTGCGGCGACACGCTGTTCTCCCTCGGTTGCGGGCGCGTGTTTGAGACGCCCTATGCGGTCATGTGGAACTCGCTGGCCAAGCTTGCCGCCCTTCCCGGCGAGACCCAAATTTACTGCGGCCACGAATACACCCAGGCGAATGGCCGGTTCGCCATCACCATCGAACCCGACAATCCGATTCTCAAGGCTCGAATTGAGGAGATTGCGAGGTTGCGCGCCGAGCGTCGAGCGACCGTGCCGACAAATATCGCAGCCGAGCTTGCCGCGAATCCGTTTCTACGTGTGGAGGAGCCGGCCGTTCAGGCCGCGGTTGGCATGGGGGGCGCGGAGCCTGCGGCGGTGTTCGGGGAGCTCCGCACGCGCAAGGACCGCTTTTAAGGGGTTTCTGTCTTCTTGGCCAAAGATTTAAGGCGCTTTTGCATGTCGGACAGCTGACTGCGCAGATCGTCGATATCGCCCTCGGACGCCGGCTTCTTGAGCGCTGCGTCAGCGGTCGGGGTCACGGCGGCGAATGGCGAAAACATCGCCAAAGCTTGATTGAACGCCGCGAAATTCTTCTTCGTCAATTCCTGCAGGGCGGCGAAGGAGCCGGCGGAAAACGCCTCCGGACCAAACATGCGGCTAGCGGCTTCGCGCATCGCCGGTTGCTCGCCCGAAAAGCGGTCGATCGAAAATTCGAGATAGCTCGGCAGGATCGCCTGCATGCTGTCGCCATAGAACCGGATCAGCTGGCGCAAGAACGTTGTCGGGAGCAGTGACTGCCCCGCAATTCCCTCTTGCTCGAAGATGATCTGCGTGAGCACCGAACGGGTGATGTCGTCATTGGTTTTGGCGTCGTAAACGATGAAGTCTTCGCCGGCTTTCACCATTACCGCCAAATCGGCCAACGTCACATAGGCGCTCGACGCCGTATTATACAGACGACGATTGGCATACTTCTTGATTGTGATCGGAGTGGAATTAGCCATGACGTTGATGCCGGTCCGGGGTGTGACGCCCACGCGCGTCAACATAAGATAAGCGTTTTTTTTGCGCAGCCAAACCTTTTTTTGCATTGCAGCGTACGCCAGCGGCTCGATGCAACCGACGAGGTGCGGGCCTTTGATCGCACGCGGCGAGGCGCCAGCATGCCATGGGCGCTCGTTATGGCGGTCGCTTTATCCATGAAGTCTTGGAAGTTACCGCGGGGCAGCACGAGTTGCTTGGCTTGAAATCTCGGATGCGGCTCTTATAAACGGCGCTAAGGATCAGATGAGCCATCGACGTCATCAGGAATATCTTTGAATAGACCAGTCCCGTCTCGATTTGCGTTGTCGCGTTCTCCCTTATTGCCTCCGAAACGCTTTTGACCTTAGAGTCCGTTTGAGAACACCTATTCGTGAGCAATTCGCCTGAGCAGGATGCTTCCGAGAGCGACGTGGATCATGGCTTCGGAACAGTCGATGCGTTCCTCGTAGTCACGCACGAGACGGCGCCATCGCGTCATCCATCCGAACGTTCGCTCGACAACCCATCGACGCGGCAGGACCTCGAAACCCTTGGCGGTGTCGGATCGCTTGACGATCTGGATAGTGAAATCGCGGAAGGCGGCCTTATCCATGAGTTGGGTGCGGTCATAGGCCCCGTCGGCGAACAGATGCTTCAGCCACGGCCAGCGCTTGCGGACACCGTCCAGGATCATTTGAGCCCCGGCGCTGTCGGAAATGTCGGCCGGAGTCAGATTGATCATCAAGAGTTGGCCATCGGTGTCGACGGCGATGTGGCGCTTGCGACCCACGATCTTCTTGCCCCCATCGTATCCCCTTGTTTTCGCTTCCGGAGCTTTGACCGACGGGCTGTCGATGACGCCCCCGGTTGGGCTTGCTTCGCGTCCCACGCGCTCCCGGTCGAGCATCAGCGCGACATCGTGGATCGTCTGAAACAGGAACCGACGCACGAATCGTCGAAACCACCAATAGACGGTCTGCCAGGGCGGGAAATCATTCGGCAGCATCCGCCATCCCCCGCCCGAACGCGCCATGTAACGGATTGCGTTCAACACCTCCCGCAAATCGACCTCGACAGGGCGCCCCGACTTCGACGCGCGAGGAAGAAAAGGCTCAATCCTCGCCCACTCCTCATCGGTCAAGTCGCTCGGATAACGCTTGGTCTTCTTCTCGATCTTGGCCATTCGGCCGCGCGTCGCTCGGGTCCACATCCCAAGCTTGAATCACAGCCGAAAAACCCTTTCAACCAGTTTTCAAACGGACTCTTAGGCGCGGTCGTGCAAATCACTAAGGTCGTTGACGCTCTCCCTGCCGCCAAGCAGGACCTGCCGGGCGGTCCGCCAGGTGGATCGAATGTGCGCCAAAAGGCCGACGCTCAGCGCCTGCAGGGCAAAGGCGCGAAGACACTTCTTGCGAGGGGAAGCGTGGCTCATGAGCCCTGCGCTTGAGGCGGCCGCCCTTGCCTGAGACGCCAGTCGACGAGCGGGTTGAAACGTTCCTCACCCCGCGAGACTGGCTGCGCTATGCGGTCGGCCGCTTCCTCTCGTCTAACCTTGCCTTCGGCCACGGCGCCACGACAGCGCTCGACGAGGCCGCCTTTCTCATCCTCGAGGGCTTAAGCCTGCCGATCGACATGCTCGATCCGTTTCTGGACGCCAGGCTGCTTCGCGATGAACGCACCCGGCTTTTGGGACTGATCGAGGCGCGCGCGACGACGCGCAAGCCCGCCGCCTACCTTGTCAACCGCGCGTACATCCAGGGCGTGCCGTTCTACGTCGACGAGCGCGTCATCGTACCGCGCAGCCTGATTGGCGAGCTCTTGATGACTGCTTTCGCCGAGGACGATGGCATCATCGGCGATCCAGAGATTATCGCCTCAGTGCTCGACCTCTGCACAGGCGGCGGTTCGCTCGCCATCCTCGCCGCGCGCGCCTTTCCCAATGCGCGCATCGAGGCGGTCGACGTCTCGCCCGGCGCGCTCGAAGTGGCCGCGCGCAACGTCGAGGAGCATGGTCTTCAGGACCGCATCGCGCTGAAGCAGGGCGATCTGTTCGCGCCGGTCGAGGGCGCGCGCTTCGACTTGCTCCTGACCAACCCCCCTTATGTCGACGCTGCCGCGATCGAGGGCTTTCCGCCCGAATACGCGGCTGAGCCGGTGCTTGCGCATGCTGGCGGAACGGACGGGCTCGATATCGTGCGCCGGATTCTTGGCGAAGCGGCCAAGCATTTGACGGCTGAAGGCACGCTCGTGTGCGAAGTAGGCCGCGCGCGCCCGCTGCTCGAGCTGGAGTTCCCGCACCTGCCATTCGTCTGGCTCGATACCGAAGACATTTCGGGCGAAGTGTTCCTTCTGCGCGCTGCCGATTTTGGCGCGAGAAAGTCGCGGGCAAGGCCCGAGCGATAGAGTCGGTCTCGGTCTAGCCTGCTCGCCGTCGCCATAAGCGACGCCGTCTACACAAACAAGCTCGCAGCTAATCCCCGGGATCCCGCGCGGCCGCCTTTGACGCCTTTGTGCCTTGCGTTACGCTTCCGGGCGTGAAACATCCCGCCATCTCCGTCATGGGCGCCGGCGCCATGACGCGCTCTGGAGGAAACATGGAAACGCGACGCATAAAGGCTCGGAACGGTGAGGGGCTTACGTTTTCCGTCGTCGGCGAGGGGACCGGCCCGCTCGGCGATTTCTATGAGTTGCTCGACGAAAAAACGTCGATCGCAACGATCGAGCAGGCGCTCGCGAGCGGCGTAAAAGTGTTCGATTCCTCGCCCCATTACGGCAACGGGCTCGCAGAGGCGCGGATCGGCGCGGGGCTCAGGCGCGCCAAGCGCGACGAGATCCTGGTCTCGACCAAGATCGGCCGCATCATGGACCCCTTCACCAGGCCGCCCAAGCCGCGCAGCGACGTGGTGTCGCCCGGCTTCGCCGGCGGACATCCGCACGCGCCGCGCTTCGACTATTCCTACGACGGCGCGATGCGCTCGATCGAGCATTCTCTCTTGCGCATGGGCCTCGACCGGGTCGACATCGTCCTCATCCATGATTGCGACGTCTGGACGCATGGCAAGGAAGAAGCGCCGGCGCGCTTCAAGGAAGCGATGGAGGGCAGCTATCGTGCGCTCGACAAGCTGCGCAACGAAAAGGTCGTCAAGGCCATCGGCTTTGGCATCAACGAGGCCGACACCTGCGTCAAATTCGCCAAGGCCGGCGATTTCGACGTGGCAATGATGGCCGGACGCTATACGCTGATCGACCAGGCGGGCTTGACGGAATTCCTGCCGCTCGCGCTTGAGAAGAACATGGGTGTGATGCTCGCCGGCGTGTTCAATTCCGGCATTCTGGCGACCGGCTCGGGCGCCGGTGCCAAGTACGATTACACGGACGCTCCGAAGGCGATCGTCGACAAGGTGAAGGCGATCGAGGAGATCTGCAAAAAGCACAAGATCACCCTGCGCCAGGCGGCGATCCAATTCGCCCTTGGCCATCCCGCTGTCGTGTCTGTCGTGCTGGGCGCGGTGAAGCCGGAGGAAGTCAAGTCGAACGTCCACGACGCGACGGTCGAGATCCCGGCGGCCCTGTGGTCGGACCTCAAATCGGCCAAGCTTCTGGACGCGGCGGCGCCGACGAAGGGGTAAGCGGGGCGGGTTTCCGCGTCGAGCGTCATCGCGAGGAGGCCGACAGGCCGACGTCGCGATCCGGGTGATCCTTGGATCGCTTCGCGCCTCCGCGAAAGCGGGGGACAACGCGCGCTTCGCCTTGCCAAAGCCGTAACGCAGGCCAATCTGGCTCCTCATGAAGTTTCCGCCCGAATTTCTGGACGAGATCAGGGCCCGCCTGCCGGTGTCGGAGGTGGCGGGGACACGAGTCAAATTGCGCAAGGAAGGGCGCGAGTGGCGGGGCCTCTCGCCGTTCAGTGCGGAGAAGACGCCGTCGTTCTTCGTCAACGACCAGAAGGGCTTCTTCCACGACTTCTCGTCCGGCAAGCACGGCGACGCGTTCGCGTTCCTGATGGAGACTGAGGGCCTCACGTTCCCTGAGGCGGTCGAGCGGCTGGCCGGCATGGCCGGTCTGCCGATGCCGCGTCTCAGTCCCGCCGAGGCGGTTCAAGACAAGAAGCGCGCGAGCCTGATCGAAATTATGGCGATGGCGGCGCGCCTGTTTGAGGCGAACCTCCAGCAGCCGATCGGCGCCAAAGCGCGCGGCTATCTCGCCGATCGCGGCCTCGGGGCGCCGGTGCAACAGCGCTTTGGGGTTGGCTATTCCTCGCCCGAGCGCTTCATGTTGCGCGACGCGCTTGCGGCGCAAGGCGTTGGCGCCGAGGCGATGATCGATGCGGGGCTGCTCGTCCACGGGGAAGACATCGCCGTTCCTTATGACCGGTTCCGCGACCGGGTGATGTTTCCGATCCACGATCGCGCCGGCCGCGTCATCGCCTTCGGCGGGCGGGCGATGGAGGCCGGCGCCAAGGCGAAATACTTGAATTCCCCGGAGACCGCGCTCTTCCACAAGGGGGCGCTTCTCTTCAACCACCATCGCGCCCGCAAGGCCGCGCACGATTCAGGCGCGATCGTCGTCGTCGAGGGTTATATCGACGCGATCGCGGTGAGCGAAGCCGGCTTCCCCAGCGTCGTCGCGCCGCTCGGCACGGCGCTCACGCCCGATCAATGCGCATTGTTGTGGGCGATGGCGAGCGAGCCGATCCTGTGCTTCGACGGCGACGGCGCGGGACGGCGAGCCGCGTTCCGCGCCATCGAGACCGCGCTGCCGCTGATCGGCGCGGGCAAGAGCCTGCGCTTCGCGCTTCTGCCCGAGGGGCAGGATCCGGACGATCTGATCCGGCTCAGCGGCGCCCCGGCGATGGCCGAACACCTCAAAGACGCGCGGCCGCTCGCCGACATGCTGTTCATGCGCGAAACTGACGGCGAGCGTTTCGACACGCCCGAGCAGCGCGCGGCCCTCGAGCGCCGCCTCGTCGAGGCGGTCGGAAAAATCGCCGACGAGACCCTGCGCCGCCATTACCAGGCCGATGTGAAACGGCGCCTTCTGGCGTTCTTCGGCGATGGACGCGAGCGGCCGGCCGGGGGCTACGCGAGCGCGAAACAGCCCTTCGTCCCACGGCGCGGCGGGCGGTTTCCCCCGCCCGGGCTGCGGATGGGAGTCGCGGAAACGCCCCTAGCGCCGCAAAGCAAGCTCGGCCGGAGCGCCCGCCTGCCGGCGCGTGAGGTCATGATCCTTTCGATTGCGCTTGGTCATCCGGCGCTGATCGAGAGCCGTTGCGAGGAACTGGCGGAAACCGAATTCATGGGCGCTGGCGTTAGCGCCTTGCGCGACGCGCTGCTCGGCGCCCCGGCCGACGCGCTCACCTCATCCACGGCGCTAGGCCAATGGTTGAATGGGGCTGGGCACGGGCCAGCTTGCGAACTGATTTTAGGCCTGGCCGCAAAGATGCCGAATTGGTGGTGCATGCGGACGGAGGCGGCGCCTGCGGACGCCGACCAGGTGCTGAGGCAGAGCTTGGCCTTGCATCGGCGGGCTGGCGCGTTAAATAGGAACCTGAAGCTCGCGGAGCGGCTGCTTGCAACGGAGCCAAACGAGCTTAATCTTGCCCGACTGCTTGATATCAAAGCGAACTTGGCTGACCTTGCCGACGCGGAAGCAGCCATTGACGGTTTTGGCGATCAATCCGGACGCATATCGTCCGCGATCTGACCCGAACGGCCCGGCGCGAGAGATCGGGATGGAGGGTTTGAGCGGGGCGCGGCGATGAGCAAAGCCTTAGCTTGACCGCGTTAGCTTTGTACGGCCGCCCCGGCAAGACGGGGATGGTCGACAACATTCAATACCCGGCGCCCTGGGCCGCGGAATGACGGAGACGCCGCGATGGCAAAAAAAGACGAGGCGAAGGCCGAAGGCGAAGCCGCGGTAGTCGAGACCCCAGATAGCCCGCTGCTCGATCTCAGCGACGCCGCCGTCAAGCGGATGCTCAAGATCGCCAAGAAGCGTGGCTGGGTGACGCAAGATGAATTGAACGCCGTCCTGCCGTCGGAAGAGATCTCATCCGACCAGATCGAGGACATGAACGCGATGCTCAGCGAGATGGGCATCAATGTCGTCGAGAGCGAGGACGCGGAAGAAGCCGAAAAGGAAACTGCCGACAGCGCCGACGAGGAGGAGGCCGAAGGCGGCGAGCTCGTCGAGACCGCCCGCCCGACGGCGGTCGCGACCCGCAGTTCCGAACCGGCCGAGCGCACCGACGATCCGGTGCGCATGTACCTGCGCGAGATGGGCTCGGTCGAGCTCCTGTCGCGCGAGGGCGAAATCGCTATCGCCAAGCGGATCGAGGCCGGCCGCGAGGCGATGATCGCGGGCTTGTGCGAAAGCCCGCTGACCTTCCAGGCGATTATCATCTGGCGCGACGAGCTCAACGACGCCAAGATTCTGCTGCGCGACATCATCGATCTCGAGGCGACCTACGCCGGTCCCGACGGCAAGAAGGCGCCGAAGACCGATTATTCCGCCCCCGGCGCGCCGCCGCCGCCCAATCCGGCCCGCGATCGCATGGCGCCGGCGACCGCGCCTCAAGCGCCGCCGGAAGGATTCGAAGGAGAGGCCGCGCCACCGTCCGACTTCGACGACGAAGACGATCTTGAGAATTCGGTGTCGCTGTCGGCGATGGAGGCCGATCTCAAGCCGAAGGTGCTTGAGACGTTCGACCGCATCGCAGACGCTTATAAGAAGCTCCGGCGCCTGCAGGATCAGAACGTCGAGAACAAGCTCAAGAGCAAGTCGCTCTCTCCAGCTCAGGAGCGCAAATACAAGGCTCTCAAGAAGGACATCGTCGGCGACGTCAAGTCGCTGTCGCTGAACCAGAACCGCATCGATGCGCTCGTCGAACAGCTCTACGACATCAACAAGCGCCTGATTGGCCTCGACGTGCGCCTCATGCGCCTGGCCGAAACTCATCGCGTCGGCCGCGAGGATTTCCTTAAGAACTACCAGAATTCGGAATTGGACCCGAAATGGCTGCTGAGGGTCTCAAAGCTGTCGACGCGCGGATGGAAGGAGTTCATCGCCGCCGACAAGACTGGGATCAAGGAAATCCGTACGGAGATTCAGTCGCTAGCGACCGAGACCGGGCTTGAGATCCAGGAGTTCCGTCGTCTTGTGCAGATGGTCCAGAAGGGCGAGCGGGAGGCGCGGCAGGCCAAGAAAGAAATGGTCGAGGCCAACCTTCGCCTCGTGATCTCGATCGCCAAGAAATACACCAATCGCGGCCTGCAGTTCCTCGACCTCATCCAGGAAGGCAACATCGGGCTGATGAAGGCGGTCGACAAGTTCGAATATCGCCGAGGCTACAAGTTCTCCACCTACGCCACTTGGTGGATCAGGCAGGCGATCACGCGCAGCATTGCGGATCAGGCGAGAACCATCCGCATTCCGGTGCACATGATCGAGACGATCAACAAGATCGTGCGCACGTCACGCCAGATGCTGCACGAGATTGGCCGCGAACCGACGCCTGAAGAGCTGTCTGAAAAGCTCGCGATGCCGCTGGAGAAAGTGCGCAAGGTGCTCAAGATCGCCAAGGAGCCGATCAGCCTCGAGACGCCGATCGGCGACGAGGAAGACAGTCACCTCGGCGATTTCATCGAGGATAAAAACGCGGTGCTGCCGATCGACGCTGCGATCCAGTCCAATCTGCGCGAGACGACCACCCGTGTGCTTGCGTCGCTTACTCCCCGGGAGGAGCGCGTTTTACGTATGCGCTTCGGCATCGGTATGAACACCGACCACACGCTGGAGGAAGTCGGCCAGCAATTTTCCGTTACCCGCGAGCGCATACGCCAGATCGAGGCCAAAGCCTTACGTAAGCTCAAGCACCCGAGCCGGAGCCGTAAGCTTCGGAGTTTCCTCGACAATTGAGCGATGGCGGCGATCGCCGGTTTCTTCCATTGCGAACGAGATGGCCTCCAAATTAACTATCCTATTCTGTCGATTTATTATCCTCAATAAGACGTTCACAACCGCTCTTGACGTGTTATTGTCTGTTGCGGCGCAACACGCGCCAAACAGGGGACTGACACATGAAGCGTTCGGTAATCGCAGCGCTGGGCGCCGCCGTCATCGGGATGCTTGGTGCGAGTTCCGCTGTGGAAGCGGCCACCGTCGACTTCAACTTCAGTGCGCTTGATGGGAGTATCCTTCACGACGGTACATCCTTGAGCGACTCGACGTACCTCGACTTCGTTGGCGCGATCCAGCTGGTTACGTCTCTGGGCTCTGGCGACGCTTCGGGGCTCAATGAGAACGATACGATCACGCTTACTGGGGAAACCACACCAACGACTTCTAATGCGATCATTTATGGGTCAACGCCTGGCCCGCTCGGAGCCGACGTCGTCCTGACGTGGCCGATGGTCGTCGGGCCTGGGGTGGACATGTTCACTGAAACGCTGACCACGGTGACGACGATCGTCACCGTGCCAAGTATTGACCCTGACTTTATCGCCGTCACCCTGACCGGAACGCTAACCGACACCCAGCATCTGTTCACGAATTCGCCTGTTATTCTCAGTTTCACCGCCACCCAAACTGGCCCGAACATCCCCAGCGTTGCGTTCTCCAACTCGACGACGGGCGTCACCCCTTCCATTCCCGAGCCGTCAACCTGGGTGATGATGGCGCTTGGCTTCGGCGCACTCGGTTATGCCGGGTTCCGCCGGCGCATGACCCTGCTTTCGGCGTAGGGCCACCTGGCTTCTGTCAAGTGACTGCAAAAGGCCGCCTGTGTGGGCCTTGTTTTGCCCGGCGCTGGTCATCCTGTGGCGCGAGGCCGAGCTTCATATTTCCGACGGCGGCTTGACCGGTTGAGACGGTGTTCGCCAACCTTGACACGCAGAATGCCGATCTTGTTGTCGCCGGCCGCGAGGCGCGCGCCCAACCCCAAACTAGGGATGACCTGCGACCCACGACTGATTAGTGCATTTTTTTTGCACTGCGGAAGAAGTTGGATCGGGATAAACGGTCAGGCTGCCTTAACGTTCGCGTCTCATGTTCAGAGAGGCCTGCAGAATCAATACGTTGCGCCGCCGGGTGCACTCCCGTTTTCATTTCACTTTGTTAGGAGCGACGCAGCGGAAGCGGCTTGACAGGCTTCTTTTGTGCTGCTACCCAATAGTTGTGTGCGGCCGATTAGGGGATTTTTAAGATGCGCAAAACGCTTTTGATGACAACCGGTGATGACAACCGGGTGATGACAACCGGGTGATGACAACCGGGTGATGACAACCGGGCTGGCCTGGTTGGCCTTGACCGGAGCGGCAGGGGCCGTGACGGTTACTTTGACTCACGGACCACAGGACCCGCAGTACTTCGAGGGGGCGCCTCTTCCTTCGAATGGCGCTACCTTCAACGTTGGCACCACTGTGTGGTCCACCGTGTCTGGCAACGCCTCGACCGAAACGGGAAGTGTTCCAAATCAGTATGCCGTTCCTCTTGGAATGGGCGACACGACCTATATGTCCGTGTTCGGCGGTGGCACAGAGATGGCAACCTTCGCCACGGACCAGACCAGCATCAGCATCTACTGGGGGTCGATCGACCCAGGAAATGGATTTACTGCGGTCACCATCAACGGCTATACGTTGACCGGTGCGCAACTGGGGATGATGGGCGCGACCGACGATGGCAATCAACTGTCGCCTACTTCTAACGAGCTGGTTACGATCTCGGGTCTTGGGGCGTTCAGGACGGCGGAGTTCTCCTCGTCAACCAATTCATTCGAGTTCAGCCTTGGCGCTAATGCTCCCGGGACTCCCGAGCCGTCGACCTGGGTGATGATGACCCTTGGATTTGCCGGGCTCGGTTATGCCGCGTTCCGCCGGAACTCACAGGGCCGGGCGCTCGCGATCTGATCCTTTACGTCTCGAAACGTTTGCAAGGGGCCGCCGCGAGGCGGCCCTTCTTTTTGCCAAGGAACTTGCGCAAGTTCAGGCAAATCGGCGGCCTGCGCCGCTTGCCAGTTAGAATTCCAGAGTAGCCGCCGGATCAGCCAGACGATGTAGCCGGTCGGCCGCCGCGAGGGCGAAGCGCAGCAGGAGCGCGCGGCGGCTGGCCGGCGCCATACGCTGCAATTCGGCCTCCCGCACGATCTCCGCGCCATAAGGGTCAGCGACGATGAGGCCCGCCTCGAGGGGCATCAGGGTCGTTGGCGTTTGCTCCGAGATGGCGAAGTAGAGCCGGTCGCAGCATGCGGAATAATCGCGCCACTTGTGGTCGGCGCGAAAGTCCGCGGCGCATGACTTGATCTCGACGATCAACACCTCGCCGTCGCGATTGACGGCCGCGATGTCGGCGCGGCGTCCGTCGGTCAGCGCGAGTTCGGTTACGCTTGAGAAACCCCGCGTCCGGAGAAGCCGCCGCACCCCGCGGGCGATCATCAGCGCCGCCTCAGACTGGCGCCCGTCCGACGGAAGGGTTTGCACTTCCTTCCACATCAGGCGGCCCCAGCATCGGCGAGGATCATTTCAGCCGCCTTCTCGGCGATCATCATCGTCGGCGACCCGGTATTGCCGGAGGTGATGCGAGGCATCACCGACGCGTCGGCGACACGTAAGCATGCCAACCCGTGAACCCTCAGCCGTTCGTCGATCACAGCGAACCGATCCTGCGCCAATCCCATCTTCGCGGTCCCGACAGGGTGGAAGATCGTCGTGCCGATCTCGCCCGCCGCCCGCATCAGCTCATCGTCCGACTGCAAGTTTGCGCCGGGCTTGAGCTCCTTCGGCGCGTAACGTGCGAGCGCGGGCGCGGCGGCGAGCCGACGGGTGAGGCGAATGGAGTCCACCGCCACTCGTTGGTCGGCGAGAGCCGACAGATAATTGGGTTGGATGACCGGCGCGGCGCGCGGATCGGCGCTCGCAATATGGGTCGAGCCGCGGCTCTCCGGCCGCAAATTGCAGACGCTGATCGTTATCGCTGGATAGGCGTGCATCGGTTCGCCGAAACGGTCGAGCGACAGCGGCTGGACATGGAATTCGATATTGGCGGTGTCGTAGTCGGGCGAGGACCTCGCGAACAGGCCAAGCTGCGAAGGCGCCATGGTCAGCGGGCCGCGGCGGCGAAGGCCGTAGTCGAGCCCCATCATTCCCCGCTTGAACAAGGACTGGTAGTCGACGTTGAGCGTGCGCGCGCCCGTGACGCCGAAGATCGCTCGCAGCTGCAGATGGTCCTGCAGATTTTCGCCGACCCCCGGCAACGCATGGACCACCGAGGCGCCGATCGCCTTGAGGCGATCTGGGTCGCCGACGCCCGAAAGCTCTAAGAGTTGCGGCGAGCCGATCGCGCCTGCCGACAGAACGACTTCCCGGCCGGCGCGCGCCTCGTGACTGACCCCGTGCTGGCTGTAGCGCAAGCCTGTGGCGCGGCGTCCCTCGAACAGAATGCGCTCGACATGCGCTCCGGTCACGAGATGCAGGTTCGGTCGTTTGAGGATCGGCTTCAAGAACGCCGTCGCCGCGCTCCAGCGCCGGCCGCGGCGCTGGTTGACCTCGAAATAGCCAGAACCTTCGTTGTCGCCCTGATTGAAGTCGGCGATCTTCGGGATGCCGATTTCGACCCCGGCCTCCCGCACCGCGTCGAGGATCGGCCACGACACGCGCGGGCGCTCGACCCGCCATTCGCCCCCAGACCCATGCAGCTCGCTGAGGCCGCCGTGATGGTCCTCTTGACGCAGGAAGTAGGGCAGCACGTCGTCCCAGCTCCAGCCGGCGAGGCCGAGCTGGCGCCAGCCGTCATAGTCGGCCGCCTGGCCACGCATATAGATCATGGCGTTGATGGCCGACGAGCCGCCCACCACGCGGCCGCGCGGATAGGCGATCGAGCGACCCCTCAAATTCGGCTCCGGCGCGGTCTTGAACATCCAGTCCGCGCGCGGATTGCCGATGGCGTAGAGATAGCCGACGGGAATATGGAACCAGATCCAGTTGTCGCGGCCGCCAGCCTCGACGAGAAGCACGCGGTTCCTGGGATCGCGGCTCAGCCGATTGGCGAGCACGCAGCCGGCCGAGCCGGCGCCGACGACGATGAAATCATAGGTCTCGGCGTTCATGCCGCCACAGCCCAGCAGGCGACTTCGCGGCCCTGCTTGCGCTCCAGTGGGGGCTTGTCGACGCGGCAGCGATCGAAGGCGAGCCGGCAGCGCGGATGAAACGCGCAGCCCGGCGGCGGCGCGAAGGGCGACGGCGGCTCGCCGGAAAGCAGGATGCGATCGCGCCTGGCGGTCGGGTCGGCGACCGGCGTCGCCGAGAGGAGCGCCTGCGTGTAGGGGTGCTGCGGGCTGTCGAAGATCGCGGCGCGGGCGCCGAGCTCGACGGCATTGCCGAGGTAGATCACCATCACTTCATCAGCGATGTGGCGCACGACCGAAAGATCGTGCGAGACGAACACATAAGCAAGCGCAAATTCCTCCTGCAAGCTGGCGAGCAGGTTAAGCGCCTGGGCGCGGATCGACACATCCAACGCCGACACGGGCTCGTCGAGCACCAGGATCTTCGGCTTCAACATGAGAGCGCGGGCGATGGCGATGCGCTGGCGCTGACCGCCCGAGAACATGTGCGGGTAGCGATGATAATATTCGGGCCTCAAGCCGACCTTGGCCATGATCGAGAGGGCCTCAGCCTTGCGCTCGGCGGGCTTAAGGTCGGTGTTGACGAGCAGCGGCTCCTCGAGCGCCTTGCCGATCGTCTGGCGCGGGTTGAGCGACCCATAGGGGTTCTGGAACACGATCTGAATTTCCCGCCTGAGGCGCTTGCGCGTCTCCGCGCTCGCCTGCGCGACATCCTCGCCGTCGATCAAGAGCGAGCCCGCGGTCGGATTTTCGATCAAGGTAAGGAGCCGCGCCAGCGTTGACTTGCCCGAACCGGACTCGCCGACCACCGCCAGCGTGCGCCCGGCATGAAGCGAGAAGGACACGCCGACGAGCGCTTTGATCGTCGTGTGGCGGCGGAACGCGCCACGCGACACGGAGTAATCCCGTGTCAGGCCCCTGGCCTCGAGGATGGCGGTCACGAGGCCGCCTCTTGCAGGGCTAGAGCAGATGGAATTCCGGCGACCAGCGGCGTCAGACAGCGCGCACGGCCAAGCGCGGGCTCAGCTGGCGCCGGCTCGGCATCATGGCAGGCGTCGAAAACAAAGGCGCAGCGCGGCGAAAAGACGCAACCGCGCGGACGATCGAACGGTCCGGGCACGACGCCCGGAATGACGGGCAGCCGCCGTCCGTTCGCCCGCTCCGGCAACGCAGCCAAGAGCGCGGCGGTATAGGGATGATGCGGATCGGCAAACATCTCGCGCGTGGCGTTCATCTCCATCTGTTGGCCGGAATATTGGACAATTACGCGGTTCGCGGTTTCGGCGACCACCCCCATGTCGTGGGTGATGAGCACGAGCCCCATACCGTTGTCGCGGCGCTCGCGCATTAGAAGATCGAGGATTTGCGCCTGAATGGTGACGTCGAGCGCGGTCGTCGGCTCGTCCGCGATCAGGAGTTTTGGCCGGCAGGCAAGCGCCATCGCGATCATGACCCGCTGGCTCATGCCGCCCGAGAGCTGGTGGGGATAGGCGTGTGCGCGGCTTTCGGGATCGGGAATGCCGACCTCGGCCAGAAGCTCGACGATGCGCCTGTCGCGCTCGGACCGTTTGAGATTGAGGTGTGTCTTCAGCGTTTCGCCGATTTGAAAGCCGACCGTGAAGCATGGATTGAGCGACGACATCGGCTCCTGGAAGATCATCGCCATGTCTTTGCCAGCGATCGGGCGTCGATCGCGGTCGCTCATCGACAGGAGATCCGTCCCGTCGAAGGCCATGCGGTCGGCGGTGACGGTCGCGGTCGGAGGCAGGAGGCCCATCGCCGCCAGCATCGCCACCGACTTGCCGGAGCCGGATTCGCCGACGATCGCCAGCACTTCGTTGCGCTCGAGCGTCAGGTCGAACCCGTCTACTGCCGCAAACGGGCCATGGCGCGTGGCGAAGGAGACGCAGAGGTTGCGGATTTCGAGGAGAGACGGCGCCATCAGCCTCTCCGCATCTTCGGATCGAGCGCGTCACGCAAGCCGTCGCCTGTGAGATTGATGGCGACGACCGTGATGAGAATCGCCAGGCCGGGAAACGCGACGATCCACGGATTGGACTGAATGAACTCGCGCAAGTCGGCCAGCATCGACCCCCATTCCGGCGTCGGCGGCTGGGCGCCAAGGCCAAGAAAGCCGAGCGCCGCCGCCTCGAGAATGGCGCTCGACACGCCAAGCGCCGCCTGCACGATGAGGGGAGCGAGACAATTCGGCAGCACGGTCGACGTGGCGAGCCGGAGCGGCCCGACGCCGACCACGCGCGCGGCGGTCACATAGTCCTTGTTCAGTTCACCCAGCGCAGATGCGCGCGCGAGCCGCACGTAGGCGGGCAGATAGACGATCGTCACCGCGATGATGGTGTTGGCAAGGCTTGGCCCCAGCACCGCGACGACAAGCACAGCGAGCACCAGGCTGGGCACCGCCATGATCAAATCCATGAAGCGCGTGATGGCGACGTCGAAGACGGGCCCGGCCATCGCCGCGACGAGACCGAGCGCGACGCCGACAATGAACGACACGCACATGACCGAGAGGCCGATGAACAGCGACACTCGCGCCCCGAAGATGAGGCGCGACAGCATGTCGTGGCCGTCGCCGTCGGTTCCGAGCACGAAGCGCCACGAGCCGCCCGCTTCCCATACCGGCGGCGCCCGCACCGCATCACGGAATTGCTCGATGGGAGAATGCGGCGCAACGAAATTGGCCGTCAGGCCTAAGAGAACGATGATCGCGAAGACGGCGAGGCCAAACACTGCGCCACGATTTTCCCGGAACGCGGCCCAGAACGACGCGAGCGGCGAAGGCTGCGCGAGGACGGCCGCCGCCTCGTCGCCAATCGGTGTTGTCAGCGCGACGGCGTCAGCGGCCATGGCTGATCCTGGGATCGATGATTCCGTAGACGAGATCGACGATCAGATTGACAAGGATGACGACGGCGGAGATGAGCAGAACGCCACCCTGCAACGCTGGATAGTCGCGCCGACCGATGGAATCGATGAGCCAATGGCCGACGCCTGGCCAGGAGAAGATCGTTTCGGTGAGCACCGCGCCGGCCATCAGGCTGGAAATTGATAGGCCGATCACCGTCACCACCGGCAAGAGCGCATTGCGCAAGGCGTGAACGCCGATGACCCGGGTCGGCGACAGTCCCTTTGCGCGCGCCGTGCGCACGTAATCTTCGCTCAGGACTTCGAGCATCGAGGAGCGAGTCATGCGAGCGATGACAGCGAGCGGCACAGTGCCGAGCACGATCGCCGGTAAGATCAAGTGCCGCAACGCGTCGAGAAACGCGCCCGGCTGATCGGACAGAAGCGCGTCGATGGTCATGAATCCGGTCGGCTGGTCGAACGAATAGTTGATGAGGTCGATCCGGCCCGAGACCGGCAGAAGCCCGAGCCGCACGGAAACGAACATGATGAGGAGCAGGCCCCACCAGAAAATCGGCATCGAATAACCGAACAGCGACACCGTCATCAGCGCCTGATCATAAAACCCGCCGCGCTTGACCGCCGCGAGCGCGCCGGCCGGGACCCCGATCGCGATCGCAAACAGCATGGCGAAGAATGAGAGCTCGAGCGTCGCCGGAAACAGAGTCAGAAACTCCGTCAGAACTTTATCTTGTGACGACAACGACACGCCGAAGTCGCCATGCGCGAGGCGCCAGACATAGTCGAGAAACTGCCGCCACACCGGCAGGTCGAGGCCGAGCTCATGGCGAAAATACGCGAGCCGCTCCGGCGACATGCCGTGCTCGCCGGTCCTGACCTCGACCGGGTCCCCCGGCACGAGACGGATCGCCGCGAAGGTCAGGAACATCAGCGCGAGAAAAGTCGGGATAGTGAGCGCGATGCGGCGAAGGAAGTATGCGACCATGGCCGATCCGAAAACAACAGGCCCCGCCTCGGCTCGTGGGCGAGCGGAGCCCGGAACGGCCTTACTTGAGGTCGACGCCTTCGAACGCGTGCGTTCCAAGCGGGCTCTGCTTATAGCCGGTCACATTCGCGCGCATGGCTTCGAACACGATGGAATGCGCGAGCAGAAGCTCCGGCGCCTCGTCATGCTCGATCTCCTGCATGCGCGAATAGAGTTTCGCCCGGTCGGCCTGGTTTGTCAGGGTCCGGGCTTTCTCAAGCAGCTCATCGAACTCGGCGTTGCACCATTTCGTGGGATTGCTGTCGCCAGGTTTGCCTCCGGGGCAACCTCTCAGGAAAAAGAAATTGTCCGGGTCGCCGTTGTCCCCGGTCCAACCGTACTGGCCGGTGGTCTCCTCGCCAGCGGCGAGGCGCTTGCGATACTCGCCCCACTCATAGGTGACAAGCTTGGCGTTGACGCCGATCTTGGCGAGATCAGCCTGCATCATCTCGCCAATGCGCTTGCCATTGGGATTGTACGGTCGCGACACCGGCATGTACCAGAGATCGATATCGAGCGGCGTTTTGACGCCGGCCGCGGCCAGCATTGCCTTGGCCTTCTCCTGATCGAAGGGCACGTCTGGAATCTTGTCGTTGAACGACCATAGGGTGGGAGGGATCAGCGTCGTCGCCTTCGAGCCGGCGCCGAGATAGACATCCTTGATGATCGCGTCGCGGTCGATCGCCATCGACAAGGCCTGGCGAACCTCCTTCTTGTCGAACGGCGGCTTCATCGCATTGAACGCCCAATACGCGACGTTGAGACCCGGCATGTTGATCACCTTGAGAGCGGGATCCTTCTCCATTTCCGCGAGGTCGGCCGGTCTTGGATAAGCATTGACGTGGCACTCGCCCGCTTTGAGCTTGGCATAGCGCGCCGTGGCGTCGGGCGTGATAGCGAACACGAGGTCGTCGACCAGCGGCTTCTCGCCGTAAAAGTCCTTGTTCGCCTTATAGCGAATGACGGAATCCTTCTGATAGGAGACGAACGAGAACGGACCGGTGCCGACCGGCGCCTGGTCGAACTGCTCGGGCGTTCCCTTTTTGAGCAAGAGGTCGGCGTATTCCTTCGAGCCGATCGCCATGAAGTCCATCGCCAGATTGGCGAGGATGGCGACATTCGGCGTCTTGAGCTTCATGACGACGGTGTTGTCGTCTGTCTTCTCCACCGAATCGAGCAGCTTCGGCATATCCATGTCGTTGAAATAGTCATACTTGCCGCCCGACACTTTGTAATACGGATTGTCGGGCTTCCACTGCCGGTCGAACGAAAACAGGACATCATCGGCGTTGAAGTCGCGCGTCGGCTTGAAGTCCTTCAACGAATGGAACTTCACGCCCTTGCGCAGATGAAAGGTGATCGTCTTGCCGCCATCGGTGACTTCCCAACTTTCGGCGAGGCCGGGAACAACGTCGGTCGTGCCGCGCTTGAATTCGGTCAGCCGATTGTAGACGGGCCGCGCCGCATCGAAGCTGGTCCCGGTGGTGTTGATCGCCGGCGTGAAATTCTCCGGACTGCCTTCCGAGCAATAGACCAGGGTCTTTGCCGAAGCGAATCCTGCGCCCGCTAACAACGCGGCCAGCGCGACGCCGGCAAAGGTGAGCGCTTTCATGGTGTCTCCTGAGCGACTTGCTCGCGACCACGAGCTTTGAGGCATCGAAGCCCTTTTTCGCTTTCAGCGCAATGGCGTCGCGCGCCTAAATCTCGATCACGCCCGGTTCGCCGACCGCGCGCCAATGCGGCGCAATTTCAGTTTACATGGACGGCGTATTTGATCGTCTGCGGCGGCCTGTTCGTTTCTGTCACACTGACCGCGAAGAAATCCACCCCGGCAAAATCAGGAGCGCTCTTATAGCCGATACGCATCATCGGTACTTTATGTGCAGCACAGGCCGACAAGGGACTCTGAGGCGCGAACTGCAGGAAATCCTCAACCTGCGCCACATCTGCGGCGCCGTGGGCGGGCGCCGATGCGACAACGACCGCGGGGAGCGGAAGGGGCGCGCAAGACGGCGTCAAAGCGGCAAACTGCTGAACTCTCTCCACCGTTCCTGCTTTCGCGGCTTTGCCTATGATGGGAGCGCCATCGATGCGCGCCGCCTGGCCGGGCGAGGGCCCGGTCCACACCACGTCATCGTCGTAGGCGTAGAGAAAGCATTGGCCGCCGCGTGTGGCGCAATCCGCCAAACCACGGGCCACTGGATCAAACCCGCCAGTTTGGAGCGAAACCGCCTTCGGGCCGATGACGAGCGCGCGAGGGCGATCGGCTGTGCTCAGAAACTTTTGATAGAATTCTGGCTTCGCCCGTCCGATGAAAGGCACAGCGGCGATGTCGCCGATCGAAGCATAATTGGTCGGAGACGGGCGAGGCGCAGGCAGGAATTCAGGATAAATCTCTTTTTTGGGAAGGCCGCGCTCGCCGAGGTAGGCGTCCACTTCGGGAACCCAAAGATCGAGATATTCGCTCTGCCCGAGGAGGTTATGAGCGTCATTGATCGCGCCGAAATTCACAAGGCGAGCCTCGCCCCCGGCCTTGGTGAAACGCTCGTAGTCCGTCCGCCAAATTCGTTCGGGAAAGTAGGCGTCGCCCTCGCCATAGAACCAAAGCGAGGGAAGCCGAGCCTTGCGACCGAATTGCGCCATGCCATCGAACAGAGCGGCATCCTGATTGTTACAGTCCGACGAACGGACGCCGCCAACAAAATCGATCACGCCTTTGACCTCGGGCGGCGCCATTGTCGCGAGCGCCAAGGCATTCCAACCTCCGAAGCTTTGCCCCACGATCAGAACACGCGAGCCGTCGATTTCGGGCCTCGATCGCATGGCCGAGATCACCGCCAGAATGTCCTGCGCATTCAGCTTGCCGAGGCGCGCAAGGTCGCAACCCGTATTGACGGCTTTGCCTCCCAAATCCGCAAAACCGCGCATCATGGGGGCGACCACGGCGTAGCCGCGTGACAGCAGATAGTCGATCGAGAACGACACTCTGTAACGCTTGTTGGTGCGTGGATCACCCTTCGCGCCGTGGTTCACGACGGCAAGCGGGAATGGACCATCGCCGGGCGGCTCGAACAGCGTGGTTTCGAGCATCACGGGCCTGGCTGGATCGCCCGGCAGCCGCAAGACTTGTTCGCGCATGGGGGCTGCTGGCATCGTCTTGCCAACGTCAGCATCATCCGGATCTGCGAAGGCCGACGAAGCTGCAATGATCATGGCCATGCCCGCAACGCTCAGACACTGGACGATCCCGTTGAGCATGGCGGGTGCCCCTCCCCTAATTCGCTTGTCGATCTGGTATTCGGCCGCCGATCAGAAATCCAGCTCGCCTGCGTACCTTGCGGATCACGTTTGGGAGATTGAGGGGCGCCACCCTCATTTATTCAGGCGGCCTCATTTCTGTGGGGCGCCGCCTTCCTCGTCGTTCATGGGATGCAGATCGCGCACCATCGCCTTGGCGCGCTCGTCGAGAACGTGGGTGTAGATCTGCGTCGTAGCGATGTCGGCGTGGCCGAGCAGATCCTGAACGACGCGCAGGTCCGCGCCGTTCTGCAACAGATGACTGGCGAAGGCGTGGCGCAGCACGTGCGGGCTCACGCGCGCGGACGCAAGACCCGCCGCGGCGGCGACGCGCTTGAGATCGCGCGCGAAGGCCTGCCGCGTCATGTGGCCGCTCGCGCCCGCGGCGGGGAATAGCCAGGGGCTCGTCGCCACGCTCGGCGAGACTTGATCGAGCAGGGCGCGAAACGCGCCGATCGCGACGCGGGCGGGATTTGAGAGCGGCGCCAGGCGATCCTTGTCGCCCTTGCCGCGCACGGGGATGAGCGGAGACTTGGCCGTGGCGATTGACTTCTTGAGGCTCAACGCCTCTGACACGCGTAAGCCCGACCCGTAGATGAGTTCGATGAGACAGGCGATGCGCGCCGCGTCCATCTTTTCGCGCAAGGGGCGCTCCGGGAGGTCGAGTCCCTCGCGCGCGGTCGCGATCAGGCGCTCGACCTCGGCCATGCTCAAAAGCTTGGGCAGCGGTCGCGATCGGCGCGGGCCTTCGACCGCCAGTGTCGGGTTGTCGCGCCGCCAACCCTCGGCGTACAGGAATTTATGAAACTGACGGATTGCCGACAGCCGGCGCGCCAGCGATGCCGCGCTCAGCTTCTGCGCGCCGCGTGCGGCGAGAAACCCACGCACATGAATTGTGCCGGCCTTCAGCGCGTCCATCCCCTGAGCCTTCAGATAGGCTTCGTAGTCGGCGAGATCGCGTCGATACGCGTCGATCGTGTTCACGCTCGCGCCCCGCTCGGAGCCGATCGCCTCGAGGAAGCTCATGATGTGAGAGACCGTCCGCGTTTTCATATCGCCGGCTAGCCCTCATCCTCGAACAGGGTCGGGTGTGGCGCCTCGCGCCGCGGCTCGGCGAGGCCGAGATGGCGGAAGGCGTGTGAGGTTAGCAACCGACCGCGCGGCGTGCGCTGCACAAAGCCAAGCTGGATGAGATAGGGCTCGATGATGTCCTCGATGGCGTCGCGGGGCTCGGAGAGCGCGGCGGCGATGGTCTCGACCCCGACCGGACCGCCGCCGAACTTGACCGCAATGACGTCGAGATAGCGCCGATCCATCTCGTCGAGTCCAATGATGTCCACGTCGAGGAGCTTCAGCGCGTTGTCGGCGAGCGCGCGTGTCACGCGCTTTGCGCCTTCGACGACGGCGAAGTCACGCACGCGCCTAAGCAACCGCCCGGCAATGCGCGGCGTGCCGCGCGAGCGCCTGGCGATCTCGTTTGCGCCGTCGTCGGCAAGGGCCACGCCGATCACTCGGGCGCCGCGCGCGACAATGCCTTGCAGCTCTTCGGTGGTGTAGAAACTGAGTTGGATCGGAATGCCGAAACGATCGCGCAACGGGGTGGTGAGAAGCCCAGCGCGAGTCGTCGCGCCGATCAGGGTGAACCGGGCAAGATCGATCTTCACCGAACGCGCCGCAGGCCCGGCGCCGATGATGAGGTCGAGCTGGAAATCCTCCATCGCTGGATAGAGAATTTCTTCGATCGCAGGATTGAGCCGATGGATCTCATCGATGAACAGAACGTCCCGCGGCTCGAGATTGGTGAGCTGCCCCGCGAGATCGCCTGCCTTGCCGATGACCGGACCGGAGGTCGAATGGAAATTGACGCCGAGCTCGCGCGCGACGATCTGCGCCAGGGTCGTCTTGCCGAGACCCGGCGGACCGACGAACAGCACGTGATCGAGCGCCTCGCCGCGCGTTTTGGCGGATTGGATGAAGATTCCGAGATTCTTGCGCGCCGCCTCCTGGCCGGCGAAATCTGCCAGAAGCCGCGGGCGGACCGCCGTCTCGTCCTCCGGACGCTTGTCGGCCGAAACGAGCCGGTGAGGCGCCTCGGCCACTTAGACGCCCTCGCCAGGAGGATGAAGGCGATCCGCCAAGCTCAATTCCGGTCGCATGGTGAGCCCAATGAGGTTTGCGGCGAATGCGCAGACAAGACCCGCGATCGCGGCGCAAGCGACAAACGCATGGCCCAGCGTGACCCCGACGCGGTCCGGAAAGGCCCAGTCGCCGGCGTCAGGGCTCACGTTGGTCCTGATCGTCATCTCGAACGACGCCCAGACCGGGTTGAGGCGCAAGAGGAGGCCATACACCAGCACGCCGCCAATGAGAGCGGCCACCAGCGCGCGGGGCGCGCGCGCCGGCGCCACAGCGTCCCACAGCGCGTAAAGAAACCCGGTCGCCGCGGCCGGCCCGACGCCGACGATATAGGCTGCGATCAGCCCGAGGGCGTGGCCAAAAAAGGTGCTGATCAAAACCACAAGCCCAATCGCCTCGAGATCGGTAGGCGTCTTGAAGACGATGGAAAGGGGAATGAACAGCGCTCCGCCGACGGCCGGACCCAGCGCTACAAATAAGAGCACGATGCCGATCATCGGGACAAAGAAGGGGCGGGCGTTCATGGCGGGCCCTTGGCCATGTAGACGACGCGCGGCAATTTGGCGAAATGAGCGTCGCAGGTGAGCAAGTCGGCTCGCGCGTCGGCAGCCGTAGCGAAGATGATCGCGTCCGCTGTAGCGAGGCCGTGGACTTTCGCATAGTCCGCAGCTGTCGTCGCAATATCCGTTGTCAGCGGCGCCACGACCAACTCCTTTGAAAACGCGATCGCCCGTGCGGCTGCGGCGTCGGACATCTCGCGGGCCAGCCAGCGCGAGAGCTCATATTGAACGATGGTCGGAACAATCCACTGATCGTTTGCCGGCAGCTCCGGCGTCAATGTCTCACCCAAGGGGGAGCCGACTATCCATTCGATCCAAGCAGATGTGTCGACCACGCGCATCTAGTAGCGATCGTTTCGGTCGCGATAGCCCTCCGTATTGGCTCCGCGGGCTATCCCCGCCAAGTCTTCGCGTTTTGGCACTGGAACAATCAAGAAGCCTTCGGGCTTCGCGATGAAGGCGACCTTCTGGCCGGGCCGCAGCCCGAGATGCTCGCGGACTTCCTTCGGAATGGAGATTTGGAATTTTGAGGAGACGGTTGCGATCGCTGACATCTGCTTTACCTTCTGTCTATCGATCATGATATCGTAAGATAGCTCACTGCGCCAGTTCCTTCAGGCCCGCGCGGATGAGCGCGGCGGTCTCGGCCGCTGGTCCAAGCTGAGCGGAAATCCTGGCCACGGCGGCGGACGCCTGGGCTTGAGCGTAGCCGAGGCCAACGAGGGCGAGGACCGCGTCCTCGGCGGCCTTGGCCAGCCTGGGCGCGCGCTCGAAGCCCGCTTCCGAATGGACGAAATCAGCGACGGACATCGCCGGGGCCTTGTCCTTGAGCTCGAGCACCAGGCGCGCGGCGAGTTTTGGGCCAACGCCCGGCGCACGCGCCATCATCGCCTTGTCCTGCCGCGCGACCGCCGTGCTCAAAGCTTCCGCCGACAGCGCGCCGAGAATCCCGAGCGCGACCTTGGCGCCAACGCCTTGCACGCTCTGCAGCAAGCGAAACCAATCGCGCTCGCCCGCCGTGAGGAAGCCGTAAAGTCTGATCGCGTCTTCGCGCACATACGTCTCGATGAGCAGCTCTGCGGGCCCGCCGACGGCCGGAATTGCGCGCAGGGTGCGAGCCGACGCCGAGACGAGATAGCCGACGCCGTTGACGTCGAGGACCAAGGCCTCTTCCTCAATGCTGTCGACGATTCCCGTGAGCTTGCCGATCATGACACGCCTCGCGCGCGCGCCGCGCGATGCTGGGCGTGGCAAATGGCGACGGCGAGCGCGTCGGCCGCGTCCGAAGTCGATGCGGTCGACGCCGGCAGCAGCATCCGGACCATCATCGCCACCTGCCGCTTTTCGGCGTGGCCAACGCCGACGACCGTCTTCTTGATGAGGTTCGCGGCATATTCCGCCACCGGCAGGCCGGCCAGAGCCAAGGTCGCGAGCGCGACGCCGCGCGCCTGCCCGAGTTTCAGCGCCGATTGCGGGTCGCGGTTGATGAATGTCTCCTCGACCGCGGCCTCACGGGGCCCCTCGCGCTCGACCAACCCGGTCAGCAAGCGATGGATCGCCGCCAGGCGCTCGGCGAGCGAGGTCGCGGAATCGGTCTCTATCGAGCCGCAAGCAATGAAGCTCAGCCGGGAGCCGGCAGCCTCGATCACGCCCCAGCCGGTCGCGCGCAGGCCGGGATCGACGCCGAGAATGCGAATCGCGCCGATGGTCATGGGAAACGCTGATATACGAAATCGGGCGCTGGCGCATTTTGCGCATGTAGACTCAAGGCGCCGCGGCGGTCAGGCCCGCAAGCTCACGCTCGATCGACCCGAGCTCTGTGAGCGCTGTATCGAAAGCCCGAAGTCCGATCGCTTGCCATACCCTCTTCACCCGTTCACCGAGTTATCGACAGTCATGGGCAGCCGCGCCGCCATCGGCAGCGCACCCTTTTCGTTGATGAGATAATTCCGGTTGACGGCGAAGAGCACTTGCGCGGCGCAGGCGAGCGATCGGAACGTGCAGCCGGCGATGGTGGTCTCATCGCCCTTCGGCAAGGCCGTGTGCGCGTTCTCGATGCTGAAGAGAATCTCCCACTGGAAGCGCCGAATGAGCGCGGCTCGCAATTCATCCGGATAAGGAACGGTCATCGCCTTTAGGGCCGCGATAGCGCCCTGGGAGTCGCTGAGTGGCCGGCAAAGCGCGACTTCGCCCATCCAGATCGCCGAGCAGAAGCCATGCGGATGTCCTGGTTGATAATCCATGCTCACGCGGCCCTCGCGGCAGTCGCGAATGACCGTCCCGACCGATTCGATCGGCCGATAGAGGAGGTCCACCTTCGTGCCCGCGATCGTGAGCCAGCCGCCGCCCACGATCCACGCCCCCCAGCCCCCAACCTCCGTGACTTGCGCAGCTGCCGGATCGTCAATGAGGCCCTTCACGACCTCCAGCAGGCGCTGAACGTCCAGCCCGGCGCGCTCGCTGAAGTAAAGGCCGATGTCATAGTCCGAGGACGCGTGCGCGGCGCCGGTCGCCCGCGAGCCGCCAAGCGAGACGGCGATGACGCCGGGAACTGCAGCGAGAGCGGGTGAGACGCGGTCTAGGAAAGGGTCGGGCGTTTCCATACGCCCACAATAACCGCCCGCCGTCGCGGCGGTGAAATCGCGTCCCTTTCCACCGGCATTTCCGTATCCCGTCTTGGCTCGCCCGCCGCGCCTGCGGTAGCTTGCGGTCCAACGAAAGGCGCGATTCGTGGCCGGCGGCGTGAAGAGCATAAAGAAAAAGGTCGCTCCGCCGCCGCGGCCGCTCATGCCCACGCCCCATTTCGACTTCGAGCGTGAGGCGTTCGCCAATGGCCATCGATGGGTTGCGGGCGTTGATGAGGTGGGGCGCGGCCCGCTGGCCGGGCCGGTCGGCGTGGCCGCCGTCATTCTCGATCCCGATGATCTGCCCGAGGGGCTCAACGATTCGAAGGTGCTCCAGGCGCTCGCGCGTGAATTGCTCTGCGAAATCATCTTCGCCAAGGCGCTCAGCGTCTCTGTCGTCTTCGCCAGCGTCGAGGAAATCGACCTCTTCAACATCCGCGGCGCGGCGCTACGCGCGATGGCGCGAGCGGTGGCGGCGTTAAGCGTGCGTCCGCACTTTGTGCTGATCGACGGCCGCGATCTGCCGGATGGCCTCATCTGCCCGGCGCGCCCTATCATCGACGGGGATGCGCTTTCGATGTCGATCGCCGCCGCCTCGATTGTCGCCAAGACAATGCGCGATGCGCTGATGCGCAATCTTGGGCTCGAATACCCGCAATATGGTTTCGCCGACCACGTCGGCTATGCGACCGTCGCGCACCGCCGGGCGCTAGCCTCCGCGGGCCCCTGCCCCTATCACCGACGCTCGTTCCGACTCGAGCCTCAACAAGACTGACAGGCTGTCCAAAAAGGTTTCAAAAAGGTTGAAATCCAATATCCATTAGAACGACTTACGTCGTACGAAAACGACACAGCGGCATGTTCGCCGGCATAACCGGACCTTTACTTTAAACCGAGCATAAACGACGCGCCGGCTCGATTGATCCGGCTCATGCGTCGAGTGGTTGCGTTGATGCGTATCGCGCGTGCCGGAGCGTTCCGCCTCCCCGCCCAGATTCAGGTTTCGCGTACTGGGACCGGCGAGGCGAAACGCCCGGCCGCAAGCTTTGCGGCGCTCGGCAAAGAGAGCCCCGCTCTCTGCGACGCGATCCTCGTCGGTGACTGCGTTGCGGAAATGATGAGGCTTCCGCCAGCCTCGGTCGACCTCGTCTTCGCCGATCCTCCCTATAATCTCCAGCTCGAAGGCGCCTTGTCGCGTCCCGATCAAAGCGTGGTCGACGGGGTGGACGATGCCTGGGACAAATTCGCTAGTTTCGCCGAATACGACGCCTTCACGCGCGACTGGCTGGCCGCCGTGCGGCGGCTGATGAAGCCCGCCGCCACGATCGTGGTCATCGGCTCCTACCACAACATCTTCCGCGTCGGCGCGATCCTGCAGGATCTCGGCTTCTGGATCCTGAACGACATCGTCTGGCGCAAAGCCAACCCAATGCCGAACTTCCGCGGCCGCCGTTTCACCAATGCGCATGAGACTATGATCTGGGCGGCGCGCGGCCCGGAGGCCAAGGCCTATACGTTCAACTACGAGACCTTGAAGGCCGGCAACGAAGACGTGCAGGTCCGTTCCGACTGGTATTTTCCGATCTGCACCGGCGCGGAGCGACTGAAGGACGAGAGCGGGCGAAAGGCTCACCCGACGCAAAAGCCCGAAGCGCTGCTCGCCCGTGTGCTGCTGGCCGCCTCCAACGCGGGCGATCTCGTGCTCGATCCGTTTTTCGGTTCCGGCACCACCGGGGTCGTGGCGCGGCGCCTCGGCCGCTCTTTCATCGGCCTCGAGCGGGATCCGGCTTACGCCAAAGCGGCGCGCCAGCGGATCGACGCGGTCGAGCCGCTGCCCGAATTCGGCGCTCGCGCTCGCGCCGACGCGCCGCAGTGAGCCGCGCGTGGCTTTCTCGAGCGTGGTCGAAGCTGGGCTGGCGCGCCCGGGCGAACACCTGGTCGATGCGGGACGCCGCCACAGCGCCCTGGTGCGGGCCGATGGCGCGCTCGCCGCAGGCCCTGCTGTCGGCTCGATCCATAAGATCGGCGCGCTGGTGCAAGGGCTGCCCGCCTGCAACGGCTGGACCTTCTGGCATGTCGAGCGCGAGGGCCTACTGACTCCGATCGACGATCTGCGTTCCGTCATGCGCGAGGCGATGCGCGAAGCGGCGGAATAGCTTCCGTTCGCGCCGCAAGGCGATTGCAGAGCTAGTCTGCCGGGCCCAAAGCCTCCGGTCTTGGAAGTCGGACTTTGGCCAGGATCTCCTCCGCCTGGGCCGTGGCGCGGGCCGCCGGAAAGAAACCATCGACAATCAGATGGGCGAGGCCGTGCACGAGGCCCCAGGCAGCCATCGCCGCAGGATTGTCGTTGAGCGACCGCGAGTCGAGATCGACGACGCCCCGAACCAGCATGGCTTCAACGCCCGCGCTCGCCGCCTGGAGCGCTGGGTATTTTCCCCGCTCGGCGAGAACGGGCCCAAACATGAGGCGAAAGAGGCCGGGGTTTTGGTTGGCGAACTCGATATAGGCAAGACCCCCCCGGACCAGCGGATTGGCGCCCCGGGTCGCGCCCTGCATCGCCTCGGCCAGCTCATGGAAACCCTGCGCCGCGACGGAAGCGAGGAGATCCTCCTTGTTGGTGAAATGGCGATAGGCGGCGGTCGCCGATACGCCCACGCGGCGGGCGGTCTCGCGCAGTCCCACCGCCTGCAACCCGTTCTCGTCCAGAACCTCGCGCGCCGCGGCCAATAGCGCCGCCGGCAAGTTCCCGTGTCGATAGGACCGCATGGAGTCCATTGAACCTCGCCTGTCCGCGTTCACAGTGTGAACGAACGGTATCGATCAAAGTTCCACTTCCCTAGACTCTAAAGCTTCTGCGCCTCGGCGGTCCGACGCTCTTTCAGGCCCATTCCTCAGCGATTTCAAGGCCGCCTCGAAGGCGCAGGAAGGCGGTAATCGCTTCCATCCCTTCCCCTATTTTCATGTTCGCGAGCACGAATGGGCGGCCCTTGCGCATCATGAGCGCGTCTGTGGTCATCACCTCGAGCGAGGCGCCGACGTAAGGGGCGAGGTCGATCTTGTTGATCACGAGCAGGTCCGAGCGCGTTATGCCTGGTCCGCCTTTGCGCGGTATTTTCTCGCCGCCCGAGACGTCGATGACATAGATCGTAAGATCGGCGAGCTCGGGCGAGAAGGTCGCCGCAAGGTTATCGCCGCCGGATTCGATGAGGATCAGATCGAGATTGGCGAACCGCTTGCGCATTTCAGAAATTGCCGCGAGATTGATCGAGGCGTCCTCGCGGATCGCGGTATGCGGGCAGCCGCCGGTCTCGACGCCAAGGATCCGCTCGGGTGGAAGCGCGCCGGCCTCGACCAGAATGCGGGCGTCCTCCTTGGTGTAGATGTCGTTGGTGATGGCGGCGATTTCGAGCTGGCCGCGCAAGCGCTTGCAAAGCTGCTCCATGAGCGCCGTTTTGCCGGAGCCGACCGGGCCGCCGATGCCGACGCGAAGAGGTTGTTTGCTGGTCATGATCGGAACAATCTCGAATATTGCGTCTCGTGACGCATGGCGGCGATGTCGGAGCGGAACGCACACGAGCCAAGATCGGCCAGGCCGGAACCAGCCGCCTCGCGGGCGAGCGCGCGGATGCGGGGGATGAGCGTCGCCTGGATCTTCTGGCCGTCGGTCTGGCCGATCGGGCCGAGGCGCACGACGGCAGAGACGGCGGCGGCGACCTGGGCCAAAATGAACGCCTGAAGGCTCGCCTCGAGCGGCAACCCGTGCCCCGCCGCAGCCGAGGCGACCGCCGGGGGATAGGCGACGCGCGCCTCGAGGGAAAGCTGACGCAGAGGTTCGCAATCCCATGTGGCGCGAGCGGCGACCATAAAGGCGGCGCCCTGAGAGGTGGTTTCGAGGCGGCGTTCGGCGGAATTGGCGAGCGCGACGGCAAGCTCGTTTGCCTCTGCGAGGGCTTTCCAATCTTCGGCCATGGCGGCGCGAAAGCAATCTGCGAACAGGAGGGCGTCGGCGCGCGGGGCGCCGAAGGTCAGGAGATCAACCAGCCAGCCGCCGAGCGAGCGGGCGTCGTGGACGTCGCCGCTCTCCACCGCCCATTCTAATCCTTGCGAATAGGCGAACGAGCCGACCGGAAAAGCCGGGGAAAGCCAAAGCATCAGGAGAAGCAATGCCGCGTCGATGTCGGCCGCGTCTGATGAAGGCGCGCGCGAGTTCGTTACGTCAGCCGCCATGGGGAGCCTAGGCAAGCTGCTTCCAAGTCATCGGCGCCCATGGTCATGCTGGTGATCTGGATGATCGCAGCCGCCGTGATCGTGGTCGTGATGCGCATGGTCGTGGTGGCCATGATCATGATCATGATCGTGATGATGGCCGTGGGCGTGGTGGTCCCCGTGATCCTGGTCGTGATGCGCGTGATCATGGCCGTGGTTCGGCGCGTCGCCCTCGGCCTTGGCATAGGCGCCGCCTTCGGGATTGAACGGCGCTTGAAGCGCGATCACGCGGGCGCCCAGACCCGCGACCATCGCCTCGATCACCGGATCGCGGCGGATGCGGAGCGCCTTCGGCATGATTTCGGTTGGCAGGTGGCGGTTGCCGAAGTGCCAGGCGACACGGGTCATCGCCAATGGGTCCGCGGCCCGGATCTCCGCTAGCGGTTCGGGCTCGGCGACCACTTCCACCAGACGCCCGTCCTCGAGCCGCAAACCGTCGCCGCCACGCAGCATTGTCGTTTCCGCGAGATCGAGCAGGAATTCGAGCCCGCCAACTCCGGTCATGGTGACCCGCCTGCGATAACGGGCGTCGAAGTCGAGCACGACCGTATCCGCCGGAACGCCCGACCAATGGCCAGCCGGAATGACCTTTTCAGCGCGGAGCATCATCGCCTTTCGGGTTTTCGGCGGCCCCGCCATTTGGAGACGGGCCCGCTCGAACCGAGTTTGAACGAGAAGCGAAGCAAACGCCAGTCGGCCTGTAAGCCGGGTTTTGTATGGCCGGGGCTCATCGCCCCGACGTGACGGCCATTCCTCTGGGACGCCCGTTGCCGGGCGCCTCAAGCAACCAACCCGAGCGGCGGGGCCAACGGACAAGGCCTTGCGACGCCGAAGGCGCCGCGTGTCGCTCCTATTCGGTTTTGCTCCCGGCGGGGCTTGCCATGCCGCTGACGTTGCCGCCCGCGCGGTGCGCTCTTACCGCACCCTTTCACCCTTGCCTTCTCGCTTGATGGCCTTGCGGCCAGCGATCCGGCGGTTTGCTTTCTGTGGCGCTTTCCCTGGGGTCGCCCCCGCCGGACGTTATCCGGCGCCGTATCCGTATGGAGCCCGGACTTTCCTCCGTTTCTAAACGGCGGCCGTCCGGCCGACTGGCGGATGACGGCATATGGGGCCAATGCGAGGGCGGTCAAGAACAAAAAGTCTTTTCCAGGCGGCGGGCGCGGAACCAATGACTGGGCTTGTTCATTGAAGACTCGGTGGAATTATGGGATTGTCGCGCTTAACAAGCGGTCGCTGCTTCAGCGGCCTCTTTTTGCGACGTAAAGGGGTCGAGACGTGACGAAGAGAGTTTCGGGACCCTCGGGATGAGACGGGACGGGAGTTTGCGTCGTATGAAAAGAATTCTGGCTCTTTCGCTGGCGCTTGCCGCCTCCCTCTCCGTCTCGGCCTGCGAAACGCCCCAGCAGCAGAATGCGCTCTTCGGCGGCGCGCTTGGCGCGGGTACGGGTGCTCTCATCGGTTCGGCGGTGTCGGGCGGCAGCGCGGGCGGCGCGCTCGCGGGCGCCGCGATTGGCGCGGGCTCAGGCGCGCTTATTGGCTCGGCCGCGACTCCGTCCGTGTACTATGGCGGGCCTCCGCCTGGGGGTTATTATGGCGGACCGCCGCCGCGGCGTTGCGCCCAGTGGGCGTATGATTACAACGGCAACCGCGTCTGCACCGCGTTCTATTGAGCCAATAGGGGAAACATGAAAAAAACTCTCACTCTGGCGCTGGGCCTGGCCGGCGCGCTGTCCGTTTCGGGCTGCTACACGCCGCAACAGCAGACGGGCACGCTTGCCGGCGGCGCGATCGGCGCAGGGGGTGGCGCGCTGATCGGGTCGGCGCTTACCCACGGCAGCGCCGGCGGCGCCATTGCCGGGGGCTTGCTTGGCGCGGGGACCGGGGCTTTAATCGGCAACGCGGCAACCGCGCCGCAGCCGAGCGGTCGATGCGCCCAGTTTGGCTACGACTACAACGGCAACCGCGTCTGCACCGCTTTCTATTGAACCCAAAGGGGGGAAACATGAAGAAAACTCTGACTGCATTGGCGCTCGTTGGCGCGCTCTCTGTTTCGGGCTGCTACACACCGCAGCAACAACAGGGTACGCTGGTCGGCGGCGCGCTCGGCGCTGGCGGCGGCGCGCTGATCGGCTCGGCGCTTACGGGCGGTAGCGCCGGCGGCGCGATTGCTGGCGGCCTTATCGGCGCGGGCACAGGCGCGCTGATCGGCAACTCCGTCACGGCGCCCCGCTATCATGGGCGTTGCGCACGATGGGGCTGGAACAGTTACGGGCACCGCGTCTGCCGCGCCTGGTACTGATCAGCACACGCTTCACGCGCCATGGCTACTCCTCGCCATGGCGCGGCTCTCGCAGGCCTCGAGCGTGGCTCCGGCCGTGGGACATGACCAAACGCCCTTCCCCGGATAGTCCGCTCGTTGCTCGCTTCGTTCCCTCACTTAATTATGGCGAGCGGCGGGGCTATTGCGGCCCCAATTGCCTTATCCTTCATTACACGGGCATGCCGACTGGCGAGGCCGCGCTGAAGGCGTTGACCGATCCCGCCCGCGAAGTGTCCGCGCATTATTTGGTTTGGAAAGACGGCTCCGTCGACCAGTTGGTCGCGGAGCGCGACCGCGCCTGGCACGCGGGCATAGGCGCATGGAAAGGCGAAAGCGATCTGAACTCGGCTTCGATCGGGATCGAGATCGTCAATCCAGGCCACGAGGGCGGCTCGCCCCCCTTTCCTGATCGCCAGATCGAGGCGACTATCGCGCTCGCGCGAGACATTTCCGCACGCTGGCCGATTGCGCCCGAGCGGGTCCTCGCCCATTCCGACATCGCGCCGGCGCGCAAGCGCGATCCGGGGGAAGCGTTTCCGTGGGGCACGCTCTGGCGGAGCGGCGTCGGCCATTGGGTCGCGCCTGCGCCGCTCACGGGCTCGTTATTTGCCCATAAGGAGGAAGGTCCGTCCGTGCGGGCGCTGCAGGCGATGCTGGCCCTCTATGGGTACGGGGTGGAGATCACTGGGATCTACGATCGTCAGACCCGGCAGGTGGTCACGGCCTTCCAGCGCCACTTCCGGCCGGAGCGCGTCGACGGCGAGGCGGACGCCTCGACCGTAGCAACGCTGAAGGCTCTGATCGACGGGTTGCAGTGAAGGGCGAGTGGTCGGACGCTTGCGCAAGCTCAGATCGCAGGTAATATTGTCGGAAAGAGCAGTACCTCTGGATTTCTGTCTTGCCTCGCCAGCCCGGCGGTTCGTCGACAATTAAATTCTGGGTTTCTCTTGATTTGCTCGGGCGCAAGATCGCTTGCGTAGGAACAATAACTAGCGAAACATTCGCCACGACAGCGAGCCACGAATGCTAAAGCCGACCGGATTTTGGAGCTATAGCGATTCGGACGATGAGAATTCTCGTGGGCGCCTGAGCCAGCTCCGAGCTCGGCTGGCGGCTCCCTTCAAGGCCGGTGAGATTCGAGAACTCGCTACAAAGTGGCTCAGTGGCAACTCATAAGTGGTGAAGCGGGTCGCCGAGTTTTCTGTGGCAGGGGACGTATAGCGGCATGGACAAATCGTCCGAGCAATTTGCGCCAGAACATGGTCGTAGCCGCTCCGCGACACGAGTGTTGGGATCGATTGGGAGCATAACGCTTCTCGCGGGATGCTCTATCATCACGATACTATTCTTCTCTGGATACGCGTATACTACCAGCGCTGACTTGGCTTGGCACTATTCACTGATCGAATTCATCATTCAACACCGGGAATTGCCCAGTGCTGGCGTAACGCGCCTCGGACCAATGATCGAATACCCTCCTGGAGTCCATGTGCTAGTTGCGACTGCAGCTTCTCTGCTTGACGCCAACGTGCTTCGAGCTCTATTTTTTAGCTGCGTGGTCGCTGTATTTATCGCATATCTACTGGTTATAACTTTGCTCGGCGATCAGAGTCGTGTCGAATGTTTTACTGGTGCGATTTTATTAGTTTCTCTCATATTTCTGTTGCGTGGAACGCACATGCTGTTTGGCAATGAAATCATTCACGAATTCTTCTATGCTCAGCTGGTTGGCGATCTTGGCTTCATATTTCTGTTGATAGTGACTTCAAGGCTTAGACAGCCGGCGATAGCCGGCGTGTTTGCGATTGTCGCAGTCTACGCGCTTGCTTGGATATACACGGCCTCTGCTGCCAAACTTGCAGTAGCGATCTTACTGGCTCAGCTCCTGGCACTAGCTCGGGGGTACTCCGGAGAACGTGTACTTTGGCTAATCGCGCTGACGATTTTGCTGCCGCTGACCCTTGTAATTCACCCGACTTTCGAACCGATGGTCAGAAACGCGACGCATGACGGGTCCATTTCGATCAGCTTGCCACTCGTGCTATTCGGATCCTCCCTGTTGTTGTTACTGGCTCCGAGCATTTGGTGGCTGCACTCGCGCTCTGGTTCGTCTATACAATGCGAACCTTTGGTGGCAGCGGGAGTCGCAATTGCTCTTTTAGCGTGGGTGCAGTTTGTCTTTTTGCGCCTTGGAGGTCTTGGCTCGCCTTATGCCGTGAAGAAGCACGGGTTCATGGTTGGTACGTTCCTGGTTGCGAGTCTGGCGGCTTGGTTAATCTCAACGTTCCGTCAATTCGGATTGTACCGACAACTCCCAGCCTCAATTGGATTTATTCCGGTTTACGTAACGCGATGGATTGCCGCATGCGTAGCCGTCGTTGTCGTATTGCCTTGGCGAGGAGAGCCGCTAGATCCCATAATCAAATACGATGAAGAGGTTCGGGCCATCGCGGCGGCAGGTCATCCGCCGGATCTTCTCGGGCATACAATATCCGTAAACAGACAGCTTCCGTTTGTCGTCAACTTCGCCGTCGCCCTTGCTGTGCTCGAACTGCCCGGTTGGACCTCCGCCGAAATCGACCAGTTTGCAGTCTTCGGAAGGGCAGAACCAATGCCTAGCGCAGTGCAGTACGCGGTCATAGTTTCGACGCTATTGCACCCACGGCCAGAATGTGTAGTCGAGAACTACGCGCCGATCCAAATACAGCTTGTGCGCCGTGATTGCATTGAAGCTATCACCGTGCACTAGAAAACGCTTCAGGCAACTTCGATCGATCTCGACTATCGGATTCGATACGTGTAATCCTCAATCCTGGATTGGCAGAAGTTCGGCGGGGTCGACAGAAGGCAGCGCGATCGGTCCCTCACGGTTCCATTGCACATGAAATCCGGCGAAGTCTTCGCGGTCAGCAAGAGCCAGGCGCCGTGCGCTTCTGCCGTTGATGGAGAGAATCCGCAGCTCACGGTAGGGAACGACGCCGCCGCCGACCTTAGCGTTTCCCACGCCCTCCGCGTCGGGGCCAAACTGAATCTGCCACCACGACGCCCAGTAGCTATTCGGAGCCCCCAACCAGGGAACCAGGCGAAACGAGATATCATCTCTGTGCAGCCAGACGCGTGCGATCGTCGGACTCAGGATGTCGCTCGACCGCCAGCGCAATCGGTTCGGCAAATCCAACTTCAAAAGGATTTGCGTGGGCGGGCTCAACCCCGCGGCAAGATCTTCGGCGACCAAGCGCCGCATGCTGTCGCGGATGAATTTCTCGTTGGCGGTTATTTCGACCTGGACGCGATTGTGGCCGAGGGAGAACACCGCGCCGATCGCAATCGCAAGCGCTACCGCCCCGCTCCACAACCGCGCGCGCAACGGCGGAGCGGCGACCCTCAGGATAGCGGCCGCCACAGTGAGCATCAGCACTGGGATCGTCAGCTGATAGATCATCGGCCAACGCGTTCCCGGCGTCCAGGTGTCAGAACAGCTCTCAAGCGCAACTGTCGGCGCCGCAACGCACGCCACGACGACGAACACGTCCACGAGCCCTCGCCCACTGACGCCCGGCACCACCGCGACGGCGCGGCGCTCCCGCCAATCCAGGGCGAGAAAGGCAACGCTGCCGCAAACGGCCCCGGCAATAATGAATGCGAGGCGATGGGGGGAGGTGACGACGTTTTGGTAGAATTGGGTGAGATCGCTGGTCCATAGACCCTCTCGCAGCGACTGAAGCAGCGCCACTCCCCTGAAATGGAAAGATACGGCGGGCGCGAACGGCCCCATCGTCGTCTGCCAGATCAGGAAAAACAGCGCGAACAACACAAGATATGGAAGGGTGTCGAGAACGGCGGCGCGCGCGCGCTCGAAGGTGGAATGCAACGGGTCGAGACCGGGCGCGGGCACCCGCCGAAACGCCAGGTACCCTATGGCGAGAACAGCGCCACATTGAATAGAGTAGGTCGCGAACGCGACGAACCACAGGAGGATAGAAATCGCATAGAGGTGATAGTTTCGCCGGCCCTCCTCGACGAAGCGCGCATAGGAGGCCACGCAAAGCAGCGAAGCCGCAAGAGCTCCCTGGAAGTTCCAGATGATTTGCTCGGTGTAGCGATTGGCCATCCAAAATACGCTCACGATCGCAATCCCGAGGGCAAAACTGCGCGCAGGGCGACCCCCAACAGTTATGACCAAGCAATAGGCGGCAAAGGCCAGCAGGGCGGCAGCGGCGTAGCGCAGCGCCAGCAGGCCGGCGTCAAACCCCAAGATGATTGGGCGCGCAGCCATGTACCACCAGGGAGACAATGGATTCCGGTGATCGATCGCCCAAAATAGCCGGGCAGCCTCGGCTCCCTGGCCGTGCTGCAGCATGTCGACCCAATTATTGTCTTCGCCAATGGGGAAGACATTGAAACTGACTCCGAAGCCCAGCGCCCCAAGCGTCGCAATCACGATGAGGAGCGCGGCGAGAGCCCCCAGAATATAAGCGCCGTCGAGAACAACTGCCGCCCGCATCCAGCCGAGCGTCGAACGGCATACATCATCAGGTCCTGTCCTGTGCAAATGCGACCTAGCCCCGTCTTTGAGGGGGGAGTCGTGCTCCACCGTTTGGATGAAATCGTTCATGTGCAAATACGATCAGGTTGGAAGCTGAGGAATGGGTAGTTCTTGAGCCGCTGAGCCGTTTCGCGCAAGAGCGAGGTTCGAATGGGCGCCCGTGCGTGGATCACTTTGCTTCCGGTCGACCGGCGAACCGTGAGCTCCGCCATTTGTGGGCTGCACGACGGGGAACGACTTCCCACCACTATCGTTCGTCACCAAGAGCGACTTGGCGCAGCGCCTTGCCCCGCGGGTGGCCCAGTCTATCCCTGCTCTTGGCGGGGACGCTTTTCGAGAACCCCATTGCGGCCCCTTCCCACGCGCTGTGCAACGAACAAAGTGCGCGGCGACGACGCGACGCGCGCCAGGGTTCGATATGAACCAATCAACGAGCGGTGCCGAAGAGATCCTGCATTGTGGCCGCCAGACGGCCGATTACTGGATCATCTTCCGAAATGTCTATGGCAGCAAGATCACGCCCGATTCGTTCGCCCAAAGCTAGCAAAGGCTTCACCTCGATCAACTGCGCGATGAGGCTCTCGACTGCCGTGACATAGGCCTGTGCACTGAAGGTTTTCGTTGCCCATTCCCTCGCTTTCGCGCTGGTCTCGCGACGAAGCGTCTCGCTTGACACGAGGCGCTCGAGCACCTCGGACAGTGGCTGAATCTCGACGGAACTAGGTACCTTGAAGACGAGATCATCCGGAAGATCAGAATAAAATCCCGCATCGGCAACGATGATTGGTCGGCCGGATTTCATGCCCTCGATCGCTGAGGCGGAGGCTCCCTCAAGAATCGGCTTGCGAAGGCACGATAGAATATCGGCACGTTCGAGCTCGCCGGTGAGCGTCGCATCGTCAACCTCGCCCAGAAAGTCAATTCGCGAAAACCCGACCTTCTTGCAAAGCGCTGATAAACGCTCCTTTTCACCTGGCGAGATCATGCCGACGAGCCGGTAACGGCATCGCTCCTTGAGCGCAGGTGACGCGGCGATGGCGGCGATGATCGCGTCACAACATTTGTTCGGATTGAGAATGCCTATTGTGGTGATAACGACCTCGGCGTCGTTACCGCGCGTCCGTGACGCGATCTGCCGGGCGTCGAAACAAAGCGGAGCCACAGATACCGGGCCGGGGCAGGATTTGGCGAGGCGATCGACATAGAACCGTGAATGTGCGAGGGCGGCGCCGCACCGTCTTGCCAGCCATTCTGTCATGGGCAGCACCTCAGCGATCTCATTCACCCCGGCCTCGTTTCGCCACGCCCGGTCTGCGACCGCAAGGGCAGTCTCGCCATAGGTGAGCCGCACCTCTCGCCTGTGGACATCTTCGCCAAGTCCCTCGAGCGCGACCCATCGGTTGAAAAAATCGTACAAGTAGAAATCATGAAATATCCCGAGGCATGGCGCGACGTCGATATAGGCGAGCACCCCGGCATGAAAGTCATAGTGGTCGCCGATATTGAGCACGATGGCGTCGCTCTGCGCATCGAGTTCACGCGCGGAAAGTTCGTGCCACCACGACACTGCACATCGGGTCGGCAAGGTCGGAGCGCGATCGCTCGCGTCGCGCTCGCTCCTCACGATCGTCACCGTGTGACCGCGTTCGCTCAGGATTTGCGTCACCGCCGCACTCACGCGGGCAATGGCGGAGCGGCTGCTGAAAGGGGTGACCCAGGCAATTCTCATGACTTGGCGTGCGCCGCTGCTCGCGAATTCGCTCGGCAGAAAAGAATGTTGATCGAACTCGATGGCGGTCAAGTCCTTGTGAGAAACGCGATCGCATTCGCCGGAGAGTTCGTCAATCGCGTAAGCCTCAAGGCCGTGCATGTGGAATGCCTCAAACCACGCATCGGGTGTGATCTGCGCTCGCCTCAGATGCGCGGGGCCGAATTCGGCGATGATCGCGAGATCCGGGTTCTCGCGCAGGATCCGTGTCATCCCGGCGAGGACGTCGAGCTCGGCTCCCTCAACGTCAATTTTGACGACATCAACCTGTGCGCCTATCGGCAAAACATCGTCGAGCCGAACGACATCGACCTCGATCCGTAACTCCTCGCTCCGAACACACTGTCGCGGGATCAAGGAGCGAACTGTGCCCGAGCACGGTCGCCACATGAAACGCACGACGTTCCGGGCGCGCCCCGCATGCCAGACAGTTGCGCCTCGACAAGATCGCCAAGCCCGTTGATCGCCAGCGCCCGAACTAGCAGATCGAATGTGATCGGCGTAGGTTCGAGCGCAACTACGCGACCCTGCGGACCCACAGCACGGGCTCCTGCAAGCGTGAGCAGCCCGATGTGCGCCCCGACATCGACGAACATCATGCCCGGAAGTAACAATCTGGTCAGCAACCTCCGCGTTCCAGGCTCGAGCCCTTCCGGCCCCGCATCGCAGAGCATGAGCAACAGGGTCGTGTCGGAGCGCGGCACCAGGACGAAACCGTCAGCAGTTCGCACCGCCACGGTGAAGTCATCGACTTCGATCGGCGTGCGAACCCTGAGTGACAGCTCTGCCAATCTCGTTTCGACAGAATCAACTCTGGTAGCTAGACCCGCAGTG
>CAWCSA010000025.1:0-246381 GCA_963798015.1 uncultured Alphaproteobacteria bacterium
ACTCGTCGCGAGCCCGGTCTCCTGGCGCGGCCCGCACAAAGTCAAGCGTGTATCTGGTACACTCCGGCAATGTTCAGTGCACCGCCCGTCGTTCCCGAATTTGACGTCGCCGATCTCGCTCGATCCTTGAGCTTCTACGTAGACACTCTTGGGTTCAGTGTCGGCTTTGAACGTCCGGAGGAGCGCTTCGCTTATCTTACGCGCGGGCCCGTCCACCTGATGCTCGAACAGGCAGACGGCCCTGGGCGCCGCTTTCGAACGGCGCCCCTGGAATATCCGTTCGGGAGAGGGATGAACATTCAGATCGAGGTTCCCGACGTCGATCATCTTCACACGCAGGCGACGAGGGCAGGTGCAACAATCGATGTCCCGCTTGAGGAGCGTTGGTACCGACAGGGTGACGAAGAAGCAGGCAATCGGCAGTTCGTCGTCATCGACCCAGATGGCTATCTCCTTCGCTTCTTCAGCAGCCTTGGCAGACGGAACAAGGGAGCGGAGCTTGATCGATGATGGGGCCGGAACTGGCGGAGAGGGCCTCTTCACCGTCATGACATCAAGGTCGAACCAACGGGTTCGTGATTCCCGTTAGGTCAGCGTTCGCCGAACACTGCGGAAAGCCCCAGTTTCCCTGATGGTTCAAGCGTGTGATGACGGACAAGAACTCTTGGGAAACTGAAAGCTTGCCGGAAGCCCGGATTCAGCCGCTTACGTGTGTCCGCCAGTCGTGAACCTCCTTAAAGCCGAGCACTTCGCGGATCTTGCGGTTCGACAAAGGCGCCTCGAACTCGCCCATCTCGCGCGTGACGGGCGTCCTCGGCGCAAGCTGCTTCAGCGCTTCCTTGGTGGACATGTTGAGCGTGATCGTGTCGTTGGTCGCGTTGAACACCTGGAAGCCGAGTCCGTCCTTCTCCAGGCATAGGCGCACGATCTCGCCGAGGTCGCGCGCGTCGATATAGCTCCAGGCGTTGCGCTTGCGCAGGGGCGGGTTGGCGGCATAGCCCTTGAATGGCGCATATTCATGCGGCTCGATCACGTTGCCGATCCGGAGCGCATAGATGTCGGCCTTGTACCGCATCGCGAAGGCGCGGGCGGTCTTCTCGTTGCAAACCTTCGACAGCCCGTAGGAATCCATCGGATCGACATCGTAATCCTCTTCGAGCGGGAACGAATGGAAGTCCTTGTCCCCCTCCGCGAAGCAGACGCCATAGGTGGTCTCGCTCGAGGCGATGATGACCTTGCGCACGCCGAGCTTCATCGCCGCCTCGATGACGTTGTAGGTGCTGGTGACGTTCGTTGTGAAAGTCACGTTGTCCGGCTCGATCAGCACGCGCGGGATGGCGGCGAAATGCACGACCGCGTCGGGCGGGCGGGCGGCATGGCCATCGTTGAAGCCGGCGAAGGTGGGATGGGTGGTCAGCGCGTTGAACGCCTGTCCGCTGTCCGTCAGGTCGGCGATCAAAGTCGGGACGCCCGGCAGGTCGAGCAGCTTCAGATCGACATTCAGGACGGAATAGCCATGGGCGACGAGATGCGAAACAGCGTGGCGGCCGGCCTTGCCAGTTCCGCCGGTAAACACAATGCGCTTGCCGGACATGGATTTTGACCCTCGTGATTATCCCGCCGCCTTCTTAGAGCGCGCCGCGAAAAAGTGGAAACCGGGTTTTCGCGAAAAAGCGCGCGGATTTAAGAAAGCGCGCGTCCCAGGTCGTCGATAGGAGGAGGCGCGGTTTATGCGCGCGGATGGGCGGAGCGATAGGCCGCAAGCAGGCGCGCGCTGTCGACGCCCGTATAGACCTGCGTCGTGGACAGCGAGGCGTGGCCCAGCAGATCCTGGATGGTTCTCAAGTCGCCTCCCCGAGCCAGAAGATGCGTGGCGAACGAATGGCGGAGCGCATGTGGCGTGGCGGTTTCGGGCAGGCCGAGCACGCCGCGCATCCGCGCCATCGCCAGTTGCACGATGCGCGGCGACAGGGGCCCCCCTTTCGCGCCGATGAACAAGGGGCCGGCGGGCTTGAGGGCAAAGGGGCAGAGCGACAAATAGTCCTCGATCGCCCTGCGCACCGGCGGAATGATCGGCGCCGAGCGCGACTTTTGGCCCTTGCCGACGATCGTGACCGCGTCCGTTTCGCCGGTCGGCGCCTCGGCGCGCCGGATCGAGAGCGCCTCCGAGATGCGCACGCCCGCGCCGTAGCAGAGCGCGAGCACCGCGGCGTCGCGCGCCAGGACCCAGGGTTCGCGCGCCTCGCCTTCGCGCAGTGCGGTCGTGGTCATGGCCCTGGCGTCCGCCGGGCTTAACGGTCGGGGCAGGCGTCGCCCCGCCTTGGGCGCGCGGACAGCCCCAAGCGCCGCGGCTGTTTCCCCGCCTTCGCGCGCGATATGGCGGGCGAGCGATTTGAGGGCGGAGAGCGCGCGCTGCAGCGAGCGGCCCTCGACCCCTTCCGCCCGCCGATGAGCGAGAAAGGCACGCAGATCGCCGGGGGCGCACTCGGTGAAATCGGCGATGCTGGGCGGCGCGCCGAAACGCTCCTCCAGAAAAGAGAGATATTGCCTGGCGTCGCGGCCGTAAGCCTCGATCGTGCGCGGGGACAGGCGCCGCTCAAGGGCGAGACGCTGAAGCCAGGCGACCACCGCGGCCGTGAGGTCGGGCGCGGCGGGGAGAACGCGGAGTTCGGCGGCCGGAGCGGGCTTCGTCATATGACCAGTATAGGCGCGGAAGGGATTAAGCGCAGGTTGCCGGGAGATCCGCAACGCCCTTCTCGTAAGCGAGCGGCGAAACCGCATCACCGAAGCGATGTCGGCGGCGTTCCTTCGCGATCTCGGCTTGTTGCCCATTCGATTGGAGCCTGCTGGGGACAACGGGAGCCTCATGGCGCTGGCCCGCCAGCGAAAACTTACCGTCTACGACGCGGCCTATCCCGAATTGGCCAAGCGCGAAGCGTTGCCCTTGGCGACGCTCGATCGCGACCTCGAAAAGGCGGCGATCGCCGAAGGCGTCGCCTTGTTCGGGGCTTGACCCGCGCCCGTGTCCGAGCGGATGCTGAGTTTGTGCGATTTGCCCCGGATTCCGGGTGATCGACTGCGGCAGGAGACGGTTCGATGCGCTTCCTTGCACTTATTGGCGCCCTCGCGATCATCGCCGCCATTGGCGCTGCGATCTATTTCTTCGGCGGGTTCTTCAATGTCGGCGAAACCGCGGACAACCCAGGGATCGTCAACTGGGCGCTGGCAAGCGTGAGGGGAGCCTCCGTCGTTGCGCACGGGACCGAAACGCCGCCGGCCAACCTCGACGATCCCGCGACGGTCAAGGCCGGCGCCCACATCTATTCGACGATCGGATGCGTGAATTGTCACGGCGGACCGCCGGACGCCAATTGGGCCAAATGGTCCGAAGGGCTGAAGCCGGTGCCCGCCGATCTCAAGGTGATGGCGAAGGAGCGGACCGCGTCGCAACTGTTCTGGGCGATCAAGAACGGCATCAAGTTCACCGGCATGCCGAGCTTCGGCCTCGCCGGCGCGTCTGATCAGGATCTGTGGTCGATCGTCGCGTTCATCAAGAAACTGCCGAGTGTATCCGACGACGAGTACAAGGCCTGGACGGCGTCTCCTTAGCATTGTTCGTCTCGGTCAACTCAGCAGCTCTTCGAGATGGGGCAGCAGCGGAATATCCGCCGGCGGCATCGGGTAGGATCTTAGGTCCTTCGGGCGCACCCATTTCAGCGCCTGATTGTCGAGCGGCTGGATGAAGCCCTCCCACCTACGGCAGACGTAGAGCGGCATCAAGAGGTGGAAGTCGGGATAAGCATGGCTCGCGAAGGTGAGCGGCGCGAGGCAGTCCGCTTTGACCGCAACGCCGAGCTCTTCCATGAGTTCTCGGATGAGCGCGTCCTCCGGCCCTTCGCCGGCGTCAACCTTCCCGCCGGGGAACTCCCACAAGCCCTCGAGCGCTTTGCCTTTCGGTCTTTGCGCGAGCAGCACGCGTCCGTCGGCGTCGATCAACGCCGCCGCGACGACGAGCACGAGCTTCACAAGCCGTCTCGACGCGTGAAGCGTCGCTCCTCAGGAGGAGGGGGCGCCAAGGAGACCCGCCTCACGAGCGATAGTCGCCATTGATCGCCACATATTCCTTCGTGAGGTCGCAGGTCCAGACCGTGGCGCGCCCTCGCCCGATGCCGAGATCGGCGGTGATCTCGATCGAGTCGCGCGTCATATAGGCGGATGTCTCCGCTTCGTCGTAGACGGGATCGCGCAAGCCCTGATGAGCGACGCGGATCTTGCCGAAGAAAATGTCGAGCTTGTCGCGCTCGGCCTTCTCGCCGGCCTTGCCGACCGCCATGACCACGCGACCCCAATTGGCGTCCTCGCCGCCACAGGCGGTCTTGACGAGCGGCGAATTGGCGATCGAGAGCGCGATGCGCTTGGCCGCCTTGCGGGTCGCCGCGCCTTCGACCTTCACGGTGATGAACTTGCGCGCGCCCTCGCCGTCGCGCACCACCTGATGGGCGAGATTGCGCAGAAGCTTGTCGAGCGCGCGACGGAATTCGGCGGCGCGCGGATCGGCGGCGTCTTCGATTGGCGTCGCGTTCTTGGCCGCGCCAGTGGCGAACAGCATCAGCGTGTCGGAGGTCGAGGTGTCGCTGTCGACCGTGATTGCGTTGAATGAGCGCTCCACCGATTTCGACAGCATCGCCTGCAACGCCCCGGGCGCGATGGCTGCGTCCGTGAACACGTAGGCCAGCATCGTCGCCATGTCCGGCGCGATCATGCCCGCGCCCTTGGCGATGCCGCTGATCACGACTTCGCCTTCGCCGAGCTTGACGCGGGCGGTCGCGATCTTGGGATAGGTGTCGGTGGTCATGATCGCCTTGGCGGCGGCGAGGAGCGTGTCCTCGCGCGCGTCGGCGACCAGCGTGTCGATGACCCGCGTGATGCGCGTGCCGTCGAGCGGCTCGCCGATCACGCCGGTCGAGGCCATGAAGATTTCGCTTGGGGTCGCGCCGATCGCCTTGGCGGCGGCCTCGGCGACATGGGCGACCGCGGCGGCGCCGATACCGCCGGTGAAGGCGTTGGCGTTGCCGGAGTTGACGATCAGCGCGCGCGCCTTGCCGCCCTTCAGATGCTCACGGCACCAGTCGACCGGCGCCGAGGGACACTTCGAGCGCGTGAATACGCCGGCGACCGCCGCGGGGCGGTCGAACAGCGCCATCATGACGTCGGTTCGCCCCGAATAGCGCACCCCCGCCGCGATCGTTGCAAAACGAACCCCGGCGATTGGCGGCAAGGCGGGATAGGTCTTCGGCGCCAGCGGCGAGAGCGGGGCAGGAGCGGCCATGGGCGTTTCCGGAATAGAAAGAGAGCGGGCGCGCCCGCTCTCGCGTGGGGCACAATCCGTAATCAGGGCGTCTTCGGCTTGTCTGCGGTGGCGGGAGCCATCTTGCTCGGATCGGCCATCGGGGCCTCCGGCAGCGGCTTGCCGTCAGCGTCGAACAACTCGATCTTCGCCGCGTTGTGGAGCTGGAGGATGGCGTCCTGCTCCGCCTTCTGGGAGACGTAGCGGGCGGCCTGGTCCTTGACCTGCTCGAAGGGGGGAAGCTCTTGGTGCGCGTGCCTTCGATCTTGATGATGTGCCAGCCGAACTGCGTCTTGACCGGCTCGGAGATCTCGCCTTCCTTCAGCTTGAAAGCGGCGTCGGAGAATTCCGGCACCATGCGGTCCTTGGTGAACCAGCCGAGATCGCCGCCGTTGCCGGACGGATCCTTGGAGAGTTCGGTCGCGACTTTGGCGAAGTCCTCGCCGCCCTTGACTCGAGCGTACGCCTTCTTGGCTTCTTCCTCGGTCGGCAAAAGAATGTGCCGCGCATGGATTTCCTGCTGCGGCGGCTCGGCCTTGGCCGCCTCGTCATAGGCCTTCTTCTCCGCTTCCTCGGTCGTGGCGGCCTTGCCAACGGAGGCGAGCAGCTGCTCCATGCCCAACTTCTCGCGATAATAGGCGAGCTTGCGCTCGAACTCGGGCGACGCAGTCAGCTTGTCGGCCTCGGCTTTCTTGGCCGCGAGCTTGAGATCGATGAGATAGTCGAGCACGTATTTCTGCCGCGCCGCGCCTTCGAGCTTCTGCGGCAGGCCGGGGCCGATGTCGGTCATCGCGTCGGCGACATCCTCATCGGTGATCGGTTGGCCGTCGACCTTGGCCAGCACCTTCGGGTCAGCCTGAGCTTGCCCTGCGAAACTCAAAGCTACGCCGATGCCGAGCACGAACGCGGCGACAGCCGTGCGCGAGCGCCCGGAAAAGATGATTGTCATTAAGGGAACTCCTCTGAGGCGAGTGGACCGTGGTCGCCAGTGATTTTCTTTGACTTGGGGCGCCTATAAAGGGAATCGGGCGATATTGCGAGGGATAATGAGCGGCCAGCCGATCCAAAAAATCCGCCGCGGATGGCCTTTACGCCGTCTTGGCAATCGGTTTCGCCCCGACGCCAAGACGTCACTATGATGACGTTGCTGGGACCCGCGCTGGCCGAAATCCACTTTTCCCTTGACAAGTGTAGATTAGGCTCTACATCCCGCCCATCCCGAAGTCGTTCTGGGTCCCGGCGCCATTTCTGAGCGCGTGGGACTTTTTGCGTTCTCTCGTGATTCTCGACAAGGGCCGGCCTCCACCGGACGTCGAGACGGGTCCCGCGGCTCTCGATTTCGCATGGTCGAGCGCTGCCGAAATGGAGATGGGTGAATGGCTCGCATTGCAGGCGTTAATATTCCCACCAACAAGCGCGTGGTGATCGCGCTTCAATATATCCACGGCATCGGCCGCAAGAAGGCCGCCGAGATCGTCGAGAAGGTGCATATCCCGCCGGAGCGGCGAGTAGCCCAGCTGACGGACGCGGAAGTTCTGCAGATTCGTGAAACGATTGACCGCGACTATATGGTCGAAGGCGACCTTCGTCGTGAGGTTTCGATCAACATCAAGCGGCTGATGGATCTGGGCGCCTACCGCGGCTTGCGCCATCGCAAGCAATTGCCGGTGCGCGGCCAGCGGACCCACACCAACGCCCGCACCCGCAAGGGCAAGGCGAAGCCGATCGCCGGCAAGAAGAAGTGATTGCGGCGCCGTTTCAACGATCCCGGATTAGGACGCGCTCTTAACAGCGCGATTGAAGGATAGCCCCCATGTCAAAAGATGCGACCCGCGTTCGCCGTAAAGAACGCAAGAACATCGTGTCGGGCGTCGCCCATGTGAATTCGACGTTCAACAACACCATGATCACCATTACCGACGCGCAAGGCAACACGATCTCGTGGTCCTCCGCCGGCACCATGGGGTTCAAGGGCTCGCGCAAGTCGACCCCGTTCGCCGCCCAGATGGCGGCCGAGGACGCCGTGAAGAAAGCCTCCGAGCATGGCATGCGGACGCTCGAGGTCGAGGTTTCGGGTCCGGGTTCGGGGCGCGAATCGGCTTTGCGCGCGATCCAGGCCGCGGGCTTCAATGTCACCTCAATTCGCGACGTCACGCCGATCCCGCACAACGGCTGCCGGCCGCGCAAGCGCCGCCGCGTCTAACAGCGTTTTCGCGCGCCGGTCGGTCAGGGCGCGCGCATTGCGGATGCGAGCGCCTTCGACCAACGCTCGGGTTTGAGTCCGCTTATGGTCGAAAGAGAAGGCTAGCGCCGTGATTCAGAAGAACTGGCAAGAACTCATTAAGCCAAAGAAGCTCGACATCGTTCTGAGCGAGGCCTCGCGTAAAGTAGCGACGGTCGTCGCCGAGCCGCTCGAGCGCGGTTTCGGTCAGACGCTCGGCAACTCGTTGCGGCGGGTGCTGCTGTCGTCGCTGCAGGGCGCGGCGATCACCTCGATCCATATCGACGGCGTGCTGCACGAATTCTCGTCCATCCCCGGCGTGCGCGAGGACGTCGTCGACATCGTGCTCAACGTCAAGGACATCGCCGTCAAGATGCAGGGCGATGGCGTCAAGCGCCTCGTGCTCAAGCGCCGTGGTCCGGGAGCGGTCACCGCCGGCGACATCCAGACGACCGGCGACATCCAGATCCTCAACCCGAACCTTGTCATCTGCACGCTTGACGAGGGCGCGGACCTGCGGATCGAGTTCACGGTGATGGCCGGCAAGGGCTATGTGCCGGCTGACCGCAATCGGGCGGAAGACGCGCCGATCGGGCTGTTGCCGATCGACAGCATGTTCTCGCCGGTGAAGAAAGTCTCGTACCGTGTGGAGGCCACCCGCGAGGGTCAGGACCTCGACAAGGATAAGCTGACGATGACGATCGAGACCAACGGCGCGATGTCGCCCGAGGACGCGCTCGCCTACGCCGCCCGCATCCTGCAGGACCAGCTCGCCGTGTTCGTCAACTTCGAGGAGCCGCGCCGCGAGGAGGCTCAGCACGCGATCCCCGAGCTCGCCTTCAATCCGGCGCTGCTCAAGAAGGTCGACGAGCTAGAGCTGTCCGTCCGCTCCGCCAATTGCCTCAAGAACGACAACATCACCTACATCGGCGATCTCATCCAGAAAACCGAAGGCGAGATGCTGCGGACGCCGAACTTCGGCCGCAAGTCGCTCAACGAGATCAAGGAAGTGCTGGCGCAGATGGGCCTTCACCTCGGCATGGAGGTGACGGGCTGGCCGCCGGAGAACATCGAGGATCTCGCCAAGCGGTTCGAGGAGCACTACTGAACTTCCTTCCTTCTCCCGCTTAAACGGCGAGAGAAAATCAAAAAGAGCGGCCGTACCGTGGCACGGCGGCCGCAGACCCGAATAGGAGACGAGCCAAATGTATCACGGACACGCCAAACGGCGGTTTAGTCGCACGCCCGAGCATCGCAAGGCGATGTTCGCCAATATGGCTCAGGCGCTTATCAAGCACGAGCAGATCACGACCACCCTGCCAAAGGCCAAAGACCTTCGCCCGGTGGTCGAGAAGCTGGTGACGCTCTGCAAGCGGGGCGATCTGCACGCGCGCCGGATGGCGATTTCGCGCTTGCGCGATGCCGATCTGGTCAAGAAGCTGATCGACGTGCTGGGTCCGCGCTACAAGGACCGCAGCGGCGGATATACGCGGATCATGAAGGCGGGATTTCGCCCTGGCGATAACGCCGCCATGGCGGTGATCGAATTCGTCGACCGCGACGTCGAGGCCAAGGGCAAGGATTCCGGCCCGCTGCAGGCCGCAGGCGCCGACAGCTGAGCGCAACGCGGGCGATGATGCTGCTCGGCGAAGAAACGATGTTGCGCGCTTGGGATTGCGCGGCTAAAGCCGAATCGCCCCCAGCCGCGCGCCTTGCGCCACGGCCTCGGCCCGTCCCTGCGCGTCAAGTTTGTCGAGCAGCGAGGCGATGTGAAACTTGACCGTATGGACCGAGATGGCCAGGCGGCGCGCAATCGCCTTGTTCGAGGCGCCCTCGGCGATGAGCGCTAGCACGTCGAGTTCGCGCGGCGTTAAACCGACGTCGGGCCCCGGCTCAGGCTCGCCGGGGACGACAAGCGCCGCGTCGGCAGCCTCGCCGGGAGCCGCGAGCCTGAGCCCGGGAATATCCGCCAGAAGCGCTGTCAGCCGATCGGCAAGCTCCGGCTCGCCGACCTCCATCGCCACCACCACGACCGGCGGCTCAGAGGTCATTGGCTCTCCGGCCGTTCGCCGATCGTCAGGGTCGCCTCGAGCGGCTCGCCGCCCCGGCGCAGTGTCAGCCTGACGCTCACGCCGACGCTTTCTGGTCCGAGCGCGCGCACGAGCTGATGGACGCCACGGATCGGCTCGCCGTTCCAGGCCACGATAATGTCGCCCTGCCGGACGCCCGCTGCCGCGCCTGGCCCCTTGGCGTCGACGCTGATCGCCATCGCCCCGGTCCCGCTGTCGTCGAGCTTGACCGGCTGCAGGCCGAGACCAAGATAGCCGCGCGCGATTCTCCCCTTTGTCGCCAGGACATCGGCGACGCGTTCGATCGTCGCCGTCGGGATGACAAGCGTACGCCGCCGAGGGCCAAAGACGGCCATGCCTAGGATTTGGCCTGAAGCGTCGAGCGCAAGGCCGCCTTCGCTCGCGCGTGCAAGCTTAGCGTCAAGTTCAACGCGCACATCGATGAGCCCGCCGCGCAGGCTCCGCCATTGCGGACCGACGAACGACACGATGCCCAGCGCCGCATTCGCCGCGCCTTCGCGCGCGCCGGCGACGATCGCCAGCGCTCCGGCCCCCGGCGCGGCAGCCGCAGGCGGCGCTTTCTGCAGATCGGTTCGCTCGACCCGCAACAGAGCGACGTCGGTCGACGGATCGCGGCCGACGATCTGGGCCGAGCTTGAGGCGCCGTCATGGGCGAGGATCGAAAGCTCGCCATCGTCGGGGAGCGCGTCCTCGGCCGCGACAATGAGGCCCGGGCGCCAGGAAAAGCCGGTCGAGCGCGCGCGGGCGGATTGGATCGAGACGAGGCACGGCGCCACGCCGCGGACGAGACTGGCAAGCTCCCCCGACAAGGCGAGCAAGGCGGAAGAGGCGGGTTGGTCTGACATGGAAAAACTCCTTTGCCGCCTTAGATGTGCCTCGTTGAGACCGCCGCCCACCTCGCCAGATGGTCAGGCAGGGCTTCGTTGTTCACCACTGGTTTGCAGCGCGAGCGGGCGCGCCTATATCAGCGGCCTTGAGGACAGTCGGAGGTTCGGTTTGACTCGCGTGGCGCTCGTTTTCGTCCTCTCGCTCATATGGGGAGCCGCGTTCGCCGAGACAGCGCCCAAAGTCGTGCCGCAGAGTCCAGGCCAGGTGCGCCTCTCTTTCGCGCCGGTGGTGAAGAAGGTCACGCCCGCGGTCGTCAACGTCTACGCTTCACGGGTCGAGAAGGCGGCGCGCAATCCGATGTTCGACGATCCGATCTTCCGCCGGTTTTTCGGCGGCGGAGGGGATGATTCCAGAGTGTCGAAATCGCTTGGATCGGGCGTCATTGTCGACCCGTCGGGTCTCATCGTCACCAATTACCATGTGATCGAAAACATGACCCAGGTGAAAGTCGCGCTCTCCGACAGGCGCGAATTCGAAGCCGAAATCGTGCTGCGCGACCCACGAACCGATCTTGCCGTGCTGAAGCTCAAGGGCGGCAAAGATTTCCCGGTGCTCGAATTGGGCGATTCGGACGCGCTCGAAGTCGGCGATTTCGTCATCGCGGTGGGCGATCCGTTCGGCGTCGGGCAAACGGTGACTCAGGGCATCGTCTCAGCGCTCGCGCGCACGCAGGTCGGGATCAGCGACTACGGCTTTTTCATTCAAACCGACGCCGCCATCAACCCGGGCAATTCGGGCGGCGCGCTGGTCGATCTCGATGGCAAGCTGGTTGGCATCAATTCCGCGATTTATTCGCGCTCCGGCGGCAGCATTGGGATTGGCTTCGCCATTCCCGTCAACATGGTCAAAAGCGTCATCGCCGCGGCGCGGCACGGCGGGGCGACCGTCAAGCGGCCTTGGCTCGGCGCCACCCTGCAGAGTTTGACCAAGGATATCGCCGACAATCTCGGCATCGACCGCCCGACGGGCGCGCTGGTCGTGACGGTCGCCTCCGTCGGTCCCGCGGTCGAGGCGGGCCTCAAGCGCGGCGACCTCATCACCGCGGTCGACGACCAGAGCGTGGATGACGCGGAGGGCGTTGGTTTTCGGCTCGCGGTCCAGCCTCTCGGCGGCTCGGCCCGGCTGTCGGTCCTGCGGGCCGGGCGCGCAATCACCTTGCCGCTCAAGCTCGCCGCCGCGCCAGAAGTCCCGCCGCGCGACGCGTTGACGATCCACAGCCGCTCGCCATTCGAGGGGGCGCAGGTCATGAACATGTCCCCCGCGGTCGCCGAGGAACTGTCGCTCGACGACGCCTTGCAGGGGGTTGTGGTTGCGACGGTCGGCGACAATTCGACCGCGGCGCAAGTCGGCGTGCAAAAAGGCGACGTCGTCGTCGCCGTCAACGGCCAGAAGATCGCAACGACCCGTGATCTGGAGAAAGCCTGCGCGGAGCGCGCGCGACTTTGGAATCTGACGATCCAGCGCGGCGGGGAGACGATCCACACCGAACTCGGCGGGTAAGATCCGTGGAGAGACCCGGTCCCTGACCGCGGCCCTGTCCGCGATTATCCGACGCGCGCGGCAGTTCGGCGCGTCGCGCTGTAACTGCCGTGGACGAGACCGGCGAAGCCGATCAACATCATCCCCCACGTCGACAGTTCGGGAACTGAGCCGGAGGTCGAGAAGCCGGTAACGATCGCGGTGTCATCCGCAAATCCGCCGGCGCTTGAGCTCGCGCGACTGGCGAGGCCCTCTTCACCGTTAATATCAAAGTAAATGAGGCCCTCTGTGTCTCCGTACTCTAATTGGACATCCAACAGGAGGTTGCCCTTTGAGGGATCATAGGTGAACGGGGTTGTGAGGGTGAACTTCAGCACGCCGTCGCTGAGTGTCGGAACATCGCCCGAGTAGACGGTGGTATTGTCGGGGCCAAGGTTGTTGCTGAGGTCGGTCGCATCGAGCCCGTTCACTGCCGCCTGCGTCGTCGACAACGAGATAACATAGGACCCCGCCTGGGCTTCAGTGCCGCCGCCCGAAAAATCGACAGTATTAAAGAACTCCAGGCCTATGATTGTGATCGGTCCGACAAAATTGGTCGAGCCGTAGACCTGCTGATAGTCGGTATCACTCTCGTCGAAATAATTGCATCCGAACGGAATGCAGTTCCCCGAGTCCGTACTTGCGGGAGCGCCGACGATGACATCGGCACGCGCCAAATTGGGCGCTGCGAACCATGCCGCGAACAATACCGCAAATGCCGCGCGCGCGATTGCTTTCCCGACCATCGTGTCCCCGTGTGTCAGAGCGCGCGCCTTGAGCCTGACGGTTATGTCAGCCGGACGCCCGCCCAGAAACGCCTTGCACCGGTCGTGAAGTTAACACAATGCCAGTCGGGTTCAATCTTGTTTCGTTTGGAGCTTTCGCCTGCCGACATCGACAAACGAAAAAAGGTAGGGTTCTTGAAGGGGCAGGGCGCTATGGAAGCGTCCTACCGAGCGGCGCAAGCGTGGACCGCTCGCGCGTCTTCCGTTTGGCGACCCAGGCGCGGTTCGGCCTGATTTTTGCGCGGCCTTGCGGGCCGGAGCCGGACCTTTGCCCGCGGAAAGCAGCGCTTGTGCGGAGCGCGATCAGCCCCACTTCCGGTGGGCCCACATCCATTGGTCGGGCGCCTCGCGGATGAAAACCTCGAATTGGCGCTGCAGGGTTTCTGTCGCCGCGAGAGCGTCGGCCGCGCTGTCGTTCGTCTGCGGCATCGAGATGGGCACGATGCGAATGCTGAAACGTCCGCCCGGACGACGGAACGCGGCGCCGGCGTAAAGCGGCACACCCGTCCTGCGGGCGAGCAGCGCGGGAAAGACAGTTGACCGCGCGGGCTGTCCGAAGAAAGGCACGAACGGCCCGTTGTCGTCTCTGAGGTCGGCGAGGAAGCAGGGGCTGGCGCCATCCTTGATGGCGCCCAAGAGTACGCGCGCGGCCACCGGAGTTTTGGGCGTCAGACCTGCCTTGTAGAGCGGTTCGCGCAGGCTGCGCGTCAAGGCGTCGACATAAGGGTTGGACAGGCGCTGATAGACGCCAATGAGGGAAATACCGAGCCGCTGGCCTCCATGCGCCAGAATCTCCCAGTTTCCCAAATGAAGTCCGCAGACGATGAAAGGCTTCGCGCCGCTCGCCGCCGCGTCGAAACTCTCCGCCGGTTCGAAGACGATGCGATCGCTCTTTATTACCGTCGGGATGCAAAGGCTCTCGGCGAAGGTTCGCCCAAGGTTTTCCCACATTGCCGCGGCGATCGCCTTACGTTCACCCGGCGACTTTTCGGGCAAGGCGAGTTCGAGATTGGCGAGCGCGCGCTTTTGCCGGCTGAGATGCGGCGCGATCAGGCGCCAGAGCTTTCCGGAGAGCCATGAAGCCACTTGCAAGGGCATGGCGCGCGCAATGACAACCGCGAGCCAGACCACGACAAATTCCAGGCGAAGGCGCAAATCTTTCAGGAACTTCATCAGACGGCCGGCGACCTGGAAAGGCGGCCCCAGGAGTTCACAAGGACCAGACGATCTCTGCGGCCAGCAGTTTGTAGGCGCCGTCAACCCCGGATGGGTCGGGCCGATAGGCGCGCTGTCGCAGCGTTGACCAATCGCTCGGCTGCCGCGTTCCTGAATCTGGGCAAAAGCATCGCTGGAGCGCGTGGGCGCGACTGCTGAGTGGTCTGGAGAGCAAGACTTTTGCGCCCTCAAATCCATTTTGAATGAGCGAGAGGCGTGTACCTATCCGCGAACCTTAGTACCGTAAAGTTTTTTGCGAAGGATTCTCGAGTAAAATTCAGCTGAATTGGCGTCATTGCCTGCTCGGGTCGGTTCGGAACAGGCGAAGGCGAGCGATCAGTGGAGGGCTCGAGGATGGGCTGTTCGGCGGGACGATCCGAAAGCTGGACATCGTGCTGGGCGACGATGCGCTCAGCGAAGCGGACCGCCGCACCTACACGAACTCAACGCAAAGGTGGCGCGGTCGAAGGAATGAGGGAGGCTGCGACAATTTCTTCTCTAGAATAGGATTTCATGATATACATCTTCCTGCTCGACATATCGGCTCTGCGGGTCGCGGCGACCTGAGACGAACGCGAGGGCGAAAGGCGATGAGGGAATTTGAATTTGGATCGGTGGTTGGAACGGGGAAAGAATTTTTTTACTCCAATCGCTCGTAACCCATTGAAAAGTCTCGATTCGGAAAAATAAACGCTAGCAAATGAAAGCAATTTTACTAGAGCGTGTCCTCATTTGAGCCAAGCCAGGGCGCAGACCAAATGGAGGCCGGCGAGGTAATTGCGTGCGGTTTTTTCGTAGCGGGTCGCGATGCCTCGGAACTGTTTGATGAATTGAAAGAAACGCTCGATGAGATTGCGTTCGGCGTAGAGGGCGAAGTCGCAATCGCGAGCGACCTTGCGGTTCGACTTTGGCGGGATGACCGGCTTGATGGCGCGCACTTCGAGGCTCTCGATGAAGGCGCCGGCGTCGTAGCCCTTGTCGCCGAGGAGGGCTTCGGGCTTCACCTCAGCCGCGAGGGCTTCAGCCTGGGTGATGTCGTGGACTTGGCCGCCGGTGAGGCGAAGCGCCAACGGGTTGCCCAAGGCGTCGACAATCACATGGATCTTGGTGGTCAGGCCGCCGCGCGAGCGGCCTATGGCTTGATCGAGACCCCCTTTTTGAGTGCGCCCGCACTATGCTGATGCGCGCGAACGATGGTGGCGTCGATCATCGCGTATTCGTTGTCCGGATCGTCAGCCAACGTCTTGAAAAGACTCTCCCATACGCCGTTCTCCGCCCACCGCGAGAACCGCGTGTGAATGGTCTTCCAGTGGCCGAACCGCTCGGGCAGATCGCGCCACGGCGCACCCGACCGAAATTTCCAAATCACCGCCTCAACGAAAAGTCGATTGCCCAATTCGCTATTGCGTCCGACATGTCCCGGACACCCGGCAGCAAATGTTCAATCCGCGCAAACTGGTCGTCGCGCAATCCGTAGCGCCGCACCGAAAGCCTCCCAAAAAGAAGGCTCCCTATGAATCACGCTTTACCCGATTCGCGAATCCCCTAATTGAGGACAGCCCCTAGCGTTTACTGGCGTTTATTGGGAGTTATTTTCCTCGCCAGGCCCCGGCTTTGGCGGTCACTTCTCGCCGACCGGCGGACGCGTGAGCCCTGGATCGGGCCGGTGGGCTAGTTCATGAGGGTCGCGATCTCTCCGTCGAGATAGGCCTTGATCGACGGAAAGGCGGCGATCTCGCTTGCGGTGACGCTCGCGCCCGGCGCGCTGGCCGCCGCGGCGGTCGCAATGACCGGGCCCTTGAGCGACGCCGCGGCGGTCTGAATCTCGGAGCCCAGATGGGGCAGGGGATCGACGGCGTCGCGGTTCAGGTAGAACTCGAAGTGCAGGTGAGGGCCGGTCGAAAGGCCGGTGTTACCGGAGAGCGCGATGATGTCGCCCTGCTTGACCTCGACGCCAGGATGGATCGCCTCGGGGATTTCGGAGAGGTGCGAATAGGAGGTCTCGAACCCGGCATGCTGGATGCGGACGTGGTTGCCGAAGCCGGAGACCGGGCCGGCGATTTCGATCTTCCCATCTGCGGCCGCGCGGACGGGCGATCCGACCGCTGCGCCGAAGTCGATGCCGGCATGCAATCGCAGGATGTGAAGGATGGGATGAAAGCGGAGCCCGTAGAGCGACGTGATCGGAGCGCCCTTGATGGGAGAAAGGATTCCGCCGACGCTGGTCGCGCCGCTGTTGCCCAGAGACGGCGGCATGGGCATCGATTCTCCGCCGCCCTCGCTGCCCGCCCTCGGATCGAAACAACGAAAGGCGCCATCGCTCCCCTCGAACGCATAGCAATCGATGGCGATCGAGTTCCCGTGCAGGCTGACATAGACCACCTTGCCGGCCGCCTTGCTTTTGTCCCGGAACTCCGGCTCGAACAGAACGCGCAACGTCTGGTCGGCCTGCAGCGGCAAGCGCAGGTCGGCGAGGCGGCTGATAAGCTGGATCGTCTCGCGAATGACGGGATCCGGCATTCCGTTGCGGATGCCGGCGCTATAGACGCCGTCGGCGATCGAGAAGCGCGTCCCGATGCTCTGGTTCCTGAGCGAATCGTCGAGCACCTGCGCCGGGATGATCGGCTCAGCGGCCTGCTCATACCCGCCATCGTCCTTCGCCGCGATCGTGATGACGTATTCGCCGTTTTCGAAGATGGCGATCTGCTTGATCCGGTACGCGCCCGCCAGGTCCAGCGCGCCCACGGCCACGGCCACGCTTTGGGGCGGCAGCGTTTGGATGTGGGCTGGCGAGTCCTTTGCGGCGCTTTCGATCATGCGCGCGCTGTCCCCATCGTAGCCGTTGGCGATCAAGAGATTGCTGATCGTGTCCGCCACCAGGGGCTTCAGGACGGTTTCCTTGAGCTGCGGCTGCCCGCGCGATCCGCCCAGGTTGATCTCAAGCTGGTTGCTGTTCGCGCTCGTCAGAAATTGGCTTTGAGCGTCAGCCGGCGTTTCGGCGCCGCCGTCATCGTCGGAACCGGTGTCCGGCTCGTTTTGGGCGGTGGCGATTTGCGCCGAGTTCATCGCCAATTGTGCGGCGAGCGCGTCGGCCTCTTGCCCGGCTTCCTGAAATTTCCCCATGTAGCCGCCGGTGGAGGAGACGAGGGTCGAATTGACGAAGAACGCCTTCGCCGGCGTTTGCGGCGCCTGCTGTCCCAATCTCGCCGGGACGGAGACGAGAGCGTCTTTCGGCGCCAGAACCGCGCCCCGTCGCACCAGCACCGGATCGCCCGGCAGATCGATGATCGTCGAAAGCCTGATGGGAGGCTCCGGAGTTGCGACCGGGCTTGGGGCGACAGGCGCAGGGGGCACAGGAGGCTGAGGTCTCGGCGGCGTCAGTCGCCACGCGACAAGGCCTGCGCAGACGCAAGCCATCAGGATCGACGCAGCCAGACCGACGACCCCGCCTCGACGGCTCATGGGAAGCTCAAGTCCTTGCCGCCGAGCGGCGTCCGCTGCACCTCACATTAGGGTGGTCGGGGCAGCGCGCCCCGATCATTCGCTGAGATGCGTTTCGACGCGTCGATTTTCCGGGCTGTAAGGATTGGCGACGCGCGGCTTGGACTTGCCGAAGCCTTTCGCCACCAGCAGCGACTTATCGATTCCGTCCGAAGCGAGGTAAGAGACGACAGCGTCCGCGCGGCGTTCGGACAGGCCCTGGTTATAGTCTTCGGGTCCGGTGGCGTCGGTATGGCCGTCAATCTCGAATTTCGAGCCGGCGAGCCGCGGATCTTTGATCGCCTTGGCGAACTGGTCCAGGTTTTCTCGCGCCGCCTGCGTGAGCTCTTCAGAGTTGAACTCGAAATTCGCCAGGAGGTCGAACTGAACCGGAGGCGGAGCCTCGGCTGCCTCCTGCTTCTTGCAGTCGGCCGCGGTGCCAACACAGAGGGCGCGGGTCTTGCCGCCGGTCAGCGCGCCTTTCTGCTTGAGGAAGATTTGGACCACGTTTTCTGAAGAATATGCGGGATCGGCGTAAGCGGGAGCGAGACTGATGAAGGAAGCGACAAGAGCCGCCGCCGCGCCGAACGCAAATGTTGAGGACGCGCGCATGGACAGTGTCCTTAAATGAAGGTGGGCAAATGCGAACCTTGAGAAATTATCATCAAGCGCCTAGCGTACGTCAAATATTGAATTGACGATCGGACCGGGGGAGGGGTTCGTAGGAATGAAACTGGGCCCTGGCGGATCATTGGGTCGGGCAATTAGATCTTCGATTTGATTTGGAGCGGAAATCCGTGGAGGAGGATCGAACCGTCATTCAACGCTCCGCCGCTAGGAGCATGAGGCCCGGGACGCGCCTCAACAATGTCTATGAAATTGAAAGATTGGTCGCCCAAGGCGGCATGGGCGAGGTCTATCGGGGGTTCAACATCCAAACGGGAGACCCGGTCGCGATCAAGATGATCCGCCCGGAATTTTCAAACGACCCCGACATCTTGGATCTTTTCCGCCGCGAAGCCTCGATCCTGCACAGTTTCACCAACGATGCGATCGTGCGCTATTTCGTCTTCTCGGTCGATCCGGAACTTCAGCGCGCCTATCTTGCGATGGAGTTCGTCGAGGGACCGTCGCTCAAGAAACGTCTTGGTTCAGGACCGCTTCCTCTTGCGGAAGTTAGAATCCTGCAAAAGCGCGTGGCGTCCGCGCTGAAGGCGGCGCACGAGCACGGCGTGGTGCATCGGGACATTTCCCCTGACAATCTGATCATGCCGGACGGCGACGTTCGCAGCGCCAAGGTTATCGATTTCGGCATCGCCCGCGCCCGGCGCGCGGGGGAAGCGACAATCCTCGGCGGCGGGTTCGCTGGCAAGTTGAACTACGCGTCACCTGAACAGCTGGGGCTTGCGGGCGCCGACGTCACCGCCAAGTCGGACATCTACAGTTTCGGCCTCGTCCTCGCCGAGGCGCTGCTCGGCAAGCCCATCGACATGGCGGGGTCGCAAGCGGAGATGGTCGACAAGCGGCGAGTGATTCCCGCCGAACTTGCCTGGGTCGATCCAACCATGCGGCCGCTCCTTCAAGCGATGCTGCAACCCCTGCCCGAGAACCGCCCTTCGAGCATGGCCGAGGTCGCTGCCTGGCAGCCGCCGGCGCCGACAGCGGCGCGGGCGCTGAAAGCCCCTCCCGTCGCCAGCGCGCGCACCGGCAAAACGCCGGCTTTGATCGGCGCCGTGATCGCCGTCTTGAGCCTGGGCGGGGCCGCTTATGTCTTTCGCGACGACCTTGGCCGCTGGGCTGGGACATTCTCGCGGCCGTCGGCGGGTCCGGGTGAGATGGCGACGACATCCCCGAAATTGCCGCCGCTGACATCGCAGCAAACGCCCCCGCTCGCTCCTTCGGGATCGCAGCAGGGGACAGGCACGCCATCGACGCCACCGGAATCGAATCCTCCCGCACAACCGGAGACCGCGCGAATTGAGCCCCTGCCGGAACCCTCCGGTCCGGCGCCACGCCCGGTGACAGCCGAAACGCTGGCTGACGCCTTGCCTCCAAAGGCCGCGCAGGCAAATGTCGACCTCCCGGCCGCCACGGTCGGGTCCGATTATCGAGTGGAGTTGCCGACCTTCGCTGATCCTGGCGGCAAGGGGCTGCGGCTGGCCGCGAGTGGATTGCCGGACGGCCTGACCTTCAGCGACGCCGGCGGCGGAAAAGGCGCGATCGAAGGCGTCCCCCAGCAGGCGACCAGCGCCTCCATTCGCATCGTTGCGACCAACCTCCATGACCGAACAGCGCAGATGACGGCGACGCTTGTGGTCAGCGACAAACCGGCGCCGGCGCCTGCCGCGAAGCTCGAGACGCCCATCCCGGCGCCTTCGCAGAAACCATCTCCCCTGCCGGTCTTGCCCCAACCAGCAGCGCCGCCGAAGTCGGCCGCTCCGCAAGTCTCCACGCCGCCCCCGTCCCCGCCGACTGTTCAGGCCGCGGCGCCGGCTCCGGTTGGCCAAAACGCTGCGCCCGTCGCGCCGTCCGTCGGCGCCATGCCACAGATGGCCGCGCGCGAGGAGACACACCCGCCGCAACCGACCTCGCTAGCGCCGAGCGAGCCGCTTCCTCCGCCCGTCGCGGCCGCCTCGACGGAGGAAAAGGCCAAGGCGTTCATCGCGCGGTTTGACGGAGGGGAGTGCTTTCTTGTCGAGCCGCTCCCTGGCTCGACAAAGCCGCACGAGTACCAAGCGGTCGGCCAGGCGATCGAGCCGTTCCGCCGCTTCGATTCCGCCTACAAGCGCGAGGTCGGGGTCGAGGCAAACCTGAGGGTGGCGCCGATCACCGCCGAGCAGTGTCCCGCCCTCGATCTTGTCCGCCTCGCGGCGCCGGGCGGCCGGCAGCCGCCCCGACTGACGTTGCAGAACTATCAAGTCGGACCGGGACAGCCGTTGTTGGGCACGATTTCAAACCTGGAACGGCGTCGTCTCTACCTGGTGCTCGTCGACAACGACGGCCTCGTGCACAGACTGGAAACGAAGGTTGACTCGAGCGGCAATTCCGCAACCTTCAGCGTGCCGCTGACCGCCGACGCGAGTTCCATAGGCCCGATGCAGATGCTGCTCGCCATCGTCTCCGACAAGCCAATCCCCGCCTTTGACGCTCTCCATTCGGCGAACCTGAAACTCATTGGATCGCGATTGATCGACGACGCACGGGGCGCGTCCGCATCCGTCCGCGCGGACTACTTCAAGTTCGTCAACTAACGGCTGGACTCGACGGCAGTCACCTGCACGGCGTGGAAACGTACGATCATTGACTCTATGAATTGGAATTTATTTGCCTTCGGGGGCCGCCCGCCTAATATCTCGAGTGATATAATGCGATGGCTTGCGGCGGCGCCGCCCTGCCGAAGCGAGGAGGAGGCAAATGAGGGTAGCACCCCTAAGCCGGCTGGCGGTTGCGGCCGCCCTTGCGGGTTCGTTGGCCACTCCCATTGCGGTGCGCGCCCAAGACCAAAGCATTCCGGTCATGACGCTGCGGGCCGCATTGCGGCTCCCCCCGGACCAACTGCCGACGGTGTTCAGAAGCCCGAACCCCTACCAGCACGAGCCTTACAACATCCATCGGACCGACGGCCTGAGCCGCAATCCCGACGATTGCATGAGGTGGGGCTGCATCGACCGCAGGTAATGGGGCCGAAGGCTTAAGCGACCGAAGTCGGCCTTCCTAGAACTTGACGCGCAAGCCAGCGGTTGGGGCGATGTTTTGGATTGCCAAAAACCCGTTCGCGAGGCCGCCATAGACGTTCGAGAACATCACGCCGGCGTAGAGATCGACGCGCTTGAGCGGCCGATAATCGATCATGGCCGAAAGGGCGTATTGCGTGCCGGCGCAAGCGTTATTGTTTTCGCGGATAACGTTGAGAACGTTCCCGCTTGGCTGGACAAAACTGGTCTTGGCGTAGGCGCAGGGCGTGGTCGAGGAATTATAGTTGTTCTGGGCCTCGTAATAAAAGGCGCCGCTTACGTCTAGCTGAGAGCTAATCGTATATTTGGCGCCGATGAAGGGGACGTTGACGACCCGCATTTTGTTATAGGCGGTGGTATTTGTCCATGCGGTCGGAAAGAGTTTCGCGATGGCTTTGTTGGTCGTGACGATGGTCGCGGGAACGCTGTAGCCGCCCAGTGTCTCGAAGCCGTTCAAATAGTCGTCGCTGGGATTTGCTTGCTGCCACCACATCCAACCGCCCGAGAGCGTCACCGGGCCCCATCTGTATTTGGCGAGCAGCGTAAAACCGCTGTTGTTGGACAGCGTCGCTTTCAGGTCGTCGGGGCCGTAGAAGTTCGGGATCCCGTTGCTGCAGCTGGTCTTGCCCTTGAGGGGACCCGTCGTGGGCGTGGAGCAGGAGCCGGTGAAGTTAGAGAGGCTGACCGCGTTCCGAGCGTAACTGCCGACGAGGTCCACCGAAAAGAGGCCGCCAAAGCGGTCTTCAAAGTCGGCGCCGATATCGCCCTGATAGAGGCCGGTCGTGCCGTTGCCCTGGGCATAACCGCCCCATTGCACCAGGGCCCCGCCGTGAAAGTTCTCGTAGTTCACCCGGTACTTCACACCGGTGTTGGCGCGGTTGGTCTCCGTGTCGCCGAAGCCCGCGTAGGAGCCGGAATAGCCTAGCGCGGAGAAGGCATAGGAGCCGCCCATCGGATCGTACGCGATGACGCCGTCGAGCGTCAGCGAGGTCACCCGGCCGACGGTGAGCGTTCCGAAAGTCCGATTGCTGAGGCCGATGTATCCGACCGAGTTGTCAAATTGCCCGGCGCGGCTCGAGTCGCTGTTTGCGCTCTGGAGGACGAGCGGCAGGCCATTATTCTGTACGAGCGAGCGTGGTCCGTTGACGAGGTTGCCGGAATAGGGGTTGAATCCGCTTTCCAGGGCGCCGACGAGCGACCAGCCCGGGAGCCACGGAATCGCCTCCCTCATATTGATCCCGACCACCGATTGGCTGATGCCGTTCGGCGTCCACAGCCACTTGGCTCCGTGGCTCTGCTTGCCGACGAAACTGTAAACGCTGTTGGAGTAAGTGCCGCTGGCAGGCGCGCCGTTGGAGCTGTAGCCGAGACCGGCGTCAATCGTCGCATAGACGGTGACGCCCGCGTAGCTCAGGGGACAATCCGCGGCGCTTGAATTCAAATAGGTCCAGAGGCTCGAAAAGCAGTTCGTTTGCGAAGGCGTCGGAGCCGACTTGATCGTCGGCAGGTCCGCTGCGTTCGCCGCGGAGCCCAGCGCAAGTGCGAGCGCGAAAATGCCTATCCGAGCCGTCATGAAGTCCCCCGATCGAGCTGGCGCGCTTTGCGTCAGAGCGCGGTTCCGTCTTAATAATTTTATGTCTATAGACTTAGTATAATTTAATCAAGCGACCCTTGTGAACGTGGTTCGAAGGTCGGGAGGGTTCGCCGTTTTGCTTGACGCCTTTAGTCGCGTGGAAGCCTAGCGCGCTTTGTATTTGGATCGAGGTCGATTGGCCGCCTCCTCGGCGGCGGCCCCGCAGCGTCGGTCCGATCGACCCGTTTGGATTTTCTTGCCCCGTCGCGGTTTGGTTGCGGAAACCCCCGCTTATGAGGGTTGGATTTCCTTGGATTTCCTTGGATTCTCTCGTCCGAATCTAGACTTATCAATGGGTTACGAGGCATAAGTGGAGAAAAATTTTTCTTCGCGGTTTTCCCTCCGGTTGCAGCCGGACGGGTCGGGACCATCGGTCCTGGGCGTGCGGAAAGGCAGGATTGCGCATGGGGCAAGCGTAACTTGATTTCTGATTTACTGCAAGAAATTGTCGTTCGATCCTTTCCTTTTGGCCGTCTTGAGGCAACCCAGCCCGCCCTGGTCCGCTGTCCTTTCCTTGGCAGCCGGAAGCGGTCCGCGCGGCGCAGGCAGCAACGGTCGAGCACCGCGCTTCGCGAGGCGCTTTAGCAAAAAAAATGGCGATATTACACTTGCCATGTCAAGTGTAATGTCACCAAAAAAAAGCGCCGCCGGGACGAACGCCCCGCGGCGCTTTTTCTACCCGTCCGCAGTGATCACTCGGTGCGGCGGCCCTGAGCAGAGACGGTCAGAACTTGATGCGCAGGCCTGCGGTTGGGGCGATGTTCTGGGTCGCCTGGAACCCGTTCGCAAACCCGCCGTAGACATTGGAAACCATCAAGCCAGCGTAGAGGTCGACGCGCTTGACCGGCCGCCAGTCGATGAGGGCGGAAAAAGCGTCCTGCACGCCCGCGCATTTATTGCTGCTCTCGCGGTTTATGACCAGCTTGTTTCCATCTGGCTGGACGATTGTACTGTTTCCGTAGGTGCAAGCCGAAGTGTTAAAATCAGACTGCTGTTCGTAGTAATAGGCGCCGGTCACGTCGATTTGAGGCGTGATCGCATATTTGGCGCCGACCCAGAAGTAAGGGGCAATTCTATTAACATTGTAGTTGGTGAAGTTGGTCCAAGCGGTGGGAAACGCTTTGGCGCCAGCGAGCTTCTGGTTGATGGTCGCCGGGACATCCCAGCCGCCAATCGTCTTGAAGCCATTCAGGTAGTCGTCGCTCGGGTTCGCCTGCTTATACCATCCGTAGCCGCCCAATAGCGTCAGCGCTTGCACCTTGTACTTGGCGGTGAACAAAAAGCCAGTGTTGTTCGACAGCGTCGCTTGGAGGTCGGTGTTGGCGTAGCCAAGTGGAATGCCCGATGTGCAGCCGGTTTGGCCGGCAAGCGGTCCCTTCGTCACCGTCGTGCAGCTTCCGGTGAAGGTGCCTAAGTTCGCCACGTCCTTAGCCCAGCTGCCGATGAAGTCCATCGACAGGACGCCGCCGTAGGGGTTTCCTTGAAACAGGTTGAAGTCGGCGCCAGCCTGGCCCTGATAAAGGCCGTTGGTGCCGTTGCCCTGATCGTAACCTCCCCACTGGACCAAGCCGCCGAGGCGGAAATTCGCTCCGTAGAACGCGGGTTCGGGAATTTCCACCCGGTACTTGACAGCCGTATTGGCGCGCGCCGCCTCGGTGTCGCCGAACCCAGCGTAGGAGCCCGAGAAACCCAGCGGCGAGAAAGCGTAGGAACCGCCCATCGGATCGTAAGAGTTGATCGCGTCGAGCGACAGCGTGTTGACGCGCCCAACGGTGAGGGTGCCGTATGTCTTGTTGCTAAGACCGATGAACGCCTGCGAGTTATCCCACTGCCCGGTGCGGCTCGAATCGGCGTTGGCTCCCTGTAGCGGCAGCGCTTTGCCATTGTTCTGGACCTGCGAGCGCTGGGCGTCGGCGAGATAGCCGTAGTAGGGGTTGAACCCGGTCTCGACCGTGCCGATCAGCGACCAGCCGGGTAGCCCAAGTGGGGCCAGGCTTTGGCTCATCTTGATGCCGGCGACCGACTGGCTGAGGCCATTCGGCGTCCACAGCCATTTGGCGCCGTAGCTCTGTTTGGTGACGAAGCTGTTGACGCCGTTATTCCACGCGGCGGTGTAAGGCGCGCCGTTGCTTTCATAGCCCACGCCCACGTCGACGGTGCCGTAAACGGTGAAGGGGCCCCAGCTCAAGGGACAATCAGCGGCCGTCGAATCGAGCCATGTCCAGACGCTTGCGAAGCAGTTGACGGGCGCAGCCGCGACCGCTTTTTTCGTCGGCAAATCGGCGGCGCGAGCCGCGCCGACGGAGGCGATTGCAATCGCCAAACCGATTCCGAACTTTCTCATTAAAAACCCCTCCTCGTGGGACCGAAGACGCCATCGGCCCGCGCGCGTGACAACTTTCCAATTCCAGTCGCTTCCCACCGATGCCCGCGCCTGAGCGCGAGTTGCGTCTCCTCCCTCTGCATTCGCTCGATCCGGGCCGTTGCCGGAAGTTGTTTACGAATAGATCGCGAAAGGATCTGGTATTCCCGTACGCGATCGGTACTCGTCTCAACTCGAATCCAATTACGTTATGAAAACTAGTTCCGCCGGGCGTCATAGACAAACAATAAATTCGCCATACTATCGACTTTTTTTAGGTTGTTGCAGATTGATCACAGCCGATGCTTTTGAGTCGGCGAAACAATAGCTTATTTAGCGCGGCTATAGCCTGATGCACGCGTAAGTATGTGGAGGCATCAAGGCGCTCCACCTGACACAATTTCGACGGAATCGTCCTTAGCCCGCCAATGTTACAACTTGGCGACAAAGAGGCGGGATGAGGTAAAAAAGATTTTTGTCAGAGCCAAGCTCGATGATTATCGCTGTCCTTGGACGACCATTTCGCCAATCCAAACAGGCCCGAGGCCTAATCTTGACCCGTTTCGATTCCAAGCGACGCGGGCTTTTTGCGCCTTCGAGGCTTGGCCGGTCCAACATTATGGCGCCATCTTTACGGGTAGATAGATCTGGCGGCGCCATGGCGTCTGGGAATCGAGCCGTGAATCCACCTTTCGAGAGTGTGAGCAACCCGCCGATCGACACGCCGGCGGGCGCTCCTATTCTGGTCGTCGAAGACGAGCGCGACCTCGCCGATGAGATTCGCCTCGAATTGCAGGCGAATGGCCATCCGGTGCAGCTTTCCGAGACAGTGGACGAAGGGTTGCGTGCGGCGCGCTCAGGCCCCGCAGTTCTGGTCATCGATCGCATGCTGCAAGGCCAGGATGGGCTCTCGATCATCGAAGCGCTGCGCGCCGAAGGCAACGCTACGCCGGCGCTCGTGATTAGCGCGCTCTCGTCGGTCGATGATCGCATCACCGGACTGAAGGCGGGCGGCGACGATTATCTGGTGAAGCCGTTCGACATCCGCGAACTCTCGGCGCGAGTCGAAGCCCTCCTGCGTCGGGGCGGCGACGCGCGACTCACGCGTCTGCAGGTCGGCCCCCTGGAGATGGATCTCGTTGAACGGAGCGTCCGGTGCGACGGCAAGCCGGTTGATCTCTTGCCGCGGGAATTCACCCTGCTCGAGTATTTCATGCGCCGCCCCGGGCAGGTCGTGACCCGGGCGATGTTGCTCGAGGATGTTTGGAATTTCAACTTTATGGCGCAAACGAACGTGGTCGACGTCCAGATCGGCAATTTGCGGCGCAAGCTCGATCCTACGGGCGTGCGACGCTTCATTGTCAATATCCGCGCCGTCGGCTTCAAGCTCCATGCGGATCAGTGAGGTCTTCAAGGCACAGGCTTTTCGCCTCGCGCTCGCGTTCGCCGTTGCGGTTTCGTTAGCGACGGCGGCGGCGTTCGCCTTCATCTACATGCAAGTCTCCAGCGCTGAATTTCAGCGGGTGGGAGCCCTGCTGGTCGAGGAGGCGGCAGAGAGCCAGGGCGACAGCGAGGCGGAGCTGCGCCATGCGTTCGAGCTGCCCTTGACCCGCGACGTCCGCCGGCTCGACTTCGCGGCTTTGATCGATGTGGAAGGCCGCGTTGTATTCGGGAAGGCGGCGAGCATTCCGTCAGTTCCGGTCGACGGCCAAGCGCACTTCTTTCCGGACCAACTGGCGCGGACCGACGGCGGGGCTCGCGAGCCGACTGTTTTTGTCGCCAGACGGCTAACGGAGGGGGGCACGCTCGTGCTCGGGCGCAACCTCCGAGAGGTCCATATCCTTCAAGAGACGCTGCTCCGCACCCTGGCGATCGCGCTTCTGCCCACGGCGCTCCTTATCCTGCTGATCGGCGCGATTATCGCTCGCCGCGCCTCTCACCGGTTCGAGCGCGTCCACCGCGCCATTGTCAGGATCATGAATGGCGAACTCGATTCGCGTCTGCCGGTGTCCAATAGAGACGGGGATATCGACAGAGTGGCGCACGCGGTCAACCTTATGCTCGACGAAATCGCGCGCCTGCTCGAGCAGCTCAAGAGCGCGGGCGACACTATCGCTCACGATTTGCGCACCCCGCTGGCCGTCGCCCGCGCCAAGATCGAACGAGCGCTCAACAACGAGACCCGGATCGAACAATTACGGGAGGCCATGGAGGCGGCTCTCGCCCAAATCGAAAAGGCGTCGGTGACGATCTCGGCGATACTGAGGATCTCGGCGGTCGAAAATGGCGCCCGGGAGACGCGGTTTCGAGATTTCGATCTTGCGGCGATTTGCGAGCAGGTGTTCGATTTCTATGAACCGCTCGCAGAATCGAAGGGTGTGACAATGATTGCAGATACGGCGAAGCCCGTCCCCGTGCGCGGCGACCAGGACCTCATGCGCGAAGCCCTTTCGAACCTGATCGACAACGCAATCAAGTTCACCCCTGCCGGCGGGTCGGTGCGGATTGGGGCCCGGATGACCGAAGGGCGACCGTTTGTACTCGTGAGCGATACCGGCGTTGGCGTGCCCCCGCAGGAACGGGCAAAGATATTTGACCGTTTCTATCGCGGCGAGCGGAGCGGCCAAACGCCGGGACACGGGCTCGGCCTCAGCATTGCCGAGACCATCGCCAATCTGCATGGCTTCAAACTGACGGTTGAGGACAACAAACCGGGCGCGCGCTTCGAGTTGCGCGCCACGTCGTCCGCGCCGGCGGTGAGGCTAGCTCGCGAACCTGCCTGATGGGGTTGGTCTGCCGGATTCCTACATGACGAAATTATATTTTAATGGGATTTAGACCGCCGCCTGCGATATTTTAGCGCCTGACGCCGTCGCGGCGAGGTTTTGTCGCGAGGGCGTCGCGTGCGTTGGCGAACGGCGCTGCGCCATCAGAAGTGACCAATGCTCGCTATCGTCCGCATCGCGCTGAGTAGAGCCCTATACGTTCGTTGTCATGGCGATGCTGATCGTCATCTTCGGCGTGGCGGCGGCGATCAGGACGCCGACCGACATTTTCCCCAATATCGGCATTCCCGTGGTCGCGGTCGTCTGGACCTACAACGGCCTGCCGCCGGACGACATGTCAGAACGTGTCATCTACTATTACGAGCGCACGCTAAGCGCCAGGTCAACGACATCGAGCACATCGAGTCGCAGTCGCTGCCGCGCTACGGCGATCGTCAAGATCTTCTTCCAGCCTGGCGTCAACATCAACTGCGCGCTGGCTCAGGTCACCGCCGCTTCGCAGACCGTGCTCAAATACTTGCCGACGGGCATCACGCCGCCCTTCGTCCTGAGCTTCAACGCTTCGAGCGTGCCTGTGCTCCAACTGGCGCTGTCCAGCAACTCGCTGTCACAGGCGCAGATCTTCGACCCGGGCCAGAATTTCATCCGTCCTCAACTCTCCACCGTCGCCGGCACCGCGATTCCCTCGCCCTATGGCGGCAAGGTGCTCCAGGTCCAGGTCGATCTCGATCAGCAAAAGATGCAAGCCTACGGCCTATCCGCGGAGGACGTGGTCAAGGCGATCGCGCAGCAGAACATCATCACTCCGGTCGGCACCGAAAAGGTCGGCGAATTCGAATACGTGGTCTCGCTCAATGAGTTCGCCAGCCCGCGTCGCACGAACTCAACGATCTGCCCATTCGCATCGTCGACGGGTCGACGGTTTTCATCCGCGACGTCGCCTACGCACATTCCGGCGCTCCGCCGCAAATCAACATGGTGCGCGTCGACGGCTCTAACGCCGTCTTGATGACGATCCTGAAGACGGGCTCGGCTTCGACGCTCGACGTCATCGACGGCGTCAAGGCGCTGCTTGCCGAAGCTGCGCGAGACCATGCCGTCGAGTCTGCAGCTGGACGCAGTCAGCGATCAGTCGACGTTCGTCAACGCGGCCGTGAATTCGGTCATCTTCGAGGGCGTGGTCGCCGCGGCGTTGACCGGGCTGATGATCCTGATCTTTCTCGGCAGCTGGCGTTCGACGCTCATCATCACGGTCTCGATTCCGCTGGCGATTCTGACCTCGGTCACGCTGCTGGCCGCGACCGGCGAAACGATCAACGTGATGACGCTCGGCGGCCTCGCGCTTGCGGTCGGCATTCTCGTCGACGACGCGACGGTGACGATCGAGAACATCAATTACCACCTCGAGCAGGGCAAGGACATCGAAAGCGCGATCATGGACGGCGCGCGGCAGATCGTCATTCCCGCCACCGTGTCGCTCTTGTGCATCTGCATCGTGTTCGTGCCGATGTTCAACCTCGGCGGCGTGGCCGGCTATCTGTTCCGCCCGATGGCCGAGGCGGTCGTCTTCGCGCTCATCGGCTCCTATGTGCTCTCGCGCACGCTGGTCAACACGATGGCGCGCTTTCTGCTCGCGCCAGGAGACCCATGGCCACGGCGAGGCCCAGCGCGCCGACGCGCAATCCGTTCGCCCTTTTCCAGCGCGGATTCGAGCGGCGGTTTGAAGCCACGCGGGACTTCTATCGTCGCCTGTTGGTCACGGCGTTGGCGGCCGCGTACGTGTTCATCGTCGGTTTCCTGGTCGCGGTTCCGTGCTCGTTCGCGCTCGCGCCGTACCTCGGCCAGAATTTCTTTCCGCCGGTCGAAAGCACGCAGATCGAGCTGCACGTGCGCGCGCCGACCGGAACGCGCATCGAGGAGACCGGGGTCGAGCTCGACAGGATCGAGGCGGCCATCCGGGCAATCATCCCTCCGGAGTCGTTGGGCTCGATCGTCGACAACATCGGCCTGCCGATCAGCGGCATCAACATGGCCTATTCCAATACCGGCACGGTCGGCGCGGCGGACGCCGACATCCTGATCACCCTGAAGGACGGTCGGGAGGCGAGGCGCCGGGCTACGTCAAGACGATGCGCGAGACGCTGCCGCACATGTTTCCTGGCACGACCTTCGCGTTCCTTCCCGCCGACATCGTGTCGCAGATCCTCAATTTCGGCCTGCCCGCGCCGATCGACGTGCAGATCATCGGCTCGAAGATCGAGGCCAACCGCGCCTACGCGGACAAGATTGTTGCGGCAGCATCGCCCGCGATCCCGGGCGTCGCTGACGCGCGCATCCAGCAGGCCTTCAATGCGCCGACTTTCGACGTCGACGTCGACCGAACCCGCGCCGAGCATCGTCGGCGTGAGCGAGCGCGACGTCGCCCAGAACCTGCAGGACGCTTTGTCCGGCAGCTTCCAGACCGCGCCGACGTTCTGGCTCAACCCGAAGAATGGCGTTTCATACCCAATCGTCGCCCAGACGCCGCAATATTGGCTGGATCGCTGTCCGATCTGGAGAACATTCCCGCCTCCCGGGGGCGGATAAGCAGATTCTCGGCGGCGTCGCGACGATCAAACGCGGCGTCAGCAACGCCGTCGTTTCGCATTACGCCGTCCAACCGGTCATAGACATTTTCGCGACCAACAATGAGCGCGATCTCGGCGCCGTCTCCGCCGACATCCAGAAAATCGTGGACGAGACCGCAAAGGAGCTGCCCCCCGGCTCCAGCGTCGTGTTGCGTGGGACAGGTCCAGACGATGACCTCTGCCTATCAGCAGCTGTTCGTCGGCATCGCGCTCGCCGTCGTCCTCATTTACCTGCTGATCGTCGTCAACTTCCAGTCCTGGCTCGATCCTTTCGTCATCGTCAGCGCGTTGCCGACCGCGCTGGCCGGCATCGTCTGGATGTTGTTCATCACCCGCACGACGCTCTCGGTTCCCGCCTTGACGGGCGCGATCATGTGCATGGGCGTGGCGACAGCCAACAGCATCCTCGTGGTTAGTTTCGCGCGCGAGCGGCTTGCGGAGGGCGCCGATGCCGTGACCGCCGCGATCGACGCAGGCTTCACCCGTTTCCGGCCAGTCCTCATGACTGCGCTGGCGATGATCATCGGTATGTCGCCGATGGCGCTTAGCGGCGAATTGAATGCGCCGCTCGGCCGCGCGGTGATCGGCGGGCTCGTCTGCTCGACGGTTGCGACGCTGTTGTTCGTGCCCGCGGTCTTCCGCCTCGTTCACGAGCGCAAATCGAAGACGGGCGAGCGCGCCCGCGCCGAACCTACAGCTGGAGGGGACAGCAGTATGAACCAGGAAAGCGCGAAGCGGCCGTCGCAGCCCTGAGGAGGAATCGCGGGGAGGGGGAGTCGCGTCACTGGCCGGCGCTGATGAGGCTCGCGCCGAGCCTCATCATCGCCGCCGGGGATCGCGCCCCGTGAAAACAGGGCGCGCGATCATGTTGTTCAGCGTGGCGGCGGTCGCTGTCGCGGTCACCGGGATGTCCGGGCGCCGTCGACGACGATCAGAAGCTCGGAATGGACCGAGCGAGCAGGCGATTCCGTCGGTCGCGTTGGTCTCAGCGCAAGCGGGGAGGCAAAGCCCGCGAGCTTGTTTTGCCCGGCAATGTTGAGGCCTTTGAGACCGCATCCATTCATGGCCAGGTGAGCGGCTACGTCAGCGAATGGCGCAAGGACATCGGCGCTCAGGTTCACCGAGGCGACGTGCTGGCCGTCGTCGACACGCCGGAGCTCGACAGAGCGTCGCCGTGGCGCAAAGCGAACTTGCCAAGGCCAAGGCGAATATGGCCTTGGCCAAGGTGACGGCCGACCGATGGAACTCGCTCCGCTCGTCGGCGGCGGTGTCTCAGCAGGCCGTCGACGAAAAGGACAGCGATGCGCACGCAAAGGCCGCCGAGGTGGAGGCCGCCCAGTCCAACCTTGATCGGATAAAGGCGCTGAAAGCGTTCGCCAACATCGTCGCGCCGTTCGATGGAGTCGTCACCGCGCGCAATGTCGATATCGGGTCGCTGGTCAAAGCGGACGCGGTCGACGCGCCGGCCCTGTTCACGGTCTCAGACATTCATCAGATGCGGATCTACGTTCCCGTGCCGCAATCATACGCGGCTGCGATGAAAAACGGCATGAAGGCGACCCTCGAATTGCCGGAATATCCCGGCCGCACCTTCAACGCCACAATCGACACGACCTCGCATGCGATCGATCAAGAAATCGCGCTCACTGCTGGTTGAACTCCTCGCCGATAACAAGGATGGCGCGCTCGCCCCGGGCGCATTCACGCGAGTCCATTTTCAGCTCCCGCCTGATCCCAACACGGTGACCCTTCCAGCCAATGCGCTGCTGTTTCGCGACAACGCGAGCCCAGGATCGCGATCCTTGGGAGTGACAACCGGATTGTCCTGAAGAAAGTCCGGATTGCGCGCGACCTCGGAACCGAGGTCGAGATCGCTGGCGGGCTAACCAGGATACGCGCATTGTCGACCAATCCGCCCGATACGATTGACGACGGTGAGGAGGTCCGGGTCGTGCAACCGCCGGGGTGAAGGCCCGAACGGCGCCAGGACAACAAGCTGGACAAGGGCCGGGCTATCCCTCAAAGAGCGCTTTGGAGACGGCGCAAACAGGGCGGGACCGCGACGAATGAAGTGGCGGACGTGGCTTGCGGCGCCGATCGCTTTTGCGCTCGGCGGTTGCGATTTTGTGGGCCGACCCGCGCGGGGCGGTCCACGCGCCCATCTTCGGCGAGCCGGGCTTTGTTGGGAGTCGGCGACGTGAGGGGCTTGTCTGTTCCAGTGTTGCTGGCGGTAGCGACCGCCGTGGCGAGTTGCTCCGTCGGTCCGGATTATCGTACGCCTGCCCTGCATTTGCCGTCAGGCTTTCTCGCTCTCGCGCGGCCCGGCGAAAAGAGCGAGGGTTCCGAACCGGCGAGCGCCGACCTGACGCAGTGGTGGCGCTCGCTCCACGACGCCCAACTGAATTCCCTCGAGGATCGCGCTCTCCGGGCCAACCTGGATCTCGAGATCGCGCTAAATCGGATTCAGGAGGCGCGCGCGGAATTGGCGGTGATCGCCAGTCAGGCGCTTCCGGTGGGCGGGGCAACAGGAGGGGGCGGCGTTGGAACAGGGGCGGACGAGACGCGCAATCGCGTGGCGCCGTCGTTCCGATCGGCGGTAGACGGCACAGGCTTCAGCAGCGTTCAGGTTGCGGGCGGATTCGTGGCGAATTGGGACCTCGATCTTTTCGGCAAGGTCCGCCGCGCGGTTGAGGCGCAAGCCTACGACGTCGAGGCCCTCAAGGCCGCGTGGGATTGGGTGATGGTGGTGGTCACGGCCGACGTCGCCCGGGACTATCTCGATATGCGCGCCGAACAGGCGCGCCTCGCCGTCCTCAAGAAGAACATCGTCGTCGCCCAAAACGGTCAGCAGCTCGCGCAGACCCTCTTCGACCGCGGGCTCACCGACGAACTGGACGTCGCGCTGGCTAGACGGCAGTTGGCGACATTCCAGGCCCAGGTGGCGCCGCTCGAAGCGCAAATCGACGCGAGCCGCCATGCGATCGCGGTGCTGTTGGGGCAATACCCTGAGGACCTTGCGAGCGAACTGGCGAAGCCCGGCCCCATTCCGACCCTGCCGCGGCGAATTCCGACCGGTGCGCCGGTGGATTTGCTGCGGCGACGTCCTGATATCGCAGAGGCCGAGCGTCGCGTCGCGGGGGCGACCGCGCGCATCGGCGTTGCGGTTGCGCAATTGTTTCCAGACGTGTTCTTGACCGGGGCGGCCGGCAACCAAGCCGGAATTCGTTCGTCGCATACCGTGGGCGCCGCGAACTGGATCAACTCGATCGGGCCGGGCGTTTACTGGCCCCTCCTCGATTTCGGGGCGCTCGACGCCCGGATCGAGGTCGCGGATCTGACGACGCGCGAACAACTGGCCGCCTACAAGCAATCGATCCTGACCGCGGTGCAACAAGTCGACGACGCGACGATTACCTATCGAGCGCAGCAGGAAAGTCTGCGCAACCTCGATCGCGCGCTGACCGCCGCCCATCTGTCCACCCAACTCGCCACCGACCGTTATAAAGACGGCTTGACCGACTACCTGAACGTTTTGGACGCGGAGCGGCAGCAGTTCGACCTCCAGCAGCAATATGTCTCGGCCCAACAGATCGAGGCGGAATCTCTGGTCGGCCTCTACAAGGCGCTCGGCGGGGGCTGGCAACCGGACGCAACCATTCCTCCGCTTCGGGCTGTCGAGCCCGCTGCGATCGCCGCCGCGCGGTATCTAAATCAGGCTCCCGAGGGAGTTCACTGAAACGTAGGTCGTCCCCGGGTCGCGTTGCAGCGTCCCTAGTGGTTGGTCGCGCTCGCATTGCTAATCGCGATATTCGGCGCACCGGCGGCGTTGACAGATTTTCGGCGGCTGCTCCCCGCATTGACCGTTTGTGCGGAGGCGCGTCCTTTTGGGCGCGCGCCCGCTCCGCGTTCAGGATGTTGACCTGGCGATGCACGCGTCAATTGAGCGCTAAAGGACCGACGGACACGCCCTTTGTGGCTTTGACTTATTACTGGCGGCATTCGCATCGGCGGCTACAATACGCGCCACCTCGAATCTCTGCTTTGGGCGCGATTGATCAAGCCATTTTGTCGCACGGCCATGGTTTTCGCGTCCGCCGCTTTCTTGGCGTATGACGCGAAGGGGGCCGATTTGCCGAGCCAACAGCAGGCAGCGCCAGCTGAGCCCGCGCCGCCTGCAGCGAACCCGTGTTTCGCGAGCGTCTATGACTTTCTCATTGCGGACCCCGATGATTGTCCGCTCGCCTGGAACGGCATCAGGCTCTACGGACGATTTGACTACGGCCTGGGCTACGAATCTCACGGCGTTCCGTTCAACGGCAATTACCCGAGCGGCGTCGAGACCCTGATTTCGAAGAACAGCAACGGCGCCCGCTTCACGCTCGTGCCAAATGGGCTCGGACAGACCCACATCGGAATCAAGGGCGAGGAGCACATCGCTTCGGACTGGTCGCTGGTCTTCAAATTTGAGAACGGTTTTGACCCTTACACTCTGCAGCGCGCCAACGGCCCGAAGTCGCTGGTTGAAAACAACACCACTCCGCTTGACGCCCAAACTGCGAACGGCGACTCGAGCCGGGCAGGGCAGCTCTTCAACACTGAGGCCTATATCGGATTCAGCAATCCGACTTACGGTGACCTGCTTGCGGGGCGGCAGAACTCCCTTATCGTCGACGGCGCGAGCCGCTTTGATCCCATGGGCGCGGCGTCAAGCTTTTCCGTACTCGGCGTTTCCAATACCGTCGCGGGCGGCGGAGACACGCAGGACGCGCGTTACAACACTTCGCTCAAATATCGCATCGGCGTCGGACCATTTCATTTCGCAGGGCTTTATCAACTCGGCGGCTACGACCAGGGCAACGGTTCGAACGGCGCGCTTTCTCTAGGGATGACGGGAGACTTTGGCCCTCTCAGTTTCGGCGTGGAGGGGGAGAAGAACAAAGATGCAGTCTCGCTATCCAATTTTGCCCAATTTCCGCTTCCAGCAGGAGTGAGCGCGAATGCGCTGAAGGCGACCTTGTCCAACAATACCAGCGGCGTTGTGGGGGTGAGATATACGTTCGGAGACGCCGCCCTCTACTCGGGATGGGAATATATTCTGTTCGCCAATCCAACTGACGCGTATCCCGGTGGCTTTAACGCCGTCGGCAACTACCCCGTTCCCGCGGGCTTTGTGAATTCAACCGCTTATACCGAACACAAGATCCTGAGGGTGTTCTGGACAGGCGTCAAATATGCTCTTCGGGACAATCTCGACGTCGCCGGCGCCTATTATCACTACTATCAGAACGACTATAACACCGCCCCTTGCACGGATGGCGGCCTTTCGGCGTCAAGCTGTGGCGGCGCTCTCAACGCCTTCTCCGCGATGATCAGCTATCGTCCGGCAAAGCGCGTCGAGGCTTACGGCGGCTTCTTGTGGTCGCAAGTCACCGGCGGCTTGGCGAGCGGCTTTCTCTATCGCGTCAACTTCGCGCCGACCATTGGCGTCCGGGTGAATTTCTGAGGCCCAGGCTCAAGGCGAAGCCGGCGTTCGCGCGGGAGCGGCGGCTAGAACTTGATCCGCACGCCCGCGGTCGGATCGATGTTCTGGGTTTGCTGGAAGCCGCTCGCGAGGCCTGAATAGACATTCGACAATGCGACGCCAGCGTAGAGGTCCACGCGCTTGAGTGGTCGGTAATCGGCGAGGAGCGAGAACGTATCCAACGTTCCACCGCAGGCGGAACTCGAGACGTGGATGCCTTGGCCCTTGCATGGCGTTGGCGAAAAGTTGTTCTGCCAGGCGAAGTGGAAGGCCCCACTCACGTCGAACCGGTCGTTGACCGCGTATTTAACTCCCGTCCAGACGGTGTTGTAGACGCGCTGAATGTCGAACGCGTCGGTGGTGACCCAGACGGTCGGGAAGGCTTTGCTGTCGATAATGTTGCCCGGCACATTATAGCCGGCGATGGTCTTGAACCCGTTGGGATAGTCGTTGCTCGGGTTGCCCTGGCGGAAATATTCCCAGCCGGCGAACACTTGCGCCGGACCCCAGGTGTATTTTGTAGCGCGAGGAAGCCGACGTATGTTGGCGTCGGGCGCAAGGTTAGTGTCGCCTTCAGGTCGTTAGTCCCGTAAAATTTCGGGATCGGCGTGGTGAAAAGCGACGTCAGGGCGCCGTCCACCGCATAGCTGCCGACAACGTCGAGCGACAGCGTGCCTCCGTAAAGGTTGTGAATGTCTCCGCCGATCTGGCCCTGCCACATTTGCGAGGAGCCATTGCCTTGGTCGTAGCCGCCGATCTGCGCCAGCCCGGCGACGCGGAAATTTGAGTTGCCGCCAGAAAACGCATGAAATGATATTTAATCGCGGTGTTGGAGCGCGCGAGCTCCGTGTCGCCGAAGCCGGTGTACATGCCGGTAGAATCCGAATGGCGAGAAGGCGTAAGCGCTCCCCATGGGATCGTAGGCGATCAGTCCGTCGAGCGAGAGGGCGTGTGCAACGCGTCCGAGCCGGTCAGCGTGCCGTAAGTCTTGTTGCTGAAGCCGAGGAAAAATTGCGGTAATTGTCCCACCCACGCATTGCCCTGGCGCGGCTCGGGTCTCCGTATCGCGCTCTGGACCAAGAGCGGCTTAGCCGTTGTTCATCACTTGCGCGCGTTGGCGGAGTTGGACAGATAGCCCGACAGGGGATCGAAGCCCGCCTCGAGTGTGCCTATGAGAGACCAGCCATTGGCGATCGGCTGCGACATTTTGATGCCGATGACCGACTGATTGATGTTGTTCGGCGACCACAGCCATTCGGGCCATTGCTCTGCTTGCTGATCAGCCCCTGGGTGCCATTGACGAAGGCCGGGCTCCACGGCGCGCCGTTGGATGTCGTACATGAGCCCGGCGTCGAGCGTCGCATAGAGGGTGAACGGTCCGTAGGACAACGGACAATCGGCGGCCGTCGAAGTCGAGATAGGTCCAGATGCTGGCGAAGCAGTTTTCTGGCGCGGCCGGCGCCGTCTTTGTCGTCGGCAGCACGTCGGCCGACATGAGCGAAACCAGTGAGGCCAACACTCGCCAGCACGGCAAGGCAAAGCGATTTCATCGATGTCCCCGATCCCAAATCGCGACGCTTGCGAAGTCGCTTTTCACTCGATCGTGATCAGGAGTTCGCTATATGTCAATGGATACATCGTAGGATCATTTAGCCGCGGGGACAGGCAATATTGGGCGGTCGGACTAGGTGCTTAGTCCGGTGGCGCGGTTGATTGTTGCGAGCGGACGAAAACACAGGCGTCATTCCCCGGGGCGCGCTCGTCGCAGGGCAACCGCCACGCGCGTTTCAACCGCGCCGTGAGCCCGTCACTTGCTGCCGCCGTTGTCTATGCAGCCCCAACGGTTGCAATCGTCCGGATTGCGGCTGAGGCCATCCGTCTCGTGAACGTTGTAGGGGTAGCCGTACGGGTTGCTCGGGTCTCTGAATATCCTCGGCACCTGGCTTGCGGGGAGCTGGTTTGCCTGTTGTATCGTCATCACGGGAATATTTCGGCTCTCGCTTTGACATCCGGCGACGACGCCAGCGAGCGCCGCGCCAAGCGCAATCCGCAAATAGATCGATCGTCTCATTTGGCGCCTCCTGCGCGCCTCGCACAGCAGCGAACAGCGCCTCGTTCCGATCCGCGTTCTGATATATGTTTCGCCGCGTCAATGTGACCAGATCGAAACTCGAATTTATGTTCGCGACGGCGAAACGCGCTTGGCGTTCACGAGGGCGCGACGGAACGGCCGTTCGTAGGCTGTCCAGCGGCCACCCCCCGCAGGATGATCTCGATCGCCTCTGTTTTCGCGCGTTCAAAGGCCTTGTCGTCGAGCGGAAGCCCCTTGTTGAGTGTAGCCATCTCATGTGCGGCGGTGGCGTATTGCTGCGTCGTCGCCCAGATCATGTAGAAAAGGAACTTCGGCTCGATCGGCTTCAGCTTGCCGGCGGCGATCCAGCGACGCACCACCTGTTCGCGCGACACGACCCATTGGGTCAGCGCTGTGTCGAGGAAATCCTGGATCATCGGCGCGCCGCGCATGATCTCCGCCGACCAGATGCGGGTCGCGAGCGGCATTGCGCGCGCGAGGTCCATTTTCGCTCCAATATAGGTTGACAGGGCGACCGTCGGGTCCTCGCTTGCGTCGAAGGAGGCGGCGGCGGCGAGCCAGGCGGTCAGCACCCGCTCGATCACCGCCCGATAGAGCGTTTCCTTGGTCGGGAAATAATAGTGCAGGTTCGCCTTTGGAAGGCCGGCTCGTTGCGCAATCGCAGCGGTGGTCGCGCCCGCGAATCCCTGTTCGGCGAACATCCATTCGGCCGCCTCGAGGAGCGCGCGTTCGCTCTCCTCCCGGACGGTCGGTCTCGGTCTGCGGCGCGCCATAAGGTCCTCGGACGGCGCCCTCCCGTCATCCCGGCGTCGCGCGGTTTGGGAACCGCGGGCCGCTTTGGCATGAGGCGGCCGCGCCGAATTGATGAGCGCTGCAGCGCAACATTACGCCATTTGACCATTTGGTCAAAGCTATAATAGCGTTTGCAAATGTGTCGTGGAGCTGTGGATGGCTGACTTGTCGAATGTACGCGTCGACGGGAAAAGGCTCTGGGATTCGCTCATGGAAATGGCGCAAATCGGCGCCACGCCGAAGGGCGGCGTCAAGCGCCTGACACTGACCGATCTCGATCGTCAGTCGCGCGAATTGTTCCGGAAATGGTGCGAGGCCGCTGGTTGTAAGGTCACAGTCGACGAGATGGGCAACATGTTCGCGCGTCGCCCAGGCCAGGACAACACGCTGGCCCCAGTGATGGTCGGCAGCCACCTTGACACCCAACCGACCGGCGGCAAGTTCGACGGCGCGCTTGGGGTCATCGGCGCGCTCGAGATCGTGCGTTCGCTCAACGACCTCAACATCCGGACCCGGCGACCGATCGAAGTCGCGAACTGGACCAACGAGGAAGGCTCGCGCTATGCGCCTGCGATGATCTCCTCGGGCGTGTTCGCCGGCGTCTATGACAAGGAATTCGCCTATTCGAGGCTGGACAGCGAAGGCAAGGGGCTGGGCGACGAACTGAAGCGCATCGGCTTCAAGGGCGGAGAGCCCGTTGGCGCCCATCCCGTGCATGCCTTCTTTGAGCTGCATATCGAGCAGGGGCCGATCCTTGAGGACGAGTCGATCGACGTCGGCGTCGTCACTCACGGTCAGGGCCAGCGCTGGTACGAAATTCGCTTGACCGGGTTCGAGAGCCATGCCGGCTCGACGCCGATGCCGCGCAGGAAGGACGCGCTGCTCGGCGCCGCGCGGATCGTGGAGCTCGTGAATGCGATCGGCCTGTCGAAGGCGCCCCTTGCCGTGTCGACGGTCGGCATGCTCAACCCTTATCCGAACTCCCGCAATGTCATCCCGGGCGAAGTGTTCATGACCTGCGAGTTCCGGCATCCGGCCGACGCCACGTTGAGCGAGATGGATGCGGCCTTGCGCGAGGGCGTGGAGTTCGATCGCCAAAAAGATCGGCCTGACATGCGACTTGAAGCAGATCTTCTATTACCCACCCGTCCCCTTCGATCCCGGCTGCGTCGAGGCGGTGCGCCGCGCGGCCAAGCATTTCGGCTATTCGCATCGCGACATTGTGTCCGGCGCCGGCCATGATGCTTGCTATCTGGCGCGTGTCGCGCCGACGTCGATGGTGTTCACGCCCTGCGTCGACGGCATCAGCCACAATGAAAGCGAGGACATTAAGCCCGACTGGGCGACCGCCGGCGCCAACGTCCTCATGCATGCGGTGCTGGAGAAGGCCGAAATCGTATCGTAACAGCTTGCTGCGGCCGACCGGCGTGATATCGGCGGCGGCCGAGCAGCGACACGCCTGCGCGGAATAAAGGTTTGGGAGAGTAAAAATGTCGCTCGTCATCGAAGGCGGAACGATCGTCGCCGCGGACCGCACCTATAAGGCCGATGTGCTGGTCGAGGGCGAGACCATCAAGGCGATCGGCGAGGGTTTGAAGGGCGACAGCACGCTCGACGCCAAGGGTTGCTTCATCATGCCGGGCGGCATCGACCCGCATACCCATCTCGACATGCCCTTCATGGGCACGAATTCAGCCGACAATTACGAGAGCGGCACCAAGGCGGCGCTTTCAGGTGGCACGACGATGGTCGTCGACTTCTGCATCCCCAACCGCAATCAGCCGCTGATGGAAGCGTTCGCCGATTGGCAGAAACGCTCGAAGGACGCGGTCTCTGATTATTCCTACCACATGTGCATCACTTATTGGGATGATGCCGTGCGTGAGGACATGGCTAAGGTCGTCGCCGCAGGCGTCACGACCTTCAAGCATTTCATGGCCTACAAGGGCGCGCTGATGGTGAACGACGAGGAGATGTTCGCCTCGTTCACCCGCTGCGCCGAATTGGGCGCGATGCCGCTCGTCCACGCCGAGAACGGCGAGATCGTCGCCGCGCTGCAGAAGCATTACATGGCCAAGGGCGTAACCGGACCCGAGGGCCACGCGCTGTCGCGTCCGCCCGACGTCGAGGGCGAAGCGGCCAATCGCGCCATCATGCTCGCCGATCAGGCCGGCGCGCCGCTCTACATCGTTCACGTCTCCTGCACCCAGGCGCACGAGGCGATCCGTCGGGCGCGCTCTTTAGGCAAGCGCGTCTATGGCGAGCCTTTGATCCAGCATCTCGTGCTCGACGAGAGTGAATATTATCACCAGGATTGGAAGCATGCGGCGCGGCGCGTCATGTCGCCGCCATTCCGCGACAAGATTCATCAGGACGATTTATGGAATGGGCTGCGGGACGGCTCGCTGCAGGTGGTTGCGACCGATCATTGCGCCTTCACCACCAAGCAGAAAGAGCTAGGCCTGACCGACTTCACCAAGATCCCTAATGGCACGGGGGGACTTGAGGATCGCATGCCGGTCTTATGGACCTATGGCGTCGACACCGGGCGCCTCACCATGAACGAGTTCGTCGCCGTGACGTCGACGAATATCGCGCGCATCTTAAACCTCTATCCGCGCAAAGGCGCGATCCTGCCGGGCGCGGACGCTGACGTCACGGTCTGGGATCCGAAGGCCAACAAGACCATCTCCGCCCGGTCCCAGGTTTCGGCCATCGATTATAACGTGTTCGAAGGAACGAAGGTGATCGGTCTGCCGCGCTATACGCTGTCGCGCGGCGAAGTCGTTTATCGCGACGGCTCGGTGCAGGCCGAGCTCGGGCGCGGCCGCTTCATCAAGCGCGAGCCGTTTCCCGCGGAGGCGCGCGCCCTCAAGCGCCATAAGGAATACACTGCGGTGGCGGGCGTTGCGCGCTGAGGGAACGGATCGGCGATGGACGTAGCCGCGGCTGCCAAACTCAAGCCGGACGACCGCGAGACGCCGCTGGGCGCGGACGTCGCGATTGAGATCAGCGGGCTTTCGTTGCGCTTCGACACCGCTGATGGGCCGGTGCAGGCGCTCAGCGACGTCAGCTTGAGGGTCGCTCGCGGCGAGTTCGTTTCCTTCATTGGACCGTCGGGCTGCGGCAAGACGACCCTTCTGCGCGCGGTCGCCGATCTCGAAACTCCAACCAGCGGTACAATCCGCGTCAACAGCTTGAGCCCGCATGAAGCGCGCGCCAATCGCGCCTATGGCTACGTGTTCCAGGCGCCGGCGCTCTATCCGTGGCGAACCGTGGCGCGCAATATCGCGCTGCCGCTCGAGATCATGGGCTTCAGCAAAGCGGAGCGCGAAGCGCGCATCGCCAAGGGGCTCGAGCTCGTCAATCTTTCCGGCTTTGGCGGCAAATATCCCTGGCAGTTGTCGGGCGGCATGCAGCAGCGCGCGTCGATTGCCCGAGCTTTGTCGTTCGACCCCGATCTCCTGCTGATGGACGAACCGTTCGGCGCGCTCGACGAGATCGTGCGCGACATGCTGAACCAGCAATTGCTGCGCCTCTGGGACGTGACCGGCAAGACGGTGCTGTTCGTCACGCACTCGATTCCGGAAGCGGTGTTCCTGTCGACGCATATCGTCGTCATGTCGCCTCGCCCGGGGCGCGTCTGCGATGTCATCGAATGCAATTTTCCCCGCGACCGCGCGCTGGACATCCGCGAGACGCCTGAGTTCCTGGCGATCGCCAACCGGGTGAGACAAGGCTTGCGCGAAGGCCATTCCTATGACGGGTAGCGCTAGCGCGCGCCCTCATCCGGCGCTTCGCGCCACCTTCTCCCTGAGGGAGAAGGGAAGGGCGCATGCGTTCTCCCTCAGGGAGAAGGTGGCGGGCGAGGCCCGACGGATGAGGGGACGCCGATGAAATCGGCGCTCCCCCTCGCGACTGTGGTCGTCGCGATCCTCGCGGTCTGGTATCTCGCCGCGGCGCTCATGAACGCGCAGCTCCAGCGCGACCTTTTCGCCAACGCGGGCCGGACGGATTACTCCACCCAGGACCTCGTCGCCGCGTCGCTCAATATGGAGCGGCCAAAGCTGCCGGCGCCCCATCAGGTCGCAAGCGAGCTCTACAAGCTCGTCTTCGCGACCCCGCCGACGTCCAAGCGCAGCCTTGTTTATCATGGGGCGATTACGCTTGAAGAGACGCTGATCGGCTTTGCTGTCGGCTCGGTGTTGGGCATCGGCCTTGCCGTGCTCATCGTCTCCATGCGCTGGCTCGAGCGATCGATGATGCCATGGATCGTGGCGTCGCAGACCGTGCCGATCATTGCGCTCGCGCCGATGATCGTCGTCATCCTCAACCAGTTCAACATTACCGGCATTGCGCCAAAGGCCGCGATCGCCGCCTATCTGTCGTTCTTTCCGGTGACCGTCGGCATGGTCAAGGGTTTCCGCTCGCCCGATCCGTTGCAACTCGACCTCATGCGCACCTACTCGGCGACGCGCGCGCAGACTTTCATGAAACTCAGAACGCCCGCGAGCGCGCCGTTCTTCTTCGCCAGCATGAAGATCGGCGCCGCCGCCGCGCTCGTTGGCGCAGTGGTCGCCGAAGTGACCAAGAGCGAGGACGGTGGTTTGGGCGCGCGGCTGCTCGCCGGTTCCTACTATGGGCAGACCGTGCAGATCTGGGCGGCCCTGTTTATGGCTGCGGGGTTGTCGGCGACGCTGGTCGGCGCGATCGGCCTCGCCGAGCGCTTGACCCAGCGGCGCATGGCGTTCACCCCATGACGCCGCGGCGCTTCAGCGAAATCCTGCCGCCCCTCGTCTTCGGCCTCGCCGTGCTGGCGATCTGGGAGGCGGGGGTCAGGCTCTTCCATGTGCCGGTGATCATCCTGCCGCCGCCCTCGGCGATCGCGCTGCGGTTCGCGGCTTCGATCCCCACGCTCGCCGCTGATTTCCGGCAGACGATCCGGGGCGTGCTCGCAGGCTACGTCATTGGCTCGCTCGCCGGTTTCATGATCGCGGTCCTGATCGACCGCTCGCAATTTCTGCAACGCGGGCTGATGCCGATCGGCAACCTCGTTTCCGCGTTGCCGATCGTCGGCATCGCCCCGATCATGGTGATGTGGTTCGGTTTCGACTGGCAATCGAAGGCGGCGGTGGTCGTCGTGATGACCTTCTTCCCGATGCTCGTGAACACCGTGGCCGGGCTCTGCGGCGCCGGCGCAATGGAGCGGGATCTGATGAAGACTTACGGCGCCAACTATTGGCAGACTTTGGTCGCGCTCCGCCTGCCCGTCGCGATGCCGTTCATCTTCAACGCGCTCAAGATCAATACGACGCTCGCCATGATCGGCGCCATCGTCGCCGAGTTCTTCGGCACGCCGATCGTGGGCATGGGCTTTCGCATCTCCACCGAAGTCGGCCGACTGCAAATCGACATGGTGTGGGCGACGATTGTCGTCGCCGCGATCACCGGCTCGCTGTTCTACGCGCTTGTCGCCGGCATCGAGCGCCGCGTCACGTTCTGGCACGCCTCCTATCGTGCGAGGGAGACTTGATTTATACGCGCATCGCGTGTTTTTACGCCGAGCGGCGCGGGAGGCCGCGGTTCACTGGAGGGTTGTAAAATGAGAAAAAGCTTATTCGTGTTCGCCGGCGTGGCGGCCCTCTTGGCCGCAGGCGCGGCGCAGGCGGCCGACAAGGTCACGCTGCAGCTCAAATGGGTGACGGACGCGCAATTCGCCGGCTATTACGTCGCCAAGGACAAGGGCTTCTACAAAGAGGAAGGCCTCGACGTAACGATCAAGCCGGGCGGCCCCGACATCGCGCCCGAGCAGGTGCTGGCGGGTGGCGGCGCCGACGTCGTCGTCGATTGGATGCCGGGGGCGCTCGCGGCGCGCGAGAAAGGTGTGCCGATGGTCAACATCGCCCAGCCGTTCAAGCATTCGGGGCTTGAACTGACCTGTCGAGCCGACACCGGCATCAAGACGCCCCAGGATCTCAAAGGCCACACGCTCGGCGTCTGGTTCTCCGGCAACGAATACCCGTTCCTCAACTGGATGAGCAAGCTCGGCCTCAAGACCGACGGGTCCCCAGGCGGCGTCAAGGTGCTGAAGCAGAACTTCAACGTCGACCCGCTCATCCAGAAGCAGGCCGATTGCATCTCGACCATGACCTACAACGAATATTGGCAGGTGATCGACGCCGGTTACAAACCCTCGCAACTTGTCGTGTTCAAGTACGAGGACGAGGGCGTCGCGACCCTCGAGGACGGCCTCTACGTGCTGCAGGACAAGCTCAAGGACCCGGCCTTCGTCGACACGATGGCCCGGTTCGTGAAGGCGTCGATGAAGGGTTGGGATTACGCGCGCGCCCATCCCGAAGAAGCAGTCAAGATCGTGCTCGACAACGATTCGTCCGGCGCCCAGACCGAGCATCACCAGACACAGATGATGAGCGAGATCAACAAGCTGACCCAAGGCTCGGACGGCAGGCTCGACAAGGCCGACTACGAGCGCACGGTGAAGACGCTGCTCACCGGCGGCTCCGACCCGGTCATCTCCAAGGAGCCGACCGGCGCCTATACGACCGCGGTCACCGACAAGGCGCTGGGCAAGTAAGCCGCTCGAACGTCCCCTCGCCCCGCGTGAGCGGGGGAGGGGTTTCAGTCCGGCGCTTCGACGCTGACAAGCCGCGCTGAACTGCAGGAGTCACGGATCGCCTTCAGTCCCTGGTAAGTTGGCCCCTCATAGAAAGTCTCGAAGGCCGCGACTGAGGGAAACTGCAGAATGACGATGCGCCGGGGCTTCCAGTCCCCTTCGTAAACCTTCATGGCGCCGCCGCGCGCCAGGTATTTCGCGCCTGCCGCAATCAGTGCGGGCTTCACCCGGTCCATGAATTCCTGGTACCGCACCGCGTCCTGGACCTCGACATCGAAAATTACAAAGGCCGTCATCTTCTCTCCCAGCGTGAAACGGCGCTCTCAAGCGGCTTTCGCTCCGGCGCTGACGCTGCGCTGTGCGCCGCGCTCGCGCACGAGGTCATGAATGAAGCGCAGCTTCTCCACGACCGCGCGTGCGATGACGAACGGGTAGAGATCGGGCCTGCCCATGGCCCGATTGACGCTATTCATGGCGACGACGAAAGGCGCCCAGGCGTCGACGATCCGCTCGATCGAACCCTCTGAATAGGGGTCGAAATTGAGCTTGGCGAAATGCGAGCCCTCCCTGTCAAGCGCCGGCGCGATCCTGAGCCCGAACGCGCTCGCCGTTTCGAGCGTGTCGACGATGTGCAGGTAATGCGCCCAGGTTTCGGCGAAATCCTCCCATGGGTGCGAGGTCGCGTAAGCTGAAACGAAGCGCTCCGGCCAATTGGCAGGCGCGCCCTGCTCGTAATGGCGTTTGAGAGCCGCCTCGTAGTCTTGCGTATCGTCACCGAATGCGGCGCGGCATTGCTCGAGCTTGCCGCCGTCGCGCACCAGGATATCCCAATAATGGTGCCCGACCTCGTGCCGGAAATGGCCGAGCAGGCTGCGATAGGGCTCGGCCAATTCGGCCCGGCGTCTCTCGATCTCGGCGCTGTCGGCCTCGGCAAGCGCGATCGTCACCACGCCGTCGTCATGGCCGGTCATCACTTTTGGACCGGAAGGGTGGGGAGGATCGGCCAGGAATTCGAACATCAAACCGTGGCTCGGATCCTCGGCCCGGGTCTTCAGCGGCAGCTTCCAGCGAAGCAGGCTGTAGAACAGCCGGTGCTTGGCGAGCTCGATGTCTCGCCATGCGGTGAGATGCGAGGCTTGAGAAATGTCGGGAATCGTATCGTTGTGGCGGCAGGCAACGCAAAGCCGGTCCTGGCCCTCGGCCGCCGTCAGCCAGTTGCAGACGTCGTAGTCCGCGTTGGCGCAGAAGCGGCGCGGCCCGCGTTCTCCCACCAATGGCGTCCAGGACTCGCCGCCCGCGGGCTCAAGTGCGGCCATGATTTCGAGCTCGGGGACATAGCCAAGCCGATGGCCGCATCGCCCGCAGGTTCGATTCTCGAAGTAAATGATGTTGTCGCAAACCTGGCAGCGAAACAATTTCATGAAAAGCAATCCTCGGCCGGCCTATCAAGCGCCCGGAACTCGCGAGGCGTCAAATCGTTCCCATGTTTCGGCCCCGAGATCAGGCTTGGAAGTCGCCTCTTCTGCTGCGAAAAGGGGAGCCTCGCCACGGCCCCATGGAGTTAGTCAATGCGAGTGAAGCTGTTTTCCTTGGCCGCGACCACGCCGATCCAGTCGCTTGAGAACGACATCAATGAGTTCCTGGAATCGGAGCGGCCGCATGTAACCTATGTCAGCGTGAGCTCGAGCGACATCGAGAGGGTCGCTTCCGTCTGGTACGAAGAGCCGCATCATCGGACTGTCGAACAGACGATGGCGGAACTGGAGGAATTGGTGGAAGAGCCCGGCAGCGAGGGCAATTTGGCGTGAGCCACGGCGTGGCGCTTGTTGAAGCGAACCTTCCCATGCTTGTCATGCCCGTGAAAAGCGGGCATCCAGAAAGGTGTTCGCCGTGCTCTAAATTCCCGCGTGCAAGCGGGGATGACAACCTGGTCAGCTGGCTTCCGGACGAGGCTGGCGGCGACTTGGTCTGATTTCGGTAAATCCGACATTTCCTTGCCAGTCAGCGGAAAATGTTCTATTTTCGTTCCTATGACAGAGAACTCGAATTCCAATGCAGGCGACGTCCCTCACGGATCTTCCGCTCGCCGGGGCGGATCATCGGGGATACGAAGAGCCACGCAGCGCGAAAAGGTCCGGCGTGAAGAGCGGATCGTAGGTCTCCTCAATCGCGGCGCTTCGGTTCCTGAGATCGCGGCCTCCGAGGGCCTTACGCTCAAGGGGATGCGCAATGTCGTTCGCAGCATCCTCTCCGAGCGTATGCCGCAGCCCCCAGCTGAATTCCTCGCCCTTCAGGTCAGCCGTCTCAACGAAGCGCTGCTCGTGTCTTTCGCCGCGATGCACGACTCCAAAGAGGGTACGAACTTCGAGGCCGTCGATCGCGTCGTCAGAATTGTGCGCGAGCTCGACCGCTATCATGGATTTGCCGCTGCCCCGCGGTCGCGCGAGGAAATGGAGGCGCACCGGCTCGCGGCGCCTGTAGAGCGTCCGCTCGCGCTCGAAGGCCCACGCCCAAGTGACTCGCTAATCGTACCGCAAGCCGTTGAAAAGGCTCAATTCGGACTCGCTAATCTGGATCGCTAGCGTCCCTTCTCCCTGAGGGAGAAGGGTTAACGGGGCGCGGCCCGCCTCACGATCGCTTTCGTGTCGACCCCGGTCAGCGCGCCATAATTATGCGCGCCCTTCGTCTCGATGCGTGAGCGGCAAAAGGCCTCGGCGATTGGCGATCCCGCGCGGAACAAAGCCGCCGCGTGAAGCCCGACGGCGAGACGGTCGCAGAGATCGCGGGCGCGGTTCTCGAACTGGGATGCATCACGCAGATCGTCCTTGAGCGTGCCGACATGCGCGTCGAGCGCCGCGCTCTCGCCCTTCACCGCGGAGACTTCTGCGAAATAGGCCTCCAGTGTCTGCGGCGAGCGCTGTATGGCGCGGGCGATGTCGAGGCACTGCACGTTGCCGCTCCCCTCCCAGATCGCGTTGACCGGCGCCTCACGATAGAGGCGCGGCATCGGGCCATCCTCCATCACTCCCGAGCCGCCGAGACATTCGAGCGCTTCATAGGCGTGACCCGGCGTCCGCTTGCAGATCCAGTATTTGCCGATCGCGGAGCCGAGGCGAACCAGCGCGTCCTCATGGGCATCGTCGCGATGATCGAGCGCGCGGGCGATGCGCATGGTGAGCGTGAGCGCAGCCTCGGCCTCGATCGCGAGGTCGGCGAGCACCGCCGTCATGAGCGGCTGGTCGATCAGGAACACGCCGAAGGCCTTGCGCTGCCGGCAATGATCGATCGCCTGCGACACCGCCATGCGCATGCCGGCGGATGATCCGATCATGCAATCGAAGCGCGTCATGGCGACCATCTCGATGATCGTCGCCACGCCCCGACCCTCCGGTCCGACCATCCAGCCGAGCGCGCCGCGGAGCTCCGTCTCGCTCGACGCATTGGAGACGTTCCCCATCTTGCGTTTGAGGCGAATGATCTGCAGCGGGTTCTTCGTCCCGTCCGGCCGCCAGCGGGGGACGAGAAAACACGAGAGGCCCCCCGGCGCCTGAGCCAGAACGAGGAACGCGTCGCACATCGGCGCTGAGACAAAGAACTTGTGGCCGACGAGTTCGTAAGCCTGGCCGGGGCCTTCCACACCCACTGGAATCGCCCGCGTGGTGTTCGCGCGCACGTCCGAGCCGCCCTGCTTCTCGGTCATCGCCATGCCGATCGTCACGCCCTCTTTCTCATCGGCGGGAACGTTGCGTGGATCGTAGACCCGCGCCTGAATCTTCGGCAGCCAGTACGCGGCGAGATCTCCCTGCAATTTGAGACAAGGACTCGCGGCGAAGGTCATAGTGATCGGGCAGCCATGGCCGGCCTCGACTTCGGTGTGCATGTAGGAGCGCGCGGCTCGCGCGACATGCGCGCCTTCGCCGGGATCGGTCCACGGCGACGAGTGAAGCCCGTCCTCGATCGAGGCTTTCATCAGCGCGTGATACGACGGATGGAAGCGGACGAGATCGACGCGCCTCCCATATCGATCGTGGGTGTCGAGCTCGGGCGGGTTCTTATTCGCCAGCGTCCCCAGCTCCAGAAATTCCGCCGATCCCGCGCGCGCCCCGAAAGCTGCGAGCGCGTCGCTGGCCCAGCCTCCGCCTTCGCGCGCAACCGCCTCCTTCAGCGCCGCGTCACCAGTGAACAGGTTATAGTCGGCAAGCTCGACCGGCTGGTTGATGACCTCGTGAGTGACGGCGCCGTAGGGATCGAGGGCCGCGCGGAAATTGTCCTGTCGATCGGCAAGGGCGTTCATGGCTCGCCATCTCCTTCTTGCGCGAGAGTACTCCTCCGCTGGGAGATCGGCAAAGACGCGCCACTCCCGCTGTCGCCACGAATCGGTCGGCGTGTTAACCGGCGGCCCATGCGCGCCGCTTCGCTCGACCGCCGACTGACTGCCGCCCGCGCCGACCTCGCAGCGGCGCATCTGCGAGGTCTCGTCGATGCGCCGCGCTACGCGGAGGGGCAGGGGAAGCGGATCATCGCGGCAAGCGCGCCGCTCCGGCGTTCTCCGCAAGCCGACGCGCCGCTCGAGACCGAGGCGCTCTACGGCGAAAGCGTCACCGTTTACGACGAGCAGGACGGGTGGGCCTGGGCGCAGCTCGAGCGCGACCAATATGTCGGGTATCTGCCAAGTGCGGCGCTCGGAGCGCCGTCTGCGCCAACCCATCGGGTCGCGGCGCTGCGCACCCATGCTTATCCGGGGCCCGCGATCAAGCTGCCGCCGCGCATGGCGCTCTCGCTCGGCGCGCGGCTGACGATCGTGGGGCGTGAGGGCGACTTCGCGGTCACAGCGGACGGAATGTACCTCTGGTCGCGCAGCGTCGCTGAGCTCAGCGCGAACGAACCGGACTGGGTCGCGGTCGCGGAGCGGTTTGTCGAGACGCCCTATCTGTGGGGCGGCCGGACGTCAGAAGGCGTTGACTGCTCGGGCCTCGTTCAGACCGCACTCATGGCGGGAGAGATCGCATCGCCACGCGACAGCGATATGATGGAGGTGGGCCTGGGCAAGCCCATCGCGCTCGACGACCCAAAGGCGCCGCTCGCGCGCGGCGATTTGGTGTTCTGGAAGGGCCACGTCGGGATCATGCGCGATCCGGTGACGCTGCTTCACGCCAACGGCTGGCACATGAAAACGGTGAGCGAGCCGCTGGCTCAAGCACGCGAGCGGATCGCCGCCAACGGCGGCGGCAAGGTCACAAGCGTTCGCAGATTGTCGGCGCGGGATTAGGGTGCCCGGCGTGCTACTTCTTGGCGCCCAGGCCAATGCCGCCGAAGCGGGTATTGAAGCGCGACAAGCGGCCGCCGCGATCGAGCAGCTGCTGCGATCCGCCGGTCCAGGCCGGATGGGTGTTCGGATCGATGTCCAGGTTCAGCGTCGCGCCCTCTTCGCCATAGGTCGAGCGGGTCATGAATTCGACGCCATTGGTCATGACGACCTTGATCATGTGGTAGTTGGGGTGGATATCGGACTTCATGCGTCTATCTCGGGCAAAATAAGCAAAGAGCCGACCGGAGATCCGGCGGCTCTTTTGGTTCGCGGTCCTATAACGCGGGCGGCCCGCTGACGCAAGCCGGTCCGAATGTGCGTAGTCGCCAAGGGTCTCGACCGCCTTGATTTAGGCAAAAAGCCGGTACCTAACGCATCGCACACCCGAGGAGCCGCTCCCGCAATGTCATCCGCCGCCGACGCCGGCAGCAAAAGGTCCCGCGTCGCGCTCGGCGCCTTGAAACCGCTTGCGCCTTACGCCTTCGCCCATCGCGGTCGGATTGCGCTGGCGCTGATCGCGCTGACTATCGCTTCGGCCGCGACGCTGGTCGTGCCGATCGCGGTCAGGCGCATGATCGACTTTGGTTTCTCCGATTCCAACGCGAGCCTCATCCGAGCTTATTTTCTGGCCATGATCGGCGTCGTTGCGGTGCTCGCGCTGGCGTCCGGCGCGCGATACTATCTGGTGATGACGCTCGGCGAACGGGTGGTCGCCGATCTTCGCGCCGATCTCTTCTCCCACCTGACCCGCCTCGATCCCAGCTTTTTCGATGGCGAGAAGACCGGCGATATCGCCTCTCGCCTTTCCGCGGACACGACGCAGCTCAAGGCGAGTTTCGGGTCCTCAGCGTCGCTGGCGCTGCGCAATCTTTTCCTGTTCGTCGGCGCGATCACGATGATGGTGTTCACCAGCCCGAAACTCTCTGCCTTCGTGCTGGCGGCGATTCCTATCATCGTCTTGCCGCTCTACGCGGCCGGGCGCTCGGTGCGCGAGCGGTCTCGCCGCGCTCAGGACAGGCTCGCGGAAGCGACCGCCTTCGCCACCGAAAGCCTGTCGGCGGTGCGCGTGATGCAGTCGTTCCTGGCGGAGAAGTTCACCGCTAGCCGCTATCGCGACGCCGCCTTTGGCGCCTATGAAGCGGCGCGGGCAATGAGCGAGGCCCGCGCGTTCGTCACCGCGGCCGCGCTTTTCCTCGCTTTCGGCAGCGTTGTCGTCGTGCTTTGGCTTGGCGCGCAGGAGGTGATCGCCCATCAGATGACTGGCGGCGCGTTGTCGCAGTTCGTCCTGTTCGCCGTGTTCGGCGCCGGCGCGCTCGGACAATTGTCGGAAGTGTGGAACGAGGTTTCACAAGCTGCAGGCGCAGCCGGGCGCATCGGCGAGATCATGGCGGTCAAGCCGCGTATCGTCGCGCCCGCTCAACCGCTCAAGCTCGCGAAGCCCGTCCGTGGCGAGCTTGCGTTCCACAATGTCTGCTTTGCTTATCCGGGACGCGCAGACGGCGCCGTCTTGCGCGACGTCAGCTTCCGCGTCGCTCCGGGGGATACTGTCGCCATCGTGGGCCCATCGGGGGCCGGCAAATCGACGTTGTTTCAGCTGGCGCTCAAATTCTACGATCCGGCGAGCGGCGCGGTCATGCTCGACGGCGTCGAGATCTCGAAGCTCGACCCCGCCGACTTGCGCGCCGATATCGCGCTCGTGCCGCAGGATGCCTTCATTTTCGGCGCCACCGTCGCCGACAACATTGCCTATGGCGCGCCAGGCGCGACGCGCGAGGCGGTCGTCGCTGCGGCGAAGCTGGCGGCCGCGGATGGCTTCATCTCCGCCCTGCCGCAAGGCTACGACACTGCCCTGGGGGAGCGCGGCGTGACGCTGTCGGGCGGGGAGCGTCAGCGGATCGCTATCGCCCGCGCGCTCCTCAAAGACGCGCCGGTGCTACTCTTGGACGAGGCAACCTCAGCCCTTGACGCCGAGAGCGAAACGCTGGTCCAGGGCGCGCTCGAAACGCTGATGAAGGGCCGCTCAACTCTCGTCATCGCCCACCGGCTGGCGACGATCGTCAACGCGCATCGAATCCTCGTCATTGAGGCGGGTAGCCTCGTCGAAGAAGGCTCTCACGCCTCGCTGATGGCGGCGAACGGCCTCTACGCGCGCCTGGCCCGGCTCCAGTTCGAGACCGGCGCGGCCGCGTTGACCGCAGCCGCGCAGTAGGGGTCGTGGCGTCTCGCCGTGTTCGCGCCGTGGCTCGCGTTGTGCGTTATTTCAGCAGAACGTAGATGTTGACTTGCAGCGTCGGATCATCCGGGTCCTTCACGTCGTTCGCGTATTCCTCGATGAAGGTGTCCTGTGCATCGATCCCCTTGTCGTCGAGGTAGGCCGTGATGGCGTCGTAGGTGGCGTCAATGTCGCCGTATGCGCCCTGATGCTCGAAGCGCATCGCTTTGCCGCTCGGCGTTAGTCCGATCTTGACCGTGTCAGATAGGCTCGATTTGCCTTCAGGGGCGACTGCAAGCGGATATCCTGCGTGAAACTTGAAACCGGTGTCGTCGGATTCGACAAAGACGGCGAGCGGCCGGCCGGCCGGCGTGAGATTCGCCTTGTCCATGTCGCGCTTGACCGAGCTCAGCGAATTGAGAATGGCGCTGTAAATCTCGTCTTTGTCCGCCTTGCCCTCGATATAGGCGAAGGGCCGAGCAGGCAGATCGACATTTTCGCCGGTTGAGCTTTCTCCCGAAGTTGCGGGCCCGGCAGGGTTGGCGCCCTCTGGAGCGCCGAGTGCAGGATTTGTCGCCGAAGGCGCCTCGCCGGGCTTCGCGGGAACGGGTGATGGAGCCGCGGGGGCTTGGACCGCTGGCGGAACCGCGGGTGGTAGCGATGGGCTAGTCGGCGCTGGGGTTGAAGGAGCCGTGGCCGGCGCCTGCTGCTGAGCGAGGCCGGCATTGGGAACGACCGCCGCAACCGCGAGAAAGCTCGCGACAGAGAAACGGATCAGACCGGATGACATGACGGCTCAGTCCTCTGGCGCGGGCGGGCGGAGATCGGCTTCGGCAGTTTAGAGCCACAACGCCGTCATAGGGAAGTGCGTTGCGTCTCGGACCATTAAACCTGCTCGGGTTTTGTCCAGCGCAGCAAAGGCTGGCGGGCTGCGCGCGTCTCGTCGAGCCGGCGGCGCGGCGCATGGACCGGCGCCGCCCGGAACCGGCCGCCCGCGCCAGCTTTCGCGGCAATGGCCAAGTCGCGTATGGTCATAATGAACAGGTCGAGGCCCGCCTTGGACTCCGATTCGGTTGGCTCGATCAACATTGCCCCGTGAACGATGAGCGGGAAATAGACAGTCATCGGGTGATAGCCTTCATCAATCATCGCCTTGGCGAAGTCGAGCGTCGTGAGACCAGTGTCCTTGAGCCAGCGGTCGTCGAACAGCGCTTCATGCATACAGGGACGATCGCCGAACGGCGCGCTCATCACATCGTTGAGGGAAGCGCGAATGTAGTTGGCGGACAGCACCGCATCTTCCGACGCCTGCCGTAGCCCGTCCGCTCCGTGCGAGAGAATGAAAGCGAGTGCGCGCACGAACATTCCCATTTGCCCGTGAAAGGCGCACATTCGTCCGAACAATTCACGTCCGTCGGCGTGCTCGACCAACCGAAGCGCTCCCCCTTCGCGCATAACGAACGGAACCGGCGCGTAGGCCGCGAGCCGCGACGACAACACGACTGGACCGGCGCCAGGGCCGCCGCCGCCATGCGGGGTCGAAAACGTTTTGTGCAGATTGATATGCATGGCGTCGACGCCGAGATCTCCCGGACGCGTCTTGCCCACGACGGCGTTGAAATTTGCTCCATCGCAGTAAAAGTAGGCCCCCGCCTCGTGGACCGAATCCGCGATGCCGACAATCTCTCGCTCGAACAGTCCGCAGGTGTTGGGGTTGGTCAGCATGATCGCCGCAACGTCGGGCGCAAGCGCGCTCCGTACCGCTTCGGCGCCGACGATCCCGTCCTCGCCCGCCGGTATGGATCGTACCGAATAGCCGATCAGCGCGGCCGTGGCGGGATTCGTGCCGTGAGCGGAATCGGGAACCAGCACGACCCGTCGCGTCTCTCCTTCGCCCCGCGCCTCGATCGCAGCCTTGATCGCCATCATGCCGCAGAGCTCCCCATGCGCGCCGGCCTTCGGCGACATGGCGATGGCGTCCATTCCCGTCAGCGTCAGCAACGCATTGGAGAGTGCTTCAATAACTTCCAGCGCGCCCTGCGCCGTTGAGACGGGTTGCAGCGGATGCACGTCGGCGAAACCCGGCAGGCGCGCCATCTTTTCGTTGAGACGCGGATTGTGTTTCATCGTGCACGAGCCCAACGGATAAAGTCCAGCGTCGATGGAATAATTGTTGCGCGACAAGCGCACATAGTGCCGGATTGCCTCCGGCTCAGTGAGGCCGGGCAGTTCGATCGCGCTACGGCGCGCGTGCGGCCCCAGTTTCGACTCGAATGCCGGCGGCGGGTCAATGTCGACTCCGGTCGCGTCGAAGCGCCCGCTCTCAAAGATGAGCGCCTCCTCCATGTTGAGCCCGCGGTTGCCGGTGAAGGTTTCCCCCGTTGAAGGGGCGGCTGTTTCGGGGCGCGTGGGGCGGCCCTGGACGTTCATGGGAAGCGCTCTCTATTCGGGCTTTATCGCAGGCAATCAGCAAGCGCCTGCGCGTAGGCCGCACGGTCGCCGTCGGTATTCGTCTCCGTACTCGCGACGATGATGCAATCGTCGAGCCCGCCTCCGGGCAGGAGCCGCGAAACCGGCAATCCGCCGATCACTTCCCGCTTCGCCAAAGCCTCGATCAGTTCGGCGGCGGGTCGCGGCGTGCGCATGACGAACTCGTTGAAGAAATGGGTATTGATCACCTCGACCGATGGAATCGCGGAAAGTCGTTCGGCGAGTTGTACTGCGTTGGCGTGATTGACCTTCGCCAGGCGCTCGAGCCCGACAGCGCCGAGCAGGGTGAGATGGATTGAGAACGCGAGCGCGCATAACCCTGAATTGGTGCAAATGTTGCTCGTCGCCTTCTCGCGGCGGATATGCTGCTCGCGGGTGGAAAGCGTAAGCACGAAGCTGCGCCTACCCTCCGCGTCGACCGTCTCGCCGGCCAGACGCCCCGGCATCTGGCGCACGTTCTTGGCCCGCGTTGCGAACAAGCCGACATAAGGGCCGCCGAAATTAAGCGCGTTGCCGATCCCCTGTCCTTCTCCGACCGCGATGTCGGCGTTCATCTCGCCGGGCGAGCGTAAGAGGCCGAGGGCGACCGGATCGGTGAAGACCGCAATCAGGAGTGCGCCACGCGCTTGCGCCGCCGCGGCGATGGGGGTCAGATCGCGCAGATTGCCGAAGAAGTCGGGCGACTGAACGATCACACAACTCGTCTCGTTGTCGATCGCCGCGGCGATGTCTTCGCTCGCCTTCAAATCCGGGGCTAAGCGGACGATTTTGTCGCCCGCCATATGCGCCAGCGTTGCGCAGACGTCGACGTACTGCGGATGCAGCCCGCCGGAGATGACCGACCTGTTGCGCCGCGTCAGGCGATGGGCCATCAACATCGCTTCGCCGCACGCGGTCGAACCGTCGTACATCGAGGCGTTCGCAACCTCCATTCCGGTCAGCGCGGCGACCTGGGTCTGAAATTCGAACAGGACTTGCAGCGTGCCCTGCGCGATCTCTGGTTGATAGGGCGTATAACTCGTCAGGAATTCGGACCGCTGGATCAGATGATCGACGGTCGCGGGAATGTGTCGCCGGTAGGCGCCGGAGCCAAGAAAAAACGGAACCGATCCCGCGGCCATGCTCCGGCTGCCGATCGCGGTCATCGCTCGTTCGACCGCCATTTCGCTCTTCGCCGGCGGCATGTCGAGAAAGCCTTAAATCCGCTTGTCGGCCGGAATGTCGGCGAATAGCGCTTCGATGTCCGGAACCCCGATGCGGGAAAGCATCGCCTCGCGTTCGCTTGTGTCGAGCGGCAGATAGCGCATGGCTTTAAGCCAGAGTCTTGAGGAAGTCGGCGTAAGCTGCCTCGTCCATCAAGGCGCTCAATTCGCCGGCGTCCGCGAGTTTGATGCGAAAGAGCCAGCCGCGCCCGAGCGCGTCTTCGTTGATGAGGCCCGGCGTCAACTCGACCTCGGAATTGACGGCGAGGACTTCGCCCGAAGCCGGTGTGAACACGTCGCTCGCCGCCTTGACGCTCTCGACCACCGCAGCGGGATCGCCCTTTTTCAGCGCCTTACCAACCGGCGGCGTCTCAGCAAAGACCACGTCCCCGAGCTGCTGCTGCGCGTAATCGCTGATGCCAACCACGCCTTCGCTGCCCTCGACGCGGATGTATTCGTGGTCCTTGCTGTAGCGGATCTCCGGCATCATGCGTCTCCTTGCTCAATGCGATAATAAGCGTGGGGATGAAAAGGCAGCGTGACAACATGCGCGCTCAAGGGCTTGCCACGGACGATGAGATTGATTGGCGTTCCGACCGCCGCGTGGGCGCGCGCAACGTAGCCCATGGCGATTGGACCGTTGACGCTTGGCCCAAACCCGCCGGATGTCACGAGGCCGATCTGAGCACCGCCTGACGACACAATCTCCGCTCCTTCGCGCGCTGGCGCACGGCCGTCCGGCCGCACGCCCACGCGGCGACGCGCTGGGCCTTTCGCCAACGCGCCCTGAATCCGCTCCGCGCCGGGAAAACCTCCCTCGACGCGGCGGCGCTTCTGAATCGACCAGGATAGACCGGCTTCGATCGGGTCGACCGTCTCGTCGAGTTCATGGCCGTAAAGGCAAAGTCCCGCCTCGAGCCTCAGCGAGTCGCGCGCGCCAAGGCCGATCGGCGCGACGTCCTGCTGATCGAGCAGAGTGCGGGCGAAGCTCTCTGCCTGCGCCGACGCGATGGAGATCTCGTACCCGTCTTCGCCCGTGTAGCCTGAGCGCGAGACGAAGGTCTCGAATCCCGCGATCCGCGCCGGTCGCGCGCTCATGAAGGCCATGGTCTCGATCGCCTCTCTAGGTGCGAGCTCCGCCAGCGTCCGGGCGGCGAGGGGCCCTTGGAGCGCGATCAGCGCCGCGTCGGGAAGCGGCGTCAGGCGAACGCCCGATGGCAGGCGCTGGCGAATGAGGGCGAAGTCGACATCTTTTCGCGAGGCGTTGACGACGAGCCTCAGCGCACGGTCTGCGCCCGGCGCGCGGGTGATCATGAGGTCATCGACAATTCCACCATTTTCGTTGAGCAACTGGGTGTAGCGCTGACGACCCGGAGCGAGGTTCAGAAAATCTGCCGGACAGAGCGATTCGAGGAAGCTCGCAACGGCTGCGTGGTCGCCGCCCTCGATCAGCGCCTGACCCATATGCGAAACGTCGAATAGCCCAGCAGCTTGGCGAGTATGGAGGTGCTCGGCGAGGACCCCAGAGCGATATTGGATCGGCATGTCGTAGCCTGCGAACGGCGACATGCGCGCGCCAAGCTCGACGTGCAGAGCGTGGAGCGGCATCTTTTGGTTGGCTTCGGTCATGGGATCGCCGGTCGAACGTAAGCGCCCGCAGTCACGCCAACCGCACCATTGCGGCTTTAGCGCTCGCGGACGCCCCCTCTGTCCCAATGACCTGAGAGATTTCCCGCTTCTTAGCGGTTACCCCGTCGGTGGGCGCGCCTTAAAAGGCGCTTGCCTCTTTCCAGAGTGTCATCACCTGCGCGGTCCCTAGTGCCTGAGCGTTTCCGGGGCGGTTGCGCCTTCGGCGCCGGCGAAGATTAAGCCGGACTCTTCCGCGAAGTGTCTTCGACTGACATGTCCGAGCTAGCCCGAGGGCCCACGCGTTGTCAACGCAAGATCCAGCCTGCCGGGTTGGGTCAGACCGGCCAAACTGTTCTCGCAACTCCATGATCCGGCGGACCCAAGAGAGCGTCCCCGCAACTCGATGGATTCAGTCTAGCGGGATCGAAAGACAGGGTATGAAATATAAATCATAGTTTATAAATTTAACTTCATAAGTTTATCTAAGTAATGTTGAGGCTATATATCAAATATATAATGAACTTAGGTTTATAAATAAAGCTATATGAAAGCAAATTCATCTTATATTTGTGCTAGTTATGCAACACTACTGGAATAATGGCCGTCGTTTGGCTATTTATTGCCAAATATGAGTTGAGAGCGGAAGTAATTTGCGTATGGTCAACCATGCGAGCGTGACGATTCCCGATCGCAACTGGGTCCGACGACTTGCTGGGCAATGCGCCGACATCCGGAAGAGCTGGCGGTCAGGTGAAAAACGACCCGACGCCCACAACATTGAACTGGAGGTCACATATGACGCTCATTGAGAGCATTTTGCTGGGGTCGGGGGCGGCGCTGGTCGCCGTTGCCGGCGCCCAGGCGGCTGATCTTCCGACCAGGAAGGCGGCGCCGGTTGAGTATGTTAGAGTTTGTAACGTTGGCGGCATTACCGGCTGGACACTGCCGGGCTCCGACACCTGCGTGAAGATGAGCGGTTTTATGACCTCGCACTTCATCGGCGGCAACCTGTCGAGCCAGTACAATTCGGCGTCTTCGGTCCCGGCATTGGCGCCGATCGCGGCGGCGCTTGAGCCGGGAAACACGGCTGGCCATCTCTCTCAGATCCTCATGGTTCAGGGCGGCGATTCGGCGGCGCCCATCTTCAACGGCATCACCGGCAAGTCGCTCGGCATCACCCTGCCGAACCAGCAGAACTCGACTTTCAATCGCGATCAGGTCGGCTGGAATATCCGCGCCAATCTCGGCTTTGATTTCGCGTCGAATACTGCCTATGGCCCGTTGATTGGCCACATTGCCATCAATGCGGACACCGGCAACGGCCTCGACAGCACCCGCGGCGCCTTCACCTATGTGGACCAAGGGTATGTGACCTGGGCGGGCATCACGGCTGGTAAGGCGGCGTCGTTCTACTCGTTCATCGGCGGCGGCGACAACTGGAACAACTTCTTCTCGCCCGATCAAAGGGGCTTCAACGAACCGATTCTCCTGGCCTACACCGCCTCGTTCGGGGGCGGCTTTACGGCGACGCTCGCTGCGCAAAGTCAAGGCGTAAACGGCTTCTCCGGCGGCGGCACGAACTTGAGCGGCGGTTACGGCGGCGGGCAGAACATGGGGTCGGGGATCTTCGCACCCGGCGGGGTTCCCGGTCCGACCACGTTTGGCGGCCAGAAATGGCCCGATATCGTTGGCGCGTTGCATGTCAAGCAGGGGTGGGGCGAGGCCCAGGTCTCCGGCGTGATCCACAACGTCAATGTGAGGGATTACGACTATTACGGCACGGGTGTGGCAGACTGCGGGGTCTTGGCAGTCGACGGCTGCAACGCGAGCGAGGGCAAGGTCGGCTGGGGTGTCGATGCTGGCGTGAAGGTCAACCTGCAAGGCTTGGCTGGGGTGTTCGCCCCCGGCGACGACATAATTTTGACTGGCTCCTACACCCGGAACGCAGTTTGGTATTCGGGTCTGCCGGACGCCATGAATGGTGAGCTTGGGCAGGTCAACGGAAACGGTCAGCCGATGTACTTGGCCGACGCTTACTTCAATCCGCTGACCAATCAGTGGTCGACACCGACCGCCTGGTCCGTCAGCGGGTTGCTGGAGCACCACTGGACGTCGACTATTTATACCGACCTTGAAGCTTCGGTCGGCGGGGTCAGCTGGAGCGGCATGAACGGAAGCGTGTTGGGCGTCGGCACGGGGGTCCTCTCGCCCAGCGCCTTCACTTATCTCATTGGCGCGGATATCGGCTGGAACCCGGTCACCAACCTCAACTTCGACCTTGAGTTGATGTATCAGAGCGTGAGCCAGGAACGGCCCACGGCGCTGGTGGGGACGGTATTGAGCAACGGCGCGTTCATTCCGGGCGCCTGGGAAGGAGACAGCAGCGGCTTCCAGGGCCGTCTCCGCATCACCCGCTACTTCTGATCGCATCGCGATTCCGTTGAAACTGACAGCCCCGGAGCGAAAGCTCCGGGGTTTTTTTGCCGGCGTCGCTTGATTCCAGCCTCAAGGCCCTCTCTCCGGATCCCGTCGTCTCGCTCCCAAGGCGCTGTCGACCGAGCCGGCGGGGTAAGGGAGATGAGCCCAGAGCTGACCGAGCCCCAAGCGCAACTATCGGGCGAGTTTCGTGCAAGGAAAACCAAGGAAAACCAAGGAAAATCCCTTGGATTTCCTTGGATTCCTTTGGTCGAATCGAGACTTTTCAACGGGTTATGACGAATCCTAAGAAAAAAATCGCGGGCACGCTAAACTCGCCTCCTCGATTGTGCTCCATTAAAGATCCCAGGACGCCATGTCTTTGCCTGCGTCCGGCTTGCGGTCCGCGCTATATTCCGCAAGAGAGAAGACATTATCATATATTTCTATTTATACAAAGAAAATGCAGAAATATCACGTGACCGGCCCGTCTCGTTTTTTCGCACGAGCCCGGGTTGTCCCAAAGACCGGACTGACTCGGACGCAGAAGCCGCCTTGAAGCGTCAGCCACGGGCTAATACAAGTGAATTAATGCGCGCTTTCGGTCGAGACTCAGTCGAAAGCCGTCAGTAGTCAGTGCTCCGCGTTCAACTTGAATCCGACGGACCTGACGGAGACGATGAGGCGCCGGTCGCCGGCCGGGTCGAGCTTGCGGCGCAGATTGCCAATCTGCACGTCGACCACGTTGGTGTAGGCGGGAGGCTGGAAATTCCAGACGTCCTCGAGCAGCATCGCGCGAGTGACGGTTTGGCCTGGGCGGCGCATAAAATATTCGAGCAGCTGGAATTCCCTCGGAACGAGGTCGACCGGCCTGCCCTCGCACCTGACAGTTCGCTCGATCAAGTCCATTTCCAGATCGTCCACCCTAAGCCGGATGACTCCCATGTCGCCGCCTCGGCGCAAGAGAGCTTCGACCCGCGCGGTCAGTTCGCGAACATCGAATGGCTTGACCAGATAATCGTCGCAGCCGGCTTTCAATCCCGCAATTCGTTCATCGACGGACGCGAGCCCGCTGATGGCGAGGGCGGGCGTCCACTTTCCTTCGCTGCGCAGCGTTTCAATGATCGAAAGTCCGTTCTCGCCATCCAGGAGCCGGTCGACAACGAGGACGCTCGCGTCGCCCGAACGCGCCGCCCGAAGCCCCTCGGTCAATGTCTCCGCGACCTGGACGGTGTGACCGCCAGCCTCCAGGTCGAGGCGAATTTCCTCCGCGAGTTCGCGGTCGTCCTGAACGACGAGAACGCGACTGCCGCCTCCGGGCTTCGGCTGTTGCTCGCCGAATACGCCCATGCCTACAGAAGACGAATGATGATCATTCATCGTTTTGGCGTCTAGTTCTTCGCTTTGACTTGTACGCCTATGCAGGCGCCAATCATATAAGCTGTCAGCTTTCACGATTTGTCACCAAAATAGAAGTTGTCGAATTGGCGATTTCCCGCGGGCCTGTTCGGTGCGCAGTGTGGAAAGTTATCACGTGATCGCTAAGCAATTACCCACCCCCTTGCCATGAGCGTCGATCTCTGAATCCTTGGGTCGATGGACCGCACTGATTTGCAGCACCTGAGCAAAGAGCAATTGATCGAGTTGGTGCTCCAGCTTCAGCGACCCGATAAGAATTCGCGCACGTCGTCGAAGCCGCCCTCGACGGACAAAAAGGAAAAGCGCGAGAACTCTCGGCCCGGCGGGGCGAAGCTGGGGCATGAGCCGCACAACCGTCGGCTTGCGGACGATCCCGATGAGTTTCGCGACCACACGCCGAGCGTATGCGAGCAATGCGGCGGAGCTTTCGCGTCGGACGCCGCGAGGGAATTGATCGGCGAATATGACGAAATCGAGATTCCGCCGGTCAAACCGTATGTCATCCGCCACCGGCGCTTCGCCTGTCGATGCGCACTTTGCGGCGTCGAGGCGAAAGCTCCGGCGCCCATCGTCGCGACGACCACGCCGTTTGGGCCGCGCATTCATGCGCTGGCGATTTATCTCAAGGGCTTCCAGGCTCTCTCCTATGAGCGGCTACGCGGCTTGTTCCGCGATGCTTTCGGGCTCGATGTGAGCGAGGGCGCGTTGATGAACATGTTCATCCGCTCGCATCCCCGGTTCGAGATCGAGGCCGAGAAGGCGAAGGCCATTGTACGCGCCGCCCAGGTTGTCGCCAGCGATGAAACCGGCGTTCGGATCGAGGGCACAAACTCGTATCACTGGGTTTTCCATTGCAAGGACGCGGTCGTGCATAAGCCCGATTATTCCCGTGCCGCGCGGGTCGTGGACGAAATGATGGCGGGGCATAAGCCGACGGTTTGGATTTCGGATCGCTATTCGGCGCAGCAAAAGCACGGCGAGCGGCATCAAACTTGTCTTGCTCATCTGGCGCGCGACACGGCCTTCGCGCTGGAGCACGGCTCGGATGATTTGCCCTTCCGGTTTAAGCTTTGGCTTGGAAAAGCGTTCGGCCTGGCCAAGGCCATCGCCGACTTCGCCGCATCAACGCTGGCGAGGAAAAAGCGAGATCTGGAAAGACAGCTCGAAGTTCTTCTGGCCGCGTCAACCGGGTGCGATCTGGCGCGAGAGCTGCAAGCAAAAATCGGGCGCGCGCGAAACCAGCTTCTCACCTTTTGTGACTATCCCGGCGAGGTCGACGTCACCAACAACACCTCGGAGCGCAAACTCCGTCCCTGCGTGATCCAGCGAAAAATCACCAATGGATACCGCGCCATGTGGGCCGCCCAAGCGGAAGCGGACGTGAGAACAACCATCGATACCGCAAAGCTCAAGGGCGCGAACCCCTTCGCCGTGATCGTCCGCGCCCTGGCTTGACCACCGTCCGAACCGCGAACGCCCGCTTAAAAAATAGGGGCTGGGTAATTGTCGCCTAACTCCCATCAACACATTCCTGTGAGCAGGCAGACACAGAGTCGTGATCAGGTGAGCGCAGAGGCGCGATCAGGTGAAAACCGATTCGTGATCAATATTGGCGAACGATGGGTTATATCCACGGTCAGGTCGTTTGCTGAAGTCTCACCTTATTAAAAGAAGTCTCATCTTATTAAAGAATGCATTATGAATACTTATTTATAGCAAATTAGCGGCTGGATCTCCGCTTTCGCTATCCCCGCGAAATTCGCCCGCGAAACAGGGACCTTCACAAGGCGCGCCGCCGCGAAAGTCCGCGCCCGCAAGCGCCGCCCGAAGCGGTAAAGCCGCCACTCACCAAGAACATGAAGCACGAACAAGATGGAACCGTGCCTCGCTGCCGTACCTCGCCAGCGATTAGAGATCCTTTGCGGACGGGTCTAGCTGGCGCTTCCGGCGGGACTTTCGCCCCGCGAATCAGCCCGCCGAAGACAGGAGAGCAATCGCGGAGCTTGTCCCAAGCCTTCGTTCCAAGCCTTCGTCCCAAGCCTTCGTCCCGAGCCTTCGTCGTCGGCGAATCAGGCCGGACTACGGTCGAATTTTGACCATCCGGTTGAGAAGTTGCGTGTCTCCCGCACATTCCGCGAGTTGGGCGCCGCGCCTTCGACAGTCATCGCGATTGCCGTCAGGGATTCTCAACTTTTTACATAAAGCTCTGATAAGAATGAGCTAATTGATTGCGTCAGGCTGGCGGAAAGTCTCGTGACAATTATGCAACATCGTCCGGGAAACGATGTCTGAAACCCAGTTTATGAAGAAAACTTATTGTGTCGAAATTTAGAGAAGCTATGGTGACCCAGGTGAGCGGGAGATTTCCCGATCGCGGAGGTCGGCGGCTTTTGCAGGGGCAAGCGCCACGATCAGGAAGTCAAACGGGACCAGGGGGCTGACCATCTTCGGTGTCATTCGGTTCGCAAGCGGGCCGCGGAAATCGAAGGTGAGAAGAAAACCGACGCCCAATACGTAACTGGAGGTCACAAATGACGCTCATCAAGAGCATTTTGCTAGGGTCGGGGGCAGCGCTAGTCGCCGTTGCCAGCGCCCAGGCGGCCGATCTTCCCACCCGGAAGGCGGCGCCGGTTGAATATGTTAGAGTTTGTAACGTCGGCGGCATCACTGGCTGGACATTGCCGGGCTCCGACACCTGCGTGAAGCTCTCGGGCTACATCACGGCGCAGACCGTTGGCGGCAACCTCAACACCCAGTACGCCTGGGGCACTGTTGGAGAGGCCACCGCCGCCGCCGCAAGCAATCCCGCGACCCTCCCGTTCGCCACCAGCCCGGTTCTCGCTGAGCTCGGAGCGATCGACCCTCGCAACACCCAACGGGTTCTGCTCGCCGCCAGCGCCGCTCAAGGGAATTTGACCGCCAACCGCCCCGAGACTGGCTGGTCGACCCGGGCGAACCTGTCGCTCGACGTGGCCTCCAACACGGCCTATGGCCCCTTGCTCGGGCACATTGAGGTCCAGGGCGACGTCGGCAACGGGCTCGACTCGCTCCAGGGCGCCCCGACAAACAATATTTTCTATGTCAACACCGCTTATCTTACCTGGGCGGGGATCACCGCCGGCAAGGCGGGATCGTTCTTCTCGTTCATAGGCGGCGGCGACAATTACGCCAACCTCTTCTCTCCCGACCGCAAGGGCTTCAACGAACCTCTGTTGTTGGCCTATACGGCTTCGTTCGGCGGCGGCTTCACGGCGACGATCTCGGCCGAAATCCCCCGCCAGCGTAGGCGCCTCGGGCGGCGGCACCACGATTAACGGCGGGACAAGTTGCGCCGGCAACGGCGGCTGCGTCGACAATCCGGCCCTCATCGCCTTCGGCGGTCAGAAATGGCCGGACATCGTCGGCGCCTTGCATGTCAAGCAGGGCTGGGGCGAGGCTCAGGTCTCGGGCGTGGTCCACAACGTCAACGTCACCGCCAACGACGGCGTCACCAATTTCGATGGCGGCGTCGCAGGCGACGCCTGCGGCCCCGACGCATTGCCGGTTGCCTGCAACGGGACGCAGAACAAAATCGGCTGGGCCGTTGACGCTGGCGTGAAGCTCAACCTGCAGGGGTGGGGCGGGATGTTCGCCGCTGGCGACGACTTGGTCGTGACCGGCGTCTACTCCCAGAGCGCGGTTTGGTACTCCGGCCTCCTTGATGGGATGTGGGGTGAGAACGGCCAGACCAACGGTAACGGCCAGGCGATGTTTCTCGCTGACGGGTTCTTCAACCCAGTCACGAACCAGTGGTCCACGCCGAGAGCATGGTCCGTATCGGCTCTGCTCGAGCACCACTGGACGCCGACCATCTATACCGATCTGGAAGGCTCGATCGGTGGTGTCGAATGGAGCAATCAGGGCGGCGGCTGCACCATTGCGTCACCAGGTTGCCTGATTGGTTCGGCCGCGCAGGGCGCATTGTCGCCCCGCGCGCTTAGCTGGATCCTCGGCGCGGATCTCGGCTGGAACCCGGTCACCAACCTCAACTTCGACCTCGAATTGATGTATCAGGGCACGACGCAGACGGCGCCGAGCGGATTCATCGGCACTGTTTACAACACCGGCGGTGCGAGCGGCGCGGTCTTCGTGCCCGGCGACTGGAGAGGCAACAGCGACGGTTTTGCTGGCCGTCTCCGCATCACACGTTACTTCTGATCGCATCCCGATCAGTTAAAACTGACAGCCCCGGGGCGAAAGCTCCGGGGTTTTTTTGTTCAGACCGGGCGCCGGGACCGGATCCTGAACGCGCTCACATTAAAGCTTGCGCACGCGCCCGCCGCGGGGGATGATCGTGCGTGAGCCCGCGTTTTAAGCCCGAGAGCGGGAGCCGGCGAAGGCGAGCGAAGCGCCGACCTCCTCTTTCATTCACGCCGACCCGTCCTGGTTGAACCGCATAGGCGTCGCCATGATAAATCGGCGGCGCGGGGCGCGGATCGGCATTCAGCGATGATGCGGCAGTACGAATTGGTGGAGCGGGTTCGCCGCTATAATCCTCACGCCGACGAGGATTTGCTGAACCGCGCCTATGTGTTCGCGATGAAGGCGCACGGTAGCCAGAAGCGCGCCTCCGGCGATCCTTATTTCTCCCATCCGCTCGAGGTGGCGGCCATTCTGACCGAGTTCAAGGTCGACGACGCCACCATCGCGACGGCGATGCTGCATGACACGATCGAAGACACGACGGTCACCCGCGAACAAGTCGACAAGGCGTTTGGCGAGGAGATCGGGGGGCTGGTCGACGGCCTGACGAAGCTCGGCCGGCTTGACTTCGTCACCAAGCATGCCGAGCAGGCGGAGAATTTCCGCAAGCTCCTGCTCGCCATCGCCGATGACGCGCGCGTGCTCCTGATCAAGCTCGCCGACCGCCTGCACAATATGCGCACCCTCCAGTTCATGCCGGAGGCCAAGCGCGCCCGCATCGCCGAGGACACGCTCGACATCTATGCTCCGCTTGCCGGCCGCATGGGCATGCAGAGCATGCGCAATGAACTGGAAGACCTGGCGTTCCGCTGCCTGATGCCGGACGCCTACAAACTCATCGTCACGCGGCTCGAGGCGATGAAGGACAAAAATGGCGCGATCATTGCCCGCATCGCAGCAGAACTCACCGACCAGTTCGCTAGGCGGGGCATCAAGGTTGAGGTGAAGGGCCGCCAGAAGCAGCCCTACTCGATCTGGCGCAAGATGGAGCGCCGCTCGATCGCCTTCGAGCAATTGTCCGACATCTATGGCTTTCGTATTCTCGTCGATACGGTCGCCGACTGTTACGCCGCCGTCGGTGTCGCGCATACGACCTGGCCCAGCGTTCCGGGGCGCTTCAAGGACTATATCTCGACGCCGAAGCAGAACGACTATCGCTCGATCCACACGACTGTGATCGGGCCCGGCAGTCAGCGGGTCGAATTGCAGATTCGCACCCACGAGATGCACGAAGTGGCGGAATACGGCATCGCCGCGCACGGCGTCTATAAAGATTTGGGGCTCAGCGCCGACGCGCTGGCGGTGGGCGAGAGCCGAGCCTATCGCGGATTGAGGCAGACGATCGAGGCGCTCGCAAGCGACAACTCGGAAAAATTTCTCGAGCACACCAAGCTCGAGCTGTTTCACGACCAGGTGTTCTGCTTTACCCCCAAGGGCCGGCTGATCGCGCTGCCCCGCGGCGCGACCGCGATTGACTTCGCCTATGCGGTCCACACCGACGTCGGCAATTCCGCGGTCGGCGTGAAGATCAATGGCCGGATCGCGCCGCTCATCTCGGAATTGCACAACGGCGACGAAGTACAGATCTCGCGCGCCGAGGGCGGCGCTCCTCCAGCGGCATGGGACAGCGTGGTGGTGACGGGGCGCGCCCGCGCCGCCATTCGCCGCGCGACACGCGAGGCGGCGAAGGCGCAGTTTGGCGGCCTTGGGCGCCAGATCGTCGAGCGGGCGTTCGAGCGCGCTGGCAAGAAGTTTGCGGAAGCGAAACTCAAGGCCGCGCTGTCGCGTCTGGCGCGCGCCTCGATCGACGATGTCTTCATCGGCGTGGGGCGCGGCGAGATTTTCTCCACCGACGTTGTGCGCGCCGTGTTTCCGAACTTCAAGGACGAGCGCAGGCTGGGCCCGGCCGTTCCGCAGAACGAGAGCGGCTGGTTCGGCTTGCCGAAAGCAGCCGACCTCGTGTTCCGTGTGCCAGGCGCATCGGACGCGGGCGACGCGCTGCCGTTGCGCGGCATCGGCCTCGATACGCCGGTCAGGTTCGCACCCAAAGGCGGAGCGGTGCCGGGCGAGCGCATCGTTGGCGTTCGCGAGGAAAGCGGCATTGTCATCTATCCGATCCATTCGCCGGCGCTGACCCAATTCGACGATCGGCCGGAGCTGTGGCTCGACGTGCGTTGGGACCTGGAGAACACGCCGTCGGCGATCTATTCGACCCAGATCGTGGTCACGCTCCTGAACGAGCCCGGTGCGCTCGGCGTGATCGCCACGACCATCGGGGAATATGGCGCAAATATCGACGCCGTCGTGACCTCGCCCAGCGGCGCCGACTTCCGGCGCTTCGTCATCGATCTTCAGGTGCGCGACATCCAGCATCTCAACGCGGTTCTGTCGCAACTTCGGGACAAGAGCGTCGTCCACAATGTCGAGCGCCTGAGCGGGTAGGAATGCCGCTCTATTTCGCCTATGGCTCCAACATGGGCGCCAACGCCATGGCCCGCCGCTGCCCGCGCTCTAAGGCGCTTGGGCTGGCGCGGCTCGAGCGGCATCGGCTGGCGGTAATGCGCGAGGGTTGGCTGACCGCCGTTCGCAATCCGTCCTCGGCCGTGCACGGCATATTGTGGGACTTGGCTCTGTCCGACATCCCCGCGCTCGATCGCCACGAGAGCCTGTCGCAAGGGCTCTACGTCAAGCTGACCCAGGCGGTCATCGCCGAGCGAGGGCCGAAACAGGCGGTTGTCTATTTCGGCGCCAATTCCGGGCCCGGCGCGGCGCGCCCCACCTATTTCGCTGAGGTCCTCGCCGCGGCGCGTTCATGGCCGCTTCCGGCGGAGGGCGTCGAGGCGTTGGAGAGACTGGCGAGGCGATAGGCGCTGCGGACTGTTAATCTTACCAAAGCAATTTTGACGGGTAGGCAGATCAACCTGAAACTAATGAATTGTCCGCCGCACTGCGAATGCTGTGTCAACGAGTAACCCGTTCCCCGGATACTCTGCCGCAATTTTTGATGGCTCAGTGCCGCCAAGTCTTCTCGGTTGCCGCAATGCACAATGGCCTGAGATAGCAAATTCAATGCGCTCAGTGATCGCCGCTCGCCGGTCCATTCCGAAAGAACCGGAAGTATTTCCCTCACGGAATGCCTGTCTTGATAAGTTCATCAATCCAATGGTCAACCCAGTTAAGGAGGGTCACGGCTAATCATCGAATCAAGCCTCGCGATGGCACGGTTAAGGGTTTCGCCCTCAATGCCGGGCCAGGCGCTCAGGTCATGCCAATTGAGTTCGATTTGGCGGCGGGTGATCATTTCCCTACCGAGCGCAGGTAAGGCGCTTTGGTAGACGACCGCCGGAGAATGCGCTCCTCTGCGGCCATGCGCACTATCGACGAGCTTATGAACTGACCGATTACCTCGCCCGGGTCGGGAGTTGTATTCGGGTCGTGGAGAGCAATTAGCAGAGGATCGTTCCCTAGGATGTCAGGAGCCACTTTGGCGTGACAATATCGAACATCGCGCGATGGCTAAACGTCCCGGCGAAAGCCTTGACCCCTAAAGTTTTACCAGTCATGCGAGAATTGTGTCTCCGGCGAGAAATGCCTCAAAACCTTTCTCACCGAAGTTCTCAAATTAAGTGACTTTGAAAGACGATATTGTCAAGTAAAATGGATATTTTCAGCTTCGTGGACTCGCCTAATTCTTTGATTTTGCTCAATTCATATTGTCACTCCAAAATGGCTCCTGACACCGAGACCGCCAAAGGCTCGCGTCCATGACGAACAATCCGGCCTTTGACGTCGTCGCGTTTGGCGAACTGGTCATCGATCTTGTGCCGGCGCGAAGCGCGGAGGGGGAGTCCTGCTTCGCGCTCAAGCCCGGCGGGGCGCCGGGCAATGTCGCGGTCGGCGTTGCGCGGCTCGGCGGTCGCGTCGCTATGCTCAGCAAGGTCGGCGACGACGCGTTTGGGCGGCTCCTGATCGACGCGCTCAAGGGCAATGGCGTGGACGTCGAGGGGGTCCTGACTGCGCGCGAGGGCAATACGTCGCTCGCGGTCGTGACGATCGACGCGGCGGGCGACCGGGGCTTCCTGCTTTATCGCAAGGGCTGCGCCGAATCGACCTATGCGCCCGAGGAGGTCGCGATAGACAGGATCGCGAAGGCGCGTATCCTTCACGCGGGGAGCCTGCTTTTGGGCGAGCCGCTTTGCGGCGCGGCCCAGCGCCGGGCCGTACGAGTCGCGCGCGATGCGGGCGCACTTATCTCGATCGACGTCAATCTTCGACCTTCGCTGTGGCCAAGCGCGGACGCGATGCGCGCGGTCGCGCTCGAAGCGGCGAATGAGGCCGACCTTCTCAAAATGAGCGTAGAGGAACTGGCCATCATGACTCAGACTTCTGATCTCGACGAGGGACTCGCGCGCCTTGGCGGATCCCGCAGGCGGCTGACGGCGGTGACTTTTGGCCCCGGCGGCGCGCTGCTCGTGTCGGGCGCCCTTCGTGCCCGCGCTTCCGGCTATGCAGTCAAGGTGGCCGACACGGTCGGCTGCGGCGATGCCTTCATGGCGAGTCTGCTCGCCGACATCGCCGCGGGTCGCGCCGCCCTCGAATCGGAGGAGGGCCTTGCGCGGATCGTCCGGAGGGCCTGCGCCGCCGGCGCTCTCGTGGCGTCGCGACACGGGGCCATGGACGCTCTGCCAAGCACCGCCGAGCGCGACGCCTTCCTGGCGACGCGCTGAAGCCTTACTGCAGGTTAGTGTGGCGGCGCAGCATCGATTGGTGCGCGTCGGGCATCGCGCCGGCAAGCTCCAGCACGATCGCGTCGAGCAGGATGAGACTCATCTCCTCGAACAGGCTGCCGCCGAACTGTGCCGTCGTCTCGACCGGCACGGGGAGGACTGTATCCGCGAGCGTCCCGAGGGTGCTGTTCGGTTGGCGCGTGACGAGCGCGATCTCGGCACCCTCCGCCTTGGCTATGCGAGCGAAATGGATCGCAACAGGCGTCTCACCCGAACCGGAGACAAGCGCGAGGCCGTCACCCTTCCGGATCGACGGCGCTGTCGTCTCGCCGACGAAATGCGCGGCTCGGCCCATATGCATGAAGCGCATCGCCGTCATCTCCGCCACCAGCCCCGACCGGCCCTGGCCCGAGAAGAACCAACGCCGTGACGGCTCGCGGAAGCTGTCGACGAGACGCCCGAAAGCCTCAGCGTCGACCCGCTTGAGGACAGCTGCTATTTCGAGTCCGACGGCCAGCCACGGCCTGGATGGCGCAACCGATCCTTGATCCATCTGGCGACCTCTTCGGGGTTGGGAGCGCCGGTGATCGCGCCCCCCACTATGACGATTTCCGGCTCGACGACGAGCACCGCCTCGAGCGATAGCGGCCCGAGACCGCCGGCGAGCGCGACTCGGAAGCCGCGCCGATGCATTTCCTCGACCGCGTCGATATGCGCCGTGGACCGGTCTCCCGCGATGCGGGCGTCGGTTGGGGAATGGACGCCGACATAGGCGAAGCTCGGCGGGAAAGCAGCGTTCGGTGATAGGAGCTCGTGCCGGCCCGATTCGATGATCGTGTCGACGACGACAAGGCCAGCGAACCTCGACGCGACCCGGTCGACCGCCGCGTGGGTTGCGCCCGAGGAGGCTGAGAGAACCGTCATCAGCCGCGCGCCGGCGCCGAAGACCATCTCGGCTTCGAGGTCGCCGCCATCCACGGTCTTGGTGTCGGCGAGCACCGGCGTGTCAGTGCAGAGCTCTCGGGCGGTGGTGACGGCGCCGATTCCGAAGCGCTTGAGCAGCGGCGTGCCGATCTCGACGATGTCGACGATCCCCCTGAGGAGGGGAAGGACGGCGAGGTGCTCGGGCTTATCGAGGGCGACTTGCAGCAGCATGCGGGCGGGGTCTCGGCGACAGCTGGAGGGTTCAGGAGGGCGCAGCGCCTTGGCGGGCGGCTGACGTTCCAACAGGCTTGCGCGACACTGCGGGCACGATTCAGATACCTCCCCAGCACCGCCGCGGCTCTCTCTCGCGTTTCCCCGTGCCGTCCCCCATGGCGGCTTCCTAGGTTTCGGCCGCGAACCGCTCTGGGCCGATAGCCGCTGCTTTCCGAACGGTCAACATTCTATTAGGAGTCGTCGGGGTCTGACTCATATGTGGAACGACCCGACAGGCAAGGTGTTTGTGGAGGTCTGATCCTGCCGGGGCGATGCGGGCATGTGACCACCGGCCCTGATGAGTTCCGCGATATGCGGTCTCCTGATCACGTTTGCGGGCTCAAGAACCGATTAAGGCAGGCGGCGGGATCGTCAAGGCAAACAAGTATAGGCCATGCCGTCAGCGATCGTTCACGCCCTGACCAATCCGGTCTTCGAGGCCTCGCAATTCATCGCGACGCGATGGAACAGCGCCGAGGACAAGGCGAGATTCGCCAACGCTTTGATGAAATTCGTCGCGAACGAATTCCCGCGCCAGAATTCACGAGGACCTTCTACAGGCGCCTGAGCAACACCTTCGGGCATATCGCCCACTACAATCAGGATGGATTTTAACAAACCCTACACTGGGCTGCCTCGGGGATCCGACCTACACCTGGTGAGATGTCGAGCGCGCCGTTCAGAAGCATCTTCGCGCTTCGAATACCAATGGATGCTTTTCGGGTACGCGAGGCGGAGGCGATCCGCACCCGCGAACTCGCAATGCTCGCCCGCTTGCAGCCAAGTACGACGTGAGCCGGGAACCGGCTCTCCCAGCCGCCAAGCCCGCGATCGCGGCGCCTCTGGGGCGACCCAGCAAGCAGACCTGTTCAACGTCCAGCGAAGGCGAACCAGAGGGCTTCCTCAAGGCGGCGAGATCGGCACGATGGGGAGCGCGTGCGCCGCTTATGCCTGCGCCTCAAGCCATGGTCGGGTCCGCTTCGGGATCTCTCCGGCGAGCAATGACCAGATGTGCTTCCGCTCGCCCCGCGTGGTCTAGTCCGAGCTCTAGCCGGAGCCGCGTCTGACCGCGCCGAGCGCCTACCGGGTGGGCAATACAGTGAGATTTGCCGGCAACGCGATCAGACGCCGGCTAGCGTGCATGTCCAAGGCCGATGCCCATGATTCCGGTTTCTCGCCAGAGCGCCCCTTCCGTTCGTTTCATCGACTTGGCGACCCTCTCGACCGGCAGCGCGCCTTCGAGTGCGCCTTGAGTTCCTTGACGTCATCTTTCGTCCATGGGCTGCGATGGGCTCTCTTCTTTTTGGCACGAACAATCGTCCAAAGTAGCTTGAACTGCGGTCCTGCGCAAAACAGCAGAGCGCACGTAGTTGCGCGAGGCGCCGGAGTGGACGTACAGGCACCCGGCATTCAAGGTTGGACGCCGGACACAGAGGATTTTCGGCGCATTCTTTCGAAACGCAACCCTCAAAAGTCGCGATCCGGTAGAACCGCCCCGATCTCGACAGGCGGAAATCTGGCGACCCAAAGAGGATCTCGCGGACTGCTCCCTCGGCTTCGAGGCAGGCGTTGAGCTCGACCCGCTCGACTCCGCCGCTATGAAGCGGTTAGCGGCGAAACCGCGATCCTCGTCGAGACCGGGGAGAGCTTCCATGAGTTGGCGGCGCGGCGCGAGAGGGACGCGCCGCCCGGGCCTCCGGAAGATGAATCCTCTAGGCAAAATGATGGCGGGAAGCACTAGCCTTCGGCCAATTTTGCGGAACATCTTAAGCTGGCGGGTAGAATCGTCCGTCCGCGCCATCAGACTGAGGGGTTGTGCGTGAAGGTCCCGACAAGCTGGGGCCGATCCGCATTCCTGAAAGACAGCGCAGAGCCGATTGCAGGCGATGGCCCTCAGTTCGAATCCCCTCATCTCCACCAGGAAGTCCACCCACCCTGGCCTGATTTCCCTCACCACAGAATAGCGGGACCTTCCGCGGCGGCGGCGTCGGTCGATCTGCTGAGTCTTTCCGACCGCATCGCGTGTGGCGGGCCTACCGTCACCAGCAGGTGTATCCTCCGTCGGCGACGACGATCGAGCCGGTCATGAGGCTCGCTGCGTCGGAAGCGAGGAACAGAACGACGGCCGCGATCTCGTCGACTTCTCCCATGCGCGCCATGGGCGTGAAGTCCATCCAGGTGTCGAACATAGCCTTGTTCTGCTTCGCGTAGGCCGTCATCGGCGTGTTGATGTAGGTCGGCGCGACCGCGTTGACGCGCACGCCGCGTGGCCCCCATTCCGCGGCGAGCGACTTCGTGAGGTGATGAACACCGGCCTTCGAGGCGTTATATTGCGCCTGTGGCTGAGGTTTGTTGACGATATACCCGGACATCGAGCCGATATTCACAATCGACCCTCGCCCCGCCGCCAGCATCGGGCGCCCGAAAGCGCGACAGCACCAGAACAACCCGTTCAGATTCACGTCGATCACGTTGAGCCAGTGCTCGTCCGTCAGATCCTCGGCGGCCGTCTCTGAGCGGGCGATGCCAGCGTTGCACACGAGAATGTCGACCCGGCCCTTTTCCTTTAAGACTCTGGTGGCGGCTGCATCCACCGCAGCGGAATTCGTCACGTCCATTTCAATGAAGTCGACGCCAATCCCCTTTGCTGCGAGCTTCGTCTTCGCCTCGGCTCCGGGCTCGGGATTGCGGTCGGCGATATAGACGTGAGCGCCCGCCTCCGAGAGCGCTTCGACGCACGCGAACCCGATCGCCTGCGCGCCGCCCGTGACGACGGCGACTCGACCGTCCAGCCTGAACCGCTCAAGATACATCGTCAACTCCCTGGCTCTTCAGCATCCGGACGCTCGGTCCAGACAGCGTTCATGTCGCACGGGCGCGCTCCTCTTCCAGAAGGAAGCGCGCCGTCTCGTCGTCGGTCACGAGTACGTTGAGATATCGAGCTTTGAGCGCGGCGCGCACGACCGCGTGTTTATCGGCGCCGGCCGCCACGCCGATCGAGAATTCCCGCTCAGCGCAATAGCGCAGTTCTAGCCCGATCGTTCTCGCGTCGAGCTGTGGATCGACGATGTCGCCGGAAGCGTCGACGTAGCGGCTCAGGATGTCTCCAACCGCGCCCCTCGCCTTGAGCGCGGCCTGCTCGTCGGTGGTGATGAATCCCGATTGCACCAGGACGGAGTTGGGCACGAGCGCGCCAATGCCGAAACAGATGACCGGCGCACGCCGTCCAAGTGCAAGCACGGTCGCGATCGTCGGGTCCTGTTCGAGCGCGATGCGCGTCGCGGCATGGCCTACGATCGCGGGGACCGGAAGCAGAGTCGCCGCGCCATTCGCTGAGCGGGCGAAAAGCTCTGCCGTGTTGTTGGTGCGCGTGGAGGGCGAGCGGATGTTCATTGCGCCGTTGAGCAGCACGACCTCGACGCCTTCGTTCCAGAGCGGCGGCAGTCGGCGCGCGACTGCGCTCATCGTGCGCCCCCAGGATACGCCGATGAGCGCCATGGGACCGAGAGAGGCGATGAACTGCGCCGCCGCCTGCGCCACGCTGTCGAGCGCCAGCGCTTGGTCGTCGTCCACCTGTTCGCGCACGACGACGGCTTCCCTGAGGCCGAAGCGCCGCTGCAGGCGGCTTTCGAGATGGGGGCTACGCGCCGTCCTCGGCACGATCTCGATGCGCACGATGCCGCAATCGCGCGCGTCGTTCAAAAGGCGCCGTGCCTGCCATCGGGTTAGGCCGAGCTCTCTGGCGAGCTCGCCGATCGTCATGTTGAGATCGTAGTAGCGCTTCGCCGCCTGGATCATCAGGAGCTCACGCTGCTCAATCGACAGGCTGCGGAAATGGACGTCACGATCGAGGCTGTCAGACGGCACGGCGGGCGCCCTCGAGCTGACGCGCCGCGAGGCGGTGCATTAACGGTCTCAGGAGTTCGGTCGCTTCCCGATATTCGGACAGCAGCTCTTGATACCGCTCATGCGCGATTGGGTCGGGATCAACGACGACCGAAGGCTGCGCAACTGCCTTTGCAGCCTCGAAGAGGTCATTCGCTAGGCCGGCGCCGGTCGCGGCGCAGGCTGCGGCCCCCAGGATCGTGAGATTGACCTCGGGCAGCATCTGCATCGGCAGGCCCATCGCGTCCACGGTCGCCTTCAGCCAGATCGGATTGCGGGCATAACCGCCGGACGAAACCACGCGGCGACACTCGACGCCCAGCTCCCCCATGCGTTTGAGCACATTGGCGCTCGCCAGCGCGACGCCCTCGACCGCCGCCCTGTAGAGGGCCGCGCGATCATGTCCGAGCGAAAGGCCGAGAAAGGCGCCGCGCAGCAGCGGGTCGCGATAAGGCGTGCGATTGCCCATGAAATAGTCGAGCGATAGGATTCCCGCGCCCCCTACGGGGAGCGCCGCCGCCTCCCGGTAAAGGGCGTCGAGCCCCGCATCGTCGAGCCCAAACATATCCCGCGACAGCCACGACAGCAGGGAGCCGGCGGAAACCTGACCGGCCTCAACGAGCCAGTGATCGTCGATCAGCGCGTGCGGATAGGGGCCCCAGAAGCCGTCGACCGGCGTTCCTCGGGCGAGCTGAAACAATTGCACCGTAGAGGTGCCCCCGATCATCAGCAATTCGCCGGGAGCCATCGTGTCCGCGCCGACCATACCGATATGCGCGTCGATCCCGCCTTGGGCGACAACCGGCCGGCTCGACAGTCCGAGATGTGCCGCCGCTCCGGCCAATAGCCGCTCGATCGGCGCTCCGACCGCGAAAATCGAACGCGGCAACTTGCCTGCAAGATCGGGGACGCCGAACTCCGCGTAGAGATCATCCGGGAAGCGGCGGGCGACGGAATCGTAGTTCCATTTGCAGGTCGCGTTCATGCGCGAGCCAACCCACAGGCCGGTCAGCATGAAATTGATATAATCGATGCATTCGCAGATGACTTCCGCCGAGGCGTAGAGCTCGGGCTCGTTCGCAGCAAACCACATCGCCTTTGGCACAAGCCATTCTGCGGCGTCGCTTCCGCCGGAATGGGCCATGACCGGATGGCGTGACGCGGCGGTTCTGTCCGCTTCCACCGCGGCGCGGCAGTCCATCCACAGCAGCGCCGGATGCAACGGCGCGCCGTCGCGCTTGCACACGACGACCGTCGATGCGGTCGTCGCGACGCTGACGCCCGCAATCTCAGGGGAGTCGAGATCGACCAACAGCCGCCGCGTCGCCCGGCCAAGGGCCTCCCACCAGTCGACCGGCGACTGCTCTGCCCAGCCGGGATGTGGGTGGCGCGTCGGATAGCGTTCCTCGCTCTCGCCAAGCATCTTGCACAGCTCGAGGTCGAAGACGCCGGCGCGGACGCCGCCTGTCCCGAAATCGAGCCCGAGCAGCCTCGCCATGGCTCAGGGCCGGAACATGACTTTGGAGAAATGCTCGTTGCGGCCTCGGATCGTCTCGAACATGCGTGGCAATTCGGAAAGCGGCAGTTCATGCGTGATCATGAATTCCCACTTCAGCGTGCCGTCGGCGAGCGCGGCGAGGCTGACCGTCCATTCCTTTCCAGGAAAAGGCGGGCTGAAGGAATTCCATGAGCCATGCAACGAGACCTCCTGGCGCAGGAGGTGGTGGAAAGTCTTGTTGTCGAGCGCAACGTCGCCGACCGGAATGCCGATGAACACGACATGGCCGCCGGGAGCAGCAAGGCGCGTTGCGAGATTGATCGAAGCGGGAACGCCGGCCGCTTCGACGATCAGGTCACATGGCAGATCGGGCGGCGCTTTATGCGCGAGGAATGTGTGGGTCGCGCCGGCTTCGCGCGCCTCCTCGAGCTTCGTCGAATCGAGATCGACCGCGACGACTTCCGTGCATCCCATGAGCCGCATCCATTGGATGGCGAAAAGGCCAATCGGGCCGCAGCCCACGACGGCGCCGCGCTGGCCCATCGTCGGCGGCGCCTTCCAGACGGCATGCAAGGCGATGGAAGCCGGATCCGTCATCGCGATCGCCCTCGGGTCGGCGCCCGCGGGGGCTTTCAAGAGATTGGCGACCGGCGCCGCGACGAATTCGGCATAGGCGCCGTCCCGCCGGCTGCCGAAATAATCGTAGTTGCGGCAGCGCGAGAAATTGCCCGTCAGGCATTGATCGCAGACCCGGCACGGCAGCAGCGGCGCGACGCCGACGAGCTCGCCGATCTCGAACCCGCTCACGCCCTCGCCGATATCGATGATCCGCCCGGAGAATTCATGGCCGCAGATGATCGGCATCCGATGCGCGCCCTTGGTGAGGAGGCGCGGAATGTCGGAGCCGCAGACGCCGACGGCCGCCACCCGCAGGAGGGCTTCGCCATGCGTGGCCTTCGGCTTCGGAACGTCCTCGAGCCGGATGTCTCCGGGCTTGTGCATCACGGCGGCTTGCATGAAGGGTCCTTTGCGATCGACTTTACGTCCACGCTTTCGCGCGAAGTTTTTATGGCCCTGGAGCGAGGGTCGAGGTGAAAGCGTCGAGAGCGAGGATGGAGTCGCAAACAGTTGCGACCGAAAGCGGCGCTGCCGAGCGCCATGTCGCCGAGCCCGGCGCGAGCGCGGCCTTGGCGACACGCTCAACGTCGGCGTTGCTCGCCTTGGCGAGGTTCAAGTCGCGGAGCGTCGTCGGCAGGCCGAGCGAACGGCAGAACAGGGCGGTCGACTCGATCTCCGCGAACGGCCGCCCTTCAAGCATCAATAGGCATAGGGTGCCAAACGCAACCTTTTCGCCGTGATAAAAGCCATGCGTCTCCTCGAGCGCCGTGAGGCCGTCGTGGATGCCGTGACCGCCCGACACGCCGCAATTCTCGAACCCGAGGCCGCTCAGAAGGATGTTCGCTTCAATAATATTCTCGACCGCCTGAGTCAGCGCTCCGCGCTCGACAGCATATTTGGCCGCGACCGCGTCACGCAGGAGCACGTCGTAGCAGGCTTTCGCCAAGGCTAACCCGGCGGCGGGCGCCGGAAAGCCGGAGGCGATGTAATTGTTCGAGCCGGTCTCCACGTTGGAGCGCGCTTCGAACCAAGTCGAGAGCGCGTCTCCAACGCCCGCGATCAGAAAACGCGCCGGCGCTTTGGCGATGATCGCGCTATCGACAACGACGACATCGGGATTGCGAGGAAGCGAGATCGAATCCTGATAAATGCCGTCGGGCGTGTATCGTACGGCGATCGCGCTGCACGGCGCATCGGTGGACGCGATGGTCGGGACGACCGCGAGCCGCGCTCCCGTCGCGCAGGCGACGACTTTCGCGGTGTCAATCGTCTTGCCCCCGCCGACACCAACGACAAGTGTCGCCGATTGCGCCCTCACGACAGCTTCGACACGGGCGATCTCTTCGAAGCAGCACTCGCCGTTGAAGCGCTCGATCGTGTGCGCAACTCCACCATTCGCAAGCGATCGACGCAGCTCGTCGCCGATCGTATCGAACACGAAGCTGTCGGCCAGCAGGAAAGCCTTCGCGCCCAATGGCCGCAGGTGGTCACTCAGGCGATCGATCTCGCCGGCGCGCTGAATGTATTTGCCGGGGCCGCCAAAAGCGCGTCCGAATCCGATGCGGCCCTCTCCTAAAGCGTCCATGGTTGCGTTCCCCGCAGGATCAGAACCCGCTGACCACATACCCGCCGTCCACGGGCAGGGTCGTCGCGGTGACGAACAGCGCCGCGGCTGAGCAGAAGAAGATCGTTGCGCCGACGAGGTCGTCGACAGTTCCCCATCGTTTCAGCGCCGCTTTCGCCTCGATTTTCTTCGCGGGCACGGGGTCAGTCCAGAGCCCCTTCGTCATGTCGGTCTTGTGATAGCCGGGCGCGATCGCATTGACCCGGATGCCTTCCGGGCCGAAGCGATGGGCGAGCGTGCGGGTCAAACCGAGAAGGCCGGTTTTGCTCGCGGAATAGGCCGGCACGGCGTCGTCGACGACAAAGCTCAGCATCGAGGCGACGTTCACAATGGCGCCTTTCGACTTCGCGAGCAGCGGCCTCGACGCCATCGAAAGCCGCATCACGCTGTTGAGATTGACGTCCATCACGTCGAGAAAGTCTGCTTCCTCATATTCCTTCTCCGGCTTGGCGACGCCCGCGGCGTTAATCAGCGCATCGAGGCTCGCAAACCCGCCGACGAAAGCGTTGATCGCCTTCCGATCGCGCACGTCGAGCAGTTCAAAACGAACGCCTTTTGCCTCGCTGTCAGCGCGTGCGGCGTCGAGCCGCGCTTGTGAAGCGCCAGTTGCGGTAACTTCGGCGCCGAGCCGTGCGAAGCCTTTTGCAATGGCGAGGCCGATGCCGCTCGTGCCCCCTGATATAAGGACGCGCTTGCCGGCGAACAGGTCGGGGCGGAAAGTTGCGAGAATTTCGTCCATACCCAGGATTCTCCTCAGGGTGCGGCGGCGAGCGCGTCGAGGTCGTCGTAGAGCGCCTGTGAATGCGCGTAGAGCCGGTCGAAGACCGGCTGCATCCGGGCGTAGGTGCGCGCCCAGCCCGGGTCCGGCGTCACCTCATCGACATAGCGCACGTAAGACGCGACTGCGTCTTCGAGTTGGGCGAAACGGCCAACGGCGGTCGCCGCCAGCGCGGCGCAGCCGATGACGCCGCATTCGGGCTCCTTCGGAACTGCGATCGGGACGCCATAAACGCTTGCCTTGATCTTCAGCCAAAGCTCAGTCTTGGCGCCGCCGCCCGAGGCTATGACTCGCTCGAGCGCGCGGCCGGCGGCTTTCTCCATGATACGGAGGTGGCGGGCGGCGGCGAAGGCGACGCCCTCAAGGACGGCGCGATGAAGATGCGCGAGCCCATGCCCCGCCCCGAGCCCGAAGAACTGCGCCCGCGCATTGCGGTGCGCGCCGAGCCTCTCGCCGGTGAGATAAGGCATGAAGAAGAGGCCGTCTGAGCCCGCGGGCGCCGAGGCGGCGCGCGCGGTGATGTCGCTATAGGCGAGCGCCTTCTCGTGAAACGCCCGCCGCGCCCACCGCATCGCGTCGCCACCCGTTTCGAGCAGGACGAACGGCCCCCAATGGCCCTCGATGGTCGCGACGTTGCAGACTTCGGGGTCGAGCAGCGGCGCGTCGGCGATCAGCGTGAGAATGCAGGACGTGCCCGTGACGTCAGAGGCGAGGCCGGGCCGACAGGCGCCGGAGCCGAGCAACGCCATCGGATAGTCGGCGCCGCCGACCAGTACAGGCGTTCCTTCGTGCAGTCCCGTCTCGCGCGCCGCTTCGGCCGTGACTGCGCCAAGAATCTCCAACGGCTCCCGGATCGACGGCAGCTTGGCGGCGTCGAGGTCGAGCAGACCGATCATCGTCTCCGACCAGCGGCGCGCTTTCGGATTCATGAGGAAGCTGCATGAGGCGTCCCCAGAATCCATCGCGATCTCGCCGGTGAGACGAAGATTGATGTAGTCCTTCGGCATGAGGACCGCGCGTGCAGCTTCATAAGCCGCTGGATCGTTCCGCTTAAGCCACAACAGTTTGAACGCTGGCCAGGCAGGGGTCGGCGGGTTGCCGCTCTCGGCGAGATATGCCGAGGCGCCGTACTCGCGCTCGAAGTCAGCGACAAGGCCTGCAGTGCGCTTGTCGTTCCATAACGGGGCCGCTTCGCGCGTCGGCTGCCCCCTGTCGTCGACGAGCACCGTGCCGTGCATCTGGCCGCATGCGCAGATGGCGGCAACCCGCTCGCGTCCGTTCTCGACTGCGGCGAGCGCGTCGCGGATCGAGGCGGAGACGCCGTCCCACCAGTCGAGCGGCCTCTGCTCCGCCCAGCCAAATTGCGGCACAATCTGGTCAAGCTCGCGCGCGGCGATGTGAAGGATCTCGCCCGCCAAATCCACCAGCGCGGCCCGGACGCTTCCGGTGCCGACGTCGATGGAAAGGGTCAGATCGCGGGCCATGCGCTCAGTGCTTCAGCGATCCGGCGCCGTACTGAATCAGCATGGCGAGGACGATGATCAGCCCCATGTAGACGTTCTGGTTATAGCCCGGAACGCCCGCGAGATTCATGATATTGGCGATGATGCCCATGACCAGCGCCCCGAGCAGCGTGTTGATCACGCCGCCGCGTCCGCCCATGAGGCTCGCGCCGCCGATGACCACCGCCGCGATCACGTCGAGCTCCGCTCCGACCCCGACCTGCGCGGAGCCCACGCCGGTGCGGCTCGTGGCGATGATCCCGGCGACAGCCGCAAGGGCCCCCGAGATCACGTAGACCGAAACGATGTAGCGCGGCACCGGAATGCCCGACAGGCGCACTGCTTCCTCGTTGGAGCCAATGGCGGTGATGATGCGGCCGAAACTCGTAAAGTTGAGCACGATCCCGCCGACGATGAAGATAGCGAACATGAGGATGACGGGTTGCGGCAGGCCGAACAGGAAGCCGGAGCCGAAATCGGCGAGCGGGTCGCCGCTGTCGCCAAGCGGAATGGGCCGGCCGGCCGAGAAGATCAGGGACAGGCCGCGCGCGATCGCCATCATCGCCAGCGACATGACGAAGGAGGGCAGCTTCAGATAGGCGACGAACGCCCCGGTCACGACGCCGCACGCCGCACCGGACAGAACGACCAGTAAAATGCTGACCGGCATGCTGAAGCCGGAGAAGGCGATGAAATAGGCGCTCAGCACGCTGCCGAGTGCGGCGATCGAACCGACCGACAGATCGATGCCGCGCGTCAGGATGACGTAGAGCATCCCGACCGCCATGATGCCGGAGCTCGAGGCCACCTGCCTGAGCACATTGAGCAAGTTTGGCTTGGTCAGAAAGCTCGGCGACCAGAAGGAGGCGGCCACGACCAGCACGATGAAGATGCCAAGAGTGCCGAAGCGGTGAAGGAAAACGCCAAAATCAAACCGCCGTCCGCTGTCCGCCGGGGCTCCGGTCATCGCCGTCATTGGTTAGGCCGCCTTTGTGGGTGATGCGCTTCGGGAGATGGCCAATGAGAGCAGCTTCTCCTCGCTGTAATCCGCCGGCGCCAGTTCCCCGCGCAATTGCCCCTCGCCCATGACGAGGATGCGGTCGCAGAGGCCGAAGAGCTCTTGATGCTCAGAGGAAATGGCGAGCACCGCCTTGCCTTCTTCGGCGAGTTTGAGAATGAGGCCATAGATCTCGCTCTTCGCACCCACGTCGACGCCGCGCGTCGGTTCGTCGAGGATGATGATGTCGCCGCCGGCGAGGAACCATTTGGCCAGCACGACCTTCTGCTGGTTGCCGCCCGAGAGGCTCGAGACCGGCGCCTCGATGCGTGGGGCCTTGAGCCTGAGGCTTGCGCCAAGGTCTGTGACAATCTTGTGCTCGACCGCCCGGCGGATGAAGCCGAACCGATTCACGGCCGCGGAAAGCCGCGCCATCGTGACGTTGACGCGGATCGGCGCATCGAGGACCACGCCCTGCGCCTTGCGGTCCTCGGGCACGAGGCACACACCCGCTTTCACCGCGTCCTTCGGCGAGCGCAGCTTGCGTTCCGTTCCGTCCAGGACGATCGCCCCGCTCTCCAGCCTGTCGGCGCCAAAGATCACCCGGGCGACCTCGGTGCGGCCCGATCCGACGAGGCCGCCAAGCCCCACAATCTCGCCCGCGCGCACAGAGAAGCTGATGTCGCGCACGAGCCGGCCCGCCTGCAGGTTGCGGACGACGAGCCGCTCCTCGCCGAGCCTGCGCGGCTTCTTCTCCGGGAACAGCGCCGCCATCGCGCGGCCGACCATCATGCGGATCATCTCGTCGATCGTGAGGTCGGCCGCGGCCTTCGTCGCCACGACCTGCCCATCCTTCATCACCGTCACGCGGTCGGCGATGCTCAACACCTCTTCGAGGCGGTGCGAGATATAGACGACGCCGACGCCTTCCGAGCGCAGGCGTCCGATGATCTCGTGCAGCCGCTCGGCGTCCTGCGCCGAAAGCACTGCGGTCGGTTCATCGAAGACGATGATCTTGACCTTGCGCGAGAGCGCCTTGGCGATCTCGACCACCTGCTGATGCGCGACCGCAAGGCTTCCGGCGCGGCGCCCCGGATCGATTTCGAATCCAAGCGAAGCGATCAGCTCGGAGGCGCGCCGCCTGAGCGCGCCGAAGGAGATGAGCCCCGACAATTCGCCGAGAAAGATGTTCTCCGCCACCGATAGATCCGGCGCGAGCGCCAGCTCCTGATGGATGATGGCGATGCCATGCGCGCGGGCCTCGCGCGGCCCGCGGAACTCGACCGGCTTGCCGTCGATTCTGACCTCGCCGCTGCTCGGCGCCATCTCGCCGCCGAGCACGCGCATGAGCGTGGACTTGCCGGCGCCGTTCTCGCCGACCAGCGCGTGGACCTCGCCCGTCTGAACGTCAAAATCGACACCGCGCAAGGCGCGCACGCCGCCAAAGGATTTTGTAATGGCCGTAAGGCTGGCGATTTCGGCCATCACGCCTCATGGGGGAAGGACGGGCGGAGACGCGAGCCCCGCCTCTGGTTTCCGTCGGATCGCGAATCTTGCAGGATCCGCGCGGCTTAGAACACTGCATCCTTGCGATAGTACTTGTCGACGTTCTCCTGGGTGATCACGTCGGGCTTGGTAAGGACGAGCTTGGGAAAATCGGCCGGAAGGTCGCCCTTGAGCGCCTTGACGCCGATGTCGACGGCGGTGCGCGCCACGAGAGCGGGATCGTTGAGGCCGGTCGCGCCATACTTGCCTTCCTTGATGAGTTCGAGCGCTTCCTTCTGGCCGTCGGCGGCGGCGAGCACCAGTACGCCCTTCTTGTTGGCGGCCTCGAGCGCCTTGATCGCGCCGAGCACCATCGAGTCGTTCTCGCCGAGAATGACGTTGGCGTCCGGATGGGCTTGCAACTGGTCTTCCGCAGCTTTCAGACCTCCATCCGTCGACCACGCGCCCCAGCCCTGGCCGAGCACCTCAAAGCCGGCATGGCCATCGTCGACGAGCTGGCCCTCCAACAGACCCTTGAAGACGCCGAGGCGCCGGTCGCGGCCGACCTCGTTACCCTGCGAGCCCGATAGCAGGATCATCTTGATCGGCTTGCCCTCCATCTTTTTGGCGAGCCACTCGCCGACCAGAAATCCGTTCTGGTCATTCGACGAACGCACCTGGGTGACGACGTGCGCCTTGGGGTTGATGCTTGAATCCATCACCACGACCTTGACGCCAGCCTTGGTGGCCGCGTTCGCCGCGGCGACGAGGCCCTCGGGGTCGCGAGGATTAAGGATCAGCAGGTTGACGCCCTTGGCGACCATGTCCTCGATGTCGGCGATTTGCTTGCCCATGTCGTTCTGGCCGTCGGACTGCGAAACCTCGCATCCGGCCTTCTTGGCCTCATCGGCCGCGGCCGCGAGCTGGGCGGCGAAATAGGGAGCGCTCAGCGTGTACATGGCGATCCCGACCTTGCAATCGGCTGCCTCCGCCGCGCCGTAGGCGCCGGCCGTGAGAACGGCGGCGAGCGCTATCGCCGAAATGGCTGTCTTCATCAGTTTCCTCCACCATCGTTGTTTTTAGGCCCATGAAAGGCACACTTTGTAGCCTAAATACAGAATTGGTTTACGTCAAGCTTGTTCTGACGTATAAAATTTGAACTCATCGCCCATTTAAGCAAGTGTGCGCTGCGCAACGACGATTTTATGTCTAAACTATGGTCTTAACGTGTCACTTTAGAGAGATTGAGTAGGCGTGTATTGACTTTAATGTAGTAAAACTACAGACTGCCCGCGATGCCTTAATTTCCTGAAAGGGAGGAAAATGACGCTGATCGAACCAGGCGTTTGTCGCGTGGACGTCATTCGCGGCCAACTCGTGGGCGCCACAAACCGCTACGTGAAAACCCTCGCCGACCTGGATGGCCTCTATGAGGACGCCGTTGCGTTCGACGCACTGAAAGGCGTGATGAAGGACGAGGTCGTCTACGAAGTCACCGACTACAAGCCCTCGACCAACCCAGGCGACATGATCATGGGGGTGACGCGCATTCGGCCCGGAAAGGTCGGACGTGAATATTTCCTCACGCGCGGCCACGTCCACGCCAACGCGAACCGGCCAGAAATGTACTACGGCGAGAGTGGATGCGGCTTGATGTTGCTCGAATCTCCCGAAGGCGAAATTCGAACCGTCGAGATCGAAGCGCGGACCCTCTGCTACGTTCCACCCTTCTGGATTCATCGTTCCGTCAACACTGGCTCTGCCCAGTTGGTGATGACCTTCGCATATCCTGCCGACGCCGGTCAGGACTACGCAATCATCGAAGAAGCGGGTGGCATGAAGAGTCGCGTGGTCGATGATGGGAAGAGCGGATGGATGCTGATCGACAATGCGGGATACCGAGGGCGGTCCGCTAGGCGAGTCGAGCGCGTTTATGCATCCGCCTTGTAAGATCTCGCGAGACGTTCCTGCGTCGGGCGACCTCCCTCACTCGGCTCGTCGCGCTTGGGACGGCCTAAAAGTGAGCCGACGGACCGCGCGAAATCCTCACCGCATGACGAGCGTTTGGCGATGACGAAGTTCGAACACGCGACTACGCCGACGCTCTATTTCTTTGGCGTGACCACCGCAAAGAGTTCGATCATGAAGGTGTTCCCGGCCTGGGCGAAACACCTCGGCCTTCGCGACGCCGTCATCAAGGGAATCGACTTTCCGTTGCACGCTCCGCGCGAGGCCTATCGCGCCGCGGTCACGTTCCTGAAGAATGACGCCAACTCGCTCGGCGCGCTGGTCACCACGCACAAGATCGACCTCTATCACGCTTGCCGCGACCTTTTTGATGTCATCGACCCGCACGCGATCTTCATGGGCGAAACAAGCTGCCTTTCGAAACAGGGCGGCAAGCTCGTTTGCCACGCTAAAGACCCGATTTCTTCCGGCCTCACTCTTGATGGTTTCCTTCCCGAGCGGCACTTCCAACAAACCGGCGCCGAACTGTTTTCCATGGGCGCCGGCGGCTCAACGATCGCGCTAACCTGGCACCTGATGCAGAAGGCCCGCGGCGCCGACCGGCCCTCTCGGATCGTCGTTTCTAACCGAAGCCAGGCGCGGCTTCAGGAGATCCGCCGGATTCATGCGGAGCTCCATTCCGGTGTTCCGACCGAATACGTCGTCGCCCCACAGGCGAGCGACAATGACGCGGTGCTCGCAAACCTGCGTCCCGCCTCACTCGTGATCAACGCCACGGGTCTCGGCAAAGATGCGCCCGGCTCGCCGCTGACTACCGGGGCACGCTTTCCCGAACGTTCCATCGTCTGGGACCTCAACTATCGCGGCGATCTCGTCTTTCTCGATCAGGCGTGTGCACAAGAAACGAGCCGCTCGCTCCAGATCGAGGATGGCTGGACATATTTCCTGCACGGCTGGACACAGGTCATCGCGGAGGTCTTCCATATTCGGATCCCCGCTCACGGTCCGGAATTCGAGACTTTATCAAGGATCGCTCAGAGCACAGCAACGACGCCGACGGCTTGACGCCAGATGAACGGAGATCCGAAGACTGTTCGACTTCCGGTCAATCTTGAGGAGCGACGATTCTCAGGGTCTCTCGCGGCGCGATTGGTTGCGGGCGAGGAAGATCCGAAAATCCTTGTTTACTGGCTTGGCCAAGCCGGCTTCGTTTTTCAAGCCGGGGGCGCCGGCTGCTTATCGACCCCTACCTCTCGGACACGCTCGCGGACAAGTATCGAGGCAGCGCGACGCCGCATGAGCGAATGGCGCCCCCTCCGATCGATTTGTGTGAGCTTGGGAAAGTCGATCTTGTCCTTGCGACGCACCATCATACTGATCACATGGATCCGGGAACTCTGTCGCCCCTTGCGCAAGCGCAGTCGTCCCTGCGCTTTGTTGTCCCGCGAGCAAGCCGCGCGGAGGCGCTCAAGCGTACCGGCGTGTTTGGGAATCGGCTCGTTCTATTGGACGCGGACGAAACATTTGCGCCCTGGCCGGCCTTTTCGGTGGTGGCCCTCCGCGCCGCTCACGAAACGCTAGAGCGAGACGAGGAAGGCAATCATCGTTTTCTCGGCTATGGGTTGGTGTTTAGGCAGGCGGGGCGGCCAGACATCACGGTGATTCATTCCGGCGACACGATCCCGTTCAAAGGGCAATTGGAAGAGATCCGCAAGTTGCGGCCGGACCTTCTACTTTTGCCAGTGAACGGACGCTCTGCCGCGCTCACCGCTCGTGGAGTTCCGGGTAATCTGACTCTCGATGAAGCCGTGGCGTTGACAATCGACAGCGGCGCGTCGGCGATGATCGCTCACCACCACGGGCTCTTCGCGTTCAATACGCTTCCGCTCGAAATGATCGAGAGAAAAGCCCGTGAGCCCGACTTGCCTGTCCGGCTCATACCGGCGAGGGAAGGCTTGGAAGTCAGGATCGGCTGATCCCGGTCCGCGGATTGGCGCGAGAGGTTGCTTGGGAGGCGATGCTGGAATCCGGCCCGAGACATTCAGGCGTCAGCGCGCTCGAAAGGGTGCGCGCCGTCCGGCCGAGCTTGCGCAAATCGGAGGCCAAGGTCGCGGACCTGGTGCTCGCGGATCCTGCCCAGGTCTTGGAGTCCAGCCTCGCTGGGGCCGCCGGTCTCGCAGGCGTGAGCCAACCGACCGTGATCCGCTTCTGCGTCGCGGCTGGCTTCTCCGGCTATCAAGAGTTCAAGCTTCGGCTTGCTCAGAGTTTGGCGCTCGGACAATCCGCTACACACTCAGTCATTTCGGAGCGGGATGGGCTTGGCGCAGTCGCTGATAAGATTTTCGAATACACGCTGACGAGCCTTGATTGGGCGCGTCAGCATCTCGACCGCACCGCTGTGGAGCGGGCAGTCGAAGCTTTTCTCGGCGCGGCCTCGATCACGTTTTTCGGATTCGGCGCGTCCGCCATCGTTGCGATGGACGCCCAGCAAAAGTTCCCGTTGTTCGACACGCCCTGCCGGGCGGAGGCCGACTCGCATCAGCAGATCATGATGGCTTCGATGATGCGCCAGGGCGATGTTTTGACGGCGATCTCGAATACCGGCCGTACACTGCAGATCGTCCAGTCCGTCGAGATTGCGAAGGCGAATGGGGCGACGGTGATAGGGATTGTGGGCGCCGAGGGCCCGATCAGCGCGCTATGCGACATAACGATTTTGGTGGAGACGCTGGACAACACAAATGTCTACACGCCGACGACGTCGCGTATCGCAGCGCTCGTGCTGATCGATATCCTCTCGACCGCCGTCGCGCTACGCCGCGAGAGCAGCCATCTGAATCGTCTGAGCCACATGAAGCGACGGCTAAACGCTTTCCGTTCCGGGGACGCCGAGCCGGAGTCCCCGGCCTGACCGAGCGCTTCGCTCAAAACAAGTTCCCAGGAAGGAAGACGGCAATGAGTTCGGCTCAGACCGAAGCTCTTCGTGAGGGCTTCAATCCCGATCTTTTCCTCACTGATCCCGACCTGACGGCTTCGTATGCGCGGGATCGGACCGGGAGCTACTTCGGAGTCCCGCTCGCCGTAGCGCGCCCGCGTACGACAGAGGAGGTCGCCGCGCTCATGGTCCGCTGCGCCGAACTCAGCCTCCGTGCAGTGCCGCAGGGAGGGCTCACCGGCCTGGTCGGGGCGGCGGTCTCCGACGCGAACGAACCCGAGATCGTCGTTCTGCTCGACCGCATGAACTCGGTGCGCTCGGTCGACCCGGTCGGCTACGCCATGGTCGTGGAGGCGGGCTGCGTCCTCGAGGTCGCCAAGCAGGCGGCCGACGCCGAGGAATGCCTGCTGCCGATAACCTTCGGCTCGCAGGGCTCCGCTCGGATCGGTGGCAATGTCTCCACGAATGCGGGCGGCTTCAATGTTCTACGCTATGGCATGACGCGTGACCTCGTGCTCGGCCTCGAGGTCGTGCTGCCGGACGGGCGGATCTGGAACGGCCTCCGGACCCTGCGCAAGGACAATCGCGGTTACGACCTGAAGCAGCTCTTCATCGGGGCCGAAGGTACGCTGGGTATTGTGACCGCAGCCGCGCTAAAGCTGTTTCCCAAGCCGACCCAAGTCGAGACAGCGTTGCTAGGGCTAAGGTCCGTTGGCGACGTGATGGCCTTCTATGCGAAGGCCCGCCGGAGTTGCAGCGACCTTCTCTCCGCCTTCGAGTTGATCCTGCGCGACGGGCTTGTGCTTGGCCTCACCCACCGAACCGACCTGACCGACCCGCTCGATCAGCCGTGCCCGGTCTACGTTCTGATGGAGGTCTCTGCCGGAGGGACGATTGACCTTCGTCATGTGCTGGAAGCCTGTCTAGAGGACGCTGCGAAACTGATCGTGGACGGGACGATCGCCGCGAGCAAGGCGCAGGCCGAGCGCCTATGGCTTTACCGGGAGGCGATGGTCGAAGCTCAGAGCCGGGGGGCGCCTACTATCGGACAGATGTGTCCGTGCCTATCGCCTCGATCCCAGCCTTTCTCGATGTTGCGCTGGCCGAGCTTGCCCTCTCGCTCCCCGAGGGCCGGCCCATCACCTATGGCCACGTCGGCGACGGCAACATCCACCTCAATGTCGTGCCCCCTCCGCATTGGTCGAAGGAGGAGCGATATGTGTTGTTCGAACGGGCGGAGACGGTGATCTTCGGGACGGTCGACCGGTTCGGTGGCAGCATCAGCGCCGAACACGGCATCGGGCGGTCAAAGAAGCGCGCTTTTCTCGAACGCGTCGATCCCGTGACGCTCGACCTCTTCCGGAAGATCAAGCGCGCCCTTGATGCAGACAATCGCCTTAGCCCGGGACGCATATTCGACCTTTGACAAACAGCTCAGCCCTTGGCGTTCATTAAGCTCTGAGAGGGGTTCGCTTGAGGATTGACCTGCCCGCGACAGCGCACAGCTGAGATAGCCGCGACAAGATCAACGGATGCGGTCGCCGGAGTCCTTGTCGAATATATGAATGCTCGTATCAACGAAATCGACGCCGATCGGGGCGCCATCCCGGCGATCGAAGGATTTGTCCGCCTTGACCGTGATCGTTCCGCCGGCGACCCGGCAGGTGACCAAAGCGTGATCGCCCATAAGCTCGGTCGTGTAGACCTCGCCGACGATCTTGCCTGCATTCGGCTCTGTGACCTTGCAATCCTCCGAACGCACGCCCGCGACCGCGCGCGGTTGCGAACGCCGCGTCTCGGTCCCGAAACTCCCGATGGGTCCAGAGAAGCGGCCTTCGGCAAGTTCGCCATCCATGAAATTCATCGGCGGCGATCCGATGAAACCGGCGACGAAGAGATTGGCCGGCGCGTTGTACATGTTGGCCGGCGTATCGAGCTGCTGCAGCACGCCTTTCTCGAGCAAAGCCACGCGATGGGCCAGCGTCATCGCCTCGATCTGGTCGTGCGTCACATAGAGGGTGGTGATGCCGAGCTGATGTTGCATGTGCTTGAGCTCGGCGCGCATGTAGCCGCGCAGTTTGGCGTCGAGATTGGATAAAGGCTCGTCCATCAGGAACGCCGCGGGGCGACGGATCATGGCGCGAGCGAGCGCCACGCGCTGGCGCTGGCCGCCCGATAGCTGCCGAGGGTAGCGTTCGAGCAGCGTATCGAGTTGCACCTGCCGCGCGACGTCCTTGACCGCCGCTTCGACTTCAGTTTTCGGCTGGCCGCGCACTGTCAGCGGATAGGCGATGTTGGCGAACACGGTCATATGCGGGTAGAGCGCATAGGACTGGAAAACCATCGCGACGTCGCGATACTTCGGCAACACGTTGGTGACGTCGCGATCGCCGATGCGGATTGAGCCGGAGGAAACTTTTTCGAGGCCGGCGATCATGCGCAGCGCCGTCGTCTTGCCTGACCCCGACGCGCCGAGCAGGACGAGGAACTCTCCGTCCTGAACTTCGAGGTCCAGTCCCTTGACCACCTCGACCGACCCAAAAGACTTGTAGATATTCTCGAGCCTCACCCGCATCCGCGCTATCCCTTGACCGCGCCGACGAGCACACCCCGCGCAATATGCTTCTGAAGGAAGGCGGCGATGACGATCACGGGGGCGATCATGATGACGATCAGCACCGACATGTTCCACCATTGCGGCCCGCGGGTGGTGTTTTGCGCCGCAACCATCACCGGCATGGTCTGAGCATTCGCATTGGTGAGGAAAAGCGCGAGCAGGAACTCGTTCCAGGCCAGGATGAAGACGAGCATGAAGGTCGCGGCGAGGCCAGAGCGCACGAGCGGCAGCGCTATCGTGAAGAACACCCGGAACTTCGAAGCGCCGTCGATCTCCGCGCTTTCCTCGAGGTCGAGCGGCACGCCGGCGAAGAAGTCGCGCGTCAGCCAGACGACGATCGGCAGGTTGACCCCGGTATAGGTCGCAATCAGCGCGAATTGGGTGTCGAGCAACCGGAGATGCTGGAACATCACATAGATCGGCAGCACGGCGACGATCGGCGGCATAATCCGGTTCGAGATCATCCAGAACTCGATATCGTTGTTGCCGACCGCGGCCTTGAAGCGACGAACAAATGTGCCAAGCGCAAGCAGGAAGAGCGCGATCGCGATCGCGAGTGCGGCTTGCCAGGACACATGCAGGGCCGCGACCGCGACGATCACCGCGATCAGGAGCGCAAGGAAAGTCACGATCGCAGCGAGCTTGACCTCAAAACGAATGCGCACCAGGGCGTAGGCCGCGAGCGCCCCAATGATGAGCGCGAGCACCGTGCTCGCGAGCGTCACCACGATCGAGTTGAGGTAGGGCCCGAGTGTGTTGTTCTGCAACAGCATGAAGTTCCAGGCGCCAAGCGTCGGCTTGAAGTCGACGAACGGAATGTAGAAGGGGCCGCTGTCGACCTGGACCTCGATCTTGAACGAGGTCACAAACACCCAGTAGAGAGGAAAGAGGACGACCAGCGTCCATAAGCCGAGGGCGGCGTAAACCAGGATCTTCGTCGGCGCTGACATCTCCTCGAGGCTTTTCGCCTCGAACAGACGGTGCATGAGGCCGCGGGACTGGACGGCGTCGCTCACTGATATCTCCGCGTCCAGCGGACCACATAGTTGAAGAACGACACGCAAGTGATCGTGGAAACAAACAAGAGCAGATAGCCGATCGCCGCGGAGGCGCCGAGGTCCTGAGTCCGCCAGGCGATGAAGGAATGCAGGGTCATCAATTCGGTCGCAAGGCCAGGCCCGCCCGCGGTCAAAACGTTAGGGATGTCGATGATCTTGAACGCCTCGATCAGCCGAATGAGGACCACGGTCGCCGCGATCGGCGCGACCGCAGGCCAGGTGATGTCGCGGAAGATCTGGAAACTGCTCGCCCCATCGAGCCGGGCCGCCTCAAGCTGGTCGCGCGGCTGGTTCTCGATCGCGGCAAGCAGCACGATGAACATGAACGGCGTCCACTGCCAGGTGTCGCCGATCAGCACCATGAGGCGCGCCGACCAGGCGTGGTCCGCCCAGGACCACGCCCCGAGGCCGACCGCCGCGCTCAAGGGCGCGAGCGGCCCCTTCTGCATGTCGGCGAGCATACGGAACATGTAGGCGACGCCGACGGGCGTCACCATCATCGGAACGAAAAAGACAACCCGAAAGAAGCTGCGTCCGCGGATCGGCTGGGCGCAGAGGAGCGCCAGCCCGAGGCCGATTGCGAATTGCGCCGTGACGCCGAAAAGGACGTAGAGGCAAGTCGTGAGCAACGTGCCCTGATAAGCTTTCGCAGGCAGCGTCGCGAGCAGCGCCAGCACGAGGCCGGTCGCAAGCGCAATGGAGATGAGCCGGCCAATGAAGCCAGACACGGTGAATTCCGTCCTGACGTAACGGGCCAGCCAATAGAGGACGGCCGCTGCGTAGACGGCAAAGGCGATCCAGCCGGACGTCTCGATCGGCTTCAACGTGCCGATGAGATGATATTGTTGAGCCCCGAACAGCAGGCGTTTGTAGTTATAGAGGCCGATGAAGGTCAGCGTGAAGCTGCCGCCCGCCAAAGCAAAGCGGCAAAGCGACAGATAGATCGAAACGATCAGCGGGAAGATCGCAAAGCAGAGGAGGATGATCACCGCCGGCAGCACCATGATGCGGCCGGAATGGCGGTCAATCCATTCGTCGCGGGTCTCGCGCGCTTGAACTTCGGTCGGCGCTACCTGAGCTAGGGTCATTTGTCCTTAAGACGTTTCCGGCTCTCGGCGCGCTGGTCTTGCTCACAATGCGGTTTACGATGGACAGCGACTTCCCGGCGCGCCGCGACGCGCCGGGAAGGAAGCCCTGGCGTCAGCGCTGCACGCCGAGCGAGCCCTTGTAGAACTTGAGCTGGCTTTCGACGCCGATCTGCTGGTTGAGATCGTTCCAGCCGTCAGCCACGGCCTTGACCGTCTGCTCCTTGTCGATTTCACCGGCCAGATAGCGCGCAATCGCCTCGTCGAGCACGACTTGCTGATATTTCTGGTTCTGCGGGATGCGGAGGTCGAGGATCATGTTGGGGCTGTCAAGACTGTCTTTGATCGCGCCGAGATAGCTGTCCCCCGCCACCTTGCTCATTCCCGCCTTCTTCCAGGTATCATTATACGTGAACTGGGACGTGCGGTACGGATTGAAGCCGGTCGCGCCGATGGTCACGTCGATATCCGACTGCGCCGGCTGTGACATATACGACAGGAAAGAATAGGCAGCATCCTTGACCTTTTCTTTGGCCTTGGCGTTGATGCCGCCACTCCAGCCGCCGAACGCGGCATAGGGCGAATGGTTGACGCCGTCGATGGCGTGCGGGCAGGTGTCCTTGGTGCAAGCCTCGAGCTTGCCCGTCGACCAGTTCAGCACTTCCTTCGAGCCGGGCGTGATGACGGAACCGGTCTTGTCAATGACCTTCGAGGCCTTGGGGTCGATCGCCAGCACCCCGACGTCGCCCCAATCGAGGTTGAGCGCGCACTTGCCGGACACGAACAGCGGACGCGTATCGCTGACGTCCATGTTGAGTTCGTCCGGCGGGCCGTATTTGCCCGATTCCTTCAGGAACTCGAGCGCCTTGCGGAAGGCCTCGTTGTCGATCAGCGGCTTCATATCCTTGGTGTCGAAGAACGTCCCCTGGCTCGTTCCTTTCGACTGAATCATTGAGCCGGTGACGTCGGTGATGAACCAATAGCTCTGGGCATTGCGCTTCTTGGCGATGCAGGAGCCGTAGATCTTGGTTCCGTCGACGTCCTTCCCGTTTAGCGCTTTGGCGACCTCGAGATATTCGTCCCAGGTTTTCGGCGGCTTAAGGCCCGCTTTGTCCAGCACGTCCGTGCGATAATAAAGCATGTGGAAGTCGCCATCGAGCGGGACGAGATAGATCTTGCCGTCGTAGGTTGCCGAGAAATTCCGGAAGAACGGGGCGATCTGGTCCCAATCGATCTTCTTGTCCTTGGCGATCCGCGGCCCCAGTTCCTCAAGATAGCCGCCAGATACATAATCGACCATCCATTGCGGCGCGAACACCGCGGCGTCGACCGAGTTGGTGCCGCTCGCCCAGTCGGTCAGCACTTTCTGGTACAGGTCGGAGAACGGAACCGCGATGATGTTGATCTTCGCGCCGGTCAGCTTTTCGAATTCGGGGGCGCGCCGCTGCAGCGGCTCCTGGATCGCGCCGGTTTGCGTCATGATGTTCACCGTGACGCCGTCGAACTCTCCAGCATGCGCGCCAAACGACGAAGCGAGCGCGAACATCGCGCCTGCGATCGCCGTCGATATGCTCGATATCTTCGCCATCTCAGCTTCCTCCCGATCTCGTCGGCGCCGCGCGCCGCGCTTATCTCTATTTTGCGGGCCATCGAGCCAGGCCCATGCCTAGGCAGCACCTGTAAGGGCCGTGGGTCAATCGATTGCCGATTGGCGAAAACTATACCGGCGGCTCGCTCGACCCGTCAACGCGCCACAAAAGGGCGGCGAGGACCAGGTCGTGGGTTCGGCGCGCCGGAAACCAACGTGCTCGACTCGGGGATTGGGAGGATCGAAATCATGCGGCAGCCGCAGCGGTTTGCCGTCGCCACGCTCGACGAACTCGTGATTGACCTCATACCGACGCGCGGGGCTGACAAGGGAGCCGAGTCCGCGCGGTTCGGGCTCCCGGACGCCTGACGGCGAACCGCTTCTCGTAGTTTAGGGCTTACTTCCGAAGCCGCGCCGCTGGATAAGCCGTAGACCGGCGCTGCTTCGCTCGCCTCAAACGGTAGGTAGTGTGCCCCATGCCGCCGAGCTCGGAGGCTTGACAGTTCTTCATCATCAATCTTGATGATGTCGATGTACTCAGAAACTGGAAACGCGTTCCGACGTGGCAACTTACCCGCAGTCAATCAGGGATCAGCTTAGCCTACACATTCGTGGCGCATCGCGTTGCCCATTGTCATCCACGTTCGGAATGATCACGTGGATCACAACACGATTATTGCGTTCTCGTTGGATTAGGCCAGTCTGGACCAAATCAAGGCTTATTGGGATTGCGGATACTTAGACTACGCGCCGCAACCTCCAAACTCGAATGCGACGGCCAAGCAGAACGCGCCAACCCGCAATGGCGACAATTGACAGCGGCGGGCAAGCGTGCAGTCTAGCCTAGCCTAGTCATTTCACTGATGCGCCCACCGCCGGTGTCGGCGTTAAACGAAGCGCCTCGAACATGACATTCACGCGACCAGGTCGGTTGCGTCGATTGGGCCTAAGGGGAGGAAAATATGGTCGAGTCACAACCGCCGTTCGGGTTGCGGTCTTCTTTGCCGCGCCGCCGCTTTCTCAAGAGCGCGGCGGTGGTTGGCGTCGTTGGGGCCTTCCCGGCGATCATCACGCGGCGCGCGCAGGCGGAAGGTAATCCGACTGTCGTCAACTCCATTCGCTCGCTTTCTAATCCGTATCACGCCACCTGGAACAAGGGCGGCGCCGCGTTCGCGAAGTCGGTTGGCGCCGACTATGTGACTTTGGTCACCGAGGGCAACAGCGAGAAGGGCATAGCGGACATCAAGGCGATTCTCGCGAAGACTGGTGGCAATTGCGTCATCAACGTCGATCCGAATGACAGTCCTGACGCCCGGCCGATCGTGCAGGCTTGCAAGAACGCGGGCGCCTATGTCGTAACTCAGTGGAACAAGCCCGCTGATCTGCACCCTTGGGACTTCGATCCCAACTACGTTGCCCACATTTCGTTCAACGGCGTTCCCTACGGCAAGGCGATGGCGGAAACGCTGATCAAGGTTATGGGGGGCAAAGGCGGAATCGTGGCCCTTGGCGGCATCGAATCGAACGTGCCGGCGATCGAACGTAAGGCCGGGCTTATGGAGGCGCTCAAGGCCAGTCCGGGGGTCCAACTGCTCGATATGCAGGTAGCCAATTGGTCAGCAACCGAGGCGCTGCAAAAGACGAACGCGTGGCTGACCCAGTACGGCGATAAAATCGGGGGAATCTGGGCGGCCAACGACGATATGGCGCTTGCCGCTGTTGAGGCCCTGAGGAGCGACGGTCGTGCGGGTAAGGTGCCGGTGACCGGAATCGACGGCATTCAGCTCTCGGTTGAGGCGATTCTCAAGGGCGAGATGGCGGGAACGGTCGCATGGGATCCGTTCTGGCAAGGCGGCATGGGCCTTTCAATTGGCTATCATGCGAAGACCGGCGAGTTTGATCCGTCAAAGGAGCCGAAAGACCATCGCGAGTTCTATGGTAAGGGCGTCATTATCACGGCTGACAACGCGAAGTCGTTCTATGAGAACAACATCAAGGCTGAGCCCAAACTCGATTGGAACGACATTTGGGGGCGCGTGAGCGGGCAGATCCAGTACAACTAGCAAACTGTCGCGATAAGCGGGCGCGTCCTGTCTCCGCGCCCGCATCCTCCTCCGGACTCACAGATTTGCGGAAGGCGACGCGGTGAGTGCGACTCTGAAAGTTGCGCCAGCCGCGAGCAGAGGAGCGAGACGGAGAGGCCTGCGCGCGGTCGCTTGGGCGCCGGCGATGGTGCTTTTCCTTCTGTGCGTAATCGTCGCCGCCTTCAACCATAACTTTCTTACCTTCGGAAACTTCGTCCGGATGAGCCAGGATGCAGCGATTCCGCTTGTCCTCGGCCTTGGCGAAACTTTCGTCATCCTGATGGGGTCGATCGACTTGTCGGTCGAGGGAATCCTTACGCTCGCCGCCGTGATCCTTTCGATGACGGTCCTCAACGGCATGAACGACAACAATCTCGGCGTGCTGGCGCTGCTGCTGGTGCTTGCGGTCGGGGCCGCCGTTGGCTTCGCAAACGGCGTTGTTCACGTCCGGCTAAAGGTGCCTTCGTTCATGGCGACGCTCGGCTCCTGGTTCATCGGCGTGGGGATCGCCAACGCTCTGTTGGGCGGCATGGCTATAAGGATCAACGACCCATGGATACGCGGACTTGCGATCCGGCGAGCACTCGGTTTTCCATGGGGTGTATGGTTGGCGCTCGCCTGTCTCGCGGCGGCTTTCGTCATCCAGAACCATACGCGTCTCGGCCGCTATATTTACGCTCTCGGGGGCGGAGAGGAGCTCGCAGCCCTATCCGGCATTTCCGTCTCCTGGGTTCGTATCATCACGTTCACCCTTGCGGGTGTTTTCTACGCCATCGGCGGAGTCCTGGCCGCGGCGCAGCTCGGTCTTGGGAACGCACAGATCGGCAACGGTCGCCTCTTCACCACGGTGACAGCCGTCGTCGTCGGCGGAACGTCGCTCTCCGGGGGAGAGGGCGGCGTGCTGCAGACCTTCGTCGGCGTGCTGATCGTTTCAGTATTGTCGAACGGCATGGTGCTCATGGGCGTTCCACCGAGCGTTCAGATCGGGCTTCAGGGCCTCATGATCATCGGGGCTGTGGCGCTGTCAATCGATCGCAAGACGCGGGTCGTGAAATGAGCGCGAACCCCGACGCCGCAATCTCAATGATCGGAATCGGCAAGCGGTTCCCGGGAGTGCACGCGCTGAAGAACGTCTCGATCGAGATCAAGCCAGGAGAGGTCGTTGGTCTCATCGGCGAGAATGGTGCCGGCAAATCGACCCTCATGAAGATCTTGAGTGGCGTCTATCAGCCGGACGAGGGGCAAATCTTCGTCGCTGGTAGGGAGACACGCATTGAAAGCGCCGCGGACGCCAACCGCAAAGGGATCGGGATGGTGTTCCAAGAGCAATCCCTGCTCCCCAACTTGACGATCGGCGAAAACATCTATCTTGGGAATGAACGGCAGTTCACGAAATTCGGCGTCGTCAATTGGCGCGCTCTTTATGATGCTGCGGCACGGCAGCTGGTAAAGGTCAAGGTCGACATCGATCCACGCACGCGCGCAGATGAGCTGAGCTTCGCCGCCCGCCAAATGGTGGAGCTCGCCAAAGCTCTGACCCTCGAGGAGCACGCCGCGGGCCATCTTGTCATCCTGCTCGATGAACCGACCTCCGTTCTGGAGCGAGCGGATATCGACGTTTTGTTCGACCGTGTGCGCGCCTTGAAGTCGCGCTCCTCCTTCGTCTTCGTTTCGCACAGGCTTGACGAAGTGCTGCAACTCTCCGACCGCGTCTATGTGATGAAGGACGGCGAGGTGGTCGCGGAACTCAGAGGCGCCTACGCAAATGTCGCGATGCTGCATCAGCTCATGGTCGGAAGAACCCAGCAAGCCGACTATTACTATGAACCTCTACAGAAGCCGGTTCGGGATGAAATTGTGCTGGAGGCTGATCAACTCGCGTTCGGCGCCGCCTATAGGAACGTCAGCTTCAAGCTCCGCGCAGGAGAGGTCCTTGGAATCACCGGGGTCATCGGCTCGGGACGCGAGGAGTTGATGCGCACGCTCGCCGGCTTTGCCCCCCATACGGCTGGAAATCTCAAAGTCGTTGGCCGTGAGGTACGGTTCGAGACACCAGCCGACGCGGTCGAGCTCGGCATCGGCTACATCCCGCGCGAACGGCGGGTCGAGGGGCTCGTGCTGTTCCTGTCCGTTTCGGCCAATATCACTCTGGCCGATCTCGCGAGCCTCATGCGCTTTGGTTTGATCGATGCCCGGAAGGAGCGAAGTCTTGCGACGGACTGGACCGCCCGGCTCAAAATTCGCACGCCGAACATCCAAACCCTGTGCCTTGGCCTTTCTGGCGGCAACCAGCAGAAGGTCGTTCTCGCGAAGTGGCTGAACGCGAAAGCGAGAATTCTCATCCTCGATCACCCAACTCGAGGCCTGGATGTGGGCGCAAAGGAGGAGGTTTACGAGCTTATTCGCGGCCTGACCGGTAAAGGTCTAGCAATCGTTCTGACTTCGGACACTTTGGAGGAGACCATTGGGCTCAGCCACAGTGTTGTCGTCATGCGCGATGGCGAAATTACGCACCGCGCCGACGCCGCCCGCGGCGCCAAGCCGCAGCAGGTCGACCTGATCGGTTATATGGTCTAGCGATGGCTGCGAAGACTCCGCGTCCGGATGATCTCAGAAAGTGGCTGCCGCTCGCGACGCTTACGGCCCTCATTCTGATGGTCGGGATCGCCCAACCGAGCTTTCTTGAGCCGAGCACTTTGATTGAGCTCGCGAGCGATACCGCCGTCCTGTTCATCCTCGCGACCGGCGTGACATTCGTGATCATGCTTGGAGGGATTGACCTCTCCATTCAGTCCATGGCCTCGCTTGCGAGCGTTATCGTGGCTCTCACTGTCGCGCGACTGGGCTACGGGTCGTTTCTGCTCGCGATCGTCATCGGCGCGATCGCCGGACTGCTTTCCGGGCTCGTGCATGTGCGCTTGAAAATCCCCTCGTTCATCGCGACGCTAGCGATGGGCGGCGTCCTCTTCAGCGTAGCGCTGGTGATCTCAAAGGAACGATCGATTACCCTGGACGAAGCGGGGCGGGCATATCAGACATGGATCACCGGCCAGGAATTCGGCTTGCCGAACGTCATTTTTGTTGGGCTTGCCGTGTTGGTGGCAGCGCATGTGGCGCAGGCGCATACGCGGTTCGGCCGTTACAGTGCGGCGATCGGAGCGGGAGAGCCCGCGGCTTACGCCTCCGGCGTCAAGGTCGGTCGGCAGAAGATCTTCGCCTTCGTTCTCTCGGCGGCTTTCGCGGCGCTGGCGGGGGTCGTCCTTGCGGGCCGCCTTGCAAGCGGCTCGCCCACTTTGGCTGCAGAGCTCCTGCTGCCTTCGATAGCGGCCGTCGTCGTCGGAGGAACGGCGATAACCGGGGGTGTCGGCAGCGTCTGGCGCACTCTCGTCGGTGCCTTGATCATCTCCGTTGTGCGCATCGGGATGACATTCCTCGGCGTGAACATCTTCGCTCAGAATATCGTTTTTGGCGCCGTTCTGATCGGTGCAGTCGCCGTTACGATCGATCGGACGAAAATCCCGATCGTGAAGTGACAATTGGCAGGATTGTCGTCCGAGACCGACCTCGATGGCAGCCGCGGTTAGGACGCAGTCAGAGATTGGTCGAGGCCGCTCTCTAAATGAGATCGAGAGGACCGATGCGGGACGAGGTGCGGAGCCTCAATAGGTCGTGCAAGGATAGTGCGAGTCTGCTGATTGGGGTCATGACCTGGATTCCGCCTTGGGGTCGATGCCAATTACATTGATGCAGCCAGATCGGCAGGTTCTCGGCGGATTCGGGACTGTCAGGAATCTTGTGTGCAGGGCCGGTTGCGTCATCACGCTTGAACGAACTGTCGATTTCCGCTGAGATTTGACCCGGGGTTTCCATTGAGAACTGACCCGGCTTGATGATGGTTTCGGGTTCAGGCGTTCGTCAAGTTCCGAGATTTCTCCTTTGCGGGTTTGGCGGCATTCGCCGAGCTGTTTTTGAAGCGGAAGCTGTCGTTTCCGGTTTCGAGGATGTGGCAGCGGTAGGTAAGACGATCGAGCAGCGCGGTCGTCATCTTCGGGTCGCCGAACACGGTGGCCCACTCGCCGAAGCTGAGATTGGTCGTGATGATGACGCTGGTGCGCTCGTAGAGCTTGCTCAGCAGATGGAAGAGCAATGCCCCGCCGGAGGCGCTGAACGGCAGGTAGCCGAGTTCGTCGAGGATGACGAGATCGGAATGGGTGAGCCGCGCCGCGATCTGGCCGGGTTTGCCCTGAAGCTTCTCTTGTTCGAGAGCGTTGACGAGTTCGACCGTGGAGAAGAACCGGACGCGCTTGCGGTGATGCTCGATGGCCTGGACGCCGATCGCCGTAGCGAGATGCGTCTTACCCGTGCCGGGGCCGCCGACCAGGACGACATTGTGAGTATCTTCCAGGAACTCGCAACGATGGAGTTGTCGTACGAGCGCCTCGTTGACCTCGCTGCTGGCGAAGTCGAACCCGGCGAGGTCGCGATACGTCGGAAAGCGCGCCGCCTTGAGCTGGTAGGCCGTTGATCTGACCTCTCTGTCGGCCGTCTCCGCTTTCAGAAGCTGCGACAGGATCGGCAAAGCGGCTTCGAAGGCCGGGGAGCCTTGCTCGGTCAACTCGCCGACCGCCTGAGCCATGCCATGCATTTTGAGGCTGCGTAGCATGATGGTGATCGCGCCAGCGGCGGGATTATGACGCATGGCGCGCCTCCCGGACTTTGCGCAGTGCATCGTAGCGTTCGACGTTGGCCTGCGGCTCGGTGGTGAGCGTCAAAGCATTGGGCGGCTTTACGGCTGGTGGGTCGATCGGCTTGCCGTCGATCAATCGGTGCAGCACGTTCAGGATATGCGTCTTGGTTGGGGCGCCTGCCTCCAATGCGAGTTCGACGGCAGTGAGCACGGCCTGCTCGTCGTGCTGGAGGACGAGAGCCAGAATCTCGACCATCTCGCGGTCGCCGCCGGGCGTCTTGAGCATGCGCTGCTGCAGAGTTCGGAAGGCGGGCGGGAGTTCGGCGAACGGCGCGCCGTTGCGGAGTGCGCCTGGTTTGCGTTGAATGACCGCCAGATAGTGCCGCCAATCGAAAACGGTCGTCGTACTCGTTCGTTCGTGAGAGCGGGCAAAGACTCGGCGGTGTTCGCAGATGATCTGCCCCTCGGCGGCGACGACAATCCGCTCGGGATAGACCCGCACGCTGACCGGGCGATTGGCGAAGGACGCCGGCACGCTATAGCGATTGCGGTCCAGATGGATCAGGCACGTCGGCGAGACGCGCTTGGCGTATTCGACAAAACCGTCGAATAGCCTGGGAAGCGGCATCAGATGTTGGGCTTCTTCAGACCAGGCGTCAGAGATCATGCCAGGATGCGACCCGTGTGGGGTCTGCGCCCAAAGCTCCCGGCAGCGCGTCTCCAGCCAGTCGTTTAGCGCCGCCAAGGAGGGGAAGCTGGGCGCCGGCTGCCAGAGCCGATGGCGAGCATCCTGGACGTTCTTCTCGATCTGCCCTTTCTCCCACCCGGAGGCCGGGTTGCAGAAGTCGGCTTCGAACAGAAAGTGGCTGACCATCGCCGAGAACCGCGCGTTGACCTGGCGTTCCTTCCCACGCCCGATCTTGTCGACGGCGGTTCGCATATTGTCGTAGATGCCGCGCCGCGGCACGCCGCCCAGCACGCGGAAGGCGTGATTATGCGAGTTGAACAGCATCTCGTGGGTCTGCTGCGGGTAGGCGCGGAGAATGAAGACGCGGCTATAGGAGAGCTTGAAGTGAGCGACCTGCAATTTGGTCCGCTCGCCGGCAATGACCGCCCAATCCTCTGACCAATCGAACTGGAATGCCTCGCCAGGCAGGAATGCCAGCGGCACGAACACGCCACGGCCAGTCGTCTTCTGCTCTCGCTGCCGGGCTGCCTTCCAGTCGCGCGCGAAAGCCGCCACGCGATTGTACGAGCCGTCGTAGCCGAGGGCGGCTAGATCAGCGTGCAATTGCTTGACGGTCCGCTTCTGCTTTCGCGACTTCCCCGCCTCCTGCCGCAGCATCTGCGACAGCTTGTCGGCGTGTGGGTCCAGCCTGCTCGGCCGATCTGGGACGGCAAACTTCGGTTCGACGCTGTCCGAACGCAGGTACTTGCGGACCGTGTTCCTCGACAGCCCAGTGCGTCGAGATATCTCTCGGATCGAGAAATGATCTCGATAATGCCAACGTCGGATGACGCTCAATAACTCCATGTCGATCACTCCGATGCCCCCCGCGTAGGTCAAGGGGGCGAGGTTCGAACATGGGTCAGTTCTCGGTGGAAAAACCCGTGCTGCCCGGGTCAGCTCTCAGTGGAAATCAACATAGGCGTGTTCTTGAGAATCTCGGGGATCGATTCGGCGAGCTTCTCGACATAGGCGCGGCTTCCACCGACCAATGTTCTCCAGAGGGGACGGTTGATAAGCTGCAACAGGCCGTGATTCTCGCAGAAGCTAACGAACGCTCGGGCTGGATATTCCCCGATCTCCGCTGCTGGCGTCGACCAGATGGCAGCCGCCATTGGATAGAGATGATCTGCGCGAAACGCTGCCCCGTACCCGGACGCGTCGAGATAGGCGTCGAGCGACGTGTCGCCCAGATCGTGGGCGGCGTGCGGCGCTTCGCGGTAGAAGCGCAACAGGTCACGCAACATTTCCCAGAATCTAAAGCTCACGATATTTCGAGGCTGCGCAAAAAGGCCCGTCAGGCCCGTGCCGGAATATTCCAAGCGTCCGTCGTCGAGCGAGACGGCGAAGGTCATAATTGAGGTTTTGGTCGCGACGACCAAATGATCGAGCAGAGCCGAAAAATTCGGATAGGTCGCTTCGTTGTAAACGATGAACCCGGTGTCGACCGCGACGCCGCCAACGTCCACCGTGTTGCTATGCCCTCCAAGCCGCGAGTCAGCTTCGTACAGAGTGACACGATGGCGCTTCGACAGGAGCCACGCTGCCGAGAGGCCCGATATCCCGCTGCCGACGACAGCGATGTTCAGCCTCTTCGATCCGAGGGTCTCGGCGCTCTGCAAACCCACCTCCGCGACTGGACGGCTCGGCTCCCACTCTCGCGAGAACCGGATAAGATACGCGTGCCGCCGCTTTCTGGATCACTCTCAATCGATACGGGATGATCCAGTCAGAGTTTCGTCTCGTAGAATGGTTATGGCTCTTGCAGGGATTCCATCTGGGGAGAAACTTGGGAATGCTACCCCGCGCGGTGCGCGGATTGTCACGTTGAGACCGGCGGATCGGAACGGTCGCGTTCCCTCCGAAGAGGAGTGCCGTGGATTGTTGAGAAGTATCGCCCTGGATAAGGATCGCGCCGCCTTCACCGAACTGTTCGGTCATTTTGCCCCGCGGGTGAAAGGGTTTTTGATGCGCTATGGCCTCGGCGACCCTCTGTCGGAGGAGTTGGCCCAGGAAACGATGCTGACAGTGTGGCGCAAGGCCGACCGGTTCGACCCAGGTCGTGCTGGCGTCCCCACCTGGATTTTCACCATCGCCCGCAACAAGCGGATCGATCGTCTGCGTCGGGACCGCGGAGGCATGGCGCCGCGTCTCGACGCGAGCGACGAGATGGAGGATTGCGGATCAAGCGAGGAGTTCACCATCGCAGCGGAGACAGCCGAGCAGGTGCGGACGGCTATGGCCGCCCTTCCGGATAACCAGGCTCAGGTCGTTCGCCTCGCATTTTTTGCGGAAAAGTCGCACGCGGAGATCGCGCGCGAACTCGATATTCCCCTCGGCACCGTGAAATCACGAGTTCGTCTCGCGCTCGCTCGTCTTCGCAACTTGCTGGAGGGTCAGATATGACGCCCGAGCGTCATCCGAGCGACGAGAGCCTACTGCGCTACGCCGCAGGCTCGCTCAGCGGCGGCCCATCGCTGGTCGTCGCGGCGCATCTCGAATTTTGCTCCGCATGCCGCGTGCAAGTTGCAAGATTTGAACGAGTTGGCGGCGCATTGCTTGCGGACGTGGCGCGGGAGCCGATGCGCGGTGATGCGCTCGGGCGAGCACTGGAAAGGCTCGATGAAACGGCTTCCACTACATCTGTGGAGCCGCTTCCGAAGTCTCCCCGTCGAGCGGATCTTGGAATGCCGCTTCCAGCCTCCTTGCGCGATTGCGGAATCGGCCCATGGCGATGGCTTGGACCCGGATTCCGATGGACTTCGATCAATGTTCCGGGAAGTCCCGACGCGAAGGTCATGATTCTTCGGGGGCGGCCCGGCTTGCAACTGCCTTCCCACGGACACACCGGCGAGGAGTTTACGCTCATTCTGAAAGGGTGGCTGTTTGACGATCGTGGCGCCTACGGTCCTGGAGACTTCGACGAGGCGGACTCAGACATCGACCATCAGCCCGTCGTCGGGCCAGACATGGAATGCATCTGTCTTGCCGCGCTCGACGGGGATACGCGCCTCCACAGTCGACTTGGCCGATGGCTCCGTCCGTTTGTCGGGTTCTGAAACGCCGCGGCATGCCTGTTCCTGAAGGTCGGCAATGGATTTCCCTCTGGAAGTGCTGATCGTCGCCATGGTTCTGTCGGCCGCCATGGGCGTCGCCTGGCTGGTCGCCGAACGGACCAGACGCTCGGGATGGATCGACGCGATCTGGACTTTCGCGACTGGGCTAGCGGGCATAATCCTCGCGCTGTCGCCTGCGTCGGGAGCCTTACGGCCATTTCTCGTCGCCGGGCTTGCCGCCTTGTGGTCGCTTCGTCTTGGCCTTCACATTGTTTGGCGCACCGCGCGAGGAGGGGACGACCCGCGCTATCGCCAGTTGTGCGTCGAATGGGGCAATAGAGCAAGCGGGCGACTGTTTTGGTTTCTTCAGGTGCAGGCGGGCGCGGGTCTCGTCCTCGCGCTTTCGATCGCGGCGGCAGCCCATCGGCCGGAAAGCGGGCTGGACATACGCGACGCGCTGGGCGTCGCCGTCTTCGCGATCGCGGCCTTTGGCGAGAGCACGGCGGATCGGCAATTGGCCCGCTTCAGCGCGGATTTAAGGAATCAACGCAGAGTCTGTGACGCCGGTCTATGGGGCTATTCGCGCCATCCGAACTATTTTTTTGAATGGCTTGTATGGGTCGCCTTCGCGATTATCGCCATCGAACCAAGCGGCGTTTATCCATGGACTTGGCTTGGCCTCGCGGCCCCCATCCTCATGTATGTGCTGCTTGTCCATGTGTCGGGGATCCCGCCTTTGGAAGCCCATATGCTTCGGTCGCGGGGCGACGCGTTCCGCCTCTACCAGGCGCGCGTGAAGGCATTCTGGCCCAGCCCGCCGAGGGCCACGGCCGAGACCCTTGGTTCGGGGGCCGCTTCATGAGCCTTATCGCCGCAGCGGCGCGATTGGTGGAGCACTCGCCGCTGCCCGACACGCTTTCGAAGTTCGGAGCAGCGGCGCTAGTCGATCGAGCAAGCAGTTCCCTGTCCACGCGATCAGGACCAAGTGAAATCGATTTTGCACGCAAGATGGATCGCTTTCCGATCGCCCAGCATGGGGGCGCCGCCAATCGACAACACTACGAGTTGCCAGCGGACTTTTTTGCGCTCGCGCTCGGGCCCCGAGGAAGATCCTTCCTGCTGCCTCTATCCGACCGGCGGCGAGACGCTGGTCGAAGCTGAGACCTTCGCCCTCGAAGCGATTATCGTGCACGCCGATCTCAGTGACGGACAGCAAATCCTGGAGCTCGGCTGCGGCTGGGGCTCGTTTGGCCTGTTCATGGCGGAGCGGTTTCCGGCGGCGCAAATTACCGCCGAGTTCGAACTCCGCCTCGCAGCGCCGCTACATCGAACAGGCCGCGTCCAAACGGCGCCTCGCAAACCTTCGCGTCGTCACCGCCGATATGAACGCGTTCGTACCCGGGCAAGTCTACGACCGCGTTGTTTCGGTGGAGATGTTCGAGCACATGTCCAACTGGGGCGAGCTGCTGGCGCGTATCCGCAACTGGCTCGCAGCCGATGGTCGGCTCTTCGTTCATGTGTTTACGCATCGCAGCAAACCCTATCGCTTCGATCAAAGCGATCAAGCCGATTGGGTTGCGCAGCATTTTTTCACCGGCGGTATTGTCCCGAGTCACGGGCGTATCACGCGCTTTCCCGAGCTTTTCACGCTCGAGCACGATTGGCGCTGGAGCGGCGCTCACTACCAGAAGACCGCGCTGGCCTGGCTCGAGAATTTCGACACGAATGGCGCCGCGATAGCCCCTATCTCGGCTGCGGTGTATGGCGCCGAGGCAGATCTGTGGCGGCCGCGCAGGTGCCTTGTTTTCCTCGCCACGGCAGGCCTGTTCGGGTGCTGGAATGGAAAGGAATGGGGCGTCAACCACTACCGCCTCCGCCCCGCTTGACGCGCTACAACGACTTTGCGCGAGGCGTGTGGCGTTGGATCGCCGCCTACGCGGCGAACCCCGATCCGCGCGTCGCAAGTTGCAATATAATCGCGCTGTTGGTGGCGTCGAACCAACCGTTTTATCCACTCTACGTCTATTTGAGCGTGAGCAGGGATATCGCGCCAACCCTGCTGACGTTTCTTTCTACCCCCTTCTTCCTCGCGGTCCCTGCGGTCTCCCGGCGATGGCCTGCACTGGGCCGTGCGCTTTTGCCCCTAACCGGTCTCGCCAATGTGGTCGTGAGCGCGAAAGCGTTTGGCCCAGCGTCCGGGGTGGCGATCTTCATCGTCCCGTGCGCGTTGATCGCGGCGGCTTTTTTTCGCCCCTCGGAAAAAGTCTTTGCATTCGCGCTGCTCGCCGTGGCGCTGGCCATCTTTCTTGGAATGGACAGCTACGCGTTCGTCCCGGTCCACGCCTATTTCGAGACCGAATATGCTGCCTTTGTTCGGCTGAACGCTTTGAGCGCCGGCGCTCTTGTGGCGCTTCTGGGACTGATACTCTCAGGTTTGGTCAGGGAATGAATTCTTATCTCAGTGTCCCGACCCAGCGCGCCGCCAAGAGACCGCCGACAGCGGCAATTGCTGTCAGGAGCGAGCCCCATAAGAGATCGGCCGCAGTCACCGCCACTGGCCAATTCCGCAGCGTGGCCTGATTTGTCAGGTCGTAGACCCCATAGCCAAACAGCCCCAAGAACAAGCCACGAAGCCCGGCCTCCGTCCAATGCCCAGAGGCCAGAACAGGCGAGATGGCGAAGACGACGATGCCAATTGTGTAGATCAAATAAAACAGCGCCGCTGGCGCGAACAGAAAATCCTCCCGCAGCAGGCCTCCGAGAAAGGGCCGATAGAGAAGCGAAGCGCCGAAGCTCAGCCAGACCGCATCCAAGCCAAGAAACACGATCGCGGTCGCAACCCAAGCCACTCCATAGACCCGCATGCCAGTCCCCACCCCTGATGCAATTGTACGGCGCGTCATTGAAACTGGATCACGTCGCCTACGTAAGAAAAGCAGTCTCAACGCGAGAAGGGTTGGATCATGCTGACCGGGCTGCACCGCACTTCCGCTGGGCTCTATTTCGCCTTCGCACAAATGACGGCAGCCGAAGCAGCAGATATGGATGGCGTATGGTCGCGCGACGACGGCGACGCCCGAGTTAAAATTGCGCCGTGCGGAACCGAGACTTGTGCGACGAACCTCTGGATACGCGATACGAGCAAAGGCGAAGCTGCAGGGGACCGGTTGATTATGTCGCTGAAGCGGTCGTCAGACACCGAGTTTTCCGGAACGGCCTATGATCCAAAGCGGGGAATGACATATTCAGTCGACGTCACGGTTCGAAATCATGCCATGAAGACGGAAGGGTGCGTGCTAGCTCGCCTTCTGTGCAAAGCCGTTGGTTGGAGGCAAGTCAATTGAGCCTCCAGTGTCCGCGTTCAATCTAGTTTTCAAGGCGTTCCTCTTCGCAACCGAAGGGCTCGGCGACGACGATCCCGCAATGACCGCTTAACGTTGATACGCGACGTCGCCTCGATGTCTCGACGGTCGTTCCTCTAGCAAAGCGAGTGGTCAAATCGACTCTTCGCGGATCGCCGCGGGAGAGCTTCAGCCGAGGGCTTTGTCAGAGCAACGGCAGGTCATCTGTGCGTGACACAGCTTGCCCAGGCCCAAGTGGCTATCAGGCCATGACTGTGCGCCATTCGGCCAGCGCGGTCGAGCGTCTCTGTTTGTAGGTTTCGCGGGCGACGAGATGACGTTCTTGGTTGAAATGGTTGTGGGCCTGAGCATGAACTGAGCAGAATTTCTGCAGGGTCTTCGTGCTTCGGAACGGCGTTGTCACGTTGCCGAGTAGCGAGCGCGAAGTGTCGGCGCCTGAAGAGTTGTCAGGCCGCTGCGACCGCAGTGCGCCAGGTATCCATCACCGCGGAGCGAAGCGTGCAGTGCGTTTTGGCCGGGGTAAGATGGCGTTGGACGTTAAAGTGTTGTAGACGGCGGCGTGCGTGGTGAGAAATCTCTGGGCTGAACCCGGACTCTTGAACCGCTGCATCTTGCGCTCCCGCCGTCGCGTCGGCTGATGCGAATTCTCTGCTCGATTGTTCTTCCATCGCCCGCGCTCATGCCGGCGTTCGATCCCAAGGTCCCGGGCCGCGGCGCTGTATGATCGCAAGTCGTCGGTCACCAACCGCTCGGGGACGAAGGCATATTTCTTCAGAAGCTTACGCATCAGTTTCAGAGCGGCGTGCCTGTTACGCTTGAACTGGACCAGCACATCGAGAACCTCGCCTTCGGCGTCGACGGCGCGCCACAGATAAACCATCCGCCCATCGATTTTCAGATAGACTTCGTCAAGACGCCAGGTCGCATGCGGTTTCGGACGGCGCTTGCGCGGATGCGCGGCGATCATCGGGCCGAAGTGGTTCACCCAGGAGCGCACGGTCTCGTCCGAGACCGGGATCCCCCGCTCGGCGAGCAAATCCTCGACGTCACGAAAGCTAAGTGTGAACCGGAGATAGAGCCAAATCGCCTGATGTATGACCTCGGGCGGGAACCGATATCCGGCGTAGCTGATTTTCCTCATACCCTCGGCTACAGCGCCCACGTACATCCAACAAGTTGCCGCCGGCGTGACAAAGCCAGCTGTGCAGCGCGGCTTACCTGGCGGACGAAGAAACTAGCACCCCACGACTTCCGGAACCTTCTCGGCCGGAGGAGTGTTGCGACTGCGCCCTGTGCGCACCACGCCGTCGATCATCGTCATCCCCACGCCGGGCAGGTCGCCGAGGCGAACCGAGTCGAGGAAACCGGCTCCGGCGGAATGCTGGGCTTTGTCCATGAACACGAAGTCGGCCGAGCGGCCGATTTCGACAAGACCGCAGTCGAGCGCGCGCACGCGCGCCGTGTTGCCGGTCGCGAAACAGAACGCGACCTCCGGTGCGACGTCGCCGAGGCTCGCCAGCATCGAGACCATGCGCAGGATGCCGAGCGGCTGTACGCCTGAGCCGGCTGGGCCGTCGGTGCCAAGAATTACGCGACCAAGCTCGCCGCGCTCCGTTGCCGTGCGCAGCGTGTAAAGCGCTGAGCGCTCGTTGCCGTTATGGACGAGTTCGAGGCCGCGCTTGCAACCCTCGCAGATGCAACGGATCTCCGCGTCGGGCAGCGCGGTGTGGCCGCCATTGATATGGCCGACCACGTCGGTGTCCGCTTCCAGCACGACGTCGGCGCCGATCAGGCCCGAACCGGGGATCGAGGGTCCGCCGGTGTGGATGGTCGACTGAATACCGTATTTGCGCGCCCAGGCGACCATCTGCTTCGCGTTGGCGCCGTCCTTCACGCCTCCGAGCCCGACTTCCCCAAGCAGCTTGACGCCGGCTTCGGCCAACTCCTTGAAGTCCTGCTCGATCATGCCCGGCTCGATCACCGGCGCGCCGGCATGCAGCTTGACGCCATTGACCCGGAAGGCGCTGAACGTGCGCTGGGCGAAGATGGCGTGAGCCTTCAGGCCGACGATATCGCGCGGACGGCCCGGCTGATGCACTTCACCCGCCGAGATCATCGTGGTGACGCCACCGTGCAGGGTTGAGTCGATCCAGCCAAGCTGGTTCTGGCGCGGCGTCCAGTCGCCTGAGACCGGATGCACATGGCTGTCGATGAGGCCAGGCGCGACGACTACGCCTTTTGCGTCGACAACGGTAGTCGCGCCGGATACGTCGACATCCTTCAAGCGCCCGACCACCGTGATGCGCCCGTCGACTGCGACGATCGCGTCCGCGTCGAGGATTGGGTTCTCGATCGCGCCTGAGAGCAGGAGCCCGATGTTGCGGATGACCGTCTTGCCCGGGCCAGGGGAGGCGGGAGCGTCGTGGGCCATGATTGATCTCCTTTGATTTGCGCTTCTTGGTCAGACGGCGAGATAGGCGTCGCGAATACTCGGCTGCGCTTCGAGGTCGCTGAAGGTTCCCGCGTAGCGGACAATTCCGCGTTCGAGAATGACGGCTTCGTCGGCGATCACCTTTGCGAAATGCAGGTTCTGCTCCGAGACGAGGATGCTGAGACCCTCGTCCTTCAGCTCGAGAATTGCCTTGGCCATCTGCTCGACAATTCGAGGCGCTATTCCTTCGGAAGGCTCATCCAGCATGAGAAGCAGGGGGTTGCCCATCAGCGTTCGCCCGATGGTGAGCATTTGCTGTTCGCCCCCGCTCATCGCGCCTCCCGCCCTGCGACGCATCTCGGCGAGGTTGGGGAATAGCGCGTAGATTTTCTCCGGCGTCCAGCACGGAGCATCGCTGCGTGGCGGCTGCCGGCCGACCTCCAGATTCTCCTCGACCGTGAGCTCGGTGAAGATGCGCCGGTCTTCCGGGACGTAGCCCAGGCCGGAACGGGTAATCCGATATGTCGGCTCGGCGCCGATCTCGCGCCCGAGAAAGCGGACCGAGCCTTTGCGCGCAATCAGGCCGACGATCGCCTTGAAGGTTGACGACTTGCCCGCGCCGTTGCGGCCAAGCAGCGCCGTCACGGCGCCTTTGCGCACGACGAATGACACGTCGTCGAGCACCTGCGCGGCGCCGTAGCTCGCCTGGAGGCCCTGAAGCGCGAGCATCTCCGTCATTGCGCCCGGCCGTCGTGGTACGTCAGGCCTTCTCCGAGATAGACCGCCTGCACATCGGGATTGCGTCTGACCTCGTCGGGCGTGCCTTCGGCGATGAGCTGACCGCGGCTGAGCACGAGGATACGGTCCGCGTGGCGGAACACGACGTCCATGTCGTGCTCGGTGAACAGCACCCCGAGATTCTTCTCGCGCGCAATTCCGGCGGTGAGCGCCATCAGCTCCACGCGGTCACGCGGCGACATGCCCGCGGTCGGCTCATCCATCAAGAGAAGCCGCGGCTCGTTGGCGAGCGCCATGGCGAGTTCGAGCCGCTTGAGGTCGCCGTAAGCGAGCTCGGCTGAGGGCCGCTCGGCTTGTCTCAATATGCCGACGAGGGCGAGCAGCGCTTCCGCACGCTCGCGTTCGGCCCGGGTCGCAAGCCCCCAAAGCCGCGTGGCGCGGCCGGCGTGCGACAGGAGGACCATCTGAACATTTTCGATCACGCTCATCGACGCGAATGTCGCGGTGATCTGGAAGGTGCGGCCGACGCCAAGGCGCCAGACGTCGCGGGGCGGCCAGCCGGCAATGTCCCGCCCGTTCAGGCGGATCGTCCCGGCGTCCGACCGGATCTGGCCGTTGAGCGTGTTGAAACAGGTGCTCTTGCCCGCGCCATTTGGCCCGATAAGCGCGACAATCTCGCCCGACGAGACGCCGAGCGAGACGCCGCGCACCGCCTGGACGCCGCCATAGGCCTTGGCAAGGTCGTGCACTTCGAGCAGCGCGCTCATGCCGCAGCGTTCTCGCGCGGAGCCGGGTCCCGTCGCAGGCGCGGCAAGTGGATCGAGCCGGCGATCCCCTTGGGAAAGAGCAGGACGAGGCCGATGATGACGAGGCCCAGCACGAGCTTAGAATAGTCGGTGTGGCTAATAAGCCAGATCGAAAGAAGCTTGTAGACGATCGCTCCGACAATCGGGCCGGAGACGGTCTCGACGCCGCCTAGAAGCACCATCACCAGCCCGTCGATCGAAGTTGAGACGCCCATCGTGTCCGGAAAGACGCTGCCCTTGAGGAACGCGAACAGCGCGCCCGCGAGACCAGCGCACGCGCCGGCGATGACAAAGGCCTGCCATTGCATGCGTCTCCGATTGATGCCGATGGCCTCACTGCGCAGGTCGGAGTCGCGCGCGGCCCGCAGCGCATAGCCGAAGGGCGAGAAGATGATCATGCGAAGGCCGCCGATCGCCGGAACGACAAGGGCGAGCGTCAACCAGTAGAAATGGGCGGCGCTCGCCACCCAGGGCGATGGCCAGACGCCGAGCAGGCCATTGTCGCCGCCGGTCACCGGCTCCCACTGAAAGGCGATCGACCATAGAATCTGGGCGAAGGCGAGCGTCAGCATTGCGGCATAAACGCCCGAAAGGCGTACCGCGAACCAACCGATCACCGTGGCTCCGAGCGCCGCAAGCAGGGGCCCGGCAACGAGCGCCGGCAGCATTGGCAATCCAAGCATCTTCACAGCAAGCGCCGCGCCGTAGCAGCCGAGACCGAGGAACGCGGCGTGGCCGAACGAAGCAAGGCCACCAACCGAGACAAGCAGGTGCAGGCTTGCGGCGAACAGAACGAAGATCGCGATTTCCGTCGCGACAGCGAGGCCGTAAGGGCCAAGCACGAGTGGCGCCAGCGCCGCCGCGACAACGAGGGCGGCGGCGATGAGGCGCCCCTCGCGATCGAGCGGCTTCCAGACGGAAGCGATCGCGCCGCCGGAGATGCGCGCCGCGCCCTCCTTCTTGCCGAACAGGCCCCGCGGGCGGATCACCAGCACGACCGCCATCAACAGAAAGACGAGCACCAGCGAGATTTTCGGCAGGATCAAGATGCCGAAGGCGTTGAGCAGCGAGACGAGAATCGCGGCGACAAAAGCGCCTTCGATCGACCCCAGGCCGCCGATCACCACGACCACGAAAATCTCGACGATGATGCTGAGATCCATCGTGTGGTCGGCCGCGTCTCGCGGCGCCTCCAGGGCGCCGCCCAATCCGGCGAGAAGCGTGCCGAGCGCGAAGACGCCCGTGAACAGCCACTTCTGGTTGACGCCGAGCGCGGCGACCATGTCGCGGTCCTGCGTCGCGGCCCGCACCAGCACGCCCCAGCGGGTGCGATGAAGCATGAGCCACAGCAGCGCGAGCACGACCGGTCCGAGCACGATGAGAAAGAGATCGTAGGACGGCACCCGCTTGCCGAGCACGTCCACCGCCCCCATGAGCCCTGGCGCGCGCGGCGCGAGCAGATCGTCCGGCCCCCAGATCAATAGCACGAGGTCCTGCACGACCAGCGTCGCGCCGAAGGTGGCGAGAAGCTGGAACAGTTCGGGCGCGCGATAGATGCGGCGCAGCAGCAGGATCTCGAATAGGGCGCCGAGTACGCCCACGATGACCGCGGCCAGCGCCATTCCGCCCCAGAAGCCGAACGGCCCGGCGAACCGGTCGGTCAGGGTGAATGCGATGTAGGCGCCCAGCATGAAGAACGCGCCATGCGCGAAATTCACGATACGCGTGACGCCGAAGATCAGCGACAGGCCGGAGGCGACCAGAAACAGCGACGACGCGCTGGCAAGACCCGAGAGGAGCTGGACGACGAAGAGCTGCATGCCGATGGGGAGCAGCGCCGGCGAAGCCGGCGCCGCCGCCCGTCAGTTCTGCGGCCGGAGCTTCTTCACCTCTTCGTCGGAGGGCATGTAGTCGGCGCCCTTGTGATAGGCGGAATCGACCATCACGCCCTTGCCGTCCTTGAGCGCGGTCTTGCCGACGAACGCGCCCATCGTCGACTGGTGGTCGATCGCCCGGAAGGTCACCGGCCCGAACGGGGTGTCGAACGAGACGCCCTCGGCGGCGGCGATCATCTTGTCGGTGTCGGTCGAGCCGGCCTTGGTCAGGATCGCCGCGATCCCCTTCATCAACGAGTAGCCGACGATTGAGCCCAGGCGCGGATAGTCGTGGTACTTGTCCTCATAGGCCTTGAGGAAGGCGTCGTGCTCCGGCGTCTTGATGTCGGACCAGGGATAGCCGGTGACGATCCAGCCTGTCGGCGTCTCGGTCTTCAGCGGATCGAGATATTCGGGCTCGCCGGTCAGGAAGCTGACCACCGAGCGGTTCTGAAACGTGCCGCGCGTGTTGCCCTCGCGCACGAGCTTCACGAGGTCGCCGCCGAACTCGACATTGAGGATCGCGTCGGGCTTGGCGGCGTCGATCGCTTCGAGAACCGCGCCAGCGTCGATCTTGCCCTGCGGCGGCCACTGCTCCGCCACCCATTGGATGTCGGGGCGCTTGGCGGAGAGCAGCTTCTTGAAAACTGCGACGGCCGATTGCCCATATTCATAGTTCGGCGCGATCGTCGCCCATCTCTTGGCCGGAAGCTTGGCGGCTTCCTCCGCCAGCATGGCCGCCTGCACGTAATTCGAGGGGCGAAGGCGGAAGGTGTAGCGGTTGCCCTTGGACCAGGTGATCGCGTCGGTCAGCGGCTCGCCGGCGACGAACAGCACCTTCTTTTGCGCCGCAAAATCCGCGACCGCGAGTCCGACATTGGAGAAAAAGGTTCCGGCCAGCAGGGCAACGCCGTCGTTCGAGACAAGCTCGTTCGCCGCGGTCACCGCGTCTGCCGGCTTGCCGCCGTCGTCCTTGGAAACGACGACGAGCGTCTTGCCATCGATACCGCCCTTGGCGTTGATCTCCTCGACGGCGAGCTGCCATCCCTTGCGATAGGGCTCGGTAAACTGCGGCAGGCCTGAATAGCTATTGATCTCGCCAATCTTGATCTCGTCGGCGCGCGCAGAGGCGAACATCGTCAAAGCCGCCGCGACGGCGAAGAGGCTATTCAGTCCGTTCCTGATCATGGCGGCCCCTCGTCTGAAGGCGGCGCCTCGGCGTTCGGAGCTTAGGGTCCACGCCAGGGGCAACCAAGTCATTAGTACACGAATGGTAGCCCATCCGCTTCCCTTGGCAAGTGGGAAATTGCGGCACGCGTCAGGTCATCTGCCGCGCCGATGAGCGCCCTTGACGTGCACTGCACAATTGTTAGTAGACAAACGATCTACCACCCGAGGAATGAATGAGCGCGCTCTTCCAGGAAAGAGTTCTCGACGTCCGGCACTGGACGGACACTCTGTTCAGTTTCAAGACGCCCCGCGCCGCCGCCTGCCGTTTCAAGAACGGGCAGTTCGTGATGCTGGGGCTGCCTTTCGAGGCCGCCCGGTGATGCGCGCCTATTCCATCGCCTCGCCCAATTATGCCGAGGAACTCGAATTCTTCTCGATCAAGGTGCAGAACGGTCCACTGACATCGCGCCTGCAGCATCTCAAGATCGGCGACGGCATTCTCATCGGCCGCAAGCCGACCGGCACGCTCGTCCTCGACAATCTGCGCGATGGGCGCAACCTCTACTTTCTCGCCACTGGAACCGGCCTCGCGCCGTTTCTCGCAACCATCCGCGATCCGGGAACTTACGAACGGTTCTCGACCGTCGTCCTCGTGCATGGCGTGCGCACCAAGGCCGAGCTCGCCTATCGAGACCTCATAGAGCTTGAACTGCCGAAGGATGAATTTCTCGGCGAACTGGTCGGATCCTCCTTGCGCTACTATCCGACGGTCACGCGCGAGCCTTTCCACAACCAGGGCCGCATCCCTGACCTCGTCGAGTCGGGAAAATTGTTCAAGGATTTGGTGCTGCCGCCGCTCAACTCGGAATGGGACCGCGTGATGATCTGCGGCAACCCGCACCTCACCACCGACATGCCCGCGCTCCTCGAAGACCGGGGCTTCAGCGAGGGCAATACAGGCGAGCCGGGCGATTACGTCATCGAGAAGGCGTTCGTCGAGAAATAGCCCAGTCGGCCAAAGCGTCGCGGCGGCGCCAAATGAGCGTTTCTACCTCAGCTTGCCCAAGAGAGCGACGAACAAGGCCTTCTCGCGCCCGGCGAGCGGAGCGAGCGTTTCGCGCGTGATGCCGTGGGCCGTCGCCACATTCGCCTCGACGAAGGCCCGACCCTCCTCCGACAGCGCAAGCAGCCTGCGGCGCGCGTCCGCCTTGTCGGACGTGGAGCGGACAAGCCCCCGCTTCATCAGCCGGTCGACCACGCCCTTGATCGTCGCGACATCCATCGCCGTCATGCGCCCGAGCTGATTCTGCGACGTCGGGCCGATCTCATGAAGCTTCGCCAGCGCCGCCCATTGCGTCGGCGTGGTTTCGGCCCCCATGCGCGAAGCAAACAGCGCCGCGTGGCGCTGGCTTGCCTGCCGGAGGATGAAGCCCACCTGGCTGTCGAGGACGTAGTCGGTCGCCAGCCGCTTTGTCCCATTGGGCGGCGAACTCACGAGGTCCTCATCGGGAAGAGACATTGATGGCGCCGGGCGCGCCGGGGGCCGTTCAGCGCAGACCGTCCTCGCCCTTGATGTCCTTGGCTTCGAGGCCGCCGACCCGCGGCAGCGGCCGCCCCCCTGTCGTGACAGCCACCGCGACGACGATTTCGTTGGCGCGCGGCGCATCGTTGATGCTGATCTGCATGCCGTCGAAGTGCGACCGCACGAACGCCGCGTCCTTGTGGCCGAGCGGAATGTCAAGTTCGGCGCCCAAGCCGCCCCGCTTTTTCGATGACGGAATGAGCGCCGCGCCCTTGCCCAAGGTCTTACGAACCGGCGCGCCCATCTTCGGGTGCAACAGCGCCGCTGCATGCTCCATCTCGCCATTCTCGCCGACCAGCGCCGCCTTGCCATAGCTTTGCGCCTCCAGCCCGTTGATTCCGAGCGCTGCAACCGCGCGCTCGGAAAGCAGCTTGCCAAGCTCGTCGCCCGCTTCAATCAGCAGCGTAAGGTCCTCGACATAGCGGCCCGCGAAAGGATTAGTGATGACGGCGATCACAGCCGCGCGTCGCACGGGCGGCGAGACCGAACGGCCCATCTCCGAGAGCGTTTCGTCAACCACCGTTACGATCTTGCGGATGTCGAGGCTCATCGCTGTCCGTCCTCTCCCTTGATCTCGGAGGCCTTCAGTCCGCCGACGCGCGCGTGAACGCGAGCCCCCTTCGTCATGACCAACGCAAGCACAATCTCGTCGGCGCGCGGCGAGTCGGGGACGCCGATCTCGAAAGCGTCGAAATGGCTGCGCACATATGAAGCGTTGATGTGGGTCACCGGAACATCGAGACGCGCCCCGGGACCGCCGACCTTCTTAGTCGAGGGCACGATGGCCTTGGCGTCGCCCAGGATCGCGCGCATCGCGTAGCCGCCCGGAACGTGCCAGAGCGCTCCGTGTTCGAGCTCGCCCGCGGCGCCGACGATCGCCCCTTTGCCGTAACCCTCGATCGTCGTCGGGTCGCCGCCAAGAGCCACGACGAGATCGCGCGCCATCGCGACGCCGAGCGGCTCGAGGTCCTTCATGAACGGTGCGATATCTTCGACGTAGCGTCCGGCGAAAGGATTGCGAATCACGACAAGCGCAGCGCCGCGTTTCATCGGCTTCGCCGCAACAGGCCCACCCTCGTGAAAGATCTCCTCGACGATGGTCACGCGCTTGCGCACTTCTACGTCAGGCATCGATCGGCTCCCTCGGAGTGGTTCCCGCTTGCGGCGCCTCGAGCGCCGTGAAACGTCCTCCGCGGCTCGCGGCTCGCGTGACGCCTTGCAGATGAAGCGCGGCTGCGGCGATCGCCCCTCGCGCGATGAGCGATCGAGCCGCCGCGAGGCCGCGGTCAAGCGCGATCGCGACCGAAGCCGGGTCGAGCGGTGCGACGCCGCGCGTCACCAGCCGGTCGCCAAGGTCGCTGTCCGGCTGCAGGCTGCGGGCGGGGCGTCGCTCGACGCGCGCGTCGCCGGGAAGGTCGACCGCATTGGCGACGACAGTCGCGGCCGCGTCGGCTTCGGCCGCGCAAGACGCAAGGATCGTGACCGCATCGGCGACGCCGAGCGAGAAGCTGCGGCCGGGCGCGCCGGAAGTGGCGATCCCGCCGATCCCATCCACCGCCTCAAGTCGCACGCGGGCAAACAAGGCCGGGCGGTCAGGCCGATTGACGAGGCCGACTGTTGTAGCCTCGTCCGGCCCAAGCCACAGCGCGATGTCGCCGCCGTTGTTGACCGAGATGCGGACAAGGTCCTCGCCCGCCGCGCTGCGCATAGCGGTCAGGATTTCGTCGGCGACGGCCCCCGCGACGGCCGCCATCGGCGTGATGAAGACGTCCGCAGCGTGCTGCGTGACCGCCGCCTCCATCCGTCGTGCGACGAGGCCCCGGAAAGGACGCGACGCAGGTGTGGAGGGTGCCCGCAACTCCGCGAGTTCCCCGCAAAGCTCGTCGAGCACCAAGCAGAACCGCGTCGTGGCGGCGCGATAGGCGGCGGCGACAGCCGCAGGCGCCCCGACCGCTTCGACGATCAGGTCGATCGGGCCGTCCTGGAGATGCAGTCTCACCCCGTCGGGCAGCATGCGGACCTGCGCGCGCTCCGCCCCGTTCACGCTTAAGCCTTCAGCCGTCGTGGCGGCTGGACCGGCCACGGGTTGCCGTCGATCTGACGCACATGCCTCGCAGTCCCGTCGGTGAGCGAGCTCAACGGGCGAACATGGTCCATATGTCCGCCAAGCGCGGAATAGTCAGAAAGCCGCATCGTGAACTCGATCGGCGCGACGAGCGCCGGCGTGGGAACGTAGCCAAAGGCATTCGCCGGCAGGCGTGTCACATCGACCATGAAAGTGATGCCCCCGCCGGGCCAGACGTAGCAGGGCGCGCCGCCACAGGTCACACGAGTCAGCGCGTCCTTGACCGACCGCGTCAGGCGAACAGGGTTATCAGTGACGCCAGCGCGCAGGGAGCCGCCGGCGCCGCCCATGAAAAGCACGGTGCAGAGCGCCGGCTCACAATTCTCCTGGATGCGCTCGACCGACAGGCGCAAGGCCTCCGGCAGTTCGGCCTCGACGGGCCGCAGCGCCTTGTCCAGCCGGTAGAAGCCGTAGTGCTCTCCCGTTGTGGAGACCATCAGCATGGTGAGGCCTGGGCGCGCCTGCTTCGGGTTGAACGGTCCCAGAATCGAGAGGGGATCGGAAATGTTGGCGCCGCCCCATCCCGTGCCGGGCTCGGCCACCTGAAAGTATCGGCCGGGCGTCGACCGCCGCCCTTTCATCTTGATGCCGGTCGGCGGAATGTCGAGCAGCTTGCCGGCCTGGTGTTCCGAGAGGACGCCGGTGATGTGATCGTCGACAACGACCACCTCGTCGACATGTCCGAGCCATTGCTTCGCGAACATGCCGATCGTCGCCGAGCCGCAGCCGACGCGCATCCGCTCCTCGTGTAGGCCGTTGATGATAGGCGCGGCGCCAGCTTCCACGACGATCGTGACGCCGCCATCGACGGTCAATTCGACCGGCCGGCCATTCGAGAGCTGCAGCAGCGCATCGCAGGTGACGCGGCCCTCCTTCTTCGAGCCGCCGGTCAGGTGATGCACGCCGCCGAGAGACAGCATCTGAGAGCCGTATTCGCCCGTCGTCACGTGCCCGACAGCCTCGCCCTCCGCACGCACGGTCGCCTGCTCGGGACCGAGGTAGCGATCGGTGTCGACTTTTACTTTGACTCCGCAATAGCTGAAAATGCCCTCAGTCACGACTGTCACCATGTCGACGCCGTCGACTTCGGACGAGACGATGAAGGGCGCCGGCTTGTAGTCCGGATAGGTGGTTCCGGCGCCGATGGCCGTGACGAACATGGAATCCTCGGGCAGCACCGCGCCCGACCATTCCGTCGGGCTGCGTGAGAACGGCACGACCGAGCCGCCACGCTCCATCGTGCGCTCGAGCAGCACGTGCGGATCGACCCGAACGAGCGTGCCGTCGCGATTGGCGTAGCGGTCACAGGCGCCAGCCATTCCGGGGCGGATGTAGCAGGTCACGGGACAGGCGTCGCAACGAACCTTGTCGTCGCCTTCCAACTCGACCTGTCCGTGGCTCATGCTTCGCCTCGCCATTGGAAACGCGCGGCGCTTGGCCGGGCGCGCCAGATCATTAGCACACTAATGAAACATCGCGTCGGCGGCCGCTGTCAAGGTTTCTGTGCGCAGCCGAGCGGACACTTCCCGCAGCCCGGTCCAGGCCGGCTTGTCCGGGGCGAAGCGGGCGCGCAGATAGGTCGTGAGGTCTGCAATCTGCGTGTCATCGAGGTGATGGCGAAAGGCGGGCATGGCGCCGAGTTCGCTCAAGCCCTCCGGATGTGCGCCATCGAGGATGACGCGCAGAACGGTGTCCGGCTTCTCGGCGTGGATTGCGCTGTTGAGCGCGAGCGACGGCTTGACGCCGAACATGTCGAGGCCCTGTCCCGGCTCGTGGCAAACGGCGCAGGCGCCATTGTAGATGCGCGCGCCGGCGAAAGTCACGGGATTTGAAGCCAGCGTTTTCGCCGCCTGTTCGAGGCGCGCCTTGAGGTCGGGGTCGACGACCGCGGGCGCCGGGGCGAGCGAAACGAGATAGCGAGCCATCGCGCTTATGTCGGCATCGGGCAGCGGCTTGAGCCCCGCAACGACCGGCGCCATGGGACCTCCGGCTGCGCCATGCTCCGCGGAAAAGCCGCTGCGGAGATAATCGAAATAGGCCTGCTCGCTCCAGGCAATCGGCGCGGGCGACGATCCGTTGAGCGGCGGCGCGAACCAGCCATCGACCTCGCCTCCCGCGAGGTGATCGGCGCCCTTGAGTTCGGCGCCGAGCGCGTTGCGGGGCGAGTGGCAGGCGGAGCAATGGCCAAGCGCCTCGACGAGATAGGCGCCGCGATTCCACTGCGCTTCGCGATCGGGCCGCGCCTCGAAGGGCTTCGCTTGATGGAACATTGTGTTCCACGCCGCCATGAGCGGGCGGAAGCCGAAGGGAGGGCGAAGGTCAGCGGGCCTGTTCAGGGCCGAGACCGAAGGCTGAGCCAGGAAATAGGCGTAGAGCGCCTGCAGGTCCGCCTCGCTCGTCCTGACGAAGGACGTATAGGGGAAGGCCGGAAAAAGATGGCGCCCGTCTCGTCCGACTCCCTCGCGCATCGCCCGCTCGAAGGCCGCGTAGGACCAAGTTCCGATCCCCGTCGCTTCGTCGGGCGTGAGATTGGTCGAGTAGATCGCGCCGAAGGGCGTCGCGATGGCGCGGCCGCCCGTCAGCGCCTCGCCACCCGGCGCCGTATGGCAATGGATGCAACCGCCGAGACCAGCAAGCGCCCGGCCGCGTTCGATCGTGGCGGCGGACCAAGTTGCGGGGTCGGGGCGGCCAACGGGCGCGATCGCGCCGCGGATCGGCAGGCTCGCCACCCCAAGCGATCCGAGCGCTCCGAACACTGCCGCAAGCAGCGGGCCGAGCCGCCGCCGTGGCTTGGCGGAGGTTGGCGCAGCGGCGGCAAGTCGCGGCGCAGCTCGCGACGCCTCTTCGGCGCGCCCAGCTTCGCGCAAGCCTGCGAGGATGCGGTCAGCGGTGAAGGGGGGTTCGCGGAACCGAACGCCGGTTGCATCAAAAATCGCATTCGCGATCGCCGCTGCACTCGGCACGGAGGCGGATTCGCCGACGCCGAGCGGTTCATCTTCCGGTCTCGGCACCATCAGCACGTCGATGGCCGGGAGCTCGGGGAAGGTCAGCAGCGGATAGCTTCCCCAGTCGCGCGAAGTGACTGCGATATCGGAGAAGGTGACCTTCTCCTTGAGGACGCGGCTCGTCGACTGGATGACGTTGCCGTGAATCTGATGGCGCACGCCTTCGGGATTGATCATCAATCCCGAATCCTGCCCGACCGTGACCCGGGTCAGCGAAACCTCACCTGTGCTTGGATTCACGGCGACATCCGTGACCCAGGCCGACCACGCCGAGGCGAGGCCTGGAAACTCCGAGTGGACGTAGACCGCATAAGCGAAGCCTCGCCCGGCAAGATTCCCACGCTCGTCGCGACGCAGGCGCGGCGCCGCGTGCGGCTGCCATTTGGCTCTAGCGGCGACCTGCTCGACGAGCTCTCTCCCGCGCGTGTCCTTGAGATAACGCAGGCGATAAGCGATGGGATCGACGCCCGCCTCCGCCGCCAGTTCATCGATGTAGGATTCGTGGGCGAAGGTGTTGGGCAGCGCCGACACGCCCCTGAGCCAAGCCGCGCGCGCGATTGGCGCCATGTCGTGGACGACGACGCGATGATTCGCGAAATCGTACGGGCCGATCGCGGTTCGGTCGCCCATCTCCGTCACCGCAGGCGCGGACGGAATCTTGCCGGTCAGGATCAGCGCCAGCGTCGGCGCGGCGTTTGACGGATAACGGGTGGCGAAATCATAGGCCGCCACACCGCCGTCCGCGTCGAGGCCGCCGTCAGCATCCATAAGCTGGCTCGCGCCCTTCGGCTCCCACTGATGCTCCTGATCACGCGTCAGTTGCACCCGCACTGGCCGGCCCACCGCGCGCGAGAGCAGCGCGGCGTCGGCGGTCACATCGTCCGCACCGTTGCGCCCGTAGCATCCCGCGGCTTCCATCCGGATAATCTCGACAGCATCTTCAGGGAGATCGAGAAGCAGCGCCAGGTCGCGCCGCATCCATAGTGGGTTCTGACTGCCGGACCAGACGCGCGCCTTGCCGTCGGCAACCTCAGCGAGCGCGGCAGACGGGCCGATCGACCCGTGCAACTGGTAAGGCCAGACATAGGAGCGAGTGAGCCGCCGGGCGGCCGACTTGAGCGCCCTGTCAACGTCGCCCTTGTCGAGAAGCTTGCGCGGCCGCGACGGGTTGCGCGTCAATGCGGCGGCAATGTCGGTGAGATCCGGCGGCTTCGCCCCTTCGCGCCACTCGACTTTGAGCGCGCGCATCGCCGCCTCAGCCTGCTCCTCCCGCTCGGCGACGACGCCGGCGAAATCGCCAACGACCACCGTGGCCACGACGCCCGGAAGGTGAGCGACGGATGCTTCGTCGACGCGAATCAGTGAGCGTCCGACGTGATCGCCCGAATCGAAGCCAGCATAAGGCGGCCGGACGACGCGCCCGTGCAGCATGCCGGGCAGACGCATATCGTGCACGTAGACGAGACTGCCCGTGGCCTTAGCCGGCAGGTCGACGCGCGGCTGTGAGCTCCCGACGATGCGATAGGCGCCCGGCGCCTTGACTGGCACGTCCTCTGCAAGCGCAAGACGGACGCGCTCGCCTCCGATCAGCTCGCCGTAACTCAGGCGGCGATTATCGTCCGCGAGAGGCCGGACGACGCCGTCCTCGACGATCAGCGCCTCCGCCGGGATGCCGAAGATCGCCGCGGCGCGATCCACGAGGAAGCGCCTCGCTTGCGCGGCGGCGCAGCGCAAAGGGATCGCGCTGAGCTGGATTGTTTCGCTGGCGATCGTCGGCCCCTGATCCGGCGCCACCGCGCTGTCGCCGAGCACCATCGCGACGCGCGCAAAGGAAACGTCCAGCTCTTCCGCGACGATCTGCGCCAACGCGGTGCGGATGCCAGTACCGAGATCGACGTGGCCGTTGAAAGCGGTGACTTCGCCTGCCGCAGTGACGATGACGAAGGGCGCGATGCTAGCTGTGATCGCCTCGTCGAGAGAGGCGCCGGGCGTCGCCTCCGGCTGGACGACCGCGAGCGTGCCCGACTTTTCCAGATAGTCGGCGCGGCGGAGTCCCTGCGGCTGCAGCGTGGTCACGCGCGGAGAGTCCTCGCCGCAAGGCGCACGGCCGCGATGATCTCGACATGCGCGCCGCAGCGGCAAAGATTGAAGCGCAGGGCTTCGCGAATGTCCGCGTCGGACGGGTCAGGGTTGGCGTCGAGTAGGGCGCGCGCAGACATGATCATGCCGTTGAGACAATAGCCGCACTGGGTCGCTGCGCAGGCGATGAACGCCTGTTGGACCGGATCGAGCTTGTCGCCGTCGGCCAGACCCTCGAGCGTCGTCAGGCGCCGCCCTTCGACGTTCGCAAGCGTTAGCACACAGCTTCTCGCAACCTTGCCGTCGACAAGGATGGTGCAGGCGCCGCATTCGCCGAGGCCGCAGCCGTATTTCGGCCCGTTGAGGGAACAGTCGTTGCGCAGAAACGAAAGTAAGGACGTCGCCGGCGGCAGGAGCGTCTCGACGGGCGTACCGTTCACCGACAAACACAAACCGGCCTGATGCAATTTAGAATGCAGCGCCGCGTCCGCCTCACGCGGGAGATCCCGCAAATCGTTAGTACACTTATGATGTCGACCACACCGGGCTTTGTCAACACGACCATCGTCGGCGCCAAAACGACAGGCCCTAGAAGCCAAGATCGCCACTCGCGACGGTCTGCTTTTGCTTTTGCGGCCATTGAGACAGGACCCTCGCCCCCTCGGGACGGTTGTGGTGCAAACATTTGAAGTCGAGCCAATCAGGAGTTCTGGGGCTTGACGTGGATCACGCGGCAAGCACTGCATTCCAAATTTCAGGTGCGGTTTTGTTTTTGATGCGAGGCTTGCCGAGTTTGAACTGGCTCTTCCTGATCCGATGCATGAGTTCGATGCCGGCGATCGTCGTTGCGGCTTGACGGATCGGAGCGAGCCGAAGCTCGACGGATCGGTGATCCTGTTCGATCCGATTATTCAAATATTTTGAGGATCGGATCTCGCATTGATCGCCCTCGGGATGTTCGCCGAGAGCCTCTTTGGCCGCCCGATGAGAGGCCTGATAGCCATCGAGCGTAATCTTATGCGGCAGTCGACCCTGGCGCGTGAACGCCCGGCGGAAGAAGGCCTTGACCGCGGCGACGTCCCGTTTGGCGCGCAGCAGGAAATCGACGGTCTTTCCCTCTTTGTCGACGGCACGATAGAGATAGGTCCAACGTCCTTTGATTTTGACGTAGGTTTCGTCGACGCGCCAGGAGCGACCCGCGAGGCGGGCGAAGCGGTTCCAACGCTTTTTCGCCGTAACCGCCGTTGCCATTGCTGTGGAAGGCGCCGGTCCACCCCTCTTTTGGCAGCCACATCTCGATGCGGATGTCGGAATCGGGCGCGCCCTTGACCGAGGCGATCACCCGGCAGAACGCTGGCATCCCCTTTCGGGTGACCTTGTCCGGCGTGGTGTAGTCGCCCGCTGGAACCGTTTCCGCCGTCTCGATCGTCGTGTCGGGAAGTTTCAGCCTGGCGAGATCCTCGCACGAGGACGCGAAGGCCGGCGCCGAGCAAGAAAGAGTCGCTAATGAGATCGCGGCGCAAAGAGAGCGCCTGGGCAAAAAACGAACCTGGCTCGCGCCTTCCTCAGACATATCCCCCTCCATTTCGGAGATTTACGATCGGTCCGCGGGTCGATCGGTTCGCGGATAGTGTCGAGCGAAATGGGCGCAAGGTAAATGTCGGCATGCTTCAAAGGCCGCTTACCAGCGATCTCGCAATCCGGACGTTCTCGCCCCTCGATGCAGACGGTCTGCCCGGCGCGTTCACCGGCGCGCGGCGGCCGTCTCGACTGCGAGCGTGACAAGCGCGCTCAGCGCCAGCGCCGACCCGTAAACCAGCGCTGTCGCAACCAGCCCGAACCGGGGCGCGGCAAGGCCGGCTGCGATGGCCGCGAGCGCGAAGGCGAGATAGCTCTCGACGAAATAAGCCGACAGCAGCCCGGCCCGCTCATGGGCGGACGCGAGCGGCAGGAGAACGCGCAGCGACGCCCCGTAGGACGCGCCGAAGCCGGCGCCCGCGACGATCGTTCCGAAGGCCATGCCCACCGGCGAACCGTAGGCAATGGCGAACAGGGTGAGGACGATGCCAGCGGCGAGCAACGCCGCTGAGGCGCGAACCACCTTGCCAGCGTCGAGCGTGCGCGTCGCCAACGACGAAAGGCCGCCGGAGACCATCAGCGCCGAGACGACGGCGGCGCCGACAAGCGGTGAGCGGATCCCGGTCGCCTCGATCACGAGCGAGGGCATCAACGAGAGATAGAAGCCGCCGAGCGCCCAGGCGGAGAGGGTCAGCGGGAACAGGCGCGCCATCGCGGCGGCCGCGGCTTTCGGCACGGTCAGTCTGGGCTTCATTCCGCTCCAGGCGCCGGCCTTTCGCGACGTCGTTTCGGCGATCCAGGCAAGCATGACCATCTCGGCGAGCGTCACGCCGAGGAGCAACGCATAGACGAGATGGGTCGGCCAGGGCGCAAAGGTGACGAACACCCCCGAGATCAGCGCGCCGAGCGCGAGACCCATGAACGCCGTCACGCTGTTGAGCGTCGCGGCCCATTGCGGCGCCGTATCGGCAAGGAGCGCGCCAAGCGTCGCCAGCGCGATGCCCGTCGCGACCCCTTGCACGGCGCGCGCAAGGATGAGCGTTCCGGCGGATCCAGCGACGAAGAACAGGAGCAGTGCGATTGCGTTGAGCCCGAGCGCCAACACAACCATCGGCTTGCGGCCGACGTAGTCCGACAGGCGCGCAACTGTCAGGAAAGCGGCGATCATCGTGAACGAATAGACGGCGAAGACGCATGTGATCGCGAACGGAGTGAGGCCCAGCGTCTCGCGATAGAACCGGTAGATCGGCGTCGGCGCGGCTGAGACGGCCGACACGGTGATCGCGGTCAGCGTCGCATAGATGGCGGCGATCGACATCGAAGTCGGCCGAGTTGTGGCTGTGGCGGTGGTGCTGGACATTTGCATGGCCTAAAGCTAAATTATTGCGTTAGAGGAAGATTAGCACGGCGTCCGCTTAATGCAATATCTTTGCTTTAAGCGATAAGCACCAACCCCTCGCGCCTCAAGCCGGCGGCGCAGCCGTCGTGTCGAAGGGCGCTCCAGGAGGGGCAAACGAGGGGGCGAACTGGACCATCCTCCGAGACGCGCAGTCGGCGCTCCTTGAGGCCTGAGGGTGGGGGGCGGTCTTTTCAAGGAATGCGAATGGCGCGCGAAATGGTTCGACAGGGCGGCCGGAGCGCCCGCATTCAGGAAGCCGTTCACGCAGCGACGCAGGCCCTGCTCAGCGAAGTCGGTCGGAGCGCAATCAACGTGCCGATGATCGCCGAGCGCGCTGGCGTGACCCCGTCGACGGTTTACCGGCGCTGGGGCGATCTTGCGCAATTGCTGGCCGACACCGCGGCCGAACGGCTGCGCCCGATCGCGGACCCGGAAGACACGGGCTCGCTTGCCGGCGACTTGCGCGCCTTCGTCTTGCAATATGCAGAGGAAATGGGCTCCCCCGTAGGCCGGGCGCTGATGCGCGACGTGCTGGCCGAAACCGACTCGGAAGTCGCCGCCGAGCGCTGCTGCGCCTACACGACCCATCACCTGCAAACCCTGAAGCACCGCGCTCTCGCGCGCGGCGAGGCCGCTTTTTCGGTCGACCAAGCGATCGACATCCTGATCGCCCCGATCTGCTACCGCATCCTGTTCGCAAACGGCGAGATCTCGCCGGACTATGTGAATGGGCTGCTGGGGCGGTTTGCGCGGCTGAGAGACGGATCAACTTTCCGGCAGCATGCGCTGTAAAACGCGATCGCCTTTGACGCGCCAATGGTAGAGCGCGCCCGCGATATGGAGCGCGACGATAAGGCCGATCAGTATCCCGCAGACGAGATGCCAGGTGATGATGCGGTCTGACAGCGCCTGATCCTTGCCGATGATGGTCGGAAAGTCGAAGAGGCCGAAGACGCTGACCGGATCGCCGTAAGCGTTGGTCCCCGCCCAGCCGAGCACGGTCGTAACGAAAATAAGGATGTAGAGCGTATTGCGCCCAGAGCGATCCGCGCTGCTCGACAAGCGGCATCGACGCGTCGGGGGCCGGCACGCCGAAGGCTTGGCGCCTTATGAGTTGCACGACCATGACGATCAGGACAACCGCGCCCAGCGCCTCATGGAAGTTGTAGAGATTGTCCCTGAGCGAGCCCTCATGCACGAGCCGCTTCATCACCGGTCCCAGCGCCAGGAGCACGATGACGGCAGCCGCGATAAACCAGTGCATCGCTTTCGCCGACGCCGAATAGCTGACCGGCGTCGCGATAGAATTCCATACAGGCGCCATCAGGCCCTCCCCGTCGAGGCGACGAAACGCTACGCGAGCTTCGGCAGGCTACCAGATCGCGGAGGCGCGAACGAGTGGCGCTTCCGGGCGCCGATCGCGCGAAATCCGGTGACGGAAAGGCAGGCCGTCGGGGAGGTCGGGGGAGCCCCCACTCGAAGCCGCCACTGTTCGGATCCGGAAACTTTTCCTTGCAATCTCTTTTAGTAATCCAGAATCTGTAATATACTATTTCCTGCGTGTCGGACCAGGAGCTGATCGCCTTGCTAGCGGGGGACGAGAAAGCCATGATGCTTGAGGCGCCTTTCAGCGCAACCCAAAAGCGCGAGCCGGTGAAACGGTCAAAATTTTTACTCCAAACGGCCGTAACCCATTGAAAAGTCCCATTTCCAAAAAATACACGCTAGTAAACGCTAGCTATTTTACTAGCGTTTACTAGCGCTTACTGGCGTTTAGGCGCGTTTATTGAACTCAGCTTCGGGCGCGCTTCGCGTGCTGGTTGCATCCTGCCCGCCGGCCGGCCAAGCGCTTCGGCCTCGCCAAGCGGCCGGCTGATAAGCCGAGCCGACAGCGGGCGCGATTCCCCTTTCCTCACGGCGTCATCGGGCTTAGATAGCGGGCGAACCCCCGCTATTCGCGCTGAAGAGGCGCCGGAGATCGTTATGCCCACGCCGCGTACGTTATACGACAAGATCTGGGACGAGCATGTCTTGGAGACGACCGGCGACCTCAGCCTCATCTATATCGACCGGCACCTCGTCCACGAGGTGACGAGCCCTCAGGCGTTCGAGGGCTTGCGGCTGTCCGGGCGCAAGGTGCGCGCGCCGCACAAGACGCTGGCCGTCGTCGATCACAACATCCAGACAACCGACCGCAGCGGCGGCATCGAGGATCCGGAAAGCCGCCAGCAGGTCGAGGAACTGGCCAAAAATGCGCGCGAATTCGGCATCGAATATTACGACGAGTTCGACCTGCGGCAGGGCGTCGTGCACATCATCGGTCCCGAGCAGGGCTTTACTCTGCCTGGCACCACCATCGTCTGCGGCGACAGCCACACCTCGACCCACGGCGCCTTCGGCGCGCTTGCGCACGGCATCGGCACCTCCGAAGTCGAACATGTGCTCGCGACCCAGACGCTGATCCAGTCCAAGGCCAAGAACATGCGCGTCAAGGTCGACGGCGCGCTGCCGCCGGGCGTCACCGCCAAGGACATCATCCTCGCCATCATCGGCGAAATCGGGACCGCGGGCGGCACCGGCCATGTCATCGAATATTGCGGCTCGGCTATCGAGGCGCTCTCGATGGAAGGGCGGATGACGGTCTGCAACATGTCGATCGAGGGCGGCGCGCGCGCCGGCATGATCGCGCCCGACGAGAAGACTTACGCCTATCTCAAGGACCGGCCGAAGTCGCCGAAGGGCGCGCTGTGGGACCACGCCCAGCGCCACTGGGAGACGCTGCGCAGCGATGAGGGCGCGCATTTTGATGGCCAAGTGAGACTCGACGCCGCCAGCCTGCCGCCGATCGTCTCCTGGGGCACGAGCCCGCAGGACGTCGCGCCGATCTTCGGCGTCGTGCCCCGGGTCGAGGACGGCTCGACCGAGCAGAAGCGCGCCTCGATCCAGCGCGCGCTCGACTATATGGGCCTCAAGGGCGGGGAGAAGATGACCGATCTCGCCATCGACCGCGTCTTCATCGGCTCCTGCACCAATGGCCGCATCGAGGATCTGCGCGCCGCCGCCGCGATCGCCAACGGCCATAAGGTGAGCGAGCGCGTCAACGCGATGGTCGTGCCAGGATCGGGCCTGGTCAAGGCGCAAGCCGAGGCCGAAGGTCTCGACAAGATCTTCCTTGCTGCCGGCTTCGAGTGGCGCGAGCCCGGCTGCTCGATGTGCCTGGCCATGAATCCCGACAAGCTGCTGCCTGGCGAGCGTTGCGCCTCGACCTCGAACCGCAATTTCGAGGGCCGCCAGGGCTACCGCGGTCGCACGCACCTGGTCTCGCCCGCAATGGCGGCGGCGGCTGCGATCGCCGGGCGCTTCGTCGACGTGCGCGACTGGCGTTAAGGCCATGAAAGCCGGCGATCTCCTCATCGACGAGAGCGAGATGGTCGAGAGTTTCGTGCGCGCCTCGGGTCCGGGAGGGCAGAACGTCAACAAGGTGGCGAGCGCGGTCGAGCTTCGGTTCGATGCGCGGCGCTCGCCCAGTCTGCCCAACGACGTCGCGATCCGGCTCATCAAGCTCGCGGGGTCGCGCGCCACCCAGGATGGCGTCATCGTCATTTTCGCTCAGAGCTTCGCAAGCCAGCCGCGCAATCGCGAAGACGCACGCGCCCGGCTGACCGACCTCATCGTGAAGGCGCAGGCGCGGCCAAAGCGCCGCCTTGCCACGCGTCCGACGTTCGCCTCCAGAGTGCGCCGCGTCGACGAGAAGACGCGCCGCGGCGCGGTCAAGGCGCTGAGGGGCAAAGCGACAGGGGCGGATTGACGACGACGCGAGCCGAGCAGGAACCGCTTATCGCCGCGACGCCCGCGCGTCGCTTTGCTGGGCCGGACGCGCCGCCCCGCGCAACGCGCCGTCCAGCCGGGGCGGACGAACAGGCGTCGGAGCCGGTTGAGGTTCCCGCGCCTCGCTCTTCATTCCGAAAAAGTCGGCAACGTCATGCGAGCAGATGAGCTTCACTTCGCCGAGCGCGAGGCGTGCGAGTTCACGCAAGCGCGCCTGATTGGCAAGCCGCTGCGCGCCGTCGAACTGCACCATGGACTCGAAAAAGCGCAAGCCTTTCGGCGCAGCGCCGCCCTCTGGGTCGACCTCGGAATGATGGAAATAGGCGTCGCCGCAATGGAGCAGCCAATCGTCCGCGCGCTTGACTGCGACGCCGCAATGCCCGCGCGAATGCCCCGGCAGCGGGATCAGGAGCACCTCGTCGCGCGTTCCGGAAATGGCGCGCACGGCCGAAAAGCCAAACCAGGTTTCGCCCTCTTCCTCGACCGCATACCATTTCTTGACTGAGGCGATCTGCACGGCGCGATAGCGGTTTCGCTCGATGAGGCTCGGCCGCTGCGAGGCCGCGCGAAGCTCGGCGGCGAACACGTGGACCGTGGCGTCGGGGAAATCGCAGATCCCTCCCGCGTGGTCGAGATCGAGATGAGTCGGCACGATGTGGCGGACATCGCTTGGCCGGAAGCCCAAATCCGCGACTTGCCTCAGCGCCGTCTCAGCGACGTCGAGCCGTGGCCGCACCGCTGCGTTGAACAGGAATCCGAGTCGCCGCGGCTCATTGACATCCTCGACCCCGAGCCCGGAATCGACCAGGATCAGCCCGTCGTTTCCCTCGATCAGAAGGCAGTGACAGCACATGGGCGCGGGCGACAGCGGCCCGCCGGAGCCGCCGAACAGCTTCCCGCCGCGCGGACAGAGAGACCCGCAATTGAGGTGATGGATGCGCACGCGCTCGAGCTCCGACGGGTTTTAGCCTGTCACAGATCTGTCGTCCGCGTCCACCTACGGCGCCTGCCGGGTTTGTACAGTGAAGGACTGACTTGTTGACGCCAATTCCTTCGATCGCTGCCGGCGGCCTCGTGCGTTCGCGGTCGGCGAGCAGTAGACAATGTCTTGCGTAAAATCGAATTATGCATATAATAGATCTGAACTAAAGAAATCGCCCAACTCGGTCGATGAGCGCTGAAGGTTCCGAGGCAGCATGTCCGTGGTTTCACAAATTTGATTTCGGCGCACCGGTCACGGGCGCTCCGAAATCGCCGAAATTGGCTTTGAATTTTTGGGAGGCTCGCAGCGGTCGGTCAACGAAGCTGTCCGCTCCGCCCGCGCTGGGGTTCGGGCACTGAATCGAGAAAAGCGTAGAGAATGAAAATGGCGAACAAAATAGGCCTCCGCTGTGCAGCCCCTCTGGACTGTTCTTCAATGCTGCTTCGCGGGCCTCGGAACGCGGTCTTGAGAAAGGGGGCGGAGCAAAAGAAGTTGCGCAAGAGAGCACTTAAACCGCTGAAAGAACTGCCGCGCATAGACTTGTGCGCCGGGGCTGATCGGGCTCTTTCAAGCTCGGATCGAAGGACCGCGGGTCGCTCGCGCGACCGGCTTCGCGGGAGCGACATCGCGGCCAAGCGCGCATTCTGCGGGGACATCGCAATGATAAGGGACAAAGCTCATGACAGCCGGTGAAGTGCGGATGCTCGCAACTCTGGTCAGCGAGCTCGGATCGAGAAATTTCAAGACTGCGGTCAGCGCCAACTTCGGCAACCTCGCCGATGATTCCGAGGTCGCGCTCGATGTCGTCGCGGTGCTTTTTCCGCCAAGCGCGCCATTCGATGTCGCGGCCGGCGTCTTGCTCGAGCTTGCCGTCTATTTTGCGCCATCAATTCACTTGGCGCCCGATCCGAATCCGATCGCCGACGCGCAGACGACACGGACCCGCGGCGGTCGTGGTTGAGTTTTGTAAGTCGAAGAAGCCGCCTATTCGTCGAGGCCTATAGTCGTTTCAGTATCGCCCGGCATGACGAGCTCGGGAACCTGCGTAAAAGCCCAGGCGCCGGAGGCCTGAAGGTCGAGCACCCAGATGAGGTCGTAGACGTGACCTGGCCATCTCGCCGGAACGCCCTCTGCGCTGCCACGAATGAGACCGGCAATCTCGGGGATCGCTTCGTGTTGCCAGGAAATAAGCACCGGGTCCTCGGCCTTCCTGGCTGCCGCAACCAGCTCAGGCTCCTGACCCTTGAGGAAAGTCCTGACGGGGAGATTGAGCGCCGTCGCGAGCGGCGCCAGCGTCTGCTTCGGCCGCAGACTGTCCGATCCCGAAGCGAACAGGCTCATGGGCTTCGCGAGCGGCGCTCTGGGAAGGGCGCCATCGGGGGGATTGAACAGGCCGACCAGAGCGTTGGCCCGCTTCCATCCGATCAGGGTCAGCGCCCTGGGGTTCTCGACGCCGTTCGGCATGAGCCCGGGGCCGCCGTCGCCGTTTGGCTTCTCCGCATGGCGAATGAGCATGATCTTGGCGGCCGGCATGTCGTTCTCCGCTCCCCCAGTTGTTGCTTCGCCACTTGCCGCTACGCGCTGCGATTGGCGCGCGATGGACGGATTGCCGAGCCAACGACAGTTAGCCGCTCGACGCCAATTGTCCAAGCCGTGCGCTCCGGACGCGCGAAAGACCGGAGTTTCGAGGGATAGCGGTTGCTATTTTGAATTCCAGCCCCGGTCAGCGGCCTCTCGCGGATCAGGCCTGCGCGCTCCAGACGTAGCCGGGGCCGCCCGCCTCAAAGCACCCGGGTTCGATTTTCCGTTCGGCGAGCGCGCGCGTGAGCGCCTCGCGCGGTTCCGCCCACCCCTCGTCGCTGAGGCGAAACACGCCCCAGTGAATGCCGATCGCGCGCCGGGCTTGCAACGCCTCGAAGATCATAATCGCCTCGTCGGGGTTGATGTGTTGCTCGGCCATGAACCAGCGCGGCGCATACGCTCCGATCGGCAGCAAAGCCAGGTCGGGGCTCCCGATGCGGCGCCGTATGGCGCCGAAGACGCTCCCGTCGCCGTAGCCGGTGTCGCCCGCGAAATAGATCAGTTCGCCGCCCGCCCGCACCGCGAAACCGCACCAAAGCGCCATGCGCCTGTCGAAGACGCCGCGCGCCGACCAGTGCCGGGCCGGAACGAAAGCGACTTCGACATCATCGGTGATGCGACGACGATCCCACCAGTCGCCGCCGGCAAGACGCGCACGAGGGACCGATCGGCGCACAATGGCGTCGTTGCCGAGCGGCGTGAGGATGACAGGATCGTCACGCCCGACAAGGCGGCCCAGAGTGGCGATGTCGAGGTGGTCGTAGTGGTTATGGCTGAGGAGAACGACGTCGATCGGCGGCAGCTCGTCAAAGGCGATGGAAGGCGGAGAGACCCGTTTTGGACCGACAAAGGATAGAGGGCTTGCCCGCTCGGACCACACGGGGTCGGAGACGATGTTGAGCCCGCAGGTCTGGATGAGAATCGTCGCGTGGCCGACGACGGTGATGCGCGTTGCGGCGCTGCGCGCGACGGGCGTGACCAGCGCAGCCGGCGCCCGATCCGGCCAGGGCGCGGGCCGGGAGGTCCGGCGCCAACGTAGGAGATCCGCAAGACTCCGGTCGCGTGTCGGGGGCGAATTGTTGAAGAAGCGAACGCCGTCGAAATGGTCGGTGGCGGGGCCTGAGTGGTAGCGATTGCGGGGCATCCGGGCCCGGTTTTTGTCAGGCTCCCTGGATCGCCCCCTCGGTTGCCTTCGCACGCTCGGCGCGCTTGCGGTCGTTAGGGTCGAGACGCCCCTTGCGCAGACGGATCGACTTCGGCGTCACTTCGACGAGCTCGTCGTCCTGGATGTAGGCCAGCGCCTTCTCGAGCGTCATCTGCATCGGCGGAGTCAACCGCACCGCCTCATCCTTGGAATGGGTGCGGATATTGGTGAGCTTCTTGCCCTTGAGCACGTTGACTTCGAGGTCATTGTCGCGGGTGTGCTGGCCGACGATCATGCCCTGATAGACCTTCCAGCCCGGCTCGATCATCATCGGGCCGCGATCCTCGAGGTTCCACATCGCATAGGCGACCGCTTCGCCCGCCTCGTTCGAGATCAGCACGCCGTTGCGGCGCCCGGCGATCTCGCCCTTCCATTCGCCCCAGTTGTGGAACAGGCGATTCATGATCGCGGTGCCGCGCGTGTCAGTGAGCAATTCGCCGAGGTACCCGATCAGGCCGCGTGTCGGCGCGAGAAATACAAGGCGTAAGCGATCGCCGCCCGAGGGACGCATCTCGATCATCTCGCCCTTGCGTTCGCTCATCTTCTGGACGACGACGCCAGAATGCTCTTGGTCGACATCGATCACCACTTCTTCGATCGGCTCGAGCACATCGCCGTCGTCGTCGCGGCGGAACAGCACTTTCGGCCGCGACACGCCGAGCTCGAAGCCTTCGCGCCGCATCGTCTCGATCAGGATCGCAAGCTGCAGTTCGCCGCGGCCCGACACGACGTAGGAATCGGAATTGGGCGCCGCCTCGACCTTGAGCGCGACATTGCCTTCCGCTTCCTTGAACAGCCGGTCACGGATGACGCGGCTCGTCACCTTGTCGCCTTCGGTGCCGGCGAGCGGGCTGTCGTTGACGGAGAACGTCATCGACAGCGTCGGCGGATCGATCGGCTGCGCGTGCAGCGGTTCGACTTCCTCCGGATTCATGAGCGTGTCGGCAACGTTGAACTTCTCCAAGCCCGCAATCGCGATAATGTCGCCGGCGACCGCCTCGTCGATTGGCGCCCGCTCGATGCCGCGGAAGGCGAGGATCTTCGAGACCCGGCCGGTCTCGACGAGATCGCCCTCGCGGTCGAGGACTTTGACCGGCGTGTTGGTCCTGATCGAGCCGGAGAATACGCGGCCGGTGACGATGCGGCCGAGGTAGGGGTTGCTCTCCAAGAGCGTGCCGAGCATGCGAAAGCCGCCAGCGCCGACTTTCGGCGGCTCGACATGCTTCAGCACCTGGTCGAACAAGGCCGCCATGTCGGTCTTCGGCACGTCGGGCGAATCCGACATCCAGCCCTGCTTGGCGGAGCCATAGATGATCGGGAAATCAAGCTGTTCATCGGTCGCGTCGAGGGCAGCGAACAGATCGAAAACTTCGTTGACCACTTCGGTCGGACGGGCGTCCGGCTTGTCGACCTTGTTGACGCAGACGATGGGCTTCAGCCCGATTTTCAGCGCCTTGCCGAGGACGAACTTGGTCTGCGGCATCGGGCCCTCGGCCGCATCCACCAGGATGATCGCCCCGTCGACCATCGACAGGATGCGCTCGACCTCGCCGCCGAAATCGGCGTGGCCCGGCGTGTCGACAATATTGACCCGAACGTCCTTCCACACCACGGAAGTCGCCTTGGCGAGGATGGTGATGCCGCGCTCGCGTTCGAGGTCGTTCGAATCCATCACCCGTTCGGCGACGCGCTGGTTGTCACGAAAAGCGCCCGACTGCTGCAAGAGCCGATCGACAAGGGTCGTCTTGCCGTGGTCGACGTGGGCGATAATGGCGATGTTGCGAAGTTTCATGAGCAGGCTTTGCTTGGAAGCGGACGTTCGAACGGCGAAGCGCGTGAGCGCTGACCTCTTGAACGCGAACATGACGGGAATGCGACGCGCGCCGTATGATACCGCGCTCAGCCGACTAATTGTGCAGCGCAATACACGAAAGATCGGCAAAAGGGAAGAGGCGGCGCAGCGCGTCCAAGGACGAGGCGACGAGCCTAGAACCCGCCGCCTCTGAGGTGCCCGGTCCACCAGGCATGGTCGCTAGTGAAGCGCAGCAGCAGCATGATGATTCCCGCTGCGACTCCAAGGCCAAACAGCCAGCCGCCCCAGCGGACATGGGCAGGCGCGTCGGGAGTGGACGCAGGATAGCTCCGCCAAAGCGCGATCAGCCCGACGAGCAAGAGCAGATCGACGCCCATCGAGACATAGTTCCAGGGCGTGACCGGCCAGGGTCCCCCAGGCGTAACAAGTCGCCAAAGGCAATCGGCGATGAGCAGGCAGGCGATCGCGGGCAAAGTTATCGGCGCCTTCGCGCCGGCAGCAGACTCGGCCATTCCTAAAAGCCCCCTAGCAAATCCGGGACGCTATCGGCCCATTGATTTTCCGGCAAATCATGGGCGGAACGCGGACGGGCCGCTCGATCTGGGGCGGCGATCGAGGGAGCCAGACTTGGCCGACTCGCCCGCCCCCTCTTAGACATCTATGGATATTGCAAGTCTCCAATCAGACCCCATTGTCGGAAGAGGCTGAGCGGCGGGTTTCCACCGCGATACCCGGCCGTCCGGGTCGAGTATTTGGCGCTCTTTGGGGGGAGCGATGAAAACGCAAATGATCGACGCGCCGAATGGCGCAATCGCCGTCCACGAGTTGGCCGGCCGAGGTCCACCCGTGGTGCTCATCCACGGCAATTCGTCATCCTCACGCGTCTTCTCGCGTCAGCTCGATGGGCCGCTTGGCGAACGCTTCCGGCTGATCGCGGTCGATCTTCCCGGCCATGGCGCGTCGGACGATGCAAAAGACCCGAGCGCCTATTCGCTTCCCGGCCATGCCCGCGCCGTTCGCGCGGTCCTGGACGCGCAGGGGATCGACGAAGCTTACTTCGTCGGGTGGAGCCTCGGCGGTCATGTCGCGCTCGAAATGGCGCCTGATCTCGGCAATCCGCGCGGCTTTGTCATTTTCGGCACGCCGCCGCTCACGTCTGGCGAGGCGATGAGCGAAGCCTTCCTGCCCAATCCGGCGATGAAAGTCACTTTCCAGGAAAGCGTCGACAGTGCCGCGGCGTCTGCTTATGTCGCCGCGTTCTTCAGACCCGGCTTCACCGATATTCCGCCCTTCTTTCTCGACGATGTTTTGCGCACGGACGGACGGGCGCGAAGCAACCTCGGGGCCAGCGTCCAGCGTGGCGAGGCCCGCGACGAAGGCGCGATCGTGCGCGATCTCAAAGCTCCGCTCGCCGTGCTGCACGGCAGCGAAGAGCAGTTGGTTAACGGGCGCTACTTCGCATCGCTCGCCATGCCGACATTGTGGCGCGGCGCGGTGCAGCTAATTCCTGACGCGGGGCATACGCCGCAATGGGAGACGGACCAGGCTTTCAACGCGCTGATCGAAGCGTTCGTTAAGGAGACGGCCTAAAGCAGCGGCTCGCCCAGCCGAGGCAGGCTGAGCGACCGTGGCTCACTTTGCGATGGGAGCGTATTTGCCGGCGGTCCAAACGTTGATGTCGTAGCTCGGGTCGAGAACGTCGCCCTTGCTGTCGAAACGGACTGGCCCCATCACGGTCTCGACTGGCTTGCCGTCTTCAAGCGCCTTGGCGATTGCCTTGGGATCGTCCGAACCAGCGCGCTTGATCCCCTCGGCGATCGCCTGGATCACGCCATAGCTGAACAGGGTGAAGCCCTCGGGGTCGAACCCTTGCGCCTTGAACTGTTCGAGCGCCTTCGCCGCGTTTGGTGAACGACGGGGATCGGTCGGGAAGGTGAACAGCGTGCCTTCGCCAGCGGGGCCGGAGATCTGCCAGAACTCGGAAGTGGCGATGCTGTCGCCCGTCATCAGGTTCAGTTTGTAGCTCTGGTCCGCCGCCTGTCGCAGCATGAGTCCGGCCTCGGTGTGATAGCCGCCGAAATAAACGAACTCGGCGCCCGCGTTCTTCAGCTTTGTGATGACCGCGGTATAGTCCTTTTCGCCTGGATTGATGCCTTCGAACATGATCTCGGTGACGCCAGCCGCGTTTAGCTTGTCCTTCACCACCTGCGCCAAGCCTTTTCCATAAGCCGACTTGTCGTGAAGAATGGCGATCTTTTTGCCTTTGTATTTCTCGGCGATCCAGGGCGCGATGAACTCGCCCTGTTTGTCGTCGCGCGGGTACAGCCGCATGATCGTCGAATGGCCCTTTTCGGTCAGAACTGGATTCGATGACGCAGGGGACATCATCAGAATGCCATTATCGGCATAAACGTCAGCCGCAGGGATCGACGAGCCCGAGCAGGCGTGGCCGTCAACGTATTTGATCTGCTGCCCGACGATGCGATTGGCGATGGCGACCGCCTGCTTCGGATCGCAGGCGTCGTCCTCGATCACGATCTTGATCTTGCGGCCATTCACTCCGCCGGAATCATTGATTGCGGCGGCCGCTGTCTCGGCGCCGCGCTTCATCTGTTCGCCAATGCTGGCGACAGGTCCGGTCATCGGTCCGGCGACGGCGATGGTGATGTCCTGGGCGTTGACCGGTGCGGTCAGCGCGGCGAGCCCGAGCCCCGTCAGTGACAGAATCCATGATCCGCGCATGTTGACCTCTCACGTATCTCGCGTTTCCTCCGCGATCGGCCCTATTGGGTTGGGTGCTCGCGGCGCCTCAATTTTAATCTTTGGCCAAGCCGATATCCGGGAAGGGCGACGATGGCAACCGCCACGACCTTTCTGCGCCCCGCATCCTGCGGACGCTCAGGGCGAGAAAAGCAACGAGCCAGTTAAGAGCTCACCGCTCGGTGAGCTTGAGTTCGATGCGCCTGTTGCGGGCGCGCGATTCTTCGTCGGTCCCCTGGTCGAGCGGCTGGAATTCGCCGAAACCGGCGGCGGCCAGGCGGTCGGGCTCGACCCCCTTGCTGATCAGATATTGCACCACCGCGACGGCCCGTGCGGCTGACAGTTCCCAGTTCGACTTGTAGGGGCCGTTGCCGGTGATCGGGGTGTTGTCGGTATGTCCGTCGACTCTGAGGATCCAGGGAATGTCGGGTGGAATCTCGCGCTCGAGGTCGACCACGGCGGCTGCGAGCGTGTCGAGGGACTGGTGGCCGGCCGGGCTTATGTCCGCCTTGCCGACATCGAATAGCACTGACGATTGGAACACGAACCGATCGCCCACCACCCGGACATCGGGCCGGGCGCCGAGGATCTGCCGCAGGCGGCCGAAAAAGTCGGAGCGATATCGATTGAGCTCCTGAACCTTCTGCGCCAGCGCGACGTTCAGCCGCTGGCCAAGGTCGGCGATCTTCGATTGCGATTCCTTGTTCGCCGACTCTGTTGCGGCGAGCGCATCCTCGATCGCGGCGAGCTGCTTGCGGAGCGCGGCGATCTGCTGGTTGAGCACATCAACCTGGGCCAGAGCCTGAGCCGATATCTGCTTCTGCTGATCCAGGACGACGGCTGCCGCTGAGGCTTGGCCACTGGCGGCGTCGGCATCGACCACGCCCCGCGATGCGGCGTCCTTGAGCTGCTTCTGCTCCCGCTGGGCGGAGTCGAGGGTGGCGGTAAGAGTCGATAACTTGCTTTCGTCGACGCCTTTCTGGGTGCGCTCGAGCGCCAGCAGATTGGTCAATTCCTCGATCTGCCGATTGAGCCTGACGAGCGCCTCGTCCTTGCCCGTAACCTCACGCGAGAGGAAGAACTGGGCCAGCATGAACACCGACAGCAAAAAAATGATCACCAGCAGCATTGTCGACAAGGCGTCGACGAAGCCCGGCCAATAGTTCACCGGCTCGTATCGGCGTCCGCGCGACAGCGCCATGATCTAGCTCCCGAACCTCTCGCCGCCCTCACATCCGCGCTTCATCGAGCGCCCAGCTCGTCCAACAGGCGGCGCAAGAGCTTTCCAATATCCTCCTGCTGCGTCGCCTGCGCGTCGACCCAATCGCGAATTTGCTGCTGCTCGGTGCGCATGTGGCTAACCAGAGCCTGAATGCCCTCGGCAAGCGTCGCAATCGCCTTGGAGTCGCGCTGATACTCAATCGCGGGCTGCGCGCCTTGGGCGATGATTGGCGCGTCAGAAATCGCCTCGGCAACTGGCGTCGTCTGGACGTGGCTCGCGAGAAACTCCTCGAATTCGGAATAAAATCGATTCTGCGCCTGGCCGGCCTGGAGATCGAGAAAGCCGAGAATCAACGAACTCGCGAGGCCGAACAGCGAGGACGTGAACGACACGCTCATGCCAGCGATCGGGGCGGACAATCCCTGCTTGAGATCGTCGAACATGGTCGTGTTGTTAACACCGGTCTTCATGCTGTCGATGACGCCGGCAATCGAGTGGACCGTCTCCAACAGACCCCAAAACGTGCCAAGGAGCCCCAGGAAGACCAAAAGCCCAACCAGATAGCGGCTGAGCTCGCGGCCCTCGTCGAGCCTTGTCGCAATCGAATCGAGGATCGCGCGGGTGGTGATCGTCGACAAGCCGCGCGCGCCCGCGCCTGCGTTGAGCATCACCGCCATCGGCGCGAGCAATATGGGGGCCGGCGGGGCGCCGTCGGTCACAGCGCCGGTCAACGAGTTGACCCAGTGTATTTCGCGGAACAGCCGGATAACTTGCCGGAAGGTGAACAGCGCGCCGATCGCCAGCACGCCCAGGATCAAGCCGTTCAAACCAGGATTGGCGCTGAAGGCGATCGCGATCTGCTGATAGAGGATGAGGACGACGAAGCCGACCAGGGCTAAGAACGCCGCCATCCCCACCAGGAAAATGCGCGGCGAGGTCAGCAGGCGGATATCCGGATCTTGCGCCATGGATTGCCGAATCGACCCCTAAACACAACGCGGACGTTTTCGCTCTCATACCATAACGATTGAACCGGCAAAGCAAAGCGGCGAGAACATAGTGGAGTTCGGGTCGCCGCCTCGCCTTAAACGCGCATGATAGGCTACGCCGCCTTCATCTTGGGCTTCAGCCAGCCGCGATTGACCAGCACCTCCGCGATCTGCACCGCGTTCAGCGCCGCCCCTTTACGCAGATTGTCGGACACCACCCAAAGGTTGATGCCGTTATCGATCGTCGGGTCATCGCGGATTCGCGAAATGTAGGTCGCATCCTCCCCCGCCGCCTCGTGGGGAGTGATGTAACCGCCGTCCTCTCGTCGGTCGATAACCAGACAGCCGGGCGCCTTGCGCAAGATCTCCCGCGCCTCGTCGGCGCTGATCGGATCGACGAATTCGATGTTGACGGCCTCCGAGTGGCCGATGAACACGGGCACCCTGACGCAGGTCGCAGTCAACTTGATCTTGGGGTCGAGGATTTTCTTGGTCTCGGCGACCATCTTCCATTCTTCCTTGGTCGAGCCGTCGTCCATGAACACGTCGATCTGCGGAATGACGTTGAAAGCGATTCGCTTTGAGAACTTTCTTGGCTCGACCGGATCGGACACGAACACCGCGCGCGTCTGGGCGAACAATTCGTCCATCGCCTCCTTGCCGGCGCCGGAGACCGACTGATAGGTCGCCACCACCACCCGCCGGATTGTCGCGCGGTCGTGCAGGGGCTTCAACGCCACAACGAGCTGGATGGTCGAGCAATTGGGGTTGGCGATGATGTTCTTCTTGCCGAACCCTTTCGCCGCAGCCGCGTTAACTTCAGGCACGATCAGGGGGACGTCCGGGTCAAGCCGCCAGGCCGACGAATTGTCGATGACCAGGCATCCCCGCGCGCCGATCCTGGGCGAATATTCTTTCGACACCGCGCCACCCGCCGACATGAGGCAAATGTCGGTGTCGGAAAAGTCATAATGCTCGAGCGCCTTGCACTTGAGGGTCCGGTCGCCGAACGAGACCTCGCGGCCAATCGAAGCGGCGGAGGCAAGCGCGACCACTTCCGAGACCGGGAATTGGCGCTCGGCCAGGATCGAGAGCATCTCGTGGCCAACATTGCCGGTGGCGCCGGCGACCGCGACTTTGAAGCCTGACATGATGAAGAATTCCTTGTTCGCCCTGCCTCCCTCAAGGCCCGCAGCGCAGGACTTATGAACCCCGGCACCCGCCGGGGAGGAGCCGGAGGAGGGGCGCGGTCAGCCGTTCGTCCCGCTTTTCAGCGGGCGGCGCGTTTTGGTCGTCGTTTTTAACCAGGTGCGCGGCATTGAACCTGAACATATCGGCGCCGAGAACGCCGGCGAGATTTTTGAGAACCATGGCCCGCGCGGGTTGTCAATGCGAAGATGTGGAGACTTATGGCTTGGGGTTCCAGTAGCGATGCCGCTCGAACCCGATCTGCAATGACATCCGCGTCCGGCGGGTCATCCTTTGTGGAAGCGTGATCCGGTCAGGCGAGTGACGGCGGCTTCCTGCACAGCGCCTACGGCGCCTCGCGAGAGCTTCTCGATCCGTGCGAGCCGTCTGGCGGCATGCTGGGCACAGTTGCCTTCACGGCCAGCCAGTTAGCGCGCCGCTCGCTCTGCATTGCTCTTAACATATTGAGATTTAAGTACTATTGGACAAATACCCACATTCTGCTTTACAGAATGGTCGGCTTGGCTTATGATGGGATTTGTCAGCGCGTCAAAGTCAAGGATGGCGGCAACAGCCTGATACTAAGGCGCCCTTTACCTGGCTGTGCGTGGGCCGCCAAGGATGGTCAGAAGCGACGGACAACTGCGAGGTCGCTTCGCGCCCGTCGACTCCGTTTCGTGCCCTCAAGGCAGCGTCGAAGGGAGCGGCTCTGGAGTTGGAGTGACTCGCTAATCGCGCCGCAAGCCATTGAAAAGGCTCGTTTCGGACTCGTTAGCCGCGGCGCGCTTCCCACTCTCTCTTCAGGATCGCCATCATGATGAGATCCGCTCGCGTGCCGTCCGCCAGCCGATAGGCTTGTCGCATCACGCCGTCGGGAGTGAAGCCCAGTTTCTCGTAGGATCGCTGGGCGCGGAGGTTGTCGGCAAAGCAGTCAAGATGGAAGCGTTCGGCGCCCAGCGGCCCGAACGCCTCGTCGAGGACGAGGCCCAGAAACGCCGTTCCCACCCCCAGACCGGGGCGGGCGACGGCGATGCGCTTGAGGTAGAGATTCAGGTGCGGATCGTCGAGCCCGCGCACGATTGCGAAGGCCTCGACCGCGCTACGGTCTCCGACGCCGACCCGGCAGGCGTGGGAGGGCGACGATAACATCGCGCGATGCCCCTCCTCCTCCGAACGGGCGACGTAGAACTCGTAGTCCGGCGAGCGTTCGATCGCCATCATGGCGCCAATGTCGGCGGGGAGGGCGGGGCGCAACGTAAGCTTGAATGGGTTCATGATGGGCAGGGCGGTTGCGGACAAGTGAAGGGCCGCCTCACCCATTGCGCGTTGGGGCGCGAGCGTCTATATCGCGCCGTCCTTGAGCCGCCTAATCGTCGCTCGAGATCATGGGAGATGGGCGCTTAGCTCAGCGGTAGAGCACCTCGGTGACATCGAGGGGGTCGTAGGTTCAAGCCCTACAGCGCCCACCATCTCCGACTTTAGCGGAGGCCGCGATGCGACAGCCTCGCGGACCCCGGCAGATCGTTGTATTCGGGATCTTAAGCGGGGAGGACCGAGTTGCAGATTATCGTGCCGCCCACAGCATTCCGCGCTCGATGATCGTGCGCATTTCGGGGACGTTGAACTCCGCCGACACATGGCCAAGCGACGAGTAGAATACGCGGCCTTCTCCATGCCTGCGCTTCCACACGACGGGCATCGTGACTCCCGTGATCCAGGGCGCGTGTTCGCCGGAAAAGTTCGTGGTGGCGAGCACCTCGTTCGAGGGATCGACATGCATATAATACTGCTCGGAGCGGTAGGGAAAGCTTGCGGGGATTCCGGCCATGATCGGGTCGTTCGGTTTTGAAACTTCGACCGTGTAGTCGATGACATTGCCGGGATGCGCAACCCACTGCCCACCGCACATGAACTGGTAGTCGACGCTGTCGCGAAAGGCGTCGCACATGCCGCCATGATAGCCGGCGAGCCCCACGCCGCCGCGTACGGCCGCGGTGAGATTCTCGACCTCCTCCTTCTCGATCTTCGACATAGTCACGATCGGCACGATGAGGCTCATGTCGACGATGCCAGGATCGGCGAAGGCTTCGGTCGTGTTCTCGACGTAGACCTTGAAGTCTCGGCCCTCGAGCATCTTTGCGAGGATATGGGCGCATTGTTCCGGCTCATGTCCGCTCCATCCACCCCAGACAATCAACGCTTCGCGCATCTCTTTCCTCCACATGCTTGTCCTCCCCGTTCAGGGGAGAGGGTTGGCGCCGCGCAAGCCGCCTTATCGCGAAGCATGGCGCCGCCGCTCGCCGGGCCGGTCAATGGAACCCTCTTCCCTGACCCGTGAGAGGGGAGATCCTTCAACCCAGCTCGCCGATCTTGAGCCCTGCCGGCATTGGCGCAGGGCGCTCCGGGCGCGACGCAATGGCGATCACAGAGCCCGAGTCCGAAGATTTCTGGAAGCCCTCCATGACCTCGAGCACGTGGAAGGCGAGCGCACCACTCGCGCGGTGCGGACGGCCTTGGCGGATCGCCTGCGCCATGTCCGCGAGGCCGAGGATGCGATAGTTGCCGTCGGCATAGGCACGCTCGACCGGGATTTCACGCCAGTCCTCGGAAGCGGTGGCGACCTCGACCTTGCCGCCGAAATAGTTGGGATCCGGCACGATCAGCGAACCCTTCTCGCCGTAGAGCTCGATCGGCGAATGCCGATGCCGCGCGACGTCGAAGCTCAGGGTCATCGAGACCACGGCGCCGCTCTCGAATAGCAGCGAGCCCGTCACGTGCGTCGCGATCTCAACGGGAACGCGTGTTCCTTTCAAGGGTTCGCTCGTCACGAGGCGCTCGTCGCGCGTGCGCGTCGCGACACCCGAGACGGTGGCGACGGGACCGAGCAGGTTGACGAGGTCGGTGATGTAATAGGGTCCCATATCGAGCATCGGGCCGCCGCCGGCGAGATAGTAGAAGCCGGGATTGGGATGCCAACGCTCGTGGCCGGGACACATGAAGAAGGCGGTCCCGCCGACCGGCCGGCCAATGAGCCCGTCGTCGACACATTGCCGCGCCATCTGATGCGAACCGCCGAGGAAAGTGTCGGGCGCCGATCCAAGCCGCAGGCTCTTTGCGCCGGCCGCGTCGACGAGCTTCCGGGCCTCTGCGAGAGTGACGCCCAGCGGCTTCTCGGAATGAACGTGCTTGCCCGCGGCGATCGCCTTGAGGCCCACCTCGACATGCGCTTTGGGCACGGTGAGGTTGAGGACCACCTCGATCGCGGGGTCGGCGAGCACTGACTCGACTGGCTTCGCGGGGATGCCGAATTCAGCGGACCGCGCCTCCGCGGCGGCGAAGGTCATGTCGGAGAGCGCGACGATGTCGAGGATCGGAAAGGTCTTCGCGGCCTTGAGATAGGCCGCGCTAATGTTGCCGCAGCCGATCACCGCGACTTTAACCCGATTCATGCTTGGTCCCTCAATTCAATCGATGCGCGAAGCGGCGCGGGACCGGTGGTTCCCCACGGCGCGCCATAGAGTTCGCGCAAAGTCATGGCCGCGGCGCCGCGCGCCCAGATGCTGTCGTCCCATTCGCGCGCGACGAGGTCCGAGACGTCGGCGAGGCTCGGCGGGAGGAGGGCCGCGACCGTCTCACGCAATGGCCGGATGAAATGCTCGCTGCTCGCCATCGCGCGGCCCGTTATGATGACTTTAGGCGGCGCGAACAGGGTGATGAGATTGGCGACGGCCCAGCCAAGCGCCTCGCCTGCGGCTGCGAGCGCGGCAAGGCAAGCCTTGTCCCCATCGTCGGCTCGCCGCAGGAGAAGAGCCATACCGCGCCCGGAAGGAAGCGCGGCGTCGCTATCGCCAAGCACCGAGATTTCAGAGGCCATATCGCCGAGCCGCCCTCCGCCGTTTCCGGCGGCGCCGACGATCAGGTCGCCGAGGTCGGGCGAGAGGCCGTTCGCGCCGCGAAAGAGTTCGCCATTGTGCAGGATGCCGAGCCCCAGGCTGCGCTCCACGCTGACGACCAGAAAATCGTTGAGGTCGCGCGCCTGACCGAACCAGTGCTCGGCCAGCGCCACCAGATTGGCGTCGCTGTCGATCGACACGGGCACTCCGAGTCGTCGCGTCAGCTCCGCGCCGAACGGCACGTCGCGATCGCCGAAGATCGGGCTTTGTCGGCATACGCCCGCCGATCGCTCCACCACTCCGGGCAGGCCGACGCAGACGCCGAGGATATCCGACATTTCGAGGTTGGCGTCCTCGATACTGCGCCGCACTCCGTCTTCGACGAGGTCGGCAATGACGGCCGCTGTTTGCCGGTCGATGCGGATCGGTAGCGAGAGAGAGTGGAGGATATCGGCGCAGAAGTTGGTGACCGCAACGGTGATCTGGTCGGGCGCGAGGCGCACACCGACCACATAAGCCGCGTCCGGATTGAGCTGCAGCATAACGCGCGGACGCCCGCGTCCCGCGTCCCGCACGGCGCCGACCTGCACCGCGGTGATCAGCTGGTCGTCGAGTAGGGCTGCAGTGATGGCGGAAACCGTGGTGGCGCTGAGCTCGGTGACCTGGCAGATTTGGACGCGGGACACCGGCCCATAGCGACGAATCGCGTCCATCACATGGAAGCGGTTTATCGCGCGCATGAGCTCTGGGTCGGCGGTCTTCATCGGACGGGGCTTCGCTCTCCTGATTCTCTGCGCGGCGAATTATTATTCGGCCTCGCCGAGCCAGACGAGCGCCCATCAATTCGCCCGCACCTTGCTTGACAGAGTCGCCGGCCCGAGGGCAGAATTAATTCGCAACACGGATAAAATCAATTTCCAACGAAGGCAATAGGGAGGGAAATATGCGTCGGGTTTCATTTGCTCTGTGTGCTGTGGTTATCGCAGGATTGGCCACTCCCGTCTTCGCCGATACCGTGGTTTCAATAGTGGATGTTCAGGAAAGCGCGGTTGCGCGAGCGCTTTGGGATCGCATCGCCAAAGACTATGAAGCTGAGCACAAAGGCGTAACCGTTCAGTTCAAATACATCGAAGGCGAATCCTACAAAGAAAAACTCCCGACAATGCTGCAATCCGAGTCGCGGCCGGCCATCGTGTACAGTTGGGGCGGCGGGGTCATGGCGGCCCAGAACCAGGCAGGGTTCCTGAAGGATATCACGGCGGAAGCCGCCCCGTTCGAACAGCATCTCGCCCAGACCGCCGTGAACGCGTTCAAGGTCGACGGCAAGACAGTCGGTGTCCCATTCGACACAGGGCTTGTCGCTTTCTATTACAACAAGGACTTATTCAAAAAAGCTGGGGTCAACGCCGACGCCATCAAGACCTGGGACGACTTTCTGGGCGCGGTGAAGACGCTCAAGGCGGCCGGCATCACGCCAATCATCAACGGCGGCGGCGATAAGTGGCCGATGCACTTCTATTATTCCTACCTCATCATGCGGATTGGCGGCGAGAACGCGCTGGCCGACGCGAAAGCCGGAAAAGACGGCGGCTTCAAGAACGGCGCCTTTGTCGAGGCGGGTAAACGTCTGCGAGATCTCGGCGCGCTTGAGCCGTTCCAGCCAGGCTATCTCGCGACGAAATATGGCGAGGCCGCAGGCATGTTTGGCGACGGCAAAGGGGCGATGGAGCTCATGTTCGAATTGCTCCCAGCCATGCAGGGCCCCAGTTCAACCAGCGGCAAAGGGCTCCCCGAGGACGACATCGGCATCTTTACCTTCCCCGTCGTGGCAGGGGGAAAAGGGAAGGCAACAGATACGCTGGGCGGCATTCACGGATTTCTCGTGACCAAGAGCGCCCCTCCCGAGGCTGTCGACTTCCTCAAGTTCTTCAGCCAGGAGAAATACGCCAAGGAGGCCGCGGCGGGCGGCGGCTACATCCCAATCTACAAAGGGACGGCGACGTCGATCACGGATCCGCTTTTCAGGCAGATCGCGGACATTCTGGCCCAGACCACCTATCATCAAAACTTCTTCGACCAGGATCTCGGGCCATCCGTTGGCCGCGTTATCAATGATGTCTCGGTGTCGGTCGCGGAGGGCAAGATAACGCCGGAAGCTGCGGCGGCGGCGATCCAGGAAGCGGCTGACCAGCAATGACGCGACTTGGAATCGATGTCGCGCTGGCTTGTGCCGGATCTCGACTCGGGCATACCTTGACAGGGGCTCGAAAGAGGTGACAGATTAAATCCGCATCCCGCACAAAAGCGAACAATGGCTTTGATCGCGGGATTGTCAGGGAGGAGATCTCGATGAACCTTCGTCATCTCGCGCTCGCGGCCGTCTGCGCCGCCAGCTTCAGCGTCCCCGCCTTCGCCGATACCACCGTCACCATGCTCCACGTCAGCGAGGACAAGACCACGCAGGCGCTGTGGGCCCAGATCGCCAAGGACTACGAGGCCGGGCATCCCGGTGTGAAAGTCGAGGTCAAATATCTGGAGAATGAAGCTTTCAAGGCGAAGCTGCCGACCATGCTGCAGGCGGACAATTCGCGGCCGAGCCTGTTCTACACCTGGGGCGGTGGCGTCATGCAGGCGCAGGCCAAGGCCGGCTTCCTCAAGGACGTGAGCGCCGACGTCGCGGGCGTCGAGGCCAATATGGCGCCGACAGCGGTCGATGCGATCAAAGTCGACGGCAAGGCGGTCGGCGTGCCGTTCGATCAGGGCGTCGTCTCCTTCTTCTACAACAAGAAGCTGTTCGAGAAAGCGGGCGTGAAGGCCGATGACATCAAGAGCTGGGACGACTTCCTCGCCGCTGTGAAAACGCTCAAGGCCGCCGGGATCACTCCGATCTCGGTCGGGGCCGGCGAGAAATGGCCGATGCACTTCTACTATTCCTATCTTGTGATGCGGATCGGCGGCGAGCACGCCCTGGCCGACGCTAAGGCGGGCAAGGACGGCGGCTTCAAGAGCGCGACCTTTGTCGAGGCAGGCAAGCGGCTGCGCGAGCTTGCGGCGCTGGATCCATTCCAGCCGGGCTACCTCACCACCAAGCATGCCGAATCGACCGGCATCTTCGGCGACGGCAAGGCCGCGATCGAACTGATGGGCGAATGGCTCATCGGCATGCAGGCGCCGTCCTCGGCGAGCGGCAAGGGCCAGCCAGAGGAAGACATCGGCATCTTCTCATTCCCGATCGTAGCGGGCGGCAAGGGCAAGGCGACCGACACGCTCGGTGGCGTCAACGGGTTCCTCGTGACCAAGACCGCGCCCAAGGAGGCGGTCGATTTCCTAAATTTCTTCAGCCAGGAGAAATACGCCAAGGAGGCCGCCGAGAAAGGCGCCTACATTCCCGCCTACAAGGGCAGCGAGGCGTGGGTGAAGGACCCGCTGGTCAAGCAGGTGGCCGCAGAGCTCGCCGCCACGACCTATCACCAGAACTTCTTCGATCAGGATCTGGGGCCTTCGGTTGGTCGGGTCATCAACGATATCTCCGTCGCGGTGGCGGCCGGGCAGATGACGCCGGAAGCCGCCGCCGCGGCCATCCAGGACGCCTGGGACCAGCAGTAGCTGCCGATGGCGGGGGACCGCGTCGCGCTCGCTTCCGCCCCGGCGGGGGGGCGAGTCGACGCGCCTTTGGAGACGGCCTTCACGAACGCGCCTGCGGTCTATGTCGCGACCCGCCGGCGTATGTCCATGAATGGCTGGGCGACGCTACTCGTCTTCTTGCCGCCGGCGCTGCTGCTCTTCACCATCTTTGTCGCCCTGCCGATGGTCGAGGCGGGCTGGTATAGCTTCTTCAATTGGAACGGCTTTGGCCGCCCCGAAAAGTTCATCGGCCTCAAGAACTACGTCTATGTGTCCACCAATCCGGCCTTCACCCGCGCGCTGATCAACAACGGCCTCATCATCGTCGCCTCGCTGCTCGTGCAACTGCCGCTGGCGCTTGGCGTCGCGCTCCTCATCGCCGGGCGTATGGCGGGCGCGGTGTGGTTCCGGATGATCTTCTTCCTGCCCTACATCCTCGCGGACGTGGCGGCGGGCCTCATCTGGCGCTTTATGCTCGACGGGCAGATCGGCCTCCCCGCGATCGTCACGAGCTTCTTCGGGCTCCAGCCGTTTTACCTGCTCGGGAGCACGGACTGGGCCTTCTCCGCCGTGCTCATCGTGATCCTGTGGAAATATTTCGGCTTCCACATGATGCTCTATATCGCAGGCCTCCAGGGCATCGACGGAGAGATGCTAGAAGCCGCCGAGATGGACGGCGCTAAGCCCTTCCAGCGGTTCTGGCATATCACGCTGCCACTGCTTGGGCCCATGATCCGGCTGTCGATATTCTTCTCGGTGGTCGGCGCGCTCCAGCTCTTCGACATCATCGTGCCGCTGACCGGCGGCGGCCCGTTCGACACCACGCACACAATGGTGTCCTTCCTCTACTATTTCGGAATCACGCGGATGCGGGTCGGCTTCGGCTCAGCGGTCGGCGTGGTGCTGTTCGTCATCTGCGTCACCTTCGCTTTCGGCTATCGACGGTTGTTCATGCGCGATGACTGACGCCGTTCACGATCATCGCCCCTCCGGTCGCCGGATGCGCGGCCTGCCCGCGATCGTCGCCTTCGCCGCGCTCATCGTCTTGGCGGTAGCGGTGCTCCTGCCGATCGGCCTCACGGCGCTCAACGGCTTCAAGGCGCTCGGCGAATTGCAGACACATCCGTTCGCGCTGCCGCGCGTCTGGATATGGAGCAACTACTGGGACATTCTGGCGAGCCTGCGCTATTGGCAGGTGCTCGGCAATTCGCTGCTGATCGCCACTCTCACCGTGTTCCTGACGCTCGCGGTCTCGTCGATGGCCGCCTTCACCTTTGCGCATCTGCGGTTCTTCGGCGACCGGTTCCTTCTGAGCTACATGATGCTGGGACTGTTATTCCCTGTGGCGACGGCGATCTTGCCTCTGTTCATCAAGATCCGCGATCTTGGCCTGCTCGACTCCTACTGGGGCATCGTGCTGCCGCAAGTCGCGTTCTCGCTCGCAATGAGTATTCTTCTGCTGCGCGTCGCGTTCAAGCAGCTTCCGACCGAGCTCCTCGACGCCGCGATGATGGATGGCTGCGGCTATTTCCGCTATTTCTTCTACATCACCCTGCCGCTCTCCGGCCCTGTTTTGTCGACGGTCGCGATCATTTCCTTCGTCGGAAGCTGGAACAGCTATTTGCTGCCTCTCGTCGTGCTCAACAGCGAATCGCGCTATCCATGGACGCTCGGGCTTATGGCCTACCAGGGCCAGTATACGACGTCCTGGCAACTCGTGCTCGCATTCATCACTTTGACGATTCTACCCGCGATCCTGATATTCCTTCTGGCTCAGCGCTATATCGTCGCCGGCCTTACGGCAGGCGCTGTGAAGGCGTGACGGCCGTTGGGTTCATCGGATGAGTATGGTCCGGCCGGTGGCGCGTCGGGCGGGCGCGGTTTCGAAATCACCGCAACCATTGCGACCCTGATGGGATCGTCTCAACAGGCCGGGTGAGCCGGACGGGGTATCCACTCCGGAAAGGGTGTTGCCTTTGGACCCTTCTGCTGCGGGCCTGTTTTAGCAGCCTGGGTCGCTGAACGGTCGATGACATCCGACATGACGCGGAATCTGAATTGGGATTACGGCTCCCAACGCAGCGGGCCGCAAGAGGCGCTCACACCCCAACGAAGGCAGCGATAGAGATGACCCGCGTGGAAACCAAACTCGCTAGCGATCTTCTCGCCAAGCTCGTGGCTCATACGGCTCTCCCGGCAAGCGTCGTGCGACGGACGTCGCGGATTTCATTAGAATTGAATCTGCGAGCACGATGCATCGTTGTCCTATTGTCCCACATCACGAGGTCACCGACGCGCCAGACATGGCGATAAACAAACCTAGGTTGCGTTGCATGCTCCGTCAGATCGCGCAGAAACACGCGCGCCTCGGGGACGGTCCAACCGACTATGGCGCCGGCATGGGCCGAGAGGAACAACGACTTGCATCCGGTCTTCGGGTCGACCCGGACCAGGCGGTGACGAACCGGCTGGAAGTGCTCCCGTTCCTCCGAAGTGAGATCGAAGAAACCGATTGCCTCGCGGGAGTAGATTAGCGAGTGCTCGCAGACGAGATCCTCGATTTCGGCTTTCGTTTCGTCATCGAGCGCATCATAAGCGGCGCGCATGTCCGCGAATTCGGTGCCGCCACCGCGAGAAGAAACTGTTCGCGCGGACAGCAAGGAGTAACCAGCCGTCACTGGGCGGAACGAGCTGTCGGAGTGCCACAACCTATCGCCCAGCTTGAACAACCAGATGCGATCGTTCGCAGCCATGAGCGAGCCATCTCGCGTAAGGTTAGAAAAATCGGCAATGCCGTTGCCGAGGCGGTCCTGCTCACGCTTGCGGATATGCCCAGGTGTTTCGTAACGCTCGAGGTCGCCGAACTGTCGAGTGAAATTGAGTTGCTGTTCATCGGTTAGCGGCTGGTCGCGAAAGACCAGCACCGCGTGTTTCGCCATACCCCCATGAATGGCTTCGACGTCACTCGCATCGAGCGGCTTCGTGCAATCGATCGCTAAAGCTTCACCGGTGAACGCGTTCGGCATGGCGCTGATCATGACTGTCATGCTGGCGTTCCTGCTTGATCTCTTCGCTTTCAAAGATCTTTAGCCACAACGTATGCCGCACCCTAGCCCGGCGTCGACTCTCCTGCACCTCACGTCTTGCGTGATTTTCTCTTCTCCCATTCGCTCGCGGCCTCGGGCCCCTGTTGCGCTCTTGCACAAACGAGTTTGCTCGCCTACCGTTGAATTGCGCGACCATCGTGGAACCAACGAACTGCGCATGTTGCACAGTCGCATCCTCCCTTGCAGCGGTTATGGCCGTTGTTGGTTGCCGGCTCTTGATGCACGGGCTGCACCGCGAACAGGCGCATGGGGCAGAGCCCGCGAGTCGTCTCCGCTATTTTGCAACATGGTCCGATGACGCCGCGTTCAACATAGCGGGTGATGTTGGAGGTGAACCGGCGCCTTTGTTTCGGCGACGGAAAAAACGCGACGCTCGCGCCGCGAAGGATAGCCGGGGCGGAAATTGATGTGTGCGCATAGCGTGGCCCAAGGAGGAAGCAAAATGGTCGAGAACGTCAAAACTCCCGCGACACGAAGCGTTCTTCGCAGGCCTAGCCGCAGGCAGGTCTTGGCGGCGGGCGTCGCCGGGGCTGCCATCACCGGGTTTCCCTATGTGTCCCGCGGCCTCGCCGCGCAGACGCTGAAGTTCTGGCAGTTCTACGCGCCCGGCGGCGGCGTTCCGTCGCAAGACAAGTGGTATGAGGACGTCGTTAAAACGTGGAACGATAGCCACGAGGTTAAGGTCGAACTCGTGTATGTGCCTAACAGCGCCTACATGGACGGCACCAAGCTGCCGACTGCTTTCGCCTCCGGCGCGGGTCCCGATCTCTTCATCATCAGCCCGGGTGATTTCCTCCGCTACTATAACGGCGGCGTGCTTCTTGATCTGACGCCGTTCATGGAGCAAAGCGCGCGCGACGACTTCCTACCGAGCGTCATCGCGAATCGCATGGTCGATGGCAAGATCTACGGCCTTCCTTACGAGGTCGAGCCGATGGCGATGTACTACAGCGTTGACGCTTTCAACGAAGTCGGGCTGACTGAGAAGGACATTCCCAAGACCTGGGAAGACCTTCTTGCCGTGGCGAAGAAGCTGACCAACCAGAAGCGTTATGGCGTCCTGTTCGAGACGAACCCTGGCTACTATCAGAACTTCACATGGTATCCCTTCCTGTGGGAGGCCGGCGGCGACTTTCAAAGCAAAGATGGCAAGAGCGCATTCAACACGCCCGGGACTGTGGCTGCCCTTAAGTTCTGGCAGGACGCCATCAACACCGGCGTCGCTCCACGAAAGCCCTTGGGCGGCGGCGCATGGGACACGCTCCCAAATCTAGGCTCGGGTTATTGCGCCATGCAAAACGTCGGCATCTGGGCGATCGCGCAATTGCGCGAGGGTGCGCCCGACTTCAAGTATGGCGTGTTCAGGCTGCCAACGCCTCCCGGTGGAAAATATCTCACCATTGGCGGCGGGTGGGCCTTCGTCGCCAACGCGAAAGGTTGGAATCCGAAGGCCGCTGGCGAATTCGTCGCCTGGTCGCTGGGTTCGCCGAAGGACGGCTCGACCGGCCGGATCGTTGACTGGTGCACCAAGGCGAAGAGCGACATGCCACCGACCAAATCAGCGCTTGACGCCGGCAAGGCTGCGTTCGAGAACGGGTTCCTCAAGATCTTCACCGACGAGATCTACCCTGGAGCCCGCGCGGAGCCGCGCATGCCTCCGCCCGTCTACAAGGCGATCTCGGACGCGATTCAGTCTTGCCAGTTGAACGGCCAGGATCCGGCTCAGGCGGCCAAAGCGGCGTCGGATCAGATCGACGCGTTCCTTTCCGGCTACAAGGGCGCCCCGATCCTCTGATGCGGGATCACACAACGGAAGCCAGCGAGGGCGCCCATCTCGGGGCGCTCTCGGTCGACCGCGGCCCGCGACTGTCCAACGTCGCGCGCGAGAGGATCGCGGGCTATCTCTTTGTTGCGCCCGACGCCATCGGTCTCATGATCTTTGTTGGCGGACCCATGATTCTCTCGCTGAGCCTCGGCTTCTTCTCGGTCAGTGGCTTTGGCGAGTACACGTTCGTTGGGCTGGACAATTATCGGCGAATGCTGGGCGATCCGATGTTCTGGCGAAGCCTCCAGGTGACGATCCTGTATGTCGTCGCTCTTGTGCCCCTTCTTTATGTCGTCGGGCTTGGGCTCGCCTTGCTTGTGCAAGCGGATACGCGGTTCAACGGCGCTATCCGCACGCTCCTCTTTATGCCTCAGACGGTGAGTCTTGTCGTCGTCGCCCTCGTCTGGCAGGTGCTGGTCATCGACAAGATCGGGCTCTTCAATCAGTTGGGCGCGACGATCGGCATCGGGTCGATTTCGTGGCTGGGCGATCCACGCTTCGCGCTGGGGACCGTCATCGTAATCAGCGTCTGGTTCCTGATGGGCTTCTACATGCTGATCTTTCTTGGCGGCCTACAGGACATTCCCAAGGAATATTACGAGGCGGCCCGCATCGACGGCGCGGGGCCTGTCCAGTCCTTCTTAGAAATCACTCTGCCGCTTTTGCGGCCGACAAGCTTCTTCGTCCTGCTCGTTTCCACGGTGACAGCGGTGTGCGGATCGCAGACATTCGATCTGGTATACATCATGACGAAGGGCGGCCCAGCGAACTCGACGTCCCTCGTCATCTTCTACATCTATCAGCAGGCTTTCCAGTTCAACGAATACGGTTATGCGGCGGCAATGGCGTCGGTCCTCGTCGTTGTGCTGATGGCGATCACCGTTCTCATGTTCCTGCCGACCCAGGGAGGGCGCTTCACTTATGAGTGAGGCGGCTCCCACGCAGACTGCGGAGGAGGAGGCGACGCAGCGGGCGATGCTGCAGCCTGTTCAGCTTGCGCTCTATCTTGCGGGCGTCATCCTCGCCTTCATGGCGATCGCGCCGCTCTTCTGGATGTTGTCGATGTCGCTGAAGCCGTCGAACGAGGTGTTCGACACGAATCTTATTCCGCGGCGGCCGACGCTGAACAGCTTCGTCTATGTGTTCACACAGGTGGATTTCGCCCGCTATCTTCTCAACACGCTCTTCGTTTCTGCCGCGGTGACGATCGTCGCGCTCATCTTTCACTCCATGGCCGCTTATGCGCTGGCGAGGCTGCGTTTTCCTGGACGAGACGCGATCTTTCTTGCGATGTTTGCGACCTTTCTGATCTCCCAGCCGGTCATCATCGTGCCGCTCTTCATCCTCGTGCGCGCGCTCCATATGCTCGACAGTTACGCGGGATTGATCATTCCTTCGATCTTCAACGCCTTTGGCATCTTCCTTCTGCGCCAGTTCTATCTCGCTATTCCCCGCGAGCTCGAGGAGGCAGCGCTGATCGACGGCGCCGGCTACCTCCGGATCTGGTTATCGATCATCCTGCCGTTGAGCCGGCCCATCATGTCCGCGCTCGCGATCCTCTTCTTCCTTGCCAACTGGAACTCCTTCCTCTGGCCACTGACAATCACCTCGAACCAGGACCTCTGGATGGTGCAGGTCGCGATCGCAAGTTTCCGTCAGCAGTACAACGGCTCGTGGAACTACGTGATGGCCGCTTCGACTGTGGTGGCGCTCCCGACGATCGTCATGTTCGTCATCTTCCAGAAGCGTATCATCGAGTCGATCAAGACGACAGGCATCAAGTAGGTCGAGCAGAATCGAGAGAGGCGATCGGTATGACGCAGGGGTTCTCGGGTCTCGGATTGCACCTTGGCAATCTGTCGCGACTGTCTTCGGCGAAGTCACGTTCGATCAGCCCGGAAAATCCGACTGGCGAAAAGGGCAAAGGCGGCATCGCCGAACAGGGCACCGGCGCCATCCACGCTCGCGGGCTTGGCCGCGGCTGGAAGATCTCGCCGTCGAAGCGCGTGGCGCCCGGCGAGACCCTGTTGCTTGGCGACATCGAGGGGCAAGGCGCGATCCAGCAAATATGGATCACGCCGGCCCATGTGCGCTGGCGCGACCTCATCCTGCGCATTCACTGGGACGACCAAAGCCACCCGTCGGTCGAGGCCCCGCTCGGAGATTTTTTTGCTTGCGGGTGGGGCCGCTACGCTCACGTGAGCTCGCTTGCCGTTTGCGTCAATCCAGGGCGCGCCTTCAACTGCTATTGGGAGATGCCGTTTCGCCGCCGCGCCCGCATTACCCTCGAGAATCGTGACCCGGACGCGGAAGCCGTCCTCTACTGGCAGATCAATTATGCTTTGACCGAGGTTCCCGAGGACGCGGCCTACTTCCACGCCAGTTTTCGTCGGACGAACCCTCTGCCGCTTAAACAGGACTATGTCGTGCTCGACGGCGTGCGGGGGCGCGGTCATTACGTCGGAACCTATGTCGCCTGGGGCGTCAACAATTCCGGCTGGTGGGGCGAGGGCGAGATCAAGTTTTTCATGGACGGCGACGAGTGGCCGACGATTTGCGGCACGGGAACCGAGGACTATTTCTGCGGCGCGTATAACTTCGACGCCGGTACGGTCGATCCGACTTTCCCGCGTGGCTACATTGAATTCACGACCCCCTATGCGGGACTGCCCCAGGTCATCCGGCCCGACGGGGCCTATCAGTCGCAAGAGCGGTTCGGGCTCTACCGTTGGCACATTATGGATCCAATCCGTTTTGAAACGGATCTCAAGGTGACGTTGCAGGCAATCGGTTGGCGCACGGAGAAGGAGAACCGTCGCTACTTGCCGCTGCAGGACGACATCGCTTCCGTCGCCTACTGGTATCAGGCGCTGCCAACGACGCCGTTTCCGACCCTTCCGGATCGTGACTACCTCGAAATCATCTAGGCGCGCGCGATGACGGCTCTGCCTTCAGACTATTCCGAGCGCGCTTACGCGGCCGTCCTCGGCAAGCTGATCGGCGTCTACCTCGGCCGCCCGTTCGAGAATTGGACGTATCAAAGGATCATTCGCGAGCTCGGCCCGATCGAGGACTATGTCCACGAGCGGCTGAACTGTCCGTTGGTCGTTACCGACGACGACGTCGCGGGCACATTTACATTCATCCGGGCGCTCGAGGATCACGGGGCGCGGGCCGATCTCACCTCGCGCGAGATTGGCGAGACCTGGCTCAACTACCTTGTCGAGCGCCGCTCGATCCTGTGGTGGGGCGGGAACGGCAATTCGACCGAGCATACGGCCTGGCTCAATCTGAAGCGCGGAATTGCGGCGCCCGCCAGCGGCTCGATCGCGGTTAACGGTCAAGCCGTCGCCGAGCAGATTGGCGCGCAAATCTTCATCGACGGATGGGCGATCGTCGCGCCGGGAAATCCGGCGCTCGCCGCCCGGCTCGCGGAGCAGGCAGCACGGGTAAGTCACGACGGCGCTGCGGTGGACGCGGCAAAACTCTGGGCGGCAATGGAAGCCGGGGCCTTCGTGTGCCGCGACATCGAGCGCCTGATCGACGTTGGACTTACCTACGTCTCATCGGCCAGTCCGATCGTGAAGCTCGTAACCGACATTAGGGAGTGGCGAAAGCGCTATCCGGACTGGCGCGAGACGCGAGACGCGATCGAAGCGCGCTATGGGTACAACAAGTATCCGGGCCACTGCCATGTCATTCCCAATCATGCGCTCATGATCATGGCGATGCTCTACGCCCCCGACGACTTCACACGAGCACAGACGATCGTCTGCACGTCGGGCTGGGACACGGATTGCAACGCCGGCAATGTTGGCTGTCTGATGGGCGCGATGCTGGGCCTCGAAGGGATTGACGCCAGCCGCAACTGGCGCGGACCGCTTGCCGACCGCATGTTGATCTCTTCGGCGGACGGCGGCGATGCGATCAATGACGCAGTGCGCGTGAGCGCGCGGCTTGTGGACCTCGGACGAGCGCTGGCAAATTTGCCCCCGCTCGACGCGGCCAAAAATGGAGCCCAGTTTCATTTTTCTCTCCCAGGCAGCGTGCAGGGCTTCACGTTCGCTGGCGAGAACTTCGGAGCTCTCGGGCTCGCAAACATTCTTTTCGAAACCGGTCACGCGTTGGAGTTGCGCTTCGTCGGGCTTGGGCTTCAGCCCGCCATCGTGACCACGCCAACATTCACGCCGCCCGAAGTAACGCGGATGCGCACCTACGAGCTCATGGCGACGCCGCTCGTCTATTCCGGTCAAAGCGTGCGAGCGCGCGTAGTCGCCGATTCGCAGAACGAAGGTGACGTCGCCGTAAGCCTAAGCGCGGACGTCTATTGCCTGGAAGACGCCCTTCGCACCGTTGAGTCCGAGACCATTGCAATGGCGCCGGGTCAGGAAAAGGTTCTTGAGTGGCGCCTTCCAGATACAGACGGCCAGCCGATCCAATCCATCGGTGTTGCGGTGCGTTCCCCGAGCGGCGTCCAAGACGGCGCGATCGTTCTTGACTGGCTCCGCTGGGATGGGCCTCCAAATATCCGGTTGAAGCGCCCCAGGGAGCGGGGCGACTTCTGGCGGCGCGCCTGGGTCAACGCCGTCGACACCTTCTCGACAGGTTTCTCGCAGGCCTTCCGGATCTCTCAGGACCGCGGCGAAGGCATGATCATTCACGGCACCCGCGAATGGAGCGATTATCGGGTCGAGACCGCGCTTACCGTCCATCTCGCCGAACACGCCGGGATCGGCGTTCGTGTGCAGGGTTTGCGACGGTTTTACGCAGTATTGCTCGTGCGATCGAATGTCCTGCGTCTCATTCGCGCCCGGGACGGCGAGACGACGGTCCTCGCGGAAACGGCTTTCGAGTGGTCCTTTGAGAGGCCCTATCATTTCATCATCGAGATCGTCGGCCAAGAAATCGCGGTCGCTGTCGACGGCGTTCGGCTCGCTGTGCGCGATGACAGCGAGGCTGCGATGGCCGATGGCGGCGTTGCGCTGATCGTCGAGGGCGGCTCAGTGTCCAGCGATGAAATCAGGGTGGCGCCGCCCGCATTGTTCTCCTCGCGAGGCTGACGGTCCAAGCGACGGAGTCGCATGTGAGAGCGCGCAGCAGGCGCTGTAGGAGGAAAAGATCGAAAACATCAAAAAAGTCTCTCCGATGGGCGATCCGACCTATGCCTTGACATGGTGGGGGTCGGAGGTTCAATCCCTCTAGCGTCGATCATCTCCTAACTCCTGCTTCGCCTCATTTTTGCGCCGGTTCTCGGCCACGAGCCTCCGAAACGACGCATCCTTCCTGGCGCCTCTGCCGCCTCGTTGACGGATTAAACGATTGTCACTTCGGACAATGGCTTTCACCAAGGCGAAACGATCGAAAGCCAGCTGGGCGCTTATGAGCCTGGTCGGCGGCATGCTGTTGGCCGCATCCCATGCTTCCGCGGCCGAACCAACGCCGCAGGGCGCCGTGAGGGACAAGCACGGCGACTGGGTGACCCGCTGCGAAACTCCCCCCGGCGCGGCCCACGAGCAGTGCGCGATCGTGCTCAGCGTTGTCGACCAGGACCGGCCGAACCTGATTCTGGTCGTGATCGTCCTCAACACCGCCGACCGCAAGACGCGTCTCATGCGGGTCATTGCGCCGCTCGGGGTGCTGCTTCCGCCCGGCGTAAGCTTGCGGATCGACAACGCGGAGGCGGGGCGCTTGAGTTTTCTGCAATGTCTTCCGAATGGCTGCGTCGGCCAGTTGGCCATGGACCAAGCCCTGATCGACAAGCTGAAGACCGGAAAGACGGCGACGCTCGGCATCTTCCAGACGCCCGAGGAGGGCGTCGGCGTGCAGGCGCCGCTCGCCGGCTTCAAGGAAGCCTACGAACAATTGCCTTGAAGCCGTGGTCGGGTTAAGCACCGCGCTCATCTTAAAACGAGACCCAACTGCTCAATTATCGAAGTCAGACGCAATGATCGCTCGCGCCACGCTGGTTCGCATCGCGCTTCTTTCGACAGCGCTCGGCGCTCTCACCGGCTGCGGCGCAGTGAGCTCAGCCGGCAGCTCAGTCGGCGGCTTTTTCTCGCACCGGGATCCGGGCGCCGAAGGCCTTAACGTGGGAGCGACTCCCGACGCGAAGCAGGGGGTGGTTCAGCTTACCGCCCGTCCGAGCGACAGGCTGAAGGTTCTGCCGGTCGCCGCACAAGACATCAATTGCCCGGACGTGACCGTCGCCGACGGCGGCGCGGCGCTGCGCGTCGGCGGCCCCGAGAATTCATCGGTGCGCTATCAGTTCAATGTCGGCGATACCGCGCGCCAATGCGCGCCTGCCGGAGCAGGGCAGGCCAGCGTCAAGATTGGCGTCGCGGGCGAGGTTGTGATGGGGCCGGCGGGGCAAGCGGGGACCTTCAACGCGCCGCTGAAGGTCACGGTGACGCGGCTTACCGACAACACATCGGTCTTTTCCCAGACCTACCGGGTCGAGGCGACGACTGACGGGGTGAAAGCTGGCCAGTTCCGTATTGTGACCGATCCGATCACTCTGCCGATGCCGACCCTTCAGCTTGGCGACCTCTATTCGATCACCGTCGGCTTTGAAGGCGGGACCGGCGGTCCCTCGCCGACGGGCCGCAAGAGCAGGCGGAAGAGGACGGCGGCCTAGGGCGTTTCTCTGACAAGGCACGCGCGCACAAGTTTACACGCATCAATGATTTCAGTGGTTTAGCTGCTCTTTCGCGCGACTATGCAGTTTTTTTCACGATGACGATTCCATCCGAATGACGGGCGCGTCAGGACCGCTTTGCGTCGGGTTCGCCCTAAGAAAGAGGGCGGGCCTCGATGACCACGAACGCCTGGGCGTACGGCCCCTCGTCGGTGATCGTCAGGTGGATGAATGGCTCGGTTCCGGGCGGCAGCATCGCTTTCAGCCGTTCCGCGGCGCCGCCGGTCAGCTTCATGGTCGGCTGCCCGGATTGAAGATTGACCACCCCCATGTCGCGCCAGAACACCCCCCGCCTCAGTCCGGTGCCCAACGCTTTGGCACAGGCCTCCTTGGCCGCGAATCGTTTGGCATAAGAAGCCGCGCGCCCCGCGCGTCGATCCGAGCGGCGCTGTTCGATCTCGGTGAAGCAGCGGGCGGTAAAGCGCTCCCCGTGCCGCGCGAGCGTCGTCTCGATGCGCCCGATGTCGCAGAGGTCGCTGCCGATGCCGATGATCAAATGGGGCGCTCCACGGACGCCCGCCCCTCATTCATCGCCATGCGCATCGCCTTCACGGTTTCGGCGAGCCCGACGAAGATCGCCTCGCCGATGAGGAAATGGCCAATATTGAGTTCGACGATCTGCGGCAGGGCGGCGATGATCCGCGCCGTGTCGTAGTCAAGGCCGTGGCCGGCATGACACTCGAGCCCGAGCGCCCGGCTCTGTGCGGCTGCGGCGCTAAGGCGGCGGAATTCGTGATCGGCCTTGAGGGCTTCGCCACGAGCCCGCGCGTCGCACCAAGCCCCGGTGTGGAGCTCAACGACCGGCGCTCCGAGTTCGGCGCTGGCTTTCAACGCTTCCGGCGAGGGTTCGATGAACATCGACACCCGGATGCCCCCCCGCGTGAGTTCGGCGACGAAGGGCTTTAGGTCCTTGAAGCCGTTGACCACGTCGAGGCCGCCTTCGGTCGTGCGCTCGGTCCGCTTTTCCGGCACGAGACAACAGGCGTGCGGACGAATGTTGAGCGCAATATCGAGCATGGCCTCGGTCGCGGCCATCTCGAAATTGAGCGGCTTGCTGATCGCGGCCTTGAGGCGGCGCATGTCGTCATCGAGGATGTGCCGGCGGTCCTCCCGCAGATGCGCCGTGATGCCGTCGGCGCCAGCTTCGATCGCCACGATCGCCGCGCGCACCGGATCGGGGAGCGCGCCGCCGCGGGCGTTGCGGACGGTCGCGACATGATCGACGTTGACGCCAAGCCTGAGCTTTGTCATCGCGCCGCTCCTTTTTCGTTCGTGCCGGTCAGGCCGCGCCGGCGAGCGCGCGGCTGCCCGGTTTGACCGCCGGAAGCGCCACCAGTTCTGGGGGCAGCGCATCGGGCGCGTAGGCCGGAATGTCGAGCGTCGCCAGCGCCACGCGCTTGACGCCGATGTCCGCTTTGCCGCCGGATCGGTCGATCAGGCAGGCGGCGCCGACGATCGTTCCCGGATGCTCGGCCAGCGCCGCGAGCGTCTCGCGTGAGGAGAGGCCGGTGGTGATGATGTCCTCGACCATCAACACGCGCTCGCCCGGAGCAATCGCGAAGCCGCGGCGCAACTTGAATACGCCGCCCTCCCGCTCGACGAAGATCGCCTTGGCGCCAAGCCAGCGCGCGGTCTCGTAGCCGGGAACGATGCCCCCGACCGCGGGCGACGCGACGACGTCAATCGCTCCAAACGCCTCGCGGGCTTTTTCCGCCAGCGCGCGGCAAAGGCGCTCGGTGCGCGCCGGATCCTGGAACACGAACATCTTCTGCAGAAAGACCGGCGAGTGCAGCCCCGACGACAAGATGAAATGGCCGGTAAGCAGGGCGCCGGCAGCGCGAAACTCGTCAAGCGCCTGTTCCGAAGTTAGACTTGGGCTGGTCATACCCTTTCTTAGCAGGCCGCTGATCGCTGCGCCAAGACAACGCGGCTGTCGGCCGCCCCGAACCACGAGGCGCTTGTCCGATGCCGGCGACCAAGCCTTTCGAATTGAAGCCCCTGGGCGATGGCGTCGACGCCATCGCGCCGGACGGAACGGCGGTGCGCGTGCTTCTGAGCCTCGCCGGCGGAAGCACGATACATTTCGAATTGCACGCGGGCGCTGTCTCGCACGCGGTCGCACATCGAACAGTCGAAGAGATCTGGTTCGTAGTCGGCGGCACGGGCAGCATCTGGCGCCGTCAAGGCGAGGTCGAATCGATCGATCCCCTCGGCCCCGGGACGTCACTGACCATTCCGCTCGGAACTGCGTTTCAGGTCAGCGCCGACGCCGGCTCGGCGCTTGCGTTCGTGGCGATGACAATGCCGCCCTGGCCAGGCATGCACGAGGCCATCCCCGTTGAGGGGCCGTGGGCGCCGACGGTCGCGGCCGGCTCGGCGTAAGGCGCCCTTGCGCGCGGCTCAGCTCGCTGATAGCGCACAGGCCGCCCAAGCGCCGGATTAGCTCAGCGGTAGAGCAGCGGTTTTGTAAACCGAAGGTCGGGGGTTCAATCCCCTCATCCGGCACCACATCCTTGTTCACCACCGTTCGTCGTCATCCGCGTGCCTCCGCGACTGTGAATCGCGCGTTTATCACCGTTCCGTGTGATATCGCCTATGTCCGAATCCAGCTTGACGATCTCGCCCGATGATGGCCCATATGCGCGCGTGGCGCGCAAATGATCGCCTCCTTGGCAGACCAATTTCCGTTTCAAGGAAACGCTGCCTTGTCCCATTCGGCAGAGGTAACAACCAAGGAGTTTCATCGTGGATCGTCGTGAATTCATGCTGTCGAGCGGAGCCGTTGTGACGGCCGCGCTTGTTGGGACGCCGGCTTTCGCCGAAGGCAAGCCGCTGAAGATCGGTTACAACGTTGCGACCCTCGCCAACCCGTTCTTCCAGGGCATGACCAAGGGCGTCGTCGACGCGACTTCCAAGTTTCCTGGAATGACCCTCCTTAACACCAACGCGAATGGCGACGCCAACACGCAGTCGACGATGGTCGTCGACCTTATAAACCAGGGCGTCGACGCGCTGATCCTTAATCCGATTAACGCCAATTCTATCGTGCCCGTGGTTCAGCAGGCCCAGAAAAAGGGTATCCCGGTCTTTACGCTCGACCGCGGCGCCTCCTGTGGGCCATGCCAGGTCAACTTCCTCGAGACCGACAATGTCGCGCTGGGTCGCGAGGGCGCGCAGTACATCATCGACAAGCTCAAGGCCCGCTACGGGAAAATCCAGGGCAACGTGGTCGACCTCGTTGGTCTTATCGGAACGACCGCTGGCGACGACCGCGACAAAGGCTTCCTTGAAGTGTTCAATAAGGCCGCGGGAGAAAATCCAGGGTTGAAACTCATCGCACGACAGGAAGGACAGTTCGATCAGGAAAAGTCGTTCAATCTGATGAGCCAGATCATGGCGGCGAATCCGCAAATCGACGCGGTGTTCAACGGCAATGATGATAACGCTGTCGGAGCCCTGCGCGCTATCCGCCAGGCAAGCCGAAATGTGCCGCTGGACGACCCCAAGCACATCATCATTGTCGGCATCGATGGGACCGAGCAGGCGCTGACCGCGATCCGCAAGGGCGATATGGACGCGACGATGTCTCAGAATCCCCTGACGATGGCCAGCCAGTCGGTCAAATACGTGAACCAGTACTTCAACGGCGACAAATCCAAGATCCCGCAGCACGAGTTTTGGCCGCATATCCTTTTGACCAAGGAGAACATCGACAGCCCTGAGGTGAAGGCTTACGGCCTCTGGGCCGACGAAGTGACCAAGGGCTGAGGGATCCGCTGAATGGAAGCCTTGGAGGGAGCGGCCCCGCATCTCCTCGAAATGGACCGCGTCTCCAAGGCCTTTCTCGGCGTGCCTGTTCTCAACCAGGTGTCCCTGTCGCTCGATGAGGGCGAGGTGCTTGGCGTCGTGGGCGAGAACGGCGCCGGCAAATCCACCCTCATGAAGATATTGGCCGGCATCTATCAATCGGATGAGGGAACGATCAGGCTGGGGAGCGAGGCTTTCGCTCCCCACAAACCGCGCGATGCCCTGAACGCGGGGATCATCGTTGTCCATCAGGAGCTGAGCCAGTTTCCCGATCAAACGGTCGCTGAAAATATCTTTGCCGGGGGGTTGCCTCGCACGCTGGTTGGAACTGTCCGTCGCGGTCAACTCATGCGCGCCGCGCGCGCCGTGCTCGATCAGGTCGGCCTCGACATCGCGCCGTCGACGCGCATTCGCAGCCTGTCGCTCGCCCAGCGCCAACTGGTTGAGATCGGGCGCGCGCTCTCCCGTCGTGCGCGCGTCATCGTTCTCGACGAGCCGACGGCGACGCTTACGAGTTCACGAGGTGCGCATTCTCGTCTCGACCGTCGAAAGGCTGAAGAAAACAGGGGTCGGCATCATTTTTATCAGCCACCACCTCGAGGAGGTGTTCGAAATGTGTGACCGCGTCACCGTGATGCGGGATGGATACAGCGTCGAAACAAGGGCGGTTCGGGATTGGACGGAGGAGACGCTGGTGCGCGCGATGGTCAACAGGCCGATCAGCAGTTTTTTCCCGAAGCAAGATATCAAGCTCGGCCCCTCGCTCCTGGAGGTCGAAAACCTGTCCTCGGGAGAGCGGTTCGCCGGCGTATCCTTCGACGTCCGGGCAGGTGAAATCTACGGCATCGCTGGACTTGTCGGCGCGGGGCGCACCGAAATTCTGAAGACGATTTTCGGCGCGCTGCCGATGACGGGCGGTCGCATTCGCGTCGACGGCAAGGGCTACACCCCGCATTCACCCCGCCGCTCGCTTCGAGACGGGATGGTGCTGACGCCGGAAGATCGAAAGGCCGAAGGGCTGATCCTGCCTTTTTCCATCCGCCAAAATATCGCTCTCTCGACTCTCAAAGCCTTGGCGCGCTGGGGCATTCTCTCGTCACGGGCCATACAAAGACTGGCCAACGCGTCGATCGAGAGCATGCGGATCCGCGCGACGTCAGCAGGCCAGGAGGTTCGGCGCCTGTCGGGGGGCAATCAACAGAAAGTTGTCCTTGCACGCGCGATCAGCGCTTCGCCACGCGTGTTCCTGCTCGACGAGCCAACGCGCGGCGTCGATGTGGGGGCGAAGGTCGAAGTCTACAATCTGATCGGCCAGTTGGCCGCCAAGGGAGCGGCCATCGTGATTGTGTCTTCCGATCTTCTCGAGCTTCTTGGTCTGTGCGATCGCATCGGCGTAATGCGCGCGGGTCGGATGGCGGGTGAGGTCGACCGGGCCGAATTCAGCCAGGATCGTGTCATGTCTCTAGCGGCCGTCGGCTGAGCGCCCATGTCGACCGAGGAAAGGGCCGAGGCGCCAGCCAACCGCGCGACCGTGAAGGGCCCACGTTTCGGCGATTTCAGCGAGATCGCCATTGTTCTCGTTTTTGCAGCGATCGTCCTCTATCTGTCGCTGACCACCTCCGTCTTTTTGTCCTCGGCCAACATTATGGCGATCCTGGTGGCGACCTCGCTGATCGCAGTCGTCGCCTGCGGACAGACCTTCGTCATCATCACCGGCGGCATCGATCTTTCCTCCGGCTCCGTTGTGGCGCTGTCCGGCGTCATTACCGGGCTCGTCCTGCATGCCGGATTGCCGATCTGGGCCTCGATTGGGGTCGGAATATTGGTCGGGCTTGCGTGCGGCCTGTTCAACGGCCTCTCTGTCACTTACCTGAATATGAACCCGTTCATCGTCACGCTCGCCGCGATGTCGATGGCGCGCGGCCTCGCCTTCATCATTCCGAACGGTCAGACGATATTCGGCTTCGACGACGCCTTCGACTCGATCGGCGGCGGCCTTTGGACGCTACCCGGTATTGGCAGGGCGCCGATCGCCGGCGTCATTTCCTTAGCGGCTCTCGCCATTGGCGCTTTCGTGCTGAAGAAGACCGTGTTCGGCAGTGAGGTTTACTCGGTCGGCGGCAATCGCGAAGCGGCAATGATTGCGGGTATTCCGGTCCAGCGGACCCAAATCCTCGTCTATGCGATCTCGGGCGCTTTGGCGGGCCTGGGCGGCGTCATCTTGACAGGCCGGCTTGACTCGGCTCAGCCCATCGCCGCGACTGGCCTCGAGCTGAACGCGATCGCAGCTGTCGTCATTGGCGGCGCATCGCTGTTCGGAGGTCGCGGTTCCATGCTCGGCACCATTCTGGGCGTACTTCTCATCGGTGTGATCAACAATGGTTTGACGCTTCACAATGTCGAGCCGTTCTGGGTTCAGTTCATTCAAGGATCGGTGATTTTCCTCGCGGTGCTGTTCAACTCGCTCAACCAGAAGCGTCGGGGCGCATAAACGTCGCGCGCCCCAGCTCGTTCGTCCGTGTAAGCCGCGTCAGGCGTAATTGTTATAGAGCGTCTTCTTGTGCATGAAGCCCTCGATGCCATGCTGGCCGTCCTCGCCGCCGAGGCCGCTTTTGCGGAAGCCGGTATGGAAGCCGTGCGGGCTCTCCCCGGAGGGGCGGTTGACGTAGATCTCGCCAAATTCGAGCTCGTTCACGGCGCGCATGATCTTGCGATTGTCGCGGGTAAACAAATAGGCTGAGAGGCCGTAGTCGGAATCATTGGCATAGGCGAGCGCCTGATCGAAATCGTCGACCGCCATCGCCGCGATCAGCGGGCCGAAGGTCTCCTGCTTCATAATTTCGAGGTCGTTTGACTTGACCGAGAAGATGGTCGGGAAAAACCAATGGCCGCGTTCGAACCCGGCGCCTTGCGCCTTGCCCTCGATGAGCGGGGTCGCTTTCTGCTCGATCGCTCTCGCCTTCATCGCCTCGAGCTTGTTCACCTCGACGGCGCTGATGCGTGGGCCAACCTGCACGTCGCTCGTAGGATCGCCGACCTTGAGTTCTTTGACCTTGGCCAGGAACTTGTCGAGGAATTCGTCGTGAATCGCTTTGTGCAGGTACATGCGGTCGTTGCACGTGCACACGGAGCCGCCGAAGAAGAATTTCGACGTCACAGCCGCGTCGACCGCCTTGTCGATATCGGCGTCGTCCATGACGATGAAGGGCGCCTTGCCGCCGAGCTCAAGGCGGATCGGCTTGATGCGTTCGGCGCCGAGCGCATAGATCTCGCCGCCTGCGCGGACGCTGCCGGTCATCGAGATGAGATCGGTGCCCTTGTGGGACACGAGATGCGCGCCGACGGTCCGGCCGTCGCCAACGACGATATTGATGACACCCTCGGGTATGCCGGCGCGCCGGCTGAGTTCGCCAAGCACCAGCGTGGTCAACGGCGTGAGTTCATGCGGCTTGACGACGATGGTGTTGCCCGTCACCAGCGCCGGGCCGACCTTGCGGGCGAACAGGGCCGCCGGGAAATTCCAGGCGGTGATGCCGGCGACAACTCCATAGGGCACGCGCTGAATCCAGATTTGCTCGTCGCGGCCTTCGCCAGGCAGGATCTCGCCCTGCAGCCTCCGCGCGCTCTCGGCGGCGTAACGTAGCAGAACCGCAGCGAAATTCGCGTCGATGCGCGATTCCGCCAGGAGCTTGCCCCCCTCGGCGGTCAGCAGGTGCGCGAGCGTCTCAGTGTTTTCTTCAATCAGATTGGCGAATTCCTGGAGCAGCGCGCCGCGCTCCATCGGCGTTCGCCGGCTCCATTCAGGCTGAGCCTTGCGGGCCGCGGCGACGGCGCGATCCGCGTCTTCGATTGTTGCGGAGGGGACCGCGGCGACGATGCTTTCATCCTTCGGGTTGACGATCTCGCGCCGATCGCGGCTCGCTGAATCGACCCAACAGCCGCCGACATAAATCTGGCCCTCGCCGATGCCGAAGTCGCGCATGGTTTGAATGGTCATTGCAGATCTCCTCTATGCACTTGGCTAACGCTCACTTGATGATGCCGATCTTTTCGCGGTCGATCGTGATGAACACCGACAGGACAAGCACCAGGCCCTTCACGATGTTTTGGAAATAGGGATCGAGTCCGATGATGTTCATCCCGTTCGAGAGGATGGTGATGATGAGGGCGCCGAGGATTGTGCCCTGGATGCTCCCGACCCCCCCGGTCAGCGGCGTGCCGCCCACGACGACGGCGGCGATGGCGTCGAGTTCGAGCCCCTCGCCGAGTTGTGCCGTCGCAGCCATGGCGCGGGCCCCTTGAAGCAGCCCGGCCATGCCGCAGAGCAGACCTGAGAGCACGAAGATCAGGATCTTCGTCCGGTCGACCTGGATGCCGCTCAAATGCGCAATCCGTTCGCCCCCGCCGATCGCGCGCACCTCGCGGCCGAACACGGTCAGGTTGAGCATGAAGGCCGCGATGCCGATCAAGACCAGAGCGATCAGGACGGAATTCGGGATGCCAGCCGTGCGGCCGGAATAGGCATCGAGGAAAGCTTCGTTTTCGATTGAGACGGGGGCGCCGCGGGTGAAGTAGAGGACGGCGCCGCGATAGACGACCATCGCGCCCAGCGTGACAATGAAGGAGGGAACCTTGCCCTTCGCAACGATCAATCCGTTGATCAGCCCGCACACGACCCCAATCGCGCAGGCTGGAAGGATCGCCAGAACGCCGATGCTCCCCGAAGTTTTCGCAGCAACCAATGCGGCGACAGCGACGATGGCGCCAACCGAAAGATCGATCGAGCCGGCAATGACCACAAAGGTCATGCCCAGCGCCGCGACAAGCAGCACGACGGCCTGCTGCGCAACAATCAGAAGATTGTTGAATTGAAGAAAGCGCGCCGAGGTCAGTGAGAAGGCGACCGCGAGCGCGACAAGCAGAAAAATCGGGAAGAAGCGGCGCACGCCCTCGCGCCCGAACATGCGGCTGACCGGCTGTTCATCGTCGACGTGAGGCTTGGCGGAAGTCATCCTGGTCTCCTCAAGTCATGTGCCGGATGATCGCGTCCTCGGACGCCGCGGCTGGATCCTCGATCCTCGCCACAATCCGTCCAGCGCGCATGATCAAGATGCGATCGCTGAGGCCAATCAGCTCGTTCAGATCCTCGCTCGCGAGCAGGATGCCGAGACCTCGATCAGCAGCCTCGCGCAACGACCGGTAGATCTCGGCCCGCGCCCCGACATCCACGCCACGAGTTCGGATTGTTGAGCAACAGCACACGGGGCTCGACGGCGAGACATTTGCCAAGCACCACTTTCTGCAGGTTACCTCCGCTCAGCACGCCCGCCCGTGTCTGCGGCGCCTTGGTCTTGATCGACAGCCGCCGGATGAGCGCGCCCGAGAGCTTCTTCGCCCGCGCATGGTCAAAGAGCGGCCCACGGCGTGGCGGGCGCGCCATCACGAGATTGTCGAGCACGCTCGCGCCCACGATGAGTCCCTCGCCAGTTCTATCCCCTGGCAGATAGGCGATGCCCTTCGCCCAGGCCTCGGCAGGAATGCGCGGGCGGAACGACGCGCCAGCGAGCTTCATTTCACCGGAATGGAGCGGCGCCACGCCAGCGGCGATCTCCAAAATGCGCTGACCGCCCGCTCCCTTGAGCCCGGCGATTCCGACGATCTCGCCGCCTGCAAGCGTGAGTGAGCTTGGCTTGAGGCGCCCGTCCGCGATGTCCTCGAAGCGCATGAGATCGCCGGAGGACGCCCGCGCCGCGTGGGGCGGGAAGAGGCCCTTCGACAGGTCGCGACCAACCATAAGGCTCTGGATCTGGTCACGACTGAGCTCGTGGGCTGCGTAGTCGCCGACCTTGCGTCCATCCTTGAGGATCGTCAGCCCGTCTGCAACGGCGCCGACCTCGGCAAGGTGATGCGAGACGAAAGCGACAATGAGGCCTTGCCGTTTAAGCGCCTGCATCGCTTCGAGGACAATATCGACCTCGCGGTGGTTGAGAAACGCCGTCGATTCGTCGAACAGCATCGCCCGCGGCGATGCGGACAGCGCGCGTGCGACCTCGATGCATTTCCACTGTCCGAGATCGAGAGCGGAAAGCGGCTGCGAGACCGAAATCTCAGCCGAGAAACTATCCAGCAGAGCCTGTGCGGCGCGATTCAATCCGCCACGCCTAAGCAGCCCGTAACGGCGGAAGCGGGCGAGCCGCCCCGCGAAAATGTTCTCCGCAACCGTCAGCGACGGATTGATGGTGATCTCCTGGAAGACGAGGCCAACGCCACGCTGCGTCGCCTCAGTCACGGATCTCGGCGCGTAAGGCTGGCCATCAAGAACCATCCGGCCCGAATCCGGCCGCTCGGCGCCGACGAGTATCTTGAGAAGCGTCGACTTGCCGGCGCCATTCTCGCCGACGAGGGCGTGAATCTTGCCCGGCTCGAGCGCAATAGATACGTCCGACAACGCGCGCGTGTTGCCGAAGCTTCTCGATAGGTCCTCAGCGACGATCTTCACCGAACGTCCGTGCGCAGATCGCGGTGAGGGGCCGAGGCGAACTCGGCCCTCACGCGCGAAAGTTTACTTGGAATATTTCAGCTCGAACGAAGCCGGCGCAGCGTTCGGCGTGTAGACGCGCGAATGCGCCTTGAAATCATAAGGGGGCACGCCGCCCGGAAAGTCCGCCTCGAACTGCGCAACGCGGTCCTTGGTCAAAGGCAGAAGCTTGAGCTTGACGTTGTCCTGATCCTTGGGCGCCGGCTTGCCCTTGATGTCATCGTAGAGCATCACGAGCGCGAAGCCGCCCTGGAGCCAATGGCCGCCAATGTCGAAGAGGAGTTCGCCGTTCTTGACCGCCTCCACGTTGTCCGGGTTCAGGTCCATGGCGACAACGATGACGTCCTTGCCCGGCTTCTTTCCGGCGTTCTTGAGCGCGGTCATCACTCCCGTAGCCGTGCCGCCGTTGGCGGCCCATACGCCCTTGATGTCGGGATGGCCCTGGTAGAGCGATTCAAAGACGGTCTGCGAAGTGTCGCGCACAAAATTGCCGTCGACCTCGCCGGCGACGACGACCTCCGGATGCGACTTCAGCGCGTCTTCGAGACCCTTGCGCCGATCGATGGCGACGGACGTGCCCGCCGTGCCGTTGACCACGCCGATGACCTTCTTGCCGCTGGCGTCCGCAGGTATGGCGGCGAACAAGGCTTCGGCCATCTGGCGCCCGGCGTCCTCGTCGCTCGGGCCGACGAAGGCCAGATAGTTGGGGAAGCGTTCGGACTGCGGCGAGAAATCTGGATAGCTGTCGGTCAGAATGACCGGAATGTTGGCGTCCTTGGCGAGGGTCAAGCCGCGAGCGGCGGTCGCCCAATAGGGGGTGAAGATGATGCCATCGACTGACTGGCCGACAAGATCCTCCAGCGACTTCACCATCTGGTCGGGCTTGTTGTCCGCGTTGAGCACGATCAGATTGACGCCGAGTTCCTTGGCGCCCTTCTTCATGAAGTCGATGTAGTTGTTCCAGAACTGCGCGTCGAGCGTCGGCACGACGACGCCGATGGTTGGCGTATCTTTCGACGCCATGGCGGGACTTGCCGCGAGTAGGAGCGGCGCGGCGAGCGCCATGAGTCCATTGCGTATTCGTTTCGAAATCATTTGTTCCTCCTCTTGGGCCGCGTTGCGCGTGGGGATGGCGCCGGCCCTTTCCTATTTCTCGCGGGCCAAGCCCCCGCGCCCCTCTAAACCCTCAGTGTTTGACGCGCCCGCGCCAGCGCGACGGCCAGATCGATCGCCTCGATGAAGCTCGACTCGCTCGCGATTCCGCGGCCCGCTATGTCGAAGGCCGTGCCGTGGTCGACGGACGTGCGGATGATTGGAAGGCCGAGGGTGACGTTCACGCCGCTCAGCGCCTCCCAGCGGCCGGTTGTCTTGTCGACGGAGAAGCCGAGCAGCTTCACCGGGATGTGGCCCTGGTCGTGATACATGGCGACCACCGCGTCGAACTGCTCCGCCCGAAGTTTGACGAAGACGGTGTCGCCGGGCACCGGCCCGTGGACATCATAGCCTTGCTCGCGCAAGCGCCGGATGGTCGGTTCGACGACATCGATGTCCTGCCGCCCGAACAACCCGCCTTCGCCCGCATGCGGATTGAGCGCTGCGATGGCGATGCGGCGGCGCGGCACGCGAAGCGCCTCGAGCGCCTCGTCGGTGAGCGCCACGACACGGCTTATCCGTTCCGGCGTCACGCGCTTCGGCACGTCTTCAAGCGCGGTATGGGTGGTGATGTGGCTCACGCGCATGGCGCCGTGAACCAGCAGCATCACGCTGTCGCGCGACTTGGTGAGATCGGCGAGCAGCTCAGTGTGACCGCTATAGTAATGGCCCGCGAAGTTCAGCGCTTCCTTGCTGATTGGGCCCGTGCAAATGGCGTCGGCGACGCCGTCGAGCGCGAAGCGTACGGCGGCCGCGATCGCGTCATACGCTATGCGTCCGCCTTCCGCCGTCGATTGGCCGGTGGGCACGGGAACGCGGGCTGCGTCGATATCGATGAAACCGATCGGGGGTAAATCAGCGCCTGGCTTGGCGGCGGCGACCGTCGTTGCGGGATCGTCCAAGCCGAGTTGTTTCAGCGCTTCCCGATGCGTCGAGCGCGCGCCAATGAGGAGTAGGGAAAACTCTCCGTCCGCGACACGCCCGCGCAGGGCGGCGGCCGCGCGCGCCATGATCTCCGGACCGATCCCGGCCGGGTCGCCCGACGTCACCGCGATCCTGGGACCCGTCACTTTCCCCCCTTCATTGCCGCAAACAGCTTAGCGCGGCTTTTGGAGCATGAAAAGTCAAAAAACGTCATAATCTCGCATTTGATGTCATCGACGCGTCTTTTTACGCCGCGGGCAGAGCAAGGTGCTTTTTGGATTGAGGCGGCGGAAAGCGAACGCATCGGACGACAATTTATGGGACGACAATTTATGTCGATAGCGAATTAAGTTGTCCGGTTTTGGTAGCCCATCATATGTCCGCTTCTTCTGGTTCTGTTCTGCCTCGTGGGCGGGGTGGGCAAGCCGGAGGCTTGTCCACCCCGTCCACGGGGGCTTCGCCGCCGAGCGGATTTAAGCGGCGTTTTTCGCATCTCTGATCGCTCCGTTCTGGTCATATCGGCCGATGCAGCGGGGCCCGTGGAAGAGGGCGTGGGAGCCGTCGGGGTAGACGTGGACCTTGACCCGCGCCTTGACGAAATGGGGCCGCATCGGGCTTTCGGGGATCTGCAGTTTCAGCGTCCGGTAGGACACGCAATTGTCGTTCATGACCTGACGCTCCTCCTGCACGCACAGGATCTCATCGAGATTGACGCCAGGGATCGGCGTGAAGGCTGAACCCTCGCCGGCCGGATCGACCGCAAAGCGGGCGTTGTGTTCCGGCAGATAGCGGTCGCGGATGAAGGCGTTGGCCGCCTCCACATCGGTTATGCCGGCGAGCCGGAGCTCCTTGGGCAGCCGGCCCTGAAGCGTGCCGAACATCCGTTCCGAACGGCCACGGGCCTGGGGAGAGAAAGCCCCGATATGCTCGATTCCGAGCTGCTCAAGGGCTCGCCCGACCTGGGTCGGTGAGCCGCGGTCGATCTCGCCGGCCTTGGTGGTGCGGAAATAGTGCGAGCCGCGATCCGTATAGAGGCTCATCGGCAGGCCGTGCTCGGCGAAAACCTCCTTCAGCGCCCGGAAGGTCGAGGCCGTGCCCTCCTCCTCGATGAGAAAGGCCGAATAGATCGCCCCCGTCGCATCGTCGAGCGTCACGATCAGGTCGAGCGCCGGCTGGCCCTCGAGCCATTCGTGGCGCGAGCCGTCCTGGTGCAGCATCATGCCCGGCAGTGGCCGCCGCTCGCGCTTGCGCCGGTGGGCGCCCTTGCGCGGCGCCTTCGCCACAACGCCCGCCCACTGAAGATGCAGCTTCGTCCAGGTGTAGCCCCAGCCGAAGCCGTGATCCTTGATCAGATGCTCGTGGAAGTGCTTGACCGTAAAACCCTGGTAGCGCTCGCGGTAAAGCCGCTCCACTTCCTCCGCCCGATCGGCGGGAACCCGCCTGCCCGACGCCTGGCCGAGCCGGCGGTCGACAAGCCCAGCCTCGCCTTCCTCTTCGTAACGCCGCGTCCAGCGCCGGAACGTCCGCTCGCTCACGCCGAGCAACTCAGCCGCCTCTTCCTGGTTCAGCTCCGCCAATTCCCAGCGGTTCAGAACGTTCAAAAACACCGTCATGCGCACACCCTGAAGGGCTTCTGTCCAGCGCATCCAACCCCTCCAAAAAGGGCCGGATCTACCGGACAGATCGTGCGCTACCTAAACCGGACATATCGTCTGCTACCGACAATGGGACGACAATTTATTGAAGAACATCAGAAAACAGGCTAAGCTTGCCCTATGAGCAATTCTGCGCTCCCGCATGCCCGAAGCCGTAGGCGCCGTTCCGCCGCGGCTCAGGTCAGGGAAAAGCGTCGAGAAAAAATTTCTACGCTTTTATCCGCGCAACCCGTTGAAATGTCTCGATTCGGACGAGAGAATCCAAGGAAATCCAAGGAAATCCAATAGTCACTATCGGGGGATTTCGCGGCGAAACAGCCACGCGCCAAGGAAATCCAAACGGATCGCCCGAACTAACGTCGCGGGCCCGCCGCGCAGAAGGCGGCCAACCCCACTCCATCCCAGGCCAAAGCGCCCGACCCGGCGTTAACCTGTTGACAGTGACCGTAAACTGCCATTTTCTGCCAGAATCAGGCACCAGCGTGAGCAGGGAAGCAGCGCCTCATGCTAGCGATCCATCGTGTCCGAAACGCGCAGCCTGACAGAACAGCCATGGCCCCAACTCGCCGCCCCGAACTGATACCCGCGCAGCGCCGGGCCTTCATGCTGGAGCATATCCGCAAGCGCGGGGCGGCCTCGATTCAGGAATTGTCGGAGGCGATCGGCATCTCGCTCTCCACCGTCCGCCGCGACCTGGAGCATCTCGAGGAGCGCGGCTATCTCGAGCGCTCGCATGGCGGCGCCCTGATCCAGAAACAGCTTCAGTCCACCTTCGAGCCAGAGGCCGCGATCACGGCTGAATTCGATCGGGCGGAAAAGGAATCGATTGGGCTCGCCGCGGCCGCCACGCTTCATTCCGGCGCGAGCGTCATCTTCGACAGCAGTTCGACCGTGCTCGCGGCCGCTCGCGCCTCCGTCGAGCGCGACATTGCGCTGACCGCGGTCACCAACGACCTCGGCATCGGCCAGGCGCTCTCCGCCTCGAGCAGGATTCGTGTCCTCTGTCTTGGCGGCACAGTGCGGCCGGAATCGCTGACCGTTCTTGGCGAGCCCGGCGAGAGCTTCCTAGGCAACCTTAGAGTTGATGTCGCCTTCATCGGCACGCATGCGATCAGCGGCCTGGCGTTGACGGAAACCTCGCTCGAGGCCGCGGCGATGAAGCGGGCCATGATCTCAGCCGCGCGCAGGATCGTTGTTCTTGCAGATGCTTCCAAGTTCGGCGCGGCTGCGTTCTGCAAAATCTGCGAGCTTAATGCGGTCCACGAGCTGATAACCGACGATCGCGCCGATCCGGCTGAGATCGCACGCGTGCGGGATCTGGGCCTTGAGGTGAAGGTCGTTCCCTCCATGGGTAGGGCGGCGCAAGCTGTCGCATGACGATCTTACGCTTGATCGCAGACGATCTGACAGGAGCACTCGACACCGCTGCTCAATTTACCGGCCGCATTGGCCCGCTGCCGGTTCTGCTGGATCGGATGACCGCACCCCCCGAAGCCTCGTATGCCCTGAGCCTGTCCTGCCGCGACGGTGACGAGAGGACTGCTGTCGCCTGCACGCGAGACAGTCTCGGTTGTTATTCGGGCGCGGATCTTGCGTTCAAGAAGATTGACAGTCTGCTGCGCGGGCACTGGGCCGCGGAGCTGGCCGAGATCGTTCAGTCCGGCATATTTCGCAGGATTGTGCTGGCGCCCGCGGTTCCCGTTCACGGACGTCTCACGCGAGGCGGCCTCCAACTGCTGGCGCAATCGTCCGGCGGTCCCTTACTGATCAAAGACGTCGTGGCGGAGCTTAAACGCCATGGCGTCTCCTATGGCGCAGTCGACCCCGAAATTGTCTTGCTCGACGCTGAAAGCGATGCCGATCTTGACGCCATTGCGGAACGGTACGCCAACGAACCCGCGACGCTCTGGTGTGGGGCGGCCGGACTTGCGAGAACTCTCGCGCAAGAGCCGCCTAGGGCCGCGCGCCCGCTCAATCAACCGCATCTCGTGATTGTCGGCTCGCGCCATCCGGTCACCCTCCGTCAGGTTCAAGTTTTCGGCGCCGCGCGGCCGGATTGCTTGGCGCCCATGGGCGCCATGCCAAATTTCGTTGGCTGCGTCCTGACAACGCTCGAGATGTTCGGATGCTGTGTGGTCGTGCCCGCCCTGCCATCGGGTTTGTCCGAGAGCGAAGCGGCGGAACGGATTGCCGGCGGCCTGGAGTTGCTTTCCGATCGCCTGCCGCAGCTTGGCGGGCTGACGGTGATTGGCGGGGAGACGTTCGCCGCTTTTTGCCGCGCACTGAAAGCAACCCGGTTGAGCGTAGACGGCGAATTTCTGCACGGCGTTCCCGCCTCGCGCATGCAGTCCGGACTTTGCACGGGAACCTTCTGCGCCTCCAAGTCCGGCGCTTTTGGTGAGCCAGATTGGCTGCTCAGGCATCTTAGCTAGCACTCTTGAAGTCGTTCGCCCTTCGACTGGCTTAGCCTCGAGTTTCCCGGGCGGGCAGAAGGGTGCGCAAGCGCCGGCCTGCGGCGACGAGGTGCGCGCGCATGGCTTCGCCCTCGCCATCCATGTCGCCTGAGGCGACGCCGTCCGCGAGCGCGCGATGCTCGGCGATCGTGCGCCCCTTGGTCTTACCAGATCCGGACAATTGACTGGATGGTCGAGCCGACAGTTTCGAAGATCGGGTTCCGCGCGGCGTGAGCGATGGCCAGATGGAAACGGGTATCGCTATCCATGAATGCGCTGTGGTCCATCGGCTCTGAACGCATGTCCTCGATGGTCGCGTCCAGTTGCGAGGCGAGATCATCCGTCCGGTTGGCGGCGGCGCGAGGGGCGCATTCCACTTCGATCAGCACGCGGACGTCGACGAAGTCGTCAAGATTGCCGTAGCTGAGCAGGAAGCCCCATCGAAAACCGCCGGACAAAAGCTCTGAGGTCGGCTCCCGAACGAATGAGCCTTCACCCGCACGCGCCTCCAGGACGCCCAGCGCGACGAGGCTCTTCACTGCCTCTCGGATCGTCGAGCGCCCGACCTGGAACCGGATCGCCAATTCCTTTTCGAAAGGAATGAGATCGCCGGGCCCTCTTCATGATCAGGTCGGTCAACACCTTCACGATCTCCTGCGGGAGCGTGGCTCTGTTCACGGGCCTTGATCAGCGCTCCGGTAGCGCTCGCGAGCGGATTGCGCCCCAGACCCATGCTCGTCAGCTTCCAAGGCCTGTCGTGACGGCCGGGCCTTGATCTGGGGCGCTCGCGTCGCGGCGCAGCCGCACAAGCGGCGCCAGCATTTCTGCGGTCTGAACCTTCGTCTCATCCTCCCAAGGCTTGACAGTCGTTTGCTTGTTAACTTCACAATATCAGTGGGAGCGAGATGTTTAAGCAGGCACTGGATCGCCGAGCAGGGCAGGGCAGGCCTATCCCAAGGCGCTTCGTCGTCGCAAACTCCGGTTTTTGGCCGAACCCGGACTGGCCACACCGCATCCGGGCCTTCAAGGTCGCGGACGGCAGGCTCAGCAAAGGCCGCGTGATCGCCGAAGTCTCCCCCGGCATTCCGGACGGCTTCCGCGTCGATATTGACGGCAATATATGGACGAGCGCGGGCGACGGCGTTCACTGCATCGCGCCCGGCGGCGGCCTCATCGGCAAAATCCCCGTTCCGGAAAAAGTCGCCAATGTTTGCTTCGGCGGTCCGACGCGCGACCGCCTGTACATCTGCGGGCATACGTCGCTCTATGCGATACACGTGAATACGCGCGGCGCGCAGGCGCCTTGAGCGAGCCTCTTCCGCGGAGAGCATGATGGTGGATGTTCGGGATTGGATGCGTCTCGACGGCCGCGTCGCGATCGTTACAGGGGCCGCCCGCGGCATAGGCAGGGAGACCTCGGAGACACTGGCGGCGGTGGGCGCGCGCGTCGTACTGGCGGACCTTGATAAGGAAGCGGCCGAGGGCGCGGCGGCGGAAATACGTGCGCGGGGTCTTCGTGCGACTGCGGTCGTTGCCGACGTCGCCGACGAGGGCAGCGTGAACTCGATGGTTCAGGCGACGCTCGAGCGCGAGGGTCGCCTCGACATTCTCGTCAACAACGCCGGCATCGCGATCCGGCGGCCGGCCGTTGACCTCGCGCTTGGCGATTGGGACAAAGTCCTGTCGGTCAACTTGACTGGATCTTTCTTGTGCGCTCGCGCCGCGGCAAGCCCCATGATCTCGTCGGGACACGGCGGCGCAATCGTGAACGTCGCATCGATCATGGGACTGTCGGGCGGCGGACTCTACCCCAACGTGTCCTATCAGGCGACCAAGGGCGCGATCGTCAATATGACTCGCGCTCTCGCGGTCGAATGGGCGCCGCACGTCATTCGCGTGAATGCTGTGGCTCCAACCTACGTGCGTACGGAACTGATCGGACCCATTCTCAAAGACCCTGAGCTTGTCGCCCGCATTGAGGCGATGACCCCCTTGCGGAAGCTCGCAGAGCCGGCCGATATTGCGGCGGCGATCGCCTTTCTCGTCAGTCCTGCGGCCGCGATGATCACCGGGCATACTCTCGCGGTCGACGGCGGATTCCTGGCGCAGTAGACGGCGCAGTAAGGGTCCCGTCGGTCAAAGTTCTGGAAGTCGAGACCGAGATTGTACAGCCCATAAGCAATTCGTTGGAGCACGGCGTTGCCGGCTATCTCGGACAACTTCTCGTGGAAGCGGGTGTCGAGGATGCGAAATCCGACGGGATCGTCCTGAACGGTCTTATGCGCCTCGATGATATCGCGGAGATCGTGGATATCTGCGGGCGTCGCCTTTGCAGTCGCTCTTCGCGCAATTTCAGTCTCGATGACTCTCCGACTATCGAAAGCGTCGGCGAAATTAGCTTTCGTCAAGGAGAGGTAGAAGTCGAGGGGCGCAAGCAACGTCCGCGCATCAAGATCGCTGACATAAGCGCCGCCGCCGTGCAGGGAGTTGATGACCCCAAGCATTGAGAACGAGCGCCGTTTGCTGTCTGACCTCCATTCTGAATCGGACTTTCGGCCTAACGACGGCGATCCGCCCGAAGCAGGCGGTCGCCTCCTGTGTTTGACAAATCCTTTGGGCGGATTGTGGGAAACGTCGCACCGCTTGATTGATGATCAAATGCGCGCCGCGCCACCTTTTGATGCGCTACGCTACGCCGCACGAACAAATTCGTATCAGTTCGTCGCAATCCAGTGGCTAGTCCCGGCGAATGTGCCCGTCGTAATGTAACCATGGGGCCGAACGTCCCGCTGCAGCTCTCGGCGTCGTCGGAGCGATAAGATCAAAATGGAGGGAACGCGATATGAGGGTACGAGCTGCTTTGGCCGCCGCTGCCGGCGGCGCGCTGGTCCTGGCCGTCGGTCTTGCGAGAACCGCCAACGCGGAAGCCGTCTGCAATCATGATTTACGCGTGCTGGCCCAGCCGCGGGACGGCCTGACGTTGCTTGAGAAATACAAGGACGAGTTCAAGGGTCTGTCAGGCGCGTCGTTCAACATCGACTATCTCAATGAGAACGATCGCCGAGCCAAGTCCCGCGCCGACGCGTCCACCGTTGGCAAATATAACGTCTATTACATCGACGAGGCCAATGTCGCGCTGTTCGCGAAGTCCAATTGGGTCACGCCGCTGCTGGATTACTATCCGAAGGAATACGACTTCGCCGATTTTGATCCCGGCCGGCAGAAGGTCGCGACCTTCGAGGACAAGATCTATTTCGCGCCGCTGACCGGCGGCGGCGACCTGCTCGTCTACCGCAAGGATCTGCTTGAGAAGGCGGGCGTGAAGGTGCCGACGACACTCGACGAGATGATCGCGGCTGTGAAAAAGCTGCACGACCCGGATCATGGCGTTTACGGGATCGCGCTGCGCGGCCAGCGCGGTTCGGGCGCAAACGTTTGGCGCTGGATGCCTTATTTCCGTGGCTTCGGCGGCAAGTGGTTTGACGGTAACACACCGACGTTCGACGGCGAGCCGGCGGTGAAGGCGACCGAGACCTATCTCGAGCTGTTCAAATATTCGCCGCCCGGCACCAAGACCGGCAGCTGGGACGAATCGACCGGCGCGTTCCTCTCCGGCGAGGTGGCGCTGCTCGTCGAATCGACGCCGCTCGCAGGCGAAGCGATCGATCCGAAACTGTCGAAGGTGGTTGGCAAGGTAGGCTACGCGCCGCCGCCCACGCCGCTGACCGGTGGTGGCTACGCGCACGGCCTCGCCATTGGCGCGAAGGCGAACAAGGACGATGCCGCGAAGAAATGCGCCGGCCTGTTCATCGCCTGGGCGACGTCTAAGGAGAACGAGAAGCGCCGCCTCGACGACGGCGAGTTTGGTGAGCTCAACCGCACCAGCATCATGACCAGCGACGAGTTCAACCAGAAGTTCGGCGCCGATCTTGGCCAAGCGCTGGCCGAGACGGCCAAAGTAACGGCGGTTAATTTCTGGCAGGATCCCGAATGGCCGAACCTTGGCGACCATTGGGGCATTGAGCTCGAGGAACTCATCACCGGCACACGCACCGACATCAAAGGCTCGCTTGACGAGCTCAACACCTACGCGAAGGGACTTGTGACCAATCGCAAGTAGCACCGGCTAAAACGGGCGCCTTCCGCGCTGCGGAGGGCGCCGCCTAAGTTCAAAGCGGTCGCCCCAACGCCTATGAAAATTCGCACAACTCTGCCGATTGTCTTCACCGTGCCGACCCTGGCGGTCCTCGCAATTCTGGCTTTCGTGCCGACGATCGACGCGATCAACATCGCTCTTCAAAACCGAGAGCTGAGCAATCCCGACAGCGTCTACGTCGGTTTCGCCAACTTCCGCGCCCTGGTCGACGATCCGCGCTTTCTCAATTCAGTTCGGGTCTCGATCGAATGGGAGATCCTCACCGTCGTCGCCACGATGGCAGTCGCGATCCCCCTCGCGGTTCTCATGTTCGAGGCGACGTCGCCGAAAGTGCGTAACGCGCTTTCCGTCTTGTTCATCGTGCCGGCGCTGTTGCCGCGCGTCTCGGCCGCCTTCGTCTGGCGCTTCGCGTTCCATCCGCTGTTCGGTCTGGCGGTCTACCCGCTGAAGCTCATCACCGGCCATCCGGTCGACCTGCTCGCAGACCCGCACACCGCCATGCTGGCAGTCGCGGTTGTCGACGTCTGGCAATGGGGCCTTTTGTTCTCGGTCGTCATCGTCAAGCTTCTGGAAACGCTGCCGCCTCAGCCGCTCGAAGCGGCGCGCCTCGATCATGCACGGACGTGGGAAGTTCACGCTTATGTCGCGCTGCCGATGCTGCGCGGGGCGCTGATCAGCCTCGTCTTCGTCAAGATGATCAAATCGCTGCGGGCCTTCGATCTGATCTACGTCATGACGCGTGGCGGCCCCGGTATCACGACGGAAACGCTAGACATGTACGCCTTCTCGCAGGGCTTCATCGAATCGGGCCGCATCTCCTATGCGTCAAGCATGGCGGTGCTGATGATGATAGCGACCACTGTGGCCTTCACTGTTCTCTGGCGACGGGTGCAGCGGTGGCAGGAGGTCTGAGCCGATTGGCGGCCCGCGCAATTATCGCGCTGGCCGCGGCGTCAGTGATCGTCCCGATCCTGTGGACATTGCTGAGCGGCTTCAAGAACCGCGTCGACATTGTGACGCCGACGCCGATGCTGTTTTTCACTCCGACGCTCGACAATTTTCTCTACGTGCTTGAGCGCGAGAGCGTGCGCGCGGGGCTCATCAACTCGATCATCGTATCCGGATGCTCGGTGCTGATCGGCGCAGCGCTTGGGCTTCCTCTGGCCTACGCCGTCGCGCGATATCCGATGCGCTTTGCCAAGGACATCCAGTTTTTCGTCTTGTCGCTGAGATTTCTTCCGCCAGTCGCGATCGCCATTCCGCTCATCGTCATCTGGCTCGACGTCGGTCTCTACGATACGCGCATCGCGCTCATCGTCACCTACAGCCTGCTGACGCTCGCAACCACCATCTGGCTTGCGATTCCTGCCTTCAGGCGCGTGCCGAACGAGATCGAGGAAGCGGCCTTCGTCGATGGCTACGGGCCTTACGCGATCTTCTTCCTTATCGCGCTGCCGATCGCTTGGAAGTCCCTTATCGGCGCCATAGTGTTCTCGTTTGTGCTTGTGTGGAACGAATTTCTTATCGCGCTGATGCTGACGACATCGGACGCCAAAACGCTGCCTGTCGTCGCCTCGGAGATGACTCAGCTCGGCCGAGACGTTCCCTGGGGTATTCTCAACGCTTCGGTTATTCTCTTGTCGCTGCCACCGCTCCTGTTCCTCGGCGTGCTGAGCAGCTTCTTGAGCTCCGCTCTCAAAACCAGAAATCAAGGATAGTCCCATGCGCGCGCTTGTTCTCGAACGGAAGCAAGTCCTATCTCTTCGCGACATCGACCTTCCCACGGCGCTCGGCCCGGACGATGTCCGCATCAAGCTACACACGGTCGGCGTCTGCGGCAGCGACGTGCATTACTATACGCACGGTGGAATTGGTTCTTACATCGTCAAGAGCCCGATGGTGCTCGGACATGAAGCCTCGGGCACGGTGATCGAGGCAGGCGCCAACGTTCATTCGCTCAAAGTTGGCGATCGGGTTTGCATGGAGCCGGGCGTGCCAAACTTCCGCTCCAAGGCGACGCGGCTCGGCATTTACAATGTCGATCCCGAGGTGACCTTCTGGGCGACGCCGCCGGTTCACGGCTGCCTCACGGGTTCGGTCGTCCATCCCGAGGCCTTCACCTTCAAGCTGCCCGACAACGTCACGTTCGAAGAGGGCGCGATGGTCGAACCCTTCGCTGTGGGCATGCAAGCGGCGACGCGGGCGCGCATCAAACCAGGCGACGTCGCGGTGGTGCTCGGCGCCGGCCCGATCGGCATCATGGTCGCTCTCGCGGCGCTGGCGGGGGGCTGCAGCAAGGTTCTGCTGAGCGACGTCCACCAGCCCAAGCTCGACATCGCCGGCCGCTATCCGGGAATTGTCCCGGTCAATATCACCAAACATGATCTCCTTGATGCAGTGAAGAGCGAGACCGGCGCCTGGGGCGCCGACGTCGTGTTTGACGCGAGCGGCGCGGCCAGGGCGATCGAAGGGTCGGTAAGCCTCGCCTGCCCCGCGGGCGCAATCGTGCTTGTGGGCATTCCCGTCGACCCGGTCGCCTTCAACATTCCTGGCGCGATGGGCAAGGAATTGCGGATCGAGACGGTCTTCCGCTACGCCAATATGTACGAGCGCGCGCTGAACCTTATCGGCTCCGGCAAGGTCGACCTCAAACCGCTCATCTCCTCGACCTTCGATTTTGAGCGCTCGATCGAGGCGTTTGAGCGCGCAGCGGAAGGGCGTCCCGCCGACGTCAAGTTGCAGATCGACATGACAAAAGCTGTCGCCTGAACCGATGGCCGAGCTGTCGTTCCGCAACATCTCGAAAAGCTACGGCGACGTCGAGGTTGTCGCCGGTTTCAACCTCGAGGTGAGGAATCACGAGTTTATCGTCTTTCTCGGCCCATCCGGCTGCGGAAAGTCAACGATCCTGCGCATGATCGCGGGGCTCGAGGAGATTAGCGGCGGCGAGCTGAAGATCGACGGGCAGGTGGTCAACCAGCTCTCGCCGCGCGAGCGCAACATTGCCATGGTGTTTCAGAATTACGCGCTCTATCCGCATATGTCAGTGCGCGACAACATCGCGTTCGGCCTCAAGCGCATGAAGATCGCGCCCGACGAGATCGACCGCCGCATCAAGGCAGCGGCCGCGACGCTGGGACTCGACCAGTTCCTCGACCGCAAGTCGACCGCGCTTTCGGGCGGCCAGCAGCAGCGTGTCGCGATCGCTCGCGCCATCGTCAAGACCCCCGGTGTGTTTCTGTTCGACGAACCGCTCTCGAACCTCGACGCCAAGCTGCGCAACCATATGCGCGTCGAGATCGCCAGATTGCATCAGCAACTCAAAACGACGACAGTCTATGTCACCCATGACCAGCTCGAGGCGATGACGCTCGCCGATCGCATTGTCCTTCTGCGCAACGGCCTGATCGAACAGGTTGGCACGCCACGCGAAATCTTCGACCGGCCGAACAGTGAATTCGTCGCCGCATTCATCGGCACGCCGGCAATGAACTTCTTTGAAGTCGACGCGAACAGGGGCGAACTGAACGCGGCGGGCCGCAATGCGCCAGCGCTCGTCATTGATCGCGAACGCTTCGACCTTGACGGCTCGAAGACGATCGTCGCCGGGGTTCGGCCCGCTCACTTTCGCGCCGCGAGTCCTTCCGAGACCGTTAATGTCATCGACGGCGATGTCGATCTCATCGAGTTCCTTGGCAATGACGCCCTGATCAATTTCAAATATGCAGGCGTCGAGATCGGCGTTCTGCTACCGGCACAACAATGTCCCGCGGTCGGCGATCATGTACGGATGACGTTCGCGGATGATAACCTTCACGTCTTCGACAAGGAGACCGGTCGCTCGCTGGCGCGGAGACAATAAGGGGATGAGACATGGCGCGGAAGAAGGGCGCGGCCCGACCGCCGAATTTCGAATCGATTGTGACCGATCCTTCGCAGTCGTTCAAATGGCATCAGCACGATTGTCCGAGCAACATCGCCCGCTGGAACTATCATCCCGAATATGAAATTCACCTCATCACCCGCTCGCACGGACGGCAGTTCGTCGGCGACTATATCGGCGAGTTCAGCCCGGGCAATCTCGTGCTTGCGGGCTCTAATCTGCCGCACAATTGGATGAGCGATCTCAAGCCCGGCGAGGTGATCGAAGGGCGGGATATGGTCGTTCAGTTCTGCCCCGACCTGTTGCGGTCACGGGCCGACGTCTTTCCCGAGCTCGCCGACCTTGAGCCGTTCCTGACGGACGCCTTGAGGGGCTTCGAGTTCTTCGGTGACGCCGCGCGGCGCGGCGCCGGTCTCATGCGGCGTATCGGCGCGACGCGTGGATTTCAGCGGCTTGCGCTGTTTTTTGAGCTCGTCGATTTGCTGGCGCGCACGCCTGAGAAGAAGATCCTTGCTTCCCCCGACTATGCGCCCACCCTCGATAAGGAGACGCTCGGCGTTGTGCATGACGTCATCTCATATATCGTCAACAATCTTTCCGGGACCGTCAGAATGTCGGAGGCGGCCGCGATCGCCGGGATGACGCAATCGACCTTTTCTCGCTTCTTCAAGAAGAACACCGGCGCCAATTTCGTCGACTATTCACGAAAACTGCGCATCGGCCGCGCCTGCAAGCTGCTCTCGGACACCCGACGCCCGGTCACCGACATCTGCTTCGAGGTTGGCTACGCTAATATATCGAACTTCAACCGCCACTTTCGCAAGGAACGCGGCGTGACGCCTTCACAATACAAGCGGCTTGCGAATCTGCGCGCAGCGCCAGCTTCGCTTTCCGCCTGAGCCTCTTGTTTGGAGCGGAATGCAAAAAATAGCCCCGTCGGAAGGACGCTGAATACGAAATGAGAAGCCGCGCCGAGCATCGCGCACTTGTCGTGCCGATGCAGATGACGGCTGAACCGCGTGAGACGCGCCTCGGGGTCAGTCTCATCGGCCGCAACGGCGTGGGAAAGACCGGCACGATAATCCTTTTCGTGGAACAGAATCTCGACACCATTCTCGCTTTGAGCGACCGCTTCTACGTCATGGAGAAAGGCCGGTTGCCGCCGTCCCGGAAGGCGGGGTCAATGCAGACGCGGTCCGCCGCGGTCTCATGCTCTGACGCCGCCGAAGAACGCTACTTCCTCAGCACAGTTTGGGGCGACATCCCGAACGTCCGCTTAAAGCTTCGGCTGAAATGGCCAAGATCACTGAAGCCGTGCGCAAAGGCCGCGTCTGTGACGGAGCGAACCTCGCCCTGCATAAGAGCTATGCGGCTCGCTTCGAGCCTCTCCGACCATACCCAGCGCATGGGGGTTGCGCCGAGCGTGCTGAAGAGGCGGTTTAGGCTTCGCACAGACATTGCGCCCGCGGCGGCGAGCGCCTCAGGCCTAAGTTCCGGGTCATCGAGATTCGCACGCGCAAACCGCATGACTCGCTCTAAAGGCCGAGACGTTTGCACCTCGGGCAAGCCGTCTCGTTCCAGGTCGCAAATAGAAGCAAGAAGTTCAACGACGGCGTTCGACAGCCTTTTCGCTATCGAGGGACCAGGCTCCCGAGAGAGTTCGATGTTCAGACAGCGCGTTAGCAGCTCGCTCAAGATCGACGACAGCGGATTGCTGCAATCGATTTTGCGCGCCAGAAAGTCGGCTGGCCGGTCGAGCTTCAATTCGAGAAGCCGCCTCGGCACTTTAACCAATTGAGTTCTTGCCCGCAGCGCATAGTCGAATGTGGCGGCGGTATCATAGATCACAAGGTCGCCCGGACCGAGCCGCGCGGAACGGCCCAACTGAGTGAGCTCGCCCGCCCCCTGCTGGATGAGACTGACGATGAAGACATCCTGGCCGTCGTTTTGGATGTGGCGAGCGGTCCGCGACCAGAAATGCAAGGGCGCGTCCAGCTCGGCGACGACAAGAGGCCCCAGCTCGCCGCTCGTTAGACTTCCTGAAAATTCGTCGTCAACGACATCCGTCTCCGCCGACGCGGAAACGTACTTCTTGCAAACGACCTCTTGCCAGAACTCCAAGCGCTCGGACGGTTTTTTATCGAAGGTCGTTAAACTCTGCTTCACCCAGCCGCGCCTCGGGTCGTGCGACGTTCCACGCGGACGTGACGTCCGTCTGAGGGTAAGCAAACGCTATGCCACGACCCTGCGCAACGGGGCTGAGTGATGGAAGCTCCTAAGAACGCCAATGTGGCGTCGGCAATTGGGGCGACGGCCCCCCATCCGTAAGGGATCGAGGGCGTCAGAACGTCTTCCAGTCTCCCGCGCTTTCGAATGCGCTTGCGGCCGCGTAGATCGCCTCCTCATCGAAATGCTTGCCAATCAGCATGGCGCCAATCGGCAGTCCGTCGCCCAATCCGCAAGGGATGCTCATGGCGGGATGACCCGTCACGTCGAAGGGCGCGGTGTTGCCGATCATTTCGAACGCGCGCTGGAGATAAAGGCCAAGCGGGGCGTCAGCGGGAGGAATCGGCGTGGCTTTCACCGGAAGGGTCGGCATGAGCAGGAGGTCGTATGTCTCGAGCGTTTTGTCGTAAGATCCACGGACCCTGCGGGCCAGATTTTGCGCCTTCGCGTAAAAACGCCCGCGATAGTGGGTCAGAAAGAACTGGCCGATCATCATCGAGATTTTGAGGCTGTCGGACAGATCGTCGGCCGTCTGGCGCCAGTTGGCGTGGGCGTCGAGAAGACTGACCGTGTAAAGGCCTTTCCAGTTGAAGCCCATCCCATTGCCGAGCATCATCTGCGCTTGCAGTCCTTCGAGCGCGATTGGCGTCCATACCGCCGGCGCGATGAGATGGTCGGGTATGGAGACCTCTTCGACGCTGGCGCCCAGCGACTTGAAGCGCTTGGCCGCTTCCCGCACGCTGACGTCCACATCCTTTTCGCTATTGGCGTGGCCAAAGCCTTCCTTGACGACGCCGATCTTGAGGCCTTTCGCACCGCGCTTAGTCGCGGCAGAATAGTCCCCGACCTTTGGCGCATATTGACGCGGGTCGAGACCGTCCGCGCCCGCCAGAACTTCCAGCATCAGCGCGTTGTCGGCGACGGTCGCCGTAATCGGACCGGTATGGTCAATCGTCGATTCGATCGGCATGACGCCGGTATAAGGCACGAGGCCATGGGTGGGCTTCATTCCGTAGATTCCGCAGAACGAAGCCGGCATGCGGATTGACCCGCCCTGATCGCCGCCGATTGCGAGATCGACTTCGCCGGCCGCAACCAGCGCACCGCTTCCCGAAGATGATCCGCCGGCGGAATAGCCGCGTTTATGCGGGTTGTGCACGGGACCGAGCGCGCCGGTGTGACTGCCGCCTGAGAGGCAAAAGCATTCGCAATGGGCCTTGCCCTTGATCGTCGCGCCGGCGTCGAGGAGACGCGTGACAATCGTGGCGTCGATGTTGGGCACATAGCCCTCGAGGGTCGAGGAGCCGTTCATCATCGGGACGCCGGCGACGCAGACATTGTCCTTCACCGCGACCGTCTTGCCCTTGAGCTTGCCTTTCGGCGCGCCCTGAATGTCGGTCTTCACGTACCAGGCGTTGAGCGGATTCTCCTCCGGACTCGGCCGATATCCGGGTGTGCGCGGATATTTGACGATCGGAATTTCGTCCGCCATCTGATCGACGATATCGTAAGCGGCAAAGCTGCCGTCCATCAGCGAAATGAACTCGCCAACGCGTTCCTTGGTCATGGTCATGCCAAGGCTCTCGACGACGTCGCTCATCTGTTCGAGTGTTGGGCGCTTCACTGTCATGACCTATCTCCTGCTCCCTGTTTTCGGCCACCCTGGCTCAAGGGCTTTCGCCGACTGTCGATGCGCGCGTGGTTATTCGCTAACGCCGATGAATTCGTTGATGAGGCCATGCCCGTGCAGTTCGTCCGGCTTGGCCGAATGGACGATAGTCCCTTTCTGGATGATTAAGACTCGCTCGGAAAGGGCGGCGATGAAGTCGAGATTCTGCTCGACAAGAATCATCGTCAGGCTGCCCTTCGATCGAAGGCTGAGAAGCGTATCCACGATCTCGTCAATGATCGACGGCTGGATGCCCTCGGTAGGTTCGTCAAGCAGGACCAGCCTTGGACCGCCCACAAGGCAGCGCGCCATGGCAAGCAATTGCTGCTCGCCGCCCGAAAGCGCGCCGCCGGGACGATCGAGCAGCCGCTTGAGGCGAGGGAAAGTTTCCAGCACCGATCCAATCGCCCCCGCTTCATCCTTTGGCCGTCCGATAGCGCCCATCCGCAGGTTGTCGCGCACGCTGAGCGCTGGAAAAATCTCACGCCCTTGCGGCACATAACCCATACCGGATCGCGCCCGCCGGTAGGGCTCGGCTCGGGTGATATCGGCTCCTTCCAGCATCACGCGCCCTGCGGTTGCTGGAATGTATCCCATCAGCGCCCGAAGTAGCGTGGTCTTGCCCATGCCGTTGTGACCAAGGACGCCAACGAATTCGCCGGGCGCAACGCTGAAGCTCACGCCGCCCAGAATCGGAATGCGGCCATAGCCAGCGGCGAGATCGCCGACCTCCAGCATCATGCCGCTGCCGCCTGTTTTCCAAGATAGACGTCGCGGACGGCCGGATTGTGCATGATGGCTTCGACGTTGTCCTCGATGAGAACAGCGCCCTGATTGAAGACCGTGACCTTGCTCGCAATCATCCGAATGAACTGCATGTCGTGCTCGACAACGATGAGCGCCTTGGTCTTATTGATGTCACGCACAAGCTCGACGGTGCGCAGCACCTCCTGGTCCGTCATTCCGGCCGCGGGCTCGTCGAGCAGCACAAGATCGGGATCCGTTGAGAGCACCACGCCAAGTTCGACCCATTGGCGCTGTCCGTGAGCCAATTGCCCGACGAGCCGTGAAGCGACGGCGGAGAGGCCCACGCGCTCGAGCATGGCGTCGACCGGCGCGCGAACCCGGACCCCGCGATGCATCCGCGAAGCGGCGAGCCAGAGATTCTCGCGCACGGTTAGGCCGTCGAACACGCTTGGCACTTGCGTCTTGATGCCGACGCCTCGCCGGGCGATGTCGTGCGGCTCGCCCCCGGACACATCCTCGCCGCGCAGCAGCACCGTTCCGGACGTCGGTTTGAGCTGGCCAGTCAACATCTTGAAGAAAGTGCTCTTGCCGGCGCCGTTCGGACCGATCAGGCAGCGCAGCTCTCCCTCACCGAGAGTGAAGTTGACGTCCCGGACTGCGTGCACGCCGCCGAAGCGCATGCCCAACCCTCGGGTCTCGATCAGCGGGACGCTCACCGCGACGCTCCCGCGCGCGGCCGGATGAGCAACGCATCAAGACCGCCGATGGTTGGCACAAGACCTTTCGGGACGAGGAGCACGAAGGCGACCAGGATGGCGCCAAGGATGAGCGGAACGTTACCGAGCAAGGCTCCCCAGCCGGCAGTCCCGCTCGGCGCATTGGCCCCCAAGGCGGCTGTCAGCCATTGGATTCCGACGCAACCGAGAATCGGCCCAATCAACGTGCCGCGCCCGCCGACAATCACCCAGATGATGATCTGCGCCGACTGCGCCAAGCCGAAGATGGTCGGGCTTACGAAATTGCCCCAGTTGGCGAACAGGCAGCCTGCGTAGCCCGCGAGCGCCGCGCCGATCGTGAAGGTCGCCAATTTGTAAGCGCGGGGATCATAGCCGAGGAGCTGCGCGCGCTGCTCGTTCTCGCGGATGCCGATAATTATGCGGCCAAAGCGGCTGGCGAGCAGGGCCCTAAGCCCGAAATAGGTCAGGATGAGCGAGGCGGTCGAAAGGGTGAACATGCCTTCGAGATTGATCTGCCAATCCTTGAAGAAGGGTATGTTCAGCGAGGGAATGCCTGGAATGCCGTTAAAGCCGCCGAGCTTCGCGGAGCCGATGTGAAACTCGGGCCCTGCGGTCGAGTTGATCGAATTGAAAAGGATCAAGGTCACTGTCAGCGTGATCACGCCGAGGTAGACGTCGCTGATGCGGCCATAAAATATGAAATAGCCAAGCAGCGCCGCAAAAGCCGCCGGAACGAGAATGGCTAGGATGAGCGGCGCCGTGCTCTCGCCAATGTTGATCATCGCGATCGCGTAGGTGTAGGCGCCAAGGCCGAAGAACGCCGACTGCCCGAAACAGAGAATACCTCCGAACCCCCAAACGAGAGCGAGTGACAGCGCGAGCACCGCCATGATCATGTAGACCGTGACGTTGAGCACTACGTCGAGATCAAACAGTCGAGGAACGAGGACGAGCACGGCGAGCCCGACGACCGCGACCAGCGCGAGTCCGAGATTGTTGAGAGCGCGCGCGCTCAAAGGCTGCCTCTAAAGAAACGGCCCGTTATGCCTTGAGGCATCGCGCGGATCAGGATAATCGCCGCCGCAAGCAGCGCAACCTCGCCGAACACCGGGGTCGTGACATAAGTTGCGATCTGGTTGACCGCCCCGAAGAGCGTCGACGCCGCCGTTGTGCCCATCACGATCGACGCGCCGCCCCCGATCACGGTGATGAAGCATTTGGCGACATACGCGGCACCGATCGTCGGGAATATGCCCGACACAGGTGCGACAACGGCGCCTGCGAGCCCAGTCAGCGCGGCGCCAACTCCAAAGGTAATCGAATACACACGACTCGGATTGACCCCGAGCGCCGCCGCCATGTTCGCGTTCTGCATCGTTCCGCGTGCGATCAGGCCAAGCTTGGTGAACCGCAGGACTGCGAGGACGCCGCCAAGGACGACGATCGCGACGCCGATCACGAACAGCGTGTAGGCGCTCGTCCGATATTGTCCGATCTCGAAACTGCCGAGCGGCGCCGACAGGCCAACGGTGGTGTTGCCAAAAATCGCTGTCGTTAGCCCAACGAGGAACAGGCTCAGGCCCCACGTCGCCAACATCGTGTCGACCATGCGGCCGTAGAGCCAACGGATGATGGTGCGCTCGACGATGATTCCGATTGCCCCGACCACGATCGGCGCGACGATCAGCATCGCGACCCAGATGCTAAGGCCGAAGCGATTGGCCTCAATGGCGGCATAGCCGCCAAGCATTAAAAACTCGCCGTGAGCGAGGTTGATGACTTTCATCATCCCGAAAATAATCGCCAGCCCCACACTCATGAGCGCGAGGCTGGCGATCGCGTAGACGACCTGGATCGCTAAAAGCGCTACGAGATCCACGAGCGGGTCCGCATGCTCTGTTTGAAAAGCGCGCTCAGAACTTGATCACATATTGCTGGTTGTCGTTCGGGTTCTTTATGAGGTTGCAGACCGCGGCGGTGTCCGCTGGTTTTTGCTGCGAGAAGTCCTCGAGCAGATTGAACTTCTTGTCCTTCACCTCGGCGATGTGGACGTCGAGAATGCAATGATGCGTCGGCGGATCGATCGTCACCTTGCCTGAAGGCGCGTCGATGCTAATGCCGGTTTCGAGCGCTTCGATCACCTTCAGCCGGTCTATGCTTTCGGCCTTCTTCACGCCCTCTGCCCAAAGGTTGAAACCTTGGTAGGTCCCCATCGCGAGCTCGGTCACGTTCGGGTAGTCCGCGCCGAACCGCTTGTGGAACTTCTCAAGAAAAGCGGCGTTGGCCGGATTCTTGACGCTCTCGAAATAATTGTAGCAGACCAGCATGCCATTCGCCTCTTCGGGGGACAGCACGATCTGTTCGTTGCCGACGCCGAAAGTCGTTGAGGCCATCGGAATGCTCTTGTTCATGCCCGCAGCCGCCCACTGGCGGTAGAATGAGATGTGGGCGCCGCCCACCAGAGCGGACCACACAAAGTCCGGCTTCGCCGCCTGGATCTTTGAGATGGTTGAGGAGAAGTTGGTCACGTCGAGCGGGAAGAACTCGATCGAGAGAACTTCGCCTCCATTGTCGGTCGTGTATTTTTTCACCCATTGCGAGGTGATCTGACCGTAATTGTAATCCGCCGCGACGACATAAACTTTCTTGCCCCATTTCTTCATTGCGTAGGGCACGAGCTTCTCGACTGTCTGCGCCGGCGTCACGCCGGTGTCGAACTGGTTACGATCGCAGACGCCGCCCTCGTATTGCGTGTTGTAGAAATAGAGCGTCTTGAACTTGTCGAGCACCGGCCGGATGACCTCTCGCGAGGCGGACGTGATGCCGCCGTGCACGACCGCGACCTTATCCTTGAGCGCAGCCTGCTGAGCGAACTGGGTATAGAGCTGCATGCTCGACTGGGTGTCGTAGTTGATGAGCTCAAGCTGGCGGCCCAGCAATCCGCCTGCGGCGTTGGCTTCCTCGATAGCGAACGTGAGAGCGTCGACCATGGGCTTGCCATAGATGTCAAGCCCGCCCGAAAGGTCGTGCAGGCTGCCAACCTTGATGGGGTCGGCTGCGAAAGCTGGCCCGCCCAAAGCGCTCGCGCCGGCCACCGCTGCCGCGGTCCCAAGGAATTGCCTGCGGTCGATATTCATATCAGTACTCCCTTTTCGTCGGCCCAATACTCGACGCGTGAAGCCGCCCCGGCGCACTGCGCGCCACCCGGTCCGCTACCGTTACGCCGTCACACTCTAACTCGACTTTTCACAATATGCTTGCCTGCCTCGGCCAAACGGCTTGTCTATTGTTGGTCGGCTGAAGCGCCGACCTGAAGTCCTAAGGCCTAGCATATCAGGCCATGGGCGGGGGACGGCGCCAGTCAGTGGCCAGCTGAAACGCATGGCCGGCGCGGATTATCACGTCCTCAGAGAGATGGGGACCGACGAGCTGCATGCTCAGCGGCATCCCAGCCGCGTCCAGGCCATTCGGCAGAGTGAGCGTCGGACTCCCGGAGAAGTCAAAGGGGGCAGTGAAGCGCAGGATGCTCAAGAGCACGTTGGGATCCTCGCCGTAAGCCTTCATGAGTTCCAGGCTGGGGGTTGGAATCGGCATGGTCGGGATGAGTAAAACGTCGACAGTCTGGAACAATTCGGACAGCTCGCGAGAGAATCGCATGCGTTCGAGCGTAATGGCCGCGATGTCGGTTCCCTTCGTCGCCAGCCCTTGCTCGATCAGCGCCGCAAGGTCGGGCCCATACTCCGATTTTCTTGACGGGTACGTTTTGGCGTGCGCAGCCGCCGTCTCGACGGAGCACATGGCGATCCATTGACTGACGAGCTTTTGATAGGCCGGAAACCGCACCTCGCGCATCGTTGCGCCTAAGCCGCTCAAGACGCGCTCGGCCTCCGTCAGCGCCGCGACGACTTGCCCGTCGATGCCGTCATAAGCATAAGCCCGATCGACGCCGACCCGCAGGCTGCGAATTCCGTCGCCGATCGTCTCGAGATAGTCCGGGACCGCCGCCTTGTAGGTTGTCGGGTCATTTCTGTCCGCGCCGGCGATCACCCCGAGCATCGCGGCGGCGTCTGCCACGGATCGCGTCATCGGACCGACGTGGTCCAGAGTCTCCGCAAGCGGAAAAACGCCGTAGCGGCTGACCCGGCCCCACGTCGGCTTGATGCCTGTCAGACCGCAGGCGGCGGAGGGAAACCGGATCGACCCTCCCGTGTCGCTGCCCAGGCTGCCGTAGCAAAGCCCCAACGATGTCGCGACGCCAGATCCAGACGAAGAGGAGCCCACCCAATAATCCGTGTTCCACGGGTTCAGGGGAGCCGCCACTTGGGGGTGGTGAGATGTATACGCGCCCTCCGTCATCTGCAGTTTTCCGAGGAGGATCGCGCCTGCTTCCTCAAGGCGCTCCACGACGGTGGCGTTGAAGGATGGAACGAAGCTCTTGAAAATCGTGGCGCCGGCTTGAGTCGGAGCGAAGGTCGTATAGCAAAGGTCCTTGACGGCGATGGGCACGCCATGGAGAGGGCCGCGCCAGAGGCCTCGCGCGATTTCTGCGTCGGCTGCTCTCGCCCGGTCCAGCGCACGCTCCGCGAGCACGGTCGCGTAGGCGTGATATTGCCCGTCCAGCTTTGCGATGCGCTGCAGGATCGCGTCGGTCACCTCAACCGACGACAACTCCTTTCTCCGAATGAGATCGGAGACGGTGGTCACTTGTTCGTATTGTAAATCTGATGACATCGGGCGGTTTTTCCGGGCTAGAAACATGCATCGCTAAGAAAGACGATCGGTCGAAGTTGAAGCAAGCGCGCCCGCAAAATATCGGGTCGCGCGAGCCGCGCTTGCCTCACGACGCCATCTCAGCTTGCCTCCGCGCTGCGGCGCGAAGGGGACCGCAAAGAAACCGTGTCGGAGCGATCGGAAGCGCTCCAGTATCGACGTGGCGCCGGGATTTCAGGAAGCGGTCGCGAAGACATCCTCACTTGCGGTCCCAGAATCGTGATCCAAGCGATTTTAAGCTATATCAATGGACTAATTCGTGGCGGTGGACGCAGTCTGGCGAAAGCCCGTCTGGAGACCTCGCCGCCCTGTTACGCTCTTTATGCCGACCCCCTGTATCGAACTTATGGCCTCCCGCCTCGAGGATTGTCGTTCAGGCAAGAGCCGCCGCCTGATCATCATCTGCCGCCGCGCAGTCTCAAGTCGCGCTGTGTGTCGATTGCTTTTGCCGCGTGGCTGTCTCGAAGTCCACCGCAGCAACGAAGGCCGGCAACTGATCGCCGAGATCGCTCAGCCGCATCGGGCGTTCCTCAAGGTCGAAGAAACCAGCTGTCCACCTATTGATTCGCCTGCTGCGCACACGCGAGAGAGAATTGGCATTTGCCCTGGACCAGTCTCTAGGGGCTGATCACCGCCACCAAAGGAAGTTCTTGCGAATAGTCGATTTGATATTAGCCTTCATTGCAACGCGGTTTGGAGAGCGCTCCCGTGTCAGCCGACCCTCTTTTTGAGCCCTATCGGCTCAAGCACCTCACGCTGCGCAACAGGATCATCATCACTGCGCATGAACCGGCCTATCCAGAAGACGGGATGCCGAAGGATCTGTATCGCGCCTATCACGTCGAGCGCGCAAAGGGCGGCGTTGCGATGACGATGACCGCAGGCTCGGCGGCCGTGTCGCCCGACAGCCCTCCCGTTTTCAATAATATCCTCGCCTATAAGGACGAGGTGGTTCCTTGGCTGAGGCGGCTCGCCGACGCGTGTCACGAACACGGCGCAGCCGTCATGATCCAGCTCACCCATCTGGGGCGCAGGACCCGATGGGATAAGGCGGATTGGCTGCCGGTCGTCTCGCCGTCTCACAATCGGGAGCCCGCGCACCGCTCGTTTCCGAAAAAGCTGGAAGACTGGGACATCGAGCGCATTCTCAACGACTACGTCGCCGCCGCCGAGCGCGTGAAAGAGGCGGGGCTCGATGGGTTGGAGATTCAAGCCTACGGCCATTTGATGGATCAGTTCTGGTCGCCGCTGACCAACGCGCTCGATCCCCCGTACGGCGGTTCGCTCAACAACCGTCTTCGCTTCACGTTCGAGGTGTTGCGCGCCATGCGCCGGCGGATTGGCGAGGAGTTCATCATCGGTGTGCGCTACACCGGCGACGAGCTGCTCGAGGGCGGGATTGGCAAAGAGGGCGGCCTGGAGATCTCCAGGCGCCTGAAAGACAGCGGCCTGATCGACTTCCTCAACGTCGTCAGAGGACACATCGATACCGACGCCGGTTTAACGGACGTCATTCCTATCCAAGGAATGCCAAGCGCGCCGCATCTGGATTTTGCCGGGGAAATCAGGGCCGCCACGAACTTCCCGACTTTCCACGCCGCGCGGATTCAGGACGTCGCCACCGCGCGGCACGCCATAGCGTCGGGCAAAGTCGACCTCATCGGCATGACGCGCGCTCATATGACGGACCCGCATATCGTGCGGAAGATTGTCGAGAAACGCGAGGACGACATCAGGCCGTGCGTCGGGGCGAACTACTGCCTTGATCGCATCTACCAGGGCGGCGCCGCCCACTGCATACACAATGCCGCCACAGGCCGCGAAACCACCATGCCGCACCAGATCGCCAAGGCTGGCCGCCGGAAGAAGGTTGTGGTTGTCGGCGCGGGCCCGGGCGGCCTGGAGGCCGCGCGCGTCGCCGCGGAACGCGGGCACGACATCGTCGTCTTCGAGGCCGCCGACAAGCCCGGTGGGCAGGTGGAGACTCACATCCCTGAGCCCGCGGCGCAAAGAGATGATAGGCGTCATCGATTGGCGGATGGAACAGTGCACGACGAGAGGCGTCAGATTTCATTTTAGCGCCTGGGCGGAGGCAGGCGTCGTTGTCGCTGAATCGCCTGACGTCGTCATTGTCGCGACGGGCGGCGCGCCGCATACCGAAGTTCTGAAGAGCGGCAACGAACTCGTCGTCTCATCGTGGGAGATCATCTCGGGAGAAGTGAAGCCGGGCTCGAATGTCGTCATATTCGACGACGCGGGCGATCACGCCGCCCTCCAGGCGGCAGAGGTCATCGCCGGGGCGGGCGGCAGAGTCGAGATCATGACGCCCGACCGCTCCTTCGCGCCGGAAGTCATGGGCATGAACCTCGTTCCCTACATGCGCTTCCTGCAAAGGCGCGACGTGACTTTCACGGTTACGTTTCGGCTCGAGTCCGTCCGCCGCGACGGAAACCACTTGCTGGCGACGCTCGGAAGCGATTATGGCGCAGTCGCTCACGAGCGACGGGTAGACCAGGTCGTCGTGAACCATGGTACGCGGCCTCTCGATGAGCTTTATTTCGAGCTCAAGCCTGCTTCAACGAACCTTGGCGCGGTCGACTATGGAGATTTGATCGCCGGCCGACCCCAGTCGCGAATTGACAACGAGGACGGACGATTTCAGCTGTTCCGCATCGGCGACGCCGTGGCTGCGCGAAACACCCATGCGGCGATCTACGATGCGCTCAGACTGGTCAAAGATCTCTGACTTGATCCGTATCCAGAGACAACTACGCCGGCGTTACTAGACTAGCCCGCCAATAGGACGGCGCGCCCGTTGACAACCTGCGGCTGAGAAGGCGACGGTTTGGCCAAGTTGGCGCATCGTTTCAGGCGCGCAGGCGTGCATTCTCGGGGTCGTATAGGGGCTCGCGGCACACGGTCGCAACGCGGCGTTCGCCGAATACCTCGATCTCCAACTTCGTTCCCGGCGTGGCAAGATCGCTACGGACATAGGCGAGCGCAATGCTCTTGTTCAGAGTGAAGCTCCAGCCTCCCGACGTCACAAGCCCGACATTCTGACCTCGAAGCAGCACCGGCGCGCAGGAGGGCGCGTCGGCGTCGCTTTTGTCGTCGAGAGTAAGGGGCACGAATCGCTGCGCTGCGCCGCGCTCCGCCTCGCGAATGAGAGCCTCCCGGCCGACAAAAGTGGGCTTTTGTAGCGACACGAAACGATCGAGAGACGCCTCATAAGGCGAGTAGCCGGTCTCGATATCCGTCTTCCAACCGCGATAGCATTTGTCGAGCCGCAGGGAATCCATGGCGTAGAGGCCAAAATCCCGCAGGCCGTGATTTTTCCCGGCCGCGGAGAGGGCATCGTAAATTCCGGGAAGTTGCGCCATCGGCGCATGAAGCTCCCATCCGAGTTCTCCAACGTAGTTGACTCGAAGGACAAGTGTAGGGTTGCCGAGAACGTCGATCGTTCGCGCGGAGAGCCAAGGGAAGGCGGCGTTGGACAGGTCCGCGGCGGTGGCTCGACCCAAGAGCTCGCGCGACCGCGGCCCAGCGACGACGAGCGTTCCGATCGCGTCAGATCGATTCACGATCCGCACCGAAGCGCCGGGCGGCAATTTGGTCTGAAGAGCGTCCAGATCATGCCATTCCGCAGTCGTCGCAGAGACGAGATAGAACGTATCAAAAGCGGTCCTCGCGATGGTGAACTCGCTAAGGATCCGCCCCCGCTCAGTGAGCACATAGGCGAGGCTGATGCGGCCAGGTTGCGGCAGCCGCGAGCACGTCAGACTGTCCAAAAAAGCCAGCGCGCCAGGACCGGAGACTTCGAACTTGGTAAAGCCTGGCAAATCGAGAACGCCAACACGCTCGCGCACCGCGCGAACCTCGGCGGCGACGGCGTCCCACCAGCTCCGCGCGCGCCTGAACGATAGCGTATGTTCGTCGATGCTCCCAGCGGGGTCAAAGTAGATCGCTCGCTCCCAGCCGCCACGCGCGCCAAAACGCGCGCCCTTGGCCTTTAGCCGCGCGTAGAGCGATGAGGTCTTGAGCGGCCGCCCCGCCTCGCGTTCTTCATTCGGGTACGCGGGCGCATATTCGTTTTGGTAGACCTCGACCGCTTTGGCTTTCGTATAGGCGACGTCGGCGTAAGCCGTGTAGCGACGACGGTCCAACGGCCACAAATCCCATTCCGGGCCGCCATGGATCACCCATTCGGCAAGCGCCTTGCCGGCGCCGCCGGCCTGAGTGATCCCGAAAGAAAACGTGTTGGCGTGAAAGAAATTGCTTAAGCCGTGCTCAGGACCAATGTAGGGATTGCCGTCCGGCGAATAGGGGATAGGGCCATTCACCACTCGTCGAACGCCGGCGGAGGCAAGAGGGGGAACCCGCGCCATCGCCGCTTCGATATACGTCTCCAGGCGCTCGAGGTCGTCGTTCCACAGCTTGAAGGAAAAGTCCTCGGGTATTTGGTCGACCCACATCGGGGTGGCGCGCCATTCATACGGGCCTAGGATGAAGCCGGACCTTTCCTGCCTGAGATAGTACGAGACGTCGGGATCGCGCATGAGCGGGAGCCGCTCCGCCCGGGCCACAAGCTCCGGCACATCCTCTGTGACGAGGTATTGATGGGACATCGTCACGAGCGGAAGGGCGCGCCCGATCATCGCCATGACCTCGCCTGCCCGGTAGCCGGCCGCGTTCACGACAATGTCCGCGATGATGTCTTCGCTCTTGTTCGTCGTCACGCGCCAGCGGCCATCCGATAATTGCGCGAGCGCTGTCACCCCAGTAAACCGGCGGATCGTCGCTCCGAGATCGCGCGCGCCCTTCGCTAGGGCCTGGGTCAGTTGTGCCGGGTCGATATCGCCGTCGTAAGGGTCCCAAAGGGCGCCCGCGAGATCGTCAAGAGCCACGAACGGGTGCTTGGCGCGGATCTCTCCGGGCGTGAGCACTTCGTATTCCATCCCGTTGGCTCTCGCGATGGAGCGAACATGCTCGAACTCGTCCATTCGCTCCCGCGTGTGAGCGAGCCTGACTGCTCCAACGACGTGGTAGTTGATCGGGTAGCCCACCTCGTCGCCGAGCCGGCGGTAGAGCTCGGCCGAGTACTTCTGGAGCTTGAGAAGGCCCCAGCTTGTCGAGAAGGTCGGACAGTTGCCGGCCGCGTGCCAGGTCGAACCCGAGGTCAGTTCATCCTGTTCAAGAAGAACGCAGTCCTTCCATCCGGCCTTCGCCAGATGGTACAGGGAACTCACGCCCACCGCCCCGCCGCCAATGACCACGACGCGAGTATGCTCAGCCATATTCGGATCCCACGTCTAGACGACCCCGCAGCCTCTATGCCGCAAACCTCCGCCCTCGCAGGGGTGCCGCCGAAACACAATCCGGTCGGTGCGAAAGTCGCGCGGACAGCCAATCAGAAAAACGGAGTGAAAAAAACTGTCGTTTCTTCACTGAACAGTTCGGCGGGAGGGATGGCACAGGCTCCAGAGTCCATCCAACGCAGTCAGTTCGAAGCGAAACGGCCATGGCAAGCTCCTGTGCAAGGCTCCGCTCAGGCCGCTCGAGCGTTCGAGGATCGTTTTTTCGGGAGCTGGAGCACTGGGAAGGCCACCGCCCGAGCCGTCGTGGCGAATCCTTTCCTGTTGTGAAACCGGATGGTTTGTGGAACTCTCTGGACGCTTGTTCGGAAGGCGAGATTGATCCGTAGTTCTGGCGTCTCGATGCGATCGGGATTGGGTCGGAAGGGGCGGTTGCTGCCGCGCGCTGCAATAGAGTTGGAGTTGATCGAGGTATGCCTGCCCTTGAATAAGTCCAAACCGCTATCTTGTTCTCGTGCGACCGTTCGCATCGTTTCGACGGGTGCGTTTTCTTGTCCGTCCCGAATCTGGCTGCGCTGATGGCGTTCGCGCCGCGCCTTGACGGCTAGCGGCATGGCTCTGCGGCGCCAGTGTCGGCCCTCAGGCCTCGACCCCAACGCCGAGCCTTTTGCAAGCACACTTGCGAGCCTTTCCTATCAACGCTCGTATGCGCGAGCGTCCTGTTCGAATTCCGCTGACGTCGTTCGCGGTCCCCCACTGGTCGGCTGTGTCGCGGCGCAGCTGTCGCATCGTCAATCAGAGCCGCGTACCGGAGGATTCGCATGAAACTTTGGCTTCTGTCGACCTGCATGGCTGTCAGCTCTCTTGCCTGCGCAAGCGGAGCTTTTGCGGCCGATTGCGGCGCCGTGACGATCGCAAGCATGAACTGGCAATCCGCCGAAGTGCTCGCGAACGTCGACAAGTTCATCCTGAACAAGGGATATGGCTGCACCGCCAACATCATCACAGGCGACACGGTTCCGACCATCACCTCGATGGTGGAAAAGGGCGAGCCGGACGTCGCGCCTGAGGGGTGGGTCGATCTGCTGCCTCAAGTCGTGAGCGACGGCGTCAAAGAGGGCAGGCTTGTCGAAGGCGCGACGGCGCTGACCGATGGGGCGAGCCAGGGCTGGTACATCCCCCAATACGTCGTCGATGCCCATCCGGATATCAAAACGATCCCGGACGCGCTCAAGCGCCCGGAGCTGTTTCCTGCTCCCGAGGATTCCAGCAAGGGTGCGGTTTTCAATGGCCCGCAGGGCTGGGGCGGCACGGTCGCAACGGCCCAGTTCTTCAAGGCGTATGATGGCGCCAAGCACAATTTCGTACTGGTGGACACCGGGTCGGCGGCCGGACTCGACGGATCGATCGCCAAGGCGAACGAGCACAAGCAAGGCTGGCTTGGCTACTATTGGTCGCCCACCTCGCTGCTCGGCAAGTACAAGATGGTCCGGCTCGGTTTCGGCGTGCCGAGCACCGACGCTGCGGAATGGAAGCGTTGCAACACCGTCGCTTCCTGCCCGGATCCCAAGCCGAATGTCTGGCCGCCGGACCACGTCGTGACCCTAATGACGAAGAAGTTCGCGGATCGCGCCGGCCCAGCCTTGGACTACCTCAAGACCCGTGGTTGGTCGAACGACACGGTGCAGAAGGTTATGGCCTGGATGACGGACAACCAGGCGACGGGGGAAAACGGCGCGAAGTACTTTCTGAAAAACGACGAGCCCGTCTGGACGAAGTGGGTGTCTCCCGACGCCGCGGCCAAGATCAAAGCTGCGCTCTAAAAAACAAGGCCACCGGTTGGCCAGACCCTGAGGCCTCGGCCTCTGGGATGGGAGGGGATCGGACACCCCTCCTGAGTTGTCGCAGGAGACGGCATGACTTGGCTAACGACGTTTCCACAAATGAACGACGCCTACCTCACGGCCTTCAAGAAGGCGATCGACGAGGGATTTCGTCAATTCACCCGCGCCTACGGCGACAGCATCGAAGCCTTCTTCAGTCCTCTCCAGTCATTCCTGATCTCCTCCGAGCAACTCATGATGGGCACGCCCTGGCCGATCGTGATCGCCGTCATTGCGCTAGTCGCCTGGGCGGCAAGCCGCAGCATTCGGGTCGTGGCGGGAACGATCATCATCTTGCTTGCGATCGGTTATTTCGGAATGTGGGAAGATACGATGCGGACGATCTCCATGATCCTCGTTTGCACCGTTCTCTCGGTCGTGATCGGAATTCCGATGGGCATCGTCATGTCGCGCTCCAAGCACGTGCAGAACTTCGTCAATCCGATCCTTGACGTGATGCAGACGATGCCGAGTTTCGTGTATCTCATCCCAGTCGTCATGCTGCTTGGCATCGGCAAAGTTCCAGGGTTGATAGCGGTCGTGATCTACGCGCTTCCGCCCATGGTCCGCCTCACCAATCTTGGGATTCGTTTGGTCGACCGAGACGTCCTCGAAGCCGCAGACGCCTTCGGTTCGTCGAATTGGCAGAAGCTCAAGAATGTCCAATTGCCGCTGGCGATGCCCACGATCATGGCGGGCATCAACCAGACGATCATGATGGCGCTGGCGATGGTGGTGATCGCGTCCATGATCGGCGTGCAGGGACTAGGCCAACCGGTGCTGAAGGCAATCGCCAATCAGTATTTTACTCTTGGTATCTTCAACGGGCTCGCCATCGTTGGCATCGCCATTATCTTCGATCGAGTGAGCCAAGCCTTCGGTCTCCGGTTACAGAAGCACCGGGAGACGATCCATGGCTGACTGGGTCGGCCACGGCATCGAGGTCAAGCATCTTTATAAGATCTTCGGTGAGAGGGCGGTCGACCTTGTCCGCGCCGTTAAAGGCGGAATGTCAAAGACTGTTCTCATGGAGCAGCACTCGCATGTATTGGGCCTGAAAGACATTAACATCTCGATGCCCGGCGGCTGCATTCAAGTCATCATGGGGCTCTCCGGGTCCGGAAAGTCGACGCTGATCCGGCATATCAATCGCCTGATCGATCCGACGGTCGGCGAGGTGCTGGTAGACGGCGTTGACGTCGTGAAAATGAACAAGGCGGATCTGCTGCAGTTCCGCCGCCATCAAACTGCAATGGTCTTCCAGAAGTTCGCCCTTCTGCCGCATCGGACGGTGCTCGACAACACGGTCTACGGCCTCGAAGTTCAGGGCGTGCCACGCAAACGTCAAGTCGAGAACGCGATGCTCTGGATTGAACGGGTAGGGCTTGGCGGGTTTCAGGACCGCTATCCCAATCAGTTGTCGGGCGGCATGCAGCAGCGCGTGGGCCTTGCTCGCGCTTTGACCAACGACGCGCCCATCCTGCTCATGGACGAAGCATTCTCAGCTCTCGACCCCTTGATCCGTTCGGACATGCAAACCGTATTGCTGGGCCTGCAAAGGGAGATCAAGAAGACGATCGTCTTCATAACTCACGACCTTGACGAGGCGCTGCGGCTTGGCGACCGGATCGCGATCCTGCGTGACGGCGAGATTATCCAGCAGGGAACAAGCCAGGAAATCGTGCTGAGGCCCGCAGACGAATACATTGCCCGCTTCGTGAAAGAAGTAAATCGCGGACGGGTATTGCAGGTCGGGGCGGTGATGGATCCTGTTGCATCGGCTACCGCGGTCCCGCGTATGCGGATTGGCGTTCAAGCCACCTTGGAAGAGACTGCAAAGATGCTGGTTCAATCCGGCGAAGAAAGCCTGGCGGTCGTTGACGACGAAGGCAGGCTGGCCGGTGTCGTCGACATCCGGCGGATTGTCAAAGCGATCGCCCCGCCGGAGCCGACGCCAGTTGGAAATACCGCGATACGGAACCGGCGCCTAATCCACAGCGAGGATACACTTACACCAACGGTTTTGTAAGCGGGCCGCGATCGCGACGTGCTTGTCGACACCGGCCTCCTTCATGTCAACCTGCACGACCATGTGGCGTTGGTCAGCGAGTCCGCCGACGCAGGCCGCGGCGCCATCTCGCACCTGAACTCACGTTAGAGAGAGAGTCCATGCTGAACGATCGCAACCCCCACTGGATTTACACCCAGACGATCAAGATGTTCGCGGCGCCCGCCTCGCCGCCATTCGAGGACGAAGCTGAACTCGAGCGCCACTGGGGCCGGGTCTGGGGCATCGACAACGATGTCGGGCAGATCCGCAGCGTTCTGGTGCACCGGCCCGGACGCGAAATGGCGGTGGTCGATTCCGCCAAGCGCATCCCCGAGATCGGCTCGTTCGGCGATGTCGATGAGGGGTGGTACTTCCAGAGCGAGACGCCGCCCGACGTGCCGGCAATGCAGGCCGAGCACGACGCGCTGGTGGCGGCCCTGAAGGCGGCCGGCATCGAGGTCTTTCACGCCGAAGGCGTCGAGGGCGGCCGGCTGAAATCCTGCTACACCCGTGACCCGTTCATCATGGTCAAGGGAGGCGCCATCGTTTGCCGCATGGGCGCGCGCATCCGTCGCGGCGAGGAGCTGGCGACCACTCGCACTCTCGCCAAGATCGGCGTGCCGATCCTGCGCACCATCTCGGGCGCGGGCGTAATGGAGGGCGGAAGCTTCGCCTGGATCAACAGCAGCACGGCTGTGATCGGCGTCGGCGTACGCGTCAACCGCGACGGCGCGCTGCAGGTCGCCGAGGTCCTTAAGCGGCAGGGGGTTGAGCTCCTGATCGTCGATCTCACCGGCTACGAGATCCATATCGACTCGTCCTTCCTGATGGTCGACAAGGATCTCGCTCTGGTGAACCCGTTCGGCCTTCCCTATTCCTTCATCGAGGAACTGAAGGCGCGTGGCACCCGCCTTGTAGAGATCGACCCGGCCGACGATCCCTGGATCAACAACTCCCTGGCCACCGCGCCCGGCCGGCTCCTGATGCCGGAGGGCGCGAGCAATCGTACGCTCGACGCCCTTGCACGGCACGACGTGGCCTGGACGACGATTCCCTACGCGGCGATGCACCGGAACGGGGGCGGCATCCATTGCTCGACAACGCCGCTCCGGCGCGACAAGGTCTGAGGCCTCGATCTCGGCGGCAGCCGAAAACATGGATACGAGCGTCGGAGGGCCGCGTGAGCGATCTGCCAAAGCGGGCGCAAATTGTCATCGTTGGCGGAGGGATCGTCGGCTGCAGTGTCGCCTATCACCTGACACTACGCGGCTGCACGGACGTCCTGCTTCTCGAACGAAAGCAACTCACTTGCGGAACGACGTGGCACGCCGCTGGTCTGGTTGGTCAGCTTCGCGCCACCCGCAATCTGACGAGGCTCGCACAATATACGACCGAGCTCTACGAAACGCTCGAAAAGGAGACTGGCCAAGCGACCGGTTTCCGTCAGATCGGTTCGCTTGCCATTGCTACAAGCGACGGCCGCATGGAGGAATTGAAGCGAGGCGCCTCCATGGCGCGCTCGTTCGGTCTGCAAGTCGATGTCGTCAGCGCGGAACGGGCTCTTGCGCTCTGGCCGTTCCTCAACGCCGACGATCTCTTGGGCGCGGTGCATCTGCCCAGAGATGGCCAGACCAATCCGATCGACACAACACAGGCGCTCGCGAGAGGCGCGCGGAGCCGCGGAGCGCGGCTCATCGAAGACGCCAAGGTAGACCAGATCATCGTCGAAAACGGCAAGGCCATCGGCGTTCGAGGCGCATTCGGCGACATCCAGGCCGACGTCATCGTGAACTGCGCTGGCATGTGGGCGCGTGAGCTCGGCGCGAGAGCTGGGGCCGCAGTGCCTTTGCACGCGGCGGAACACTTCTACATCGTCACCGAACCGATCCCGGCGCTTACGCGCCACCTTCCCGTGTTGCGCGACGCGGACCGGTGCGCTTACTTCAAGGAGGACGCTGGCAAACTTCTTGTCGGATGGTTCGAGCCCGTCGCCAAGCCATGGGGAATGAACGGTATCCCCGAGAGCTTCTCGTTCGACCAGTTGCCAGAGGATCTCGAGCACATCGAACCTCTGCTCGAGGCTGCGATCCACCGTGTTCCGGCCCTTGGCAAGGCGGGGATACAGCTCTTCTTCAACGGTCCTGAAAGCTTCACGCCCGACGACCGCTACCTGCTTGGTGAGACGCCGGAAGTGCGCAACCTGTTTGTGGCGGCGGGATTTAACTCGATCGGCATACAGTCAGCGGGCGGCGCGGGGAAGGTTCTGTCGGATTGGATTGTCGACGGGCACCCGCCGATGGATCTGTGGGACGTCGACATCCGCCGGATGATGCCGTTCCAGCGAAACCGGGCGTACCTCCGCGATCGCACGACGGAGACCCTGGGCCTGCTCTACGCCATGCACTGGCCGTTTCGCCAGCCGGAATCGGCGCGCGGCGCACGCCGTTCCGCGCTGCATGATCGGCTCAAGGCGGCGGGCGCCTGCTTCGGCGAGGCCGCCGGCTGGGAACGCCCAAACTGGTACGCGCCCGCGGGAGAGACGCCGCAATACCGATACAGTTACGGGCGGCAGAACTGGTTTCCACTTTCCGCCGACGAACATCGCGCGGTTCGCGAGACGGTCGGCCTGTTCGACCAATCGTCATTCGCCAAATTTGTCGTCGAAGGTCCGGACGCGGAGAAACTCCTCAATCGCATCTCAGCAAACGATGTCGCGGTCCCCGTCGGGAAGATCGTCTATACCCAGTGGCTCAACGAACGCGGCGGAATTGAAGCTGATTTGACCGTCACAAGAGAGGCAGACGATCGCTATCTCGTCGTGACGGCTGCGACCTCGCAGACGCGCGATCTGGCCTGGCTAAAGCGCAGCATTCCGGAGGGTGCGCGAGTCGGCGTTCATGATGTGACGTCCGCTCAGGCGGTTCTTGGCGTCATGGGGCCGCGGGCTCGCGATCTGTTGCAGCCGCTCACGGACGCCGACCTGTCGAACGAAGCTTTCCCGTTCGCCACGTCGCAGATCATCGATCTCGGCTACGCGCGCGCGAGAGCGAGCCGCATCACTTACGTAGGCGAACTGGGTTGGGAGCTTTATATCCCCAGTGAATTCGCTCAAGGCGTCTTCGATGTGATCAGCGAAGCGGGGCGACCGGCCGGTCTCAAGCTCGCCGGCTATCATGCCATGAACTCGCTTCGCATTGAGAAGGGCTATCGCCATTGGGGCCACGACATTACGGACGAGGACACGCCGCTCGAAGCCGGCCTCAGTTTCGCAGTCGCGATGGATAAGCCCGGAGGCTTTATTGGGCGCGACGCGTTGCTCCGCCAGAAAGAGCGAGGGCTGGCTCGCCGGCTCGTCCAATTCGCGATGGAGGACGTCGAGCCGCTGCTTTATCACAATGAGCCGATCCTTCGCGAGGGCGAGATTGTCGGACGCATCACGTCGGGCATGTTCGGGCATACGATCGGTCGCGCGATCGGTCTCGGCTATGTTGAAAACGCCGGCGAGGCTGTGACGCCGGAATTCATCCAAGGCGGTCGGTTCGAGATCGAGGTGGCGGGCGCGAGGCTCCGCGCAAAAGCTTCGCTCAAGCCGCTATATGACCCCGAAAACCTCCGCGTGAAGGACGTCGAAGGGCGAACGCTAAAGCACGTCGCCTAGACGCAATCGGACAATCATGGCCGACGCTATCGAACCTGAAAGAAACAGCCTTCCGCGCAGCCTCTATGCCGAGACTGCGCGGGACGCGGTCGCAACCCCCCCGCTTCGCGGCGACAAGCGCACGGGCGTCGTGGTGGTCGGCGGCGGCTTCACAGGATTGTCGACGGCCCTCCATCTCGCTCAGCGCGACGCCGATGTGACGGTTTTGGAAGCTCGAGAGCCTGGATGGGGCGCCTCGGGCCGCAATGGCGGCCAAGTGAATCCGGGGCTCAAGCATGAACCTGAGGAAATAGAGCGCCATTTCGGCCGCGATTTGGGGCGGCGGATGGCAGCGCTCTCGGGCGGCGCGCCTGACCGCGTATTCGCGCTTGTTCGAGAGCTACAGATCAGGTGTGAGGCGAACCAAAGCGGCACGATCCGCGCGGCCTTCTCGAACGGTTCGGCCAAGTTTCTTCGTCAGGCCACAACGGCCTGGAAGGACCGCGGAGCGCCGGTCGAATTGCTGGAGCGCGAGGCGATCGCGCATGCGACCGGCGCGGAGCGGTACCTTTGCGGGGCGCTGGATCGTCGAGGCGGCTCGCTCAATCCCCTTGGCTATGCTCGGGGGCTGGCCGACGCCGCCATTCGCGCTGGCGCCGCCATCCATGGCGGGGCGAAGGCGACCGCCGTGGACCGGCGAGGCGCGTCATGGGCCGTTGTGACTCCGGAAGGGACCGTTACAGCAGACTGGTTGGTCCTCGCCACAAACGGCTACACGAACGAGCTTTGGCCGGGCCTTCGGCAAACCCTTATCCCCGTCTACAGCGGGATCGTGGCGACCGAACCGCTTCCGTCGGACATCGCAAGGCGAATCTTGCCAATGGGAACCGTCCTCTACGAGCACGAGGACATCACAGTCTACTACCGACTTGACGTCTCCAACCGGCTTCTGATGGGCGGACGGAGCCGACTGCGGACGCTCGAAAGCCCCAACGATTTTCTGGACCTCATAGCCTACGCGAAGCGGCTTTGGCCCTTTATTGGCGATCCTCAGTGGACGCATGGCTGGAACGGCCAACTGGCGCTCACCTTGGATCACTATCCTCACCTTAATGAGCCGGCCGACAAGGTCATCGCTTGCCTTGGGTACAATGGCCGCGGCGTCGCGATGGCGACCGCAATGGGGGCTGAAATAGCCCGCCGCATCACCGGAACGCCGGCGGCGGACCTGGATATGCCGGTAAGGTCCGCGTTGGAGCCGATCCGGCTGCACCGGTTTTGGCCCATTGGTGTGAAGGCGAGGATCGCTTACGGTCGCTTTAAGATGGCGCTCGGGATGTGAAAATCAGGCGCCCTGCGGCAGCCACCATTCCGCGCCGCGCGGCGTGCTGACATATTCGGGCCAGCGGTAATGAATCGGCGCCTGGAAATCCTTCGGCAGGAGCGGCGCGAGCCACGTCTTGCCTCCGAGGCCCCCGCCTGTGCGCTCGCGAAATTCGGCCTGCGCCGCCGCGAGGGCCTGCGGATCGGTCATGAGATCGACCAGGCTGCCGGCGATGGCGCGAGCGGCGGCCTGCACCGTTGGGTCGATCGTCGCGGGGAAACCACCGAGCGCGTTCCACACCCAGGCTGGATATTGATAGCCCGGCTGCGGCGGCGCGAGCATCGCGCGTCCGACATAGACGTGCGCCGTCGGACAGTGCCAAGTGTATTCCGTGTAGTCGTCCGACGTGTAGTTCTTCTGCCAGGGCGGCAGGATGGCGCGCAGGCGCGCCTCATCCTCTTCCGGCGTCGTCAGCGCCGTCATCGCAGGATGAATTGGGTCCCCCATCGGCTCAAGTCCCAGGTTCTTCTGGATCTCGCGGCCAAACCGCTTGGCCTCCTCGCCCCAGCTAGGCGTTCCGACAAGCGCGAGATTGCCGTAAGCGAGCGACGCCAGCGCATGGTTGGGGAGGCCCGGACGGGTCTTGGTCACCCATTCCTTGCGTACTATGCAATGCGTGATCCGCGCGACATTGTCGGCGTTGTTGTCGAGGATCGCGTAGACGCGCTCCTGCATTTCCAGGGTCGGGCAGCGGCTCGAATATTGGATCTGGCTGAAATTGGGAGCGAGATTGTCGGCCGTCGCCTGGCCGGCGGCGAGAATCGCTTCGTTGATGGTCCAGGTGCCGGTATGCGGCAGCATCGCCTCCTTGGTCATCTTGCTCGTCATGTACATGAGGCAGACAGCGTCGATCGCGCCGGGCGCCCGCGCCATCGTATGCGCCGAAGCGCCTTCGCCTGCGCCCATGCCGGACCATTGCTCGGGGTTCGGACACTCGAAGCTGTACATCCGGCTCCAATAGCTGCCGCAATGGGTGTCCCAGATGACCGTATTGGCATGCGCAGTGCTGAAGGCCGGGTGAAAGGCGATCGTCGCGTCGAGGTCGTCGTAATAGCCGTGGGCCGCGTGCACAGGCTTTGAGCCGCACACCTTCTCTGCTGGCTCGCCGAACAAGACGAGCTTGCCGGGCAGACCGTGCTTCTCCATTGCCGCCTTGGCCGCGAGCAGGCCGCCCAGCGCGCCGAGCCCCAGCGCCGAATGCGGGTCGGTATGGCCTGCGGCATATTTGTGAACGCCGTTGCGCGGCTTCTCAAAAGGCACGGGATCCTGACTGTTGCCGGGCACGGCGTCGTATTCCGCATAAGTGGCGACAACCGGCTCGCCTTTGCCGAACGTGGCGCGAAAGGCGGTCGGCATCGTCGCCGTGCCTTCTTCCACCTCGAAGCCCTGTTCGCGCAACAGCTTCACATACCAGGCCGCGGATCGATATTCCCGCCACGCTGGTTCGTGAAAATCCCAGACCTCCTTATGCCGTTCCGAGAGCCAGGCAGCGTGCGCCTTGAGCCAGTCCAAAGCCGTCTGTTTAGCCGGCGTCAGCGCGGCCGGACCCCAATCGCGGGTCACGGCCGAATGGTCGTTCGGCATCAAGGGCTCCGAGAGATGTGGGATGGGACAGACGCCGGCCAGCGCTGCCGCCGCCGGCGTCTGTCGGATAAGGTCAGCCGACGATGAAGGCGTTCCAGCGCTTGTTGATGTCGTCGAGGTTGGCCATCCACCATTCGGTGTCGAAATTGATCAGCTTGCTCTTGATGTCGGGCGCGGTGGGCAGGATCTTGAGCCGCTCCGCCGAGAGATAGGCCGCCGACTTGTTGTTGACAAAGCCATAGGGGATTAATGAGGAGAGTCGAGCCTGCGGCGCGGCCATGGTGATGAAGGCGGTGAACTTCTGGGCGTTCGCGGCGTTGGCGGCGCCTTTGATGACAGCCCAGCAATCGTTGCGCAGCAATTGATCCTGCCAGACGATCTCGACCGGCGCTTTGTTCGCCTGAATCGCCGCGATGCGGCCGTTCCAGGCGGTGGCCATCACCACCTCGTCGTCATTTAAGAGTTGCGCGGGGATGGCGCCGGCGTCCCACCATTTGCTCACATTGGGCTTGATCTTGGCGAGGCTCGCGAAGGCCTTGTCGAGATCGACCGGATAAACCTTATCTGGCGACACGCCCGTGGCCATGGTCGCGACCTCGAGGTCGGCGTTCGATCCGCTGGCGCCCGACTGAAGGGAGCGAGGGCCGGGGAAATTCGCCGTGTCCCAGAGATCCTTGTTGTCCTTGGGCGCCTTTCCTTTGAACGCGTCGGTGCGATAGGCGTAGATCTGGGCGTAGGGCAGCATATTGACGTAGAGTTTCTTGCGGAACACTGGATCGATATTGTCGACGTCGAACAGGGCATAATCGATAGGCTCCCAATACTCGCCCTGTTTGGCGAGGTTGAGAACATCGGCGCCGTCGAGCTCGGTCACGTCATATTCGATGTTCTTGCTGTCGACCATCGCCTTGACCTTGGCCGGATCGGGGCCTTCCGCCTCGATGACCTTGATGCCCGACAATTCCTCGAAAGGCTTGAAATAGGCCTTGCGCTGCGCGTCCTGCAGGGCTCCGCCATAGGAGCATACGCGCACCGTGCCGCTGCCTTTGAGCTTGTCGGGAATCGAATCGATCTTGGGCAATTCGACATCGGCCGCCAGCGCCGCAGCCGGAAAGGCGAAGGGCTGCGTCAGCGCGGCCGCGGCCGCCATCGTCAGGCCGTAGCGGCCGGCGTTTACGATGAACTGGCGCCGCGAATAGTCAGCCACATGCAGGGGCTGCCCCGCCATGGCTGCAAGGGCCTGTTTAATTTTCTCGTCCATTTCTATGCTCCCTTTCACGCTGTTGAAGCTATCGGCCAACTGGGGCGGTGCGAAGACGCTCGGACCGGCGGCGCATGAGTTCTGCGCCGACCATCAGGCTGGTCGTGATCGTGATCAGTAAAGTCGAGACCGAAGCCAGCGTCGGATCGATATCGAAGCGGATCTGCTCCCACATCCTCCGCGGCAGCGTGACCGCCGTCGTGCCGGACAAAAACAGGGCGACAAGCAACTCGTCGAACGAAGTGATGAAGGCGAAGACCGCGCCGGCGAAGATGCCCGGCCGGATCAGCGGCAGCGTGATTTGTCGGAACGTCGCCCAAGGGCTCGCGCCCAGACTGAGCGCTGCATATTCGAGACGGCGGTCGACGCCGTAGAGCGTCGAGGAGACATTGATTACGACGAAGGGCACGGCAAGCGCCGTGTGCCCGAGGACGAGAGCCAGCGGGCGGCCCACGAGCCCATAACTCGCGTAGGCGAAATAGAGGCCGATCGCGACAATAATGCCCGGCGCAATTACCGGCGACAGGATGAGGGCGTTCACGAGCTTCTTGCCCGCGAACTTGCCGCGGACGAGGCCGATGGCCGCCGGCGTTCCCAGGAGTGTCGAGAGCGCCGTGACAGTAAGGCCGACCCAGATGCTGAGCCACGCGGAATCGGTCCAGGCGGAGCGGGTGAAGAAGTTGGCGTACCATTGCAGGCTGAAACCGGGTGGCGGAAATGTCAGATACTTGCCCGAGGAAAAGGACAGCGGGATCACGATGAGAATCGGGAACAAGAGATAGGCGAAGATCAGGATGACCAGGCCAAGAAAGGCGATCCTCCAGACGGCGCCCATCAGCGTTGACCCTGGAAGATTTTCTCGATCCCCATGATGCGGGTGAAGCCGGCGAAGATGACGAGCACCACAGCCAGAAGCACGACCGCCATGGCGGCTGCCTGGGGCCAGTCGAGAATGTTCACTTCATTGGCAATAAGGATCGAGATCATCAGGTCGCCGGAGCCGCCAACCAAAGTGGGCGTGATGTAGAAGCCGATGGCCAGCGTGAAGACAAGGATGCAGCCGGCCGAAATGCCGGGCAGGGATAACGGCAGCAGGACCTGCCGGAACACGGCGAGAGGCCGAGCGCCAAGGCCTTCGGCGGCGCGAACGAGCCGCCAGTCCAAGCTCTTCAATGTCGAGTAGATCGGCAGCACCATGAACGGCAAGAGAACATGGACCATCGCCACGCAGACCGCCAGGCGCGTGTTGAGAAGCCGCAGCGGCTGGTCGATCAGCCCCGTGCCGACTAGAAAATCATTGATGATGCCGCGCCTGCCGAGCAACACCATCCAGGCATAGGTCCGCACCAGGATGCTGGTCCAGAACGGGATCAGGACGAGGATGATCAGAAGGTTCGCCGTCGATTGGCGGCAGCGGGCCAGGAACAGCGCGAGCGGATAGGCGAGCAGCAGGCAAGCGACCGTGACGATGAGGCTGATCGTTCCCGTGATCTGCATGACTCGCCAAAAGACGGGGTCGCGCAGGAGCTTGCTGAAGACCTCGAGCGTCCACCCTTTCTCGTACACGCTTCGCTGCAGCATGAGGAGAACGGGATAGGCGTAGAAGACAAGCAGATAGAGAACGAGCGGCGCGGCGAGAAGGGCGCCGGGCGACGGTCTTATCGCGGAGGCGCCCAGAGACAATCTGCGGTTAAGCATCGCCTTTGCCATCCGATCCCGGCATGACGGTAGCGGCGGAAAGCCTATCGGCAATAGAGCGGTCGCGTCAAAGGTCTTTTGAGGGGTCGCGGGACCGCTGCCTCGACAATCGGATCGCAGCCTCATACTCATAATTCCAACCAACGGCTCAAAACCTCAGCCAAAGTCGGGTGTCGTCGCGGATGATGGTCATGCCTTCTGATCAGGTTCAGTCCGGATCGTCGCGGCAGGCCGGCGCGCCGGTTGCGCTCCGCCATATCGTCAAGACCTTCGACCGATATCGCGCGATTGACGACCTCAGCCTCGACATCGAGCCGGGCGAGTTCATCACCTTCCTTGGGCCCTCCGGCTCCGGCAAGTCCACGACGCTCATGATGATCGCCGGCTTCGAGCAGCCGACGGCGGGCGACATCCTGATCGGCGGCTCGGTGGTGACGCATGTGCCCGCCTATCGGCGCAACATTGGCATGGTGTTCCAGAACTACGCCTTGTTTCCGCATCTGACGGTCGCTGAGAACATCGCCTTCCCGCTCAAACAGCGCGGCATCGCCAAGCCTGAGATCCGCGAGCATGTCCAGCGTATGCTCGATCTCATCCAGCTCTCGGGCTACGAGGCGCGCTTTCCCCAGCAGCTCTCCGGCGGCCAGCAGCAGCGCGTCGCGATCGCGCGTGCGATCGTCTTCAATCCGCCCGTGCTGCTTATGGACGAGCCGCTGAGCGCGCTCGACAAGCAGCTGCGTGAGGACTTGCAACTGGAGATCAAGCGGCTGCATGCCCGTTTGGGCATCACCTTCATCTATGTGACGCATGACCAGAAGGAGGCGCTGGTGATGTCGGACCGGGTGGCGGTGATGAACGAAGGCCGGATCGCGCAAATCGGTTCGCCCAAGGCGCTGTACGACACGCCGTCCAATCGCTTCGTCGCTTCCTTCGTCGGCGAAGCCAATCTTCTGGAGGCGACGATCGTGGGGAAGGAGACGGATGGACTGCTCGCTCTGAAGATCGGCGACGTTCTGCTGTGGGCGCCGGCGTCGAGTTTGACGGACGCGAACGACTGCCTGTGCATGGTCCGACCGGAGAAGATCACGGTGGGAGCCTCGCCCGTGGCCGATGGCAGACCCGTCAATTCCATGAGCGCGACGGTGCGGGAAACCGTCTTCATGGGCGAGATGATCCGCTACGTGGTCGAGATCCCCGCCGGCCCGCGCGTGACCGCCAAGCAGCAACATCGCGCCGAAACGCCGATCCTGGCTCCCCATGATGTCGCGACCATCGAATGGGCGATCGCCGACACAAGGCTGGTGTGAGGGGTGAGCGGTCGCGCCTCCGCGGACGGAATCCCAGAGTAATTTGCGCTCGGGTTGATCCGTCATGGCCATTGAAATCATTGGTGCGTGTAAACTTGTGTACGCGCCCGAAAAGCCTCCCTCACCGTCGGGGGAAGGCGGAGCCCGCGATCTCCTCCGCGTTTCGCCCCGCCCAGTCGAGTTGGCGGATTCGCGACAAGCCTCGCGCCTGAGCCTCCTCTAGCGCGGCGCTCGCTGCCTCGTAGTCGATGGTCAGCACCTTCTGGTCGCGGACGACCTGCTCGCCATCGACAAAGACGTGCTTCACCGCCCGGTCGGAGGCGGAATAGACGAGCGATCGAAGCGGATCGTGACAGGGTCTCATGGCGGGATGGGCGCAGTCCACGATCACGACGTCCGCTTTGCAGCCGACCGCGAGCCGCCCGATATCGTCGCGCCCGAGAGCGCGCGCCCCGCCGATGGTCGCGGCGTTGAATATGTCCGTCACGCTGACGCTGCGCGGACTCTCCGAAACCACGCGCCCGAGGTAGGAAGCAAGCCGCATTTCATCGAGCATGTTGTGCGGGTAGACATCCGTGCCGATGCCCATGTTGACGCCGCGACGCACATAGCGCCCGAAATCGCGCAGCGCGATGCCGCGCCGCGCGAATACGGTTGGGCAATGCGCGACGGTCGAACCGCTGCTCGCCAGCGCCCCGAGATCATCGGTCTCAGGCCAGTGCGTCCAGGGGTGATGATCGAGAAAGATGCCGTGACCAATGATTGTGCGCGGCGAGAGCACGCCAAGCGAGTCCAACCATTCGATCGGGGTTTTACCGTGCCGCCGGACGATTTCGTGAAACTCCGTCAACGATTGCGCGGCATGCGTCTGATAGGGCAGGGCGCGCTTGGTCGCTTCGCTGAACGCGTCGCGAAGAAGACCTTCGGTGCAGGTGTCGACCTGTGCGGGACAGATCATGCCCGTGAGGCGTCCTCCGGGATAGGCCTCCGCTTTGTCGATCTCTCGCAGCGCTTCGTCGAAAGCCTGATAGCCGCGTCGTTCGTCAAGATCGTATTCCACGACGAAGCCGTTGCGCGTGAACCAACGGCCTGACCGGAACATCGGCGCGACGCTGACCCGCAAGCCAGAGCCCGCAAGAATGTCGAGCCAGCCTTCGGTCGGCAGCGAGAGGTCGCAGAGGGTCGTGACGCCCGACAGCAGGACTTCGGAAAGCGCGACGCCATACGACGCTTTCACGCCGTCTTCGTCCGGGTTCAGAACGGGCAGATACTCATAGAGAGAGGTGTTGTAGAGTTTGTGGCTTCCGACCTCATCCCACATGCCCTTGTTCATCGGCTCGCTGAACGGATGCGAATGAATGTCGATCAAACCGGGCATGACGAGAAAGTTCGCGCCGTCCATGACGCGGTCGCTTTCGCCGTCATATTTCTCGCCGATGAAGGCGATGCGGTCTTTAGCCATCACGACGTCGATGCCCGATCGGTAGACATGCGACTGAGCTTCATCATCCCACACGATGGCGAAGCGGCAGTTTCTAATCAGCGTTGTCGTCACTTATTGTTCCTTGTTGTCCCGCGGGGCCGCGTCACGGGCGCAGGCGAGGATGATGTCAGAGCAATTTCCGGGTGGCCTCTCACGGTGGTAGCTTCTCACAATGAGCAATCCGTTCCGATATTTTCTGCGCTCGGCCTGATTTTGTCTGATCGCCTCAATGCGGTCGCGACTTCTTTGCGGGCTCGAAAGGAAAAGCAGACTTGGTCAATTCTCATGGCCGTTTCGTCTGGTACGAGCTGATGACGACAGACGTAGAAACCGCCAAGGCCTTCTATGCCAGTGTCGTGGGCTGGGGCACGCGGGACGCCTCGGCGCCCGGCTTGACCTACAGCCTGTTCACCACCGGAGATTCTCCCGTCACCGGGCTGATGAGCCTGCCGGAGGACGCGAGGAGAGCGGGTGTGACGCCGCAATGGATTGGATATGTCGGAGTCGACGACGTGGACGCTGCCGTCGACCGGACCAGGCAGCTTGGCGGTGCGGTCTACGTCCCACCGACGGACCTCCCCAACATCAGCCGCTTTTCGGTCGTCGCCGACCCGCAAATGGCAACGCTTGCGTTGGTCAAGGGGCAGAATTCCGGCCGGGCGCAGTCCGCCGACCTCGGCGCGCCGGGGGGCGTGGGCTGGCATGAGTTGCTTGCCACCGACTGGGAGAAGGCGTTCGCTTTCTACGGCGATCTATTTGGTTGGCAAAAAGCGGACAGCCACACCGGCGGGATGGGCACTTATCAGGGGTTCTCCGCCGGAGGGAAGGAGATCGGCGGCATGCTCACCAAGCCTGCGACATTGCCGCTTCCCTTCTGGCTTTACTATTTCAACATCGACGACGTCCAGGCGGCGGCGAAGCGCGTGGAAGCTGGCGGGGGACAAATCCTGTATGGCCCGACTGCAGTGCCGGGAGGCGCCTGGATCGTCCATTGCACCGACCCTCAGGGCGCCATATTCGCACTGCTTGACAGGCGCATTCGCAAAGCTGTCGTATATTTCGAGCGCGCCGCATCGCGCGACCCGCCGATGCGCTGAGCCGCCGAAGGTCGTGATAAACCGGGAACCGCGGATTTAGAGCGAGCTGCGATTCGGACGACAATCTATTGCAGAAAATCAGAAAACAAGGTAAGCTTGCCCCATGGACAATCCTGCGCTTCCGCATGCCCTCGACCGTGGGTTCCCGTTCCGGCGCCTCTCCACGCCGGGAAAAAGGAGCGAGAAATATTTTTCCTGCTAAAGTTCGCGTAACCCATTGATAAGTCTCGATTCGGACGAGAGAATCCAAGGAAATCCAAGGAAATCCAACGCTCAAAATCGGGGGTTCTCGCAGCGAAACCGGGCAAAGCCAAGAAAATCCAAACGGATCGACCGGACCGGTGTCGCGGGCCCGCTGCCGGGAAAGCAGACAAACCAACTCCATCCAAAGGCAAGGAGCCCCAACTGCAATTGCCCGCCGACTTCAGCCGCGCCATCGCCATTTGCGTGGCCGTTGCGTGAGCCATACCGAGGCGTGCGAGTGTCAGTCGGAAGCTTCCGATTTCGCGCCGCGACCGAGCGCAAATTGACCGACCGGTCCCTCGACGTGGAATTCGACTCCCGTCATCCTTGCGAACAGATCGATATTCGTGATCCCGATCGCACATCCACCGAGCCCCATGTCGGTCGCCATCAAGTAGAGTGTTTGCGTGAGTACACCCACGTCCTTCAGAATGAGCGCATAGGCGATCGAGCTATACTTCCATGAAATCCGGCCAAAGCGCGCGGCGATCGTGATCAAGATCTGGGGCGCAGCGGGCTCACCCATCGCGTCTTCAGCTTCTGCCAGCAGCGCTTCGAGCTCATTCGCGGGGACGCCGATCGGCGCCAGCGCGTGGGCGCCGGCGTCGTAATGGTAAAAACCACGTGCAAGGCCTTCGCATGAGGCCACGGCCAGGTAGAGCTCGAGCTCGTAAGCGGCGCCCGCCGAGGGATACGGCCTGACGGTGTGTTCGCCCTCGTCGAGGTCGAGCTTCGTGTCCGATCTCGACAGGATGCGCGCGGCTCCCTCAAGAAACTGCGCAAGCTCGGCGAGCGTGATCGGTCGCTGGTCATCAAAGCTGCGCGTCGAATGGCGTTCTCGCAGGAGCTTTGCGACTGGCGAGGTCGGCTCCGGGTGCGCTGCCGAGAACTCGCGCAGATCGACCCTCTTTCCGGGCCAGCCGGGCCGCACCGCTGGCAGCGGAGAAATGACGCCGACGTACGGATAACCTCCGCCTAGCGGATTGCCGTGCCGACCTTTCGTGCTGCGCGTGTGGAATAGAAGATCATGAAAGTCCCAAAGAGCGAGGCTGTGGTCGCCCTCGGCCAGTCGAAGCCCACTTTCGCCACCGGCGCCAACCTTGAAAAGGATTTGGCAATCGAGGAGCAGGGCGAGAAGCTCGACCCCCGGAAAACCTTCCTGCTGACGCAGCTGTTTGATCTGCTGTGGGGTAGAGAGCATGGCGATGGCCGCTGCAATCTTCGGATCGCAGATTTTGAACAACGCGCCGGCGCGCGGCGATTCCAGTACCATCTCGCTGCCGCGCCGTCGCAGATATGCAAACCGCGACAGGACGAGAGAGTCGGCATTGCCGAGTTGCGCCATCCGCGGCCAATAATCAGGAACCTGCGGTTCGACGACGACCAGGTCCACGCCGTCCGGCGACCGCCCGAGGCGGTACTCCAAGAGACCGTGCCCGGCCAATCGCCGGACCAAGAGACCAATCTCTTTGTCGATATTCCGCCTGACGGACGAGATCGAGCTGAGCGGCAGACCTGTGCGCAGTTCCTTTGCGCGATCCGCCGCGGCCGTGCTGAACGTTCCCAAGCCGACCGAATGGCCATCGAAACAGGCGATGATATCTCCATTCCCCTGCGCTTCGAGCCTGATGCGCTGGCGGAGCCGGGCGGAAGCTTTTGCCGGCGCGACCGATCGCACTCTCTTTGGCGCCGGAGCGGGCAAGCCGGAGTCGCCTTCAGGTATGGGGGTGAATCGGATTGAGCTCGTTTTCCTTCAGGGGACGGTCACGCAATCCAAGCTTTACCGGCACATCGTAAAGCCGTCCGCGTGCGAAGCGTCGATAGAAATGACGCAATCCCGGAACGATCACTCGGACGACCGGCGCCTCGATGTCGGGACGCGTCTGATCGAGGACGAGGAAATCGAGGCCCGCTTGCTTCGCGAGCGAGACGCAGGCTTTCACCTGTTCGCGCGTGTCGAGATGGCCAAACTTTGAGCCGAACTCCGGTTGGACCATGCGATTACCGCTCGGGGTCAGATAGGGATGGTCCTGCAGGCGTAGGGGCGTGGTTCCGTCAAGGGTCGATTTTTCACCCGTCCCGCCGCCCATGAGACCCAGGGATAGAAATTGATTCAGCTCCGTTAGCGCCCGCAACAAGGCGATTCGCGCATCGAAATGCGCGCCGGAACCGAATTCAATGTTTTCACGTCCATTTTGCATCCAGTGCGTGACCGCCACAAACGTCGGGATCCCGAGATCGCTGGTCACGTCGAGCACCCAAAGCCGGCGGCCGGCTTGGACCAGCTGCTGTTGCAGATCGCGGATATAGGAATCATCGAACTGACCGAGGTCCAATTCCGGCCGCTGCAGCCGGTTGTACCACCAGATGGCGTAGGCATCCCTTTCGATCAGCTCAAGGAATCCCTGGACGATCGCCTCCTCGAGCGTGTTGCCGGCCGCGCAGCCATTGGAATCCGTTGCGAAGGCGGCAGCGCCCCGGTAAAAAAAATACAGCAGGCTGGTCGGAAGATATTTGAAGCGCGCGTCGCGCAAAGACCAGACCGGCGACCACTCGATTTTTGCGGATTGATCAAAGAGCGCCGGGATCGCCTCCCGCTGGTCCGGGCCGGGCGTCGGCGCCGAGTCCTGGCGCAATTGCGCGTCGCTGAACAGCAGGACTTCGTTTGGAGGAATGGCCTCACCTGACGGGAAATCGGCAAACCGCCGCTTTACCCGGATCTCGTCGCCCTGAAAAATCCCGGAATAGCGTTCGATTGCCTCCATGAGCGCGCTGGCCTTGCCCTGTTCGGCCGTGCTGCCCTTGCCGAAGCTGCCGCCGCCCAGCCCCGACCTGAGCTCATGGACCGTCTCCGCCGGACCTGAAAAGTTGTGCGTGGCATAGTAGTTGGTGTTCAAGGGCAAATCGGCTTGGATCCGCTCGAGACGCGAGACGACGCCGGTGAGCGGGCTCACGTGCCTGCGGAAACGAGCAACCGTGGCCGATGACGAAACGCTGCGATACCCGCCACTCGTCATGACGACTTTGCCGCCCGCGCCAAGCTCGAGGGGCGCCGGCGCACGGCGCGGATCGCGCAGTTTCTTGCGGCCGCAGGTCGGGCATTGTGGGCGGGCCTCCACATGATGCTTCACAATGGTCGAGCCCATGAGGTCGAGGCTGATGATGTGATCGCTTAATTGCGTGCGAAAATCGGTGGCGATCGCTTTCGCGATCTCGACGGCCGCAAGTTGGATGGCGGTCTGTCCTAAGGTCTGTTGAGCCAGAGGTGAAACGGCGACGCAGCGGGCGTCTCTGCGGTCGAGGAGCGCCTTGATCTCCCGATTCCTTTTCATCCGCTCGGCAAGGCACATCCAGCAGGCGCTCTGCCCCGGTCTGAACACCGGCCCCACCAGTGGGAAAATGCCGGAGGGTTGGGCGAGCACCCACGGGGCGCCATCCGACAAATGCTGCTGGTTCAATTCGGCCAATCGTGCTTCGAGATAATCGTTTACCAAGGTGACCGTCAGATTGGGGGAGCGCTTAACGACGCGAACGCCCAACTCGTTCAGGGCGGTCCCGAGCTCCGTTTCCCCTTGCACGTCGATGGATTGAATGCGCACGCGCCATTTCTGGAGATTTTGCTGCGCGGTTTCCGGCGACAGACCGAGGCTCGCCCAGTAGGCGGCTGCGACGCCATTCGAAGCGCTGGATGCCGGAAGGATATAGCGGCGCTCGACCAGCCGCTTTAGGGCCTCATGGATTTTGTCTGATGCAAAATCCTTCTCCAGGTCGCGAACGAGCTCCCGAAAGCTCTTTTCGCCCGTTCCGATCGCGGAGGCGAGCGCACAATAGAGCTCGCCGTGAAGCAAGAATTTCCGGTCCTCGGAATAAAGGCACACGACATCGGGGGGTAGCACATAGACGGTGAAATTCGGCGCGAACCGCGGAACGCCTTTGCCGTTATCCTGTGCAGACTTGATTCCGAGACCGCCTGTCATGAGATCAGTACGCGCAGCTTGCCGCAGCTCCGAACGCCAGTGCAACGCGTATTGTCCGGCTGCCAGCGCTCCGTCGTCAAGCTCGCCCGCCAGCGTTTCTCGGTGGGTTCGTCACCCGGTCTGCAGCTCTTCGCACGCCAGACGCCCGCTTCACCTGGGAAGCGCTACAAACAAGGATCGTTGGCCGGGTCCGAACCCTGTCAAATCCCGGCATGACGCCCTGCCTCTGTCAACGTAATCGCAGGGCGCTTCCGGCTAGCAGAGGCCGCAACCTCCCCATGACAGGCAGCAGCCGCCGCCCCAGCCCCAGCCCAAACCGCAGCCGCCGCAGCCGCCAAAGCCGCAGCCTCTGCAGCCTCGAAAGCCAACGCCGCAGCCTCGAAAGCCGCCCCCGCAGCCCCTGCAGCCAAAGCCTCCGTGTCCGCAGCCTCGAAAGCCGCCGCCGCAGCCTCTGCCGCCGCAGCCGCCGCCGTGTCCGCAGCCGCAGCCGCCTCGGAACGCAAGTTGTATGCCTGACTGGGAGTTTCCGACGTCGTCTGTGTCGAAGAGATGGAACGTCGCCAGGCTGACATCGGAGATTTCCTCCTCATCGAGGAACGGGATCCGAAACGGCGCCGTATTCTGCCAGAGTATATCGGCTACCGATCCGGCAGGGAGCGATGCCAGCGACACCGGGGGTATATCTGCGAGCGATCCGCCGGTCGACGCTGCCAAAGACACTCCGGCGATTCCCAGCACGGATACAGCTTTATTTGGTCTCTTGCCCTTGGCGGCTCGCTTCACTTGCGGCATAGCGGAGTTCCTCCTCTACCTTCGTTCGAACAAACGCACGACGAGCCCAATATATTCATACACCATTTCGTGCGCTTTGAATTCTCGAAGATCTTGTCTACAATGCGGTCTCAGCCCTGAGGTTCCAGCTTTGTATTCAGACAGTCAAGCGCCGCCAGAAGAGCGGCCTAGGCCATTTTGCAAATTCAGGGCCTAAGCCATTCATTCTTGGACAGCGAGATTCGGGCGATTAGATGCCGGGCGCGCGCAATTCACCCGAATGTGACAATGCCCGAGCCGATGTTTCCAACAATGCAGATTGGGAAGGGCACGGGAAACGAGGTGCGATAACCCACAATTCGAATTGCGGGCGGCGTGGGGAACGTGAAGGGCCTTTCGCTGAGCGGCGGATGCAATCCCTCGTCCGCGAGGGTGTCGGCAACCAAGGTCAGTCGTTTGTTGCTGCAATTCATCCACGGATAGCCTTTCCACACGATAGCGCCATCGGTGGGTCGCACGCCTCGCACACGATGGCGAGTGGCGGCGCGTGACCGGCTGGTGAAAGCGGATCGTCGAACTTTTTCTTCAAATCGGGTGCAATGCTATAGCTTGCCGCAGCGAGCGCCTCCCCTTCTTCGTAGACCGAGCATGGATGACGCACTAACGGCTGATGGCGCTTTCCTTGGCGTCCCTTTCTCGGGGCTCGGAAGGCGCCATTGGGATGTGCGAGCTGGAGCTCGAGAAGGTGAGCGTAAAATCGTGGGGGAAGCCTTGTACCTTCCGGAAGAACCACCTGGTCTGACGCTGCCTTTGACTCACTCAGAACGCGCCCTAGTCGATGTCGCGGAGAGATTTGCCAACGACACGATCGCGCCGATCGTCGAGAGGCTGGAGCAAGAGAAATCGCCACTTCCCGCGGCCGTCATTGCGGAGTGGGTCAGCTGCGGCTTGAATGGGATGCAGATCTCGCCCCAGCATGGCGGCGCGGGATCAAGCTTCTTTGCAAAGGTCGCCGTAGCTGAGGCGATCGCGCGCTCGTGCTTTCCGTGCGCCTTCGCGCTGATCAATATGCAAGGCTCGGTCACCCGGATCGAGCGAGAGGGAACGCCCGAACAGATCGCGCGCTATTTACCGGGCCTGATGAAGGGCTCCTTAATCTGCGCTCCCTCTCTCACCGAACCCGCGGCAGGCAGTGACTTTGCGGCAATCAGGACGCTCGCGATCAAAGTTCCGGGTGGGTGGGAGATTACTGGCGAAAAAGCTTGGATCACCAACGGAGCCGTCGCGAATCTTCTTGTGATGTACGCCCAGACAGAGCCGGGCGCAGGTGGGAGGGGCATCGCGAGTTTCATAGTTGATCTTGAGGCGCCTGGGATCGAAAAGTTGCCGCCTTACCGACTGACCGGAGGGGCGGCCATCGGCGCGAGCGGTGTTCGCCTTAACCGCGTAAAAGTCCCAGACCGCGACCTCTTTGCTCCTCCAGGCCAGGCCTTCAAGAGCGCCCTGAAGAGCATCTCCGGCGCGAGGACTTATGTCGCGGCAATGGCGTGCGCAGTGGTCGAAACGGCACTCAGAACTGCCGTTGCGTACGCAGCCGAACGCCAGAGCTTTGGGCGACCTGTTCTTGACCATCAAGGTCTGCGGTGGAGTCTGGTTGACGTCGCGGCCAACCTGGAGGCGGCGAGACTACTAACTCTCCAAGCGGCCCACGTTGTGGCGCGCGGCAATGATGCGCAGGTCGAGGCGGCGCTCGCAAAAAAATTCTCCGCCGAGATGGCCACCAGAAACGTGACGGCTTGCATGCAAGCAATGGGCGCAGTGGGGCTGTTCCCGCAGAACGGCTACGACCGTCTGCTCACATCGTCACGCATCGTGGCCTATGTCGATGGCACGACGGAGATGCAAAATGAACGAATCGGGGCGGCTCTTCTTAAACGCTACGGAAGGGGCGCCGGATCTTATTCTCCACACAAAAGGCCTAGGGTATGACCGCACCACGACACGCGCAACGCCAAAAATAACCCTTGATCAGCGCGCCCCCTCCAGACAAGAGAGGGTCGGCGGCCTGGACAATTCCGCTCATTCGACGCATATTTGGGGTTTTCTTGAAGCGCGCTCCTTCTTCGTTCACGGTCGAAATCCGACGACGGCAAAAACGCGGGGCCGTGAGCGCGAATCTGGGGTGGGTCGAAACGAAGCTCGCGCTGTCCGCGTCCGGCGGAAAGCCGCTTCGAATCTCGGCCGCGGTCGAGACCGCAAAAGTCGAGGCGCCGGCTGCCGAACCCGCGGCGGCGCCTCTTTCGGGCCGAATCCTGCCCGACTTGGCCGAGATCGAACTTCAGAGCCATCGCCTCGCTGAAGGCCTTGCCGAGCGTGGTGTCAAAGATCTCCGTCGTAAAGTCGCTCAGGCACGCAAATCCAAGCCAACAGCGGTGGTTGGACAGGTCGTTCGGCGGCCGAAGTCTTTCGCGAACGAAATCGTGTCGCCGCCGTTCAGCGCCCCGATTTCCGCAAGAACTTCGTCCGCGGGGCTGCTCGACCGGGCGACGGTAATTCCGCCCGCCGGTCCCGCGCCGCCGGCCGGGACCGCCGCCGGCGATAGCGAGTCCGCGATTACTATACGCGCGAAGCGGGCCGCCAAGCCGCGGAAATCCTTTGCGCGTCCTTCGCTGGAGAACTTACAACCTGTGATCGCAGTGGTTGCGCCCTTGCCGCGATCACCCTCGGCCAGCGAGGGCTTGCAGCCAGTTCGAGAACGCAAGATCCTAGGCCGCTATGTATTCGGCGACGATCTCAAACCCGGAGAGCGTTGGAAGCGGCGGCTGCCTAAAGGCGCTTTGAGATAGAGAGGTCGCGGTGCCGGCCTTACACGGACGGCGCTTCGTAAAGCGCCATTGATAGTGCGCCGACGGGCCAAGCTATGACGTCTGATAGGGGAGCAGGAACGCTGGCGGGCTACCCAATCGTCCATACGGCGGCTTGCAGGTTGGGTCTCGGCCCGCTCAACCTCGTTGTCTGGGCTAAGAGCAACGCCGGCATGGGCAGCCTATATCGATCGCAGCACGACTCCCGCCGCTTTTCAAGAATGGAACTGCTCCACACGTCAACAACATCGAACTGGGCAAGAAGGGCCGATGGCGCTCGAACGTCTGGATCCGTCAACCGTGCTGACGATGGATATCTGATTTATGGCCTTCATAGCCGCGCGCGCCCGGAGCCCGACGGCGAGACACTCGTGGCCGCGATCAAGCTCTTAAGCTGATCCAGAGGCATCGTTGCGGTCATGTCAAACACCTCCGGGCTTCGCGCCGCTCGGCTTAACGCCACGGCGCCTTCGACCAACGTTATCAGCATTGTGGCAAAAGCCTTCGCTTGGTCCGGTGAAAGGTCTCCTTGCACTAACTGCTCCGTCAGCCGAGCTCGAAGCCAGCGATCTCACGTGGTTGCCCAACTCGTCCAAGGGGAACCAGGGATTTCACCATCTCCAGATGATCGACTGTCATATCGGTTTCGGTGGGTCCAGGCTGAACATTGTTGACGGTTATCGCGCGAGGCGCGAAGTCGAGCGCGATACCCTTCACCATGGTCGCCACGGCGGCCTTGGTCATCGAATAGACACTGGAACCGGGAAAGCCGGTGCGAATGGCGGTGTTCCTGCCTACGGTGATCACGCGTCCACCATCCGTGAGCCTAGGCGCTGCCCCCCGGATGGCGACGAACACGCTGCGCACGTTGACGTCCAGCATCCGATCAAGATCCTCAAGGCTGACAGTTTCGACCGAGCCCAGGCGCAAAATGCCAGCGTTGACCACGATGATGTCCAGCCGGCCATACCTGTCGACGGCCTTCGCGACGGCTTCCTGAATCGCCGCTGCATCAGGCTGTCGGCTTCTATGGCCAGAGCCTTTCGCCCTGTGGCTTCGACCGCTTGGACGGTCTCTGTTGCCTTGTTCGCCGCGGATACGTAGGTCAGGGCGACGTCCGCGCCGTCCTCGGCCAAGCGGCGAACGATCGCTGCGCCGATGCCCCGAGACCCGCCGAAAACCATCGCGACCTTTCCCAGCAACTTGCGATGCTCACCCATGATTACCTCCGTTATTGACTGATCAATCCAGAACAGGACATGCAAAAAAACGCCCAGAATTTTAGCGCAGTCAGCGCGGCTTCCGCGCCCCCGAGCAAATCCTCGGTGACTTGCAGGCGCTGGGCGATTGTCAGCGGCCGATGGTTGATGACTTTGAGGGCGTCCGCGATGCCCTCGGGCGTTGTGTAGCTGGCGAGCATCGATCACTTTTGCGCATCCGGGGGTGAAGGGGCCTCGGCGGCGCGGGGGCGACGAGAACGACCGCTCGCAGGCCATCCGGGCGCTGGCCAGCCAGTATCTGGGCGATTTTGACGCCCATAGAATGTCCCACGAGAACAAAGTCCTTCACCTTTAACGCCTCGATTACACTTTCGACGTCGTCGGCCTGAGCGAAGAGGCTGTAGTCATCGACATGGCGGTCGGACTTGCCCCAGCCGCGCAGGTCCACCGCGATGCAGCGGAAGCGGTTGGAGAGCGGCGCTATGACCTAAGACCACGTGCGCCGCGAGCCGCCCCAATAGCGGATAAACACCAAGGCTGGGCTGCCTTCACCCTCTTCTTCGGCGTATATCTCCAATTGCGCGACGCGAATTCTATAGCCTTGGGCGCTCATGGGATGACCCGGTGGCGAACAGCGCCTTCTGGGCGTCGATCATCGTCAGGACCATCCTGAAACGCGCCTTGCCTGCCATCATCTTCGCGTAGGCTTCCGCGGCCCCGTTCGAGCGGCATGGTTTCGATCATGGCGGCCTTCACCTTGGCATGGGTGGAGAAGGGCGACCGGACCGCTTGGCCGCGGGAAACCGAGCGATAGGGGATTGAGCCGACACCGCCACATCCTCACCCGCGCGCCGCCGACCGGCAGGGCTAGACTGGAGCGCCATCGTCCCGCCTTCCGCTTGGTTATCGGCCCTCACGGCTAAGGCCCGTATTTGATCGCCATGTGTCGACTGAGTCTCAACGCCGCGCCGGCGTCGACACGTCACGACTTTGTGTTTGCGGCGCCGCATCCCAGCCATGAGGCATTCACACGACGGTACTTCTGCTTTTCGCCTGAGAAAAATCGCCAAACTAGCAATGATTCTAGCAGTTTGTGGATTTTACCGGAGTAGATCCTTGACCTTAGGTGGACGATAGAAATGCGAGAAACGCATATCTGGTTCTCCAATCCCAAGCCTACTGCTTCCTGCGCGGCGCATCATTTCGCAGTGCAGCAAACAGGCGGTCGGTCGAAACAGCAGAGGAACTCAAGAAAATGATCTCCCTCAAGACGATCTCGGAGAAACTCAACGCCAAGCGTCGATATCGCCAGGCGGTAAGCGAACTGGCTAAGCTTTCTGACCATGAGCTGAGCGATATCGGCATAAGCCGCGGCGATATAGAGTACGTCGCGCGCCGCCCGATCGTGAGCAAGGCGTCCGCCTGATCTCGAAGCGTTTAATCAGAGGGCTAAAGGGCTTAGGAAGGCGAGAGGCGCGTCATGGGGATAGTCCGCTTTGCGCTCAAGTTTCCGCACACGTTTTTCGTGCTAGCGGCGCTTATCCTGGTGCTCGGCGTGTCGGCCATTCTATCCATGCCGACCGACATTTTTCCCGAGATCAACATCCCCGTCGTGACGGTGATCTGGCAAGAAACGGGTCTGTCAACTCCAGAGATGGAGCAGCGGGTCACCACCTACAGCCAATACTCGATCTCGACCAGCGTCAACGGCATCAGGGATATCGAGGCGCAGACCCTCAACGGCATCTCTATTCAAAAGCTTTATTTCCAGCCCGACGTCGACATCGATCTGGCGATCGCCCAGATTGTCGCGGCCACGAACTCCATCCGCTCATTGATGCCGCCCGGCATTCAGCCTCCTACCATCGTGCGCTATGACGCATCGAGCGTGCCGGTTCTTCAGATCTCGCTGAGTTCCGACACGCTCAGCGGCGCTCAGCTTTACGACTACGGCATCTACCGGATACGCCAGCAGCTCGCGCCGATTCACGGCGTAACGCTGCCGACCCCGGCGGGGGGAAAATATCGCCAGATCATGGTCGATATCGACCCTCTGAAACTGCAGGCCAAAGGCTTGACGCCGAACGATGTCGTCAACGCGGTCAACGCACAAGCCTTCACCGTCCCTTCCGGGACCGCGAAATTGGGCGACAAGCAATACACGGTGAGGACCAACGCGCTGCCATCGACGATCGACGATCTCAACAGCATTCCGATCAAATTCGTCAACAATGCGACGGTGTTCATCAAGGATGTGGGGCAGGTCCACGACGGGTGGCTGGTCCAGCAGAACGTCGTTCGTGTCGATTTCCGCTGAGATTTGACCCGGGGTTTCCATTGAGAACTGACCCGGCTTGATGATGGTTTCGGGTTCAGGCGTTCGTCAAGTTCCGAGATTTCTCCTTTGCGGGTTTGGCGGCATTCGCCGAGCTGTTTTTGAAGCGGAAGCTGTCGTTTCCGGTTTCGAGGATGTGGCAGCGGTAGGTAAGACGATCGAGCAGCGCGGTCGTCATCTTCGGGTCGCCGAACACGGTGGCCCACTCGCCGAAGCTGAGATTGGTCGTGATGATGACGCTGGTGCGCTCGTAGAGCTTGCTCAGCAGATGGAAGAGCAATGCCCCGCCGGAGGCGCTGAACGGCAGGTAGCCGAGTTCGTCGAGGATGACGAGATCGGAATGGGTGAGCCGCGCCGCGATCTGGCCGGGTTTGCCCTGAAGCTTCTCTTGTTCGAGAGCGTTGACGAGTTCGACCGTGGAGAAGAACCGGACGCGCTTGCGGTGATGCTCGATGGCCTGGACGCCGATCGCCGTAGCGAGATGCGTCTTACCCGTGCCGGGGCCGCCGACCAGGACGACATTGTGAGTATCTTCCAGGAACTCGCAACGATGGAGTTGTCGTACGAGCGCCTCGTTGACCTCGCTGCTGGCGAAGTCGAACCCGGCGAGGTCGCGATACGTCGGAAAGCGCGCCGCCTTGAGCTGGTAGGCCGTTGATCTGACCTCTCTGTCGGCCGTCTCCGCTTTCAGAAGCTGCGACAGGATCGGCAAAGCGGCTTCGAAGGCCGGGGAGCCTTGCTCGGTCAACTCGCCGACCGCCTGAGCCATGCCATGCATTTTGAGGCTGCGTAGCATGATGGTGATCGCGCCAGCGGCGGGATTATGACGCATGGCGCGCCTCCCGGACTTTGCGCAGTGCATCGTAGCGTTCGACGTTGGCCTGCGGCTCGGTGGTGAGCGTCAAAGCATTGGGCGGCTTTACGGCTGGTGGGTCGATCGGCTTGCCGTCGATCAATCGGTGCAGCACGTTCAGGATATGCGTCTTGGTTGGGGCGCCTGCCTTGGCCTGCCCCCGAGGGGTGATCCAGTTTCAATGTTAGTGCATGGCGTCTTCTGACGCCACGGTTGGGGTGGGCGAGCGCGCGCTTTCCGAGTGAGCTGGCGCGGTCGCCCACGGCGCGGCGGCTCCGCCGGGAAGAATGGTCGTCTCCGGCGCAGGCGGCAGATAACCCAGCGAGCTGTGTGGGCGCACGGTGTTGAAGTGGCGCCGCCAGGCCTCGATCATCACCTGGGCCTCGGCCAGGCTGAAGAATATCTCGCCGTTGAGCAGTTCGTCTCGCAGCTTGCTGTTGAAGCTCTCGCAGTAGCCATTCTCCCACGGGCTGCCGGGCTCGATGTAGGCGGTCTGGGAGCCAACGGCGGCGATCCAGGCTCGCAGCGTGATGGCGATGAACTCAGGCCCATTGTCCGACCGAACATAGGTTGGCGGCCCGCGCAGGATCATCAGATCCGCCAGGGTCTCCAGCACGTCGGTGGAGTTCAGCCGGCGTTTGACCCGGATCGCCAGGGCTTCGCGGGTGAACTCGTCGATCACGCAGAGCATGCGAAACTTCCTTCCATCATGGGTTCGATCCTCGACGAAGTCATAGGACCAGACGTGGTTCGGCCCCTCGGCGCGCAGGCGCACGCAGGAGCCGTCATTCAGCCACAGCCGGCTGCGTTTTGGTTGTTTCTGCGGGACTTTCAGCCCCTCCCGTCGCCAGATCCGCTGCACCCTCTTGGCGTTCACCGCCCAACCCGCGTGGCGCAGCAGGGCCGTGATCCGCCGGTAGCCGTAGCGGCCGTAAGCCTTGGCCAGCTCGACGATGTCGGCGGTCAACGCCAACTCGTCATCGCGGCCGCGGGCGGGCTTGCGCTGGGTGGACCGGGGTTGCCGGAGCACCGCGCACGCGCGACGCTCCGACACCCTCAGCTCGGCCTTGACCTTGTCCACGCAGCCCCGGCGACGGGCGGGGCTTAGAAGTTTCCCCGGGCCGCCTCCGTCAGGATCAGCTTGTCCAAGGTGAGGTCCGACACCGCTCGCCGGAGCCGCGTATTCTCCAGTTCCAAATCCTTCAGACGCCTCACCTGGTCGCTCTTCAGACCGCCATACTCCGCCCGCCAGCGGAAGTAAGTCGTCTCCGTCACCGAGATCGTCTTCACCGCCTCGGCGATCGACTTGCCCTGACCCGTCAGGACATCAACCTGACGCAACTTGGCGACGATCTCCTCCGGCTTGTGGCGCTTGATGCCCATCGCTCCATCTCCAAAAAATGGTCCTCGGACCAACATACGGGATGGATCACTTCAAGGGGGGCAGACCAGGCGCCGCCCCATCGCGTGTCGGGATACGTATCCACGGTCACCAGCGCCGCTTGACCTGGGCGGACATAAGTCAGCTCAGTTTCCTTAGGATTGGCGACAACCCAAGCGTGATCCGTGGCGACGAGATAAAAAGCGGTCATTGACGCTTGGAGATATTTGCCTGGCGCGATGGACGACACATTTGTGACGATCCCGCCAAACGGGGCCCTTACGACCGTATGCGCCAGTTGCCGTGCGGCCTCGTCTCGCTGCGCCACCGCATCGAGGTAGCGGGGATTCTTTTCCACCGGCCCCGTCGGGTCGCCGTCAAGGTTCGCAGCGATTGCGGCGAGTTGCTGAGCAAGTGAGGCAAGCTTTTGCTGCGCGTTCTGCAGGTTTCGACGCGCCGCATCGAAAGTCGCTTGAGACGCCACGTGGGCGCTGAGGAGCCCCTGCTGCCGCTGGAATTCGGTGTCGTAATAGCTAACATCGTTGTGCGCTTGATCGATCTGCGCCTGCATGTCCCGGTAATTCGCCTTGAGCGCATTCAGGGCATCGCGAACGACGCCAATCTGTGCGTCGGCTCGCGCTACCGCCAGCTGAAATGGAAGATCATCGAGGCGGTACAGAACCTGACCGGTCTCGACACGCTGATTTTCTGAGACGTCGACGTCCCTTACAATGCCAGCGACGTCTGTCGAAACGCCAACCTTGTCCGACTCGACATACGCATCGTCCATCGACACTGTCTGACCGCCGGTAACGTACCAATACCCACCGCCGATCAGCACCAGGGGCAGCAATGCAAACAGCACAGGCCGCCTCCAAGGCCGGCCCCCGGGCTTCGGCGGGGGCGCAGCGTCCGGCATTGAAGGCTGAGCAGGTTGGTGATTAGGGCTTTTAGGCGACGCCTCAGATTTTGTAGCTGGGTCTTCAATGTCACCGGTTTGCGATACCACTCTCATTTTGCCAGGCACCCAGGGCTCCTCTCGAGTGAACCGCCATGGCGCAAAGCTACTGACGAACGGGAAAAATGAAAGTCTTGTATCTTTGCATTGGGTGCTGAGGAAAATTCAGCAATGCAACGCGGGAGTGCCGCAGATCTGACAACCTTCATCGCTCCCGCGGATTCACTCAGTGTTCGTCTGCAGCGACCCCCGAGATTTCCTTAAATTGAAGCTAGAGTCCGATCCGAAGGAAGGACCGACGATTGCCTCCGGCGGATTCGGTTGGCCGGTATTGTCACGCGAACCGTGGCGCGAGTCCGTTTGACGGATAGGGTGGCGGATGACGATCTCGTTTGCTCGCCATCAGTTTCCGCCTGCGATAATCCGGCATGCCGTCTAGCTCTACGTTCGTCTCACGCTCATCTATCGCGACGTCGAAGATTTGCTTGCTGAGCGAGGTCTGGATGTCTCCTACCAAACGGTGCGGCGATGGGTCTTGAAGTTCGGGCCCTTGTTCGCCCGAGAGCTTCGCCGTCGACACCCGCGGCCAACGGCGCGATGGCATCTTGACGAGATGGCCGTAGCGATCGCGGGCACGCAGTTCTGGCTCTGGCGCGCGGGTGGCGACGAAGGCGAGGTTCTCGACCTGCTCGTGAAACGACGGCGCCGGGGCGGCCAAGCGGCAATTGTCGGCGGCGGACGCTATATTGTCGTGCGGCCCGGACATGCCGAAATGGCTTTTGCCGTCTCGACGAATACCAAGTCAGGGAATAGGCGCCACCTTGACGACGGCAGCTTGTAGGGGCTCCATCAAAGCGGAACTCAGCAGAATGCGGTCGAGACGGAGACCGCCATCGCGCTCCCAGCGCTTCCGGATGTAATCCCAAAACGTGTACATTGACGACTGGGCTGTGATCTTTCAGGAGGTTGTCCATTCGGTTTGAGCCGTGAACGCTGATGTCGCCAAACCTCAGTGATTCGCGGGAGAACCGAATGGACATGCACGAGAATGCGTCCCTGACGCCGAAAGGTCGAGAGGCGATGGCGCGCAGCGTGATCGAAGGCGGCCTGTCGAAGGCGGCTGCAGCGCGCCGGTTCCACACCACGCCCAAGACCGTCGACAAGTGGGTCGAACGTTTCCGCATGGAAGGCCTGGCGGGCTTGCGCGACCGCTCGTCAAGGCCCCATTCATCGCCAAGCCAAGCGACGCCTGCCGTCTGCGCGGCGGTCGAGGCTTTGCGCAGGCAGCGCTACACCGGCGCGCAGATCGCCGCCGAGGTCGGCGTTTCGGCGGCAACTGTCAGCCGCATCCTCAAACGCCGGGGCCTCAATCGCCTGTCGGCGCTCGAGCCGGCCGAGCCAGTCCGTCGCTACGAACGGGCCACCCCGGGCGAGATCATCCATATCGACATCAAAAAGCTGGGCAAGTTCAGTCGGATCGGCCATCGGGTCACCGGCGATCGGACCGGCCAAAGCAACACCCGCGGGGTCGGCTGGGAATATGTGCATCTGGCGATCGACGACCATTCCCGTCTCGCCTGCTCGCAGATCCTGCCGAACGAAAAGCGCAGCTCCTGCCTGCGTTTCCTGTTCAACGCCCTGCGCTTCTTTCGAGGCCTCGGCGTCAGGGTCGAGCGCGTCATGACCGACAACGGCTCAAGCTTCCGATCGGATCGCTATGCCAGGGCCCTGCGCCGGCTCAAGATCAAGCATCTGTGCACCAAACCTTACACCCCCAAAACCAACGGCAAGGCCGAGCGCTTCGTCCAGACAAGCCTGCGCGAGTGGGCCTACGCCCAAGCCTACAACACCTCCGAAGAACGCGCCGCCGAACTGCCCATCTGGCTGCACCGCTACAACTGGCATCGCCCTCATGGCAGTATCGGCGCCAAGCCGCCAATCAGCAGACTCACACTAAGCGAGGACAACGTGCTGAGGCTCCACAGCTAGAGTATCCGTTTTGATCAAGCGGGTTTTGGGGTCCAGCGCCTGTTGGCCTTGAGGAGAGCATTTGCCAGGAGGATCAGCTTTCGCATGACGGCGGTGAGGGCGATCTTGGCGGGCTTCCCGGCATTGATCAGTTGCGTGTACTTGGTCTTCATGTCTGGATTGAATTGGGTCGCGACCAGGGCTGGCATGTAGATGGCCTGGCGGACGCTGGCTCGGCCGCCGCGGATGAAGGCGCGTCCGGTCCAGCGGCCGGACTGTCGGGCCACCGGCGCAAGGCCTGCGAGGCTTGCGGCCTGCCCTGGTTCGAGGGCGCCGAGCTCGGGCATTTCGATCAGCAAGGCGAAGGCGGTGATGGCCGACACGCCCGGAATGGTGGTGAGGATTTCGAACCGTTGGGCGAGATTGGGATCGGCCTGAACCGGCTCGAGGATCGCCGCCTCGATCGCCGTGATCTGGCGTTTGATCTGTTCGAGGCGCTGCGCATTGTGGCGTTTCAACAAATGCGCGCCAAGGACCTTGCCGCGGTTCTTGGCGGCGGTTCGGTCTTTCACCAGGGCCTCGCGGGCGAGGTGAAGCTGCTTGAGTTCAAGCAGGGCTTCGCTCCGAGGCGGCCGCGCCTTAAGCTCCAACATTGCGCCCATGCGCGCCAGCATCGCCGCATCCAGGCGGTCTGTTTTCGCCAGACTGCCGATCGCCTCGGCGAAGCGGTGGGCCTGACGGGGATTGACCTTGACGAAGGAAACCCCCGCCGCCCCAAGGCGCGCTCGAAGGCGCGGTGATAGGGGCCGGTCGGCTCGAACACGACCCGGTTTGCGGGCGTCTCCGCGAGCCATTTGATGAGCGCTCGATGGCCGCGCTTGTCGTTGGCGAAGCGACGGCTCGCGCCGTCGGCCAGGCGATGAGCGTCGAGATAGTCTTTCGACACATCGACGCCGATGGTATCGTTCTTCATCTTTTCCGCGCCTCTGCTTGTCATTCGGGGCTCTCCCCCGAGTATCCGTGCAGGCCAAAGGAAAAGACGAGGGCGATCAAACTCTAGCTCGGCCCGTCAAACGGTCAGCGTACTCCCGATCCGACCCTCGCCGCTGTCGAGAGGGCTGCCACCCTCTCCCAGCGGTTCCTTCTCCACGTTCCAGCGCGAAAAGTCATAAGACAAGCTCCCTAACTCGAAGGCTGCCGTATCGTTTCGCGCGATACACTACGGCGGAGATGATCCAGCTCAGGATGAAGATGCCCACGACCGCGTAGCCGAAGTTTGTGAGGTTGTCGTTCAGGTCGCCGATGACGGCCCAGAACCCGCCCTCGAGGCCGAGCTTGTCGCCAATGAGGCCAAGTGCTTCGACGCCGCCGATGAAGATGGCGACGACGACGGAAGCGGCAGTGATCGTGAGGTTGTACCAGAGCTTGCGGATGGGATTGAGGAAGGCCCACCCATAGGCCCCGGTCATCAGGACGCTGTCGGCGGTGTCCATCAGCGACATGCCGGCTGTAAACAGGGCGGGGAAGACCATGATTGTCCAGAACGACATGCCCTGCGCCGCCTGGTGGTGGAGATGCCGAGCAGACCAACCTCGGTGGCGGTGTCGAAACCGAGGCCGAACAAGAATCCAATCGGATACATGTGCCAGGATCGGGAGACGACACGGAACAGCGGGCGGAAGATGCGCGCGATCGGGCGCGGCGTCCGCTTTCAGAATCGAACGAGAGCAAAGCGCGTGCCATCGACCAGATGGGCGATAATATTCATTCTTGTCATATAGTTGAGGTCTAACCACGCATATTGCGGGGCAGCGCCCGGCTCCCCGCGAAAGCATAGTTTGTTTGCAGGTGTTAAGTGGGTTTGTAGTCCTCGCGGCATCTGGCCAACGGCCTCAGTCATGAATCAGCTCCATGATCTCCCGGCTCATCCGTTCATAATCGCGGTCGTTGGTAATTGCGCCCTTGATTCTGTAACCATCCATCACCGCGATCCTGTCGGCCAGTGTGATCATTTCGGGCATGTCGCTGGTAATTAGGAGGATCGAGGTCCCCTCCTCAGAAATTCCTCGCAAGAGCTCATGGATATAGGCCTTCGTCCTGATGTCGATGCCGACCGTAGGTTCATCGACGATCAGGATCCTGACGCCAGCCGCGAGCCACTTCACCAAGCTTACCTTTTGCTGATTCCCGCCCGACAGGTTGGCGACGATCTGTCTGAGAGAGGGCGTACGAACATCGAGCTTTTCGATCAGCGGCTCGACGACCGTCCTGACCGCTCTGTCGGTCAGAAGACCGAGCTTTCCGGCGACGCGCTTCCAGATCGTGATCCCGGTATTGTCGAGCACCGAATGCATCAGGATCAAACCCTCCTGCTTGCGATCCTCGCTGACGTAACCCATGCGATAGCGGGTGAGCGCCTCCGCCACGCTTCCGATGACGACTTTCTGGCCATCGATGAGAAGTGCGCCGGTGGTCACCTTATTCAAGCCGAGCACGCATTTGGCGAGCTCCGTTCGGCCTGCCCCGACCAGACCGTAGAGGCCGAGGATTTCGCTCTTGTGCAGCGTCAAGTTTATCCCGCTGTGGCCGAGCTCGGTCGCCAGATCGCGCAATTCAAGCATAGGAGCGGCGTGGCTCTCGTCGCGTGTGCGCCAGTCGGGGATCTGTTCGCTTCTGCCGATCATCAGGCGGACGAGATCCTGACGGCCCAGCCCCGACATCGACCGGCTGTCGCAGGCGTTGCGCCCGTCCCGCAAGACGGTGACCGTGTCGCAGATTTCCTGCACTTCCTCCAGCTTGTGACTGACGAAGACGATGGTGACGCCGTCGTTGCGCAGTTTCTTCAGAAGCGCGAACAGAGCGACGGTCTCGTGCGGCGTCAAGGAGGCCGAGGGCTCGTCGAGCAGCAACACGCGGGAGCGAAGCGATAGCGCCTTAGCGATTTCGACCATCTGCATCTTGGCGACGCTGAGTCTCGATACCGTCGTGCGCGGGTCGAGATCGAGGCCGAGGAGGTCGAGCCAGCCCTTGGCCTGGGCGTGCACGTTGTCGTAATCGATTGGGCGCAGAAAACCGCCTCCAAGGCGGTCCAGCATGATGTTCTCGCCAATGGAGAAGCGCGGAATTAGGTTGCGCTCCTGATGAACGACGCCCACGCCGGCCGCGATTGCGTCGCGGGGACCATTGAAATGGAGGGGGGCGCCTTCCAGCGTTAGCGTTCCCGAATTCGGCCGATAGACGCCAGTGATGACCTTGATCAGCGTCGATTTCCCGGCGCCGTTTTCGCCGAGCAGCGCATGGATCGAACCACGGGCAAGCCTGATCGATACGTCGGAAAGCGCCTTCACGCCGGGAAACGATTTGCTGACGTTGCTCGCGAGGAGAACGTCGTCCGTCGTCACGCGATCCTCCTAAGAGATCTTTGCATGCGGACTTCGCGGACTTGATTGATGATGACCGCCCATAGGATCAGGAAGCCGAGCGCGACCTGGACGAGGAACGGGTCGATCTCGAAGAGAACAAGCGCTTGGGTGATGATGGCGACGATCGTCACGCCGAGGACGGTTCCCACCACGCTGACGTGTCCGCCGGCGAGAACCACACCGCCGATCACCGGGGCGGCGAAAGACAGGATCAGCCAGTCGTCGCCGATGGTCGGCTGGCCGAGCCCCAATCTGGCGACAAGCATCACCCCCGCCAGCGCGGCAAGGAATCCCGACAGAGCATGGGCGCGGACGATCGCCGCGAAGACCGAAATTCCGGACAGTTCCGCCGCACTGGCGTTCCCGCCGACAGCAAGCATGTAACGGCCGAATGGCTGCCGGTTTAGAATGTACCAGACGAGGGCTGCAACAAGGACCGTCGGGAGGATCAGCCAGGGTAGGGGATGGATGAAGGTCGTATTGCCGAACGCCTTCACGCTTTCTGGAACGCCGTAAAACGGCTGCGCGCGGGTTATGCCAAGGTTGACGCCCTTGAAAATCGAAAGCGTTGCGAGCGTGATTACGAAGGCCGAAATGCCGGTGCGGGCCACGAGAGCGCCGTTGAGGATGCCGCAGAGGACCCCGATCGCCAGAGCGGCCGAGGCCGCCAGCAATGGCGGCAGACCCCAGACCTGCATCATGCCTGCGAACGAGATTGCGGCGAGGCCGCCGATGCCGCCGACCGACAGATTCATCTGGCCGATGCCGATGATAACCATCTGGGAAAGCGCGATCAACGTGTTGGTCGCGATGGCGAGGAGAAGGATCTCGATGTTGAACGGGGAAAGGAACGACGGCCGCAACACAGCGATGGCGCCGCCTCCGACCACGACAATCAATAGAGGGCCAGCCCAGTCCGACCGAAGCCAGCGAGAGAGCGCACCCATCAGCCAAGCGCTCTTTGACCGAGGAAGGATCGCCGCGCCAGATCGAGCAGCACCGCGATCAACAACACGATTCCTAGAGCCGCCTGGATCCAGAATTCGCCGAGGCGCAATTGCAGAAGGCCGTTGGTCAGCATCGTGACAAGGGCCGATCCGAGAAACGCGCCGAGCACCGAGACGCGTCCGCCGATCAGAAGCGTGCCGCCGAGCACCGGCCCGAGAAACGCCGGCAGAAGCCAGTCCTGACCCAATTGCCCCGCCATTGAAGGGATCGCCGCGCCGTTGCGAGCCACCACCATCATCGCGGCGACGGCAGCCAGCGCGCCCGAAAGCGCATGGCAGATCGTATAGGTGCGCCCCACGCGGATGCCGGACAGTTCCGCCGCGGCTGCTTTGGCGCCAGCCGCGAGCATCTGTCGCCCGAGCGGCGTGAACCGGTAGAGCACGGACAAAAGCGCGCCCACGGCAGCGGCCAGAAACAGCAAGGCCGACACGTTGCCGAACAGCTTCAGCTTGCCGAATTGTGAGAACTCGGGGGTGAGCACCCGGAAGGCCTGAGCGTGGGTGAGGTAGATCATCGCGCCGAAGAAAATACTCATGGTCGCGAGCGTGATAATGAAACTGTGCAGACCAGTTTTGGCGATCAGAACGCCGTTGATTGCGCCGAGAAAAGCGCCGAACGCGATCGCGCCCAGGATCGCCAGCGGAAGCGGCGCGCCAACATGTTCGAGGAGCCAGCCACACGTCATCGCGCTCGAGACGCCGATCGCGCCGACCGCCAGGTTGAGCCCGCCCGTGACGATGACGACCATCATAGAAAAGCCGATCACGATATCGATCGACATGGTTCGCCCAAGCGTGAACAGATTGAAGGGCGAGGCAAAACCGGGTGTTGCGAAGCTAAAGAGGAGGGCGAAGAGGACGATCAAAGCCAGAAGGCCGAACTCGTTCGTAAGAAAGAATCGCACCCAACCACCCCGAGTCTTGTTCCGGCTTTGCCAAAGCGAACGAGAGGGCCGGGGTTCCCGCAGCCCACCCTGGACCCAAGAGCGCTACTTGCAGGTGAGATATGTCGCCTCGAACGTCTTCATGATGTCCTTGGTGATCGCTTGCATGGAGGCGACGTAGTTATCAACCGCGTCCTTGCCTGCGAAGACAGTGCCCGAGTTGATGAATCGGTTGGTCAGTGCGTTGGACTTGAAGGGCGCGTCCTTCTTGACCGTGCAGCCGTTGCGCAAACGATCTACCGCGTACGATCCTATATAGCCCTGACCATAAGGGTTCTGCAGCATTGTGCCGTGAACAAATCCGTCCTTGATGGCCTTCAAGACAACCTCGTCATGGTCGATGCCCACCATCTGGATGCGCTTGTCGCCGAGCTTGCGTAAGGCGTTGGCGGCGACAACGGCGGGCACCCAGGCGGTCGTCACGATGCCGTCGACGTCGTTCGCGTGGGCCGCCAGATAGGCGTTGATTTTTTCCTCCGCTGGTTCCGGCGCGTCAATGTCGGCGATAACCTGCACCACCTTCACGTCGGGCCCGGCTTCCTTGGCTGCGCGCTCCACTGCATCGATGCGCAGCTGGGTGTTGGGATCGACGAGGAAGCCCGTGAAATGTGCGATGCGGCCTTTGCCGCCCATAGCCTTGATCAGTTCCTTGGTGCCAAGATAGGCGGAGTTGCCGGTGTCCGTCCCAAAGCAGAAGGACGCCTTTGTCGGCTCCTTGAAGCAGCCGGCGAGCGCGATGACCGGGGCGCCGTTCTCGACGAGTTCCGCCACCGTGCTGTTCGAGCCGACCGGATCGCCGGGAAAGACGAGAAACGCGTTGTAGTTCTGACTGAGAAGGCTCTCGAGCAGCTGGTTCTGCTCGCTGAGCTCCCACTTTTGCGGAACCCGATAGTCGGCCGCTCCGAGGTTGAAGTCCTTCTTGGCGTCTTGTCCGGCCTTCTCCCATGCGGCGAAATACGGATGCGGTCCGCCGGGTACGAGCGCGATGCGGGTAGACGGGTCGGCCGCGGCCGGCAGGGCCAGGACGCAGAGCGTCGCCGCAGCCAATATTGCAGACTTTATCGAACAGGGACGAGAGATCATTGGCGTTTCCTCCACATCGTTTTTCTGGCCGGCGGACGCTTGGACAGATCATGCCGAGATTGCTGGCCAGCGTCCAACTTCGCTTGCGTGACGCGTGCTATGCTAGTATACAAGTCGCTCGGACGCAACCGCCGTTGCGAGGAAAGATCAATGACGCCGCCGCTCCCGGGCATTCCGGTCAGAGGGCGAATTAGACGCAGCGCCGCGACGTCTACGCCTCACGAAACTGCGCGTGGATTGCGCGCGACGAAACTTAAAGTAGACGAACCGATTCGCGGCATCGCTCCGGACGAGCCTTTGCCGATCGCCATCGATTTTGATCGCAAGCGTCAGATCAGCGACCAGATCTATGACGCGTTGAAACGCGCGATCGTCACCTTGAAGCTGCCGCCAGGCACGGCGATCAGCGAGAACCGGATTTGCCGGCACATCGGAGCGTCGCGCACCCCCGTGCGGGAAGCGATCATCCGCTTGGTTGAAGACGAACTGATCGATGTCTATCCGCAGCAGGGGAGTTTTGTCGCACCGATCAGGATCGGCAAGATTCGTGAGAGTCACTTCGTGCGCAAATGCCTTGAACTCGGGGTCCTGCGAAACGCGACGCCGAATTGGTCGAGCCAATGTTCCGCGCATACGGATCTGCTCTTGCAGCAACAGGAGATTGCGCAAGCGGCCAACGACGTGGACCGGTTCAACCAACTCGACGAGGACTTTCATCGCTTCTTCAGCGAGGTCGCGGGGCTTCCAGGCGTGTGGAACACGATTCAGGGCGCCAAAGCGCGTGTCGACCGGGTGCATCGGCTCGCCGCGATCGAGGGCCGCATGCCGATGGTGATCAAAGAGCATCGCGCCGTCGTCCGGGCGCTGCACATCGGCGACCCTGCGACTGCGGTCGAGACTCTGGACGAACACCTCGACAAGGTTATGACGTTCTTGGATTTGCTGGTCGCGCGAAACGCGGACTTCTTTGTCGACTACAATTGCCGCCGGGAAATACTCCCACGCACGCACGAAATTGCGGCTGCAACCGCCAAAATGAGAGTGGGGAGAAATGGCCAAGATCGAGCGCGTCGAAATTTGGATGGTCGACCTTAAGCCGAAGGTCAAACGCGTCGACGCGATCCAATCCTTCGTCAGTCAGGAAACTCCGATTGTTCGGGTCTTCGACACCGACGGCGCCGTGGGCACGGGGTATTCCTACACAATTGGCTCGGGCGGTCCCTCCATCGTCGAACTGATCGCCCGGACGTTCGCCCCGGCCTTGATTGGACGAGACCCCGCCCAAATCGAGAAGCTCTGGAAAGAGCTTCTTTTTCTCACACACGCGACCTCGGTTGGCGCCATCACCTCTCTTGCGCTCGCCGCTGTCGACACGGCGTTGTGGGACCTGCGTTGTGTCAAGGCTAATCTGCCGCTGCATCTGTTGGCGGGAGGCGCGCAGGACAGGATCCGGCTCTACACAACCGAAGGCGGCTGGCTGCATCTAGAAAAAGCGGCGCTTGTCGAAGATGCCCTGAAGGCGAAAGAAGATGGCTTTTCCGGCGCAAAGCTCAAGATCGGGCGTCCGGTCCACGAGGATGTCGACCGGCTGCAAGCGGTAAGGATGAAGGTCGGAGAAGGATTTGAAATTTTTGCCGACGCCAATCAGGCCTTCCACGTCGATGAAGCGATTCGCCGCGCCCGCCACTACGAGGCGCTCGACATCGGCTGGATGGAGGAGCCTCTCACCGCCGACGACCTCAACGGTCACATCCGGCTCAGCCAGTCCACTAGCGTTCCGATCGCAGTCGGCGAGAGCCTCTATAGTCCTCTGCACTTTCGCGAATATCTCCAACACAATGCCTGCTCGATCGTGCAGGTGGATGTCGCGCGCGTTGGCGGGATCACGCCCTGGTTGAAGACGGCGCATCTCGCCGAGACCTTCAACATCGCCGTCTGCCCGCATTTCCTGATGGAGTTGCATGTCGCGCTTACCTGCGCGGTCCCCAATGCGCGCTGGCTTGAGTACATCCCGCAGCTCGAGTTGCTGAAGACCCGCGGCATGGAGATACGCGACGGCTACGCCCTCCCGAGCCAGACGCCGGGTCTGGGGATAGCGTGGGACTTCGGGGTGATCGAGCGGCTGAGCTCCGAAAAGAAGCACATTGTGGGATAGCGAGTTACTTCTATAAGCCGTTGATCGACCCCCTTGAGGCGCGAGGTCGCCTGCGCGGTTGAAGGATCGCCATTGGACAACGGATCGGGCCAAGCTGCCTTTCGAATCCTGCCCGCGAGCCTTTGAAAGATCGCCCGGAGTTTGATTGGTCTGGCGCTAATGTTATTTCG
>CAWCSA010000026.1:0-152487 GCA_963798015.1 uncultured Alphaproteobacteria bacterium
TGTGTTCATGTCAGCGTGCTCCGTTCGCGAATGTCACTTGCCTGATCCGGGTCCGTGTCAACCACTCCTCGATGTTGCGTCGCCCCGCCGTCCCCAACCGCCGATTGGCGTATCCGCACGTTAGCGATCCGCGTTTCGATAAGTCAACGCGCCCATGCTTGCCTGACGGGACCGGACGATTGTACGCGGAAGTCAGACAGGGCATGCGATCACCGATGGTGGCGGTCGCTGAAAATCACACCTGACCCGTGGAGCTTTGAGCATGGCGGGACTCTATCGCGGACCGATCATAGACGCGCACATCCATCTGTGGGATTTGGGCATGGACCGGCATCCATGGCTCCGTCCCACCGGAGGCGCCATTCAGGCGCTTGGGAATCTCGCGGCAATTCGACGAAATTATCTCGTCGACGACTACCGGCGCGACGCGGCCAACCAGAACGTCGTCGCCACCGTGCACATAGAGGCCGCCTGGGACCGCACCGATGATCCTCTCGCCGAAATCCGATGGCTCGAGACGCTCGACAAGTCGTCAGGCGTCGCTGCTCGCTATATCGGCTTCGCTGACCTCACGGTTCCCGACGCGGCCGCTGCGCTTGATCGCCTGTCCGAGGTCAAGCGTTGCGTCGGCGTAAGACAGATGCTGAGCTGGCATCCGACCGAGTCCGCTCGATCATTCGCATCACGGCCTGGCATCGCTGATGAGGCAGACTTTCGCCGCGGCGTCGCGCTGCTCGCCCGCCACGAGCAACTCCTCGAGTTGATGCTCTATCCTTACCAGGCCGAGGAGGTCACCCGGCTGGCGCGCGATTTCCCCAATCAGACCTTCATTGTCAACCATTGCGGGAGCCCAATCGATCGCGACCGCGAAGGCATGGCGCGATGGAAGGCCAGCCTCAAGCGGCTCGGCTCGGCGCCCAATATCAAGATCAAGATTTCGGCGCTGACCGCTTACGACCCGAACCCGACGCCCGAAAGCCTGCGCGAGGTCGCGCTGCATTGCATCGAATGCTTTGGCGTCGATCGATCGATGTTCGGCAGCGACTTCCCCGTCGGTCGCTTATGGACGAGCTACGACGCCATCTTCGACGGCTTCAAGGCCATCGTTCAAGATTTCTCCGAAGCCGAGCAGTCCGCGTTGTTCCATGACAACGCGCGTCGCATCTATCGAATGAAGGGCCTCTGACGCGAGCCCCCGTGCGAAAGCCTATTTCTCTGTGTATTTCTTGGCCCACTCGACGCCGTCCCATGTGATCATCTTCGTCGGCACGACCTTGATCAGGTAGCGCGGGCGGTCGTAAGTCGGCACAAGATATTCCGGGCCGCGCTCGCCGAGGTAGCGCACCGAGGTGCGATTGGCGACGCCGAGGCAATCTCCCTGCATCGGCGCCGGGCCAGAGACGATCTCGGCCTTCCCTTGCGCCACGATGCGCCGGTAGGTTCCGCTGTCATGTGCGCAGGAAATGCCGACGTTCGGATTCCTCTTGATATGCGCAACCCAGGCCGCCCGCTCCCGCACAACCATCCAGAATGCTTCGCCGTCCCATTCCTGCCAGACCGGGGTCAGGTAAGGCACGCCGTTTTCGTCGATGGTGGCGATCCGCGCGACCACCGGCTCGGCCAGAAATTCTTTAACCTCCGCCGGCGTGAGCTTGCGGTTCTTTCCCATCCATTCGGGGTGTTGTTTGTCTGTCATTCGGGTTCCGGCTGGCGCTCTGGATCTAATGAACGGGGTCCAGCACGACCACCGGTATCTCGCGTTCGGTCTTGAGCGCATAGTCGGCATAAGGCGGCCAAAATTCGACCGCCTTTTTCCAAAGCCGGCTGCGTTCCTCGCCCGCCGCCGTCCTGGCCCGCGCCTTCACCTTCTTGGTCCCGACCTGCACCTCGACATCTGGGTTCGCGAGGATATTGCGGTACCATCCGGGATGTTCGGGCGCGCCGCCCTTCGAGGCGACGACAATGTAACTGTCGCCGTCCGTTCCGTAAAACAGCGGGAAGATGAACTTGTCGCCAGACTTCCGGCCGGTGGCGGTCAGCAGCAGCGCCGGCGCGGTGATCTCACCCCGCCCCGGCACGGTTCTCTTGTATATGTGTCCGTCGGTTCCGCCGCTGGCGATATAGCGGTTGGCGTGCTCGACCATCCAGTCCGGCAGGTTCGGAGCGAGTTTCGCTTCAGTCATCGTGTCCTCCTTGGAAAGGTAGAAGCATAGCGCCGCGCGCCGGATCGGCCAAGCTCGCTGCCGAGAAGCTCAAGCCGTCGTCGTGTTGCAATGTGAGGTCCCGGGACTTACGCTGACAACCACCAGCGAAGGTCCGCGTCCGCGGATTTCACGCATGAGCGAGCGCAACAAGAGGCAGTCATGGTGGAAATTCCCGCGAAATATCTGGATCTGCTGCAAGAGAAAACGACTTTCGCTCACCTGGCGACAATCATGCCGGACGGGACGCCGCAAGTGACTCCGGTATGGTTCGACTACACGAACGGCAAGATCCGGGTAAACTCCGCGAAAGGCCGTGTGAAGACACGCAATATGACGGAAGGCGCGAATGTTGCGCTTTCGATCCTCGACCCTGACAATGCTTATCGGTACATTCAGATCCGCGGTCGGGTCGACCACGTGACCGAAAAGGGCGCGGACGCGCATATCGATTCCCTCGCCAAGAAATACCTGGGCAAGGACAAGTATCCCTATGCCCAACCTGACCAGATCAGGGTCATCTTTGAAATCGAGCCCTCTGCTGTGCAGGTCATGGGCTGACCGGCAGTCCTATCTTGGAGGGGGAGGGCGACCTCATCGTTTGGGGACCGCGAGGAAGGCGCTCGTCGTGCATCGAGCGACGCCGAGCTCTGCAGAATTTAAATTCCCCGCAACTCGTCTTGTGCTCTCAAACAAGCATCCGTCATCATCGGCCCCGGACTTAAAAGACGACGAACCGTCGTCGCGCTACGCTATCTCCATGCGCTATTGGGTCTGTCGCGGCCCGTAAGGCCTCATGAGGTCGGAGAGGAGATCATGCTCAAGTTAGGCTACAAGGCGTCAGCGGAGCAATTCGGGCCGACCGAATTGCTGCAGTTTTCTCGTCTCGCGGAAGAGGCGGGTTTCGACTCGGTCTTCATCAGCGATCACTTCCAACCATGGAAGCATCACGGCGGCCACGCTCCCTTTTCGCTCGCGTGGCTCGGCGCGCTCGGCGCGGTTACGTCGCGCATCACCATCGGCACGAGCGTGCTGACGCCCACCTTTCGCTATCAGCCCGCCGTCGTCGCGCAAGCCTTCGCCACGCTCGCGGTCATGTTTCCCAACCGGGTCATCCTCGGCGTCGGCACGGGGGAATCGTTGAACGACGTCCCTTCGACGGGCATGGAATGGCCCGACTTCAAGGAGCGGTTCGCGCGCTTCCGGGAGGCGATCACACTCATCCGTCAGCTGTGGACCGAGGAGCGGGTGACGTTCGAAGGCCAATATTATCGCACCAAAGACGCGACCATCTATGATCGGCCCGCGACGCCCGTACCGATCTATGTCGCGGCGGCCGGAGCGTTGATCGCGAAATATGCGGGGCGAATGGGCGACGGCTTGATCTGCACCAGCGGCAAGGCGCGCGAGCTCTATACCGAAACGATCTTGCCAAAGGTGTTGGAAGGGCGCGCCGAGGTCGGCTCGCGAGCGCCCGACTACGCGCGGATGATCGAGGTCAAGGTCTCGTTCGACACGGATAGGAAACGCGCGACCGAGGACACCCGCCACTGGGCGGTTCTCGCGCTGACGCCGGAGGAAAAGACGTCCGTCCACAGCCCGGAAGAGATGGAGCGCCTCGCAGACGGGCTCTCTGCCGAGCGCGCCGCCAGCCGCTGGATCGTCTCGACCGATCCGGACGAGCATGTCGAGCGGATCGGATACTATGTCGACCTCGGCTTCGACCATCTGGTCTTCCATGCGCCAGGCCCTGATCAGGAGCGATTCATCCGGCTGTATGCGGAGCACGTCTTGCCTCGACTGCGTCATCGCGTCGTCGCCCCGGTCGAAATGCCAAAGAGCGCATGACCTCTCTCGAGGTCATTGCCTTGGACGGCCTGCCCTTGATCAAGGCTGGCGACGACCTGGTCGAACTGATCGCCTCAAGTCTCAAGCTGAACGGAGTCGAGCCGCGTGCTCAAGACGTGCTCGTCGTCGCGCAGAAGATTGTCTCGAAGGCCGAGGGTCGCATGGTCGACCTTGCGACCATCGAACCCTCCACCAAAGCTCTCACGCTTGCGGCGGAGGTCGACAAGGACCCGCGGCTTGTTGAGCTTATCCTGTCGGAGTTTGTCCGCGTGGTGCGGGCTCGCCGCAACGTGTTGATCGTCGAGCATCGGCTTGGCTTCGTCATGGCGAACGCCGGGGTGGATCAGTCGAACGTCGGGCCCGACGACGGCTCCACCCATGCGCTTCTGTTGCCGGAGAATCCCGACCGCAGCGCGGAGGTGCTGCGACAGGGTCTGACGGCGCTGACCGGAATTGATCTTGCGGTGGTGATCAACGACAGCTTCGGACGTGCGTGGCGTCAGGGAACAGCCGGCGTGGCGATCGGCGTCGCCGGCCTGCCAGCACTCCTCGATTTGCGCGGACGGCCAGACCTCTTTGGCCGAAAGCTTGAGGTCAGTGTGATCGGTTTCGCGGATGAGGTCGCTGCCGCCGCCTCGCTCGTGATGGGCCAGGCCGATGAGGCGGCGCCGGTTGTCCTGATCCGGGGCTTGCGCTGGTCCGCGCCGGGATCGACGGCGGCCAGCATCGTTCGCTCCGCAAACGAGGATCTGTTTCGATGAGTTCGGGATCTTGTGGTCGCGCTGTCCGGAGGCATCGGGGGGGCCAAGCTCGCGCTCGGCTTGAGCCGGATTTTGCCGGCGGACGATCTGCTTGTCGTCGCCAATGTCGGCGACGATTTCGAGCATCTCGGCCTGCATATCTCGCCCGATGCCGACACGTTGATGTACACGCTCGCCGGTCTCGACAATTCGAAGCTCGGCTGGGGTCGACAGGACGAAACGTGGGCGTTCATGGACACGCTCACGGCGCTAGGCGGCGAGGACTGGTTCCGCCTTGGCGATCGCGACCTTGCGGTTCATGTCGAGCGCACCCGGCGGCTGCAGCGAGGCGAGAGTCTTTCTGCCATCACGGCCGACTTCTGCCGCCGCCTTGGCGTCGGTCCCCGCGTGCTGCCCGCGACAGACGATCGGTTGCGGACCCGATTGCGAACGGATGAGGGTTGGCTCGATTTCCAGGACTATTTCGTGCGCCTTCAGTGCCGGCCTGTCGTGCGCGAACTTGCCTTCGACGGCGCGGACCAGGCACGCCCTCATCCAGACCTTCTGGCGGCTTTGCGCGACGAGCGACTGCGCGCATTGATCGTCTGCCCGTCCAATCCTTTCATCAGCGTCGAGCCGATCCTTGCTGTGCAGGGTATGCGTCAGGCTCTCTTGGCCTGCGCGGCGCCGGTCATCGCGGTTTCTCCAATCATCGGCGGACGCGCGGTCAAAGGTCCGACCGCCAAGATGATGACGGAGCTTGGAATGATTCCGAGCGCCGCCGCGGTCGCTCATCGCTACGGCGACTTGCTCGATGGCTATGTGGTGGATGTCGAGGATGCGGAGGAGGCGGCGCACGTCACGCCAAAAGTGACGCTGGCGCGCACGCTCATGACCGGTCTTGCGGAACGCGAGCAACTGGCGCGCGTCGTCCTTGAGGCGGCGGACGCGCTCGCTTCTTTGAAGCGCCGGCGGGGCCTCGTCGCGTGACCGGAATCTGGGCGGTCGTGCCCATCAAGGAATTCGAGGGCGCCAAACAACGGCTGTCGTCAGCGCTAAGCCCCGAGGAGCGTCGCCTGCTCGCCACCGTCATGCTCGAGGATGTGCTCGACGCCGTGAGCGCGGTTCGCGAGCTTGCCGGCGTGCTTGTCGTCACGATCGACCCGGCCGCGACATCGCTTGCCGCCCGTTACAGCGCACGAGTGGTTATGGAAGGCGCGCGGGATGGCCATACCGGCGCCGTCACCGCCGCCGCGCGGCTTCTCGTGCGTGAGGGCAGGGCAGGCATGATGACCATGCCCGGCGACATTCCGCGACTGTCGCCCGCCGAGATCGCTGCGACCCTTGCGGCGCACCGAACCGCGCCTGCCTTCACCATCGTGCCAGCGCATGACGATCTCGGATCGAACTCCATCATCTGCTCGCCGCCTGACGCCGTTCCGCTCCGTTTCGGCGAGGACAGCTTTTATCCGCATCTCGATGCGGCGCGGGCCCGTGGGATCGACCCGCTCGTCGTGCGCCATCCTGGGATCGGGATGGATATCGACAATCCTGTCGACCTCATCACGTTTCTAAGAATGTCGCCGCCGGTGCGCACGCGGACGCTCGCCTTCCTTGAGCAAGCGGGCATCGCCAACCGCCTGATGGCGCGCGAGCCCGGATTTCCGCCAAAGATAATATAACACAAATGAACTGTTATATTGGTAGACTTGCCAAGTCGATGCGCGCGATTTTGACCGCGGAACTAAACGGGGTCCCAACCTACTGAAAACATTAGGGCGTGCCGGTAAAATTGCGGCTAGTCTAGAGCTCGCATTTGGGCTCGCTGGCCCCAGGCGCCTATTCCGCCGCCACGAGTTTCCGGGGCGGCGTTAGGACCACAGGAGCCAAATCGGCAGCATTCAGCGACGCAGCCCGCCTCTCCTCCGGGACCGGGCCATAAAGCGTGGTCCGCTGCTCCGGCGTCCGGCCGATCGAGTGGATCAGTTCCTCCATCGCCTCCGGCGGAAACTCCTGCCCGTGCTCGGTGCCGGCGGCGCGAGAAATGCTCTCGTTCATCAAAGTGCCGCCGAGATCGTTGGCGCCGGCGTTCAGACACGCAGCGGCGCCCTGAGGCCCCATCTTGACCCAGGACGTCTGGATGTTGGTAATGTGGGGATGCAGCGCCAGCCGGGCGACCGCGTGCATCAGGACCGCTTCCCGGAAGGTTGGCCCGCGCCGCGCCGCGCCCTTGAGATACATCGGCGCTTCCATATGCACGAAGGGCAACGGCACGAATTCGGTGAAGCCGCCCGTCTCCGCCTGCAGATCGCGCAGAGCCATCAGATGCCGCGCCCACGACAGGGGATGCTCGATATGGCCATACATGATCGTGGACGTCGTGCGCAGGCCAAGACTATGCGCGGTCCTCGCGACATCGAGCCATTGCGCCGTGTTCACCTTGTCCGCGCAGATGATTGCGCGCACCTCGTCGTCCAGGATCTCGGCCGCGGTGCCCGGTAAGGTGCTTAAGCCCGCGTCTTTGAGCTCGGCCAGAAACGACCGGATCGGCAGCCCGAGCGTCGCCGCGCCTTGCGTGACCTCCAGCGGCGAGAACGCGTGAATGTGCATCCCCGGAACCGCGGCCTTGATGGCGCGGCAAATGCCGAGATAGGTCTCCCCGCTGTAATCCGGATGAATGCCGCCCTGAAGGCACACCTCTGTCGCGCCCCTCTCCCACGCCTCGGTCGCGCGGCGAACGATTTCCTCAAGGGCAAGGTCATAGGGCGCGCCGCGCAGCGCCTCATGCTTTTTGCCCTTGGAGAAGGCGCAGAACGTGCAGCGGTAGGAGCAGATGTTGGTGTAGTTGATGTTGCGGTTGACGACGTAGCGGATGACGTCGCCGCTGACCGCCCGGCGAAGCTCATCGGCGGCGCCGACAACGCGGCGGTAATCGGCGTCGCGCGCCGCGAACAGCCGCACGATCTCCGGCGCGTCCAGCCGACCGCCCGCTTGTGCGTGCTCAATGATCCGCTCAAGCGCCGGATCGACGGAGCGCGCTTGGATCGCGGGCGTCCGTGGAGCGACCTTCGTCCCGGGCGCCCAATTGTCGTCGCGCGCGAGCCCCTCGGCGTCGCTGAGACGGCGCGCCTGGGTGGCGATCCCTGGCGCGGTCCAGGCGCCAAGATCGCGCATGTAAGAGGGATAGATCGGAAGTCGGTGCACGAGCAGCTTGCCGGCGTCGGCGGTGCGCTCAGCAAGCTCGCCGATCGCCGGCCACGGCGCCTCCGGATTGACGTGGTCCGGGGTGACGGGAGAGATCCCGCCCCAATCATTGATCCCCGCCGCAATCAGCCGCGGATAGACGCCCGGCGACAGGTTGGGGGGCGCCTGGATGTTCATCGAAGGACCCAGGATTAGGCGCGCGGCGGCGAGGCTCCAAAGCAGATCATCAAGATCGGGCTCTGCCGCGCCGGCAAGCTTGGTGCCGGGCTTGGCGCGGAAGTTCTGGACGATGACTTCCTGAATGTGCCCGAACTGCCGATGCAGATTGCGGATTGCGAAGAGCGCCTCAAGGCGCTCCGTGCGCGTCTCGCCGATGCCAATCAGAATGCCGGTCGTGAACGGCACGCGCAATTCGCCCGCAAGCCGCAGCGTTTCAAGACGCGCCTCGGGTTCCTTGTCAGGTGAGCCATAGTGCACGCCGCCTGGCTCGCCGAGCCGCGCGCTAAGCGATTCCAGCATGATTCCTTGGCTGGCGGTGACGGTGCGCAGGCCGGCGATCTCGGACCGGCTCATCAGGCCGGGATTGGCGTGCGGCAACAGTCCGGTCTCGCGCAATACGAGCGCGCACATCGCCTGAAGATAGTCGATCGTTGTTTCATGCCCGAGCGCGTCGAGCGCCTCCCGGGCGGCGCGGTAACGCAGCTCCGGCTTATCGCCGAGCGTGAAGAGGGCTTCCGTGCAGCCGGCGGCCGCTCCGGCGCGTGCGATCGCAAGCACTTCGTCCGTGGAAAGGTAGGCGGACTGCCTCGCGCGTGGCCGCTCGGCGAAGGTGCAATAGTGGCAGACGTCCCGACAAAGATGCGTGAGCGGAATGAAGACCTTGCGCGAATACGAAAGATGGCGCCCATGCCCCTCGTCGCGCAGACAGCCCGCCGCGTCGATCAGTTCCGCGAGCGGCGCTTGTTCGAGCCGGATAGAAAGCGCCTCGTCGCTCGAATCGCTCATTCAACTACCTTTGAAGCTGTTTGGCGTGCGTCCGCCTATATTTGGAAGCGGACGACGAATGATGTGGTATCTGTAACCCAGATGCAATTGAGCCGCGAGCGGACCATACGGCGCCGATCAAAGCAGCGCAGTCCCGCAACGAAGTTTTCACGCTGATTTGATGGCCGCGATGTCGTCGTTCGCTATCAACGCCGCACGTGCGACGCTGCGCATTCAGGAGTTCGAGTCATGAAGCAATTGGGAAGGCTGGGCGTCTGGTATCCGATCGACCGCTTGGACGCAGCCGGGATCCGGTGCCTGCTGCGGACGATCGAAGACCTCGACTATTCGACGTTCTGGTACCCGGAAGCGCTTGGATATGAATCCCTCTCCATTGCGAGCTTCATGCTGGCGAACACGGAGCGGCTTATCATCGGCAGCTCCATCGCAAATATCTATGCTCGCGACCCTTTCACCGCGCGACGCGGGCTGCGCACGTTGTCCAGCCTCTACGACGATCGTTTCATTCTCGGCCTCGGCGTCAGTCACGCGCCCATGGTCGAGAAGTTGCGAGGTCACGTCTATGACAAGCCTGTTCCGACCATGCGCCGCTATCTCGACGGCCTTTATGAAGATCCGTCTAACGCAGCGGGGTGGCCTGTCGTGATCGCGGCGCTTGGGCCGTTGATGCTGAAGCTCGCCGCCGAGCGCACAGCGGGCGCTGTCCCCTATAACGTGACCCCCGACCATACAGGTGAAGCAAGAGCAGCTCTAGGGCCCCACAAGCTGCTCGCGGTCGAACAGAAGGTTTGCCTTCAAAGCGACCCTGCCACCGCGCGGGGCCTCGCCCGCCGAGAACTCGAGCGCTATATGACCTTGACCAACTATCGCAATAACTGGCTGCGTATCGGCTTCACCGAAGCCGATCTTGCTGACGGCGGTTCCGATAAGTTCATCGATGCGATGGTGCTGTGGGGTGATGCGGCGACGATCGCCCGCGGTCTCACCGCGCATTTGCAAGCGGGCGCCAATCAGGTCTGCATCCAGCCGGTCCACGCCGAGGGAGACAGCGAAGCGCGCGATCGAACCCTGAGCGCGCTCGCGGGTGTTGGCGCACTCGACACGACTGCTCTCAGCCGCTGATATGCGCAGTGGCGCGTAGGTCGCCCCGCAGAATTGACAAGCTTTGCAATCCTAGCTGCCAAAGTTCGCCAATGTTGTTCCTACCGTCGTCCCGAGTTGAAACGGGAAGCAGCAACCTTGGCTAGAACATTGATCTTAAGGGCACCCAGGGGCGGCGCCATATCTCGGCGCTTCGCCCGTTTCGCGAAAGGCTTCGGACGACGCAGCAGTCGCGAGAGACGAGAGCGTGCTCTCCAACATGATCAATGGATCAGCGAAGGAGAACTTGGGCTATCGCGCACCCGCTCTGCTGATCAAGTCGAATTGGGCGCACGGTAAAAACCGCGAACGAAAATAGATGGGAGGAGTGCCAACGAAACCGGGGTATTCAAGGAAAAGAAATACAAAACTCCCTGTGCACAAGCGCGATCGGTTTGCTCTGGCCCAGGAGGGAACAACGAGTTCCGAGAAGAGCCGAGAATTCGGCGAGCCTCTTCCATATTTGGTGTATGACGAGTCGGTTAGCGTTCTCGGAAGCAAGGATCGCGGGTAAAAATTCCTGAAATGGCGTCGGTTCTGCGCCGGCGCTGACTTGGTCTGGGCGACTTCTCCGCAGACGTCGAAATTACACGCGGACGCAAAAGCAGTGTGTTCGCTCCAAGCCGAGGATTGTCCCGAAGCCGCACCCAAGCACTGGCAACATCATAGGAGCGCCAAGATGTCACCTGAGTTGGAAGTAGTCGCCGATGGCCTCGGCTTTCCGGAGGGCCCCGTGGCGATGGCCGACGGATCACTGCTCTTCGTCGACATCAAGAACGAGACGCTTTCGCGCGTAACAACTGACGGGCGCGTCGACATGGTGGCCGAAATACCGGGCGGACCGAACGGCGTCGCGATTGGCCCAGACGGCATGGCTTATGTCTGCAACAACGGCGGCGTCTACAGCTTCGTTCCATTCAATGGCGCGACGGTTCCAGGATCCCGGCCGCCAAGCTATCAGGGCGGGTCGGTCCAGCGGGTCGATCTCGCCACCGGCGCGGTTACGGTTCTGTATGATGCATACAATGGCGCACGGCTGCTCACGCCAGACGATATTGTCTTCGATAACGCGGGCGGATTCTGGTTCACCGATTCGGGTATTCAGGATCCCGAGAGCACCCAGAAAGGCGCCCTCTACTACGCGTCGACCAACGGGCAATCGATCGTGAAGGCGGCAACGATCCCGATGGCGAACGGCGTCGGCCTCTCGCCGGATGGCGCGACGGTCTATGTGTCGGACACAGTTTTTGGGCGGCTCTGGGCCTTTGATATCCTGGGTCCAGGGCAGGTGAAGCCAGGACTGCTGCCGGTCATGCCGGGCCGGGTCGTGCAAACTCTTCCGGGTTTTCAGTGGCTGGACAGCCTTAAGGTCGAGGCGGGCGGCCGGGTCTGTGTTGGGACGCTCTTCAATGGCGGGATCACGGTTTTCAGCCCGGACGGCGCGACGGAGCATGTGGCCGTTGCCGATATGTTCACGACCAACCTGTGTTTTGGAGGTGAGGACATGTGTACCATGTGGATTACCGCGTCAAGCACAGGCAAGATCTACAAGCGTCGGTGGCCGCGGCCGGGGCTGAAGCTTGCGTTCAACCTGTAACGGTGGCTTTCCGGCGACGATCAGGGCTCTGCCTTTGCATGGAGTGGGTTTGGCTCCTTCTCGGCCGCTGGCCGGACATTCATCCGGTCGATTTGGATTTTCTTGGCGCGTGCCCGTTTCGGTGCGAAGACCCCCGATTATGAGGATTGGATTTCCTTGGATTTCCTTGGATTCTCTCGTCCGAATCTAGCCTTATCAATGGGTTATGCCGAATAAAGCGGGGAAAATTTTTTCGCGGCGCTTTGTCCGTGGCGTTGAGAGGCGCCGGAACTGGAGCCTGCGGTCGAGGCCATGCGGAAGCGCAGGATTGTTCATGGGCCGAGCTTAGCTTAGTTTCTGCGTTTTCGCAAAATATTGTCGTCCGATCCGTTCCCTTTCGGCTACCCCAAACCCAAAAGCAGCTCGTTCCAGAAAACTGGTCGCGCCCTTAAAAAGCCGCAAAGACGTTGTCCTTAATTCGTCTCTGGCCTGTATTTACACCGTATGTTTCCTCAATTTATATCGATAAAAGTATGTGATATTTTTTTCGAGGAAGCAAGCCGAGGCTTGGGCTCGAACCGCGGCCCAAGGAACAGTTTGCTTCGGAAAGGACAGCGATGGGCGATCTTGGCCTGGCCAAGAGGTTGGTCGATGCGCTCCACTTAGGTTTTCCCGACAACAATAGACCCGACCTACGGCCGGTGCACACTTTCGGCGTCGGTGCGACCGGCCATTTCGTGGCGTCGGATGTCGCGCACGACTTTTGCGTCGCCGAGCATTTTCAGGGCAAGCAGATTCTGGTCACAATGCGGTTCTCGAATGGATCGGGCAGCGTGGTTCAACGCGACGGCTGGTCGGACATACGGGGACTGGCGACGCAATTCCATCTCGACAACAACAGGGCGACCGATCTGCTCGCGATGACGCTCGGCGAGTTCTTCACGCCGACGATAGAGACTTTTCTGAGTTTCGCGGAGGCCACTCCGCCAAAGCCCGTCTTCCGCGAGTCCGTTTGGCGAAAGATCTGCGACCTGTTGTGCTTGACGCTGCCCCTGCCGGATCCCTACCCGGGACAGACCACCAGCCCGAATGCCGGCGCCGAAGAATACGCGAACAAGCATGCTGAGTCTCAAGTCCCTGTGCTCCAGGCGACTTTCCTCGGCGCCCCCGTTAGCTACACGCGCGCGACTTATCATGCCGTGCACGCGTTCGTGGTCGAGGCCCCGGACGGAGCCCGGCGATGGGTTCGTTTTACCTGGCAGCCCGTCGCGGGGATGCTGACGACCGACGCCGACCCCGACATCGACCCCCATAAGCCGCCGGTAGACGACTATTTGAGGAAGGAACTGCGTGATTGTGTGGCCGAGGCGCCCGCGCGATTCCTATTGATGATGTCGATCGGCGAGGCCGGCGACGATTTCAACGATCCCTCGCGCCCGTGGCCTCCGCACAGGAATCGGGTTGTGATGGGGACGCTGACTATCGACGCAGTTCCCAAGGACCAAACCGAGAATTGCGAGCGCCTGAGCTTCAATCCCATGCTTCTCGTCGCAGGGATCGAAGCCTCGGACGATCCAATTCTTCGTGCGCGTCGCTGTGCATATGAATACTCGCGTAAGCGGCGCGGCGGAAATCCATGTCCATTTTGAGGGAGGTAAGGCGATGTCGGTAGTCGGCGATTGGCTCGATCAATTCGTCGACAAAATGCCCGACGCATCGTGGTTCCAGTTTCTGGCGGCGAATGTCGTTCTTCCCTTCTGGGCGTGGCGACAACCAACGCCGCCGCTGCGTGGCGGCGCGCGGGTTTCTATCCAGCCCAGCGAGAATCTTCAACGTATGATGAACCTCGTTATGCCGCTGAAGGACAAATCGGCGATCGGGCGCGCGAGAGCCGCTTTCGCAGTTGCTCAGAACGTCGACGAGATCTTCGCTGGTCTCGATAATGTCGGCACCGTTCATTTCGCTCGTTTCGTGCTGATCGGCGACTATGTCTGCATGATGTCGGTCTATGACGGCGACTTCAGCAACTATATCCGGGATTTCATCGCCACGATCGGAAGCGTGTTCGACGCGATTCTAAAATTGGTGGAGGGTGGCGAGGCGGTGACGCCTACGACGAAAAAGGTCGAGCTCTTTATCGACTGGGTGCAGGCGCACGACCTGTTCCAGGCGCCGGACTTTCCGACTGATTTTTTCGAGCTACAGAAGGCTGCTCGCGGCGGGCCGCGCGAGGGAGGGTTCGAGGGACTTCGTTCGTTGCCACGCGAAGTCACCTTACAATTGCACACCGATCCGAACATCTCACTCGGCGGCGGGTACCGCGCCTATCCCGGCTTTTCCGCCGCGCAAGTGCGCCAGAAGTTGGGGGTCGGCTGGTGAGCGCCGAGTTTAGCCGCGAAAACGTTCAAGGCAATATTCTGCGCGGCTATCGTCGCAACTTTGTACGTTACCTCCTGCTGGAAGTCCGGGATCGCCTGACGGCGCGAAAATTTCTTGGCGCTTCAGTCGCGGGCGGAAACGCCGGCGTGCCCGCGATCACCAGCGAGAGGCCTTGGAGCCGGAAGCCGGATGTCTGTTTCAACATCGGCATAACCTATGAGGGGCTGCGGGCCCTCGGAACGTCTGACAAGTCGCTCAAGACGTTCCCGACTGAGTTTAGCGAGGGCATGACCACCCGCGCGCTAAAACTCGGCGATTTCGGTTCGAGCGCCCCAGACAACTGGCCAGCGCCGTTCGACAAGCCGGCGCGGGCGCGGCTGCATATCGTCGCCTCGACCTACGCTGATGATGCGACGCATCTTGATCGCGTCCAGTCCCAGGTCGCCGAGGCGTTCAACGTGATCGGATTTCTAGATGGGCGCAATCTCGCCGGCAATAAAGTTTTTTTCGGCTACACTGACAATATCTCGCAGCCTCGCTTTGCCGGGATACACGACGGCGATCGGATTAAAGAGCCGATCGATCCGCTCGGCACCGTTTTACTCGGTTACCCCACGCGCTTGAAAGGCCTGATGTTTGGCGTGCCGGAACCGAGCGTTCTCGGGCACTGTGGGACTTTCAACGCGTTCCGTGTTCTCATGCAAGATGCTGCCGGATTTGAGGCCTACCTCGACAGGGCGGCCGGAGAATTGCTCACTCATTCCAATGTCGACCAGTTGCTTGCGCAAGGCGACGAGCGCCGGTTTGTCGGACACTTGGGGCGTTGCGCAGCCTTGCGCGAAATCGTCGCCGCACAGATGTGCGGCCGCTGGCGCAACGGCGCGCCGCTGCAGTCTTCGCCAGACTGGCCCGATGACAGGGTTTCCAAGACCAATTTCGACTATGACAGCGCCTCGCGATGTCCCGCCGGCGCGCATATTCGGCGCGCCAACCCGCGCGGTGGCCAGATCGTCCAGCGCATCGCCAATTACACGCGGCGGCTTGTGCGGCGCGGGATGTGCTACGGTCCGGATTTCCACCCCGCCGATCGCGACAATCATGAACGTGGGTTGCTCGGCAATTTTATCGGCGCGAGCCTCGGCGCGCAATTCGAGGCGGTCATGTGCGACTGGCTCAACCTCGGCCTGCAGGATCCAGACATCACTGGCTCCAACGATCCGCTGATTGGCGCGAACACGCCGGAGACCAGTTGGTTTGACTTGTCGCTCAAGGACGGCAGTAAGATTCGTCTGCGAGGTTTCCCGCGCTTCGTGACGACCCGCGGCGGCGCCTATACATTCCTGCCAAGCCTACCCGCAATCGACTATTTGTCGAAACAAACGACCTGAACCCTGCATTTCGGACCAAGGCTATGTGGCGCTTCATCCCGAAGAGCCTGTCAACTCCGCCAACGCAGTCTCGATGCGCGTCAGCATAGGGGACGGGCCGACTGCGCTGACGATGCGTCGAGCTTCCATCAAATGGGTCGTCGCGAGCGCCCTCTTCTTCTTCACCTTGTAGAGCAAGCCCAGTATCATTTCTGCTCGACCAATGTAATGCCCGTTCCGATCGAATTGCGGGTTAGAGCGTACCTGTTCGATCAATCCGACAATTCGCTTCGCTCCAAACATGAAAACCCACGTCAATGATCGAAGATTTTGCAGGAGCAGTCCAAGCGACGCTTCGCCCTTGCCCGAAAGGATTTCGAGATAGACCTCGCACAAGAACAAGCGGCACCAATCCGCCGCGGCCCGATAACCCTCCTTCTCGCGGCGGTCGATCGCCTCCTCGAAATGCCTGAGTCCTTCGTTGATCCGCGAGTTGAGGGCGAGCCCCACGCCCAAGATACCGTCTGGACCCTGGAGGAATAACATCCAACCGTTCTCATTGCACTGGGCCGCGAAATGCTCAACTTCGTCGAGGGCGCCCGGTTTCTTGAGCAACACCAGCGCGTCGATCCACGCGGATGTCGCACTCACCCTTTCGAAGGGCGCGCGGGCGATGCTTATGCCGAACTCCGCAATCTCCAGCGCCGTCTCGTAATTGTCGCTGAGAATGGCGAGCAGAGCCTTCAGCGCCGTGCCGTAGCCGAGGGATCTTGGGTCGTTCATTGAGGTTCCGGCCACCATCAGTCGCTCGACGGCCTCGCGGGACTCCTCGATACGGCCGCGGTTCATTTGGTCCCATGCCAAAACAGCCAAATAGAAATTGTGAAGGTAGGCGTCATCGACGTTCGCCAGGACGGCCTCGGTCTCGCGACGCCGGGCCTGAAAGACGTCGATCGGGGTCGGCGCGCAGTAAGTGGACACCGACAATTCACTCACCAAAGCGTAAGCCATGGATTGCGGCTCGCCCAGGCGACCCGCCATCGCGGATAATTCTTGCTGGACGTTCAACGCCTCGCGAAACCTCGCCGACCAGACCAGGCTCGCGACGTAGTGGTGCAATATGAGGACGTGATGCCGGCTGTCTCCCGTTTTGTTCAAGTTCGGCCTGAACTTGGTCGTCACCTCGATGATTGTTTTTACGCGCAAGGAGATGTTTGAACACAAGACGTAACTCGCGAGCAGGTCGGCGAGCTGCTCGTCACTTGCGCAACCAGGATCGCGCTCGAAAAGCGCGACCGCCGAAGCAAAATATCGATCAGCCTCGTCGAGCGAATAGACGCCCAAACTCTTCGCGCCGGCCATAGTCAGGTAGGTAAAGGCGACATCGTTGCGATCGGTGAGGCCGTAATGATAAGCAAGCGTTTCTACGACCTCGGCAAGTCGCCCTTCGCTTCGCTGTTCTAGCGCCGTGGCGATCTTCAGATGCAGTTCGGCCCTGCGACCCGTGAGCAGGCTCTGATACAAGCAGTCTCTTAAGAGGATGTGCTTGAAAGCATAGTCCGAGGAATGAACGTCGGGATAGACGATATCCTGCGCTTGCAGTCTCTGTAGCGCTTCGGCGACGTTGTCTCTGCTCTCGACAATGTGGGCAAGCAGATTCGTGTCGAATCGTCGGCCGATCGCCGCCGCGACCCGCAGCAGATCGCGATCCTCTGGGGGAAGCCTGTCCACTCTGGCCGCCAGCAGGGTCTGCAGGCTCGCAGGCAGGCCGTCTCCGATCGCGGCGTCGAAATCTGCTTGGCCCGAAGCGACCCGCAATACGCCGCGCTCGATCAGGAAGGTCAGAATCTCCTCGCTGAAGAGAGGATTGCCCTCGGCGCGCTCCGTCACTTGCCGGACCAGCGCGTCGGGCAGCGAAGCGACGCCGAGTCGGGTCTGCAGCAGACGTTTTATGTCGCTCGCGGTGAGTGGCTCCAGCGCGACGGTTGTCACGCTGGGCTCGCCCCTCCAGTGGGGAACGAATTCGGGGCGCCGCGTGTGGATGACGAGGAGGTTGGGCTGCACGCCGCCCTCGATCAGTTTGCCAAGCATCTGCTGGGACGCGCCGTCGATCCAGTGAATGTCCTCAAGCAACAGAACGACCACAGACGTGCGGCATTGCACCTCCAGAAGGGCCGGCAACAAGTCGCGCGTGCGCAAGCCGATCAGGACGCCGTCGAGCCCCGCCAACGAGGCTTCCGGTGGTTCGAGACCCAGCAGATTGAGCAGGAGCCCCAAATTCTCCGTCGTATGGAGATCCAGTCCTTGAAGGCCTGCCTGGAGCTTCCGCGCGATTTCGGCCGGATCGTCTTCGGGTCGAATGCGGAAGGCGCCGCGCACGACCTCGAGGAAAGGCAGAAACGGTATCTGTTGACCGTCCGCCGCGCAGTGTCCGGTAAAGACGAAGGCCTCATCGACTTCCAGGCTTTCCCGAAATTCAAAGACAAGACGAGTCTTGCCCAAACCCGGCTCGGCCACGATATCGATCACTTGCAGCCGATCCGGCGCCCGCCGGATCGCGTCGCGCAACATCGCCAATTCGTTATCGCGACCGACATATGCGCTCAGACCCCGGCCAAGGGAGGCGTCGAACCGCGTGGCCCCCTTGCGAACGGTCTGGAGTCGCCAGACTTTCTGCGGCTTGGCCTTGCCCTTGATCGAGTATTCTCCGTCGAATGTCATATCGACGAGCCATTCGACGAGGCGCCGCGTCGCGTCGCAAATCAGGGAGGCTCCCGCTGGGGCCAAGGCCTGAAGGCGTGACGCCAAGCTTACCGTATCGCCGACTGCGGTCACCTCGGCGCTGTCGCCCTCGACCCGCGCCATCACGGCCATTCCCGAACTCACACCGGCGCGCATGATCGGACGGACACCGAATTGATTCTCCATCTGGTCGCCGGCGGCCGCAAAGGCGGCATGGATCGACAAGGCGGTGCGGCAGGCTCGGACCGCGGCGTCCTCCTGCGCCTCGGGAACGCCGAACACGGCCATTATGCCGTCGCCGGCGAAGCCGCGCACGGATCCGCCGTTTTCGAGAACGGCGTTGGTAAGCTTTTCGTATATCAGTCGGACGAACGCGAAGGTTCCTTCCTCGCCGAGTTTTTCGGAGATCGCGGTGAATCCGACCATGTCTGCGAACAGGACGGATACCTGACGCCGTTCGCCGACAGGCGTCGGCGCGCTCGCGGTAGTCCTTTTGGCGTCTCCCATGGTCGGAACGCCCTTACTATGCGCCGACTACGGACCTGCGCCGCCGGCTGTTTGCGTTAATGGTCCCAAGTTCAGCCAATATACTCCAGAGCCGACCAAGCGCACGCTCAAAAACACCGTAGCTGTCGGTTGACGCGCCGGACGCGCAAAGGGTGTCCCGTTTGGCAGCTAGATTGTCACCCCTCGTCCGCGCCATCCCTCCTTCTCGGAAGGCGCACCGGGGGCAGATCCGCACCGTGTCCCGGGCCGATCGAAGGCGACCGGATCGAAGACGTCATGGCGCATCATGCCAAGATTGAGGGAAAGACGGTCGCCGACGTGCGTCGCGAATGGGAGGCGACGCCAACGAACCGGTTCGTGGAGCCGCAAGAAGTCGCGTCGGCGATGCTGTTTCTTTGCAGCGCGGGCGCGAGCGCAATGACTGGTCAAGCCATCCCGGGCGTTTCCCATCATCGTTCTGGCAGTCGTGCTAGTCCAAGCAAGAATACGAAGATAGTGTCAACTTATCGGAAAGGCGACAAAACGACCCGGGTGTTTTGATTGCGAACGTGTCGATATGGCGCCAGCTCTTTTACCCAAGATCGCGGCGAAACCAGGGGCTCGTAGGACCGCGGGTCACCATCGGTTGACGGGCAGGATGAAGAGTTGGGCGATCTGCATGTGGGGGGGCTGCTCGAGCGCGAACAGCACCGAGCGGGCGATATCTTCTGGTTCCAACGCGATGCGGGCCTGGTCGAAATAGGCCTTTTCCAGAGTTCGATCGCCGCGATGACGCTTGAGAACGATATTGGTCCGCGTAAGGCCCGGAAGCACCTCAGTGACGCGGATCGCGGTCTCGGCAAGGTCGGCGCGCAGTCCGTCGCTGAACGCCCTGACGCCCGCTTTACTGGTGGTATAGGCCGCCGTTTCAGGCACGAGCCTGAGTGCGCTGATCGAACTCATGTTGACGATATCGCCTAAGTTCCGCTCGATCATTTCTGGCACGACCGCCCGTGTCACCCGAACCATCCCGGTCAGATTAACGTCGAGGATGCTCGTCCAGTCGTCGGCAGGCCCGCGGGCAAAGTTGGTGCGGCCGCCAACGTCGTGGCCCGCGTTGTTGATGAGAATGTCGATCGGCCGGAAGTCCGGCGGGATCGATTCGAGAAGCCTATCAACAGTCGGATGATCCGTCACATCGAGCTTAAGGGGAAGTGCAAGTGGGCCAAGGGCGCCGGCCAGTCGGGTCGCGGCCTGGTCGTCAACATCCGCGAGCGTAACGCGGGCGCCTCGCTCGACGAGGGCGGAGGCGATTGCCCTGCCTATCCCGCTTCCGGCGCCGGTCACGAGAGCGTTGCGTCCGCCTAGCGCCGCCATCGGAACGACCTCCCAAAGCAAATTGATCGAGCCGCACGCAATTTCGCCAAGCTCGTACGCCGATCCTGTTCTTAGAGGAAATCATAACTGTTATCTCATCCCTCCGTCTTTGCATTGGCCGCGTTGGGGTTGATCCTCAACCCCAAGATCGGTCGTCGAATCCGGGAAGGAACGCGCCATTCAGTGGCCTCAACAGGCGGCGCGGTGAGCAGAGAATGCCGTCTCTAGATTTCCGCAAACTGAGCATCACGCAGGAGAGCGTCGTCTTCGCCCTTGCGGCGGTCCTGTTCGTAGTTTTCTCGCTCACGCTGCACAATTTTCTGACCCCCGGCAATCTTATCGCGCTTGTTCGCAGCGTCTCGATCCTGGGGATCCTGGGGCTCGGCATGGGGCTCGTCGTGATTGGCCGCGGCATCGATCTGGCGATGGTCGCGACCATGGTCGTGGCCGTCTCCTGGGTCCTCTCACTCGCGACCCATCAACACGTGCCGCTCGGCTGGGCCTTGCTCCTCGGCGCGGCGTTCTCGGTCCTCGCGGGATCGGTCAGCGGCGTGCTCATCGCCTATGCGGTCGTTCCAGCCATATTCGCGACCCTCGCAATGGGTCTTGTCATTTACGGTGTCGGTCGGGCGTGGCTGTTCGAGGTCGACGTCCAGAACACGCCCAACGACTCTGCGTTCTTCCAGTTCCTTGGCGACGCGAAGTTCTTCGGACTGCCCCTGCCCATCGTCCTCTTCGCATTGTTGGCCCTGATCCTTTGGGCGCTCCTGCGGTGGACGCGCTTCGGACGGTATATCTATGCAAGCGGGGACAATCCGGCCGCGGCGCGCAACGCCGGCGTTCCGCTTCGACCGCTCATCGTTTCCCAATACATAATCACAGCGCTGGTCGCCTACGCGGCCGGTCTTGTCATGGCCGCTACATCAGCCGGCCTGAGCACGCGCGTCTACAATTCGACAATGATCTACGACGTTTTGCTCGTCGTCGTGCTTGGGGGAATAGGCCTGAGCGGAGGCCGCGGCGGGGTCCGCAACGTTCTCGTCGGCACGCTCCTCATCGGTGTGCTCCTGGACGGGATGACCATTCTCAACATCCCCTATGTCGAGCAGAACCTGATCAAAAGTCTGATCCTGTTGGGCGCCATCGTCATCGACAGTTTCGTGAACCCTCGCGACGAACAGACAGCTCAGCAGGAGCAGGGGGACATTTAGGGGCTGTCCTCAATTAGGGGATTCGCGAATTGGGTAAAGCGTGATTCATAGGGAGCCTTCTTTTTGGGAGGCTTTCGGTGCGGCGCTACGGATTGCGCGACGACCAGTTTGCGCGGATTGAACATTTGCTGCCGGGTCGTCCGGGACATGTCGGACGCAATAGCGAATTGGGCAATCGACTTTTCGTTGAGGCGGTGATTTGGAAATTTCGGTCGGGTGCGCCGTGGCGCGATCTGCCCGAGCGGTTCGGCCACTGGAAGACCATTCACACGCGGTTCTCGCGGTGGGCGGAGAACGGCGTATGGGAGAGTCTTTTCAAGACGTTGGCTGACGATCCGGACAACGAATACGCGATGATCGACGCCACCATCGTTCGCGCGCATCAGCATAGTGCGGGCGCACTCAAAAAGGGGGTCTCGATCAAGCCATAGGCCGCTCGCGCGGCGGCCTGACCACCAAGATCCATGTGATTGTCGACGCCTTGGGCAACCCGTTGGCGCTTCGCCTCACCGGCGGCCAAGTCCACGACATCACCCAGGCTGAAGCCCTCGCGGCTGAGGTGAAGCCCGAAGCCCTCCTCGGCGACAAGGGCTACGACGCCGGCGCCTTCATCGAGAGCCTCGAAGTGCGCGCCATCAAGCCGGTCATCCCGCCAAAGTCGAACCGCAAGGTCGCTCGCGATTGCGACTTCGCCCTCTACGCCGAACGCAATCTCATCGAGCGTTTCTTTCAATTCATCAAACAGTTCCGAGGCATCGCGACCCGCTACGAAAAAACCGCACGCAATTACCTCGCCGGCCTCCATTTGGTCTGCGCCCTGGCTTGGCTCAAATGAGGACACGCTCTAGTCTAAATACTGAAGTCTTTAAAAAGGGAGGATCCAATGAAACTGAAAATGGTGCTTGCTATCGCGCTTGGACTCGTGTTCGCCGGCGGCGCGCTGGCCGAAGACAAGGGCCTCGACAATCACGCCAAACGGGACCCCTATTACGAGAAGCTCAAGGGCAAGAAGGTTCTCTTTGTCCCCCTCGCGATGGGCTTTGACCTTACGGAAGGGTGGGCGGCGATCATGCGCCGGCAGGCCAAGGATCTTGGCTACACCTTTGAAATTCGCGATCCGAACTGGAGCACGGACGCGGGCACGCGAGCCATCACCGACGCGATCGCGCAGAAGCCGGATCTCCTTATCGTCCACAATCCGGACCTCCAGTCCTACGCGAAGCTTGAGCAGCGCGCAGTCCAAGCGGGCATCAAGGTGCTGCAGGTTAACCTTGAAACGGTCAACCCAACGGACAGTTACGTTGGCGCGGACTGGGTGAAGGTTGGCTTGATCGAGGCGCAGGCGCTCGTCGACCATTGCGGCAAGGGGTCTGGCAAATCCGGAAAGGTCGCTATCCTCGAGGGCCAGCCAACGGCAGCGTCCAACCTCTATGAACTCTACGCCTACTACCACGTCTTCGCCGACCATCCCGAGATCCAGGTCGTAGCCGATCAGGCCGCCACCTATGATCCCGCGAAGGCCCGGGCGATCACCGAAACTGTGCTGCAACAGCACCCGGACCTCTGCGGCATCGTTGGCAATTGGGACAACCAAGACGTAGGCGCGGGCGCAGCGGTTCAGGCCGCCGGCAAGTCCGGACAAGTGTTCATCGTGACCTCGGGCGGCGGAAGCAAGACCGGCTGCGACAACATCAGCAAGGGCTTGCTCAGCGAGATCGTCAGTTATGACGTGCCGCTGCAAGGCGATGCGCTCAATCAGGCGATCGTCGAGCTGCTGCTCTCTCCGGCGAAAGCAGGGGCGATCCAGACGACCTATTTCACGCCGCTTACGCTGCAGACGAAGGACACGATCTCATCTCACCAGTGCTGGAGCCTCGATGAGCTCAAGTAAGGGATTGTTTTCTCTCCCCGTATACGAGCTTCGGCCAATTTCGTGACGCAAAGCGCCGGGAGCGTGCTGACCCAACTGCGTTATCGATATTTCCCCGATCACCTGATCGGGGAAATATTGACCAAGCGCTGGATCGATAACGCGATCCCTTTCCTCGTCCTTCTCCTCGCAATTGTCGTCTTCGGGATTTTGCTCCCGGGCTTCCTGACTCTCACCGGTCTCAGCGATCTTGGGAGGCAGTTCGCAGAGTTCGGCCTGATCGTGCTCGGGCTGACGATTGTCATGATCTCGGGCGGCATCGATCTGTCCGTCGCGTCGGTCTACACGCTCGCCGTCCTCCTTTCGCTTATCTGCGTGAACATCGAGGGCTGGCCAGTCGGCCTGAGTTTCCTCGCCGTTATGGCGCTTGGCGTCGTCTGCGGTTCGATCAACGGCTATCTGATTGGCTATCTGCAACTCCGCGCCTTCCTGACCACGCTCGTCACCCTCATCATCTTCCGATCGATCTACGACATCGTTTTCTTGCGGACATCGACAGCAATTATTTCGAGCCTCTCCGATTCCGATCTCTGGACTTTCATCGGCGAGGGGAGCGTCCTCGGCGTCCCCTTCACCCTTGTCGTAACGGCCGTGATCGCAATCGCCTGGCATATTGTCTTGTCGCGGACCCGGCCCGGTTGGCGGCTGACCGCGGTCGGCGGCGCGAGGCGCTCGGCGTATAACGCGGGCATCAAGGTGCGCCGCACCGTTTGCGCGGCCTATATCTGGTCCTCGGTCTTGAGCGCACTCGCAGGCTTTCTCTTCGCGGCGCGCATCGGCAGCACGGGCGCCGACACGGGCGTAGGGCTGGAAGTGTCCGCTCTCACCGCAGCGGTGCTCGGCGGCAATTCGCTTGGCGGAGGCCGAGGGTCTGTCGCCAAGGCGGTCATGGGCGCCTTGCTGGTCCTCATCGTGACCGACAGCCTTACAAGTTTTGGCGTGTCTGGGCCGATTAACTCGACGGTCCTGGGTTGCGTGCTGATCGCCGCCGTCTTTGTTGACATGCGCTTCCTTCGCAATCGGGACAGGTGGTTATCGAAGGTCTATGTGTCGCCCGCCTATCTCTCGCTTCCTCCTCCTCCGTCCGCCCTTGATCCGACCTCGCCGTACGCGCTGAACGATAAGCTGAGGTCCGTCGAGGTAATCGGACTTGGCCAGATCGAAGGGCCCGAGGACGTCATTCTGGACCGCGACGACAACCTCTATTGCGGCACTCGCCACGGCGACATCGTCCGCTTCTTCGGCCCCGACCACTCACGGCATGAGATCTTTGCGCATATCGGCGGTCACCCGCTTGGCATGGCCTTTGACCGCAAGGGCGACTTGCTCGTCTGTATCGGCGGCATGGGCCTCTATGCGGTCTCGCCCGACAAGACAGTGACGAAGCTGACGGACGAAACGAACCGGAGCTGGCTCTCTGTGGTCGACGATTCTCGTCTCCGACTCGCCGACGATGTCGACGTCGCGCCGGACGGGCGCGTCTATTTCAGCGAGGCGACCGTCCGCTACGAGCAGGAGGACTGGGCGACCGACGCTCTCGAGAGCAGGGGCAACGGGCGCATCGTTTGCTACGATCCTCGGACGGGCGCCACCCGAACAATCATCCACAAGATCGTGTTCGCGAATGGCGTCTGCATGTCGCGAGACAGGCAATCGTTCTTCTTCGCGGAAAGTTGGACGTGCGCCATCAAGCGCTACTATTTCGACGGTCCGAAAACGGGTCGGGTCGAGACGCTGATTGATAACCTGCCCGGCTATCCCGACAACATCAACCGTGCTTCGGATGGCTGCTACTGGGCGGCGCTTCTCGGCATGCGGACCCCTGCGCTCGACCTCGCGCTCACTATGCCCGACTTTCGCCGACGCATGGCGAAGCGCGTAGCGCCGGAGCTATGGCTTTATCCCAACATCAATACAGGTTGCGTGATCAAGTTCGACGATCAGGGCCGGATCGTGGACAGCCTTTGGGATCTCGGCGGCGTCAACCATCCGATGATCACGTCGATGCGCGAGCACAAGGGCTATCTCTACCTCGGCGGCGTCTCTAACAACCGGATCGGCCGCTACAAGATTCCCGGGGCAGACTCGAATTGGGTGGCGCAGGACGACTATTGGGCTCAGAGTCAATGATCGCGGCTCTCAAGCGCGCTTATGCCGCTTTTCGTGGCTTTGGCGACGAAACCGGATCGGCGCCGATGATGGACGGCCCGCTCCGGCCAAACGCGCTGCTTGACGCCGCGCCCGTCGCCTTGTCGCTCGCAGACGTTGATAACCTCACGCAGCACCGCGGCGCGCTTCTCTGTTCGAGCGGCTCTCAAGTCCTGCGGCTCGCGCCGCAGGGAGGCTCTCTCACTGCGAGCGACGCCCGCGCTTTCGAACACGCTGTGACATTTGTCGCCGCCGGTCCTTCCGATAGCCTCGCGATTGGTCTCGACGGGCGCGGGGTCCTGATCCTCGAGGGGCCGCACGCGGGCAAAACCATCACTGAGGCTGGGGGACACCCCCTTTGCTCCCCGACCGCCGGCCTCTTCATCGATGCAGACAGGCTCGTCATAACCAACGGCGCCGACGGTCGGACCGTCGCCGACTGGAAGCGCGATCTCATGGAACGTGGCGCCACAGGGAGCTTTTGGCTTATCGATCTGTCCGCGCCCGGCGCGCCCGCGACGCAGGTGGCCAGGAACCTCGCTTTTCCCACCGGTCTCGCTCACGCGGCCGAGGGCCGGTTGCACGTGTCGGAGGCTTGGCGCCATCGCGTCGTCGCCTTCGAGACAGGGGCGATGAGCGCGCCACAGGCTGCGCTCTCCGATCTTCCAGCCTATCCGGGACGCATCGCGCCTGCGCGGGACGGCGGCTTCTGGCTCGCTCTCTTCGCGCCTCGCAATCAACTCGTGGAGTTCGTCCTGCGCGAAGACAATTATCGCCGCAGAATGATCGACACCGTGGATCCCGACTTCTGGATCGCGCCGGCTCTCTCGAGCGGCGCGAGCTTTCTTGAACCGATCCAGGGTGGGGCCCGTAAAAAGCTCAACATGCTGAAGCCGTGGTCGCCGAGCTGGTCCTATGGGCTGGTTGCGAAATGCGGTCCGACAATGCAGCCTCTCCGTAGCTTCCATAGTCGAGCTGACGGAGCGATCCACGGCGTTACATCGTGTTGCGAGTTCAACGACACGCTTTACGTTGCCGCCAAGGGCTCGGGCCGCATTGTCGCCGTCGATCTTGCGGACGCGGGAGCGCGCGATCCGTGAGCCCAATCCTCGAGTTCCGTCAGGCGACCAAAGCGTTCCGCGGCATTCCCGCGATCAAGAACATCGACTTCGCGCTGAGCGCTGGCGAGATCCATGCGGTCGTAGGAGAGAATGGCGCAGGCAAGTCGACGCTCATGAAGGTGTTGGCCGGCGTCTATGAACTGACTTCCGGCGAATTGATCTTCGACGGAAAGCCGCTTCACCTCAAATCTCCGGCCGAAGCGCTCGCTTATGGGATCGCGATGGTTTTTCAAGAAACCAATCTCGTCCCGTCGATGACCGTGGCGCAGAACATTTACCTCGGCGAGGAACAGCTTTTTAATCGGCTTAGGGGTCTCTACATCCAGGCGCAGCGCTTCCTGCTTTCGCTGAATTTCTACGTTGACCCGATGGCGCTCGTCTCCACGCTCGGCGCGGGCAAGAAGCAAATGGTGGAGATCGCCCGCGCAGTCCACCATCATGCCCGCGTCCTGATCTTCGACGAGCCGACCGCCAGTCTGACGCCGGAAGAGAAGTTTCACTTCTTCAATCTCGTTCGCCGCCTCCAGCGGGATGGCATGTCGATCATTTTCATCAGTCACGCGCTCGAAGAGGCGCTCACGCTCTCAGACCGGATCACAGTGTTGCGCGACGGCGAGGTTGTGGCGACGGATTCGACCCGTAACTTCGATCGCTCGCGGCTTGTTCACGCCATGGTCGGCCGGAATTTGTCGAGCGAACTCTATGGATCCGCGCAGGAGCGCAGGACGCGCCCCTATGGGGAGGAAATCCTCAGCGTGCGCAACCTCTCCATGGGCAATATCGTCCGTAACACCTCGTTCTCGGTCTTCTCAGGACAGATCACGGGCATGTTCGGTCTGGTCGGCGCAGGCCGGACCGAGACGATGAAGATCATCGGCGGCGTGCTCAAGCGCGACTTCTTCCATGGCGGCGAGGTGCGTTTGAAGGGGCGGCAAGTTCGTTACAGAACACCCCGGCCGGCGGTCGTCGACGGCATCGTGTATGTGACGGAAGACCGCAAGGTCGAAGGCTTCTTCGAGACGATGTCGATCGCGCAGAATATTCAGGTTGGCGAGTTGACGACTGGCGAGAATCCGTTGGCCCTGGTCACCATGACGCAGGCGCACCGGATGGCGGCCGAATGGACAAAGCGGCTGGGGGTCCGCGCGATTGACCCCGGCGCCCGGGTCATCGAACTCTCGGGCGGAAACCAGCAAAAGGTCGTCATCGCAAAATCGCTCGTACAGAAGCCGAAATTGGTGATTTTCGACGAGCCGACGCGAGGCGTCGACGTCGGCGCTATCGTCGAGATCCACCGGTTCATCAACGAGCTCGCCGACGATGGAATCGCGGTCGTCGTGATCTCGTCTTACCTGCCCGAAGTCTTAGCGCTCTCTGATCGCATCCTTGTTGCTCGCCAAGGCCGCATCGTCGAGGAAATGGATCTATCGGAGGCGACGGAAGCTAAGATCATGTACGCGGCGGTGCATTGACGCTGCGCGTTTTTCAGGCGTTGGCGAGTGGCGGAGATACGAGAACTTTGGCGGGTTTCGGACCCGCAACACGCTCCGCGTCCTTAGAGGGAAGGTGTTGCAGAACTGGCGGGCAGCGACAGCGGGCTGAACTCGAGCCGACCTTCGTTTGGCCAGAGCCAAGTTCTCGTGACAACTCCAAACAAACCAGAGCGCATGTCGCGATGCGGACCAAGTGCGGGACCGGTCAATGCATTCAATGACATCTCATTGAAGTAATTGACAAAAAGTACACTGGAGAATGGTGCCCAGGGGCGGAATCGAACCACCGACACCGTGATTTTCAGTCACGTGCTCTACCAACTGAGCTACCTGGGCGCCTGGCGCCGTCGAGACGCAGCGCGCGCTTATAAGCGTCCGCGCTGCGCCTTGTCCAGCTTAGGCGCGGGTCACGTTGACGAGGCGTCCAAACCCGCGGGGTGGCCTGGGACTTCAGTCCCCCGTCCTGCCATCAATATGCCGCACTCCAAACCGCAATGCTTCGCGCGGTGATTTGTGATAGAAGACAGACATCATGCGCTTTGTTATTGCTTGTCTTCCCGCCGCGTTGGTCTGCGCAGCTGCGGTTTTCCTCCAGGCCGGCCCCGCGGCCGCGGCTGATTTGCCGACAGCTCCGTCGAGTTATCCCGCGCTCGGGCCCGGCGCAGCCGACGCCGCGCCCGATTATTGGGCGGGCCTTTCGGTCAGCGCAGGGGTCTCCGTCTGGGGGGGCAAGGGAGTCAAGGGCGGCGTCGGCGGCGAGACCGACCTGACTTATGAACATGCCTTCGACAATGGCGTCATGCTGGGGGTGCAGGCGTCGACTGGTTATATGCCCTATCTCCAAACGGGTTCCGGATTCTCGCAGTTTACCGGCGGCGCTTTTGCCGGCGGCTCGGCGATCGTCGGGTATAATTTTGGCCAGGTGACCCCGTACGTCATCACCGGGGTCGATTTCGTCCGCTCGACGCGCTTCAACAGCGGTGCTTTCAACGCTAGCGACTCTATCAACAGCGTTTTCTCTGGGCCCGGCGCAGTGCAGGCGGTCGGCACATTCGGCGTCGGCGTCAACTATCGCATCACTTCGAACTTCAGCATGGGGCTCGAAGCGATCGTGCACACCAACCCCGGTAGCGGCTCGTTTTCGCCATGGCCCTAGCCGGCCTGTCGTCTCGAGCCCTAGAGCCGCGCCAACCCCGATCGCCAAAGCCTGAATGACCCACGTGCATGACCTGTCCCGCCGGGCGCTGCTCGTCAGCATCATGGCCGCTTCCGGCGCGCGCTTAGCCGTTCCGGCGTCCGCCCAGACCGACGCTCCGCCGCCGGCGGCGCCGGCGCCGCCGGCGTTCGGCTATCAGGACGTTGTGAAGCGGGCTCGGGATCTCGCGGCTGCCCCTTTCGACAGCTTGATACCGCCGCTGCCCGACGGTCTCGCGACCCTCGATTTCGACGGCTGGCGGGACATTCGCTTCAAATCCGACAAGCCGCTTCTTGGCCAGGATGGGGCCAATTTCCGATTAGAGCTGTTCCATCTCGGGCACCTGTACAAGCGTCCGGTCGTCGTCAACGTACTCCGTGACGGCATCCCGGCGCCGATTCCCTACGCCGCGAATCTATTTGACTATGGCCGCGCCAAGCTCGGTGTCTTGCCGATCAATCTCGGTTTTGCCGGCCTTCGTCTGCGTTTCCCGATCAATGCGCCGCATGTCTGGGATGAAGTGATCGCGTTTCTCGGAACGAGCTATTTCCGCTTCCTCGGCCGTGGCCAGCGTTATGGCCTGTCCGCGCGGGGCCTTGCGATCGGCGCCGCCCCGCGCCTTAACGAGGAGTTCCCGTTTTTCCGCGAATTCTGGATCGAAACCCCGGATGCGACCGCTGAGCACGTCGTCATCTACGGGCTCCTCGATGGCGACTCGGCCACCGGCGCCTTCCGCTTCGATCTAAACCCCGGCCAGGAGACCTTCATCGACGTGAACGTCACGCTGTTCGCGCGCAAACCGACGCCTGCGCTCGGTCTTGCGCCGCTGTCGTCGATGTATTTCGTCGGCAAGGCCGACCGCCGGTTCGTCGAGGACTTCCGCGGCGAATTGCACGATTCCGACGGTCTTCTCATGCACACCGGCGCAGGGGAATGGATCTGGCGACCTCTGAGCAACCCGGCGAAGCCGGAGGTCTCTGTTTTCCTAGATGCCAATCCGCGCGGATTTGGGCTGCTGCAGCGCGACCGCAATTTCAGCGACTATGAAGATCTCGATCTCGCCTACGAACTCAGGCCGAGCTACTGGATCGAACCGCACGAAGGCTGGGGCGAGGGCAGGGTGGAGTTGGTCGAATTGCCGACCAGGGACGAGACCAACGACAACATTGTCGTCGATTGGGCGCCCAAGCAGGGGCTCGACGTCGGCAAACCTCTCGTCTTCGGCTATCGCATCACGTCGTTAACGATGGATCAAAGCCTGACGCCTGGCGGCCGCACGGTCGGAACGTTCCACGTCGCGGCACGGGCGTTGGGCTCCCCGGATCCGCCGCCGCCGCCCGGGACTACGCGCTTCCTCATCGATTTTTCCGGCGGCGACTTGTCTTACTATATGAGCGATCCCTCGCTGGTAGAGACAGTCGCAACCGCGTCGACTGGACGAGTCCTGCGCACCTTCCTCACCCCCAACGCCCATGTGCGGGGATTTCGCGCCGGTGTCGACGTCGCGGTCGATCCGGGACAGAGCACCGACCTGCGTGTCTTCCTGCGCGCCGGCCCGAAGGCCTTGACCGAGACATGGACCTTTCCTTGGCGGGCATAAAGGCGGGTCGCACAAATTGCGCGTGGCCTCGCTATTTCAGGGGCTTAGCACCCATTTTATGCAACTCGGAGCAGATCTCGAGACCAAGTTAAGCGCCTCCGTGGCGTCGAGAATCTAGCTCTATGAATTAGATAGCGAAGATAGTTAATCTAATAAATTAGTTACTTGTGCGTAATATATTCAAAAATTTGGTATTTTATATGAATAACCCAGCTCTCAACGCGCCGCAGTGATAACGGCGAGCTAGAGCAGGCCGCAACAAACCCGATCGGGGCTTCGAGGGGTTCGACAAGTCCGCCGCCCGCATCGGGGTCGGCGACGCCAAAGGACTGAGCACCGAGCCTCATGGCTTAGAGTTTTACGCCGGTCTGGAACGATCCAATGCGGGCTTGTCGCGTGCGCCGTGGTCCGGCGCTCGCCGTGGCGGGGGGGGGCCGGTTCAAGCGATCTCGTGCGCCGGGTCAATGAAATGCGTAACGGCGTCGGTCATTCGATGAATGTGCGGAAGCAAAACGAAAAATAGCGGCGTTACACGAACTTAACGAGATTGAAATCATTTGTTAATTTGCAACCGGAAATCGACAGCTTACATTCATTTTCGCCGCTTATATTCAAGCTGAGAAACGAAGGAATTCTCTGGCAAAGTATAACCGCTTCGGTGGTGGGGAATGAGATGCGCGATTGGTACATTGGTCAAAAGATTGTTTGCGTCAATGCGCAGCCGATTGATGGGGTCAGAAACCGCTTTGTCGATGAACATCTCAAAGAAGGTAAAATGTACAAAATAAGAAAGATTGTTGGATTTAAATTCAAATTCCCTCAGAAAAACGAAGAGAGACTAGCTTTTAGACTTGCTGGTATAGTTCCCTATCTGATCGATGGCATAGAATACGCCTTTTTCCACGGCCGGTTCAAGCCGCTCGAAGACCAGGATGGAGATCAGGAAATCGATATTTCGATATTCTTGAATGGCCTGCGCCAAGTGAACGAAGGTTCGTTCGTTCTCAGGAACGAAGATATTCGGGAATTTGAACCGGTCACCTAGCGCGAGTGGGGGCGAACATCGAACGGCTTCCAAAAGGACGCCGGCTCTCCTTTCCGCAATTGGCGCCACGGGAGAACGACGCGGCTTCCCCCCGCGACGAGAGCCCCGTCAAGCGCGTTCATCTCAACCGTTTCATCCAGGCATTTTTCGCCATTGAATTAGGCGAGCTTTCCTGCTAGCGGCTGGCGGTCGTCGCATGGGCCTCCCATGTGGCGATGAAACCCTGGGCTTCCGCCGCCGGCCAGATACGCCGGCTCAGCCGCCAAAAGCGGTGACAAGGGTCGCGCGCCTGTTACGCGCGGACCTTTCCGGTCGGCAGATGCCTGAACGTCAACGCGAACCCAAAGCCGGCGTGGCCCGACCATCGGGCGCAATTAGGAGAACCAATGGCTTCCATACAATCCCTGGCGCCGACGCGCGAGGATTTCACCGCACTATTGAACGAGACCTATGGCGACGACGAGGCGTTCGAGGGGACGGTCGTCAAGGGCAAGATCGTCGCGATCGAAAAGGATATGGCCGTCATTGACGTCGGCCTCAAGACTGAAGGGCGCGTGGCGCTCAAGGAATTCACCAATCATGGACGCGACCCGGCGCCGGGCCTTGGCGACGAAGTCGAAGTCTATCTCGAGCGGATCGAGAACGCGCTCGGCGAAGCGGTCATCTCGCGCGATAAAGCCAGGCGCGAAGAGAGCTGGGTCAAGCTCGAGCAGGCGTTCGAGAAGAATGAGAAGGTCGAAGGGGTCATCTTCAACCAGGTCAAGGGCGGCTTTACCGTCGACCTCGATGGGGCGGTCGCCTTCCTGCCGCGCAGCCAGGTCGACATTCGCCCGGTGCGCGACGTTGGCCCGCTGATGAACGTTCCGCAGCCATTCCAGATTCTCAAGATGGATCGCCGGCGCGGCAATATCGTCGTCTCCCGCCGCACCGTGCTCGAGGAGAGCCGCGCCGAGCAGCGCCACGAGATCGTCGCCAACCTCGCCGAGGGCCAGGTTATCGAAGGCACGGTGAAGAACCTCACCGATTACGGCGCGTTCGTCGATCTTGGCGGCATCGATGGCCTCCTGCATGTGACCGACATCGCCTGGCGGCGCGTCAACCACCCGAGCGAAGTCTTGACCATCGGCCAGCAGGTCAAGGTGCGCATCATCAAGATCAACCACGAGACCCACCGCATCTCGCTCGGCATGAAGCAGCTGCAGGAAGATCCGTGGTCGAACATTGAGACGCGTTACAGCGTTGGTCAGAAGCTCAAGGGCCGCGTCACCAACATCGCTGACTACGGCGCCTTCGTCGAGCTCGAGCCGGGCATCGAGGGTCTCATCCACGTCTCGGAAATGTCCTGGACCAAGAAGAACGTCCATCCCGGCAAGATCGTCTCGACCAGCCAGGAGGTCGAGGTTCAGGTGCTCGAGGTCGACGCCTCCAAGCGCCGCATCTCGCTTGGCCTGAAGCAGACGCTGCAGAACCCATGGGAGGCTTTCGCGGAGAGGCATCCGGTCGGTTCGGTCGTCGAGGGCGAGGTCAAGAACAAGACCGAGTTCGGGCTGTTCGTCGGCCTCGATGCGGACGTCGATGGCATGGTCCATCTGTCCGACCTCGACTGGAGCAGGCCTGGCGAGCAGGCGATCGAGGACTACAAGAAAGGCGACAAGGTTACAGCCAAGGTGCTCGACGTCGATGTCGAGAAGGAGCGCATCGCCATTGGGATCAAGCAATTGGCCAATGACCCGTTCGCCGCCAATAAGGCCGGCGAGGAGGGCGAGGGCGAAGTGCGCAAGGGGTCGGTCGTGACCTGCGAGGTCGTTGAGGTCAAGGACGGCGGCCTCGAGGTGAAGATTGCGGGCACGGATCTCACCGCGTTCATCAAGCGCAGCGAACTGGCCCGCGACCGCGGTGATCAGCGTCCCGAACGCTTCTCGGTGGGCGAGAAGGTCGACGCGCGCATCACCCAGTTCGACCGTCGGGCGCGCAAGGTCGCAGTCTCCATCAAGGCGCTGGAAGTCGCTGAGGAGAAGGAGGCGATTGCGCAATACGGCTCGGCCGACTCGGGCGCTTCGCTCGGCGATATTCTTGGCGCGGCGCTGAAGGCCCGCGACAGGGGCGAGAAGGCCAAGTAGCGACCCGCCAACGGCTCAAACTAAAAGCCCGCGCGGGAGCGATCCCGGGCGGGCTTTTTTATTGCCCGCACCAACTCGCCAGTCGCTTTGTCCTCGAAGGCTGCTGTGTGGAATGTTCACCTCTCGACGAGGAAAGCCAAGTCGACGGGCAGTTGCAGGCCTGTCACCAGCGCGTTTGTCTGCGAGGCCATGCCCACCACCGCCAGAAAATCGGAGTATTGCGCGTCGGTCATCCCCTTCGCGCGTGCCGCGGCGGTATGCGAATGGATGCAATAGGAGCAGTTGTTGGTTATGGAAACGGCGATGTAGATCAGTTCCCGCGTCAGGGGATCGAGTGGTCCGGGCGCCCCCATCACCGCTTTCAGCGTGCTCCAGGTGCGCTCAAGAATCTCGGGCTGGTTGGCCACGCCGCGCCAGAAATTGTTGACGAAGTCCGACTTCCGAGTCGCCCGGATATCGTCGAACACCGCCTTGACCTTGGGGTGCGCTTCCGCCTCCTCATCGGTCCAGAGCTTGACTGTGGCCATCCTTGCCTCCCTGTGAACGCCCTCGCGCGGCAGGCCCACGCGGATCATGGGACAAGTGTAGCATGGCGGCGAAGATCCGGAGGGGCTGCTCGGCATCCCCGTAGGGCGGCGGCTTTGTTGCCGGGTCCGTACGAAAGCACGGGGGTTGTGCGGTCAAGGCAGTCCGTATAGTGACATGTCAGCGCAAGCAGACCGGCATCCATCCGGCGTCTCCGAGCGACTTCGGGGCGACGCGAAATTGTTGATGACGACTGGACAAATCAATCTGCGCTCGACGGCCAGCGGCCTTCGCTGAATTAGCCGATCGAGACGCAAAAGGGAGGACAACTATGAATCATTTCCGCCATCTCGCTGTGGCCGCCGTCGGCGGCGCAATGCTGACAGCCATATGCGCCTTCTCAGCGCCCGCTTTCGCTGCCGGACCCGAGGTCGTGGCCGGCCCGGCCTCTGATCCCGCCTGCTTTGCGCCATGGTCAGACAAGACCAAATTCTTCAAGTTTCCCGCCAAGAAAGGGCCTTACCGCATCGCCCTCGCCAATGGGTTCGTCGCCAATACCTGGCGCATCCAGATGATCCAGACGGCCAAGGCCTATGCGGCGCAACCGGCGGTCGCCGCCAAGCTCAAGGAATTCAAGGTCGTCTCGACCGGCGACGACGTTGCGGCGCAGATCGCGGCGATCAACAACTTCATCGATTCCGGCTACGACGCGATCGTCACCGACGCGCAGAATCCGGAAGCTTTCAAGCCGGTCATCAAGCGGGCGAAGGAAGCAGGCGTGGTGCTCGTCGCCTTCGATAACACCCTCGACACGGAGGACGCGATCAACGTGGACGTCGACCAGAAAGGCCTTGGCGTCTATTGGGCGAAATGGCTCGACAAACATCTGCCTAACGGTGGCAAGATCCTCGAGGTGCGCGGCGTCTCCGGCACGTCGGTTGACCGCGACCGCCACGACGGCATCCATGAGACATTGGATAAGACCGGCAAGAAGTGGGACGTGGTCGAGGTCTACGGCCGGTGGGACGATCCGACGGCGCAGAAAGTGACCGCGGACGCGATCGCTGTGCAGAAGCACTTCGACGGCTATACCGCGCAGGGCGGCGACACCGGGGTCGTGCAGGCCATCATAGACGCCAAGCAGCCTTTCGCCCCGTTCGGCGGCGAGACCGAGAACGGTTTCCGGAAATTCTGCGCCAAATATTCGGATCAAGGGCTCAAATGCGCTTCTGGCGGCAGCGGCCCGGCGCAGGTCGCAGTTGCGATCTTGACCGCGATTTCGGCGCTTGAGGGCAAGGTCGTGCCGCAGGCGATAAAGCTTCCGCTCGCATTGGCTGAGGATCCGGACTTCAAGGACGACGTGAACTATTATTCCAAGCTCGGCGACAATTTCTTCGTCGGCAACTCCTTCCCGACCTGCAACATCAATTTCAGCGCGGCTGAAATCATGGGGCAGTCGAAGGAGAACAAGTAACAATCGACAAGCGCCGCCGCGAACCAGCTCGGTTCGCGGCGGCTCTCGCGAGGCCGGCGCGTTGCGGCCCCATGGACGTTTCGAGGGGCAAGGGTTGTCGGCGTGAACGGAGCAGAGTCGACGGCCTCGCCGATCCTGAGCATGGAGGGCGTTTCGAAGCGCTATGGTGGCGTGCGCGCCCTCGCCAACGCGGATCTCACCGTGTTCGCGGGACGCATTCACGCCGTTCTGGGCGAGAACGGCGCAGGCAAGTCGACCCTCATTAAGATCCTGTCCGGCGTCGTGGCGCCAGATTCAGGCCGGATCGTGCTCGATGGCGGGGAGGTCGCCTTCAACTCGCCCGCCGCAGCCAATCGCGCCGGCATTGTTTGCATCTTCCAGGAACTCTCGCTCGTTCCCGAGCTCTCGGTCGCCGACAACATCGCCATATTGAATCCGCCGCGCCGTTTCGGGATGATCGACCGGCGTGCGCAACGACGGCTTGCCGAAGAGGCTCTTGAGCGCGCCGGCGCCTCTGACATCCACCCAATGGCGCTGGTCAAGGATTTGGCCCTGTCGCGCAGGCAGATGGTCGAGATCGCCAAGGCGCTCGCCCGCAAGCCGCGCGTTCTCATTCTCGACGAGGCGACGTCGGCGCTGACCGCAGCCGATGTCGCCAAGGTGTTCGTCGTCCTCAAGCGCTTGCGCCAGGAAGGGCTGGCGCTGCTCTATATCTCCCACCGCATGCATGAGATCGCCGAGCTTGCCGACGAGAGCACGGTGTTCAGGAACGGCGCCAATGTCGCGACCTACTTGGCCGGAACGAAGACCGACAACGAAGTCATCGAAATGATGATCGGGCGCGAATACATCCACATTTTCCCGCCGAAGCCGACGGCGCGCGGCAAGGCTCAAACGCCGCTGTTCGAAGTGAGGAATCTCAACTGGGCGGACCGCCTGCGCGACATCTCGTTCACGGCGGACGCCGGCGAGATCGTCGGTCTCGGCGGCCTCGACGGGCAGGGCCAGCGGGAACTGCTGCTGGCTTTGTTCGGCGTTCTGCGTGGCGTATCAGGCGAGATCCGGGTGGCGGGCGCGCTCGCTTCGCCTTCGAGTCCGCACGCGGCGAAGGAGAAGCACATCGGCATGGCGCTGATCCCGGAGGATCGGAAGACGGAAGGCCTGATGTTGCCAATGTCGGTGCGCGAGAATCTTTCTTTCGCTTCGCTTCACCGCGTGTCGAAAGGCGGTGTGATCGATCGTGCGCGCGAGACCAAGCTTGTTGGGGAGCTTATGAAGCTCCTCGAAATCCATGCCGCGGGGACCGACATTCCAGCCGGTTCGCTCTCAGGCGGCAATCAGCAGAAGGTGGTCATCGCCAAGTGGCTGATGGCCGAGCCACGCATCATCCTGCTCAATGATCCGACGCGAGGCATCGACGTCGGCACCAAGCAGGAAATCTATGCGCTTCTGCGCCGGCTCGCCGATGAGGGCGCAGCGATCGTCTTCTATACAACCGACTACGATGAGCTGATCGGCTGCTGCGATCGTGCGCTCGTGCTCTACGATGGCGCGATCAGGCGTGAGCTCGCCGGGCCTGAGATCACCGAGCACGCGCTGATCGCGAGCGCGCTCAACATTTCTTCCGAAGACGCAACCGTCGGAGTGCCGGCGCAATGAGCGAGTGGCGTTACGTTCTCGCCCAAAACCGCGGGACGCTTCTCGCAATCGTGTTCTTCGTCGTGATGTTTGCGATCTACACCAGCAATCATCCGGCCGGCTTCACCGCCAATGTGGTCCAGACCGCCGCCAACAAGGGCGTCCTGTTGGCGCTCGTGGCCATGGCCCAGACTTTCGTCGTCATCACCGCCGGCATCGATCTCTCGGTCGGCGCAGTGATGGTCCTCACCAACTGCCTCGCCTCATGGATCGTCGTTGGAACGGCGACCAGCGCCACGCTCGGGATCCTGGGCGTCTTGCTAACAGGTCTTGTTTGCGGGACGATCAACGGGCTCATCGTCATCTACGGGCGCCTGCAACCGATCGTCGCCACGATTGCGACCGGGGCGGCCTTCTTTGGCCTCGCGCTTCTGTTGCGCCCTGTCCCCGGCGGGGATGTCTATAGCCCGGTTGCGGACGCGCTGACCGGCAAGATCTTCGATATAGCGCCCGCGAGCCTGGTCGCGCTTGCCGTCGTCGTGCTCGTCCTCTGGGTTCCCTACAGCCGCTCGACGATCGGCCGGGCGGCTTATGCCGTCGGCTCGTCGGAGAGCGCCGCCTATATGTCGGGCGTCCCGGTCGGCAAGGCGAAATTCTTCGCCTATGTGCTGTCGGGACTGGCGGCTTCGCTGAGCGGGTTGTTTCTCACGTTTGTCACCTATTCCGGCGAAGCGTCCGCCGCCAACGCCAACACCTACACATTGTTCTCGATTGCAGCGGTGGTGCTGGGCGGCGTGTCGCTGTTCGGCGGTTCGGGGAGCGCGATCGGCGCGATCTTCGGTGCGCTGATGTTCCGCACCATCGGCGACCTTCTGTTCGTGTTCAATCTCGATCCGTTGTGGCAGCCGCTCTTCCAGGGCCTCGTGCTGCTTGCGGCGGTTTGCGTCGGCTCGGCGAGGGTGTTCCAGGTCCGCAACCGGCTGGAGCTTTTCCCATGAGCGAGAACGCGCAGCCCGGGTTTGCCGAGGCGCTCAAGCGGCGGATCGATCCGCCGGTCGCGATCGCCTTCGCCTGCATCATTGTGATGCTGCTTCTGGGCTCGCTTTATTCGCGCAGCTTCCTGTCGCCCGAATATCTTTTGCAGCAATTGAAGGTCGCCTCGTTCCTTGGCGTCATTGCGACCGGCACGATGATCGTCATTCTGCTCGGGCAGATCGACCTTTCCATTCCCTGGGTGGTCGCGGTCGGGGGCATGATGTCGACAGCCGCGGTGGGATGGGGACCGGTCGGCCACGTGATCGCGATCCCGTTCGGCATCGCCTGCGGGGTCGCGCTTGGCCTCGTCAACGGCTTCGGCGTCGCCTATCTGCGCATTCCCTCGATGATCATCACGCTCGCCGTCAATGCGGTCGCGCAAGGGCTGATGGTGGTGCACACCGGCGGCTTCTCGCCGCAGGATTCCTCGTCGCCGGCGATGCGCACGCTCGCCACCGGCGAACTCTTTTTCGGCCTGCCAAACGCGCTCATCGTCTGGGCGGTCGTTGGCGCCGGCGCGATCTTCCTGCTCAACCGCACCACCTTCGGCCGCGCCGTCTACGGCATCGGCAACCGCGAGCGCGCCGCCTATCTTTCAGGCATCAACACCCAGCGCGTGGTGCTGATCGCATTTGCGCTCGCCGGCGGTCTCTCCGCGTTCGGCGGGGTGTTGCTCGCCGGATACGCGAGCAAGGCGGCGCAAGCGATGGGCGACGCCTACCTGTTGCCTGCGATCGCCGCCGTCGTGCTTGGCGGGGCATCGATTCTCGGCGGACGTGGCAGCTATTTCGGCACGGTCGCAGGCGTGATCCTTATCACGCTGCTCCAGTCCATTCTATCGGTGGTGCAGATGCCTGAGGCGGGGCGGCAGATCACCTACGGCATCGTCATCATCGCCATGCTGCTGCTCTATGGGCGCGAGGGCAGGACGCGATAGCCTAGCCAAAATCAGATTGACGCTTGGTGCCTTGCGTCGAGCCTTTGGCGCAGCGCATACCTCACGGCGCGAGAAGTTCGCGATCTGGCGTCGGGTGTCGAGGCATGAGCTTTCTGGACGATCTGGCGTTCGGACCTAGCGGCGGTCGAAAGGCGTGGGTGAGGGCGCTCTTGATCGCCCTCGTCGCCCTCGCATTGGTCGCCGCGCTTCTCTATTACACTGTCTCCGGCGACTACGCGTTCCTGCGGGCTTCGGTCCTGACTGGGTCGCCTACGGGCGCTTATCACGCGCTGGGGGATAAGCTCGCGGCGCGGGCGAAGAAGAAAAACGGCCACCTGAAGGTCGTCGCGACGGCGGGGTCGATCGAAAACATCGCCCGCCTCGTTGGCAAGAACGGGGTGTGCGTTCCGGCCTTCGCTTTCGTGCAGGATGGCGTGCCGGCGCCGGCTGACGCCGGCCTGGCCACCCTTGGGCGCCTGCCGCAGCCTGAATCATTGTTTCTGTTTGCCAAGCGCGGACGCGCAATCAACACTTTCGCTGATCTCAAAGGCGCTTCAGTCGGGATCGGTCCGGAAGGTTCGGGCACGGGCTATCTGATGCAGCAATTGTTGGAGAATTCCGACCTCAGCGGCCTCGGTCTCAAACCCTCGAATCACGGGCTCGAAGCTCAAGCAGCGTTGGTGCGCGACGGCCAGCTCGACATCGCGGCCTCTGTCATGAACGAAAATGCGGAGATGGTGCGCACGCTGGCGAACAAATACGACCTCGAGATTATCTCTCCGGCAGACATCGAAGGCTTGGTCGCGCGCGACAAGTGGCTGCGTCTCGGCCGGATCCCCGCGGGTTTTTACGACATCACCAAACCGATCCCTGCGAGCGACAAGCTCGTTGCGCAGGTTGACACGCTCGTCATGACGAACGCCTGCGTGCATCGCGCTGAGCGAGTCGCGTTCCTGATGCTGCTGAGCGAGGAGTTCCCCAATTTCGTTCGCGTGAACCCGCCGCCCGCGGCGAAGTCGCAAGACAGTGCGCCCCTGGCCGACGAAGCGCGCGAGTTCTTCGCCAGTGGCCAGCCCGAGATGGCGGACAAGTATTTCCCCTGGCTCGTGAACCTGATGTCGCCTGCGTACTGGATCTATCTGGTGATGGGGGCCACGGTCCTTTTGAACGCGATGGGCGTCTACAGTCGCTTCAGGCTATGGCGCATCGACGCCAATCGGGCTCTGCTCGAGACTCGCCTCAAGGCGCTCGCCTATCCCGGTCTGAACGAGGCGCAAATCAAAGCGCGCGCGCATTCCAGTATCACGCGAGACCAGATTAAGGCGCTCCCGCCCGAGCATGTCATCCAGACGCCGGAGCATCGAAAAGCAGCGGAAGAGCTGATCAAGGACTTTGATATGCTTCATCGCCGCTGCGAGGAGCAGCTCGTCTCGTATTTCACGCCGATGGGGTCGGAGATGTATTATCGATACCAGGAATGGCTGATCGACGAAGCCAAAGCCGTGCTTGCGGCGCTGCTTCGCTCGCCGAAGCAATGACGCCGCGGAGGTTCCAATCAAACTGCCTCTCGACCCTTCAAGCCGCTACGGCTTCGGCGGCCGCTGGCGCTTCGATGCTGGGGTGGTGGGCGCCGGGGCAGGTCTTCATCCGCTCGCGCAAGTCCGCGATCAGCCAACGTCCCGCGCGACCTGGTAGGCGCCCGCGCTCATGCACGACGGAAAGCGGCAGCGCGATTTCCTCCTGATTGGCGATCGTGAGCCTCCTCAGGCGGCCGGCAGCAACGTGCTCGGAGACCATGTGGCTCGGCATGTTGCACCAGCCAAACCCGGCGAGCAGGAAATCGAGCCGGGTCGAAAGATCCGCAAACCGCCAGATATGGCGGCTGAGGATGCCGCCTGACAGGTTCTGGGTGAGGGGCGTCCGGTCTGTCAGCACCAGCTGCACATGCGGGTCGAGCGCTTCGCGTTGAAGCGGCTGGGGCAGGGCGGCAAGTGGATGGTTGGCCGCCACGACTGGCCACATGGCGATACGCGTCATGAACTCGCTGACGAGATCGCACGGGCTTGATTGCGCGATCGTATAGATCGCGAGCCTGGCCGCGCCGTCGCGCAGCCGCTGCTCCGCTCCCCCGAGAGCTTCGGTGTAGACGGACGCGGGCAGAAGCGGGAAGGCGACGCGCAGCGCCTTCAGGCTCTCCATGAGAAGTGGAATTGGCAACATCGAGTTGACCGCCAGAGTGAGCTCCGGCTCGACGTCTTCGGCCATGCTTTGCGCCCGGGCGCGGATCGCTCGCGCGCCCGCGATCAGCGCCCGCGCGTCGCCGACCAGCGCTTTTCCCGCATCGGTCAGCTGCGGCGTTTTGCCGGAGCGATCGAACAACACGATTCCGAGCGTCGCCTCAAGCGTCTGGATCGCCTGGCTGATCGCTGACTGGACCCGCCCAAGCTTACGCGCGGCGGCGGAAAAGCTCCCGGCGTCGGCGACCGCGACAAGTACACGCATCTGGTCAAGAGTGAGCGAGTCGATCATCCATCACCTCTGGAGATAGATCCTAGCACAATTTTACCAATTGCAATGATCGGAACAACAGCCGACATGGGACCGCAGTGCAGGAATTCAGGAGGCCGCCCGCATGACCGTTCATGTTCCCGATCCCAAGACGATCGAAGCGCAGTCGCTGGCGCAGCTGTTCACCGAGGCGCGCACACACAATGTGTTTCGCGACAAGCGTGTCTCGGAAGAGTTGCTTCAGAAGGCGATCGAACTGGCCAAGATGGGACCGACCAGCGCCAATCAATCGCCCATGCGCGTCGTTTTCTTGCGATCGCACGCGGCCAAGGAAAGGCTTCGGCCAGCTCTGTCGCCCGGCAATCTGGATAAGACCATGGGCGCGCCGATCGTCGCGATCACGGCCTACGACGAACACTTTTATGAGCATCTCCCGTACTTGTTCCCACACGCGGACGCCAAGGCCTGGTTCGCCAGCGATCCCGCGAAAGCGGCTCGCGCCGCCTTCCAGAACAGTACTTTACAGGTCGCCTATCTCATCCTCGCGCTGCGCGCAGTCGGTCTCGACACCGGACCGATGACCGGATTCGACAACGCGAAGGTCGACGCCGAATTCTTCCCCGGGGGACACGTCAAGTCGAACGTCTTGATCAATATCGGCTACGGCGACGCAGAGAAGCTGTTCCCGCGCAGTCCGAGATTTTCCTTCGACCAGATGGCGAAGATCCTCTGATCGCCTGTCCAAGCGTCCAAAGTTGAGGAGATGAATATGGCGAAGGTGCTCGTTCTTTATTATTCCAGTTTCGGCCACATCGAGACGATGGCACACGCAGTTGCGGAAGGCGCGCGGGCGGCGGGCGCTAGGGTTGACGTCAAGCGGGTGCCGGAGAACGTTCCCGATGAGATCGCTAAAGCCTATCACTTCAAGCTCGACCAATCCGCTCCAATCGCCAAGGTCGAGGAGTTGGCGAACTATGACGCGATCGTCGTCGGCGCGCCGACCCGCTTTGGCCGCATGCCCTCCGCGATGGGCAGTTTCTGGGAGCAGGCGGGGCAGCTGTGGATGACCGGCGCTTTGTTAGGAAAGGTCGGCGGCGCCTTCACCTCGAGCGCGACCCAGCACGGCGGCAACGAGACGACCCTTTTCTCCATCATCGCGAACCTGATGCACTTCGGCTTCATCATCGTCGGCTTGCCCTACAGCCATGCGGGGCAAGGCACGCTTGACGAAATCGTGGGTGGCGCGCCCTACGGCGCAACGACGATCGCCGGCGCGCAGGGTCAGCGCCATCCCTCGAAGATCGAACTCGACGGCGCGCGGCATCAGGGCGAACTCATCGCCAAGACCGCCGCCAAGCTTTCCGCCTAGTCCCGGCCCAGCGGCTGGCGGGCCGAGCCCATTTTCGACAACCAACAGAAAGCGACGACAATGAGTAATGTTCTTCCCCGTTCCGGCGCTTCGATGTTGAACACCGCATGGCTCGCGCCGCACGCGCGTTCATTGCTGCGCATCGCAGCGGGGCTCGCGTTTCTCGAGCACGGAACAGGCAAGCTGTTGGGCTTCCCTGCTGGCCTGCCGTTCATCGACAAGATGCCGACGGGCCTCATGTATTTCACCGGAACGATGGAGCTGATCGGCGGCGTCTTGATCGTGCTCGGCCTGTTTACGCGGCCCGTGGCCTTCATCCTGTCGGGATTCATGGCCGCGGGCTATTTCATGGCGCATTTCCCCGTGAGCTTCTTTCCCGCGATCAACATGGGCGAAGCCGCGCTGCTTTACTGCTTCATCTTCCTTTATCTGGCGGCGGCTGGCCCTGGCCCATGGTCGATCGACCGGAACTGACGGAAAGCGTGAGGGCAGCGACCTAGGCGGCTGCCGGCGCGCCGGCCGGCTGGCCCCGCCGGCCGCGCCAGAAGAGCAAGGAGGCGCCCGCGAGCATCATGAGCCAAGTAGAAGCTTCCGGCGTAGCGGCCGCGCCGGGGTCGCCGTCGACCGTGAACTGCAATGAAACCGGGCCCTCCGCGAGCCAGCTCGAACCATCGCCGCTGGTGTAGATCGGGACCGGGGCCGAACCGCCGACAAACCAACTGACCGCTCCTAGGTCGCGGAGAACGACGAGGTACTCGACGCTCATTTGCAAGGCTATCGCCGGACCGCTGTAAGTCACGCCGACCAGCGATCCCGTCGAGGAGACGGAAAGCTCGTCGCTCGTCCACAGGGCGGAACCAGGCGAACCGTCGCTCGCGGACGAATAGAGCGAGAGCGTGAATGATTGCGGCGTGTCTGCGTCGCGGCTCTGAACGAACGCGGCCTCGCCCGTGAAATCGAAATTCCCTGTCGGCATGAAGCCGGCGGCGACGTACGCTGCTCCGAAGCTCTCGGGCGTGTTCCCGGTGTAATTGTCGAACACGGTGGCTGCGCGCGCAGGGACAACGAACGATGAAAACACCAAGCCTAGCGCGAGCCCCGTCGGTGCCGAGCGCATCAGCAAACTTGCGTAAGCCATGAACACCTCCCGATCTTTGGCCCATTTATCGAGTATCAATGCGAACATTTCACGCGGCCGCCAGATCGCCGACCGGCTGGCGCCGCTGGCCGCGCCAGAAGAGCCAGGAGACGATGGCGAAATTGAACGCGTTCCATAAGACGCCGTTCAGAAACGCCATTCGGTAGGAGCTGGTGAGGTCGAAAATAACGCCAGAAATATAGCCGCCGAACGCCATGCCGAAGATGGTCGCCGAGACCGCAAGACCGATCGCCGCGCCCGCCCTGCGAGGCGGCAAAAGCTCGCGGCAGATGACGGCATACATCGGGACGAGGCCGCCCTGGAACAGGCCAAAAATCCCGGAGACGATGAACAAGGATTCAAGCCCGTTGAAATAAAGATAAAGCAGAAGCGCGACGCCTTGCATGAAGGAGCCGATCAACAGCGTCGCCGAGCCGCCGATGGCGTCGGCGACGAAACCGGAGCCGATGCGCGAGACGATGCCAAGCAGCATCATCAGCGACAGCATCTCGGCGCCGCGCGCGACGCCATAGCCAAGATCGCCGCAATAGGCGACCAGATGGACCTGCGGCATCGACATCGCCACGCAACAGGAAAAGCCGGCGGCGATCAACAGAATCAGCAAAAGCCGCGGAGGTATGCCGACATCGGCGCGCGCGGCCTCGGTCGCGGCCTCCGCTTGCTCGTAGACCGCGGCGGAAGGCCGGCGGCGCATAGCCAGAGTGAGCGGGAGGATGGCAGCGGGGACAATGATTCCTATGCCGGCATAGGTCGTGCGCCAGCCGATTAGCGGAATCGTGAAGCTCATCAAGAGCGGCCAGATCGTTCCGGCGAAGTAGTTTCCGGAGGCCACAATGACGACCGCAACTCCGCGCCGCCTGACGAACCAATGCGAAATGTCCGCCATCATTGGCCCGAAGCCCGTACCCGCGCCGATTCCGATCAGCACATGGGCGGCGGTGAAGACGGCCAGGTTCGGAGCGTACCCGGCGAGAACGAAACCTATGCCCATCGTCACAGCGGAGATAACCAAGGGCAGGACAATGCCAAAACGGTCCGTCATCCGCCCGAGCGCGATCGTCGAGAAGGCGAGCGAACACATCATCACCGTATAGGGAAGCGAGGCCGCAGAGCGGTCGACGCCGAAATCGAGCTGTGCCGGCGGCAGGACGACGATCACCGCCCACATGCCTGCGCCGATCAGGGTCGCGATCAACATCGCCAATGCGAGCCGGGTGAAGGCGTAGGCGCCGTCGGGGGCATATCGGTCCACCGACTGGGGCAAGCTCGAAAACTGGCTCATTGCACAAATTTGCGCCATACGGGCGTCGATAGCAAATCCGGTGCGTCGGAACGCTCGAAGCGTTGGCGCGTTACATGCTCGAGTCAACCAAAGTAAAAAGCGGGTAACTTTACGGCGCCATAATGGCGAAAGCGCGTAATTGCGGTGAACGTCAGACTTGGTGTACGTGTGGGTCTTAGTTACGCGACGGCCAGTAAGCGCCGCCTGGGGAAAAGATTGACCAAGCCTTCAACGCCGCTTCTGGACCAGATTAACTCACCGGCCAGTCTGCGCCAGCTGAAAGAGAGTGACCTCCCTCAGCTCGCCGACGAATTGCGCGCCGAAACCATCAGCGCGGTCTCGGTCACGGGCGGTCATCTCGGGGCCGGGCTCGGCGTGGTGGAGTTGACGGTCGCGCTTCACTACGTTTTCGACACGCCGAGCGATCGCATTATCTGGGACGTCGGCCACCAGGCTTATCCGCACAAGATCCTGACCGGTCGGCGCGAGCGGATCCGAACGCTGCGGCAGGCTGGAGGCTTGAGCGGCTTCACCAAGCGCTCGGAAAGCGAATACGATCCGTTCGGAGCCGCGCATTCCTCGACATCGATCTCGGCCAGCCTGGGCATGGCGGTGGCGCGCGATCTGTCCCACGGCGCCAACCATGTGGTCGCGGTCATCGGCGATGGCGCGATGTCGGCGGGAATGGCTTACGAGGCGATGAACAACGCCGGCGCCATGGGCTCGCGGCTCATCGTCGTCCTCAATGACAACGACATGTCGATTGCGCCGCCGACAGGCGCGATGTCGGCTTATCTGGCGCGCCTCGTCTCAGGCCGCGCCTATCGTTCGATGCGGGGCGTGGCCAAGCAACTGGCGCGACGCCTGCCCAGGTTCTTTTACGACAAGGCCCGGCGCACGGAAGAGTACAGCCGCAATTTTTGGACCGGCGGGACCTTGTTCGAGGAACTCGGGTTTTATTACGTCGGCCCGATCGACGGCCACAATCTCGACCACCTTCTGCCGATCTTGAAGAACGTTCGCGACGTGCAAGACGGGCCCGTGCTTGTCCACGTTGTGACCAAAAAGGGTAAGGGCTATCCTCCGGCCGAGGCGGCCGACGATAAGTATCACGGCGTGTCCGCGTTTGACGTAATAACGGGCACACAGTCGAAGCCCAAGACCAACGCCCCCGCCTACACCCGCGTCTTCGCCAACGCGTTGGTCGAGGAGGCGCGTCGCGACGCGAAAATTGTGGCCATTACCGCCGCCATGCCGGACGGAACCGGACTGGACCAAATGAAGGCGGTCTTTCCCGAGCGGGTGTTCGACGTCGGCATTGCCGAGCAGCATGCGGTGACGTTTGCCGCCGGCTTGGCGACAGAAGGCTACAGGCCTTTCTGCGCTATCTATTCGACCTTCCTGCAGCGCGGTTACGACCAGCTCGTGCACGACGTGGCGATTCAGAACCTGCCGGTCCGCTTCGCCCTCGATCGCGCCGGGCTGGTCGGCGCGGACGGCGCCACGCACGCGGGCGCGTTCGACATCGCCTATCTCGCCTGTCTGCCGAATATGACCGTGATGGCGGCTTCCGACGAGGCCGAACTCGTCCATATGGTCGCAACCGCCGCCGCTCACGATTCCGGCCCGATTGCGCTTCGCTATCCGCGCGGCGAGGGCGTTGGCGTCGACCTGCCGAAGCAGGGAGAGGTCTTGCCGATCGGCAAGGGCAGAGTGGTGCGCGAAGGCTCGCGGATCGCAATCCTGTCGCTTGGCACCCGACTTGGCGAAGCCCTGAAGGCGGCGGACGATCTCGCGGCGCGCGGCTTATCGACCACGGTTGCTGACGCGCGCTTCGCCAAGCCCCTCGATCGCGAACTCATTCTCAGGCTGGCGGCGACGCACAAGCTCCTCATTACTGTCGAGGAAGGCGCGGCTGGCGGCTTCGGCGCGCATGTGCTGACGTTGCTCAGCGACGCGGGCGCGCTCGAGCACGGGCTCAAGGTGCGCACAATGACGCTGCCGGACAAGTTCCAGGATCACGACAAGCCCGATCGCATGTACGCCGCCGCCGGGCTTGACGCGAAGGGCATTGTCGCCAAGGCGATCGCGGCGCTGGGGGATGTCGAGCATCTCGTCTCGAGCCGCTCCGCATGAGCCAATCCTCGTCCGATGACGAGGATGATGCGCCGCATTCTAACGGCCGCAGCAATATTGCCGCCATTATCGCCGTCGTGGTCATTGCCGCGCTGGGTTACTGGGCTTTCAACACCATCGATCACGCGCGCAAAATGCAGAACTGCCTCGATTCAGGGCGTCGTGACTGCGAGCACCGGGCGCTGTAGGTTTCCGTAGAAGCCAAGATTGACTTGCCGGCGACGGCGCGGCATAAGCCCGGCCTTGCAGCGGCGCGTAAGCGCCGTTCTCATTTTTCCGGCCTGCCGCTTGGTTTCAACCGCAGCGGCCGAGTCGGCGTTTGCGCGTTTAAGATCGGGCCGCGCTCGATTTTCCGCTGACGATTGGAATTTGGAGACGAGACCGTGAAGCGGACCTATCAACCCAGCAAGCTCGTGCGCAAGCGTCGTCACGGCTTTCGCGCCCGCTCGGCGACGGTAGGCGGCCGCAAGGTGCTTGCGGCCCGCCGCGCACGCGGCCGCAAGAAGCTCTCCGCCTGATCGACTGGTCTTCGCCTTCGCCGCCGTCCGGCCATTCACGTATCGATGAAGACGGCGCGGAAGGGAGCTTTGACGCCTTGCATGAGGATGGCGAGTCTGGCCGCGCCGGCCAACTTTTTGCTCGCCTGACCAAGCGGGCCGAATTTCAGCGGGTGTCGCGCGGTCGCCGTGCATCGGTCGAGGCTTTCACCTTGCAATCCCGTCGCCGCGAGGAACCGGGAAAAGAAGCCGTCCCTGGGGCGCGCGTGGGACTGACAGTGACCAAAGGCGTCGGCGGCGCCGTCGTGCGCAATCGCGTCCGCAGACGGCTGAAAGAGGCCCTGCGCGCGGCCGCGCCTCTTGAGGCGGAGCCAGATCACGACTACGTGCTGATGGCCCGGCGCGAGGCGCTGGGCCGCCGTTTCTTCGCGCTCGTCGATGATGTCCGCACTGCCTTTCGCGCCGCCCGGCGCGGCGACGCGGATAGTCGCCGACGCGGACCGGCCAAACGGACGGCGAAGGACAGAGACGCGCGAACATGAAATCCGAGGACACGCGAAACCTGTTTCTCGCGATCGCGCTGTCGGTCCTGGTTATGGCCGCCTGGCAATATTTCTACGCCGGTCCTCTGTCTCAGCGTGAGCACCAGGCCCAGATGGAGGCCAATCAGGCCAATACCGCCTCGCCAACCGAAGCACAGCCAACCGGCGCTCCGACAGCGTCGCCGCCGGGCGCCCCCGCTATTACCCCGCCCGGCGCCCCCGCCGCCGCGATGCTGCCTGGGGCGCCATTGAGGGAGGCCCCCGGGACAGTCAGTCAGGTCCTGGCGGCCGGCCCCCGGGTGGTCATCGACACGCCCAGCGTCGGCGGCTCGATCAACCTGAAGGGAGGCAAGCTCGACGATATTATTCTCAAGGATTATCACGAGACCGTCGACCCGAAGAGCCCGAATGTCAGGCTGTTCTCGCCGGCTGGCGCGCCTGACGCCTATTGGGCGGAGACCGGTTTCGTAAGCCCGGCAGGAGCAAAGACGCCGGGTCTCGACGCGGTGTGGACGGCCGACCGGCAGACGCTCACTCCAGCGCAACCGGTGACGCTGACCTGGGACAATGGCGCGGGTCTGGTCTTCAAGCGCGTCATTGCGGTCGACGACAAATACATGTTCACGCTCACGGATTCGGTCGCAAACTCCGGGAGCGCGGCAGCGGCCGTGCAGCCCTACGCGCTCGTGCTCCGCCATGGCATGCCGACGGTCGGCGGCTATTCGGTGCTGCACGAAGGCTTCGTCGGCGTGATCGGCGACGGTGGCGTACAGGAGGTCACCTATAAGAACATCGAGAAGGCGACCGGCAGGACCGAAGCCTTCAAGGGCGACGGCGGGTGGCTCGGCTTCACCGACAAATACTGGGGCTCGGCGGTCATTCCGGCGCAGACCGCGCCGATCGAGGCGCGCTTCACCGCCAGCGGGACGGTTCAGCCAGTCGACTACCAGGCCGATTTCCTTGGCAAGGAGCAGTCGGTCGCGCCGGGCGCCTCCGTCGAGACCACCACCCGCATCTTCGCCGGCGCCAAGGAGGTGTCGACGATCGACAATTACGCCTCCAAGCTCGGCATCAAGAAATTCAATCTGATGATCGACTGGGGCTGGTTCTACTTCATTACCCAACCGATGTACTGGCTGATCGACACCATTTACAGATTCGTCGGCAATTTCGGCATCGCGATCATGATCGTCACGGTCATGGTCAAGCTCGCCTTCTTCCCGCTCGCCAATCGCTCCTACGGTTCGATGGCGAGGATGAAGAAGATTCAGCCTCAGATCGCGGCGCTGAAGGACCTCTATCCCGACGACAAGGTGAAGCAGCAGCAGGAGCAGATGGCGCTGTTCAAGCGCGAGGGCGTCAATCCCGTCGCCGGCTGCCTGCCGATGGTGATCCAGATCCCGGTGTTCTTCGCGCTGTATAAGGTCATCTTCATCACCATCGAGATGCGGCACGCGCCGTTCTTCGGCTGGATCCGGGACCTGAGCGCGCCCGACCCGACTAACGTGTTCACGCTGTTCGGCTTGGTTCCGTGGGACCCGACGGCGCTGCCCGCCTTCGGCCATTTCCTTCACCTTGGCATCTGGCCGCTCGTCATGGGCGTGTCGATGTTCTTCCAGATGAAGATGAATCCCGAGCCGACCGATCCGGTTCAGAAGACGATGTTCTCCTGGATGCCGGTGATCTTCACCTTCATGCTCGGCACGTTTCCGGCTGGCCTCGTCATCTACTGGACCTGGAACAACACGCTAACGGTGCTCCAGCAATATTACATCATGACCAAGGCGGGGGTGAAGGTCGAGCTCTGGGGCAACCTTTCCAAGCTGTTTCCCAAGAGGAGCAGCCCGGTGAAGACGCCGAGCGTATGAACGACGGAACTGCCGCGCCCGACTGGACCGAGGCCGGGCGCAAACTGTTCGCAGGGCAGTGCGAATTTATCTTTGCCGCCGCGCGTTCTGACGGCTTGCCGCCGGTGGGACCGCCTGAGATCGCTTTCGCGGGCCGCTCGAACGTCGGCAAGTCCTCGCTCGTCAACGCGCTCACCGGCCGCTCCGCGCTCGCGCGCACATCTCGCACCCCTGGGCGCACGCAGGAACTGATCTTCTTCGATCTGAATGGCAGAGCGCATCTGGTCGACATGCCGGGCTATGGCTACGCGGCCGTCGCAAAGTCGAAGTCAGAGTCCTGGGGTGAGCTTGTGCGCGATTACCTTCGCGGCCGTCCCTCGCTCGTGCGCGTGTTCGTGCTCGTCGACGGCCGGCATGGCCTGAAAGAGAGCGATCACGAGACGATGCGTGGGCTCGACGCCGCCGCCGTCTCCTATGCCGTCGTGCTGACCAAAGGCGACGAAGTGAAGGCGGCTGATCAAAGCGCGCTGATCGCGGCGACGCTCGAAGGCTTGCGCAAGCACGTCGCCGCCTATCCAGAGGTGATCTTAACCTCCTCCCGGACCGGCGATGGAGTGGCCGACTTGCGCGCGCATATCGCGCGGCTCCTCGCCGAGCGCGGCGGGTTGCACTCGGCTGCTGCAACCTGACCGTTTTGGCGGTCAAACCTTCATGGGTTCGCTCAAGCGGGCGGCCTAGCTAGAGCCTATCCACTCATAGACGGCGTCGGGCTCCCCTTCCTCATTTGACGAGCCATCGCGAAGTTGAACCAACTTGAATCCGCGTCGCTCGTAGAACTGACGAGCGGATAGATTTCGTTGGAAGACATGCAAGCGTAGACCGCGCGGACCTTCTTTCTTGGCCGCGGCGAGCAAGAGCGTTCCCAATCCGTGGCCCTGGAGCTGCGGCGAGACGTAAAGGTGCTCAAGAAAACCGCTCTGAACGGAGGCGAACCCGCCGGTCCGACTATCGTCGGCGACGGCGAGCATGACAAGGCTGTTTCGTAGGACAACGTCCTTGATCCATTGAAGGACCTCGGACTCTGCGTGCAAGACAGGAAGGTACGCCATCGCCGCGCGTCGGGAAGAGGCGAAGATTGCGGCGATGAGCTCTGCGTCCGTTGTGGCTGCGCGCCTCAATCTCCAGTCCCTGTTCATGCGCTGACAGATTCACCGAAGCGAGCGATAGAAGGCGCGCACGTCCTCCGCCAGCGCCTCGGGCTGCTCCATCGCGGCGAAATGGCCGCCCTTAGGCATCACCGTCCAGCGACGAATGTTCGTGAACATCGGCTCGGCCAGCGAGCGCGGAGGATGCAGCATCTCCTTTGGAAATTCCGCGTATGCCGTCGGCGCCGTGACCGCGGCGCCATCCGGAATCATCCAGGGTCGATGGAAACGAAAATAATAGGGATAGAAGGACGAGCCGATCGCGCCGGTGAACCAGTAGAAGCTGATGTCGGCGAGCATCTGGTCGCGGGTGAACGCGCTCTCGACGTCACCCCCGCAATCGGACCAGGCGCGGAATTTCTCCACGATCCAAGCTGCGAGCCCGGCGGGGGAATCGGTCAGGCCAAAGCTCAGGGTTTGCGGACGGGTGCCTTGAATCGATGCATAGGCGGCATCCTCCTTGAGCCAGTGATTGAGCTGGTCGATAAAAACTTGCTGCTCGGGAGTCGGATTTTTGATCCGGTCCGGCTCTCGGCGAACGGCCAGGAAATTGACGTGAATGCCGATCAGTTTGTCCGCATGCGCGTAGCCCATCCGCGCGGCGGTGATGCCGCCCCAATCGCCGCCCTGCACAGCGAAGCGCCTATAGCCGAGCGTGTCGGTCATCAGCTCGGCGAAACAATCCGCCAACTCCTCGACGCCAAACCGCTTTTGCCCAGGGCGGAACGAAAGGCCATAACCTGGCAGCGACGGCGCAACGACTGTGAAAGCGTCCGCCGGATCGCCGCCGAAGCTCGCTGGATCGGTAAGGCGGGGAATGAACTCCAGGAATTCGAACACGGATCCCGGCCAGCCGTGCATCAACAAGAGCGGGGTCGGATTCGGCCCCTTTCCCGGGACATGCAGAAAGTGCAGGTCGTATTCCGGCCGGGTCATCTTGAATTGCGGGAAGGCGTTGAGTCGCGCCTCCTCCGCACGCCAGTCGAAGGACCCACGCCAATATTCGACGAGGCTGCGAAGATAGTCGACATCGGTCCCGTAAGCCCAAGGCTCGCCCGGCGCGGAATCGGGAAAGCGGGTGCGCGCGAGACGCTCGCGCAAGTCCGCAATGTCGCTATCCGGGACGCGCAATGTGAATGGCTGCGGCATCGGCTGCTCCAAATTCATTTTGACGTTTACCGACGATCCTCGAATGGAGGCGCCTTCAAGTCAAACGAACGCGCCGGATTGACCCGCTTTGGCCGCGAGGCGATGGTCACGCCATGCAGACTCACTACAACGCTCTAGCCGGTGAAGAGGTCGGTCGTATCGCGGCGCTCAGCGATGGCATTTTCGCCATCGCTGCGACGATTTTGGTGCTCGACTTTCACACACCCGAGCCAGCCGATATCCACTCGGAGGCCGAACTCCTCCGCGCGCTCGCGGCCTCAGCCCCGAGACTTCTGCCGTGGCTCCTGAGCAGCTTGACGCTCGGCATCTTCTGGCTCGGCCAGCAGACGCAGCTCAGCCAGCTCGTCCGTTCGAATCGCGACCTAGCCTGGCTGCATTTCTTTTTTCTTGCGGTCGTCACCGTGCTGCCGTTCTCAACCAGGCTCTTGGCTGATTTCCTGACATATCGAACCGCTTTCCTTGTTTATTGGATCAATATCGTCGTCCTCGGCGCATGTCTCTACGCCACGTGGGCCTATGCCGAACGAGCGAAGCTCATCCGGAAAGAAGCGCATGGCGATATCTCGCGCGCGGTCAAGCGGCGCATTGTGGTGGCGCAATCGCTCTATGCGATCGGCGCGCTTGCGGGTCTCGTCAACGTGACGCTTGGGATCGCGCTGATCATGCTCATCCAGCTCAACTACGCGATCGGGCCGAGGCTGCCGATTCTTTCGCGCCTTTGATGGCTCGTGTCACAACGCCGTTGTTCAGCGTTCATGTCATTCCCGGCGGACCGGAGGTCCGACCGGGAATCCACCAGTGAGCCTGGCGCCTGGATTCCCGGTCGACCGCTTTGCGGCCGCCGGGAATGACAGACCGAACCGGTCCAGCAGATTCCAATCATTCCTCGAACGGCAAGCCGGCATATTGTTCCGCGACCACCGCCGCAGCGTGCGTCGACCGCAGCAGATGATCGAATTCGCTGAGCTTCACCCTCGTCTCAAACGCGTCGTCATCGGGAAAGGCATGCAGCAATTTCGTCAGCCACCACGAGAAACGCTCGGACGCCCACACGCGCCTCAGGGCCATCTCCGAGTAAGTCTCGAGATAGTGGTCGTCGCCCTTTGAAAAATGCGCCGCGAACGCGCGCTGGAGATAGAACACGTCGGAGATCGCAAGGTTGAGGCCTTTCGCTCCGGTTGGGGGCACGATATGCGCGGCGTCGCCGGCGAGAAACAGCCGGCCGTAACGCATCGGCTCCGCGACGAAGCTGCGCAGCGGCGCAATCGACTTTTCGATCGACGGCCCGGTTATGATCTTGCGGGCGATGTCGTCCGGAAACCGTCGTTTCAACTCGTCCCAGAACCTCTCGTCCGGCCAGTCCTCGATCCGCGTGTCGAGGCTGCATTGGATGTAGTAGCGGCTCAGCATCGGATTGCGCAGCGAGGTGAGCGCAAAGCCGCGCTCGTGCCGGGCGTAAATGACCTCCCCGACCGGCGGCGTTTCCGACATGACGCCTAACCAGCCGAACGGGTAGGCGCGCTCGAAGATCTTGAGCACGGACTTCGGAATGCTCTGGCGCGACGCGCCGTGGAACCCGTCACAGCCTGCGATGAAGTCGCATTCGAGCGTCTCGGCTGTGCCGCCCTTATCGTAAGTCACTTTCGGCGCGGGTGTGGTCAGGTCGTGGAGTTGGACATTCTCCGCTTCTTCGACGATGCGGCCGCCGTCGCGTTCGCGGATCCGGTACAGCTCCTCGGTGATCGCGGTCTGCCCGTACGACCACATTGGCTTGCCCGTGTGCGTCTTGGTGTCGATGAGAAACGGCTTGCGGTCCTGCCAGACGATGAAGCTCCCGTCATGGGCATAACCTTCGCGGTCCATGCGCTCGCCGGCGCCCGAATCGCGCAAAACCTGGACCGAGCCGTATTCGAGCACCCCGGCGCGGATGCGTTTCAGCACATACGCCTTCGTCTGCCGCTCAAGCACGACGCTGTCGATTTCATGGCCGTGCAGCAAATGGGACAGGAGCAGGCCAGCCGGGCCGCCGCCGATGATCGCGACCTGAGTCCGGCGCATGCTGTCTCCCTCGGCCCCCGTGAAGTTGCGACCCGACGCCGGTAGCATCGCAATTCCGGCTCGTCGAGCCCGCTTCCCTCACCCCGGCCCTCTCCCCATAGCCAGTCGAGAGACGGGCGTCCTTCCAGACGCCCTTTGGAGAGAGGGGGATGTCAGCCAGCTGCGCCGAGCCCGACGGCCTCGAGCGCGCCTGCCTGCCTGCGGGCGAGCGCATCGACCTCGAAGCCCGCGATCGCATCCTCATACATGCGATGAAAGTTGAGCCGCGCGCCAAGGCGCAAGAACGCGCTGCCGAGACCGATCGTCGCCCGCTCGAGAAACACGAATTCGCGCGGCACTGGCAGGCCTCCACCCTCGGCCTTCAAGGCGCGCATCACCTGGCCGATTTCGCGTCGGCCGTATTCCGACGGCTTGACGCCGTCGGCGGCGGTGCGCACGCGATCATCAAGAATAGGCCCGCACATGAATCGCGCCCAAAGGGTCATCGCTTCAATCGTCCCGGGCGTGAGCTTGCGAAAACCCCACATCTCGAAAGCGTGCGCTGTTCGCGACTTGTCGTTCGCATCCAGCGCGCGATAGAGCTCGACCACGCCAAGCACGAACAGCGGCGGGAAAACGCGCACGCAGCCGTAATCGAACAGATTGACGCCTTCGACATGCCGCTCACCGCCGTTCCCGGTCGACGTTGCGACCGTGTAATTGCCGAGATGCGGATCGCCGTGAATGACGCCGTAGCGCAGGAACGGGCGCCACCAGGCATCGAACAGGCCGACAGCGATGGCGTCGCGCGCTTCCTGCGACGCGCTCTCGAAAGCGACCAGCGGCTCGCCGTCGAGCCATTGCATCGTGAGCAGCCTGCGCGTCGACAGGCTCGCCTCGACCGTCGGCACGCGCACGAACGGCCGGTCGGCGAGCATGACGCGATAGAGCCGTGCGATCTTGGCTTCACGCTCGTAGTCGAGCTCCTCGCGCACCCGCTCGCGGATCTCGCGCGCCATCTCGCGCGTGTCGATTGCTGCGCTCGCGCGCCTATGGAAAGAGAACAAAAGGTCCAGGTTGGAGAGGTCAGTCTCGACCGCCGAAGCCATGTCCGGATATTGCAGCTTGCAGGCGAGCTGCTCGCCGCTGAGGCTCTGGGCTCGGTGCACCTGGCCTAGCGACGCGGCGGCCGCGGGCTTCAAGTCGAAATCGGCGAAACGCTCGCGCCAGTTTGGCCCAAGCTCGGCCTGCATGCGCCGACGCACGAACGAGGCGCCCATTGGCGGCGCTTGCGACTGAAGCTTGGTCAGTTCGGCGGCGAAGTCAGCCGGCACCGCGTCGGGGATGGTGGTCAGCATCTGCGCCACCTTCATCAATGGGCCCTTCATCGAGCCCAGAGCGGAAGCCAGCGCCTTGGCGTCTGTCTCGCGGCCGCCCCCGCGCAACCGGTTGACGCCGACCCGGGCGGCGAACGCGCCGGCGTTGACGCCGAGACGCGCGTAACGGGTCGCCCTCGCGCTCAGGCGATTGGCTTCATTGTCCTGATCCAAACCAGATTCCCGCAGAGAAGGTCCGCAAAGATGAAATATAGGCGACGCATCGACCAATTTCAGCCGCCAGGACGAAATGTGGCGAAATCGCAATTTTTCCCAAGAGCCGCGCGCGTGGATTCCGCTATGCCCCGGGGCGGTCGCGAGCGGTGTCCTTCGACACAAGGCGGCGCAATAAGGAAACCGGCATGATTTTGCGCTTGTGGCGCGGCTGGACGACGCCGGAGAACGCCGACCCCTATGAGGAACTTATCAGGGCGAGGATCTTCCCCGGCATTCTCACAAGGGTCATCGTGGAACTCGAAGGGCTCGAACTCTTCCGCCGGCCGATCGGAGCCGAGGTCGAGTTCATGACGCTGATGCGGTTCTCGTCATGGGACGCCGTGAAAGCCTTCGCCGGTTCGGACTGGGAGGTCTCCGTCGTGCCCCCCGCCGCGCGCGCCGTGCTTGCTCGCTTCGACGAGAGGGCGGCGCATTACGAAGTTCGCGTCGCACCTTGAGCCGGCTAGCCTATTCCATCGCCTCCAGTTCGCGGATCATGCGCTCGATCACCGAAAGGCCGATTTTCCAGAAGCCCGGATCCTTCGCGTCGAGCCCAAACGGCGCAAGCAGCTCGGAATAGGACTTCGATCCGCCAGCGGCGAGCATAGCCAGATAGCGCTCGGCGAAGCCGTCGCTCGAGCGCTCGTAAACCCCGTACAGCGAATTCACCAGGCAATCGCCGAACGCATAGGCGTAGACGTAGAACGGCGAGTGAATGAAGTGCCCGATATAGGCCCAATAGGTCTCATAGCCGGGTCTGAGCGCGATCGCGGGCCCCAGGCTTTCGGACTGCGTGTTCATCCATGATTGGCTGATCTGTTCCGTCGTCAATTCGCCGTTGCGGCGCTCGAGATGGACGGCGCGCTCGAACTTGTAGAACGCAATCTGGCGCGCCACCGTGTTGAGCATGTCCTCGACTTTCGACGCCAGCATCGCCTTGCGCTCGGTGAGATCCGTGTTCGTGGTCAGCATTGAGCGGAAGGTCAGCATTTCGCCGAAGACTGAAGCTGTTTCGGCAAGCGTGAGCGGCGTCGGCGCCATGAGCGGACCATTGACGCCGGCGAGCACCTGATGGACGCCATGGCCGAGCTCGTGCGCGAGCGTGGTCACGTCACGCGCCTTGCCGAGGAAATTGACCAGAATGTAGGGATGAGCGGACGGCGTCGTCGGATGCGCGAAGGCGCCCGGGGCCTTGCCGGGCCTCACCGGCGCATCGATCCAGCCTTCGTCGAAGAAGCGCCGGGCGATATCGCCCATGCGCGGCGAAAACGCGCTATAGGCGCCAAGCACCGTGTCGCGCGCATTCTCCCACTTGTAGACGCGCCGCGGCGCGTTCGGCAGCGGCGCGTTGCGATCCCAATGATCAAGCTGCGCCTTGCCGAACCAGCGAGCCTTCAGCGCATAATAGCGATGCGTGAGCCGCGGATAGCCGTCCGTAACCGCCGTAACGAGCGCCTCGACAACCTCGGGCTCGACTCGATTGGCGAGGTGACGGGAATCGGCGACATCCGCAAACTTGCGCCAGCGATCGGAGGTCTCCTTGTCCTTCGCCAGCGTGTTGGTGATGAGCGTGAAGAGACGCAGGTTGGCGCCGAGCGTCGCGGCAAGCGCGTTGGCCGCCGTTTCCCTGATCTTTGCGTCCGGATCCATGAGTTTGCCGAGGAGGGGCTCGAGCGTGAGGCTCTCACCGTCAAAGTCGAACCGTAGCGCCGCCATCGTGTCGTCGAACAAGCGGTTCCACGCGGCGGCGGCGCTGACCGACTTGTCGAGGAACAATCGTTCGAGGTCGTCGGCAAGTTGATGCGGCTTCTCCTTGCGGATGTCCTCGAGCCAGGGTCGATAATGGCCAAGGGCCGGCGCCGCCATCGCCGCGTTCAGCTTCGCATCGTCGACGCGATTGAGCTCGAGCTCGAAGAACAGGAGGTCGCCGGCGAGCGCGGTCACGCGCTCCTGGGCGTCGCCGTAGAATTTCGCGATCACCGGATTGCTGGTGTCGGAAGCGTAGAGCAGGGACGCGTAAGCCATGATGCGCCCGACCAGATCCTGTAGCGACTCGTACGCCTTGACCGCGACCGCCAGCGCCGTCCCCGCATCCGGCTGGCCCGCAATATGCGCGATCTTTCCGCGATAGGCGTCCGCGAACATCCTGGCTTCCTGTTCGGCGCGCCCGAGATCGGCGGCGAAGGCGGATGAGTCCATGCCTTCGTACAAGTCCTGAAGGCGCCATTCCGGCAGCGCGCCAAGATCCGGGGCAGGGGAGGGCGACAACGCCACATCGGGGGAATGGAACTTCGAGTTCATCAATCAAGCCTCTGCATTAGGCTGCTGCTAACGCTTCACGGTGGTTTGACGCCCACAGAGCGGCGCTTTTGCCGAGACAATGGGTCGGAACGGGACGTCATTAACATCGCATTTACCGTGATGCCACAATGTGGCGCAATGCGCGGCTCAAAGGCCGCCACGGGGGACGATGACCGCTCTCATACTCATTGTTGACGACGATCCTATTCAGCGGCGCTTGCTCGAGGCGATGGTCAGACGATTTGGCCACAACGCCGAATGCGTGGAATTGGGCGAAGCGGCGCTCACGCGTCTCGAGGCGAGCGATCGGCCGCCGATCAATCTCCTGATCCTCGATCTCGTCATGCCTGATCTCGATGGCATGGGTGTCCTGGCGCGGATGCGCCAGCGCGATATCGCCGTCCCCGCGGTCGTCCAGACCGCGCATGGCTCGATCGAGGTCGTCATCTCCGCCATGCGTGCGGGCGCGACGGACTTTGTCGTCAAGCCAGTCGGCGCCGAGCGGCTGCAGGTGTCGATCCGCAATGCGCTGCGCGTCGATGCGCTCGAGGACGAACTCAGGCGGGCCACACGGCGCAACGCCGGCGAACTCAGTTTCCGCGACATCGTCACCCGCTCGGAATCGATGGCGCGTACCGTCCGCCTCGCTGAGCGGGCCGCCAAGTCGAACATCCCCGTCCTGATCGAAGGCGAATCCGGCGTCGGCAAGGAATTGATGGCGCGCGCGATCCAGGGCGGCTCCGACCGGCGCGGCAAGCCGTTCATAATCGTCAATTGCGGCGCGCTGCCCGCGATGCTGGTCGAATCCATCCTGTTCGGGCATGAGAAAGGCTCCTTCACCGGCGCCACCGACAAGCACGCTGGCAAGTTCGCGGAGGCCAACGGCGGGACTTTGTTCCTGGACGAGATCGGCGAACTCCCGCTTGAAACTCAGGTCAAGCTGTTGCGCGCGTTGCAGGAGGGCGAGATCGATCCGGTCGGCTCGCGGCGCCCGGTCAAGGTTGATTTCCGCCTCGTGTCGGCGACCAACAAGAACCTGATCGAACTCGTCAAAGCGGGCCGTTTCCGTGAGGATCTTTTCTATCGCCTCAACGTGTTCCCGATCTCCATTCCGCCGTTGCGCGCCCGGCTCTGCGACGTGCAGGGTCTCGCGGTGCGCTTTCTCGCCCGCTTCTGTGTCGAAGAGGGCAAGCGCATCCGCGGCATCGCCAATGACGCGCTGGCGCTGCTCACCACTTATGACTGGCCGGGAAACGTCCGCCAGCTCGAGAACGCCATGTTTCGCGCCGTCGTGTTGGGCGACGGCGATGAACTGACGGTCGCCGAGTTTCCCCAGATCGCGGCGCAAGTCGAGGGCTACGATGTGCGCATTCCGCCCGCGCCGCCGCCGATCGCCGCCGACCCTGCCGCTTCCATCGGTTTCCGGCCGGCCGCTCACGACCACCGCGATCCCCATTCGCTGAGATTAATCAGCGACAGCGGCGACGTGCGCACGCTGGAGGAGATCGAAACCGAGGCCATTCGCTTCGCGCTCTCGCACTATCGTGGACAAATGTCGCAGATGGCGCGCAAGCTCGGCATCGGACGCTCCACGCTCTACCGCAAGATGAAGGACATCGGGATCGCCGATGATGACATGCTCGGCGACGCTGCGGCATAATGCAGGCGAAGCGGCGATTGTCGGAGCGAAGAATGAGTGCGTTCGGGCGCCGGAGGCGGCGCACGCTTTTGCTGGGCTCGGGCGCCGGAGGCGGCGCACGCTTTTGCTGGGCTCGGGCGCCGTCGCGATTGCGCTCGCCGCAGGCCTGGGCTGTGCCGATGCTCAATCGCCGCTGTCCTCCTCCGGCGCTGACCTTGGCGCCGAGATTCGGATCTTAGCGCCTTTTGCTCTTGAGCTTACGCAGGAATCGTCCCGCCGCGTCTCCTCCCCCTTGCGGGGGAGGATCAAGGAGGGGGGTCGCGCCGTCCTATCCAACTAGGGACTGGCACATGCGACAACCTTCCCGGCCAGCGCGACCCCCCACCCGTAGGGCGTTCGGAAGAACGCCCGTCTTTCGACGGGCTAATGCCCGCCCCCACAAGAGGGGGCGGGTGCGCTAACGTCATCGCTTCCGCGGAAACACGCCGACTTCTGTCGCCCGAGGCGCCGCTGGACTTCGGCAATATTGGCGAAACCAGTCCATTGCTGGCCGTGTTCGAAACCGCGGCGATCCAAAGCCGCAGCTCTTCATCTCTGGATCGCTTCGCTTCCACTCGCGATGACGGTCGCGGATCGACTGAATCGTCGGAGGCTCCGGGGCCAGCTCCACCCAGCAACCCGCCCGTCGTTTACGACCCGACCGCCGGGCCTTCGCTATCGCCAACGCAAAGCGCGCTCAGGGCGTCGCTGGAACGGCTCGTTGCGCGCGATGATCGCCGCAACCCCCTCGGCTCAGGCGACTGGCGCGCCGCGCGCGGGGCGATCGCGGCCTTCTATGCCGCACGTTTCTATGCGCCGGTATGGGTCGGCGAAAATGGCCTGACCGATACGGGTAGGGCGGCGCTCTCGCAGCTCAAGCGCGCCCGCGACGACGGCCTCAATTTGTCCGCTTTCGCGCTACCGAGCGATCTCGGCTCCGGCCTTGATCCTGACGCGATTGCCGAGGCCGAAACGACCATCGCTTCGGCTTTGGTGGCCTATGCCGAGCAGGCGAGCGGGTCGCGGGTCGCGCCGTCGCATGTCTCGGGGATCATTTTTGCGACGCCGAGCATCGTCGAGCCCGGTATTGCCCTGGCTGAAACCGTCGCGGCGGCCGATCCAGCCCGGCGGTTAGCCAATTTCAACCCGCCACAGAGGGGTTACCGCGAACTGCGCGAGGAACTGCAGCGCCTCGACGCTCCAGGCGTCGCCGAACGACGGTTCCGTGTTCTCAACGCCGACCTTGACCCCGATCCGCTGCTTGATCTTCAGGAAGAGGGGCTTTCGCAGCGAACGAAACGGGCCCTCAACGCTCACATCCATACCGCCTCGGTCAGCGCCACATCCTCGGGCGCCAATGCGCGCCAGCGTGCGGCGATCCTCGCCAATATGGAGATGTGGCGCTGGGAGCCGCGCGACATGGGCGAGCGGCGGATCGAGGTCAATCTCGCCGACTTTTCCGTCACGATGCTGGAAGGCGATCGGGTCGTCCATCAGGCGCGCGTCGTGATCGGCAAACCGGACACGCCAACGCCGATCTTCTCCGACGTCATGCGCTACGTGCTGATCAATCCGTCGTGGCAGGTGCCTGATTCGATCATCAAGAAGGAAATGCTGTCGAAGCTCGGCGCTCTGAGCCGGCGCGGCTACGAGGTGAAGACCGTCGGCAGCCGGCTCACGGTCCGCCAATTGCCCGGCGACGACAACGCGCTCGGCCGGTTCGCGTTCATGTTTCCGAACGACCACGCGATTTATCTGCATGACACGCCCTCGAAGGATCTGTTTGACGAGGAAACCCGCGCCTTCAGCCATGGCTGCATTCGCGTCGAAGACCCGCAAAGCCTTGCCGTGCTGGTTCTTGGCGGCGAATCAACCGGCTGGACGGGTGAGCGAATCGAGGCCGCGATCGGCGGAAAAGAGCGAACAGTGTTTCTGCCTCGCCCGCTGCCCATTCACATTGAGTACTTCACTGATTTCGTTGATGAATTCGGCGAAATGAAGGAGCGGCCGGATGTTTACGGGCTGATTCGCAAGGTCGAGGTCATACTCGCGCGGGCAAGTCAAGATTGATCGGGAAACGATAACGAGCTATACGCGAAATAGATCGCTTTTTGCCCTAACTGTGACACGAGCGTCACAATGCGAACAAGCAGCGCCGGGACGGGCGCTCAGGAGGTCGCGGTAGGTCGGCGGGAGAGGCCGGCAAAAGCGTTAAGAGTGAGACATCGTTAGGCACTTCTGCCGGCATCGCCGCCGGTCGTGACGTGTTGGGGAAGGATGGATTATTGGCGGGTTTAAACCTGAGCAAGTGCGTCGGCCGCGGCGGAGCGGCAGCGCAACTGGCGGTGGCGGCGGCGTTCACGGCGGCTTGGCTCCTTCCGAACTCGACAGAGTCGGCGGTCGCCAACGGCGACACGCGGACCATCACCCTCTCGGACCAGCACACCAACGAAACCGGCTCGTTCACCTACATGGTCAACGGCGTCTACGACCAGGCGACGCTCGACAAGCTGAACTGGTTCTGCCGGGATTGGCGGCTCAACGAGCCGACCAAGATGGACCCGCACCTCTTCGACATCATCTGGGAGGTTTACCGCGAGTCCGGGTCGACACAACCTCTAGACGTCCTCTCCGGCTACCGGTCGCCGCACACCAATGCGATGCTGCGCAGGCGTTCGCGACTGGTGGCCGAGCATTCGCAGCATATGCAGGGCAAGGCGATCGACGCCCATTTCGTCGACGTCGGCACCGGGCGCATTCGCGACATCGCCATGCGCATGCAGGCGGGCGGCGTCGGCTTCTATCCGACCGGCATGACCCCCTGGGTGCATATCGACAGCGGCTCGGTCCGGTATTGGCCGAAAATGAGCCGCGATGCGCTGACCCGGCTATTCCCGGACGGGAAGACCGTGTTTATCCCGGCCGACGGCCAGCCGATGCCCGGCTATGACCAGGCGCGGGCCGAGATCGAAGCGCGCGGCGGCGACGTGCAGGTCGCGAGGGGCGGCGGAATCGGCGGAATTTTCTCCTGGCTGTTTGGCGGCGGCGGCGCCGACGACGCCGAGGAGTCCGGCGGCCAAGAAGCGACGACCACGATGGCTTCGACCGGCAACGCGCGCGGCGGTCGCAGCAGCGGCCCGCAGGCGCAAGAGCCGGCAGTTGAGGTCGCCGAAGTCGGGCCGGAGGCGGTCGCCAAGGCGAAGCGCAACTTGCCCACAGGCGCTGCTTACGCCAGCGCCCCCGAACCTGCTCCGGTCGCCAAGCCGCAGGCGCCCGATTCCGGGCCGGAGGCGGTGGCGAAGGCCAAGCACAATCTGCCGACCGGCGCGACTTATGCTAGCGCCCCCGAGTCAACGCCCACGCCGCCAGTCAAGGCGCAGGCGGTTGCTGAGTTGGAGCAGCCCAACGTAGCCAGCGATGCTTCGCCTGACGTCCCCGCCGGGCCGAAGCTCATCGCGCCGTTGCCGCCGCGGAAGCCGACCGATCTTGCGGCTCTCGCATTCGCCAGCGCGCCCATGCCGCCAACGCGTCCAGCGGATCTCATCCTCGCTTCGAAGACCGATCAAGGCGGCGCTGCTTTTATCCCTCTGTCGAACAAGGGATTCGGCCCGGCCGCGCGGCGCGGATCACTGCCGCAGGTTATTACGTCCGGTGTCGATACCGCGCCGACCGGCGCGCTGGCGCTGGCTGAGGTTTCCTTATCGTCGAAATATGATGACGACGCGCTTCTCGCGCGGGCTGCCGAACTCACCGCGCCCTTGCCGCCCATGCCGATTGCTGGTGTCGGGTCGGCCGTGCCCGACAAGACGACGGCCGACGCCTCAGCGGTCCAGCCGGAGCAGCATGGATGGGTCTCTCGCACGGCGGCGAGCGCGGCCGAAGACATCGCCGAATTGTTCGGCGGCGTCTTCGGGACCTCCGCGCCGGCTCATGCAAGCCCCGACGACCTTCGGGCTTGGCAGCAATAAGCTGAGCCGCGCTCAGTCGGCGTAGACGACCTCAGGCGCTGTAGGCGCGGTGGCTGACCGCGCCGGCCGCGACCAGCGGTCGCGGCTACAACCGGTTAACTCCCTTTGGCCGCGCGGTCGATTTCGTCCGCGCGGTCCGTTCCAGGGTCCCGCCCTACTTGGCGCTCCAGATCTTCTTGTATTGGTCGCGGTAGCCGTTATCTGGGTCGAACACGTTCTTTGGGCCGCCGTCAAAGCCGATATTCGCCGCGGTCACGAGATGGACGCCCGGCACGAAGCCGGACCATTTCTCATGCGCGAAGGCGCGGTTGAGCTCATCGGCAAGCTGCCAGCCCTGCATGTTGAGCGGCTCCGGCACGGTCGCAGCCTGGTAGTCCTTGTTGCGGATGCGCTGATAGGCTGATTCCGAGCCGTCGCCGGCCGAAATGTTCTGCGGGTCTCCGTCCCCCTTCAATCCGGCGACCTGGAGCGAGGGTCCCATCGAATCGAAGTAGAGATCGTTGATCGCCAGCGAATGGGTCCATTTGGGCCCGAACTTTTGCAGAAGCGTCGTCGTCAGTTGCGGCACGCGGTTCGCCGTGTCAGCGAGCGGCGTGTCCTCAAAGGCCAGCACCTTGCAGCCCTCGCACTTCTTGATCCACGATTCCATCGCGCGACCCTTGGCGATGGCGATGGCGTAAGCCGAATCGGCGAAGACCACGACGCCCGCCTTGCCGTCCGAATCCGCGATCGCCTTCATCGCCGCGACCTTCGCCACCTCCATCGCGTCAGTCGTGACATTGGCGAACACCGGCGCGCCATCCATCGGGCCAGCCTTCGGACCGGCGTGCCAGCCGACGATCGTGATTCCCTGCTTCGCAGCCTCGTCGAGGCCCGCCTTCTGTTGGACGGCGTCGCTGCCGCCGACCACGATGGCGTCCGGCTTGAGCGCGATCGCCTGGCTCAAGCCCGAAGCCTGCCCCGAGACCGTGCCCTGGCCGTCGATCTCGCGATAGGTCCAGCCCAGGACATCGGACGCCTCCTTGAGGCCATGTGCGACGCCCAGAATGCCCCCGTTGCGCATGTCGCCGGCGACGTAGACGACGGTCTTCTTCGCGACCGCCTTCGGACCGCTCGTGGGTCCGTCCCATTTGTCCGCACGTGCGGTTGCTTTCTCGACGACCGCCTTCGCCTCGTCGACGAGCGCGTCTGCCCTCGCCGAGCCAACGACGGCGGCCATGGCCAACGCGCCGACCGCCCCCATCAAAATCAATCTGCCATTCATGGATTGTCCTCCCTTTGCGGCGCCCGCCCTATGCGGCCGCTTTCTTGTTGATCTGAGCCTCGGCCGCGCTGCGGCGCCGCTGGGCGTAGCCGGCAATGCCGATCGAGATGAGAAGCGTCACGCTGTTGAACATCGGCTCGACCCAGAACGAGCCGCCGAACTGCTGAATGCCCGCGATGCCGACCGCGAGGATCGCCACGCCGACCATCGTGCCCCAGACGTTGACGCGGCCGGGCTTGATCGTCGTCGAGCCCAGAAACGCGCCGACGAGCGCTGGCAAAAGATATTCCAGGCCGACGCTCGCCTGGCCGATCCTCAGCTTCGAGGCCAGCAGGACGCCGGCGGCCGCCGTCAGCAATCCCGAGGCGACGAACGCCGCGATCGTGTAGCGGCGGACGGGAATGCCATTCAGCGCGGCAGCTCTTGGATTGGCGCCGATGGCGTACAAATACCGCCCGACCGGCAGATATTCGAGGACGAACCACAGGACGAATGCGAAGCCCAGAACGTAGAAGCCGGTGATCGGCAGGCCGAACAGCATCGTTCCATTCAAAGCAAGGAATCCTTTTGGCAGTGCGCCGAGCACCTGGCGCCCGCCCGTGTACCAGAGCGCGATCGCGTAGAGCGCGGTGCCGGTGCCGAGCGTCGCGATGAAGGAATCGATGAAGGCGACCTCGACCAGAATTCCGTTGATCAATCCGACCAGGGCGCCGAGCGCGAGGACGACGCCGACTGCAAGCGGCCAGGGCAGGCCGTATGCCGTCTGCAGGCTGATCGCTAAAATGTGCCACAGCACGATGCCGTATCCGACCGTGAGGTCGATCTTGCCCGACACCATCGGGATCATCGCAGCGAGCGACAAAAGCGCGATGATGGACTTGTCGGCGATGATCGAGCGCAGGTTGAGAATTGTTGGGAACGTGTCCGGCAGAATGATGGAAAAGAGCGCGATCAGAAACAGCGCGAGGATCGGCAGGCCGTAGACGGGGAGGAGCCGCACGAGCCGCGCGCCCCGGGAGGCATGCTTCAATTCGGCGGCGGTTGGCTCGAGAGCGTCGGAGCGGATCGAATTCGTCGCCATTCGGTCCCCTTGCTCTTACGCGGCTTCGGATGCGGAGGCGGCGGCGATCACCGACTCGGTTGTGAGTTCTGAACCGCTAAGTTCGGCGATGATGCGGCCGCGGTTGAAGACGAGCGCCCGATGGCAGATGTGACCGACTTCCTCGAAGTCGGTCGACACCACCGCGACCGCGAGTTTCGCCTCGAGCGCGCGTTCGATGAGCCGGTAGATTTCCGCTTTCGCGCCAACATCAACTCCAGCCGTTGGGTCTTCGGCGACGAGCAGCCGGCGCCCCGTCGCCAGCCAGCGGCCGACGACGACTTTCTGTTGATTGCCGCCCGAGAGACCCTCGATCGGCAGTTCCGGCGCATTCGGGCGAAGGCCGACCGAGGCGCCAAGCGCCATCGCCTTGCGAGCCTCGGCGCCCCGGCCCAGAAACGACAGGAGCCCGCGCCCCGAGGCGCTGGGATTGAGGTAGGCGTTCTCCTGCACGGCGAGCGCGGAGGCGATGGATTCTTCCGCTCGATCGCGTGCGAGGAGACCGACGCCCGCGCGCACAGCGGCGCGTGGCGAGGACAAGTCTGGCGCCTCGCCGTCGATCAGAATGGAGCCGTCATGGGGCATGGCGCCGAAGAGGGCGCGGCCGATTTCTTCCTGGCCCGCGCCCCTCAAGCCGACAAGGCCGAGCAGCTCGCCCTCGCGAATGTCGAAGTCGACCGGGCCCGCTCCCGGCGTCTTGAGGCCGCGCACGACGACACGGGGCCGCCCTGCCGCGCCGTCGCTTTTGTGGAAGAGCTCGAACGTCGAGCGGCCGACGATGAGGCCAATGAGCTCGTCGGGATTGGTCTCGCGCACGGGCTTCTCGCCGACGAGGCGCCCGTCGCGCATCACCACGACCCGGTCGGCGATGCGAAAGATCTCATCGAGGCGATGCGAGACATAGATCATGCCGACGCCCCGGCTCCGTAAACCCCGCACCGCCTCGAACAAACGCTCCACTTCGTCGGCCGGCAGGCTGGCCGTCGGCTCGTCGAGCACGAGGAAATCGCAATTGACGACCAGGGCGCGGGCGATCGCGACCAGCGACTTCTCAGTGCGGCTCAGGCTTCGCACGCGTCGGCTCGGATCGATCCGGCCGCCGATCAACGCGAGCGCCTCCTCGGCTCGGCGCTCGGCGCTCGACCAATCGATCGGCGCAAAGGCAGCGTTCCAGCCGCGACGTGGGAACCCCTGCGCGAGCGCCATGTTTTCGGCGACCGTCATCCATTCGATGAGGCCCAGATCCTGGTGAACGAAGGCGACGCTCTGCCGCGGGTCGGCGCGGTGACGATAGGGCGCGCCGTCGATCGACACCCCGCCGCTGTCAGCGGCGACAATGCCGCCGAGAACCTTGATCAGGGTGGATTTGCCAGCGCCGTTTTCGCCGAGCAGCGCGACGACCTCGCCGCGATTGACGTCGAAGCTCACGCCCTTGAGCGCTTGCGTGCCCCCGAACGACTTGGCGACATTCTCGAAACGCAGGATGCCGGCTTGCGCCAAGTCGGGTTCCTCCCTCGTGCGCGAACCGTAGTTCGCCGCTGTTCTGCTGGTCAAGCAGATCGATCTGCGGATAGCGGCGCCGTCACGCGGGCGTCAAGCGCGGCAAAGAATTGTGCGAACTCAACCTCACTCCGACGCCGTGCGCGGGGCCATTGAGCTCGATCTGCGAACGCCCAACGGCGCCGCAATTCGCAGTTGATGGCTGCTCAAAACGGGGTGGCGGCGCACCAAATCCGCGACATTTGAGGCAATAATGCGATTGTATTAAACCCCGCCGAGCTGCAAACTCCGTCTCATTGGCCCGCGCCAGTGGCGCTCCCGCCAAGTTGATTTGAGACAAATGGCCGTCAGTAGCGATATGACGATTTTGCGACAGCACGGGGCCTCCAGTGAACGTGAGTTTGAATCAAGCCATCGAGATCCATGCGAAGGCGCTCAAGTATCAATTCGGCAAGCGGGCCGTGCTGGCGGCGGAGGAGAAGGCGAATCATTTTGCGGCGCAGGGCGATGACGAAGGCCGCGTTGTCTGGCTGAGGGTCGCGGCCGTCGCCGGGACGCTTCCAGAGGTAAGGAGCCTGCATACTGTCAGGTGAAGGCGCGCACGCTAATCATGTCTTGTGGCGCCGATAATAGGCAAAAATGTCCTTGAACACTTCGTCCGCGATGGCCTTTTGCGCCGCAGATGGTGGGGTTGAGGGCTCAAATTCGATTTGTTGGGGATAGCCCGTTCTCTTTCTCACCACTAAATACGTGATATCAGGGCGGCCCGCCGCCCTCTCCTTCAGGCTGATCCTGTCTAGAATTGGGTTCCACGGTCCTTCGGTGGGAACCCCGACAAGTTCGCCGAATTTCACATAGTCGAGCTTCTTCCTGTGTTTCGCCATTTTGACCAGCGCGAGGCGGATTTCGTCCTCTTTGTCTTCGTAGGGAATTTTGGTGTCCATGTGGAGCGTCACCTCCAATATGGTGGATTCAAGCAAATATCGTTCCGAGTCGCGCCAACCTTACGCCAATCAATCGCCTGACGCGCATCCGAGCGAAGAACGGCAAAGACATCTAGAGTGCTAAGTCAGCTTTATCTATCAACTCATTGAAAACAATCAATATTCATCAAGCAGACCGCTAAAATCCTAACAAAATATTTGCAATTCGGAGAAGTTATGTTAGGATTTCGGCTGATCGAAACCTGAAAGGCGCCGACCACACGTGTGCGCTCGATCGGTAGACATAAATGAGCGAGCCGAACTGCTGGAGCCGACAACCGGGTACGCGAGTTGGACAAGGAAGGGATTTTTTTATTTGTTTCCGCTGTAACCCTTTGAAAAGTCCCAATTCCACCAAAGGAATCCAAGGAAATGCAAGGACTTTTCCTTGTTTTTCCTTGGATTTCCTTGGACGTAACTCGCGCTTTGGTTGCAGCAGGGACCTTCGCCATGGTCTGCTAAACTCGCGCAGGTCGGCCTATTCTTCCAGTTCGCTATCCCAGTAGAGATAATCCATCCAACTTTCGTGCAAATAGTTCGGCGGGAACAGGCGCCCGTTCTGGTGCAAGTCGTGCACGGTCGGCTGGTAAGGCTTGGTCGCCGGCCACATGCGCGCCTTCGCCGGCAGCATGTCGGCCTTCCTGAGGTTGCAGTCCGAGCACGCGGCGACCACGTTCTCCCAGGTCGTGATCCCGCCCTTCGAGCGCGGAACGACATGGTCGAAGGTGAGGTCGTCGCGCTGGCCGCAATATTGGCAGGTGAAGCGGTCGCGCAGGAACACGTTGAACCGGGTGAAGGCGGGAAACCGGGTCGGCTTCACGTAGCTCTTGAGGCACACCACCGAAGGCAGGCGCATCTCGAAGCTCGGGCTGCGCACCAGCGTGTCGTACTCGGAGATGATGTTGACCCGATCGAGGAACACCGCCTTGATCGCGTCCTGCCAACACCAGATCGACAGCGGATAGTAGCTGAGCGGACGGAAGTCCGCGTTCAAGACGAGGGCCGGACAATTCCCAGCCGATACTGAGCGAACATGAACCGTCAAACCGACGCTCCGTCCTCCGCACGTTGACGCGGGCCCGTCTCCAAATCCGGCCGCGCTCTTACTCTACAGCTTGCGTGACGCCCTTGTGAAGGCGCCCGAAATCCAGCCCGTTCCCGGGGTTTCACGCTCTCCCGTCCTTGCTCCCGGAGCGAATCGATTAGCGGGCCGACTTTTCGATCGCCTCCATATCGGCGTCGGAGAGCCCGAAATGATGACCGATCTCGTGGACGAGAACGTGGGTCACGACCTCGTCCAGCAAATCCTCGCCGTCGCACCAGAAGTCGAGCAGCGGTCGGCGATAGAGCCAGATCATGTTGGGCAGTTCACCCGTCTCGACGATTGCGCCGCGCTGAGCAAGCCCGCGGCCTTGGAAGAGGCCCAGGAGGTCGAATTCGCTCTCGGCACCCATCTCCTTGAGCGTCTCGTCGTCTGGGAAATCGATGACCTGGATGACCAGACCGTCAGTGAGCCGCCGGAATGAAGCCGGCAGCCGCTCAAATGCGGTCCGGGCGAGCGCGTCGATGTCTTCGGACGTTGGAGCGCGTAACGAGGAGAGGACGCTCAGCGTCTCGACGGTCACTGCGCGGCCCGAGGTCTCGGCGCGAGCGAGCCTTCGAACGATTTGATTCGGGTTGCTTCAAGTCCGTCGACCAGGCGGCGCATCCGGATGGCGAGGGCGGCGCGAATCTCTTCGGCGCCCGCCGGGAACTCGGTGAGAACACGGCGGAACGTCTCTCGGGGAATTCGCATCACGACCGAGTCCTCGGCCGCGCGCGCGCTGACGTGGCGTTCGGTCGGCGCGTAGAGCGCGCTTTCGCCGATAAGGGTGGCTGCGCCGACGCGCCGCTCGGCTTTCGGCTCGGCGCCATCTTTGAGCAGCGTGATCGCACCCGAATGGACGAAATACCCGGAATCGGCGGTTTCGCCGGCGAAGAACAAAGTTTCGCCAGCCCTCAAACGCCGTTTTTCACATGAGAACGCGATCAATTGCAGGGCTTCGCGCGGAAGGAGATCAAAGGGGCGTGTCCGCCCGAGACGCGCGACTTCCTCGTCGAGCGTCACTCCGCCCGTCCCCCGGACGCCGCGCTCGCCATCAGCTTGTACCCGCCGCCTTCCGTAACAAGAAGCTGCGCTTCGGCCGGATTGTTCTCGATCTTCTGACGCAGACGATAGATGTGCGTCTCGAGCGTGTGCGTCGTCACGTTGGCGTTATAGCCCCAGACGTGCTTGAGCAAAGTCTCGCGGGCCACTGGTTGCTGTTCGGCGCGATGGAGATAACGCAGGATCGCCGCTTCTTTCTCGGTCAGCCGCAGTTTAACGCCCTGCGGGTCGACGAGGTTCTTCGAAGTTGGCCGAAAGGTGTAAGGGCCGACCTGGAACTCCGCATCCTCGCTGGCTTCATACTGCCTAAGCTGCGAGCGGATACGGGCCAAGAGCACGACGAACCGGAACGGCTTGCCGACGTAGTCGTTGGCGCCCGAATCAAGGCCGGATACCGCGTCCACGTCCAAATCGTGTGCTGTCAGCATGATGATGGGCCGGCGATAGCCGTCTCGGCGCATCTGTTTGACCGCCTGGCGGCCGTCAAGGTCAGGCAGGCCGACGTCCATGATGACGAGGTCGGGGGTTGTGGTAGCGAGCGCCTCAAGCGCCGCTCCCGCAGTCTCGACCGCCTGGACCTGAAACTCGGGATGCAAAGCCAACTGTTCGACGAGCGCCTGACGCAGGTCGTTGTCATCATCCACGATCAGCAGTTGCCGCGTTTGGCTCATCTCAATGACTTTACCCGCTGGAGAGCGCGCCGGCTACCGCAGGATTGCGGCGAGCATGCGGCTGGCGTTGGGCGCCGGCATTCAAGGCTCAAGCCTCAGCTCTTGCGCGCCCGATTTTTTGAGCTCGTCTTCCGAGCCCGCGATGCTGATCGATTTGACATCGTTCCAGAGTGGCGTGAGATCGCCATAGTGGCGCGAAAAGATATGACCCGATTCGCCAGTCGCGATCATGAAGCGGGATTTGTCAGGGTCCGCCAGATCATAAAGACCGCGAAAACCGCCCCCATGAGTTCGGGCGAAAGGCAAATTCGGCACCACCTCCGAGCCACCGCCGCGATCGAGCGTGTAATAGCCACCGCTCGAGGGAACGCTTAGATCGCTCAGCCGGTCAAAGAGCGGAACATGGCTGTAGACCTGATGCTGCAACACGGCTTTCTGCTCAGCGCCCCAGCGCCACTGGTTCATATCGGCGCCGTCGCGCTCGACGAGCAAAGAGAGCCCCGCGTCGAGCGCGCGCCCGAGCGCCCTGCGGCAGTCCGGATCGGGAGCGCCCGGAGTGTCGCACCAGGAAGGATGGTCGCGCATCAGCGACACCAAAGTCGTCGCAGCGAACGGGCCTTTCTCTCCCATGGGAAGCCCGGTTTTGTCGTCAAGCAGGATTTTGTGGAGAGATCTGAGGAATGCGGTGTAAATCAACGGTTCGGCGCGGTCCTTATCCATCACCGCATTCCAGCTTAGAAGCATCGCCTGCGCCTTCCGAGCTCGCTCGTCCGACGGCGCAATCGTCGCAATGAACGGCTGCAACTCTTTCACATCCAGGGACAGGTGGTCGGCCTGCATCGCCGCCGAGGTTTCCAAACTGTGCTTGTCGATGGCGTCGAAGAATTGCTGGATACGGCGAGCGCGGAAATTCTCTTCATAGTCCTGCCCGAAGCTGGGCTGGTGATCGTCGGGGAAATTGGCGTTGTTGGCGTTGAAGGCGAACCCGGTTTCCGGGTTGTGCAGCCGTGGCCATTGATCGAACGGGATTGTGCCGGTCCAGTCGAAGGCGCCCGACGCGCCGTCGACTGGGACGAGGCCGAGTCCGGACTTTCGCAAGGGGACCAAGCCAGGGTTCACGAAGCCGATGTCGCCGCGGACGTCAGCAAAGACCAAGTTCTGGGTCGGTGTCTGATAGAGGCGAAGCGCGTCGAGAAATTCGCCCCAATTGTGCGCGGAATTGACCCGCATGAGGGCTTCGCCCGTCGTGTCGCGATCGCCAAGCCCGGTGAAGGCAAGGGCGACCGCCTTGCCGGGCCCGGCGAAATTCGCCAGATCGGCGTTGACGTCGGAGAGAAGTGGACCGTGCCGGGTCGCGCGTATCGTGAGCTGGACGTCGGCGCCGCCTTTGACATGAATTGTCTCTTCCCGGGTCTCGAACGGCCTCGGCCCGTCGGGGCTGCGATATTTCGACGGGTCGGTCGGATCGACGGTTTCGATGAAGACGTCCTGAACGTTCGAATCCGCGGTCGTGAGGCCCCAGGCGATCGAGTCGTTCTGGCCGAGCACGAAGACCGGCGCGCCGGGCAAAGTGGCGCCTTTGACCGACCCTTCGGGCGTGACGACGCGGGCCAAATACCACAGGATCGGGGCGCTAAGGTCGAGATGCGGGTCGTTAGCGAGAATCGGCTTTCCACTCAATGTCCGCGATCCGGCGACGACCCATTCGTTCGACGCGCCTTTGCCTATTCCGGTCAAAGTCCCCAGCGCATCGTCGATGCTATCGTCACTCGCATGAGTGTCGCTGATCGCCGGTAATGTCGAGATCGGATCCCCCGGCCTCGCGCCGGGAAAGAACCAATTTGCCCGTTCCTGTCCGAACTTGGCGAGGAGGCGGGCCCGAAGGAGCTTCAGCTTGAAGTTCTGTGATAGCTGGTAGGCCTCGATCTTCCCGATCACCAGCGAATCGGCCGGTTTCCAGGGCTCAGGTCTATCGCCTGCAAGGAGGAACTCCGGCGGGAGCGCGTGGCTTGCCAGGAAGGCGTTGATCCCCTCGGCATAAGCCTCAAGCCTCTTCTGCGCCCACGGCGAGAGCGCAGAAAGGCTCGTCTCGGCCTCGCGGTAAAAGCCGATGGTTCGAATGAACCTGTCGACAGGCAGAAGATCGGGGCCACGGATTTCGGCCATACGCCCCTGGCCGACCCGACGCAGGATGTCCATTTGGAACATCCGCTCGCTCGCATGCAGGTAACCGAGAGCGCGGGCCGCGTCGTCCATTGAACTGGCAAAAATGTGCGGCACGCCATAGGCGTCACGCCACACCCGAACTTCGGATGAGAGACCCGGCAACTTTTCGGCGCCCGAATAGACGGGCATGGCGCGATAAAACAGATACGCGCCGACTATCGTCGCCAGGACGACAAGCGAGAGGGCCAAACTCGCCGCCCATTTGATCAAACGTCGGATGGTCACTGCTGGAGGCCGGTTCTAAAAGTGGCGACAGCTACAATTCTAATCTTATCATAACGGGCGCGTGGTCGGACGGGCGCTCCCAGCCGCGAGCATCGCGCAGAACGCGCATTGCTTTCACGGAATCGCCGAGCGCCGGGCTGACCCACATATGGTCCAACCGCCGTCCCTTGTTGGCTTTCTGCCAATCGGGCGAGCGATAGCTCCACCACGTGTACAGCTTCTCGTTGTCGGGCACGAATTTGCGCAGCGCGTCGATCCATGGGCCTGCGGCCTGAGCCTGGGTCAGTTTGTCGACCTCAATGGGGGTGTGGCTCACAACGTTGAGAAGCGACTTATGGCTCCAGACGTCGTGCTCGAGCGGCGCAATGTTGAGATCGCCGACCAGGATTGCTTTTTGCGCCGCTGGCTTTTCGTGCGTGGCCCAGTCGACCATTTCGTCGACGAAGGCGAGCTTGTGCGCGAATTTGACGTTGATCTCGGGGTCAGGCTCATCGCCGCCTGCCGGAACATAAAAATTGTGAATTTCGAGCCCCTGCGCCTCATCGCCCAAGACGACATGAAGATGGCGGGCGTCGCCTTTGGCACAAAAATCTCGCTTGGAGAAGGTGGCGAGGGGGATGCGCGAAACGACCGCGACCCCGTGATAGCCCTTCTGCCCGTTGATCGCGATATGAGGATAGCCGGCCTCCCGGAAGGCCCCGAAGGGAAAATTGCCGTCAGGACACTTCGTTTCCTGCAGGCACAGAACGTCGGGCTGGTGCTCGAGGAGAAACCTGACCACGAGATCAATGCGCAGGCGCACCGAATTGATGTTCCATGTGGCGATGGAAAACGTCATGAGCGGCTCCGGGGGAGGCAAAGAGCCACTTGCCCGGCCGACGGGGGGAGCGCAAGCCTCATCGGGTCATTGCCCACAGGCCCGATGTCAGCGCCTGCGATTGCCGAGCTGATTGGCCGGCAGGTTCTCGTCGATGTGGAAGAGCGCCGGGTCCGGGTTCGTCTTCAGGTCGAGATTGAACAAGGTGACGACCGTCTGGAAGCCCTGAGCGTCGATGACCGTCCATTGCTTGAGCGCAAAGGTAGAAGCGTCGAAGATGAGGGAAAGATGCGCCGTGCCCCCGAGCGCGGCCCGATCTTCAAGCTCGATCGTGACCGTCTTGCCCTCCTGGGAGACGTTCAGGAGGTGTGTGTCGCGGGCCAGGTCGATGTGGTCGGAAAGCAGAAACTTGAGTGGCGTCTGGCCGATGAAATATTCGTCCTGCGTGTTGAGCTTTTTGTCGATGATGGCGACGCTGCGGCCGTCGGCTATGATCTCGAAGCGTGGCGGATCGGTATATTCGAACCGCATCCGGCCTGGACGAGCCACGCTGAGCTGCCCTTCGGACCGGCGCCCGTTGGGCCCGATCTGGACAAAGTCGGCGGTCATGACCCGCGCTGCGTCAAGCCAGGCGTCGGCGCGCTGAACGGCTTCGGCCGCTGGGATTGGCGCGGGGGCGCCCTTCGACGATTTGGCCGCCTTTTGCGCGGCGACCGCTGGCGCGGTGAGATCAACCGGCGCTTGCTGCGCCAAGGCGGCAGCGGCGGCCATTGCGGAGACCAGCAGAAGCACGGGCCGTCGGAAGCGTATCGCCACGAAATCAAGTCCTCTCGACTGTCGATTGAGGCGCCAAATCGGCGATTGAAGCGCCCGGATATTGGGAAAGCCTCGCCTTTCCGCAAGCACTGCGCTCTTTGTATGGCGGGCTCGCGACCCTTACGGGGCTAGTGGACATCGGCGAGGGCCGCCTCGAGCGCGGCCGCGAGGCGCTCCACGATCGCGTCCACCTGCGCGGGCTCGATGATGAAAGGAGGCGCCAGCAGAACATGATCGCCGTTCACGCCATCGACCGTCCCGCCCATCGGATAGACCATCAGGCCCCCATCCATCGCCTCGCGCTTGATACGCGCGTGCAGTTTGGCCGCGGGATCGAACGGTTGTTTGCTGGCGCGGTCGCTGACCAGCTCGAGCGCCCAAAAGAGGCCACGACCACGAATGTCGCCGACAAATGGATGCTGACCGAAACGCTCCTTGAGACGCCGCTCAAGCCTTTCGCCCATTTCGACCACGTTGGCGAGCAGCCTGTCCCGGCGGATCACATCCTGCACCGCGAGCGCCGCCGCGGCCGCCATCGGGTGGCCCATATAGGTGTGGCCGTGCTGAAAGGCGCCTGACCCCTTCGCGAAGGCTTCAAAGATCCGCTGGGTCAGCATGACCGCGCCGATCGGCTGGTAGCCGCCGCCCAGGCCCTTGGCCACGGCCATGAGATCGGGGGCCACTCCCTCCTGTTCGCAAGAGTGCAGCGTGCCTGTGCGGCCCATGCCGCACATCACCTCGTCGAGAATGAGCAACACGCCGTAGCGATCGCAGATCGCCCGGATTCGCTTGAAATAATCGCCGACCGGCGGGACGGCGCCTGACGTCGCGCCGACGACAGTCTCGGCCACGAAAGCGATGACGCGATCAGGACCGATCTCAATGAGCTTATCCTCCAGCGCCTGCGCAGCCCTTGCCGCATAATCGGCGTCGCTTTCGCCCTCTCGTTGCAGCCGATAGGCGTAGCAGGGGTCGATGTGATGGGTCTCGATCAGCAAGGGCTCGAACTGAGCTCGCCGCCAAGCGTTGCCGCCGACTGCAAGCGCGCCGAGTGTGTTGCCGTGATAACTCTGGCGTCGCGCAATGACATGGAGGCGCTCAGGCTGGCCGATCTCGACAAAATACTGCCGCGCCATCTTGAGCGCCGCCTCGATCGCCTCCGAACCGCCGCTGACCAGATAGACATGGCTAAGCCCGGGTGGAGCGTCCTCGATCAGGCGGTCGGCCAGACGCTCCGCGACTTCGGTGGTGAAAAAGGACGTGTGCGCGTAGGCGAGCGCCTCGAGCTGCCGCCGCATCGCGGCCAGCACGTCAGGATGCCCGTGGCCGAGGCACGAGACAGCCGCGCCGCCCGACGCGTCGAGGTAGCGCCGACCGTCGGCGTCGACAATCTCGACGCCCGAGCCGGAAACCGCAACCGGCATTTTAGCGTTCGGCGAGCGGTGCAGAATATGCGTCATGACCGACAACAATGGTTGTGTGAAGGACGGGTTCGGCCCACTCTACGCGCGCAAGGGAAGCGGCGGAAAGCCGGGAAGCAATGACCATGGGCGAAGCGCGAGGACGGGTCGTGTTGACGGTCGCGCCCAATGGCGGGCGCAAGACCAAGGCTGACCACCCGGAGCTGCCGCTGACCGGTGATGAACTCGCCCGCGCCGCCGCCGAATGCCTCGAGCGCGGGGCCTCGATGATCCACCTGCATGTGCGCGACGCTGAGGGCGGGCATTGCCTCGACCCTGAGGCCTATCGCGCGACGATCGCGCGGATCTGCCAGGAGGTCGGGGACCGGCTGGTGCTGCAGATCACTAGCGAATCGATCGGCCGCTATTCCCCGGCCGAGCAGAGGGCGGCTGTCCTCAAGACCAACCCCGAAGCCGTCTCGCTGGCGCTGAGGGAGCTCGCTCCGGAGGCGGCGGACGAGAGGGATTTCGGCGTGTTCCTCGGCAAGCTCAAGCAGATGCGCGTCTGGCCTCAGATCATCCTCTATACGCCTGCCGAAGCGGAGCGCCTTGGCGCGATGGTGAAACAGGGACTGATCCCGTTCGACAAGCTCTCCGTCCTCTATGCGCTTGGGCGGTTCTCGGTGACCCGCACGGCCTTGCCGCGCGACCTCCTGCCGTTCCTCGCGCCCGACATGCCGCGGTTCGCATCCTGGAGCGTGTGCGCGTTCGGGCGCCGCGAGACCGCCTGCGTCACCGCCGCGGTGCTGCTCGGGGGCCACGCGCGCGTCGGCTTTGAGAACAATCTGAACCTACCCGACGGCGCCCGCGCCGCATCGAACGCGGAATTGGTCGGCGCCGCCGCGCGGGCGTTCGAAGCGGTCGGCCTTCAGATCCAAAATGCGGATGGCCTCAGGGAGGAGATGGCGGCGGCGATGGGGTCGTGAGCGCGTCCGTGGCCGGCAGGTCTCGTCCACCGCGAATTTTGCATAGGTCATTCCAAACGGGCGGCAAATAAGCGAGCCTAAACGAGCATAAACGCTAGTAAGCGATAGTAAATTGGCTTTCATTTGCTAGCGTTATTTTTTTGAATTGAGACTTTTCAATGAGTTACGAGCGATAAGAATAAAAAAACTTGCCCTTCGTTTCTCTTTCGATCCGGTATTCGCGAAATGCATGCCAGTTGCGATTCTCCAGACGCGGACGCGCTGTTCGGCCAGAAAAGAGAGAATAGCACATATTCTGTTTTCCGTAAACAAATAGCTGTTGAGTGGGACGAGCGCGGAATTGGCGAAGGACGTGCGGCGGCAAAAGAAGGCGTCATGGCCGGGTCAAGGCCGGCTTGTCCCGGCTATCCACGTTATCTACAAGTAGAAATGGCGACAAGCCAGCGGTAAGGGAAAAGGCCTCTGGGCCTATTTGCGCAAGCGGCGCCAGTTTGGACACGTCTTTGAGGCGGCGTAGCGTGGGTGGTGGGACAAGCTCGGCCATGACGCCAAAGGCTTAGGTATCCGTCAGGCCGCTCCTGCGCGCGCGGGCTCGCGCTCCAGGCTGACCTCCGCTTCAAGGCTCGCCAGGTCACGAAAGACGGAGGCGACTGCAAGTGTGCGTCCCGCGCGGCGCATGCGCACGAGACCGTCTTTGCCGGCGAGGTCGCCTTCGACGGCGAGCTCGTCCCACTTTTCGGCATGACCGACGTAGTTGATCGGAACGTCGTAATGCTGGCTCCAGAAGAACGGAACTGCGTCGAAGGGCTCATGGCCCCCGAGCATGTTGAGTGCCGCGGCCTGTCCCTGCCGTTCCGCCGCGACCCAATGCTCGACGCGAATGGCTTCACCCGTCAGACGATCCGGCCAGCGCGCGATATCGCCGGCGGCGAAAATTCCTGGCGCGCTCGTTTCGAGAAAGGCGTCCACGACAATTCCGCGGTCAATTCTTAGGCCGGCGGCTTCCGCAAGACTGAGCCGCGGGCGCACGCCGAGCCCGGCGACAATGAGATCAGCCTCGAGGACGCTTCCGCCGCTGAGTGTGACTCGCTTGCCATCGACGCCGCGCGCGGTCTCGCGCAAATGGAAGACGATTCCGTGCTGCTCGTGAATCGTTTGCACGAGTCGGCTGAACTCGGGCCCGAGAATTTTCTCCATCGGCCGCTCTTCCGGCGCGACGACATGGACCTCGATGTTGCGCGCGCGTAGCGAGGCTGCAACTTCGAGGCCGATGAAGCTCGCGCCGAGCACAACGACGCGCCGCGCCATCTTCGCTCGTTCGATGATCGCCCGGCAATCTTTAAGCGAGCGAAGCACGAGCACGTCCGACGGCTGGGCGCCGGGGATGGACGGCGAGACCGGCTCGGCGCCGGTCGCGAGCAGGAGGCGATCGTAGGGCAGCTTGTCGCCCGTCGGGAGCGTGACTTCGCGCGCGCGGGCGTCGATGGAGTCGACGGTCGTATTCAGGCGTAGGTCAATGGCATTGTCGGAATAAAAGCTCGAATCGCGCAGCGGCAGCCAATCTTCTTGCGCGCTGCCGGCGAGATAATCCTTCGACAGATTGGGCCGATCGACAGGCGGCGAATCGTCGCTGCTCAGCATGACGATGCCGCCCTCGTATTTTTGCCGGCGCAGCATCTCGGCCGCGGCGAATCCAGCGGCGCCGCCGCCGACGATCACAATTTTGTTGGGTTCGTCCCGCTTTCCGCGATGCTTCTTCTCGGGCTGAGCGCGCTTCTCGCGTACAAAGATCTTGCCGTCGCGCTGTTCGACGCGCCACGTATCGACTGAACTGAAAGCAGGCGCGTGCAACGCTTCTCCGGTCCTGAGATCGAAGCAGGCGTGATGCCAGGGACAGCGCACAGTATCATCGACAACGAGGCCCTCCGCGAGAGGGCCGTTATAGTGCGTGCACAGGGCGCCGATCGCGAAAATGTGAGCGCCGCGACACACGAGAAGAACCGGGTCTTGTCCGACATGGCCGGCGAGCTTGGCGCCGTCCGGCAGCTCGCTGGCGGGCACTCCCAACGCCAGATCGGGACCGGTGGGTTGCGCCTGATCTTCAGCCATTGCGTCCTCCCAAATTGGACTTCACATCCGTCGTTCACCATGCGCGTTTGATGACACCTATATCAAATAGGCGGGGGCGTAAGCGGGGCGGGGTCCGACCCTATCAACCCGGACAAACGGACAAGGGCTTGAACTTGATCCCGGCCCTCGCGCCATGTCATGCTGTTTTCACGACCGCACAGCAATTTGCGGGCGGGTGAGTCGGGGTTGTGTGAGGATATCGGACGAGCCGATGTGACGTTCGGCGCGGCTGGACCTTGACGAGGAGTCACGCGGGCGGCGCGCCATGATCCTCTGGGGTGGGGTTCGAAAACTAGCTTTTAGACTGGCGCCATTTGGCGCCGCGCTGCTCCTTGGCGGCTGCGACTGGGCGGTGCTCGATCCAAAAGGACCGGTTGGCGACGCCAACCGACAAATCCTGATCGACTCGGTCGGCATCATGCTCGCCATCGTCGTTCCGACGATCATCGCCATTCTTGGCGCCGCCTGGTGGTACCGGTCCTCCAATACCCGGGCGCGTTACTTGCCGGACTTCGAATATTCCGGCGCGCTTGAGTTGATTGTTTGGGGGATTCCTCTCCTGACCATCATGCTCTTAGGCGGGGTCGCCTGGGTCGGCTCGCATGACCTCGATCCGGCGAAACCGCTGGTGTCGAAGGAAGAGCCGATTAACGTCCAGGTCGTGTCGCTCGACTGGAAGTGGCTGTTCATCTACCCGGACCAGCACGTCGCCAGCGTCAATCGCCTGGTCATTCCTGCGGGCGTTCCCGTCCACTTCACGCTGACGTCCGGCAGCGTGATGACGGCTTTCTTCGTCCCGCAGCTTGGCAGCATGATCTACACCATGAACCGCATGGGGACGCAGCTCCATCTGGCGGCTCATGACCCGGGCACGTTTCGCGGCCTCGCCACCCAGCTGAGCGGCGACGGGTTTGCGGACATGCATTTCGAGGTCGTGGCGAAAACGACGCCGGAATTTTACGAGTGGCTCGGCCAGGTCCGCAGCGGCGGCGAAGACCTCACGTCGGCGCGCTATATCGCGCTTTCAAAACAGAGCGTCCTTCCGGAGCCAATTGCGTTCAAGACTGTCGAAGACGGATTGTTCGACAAGGTTCTGGATCAGACGTTGCCGCCGGGTCCCGGCCCGGTCGCCGAGACCAATCCGGGCGCTGCCGCGCGGATGATGAGGAAATAGAATGTTCGGCAAGCTGACCTGGGGCGCAATCCCCTTCGACCAGCCCATCCCCCTGTTTGCGGGCGCCTTCGTTATCGTGGTGGTCCTGGCCGTGCTGGCTTTCATCACGATCAAGGGCTGGGTCCCCTATCTGTGGCGCGAATGGATCACCAGCGTCGACCACAAGCGGATCGGCGTCATGTATGTGACGCTCGCTGCGGTGATGCTGCTGCGCGGTTTCATCGACGCGCTCATGATGCGATCGCAGCAGGCGCTCGCGTTCCAGTCACAGGGCTACCTGCCGCCGGAGCACTACAACCAAATCTTCTCCGCCCACGGCACGATCATGATCTTTTTCATGGCGATGCCGTTCATGATCGGGCTCATGAACTTCGTCGTGCCGCTGCAGCTTGGCGTGCGCGACGTGGCCTTTCCGACCTTGAATTCGGTCAGCTTCTGGCTCACCGCGACCGGGGCGCTCCTGGTCAATTTGTCGCTGGTCGTCGGCGAGTTCGCCCGCACCGGCTGGCTCCCATTTCCACCGCTTTCCGAACTGACTTATTCGCCGGGCGTCGGCGTCGATTATTACTTGTGGGCGATCCAGATTTCCGGCGTGGGCACCCTCATGACCGGCGTCAATTTCGTGACCACTATTTTGAAGATTCACGCCCCCGGCATGACCTACATGCGCATGCCGATCTTCACCTGGACGGCGCTCGCGACCAATCTGCTCATTGTCGCCGCCTTCCCGGTTTTGACGGCCACGCTGGCGATGCTGACGCTCGACCGATACCTCGGCTTCCACTTCTTCACCAATGAGGGCGGCGGCAACATGATGATGTTCATGAACCTCATCTGGATCTGGGGCCACCCGGAGGTTTACATTCTCGTCCTGCCGGCGTTCGGCATTTACTCCGAGGTGGTGTCGACCTTCTCGCGCAAGCCCATCTTCGGCTACCGCTCGATGGTCCTGGCCACACTTGCGATTTGCGTCCTGGCGTTCATGGTGTGGCTCCATCATTTCTTCACCATGGGCGCCGGCCCCAACGTCAACGCTGTCTTCGGTATCGTGTCGATGATCATCGCGGTGCCGACGGGCGTGAAGGTGTTCAATTGGCTCTTCACCATGTACGGGGGACGGATCGTCTATGCGACGCCGATGCTCTGGGCGATCGGTTTCATGGTGACTTTCGTCATCGGCGGCCTGACCGGGGTCCTCCTCGCTGTTCCGCCGGCCGACTTCGTTTTGCACAACAGCGTGTTCCTGATCGCGCATTTTCACAACGTGATCATCGGCGGCGTGGCGTTTGGCGCCTTCGCCGGATACACCTTCTGGTTCCCGAAGGCATTCGGCTTCCGTTTGCATGAGGGGTGGGGCAAGGCCGCGTTCTGGTGCTGGTTTTTCGGCTTCTACCTGGCTTTCGTGCCGCTCTATGTCACGGGCCTCATGGGCATGACCCGTCGGTTGCAGCACTATGACGTGCCCGAATGGCATCCCTGGCTCTTGGTCGCCGCCTTCGGCGCCGCGGTCATTCTGGCCGGCATCTTGTGTCAGGTCACCCAACTCGTCGTGAGCATCCGCCATCGTGAAGAGCTTCGCGACCTGACCGGCGACCCCTGGATGGGCCGCTCGCTCGAATGGTCAACGCCGTCGCCCCCGCCCGCGTTCAATTTCGCCGTCCTGCCTAACGTTGAGGATCGAGACGACTATTGGCGCACCGCGCGCCTGGCGGAGCGTGGGTTAGGTCCCACGGTCGAGCCGGTCTACAAGGCCATCGAGGTGCCGAGAAACAGCCCGACCGGCTTTATCTGCGCGTTCTTCGCCACCTTCGGCGGCTTCGGCATGATCTGGCAGATTTGGTGGCTGGTCATTGTCGCCGTGGTTGGCGCCTTTGCGACATTCGTCGTGTTCGCCTGGCGCGATCGCACTGAATATGAAATTCCGGCCGCGGAGGTCGCTCGCATCGATCGCGCGAACCGGCAGGCGCGCGGCGAAGCGCTTGTCAGGGCGGAGGCTCTCTCGTGACGGCCTTTCAGGCAGGCGCAGACTACGGCGACGGCCGACGCGAACAGGCGCACGGCCGCCCGGCGGCGATTTTCGATCACACCCATCCAGCCTCGAAACGCATCATTTCCGGCTACGGCTTCTGGATCTTCCTGCTCAGCGACATCATTATGTTCTCGGCGTTTTTCGCCACCTATGCGGTGCTCTCCGGCGAGACCGCGGGGGGCCCGAGCGGCAGAGATCTGTTCGATCTGCATAATGTCGCGATCGAGACCGGCTGTCTTTTGCTTTCAAGCTTTACGTGCGGCTTGGCCGCGATCGGCGCGCGGGCGCATAACAGCCTCATGTACTACGGCGGCATGGCGGCGACCTGCGTGCTCGGACTTGGCTTCCTCGCGCTCGAGATTCACGAATTCGTCGGCCTGATCGCTCAGGGCGCGGGACCGACGCGCAGCGCGTTCCTCTCCGCCTTCTTCACGCTCGTCGGTTGTCACGGCGTCCACGTCACGCTCGGCATTTTATGGCTGCTGACGATGATCGCGCAGGTGTTCGCCAAGGGCTATCGCGCCGACATTCTGCGTCGCGTGCTCTGCTTCGCGCTGTTCTGGCACACGCTCGACATCATCTGGGTCGCGATTTTCACGGTCGTCTATCTTTTCGGAGCAGGCGCATGAGCTCAACCGACGACTATCAGCCGCTACACGGGACCGACCATGCCCCCGGCGACGAACCCGCGGGACGTCACGAGATCTCCGCAGGCGTCGTTGGTTACCTTATCGGCCTTGGCCTGGCGGTCCTGCTGACCGCGGTGTCTTTCTTTATCGCCGGGACGTCCTTGGTTTGGCACCCGAGCATTCCGATTGCGCTCGTGGTGCTGGCGATCGCTCAGATCGGTGTGCACCTGGTCTTCTTCCTGCACATCACCACCGGACCCGACAACGTCAATAACGTGCTGGCGCTCGCATTCGGCGTCCTGATCGTCTTTCTGATCATCATCGGGTCGCTCTGGATCATGTACAATTTGAACCAGAATATGGGACCGATGCAGATGCCAATGGGATGAATGGCGCCCGCGCGGCGGCTACGCGCCTAAGAGAGCGCCTCTAAGGGCGCAGCCTCGCTGATCCTCTTGACCTTGCGGGTCCAAATGCGCACCGGGCTCGCGCGGCCTCGCAAGCGATGTTCGCCTAGATCTTCCAATCGGCCGATTCGCTCCGCGGCGACTTCCGGGGACAAAGCCTGGATCGCCCGAACAACGGCGTCGCTTACGACCAGTTGCGTTTTCAATGAGCGGGTCAGCGTCTGCAGCCGCGCGGCCGTGTTGACCGTATCGCCGATTGCGGTGAACGACATGCCGTACTCGCTGCCGACATCGCCAAGAACGACCGATCCGTAGTTGAGGCCGATGCCGATATCGAGCCGGGCGTCTCCCTCATCCTCGCGTTCCTGGTTCCAGCGTTCGAGCGTCTCGAGCATCATCTCGGCGCAGTTCAGCGCGCTCGCAGCGTCATTGGGGCTCGCAGCCGTGGCGCCGAATACGGCGATAATCCCGTCGCCCATATATTGGTCGACCGTACCGCCGCTGACGAAGATCCGCTCTGTCATGCGGGTATGAAACTCGCGCAACATTGCGAGGACGTCTTCGGGAGCCATGAGCTCCGCCATTCGCGTGAACGCGACGATGTCGGCAAACAGCACCGCGACCGTCTCCCGGCGTCCGGCCCCGAGCGGTTCGTCCTGGGCGGCCAGCAACTCGACAATGTTGGGTGAAAAATAACGAGAAAGATTGTTCCGCGCTCGTTCAGCAGCCATACGCTGCCGATCCATCTCTCGCAGCTTTGCGATATTGGCCAACGCTTTATGGACCGTAATTTCGAGATCGCGCAGATCCACCGGCTTGGTGACGAAATCGAAGGCGCCGCGGTTCATTGCGGTTCGCAGATTCGTCATATCTCCGTACGCCGAGACGATGATCGCCTGCACCGCCAGCTGCCGCTCGCGAAGCTCGTTCAGCAACGTCAACCCATCCATCACCGGCATGTTGATGTCGAGCAGCATGAGGTCGATGTCAGGCTCGGCCGATAGCGCCGCGAGCGCCTCACCGCCATGGTGCGCGAAACGGAATTCGAACTCCTCGTCGCGAATTTGGACGCGGAAGCGCTGTCGGATCAAAAGCTCGAAATCAGGCTCGTCATCGACAGCGAGAATCTTGGCTGAAGCGGCCAATGGGCTCCCCTTAACTCAACGGTCCGTGCAGCTCGCGCAGACGAATTCTCAAAAAGTCGAAGTCGACTGGCTTGGTCACAAAAGCAGCCGCCCCGTCGGCGGCGGCGCGCTCGCGCCGTTCATCGTCAGCGTAAGCGGTCAGCATCATCACCGGGAGCTCGGGTCGCCTCTTCTTGATTTCCCGCAGGAGCGCCAGACCATCCATTCCAGGCATATTGATATCCGACAGGATCACGATCCGCTGCGGCTCGATTTCGTTGGCAAGTCGCTCGAGCGCTTCCGAGGCCGAAAGCGCAAAATGCAGGACATAGACTCCGTCCCGCGTCTCGCGCCGAAACTGCTGCCGAAACAGGATCGCGACATCGGGTTCGTCGTCGACAATCAAGATGCTGACCGTCATGACATCGCAACTCATGCAGAAAGGTTCAAGGCGCCCTTGGCGCCGAGACCGCGCGGCAGACATACCGTGAATTCGGTGAACTCCCCGACTCTGCTCGAGACCTCGATCGTCCCACCATGCTGTTTGGTGATGATTTCATAGCTGATCGACAGCCCGAGCCCCGTGCCCTCGCCGCTCGGTTTTGTGGTGAAGAAAGGTTGGAACAGCCTGTTCCTGATCTCACTGGGAATACCGTCGCCGTTGTCGCGCACCCGCACTTCAACCGCTGTCCCAAGATCGCGTGAGGTCACGGTCAGCGTCGGTTTGAACTCCCTGTCATTTGTCTCTCGCCGGCGCTTGTTCGCGGCGTAGAAGGCGTTGCCGAAGAGATTGAGGAACACGCGCGTCATGTCTTGGGGCACAAGCGCGACCGGCGCGATGTTCTTGCCGTAGGCCCGTTCTATCGTCATGTTGAAGTTTTGATCCTGAGCGCGGGCGCCGTGATAGGCGAGATTGAGCGACTCGTCGACCAGAGCGTTGAGATCCACGGTTTCCGGACTGCCGCTGCCGCTGCGGGAATGAGCCAGCATGCTCTTGACGATATTGTCGGCGCGCCTGCCATGCTCAACAATCCGGTGGAGGTTGCCGATCAGCATCTCGCTCGCCTCATCGACCTCGCGGCGCCGTCGCTCGTCGAGCGATGCGAAGGCCGGCCCGGCGGCCTCGTTCATTTCGCCGAGCAGACCGACAGAAAGACTGGCGAAGTTGTTGACGAAATTGAGCGGGTTCTTGATCTCGTGCGCGATCCCCGCCGTCAATTGACCGAGCGAGGCCATTTTTTCCGCCTGAATGAGATTGGCTTGGGCGGCCTTCAGATCGTGCAGCGCGGCCTCGGCAGTATCGCGCGCGGCTCGCGTTTCCATTTCCGCCTGTTGGCGTTCGCGTTCGAGGCGGTCCCGCTCGATCAGGCTGACGCGCAACATGCCGAGCGTGCTCGCCATGGAGGCGATCTCCGGCACGCCTGAGTGCGGCATAGCGGCGTTCAGTTCGCCATGCGTGATTGAAGCAATGCTCCGATCCAGGTGTTTCAGGGGAACGGTAATCGAGCGAACGGTCATCGCGGTGAAGCCCAATGCGAGCGCCAGCGCTCCTATTCCGGCCGCGATCGCCAGCTTGACCGCGAACTCGGCGTGGCGCGTGGACACGTCTCGCCGCGCCAGGGCTTGTCGCTCAATTCTCTCCACGATCCTGTCGAGATGCTGGTCAATAGCCATGACCCGGCCCTTGGCTTGCGACAGGAGGGCGTTGCCCGCTGCGCCGTCGTCGCTCGAATAGGCGACGCCCGCCTGGCGAGCGAGATCGGTCATGCTGTAAACTTCGCCTTCGATCGCCTTGACGACCGTCGGATCGACGACCGAAATTGCCTTCAGATCGGAGTCGAGTCCCAACTCGGCGAGGTCCGCTGCTTGCTGAGACGCCGCGAGCTGCGTGACGGCGGAGTTGATCGCCCAATATTTCAAATCGCCAAAGTGCTTGCTCGCCGAATTGGCGTTCTTGACGATCGAAACAAGCTTGGCTTCCTCGTTGAGGCTTTGCAAGTCGCGAACCAGCTCTCGTATTAGCAGCGCGGAGGAACCGGCGAGGATTGCCAGTAGCAGAGCGGACAGAAAGATCAGCCTCAGGCGAATTGAGAAATTTGGCATCGATAGAATTCACAAGGGCCGCCGGCGACACGCAGGAAGCGAGGGGCCTTTCACGCCAACTGTCGAGCCTGTCAATCCCACCCAGTCGCTGAAGCCGGCCCGAGTGTCACCAATCGTCCAAGTTTCGGCGCTTGCGAACATCATCACACGGTTTGCGATGCAGCAAAAGAATGTCACACTCGTGTTAAACTATGCGAGGAACAACCGTTCAATCCTATTGTTTGTAGGGACAGATCTGTTGTGAGCCAAATGGAGGAAAAGATGAAAGCCTTGAAACGTCAGCGAGCTCTCCTTCCCTTTGTTGTCCTTCTGGGCTTTGTGAACGCCGGGGTAGCCCTCGCAGACGCCACTTCCTTCAAGGTCCCGCTGACCGGCGCACAATGCGTGCCGCCGGTGGACACGACAGGCTCGGGAACCGCCAACCTGACCTATGATCCGGCGAGCCGCGTCGTCACGTGGAACATCTCTTACACCGGGCTATCGAGCGCAACGACGATGGCTCACTTCCACGGCCCGGCGGCCAAAGGCAAAAATGCGCCGCCCGTGATCTGGCTCAGCACGCAGGGCAGCCCTCCGACAAACCCGATGAAAGGGACCGCAACGCTCACTCCGGACCAGGCGAAGCAGTTTTCCTCCGGAGAATGGTACGTCAACGTTCATACCCAATCTCATCCCGCGGGGGAAATCCGCGGTCAGGTCATTCCGCCCAAGAGCTGACCGGGCTCACAAGAGGTTCACCAGCAAGGCTGTAGCGGCGGCGCAGCCGAGCACTAGCAGGACTGCTCGCGCTGGACTGCCAGCTCGCGGCTCGGCGATGTTTGCGGGCATGACCTTTGTTCCCGTGATCATCGGGCGCAGCAGGTTCTGCCCTTTGACCGCCGCAAACGCCGCGATCGCTAGAACGTGCAGAACGATGGCGGCCAAGAGTGCATCCCAAAGGATCGCGTGAGCGGATGCGATCGTGTTGGCGGCCCACGCCGGCACCATCTCGGTCAACGGCCCTTCGTCGGCCATGTCGTTGGCGACGTAGAGGCCGGTCAGTGTCTCGGCGAGAAGCAGGGCGAGCAGGATGAGCACCATCCAGCCGCCTGCGGGGTTGTGCCCGACCTGGTGGTCGGGCTCTCGCCGAAGCGAGTCTTTCAGATGCTGGAGGACGGTTCGCGGAGACGCTAGAAAGCGGGAAAAGCGCGCGGTCTCGCCGCCAAAGACGCCCCATGACAGCCTGAACAACAACAGGGTGAGCACAGCGTCGCCGACCCATCCGTGCCAGACCATCCAGCTCAGTCGCCAGGTCGCATAGGCTGCCGCGACAAGCGCCACGATGAGCCAGTGGAAGACGCGGATAAAAATGTCCCATACGAGAACGATGCGCGGCGCAGTTCTCACAGCCTGACCTGTATCGGAAGTTTTGCTCGGGGGATTATCGCAATATCGGCCAGGATCGTCCATGCCGGCCCAGACATAGACTATTCTGGCAGAAGGGCGCCCGGCTCGGCTTGTGCTCGCTTGGAAAGAGATTCTGGGATTCGATGACAGATCCACGAGCGCATCGGCAGTCTCTATTTGAAAGCGTTTTGGCGGAACTCCGCGCCGGGAGGACCGAAAGCGCGGAAGCGCTCTGCGGCCAGATCTTGGATTCAGCGCCCCAGGACCCAGCGGCGCATCAACTGGCGGCGACCATCGCGCTTCGGCGCGGGCGCCTCGATGAGGCGGCGCGCTGGGCCAATTCCAGCTTGAAGTTGCGCCCAGATCATCCGCCGACGTTGATCGTCGCCGCGCGCGTGGCCCTCGCCGCGGGAGATCCGGTGCAGGCGCGAATGTGGTTGGAAACCGCCGGCCGAGTGGCCCCCGATCGGCCGGAAGCCGCCTTCCTGAGCTGCGTGACGCTCATCGAGCCGGGCGATGAGAAAGCGCGGTCCGTTCTCGAAGACCTTCTGCTGCGCTTTCCGAACTTTGTCGATGGCTGGCGCGAGATCGGGGAGGCGCTGCGCAGAGCAGGCCAGCTGAAATCGGCCGTGCTCGCCTTTGCGCGCGCAGCTGACTCTTCGGCGGTTCCGACGGATCACGCGCGATTGGGCGCGGCGCTGCTGGCGATCAACCGGCCGCGTGAGGCTTGCGTCGCTTTTCGACGAGCGCTCGAGGCGGCGCCCGATCTTGTCGAAGCGAGAGTGGCGCTTGCAGCGTGCTTGAGACAAACGGGCGAACTGCAATCGGCCCGCGTCGAGCTCGAACGAGCTGTGACTCTTCGGCCGGGCGATGGCCGCGTCTGGTTCGCGCTCGGACTGCTCTGCGAAGACTTGCGCGACACGCCGGGTGCGATCCGCGCCTATCGCCATAGCATCGACGCGCACCCGGACGTTCCCGAAGCCCACGTCAATCTGGGACTTAATTTGCAGAACTCCGGCGACCTCGACGCCGCGATGAATTCCTATCGGCGCGCGATGCGCCTCCGGCCCGATACGTTCGGTCGCATCGCCCAAGCGCTGACGTCAGCCAAGAAAGGCAGCCTATGGCTCAACTCAGCTCGACTGCGCCGCTTGCTTGACGCCTGAGCGCTCGCTCACGCCGCACCCGAAATCGCCGCCGGTACGCGCCGGGATGGGACAGCAGGATGTTCGCGGTGGATTGATAGCGCTCCGCTTCTTCTGCGGAGAATGGCTGGAACTGCAGTTCCAGCGCCTCGCGCAAGATCGGGAAGCATTGCGCGATCGGGGTGCCGCGGGGCAGCACGCCTTCAAAGTTCGCGTCCGTCCACACTGCCGGGAACAATATGCCAACGTCGGTGAAGCGGTCGCTATCCACGATTCCGGTCAACAAGCGGAACGGCAGATCCGCCCGGTTCACAGGGTGAGTAGCGAAAAGCGAATAGCCCGGCTCGAGCTCGATCGTCCAGAAGCTGTTGAATTTCACGATCGCAACTTCGGGATCGTAAAACGGTGTCCCCGCGACTTGCGCGGGAACATGAAAGCTGACCGGGGAGCGCGGATGGGCTTCGACGGTCAGCGCGGGATGGTCCCAATCCCAGGACAGAACGCCGTCGCGGACGGTGACGTCGCAGGGCAGGGGAATGATGAAGCCATGCGACATCGCGTCAACGAAGGGCGGGCATTGCTTGACCGTTCGCACCTCTTGCCCATGCAGATCCGAGAAGGCGGTCCGCGGCATCGTGCGCAACCAATCCGGTAACGCCGCGCGCGCATCCACGGGGCGCATCAACTCATGCTCGATCGCCGGATCGCAGCGAAATACGATCCGCATGAGTTTAGACCTCGGGTCGCAGAACTGTGCGCGCGACCGCCTCGCGCCAGCCGCGATAACGGGTTTCCCGCTCGCTTGAGGTCATCGACGGTATGAAGCTGGCCTGCCGCCGCCAGGTCTTCGCGAACTCATCAGGCTCGGGGTAGAGCCCCGCCTGCCAGCCGGCGAGATAGCCAGCGCCGAGGGCAGTCGTCTCCAAAATTTCGGGACGGTCGACCTGCGCGTTCAACATGTCGGCGAGGAATTGCATCGTCCAGTCGCTGGCGCTCATTCCGCCGTCGATGCGGATGACCGAAGCAAATTCGACGCCCCATAGCCCTTGCGAATCGGCGCGCATCGCGTCGATCAGGTCGCGTGTCTGATAGCCGACGCTTTCGAGCGCCGCGCGCACGATCTCTTTGCGCGTCGCGCCGCGCGTCAATCCAAAGATTGCGGCGCGAGCCTCGCTGTCCCAATGGGGAGCGCCGAGACCGGTGAAGGCCGGCACCAGATAGACCTGCTGGCGGGGGTCGGCGCTCGCCGCCAATTCACCCGCTTCCGGGGCGCTGGCGAGAATGCCGAGGCCGTCGCGCAACCATTGCACTGTCGCGCCCGCCGAGAAGATCGAGCCCTCGAGCGCATATGTGCGTTTGCCCTTGAACTGGTAGCCAATGGTCGTCAGCAATTTGTGCGTCGACTCGACCGCCTTGTCGCCCGTGTTGAGGAGGGCGAAGCACCCCGTCCCATAAGTCGACTTCACCGTGCCAGGACGAAAACACGCCTGGCCGATCAGCGCCGCCTGCTGATCTCCCGCGATGCCGCGGATGGGGATCGCCGCGCCGAGATGTTCCGCCGCCGCCTCGCCAAATTCGGCGGCGCAATCCTTAACTTCGGGCAGCATGGATCGTGGGACCCGGAAGAGAGCGAGAAGATCGTTGTCCCATGCGCCTGAATGGAGATTAAAGAGCAGTGTCCTCGAGGCGTTGGTGGCGTCGGTGACGTGAACCTTGCCGTTAGTCAGACGCCATATGAGAAAGCTGTCGACGGTGCCGAAGGCCAAGTCTCCGCGTTCCGCTTCAGCGCGCGCGCCAGGAACATTGTCGAGGGTCCAGGCGATTTTCGTCGCCGAAAAATAGGGGTCGAGCAGCAAGCCGGTGCGGGCGGACACGAGCGTCTCGCATCCGTGATCCTTGAGTTCGGAGCAAAGGGGCGCGGTGCGACGATCCTGCCAGACGATCGCATTGTGGATAGGCCGGCCAGTCGTCCGGCTCCAGACCAGTGTCGTTTCGCGCTGGTTGGTTATTCCGAGTCCGGCGAGCGCGCTCGGCTCAATTCCGGCCCTGGACAGAGCCTGCCGCGCGGTCGAGAGCGTGGTTCGCCACAGCGCCTCCGGGTCGTGTTCGACCCAGCCCGGCTGAGGAAAGATTTGCGGGAACTCCTCCTGCGCCATCGCGACGAGCGCGGCGCCCGGACCAAAAATGATCGAGCGCGTCGAGGTCGTGCCCTGGTCGACGACGAGAACATGCCCAGTCATGGGGGCGATCCCTGCCCAAATATAAAGGGGCCGGGCTGCTGGAGCCCGACCCGGTTGGCGAAACGAAGTCCAGTCAGCGTTACTTCTTTGGCGTAGCCGCGGTCCAGGTCTTCAAGAGCTCGTCGTAGTCGACGGTTTCTCCTGGCGGCTTTTCGTTGGCGAGCTTGCGCTGGGGCGCGAGATTGCCGTCCTTCTCGGCCTTCGCGTACCAATATTCGGGATCGCGCTCCTCGTTCATCTTCGGGCCGAGCTTGCCTTGGGCTCCGGACTTCTCGAGCCGGGTCATGATCGCGTCCTGATCGCGCGCCAACCCGTCCATCGCTTGCTGGTACGTCGCCTCGCCGGAGATGCCCTTGGAGACATTCTGCCACCAGACCTGAGCCAGCTTGCCATATTCGGGCACGTTGACGCCGGTCGGCGTCCAGAGTTTGCGCGCCGGGCTGCGATAGAACTCGACCCAGCCGCCGACTTTCGGAGCCAGATCGGTCATCGCCTGGCTCTGGATATCGCTTTCGCGAATCACATGCAGGAAGGTGACCGACTTCTTCAAGCTGACAGTCTTCGACACGCAGAACTGCCCGTAGAGCCAGCCAGCTTTTACGCGCTCCAACGGAGCGTATTTGAGCATGGTCCAGCAGCCGACGTCCTGGTAGCCGAGCTTCATGCCCTCCTTCCAGTAGGCGCCGTGCGGGCTTGGGGCCATGCGCCATTTCGGCGTGCCGTCCTTGTTCATCACCGGCAGATCGGGCTTGGAGAGCGCGGCGGTGAAGGCGCTGTACCAGAAGATCTGCTGGGCGATGTGTCCTTGTCCAGGCACCGCGCCTGCCTCGAGGAAATCCATGCCGGCGGCTTCCGGCGGCGCGTATTTCTTCAGCCACTCGACGAACTTGGTCAGTGCGTAGACGGCGGCAGGACCGTTGGCGTCGCCGCCGCGGCTGATCGAGGAACCGACCGGTATGCCATTTTCGGCGCGGATGCCCCATTCGTCGACGGGCCGACCGTTCGGAAGGCCGCGATCGCCGTTGCCGGCCATCGAGAGCCAGGCGTCGGTGAAGCGCCAGCCCAGAGACGGGTCCTTCTTGCCGTAATCCATGTGGCCATAGACTTTCTGGCCGTCGATCTCTTTCACGGTGTTGGTGAAGAAATCGGCGATGTCTTCATATGCCGACCAGTTGACGGGCACGCCGAGCTCATAGCCAAACTTGGCTTTGAACGCCGCCTTGAGGTCGGGCTTCTGGAACCAGTCGTAGCGGAACCAATAAAGGTTCGCGAACTGCTGGTCCGGCAACTGGTAGAGCTTGCCGTCGGTGAATGTGCCGAAGGAAAGGCCGATGAAGTCGTTGAGATCGAGGCCCGGATTGGTGATGTCCTTGGCGTCTCCGGCCATGAAGTCGGTAAGCGAGCCGCCGACGATGTCGTTGTAGCGCGGGTGTGTGCCGATGAAGTCGGAGTCGTTCATCCAGAAATCATAGATCGGCTTGCCGGATGCGATCTCGACCTCGATCTTGTCGACGAGCAGGCCCTCGTCCATCAACTCGTGACTGACCTGAATGCCTGTGATTTCGGCGAAGGCCTTGGTCAGGGTCTTTAACTCGTAATCGTGGATTCCGAGGATTTCCGAAACCGTACTGACTTTCATGCCTTTGAACGGCGTCGCTGCCTTGATGAACCATTCCATCTCGGCCATCTGCTGGTCTTTGGTCAGGGTCGACGGCTGAAACTCGGCATCGATCCATTTCTTCGCTGCATCGACCTGCTGGGCGTAGCTGGGCGTCGACGAGATGATCGCTGCGCCGCCTACTGTCGCTGCGGAGGCGGCAACCGCCGCGGCTCCCTTCAATACGTCACGACGTTTCACGTCCATGGCTTCCTCCCTTGATTCCCGTTGCGCACCACGCGCCACGGGCGATACGACTTACGCGAAACGAAACATCGCGACGCCGTAAACCACCGAGGCCGCGAGCGGGTACCACAAGGCGCCCCCGCCTAGCCGCAGCCAGAAAACGAAAATGAAGGCCGACCCGATAAGGGTGACGAAGAACCGATCGCCTCGCGTGGTCGGAAAGCGCAGGATGCCGACCCGCGGCGTTTCCGGCCGGTAGATTGCGAGCAGCGTGAGAATGATCAGCGCCAGCGCCACGAGGCAGAAGAATAGCGCCGATTGCCAGGTCCACGCCATCCACGCGAGCATTGCGGCGCTCCCCTAAACGCGGCCAAGGGCGAAGCCCTTGGCGATGTGATTGCGGACAAACCAGATCACCACTGCGCCGGGCACCATCGTCAGCACTCCGGCTGCGGCTAACAGCGACCAGTCCATGCCCGCGACTGAATAGGCGCGCGTCATGACCGCCGCGAAGGGCAGGGCGTTGGTCGCCGTCAGGGTCGTCGCCAGCAATTGCTCGACCCACGAGAACATGAAGCAGAAGAACGCTGTCACGCCGATGCCATTGGCGATCAAGGGCAGGAAGATCCGGATGAAGAAGCGCGGAAACGAATAGCCGTCGATCGCCGCCGTCTCGTCGATCTCGCGCGGCACGCCGCCGACGAAACCCTCCATAATCCAGACCGCGAGCGGGATATTGAACAGGCAATGGGCGAGCGCGACCCCCCACACGGTGTCGAACAGGCCGACCGCATAATAGAGATTAAAGAACGGCATGGCGAAGACCGCTGTCGGGGCCATCAGATTGGTCAGGAGCCAAAAAAACAGGTGCTTATCGCCGATGAACGCATAACGATTGAACGCGTAAGCCGCCGGCAGCGCGACCGTCACAGATATGATAGTGTTGATCGCAACATAGGTGAGCGAGACCCCGAAGGCGTGCACCCAGGTCGGATCGTTGAAAATGTGGACGTATTTCTCGAGGGTTGGATGGTGCGGCCACAGCGCCATTCCCGACATGATGTCGGAATTGGTTCGTAGGCTCAGGTTGATGAGCCAATAGATCGGCAACATCAACAGCACCAGATACGAGGCGAGGATGATCTTCGACAGGGCGCCCTGGCGCATCAGGCGTTCCCCCTTCGCTCGAACTGGGTCATTATGGTGAAGAAGATCCAACAGACGGTGAGGGTGATCAGGTAGTAGACAAGGGACATCGCCGCAGCATTGCCGAGATCGACTTGACCGAGTGCGATCTTGACCAGATCGATCGACAGGAAGGTGGTCGCGCTGCCCGGGCCGCCGCCGGTCACGACGAACGGTTCGGTGTAGATCATGAACGTCTGCATGAAGCGCAGCAGCACTGCGATGACGAGCACCTTTTGCAGCTTCGGCAACTCGATATTGAAGAAAATCGCCCAGCGGCTCGCGCCATCGATTTGGGCCGCCTGATAGAAGGCGTCGGGGATCGCCCTGAGACCCGCATAGCTCAACAGGATGACGAGGGGCGTCCAATGCCAGACGTCGATGACGACAATGGTGACCCAGGCGGAAATCGGGTCCTGCGTCACGTTGTAGTGCAGGCCCGCTCCGGTAAGCGCCGCTCCGAAGAGACCGATGTCGGCGCGGGTGAAGATTTGCCAGATCGTGCCCACCACGTTCCACGGAATGAGCATCGGCAGCGCCATCACGACCAGCGTGAGTCCGACCAGCCACCCGCTTCGCGGTATGCACAGAGCGATCGCGATGCCGAGCGGCACCTCGATCAGGAGGCAGACGAGCGAGAAGGCGAGGGTGCGGAATAGGGCGTCGTTGAAGCGCGCGCCGATTTCGGTGCTCGGGTTCAGGAGATCGCGAAACCAGCCGTCGCCGTTCCAGAAGAAATTGTTCGCCCCCATCGTGTCCTGGACCGAATAGTTCACGACAGTCATGACCGGAATAATCGACGAGAACAGCACGAAGGCGAGGACGGGCAGTACGAAAAGCCACGCGCGATTGTTGATCGGCTTGCCGTTCATGCCGCCGCTCCCGTGACGCGAATATCGTCCACGTAAACGTGCGTGTGCTCCGGATCGAACACAACTTTTGCCTGATCGCCAATTGAAGACATCTCGGGCGGTATCGTGGCGACGATCTGTTGACCGCCAAGCGTGACATAAGCCAGCCGCTTGCGGCCGAGATCGGCGACGCGGCGGACCTGGACGGGCGCGCCTGCCGTGCTCGACAATTCGGTGTAGTCGGGCCGGACGCCGATCTGCACATGGCCGCCTTTCGGCGGCTCCGGGTACAGTGCGCCCAGTTGAAGCTCGGCGCCGTCGACAAGGGCGCGCGATCCGGAGATCTTCGCCGGCATGAGATTCATGCCCGGGGAGCCGATGAAATAGCCGACGAATGTGTGCTCGGGCCGCTCGAACAGGTCGTCGGGCGTGCCGATCTGCACCGCCTTGCCGTCGTTCATCACCACGACCTTATCGGCGAAGGTCAGCGCCTCGATCTGATCGTGCGTCACATAGATCATCAAGAGATCGAGCGCGCGATGAACAGCCTTCAATTTCGACCTCAGCTCCCACTTGAGCGCGGGGTCGATCACCGTCAGCGGTTCGTCGAACAAGACCGCCGACACGTCCGAGCGAACCAAGCCGCGACCCAGCGAGATCTTCTGCTTGGCGTCGGCGGTGAGCCCACGCGCGCGCCTGTTCAGGACGCTGGTCAGATCAAGCATCGCCGCAATCTCGGTGACGCGTCGTTCGATCGCAGCGCGCGGAAGCCTTCTGTTCTTCAGCGGGAAGGCCAGATTTTCGGCGACCGTCATCGTGTCGTAGATGACCGGAAACTGGAACACCTGGGCGATGTTCCTTTCCTTGGTCGGCAAATTCGTGACGTCCCTGTCGTCAAACAACAGACGGCCTTCCGACGGAATGACGAGTCCGGAAATGATGTTGAGCAACGTCGTCTTGCCGCAGCCGGACGGCCCCAGCAGGGCATAGGCCATGCCCTGCTCCCAGACATGGTGGAGAGGCTTGAGCGCGTAGTCCTGCTCACTCTGCGGTTTGCCGCCGTAGGCGTGGGCAATTCCGTCAAGTGTGATGCGCGCCATCGCTTCCCCTCAAGCCGTTTGTGCGATGAACGGCGTCGTCGCGAGACCGCCGGAGCTGTCGAACACAAAGACGCGGTTCGCGTCGATCCGGACCTCGACCTGAGCGCCCGGCTGCCACGCGTGCACCCCAGGCGCGAGACACACCCAAACGCCGATGCCGACGTCGACGTGAACGAAGCTTTCCGAGCCGCTGAGCTCGGTCACCTTCACTTCGCCGGGGAAATTGAGGCCCTGTGACTTTCCGTCGCCAATGGCCACCGCGTCGGAGCGAAAGCCAAGTCGGTAGACGCCGTCCGGCAATCTCGAGAGGGCTCCGACAAGAGGCAGATTGCGACCGCTCTCCGATGTGACGAGAGAGCCGCGCTTCTCAATGACCAGCTCATTCAGCGGCGGATCGGAAAAGACCCGGGCAGCCTCGATATTTTCGGGCCGTCGATAGACGCGGGCTGTCGGTCCGACTTGAGAGACCCGGCCCTCGTGCAGGGTGATGGTGGTGCCGCCGAGCAACAGAGCTTCCGTTGGCTCCGTCGTCGCATAGACCAGGACCGCGCCGGTCTCGACGAATATACGAGGCAATTCCTCGCGCAACTCCTCGCGCAGCTTATAGTCGAGGTTGGCCAGCGGCTCGTCGAGCAAAACCAGCTTGGCGCGCTTGACGAGGGCGCGAGCAATGGCGGTGCGCTGCTGCTGTCCGCCAGACAGCTGCGCCGGCAGGCGCTGCAGAAGATTATCGAGCCGCAACAAGCGCGCCGCTTCCTTCACCCGCGCGTCAATCTCGGCGCGGCCAACGCCAGCGACGCGAAGCGGAGACGCGATGTTCTCGTAGACCGTGAGCGAGGGATAGTTGATGAATTGCTGATAGACCATCGCGACCGAACGGCGACGCACCGGAACGTTGGTGACGTCCAGGTCGTCTTCAACCAGCCGTCCCGTCGTCGGCCGGTCCAATCCGGCCATGAGACGCATGAGCGTGGTTTTCCCCGACAATGTCGGGCCCAGCAAAACGTTCATCGAGCCCCGGCCGAGCGTCAGCGAGACGTCATCAATGACGGCCTCCTGCCCAACCGAGAGCGAAATATTTTCTAGAACGAACGTCACCCGACGCTTGCCCCCCTTTGATCAGCCGTTTGCAGCTGAGCCTGCAACGCTCCGAGATAGGCGTCGAGATCCTGGACCTCGGCCTCGGCCATTCGCAATCCCAGCTTGGAACGCCGCCAAACGATGTCGGCAGCGCTCATCGCCCATTCGTTGTTGGCGAGATAGAGGACCTCGGCCTCGGTCAGGTCGGCGCCGAAAGTCCGACCGAGATCCGATTGCGCCCTTGCCGCGCCTAGTAGCCTTTCCACCCGAGTCCCGTATGCGCGTACGAGACGGCGAACCGTGTCCCGCGCGACAAAAGGATAACGCGCCGCCATTCAACTCACCAGCGTTTCGAAACCGTCGGTCGGAAAATCGCCGCCGGGCAAGGCATCCTGACCGGTCCATCCGGCGGACCTGCGCGCCGCGGGCAAGCGCGGCGACAGGATCGCCAGCGCCGCCTCCGCCAGTCGGCGATAGGTTGTGATCTTGCCGCCGAAAATGCTGAGAAGCGCAGGCGAATCTTCGGATGGGTCGAGTTTGAGAACGTAGTCGCGCGTTGCTTCCTGAGCCTCAGAGGCGCCGTCGTCATAGAGGGGACGCACGCCGGAATAGGACCAGACCACCTGGTTGGCGGTGACAGGCGCCCGGAAGTAGCTGTTCGCCGCGTCGCAAAGATACTGGATTTCCTCCGGAGACACGTGCACCGCATCAAGGTCGCCGCTGTAATCGAGGTCGGTCGTGCCGATCAGGGTGTAGTTCCGTTCGAACGGCATAACGAAAAACACCCGCCGGTCCTTGTTTTGGAGAATGTAGCAACGGTCGTGTTGAAACAAACGCCTGACCACGACGTGACTGCCTTTGACGAGCCTGACAGCGGCGGGGGTCGGAATCTGGAGCGTCGACTGTAGAACTTCGTTGACCCAGGGGCCGCCCGCGTTGACCAACGCGCGCGCTCGAATCTTGCTGACGCGCCCGCTCCGTTCGTCCCGCACGATCAGCGTCCACAAGCCCCCCTCTCGGATTCCGCTTAAGCAGCGGGTGCGGGGCGCGATGACGGCGCCCCGGTCGGCCGCGTCGCGCGCGTTCAGGACGACAAGCCGGGCATCTTCGGCCCAGCAATCCGAATATTCGAATCCGAGCTTGAACTCCGGCTTGAGCGGTTCGCCCGCCGGGTCGTCCGCCAAACGCAGGGTTCGCGTTGGCGGCAATAAATGGCGCCCGCCAAGATGGTCGTAAAGAAAGAGGCCTATTCGAAGCAGCCACGCGGGTCTGAGATCCGAGTTGTGAGGCAAAACGAAGCGAAGCGGCCACACAATATGGGGCGCGATTCGCCACAGCACTTCGCGCTCGACGAGCGCCTCGCGAACCAAACGAAACTCGAAATGTTCTAAATAGCGCAGGCCGCCATGGATCAGCTTGCTCGAAGCGCTGGACGTCGAGGAAGCGAGATCGTCCTTTTCGCAAAGATAGACCGACCAGCCCCGACCAGCGGCGTCTCTGGCGATTCCGCAGCCGTTAACTCCACCGCCGATGATGGCGATGTCGAAGGTCGGCCCAGGCGGCGCCGAGGACTCCACAGTCCCTCCCCAAGCCGAAGCGCGACACCATCGCAGTTTCGAAAGTGCGCTTTTCGGTCCTTGAGAGGCTATAACGAGCGTATCGCGCAGGGCAAGCGAAAAAACGAACGTTCAAACGAATATTCGTAAACGGCCGCCTAATTGTCCTCGCCGTCCGGTTCCACTGGGCCGCCGACCTCGATAACCTTCACTTCGCATCGTTGACATAGCTCGACGATCGCTGGCGAGGGAAGGCGGTCGGTGACGAAGATGTCGATTTCCGAGAGATGCGCAATGCGCACGGGGGCCGACCGAGAAAACTTACTGCTGTCGGAGACCAGGATGATTTTGCGCGCGTGCTCGACGATGGCGCGCGATATCTCGACCTCGCGTATGTCGAAGTCCAGCAAGGTTCCGGTCGGATCGATCGCCGAGGTGCCGATCACCGCGAAATCAACACGAAACTGTTCGATCTGTTCGACAGTGACCGCTCCGACAATGCCGCCGTCGCTCTGCCGCACCGTCCCGCCGGTGAGGAAGATTTCGACGCCGCTGCTTCGATGCAGTTCGCTCGCGACATGGAGGTTGTTGGTGATGACGAGGAGGCCGGAATGTCTCGAAAGCGCTTTGGCGACCTCTTCCGTCGTTGTCCCGATGTTGATAAACAGCGATGAATTGTCCGGGATCAGCCGCGCCGCCGCTTCTCCAATCAATCGCTTTTGGTCATGGGCGACGAGTTGGCGGGCGTCGTAGGCGAGGTTCTCAACTCCGGACGCGACGATCGCGCCTCCATGCACGCGAACCACACGGCCTTCTTCGCTGAGTTCGTTGAGGTCGCGCCTTATGGTTTGCAGGGCGACGCTGAAATGCGCGGCAAGATCCTCAACTGCGACGCGCCCTGATTGGCGCAGGACCGCGATGATTTCGGACTGCCTCTTGCTCGCTCGCGAAGCCGGAGCTGACATGCGGTTCAAACGCTGAGATTGAATGCGATCGAGATGCGCAGATCGTCGCCCCGGTAGGGGCGGACTTGATGAAAGAGCCATGAGGGAAACAGGAACAGGAGGCCTGGCTTCGGCCTGATCGTTTCCGCGGCGCCGACCGACTGGCCGTCTTCTCCCATGAATTTCAAACTAGGCGCGTACATCCCGGGGCCGGCCCCGCGGGGATCCAGCATTTCGAACTCGCCGCCCAGACTGTGATCCGTGGCGCAGCCGCCGTCAGCGACATAATAGGTCCCGGACCAGAAAGCGCCCGGATGATAGTGGCAAATATTCCCGTCGCCCGGCCCGTTTACGTTCGCCCATGCCATGACGCCCCATTTGGGTTGGACCGACTTACCATTTCGATCGGCGGTCAAGCGGTTGGCCATCTCTTTGGCCAAGTCCAGAATGAAGGCGACCTGAGGGCCGCCCCAGGAGGCGAGCTCGCGGTCCGAGTGCCAGCCCCCTGCATTGGAAGCCTGAACCGATGGAGTCGCCTCGCGCCGCTGCAGGATGATGGCGCTCAGTTCCGCATTGCGCGCCTCGGCGTCTGGAACTTCCAGCGCCGCGACCGGCGTAGCGAACAATCCTCGGACGGCGATATTCATCCGGGTGGTCATTGCATATCCCCGACGACGATAATCGTTCGCGCCTGACCTTAATCGGCGCGAGCTACAAACAACAGCATACGCTCGGCCGCATGTACATGGCACATAGAAGCCATGGAAGCGGCGAGTAAGCAGGTCGTGGTTCGACGCATTGGGAGACGTCGGCCGCTCAGCTACGTCGCGACGGACTCAGGTTGCCTTTCGAGGAGATGCGATAGGAACGCCAACCCGCGCTCGACCTGGCTGCGCGTAATCGGTCCCCCCAGTCCGACGCGCACGGCTTCGGGCGGCGCGCCATTCGCCGCGAAGGCGTCGCTCGGCACGACGCCAAGACCGCTCGCCCGCGCGTGGCTCACGAAGACCGAGCGGGTCCAGCCGTTGCGCATCGGCAGCCAGATGTTGAAGCTCAGCGGATCGGAGAGGTACGTGCCCGGCTCCATCGCCTTCGCGGCAATGCGCTCCCTGGCGATGCTCTCCGATCGAATGAATCGCAGGATCGTGTCGGCGGTGCCGTCGTTGATCCATCGGGTCGCGACCGCCGCTGAGATCGGCGACGCCATCACGCAGAGCGCGCGCATCGCGCTATTGAACGACCACGCGGCTGGCGCGTCTGGCGCGACGACGTACGCCAGACGAAGGCCAGCGCCAATGCACTTGGCGAGGCCTGCAATGTGCCAGCAGACGTCGGGCGCGATGGCGGCGAGGGGAGGGGGCCCATGCGTCGGGATGAACCCGTACGCGTCGTCTTCGACAATCGGGATTTGGAAACGGCGTGCGAGCGAGCAGATCGCGGCGCGTCGGCGTTCCGGGATCGTGATGGTTTTTGGATTCTGTAAGGTGGGGTTCAGATAGATCGCTTTCGGCGCGTGCCGGCGCATGGCCTCCTCGAGCGCCTCCGGGATGGCGCCGTCGCCGTCCATGTCCACCCCGATCAGCTGCAAACCGAGCTGCGCGCAGATCGCGCGGACCCCGGGATAGGTAATTGCTTCGCACAGGACGCGGTCGCCGGCCCGCGCCAGCAAGCTGAAGATGCCGACCATCGCGCCATGCGCGCCGGGCGCGAGGAATATGCGTTCCTGCGACGGGACGAGCGCGCGGCGTCCAAGCCAGCTCGCGGCCGCGTCGCGGTCCATCGGCGATCCGCCGAAGCCCTGGTAGCGGAGCAACGAGTTGAGATCGGCGGCGACGCTCGCGAACCCCTCCCGCATCCGCGCGAGCAATTCCGGATCGTCCGGCTCCGGCGGCATGTTCATCGTGAAGTCGGCGCGCGAGCGCTGTGGGCCGGAATCGCCCCGAACCGAGGCGTGTCGCCGGATGAAGGTGCCACGTCCGACGGCGGATTCGACGAGACCGCGCTTTCCAGCCTCGACGTAGCCTCGCGCGACGGTTGTGAAGTCGAGCGCCAGGCGCGCGGCCAAGTCTCGTTGCGGCGGCAGGCGGTCCCCGGGCGCCAGACGCCCCGCCGCCACGTCGGCCGCAATCGCATCGGCGATGGCGAGATACTTCGGACCCTCGCGACCCTGCAGAACTGGCGCCCAGGACTTCATGATGCGAGCGCCGGCCCCCGGCGGCTGGAATTGACTGGAGATTGTTGAGCGCTGGGCGCCTTACCTTGGGGCGCCGAAACGCCCGAGAAATTGGCCTCTCTTTCCGCCTTTGATTGGATGTGAGCGGAGTTGACTGTAAACTTGACCCGATTCATCGGATTTTGACCTCAACATTGACCGCAAACATGATGGCACGGCCATTGCTACACGAGCGGCGACGCCGGCGGAAGGGCCGGCTCGCAAGCGAAAGGCCAAACCACGATGCCAGCGGTCACCCATCCGGCCCACAAGAAGGGCGACTCCTTCGTCGACTACGAGGAAAAGGTTTTCGAGGACGTCAAGGCGCAGCCCGGCGAGAAAGCCCTTGTGACATTCCACACGGTCGCCTTCGAAGGCTCGATCGGCCTCGTCAACCTGCTTCAGGCGACCCGGCTTCTCCGCAAGGGCTTCGAAACCTCCGTTCTGCTCTACGGGCCAGGCGTCACCCTTGGCGTACAGCGTGGGTTTCCGAAGATTGGCGACGAGGCCTTCCCAGGCGCTCAGAACTTCAACAATCAGATCACCAAGTTCATCTCCGAAGGCGGTAAAGTCTATGCCTGCCGCTTCGCGCTGCAGGCGCTTTACGGCCATGGCGAGCCTTCACTGATCGAGGGGATCCGGCCGATCAATCCGCTCGACGTGCTCGACCTTGTGCTGCTGCATCGCCGCGACAACGCCTTCATCCTCGACACCTGGACGCTCTGACGCCTCTGAGGCGGGCCGGCCCTCGGCCCGCCAATCCGAACGGGCAACCCGAACGAGAACGCGATGGCAAAAAAGCAAAAGGTGCGCGCGGCCGCGGCGCAAATCGCTCCCGACCTGACGTCCGGCGCGGCGACGCTCGATCGGGTGATCGCGGCGATCGGCGAAGCGGCGGGGAAGGGCGCGGAGTTCATCGTTTTCCCCGAGACTTTCGTTCCCTGGTACCCTTACTTCTCCTTCGTCACGCCGCCGGTCCAGAGCGGCGCCGAGCATATCCGTCTCTATGAGCACGCCGTCGCGGCGCCCGGCCCGGAAACGGATCGGGTCGCGGCGGCGGCGCGCAAGCATGGCGTAGTCGTCGTGCTCGGAATCAACGAGCGTGACCACGGTACGCTTTACAATACCCAACTCGTCTTCGACGCGGACGGCGCACTCAAGTTGAAGCGGCGCAAGATCACGCCGACTTTCCATGAGCGGATGATCTGGGGCCAGGGCGACGGCTCAGGTCTCACGGTGGTCGACACTGCGGTTGGCCGCGTGGGCGCGCTTGCCTGCTGGGAGCACTACAACCCGCTCGCTCGCTATGCGCTTATGGCGCAGCACGAGGAGATCCACGCCGCGCAGTTTCCAGGCTCCCTGGTCGGCCCAATCTTCGCCGAGCAGATCGAAGTGACGATCCGCCATCACGCGCTAGAGAGCGGCTGCTTCGTCGTCAATTCCACAGGCTGGCTGACTGGAGCGCAGATCGCTTCGATCACCCCGAACGAAGCCCTACAGAAGGGTTTGCGCGGGGGATGCATGACCGCGATCATCTCGCCCGAAGGTCGCCACCTCGTCCCGCCATTAACTGAAGGCGAGGGCATTCTCGTCGCCGACCTCGATTTGTCCCTGATCGTCAAGCGCAAGCGGATGATGGATTCCGTTGGCCATTACGCGCGTCCAGAACTCATCAGCGTCCAGCTCGATCAGCGTCCGGCCCGTCCTTTGCATCTCACGCCCGAGCCTGCGCTTTCCGCCGAAGGAGACGGCCATGAGCCTTCCGACCGAACAACTGATCAACGAGTTGCAGAGCTATGGCGTTCGGCTGGCTGACCCGAAAGCTGGCGTCGAAAGTCGCCGCGGCGGCGCGGGTCCATCTGATCATAAAGCGCTGACGATCGACGGCGTGACAATCATGGCGCCGGTGCACACTGCGCCGGCCTTCGAGAGCCCCTACGTCATCGAGAAACCCAATGGCTCGGGCGCGAGCCGCATCCTGCGCGACGGCGAGGCGGTTGCCGAAGTCCGCTTCCCGCAGCGGCCGCGATTCTACGATCTGAAGACTGAAGACGGCGTGCCGTATTCTCACATTGCGACGCTGCACGGACGCGACGTCCTCGCGACCACGGTCCTGCAGACCTGCATTCGCTACCAGAGCCGCACGAAGACCTGCCAATTCTGCGCGATCGGCCAGTCACTCGCAGCGGGCAGGACAGTCGAGCGCAAGACGCCCGCTCAACTTGCCGAAGTCGCCAGCGCGGCGGTCGAACTGGACGGCGTGAAGCACATGGTGATGACCACTGGCACACCGCCGGGCAGGGATCGGGGCGCCGCTATCCTGTGCGAGAGCGCCGCTGCCGTGAAGGGCGCCGTCGATCTCCCGATCCAGGCGCAATGCGAGCCGCCCCACGACGATGCCTGGTTCGAATGCCTCGTCCGCGCCGGCGTCGACAGCCTCGGCATGCATCTCGAGGTCGTGACGCCCGAGCTCCGGCGCAAGCTCATGCCGGGCAAGTCCGAGGTTTCGGTCGAGCGTTACTTCAAGGCCTTTGCCGCGGCGGTCCCCATCTTCGGCCGGGGCCAGGTCTCGACCTACATCCTCGCGGGCCTCGGCGACACGACGGAATCGATCATCGAGATCTGCGAGCGGCTCGTGGCGCTGGGCGTCTATCCGTTCGTCGTTCCCTTCGTGCCGATCTCGGGCACGCCGCTCGAGAGCCATGCCGGACCCACGCCCGAATTCATGCACGCGATCCTGAACCCGCTCGCCACAATGCTCGCGGCAAGCGGACTCAAGGCGACTGACATCAAGGCGGGATGCGGCAAGTGCGGCGCCTGCTCGGCGCTCTCGACCTACGAGCGGAGGCTCGCTTCATGATCTTCGAGCCGTTCGAGCGTTTCAGCGCAAGCGAGTTCCGCGTCAAATTCGCCGCCTCGCGCTGGGAGCGGGAAGGCGCCTACGCGCTCAGGCGCCAGATCTTCTGTGGCGAACAGGGATTGTTCGAGCAGGACGATCGCGACGCCGTCGATGATTATGCGATCACGCTCGTTGCGTTGTCCATGCTCGGCGTCGCGGCCGATCAGGTTGTCGGCACGGTTCGCATTCACGAGGACGAGCCGGGCCTATGGCGCGGCTCGCGTCTCGCAGTGGCGCGCGAGTACAGGCGCATCGGGGCGATCGGCGCGACCCTGATCAGGCTCGCTGTCTCGTCAGCGCATGCAATGGGCTGCCAAACGTTCCTTGCGCATGTTCAGGCGCAGAACGCTGCTCTCTTCCAGCAAATGAACTGGGAGACGGTGGCAGAGGTCGAGCTGCACGGTCGGCCGCACGTGAAGATGCGCGCCGACCTCGATTTCTACCCGCCCTGCCACACGCCGGAGATTGGCTACGTTGCGCTGAGGAAGGCCGCCTGACATGGACGTGGCGGCTCTCAAGGCGCTTACCGAGCGGTTGAAGGCCAGTCCGGCTCTGGCCGCGAAGGCCGACATCGGAATCGTCTCGGCGCGCCTCGGGCTCGCACAAGGAGCGATCCCGGTCGGCGACGATTGCGCGGCGATCCCGGATGGCGATGGGCATCTTCTTTTCGCCGCCGAGGGCTTCATCAGCGCCTTCGTCGACGCCGATCCCTGGTTTGCCGGATGGTGCGGCGTGATGGTCAACCTGAGCGACGTCGCGGCAATGGGCGGCCGCCCCGTCGCTGTCGTCGACGTCGTCTGGGCCGAGGGCGAGGACGGGGCAAACGCCATTCTCGACGGCTTGCGCGCGGCAGCCGACGTCTATGGCGTTCCGATCGTCGGCGGCCATACCAACCTGCGCAATCGCGAGACACATCTGGCGGTCGCCGTCCTGGGGCGGGCGGGCGCGCGGCTTCTGACCAGCTTCGACGCCAAGCCGGGCGACGCGCTAATCATGGTCGTCGACAGGCGCGGGGCCTATCGCGAGCCCTTCGACAACTTTCAGGCGGCGCTGGAGGCGCCTCCCGAGCGCCTGCGCGCCGATTTCGCCCTGCTCCCGGAGCTCGCCGAAAAAGGGCTCGCGCGCGCCGCCAAGGACATCAGCCAGGGCGGCGTTCCCGGCACGGCGGTCATGCTGGCCGAAAGCTCCGGCGTGTCGATCGCGCTCGATCTCGACGCCATCGAGCCGCCGCCGGGCGTGGCGCTCGAACGGTGGCTCAAGTCCTTTCCGAGTTTCGGCTTTCTTCTGTCCGTCGCGCCCCGCCACGTCGAGCCCGTGCTTTCGATGTTTCGCGCGCGTGATCTGCATGCTGCTGCGATCGGCGACGTCAAACCGGGAAGCCGGGTCACGCTGCATTCCGATGGCCGGAGCGTCCTTCTTCGCGACTTTGGCGCCGAACGGCTGATGGGGTTCGGCGCAGGAACGCAAGCCGCATGAGCCGCCCGCTTCGCATCGCCATGCTGACGCATTCCACTCTTCCCCGCGGCGGCGTTGTGCATGCGATGAGCCTAAGCGAGGCGCTCGACGCGCTCGGCGTGGAGACCGTGTTGCACGCGCCCGATGCCTCCGGCTGCGGCTTCTTCCGCAATCCCCGTTGCGCCGCCATTGCGTTCCCAGTCGATCCCCCGCCGCCCCAGACCGCCGACATGGTCGAACAGCGCATCGACGACTACGTCCGCTGGTTTCGGCGGCCGGAGAACCGCGGCTTCGATCTCTACCACGCCCATGATGGGATCGGCGCCAACGCGCTTGCGACGCTGAAGGAGGAGGGCTTGATCCCTGCCTTCGTTCGCACGGTGCATCACATCGACGATTTCGCCGACCCACGTCTCGTCGCGCGGCAAACGCGATCAATCCTCGCAGCGGACGCCTTGATGGTTGTCAGCGCGCTCTGGCGTGAGAACCTTATAAAGCGCTTCGGCCGTGAAGCCGACGTCGGCGGCAACGGCGTGGACAGGCGCCGATATTCCCCACACGCCGACGGATCCGAGGCGGAGCTCAGGGAACGTCTGGGCCTTGGGTCAGGCCCCGCATTTCTGTCTATGGGCGGCATCGAGGCGCGCAAGAACACGACCCGCATTCTTCAGGCCTTTGCCGAAATTCATCGCGCCCGTCCCGACGCGCGCCTCGTTATTGCGGGGGGCGCAAGCCTGCTCGATCATCATTCCTATCAAGCCGCTTTCGGCCGGGAGCTGACGGCGCTGCGGGAAGGGGCCTCTGCGGTTTCGCTACTCGGCCCCGTCGCCGATCCCGATATGCCGGCACTCTATCGGCTGGCCCACGCACTCGTTTTTGTTTCGCTCAAGGAAGGCTTTGGCCTCTGCGTGCTCGAGGCGATGGCTAGCGGAACGCCGGTTGTCGTTTCGCGCATCGCCCCTTTTGTCGATTATCTCGATCCCTCCGACGCGCTGTGGTGCGATCCGGCCAATTCGTCATCGATCGCGACAGCGATGCGCCAATCGCTGCGGCCGGACGTTGCAAGCTCACTTCGCGCGCGGGGTCCGGTCGTGGCCGCGCGTTTCGACTGGCGAGGGGTGGCGGAGCGTCATCTGCCGGTCTATCGCCGCTTGCGGGAGCCCGTTCATGCCTGAGATGCGCTTCGTCGTCCGCTGGCCCGATGGCGGCCGCGAGAGCTGCTACTCGCCGTCCCTCGTCGTCAGGGACTTTCTTCGCGAGGGCGAGAGCTATCCTGTCCCGGACTTTCTGCAGCGCAGCCGTCAGGCGCTGCAAATCGCCTCGGAGCGAGTCGAGGCGAAGTACGGCTTTCCGTGTTCGCTGGCGCTCGGCCAGCTCGCGCGCATCGAAGCGAAGGCTGCGGAATTCGACGGGCAGGGAGACGCGCGCGTGGCGTGCGAAACATTTCTCGATGGAGATGCGAGATGAGCACGGAGCAAAAAGCCGAGCGCCGTTATGGCGCCGTCGTCGTCGGCGGCGGGCAGGCCGGACTGTCGGCGAGCTATTGGCTTTCGCGCGCCGGGGTTGATCACGTCGTGTTCGAAAAGAAGTCCGTCATGCACAAATGGCGTGAGCAACGGTGGGAGAATTTCTGCCTCGTGACCCCGAACTGGCAATGCCAGTTGCCCGGGCATTCCTATGAGGGGCCCGATCCGCACGGCTTCATGGTGAAGCATGAGATCCTCTCTTATCTCGACGGGTTCGCGCGCAAAACGAACGGGTCAGTCAGGGAAGGCGTCGAGGTGCTGGCGGTGGAGAGGGAGAAAGACCTCTTCCACGTGACGACCAGCGCCGGAGGCTTTCTGGCCGATGCGGTGTTTCTGGCGACGAGCCTTTATGGCGACCCCTATATGCCGCGTTGCGCCGAGCGGGTCCCAAATTCTGTCGCCCAGCTTCACTCGACCGAATATCGCAACGCCGCCGCGTTGCCGCCGGGCGCCATTATCGTTGTCGGGGCGGGCCAGTCCGGGGCGCAGATCGCCGAGGATCTGCATCTCGACGGCCGGAAGGTGCACCTCGTCACCGGCAATGCGCCAAGATGCGCGCGCTTCTATCGAGGGCGCGACGTCGTCGACTGGCTAACCGACATCGGTCAGTACGAGATCACGGTCGCTGACGAGGGGATGGGCCGCAAGCGACAGGACACCAACCACTATCTGACCGGACGCGATGGCGGACGCGACATCGATCTCAGGGCGTTTGCGCGAGATGGCATGTCGCTCTATGGGCGCCTGAAGGACGTGCGCGACGGTCGGATGGTTTTCGCGCCAAATCTCAAAGCCAATCTTGCCGAGGCGGATCGCGTCTACAACGGCATCAATGCGCTGATCGATCGGCACATCGCCGCCAAGGGAATCGATGCGCCTCCTGCTTCCGTCTACGAGCCGGTCTGGACGCCCGACGAGGAGTCCGAGGCTCTCGACCTCACCGCGAGCGGCGTGGGCGCAATCGTTTGGGCGACCGGCTTCACGCCCGATTGGTCTTATGTCCAGCTGCCGATCTTCGACGGCTCCGGCTACCCCGTCAATCGGCGCGGGGTCACGAGCGTGCCGGGCGTGTTCGTGCTTGGTCTTCCGTGGCTCTGGACCTGGGGTTCCGGACGTTTCCTCAGCGTAGGCCGGGACGCCGAGTCCGCTGTCGGCCATTGGGTTCAGGCGGCGAGCATGGTCTCAGCGGCTTAGCGCTCGGCGTCAGCCCTCGAGAGCCATCGTGAAGGCATGACGAGCGGCCTTTCGGAGGTAAGCGCGGTTCCGACCGTGAGATCGATAGCGAACACCTCCGACGGAAGATCGCCTCTCTGAACGCTGGCGGGCCCGCCGCAGGCGACGATCGCGCCTTTGTCCATGAGCGCCAGCACGTCCGCACAGCGGGAAGCGAGGTTGAAGTCGTGCAGGACCGCGAGCACAGCGAAGACTCGGCACGCGACCGCTCGCGGCGTCGAGCAGAGCAAGCTGATGGGGCAAGTCAAGATTGGCGACCGGTTCGCCAAGCAGCAGAGCCTGGCGGTCATGAACCGTCGGGGCGGCCTCGATCTGCTCCAGGGGCCGTGCGAATTGGAGCCGACGCTGCTCCCCTCCGGAGAGAGTCGCGTAGGACTGGGAAGCGCATCCGCTGCCGCGAGAGATCGCTCGACGATCCGGGCGCGCTCTCGCGCGGAGACGCGGCCGATCCCGTCGACCCGAGGCGCACGATCTCATGAGTCAGGAAGTATGCTTGAATGATGAACGATCATCCCGCGAAATCGCCTCCCGCCTCCACTGACGCGGGCCAAACCCCGGTCTTTGATGTACGTCAACTCGCGGCAGGGAGGTCATTATCCTCCACGCGGGCGACCGCTATCGGCTGCGCGCCACCGCGAACGACAAACTCATCTTCACCAAGTGAAGGTGCTCCCCTTGATGGCGCTCACGCGACACGCCTTGCGTCTTTCATGCATTGGCCACGGGGCGCTGCGCGGTAAGCTGACAGCGAGCAGGGCGCCAAACATGACGATCGGCATAACGCCGATCCGCGGTATCGAATTCTACGGCACTTATGCTCAAGGCTATCGCGCGCCATCGGTCACCGAGACGCTCATCCAAGGCATGCATCCGTTTCCGTCGTTCACATTCCTGCCCAACCCGAACCTTGTCGGGGAGATCGCTCACGACTGGGAGGCGGGCGTCAACGTGAAGTACGACAATGTGTTTCGTGCCAGCGACAGCATGCGCGGGAAGGCCACGGTTTTCACCAATCTGGTCGACAACCTATCGATCTTGAGCGGGTCGGAGAACCCATTCTGACCTCGTTCGTTCCGGGTTCCAAACTCGGCCTGCCCGAGTTCGCCGTCTGGGCTCTGCATGCCGTTTCAGCCGTTTCAATACACCAACGTCGCCCAGGCGCGGCTGCCGGGCGTCGAGCTGGAAACCGGCTATGATTGGGGAGCAGGCTTCGCGACGTTCGAAGGATCGGCGATCAACGGCAAAAATCTAGACACCGGCATGTCGCTGACGACGGTTCCGCCGTATCGGGCGAGCGCCACTCTCGGCTTTCGCTTCCTTGACGATCACTCGCTGGTCGTCGGCGCGCGCTTCACCGCAGTCGGCGCAAGCGCGAAGAATGTGCCGATTGCGACGGACGGAGGCGGCCCGCTCCCCTCAGCGGGTTACGGACCCGTCGATCTTTTCGCCTCCTCCGCCTACAATGATCGGGTGAGCGCAAACTTCAGCGTGAACAATTTGCTCAACGGGGAATACACCCAGTTCCTCAATGTCGAGCCAAATCCGGGCATGACCGTCAAAGGCGGAATCACGATCAAGTTCGCGGAACGGTGAGACCATCGTTCACGAACGCGGCAAAGGAGAACGCGAATGTACATCGCAATAAATCGGTTCAAAGTCATCAAAGGCCACGAGGAGGAGTTCGAGCGCCGTTGGCTTGGGCGGGACACCTACCTCGATCAATTGCCGGGCTTCGTCGAGTTCAACTTGTTGCGCGGGCCCGACCGCGAAGATCACACACTCTACTCATCCCATACGGTGTGGACGAACAAGGGCGCTTTCGAGAACTGGACGCGGTCGGAGCAGTTCCGCGCCTCGCACCGCAACGCCGGCGACAACAAGCCGCTGCACCTTGGCCATCCGGAATTCGAGGGCTTCGAGACGATCCAGACGCTGAAGAACAAGCATGCGCAGGGCGCTGCGGCTTGAGCCTCGCAACGGCGTCTCCGACCAACGACCTCGAGGCGATCCGGGCGTTGCTTAAGCAACAGCCGGACGGCGTGCTCGACGACGTCGCGCGCCGTCATCTGCCGTCAACGTCGATTGTTGTGCCGGTGATTTAGGCGGACGCAAGCCCGTCGCCGATGCCGCGCGCAGCGCCAATGATCGGCGCGACCTCGCCGGTGAGACATCCGCTGATGTTTGTCTCCCGAGAGAGGCCTGCCCGCCCTATAGAATTGCCGCGGGCAAGGGAGCTTTGCCAAGGATCATATCGGATGCTTTCTCCGCAAGCATGATTGTCGGCGCGTTGGTGTTGCTCGATGGCACGAACGGCATGACGGAAGCGTCGACGACACGGATTCCGAGGAGTCCACGCAGCCTCAGATCGGGCGTCACGACCGCGTCGGCGCCCGAGCCCATCGCGCAAGTGCCGGCGGGATGGTGGTCGGTCTTGCAGGTGCGATAAGCGTATTCGGCGAGCTGCTCGCCGGTCCGAATATCGTCGCCCGGCATCCGTTCGGCCATGACGAATGGCTTCAACGCGGGCTGACGCAAGATTTCCCGCGCCATCTTCAAACCCTTGAGAGCGCACTCGCGGTCGTAAGCATCGGCCCAGTAATTCGGATCAATGAGAGGCGACGCTTTTGGGTCGGCGCTCGCGATCCGCACGGTGCCGCGAGAACGAGGACGCAGGAAGGCTGAATTCAGGGTTACGCCTGGATTCTTCATGGCCGTCACGCCAGCCTCGATTCCCGAACCAAGGCCAAGGTGAAACTGGATATCGGGCGATCGCGCCTGTTTATCGGCATACCAAAATCCGCCGGTTTCAAAGAGCGTTGAGGTCACGGGACCGGTCTTGAAGGCGAGATATTGGAGACCCGCCCACGCGGTGCGATGCGGGCGCGCGATGCGATCGTATGTGTGTTCACCAGTGCATTCCGAGATCGCATACAGATCCAGGTGATCCTGCATGTTCGAACCCACCCCGGGCAGGTCATGCACGACGTTCACTCCGGCCGCCTTCAAGGCGTCTGCGGGCCCAATGCCGGAAAGTTGGAGAAGGCGCGGCGAGCCGATAGCGCCGCAGCTGACGATGATCTCCCGGTCCGCGTTCAGGGTCTCAGTCCCGGTCCCCGAGACGACCGTCACCCCGATGGCGCGACCGTTCTGGACTTCGATCTTCAGCGTTTGGGCATTGAGGCGCACAGTCAGGTTCTTCCTGCCCTCGATCGGCTTCACAAATGCGGTCGATGCTGAAGATCGTTCGGCGTTGCGGGTGGAAAGCTGGTAGTGGCCGATCCCGTCCTGGACCGCGCCATTGAAATCGTCGTTGAAGGGAATGCCGAGTTCCTGCGCGGCGCGAAGGAATGCGTAGCTGATCGGGGGCGGATTGATCGGATAGGACACTCCGAGCGGCCCGCCATAGCTGTGATAGACGTTGTGGAGCTTCTGGTTGTCCTCGCTGCGCTTGAAATAGGGAAGAACCTCGCGATAGCTCCAGCCCGTTGCGCCGGCCTCGCTCGCCCAGGCATCGTAGTCCTTCGCGTTGCCGCGCGTGTAGAGTTGAGCGTTGATCGACGAGCCGCCCCCGATCACCTTGGCCTGGGTGTACCAGATGACACGGTCCTTGAGATGCTTCTGCGGGACCGTGCTCCACCCCCAGCTCGCGACGCCTTTGGTCATTCTGGCGAAGCCCGCCGGCATTTTGAACAGGGGGTTCCAGTCAGAGCCACCCGCCTCGAGGAGAAGAACGGTGATCGACGGATCGGCACTCAAACGGTTAGCCAGTACGCAACCCGCCGAACCGCCGCCGACAATGATGTAGTCGTACGCCATCGTCGAAATCCTCAAATCCCTCGAAGGTCTGTCTTGGCGATATGATCGGCGACACGGAGCGCCTGAGCCGCGATCGTCAACGAGGGATTGACCGCTGCCGAGGTCGGGAGAAATGAGGCGTCGACCACAAAGAGATTCGGGTGGTCCCAAGCGCGGCAATAAGGATCGAGTGGCGAGGCCGCTGGGTTTGATCCCATGCGCACGGTGCCGCACTGGTGGGAGGGCGTTCGCCGGTCGAACGGCTTCGACAAAACGACGGGATAGCCAGCGGCGCGCAGTCGCTCCTTGAAGGCCTTGACCAGCCCCTCATGGGCGCTCCAGTTGCTACGCCGCCAGTCGAGCCGGATCTGCCCGCCCTCCACCGTCACGCGGCTTTCCGGGTTCGGCAGGTCCTCGCTCATCGCGTACCAGTCGACCGAGCGTCTGCTCATGAGATTGAGAGCCCACTCCGGCACCCGGGGAATGCCTGCCTTCAGTATTGGCCCTGTCACGCGGCCAAGAAGCTGAATGTTGCCGAGCGGCGGTCCGCCGCGCCCGTCATCCAAATAGAAATCGTTGATGCCGAGCGTCTTCTGGTAGACGGAATCGTTGACCGTGCGCGGGTCGATCGCCAGCACCGCAGAGCAATTGTGATTCATGAAATGCCGGCCGACCGCGCCGGAGCGATTGGCGACGCCGTTTTCGCTGGAGGTTAGCAGCAGAGCGGCGGAGTTCACCGCCCCTGCGCCAACGATAACAATCGCGGCCGATATCGCTTTGCGTTCCCCGGCAATTGAAGCTTCTACGCCCGCAACCCGTTTGCCGTCTGGATCCAGAAGCAGCCGCTCGACAAGAGCATTCTCGCGGAGCTCAACGTTGCGATAGGCAAGGGCTTTGTCGAGACCGCAGGTCTCCGCATCCATCTTGCCAGTGCCGGTGTCGGGGAAGGCGTCCCACGGGGTTTTCGCACGGCTGAGCCATCTGTCGATGTCGATTCCAAGCGGCAGGGGAAAAGGGCGCAGCCCGACGCGTTTCAGGCGCTCCCGGACTTTGCCGATCGCCGGCTCATCCGGCACGGGGTCGAAAGGGTAGGGGGCGGAATGCGCGGGCTCCGTCGGGTCGAACCCGATGGCGCCGCGGACGTTGTACAGCCTCTCGGCAAGGCAATACCAAGGCTCGAGCTCCTCGTACGAAAATGGCCAGCCCGGCGTCGCCCCGTCGTGATAGGCAGCAGGCTCGAAGTCTCGCGCCCGGTAGCGAAACAGTACGGCGCCATAGAGCTTGGAATTGCCGCCGACGTAATAGTAGTTGCCCGGATTGAAGGGTTGGCCCGCGCCGTCGAGCCAGGTCTCGTCGGGGCGGAAAACGCCGCGCTGGAAGATGGCGCGCGCGTCGCGCGCATCGGCGGTGTCGCGAAGGCGGGCGCCCCGCTCGAGGATGAGAATCCGTGCTCCGGTCGGCGCTAGGCCGGCAGCGGTGGTCGCTCCGCCCATGCCCGAGCCGACAATCAGGATGTCGACGGTTTCCTGGCTGATCATGGTTGGATTGTTTCAGATCCGGCGCGACGTCTGAGGATCGAACAGCACCGCCTTGTCGAGGTTGAAGACGAAGGTGTGGTTCTCGCCGATGCGCAATTGGGTGTCAGCTCGCACTCGCGCGGTGAGCTCTTTGCCAGCCGCACGTGTGACCACAAACGTGTCCGAGCCCGCCGGCTCGACGATCTCCACCCGAGCGTCGAAAGTGGCGACAGACTTTGCGCCGCGATCAACGCCTTCCTTGTCGTTCACCGCCTCCGGCCGGATGCCAAAAATGACCTTGGCGCCGTCGGACAGTTGGCTCTCGTCTGCGTTCGCCGGGATTGGAAGAACGATGGGGGGATGTTCGTGACGTTCGAGAACAATTCGGCGTGCGCCGTTCACGCCCTTCACCGTGCCTTCCAGGAGATTCATGGCCGGCGATCCCATAAAATCGGCGACAAAGAGGTTGGATGGCGAATTGTAGATTTCGTGCGGCGTGCCGACTTGCTGCAGTTCGCCGTCCTTCAGGACGGCAATCTTGGTCGCGAGCGTCATCGCTTCAATCTGATCGTGGGTGACATAGACAATCGTCGTTCCGGTCTGCTGATGGAGCCGCTTGATCTCGATGCGCATGTCAACCCGAAGCTTGGCGTCGAGGTTCGACAGCGGCTCATCGAACAGGAACACGCGCGGCTGACGCACGAGCGCTCGGCCCATTGCGACGCGTTGCCGCTGACCGCCCGAAAGCTGACTCGGCCTTCGTCCCAGGAGGTGCTCGATCTGCAGCGTCTTGGCGACGGCTGCGACCGCCTTCTCGCGCTCAGGCTTAGGCACGCCGCGCATTTCCATCCCAAAGGCAATGTTCTCAGCCACCGACATGTTCGGGTAAAGCGCGTAGGACTGGAACACCATGGCGATGTCGCGCTTCGACGGGTGCAGGTCGTTGACGACCTGGCCGCCGATCAGGATCTCGCCGGACGTGATCGACTCGAGGCCCGCGATCGTGTTGAGCAGCGTAGACTTGCCGCAGCCGGACGGCCCGACGAGCACGAGAAAGCCACCCTCCTCGAGCGAGATGTCGATGCCCTTGAGAATTTCCAGGCTGCCGAACCGCTTGCGGAGCGCGCGGATTTCGAGAGTGGCCATTGGTCTATCCTTTCACCGCGCCGGCCATCAGGCCGCGCACGAAATACCGTCCGGCGAGGATGTAGACGACGAGAGTCGGCGCCGCGGCGATAATCGCAGCCGCCATATTGACGTTGTATTCAATGACGCCGGTCGAGGTGTTGACGATGTTGTAGAGCGCGACCGTCATCGGGCTCGAATCGCCTGCGGCAAAGGTTGAGCCGAACAGAAAATCGTTCCAGATGTTGGTGAACTGATAGATTACGGTCACGATGAAGATGGGGGCGGAGTTCGGCAGCAGGATGCGGCGGAAAATCTGGAAGAAGCTTGCTCCGTCAATCTGCGCCGCCCTGATGAGCTCGGTCGGAAACGTCTCGTAGTAGTTGCGGAAAAAGAGGGTCGTGAAGCCGAGGCCGTAGACCACGTGCACGAGCACGAGGTTGGCGGTCGGGTTGCCGAACCCCCACGAGAAGCCGGTCGCATCGATAAGCGTCTGCCCTAAGGCGCCGAGCTTGCCGAGGATCATCGCCATCGGAATGAGCACGGACTGGAACGGAATGAAACAAGCGAACAGCATCATGCCGAACACGAGCTTGTGGCCGGGGAATCGCCATTTGGTCAGCACGTAACCATTGAGCGCGCCGAGCAAAGTCGAAATGAGGACGGCCGGAACGACCATCTTCATCGAATTCCAGACGTAGACCTTGATGCCTTGGCAGGTCAGTCCGACGCAGGCCGTGCCCCAGGCTTTCTTCCATGGCTCGAAGGTCAGGTCGTGCGGGAAGTAGAACATGTTTCCGCCCGTGACTTCGGCGAGCGGCTTTAGCGACGTCATCACCATGACGACGAGTGGCATCAGGTAGATGATCGCGAACAGGACGAGCGCGCCGTAGATCACGACACGGGTCGTCAACGAATGGCGAGCCGGTTCCCGCGAGGGTGCGGCGGCAAGCGCATCAGCGGCGACGGTCATCAGTTTTTCTCCCTCAGCTCTGAATAGAGGTAGGGGACCATGATCGCGGCGATGGTCATGAGCATGATGATCGCGCTTGCCGAACCGACCGCCATTTGATTGCGGGTGAAAGTGTAGGAATACATGAATGTCGAGGGCAGCTCGGCCGCGCCGCCGGGGTTTTTGCCGGTGACGGAGAGAACGAGATCGTAGGATTTGATCGCCATGTGGGTAAGGATGATCAAAGCCGACATGAAGACAGGCCGCATGATCGGAATAATAATGCGGCGGTAGGTTGCGTAGGCGGAGGCGCCGTCAATCTGCGCGGCCTTCAGGATCTCGCCATCGATCCCTCGTAAGGCGGCGAGAAACATCGCCATGACGAAGCCCGAGGTCTGCCAGATGCCGGCGATCGCGACGCAATAGATCATCATGCGTGGGTTCACGACCCAATCGAAGTGGAAGCTTGTCCAGCCAAGGTCGTGGACAGCCTTCTCAAGACCGATGCGCGGATCGAGAAACAGCTTCCAGGCCGTGCCGGTGACGATGAACGAGAGCGCGAGCGGATAGAGATAGATCGGTCTTAAGATACCTTCGCCGCGAATCTTCTGGTCCAGTAGAATCGCGAGCGCCAACCCGAGCACGAGGCAGAAGATGACATAGAGCCCGCCGAACAGCACCATGTTGACGAGGGCGGTGTACCAGTTCGACGGCGGATCGGTCTCGAACGTCCAGGTCCAGAGCTTGGCGTAGTTTCCCCAGCCGATGAAATTGAAATTGGCGAAGGCTTTGGAGTTCGTGAACGAGATCAGAAGTGTCCAAAAGTTGAAGCCATAAACGAAGATGAGCACGAGCACGAAGGAAGGCGCGAGAACCAGCCTCGGAATCCAGTCGCGAAGACGATCCTTAAGACCAGATCGTGGTCCCCGGACCGCATAAGCGACGATGGGGTCGATCGCCGTCGTCATGAGCGCTTCCTCCTGCGAAGGGTTCCTTGGTTGACCGCGCAAACCTTCTCCCGCGCAGGCGGGAGAAGGTCGCTTGTGATCATTTCGCGGAATCGATCGCCATGACCAGCTGCTTCACGGCCTCGTCTGAGGTCTTGATCTCGCCATGCAGGAACTTCGTCACCACGTCGTAATAGGCGGTGGCGATGGCGGGCGGCTGCGCATAATTTTGCGCCATCGAACCGAGGAACGTTCCCTTCGCGTTCGCCGCCTTGATGTCGGCGATCGCCTTCTTTCCGCAAGCGTCGAACGCCGCATCTGAAACATCCATCCGCGCCGGAGCCGAGCCCTTGATGACGTTGAACGCGATCTGGACTTCCGGATTCATCGTCGTATCGGCAAGCGCCGTTTGTGCGGCCTGTCGGTCGGCGGAAACCTGGAAGAAGGCGAACATGTCGGTGTTGTAGAGCACCGACCCATCCGTGCCCGGGAAGCGATAGCAGAGGTAGTCCTTGCCGGCTTCCTTGTTGGCGTTCTTGAATTCGCCCTTCGCCCAATCGCCCATCACCTGCATGAGCGCATCGCCCTTGATGACCATGGCGGTCGCAAGGTTCCAGTCGCGTCCCGCATAGTTCGGGTCGAGATAATCGCGAAGCTTGGCGAGATTGTCGAAGCTCTTCTTCATCGTGTCCGACTTCAACGCGTTCGCGTCGAGGTCGATGAACGCCTTCTTATAGAACTCGATGCCGCCTGTTGACGCCACGACCGAGTCGAACATGGTCGCCTCCTGCCACGGCTGGCCGCCAAGCGCGAGTGGGATGACGCCGGCCTTCTTGGCCTTGTCGAGCAGCGCAATCAATTCGTCGAAAGTCTTTGGCTCCGTTTCGCCGATCTTCTCCATCAACGCCTTGTTCAGCCAGATCCAGTTGACCGAATGGATGTTGACGGGAACGGCGCCCCACTTGCCATCGACGGTGGTGAACTTCTGGAGCGCTGTCGGAATGACTTTGGCCCAGTCGCCCTTTGTCGCCAGCGGGGTGATATTGGCGAGCTTCCCGGCGTCCGCGTAGTCCATCGCATAGTAGCCGAGGATCTGTGAGGCGGTCGGCGGGTTGCCCGCCGCGACCATGGCTTTCAGCGTCGTCATCGCGGCGCCGCCGCCCCCGCCTGCCACGGGCACGTCTTTCCACGTGTACCCCTGCTTGGCGAGCGCCTCTTTGATCACGTTCAGCGCGGCGGCCTCTCCGCCCGATGTCCACCAGTGCAGCATCTGCACTTGCTTGCTGTCTTCGGCATAGGCGCCGCCGGCGCCGCCAAATATTCCAAGGGCGGTGATCCCGCCCATCAACAATGCTCTCGACCTCATTTTCTAGCCCTTCCTACACGTTGCTCCCGCCGGAAGCGGTCCGGCGCCGGATCCAGAAACCGTTGATCGGCTCCCGATTGTCAATTTGTCCTTCGCTTCCGCAATACTTATCGACCCGAGAAAGCCGGCGGGCGCTTGGCTCGGAACGCGGCAACGCCTTCCGCCAGATCTTGGGTGAACGCTGTGAGCGCCCCGGCCAGGCCCTCGATCGGCGCATCGCGATCCTCGCCTTCGGCAGCGTTGATCATCGCCTTGACCATTTGCACCGCGAGTGGTCCGCGCTTGGCAATATCGGTCGCGAGCGCCTCTGCCCGAGTGACGCCGCCGCCTTTCGCGGTCACCTCGTCGACGAGGCCGAGAGCCAAGCCTTCTTCCGCCGAAAACATGGCGCCGGCCAAAGTCATGCGGCGCACGACCGAAGCGCCGAAGCGGCGCACCAGCCTCTGCGTGCCCGACCAACCCGGCGCCATGCCGAGACCCGATTCCGGAAGGCCGAGCTTAATTCCGCTCTCGGCGATGCGAATATCCGCGACGGCCGCCAGTTCGAGGCCGCCGCCAAAGGCGTGCCCCGTCATCGCCGCTATGAGAGGAACACGCAGGCGTGCAAGCGCTTCGAAGGCGCGATGTCCTGCCCGCGTCCAGTCGCGCCACATCTCGAGGGGAGGGAGGCCTCCCCAGGCGCCAATGTCGCCGCCGGCGCAGAACGCTTTGCCCTCGCCCGAGAGGATTGCGACCCGCGTTTCGGATGAGGCGTCGATGGCGCGCGCCGCATCGGTGAGGGCGTCGATCATCGCCCGGTCAAGCGCGTTCAGCTTGTCGGCGCGTTTCAGCGTAATCCGCGCAAGCGGTCCCTCGAAGCCAAGTTCGACAAAGGCGCTCACAGAGCCGTCTCCTTCGCCGGGCGAAGCTGAAGATTGATCGGCGGGGCGTGGAACAAAGCAGAGTCCATTTTGCGAAAGTCCTTCGCGACGCGCAGCGGAAACTCGGCCTGAGCGAGGACGTCGCGCTCGAGATCCATGCCTGGCGCGAGTTCAATGATCGTGACGCCGTCTTTCTCGAGCCGCAGCACGCAACGTTCGGTGACGTAGACGATTTCCTGCCCTTGATCGACCGCCCGCGGACCCGAGAACGAGATCTGCTCGACAGCGTCGACGAGCTTCTTGACCTTGCCCTCCTTTGCGATCTTTACCGCGCCGTCTTGGACCTCAAGCTTTGCCCCGGCAGTGAAATAGCCGGAGAACACGATTTTCCTCGCGCGTGCCGTGATGTCAACGAACCCGCCGGCGCCCGCGGTGACATGGGGGCGCACGCCGAGCTTCGAGACGTTGACCGACCCGCCGCGGTCGATCTGCAAGAACGAGAGCAGCGACATGTCAAAGCCCGCGCCCTGGAAGTAGGTGAACTGGTGCGGCGACTGGACAATCGCCTCGGCGTTGGAGGCGCAGCCGAACTGGAAGTCGAGCAGCGGCACGCCGCCGACCGCGCCTTGCTCTATGACCCAGGTCACGGCGCCATGCCGGCCTTCCTCGATAAGGATACGCGGCACGTTGGCCGAGATGCCGAAGCCTATGTTAACCGCATCGCCGTCGCGCAGCTCTTGCGCAACGCGCCGGGCGATGACCTTGGCAATATCGAACTTTGGCGTCTCGAACGACGACAGCGGTCGAAAGACCTCTCCCGAAATCGCCGGCTCATAGGCCGTGAGCGTCGTCTGAAGCTGATCCGGCGCGACCACAATGTAGTCGACCAGGATTCCTGGAACGACGACGTCGTGGGGCTTAAGCGTTCCTGCCGCCGCGAGCCGTTTGACCTGCGCGATTACGACGCCGCCGTTATTGCGCACGGCGAGCGCCTGGTCGAGCGGCCCGAGAATGCCGCCCTCGTGCTCGTAGGAGAGGTTTCCGCGTTCGTCGGCGGTTGTTGCGCGGATGACGGCGACTTGCGGAATGATGCTCGGAAAGAACAGCCAATCTTCGCCGGCGAAATCGACGCGCTTGACGATCGGATCGGCCGCCGCCTTGGCGTTCATGGCGCAGCCCTGATGGACAGGATCGACGAACGTGTCCATGCCCACCTTGGTCAGCACGCCCGGCCGCTTGGCCGCGGCCTCGCGATGGATGTCGAACAGGATGCCGGACGGCACGTTGTAGGCCGGGATCGCGTCGCTCGTGATCATCTTCCAGATCTCCGGCGGTTCGGCCGAAGAGGGGCCCGACGGATAGGACCCCGCGAGAACGCGCGCAAGGCAACCGGACTTGGCGAGGTGATCGACCCCCTTGACGCCCCACATGTCCCCGGCGGCGATCGGATGCAGAGTGGTGATATTGCGCGGATGACCCTCGGCGTCGAATCGCGCGCCGATCGCGGCCAGCGTCGCATCAGGACATCCGAGCGCGGACGAGGATGAGACAGTAACGACCGCGCCGTCAGGAATGAGACGGGCGGCGTCCGCTGCAGAAATGACCTTCGGCCTGGCCATTGCAGTCCTCAGACGGTGAGATCGATGGGCGTCTCGGCGCCGGTGCGCGCCGCGGCAGCTGCGGAAATCGCGACGCTCAAGGACTTGACGCCGTCCTCGCCGGTCGCTGAAGGCGCGCCACGCCCTTGAATGGCGTCCTGAAACAGGCGGATCGAGCGCGCGTACAGGCCCTCATGATCGAGTTTGAGCGGCTCGTCGCCGGCCGAGGTCCGCAGGACCACTTCGCCCTTCGGCGCTTGCGTCATGCAGTCGCGGCCAATCAGCGAACCGGCCTCTCCGTGCACCTCGAAGCCGGTCGTTGCGTATCTGGTGGTGAAGCCGTCGTGAAATTGCGCCAGCACGCCGTTCGAGAAGCGGATGACACCCATGACGCCGTCCTCCAGCCCCTCGCGGCCCATGCCGCCGTTCGACGTCATGGCGACAACCGATTTCGGCTCGTCGTCGAGAACGAACCGAAGCGTATCGGCGTCGTGAACGGTGATATCGAAAATAACTCCGCCGCCCGCGTTGGGGCGGTCGAGCCGCCAGCCTTGCAGGTGGGGGGGCAGATAGACGGAGTGGAACACCCGGGCGAACAGCGGCTTGCCGATCCGCCCCTGCTGGATCGCCTCCCGCATCGCGCGATGCGTCGCTGCGTTGCGGAGGTGGTGATTGGTCCCCATGACGACGCCGCGCTTGCGGCATTCCGCGACCATTGCGCGTGCGTCCTTTAGCGTCAACGCGAGCGGCTTTTCACACATGACATGCTTTCCAGCCGCCGCGGCGGCGAAAACCTGGTCCCGGTGCAGCTCATTTGTTGTGGAGATGTAGACGGCGTCCACGTCCTTGGAGCCGACCAGCTCTTTCAAGTTGGTCGTCGCATGTGCGATTCCATGCTTCTTTGCGTAACTCGTCGCGCGGTCGGCGTTCGTGCTCATGACGGCGACCGCTTCGCCGCCATTGGCGCGGAGCGCGCCGATCATGTGCTCGGCGGCGATCGTGCTTGCGCCAATCAACCCCCAACGAAGCTTCTTCATCAATCTTCTCGCTCATTAGGGCCCGCGGCCCGGCAGGACTTGCGAAGCGCCAAGGTGGTTGGGCAGAGCACGGCTTCCGGCTCGAAGTCGCCACTCGCGAGATGGCGCATGAGCAGTTGGGCTGCGCGCGAACCGAGATCGCGGGGATTGACCGCGACGCTGCTCAAGGCGGGACGTGTGTGCTTGGCCTCTTCGATGTCGTCGAACCCAATGACATCGAAGTCGACTCCCACCGAAACGCCCGCCTCCATCAGCGCGCGGGTGAGCCCGATCGCGACAACGTCGTTGAAGCAAAGAGCGGCGGTCGCAGGTTCGGGAAGGTTGAGCAGTCGCGGGACCGCTGCGCCGCCGCCCAAGTAGTTGGTGCTCGTTTCGATGACGAGCGACGGGTCGAGTGAAAGTCCAGCCTCTTCCAGAGCGAGTCTGTAACCCGCTAGCCTCTCCTCCCTGACCAGCATCGACGATATTCCGCCGACAAAGGCGACACGGCTGTGCCCGACGGCAATGAGATGGGCGGTGGCTTTTCGCGCGCCTTCCCTGTTCTCCGGGGTGACGAAGGACGCCCTGAGTTCCAGGAAGGCGGCGCATAACCTGGACGACCGGCAACCCGGCAAGAAGGGGCTTAATCTCGCTCGCCGACGTCCCCATTGCGGGCGCGAGCACAAGCCCTGCGGCCCCATGCTCGCGCATCGAGCGGATCACCTGCTGCTGGCGAACCGCATTTTCCGCTGTGTTGGCGAGAAAGGGGATATAGGCGCCGCCCTGGCACGCCTGCTCGATACCGATCGCGAGCTCGACATAGAAGGGGTTCGACAGGTCGTTGATGACCATGCCGATGACCCCCGACTTGGCGCCGCGCAGGGTCGCCGCCCCGCGATGGTAAATGTAACCGAGCTGGTTCATCGCGTCGGAGACGCGCTCGCGTGTCGTCTCAGCAACGAGGGAACTTCCGCCGAGAACGAGGGAAACGGTCGATTTGGACACGCCGGCCAAGCGGGCGACATCGACGATCGTCCTGCGCCCTTTGCGCCCCTCCATCTGCCTGCGTGTCTCTTTGTTCACTCGGGCATCCAATTGGTACGTTCCAATTCCCTTGACTTCATTTCTCTCTGGAAAGGCCCAGCAAATCTGCATTCTTGTCGCTTGAATTGGAACGTGCTAATAGCACTAACTGTTCCTTACCATCCCGTCAATCCCATCCCAGGACCAGACTTGAGCGCAACGATTCCCCAGAACATCCTCGACGCCCTCACCGACATAGAGATGCCGCGGCTCACGACCGAGAAGCAGGCGAAAGAGACTGTCGTTGCGCGCGGCTTCTCAATTCCCCTCCATCGGAGCGAAGCGCTCGTGCTGGGCAGCGGCGCCGCCGGACTACGGGCGGCGGTCGAAATGAAGCGGCGCGACCTCGACGTTATGATCGTGACCCAGAGCGCCTTTGGCGGAACTTCCGCATGCTCCGGTTCCGACAAGCAGACCCTCCACACCGCAAACGGCGCGGGACAGGGCGACGACTATCGAGCCATGGCCGACGCGCTCGGCGCGGGCGGGGCGATGAACGAGGACACGGCTTACATCGAAGCGGTGGGATCGCCGCGCGCGCTCTCGTCACTGCAGTTCATGGGACTGCCGATCCCGCAGGATCCCCTCGGGGGCGTGCTGCGCTATCAGACCGACCATGACGAGGTGGGCCGCGCGACGAGCTGCGGCCCCCGTACGTCGCGCCTCATGGTTCAGGCGCTAACGAAAGAAGCCGTCCGGTTAAGCGCGCCGATCTTCAATCACACGACCGGCATCCATCTGCTGATTGAGCCAGGCGAGCAACCGCGTTGCGTCGGGGTTGTCGCCATCTCGCCCAAACGCCGCGCGGACGACAATCCCTTGGGGCTCGTCGTATTCTCAAGCGACGTCGTCGTCATCGCGACGGGAGGGCCCGGGGAACTCTATCGCGACAGCGTCTATCCCAGGCATTGCTTTGGCTCGCTCGGGCTCGCGATGGAAGCGGGGCTTGAAGCGGTCAACCTCACCGAGAGCCAGTTCGGCATCAGCACCTCGCGCAACAATTTTCCGTGGAACCTTTCGGGCACCTATGTCCAGGCGATGCCCTATATTTTTTCGCGCGATGCGCGCGGGAACGAACGCAATTTCCTCGCCGATTATTATCGGACGACGCAGGAGCTGGCGTCGAACGTGTTTCGCAAGGGTTACCAGTGGCCGTTCCACGCCACGCGCATGCTCGACTTTGGCTCGAGCCTCGTGGATCTCGCCATCGTGAGGGAGACCCAGGCCGGACGAAAAGTCTTCATGGACTTCAACAGCAATCCGCTTCCCGTTCCGGGCGACACTGACTTCGATCTCGATCGGCTCGACCCGGACGTGCGGGCCTACCTTAAGAACGCTGGCGCGCTGCTGGAAAAGCCCCTCGACCGGCTCCGCAAGATGAACCCTCTCTCGATCGAGCTCTACAAGCGCTACAAATACGACATCACGCGCGATCCGCTCGAATTCGCGGTCAACAATCAGCACATGAATGGCGGTCTCGCTGTCGATGGCTGGGGCGCGACCAGCCTCGAGGGGTGCTACGCCGTCGGCGAAGCGGCCGGAACTCACGGCGTGACGCGACCGGGCGGGGCGGCGCTCAACGCCGGCCAGGTGCTCGGCACACGCTGCGCCGAGCACGCGGCCGCCCGCCGCAATGCGCGGGCCTCGAACGCGCCGGAGCTGGGCCTGATCGACGAGGCGGTCGCGCGAATCCTCGAGGTCCTCAAGGCGGACAGTCCGCTAACCGTCAAATCAATCGGCAAGGATGTCCAGGATCGCATGAGCGATCATTCCGGGGTGCTTTGCAACGCGGCCGATGTGAAACAGGCGTTGGCCGCGGCGCGCGCGCTGAACGAGAGCATTCGTCAGCAAGGCATCGCCTATTCCGGCGCGCATGAAGCCTTGAAGGCGCTCCAGTGGCGGCAGACCGCCCTCCTGTCGGAAGCCGTGCTCACGGCGCTTGCGTTCTACATCGCGCGCGGCAGCGGCAGCCGCGGAGCGAGAGCGATTTGTGCGCCCACGGGCGATCGCGTGCCGGAGGCCCGCGTCGGCGTGCTTGAGGACGTCCGTTTCGTGTCCGAGCGAGCCGAGGACAGGGCGGAGCAGATTCATGTGCGGTTTGACGCTGGAGTCTTCGTCTGCGAGGTGCGTCCGATCCGACGTTTGAACCATGACCACAGCCCGTTCTTCGAGCGCGATTGGCCGGATTTTTTGACCGGCGCCATTCATAATCCCGGTCGCTGGCCAATTCGTTAGCGCCGTCGCTGCGCGGCGGTCGCTCACACCGCCTCCTCCCTCACGGGGACCGCAGCCGGCGCCGGATTGACGATCCCGTTGCCTCAAGACTGGAGTCGGATCATTATCGTTTTCGTGAATTGGAGGATTCCTTGCGGGTCGGCGTACACAAGCTGCCAATGAACAGTCCCAACGACGCTTCCGCTTTGGAGCGTCTCATTGACAACGGCGAAGTGATTCCCGCCGAGATCGTCGCGCTGATCGGGAAGACAGAGGGGAATGGGGGCGCCAACGACTTCACGCGCGGCTTCGCCACGCTTTCCTATTCGATTGCCATCGCGAAGCGCCTTGGCGTCTCTCCGGAAGAGGTTGTGAAACGCGTCGCCTTTGTCTGGTCCGGCGGCACGGAAGGCGTGCTCAGTCCTCACGCCACCCTGTTCACGCGCAGCGCCTCCGAAAAGGCCGGCGGAAAGCGGCTTGCCTTCGGCCTGGGCGTAACACGCGATTTTGCGCCTGAGGAAGTTGGGACTTTGACGGAGGTTCGAGAAGTCGCTGCAGCCGTCAGGCGCGCGCAGGACGAGGCCGGCATCGTGGATCGAAAGGACGTGCACTACGTTCAGGTCAAGGGACCGCTGCTCACACCAGCCGCGGTCGCTGACGCGGATCGACGCGGCGTCAAACTCGTCACGCGCGACCCCAACGGCTCAAAGGCCTTCGCCCGGGGCGCAACCGCGCTCGGCGTCGCGCTCGGGCTCGGAGAAGTCAGGGAATCCGACCTGAGCGACGCCGTCATCGCGCAGCGGATGGATCTCTTCTCTTCCGTCGCAAACACGTCCGCTGGCGGCGAACTCAAGAACTGCGAAATCCTCCTGTTTGGCAATTCAGAGACCGCTGGCGGAGATTTGCGGATCGGGCATGCGGTTCTCTCCGATGTCGTCGACGCGAACGCCGTGCGCGCCGCGGCGCGCGACGCAATCGGAGATTCGCAGGCAGCGGTCGACCCTGAGCGGATTGTCGCAATTTTCGCCAAGGCGGAGGCGCCGCCAAACGGCATGCTGCGCGGACGCCGCACCACGATGCTGTCCGACGCGGACATCAATTACGAGCGCCATGCGCGCGCCGCGCTCGGCGCCGTCATTGCGTCCGTCACCGGCGACGCCGCCATCTTCGTGTCGGGGGGAACCGAACACCAGTGCAGGCCGGGGGAGGCGCCGATCGCCGCGATCGTCCGCGTCTGAGCGCGGGGGATGGCGCAGCTATTGCATGAGATATCGTGCAAGATCACCGTCGCCACGACGGCTCCTCACCCAAGCGACATGAGAGGTTCTTTCCATGAAAACTTCACCTCCGCCGCACCGCTCGGCCTTTTTGGCCGGCGTGTCATTGGCCGTCGCCTTGGTTGGCGCTTCGACCGCTCAGGCGGAAGACAAAGCCGCGATTTTGCTGCCCGGAAGCGCCAACGATCAGAGCTGGAACGCGCTCGGCTACTCGATCCTGAAGAGCCTCGAGCCGCATGGCTTCAAGACGGCCTATTCGGAGAACGTTTCCGACGCCGACGAAGCCGAAGCTTTGCGCGACTACGCCAACCAGGGCTACGAAATGGTCATGGGCCATTCCGGGCGTTTCGTCTCGGCGATGGAGCAGGTGGCCCCTGATTTCCCCAAGACGCAGTTCATCGCCGTCAGCGGCAACGAAGGCAAGCCGCCAAACGTGATGTCCATAGACTGGAACAACGCGCAGTTTGGCTGTCAGCTCGGTCACCTTGCCGCTCGCATGAGCAAGACGGGCAAAGTGGGAGGCGTTTACGGATTGCAGGGCGTTCCGAACATAACCGCGCAAGCCGGCGGATTCCGCATCTGTGCGGAAAAGGCTGGGGCGAAAGTCAGCATCATTTATATCAAGGATATGGAGGACGCGGCGGAGGCGAAGGAAGCCGCCTTCTCGTTGATTGCGGGAGGCGCCGACGTCATCACCGGCAAACTGAACGCGGCGGAAGCCGGCATTGTGCAGGCCGCCAAAGAGAAGAATGTTTATGCGACCGGACGCGGGCCGGACCAGACCAAGATCGCGCCTGAAGCGGTGCTCACAAACATCGTTGAGGACTGGCCGGCAATGTTCGGCTCGACCGCCGATCAGGTGAAGTCGGGCAAATTGTTCGGAACGTTTGTTCAATATGGCTACGACACGGCGCCCGTGACCGGCGCCTCGCTGGAATACGAACCCGGCAAGGCGTTCAATCCGATTGTGCCCGCGGCGGTCGTCAAGGAGCTTGACGACATGGCGGCGCAGTTCAAGACAGGGGCGCTCAAGATCACGCCGACGGAGCAAGACGCGCGCGGCGGCGGCTAGCGCTTGACCCTCGGGATGTCATGCAGCGTGGCTGGCCCGGACGGGCGTCATCGCAACGGCCATTAGGATCATGGCCCCCATTCTCGCAATGCACGGCATCGTTCGCAGTTTTGGTCCGGTGCGGGCGGTCGATGGCGTCGATCTCGAGGTGAATGCCGGGGAGATCCTTGGCCTTTTGGGCGAGAACGGCTCCGGAAAAAGCACGCTCATGAAGGTGCTGTTCGGCCTGATCGCGCCTGACGCCGGTTCGATCGTCCTTCACGGCACGGCGCTCGTCAGGCACAGGCCAGCGGACGCGATGGCGCGCGGCATTGCGATGATCCATCAGCATTTCATGCTGGTCGACGCGATGACGGTGGTCGAGAATGTCATGCTCGGGTGGCCGGAGGCGGGCCGCATTCTGCACCGGAGCGAAATGGCGAAGCGGGTCCGGGAGGAGAGCCTTCGCTTTGGCCTCGGCCTCGATCCGGACGCGATGGTCGCCGACCTGCCGCTTGGACGCCGGCAACGGGTCGAGATCCTCAAGGCCGTGCTTCGCGACGCGCAATTGCTGATTCTGGACGAGCCAACCTCCAATCTCGCGCCGAGTGAAGTTTCCGAACTGTTGTCGATCCTCCGGCGGCTCCGTGCCGAACGGAAGGGTATCGCTTTCATCACCCATAAGTTGCCCGAAGTCCTCGAGGTCTGCGATCGCGTAGTGGTTTTGCGACTGGGGCGCGTATCCGGAAGCGCGCGCGTCGGCGCCGTCACGCGGGGCGAACTTGCGACGATGATGGTCGGACGCGATGTCACGATTCCGCATGGCCCCCGGGCGGCCCCGCAGGGCGCGACACGGCTCTCGGTCGATCGCCTCGCCGGTCGGGGCGTGGGTCCCTTGTCTTTCGACGTGCGAGCGGGCGAAGTCCTCGGCGTCGCGGGCGTCGACGGCAACGGTCAACTGGAACTTGTAGAGACCCTTGCCGGCTTGAGGCCAGCAATCGCAGGCTCGATCCGGCTCGATAGCCAAGAACTTGCGCGCGCCTCCGTTACCGAACGCATCGACGCCGGCCTCGCTTACATGCCGGCAGACCGGGGTCAAACGGCGCTGGTGAAGTCGATGTCGGTCGCCGAGAATCTGATGCTGCGCGACAGCGGCCGACGCCCTTTCGCGTCAGGCGCCTTTCTTTCTCCCGCAGGACTGGACGAGAAGGCGAACGCACTCATGCGCGCCTACGACATCCGCGCGCCTTCGACCGAAACGAAGGCTGCGCGATTGTCCGGCGGCAACCAGCAGAAGATCGTCGTCGCGAGAGAGTTCGACCGAAAGCCGGCGGCGCTCATCGCCCATCAGCCCGCCTGGGGTCTTGATCCAGGAGCGACCCGCTTCGTTATTGAACAGACGCTCGCCCTCCGGAACGCCGGCGCGGCAATCCTCTATGTCTCGTCCGAATTGGAAGAGGTGCTCGACGTCTCCGACCGCGTCGCGGTGATGGCGGATGGACAATTCGTGGGGATCATGCCGCGCGACCAAGTCGATCTCGCGCAGATCGGCCTTTGGATGTCCGGCCGAGCCGCATGATTGAAGCCGTGCCGCCGAACTTGCGGACGTCTGCGCCTCGCTTCGCCTCGCTCCGGTTCGTCGTGGCGGAAGGGATCGGGCTGCGCATCGTCGTGGCGGTCGTCCTTTCGCTTATTTGCGCGGCGGCGCTGGTCGCGCTCTCAGGGCACAATCCGCTCGCCGCGTTCGCTGCACTTGCGATGGGCGCCGCCGGGTCTCCGCACCAGTTGGGCGTCGCGCTCAACCGGGCGACGCCTTATCTGTTGGCGGGATCAGGGGTCGCGTTCTGCTTTCGCGCTGGAATCATCAACATCGGCGCCGAAGGCCAGATCGCGCTCGGCGGACTGGGCGCGGCGGCGGTCGCGCTTCACTGGCCGTCCTCCGCGCCCTGGTTCATCGCGCCCGCTTCGCTGATCGGAGCGGCCGCGCTCGGCGCATTGTGGTCCGCGATCGCAACCGCCATCCATCTCGGGCGCCGCGTCCACGAGGTGCTCGTCACGCTCCTCCTGAATTTCGTCGGGGCGCTGCTCGTCCAGCAGGCGCTGGCGGGACCGCTTGGGCAAGCCGGCGCGGGGTTCCTGCAATCGCCGATCCTGCCGCCGAGCGCCTGGCTCTGGAAAGTGCCGGGCCTCGACGCGCATATCGGATTCGTCATCGCGCTCATCGCCGCAGCGGCGCTCTCGATCACATTATGGCTGACGCCGTTTGGCTTCGCAATTCGCGTCGCCGGACGATCCCGTCGCGCCGCGGCTTACGCGGGATTTTCACTTGACCGCCTCACCTGGGCGGCCATGCTTCTGTCTGGCGCGCTCGCTGGCCTCGCCGGCGGCGTCGAAGTTCTAGGCATCCATCATCGGCTCATCGAAGGCTTTTCACTCGGCTTCGGCTTTAAGGCCGTAACGGTCGCGCTGCTCGGCGCCGTCGAGCCGCTGGCGGTCGCGCCGGCGGCTTTGTTCGTGGGTCTTCTCGAGGCTGGATCTCTGTCGATGCAGCGGCAGATCGGCGTTCCCTCCGCCCTTGTCGTGGTGATCGAAGGCCTCACCATGCTGTTCATCCTCGCCGCGACGGTGAGGCGGGCGTGATCGAGTTTCTGGAAGCCGCCATCCGCATCGCGACGCCGCTCATGTTTGCCGCGTTGGGCGGCATCCTCTCCGAGCGCGCGGGCGTGTTTGCAGTCGGGCTCGAAGGCATGATGCTCATGGGCGCGTTTGGCGGGGCGATCGGCGCCTGGGCGACCGGCAGCGCGCTCGTCGGCGTCGGGCTTGCAATCGGTTGCGGAGCGGCGCTCGGGCTTGTCGTGGCGATTGTCACCGTCGCCTATCGAGCGGACAACATGGTCACCGGCCTTACCGCGAATATTCTGGCTGCAGGGCTGACCAGCTACCTCATGCGCGTCCTGTCCGGCGGCGGCCGTCCCATTGCCATTCACCTGACGCCGCTTGCGCCCTGGCCGATTCCGGGCCTTGCCGATATTCCAATCATTGGGCCACTCCTGTTTGCGCTGCCGCCGCTGACCTATCTCGCAATCGTTGGCTGCGTCGCGCTTGCGTTCTTCCTCGGCCGCACGCAGGCAGGCTTGACGTTACGCGCCACCGGCGAAAGCCCGGAGACAGTTTTGGCCTCCGGAGCCGAGCCGTTCCGCGTGCGCATGGCTTCGGTCGTGGCGTGCGGCGCTATCGCTGGCATCGGCGGCGCCGTTCTCTCTCTGCAACAGGTCGGAACCTTCACCGACGGCATGACCGGTGGTCGCGGCTATCTTGCTCTGGCCTCGTTGATCGTTGCGCGCTGGAATCCCTTTGGCGCGGCGATCGCCTGTCTCGCTTTCGGCGCGGCGGAAGCGTTCGAATTGCGCATGCAAAGCTTTGGCTTGCCGGTCAGCTCCTATATCGTGCAAATGGCGCCCTATTTGATCGCGCTCCTCGTGCTCGCGGCTCTCGGGCGCGCGTCCCGGATGCCGGCCGCGATCGGACAACCGCTTCCGCGGGACCAATGAGGTGAGATGTGGCGGAAACGCTTGAGGGTTTGGCGGCGGAACTTCAGAACGGCCAAGCCTCATCCGTCGGACTCGTCCAGCGCGCATTTGAGCGCATCGAGGCGTCCGATCCGCGTCTGAACAGCTTCGTTGCGCTTGATCGTTCCGGCGCGCTTGCCGCCGCCGAAGAAAGCGATGAGCGGCGCTCGCATGGGCGAGCTCATTCCCGGCTCGACGGCATTCCGATCTCCGTCAAGGACAATCTCCACGTCGCCGGCTTTCCGACGACATGGGGAAGCCGCGCGCTCCAAGACTATCGGCCTGCGCAGGACGAACTGCCGGTAGCGAAGCTCAGGCGCGCGGGAATGATCGTCATCGGCAAGACGAACGTGCCCGAGTTCACGCTCGAGGGCTATACGCGCAACGACTTGTTCGGCGTCACGCGCAACCCATGGAACACCGAGCTCACGCCCGGAGGCTCGAGCGGCGGCGCGGCGGCGAGCGTCGCTGCGGGCTTCGTCCCCGCTGCGATCGGCACGGATGGCGGCGGCTCGATCAGGCGCCCCGCCTGCCACACCGGCCTTGTCGGCTACAAGCCATCCATCGGCCGTTGGCCACGCGCCGACGGACTCCCGGCGATTCTCACTGACTTCGAGACCATCGGATCGCTCGTGAGGACAGTCGAGGACACGCTCATGCTTGACGCAGTGCTGCGCGGCCCCGATCCGCGCGATTGGCGCTCGTCTATCGCGCCCGCGCCGGCTTGGCCAAGGAAGGCCGCACGCATCCTCTATGTCTCGCGTTTCGGCGCTGCGCCCGTCGATCCGGAGGTCGCGTCTCAAGTCGAGGCGCTCGCACAAGATTTGTCGTCGATGGGAAATGAGGTTCATGAAGGCAAGGTGTTCTTCGATCTCGAGATCGCGGCGCGTGTCTGGCATGTTGTCTCGCGCGCGGGTGTGGCGTGGCTCATGGCTGAAAACCCGACTTACGAGAAACTTGCCGGCGCCCCCGCGCGCGCAATGGCGGAAGATGGAAGGAAGGTGTCGGGCGCGGACTATCTAGGCGCATTGGAGGCTGTGTCCGCGCTTCGCCGACTTGTCGCCGAGCTTTTCGACGGCGTCGATTTGGTTCTGACGCCGACGGCCGCGGCGCTTCCGTGGCCGGCCGAGGCGCCTTATCCGGATCGTATCGACGGCAAGCCGGCCGGTCCACGAGACCACGCGATCTTCACCGGCTGGGTGAATGTCACCGGCGTCCCCGCGCTCAATATTCCGATCGGCCTATCGCGATCCGGATTGCCGATCGGCGCGCATCTCGCGGCCGCCTTCGGCGCCGATGAACAGCTTCTCGCCTTTGCTCGCGAGGTTTCGGGCGCCGTTCCTCCTCCACCACTTCCTCAACTTGAGGCGGCTTTATGAATACGCGTTCCCCCGGCCGCCACTTCCTGCAAATTCCCGGGCCCACCGACGTGCCTGGCCGTGTCCTGCGCGCGATCTCGGAACCGACGATCGATCATCGCGGCCCCGACTTCGCCACGCTCGGGCGTTCGGTTCTGACCGGCCTCAGGCGCGTCTTCCAGACGAGCGGTCCCGTACTGATCTTTCCCGCCTCCGGCACGGGCGCGTGGGAAGCCGCGCTCGTCAATACGCTCTCGCCCGGCGACACTGTGCTGATGGCGCGCACAGGCTGGTTCGCCTCGCTCTGGAGCGAAATGGCGAAGCGCCTCGGGCTCGAGCCGATCCTTCTGGAAACCGACTGGCGACGCGGCGCCGACCCCGCCGCCATCGAGGCTGCGCTGAAAGCCGACAAAGACGGAAAGATCCGCGCGGTCTGCGTCGTTCATAACGAGACCTCGACCGGCTGCGTCAGCCCTGTCGCCGCCGTGCGGAGAGCGATCGACAGGGCCGGACATCCAGCGCTCTTGCTTGTCGACACGATCTCGTCGTTGGCTTCGATCGACTATCGCCACGACGAGTGGGGCGTGGACGTCACCGTCGCCGGGAGCCAGAAGGGGCTGATGCTCCCGCCGGGTCTGTCTTTCAATGCCGTCAGCGCGCGCGCGTTGGAGGCCTCGAGGACGGCGAGGCTGGTCCGCGCCTATTGGGACTGGCGGCCAATGCTCGATGCCAATTCCGGTTTTTATTTCCCGTACACGCCGGCAACCAATCTTCTGCGCGGCTTGCAGGAAGCGCTGGCGATGCTCGACGAAGAGGGCTTGCCGAACGTTTTCGCCCGGCACGATCGTCATGGCCTGGCGACCCGAGCCGCCGTGCAGGCTTGGGGACAAGCGGGCGCAGTCGAACTGCAATGCGCTGAGCCGACAGAATATTCGTCGTCGCTGACGGCTGTTCGTCTTGCAGAGGGCCACAGCGCTGACGCTTTGCGCGCGCTGATCTTGCGCCGGTTCAACATGAGCCTCGGCAACGGCCTTGGGATTCTCAAGGACCGGGTTTTTCGCATCGGCCATCTCGGCGACATCAATGACCTCACGCTGCTTGGCGCTATCTCCGGCGTGGAGATGGGACTGAAGGTCGCAGGCGTGCCGATCGGAAGCGGTGGCGTCGATGCGGCGATGGCAGTGTTGATGGCGACCGAAGAGAACTGAAAGCTTAAGCTCGCTCGCGCACTGCGCTTGTAGGCGCTCCCAATCAGACGCCTTGCCGCGCGATCTCCTCCGCCGCATCGGCAAGAGTCTGACAGCCGAGCACGATGTCGGCTTCGCTCGTATCCTCCGTCCAGTGGTGGCTCACGCCTTTGATGCTGGGCACAAACAACATGCCCGCAGGAAGCTTTCGCGCCAGGATCTGCGCATCGTGCCCGGCCCCGCTCGGCATCGAGATGAACCCGCCCGGCGCATGCTTTTCGGCCGCGTGGCTCAACGCATCCTGAAACGCCTGTGACATCAGCACGGGGCTGACTGTCCAGAGGGTTTCCATCGTGACCGCGCAGGGGCCCGCGGAATTGGCCTCAGCGAGCAGCGCAAGGAGCAAGTCCTCGAAACGCTGCAATTGCGACGCCTCGAGATCGCGCACCTGAAACATCATCCTGGCGCGTCCCGGAACGATGCTCGGTTGTCCAGGCTCGATATGGATCGCGCCTGTCGTCCAGACGCTGCGGGGTCCAGAGATTTGCGGGAAGCGCTCCGCAATCGCTGCGGCCAGTTTGACGAGCGCGACGCTCGCGTCCTTGCGCTTGACCATGCGCGTCGTGCCCGCGTGATTGGCCTCACCTGTGAAGACGATGCGATACTGGCGGATGCCGACAATGCCGGTGACTACGCCAAGATGCAGTCCCGCCTCGTCGAGGGTGTCGCCCTGCTCGATGTGGGCTTCGAGATAGCCGAGGTAATCCGAGCCCATGATCGTTTCGCGCTTGCTCTCGCTGAGGCCCGCATTCGCCAGCGCCTCGCGCAGAGGCGTTCCGTCGTTGTGGTCGCGCGCTTTGTCGATCTCTCCGTCGGTGACGTCGCCAATGAAGGAGCGGCTCCCAAGAAAGGAGCCGAAGTGTCCTTCCTCGTCCGCCCAGGAGGCGACGTCGATCGCGGCGCCGGCCGTGCGAGGATCTTCGCGGAATGCGCGCGCGACTTCTAATCCGTAAATGACGCCGAGCGCGCCATCGAGCCAGCCTGCATGGTTCTGGGATTCGGTGTGCGAACCAATCAAGAGCTTGGGCCCGGTCGCGCGCGATCGGCCGAATACGTTGCCGATGCCGTCGATCGAGGCCGCAAGCCCGGCTTCCGTGAAACGTCCCGCGAGCCAGCGGCGCGCCTCGATGTCCTGGGCAGAAAACGTCGGTCGGTGCACGCCGCTCTTGTAGGCGCCGAACTCGGCTAACTGGCGAAGATCCGCGAGCAGTCGGGCGTCCTTGATCTGAGGCATCGGCGTCGGTCAGCTCGGGTTGACGGCGAGGATGAGCTTGCCCGCGACCTGGCGTGAAGCCAGCCGATCCAGCATGGCGCGCGCTTCGCCGAAGGGGAATGTCTCTTCAAGCGGGACTTTCAGGCTCCCATCCATGATCCCGCCCACGACTGCGTCGATCGAACGGCGCCAGGCGACGGAGGAGAAGTCCGCGTGGCCAAGGTGGAAGCGGGTGAAGGTGAGCGACTTCGCCACCAGGCGCTCCCAAAGATTGGGGAATGGCCGGCCCTCTGCCTCGCCAAAGCTCACCACGTGACCAAGGTTGCGGACGGTCGAGAAACTGCGGTCGAGGATGCTGGCGCCGGTCGAGTCCAGCACCTTGTCGACGCCCTTGCCTTGAGTGAAACTTATCACGGCGTCAACGAAATCCTCGTCGTCCCGGTTGACGACCTTGGCCGCGCCGTACGAGAGCGCGCGCGCCTCCTTGCCTTTCGTGCCCACGGTTCCGATGATTGTCGCGCCGGCGCGCACGGCAAGCTGTGTCGCGAACAGACCCACGCCCCCGCCAATGGCGTGGATGAGAATGACGCCGCCCGGCTTGGTGACGCTGACATTGTGGAGCAGGTGCCACGCGGTGAGCCCCTGGATCGGAAACGCCGCCGCGACATCGAGCCCCATCCCTTTCGGGAGCGGGATCAGGCGTTCGACCCGCGCCACGCACTGATCGGCGAAGCCGCCCGCTTCCTCCAGGAAGGCCGCGACGCGATCGCCGACCTTCGCGCCGGTGACGCCCGGTCCGAGCGCGGCGATCGGTCCAGAGACCTCGAGGCCGCCGACAATCGGATAGCCTTTCGGATGAGGATAGGTTCCGCTGACGATCATCGTGTCGGCGAAATTGCAGCCGCAATAGGCGACGTCGATCAACACCTCGCCGGGACCGGGTATCGGCTGTGGCGCTTCCCCAACCCGCAAATTGTCTTTCACGCCGGGAGCGTCGATGACGATCGCGCGCAAGGAAGCCCGTCCTTCGCTATTTCGCCGCAGCCGCGCTTGCCCGCAGCGCGTCGGTTGCGACCGCGTCCAAGGCCTTGCCTCTGATCACGACGCGATAGTCCGCTTTCGCCTGCTCGGCTGAAATGTAGCCGTCGAGCATATCGCTCAGCACGGCCTCAGGGTCCCTTTCGAGCGGGTTGCCGTAACCGCCGCCGTTCGGCCCGACCGCCACCAACCGGTCGCCGTTGCTCGCTCCGCGATAGGGGACCTTGGACGGGAGAGCCGCTTCGGCAGCTGACGCTGGGCGCAGCGAGAGGGACGCGGTCGAGCCGTCGTCGCCGCCGGCAAAACCCCATGGGCGATACTTGTGTCCCTCGCCCTCGACCGAGAAGGCGCCGTCAGACAGAAAGGCGAATTCGCGGATGGAGCCGATGCCGCCGCGCCACTTGCCTTTGGCGGGTGCCTGATCGCGCAGCTCGTAGCGGCTGACGCGAAGCGGCAGATGGGACTCGATGTCCTCGATCGGATTGTTTCGCGTGTTGGCGTAAAGGGTGTCGACCGCGTCCATGCCGTCCATACCCTGTCTGCCGCCGTAACTCCCTTCGAGAATTTCCATCTGCACCCAGTGGCGCCCCTCATGGAGCCCGGTGAACGCAACGCAGCGCAGATTGCCGATGCCAGCGCTCACCTGTCCGGGGACGCATGGGGCGAGCGCCTTCATGACCGTGTCAGCAAGCGCATTGCCCGGACAGAAACGCGCGATGACCGGCGCCGGGAAGGTGGGATTCGCAAGGGTTCCCTTTGGCGCGACAATGTGAATCGGACGGGTCAGCCCCATGTTCTGCGGCACGTTCCCATAAGTGGCGCTGTCGAGAAGGATGGACCGGAGCGTCAGCCAGATCGCGCAATCGACCGTGCCTTCGAGCGGCATATTGATCGGTCGATCGTCGACCTGCGACGCAGTGCCTGTCAGATCGACGGTCATCTCATCGCCGCGCACTTTCAGGGTCGCCTTGATTTTGAGATCGCGGCGCTTCGCCTCCTCGTCGTCCAGGAAACCGTCGATTGTTGTCTCGGCCGCATAGTCGCCGTCCGGGAGCGCCCGGATCGCGTTACGCATCAGGCGCTCGGAATAGTCCATGAGATCCTGATAGGCCAACATGAGGGTCTCGAGCCCATATTGCCGCACGAGCGCGAGGAAGCGCTCGGCTCCGATCTCTGCAGCCTTGATCTGCGCCTCCATGTCGCCGACAACGAGGTCGGACGCGCGGATGTTGTCGCGCAGAAGCTGCCAGACCGCCCCGTTCGGGTGCCCTTCCTCGACGATCTTGATCGCCTTGAACTGCAGGCCTTCCGCGTAGGTATCCACAGCGCTAACGATGCCCGCGCTGCCCGGAGTTGAGGCGCCGATGTCCAAATGATGGGCAGTCGTGACCGAGAAGCCGATCAGTTGGTCATCAAGAAACACCGGCACGCAAAAGGCGACATCGGGCCCATGCGAGGCGCCCCCGTAAGGGTCGTTGTGCATGATGACGTCGCCCGGAGCGATCGTCTCGCCACGTCTCGCGAGTTCTTTTCGAATCCCGCGGATGTATCCCGGGATCGGACCGGACTGGAGCGGGGTGCTCATCTTGCACTCGCAAAGCTGGCCTCCATCCGGGTCAGTCAGCGCGGCGCCAAAATCCTCGGACTCGCGGATGATGCTCGAATAGGCCATGCGCATGAGCTTGTGGCCCATCTCGATCGCAATGTTTTCGAGCGCGCCGTGGATTACCGCCGCCGTCACCGGATTTACGCGGGTTGCGGGCTGGGCGTTCGGAGCGACCGCTGAATGAACCGTCATTGCAATCCTCCGAGCGCGATGATGATATTGCCGGTCCAATCGACACGAGCTTTAGCGCCGGGGGGAACAAGGGTCGTGCTGTCAGTTTGCAGGATGACAGCGGGACCGGGAAAGGTCTCCTCCACCGGGAGGTCGCTGCGACGATAAAAGGGCGTCTCGAAGCTCTCGAGCTTGCCGCCAACCCGAAACAGGCAAGGGCTCACGCGCACCTTCGCCTTCTCGAGCGAACCGCCTTTCGGCGCCTCCATCGGACGCAACTTCGCGACACGGCCGATTCCGCTCACCCGAACGTTCACAATCTCGATCGGGCTCGCCTCAAAATCGCGCCCGTACTCGGCGGCATGGGCCGCGTGAAACGCCGCCCACGCCTGGGGGAGCGTCTCCTCCGTGATCTCGCCGTCCGGCAGAGGGACGCGCAGCTCATAACCTTGCCCGACATAGCGAAGGTCGCCTGCGCGGGAGAAGGTGACCTCGGAAAGCGGAATGTCGTCCGCCGCGAACCGCGCCGTGAGGCCAGCCTGCATTTCGGCGAGGCTCTTGTTCAGCTTCTTGAGATCGACCGCGCCGCTGACCTGAAATTCCGTCCGGATGGCGTCGTATTTGAAGTCGGTCGTGAGAAGTCCCATGGCGGAGGTGATACCGGGGTAGGGGGGTGCGATCATTTCGGGAATGCCGAGAATGGCGGCGACCTCGGCGCCCTGCAGCGGGCCCGCGCCACCGAAGGCCACAAGCGAGAAGCCGCGCGGGTCGATGCCCTTCTGGATCGTACGGGAGCGGATCGCGTTCGCCATATTGGCGTTGATCACGCTGAGAATTCCCTCCGCCGCCTCGCTGAGCCCGAGGCCGAGCTTGCTCGCGAGCCCGCCTACAGCTCGGCGCGCCGCTTCCACGTCGAGCTTCATTCCCCCGCCGAGGAAGTCCTCCGCGTCGAGGCGACCGAGAACCAGATTGGCGTCTGTCACCGTCGGTTCTTCGCCGCCCATTCCGTAAGCGGCGGGTCCAGGTGCGGCGCCCGCGCTGCGGGGCCCAACCCGAAACGCTCCGCCGTGATCGATGTAAGCGATCGAGCCGCCGCCCGCGCCGATCGTGTGGATGTCGATCATGGGGGTCAGCAGCGGAAAGCCGGCGATGGATGTTGAACGCGCGTCCGTCTCCGCCAGCCTTCCGTCAACGATGATTCCGATGTCGGCGCTCGTGCCCCCGATGTCGAAGGTGATCAGCTTGCGTCGCTCCGCCAGTCCGCCGATCCACGCCCCCGCGAGCACGCCAGCCGCCAACCCCGAAAGCAACGTCAGCGTCGGTCTCTCCGACACCATGCTGGCTGTCGCCACGCCGCCGTTCGAGGCCATGATTCTGAGATCGGCGCTAAGCCCCATGCCCTTCAGCGAGCGATCCAGGTGGGTGATGTACATCCGAACCTTTGGCCCGATAAAGGCGGCCAATGCAGCCGTCGTGAAACGCTCAAACTCACGAAACTGCGGGGATACGAAGGAGGATGTTGTGACAAAGGCGTCCGGAAGAATCTCGGACACGATCGTCTTGGCGCGGTCCTCATGCGCCGGATTGAGGTAGGAGAAAAGAAAGCAGATTGCGACGGATTCCACGCCGGCGTCGCGGAGGGTGATTGCAGCCTCGCGAACGCGCGCTTCATCCAGCGGCTCGAGTTCCTGTCCGTGCGGCGGCGCCAGTCGTCCAGGAACCACCATGCGATTGCGACGCTTGATCAGAGGGCGATTTTGCCAGGGCAGCTCTTGTCGGATCGAATAATGCTCGACCCGTTGATGACGTCCGATATGCAAAACATCGCGGAAGCCCTCATTGGTGATCATGCCCGCCCTGGCCCCCTTGTCCTCAAGGACGGCGTTGGTCGCGGTCGTCGTCGCATGGAAGACAAGGTCAATCTCGTCGGGCTTGCGCTGAGCCATCGCGAGCAGGCCCTCGATGCCTTTCATGACCCCGTCCGAGGGATCTTCCGGCGTAGTCGGAACCTTGTGGATCGCCAACGCGCCGGTGTCGAGGTCGGAGAAAATGAGGTCGGTAAATGTGCCGCCAACATCGACGCCGATGACTTTCATAGGTTGGGAACTCCGAATGTCGAGACAGTCATGTTTTGCCAACCCACATACAACAACGCCCCGACCGTGATCGGCGCGGAAGCGTCTCGCGCGGTACAGATCCACGATGAGTTACAAGACAACAACGCGACAACCGGAAGTCCATCCCGGCTTTCTCGTGCAAGACGCTTGCCGTCCCCAGCGGAGCAATGCAAGTCTGCACAATGCGAAGGCTTCCAATCAAGCGGGAGGCTATGTGCTCCGGCATGACGTTTGCTTTGTCCGCGATGTCGTGGGGGCTTCGCCATTGCGATCGCGCCGCGATCAAGCGGCTTCTGCAGGGGAGACTTGAAATGGCGAACCGTTCATCGCTCTGGCGCTTCGCCTTAAGCGTGACAATCGGCGTAGCGGCGGGAGCCTCGGCGCATGCGGATGATCTGTCGTATTTTGAGAAGCAAATCGAGCCGTTCACCAAGAAGCCCGAGTTCGTAGCTCCGGGTCCCGCGTTTGACGCCCAAGCGTGCATGAAGGGCAAGACGATCCTTAGCATTCCCGTTTCGAGCGCGAATCCTTTCACGGCCAATATTGAGAAGGCCATGGCGGCCGCGGCAAAAAAAGTAGGCTTCAAGTTCACGACTTGGGAGAATCAAGGGCAAAGTTCGCAGTGGGTGCAAGGGATGGATACCGCGGTGAACCAGAAGGTCGATCTCATCGATCTTCTGGCCGGGACGGACCCGCGCGTTCTGGTGCCGCAAGTGAACGCCGCCAAGGCGGCCAAGATTCCCGTCATCGCGTCGCACTACAACGGCGTCGAGCAGACCGCTGAGGTGAAGAAATATGCGGACGGCGATGTGCCGATTGACTACGCGAAGGCTGGAGGTCTTCTCGCCGACTGGGCGGTGGTGCAGACGAAAGGGCACATGAACGCGCTCGAGCTGATCGCCACCGGTCCGCTGTCGACCGACTCGATGATGGCGGGCATCGACGCCGAATTGAAGCATTGCGCCGACTGCAAGACCAAGGTGATGAACTTCAACGTGACCGACTGGGGCACGCGCATTACCCCCGGCGTTCAGGCGGCTCTGCTTGCCGATCCGACGATCAATTACATCATCGTGATCTACGACAGCATGAGCCAGTTCGTTGTGCCCGCGGTCACGATCACCGGCTCGCAGGCTCGCGTGGGCGTCGATGCGTTCAATGGCACCCCGTTCGTTCTCGGCCTTGTCCAGCAGGGCGGGGTGCAGATGGATGTCGGCGAAAATCTCGACTGGATTGGCCACGCGATCATCGACGCCGAGATGCGCCGCATCTGCGGCCTCCCTCTCGTCTCGGATCCGAAAATCCCCTTCTATATCTTCACCAAGGACAATGCGAAGGACGCCGGGACGCCGCCCCAGCTCTCTCAGGGTTATGGCGATGCCTATGTGAAGGGTTACGCAGACCTGTGGAAGCTTCAATAGGCGTGGCTCGCCCGCCTGCGTCGACCGTCGCGGCGCTTAGGCTTTGGGACCTGAGCAAGACCTTCGGGGGCCAGAAGGCCCTCGATAACGCCTCGCTGGAAATAGCGCCAGGCGAGGTGCACGGACTTCTGGGTCAGAACGGTTCTGGCAAGTCGACGCTCATTAAGGTTCTGGCCGGGTTCCACGCGCCGGACCCGGGAAGCCGCCTGGAGATCGACGGCGCAGACGTTGCGCTGCCGCTCGCGCCGGGCGAATTCCGGAAGCACCGCATGAGCTTCGTGCACCAGCATCTCGGTCTGATCCCGAGTCTGACAACGCTCGAAAATCTCTTGCTCGGGCGGCTCGCGGAGCGCGACGCCTGGGCGATGAACTGGAGCGCGGAGCGGCGCGCCGCACGGGCGCTCTTCGCGAGCTACGACATTGATATCGATCCTGACGCGCGCGTCGCCGACATCGCGCCGGTCGAGCGCGCGCTGCTCGCCATTGTCCGTGCGGTGACCGAGATGAACGAGGCAGGCGGAGTGGGAGCGGGGCTTTTGGTGCTGGACGAGCCGACCCCGTTTCTTCCAAAGCGTGATATCGACCGGTTGTTCCAGCTCGTGCGCACGGTCACGGCCAAAGGCGCAAGCGTCATCTTCGTTTCTCATGACGTGGACGAGGTGATGGAGATTACGGATCGCGCGACTGTTCTGCGGGATGGCAAGGTCGCTGCGACGATAGAAACGAGCGCCGCCACCAAAGCTGATTTCATCGAAGCGATTGTTGGCCGCAAGCTTGCCGCCATGACCCCTCCCGCTGCTCTTGCGACGCGCGGTCCGAGCCACGCCGTCGTTCACAATCTGTCCGGAGGAACGATCGAGGGTTTTTCACTTGATCTGGCGGCCGGAGAGGTCGTTGGGGTGACCGGGCTGATCGGGTCTGGCTATGACGAAATTCCCTACCTGATCTACGGAGCAAGGGCAGCTCGCGGCGGCACCCTCGACATTGGCGGTCGAGGCGTCGAGCTCAGCAAGATCAGGCCGCGCGACGCGATCCGCCATGGGGTCGTGCTGGTGCCTGCCGACCGGGCCAACGCTGGCGTCATCGGCACTCTTCCCGTCGCCGACAACGTCACCATGCCGACCCTCGCCTCGCGGTTCGGACGGTGGATGCTGCGCCGGCGTGCGATGATTGCAGAAGCAGGCGAAATGGGTCGGCGTTTTGAAGTTCGCCCAGCCGACTCGACCATGAATGTCGCTTCGCTCAGCGGCGGCAATCAGCAAAAGGTCGTGCTCGCCAAATGGCTCCAGATGGCGCCGAAGCTGATCCTTTTGGACGAGCCCACGCAGGGCGTGGACATCGGCGCGCGGCAAACGGTATTCGGGCACATCGCGAGCGCAGCTTCAGCTGGCGCCGCGGTCCTTTGCGCCAGTTCGGATTACGAGCAGCTCGCCACGATCTGCAGCCGCGTCATGATCTTCGCGGCAGGCCGGGTCATCGGGATCCTTGAAGGCGCCGAGATCAGCAAGGAGGCGATCGCGGAGCGCAGCCTCGCCGGAAGCTTTGCGTGACGGGCGGAGCGTTCATCCAACAAAGCGGCGGCCCATGACCGGCTCGGCGCCCACTCGCGAGGCAGCCTCGGTGGAGCGCGCGGCGCATACGCCGTTTGTCTACAGGCTCGAGCAGTTCGGTCTGATCATCGTGTGGCTACTGCTTATCGCGGTGTTCGGCTATTTGCGGCCTGACACGTTCCTGACCTGGCCCAATTTCTCGACGATCCTCGGCTCCCAGGCGGTTCTCGTCGTGGTCACGCTTGGGCTCATCATTCCCCTGACGGCCAACGATTTCGACCTCTCGATCGCGTTCATCATGACGATGTCGTCGATGCTGGTCGCGGTCCTCAACGTCAATTACGGGATTGGCATCGGCTGGGCCGTGATTGCCGCGCTTGCGCTTGGGATTGCAGTCGGCCTCATCAACGGCCTCTTGATCACCGTTTTCCGTATTCACTCGCTGATTGTCACACTTGGCACGGGCACCTTCCTGCATGGCGCAACGCTATGGCTCACCAACTCGATGACGATCAGCGGAATTTCGCCATCGCTCATGAATGCGGTCATCGTCGATCGGCTCTTCGGTGTCCCTCTCGAGTTTTACTACGCGATCTTCCTCGCGGCTCTTGTCTGGTACCTGCTCGAATATACCGCGGTCGGCCGGCGCATTCTTTTCGTCGGTCGTGGACGCGAAGTGGCGCGCCTCAGCGGCATCAACACCGATCGCATCCGCGTCGCTTGTCTTGTCGCTTCAGGGTTCTTCGGCGCTTTGGCCGGCGTCCTCTACGCAGGCACTCAGGGCGCGGCGGACCCGGTATCTGGCGTATCTTATCAGCTGCCGGCGCTCGCCGCCGCCTTCCTTGGATCGACCTGCATCGCGCCAGGGCGTTTCAACCCGTGGGGCGCCACCGTCGCTGTGTATTTCCTGGTCACTGGGATTACAGGCCTCGTCTTTCTGGGCTTCAGCTCGTTCATCCAGGAGATGTTCTATGGCGGCGCCTTGGTGATCGCCGTCACCTTGTCTCAACTTGTTCGCGGCCGTCAGGAGCAGCAGTTCTGATCCGGCCTCTTTTGACGGAAACCAAGACGTGACTCCTCTCTCGCTTGAACGCGATTTTGTCGGCTATGGCGGCAATCCGCCGGATGCGCGCTGGCCGGGCAAAGCACGAATCGCGCTCAATTTCGTGCTGAATTACGAGGAGGGTTCAGAATACAGCATCATGGACAAAGATGGCGTCAGCGACGCCGCTCTCACAGAATTGTCCAGCGCGGCCGTTCCGCGCGGCGATCGCGATCTCGCAGCCGAGAGCATGTTCGAATACGGCAGCCGCGTGGGATTCTGGCGTCTGCACCGGATCTTCAAGGAGCGAGACCTGCCGATGACGATCTACGCTTGCGCTCTGGCGCTCGAGCGCAATCCGCCGGCGGCGCAAGCGATCAAAGAGGCAGGCTATGACATTTGCTGCCACGGCTGGCGCTGGATCGAGCACTTCAGGCTCGACGAAGCGACGGAACGCGAGCACATCCGCATGGCTGTCGAGAGTCTGAAGCGTACGGTTGGGCAACGTCCGTCAGGGTGGTACTGCCGCTATGGACCGAGCATCAACACACGACGCCTCGTGATGGAGGAAGGCGGCTTTATCTATGACAGCGACAGCTACGCCGATGAGCTGCCGTATTATGTGATCGCCGAGGGGCGTCCCCAGCTGATCGTGCCCTACACGCTCACCAACAACGATCTGAAATGGGGCACGGCGAACTTGGGGACCGGGGAGGACTTCTTCACGATCCTGCGAGAGGCTTTCGACTTCCTGTATGAAGAGGGGCGCGAGTCGCCCAAAATGATGAATGTGGGGATGCATATGCGCCTCCTCGGCCATCCCAGCCGAGCCTCCGGCCTTGCGCGTTTCCTCGACTATGTGAAGAGCAAACCGGATGTTTGGGTCTGTCGGCGCTTGGATATCGCAAAGCACTGGCTGAGCGAGCATCCTTGTGAGGTTGCCTGATGAAGCGCTTGAAGATCGAACCGGTCGAGGCAGAGGCGTTTGCCCCTTTCGGACAGCTTCTTCCGCCTGCGCGACCAGGAAAAGGTCGTCAGGAGCTGATTGAAGAATTGCAGAACGCACGCACCGGCGCGCGACCGCGCCTGTCGATCGCGACAGTCGAGCCCAAAGCGCTGCCTCTCACTGCATTCCAGATGGAGCGGCACGTCCATTCGTCACAAGCCTTCGCGCCGCTCGACTGCGCGAGCTACCTGGTGATCGTCGCCCCGCATGGCGAAGGTGGAATGCCGGACTTCGAAAAGATCCGGGCCTTTCGCGTGCCCGGAGACACCGGCATCAACTACAAGGCCGACACTTGGCATCATCCTCTGAGTCCGCTCGAACGCATCGGACGATTCGCCGTGCTGACTTTTGTCGATGGAACTGCCGGGGACGAACAATTCGTCGACCTGCCTCAGGCGGTTATCGTTGAGGAGTGACCACAGGCGGGACGCGACTGCTTTTTTGTCCCGCTGAATGGGTTTAGGCTGCGCCAATGCTCTTTCGGACTGAGCCCTCGCGCGTTCTTGCCGTCAGCCAACCGACCCATGCGTGGATCTCTGGCCAGATCCTGCGCGCCTGGGCCGAACGCCTCGACAAATCGTTGCTGCTCGCAGGCGAGCAGCACGATATTGGCTGGCTAGACTGGGAAACCGCGCCGACCTTCAATCCGCAGACCGGCCGCCCGCATCTCTTTCGCGAGATCGGCGCCGCAGTGCATTCGCCGATGTGGCGGCAGGGCGTCGAGCGTGCGCTCGCCGCCTGGGGCGCACATGTCGCGTTGCTCGTTTCGCGCCATGGCGGAGTGATCTACCGCCGCTACACCGACCGCCATCGCATAAGCGAAGCGGACGCTGCGGCGGCGCAAGCGTATCTGGAGACACAGGCGCCGCTCGAGGCGAAATGGGCCAGGACGCTTGGACTGGAACCCGCAGCGCTTCAAAAAGAAACGACGCTTGTGGCGCTTGTCGACGCCCTATCGCTGGGCCTGTGCGGCGAATTGAAGACGCCGATCGATCTGGAGGCGCCCAACACGCGCGGCGGGACTGAAACTTTGCGCCTCATCGAACGGCCCGGTCATCCTTTTGATTTCATCCTCTCCCCCTGGCCACTGCGAACCGATGTGCTGAACGTCGAAGGCGAAGCTCGTCCGTTGCCGGCGGCGGGGCGGTTCGACAATGAGGCGGCGATGCGGACATGGCTGAAATTGCCAGAGCGTACGGTGTTTCGCGCGCGGTTGATGAGCAAATCGGCGATTTAGCCGACCAGCCAGGATCCAGGTATCTTCAGGATCAATCGCGCAACGATCCTTGAGCGCCCCTCGGAAAACTGGTCCTCATCGGCGACCATCCGACGGCCGCCCTGAGCGAATTCAGATGGTTAAAATGGCTGGGGGACCTGGATTCGAACCAAGATTGACGGAGTCAGAGTCCGCAGTTCTACCGTTGAACTATCCCCCAACGGCGGCCTGGAGGCGCGTTTTCGCGCCTGAGCGTGGCGCGTCAATAGCGAAGCGGCGCGGGCGGCGCAAGCGCTTCGGACCCAGGGCCGCGACGTTCAATCCCAGCCTTCGGGCCTCGCAGCGCACGAAGACGCGACGCGCCGCTCAGACCTGCTCCACCGCCACCACTCCCGGCGCGGCCTTGAGCGCGCCGGCGATCGCCGCGCTGACCGAATAGCGGCCGGGCAGGCGGATTTCGACTTCGCCGTGCTGCGGCCCGAGGATCAAGACCAGCGACACCTCGCCCTCGCCGGGCGCGGTCAAGCGCTTCTCGATCGATTCGAGCGGCGCCTCGTCGCGGACGAACACCCTGAGGCCCTTTTGCACCTTGGCGGCGGCTTCCGTGAGCCGCTCGACGTTGACGATGCGCGCCCGCACGTCCTCGCCTTCGACTGACGCCTGTAGCGTCACCAGCACGTCCGCGCCTTTCTCCAGAAGATCGCGGAACTGACTGAGGCCCTCCTGAAACATGATCGCCTCATACGTTCCGGAGGGATCGGAGAGCTGCACGATGCCGATCTTGCCGCCGTTCCTCGTCCGCCTTTCATAACGATCGAGCACGCTTGCCCCGAGCCGCGCGGTCAACTCGCCGTTGCGCACAGCTTTCGCGAAGTCAGCCCAGCGCCTGGCCTTCAGGCGCTTGAGCGCCGCGTCATAGACTTCGAGCGGATGGCCGGAGAGGAAGAAGCCGACGGCGTCGAACTCGCGTCTGAGCCGCTCCGATTCGGGCCATGGCGCGGCGCTTGCCCTGACCGGCGGCGCCTCCGTTTCGCCGAACAACGCATCTTGTCCGGCGGCTCTCTCCGTTGCGTCGCGATTGGCGATCGCCAGCATCGGCTCGATCGCCGCAAAGGCGGCCGCACGATTGGGCTCCAGGCCATCGAAGGCGCCGGCCGCCGCAAGGCTCTCCAGCGCCTTCTTGTTGATCGCGCGGGGATCGAGCCGCGCCGCCATATCACTGAGCGAAACGAATGCGCGGGACCGGCGCGCGTCGACCAGCGCCTCCGCCTGCGCTTCGCCGACCCCTTTGATTGCGCTCAGCGCGTAATGGATGGTCGGCGCTCCGGCCTCCGCTCGCACGTCGAAATCGACCAGGGATTCGTTGACCGACGGCGCCACAACCTTGATGCCGAGGCGCTGCGCCTCGGTGCGGAACTCGGCGAGCTTGTCGGTGTTGCTCTTGTCGAGCGTCATCGAGGCGGCGAGGAATTCAGCCGGGTGGTTGGTCTTGAACCAGCCTGTCCAATAGGCGATCAACGCATAGGCCGCGGCGTGACTCTTGTTGAATCCGTAATCGGCGAACTTGGCGAGCAGATCGAAGATCTCGTCCGCCTTGGCGCGCGTGAGGCCGCGCTCGACCGCGCCATCGACGAAGCGGGCGCGCTGCGCGTCCATCTCCTTCTTGATCTTCTTGCCCATCGCGCGGCGCAGCATATCGGCTTCGCCAAGCGAATAGCCCGACAGCGTCTGCGCGATCTGCATCACCTGTTCCTGATAGATGATGACGCCGTAGGTCTCGCTCAGGACCGGCTCGATCAACGGGTGGATGAAATCGGGCTTCTCCTGTCCGAGCTTGCGGGCGCAATAAGTCGGAATGTTCGCCATCGGGCCCGGGCGATAGAGCGCGACCAGCGCGATGAGGTCCTCGAAGCGGTCGGCCCGCATGTCGACCAGCGCCTTGCGCATGCCGCCGCTTTCCACCTGGAACACGCCGACGGTTTCGCCGCGCCCGAGCATGGCGTAGGTCTTGGCATCGTCGAGCGGGATCTTTTCGAGGTCGATCGCTTCGCCGCGGCGGGCGATGAGATCGACCGCCCGCTTGAGAACGGTCAGCGTCTTCAGGCCAAGGAAGTCGAACTTCACCAGGCCCGCCTGCTCGACCCATTTCATGTTGAACTGGGTCGCCGGCATCGTCGATTTGGGATCGCGGTAAAGCGGCGCGAGCTCGATCAGCGGCCGATCGGCGATGACGATGCCGGCGGCATGGGTCGAGGCGTTCGAGTAAAGTCCCTCGAGCCGTTCGGCGATCGCCAGCATCCTGGCAACCTTCCCGTCCGCCTTCGCCGCCTCCTGCAGTCGCGTCTCGTCCGCCACCGCTTGCTTGAGACTGACCGGATGGGTCGGATTCTGGGGCACGAGCTTGGCCAGCTTGTCGACCTGGCCGAGTGGCATTTCAAGCACCCGGCCGACGTTGCGCAGGACGCCGCGCGCCAGGAACGAGCCGAAGGTGATGATCTGCGCCACGCGGTCGGCGCCATAGCGATCGCGCACGTAAGCGATCACTTCGTCGCGGCGGTCCTGACAGAAGTCGATGTCGAAATCGGGCATCGAGATGCGTTCGGGATTGAGGAACCGCTCGAACAGGAGGCCAAACCTCAAGGGGTCGAGATCGGTGATGGTGAGCGCCCAGGCGACGACCGAGCCGGCGCCCGAACCGCGCCCCGGACCGACCGGAATGCCTTGCGCCTTTGCCCATTTGATGAAGTCGGCGACGATAAGGAAATAGCCGGCGAACTTCATGTTGACGATGACGTCGAGCTCGAAGGCGAGGCGCTTTGAATAGTCCTCCCCGGTGTGTCCAGGGGTCAGCCCGTGCGCGGCAAGGCGCGCGCTCAGGCCCTCGCTCGCCTGACGCCTGAGCTCGTGCTCCTCGTCAGGAGGAGCGCCGCCAGCGACCGAAAAGCGTGGCAGGATCGGCTTTCGCGTCAAAGGCCGATAGGCGCATCGCATTGCGATCTCGACGCTGGCATGCGCCGCCTCGGGGAGATCGGCGAACAGTTCGACCATTTCCTCGCGCGTCTTGAACCGATGCTCGGGCGACAGGCGCCGGCGGTCGGCCATCGACACCAAAGCGCCTTCCGCGACGCAGAGCAGCGCGTCATGCGCTTCATAGTCCGAGGGATAAGCGAAATAGGGTTCGTTGGTCGCAACCAGGGGCAAGCCAGCGCGGTCGGCGAGAGCGATGAGGTCAGGCTCGGTTGCGCGCTCGCTGTCGAGCCCGTGGCGCTGGATCTCGACATAGAGCCGGGAACCGAAAACTTGCGCCAGGCGCTTGAGCCGGCTCTCAGCCAGGTCGCCAAGGCCTGCTCTCAGCGCCCGGTCGATCGGCCCGCCAGGGCCCCCGGTAAGCGCTATCAGGCCCGGGCATTCTTCCAGCGCGGCGAACGGAAGATGCGCGTCGTCGCCATCCTTGGGATCGAGCCACAAAGCCGAGGCGAGGCGCATCAGATGTCCGTAGCCGGTCTCGCTCTGCGCCAGGAGAACGATCGGCGCGCGCGCATTGTCCCGCTCGACGCCACGCCAGAAGGCAGGGGCCGCGTCGGCAAAATCGATGGTCATCTGCGCGCCGATGATCGGCTGCACGCCGCTCTTGGCGAGCTTCTCAGAAAATTCGAGCGCGCCGAACAGGTTGTTGGTGTCGGTGATCGCCAGCGCCGGCATGGCGTCGGCCTGGGCGAGCTTGGCCAGCATTTCGACGCTCAGCGCGCCCTCGCGCAGCGAATAGGCGCTGTGCACGTGAAGATGCACGAAGCCGACGGCTTTGATCACAGACGAGTCCATGCGTTCATTGTCGCAAGCGTGGGCGCGCGGGTCGAGGCTCGGCGGGCAGGGGCCTGTGGATGACGCCCCCAGTTGCTCGCGTCACGAGCCGATGGCGC